>NZ_FQWU01000012.1:0-1599 GCF_900129765.1 Massilia sp. CF038
AAACAGAGATTGAACTGAAGAGTTTGATCCTGGCTCAGATTGAACGCTGGCGGCATGCCTTACACATGCAAGTCGAACGGCAGCGCGGGGCAACCTGGCGGCGAGTGGCGAACGGGTGAGTAATATATCGGAACGTACCCTGGAGTGGGGGATAACGTAGCGAAAGTTACGCTAATACCGCATACGATCTAAGGATGAAAGTGGGGGATCGCAAGACCTCATGCTCCTGGAGCGGCCGATATCTGATTAGCTAGTTGGTGGGGTAAAGGCCTACCAAGGCATCGATCAGTAGCTGGTCTGAGAGGACGACCAGCCACACTGGAACTGAGACACGGTCCAGACTCCTACGGGAGGCAGCAGTGGGGAATTTTGGACAATGGGCGAAAGCCTGATCCAGCAATGCCGCGTGAGTGAAGAAGGCCTTCGGGTTGTAAAGCTCTTTTGTCAGGGAAGAAACGGTGAGAGCTAATATCTCTTGCTAATGACGGTACCTGAAGAATAAGCACCGGCTAACTACGTGCCAGCAGCCGCGGTAATACGTAGGGTGCAAGCGTTAATCGGAATTACTGGGCGTAAAGCGTGCGCAGGCGGTTTTGTAAGTCTGTCGTGAAATCCCCGGGCTCAACCTGGGAATTGCGATGGAGACTGCAAGGCTAGAATCTGGCAGAGGGGGGTAGAATTCCACGTGTAGCAGTGAAATGCGTAGAGATGTGGAGGAACACCGATGGCGAAGGCAGCCCCCTGGGTCAAGATTGACGCTCATGCACGAAAGCGTGGGGAGCAAACAGGATTAGATACCCTGGTAGTCCACGCCCTAAACGATGTCTACTAGTTGTCGGGTTTTAATTAACTTGGTAACGCAGCTAACGCGTGAAGTAGACCGCCTGGGGAGTACGGTCGCAAGATTAAAACTCAAAGGAATTGACGGGGACCCGCACAAGCGGTGGATGATGTGGATTAATTCGATGCAACGCGAAAAACCTTACCTACCCTTGACATGTACGGAAGCCACGAGAGATCGAGGCGTGCTCGAAAGAGAGCCGTAACACAGGTGCTGCATGGCTGTCGTCAGCTCGTGTCGTGAGATGTTGGGTTAAGTCCCGCAACGAGCGCAACCCTTGTCATTAGTTGCTACGAAAGAGCACTCTAATGAGACTGCCGGTGACAAACCGGAGGAAGGTGGGGATGACGTCAAGTCCTCATGGCCCTTATGGGTAGGGCTTCACACGTCATACAATGGTACATACAGAGGGCCGCCAACCCGCGAGGGGGAGCTAATCCCAGAAAGTGTATCGTAGTCCGGATTGTAGTCTGCAACTCGACTGCATGAAGTTGGAATCGCTAGTAATCGCGGATCAGCATGTCGCGGTGAATACGTTCCCGGGTCTTGTACACACCGCCCGTCACACCATGGGAGCGGGTTTTACCAGAAGTAGGTAGCTTAACCGCAAGGGGGGCGCTTACCACGGTAGGATTCGTGACTGGGGTGAAGTCGTAACAAGGTAGCCGTATCGGAAGGTGCGGCTGGATCACCTCCTTTCTAGAGTTGCACCTGGCTATAGAGCCAATTCATTAAGCGTCCACTCTTATCGACTGTTG
>NZ_FQWU01000012.1:1964-5232 GCF_900129765.1 Massilia sp. CF038
GTTTCGTTCTTTAACAATCTGGAAGAAGTAAAGTTTTATGTCAATCCGTGCAAACGGTTTGGCAGGGTAGTAAAACTTGTATCAACAAACAAAGCAACAACGCTGTACTCTTATCTCTATAAACGCTTTCTGGTTAGTCGCCAGAAGCTAACGTTATAGGGACAAGCGAATAAGTGCACATGGTGGATGCCTTGGCGATTACAGGCGATGAAGGACGTAGTAGCTTGCGATAAGCTGCGGGGAGTGAGCAAACACACTTTGATCCGCAGATTTCCGAATGGGGAAACCCGGCCTTTACAGGTCATTGCATACTGAATACATAGGTATGCAAAGCGAACGCGGCGAACTGAAACATCTAAGTAGCTGCAGGAAAATAAATCAACCGAGATTCCCAAAGTAGTGGCGAGCGAAATGGGATGAGCCTGTACGTTTTAGCACGATACATAGTAGAACGGATTGGAAACTCCGGCCATAGAGGGTGATAGCCCCTTATACGAAATGTAATGTGTGGAACTAAGCGTACGACAAGTAGGGCGGGACACGAGAAATCCTGTCTGAATATGGGGGGACCATCCTCCAAGGCTAAATACTCGTAATCGACCGATAGTGAACCAGTACCGTGAGGGAAAGGCGAAAAGAACCCCGGGAGGGGAGTGAAATAGATCCTGAAACCGTGTGCATACAAACAGTAGGAGCGGACTTGTTCCGTGACTGCGTACCTTTTGTATAATGGGTCAGCGACTTACATTCAGTGGCAAGGTTAACCATATAGGGAAGCCGTAGAGAAATCGAGTCCGAATAGGGCGACAGTCGCTGGGTGTAGACCCGAAACCAAGTGATCTACTCATGGCCAGGATGAAGGTGCGGTAACACGCCCTGGAGGTCCGAACCCACTAATGTTGAAAAATTAGGGGATGAGCTGTGGGTAGGGGTGAAAGGCTAAACAAACTTGGAAATAGCTGGTTCTCTCCGAAAACTATTTAGGTAGTGCCTCAAGTATCACCATCGGGGGTAGAGCACTGTTATGGCTAGGGGGTCATTGCGACTTACCAAACCATTGCAAACTCCGAATACCGATGAGTGCGAGCTTGGGAGACAGACGTCGGGTGCTAACGTCCGGCGTCAAGAGGGAAACAACCCAGACCGCCAGCTAAGGTCCCAAAGATTGGCTAAGTGGAAAACGAAGTGGGAAGGCTAAAACAGTCAGGATGTTGGCTTAGAAGCAGCCATCATTTAAAGAAAGCGTAATAGCTCACTGATCGAGTCGTCCTGCGCGGAAGATGTAACGGGGCTAAGCCAGTCACCGAAGCTGCGGATATCCGTAAGGATATGGTAGGAGAGCGTTCTGTAAGCCTGCGAAGGTGTCTTGTAAAGGATGCTGGAGGTATCAGAAGTGCGAATGCTGACATGAGTAGCGATAATGGGGGTGAAAAGCCCCCACGCCGTAAGCCCAAGGTTTCCTGTTCAACGTTCATCGGAGCAGGGTGAGTCGGCCCCTAAGGCGAGGCAGAGATGCGTAGCTGATGGGAAGCAGGTTAATATTCCTGCACCGTCGTATGATGCGATGGGGGGACGGATCGCGGAAGGTTGTCCGGGTGTTGGATGTCCCGGTTTTTGACTCATAGAAGGCGCTTAGGCAAATCCGGGCGCGGAATTCAAGGGGTTGAGACGAGAGACTTAGGTCTCGAAGCAATCGGAAGTGGTTCCAAGAAAAGCCTCTAAGCTTCAGTCATACGAGACCGTACCGCAAACCGACACAGGTGGGCGAGATGAGTATTCTAAGGCGCTTGAGAGAACTCGGGAGAAGGAACTCGGCAAATTGGTACCGTAACTTCGGGAAAAGGTACGCCCTTGTAGTTTGACCACTTTACTGTGGAAGGATGAACGGGTTGCAATAAACTGGTGGCTGCGACTGTTTAATAAAAACACAGCACTCTGCAAACACGAAAGTGGACGTATAGGGTGTGACGCCTGCCCGGTGCTGGAAGATTAAATGATGGGGTGCAAGCTCTTGATTGAAGTCCCAGTAAACGGCGGCCGTAACTATAACGGTCCTAAGGTAGCGAAATTCCTTGTCGGGTAAGTTCCGACCTGCACGAATGGCGTAACGATGGCCACACTGTCTCCTCCCGAGACTCAGCGAAGTTGAAATGTTTGTGATGATGCAATCTACCCGCGGCTAGACGGAAAGACCCCATGAACCTTTACTGTAGCTTTGCATTGGACTTTGAACCAATCTGTGTAGGATAGGTGGGAGGCTTTGAAGCGGGGACGCCAGTTCTCGTGGAGCCATCCTTGAAATACCACCCTGGTTTGTTTGAGGTTCTAACCTTGGCCCGTTATCCGGGTCGGGGACAGTGCATGGTAGGCAGTTTGACTGGGGCGGTCTCCTCCTAAAGTGTAACGGAGGAGTTCGAAGGTACGCTAGGTACGGTCGGACATCGTGCTAATAGTGCAATGGCATAAGCGTGCTTAACTGCGAGACTGACAAGTCGAGCAGGTACGAAAGTAGGACATAGTGATCCGGTGGTTCTGTATGGAAGGGCCATCGCTCAACGGATAAAAGGTACTCTGGGGATAACAGGCTGATTCCTCCCAAGAGTTCATATCGACGGGGGAGTTTGGCACCTCGATGTCGGCTCATCACATCCTGGGGCTGTAGCCGGTCCCAAGGGTATGGCTGTTCGCCATTTAAAGTGGTACGTGAGCTGGGTTTAAAACGTCGTGAGACAGTTTGGTCCCTATCTGCCGTGGGCGTTGGAAATTTGAAGGGGGCTGCTCCTAGTACGAGAGGACCGGAGTGGACAGACCTCTGGTGTACCGGTTGTCACGCCAGTGGCATTGCCGGGTAGCTAAGTCTGGAAGAGATAACCGCTGAAAGCATCTAAGCGGGAAACTTGCCTTGAGATGAGATTTCCCAGAGCCTTGAGCTCTTTAAAGGGTCGTTCGAGACCAGGACGTTGATAGGTCAGGTGTGGAAGTGCAGTAATGCATTAAGCTAACTGATACTAATTGCCCGTACGGCTTGTCCCTATAACATTAGCAGTTGTAGATGATAAGAATACGCGTTGTGCTTGTTGTTGATATCAAGTGCTGCCCAAGTAATAAACAACACTTACTTCTTCCAGATTCAAGGTACTGCTGCCCCATTGGGAGCAACTACCTGTACAAGTTATGCCTGATGACCATAGTAACTCGGTACCACCCCTTCCCATCCCGAACAGGACCGTGAAACGAGCTTACGCCGATGATAGTGCTGCAACCAGTG
>NZ_FQWU01000001.1 GCF_900129765.1 Massilia sp. CF038
CGAAACAGGCTCACGGCCTTGAGGACGATTCAGCCTGCCTGCGCTCGGTTTTCCAAGCGTCCCTGGAATCATAACGTCTTCGTGACGTATAGAGGGCGATGTAGGGTCCGCGTCGAATTGAGTTGCACGCTTGCAGCCTCGCCAATACACTAGGCCTGCATTCTTACAATTCCAAGGAGACAACAAATGCAACGTCGTTCCTTCATCGGCAAGGCGGCGCTGGGCGCCTCGGCTGGCATCATCGCCGCCCCGGCCATCGCGCAGTCGCAGCCTGCCGTGACCTGGCGCCTTGCCAGCAGCTTTCCCAAAACCCTCGATACCATCTACGGCGCTTCGGACACGCTCACCAAGCGCGTGGCGCAACTGACCGGGGGCAAGTTCAATATCCGCACCTTCGCTGCCGGTGAAATCGTGCCGGGCCTGCAAGTGATGGACGCGGTCCAGGCCGGTACGGTCGAGATGGGCCACAGCGCTTCCTACTATTACTTCGGCAAGGATGCCACCTTCGCCTTCGACTGCGCGGTGCCGTTTGGCCTGACTTCGCGCCAGCACACCGCCTGGTACGAGCAGGGCGGCGGACGCGAACTGATGCGCGATTTCTTCAAGGGTTACGGCATCGTCAACTTCCTGGGTGGTAATTCCGGCACCCAGATGGGTGGCTGGTTCCGCAAGGAGATCAAGTCCGTGGCCGACCTGAAGGGCACCAAGATGCGCGTGGGCGGTTTTGCCGGCAAGGTGCTTGAGCGCCTGGGCCTGGTGCCGCAGCAGCTGGCCGGCGGCGACATTTACCCGGCGCTGGAAAAAGGCACCATTGACGCCGCGGAATGGGTGGGTCCGTACGACGATGAAAAGCTGGGCCTGTACAAAGTGGCGCCGTTCTACTATGCGCCAGGCTGGTGGGAAGCAGGCGCCAGTTTCTCGTTCTACGTCGGCATCAAGGAATGGGAAAAGCTGCCCAAGGAATACCAGGCAGCGCTGGAAGTGGCCACCTACGAGGCGCACATCGTGATGCAGGCCGAGTACGACGCCAAGAACCCGGCAGCACTGGCGCGCCTGCTCAAGAATGGCATCAAGCTGCGCACCTTCTCCAAGGACATCATGAACGGCTGCTATGCGGCCGCCCAGGATGTGATGCGTGAAGAAGCGGCCAAGAATGCCAAATTCAAGAAGGTGTACGAGCCTTGGCAGCGCTTCCGTCAGGATCAGAACATGTGGGCGTCCGTCTCGGAAGCAACCATGCAGCAATTCCTGATCAACGCCGGGCGTGCCAAATAAGCGATAATCCGCTATTCGGTCCCTGCGCCGCAGGGACCGCTTTCCCCGACCCGACCATCATGCTCAGAATCGTCTTTGTCATCTGCCTCGCCTTTGGCGCCTTCCAGTTCTACAAGCACGGCAACCCCTTCACGGCCGCGCCAGTGACCGACAAGGCGGGCAAGCCGCTGGTGATCTTGTTCACCGGACCCAATTGCGCCGAACATTGCGAGGGTCTGCGTGCCACCCTCAAGGCGCGCAAGGTGGACTTCACCGAAATCGATCTGGCCGGACCCGATGGCCGGCTGGCGCGCAAATATGGTGTCGATGCGTATCCGACCACCATGATCGGCAAGCGCATGGTGCGTGGCAGCGACGTCAAGCCGGTCGCCGGTGCGCTGGCGGAAGCGTTCGGATCGGACGTGCTGACCCGGGCCGAAAAAATGGCAATGAGTAATCACTTCGATGCCCAGGGCCGGCCCAAGGTGGTCCTGTACGGCACCACCTGGTGCGGTTATTGTGCCAAGCAGCGCGCCCTGTTTGCCGAACAGCAGATTCCGTTTGATGACATCAATGTCGAGGCGTCCGAGCGCGGCCAGCTGGCCTACAACGCCCTGGCCGGTACCGGCTATCCGCTCACCTACGTCGGCTACAACCGCTTTGACGGTTTCAATGATGATGAATTGATGGCGTCCGCCGCCGCTGCCGTCAAGGCACGCTGAGCGCACGCCCCTGAGCGATCAGGGCCAGCAGGCGCTCGGCCTCCACTGGCTTGACCAGATGCTGGTCGAAGCCCGCCTCCAACGCCCGCGTGCGATCGTTCTGCTGGCCGTAGCCGGTGACGGCGATGAGCATCGCGTGCGCTGTTTCCGGCATCGCGCGCAGGTGCTCTGCCAACTGGTAGCCGTCCATGTCGGGCAGGCCGATGTCAAGAATGCACACCGTTGGCGCATGCTGCGCCGCCAGCGCAATGGCGTCAGTTGGGCGGTGCGCCACCAGCACCGTGTGGCCTGATGCTTCCAGCAGCATCGCCAGCATGACGGCCGCATCTTCGTTGTCGTCCACGACCATGATGTTCTCGGGCCCGCCGGCCACTGGCGGTGCCGCTGTGGCTTGCACCGACTGCTTGATGGCCCGATGCCGTGGCAGGCGCACTTCAAAGGTGCTGCCGCGGTTGGCGCCGTCGCTCAGACAGCGTACCCGCCCGCCGTGCAGCTCAACCAGGCTGCGCACCAGAGCCAGTCCCAGACCCAGGCCGCCTTGCGATCGGTCGGACGTGCGTTCGGCCTGGGCAAACAGTTCGAATACGCGGGTTTGCATATCAGGCGCGATCCCGATCCCGTTGTCGCTCACGCGCACCAGCACCTGCCCCAGGTCTGCTTCCATCGACAGGCGCAATTGGCCGCCGTCGGCCGTGTACTTGGCCGCGTTGTTGAGCAGGTTGGTGAGGATTTGCACCAGCCGGTTGGCGTCACCCAGCACTTCGACCGGTTCCGGCGGCAGCGTCAGCGCCAGCTGATGGCGGCGCGCTTCGATCATGGGTTTGACCTGCTCAACCGCGCTGGCAACAACCGCCTTCATGTCTTGCGGACTCGGTTCGATCTTGACCTGGCCGCGGGTGACGCGCGACACGTCCAGCAAGTCGTCGACCAGCCCCGTCATGTGGCGCACCTGGCGGCTGATGATGGCGCTGGTACGGCGCAAGGCCGGGCCGTCCAGTACCGATTTTTCCATCAGCTCGGCCGCCGCGCTGATGGGCGCGAGGGGATTGCGCAGCTCGTGCGCCAGCATCGCCAGGAACTCGTCCTTGCGCTGGTTTGCCTCGCGCAGTTCGGCCTGGGTACTGGCGTTTTCCATGGCCGACCAGGTGCGCTCGGCCATGTCGCGTGCCATCTGGACCTCGGCCGTGGTCCACTGGCGCGGCTGCGCATCGTGCACCGACAAAATGGCGGTCATGCGGCCCGATTTGATCAGTGACAGCGCCAGGTTGGTCCCAATGCCGAGCGCCGCGTAGGCTTCGGAAAAGGCAGACGTGCGCGGGTCGCGTGCCACGTCGTTGACCACCATTGGTTCGCCGGCGCGCAGCAGGGCCACCACCTCGGGGCCAAAATCGTCGAGACGGCGGATCTGGCCTTCGATGCTGGCGGCGGCGCCTTGCATCCAGCCGCCGCGCACGCTGAACACACCGCGCTCGTCATCGACCTCGCAGTACTGCACGCGCGTGACGCCCAGCTGGCGCCCCAGGCTTTCGCTGGCGGCGGCGACCACCGCGTCGGCGGAGGCAAGGTCGCGCAGCAGATCGGCCAGGTGCAGCTGGAAAGCTTGCGCCTGGCGCGCAACGACCGACGGGGTTGTTTCGACCACGGTGCAATACAGGCCAGCCACGGTCCCGGCCCGGTCTTCCATCGGGGAATACGAAAAGGTGAACCAGGCCGGCTCGGGGTAACCGCGCCGATCGATCAACAGCGGCAAGTCTTCGAAGTAGGACGCGCGCCCGGCCATGGCCGCATCGATGATGGGCAGAATGTCGCTCCAGATTTCCGGCCAAACCGTGCGGAACGGCTGGCCCAGCCCGGCCGGATGCTTGTCACCCATGATGGCGGCGTACTCATCGTTGTACAGGAAGCCCAGTTCGGGGCCCCAGGCGACAAACATGGGGAACTTTGAACTGAGGATCAAATTGACCGTGGTGAGCAGTTCCTGCGGCCAATGGACTGGCGGACCGAGCGGCGAGGCTTGCCAGTCGAGCGCACGCAGGCGCGCGCGCACGTCGCCATCGCCGTCAAAACTGCGCGGTTGCCAGGAGATTTTGTCCATGCAATATTTTCGCATGAACCCCGTTTCCCGCGCGCCGCGCAATCGTGCGCGCTAAAACCGATAGCCGAGCCCGACGGCAATGAGGGTCGGATCGACCTTCACTTCACTGACAACCATGCCGCCCAGGCGCACGTCGCTACGGATATTGACACGTTTGATGTCGACATTGATCGACCAGTGGCGGTCGATGGCGACATCGACACCGGCCTGCAGGGCCAGGCCCACACTGTGGTTGTCCAGGTCGGCAGCGCCGTCCAGCAGATGCACGCTGGAAATTCGTGTGTAGTTCAGGCCGGCGCCCAGATAGGGCGTGAACTGGCCCACGGGATCAAACCGGTATTGCGCCAGCAGCGTAGGCGGCAAGTGACGGAAGCTGCCGATGCGCGCGCCATCGAGCATGACATCGTGTTTTTGCGGGACCGTCAGCACCAGTTCGGCAGCCAGGTTGGGACTGAAGAAGTAGCTGATGTCAAATTCTGGAATGGTGCGGCTTTCCACGGTCAGACGGTCGGCTGCCCCCACGCCGCCGATGGGCGCTGATTTGTCGGCCGGCGACAGGTGGACCGCGCGTGCGCGCACCAGCCATGGGCTGTCCTGCGCGCTTGCCACGGGCGCGGCGGCGCTAAAGACGGTGGCCAGGGTGGCGCTCAGGAGGGAGAGGGTAGTGCGTTTCATGCTTGCGTCCTTCATCGTTTTTGAAATGGGTATGCGATGAAGTTTATTGACTCGCCTCAATAAAATCGTTGATGCAAATCAAAAAAGACAATTCATGAATCGTATGACTGCCATCGCCCGCGCGAAGCAGGCGATGGCAGTGGCGCGCGTTACTTCGCCGTGCGCAAGGTATGCAGAATCGGCTGCAACACGGCCGCGCCCAGGCGCGAACTGCGGGCGCCGTCCCAGCCGCTATGCGCGTCCGGGTCGTTGGCATTGTCCTTGAACGGCAACTCCAGCGTCAGCGACAGGCAGCCAAAGGCGTGCGTGATGTGGGGCGAACCCATGCTCAAGGTTTCCGGCGTGTAAGGCGAGTCGCCATAGCCGTGTACATCCTGGAAGTCCGGGCTGGCCACCTTGTACAGGTCGGAGAAGGCTTTTTCCTGTGCTGCTTGCTCGGCGGTAAAAGTCGGCAGGGCCGCACTGCCGGCCACAAACACGTACGGCAAGCCTTCGTCGCCGTGCACGTCGAGGAACAGGTCGCAGCCAGTCTCGTGCATTTTCTGCTTGACCACGAACACTTCGGGGCTGCGTTCCATGGTCGGATTCAGCCATTCGCGGTTCAGATTGGCGCCGGCGGCGTTGGTGCGCAGATTGCCGCGCACCGAGCCGTCCGGATTCATGTTTGGCACCACGTAGAACACGGCTTCCTTCAGGCACTGGCGGCCAAAGGCGTCGGCCGGGTCGAGCAGGGCATCGAGCATGCCTTCGACAAACCATTCAGCCATGGTTTCGCCGGGGTGCTGGCGTGCGATGACCCAGACTTTTTTCGCCGCCGCCGGGTCGCCGATGACCAGGGCATTGATGTCGCGTCCGTCAACGGTGCTGCCCAGGTCGAGCATGCGCACGTGTTCCGACATTTGGGCACGGTCCAGCAGTTCCAGGTGGCGCTCCCACGAGTAGGGTTCGAAGTAAGCGTAGTACACGCTGTCCATGCCCGGCGTGTGGGAAATGGTCATCACGTCGCCGTCAAAGCTGGTCGGCACGCGGAACCAGTTCACGCGGTCGTAGCTGGCCATGGCTTGATAGTCGTTCCAGCCGTCAGGGTAGGCGGCTTTGCCGGCGTTTAAAAAGCGGATGGTGCAAGCCTGGCCTTGCGCGCCTTGCAGGCGGAAGTAGAACCATTGCGTGATGTCGGCATGCGAATCCTTGCGGATGTTCAGGTCGATGGCGTCGGCGCTGGTGGCGCGGACGACGTCGATAGCGCCAGCGTCGAACTGGGAGCTGATTTTGATCGACATTGTGTGTCCTTGGCTGAATAAATGGGAGGGCGCGAACCCGTGGCGCCATGATAACGCCTGGCCGGATGTCATGCACTCGAAACAAGCTTGCGCCATACTCATCCAATGTGTTCTTGTAAAGAAACAGAGGCTTCACATTTCATGACACTTTCTTCGCTTTCGCTCAAACAAACAGATACAATTGTCAGCTCATTGTCATGTTGGTAATGGCAACAAGTTGACAGGAACACCAGGAGAGTCGCATGCGTCGTCGGTCCTTCCTTAGCAGTGCAGCAGTGGGTGCAGGTACGGGCATGGTTGCCGCGCCCGCCCTCGCGCAAGCGCTGCCGGCAGTGAGCTGGCGACTGGCGTCGAGCTTTCCGAAGACGCTGGACACGATATTCGGCGCCGCCGATGTATTTACGCGACGCGTATCGCAGCTGACCGGCGGAAAATTCCAGATTCGCGCATTTGCAGGTGGCGAGATCGTACCGGGCCTGCAAGTGCTTGACGCGGTCCAGGCCGGTACCGTGGAAATGGGCCACACCGCGTCCTACTATTACTTCGGCAAGGATCCGACGTTCTCGTTCGATACCGCCATGCCTTTCGGGCTGACCTCGCGCCAGCAAACGGCGTGGTACGAGCAGGGCGGCGGGCGCGATTTGCTGCGTGAGTTCTTCCGCGGCTATGGTGTGGTGAACTTCCTTGGTGGCAACACCGGCACGCAAATGGGCGGCTGGTACCGCAAGCAGATCAAGACCGTGGCCGACGTCAAGGGACTCAAGATCCGTATCGCCGGCTTTGCTGGCCGCGTGATGGAGCGCATGGGCGCGGTGCCGCAGCAAATTGCCGGTGCCGATGTCTACCCGGCGCTCGAAAAAGGCACGATCGACGCGGCCGAGTGGGTCGGCCCGTACGACGATGAAAAACTGGGCCTGGCCAAGGTGGCGCCGTTCTACTACACGCCAGGCTGGTGGGAGGCGGGACCGCAGTTGTCGTTTTACGTCAACATCAAGGATTGGGAAAAACTGCCCAAGGAATATCAGGCAGCGGTGGAGGCGGCCAGCTACGAGGCCCACGTCGTGATGCAGGCCGAGTACGACGCGCGTAATCCAGCGGCGCTGGCGCGGCTGCTCAAGAGCGGCGCCAAACTGAACACCTTCTCCAAGCCGATCATGGATGCGGCGTACAAGTTTTCGCAGGAAGTGATGGATGAAGAGGCGGCCAAGAACGCCAAGTTCAAAAAGATTTACGAGCCATGGAAACGGTTTCGCCAGGACCAAAATATGTGGGCCTCGGTGGCGGAGGCGCAGATGCAGAATTATCTGATATCGGCCGGACGCAAGTAATTTGTTCAGCTTGTTTTTGTTTTAAGTCAAAACGCGTAATGGCGTCGCTGTTAATTTAGCCGGTGCGCGTCGACAAGGCGGGTCCGTAATGGAGGTTTTACATGATTGGTATTTTCTTGAAATCGGCAAAAGTCACTAGCATTAATAGCTATGGCTTCTGGATTCAGTGCGGCGAGGAAGAGCTGTACCTGCCGTTCGTCGAATTCCCCTGGTTCGAGCACGCGACCGTTCCGCAAATCTGCAAGGTGCGTTACGTCAGCTCCACCCGCCTGTACTGGCCGGACCTCGATCTGGACTTCACGCTCGAATCGCTGCGCAATCCTGTCGCATCGCCCAACAGTACCTTCCACTACGACTGCTAAGCGCCGTACAATGGCGACACAAACTCCGCGGGAGTGTCTGTGTCGCCCAAGCGCAAATGGCTGGTCGCTGTCCTGTTTGCCCCGGCCTTTGGCCTGGCGGCCGAACTGCGGATGTGCGTCGACCAGCATGCCCATCTTCCCTATTTAACGCCGCAAGGCGGTGGCACCGTCGGCCGCCTGGTTGAGCGCGCCGCGCGCGAAGCCGGTTTCAAGCTCACCCTGTTGGTTGCCCCAGTGGCGCGCTGCCGGGTTGAAGTCGAACGCGGTACGGCACACGCCTATCCTCTCACGCCATACCTTCCTGCAGTGCTGCCGTTCGCGCAGTACCCGATGCAGGGCGGCCTGGCCGACAGCACCCGCGCCACCGTGCGCGCGCGGGTGGCGCTGTTCCGCCCTGTCGGTGGCCAGGTCAAGTTTGACGGTGTCAGCATCAGCGGGCTTGATCGTAAAGTGCTGGTGCCCTTTGGCAGTCTGGTGCTGAGCGAGGTGCTGCGCGCACGCCAGGTGCCGTTCGATCAGGAAGGCCGTTCACTGGCCATCAATTTCGCCAAGATGCTGGCCGGGCGCGGCGATGCGGCAGCGGGTTTCGAAGCGGAGGGCCTGCAGCTGATGGCGCAGCCGCCGTTCGCGGGCAAGATCGAAATGCTGCCGCTACCGCTGTTCGAACAAACCTACTATCTGGGTGTGTCGAAGGATTACTACGCGCGCCACGGCGTCGCCGTCGAGCGCCTGTGGGATGCGATCGGCCGCTTAAACAAGGCCGCCGAAGCGCAGGAAAAATGAGGGGTCCGCAGGTGGCGGATGCAGCTCTTCGCGCAGCAGGGCATGCATAATATGGGTCTCGGCCGCAGCATAGGTCAGGCGGTACACGGCGCGCGCCAGTTCATAAGCCTGCGAACCGGGCCAGGGGTCGGGCAGCAGTTCCACCGGCAGCATCGGATCGTGCAGCTGCACCCGGCGGTAGGCGTGGATCAGCAGCGTGCGGATCATGAATGCCTGCTGGGGGCCGGCTGATTCACCGGCCTCCAACGCTGCCAGCAAAGGCTGGAACTCGCTGATGAAGCGGTGGTAGCCTTGTTCGACGATGGACAGATCCCAGCCTTCGGCGGCCAGCTCGCGCAGCGGCCGGCTCGATACGCCCGCCAGTTCGCTGCTGCGGCACACCAGCAGCTTGCCCTGGGCGCCGTGGCGCTGCAGGATTTCTTCGATCACGTCAGGGCTGGCCACCGGGTGGCCAAAGATGCCATTCGAGATCATGGCATAGCCTTCCCACTCAAGCTCCTTGCGCAGCTGTGCGCGGGTCGGCGCGTCCACCGCACCATTCGGCGCCAGCAGCATGGTCCAGCTGCCATCCCAGTGCGCGGTGAGGGGCGCGTAGATGCGGCGGTTGGCGCGCTCGAAGCGGGGCAGCGCCTGCGGCAGGATGGCATACGAACTGCGGCGCCCGTCGCGGTTGGCCACCAGCCAGCCTTCCTGCGCCAGGCGGAACACGCTGGTGCGCAGCAGCCGGTCATTGACGCCGAACGGCGCCAGCAACTCGATCAGGCTGCCCAGCCAGATGGTGCCGCCATGCGGGGCAATGGCGTCGCCGAAAATTGTCATCACCAGCGACTTCGAGCGCGGCGGGTCGTTGGCCAAAAATGCGGCTATCCATTCGGTGCTGGTGATTTGTTTCATATATGAATCTTAACGCGGAATCGATATGATTCACAAAAATAGGTGGACTAAGTCAAAAACTGTATCGTATTATGGATCTACAGCCTTTGCAAACGGGAGAAGCACCATGTACGCACAATTGGTAGAAACCGGCCTTCAAAAAGTTCAGACGGCCGAGGACATGGGCGCGGACGAGCTCGCCTTCCAGGCCCGCATCGACGCCGGCGTCAAGATCGAAGCAAAAGACTGGATGCCGGACGCTTACCGCAAAACGCTGGTGCGCCAGATTTCGCAGCACGCGCATTCGGAAATCGTGGGCCAGCTGCCGGAAGGGAACTGGGTCACGCGTGCGCCTACGCTCAAGCGCAAGTCCATCCTGCTGGCCAAAATCCAGGACGAAGCAGGCCACGGCCTGTATCTGTACAGCGCCGCCGAAACGCTGGGCGTCTCGCGTGACGAGCTGCTCGCCGCCCTCCATTCGGGCAAGGCCAAGTACTCCAGCATCTTCAATTACCCCACTCTATCGTGGGCCGACATGGGCGCCGTGGGCTGGCTGGTCGACGGCTCGGCCATCATCAACCAGATTCCCTTGTGCCGCTGCTCGTATGGTCCATACGCGCGCGCCATGATCCGCGTCTGCAAGGAAGAATCCTTCCACGCGCGCCAGGGCTACGACATCATGATGAGTCTGGCCAAAGGCACGCCCGAACAAAAAGCCATGGCGCAGGATGCGCTCAACCGCTGGTGGTGGCCGTCGCTGATGATGTTCGGCCCGTCCGACGCCGAATCGGTCAACAGCGCGCAGTCGGCCAAGTGGCGCATCAAGTTGTTCTCCAACGATGAGCTGCGCCAGCGCATGGTCGACCAGACCGTGCCCCAGGCCGAGTACCTGGGCCTGACCATTCCCGACCCTGACCTGAAGTTCAACGCCGAGACCGGCCACTACGAATTCGGCACCATCGACTGGAGCGAATTCAATAACGTCCTCAAGGGCAATGGCCCGTGCAACCGCGAGCGCCTGGCGACCCGCGTCAAGGCCTGGGACGACGGCGCCTGGTTCCGCGACGCCATGGTGGCCTACGCCGATAAAAAAAGCGCGCGCGCAGCCGCGTAAGTTCGAATCAACTGGAGAGCGACATGAGTAAAGAATGGCCACTGTGGGAAGTCTTCATCCGCAGCCAGCACGGCCTGGCGCACAAGCACGTGGGCAGTCTGCACGCGTCCGACGCTGAAATGGCGGTCAACAATGCGCGCGACGTCTACACCCGCCGCAACGAAGGCGTGTCGATCTGGGTGGTGCGTGCGGCCGACATCGTCGCCTCCAGCCCGGGCGACAAGACGGCGCTGTTCGAGCCGTCGAATAACAAAGTCTATCGCCACCCGACCTTCTTCCCGATGCCGGAAGAAGTCAAAAACCTGTGAGCGCGCCAGTGAACGAGAAGATCGACGGGGTCAAATTCGACTACCTGCTGCGCCAGGGCGACAATGCCCTGATCCTGTCGCAGCAGTTGTCCAAGCTGTGCGGCAAAGGCCCGGCGCTGGAAGAAGACATGGCACTGACCAACGTCGCGCTCGACCTGCTGGGCCAGACCCGCATGTGGCTGACCTACGCGGGCGAACTGGAAGGCGCCGGCCGCGACGAGGACAAGCTGGCCTACCTGCGCGACGCCCACCAGATGCGCAACTGCCTGCTGCTGGAACAGCCCAACGGCAATTACGCCGACACCATGGTGCGCCAGTTCTACTTCGATACCTGGCACTACTTCCTGATGCTGGGCCTGACCAAGGCTAGCGATGTGCGCATCGCCGAAATCGCCGAAAAATCGATCAAGGAAGTGACGTATCACCTGCGCCGCAGCGGCGACCTGATTGTGCGCATGGGTGACGGGACGCCTGAAAGCCATGCCAAAACCCAGGCGGCGGTCAACGCACTGTGGATGTACTCGGGCGAAGTGTTCCTGTACGACGCGGTCGATGAAGCGATGGTGGCGCAGGGCGTGGCGCCCGCCGCCGAAGGCTTGCGCGCCCAGTTCATGGAGCATGTGAGCGAGATTTTCGCCGAAGCCACCTTGACCATGCCGGATCCGGCAGCGTGGATGCAGAAGGGCGGCAAGCAAGGCCGCCACAGCGAGCACCTGGGCTACATCCTGGCCGAGATGCAGTTCCTGCAGCGCGCCTATCCCGGCAGCGAGTGGTAATGAACGCGCAAGCGGCCAGCGTGGCGGAAGTCTGGTCCTGGCTCGGCGAAGTGGCCGATCCGGAGATCCCCGTCATCTCGGTGGTCGACCTGGGCATCGTGCGCGATGTCGCTTTCGACGGCGACGCCTGCGTGGTCACCATCACGCCCACCTATTCGGGTTGTCCGGCGATGCAGGTGATTGCCGAATCGGTAGAGCAGGCCTTGCATGTGCATGGCTTGCGCGATGTGCGCCTGGTGACGCAGCTGTCGCCGGCCTGGACCACCGACTGGATGAGCGAGGCAGGCAAGGCTGCACTCAAGGGCTACGGCATTGCACCGCCAGCCCAGCAGGTGATTGACATCAGCGGCTTGCATGCTGGCGTCAAGCGGCGCGCCGCGCCACCGCTGGTGGTGAGCTGTCCGAATTGCGGCTCGCAGCACACGCAGCTGACCAGCCAGTTCGGTTCTACGCCGTGCAAGGCGCTGTACAAGTGCCTGGACTGCCGCGAACCCTTCGATTATTTCAAGTGCCACTGAGGCAAACCCGGGCCACCCATGAGTAAATTTTATCCATTGACCGTCGCGCGCGTGCACAACGAAACGCGCGACACCATCGCTGTGACCTTTGAGGTGCCGGCCGATCTGCAGCCCAGTTTCGGCTACCAGCAGGGCCAGCACCTGACGCTGCGGGCGCAGATTGAAGGTGAAGATGTGCGCCGCTCGTATTCGATCTGCTCCGCGGTGCAGGACAACTGCCTGCGCGTTGCCATCAAGCGCACCCAGGGCGGACTGTTCTCCAGCTGGGCCAATGAACATCTCAAGCCGGGCATGCAGCTGGAAGTGATGCCACCCATGGGCCACTTCAATGTGGCGCTGGCGCCCGAGAACGCGCGCCACTATCTGGCCTTTGCGGCCGGCAGCGGCATCACGCCGATCCTGTCGATCATCAAGACCACGCTGCTGCACGAACCGAACAGCCGCTTCACCCTGTTTTACGGCAATCGCGCCTCGTCATCGGTGATCTTCAAGGACGAACTGTCGGACCTGAAGGATATCTACACCGAACGCCTGAATCTGGCCTATGTGATGAGCCGCGAGCAGCAGGACATCGAATTGTTCAACGGCCGCATCACCAAAGAGAAGTGCGCGCAGTTCCTCAAGTACTGGGTGCGGGTGGAAGATATCGACGTGGCCTTCATCTGCGGCCCAGAGGACATGATGCACGGCGTGTCGAGCGCACTGCAGGAAGCGGGCATGCCGAAGCAAAATATCAAGGTCGAGCTGTTCGCGGCCAGTATTCCCAAGCACGAGCACAAACCGCGCGCGCAGGTGGCCGGTGAGCGTCACGAGACCGAAGTCACGGTCATCATGGACGGCAACCACACCAGCTTCACGATGGACAAGGACAAGGAGTCCATTCTGGATGCCGGTCTGCGCGCCGGCATCGACATGCGCTACTCCTGCAAAGGTGGCGTATGCTCGACCTGCCGCTGCAAACTGATCGACGGCAAAGTCGACATGGATGCGAACTACGCGCTGGAAGACTACGAGATTGCCCGCGGCTTTGTACTGAGCTGCCAGAGTTTCCCCGTCACCGACAAGGTGATCGTCGATTTTGACCAGGCTGAATAAGGCGGACCCCATGCTGAACATTGACTTCGAAAATATCCTGTTCCAGATCGAGAATGGCGTCGCCACCCTGACGCTGAACCGTCCCGATAAACTGAACAGCTTCACCGTCGCGATGCACCGCGAAGTGCGCGCCGCGCTGGACCACGTCCAGGCCGACAAGTCGGTGCGCGTGCTGCTGCTGACCGGTGCGGGGCGCGGCTTTTGCGCGGGCCAGGATCTATCCGATCGTGCGGTGGAACCGGGCGCGCAAGGCGTCGACCTGGGCTTCTCGGTCGAGACCTACTACGCACCACTGGTCATGACGCTGCGCGCGCTGCCCATGCCCGTGATTTGCGCCGTCAATGGCGTGGCGGCGGGCGCCGGCGCCAACATTGCGCTGGCCTGCGACATCGTCCTGGCCGGCAAATCGGCCAGCTTTGTCGAAGTGTTCTGCAAGCTTGGCCTGATTCCCGATACGGGCGGCACCTGGCATCTGCCACGCCTGGTGGGCCACGCGCGCGCCATGGGCATGGCCATGCTGGGCGAAAAAATCAGCGCTGAAAATGCCGAGCAGTGGGGCTTGATCTGGCGCTGCGTGTCCGACGAAGGCCTGATGGACGAAGCGCGCAGCATGGCCGCCCACCTGGCGATTGCACCGACCAAGGGACTGGCATTCACCAAGCGCGCGCTGCAGGCCAGCTACGCCAACACCTTGCCCGAGCAGCTCAAGCTCGAAGGCGAGATGATGCGCGAACTCGGTTACAGCCACGATTACCGCGAAGGTGTGGCTGCCTTCATCGCCAAACGCGCACCGCACTTTACGGGAGAATAAGATGGCCGCAGCACTCGCAAAGGACAGCATTGTCGCCGTCATCGGCAGTGGCGCCATGGGTGCCGGTATCGCCCAGGTTGCGGCCGCATCGGGTTACCAGGTGCGCCTGTTCGACACCCGGCCCGACGCGGTTGCCAAGGCGATTGCCGACATCGGCAAGGTCTACGGCAAGCTGGTGGAAAAAGGCCGCATGAGCGGTGACGAAGCCGCCGCTGCCAACGCCCGCCTGCACCGCCTCGGCGATCTGCACGAAGTCGATGGCGCCGCGCTGGTGATCGAAGCCATCGTTGAAAACCTCGACGTCAAGCGCATGCTGTTTGCGGACCTGGAAAAAATTGTGGCGGACGACTGCATCCTGGCCACCAATACCTCGTCCATTTCGGTGACCGCCATTGCCGCCAAGCTGCGCCGTCCCGAGCGTCTGGTGGGCATGCACTTCTTTAATCCGGTACCGCTGATGGCGCTGGTGGAAGTGATCAGCGGCCTGGCAACCGCGCAGGACGTGGCCGACACCGTGTATGCCACGGCTGCGGCATGGGGCAAGAACCCGGTGCATGCCAAATCCACGCCGGGCTTTATCGTCAACCGCGTGGCGCGCCCGTTTTACGCTGAAGGGCTGCGCCTGCTGTCCGAGCAAGCCGCCGATCCCGCCACGCTGGACGTACTGATGCGCGAAGCGGGCGGCTTCCGCATGGGCCCCTTCGAACTGATGGACCTGATCGGCCACGACGTCAATTTTTCGGTCACGCAGTCGGTCTTCAATGCCTACTACGGCGACCCGCGCTTCATGCCGTCGGTGCTGCAGCAAGAGATGGTCAACGCCGGCTTTTTGGGACGTAAATCGGGCCGTGGCTTCTATCACTACGGCGAGGACGCTGCCAAACCCGTGGCGCAGACGATGGCGCGCCAGAGCCGGCCCGAAACGGTCGGCATCAGCATGGAGCCAGGCGTCAAGAACGCCGTCACCGAGCCGGTTGAATTGCGTCTGCGGGAGGCTGGTTACACCGTCACCCACCGCAAACCGCTGCCGGGCGCTGGCCACAACGAAGCCCCTGGTTTCCACTGCACCGGCGCCGCGATTTTCCTGACCGATGGCCGCACCGCCACGGAACGGGCGAACGCCAACAAGCATCCCGACACGGTGCTGTACGACCTGCAGTTCGATGCTGCCGGCGCCACCCGCATTGCGCTGGCGCGTGCCGATCAGTGCAGCGAGAGTGCCTGGCTGGCCACGGTCGGCCTGTTCCAGGCCACCGGCCTGGAAGTCACGCAGATTGATGACGTGCCCGGCATGGTGGTGATGCGCACCGTGGCCATGCTGGCCAACGAAGCGGCCGATGCCGTCAACCAGGGCGTATGCTCGGCCGAAGCGGTCGACATCGCCATGCAGAAGGGCGTCAATTATCCGCGCGGGCCATTGGCCTGGGCCGATACGGTGGGCATTGCGCATATCGTGACGGTGCTGTCGAATCTGGCCGCTACCTACGGCGAAGACCGCTACCGTGTCTCGCCGCTGCTGCGCCGCAAACTGGCCAATGGAAGCCGTTTTCATGGATGATTTGCAGGCACTGGCTGAACTGGCCGGCAAAACCATGTTCGAGCGCGACCCCGCCAGTCAGGCGCTGGGCATGCTGCTGGCCGAGATCCGCCCAGGCTACGCGCGCATGACCATGCCGGTAAGGCAGGACATGCTCAATGGCCACCAGACCTGTCACGGCGGCTACATTTTCATGCTGGCAGATAGCGCGTTCGCGTTTGCCTGCAATTCGCATAACCACAATACGGTGGGCGCAGGCTGCACCATCGAGTATCTCGCACCGGGACAACTGGGCGACCTGCTGACCGCGGAGGCGGTGGAGCAGGCCTTGTCCGGCAAGACCGGCGTCTACGACGTCAAGGTCACCAATCAGGATGGGCGCACTGTGGCCCTCCTGCGCGGAAAATCGCATCGCATCAGCGGTCTGGTGGCCTCCTAGAAGGAGAAACACGATGGTTCAACGTATTCCCGCGCCCGGCGATCTGGAGCCGATCGAGATGGCCAGCCGCGACGAGCTGCAAGCCTTGCAGCTGCAGCGCATGAAATGGACGCTCAAGCACGCCTATGACAACGTCCCGCATTACAAGGCGGCGTTTGACGCGGCAGGCGTGCACCCGGAAGACTTGCGCACGCTGGCGGACCTGGCCAAGTTCCCGTTCACCGACAAGAAGACGTTGCGCGACAATTATCCCTTTGGCCTGTTCGCGGTACCGCGCGAGAAAGTCGTGCGCGTGCACGCTTCGTCCGGCACCACCGGCAAGGCCACCGTGGTGGGCTACACGCAGGGCGACATCGATACCTGGGCCAACGTGGTCGCGCGCTCGATTCGCGCGGCGGGCGGACGCGCGGGCGACCGTGTGCATATCTCCTACGGCTACGGCCTTTTTACAGGCGGGCTGGGTGCGCACTACGGCGCCGAGCGCCTTGGCTGCACCGTGATCCCCATGTCGGGCGGGCAGACCGAAAAGCAGGTACAGCTCATTTGCGACTTCGAGCCCGAGATCATCATGGTCACGCCTTCGTACATGCTTAATATTATTGAAGAATTCAAGCGCCAGGGGATGGATGCCGCCAAGTCCTCGCTCAAAATCGGCATCTTCGGCGCCGAGCCCTGGACTGACGCCATGCGTACGGAGATCGAAAACCGCGCCGGGATCGATGCGGTCGACATCTACGGCCTGTCGGAAGTCATGGGACCGGGCGTGGCCAGCGAGTGCATCGAGAGCAAGGACGGCCCGGTCGTCTGGGAAGACCATTTTTATCCCGAGATCATTGACCCCGTTACTGGCGAGGTACTGCCCGATGGCGCCGAGGGCGAACTCGTATTCACCTCGCTGACCAAGGAAGCGCTGCCGATCATCCGCTACCGCACGCGCGATCTGACGCGCCTGCTGCCGCCGACCTCACGCACCATGCGCCGCATGGGCAAGATCAATGGGCGTTCCGACGACATGCTGATCATTCGTGGGGTAAACGTCTTCCCCAGCCAGATCGAGGAACTGATCCTGAAGATGCCCGCGCTGGCGCCGCATTACCAGCTGGTGGTCTCGCGCGAGGGCCATCTGGACTGCCTGGCCGTGCGCGCGGAACTGCGCAACCCCGGACAAGCCCAAGACAGCATCGCCGCCGCCGCGCGCGAGCTGGAACACAACATCAAGACCTTCGTCGGTGTGACAACGAAGGTCACGCTGGTGCCGCCCGAAGGCATCGAACGCACGCTGACCGGCAAGGCCAAGCGCGTGATCGACCAGCGGCCGACGCCTTAGAACTCTGGAGAGACAATGAGCAAAATAATCGACGCCTATATTTGCGATGCCATTCGCACCCCCTTCGGCCGCTACGGCGGCTCCCTGGCTGGCGTGCGCGCCGACGATCTGGCAGCGCTGCCCATTGCCGCCCTGATGGCGCGCAACGGCGGGGTGGATTGGACCGCGGTGGATGATCTGTACTACGGCTGCGCCAACCAGGCCGGCGAAGACAACCGCAATATTGGACGCATGGCGGCGCTGCTGGCAGGCTTGCCGCCGGAAGTGCCAGCCAATACCATCAACCGCCTGTGCGGCTCCAGTCTGGACGCGGTGGGCATGGGCGCGCGCGCCATCAAGTCGGGTGAAGCCAGTCTGATCATCGCTGGCGGTGTAGAGAGCATGACGCGCGCCCCATTCGTGATGGGCAAAGCCGACAGCGCATTCTCGCGCGCAGCCAGGATTGAAGACACCACGCTCGGCTGGCGCTTCGTCAATCCGCTTATGAAAGCGAAGTACGGGATCGACAGCATGCCCGAAACGGCCGAGAACGTGGCGAAGGAATTCGGCATCAGCCGCGCCGACCAGGATGCGTTTGCCTTGCGCAGCCAGCAGCGCTGGGCGGCCGCCCATGCTGCCGGGGTGTTCAAGGAAGAGATCATTGGCGTCACGATCCCCATGAAAAAAGGGGAATCGCGCCTGTTCGATACCGATGAACATGCGCGTCCTGACAGCAGCATCGAGATGCTGGCCAAACTCAAAGGTGTGGTCACGCCGGACGGCACCGTCACGGCCGGCAATGCTTCGGGTTTGAATGACGGCGCCTGCGCCATCCTGCTCGCTTCCAGCGAAGCAGCCGCCCGCCACAGCCTGACGCCGCGCGCGCGCGTGGTCGGCATGGCCACTGCGGGCCTGGCGCCGCGCATCATGGGCTTCGGTCCATCGCCCGCGTCCAAAAAGGTGCTGGCCATGACCGGCCTGTCGATTGGGCAGATGGACGTGATCGAACTCAATGAAGCCTTTGCCGCCCAGGGTCTGGCAGTCACGCGCGATCTGGGCCTGGCCGATGACGCTGCCCACGTCAACCCGAATGGTGGCGCGATCGCCATCGGCCACCCGCTGGGCGCCTCGGGCGCACGCCTGGTGCTTGCGGCCGTCAACCAGCTGCACCGCACTGGTGGCCGCTACGCGCTGTGCACCATGTGCATTGGCGTGGGGCAGGGCATCGCACTGATCGTCGAACGCGTATAGGAGACTGCCATGGTCAAGGTGTATGAAATCGATGGGGTGCGGCCGGTGGTGCACCCGAGCGCCTATGTGCACCCCAGCGCGGTGCTGATTGGCGACGTGATTGTCGGCCCGCGCTGCTATATTGGTCCGCTCGCGTCGCTGCGCGGCGACTTTGGGCGCCTGATCATGGAAGAAGGCGCCAACCTGCAGGATACCTGCGTGATGCACGGTTTTCCAGGTGAAGATACGGTAGTCGGCATTGACGGCCACATTGGCCACGGCGCCGTGCTGCACGGCTGCCGCGTGCTGCGCAACGCCATGGTCGGCATGAATGCCGTGGTCATGGACAAGGCCGTGGTGGGCGAAGAGTCCATCGTTGCCGCGATGAGTTTTGTGAAGGCCGGCATGATCATCCCGCCACGCAGCCTGGTGATGGGCGCGCCCGCGCGCGTGGTGCGCGCACTGGAAGACAAGGACATCGCCTGGAAGAGTTTCGGCACCAGGCAATACCACGACCTGGCGATTCGCTCGATGCAGACCATGCGCGAAGTGGACGCCCTGACCGAACCTGAAGCGGACCGCAAGCGGATCGACTTTGGCCCCGACATGCACGCCCCAAAAAACTGATTATTCCGGAGAGACTCCCATGTCCAAAGTAGCAACCCTGCAAAGCTTGATTGGCGGCCGCTGGCTCGGCGCCGAAGCGTCCATGCCGCTGCACAGTGCCCTGAACAACGCGCTGATTTATCACACGCACGCCGAAAAGATCGACTTCGACGAAGCCGTCACCTA
Organism: Massilia sp. CF038; assembly: GCF_900129765.1. Lineage (GTDB taxonomy): Bacteria > Pseudomonadota > Gammaproteobacteria > Burkholderiales > Burkholderiaceae_D > Telluria_A. Next base: position 19,299 of record NZ_FQWU01000001.1, read on the forward strand.
CGCCCGCAAGACTGGCGTGCCGGCCTTGATGGCGCTCGACTTCCAGAAACGCGCGCAGATTCTCAAAGCGCTGGCGCTATACCTGATGGAGCGCAAGGAAGAGCTGTACAAGGTGTCGCACCTGACCGGCGCGACCCGTCCCGACAGCTGGGTCGACATCGAAGGCGGCATCGGCACCTTGTTCGCCTACGCCAGCATGGGCAGCCGCGAGCTGCCGTCGTCAAACGTGCTGCATGAAGGGCCGGCGCTGGCGCTGGGTAAAAATGGCGGCTTTGCCGGCACCCACATTCTGGTGCCGCGCGGCGGGCTGGCAGTGCACATCAATGCCTTCAACTTCCCGATCTGGGGCCTGCTTGAAAAATTCGCGCCCAGCTTCCTGGCGGCGATGCCCTGCATCGGCAAGCCGGCCACCGCTACCAGCTATCTGACAGAAGCGGTGGTGCGCATGATCCACGATTCCGGCTTGCTGCCGCCAGGTGCGCTGCAGCTGGTCATCGGCAGCACCGGTGACCTGCTGGACCGCCTGGGCGGCTTTGATGCCGTGACCTTCACCGGCTCGGCCGACACTGCCGCCAAACTGCGTGTGAACAAGAACCTGATCGCCAATTCGGTCCCCTTTACTGCCGAAGCGGACTCGCTCAACTGCGCCATCCTGGGCCCGGATGTCACGCCGGACGATGTGGAATTCGACCTGTTCGTCAAGGAAGTCGCACGCGAAATGACGGGCAAGTCCGGCCAAAAGTGTACGGCCATCCGCCGTATCATCGTGCCGCACCAGCATATCGAGGCAGTGGGCGAGCGCTTGCGCCAGCGCCTGTCCAAGATTGTTGTCGGCGACCCGTCGCTGGAAGGCGTGCGCATGGGCGCCCTGGCATCCATGGATCAGCACCGCGATGTGGGCGAGCGCGTGGCCATGCTTGCGCGCGGCAACGAAACGCTGTTTGGCGCCGCCGATGGCTTTGCGCCGGTGGGTGAGGGCGCGGCAAACGGTGCCTTCTTCTCGCCAACGCTGCTGCTGTGCCGCGACGGCATGAACAACGACGCGGTGCATGATGTCGAGGCCTTTGGCCCGGTCAGCACCATGATGGGCTATGCCGATCTGGATGAGGCGCTAGCGCTGGCCGCGCGTGGCAAGGGAAGCCTGGTCAGCACGCTGGTGACGCGTGATCCGATGATCGCTGCCAAGGCGGTCCCGGTGGCTGCTGCCTCGCACGGGCGCGTGCTGGTGCTGGACCGCGAAGCGGCGGTTGATTCGACCGGGCACGGCTCACCGCTGCCCCAACTTAAGCACGGCGGTCCTGGCCGCGCCGGTGGTGGCGAAGAGCTGGGCGGCATCCGGGCGGTGCGCCACTTCCTGCAGCGCGCTGCGGTACAGGGTTCGCCCACCATGCTGGCGGCGATCACGGGTGAGTATGTGCGCGGCGCCGCGGTGCGCGAGAGCGAGCTTCACCCATTCCGCAAGTACTTCGAGGACCTGGAGATGGGCGACTCGCTGCTGACCCACCGGCGCACCGTGAGCGAGGCAGACATCGTCGCCTTTGGCGGCATTTCGGGCGACTTCTTCTACATGCACTTTGACGAAATCGCAGCGAAGGATTCGCAGTTCGGCAAGCGTATCGCGCACGGCTACTTCGTGCTGTCGGCGGCGGCAGGCTTGTTTGTATCGCCAGCGCCAGGGCCGGTGCTGGCCAATTACGGGCTGGATAATCTGCGCTTCATCACGCCGGTGGCCATTGGCGACACGATTCGCGCGCGCCTGACGTGCAAGCGCAAGGTGGACCGCAACCGCACCGACGAAAAGGGTGTGGGACAGGGCGTGGTGGCGTGGGATGTGCAGGTGACCAATCAGAACGATGAGCTGGTGGCTAGTTACGACATTCTGACGCTGGTGATGAAGCGCGCGCTGCACGTGGTGCAATAAACCCACCACATCGCCCTCGCGAAGGCGGGGGCCCATAACGCTGAACAACTTCGGTGCTGTGTCATAGGCCCCCGCCTGCGCGAGGGCGATGTAGGTTCTGCCAGTGCCTGAACTATTCATTCTGACACTGGTGATGAAGCGCGCGCTGCACGTGGTGCAATAAGCACCACCACATCGTCCTCGCGAAGGCGGGGACTCATACCACACTATCGAAGTTGTTCAGCGTGCTATAGGCCCCCGCCTTCGCGAGGGCGATGTTGGTTCTGCACCAGCGCCATGAACTCGTGCGCTGGCAGGGGTTTGCTGAACAGGAAGCCTTGCATTTCATCGCAGCGTAGTGCGCGCAGTGCGGCCAGTTGCGCTTCGGTCTCAACCCCTTCCGCCACCACCTTCAATCCCAGACTATGCGCCATCGCGATGATGGCGGCGGCGATCGCCTCGTCTTCGGGGTTGCTGTCAATGCCGGCAATGAAGCTGCGGTCAATTTTGACAAAGTCGAACGGGAAGCGCTTGAGCTGGGCCAGCGATGAATAGCCGGTGCCAAAATCGTCCAGCGACAGCTGCACCCCCAGCGCCTTGAGTCCGTTCAAATTGCGCGCCGCTTCGTCGGGATTGTTCATTACCGCGGTTTCGGTCAGTTCAAATTCGATGAAATTGCGCTCCAGCCCATTTTCGGCCATGGCGATGGCGATCTGATTGAGCAGCTCGGACTGCACGCACTGCACCGCCGACAGATTGATCGCGACTGGCACGATCTCGATCCCGGCGCGGCGCCAGCTACCCTGCTGGGCACATACGTCTTCGATTACCCAGGCGCCGATAGGGCGGATCAGCCCCGTTTCTTCGGACAGCCCGATGAATTCGAGTGGGCTGATCATGCCGCGCTGCGGGTGGTTCCAGCGAATCAGCGCCTCCGCACTGACCACGCGTCCACTGTGCAAGTCCACGCGCGGTTGATAGTACATTTCGAACTGGCGTTCCTCGATCGCCAGCTGCAGCTCGTTTTCCAGCGCCACGCGCGCCGCCAGTGCGGCGTTCATGCGCGGCGCGTAATACAGATAGCGCTGGCCCGAGCTCTTGGCGTTTTTAAGGGCCGCTTCGGCATGCTTGAACAGGGTTTCCGCGTCGCCGCCGTCACCCGGATAAGTGGCCAGGCCGGCCCGGGTCGAGATGCGCACTTCCTGATCATCGAGCATGAACGGCAAGTCCAGCGCGCTGAACACCTGCTCGTGCAGTACCTCGGCCGCTTGTTCCGGCCCGCTCAGATGCGCCAGCGACAAGGCAAACGTGTCGCCGCCGATGCGCGCCACGTTGTATGAATCAGGCAGGCTGTGGCCCAGCCGGCGTGCAATCTGTACCAGCAGCGCATCGCCCGCATGCCGGCCCATGGTGTCGTTCAGGTGCGCGAAACGGTCGAGATTGATGAGCACCACGGCCACAAAGCCATCGGCCCCGGCGTGCAGGAGCTGGGTCAGGCGATCCTGGAAGCGGCGCCGGTTCGGCAGCGCCGTCATGACGTCGTAGTAAGCCAGGTAGGAAAGCTGCTCTTCGCGGTCGAGAAACAGGAGCGCAAAAGAGAGGTCGCCGGCGATTTCGTTGAGTATTTTCAGTTCTTCGGCATCGAACACACCTGGCGTTTCCGACACCAGCGTCAAGACTGCCACCACGCGCTGGCCCACCTGCAGCGGGAAGGCCGCCGCGGCGCGCAAGCCGCGCGGCGCCATGTGATCGCGAAACGCCGCCATGCTGGGATCGAAGGCGACCACGTTGCAAATGACAGGATGGCGCGCCTGCACCGCACGCGCGGCAATCCATTCGTGTTCGGTATGGGGCGGGCGCTGGGGCAGCGCGACGCCCGCGCTGACGATGTTTTCCAGTCCTTCGAGTTCGGCCATGTCGATGCTGGCAGCGACAAAGCCGCCTTCCACCGTGGCCAGCCGGCACGCCTCTTTGAACAGGGCATTGCGTTCGCGGATGCGCACAATGGCCGAATTGATGCCGGACAGGAGCGCATACACGCGGTTCAGACGGGCGATCTTGCGGTGCGCTTCGACCCGCTCGGTGACATCGTGCGCGAGCACGAATTTACAGGCATGGCCGTTAAATTGCAGCGGATGGGACGTGATCTCGACATCGATCAGGGTGCCGTCTTTTTTGCGGTGGCGCCAGGTGCCGGATTTTTCCAACGTGTCGAGCGGCGCATGGCGCAAATTGGCGAACAGCTTGGGCAGTTCTTCGGGCGGGCGCAGGTCGGCAATGGTCAGCGCCAGAAACTCGGCTTCGCTGAAACCATAATGCACGATGGCCGCCGTATTGACGGCCAAAAATGCCAACGTGTCCAGGTCGTACACCCACATGGGCATGGGGTACGCCTTGAACAGATCGTTAAATGTCGTGCCGTTTTCGTCTGCCATGAATTGAGGTTACCGTAACCTGAAATTACATGGACAGAGTTTATACGAAGCCGAGGTTGCGCACGCTTGAATTGTAGTTGGTCAAGTTCGGTAGCAAATCAAGCAAGTTCGAGTCCGAGATGCCCAGCCATGAACCGAGCGTGGCGGCAAGCTGCTCGACCGAGGTGGTGGGCAGCAGGCGGCCCTGGCCGACATCATCGACGCCATTGTTGGCCACCACGGGTGCGGTGCCATAGAAGCGCTGGCCCTTGACGGCGCCGCCCATCAGGAAGTGCATGCTGCCCCAGCCATGGTCGGAACCGTCGGCATTGCCTGCCATCGTGCGGCCGAAATCGGACGCCGTGAAGGTGGTGACCTTGTCGGCCACGCCCAGTTCGGCCGTGGCAGCGTAGAACGCGGCCATGGCGTTGCCGACTTTGGTCATCAGCGCCGGGTGGTCGGTCAGCATGCCGTCGTGGGTGTCGAAACCACCCATCGAGACGAAGAACACCTGACGCTTGGCGCCCAGTTCGGCGCCCACCGAAATCATGCGGGCCACCAGTTTGAGCTGGTCGCCCAGGTTGTTAGCGGTCGGGAACACGGTGGTCAGCGGCTTGGCGGCAGCCAGGGCGCCGGTCAGCACTTCATTGGCATCGATGGCGCGCTTGCTGACCTTGTTGTATTCGTTTTCCAGCGTGTGGGTACGGCTCTGGGTAATCAGGCTGCGCAGTGCGGACGAGGCGTTGGCCGAACCGAACAGGGCATTCTTGACGCCGTTGACCGGCGTCGAGCCATTGGTCGACACTTGATATTGCACTGCGGTTTTGCCGGACAAATACACCGCATTGCCAGACACGTTGACGCAGGTGAAGGTCGAGTTCGTGTTCCCGGACTGGAACAGATCGCCCATGCGGCCGCCCCAGCCGGAGGTCGCGCCTTCCGGCAGCGACGATTGCCAGACCGATTGCTGGTCATTGTGCGAGAACAGCTTGGGCGGCAGCTTGACCGATTTATTGTTGTATTGCAGTTTGGTGGTCGGCTGCACCAGGGTGCCGATATTGAGCATCACGCCCAGCTTGCCGCTGTTGAACAGCGGAATCAGGGGCGCCAGGCCGGGTGCCAGGGCGTACTGGTGGGCCGCGCCGGTGCTGTCGAGCGGCGCCACGGTTGGCTTCAGCTCGGTGGCCAGCAGCGCGTCGCGGGTGTACGCAAACGAGGGGCGAAAGCCCGTGTACAGCGCGTGGCTGGCGGTGTCATATGGCACCACGGTGTTGGCGTAGTCATTGCCGCCATACAGGAACACGCAGACCAGTGCCTTGTAATCGGTGGCGGTGGCAGCGCTTGCCTCGGCCATGGCGGCCAGGTTCAGGGCCCATGGGGTCGCCACACCAGCGAGCGAGAGGGTGCCGGCGCGTTTCAAAAACGCTCGCCGGGAAGCGGTCATTCCATCTTTATAGTTCAAGGCGAGCTCCTATTTCTGCACAATGAATTCGGGGGCGGCCATCACCATCACCAGGGCCGCGTAAATGCGGTTCAGGCGCGCCGGGTCGGTGCCCTTGGGCATGCTGTCGACGGCATTGCCGATGATGCTGATGGTCGCTTGCGACAATTGACCTGCGACCAGGACCAGATTGAGTTCATCGAGCAGCACCTGGGCCGAGTCAGCCATTGGCAGCAAAGGCGTGTAGTCAGCTTTGACGTCACCCGTCCCGCGGCTGATGATGTTCTGCATGTAGTTGATATATCCAACCACGGTCGATTCGTTGGTGATCTGGAATTCCGGTGCCACCATGTTGGCGCGGCCGATTTCCGTGTTCGGCGGCACATAGCCGGGACGGAAAAAGTTAAACACGCTGCCGGAACGCATCGGGCTTTGGCCGAGGCGGCTGGCAGGATCGGAGGTATTGCCAATCGCCCACAGATTGCCAGGCGAGCTTGCCTTGAAGGCGCGCGCCCAGGCGGTAAAGCGCAAAATCGGTTCGCGCAATTTGCCGAAGCTCGGTGCGGTCAGGCCGGCCGCGCCGCGTGCTTCCTCATCGAGCAGAATGGCGCGGATCACCGCCTTCATATCGCCCTTGACGCCATTGCCGTCGTTATTGAACGCGGTGGCCACGCGGGCGATATAGGCCGGCGATGGATTGCTGCAAACCAGACGCTGGATTAACTGGCGGCTGATGAACGGCGCCACGTTCGGGTGGGCGAAAATTGCGTCCAGCGCCATTTTCAGACTGACCACGCCGTCCGTGCCGGCAGGGATGGTGGTGCCAAGGAAGGTCTTGGCAGCCGTTTCGTGACGGGCAGCGGTCTGGGTCATGGGACGGCGCTTGAAATCGGGCACGTCCATGGTGGTATTGGTGGTGTCGTAGTTCCAGCCGGTAAACACCTTGGCCAGGCCAGTGATGTCGTCCAGGGTGTACGTTTCCAGTGCCACGCCGTTGGCGGTCTTGGGCGTGCCGTCCAGATTCAGCTGCAACAGGCCGATGGTAAACAGCTGCATGATTTCGCGCGCATAGTTCTCGTCCGGCAGGGCACCTGTTTTCGGGTTGAACTTGGCGTTGTTGCGGAAGGTGAGGTACTCGCCCATGGCCGGGCTGGTCGACACGTCCTGCAGCAGGGTGCGGTAATTGCCGAAGGCGTTCGCTTCCAGCATGTCCATGAAGGCGGCGCCAGTGAAGGCGTTCCAGCCGCTGGTAAATGCCGAAATCGAGGTGACGATGATTTCCGACAGCGCAAAGGTGACGCGCTGGCGCAGCGTGTCCGGGGCGGTGATCATCTTGACCCACAGGCAGGCATCGGCGCCCGATTCGCTGTTTTTCTTGTCGAGTGCGCCGTGGCCGCCGGCAATCAGCCAGTCCCAGCGGGTGGCGGACGGGGCCATCTTGAACTGCTCCTCGAGCCACGCGCGGTAGCCCACGGTTTGCACGCGGATCAGCTCCTCGCGCGTGGTGCCCATGGAGGACTGGGCCAGGAAGCGCGATGCTTCCGGCGCTGTGGGCGGCACAGTCGGCACGCTCTTGTCAGGTGCCAGAATGGGCGAGCCGTCGGATCCGCCGCTGCCGCCACAGGCGCTCAGGGCCACGCCCGACAACAGGGCAAGTGCGGGAACTTGCAATGCAGGCTTGTCGGCGCCGACCGTGTCCATCACATCGAGTTCGATGCTTTCGAGACAACTTTCGTGTGAATCTGGCATGAAAACCATCCTGGTGAGTAACATAACTCATGGATGGTAGATGATTAGAGGAAACTTTCCAAACTGCATCTTGTAAATATTTGTTATAAGTTAACACATCGCCGCTCGTCCCGTTTATGAGAATTTGACGAATAGTTATTCTGATATTGCAACCGCCATGCATGCGGACGGCATGTTCCGATCATGTTAAGGGGAGTAAGGGGGTGTTTGGCACGCGCAGGGTAACCCGCTGGCGCGCCCGCAAGCTGACAGTTCCCTTACAGAATGTGAAATGCATTTTTCGACTGCAATGTCGTGTTTACCCAACCACGACACGGCAAAAAAGTGCATGTGCGCTAGCGCGCCAGGGCGAACGGATCGTCGATGGTGTGGGCAGGCTCAGTGAACCATTTCGGTCCCGATTCGGTCATGTAGAAGTGGTCTTCGTGGCGTATGCCAAACTCGCCGGGAATGCAAATCATCGGCTCGTTCGAAAAACACATGCCCACGTCCAGCGGCGTGGCGTCGCTGCCCACCAGGTAGGGCCATTCGTGAATGTCCATGCCAATGCCGTGGCCTGTGCGGTGCGGCAGGCCGGGCAATTTGTAGCCGGGGCCAAAACCATTGGCCTCCAGCGAGGCGCGCGCGGCTGCGTCGACGTCGCGGCAAGGTACGCCCAGCTGGGCGGCAGCAAAAGCGGCCAGCTGCGCTTGCTTTTCCGCATTCCACACGAAGCGCTGGCGTTCGCTGATCTCGCCAAACACATAGGTGCGGGTAATGTCCGAAATATAGCCTTTGACCTGGCAGCCGGTGTCGATCAGTACCGTGTCGCCGCGCTTCAGGGTTTGCACATAGCTCACGCCATGCGGATAGGCGGTGGCCTCGCCAAACAGCACGATGCAGAAGTACGATCCCGGCGCACCGACTTTGCGGTGCGCGCGCGCAATGAAGTCAGCCACTTCCACCGTGGTGATGCCTTCGTGCAGAATGCTGGCAGCTGCCTTGTGGACTTCCAGCGTCATGTCCTTGCAGCGCTGCATGAGGGCGATTTCCGCACCCGACTTGCGCGCGCGGCAATGGGCCGTCACGCTCTTGGCGTTTTCCAGCGCATAGCCCGCAGCCAGCGGACGAATGCCGTCGGCAATGAAGAAGGCGGCGCTTTCGCAAATGCCAATCCGGGGCGGCTGCGCGGCGTTGGCAGCAATGCCCATCTTTGCCAGCACCGCAATGAACAACTGGTAGGGGCTCTCGTGCTCCTCCCAGCAATGGACCTCGCCTTCGACCAGCATGAAGTCGCGGATCGTGCTTTCCTCGAAGGCGGGCGCAATGTACGCCAGTGCGCCACGAGCCGGCAGGATCGCGCCCACCATGCGCTCGCTGGCGTACCACTTGGTACCGCTGAAGTACGTCATGTTGGTGCCGGCGTTCAGGTAGACGGCAGAAATGCCCTCGGCCTGCATGAAAGCCTGGGCGCGGGCAATGCGCGCCAGGTGTTCGTCCTTGCCAATGGCGACCATGCCGCCTGTCATGTCGGACAGGGCGGCCAGCGCCTCGTCCATGCTACTGCCGCCAATGCCCTTGCTGCCGATGTTCATACGCTTCCTTGCTATTTCTTTTCGGTGTCACTCGAAAAATTCAGTTCCGGGGTGCTGTCCTGGTCGGCCTTGTTCGGGTCTTCCGTACCGGCCGGGGGCAGCTGCATGGGCGTCTCTTCCATCGCAGGCGCGTCGATCTTCAGTTCCAGCTGTTCGGTCATGTCGACCTTTTTATCGACTGACACCAGGGTGGGGAACAGGATGATCAGCGCGACCATGATGACCTGGATTGCCACAAACGGTATTGCACCCCAATAGATGTCCGAGGTCTTGACCTCTTTCGGCGCCACCGAGCGCAAATAGAACAAAGCAAATCCGAACGGCGGGTGCATGAAGGAAGTCTGCATGTTTACGCCCAGCAGCACGCCAAACCAGATCAGATCAATCCCGAGCTTGGACGCCACCGGCCCCACCAGTGGCACCAGGATGAAGGCCAGTTCGAAAAAGTCCAGGAAGAAGGCCAGCACGAAGAACATCACATTGACCACCACCAGGAAGCCAGTGGTGCCGCCGGGCAGACCGGTGAGCAGGTGTTCGACCCACAGGTCGCCCGAGACGCCGCGGAATACCAGCGCAAACACGGTGGAACCGACCAGAATGAACATCACAAAGCACGACAGGCGGGTGGTATGGGCCATGGCCTGGCGCAGCAGGGTCCATGACAGGCGCCGGTTGATCAGGGCCACCACGATGGCGCCCACCGCGCCCATGCCACCGCCTTCGGTCGGGGTGGCGATGCCGACGAAAATGGTCCCTAGCACCAGAAAGATCAGCACCAGCGGCGGCGCCATCACGAATACGACCCGTTCGGCCATGCGCGAAAGCAGGCCCAGTTTCATGGTGCGGTTGGCCAGCGCGATCACGAATGCGACGGCAATGCCGAAGGTGGCGGCGTACACGCCCACCTGGTCGGCCGGCAAAGCAGGGTGGCTGGCACCCCAGAATGCATTGAAGCCCAGGCCCGCAGCGACGGCTGCCACCACCAGCAACAGCAGCGACACGCCGCCACTGTCGCCGTTTGGCTCGCGCAGATTGCGCGCCTCGGGCGGCAGCGTCGGCACTGCTGAAGGCTTGAACAGCGACACCGCGAGCACATAACCGGCATACATGGCCGCCAGCAAGACGCCCGGCAGGAAAGCAGCGCGGTACATATCGCCGACCGAGCGGCCCAGCTGTTCGGCCATCACGATCAGCACCAGCGATGGGGGAATGATTTGCGCCAGCGTGCCCGACGCGGCAATGACGCCACTGGCAACGCGCTTGTCGTAGCCGTAGCGCAGCATCACCGGCAGCGAAATCAAGCCCATTGAAATGACCGATGCCGCCACCACGCCGGTGGTCGCTGCAAGCAGGGCGCCAACGAAAATGACGGCGTAGGCCAGACCGCCGCGGATCGGCCCGAACAGCTGGCCGATCGTGTCAAGCAGGTCTTCCGCCATGCCCGACCTTTCCAGGATCAAGCCCATGAAGGTAAAGAAGGGGATCGCCAGCAGGGTATCGCTGGCCATGATGCCGAAGATGCGGTTGGGCAGTGCCTGCAGCAGCTCGGGCTTGAGCAAGCCCAGTTCGATGCCGACCAGGCCGAAGAACAGACCATTGGCGGCCAGCGAGAAGGCGACCGGGAAACCCGACAACAAGAAGATCACCAGGCAGCCGAACATGATCGGCGCGATATTCGCAATGAGGAATTGTTCCATGTGGGGGCTCAGTCGATCTGGTTGGCGGCTTTGATCGCGTCGATCTCGTCCTGGGGCGTGGCGGCATGCTTGGCGAATTCGTGGCCATCGATGCGGCCGGCCAGGAAGGCGATGCGTTTGATGATCTCCGAGATACCCTGCAGTACCAGCAGCAGGAAGCCAAGCGGCACCAGCAGCTTGGCAGGCCACACGATCAGCCCGCCGGCATTGCTGGACATTTCAGCGCTGCGGATCGAGAGCAGGGCGAACGGGATCCCATACCAGAGAATGAGCAGACAGACCGGGAGCAGGAACAGCACAAAGCCGAACAGATCGATCCAGACCTGGGTGCGCCTGGAGAAGCGGCCGACCACGACGTCGACCCGCACGTGTTCATCGCGCTTAAGGGTGTGGGCCGAAGCCAGCATGAAGACGGCGGCGTACAGGTACCACTGAATTTCAAGCCAGCCGTTGGAACTATAGTTGAACAGGTAGCGCACCAGGGCATTGCCGGCGCAAATGAGCACGGCAGCCAGGAGCGCCCAGCTGACCGCGCCAGCGATTTTCTCGTTGACGCTGTCGATCAGGCGGGAAAGTGACATGAACATACGGTGAAGTCTCCATTATGGTTATTTTTTTCACGTACTCATATACATCGTCCTCGCGGAGGCGGCGGTCCGACGACTCGGGACCCATGGCACAGTGACCGACTTCGATACCTGTCTATGGGTCCCCGCCTGCGCGAGGACGATGTCGTGGTACTTCTACTGCTACCACCTCATCGTCCTCGCGAAGGCGGGGACCTATAGCACCTCGGCTTCGTGTTATTTTGCTTCTAAGCTCAGGTGCCATGGGTCCCGAGTCGTCGGACCGCCGCCTCCGCGAGGACGATGTCGTGGACCTTCTATTTCTGTGTTCCTTGCTCCATCAGCTGCTTGCGCACCCGTTCAATGGCCAGGCGCACCTGGCGCGGCGCGGTGCCGCCGACATGGTCACGCGCGGCCACCGAGCCTTCCAGCGTCAGCACGGCAAACACATCGTCGTCAATCAGCGTGGAAAACGCGCGCAGGCGCTCCAGCGACATCTCCGACAGATCGCATTTGGCGTCATCGCAGGCACGCACTGCATGCGCCACTGCTTCATGCGCATCGCGGAACGGCAATCCCTTCTTGACCAGGTAGTCGGCCAGATCGGTCGCGGTGGCATACCCTTGCAGGGCAGCGGCGCGCATCGCATCCGGCTTGACCGAAATTCCGCCTGCCATGTCGGCAAAGATGCGCAGCGTGTCGATGACCGTGTCGACCGTGTCGAACAGCGGCTCCTTGTCTTCCTGGTTGTCCTTGTTGTAGGCCAGAGGCTGGCCCTTCATCAAGGTCAGCAGGCCGGTCAGGTGGCCATACACGCGCCCGGTCTTGCCGCGCGCCAGTTCCGGCACGTCCGGGTTCTTCTTTTGCGGCATGATCGACGAGCCCGTGCAGAAGCGGTCGGCAATGTCGATAAAGCCCACGCGCGGGCTCATCCAGATCACCAGTTCTTCCGACATGCGCGAGATGTGGGTCATGATCAAGGCAGCGGCAGCACAGAACTCGATGGCGAAATCGCGGTCTGATACAGCGTCGAGCGAATTGTGGCACACATCGTCAAAGCCCAGGGTGCGGGCCACGCGTTCGCGGTCGATCGGGAAGGTGGTGCCGGCCAGGGCGGCGGCGCCCAGCGGCAGGCGGTTCACGCGCTTGCGGGCGTCGAGCATGCGTTCGGCGTCGCGGCCGAACATCTCCACATAGGCCAGCATATGGTGGCCAAAGGTGATCGGCTGCGCCACTTGCATGTGGGTAAAGCCAGGCATGATGGTGTCGGCGTTCTTTTCGGCCAGGTCCGTCAGGGCGCCGCGCAGGGTGTGCAGCAGGGTGACAATGTCGTCAATGGCAGCGCGCACGTACAGGCGAATATCAGTCGCCACCTGGTCATTGCGCGAGCGGCCCGTGTGCAGGCGCTTGCCGGCGTCGCCTACCAGTTCGGTCAGGCGTTTTTCGATGTTCAGATGAACGTCTTCCAGGTCCAGCAGCCATTCAAAGCTGCCGGCTTCGATTTCGGCCTTGATCTGGGCCATGCCGCGCTCGATTTCGGCGCGGTCGGCCGCGCTGATGATGCCCTGGGCCGCCAGCATCTCGGCATGCGCCAGCGAACCGGCAATGTCAAACAGGGCCAGGCGTTTATCGAAGAAGACAGAAGCGGTGTAGCGTTTGACGAGGTCGGAAACAGGTTCGGAAAAGCGCGCCGACCAGGCTTCGCCCTTCTTGGAGAGTTGTGCGGTCATGTGGGAGGGTTCCTTTGATTTACCTGATTATAAACAAGGTCCGCAGCCTTGGTAAAAAACCCGCCCGGGCCAAAAGTGCAAAGGAACGTGATTGTTCTTCCTTTCGACGGTAGAATTGTTTTTTTACCCGGATTCTCTCCACCATGGCCAGCACGTCCACTTTACAGATCAGCACCGACCGCTCCGAACTCGATGTACCGCTGATTTACCGCTTCCTGAGCGAGCAATCGACCTGGGCCGTGGGTATCTCGCGCGCCATTGTCGACCGGGCCATCGAAAATTCGCTGTGCTTCGGCGGCTACGTCGATGGCCGCCAGGTGGCTTTTGCCCGCGTCGTCACCGACTACGCCACCTTTGGCAACCTGGTCGATGTGTTCGTTATCCCCGAATTCCGGGGGCGCGGCTACAGCAAAGAGATCATGAAAGCGGTCATGGCCCATCCCAGCCTGAAGGGCTTGCGCCGCTTCATGCTGGCCACGGGCGACGCCCACGGCCTGTACGCCCAATTCGGCTTTACCGCGCCGCAGCGGCCCGAAACGCTGATGGAGCGCTACTTCCCCAACATTTACGTCAGCTGATCAATCGAGCGGGCGGCCTGCCAGCAGGCTGACCAGGCTTTTCCATGGCCCGATGGCCATCGACACTTCGTAACTGGCTTGCTGCAATAGCAGCAGCACCAGCAAAATCACATACGGCGCGCGCACCTTGCCGGCGCGCCAATCGTTCACGATCAGGGCCACCGCAATCAGCGCCGCCGCCAGATAGCTCAGATGGAAGGCTTGGGCAAAGGTGGCGCCATCGGGCATCACAAAATGCCCGAGTGCGCGCGACAGGGCTGGCGGCAGCAAGGGCAGGGCGGTACAGCTCATATATCTTGCATGCAGCTGGACATCGCGCCGGTGCACGATCGCCATCAGGTAGGCGAACACAAAGAACCCCACTGAACTGATGTCGACAAACGCCAGACGGGGGCCGAAGCGGCGTGAAAAGCCGCCTTCGCCGGTCAGCATGGCATGCACGATCATCAGACCCGAGACCACAAACAGCGCTGCCAGCACGATCGACGCTTTGCCGACAGCACGGTGCAGCGCCAGCTTGCGCTGGCGCATCAGATAGCTTTGACCGATCAGCAGCAGCATCCACAGCGTGGCAATGGCGCCGTGGAACTGGTGCGCGAACTGGCCGCTGCCCAGCTTGCTGTAGTACGAGGGGAAGAAGCCGACCAGGGCGGTCAGCAGAAGCAGGATGAAATACAGCGGCGCGTCGCTGTAGAAGGGCGAGGTGCGAGCGTGCATCGGGGGCTCCCTGAGGAAGTTGTCATGTTGACAATCCACTCAGGGTAGCACCGTTTCACGAAAAAATCACTGCCAAACCATCAGGCAGGGTGGAATCAGCAACACCATGGCCATCACAAAGTACATCAGTTGCAGCGGCACCATCCACTTGGCCCAGGTAATCCAGGGAATCCTGGCCAGGGTCAGCACGCCCACGGTGATGCCCGAGGTGGGGATCATCGGCGTGGTCAGTTCGCCCAGCTGGTAAGCCAGGATCGCGGTCTGCCGCGTCACGCCCACCAGGTCTGCCAGCGGCGCCATGATCGGCATGGTCAGCGCAGCCTGACCGGTGCCGGAATGGATGAAGAAGTTCACCACCGTCTGAATCACGAACATCTTCTGCGCCGCGATGATCGGGCTGGCCGACTGCACCAGCGGCATCAGGCCGTGCAGCATGGTGTCGATGATGTGTGCGTCGCGGGCCAGCACCACGGTGCCCTTGGCCAGTGCGATGACCAGCCCGGTGGTCACCAGGTCCTTGGCGCCCTGAATAAAGGCGGCGACGAATTCATCGGACGACAAGCGTCCAACGGCGCCAATGACGATGGCCATGACCAGGAACAGGGCGGCGATTTCGTTGATGAACCACTCGTAGCGGGTCACGCCCACCAGCATCGCGACCATGAAGCCGACGAACAGAGCCAGCACCAGGCTGTGGGTGCGCGTCATGCGTTCGAAGCCGTCCACGCTGACCATTTTCTCCTTGCGCTTCTCCTGGTCGATCAGGTAGGTCGGGCTCAACTCCGGACGGCGCTTGATGCGCGCTGCGTACCACATCATGAAGCCGGCGGTGATCGCCGTGGCGACTGACCAGACCAGGATCCGGTAACCCATGCCGGAATACAGGGGGAGGCCGGCGATGCCTTGCGCGACGCCCACGTTGAAGGGGTTCATGAAGGCGGTGGCAAATCCCACCTGCGAGCCGACGAAGGGAATCGACACGCCGACCACCGAGTCGTAGCCAAGCGCCAGCGCCAGCGGTACAAAAATCAGCACGAAGGGAATCGCTTCTTCGCTCATGCCGAAGGTGGCCCCGCCAATCGAGAACATGGTGATGAACACGGGGATCATGGTGGCGCGCACGAAGGCCGAGCGGGTGTGCGCCTTGGCCACGGTCTTGATCATCGAATCAATCGCCTCGGTGCGCTGCAGGACCGAAAACGTGCCACCCGCGATGAGCACGAAGGCGATGATCTGCGCCGCTTCGACGAAGCCTTTGATGGGCGCCATCATCAGCGCCACAAAGCCCTGTGGATTGCTGGCGATGTACTGGAACGAGGCTGGGTCGATGCGTGGTTTGCCGTCGACCATGACGGTGCCGTACTGTCCGCCGGGCACCAGCCAGGTCGAGATGGCGATCATCGCCAAAATCATGAACAGCAGGACGAAGGTATTGGGGAGGCGCAGCTTCATGGTTATTGGCTCAGCAGTTTGCCGGCGCGGAAGGCGACCGGTCCGGCGATCTTACCGACCTGCATGCCACGCAGCAGGTGGCGGTGGGCGGTACGCGCAAAGAACACGCCCGCGACTTTGGTATGCAAGGTGGTGGTGGCGCCGCTGACCGGGTCGATCAAGTCGGCAATCGCGTCACCGGCGGCGACTTTGTCACCCAGCGCCTTGAGGAACACCAGAACGCCCGCATGCGGGGCCGCGATCGGCTCCACGCCTTCCAGCGGCGTGGCGGCGCACAGCGGCGCCGGCATCGGATCGGGTGTCCCGTCCAGCACACCCACGTGGGTCAGGTAATTGATCAGGGCACGCGCATCGTTGCGCGCGTAGTCGTAAGCGACATCCATCTCGCCGCGCAGCTCCACCGTGACCGACATGCACGCAGGCGGTAACGGGAAGGCGGGACCGAAATGGGCGGCCAGGTCCCACCACAGGCGGCTGCACGCTTCGTCGAACGGCTCTTCGCCTGCTTCCAGTGCCAGCAGCAGGGCATGCGCGCCCAGGTAGGCCGATAACGGCGCGGCCGCCTCGGCCAGCGGCGTGCCGGCGTAAATATGCAGCACTGCCTCGTTATCGCAATGCAGATCGAGCACGATGTCGGCGTCAATGGCCAGGCCGAGCAGGGTCTTCTTCAGCGTGTCGGCATCGGTCGACGGCACCCATGCGGCCACCGAATCGCGGGCATGCGCGCGCACCAGGGCGACATTGGCCTCGGCGCTGTCCGTCAACAGGCCGGACAGCGATTTTTTCAAGTCTTCGGCCACATGCTTGTAAGCGCGGTTGAAATTGATGCCGGTGGTCAGGTCAAAGCGGCCAAAGGGCGCACCTTGAATGGCTTGCGCCAGGCCGATCGGATTGGCTGCGGGCACCAGCACGATTTCGCCACGGATTTTGCCGGCCGCTTCCAGGGCCTCGAATTCGGTGCGCAGGAACTGGGCGACCAGCATGCCCGGTACTTCGTCGGCATGCAGTGCGCCCTGAATGTATACCTTCTTGCCCGAACCGGGCGTGCCGTAGTGAAAACTGGTCAGCGTGGGCGACATGCTGCCGCCGGCCGGAGAGAGAGGATGTTTTTGTGATTGCATGAGTCAGGTAGGTGTTGGTGCGGTTGGCCGACAGTGTGGCATGAAAGAATTATGTCTCATTTTTTTCATTCAGTCCACGCATGTAAAAAATTTTTCAGAAAAACGTTGAGTTTTTGTTTTGATGCCGGTACAGTCAATGACATCTTGCAATTAGTCTTACAGTACAGGACCGCCATGAAGTCGACCCCGCCCGCCAGTCAACGCGATTATGCCTCGCCCGAGATCGCATTTGCAGAATCCTCGCTTGGCGAATCGCTGCTCAAGATCCTCGCCGAGGGCTCGGTCTCGAACCGCGCCATTGCCGACTACCTGCTGCGCAACCAGGTGCGCGTGACGGCGCTTGGCATTGAGGAGCTGGCCGACAACTGCCAGGTCTCGACTGCCACCATCAGCCGCTTTGCGCGCGAACTCGGTTTCAAGAACTACGCAGCCATGCGCAACGAGATCGCCACCACCTTGCAGTCGGTCCTGCAGCCGGTCGACAAGCTGCGTAATAATATCGCGCGCCGGGCCGGCGCCACCGCACCTGCGCTCGAGAGCCTGGAGTATGCCGCCGCCAATGTCAAGGCAGCCGGCCAGGCGCTTGACCTGCGTGAGCTGGACAAGATCGTCAAGGTGCTGACCGCGGCGCGCTCGGTGTATGTGATGGGCTTTGGCCTGTCGTCGCAGCTGGCGGGCATGCTGTCGCTGCACCTGCAGCCGTTCTGCCAGCAGGTGATCGAGGTGGCAGGACCGGGCGGCACCGAAGTGGCAGCCGGCCACCTGGCCAATATCACCAAAGATGACGTGCTGGTGGTGATCTCGTTCCCGCGCTATTCGCTTGATGTGATCCGCCTGGCCGGCTTTGCGCGCGCGCGCGACGCCTGTGTGGTGTCGATTACCGATTCGCCGGCGTCGGCCCTGGCCGGCGTGGCCACTTACGCGCTGTACGCGCAATCGACCCATCCTGTCCTGCCGAGCAGCGCGACCGCGGCCATTGCCGTGATCGAAGCGCTGGTGGTGTCGCTGATGGTATCGAACAAGGACAACGTCGCCAAGGCAGCCCGCCTGACTGACGCCATTTCGGCCTGGTTGTACGGCGCCGATCCCGTTTTTGACAGCAGCACCGACGGCACCCGTCGTTCCCAGCCCCGCCCCAAGAAGCAGGTAATAAAACCACAGGAGTAACAACATGAGTCAGCACTACAAAAAGCAGCCCGCGAGGACTGCTCTGGCCGCCGCATTGTCCGCCGCTTTTGGCCTGATGCCTTTCCAGGCGCACGCCCAGGAGGCGGAAGCGCCAAAGATTCAACGCGTCGAGATCACGGGTTCGTCCATCAAGCGCCTTGAAAACGAGACCGCGCTGCCGGTCCAGGTGATCAAGCGCGAAGACATCGACAAGAGCGGTGTGACCACTGCCGCTGAACTGCTCAAGAACATCAGCGCCAATACCGCGCCGCTGTCGGACGGTGCCAGCATCACCGACGGCACGTCCGGCCAGCGCGGCTTCAACGGTGCCAATCTGCGCGGTCTGGGCGTATCGTCCACGCTGGTGCTGCTCAATGGCCGCCGCCTGGCCAACTTCGCTTCGCCAGGCGACAACGCCGGCGTTGACTTGAATAATATCCCGGCTGGGGCGATTGCCCGGGTCGAAATTCTGAAAGACGGCGCTTCGGCCATCTATGGCACCGACGCCATTGGCGGCGTGATCAACTTCATCACCCGCAAGGATTATCAGGGCGTGGACCTGAACGCGTCGGTGGCAGGCACCCAGGAAGGCGGCGCAGGCAAGCGCACGGCCAGCATCAGCGGCGGCCTGGGCGACCTGTCGACCGACCGTTTCAATGTGTTTGGCGTGCTGGATGTGCAAAAACTGCAGTCGCTGCGCTCAAGCCAGCGCGACTTCATCGCCGAACGGCCGCTGGCATCGAACCTGCCGGCTCTGATGTCGAGTAATACCTACCCGGCCAATATCGATATCTCCAGCGCTCAGCGCAATGCCCTGATCAATGCGGGCGCGCTGCCGGCGGGTGCCACCCGCACCCGCGTCAATCCAAGTGCGCCAGGCTGCAGCGGCCCGGCCACCGTGTACGCGCCGCAGGGTCCGGGCGGGCCACTGGGTTGCAGCTACGACTACATGCAGGATACCGAGCTGTATCCGGAGTCGAGCAAAATCGGCTTCATCGGCCGCGCCACCTTCCAGGTCACACCCGATCACCAGGTGTTTGCAGAACTGGTGCAGTCGCAGGCCAAGAGCCGCTATGTGCTGAGCCCGAACCCGATCCGCATCCGCAATCTGGCGGTCAACCGCCTGCCGGCAAACTACGCCAGCGCACTCTCGGGTGCCGGGCTGCCGACGACCGTGAGCGGCATCCGCTACCGCATGGAAGAAGCGGGCAACCGTACCAATGAGGTGGAAAGCACCGCCCAGCGCCTGGTATTGGGCGCCAATGGCAGTGTGGCAGGCTGGGACTATGACGTCGGCGTGTCGCGCGCCGAAAACCGCGCGGTGGACAAGTACGTTGACGGCTACGTATTGTTCGACCAGTTTGAAGCCGGTGTGCGCTCTGGCGCGATCAACCCGTTCGGGCCATCGAGCCAGGCAGGGCGCGATCTGATCAACAGCATCAAGATCAATAACGAGGCCCGCAAGTCGAAGGGCATTTCGACTTCGGTCGACGGAAAAATGTCGCGCAGCCTGATGGCACTGGACGGGGGCGACCTGGCCATTGCCGTGGGCGGCGAAGCGCGGCGCGAAAAGACCAGCTTCACGCCATCGGCACTGCTGCTGTCAAATAACATCGCCGGTGACCGCGGAACCGGCTCGGCCGAATTGACGGCCACCGCTGACAGCCGCCGCGTATGGTCACTGTTCACCGAACTCAATGCGCCGTTGAGCAAGACGCTGGAAGTGCAACTGGCTGTGCGCCATGACGACTACAGCCAGGTGGGCGGCACCACCAATCCAAAAATCGGCGTGCGCTGGCAGCCGGCGGCCAGCGTGCTGCTGCGCGCCTCGGCCAATACGGGCTTCCGCGCGCCGTCGCTGTCGGATTTGAACCGTCCGGCCACCTTTGGCAGCGCGGCCAGCTTCCTGACCGATCCCCAGTGCGTGGCCGATGGCCTGGACACGATTGATGGCTGTACCGACCAGTATCCGGTCGAGCGCCGTTCCAACCCCGACCTGAAGCCGGAAACCTCGCGCCAGTTCGCGCTGGGCGCGGTGTGGGATGTGAGCAAGCAGCTCAACCTCTCGGTCGACTACTGGAACATCCAGAAAAAGGACGTCATCAGCACGCTGGGCGAGCAGATCATCGTCGATAGCCCGGATAAATACAACGGCAAATACATCCAGCGCGACGACGACGGCTTCATCACCAACATCCTGCTGCAGAAGGAGAATCAGGGCCAGCTCAATACCTCCGGTCTGGACTTCGGGCTCGATTACAAGACCGCCGCCGCACCGGAAGGGCGCTTCAGCATCAACATGAGCGGGACGCTGGTGCTAAAATACGACCGTCAGTTCGGACCGCTGGAAGCGGAGCGCAGCAATCTTGGCCTGTTCCTGAATGACCAGGTGATCCAGAAATGGCGTCACCGCATCAGTTTCGGCTATGACCGCGGCCCGCTCAGCGTGACGCTGGCAAACCAGTATTCGTCGTCGTACACGGACCAGAACACCACGTACGATCCGGCTAGCGACAGCGTGCTGCCGTCGCGCAGGGTCAAGGCGTACTCGCTGTGGGACATGACTGCCAGTTACGCGGTTAGTAAACAGATCAAGCTCCGGTTGGGCGTGCTGAACTTGCTCGACACGGCGCCGCCGTTTTCTAATCAAGCGTATTACTTCCTGGCCGGGTATGATCCTACGTATACCGACCCGCGTGGACGCAGTGCGTTCCTGAGCTTGAACTATTCATTCAAATAGAAAGAACACCGATGCTGAAAATGGCCCGCCGCTGTGCACAGATTGCTTTACTGGCGCTAGCCGCATCAGGCCATGTCACGGCGCAGACGCAGACGGGGGTATCGCCTGCACCTGCGCCGGCCGCATCGGAGCTCAAGCAGCAGGACGAACCCAAAAAAGCGCCGGTGCCACAGTCGGAAGTCAAGGCGCCGGCCACCGCATCCACCGCGCCCAAGGGCACGCTGGTCATTATCGGTGGCGGCCTGCGCGGCGAGAACGAACCCGTATGGGAGCGCATCGTCGAACTGGCCGGCGGCAAGGGCGCCCGTATTGCCGTATTCGGCACCGCGTCTGCCAGCCCCGAACGCGCGGCCCGTCTTGACGCCGAACGTCTCAATTTCTACGGTGCCGACGCCTTCGTGGTGCCAGTTGCTGTACGCCTGAAGGGCACCGATTACCGCGCTGCCGCCAACGACCCTGTGCTGGCGGCCCAGGTCAGCTCCGCCGCCGGCGCCTATTTTGTCGGCGGCGACCAGGCCCGCATTACCGAAGCGCTGCGCAAACCTGACGGCAGCAGCACCCTGATGCTGGACGCGCTGTGGGATATGTACCGCCGCGGCGGCGTGATTGCCGGCACCAGCGCCGGCGCCGCCATCATGAGTAAAACCATGTTCTACAACGTCAGCTCGGTGCTGTCGACGCTCAAGCGCGGCGTGGCCGATGGCATGGAACTGGCGCCTGGCATCGGCTTTATTGGTGACGACGTCTTCGTTGACCAGCACTTGCTGGTGCGTGGCCGCTTTGCCCGCATGCTGCCCGCCATGATGGCCAAGGGGTACAAAACCGGTCTTGGTATCGATGAAAACACGGCCATGATCATTCACGCCAACCGCGACGTGGAAGTGCTGGGTTACAAAGGCGCTTTGCTGATCGACCTCAATAGCGCCACCAGCGTGCCGGGCGACTTCAATGTCACCAATGCGCGCTTGTCGTATCTGGATAATGGCGACCGCTACAACATCGCCAAGCAGACCTTCACGCCTTCGCCTGACAAAGCTAGTGGCAAGTTTGATCCGGCCAGACCGTACTACAAAGGGCCGCTGTTCACGGCCGACATTCTGGGTCACACTACCATTGTCGACCTGATGACTAAATTGATCGACAGCGATCAGCCGGACGCAATTGGGATTGCCTTCGGCAGCCCGCGCGATCTGCAGGCCGATCTGGGCTTTGAATTCCGCCTGTCCCGGATCAGTGACAGCGTCGGTTATGCGTCGGCCGTGGCGGACGCCTACTCGGTGTACAACATTCGTCTGGATGTCCGTCCGATCAAGATTCAGCAGCCGTTCTACCAATACAAATAACCAACAACATCGTCCTCGCGAAGGCGGGGACCTATTCCACGCTGAACAACTTCGGAAACGTGGAATAGGTCCCCGCCTTCGCGAGGACGATGTGCGTTTACCGAGGATAGTCCATGCTTCGTGCTTTGTCCGCCGCAGCGCTGCTGCTTGCCACCGCCTCTGCCCTGGCCCAGGCCCCCGCCACCGTGCGGGTCGACTACAACCACAGCGGCAACGCCCTCGGCGAGCAGTACGCGCTGGAGCGGGTCCTGATCGAGCCGCTGCCCTGGCCGGGCAGCCTGTCCCAGAACTTCGACAACACCGACCGTGGCCAGAACCGGCTTGAAGTGGTCGACGCCAAAACCGGCGACCTGCTGTACTCACGAGGCTTTTCCACCATCTTCGGCGAGTGGCGTACCACCGACGAAGCCGCGCGCGTGAGCCGCGGCTTCCATGAATCGGTGCGCTTTCCCAAACCCGCCAAACCGGTCAAGGTCCGCATTCTCAAGCGCGACGAGCGCAATCTGTTTTCGGTTGTCTGGACGGTCGACATCGATACCGACGCGCAGGACGTGATCCGCGCCCAGCCGCCTGCGCCGGCCAAGCCGATCCCCATCCGCGTGAGCGGACCCTCGCCCGACAAGGTCGACCTGCTGGTGCTGGGCGATGGCTACACTGCTGCGGACATGGGTAAATTCGAGGCTGATGCGCGGCGCCTGTCCGACCATCTGTTCTCGGTGTCGCCGTTCAAGGAACGGGCGCGTGACTTCAATGTATGGGCCCTGGCCGTGCCGACCCAGGAGTCGGGCGTGTCGCGCCCCTCTACCGGTCTGCACCACGCGTCCGCGCTAGGCACACGCTACGATATTTTCGGCAGCGAGCGCTATGTACTCACGCTCGACAACCGCGCCCTGCGCGACATCGCTCAGAACGCCCCGTACGAGTTCATTGAAATCCTGGTCAACAACGACACTTACGGCGGCGGGGGCATCTTCGGGCAGTTCAGCACCGCGGCCGCCGGCAACGACTGGGCCAATTATCTGTTCGTGCACGAATTTGGCCACCACTTCGCCGGCCTGGCAGACGAGTACTACACCTCGCCGGTGGCCTATGCGGCAGCGGCGGGCCGGCCCGAACCCTGGGAGCCAAACGTGACGGCCCTGCGCGACCCGACCAAGCTCAAATGGAAGCAGCACGTCAAGGCAGGGACGCCACTGCCAACGGCCTGGCCCAAGGCCGAGTACGAGGAATATTCGCGCGCCTATCAAAAGCGCCGCGCCGCCCTGCGCGCAGCCAATCGGCCGGAATCGGAAATGAGTGCGCTGTTCAAGGAAGACTTACAGCACACAACGGAATTATTTTCCAAACAGAAACATGTGCACGCCATCGGCGCGTTCGAAGGGGCGAACTATGAGGCCACCGGATATTACCGCTCCGAAATGCGCTGCATCATGTTCGATCGAAGTGAAAGATTCTGTAAGGTATGTAACGAGGGCATCGGTGCGGTCATTGACCTGTACGCTGCACCCGCCAGGGCAAAATAGGCATACGCCCCGTGGTTGGAGGCGGTCTTGCGCACAGTCCGCCTTTTTTAATGCCAAAAAAATTTCTGATTGGCACGGAAGACTAAGTGCGTTTGCGCACAGACCCTGATGTCTTTACCTCATATTCTGAACACGTTCCTCGACGAAACATACAGTTGAGAACGGTAGATGGACGACAACGTCCACGATTGTTCCCTCCATATACATAAAGGTAAAATGCCATGAATAAATTGCTCGTAACCATGATCGCCGGCCTGTTCGCTACTTCGGTTTATGCACAAACCCCAGCTACCCCAGCGGTAGTAAAGGCACAGGAAGAAGCCAGCAAAGACATCGCCAAGGCTGAAAACAAAGAAGCCAAGGCTGACGCCAAAGCCAACGAAAAAATCACCAAGGCCCAGGCCGATGCGTCCGAAAAGAAAATGAAGGCGCATAACAAAGCAGTCAAGGAACACGCTGAAGCGCACACCGACGTCGCCAAAGCTGACCCAGAAGACAAAATGAAAGCAGAAGCCAAGGCCGACGAGAAAGTCGCCAAAGCCAACCTGAAGGCTGAGAAAAAAATGATCAAAGCCGACGTCAAAGCTGAAAAGAAAATCACCGAAGCCGCTGGCGACAAAGCAACCGCAGCAGCCAAAACCGCTGAAGCGAAAGCCGAAGCCAATGCTGAAGTGAAAAAAGCAGCCACCAAGTAATCTGGTGCGCTTGAAATGAAAAACGCAGCCTTCGGGCTGCGTTTTTTTTCGTCTATGCGGGCTTTTGCGATTCTCCATCGCTTGTTGCCTGCCGCCACAGCCACACCGCCAGCAGCAAGCGCGACACGGGCTGCAACACGGGGTACACCATGCCCACAATCCCGTCGAAGTTGCTGATTGACGTGTAGCCACCCAACATGATGGCCACGGTGAGCGGGACCGCGAGCAGGAACAGCCACCCCAGCGTACGCTCGACTTTTTGCTGGCGCACCAGTGCCAGCCCGTAGCAAAGCGAGCCCAGCAAAAAGCACACGAGCAACAGGAAGAACATGCCATCCCAAACGCCCTGGAACCCCAGCAGCAGGATGCGCAGCTGATCCTGCACTGCGG
Source organism: Massilia sp. CF038 (assembly GCF_900129765.1). Lineage (GTDB taxonomy): Bacteria > Pseudomonadota > Gammaproteobacteria > Burkholderiales > Burkholderiaceae_D > Telluria_A. The sequence continues at coordinate 44,096 of NZ_FQWU01000001.1, forward strand.
GCGCGCTGATGGCAAACTGCGCACGCCAAGTGGCGTTGACCGCAAACAAATTGACCGACACGCCCAAAAGTTCGGTCAGCGCCCACATGAACATCGAGATAAAACCAGCTCCGGCCAGCGCCGGACTGCGGCGCCACAGCAGCCAGGTCGCCCCCGCGTATGCGCTCAGGGCGAAAAAGATATGGATGAAATTAACCCACAGGCGGCCAAGATACAGCGGGTTGGCATGCAGCGCGATGGTCTCGTCGAAAGTAGCGGGAGCCACGGTCAGGCGCGGCAGCAGCCACAGGAGAAAGGTCGTCAGCGCCGACAGGGCGGCTGCGACGGCAGCCAATCGAAGGGCGGTGCGTGGCATTAAATTTCTCCTCTGAATTTTTATGGCAGAGCGTAGCGCATATCGTCAGCAGGGGCAATCAGGCAGGGGCGGAGCCGACATGAGCGCCGCGCCCGTCCTGGCCAAAGAAAAAGACCCGGTCAGGGATTCTGAGCGGGCCTTCGCGGAAGGTGCGCCTCTGGTCTGTCAGGCCAGGGCTACTACAGGTTTATACGATGGCCTTGAGCGCCAGCGCCTTCACCTTCGCTTCAAGCGCCTTGCCTTTGCGGGCGCGTTTGCCGAAGTGGACCGCCAGACCGGAGGCCGACAGATCCACTTCGCGCGGCTTGCCGCCGGCCCAAGTGCCGACCACGGTCACGCCCTTCTGGGTGATCGGCTGCACTGCAGCCAGCTTCTCTTTCGCTTCCAGTTCCATCAGAGTGACGCCGCGACCGCCATTGGTCAGTGTCTTGAGTTCGTCCATGCCGAACACCAGCAGGCGGCCTTTCTCGGACAGGCAGGCGATTGCGCTGGCGCCGGTGGCGATGACGCGCGGCGTCAGGGGGACTGCGCCTTCATCAAGGGTGATGAAGGATTTTCCACCCTTGAGACGGCTCACCATATCGCCTGCTTTGGCTGCGAAGCCGTAGCCGGCGGACGACGCCAACATCAGATTGGTGGCAGCGCTGCCAGCGAAGAAGTGCAGCAGGCGCACGCCGCCCGACAGATCGACCAGGGTCGTCATCGGCACGCCGTCCCCGCGCGCGCCCGGCAGGGCCGATACCGGCACCGAGTACACCTTGCCGTTGTCGCCGAAGGCCAGCAGGGTATCGACAGTGCGGCATTCGAAGGCGTTGTGCAGCGAGTCGCCGGCCTTGAAGGTGAACTGGGTGACGTCGTGGCCAATGCCGGTGCGGGCGCGGACCCAGCCTTTTTCGGACACGATCACCGTCACCGGTTCATCGATGACTTTCTGTTCGGCGGTGGCGCGGGCGGCTTCTTCGATGATGGTGCGGCGCGCGTCGCCAAAGGTCTTGGCATCGGACTCGATTTCGCGAATGATCAGGCGTTTCATCGACGATGGGTTGTCGAGCAGGTCTTGCAGCGTCTCTTTTTCCTTGCGTAGTTCGCCCAGCTCTTTCTCGATCTTGATCGCTTCCAGACGCGCCAGTTGGCGCAGTCGGATTTCAAGAATGTCTTCGGCCTGGATGTCGGTCAGGTCGAATTCGGCGATCAGGGCCGCCTTCGGATCGTCCGAATTGCGGATGATGTGAATCACCTTGTCGATATTGAGCAGCACCGTCATCCGGCCTTCGAGGATGTGGATGCGTGCGTTGACTTTGCCCAGCCTGAATTCGGTGCGGCGCCGTACCGTGACGAAACGGAATTCGATCCACTCCTGCAGAATTTCGGTCAGACCCTTCTGGCGCGGACGGCCATCGCCGCCAATCATCACCAGGTTGATCGAATTGGACGACTCCAGCGACGTGTGCGCGAGCAGCATCAGCATGAATTCGTTCTGGTCCTGGTTTTTCGATTTTGGCTCGAATACCAAGCGCACCGGCGCCTCCCGCCCCGATTCATCGCGCACCTTGTCGAGCGAGCCAAGAATGTTCTGCTTCATCGCCAACTGCTCGGGCGAGAGCGACTTCTTGCCCAGCTTGATCTTGGGATTGGTCAGCTCTTCGATCTCTTCCAGCACTTTTTGCGAGGAGCAGCCCGGCGGCAGTTCGTATACCACCGCCTGCCACTGGCCACGCGCCAGTTCTTCGATTTTCCAGCGCGCGCGCACCTTCATGGAGCCGCGTCCGCTGGTGTACATGTCGGCGATCTGCGACTGCGGTGTGATGATCTGGCCACCGCCCGGGAAGTCCGGGCCCGGCATGAAGGCCATCAGTTCGGCGTGGGTGATCTTCGGATTGCGGATCATGGCCACCGCCGCCTGCGCCACTTCGGTCAGGTTGTGCGAGGGGATTTCCGTGGCCAGGCCCACCGCAATGCCGGAAGCGCCGTTGAGCAGCACCATGGGCAGGCGCGCGGGCAGTGCCTTTGGTTCGTTGTGAGCGCCGTCGTAGTTGGGCTGGAAGTCGACCGTGCCTTCGTCGATTTCTTCCATCAGTACGCGGGCAATCGGTGTCAGGCGCGCTTCCGTGTAGCGCATGGCTGCCGCGCCGTCGCCGTCGCGCGAGCCGAAGTTGCCCTGGCCGTCGACCAGCGGGTAGCGCAGCGAGAAATCCTGCGCCATGCGCACCAGCGCGTCGTAGATCGACTGGTCGCCGTGCGGGTGCAATTTACCCATCACGTCACCCACCACGGCGGCGGATTTACGCGGCTTGGCGGTGGCACCCAGACCGAGTTCGTTCATCTGGAACAGGATACGGCGCTGCACCGGCTTCTGGCCGTCGCTGACATCAGGCAGGGCGCGGCCCTTGACCACTGAAACAGCGTAGTCAAGGTAGGCGCGCTCGGCGAACGTGGACAGGGTCAGCGTGTCGCCGTCTTCTGGTGGCGGCGGTGGCGGTTCTGCAAAAAGGTCGGTCTGGTTAGTCATGTACGTGTGTCGATTGGTGTTGATTTGCGTGGTGTTAAACGGTGCCGATTATGGCCGTTGATTCAGATAGTCGCGGTAAAAATGCAGCCGCGACAGGATCGCTTCCGCCTCTTCCGGCATTTCGCGGTAAATAAACGAGGGATTCTGCTCCCAATGAAAATAGTCTGCCAGGTCGATCCGGAATTGGTCGTCGCAGCCGGTGCCGGCGCAGTACTGCACTGCGCACAGTTCGAAGCATTCGCGCACCTCGAGATCGAGAAAATCGCCGCGGGCCGCCAGCGCGGCAAGCTGCGCGCCGGTATTGATGTGCGCGCGCGGTAGAAATTCGGCCCAGATCCGGCGTGCCTCGACCACTGCCGAGGCCCCGGACGATGACGTTTCGGGGACAAAGTCAAACACGGCGCGGTACACCGGCACGTCGGGATCGGTGTCAGGGTCCCATTCGTAGCAAGCCGTGTACACGGGCTGCTCCGGTGGCGCAGCGATTTCGCGATCCGACTCGTCCTCGAGCGGCTCGTCGAGCTCCATGCCATAGGTGTCGGCGTGGCGTGCCACGCGCAAAGCGGTTTCGTAGGCGTCACGCAGGTCCTGGAAACCCTGCGGATCGTCCTCCGGGCGCGTGGTCTTGAGCTGGCGCGCATAGGCGCGCTTGATTTCGCGCTCGTCGCTGGTGGCCCTGATGCCCAGTATGGTCCAGATATTCATGGTGCTAACCTGCCTGCGCTTCAATGCGCGGTGCTTCATGCATGTTGATCGCCGCATGAATGCCCAGCGTCAGCAGGATGATGCCAAAGATGAAAATCAGGTTGTCCTGGAAGCGAAGATCTGGAACCACCACTTTGACCATGGACATCAGGAACAGGGTAACGATCGCAATTCCCGCGGTCTCTTCGACGGCGCGGAAGAAGACAAAGCCCGCAAGCACCCATGCCCACATGATCAGGCTGAAGGGGAATTCGGCTTTCGTCGTCGAGAAGCACATCAGGAACAGGGCCATCGCGCCGATGAACCATACCATACGGCCAGCGGTCCGTTTGCGCTCCACGCAGCCTAGCCAGGTAAGCAAGTCGCCGCCACCGCGGAACAGTATCTGTAAAGCGCCAAATGTGGCGAACGTGTTCGTCAACAATGACAAGTCGCGGAAAACATTCGTCTGCAGGATCAGTCCCAGAATGATCGCAAAGGCGGCATGCGTCAGAAACGCGATCGGAAGAAAATGCGTGGAGTTGGCAAAGACACTTGCCAGTACGGTCGCCAGCAGGAACGCGCCCAACAAAAAACCGAGCACGGAGGACCCCTGCGCCAGGGGCATCAACATGGTGCCAGCGCAGTAGGCTGCCATCCATCCGAACTGCCATTGCGGCCGATAACGGTGGTGGTGCGTAAAGATGTTGAAGCTTTCCTGCCAAGCGCGAAACCGTTCCGACTGCAGGAAGGCAGGGGGACGCTGCGTCCACCTTGCGACCGCGAAAAAGGCCAGTGCCTGCGACAGCGCAAGCGCGATGAGCGCCACTGGCATGGAGAACTTCTGGCCGCTGGTGTAGTGGATAGCGGTGGCCAGCAAGGCGATGACCAGGCCGGTGTAAGCAGACAATTTGAGCGTCTGCTTGAAATAGCGGCGCTCATTGGCCGCCTTTTCCCACGCTTCGAATACCTGCTGATTCAGTTTGTAGTGCAGCATATTGCGGTGGCCCCAGCGGATCGTGGCGATCCAATGCTGCATGGAGCGGGTGAAGTCGCGATCGAAGGTGTCGCGAAAGCTGCTTGGCACACTGGTTGCAAGCAAGGCGCTCACCACCGGATTGTCATGGTGCGAGTACAGCCAGCAGTGCGAACGGTAGGCGTCCAGACGGTTCATGGCTTCCCGGGCTTCCTGCGGCATTGCGCGCTGAGCGCTCGAATTACCAAGATCCCATTCAAAGAATTCAGCCATGTGCTGGCGAAACTTGTCTTCGCATTCGGCCCGGGCGCAATGGCGCAGCGCGCACAATTCAAAGCATTCGCGCACCTGGAGGTCGAGCAGGTCGCCGCTGGCGACCAATTCATCGATGCAGGCGCGCGTGTCGCGCAGACCTTTGCGCGAGAAGGCCTCCCAAAGGCGTTGCGCTTCGACTTCGGGAAGTTCAGCAATGGCGGGCTCGCCCCAGTGGCGTTCGTAGGCAGCGGAATAGGCCGGGCCACCGCCGGAGCGCAGCGCAATTTTGGGCTCGGGCGGCGCTGGTGGCGGCGCATCATCGCGCAGGTGACGGCGCATGCGTGGTGGCGCGTCTTCTTCGGCCACAATTGCGACCGGTGCTTGCGGATCGATCGCATCTTCCTGGTACGGGGAAGAAGGCGGTGCCGCGTTTTCGCTGGCGGCGCCATTGGCTGCCATCGACAGGGCCCGCTCATAAGCTTCGCGCAGAGTCTGAAATGCCGCGGGATCGTCCTCGGGACGGGTCGTTTTGAGCTGCAACGCGTAGGCGCGCTTGATCGCACGTTCGCCGCTGTCGGACTCTATCCCGAGGATTTCCCACGCATTCACAGGAATGAACCCCGATCCAGCGCATTCATGGCCTGTTCCAGTGCCTCGCGCGCGCGCCGGGTGGCCTGCGCATCCTGCTGTTCCAGTACCGCGATAAAGTGGGCCACGTACTGCGCCAGATGTTCGCGGTCATTTCCCAGCAGCTGTTCGTAGAGGCGGTCCGCCTTGGCGACGAGGGTGCGGTTTTCAATCCGGTCGCGCGGGTGAATCTTCAGGTCGGCCAGTTCGGCCAGGCGTTTTTCGATCTCGTCCGGCGACATGACGCCAGCGTTTTCCGTGATCAGAAGTTTGTGCTTTTCCTGGGTCGGCAGCACCGTGATTTCGCACTCGAGCACACCGCTGATATCGTAAGTAAAGCGAACGTCGGCACTGATCTCGCCGGATTTTTTCGGCGCGATCGGGAACAGCAGCTTACCGAGGAAAATATTGTCGGCAACCCGTCGTGCTTCGCCCTGATAGATCATGACCATCAATTCATTCTGATAGTCGTTGATCGTGGTAATGCGTTCCACGCGCGATACCGGCACCGCGGAATTGCGATCGATAATCGGCAGGTAGTGGCCGGACTCATAGTTATTCGGACCCATCTGGCGCGAGATGTTAATGCCGAGCGAATAAGGCGCCACATCGGTCATGACGATTTCGCTGAGGGCGGCATCACGCATCTTCAGCCCGGCCTGCACGGCCGCGCCAAGGGCGATCGCTTCGTCGGGATCGAGATGAATCAGCGGGAAGCGGCCGAACATGCGCGAGGCAAGTTTGCGTACCAGCGGCATGCGCGTGGCGCCACCGGCCAGTACCACCGACTCCAGCTCCGAAGCCTTGATGGTGGCGTCGCGCAGCGCGCGTTCGACCGGGGTGCGCAGGCGTTGCATGAGTGGCTCGCACAGCTGCGCCAGCACGTCTTCGGTCAGCTCCCATTGGTATTCGGTGCCGTCATAATGCATCAGCATCTTGACTTGCGGTGCTTCCGACAAAGCGCGCTTGGCCCGCTCGCCTTCGTCGCGCAGGCGCTGGCGCTGACTGCCCGTGAGGACATTGCTGCCAATGGCCTTTTCCAGCCCGCTTTTCTGCAGGAAGCCATCCACGATGGCGGTAACGAAGTCTTCACCGCCGAGGAAGTTGTCGCCAGCCGAGGCCCGCACTTCCATCACGCCGTCGAACAGCTCCAGAATCGAGACGTCGAACGTGCCGCCGCCCAGATCGAACACCAGAAATTTGGTTTCGCGCTGGGCATCCTGAATGCCATAGGCGAGGGCCGCTGCGGTTGGCTCGTTGAGCAAGCGTTCCACCTTGAGCCCGGCCAGCTGGCCGGCCACGCGGGTGGCCTTGCGTTGCGCGTCACTGAAGTAAGCTGGCACCGTGATGATCGCTTCGGTGACGGTTTCGCCCAGATAGCTCTCGGCATCTTCCTTGAGCGCGCGCAGCACCATTGACGACAGTTCCTCCGGGCGGAAAACCTGCTTGCCCAGCTGCGTCTTGCGTTCGCTGCCCATGTAGCGCTTGAACACGGCTGCCGTCAGGTGCGGGTGGGTCTGCAGACGCGCGTGCGCCGCTTCCCCGATCAGGATCGTGCCGTCATCATCAATCCCCACGCACGAAGGCGTCAGGTTCTTGCCCAGTGCATTGGGAATGATGGAAGCTTTCCCGTCGCGCCAGACCGCCACCAGGCTGTTGGTGGTGCCAAGGTCGATCCCGATGATCATGTCAGATATCCGCTTCCGTTTCGTTACCGTGTTCTTCGATCCAGGCCCGCCGTGCGGCAGCCTCGCCCTTGCCCATCAACATATTGAAGCGCGCCGACGCATCGATATGCTCGAAGTCGCCCAGCATGACCGGCAGCAGGCGCCGGGTGTCCGGATTCATGGTGGTTTCCCACAGCTGCTCGGCGTTCATTTCACCCAGACCCTTGAAGCGCGAGATGCTCCAGGCGCCTTCCTTCAAGCCGTCCTTGCTCAATTTGTCTTCGATCGCCAGCAGCTCGCCGGCGTCGAGCGCGTACAGCTTCTGGATCGGCTTTTTGCCGCGCGCCGGTGCGTCGACCCGGTACAAAGGTGGACGGGCGATGCAGATGTGGCCCTTGTCCAGCAGCGCCGGGAAGTGCTTGAAGAAGAGCGTCAGCAGCAGGACCTGGATGTGCGAGCCATCGACGTCGGCATCGGACAGGATGCAGATTTTGCCGTAGCGCAGACCGGACAGGTCAACCGTGTCGCCATGGCTGTGCGGGTCCACGCCAATAGCCACGGCGATATCGTGAATTTCGTTGTTGGCAAACAGGCGATCGCGGTCGGTCTCCCAGGAGTTGAGCACCTTGCCGCGCAGCGGCAGGATGGCCTGGAATTCCTTGTCACGGCCCATCTTGGCCGAGCCGCCTGCCGAGTCACCCTCGACCAGGAAGATTTCGTTGCGGGCGATGTCGGTTGATTCGCAATCGGTCAGCTTGCCCGGCAAAACGGCCACGCCGGACGATTTTTTCTTTTCGACTTTCTGCAGCGAGCGCAAACGCGACTGCGCCTGCTTGATCACCAGCTCGGCCAGCTTCTTGCCGTATTCGACGTGCTGGTTCAGCCATAATTCCAGCGGCGGCTTGGAGAAGCTCGATACCAGGCGCACCGCGTCGCGCGAGTTCAGGCGTTCCTTGATCTGGCCCTGGAACTGCGGGTCCAGCACCTTGGCCGAGAGCACAAACGACACCCGTGCAAACACGTCTTCGGGCAGCAGCTTGACGCCTTTCGGCAGCAGCGAGTGCATCTCCACGAAGCTCTTGACGGCGCCGTACAGACCGTCGCGCAGGCCCGATTCGTGGGTGCCGCCGTTGGAGGTGGGGATCAGGTTGACGTAGGATTCGCGCACCACCGCGCCTTCTTCGGTCCACGCCACCACCCAGGCCGCGCCTTCGCCTTCGGCAAAGCCGTCGGTTTCGCCGTTTGAATACTGGGCGCCTTCGAACACGGGAATCAAGGTCTCGCCATTCGAGGACTGGGCCAGCATCTCGTTGAGGTAGCCGCGCAGGCCTTCATCGTACTTCCAGGTGGTGACGTCGCCAGTCTTGGCGTTGGTCAGCGTGACGGTCACGCCCGGCAGCAGCACCGCTTTGGAGCGCAGCAGACGTTGCAGTTCGACCTGGGAAATGGCAGGCGAGTCAAAATACTTCGGATCGGGCCAGGCGGTCACGCGGGTGCCGCTCTTTTTGCCGTCGCGCGGGGCTGGCACCGACACCAGCGGTTCGACCACGTCGCCATGGGCAAACGCCATCTTGTGCAGGCCGTTGCCGTTGTCTTCCTTGCGCCAGACGGTAATTTCCAGGCGCGTCGAGAGGGCGTTGGTGACCGAGACGCCCACGCCGTGCAAGCCGCCCGAGAACGCGTAGGCGCCGCCCGAGCCCTTGTCGAACTTGCCGCCGGCGTGCAGGCGGGTAAACACGATTTCGACGGTGGGCACGTTTTCTTCCGGGTGCAGTCCAACCGGAATGCCGCGGCCGTCGTCCTCCACCGTAATGGAGCCGTCCGTGTTGAGAGTAACGCCAATGTTCTTGCAGTGGCCGCCGAGCGCTTCGTCGGAGGCGTTGTCGATGACTTCCTGAATGATATGCAGCGGATTTTCAGTGCGGGTATACATCCCCGGACGCTGTTTGACGGGTTCCAGTCCTTTCAGGACACGGATGGATGATTCGCTGTAGTCGGATGCAGGTTTTTTGGTGGCCATATCAAAATTCTTTATGCGGATGCCTGCGCATTCTATCTTGTCGGACGGAAAAGTAAGCCATTTTGGCGCGAATGAAACGCTTGCCAGCGTCAGCGATAGTGGTTAGATTCACTTCAAGCGTGTCGCAATCACCCGCGCCGCTTCACAAATTTGCAAGAAAAGCATGTATAAGTATCCATTCGCCATCCGCCTTGCCGGCTTCGATCCGGACGAAAGGCCCCGTCTGGCGAACGCGCTCGCCAAGGCGCCCGGAGACGGGCCGGGATATTCTTGCCTGCTTGACGACAGTTTGCAAGACCCCGATCTGGTCATTGCCAATGGCGATGATCTGAAAGCCATCGCCTCGGTCCTGGCTGCGCCGCCGACGGCACTCGATCCCGTCATCGTCATCGGCGGAGCGGTGCTGGAATTTCCCTATCCCCGTTTGCTGCGCCCGCTGGACCTGGGCAGCCTGTACGCGATCATGGCTGACCTGCTGCTGCGCCGCGCCGAGGCGCAGGCACAGCTGCTGGCGCGCGGCTTACCGCTGCTGACGGAGCGGCGCCGCAAACCGCGCCTGGATCTGGACATTACCGACCCGGCCGACTACCTCAAGCGGCGCAAGGCGCCACCGACGGGCGCGGTACTGATCATCGACAAAAGCGAAGCCCTGCGCGACCACCTGGACACCCTGATGGGCGCCGGACGCATGACCATCACCTGGACCGACAGCGCCGCCACCGCCTTGCGCCTGTGCGAGGAAACGGCGGTGTCGCTGGTGCTGATTAATACCTCCACGCCTGTGATCGACCCTTACGGTCTGACCGCCGCCATCAAGGGCCAGCCGGGCGGCAAGCGCACTGCCGTGGTGCTGCTGGTGGGGCCGGGGTTTCACTATCACACGGCGCGCGCAAGAGCGGCGGGGGTGCGCGGCATGCTCGATAAGCCAGTGGCCGACCAGCATCTGGTGGCGACCCTGAAAAAGCTGCTGTCGCTGCCGCTGTGATCAGGAACACCACAATTTTGTTACAACTTTGAATCGTGCGCCCGGTGGCAATTGCTATATTGAAGCCATGCCAGATACAGACAAGCCCGACAGACGCGGCCCCCCTACAGAAAAAGACGGTGTACCCCACGCGACGCGGGTACCCGACCGGCGGGCGGCCGATGCGCCACCGCGCTACCTGAAAGTCAACGACACGCCGCTGTCGCTGGCCAAGCGGGTATTCAGTTCGCGCTGGCGCGCGGTACGCGACAAGATCGGCCGCGACTTCATGCGGCGCACGTTGCGCATTGGCGTGTCGGCCCGGATATTTCATCCCGAAGCGGGCGCGACCGGCCTGCGCAGCAAAAATCTGCAATATCTCGAAGAATCGATTGCCCAGTGGGTCATGTCGCGCGACGTGCTGGTGTTCATGGTGCCGACGGTGAATACCAACGGCCTTCTGCATCCCAGCAATATTACTCTTCGCCACTACGCGAAACACCTGGACGGCTTGGTGCTGCAGGGTGGGGCGGACGTGTCGCCGCAGACGTATTCCGAGTCGCCCACGCGGCCCGAGTGGAGCGGCGACCGCGCGCGCGACGTCTACGAACTGGAACTGCTGCATGAGTTTGTAGACGCTGGCAAGCCGGTGCTGGGCATTTGCCGCGGCTGCCAACTGATCAACGTGGCTTTTGGCGGTACCTTGTACCAGGATGTGGCGACCAATGTGCCTGACGCGCTGGCGCACGTGCACAGCGATTACGACGCGCACCGGCATGCGATTCTGTTCCCGCAAGGTTCATCGCTGGCGCGCATGTTCCCCAAGGTGCAGCGGCCGATCGTCAATTCGATCCACCATCAGGCGGTCAAGGATCTGGGGCGCGACATCATGGTCGAAGCCGTGTCGGAACCGGACGGGATTGTGGAGGCGATTCGCTACCAGCGGGCCAGTTTCGTGATGGGCTTGCAGTGGCATCCGGAGTTTCACCGGGCCGGCGGCGTCGATCTGCTCGATTGCACGCCCATCCTCGACGAGTTCCTGCGCGCCGCCCGCGAAACCCGGCTGTAAGTTGCATTGGGTTTTGCGCTTGCCCGCAAAATCGCCCTTCACGCACATCGTCCTCGCGAAGGCGGGGACCCATGCCACGCTGACCTAAGCCGTAAAATCAGCGTACAGGTCGCGCCATGTCGGATTACTTTTTGAAATCAGCGAAATCTTCCACGCGCGCTTGAATTTCTTGATCCGCTTCTCGCGAGCCACGGCCTCCATCACATCGCCGTGAATCTCATACCAAACAAGCCGGTGCACGTGGTATGTACTTGTAAAACACTCCAGGAATTCTTCGCGGTGTTCCCATACGCGGCGTACCAGGTCGGTTGAAACGCCGGTGTAGAGCGTACCGTAGGGCTTGCTTGCCATGATGTAGACGTAGCTGGGCTGGTCCATCCAGACATGGTGCGGCCCCGGGCTTGATCACAGTTTGGTGCGGATCAAACGTGGGATGGGCCCCCGCCTTCGCGAGGGCGATGTGGTGGGCGCTTAAGCGATGTGGGGGTGCTTAAGCGATGTGGGGGTGCTTAAGCGATGTGGTGGTGCTTAAGCGATGTGGTGGGCGCTCAAGCGATGTGGTGGCTACGCGTCGCCGCGGAATTTGTGGATGGCGGCATTGACCATGCCTTCGGCGCTGCCCTGCTCTGCATACTGCCGGCGCAGGTAGGTCGAATCGCTTGAATCCTGCGCTGCCGCCGTCAAGTGACGCAGGGCGCCCAGCGAACCCAGGGCTTCGCCATGCGGCTCCATCTTGCGCAGCGTCGTCAGAATATCCTCGCGCAGCGACATCGTCTCGTACGTTTTCGGATGCGTGATCGCGCCGTCCAGACCGAAGCGGCATGCCTGGAAACGGTTGAAGTTGTAGACCAGGTAGTCGTCTTCCACGGGCGGCTCTTCACGCCGTTCCAGCAGGTGGCGGCACAAGGCCTGCAAATACCCTGCCAGCGCCGCGGCCCGCTCCACCGTCAGCGGCGTGTCGCACACGCGCAGTTCGATGGTGCCGTATTCCGGCTTGGGCCGGATGTCCCAGTAAAAGTCCTTCATGCTCTTGATGATGCCGGTGCCTTCCATCTTGGCGAAGTAGACGTTGGCAAATTCATCCCAGGTCAGGGTGAACGGCGCCCGTCCGCTCATGGGGAAGGCAAACACGGAATTGAGCCGGGCCGAATCGAACAGACTGTCGTGGCCCTGGACGAAAGGTGAGGAGGCCGACAGGGCAATGAAGTGCGGGATGTAGCGGCTGAGCGAATGGAGCAGGAACATGGCGTCGTCGCCCGAGGCGCAGCCAATGTGCACGTGTTGTCCGAACACGGTGAACTGCTTGGCCAGGTAGCCGTACAGCGAGGACAGTTCGCGAAAGCGCGGCTTTTCGAAAATCTTCTGTTCCGACCAATGCTGAAACGGATGGGTGCCGCCACCGGACAGGCCGATGTTGAGCTGGTCGCCTGCGGCCACCAGCAGGTCGCGAATTTCCAGCAGCTCGGCCAGCAGCGGTGCGTGCTGCGAATGCACGCTCGAATTAATCTCGATCATGCTCTCGGCAATCTCGGGTGTGACGTTGCCGGGGAAGGGTTTCTTGCCCAGTAAATGAAGCAGGTCAGGGCTGGACGCGGTCAGGTCGAAGTCCGACAGGCTGACCAGCTGCAGTTCCAGTTCGACCCCGAAGGTCAGCGCCTGCGACTGCGCGAAGGGTTCCAATGGCATCTTATTCTCCGTGTGATTCTTTGGCCCAGACCAGCGCACGCTGGATCAGGATCGGACCGAACACTTCGAGCAGCAGCGTCACGCCAGCCATGGCGCGCAGTTCTTCGGCCAGGTTCACGCCGCGCAGACGCGCATGTTCGAGCAGCAGGATGACAAACACCGACACCGGCGCCAGCGCCAGGCCGGTGAGCGCACCCTTGCGCCAGGAGATGCCCGACAGCTCGGAGAACGCGGTCACGCCGACGATTTTGGTCAGCATGCGCACGGCCACCACCGCCAGTGCCAGCGCGGTGCCGCTGGTGATGGTGCGCCAGTCAAGGGTGGACGCTGCAAACACGAACAACAGTACGGTAAGCAGTTCGCCCAACGCGCCAAAGTTGCGTTGCGCCTGGGTGAAGGCCACACGCCGGTGACGCGCTGTCAGGCCAAAAGCCAGGGTGGCCACGACGGGCGAAAGCTGGGTCGTGTAGGTAACTGCCACCAGCAGGATCACCGCCAGCGCGAAGCCGACCGTAGCATCCTTGGACAGGTTGCCCATGTGGCGCAGCACAGCCGGTACCACCAGGCCAAACACGGCGCCCGTCAGCGCCGACAGCGCCAGTGCGACCAGGCTGTTGAGCGTGGCGTCGCCAATGTCTTCGGAGCTGCGGAAGATCCAGAAGCCGATAATGACGTTGAAGGTAAACACCGACAGCACGCAGTTAATCGCTGTCAGATGCAGGGCGCGTTCCGTCACCTGGCCGGAGCTGCGCATCTCGTTAATCACGCGCACCACCGTGGCCGGGGAGGTCGACATGCCGAGGGCAGCGAGCATCAGCGCCGTCATGGTCGACGTGTTGAATGCCAGTGCGACGAAGTAGATGGCGAAGAACGTACCGACTGCTTCGACCAGTGCTGCCATGCCGAACCAGGGATTGGTGCGGATCCAGCGCAAGTTGATACGGTAACCCAGTTCAAACAGGATCAGGCCGAATCCGACGTCGGCCATGACCAGCACGATGCCCGGATCCGTTTGTGGCAATACGCCGATTTGCGACGAGGCGAGCAGGAAGCCGGCAATGCCATAGAAGCTGATCTTTGGCAGTCCGGTCCAGCGCTGACCGTATTCTCCCGCGAGCCAGGCGATGCAAATCGCTACGGGCCAGGAGAGGTCGGTCAGGATCTGCAGGAGATCTGGCATGGCGTCCTTTCAGTAAAACCCGCGAAGAGGTGACGCGAGATTTTACAAGATGACATCGTGCGCACGATTGAATTAGAGCAAATACTCGATGTGCATGGAGAGACCACTACATCGCCCTCGCGCAGGCGGGGGGCTATACCATGCTGCCGGATTCGGTCAGATGGCATGGGCCCCCGCCTTCGCGAGGGCGATGTATCTTTCTATGCATGTGCGCGAGGGCGATGTGGTGTTACTTGCTCAGCAGGCGCATTGCTCGTTCCAAACCCTCAATGGTCAATGGAAACATGCGGTTATTCATGATCTGCTTGATCACGGCAATCGACTGCCGGTACTGCCACACGCCTTCCGGTTCCGGATTGAGCCAGATGAATTTGGGGAAGGCATTGGTAAAGCGTGCCAGCCACTCCGCGCCCGCTTCCTCGTTGTTGTATTCAACCGAGCCACCTGGCGCCAGCACCTCGTATGGACTCATGGTCGCATCGCCGACAAAAATGAGTTTGGTATCGGGCGGGTACTTGCGCAGGATATCCCAGGTGGGAAAACGCTCGGCGTTGCGGCGCCGGTTGTTCTTCCACAGGTAGTCATACACGCAGTTATGAAAGTAGAAGAACTCCATGTTCTTGAATTCGGTCTTCGAGGCCGAGAACAATTCTTCGGTGCGTTCGATATGGTCGTCCATGGTGCCGCCCACATCGAGCAGCATCAGCACCTTGATTTTGTTTTTGCGCTCCGGCTGCATCTTGATGTCGAGGAAGCCGGCATTGCTGGCCGTGGCGCGGATGGTGGCGTCCAGCGCCAATTCGTCTTCCGCGCCTTCGCGTGCGAATTTACGCAGCCGGCGCAGCGCCACCTTGATGTTGCGGGTGCCCAGTTCGCGTTCGGCATCGTAGTCCTTGTAGGCGCGCTGCTCCCATACCTTGACGGCCGTGCGGTTGCCGCCAGCGCCGCCGATGCGGATGCCTTCCGGGTTGGTGCCGCCATTGCCAAACGGCGAAGTGCCGCCAGTGCCAATCCACTTGCTGCCGCCTTCGTGGCGCTCTTTCTGTTCCTTGAGCAGCTCGTTGAGGCGGTCCATCAGTTTGTCGTAACCGAATTTTTCGAGCTGGGCCTTCTGTTCGGCCGACAGTTCGCGTTCCATGCGCTTGATCAGCCAGTCCAGCGGAATGCCGGCATTGGTTTCGAAGGCCGCGTTGATGCCTTTGAAGTACTGCGCAAATGCGCGGTCGAACTTGTCGAAGTGGGCTTCATCCTTGACCAGCGTGAGGCGCGACACATAGTAGAAGTCGTCCATCGACGGGCCGATCACGTTCTTTTCCATCGCCTCGAGCAGGGTCAGAAATTCCTTGATGGTGACCGGGATCTTGGCATCCTTGAGCGTGAAGAAAAAATCAATCAGCATCTCAACTCCTTTGCAGCCGGTAATGCAGCTGCGCCTTGATCTCGGGCCATTCGCCACGCAGGATGCTGTACAGGACCGTGTCGCGCACGGTACCGTCGCGGCGCGGGCTGGAATGGCGCATCACGCCATCTTTTTTTGCACCCAGGCGTTCGATGGCTGCCTGCGAGGCATGATTGAAGTTGTCGGTGCGCAGACCCACCACCGCGCAGCCCAGCGTGTCGAAGGCATGCGAGAGCAGGGCCAGCTTGCAGCTGGTGTTGACGTGACTGCGCTGGCGGCTTTTGGCGTACCAGGTCCAGCCGATTTCAACGCGGTCGATCTCGGGCACGATGTCGTGGTAGCTGCTGGTGCCAATCACGGCGCCGCTGGCGGCATCGATCACGGCAAAGGCGAGCCGGTTGCGCATGTCCAGCGCTGTACGAATGTAGTTCTCGACCTGGTGCGGTTCCGGCACCGAGGTGACGCGAATGTTCCACAGTTCACCGTCGCTGGCGGCAGCGCGCAAGCCATCTGCGTGCGACAGCGCCAGCGGTTCGAGCAGCACACCGTTGAACTGCAGGGTAAGCGGGTCGACCTGGATCATCAGCGATTCATCCGCGACATGGCGACCAGGCGTTCAAACAGATGCACGTCCTGCTCGTTTTTCAGCAGCGCGCCATGCAGTGGCGGCACGATGGTCTTGGCATCCTTGCTGCGCAGCGCTTCCGGAGGAATGTCTTCGGCCAGCAGCAGCTTGAGCCAGTCCAAAAACTCGGAGGTCGACGGCTTTTTCTTCAGGCCTGGCACGTCGCGCACTTCGTAGAAGCTTTGCAGGGCCTGGGCCAGCAGTTCCTGCTTCAAGGTCGGGTAGTGCACCTTGACGATCTGCTCCATCGTGTCTTTGTCGGGGAATTTGATGTAATGGAAGAAGCAGCGGCGCAGGAAAGCGTCCGGCAGTTCCTTCTCGTTGTTGGAGGTGATGATCACCAGCGGGCGGTGCTTGGCCACCACCATCTCGCGCGTTTCGTAGACGTAGAACTCCATGCGGTCCAGTTCGCGCAGCAGATCGTTGGGGAACTCGATGTCGGCCTTATCGATCTCGTCGATCAGCAGCACCACCGGTTCCGGCGCCGTGAACGCTTGCCACAGCACGCCCTTGACGATGTAGTTGTTGATGTCACGTACCCGTTCGTCGCCCAGCTGCGAGTCGCGCAGGCGCGAGACGGCGTCGTATTCGTACAAGCCTTGCTGGGCCTTGGTGGTCGACTTGATGTGCCACTGCATGAGCGGCATGTCGAGCGCCTGCGCCACTTCTTCGGCCAGCATGGTCTTGCCAGTACCCGGCTCGCCCTTGATCAGGAGCGGACGCTGGAGCGTGAGGGCGGCATTGACGGCCAGTTTCAGGTCGGCGGTAGCAACATAGGCATCGGAGCCGTCGAAGCGGGGAGTTTGCGGTGCGTGCATGGCGAGAAAGCTCAAAAAGTGAAGTTGGTTTGAGTATAAGCCAGATCACAAATGCCGGCCCGGATGGACAGCCTGGTCCGCCATGCGTACACTGCGCAGATTGTTATTCAAGCACCATTTTTCGGTCCCATGAAATTATTCCGCCTCTTGCCTCTGCTGGCCCTGGCCGCATTGCCCGCCCTGGCCGACGCGCCGCTGCGTATTGTGAAATCCGACACCGGTTACCGTTTTTCAGCCAAGACCAAGTCGTCCGAGTATGCGTTCGAGGTGCCGGGAAAAACCATCCGCACTTCGGAAAAGGATCACCGTATTTTTGCCATGATCGACGGCGCCATGTTGCAGGTCTTGCGCGTGCCCGCAAGCGCAGGGACCGAAGAAGAAGCGCTGGCGGCGCACCGCCAGACCGAGTCGGCTTTCCTGGAAAAGAGCGGCGCCACCGTGTCCGAATCGTCCCACTGCGCCAGCCTGGCGGTGCCGCACGCCGCCTGGCAGGCCGAACTGGCAGACGTGAGCGTATCGCGCTATCTGACGGTGAAAATCGACGAGACGATTCTGGTGCTGGTGGTGGCCTCCAACGTCACCACGCCTTCCGGTGTGGCCGACAAACAGATGGACAGCATTTGCAGTACCTTCCAGCGTTAGGCAAGGCGCACTTCATGCACATACTGGGACGAGCCCTCATGCTGGCGCTGGCCATCGGCGCGATGGCGCAGGCGGCCGCGCAGGACCAGAGTGCCACGCTGCAGTTACTGGTGGCGGTGCTGGAGCCGGGCGGCCAGTTGGCGCCCGATCCCAAGTGTTCGCGCAAGGACGTGATCTGCCTTGATCCACCGCCGTTCTGGCTCAAGGCGAACGTGATTGCGACCCTGTATGGCCAGAGCGGCCCCGCATATCGCGAAATCCATGGATCGTCCCACTACGGTATGCAGCAATTCGCCGGCCCGCCCAGGCCCAGCTTGTTGTTGGCGCGCACCGAGGGGGCGCGCACCGTGATGTTGCGCAACCGGGTTGCCGGGCTGACCGCAGACAAGGCTGGTACGCTGTTCCTGATCGGGCGACGCAGCGGCTATCCGGGCTGGTTGCCTTGCACGATCGAAAAGATGCAGGAAGAACTGGCCGAAGCCGACTTCGACGACGAGGACATGACGATCCTGCCGGACGACTTTGAAAGTGCCGGCGTGGACGCTAACCCGGAACATTTTCGCCGGACCGCGCGCGGCGCAATGCCCCGTTACGGAATCCGCATGGCGCGCCTTGCCGAGTACATTGCCCAGCGCAGCAACGCGGGTCTACCTCCCACCTGTTCTTCCTAATTCGATGTCGAAAAATCCCTACGCCGCGCCCGCAGCGCCTGTCCCGCCGCCCATCAGGAAGCCGAGCAAGGTCGGGCTGCGGCATTACTTTTTGCTTTTGTTCACCTGGCTGGTGGGGCTGTACGTAGTACAGGCGTGGCCTGTACTGTGGCTTGTCGCCAGCTCGGATGCGCATGGCATGCTGATTGGTCTACTGGCCTTGATCGGGGCCAGTGGATTGCTGCTCGGCCTGGCGCGTTCCATGTATCGCCCCTGGCTGGGCCGGACCGCGTTTTGCATTGCGCTGGCGGCACTCGCGCTGGGCTTTGCCGTGTTGATCTGGGGTGGCAGCGGGCAGGATGTTGGCCCGCTGGAACTGGGCTTCGCGGTTGTCATGGTACTGGCGATGGGGCTGTCGGTCTGGGGCGCGCTGATGAGTTTTCTGGCCGTGAAAGGCGGCTGACCCAGGCCCCGGGCGCTGGCAGCGGCCGGCTTGCAGGGCGCGACCGTCGTGTTGAGCGGCAGTTGGCAGGTGCACAGGGCCAACACGGTGAAGTGGACGCCAATCCGCGTATCAGTTAAAATCGCAGGTTGATAGTGCAAATGGTAACTTTTTTGCACGTACGGTACCGACTACCACTTACCATCGCCACCATGAAAAAATTCTTCGCACTTCTCGTGCTCGCCGGCGTCGCCAACCTGTCCGCCGCTGCGGATATCGTTGCCAATGCCAAGGCCGCTAAAGTTGAACAATGTATCGGCTGCCACGGCATCTCCGGTTACAAAGCAACTTTCCCTGAAGTCTATCCGGTTCCGATGCTGGGCGGCCAGTCAGCCAAGTACATCGAAAATGCGTTGAACGCCTACAAAAAGGGCGACCGCAAGCATCCAACAATGCGCGGCGTGGCTTCCACCATGACCGACCAGGAAATCGCCGACGTAGCGGCCTATTACTCCCAGCAGAAGAAATAAGGACAGCGCCATGAAAAAACTGATTATCGCCCTGTTCTGCATGGTTTCTGCCAGTGCCTTCGCCGGCAACGTCGCCAAGGGCGAAAAGCTGGTCAAGGATAACAATTGCGCTGCCTGCCATGGCGCCGATTACAACAAGCCTATCGATCCAAGCTATCCAAAGCTGGCTGGCCAGCACGCCGAGTACCTCGAGCACGCGCTCAAGGCTTACAAGCGCGGCAACGGCGCCAATGGCCGTAACAACGCCATCATGGGCGGCCAGGTCAGCAAACTGTCGAACCAGGACATGTCCGACATCGCCGCTTACCTGCACAGCCTGCCTTCGGAGCTGGTACTGAAGCGCTAAGCAGCCGGCTGCACTGCCATCATCGACCCGATGATCGCGAACGATCCCTTCCGCCGGCAGCAAGCCGCTGAAGGGATTTTTTCATTCCGGGGCCGGGTTTGAGCAGTACGGTCGTGTCCTGGTTGCTGTTGCTGGCCATAGGACAAGCCGGCTTTCTGATGGTCGCGCTGCTAAGTGCGCCTCAAAGGGAATTGCGCCCGGCCAACCGTCTGCTGGCGGCCCTGCTGCTGGTGTGCGCCGCGGTGATTCTGCATGCCTGGCTGGGCGTCAATCGTCTTTACACAGTCTATCCACATAGCGCCAACGCCATCGCCACGCTGGGACTGGCAACCGGGCCGCTGCTGTACTTCTATCTGCGCAGCGTGTTGTACGACACGCCCTTGCGTGTACGGGCCTGGCTGCATTTCCTGCCGTTTGCGCTGGCCACCCTGGCCATGCTGCCCTTTTACCTGCAGTCGGGCGAGGCCAAGCTGGCCTGGATGCTGCAGCGCGCGGCGCCACCCTGGTACCTGGCCCCGGCGGCCCTGGTCAAGCTGGCCTTGTTCCTGACCTACGCGGCAGCTGGCGCGCGCCTGGTGCGGCAGGCCAGCGACAGTGCGCTGGCGGCAGGGCTGGGGCGCTTGATGAAGGTGTGGCTGGTGGGCGGGATCATCAGCGTGGCCGCGCTCGCGATCGAACTTGCCGAGCTGCCCTTGCCGGTGTCGGCCGATGTGGTCGGCGCGCTGGCGCTGCTGATGTTTGTGTATGCCACGGCGCTGCTGGCGATTCGCCTGCCGCTCAGCTACCGGCCCATGCCGGAGCCGCCGCCTCCATCGAAGGTCAAATACGCCAACCGCAGCTGGAGCGAGGCCGATCGGGCCGCCTTCATGGCCAGGCTGCAGGCGGCAATGGAGGGCGAGCAGCTGTACCGCAACGGTGAGCTCAAGCTCGACGAGCTGGCCGGGGCGATTGCCATGACGCCGCATGAACTGTCGCAGCTGATCAATGAGGTGGGCGGGGTCAACTTCCAGGAGTTCGTCAACCGCTATCGGGTCGAGGCGCTCAAGACGGCGCTGCATGCGCCGTCCGAGGCGGCGCACAGCATTCTCGATCTGGGTATTGCCTGCGGCTTTAACAGCAAAAGTGCGCTCAACCGGATTTTCAAGAGCGCCACCGGAATGACCCCGTCCGAGTACCGCAAGCAGGCGCCGGCCGCCTAGCGCATCAGGCGCCCGCGCGCCGGCGTGCGCAATCGACGTAGGCGGCCGTATCGGGCTGGGCGCCATCGCGCTGCGACTTCCAGATCATCTCGCCCAGACATTCCATGATTTGATGGTGGGCGTCGTGCGGGCCCAGGCGGGCCGTCAGGGCATTGCAGGCAGCGCGGATGCCGGGTGGCTGGTCAATCGATACCTGTTCGGCGATCGACAGATGCATCGACAGGTGCAGGAAAGGGTTGGCCTGGCCGCCTTCGACGGAATAGTCGCGCGCGACGGCAGCGTCGGCGTCGGCCAGTACGTCATCGTATTCGGGATGGTGGGCGATCCAGTCGGCGGCGATGGCGTCCATCGGGCTGAGAATTTCGCCGGCGCGCTGCTTGCGGAAGGCTTCGCAGAAGAAGCGGCGCACGTCGTTGGAGGAGGGTGTGAACATAGTTATCTCAATCGCTGCATCGTCCTCGCGAAGGCGGGGACCCATACCATGTTGACCGAATTCGGCGAGGTGGTATGGGCCCCCGCCTGCGCGAGGGCGATGTACGGGGTAACAAAAAAGCGCGCAAGTTGCGCGCTTTTCCGTACTGCTTACTCTTTGTCTGGCGTCAGAATCAACTGCGATTCGGGCGCCGCTTCAGGCTTGTCGGCCGGGGCCTGGGTGCTGCGCGGTGCGTGCGGCTGGCGCAAATAACGCGCCGTGTGCCGCCTTTCATGCGTGTGCCCGCCATTGGCAGGCCAGGTCAGAAAACGCGACAACTCCTGCAAGGCACGCTGATACACGTCGCGCTTGAACTCGATCACCACATCAAGCGGCACCCAGTACTCATGCCAGCGCCAGGCGTCGAACTCCGGATGGTCCGTCAGGCGCAGATTCACATCGTTATCGCGCGCACACATTCTAAGCAGAAACCAGATCTGCTTTTGCCCGCGATAGTGGCCGCGAATCTCGCGCTTGATGAAATGGTCCGGTACTTCGTAGCGCAGCCAGTCGCGCGTTCTGCCAACAATCTTGACATGCTCCTGGCGCAAGCCGATTTCTTCCTCCAGTTCGCGATACATTGCCTGTTCGGGTGTTTCGCCGTATTTGATACCCCCTTGCGGGAATTGCCACGAGTGCTCGCGCACCCGCTTGCCCCACCACACCTCGTTATGGGCGTTCAGCAGGATGATGCCGACGTTGGGCCGAAACCCTTCACGATCGAGCATAGTGCACCTCGAAACTTTCTGCCGGTAGTGCGCCGTCTTACATATTTACCCACAAATCATCATTCCCACCAGGTTTTCGGGGTACGAAAACGGCGGGAAACGCATCAAACGGGCCCATTTGTATAAAGATTGGACGCATCAGCCAGCTAATCCTTTAAAATTAGGTTGATTATAACCCTCTCTTTTTAAAAAGAATTCACCGATATGCGCGCCTCACGTTTTTTTATTTCAACTTTAAAAGAAGCGCCTTCCGACGCTGAAATCGTCAGCCATCAGTTGATGATGCGCGCAGGAATGATCAAGCGCCTGGGTTCGGGCATTTATACCTACATGCCGACCGGTCTGCGCATCATCCGCAAAGTCGAAGCCATCATCCGTGACGAAATGAACAAGGCTGGCGGTATCGAGATGCTGATGCCGCTGGTTCAGCCTGCCGAGCTGTGGCAGGAAACTGGCCGCTGGGACAAAATGGGCCCGGAACTGATGCGCGTGAAAGACCGCCACGGCCGCGAATACGCCATCCAGCCCACGTCCGAAGAAGTGATCACCGACGTGGTCCGCTCCGAAATCAAGTCGTACCGCCAGCTGCCGCTGAACTTCTATCACATCCAGACCAAGTTCCGCGACGAGCGCCGTCCCCGCTTTGGCCTGATGCGCGGGCGCGAATTCACCATGAAAGATGCGTACTCGTTCGACCGCGACGAAGCGGGCCTGAAAGCGTCGTACAAGATCATGTTTGACGCCTATGTCGCCATCTTCAACCGCTTCGGCCTGAAGTTCCGCGCGGTGGCGGCCGACAACGGCGCCATTGGCGGCTCCGGTTCGCACGAATTCCACGTCATTGCCAGCACCGGCGAAGACGCCATTGTCTACTGCCCGACCTCGGACTACGCTGCCAACATGGAAGCGGCCGAAGCGCTGCCGCTGGCGGCCAGCCGCGCCGCTGCCGGCGCTGCGCTGACCAAGGTCGCCACGCCTGGCACCACCAAGTGCGAAACCGTGGCTGAATTCCTCAAGCTGCCGCTGGCGCAGACCGTCAAGACGGTCGCGCTGACGGTGGAAAAAGAAGTCGATGGCAAGCAGCTCAAGCAGTACTTCATGCTGCTGATCCGCGGCGACCATGAACTGAACGAAGTCAAGGTCGGCAAAGTCCCTGGCCTGGCCGCGCACCGTTTCTCGACCGAAGCCGAAATCCTCGAAGTCTACGGTTCGATTCCTGGCTACCTGGGCCCGATCGGAACCAAGCTCCCCGTCACCGTAGTAGCTGATCGCACCGTGGCCAACATGGCCGACTTTGTGTGCGGCGCCAACGAAGAAGGCTTCCACTATACCGGCGCCAACTGGGGCCGCGACCTGGCCGAGCCGCTGGTGGCCGATCTGCGCAATGTGGTCGAAGGCGACGCTTCGCCAGACGGCAAGGGCGTGCTGGCGATTGAACGCGGGATCGAAGTCGGTCACGTGTTCCAGCTGGGTACTTCGTACTCCGAAAGCATGAAGGCCACCTTCCTCGACGAGAACGGCAAGCCGGCCACGCTGCAGATGGGTTGCTACGGCATTGGCGTGACCCGCATCCTGGGCGCGGCCATCGAACAGAATTACGACGACAAGGGCATCATCTGGCCAGCGGCGATTGCGCCGTTCGAAGTGGTGCTGTGCCCGATGGGCATGGACCGCAGCGAGATGGTCAAGACCGAAGTCGAGAGCCTGTATGCGGCCTTGCAGGCTGCCGGCGTGGACGTGATCGTTGACGATCGCGGCCTGCGTCCCGGCGCCATGTTCGCGGACTGGGAACTGATCGGCGTGCCGCACCGCGTGGTGATTGGCGAGCGTGGTCTGAAAGAGGGTAACCTGGAATACCAGGGCCGCCGCGATACCGAAGCGACTGCCGTGCCGCTGGCCGGCATGGTCGACTTCATCAAGGGCAAACTGGCGCAGTGAAAGCCGGTCTGTCTCGCTTGAAGGCGCTGCTGGCGCTGGTGCTGGCCGCGCTCGCGTGCGCCGGTCCGGCTGTGGCCGGCAATCAGAAAGAAGAAGCGATTGCCGATTCGGTGCGCCTGGCCCTGTCGAATGCCATCAAGGATGCGCGTCCGCCCAAGCCTTTTTTCAAGGAAGAGGGCGCGCGCATCCGCTACCAGCTTTGGCTGGCCACCATGTCGGAGCGCTTGAAGCGCAAGGTGCCCGACGAGCAGGTGCGGCTCGAATTCCTGGAGGTGGCGTGGTATGAAGCGAGCCGCGCCGGGCTTGACCCGGGCATGGTGCTGGGGTTGATTCAGGTGGAGTCGGCGTATCGCAAGTACGCCGTGTCGATTGCCGGCGCGCGTGGCTACATGCAGGTGATGCCGTTCTGGACCGGCGTGGTGGGCGACAGTGATCGCAGCAAGCTGTTCCACATGCAGACCAACCTGCGCTATGGCTGCGCGATCCTGCGCATGTATATCGATATGGAAGGCGGCAATCTGTATCTGGCGCTGGGCCGGTATAACGGCAGCCGCGGCCAGCCGCAGTATCCGAATGCCGTGCTGGCGGCTTGGAAGAAGTGGGAGTTTAACTAAGCGCCACCCCCACATCGCACCGCGTCACCTATATCGCGCTCGCGTCACCCCACATCGCACCTGCGTCACCCACATCGCGCTCGCGTCACCCCACATCGCCCTCGCGAAGGCGGGGGCCTATACCAACTTATCGAATTCGGTGACGTGGTATGGGCCCCCGCCTTCGCGAGGGCGATGTAACTATGCGCTCCCTCTACTTCTACTTCTGCTTCTGCTTCTGCTTTTATCTTCTCCCGTTTTACCTGCGCTTCTCACGCCCCAAACACAAAGGCCCTGTTCTTGCGAACAGGGCCTTTTGCGAATTCGGCTTGGACAGCTAAATTTTATTATTTCAGGTGATCCGAAATCAGTTTGGTCATTTCGAACATCGACACCTGCGCTTTGCCGCCGAAGACAGCTTTGAGCTTGTCGTCTGCATTGATCATGCGGCGGTTCGCTGCGTCTTGCAGGTCGAGCTTCTTGATGTAGTCCCAGACTTTTTTGGTCACTTCGGTGCGTGGCAGCGGGGTTGCGCCAACGACTGCGGCCAGGGTCGCGGAAGGAGTCATCGCTTTCATGAAAGCGGCGTTCGGCTTGCGTGGGGCTGCTGCTGGTTTTTTTGCTGCTGCTTTTGGTGCGGCTTTAGCAGGAGCTGCTTTTTTTGCTGCTGGCTTTGCCGCTGGCTTGGCTGCTGCTTTTTTTGCTGGCGCTGCTGCTGGGGTTTTTTTGGCTGTTGCCATCTTCGAGCCTCCTTAACGAACACATGGGAAATTGCGCAATTGATCGCACGGCTTATATTGGTGGGGTTTTACACTCTGCGCAAGTGTTTTTCGAGAATTTAACCCCTTTTTCATAGGGGGAAGCCCTGCGCGTGCCCGGGAAAACGACGTTTCCCGGTTTTTTCACCATCGCCGTGCATACACCAGCGGCTTAGCGCATCCCGCCCGGGAGCATGCCCTTCATCCCGCGCATCATCTTCATCATGCCGCCGCCCTTGAGCTTTTTCATCATGGTTTGCATCTGGTCGTACTGCGCCAGCATGCGGTTCACTTCCTGTACCTGGACCCCGGCACCGGCTGCAATGCGGCGTTTGCGGGTCGCTTTGATCAGCTCCGGCTTGGCCCGTTCCTGCGGCGTCATCGAATCAATGATGCCGACCATGCGCCGCACCTGCTTGTCGGCCTGGTCCATGTTGGCGCCACCGGCAGCTTGCTGGAACTGGGCTGGCAGCTTGTCGATCAGGCTGGCCATGCCGCCCATTTTCTTCATCTGACCCAGCTGCGACTTGAAGTCGTTCATGTCGAAGCGGCCGCCGACCTTGATCTTGTTGGCCAGGTCGGCCGCGGCTTTGCTGTCGACCCCTTTGCGCGCTTCTTCGACCAGGGCCAGAATGTCGCCCATGCCCAGGATGCGGTTGGCCATGCGCTGCGCGTCGAACGCTTCCAGGCCGTCGAGTTTTTCAGATACGCCGGCAAACTTGATCGGCTTGCCGGTGATGTGGCGCACCGACAGCGCGGCACCGCCGCGTGAATCGCCATCGAGCTTGGTCAGCACGATGCCGGTCAGGGGCAGGGCATCGCTGAAGGCCTTGGCAGTGTTGATCGCATCCTGACCCAGCATGGCGTCAACCACGAACAGGGTTTCGATGGGATTGACCGCTTTATGCACGGCCGAGATTTCCTGCATCATCGCTTCGTCGATACCCAGACGGCCGGCGGTGTCGATGATCAGCACATCGTGGTAATGCTTCTTGGCCCAGTCCAGCGCGGCCAGGGCGATGTCGACTGGCTTGTCGGTGGACGTGGACGGGAAGAAGTCGGCGCCCACTTGTTTGGTGACCGATTCAAGCTGGGCGATCGCGGCGGGACGGTAGACGTCGGCCGACACGGTCAGCACTTTTTTCTTTTTCTCTTCTTTCAGGTACTTGGCCAGCTTGCCGACGGTGGTGGTTTTACCCACACCTTGCAGACCGGCCATCAGGATGATGGCAGGCGGCTGCTGGGCAAAGCTGAGCTGCGACGCGTCCGGACCCAGATCGGCGCCCATCAGGGTGGCCAGCTCGCGCTGCACCACGCCGACCAGGGCCTGCCCCGGGCTGAGCGAGGCGATGACTTCTTCGCCCAGGGCTTTTTCCTTGACGCGGCTGATGAATTCGCGCACGGCCGGCAAGGCCACGTCGGCCTCGAGCAGGGCCAGACGCACTTCGCGCAGCATGTCGGCGGTATTGGTTTCGGTCAGACGCGCCTCACCGCGCATGGTCTTGACGACCTTGGCAAGGCGTTGGGTTAAGTTATCGAGCATGACGGACCTGACATATATATAGAGGCAAGCCGGCGCGGGGCCGGCGGTGCGCCATTTTACCCTATGTCCGCAGGCAGGAATGCCGGGCTCGGGCGCGAGGCAGGGCGCTGATCTGCCGTTGTTGGCAACTTGCCTGCGCGCCGGCGCTCTAAGCACTTTTGCGGGGAGAGTGCGATGAATCAGGATAGCAACATGACGGACGGCAAGTCCGTCCCGGCGGCCGCGCCCGGGACCGGCGCCCAGGTGGTCGGTGACGGCGGCGGCACCGATGCCGCGGCAGCGGCGCATCAGTCCGGCAGCAAGGGTGGTCCCGGCGGGCCATCGCTGCGCGAGCAGGCCGATGGCGCTGGTGCACCGGGCGCGGCCGGGGGCAGCCTGGCAGGCGGCGGCAGTCCGGCCGCAGGCGCCGCTGCGGCGGGCGGTACCGGGCTGGGCGATGCCGCAGATGCCAGCGCGACTGGCGGCGCGTCTGCCCCCGGCGCCGCGGGCACCGATCCAGGCCCGGGCGCCAGTGGCACAGCCGATGCCAAAGGCGTTCCCGCTGCTGCCACCCCCGATTAAAACGGGCTGAACCTTGCCGACAGCTAGCCTCTATAATGAGCTCGACAACGTGTTGAGCGGGAAGCGGGCTGGTTATGGCAAGTGTGCGGGAAGCGGGCGAACAGGACGGCGCGGCCAGCGATGGCGCCACGGGCACCATCATGGATGTGGCGCACATTGTCATCCTGATGCAGGAAAATCGCTCGTTCGACCACTATTTCGGCACCCTGAAGGGGGTGCGCGGCTTTGGCGACCGCTTCCCGATCCCGCATCCGCAGTCCGACAGCGTCTGGTTTCAGCGTGACGGCGAAACGGTTGTCACCCCGTTTCACCTCGATACGCAGCAAGCGTTCGAGCGCCTGCGCGTGGCGAGCACCCCGCACACCTGGCCCGACGCCCAGCTGGCCTGGAATCACGGCATTCTCGACCAGTGGCCCACCTACAAGCGGGCGCACTCGATGGGCTACTTTACCGAAGCCGATATCCCGTTTCAGTTCGCGCTGGCTAACATGTTTACGGTCTGCGACGCCTACCATGCAGCGTTTTTGGGCGGCACCAATCCCAACCGCGTTTTCACCTGGAGCGGCGGCAACGATCCGCATGCGGCCGCGCACGGCCCGGTGATTGGCAACAGCTACGACAATCTCGCCTTCGATCCCCAGGGCGGGTACGCCTGGACTACCTACCCTGAGCGGCTGCAAGAGGCCGGCATCAGCTGGCAGGTGTACCAGGACATGGCCGACAATTACGCCGATAATCCGCTGGCCGGTTTTCGCCAGTTCCGCGCCGCCATGGCCGATCCGGCGTCGCCCTTGCGCTTGCGTGGCATGAGCACGCGCACGCTGGCCCAGTTGCAGCACGATGTCGAGCAGAACGCGCTGCCTCAGGTGTCCTACATCATTGCAACTGCGGAAGGCTCGGAGCATCCGGTGCCATCCAGTCCGGCGCAGGGCGCGCACTACACGGCCCAGGTGCTGGCGGCCCTGAACGCGAATCCGGACGTATGGCGCAAGACGGTGCTGTTTCTCGTCTACGACGAGAACGATGGTTTTTTCGATCATGTGCCGCCACCGGCGCCGCCGTCGGTGCTGGGCTGGCAGGGCGAGCCGCCGCAGCCTGTGTTTGCTGGCGCCTCCAGCGTTGACACCGCGGCCGACTATCATCGCCATGCCACGCTGGAAGCGACCGAGTCGCCAGCGTTGATGCAACGGCCCTACGGCCTGGGCCCGCGCGTGCCGATGGTGGTGGTGTCGCCCTGGAGCCGGGGTGGCTGGGTCAGTTCCGAAGTGTTCGACCATACCTCGCTGATCCGTTTCATGGAGCGCCGCTTTGGCGTGATGGAGCCGAACATCACGCCGTGGCGGCGCGCGGTGTGCGGCGACCTGACCAGCGCGTTTGACTTCAGCCGCAGCGACGCGGCCCCCTTCCTGGACCAGTTGCCCGCCACGGGCGCGCGCGCGGCGCAGGCGCGCACCCTGGGTGCGACGGCGCCCATGCCGCCGGCGCTCGCGCTGCCGCGCCAGGCTGCCGGGGTGCGCCGCTCGCGCGCCTTGCCTTACCAGCTGCACGTGAGCGATCACGTGGATGTGGGCGCCATGACGCTGACGCTGCAACTGGCCAGCAGCGGCAGCGGTGCGGCCGTGTTCCACATCTACGACCGGCTGGCGCCAGAAGCGCTGCCGCGCCGCTATACGGTCGGGCCCGGCACACAGTTGAGCGGCAGCTGGGCCCTGGCCGGGCAGGGCGGCGCCTATGATTTGTGGGTGCTGGGCCCGGGCGGCTTTCACCGTCAGTTTGCCGGCCGTGCTGGCGCCAGCTTGCCAGCGAGCATAGACGAGCCGGAAGTGCGGGTGCTGTATGACGGCGCCGAAGGCAGTCTGGACGCCGAGCTGTTCAATCCCGGCCTGATGCCGCTGACCTTTGTGATCACGACCAACGCTTACGGCGACAGCGCGCCGGTGGAGTTGGTCGTGGCGCCGTACGCCACCAATGTCCACATGTGGAATTTGCACCAGTCGGGCCACTGGTATGACGTCAGCGTGCGGGTGCGCGAGCTGCCGGCGTTTGTGCGCCGTTTTGCGGGGCGGGTGGAAACGGGGCGCGACGGGATCAGCGACCCGGCCATCGGACGCTGACGCAAAGCTTGCGGCGGTCGTTTGACAGCGCCCATTTCGGATAGTATCTTTCCCTTCGGCAATATCGCTGCGATTGCGTCATCGCGGCAGGGATTTTGAATGCATAATTGCATCGGCAGGTTTATCGACTCGAACTTTTCTCGGAGAAGCGCATGACGTCACGCACCACCCTCACCGCAATCGCCCTTGCCACCTTGTGTTTCGCCGGAGGCGCGCAAGCCCAGGAAGTGGTCCGGCTGGGCAATTTGAAGTTTGCCCACTACGGCGCCGTCTCGTACATCAAGGAAATCGCCCCCAAGTGCGGCATCAAGGTGGAAGAAAAAGTCTTCGCCAAGGGCCTCGATGTGATGCAGGCCATCATCGCCGGTGAACTCGATGTGGGCACCACCGCATCCGAAGCGGCCATTTCGGGCCGCGCCAGCGGGGCGCCGATTGTGGTGGTGGCCGGATTCGCCAAAGGCGGCGCCCGCCTGGTGGCCCGGTCCGACCAGGCCATCAAGACCGTCAAGGATCTGAAGGGCAAAAAAGTGGGCGTGACCCGCGGCGGCATTCAGGAAGTGCTGCTGATGGCCGAACTGCTCAAGGCCGGCTTGACGGCCGATGCCGCGCCTGGCAAGGATGTGCAGATTTTCTACCTGGCGTTTTCTGACCTGAACCAGGCGCTGCTGGGCAAGAACATCGATGCCATGATGCAGTCCGAGCCGCAATCGTCGCAAGCGATCAACAAGGGCTTCGGGGTCGAGGTGATCAAACCCTACGACACCCCGATTGGCGAACCCGTGCGCACCATGGTGATGACAGAAAAGTTCTACAAAGAGAAGCGGCCCCTGGCCGAGAAGTTCATGCGCTGCTTTGTGGAAGCAACCAAGACCTTCATCGACAACAAGGCCGTGGCCGAAAAATATGTGCGCGAAACCGTGTTCAAGGGCCAGATCACCAAAGATGACTTCGATGACGCGATCAGCAATTCGCCTTATTCCTACGATGTCACGCCCGAGCACATTCAGATCACCACTGACCTGATGGTCAAGACCGGGGTGGGGCGCATGGCCAAGCCGCCGCTGGCCACCGACTGGGTCAAGACGGATATGCTGGAGGCTGCCAAGAAAAGCCTCGGCGTCAAGTAAGCCCGCGGAGCGCGCATGAATAGTCAACAGTTGCGCCAGGGCGCCATCGGCCTGGTGGTGCCCGCCGTCGCCATCGTGATCTGGCAAGCGGCCTGCGTCTGGGGCAAGATCGACCCGCAAATGCTGCCTTCGCCGCTGGCGGTGGCGCAAAAGTGGGTCGCCTATCTGCTGCCGCTGCAGCCGCACACGGAAGGCAGCTGGCTGGCCTGGGCCGTGTCGGGCGAAATGATTCTGGACTCGCTCACCAGCATGTACCGGGTGGTGCTGGGCTTTCTGATTGGCGCCGGCCTGGCGCTGCCGCTTGGCCTTGCCATGGGGGCGAGCGAACGGGTGTACCGCTGGTTCAATCTGTCCATGCAGCTGCTGCGCCCGATTCCGCCGATTGCCTACATTCCGCTGGCCATGCTGTGGTTCGGTCTGGGCAACCCGCCAGCGCTGTTCCTCATTTCGCTGGGGGCGTTTTTCCCGGTCCTGATCAATACCATTGCTGGCGTGCGCCAGGTGGATGGCATTTATCTGCGCGCCGCGCGCAATCTGGGCGCGGGCGGCATGACGCTGTTCCGGCGCGTGATCTTGCCTGCTGCCGTGCCCTATATTCTGTCGGGTGTGCGGATCGGCATCGGCACCGCCTTCATCGTGGTCATCGTGGCGGAAATGCTGGCGGTGAACAATGGTCTGGGCTTTCGCATGCTCGAAGCCAAAGAGTATTTTTGGACTGACAAGATCATGGCGGGCATGATCACCATTGGCATGCTGGGCCTGGCCATCGATACCGGCGTCAGCCGGCTCAACAATTATCTGCTGCGCTGGCACCGCGGCCTGGAGCACTAAATGAGCGCAGCGCATATCGTCATCAAGGGCGTGAACAAGGTGTTTCATACCGAGGGGCGCGAACTGGTCGCCTTGCGCGACATTGATCTGACCATTCCGCGCGGCCAGTTCACCTGCCTGCTGGGGCCGTCCGGCTGTGGCAAGTCGACCTTGCTCAATGCGGTGGCCGGTTTTGCCCTGCCCAGCAGCGGCACCGTCCATGCGGACGGCGCCCTGGTCAGCGGTCCCGGTCCGGAGCGCGGCATGGTGTTTCAGGAATATGCCTTGTTCCCCTGGATGACGGTCGAACAGAACGTGGCCTTTGGCCTGGAAATCAAGGGCTTGTCCAAGGACGCCATCGGCGCGCGCGTGAGTGCGCTGCTGGCCATGCTGTCGCTGTCGGAGTTTCGCCAGCGTTTTCCCAAGGACCTGTCTGGCGGCATGCGCCAACGGGTGGCCATTGCGCGCGTGCTGGCGCTGGACTCGCCCATTTTGCTGATGGACGAGCCGTTTGGCGCGCTCGATGCGCTGACCCGGCGCAACTTGCAAGATGAATTGCTGCGCATCTGGGCCGAAGTCAAAAAGACCATCCTGTTTGTCACCCACAGCATCGAGGAAGCCATTTACCTGGCCGACCGCATCGTTGTGATGACTTACCGTCCCGGCACCATCAAACGTGACTTGCTGGTCGAACTGCCGCGCGAGCGCGATCCGGCGTCGCCCGAATTTAATGCTCTCAAGCGCGAACTGGGGCAGCTGGTCATGGAGGAGCAGGCGCGCCACCACCAGGCCGAGACGCGGGCCGCAGCCGTCGATTGAAGCAAAGCGCGGCTGTCTTAGCTCACTTCATCGTCCTCGCGAAGGCGGGGACCCATACCATGCGAGCGTGCCATGGGTCCCCGCCTTCGCGAGGACGATGTGGTTGATCCGATTGCGCAGCGCTGACCTGAGCGCCACCGTCCCCCCTTCGCGAGGACGATGCAACGGGGCGCGCCAATAGTGTAAACTCCCAGCATGCAGACCAACCTCTATCTCGCCGCGGCGTTCCTGTACGCCGTCTGTGCT
Source organism: Massilia sp. CF038 (assembly GCF_900129765.1). Lineage (GTDB taxonomy): Bacteria > Pseudomonadota > Gammaproteobacteria > Burkholderiales > Burkholderiaceae_D > Telluria_A. The sequence goes on from NZ_FQWU01000001.1 coordinate 76,448, forward strand.
GTCTTGCCGACCCGTCAGGGCGGCCTCATTTCCGGGATCACGGCCGGGGCCTGGCTGTTGCATGCTGCCGCGCTCTGGACCGATGTGTTTGCGCTGGGTGCGGTGCGCTTCGGCTTTGCCCAGATGCTGTCGGCCGCGCTGTGGCTGTCGGTGGCTGCTTACTGGATTGAAAACCGCAATTTCGCACTGGACGGGCTGCGCCGTCTGGTGATGCCGTGCGCGGCGGCCGTGGCCATCCTGCCGCTGGTGTTTCGCGGCAACGTCACCAGCATGCACAGCATGGCGCCTGCGCTGGGCTGGCATGTGGCCATTTCGATTCTTGCCTATAGCACTCTGACGATTGCCGCCTTCCATGCCGTGCTGATGGCGCTGCAGGAATCAAGTCTGCACGCGCGTCCCGCGCGCGCGCCGTGGCTGGCGGGCGCGCTGGAGCAGCTGCCCGCGCTGCTGACCATGGAAAAACTGCTGTTCCGCCTGATCTGGATCGGCTTCATTCTGCTCACCCTCACGGTGCTGTCCGGCATCGTCTTTACAGAACAATTATTTGGCATGGTGCTCAAGTGGGACCACAAGACCATTTTCACCCTGCTGTCGTGGCTGCTGTTTGCCGCCCTGCTGGCGGGCCGGCGCTGGCGCGGCTGGCGCGGCAAGACGGCGCTGCGCTTTACGCTGGCCGGCTTTGCCACCCTGGTGCTGGCGTATGTGGGTAGCCGTTTCGTGCTGGAAGTGGTGCTGCACCGGGGGCTCGCATGATGATGCGCTTGTTGTTCTGGATTGCCCTGGGCATCCTGGTGGTGTTTGCCATTCGCAGCAAACTGCGCGGCAGTCTGCCCCGTCAGAGTGGTCCGGGCGCGCCGCGCGACGTCCAGGGCGAGGGCGAGGGCGAGGGCGGCCAGGGCGAGCGCATGGTGAGCTGCGCCCATTGTCACCTGTACTTCCCCGCTTCGGAAGCAGTGCGCGCTGACGGCCTGGATTATTGCAGTCCCGCCCACGTGCGCCTGCCTGCGCGCTAGCCCATGAGCCGCTGGAACGCGCTTTCGCGCGAATCGCGCCAGACCTTCTGGCGCTCCTTGCAGGCGATGAACGGCACCCGCGTGGTCATTGCGCTGGTGCTGCTGGTCTACCTGATCTTCGACCGCAAGGATTACGACAGCGGCTACCTGCTGTATGCCGAAACCTGTATCGCCTACCTGATGCTGGCCATTGGCTTCGGAATGCTGACCCATTATCTGCGGCGCCGCTTTCTGCTGCAGGTGGCACTCCAGGTAGCGCTCGACATTGCCGTCATTTCGACCTTGTACCTGACGGCCGGCGGCGCCCGCAGCGGCCTGGTGATTCTGTATCTGTTCCCCCTGGCTGGCGCGGCGGTGCTGGCACCGCTCACGGTGGCCCTGTTTTCCGCCTCGGTGGTGGCGCTGTTCCTGCTGGCCGAAACCGTCTACCAGGTGCTGCTGGGCGACCGCTCGGCGCCGCTGACCCAGGCCGGCCTGTACGGCGTGGTGTTTTTCGCCATCGTGGTGGTGGTCAGCCGCCTGGCGTCCAAGCTGATCGGCCAGGAAGAACTGGCGGCCCGGCGCGGCATCGACCTCAAGATCCAGCAAGCCATCAACCAGATGGTGATGGCCGATGTGGAAGACGGCATTCTGGTGGTGGGGCGCGATGGCAGCGTGTTTGCCGCCAATCCGGCCGCGCTGGCCATGCTGGGCCTGATCAGCGAAGAACGCCTGTTCCGCCTGGCCGACATGGAGGCGCTCGAGCCGGTGGCCCAGGCCTTTACCGCCTGGCTGCTGACGCGCGGCGACGCGCTTGCCGTGGCCCAGCGCGCCGCTTTTGTCACCGTCAAGCCTTACCACGAAGACGGCAACGATGGCCTGGGCAGCGCCTGGTCGGGACGGCGCGACGTGTCGGCCCACCTGAAACTGCGCTTTGCCCGGGTCGATACGCCGGACGAGTCGGCCGAACGCTGTGTGATCTTTTTACAGGACGTGACGGCCATTGAAAATCAGGCCCAGCAACTGAAGCTGGCCTCGATGGGGCGCCTGACCGCCAGCATCGCGCATGAAGTGCGCAATCCGCTGTCGGCCATTGGCCATGCCACCGCGCTGCTGGCCGAAGACCTGGGCTCGCCCACCCATACCCGGCTGCTCAAGATCGTTGCCGACAACGTCACCCGGGTCAACCGCATGGTGGAAGATATTCTGCAGCTCTCGCGCAAGGTGCAGCCGAATGCCGATCCCTTGGAGCTGGGTGAATTCCTGCGCGACCTGAAAGGCGAGTTCGATGAAACCCATGGCTTGTCGACGGAGCTGATCTGGCTTGGCAATACGGGCGCGAGCCCGGTACGCTTCGATGGCTTGCACTTGCGCGAAGTGCTGGTCAATCTGCTCACCAACGCCATCCGCTATGCCAGCGGCGGCGTGGCCTGCATCCGCCTGTATGTACTGACCGACGTGGGCGGGCGCATGGAACTGCATGTCCAGGACGACGGGCCCGGCATCACGCCAGAGGTGCGCTCGCACCTGTTTGAACCGTTTTATACCACTTCGAACAAGGGTACCGGGCTGGGTCTGTACCTGGCGCGCGAGCTGTGCCTGAACAACGCGGCCACCCTCGATTATGAATACCGCTTCGATGCCTCGGTGGCCGGCGCCTACAAGGCCAGTGGCCGCTTTGTGATCACGTTTGCCCAGCCGATGGTGGTCGAATTTACGCAACTGGAACAGAAAGGCGCACAATGAGTTCACCCCGAGTACTGGTCGTCGACGATGAAGCCGACCTGCGCGAGCTGCTGGAAATCACCCTGGTGCGCATGGGACTCGATGTCGACAGTGCCGAAACGCTGCGCGAGGCACGCGCCTTTCTGTCCCAGACCGACTACGCGCTGGTGCTCACCGACATGCGGCTGCCGGACGGCCTGGGTCTGGAACTGGTGCGCGAGGTCACGGCCTCGAATAAAAGCACGCCGATTGCCGTAGTCACCGCCTATGGCAGCGCCGACAATGCCGTGATCGCCCTCAAGGCCGGCGCTTTCGACTACGTCTCCAAACCGGTGGTGCTGGATGAATTGCGCGTGATGGTGCAATCGGCCCTGCGCCTGTCGGCGCCCAACCACGATAGCGCCGGCGCCAGCGCCAGCGGCGCCGAGCGGCGCCTGATCGGCGACTCGGCCGTGGTGCAGGCCTTGCGCAGCCAGATTGCGCGGCTGGCCCGCTCGATGGCGCCGGTGGCGATCACGGGCGAGTCGGGCAGCGGCAAAGAGCTGGCCGCGCGCGAAATTCACGCCCAGAGCGCGCGCGCCAGCAAGCCTTTCATCGCTGTCAATTGCGGGGCGATTCCCGAAAACCTGATGGAGGCCGAATTTTTTGGCTATCGCAAAGGCGCCTTCACGGGGGCCGCCGACGATCGCGAGGGTTTTTTCCAGGCAGCCAACGGCGGCACTCTCATGCTTGACGAAGTTGCCGATCTGCCCCTGGCGATGCAGGTCAAGCTGCTGCGTGCCATCCAGGAGCGGCGCGTGCGCAAGATTGGCGCCACGGCCGAAGAGCCGGTCGACGTGCGTCTGATCAGTGCCACCCACCAGGACCTGGCCCAGTGCGTGGAGGCGGGCAAGTTTCGCCAGGATTTGTTTTACCGCCTGAACGTGATCGAGCTGTCAGTGCCGCCCTTGCGCGAACGCAGCGATGATCTGGCCGTGCTGACCGGCGCCATTCTGGCGCGCCTGGCCGGACCGGGCCAGCGCGCGCGCCTGGGGGACGGGGTGCTTGACACCTTGCGTGCATATTCCTTCCCCGGCAATGTGCGCGAACTGGAAAACATCCTCGAACGCGCGCTGGCGTTTGCCAATGACGGCGTGATCGAGGTGGGCGATTTATCGCTCAAGGGCGCGCGCGTGGGCGAGGCCGAGCGGGGCGGCGGCGCTGGCGCAGCCACCGCGAGCGTGGTGGAACCGGCGCCGGCCACGCCCAGCCCGGCGCCCACGCCGCCACCCGGCGCCACGCTGCCTGGCGCTGGCGAGTCGCTGCCCCAGTCGCTGCCCGACTATTTAAACCGGATCGAGCATGACATCATCGTGCGGGCCCTGGTCCAGACCCAGTACAACCGGGCCCAGGCCGCGCAACTGCTGGGCGTGAGCTTGCGCCAGCTGCGTTACCAGATGCAGAAACTGGCCATTGACGACCCCAAGGCGTGAGCCGGGCGCGCCAAAAAACGCACATTGTTGCAGGGGCGTGAGCGGGCGCTAACCCCGCGATCCCCCTGTTGAGGGCGCTTCCAAATGTCAAGGCCGCACACGCGAATAAATGTCAAAAAAATTAGGATGTTGATTCCAGTTAGGTATTGCGTCCCCCTCGGCTAGCCACTACAATTAGTTCTCAAATTTGATCAACGCACTAGATGTAGTAGGTGCTTAGAGAACTTCAGCCAACATGCATAACTCCGCTGCCTTTGAAGAAATTGCACAGAAGATAGCGGCTTTTACCCCGAAATAACGAGATTTCCTGCCAGGCATGCTTGGCGGGATGCGTTGTTTTTGCTTTTAAATAGTGTGTAGACGGACCTGTCCTAGCGACAGTCCACTTGTTATAACAATCGGCGCAGCACGACTGCCAGCCGTTCCAGGAGGTCCCATGCAAACAACCCAAGATACTTCGATCAATCCATTGCACGTCACACCTGGAAGCGCCAGTCCCGCAGTTGACAGTCACCCGGCCGCCATCGCGGCCAGCGGCGACTACCGCATCATCCGCCGCAACGGCGCAGTCGTCGCATTTGAACCGTCCAAAATTGCCGTCGCCGTGACCAAGGCCTTTTTGGCCGTCAACGGTGGCCAGGGTGCCGCCTCGGCGCGTGTGCGCGAACTGGTCGAGCAGCTGACCAATGCCGTGGTGGCCGCGCTGGTGCGCCGCCAGCCATCGGGCGGTACCTTCCACATCGAAGACGTGCAAGACCAGGTCGAACTGTCGCTGATGCGTTCGGGCGAACATGACGTGGCCCGTGCCTACGTGCTGTACCGCGCCAAGCACATGGAAGAGCGCCGCCTGCAGAAAGAAGCAGCAGGCGTGTCGGCCACCGTGTCGGCCCCGCAAATTCACGTGATGGATGGCGGCGTGCGCCGTCCGCTCGACATGCAGCAGGTGCGCGACCTGATCAACGCCGCCTGCGTCGGCCTGGAAAAGCACGTCGATGCCGACGCCATCCTGGCTGAAACCATCAAGAACCTGTACGACGGCGTGCCAGTCGAAGAACTGCACAAGTCGGCCATTCTGGCCGCGCGCGCGCTGATGGAAAAAGACCCGGCCTACTCGCAAGTGACGGCCCGCATCCTGCTGCACACCATCCGCAAGGAAGTGTTCGGCCAGGAAGTGCCACAGGCAAAAGCGGCAGCACACTATATAGAGTACTTCCCGCAGTACATCGCCAAGGGCATTGCCAACGAACTGCTTGACCCGGCCCTGGCCACGTTTGACCTGGCCAAGCTGGCCAAGGCCCTGGTGGCCGACCGCGACCTGCAGTTCGGCTACATTGGCCTGCAAACCCTGTACGACCGCTACTTCCTGCACGTGCGCGACATCCGCATCGAAATGCCGCAGGCCTTCTACATGCGCGTCGCCATGGGCCTGTCGCTGCGCGAAGAAAACCGCGAAGCGCGCGCCATCGAGTTCTACAACCTGCTGTCGAGCTTTGACTTCATGAGCTCGACCCCAACCCTGTTCAACTCGGGCACCCTGCGCTCGCAGCTGTCGTCGTGCTACCTGACCACCGTCTCGGACGACCTGGAAGGTATTTACGACGCGATCAAGGAAAACGCGCTGCTGGCCAAGTTTGCCGGCGGTCTGGGCAACGACTGGACCCCGGTGCGTGCGCTGGGCGCCCACATCAAGGGCACCAACGGCAAGTCGCAAGGCGTGGTGCCGTTCCTGAAAGTGGTGAACGATACTGCCGTGGCAGTCAACCAGGGCGGCAAGCGCAAGGGCGCCGTGTGCGCCTACCTGGAAACCTGGCACATGGACATCGAGGAATTCCTCGACCTGCGCAAGAACACGGGCGACGACCGCCGCCGCACCCACGACATGAACACCGCCAACTGGATTCCGGACATGTTCATGAAGCGCGTGATGGAAAAAGGCGACTGGACCCTGTTCTCGCCATCGGATTGCCCGGACCTGCACGACAAGGTCGGCCGCGCCTTCGAGACCGCCTACCTGGCGTACGAAGCCAAAGCCGCCGCCGGCGAAATCCGCGTCTTCAAGAAGGTCGCGGCCCTGGACCTGTGGCGCAAGATGCTGTCGATGCTGTTTGAAACCGGCCACCCATGGATCACCTTCAAGGATCCGTGCAACATCCGTTCGCCGCAGCAGCACACCGGCGTGGTCCACAGCTCCAACCTGTGCACCGAGATCACCCTGAACACCGGTCCGGACGAAATCGCCGTCTGCAACCTGGGTTCGGTGAACATGCCTGCGCACATGAAAGAAGGCAAGCTGGACGCCATCAAGCTGCAAAAGACCGTCCGCACCGCCATGCGCATGCTCGACAACGTGATCGACATTAACTACTACGCCGTGGAAAAGGCCCGCAATTCGAACCTGCGCCACCGTCCGGTCGGCCTGGGTATCATGGGCTTCCAGGATTGCCTGCACATGATGCGGGTGCCGTACTCGTCGCAGCAGGCGGTGGAATTTGCCGACCGTTCCATGGAAGCGGTGTGCTACTACGCTTACCTGGCCTCGACCGAGCTGGCCGAAGAACGCGGCCGCTACGAGTCGTATGAAGGCTCGCTGTGGAGCCGCGGCATCCTGCCGCAAGACTCGATCAAGCTGCTGGCCGAAGAACGCGGCGGCTACCTGGAGCAGGATACGTCCGAAGCGATGGACTGGTCGGTGGTGCGCGAGCGCATCAAGCAGTTCGGCATGCGCAATTCGAACTGCGTGGCCATTGCTCCAACCGCAACGATTTCGAACATCATTGGCGTGTCGGCTTGCATCGAACCGACCTTCCAGAATCTGTATGTGAAGTCGAACCTGTCGGGCGAATTTACAGAAATCAACTCCTACCTGGTGCGTGACCTGAAGGCGCGCGACCTGTGGGACGAAGTAATGATCGCCGACCTGAAGTACTTCGACGGTTCGCTGGCCAAGATCGACCGCATCCCGCAAGACCTGCGCGACATCTACGCCACCGCCTTTGAAGTCTCGCCAAGCTGGCTGGTGGAAGCCGCATCGCGCCGTCAGAAATGGATCGACCAGGCCCAGTCGCTCAATATTTACATGGCTGGCGCTTCCGGCAAGAAGCTGGACGAAACCTACAAACTGGCCTGGCTGCGCGGCCTGAAGACGACGTACTACCTGCGCACCATTGCCGCGACCCACATGGAGAAGTCAACCTCCAAGACCGGCGCCCTGAACGCGGTGGCAGTCGATGGCGGCATGTCGGCCAGCGCCATGGCGGCAGCGGCGCCGGCGGCAGCGGCCGCAGCGACAGTCGAAGACGGCGCAGCGTGCTACCTGCGTCCGGGCGACGATGGCTTCGAGGAATGCGAAGCCTGCCAATAAGCGTAGACTGGGAGGGGCTGCGGCCCCTTCACTGCTGCAACAAATTAATAAACGTATACACAAGAGGAAGACCATTATGTTGTCCTGGGACGATGAAGCAGCAAGCGCGCCAGCCGCGCGCCCACCAATGCCTGTGAACGCCAGCGAAGCGGCGCCGGAAGCGGCCGTGGCCAAGCGCGTGCACGCTGACGACAAGCGCATCATCAACGGCAAGACTGACGTCAATCAGCTGGTGCCGTTCAAGTACAAATGGGCCTGGGACAAGTACCTGGCCGGCTGCGCCAACCACTGGATGCCGCAGGAAGTGAACATGCAGCGCGACATTGAGCTGTGGAAAAACCCGAACGGCCTGACCGACGACGAACGCCGTCTGGTCAAGCGCAACCTGGGCTTTTTCGTCACCGCTGACTCGCTAGCTGCCAACAACATCGTGCTGGGCACCTACCGCCACATCACGGCGCCGGAATGCCGCCAGTACCTGCTGCGCCAGGCCTTCGAAGAAGCGATCCACACCCACGCCTACCAGTACATCGTCGAGTCACTGGGTCTGGATGAAGCCGAGATCTTCAATGCGTACAACGAGGTCAAGTCGATCCGTGACAAGGACGAGTTCCTGATCCCGTTCATCAATACCCTGACCGACCCGGCATTTACCACCGGCACCATCGAAAACGACCAGAAGCTGCTCAAGTCGCTGATCGTGTTCGCCTGCCTGATGGAAGGCCTGTTCTTCTATGTGGGCTTCACCCAGATCCTGGCGCTGGGCCGTCAGAACAAGATGATGGGCGCGGCCGAGCAGTATCAATACATCCTGCGCGACGAATCGATGCACTGCAACTTCGGCATCGACCTGATCAACACCATCAAGATGGAAAATCCGCTGCTGTGGACCGCCGCCTTCAAGGACGAGATCAAGCAGCTGTTCCTGAAAGCGGTCGATCTGGAGTACGCCTACGCCGAAGACACCATGCCACGCGGCGTACTGGGTCTGAATGCAACCATGTTCAAAGGTTACCTGCGCTTCATCGCCAACCGCCGCGCGCAGCAGATCGGCCTGGACGCGCTGTTTGCCCAGGAAGAGAATCCCTTCCCATGGATGAGCGAGATGATCGACCTGAAGAAAGAGCGTAACTTCTTCGAGACCCGTGTGACCGAATACCAGACCGGTGGCGCCCTGAACTGGGAATAACGCACAGACGTGTCGGTACAACCCCGCCCTGGAGGCGGGGTTTTTATTGGGCGAAGCAAACGCGAAACGAACATCGGCCCCCGGCAGCAGCGTCGCCGCCCCAGCCGCGCGCCAGCCACATCGTCCTCGCGAAGGCGGGGACCCACACCACCTCCGCTCCGCCCGAACGGACGCGCGTGCCGCTACATCGTCCTCGCGAAGGCGGGGACCCACACCACCTCCGCTCCGCCTCGACAAATGCCAGTGCGTATTGGCACCACCTCGCCGCTGTCGGCGGACGGTCGCCAGCAGCCTCGATCCGCACCGCCAGCGCGCCGCTACATCGTCCTCGCGAAGGCGGGGACCCACACCACCTCCGCTCCGCCTCGACAAATGCCAGTGCGTAGTGGCGCCACCTTGCCGCTGTCCGCGGACGGTCGCCAGCAGCCTCGATCCGCACTGCCAGCGCGCCGCTACATCGTCCTCGCGAAGGCGGGGACCCACACCACCTCCGCTCCGCCTGGACAAATGCCAGTGCGTATTGGCACCACCTCGCCGCCGCGGCCGACCGCGCGGCATCGCGCTCCATGTCCAATAAAGCGCTCGCCACTTCGATACATGCGTGCAGCCGATTCACGCGCGCGCGACGCGCGATCGCAATCTTGTGGAAAAATCCCAACGCTTTACGCGTGTTTGCGACATGCGGCGCAAAATTATTTTTCGCGTCGCTTCACGCGCGCAGCGCGCGTCATCGGCGCGCAATCGATGCGCCATTTTTTACACGCGCGGACCATCGCAGCGCCACATGCACGCACCCACCAAGACGGTTTTCGGCGCGCGTGAGAAGCGCTTTTGCGGCCGGATCAGCGGCCCCCGCCAGCGCGCTGGCCTCGCCATTTTCGCGCGCGCAAGGCGGCTTTTTTGGCCGCCGCACAGCCGTGTTGGACACGCCAGCACGACACTTTGAGCGCGCATGCAGCGCACTTTGCTCGCTTGCGGCGACGCCAGTCACGCACGCCGAAGTGGCGCAGCAACGCAGCTGCGCGCGTGTGCCGGGCGCATAAATCGGACTGGCAAAAAATGACGCGATTAAAAAATAGTCAGACGAATCAATGCATTGCACATGCCGGTGCATGATTTGAACTCACATGACGCAGCCGATTCAGCTTGACGAGAAGACGCTGCCGGCGCTGCGATGGTGGCCGCGCCAGCGTTCCGACACGCACGCCGAACCAACCCGCGCGCGACTTGCGGCACACCCGCCGGCCGGCAAGCGGCGCGTGCGCATCCATGGTTTTTTTTGGTACCCGCGCGGCGGTTTTTAGCGCAGCGGCGGATCGCCATGCGGGCACTTCAACGACGCCGCGGCGACGCGCGCGCACGCCGAAAAAAATCGGCGCGCATGCGCCGCGATGCGCACAACGCGGCGCGAAAATCGCGGCGGCACGCGCGTCGAAAACACCAAAATCAAAACGCCTTATGTGCGTTGGGCGCGTTCGCGCCAAAAAAAAGTAAACGAATCAGCGCGCGCCAGTTGCGCACTGACAAGGTTTTCGTGTACTTTACGTGATTGAATTTGTCAAAACGTGAACGCGACTTTTTTTACCGCGCGCGCCGACAAATCAAACGATCAAAATGGGAAGCTGATTCAAACAGATATGCACTTAAATTCGACGAAAAAAAATAGCCGCACTGCCTGATCCTGTTCAGGCATGGCGGCTTTTTCTTTTCAGCGATGTGCAGGTCGACGAGATGAACAGCTAACTTGAAACACCCGATTTGTCCTCCGAAGTTGGGAGGGCTAAAGCTGAAGTGCTGCAAAAGTGAGGAGTTGCAGCAGTTCAGCTGGTGCCGAATTCATTAGCATAAACAGGGAACACGTTTGTGCCGATGAATAATTCGCCTGACCTAGTTACGGGTCGGACGGGTTTTAATCTTGTAGCGTGATTTTTTCCCATCGCAGATGAAGGAGAACCCAAATGGCAACAGCCGCTAAGAAACCAGCAGCAAAAAAGCCAGCCGCGAAAGCCGCTGCCGACAAACCAGCTAAGAAAGTCGCCGCTAAGCCAGCAGCGAAAGCCGCCGCCAAGCCAGCAGCGAAGCCAGCCGCCAAAAAAGCAGCTGCCAAGCCAGCAGCGAAAAAGGCAGCAGCCAAGCCAGCAGCGAAAAAGGCAGCAGCCAAGCCAGCAGCTAAAAAAGCAGCAGCCAAGCCTGTAGCGAAAAAAGCAGCAGCAAAGCCAGCAGCGAAAAAAGCAGCAGCCAAGCCAGCAGCGAAAAAAGCCGCAGCCAAGCCTGTAGCGAAAAAAGCAGCAGCGAAGCCAGCAGCGAAAAAAGCAGCAGCCAAGCCAGCAGCCAAAAAAGCAGCAGCAAAGCCAGCAGCCAAAAAAGCAGCAGCCAAGCCAGCAGCCAAAAAAGCAGCAGCAAAGCCAGCAGCTAAAAAAGCCGCAGCCAAGCCAGCAGCCAAAAAAGCAGCAGCAAAGCCAGCAGCCAAAAAAGCCGCAGCCAAGCCAGCAGCAAAAAAAGCCGTAGCCAAGAAACCAGCAGCATCTAAAGCAGCAGCGAAGCCAGCGGCCAAGCCAGCAGCAAAAAAGGTGGCGGCTAAGCCAGCAGCAAAAAAGCCGGTTAAGGCTGCGGCTAAGCCAGCAGCCAAGGCAGCAGCGCCAGCAGCCAAGCCAGCAGTGAAAAAGGCCGCGCCTAAAAAGCCAGCCGCACCAAAGGCAGCAGCACCGGCAGCCAAGCCAGCACCAGCGCCTGCACCAGCAGCGGCTGCGCCAGCAGCACCAGCACCAGCGGCCAAAACCGTACTGGCGCCAGCAGCAGCATGGCCATTCCCGACCAGCAGCCGTCCGTAATTGGCAGGCTGTGCCTGAATAAGGCAAAATACCGCTGTGTGGCTTCGTCACACAGCGGTTTTTTTTTGCGCTGCCGGCGCCAGCAGCTTGCGCTGACGACAGCGCGCCCCCATTCAAGGAGTCCCAGTGCTCAGTATTCTCCAGTTGATCGTCGATGCCATAGCCACCATTCTGGGTGGCGTCCTGTTGCTCCGCTTCTGGATGCAGGCGATCCGGGTGCGCCCACCAGCGTCGGTGGCGCAATTTACCTTTACCCTGTCGGACTGGCTGGTGCGGCCGATGCGGCGTATTGTGCCCGGCGTGGGGGGGTATGACTGGGCCAGCCTGATTGGCGCCTTTCTGGTGGTGGCGCTGGCCACCTCGATCTATCTGCTCAATCCCGCTGCCGATCTGGAAACGGTGGGCAAGCTGGCCGTGTACCGCTTCCTGACCTGGATCCTGTATGGCTTCATGGCGCTGCTGATCGTCGAGGCGGTATTTAGCTGGATCAATCCGCACGCGCCGCTGGCGCCGTTTGTACGCGCCCTGAACGACCCATTGCTGCGCCATTTGCGGCGCATCGTGCCGCCGCTGGGCGGGATCGACTTTTCGATGCTGGTGGCGCTGATCCTGCTGCAGATTTTGCAGATCGTGCTGGCAATGCTGTTCGGCTATCGGTGAATCCCGCCTGGTGCAGTGCGGTCGAGGCTGGTTTGCGGCTGACGGTACAAATCACGCCGAATGCCAAAAAAACCGAAGTGATCGGGGTGCTCGATGGGGCCCTCAAGCTGCGCCTGCAGGCGCAGCCCATCGAGGGCAAGGCCAATGAAGCGCTGATCAAATTCCTGGCCAAGGCGCTGGGACAGCCACGCAGTGCCGTGCGCATCAGCCACGGCCTGACCAGCAAGACCAAGCGCATCGAGATCGCTGGCACCAGCCTCACCCCCGCCGACGCTGCCCGCCTGCTGCTCCCATAAGCAAACCGGGGTCAGACCACTTTTGCCGAAAGCAAAAAGTGGTCTGACCCCGGTGTGGTGATCCTAAGCCGTGCCGTTGATCAGGCCATATTAGTAGCGGTAGCCGAAGGCAGCTTCGAATTTATCGGCGATCTGGGCTGCAGTGGCGCTGTGGTTCTGGCCACCCGTGTGGGCAATCTTGATGGCGCCCATGACGCTGGCCAGGCGGCCCGTGGTCGGCCAGTCGTAGCCGTTGACAATGCCATACAGCAGGCCGGCGCGGAAGGCGTCGCCGCAGCCAGTGGGATCGACCACCGCATCCGCTTTAACGCAGGCAATTTCGTGACGCTCGCCCTTGGCGTAAATTTCGGAACCCTTTTCGCCGCGGGTGATGATTAGCGCGTCCAGACGGCTGGCAATGTCAGCCAGGCTCAGGCCGGTACGGTCCATCAACATCTCGAATTCGTAGTCATTGGCAGCGACATAGCTCGCTTCGTTGATGAATTCAATCAGCTCGGCGCCGCTGAACATGGGCAACTGCTGACCCGGATCGAACATGAAGGGAATGTTCTGCGCAGCGCAATCCTTGGCGTGCTTGAGCATGCCGTCGCGGCCGTCCGGCGCGATGATCGCCACCCGCAGCGCGCCCACGTCCGCCACATTGCTCTCGTGCGAGAACTGCATGGCGCCGGGGTGGAAGGCGTTGATCTGGTTGTTGTCGAGGTCGGCGGTGACGAAGCACTGGGCCGTATAGGCGTGGCCGATCTTGCGGATCGCGCGCGTGGAAATGCCCAGCGTTTCGAAACGCTCAAGGTATTCGCCGCCATCCTGGCCAATGGTGGCCATGATCAAAGGATCGCCACCCAGCATCTTGAGGTTGTAGGCAATGTTGGCCGCGCAGCCACCGTATTCGGTGCGCAAGGTCGGGACCAGGAAGGAAACGTTGACCTTGTGCAGCTGGTCTGCCAGCAGGGTTTCGCCAAAGCGTCCGTTGTACTGCATGATTTTATCGAACGCGAGCGAGCCGCAGATCAGGGTGGTCTTGGTCATGGTCATGCCTTATGGATAGAAAACGGCAACGTGGAAGCCGGACGCTTTCAGTTGCTTCAGTTCGAAATGGATCTTGACGGGCTGCTCGGAGCTGGCAGCAAAGCCTTTTGCCGGCGCCACCGTGGCGGGCAGGTATTGCGCAGGCGTGAACACGCGCCGCACCAGCGGCTTGTCGTTGGCGTCGGTCAGCTCCAGGTGGATGTAGGGCCACGCCTGAGTCAGTCCACTCTCGTTGCGCAACAAGGTGGTCAGCACAAAGGTGTTCTGTCCCAGCGACTGCAGCTCGGGCGCTTCAATCTTGAGCGCGTCCAGCTGCGCCGGCAGTTCGATCTTGCAGCGCAGCACAGCGCAGCCGGCGCTGATTGCAGGCTTCAGGGCCGGGTACTTGGCCGCCAGAACGTTGCGGAAGGTGGTGATGCCTTGTGCCAGCAGTGCCAGTGCCAGCACGACGCAGCCCACGGCAAGCATGATGGTGCGGCGGCGCGAGGCCAGTTCCTTTTCGCGCGCCAGGCGGACGAATTCGGGTTCGTCGAGTTCCGGCTCTGGTTCGGGCAGACGCGCGGGCGGCACTGCGGCAACGGCGTTTTGTTCCGGCTCTGGCTCTGGCGCGGGTGCGGCCGAGGCGCGCAGCAAGGGCAGGGGGCCCGATTCGAGGTCAGGCAGCACCGAGACCGGCGCGGCGTCATCGATCGCGGGGACGGCGGCTGCTTCCGGCACCGCCTGGGCAACCGGTGCAGGCGCGGGCTCGGGTTCTGGCGCTGGCTCAGCCAAGGGTGCCAGCGCCGGGGCCGACTCTGGTTCGGGCGCTGGCGGCGGCAGCTGGCTGATGGCGTCGGCGGAAGAGAATTCCACTTCGTCGCTCACCGACAATTCGAATGACTCGGCCGGCACGGGCTCCAGATCAAGCTCGTAATGGGCTTCGTCGTCAGGCAGAGCGCCCAGTTCGGTATCGGGGTCGGACGCAGGTGTCGCTGCAGCGACGGGTACAGATGCAAGCGGCGGCGCAGGCGCTGGCGGCTCGGCTTCGACGTAGCCTTCCGGATCGCTCAGGTCGTAGTCAAGCGCGTAGCCTGGCGGCAGGCGCAGCGGGCCGGTCAACAATGCAGGGTCGAACTCCTCGTCCTCGCTGGCTGCCGCTGACTGCGTTGCATCCAGGGTGAGGGCGGCCGGCTGCGCGGGCTCGTCGGGTGCGGGCGGTGAATCAAGCGGCGGGACGGTGCCCACTGGTGCCAGGTCGCCCAGTGGTGCGGGCGCGTCCTGCGGCACAGGCGGCACAGGCTCCACCGGCACATCCGCTTCCATCTGCGGCGCAGCCGGGACCGGCACTTCCGCTTCCATCTCTGGCGCAGCCTGGATGACCGGGGCCACTTCCAGCGACGGCGCGTCGGTGATGGATGCCACGTCAGCGACCGGCTCAGCGTCGACCGGCGGCGCTATTGCAAGGGCCGGCGTTTCTTCCACGGCGGCTGATTCTTCCACGGGCGGGGCCGCTGCCTCCAGCGGCACGCTGTCGTGCACACTGGCTTGCGGTGCTGTGCCGGGCAGGGCCAGCGCTTCGTCCATCGTCTGGGCATCGGCATCAGCACCAGCATCGGCATCGGCGCCAAAAGGCCAGCCGCCGGTTTTTGGCGGTGCCGCGACAGCAGGCGCGGGCAGGTCGTGCGGGCGGTCCGACTGCGCCAGAAGGTCGGGCTTAATGATCAGTTCGAACGGTTTTGGTGGTGCAGGCGCAGGTTCGGATGGGTGCGCGGGTGCCTCGGAGACGGGCGCCGCAGGCGCAGCCGCGTCGGCATTGCTTACCGGCTTGAAAACAATCGGTTCAAAGGCGATGTCCAGCGCTGGTTCGACCTTGACCTCGGCATCCATTGCGCGTGCAAGCCAGGCGGGAATCGGTGCGTCGCCGATCTCGGACGTAAATGGGTCCGGCGCGGGTGGGGACGCTGGTCCGGGCGGCGGCGGTGCGGGTGCAGGATCAGGTGCAGGATCAGGTGCAGGAACAATTGCAGGTGCAGGTGCAGGTGCAGGTGCAGGTGCAGGTGCAGGTGCAGCTGCCGGTTCGGGCGGCTGCGGCGCAGGATTGCGCGCCAGCCAGGCGGGGATTTCGGGCGCGGCAGGGGGATCGACCCGCATCACCGTCACCGGTGCGTCCAGGTCGACCAGGGTGGCATTGCCATCGAAGACTTGATGGCAGGTGCCACAACGCACGATGCCCCCGCGTAGCTTTAGCTGGTCGGAAGCGACCCGGAAAGTCGTCTTGCAGTGGGGGCAGCGTGTGGCGAGGGCCATGCCTTTATTGACCGCGCGCGGAAGGAACGGCGTCGCTGCCGAGTTGGCCGTGCAGGGCCACCCAGCCGTCTTGCTCCGCCCACACGCCCAGCTTGATGAACGGCGCGTACGCCGCCGCCACTTCTTCGGCCTGGCGTGCCAGCACGCCCGACAGAATCAGCGCACCACCCGGGGCGACCCGGCCAGCAAGCATCGGCGCCATCAGTTTGAGCGGGCTCGAGAGAATATTGGCGACCACGATGTCGAAGCGGCCGCTGGCATGCTGGGCCTTGCTGGAGCTGGCAAAGCTGTCCGGCAGGTAGTAGTCGATCACGCAATCGTTGCGTTCGGCATTGGCGCGTGCCGATTCAATGGCCTGGGGATCGATATCGACCCCGGCGACGTCGCCGGCGCCCATTTTTTTGGCCACCATGGCCAGGATGCCGGAGCCGCAACCGTAGTCAAGCACGGTCTTGCCGGGCGCCGGATGCGCTTCCAGCCATTCCATGCACAGACGGGTGGTCGGGTGGCTGCCGGTGCCAAAAGCGAGGCCGGGATCGAGTTCAAGGATCAGGGCGTCCGGGTCCGGCGCTTCGTGCCAGCTTGGAACCACCCAGATGTTCTTGCCAATGTGGATGGGCGCGAACTGGGATTGCGTCAGGCGCACCCAGTCTTCGTCGGCCACATTGCGCACGGCAAAGGCAGGTGCCTGGGCCAGACCAATGGCCGCCGCCGCTTCCGCGACGATGGCGTTCTGGTCAGCGTCGACATCGGTCAGCGCTACCACGCGGCTGTGTTCCCACGCCGCTTCGGTCGGTTCCATGCCAGGTTCGCCAAACAGCGGCTTTTCCTGCTCGGTGCCTTCGTCGGCATCCTCGACGGAGACGGACAGGGCGCCCGCTTCCATCAAGGCGTCCGACAGGGCCTCGGCATGTTCCCGTGCGATTTCGATGACGACTTCAGTCCAACTCATGCTTCTGCCTTGCTTTCCGATTTGTTGCCGATGGCGCCAGCCTTGGGCAAGTCCGGCTTGTCCGCCAGCTTTTGCTCGAGGTAATGGATGTTGGTACCGCCTTCAATGAAGCGGGCGTCGACCATCAGTTCGCGATGCAGCGGGATATTCGTCAGGATACCCTCAACCACCATTTCCGACAGCGCGATCTGCATGCGGCGAATGGCCTGCTCGCGCGTGGCGCCGTAGGCAATGACCTTGCCGATCATCGAATCGTAGTGCGGTGGCACGTAGTAGCCGGCATAGGCATGCGAGTCAACGCGGATGCCAGGGCCGCCCGGTGCGTGCCAGGACACGATGCGTCCTGGCGACGGGGTGAACTTGAACGGGTCTTCGGCATTGATCCGGCATTCCACGGCGTGACCGGAGAGCATGATGTCGCGCTGACGGAAACGCAGTTTTTCGCCGTAGGCGATGCGGATCTGTTCTTGCACGATATCGATGCCGGTAATCATTTCGGTGACCGGGTGTTCGACCTGCACGCGCGTGTTCATTTC
This sequence comes from Massilia sp. CF038, assembly GCF_900129765.1. Taxonomy (GTDB): domain Bacteria; phylum Pseudomonadota; class Gammaproteobacteria; order Burkholderiales; family Burkholderiaceae_D; genus Telluria_A. The sequence goes on from NZ_FQWU01000001.1 coordinate 93,777, forward strand.
AATGAAATAGAACTCGCCGTTTTCGTACAGGAATTCGAAGGTGCCGGCGCCGCGGTAGCCGATCTTGCGGCAGGCTTCGGCGCAGCGGTCGCCAATCTTTTCAATCAGCTTGCGCGGGATGCCGGGCGCTGGCGCTTCTTCGATCACTTTCTGGTGGCGGCGCTGCATCGAGCAATCGCGCTCGCCCAGCCAGACCGCGTTCTTGTGTTCGTCGGCGAGGATCTGGATTTCCACGTGGCGTGGATTTTCCAGGTACTTCTCCATATACACTTCCGGATTGCCAAAGGCAGTGCCGGCTTCGGTCTTGGTCATCGCCACGGCATTGAGCAGGGCCGCTTCGGTGTGCACCACGCGCATGCCGCGTCCACCGCCGCCACCGGCGGCCTTGATGATGACGGGATAGCCGACCTTGCGGGCCGTGGTGATGATTTCTTTCGGGTCTTCCGGCAGCGCGCCTTCGGAGCCTGGCACGCAGGGCACGCCGGCGCGGATCATGGCTTGCTTGGCCGAGACCTTGTCGCCCATCAGGCGGATCGATTCCGAGCGCGGGCCAATGAAGACGAAGCCGGATTTTTCCACGCGTTCGGCGAAGTCGGCGTTTTCCGACAGGAAGCCGTAACCGGGGTGGATTGCTTCGGCATCCGTCACTTCCGCCGCACTAATAATAGCGGGCATGTTCAGGTAGCTGAGCGTGGACTGGGCCGGACCGATGCAGACCGACTCGTCGGCCAGCTTGACGTATTTGGCGTCCTTGTCCGCTTCCGAGTGGACCACCACCGTCTTGATGCCCATTTCGCGGCAGGCGCGCTGAATACGCAGCGCGATCTCGCCCCGATTGGCAATAAGGATTTTTTCAAACATGGCGCGATCAGCCAATCACAAACAGCGGTTGACCGAATTCGACCGGCTGGCCGTTTTCAACCAGGACCTTGGTCACGACACCGGCAACGTCGGAATCGATTTCGTTGAGCAGCTTCATCGCTTCGATGATGCAAAGGGTGTCGCCTTCCTTGATCGTGGCGCCAACTTCCACGAACGCCGGCGATCCTGGGGCGGACGAGCGGTAGAAGGTACCGACCATCGGCGACTTCACGATGTGGCCGGTTGGCTCGGCGGCGACGGCGGCAACCGGCGCAGCGGCGGCAGGGGCGGGCGCGTGCGACGGTGCATAGTGCTGCTGCATGCCTTGCGGCTGCATCATCACCATTTGATTCTGCGGGATTGCGGACGACTTGACGATGCGTACTTTGCTCTCGCCTTCAGTCACTTCAAGTTCAGCGATGTCCGATTCGGCGACGAGGTCGATCAGCGTCTTGAGTTTTCGTAAATCCATGTGAAACCCCTTGGAATTATTTTGATTTTAAGAGTATGCGGCCGGCTCGGATAAAAGCGTAACCGCGCAATTGCTTGAAGATGCCAGGAGATTAGCGCTTTTTGAGCGCGAAGTCGATGGCAAAACGATATCCATCAGTGCCGAGCCCGCAAATGGTGCCCTTGGCAATGGCGGAGAGGTAGGAATGGTGGCGAAACGCTTCCCGTTGGTAAATATTGGAGATATGTACCTCAACGAAAGGGATCGCCACGCCTGCCAGGGCGTCGCGCAAGGCGACGCTGGTATGGGTCAAGCCCCCCGGGTTGATGACGATGGCGTCCACGCCTTCCTCACGGGCAGCGTGGATGCGGTCAATCAGGGCGCCTTCGTGGTTACTCTGGAAACATGCAATGCTCGCTCCCGCTGCCGCAGCCTGGGCTGCAGCGGCGTTTTCGATGTCGGCCAGGGTCTCCTTGCCGTACACCTCAGGCTCGCGGGTGCCCAGCAGATTCAGGTTGGGACCGTTGAGCAGCAAGAGCTTTTTTGCCATGTTGGAGAAACCCATTGTCGCGAAAGTCACGCATTTTGCCGCCAACAACCGGCATTGGCAAGGGAAAAAAATTGCACGAGCGGTCAGAAAGCCGTCACAAAGTACTAGCTATTAACAGTCTGTCAGGGCTGGAGCTTGTTCAGATCAGCCTGCAATTCGTCGAATTTGAGTTTGCCCAGATAGGTTTTGACGACTTTGCCGTCCGCGCCGATCAGCACGGTGTAAGGCAGGCCGCCAGCGCTGTTGCCAAACTTGCGCGCCAGCTCCGTGCCCGACAGGCCGGCCACATAAAGCGGGTAATTGATCTTCAGGCGGGTCGCAAATTCGGCGATGTTGGACGGCGAATCGATGCCGATGCCAATCACGTTGATGTTGCGGGCGGCGCTGGCGGTGGCCAGCTGGTCCAGTTCCGGCATCTCGGCCACGCAGGGCGCGCACCAGGGTGCCCAAAAATTAACCACCAGCGGCTTGCCCTTCCAGCGACCCAGGGCATGGCTGGCGCCGCTGGCATCGTTCATGGACTGGCCGAACAGTTCTTCGACCGGTCCGGCCGCCACCGCCGGCGGCGGGGTCGTCACGACAGGCGCCGGAACATTGCGGCGCGCGGCCACATAGGCGCCGATGGCAGCAAACAGCAGCGCGAAGCCGACATAAGTAAGTACTTCTTTTCTGGTCATGCTGGGTCCTGGTGGGGAGAAGGTGGGTTGTTCTGTTGTTCGTCTTGCATCAGGGCGCGCAGCCCGGCCGCGTCGACCCGCTGCGGCCGGCCATCCGGGCGGGCCTTGAGCGCGCCGCGCAAGTCGTGCAGTTCATACAGCTCGGCATGCACGCCTTCCTTGTGCCACAGGAAGCTGACGGTTTCGACCGGGTCGTGGCGGGGGCCCTTGAAGTGCGGCGTTTCCGAGATGTCGATGTCGACGTTTTTGCCAAGCAGGAAAATTTGCACTTCCTTGGCGCTGTCGGCAAACAGTTGCAGATGGATGTCGTCATGCTCGCCGGCCGTGCCATTGAGGACCGGCCCAGTTAAATACGGCTGGAACGCGGCCAGCGCATCCATCACTTGCAGGGCAATGGTGCGCAGGCGCTGCAGCCGGGCTGGCTGGCTGTCGCCCTGGAACAAGGCCTGATAGCGGCGCACTTCTTCTTCCACTTCGGCGTTGTCGGGCAGCAGATTGGCGGCCGGCAGGGCATTGCCCAGCACCTGGCTGGCAGCCTTGCGCTTGGCTGCGCCGTACTCGGCGCCGTCCTGTGCCACCAGGCGCGCGGCCACGGCAGCGATCTGGGCGCGCAACTGCTGCAGCTCGTCGGATTGGTTCGGCATCATGACCGAGATATTACTCTGGAATCGAAAATGGCATGGCGTCGGGTAAAATCGCGTATTCATTCCTTTGCACCGGTTCAGTCATGCATATTCACATCCTTGGTATTTGCGGCACCTTCATGGGCGGTCTGGCGGTTCTGGCCAAGGAAGCCGGCCATAAAGTGACCGGCTGCGACGCCAATGTCTACCCGCCCATGAGCACCCAGCTGGAAGCCCAGGGCATCGAACTGATCCAGGGTTTCAGTGCCGACCAGACCCAGCTCGCGCCCGATCTGTACGTGATTGGCAACGTGGTCTCACGCGGCAACCCCTTGATTGAAGAAATTCTCAACCGCAGTCTGCCGTACGTGTCCGGTCCCCAGTGGATTGGCGAACACATTCTGCGTGACAAGTGGGTGCTCGCTGTGGCCGGCACCCATGGCAAGACCACCACCTCGGCCATGCTGGCCTGGATCCTGGAAGACGCCGGCTATGCGCCCGGCTTCCTGATTGGCGGCGTGCCCATGAATTTCGGCATATCGGCGCGCCTGTCAGGCGCCACCGAGTCCGACTTCTTCGTGATCGAAGCCGACGAATACGATACCGCCTTCTTCGACAAGCGCAGCAAGTTCGTCCATTACCACGCCAAAACCGCGGTGATGAACAACCTCGAATACGATCATGCTGACATCTTCCCCGATATCGGTGCCATCGAAACCCAGTTCCACCACCTGGTGCGCACCGTGCCCGGCATTGGCCGGCTGGTGGTCAATGGCGACGAGGCCTCGCTGGCGCGCGTGCTCAAGCGCGGTACCTGGAGCGAGCTGGAAACCTTCGGCAGCAGCGAGGGCGTGAGCTGGACCATGGTCGAGCACCCGGGCGGCAGCTTTGACGTCGTGTTCCAGGGCGAGACCGTGGGCACGGTGAATTGGAACCTGACGGGCCGCCATAACCGCAGCAATGCGCTGGCCGCGATTGCCGCCGCGCGCCACGTGGGCGTGCCGGCGGCCCAGGCCGCCGAGTCGCTGGCGCGCTTTGAAAACGTCAAGCGCCGCATGGAAGTGCGCGGCGTGGTGAACGGCATCACCGTGTACGACGACTTTGCGCACCACCCGACCGCGATTGCCACCACCGTCGGGGGCTTGCGCCAGAAGCTGGGCAGTGGCGCCGGGCGCATTCTGGCGGTGCTGGAACCGCGCTCGAACACCATGAAACTGGGCGCCATGAAAGATGCCTTGCCTGGCAGTCTGCGCGACGCCGACCTGGTGTTCGGCTTTGGCAGCCAGCAGGCGCTGGGCTGGAGCCTGGCGGACGCGCTCAAGCCGCTGGGCGACATTGCACACAGCTTTGATCAGATCGATTTCCTGGTCAAAGCCATCCTCGACGCCGCCCGTCCCGGCGACCATATCCTGGTGATGAGCAACGGCGGCTTTGGCGGCGTGCACCAGAAACTGCTGGAAGGATTGGCACCATGATCGTTTATCTGCACGGATTTCGTTCTTCGCCACGCTCGTTCAAGGCGCGCGTGGTGGCTGCCAGCATGAAGCAGCGTGGCATGGCTGCCGAGCTGCTGTGCCCGCAGTTGCCGGCCTCGCCCAAAGAGGCGATGGCGCTGGTGCAGACCCTGCTGGCCCCGTACAAGGCGCACCAGGTGGCCATCATCGGGTCCTCGCTGGGCGGTTACTACGCCACCTGGCTGGCCGAACAGATGGGCTGCCGCGCGGTCCTGCTCAACCCCGCCATCGTGCCCCTGCAAGACCTGGACCAGCACGTGGGCGTGACGACCGAATACCATTCCGACAAGCCGTTTGAATTCAAGCGCGAATACATTGACGAGCTGCGCGCGCTGGCAGTCGACCAGATCACGCGCCCCGAACGCTACTACCTGATTGCCGCCACTGGCGACGAAGTGCTCGATTACCGCGCCATGGTGCGCCACTATGCGGGCGCCGAGCAGCGCGTCATCGATGGCAGCGACCATGCCATTTCCGAGTTTCCGCAATATGTGGATGAAGTGCTGGCGTTCTGCCTGGCGGCGGACGCGCAGCAGTGAGGCTGGCAACGCTGCGCCAGGCCCTGTGGCACCGGCATGTCAACGCGATCGGCGCGCCGGCCGCGCTGCGCCCGTGGCTGACGGCGGGCGGCTCGCTGACGGCGCGTTTGTCCGCGCACAGCAGTGCATTCCGGGTGCAGCGCCTGCACCAGCGCACCGCCTTGTGCTTGGCCGACGAGGCCGCTGCTATCGGCATGGCGCGCCCGGGGCGGGTGTGGGAACGCGAAGTGCTGCTGCGCTGCGATGATGCGCCGGTGGTGTTTGCGCACACGGTGGTGCCGCTGTCGGCCACGGCCAGCGACTGGCCGCTGTTTAATGCGCTGGGCGAACGCTCGCTGGGCACGACCCTGTTTTACGACCCGCTGGTGTCGCGCGGGTCACTGGAATTTGCGCGCATTCGCGCCGGCCATCCCCTGATGCAGCGCGCCCGCGCGGCGCTCGGGGCCGATGGCGACACTGTCTTGTATGCGCGCCGCTGCCTGTACCGCCGGCGCCGCGGCGTGCTGCTGGTGACCGAGGTGTTTTTGCCTGCGGTACTGGCGTTGCGCCTGTCTCTACCGAATACCACGATCAATAATACAAAGTAAAACAATGAATCTATTTTTTGAAGAGTCCGGCGATTTCAAGGTCGGCAGCGTGCTGTCGCAGGCAGGCGAGGCCTATCAGGTCGAAATGCCCAGCGGCAAACGGACCAAGGTCAAGGTCAAGGATGTGCTGGTCCAGTACGAAAAGCCGGCGCCCCAGGACTTGCTGGACGCGGCCAAGGCGATTGCCGCCGATGTCGATTTCGAGTTTCTGTGGGAAGTGGCGGGCCAGGAAGAGTTCGGTTTCATGGATCTGGGCGCCGAGTATTTCGGCCACGCCCCGCTGGCCACTGAAGCGGCCGGCCTGATCCTGGCCCTGCATGGTGCGCCCATCTATTTCTATAAAAAAGGACGCGGCCGCTACAAGGCCGCGCCGGAAGCATCGCTGCGCGCGGCCCAGGCCGGGATTGAAAAGAAAAAGCAGCAGGGCTTGATTCAGGATGGCTACGTGGCCGAGCTGAAAGAAGGCAAGCTGCCAGCCGCGCTGGCGCCCCTGGTGCAGCAGTTGCTGTTCAAACCGGACAAGAACACCATTGAGTACAAGGCGCTGGACGCCGCGTGCAATGAATTGCACACCACGCCCCAGCGTTTGCTGCTGAGCGTGGGCGGGTTGGGCTCGCCCAAGGAACTGCACATGGCGCGCTTCCTGTTCGAGAACTTCCCGCGCGGCGCCGGTTTCCCCAGCGTGCCCGTGCCCGCCACGCCGTCCGGCTTGCCGCTGGCGGCCGTGGCCGCGTTCTCGATTGATGATGTGACCACCACGGAAATTGATGACGCGTTTTCGGTGGTCACCCTGGACGATGGCACGGTGCGGGTCGGCATTCACATTGCCGCGCCTGGCCTGGGCATCCGTCCCGACGACGCGGTCGACAAGATGGCGCGCGCGCGCATGTCCACTGTCTATATGCCGGGCGACAAGATCACCATGCTGCCCGATGAAATCGTCAACGCCTTCACTCTGGCCGAAGGCAAGACCTGCCCGGCCCTGTCGCTGTACGCCAACCTGGACCCGGCCGACTGGAGCGTCAAGTCGACCGAAACGCGCGCTGAAATGGTGCCCATCCAGAGCAATTTGCGCCACAACGACCTGGACGAACTGGTCAACGAAGAAACGCTGGCCAGCGGTGCCGGCGAATACCCGCACAAGGCCGAGCTGGCGCTGCTGTGGCAGTGGGCCCTGCAGCTGGAAGCAGGGCGCATGGTCAAGCGCGAAGCCTTTGGCCTGAAGCCGGAGCAGAACAACCGGGTCGACTTCAATTTCTACGTCGAAGACGATGTGGTGTCGGTGCTGCGGCGCAAGCGTGGCGCGCCACTCGACAAGATCGTGGCCGAGCTGATGATTTTTGCCAACAGCACCTGGGGCAAGCTGATGCACGATACCGGCGTGCCCGGGATCTACCGCTCGCAAGGCGCGGGCAGTGGCGCGGGCTGGGCTGCCAAGATGCAGGTGCGCATGGTCACCCATGCCGCGCCGCACCAGGGCCTGGGCGTGGATCAATATGCGTGGAGCACCTCGCCGCTGCGCCGGTATACCGACCTGGTCAACCAGTGGCAGATTCTGGCCTGCGCCGAGCACGGCGTAACGGCGCCCCTGGTGGCCCATTTCAAGCCGCGCGATGCCGGCTTGTTTGCCATTGTGTCGGCATTTGACGCCGCTTACGCGGCCTACAACGACCATCAGCAAAACATGGAACGCTACTGGTGCCTGCGCTGGCTTGGCCAGCAGGACCAGCGCCAGGTGGACGCGGTGTTACTCAAGGATGAAGTGCTGCGCCTGGTCGACATTCCCCTGATCGTGCGCCTGCCGGGCATGCCGGCAGTGGCGCGCGGCGCCCAGGTGCGGCTTGACATCCTGCGCTGGGACGAGCTCGATCTGACGATCGAAGCGCGTCTGCTGGAAGTGGCCAGTTCGCCGGAGATCAGCGCTGATGCTGACCTGGAGTACGAAGAAGAGGAGGCTGACAGCGGCCAGGCGGCGGTCGAGGAAGTGGTTGAGGCCGAGGGCCTGGTGGCCGTGGTGACCCCGGCGCCCGAGACCCCCTGAGTCCCCCGGGTGTTGCAAACTGCTACGCGGGACGGCCATTAGTATGTAGAATGGCCGTTCTTTGATTCAATAGATCCTTTCCGTTATCGCGTGAAGTACCTTAGCCAACTTACCCCGCTCAAGATTGCCGTCACCGGTTCCGTGTTGCTCCATGTAGTACTGTTGAGCTTCAAGTTTGCCGCGCCTGACAGTTTCAAGCTGAAACCGGTCGACCCTGGTCTCGAGGTCATCCTCGTTAACGCCAAGCACAAGAAGCCGCCGATCAAGGCCGATGCCCTGGCCCAGGCCAATCTGGATGGCGGCGGCATGGCCGAGGCCGGCCGCTCGCGTTCGCCGCTGCCGGACATGAAGCGCATGGAAACCGGTGAAACCGAAGTCGCCACCCAGCGCCGCATTGCCGAACTGGAAGAGGCCCAGCACAATCTGCTGACGCGCAGCCGCAAATCGAATTTCCAGGCGTCGGCCGTGACGGAAAAGGAAAAACCGGTACCCGAGGCAAGCGGACGCGACCTGCTGGAAAGCAGCAAGGCCATTGCCCGCGCCGCTGCCGAGATCGACCAGCGCATCGAGGACGAGAACAAGCGCCCGCGCAAGACCTTCATTTCGCCAAGCACGCGCGAAGTCGGTTACGCCATGTACTATAAAGAGATGTCCAAGCGGATCGAGGAAATCGGCACCCTGAATTTCCCGCAAAAAGATGGCCGCAAGATGTATGGCGAACTCATTCTTTACATCCCGATCTTCCAGGATGGCACGGTGTACCAGCGCGATGGCGGGATCCGCATCGAAAAAAGCTCGGGCAACGCCGACCTGGACAAGGCCGCCATCGCGATTGTGCGGCGCGCCGCCCCGTTCGGACGCTTCCCGGCCAAAATGCTCTCGACCGACAAGGACGACTTGTGGGTGATGGTGGCGGGCTTTAAATTCACGCGCCAGGAAACCCTGGAGACCGAGTTCCGGGGTAATCCATGAGCGATCGCTACTGCGTGATCGGCAATCCGGTTGCGCATAGCAAGTCGCCCCTGATTCACGCCGCGTTCGCGCTGCAAACCGGCCAGCAGCTGGTCTACGAACGCTGCCTGGCCCCGCTTGACGGCTTTGGCGCCACCGTGACTGCCCTGGTGGCGGCTGGCTGCAAGGGCGCCAATGTCACTGTCCCGTTCAAGCTCGAAGCGGCCACCCTGGCCAGCGCCCTGACGGCGCGCGCGCGCGCTGCAGGCGCCGTCAATACACTGCACTTTCTCGATGGCGAAATCGTCGGCGACAATACCGACGGCGCTGGCCTGGTGGCCGACATCGTGCGCAATGCGCTGTGCCCGCTGGCCGGCAAGCGCGTGCTGCTGCTGGGCGCAGGCGGCGCGGCGCGTGGCGCACTGCTGCCGCTGCTGGCCGAGCAGCCAGCCAGCCTGGTGATTGCCAATCGCACCGTGGCCAGTGCCCAGGCGCTGGCCACGGCTGCCGCCAGCGATGGCGCGCCGGTCTCGGCCAGCACGTTTGAGGCGCTGCACGGCCGGTTTGACGTGATCGTCAATGCCACCGCCGCCAGCCTGGCCGGCACAGTCCCGCCTGTGCCCGAGACCGTATTCGGTCCTGGCACGCTGGCGCTGGATATGATGTACGGCAATGAACCTACCCCCTTCATGGCCTTCGCTGGCGCCCATGGCGCTGTGACCCGCGACGGCCTGGGCATGCTGGTGGAGCAGGCGGCCGAAGCATTTTTTGTGTGGCGCGGCGTGCGCCCGCAGACGGGCGCCGTCTTGCAGCAGATGCGGAGCGCTGCATGAGCAAGGGCGGCAAGCGGCCGTGGATCAAGTGGCTGTTCCTGGGCCCCTTGCTCATTGTGACGCTGGTGCAGTTGTACTTCCTGTTGATGGTGTGCTGGTACAACTTCGTCAATCCGCGCATGACCAATATGATGAGCGACCAGCTGGCCGTGCTGCGCGAAAAGAATCCCAAGGCCACCTTGCAGCAGAAATGGGTGCCCTACGCTGCCATTTCGAACAACTTGAAGCGCGCCGTGATTGCCTCGGAAGACGCCAATTTTGCCGACCATGACGGGGTCGACTGGGAAGCGCTGCAAAAGGCCTACGAGCGCAACAACCGCAAGCACAAGGTGGTGGGCGGCGGTTCCACCATTACCCAGCAGCTGGCCAAGAATCTGTTCCTGTCCGGCTCGCGCAATTACATCCGCAAGGGCCAGGAATTGATCATTGCCTTCATGCTGGAAACGGTGATGAGCAAGGAACGCATCCTTGAAATTTATTTGAACGTGGTGGAATACGGACGCGGCACTTTTGGCGCCGAAGCGGCCGCCCGCCACTATTTCAATATCAGCGCGGCCAGCCTGAACGCCAGCCAGGCCGCGCGCCTGGCGGTGATGCTGCCCAACCCGCGCTATTACGACCGCCACCGCGATACCAATTATCTGGCGCGGCGCACGAATCTGATTGTCAGCCGCATGAATTCGGCCGAATTACCATGAACTTAACAATGAATTGTCGAAAGCCTGCCATGCGAAAGCGCCAACACGGTTTTACCAGCCTGAAAATGGTTTTTTTTGTATCTATCCTGGTGGCAGGCGTGGCCGTGGTCGGCCTGATGTCGATGCGCCATGAACGCAACCTGTTTGCCGAAGGGGCTGCCAAGGCCGGCAAGATGGTGGGCAGCAGCCGGGTGGCACCCGTGCTTGATGCGGCCCAGACTGCAGCCACGGGCGGCGATACCAAGATGCGCAAATGTGTCATCAATGGCAAGACCGTGATCTCCAACACCGATTGTGTTGACGCCAATCCGACCAGCAAGGACATCAAGATCCAGGTCACGCGCGGGGTGGAAGCGCCCAAGCTGCCCCCGCCGCCGCCCGAGGAAAACGACCCGCACAAGCGCATGCTTGACAAAATGATCGAAAAACAGTCGCTCTAGGACAAAATTGTTGTTTCGGGGTGGCCGCGCAAATTGCGAACGGGTACACTTGCGCTGTTTCGAATCCCGGCCGAGAAAAGCGCATGATCAACGTATTTGTCTTACAAAATGGCCGCCTCAACCAGGTTCCCATCGACAGCCGGGAAGACTTGGAAAATGTCGCGCCGGTCTGGGTTGACCTGACCGACCCGAACGACGACGAGCGGGCCTGGGTCAAGACCATCTACGGCGTGATTTTGCCCGGCGAAGACGAGGTCAAGGATATCGAAGCGTCGGCCCGCTACTACGAAGCGGAAAACGGCGACCTGCACCTGCGCACCGATTTTTTGCTGGAAGAAGACGACGGCCCCTCGCGCGTGGTGACGGTGGCCTTCATTCTGGCCAAGAAAATGCTGTTCTCGGTCCATACCGACGACTTGCCCGTATTCCGCCTGGTGCGCATGCGCGCCCGCTCGCGCCCCGGCTCGATTGCCGACTACATGGACGTGCTGCTGGACCTGTACGCCACCGACGCCGAGTACTCGGCCGATGCGCTGGAAGGCATTTACCAGGACCTGGAAGAAGTCAGTGGCCGGGTTCTGCAGAAAGAATTTACCGACCAGGACGCGGCAGCCGCGCTGAACGCGATCGCGCGCGAGGAAGATTTGAACGGCCGCATCCGGCGCAACATGATGGACACCCGGCGCGCCGTCAGCTTCCTGATGCGCGGCCGCCTGCTCAATGCCGAGCAGTTCGAAGAAGCGCGCCAGATCTTGCGCGACATCGAATCGCTGGACGGCCACACTTCCTTCCTGTTCGATAAAATCAACTTCCTGATGGACGCCACGGTCGGTTTCATCAACATTAACCAGAACAAGATCATCAAGATGTTCTCGGTGGCTTCGGTCGCCTTCCTGCCGCCGACCCTGATCGCCAGCTGGTACGGCATGAACTTCAAGATGATCCCCGAGCTCGACTGGGCACTGGGCTACCCGATGGCGCTGGGGCTGATGCTGGTATCGGCCGTAGCGCCGCTGGTGTACTTCCGCCGGCGCGGCTGGCTCAATTAAATCTGCGGCGCCGCTGTCACCGCTTGGCCATGGCGGCGGCACGCGCTGCCTTGCCTGCTTTTTGCAATGCGCCTGCGTGCGGGGATTTTCAATGAAAGCACTGCTCCTGCTTGTTTTGTCTCTGTCGCACGGCGCGGTGTTGGCCGATGCCTTCCGCGGTCAACGCAATGCGCCTGTGTACAGCGCCGACAAGACGGTCAAGGTGGTGGCGGCAAGCAGCGGCGGCAGCAGGGCGATCAAGCGTGGCAAGGTGCTATGGTCGATCAAGGAACAGGTCCGTTACGGCTATGTGAGCGACGATGGGCATTATTTCGCGGCCCTTTACGACGGCGCCAACCTGATTCCGCAGAACCCGCCCAACGATCTTGTCCTGGCGCGCTTCTTCCGTGACGGCAGGCAAATCAAGGCGGTTCAGCTGCCCGAGGTCATCCAGTCGAAGTCGCAACTCGAGCTGACCGCATCGCACGCGTACTGGGGCGATGCGCTGGGTTTCACGGCACCGGCTACCTTCACGCTGCGGCGGGTTGACCGCAAGCTGTTCCACTTCGATTTGCGCAGATACGAATGACATTCCAGGCGACCGACACTGGTGCGCATGGCGATACGCGCAACACCGACGCCCCGTACTGGCATGACGGCAGGCTGGTGAGCATGACCGTGGGCGCCAGCGGCGCCATCGATGTGCAATGCGAACTGTATCCGACCGACCAGGCCCAGGCGCGCGTGCCGGTGACGCTGTCCTGCCTTGGTGTGACATCGATGACATGTTCGCTGGATTTCCTGGCCCTGCTGGACCATGCAAGGGCGGGCAATATCATCAATGGGCGTTTGGAAACGCGCCCGCGACGCGCGGTCCTGAAGCTGTTTTTTGCTGACGGTTACCTGGATGTCCGCGCCCGAACGATCATCGTGGGGACCTCGGAAAAACAATGAGCTTAACGCTGCAACAATATGGCGTCGTGCCTGTTATTCAGATGCAGGGCGATGAAGAGGAAGATACGCGCTTGCTGCGCGCCTTGCTGGAAGACGCGACCGGTTTCATGTCCGGTTTTCGCTGGTGCAAAGCGATTCGGTCGCGCCATTTTGGCATGGGTGTCGGTGGCCTGTTCGCCGTATTCCTGTTTGAAATTGAAAACGCTGCCGATCCCGGCGATGCCCTGCTATGGGTGATCAGCGGCGATCTTCCGCCCGCCTACCTGGTGCTGGAAGGCGGCAGCACGGACCCGGCACAGGCGCTGGCAACTTATGTGGACTTGATGCAGGCCTGGGCCGACGCAGCCGGGCAAGGTGCGTCGGTGGCCGACCTGATCCCCGTGAACGTGGCGCCCACGCAGGACAATGCGCGGGCCTTGGGCAGCCGCCTGGCCTATCTGCGCGAACACTTTCTCGCCGCGTAAGCGGGGCGGGCGCGATGCGACAACGACGTCAGATTCTCGCTGGAATACTAGGCTTGCTGACACACCGGCTGGCGCTGGCCGGCGGTGCGCACCGTTCATTCCATCACGCCAACTTGCGCAGTCTGCCAGACAAATTGCGCCGGCAGCAGATCGGTCGTCTGGAGATCCTGTGGATGGATCCGCAGGCTGGCTCGCGCAATGCAATTACACCGGCTGTCCTGGAGCGGCTTTTTTTCCGCAAACTGGTGTTGCAACAATTTGAGCGCGATCCACGGGCACTGACCCTGGCCGACGCCCTTGCTGCGACCGAACTGAGCGCATTTGATCTTGCGGCGGAGGACGATGTGCGCTGGGCGCTGAAATTCTACCCGCGCGGCGCGGCGCGCCCGATTTTGTCCATTTACCTGGCCGGCGACGGCCGCACTGGCAGCATTGGCCATGTCCGCTACTCGTTCAATCGGCCCTTGCTGGACTGGCTCGAGCAATCTGCGCAGGGCGGGCAGCGCCGGCGTGCCAGTCAAAAGAATGCTAAATGAGCAATCGGGCGGCCCTGCTTTGCTTGAACAAACTGCACGCATAACGGCCTTGCAACTGTCTTGCAAGGCCGCTATTGGCTATTTCAAACGAGCAAACACACGGCGCGCGGCAGCGATCGTTTCTTCGATCACGGCGTCGTCGTGCTGGGCCGACACGAACCCTGCCTCGAAGGCGGCCGGGGCAAAGTACACCCCTTCGTCCAGCATGCCGTGGAAGAAGGCATTGAAGCGGGTTTTGTCGCCGGCCATCATTTCGGCGTAACTGGTCGGTACTTGTTCACTGAAGTAGATACCGAACATGCCGCCGACCGCGTCGGCGCAGAAGGTCACGCCCGCTTCCTTGGCGGCGGCGGCCAGGCCAGTGGCCAGCTTGGCCGTCTGCGCGCTTAGCTGTTCATAGAAACCAGGCTGCTGGATCAGGCCCAGCGTGGTCATGCCGGCAGCCACCGCCACCGGGTTGCCGGACAGGGTGCCAGCCTGGTAGACCGCGCCCACCGGCGCCATGTGCTGCATCAGCTCGGCCCGGCCACCAAAGGCCGCCACCGGCATGCCGCCGCCAATGACTTTGCCCAGCGCGGTCAGGTCGGGCACGATGTCGTACAGCGCCTGGGCGCCACTGAGGCCGACGCGGAAGCCGCACATGACTTCGTCGAAAATGAGCACCGCGCCGTGCTGGGTGCACAGGGCGCGCATGGCGCGCAGGAATTCCGGCGTGGCTTTGATGAGATTCATATTGCCAGCCACCGGTTCCACGATCACGCAGGCAATGGTGTCGCCCATGGAGGCAAAGGCGTCTTCCAGCTGGGCCACATTGTTATAGTCCAGCACCAGGGTGTGCTTGACGAAGTCTTCCGGCACGCCGGCCGAGGTGGGGTTGCCGAAGGTGAGCAAGCCGCTGCCAGCCTTGACCAGCAGGGAGTCGGCGTGGCCGTGGTAGCAGCCTTCGAACTTGATGATCTTGTCGCGTCCGGTGGCGCCACGCGCCAGGCGCAGCGCGCTCATGGTCGCTTCGGTGCCCGACGAGACCAGGCGCACTTGCTCGATCGACGGCACCAGACGGCAAATTTCTTCGGCCATCAGCACTTCGCCTTCGGTCGGGGCGCCAAACGACAGGCCGCGCGCGGCCGCGTCCTGCACCGCCTTGACCACGGCCGGGTGGGCGTGGCCGACAATGGCCGGGCCCCAGGAACCGATGTAATCAATGTAGCGCTTGCCGTCCGCATCCCAGAAGTAGGGGCCTTCGGCGCGCGTGATGAAGCGCGGCGTGCCGCCCACCGATTTGAAGGCGCGCACGGGCGAATTGACACCGCCCGGGGTGGTGATCTGGGCGCGCGTAAACAGGCTGTCGTTGCGGGAGATTTCAGAATTGCTCATGATGCGGTTCCGTGGAAAGTGTGGCCGAAAAATTTGTTGGGGACCAGCTTGCCCATGCCAAAACGCTGGGCGTGGGCCAGGGCGCCGGCCGTGAACGCCTGGGCGCTGGCTACCGCGTCTTCGGGGGCGGCGCCTTGTGCCAGGTAAGCGGCGAGGGCGCCGGACATGGTGCTGCCGGCACCAACGAAGGGGCCGGCCAGATGCTGCCAGTCGTAGGTGGCGACAATGCCGTCGGCGTCGTACAGGGTGTTGGAGCGGCGCGCGCTGGCGCCGCTGCCGGCCGCGCCAGTGCAGGTGAGCAGCACCAGTTCGCAGCCCATGCCGGTCAGCTCGGCCACGTCGGCGTCAACCATGTCGGCCCCGCCTTCGCGCCAGGTTTCAGCCATGCGCGCCAGTTCCACCTGGGACAGCAGCAGCACCGTGCTTTGCGGGACCAGAATCTGGCGCAGGGCCATCAGCATGTCGTCGTCGGCCAGGCCGGAATCGGGCAGCCTGGACAGGAAAGGGTCGAGGATCAGGGGCACATCCGGGTAGTCGGACACGATTTCAGCAATCGCGCTGGCTTGCTCGATACTGGTCAGGGTGCCCACCTTGAAGGCGGCCACGGTCATGTCTTCGAGCAGCAGACGGGCCTGGTCGACCAGCCAGTCGGCATCGATTTCCTGGCTGTCTTCGACGCGTGCGCTGTCGCCAATTAACAATCCGGTGGTCACCGACAAGCCATGGCAGCCCAGGGCGGCAAACGCGGCCAGGTCGGACTGGATGCCCGACGCGCCGAGCGGATCGGAGACACCAAAGGTCAGAATAAGAGGGGAAACAGGGGGAGAAGTTTGGTTTTGCACGGCCGGTCGATTAAGATACCTGATTCGGCATTTTACTAGATACAAGGACCCCCAACGTGAGCAGCAATGAAACCAGCGGTGCCCCGCAAGCCCCGTTTTTGACCTGGATGTGCCTGATTTGCGGCTGGGTCTACGAAGAAGCGGCCGGTTTGCCCGACGAAGGCATCGCCCCCGGTACCCGCTGGCAAGATGTGCCGATGAACTGGACTTGCCCCGAATGTGGCGCCCGCAAGGATGACTTCGAGATGACAGTTATCTAATTGGAACGCGGCGTTTTTAATACATTAGTTGAACGAATGCAACAGATATCGCACAAGGGGCTTGCCCTATGGTATCGTTCATCCTTACGCCAGGTAAACTGAATATGACAATGACGACCCAACCGACAGTCTTGAAAATCATGGTCATCGATGACAGCAGCACGATTCGCCGCTCTGCCGAGATTTTTCTCACGCAGGCAGGTTACCAGGTCGTGCTGGCCGACGATGGCTTCGACGCCTTAGCCAAGATCAATGACCATCATCCGTCGCTGGTCTTTTGCGACATCTTGATGCCGCGTCTGGACGGGTACCAGACCTGCGCCCTGATCAAGAAGAGTGCCAAGTTTCACACGACGCCGGTGGTGATGCTGTCGTCCAAGGACGGGCTGTTCGACCGGGCGCGCGGCGCCATGGTCGGCTCCTCGGCTTACCTGACCAAACCGTTTAGTAAAGATAGTCTGCTGGCCGCCGTGCGTGAGCACACAGCAGAAGCGATGTCCAAATAATCCAGGAGAGCCACGTGGCCATTACCAAAATTCTTATCGTCGACGACTCCCCTACCGAGCGTTACTACTTGACCGACATTCTGGTCAAAAACGGTTTTACCGTCACCACCGCCGAAAATGGCGAAGAAGCCTTCCTCAAGATCAAGGCGGAAAAACCGCACCTGATCCTGATGGACGTGGTCATGCCCGGCGCCAATGGCTTCCAGGTGACCCGCTCGATCGCCAAGGACCCGGACCTGGCGGACGTGCCCATCATCATTTGCAGCAGCAAGAACCAGGAAACCGACCGCGTCTGGGGTCTGCGCCAGGGTGCGCGCGATTACCTGGTCAAGCCAGTCGATCCGGAACTGCTGCTGGCGAAAATCGCCGCACTGAACGTTTGATGCCATGAGCGCCGCTGTCAAATCTGCGCCCGAGACGACGGTCACCTCCGATGGAGCTGGCCGTCGTACCCGTTTGCGCCAATACCAGGTGCAGCTGCTCGAACGCATGCAGGCGGCGCGTAACAACGCCGGGGCACGCGTCAACCAGCTGGGAGTGATGATCGGGGGCGAACGCTTCCTGCTCGACCTGACCCAGGTGGGTGAAATTGTCCCGGTGCCGTCCATCACGGTGGTACCGCTGACCCAGCCCTGGTATCTGGGGCTGGCCAATATTCGCGGTAACTTGATCAGCGTGATCGACCTGGGCCGCTATTCACAGAATACGGACACCCCGGCTGGTTCGGACAGCCGGATTATTACTTTTGCCAACGGCCTCGGTTTCAACTGCGGTTTGCTGGTCTCGCGCGTGTACGGCTTGCGTCATGCAGCCGGCATGGAGGTTTCTGGTGACCGGCTGCGCGACGCCGACGCCAATGAGTGGGCGCCGCTGGACCTCGCTGCGCTGGTGAGCGATGCACGGTTTTTGCACATCGGATTTTAAACCACGATAAAAGTGGTCATTGATACCTTAGGGATTGGGAGCTGTAATGGGATTTGCTTGGAAAAGTTCGTTGGGCTTTGGCCCAAAGGGCGGTGACGATAGTTTGGGCGTGCTGGCTGCCCCCGACACCGAATTTGGTCCAGAGTTGACCGAAGTGATCGGCGAGCCGCCGAAGCACGAGGAAGCGGCGCATGCGCCGCTGCTCGACATTGGCGGACCGGGTACCGAGTCGGCGCCGGAAGAGAGCGCCAGCCCGCTGGGCCTGGGTTCGCTGATGGGCGCAGGCAAGGGCGGCAACGTCGTTCCTGACGACGCCGGCGGCGAGATGGAGTTGCCGTTCATTGGCCACCTGTCGCTGCCACGCCAGCTGCGTATCCTGTTCATGGTATTCGGTGTGGGCATCCTGGTGACCGTGTTTGCCCTGTGGCGCAACGCGGCAAACAATGCCACGTCGTCCGACCAGACCCAGATTGCATCGGATGCACTGATGCACTCCCAGCGTATCGGTAAAGCGGCGCCTAACGCGATTCAGGGTAACGTGGAAGCGTTCACCCAGCTCGAAGAGAGCCGTGCCTTGCTGAACAAGGACTTGAATCTGCTGATGCGCGGCGGCGAATTCTCTGGCTCGGTCATCCCATCGCCACCGGCGAGCATGACCAAGATGCTGGTCAATGCAAAAACCAAGTGGACCAGCACCGACAACGCCGCTGGCACCATCTTGAAAATGAAGCCGGAACTGACGGGCTTTGAAAAGACCCTGAAGCAGCTCGATACCCTGTCGCCAGAACTGCTGTCGATGACGGAAGAACTGCTGAACCAGAAAGTGCAAAAAGGCGCGACCCCGCGTGAACTGGCTGCCATCGGCCGTCTGACCATGCTGACCCAGCGTCTGTCGCGCAGCGCCTCGGAATTCCTGACCTCGGGCGGTATTCGTCCGGAAACCGCGTTCCAGCTGGGCCGCGATACCACCACCTTCCGCACCACGATTGAAGGCTTCCTGAGCGGCAACGACACGATGCAGTTGAATGCCGTGAAAGACCCGGAACTGCGCGAACTGCTGACCGAAATCAAGAACAAGTTTGACACCTACCAGAAGCTGGTCACCTCGATTCTGGACAACCTGCCAAAATTCACGGCCGCCAAGGGCGCCGAACTGTCGATTTTCTATGAAAACGAAGAAGTTAAAAAGCTGCTGACCACCGTGCAAACCACCTTCCGCGAAGAGCAGGATTCGGCTGGTGTGTGGTTCTGGCTGATGGCCCTGTCGGCCCTGTTCACCGCCCTGGTCGGTGCAAGTATCGCAAAAGTCATGCTGCAAGATTCCCGTACCCGCGCCCGCGCTGCGGAAGGCCGTCGTCAGGAAGCAGATGCAATGCGTCAACTGGCGCAAACCAAGGAAGAAGAAGCGAAAGCCACCAACGACCAGAATCAGGCCGCTATTTTGCGCCTGATGAACGAACTGCAAGAAGTGGCGGACGGTGACTTGACCGTGCACGCAACGGTGTCGGAAGACATCACCGGCGCGATTGCCGACTCGGTGAACTACACGGTGGAAGAGTTGCGCGGTCTGGTAGAGCGCGTCACCACCACGGCCGAGCAGGTAACGTCGGCGTCGACCAACGCACAAAACATTTCGACCGACCTGCTGGCAGCAACCGAACAACAGTCGCGCGAGATTCAGGATGCGTCCGAGACGGTTCTGAAGATGGCAAGCGAAATTACCGATGTGTCGAAGTCAGCCAACGAGTCCGCAGAAGTTGCGCGCCAGTCGGTGGCGGCGGCGCACCAGGGTTCGACCGCGGTGGAAAACGCGATCAAGGGTATGCACGAAATTCGCGAGCAGATCCAGGAAACCTCGAAACGAATCAAGCGACTGGGTGAATCGTCCCAGGAGATTGGTGAAATTACCGAACTGATTTCCGACATTACCGAACAGACCAACGTACTGGCGCTGAACGCGGCAATTCAGGCTGCATCGGCTGGTGAAGCAGGTCGCGGCTTCTCGGTGGTTGCGGAAGAGGTGCAGCGCCTGGCGGAACGTTCGGCTGGCGCGGCAAAACAGATCGGCGCGCTGGTGCGTACCATTCAGACCGATACCCACGATGCCGTGGCCGCTATGGAAAAATCGACCCAGGGTGTGGTTGAGGGTGCCAAGCTGTCCGATGCTGCGGGTGCCGCACTGAACGAAATTTCGCGCGTGTCGAACCGACTGGCGGAACTGATTCAGGGTATTTCCTTCGCAACGGAACTGCAGGCAACGTCCGCTAACGGCGTCGCACACAACATTCAGCACATCTTGTCGGTCACCGAGAGCACGCAGGACGGTACGCAGCAGACGGCGAGCTCGATTCGTCAGCTGACCTTGCTGGCACAAGAACTGAAGAACTCGGTGTCGCGATTCCGCGTGGTTGCCTAAGGTCGAGGCCGTTTAAAGTAAGGTAATAAAACGATGACTGATTTTTCGCACGCGCCCCAATTTGACACTGGGCCGCTCGGCTGGGTCATGGGCGAAATCCGCGAAGCGCTGGGCCGGTCCGGCGCAGCGCTGAACGACGCCACGGCCCTGGCGGGTGATGCCCAGGCAGATTCCCTCAAGCATGCGAAAGCGTACTTGCACCAGGCCCATGGCGCCTTGCAGATGGTCGACGTCGACGGTGTCGGCGTCATGACCCAGGCTGCCGAGGCAGCGCTGGACCGCTTCCGCGATGGCTTGCTCGAATGCACGAGCGAGCACGCGCAGCTGGTCGGCGCCGTCTATACCGCCGTAATTGAATACCTCGAAGAACTGCTTTCTGGCGCGCCGCAGCAACCGGCCCGCCTGTTCCCGTATTACCGCGACTTGCAGGAACAACTGGGCGCGGCGCGGATTCATCCGGCCGACCTGTTCTTCCCCGATCTGTCGCTGGCGGTCACCTTGCCGCAGCACGCAGCCGCGCCGGTGGCAGCCGATTACGCTGCCTGCCGTGGCCGTTTTGAAAAAGCCTTGCTGCCTTTCCTCAAGAGTACCGATCCGGTCTCGCAGCAGGCGACCGCCTCCACCATGCAGGAGGCCATTGCCCTGATCGCGGCTGGTCAGAAGGAAGCGCCTGCGCGCACCTTCTGGGTGGCCATGCAAAGTTTCGCCGAGCTGGTTGCCAAGGGCCAGCTGGGCAGCAATTTGTTCGTCAAGCAGTTGTTCGGCCTGATCAACCTGCAGATTCGCCGCCTGTCGCAAGGCGAGGGCAGTCTGCCGGAAATGATGATGCGCGATGCGCTGTTCTTCATTGCCGCCGCGCCCAACCCGTCGCCCACCGCGCAAGCACTGCGCGCGGCCTACCGCGTCAACGACGTGGTGCCGAGCGACTACCAGAAAAAACGCTATGGCCGCATTGACGCGCACGCGCTCAAAGCTGCCAAGGATGCCCTGGCCCATGCCAGCGCGTCCTGGGACAAGCTGTCGTCGGAAACCGATCCTGCGCTGGAAGCCGAATTTGGCGAACTGGTGGGCAGCATGGCTGCCGCCAGCGAAAAGCTCGGTTCCCCTGCGCTGATTCGCCTGGCTGGCGAAATCGTGCGTGCCACGCGCGACTCGCAAGCGGCCGGGCGCAATCCGCAATTCTCGCTCGAGATGGCCACCGCCTTGCTGTTTGTCGAGCATGGCCTGGACCAGATCCGCCAATTGCCGGACGATTTCGATTCGCACGCCGAAGTGGTGGGCGCGCGTCTGCTGGCGCTGGCCGCCGGCCAGACCCCGCCGGACGCACCGCAGTGGCAGGGCGACCTGTCGCGCCAGATCCAGCAGGATCACACGGTGGCCGTGCTGGCTGCCGAAATGAAAAATGGCCTGCGCCAGGTTGAAAAAGTCCTCGATGATTATTATGCGGACGGCTCCAAGCGGCCAACCCTGACCCAGATCGATCCGGTTCTGCACCAGTTGCAAGGCGCCGTTGCGATCCTGGACCAGGAAGACGCCATGCGCGCTGCCTTGCACGTCAAAGAAGCCGTGCGCGCACTGGCCGCGGCCGAAGGTGATCCGGAACTGGAAGCAGCGTCGCTGCAGAACATCGCCCAGAATATTGGCGCGCTGGGCTTCTTCGTCGACATGCTGGCCAAGAATTTCGAGGCCGCCAAGGACCGCTTCTCGTTCGACCGCGAAGAAGGCATGCTGCGCGAAGTACCGTTTGAAAAGCCAAGCGGCGAAGCCGTGTTCGAACAGGAACCGGTGATCGAAGAAGTCGCGCCGGTGGCAATCGAGCCAGTGCAGGAAGCGCCGCTCGAATTCGTCGACAGCGCGGCCCCGGTTGCCGCGCCAGCCGCACCTGCCGTACCGACCGCGCCACCAATGCCGGTGGAAGGCGAAGTCGAAGCCGAGCTGCTGGAAATCTTCATCATGGAAGCCCAGGAAGTGCTGGAGCTGGTGACTGCGACGCTGCCGAAACTGAAGGCCGAGCCGTCCAACCAGGAAACCATCACCGTGGTGCGCCGTGCCTTCCACACCCTCAAAGGGTCGGGCCGCATGGTGGGCTTGAACAATTTCGGCGAGGGCGCAGCCCTGGTCGAAAAAGTCATGAACCTGTGGTTGTCCGAAGGCCGTTCGGCCACGCCGGACTTGCTGGCCTTGCTGGACTGGGCTGCCGTCGACATGACCGCCTGGGTCAACGAACTGGCATCGACCGGCAGTTCGCCGCGCAGCAGCGATGCGCTGGTGGCGAGCGCCACCCGCATGCTGGAAGGCGCGCCATTCACGATGGAAGCGGCAGCAGCCGTTGCACCGGCCGCCCCAATGGCCGAGGTGCCGGTGCAAGCGCCGGCCGACGTGCAGGAAGAAGCCATCACCGCGCTGGCACTGCCGGACGAGGAAGAAATCACGGCCCTGGCCGTGCCGGACGATGCCGCGCCGTTGGACGAAGTGGCCGCCCCTGCCGGCATGGACGCATTGTCGCTGCCGGGCCTGTCGCTGCCTGACTTGTCGCTGCCGGAACTGAACGACGCACCGCAAGTCGAAGAGACGATCGATGCGCTGGCGCTGGATCTGCCAATGGATGTACTGGCCGATGCACCAGCCGATGTCACGCCTGAACTGCCGCTGGAAATCAGCGCCGAGGCACCGGCAGACGAAGTCGTGGTCGACGAAGTGATCGAGATGACCGAACCGGAGCTGCTCAAGCTGGTGCCGGACAATGTCATCGAATTCCCGGGTAGCCGCAGCGACGCTGCCGACGACAATACCAAGCGCGTGGGCGACCTTGAAATCCCGCTGCCGCTGTATAACATCTATCTGGCTGAAACCGATGAACTGGTGCGCCTGCTGGCCCAGGACTTCGGCGAGTGGCGCCATGAAACGCATCGCGGCGTCTCGCCCGAAGCGATCAAGGCGGCCCACACCCTGGCTGGCACCTCGGCCACGGTTGGCTTCTCGGCCGTGTGCGAAATCGCGCATGCGCTGGAAATGGCACTCGACACGCCGGCACCAGTGCTGGACGCAGCCGAACGCGACCTGCTTGACGAAGCCGTCGAGTGCGCACGCGCCATGTTGCAAGGCTTTGCCCTGGGTGAAATCGCACCGTCGAATCCGGAGCTGGTCGCGCGTCTGAACACGCTGCGCGAACGCCTGGTGGAACGTGAATCGGCGGTGTATGTCGGCGCCGAGAGCTCAGCCATCAGCGCCGACGAAGTGGCAGCGCTTGATCCGCTGTTCGTCGAAACGCTCGACAGCATTGTGGAAGCAGCGCCGGTGGTGGAAGAGACCCCGGTCGTGGCGGAAGCTGCAGAGCCAGAAGCAGCAGAACCAGCAGTTGAAGAAGCTGCAGTCGCAGAACCTGAAGTGGTGGCGCCGGAAGCAATCGATCTGCCGATCGACGCTGCCGACCCTGTGCTCGACGACCTCGCTGACGAGCCGGAAGAGCTGGTTGCAGCAGTCGTGGCCGAGCCGGTCGAGGCCGAAGCTGACGTGACGCTGGAAGAGGAAGACAGCTCACCGGTCCTGGTGCCGGAACTGATTTCGATTCCTGAATCGGTTGCCATGGCAGCCGAAGTGGCCGCCATCGAATCGGCACTGTCGGACAACGCCGTGCAAAATGCGGTTGCCGCCATTCCGTTTGGCGATGACCTTGACGCCGACTTGCTGCCGGTGTTCCTGGAAGAAGCAACCGACTTGCTGCCGGAACTGGGCAATGGTCTGCGCAAGTGGCAGTCCAACCCGGCCGACACTGCGCTGGCCAAGGGCTTGCTGCGTATTCTGCACACGGTCAAAGGTTCGGCGCGGATGGCCGGTGCAATGCGCCTCGGTCAGCACACGCACGAAATCGAAAGCCAGATCGAAAACATGGTCCACGCCGGGACCTCGACGCCAGCGGCGTTCGACGAACTGCTGGCCAACTACGATCACGCCTTGCTGCTGTTTGAACAGCTGCAATCGCCAACCGACGCTGCCGCCGTGGCGCTGCCAGGTGCTGCACCTGCGGCCGCTGGTGACGACGCTGCCGCCACCCAGGCCCGTACGCCGCTGGTGCGGGTCCGTGCCGACATTCTTGACCGTCTGGTCAACCAGGCTGGTGAAGTGTCGATCACGCGTTCGAAACTGGATAACCAGGTGTCGACGCTGCGTTCCTCGCTCAACGACTTCTCGGAAAACTTGGGTCGTCTGCGCCGTCAGCTGCGCGAAGTGGAAATGCAGGCCGAATCGCAGATCTCGTCGCGCATGTCGATTTCCAGCGAACGCGAATTCGATCCGCTCGAGTTCGACCGCTTTACCCGTCTGCAGGAATTGACCCGGATGATGGCCGAATCGGTGAACGACGTTGCGTCGTTCCACGAAAGCCTGACCCGCACGGTCGAATCGGCAACCGACGACTTGACCGTCCAGACCCGTCTGACGCGCGATTTGCAGCGCGATCTGATGCGGGTGCGGATGGTGCCGTTCCAGAGCTTGTCGGAGCGTCTGTTCCGCGTGGCGCGTCAAACCGCCAAAGAAATCGACAAACGGGTCAACCTGGATATTCGCGGTGGCGGCGTCGAGATCGACCGTTCGGTGCTGGAGCAGATGGCCGCGCCGTTCGAGCACTTGCTGCGTAACTCGATCGTGCACGGTATCGAAACGCGCGACAAGCGCAATGCCAACGGCAAGAGCGATATCGGCGAATTGCTGGTGCAAGTGAGCCAGCAGGGTAACGAAGTGGTGATTCAGTTCACCGACGATGGCGCCGGTCTGAATCTGGAGCGTATCCGCGCCAAGGCGATCGAAAATGGCTTGCTCGACCCGAAAGCAGTCATCACCGACAGCGAAACGGCCGACCTGATTTTCGAACCAGGCTTCTCGACCGCCGATGCGCTGACCGAACTGGCCGGCCGCGGCGTCGGGATGGACGTGGTGCGTTCCGAAGCGACTGCCCTGGGCGGACGCGTGAGCATTGCCACCCAGAGCGGCAAGGGCGCACAGTTCACCATCAATCTGCCGCTGACGCTGTCGGTCACGCAGGTCGTCTTGATTACCAGCGGTACCAAGACCCATGCGGTGCCATCGATCCTGGTGGAACAGGTATTGCAGATCAAGGAAGCCGAAATGAACCGGGCACGCGAAGCCGGCTTCATCGAATTCCAGGGCCAGAAGGTGGGCGTGCACTTCCTGCCAACCCTGCTGGGCGATACCGAGACCAACCCACTGGTGCAGCGTTCCTGCCCGGTGCTGGTGCTCAAGCACGGTACCGACCGTCTGGCAGTGCAGGTCGACACGATTGAAGGCAACCGCGAGGTCGTCATTAAAAACATCGGCCCGCAGCTGTCGCGCATGATCGGCATTGCCGGCGCCACGGTGATGGGTTCGGGCGACATCGTCCTGATTCTCAATCCGGTGGCCCTGTCGCACCACATCGATCTGCATCCGCAGATGAAACCGGCTGCAGCAGTTGCTGCCGCCGCCGTGGTACAGCAGGAAACCCGGGCCCGCGACTATGTGGTGATGGTGGTCGACGATTCGCTGACCGTGCGCAAAGTGACCCAGCGTCTGCTGGAACGCGAAGGCTACCAGGTCATGCTGGCCAAGGACGGCGTGGATGCGCTGGAGCGCTTGCAGGAAACCGTGCCCGATCTGATGCTGGTCGACATCGAAATGCCGCGTATGGATGGCTTCGACTTGACCCGCAACATTCGCGGCAACGAAAGCACCCAGGGTGTGCCGATCATCATGATCACCTCGCGTACGGCGGACAAGCACCGCAACTATGCGCTCGATCTTGGTGTGAATGCCTACTTCGGTAAGCCGTTCCAGGAAGACATGCTGCTGGCCGCCATTTCGGGCTTGCTGAACCGGGAAATGCCGGTTGCGCATTAAGGGCTGAACGGCCAAGTGAAAACGCCTCGCATTGCGAGGCGTTTTTTTTGGTGCCAAAAAAACCAAGCACATCGTCCTCGCGAAGGCGGGCTCGCATGCGAGCCCCCTATACCATGTTACCGAATTCGGATGCGTGGTATAGGCCCCCGCCTTCGCGAGGGCGATGTGCTGGCGAAGCGGCTACCGCGAAAGCGATGTAGTGGTTATGCGGCTTGGACCTTTACTACCGCGTAGCGCTCGAGGGTTTTTTTCGCGCTTCGTCGTGCATCACAATCGGGGCCGGGTAGTTGGCCACCAAACATCGTCCTCGCGAAGGCGGGGACCCATACCACGCATCCGAATCCGGTGAAGTGGTATGGGGGGCTCGCATGCGAGCCCGCCTTCGCGAGGGCGATGTGCTGGCGAAGCGGCTACCGCGAAAGCGATGTAGTGCTTATGCGGCTTGGACCTTTACTACCGCGTAGCGCTCGAGGGTTTTTTTGCGTGCTTCGTCGTGCATCACAATCGGGGCCGGGTAGTTGGCCACCCTGGTCGCCGCCAGCCACGGCGCGTGAATTTCCTTGTCGCTCAGCTTGGCCAGCTGCGGCAGATACTTGCGAATGAACTTGCCCTTGGCATCAAATTTTTCCGACTGGGTGATCGGGTTAAATATCCGGAAGTAGGGCTGGGCATCGCAGCCGGAGGACGAGGCCCACTGCCAACCGCCATTGTTCGATGACAGGTCAAAGTCATTGAGCAGCAGCGCAAAATACTGCTCGCCCCAGCGCCAGTCAATCCCCAGGTCCTTGATCAGGAAACAGGCCGCCACCATGCGCAGGCGGTTATGCATGTAGCCAGTCTGGTTCAGCTGCAGCATGGCCGCATCCACCAGCGGATAGCCGGTGCGGCCTTCGCACCAGGCGGCAAACAGTTCTTCCGCCTCCGGACCCGCTTCCCATTCAATGGCATCGTAAGCCGGCTTGAATGCACGCTCGGTCACACGCGGATGGTGGAACAGGATCATGGCGTAAAAGTCGCGCCAGATCAGTTCCGACAGCCACACCGGCGCGCCGGCGCCACCGCCGCCATTGCCGATCAGCGCCTGCATGGTGCGCACCAGATGGCGGATCGAGAGCGTGCCAAAGCGCAGGTGCACCGACAGGTAGGATGGCCCTTTCACGGCCGGATAGTTGCGCGCCTCATCGTAGGCGGGCGCGCGCGGCAGGAAGTCTTCGAACAGGGCTGCGGCGCCCGACATGCCCGCCGCCAGGGGCACGCTGGCTGGCTCGAAGCCGATCTCGGCCAGCGTAAGCAGGCGCGCATCGGCCGGGGCCGCGGCGAACTTGGCAGCGTGTGGCTCGACCGGAAAAGCGTCAAGCGCCTGCGGCTCGGCCGCCAGGCGCTTGAGCCAGGCATTCTTGTACGGCGTGAAGACGGAGAAAATTTGCCCCTGCAAGGTCAGCACTTCGCTCTTTTCGAAAATCACCTGATCCTTGAAGCTGAACAGGCTGCGCCCGTCGGCTTCCAGCACCTGCGCGACAGCGGCATCGCGCGCGATCGCCTGCGGCTCATAGTCGCCGTTAACGAACACGGCGTCCACGCCAAGCTCTGCGGCAAGCGCTGGAATTGCTTCGTGGGCACTGGCATGGCGCACGATCAGGTAGCCGCCCATGGCGCGCAGCTCGGCATCGAGCTCGGCCAGGCTGTCATGGATGAACTGCACGCGCCGGTCCGCCCTGGGCAAGCTGTCGAGAATGTCGGTATCGTAGATGAAGGCGCAATACACGCTGTTCGACGACGTTAGTGCGTGATGCAGTGCAGCATGGTCAAACGCGCGCAGGTCGCGCCGGAACCAGACCAGCGATTTATTCAGTGTCATAGGCGTGTTCAAGGTCAAGATGAGGCCGTTTCAGCCTGTCTAACATCGCTATCAGACCGGTCCGCAATGGCGCTCGCAGTGGGTAACGGCCCCAATTCAGTGTAAACTATCGAAAAGCCCGTTGTTGTAGGCGGGATACTAGCAGCAAACCTCCTGCATCGAGGAACAGAAAGTGACGCATATGAAGAAAAGCAAGATCGGGAAAACGCCACCCATGCCGGGCATGGCCGAAGATGAATCGGGCCGATTTGCCGACAGCATGACGTCGACCTCGTCCTCCGGCCTGAACCTGGCCAACCATTTTCTGATTGCCATGCCGTCCATGCAGGACCCGATTTTCGGCGGCACCGTCGTCTATATCTGCGAGCATAACGACAAGGGCGTGCTGGGCGTGGTCATCAACAAGCCCACCGACATGACCATGGAAATCCTGTTCGAGCGCATCGACCTGACGGTGTCCGACGGCTTGCACAGCGAAGTCGTCAACGAACCCATCATGTTTGGCGGCCCGGTCCAGGATGACCGCGGCTTCGTCCTGCACACGCCAGGCACCCCGTATTCCTCCTCGCTGACGGTCACCTCGGAGGTGGCGTTTACCACCTCGATTGACGTGCTCGAAGCGGTAGCCAACGGCACCGGTCCCTCGCGCCTGCTGGTGTCGATCGGCTACGCCGGCTGGAGCCCCGGCCAGCTGGAAGACGAAATCGGCCGCAATGGCTGGCTGACCGTGGGCGCCGATCCGCACGTGCTGTTCGATCTGCCCATCGAGGAGCGCTACAACGCGGCCATCAAACTGCTTGGCATCGACCCGATGATGCTGGCTTCCGAGGCTGGCCATGCGTAGTGGTGTGTCGATTGGCCGCACCCGTGGTTGACATCGTTTTTGGATTTGATTTCGGCATCAAGCGCATTGGCATTGCGATGGGCAATACCCTGACCGGGCAGGCCCAGCCGCTCGAGGTGGTCAAGGCCATCGACAACGCCGCCCGTTTCAAGCAGATTGGCGACCTGATCGCACAGTGGCGCCCCGCGTGCCTGGTGGTCGGCGAACCGCTGCATCCGGACGGCGCCGAGCACGAGATGACGCTGCGCTGCCGCCGCTTTGCCAATCAGCTGCACGGGCGCTTCAATTTGCCGGTGCACCTGGTCGACGAGCGCTATTCCTCGGCCGTGATTACGTCGCGCCGCGGCGAAATCATCGACGCGAAAGCCGCTGCCATTATTTTGCAACAATACTTTGACGACCATGCCAACAACAACTAAGAACTTCGACGCCGAAGCGCTTTACCAGGTGCTGCTGGGCCAGGTGCGCAGCGGCCTGGCCGGTGTGCCCGACGCGGCCATCGTGGGCATCCATTCGGGCGGCGCCTGGCTGGCCGAACGGCTGGCGCGCGACCTGGGCCTGCAGCAGCGGCTCGGCTTCATCGACGTTTCGTTCTACCGCGACGATTACGCCAAAAAAGGGCTGCACCCGGACGTCAAGCCGACCAACATCGGCTTTAACGTCGACCGTGCCAACGTGGTGCTGGTGGACGATGTGCTGGCCACAGGGCGCACCACGCGCGCGGCCATCAATGTGCTGTTCGACTTTGGGCGCCCGGCGCGCATCATGCTTGCGGCCCTGGCCGACCGCGGCGGGCGCGAGCTGCCGGTGGCAGCCGACTTCGTCGCCACCCATGCCGCGCTCGAGTCAGATCAGTCGTTGGTCCTGGCGCGGGCCCAGGATGGACAATTCACGCTAACGATAGAATAAGAACAGACCCCACCATGCTCAATCCGCAACTCAATAAACACGGCGAGCTGCAGCACCTGCTGTCGATCGAAGGGCTGCCGAAATCGATCGTCAACCACATACTCGATACCGCCTCGAGCTTTGTCGGCATCTCCGACCGTGAAGTGAAAAAGGTGCCGCTCATGCGCGGCAAGAGCGTGTTCAACCTGTTCTTCGAGAACTCGACGCGCACCCGCACCACCTTTGAAATCGCCTCCAAGCGCCTGTCGGCCGACGTGATCAACCTGAACATCCAGGCTTCGTCGGCCAGCAAGGGTGAGTCGCTGCTCGACACCATCGACAACCTGTCAGCCATGCACGCCGATATGTTCGTGGTGCGCCACTCGCAGTCGGGCGCGCCCTACCTGATCGCCAAGCACCTGATCGACACCAAACAGTCGCACGTCCATGTGATCAATGCGGGCGACGGCCGTCACGCGCACCCGACCCAGGGCTTGCTGGACATGTACACCATCCGCCATTACAAAAAGGACTTCACCAACCTGACGGTGGCTATCGTGGGCGACATCCTGCACAGCCGCGTGGCGCGCTCGGACATCCACGCCCTGACCACGCTGGGCGTGCCGGAAGTGCGCGCGATCGGGCCGCACACGCTGCTGCCGGGCGGGCTGGAACAAATGGGCGTGCGCGTATTCACCAACATGGACGAAGGCTTGAAGGGCGTGGACGTGATCATCATGCTGCGCCTGCAGAACGAACGTATGGGTGGGGCATTGCTGCCGTCGGCCCAGGAATACTTCAAGAACTACGGCCTCACGCCCGAACGCCTGGCGCTGGCCAAGCCGGACGCAATCGTCATGCACCCGGGACCGATGAACCGGGGCGTGGAAATTGATTCGGCCGTGGCCGATGGTGCGCAGGCGGTGATTTTGCCGCAAGTGACATTCGGGATTGCGGTACGCATGGCGGTAATGAGCATTGTGGCAGGGACGCAAGGATGAAACTACATATCAAGAACGGGCGCGTGATCGATCCCGCCAACGGCATCGACGCCGTACAAGACTTGTTTATCGCCGACGGCAAGATCGCTGCCCTGGGCAGTGCGCCAGCCGGCTTCGAGGCCGCACGCAGCATCGATGCGCGCGGCCTGGTGGTGGCGCCTGGCCTGGTCGATCTGTCGGCCCGCCTGCGCGAGCCGGGCTACGAATACAAGGCGACGCTCAAATCCGAGATGCAGGCCGCCATGCAGGGCGGCGTCACTTCGCTGGTGTGCCCGCCCGACACCGACCCGGTGCTCGATGAACCGGGCCTGGTCGAAATGCTCAAGCACCGCGCCGGCAAGCTGCAGCAGGCGCACGTGCACCCGCTGGGCGCCCTGACCACCGGCTTGAAAGGCGAGTCGCTCACCGAAATGGCGGAGCTGACCGAAGCAGGCTGCATCGGTTTTTCGCAGGCCGAGCAACCTATCACCGATACCAACGTGCTGCTGCGCGCGCTGCAGTACGCTAAGACCTTCGGCTACACCGTCTGGGTGCGGCCGCAAGATGCGCACATCGGGCGCGGCGGCATTGCCCACAGCGGCCCGCTGGCGTCGCGTCTGGGCTTGTCTGGCGTGCCCGTCATGTCCGAGACCATCGCGCTGCACACGCTGTTCGAGCTGGTGCGTGCCACCGGCGCGCGCGTGCACCTGTGCCGCATGTCGTCAGCGGCCGGGCTGGAACTGGTGCGCGCGGCAAAAAAGGAAGGCTTGCCCGTGACCTGCGACGTGGGCGTGCACCATGTGCACATGACCGACGCCGATATCGGCTTCTTCGATTCGAACGCCCGGGTCACGCCGCCATTTCGCAGTCAGCGCGACCGCGATGCGATTCGTGCGGCGCTGTTTGACGGCACCGTTGACGCCATCTGTTCCGACCACACCCCGGTCGACGACGATGAAAAGCTGCTGCCCTTCGGCGAAGCCTCGCCTGGCGCAACCGGCCTGGAACTGCTGCTGGCGCTGACCATCAAGTGGGCAGACGAGTACGCGGCCAATCAGGCGGCGGGCCAGGGCGCAGCGGCGCCGCTGGCACGGGCGCTGGCCAAGGTGACTTGCGACGCGGCCCGCGTGGCTGGCCTGGCCGCCGGCTCGCTGGCGCCCGGTGCGGTGGCTGACGTGGTGCTGTTCGACCCGCAGGCACGCTGGACGGTGGAAGCGGCGGCACTGGCCAGCCAGGGCAAGCACACGCCCTTCCTCGGCTTCGAGGTGGCAGGGCAGGTGCGCGCCACCATCGTGGCGGGCCAGGTGGCCTGGCAGCGCAGCGCTTGAAGCCACGCCTCGCTTATCGCGTGAGCAGGGTCATCCTGCATCTGATTGGCGGCCTGGCCGTCTGCGCGCTGATTTTCCCGTGGGCCGGTGCCGGGCTGCGCGCGCGCGTTACCGCGCGCTGGTCGCGCGACCTGCTGGGCATCTGCGGCGTGCAGCTGGACCAGGCCGAAGGCAGCGCGGCGCTGGCACACGCCATGATCGTCTCCAACCACGTGTCCTGGCTGGACATCTTCGTCATCAATGCCTTGTATCCCTGCCGCTTCGTCGCCAAGTCGGAAATCCGCGCCTGGCCGGTGCTGGGCTGGCTGGTGGACAAGGCGGGTACCGTCTTCATCGCGCGCGGTAACCGGCGCGAGCTGCGCAACATCTTCAAGGGCATGGTGCAAGCCTTGCAGGCGGGCGAGCGGGTGGCGTTTTTCCCGGAGGGGACCACGGCCTTGCAGGGGCAGGTGCTGCCGTTTCATGCCAATTTGTTCGAGGCCGCGGTGGATGCCGGGGTGGCGGTGCAGCCGTATGCGCTGCGCTATGTGGATGGGGCGGGGGCGTTTCATCCGAATGTGGAGTATGTCGGGGAGCGGACCTTTGTACAGAGCATGATGACTGTACTTGGCGGTGGGCCGATCAAGGCACGCCTGACCTGCCTGGCGCCGATTGCGGCGGCTAACGCCCATCGGCGCGATGTGGCAAAAGCGGCGCATGATGCGATTGCCGCAGCGCTGACCTAACCCACATCGTCCTCGCGAAGGCGGGGACCCATAGCGTGCTGAACGACTTCGGGAACGTGCTATGGGGCCGGCGCATGCGCCGGCACCTTCGCGAGGGCGATGTCGGGTTTTGTAGTTTGCCCTTTCCCTATTTCGGTCCTTATCCCTTGCCCGGCTTTTGATATTCCGGACAATCGACCTCCAGCAGCGTGCGGTCATCCAGGCACACGGCGCTCAGTTTGCCGCCCCATACACAGCCGCTGTCCAGGCCAATCACACCATCCTGCAGCACCAGTCCGCGCGCCGACCAGTGCCCGAACACGATGCCCTGGCCTTGCGTCAGGCGGCCGGGCACCTCGAACCAGGGCATCAGATTCGAGCCCGCGGGCGCGTGCGCGCTTTCCTTCTCCTTGAAGTCCATCACGCCGTCGGCCGTGCACAAACGCATGCGGGTGAGCGCGTTGACGATGCAGCGCAGGCGCGCTATGCCAGTCAATGATTCATCCCAGCGGTCCGGCGTGTTGCCATACATCTGAGCCAGAAACGCCACCCAGTCCGGGCCGCGCAAGGCCGCTTCCACTTCGGCCGCCAGCGCCATGACTTTGGCCGCATCCCACTGCGGCAGCACACCGGCGTGCACCAGCAGGTGGCCGGCCGCCATGATCGCCATGGGCCGGTGGCGCAGCCAGGCAATCAAGGCATCGCAGTCGGGTGCCGCGAGAATCTCGTCCAGCGTGTCGGAACGCGAACGCTGCTGGGCGCCGCAGGCCACTGCCAGCAAATGCAGATCGTGATTGCCCAGCAGCGCGTCGACGCGCCCGCCGCTGTCGATCGACAGTGCCATCACCCGGCGCAGCGCATCCAGCGATGCCGGGCCGCGGTTGATCAAATCGCCCACAAACACGATCCGGGCCGGGCCGGGCGCGTCCTCGGTGATGCGGTTGAGCAGAACCTGCGCTTCGTGGGCACAGCCCTGCAGGTCTCCAATTGCGTAGGTTTTCATCGGCAGGCAGCTTAAAATGCTATCAATCCGCCAGTTTCACATAAAATTGCAGCTGGCCTCCACATTCAAGCAGGATCGCTCATGATTTTTGTAACGGGCGGCGCGGGCTTCATTGGCGCCAACTTCATCCTGGACTGGCTGTCCGGCTGCGACGAGCCGGTGCTCAACCTCGACCGCCTGACCTACGCCGGCAAGCTGTCCAACCTGGCGCCTGTCGCTGGCGACGCGCGCCACATCTTCGTGCATGGCGACATCCGCGACGACGCCCTGGTCGCATCGCTGCTGGCGCAGTACCAGCCGCGCGCGATCGTCCATTTTGCCGCCGAAAGCCATGTCGACCGCTCGATTGCCGAGCCGGGAGAATTCATCACCACCAATATCAACGGTACCTTTACTTTGCTGGAAGCGGCCCGCGCTTACTGGGCCACCCTGGAACGCGATGCGCGCGCAGCGTTTCGTTTTCTGCACGTCTCCACCGACGAGGTGTATGGCACGCTGGCAGCGCAGGACGCGCCGTTTACCGAGCAGTCGGCATACGCGCCCAACAGCCCGTATGCTGCGTCAAAAGCGGCTGCCGACCACCTGGTGCGCGCCAGCCACCATACCTATGGCTTGCCGACCCTGATCACCCATTGCTCGAACAATTACGGGCCGCGCCAGTTCCCCGAAAAGCTCATTCCGCTGATGATTGCCAACGCCCGCGCCGGCCGCGCGCTGCCCGTGTATGGCGATGGCCTGCAGGTGCGCGACTGGCTGTACGTGGGCGACCATTGCGCCGCCTTGCGCATGGTGCTGGGCGCCGGCCAGCCAGGTGAGACCTACAATATTGGCGCGGCCTGCGAGATGAGCAACCTCGAACTGGTCCATGCTCTGTGCGACCTCCTCGACGAGCTGGCGCCCCAGCCAGGCAGTGCGCATGACTTGGTTGCCCATGTCACTGACCGGCCCGGACACGACCGCCGCTACGCGCTCGACGCCGGCAAGCTGATGCGCGAGCTGGGCTGGAAACCGGCCGTGCCGTTTGGTGCCGGTCTGATGAAAACCGTCCAGTGGTATCTTGCCCAACCAGAGTTCACGACAAAGGCCGCATCATGACTGCGCCCCGCATCCGCAAGGGCATCATCCTCGCCGGCGGCTCCGGCATGCGTCTGTACCCGATGACCACGGTGGTCTCCAAGCAGCTCTTGCCCGTGCATGACAAGCCAATGATTTACTATCCCCTGACCACGCTGATGCTGGCCGGGATTCGCGACATTCTCGTCATCTCAACACCGCAGGACACGCCGCGCTTTCGCGAGCTGCTGGGCGATGGCAGCCAGTGGGGTATCACGCTGCAGTATGCAGTGCAGGCGGCGCCAGAAGGCATTGCCCAGGCCTTCCTGATCGGCAGCGCCTTCCTGGCGGGCCAGCCTTGCGCACTGATCCTGGGCGACAATATCTACTACGGTGACGGTCTTGAGCAGAAACTGCAGCAGGCAGCGGCACGTACCGCCGGCGCCACCGTGTTCGCCTACCATGTGAGCGACCCGGAGCGCTATGGCGTGATTGAATTCGGCCCTGGCGGGCGCGCTGTCTCGATTGAAGAAAAGCCGCGCCAGCCACGCTCGCACTACGCGGTGACTGGCCTGTATTTCTACGATGGCCAGGCCGGTTCGATCGCCAGCGGTATGCAGCCGTCCGCGCGCGGTGAACTGGAAATTTCCGATGTCAACCGCGCCTATCTCGAGGCCGGACAGTTGCAGGTAGAAGTGCTGGGGCGCGGCATGGCCTGGCTCGACACCGGCACGCCCGAGTCGCTGCTTGACGCCTCGCAGTTCATCGCCACCCTCGAAAAGCGCCAGGCATTCAAGGTCGGGGTGCCCGAGGAAATCGCGTTCCGCCAGGGCTTCATCAGTGCGGCCCAACTGGCCAGCCTGGCGCAGCCGCTGGCGGCCACCAGTTATGGCAAGTACCTGCTGCGGGTACTGGAAGAGCAGGTATTCTGATGAAAGTCACCCCCACCGCCTTGCCGGAAGTGCTGATTGTCGAACCCCAGGTGTTCGGCGACGAGCGCGGCTTTTTTTTCGAGAGCTTCAATGCGCGCCGCTTCGAACAGCTCACCGGGCTGGCGCTGCACTTTGTCCAGGAAAACCATTCGCGCTCGGCGCGCCATGTGTTGCGTGGCTTGCATTATCAGGTGCGCCGACCCCAGGGCAAGCTGGTACGCGTGGTGGCGGGCGCGATCTTTGATGTGGTGGTCGACATGCGCCGTTCGTCGCCATTTTTCGGCCGCTGGATCGGCCTCGAACTGTCGGCCGACAATCGCCGCCAGCTCTGGATTCCACCTGGCTTCGCGCACGGGTTTGTGGTCACGAGCGACTATGCCGAATGCCTGTACAGCACCACCGATTACTGGTCGCCCGAGGATGAGCGGGTCATACGCTGGAACGATCCGGCGCTGGCGATCGAGTGGCCGATCAGCGGTGTTCCCATGCTCTCCAGCAAGGACAACCAGGGCGTGCTGCTGGCCGAGGCCGAGGCCTTCCCGTGAGAATTTTGCTGACCGGGCCCATTGGCCAGCTTGGCTATGAACTCGAACGCAGTCTCCAGGCGCGCGGCGAGGTGCTGGCGCTGCCGCGCGCGCGCCTCGATCTGAACGACCTGGACCAGGTGCGCGCCACCGTGCGGGCGCTGCGCCCCACGCTCATTGTCAACGCCGCTGCCTATACCGCGGTGGACCAGGCCGAAGCCGCGCCGGCGCTGGCCTACCGCATCAATGCCGATGCGCCAGCGGTGCTGGCAGAGGAAGCGCGGGCGCTGGGCGCGGCCATGGTGCATTTCTCCACCGATTACGTGTTTGACGGTGCCAAGCCCGGCCCGTATGTCGAAACAGACCGGCCCCACCCCCTCAATGTGTATGGACAGAGCAAGCTGGCAGGGGAGCAGGCGGTGGCCGCGGCCGGGATCGCCCACCTGATTGTGCGTACCAGCTGGCTGTACGGCATGCGCGGGCAGAATTTTTTGCAAACCATGCTGCGCCTGGGCCGGGCCGGTGGGCCGCTGCGTGTGGTGGCCGACCAGCAGGGCGCGCCCACCTGGTGCCGCACCGTGGCGGACACCACCGCGCAGATGCTGGCGTTGGCCGCGGCAGGCGGCCACCCGTGGTGGGAGGCCAACAGCGGTCTGTACCACCTGGCCTGCCAGGGACAAACCAGCTGGCATGGCTTTGCCGAGGCAATCTTTGCTCATAGCAACATCGCCTGCGCGCCGCAGGCGATTGCGCGTGCGGCCTATCCGCAGGCAGCCCAGCGTCCTGCCCATTCCGTACTTAATTGCGATAAGCTGATCGGCCGCTTTGGCCCCATTCCGGCCTGGGATAAAGCGCTCGCATTGTGTCTGGCTTAAATCGATGCTATATATGTTTGAGCGACATCAATATTCAGGAGTTTCGCCTGCCGTATGGGCGGTCGACCCTGTAATTTTGCGCATACTGCGCTAATTCGTCTGCTTCCACCCGCGTCCAGATAATGTTTTCTTTCCTCGTCAGTTTTTTGGCGTCGGCGGTGCTGACGCTGCTGGTCATCAAATACGCCGTTTTGCATGCGCCGGCCCTGGATACCGATTTTCTCGGTGTGCAGAAAGTCCATGACCATCATGTGGCACGCATCGGTGGCTTGCCCATCTTTATTGCCCTGATGGTGACAGCGATTGCCAGCGCACTGACCAATCCATCCATCACGCCCTGGCTAATGGCATTGCTGTTATGTGGCGCGAGTGCATTGGCCGGTGGCCTGGCAGAAGACTATACCGGCCGCGTCGGTGCGGGTTGGCGCTTGTTATTCACCATGGTGGCCGCGCTGGCCGGGTTTTTTCTGCTGGACGCGCGGATTGAACGAATTGATTTTCCTCATAGCAGTGTCATATTGCCTGCTTTATGGATCAGCCTGCCTTTTACAGTGCTGGCTGTCGCGGGGATTGCACAGGCCATCAATATTATCGACGGCTTCAATGGTCTGGCCAGTGTCGTCACCATTTGCATGCTGGTGTCGCTGGCCTATGTCGGCTGGCAGGTTGGTGATGTCTTTATTCTGAGCGGCTCGCTCATGGTGGCGGGGGCCATCACCGGCTTTCTTATCTGGAACTACCCGATTGGCCTGATTTTTCTTGGCGATGGCGGTGCCTATTTTATCGGCTTCATGCTGGGCGAACTGGCGGTCCTGCTGGTCATGCGCAATGGCGAGGTGTCAACCTGGTACGCGGTTTTGCTTTTAATATATCCAGCGTTTGAAACGGTTTTTTCCGCTTATCGTCGAATGTTCCTCAGGGGGAAATCGCCCGTTATGCCGGACGGTATTCATTTGCATACCCTGATATTCCGCCGTATCGTCTTATGGACCGCCGGGGCCAAAGAAGCGCGCGCCCTGATCCGGCGCAATTCGCTAACATCGCCTTATCTTTGGATGCTCTCGCTGATGGCAGTAATTCCCGCCACGGTGTTCTGGAAAAATACAGCCGTACTGATTTTCTTCTGTTTATTGTTTGTAGTCAGTTATGTGTGGTTATATACGCGTATCGTTCGATTTAAGTCACCGCGCTGGCTCATTCTGCGCAAGAAGAACTGGCGTTTATAATCGCTTGTAGTATATTGCGACAATTGGTGAGTTTTCACCGAGCTGAATTCAACCACTCTGAAGGAACAATGATGGATCTGTCGAATATGTCCGTTGGTGATTTGCGGAACCTGCAAGACCAAATCAAGCAGGAAATGAAAAAGCGTGAGCACCTCGAAGTGGCCAAGGCGCGGGAACAGATCCTGGCGATTGCGCAAAGCGTGGGCGTGCCCATCAAGGATCTGATCGGCAATGGCATTCGCGCCAAAACCGGCACCGTGGCAGTTCGTTATCGCCATCCTGATAATTCTGCTCAGCAATGGACTGGCCGTGGCCGTCAGCCGAAATGGGTCAAGGAATGGGTCGACGGCGGCAAATCGATCGACAAGCTGCGCGTGTAAGCCGCGCCTGCCGCCTGGCAGGCTACGGTAGCGGCAAGAACGGCGGGCCCGCAATTCCCAAAGGGCCCCGCTTGCCGCTACAATATCACCCTCAGTATTTATAATTTGTTATTTCCCTATTTTCCCCGACGCATGGCGACGTACCGCTGGTGAACACCGCGTGCGCTCGGCGCGCGCCGCGATCCTACAAAGGTATTTCATGCTTGCTCTCTCCCCGACCATTTTCAAGGCCTACGACATTCGCGGTGTGATTGGTAAAACGCTGGACGCCAGCGTCGCCAAAAAAATTGGCCAGGCCTTTGGCCGTGCCGCGCTGGCCAAGGGAGAGCGCAAGGTCGTCATCGGCCGCGACGGCCGCCTGTCCGGTCCGGAACTGGCCGCCGCGCTGGCGCAAGGCTTGCAAGCTGCTGGCGTGGACGTGATCGACCTGGGCGTGGTGGCCACGCCCATGGTGTACTACGGCACCCACGTGCTGGGCGCCGCGTCCGGCATCATGGTCACCGGCAGCCACAACCCGCCTGATTACAACGGCTTCAAGATGGTGCTCGCTGGTGAAGCCATTCACGGCGAAACCATCCAGGCTCTGTACCGCGACATCGCCGCCCATGACGGCGCGCCCGCTGCGACCCAGGGTGCGTACGCCACCCACGATATCCGCGCCCAGTACCTCGAGCGCATCATCGGCGACGTCAAGGTGGCGCGCCCGATGAAAATTGCAGTTGACTGCGGCAACGGTGTCGCTGGCGCCTTTGCTGGTGACCTGTATCGCGGCATGGGCCTGGAAGTCATTGAACTGTTCTGCGAAGTCGATGGCAATTTCCCCAATCACCACCCGGATCCGGCCCACCCGGAAAACCTGCAGGATCTGATTCGCTGCCTGCAGGAGACCGACGCTGAAATCGGCATCGCCTTCGATGGCGATGGCGACCGCCTGGGCGTGGTCACCAAGGATGGCCAGATTATTTACCCGGACCGCCAGATGATGCTGTTTGCCGCTGACGTCCTGTCGCGCAATCCGGGCGCCGAAATTCTGTATGACGTTAAGTGCACGCGCCACCTGGCCCCTTACATCGCCAAGCACGGTGGTCGCCCCCTGATGTGGAAAACCGGCCACTCGCTGGTCAAAGCCAAACTGCGCGAAACGGGCGCGCCACTGGGCGGCGAAATGAGCGGCCATATCTTCTTCAAGGACCGCTGGTACGGTTTCGACGATGGCCTGTATTCCGGCGCCCGCCTGCTGGAACTGCTCACCCGCGAAGCCGATCCGTCGGCCCTGCTGAACGCACTGCCGCAGTCTGACAGCACGCCCGAACTGCACCTGCACCTGCAGGAAGGCGAGAACGTGGCCCTGATCGACAGCTTGCGCAGCAATGCCAAGTTTGCCGACGCTGAACGCATCATCGATATCGACGGCCTGCGCGTGGAATACGCCGACGGCTTCGGCCTGGCCCGTTCCTCCAACACGACGCCGGTGGTGGTGATGCGCTTTGAAGCGGAAACGCCGCAGGCGCTGGCCCGCATTCAGGGTGAATTCAAGCGCGTGATCCTGGCCGCCAAGCCGGACGCCGAACTGCCGTTCTGATCACGGACCGCCCTTGAGCCTGAACATCCTCCTGGTCCGGGTTTCTTCGCTCGGCGACGTGCTGCACAATTTGCCGATGGTGGCCGATCTGCTGCGCCAGCATCCTGACGCGCACATCGACTGGGTGGTGGAAGAGGGCTACGTCAGCCTGGTGCGGCTCAATCCCAACGTGCGCCGCATCATTCCCTGGGGCTTGCGGCGCTGGCGCAAGAGCCTGGGCAAGAAGGAAACCCGGGCCGAGATCAAGGCGTTTTTCAAGACCTTGCGCGAGCAGGAATACGACTACGTCTTCGATACCCAGGGTCTGCTCAAGACCGGCATCATCATGGGCGCGGCGCGCATCAAGCGCGGCGGCGCCAAGGTCGGGCTGGCCAACGGCAGCGAGGGCTCCGGCTACGAGGGCATTTCGCGCATTTTCCATACCCGCAGCATCGCGCTCGACCCGCGCACCCACGCTGTCGCGCGCGGGCGCCTGGTCGCTGCCGCAGCCCTGGGCTACAGCGCCGACACGGCACCTGACTTCGGCCTGCCAGGGCCGGACAGCAGCAACCGGCCCGCATGGATGCCGGCCGCGCCTTTCGCGGTGTTTTTCCACGGGACCGCGCGCGACGCCAAGAAGTGGGCGCCCGCCAACTGGATCGCCACGGGCCAGGCGCTGGCACCCATGCCGGTGCTGCTGGCCTGGGGTTCGCCCGGCGAAAAGCAGGAAGCGGAAACGCTCGCTGCCAGCCTGCCCAACGCGCAGGTCTTGCCCAAACTGTCCATGGACGAAGCGGTCAGCCTGGCGCGCAATGCGGCGCTGGCCATTGGGGTGGACACGGGCCTGACGCACATTGCTGCGGCATTTGTGCGCCCGACCATCGAACTGTATTGCGACTCGCCCAAGTGGAAGACGGAAGGCAACTGGTCGCCTTCCATCATTAACCTGGGCGACAAAGGTGCGCCGCCAGGCGCCCCGGAAGTCATTGCCGCAGCCAGGCGCTTGCTGGGTCAGGCCTGATGCGCCATTTGTATACCCTGATGTGGTGTCTGGCCCTGCCGCTGGTGCTGGGCCGCTTGTGGTGGCGCGGCTTCAAGGAGCCGGGTTACCGCCAGCATTGGGGCGAGCGGCTTGGCATGTACGGCAAAAAGAGGGCGCCTGCGCCGCTGACGCTGTGGGTGCATGCCGTGTCCGTGGGCGAAACCCGCGCCGCCGAACCCCTGGTCGACGCCCTGATGCAGGCATACCCGAACTGCCGCATCGTGCTCACTCACATGACGCCCACCGGGCGCGCGACCGGACAGGCTTTGTTTGCCAAGCATGGCGAACGCCTGTTGCAGTCCTACCTGCCCTACGATATTCCGTTCTTGATCCAGCGCTTCATCGGGCACTTCGCGCCGCGCATCTGCATCCTGATGGAGACCGAGGTCTGGCCGAACCTGATTGCCGTTTGCGGCAGCCAAGTGCCGGTGGCGCTGGTCAACGCCCGCCTGTCGGCGCGCTCGCTGCGGCGCGGCCAGCGCTTTGGCGCTCTGATGACCGATGCCGCCCGCGCGCTGGCGCTGGTGGCGGCGCAGACCGACGCCGATGCCGAGCGCGTGCGCTCGCTGGGCGCGCCGCAAGTTGCGGTCACCGGCTCGATCAAGTTCGACGTGGTGGTGCCGCCCGCAGCGCTGGCCACCGGCGCCTGGCTGCGCGAACGCATCGGGGCGCGCCAGGTGCTGCTGTGTGCCAGCACCCGCGAAGGCGAAGAAGCCTTGATTCTCGACGCCTGGAAAAGCGCTGCGCTGCCGGGCAATCCGCTGCTGCTGCTGGTGCCGCGTCATCCCCAGCGCTTTGACGAGGTGGCCGCCATGGCCAGCACCCGCGGCCTGTCGCTGCAGCGCCGCTCCGCCCTGGGCGACACGGCCGTTGTCAGCCGCGTCCTGCTGGGCGACTCGATGGGCGAAATGTTTGCCTATTACGCAAGTTGCGAGCTCGCCTTCATCGGCGGCAGCCTGCTGCCACTGGGCGGCCAGAACCTGATCGAAGCCTGTGCCCTGGGCAAGCCGGTGCTGACCGGGCCCCACACCTTTAATTTTGCCTTGGTGAGCGAGGAGGCGATTGCCGCCGGCGGCGCCATCTGCGTGGCCAATGCGATAGAGATGGTGGCAAAAGCCGGAGAACTGTTTGGCAATGACGACACCCGGACCCGCATGGGGGAGGCCGCCCTGGCGTTTGCCAATCATCATCGGGGCGCGACAGCGCGCACAGTTGGTTTGCTGCGACACATGATTGACAAGTGACTGGTAACATGTCTCCACAATAAAAGCCGGGGATCGTCATGTCGTGGTTCAATCATCGTTCACAGCTTGACAGCGCACCGCCTGTGGGCGGCCCTCTTCGGCGCGAGACCGTTTCCCCTGTTCCCGTGACCTTGCGTGGCGAAGCCGGTGCAGCGCCCCTGCTGGCGCCCGGCGAACTGCATTTCAGCGTGCGCTACGCCCTGCCTGAATACGTCAGCTTCATGTGGCAGCATGGTGGTTTTCTGATACGGCGCCGCCGTGTGGGGCGCTTTACCGGTGGCTGGCTGCTGGTGCGCAGCACGGCCGCTGCTGCCCTGCATTTCGTGGCGCAGGGGCGCGCCAGCCGGGTGTACGAGTTCAGTGTCGACGATCACGGCATCATCCGCGTGTGCGGCACCGGTGTGACTTTGGTGCCCTGGTCCGATGTGAGTGCCATTCGCCGCTACAGCTGCGGTTACATCGTGGTGCTCAAGCGCGGCACGCTGCCGATTCCCTTCCGTTGCCTGAATGGCGCGCAAAGCCGTTCCATGGATGCTTACGCCGCCGGTGTAAAAGCCGCCCACCACTAACATCGTCCTCGCGAAGGCGGGGACCCATACCACCTTAGCGAATTCGAATAGGTGGAATAGGGGCTCGCATGCGAGCCCGCCTTCGCGAGGGCGATGTGGACGAACTCTGCATTTCGTGACCCAGGGGCGCCAGCGGCACCCTAACATCGTCCTCGCGAAGGCGGGGACCCATGCCACGCCTCCGAAGTTGGTCAGCATGCTATAGGCCCCCGCCTTCGCGAGGGCGATGTAATGCGACTCTGGATTTCGTGACTCAGGGGCGCCAGCGGCACCCTAACATCGTCCTCGCGCAGGCGGGGACCCATGCCACCTCAGCGAATTCGGATAGGTGGCATGGGCCCCCGCCTTCGCAGGGCGATGTTATGGGAACAGCACGGGCAGCTCCTGCGAGCGCTTGCGCAAGCCCTCCTTGGCCCCGTCATAATCCGGGTACACCGATTCCACCGTCGCCCAGAACGCCGGGCTATGATTCATCTCCAGCAAATGCGCCAGTTCGTGCGCGACCACATAATCGATCAGCGGCAGCGAAAAATGAATCAGCCGCCAGTTGAGACGGATGTTGCCTTCCACCGTGCACGAACCCCAGCGCGTGCCGGCCGATGACAGCGCCAGCGACGCATATTCCACGCCCAGGCGCGGCGCATAGACATCGAGCCGCTCCGCAAACACGCGCGTGGCCTGTTCGCAGAACCACAGCCGCACGCGCTCGCGCAACTGCCATTCGGCCAGGCCAGGTACGACGCCCACATTGAGCACCTGCGCTTCGGCATCGAACACGCAACTGCTGCGGCTTGCCTCGTGCAGGCGCAGGGTGACGTGGGCGCCCAGGTAGGGCAATTGGGCGCCATCGACCCATTCGAAGGGCGGCGCTTCCTGGCGCTGGGCACGGCGCTCGCCGCGTTCGCCCAGTTTGGTCAGAATCCAGCGCTGCTTGGCACGGATGGCATTGTCGATTTCTGCCAGCGTGATGCGCTTGGGCGCGGTAACGCGCAGGCCGTTATCGTCGATCATGAAGCCGATCGAGCGCCGGGTCGAGCGGCGCAATTCAAATTCGAGACTGTGGGGGCCAAGCTGGATACGGCGCAGGGGCGGCGCGTCAGGCCGGCGCGGCGGGCTTGGCAAAACAATGTGGGGTGGCGCCGGCGGCGCCTTGAACAGAGGCTGGGTCGGCGCCGGCCTGGCGGCCGGCTCCACTGCAGCGAAGAAGTCCTGGGCGAATAGTTCGAGCTGCTGCCCGTCGAGCTTTTTGGGCGCGCCCGCTTCATGCGGGGCGGACGCCCGGATCAGTGCCCCAACCTCGCTCAGCCAGCGCTGTAGACGTGGGGCGAAATGACGCGCATTTCTGACTCTATCCAATTTTCTACCTCTTGCATCATGCTGTCAGCGGTATGGCCATCCGGCGCAATCGGCTTGCCGATCGAGACGGTGATCACGCCTGGGCGCTTTAAGAAGGAATTCTTTGGCCAGCACTCACCCGAATTATGCGCGATTGGTATGACAACCGTGTTGGTTTCCACCGCCAGGCGGGTACCGCCACTTTTGTATTTGCCCTTTTCGCCAACGGGGATGCGCGTCCCTTCAGGAAACATGATAATCCATTGTCCGTCCGCGAGTCGGCGTTTGCCGTGTTCGACCACATGCTTGAAGGCGTTCTTGCCCTGGCTGCGGTCAATCGGGATCATGCGCAGCAAATACATGGCCCAGCCGAAGAAGGGAATGTACAGAATTTCCTTCTTGAAGACGTAGACCAGGGGGCGCGTCAGATTGGGCAGCAGGAAGATGGTCTCCCATGCCGACTGGTGCTTCGACAGCACGATGGCCGGCGCGTCAGGCAGGTTTTCACGGCCCTTGAACTGGTAGCGGATCCCGCAGATGACCTTCAGGCACCAGATGATGAAGACGTTCCAGCGCGAGGTGAACCAGAAGCGCTTGTTGTACGGGAGCGGTGCGGCAAAGAAGCACAGCGAGGCCCAGA
This sequence comes from Massilia sp. CF038, assembly GCF_900129765.1. Classification (GTDB taxonomy): domain Bacteria; phylum Pseudomonadota; class Gammaproteobacteria; order Burkholderiales; family Burkholderiaceae_D; genus Telluria_A. The sequence goes on from NZ_FQWU01000001.1 coordinate 138,724, forward strand.
TGATGGTGGCAACCACCATCACCAGCATGAAGGTCAGGGAGCGCAGGAAGAGGATAAAGTTACGCAAGTAGGATCTCCGGAGTGCGGGTCAGGCGGAAACGGGGGCGCTCGCCCCCCTGAGCAGGGCATTGACCATGGCGGCCAGGTCGGGGAACACTTCGGTCCCGGGTGGCAGGCCGCCGGTGTCGCGCGTCTTTTCCCCCTTGCCGGTCAAAACCAGATAGGGCACGCAGCCGCTGATGAAGCCCGCCTGCAGGTCGCGCAGGGAGTCGCCTACCGTCGGCACTCCCTTCAGACTGACCTTGAAGCGCTTGCCGATTTCCTCGAACATCCCCGGCTTTGGTTTGCGGCAGTCGCAATTGTCGATGGCCGCGTGCGGGCAGAAGAAGATGGCGTCGATGGTCGCACCCACCTGCTGCGCGCTGGCGTGCAGCTTCTGGTGAATGGCGTTCAGGGTGCTCATGTCGAACAGCTCGCGCGCAATGCCCGACTGGTTCGAGGCGATCACGACCCGGTAGCCGGCCTGGTTCAGGCGCGCGATTGCTTCCAGCGAACCGGGAATCGGAATCCATTCGGCCGGCGACTTGATGAAGTCGGGCGAATCGTGATTGATAACGCCGTCGCGGTCGAGAATGATCATCTTCATGCGCTGCTGTCCTTTATGCCGCGAGCTTGGAGATGTCGGCGACGCGGTTCATCATCGCGTGCAGGGAAGACAGCAGTGCCAGGCGGTTGTTGCGCAGCGCGACATCTTCGGCCATGACCATCACGCCGTTGAAGAAGGCGTCGACGTCGTCGCGCAGCTGGGCCAGGGTTTTGAGCGTGCCTGTGAAGTCGCGCGCGGCAAAGGCGGCGTCCACTTGCGGGCGTACCCGCTGCACGGATGCAAACAGGGCCTTTTCGGCGTCTTCCTGCAGCAGTGCCTCCGACACGTCGCCAATGGCGACATCGGTCTTTTTCAGGATGTTGGTGATGCGCTTGTTGGCCGCAGCCAGCGAGGCGCTTTCTGGCAGCGCCGCAAAGGCTTGCACAGCGTCCAGGCGTTCAACGATGTCGTGCAGACGGTCCAGATCATCAACCAGTACGGCTTCGACTTCATTGGGCGTGAAACCGCGCTCACGCAGGATGCCGCGCAGGCGGTCGACCATGAAGGCGCGCACGTCCTTGACCGGATCGGTGAAGCCGGCGATGCCGGTGAAATTCTTGCCTGCCAATGCGAGCAATTGGGTCAGCGAGACATCGATGCGCTTTTCGACCAGCATGCGCAGTACGCCCAGGGCGTGGCGGCGCAGTGCGAACGGATCTTTCTCGCCCGTTGGCTGCAGGCCGATGCCCCAGATGCCAACCAGTGTTTCGAGCTTGTCGGCCAGTGCCACCACAGTACCGGTGCTGGTGGAGGGCAGGGCGTCGCCGGCAAAGCGCGGCTGGTAATGTTCAGTGGCGGTGAGCGCTACTTCATCCTGCTCGCCGTCGTGGCGTGCATAGTAGGTGCCCATGATGCCTTGCAGCTCAGGGAATTCGCCCACCATGTCGGTCAGCAGATCGGCCTTGGAGAGCAGAGCGCCGCGTTCGGCCAGGGCGGCATCGAAACCGAGTTCGGTAGCGATGTCGCGCGCCAGGGACACCACGCGCTTGGAACGTGCAGCCTGGGTGCCCAGCTTGTTGTGATAAACGACGTTTTCCAGCAGCGGCAGGCGCGATTCCAGCGACTTCTTTTTATCCTGCTCGAAGAAGAACTTCGCATCCGACAGGCGCGGACGCACCACGCGCTCATTACCGCCAATGATGGCGCTCGGGTCATCGGTGGCGATGTTCGAGACGATCAGGAATCGCGAACGCAGCTTGCCATTCGCATCCGTCAGGGCGAAATACTTTTGATTGGTCTGCATGGTCAGAATCAGGCATTCCTGCGGCACGGCCAGGAATTCTTCTTCGAAGTGGCACTCGTACACGACGGGCCACTCGACCAGCGCGGTCACCTCGTCAAGCAACGCCTCCGGCATCAGAACCTTGTCGGCACCGGCCTTGGCCAGCAGCGCGCTGCGGATGTTTTCCTTCCGCGCCTCGATGCTCGCAATGACCTTGCCTTCGGTTTCCAGCGTGGCTGCGTAATGCTCGGCGTGCGGCACGGTCAGCGCGTCACCTTTGGTGAGGAAGCGATGGCCCAGGGTCTGCTTTCCGGCCGTAAGGCCCAGCAGCGTCAGTGGCACGATCTGCTCGCCGTGCAGCGCGATCAGGCGGTGCGCCGGGCGTACGAATTGCACGGTGGTGCCGTCCGGACGCTGGTAGCTCATCAATTTTGGAATCGGCAGCTTGGCGCTGGACTCTTCCAGTGCCAGCTGCAGGCCCGCCTGCAGCGTGCTGCCAGCCACGTTACGGGTGTAGAACAGGCTATCGGCCTTGCCGTCGGCGGCGCGTTCGAGCGCGGCCACGTCGATGTCGGCAATGCCCATGGCGGCCAGTTTCTTGGCCAGCGGCGCGGTGGCCTTGCCATCGGCGTCCAGCGCCACGCTCACGGGCAGCACTTTTTCACGCACCGATTTGTCAGGCGAGACGGCGCGCACGCGCGTGATGGACACGGCCAGGCGGCGCGGCGTGGCGTAAGTGGTGGCAACGCTGTCCGCTTCGAGCAGATCGCGTGTTTTCAAGCCATTGACGATGCCGGCGGCAAAAGCCGCGCCCAGTTTGACCAGTGCCTTTGGCGGCAATTCTTCGGTCAGCAGTTCGACGAGTAGTGTTTGGTTCATGTTCTTGTTCGTTCTATCAGGCGACGGCAGTCTTGGGGGCCATCGGGAAGCCCAGTTTTTCGCGCGAATCGTAATACGCTTGCGCGACCAGGCGCGAGAGCGTGCGCACGCGGCCGATGTAGGCAGCGCGCTCGGTCACGGAAATGGCGCCGCGGGCGTCGAGCATGTTAAAGCTGTGCGACGCTTTCATGATCTGTTCGTAGGCCGGCAGCGTGAGCTGCAACTCGATCAGGCGCTTCGCTTCCGATTCATGGTTGGCAAATTGCGCGAACAGCAGGTCGGTGTTGGCGTGTTCGAAGTTGTAGGTCGACTGCTCAACTTCGTTCTGGTGGTACACGTCGCCATACGACAGGCGCTTGGTCTCGCCATTTTCTTGCCACTCGGTCCAGACCAGGTCGTACACGTTTTCCACGCCCTGCAGGTACATGGCCAGGCGCTCGATACCGTAGGTGATTTCACCCAGCACCGGCTTGCAATCGAGGCCGCCCACTTGCTGGAAGTAGGTGAACTGCGTCACTTCCATGCCGTTGAGCCAGACTTCCCAACCCAGGCCCCAGGCGCCCAGGGTCGGGCTTTCCCAGTCGTCTTCGACAAAGCGCACATCATTCTTTTGCAGATCCAGACCCAGGGCCGCGAGCGAACCGAGGTACAGGTCGAGAATGTTTTCCGGCGCCGGCTTGAGCACCACCTGATACTGGTAGTAGTGCTGCAGGCGGTTCGGATTCTCGCCATAGCGGCCATCCTTCGGGCGGCGCGATGGCTGCACGTAGGCGGCGCGCCAGGGTTCCGGGCCGATGGCGCGCAGGAAGGTGCCGGTGTGGAAAGTGCCGGCGCCAACTTCCATGTCGTACGGCTGGAGCAGGGCGCAGCCCTGCTTGTCCCAGTAGGATTGCAAGGTCAGAATGATTTGTTGGAATGTGAGCATCTTGGGTAGCTGCCGCGCGCCGGGCGCGCGAACGAAGTGAGTTTGCTAAAACGACCAATTTTAGCGGGTTTTGCAGCCAGACTGGGCCTGGCCGTGACAACTAAGTCACTTTTGCCGGCTTTTTTCGTATCTGCGGCCGGAAATCCAGGCCGCCGCCAGGGCCAGCGCGGCCAGCAGCAGCATCGTGTAGTTGCCAAAGCGGATGAACGGCGTCATGCCGCCCATGCCTTGCACGGTCGCTGCCAGCGTGCCCTGGGTGTAGTTGGGCAGGGCACTGGCGATCTTGCCGTGGCTGTCGATCACCACGGTGGCGCCGCTGTTGGTCGAGCGCAGCATCGGGCGACCGGTTTCCATCGAGCGCATCTGCGACATTTGCACATGCTGCGGAATGGCCACCGATTCGCCGAACCAGGCCAGATTGGACACATTGAGCAGCATGGTCGCGGGCCGCGGCGCGCTGCGTAATTGCAGTGCGATTTCCTCGCCGAACACGTCTTCGTAGCAAATATTAGGTAGCACCAGCTGGTCCTTGACCGCAAACGGGGCCTGGACTTCAGCGCCGCGCGACATGTCGCCCAGCGGAATTTGCATCATGTCGACAAACCAGCGGAAACCGGTCGGCACAAATTCGCCGAACGGCACCAGGTGCTGCTTGTCAAAGCGGTATAACTGGCCCGTGGGCGCAAAGCCGATCACGCTGTTGGCATACTTGCCCGGACCGTCCGAGAGGGGAATGCCAAACAGAAGATGGCTGTTGCTGCCCTTGGCGAACAACTGCAGCGATTCGATGTAGTCCGGTGGCAGGTTGTGCGGCAAGCGGGGAATGGCGGTCTCGGGCAGGGCAATCAGGTCGGCCGGCTCTGCCGTGGTCATCTTGTGGTACAGATCGAGCGTGCGGGCAAAGTTTGCAGGGTCAAATTTTTCTTGCTGCGGAATGTTCCCTTGCAGCAGGCGCACGGTAATTGGCTGGCCTTGGGGTGACGTCCAGTTGACGAAGGTCAGCGCGAAGCCCAGCGCCAGGGTGGTGCCCAGCACGGCGCCGCCCAGCACGCGCTTGCGCTGCGTGAACATGACCACGCAGCTGCCGCACAGCGCGGCCAGCACGCCAATGCCGTAGGCGCCAATCAGGGGTGCAAAGCCGCCCAGCGGACTGTTGTTGTGAGCATAGCCCGACGCAACCCATGGGAAACCAGTCATCACCCAGCCGCGCATCCATTCCGACAAGCCCCAGCAGAATGGCAACACCAGCAGCAGGAAACTGGTGACTGGCAGGGTCAGTCGGCGCCGCAGCCAGGTGGCCACGCCGGCGGCGAGCGCGCCGAACAAGCCCATGTAGGCGCCCAGCAGGCATACAGCCGCAACCGCCATCGGACCAGGGATGTGGCCGAAGCGGTTCATGGTGATGTACAGCCAGTGCATGCCGGCCACCGACCAGCCAAAGCCGAAGGCCCAGCCAATCAGCGAACTGCGGCGCACCCGCGTATCCATGCCGACCTGGTAGAACAGGAAGGCCAGCGACAGGATCTGCACGGGCCACCAGCCGAAGGGCGCGAACGAAAACACGCTGGCTGCGCCCGCGAGGGCGGCAAACAGCATGGGCAGGGCAGTGGTGCGCGGCGCGGGCGTGCCGCCCGGCGCAGGGGTGGTGCGGCGACGCAGCATCAGTCGCGTTCGTCTTCAGGCAGGGGCAGTTTTTCCACCAGCAGCACATGCACCTGGCGGGCGTCGGCGCGCAGCACCTCGAAACGCAGGTTGTTCAGGTCGAACACGTCGCCCTTGTGCGGCATGCGGCCCAGGTGGTTGGCGACCAGGCCGCCGATGGTGTCAACGTCGTCTTCGGGCAGGTCGGCGCCGACTTCCTCGTTGAACTGGGCGATTTCGGTCAGTGCCTTGATGCGCCAGCGTGGACCGAGCTGGCCTTCTTTGATGGAGAGGATGTTGTCTTCCTCTTCGTCGAAATCGTATTCGTCTTCGATGTCGCCCACGATCTGCTCGAGCACGTCTTCGATGGTGATCAGGCCGGCCACGCCGCTGTACTCGTCCACCACGATGGCCATGTGGTTGTGGTTGGCGCGGAAGTCGCGCAACAGCACGTTCAAGCGCTTCGATTCAGGGATGAAAATGGCCGGGCGCAGCATGTCGCGCACATCAAATGATTCTTCGGCGTAGTATCGCAGTAAATCCTTGGCCAGCAGGATGCCGACCACGCGGTCACGTTCGCCTTCGATGGCAGGGAAGCGCGAGTGGGCTGTTTCCAGCACCTGGGGCATCCATTCTTCGATAGGCTTGGAAATGTCGATCACGTCCATCTGCGAGCGCGGCACCATGATGTCGCGGGCGGACAGGTCCGATACCTGGAACACGCCTTCGATCATGGACAGCGCATCGGCGTCGATCAGGTTGCGTTCGTGGGCGTCGTGCAGAACTTCGAGCAGCTCTGCGCGGTTTTCGGGCTCGGGGGAGATCAGTGCGGTCAGGCGTTCAAACAGTGACCGGTGGGTTTTGGCGTCCGTGCGGACGTCATAAGAGTGCTCTGGCATAGTTGGCGTGAGCCGTTGTTGCAATAGGCGTAGGATACACCAAAAGCCAAGTTGCCTGTTTTTTAAGCGAATTTGCCATTGTATTGACAAGATTTCCGGGTGGCTTAGGTGCGCCGCGCGGGCAGTCGCCGTTTTATATTTGTATCACCGCCGTCGTCTTCGTGACGGCGGGGACCTGTTCCACGCCGCCGAATCCGGCTAAGTGCTATAGGCCCCCGCCTGCGCGAGGGCGATGTAACTCAGTCTTATTTTTGTACCACCGCCGTCGTCCTCGCGACGGCGGGGACCTATGCCACGCTGCCGAATTCGGCTAAGTGCTATAGGCCCCCGCCTTCGCGAGGGCGATGTAAGTCAGTCTTATATTTGCACCACCGCCGTCGTCCTCGCGAAGGCGGGGACCTGTTCCACGCTGCCGAATTCGGCTAAGTGCTATAGGCCCCCGCCTTCGCGAGGGCGATGTAACTTACTGGAGCCACCCATGCCCGCGCTACAAATTAACGGCAAGACCCTCAATCTCGACGTCACTGACGACATGCCCCTGCTGTGGGCCTTGCGTGACGTGGCCGGCCTGACCGGCACCAAATTCGGCTGCGGGGTGTCGCTGTGCGGCGCCTGCACCGTGCACGTGGACGGCCAGGCCGTGCGCTCCTGCGTTACGCCGGTCGGCTCGCTGGCGGGCAAACAGATCGTCACCATCGAAGCCATAGGCGACGACCCGGTCGGCGCACGCGTGCAGGAAGCCTGGCGCAAGATCGACGTGGTGCAGTGCGGCTACTGCCAGTCAGGCCAGGTGATGGCCGCCACGGCGCTGCTGCGCGCCAAGCCGGCGCCGACCGACGCCGAGATTGACGCCGGCATGTCGGGCAACATCTGCCGCTGCGGCACCTATGGCCGCATCCGCGCCGCCATCAAAATCGCTGCGACCACCAAATAAGGAGCCGGCCATGAAACCATCCATGTCACGCCGCCGCTTCCTGCAGGTGGGCGCCGCTGCCGGCGGCGGCTTGCTCATTTCCTTCAACCTGACTGGCTGCAAGCGCAGCGACGAACGCGCCGAGCCGCCATCGGAACAAGCGGTGGGCACTGCCGCCACCAAGGAATCGAAGCGCGCGCCAGGACTGGCGCAAAACGCCTTCATTAAAATCGGACGCGATGGCATTGTCACGCTGATCGTGCACAAGGCCGAAATGGGGCAGGGCGTGTTCACGTCCATGCCGATGCTGCTGGCCGAGGAGCTGGAAGTGGACCTGGCCAAGGTCAAGCTGGAACACGCACCTGCCAACAACAGCCTGTACAGCGACCCGCTGCTGGGCGGGCAGGTCACGGGCGGCTCCACCTCCGTGCGCGGCGCCTGGAAACCACTGCGCGAAGCCGGCGCCACCGCACGCGCGGTGCTGGTGCAGGCAGCTGCGCAAACCTGGCAGGTTGACGCGGCCACTTGCAGCGCCAAGAACGGCGCCGTTGTGCATGCGGCGTCGGGCCGTTCGCTGCATTACGGGGAACTAGTCGATGCCGCAGCCAAGCTCGATCCGCCAGCCGTCATCCGCCTGAAAAAGCCGGAAGAATTCACGCTCATCGGCACCCCGCTCAAGCGGCTGGACTCGGTCGCCAAGATTAATGGCACGGCGCAGTTTGGCATTGACGCGAAACTGCCAGGCATGCTGGTGGCCACGGTGGCTGCCTCCCCGGTCCCAGGTGGCAAGCTGAAAGGCACCAACGATCAAGCTGCCATGGCCGTCAAGGGCGTGCGGCAAGTCCTCAAGCTCGATAACGCCGTGGCCGTGGTGGGCGACCATATGTGGGCGGCCAAGCAGGGTCTGGCCGCGCTGGCGCCCACGTGGGACGACGGCCCGAATGCCAATGTCACCATTGACGCCATTCGCACCACCATGAACGAGGCTGCGAAGAAGGCCGGCGCCACCGGCGAGAACAAGGGCGACGCGGTCAAGGCCCTGGCCATGCAGGAAGGCGGGCGCAAGATCGAGGCAGTGTACGAAGTGCCGTTCCTGGCGCATGCCACCATGGAGCCGATGAATTGCACCGTCGACCTGCGCGCCGATGGATGCGACCTGTACGTGGGCACCCAGGTGCCGACCTTTGCCCAGGGCGCCGCTGCCAAGCTGACTGGCCTGCCGCCGGAGAAGGTCCGCGTGCACAATTTTTACATCGGTGGCGGCTTCGGCCGGCGGCTGGAAGTGGACAACGTGGTGCAGGCGGTCTCCTTCGCCAAGCTGATGAAGGCGCCCGTTAAATTCATCTGGACCCGTGAGGAAGACATCCAGCACGATATGTACCGTCCCTACTATATCGACCATCTGTCGGCCCGCCTGGGCAAGGATGGCAGGCCGGCCGCCTGGTTCCACAAGGTGACGGGTTCCTCGATCATGGCGCGCTTTGCGCCGGATGCGGTGAAGGATGGCGTCGATCCCGATGCGGTGGAAGGCGCGCGCGATCTGCAGTACACCATTGGCGACATGCGGGTCGAGTATGTGCGCCACGAGCCCTCGCTGGCCACGGCCTTCTGGCGCGGTGTGGGGCCGACCCACAATGTGTTCGTGGTAGAGAGTTTCATGGACGAGCTGGCGCTGGCGGCCGGGCAGGATCCGGTGGCGTATCGCCGGGCGCTGCTGGACAAGTCGCCGCGCATGCTGGGCGTGCTCAATCTGGTGGCCGAAAAATCGGGTTGGACCAGCAAACTCAAGCCGGTGGCGGGGCGGCGCGTGGGACGCGGGGTGTCGGCGCAATTTGCCTTTGGGACGTATATGGCGCAGGTGGCGGAGGTGTCGGTGGGGGCCGATGGCGATATCAAGGTGCACCGCGTGGTGTGTGCGCTCGATTGCGGTCAGGTGGTCAATCCCGATACGGTGGTGGCGCAGATTGAAGGCGGTGTGGTGTTCGGACTGGGTGCGGCATTGTGGAGCGAGATCACGCTGGAGAAGGGGCGGGTGGTGCAGTCCAACTTTGGCGATTACCGGGTCATGCGCATGAACGAGGCGCCGCATGTCGAGGTGCATATCGTGGCCAGCCATGACGATCCGGGCGGAATTGGCGAGCCGGGGACGGCTGCCATCGCACCGGCTGTGGCCAATGCGGTGGCTGCGGCCACGGGCAAGCGGATTCGCAAGCTGCCACTTGCGGCCAGTGCGGGGGTGCTAAAGGCTTAGCACGCCGCTTTGATGCAGGTGTAGAACGAACCACCACATCGCCCTCGCGAAGGCGGGGGGCCTATTCCACGTATCCGAATTCGGTTACATGGGATAGGCCCCCGCCTTCGCGAGGGCGATGTGGTGGTTATGGATGCGCTTCATCCTGCTGCGCGGGCCCCTTGTGTTCATCCGGCGGCTCACTGAGCGTGGCCGCGGCCAGCGGCCTGCGTGCCGGCCCATGCAGCACTTCGCCATCAGCTGCAAAGCGCGAACCATGGCAAGGGCAGTCCCACGACTTTTCCCCGGAATTCCAGTGCACCGCGCAACCCAGGTGCGTACAAGCCGCCGACACCGCCTGCAGCCCACCATCTTCGCTGCGGTACACCGCCAGCAGTCTCCCGCCATCGCGCACCACCGCGCCTTCACCGGCAGCGATTTCATCGACCGATTCCACATCGCCGCCGCGCAGCCAGTCGGTGTACTGGGCCAGCGTGTTGGCCTGCTCGGTAATGAAGTCCCCAATGCCGTGGAAGGCCTTGCGTGCTGGCGAATACAGCGACGACCAGTCGTTGGCCCGCCCCAGAATCAGGTCGCTGATCAGAATCGCTCCGGCCGTGCAATGCGTCATGCCATTGCCCGAGTCGCCAGTGATGATGTACACATTGTCGTGATCGAGCGGATTGCGGCCCAGGTAGGCCACTCCGTCGGACGGCTCCATCACTTCGCCCGACCAGCGGTAATCCACTTCACCGGCCAGCGGGAAGCGCTTGCGCACCCACGCTTCGATCTTGTCGTAGCGGTGCTCTGGGTGGTCATCCTGACCGGTCTTGTGATCCTGGCCGCCCACGATCAGCAACTCGTAATTGGCGCCCGCAGGCGCCGAGGCCAGACGCACGTAGTAGTACGGGTCGCCCGTGTCCCACATCAGCATGCGCGGCAACGCATCTTTCGGCACGCGCGTGGCCACCACGTAGGTGCGGTAACCAGCCTGCTTGGTGTGCATGACCAGACGGTCGTTGAAGGGCGTGTTGGTCGCCACCACCACTGCACCTGCGTGGATGCTGCCCGCTTCGGTGCGCACATGGGCATTGCTGCTGTCGCCATCGATCGAGACAGCGCGCATATTGCCGTGAATGCGGCCGCCCATGCGGGTGATGGCGTCGGCCAGCCCTGCCAGGTAGCGCAGCGGATGGAACTGGGCCTGGCGGGCGAAGCGCAGGCAGGGGCCAGTGTCAAACGACAGACCGGGCACGCGTTCGAGACGGCGCACGTCCAGGCCCAGACGGGTGGTAACGGCGTATTCGCGCTCGAGCGTTTCGTCCCAGCGATGTTCAGGGCTGAACAGATAGCCGTCCAGGCGCTCGAATTCGCAGTCGATCCGCTCGCGCCGGATGATGGCTTCAACGCAGTCGGTGGCCTGGCGATAGGTGTTGGCCACCAGCGCTGCTTTTTCGCTGCCGAAGCCGCGCTCGATTTCGAAATAGCGCTCGTCGGGCGGGAAGAAGTGGGCGGTGGTGCGACCGGTTTCGCCAGCACCAATGCCGGCCGCGTCGATCACGATCACCGATTTGCCGGCGCGTAGCAGCATGTAGGCAGTGCTCAGGCCGGCGATGCCGGCGCCGATGACGCAAACGTCGGCCTGGTCGTCGCCGGGGAGCGGCGGATATTCGGGCACGGTGGCAGTGGCGAGCCACACCGATGTAGTGCCATTAGGACTTTTATTCATGGCAGGTTCCTCCTGTCTTGTTCTTTCTTGATTAGTGAAGCATCAAGTAGACAGGAGGGGCCGCGCTCTTACTGTGCGGCGGCGCACAAATCGTGCCGGAAGGAATTACCTGTTGATGTAGGACGCGAGGCCGTCAGCAAGTGCGGAAAATACTACTGAGCATCTTTTACTATTGCGCAAGTCCTCGTGCATGGCCAGCCAGGTATCGAGCTCGATGGACAGCGCCTCTGGCAGCACGCGCACCAGTTCGGGCGTGCGGCGGGCGATGCCGGCCTGGCAAATGCCGATGCCGAAGCCGGCGCGAATGGCGGCCAGCTGGGCCAGGTCGCTGTCCGAGCGCAGCGCGAACATGGAGCGGGTCAGGTCACCAAGGTGGTGCTTGACGCTGCGGATGAAGGCATTTTCGTGATCGAAGCCGATCAGCGAATGCTGCTGCAGTTCGGCCAGCGTGGCCGGGGTGCCGCGCCGCGCCAGATAGCTGCGGTGCGCGAACAGGCCCAGCTCGATTGGGCCGACCCGGCGCGCCACCAGCGCGTCCTGCGCCGGGCGGACCATGCGGACGGCGATGTCGGCTTCGCGCCGCAGCAGATCTTGGGGGCGGTTGCTCAGTGCCAGTTCGATTTGCAGTTCGGGGTAGTGCTCGTGCAGCTGGGCCAGGATTGGGGGCAGCACTTCGCAGCCGACTGCTTCGCTGGCCGTGACGCGTACGGTACCGCGTGGCCGGTCACTGTCGCCGGAAGCGGCGCGCAGCAGGGCGGCAGCGGTGGCGGCCAGCGACTGGGCGTAGGGCTTCAGGAGCAGCGCCTGTTCGGTGGGGAGGTAACCCAGCTGGGAGCGCACGAACAGGGCGTAGCCGATGCTTGACTCGAGCGCGTCAATGTGGCGGCCGAGGGTGGGCTGGGCCAGGCCGAGTTCACGGGCGGCAGCGGACAGGGACCCGGCGTCGAGGACGGCCAGGAAGGAGCGGTACAGATCCCAGCCGGGTTCTTGCGTAGTCATACATCGTCCTCGCGAAGGCGGGGACGATTCCACGTCCCCGAAGTTGATTGGCGTGCTATAGGCCCCCGCCTGCGCGAGGGCGGTGTGGTGGTTTCGCGGTCTCTTGCGTAGTGATACATCGTCCTCGCGAAGGCGGGGACCGATTCCACGTCCCCGAATTTGTTCAATGTGCTATGGCCCCCCGCCTGCGCGAGGGCGATGTGGTGGTTTCGCGGTCTCTTGCGTAGTGATATATCGTCCTCGCGAAGGTGCTGGCGCATGCGCCAGCCCCATTCCACGTCCCCGAAGTTGTTCAATGTGCTATAGGCCCCCGCCTGCGCGAGGGCGATGTGGTGGTTTCGCCGGCCTTGCGCATTCATTGCATCGTCCCCGAAGTTAAGCTCCGTGGTGGTATGCAAAAATGAATAGTATCACTAATAGTTATGCGCTTCCGTATGGCTCCGGAACCGCGCACACTGATCCCATCAACCAAACAAGGAGATCAGTATGAAAACAGCATTGGTACTTGGCGCAACGGGTGGCGTGGGTGGCGAAGTGGCGCGGCGCCTGCTGGCGGGCGGGTGGACAGTACGGGCACTGGCACGCAAGCCGGGCAACGCGATTGAAGGCATCGAATGGATCCAGGGCGACGCCATGATCGCTGCCGACGTCATCAACGCCGCGCACGGCACGTCGTTGATTGTCCATGCGGTCAACCCGCCCGGCTACCGCAACTGGGGCAAGCTGGTGCTGCCCATGATCGACAACACCATCGCCGCGGCCCGCGCCAGCGGCGCCCGCGTGCTGCTGCCCGGGACCATCTACAACTACGGCAGCGGCACCACGCCGCAATTGTCCGAGTCGACACCGCAGCAGCCGTCGACCCGCAAAGGCGCCATCCGGGTCGAAATGGAGCGCCGTTTAAAGGCGTCCGGCGTGCGCGCGCTGATTGTGCGAGCGGGCGACTTCTTCGGTCCTCGGCTTGGCAATAACTGGTTTTCGCAAGGCTTGATCAAGCCGGGAGAATCGGTGGTCACCTACCCCGGCGCGCGCGGCGTGGGCCATGCCTGGGCCTATCTGCCGGACCTCGCCGACACCATGGTGCGCCTGGTCGAACAGGAAGACAGACTGGCGACCTTCGAGAGCTTCCACTTCCGCGGCCACTGGGACCACGACGGCACGCAAATGGTCAATGCGATCGTGCGTGCATCCGCCCAACCGGCAATGAAGGTAAAGCAGCTGCCATGGCCCCTGCTGTGGCTCGCCGCGCCCTTCGTCACGACCGTGCGCGAGATGCTGGAGATGCGCTACCTTTGGCGCGAACCATTCGCACTCGATAACGCCAAACTGGTGCGCCTGCTTGGCAGCGAAACGCACACGCCACTGCCGGCGGCCGTCCGACAGGCACTGGGCGGCCTGAAGGCGAGGGCGCCATGAAGCGCCTACAGGTAAGGGTCGGGATAACCGAGCGCGCTCAGGATGTCACGCTCAAGCTGTTCCATCTCGGTCGCTTCCTCGTCGTCTTCGTGATCGTAACCCTGGGCGTGCAGAACGCCGTGAACGATCAGGTGCGCGCTGTGCTCTTCCACCGTTTTCTTTTGCTCCGCCGCTTCCTTCTCGAGTACGTCGGTGCACAGAATGATGTCGGCACGGGTCGGTTCATCGTCGGCGATTTCTTCGCCGTCGTTGTAGGCAAAGGTCAGCACGTTGGTCGCGTAATCCTTGGCGCGGTAGTCGCGGTTCAGCACTTGTCCTTCTGCTGCGTCGACAAAGCGGATCGTCAGCTCGGCCGGACCGAGTAAGGCGGCCTGCACCCAGCGCCGCACTTTCTGGCGCGTGATCGATTCCTGCAGACGGGCGTCCGGATACTGGACCGAGAGCGACAGCTTATTTTTTGCGGACATTTTTTGAGGCAGGTTTGGGCAGCGCGGCGAGATCTTCGACCGAAGCGGCGGTTTCATAGGCGTCGACAATGCGGGCGACCAGCGGATGGCGCACTACGTCGACACTGGAGAACTGGGTAAAGGCGATGCCGCGTACATCCTTGAGTACATGGATGGCGTCGATCAAGCCGCTCTTTTGCGTCTTGTGCAAATCGACCTGGGTCACGTCGCCCGTCACCACGGCCTTGCTGCCAAAGCCGATCCGGGTCAGGAACATCTTCATCTGTTCGACCGTGGTGTTCTGCGCCTCGTCCAGAATCACGAAGGCGTGATTGAGCGTGCGGCCGCGCATGTAGGCCAGCGGTGCGATCTCGATCACCTGTTTTTCGAACATTTTTTGTGTGCGGTCAAAGCCCAGCAGATCGTATAGCGCGTCGTACAGGGGGCGCAGATACGGGTCCACCTTTTGCGCCAGGTCGCCTGGCAAGAAGCCCAGGCGCTCGCCCGCTTCCACGGCGGGACGGGTCAGGATGATGCGTTTGACGGCGTCGCGCTCGAGCGCATCGACCGCGCAGGCCACGGCCAGATAGGTTTTGCCGGTACCGGCCGGGCCCACGCCAAATGCGATGTCGTGTTCCAGGATGGCGCGCAAATACTGGATCTGGTGCGGGGTGCGCCCGCGCAGGTCGCTGCGGCGTGTCTTGAGCACCGGGCTGTTGATTTCAATTTCTGGCAAGGCTTCAACGGGCGTATGGTCGGCGCCGGTGTGCGTGTGCAGACCGGTGCGCTGTTCGACCAGGGCCAGCTGGACTTCCTCGATTGGCACCACCTTATTGGCCACGGCGTAGAAACGCTCGAGAATCTCGACCGCGCGCGCGGCATTGCTGCCGCTGACAATGAACTTTTCACCGCGCCGGAAAATGGTCACGTCGAGTGCGGCGGAGATCTGGCGCAGGTTTTCGTCCAGCGGACCGCACAAATGCGCGAGACGCGTGTTGTCGAGAGGTTCCGGAACGAAGTATTCGGGCTGAATGGGCGTTTTTGTTTTCAACTGTGTGGGCGATCGTATCAAGGCAACGGGCGGGTCGCCAGTTTAACGTAAATCCGATAATGGGTCGAAACGGTGTGCCATGTCACGTAAATACTTCTTGGAAATATATCGCTATGGAAAAATCAAATCCGATAGTGCATTTTTACTATCATTCCTGGATTAAACTTATTAACAATGTTTTAATTAAACATTTTCTATTTCCCGCTGAAAATCTCCGAGTTTTCATAGATACAAATGCACAAAATTAAATAAAAAAAACTCTTGCGTGCGCCACAAATCAGCTCCATGTGTTGAAATGACTATGTGACAAGCTTTCCGACAGTTAGCTTGATTTCAAACAATGACGCGTATGTGCGAGTAAGTTGTACTTAAGGCATATGAGTCTGACCATTTGTTTGGACAAGCGTGCGTTGGGGGCGAGTGGCGCGGAGCGCATACGAGCCGGACGCGCACCTTAAGCGGGCTTTCAGATTCATTCTGTTAAATCTTGCCGAAAGGGGCGATGTTGCGGGAACTTCTTTAGACGAAACATAGTCTTTAACAAAGTTCGTAAACGGCACTATTTCAACCAACTCATCACGAGGAATTCATCATGGCACACCATGCTCTGGCATCACAAGAAAGCTACAATCCCAACCACCTGCTCGACATTCTGTTGGGCAAAATGCAGCTGAAGAATGACGCGGCTCTGTCGCGCATGCTTGAAGTCGCGCCACCGGTCATCAGCAAGATCCGCCATCACCGCTTGCCGGTCGGCGCCTCGCTCCTGATCCGCATGCACGAAGTTACTGGCATGAGCATTCGCGATCTGCGCGACCTGATGGGCGATCGCCGCACCAAGTACCGTCTGTCGGACGCCCAGGGCCGTCCAAAGCCAACCGAAGAAAAGGCAGCACCAGACGCTGCTTCGACCACTGGCAACTATGCGCATTGATGGAACGGGCATGACGGCGCTGCTGTTCATGCCCCGAACCATGGGACACTGAACTTGCCCCTGTGTTCTGGCAGGGGCGACTCAACCCAGCAGTATCTGCGTGATTTCCTCGAACTGGAGTTCGGTTTCGCGGAACACGTGCAGCCAGGCTTCTTCGTTCAGTCCCAGCGCGGTCCATGCGACCGTCGAGACTGCGGGGACCAGATCGTCCGCTTCTTGCGCCACATCGAGCGCATGGACGATCGCGTTGGCCACATGCACAATGGTGGCCAAAATGCCCGCGCCCGCTTCGGCCGGGTCGTGATGAAACGCGATTGCCGATTTCATCGTATCTGAAAAATTCCAGTGTTCGGCCAGCGCCACGCCGGCCGCCACATGGTCCACCCCCATGACCGCCTGTTCCGCCTCCTGCACCGAGCCATGGCTGGCATGCAGCTGCGCCATCACTTGCTGGTACTGGCTGGGGAAGGTGCTGATCAGAACCAGGCGTCCAATGTCATGCAGCAAACCGGCCGTGAAGGCATAGTCCTGGTTGAATTTGACCCGGCGCGCAATGACTTTGCAGCAGGCCGCGGTGGCAATGGAGTGGCGCCAGAAGGCCTGGTCATCGAAACCCGGGCACTGGCCGCGGGTAAAGTAGCCAGTGACTGCTGCGGCCGTGATCAGGTTGCGTGTGGTTTGAAAACCCAAAAAGGTGATGGCTTGCTGAATGGTGGTGACCTTGACCTGCAAACCATACAGGGACGAATTTGCCAGGCGCAGGGTTTTGGCGGTGAGGGCCTGGTCGTGCGAGACCTTTTTTGCCAGCACGGCCACGTCGACATCTTCCTGGTCGATGGCGTTAAGCAGCTCCATCACCACGGCAGGCAGGGAAGGCAAGTCTTGCAGATTGCGGACGATGTCATCGAGGCTGAGCGTGTTCATGCGCCATTCCCCCGTTCCAGCCGAAAGTCGGTGATGTAGCGCCGCAGCAGGGCAGTGGCCCAGTCGTGTTCCAGGGACGGATCGTGGCGCCTGAACAGATGGGCAAGGCGTGCTTCGATGGCGGCCGCGTCCAGTGGCGCAGCGGGCGTATCAAGGGCATCGGCCCGCAGTACGGCCAGCGAATCGATCCCATGCCCTGGCAACAGGGCGATGGTGCGGGCGGTCAGGACGGCGCCTTTGGGCAGCAAGACCTGGCCTTGCTGGTCCAGCAGTTCGTCCGACAACACCATTCCTGGCTTGACTTCCGACAGCGCCAGGTGCTGGTAAGCTGCGCTCATGCGTGCCTCCCTCTTCTGCCAATAATCTTACCATTGCAGCTCGGCCCTGTAGCGCCGTCCGGCATCTTTACTTGGTGTTAGATTTCTTGCCATTCGGCAGCTGTTCCCGTACATTGGATGGGCACAGGCTTGGAGGACCGATGTTCAGCATTCAAAACCGTCTCAAACTGCTGTTCGTGGTGATTGTGACGCTGGTGCTCGCCATTTCGGGCAGTTACACCCAATATTCGCTCGGCAAGGACCTGGAGGCCAGCAACCAGCGCCTGCGCCAGGGCGTCCTCACGCGCTTGCAGATCAGCTTGCCATCGGCGCTGTGGGACCTCGACAAATCCAAGGTCGACAGCATCGTCGAGGCGGAAATGCTGCCGCCCGAAGTGGTCTCGATCCGCGTCTACGACACCTCGGTGGGTCTGTTTGCCGGCAAGATGCGTGCGGTCAATGGCCAACTGGTGGCAGTGGATCAGGCCCCCGAGCCGCCTGGCGTGCCGGTCGAGGCCACCCTGGTGTTCCAGGATGGCGGCTCGGCCAGCGCCTCGATCAAGCCCGTTTCCGTGGGCAAGGTTGTCATCAATTTCTCGCGTGCCCAGATCGACGAAGCCCTTGCCTCCGAACTGATGCGCAAAGTGGCCGAAGTGCTGCTGCTCGATATTTTCCTGGTGCTGGCCCTGTCGCTGTCCCTGCGCATGGTGTTCGAGCCCCTCAAGCAATTGCGCGACGGCTTGTTCGACCTGGCCACGCGCGGCACCGACGACGTCGAGGAATTACCGGAAAACCGGCGCGACGAACTGGGCGACGTGATTCGCGGCTTTAACCAGATTCAGCGCCGCCTGAAGTCGACCATCTTGCGCATTCGCGAAGCGGAAGATGCGGCGCGCCGCTCGGCCCAGCAAACCGCGCAAGCGCTGACCGACTTGCGCCAGACGCAGGAGTCGCTGCTGCAGGCAGAACGCCTGGCATCGCTGGGGAGCCTGGTGGCGGGTGTGGCGCACGAAATCAATACGCCGGTGGGCATTGCGCTGACCAGCGCCTCGGTGCTGAAAGCGGCCACTGACGATATCCAGGCCGCTGTCGACACCACCGGTCTGAAAAAATCCGACATCATGCGCTACCTGGACACGGCCAGCGAGAGTGCGCGCCTGATCATGAACAATGCTTACCGCGCCGCTCATCTGATTCACAGCTTCAAGCAAATCGCGGTCGATCAGACCAGCGAAGCGCGCCGCCCCTTTGGCTTGAAGGAATACATCGAGGAAATCGTTTCCAGCCTGCAGCCGAAGCTGAAAAAGACGCCGATCCGGCTGGCACTCAACTGCCCTCCCGAAATTGTGCTCGACAGCTATCCGGGGGCCTTTGCCCAGGTCATCACCAACCTCACGCTCAATTGCTGCGAGCATGCATTTGAAGTGGACACGCCGGGCGAAATTCAGATCAGTGCCCGTCTTGATGGCGACGTGGTCGAGCTGCACGTCAAGGATGATGGCAAGGGCATCGCGCCCGATGTACTGGACCGCATCTTCGATCCCTTCTTCACCACGCGGCGCGGCCAGGGCGGTACCGGGCTGGGACTCAACATCGTGTACAACTTGATCGTCAAACAGTTCGGCGGCACCATTGCGGTGGCCAGCACGCTGGGGCAGGGCACCCATTTCACGCTGCGTATTCCGCGCATTACGCCAATGGAAGCGGAGCCTGAACCCTTGCACCCCGCGGCAGGCAGCCAGGTTCGCGCGAGCACTTGAGGGATACCAAAAGTAGCTGGGAAATCTATTGTATTCTCGGCAGGCTTTCACCTCCCCGCCGCCGTCTCTACTCAAAGGATTTCCATGAAACTCTACTTCAGCCCCGGTGCGTGCTCGCTGTCCCCGCATATCGTTTTGCGCGAGGCCGGCATGGCGTTTTCGCTCGAGCAGGTCGATTTGCGCAGCAAGCGCACCGCCAGCGGTGCCGACTACAGCGCCATCAATCCCAAAGGCTATGTGCCCGCACTGGAAACAGATGAGGGCGTCTTGCTGACGGAAGGCCCGGCCATCATCCAGTTTGTGGCGGACCGTGCGCCGGGCAGCGCGCTCGCCCCTGCCGCCGGCAGCATGGCGCGCTATCAACTGGTCGAGTGGCTCAATTTTATTTCGACCGAGATTCACAAGAGCTTCAGTCCCCTGTTCAATCCGGCTGCCAGCGAAGACATGAAGACCAACGCGCGCAATGCCATCAATAAACGCTACGCCTATCTCGAGGGCATTCTTGGTCAGCGCAACTATCTGATGGGCGAGCAGTTCTCCGTGGCCGACGTGTACCTGTTTGTCATCACCAATTGGGCCGGTCCGGTCCAGCTCGATCTGACACCTTATCCGCATGTGCAGGCGTTCCAGGCCCGCATTGGCGCGCGGCCTGCAGTGCAGGACGCGCTGCGGGCGGAAGGGTTGCTGCAATAATGCAGCGCTTGCATGGCTGCCTGTGGTTGCTGATGCGCGCCTGCGGCCTGTGCGTGGTGCTGTGCGGTTCGGCAGCACTGGCCGCCACGCAGTCGCCCCCCGTGTCCAGCCTGCGCGTGTATGTGCTCGACTGCGGCACGATCGACGTGGCCGATGTATCGGAGTTCAGTCCCGGTATCGATGTCGGCAAGCACAAAACACTGGCGGTGTCCTGTTACCTGGTCGTCCATCCCAAGGGCAGTTTGCTGTTCGATACAGGTTTGGGCGATGCGCTTGCAGCAGAACCCAATGGCAAGGCGTTCGAAGCGAATTACCACTTGCGCCTGCAGCGCCCGCTGGCAACGCAGCTGCAGGACATTGGCCACGCGCCAGCCAGCATTGACTACCTGGCCTTGTCGCATATGCATTTTGATCACATCGGCAATGTCGGCCTGTTTCCCCAGGCACGCTTGCTGATGCAGAAAGAAGAATACGACGCGGCCTTCGGCACGCAAGCCGCCAGGTTCGGCAATGATCCGCGCGACTATCCCACGCTCGCTGGCAATCCGCGCCAGCTGCTGTCGGGCGACTTCGATGTGTTTGGCGACGCCAGCGTGGTGCTCAAACGTGCCATCGGGCACACGCCCGGCCACCAGGTGCTGGCCTTGCGCTTTCCGCGCAGCGGGCTGGTCGTTCTATCAGGCGATCTGGCGCACTTCAGCAAGAACTGGCAACGCCGGCGGGTGCCAGGATTCAATTTCGACAAGGTGGCATCGCGCCGCGCCATGCGCGCCATTGCCGCCTTCGTCAAGGCTGGCAAGGGGCAGTTCTGGATCGGCCACGATCTCGAACAGAACGCCACCATCCCGCATGCACCGCGCTACCTCGATTGACCTGCTTTTTTAAGCACGGTTTAAGGATCGTCTAACGATCCTTGCGTAGCATTATTTCCGCACCAAATGTTGACGAATGCGACGCAGTTGCCGCTTTGATTAGGGAATGTTTGGCAGCATGACAAGAGAGTGCTTGTCGACTTGTCCAGAGCTGTTGCGTCGCAAAATTTTTTCACCAGATCTTGCTGTACCTTGGTTTTTTTTGACGGTATAGTCTCCTTATTCCTATTGCCTTCAAGCACTTTAGCGATGGCAATAAACCAAGTGCGGGCCAGCTTGCCCGCGCTGAGCAAGACCGTATAGCGGGCTGGACATGCGCCAAGTGTCAAACGCCGCTGACTCTGCCAGGCCCCATCCATGCCTGGCAGGCACTGCAGTTTGAAGATCGCCCGTTATCACTTATTCATAAAGCTCGACATGCCCAACCTCGCCAAACTCCAGATCGCTTTCCAGAACATTTACGTCCGCATTGCCGCCGCTTTGCTGATCGCCCTGACGATCGGCATGGCCGTGTATCTGGCGGACGTGCCGCAGGACGCCAGCCCCGTCGTGCACTCGCAGGACATTTCCAAAATCACCGCGCTGGCAGCGAGCAAGGACAAGCTCGACTACCTGCTGGTGGCCAAGCCGCTGTCGGAGTCGCCGCGCTACGTGTTCAAGTTCAAGGGCGCGCCCGAACTGCACGTGGTGAAAGTGCCAAGCACCTCGCATCTGAGCCTGGAGCGCGAAGTGCTGCTCAAGAATGCGATTCCGTATTCGATCGCCCGTGATGATTATCTCGCCTCGCACAAGGCCGTGCTGCTGGACGAAGGCCAGAACGCCACCACCGCCGAAGTGCTCAGCTTCCTCAAGCGCCATGCGCTCGACATTTTCCTGATTGGCTTGATCCTGTACGCAGTCAAGTTCGGCATTCCCGGCATGGGCATGAGCGCCAACGTGATCGCGCCCGACAAGCTCAAAGGCAGCATGGATGACCTGATCGGCATGGAGGACATCAAGCAGGAAGTGCTGCACCTGGAAGACATGATCCGCAACCGCAGCGAATACAAGTCGCACAATATTGACAAGCCGTTCAACGTGATGCTGACCGGGCCTGCCGGTACCGGCAAGACCAAGCTGGTGGGCTACCTGGCCAAGAAGTTGAATGTGCCACTGATTCAAGCCTCCGGCTCGGCCCTGGAATCGGGCTATGTGGGCGGCGGTTCCAAGGCGCTCAATGCGCTGTACCGCAAGGCCTGCGCACGCGGCAGCTGCATCATCTTCCTTGATGAAGCACAGACCCTGTTCATGCCACGCGGGCGCGGCGAAAAAAAATGGGAAGACGATACCGCCAACACCCTGCTTGGCCTGCTGGACGGCGTCAAGAGTGACAAGGGCCAGGGCGTGATCTGGGTGGTCGCTTCCAACTTCGACGATGCCTCGGTGGAGATGGACGAAGCCATGCTGCGCCGCTTCTCGGTCAAGATCAACTTCCGCCTGCCGAACAAGAGCGAGCGCGGCGAACTGCTCAAGAGCTTCCTGGGCCGCAAGAAAGCCGGTCTGGTGGACTGGAATAATCTGGACCTGGGCCAGGTCGCGGAAATGACGGCCAACCTCAGCCCGGCGCTGCTGGAAACCGTGGTCGAACGTGCCTCCATGATTTCGATCCAGGAAAAAGCCATCATCAATACGGATCTGATGTTCCGCGCCTTCGAGCGCGCCACCCTGGGTCTGACCGACCGCGCCACCACCGCCGAAAAGCACAAGCAGCGCGAGCGCGTGGCGTTGCATGAACTGGGCCACTTCTTCATGCAGATCGATCCTTACCTGCGCCAGGGCTGGTCGCTGGACCAGGTCAAGGAAAAGTCGCACCTGCTGAAAATCAGTACTGAGTCGGTGTCCAAGCTGGGCGCGCTGGGTTACGTGCTGCAGTCGGGCGATGACGTGTCGCTGCGCACGCTGGAAGAACTGGAGCAGGATGTGATCCAGCTGTACGGCGGCGTGGCGGCGGAAGAACTGTTCTATGGCGCGCGCGGCATTTCGGTGGGCAGCCAGAACGACATCGAAAAAGCCACCAAGATGCTCAACCTGATGGTCAACCGCCTGTCGATGTATTCGCGTTCGAAGATCGACTACACCCAGCTCAAGAACGAAGGCAGCGGCGAACGCACGATCCGCCAGGTCGAGGAAAAGTCCGATGAGCTCTACAGCTACACCCTGGGCGCGATTCGCGACTACAAGGATGTGATCGAATCGATCAAGGATACCTTGCTGGACCAGTACGTGCTGTCCAAGGACGCCGTGTTCGCGCTGCTGGAAGAGCGCCACGATTTGCTGATGGCGCACATCAGCGGGCCGCACCGCGCCAACCTGAAGCTGTGCACGGAGACGGCCATCGCCGTGTAATCAGTGCGGCCGCAAGGCCGCGGTGATGTGGTCCGTCATGCTGCGCGCCAGTTCCTGCTCGCCCAGGAACACGGTGCCCAGATTGTCCTGGCGCAGCAGCTCGGCATCCTGTTCGCTGTGGGTGCGCACCAGCACCTTGATCGATGGATTGAGGATGCGCGCCGTTTCCACCATGGCCCGCACGTGAAAGGTGTCGGGCGTGGCGATCACCAGCAGCGCTGCATTGGCGATGTGGGCCTGAATCAGCACGGCCGGTTCGGCGGCATTGCCAGCCACCGCCGCAATATCACGCCGGCGCAGTTGGTCCACCAGCTCGCGATTCTGTTCCGCCACCACGAAGTAAATCCCTTTTTCGCTCAGCGCGTCGGCAATCATGCGGCCCACCCGGCCGTAACCGACCAGCACCACCTGGCCGCTCAAGCGCTCCTGCGGCATTGACATGGGCAGTTCGGCCAGCGGATCGGTGGAGCGGTCGCCGGCGGCGCGTTCGGCCAGCCATCCCTGCAGCGGCGCGACGGCCTTGAACAGCAGCGGATTGAGGGCAATCGAGATGATCGCCCCGGCCAGGATCAGGCTTTGTCCTTGCGCCGGCAGCAGGCCAAGCGACATGCCCATGGCCGCCAGGATGAACGAGAACTCGCCGATCTGGGCCAGGCTGGCCGATACCGTCAGCGCCGTATTGAGCGGGTAGCGCAGGGCCAGCACCAGCAGGAAGGCAGCCAGCGACTTGCCGAACATGACAATGGCCACCACCACCAGCACCCGCAGCGGGCTGTCAATGAGCACGGCAGGATCGAACAGCATGCCCACTGAAACGAAGAACAGGACCGAGAACGCGTCGCGCAGCGGCAGCGATTCTTCCGCCGCACGGTGGCTCAGGGGCGACTCGCGCAGCACCATGCCGGCGAAGAAGGCACCCAGTGCGAACGAGACGCCAAACAGTGCCGACGAGCCGTAGGCGATGCCCACTGCGGCGGCAATCACGGCCAGCGTGAACAGCTCGCGCGAGCCGGTTTTTGCCACGCGCCAGAGGAACCAGGGGAACAGCTTGCGTCCGACCAGCAGCATGAAGCCGATGAAGGCGGCCACCTGGCCCAGCGTGAGCGCAAGCGAAGTCCAGAAGCCATTGCTGCTGTCGCTGACGGTGCCGCCCAGGGGGCCGGCCAGCGCCGGCAGCATGACCAGCATCAGCACCGTGACCAGGTCTTCCACCACCAGCCAGCCCACGGCAATACGCCCGTTCAAGGAAGCGAGGGCGCCGCGGTCTTCCAGCGCGCGCAGCAGCACCACCGTGCTGGCCACGGACAGGGCCAGACCGAACACCAGGCCGGCCCCCATGCTCCAGCCCCACAGATACGACACGCCGATGCCCATCGCGGTGGCCACGCTGATCTGCAGCACGGCGCCGGGGAGGGCGATGGCGCGCACCTCGAGCAGGTCGTCCAGCGAAAAATGCAGGCCAACCCCGAACATGAGCAGCATCACGCCGATTTCCGCCAGTTGGCCCGCCAGTGCCACGTCGGCCACGAAGCCGGGGGTGGCGGGGCCAATCAGAATGCCGGCCACCAAGTAACCCACCAGCGCCGGCAGCTTGAAGCGCACGGCAATCATGCCGAACACCAGTCCAAACCCGAGGGCGGCCGCGATGGTTGTGATCAGGCTGAGATTGTGGTGCATGGGCGCGATTCTCCTTGATGGTTCGTGATCCTAGTATAAGGCACTTGGCAAAGTTGCCAGAGAGTTGTCGAAATTCCTTACAGTCAAGTTGTGGACAATTTATAAGTCATTGATTCGGATAAACATTTCCTATTGGCATGAATATTGCTTCTTATGTTAATACGATTAACTTCAACACCAGATTACCCTATGATGATTTCGAAATTGTTCAAGACTTTGCTTGGCGCAGTACTGGCGGCCACCGTGTTTTCGGCTGGCGCAACCCCTGTAACGATGTCCCTGGCAGACGTGGATGGCCTGCAAAACGGCGGTACGATCGATCAGCTGATCGACTCGCCAGTTGCTGGCGCCGGCGTGCTGACCTTTGACCTGGTTGGCCGTGTCAGCCTGGATGGCGAGGGCTGCTGCACTGACATCTTTACGCTGTGGATCAATGGCACCAAACTGTACTCCGGCACCTTCAATATGGGTGGTGGCGGTGCGAACGTGAATTACTTCATCGATCCGTCGGTCACCATCGTGTCGAGCGTATCGAAAGGCGACTACAGCGGCGGCCTGACCAAGTTCAGTGTTGCACACGCCCTGCTCGCCGGCACCAATACCTACAGCTTCGCTTACACCGAACTGCAAGGCGCAGAAGATGAAGGCTGGGCCATCGCCAATGCCAACGTCAGCGTCAATGCCGGTTCGACCGCCGTGCCGGAACCAGGTTCGCTGGCGCTGCTGGGCCTGGGCCTGATGGGCTTTGCTGTGGCCCGCCGCCGCAAGAACTAAGATTGCCGGCCTGGCCGGTGATGGAAAAAAACCGCTGCTTGCAGCGGTTTTTTTATTTCGGCGATCATGCTTACGGTGCGGTGGCCAGGACCTCAAGCGCCTTGCGCATCGAGGCGCGCACGGCCAGAAACTGCGCGCGCCGCTCGCTTTTATTCAAGCGGAACAGCATCAAGCCTTCCACCTGCGCCACCATCAGAATGGCGCGCTGCATGGTTTCCTCGTCGCCCAGTGTCGGGTTCAGGCTGCGGATCATGTTGAAAATCGTCTTGCGCTCGCGCGCGAGCATCATGTCCATCAGACCCGAGGCGAAGTCATTGCGCGAAGCGAGCGCCCACAGTTCGAAGAAAATGGCGTGCGTGACCGGGTCGGTGATCTCGTCCAAAAACATGTCGCAGGTCGACAAAAAGCGCTCGAGCGGCGACGCGTCCTGCATCGCAGCGGCAATCGCGTCCATTTTGTGCTGGAACAGGTCCATGGTGTAGAGCAGTACCGCCTCCAGCAGAGCGTCCTTGCTTTGATAGTAGTGCTGGACATTCGACAGGCTGATGCCCACGTCGGCAGCCACGCGCCGCATCGACAACCCCGCGTAGCCCTCCGCCGCCAGCAAGGCGCGGGCAGCGTGCAAAATGGCTTGCGCCCGTCCCAATCCTTTTTCGGTGGTGGACGAGGCTTTGTGGCGCAGCGGGTCGGCGGTGGTGGCATGCATGGGCGCGATTATCGCATGGCACTTTAAAAAATAGTACGACTGACCTATAATCGGCCCATTAGGTCGTTTGACCTACTTTGACACTTTACACTGCAGAATCCTTCAGGAGTCGACGATGAGCCGCAAAGTCTTTGTCACCGGCGTGGGCATGATCCCGTTCGCCAAGCCGGGCGCCAGTGCGCCCTACGATGCCATGGGCGCGCTGGCTGCCCGCGCTGCGCTGGATGACGCGGGCATCGCCTACGACGACGTCGAGCAGGCCTACGCTGGCTACGTCTACGGCGACTCGACCAGCGGCCAGAAGGCGCTGTACCAGGTCGGCCTGTCGGGGATCCCGATTTTCAACGTCAACAACAACTGCTCCACCGGCTCGACGGCGCTGTTCCTGGCGCGCCAGGCGGTGGCCAGCGGCGCGGCCGACTGCGTGCTGGTGCTGGGCTTCGAGCAAATGAGTCCGGGCGCACTGGGCGCCGTGTTCAACGACCGTCCCAGCCCGTTCGATCCGTTTGATGCCGTCACCGACAAACTGGTCGGCATGCCTGAAATTCCGCTGGCGCTGCGCTACTTTGGCGGCGCCGGTCTGGCGCACATGAAAAAATACGGCACCCCGTTTGACGCCTTCGCCAAAATTCGCGCCAAGGCCAGCCGCCACGCGGCGAACAATCCGCTGGCGCTGTTTCGCAAGGAAGTGAGCACCCAGGACGTGCTGGACGCGCCCATGATCTGGCCTGGCGTGATGACGCGCCTGATGGCATGCCCGCCCACCTGCGGCGCGGCCGCTGCGGTGCTGGTATCGGAGGCATTCGCCAACAAGCATGGCCTGAAGGCCGATGTGTTCATCGCCGGCCAGGCCATGACGACCGACCGCCACAGCACCTTCGATTCGGACGACATGATGCGCGTGGTGGGTTACGACATGAGCCGCGCTGCCGCAGCCCAGGTCTACGAGCAGGCCGGCATCGGTCCCGACCAGCTTGACGTGGTGGAGCTGCACGACTGCTTCGCCCACAATGAACTGATCACCTACGAGGCGCTGGGCCTGTGCCCGGAAGGCGGGGCTGACAAATTCATCAGCGATGGCGACAACACCTACGGCGGCAAAGTAGTCACCAATCCGTCGGGCGGCCTGCTCTCGAAGGGCCATCCGCTGGGCGCGACCGGCCTGGCGCAATGCTATGAATTGACGCACCAGCTGCGCGCCAGCGCCGGCGCGCGCCAGGTGGCGGGCGCGCGCGTGGCGCTGCAGCACAACCTGGGCCTGGGCGGCGCCTGCGTGGTCACCATGTACCAGGCGGCTTGAACATGGCCGCGCTGATGAACGTGACAGGCAAGGCGTCGTCCTGGATGACGCCCGAGCTGGAAGACTTGCGCGACGCCGTGCGCCGCTTTGTTGACAGCGAAATCGTGCCCAATCAGGAGCGCTGGCGCAAGCAGCAGCATGTCGACCGCGCCTTGTGGCACAAGGGTGGCGAGATGGGCATCCTGTGCGCCGATATTCCGGAACAGTACGGCGGCTCGGGCGGCACCTTCGCGCACCAGTCGGTGGTGTTCGAAGAACTTGGCTACGCTGGCGACATGGCCTTTGGCATCCACGTGCATGCCATCGTCGCCCACTACATTCTGAACCAGGGTACCGAAGCGCAAAAGCAGACCTATTTGCCGCGCCTGGCCAACGGCGACATGATTGCCGCCATCGCCATGTCCGAACCGGGCGCCGGCTCGGACCTGAAAGGCATCCGCACCACCGCCGTGCGCGGCCCGGACGGCTATCAGGTCAACGGCTCCAAGACTTTCATCTCGAACGGTTATCTGGCTGACCTGATTGCCGTCGTGGTCAAGACCGATCCACAGGCCGGCGCCAAGGGTGTATCGCTGCTGCTGCTTGAAACGAAGGACAATCCGGGTTTCCGTGTTGGCCGCATTCTGGAAAAGGTGGGGCAAAAGGGGCAGGATACCTGCGAGCTGTTCTTCGACAATGCGCACGTGCCGTTCGAGAATGTGCTCGGTGGCGTCGAAGGCCAGGGCTTTGCCCAGCTCATGACCGAACTGCCGTACGAGCGCACGATTCTGGGTGTGTCCGGCGTGGCAGCGATCGAGCGTGCGCTGCAGCTGACGGTCGAGCACACGCGCGAGCGCAAGGCATTTGGCCAGACCCTGATGGACATGCAGAATACGCGCTTCGTGCTGGCCGAAATCAAGACCGAGGCGACCATCGCGCGCATCTTCATCGACCGCTGCATCGAAGACACCATCGCCGGCGATATGGACACGGTGCGCGCCTCCATGGCCAAGTACTGGATCTCGGATCTGCAGTGCAAAGTGATCGACCAGTGCGTGCAGCTGTTTGGCGGCTACGGCTATATGCTGGAATACCCGATCGCGCAGATGTATGTGGACGCGCGGGTGCAGCGCATTTATGGCGGTGCCAACGAAATCATGAAAGAAATCATCGCCCGCTCACTGTAAGGAAAACCGTTATGGCAGGACCGCTTGCAGGTGTACGTGTGATCGAAATGGTAGGCCTGGGCCCGTGCCCGTTCGCAGCCATGATGCTGGCCGATATGGGCGCGGAGGTGATCCGGATTGACCGGAAGCCAGTGGCGGGCGCGCCCAATCCCTTTCCCATGCTGGGCACTAAATTTGACGTGATGGCGCGCGGGCGCCGTTCGCTCGCGCTGGACCTGAAGCAGGCGGCCGGGCGCGAGGTGGTCCTCAAGCTGGCCGAACAGGCTGACATTCTGATCGAAGGCTTTCGTCCTGGCGTGATGGAGCGCCTGGGTCTGGGGCCGCAGCAGTGCCAGGCGCGCAACCCCGCGCTGGTGTACGGCCGGGTGACAGGATGGGGCCAGGACGGGCCGCTGGCGCAGGCAGCCGGCCACGATATCAATTACATCGCCTTGAGCGGCATGCTGCATGCGATGGGACGGGCCGACGGTCCGCCTGCGCCGCCACTGAATCTGGTGGGCGACTTTGGCGGCGGCGCCATGATGCTAGCGTTTGGCGTGGTGTGCGCGGTACTGGAGGCAAAAAAGTCAGGCCTGGGCCAGGTGGTGGACGCCGCCATGACGGACGGCAGTGCACTGCTGGGCGCCATGATGTACGGGTTTCGCGCCTACGGCAGCTGGACCGACGCACGCGAAGCGAACCTGCTGGACGGTGGCGCCCACTTCTACGATACCTATGCCTGCGCTGACGGCAAGTTCATCTCGGTGGGCGCGATCGAACCGCAGTTCTATGCGCTGCTGCTCAAGCTGGCGCAGATCGACGATCCTGCCTTCGACGCGCAGATGGATCCGCGCCACTGGCCGGCGTTGAGCGCCAAGCTGGCGGCGCTGTTCCTGACCCGCAGCCGCGACGCCTGGTGCACGCTGCTGGAAGGGACCGACGTCTGTTTTGCGCCCGTGCTGGACATGGCCGAAGCGCCACAGCATCCGCACAATGCAGCGCGCGCCACCTTTATCGATATCGATGGGGTGACCCAGCCGGCACCGGCGCCGCGCTTTAGCCGCAGCGTCCCGCAGCCAGGCATTGCACCGGCTGCGCCGGGTCAGCATACCGCGCAAGTGCTGGCCGACTGGGGCTGGACGCCGCACGAAATCGAGGCGCTGGCGCAGCAAGGGATAATCTAGGCGCATGGTGTACCATGGCCTTGTCAACAACCCGCCCAGGACTCGCCGTGGACAATTCCTTGACCGAAGGACTACTCGCTTCGCTTGAGATTACGCAGGTGCCGGGACGCGACCTGTTTGTGATCGCCAAATATCTGGTGCCGACCAATGCCTATCTGGCGCAGGGCTGCCTGGTGGCGGCCGGCATTCCGGCCGTCGTCGCCGACGCCAATCACGCCCAGGCCGATCAACTGATTTTGCCCGCCATGGGTGGCGTGCGAGTACTGGTGCCTGAAGCACACATCGCGCAGTCGCGCGCGGTGCTTGAAGCGCTTGCACGTGGCGAATTTGAAATCGATGAAGATGCCGATGTAGGAACGCCGGAGTAAGCCGTTCGCGTACGGTCTGCAGCCACCATGAAAAACGCCCCGCATCGACGGGGCGTTTTTACATGCAAGGCCAGCTTACTTCGCGGCCTGCACTTGTTTTTGAATCAGCTGCTCCAGCGCCGCGGAGCTGGTCTTGGCCTGGCAGGTGCCTGGGGTGCCGCTGCCGCCTTGCTGGGTCAGCGTGGAAGCCTCAACGCCGCATGCGCTGGCAGCCACTTCGACAGGTGCCTGGACGGTGGTTGGAATCTTGCTTGCATCAACGTTGATTTTTTTCGCGACGGCCGAAGCCACGCCGCTAACGTCGACAGAAATCGTGTTCATGTTGGACTGCTGAGCTGAAGCGAGGGGGGCGTAGCACAGGGCGATGGCGGAGGCCAGGGTGGCCAGTGCGAGGTTTGCTTTAGTCATGGAATTCCTTCATTTCAGATTGACAGAATCATCCGGAAATACTGTGCCGTTGCTGTAACGACATGGATGAAGCGAGGTCGCAGTATCGGCCAATTTGAACATGCATTGAACGCTTTGTTACATGCCCTTACAAGCTTCCAAAAGGCATTATTTTCCGTCGCTAAATTTCCGTTTTCCCCAGTAAGCACTAGGCGCGTTCAAGATTGCTGTGTTGCGCGCAAACCTTATTGCGTCTGCCCATCAAATGATGCCAGCCTTACCGCGCGTCTTCACTCTCGTGCCAATTCCGGGCGCCGAGCAGGATGATTTTCAGTTGCTGCACAAAGTTTTCCGCCATCTCGTCTTCCAGCATCGGCTGGCCCGGCGGCAGATCAAGAATGTCAGTGGCCGCGGCCAGCATGGTCATGACGATCAGGCCGCACACCATTTGCAAACGCGGCGTGGGCAGTTCCGGATACAAGCCCAGCGTGCGAAAATCCTGCGCCATTTCATTGGTGAAGTGGGTCACGTCGTTGCGAATGGCCAGGCGCAGCACGCGGCTGCCGCCCGAGCGTTCACTCGAGATGAACAAAAACTGCAGGCGATTCGCCTTTACATAGTCCTGATACACCTTGACCGAGCGGCGCACCATGCTGCCATGGGCCACATTCACCTGGCGCGCTTCGCGCAGCAGGCGGCGCAGGGTGATGCCCATTTCCTCGACCAGTTCCAGGCCCAGCTCATCGGTATTGCGGAAGTGGCGATAAAAGCCATTCGGGACCATGCCTGCCCGGCGTGCGATTTCGCGCAGCGCCAGCCCGCTGAAGCTGCGGCCTTCGCCCACCAGCTCGAGGGCGGCATTGAGCAGGGCGCGGTGGGTGACCGCTTTGCGTTCGCTGCGGGAAAGGAGCTCGGGATCGGCGTCGGACATGGTGGTTGAGTGTACGGGTGTGTCCGTATTTTACAGTGACTTTACGGAGCCATTCTTCTAATTCCGTCCAATTTCTTGACTTTGGGTGTACACGTGTACACAATGTCGTCTGTTGATACTCAGCCGTACTTGTCTAATGACTACGATTCGAAATGCGCTGGTCGGCCTGGCCGACATGTTTGCCTACCCGCTGCGCCACTCCCATTATCTGGAGCTGGTCAATCCGCTCTGGACCCGCCACGCGCTCATGGCGCGGGTGGAAGCGGTGCACGAGGAAACCGCCGATTGCCGCACCCTGACCCTGCGCCCCGGGCGGGGTTGGCGGACCCATCGCGCCGGCCAGTTCGTGCGCCTGGGCGTGCCAATCAACGGCCAGCGTCACACCCGCACCTATTCCATTTCCTCGGCCCCGGCGCGCGACGATGGCTGCATCACCGTCACCGTCAAGGCCATCGAAGGCGGGCGCGTATCGAACCAGGTCGCGCGCGGCGTCAAGGTGGGTGATTATCTGCCGCTGGGTGAGCCTCAGGGCGAGTTCACGATTCCCGATTCGATGCCCGTGCATCCACTGTTCATCACGGGCGGCAGCGGCATTACGCCGGTGATGAGCATTTTGCGCAGCTATGTGCTGGAGTACGAAGTCATTCCCGACGCGGTGCACATGCACTACGCGCCCCATGCGGACGAAGTCATCTTCGGGGCCGAGCTCAATGCCCTGCAGGCCAGCCAGCGCCACTACCAGCTGCACCGCTACTACACGCGCGCGCTAAAAGGCGCTGCGAGCGTGCACTTCAGCGCCGCGCAGCTGGAAAGCGTGTGCCCGGACTGGCGCGAGCGGGAAGTGTGGGCTTGCGGCCCGGCCACCATGCTGGACGCGGTCGAAGCCCACTGGGCCCAGGCAGGCCTGTCGCGCCAGCTGCACACCGAACGCTTTCATGCGCGCGTGGCCGAGGCGCCGGCTGAGGGCGTCAAGGCAGGGCGCGTGTTCTTTGCCACCAGCGGCGTGCAGGCGCAATCGGATGGCAGCACCAACTTGCTGCTGACGGCGGAAAACGCCGGGCTCAATCCGGCCCACGGCTGCCGCATGGGCATCTGCCACGGCTGCAATACCACCTTGATCAAGGGCTGCGTGCGTGACACCCGCAGCGGCGACATCATCAGCGAAGCGGGCGACAAGGTGCAAGTGTGCGTGTGCACCGCCGTCGGCGACGTCGAGCTGGCGCTGTAAAACCAATCTTCAACAGGACGACCACATGCCAATACCTGCTCACCTGAGCCCCGCCGACATCGACGCTTTCGGGCACGAGATCGAAGCCATCCGCAGTGAAGTGATGGACAGCCGCGGCGCGCGCGATGCGCGCTACATCTACCGCCTGATCAAGGTCCAGCGCAGCATGGCCCTGGGCGGACGCCTGGTCATCTACGCCAGCCTGGCCTTCCTGCCGCAATGGGGCCATGCACTGGCCGCGTGGAGCATGTTCTGGCCCCTGATCGCGCTTGGTACCGTGATCCTGGGTGCGGCCAAGATATTGGAGAATATGGAGATCGGCCACAACATCTCGCACGCCCAGTGGGATTGGCTGCGTGACCCGGCCATCCAGTCGGGCAGCTGGGAGTGGGACCATGTGTGCCCGTCCGACCAGTGGAAGCACTCGCACAACGTCAAGCACCATACCTGGACCAATGTTTTCGGGAAGGACGCGGACGTGGGCGGCTACGGCCTGCTGCGCCTGTTTTCAGCGCAGCGCTGGAAGCCTTTTAACCTGGGTAATCCATTGTGGGCGCTGCTGCTGGCCATCCTGTTCGAATGGGGCATCGCGATTCAGGAACTGGAGCTGGGGCGCATCGTCAAGGGCCGCATGAGCTGGGCCTCGATCCGGCCGATGTGGCTGCGCACGCGTGAAAAAATGCTGCGCCAGATTCTGAAGGATTACATCCTGTTCCCGCTGCTGGCAGGTCCCTTCTTCTTTTACGTGTGCGGCGCCAATGCGCTGGCCAATGTGATTCGCAACCTGTGGACGTACCTGATCATCTTCTGCGGCCACTTCCCGCGCGATGTGCACGTGTTCACCAAGGACGAAGTGGAAAACGAAACGCGCGCGCGCTGGTACGTGCGCCAGCTGCTCGGTTCCTGCAATATCGGCGGCGGCAAGCTGTTTCACATCATGAGCGGCAACCTCAGTCACCAGATCGAACACCACCTGTTCCCCGACATGCCGAGCAACCGCTATCCTGAAATCGCGCCGCGGGTGCGCGCGCTGTGCGAGCGTTACAAGCTGCCGTATAACACCGGTTCCTTGTCGCGCCAGTTCGGCACCACCGTGTGGCGCATCCTGCGTATGAGCTTCCCCGGTTACAGCCCGCGGCTCGACGGCCCGCCGCCAGTGCGGGTCAGGCCGGCCTGAGCGCGTTCAGCTTACTTGAGAGCGTTGGGATAACTGATAATCAGGGCCAGCGGCGCCGCGCCGGTCTGGCGGATGCCGACCACTGCGCCCTTGTACAGGTAGGCGGCGCTGCCTGATGCAAGCGGGCGGGTGACGCCGTCCGAGCTGACTTCGCCCGTGCCGGACAGGACGTAATACACTTCGTCGTGATCAATCGGATGCAGGCCGATGGCGGCCCCCACATGCAGCACGCGCTTGCGAAATTCCATGGCGCGTGGCGCCGGCACTGCATCACTGATGCGGTACGCCGTGGACATGCCGATGGCGCCGTGCGGCGGCGCTTCCTCGCGCCGCACGTCCTCCTCGCGCACGATCACCATGGCCGGGGCTGCCGCCAGCAGCAGGATTGCAGAAATCATTGTCGTGTCTCCCAGTGAAGGCCCCAGCATAGCAGGCGAAACATTGTTCCAGCCCGCGTTGTAGGGCTATGGTTGATGTTAAAATGTCATGTTTAAATTCTTGCACATGGCAGAAATGAAGAAAGCCTTTCAATGGATGGCGCAGCGCTTCGAGCTGGCGCGCCACGGTGACGCCGCCAATGTGCGTCCCATGGAAGGCTTGCGCGGCTTCGCCGTGTTCCTGGTCTTTCTGGTGCATTACGCCACCCTGATGGCGCCCTGGATGCGTGCGCATTCGCCCCTGGCCGAGACGTGGGAATGGGTGCACACGGTTGGCAATGCCGGGGTTGACCTGTTCTTCGTGCTCAGCGGTTATCTGATCTACGGCTCGCTGATTGCGCGCCGCCAGGCGTATCTGCCTTTCCTGCGGCGCCGCATTGCCCGCATTTACCCGGCTTTTCTGGTGATGTTCTTCACCTATCTTGCGCTGTCCTACTTGCGGCCAGCCGAGAGCAAAATTCCGGAAGGCTTCTGGCCTGCACTCACCTACATCCTGCAAAACTTCCTGCTGCTACCCGGGATTTTCAAGATTGAACCCATGATCACGGTGGCCTGGTCGCTCAGCTATGAAATGCTGTACTACATCGTATTGCCGCTGGTGATCGCGGCATGCGGGTTGCGCGAGAAAAGCTTGGCCTGGCGCGTGAGCTTGTTCGTGATGATGGGCGTGCTGCTGCTGGTGGGCTGCACGCTCACCGGCGGGCCGATCCGATTGACGATGTTCATTGCCGGCATTTTGTTGCATGAGGCGATACGCAGCAAGGCGCGTACGCCGCACGCCGGCCTGGTCGCCGCGCTCACCGTGTGCGCGCTGGCGTTCACTGCCACGCCGTATCTGGGGCCGTTTGCCTTCATGGCGAAATTGATGGGGCTGTTTTTTGCATTCTTCCTGCTGTGTCAGGTCTGCTTCAGCCAGCCGCAGTCGTGGTTGGGGCGCCTGTTTTCCTTCACACCATTGCGCTGGCTGGGGAATATGAGCTATTCCTATTACTTGCTGCATGGCCTGGCGCTGAAGGTGATTGTGATGGTGCTGCTGATCAAGGCGCCGGGCGTCAAGAGTGATGCGCTATTTGTGTTCGGCATGCTGCCCTTCGTGTTTGTGCTGACCCTGGTGCCGCCGGCAATCTTGTTCCTGCTGGTCGAGCGGCCATTCTCGCTGGTGGCCAAGGCCGGGCGGCCGGCGCCGGTCGCACCGCAGGGCAATAGCGCCTGAAGACAGGGCGACCCCGCCATGCACCCTGGTGAAGAGTCGCTCGATGGGAATTGAATACAGCATCCAGTTTCTGGTGCCGGAGAATTTCAATTCATCCGCGTTGCTCAATAAACTACCGAGCCCGATTTCCCACGTTTCCACACTCAAGATTTACGAATATGCGTTTGGACCAGACGGATTCTATTCCATCGATCACTTGGTCAATAGGGAGCTTGCGTCGCTGGCACTGCGCGTCCTCATTGACGAGGCCTTAAGCCATTCGGTAACCGTCCAGATCGTCGAACCATGACCGGAATCATAAACAAAAAACGCAGTCTCTCAGGGAACTGCCTCAGGTGGCACGCAAGCGGAATGTGTGAACGCGGCCAAGCGCAGACGCCATATTTCGAACGGAAATAATGACCCATGAATTCTGAGCCATATCAGTTTCGACAGGAGATTCCTGCCGCCACAAGACTCGAACTAGAACGTCTTGTATCTGATGGCTACTGGGTGCATAAAGAGTGGCGCAACGGCATCGAACTACGCAAAGGGAAAGAATTTCGTGCGTGGATGCTGTTCTTGCAGCTCCTTTTCCCATTCGTGCTGTTTCCCGGTTTCATGCGCGGCGTAGTGAATAACTTCTATGGCTATCGACACCGCATTTTTGTGACGATCGATGTTAGTGAACCGAAAATTTTGATGGTCTGACCCCGCCGGAAGTCGCCGGTCAGTGCGCAGGCTTTTATCAGCCGCGACGCACAATCGCGCTGTGGCAGTTACCTCAACGCCAGTGAACAAGGCGTTGGCTGCCTATTTAAACCCATTGCGGTCATCCGCCCATATCTCAGTAAGCCATCATGATCCCATTTCGCCTAAATAAGCTGCAATTCCAAGATCGCTACAGGGGCTGCCTCAATCGTCTGTCTGTGCAGGCGATCAAGGAAATTCAGCAACTGCTCACGCGGCCAGTACCGTCTGATATCAAAGCAGCCGAAGTGCAAATCTTTGTCGGTGTAGATGACCCATATCTTCCGTCTGCATGGATTTACTTTGAGGGCAAAAACAATCGCGTAGACCCCACTGACATGTCGATATTTCCAAGGAGATCCATAGAACTCGGCCTCGGACTTGGAACGTTGGAAGAGTTCGATGATCGCTACTTCACCGACAACTTCGGGGGCAAGGATATCGTCGCAAATGTGCTGAAGACCTGGTTTGCTGAGTGTTGGTGGAAGGCGGGAGGCTGGAGCTATGCCGTTCCCGCGACGGTTAGCGTTCACGATCAATATGGCGATGCCAGCGCAATTGAATTATCTGAACATGGACTCGGTTAGGCTGTAGATAAACGCGCTGCAGGATGGCCAGCCAATATGCCTTGCGGTTTTGAGGTCGCGGCGTTTGGCACCATAGCTTCAAGCGTTGCTCGAAATAGCTCGGACGTAATGGACGTCAAACGTTGGCGCATAAAAAACCGGAGTCTCCTAGGGAGAACTGCGGTTACTTGGACCTCCTGGAACCTCCCAGGAGTAATTCTTGGTGGTGATAGCAGCTATTGGATGGCCGCTTCTGGCCGGAAGTTGCCGATTGTACTGGACGGCGAACTGCTTCCAGCGAACAGTCCGCTGTCGCCAAAGCGGCTATTTTCGGCACGACGCCACGGCTTTTTCAGCCACTGCCGCGTTCAAGGCAGATCGCGCAAAGTGATAACAGCCGCCACCGATATTATCGCCACAATGATGTCGCTGGCACGCTTCAAGATAAGCATCCGTGTGCTGCTTGAAAACGTTTTGGGCACAGGCGCGTTCTTCGCCCTGCAATGCATTGGACTGTGCAAATGCATCCTTCTTTTCCGGCGCGTCGGTCTTGGACACATAGCGTGCATCGCCAGCCAGGGTCTCTTTCATAGCATCGAAGCAGCGGTCAAGCGCTTTAGCGGACAACGCCCATTGCTTCTGACTTGCCGCAGATTCCCGCGCCATCCGTGCCCGGTCTCGTGTGCATTCGCGTTCGCGCGGCAAGCATGCCCGGATTGTCAGCAGTTCATTTATTTCACCGCCCTCAGGGCCCCGCATCGTACCGAAGACGGCGCGCACCTCTTGCCCGACCTTTATCTTGTGCAGGGCACGCAGGGCGGGATTTTTCGCCCCGAACCCGATGTGCCAATCGCCTCCGGGCGCTTTAAGCACCAGACTGGTGTTGGACACTTCCGAAACCTTCCCGACATAGACATCACCGGCAGCCGACGCCTGCGCGCAAAAGCACATGGCAAGAATGATGCTGACGGTGGCAATTCTCATCTAGTCTCCAATCTCGACGCCAAGGGCGCCGGTTTTCCATACGAATACGTCATCACCGCAGCTCCCGCCGGCAGCGACCACCACCAATCGACCGGCGCGAACCAGAACAAGTGAATCCGCCTTGTAGTCAACTCCAAACCCTAGCTAGGCTTACCGAAAAAACCATGCCCAAGCTTTATGGTGCCAGCGAGGCCATACAACTCGAATTTTGGACACTTCGGTCTTAGGTGCAATTTTTACCCAACCATCGGTGGCTGTCGGTCCTTCTAGCTTTTGAAATAGTTGAAGCGTGCTCTCCAGCTCAACTTTCTGGCGCTCATCAGTGACGCACGCATGCATTTCCCGTACTGAGGTCATTAGCTGAGGTAACAAGTCCACCGGGAGCTGAATATCATGACACGCACCAAAGGTATCAAATGAGGCATTAAAACCTTTCGCGAATGACTCAAGAGCGTCGCTTCCGCCACGAACCAACAATGCGCAGCCAAGCTGTGCGAAATGTTCCGGTGTTCCCCACGCCTGCACCGCCCAATGTGCATCCGCAAGAAACAAGTCTTCAAGCAGGGACAATGGCACTCGCTCGGAGTTATCGATGCATTCCTTTACAACTGTCCAACGAAACGATTGATTCGCATCGATGAATTCTGCGGCATGCTTCCCATTCCAAGCGAACGCAATCTTTTCGCGTTCCATTGGGGTGTAGTGCACGATGAATTCGATGATGTCTGACACAAAAGTTCCACTTCAATTGAACGACTGGTAGCGGCCGATAGCCGACCATTGTACTTGACGTCTGTCTCGCTGATCGAGCGCGCAGTCGGAGATGGCCTGGCCGTTCTTTTCGGGCGTGATTGCCGGATAGGTCGTTGATTCTAGAAGGGCTGCAACGGCTTGCCTCGGCGTTTTGAAGATAGCACGCGTACAATATACGTTACGGCAAGAAGTGGTCCTCCAACGTTCGGAAAAAAGCGGCCGAGCACGATTGCACTTTTATCTCCGCACCCAAACTATCCTGCGTATGAAAAGCAAATTGGCTGTTTTCCTGCTTCCCACCATATTCGTCGCGTTATCCGCCTGTGACTTGGCCGGAACATGTGGAAACGAAATATCCCAAACGGTTATCTCGCCATCGGGAAAATTAAAGGCCGTGGTGTTCACTCGCAACTGCGGAGCCACAACGCGGTTTAGCACTCAAGTTTCAATCATTCCAGCCCGAGAGGCACTACCGGGCGAGAGGGGAAACACTCTTATTCTTGACGAAATGGTGCCGCTCAATATTGTGTGGCAGTCAAATTCGGAGTTGTACGTAAATGGTATTGGTGCCGCTAAACCATTCATGCAGGCGTCTTCGATAGAAGGTGTGTCGATCAGATATGGGCGCTAAGTCATGAGAGTCAGTCTCAAATGGTCTCTGTCGAGCGGCAAACGCCAACGACGTTAATGGCGCTACCGGGAACAATCGGCCCAAATCGGGCTTCATCTACATTGCTCCACACCTCCCGGGCAATTGGAAGATTTGCGCGTAACAAACCTGCCCTCTCATCAGATCAAAGCACGGCCCTTACAACTTATGGCGTCCTTGTTAATCCGTACGATGCGTTAGAGCGTGGCAGCTTGCCACTCGCGTGCGAAGCCGGTGCGGTATTTTTGAGAGGATCGCGAGTGTCTAGGAAACTCGTGACGATTCAAACACCGACTTTGCGGGCAGAATTTGCTGAAAATATTTTGAACTTGGCGGAAGGCGAAGTGTGTATGGAAAACGATCAAGGCGAATCGAGCGTCCTAATTTGCAATAACAGTGGAACCCTTTCATATGTCGCAATTGAGCCATGGGGGGAAGAAGTATCACTTCAACCGGGGGATCAACTTGGTTTGGTGGCGAGAGGACCAAAGGACGCGGGACTTCTGAAGCTTGAATACGACAGAGACGCCTTGTTCCTGTACGCATGGCCCGGTTCGACCCTGAGCATTTCACTAAACGGCGAGGTAGTCGATACAGCGTCGAGAGTAATTGCGGCCATCTGACAGCGGCACGGTGCTTCGCTGATCCTGCAAGCAAGCAAGCAAGTGAGGTGAGGGTCATCCTAGCAGGGAAGGCAAAATTGAAGCAGCGTGGGCGGCGAGTCTTAACTGGAATGTTGCTTAGGCTGCGCGCGCCTAACGCAGCACGTCGTACTGCAGCGGGCGCTGCGCCTCGCTCGCCGATGGAAATTTGCCTCACCTTGCGCTCGGCAATCATTCGAGCCGGTCGACAAATTCGATTCCACCAATGATATCGCCCTGAAGGATGTCGAGGACCACCATGCCG
The DNA here is from genome assembly GCF_900129765.1 of Massilia sp. CF038. Taxonomy (GTDB): domain Bacteria; phylum Pseudomonadota; class Gammaproteobacteria; order Burkholderiales; family Burkholderiaceae_D; genus Telluria_A. Next base: position 178,719 of record NZ_FQWU01000001.1, read on the forward strand.
AGTACGCGGTGATGAATAGTGACACTCGTCTTAAGTTGCCGCCGGGATGCTGGCTGATTTGGATTGTTGGCCGAAACATAGCGCAGGTATGCACGGCTTTCCCAGACCCCCGCACCCCACTTGTTTATCGCGGTAGGCAACCACGAAAACTCAGCAGCTTGTGCCAGGGCATCTTCCATGAGCATTTGGGGATCAAATCCCGCTGCGAATTCGTCATTCGTATCGATGTGCATTCTCGAATCCCAGGGGCGGAAGGGAGCAGAGTGGTCCGGCCGCTTCTGGCCGATAGCCGACCATTGTACTTGACGTCTGTCTCGCTGATCGACCGCGCGAGAGGCGATGGCCTGGCCGTTTTTTTCGGCCGTGATTGCCGGATAGGTCGTTGATTCTAGAAGAGACGCAGCGGCTTGCCTCGCCATTTATCCACAGTCTGCTTGCGCCCCAAGCCGGAAGTTCAAGATTCCACAAAGCGGTCATTCACCGTTTGAATTGAGAGGCTGTGCCCACTTTGCCGGGTGAGGTCCTCTCGATGAAATGGCTAGTCTTTGCGGCTTTCACCCCAAAGAATGGCTCCAAAAAAAGCTGGCTGTCCCAGAACGGTATCAAACAAGCGCGCACAAAAAAACCGCAGTCTCCTGGGGAGAACTGCGGTTTCTTGAACCTCCTGGTACCACGGAGGAGTAATTCTTGGTGGTGATAGGTGGACTTGAACCACCGACCCCAGCATTATGAATGCTGTGCTCTAACCAACTGAGCTATATCACCCAACAGCCCAGCATTATAGGCACTTCAAATCGCGCTGTCAAGCCACACACCCTAAACGGGTTTGTGCCCAGCGATATGCGCCAGCATCACGCCGGCCGTGTTATCAGCCAAACAATCGATCACCACACGTTCCGGCATTGCGCGCAGCCAGGTGAGCTGGCGTTTGGCCAGCTGGCGGGTGGCCACGATGCCTGTTTCGCGCAAGCCGGCGCGGTCGATGGTGCCGTCCAGGTATTCCCAGCTTTGACGGTAACCCACGCAGCGCATTGAGGGCATGGCGGGATCAAGGTCACCGCGGGCGCGCAGGCTGGCCACTTCGGCCACGATGCCGCTGTCGTCGCTGGTGCCCAGCATCTGGTCGAATCGGGTGGCAATGCGTTGATGCAGGACGGCGCGGTCGGACGGTTCCAGTGCAAACGAAAGCAGCTCAAAGGGCAGCGCCAGCTTCTCGCGGCCGGTCAGCAGTTCGGACATCGGGCGCCCGCTCAATTCAATGATCTCCAGGGCGCGATTGATGCGCTGCGCGTCGTTCGGCTTGAGGCGCTCGGCGGTGACCGGATCGAGTGCACGCAGCTTGGCATGCATGCCAGGCCAGCCGATGGCGGCAGCTTCGGCTTCAATGCGCCCGCGCACAGCCGTGTCAGCCGTGGGCAAGTCGTCCAGACCATCGGTCAAGCCTTTGAAATACATCATCGTGCCGCCTACCAGCAGGGGCAGTTTGCCGCGCGCGCTGATCTCGTCCACCAGGCGCAGGGTCGCGGTGCGGAACTGCGCCACCGAATATGCCTCGGTCGGGTCGATGATGTCGATCAGGTGGTGCGGCGCGCTGGCCAGTTCTTCGGCGCTGGGTTTGGCGGTGCCGATGTCCATGCCGCGGTAGACCAGGGCCGAGTCGACGGAAATGATCTCGGCCGGGATCGCGCGCGCGATGGCTAGCGCGGCGGCAGTCTTGCCCGAAGCAGTCGGGCCCATGATGGCGACGGCAAGTGGCTTCATGGCGCCACCTTGGCCGTGCGTTCACTGAGCAGGCGCGCGGACGCGAAGATCAGCACACCCAGCGTGCAAGCGATGATCGCCAGTGGATACAGCGTGCCATTGAAGCTGGCGCCCACGGCACTCCCCACCGTGAACGCGACGCTCATGTAGAGCGCCCCCATCAAGCCGGCGGCAGTGCCCGCCTGTTGCGGGAAGGGGGTGACGGAACCGGACTGCGACACCGGAAAATTGACCCCGTGCGCGAGCATCGTCAGGAACATGGCCCCGGTCACCAGGGCCCAGTGCGCAATGCCAAAGCCGACCGCCATCAGAAACAGGGCACCTGCCGCCAGCGACATGGTGGTGCCGATGCGCAGCGTGACGGCGGGGCCAAATTTGGGCAGAAGGCGGCGGCACAAAATGGTGCCGCTCATGTAGCCGGACACGCCGAACGCAAAGCAAAAGCCGAACATCCCGGTGGGCACCTGCAGAATGCGGATTAATACCGGCGACGAGCCCGAAATGAATGCAAAGATCGAACCGTACGACAGCGCGCCTGGCAGCGCGTAGATCCAGAATTCGCGGGTGCCGAGCACCAGTTTGAAATTGGCTGCCAGGCCGGCCCACTCCGTGGCCCGGGGATTTTTGTGTTCATTGGTTTCCGGCAGACGCAAAATGACGGCCACCAGCACCAGCGACGACAGCATCGAGAGTGCGACAAACGCCGCCTGCCAGCCGAAGCGCACCTGCAGGTAGGAGCCAAGAATGGGGCCACACAGCGGTGCCAGCGACAGCCAGGTGCTGGCACGCGCGACCACGCGCGCGCTGTCGCCAGGCGCGTAGGCGTCGCGCACGATGGCGCGCGCAATGATGATTGCCGAGCAGCAGCCCAGCGCCTGCAGGAAGCGGGCTGCGATCAGCATGTCGATGGTCGGCGCAAGAGCGCACAGCAGGCTGGCCAGCACGTACAGCGCCAGGCCGGTGATGACCACCGGGCGGCGGCCGTAGCGGTCCGACAGGGGGCCGATGATCAACTGCGCACCACCAAAGGCGATCACGAACATCGACAGCGTCAGCTGCACCTTGGCGGCGGGGGCGCCAAATACCGTGCCCAGGCTGGGCAGCGAGGCCAGGTACAGGTCGGTCGACAGCGGCTGCAGCATCAGAAAGCCGATCACCAGCAGCAGAATCGGCGCCTGCGCGTAGTGCGCGAGCGGGCGTGGCGCGAGTTCGGATTGCTGCATTATTGGCCGCGCAAGAAAAGCTTGTCGAGCGCGGAGATCTCAAGCTGGACCCAGGTGGGGCGGCCATGATTGCACTGGTCGGCACGCTCGGTGCTTTCCATCTGGCGCAGCAGGGCGTTCATCTCGGGCACCGACAAAATGCGGTTGGCGCGCACCGCCGTGTGGCAGGCGAGGGTGCCAAGCAACTCGTTGCGGCGTTCGATCAGCACGCGCGAGCCGCCAAATTCGCGTACGTCGCGCAGCACGTCACGCGCCAGTGTCTGGGCGTCGGCGTTTTTCAGCAGCGTCGGGACCGAGCGCACCGCCAGGGTGGTGGGCGAGATGGCCGCGATGTCGAAGCCAAGCGCCTTGAGCGTGTCCTGGTTTTCCTGGGCGGTGCCCACCTCCACCGCATCGGCAAAGAAGGTCACGGGGATCAGCAACGACTGCACCTGCATGTCCTGGCCATCGACCTGGGCATCGAGGGCGGTCTTGAGCTGCTCGTACAAAATGCGTTCGTGCGCAGCGTGCATGTCCACCAGGACCATGCCCTTGGCATTCTGCGCCAAAATGTAAATGCCATGCAGCTGGGCCAGTGCAAAGCCGAGCGGATACTCGTCGTTGGACATGGTCTGCGCCGGCGCCACGTAGGGCGTGACCGGTGCCGTGGCTGCGCTGTCGCCACTGGCAAACAGGGCGCCGTAGCTGTCCATCTTTTGCGCCACGCCGGGCGCATCGTAGCGGCTGCCGGGGGCGTAGGGCGACGGCGAAAAGGTGGACGAGAACTGGGTGCCAAAGCTGGTTTGCTCATGCTCGCGCGGGCGCCAGGTCGAGGTGCTGCCGGCCACGTCGGCGGCAGGCAGCGGTGCCGGTGCCGTGCCGAACGCGGTGGCAGAGGTTTGCGCCAGTGCGCGCTGGACCGCGTGGAATACAAATTGATGGACCGAGCGGCTGTCGCGGAAGCGCACTTCGATCTTGGACGGGTGCACATTGACGTCGACCAGCGCCGGGTCCAGATCAAGTGCCAGCACGTAGGAAGGGAAGCGGTCGCCATGCAGCACATCCTGATAGGCGGCGCGCACCGCGTGCACCAGCAGCTTGTCGCGCACGAAGCGCCCGTTTACATAAAAGAACTGGCCGTCGGCGCGGGCCTTGGAGGCGGTGGGCAAACCTGCGTAACCATGAATGCGCAAGGGGCCGGCTGCTTCATCGATCGACAAGCGTGCTTCGGCAAATTCGGCGCCAAGAATATGCGCGCTGCGCTTGGCCATCTCGCCCACATTCCAATGGTCGATGGTGCGGCCATTGTGCGAGAGCGAGAAAGCCACGTCGGGACGGGCAAGTGCGATGCGGCGCACGACTTCGGCGCAGTGGCCGTATTCGGTCTGCTCGGACTTGAGGAACTTGCGCCGCGCGGGGGTATTGAAATACAGGTCCTGCACGTCAATGGTGGTGCCGAAAGCGCCCGACGAAGGCGCGACCGTGCCCAGATGCGAGCCGACGATTTCCCATGCGTGCGGCGCATCGGCGGTGCGCGACGTCACGGTAACAGCAGCGACCGCGGCGATGGAGGCAAGGGCCTCGCCGCGAAAGCCGAGCGTGGCCACGTTTTCCAGATCGGTCAGGGACGCGATCTTGGACGTTGCGTGGCGCGCCAGCGCGAGCGGCAACTGCTCGGGCGAAATACCGCGTCCGTTGTCGGTGATGGCAATGCGTTTGACGCCGCCTTCCTCGAGGCGCACCGTGATCTGGGTGGCGCCCGCATCGAGCGCGTTTTCGAGCAATTCCTTGACGACAGCGGAAGGCCGTTCCACGACCTCGCCAGCGGCAATTTGCGAAATCAGCTGATCGGGGAGGGCCTGGATTGGGCGATAAGCGGGGACGGAAGCATTCATCCGTGAATTATATCGCCTGCACCCCCGGGGTCAGACCTCATATTTGCAAAGCCCCCGGGGCTGGGGTCTGACCCCGAAGTTGCAAAAAGCACTATCTGGCCCCGGTGTCAGAGGGCGAAGGTTGAAAGTTGCAAAAAAGAGGTCTGACCCCGGCCCCGCGGTGTTGCAGAATTGAGGTCTGACCCCCGTTATTTTTGCTCGCGGACAGGAATGGTGACGTTGCATAGTTCGACGTGGCCGGGCGCGTATTTGGTCCATGGGCCGCCGCGGTTGCGCTGGGCGTTGATCACGGCCTGGAAGCTGGCGCTGTCGGTACGCATCACTTCGAGCTTGCTGCGCTCGGCCTCGGGCACGTCGGCGGCGATGCTCACTGCCAGAATGGGCGTGGCTTGCTCCGGCTTTTCGTAGAATCCAAGGGGGCCGGTGCCGCGGGGAAGGGTGCTCAGCAACGGCATGCCGCTTACGACCCGGCCGACCATGGTGATGTTGCGATCCAGGTGACGCGGGGCGTGGCCGTTCACCGCGTACAGCGAGGTGCCGCTACCGCTGCCGGCGTCACTGTCGCGCCCCACCCCCACCACGCCGTAGCAATGCGCCATCCAGGCCACGCCGGCTTTGGGGTCGCGCGCGACGGGAAAGCCGTTCGAGTGGCCGACCTGGGCCGCGTACACGTCGCGCTCGGCCAGGCGCGTGAAGCCTTTGTCGTTTTTAACGGGGATGGTAAATTCTGCCGCCAGCGCCGATTTGGCGGTCTTCACCGGTTTCGGGTTCTTTTCGTCCGCGTCGCCCCATTGCACGACGTAGTTGTCTTGTGAACGGATCACGGCCAGGCCGTCGAAATAGTGTTCGCGTGCCAGGGCCTTGATGTTGGCCACGTGCATGGGCGCAAAGCCCGGCGCCAGTTCGATGACCACCCGTCCAGCCGCTGTCTGCAGGTACAGGGTGTTGTCCGGGTCCAGCGCGCGCCAGTCGCTGGCGGGCGCGCCCTTGACGACGTCGGCCACGGTCGGGCGCGGCGGCAGTGGTTTGTCTTCGCGCGCCTGCGCCGGCGTCAGGCTGCCGGCCGCCAGCAGCGTCAGCGTCATGGTCATGCACATCGCATTTTGCATCGTCTTGTCTCCGTGGCACGCCTGGCTTGGCGCCGGGGAATTGTAATCCGGATCACGGGGCGCCGGGGCGTTTCCAGTCCCGAAGATGGTATGATGCGCGGCTACCTTTTTGGGATGATTATGGATCTGATGCAATTTTTCGACATGATTCTGCATGTCGATAAAACCCTGGGCGTATTGCTGGCCAAATACGGCGTGTATATCTATGCCGTGCTGTTTGCGATCGTGTTCTGCGAGACCGGGCTGGTTGTGCTGTTCTTCTTCCCTGGGGACACGCTGCTGTTCATTGCCGGCGCCTTCTGCGCCACCGGTGAAATGAATTATGCAATCCTGTCAGCGCTGCTGATCACCGCCGCCGTCACGGGCAATACGCTCAATTACTGGATTGGCTCGCGCGTGGGGCATCGGGTGTTCACCCACGATTATCGCTGGATCAACAAGGATGCCCTCAAGCGCACCCACGAGTTTTTCGAGCGTCATGGCGGCAAGACCATCATCCTGGCGCGCTTTGTGCCGGTGGTGCGCACCTTCGCGCCGTTCGTGGCCGGCGTGTCCGACATGACGCACACCCGCTTCCAGTTTTTCAACATCACGGGCGCAGTCCTGTGGGTGATCAGCCTGGTTACTGCGGGCTATTTCTTTGGCAACATCCCGGTTGTGCGCGAACATCTGACCGCCATTGTGCTGGTCGGCGTGGGCGCCGCCGTGGTCCCCATGGCGCTGGGCGGCTTGTATAAATTTGCTCGAAAAATGCTGAATCGATAGACAACAAGGTTGCCGCGCGCCACACTGGCGCGCGGAAAGTTTCTTTGTAGATTCAAGTTTTTGACATTCGCCGCCGTTACCCAGACTGTAACGCTACTCTCTGGAAGCCCCATGCGACATCTGATGCTCTTGTTAGTTTGCAGCTTTGCCACGTCGGTGGCCAGCGCGAACGATCCCGTCCCGGCCCCCTCCGCCGCGGCTCACGGTGCCAGCGCGGCCAGCGCCGCCAGCGCCGCCAATGTCGCCAGCGCGCCGTCCATCAAGCCATCCCTGCCATCGATCAAGCCCGCCGTGGTGCCTGGTGCGACGCCCGCCAGCCGTGCCGCCAGTGCCGCCGCTGCCGCGCGCGAAGCGCAGGCCGAGGCAGAAGCCGAAGCCGAGTTGTCCGCCAAGATCGCCGCCCGTCTGGCCGCCATGCGCGCCAACCAGCAAGCGCGCGCCGCCGCTGCCGCCAAGGCACGCAAAGTGGCCGAGGCGCGCAAGAAGGAAGCGGTGGTCGTCAATGAAGCGCCGGTCATCAAACCGTACCCGGGCGAGCACTGGTCGTATGAAGGCGAGACTGGTCCTGCCAACTGGGGCCGCAAACCGGAATGGGCAGCCTGTGGCACCGGTAACCGTCAATCGCCGATCGACCTGCGCGACGGGATGAAGGTCGATCTCGAGCAGATCGTGTTTGACTACAAGCCATCGGCGTTCACGGTGGTGGACAATGGCCACACGGTGCAGGTCACGGTCGGCCCGGGCAACTACATCTCGCTGCAGAACCGCACCTTTGAACTGCAGCAGTTCCACTTCCATCGTCCATCCGAAGAGCGCATCAACGGCAAGGGCTTCGAGATGGTGGTGCACCTGGTGCACAAGGATGCCGACGGCAAGCTGGCGGTGGTGGCGGTGCTGCTGGAACGCGGCAAGGCGCAAAGCATGATCCAGACCGTGTGGAACAATCTGCCGCTGGAAAAGAACGAAGTGGTCACCCCGTCGGTGGTGCTGGACGTGAACGAGCTGCTGCCGGCACGGCGCGACTATTTCACGTATATGGGCTCGCTCACCACGCCGCCTTGCAGCGAAGGCGTGCTGTGGATGGTGATGAAGCAGCCGGTGGAAGCCTCGCCTGCGCAAATGGCGATCTTCAGCCGTCTGTATCCGCTCAACGCGCGGCCGATTCAGGCTAACTCGGGCCGCGTGGTCAAGGAATCGTTCTAAGCGCTTGCCACGATCCGGTGTTCGCCGCGCCAGGCGCCACCGGGCTGCAGCGTCAGTGGTTCAATCAGGGCCGCTTCGACGCAGGTAAAGTGCAGGTAGTCGCTGTCGTCCATGTCGGCCAGGGCTGCCGTATCGGCAGCGCCCGGGTTCCATACCACCGCATCCCTGAAGCCAGTCTGGGTCAGACGGCGTGTTCCGGCGCCGTCCTGCAGTTCGATCGTGCCGGCGATGTCGCGGTAGATCTGATCGTGCTTGTCGCCGATGGCCAATTCCCCCGCCTGCACACCGCGCACCCGCACCGCATCGACCGTATCGACGGCGAAGTAGGTGTGCAGCGCGCTGGAAAACGCAAAGGCGTCGTCGCCGGCGTTGCGTACATCGAGCGACAGCACCAGCTGCGCAGCGCGCACCGATATCTTCAAACGCAGTTCAAATCCGTGGGGCCAGGCTGCCCCATGCGATGCGGCCAGGTCGGCGTGGGTGAGCATGAAGACGGCAAAGGCGCCGTCGTCGCCGCTGCCGCTTTCGCCCTGGCGCCAGGTCGATACGCGCGCAAAGCCGTGGCGCATGCCGGTGCCGCGTTCGGCAAACTGGGGGAAGATGACGGGCACGCCGCCGCGAATGGCGCGGCTGCCGTCCAGTGCCGAGCGCTCGCTCAGGAACAGCTGCTCCTTGCCGGCGGCGCTGGTCCATGACACCAGATGGGCGCCATACAAGGTCACGATCGCTTGCGCGCCATCGGCAGCGCAAATGCGCACGGCCGGCAGCGCGCCGTGGGTGATCAGGGCGATGTCGGTCATGCGGCTGTCTTTCAGGTCATGCGGCTTTTGGCAAGCGGCGGGTTTTTGGAGAAGTAGCGGCGGATGCCCTTGGTAATGGCGGTGGCGATTTCGTCCTGGTAGCCATTGTCCTTCAGGCGCGCTTCTTCTTCGGGATTGGAGATGAAGGCGGTTTCAATCAGGATCGATGGGATGTCGGGTGCCTTGAGCACGGCAAAGCCGGCCTGTTCGACCGAGCCCTTGTGCAGGCGGGCGATGCCGCCAATTTCGCCCAGCACCGCGCTGCCCACTTTCAAGCTGTCGTTGATCTGGGCGGTGGTCGACAGGTCCAGCAGCACACTGGCAAGCTGCTTGTCGTGGCCCTTCATGTTGATGCCGCCAATCGAGTCGGCCAGGTTTTCCTTGTTGGCCAGCCAGCGCGCGGCGGTGGAGGTGGCGCCTTTTTCGGACAGTACGAACACGGATGAACCGCGCGCGCTCGGGCGCAAAAAAGCGTCAGCGTGGATCGAGATGAACAGGTCGGCCTGTACCTTGCGCGCTTTTTCCACGCGCGTGCCCAGTGGGACGAAATAGTCGCCATCGCGGGTGAGCATCACGCGCACGTTAGGCAGCTGTTCCAGCTTGAATTTGAGGCGCTTGGCGATCGACAGCACCAGGTCTTTTTCGCGTGCGCCGGATGCGCCAATGGCGCCCGGGTCTTCGCCGCCATGGCCGGGGTCGAGCGCGATGGTGATCATGCGCACAACCTTGCCAGGTGCGGGTGCGGGCGCCGGTTCGGGACGGGCAGCCACGGCGGGCGGCTCGGGTACCACGGCCGGTGGCTGTGGCGCAGGCGTTGGTGCCGGCGTTGGCGCGGGTGTGGTCGCTGCGACCGGCGGCGCCACCGGCGTGGCGGGCGGCGCGTGCGGCGGCAGTTCGGGACTGACCGGCGCATCCTGGCGCGACCATTCGCCTTTTTCAATCATGGCTGCAATCGGATCGGCCGGGCGAATCGGGTACAGGTCGAAAATCAGGCGATGGTTATACGTGCCCACCGGCGCCAGGGTAAATACCTGGGGCTTGATTTCCTCTTTCAGGTCGAACACCAGGCGCACCACGCCAGGGCGGTTCTGGCCCACGCGCACTTGCTTGATGTACGGGTCGTTTGACTGGATCTTGGCCACCAGACCCTTCAGGGTCGGGTTCAGTTCCAGCCCTTCGATGTCGACCACCAGGCGCTGCGGATCGGGCACGGTGAAGTGCGTGGCCTTCAGATCGGTGTCGTTTTCCAGCGTGACGCGGGTGTAGTCGTCGGCCGGCCACACACGCACGGCGAGAATTTGCGCGGCCTGCGCGGGCAGGGCCGGCAATACCGACAGCAACAGGGTGCCGCCCGCTTTGAGTACGGTACGACGCGTGATCGGGCCGGAGATCAGAGGTTCGGTGCGAATTTGAGGCGGTTGAGGCATAGCAAACCCAGGTCAGACAACGCTTGCAATTCTACATCACGACCGTCGCCGGCGACGTGCAGCCAGACATTCAGATCAGGCGGCGGCAACACCGGCGCGGCTTTTTCGGGCCATTCGACGATGCAGATGTTGTTTGCGTTGAAATCTTCCCTGAATCCGGCGTCAAGAAACTCTTCCGCGCTGGACATGCGGTACAGATCGAAATGGATCACGTTGACGCTCTGGCCATCGAGCGCAATCTGATACGGTTCCGACAAGGTGTAGGTGGGACTTTTCACATTGCCCACGTGCCCGGCTGCGTGCAGCAGGGCGCGCGTGAGCGCAGTCTTGCCAGCGCCCAGGTCGCCATGCAGGTGAATGGCCAGGCCGGGCAGCAGGGCGCGCGCCAGGGCCGCGCCCAGGGCGGCGGTGCCGGATTCGTCGTGAAGGTGGGCTTTGAAATGCTGCATCGAATAGAATACCGTGTGAAATCGGGCGCCAGCGCCTATTGTAAACCGTCTACACCGGCCTCAGCATGCAGCCTTCTTCCCGCGACCCGTCCGCTCTGGCCGAATTGGCACGCACCATCAAGCAATGGGGGCGCGAGCTGGGCTTTGCCGACGTGGGCATTGCCGACGTCGACCTCAGCCATGCCGAGGCAGGCTTGCAAGCCTGGCTCGATGCAGGGCGCCATGGCGAGATGGATTACATGGCCAGCCACGGCATGAAGCGGGCCCGCCCGGCCGAGCTGGTGCCCGGCACGGTGCGGGTGATCAGCGCGCGCATGGATTATTTACCCATCGACACCCCCACCGACTGGCGCGAGCGCGAACAGGCGCGCCTGTCCGAGCCCGGCGCAGCCGTGGTCTCGATCTACGCGCGCGGACGCGACTATCACAAGGTGTTGCGCAGCCGCCTGCAGCAGCTGGCCGAACGGATTGAAAGCGTCACAGGCGAGTTTGGCTTTCGCGTGTTTACCGATTCGGCGCCGGTGATGGAATTGCCGCTGGCAGAAAAGGCGGGCCTGGGCTGGCGCGGCAAGCACACGCTGATGCTCAACCGCGAAGCTGGTTCGATGTTTTTTCTGGGCGAAATTCTGGTCGATTTGCCCCTGCCCGTGGATGCGCCCGCCAGCGCGCACTGCGGCCAGTGCCATGCCTGCATCGACATTTGCCCCACGCAGGCGATTGTGGGGCCGGGCCGGCTGGACGCCCGGCGCTGCATTTCCTACCTGACCATTGAACTGAAAAGCAGCATACCGCCGGAACTGCGGCCGCTGATTGGCAACCGCGTGTATGGCTGCGATGACTGTCAGACCGCCTGCCCCTGGAACAAGTTCGCCCAGCGCGCGCTGGTGCCCGATTTTGACGAGCGCAATGCGCTGGGCAGCGCGCAGATGGTCAGCCTGTTCGGCTGGAGCGAGGAGGAATTCAACCGCCGCCTCGAAGGCAGCCCGATCCGGCGCATTGGCCATGAGCGCTGGCTGCGCAATCTGGCGGTGGGACTGGGTAACGCGGCGGCGGGGGCAGGTGCACAGCCGGACATTGTGGCCGCCTTGCAGGCACGCGTACACCATCCGTCGGCCATGGTGCAGGAGCATGTGCGCTGGGCCCTGGCTTGCCACGGCGTTACCCCTTCCCCCGCTACATCTGCCTGAGGCGCAGGGCCGACCAGTCGGCGTCGAGCGAGATCAGGGCCACGCCGGTGGCGCCCCGCTCCTTGGTCCAGGCATTGATGCTGTCGCGCGTGAGGTCGGTTGCCTTGGGCGCAGTCGCCTTCATGAAGGCAATCCAGAGCGTGCCCTTGTCGGCCAGGCGCCGCATCGCTTCCGGGAAAAATTGTTCCAGCTGCTTGTGAGTGAGGGCAAACAGCAGCACGGAATCCGCATCGCCAGCCGCACCATCGTTATTTTCGTCGATCAGCAATTCCTGCGGCAGTTGCGCCACGATGGCGGGATGAACCGCGCCATTGATGACCGCCAGCGACCGGGCGGTTTTGAGGTACATCTTGTCAGCCAGCGTTTTGTCGTTCATGGCATGTCCTTCAGGCAGTTGCGGCATCGGCGGCCGCGCGCTGGACCACCACTGTCTGTGGGATCGTCAGCGGGCGTGAAGGTTCGCCGCTGGCGCTGCCCGCCAGCGCTATTTCAGCAGGCCGGCCAGTTCGACTGCCGTCTTGACCTGCATTTTGTCGAAGATGTGGGCGCGATGCACTTCCACCGTCCGCATGCTGATGCCCAGCTTGTCGGCCACGACCTTGTTCATCAAGCCGGCCAGAATCAGGTCCAGTACTTCGCGTTCGCGCGCCGACAGCGAAGCCAGGCGCACTTGCACCTGGGCCGCTTCACCTGCCGTGCACGAGCTGGCCATGGCTTGCTGCACCCGGTCCATCAACTGGTTGTCGTTGAACGGTTTTTCAAAGAAATCGAAGGCGCCGCGCTTGAGCGTATCGACCGCCATCGGCACGTCGCCATGGCCGGTCAAAAAAATGACCGGCATGCGCGCCGTCAATCCGCGCGCGGCCAGCTGGTCGAACACGGCCACGCCATTCATGTCGGGCATGCGCACGTCCAGCAGCACGCAGTCGCCGGCAGCATCGAACTGGGCACCGGCTTCGGTCAGGAAACTCGTTGCGCTGGCGTGGGTGCGCGCGGCGATGCCCCGGGTCTGCGCCAGCCAGGCCAGGGCGTCACGAATCACCTCCTCGTCGTCGACGATATGCAGCATGCTGGTCTCCTGTGTGGTTGGAATGGTCTGGCAAGGTAAAGCTGAAGATGGTACCGCCTTCCGGGTTGGCCCGGTAGCTGAGGGTGCCGCCGTGGAACTCAATGGCGGTGCGGCAGATGGACAAACCCATGCCCATCCCTTCGGCCTTGGTGGAAAAGAAGGGAGAGAACAAGCGTTCGCCCACCTCGTCTGCAATGCCGTGGCCCTGATCGCTTACCGAGACGCACACTTGCCCGCTCTGCAAGGCGGCACTGATGCGCAGCACGCGCCGCTCGGGTGGGCTTTGCTGCATCGATTCAATGGCATTGCGCGTCAGGTTCAACAGCACTTGCTCGAGCATGATGCGATCGGCGCTGACGCAAGGCAGGCCAGGGGCGATGTCGACCTGGATGGCAACAAACACTTTGCGCGCCTGCAGTTCGATCAAGGCCCCGATGCCGTCGACCAGCTGGGCCAGGTCGACGGCCTGCCGTTCCGGTTCCCGCTGTTTGACGAACTGGTGCACGCTGCGAATGATCTGGCCTGCGCGCTGGGCCTGGGCACTGGCCTTTTCCAGTGCAGGCAGGAGTTGCGCGGCGTCGACCGGCTGCCCGCTCTGGCGTGCATTGCCCAGCAGATTGAGAGCGCCCGTGGTGTAGCTGGAAATGGCGGCCAGTGGCTGGTTCAGTTCGTGCGCCAGCATGGACGAAATTTCGCCCATGGTGGCCAGGCGCGCGCTCGCTTCCAGTTTTTCCTGTTGTTGCCGGTTCAGTTCTTCGGCCTTCTTGCGGTCGGAGATATCGAGAATGGAGCCCATCCAGCCAGTCTGGCGGCCATTGCTGTCAACCAGGGGCGCTTCGAAAATCAGGACCGGCACGCGCTCGCCATCGGCACGCTGAAAAATTGTTTCGAACTGGGGCGTAATGTGGCCGGCCAGCACGGCGGCAAAGCGCTGCTGGTATTCGGCCATGGCTTCGGGCGCCCAGTACGGCATCGGCGGGGCCTTGCCCACCAGTTCTTCCGGCGGCAAGCCCACCAGCTGGCAGAACGCGGGGTTGACGTAGGTAACCCGTCCTTCCAGGTCGCGTGCACGCAAGCCCGTGACCAGGGAATTTTCCATCGCGGTGCGAAACGCCATTTGCTGGCGCAGCGCGCCTTCGGCTGCCAGGCGCCGTGCAATATGGCGCCACAGGGCGAGCAGGCTGATCAGCAAACCCAGCGCCAGCAGCACCACCGAGCCCACCAGCAGATTAGGCAGCAGCCGCGGCGCGCTTTTGATGCTGTCGGTGGCCAGGCGCAAATTGGCGCCTGGCAGGTCGAGCTCGCGCTTGTGGGTGTATACCCCACGCCCCGGTCCGGCGGCAGCGCGCAGGGCGACCACGCTGTCATCGGCGCCCAGCAGGGAAATCGCATTGTCCTGCGCGAACCACCAGGGCACGGTTTCGTCGAGAATCAGGCTGAGCTTGTACGTGGCGACCAGGCTGGTGCCGTCGGCCAGCGGCAGGTGGTAATCCATCTGGGTCTGGCTGGCGCGGTAGGGTTCGCTGTAGCGCCCGCGCCCGGTCTTGCGCGCGTGCTCGGCCGCGGTTTGCGAGGCCGGCGCTAGCGCGCCCAGCGCCATGCCGGCACGCATCAGAGGATGGTTGCTGGCGTCAAGCCAGGTGATGCCCAGCAATTCGTGGCTATTCTTTTGCAACTGATCGAGCCGGGCAGCAATGGCGCGCCGGTCCAGTGCCGGGCCGGCTGCCACCAAGTCGGCACCCAGCAAGGTCAGGGCTTCTTCGTTGCGGCCCAACTGGAAGCGCACCGCTTGTTCCACCCACAAGGTGTCGGCAATCAATTGCTCTTGTCGCTCGTTGGCTTCCATCTGGCGCGCCTGCCAGGGCAGCCAGAACAGCACCGCCAGAAACAATGCGATCAGCATCACCGGCATCAGCCAGCGCCAGAAACCGATGCCCCGACGCATGCGCGCTTGAAGTAATGTTATGTTCATGCCAGAGATTCTTTTACATTTGCGAAAGTTGCTATTGTGGATTTCCACAATAGGAGTGCAAAATGGTTCCGGGCAGACTCTCTCGTAGTTTTTATAATAACGGTACTTTCCTTACGTCAGGAGACATTGTGAAGATCAAGTTACTGGCCGTCGCATTGAGCGCGGTATTGTGTGTGAATGCCTGGGCACAGGCACCGATCGTCATCAAGTTCAGCCACGTCGTTGCGCTTGATACGCCGAAAGGGCAGGCAGCAGAACGCTTCAAGATGTTAGCGGAAAAGGCCACCAATGGCCGCGTCAAGGTGGAAGTGTATCCAAACAGCCAGCTGTACAAGGACAAGGAAGAGCTGGAAGCATTGCAGCTCGGCGCGGTACAGATGCTGGCACCGTCGCTGGCCAAGTTTGGTCCGCTGGGCGTGAAGGAATTCGAAGTCTTCGACTTGCCCTATCTGTTCGCCAACAAGCAGGCCCTGTACCACGTGACCGAAGGTCCGGTCGGCAAAGGCTTGCTGCAAAAGCTCGATGCCAAGGGCATCACGGGTCTGGCTTACTGGGACAATGGCTTCAAGGTCATGTCCGGTAATAAAGCACTGATCAAGCCAGCGGACTTCCGCGGCCAAAAGATGCGCATCCAGGCATCGAAGGTGCTGGACGCGCAGATGCGGGCTCTGGGTGCCAACCCGCAAGTGCTGGCTTTCTCCGAGGTGTACCAGGCGCTGCAGACCGGCGTGGTGGACGGGACCGAAAATCCGCCATCGAATATGTACACCCAAAAAATGCACGAAGTGCAGAAGTTCGTGACCGTATCGAATCACGGCTACCTGGGTTACGCCGTCATCGTCAACAAGAAATTCTGGGATGGTTTGCCGGCTGACATCCGCACCAGCCTGGCCAAGGCGATGGAAGAAGCCACCACCTACGAAAAAGCCATTGCCCAGCGCGACAACGACCTGGCGCTGGAAGCGATTCGCAAAACCGGCAAGACCGCCGTGCACATGCAAACGCCGCAAGAACAGGCGGAGTGGCGCAAAGCCCTGATGCCGGTCTATCGCGACATGGAAGGGCGCATCGGCAAGGACTTGCTGAGCGCCTTCATCAAAGCGTCTTCGGGTAAATAAGACCGGACCAGCATGCCGCGGCGTCAATACAGCGCCGCGGCATGTTTGCGTCTGAGCGACCCAAACCGTCACTGAAAGAACAACATGAAATATCTCGACCACCTGGAAGAGTGGCTTATTGCCACCTTGATGGGGGCGGCCACACTGGTGGTATTTGTGGCCGTCTTGCATCGCTATCTGTCCGGCCTGGACATTCCCGTCGTGCAGGATTACCTGATCAGCTTGAATACCAGCTGGGCCCAGGAACTGTGCATCTTCATGTTCATCTGGATGGCCAAGTTTGGCGCCGCGTATGGCGTGCGCACCGGCATCCACGTGGGTGTGGACGTGGTGATCAACCGCATGGACCCGAAGTGGCGCGGCCGCTTCGTGATCTTTGGCTTGCTCGCCGGCGCCGTATTCACCGGCCTGATCGGCACTCTGGGCGCCTACATGATCGGCCACCTGTCGCCGGACCAGACCTCGGAAGTGCTGGAAGTACAGATGCGCTGGGTCTACCTGTGCGTGCCGCTGGGTTCCTGGCTGATGTGTTTCCGTTTCCTGCAAGTGATGGTGCAATTCATTCGTCACGGTGAACTGCCGCACCACGACCACGCTTACGTCGAAGGTCTGGATGAAGAAATCGAAGACGCCAAGAAGGGACTTGCACAATGAACGCCGCCATCATCTTTATTTTGCTGCTGGCGCTGATGCTGACCGGCATGCCGATCTCCATCTCGCTGGGTCTGACCGTGCTGGTGTTCTTTGCCACCATGACCAATGTGGCACCCGAAGCGGTGGCACTGAAACTGTTTTCCGGCATTGAAAAGTTCGAGATCATGGCGATCCCGTTCTTTATTTTGGCGGGCAATTTCCTCACGCATGGCGGGGTCGCCAGACGGATGATCAATTTCGCCACCTCGATGGTGGGCCATTGGCACGGCGGCCTGGCGCTGGCCGGCGTGCTCGCTTGCGCGCTGTTTGCTGCAGTATCGGGCTCGAGCCCGGCCACGGTGGTGGCGATCGGCTCGATCATTCTGCCAGCCATGGTGCGCCAGGGTTATCCGAAGAAATTCGGCGCCGGCGTGATCACCACCTCGGGTGCGCTCGGGATTCTGATTCCGCCATCGATCGTGATGGTGATGTACTCGGTCACCACCAACACCTCGGTCGGCCAGCTGTTCATGGCAGGCGTGGTGCCGGGCGTGATCCTGGCGTTCCTGCTGGGCTTGACGACCTGGTTCCTGGCGCGCAAGCACAACTACCCGCGCATGCCGAAGGCAAGCTGGGGCGAGCGCTGGACGGCGTTCCGTAAAAGCGCCTGGGGCTTGATGCTGATCGTGGTGGTGATGGGCGGTATTTATAGCGGCAAATTCACGCCGACCGAAGCGGCCGCCATGGCCGCCGTGTATGCCTTCATCATTGCCGTGTTTGTTTACAAGGATTTGAAGATCAAGCAAATCGGCAAGGTCCTGCTGGACTCCGCTTCCTTGTCGGCCATGCTGCTGTACATCATCACGAATGCCATGTTGTTCTCGTTCCTGATGACCAGTGAAAATATTCCGCAAGCGATGGCGGAATGGATCACGGCGCAAGGCATGGGTGTGGTGACCTTCCTGCTGGTGGTCAATCTGCTGCTGCTGGCAGCGGGCAATTTCATGGAACCGTCCTCGATCGTGCTGATCATGGCGCCGATTCTGTTCCCGGTGGCGATGAAGCTGGGCATCGATCCTGTGCACTTCGGCATTCTGATTGTGGTCAATATGGAAGTGGGCATGTGCCATCCGCCAGTGGGTCTGAACTTGTATGTGGCGTCCGGCATTACCAAGATGGGCATCTCGGAACTGACGGTGGCGGTGCTGCCTTGGCTGCTGACCATGCTCGGATTCCTGGTGCTGGTGACCTACGTACCACAGATTTCGCTGTGGTTGCCAAATTTGATTTACAAGTGAAATAAATTCAAACCGCGTGTTCAAAACGCCACAATTTCCATTTTCAAATCAGTTATGATGGGCACCGATCCAGCACCAACTTGGTGCAAGCAGTCTAGACAATTTGAAGATTTGGGGAGTGGTAGGATAAAAGAACGGTAGTTCATACCGGAGAAATATCGAGGAGACACGCGTTTTACAGAATGCTGTTGGCAAGACCAAACAGCCGGGAACGTGAATAAAATTTGGAACGCGCCGCAAGGCGCGTTTTTTTTCGTCCGTCGAAAAGGGGAGCGGTTCGGTTTGGCGCGGCCTGCGGTACACTGTCGCGCATGAAGACACCGCAAGCGAACAGTATTTTTTCGGCCATCGTGCCGGCCCCGTTTGGCGCTATTGGTATTCGCACCGAAGCAGGGCTTGTGCGCGAACTGGTTTATTTGCCGCCCCATTTTAGTGAGCAGGATGCAGCAGACCCTGTTGCAAACGCAGCAGCCGAGCAAGTGGCGCGCTATCTGCGCGATGCCGATTTTGTCTTCGAGCTGCCGCTGGCGCCGGCGGGCAGCGACTTCCAGCGCCGCGTGTGGGATGCGATTGCCGCCATCCCGCGCGGCACGGTACGTACGTACGGCCAGGTGGCCAAGCACATCGGTTCGGCGCCGCGCGCGGTCGGCCAGGCGTGCGGCGCCAACTGGTTTCCGCTGGTGATTCCTTGCCACCGCGTCACTGCCACCGGCGGCCTGGGCGGCTTTTCCAATCACGATGATGAAAACGGCTTTCACCTGAGCGTCAAGCGCTGGCTGCTGGCGCATGAAGGCGTCAATACTTCCCCATGGCAGCAGCAGTCAATCTTCGGCTGATCGACGACTTCTGCGACAACCTTTGGCTTGAACAAGGGTTGGCCAAGAATTCGCTCGACGCTTACCGGCGTGACCTGCGCCTGTTTGCGCGCTGGCTCGAGCTCAAGCGGCCCGAGCGTGCGTCGCTGCATGCGGTCGAGCCGCATGATCTGGACGCCTACTTTGCCGATCGCCATGCTGAATCAAAACCGAGTTCGGCCAATCGCAGGCTATCGGTGCTCAAGCGCTTTTATCAGCTGGCGCTGCGCAACCGCCAGGTCAGCGTGGACCCTTGCCTGAAGCTGGCGTCGGCGCGCCAGCCGCAGCGTTTCGTGCACACGCTGTCCGAAGCCCAGGTCGAAGCCTTGCTGGCCGCACCGGATGTCACCACCCCACTGGGTTTGCGTGAACGCACCATGCTGGAACTGATGTATGCGAGTGGCTTGCGGGTGTCGGAACTGGTCACGCTCAAGCTGGTCGAACTAAGCTTGAATGATGGCGTCTTGCGCATCACCGGCAAGGGCAGCAAAACGCGCCTGGTGCCCTTCGGGCAAGAGGCACGCCAGTGGATCGAACGCTACCTGCGCGACGCGCGTGGCGTGATTCTCAACGGCCAGGTGGACGATGCGCTGTTTGTCACCGGACGGGGCGGCCCCATGACGCGCCAGATGTTCTGGGTCTTGATCAAAAAACATGCTGCACGGGCCGAGATCAAGGCTGCGCTGTCGCCGCATACGCTGCGCCATGCCTTTGCGACGCACCTCCTGAACCACGGCGCCGACTTGCGGGTTGTGCAACTATTGCTGGGCCATTCGGATATTTCCACCACGCAGATCTACACCCACGTTGCGCGCGAGCGCATGAAACAGCTGCACGCAGAACACCATCCACGTGGTTAATTCAAATGCGGAATGCGTAACTGCGTCATAATGGTGCTGTAGCGCTCCTTTCTTTCCCGACAACCCAGAGGTGATTCATGGCTAAAACTAATTTCCAGTACGAAAAGCGGCAGCGGGAATTAGAAAAAAAGAAGAAGGCGGAAGAAAAAGCCCGTAAGAAAGCCGAGGCCAAAAATGCGCCCGGCGGAGATGAAGCAGAAGACACACCGGATGAAGATGAAGGTGCTGAAGCGGCGCCTGAGTAAGGACCGAATAAAAGAGAAAACGGTGGGACGGGCTTGCGCCTGTTCCACCGTTTTTTTTGTACTCCCTACGGATGAGTCGGTTTCATTGACAGTGCCGAATTCGGGGAGGTGGTATAGGCCCCCGCCTTCGCGAGGGCGATGTGGCGCGGGGTTTGCTAGGCGACTTCGGCGAGTTTGTGTGTTTCGACCAGCTCGCCATGCGGCTCGTCGGCGCCGCGGAAGTATTTCGCCACGCGCTTGCCCCAGCTGTCGAGGTAGGTGTAGGCAACCGGTACCACTACCAGGGTCAGCAGGGTGGAGGTGATGACCCCGCCAATCACGGCGCGGCCCATCGGTGCTTGCTGTTCGCCGCCATCGCCCAGGCCCAGCGCCATCGGCAGCATGCCGAAGATCATCGCCAGCGTGGTCATCATGATGGGACGCAGCCGGACCTGGCCCGCTTCCATGATGGCGTCAAACTGGTTCTTGCCTTCGCGCTGGCTGTGGTTGGTAAAGTCCACCAGCAGAATCGCGTTCTTGGTTACCAGGCCCATCAGCATGATGATGCCGATCACCGAGAAGATGTTGAGCGTGCTGCCCGTTACCAGCAGGGCCAGCAGCACCCCGATCATCGACAGCGGCAAGGACACCATGATGGCAATCGGTTGCAGGAAACTGCCAAACTGCGAGGCCAGCACCAGGTAGATGAAGATCACGGCAATGCCCAGCGCGGTACCGGCTGCACTTAGCGTCTCCGCCATTTCTTCGGCCTGGCCACCGACGGCCATGCGCACGCCGTCCGGCATCTCGATGCTCTTGATGGCTTTTTGCACGTCGTCATTCACGTCGCCGGTCGGGCGCCCTTCAACGCCGGCATAGATGGCCACGCGCCGTTCCAGGGCCTGGCGTTTCAGCACTTGCGGGCTGGTCGATGGCACGAATTCAACCACCTGGCGCAGCGGCACCATGATGGGGTTGCCCGATGCATTCATCTTGCTGGAGGCCACAGACAGGTCAGCCAGATCCGCCACCTTTTGCCGACCCGACTTGGGCAGTTGCACATTGACGTCGTAGTTCTGGCCATCCGGTGCCAGCCAGCGGCTGATCTGGTCGCCGGCCACGAAGGGGCGCAGCGCGCTACCGACTTGCTGCACCGAGATGCCCATGTCGCTGGCCACTTCATTATTCATACGCACGATAGTGGCCGGGTTGGCCCCTTCCTGGCTGTATTCAATGTCTGCCACACCTTTGATGGCGCGCATTTTTTCCATCATCTTGCGGGCCACGGCATCGAGCTTGGCTTCGTCCTGACCCAGAATGCCGATGTAGATGGGCTTCCAGCCCACCGACAGGCTGATGCCGGCAATCGGCTTGAGCCGTTCGCGGATGGCGATCTCCAGTTGCTGCTGCGAGCGGCGATGGGTCAGCTTGCGGTCCGTCAGTTTCAGGTTGACCTGGGCTGCATTGCGGCCGTCGAAGGTGCCGGCAGTGGCAATCACGGCTTCGATTTCCTTGAAGTCCTTGAGCGAGGCTTCTACCTGCTTGAGCTTGCTATCGGTGTACTCCAGGCTGGAGCCGACGGCGGTCTTGAATTGCATCTGGATGAAGCCCTGGTCGGTCTCGGGCATCATTTCGCCGCCAATCATGGGCACCAGTGCCAGGCTGCCAACGAAGGAGAGCAGGGCCAGCGTCAGGGTGGACTTGCGCCAGCGCATGGCCAGACCCAGGACCTTGCCGTACCAGACGTGCATGCGCTCAATACCGTGTTCGACTTTTTCCATCAGGGCGCCCAGCCACGGCACATACTTGAAGCGGTCCTTGACGGGATCGCGCCAGACCGAGGACAGCATTGGATCGAGCGTGAAGCTGACAAACAGGGACACCAGCACCGCCACCGCCACGGTTATACCGAACTGCAGGAAGAAGCGGCCGATAATGCCGTTCATGAAGGCGACCGGAATGAACACGGCCACGATGGCAAAGGTGGTGGCCATGACGGCCAGGCCGATTTCGTTGGTGCCGTCGTAGGCCGCCTGCAAATGGCTCTTGCCCATGGCGAGGTGGCGCACGATGTTTTCGCGCACGACAATCGCATCATCAATCAGCAAGCCAATGCACAGTGAGAGCGCCATCAGGGTCAGGAAGTTCAGGGTAAAGCCGAAGAACTTCATGGCGATGAAGCTGGCCATCACCGAAATGGGCAAGGTCAGGCCGGTGATGATGGTGCTGCGCCAGGAGTGCAGGAACAGGAACACGATCAGCATGGTCAGCAATGCGCCTTCCATGATGGTGCGCTTGACGTTGTCAAGCTGGGACTGCACGCGGATCGATTCATCTTTCAGGATGCTGATCTTGACGTCGGCCGGCAGCGTGGCCTTCATCTTCTCGATGGCTTTCTTGATGCCGTTGCCCACTTCAACCACGTTGGCGTCCTGGATCTTGCCGATCTCGATCGAAATGGCGCGCCGGCCATTGACGCGCGAAATCGATTGCTCTTCCTGTTCGCCATCGATCACCTCGGCCACCTGGTCCAGGTAGACCGGGCCACTGGCGCGGCGCGCCACGATGATCTTGTTGAAGTCGCGAGCATCCTTGATCTTGCCTTCGACTCGCACCAGGCGCTCGCTGGCACCGTATGCAATGTTACCGGCCGGCAGATTGGCATTGGTGGACTGGATCGCGCGCAGCACTTCATCGACGCCGACCGACAGGCTGGTCAGCGCGTCGGGCTTCATATTGACCAGGATCTGGCGGTTGGTCTTGCCGTTGATGCGGATCTGGCCCACACCGGACACGCCCTGCAGACGCTTGCTGATCACTTGCTCGGTCAGGGTCGACAGTTCGCGCAGGCTGCGCGTGTCGGAAGTGAGCGTGATGTCGACGATGGACTGCGCGTTCTCGCCTTCAAAGCGGATGATGAACGGTTCCTTGACGTCTTTCGGGAAACTTGGCCGCACGCGGGCAACTTTGTCGCGCAAGTCCGTCATGGCCTTGTCCATATTGGTCGACAGCTCGAATTCGATCGAGACGCCGGCCCGGCCTTCCCACGAACTGGCCATGATTTTCTTGATGCCCGACACAGTGTTGACCGCGTCTTCCAGCGGGCGCGTCACATCGTTTTCCACCTGCTCTGGCGAAGCGCCTGGGTAATTGACTTCAATCCAGGCACCGGGAATTTCCACGTTGGGCATGGCTTCGACGCCCAGCCCGCGGTAGGACGCCAGGCCAAGCACGATCAGCGCCACCATCACCATGGTGGCAAAGACGGGATTCTTGATACTGATTCTTGTGATCCACATGGCTTAGCCTTTCTTGGCGACGTTCGCGCTTTCGGCCACGGGCGCCACGGCAGCGCCGGCCATGCGTACCTTGGTGCCCGGCTTGACGCCTTCGAGCTTGCCGATCAGGAGGCTGGCGCCGCCGCTCAGGCCATCGGTGACTTCGACCAGGCCCTCATCGTCGTTGCGCATGCCCAGTTTGACTGGCTGCAAGACCACTTTGCCGCCTTCGATCTTGTAGACCACGTCAGCATCCTTGTCCTTGCGCAGGGCGGCGACCGGCACCAGCGGACGCACCGCCGACTTGTGGGTGGTCAGCTGACCCTTGGCAAACATGCCACCCGACAGAGCGCGGTCGGCATTGTTCACACTAATATAGACCAGCATGGCGCGCGAGCCGGTTTCGGCGCTGGGATTGATGCGCGCCACCTTGCCGGCAAAACTTCGGCCGGCAAAACCGTCCACCTTGAACTGCACATCCTGGCCGATTTTTACCCGTGGAATTTCCGACGCCGGCACCTGGGCTTCCAGCGTCATCTGGCGCAGGTCGACAATGGTGAAGACGGGCATGTCGGGCGACAGCTTTTCGCCAGCCTGCACGTGGCGGCGGCTGATCACGCCAGCCATGGGGGCGCGAATCACGGTGTCGTTCAGAGCGATGCGCGCCATCTGCAGCTGGGCCTGCGCCGCCTTGACACTGGCACGGGCCAGGTCGACTGCGTTCTGGGTGGTGTCATGCGCTTGCTGGGAAATATACTTTTGCGACAGCAGGGCCTGGCTATTCTGGCTGTTCTTGGTGGCCAGCGCCAGACGCGCATTGGCTTCGTCCAGCATGGCTTGCTGCTGCGCCACGCGGGCTGCCAGATCGGCCTGGTCCAGCCGCGCCAGCACCTGGCCGGCAGCCACGCTGGTGCCTTCGCGCAGTTCGGCGTCCAGCACCACGCCCGACACCTTGGATTTGACCGTGGCCTGGGCCAGCGGGATCAGCGAGCCCGACAGGGGCAGGTTCTGGCTCAGGGCACGCGCCTCGACGCCGACCACATCCCCTTTTGACAATTCATATTCAGCAACCTTGCCCTCTTCGCCGGGCTTGGCGGCGGCCGCCGCTGGCGCTTTCTGCTGCGACTGCATGGCATACCAGCCACCGGCGCCGAGCGCCAGGACAACCACACCGATGACCGGTGCACGCCAACGTTTTTTCGACACGGTGGGCTGGACGGGGGCGCTGGGGAGGGTCTCTAGTTTCATGGTCGCTGATTTTCTTGTATGAGGGCGGAAGGGGCGCTTGTGCGCCGTCTTGCTGGGCAAGATGGAGCATCTGGCGCATGTTGCCACTATAGGAAATGACAAGGCCGGCCGGGGGCGAAATGCGACAGGCAGGCATTTCGGGACGATGAAATGCAAAAAAGACGGATAAAACGCGCGGCCGGAGGATGAACGGGACTTGGTCGAAATCTCCTTTGCGCCCGCACAAGGGCCTTGTCCGGCATGCGGACAAAAATGCATACACCAGAGGCGCGCCGCCTGGCCGCCTGCATTCGCCTATGAAGGAACGCCTGTGAGCAAGACTGCAACAAACACCTTCGAGCCCGAGGGCCCGGGCCGCGAGGCGCTCGACACCCTGTACCGCTTTGTCGCCGCGCTCGAACTCACGCCCACGGTGGCGGTGCACAGCATCGATCCCAACGGGTTGGTACGTTTCTGGAACCACAGTTGCGAAACCATCTTCGGCGTGCCGGCACGCGAGGCCATCGGGCGCCCCCTGACCAGCCTGGTTTCACACCTGGACAAGGAAACCGAGTTTGAAGACACCCTGGGCGGCATCTGGCATACCCGCCGTTCGCCGGCACCGCGCGACTGGCATGTGCGCCGCCTGGACGGCAAGGAACTCTGGACTTACTCCAGTCACTTTCCCATCATGCGCGACGGTGAGGTGCAGCAAGTGTTCTGTATGGAAGTGGACATCAGCCAACGCAAAGTTGACGAACAAGCATTATTGGAGGCGGGCGCCAACTTCCGCCAGCTGTTCGAGCGTTCGCATGACGCTATTGTACTGATCGAAGGCAATGCCATTGTCGATGCCAACCCGGCGGCCCTGCAGCTGTTTCATGTGCCCGACAAAGATGCCATTCTGGGCAAGACGCTGATCGATTTTTCGCCCGTCCATCAGCCATCGGGCGACTCCTCGCTCATGGCAGACGCATCCCAGAGCGCGCAAAACTTCATTGAAGGCAATCGACGCTACGAGTGGGAGTTCAAGCTGGCCGACGGCACAACATTCTGGTCTGAAATCCTCCTTACCTCGGTCGCACTTGACCATCAGCTCCTGTCGTATGCGGTCGTGCGCGACATTTCCAGTCGCAAAACAACCGAAAGCACCTTGCAAATGGCGGCGCACGTGTTTGAGAACAGCCGCGACGCCATCGCCATTGCCGACCTCGATCATCGGGTGCTGGCGGTCAATCATGCCTTTGTCCACATGACCGGGATTGCCGCCACCGAGGTGGTGGGGCGCGAGTTGCCACAGTTGCAAAGCGATATGCATGAGCCGGCCTTCTTTCAGCAAATCTGGGATTTTGTCGGCAACAACACGCACTGGGAGGGTGAGGTCTGGAGCAAGATCGGCAACGGCCAGGAACAGCCGCTCTGGGTTGCGCTCACCGCTATTTACGATAGTGCCGGCACGCTCTCGAACTATATGGTGATCCTGTCCGACATGACCGACCGCAAGCGGATCGAAGAACACACGCGCCATCTGGCCGAACACGATTTTCTGACCGATCTGCCGAACCGCGTGCTGTTCCTCGACCGTCTGCAGCAGGCGCTGGCCACGGCGCGCCGCAAAGGCACCAAAGTCGCCGTGATGTTTGTCGACCTGGACCGCTTCAAGGGCATCAACGACAGCTTTGGCCATCACGTGGGTGACACCGTGCTCAAGGAAGTGGCCAGCCGCCTGAGCGGCTGCGTGCGCAATGTCGACACGGTCAGCCGCCAGGGCGGCGATGAATTTGTCGTCATTCTCAGCGACATTGGCGGGGCAGATCAGGCAGCGCACGTCGCTGGCAGCGTCATGCAGGCCGTGGCCCGTCCGGTGCAGGCAGACGCGCGCACGATCAGTATTTCGGTATCGATCGGCATCAGCATTTGTCCGGAAGATGGCGAAGATATTGACACCCTGCTCAAGCATGCCGACGTGGCCATGTACCATGCCAAGCAGAGCGGGCGCAATGCCTTCAGCTTTTTCAACGAAGACATGAACGCGCGGGTGACCGAAAAGGTCCAGCTCGAAAACGCCTTGCGCCATGCGCTCGATCAGCAGGAGTTCGAGTTGGCCTACCAACCCGAGATCGACATGTGCAGCGGCCTGACTGTGGGCGTGGAGGCATTGCTGCGCTGGCGCCATCCGCAGCGCGGCTTGCTGCTGCCGCATCAATTCCTTGATGTGGCCGAAGAGTGCGGCCTGATCGTCCCGATCGGTAACTGGGTACTACGCGAGGCGTGCGAGCGCGCACGCAGCTGGCACGATGCAGGCTTGCGGGTGGCGGTGGCGGTCAATCTGTCAGCGGTGCAGTTTACTCACGATGATCTGCTTGGCAATGTCGAACTGGCGCTGTCCGAGTCGGGCTTGCCGCCCGAAATGCTGGACCTCGAAATTACCGAGGGGGTGATCATGAGCGGCAATCCCAAGGCTGTGGCCACCGTCACGGCCTTGCGCAGGCGTGGCATTCGGCTCACCATCGATGATTTCGGCACGGGCTTCTCCAGCCTGAGCTATTTACGCCGCTTCTCGCTGTCCAAACTCAAGATCGACCGTTCCTTCGTTGACGATATCCTCAAACAGCCCGACGATGCCGACATGATTGCCGCCATCATTGCCGTGGCGCGCAGCCTGAAGTTGCGGGTCACCGCCGAAGGCGTGGAAACGGCAGCGCAATTGCGCTTTTTACGCGACCATGGCTGCGACGAATACCAGGGCCATTACGCAGCCTCGGCCGAGGCAGAGCCGGACCTTACACGCCGGCATCACTAAGCCCACGCATTTCATCAAACAGGCGGATGCGGGCAATTACCTGGCCGTGGTCCGAGGCAGCCGGCAGTTCCAGCACCACATGGTCGTTCAGATACACCACGTCAATCACTTCGCCGATGGCATTGGGCAGGGCAGGGTTGAATTCTTCCGACACTAATATATGGTCGATCGTGGTGTAACTGCCGTCGTGCATGATCGAGAAACCCACATGGCGCAGGTGGTCCTGCCGCTGTTGCAGTTGGCAGGCATCGAACAGACGTCCGGACATGGCGCTGCCATTGCCCATCACAATCGTGGTGGACACGGCGTCCGCCACATCGTTGAAGTCGCCCAGCACCACCTGCGGGCGCTTGTTGCGCTGCGCCATACCGGTCAGCAGCACGCGCAGGGCGACCGCCTCGGTGCCGCGCCGCACCAGCGAGCGCAGGCAGGCCAGGCCGAACAGCAGCGGGTCCTCGATGCTGTCGCCATTGCGGTAATCGGGCCGCTTGGACTTCAGATGCACGACCACCACATCGACCACGCAATCGGGCGACACCTGCACCGCCGCATGGATCACGGCGCGCGAAAAAGTGCCCACTTCACGGCTGCCTTCTGGCATGGCCACACCGTCGGGAAAGGCCGCATGCAGCGTACCTGGCGTGCTCAGCGGCAGCCGCGACACCAGTGCCACCGACGGCGTGAGCCGTTCGGCGCCCGGGTCGGGATCGAAGCCCACATGGGTGGCGTCGCGGTAATGGCGGGTGCGGGCAAGGGCTTCGCGCAGCACGGCCTGCGAAAAAATTTCCTGGAATCCGATCACGTCCGCGTCCAGCAGGTCGATCTGGCGCGCGGTCCAGTCCAGCTTTGCCTCGTATTGCTCGGCCGTCAGCGGCAGCAAATTGTCGTACAGCTGTTGCCCAGCGGGGGCCAGGTTGAACGCATTGAAGGTGGCAAAGCGGATTTCTTGCTGCATAATAAGAAGCTCCTCATTGAACGTTTAGCGTATCACGCATGGCCAAGAAAGAGCACATTTCCGAAACCCCGGCAACGCAGTTCTTGCGCAAGCAGGCGGTCGTGTTTACCGAGCATCCCTATGCCTACGAAGAAAAGGGCGGCACCAAAGTGTCTGCGCGCGAACTGGGCGTGGCCGAACACGACGTGGTCAAGACGCTGGTGATGCAGGATGAAGCGGCGCGCCCGCTCATCGTCCTCATGCATGGCGACTGCAAGGTGTCCACCAAAAATCTGGCGCGTGCCATCGGGTGCAAGTCGGTCGAGCCATGCAAGCCCGAGGTGGCGCAGCGCCATTCCGGCTATCAGGTGGGCGGCACCTCGCCGTTTGGCTTGCGTAAGGCCATGCCGGTGTACGTGGAAGAATCGATCCTGGCGCTGGAGAAGATTTACATCAACGGCGGACGGCGCGGTTACCTGGTGGGCATGGCGCCGCAGGTACTGGTCGACCAGCTGGGTGCCAAAGCGGTGACCTGCGCGCTGGCCGAGTGAGCGGCGGCTGCCGTTGCTTCAAAATCAAGTTGACAAGAATTCAGCCCCAAGGCCATACTGCGCCAGATAATGTTAGCGCTAACACTTCTTTGAAAGTTACCCGTGTCCGCAATCGTTCTGTCCTGGCGTGAAAAGCTCAGCTACGGCATCGCCGACATGGGGTTCAACTTCTATTGGACCAACGTGTCCACCTTCCTGCTGATTTTCTACACGGACGTGTTCGGTTTGACTGCCGCGGCGGCGGCGTCGATGATGTTCATCATCAAGATCATTAACGCCTTCACAGATCCCATGATCGGTGCGCTGGCCGACCGGACCAGCACCCGCTGGGGCAAGTTCCGGCCCTTTCTGATGTGGGGCGCGCTGCCGCTGGCCGGTGCCGCCGTGCTGACCTACACCACGCCCGACCTGTCCGGGGACGGCAAGCTGGTCTGGGCCTATTGCACCTATCTGCTGATGATGGTGTGCTACACCTGCATCAATATTCCCTACAACGCCTTGTCGGGTGTGATGTCGAGCGACCCGCAGCAGCGCACTTCGATTAACGGCCTGCGCTTCATCTTCGCCTTTGGCGGCAGCACGCTGGTGACTGCGGCCACGCCCTGGCTGGTGCGCGCGCTCGGCGGGGCCGACGTGCAGCGCGGCTGGCAGCTGACCATGATTGTGTGGGGCGTGGCGGCAGCCTGCCTGTTCGCGGTCACCTTCTTCAACACGCGCGAGCGCATCGCCCCACCGCCGGGCCAGAAAAGCGACGTGATGCAGGACATTCGCGACCTGACCCGCAACGGCCCGTGGGTGGTGCTGTTCTTCCTCGCGCTGATCATCATGGTCACCATTACCCTGCGCGGAACCACGGCAGCTTACTACTTCAAATATGTGGTGGGGCGCCCCGAGCTGATTGCCTCTTTCATCCCGGCGTACATGATCGCGGCCAGTATCGGCGCCGCGCTCACGCCGGTCATGACGCGCTTCGTTGACAAGAAGCGCCTGATGATCATTCTCATGAGCCTGACCACGCTGCTGTCGTGCGGCTTCTTCTTCGTTCCCAGTGACCAGGTGGCGCTGATGTATGTGCTGCAGGTGGCGATGGGCTTTGTGCTCGGGCCAAAATCACCGCTGGCGTTTTCCATGTACGCCGACACTGCCGACTACAATGAATGGCGCACTGGCCGGCGCGCCACCGGCATGACGTTTGCTGCCGCCACCTTCTCGCAAAAGCTCGGCACGGCAGTGGCCGTGGCGGTGATTGGTTCGATTTTCACGGCGCTGGGTTACGTGCCGAACGCCACGCAAAGCGCCGGTTCGCAGGAAGGCATTGTGTGGCTGATGTCCTTCATTCCAGCCTTGTTTGCCTTGCTGGCGGTACTGTGCATGTTCTTCTACCAGCTCGATGGTAAAAAACTCGCGATGGTCCAGGCCGAGCTTCTGGAGCGCAAAGCAGCACAATCAATATAAAAATTACGGAGACAGTTTCATGTTACGCCCAACTGATGGCGGCGAGCGCTTCGAGCTTGCCAGTCCGACCGCCATGCCCAATGCCGCAGGCTTTCTGTGGAATCGCAAGATGATGATCCAGGCCACCTCCCGTGGTTACGCGGTGGCCCAGTTCATGCAGCCGGAGCCGGCCAAATACGCGCATGCGCCCAATTTGCAGGCCAAGTCCTTCATGCAGCCGGAGCAGGCCTACTACGCGCACCATCCGGGCCGCTTTGTCTACATTCGCGATGACGAGAGCGGCCAGCTGTTCTCGGCACCGCACGAACCGGTGCGCCAGCAGCCGGACAGCTTTACTTTCTCGGTCGGGAAATCGGACCTGCTGTGGCGTGTCGAGCATCTGGGCTTGCGGGTGGAACTGCGCCTTGGCCTGCCGACCGACGACGTGGTGGAGCTGTGGACCCTGACCGTGACAAATCTGAGCGGCCGCCCGCGCCACATCAGCGTCACGCCGTATTTCCCGATCGGGTACATGTCATGGATGAACCAGTCGGGCGAATACCGTCCCGACCTGGGCGGCATTGTCGCAAGCTGCGTTACCCCCTATCAGAAGGTGGAAGACCACTTCAAGCAGAAGGACTTCAAGGACAAGACTTACTTTTTGTGCGAAGACGCGCCTGATTCGTGGGAAGTCAATCAGGCAGCGTTTGAAGGCGAGGGCGGTCTGCACAATCCCGCCGGCTTGCAGCACGACTCGCTGGCAGGCGGCGATGCCCGTTACGAGACCCCGGCAGCCGTAGTGCAGTACAAGCTGCCGCTCGCACCGTCGCAGGTCGTTCAAAAACGCTTCCTGTTCGGCCCCGCGTTCGACGACGCTGAAATTGCGCGCATGCGCACGCGTTACCTGTCGGCCGAGTCGTTTGCGCGGACCGCAACCGAATACGCACAATACATCGCCGGAGGCAGCGGTTGCCTGCGCATTCACACGCCCGACAAGGAACTCGACAACTTCGTCAATCACTGGCTGCCACGCCAGGTGTTCTATCACGGCGACGTCAATCGTCTGACCACCGATCCCCAGACCCGCAACTACCTGCAGGACAACATGGGCATGAGCTTCGTGAAGCCGTCGGTGATGCGCGCCGCCTTCCTTCACGCGCTTGGACAGCAGGAGAACACCGGGGCTATGCCGGACGGGATTTTGCTGGTCGACGGTGCGGAGCTCAAGTACATCAACCAGGTGCCACATACCGACCACTGCGTCTGGCTGCCGATCGCGCTGGAAGCGTATCTCGACGAAACCGCCGACTGGACGCTGCTTGACGAAGTGGTGACCGACGTCAGCGGCCGCAGAGAAACGGTGGCGACCCGAATGGGCCGCGCGATGGACTGGCTGCTCAAGGAACGCGATGCGCGCGGCTTGTCCTTCATTGCGCAAGGCGACTGGTGCGACCCAATGAATATGGTGGGTTACAAGGGCAGGGGCGTGTCTGGCTGGCTGACTGTGGCTGCGGCCTACGCGCTGAATCTGTGGGCCGGCATGTGCGAACAGAGCGGAGCGCAGGAACAGGCAACGCACTTCCGCGCTGGCGCGGCCAGCATGAATGCCGCTGCCAACGAACACTTGTGGGACGGGCGCTGGTATGCGCGCGGCATCACGGACGACAACGTCAAGTTCGGCGTCAAGCAAGATGTGGAAGGCCGCATCTTCCTCAATCCACAGGCATGGGCGATGCTGTCAGGTGCCGCCAGCGGCGAACAGCGCCGCTGCATGCTGAACGAAGTGGAGCAGCAGCTGCATTCGCCCTACGGTGTGAGCATGTTCGCGCCGCCGTACAGCAAAATGCGCGACGACGTTGGCCGCGTCACGCAAAAGCATCCTGGTTCAGCGGAGAACGGTGCCGTCTACAACCATGCTGCCATTTTCTACATCTATAGTCTGTACACAGTCGGTGAAACCGAACGCGCCTACCAGCTGCTGCGCCAGATGATCCCTGGCCCGGATGAAGCGGATTACCTGCAGCGCGGCCAGATGCCTGTGTTCATCCCCAACTACTATCGCGGGGCGCATCGCGAATATCCTCGCACGGCAGGGCGATCGAGCCAGCTGTTCAACACCGGTACCGTGTCATGGGCTTATCGCTGCCTGGTGGAAGGGCTGTGCGGCTTGAAGGGAGACCGCAACGGGTTGCTGGTGCAACCGAACATGCCGGCAGCCTGGAACAGCATGCAAGTCGAACGCAGCTTCCGTGGTGCCCATTTCACGCTCAATATCAAGCGCGCCGAAGTGGGCGCAATACAGGTCTGGCGCGACGGGCAGCAGCTCGCACAAGCGCGTATCGACACCTTCGCCGCCGGCGATCACATTCAACTCGAGGTCCTTCTGCCACTATGAAAACCAAACCGAAATCGGTCGCCCTGGCTGTATCGGCCGCGCTGTTCCTGCAAACCGCCCAGGCAGCGACCCCCGATGAGCGCGCGTCGCAAGCCGTTGCCCAAATGACGATGGCGGAAAAAATCCAGACCGTGTTTGCCTATTTTTCCACTGACTTCAAGGGCGTCGCGCGGCCGAAGGAAGGGGTGCCGCAGGCGGCCGGCTTCATTTACGGCGTCGAGCGTCTGGGCATTCCGCATCAGCAGCTGACCGACGCTGGCATCGGCGTGGCCAGCCAGCGCGGCGAGAAGGTGCGCGAGCGTACCGCTCTCCCGGCAGGCATTGCCACTGCTGCCACCTGGAACCCCGCCCTGGCATACGCCGGCGGCGCCATGATCGGCAAGGAGGCCAGGCTGTCGGGCCACAATGTGCTGCTGGCCGGTGGCGTCAACCTTGTGCGCGAGCCGCGTAACGGCCGCAATTTTGAATACGGCGGCGAGGATCCACTGCTGGCCGGGATCATGGTCGGCGAGCAGATTCGGGGCATTCAGTCGAACCATGTGATCTCCACGCTCAAGCACTTCGCCTTCAACGACCAGGAAACGGGCCGCAATCATCATGACACCAAGATTGGCGAAGCTGCGGCGCGCATGTCAGACCTGCTGGCCTTCCAGATCGCGCTGGAGCGGGGTGATCCCGGCTCGGTGATGTGTTCGTACAACCGCGTGCGCGGCGACTACGCCTGCGAGAGCGACTGGCTGCTCAACAAAGTACTCAAGCGGGACTGGGGATTCAAGGGTTACGTGATGTCCGACTGGGGTGCGACCCATTCCACCATCCCCGCCGCACTGCGCGGTCTGGACCAGCAATCCGGCTGGCCGTTCGACAAGTCCCCCTACTTCAAAGACGCGCTGCAGGAAGCGGTGGAGAACGGTCACGTACCCGAAGCGCGCCTGAACGATATGGTGCACCGGATCGTGCGCACGATGGCCAAACATGGCTTGATGGAGCATCCGGTACAGATCGAGCCAGAAAAAATCGACTTCGCCGCGCATGCCAAAATCTCCCAGGCCGATGCCGAGGAATCGATTGTGCTTCTCAAGAACGACAAGGGCCTGTTACCACTGTCGGGCAGCGACAAGCGCATTGCCATCATTGGCGGTCACGCTGACGCCGGCGTGCTCTCGGGAGGCGGCTCGGCGCAGGTCTATCCCGTGGGCGGCCTGGCAGTACCAAACGAAGGGCCAACGGAGTTTCCGGGTCCGATCGTGTATTTCCCATCTTCGCCAATGAAATCGTTGGCCGCGCGGTCAAACGCTAAATTCGTCTACCACGACGGCAAGGACGCTGCTGCGGCAGCCAAGCTGGCTGCGGACAGCGATCTGGCAATCGTATTTGCCAATCAGTGGACCGCCGAGAGTGTGGACCAGCCCGACCTGTCCTTGCCCAACGGGCAGGACGCCGTGATCGCCGCCGTGGCCAAGGCCAATCCGCGCACGGTGGTGGTGCTGCAGACCGGTTCGCCGGTGACGATGCCCTGGCTTGCCAGTGCCGGCGCGGTGGTGGAGGCATGGTATCCCGGTACACTGGGCGGCGAGGCCATTGCGCGCGTGCTCACTGGTGAGGTCGACGCCAGCGGACGCCTGCCAATGACTTTCCCCGCCTCAGAATCGCAGCTGCCGCATCCCAAGGTGAATGGCAGCGATGCACCGCGTGACACACGCTTTCTGGTTGACTACGACGTGGAAGGCGCGGCAGTCGGATACAAATGGTTCGACAAGCGCA
Organism: Massilia sp. CF038; assembly: GCF_900129765.1. Taxonomy (GTDB): domain Bacteria; phylum Pseudomonadota; class Gammaproteobacteria; order Burkholderiales; family Burkholderiaceae_D; genus Telluria_A. The sequence goes on from NZ_FQWU01000001.1 coordinate 212,931, forward strand.
AGCAGACGCCCTTGTTCGCTTTCGGTCACGGCTTGTCGTACACCAGCTTTGCCTACACCGGCCTGCAGGCGGTCGCGAAAGATGGCTCGCTGGTGGTGACCTTCACCACGCAAAATAGCGGCAAGCGGGATGGCAAGGCGGTCCCGCAAGTGTATGTAGCCAAGCCGGGCGGCGCGTGGGAGGCGCCAAAGCGCCTGGGCGGCTGGGACAAGCTGGCACTCAAGGCGGGCGAGCGCCGCGCCAGCAGCGTGACCATCGACCCGCGCACGCTGGCGCTGTTTGACGCCAAATCGAACAAATGGAAAATCGCCGCTGGCGAATACGTGGTGACACTGGCCACTGCTGCCGATGCGCCTGTTGGCACGGTCAAGGTGCGCCTGCCAGCGCGCGAGTTTGCCGCTGGCGGGCGTTGAAGCGGACGGGCCTAGGCGCTTTCGCGCGGCATCAGGGTGTAGCCAAGATCGACCTGCCCGACGGCAGGTGCGCGGCCCGCAATGGCGTTGCGCAGCAAGGTCGCCGCCTCGTAGCCAATGCGATAGCGCGGCGTGCTGATGGTGGTGACCGATGGCTTCATCCAGGCTGACGCGGGCAAATCGTTAAAGCCGCACACGGCCAGCTGTTCGGGTACGGCAATGCCGCGCCGCTGGCATTGATAGATGGCGCCATGGGCCAGGTCGTCGTTGCAGCAGAAAATGGCTTCGCAATCGGGCGCCTGGGCCAGCATGCGGCCCAGCAGTTCCGCACCAAGCGCAATGCTGGAGGCATCAGGCACCATCACTTCGAGCCTTTCGTCGGCCAGGCCGGCTTCCTGCATGGCCTGGCGGTAGCCTGCCGCACGGCTCAAGGTACGCTCGTCGAGCTGGGCGCCGATGAAGCCGATGCGCTTGTGGCCTTTTTCAATGAGGTAGCGCGTCATGGTGCGCCCAGCTTCGTGCTGCGAGAACCCGACCGACATTTGGGTGGGGTCGGTGGACAGATCCATCATCGACACTACCGGTACGCCGGACGTGGCCAGCAACTGCTCGACGCGCGGGCTGTGGGTCAGACCGGACAGCAGGATGCCCATGGGATTGGACTGCAGGTAAGTGCTGAGCAGCTTCTCTTCTTCGGCATCGGAGTAGCGCGTGTTCCCGATCAGGAGCTGGTAGTTGGCTGCATCGACGACCTCCTGGATGCCGTCGATGACGGCGTTGAACACGAAGTTTGACAGCGACGGCACCAGCACCACGATCACGTTCGACTGGCTGGAAGCGAGCGCCCGCGCGGCGCGGTTCGGCACGTAGCCAAGCGCGGCCACTGCCTGTTCGACCCGCACCCGCACCTCGTCAGAGACGCGCTCCGGTTGATTGAGCGCGCGCGAAGCGGTCATGGTCGAGACGCCGGCACGTTGGGCGACGACGGCCAGGGTAGTGCGGCCGCTGGAGCGGCTCTTGCTGACAGTTCTGGTCATGAATGTTGGATCGAGGTGAAGTAGCCGTGATTCTCCCATGGGCGGCGGGGTTGGCGAAGGCGAAATCCGATTTTTTTTGAACGTGGTGGATCGTGATGGTGCGGGGCACCATCGATATTCGTTTACATCCCCGAAAACCCGAGTAGAATAAAAAATGTTAGCGCTAACCTTGGGCCGTAACGCCCGCACATCGTCCTCGCGAAGGCGGGGACCCATGGCGCGCTGGCGTTTCGACTGATTTTCTGCGCCATGGGTCCCCGCCTCCGCGAGGACGATAGTGGTTTTTTTCACGCGCTGAAATGTTAGCGCTAACCAGATCTCGGAAGGCTGGATGGAACAAGCAAGCGACAAGCAGGGGCGTGGTATTCGCTGGGTGGTGATGGGTGTCAGCGGCTGCGGCAAGAGCACAGTCGGGCGCGCGCTCGCTGCGGCACTTGGCAGTGCCTATGTGGAGGGTGACGAATTTCATCCGCCCGCCAATGTGGCCAAGATGATGGCCGGCCAGCCCCTGGATGATGAGGACCGCGCCGACTGGCTGCGCACCTTGCAGCAGCAGATCCGCAATGCGTGCGAAAGCGGCACCGGCCTGGTGGTGTCCTGTTCAGCACTGAAACGGCGCTACCGCGACTTGCTGCGCGCTGGCGATCCAGCGTTGCGCTTTGCGCATTTGCACGGCCCGCGTGAATTGATTGCAGCGCGCCTGGCAGCGCGGCGCGACCACTACATGCCGCCGCTGCTGCTCGACAGCCAGCTGGCCACGCTGGAGCCATTGGGCGCCGACGAAGCCGGTATCGCAATCGATATCCGCCACGCCCCGGAGCAACTGGTACACGACATTCTGGCCAGCGAAGGCAGCACTGCGTAGACAGCGCGCTTTCGCCAGCAGGTTTTTGGCAATCGCCGGGCGAGACGGAGCCGGCACAGGTAGCACAGCACGCGGCCCGTCAGTACAAGCCGCGCGACTATAAATGATAAAAATTGGAGACAACACATGAACGTACCAAGCCGCAGGACTGTGATGCACCTTGCCGTGGCCAGCGCATGCTGGTCGCTGGCTTCGCCGGGCTTTGCCCAGCAAGCCGCCCCCGATGCCGCCGCGCCGGCTGCCACACCGGCCGCCGCCCAGAGCGCCGAGAAAATCGAAGTGATCACGGTATCGGGCTCGCGCATCGCCTCGCGCGGCTTCTCGCAGCCCACGCCAACCACCACCCTGTCTGCGGCCGACCTTGAAAAGAACGCCAAGCCGAACGTATTCAATACATTGATCGAACTGCCTGCGCTGCAGGGCAGCACGGGCCGCACCACCGGCGCCTTCAGCACCAGCAGCGGCACCCAGGGTTTGTCTTCATTGTCCCTGCGCGGCCTGAGTCCGATCCGCACCCTGACCCTGCTCGACGGGCAGCGCGTGGTGGGTGCCAACGTGAGCGGCGTGACCGACGTCAGCCAGTTTCCGCAGCTATTGATCAAGCGCGTCGACGTGGTCACCGGCGGCGCATCCGCATCGTATGGGTCCGACGCCGTGGGTGGTGTCGTCAACTTCATCACGGATAAAAAATTCAAAGGCTTCAAGGCCAACCTGGAAGGCGGCCAGACCACCTACAGCGATGACAAGCACGGCACCGTGCAGACCGCATTCGGCAATGCCTTCATGGGCGACCGCCTGCACCTGGTGGGCAGCGCGGAGTACGGCCGCGAGAAGGGCGTGCCCAATCCTGGCTTTGGTGGCAACGCTGCCAACGGGCGTGACTGGTACAAGAGCACCGTCTTCACCAACCGTGGCTTTGGCGCGACCACCGACGGCAAACCGCAGCTGCAAGCAATCGACAATGCGCAGCAGATTCAGTACGCCAAGTACGGCCTGATTACCGAAGGTCCGCTGCGCGGTACCACCTTTGGCGAAAACGGCGCGCCCAGCCAGTTCCAGTACGGGACCAACTGCGTTGGCTCATTCTGCCAGGGCGGTGACCTGAGTGGCAACGTGGGCGCCGGCACCAGCCTGGGCATGGACCTGACGCGCAAGGTGCTGTACGGCCGTGCAGGCTTCCAGCTGGACGACAGGAACGAGATCTACGCAACCGCCAGCTGGAGCGAGGTGGATGCGAATTTCTCGCCTAATCCGGGCGCGGCCAAGCAAGGCAATCTGACCATGCGCTGCGATAACCCTTACCTGCCGCAGTCAGTGCGCGACCAGTGCACGCAGGCCGGCATCACCACCTTCCGGTACGGGACCACCAACGCCAACTTCCCGCAATTCATCGACGTCAATCCAAAGCGCACCATGAAGCGGGTGGTCGCCGGCGCTGAAGGGATGTTCAATTTGGCCGGCAAGGAATGGGGCTACAACGGCTACTTGCAGCACGGCGAAAACGAAATCGAGATCAACGTCGACAACATGACGCTGAACCGGCGCTACGACGCGGCCATTCAGGCCGTGCGCGCGCAGGATGGCTCGATCCAGTGTGCCAACCCGGCCGCCGTCGCCAGCGGCTGCAAGCCGATCAACGTGTTTGGCAACGTGCCGATCGACCCTGCCGCCTGGGCCTACATTGCGCCGTCCAACGGTCCACGCCAGTATTCAAAACAGAAGCAGGACGTGGCCAGCTTCAACCTGACCGGTGAACCGTTCGAATCCTGGGCCGGGCCGGTTGCCATCGCCGCAGGTGCCGAGTGGCGCCGCGAACAGTACTTCGTTACCGGTGACCCGTACGGCAACGGCGTTTTCGCGGACAGCCCCAACACGCCCGAGTACCCGGCCGATCCGATCCTGAGCCAGCCCGAGGGCAATCACTGGTACGCGGGGAATTACCATAACGGCCGCGGTGCCTACAATGTGCGTGAAGCCTATCTGGAAGCAAATATCCCGGTTCTCAAGTCGGCGACGTTTGGCGAAATGAACCTCAATCTGGCTGGGCGCAAAACCCACTACAGTACCTCCGGCGGCGTCGATAGCTGGAAAGTGGGCGCGACCTGGAATACCGGCTTCGATGGCTGGCGCGTGCGCGCTGTGACGTCGCAGGATGTGCGGGCGCCGAATTTGTCGGAGCTGTATGCGGCGCCAGTGGTCATCAACGCAGCTGTCAATTTTGGCGGCCAGTCGGTGCAGATTCAGCAACGCACAGTGGGTAACACCAACCTGCGGCCTGAAATCGCGCGCAACACGGTAATTGGTCTGGTGCTGAACCAGCCGTCGTGGGCGCCCGGTTTTTCTGCATCGCTCGATTATTTTGATGTCAAGGTCGAGGATGTGATTTCCAGCCTGCCGAACCAGACCCTGGTGGATCTGTGCGTGGCCGGCAACCAGGAAATCTGCGCGACCCAGCAGCTCACTGGTCCCGCGGGCAGCAATTTTGTCACGGCCCAGGCGTTTAACCTGGCTTCGCTGCGCAGCAAAGGCTACGACCTGGAACTGGCGTACCGCACCCAGCCCAACCCGCTGGGCATTCCCGGGCGCCTGACGTTCCGGGCGCTGGCCACGCACATGGAAAGCTTCCAGACCAAATCGGGCATCCCGAACACGATTCCAACCGAAGGCGCAGGCGTCAATCTGGGTAACACCCCTGACTGGAAAGTACTGGCCTCGCAATCGTGGGACTGGGACAAGCTGAGTGTGAACCTGGCAGAACGCTGGATCAGCGATGGCGTGTACAGCAATGAGTTCATCGAATGCCAGACCAACTGCCCGGTATCGACGGCGAACAACCGCACCATCTTCAACAATCAGATGAAGGGTGCGTTCTATGTCGACTTTGGCGTGTCGTACAAGATGTCGAAGGCGGTGACCTTGTACGCCAAGATCGACAACGTGGCCAATCGCGACCCGGTGGCGGCGCCACAGGAAAACCCGAGCTATGCGCTCAACCCGGCGCTGTATGACGTGTTGGGACGCACCTACCGGGCCGGCCTGCGCTACCAGTTCTAAACCACTGTCGTCCTCGCGCAGGCGGGGAGCCATCGCACACATGCGCCGTGATGGCGCGTGCGCTCGCTGACACGACATGTCAGTGCGATGTCCACGCCTGCGCAAGCGGAAGGCGCTTGAGGTGAAAATGACGCTCGTATCCCCTTCGGCGGCGTATTTCGGCGTGGCGCCAGTGACCTGGTCCATGCTCGCCGTCTTTTTTTCCGTATGCCTGCTTACCGTGATCATCGCCTGGGCCAAGGTGCAGCCCCTGATCGCGTTCGTACTGACCGCACTGGTTGCCGCGCTGCTGCTTGGCATGCCAATCGCGAACATCCCCAAGGCGATTGAGAAAGGTATTGGCGACTTGCTTGGTTCGCTGACCGTGATCATTTGCCTGGGCGCCGTGTTTGGCAAGCTGATTGCCGACAGCGGCGCCGCGCAGCGCATCGCCAGCTACCTGATTGCCCTGTTCGGCGAAAAGCGCGTGCCGCTGGCGCTGATGATCACCGGCTTCGTGGCCGGCATTCCGCTGTACTACAACGTCGGCTTCGTGCTGCTGGTACCGCTGGTATTCTCGCTGGTGTATCAGAGCGGCCGGCCCGCTGTGGCACTGGCAATTCCGCTGGTGTGCGGCCTGTCGATTGCACACGGCTTTTTGCCGCCGCATCCTTCACCCACGGCGTTGGCCGGACAGTTCCACGCCGACATCGGGCGCACACTCCTGCTGGGGATTGTGGTGGGCATTCCTACCTTGCTGATTGCAGGGCCGCTGTTTGCGATGACGCTCAAGAACATCAAGGGTCAAACCTCGGCTCTGTTCAAAGCCGATCCCAAACCCGAGGCTGAGCTGCCAGGGACCTTCAACAGCTTTGCCAGCGCGCTGCTGCCGGTCTGGCTGCTGGGCGGCTTCACGGTGCTGATCCTGTATCCCAGCGCAAGCGCTCAAGTCAATTCCCTGGTCGGGTTCTTTGCGAATCCCTTGATCATCATGCTGCTCGCATTCGCCAGCGCCGCCGTCACCTTGGGGCTGATGCGCGGACGGCGCCTGTCGGTCATCATGACCGGTTCCGGCGAGGCCTTGCGCGATGTGGCGCCGATCCTGCTGGTCATCGCTGGCGCGGGCGCACTCAAACAGGTGCTGGTGGAGACCGGTGTGAGTGCGCAATTGGGCGCTGCTCTAAGTACGCTGCCGGTCCATCCCCTGGTGCTGGGCTGGCTGATCGCGCTGATTCTACGGGTCTGCCTTGGTTCAGCCACGGTCGCGGGCCTGACTGCCGCCGGCATTGTGGCACCGGTTGTCGTCAGTACCGGAACCGATGCAAGTCTGATGGTGCTCGCCGTCGGCGCGGGCAGTCTGATGTGCAGTCACGTGAACGACTCCGGCTTCTGGATGTTCAAGGAGTACATGGGCCTGTCGATCAAGGACACCTTCCGTTCCTGGACACTGATGGAAACGCTGGTCGGATTATTCGGCCTGTTGTTTGTAATGCTTCTTTCGCTGTGCGTATAGCTCTTCAAGGACAAACATGACAAAGACATTTCAGCCGCTGCTGCTGGCGCTGGCGCTGCTTGGGCCGATTGGTTCAGCCAGTGCATCCGTTTCCGCAATCCAGAACATGCCGGACGACCCGCGCGCGATCAAGGTCAGCGCCACTGGCGACGGCCAGAGCGACGATACCGCCGCCATTCAGGCAGCGCTCGACCAGGCCGCAAACAAGGGCACTGGTGGCGTGGTGTTCCTGCCATCGGGACGCTACCGGATCACCCGTTCGATTCTGATTCCGCTGGCCGTGCGCCTGTATGGTGTTGGATCCACCCGTCCCGTGTTTGTGCTGGCAAAAGATACCCCCGGCTTCCAGAAGGGCGTGGGCACGATGGTCGTGTTCATGGGCGGCGATCAGTACAACACGGGCAAAGTGCCGGTGCCGGTGGCCAGCGCAGTGCCGTACAGCGAGAACGTGCGCGATGCGAATTCGTCGACCTTCTATTCGGCCCTGTCGAACGTGGATTTCGAGATCGGCGAAGGCAATCCGGGCGCGGCTGCGGTACGCCAGCGCACGGCTCAGCATTCCAATCTGTCGCACATTGATTTTCGGCTCGGGTCCGCGTTTGCCGGCATCTACAACGTCGGCAATGTGGGCTACGATCTGAAGTTCTTTGGGGGGCGCTATGGCATCGTGTCGGAGAAAACGTCGCCCGCATGGCAGTACACGCTGATGGACGCCACCTTTGACGGTCAGCGCGACGCGGCCATCCGAGAGCACGAAGCCGGCCTGACACTGGCCAATACAACGATCCGCAATACACCGGTTGGCATCGAGATCGACCGGGGATATGGCGATTGGCTGTGGGGATCGGATGTGCGGTTCGAGAACGTCTCGAAGGCTGCTCTGATCATCAGCAATGAAGACAACGTGTACACCCAGGTCGGCTTTCAGAATGCGTTGGCAGCCAATGTGCCGACCTTCGCGCGCTTTCGCGACAGCGGCAGGCAAGTGCCAGGTGCGGGGCCAAACTACAAGGTGAAGGAATTCAACTACGGCTTGATGCTGCCTGGTCTCGCCAGTGTGGGCAAATTTGGCACCAGCATGCAGGCCGCGCCGCTCAAGCAGTTGCCCGCAGCTTTGCCAAACGTGATGCGCGCTTTGCCGCCAACGGCAGAATGGGCCAATGCCCGCAAGTACGGCGCCAGGGGCGATGGCCAGACGGACGACACGGCGGCGCTGCAAAAGGCAATCGACAGCCAGCGGGTCGTGTATCTGCCGCTGGGCTTTTACATGATCAGCGATACCTTGCGGATGAAACCAGATACCGTTCTCGTTGGCCTGCATCCCGGCCTGACCCAGCTGGTTCTGCCAAACGGCGCGCCGGCCTATGCCGGTGTCGGCACGCCCCGGGCGATGCTGGCAAGCGCCAAGGGCGGGGACGCGATCGTGACCGGCATCGGCCTGGCCAGCGGCGAAGTCAATCCGCGCGCCGTGGCCCTGTTGTGGAAGGCGGGCGCAGCTTCGCTGGTGGACGACGTGCGCATTCAGGGCGGCCACGGCACGGTGCTGTATGACGGCAGCCGCAAGGACCCCTACCAGAAAACGGCGGACTTTGATCAAACCAGTCATTGGGACCGCCAGTACCCGAGCGTATGGGTGACCGACGGCGGTGGCGGGACGTTTGTCGGCATGTGGTCGCCCAGTACCTTCGCCCAGGCTGGGTTCTATGTGAGCGACACCAGCACGCCGGGCAAAGTTTACGAACTATCGGCCGAGCACCACATTCGGGCCGAGATCGTCCTGGACAAGGTCGAGAACTGGGATTTTTTTGCACCACAAACCGAGCAGGAAGTGCGTGACGGGATGGATGCGGTATCGCTCGAGATACGCAATTCGCGCAATATCCTGTTTGCGAACTACCATGGCTACCGCGTCACCCGATCGATCAAGCCTGCGGTGACGGCCGTCAAGCTGCACAACTCGCATAACATTCGCTTCCGTAATGTGCATGTGAACGGCGAGAGCGGATTCGCCGGTTGCGACGACAAAGGATGTGGCACGTATCTGCGCGCCAGCAAATTCCCGTTCGAGAACGCGATTGAAGATGTCAGCGCCAGGGCCTTTGTGCGCGAGCGTGAGTTCGCGGTGCTCGATATCGGCGAAAAGCCGGTGATTGGAAGGCCTAGCGCGCACAAGGTGGAAAAGCTCGCCGACGGCTTCTTCTCGCTTGGCGGCGCAGTAGCCGACGCCAAAGGCAAGCTGTATTTTGTGGAGCGCAAATTCAACCGCATTTACAGCTGGACCAGACCGCGCGGTCTGGAGGTGGTGCGCGATGCACCGCTCGATCCCGTCAACCTGGCCATTGACGCCAGCGGTGCCTTGTTCGTGCAATCGTCGTTCGGACCCGAGACCAGCGTCTACTCCTTCCGCCCGGATGCGCCGTCGGACCAGTTGACCATGATCGCTCCGACGCCGGTGCAGGCGCGTGCAGGTGCGCGCACCGTGCTGCCCGTGAACTGGTGGGTCAATGGGGAGTTCCGCGATCAGCTCAACCCGGATACCTACGAATTCAATACGCTGGCCGAGCTGTTCGCGCGCGAGGTCGGGACCGCCAAAACGCATGAATACGTGTCCCCGGACGGCAGTCTCGTCATGCCGGCCTTCCGCATCTGGCGTCAGGGACCCAAGGACCATCTGGGCTGGCGCTGGACCGATTCGGTGCAGGCCAATGGTTTTGTGACGGGCAAGGTCGGCGAACGTGTGGTGTTTACCAATGGGTCGGAAAACCGCACCTTCAGTGGTGTGGTGGGGGAGGGCGGCGCGATTACCGGCCTCAAACTGCTGGCCAGGCGTGGCGGCGAAAGCGCCGTCGTTGGGAGCGACGGCAAGACCTATGTCGCCAACGGCCAGGTCTTCGTGTATGACGCTGACGGCAAGGAGGCCGGGCGCATTGACGTACCCGAACGCCCGCTGCAGCTGGTGTTTGGTGGCGAGGGTGGGCGCAGGCTGTTTATCCTGACCCACCGCTCTCTGTACGCGGTGCAGCCATGAAGGCGGTGTTGCTGCTTGCCGCGGCGCTGGCACTGCCATGCGCGGCGCAAACGACCGTCAAGCTGTGGCCAGCTGGTGCGCCAGGTTCCGAGAGCCGTCGCAACGAGCCGGAAACGGTGCGCGACACTTACGTCAGCAATGTGCATGACCCGTCGCTGACGGTGTTCAAGGCCGATCCACGGCATGCCAATGGCGCCGCCGTGATTGTCGTCCCAGGAGGCGGGCACCGCATACTGGTGATGGTCAACGAGGGCGTGGCTGCTGCAAAGGCACTGAACCGCTTTGGCGTAACGGCCTTTGTGCTCAAGTACCGGCTGGCGCGCGACGGCGACGCCGGCTACACGATCGAAGGCCATGGCGCTGCCGATCTGCGGCGCGCGGTCAGGCTGGTACGCGCTAACGCCACGCAATATGGTATCGATCCGAAGCGGCTGGGCGTGATGGGCTTTTCCGCCGGCGGTGAACTGGTTGCCCTGGTGGCCGACAATCCAGCGCCACCAGCATCGGGCGCAGACCTCGTCGAACGCACCAGTGCGCGTCCCGATTTCCAGGTGCTGGTGTACCCAGGGCCGCTAGGCTCGCCGGCCAGGGCAATTGAGGGTGCGCCGCCAGCATTCATTGTGGCGGGCGCCGTGGACAAGTGCTGCGCACCGCCGGCCATTGGTCTGTACCAGCAACTGGTGGGGGCAGGGGTGTCGGCCGAGTTGCACCTGTATGCCGACACCGATCATGCCTTCAATATGGGAGCGCGCTCGGAGCGGGTGTCGGTGCAGCGCTGGCCAGACCGGCTGCATGACTGGCTGCTCGACGGTGGCTGGATGGTCCAACGCGGTGACGGCCCGCCACAAGGGGTGCCTGCGCCCACGCCGAACTGGTAGCGTCCGCGCTAGAATGGCGGGATCAACCACGCCACCTGGAACGGAAAATCGATGGGACTGTTTAGTTTTCTCAAGCGCGAGGCGCGCCCGTCGCTGGAGCAGCTGTCGTATAACGTCGCGTACGAGGTGTTCCCCAGGTACGCACACAATGAGCTAGCTGCGCTGACGGAGAAGGTGCGTAGCTCGCCCGATGCGGCCAACGCATGGTTCTACCAGCTGGCCTGCAAGGCGCTCAAAATTCGTCCCGATGCCGCCGCAGCAGCGCAGTACCGCTGGCAACCGGTCACCCAGATCGGGAATCGCAGCTGTCTGGTGCTCGCCTATCCCGACCCAGTGCCGGTGGATTTGTCTGGCCTGTCGTTTGTCGAAGTGCGCAATTCGGTGGGCACCTGGGTCCTGGCGCCATATTTTTCCGCTGTGGTCAAAGACGAAGCCAGTGGCAAGGTCGATTATTTCGTCCTGGGCCAGACCTCGATGGGCGGCGGGACCGTCATGCGCTCGGTAGACGCCGACTGGCAGAACACCGTGCTTGGCCCAGGCCCGGCACCGACGCTGGACAATTTTTTGGCGGAGGTAGCGCGTTACCTCGATGCGCCACGGGTAACCACGCTCTGAGGCTGCCATATTGCTTGCCGCTGAGGGAGGGGCTCAGGTAAGCTGACGCTCCCGGCGATGGTGTATATTCTCGCCCGGCACCCGCACATGCGGGCATAACAATAGAGAGACCCATGAATACAGCTATTTTCACCCTCGTTGCCTACCTGATCGGCTCGATTTCATTTGCCGTGGTGATGAGCCATGCCTTCGGCCTGTCGGACCCGCGCACCTACGGTTCCAAGAACCCGGGCGCGACCAATGTGCTGCGTAGCGGTAACAAAAAGGCGGCCATTGCCACCCTGATCGGCGACGGCGCCAAGGGCTGGTTCGCAGTCTGGCTGGCACAGTTGCTGGGCGCACAGTACGGCGTGGGCGACCTGGGCATCGCGCTGGTGGCCATTGCGGTCTTCCTGGGCCACCTGTATCCGGTGTTCTTCCGCTTTATTGGCGGCAAGGGCGTGGCGACCGCGCTGGGCGTACTGCTGGGCTTGAACGTCTGGATCGGCGTGGCCACCCTGGTGACCTGGCTGGTGATTGCCTACGCGTTCCGCTATTCCTCGCTGGCCGCCCTGATTTCGGCGATCTTCGCGCCGTTCTATTATGGTCTGCTGTTCGGTACCGACCGGCTGGAACAATTGCTGGCGGTTGTTGCCATGAGCGTATTGCTGGTCCTGCGTCACCGCGGCAATATCGCCAATCTGATGGCCGGCAAGGAAAGCCGCATCGGCAGCAAGGCCGCAGCACCCGGCGCCAAGCCAAACGGCAAAAAGAAGTAGTCCGCGGCACGCTTTTGCGGCAAGGCCTAAAATAGGCAACTTAATTTCCCGAGGGCCTAGCCGTGAACCAGCTGCGTATTGATTTCGTCTCCGATATTTCCTGTCCATGGTGCGTGATTGGCCTGAAGTCGCTGGAGCAGGCGCTGGCCAACGCGGCTGACGCCGTCAGCGCCGACCTGCATTTCCATCCCTTTGAACTGAACCCGCAGATGGTGCCCGAAGGCGAGGACATCGGCGAACACCTGGCGCGCAAGTACGGCGCCAGCGAAGCGCAGGGCGCGCAAACACGCGAAATGATTCGTGCCCGCGGCGCCGAGCTGGGCTTTCAGTTCGACATGGGGAAACGTAGCCGGATTTACAACACCTTCGACGCCCACCGCCTTTTACACTGGGCCGATCTGCAGGGCCGCCAGCGCGAGCTGAAAATGGCCTTGTTTGAAGCTTATTTCACCAAGGGCGAGAGTCCAGGTTCGCATGAAGTGCTGGTGCGCGTGGCAGGCGAAGTCGGCCTGGATACGGCCGAGGCATCCGAAGTACTGGCGAGCGGCGCTTACGCCGACGAAGTGCGCGAAGAGGAAGAATTCTTCCAGCGCCAGGGCATTTCTGCCGTGCCTGCCATTATCATCAACCAGCGCCACCTGATTTCGGGCGGACAGCCGCCTGAAGTGTTCGAGCAGGCGTTGCGTCAGATTGCCGCACAAACCGGAGCCTGAGATGCCAACTGCCACCTGGAACGGCGCCGTGATCGCCGAAGCGCGCGACGATGAAGTCCATATCGTCGAAAACAATGTGTATTTCCCGATGTCGGCAGTGCGCCAGGAATACCTGCAGCCCAGCAGCACGCAAACCAAGTGCGGCTGGAAAGGCACGGCCAACTACTTCAGTCTGGCGGTGGACGGCAGCGCCAATCCGGACGCGGTCTGGATTTACCACGCGCCCTTTGATGCTGCCAAGCAGATTGCCGGCCACGTCGCCTTCTGGAAAGGCGTGAAGGTCACGCGCTAAGCCGCCTTGTCGTGCGCCGCCGTGCTGTTTTGGTGCGGCGCACACAAACGGTGCTGAAAAAATCATCAGGACGGCACTGACTGCCGTTCTGACCCGCCTCGCCCCCCCAATTTCCTCCTGGCACGCCAATTGCTGAAGTACCGGCAAGGGCAGCGCACGTCTGCCCGTCCCGGACCAGCCGACAGCCCACGAGAGGATCTATGACGACCGAAGACAATACCAATCTACGCCGCCGCAATGTGCTCAAGGCGGGCGCTGCCGCCTCGCTGACCGGCCTGGCCAGTGGCGGCGTGTTTGCTGCCGGATCCGACAAACCCGAACTGGAGACCGTCAAGGTCGGCTTTATTCCCCTGACCGATTGCGCTTCGGTGGTGATGGCCTCGGTCCTGGGGTTTGACAAGAAATATGGCATCAAGATCGTGCCATCGAAAGAATCATCCTGGGCCAGCGTGCGTGACAAGCTGGTCAATGGCGAGCTGGACGCCGCTCACGTGCTGTACGGCTTGATTTACGGCGTGCAGGCCGGCATTGGCGGCGCGCAGAAGGATATGGCGATCCTGATGAACCTGAACCACAACGGCCAGGCCATCACGCTGGCGAAAAAGCTGTCGGACAAGGGCGGCGTGGACGGCCCCTCCCTGGCCAGGCTGATGCAGACGGACAAGCGCGAATACACCTTTGCCCAGACTTTCCCGACCGGCACCCACGCCATGTGGTTGTATTACTGGCTGGCCAGCTATGGCATCCACCCGATGAAGGACGCCAAGGTGATCACCGTGCCGCCGCCGCAAATGGTGGCCAATATGCGGGTCGGCAATATGGACGGCTTCTGCGTGGGTGAGCCCTGGAACCACCGCGCCATTGTCGATGGTGTGGGCGTCACTGCTGCCACGACCCAGGATATCTGGAAAGACCACCCCGAAAAAACGCTGGGCACCACGCTGGAATGGACCAAAAAGCACCCGAATACAGCGCGCGCCTTGATTGCTGCCGTGCTCGAAGCGAGCAAGTGGATTGATGCCGGCTTGCAGAACAAGACCAAAATGGCGGACACGATTGCCGACAAATCGTATGTGAACACCTCGGTTGATGTGATCAACCAGCGCATTCTGGGGCGCTACCAGAATGGCATGGGCCGCACGTGGGACGATCCGAACTACATGAAGTTCTTCAACGATGGTCTGGTCAACTATCCCTTCCTGTCCGATGGCATGTGGTTCATGACGCAGCACAAACGCTGGGGCTTGCTGAAAGGCGAGCCGGATTATCTGGCGACGGCGACCAGTGTCAATCAGATCAAGCTGTATGCGGAGGCGGCGGCCATGGCCAAGGTCAGCGTGCCCAAGTCGCCCATGCGCAGCGTGAAGATGATTGACGGAGTCGTATGGGATGGCAAGAACCCCAAGGCCTACGCCGACGCATTCAAAATCAAAGTCTAAACAGGGAGGTCGCAATGAGTGCAGTCATGGAGTCGGTCTTGCGCACACCAGCTGCGCCGCCGCTTGAGCAAGCGCTGCCGGACCGGGTGCCGCGCAGCGAACGCCTGGCCAGCAAGGGCATCACGCTGGCCAATGGCAAATCGCGCTCGCGCGCGCTGGCCCTGAAGGTATTGCCGCCCTTGCTGGGCATCGGCATGCTGTTGCTGATCTGGCAGATTTTGTCGGTCAATAACAGTGCGTTTCCCACGCCGTATGTGACGTATGTGGAAGCGGTCAAGATGTTTGCCGACCCGTTCTACAGCAATGGTCCGAACGACCAGGGCATCGGCTGGAATATCCTGGCTTCGCTCAAGCGCGTCGCGCTTGGCTTCGGCCTGGCTGCGCTGGTGGGCATTCCGCTGGGCTTTCTGATTGGGCGCTTCCGGTTCTTGGGTGGCATGTTCAATCCCATCATCAGCTTGCTCAAGCCGGTCTCGCCGCTGGCCTGGCTGCCGATTGGCTTACTGGTGTTCAAGTCAGCGCATCCAGCGGCGATCTGGTCGATCTTCATTTGCTCGATCTGGCCCATGATCATCAACACCGCGGTTGGCGTGCAGCGCGTGCCGCAGGACTACATGAACGTGGCGCGTGTGCTCAATTTGTCGGAGTGGAAAATCCTGACCCGCATCCTGTTTCCCTCGGTGTTGCCGTACATGCTGACCGGCGTTCGGCTGGCGATCGGCACTGCCTGGCTGGTGATTGTGGCCGCAGAAATGCTGACGGGCGGCGTGGGCATCGGGTTCTGGGTGTGGGATGAATGGAACAACTTGAATGTGCCGCACATCATCATTGCTATTGTGGTGATTGGGGTAGTGGGCCTGATCCTGGAGCAGGCACTGGTGGCGCTGGCCAAAGCCTTCACCTACGACGAAGTGGAGAATTAAGATGAACAAGAAATTCATCGAAGTCACCAACACCGAAATGGTGTTCGATACGCGCAAGGGCGCTTTTCACGCGCTGACGAAGGTGAACCTCACCGTTGCGCAAGGCGAATTCATCACGCTGATCGGTCACTCAGGCTGTGGCAAGTCGACACTGCTGAATCTGCTGGCCGGCTTGACCAGCGCCACCGAAGGGGCTTTGATTTGCGCAGGCCGTGAAATTGCCGGGCCCTCGCCGGAGCGGGCGGTCGTGTTTCAAAATCACTCGCTGCTGCCCTGGCTGAGCTGCTTCGAGAACGTCTATCTGGCGGTGGAGCGCGTATTCGGGGGCAGGGAAAGCAAGCATCAGTTGCGCGAGCGCACCGCCGCGGCGCTGGCGCTGGTGGGCTTGACTGCAGCCAGCAGCAAGCGTCCGCATGAAATTTCCGGGGGGATGAAGCAGCGCGTCGGCATCGCTCGGGCCTTGTCGATGGAGCCGAAGGTGTTGTTGCTCGATGAACCTTTCGGCGCGCTGGACGCGCTCACGCGCGCGCACTTGCAGGACGAGTTGCTGCGCATCGTCAGCCAGACCGGCTCGACCGTGGTGATGGTGACCCATGATGTGGACGAAGCCGTGCTGCTGTCGGATCGGATTGTGATGATGACCAATGGACCGGCAGCGACCATTGGTGAGATCGTGCAAGTGCGGCTCGCGCGCCCGCGGGATCGGCTGGCGCTGGCGCAGGATGCGCTGTATCTGGAGTACCGCAGTACGGTGCTGGAGTTTTTGTATCGGCGGCAGGCGAAGGTGCAGAAGCAGGCTGCTTGATTGATCAGTGAGATTGCAGCGCACGCTAGCAAACCTCTACATCGTCCTCGCGAAGGCGGGGACCTATACCATGTCACCGAAGTTGTTCAGCGTGGTATGGGGCTGGCGCATGCGCCAGCACCTTCGCGAGGACGACGTCAGCTCAAATCCAGCACAATCGGCTGATGATCCGATGCTGCCGTCTCTGACTGCACCTCACACTCCACCACCCGGTCCGCCAGATCCCCGGTCACAAAAAAGTAGTCGAAACAATCGGCCCGTTCCGGCCACTTGAAGCCGTGAATACCCGCCGTTGGCGCGCGCGCAATCTCGGGGTGTTTGAGCCGCCAGGCATCGACCAGCGGCAAGGCAATGCTGTCATCGGGCGCCAGCAATTCCTGATAGTCGGGCGACCCGGGTGTGAAGTTGAAGTCGCCGCAATAAATGGCGGACCCGGGCCGGAAACCCAGTTGGTAGGGCGGGTCCAGCGTGGGATCGGGCTGAAAAATGCGCGCCCGCTCGCATGCTTCCCAATGCAAATATTTAATATGCCGCACCTGCGCCATGCGTTGCACGGGCGAGTAATACTCGAGATGGGTGGTCAGCACGCGCACCTTGCCGCCGGGCGCGTCGACCACCGCTTCAATCAAGCCGCGCGGCATGCCGGCCGGATGGTCGGGGTCAGGCGGCCATGGCAGCAAATGCCGGTGCACCTGGTTGATACGGTATTTGGATAACAGCAGATTGCCGAACTGGCGCGGCATATTGTTTTGATAGATTTCGCTGGTGGGCTCGATGACGGGCTGATAGCCGCCAAAGGCGCCGGCCAGCTGCCGGAACTGGTTGGCGTTGGCGTTGCCTTCAAGCTCGGCATGGTTGGATGCGACTTCTTGCAGGCAGATTACATCGGGATTTAATTTCCGCAGTACATCAATGATCGCATGGATACGAATGCGTCCATCCTTGCCACAGCCCCAATGAATATTCCAACTGACAACACGCATACTTCACCTCCGGAAAAACACAACCGGGCGATAGTGCCATTCTTTGGAAAATGGCGGTACACGGTAGGATCAGCGGCGCGGCTGCGAGTTCCGGGTTTTCAGACTACCTTGATCTCATCCAGCGGCCAGCGCGGGCGCACATTGAAGCTGTAGTCGCGCTTGGCGGCCTGCGGATTGATCTGCAGGCGCATGGCGCCGGCAAAGGCAATCATGGCGCCGTTATCGGTGCAAAACTCCAGCTCCGGATAAAACACTTTGAATTTTTTTGCCGCTGCCGCCGCATTGAGCGAGGCACGCAGCTGGCTATTGGCGCCCACGCCGCCAGCGATCACCAGCCGCTTCAGGCCGGTGTGCCGCAGTGCACTGACGCATTTGGCGGTCAGCACATCCACGATGGCGTCGACAAAACCGCGCGCGATATCGGCTTTGTCCTGCTCACAAATATTGGCGATGACTTTTTCTTCGTGGTTCTTGACCACGGTGAGCACAGCCGTCTTCAAGCCCGAAAAGCTGAAGTTGAAATCCTTGGAGTGCAGCATCGGGCGCGGCAATTTGTAGGCAGTCGGGTCGCCAAACTCGGCCAAACGCGAAATGGCCGGGCCGCCCGGATAGCCCAGGCCCAGCAGCTTGGCCGACTTGTCGAAGGCTTCGCCGGCGGCATCGTCGAGCGTTTCGCCCAGCAAGGTGTACTGGCCAACGCCGTCCACCCGCATCAGCTGGGTGTGTCCACCAGACACCAGCAAGGCAATAAACGGGAACTGGGGTGGGTCGCTGGCCAGCAGGGGCGACAGCAGATGGCCTTCGAGGTGATGCACGCCCAGCACGGGTTTGTCCAGCGCCAGGCCGAGGCTGCACGCGATGGACGAGCCCACCAGCAGGGCCCCAGCCAGGCCCGGCCCCTGGGTGTAGGCGATGGCGTCGATGTCGGCCATGGCCACGCCGGCGCCGGCCAGGGTTTGTTCCAGCAAGGGAATAGCGCGCCGGATATGGTCGCGCGAGGCCAGTTCCGGCACCACGCCGCCGTATTCCTCGTGCATGGCCACTTGCGAGTGCAGGGCGTGAGACAGCAGGCCACGTTGCGTGTCATACAACGCAAGGCCGGTTTCATCGCAGGAGGATTCGACGCCGAGAACGATCATGGAAGGTGCAAAAAGAAGGGCTGAATGCGCCATTGTAAAGCACGCAGGCCATCGACGCCCCGGCCGGCCCGGGCAAGTGCCGCTGGCACCGCTCTTGCTACGTCTATGGTTTAGGTGCGAAAGGAGGGCGAGATGGAACCATCATGGAAAGCGGTGTGCCGGATCAGGGACGTGCTGCCGCACAAGGGCGTACGCGTGGCGCGCGGGCTGGCATGGCAGGAACTGCCGGGCGTGGCCTTGTGTCAAACGGAAGATGGCAAGCTGCGGGCTTGCCTGGAAGGTGACGATGCGCGCGTGTACAGCATCAAGGTGGAAGGCGAAAAAATCTACCTTGATGCCAATGAACTCAATGCTCCTGCCAGCCGGGCAGAGGCGGCGCTGGCCGGCCATTTCGCCGTCGCGCCGCACGTCTGAGCGCGCTTAAGGACGCTGCAGCAGTTCCGCGTGGGCCTTGCGCAGCATGGCTTCGGTGGCATCCCAATCGATGCAGCCGTCCGTCACCGAGCAGCCGTATTTCAACTGCGACAGGTCGGCCGGGATCTTTTGATTGCCGCCCACCAGGTTCGATTCAATCATCACGCCTACCAGCGACTGGTTGCCGTGGCGGATCTGCTGGACCACGTCCGACATGACCAGCGGCTGCAGTTCCGGCTTCTTGTAGCTGTTTGCGTGCGAGCAATCGACCACCAGGTTGGCTGGCAACTTGGCCTTGGTTAGCGCCTGTTCGGCAATGGCGATCGAGACCGAATCGTAGTTCGGACGGCCGTCGCCGCCGCGCAGCACCACGTGGCCGTAGGCGTTGCCGCTGGTACGCACGATCGATACCTTGCCCTGGCCGTTGATGCCCAGGAAGGAGTGCGGATGCGCTGACGACAGGATCGCATTGATGGCAATGCTGATGTCGCCGTCGGTGCCATTTTTAAAGCCGACGGGCGTCGACAGGCCGGACGACATTTCACGGTGGGTCTGCGATTCGGTGGTGCGCGCGCCAATGGCGGTCCAGGCAATCAGGTCACCCAGGTACTGCGGCGAAATCGGGTCCAGCGCTTCGGTGGCGGTGGGCAAGCCCAGTTCGCACACGTCGAGCAGAAACTGGCGTGCTTTTTCCATGCCCACGTTGACGCGGAAGGAATCGTCCATATCCGGATCGTTGATGTAGCCTTTCCAGCCCGTGGTGGTGCGTGGCTTTTCGAAATACACGCGCATGACCAGCAGCATGGTGTCGGCCACTTCGGCTTGCAGGGCCTTGAGGCGGCGCGCGTAATCCAGGCCGGCAACCGGGTCGTGGATCGAGCACGGGCCCACGACCACGAACAGGCGCTTGTCTTTACGATCGATGATGTTGCGCAGTTCTTCGCGCCCTTTCATGACCGTGTTGAACGCGCTGTCGGTCAGGGGCAGGCGGGCGTGCAGTTCCTCCGGCGTGGGCATCGTGGCGAAGGAAGTGACATTGGTATTTTCGATATCTGGCGTGATCATGATTGGCGCTACTTAGGCTGTATTTACTATAAGGATCCATGATTTTAGTCTGAAATGCTGTTTGTTGCACTGCAACTTCAATATTCGATGGAAGATAAAAAAAGGGCGGTCCCCGTCAACTTCACACGAGACCGCCCAAAGACCACGCACTTACTCTTTACACCGGCAATACTTTTAGATCGAAAACGCGCTCCACCAGCCAGACAGTAGCCACCAGTGCAATCAGGGCCGAACCACTGGTGCTGAGCTGGCGGTAGAACCAGGTGCGCCGGCTCAGGAAGGCCAGGGGCAGGAACAGCGCGACGATCGCTAGTTGCCCCAGTTCCACACCCACGTTGAATCCCAGCAGCGAGAGCGCCAGTGCACCCTGGGGCAGGCCCAGGTCGGCCAGCACGCTGGCAAAGCCGAAACCATGGATCAGGCCGAAGACAAATGCCGCCAGCGGGCGCCTGCCGTGGAAGATCGGCACCAGGTTGTTCAGTGCCGCCAGGATCACCGACGCGGCAATGGCACTTTCAACCCAGCGCGAGGGCAGCGCCACCACGTGCAGGCTGGCCAGGGTCAGCGTCAGCGAATGGGCCAGCGTGAATGCGGTGACGACCTTCAACACGTCCATGGTTGCTGCGCGCAGTGTTCGGATTTGCGCCTGGTCCTTCGATGTCAGCAGCACCGCCGGCAGCAGTAGCGACAGCAGAAACAGAATGTGGTCGTAGCCAATCCAGATGTGCCAGACGCCGTTCTTGACGTAGTCCGCAAACTGCGTGAATCGGCTCGGCGTGCTCAAAGACAAAATCTGGCGCGCACGATCTGGGCTGAAAATAGCGGTGGAGGTCAGACCGTTCGCGCGCAGCTGAAGCAAACCCTTGTGCTGCGGATCGAGCTCGGCAAACAGGCGGTAATGGACTGTCAGCGCGGCAGGGGCGCCAGGGCAGGTGGCGCTGAAGCGCAACACGGTGTAAGCGCCGTCGGTATGGTTGTCGATCAGTTGTTCGCCAGCGCGGATGGGGCACTGTTGCGTGCCGCTGGCCAGCGCCAGGTGGCTCACGGCGTAGTCGGCAATGACATCGTGCTGGCTGCGAATTTCATCCCAGGTCAGCTCACCGTTGCCATCCTGATCGAGGTTGAGCGCGAAGTCCAGATCGCGCAAGGCGATGTCCCACTGCCCGTCCACACGCGCGCCGTTCACTTGCAAGGTCAGATAGCTGTCGCTTGGTTTGTGCGCCTGCGCCGGGACGTTCATCAGCAACAGGATGGCAAGCAGCAGGCCGCGCAGCATCATGCCCCCGCTTTCATATTGCGCGCCAGGCGCTGTAGCGCGACATCTTCGAACTTGTGACGGGCTACCCAATCCAACGCAAGTCTGACGGTGACTTTGTTGTCTGCTTGTTGGGCTGCTTCGAGCAATATACGCAGGTCGGCGGCTTCCTTTTGCACGGCCCAGTTCTGCAGGGCTAGTTGTAAAGCGGCTGCCGCGTTGCCGCGCACATGCAGTTCGTAACGGGCCTGTTCGCGCTGGTGTACGGTGTCGCCGCGCTGCATGGCGGCAGCAAAGCGCGCCTGCAGTTCGGCCACGGCACGGGCATACGCATCGGCCGAGCCCGGCATTTGCTTGTACGCCAGCGCCTGGCGCAGCAGCAAACCATCGATGCGGCCCTGGTCCTTGAGCAGGGCGAGCGCTTCGGCGGGACGTTGCTCGTCAAGCAAAAAATCAGCGTAGGCGCCCAGCAAATAGCTGTCGCGTGCCGTCAGCACCAGTGCCAGATTGAAGCGCTTTTCCGCCAGTGCCGTCTCGCCGCGGCGCTGGGCAATTTCCGCCAGCAAGGTCAATGCCCACGCTTGCAGTTCCGGGTCGGCGTCGGGATCACGACGCAAGCTCAGGTCAAGCAAGGCCTCGCTGGGCGCAGCGCGGCCGGTCATGGCGCCAATGCCGGCGATGCATGTGGTGCTGACCAGTTGCGAGGTCAGGCGCGACAGGCGCGCGCAGCTGGCCGTGGCTGCCTCGTAGTCGGCGCGCACGGTTTGTACCGTGGCGCGGGTCAGCCAGGCCTGAGGGTTGTCCGGGTCGGCCGCCACCACAGCGTCCAGGTCGCGCATCGCTTCCGGAAAGTGATGGGTGCTCTGCAGCAGCGTGGCACGCAGGAGGCGCACTTCCAGTGGCGGCGCGGGCTGCGCCCACCATGGGGCCAGTGCAGCCTGGGCGTAGCCGTAGTAACGCGGATCGGTTTCGCGCCGTGCGGTGGCAATGTGCTGGCGCGCGACGGCTGTGGCCAGCGCCAGGTCGTCCGGCCGGCTGGCCAGCTGGGCACGCAAGGTGCGCAAGCTTTGCTGGGCAGGGTCGGCGCGGCGCGGCAAGCGTTCGAGCACGGTGCTGCCGCTGGCAGGAATGTAGGGCGCAGCCTGCACTGCGTGCGCAAACAAGGCGCAGGCACAGGCAGCGGCAAGGTGGTTCAGGATGGACATGGTTGTTCTCGGTGCGCGAGTCTTGCAATTTTTTATGTGAAACACCGGCCAGAGGTGGTCCCCTGGCCGGTCATACTGCTTAGCCGCCAACCGGTTCCGTGGCTTCCGGTTCGGTGACGCTGACCGCCGATACATCCTGCGGTTCCGTGTCTTCCGGTGCGCTGCCAATCAAGGCATTGATGCGGATATAAAACGCATCGAGAACCGGGGCCGGTGTGGGCAGTGGCAAGACGGGTCCATTGTCGTGCGAACTGCCGCCGCAAGCGCTGAGCAGCAGCGCGACGGCGATCAAGCTGAGCTTCTTCATGGTGCTCTCCTCAAAGTAGTGTGGCGGGCCATTACATCTGCGGCGAGCCAGGAATTGGCGACTTCAGATACGGGAAGCTGTTGTTGATCATCGTTTCGTCGAGGAAGGCGCCGTCGGTAAAGCGCAGTGCGCCGGCCGGTGCGTCGCCGGGGACGCAGCCGATACTCAGGGTGCACAGCTTGCCCATGACCACGCGCAGCGCGATATCGACCACGTCGTCACCGGGGCGGCGGCCGTTCGGGAAACCGGCAGTGTCGCCATCGATCACGCCAAGGCGTTTCTGGGCGCCCGATGCCGTCACCGGGAGCGAGGTGTTCAGGCGCAGCATTTCTGCCGGGGTGACCGTCAACGGCTTGTTCACGCCGGTTACGCCGGTCAGGAAGGCGGCCACCAGATCGTTGCGCGGGAAGTTGGTCGGCGCCTTGGCACCAGCGCTGCCATACAGAATTTCGACCAGCGCAGGCAAGGTAGGATTGGTGACATAGTCCGCGAACTGCGCATCGGCCGATGGCTTGCTGTGGTTGAACTTGTCCTTGTCCTTCAGTCCGATCACCACCTCATTGACCAGTGGCATACCCAGACGCGACACCTGGGTCCATGCGCCGCCTTCACGCGATGCATCGGCGTCCGACTTGGGCACCGGATTGAGCAGACGGCCCTGGCGCATGCTGGCCGTGGTCCAGCCGCCAATGACGGGGTCGCTGACGGTGGTGCTGAGCAAGCAGGCGGTGGGCACTTCCATGCTCAAGGTGGTTACGTTCTTGCGCGCCAGATCATCCTTGGCATCGCTTTCGGCAGTCGGGCTGAACTCGACGGCGGGCGCTTTGATGTTGATCAGGTCAAAGGTCTCGCCCAGGTTGACGACGAACGGGTCCTTGCGCTGACCGACAAACAAGCGTGCCGGCGTGGCGCAGCCGGGAATGTTCACGCTGTAAATGTGCTTGGCAGCGTAGGCTTCGTAGTTCGGGATCGACTTGGTGCCGATGTTGTCGAGTGGCTTGTCGAACGTGGCGCTGCCACCGGTGGCATTGGTGATGGCCGTGCGCGTGCCGGTGCGGCGGTCGCCGCGGACCACGTTGACGGTGAAGGTTTCGCGCACATTGGCGCCACCCGCATTGGCTTCGGCAATTGCGCCCCCGTTAATGACCAGCGGGATCGACACTTTCTTGCCGCCCACGGTCAGCTGGGTATCCTTGTTGGTATTCTTGAAGCGGAACTGGAAGGTCAGGTCTTCTTTCGCATCGCCATTGTTGTCGATGTGGATTTCGTAAAGCGCTTCCGGATCCATCATGAAATAGTTTGGTCCGCCGTAAGCATCCTGCAGTGGCACATAGTTGGCGATGATGGTGGTGAAGTCGCTGCGGCCAGCCTGATAGCTGCGGAACATATAGAAGTCGGTGGCATCAATCTTGGGATGCTTGGTGATGAAAGGCGCTTCGCGGTGGCTCGACGCCATGGCCGCCGGTGCAAACATGCAGGCCAGCAGGTTGCCTGCCAGTAGTGCGCCCACGGTTGCACGCAATCTCAGTTGTTTCATTTCGATCTCCTGTTTTTGGGTTGTGACACCGATGTGTACAGGCTGATATACGTGGCGAATCTGGCACCGGATTCATTTAGTTTTCAAAACATGCACCTCGGCACGGTCAGGTCGATGGCAATTTTTGTGGTAGCGTCTTTCCTATGACTACTTCTCAAGCTCCCTTCCTTGCAGCAAACATCATCAAGAACATTGGCCGTGGCAAGAAAGGCGCGCGCGACCTGCCGCGGCCCGACGCCCGCGACTTGTACCGGGCCATGCTGGACGGCACGGTTTCGGACCTGGAACTTGGAGCCATCCTGCTGGCCATGCGCATCAAGGGCGAGTCGGTCGACGAGCTGGGGGGCTTCATGGATGCCGCCGAAGAATCGTTCCGGCTCCTGCCTGGCGGCAGTGGCGCGTATGCGCCAGTGAGCATTCCTAGCTACAACGGCTCGCGCAAGATGGCCAACCTGACGCCCCTGCTGGCGCTGCTGTTAGCGCGCGAAGGCGTGCCGGTCCTGGTGCATGGCGTGCTGAACGATCCGGGCCGCGTGACCACGGCCGAAATTTTCAGCGCCATGGGCATTGCCCCGTCGCACACGCCAGACGATGCCGTGGCTGCGTTTGGCCGTGCCGAACCCTGCTTTATGGCAATCGAAACCCTGGCACCGAAGATGGCGCACTTGCTGGCACTGCGCCGCATCCTGGGCGTGCGCAGCTCGACCCACACGCTGGTCAAGATTCTGCAGCCCTTCGAGGTGCCGGCCTTGCGCCTGGTGTCGTACACGCACCCGGAGTACCTGGAAACCCTGGGCGCCTATTTCCAGACGGCCGCGCCGGCCGCGCGCGGCGATGCTTTCCTGATGCGCGGCACCGAAGGCGAAACCGTGGCCAATGCCAACCGCGCCCAGCAGATTGACTGGTTCCATCAGGGGCAACGCACCTTGCTGGTGCAGCGCGATGCACCAAGCGATGAGCTGGCCGAACTGCCGGAGGGCAGGGATGCCGCCACCACCGCTAACTGGATCGCCCGGGCTCTGCGGGGCGAGGTGCCGGTGCCGCGGGCCATTGCCGAGCAAGTGGCACAGTGTTTGCTAGTTTCAAAGGCATTAGGGGCAAACACAGGGGCGCGGCATGGAGAGCAAGGGTAAAGTCATTCTGGTCGGGGCAGGGCCCGGCGATCCTGAACTGCTGACGCTCAAGGCAGTCAAAGCCATTGCCAGTGCCGATGTGGTGCTGGTGGACGATCTGGTCAATCCGGCTGTTCTGGCGCATGCAGCGCCAGCGGCGCGCGTGGTCCCGGTCGGCAAGCGGGGCGGCTGCCGCTCCACCTCCCAGGCTTTCATCGAAAAGCTGATGGTGGCCGAGGCGCGCGCCGGCAACTGCGTGGTCCGGCTCAAGGGTGGGGATCCCTTCATTTTTGGCCGCGGCGGCGAGGAGCGTGCCCACCCCATGGCCGAAGGCATCGCGGTCGAGGTGGTGAACGGCATCAGCAGCGGTCTGGCTGCGCCTGCGGCCATTGGCGTGCCGCTCACGCATCGCGACTGGAGCTCGGGCGCCATCTTCGTTACCGGGCACGAGCGCGGCGACGACGCTGGCAGCGCCCGCACGCCGGACTGGGCCTTGCTGGCGCAGACCGGGCTGACCCTGGTGATTTACATGGGGGTGGCGCGCTGCCGCCAGATTCAAGCGGCATTGCTGGCCGGCGGCAAGGCCGGCAGTACACCGGTTGCCGTGATTCAGTCCGCCACAGGCGTGGGGCAAACCCAGCTGCTGACCACGCTCGACGCGCTGTCCGAAGATCTGGCCATTTCAGGCCTGGGCAGCCCAAGCATTATTGTCGTGGGCGACGTCGTGCGTTGCGCCACCCCGGACAGCCTGGCCGGTGTGGGCATGGACAGCACCGCCCAGCGGATTCAAGCCTGAAACCTGCCCGCCAAGCCGTCCGCAGTTTACAATCACGTCTTTAGTGATTAGCGGAAATCGGCAACAGCCATGGCAAAACAGTTTGATGTAGCGGTAATCGGCGCGGGCGCGGCCGGCATGATGTGCGCGGCGGTGGCGGCCCAGCGTGGCAAGCGCGTGGTGCTGATCGACCATGCCGAGAAGCTGGCGGAAAAAATCCGCATTTCCGGCGGCGGGCGCTGCAATTTCACCAACATCAATGCCGGGCCGGCCAATTTCCTGTCCGACAATCCGCATTTCTGCAAAAGTGCGCTGTCGCGCTACACCCCGCACGACTTTATTGCCCTGGTCAAGAAGCACCGCATTGCCTACCACGAAAAGCATCGCGGCCAGCTGTTCTGCAATGATTCCGCCGAACAGATCATCCAGATGCTCAAGGCTGAGTGCGCTGCCGGCGACGTGACCTGGCGCATGCCGTGCAAGGTCGAATCGCTGGAAAAGCTGGACGACGCCTTTTTCATTTCCACCGACAGCGGCGACATCGAGTGCGCCAGCGTGGTCATTGCCACTGGCGGCTTGTCGATTCCCAAGATCGGCGCGACTGACTTTGGCTACAGCATTGCCACGGAATTCGGCCTGCGCCTGGTCCAAACCCGCCCTGGCCTGGTGCCTCTGACCTTTGATGGCCCCAGCTGGGAACCGTTTGCCCCCCTGGCCGGGATTGCGCTGGAAGTGGAAGTCGAGACCGGCACCAATAAAGGCAAGGGCAACAAGCGCGGCCATTTCCGTGAAGACTTGCTATTCACACACCGTGGCCTGTCCGGCCCCGCCATCCTGCAAATTTCCAGCTACTGGCAGCCCGGTACCCCGATCATCATCAACTTGCTGCCGGAAATGGATGTGGCGCAGGAATTGATCGAAGGCAAAGCCACGCTCAAGAAGCAATTGGGCAATGTGCTGTCGCAGTGGTTGCCAGCGCGCCTGGCCGAATGCCTGCTGGCTACCAACGGACTGGCAGCGGATGCCCGCCTGGCCGATATGCCCGATGCCAAGTTGCGCAAGCTGGGCGACGCGGTCAATCGCTGGGCCATTGTCCCGACCGGATCGGAGGGCTACCGCAAGGCGGAAGTGACCCTGGGTGGCATCGATACGCGTGAACTTTCCCAGCAAACCATGATGGCCACCAAGGTGCCTGGCCTGTACTTTATTGGGGAAGCGGTCGATGTGACGGGCTGGCTGGGTGGGTATAACTTCCAGTGGGCGTGGGCGTCCGCCGTTGCTTGTGGGCAATCTGTATAAGCAGGCAAACCCTGTGGCGATGACGAAACAGGATGCCGAAAAGCTTCCCTTGCTTGCCAAACGGTGCTATTATCTCGTTCTTCCCTAAATCTAACGGTTTAATTTTTTTACATGACCACTATTCGCCTTAAAGAAAACGAGCCGTTCGAAGTCGCAATGCGTCGCTTCAAGCGCACTATCGAAAAAACGGGTCTCCTGACCGAACTGCGCGCACGCGAGTTCTACGAAAAGCCAACGGCTGAGCGCAAGCGCAAGCTGGCAGCTGCCGTGAAGCGCCACTACAAGCGCATCCGCAGCCAGCAACTGCCTAAGAAATTATTCTAAGACTGTTTAGTCGAAACTGATCCGGTGACGGCGACCAGCCAGTCCGGGTCCGTATTGAACGCCAGTCGCAGACCCGCTCCGGTTTACCGCAGCGGGTTTTGCTATTTATACCTACCAACGTGAGGATGCCATGGGCTTAAAAGAACAAATCACCGAAGACATGAAAAACGCCATGCGCGCGAAAGAAGCGGGCAAGCTGGGCACGATCCGCCTGATCATCGCTGAAATCAAGCGCAAGGAAGTCGACGAGCGCATTGATGTGACTGACGAGCAAGCTCTGGCCATCGTCGAAAAGATGATCAAGCAGCGCAAGGATTCGATCAGCCAGTTTGAAGCTGGTGGCCGCCAGGATCTGGCCGACATCGAAAAAGCCGAGCTGGTGGTGCTGAACGCTTACATGCCTGCCGGCCTGTCGGAAGAGCAGATTGCCGCGGAAGTGGCCGCCGCCGTGGCCGCCTCGGGTGCTGCCGGTCCTCAGGACATGGGAAAGGTCATGGCCATCCTCAAGCCAAAAATGCCGAAGGGCACCGACATGGGCGCCGTGTCGGCCCTGATCAAAAAAGCGTTATCCGCCTAAACATCGTCCTCGCGCAGGCGGGGACCCATAGCACGCCTGCAAATAGTTGCGCATGCGTGGCACAGGGCTGGCGTACGCGCCAGCGCCTCCGCGAGGACGACCTCGTTTCCCCCACCGATATTGCGCCCCTGCGGTATAGTCTGGCCTGAGATAAAGACTGTTCGTCCAACGTGATTCCACAAACCTTCATTACCGATTTATTGAACCGGGTCGACATCGTTGACGTGGTCGGCAAGTACGTCCAGCTGAAAAAGGGCGGCGCCAATTACATGGGCTTGTGCCCCTTCCACAGCGAGAAATCCCCCAGCTTCACGGTCAGCCCGACCAAGCAGTTTTACCATTGCTTCGGCTGCGGCGCGCACGGCACCTCCATTGGTTTCCTGATCGAATATTCAGGCATGGGGTTCGTCGATGCCGTCAAGGACCTGGCCCAGAACGTGGGAATGGTGGTCCCCGATTCGGATGACAAGATTCCCCCGCTGCAGCGTGCCCAGAACCAGGCCCAGGCGCTGGCCCTGTCCGACGCCATGACCGCGGCCTGCGAGTTTTATCGCGGCCAGTTGCGTGGCGCCACCAATGCAATTACCTATCTGAAAAACCGCGGTCTGACCGGCGAAGTGGCGGCGCGGTTCGGCATGGGCTATGCCCCGGCCGGCTGGGACAATTTGCGCTCCGTGTTTCCCGACTACGATGCACTGGCATTGGTGGAATCAGGCTTGGTGATTGACAAGGTGGACGAGGACGGCGGCAACAAAAAGCGCTACGACCGTTTCCGCGAACGCATCATGTTCCCGATTCGCAATACGAAAGGCCAGGTCATCGGCTTTGGCGGACGCGTGCTCGACCAGGGCGAACCGAAGTACCTGAACTCGCCGGAAACGCCCTTGTTCCAGAAGGGCTATGAACTGTACGGCTTGTTCGAGGCGCGCCAGGCTATCCGCGACAGCGGCTATGTGCTGGTCACGGAAGGCTATATGGACGTGGTCGCACTTGCCCAGCTCGGTTTTCCGCAAGCTGTTGCGACCTTGGGCACGGCATGCACCAGTACCCATGTGCAAAAACTGCTGCGCCAGACCGATACGGTCATTTTCAGTTTCGACGGCGACCGCGCTGGCCGCAAAGCCGCGCGCCGCGCGCTGGAAGCCTGCTTGCCGCAAGTGACGGACAACAAGACCATCAAATTCCTGTTCTTGCCAACGGAACATGATCCGGACAGCTTTGTGCGCGAGTTTGGCGCTGAAGCCTTCGAGCAAGAGATTCACGAAGCCATGCCGCTGTCGCAATTCCTGTTGCGTGAAGTGTCTGGCGAGCATGACCTGTCGACGCCGGAAGGGCGCGCGCGTGTCCAGTTCGACGCCAAGCCATTGTTGCAAGCCATGACCCCAACCTCCTTGCGCCTGCAAATCGTGCGCGGCCTGGCCAGCATGACCGAATCGACGCCCGCTGAAATTGAAGGCTTGTTTGAACTTGCCAAGCCAGTGGCGGTCGCACGCAAGGCGCCGCCGCGCCAGGGGCGGCCGGAGCCGGTGGGACTGGAATTGCAGATTTTGCGTCATCTGGTGGCCCATCCGCCACTCAGCCTGGAGCTGGACGAGTCGGCTTTGGCTGCCTTTAACTTTTTTGGCCCCGAGGCGGCCGAACGCCTGTTGCAGCTGGTGGCGGCCGGGCAAGCTTTGGGGCCAAATGGCGGATTCGCTGCTTTGTCGCAGCATTTGAAGGCCAGTGGCTCGGAATACGACGATCTCATTGCCGAGATCGCCTGCGAGCCGGAGTCCGACTTCGATAGCGTCAAAATGTGGCTGTTCGGGGCTGTGAGGCAGATCAAACAAGACGCACTTAAACAGGAGTTGAGCCAGTTGTTTTCTTCCGGACTGACCTCAGATCAGATGGGTGTGCGGTACCGCGAAATCACCGCGGAGCAGGCCCGTTTATTGCGCGAAGATGAGGCAGATCGAACGCCTCGCTAGCAGCGAAAAACGGGGTCCGCACGGGGCCCGTTCGTGACTGGAAAAAGAATGTGTGCGTGCTATAATAAAACGCTAAGTGTTGTGTTTGAACTAATTTTTTCGTCGTTCGGTTTTGTTTTTTCTTTCAGTAAGTTAGGCTCTTGATCGGCGTGGCAACAAGGCGTCGGCGGCCAGGGCCAGCTTTGGTTGCGACGGCGCGATGCGCGGTCGACGGCACGCATTCGCGTTGCCTCTCAACCACTCACGGCGCTCGCCCCCAACCGCGGTTGCAATGCAGTAGACTATTGCCGTAATCGGCCAGGGACAGGCCGTCGCGGCAAGTGTGCAGCAGCGCGGATCGTTCCTGCTAAGGTGATGTAAAGGTGTAAAAAGTGCAGCAGTGCCGGAATGGCCCGTTTGGCTTCCGGGGACGTAGGGCCGCAAGGCCGGCAACAAAACTTTATCTTAATCCACCAAGAAGCTAGTCGTTGTGACATCGAAAGCGCCTGTGCCAATCAAGAAACCCGAATCTCAAGTGGCTGAGAAGCCAACGAAAATGTCTGCCAAGGCTGACAAAGCGCAAGACAAGGCCGAAGCACGCACTGCTGCGAGCAATCCGCCTGTCGTGAGCCAGACCACCGACGCCGCCACCTTGGCTGCGATCGACACGTCCGGCTACGTCCTGCCATCGGTCAAAGTGCCAGGGCGGCGCGGTCGCAAACCAAAAGAATTCCAGCCAGAGAACGACGAAGTCGCCGCGCTCAACGCGGTTGAACGCGCCGAACTGAAGGCGGTCGACAAGGCCAAGGCCAAGGACCGCAAGGCGAAAGAAAAAGCCCTGCTGAAAGACGCGTTCTCCTCGGACACCGAAGCGAGCGAAGAAGAGCTCGAGCGCCGTCGTCAGAAGCTGAAAACCCTGATCAAGTTCGGTAAAGAGCGCGGTTTCCTGACCTACGCCGAAATCAACGATCACCTGCCAGAAAATATCGTCGATCCGGAAGCGATCGAAGGCATCATCGGCACCTTCAACGACATGGGCATTGCCGTCTACGAGCACGCGCCCGATGCCGAAACGCTGCTGCTGTCCGATAACGTTGCCACCGTTACCAGCGACGATGAAGCCGAAGCGGCTGCTGAAGCTGCCTTGTCCACAGTTGACTCCGACTTTGGCCGCACCACCGATCCCGTGCGCATGTACATGCGCGAAATGGGCTCGGTCGAGCTGCTTACGCGCGAAGGCGAAATCGAAATCGCCAAGCGCATCGAAGACGGCCTGAAAGACATGATCCAGGCGATTTCCGCCTGCCCGGTGACGATTGCCGAGATCATTTCCGCTGCCATCCGCATCCAGAACGACGAAATCAAGATCGATGAAATCGTCGACGGCATGGTCGATCCGGACGAAGGCGAAGAGCAAGTCGTTGCCGCGCCAGCCGAGGAAGATGAAGACGAAGAAGAAGGCGACGAGGACGAAGAGGGCGAGGAAGAAGAAAACAATGCTTCCGGCGCCGCGGGTTTCTCGGCCGAACAGCTTGAAGCCCTGAAGAACCAGGCGCTCGAAAAATTCGAAGTCATCTCGGTGCAGTTCGACAAGATGCGCAAAGCCTTCGAAAAAGATGGCTACAACTCCAAAGCCTACGTCAAGGCGCAGGAAGCCATCTCCAACGAATTGCTGGGCATCCGCTTCACGGCCAAAGTGGTTGAAAAGCTGTGCGACACGCTGCGCGGCCAGGTGGACGAAGTGCGCCATATCGAGAAGCAGATTCTGGACGTGGCAGTAAACAAGTGCGGCATGCCGCGCGCCCACTTCATTAAAGTATTCCCAGGCAACGAAACCAATCTGCAATGGGTGGACGGCGAAGTCAATGCCGGCCACGCTTACTCCGCCATCCTCGGCCGCAACATTCCGACGATCAAAGAACTGCAGCAGCGCCTGATTGACCTGCAAGCGCGCGTGGTCTTGCCGCTGCCAGACCTGCGCAACATCAATCGCCAGATGGCGGCCGGTGAAATGAAGGCGCGCAAGGCCAAGCGCGAAATGACCGAGGCAAACTTGCGTCTGGTGATTTCGATCGCCAAAAAGTACACCAACCGCGGCTTGCAATTCCTCGATCTGATCCAGGAAGGCAATATCGGTCTGATGAAGGCCGTGGACAAGTTCGAATACCGTCGCGGCTACAAGTTTTCGACCTATGCAACGTGGTGGATTCGCCAGGCCATCACGCGTTCGATCGCCGACCAGGCGCGCACCATCCGCATTCCGGTGCACATGATCGAGACCATCAACAAAATGAACCGCATCTCGCGCCAGATCTTGCAGGAAACCGGCGCCGAGCCGGATCCCGCGACGCTCGCGATCAAGATGGAAATGCCGGAAGATAAGATCCGGAAAATCATGAAGATCGCGAAAGAGCCGATCTCGATGGAAACGCCGATTGGCGACGATGATGATTCCCATCTGGGCGACTTCATCGAAGACAACAACACCCTGGCGCCGTCGGATGCCGCCTTGCACGCCTCCATGCGTGGCGTGGTCAAGGACGTGCTCGATTCGCTCACCCCGCGCGAGGCGAAGGTGCTGCGCATGCGTTTTGGTATCGAAATGTCGACTGACCACACGCTGGAAGAGGTGGGCAAGCAGTTTGACGTCACGCGCGAGCGGATTCGTCAGATCGAAGCGAAGGCCTTGCGCAAGTTGCGCCACCCATCGCGCTCCGACAAGCTGAAGAGCTTCCTTGAGGGCAATTAAGCCTTGACGGGCTCTTGTTAGAAGCCATATCCTCTCGCCACCTTGCCCAGGTGGCGAGTTTTTTTGTGCAACACCTTTTTTTATCCCTATCCGATCAGGCATTTATGGCCACCCAAGGCGAATACGACTACTTCAAGAACATCGGCTCATCTGGTCTTGAGCATGCCACGCACAAGCCTTGGTCCGACGAGCAATGCGGCATGTACCTGATGGAATTGGGCGCTATGATGGGGCTGATGCCGAATGGTGGGCGCTTATTGGACATGGGCTGCGGCACCGGCTGGACCAGCGTCCTGTTCGCCAAGAAAGGCTACCACGTGGTGGGGCAGGACCTGGTGCCGGAAGCGGTGGAAGCCGGGCGCCGGCTGAAAGAGCAGAACGGCATTGCGCATCTGGACTTTGTCAGCGGCGATTATGAATCCTTGACGTTCAACGAAGAATTTGACGTGGTGGTGTTTTTTGACTGCCTGCATCATGCCGTCGATGAGGTCAGCGCCCTGCGCAGTGCCTATCGGGCCTTGAAGCCCGGTGGCATCTGCATCACGTCCGAACCTGGCCTGGGCCACGCGCGCCGTTCGGCGGCCGTCATGGCCGAGTTCGATGTGACGGAGCGCGACATGCATCCGGCCAAGATCAAGCGCGCAGCAAAAAAGGTCGGATTCTCCGGCAGCAGCGTGCACCCGCACGCGCAATATCTTTACATTGCCTTGTACCGAAGCGAACAGCGCGGCATGCTGGGCAAGCTGTTCCGCATTCCCGGCATGCGCGCCCTGGTCGGCATGTTTACCGTGATGTTCTCCAAACACCAGGCCGGGATCGTGGTCCTCAAGAAATAGGATTTGGCGACGGCCGAGCGAAAGCGCCTGACGCCTGCCTGCCTATTGTATAATTCCCGCTCGAAAATCGGTCCAGCGTAGCAGAGCATTGACGCCGCGTCCGTACCCCTCAAGGGCCTCTAGCTCATGCTTGGTTAGAGCAGCGGACTCATAATCCGTTGGTGCCGTGTTCGACTCACGGGAGGCCCACCATCATAATAAGAAGGCCTATTGATTCCATTAGCCCTTTTTAATGCAATCCCTGCGCGCCATCGCAAACGTGGACACCTGACACGACTGTGCGTATGCTGTCTGAATAATCACCATCGCACGTCGCAGTTGGACTTGCCTGGCTGAACATCTGCCCCGGCGTATGCCGGATTTCATGCGTTCCATGATCCCGAGTCTTTCCCTTCGAGGAGATCAATCATGCGTATGTTCGCGAGCCGCAAGCCCTTGCCGCAACAGTCCACTCCTTCGACCCAACTTGCAAACGGACCAGTCTCACTGATGCCCTCGCCGGCGCCGCACGTTGGCCGTGATTTCAGCCAAGTCCCCACCCATGGCGCGGGCCGCAGTGTCATCCAGCGCAAGATGACGGCTGCGCCTGTGCAGCGCCTGGCCTCGCTGGCCCGCGAAGTGTCGGCCAGCCTGGGGGCTCCCGCGCAGGTCACCGCCATGCCCCATCCTTTGCGCCAGGGGCTCGAATCGATGTCGGGTATGGACTTTGGCGATATACGCGTGCATCGCAATTCGCCGCTGCCTGCCCAAGCGCGTGCTCTGGCCTTCACCCGGGGCCGTGACATTCACCTCGCCCCAGGGCAGGAAGCGCACTTGCCACATGAAGCATGGCACGTGGTGCAGCAGCGCCAGGGGCGCGTCAATGCGACCGCGCACGTGGGGCGATTTGCCGTCAATGATCATGCCGGCCTGGAACAAGAAGCCGACGTCATGGGCGCCAAAGCAGCTTCTTTGCCTGCCAGCAGGGGCTTGCCGAAGGTCCCGCCCGTCGCCAGCAGACCCACTGCCGACGTTGCCCAGCGCAAGATCCAGATCACCGGACTGGACGACGCCAAGCGCAAGAACTTCCTCGCGAAAATTAACGAAGGCTCGGTGCTGAAATTCGACATGGACGCGACCGGTTTACTAAAAGAAGCCGAGCCGGGAAAGAAATCGATCGAGGTCTACTCGAATGAAATTCTGGGCGCCGTCAACGATGCGCAAACCGTGATCCTGAACCTGGTGGCGCAGAACGACGCCAATTTCATCGACTCGTTTGTCACCGGTCAGGTCGATTACGATGACATGAAGGACTTGCCGTTCAACATGTTCCGCATCTGGCTGCTGCACTTCGTGATTGAACGCTTCGCAATGGCCAATTACGAGGCCAGCAAGGCCGGTGCCAGCGAAGCAGATTTCAAGGCTGCGCACATCAAGGGGCATGAGGCGCAGGAAAGGCAGATGCGCGAATGGTTCCCCAAAAAGACGATCAAGTTTATCAAAGAGGGTTTCGATGCTGCCACCCAGGTCGTCGACGCGGCTGGCAATGGCACGATGGACTATGTGTTCGACTTTACCGACGTAAAGCACGTGTTCAAGCAGCCGGTGGTCGCGAACAAGGCGCAAGAGCGCATCATCAGCAGCAAAATCATCGTGATTCGATAGGGCCGCGCGAGAACACGGTCGTTCCATTGGCCGTGCGGCGCTATAACGAGCTCCCATTGAGCTGTCTCTTTTCGGCAAGTCCAGCAGCGTTTACCGCGCTGATGGCAGCATCATCTTGCCCGACCAGAAGCAAAAACTAATCAAAAGTTAAGCTTGTCAAAAATGCAGCGAGCATAGCCGAAATTCGGCAGCCGTGTTGCAAATCCCACGCACAAAACTGAACTACGAATGCAAATGATAGCGATTCTTATTTGCATGCACCTGTTGATTCACATATAATCCTGAGCAACCAGCAATATGGCTTTCTGTTTTGCCATCTGCGATTTTCCCATCTTCAGGAGCACGAATTGACCCAGCAACGCAAGCCAGCAAACCTTCGCCAAGAGCAGGTTTCAGCCAAGAAAACGTCCATCGCACTGGCCATCTCGGGCATCATGTTGATGCCTTTTGCATCGCTGGCGCAGTCCGAAGTCGTGGTAACGGCTGGCGCTGCTGCTCCAGAGAAAACGCTGGGCGAAGTGGTGATTCTGGGCAAACGTGTTGAGTCCAATCCGAATGCCGAAGTCGGCGCGCCGTACAAGGCCAAGACCTCGGCCGATACCCGCCACACCCGTCCGCTGGCGGAAACGCCACAGACCATTTCCGTGCTGACGCGCACTGCGCTCGACGATTCGGGCCTGAGCGACCTCAAGCAAGTGCTGGGCGCGCAGCCAGGCATCACGCTCGGCACTGGCGAAAACGGCAATGCCTTCGGCGACCGCTACATCATTCGCGGCCAGGAGGCACGCAGCGATGTGTTCGTTGACGGCTTGCGCGATCCAGGCATGACCACCCGCGAAAGCTTTGCCATTGAGCAGCTGGAAATTTCCAAAGGCCCGAACTCGAGCTTTGCTGGCCGCGGTACCGCCGGCGGCGCCATCAATGCGATCACCAAGCAAGCCACCCTCGATCACGATTTTGAACGCGTATCGATCGGTGCCGGCAGCGACAGCCAGAAGCGCGTGACTGCTGACTTGAACAAAGGTTTTGGCGACCACTTCGCCCTGCGCGCCAACGTGCTGTACGGTGACGAAGAAGTGCCAGGCCGCGCGCCGTCCGAGCGCAACCGCAAGGGTATCGCTTTGTCCGGGCTGTATGAGCTCGACAAGGATCTGTCGGTCACCATCGATTACTACGGTCTGCGTACCAAGGATCAATTGCCGGATCTCGGCTTCTATTTGACCGGCACGGTGCCGAATCGCGTGCCTGCCACCAACGTGCCTGTGTACGCACAAGCGAACGATGCCTTGGGTTCGGATGTCGATACCCTGACGGCCCGCGTCAACTGGACCATCGCGCCTGCGCT
Organism: Massilia sp. CF038; assembly: GCF_900129765.1. Lineage (GTDB taxonomy): Bacteria > Pseudomonadota > Gammaproteobacteria > Burkholderiales > Burkholderiaceae_D > Telluria_A. The sequence continues at coordinate 249,755 of NZ_FQWU01000001.1, forward strand.
CAAGCTGAGCAGCCTGACCCGCGTTGGCAAATCGGACAATTTCTACCAGACCACGGGCGCCTCCGCTGGCACCCGTTATGACGGCGCCACCGGCACCGCGTACACCACCGGCTACATTGACGGTGGCCACACTGGCTGGCAGGAAGTGAAGTACTTCGCCCATCAAAGCAACCTGCGCTGGGACAAGGAATTGTTCGGCCTGAAGCACGAAATGATTTTCGGTGCCGAGTACACGGACCACCAGGTTGTGTCGGGTAACTTCACTGTCGCGAACGGCAATCCGTTCAACTGCAAGAGCACGGCCGGCGTGGGCGCAAACAATGCGTTCTGCTTCACCAACAGTGCCGGTGTTCCGGTTGCCAATCTGGCCAACCTGTCGGGCCGCAGCTATGCGCGCAATACCTACAACCAAGATTGGCAAGTCAAGGCGCTGGCTCTGACCGCCATGGATACCGTGGATGTGACCGAGAACACCACGCTGTTCGGTGGCCTGCGCGCTGACCATTTTGACATGTCCCTGGTCCGCCGCACCCCGGCAACGGGCGTCATTACCGGTGACTATGGTTACAAGGACACGCTGGTCAATGGTCACTTTGGCCTGAGCTACAAAGTGCTGCCAAAACTGATCGTGTACGGCAGCGCAGCAACGGCCCAGGACATCAATGGCGGTGAAGCCGATTCGGGCACCAGCAGCGGCTACGGCGGCGCAGTGCTGTACCAGAACAAGATTGCCGGCGCCAAGCCGGAGACTTCGGTCAATCTGGAGCTGGGCAGCAAATGGAATTTGATGGATGACAAGCTGCTGGCCACCGCAGCGCTGTTCCAGACCAAAAAGAAAGACGTGATGGAAGGCGCCAACTACGACACGATCGGCACCTTCAACACTGGCAGCAATCGCGTGCGCGGCATCGAAATTGGCTTGTCCGGCAACGTGACCGAGAGCCTGTCGGTGCAAATGGGCGCCTCGGTGATCAAATCGAAAGTACTGGCTTCGGCCACGCCGGCCAACATTGGCAAGCCGCTGAGCAACTTTGCTGAGCAATCGCTGTCGGTCCAGGGCAAGTATCAGTTGACTGATGCCTTCTCGTTCGGCGCGGCCGTCCGTCACGAAAGCGACCGCTGCGGCGGCCAGCCTGATACCGCTGCCGGCTTTACCGCAGCAGGGCTGTGCTCGCAGCCGGTGCCATCGTTCACCGTGGGTGACATCTTTGCTGCCTACCGTTTCTCGCGCCGCTTCGATGTCCGGATGAACGTCCTGAACGTGACCAACAAGGACTATTTCACCGCCGTCTATCGTTCCGGTTCCTTCCTGTACAAGGGTGACGCCCGCGCCGTGCGCGTCACGCTCAACTACGAAATCTGATCCGTTCCCGGAACGGCACAGGAAGTTCGATACAATGCCGGCTAACCGCCGGCATTTTTCATGATCATGAGCACAGACCACGTCGCGCTACAACCAGCTTCGAACGCCATTCCTGCCGACATACGTTGCGCGCAGGATTACGAGCTTGCGGCCCGGCGTTACATGGCCGAGGCCAGCTATGCCTATGTGGCTGGCGGCAGCGGTCACGACGAAACAGCAGCGGACAACCGTGCCGCGTTTGCCCAGTGGTCCATCGTGCCCCGGCTGCTGCGCCCGGTGTCCGACGGACACACCCGGATCAGCCTAGGGGCGGTCACGCTGGCGCATCCTGTGTTGCTTGCGCCCGTGGCATTTCAGCGCCTTGCGCATGACGCAGCGGAGATCGCCACGGCGCGCGCCGCAGCCGCGACCGATACCTGCATGGTCTGCAGCACGCTGGCCACGCGCACGCTGGAGGACATCGCCCGCAACGCCGGCCAGCACAAATGGTTCCAGCTCTACCTGCAGCCCAGCCGCGACGCGACCCGCGCCTTGCTGGCCAAGGCAGAACAGGCCGGTTTTGGTGCGATAGTCGTCACCCTCGATGCTTCGATTCAAGTTGCCAGCCTGAGCGCGCTGCGCGCCGGCTTTCGCATGCCGGCCGATTGCGTTGCCGTCAACCTGGCTCTGCTGGCGCAGCCAATGCCGCCCCTGGCACCCGACGCCAGCCCCATCTTCCAGGGCACCATGGCGGCTGCGCCCAACTGGCAGGATCTGGAGTGGCTGCTGACGCAGACCCATCTGCCGGTGTGGGTCAAGGGCGTGCTGCACCCGGATGATGCGGTCGCTCTACAAGCTGCCGGCATTGACGGCGTGATTGTGTCCAACCACGGTGGACGCACGCTCGACAGTGTCCCGTCCAGCCTGAGCATGCTGGCAGCGATCCGCAGCGCCGTCGGGCCCAACTATCCCGTGCTGCTCGATGGCGGCATCCGGCGCGGCGCCGATATCTTCAAGGCATTGGCGCTGGGCGCCGACGCGGTTCTGGTCGGGCGCCTGCAAATGTATGCGCTGAGCGTGGCTGGGGCCCTGGGCGTTGCACACATGCTCAAATTGCTGCGCGAGGAGCTGGAAATCTGCATGGCCATGGCCGGTTGCGCCACGGTCGATGACATCGATGCGGCATGCTTGCAGCCGCACTATTCACGCCTTTAACGACGCCCCGATCGCCATGCTCATCACCATCGAACAAGTCCTCAGCAAAGACGAAGTGCGGCAATTTCGTGCCCATCTGGATGGCGCCGACTGGCAAGACGGCACCCGCAGTGCCGGCACCCTCGCGCGCGCCGTAAAAAGCAATCTGCAGATCGATGATGCGAGCGAGCTTGCCGTCAGCCTGGGCAACCACATCGTGCGCTGCATCAGCCAGCGTCCGACCTTTATTGCAGCGGCCTTGCCGCGCGAAATCTACCCGCCCAAGTTCAACTGCTACCAGGATGGCGGCGCGTATGGCTTGCACATCGATAGCGCCGTCATGCCCTTGCCCGGCACCCGCAAGAACTTGCGCACCGATCTGGCAGCGACCGTGTTTTTGTCCGAACCAGACGACTACGACGGCGGCGAGCTGGAAATCGAGACCGCATTTGGCGCCCAGTGCGTCAAACTGGCTGCGGGCGATATGGTGTTGTACCCGGCATCCAGTTTGCACCGGGTTACGCCAGTCACCCGGGGGGCGCGCCTGGCGTCATTTTTCTGGATCGAATCGCTGGTGGCCAATGAAGCTGACCGGACCATGTTGTTCGACCTCGACCAGACCATCCAGGCCCTGACGCCTGCGCTGGGCGCAACGGACGAGCGCCTGCTACGCCTGACGGGCGTGTACCATAACTTGTTGCGCCGCTGCGCTATTACCTGATTTAACTATTTTACAAAGGAGCATGTATGCGATTGACGATAGCCAAGCTGGTCCCGCTTGTTCTGGCCTGCGCGGTCAGCAGTGCCTGGGCGCACGGCGACGTGAAATGCACGACCAAGCCAAAATCGGAATGGCGTCCGCACACCGAGCTGGAAGCCAAGCTGGTCAAGGAAGGCTGGATCATCCGCCGCATGGAAGCGACCACCACCTGCTACGAGGTGTACGCAAAAGATCCAAAGGGCAAGCGGATTGAAGCCTTCTTCAACCCGGTCACCTTCGAGCGCGTTGAAGAGTAAGCCCATTGCGGTCTGGCAGGCACCGGTGCGCATCGTGCACTGGCTGCTGGCCGTGTCCATTGCCGGCGCCTGGCTAACCCGTTCGCAAGTTGATGGTTACCATGAAGTCTTCGGCTATGTCGCTGCGGGCCTGGTGGCAGTGCGTCTGCTCTGGAGTATGGTCGGCAACCGTTACGCCCGCGTCTCCGCGTATGTGCGTTCCCCGAAGGCGACGCTGGCGTACCTGCGCCAGGTCCTTGGCCACACTGCCGCACGCTATATCGGCCATAACCCGCTGGGCGGGTGGATGGCACTGCTGCTGTGGAGTTGCGTCGCCGCGCTTGCAGTCAGCGGGTGGGCGTTGAATACCGATCTGCTGTGGGGCTATGCCTGGCCAGTACGCGTGCATGTGGCGTTGGGCTGGAGCTTGCTCGTGCTGATCGGCCTGCACCTGGCCGGGGTGGTGTTCACCAGCTGGCAGCATCGCGAAAATCTGGTCGCAGCAATGGTCACCGGACAAAAGAATCCCGCCAGTGGAACTGACGTTGATTGAGTCGTGATAACAATTCTTGTCTGCTAAGGACAGTCATCATAAGTGCCCAAGATGCGCACTGTTTCCGCGCCACGGCTCACGCGCACGGCTACCTTGCGTTCACCAGCAAGATTGAGTGAGTCCATTTCTGACTGGGTCAATACTTCGCATTGTCCGACGCCTTTTTCAAGCACTGCAATCTCTACCTGCACACCGTCACCTTCATAACGCCCTTCAAACGCGACGCGTCCTTTCGGGGCCGGGCGTACGCGCTGCAAGGTATGGGTCACGCCACCGAGGCCGATGAAATAGTCGGACGCTGAGCATCGATCCGTAAAAAAGGCGATACCTTGTTTTGCGGCTGTGATTCGCGCCGCGACACAATCACCTCTTGCCACATCGCTTGGCTGAAGCGGCGCGGCAGCCTTTGCGTGGATTGAAAGGACCGCGGCGAGAAGTAAGACGAATCGAATCATTTTATGCACATCAGAATGTGGAAGGCAAATAGACAGGCTCATCTTACCTTTTGGCATGCAGGACAGTCCATGTGCTAACCTGCGGCCGTAAACAAGGAAATACCTGACTGGTCTCTGCCGCGCAGAGTAAGCCTGTCAACCGGCAAAGTAAAAGGAAGATCTGATTGAACTGGAAACCTAACGCTGCTACCGCCGCGGTGCTTGGCCTGATTGCCGGTCCGCTCGGCATGGTGTACGCCGGCATGCCCTTGGGCGCCTTGATCATTCTGCTGCTTTCGGTTCTTGCCGCGGCATTCTGTTTCGCGTATCCCGCTTCGGTCAGCAGTGACGGTCTTCTGCTGTTAAAACTGGGGATCGCTGTGGTATGCAGCTTTCTCGCCTATCGGGTTGCCCGCAGCGCCAGTCCGCGCCCCCATCCCTGGTATGCGCGCTGGTATGGCTTGATGACGATCGGCGTTGTCATTGCCCTGTTATTCCTGCTGTTCCGCCTGTTTTTGTTCGAGGGCTATCGCGTCAGCTCTGCATCCATGGCGCCTACCGCAGAACCTGGCGATAATCTGCTGATCGCCAAGCAAGGTTACGCCGCGCAGTCGGTCTACGGCATGCGTTTCGGCGTACGGGTCGCAGATCGTGCTGTCGCGCGTGGCGAGTATGTCGCGTTTATCTCGCCCACGCAAAATGCGATGTTTGCCATGCGCGTGGTCGGCGTGCCGGGCGACGCGGTGGCTTATCGCAATCGCCGCCTGTATATCAATGGCGTCGCAACGCGTGGGCCGGCGAATGGTGACTACCTCGATGGAAAGACCATGCGCCGCTATCAACGCTATCAGGAAAAAATCGGCGAGTTCAAGCACGAGGTTCTTGACGATATCGACGTGCGCGCCGTGCCGCCGCCAGATTACGATGCGTTCAAGCCGATAACAAACTGCACATTCGGCGAGAATCTGCTGGAATGCACCGTCCCGCCGGGCCATTACTTCGTGATGGGCGATAATCGGGATAATAGTTTCGATAGCCGCTACTGGGGCTTCGTCTCTGAAACCGCCATCACCGGCAAGGTGATTGGCATCTTCCACTGATCCATGATTGAATGTAACCGCACCATGGAACAAGCCCGGCGCGATTTTTCCGCCGGCCGCCTCAGCAGCGCTCTGTTTGTGCGCGTGCCCATGAGTCAGGGCGAATGGCAGATTCGCCTGCTGGGCGCAAAGGGCGATGCCGGCATGCTGCTGGATGTAAAAAATCTCGAGCCCCAGGTCTTCCCGGGACTCGACAGCGCGGCCAGGGCGCTCGAGCAAATCGGCTTTTCCTTTTCCCAGCTCAAACCCGCGCCGTGAAAAGAAGGCGCCTGTTTACTCGGCGCTGATGTCTTGCACGACTGGCGCCTTGATGCTGGCCAGCGCCAGTTCCGAGCTGTTCAGCGCGCCTTCAACAAAGCCCTGATAGTCTGAAAACGCTTCGCCCACGATGTGCACATTCTTGGCGCCGGAGCCGAAGTCGAAGGCCTTGAAGGCATCCATCACTTTCCATGAACGCACGCCCGGTTGCCAGCCGTGATTGGCGGCGCCATACGGGGCCCGTGCCCAGTCGCGAATGCCGTAGGTGATGATGGATTTCTTGATGTACGCGCTTGCCTCCACCAGCGTCTGTTCGCTGAACACCAGCTTGGAATGGGCATTCAGTTTCAGATGCGTTTCGTTGCTCTCGAGCGAGCGCTTGATGTCGCGCGCCACAAACAGGGCAAAGGCATCGACAATGCGCGCATCCTGGTCCACTTCAGCGCGGTCGTGCTTGTCGGGTTCGCTCAGATAGTGGCGCCAGAATTCCGTCGACGGGCGGTCCATGTACAGCATCATCATGCCGTGCCCATCGCGGTCCTGGTCTTGCGGGCGGCGGAAGTAATGCACTTCGCGCGTCGGCAGGCAGTTCGCATACTGCTGCGGCGGCTGATCGTAATCCCACCACGGCGCATTGCTGACAAAGAAAATCTTCAGCATGGGGAAACCATTCACCGCATCCAAGTGGCAGGAAATATGTTCCGGCAGATGCGAGGACAGTTTGCTCAGTGGCAGGCGCGGCATTGCCAAAATCAGGCGCGACGCTTGCAGCTTGATGGTGCCGTTCTTGGTGCGCACATCCAGTTCCAGCGTGCTCTGGCCCAGCGCCACAGGGCGGAAACCGCGCAGCGTATGGCCGCCGGCCAGGGTGATGTTGGGCTGGGCATGGATCTTGGCCATCAGCGCTTCGGTCAGCCTGGACGAGCCGCCTTCGATGCTGGCCAGTTTCTGGCCCACGGTTTTGAGCGCGCGCAGCCACCAGATGATCCATTCGATCGCGTTCAGGTTCTCCGGGATCATGTGATAGAAGGTGCCCGTATCGCGCAGCTTGACCAGGGCGCGATGGCTCAGCACCCCTTGCGCCGACAGCGCGTTCCAGAAGCCGGTGGCCCACAGCGGTTGCCCGTGCAGCTGCGCGTGCTTGCGCAGGCGCATGTAGTCGTCTTCGTTCAAGCCATCGATCCAGGCCTGGTCGTGCGGGTCGCGCCCCATCACCAGCATGATGCCGCGCTTGAGCAATTGCAGCGAATTCAGTCCCTGTTCGGCGGCCGGCAGTTCGCTGTCCGGCGCGGTGATGGTCTCGGCAGTGGGACCGGAAAAATCGACCAGGCCCACGCCCAGCTCGGCGCACAGGGCGGCAAAACGCGGCTGCAAGGTCGGCTCGAAACGCATCGGGCCGTATTCGGCGATGAAACCATCCATGTCCTCGGTCTCGATACGGCCGCCCCAGCGGTCGGACGAGGCTTCCAGGATCAGCACTTTGTGACCGGCTTCGGCCAGACGGGTGGCACAGAACAGGCCGGAGACGCCGCCACCGGCGATGACGATTGGAGCTTCTTGCATGGGGACAGAGGTATCTGGGAAAGGAGGGCGCGATTGTGCCATGGTTTGCCTGGATCAAGAAAGGAAGTTGGCAGCCTAGGCGTGCTGATAAGGGCAGCCGGGCGCGCTGGCCGGCGGCGCGGCCGGGCCGGCTGGACGGGCCGGGCGCTTGGCCAGCATCAGGCGCAGGCCGCCTTCCGGACGCATGGTCACTTGCAGGCGCATGCCAGGCTGTTCCTGGCCCGGACCCGGACGCAGGGTGTAACGCTGCAGCAGCATGGCCAGGATCAGGGTCATTTCCATCGACGCGAAACTCATGCCGATACACACGCGCGGGCCGGTGCCAAAGGGGAAGTAGGCGCCACGCGGAATCTGGCGCGCCGCGTCCGGCGCAAACCGGTCAGGATCGAAGCGGGCCGGGTCGGCAAACCAGCGCGCATCGCGCTGGACCAGGCTCGACAGCAAGGTGACGAGCGAACCTTTGGGCAGCAGCCACGGTCCAATCTGCACGTCCTGCGCAGCCTGGCGCATGAACACGCCCGGTGCGGGCGAATACAGGCGCAGCGTTTCCTTGACCACCTGGCCCAGGTAGGGCAGGCGGGCAATGTCGGCAAAGGTGGGTACGCGTCCTTCCAGGACGGCATCCACTTCTTCGGCTGCCTTGAATGCCTGCTCGGGGTGGGAAGCCAGTACCCAGCCAGCCCAGGTCAGGCCGGCGGCCGTGGTTTCGTGGCCTGCCAAAAAGGTGGTCATCAACTGGTCGCGCACCTGCTCGTCCGACAGCAGGCTGCCATCACCTTCGTTGTCGGCTGCGGTCAGCAGCATGCCCAGCAAATCGTTGTGCTGTTCGCCGCTGGCGCGGCGGCGCCGGATGTGCGACCAGATCAAGTCGTCCAGCAATTGCATGGCGCGCCGCTTGGCCTTTTTACGGGGCAGGGGCAGCCAGTCCGGCAGCGAGAACGGGTAGAACATGTCGTCATAGGCAATTTCGCTCAGCAGGCAGACTGCATGCTCGATGGCTGCCGTATCCTGTTCCACGCGGGCACTGAACATGGTGCGCAAAATCACGTCCATGGTCAGCATGTTCATGGCCTGTTCGAAGTCAAAGGCCTGGCCCTGGTGACTGACCAGTTTGTCGAGCACCGTTTCGGCTGCGTCCGCCATTTGCTGGGCGTACCCTTCGTAGCGTTTCGGGCTGAAGCCGGGCTGCAGGGTGCGGCGCTGCTTTTTCCATGTGTCGCCTTCCGTGATCAGCACGCTTTCGCCGTGTACCTGGCGCAGCACGTTCATATGATGTTCGTAGCGCACGAAGGAATCGGCTTTTTCTACCAGGCATTCGCGGATCAGGTCCGGGTCCATGAAGGAATAGGTGCCCTGTCCAGCCACGCTCACATACAGGCTGTCGCCATAGGTTTGCTGGGCGCGGCCCCAGAAGCCGAGGTAGTCGCGCGCCATGCTGCGCAGCATGCCGAGGCCAAAAAAACGGTCGCGCGGACCGGGTGGACGTGGGATGTTCATGGTTGCCTGTCTCCTGTTGCATTTATTATAACGGGAGGGGTTCTGAACAACCAAGCAGCTCAGCAGTTGGAGCGCTTTTTCCTTCAGGAGCGTGGCGTTACCACTGCTGAACGCGGGAGCGGGTAACGCGTTCCCACAAACGGCTCAGCAAAGAGGCGCGGCGTACCGGTTCGTCGTCAATCGGATCGCTTTGGGACAGATAGGTACTGGGAATCGGGGCAGCGCGGGCGCCCGGGCCGCTGATCGGGATGGTCATGCCATCTTCGGCCAGTTCCTTTTCGACTGTGCAATTGCAGCCGATCAGGTCCAGCGTTTTGGCCAGGCGCTGCGCACTGACGTGGTCCAGGCGGCGCCGGATCACCGCCTTGGGCGTGGCCAGCATGATCAGCACTTCGTCGCGGTCGCGCTTGAGCAGCGGCATCAGCTTGTCGATCATGGCGTCCTGATCGACCAGTTTCTGGATGCTGTCGAGCGTCAGGCAGAACGTGGCCGGGCGGTGCACCTTGCCTGCCTGCTCGTCAATCACGGTCAGGGCCAGGGCCCCGGCGCGGCGCAGCAGGAAGGGAATCACTTCCACGTTGCGGCAGGTGATGCTGATGATGCCAATCTCGCCGGCAAAACAATCCATCAAGGGGTTGTGGGCCCAAGGACACTGCACGCTATCGTCCATCAGATAGGCACCGCTGGAGGCGCAAGGGAAGCGCTCGGTGATGGCGTCGTGGAACTGGATCAACCGCGGCGCCGGGGCCTGTCCTTTTGCATCGCGCAGCAGTTTGTCCGCAAAACCATAGGCGTCATGGTTGTACGGTGGAACCGACGGAACAACGATTTTGAGGACGTAGCTCATTCGCAACTAGTGTTAGTTCGGTGAAATCGGTATTGTATTTCATCCGAGAAATTTACACGTCGAAAAACGTGTCATGCTGTGGTTTCTCGGTGTTACCATTTATGCAGTTGCACAAAACCCACGGAGCATGCGCCCATGCTGAAGCGTTTCCTTGTCGCCCTTGCATTGTTGCACATCGCATACGCCGCGATGGCAGCCGAGGGAGATTTGCGCATGATCGCGCCACGCAATCAGACCATGCCCCTGGCGCAATTTGAAAACGACAAGCTCACTGGCGGCATGCTCAAGGACCTGGGCGACGCGATCGCGCGGCGCATCGGCCGGCGCGCTGTGTTTGTCAGTGTAGCAGGCGATCAGGTCGCCGCGGCGCTTTCCTCGGGCAAGGCCGACGGCATCTGCTATGTGCGCCCGTTCTGGATAGACGGCGACTTTCTCTGGAGCCAGCCGGTCATCCCGGATGCCGAACTGGTCGCCTCGCTGCCGGACGCGCCCGTGGTGCGCTCGCTGCTGGACTTGCGCGACCGCCCGGTGGGCACCGTGACCGGCTACCGCTACCCGCGCGTGGAACAGGTGCTGGGCTTGCGCTTTCAGCGCCTCGAATCCGCCACCATGGAAGACAACCTGCGCAAGATGATGGCGGGCGGGGCGCGCCACACGCTGCTCGGCCGGGCCACCATGGTGTACCAGCGCAAAATCAACCCGGCGCTCAAGCTGCGGCCCGACCTGGTGATTGCCTCGTTCACGGCCCAGTGCGCGTTTTCGCGCCAGTCCGAAGCACCGTTTGCCGAGATCGACAAGGCCATCAAGGCCATGCTGGCCGATGGCACCGTGAAGGGCATTCTAAGCCGCTACCGCTAGCGGCGGAAACGCTCCCAACCGGGACTGCCGCGTGTACAATTGAAGCGCATTTTGCCTGTCCACGTATCCACGCCATTGACCACACGATGACACCACCGATCCTGCAACGCCGGCGCCAGGTCCTGAAAGGCGCGCTTGCCAGCGCCTTGCCGCTGGCCGTGCCGTCGCTGGCGCTGGCCGACAGCAAGAGCGAACCCCTGGTCGTGGGCGGCTTGCCCGTCACCTGCAACCTGACGCTGCCGATCGCCTGCGTGGCCAAGGCCCTCGCCAATGCACGCACGGGTGCGGCCCCGGCATTCGAATACAGCAAATACAGTGGCTGGCCCGAAATCAAGGAGTCGCTCATGACAGGGCGCATCCAGGCTGCCTACATGCTGGCGCCCCTGGTGATGGACTTGAGCGACAAGCGCATTCCCCTGAAAATCGTCTCGCTGGGCCACCGTTCGGGCGCAGTCATCATGGTGCGCACCGATTCGGCCAACAAGAGCTTCAAGGACTTGCGCGGCAAACGGGTGGCCATTCCCAGCCGCTTCGCGGTGGACTTCCTTTTCCTGCGCAAGATGCTGGCGCGCGAAGGCATGACCCCGAAAGATATTCAGATCATTGAAATGCCGCCGCCGGACATGCCGGCCGCCCTGTATGCCAAGGCAGTCGATGCCTACTGCACCGGCGAGCCGTTTGGCGCGGCCGCCCAGCGCGCCGGCTACGCGCGTGCGCTGTCCATGACGCGCGACCAGTGGCGCAACTACATCTGCTGCGTGCTGACGGTGCGCGAAGAACTGATCCAGACCAATCGGCCGCTGGTGCAGGCGCTGGTCAATCACGTGCAGGCGGCTGGCAACTGGCTCGATGCCGCTCCTGCCAATCGGGCACGCGCAGTCGCCATCGCCTCCGGGCGCAAGTACTTCAATCAGGACCCGAACGTGCTCAAATTCGTGATGGAGAATCCGGCCGACCGCGTCACCTACGGCGACCTGCGCATGATCCGCGCTGAATTCGACGAACTGATGCAGCTGTCAATCGAAGCGGGCACCCTCAAGCGTCCCGTCGCTTACAGCAGCTATGTGGACGAGAGCTTCGTCAAAAACATCGCGCCGGTCGCCATCGCTGTTTGAAACGGACCCACATGATTCGCTTGCCCGCCGTTGCGCTGACCCTGCTCCTGTTTGTGCTGCCTGCCTACGCCGCCCCTGGCGCCGCCTTCAAAGGGGGCGTGTTCGAGCCGCCGCGCGCCGCGCCCGAGATCGTGCTGCCTGCCGCCAGCGGCAAGCCGTTCCGCCTGAGCGACCATCGCGGCAAGGTGGTGGTGCTCGAATTCGGCTACACCCATTGCCTGGACGTGTGCCCGGTGTCGCTGGCCGCGCTGACCCAGGCGCGCCAGAAGCTGGGCACCGCCGGCGCCGACGTGCAGCTGGTGTTCATCACGGTTGACCCGGCGCGTGACGATGCGGCGCGCCTGCGCAGCTACCTGGCGCCGTTCGACGCGGGCATCGCCGGCCTGACTGGCAGCCCGGCCCAGATCGAGGCCGTGCTCAAGGCCTACGGCATCAGCGCCACCCGCCGCCCCGTGGACGGCAGCAAGAGCGACTACACCATGCACCATTCCTCGTACCTGTACTTCATCGACCGCAAGGGCATGCAGCGCGCGCTGATGCCGTTCGGGCGGCCGGTGGACGACATCGTGCACGACTTGCGCCTGCTGCTGCAGAACTAGATGAGCATGGACTACCTGCGCCGCAACTGGCCGCTCAGCACGCTGGTCACCATCGTCCTTGCCACCCTGCTGTGGGCTGCGCTGGCGCCGCTGCACGTGGCCAGTCACGACAAGCTGTTCGAGATTCCGAAGGGGACCTGGGCACGCCGCATGGCGGGCGACAAGGTTGAAATTCTGCCGTCGAAAGTGCGCCTCACGCTGGGCGTGCGCGACGTGCTCCTGCTGCGCAACAGCGACACGGTGCCGCAGATTTTCGGCCCGGTGCTGATCATGCCGGGCCAGGATTTCCGGCTGCCGTTTGAAACCGTCTCGGAGAACCAGTTCGCCTGCAGTGCCCACTTGTCGGGGCAAATGACGGTGATTGTCGAACCCATGCCCGATCCGGGCCTGGCACGCCTGCAATGGCGCCTGGGCGAACTGGCCCATGCCATCCGTACCTACTGAACAAGGCCTATGCAAAAACTCAAACACGCGCTGCCTTCGCTCACGCTCATCACGCTGCTGATTGCGCTGTGGTGGACCGTGGTGGTGCAGACCGACAGCCTGATTTTCCCGACCCCCTGGCAAGTGGTCACCGGCACGCTGGAGCTGGCCGAAGACGGCACCCTGTGGGAGCACATCGGCGCTTCGCTGTTCCGGGTCGGCGCCGGCTTTCTGCTTGCCGTGCTGGTGGCCGTGCCCACCGGCTTGTGGATGGGGCGGGTCGATGGCGTGTACCGCACCTTGAATCCGCTGTTTCAGATCCTGCGCCCGATTTCGCCGATTGCCTGGATCCCGCTGGCCATTCTGTGGTTTGGGGTGGGGGACATCTCGCCGGTCTTCCTGATCTTTATCGCCGCCGTGTTCCCCATGATCGTGCAGACCGCCGCTGGCGTGCACACCATTGAACGGCGCTACCTGCATGCAGCCGACAATTTTGGCGTCTCGCGCGCCACCTTGTTCCGGCGCGTGATCATCCCGGCCGTGCTGCCCGAAGTGGTGGTGGGCATGCGCATTGGCCTGGGCGTGGCATGGCTGGTGGTGGTGGCCGCCGAAATGATCGCGCTGCGTTCGGGTCTGGGTTACCTGATCATCGATTCGCGCAACGCGGGCAACCGCTACGACCTGGTCATCGCCGGCATGATTCTCATCGGCCTGATCGGCCTTTTACTCGATGGCCTCATGCGCCTGCTCGAACAACTCAACGCAGTCAGGTGGCGCTATGGACGCTAAGATCGTCGTCAACGATATCCGCAAACACTTCGGCAGTGGCGCGGCAGCCTTGCCGGTGGTGGGCGGCGTGAGCCTGTCGATTGCCGACGGCGAGTTCGTGGCCATTGTCGGCCCCTCCGGCTGCGGCAAGTCCACCCTCATGAAAATCATCTCCGGCTTCGAGCAACCCGACAGCGGCGCCGTCATCATCGATGGCCAGCCGGCGTTGCGGCCCAGCCCGAAAGGCATCGTGATTTCGCAGCATGGCTCGGTGTTCCCGTGGCTGACGGTGCAGCAAAACCTGATGTTCGGCCTGAACGGCAATGGCCATGGCGACAAGGCCGCACTGGCCGACCACTATGCGGCCATGGTGGGCTTGAAGGGCTTTGAAAACGCCTATCCGCGCGAACTGTCAGGCGGCATGCTCAAGCGGGTCGAGCTGGCGCGCGCGCTGGTGGTCAAGCCGGAAATCTTGTACATGGACGAGCCGTTCTCGGCGCTCGACGCGCTGATGAATCTGCGCATGCGCACCGAGCTGCTGCGCATCCTGGCCGAAGAGCGCCATACCGTGCTGCTGATTACCCATGACGTGGAAGAAGCGCTGTATCTGGCTGACCGCATCCTGGTGCTGTCGGCGCGGCCGACCACGATTCAGGCGACGTTTGAAGTCAGGCATGCGCATCCGCGCAAGCTGTCCAGTCCCGCACTGCAGCAATTGAAGGAAGCGATTCTGGCCGAACTGGGTTTGTAGAATCGTGCTCGTCTCCGCGCCCGCTTTCTGTCATGATGGGGCATGGCGACTCTGACTTTTCCTTTGTTTCCACTTGGCACCGTCCTGTTCCCGGACGGTGTGCTGCCGCTGCAAATTTTCGAGGTCCGCTACCTCGACATGATCAGCCGCTGCATTGCCGACGGCACCCCGTTTGGCGTGGTCCTGCTCACCCACGGCGGCGAGGTGCGCACGCCGGAAGGGCAGGAGCGTTTTGTCACGTCCGGCACGCTCGCCTCGGTGCACGAAAGCAGCGCCTCCGCGCCTGGCCTGCTGCAAGTAGTCTGCCGCGGCGGCGCGCGCTTCCAGGTGCTCTCGAGCGAGCGCCGGCCCAATGGCTTGTGGATGGCCGAAACCGAGCTCATGGAAGATGACCGGCGCATTCCCGTCCCCTCCGAATTGCAAGGCGCCTCCGAAGCGCTCGACAAAGTGCTCGCCTCGCTGCACGAAGTGCCCGAGCAGCGCTGGCCGGTGCAGCCACCGTTCCGCCTGGACGACTGCGGCTGGGTGGCCAACCGCTGGTGCGAACTGCTGCCGCTGCCAAACACCCACAAGCACAGCCTGCTCACGCTGGACAATCCCGTCATCCGGCTCGAACTGATGCACGACGTGCTCGATGAGCATGGGCTGATCACCAGCTAGGTCGCGGCATGCGGGTCAAATAGTGGCCCGGTATTACCGCCAGCTGCAGGCTTAGAAACATCGTCCTCGCGAAGGCGGGGACCTATACCCCGCAAGCAGTACCTTTACGCCAGCGTGGCATGGGTCCTCGCCTGCGCGAGGACGATGTGGGGGGGTAACCAGCAGGGGCGCTGCTGGCGCCCAGCTCCCTTGCCACCGCTTCGCATGCGCCCCTCGGCCTTGCTTAACGCTTTCTGGTACCCGCTTCGGCGCGTTCCTCTTTCTCTTCGTTGTTGACGGTGCCGTTGGCGCTGGCCGTGCCCGCGCCGCCCGTCCGCAGCGACTGGCCGGCCGTGCCCGCGCCCTGCGTCATCTCGATCTGTTTGCGCGCCCCAGCTGCCAGCGGCGCGGCACTCGCGCGCCCTGCGCCAATGGCGCTGCCGGCGGTGTTGCGGGTGGTGCTGGCGGCGTTGGTGTCCATCCCGCCCGCTACGCTGCCCGTGGCATCGCCAGTGGCACTGGCGCCACCCGGATTGACAGTGCCCCCGGCCGTGCCCGATCCGCCAGCGCCAGCATTGACGCCGAGCGAAGTGGTGCGCGCCGCTGCGCCGGTGCGCCGTGCGCCATCGGCTGCGGCCTGCGTGCCCGTCGTGGCCGTGTCGCGCACGTTTGCCACGCTGGCGCCGCCCGCATTGCGCGCGCCGGCCACGGCAGGTGCGGCCGCTTCGCGCACGCCGGTAATTTGTCCCGCCATGCTGCCGTTCCACGCACCCGATGCCTCGGCGCTGCCATTTGTCGCCGCAGCTGTGCTCGGGCCATTGCCGCCTGCGCTGGCCGGCACACGCACGGCTTTGCTGGCGCCAAGCGCACCGGCCAGGCCGCCATCGCCGCTGGCGCTGGCGCCATTGCGGCTGCCCTGAGCGGCTGCGCGACTGCTGCCGGCCAGATCGGCCGATTGGGTCAGGCTGCGGCTATCTGCAGCGCGGCTGGCGCGCAAGTCGCTGGCCAGTGCGCCGCGGCCAGCCATCGAGCCGGCGCCGCTGATCCCGCCGCCCATGTTGCCGGCGCCGCCCAGCAGGCCGCCCCCGGCCCGGCCACTGCCGCCCAGCAGCTGCGCCTGGGCTGATGCCGCCAGGCTCAATGCAAGGATCAGTGCAAGGTGTTTGGCTTTTTGTTTGGTGTTCATGGTGTTCTCCTTTGAAGGGCGCAGACCATCTGCATCCGATGCAAGGAAAACGGTGGGACGCGGCGATTTATTCCCGGCGCGGCCTGACAAACTTGTAAGAAATTATTTCAATGCCTGGGGATCGATGCGCAAGCGCTGGCCGACCACGCCTTTGCCGGTTTCGCCGGCGACGCCGTCGCTGGCTTGTCCGGCCAGGGTGGCGACAGCGCGCGCGGCGGCGGACGGGTCCGGCGTGGGCAGCAGGCGCGCCAGCAGCGCCGCGACAATGGGCGCGGCAAACGAGGTGCCACGCACTTGCCGGTAAGGCGGGCTGCCTGGCGCGGCGCTGACCATATTGCTGCCAGGTGCGGCAAACATGACCTGCGGCCCGCGTCCCGCTTCCGGCAAAACCCGGCCGCGCTTGTCCACGGCGCTGACCCCGACCACCCCCGGGTAGCTGGCCGGATACAGGGGCGGGGCGGCCGGTCCATCGTTGCCCACGGCCGCCACCAGCAAGTGGCCGCGCCGCGTCATGGCGGCCACCACCCGCTCCAGGGCCTGGTTGGGCGGGCCCACCAGGCTGAGGTTGATCACGGCGACCTTTTCGCGGGCCATCCAGGCCAGGGCGCCGGCAATCCGTTCGGCCGAGCCGCCGCTGCCGCTGGCGCAGTAAATGTCCGCCGCGTACAGCCTGGCCCCGGGCGCCGCGCCGCGAAAATGCGCCGATTGTCCGACCAACAGCGCGGCCACGGCTGTGCCGTGCGCGTCCGGCACAGGCTGCGCGCAGCCCCAGCGCGCAATGGCTGCGTCGTGGAAGACGGGATGCGTGCTGTCGATGCCGCTGTCGATCAGGCCCACGGCCATGGCGCCCGGGGCAGCGTCCGGAAGGCGCGCTGCGGGCAGCTGCGCTTCGGCTGCTGCGGCCGACCCGCTGCCCGTGTAAATATGGTTGAAATCATAGCTGCCGTCCGGGTCGCGTGCGCGCAGGCGCGCCAGCAGGGCGGCGCTGTCGGCACCGGGCGGCACTTGCAGCACGACCAGGGTCTCGTCCAGCCCGCTCAACGGCTCGGTGCGCAGCACGCGCAGGCCGGCGTCGGCGGCAGCGTCGAGTGCGGCAGGGCTGGGCGACCATGCTAAAAGTTGCCCACGCACAAAGACATCGCCACGTGGGTCAGTCTCCAGCAGGTCGCGGTGGCGCCCTAGCAATTGATTCAAGGTGGCCAGGCGCAGCGCCCGCACGTCGGGCAGCTCGCCCAGGTCGCGGCGCGCCAGCAGCGTTTCGGCCGGTTCGCGCAGCAAGCGGTTGCCGAGCGGCTGCACAGTTGGTGTTGGTAAATTGACTGACGGCAGTCTCAGCTGGGCATGCGCAGGCGCAACGGATGCGGCGATAGTAAGCGCTAACACCATGCCCCATGGGCGTACCGCACAGAATGGGCGCAATGTCTTCATGGGCCGGATGATAGTATAGAGATTGGACATCATGATCCCATAACGAGCGGGACCGGGAATAAAATCCATTGCCCCATCGTTTACTTCCTATCCATGACTGTAAACGCCGCCACCCATGCCGAGATTGCCGCCTTGCTGCCCCGCCTGCGCCGCTTTGCGCGCGCCATCACCTTTCATCGTGACGATGCGGACGACCTGGTGCAGGTCGCGCTGGAACGGGCCCTGAGCCGCAGCGCCCAATGGGCGCCTGGCACCCGGCTTGACAGCTGGCTGTTCAAAATCATGAAGAATGCCTGGATCGACGAGGTGCGCGCGCGCAAGCGGCGCGAGCAGGTGTTTGCCCCCGAAGAGGCAGGCGAGCACGTGGGCGATGGTTCTGCCGAAGCGCAGCAGCAGCGCATGGCCATCCAGAAGGCCATCAGCCTGCTGTCAGATGAGCATCGGCTGGTCATCGGCCTGGTGCTGGTGGACGGCATGGCCTACAAAGAGGCGGCGCAGGTGCTCGAGCTTCCCATCGGGACCCTGACCAGCCGCCTGGCGCGGGCGCGCGAGGCGCTGCAGGAACGATTATCTGATCAAGCGAGGACGGTAGCATGAGCTTTTCCGACGAAACCCTGATGGCCTTTGCCGATGGCGAGCTCGACGACATCACCAGCCACGAAGTCGAGCTGGCCATGCGGCTCGACCCGGCCATCGCCGAAAAAGTGCGCCTGCACCAGGCGCTGCGCTCGAATGTGTTTGGCGCCTTTGCCCAGAGCCTGGACGAGGAAGTGCCGCAGCGTCTGCAGGCGGCGGTGCGCTCGGGCAAGGTGATTCATCTTGATAATGTGCGTCAGTTGCGCACGCCACCGCCGGCGCCGCAGCCGGTGCGGGTGGTCAAGCGCGCCTGGTCCTGGCCCGAATGGGGCGCGCTGGCGGCGACCCTGGTGGCCGGTGTGCTGGCCGGCATCGTCGGCGCGCGCAGCCTGGGCGGCGGCCAGCAGTTCGCCGCCTTCGATCCGGAAGCTGGCGCGCTCACGGCCCAGGGGCGCCTGGCCACCGCGCTGGCGCAGCAATTGTCGCTGTCGGCACCGCGCGACAAAGATGTGCGGGTGGGCTTGAGCTTCATATCGCGCCAGGGCGAATACTGCCGCACCTTCCTGCTGCCCACCACGGCGGGCCTGGCCTGCCGCAGCGGCGCCCACTGGCGCATTCCGGTGCTGGCCAGTAGCGCCGACAGCAAGGATGGCGCATATCGCCTGGCCAGCAGCGAGATGCCGCCGGCGGTGATGCAAGCCGTCGATGAGCTCATTGTCGGCAAGGCGCTCGATCTGGCGGGCGAGAAAGCAGCGCAGCGCCAGGGCTGGGCCCGCTAGCGCGTGCTACCCGCGGCGCGCCCCGCTCAGGCCAGTGTTTCGGCCAGGGTGGCGCGGTTGCGCCCTTCCTGCTTGGCACGGTACAAGGCGCGGTCCGATTCCGTGATCAGGGTGCTCCAGCTCACATCCTCGTCCGGCATGGCCGTGGCCACGCCAATGCTGATGGTCACCACGCCGTGTGGTGACTTGGCGTGCGGCAGCGCCAGCGCCGCCAGCGCTTCGCAAATCCCATTCGCAATTTCCATCGCGTCATCGGCATTCGTGGCTGGCGCCAGCAGCGAAAATTCCTCGCCGCCGTAGCGTGCCACCAGGTCGCTGGTGCGCCGTCCGTGAGTGGCGATCAAGTCGGCCACGGTGCGCAGGCACTGGTCGCCGGCCTGGTGTCCGTAGTGGTCGTTGTAGGCCTTGAAATGGTCGACGTCGAGCATGGCCAGCGCCAGCGGATAGCCATTGCGGGCGGCGCGGCGCCATTCCTTTTCCAGTGCCGCGTCAAAGCCGCGCCGGTTGTGAATGCCGGTCAGACCATCGGTGCTCGACAGCTCGGCCAGTTTCGCATTGCTCTCTTCCAGTTCGTGGGTGCGCGCCGCAACCATGGCTTCGAGCTGGATCTGGCGCCGCGTCAGATGGCGCACGCGGGCCCGGTACGCCATGGTCAGCAAGGCCAGTGTCAGCACCAGCAGCAAGCTGCGGAACCACCAGGTTTGCCACCAGGGCGGCAAAATTTCAATCTCCAGCGAGGTCGGCTTGTTGTTCCACAGGCCCTGGTTGTTGGCCGCCTTGACCTGGAAGGTGTAATTGCCCGGATCGAGATTGGTATAGGTTGCGCTGCGCCGGCTGGCGTCGGTGTGGACCCAGTCGCGGTCAAAGCCATCCAGGCGGTAAGCATAGGTGTTGCGGCCCGGGTCGGTGTAATGCAGGGCTGCAAATTCGATGGTAAACACCGATTGCTGGACCGACAGCGACAGCGCGGTCGGCGAGGTCACCGGCCCCTCGAGCTTGATGCCGGGCTGGGGCTTGCCGCTTTTCAGCGAATGGTTGAACACGCCAATATCGGTGACTGCCACTTGCGGGACGATCGAGCTGCTGCGCACCAGGTGCGGAGTGACCCCGGTCATGCCCTTGACGCCGCCGAAATACAGTTTGCCGTCCGCTGCCGCATGCGCCGCACCGACTGAAAAGCCTTCGGTCAGGCCATCGGCACTGGTGAAGCGCGCCGTCTTGCCGGTGGCCGGGTCCATGCGCAGCAGGCCGCCCGCCGTGCTCAGCCACAGCATGCCCTCGCGGTCGCTGCGCATGCTCAAAATCTTGATGGCGCCCACGCTGTCCTTGTCCAGGTAGCTGCGGAAACTGATGCTGCCATCGTCGGCGCTGAGGATCTGGTTCAAGCCCTTGGCCGTGCCGGCCCACAGCCGCCCTTGCGGGTCCTGGTACAGCGAAGCGACGTTGTCGTCAGCCAGCGAGGCGTTGTTGCCGGGCTGGTGGCGCAGGTGGCGGAATTTGCCGCTGGCGGTGTCAAGCACATCAAGGCCGCCGCCGCTCCATTCCGAGCCCATCCACACGCGGCCCTTGCTGTCTTCCAGGATCACGTTGGTGCTGTTCACGCTGCGGCTGTTGGGGTCGTCCGGATTAGGGTAGTAATTGGTCCAGGTGCCCGTGCCGGTGTCGTAGCGGATCACCTGGTTGCCAGTGCCCAGCCACAAGGTATTGTTGCTGCCGGCAGCAATCGTGTTGATGAAGTCGGCGCCCACGCTGCCGAAGCTGATGGCCTTGATCGGCTTGTCGTTGCCATCGAGGCGGTTCAAGCCGGCCGAGGTGCCGATCCACAATGGCCCGCCCGGCTGCTGGTACAGGCTGTACACGGTGTCGTTGCTGAGCGAACCGGCTTTGGCGCTGTCGGCGCGCCAGGTCTTGAGCACGTCGCCATTGGCGGGGTCAAACAGGGACAGGCCCGAATTGCCCGCCAGCCAGAGGCGGCCGTCGGGCGCGCCTTCGATGAATTTCAAGGAATTGTCGGGCCGCAGATTGTGCGCTTCCACATCGAAGGGAATGAAGCGCTGGAAGCCCTGGCTGTTCAGGTTGACCAGGCTGATGCCATCGGTGAACGAGCCGACCCACAGCATGCCGCTGCGGTCATGCATCACGGCGCGAATGTAGTCCGACGGCAGGCTGTTCGAGTCGTTGGCACGGTGCACATAATGAATTGCCTTGTTGCTGCCCTTGTCCCAGCGCAGCAGCCCGGCTGCCAGCGTGCCGGCCCAGACCGTGTCGTTGGCGTCGCCGTACAGGTAATTGATGCGGGTGGCAGGCGCATCCATGCGCGCGCGCGTGTCCCAGTCGCTGGCCGTGTTCCAGCTCATTACCCCGTTTTCGGTACCGATCCACAGTGTCTTGTCACGGGCGAAGTGCAGCGCGCGCACGATGTTGAGCTTGGGATCGGGATTGGCGGCGCTGTCGACCCGGTAATGGACAAATTCACTCTGGCCCGGCGCCAGGTAATCCAGGCCGCCCGGCCAGGTGGCGGCCCAGATGCCGCCGCGCTCGTCCATGGCAATGGCATTGATGTCGTTGCTGGCCAGGCTGGTGGCCACGCGCGCATCGTGCAAATGGACAGTGAAGGTGGCCGTGGCCGGATCGAAATGCTGCAAGCCGCCCCAGGTGGCCAGCCAGATGCCGTCGCGGCCATCGCTGATGATCGACTTGATGATGCGCTGGGCCGAGGGCCCCGGCGGCGGCGCATAGCGGGTGAAATCGTTGGTCTTCGGGTTGTAGCGCGCCAGTCCGGCCTGGGTGCCGGCCCAGATGCGGCCCTGCTTGTCTTCGAACAGGGTCGAGACCCGGTCGTGCGGCAGGCTGCTCAAGTCCTGGGTATTGCTGGTGTACTTGACGGCCTGATAGCCGTTGTAGCGGTACAGGCCGCCGCTATGGGTGCCGATCCAGATGAAGCCCTGGCGGTCCTGCATCAGCGCCAGGATCGACAGGTCGTCGGCATCGAGCGAACCGAGGCGCTTGAAGCGCAGCGGCGAAGTCGGCGTGGCCCAGGCGGACAGGCACAGCATGAGCAGGCATAGCAATGCGCAGCTGCGGCGCAGCGTGGCGGGAAAGGCGAAGAACATGTTCAAGGTCGGTCTTTGAGCTGGTGACGGGGTAATGTGCCAAGGGAAGGGCGCAATCACGGCGCCGGCGCTTGAAATGCTTGCCAGCTTAACATTGCAACGGGTAAATGCCCACAAAAACGGGCGCAGCCGGCAGTGTAAACCAAGTTGTCGCGAAAGCAAGTGGCGGGGCGGGCGCAGGCCGGCGTGCCGCGCCGGGCCCCGCATGCGGCCCTGGCGCTATGCAGGATTCCATATACAGTTGCCGGGTTTTAGGGTATCGTTTACGGCACTATTATTGCATCTACGTCCGCGCGTCCGGATTTTGCCGGCGCCCACGCGACATCATTTCGAGCTGGCCAGCGGGGTTTCCTGGTGCCAGCCTTCCATTTTGGGCGTAGAGCTTAATCACATTCGCCCGGAAAATTTATGTCAGAAACACCGATCACCATTGAAGCCGACAGCGCGCCGACCGTGCGTTTTGCCGATTTCGGCCTCGACCCGCAAATCCTGCGCGCGCTGACCGACCAGGGGTATGTGCACCCGACCCCGATCCAGGCCGCTGCCATTCCCATCGTGCTGCAGGGGCGCGACGTCATGGGCGCAGCCCAGACCGGTACTGGCAAGACCGCCAGCTTCTCGCTGCCCATCATCCAGCTCTTGATGGCCCATGCCAACCCGAGCATGTCGCCTGCGCGCCACCCGGTGCGCGCCCTGGTGCTCACGCCCACGCGCGAACTGGCGGTGCAGGTGGCCGACAATGTGCGGGCCTACGCCCAGCACACGCCGCTGCGCTCCACGGTGGTGTTTGGCGGCATGGACATGAAGGGCCAGACCGTGATCCTCAAGGGCGGGGTCGAAATCGTGATTGCCACCCCGGGCCGGCTGCTGGACCACATTGAACAAAAGAACGTCAGCCTGGGCCAGGTGCAGATGCTGGTCATGGACGAAGCCGACCGCATGCTGGACATGGGCTTTTTGCCGGACCTGCAGCGCATCATCAACCTGCTGCCGAAAAAGCGCCAGAACCTGATGTTCTCGGCGACCTTCTCGCCAGAAATCAAAAAACTGGCCAACAGTTTCCTGAACGACCCGCTGGTGATTGAAGTGGCGCGCAGCAATGCCACCGCCGACAAGGTGACCCAGATCGTCTACAAGGTGGCCGAAGACGCCAAGCGCGACGTGGTCGAGCACTTGATCCGCGGGCGCGACCTGAAACAGGTGCTGGTGTTCTCCAATACCAAGATCGGCGCCTCGCGCCTGTCGCGCCACCTGGAGCAGAGCGGCATTCGCGCCACTGCCATCCACGGCGACAAGACGCAGCAGGAGCGCATGGCGGCCCTGGAAGCGTTCAAGAAGGGCGATACCGATGTGCTGGTTGCCACCGACGTGGCGGCGCGCGGGCTCGACATTTCCGACCTGCCCTGCGTGATCAATTTCGACTTGCCCTACAACGCAGAAGACTATGTGCACCGGATTGGCCGCACCGGCCGCGCCGGAGCCTCGGGCGACGCCTTGTCGGTGTATTCCGATAAAGACGAGCGCTTGCTGGCCGATATCGAAAAACTGATCAAGCAAACCATCACCCGCGGCGAACTGAGCGGCTTTGTGGCGCCCACCGCGCGCGCCCCGCGCGACAGTGCGCCCGAGCGCCGTGCGCGCCGGCCCGATGCCGAGGCGCCTGCCCGCGGCCCCGAGCGCAGCGAGCGCGGCCCGCGTCCAAGCGGCCCTGGGCCGCGCCGCGACAAGGTCGACCCGTGGTTCCTCAAGCCCTACGAGCCAACGGTGGCCAGCGCGCCCGTGCCCAAGGCCGCCGCTGCCTCAGGCAAGCCGAAACAGAAGATTGCGGCACTGCTCGGCGGCTTGCCGAAAGCCTGATCCGGCCTGGCGCGGTGGTCCCCGACACGGCCGCGCAGGCGGCCGCTGGAGGCGTGCGCAGAGTGTTGCTAGATAGAATTTCATTTGATGGCAGCAGGGCCGCTCTGGTATCATTGATGTTTGTGCAATCGGAAAGTAAAAGCGACAGCAATGGACCGCATCCTCTCATTTGAAAAAGCATTGGCCGGCAAAAAAGTGCTGGTCACCGGCAGCACCGGCTTCACCGGCGGCTGGGCTTGCCTCTGGCTGCGCTCGATCGGTGCCACTGTGCACGGGTTCTCGCTGGCGCCGGAAACCACGCCCTCGCTGTTCGATGCCCTCGGTCTGGCTGACGAATTTCCCACCACCATAGGCGACATCTGCGACTTCGACGCCATCCACGCGACCGTGCAGTCGTTCGCGCCGGACCTGATCCTGCACCTGGCGGCGCAGCCGCTGGTGCGCCGCTCCTACCGCGAGCCGGTGTCTACCTTCAACGTCAATGCCCAGGGCACGGCCCATGTGCTGGAAGCGGCGCGCCTGACCAGCAGCGTCAAGGGCGTGGTGTGCATCACCACCGACAAGGTCTACAAGAACAACGAGTGGTCCTGGCCCTACCGTGAAAACGACCCGCTGGGCGGCAAGGATCCCTACAGCGCCTCCAAGGCCGCTGCCGAGATGATCATCCAGAGTTACGCGGCCTCGTATCCGCATGCCGAAGGCAAGGGCCCGGCCATCGCGATCGCGCGCGGCGGCAACATCATCGGTGGCGGCGACTGGTCCGAAGACCGCCTGATTCCCGATTTCGTGCGCGCCCTGATCGACAGCCAGCCCATGACGCTGCGCTATCCGGATGCCACCCGTCCGTGGCAGCACGTGCTGGCGCTGGTGCATGGCTACCTGATGCTGCTGTCGGGCCTGATTTCGGCGCAGCCGGCGCGCTACGCGCGTGCCTGGAACCTCGGTCCGCAGGACTTGAAGCATTACTCGGTGCGCGACGTGCTCGAACTGATGTGTTCGCATTGGGAACGCCCCAACCTGGCGTACGAAAACAATCCGCTGCCGGAAGCGGGCGCCCTCGCGCTGGACAGCTCGCTGGCCCGAAACGAGCTGGGCTGGCTGCCAGTGTGGGATACGGCCCAGGTGGTCGAGCACACCGCGTCCTGGTACCGCGACTACTACCGCAACCCGGCCGGGGTGCGTGAACTGACGCTCAAGCAGATCAATGCCTGGCGCGCGGGCGTGCAGGAATGAAGTGTATCGTCGGTGCGCGCGGCCGTCTGGGCCAGGCGCTGGTGCGCCGCTTTGGCCCCGAAGCCGTGTGCCTGGCGCGGGCGCAGTACGAACAGTGGCCGACCCTGGACGCGGATGCGGCGCGGGCCGCTATCCGCGCCTGCTTTGCCGCCCAGGCCCACAGCGGCGCCACGATTTTTGTCACGGCCGGCCTGCTGGACCCGAAACTCGATCCGGCCGAGCATGCCCGCGTCAACGTCGAACTGCCGCGCCGTATCATCGACGCCGTCGCCCCGCTGGGCATTCGCGTGGTGACCTTTGGCACCGTGATGGAAACCCTGCTGGCGCAGCAAAATCCCTACGTGCGCAGCAAAACCGAACTGGCTGCCTATGTGGCGGCCCGGGTGGCGGACGGCGCCGATCTGCTGCACGTGCGCGTGCACACCCTGTATGGCGAAGGGCAGCCCAGCGCCTTCATGTTCCTGGGTCTGATCCTGTCGGCCCTGCGCAGCGGTAGCGTATTTAAAATGACGTCGGGCAAGCAGCTGCGCGAATACCACCATGTGGACGACGAAGCCGCTGCCGTGGCCCTGTTCGAAGCGGCTGCCGTGCGCGGCGTGCTCGACCTGAGCAGCGGCACGCCGCTCAGTCTGCGCGAACTGGCCACGGGCGTATTCGAGGCCTTTGGCGCTGCCGACAAACTGGCGCTGGGCGCCCTGGCCGAACCGCTGGACGAAAATTACAGCACCGTGTTCACGCGCCATGCCTTGCTGGCGCAAGCGGCGTTCCGGCCGGCGCTGCCGGCCATCATCACCTATTTACAAGAATGTGCAGCACAGCAGGAGCTTAGCGAATGACCGCCATACCGCACGCCCAGGAGCGCCACCGACCGCTGATTTCGATCACCATCCCGGTGCTCAACGAATCGGGCAATATTGACGCCTTGTATGCCCGACTGTATGCGCTGGGCGAGAAGATGCGCGACCGCTGCGATCTCGAATTCGTGTTTTCCGATAACCATTCCGACGATGCGACCTGGGACATGCTGGCCGCGCTGGCTGCGCGCGATCCGCGCGTGCGGGCGATCCGCTTTTCCAAGAACGTCGGTTTTCAGCGTTCCATCCTGGCCAACTACCTGCATACCCGCGGCGACGCCGTGATGCAGATTGACGCCGACCTGCAGGACCCGCCCGAGATGCTCGAACAATTCTTCGAGCGCTGGCAGCAGGGCTACCAGGTGGTGTACGGCATCCGCCGCAAGCGCCCCGAATCGTTCCTGCTCAATGGCTTCCGCCGCCTCGGTTACTGGGTCATCGACAAGATCAGCGAACACCCGATTCCGCGCGACGTAGGCGACTTCCGCCTGGTCGACCGCAAGGTGATCGAGGCCGTGGCCAAGGTGCGCACCGCCAATCCTTACCTGCGCGGCATCATTGCCGGCCTGGGCTTCAACCAGACCGGGGTGGCCTATGACCGCGATGCCCGCACGGCTGGCGAAAGCAAGTTCAATGTGTCGCGCCTGGTCAAGCTGGGCTTGACGGCCGTGTTCAACCATTCGGTGATTCCCCTGCGCGCGGCCTCCTTCATGGGCCTGGCGATCCTGGTGGTGTCCATCATTGGAGCGATTTACTACGTGGCCTTGCGCCTGTTCCATCCCGAATTGCCGCCTGGTCTGGCCAGCATCCACATCCTGGTGCTGTTCGGCATTGGCCTGAACTCCTTTTTCCTTGGCATTATTGGGGAATACCTGCTGCGCATTTACCTGGTGGTGCGGGCCGATCCGGTCGCCATCGTCCAGCACAGCCTCAATTTTTCCGCTCCAGAACTCAAACTCTAATAGGTAGACACGACGATGAAAGCAGTGATCCTCGCAGGCGGCCTCGGCACGCGCATTTCCGAAGAATCCGATACCAAACCAAAACCCATGGTCGAAGTGGGCGGCAAGCCGCTGCTGTGGCACATCATGAAGAACTATGCCCACCATGGCATCAACGACTTCGTGATCTGCCTGGGTTACAAGGGTTACGTGATCAAGGAATTCTTCTTTAACTATTACCGCCACCTGTCGGACATGACGATCGACCTGCGCACTGGCGAGCACACCATCCTCAACAGCCAGTCGGAAGACTGGCGCATCACCCTGGTCGACACCGGCCCGGACACGATGACCGGTGGCCGCCTCAAGCGCGTGGCGCCGTACCTGGACAATGAAACGTTCTGCATGACCTATGGCGACGGCCTGTCGAACATTGACATCAGCGCCGAGCTGGCCTTCCACAAGCAGCATGGCAAGCTGGCCACGGTCGCTGCCGTGCAGCCGCCGGGCCGCTTTGGCGTGCTCAACATCGATGCCCAGCACGGTGTATCGAGCTTTGAAGAAAAGCCAAGCGACGAAATCGGCTGGATCAACGGCGGCTTCTTCGTGCTCGAACCGAAGGCGATTGACTACATTGCCGACGACAGCACCTCGTGGGAGCGCGCCCCGCTGGCCAACCTGGCCAAGGATGGCCAGATGTCGGCCTTCCACCACACCGGTTTCTGGCAGCCATGCGACACCTTGCGCGACAAGCGCGAACTCGAAGCGCTGTGGGCAGCAGGCGACGCGCCATGGCGCGTCTGGGACCGTTAATGCAACAAGCCGCCATGCCGCAAAAAAAGCACGGCTGGGTCAAGCACCTGGCTGGCGCTGCCATTACCGTGCTGTGCGTGGTGGTCATTGCACGCCAGGTCAAACTGGCCGACGTGATGGCCGCGATCGAGCATTTCCAGTGGCCTTACCTGGTGCTGGGGATTGGCATGCTCAGCATCGGCTACGCGCTGCGCATCCTGCGCTGGTCGCTGCTGCTGCGCGCGTCGGAACCGAAAGTCACGTTCGCGAATTGCGTGGCACCGTTCCTCGGTTCGATCGCGCTCAATAATGTGCTGCCGCTGCGCCTGGGCGACCTGGTGCGCGCATTCGTGTTCCCGGTGGCCATGGGGGTGCCCAAGATCATGGCCACCAGCAGCCTGGTCATGGAACGCTTGATCGATCTGATGACGCTGCTGTGCTGCCTCGCGCTGGGCCTGTTTGCGATCCGCACCGCCCAGGTGCCGCCCATGATTTCCGAGTCGGCCGTGACGCTGGCCGTGGTCGGTGGCGTGGCGCTGACCCTGTGCTTCCTGTTCAGCGGCGCCCTGGGGCGCCTGCTGGAGGCGCGCGCCCAGGCCGGCGGCGCGCTGGCCAAGCCGCTTGCTACGGCAGCCGGTCTGCTGCGCGGTTTTGAAGCCATGTCGCGTCCGCGCGTGCTGGGCGCCACGCTGCTCATTTCGATGCTGGTGTGGGTCGGCGAATCGGGCATGTTCTATTTCGTCATGCGCGGTTTTGGCCTGGAAGCGACCCCCATCATGGCCTTGCTGGTGATGGCCATTGCCACTCTGTCGACCCTGGTGCCATCCTCGCCTGGCTATGTCGGTCCCTTCCATCTGGCTGCCTTCACCGCCATTTCGCTGGTGGGCGGCACGGCTGCCCAGGCCGGCAGCTATGCGGTGCTCTCGCATCTGGCGCTGTGGCTGCCAACCACCCTGGCTGGCGCGGTGGCCATCCTCACCCGTCCCGAACTGTTCCGTGCCGCACGCACTGGCAACACCTCCGAATTGCCCATTAATTGAATGAACATCATGACTAAATACGACGTAGTTATCGCCGGTGGCGGCTTTACCGGGCTCACCGCCGCTTATGTACTGTCCAAGCAGGGCAAGCGCGTGTGCGTGCTGGAAGCGGACAGCACCCCGGGCGGCCTGGCCGGTACCTTTGAATTCGGCGATGGCGTCACCCTGGAAAAGTTTTACCACCACTGGTTCAACAACGACGTGTTCGTCCCCGAGCTGGTCAAGGAACTGGGCATGGAAGGCGATGTGATCCTGCTGCCGACCCGCACCGGCATGTACTTCAACGGCCGCATGTGGAAGCTGTCGACCCCGCTTGACCTGCTGCGCTTCAAGGCCCTGTCGCTGGTCGACCGTATCCGTCTGGGCTTGCTGGTGTTCCAGGTGCGCCGCATCAAGGACTGGAAAACCATCGAACACCTGTCGATTCGCGAGTGGCTCGAGCAGCTCGCTGGCAAGAGCGTCTACAAGATTGTCTGGGAGCCGCTGATCAATTCCAAGTTCTCGGTCTACGCCGAAGCGGTCAATGCCGTGTGGATGTGGAAGAAGCTGGTTCTGCGCGGCAGTACCCGCAATGACAAGGGCGGCGAAGAACTGGCGTACTTCAAGGGCGGTTTCGGCCGTCTGGCCGAAGCGCTGGCGGCAGCCATCCGCGCCAACGGCGGCGAAGTGCGCTACGGCGCCAAGGTCACCGGCATGCAGACCGAAGGCAAGCGCATCGAAGCGCTGCAGACCACGGGCGGCGACGTCGCTGGCGCCAAGTTCCTGTTTACGCCATCGTTCCCCATCATTGCCGACATGTTCGAAGGCAAGGCGCCAGCGGACTGGCTGGCCAAGCTGCGCCGCGTCAAGTACCTGGGCAATATGTGCCTGGTCCTGCGTCTGAAACACAGCCTGTCCGAGACCTACTGGCTCAACGTCAACGATCCGGGCTTCCCGTTCGTGGGCGTGATCGAGCACACCAACTTTGACAAGCCAGAAAACTACAAGGGTTCGCACATTGCCTACCTGTCGCGCTATCTGGCCAAGGAAGATCCGGTCTGGGCCTACACCGACGAGCAGTACTGCAACTTTGCGCTTGAGCACCTCAAGCGCATGTTCCCGGCCATGGACAAGTCCTGGGTCCAGGAATATGCCGTGTGGCGTTCGGAGTACGCGCAACCGGTGACCGAGCGCAATTATTCGCAGTACGTGCCCGGCCAGGAAACGCCCTACGAGAACGCCCTGATCTCGACCATGGCCCAGATTTATCCGGAAGACCGCGGTACCAACTACGCCATCCGTGAAGGCCGTGCGGTTGCAAAGAAACTGGCTTCCTGACAATGTCTGGCGCGTGGCGGAAGGCGGGCGTCCTGGGCCTGGTGTTGCTGGCCCTGCTGGTCATGGTCCTCTACAACCTTGACCAGGTATGGAGCGCTTCGGTTGATCTGACCCACCACTATGCGCTGGTGTACCGTCTGGCCGAGCAATGGAGCGTCAGCGGTTCCGATCCCAGCCTGGGCGAAATGAACTACTATCCGCGCCTGGGCCATGCGCTTGCCGCACTGATGGGGGCGGCGCTCGATTCGCCCTTCCTGGGCATGCACGTGGTCGCACTGCTGTGTTTTGGCTCGCTGTGGGCTGCCGTTGGCGCCTTGTTTGCCAGCCTGCAGCGCAATGCTGCGCTGCTGGCCAGCCTTACATTGGCCCTGCTGCTGTACGTGAACTTCAACTGGTTCGGCTACCAGCTGCATGGCAGCGAAGTGGTAGGCAATTATTTCTTCTCGCAGCTGATGGCGCAGGCCATGGCCGTCGGCGCACTGGCGCTGGGCGCCGCCTGCGATGTGCGCGGCCGGCCATGGCACGGCGTGGCTGTGATCGTACTGGCCATCCCCGTGGTCGAAGCAACCCATCTTCTGCCGGCGCTTGAGTTGCTTGGCATGCTAGGTGTATTGCTGGCGTTGCGCAATCTGCCACCGTATCCGGTGCGCACCAGCGCGCTGGTGCGGGCGCTGGCATCGCTGGCGGTGTTCGGCGCCGCAGGCGCCGCCGCGCTGTATCATCCTGCCTTTGCTGCCATGCGCGAAATCGCGCAGAACGATGGCCGCTTGCCGCTGGCCGGTCTGGAAGCGCGCTGGGCGCTGCCGCTGCTGGCAGTGCTGGTGCTGTGCATCGCAGCGGCTTTGCTTTGGGATAGCGTGCGCGCCAGGCACAATGCCAACGCGCCGTCGCGCGCAGTGGAAAAATATCTAGGTGCCTATGGCGTGGCGCTTGGTACGCTGTGTCTGCTGCAGCTGGGGGCGCTGCTGCTGGGCGGCGGCTCGTCCTATGCAGTCAAAAAATACGCCTTTGGTTTGTCGAGCTTTGTCGTGATTGCGCTTGCGCTCGTGATCGGCCGCGCGGCGGCACGCTGGCTGCCAGGCCAGGCCGGACCCTGGCTGTGCGGCGCCGCCATGGCCGCGCTGGTGCCGGCCAGCTTCCTGTTTACCGCCGACCAACGCCAGATGCTGGACGGCTCCGAGATGGTGGCGTTGGAGCGCCGTCTGGTCGCCCTGCAGGCGGCCATGCCGCCGCCACCGGCTGGCAAAACCGACGTGATCATCGATCTGCCGGACCAGCCGATGATGGTCAACTATATGTTTTCCATTGCCGTGGCGCATACGCCGCGCCTGTATGGGGAAGACCTGCTGAGCAAGAACAAGCTGGACCATGCTGCCCACTACAACCACATCATCAGTGCACGCATTGGCTCGCGTTTCAAGAACCGCAGTTGCACGCAGGGCAGTGTCGGTACGCTGCAATATTCGGACGCGGCCTGCGTGACGCGCTCCCTGGCTGCGGCCAGCCTGTGCAAGGGCACGTTTGATTTTTCCAGCGCGGGCAATGTCGACCCGGCGATGCTAACGGGCTTCAGCGCGCCGGAAGCGTATTCGCGCTGGACGGCTGAACGTAGCGTGTCGTTCTCGTGCACCGTGGACAAGGCGCCGCGTGCTCTGGTGCTGCGCGCCGGGGCCTTCCTCAATGACAAGCTCCAGCAGCAAAGGGTGGAGATCGCGCTCAATGGCGTCAAGCTCGGCAGCGAGCTCATGCAGCGACCGGGTGAAGTCGAGACGCTGCGCACGGTCCTGCCTGCGCTGTCGCCGACGACCATCGTGACCATCACCCTGACCATGCCCGATGCGGTCGCACCCAAGGCGCTAGGGATGGGCGACGATGGCCGCCTGCTCGGTTTGAACATCCACAGCATCGGCTTCGAATAACCCCCTTTACCTGCCCGTTATGAACTCTTTCCGTGTCCTGCTGGCCCGCGCGCGGCCCTACCTGCTGATCTGGATTGGCTTGCTGCCGCTGTTTGCCGTGCTCGCGCGCTTGGCGGCGGTACGGGTGGGCGATGCGTCCGAATACTATGCCATGCTGCTTGCCTTCGACGGTATCCACCGCCCCTGGATGACCGCGGAACCCTATGCGCGCTATCAGGAATTGTATCAGAGCAACTCGATCCTCGGCTTGCTGCCCACGGACACGCTGGCCCATGCTTTCGAGGCGCTGCGCGTCAACAACACGGCCGATTTCAACCATTTCTGGCTGTACAGCTTGCTTGCCGAACTCAGCGGCACGGCGGCGCGGCTGCTAGGGATCCATCCCACCGTGCACCAGAATTTTGTGGTTCTCCACTATCTGCTGGCGGTGATGGTCGCGAGTATCGGCTACCACACGTTCAGCTGGCGCGGCGTGAGCGCGGTCCTGCTGATCCTGCTGGTGTCGCCCCTGTTTTGGTTCAGCAACAAGGCGCATACCGAATTCATGACCGTGTGCCTCGTGCTAGGGGCGCTGGCGTGGCTG
Source organism: Massilia sp. CF038 (assembly GCF_900129765.1). GTDB lineage: Bacteria > Pseudomonadota > Gammaproteobacteria > Burkholderiales > Burkholderiaceae_D > Telluria_A. The sequence goes on from NZ_FQWU01000001.1 coordinate 282,310, forward strand.
ATGCGGGAAAAGTACCTGCCGGCCGCCTTGCTGCTGGCGCTGGCGGCCACCCAGAATCCCAGTTTTGCGCTGCTGGCCGGCCTGGCGCTGGGCATGCGCGTCTGGCTGCAGCGCGCGCGCGCCTACAACCTGGCCGAGGTGGCGATGGTGGTGGCCACTGTGCTGGCGGTGCTGATGCACCCCGTCTACTACTTCCTGCGCTACGGGGTGCCGACGCCGCAATTACTGGCTGGCGGCGCGGCTCTGGGCGCCAATTTGTCGACCTTCTATGTTTGGTTTGTGGATCCGGATCTTGGCCTGTTCCCTAACTGGCCGTTGGGCTTGCTGGCGCTGCTGCTGGGCGCGTTCATCGTGCTGCGCCGCCAATGGCGTTCCGATACCCCGGCGACCCGCCCTTTCCTGCTGTTCTGCCTGGCTTATCTGGCAATCAATCTGTTCGCCCATTCGTCGACCACGAATCTGAACTCGGGCGCCACGCCTGGACTGGCCCGCTACGCCTTGTGGTACATGCCGCTGATGTTGCCGGTGCTGCTGCAAGTGCTGGGCTACCTGCGCGCGCGGCCGCTGGCCGGACGCTTGACGCTGGCGCTGGTTGTGCTGCTTGGCGGGGTCTCGCTGCAGGTCAACGATCCGCGCCGCTTCGAGCGTTACACCACGCCGTCGCTGTCCTCGCGCGCGCTGCAGAAACATCTGCCTGGTCTGTACAACCCGCCGCCGGAAGTATTTGCCGAGCGCTACTCCGGTCACGGCGAAAACGTCTACGCCCAAAACGTGCGCGCCGTCGTCGGCCCCGACTGCCGCAAGGCGCTCATCATGGGCAATCCCGACAGTCGGGCGGCGCTGGCGCCACCGGCCTGCGGCTTGGACAAGCGCGCGCTGGACCGACTGGTCAACAATACCGCGGTCCACCCCGGGGCACCGTATTATCTGCAGTTGCCTGCCACCATAGCGCCGCTCGAAGCGGACAAACTTGCCGCCGGGCCGCACAGGGTGGCTGCCGGAGGCGAGCCGGTAGACGTACTGGGTGAGGGCTGGAGTGTGCCCGAGTCGTGGGGCGTGTGGTCCGACGGCCATGCGGCCACGCTGACGCTGCCATGCGGGCCGGCGCAGTATTTCGGTAATGGCAAGCCGTTCACCTTGCTGCTCAACTTGCGGCCATTCCAGCAGCAGGCGCTGCGTGCCAGCTACCAGGGCAAGCTGTTGTGGGAAGGCGTGGTGAACGAGGTCGATCAGGAGGTGGTGATCAAGGTCCCCGGCGCGCCGTGCGAAGGAACACGCATGGTCATTTCCCTGGCACTGCCGGGCGCGGTATCACCGCAGTCGCTCAAGCTGTCGGGTGACCCGCGACTGCTGGGCGTGGGCTTGTCGCGCTTTGAGGTGCGCGCCGAGTAAGCGACGCGCTGGGCCGGCGCACTCGCCCAGGCCTTATGGCAGCGTGCGATACCAGTTGTCGTGGCAGATTACATCGACCAGTTGCTGCGCACTGGCAGCCCAGGTCAGCCAGGGCATGCTGCTCGACTGCGGGGCCTGACCCGCGCGCTGCAGCGCCAGCCAGGCAGAAATTGTACTGGCCAGCGGCGCCGCATCCTCACCCGTGAAATAATAGGCATGCTCTCCCGCGACTTCACGAAACACCGGGAGCTCGCGTGCAATCAGCGGCAAGCCATGCTGGGCAGCTTCGATCAGGGGCAGGCCGAAGCCTTCGCCGATCGAGGCCGCAAGCAGCGCGGCGCTGTTCTCGTACAGTTTGGTCAGCATTTCATCCGATACGCTGGGCAGCCAGAACAGTTTGCGGTCACGCAGGGCGTGGCCTTGCAGACGCTTGGCGGTATCATCGACCATCCAGCCTTTTTTGCCGACAATGACCAGGTTGACATCCAACCCCTGGTCCCACAACAGCTCGAACGCGGCCAGTGCCTGGGCATGGCCCTTGCGCGGCTCCAGCGTGCCAACCATCAGGAAGCTCGGACGGGACCGGATCGCGTGCAGAATTTGCTCAGCGTCGTCGGGCATGCCGCTGGTGGGCACGCTGGCATTCAAATCCGCGCCCAGGTGGAAGAAACCCAGCCGCAGGGCGGCCGGACGCGCCACCTTGCGCGCCGCAATGGATTCGGCCAGCTCATCGGCGACGGCGCGCGAAATGCAGACAATCCCGTCGGCTGCGGCGCTGATGGTATCGACATAGTCGCCGAACGGTTGATCGGTACCGTAAGGGAAGGCGTGGGGTAGCAGCAGCGGCAGTACGTCGTACAGCACAAAGTGGACGCCGACGCCTCGTTCGCGCATGGCCCATAACTGGCCGCGGTTTTGCGCCGTCACATGGGCAAACAAATCCAGGCCGAGGAACAGATCGCCGGGACGGGTTTCCAGCGGTGGATTTCGGGCCAGCAATTCGCTGTCACCGATCATGCCCAGCGTGAAGTTGCGCGCATACCGGTAGCCGTCCAGGTCGATCGCGCCAAAGACGGGTTCAATCCGGTAGCCGGCTGGCGGCGTGCGAATCAGGGCCAGCAGGATGCTGCGGACCACGCGCTGGATGCCGGTGCGCAAATCGGTCTGGACCAGCGCGGAGACATCGATGAACAGCTGGCGCGGGCCGCGATGGCAACGGTTGGCGCTGATCGCCAGTGCCGTTTCGGCAAGCATTGCGTCGGTGGGCGCGCTGGCGGCCGGCAAGCGGGCAAGCCCGGCAAGCAGCTGGCGGTAGCGGCGCTCGCCACTGCTGCGCTCGAATGCTTCGATGGCGTCGTAAAACACCTTTCCGACCCGCGCCGGGGCGTGTTCGGCGGCGACAAACGCCGCGCCGTTGCGGCTTAGCGTGGCGCGCAGTTCCTGGTCCCCGAACAGCTGTTCGAGGGCCGCGCTGAGCTCTTCTGTGGCAAATTCATCGCGCAGTTTGAGCAGAACATGGTCGGGTAGGGCGCCACTGGAGCCGTGGGCGTTGACAATGGTCGGAATGGCGTGCAGCAGGCAGTCCAGCACCGAAGCCGAGGTTTCCCCGCGCGACTGGCGACGCAGCTGTACCGCGCAGTCCGCGGCCAGCAGGTACTGGTTATACGCGTCGGCATCGACAAAGCCGGTGATAGTGATGCGCGCGGCCGCGGCGCTGCGCTTGATTGTGCGCGCCAGCTCGTCGCCGCTCTGGGATGGGGGATTTTCTCCAACGAACACCAGCTTGCAGTGCCGGTTCGACGCCAGTGTCGAGGCCAGAAACGCTTCCAGCAGCCGATCATTGAGCTTGGTGGTGCCGAGCAGACCGAAGCTGCAGACCACGTAGTCGTCGGGGCTATAGCCGAGCGCCGCCCGCGCGCGCAGGCGCGCCGCATCGAAGCCGATCTCGGCGACCGCCTGGCCGTGGCCGCGGATCATGGGCAAGGTGCGCCAGAGATCGGCCGTACCGAGGCCGTACCATTGATCGGCCAGCGCGCGTGCGTATTCCGAGTGTACGATCACGCCAGTGGCGTGCTCGATGACTGCGCGGTTGCAGGGGTATTTCCAGATTGCGGCATTGCGGCCGGCCTCCAGGTTGTATTCAATGGCGCTGTAACCATGTGATTCGTACAGTGCTGACAGCAAGGCCTGATGCTGGTAACCGCTATGTTCAAGTTCCTGCAACGCGTTGCTGAGGAAAAAATCATGTAGCACAACCACGCCGGGGTAACGCCGCAGCAACGCGAACATATGCTTGTGCATCAGGGAATTGCCTATGTGATACACGACGCGGTCGTACGTGCTGCGCTGCTGCTCGAACCAGGACAGAGTGCGGATCGGATAGCGCTCGGCAAGCGCGCGCTCCGGTGTGGCATCCTGCTCGACGATCAGCTCAATCTCGTAGTGATGTGCCAGTTCGGCCAGCAGCTCGACACTGTAAAACGCAATGCCGGATTTGGCCGGCGGCAGAGGGGAAAAATAAGCCATGCGCGGGCGTGCCGCGGGCGCCGCTGAGGGTACGCTGCGAGCACCCGCCTCGGCCACCAGGGCCGGCGCGCATTCCCATAACAGCGCTGCGCACGCGGCCGGTGCGGCGGGCAGGGACCGAACGGCAGGGCCAGCCGCGCTCAGGGAGGCGCTGCAGGCGGGGCTTGGGCTGAGCAACAAGGCAGCCTGCTGCAGCAGCGGGCGCTGGGCCGGCAGAAAGACAGTCTCGTCTGTATCGGCAAATCCGAGCACCGCGGGCACGCCCGCCAAAAGGGGGCTGCCGCCAAGCCATGCTGTGCCATCGGCGCGCAGTGCGGGAATGAACACCAGGTCGACGTCGCGCTCTGCCACAAAGGCGTCACGTAACCAATGTGCGGCGCCGGTCTGCCAGGGCGAGCCCGCATCCTGGGCTAGGTAGCTGTGCACCAGTGCCGGCGGCACCACCTGGCAAAGCGCGGCGCGCAAGCCGGTCTGGGCGCCGCTGCCGTCCGTGTGCACGGCAACGACGATGTCATGCGGTCCGGATGCCGCATGCACAGCCTGTACCAGGGCGACGGCATCAGCCCAATGGGCAGGGTGGCGGCAGGCTTGGAGATCGATTAGAAGACGCATGGGCGTGGTTCGCGATTCTATTTGGTCGACAATGAACGCTGCAGATCCGCCAGCACTGCGCGGGCCGACAGTGGCAGAGGATTGGCCAGCTCTTCGGCCGATTCAGGCATGACTGCCCCGGCGCCCGAGAGATCCGGGTCGCTGCGGCGCAGTGCCGCGGTGAACCGCAGCAGGCGGGCATCGAGCGCTGGAAAATGGCGCCGCAATGGCGAGATAAGGCGCCGCGCCCATTGGGTTGACGCCAGCCAGGCAACCGTGCGCCTGAGCAGCGCGCGCACGATCTTGCGCACGGAGCGGCCGCGCGCGGCGCGCCCCAGAATGCGCAGGGGGAGGGTCATGCGCCAGATGGTGCTGTTGTGCATGGCCAGCAACTGCTGTTCCATCGAGCGCGCCCATACCTCCATTTCGGCCAGTTGCTGGGCCGCCGTGGCGGCCTTGGCGTCTGCCGTCGCGGCATTGGCGCGCAGGGTCGACAGCGTCACTTCAGCCTCGGCCAGATGCTCCTGAGCGCGCCGCAGTGCAAGCGCGAGCGCGAGCGCGAGCGCGCTGTTCTGCTCGCTCGGCGGCAGGGGGGCGAGGCGTTGCTGCGCATCGCTCATGGGCTGGGACAGGGCGTCCGGCGCGCTTCGTTCGCTTAGGAGAGCCAGGTGCTGTTCGAGCCGGTCCAGGCGCAGAGCCAGCGACTCGTCGGTGGGCGCTTCAGCGTCCGTACGCACCCCACCGTCCGCCAGTGCGGCCTTAAGTTCGCCCAGACGCTGATTCTGCGCGGCGCTTTCTTCGCTCAGGCGCCGGTCCAGGTAGGCCAGGCCTTCGTTGATGCCATCGAAGCGTTGGGTGTTGAGGCTGTTGGCGTCCTGGCGTTGCGTTTCCAGCGCGCTGATCCGGGCCATTGCCTGGTCCAGCGCTGCCAGGCGCTGCTGGTCGTAGCGCTGGGCCAGTGTATGCAGGTCCAGCCCGAAGTTTTCAGCGAACGCGGCGTCGCCAGGCAGCGGCGCGGGACCGGCCTTCTGGGCCACGACGCTGTAGTCGGCGCTGACGCCGTCAAGCACGCCAAACAGCGTGATGCTGCCGGCTTCATGCAAATGCGCCGCTTCCTGGACGCGCACGATCTTGTGGCGGGCGAAGCCGGCAAAGTCGGTGGCAAAGGCAAGCAGCTTGGGCGGCAGCGGCTTGACGTGGGAAGGATCCAGGTAAAACGAGGAACTGCCCACGACCAGGTTTTCGGGATTGGGCGTTTCCATGACCAGCAGCCCGCCCGGCTGCAGCACGCGGAGCGCTTCGGCGATGAGTTGCTGCACCAGGTCGAAGGGCAGATGCTCGACCAGATGGAAGGCCGATACCAGCGCCAGACTGTTGTCGGCGCTGGCGCGCAAGGCTGTCAGCGCGTCATCGGTGCGCACATCGAGCCCGCGTTCGCGGCAAGCGGCCAGCATGCCGTCGTCGAGGTCGACACCGCGCGCGGCGAAACCGAGTTCGCCCAGCAACTCAAGCCATTCGCCGCGCCCGCAGCCCAGGTCCAGCGCCGTGGCCGGGACCAGCGTGTCAGCAAGGGGCGTGACAAACGGCGCGTAGACACGCAGCCGCTCCTTGATCATACTGCGTGTGCCGCGGTGCAAGTCTTCAAACGCACGGTAAAATTGTTCGCTCATCGTAAAATCTCGACTGTCGGTTCAATCCAGCTGGTGCCGACAAATAGTGTGCGGTCCATGTTGACGACAATGAACAGCAGCGCCAGGTCGCGCCATTCGTAGTTGTCGGTCAGGTGGGTATCTGAGCTGGTCAGCGCGGTGGTCACCGAATAACTGCCCGGCCCCAAATTCAGGGGGAACGCGAAACGGAACGTCAATTCCTCGCCGCGCCGCACCTGGTGCTGAACCGCGTCGAGGTGGAATGTATTGGTGCCGTACATGTCCTGGCCCAGCCGGTCCTTGATGGCATAGCCGAACACCAGCTGGTCGATGTCGGCATGGGCGCTGGCGCGGGCGCACAGCGTCACGGCAGTACCGACATTGACCAGTTCCACGCGCTGACCCTGGGCATCCTCGAGCCACAATTCAGTCACGCTCGCTTCGCCGGTGCCGGAGCGGGTCTGGCTGCGTCCTTCGGCGGCAGCGCTGCGGGTCACGGTATCGCCGTCTTTTTCGCCGAGCAAGGCATTGTAATAATCCATCACTTCGTCCGGGCGCCCTTCCATTGCGACTGTGCCCTTGTTGAGCAGAATCGCGCGGTCGCAGATGGACTGGATGGCAGCGCGGTCGTGGCTGACGATCAGCAGGGTGGTGCCGAGCGTGCGGAAAGCGCGGATACGTTCGAAGCTCTTGTGCTGAAAGTAAGCATCGCCCACTGACAGGGCTTCGTCGATGATGAGCACATCCGGCCGGCGCGCTGTCGCCAGGCTGAACGCCAGACGCACCTGCATTCCGCTTGAATAGACGCGCACTTGCTGGTCGATGTAGTCGCCAATTTCGGCAAAGGCTTCGATCTCGGGCATCAGGGCCAGGATCTCGGTGACTGACATCCCCAGCAGCTGGCCCGCCATGATCACATTCTGACGCCCGGTGAAGTCAGGATGGAAACCCATGCCCAGTTCCAGCATGGCGGCCACGCGCCCGCCCATGTGGACCGAGCCGGTACTTGGCTGCGTGGTGCCGGTAATCAGTTTGAGCAGGGTGCTTTTGCCGGCCCCGTTGATCCCGATCAGGCCAACCGCCTCGCCGGGCGCGACCTCGAAGCGGATCTGTTGCAGCACCCACTTGAGCGAATGGCGCGGACCTAGAAACGGCAGCATCCATTCAGCCATGCGCGACCAGCGCGTGGGATATTGTTTGTAGGCCTTGCCGACGCCGTTGACGTGGATGCGACCGCTCATAATTCATCCACCATTTCGGCCGAACGTTTGCGGAACAGGCGCAGGCTGAACACGCACAGCAGGATCGCCAGCACGGCCACCGGCGCCAGTGCGGCCCAGTCCGGCGCTTGCCCGTGCACGAGGATGGCTTGCCAGGCGTTGACAATGCGTGCCATTGGATTCCAGTCGATCAAGGGATGCACTGCGGCTGGCAGAATATTGACCGGATAGACGATCGGCGTGAGCCAAAACCAGAACTGCACGAAAATGCCGAAAAATTGTCCGACGTCGCGAAAGAACACGTTGAGCACGCCGAGAATGATGCCCAGACCGGTCGACAGTGCAATTTGCAGCAGCAGCACCGGCACCACAGCGACGAAGACCCAGCCGGGGAAATGGCCGCTGACGATCAGAAAGCCGACAAACAGGGCAAAGATGATGGCGAAGTTGACCGTCGCACTCATTGCAATGATCAGTGGCAGGCTGATGCGTGGGAAGCTGATTTTCTTGATGAGGTTGGCGTTCTCGATGAACATCGATTGGCCGCGCGAGGTGATCTCGGCAAACAGCCCCCAGCTGATGACGCCGGCGCACAGATAGATGCTGTATGACAGCGGCGAGCTGCTGCCGGGCAAGCGGCTATTCATCACCTTGGAAAAGATGACGGTGTAGACCACAATCATGGCCAGCGGATTGAGAATCGTCCAGGCTGCGCCCAGCATGGTGTTGCGGTACTTGGCCTGGAACTCGCGTTTGACGCTGCCAAGGACGAAGCTGCGGTAAGCGAGAATGCTGCGCACGAGCGCGGGCAACATCATGTTGCCGTTCCAGCCAGTTGCTGCAGCGTGAGTGTAAAAGTCGTCATGGTTCGTGTGATGGGCTGCTGTGATGGCGCGCGTACCAGCGGGCCGCTGGGACGCGCGCAGCCGACGATTATACCTTAGCAGCTTGCCAAAAATACAGGCACGTTTACGCCGTGGCTGTGCCTTCGCCCTGTGGCGCTGGCTGTTCCAGCTTGGCGCAATGTGGACACGACACGCCATACACATACTGAGGCGAGAGCTGCTCGCGCGGGGTGACCACGGCGCGGCAGGCAAAACACTGGGTGGTGGTGACGGCTTCGAGCTGGGGATTGAGCGCAGTGCGGTAGTCGAACACGAAGCAGTCGCCCGTGTAATGGGCGCCGCCCACGTCTTCAAAATACTTCAGGATGCCGCCTTCGAGCTGGTACACGCTGTCGTAGCCGATGTTCTGCATGTGAATGGCGGCTTTTTCGCAGCGGATGCCGCCGGTGCAGAAGGTGACCACGGTCTTGTCGGCCAGTTCGTCCTTGTGGGCGGCGATGACAGCCGGGAACTCGGTGAATTTGTCGATCCGGTAATCGATGGTGTTGTCAAACGTGCCCACGTCCACTTCAAAGGCATTGCGGGTGTCGACCATGACCACCGGCTTGCCGGCGTCGTCATGGCCCTGGTCAAGCCAGCGCTTGAGCGTGGCGGGCGCCACGGCGGGCGCGCGTCCCAGTTCCGGCTTGATCAAGGGCATGCGCATGGTGATGATTTCCTGCTTGAGCTTGACCAGCATGCGCTTGTGCGACTGTTCTTCGGAATAGCTTTCCTTGACCTCGATGTCGGCAAAGCGGGCGTCGCTGCGCAGCCAGGCCAGGAAGGCGTCGATCTTGTCGCGCGGGCCGGACAGGAACAGGTTGATGCCTTCGGGGGTGAGCAAGATGGTGCCTTTCAGGCCCAGTTCCTTGCACAGCGCCTGGTAGTGGGGGCGCATTTCTTCCGTGTTGTCAAAGGTGACAAACTTGTAGGCGGCGATATTGACGTGGGATGGTGCGGATGACATGGCAGTTCAGAACAAAGAGACAGGCCATATTATAAAGCAGCGGCGGGCAGGGCCCGCCACTTCCATCAGTAGGCGGTGACGACGCTGACCGTTTCGCGGTCGCCCCATACGTTGCAGTTGCCGGTGCCAATGACCGACACCGTCAAGCCTTGCGCCTGGGCCGACAGGATCACCGAGATCATGGCCTTGCCCCATGCGGTCGAGTTATCGATGACGAAATCATCGCTCGGGCTGCAGCTTGCCTTGCCCGAGACGGGCCCCACGCGGAAGGCGAACAAGATCGAATTGCCCGCCGTGACCGACAAGACCTTGCCGCTGGCAGTGCCGGCTTGGGCGCCGCTCATGCACAGGACGCTGGCAAGCAGGAGGCTGGTGATGGACAGTGCGCGGAGGCGGGAAAATGGGTTCATTATCGCTTTCGTTGAAAAGAGTGGAGGCGGCCGCTTCTGCTGCAGCAATGGGCATTGCTTGGCAGTTACAGTTGTCATTGTAGCAGTTTTATTTGGCAATTAATCCGACAAAAAATGCCGCACTCAGCAACTTCGGCGCCGCGTGTATTTCATTGCAACAATGTGATCAATGTGACACAATCTAGTAATAAATTGCAACCCGGAATCTTTTCCAGGGAAGCCGCGTCAGGGCCTGCGCTATCATGGGCTTCTTTCCGCGCACGTTCACCCACCGACAGCCGCCGCCCATGCATATACCAAAACGCATCATCCGCCTGGCCAAGGAACGCGCACTGCAGAGCTTTACCAGCCTGGCTGAACAGACCGTTGCCGAAGCCGATGCCCACCTGACGCGCAGCATGAGCGGCGCCAGTTCGACCGAGATGTACAACATCAACCATCTGCGTACCTTCCTGCGCAGCGAAGCGCGCGTCCTGCGCACCCGCATGGAACGCCACTTTGCCGGCCTGCTCGAGCGCGCCATGGTCACCATGCACGTCGATCTGCGCGCCACCCAGACGCAGGACATTGATTACAACAGCCTGGCCCTGATTGACGACGACGTGCTGGTACGCCATCTCGACGTCGAGCGCCTGGTCGGGCGCCTGCGCGACGCCGAAACCACGCCGCTGAACCGGGTCAATCTGACCATTGCGGTCATGCATAACGACCGTGAGGCGCGCGAGCGCGAAAACCCCTTCCGGCCCTACCTGCTGGCGCGCGCCCTGCACGAGGCGCTGCGCGAAACCGTCTTTGACGAGACCCAGGCCAAGCAGCTGTTCGAGGCGCTGGGCGCGGCCATGACACGGCGGCTGCCCGGCTTTTATGCCGGCATCCTGGGCGTGTTTGAAGCCGGGGGCGTGAATGCCCGTCTGGCAGCGCGCCCCTCGGCCATGTCGCGCGCCGAACGCGAGCGCCTGGCCTGGCAGGCAGCGGCGCGCCAGCTGACCGGACGCGCGCGCGGCGGCAGCGGCGGCGGACGCAGCGGCCCGGCCACAATCGCGCCCGGCATGGCTGGCGGCCCGGCTGCCGCGGGCCCGCAGACGGGAATCACCGCGGGAAGCAACGCGGGCGCCAACGCGCAAGCAGGCGCGGGTGGGGCTTTGTCCGGCCGCCTGCTGCCCACGCTCGAGCGTCTGCGCGAGCTGCAGCAGGCGGCGGCCGAATTCGCGCCCCAGGGCCAGTTGCCCGACTTTCTCGACCTGGTGTGGGACATGTTCCATCAGCCCAAAGGGGGCGGCACGGCGCCGCTGCTCGATGATGGCGCCGGCAACAATGTGCGCAATGCGCTCGATACGGTGCTGCTAGCCATGCAGCAGGCCGTCGCCGGCGGCGATCCGGCCCCGGCGCCGCTGGGCCTGCGCGTGCTGCTGGCCGACCATCCCGACAAGCCCGCTGGCGACTCCGAGCAGACCCGCATCATGGATGTGTCGGCACTGCTGTTCCAGTCGATTGCCCACGATGAAACCCTCAGCCCGCTGATGCGCACCCAGTTCGAGCGCCTGTTCCTGCCGTTCGTGCGGGCGGCGCTGATGGAGCCGGAATTGCTGCATCAGGCCGGCCACCCGCTGCGGCGCCTGATTGACCGTCTCGGTTCGCTGGGCGAAGTGGTCGAGCCGGGCTTGCCGGCGCCAGCCCTGCCGCCCGCGCAGCTGGAGGCAGTCGTGGCCACGCTGCTGACCCGGTTCGACGCGGACATGGCCGTGTTCAGCGATGCCGAACGCATGCTGGACCGCCACGTGGCAACCCAGCTCGCAGCCATCGTGCCTGGCGTGGCGGTGTGTGCGGCGGCGCTGGCCGAAGCCGCCGCCGACAGTGCGCGCCTGGCCGGTGCCGGTGTGGCCATGAGCGCGGCGCTGCAGCCGCTGCAGGTCGACCCGCGCCTGGCCGACTTCCTGCTCGCCACCTGGACCCGGGTCCTGAGCCACCCCGGTCCCGGCGCCAGCGCCGCTGCCGCGCTGCTGCCCGAGCTGCTCTGGAGCGCGCAGGAAAAGAACACGCCCGAAGACCGGGCCCAGCTCATGCGCATGCTGCCGCATCTGGTGCGCCAGGTACGCGAGGGGATGGCCTCGATTTCGCTGCCGGAAGGGCCGTCGCAATCGGCCTTTGACCGGCTCGTGGCCGTGCACATGGATGTCTTGGGCGGCAAGCAGGAAGTGGCGCGCCGGCCGATGACGCTGGAACAGTATCAGGCCAGCTTCCGTGATTTTGCGATCCACGAGGATGTGGGCGCCAGCGGCGGCTGGGTGGGCGGCTTCGAACTGGAAGCGGCGCTGACCCGGCGCCAGGCGGCGGCCACCCTGCACGCCAAGTCGGCCGCGCGCATCGCCCAGGCGCAGGACGCCGATTTGCTGGCCTGGGCCCGCCCGGGCACGCCCTTCGAAATGCGCCTGGGCGAGCGCTACGCCCAAGCCTTGCTGACGGCGGCGCCGGCCGGCGACAGCGCCTTCCTGTTTGCCGTGGCCGGCCAGGCGCATGGCGAAATCTATCTGCGCGACGCCCTGCTGGACGCGATGGAGCAGGGCAGTGTGCGTCCGCTCGAGAACGCGCACCTGTTTGACCGGGCCGTGCAGACCTTGATGGCGGGGGCGGAATCGCTGTCGGACTAACGCGGCTCTGTTGTTGTCAGACCGAGCTGCAGCACCAGGCTGTCGTAGCTCGCTTGCGCGCGTGCGCGCTCGGCGTGGGTCAGCCGCTGGAAGCTGCCCGCGCGCCGCTTCAAGGTGGCGCTGTCGGCATCGTGCAGCGCCTCGGCCACGCGGGTCCAGGCATGCGCGTCCACCAGATCGCCTTGATCGAGCGCCTTGGCGGCCATCACGGCCGCAATATGGGGATAGCCTGACTTGATCGCCAGCGAAAACAGCTGGCGCGACAGTCGCGCCGGATCGGCGCCCCGGTCAAATCCGGGATCGTCTTGCAGCACTTCCCATTCCGACTCGTACTGCTCGGCCATCTGGATCATGGCGAAAGAATCGCCCTGCCGTGCCAGCGCTGTCAGGGTGCGCAAATCCATGGTGTAGTACGGCTCAGGCGTACTGTATTGACGGGCCTGCATGCGCTGGCGGCGCGCCGCAATCCGCTGCGGTGGACTGTCGGGTAGCGCCGCGGCGATGCCGAAGGGCGATTGCAAGCTGCCCTGGCCGGCAAGCTGCCAATGTCGGCCAGCTGCCTGTGGCGCGGCAGCTGGCGCCGCGGGCACGGGGCGCGCCGGCACCTGCAGCCAGACATAGGCGCCCAGGGCGAGCGATCCGATCAACACGGCGAGTTGTTTGTGCATGGTAGAAAGCCAGTGTCGGGCCGGGCGCGCTGCCCCGGCCTGTTGTGCTTGCGCCCCGCGACGCTGCGAACGGCAGGGCGGAAGGGGAGTTACTTCGTGCCGGGGAAGGTATCGAGCGGCCAGCCTTCGGCACACAGCCATGCGTTCTGCTGCATCGCCAGATAGGTCGCGTAACGTCCGCCGGAGGCATATACCCAGCTGAGGTATTTCCCGTCCTTGCAGATTGGGAAAAGGTAAATCTGCCCATCATTCGCGCCCGAATCGTCCGTGTACAGGCGCTGCTCGACCCGTCCCCAGCCTTTTTGAATCGTCAGGGAGCCATCTTCGCCCAGCACGAATTGGTAGTTCATGTCTCTGGGCTGGTTGCCGCCGTTGGCGGCGTAGCGCGCAACGAATTTGGGATTGATAAAACCTGGCCCGTAGACGACGAAGTTGCCGTCGGCCTGCATGCGCGCATACGCACGGCCATGACCGGCACCGGTGCTAAAGGGAGTCTTGATGGTCTGGATATGTTTTTTGTACACGACCACGGCACCGTTCTCGCGCGCCATGAACAAACGGCGACGCAGCACCAAATTGCCGTCGTCGGCTTGCATGTGGAGTTCGTAGACGCGATTCTTGCTGACCATCATGTCGCCGGGCATGAGATTGGTTTCGGCGTTGAGGACGGGGCCAACTTCGGCGGCCGATGCGCCCGCAGCGAGCAGCACGGCGGAAAGGAGAGCGATTGCGAGGGAGGTTTTTTTCATGGGATCCAGTGGGTAAGGTTTGCGGCAACCGGCAATGGCGCCGGCCGCCGCGCAAGTGGCGCTCAGCTTGCAGGCCGTCAAACGATCATGCTTTTTTAGCAACTGTGAGTGCGGCACGCAGTCTGGGGGCTGGCGCCGCCGGCGGTAACTAGTCGATATGCGGGTTGACGGGCGGACAGTTCTTCAGATAAGAAGAAAGAGCCCAAGCAAGCGCTTGCGGCGCGGTAAAATAGTGTTTTTTGGTGTGCAGGCGAAGCGGAAATATGAGCATGGAAGTCATGGAAGTGGGCGGCGTGGCCGCGCCAGTCAAGGCAGCCCCCGGGTTTGTGCATCTGCGCGTCCATTCCGAGTACTCGATTGTCGACGGCCTGGTACGCATTGACGACGTCGTCGCCGCTGCCGCCAAGGACAAGCAGGCGGCGCTGGCCATCACCGATCTGGCCAACCTGTTCGGCATGGTCAAGTTCTACAAGGCCGCGCGCGGCAAGGGGGTCAAGCCGGTGATCGGGGTCGATGCCTGGATCTCGAACGACGACAACCGCGACAAGCCGAGCCGCTTGCTGCTGCTGGCCAAAAACCACATGGGTTACCTGCAGCTGTGCGATCTGCTTTCGCGCGCCTGGCTGACCAACCAGCACAAGGGACGCGCCGAACTGCGGCCCGAGTGGCTCGAGCAGCTGGCCACGTCCACCTCGACCCTGCATCCTGAGCAAAGCCAGGCCAATGGCTTGATTGTGCTCTCGGGCGCCCATTTCGGCGACGTCGGCAGCGCGATCGAAAACGGCAACCTGGCCCTGGCCGAACGCTGCGCGGCGCGCTGGGCGAGGGTGTTCCCTGGTCACTTCTACATCGAGATTCAGCGCGCGGGCCAGCCCAACCAGGAAGCCCAGGTGCGCCACGCGGTGGCGCTGGCGGCCAAGCTGGGTCTGCCCGTGGTGGCCACCCATCCGATCCAGTTTCTCTCGCCCGACGAATACATCGCGCACGAAGCGCGCACCTGTATCGCCGAAGGCGAGATGCTGGCCAACGCCAAGCGGGTCAAGCGCTTCAACGAAGAGATGCGCTTCAAGTCGCAGGCCGAGATGCAGACCCTGTTTGCCGACATGCCGGCGGCGCTGGCCAATTCGGTGGAGATTGCCAAGCGCTGCAACGTGGTGCTCACCCTGGGCAAACCGCAGCTGCCGAACTTTCCGACCCCGCCCGGGATGACGATTGACGAGTTTCTGGTGGCCGAATCGAAAGCGGGGCTGGAACAGCGCCTGATTCACCTGTACCCCGATCCGGTCAAGCGCGAGGCGCAGCGCGAGCGCTACGAGTCGCGCCTGAAGTTCGAGACCGACACCATCTGCAACATGAAATTCCCCGGCTACTTCCTGATCGTGGCCGAATTCATCAAGTGGGCCAAGGAAAACGGCGTGCCGGTGGGCCCGGGCCGCGGCTCGGGTGCCGGTTCGCTGGTGGCGTATTCGCTGCTCATTACCGACCTCGATCCGCTCCAGTACAACCTGCTGTTCGAACGCTTCCTGAACCCGGAACGGGTCTCGATGCCCGACTTCGATATCGACTTTTGCCAGGAAGGGCGCGACCGCGTCATCCAGCACGTCAAGGATTTGTACGGCAAGGAAGCGGTCTCGCAGATTGCCACCTTCGGTACCATGGCAGCCAAGGGCGCGATCCGCGACGTGGGCCGCGTGCTCGATTTCGGCTACAACTTCTGCGATGGCATTTCCAAGCTGATTCCCTTCAAGCCGGGCAAACCAGTGACCATTGCCGACGCCATCGAAGAAGAACCGATGCTCAAGGAGCGCCTGGAAAACGAGGACGAGGTCAAGCAGCTGCTGGCGCTGGCCCAGCAAGTGGAAGGCATCGCCCGTAACATCGGCATGCACGCCGGGGGCGTGCTGATCGCGCCAGGCAAGCTGACCGACTTCTGCCCTCTGTACACCCAGGGCGGCGACTCGGGCGTGGTCTCGCAGTACGACAAGGATGACGTGGAGGCCGTGGGCCTGGTCAAGTTCGACTTTCTGGGTCTGACCACGCTCACCATCCTGGACCGCGCGGTGCGCTACATCAAGCAGCTCGATCCGGCCAATGCCGACTTCGCGCTGGAAAAACTGCCGCTCAACGACAAGGCCTCGTACGATCTGCTGACCAAGGCAAAGACGGTCGCCATCTTCCAGCTCGAGTCGCGCGGCATGCAGGGCATGCTGAAAGACGCGCGTCCCGACCGCTTTGAAGACATCATCGCGCTGGTGGCGCTGTACCGTCCGGGCCCGATGGACCTGATTCCGGACTTCTGCAAGCGCAAGCACGGCGAAAAATTCGACTATCCCGATCCGCGCACCGAAGTCATTCTGTCCGAAACCTACGGCATCATGGTGTACCAGGAGCAGGTGATGCAGATGGCCCAGATCGTGGGCGGCTACTCGCTGGGCGGGGCTGACATGCTGCGCCGCGCGATGGGTAAGAAGAAGGCCGAAGAAATGGCCGAGCACCGCGAGATCTTCCGCGCTGGCGCCGCCAAGGATGGCCTGTCGGCCGAAAAGGCCGACGAGATCTTCGACTTGATGGAAAAGTTCGCCGGCTACGGCTTCAACAAGTCGCACGCGGCCGCCTACGCGCTGCTGTCGTACCACACGGCTTACCTGAAGGCGCACCACACGGCCGCCTTCATGGCAGCCAACTTGTCGCTGGCCATGGACGATACCGACAAGATCAAGATCCTGGTGGAAGACGCGATCGAGGTGTGCAAGCTGACGCTGCTGCCGCCGGACATCAACCATTCCGACTACCGCTTTGTGCCGGAAGGCCCGCCGCCATCGGTCACAGGCAAGCGCGTGACCAATATCCGTTATGGCCTGGGCGCAGTCAAGGGATCGGGCCAGTCGGCCATCGAAGCGATCATCGCCGCGCGCCAGAACGGGGGCAACTTCAAGGACTTGTTCGATTTCTGCAAGCGGGTCGACCGCAAGCAGATCAACCGGCGCACGATCGAGTCGCTGATCCGCGCTGGCGCCATGGACTGCTTTGGCGTGGACCGCGCCATTTTGCTGGCCTCGGTGGCGTTTGCGGTGGAAGTGGCGGACCAGGCGCACGCCTCGGCCAATCAGGTCAGCCTGTTTGGGGGCGACGATTCCGACCTGGTGGCGCCGCCCGACTACGTCAAGGCCACGCCGTTTACCGACCGTCAGAAGCTGGCCGAAGAAAAAGTCGCACTGGGCTTTTACCTGTCGGGCCACATGTTCGATTCGTTTGCCGGCGAAGCGCGCCGCTTTGCGCGCACCAAGCTGGCCGACCTGGAGCCCTCGCGCGAAGCGCGCATGATGTGCGGCGTGATCACCGGTGTGCGCACCCAGATGACCCAGCGCGGCAAGATCCTGATCGTCTCGCTTGACGACAAGACCGGGGTGGTCGAAGTGACGGTCTACAGCGAAGTGGCCGACATGAACAAGAACATCTTCAAGGAAGACGAATTCCTGGCAGTGGTGGGCAAGGTGTCGGAAGACCGCTTCAACGGCGGCCTGCGCATCACCGCCGAAAAAGTCTACGACATGACGCTGGCGCGCGTGCACTACGGACGCCAGCTTGGCTTGTTCCTGCCAGGGACCGTGCCCTCGCACCGTCTGGCCGAGGTGCTGCAGCCGCACCGCAACAGCAACGGCTTGCCAGTGGCAATGCGGATCAAGCCGCAGGGCGTGGACGCCACCTTGCAGTTGGGCGAAGACTGGCGCGTGGCGCCATCGGACGCGCTGACGCTGGCGCTGGAGCAGGTATTGGGAGCTAAAGAAGTGGCGGTCGAATACTAGATGCGCGCACCCAGGTCGACAGCGCGGCGCATCCTGATCTGCCGCACAGACAATATCGGCGACGTCGTCCTGACGCTGCCGCTGGCCGGCTGGCTCAAGCAGCAGCTGCCCGGCGTGCAGGTCGACTTTTTGGTGCGCAGCTATGCCGCGCCGGTGGCGCGCCTGTCGCGTTTTATCGACCAGGTGCACTGCATTGACGACTTCCCGCGCGCTGAACAGCTGTTTGCCCATCATGCCTACGACACCGTGGTGTTCGCGTATCCGAACCGGCGCCTGGCGCAGGCGGCCTGGCGCGCACGCGTGCCCGAGCGGATCGGCACCAGCCACCGCCTGTATCACTGGCTGCGCTGCAATCGGCTGGTGCATTTCAGCCGGGTCAAATCGACCCTGCACGAAGCGCAGCTCAATTTTGCCTTGCTGCGCCCCCTTGGCCTGACCCACACGCCCACGCCAGCCGAGATCGTGCCCCTGTATGGTTTGGCAGCACCGGCCCTGGCGCGCGCCGAGGCGCTGGCGGCCCAGGCGCCGTTCAATCTGATCATCCATCCCAAATCCAACGGCAACGGGCGCGAGTGGCCGCTGGCGCATTACACCGCCCTGGCGCAGCAGCTGGCTGACGATGGCGGCATTCGCCTGTGGGTGACCGGCAGCGGCTCGGAAGGCACATTGCTGGCGCAGGCCGCGCCCGACTTGCTGGCCTTGCCCAATGTGGTGAATCTGTGCGGCCAGTTCGACCTGGGCGAGCTGGCTGCGCTGATTGGCGCCGCCGATGGCCTGGTCGCCAGCGGCACCGGCCCAATGCATCTGGCGGCGGCCCTGGGCCGGCCCACACTGGGCCTGTTCCCGCCGATCAAACCAATTGATGCAGGCCGCTGGGGTGCCCTGGGGGCGCAGGCGCAATCGATGACGGCCCCGCAGCGCTGCGCCAGTTGCGCCGACAAGGACAGCTGCCGCTGCATGGAGGCCATCAGTCCGGCCCAGGTGGCGCAGGTGGTGCGTGCCTGGCGCGCGGCCCAAGTGAGCCGGGCCTGCGCATGAAGCCACGGATTCTGGTGACCTTCGATTCGATGCGTTACGCGAACACGGGATTACATACCTTTGGCGCAAGCCTGGGCCGCGAACTGCTGCGCCAGCGCGGCGCCGCATTCGATCTGCATGCCTATGTGTATCCGGTAAACCGGGGCTTCCTGGGCAGCGCGGTCCAGTATGTGCGCCACAACCTGCTGCACCGTTATTTTTTTCCGAAGGCCCGGGCCTACGATCTGGTGCATTTCAGCGACCAGTATTGCCGCTTTGGTCCGGCGCGCGTGCATGCGCCCACGATTCTCACGGTCACCGACCTGAACCAGCTGCACGAACTGGCGCCGGATAGCCCGCGCCTGGTCAAATATCTGGGCCGCATGCGCGCGCGCATCGCGCAGGCGAGCCGGATTGTGACAATTTCCCAGTTTGTGGCGGACGACGTGGCGCGCCACTTCCCCGAGGCTGCCGATAAAATCTCCGTGATCTACTGCGGCACCAATTTCAGCGCCGCACCGGCCGACCACCAGCCCCAGTTTGTGCCGCGCCAGCCCTTCCTGTTCACCATTGGCATGGTGTGCGAGAAAAAGAATTTCCACGTGCTGGTGCCTCTGCTGCAGGGCAACGACCTGCAACTGGTGATCGCTGGCATCGTCAAGGAAGGGTATCGCGACAGGATTCTGGCCGCGGCCCGGGAATATGGCGTGGCCGAGCGGGTGGTCATCACCGGGCCCGTCAGCGAACACGACAAGAACTGGTATTACGCCCATTGCCAGGCTTTCCTGTTCCCGTCGCTGGCTGAAGGTTTTGGCTTGCCCGTGCTGGAAGCGATGCATCACGGCAAACCCGTGTTTTTGTCCACCAGTACCTCGCTGCCGGAAGTGGGCGGCGACGCAGCCTATTATTTTGACGATTTCGGGCCCGACGCCATGCGCGCCGTGCTGGCGGCTGGCATGGCCGACTTTGCTGAGCGCGACGGGGAGGCACGGGCGCGCGCCCGCGCCGCGCTATTTACGTGGGAAAATGCGGCGCGCGATTATGTGGCGCTGTACCACGCGCTGCTCGCACGCCCGCCTTCCCCAGGCGGCGCCACAGCCTGAGCTTGCGGCTGGCGGCGCGCTTGAAGTTGCGCACCAGGCCGCCCGCAAAAGCGCTTTCCACCTGGCGCACGATGACCGCGTCCAGCGTGCGGTCGTTCGAGATCATGCCGTTGCTGCCGGCAATGGCGACCAGGGTGGCCCAGTCGTTGAACAGCCCGCCCACAAACAGCGGCTGGATCAATGCCCGCACGCGGCGCCCGTCGGCGCGCGGCAGCCGGTACGAGTTTTTGACCACACCCACATAGAAGTAGGCCGCGGCGATGTCGAAATGGCGGCGCACCGAGTCGGGCACCGCGCAGGCTTGCAGGTGGCGCCGGGCCACTGGCAGGGCAGCGGCGAAATCGAGGCACCACTGCTCGGACACGGCGCTCTCGCCCGGATGCTGGCGATAGTCGATCACGGGGTGGGGCAGGTGCACCAGCGACGCGCATTGGGCCAGCAGGCGCGGCACGGTAGCCACGTCCTCGAACATGCGCTCGGGCGGGAACACGGGCGCGGGCAGGCGCGCGTAGATCTCGCGCCGGAACACATTCGACCAGATGTACATCTGGCGGTCGGCGAAAAAGGTATTGAGGATGGTTTCGCTCTCGCGCAGCAGCTTGCCGACCGGGTAGCCGAGGCGCACGTCGCGGGTGCGGGCCGGATCGTCCGGGTACCAGAAGCGGAAGTCGCAGGCCAGCACGTCGGGTGCGCCGGCGGCGATGGCCTGGTCCATGGCGGCCAGGGCGCCCGGCAGCAGCACGTCGTCGCCATCGACAAAGGCGATGTAATCGCCCTGGGCCACGCGCAGGCAGTGGTTACGGGCGCTGGCCATGCCGGCCCGCTCCTGGCTGAAAATATGGAAGTTGACGCCGCCGTAGGCTTCTTGTGCCTTGAAGGCGCGCGCCAGGGTATTGTCGCGCGAGCCGTCGTCGACGACAATCAGTTCGTGGTGGGGGCGCAGCTGGCTGAGGATCGATTGCAGACACTGGTCGATGTAGCGCTGCATGTTCTGCGCGGGGACGACGATGCTGATCGACGCTTGCATGGTCAGGCGGCGCGGTGAGAACGCAGGCCCTGCGTGGCCAGGACGGTTTTGGCGGCGGCGCGTTCGAGCACCACGCTGCGGTTCGACGATGCCTGATCGCGCTTGGCTTCGCGGTGCCACAGGTGGAATACTTCGGTGGCGAAGGCGCCATCCTTGCGCATGATGCCGGCGTTGTACAGGCGCACGACCAGGTCGGAATCTTCGTGGCCCCAGCCCAGGAAGCTTTCATCGAAACCGTCGACCGCATCAAGGTCGGCGCGCCACACGCCCAGATTGCAGCTCTTGATGCGGCGCCAGGTAAAGCGCCGGCTTTCGCGGCCCAGGTCGGGCCAGCGCAGCAGCACCTGCAGCACCTTGTTGAAGTCGCCGCGCAGGCGCCAGAGCAGTTTTTGCCAGGCGCTGGCGGCCGGCAGGTCGATTTGTTCGCTTAAAATGCGCCCGGTGAGCGCTTCGCTGAGCAGCACCCGGCTGCCCGACACCAGAAAGCCCGGCCGCGCCAGTTTGCGGTGCTGCGCAATGAAGTCACGCTGGGGCACGCAATCGCCGTCCAAAAACACGATATAGTCGCCGCGCGCGGCCAGGGTACCGCGGTTGCGCGCCATGGCCGCGCGAAAGCCGTTATCGGGCTGCCAGACATGCTGCAAAGGCACCGGCGAACGCGCCTTGAGGGCATCGATGCAGGCCTGCGTGTTGGCAGTGGAGCCGTCATCAGCGATAATGATTTCAAAATTGGTATCGCTCTGGGCAAAACACGCCTGCACCACGGCCGTCAGGGCATCGGGCCGGTTGTAGGTCGTAATGACAACGGAAATGAAGGGTGATTGCTGCATGGGTGTGAAAATAGCGTCCGGACGCATATGGTAGCAAGAATATCCCACTAGAAGATGAATGAACACTAACTTGATAAAATCGCTGGGGTCGAAGCAGGCCGTCACCGCAACCCTGATGTTTCTGCTTCCTTTCCTCAGCGTCAGTGCGCTTTGGGGCACCAGTGTCTGCAGTTTCCTGTTTTTCCTGTTTGCATTAGCCAACTTTTCCGATTGCCGCGCCGCCGTCGCCCGCCATTGGCCTGCGCTGCGCTGGGTGGTGCTGGCGTTTGCCTGCCATTTTCTCTTCGTTGTTGCCTGTTTCCTGCTGCGCAAAGAAGCCATTCTCGGCAGCCTGGAAAAACCGCTGCGCATGCTGCTTGCCGTCAGCGCCATGGCGCTGGTGCTGGCCTACCGCCCCGACCGGCGCCTGTTGTGGTGGGGCGTGACCGGGGGCGCCGTTGGCGGGGCGTTGCTGGTGGCGTATCAGCGTCTGGCGCTGGGCATGGAGCGTCCGGGCGGTTTTTTGAACGCCATCACGACCGGGGACTTGCTGCTGAGCCTGGGATTGCTGGCGCTGGCCGCCGAAATCGACCTGCGCGGCACGCGCTACTGGCGCTGGGCCCTGGTGGGCATTGTGGCCGGGGTGGGTGGGGCGCTCATTACCGGTACCCGCGGCGGGGTCATTTCCTTGCTGCTGGCGCTGCTGCTGCTGATTCGCTATGCCCACGCGCTGGGCGGCAAGCGCGTGCGTGCGCTGCTGCTGGCCGGGCTGGCGGTTGCCGGTGCCAGTTATTTCGTGCCGCAGACCGGGGTCGCGGAGCGTTTGAACCAAGGCGTCGACGATGTGGAAACCTACTTTGCGGGCGGCTCGGCCTACACCAACGTCGGCATCCGCCTGGCCTTGTGGAAGTCAGCGTCGCTGCAGATCGGCGCGCATCCCCTGCTGGGAGTGGACATGGTGCGTGCCAAGCGCGAGCAGCGCGCGCTGGCCGACAAAGGCCTGGTCGACCCGGTGGTGGTGCCAACCGTGCACTATCATAACGACAGCATGCAGGTGCTGGTGACCGGTGGCGTGATTGGCTGGCTGGCCTGGCTGGCCACTTTGCTGACGCCGCTGGCTTTCTTTGTGCGCCAGCTGCGCGCTGCAGCACACACCGGGGCCGCGCACGCACGCGTGGCGCTGGCGCTGGCCGGCGCGCTGGTGGTACTGGGCTTCATCGGTTTCGGCCTGACTGAAGTGATATTCTGGTCGGTCAAGGCCAGCCTGTTCTATGCCCTCACCGTATTTGTGCTCATGGGCCTGTGCCTGAACGCGAAAGAACAAGATGGACAATAGTGTGATCGTCGCCCGCCTGCTGGCCGTGGTGAAACCCTACCGCAACCGGGCGATCCTGTCGTTTCTGACCATGGCCGGTACCGCCGTGACCGAGCCTGCGCTGGGCCGCGCCCTGCAGCTCCTGATCGACAAGGGCTTCGGTCCGCACAAGGTGGCATTCAGCTTGTGGCTGGTGCCGCTGATACTGCTGACGATTTTCGTCTCGCGCGGTATTTTTACCTTTTCAACCGCGTATCTGAACAACTGGATCATGAGCCGCGTGCTCAATGATTTGCGGCGCATGGTGTTCGACCGCCTGCTGCGCTTGCCGGTGGCGCGCTTTCATGACGAGTCGCCCGGCAAAATCATCAACACCGTGATTGCCGAAGTGCGCAACGTGGTCGACATGATCAACTCCGTGTTCATCGCCTTCGTGCGCGATTCGCTGGTGATTGTCGGCCTGCTTGGCATGCTGCTGTACACGAACTGGCGCCTGACGCTGATTGCACTGGTGGTCATGCCGGTCACGGCGCTGATCGTGCGCACCACGGCCAAACGGCTGCGCCGCCTGTCGCGCGACAACCAGCGCGTGACTGGCGAAATGACCCAGGTGGTGGAGGAAGCGGCGCGCGGCCACCAGGTGATCCGGGTGTTTGCCGGCGAGCGTTACGAAAAGGCGCGCTTCGAACAGCGCAGCAGCGCCATGCTGGGTTTTTCCCAGCGCATGACGGTGGCCAGCGCGGCCACGGTGCCGATTACCCAGACCGCCACCGCCATGGCCGTAGCGGTGGTGATCGTGATTGCGATGAGCACCGACATGAGCCAGGGCGCTTTCGTCAGTTTCATCATGATGATGCTGATGCTGCTCGCGCCGCTCAAGTCCCTGGTCGGGGTGAACGGACCGCTGCAGCGCGGCATGGCATCGGCGGAAATCATGTTTGGCATGATCGATGCGCCGCTCGAGGCCGACCCCGGCACACAAGTCATCCAACGGGCGCGCGGGCACCTGCGCTTCGAGCACGTGCGCTTCCGCTATTCGATCAATAATCCGCTGGCGCTGGACGACGTTTCGCTCGAAATCCAACCCGGGCAGACAGTGGCCCTGGTGGGCATGTCCGGTGGCGGCAAGTCGACCTTCGTTAACCTGGTCACGCGCTTTTATGCGCCTGAAAGCGGCAGCATCACCCTCGATGGCGTGCCGTACGAGGAACTGACCCTGGCCAGCCTGCGCGCCCAGCTGGCGATGGTCAGCCAGAACGTAGTGCTGTTTGACGACACGCTCGGCGCCAACATCGCCTACGGTGAAGAAAAGCCCGACCCGGTGCGCCTGCGCGCTGCCATCAAGGCTGCGCACCTGGACGACGTGGTGGCCGGTCTGAGCGAAGGCATCGACACGCCCATCGGCGAGAACGGCGCGCGCCTGTCGGGCGGGCAGCGGCAACGGGTGGCCATCGCGCGTGCCATTTACAAAGATGCGCCGATCCTGATTCTGGACGAAGCCACATCGGCGCTCGACAATGAATCCGAACGGGCCGTGCAGGCCGCACTCGATACCCTGATGGCCGGGCGTACCACGCTGGTGATTGCGCACCGCTTGTCGACCGTGGAGGCGGCTGACCGCATCGTGGTGCTGGACCAGGGCCGCATCGTTGAATCGGGCCGCCATGCCGAACTGCTGGCGCTGGACGGCATGTACGCCAAGCTGCACCAGCTGTCGTTCAAGAAGGCGGACGAATGAGCGGCCCGCGTATCCTGGTCATTTCGCCCAACTGGATTGGCGACGCCGTGATGGCGCAGCCCTTGCTGCAATTGCTGCGCCGTGCGCATCCCGAGTGCGTGATCGATGTGCTGGCGCCGCCCTCCGTGGCGCCAGTCTGGCGCGCCATGCGCGAAGTGGCCGAGGTGCTCGAAACGCCCTTCCGGCATGGCGCCCTGCAGCTGCGCGAGCGCTGGAAGTACGCCCAGGTTCTGCGCGCGCGCGGCTATGCCGAAGCGTATGTGCTGCCCAATACCCTCAAGTACGCATTGATTCCCTGGCTGGCCGGCATTCCCAAGCGGGTGGGCTACAAGGGCGAGATGCGGCATGGCCTGATCAATCGGATGCACCATGACGATGTGCCACCGCGGCCAATGGTGCCGTTCTACGCGTCGCTGGCAGGGGCGCCCGGTCCGGCCGCGCGCGATGTGCCGCGCCCGGTCATGCAGGTGGACCCTGCGCGCAGTGCGGCTGTGTGCGCACAGCACGGGATCGACAGCACGCGTTCGCTGGTCCTGTTTGCGCCAGGCGCCGAATTTGGCGCTGCCAAGCGCTGGCCGGCACGCCATTTCGCGGCCCTGGCGCAAGCCATCCGCGCGCGCGACCCCAACGCGCAAATTGGCTTGCTTGGTTCCCCCAAGGACAAACCCGCCTGCGACGACATTGTCGCCATCACCGGCGCCGACGGCATGTTCAACCTGGCCGGGGTGACCCGGCTTGATGAAGCGGTGGCCCTGATCGCGGCTGCATCGAGCGTGGTGGCCAACGATTCGGGTCTGCTGCATGTAGCGTCAGCGTTGAACCGGCCGGTGGTGGCCTTGTACGGCCCGACCGACCCCGATCACGCGCCGCCGTTCTCGGACATGGCGCGCGCCATGTCATTGCGGCTGGCGTGTTCGCCGTGCCGCCAGCGCGAGTGCCCGCTCGGGCATCACAACTGCATGGAGCAGATGGAAGCAAGCATGGTCTGGCAAGCACTGCGCCCGATGCTCGGTCCGCAGTAAGACCTCAGGGACGCCCGAAGGCGTCTGTCAGCGACAAGATTGTGCCGGTGTCGGCTGCGTCGTAGCCGGTCAGCTCGTTCACCCGCTCGTGATAAGCCGGCGTTTGCAGGACCGTGATCAACTGGCGCAGCAGCGGCGCTTCCAGGGCATCGCGCCGAATGGCGAAAAAATAGCGTTCCTGCAGCAGCGGGATGAAGTCGAGGCGGAAGCGCTGCGCTGCCGTGCGCACCCCGATGCCGACATCGGCCATGCCGCTGGCGATGTAGGCTGCCACGGCCGAATGGGTAAATTCGGCACTGTTGTAACCGGCGATGTCGTGCGGCGCAATGCCCGCCTCTGCCAGCATCAGTTCCAGCAGCATGCGCGTGCCCGAACCTACCTGCCGATTCACAAAGCGCACGCCGCTCTGGGTCAGATCGCGCAAATCCTTGATGCCAAGCGGGTTGCCAGGCGCGACAAACAAGCCCTGATGGCGCACCGCCAGATGAATCAGGCAATGCTCATTTGGATTGAGCCAGCGCGTGTACCACGCCACGGCGGCCTGCTCGAACTGGCCGGTTGGCACGTGAAAGCCGGCCAGATCGCACTCGCGCCGCGAGAGGGCGGCAACCGCATCGGTGCTGTTGCGGTAGCGTAGTTCGACCGGCATTTCCATCTTGTTGAGCATGACCATCAGGGCGGCTACGGCAAAACCGTGGCTGGCATCCATGCGCAGCGAGGCCATTTGTTCGGCCGCCATTTTGCCCAGTTCCCCTTCCAGCTCGGAGGCCAGGCTTTCCAGTGTGGGCGACAGGCGCGCCGCAATGCGGCGGTCGGCCCACACCAGCTTTTGCGCCAGCGCCGTCAAGGCGGTGCCGCGGCCGCGATCGGTCACCAGCAGGCTGCTGCCGAACATCGCTTCTGCGTCGCGCAGCAAACCCCAGGCATAGCGGTAAGACAGTTTCACTGCTTTGGCCGCTTGTGCGATGGAGCCCGTATCGTGCACGGCAACCAGCAGGGCGAGCAGGGCTGCCGTGTCGAGCGCAGGCTCGGCATGGAAACTGATTTCCCAATGGGGGCGAATATGTACGCGGATCATCGGTTAAAAATAGCCTATTTTTGTCCAGTTCAATGCATGTTACGCTCAAAAAATAATAATTGGTTTACAGGAGATATGCTTTCCTAAGCATATTGTCGTTACAAAAATAGAAGTGGAGCGAGACATGGCTTTTCTGGATTTCCTCAACAAAGAGCGGACCATTGCAGATGGTTCCTTTAACCGCTGGCTGGTCCCGCCTGCGGCCCTGGCCATTCATCTGTGCATTGGCATGGCGTACGGCTTCTCCGTGTTCTGGCTGCCGCTGTCGCGCGCCATCGGGATCAAGGATCCGCAAGCCTGCGCGGCCGACATGAGTCTGCTCAGTGAATTGTTTGCCACCGGCTGCGACTGGAAAATCTCGTCGCTGGGCTGGATGTACACCTTGTTCTTTGTGTTCCTTGGTTCGTCGGCGGCCCTGTTTGGCGGCTGGCTGGAACGGGCTGGTCCGCGCAAGGCAGGCGTGGTGTCGGCTCTGTGCTGGTGCGGCGGCCTGGTGATCTCGGCCATTGGCGTGCATCAGCACCAGATGTGGATGATGTGGCTGGGCTCGGGCGTGATTGGCGGTATTGGTCTGGGGCTGGGCTACATTTCGCCGGTATCGACCCTGATCAAATGGTTCCCTGACCGGCGCGGCATGGCCACCGGCATGGCCATCATGGGCTTCGGTGGCGGCGCGGTGATTGGTGCCCCTTTGGCCAACGAGTTGATGAAGCATTTCGCCACGCCCACTTCGGTCGGCGTCTGGGAAACCTTCCTTGCCATGGCCGCGATCTATTTTGTGTTCATGATGGCGGGCGCCTTGTCGTATCGGGTGCCGGCCTCCGGCTGGAAACCGGCCGGCTGGACGCCGCCGCCAGCAAACGCGGCCAACACCATGATCACGACCCGCCATGTGCATGTGAAACGTGTCTGGGGCATTCCGCAGTTCTGGCTGCTGTGGGGCGTGCTGTGCCTGAACGTGACGGCCGGCATCGGCATCCTGGGGATGGCGTCGCCCTTGCTGCAAGAAATCTTTGCCGGGCGTCTGATTGGGCTGGACCTGGCCTTCAACGATTTGAGCGTCGCGCAAAAAGCCCAGACGGCTGCCATTGGGGCTGGACTGGTGGGCTTGCTGTCACTGTTTAATATCGGTGGACGTTTCGTTTGGGCATCGTGTTCCGACTACATCGGACGTAAAGCAACCTATTTCGTTTTTCTCGTGCTCGGCTTTATCCTCTATGCATCGATTCCTTCGCTTGCACACGCCGGTAATCTGTTCCTGTTTGTGACTGCTTTCTGTATCATCCTGTCCATGTATGGCGGCGGCTTTGCAACCATTCCAGCCTACCTGGCCGACCTGTTCGGCACCCAGATGGTTGGTGCGATTCATGGTCGTCTTCTGACCGCGTGGTCGGTGGCGGGCGTGTTCGGTCCGGTGCTGGTCAATTACATCCGCGAGTATCAATTGTCGACGGGTGTGCCAAAGGCGCAAGCGTATGATGTGACGATGTACATCCTGGCCGGCATGATCGTGCTTGGCTTCCTGTGCAACCTGATGGTGCGTCCGGTTGCGGACAAGTACTTCATGACTGACGCCGAACTGGCAGTGGAAAAGAAGCTGGCACATGACCGTGATGCGAGCGCCAATGGGACTGGTGCTGCCGGCGCCGCGGTGGCCGTGCGCAGCAATCCGCTGGTCACCGCGTTTGCCTGGGCCGCCGTGGGCATTCCGCTGGCCATCGGCATCTGGCTCACGCTGCAAAAAGCCGCCGTGTTCTTCAAGTAAGGCGCTTGCCGGTGCGCCCTTCGGGGCAGCGCCTGGCAAGGCAAACGATCCAGTCAGGACCAGTCATGAATCACCCAGTCATTCCCATCGCAGTTCAGGGCAGTACGCGCCAGCGCAAACGCCAGGCACCCAAGGGGCGCCGCGTCGATCCGGACGCGCTGATCGAAGTACAGCGCCTGCTTGGCGGCGCATCGCGCCAGGCCGATCTGCTGATCGAGCATCTGCACAAAATCCAGGATGCGCACGGCAGTTTGTCGGCTGCGCACCTGGCGGCGCTGGCACAGGAAATGAAGCTGCCGCAGGCGGCCGTGTACGAGGTGGCCACCTTCTACCATCACTTCGACATCGTCAAGGAAGACCAGGTGGCACCAGTTGGCCTGACCGTGCGCGTCTGCGATGGCCTGTCGTGCGAAATGGCCGGTGCGCAGGATTTGCTGGCTCGTTTGCCGGCCTTGCTGGGCACCGAGGTGCGTGTGATTGCCGCGCCCTGTATCGGGCGCTGCGAACAGGCGCCGGCAGCGGTGGTGGGGCAGAACCCGGTGCCGCATGCCAGTTGCGAAAAAATCGCCGGCACGGTGCAAGCCGGGGCGGTGCTGCACGCGCCGCAAGTGTACACCGGCCTGGCAGCCTACCGCGCTGCTGGCGGCTACCGCCTGCTGGCCGACTGCGTGACCGGCAAGCGCGATGGCGACAGCCTGATCGCGATCATGGAAAGCTCGGGCTTGCGTGGCCTGGGCGGGGCCGGCTTCCCGGCCGGCCGCAAATGGCGCATCGTGCGGGCCGAAGCGGGGCCACGCCTGATGGCCATCAACATCGATGAAGGCGAGCCAGGCACCTTCAAGGACCGCACCTATCTGGAAACCGATCCGCACCGCTTCATTGAAGGTGCGCTGATTGCCGCCTGGGTGGTCGGTATCGAGACCATTTACATCTATCTGCGCGACGAATACCACGGCTGCCGCGCCCTGCTGGAGGCGGAACTGGACAAGCTGCGCGCCGATCCGCCCATGACCGGCATGCCCGAAATTATTTTGCGGCGCGGTGCCGGCGCCTACATCTGCGGTGAAGAATCGGCCATGATCGAATCGATCGAGGGCAAACGCGGCATGCCGCGCCTGCGGCCACCCTATGTGGCCCAGGTCGGCCTGTTCGGGCGGCCCACGCTGGAACACAACTTTGAAACGCTGCACTGGGTGCGCGACATCGTCGAAAAGGGCGCCGACTGGTTCAGCGGCCACGGACGGCACGGGCGCAAGGGCTTGCGTTCATTTTCTGTGTCGGGTCGGGTGCGCGCGCCCGGCGTCAAACTGGCGCCTGCGGGCATCACCATTGCGGAGCTGATCGAGGAGTACTGCGGCGGCATGCAAGAGGGGCACCAGTTTTATGCCTATCTGCCCGGTGGCGCATCGGGCGGCATTCTGCCTGCTTCCATGAGCGATATTCCGCTCGACTTTGACACTTTGCAGCCGTATGGCTGCTTTATCGGCTCGGCGGCCGTGGTGGTGCTGTCCGACCAGGATACGGCGGCAGCGGCGGCGCGCAACACGCTCAAGTTCTTCAAGCACGAGTCGTGCGGGCAGTGCACGCCATGTCGCGTTGGCACGGCCAAGGCAGTCACGCTGCTTGAACAGCCACAGTGGGATACGGCTTTGCTGGCCGACCTGTCGCAAGTGATGCGTGATGCGTCCATTTGCGGCCTGGGCCAGGCCGCGCCGAATCCGTTCGACTGCGTGATCAAGTACTTCCCGCACGAGGTAAATGCATGAATGCGATAACACGACTGGGCCGCCAGGCTCTGAGCGGCGAAGCGGTCAGCTTCGAGATCAATGGCAAGGCTGTGCGCGGCTTCGCGCACGAAACCCTGATCGAGGTGGCCAAGCGCGAGGGGATCGAGATTCCCCACCTGTGCTACCGCGAAGGCATGGAAGAAGTGGGCAACTGCCGCTCCTGCATGGTGGAGATTGATGGTGAGCGTGTGCTGGCGCCGTCCTGCTGCCGCCATCCGTCCCAGGGCATGAAAGTCAGCACAGACAGTGCGCGCGCCGTTGCAGCCCAAAAGATGGTGCTCGAAATGCTGTTGTCGGACATGCCGGAAACCGAGTACACGCGCCATAACGAGGTGGATTTCTGGGCGCGCAAGCTTGCCGTCGGCAAGCCGCGGTTTGCCTCGCGCAGCCAGCCGCGCCAGGACGCCTCGCACGCCGCCATCACGGTCAATCTGGACGCATGCATCCAGTGCACCCGCTGCGTGCGCGCCTGCCGCGACGAGCAGGTGAACGACGTGATCGGGCTGGCCTTCCGCGGCGACCACGCCCAGATCGTGTTTGATATGGACGACCCGATGGGCAACTCCACCTGCGTGGGCTGTGGCGAATGCGTGCAAGCCTGCCCGACCGGCGCGCTGATGCCTGCGCGCGAGGCGGCGTTGTCGGTGCCCGATAAAAAAGTCGACTCGGTGTGCCCTTACTGCGGCGTGGGCTGCCAGCTGACCTACAACGTCAAGGACAACAAGATACTGTACGTGGAGGGGCGCGACGGCCCGGCCAATCACGAACGCCTGTGCGTCAAGGGCCGCTACGGATTCGATTACGCGCACCACCCGCACCGCCTGACTGTCCCCCTGATCCGGCGCCCCGATGCACCCAAGCGTGGCGACTTCGTGATGGACCCGGACCGTGTGATGGACGTGTTCCGCGAAGCGAGCTGGGAAGAAGCGCTGGCGCTGGCGGGCGGCCAACTGGCCACCATTCGCGACACGCATGGCAAGCGCGCGCTGGCCGGTTTTGGCTCGGCCAAAGGCAGCAACGAAGAAGCCTATCTGTTCCAGAAGCTGGTTCGCACCGGCTTTGGCAGCAATAATGTCGACCACTGCACCCGCTTGTGCCACGCCTCGTCAGTGGCGGCGCTGCTGGAGGGGATCGGGTCGGGCGCGGTATCGAACCCGGTCATGGATGTCATCAAGGCTGAGGTGGTGATTGTCATCGGCGCCAATCCGACCGTTAATCACCCGGTGGCGGCAACCTGGATCAAGAATGCGATCCGCAACGGCACCAAGCTGGTGGTATGCGATCCGCGCCGCTCGGATCTGGCGCGCAGCGCGCACCGCTACCTGCAGTTCAAGCCTGACACCGACGTCGCGCTGCTCAACGCAATGATGCACGTGATCGTCAGCGAAGGCCTGGTCGACAAGGACTTCATCGCCAGCCGCACCATCGGTTACGAGGAGCTGGAAAAGAACGTGGCCGGTTACGATCCGGAGCTGATGGCCCCGATCTGCGGCATCGATGCCGAAACGATCCGCTATGTGGCGCGGCTGTATGCCACCTCGAAGGGATCGATGATCTTGTGGGGCATGGGCATTTCGCAGCATATTCATGGTACCGACAACGCACGCTGCCTGATCGCGCTGGCCCTGATGACCGGGCAGATCGGCCGTCCCGGCACTGGCCTGCATCCGCTGCGTGGTCAAAACAATGTGCAGGGCGCGTCGGACGCTGGTTTGATTCCAATGATGTTCCCCGATTACCAGCGGGTCGACAATCCAGCGGCACATGCCAAGTTTGAACAGGCCTGGGGCGTCAAGCTGGACGACAAGCCCGGCCTGACGGTGGTGGAGATCATGCATGCGATCAAACGCGGCGAGATTCGCGGCATGTACATCATGGGTGAAAACCCGGCCATGTCCGACCCCGACGCAAACCACGCGCGCGAATCGCTGGCAGCGCTCGACCATCTGGTGGTGCAGGATATCTTCCTGACCGAGACGGCCTATCTGGCCGACGTGATTCTGCCGGCCAGCGCCTTCCCCGAAAAAACCGGCAGCTTCACCAATACCGACCGACTGGTGCAGATCGGCCGGCAGGCCATCGATCCGCCAGGCGACGCCCGCCAGGACCTGTGGATCATCGGCCAGATAGCCGCGCGCATGGGCTTGACCTGGCAGTACGCCCACGTGTCGGAAGTGTTCGACGAAATGCGCCACACCATGCCCAGCATCGGCGGCATCACCTGGGAGCGGCTGGAACGCGAACATGCAGTTACCTACCCGTGCACCAAGGAGGGCGACCCCGGCGAGCCAGTGGTATTTACCGACCATTTTCCACGCGAGAGCGGGCGCGCACGCTTCGTCCCGGCCGACATCATTCCTGCCGACGAGCGGCCGGACGCCGACTACCCAATGGTGCTGATCACGGGTCGACAGCTTGAGCACTGGCACACGGGCAGCATGACGCGCCGCACGGCGGTGCTGGACGCGATTGAGCCTGATCCGGTGGCGCTGGTGCACCCGCTCGATCTGGCCAGCATGGGCGGCAAGCCGGGCGACGTGATCACCATCGCCTCGCGCCGTGGCCAGGTTGCCCTGTACGCCCGTGCTGACGACAGCTCGCCGCGGGGGGCGATCTTTGTCCCGTTCTGCTACTACGAGGCGGCAATCAACAAGCTGACCAACGCTGCGCTCGACCCGTTCGGCAAGATCCCGGAATTCAAATACTGCGCCATCAAGGTGGCACTGGGCGGCGTTGTGACAGAGCAGGGCAGTTACGGCGGCGGCCAGGTGCTCGCCGCGCTGGACGCGTCATGAACATGAGCGGCCATCCGGGCCGTCAGCGCCCTGTTCTAAGCTCGGCCAGCGCCGCGTTGACCCACGACGTCGAGGTGGTGGATGAGCGGGGACGGCGCTCCACAGTCGCCATCCCGGCTGAGCGGCCATTGACGGTGTATGTGGACAAGCGCGAGCTGGTTACCTTGATGACGCTGGGCGGTGCCCCGGAAGCGCTGACGCTCGGATATCTGCGCAACCAGCGCCTGGTGCGCTCGATCGGCGACATCGTATCGGTGCAGGTCGACTGGGCAGTCGACGCGGTAGCCGTCGTCACCCGCAGCGGCATTGCCGACGTCGAGCAGCGCACGGCAAAGAAGGTCGTCACGACCGGTTGCGGGCAAGGCTCCGTATTTGGCGGCCTGATGGACGAAGTCGACCAGATTGCGCTGCCGCCGGACGCACGCCTGCGCCAGTCGACCGTGTACCGCATCGTCGACACCATCCGCACCCAGCAATCGATTTACAAGCAGGCCGGCTCGGTCCATGGCTGCGCGCTGTTTTCCAGCAGTGGCGAGCTGCTTTACTTTATCGAAGACGTCGGCCGCCATAATGCAGTGGACGCCATCGCCGGCCTGATGTGGCTTGATCAGATGGATGGCGCCGACAAGGTGTTCTACACCACCGGGCGGCTAACTTCCGAGATGGTGATCAAGGGCGCGCAAATGGGCATACCGTTTTTGCTGTCGCGTTCAGGCACCACCCAGATGGGCCACATGGTGGCCGAGAAGGTCGGCATGTCGCTGCTGTCGCGCTGCACGGGCAAGCACTTCCTGCTGCTGACCGGGCATGATCGGCTGGTATTCGAGCCCGCGCTGCTTGACGTTTCCCCCAATACGGCCTGATGCTGGACGCTAGCGCGCGCGCCTTCGGCTTGCTGTTTTCCGGCGATGCGGCGCTGTGGGGCATCGTCTGGATTTCGCTCAAGACCAGCATGGTGGCCTTGTTCCTGGCAGCGCCGCTGGCGATACTGCTCGGTTATGCGATCGCCATCTTTCGTTTTCGCGGCCGTCGCCTGGCCATCTGGCTGGTGCAGGCCACGCTTTCGCTGCCCACTGTGCTGATCGGGCTGTTGCTGTATCTGCTGCTTTCGCGCCACGGACCCTGGGGCGGCTTGCACTGGCTGTTTTCGCAGCCAGGCGTCATCCTGGGCCAGTTTGTCATTGCCATGCCGGTGCTGGTGGCGTTCACGCTGGCCGCCGTGCAGGCGGCCGATCCGCGCTATGCCGAGACAGCCATCGCGCATGGCGCCTCGCGCTGGCGCACCATGTGCACGGTGCTGCACGAGGTGCGCTTTGGCGTGATGGCTGCTGTCATCAGCGGGTTTGGCCGCGTCATCTCGGAGGTCGGTTGTGCGCTCATGGTGGGCGGGAATATCGCCGGCGAGACACGCACCATCACCACTGCCATCGCGCTGGAAACCAGCAAGGGCGATTTTGCCCAGGGGATTGCGCTGGGCATGGTGCTGATTGCGATTGCGCTGCTGATGAACGGTGCGCTCATGTTCCTGCAGGGCGACGCCCATGCGGCGGGGGCACGCGCGTGAACGCGGCGCCCATGCTGCTGCTGCGTGGACTGCGCAAGACGCTGGGTGAACGCGTGCTGTTCGATATCGACACGCTGGCGGTGGAGAAGGGCCGCGCCTACGTGCTGACAGGCGTCAATGGGGCCGGCAAAAGCACCTTGCTGCGCGTGCTGGCCGGACTGGAGCCTGCCAGCTGCGCAAGCATCAGCTGGCAGGGCGAGGCGCTGCGGCTGGCGCCCTATCCGGCATGTATGCGCACGCGCATTGTGTACGTGCACCAGCACCCGGTGCTGTTCTCGACCAGCGTGGCCCACAACGTCGCCTTTGGCCTGCTGGCGCGCGGCATGCCGAAAGCGGCTGCCGCTGCCGAGGCGCAGGCTGCCATGGAATGGGCCGGCGTGGCCCATCTGCAGGCCAGCGATCCGGCCGTTTTGTCGGGCGGCGAAAAGCAGCGCGTGGCACTGGCGCGCGCCAAGGTCCTGCGGCCCGATCTGCTGTTGCTCGATGAACCGACCGCCAACCTCGACGGCGCTGCAAGGGAGCAGGTCATTGCCCTGATTCCCGCACTGATCGACGCTGGTAATACCGTGATCATGGCTTGCCATGACCGTGATCTGATCAACCTGCCGGGCGTGCGGCGCTTCAAGCTGCGCGACGGCCAACTGGAGTTCAAATGAAAAAACTGCTCACCCTTCTGGCCTGCGCCGCATTGATATCGCCGTACGCGCTGGCACAGCAGACCATTCGTCTGTCCACCACGACCAGCACCGAAAACTCGGGCTTGCTGGCTTACCTGCTCCCCGTGTTTGAAGCGAAGACCAGGACCAAGGTACAAGTCATTGCCGTCGGCACCGGCAAGGCGCTGGAGCTGGCCAAAAACGGCGATGTCGACGTCACGCTGGTGCACGCGCGCCAGGCGGAAGACAAGTTTGTCGCCGACGGCCACGGCGTCGACCGGCGCGATGTGATGTACAACGATTTTCTGGTGGTGTGCCCGGCCAATGACCCGGCGGGCATCAAGGGCAGCAAGGATGTGATTGGCGCCTTTCGCCAGCTCGCTGCGGGCAAGACCAAATTCATTTCACGCGGCGACAATTCGGGCACCGAGGTGATGGAGCAGAGCTACTGGAAGACCGCCGGCGCCAAACCCGAAGGCGGACGTTATCTGTCCGCCGGCCTGGGCATGGGCGAAGTACTGACCATGGCCGCCGAGCTGCAAGCCTGCACTCTGACTGATCGCGCCACCTTTATCGCCTACAAGGCCAAAACCGGCCTGGCGATCATGGTTGAAGGTGACAAACGCATGTTCAACCCCTACGGCATCATCGTGGTCAACCCTGCGCGTCACCCCGGCATCAACGAGAAGGGCGCGCGCCTGCTGGCGGACTGGATCACGTCGGCAGAGGGACAGCGCCAGATCAGCCAGTTCCGTGTGGACGGGCAGCAGGTGTTTTTCCCTTCCGCCGCCACGGGCCCGTGACGTGACACGCGCGGCAGTGTCGAATTTCTTTACATCATCTCTGCTTGATTAAACGTAAGTGTTTGATTTTTATCAATCTTCCGGCTTTGGCATGCAAATTGCATAAAGTGAACTACTCTTAAAAAAACAGGAATATTGATACATGAATAACTTGAAATCCCTGCTGGTTGCAATGTCCCTGATGTTCACCGGCGCAGCAAGTGCCGGCACCATCACCGATACTGGCGCTGGCGCGTACTGGGGCGGCGATCACCATGGCTATGGCGACGTGATTGGTGCCAGCATGTATGACATTCTTTCGGCTGATGCCCATCTGGACAGCGGCTGGTTGACCGTCAAAATCAACACCAACTTTGCCGGTCATGCTGGCGCAGATACCTGGGCAATGCCCAAAGGCATCGGTTACGGCGACTTGTTCCTGGCCAACGCCTGGAATGTCGTTGGAAAAGATGCGCACCACACAACCGACAATGCCAAAACCGGTACCAAATGGAACTATGGCCTGAGCCTGGACAACCGTTGGAGCAACACTGGCGGCACCTTTACCCTGTACGAGCTGAACGGCGCCACCAATGCCGCCAACATCCTCAACTCGGAAAGCTTCATGACCTGCGCGCTGGTGAAAAGCTGCTACTTCCGTGATGGTCAGGAAACGGCTGTCAAAACCAACTCGAGCACCGTGCACAACACCGGCCTGACCGGCAAGTGGACCGTCAACGCCAACAAGGACCTGACCTTCGTCATCGACGTACGCGGTACCGCGCTGGCCAACGCTGGCGACCTGGCCCTGCACTGGGGTGAAACCTGCCAGAACGACGTCATCGAAGGCTTCGTCGATGTGCCGGAACCGTCGGGCATCGCCCTGGCTGGTCTGGGTCTTGGCCTGATGGCGCTGCGTCGTCGCCGCGCCAAGGCTGCGGCCTGATTGCCTGTGGCGTCTGACTGGGATTTCAGCGCACGGTGAGCGATAATAGGGCTGAATTCATTCAGCCCGAGGTCACCCTTTGAAAGTCCTGTTGTTTGGCGCCACCGGCATGGTCGGGCAGGGCGTGTTGCGCGAGTGTTTGCAGGCTGCCGACGTGGAGCTGGTGCAAACCATCGGGCGCGCGCCCACCGGCCAGCAGCATCCCAAACTGCGCGAGCGCGTGCATGCCGACATGTGGCAGTACGACGCGATCGCCAGCGAGCTGGCGGAGTTTGACGTGTGCTTCTACTGCATCGGCGTCACATCGTCCGGCCTCACCGAACAAAAATACACCCACCTCACGTATGACATGACGCTCGCTGCGGCGGGCACGCTGGCGCGCGTCAATCCGCAAATGGTGTTCATCTACGTCTCCGCCGCGGGGGCCGACAGCAAGGAGCAAAGCCGCCTGATGTGGGAGCGGGTGCGCGGGCGGACAGAAAACGCCTTGTTCAAGCTGCCGTTTCGCGCCACCTATGTCTTCCGACCGGGCATGATCGAGCCGCTGGACGGCATCAAATCGCGCACCACCGCCTATCGCATCTTCTACTCGCTGACCAAGCCGCTGCTGCCGCTCCTGCGCGCGGCCCTGCCTAACCAGGTACTGAGCACACGCCTGATCGGGCAAGCCATGCTGGCGATTACGCGTAGCGGCAGCCGCTCGCGCGTACTGGAAATGGCGGACATCGCGCAGGCTGGCAAGGGCGCGCGGGCATGAACCGCCGCGATGCGCTGTATGCGGTTGCCGCCGGCCTGACCGGGGTGCCGGCGTTTGCCCTGCCATCCATGCTGACACGGCGTGTTCCATCGTCGGGGGAAATGCTGCCCGTGATCGGCCTGGGAACCTGGCAAACCTTCGACGTTGGCCATAAGCCGTCCGACCGCGCCGAGCTGGAACTGGTGCTCAAGGAATTCGTCGCGCTGGGCGGCCGGGTGCTCGATTCGTCGCCCATGTACGGCAGTGCAGAACAAGTGGCAGGCGACCTGATGGCGCAGCTGGGTGTGCGCAAGAAGATGTTCGTCGCCACCAAGGTGTGGAGCTCGGACAAGGCGGCCGGCATGCGCCAGATGGAAGAGTCGATGGCCAGGCTGCGCGCGCGCCCGATTGACCTGATGCAGGTGCATAACATGCAGGACGTCGAAATGCATCTTGAGACCCTGCGCGAATGGAAGCGCCGCGGCCTGGTGCGCTACATTGGCGTGACCCATTACACTGCCAGCGAACACGAGACGATGGCCAGGCTGATTGCCAGCGAAGCGGTCGACTTCATTCAGATTAACTACTCGGCAGGCGAACGTCAGGCCGAGCAGCACTTGCTGCCGCTGGCGCGCGAACGCGGCGTGGCGGTGCTGGCCAACCGGCCGTTTGTGGGCGGTGATGTATTCCGGCGTGTGCGCAGCAAGCCGCTGCCGGCATGGGCGGGCGAGATCGACTGCACCAGCTGGGCGCAACTGCTGCTCAAGTTCGTCGTGTCGCATCCGGCGGTTACCTGTGCCATTCCCGCCACCAGCAAGCTCGAACACCTGCGCGACAACATGCAGGCCGGCGTTGGCCGCATGCCGGACGAAAAACAGCGGGTCCGCATCGTGCGCCTGCTGACCAGCTGATGGCGCAGCATGGCGAAGCGCTGGCACCACCATGTGTATGTCATCGAACTGTCGAAGGATGTGCTGTACGAGCCACGCTTCCGCAAGTCCAATCCCGACTATGTGACGGGCAAGCCCTGCGTTTATGTGGGCATGACCGGGCTCAATCCGGATCTGCGCTTTGACAAGCACAAGGCGGGCATCCAGGCCAACAAATTTGTGCAGGAATATGGCCTGCGCCTGCTGCCGGAGCTGTACGCGATGTATAACCCGATGCCTTACAAGGGCGCGGCCGAGATGGAAGTGGAGTTGGGAATCGGTTTAAGAGAAGCCGGTTACGGCGTGTGGCAAGCCTAACCCCTACATCGCCCTCGCGAAGGCGGGGGCCCATTCCACGTTGCAGAATCCGGTAGCGTGGAATAGGCCCCCGCCTTCGCGAGGGCGATGTGGAGTTAGCGCACGCTTTTGAGCAGGAACGATTGCGGGCGGCAGCTGCTGTATGCCAGAGCTGTATGCGATGTATAACCCGTTGCCTTACAAGGGCGCGGCGGAGATGGAAGTGGAGCTGGGAATCGGATTGCGGGAGGCCGGTTACGGCGTGTGGCAAGCCTGACCCCTACATCGCCCTCGCGAAGGCGGGGGCCTATTCCGCTTCACCGAATTCGGAAGCGTGGGGTGGGCCCCCGCCTTCGCGAGGGCGATGTGGGGGTTTTTTTCACGTTTCCGAGCCGGCCCTCGCGAGGGCGACGTGATGTTTAGCGCACGCTTTCGAGCAGGAAGGATTGCTGGCGGCAGCTGCTGTAGGAACGTTTGATCTCGCCATTGCTGCAGCTGCGCGACTGTCCGTTCTTGTCGAAGCAGGCATGTATCTCGCGCAGGAAGCGTCCGCCGCCGCTGCAGAACGGCAGCACCGAATCGCGCGCCATGCCCGGATTGACCGCCTTGAACGCTTGTACGAAGTCGCTGTTGGCCACCCGTACTGGCTGCGCCGGCTGCTGGAACTGGCGCGGAATGACCACCTGGTTTTTCAGCCGCGCTGACAGCGCAAAATACGCCGCAGGATCAAGCCCGGAACAAGTCCCGTGCTTT
The DNA here is from genome assembly GCF_900129765.1 of Massilia sp. CF038. Taxonomy (GTDB): domain Bacteria; phylum Pseudomonadota; class Gammaproteobacteria; order Burkholderiales; family Burkholderiaceae_D; genus Telluria_A. The sequence continues at coordinate 321,939 of NZ_FQWU01000001.1, forward strand.
TTCCATTCGTGCCCAATCAGCTTTTCGGACGGGTAGATGGCTGCGTACTTGCCACGCACGGCGCCTGGCAGCGGCTCACGCGAGCATTCCTGCGGATAGCCCGCTTCGTACTGCGGCCACAAACCATGCAGCACGAAACCCAGCTTGCGCCCGCTGTCGCACTGGTCAGGATCGCGATTGGTGGCGCAATACGATGGCGACCAGCTCAAGGCCACGGCGTAGTAATCGAAGCGGCCAGGCGCATCATCGCCACGGCGCGCCTGGGCACTGGCCGCAAGGCTCAGCATGACAAACAACAGCAACTGGTGCAATGGGCGCATCGAATACCTCACATGAGAATAACGTCGTACTGTTCCTGGTGATAGGCCGTCTCGACCTGCAGCGAGATCTTCTTGCCGATGAAGTCGCCCAGCATCGCCAGGTGCTGCGATTCTTCTTCCAGGAACAGGTCTACCACTTCCTGCGATGCGAGGATGCGGAATTCGCGCGGATTGAACTGCTTTGCTTCGCGCATGAGCTCACGCAAGATCTCGTAGCAGATGGTGCGGCTGGTCTTGACCTGGCCTTTGCCGGCGCAGGCGGGGCAGGGCTCGCACAGAATGTGCGCCAGCGACTCGCGCGTGCGTTTGCGCGTCATTTCCACCAGCCCCAGGGCCGAGAAGCCTGACACCGACACCTTGGTGCGGTCGCGCGACAAGGTCTTCTTCAACTCCTGCAGCACCGCGTTGCGGTGCTCGTTGTTTTCCATGTCGATGAAGTCGAGGATGATGATGCCGCCCAGATTGCGCAGGCGCAGCTGGCGCGCGATGGCATGCGCCGCTTCCAGATTGGTCTTGAAGATGGTGTCGGCAAAATTGCGCCCGCCCACAAAGCCGCCGGTATTGACGTCGATCGTGGTCATGGCTTCGGTCTGGTCGACGATCAGATAGCCGCCCGACTTCAGGTCCACGCGCCGGCCCAGCGCGCGCAGAATCTCTTCTTCTACGCCATACAGGTCGAACAGCGGCCGCTCGCCCGTGTAATGCTGCAGGCGCGCCAGCTCGCTCGGGGTGTACGCCTGCGCAAATTCGACCAGCTTCAGGTAATTCTCGCGCGAGTCGACCTGAATGGTCGCTGTCTCGTCATGCACGAAGTCGCGCAGCACGCGCTGGGCCAGGCTCAAGTCCTGGTAAAGCAGGCTGGTGGGCGGGCGGGTGCGGGCACCGTGCACGATGGCGCTCCAGGTCTTGCGCAGATAGTCAACGTCGGCCGCCAAGTCCGTGTCGGACGCTTCTTCGGCCATGGTGCGCACGATGTAGCCGCCTTTTTCTTCGGCCGGCAGCAAGCTTTGCAGGCGGGTGCGCAGCAGTTCGCGCTCGGATTCTTTCTCGATTTTTTGCGAGATGCCGATGTGGCAGTCCTGCGGCAAGTACACCAGCATGCGCCCGGCGATGGAGATCTGGGTCGACAGGCGCGCGCCCTTGGTGCCGATCGGGTCTTTGATGACCTGCACGGTCAGCACCTGGCCGTCGAACAGGACTTTTTCAATCGGGGTGGGGGCGACGTTCGGGTTGTCGCTGTTGCGCGCTTCCCAGATGTCGGCCACGTGCAGGAAGGCTGCGCGTTCCAGGCCGATGTCGATGAAGGCCGATTGCATGCCCGGCAGGACACGGACCACTTTGCCGGAGTAGACATTGCCAGCGAGGCCGCGCGTGAGCGTGCGCTCGATGTGCAGTTCCTGCACGGCGCCCTGCAGAATCAGCGCAACGCGCGTTTCCTGCGGGGTGATATTGATCAGGATATCTTCGTTCATTGTTCGGTAACACCGTGCCTTGTGTGCAAGACATGATCATACACGGGCAGGGCGCACCTGCGAAACAATCAGGCCAGGGGAATGCCGGCTTGGCGCAGCAGCTTGGCTGTTTCGAACAGCGGCAAGCCCATGATGCCCGAATGGCTGCCGTCGATATGCTCGACGAACAGCGCGGCCAGGCCCTGGATGCCGTAGCCGCCGGCCTTGTCGTACGGCTCGGGGGTGGCGCAATAGGCTTTGATGGAGGCGGCCGAGAGGGTTGCAAAGCGCACGTCCGACACCTGGGTGATCTGTTCGCACATGCCGGTATGCTGCACTGCAATCGACGTCAATACCTGGTGGGTGCGGCCGGACAGGCGTTCGAGCATGGCCACTGCTTCGGCCGGGCTGCCTGGTTTGCCGAGAATTTCGCCGTCAATGGTGACGGTGGTGTCGGCGGCCAGCACCGGGCGCACCGTCAGGCGGCGGTTTTGCACCATGGACCAGGCAAAGGCGGCTTTTTCCAGCGCCACGCGGGCCACGTAGTCGGCCGCCGCTTCGCCAGGCAGAATGGATTCGGTCACATCGGGGCCGCGCGGGGTATCGTTGCGCAGCATGAGCAGCTCGAAATCGATCCCGATCTGACGCAGCAATTCACGCCGGCGCGGGCTTTTGGATGCGAGGTAAATCTTTTTGTCGATCGGTTTCTTCATCGAATTTCCGGATTGTCAGACGCGATGATAAGGGTGATTCTGCGTGATCGACCACGCCCTATACAATTGCTCCGCAAGCATAACACGCACGATGCCATGTGGGAGCGTCATAGAGGAAATACGAATCAGGCCCTCGGCCTTGGCCTTGAGGCCCGGATCGAGGCCGTCGGCCCCGCCGATCAGGAAGGCGGTGTCGCGCCCGTCCTGTTGCCAGTTCATTAATTGCTGAGAAAGGCCCACGCTGGTCAGGTCGCGCCCGTGTTCGTCGAGGGCGATGAGGCGCAGGTTTTTGGCCGGCAGCGCCGCCTCGATGCGCTCACGTTCGAGCGCCATCGCGGTGGCGGCGGTCTTGCTGCCGGAACGCTCCACCGGCTTGATTTCCTTGAGCACGATGCGCAGCTCGGGCGGCATGCGCTTCGTGTACTCGGTAAAGCCAGTCTCGATCCAGGCCGGCATCTTGTGGCCGACCGCAGCAATGATGAGCTGCATGGATGCTTACTCTTCGGTCTTCTTGACGCGCTTGATGACCTTTTTGACCGGCACGGCGTCTGCTGGCGCTTTGACGGCGGCCTTTTTGGCAGCGGCGCGCTTTGGTGGCAATTCCTTGAGCGCCTTGACTGCTGCCGCTTCCGACTTGGTTGGGGCGACCTTGACGACCTTGCCTGCTGGCGTGGCGGCTTTTTTGGCCGGTGCGCGTTTTGGCTTGTCTTCGGCGGCGGCCTTCTTGGCTGCAGGGGCTTTGCGCTCGCGCACCGGCTTGACTTCCGGCGCTTCCTGGGTCGAAGCAAGGTGCTTGGACTTCGGTTTTTTCTCGGATGCTTCGGCCGCTTCCGGGGTCGATTTGCGTTTCGCGGCGCCCAGCTTGACTGGCTTGTCGCCCCAGATTTCTTCCAGACGGTAGTACTGGCGAATTGCCGGCTGCATGATGTGCACGATCATGTCGCCCAGGTCGACCAGCACCCATTCGCCGGTATCTTCACCCTCGATGCCGACCACGTCGCCGCCGGCTTCCTTGACCTTGTCGCGCACGGAGGCGGCCAGGGCTTTGGTTTGACGGTTGGAGGTACCCGACGCAACAGCGATGCGGTCGAAAAGGCTGGTCAGGTGCACGGTGTCGAACACCTGGATGTCCTGGGCCTTGACGTCTTCGAGTGCATCGACGACGAGAGTTTGAAGTTTTTTGATATCCATTAGATTTTGTATAAATTATGTTGTTGAATATAGTCTAGCACTACCGGGGAGATAAGCGAGTTTGCCAATTCTCCGCGTTGTAACGCCGCACGGACCTGGGTGGCTGAGATGTCCACATCCAGCGTCTGTGCCAGGTAAGTGTGGCCAGACGGGGTACTGCGAAGCTGATCCAGGCTCCCCTGGCGCAGTAAAAATTCTTGAGCAACGGCCGGCGGCAATGCCGCTTCGGCCAAGGCATAACCGGGGCGCGCTGCCACGCCAATGTGGGCCAGCGCGAACAAGTCGCGCCAGTCGCGCCAGGTGTCGAGCTGCAGCAGCTGGTCGGCGCCCATCAGGAACACGATCGCCGCAGCCGGTCCCAGTTCGGCGCGCAGATTGCGCAGCGTTTCAACCGTGTAGGTCGGGGTGCTGCGCTCGATCTCCTGGCGGTCAATCGTGATCGGCAGGCTGGCGGCGCGAAACGCCAGCTCCAGCATGGCGACGCGATCATCGGCAGCGGTGCGCAAACCATGTTTTTGCCACGGCTTGCCAGCCGGGAGCAGACGCAGTTGATCGGGTTGCAGCGCCGTGTAAAACAGCTTTGCCAGCGCGACATGACCATCATGGACCGGGTCGAAACTGCCGCCCAGTACTGCAACGCAAAACGTCACGTGGCTAGCCAGTCGCGGTGCACCAAAAAGTCCGTGTACAGGGCCGCTTCGGGCGTGCCGTCTTCGGGCTTCCAGTCGTAGCGCCATTTGACGATGGGCGGCATCGACATCAGGATCGCTTCGGTACGGCCGCCCGACTGCAGGCCAAACAGGGTGCCGCGGTCGAATACCAGGTTGAACTCGACATAGCGGCCGCGCCGGTATGCCTGGAAGTCGCGTTCGCGCTCACCGTAAGGCGTATCCTTGCGCGCCTTCAGGATGGGCAGATAGGCGCTCAGGAAACTGTCGCCCACACTTTGCACCATCGCGTAACTGGCATCGAAGCCAGGCGCGTTGAAGTCGTCAAAGAAGATGCCACCCACACCGCGCGGCTCCTTGCGGTGCTTCAAATAGAAATACTCGTCGCACCACTTTTTGTAGCGCGGATGCAGGTCGTCGCCAAACGGGGCGAGCGCATCGCGGCAGCTCTGGTGGAAGTGACGCGTATCGTCGACGTTGCCGTAGTACGGGGTCAGGTCCATGCCGCCGCCAAACCACCATACCGGTTCCTGGCCTTCGGCCGTGGTGGTGAAAAAGCGCACGTTCATGTGCACTGTTGGGGCGTAAGGGTTGCGCGGGTGGATCACCAGCGAGACCCCCATCGCCTCCCACGAGCGGCCTGCCAGTTCCGGACGGCCAGCTGCTGCCGATGGCGGCAGATTTGCCCCCATGACGTGCGAAAAGTTCACGCCGCCACGTTCAATGACATTGCCTTCCTCGATCAGCCGTGAAACGCCACCGCCGCCTTCGGGCCGCTGCCATGCATCGCGCAGGAAGGGCTTGCCGTCGACTTCTTCCAGCGCCTGCACAATGCGCAACTGAAGATCGAGGAGCCAGGCCTTGACGGCCGCAGGGGAGGGGGAGGACATTCTTACGGGATCAGGAAATGAAAATTTGAGGGCGAATTGTACACTGTTCGGGTGTTTTATGATATGGGAGGGTTTGGCGGAGCAAAGGTGGAATAGGTCCCCGCCTTCGCGAGGACGATGTGCCGCAACGCCGTCGTCCTCGCGAAGGCGCCGGCGCATGCGCCGGCCCTATTCCACTCTCGCTCCGTCGAACCTTGTACTTTTACGCAGCCGGCAAATGACAAACCGCCTCCATATTGTGCCCATCGGGATCGAGCACAAACGCCCCATAGTAGTTGGGATGATAATGCGCCCGCACCCCCGGCGCCCCGTTATCCTTGCCGCCGGCGGCAATTGCAGCGGCATAAAACGCATCCACAATGGCCCGCGACTGCACCCCAAACGCCAAATGCGTAGGCGGCTGATTGGGCGTGCCTTGCACGATCCAGAAGTCCGGCTTGCGGTTTTCGCCAAAGCCGGCGGCGCCTGGCACCTCCATGATGACCGCGTAGTTAATCGGGGCGAGAGCGGCGGTATAAAACGCCTTGCTCTTTTCGAAGTTACTGACGACGATACCTGCGTGATCGATCATGCTGCCTCCTGTTGAAAGCTTGTCGGTTTGACCCTCCCCCGATTGTAGTGCGTTTTTCAGACGGACTGCGGACACTGCACCAGCCCCGCGCCCACATCGAAGGGATCGAAGCCTTGTTTCAGGTGGTTGCTGGTGGCTGAGCCGGCCAGCCGGCCTATCAGGTTGAACACATTGAGCGCATTGCGCTCGGCCAGCTGCTGCGCCCACAGCGCCGCCACGCCCGCCACGTGGGGCGTGGCCATGCTGGTGCCGCTCATGGTTTGCAAGCCCCCGCCCAGCTTGGCCGAGACGATGGCCACACCTGGTGCGCTGACATTGGCACCGGTATTGGAGAAGGGCGCGGTATCGTAGCCGGCTGGCGATTCCCCCAGTGCGGCTACCGACACAACGCCTTCGGCAATGGCTGGCGGGCTGACGGCCACTTCGAAATCCGGATCCTGGTCGCGCCGGCTCTCGTTGCCGGCCGCCGCAATGATCAGCGTGGGGTGGGTTTGCAGACCACGTGCGCGCACATGCTCGGACAGGCTGTCGAACAGGCGCGTGTTGGTGCGGTAGCCTTCCAGCGCGCGCGAGGTGGCCAGCTCGGCCGGCATGCCGCCGTCGATCAGTTGCTTGACGTAGCCGCCGAAGTCCATGCCGATGGACATGGAAATGATGTGCGCTCCTTCTTCAACCGCCCACAAAATGGCCTCGACAATATGGTCGCTCGAACCGCCGCCACCACTGTCGAGTACTTTGCCGATGAGGGCGCGGTTGACCCCAGGCGCCACGCCAATGCGCGTGCCATTCACGGCGCGCCCGAATATGGTCCCAGCACAATGGGTGCCATGACCATGCTGGTCGCCATTGCCCTCGCCCGTGAAGTCCCGTTGCACCAGATCGACACCGGCAAAGGCCGGGTGACCGCTGTCGATGCCGGTGTCGATCACAGCCACAACGATGCCTTCGCCAGTGAAGGGCGAGGTGTCGGCCGCCACTGCGTGCACGCCCCAGGTAACCGTTTGCGCGGCGACGGGGACATCGCTGGTATCGAAGGGCGACACCAGCCGCATGGGCACGGCGGGTGCCACGGCGATGACGCCGCTGTCGCGTGTGAGGAAGGGAATGCTGCGGCGGTCAATGTCGCGCGATTCGGCCGCCAGGCCCTGGACTGCGGCGTCGGCCGTGTTGGCCTGCAGGGTGGCAGCGCCGCGCCACACGTCGCGCGTGGCAAGGCTGTTGGATCTTAAAATGATGTGCCTGGTTTTCATTTGGTCTCTCCCGTGGATGGTATGGGTGAGATCAATGGAAGAGAAGAAGGTTCGGCCTAGCGCACCGCTGGCAGGATGTGTGTCACCAGGATTTGGCCGCCTTGCTGCGCTTTCGGAGAATTGTAATTTTCACCGGTAAAGACGGCGACCAGGTCCAGTTCGGGCACAACAAAAATGAACTGGCCTCCGTTCCCGTCGGCGTAGTGCACCTTGATGCTGCGTCCCTGATAAGTGACCTCACGCATCCACCAAAGGTAGCCGTAAGGGGTGTCGTTGATGGCAGTGTGGCTTGCCGTCGCCTGCGCGATCCAGGCAGACGACACCAGCTGGCGCCCTTGCCACTGCCCCTTCTGCAGCACCAGTTGGCCAATTCTTGCCATGTCGCGCGGGCGCATGGCGATGTGGCCGCCTGTGTCGGTCTGGCGCTTGCTGTCGAAGCTGGCCCAGCGGGCGTCGCGAATGCCCAGTGGGGTAAACAGGTACTGACCGGCAAACTCGGGAATCGGCCGCTTGCTTGCTTCCGACACAATGCGCCCTAATGTCACCACACCACCGGTACAGTAAAACGTGGCGCTGCCGGGCGTGCTGCCAGCTGGCAGGTCGAGGAAGAAGCGTACCCAATCGGTGGACTTGTACATCTTGTCTTCCTGGCCGGGCGAGCTGGCGCTGAAGTCGTTGCACGCCTGACCGCTGCGCATGGTCAGCAGATGCGCGAGCGTGATGCCGCGGGTCAGCCCGGGGGTGTTGGGGTATGGCCCATTCAGGCGCGTCGCAATCGACTCGTCGACGCCGCTCAGCATGCCCTGATCGATGGCAATTCCAACCATCAGCGAGGTGATGCTTTTGGTGGCCGAACGCAAGTCATGCAGGCTGTCCTTGTCATAACCGTTCCAGTAGCGTTCGAAGACTGGTTTGCCATGTCGTAGCACCAGCATGCTGGCCAAGCCATGATTGGCCGGCAAGCTCTGCGCCGCCTGCTCCAGTAATGCGCCATCCATGTCGGCCTCGGCCGGTGCCGACAGTGTCCATTGTTCGTCCGGTGCCGGTGTGGCCTTGATGGGCGGCGCGTTATTGCCGCCGCCACAACCCTGCAAAAGCAGGCCCAGAACAGCGTTTGCCAACAGGGTGCAAAGTAGTTTCATCGTCGCTTGTCTCATCATATTGAAGCGGGACGGCGCGGCGCGCTGTAACCCTGGAAGAAATTGTACGGAGACCAAGCTTTGGCTTGTCTTAAGGTTGGCCCGCCTATAATTGGGCATGCACATACTCATTGTCGAAGATGATCTGGACCTTGGACTGGCCTTGCAGCGCGCGCTCAAGGCGGACGGGTTGTCCAGCGAGTGGGTCAGGCGCGTGGCCGATGCGCCAGGCTCGTTTGAAGGCCTGACCTTCGACTGCGTGCTGCTCGACCTGTCGCTACCGGACGGTACCGGCATGCACCTGCTGGCGCGCTGGCGTGCTGCCGGCGTCGACATCCCGATCATTCTTGTCACCGCCAAGGCCATGCTGGAAGATCGTCTGGCTGGCCTCGACGGCGGGGCGGACGATTTCGTTGTCAAGCCGTTTGCAATGGCGGAACTGGTGTCGCGCATTCGCGCTGTACTGCGCCGCTCTGCCCGCCAGTCAACCGAGGTGTGGACCATCGGTGCTATTGAAATCGAGCCGCGTAAGCACCTGGCGCGGTTGAACGGGAACAAGGTCGATCTGTCGCCGCGCGAATTCCAGCTGATACTGGAACTGGCGCGTGAACCAGGAATGGTGGTGGCCAAGGGCACCTTGTCGCAGCGTCTGGAGCCGCTGGGCGATCCGGTTGACTTCGGGGCAGTGGAGGTCCACATCTGCAATTTGCGGCGCAAAATCGGGGTGGAACGGATCCAGACCGTGCGCGGTATTGGCTACTTGCTGGCGCCATGATCGCGTCCCTTTTGCGGCCGACGCTGGTACGGCGCGTGTTCCTGTCGCTGCTGATTGCCAGCTTCCTGATCTGGATCGTGATGATGGCGGTCAACCTGAGCGTGACCCTGAGCGACAAGCGCACTGGCGACGAAGTCGCCAATCTGACTGCGTATCTGGCCGATGGCCTGGCCAAGATGGACAGCGACCAGTCGGCGCGGGCCTTTGTTTTCGGCGCCATCGGTGAGACCCGGCGCGATGCCTACAACTGGCGCAATTTTCAGGAAGTCAAATACCAGCTGCGCAATCAGGATGGCAAGGTGATTTTATCGAACCTGCGACCGGGCGAGGCAGCGTTGACCGGGCAATCCGGCCAGCTTGGCGAAACGCGGTTTCGAGGTCAGCGCTACCTCATGACCCGGGGCGCTGCGAGCCGCTGGACGGTCGATGTGGCGTTGCCGATGCACGATCTGTTTGGCGTGCTGCGCGATGACGCGCTGGGCCTCACGCTCGATATCGTGATCGCCTTCCCGCTGGTGTTCATTCCGGTATGGATCGCGGTGGCGCGTGGCCTGAAACCTTTGCAGCAGCTATCGGACCGCATTGCTGCGCGAGGTGCAGATGAACTATCGCCCCTCAATGTCGATCCAAAGTACGCCGAGATGAAGCCGCTGGTGGGCGCGCTTGACAGCCTGCTGCTGCAGCTGCAGCGCAAGGTCGACCGGGAGCACGCGTTTGTGCACGATGCCGCGCACGAGCTGCGCACCCCCATTGCCGTGATTTCAGCGCAGGCGCATGTGCTCAGTCTGGCGTCTGGCGCGCAGGAACGGCAGGAGGCAGAGCGCCAGATGGATCTGGCCATTGCGCGTGCCGGACATTTGATCCACCAGTTGCTCGATTTGGCGCGGCTCGACGGCAAGGCCCTGCCTGCGGCCATCGAGATCGATGTGGCCCAACTGGTGCGGGCCGATCTGGCGCAGCGTGTGCAGCTGGCGCAGACGCGCGGACTTGATTTGTCGTTCGACGCGCCCGATAAGTTGCTGTATGCGATTGAGCCGCAGGTGTTTCGCTCAGTCTTGCATAATCTGGTGGACAACGCGATCGCTTACACCCAGCAGGGTGGACGCGTTGTGGTTGAACTGAGTTTGCGTGCAGGGCAGCTGGTGCTGGCCGTGGCTGATAACGGGCCGGGCATACCGGTGCAGGAGCGCACGCTCGTGTTTGAACGTTTCTATCGGGTTGCAGGAAATGATGCGCCCGGGGCTGGACTGGGCCTGGCGATAGCGCGCCAGGCTGCAGCGGGGATGGGTGGGGAGATTAAGCTTGAGACAGGGCTTGACGCGCGAGGATGTCGCTTCACCCTCTGCCTTTAACACATCGTCCTCGGGCTCGGCGCCCCCCTTGGCGGGGACCCATACCACGCATCCGGGCTGAATTGTGCTTCTAAGCCGAGGTGCTATGGGTCCCCGCCTCCGCGAGGACGATGTGGTTTAGTGTTTCAGACCGCGCCAGCCAATGTCACGGCGGAACTGTGCGCCATTGAAGTGGATCTGATCAACCGTCTCATACGCCTGCTTTTGCGCCATGCGCACGCTGTCGCCCAGACCGACCACGCACAGCACGCGTCCGCCGTTCGTCTGCAGCTTGCCCTGCACCTGGGTGGTGCCGGCGTGGAAGGTCACGCATTCCGGCGTTTCGGCAGGAATGCCATCAATCACATCGCCCTTGCGTGGATCGTCCGGATAGCCGGCGGCAGCCATGACCACGCCCACGGCAGTGCGACGGTCCCATTCCAGTTCCACGGCGTCCAGCGTGCCGTTGACCGCGTGCTCCATGACCGCCACCAGATCGCTTTTCAGGCGCGCCATGATGGGCTGGGTTTCCGGGTCGCCCATGCGGCAATTGAATTCCAGCGTGCGTGGATTGCCGGCGCTGTCGATCATCAGACCGGCATACAGGAAGCCGGTGAACACAATGCCATCTTTCGCCATGCCGGCAATGGTCGGGTTGATGATTTCGCGCATCACGCGCGCATGCATGGCCGGGGTCACGATCGGCGCTGGCGAATACGCGCCCATGCCGCCCGTGTTCGGGCCTTCATCCTGGTCTTTCAGACGCTTGTGGTCCTGGCTGGTAGCCAGCGGCAGGATGTTCTTGCCGTCGCACATGACGATGAAGCTGGCTTCCTCGCCGGCCAAAAACTCTTCAATCACGATGCGCGCACCAGCGTCGCCAAAGCGGTTGTCGGCCAGCATGTGGTCAACGGCAGCGTGTGCTTCGCCGAGCGACATGGCCACCACCACCCCTTTGCCGGCAGCCAGGCCGTCAGCCTTGATGACGATTGGTGCGCCTTCCTGGTCGATGTAAGCATGGGCCAGTTCCGGATCGGTAAAGCTCTGATACTTGGCCGTTGGAATGCCGTGGCGCTGCATGAAAGCCTTGGCGAAATCTTTCGAGCTTTCCAGCTGCGCTGCTTCGCGCGTGGGGCCAAAGATCTTCAGGCCACGGCCGCGGAACAGGTCGACAATGCCGGCAGCCAGTGGCACTTCAGGTCCAACCACGGTCAGGCTGATGTTTTCTTTCTGGACGAAATCGGCCAGCTGAGCCGGATCGCTCAGTTCGATATTGACCAGGCGGATGTCGCGCGCCGTGCCACCGTTGCCAGGTGCCACGTAGACCATTTGAATCCGTTCGGATTGGGCCAGTTTCCAGGCGAGGGCGTGTTCACGGCCACCAGAGCCGACTACCAGAATTTTCATAATCTCAGTCTTCGATCAGGGCGTTGGTATAGACTTCCTGGACATCGTCGAGGTTCTCGAGTGCATCCAGAATTTTTTGCATCTTGATGCCATCTTCGCCCGAAAACACAGTTTCCGTGGCGGGCTTCATGATGATCTCGGCCACTTCGGCCTTGAAGCCGGCTTTTTCAAGCGCATCTTTCACGCTGGCGAACTTGAACGGGTCGCACAGCACTTCGAAGCCGCCTTCCTCATCGGCCACCACGTCGTCGGCGCCAGCTTCGAGCGCGCATTCCATCAGCGCGTCTTCGTTGGTGCCGGGAGCGAACAGGAACTGGCCGCAATGCTGGAACATGAAGGCAACCGAACCCTCGGTGCCCATGTTGCCGCCGTGCTTGTTGAACGCGTGCCGGACTTCGGCCACGGTGCGCACCCGGTTGTCGGTCATGCAGTCAACAATGATGGCGGCGCCGCCGATGCCGTAGCCTTCGTAGCGCACTTCTTCGTAGTTGACGCCTTCCAGGCCGCCCGAACCACGCTGGATGGCGCGGGTGACGTTTTCTTTCGGCATGTTGGCATCAGCAGCCTTGTCCACCGCCAGGCGCAAACGCGGGTTGGCCGCGATGTCGGCCCCGCCCATGCGTGCTGCCACGGTGATTTCCTTGATCAGGCGGGTCCAGATCTTGCCGCGCTTGGCGTCAGTCGCGGCTTTCTTGTGCTTGATGTTGGCCCATTTGCTGTGTCCAGCCATGTCAAAATTCCTTAGACGGTATGCAAGAGTGGCCGACATTTTACCATAGGGGTTGGTGTAAATTTCGCCGCCCCAAGCTGGCTGCGGCGATTCGTTTTACAATCGTCAGATGAGCAAAAGCGCAACTGACGTTCCCCATCCTCCCATTCCGCGCCCGGCCTTGCTGGCCGGACTGGCCATCGCCATTGGCGGCGCCGTGCTGTTCTCCACCAAGGCGATCGTGGCCAAGCTGCTCTACCGCTACCAGCTGGACGCGGTCACCGTGATTGCCTTCCGCATGCTGTTTTCGGTCCCCGTCTTCGCCGCTATTGCACTTTGGCAAATGCGTACCCAGCCTGCATTAAGTGTCAAAGACCGCTGGCGTCTGGTGTTTCTGGGACTGATTGGCTACTACGTTTCCAGCATGTTCGATTTTCTGGGGCTGCAATACATCTCTGTGGGGCTGGAACGGCTGATTCTGTTCCTGACGCCCACCTTTGTTCTGCTGTTCACCGCGTTTTTTCTCAAGCGCCATATCAGCCGCACCGAGTGGCTGTCGCTGGCGGTGGCCTATTGCGGCATCGTGCTGGTGTTCTGGCATGACCTGCACAGCGGCATGAAGGCGGTGGTGCTGGGCTCATCGCTGGTGCTGGGTTCGGCTATTTCCTACGCTATTTACCTGATTCAGTCCGGCGAACTTGTGCGCCGCATTGGTTCCGTGCGGTTGGTGTCCTACGCCATGTGCGTGGCCAGCGCGGCCTGCATCGGCCAGTATTTCCTGCTGCGCCCTGTGGCGGGATTGGTTCAGCCAGCCGCTGTGTACGGCTTGTCGCTGCTGAACGGGATCTTTTGCACCATTTTGCCGGTCTTCATGACCATGCTGGCCGTGCAGCGGATTGGTGCTGCCACCGCATCTCAGGCCGGCATGGTCGGGCCCGTGTCGACCCTGTTCCTGGGCGCGCTGGTGCTGGGCGAACCGATTACCGTGATCCAGCTGGCCGGTACAGCGCTGGTGATGACCGGCATTTACATGCTGTCGACAAAAAAATCATAAGGAGAGACGATGAAACCACGGATTGCGCTGATTGCGCACGACAAGAAAAAAGACGACATGATCACGCTGGCGGCAGAGTACATCGACTTTCTGCGCGGCTGCTATCTGACTGCCACCGGCACCACGGGCGGGCGGCTGGCCAATGAGCTGGGCTTGACCATCGACCGCAAGCACTCCGGCCCCTTCGGCGGCGACCTGCAAATTGGCTCGATGCTGGTCGACGGCCAGATCGACGCCGTAATTTTTCTGCGCGACCCCATGACGCCGCAGCCGCACGAACCCGATATCAATGCGCTGGTGCGCGCCTGCGACGTGCATAACGTTGCCTGCGCGACCAATGTATCCACCGCCCACTTGGTGCTGTGTCAGCTCAAGCTGGCCACACGCAAACAACCCTAGGAGTCAGCACAATGGCAAAAGCAATCCGCATGCAACAAACCGGTGGCCCGGAAGTGATGGAATACGTGGATGTGGACGTGGGCGAACCCGGCCCTGGGGAAGCGCGCGTGCGCCAGCATGCCATCGGCCTCAATTTCATTGACGTGTATTTCCGCACTGGCTTGTATCCGCAGCCCTTGCCGGCCGGCCTGGGCATGGAGGGGGCGGGCGTGGTGGAAGCAGTCGGCGCGGGCGTGAGCGAAGTGCGTGTGGGCGACCGGGTGGCCTATGCTGGCCGGCCCAACGGCGCGTATGCCGAGCTGCGTAACATGCCAACTGCCAATCTGGTCAAGCTGCCGGACGCCATCTCCTTCGAGACCGGCGCGGCCATGATGCTGCAGGGCTTGACCGTGCAATACCTGTTCAATGGCACCGTCAAACTCAAGCGGGGCGACACCATCCTGTTCCACGCCGCCGCTGGCGGGGTGGGCCTGATTGCCTGCCAATGGGCCAAGGCGATTGGTGTGAACATGATCGGCACCGTGGGCTCGGACGAAAAGGCGGCTCTGGCGCGTGCGCATGGCTGCACGCACGTGATCAACTACAACACCGAGAATTTTGTCGAGCGCGTCAAGGAAATCACCAACGGCGAAAAAGTATCGGTGGTGTATGACTCGATCGGCAAGGACACCTTCATCGGCTCGCTCGATTGCCTGCGTCCGCTGGGCATGATGGTCAGCTTCGGCAGTGCTTCCGGCCCGGTGCCGGATTTCTCGCTGGCAGAACTGGCCAGCCGTGGCTCGCTGTTCATTACCCGTCCTACCTTGTTCAGCTACGCGTCCACCCGGCCGGCGCTGGAAGCCATGGCTGCCGATCTGTTCGAGATGGTTACCAGCGGCAAGGTGAAGATCGATATCCACCAGCGCTACAAGCTGGCCGACGTGGCCCAGGCGCACCGCGACCTGGAAGCGCGCAAGACCACTGGTTCCACCATTCTCGTGCCATGAGCGGGCCCGAAAACGACAACGGCGAACCAGATGGTTCGCCGAAGTTTGGCCGCTTGCTGATCGTGCTGGTGCTGGCCGTGCTGCTTATTGTTGCGATTACGTTCGGATCGGAAGCCCTGCTCGGGCATCCTTAGCCTTCGCGCTTGAGTTCCACCCGGCGCGCGACCCCGCTCACGCCCGGGAAGCCGGTGAACGCGCTTTGCACCAGGGCCGGCATCACGTTCGGGGTCGAACGGTCGCGGCTGCTGTTATGCACAGTCACGTCAAACAGGCGCTTGCCGTCGGCAGCGGACTTGATGGCCACCTGCACTTCGCGGTTGTAATAGTGCTTGATGGTTTCGGTGTAGGTTGGGCCACCGTACCAGAATGGATCATAGAACGGGCTGTACCAGCCGCCACCCCAGTAGCGCCGCCCGCCCCAGTACGGGCGGTGGAAGCTGTACGGGCCCATAAAGCGGGCGCTGCCATAATAGCTGGGGAAGTCCGGTTGCAGCACGCGTACTGGCACATCCGTCGTGGTAAACCGCATCGATACCTTGAGCGCGGGCTTGGCGCCGGCAGCCGCTTCCTGGAAACCCAGGCGCGCCAGTTCGGTGCGCACCAAGTTCTGATAGCTACGCAACTCAAGCGTATCATCTTGCGGGGGCGGCGCCTCCAGGACGTAGCTCTTGTCCTGCACCTCGGCAGGCCATTCATGGAAAGTCGTTACATCACTGCGGATGGTCGTCGCGCAGCCCGTCAACAACAGGGTCAGCGCAGCGGCGGCAGTCGTCAATAGGCGTTTCATCGCATTCTCCATCCAAAAATCTATTTACCCAAGAATCACTCTAGTTCTGTTTTACACTATTTTCTCAGATTTTTTACGAATTGTTACCGCGTGCACAGGCGAGAAACAGTCCGAGGCGAATGCCACGCCTTGACGGTGTTGGTAAAATAGAGGTCTGCCCACCGTCACAGCCGAGTTTTCCATGCGAACAGACACCCCCCAGACCATCTACCGCAAAGACTATACGGCACCGAGCTACCTGGTTGATACAGTGGAATTGGGCTTCGATCTCGACCCTGACCGTACCATCGTCGCCAACCGCATGCGCATGCGGCGCAATGCGGCCAGTCCCCAACGCGAGATCGAGCTGTACGGCGAAAACCTATCGCTGGTGGCCCTGCGCCTGAACGGCAAACTCCTGGGCAAGAACGAGTACCGGATCGACGGCAACGTGCTGCGCATTGCCGGCGCGCCTGACGAGGTGACGCTGGAAATCGAAACCATCACGGTGCCTGTCAAGAACACCTCCTTGAACGGTCTGTATGTTTCTAACGGGAACTTCTTCACGCAGTGCGAGGCGGAAGGCTTCCGTGCCATCACGTATTTCCCGGACCGGCCAGACGTCATGGCCCGGTTCACCGTCATGCTGCGGGCAGACAAAGCGGCCTACCCGGTCCTGCTGTCGAACGGCAACCTGATCGAAGAGGGCGATCTCGGCGATGGCCGCCATTACGCCAAATGGGAAGACCCGTTCAAAAAGCCGTCCTACCTGTTTGCCCTGGTGGCAGCGCGGCTGGTGTGCCAGGAAGAGACTTTCCGCCTGGCGGACGGGCGCGATGCGCTGCTGCAGGTGTGGGTGGAAGAGGGCAACCTCGACAAGACTGACTACGCCATGCAGTCGCTCAAGAATTCAATCCGCTGGGATGAAGAGCGCTTTGGCCTCGAGCTCGACCTGGACCGCTTCATGATTGTGGCCGTGAGCGACTTCAATATGGGGGCCATGGAAAACAAGGGATTGAATATCTTCAATACCAAGTTCGTCCTGGCCAATCCGCGCGTGGCCACCGATATCGACTATGCCGGCATTGAGGCGGTGGTCGGCCACGAATACTTCCACAACTGGACCGGCAACCGGGTTACCTGCCGCGACTGGTTCCAGCTGTCCCTGAAGGAAGGCTTGACCGTCTTCCGTGACCAGGAATTCTCGGCTGACATGATCGGCACCGACAGCGGCCGCGCCGTCACCCGCATTGACCAGGTGCGCACCTTGCGCCAGGCCCAGTTCCCGGAAGATGCAGGACCGATGGCGCATCCGGTGCGGCCCGACTCCTTTGTTGAAATCAACAACTTCTACACCGTGACCGTGTACGAAAAAGGCGCCGAAGTGGTGCGTATGTACCAGACCTTGCTGGGCCGCGAGGGCTTCCGCAAGGGCATGGACCTGTACTTCGAACGGCACGATGAGCAGGCGGTCGAATGTGACGACTTCCGCGCCGCGATGGCCGACGCCAATGGCCGCAATCTGGACCAGTTCGAGCGCTGGTACAGCCAGGCCGGTACCCCAGTGGTGCGGGCCGAAACCCGCTACGACGATGCGGCCCAGACCTACGATCTGACCCTCACGCAAACCTGCCCGGCCACGCCAGGCCAGGATAACAAGCTGCCCTTCCACATTCCGGTTGCCTTTGGCATGCTGGATGCCGACGGTGCCGACATGCCGTTGGTGCTCAATGGCCAGCTGGTGGGCAACACCGCCGTCCTCGAGCTGAAGGAAGCCAGCCAGACCTTCCGCTTTACCCGCGTCAAGGAAGCGCCGACGCCCTCGATCCTGCGCGATTTTTCCGCGCCGGTGATTCTGGAATACCAGTACAGCGACGCTGAACTGCTGCACCTGTTTAACTACGACAGCGATCCCGTCAACCGCTGGGAAGCGGGCCAGCGCCTGGCCATGGCGCGCCTGCTCAAGCTGACGGCGGCCGTGGCCGCAGGCGGCAAGATGGATCTGGACACCACCTTCATCGAGGCCATGGGCAAAATTGCCGCCGATAGCAGCCTGGATGCGGGCTTCCGCGAACAGGCCATGCTCCTGCCGTCCGAAAGCATGATTGCCGACCAGCTCGACGTGGTCAATCCGCAAGCGATCCACCTGGCGCGCCAGTTCATGCGGCGCACCATTGGCCGCACCTTGCGTGCCACCTTGCTGGCGCAATACGAAGCCAACCAGATGCCCGGCGACTACAGTCCCGACGCCGTATCGGCGGGCCGGCGCGGTTTGAAGAATCTGGCACTGTCTTATCTGGCGGCGGCACCGGACCAGGCCAGTATGGACCTGGCCCAGCGCCAGTACGACAGTGCCGGCAACATGACCGACCGCGTGGCCGCCCTGGTGGCGCTGATCTACGCCGAAGCCGATGGCGCCGCCAAGGCGCTGGACCACTTTTACCGCGAGTTTGAAAGTGAAGCCCTGGTCATCGACAAATGGTTTACCATGCAGGCCGCAGCCCCCGGGACCGATGTGGCCGCCCTGCGCGCCCTGATGCGCCACAAGGCATTCAATATCAAGAATCCGAATCGCGCACGCAGTCTGCTGTTCGCTTTTGCCAACAGCAACCCGGCGCAGTTCCACGCGCCGGACGGCAGCGGTTACGCATTCTGGGCCGAGCAGGTGATTGCGCTGGACGCGATCAATCCGCAAGTGGCCAGCCGCCTCGCGCGCTCGATGGACCGCTGGCGCCGTTTTGCGCCGGCCTTGCAAAGCCAAATGAAGAAAGCGCTGCAAAAGGTCGCAGGCATGAAAAAGCTGTCCAACGATGTGCGCGAAATCGTCACCAAAGCGCTGTCGAACTAACGCGCTTTTGCGCACATAAAAGAATTCAAACAAAAGAAGGAAGTCCATGAAACGCGTCAGCCTCACGCAGCACCTGGTCGAAGAACAACGCAACCACAACTCGATTCCCGCTGAATTGCGGCTCCTGATCGAAGTGGTCGCACGCGCCTGCAAAACCATCAGCCATTCGGTGGGCAAGGGCGCCCTGGGCGATATTCTCGGCAGCGCCGATACCGAAAACATCCAGGGCGAAGTCCAGAAAAAACTGGACGTGATCTCGAACGAGATTCTGCTCGAAGCCAATGAGTGGGGCGGCCACCTGGCAGCCATGGCGTCGGAAGAAATGGAATCGATCCACCCGATCCCGAACCGTTACCCGATGGGCGAATACATGCTGCTGTTCGACCCACTGGACGGCTCGTCGAATATCGACGTCAACGTATCTATCGGCACCATCTTCTCGGTGCTCAAGGCACCGGACGGCATGGGTACCCCGACCGAAGCGGATTTCATGCAGGCAGGCAGCAAGCAGGTGGCAGCCGGGTATGCCGTGTACGGCCCGCAAACCATGCTGGTGCTCACCACCGGCAACGGCGTGAACTGCTTTACTCTGGACCGCGAGATGGGTTCGTGGGTGCTCACCCAGCGCAATATGATGATTCCTGCGGAAACCAAGGAATTCGCCATCAATATGTCCAACGCCCGTCACTGGCATGCCCCGGTCACGCGCTATGTGGACGAAATGCTGGCCGGTAAAACCGGTCCGCGCGAAAAAGACTTCAACATGCGCTGGATTGCTTCGATGGTGGCCGATGTGCACCGCATCCTGAACCGCGGCGGCATCTTCATGTACCCGGCCGATACGCGCGACACCAGCATGCCCGGCAAGCTGCGCCTGATGTACGAAGCCAATCCGATGGCGCTGATCGTCGAGCAGGCTGGCGGCGCCGCAACCGATGGCCGCACCCGCATCCTGGATATTGCGCCGCAAAAGCTGCATCAACGCGTGCCGGTGTTCCTTGGCTCCAAGAGCGAAGTGGAACGCGTCACCAGCTACCACGCAGCATAATTTGCCTGTTTTTGAGGCAAACAAGGGTGATTGCAGATTCGGACTAGCAAGTTCGCTGAATTGTTTGCTAGAATACGCGTCTTCGCCGATTTAGCTCAGTTGGTAGAGCAGTTCATTCGTAATGAAAAGGTCGCCAGTTCGATTCCGGCAATCGGCACCAGGTATTCGCTTCAAGCACAAAACCCGCTCCTGTTACAGGGATGCGGGTTTTTTGTTTTGGGCGCCTTATTCCGGCGGACGGCCGTGAAATTGAATGTACAGCGCTTTCAACGGGGTAGGAAGGGCCTTCCAGTACGGTAAGGCGCGTTCTGGCGCGACGCGCCAGAACAGGTTTTCGACAAAGGACACGTCGATACAGCGCTTGACCTGGTCACTGCCGTTGTCGAACACTTCGTGTATGTACTCGAATACAGGCTTCGCTTGCAAGGCAGCGGCGCCGTGCCGCATGTCGCTGTTGACGGCATTGGCCAAGCTTTCAAACCAGACGAAATAGGCGTCTTCGTCCGCCGGACTCTCGGCCCAATAGGTTTCATACAAGCGGTCGGCTTTTTCGGCCAGCATGGGGAAGCGTTCGTGCATCGCCTCAAAGAATGCCTGACAGGTGTTCATGGCCCTTTGACGGCGGCAGCCTGCAACACCGCATCAAGGAGGCCGGGGAAGCGGCTGTCCAGATCCTCGCGCCGTAATGAGTTAATAAACTGGGTGCCCTCGGCCGTCATCAGAATCACGCCCGCTTCGCGCAGCACGCGGAAATGGTGCGACGCGGTTGATTTGGCTACGGGCAGGCACATGGCGCCGCATGGCTGCGATCCGTTCGTTGCCAGGTTTTCGACAATCGACAGGCGGGCAGGGTCGCTCAAGGCGTACAGCACCTGGGTCAGTGTCAGGGTGTCGGTGGTCGGGTGGTTATGCAATCTCATTTGTGCAGTATCCCATATTTCATGTTAGTGTTCTATTGTTCTAATGTTCTATTGTTGTCGAACATAAGAACAACTTTCCAATAATCAATAAAAAGGAAGCAAACATGTCTGCCAAATTCAGCAATCAAGTCGCAGTTGTTACTGGTGGTTCCACGGGGATTGGCCTGGCCATTGCCAAGGCCTTGCTGGAGCAGGGCGCCCGGCGCGTGTATGTCACAGGGCGTTCGGCCAAAAATCTCGATCATGCCGCGACCTTGCTCGGGCCCAATGCAGTCGCCCTGGTGTCCGATGTGGCCTCGCTATCCGATCTGGAAAAACTCAAAGCCGAGATCGAAGCGCGCGGTGACAAACTCGATGCGGTCTTTGCCAATGCCGGCATTGCCGAGAAAAACCAGTTTGGCGATACCACCGAAGCCGAGCTGGACAAAACCTTTGATATCAACGTCAAGGGTGTGTTCTTTACCGTGCAAACCTTGCTGCCTTTGCTCAAGGATGGCGCCGCGGTGGTGCTGACCGCGTCCATCGTGTCCAACAAGGGCATGGAGAATCTGAGTATCTATAGCGCCTCGAAAGCGGCGGTCCGTTCGTTTGCCCGTTCCTGGGCCAATGATCTGAAAGGCCGCAAGATCCGCGTCAACGCCTTGAGCCCTGGTATGACGCTCACCCCGATCATGGAAAACGGTTTGAAGATGAATGCCGAGCAAATCGCCGGACTGGCCGAATTTGCCAAGGGCGCCATCCCGCTCGGCTACGTGGCCCAGCCCGACGAAATCGCCACGGCGGCACTGTTCCTGGCATCGCAAGATGCCAAATACATCAATGGGATCGAATTGAGCGTGGATGGGGGCATGACGCAGATCTGATTTGGCGCTGGGGGCACATTGCATTCTGCCGATCTGGTTGCGTGCGATGGGCCCCGTTTCAACGATCCATTTGGAAACTAAATTCCCATCTGAATTTATGCTTTGCAAACGCTGTATGGCTCTGTTAGTCACCGCACAGTGATCACCTGCTGATCGTTATATTTTTTGTATTCGCTGCATCGGTTCAGATGCAACACCGCGCGGGTATAAAACACTTTCAGAGGAATGGATCATGGACAATCAAAAATCGAACGACGGTAACGCACGCAATGTAGGCAACGAAGGCTCGGGCAGCAGCATGGGCAAGGACCTGAGCAGGGATTCGAACGGCGGCATCGGCCGCAGCACGGGCGCAACGCCGGGTGCCAGCGCCGAGATCAGCAAAGGCGCCTCCGAGCTGCACCAGTCGATCGACAAAGCTGCCGATGCCGCGCCCGCCATGGCAGATCGCCTCGCGACGAGCGCCCACGCCGGCGTCGACAAAGTGCAAGGCGCGCTGGCCAATGCCAGCAACAGCATGGGCGAAAAATCCAAGCAGTTGAGCGAAGCCTACAAAAACTTCGCTGAAACCGGCCGTGGCTATGTTCGCAGCAGCCCGGCCACCTCGGTGCTGGTGGCACTGGCTGCCGGCTTCACCCTGTCGAAAATTCTGGGCCGCCGCCGCTAATCTGGGGCCGCCGCGCCCGGCCTGACGCCGGTCGGCTTGCAGCTGGCCGGCGTTTCGGCGCGTCCTGTTCCATTCATTTCGCACGACCGCGGCTTGCCCGCAATGCAGCGTTGCGCTTATCTCCACAGTTATCGTATTTTTCGAGGTGTTACATGGTTACACGCAAAAAGACCGGCCAGTCAGATGAAGGCGCCGGCTCCATCCTCAGCTCTGTTTCGGGTCCCTCCAACGCACCGCCGCCGGGCACCTTGGGCAGCAAGACCGTCATGGGCGACGAGTTGCTGCAAAAATCAGTCGGCAATATGCAGCTTGCTGCGGAAATGCCGTTCAACCCGAACAAGGCTGCGGAGTATGGCGATGCGTCGCGCACGCCGCAACCTGGCGCGACCGCCACGCCGCCCACCCCGCGCGCCACCGCCAGCAGCAGCACGGAAACGATTCCGTCAGCCAAACTGGGCGCTGGCAATCCGCCCGACGGCTACAACCCGACGGTGGAGTCGCTCGACCGCGTGCGCGTTGATTCCGGCGGCCAGGTACTGACCACCAATCTGGGTGTACCCGTTGCCGACAACCAGCATTCGCTCAAAATCGGCCTGCGCGGCCCCACCGCGCTGGAAGACTTCATTCTGCGCGAAAAGATCACCCATTTTGACCACGAGCGTATTCCTGAGCGCGTGGTCCATGCACGCGGCTCGGCAGCGCACGGCTACTTTGAAAGCTATGGCGACTTCAGCGCATTGACCCGCGCCACCGTGTTTGCCGAGGCAGGCAAGCGCACCCCGGTCTTCACACGGTTTTCGACCGTGGCGGGCGAACGAGGTTCCTCCGACACCGTGCGCGATGTGCGCGGCTTTGCCGTGAAGTTCTATTCGGATCAGGGCAACTGGGATTTGGTGGGCAACAACATGCCTGTCTTCTTCATTCAGGATGCAATGAAGTTCCCCGATCTGGTGCACGCCGTGAAACCGGAGCCGCACCACGCGATGCCGCAGGCGTCCAGCGCCCACGACACCTTCTGGGATTTTGTTTCGCTGATGCCGGAATCGACCCACATGCTGCTGTGGCAAATGTCCGATCGCGCCATTCCACGCAGCTACCGCACCATGCAAGGCTTTGGCGTGCACACCTTCCGCCTGATCAATGCGGCAGGCGAAGCGCGCTTCTGCAAATTCCACTGGAACCCGATCCAGGGCACACATTCGCTGGTGTGGGATGAGGCCGCCAAGCTGATCGGTGCCGATCCCGATTATCACCGCCGCGACCTGTGGGAAGCGATCGAAGCCGGCGCCTTCCCGGAGTGGGAACTGGCGGTGCAAGTGTTCACGGAAGAACAGGCCGAAGCCTTCGAATTCGATGTGCTCGACCCAACCAAAATCGTCCCGGAAGAGCTGGTGCCCCTGACCCCGCTGGGCCGGATGGTGCTCAACCGCAACCCGGACAATTTCTTTGCGGAGACCGAGCAGGTGGCCTTCTGCACGGCGCACATTATCCCCGGCATTGATTTCAGTAACGATCCGCTGCTGCAGGGGCGCATTCACTCCTACCTGGACACGCAGATCAGCCGCCTGGGCGGGGTCAATTTCCATGAGATTCCCGTCAATTCGCCAGTGGCACAGGTGCACAATAATCAGCGTGACGGCATGCACCGCCAGGCAATCCATCGTGGCCGCGTCAGTTACGAGCCCAATTCGCTCGGTGGCGGCTACCCGGCTCAGGCTGGCGCACAGGGCTTTACCAGCTTCCCCGAACCAGTGGCAGCAGACAAGGTGCGTGGCAAGCCGGAACTGTTTGCTGATCACTATTCGCAAGCGCGCCTGTTCTTCAACAGCCAGACGGCAGTCGAACAGCACCACATCGCTGCGGCCTTCCGTTTTGAATTGACGCGGGTACAGACCCCGGCTGTCCGCGAGCGCGTATTGTCGCTGCTGGCCAACGTCAATCCAGTACTGGCCGGTTCGGTCGCTGCCGGCCTGGGCATGGACGTGCCGCCGCCGCAGCCCATGGCAACCAGCCTGCCGCTGCCGGAATACGATGCCTCGCCTGGTTTGTCGCTGCTGAGCCGTCCGGGTGAAACCGGGATCAAGACGCGCAAGGTGGCCATTCTGATCGGTAACGGCATTGATGGCGCCATGGTGCGTGCGGTCTACACATCCTTGCTCAACGATGGCGCGGTGCCGCGTCTGGTGGGTTCGCAGCTGGGCAAGGTGCAGGCCAGCGATGGCAGTGTGCTATACGTCGAGATCACGCTGGAAGCGGGCCCGTCGGTGCTGTATGACGCGGTGGTGGTGCCCGATGGGGCTGACGCCATCAAGGCGCTGGGCCGCGATGCGCACGCGCTCGACTTTGTGCGTGAACAGTATCGTCACTGCAAGCCGATCATGGTGGTTGGTGCTGGCACTGGTTTGCTGAAGCAGGCAGCGGTCCCGCCTGCCTTGCCGGACGGGACCGATGATCCAGCCCTGATTGGCGCCGACACGGAAGATGTGCCGGCCGCCATTGCTGCCTTCAAGGAGGCGCTGGCAGGCCATCGCTCCTTTGCGCGCGAAACCGATCCACCGATGGTGTAAGGGGCGCGGCAGTCTCGCTTACTTGGATTTGCGACGGCGCATCATCACGCCCAGCAAGCCCAGACCGAGAACGATCGATGCCGGGGTGCCTGGTTCAGGTACCTTGGTGTCGGTCGGTGGGATGACATTGAAGTCACGGCCAAAAATGGTCAGGTTCGAATAGCCCGAATACTGACGGCCATTGTTCAGCAGATTCAGTGCCCAGCTGCCGTTGAGCGTCTGGCCCGCGCCGATTTGCTGGTCGTCGAACAGCCAGGCGCCGCTGCCGCCACCGGTGTGGATGGCAAACACCAGGTCCAGGTCAACCGCGTGCAGCAGATCGGTGTTGGTCAGGGTCCAGCTGCCGTTGCGGCCGTTGGTTTTGTCGAAGGTGAAGGTCAACGAGCTGCCCAGTTTGGTGGTGCTGATGCTGGTGCCGTCATCGGCCTTGCTGTCGAACGCTGCCAGGCGTGCCCAGTCGCCGCTGCCGTAGCTGGCGAAGTCTTTGGCGAAGCCAGTGCTGCCGCCGTTCTTGCCTTGCGACTGAGGATTAATGCCATTTGCATAGCTCAGCGCGTCAGAAGGCGCGCCGGACAAGGTCACATCATTGATGGTGGCGGTACCGATCGAGCCCGCATGGGCAGAACCGGCCAGCAAGAACAGCGCGCAAACGCTTGCCTTGAGTGCGATTGATTTCAAAATAGATCCGTTGGGTTGGTACGTCGAAGGGAAGGATTGCGGGGGTTAGGCAACTCTTTACTGTTTTGGCAATTATATGGTTGTACAAAAGCAATTGCAATATCGCAAACACAATAGACGAAGAAACAACGAAAAATTTCCTCAGGTCAATGAAAAACGCCAGCTTGACGCTGGCGTTTTTTGTTTTACGGGTAGCTTACATCGCTGCTCTTCGCTGTGCTGACGGGCAGATGCGGCGCCGATTTCTCTTTCCGCATGCGCGCCATATTGCGCTTGAGCCAGTGCTCCAGATCATCAATGATGGTGAACACGGCAGGCACCACCAGCAAACTGAGCAATGTCGACGTGATCAGCCCGCCAATCACGGCAATGGCCATCGGTGAACGGAAGCTCGGGTCTGCGCCCCAGCCCAGCGCCAGCGGCATCATGCCGGCGCCCATGGCGATGGTGGTCATGATGATCGGGCGGCTGCGCTTGTGGCAGGCGTCGACCAGCGCGTCGAAGCGGTTCATGCCTGCCTGGCGTGCCAGGATCGCATAATCGACCAGCAGAATCGAGTTCTTGGTCACGATCCCCATCAGCATGATCAGGCCAATCATGGAAGGCATCGACAAGGCCTTGCCGGTGATCAGCAGGCCGACAATGGCGCCGCCAATCGACAGGGGCAGGGCCGCCAGAATCGTCATAGGCTGCATGAAGTCCTTGAACAGCAGGACCAGTACGCCATAGATGCACAGCACACCAATCAGCATGGCGATGCCGAAGCTGGCAAACAGCGCCTGCATTTCCTGGGCGTCGCCCAGTTCGGCAATCTTGACCGAGGCCGGCAGCGACTGCATCGACGGCAGGGCGCGCGCTTCGGCATTGACTTCACCGAGCGAGCGGCCCGACAGTTCCACTTCCAGCGTCACGTTGCGGTTGCGGTTCAGACGGTCGATTTGTGCTGGTCCGCTTTCCATCGTGATCGACGCGACGTTGGCCAGCATGACCGGGCCGTTCTTGCCCGGCACCGTCAGGCGTTCGATGGCCGACAGGTCGGCGCGCACCGCATCGGGCAGCTTGACCCGGATCGGCACCTGGCGTTCGGACAGATTCATCTTGGTCAAAGCCTGGTCGTAATCACCTGCGGTGGCCACGCGTACCGTCTCGCCAATGGCGGCGGCGGTCACGCCCATATCCGCGGCGCGGGCAAAGTCGGGCCGCACGATGATTTCCGGACGCACCAGCGAGGCGCTCGAACTGACGTTGCCAATGCCTTTGAGGGTACGCAGTTCGCGTTCCACCTGCTGGGCGGCAGCGGTCAGCGCGACCGGGTCTTCGCTGCGCAGCACCAGCTGCATCTTGACGCCGGTATCTTGCGGTCCAACCGTGAACTTGGCGCCTGGAATCTGGTCAAGTTTGGTGCGGATCTGGCGTTCGATGGCATCCAGCGACTCCTTGCGGTCGTTGCGGTGCACGGTCGTCAGGGTCAGAACCGCGCGCCGTGCTTCAGCAGAGGCGCCAGGTGCGAACGCATCGCCGCTGGAGCCGCCACCGATCGAGCTGAAGATGCCGGTCACGCCCTTCACTTCGGTGGCGGCCTTGCGTGCCTGTTCTGCCACGACGCGCGTTTCAGCCAGTGTGGAACCGGGCGGCAGCTCGACATTGATCATGGTCTGGGCACGGTCGGCCGGCGGAACGAATCCGGTCGGCAGCAACGGCACCAGCAGAATCGAAGCGATAAAGAAGATGCCGGAACCGACAGCAGTGATCACCCGGTGATTCAGGCACCATTTCATGGCGCGCATGTAGCGCTGCATGATCCAGCCATCTTTCTCTTCCGCGTGCGGCAGCGGCTTGAGGATGTAGGCGGCCATCATCGGGGTGAGCAAACGCGCTACCACCAGCGAGGCCAGGATCGCCAGCACCGCAGTCCAGCCGAACTGCTTGAAGAACAGGCCAGGAATGCCGCCCATGAAGGCGGTCGGCAGGAACACGGCGACCAGCGCGAAGGTGGTGGCAATGACGGCCATACCGATTTCGTCGGCTGCCTCCATGGCCGCCTGCATCGGCGTTTTACCCATGCGCAGGTGGCGCGAGATGTTTTCGATTTCGACAATCGCATCGTCCACCAGCACGCCAACCACCAGTGCCAGCGACAGCAGCGTCACTGTGTTGAGCGTGTAGCCGAACCAGTACTGGCCCAAAAACGCAGGAATGACCGACAGCGGCAGTGCTGCCGCAGCCACCAGCGTGGCGCGCCAGTCGCGCAGGAACCAGAACACCACCAGCACGGCCAGCAGCGCGCCTTCGTACAGCAGCTCCATTGAGCCGTCGAAGTTTTCTTCCACCGGGAAGGCGTTGTCGATGACTTCCTTCATTTCGATATTGGCGTGCGTGCCTTGCAGTTCCGCGATGGCTGCGCGCGCACCCTTGGCCACCGCAATTTCGCTGGCGCCCTTGGTGCGGAACACTTCAAAGCCGACCACGCGCTTGCCATCTTGCTCGGCAATGGAGCGCGGTTCCGCCACGGTGTCTGTGACTTTGGCCACCTGGTCCAGGCGCACGCGGCGCCCGTCTGGCAGGGGAATATCCATGGCAGCCAGTTCGGCCGCGGTATTGACCGTGGCGATGGTGCGCACCGATTGCTCGGCGCCGCTGACGTCGCCCCGTCCACCTGGCGCTTCGCGCTGCACGCTGCGCAGCTGGTGCGATACGTCCACCGCCGCGACCTTGAGGGCAGCCATGCGGGCGTCGTCGAGCTCCACGCGGATCTCGCGGAACACGCCGCCCACGCGCTTGACCGCGCCCACACCGGGCACGCTGAGCAGACGCTTGGCGACCGTATTGTCGACAAACCAGCTCAATTCCTGGTCGTCAAGCGGCACCCCGCCTTTGCCGGGCGTGGCAGCCGCGGTGAAGGTCATGATCACACGGCCTGCAGTGGAGGCCTTGGTCACGGTCGGGTCGCGCATCTCGGCAGGCAGGTCGGCCTTGACGCGGGCGACCGCATCGCGCACGTCATTGACGGCATCCGAGATATTTTTTTCAAGGATGAATTCCACGGTGACCGTGGCCACGCCGTCGAGCACCTTGGTGTAGATGTTCTTGACGCCTTGCAGGGTGGCGACCGAGTCTTCGATCTTGCGCGCGACTTCGGTTTCCAGCTGGGCCGGGGCGGCGCCGTCGAGCACTGCGCTGACAGTCACAATGGGCAGTTCGATATCCGGGAAGTCCTGCACCGCGTTGGCCTTGTAGGCCAGCAGGCCGGCCAGCGTCAGCAGAATGAACAGCATGATCGCCGGTATCGGGTTCTTGATGGAGAGGGCTGAAAAATTCATGATCGGTCCTTACTTCGGCGCGCCGGCCGCGACATTGCGTACCAGATCGCCTTCATTGAGGAAGCCGGCGCCATTGACCACGACCACGGCATCCGGCGTCAGGCCGCTGACCACTTCGATGCGGTCGCCCAGGCGGCGTCCGGCCTGCACCTTGATCTGGCTGACGCGCTGGTCCTGGTTCAACTTGAACACGTAGCTGAAACCGTCGCGCACCACCACCGACTGCTGTGGAACCGTCATGGCGTTCGACTGGCCCAGCTCGAACTGGCCGCTGGCGAACATGCCGGCCTTGAAGGGCGCGTTCGCATCCGTGGTGGGCGGCAGGTCGACGTAGACCAGCGCGGAGCGGGTTTGCGGATCGATGGTCGGTGCAATCATGCGCACCTTGCCCGTCAATTCGCTGCCGTTGGCGGCCTTGACCACCGCGCCGGTGCCGGGACGAAGGCGTGCCAGTTCGCTGGCAGTGACTTCGGCACGCCATTCCAGGCGGCCCTGGCGGATCATGCGGAACAGTTCCGTGCCCACGCCAACGACCGAGCCAACGGTGGCGGCGCGGGCTGAAATGACGCCATTGTCGGGCGCGACCACCTGGGTGTAGCGCAGGCGCAGTTCCTGCGAGGCCAGTGCGGCCTTGGCCGAGGCGATCCGTGCACGGGCCGTGGTTTCGGCAGTCATGTACTGGCTGATCTGCTGGGCCGACAAGGCGCCCGAGGCTTTGAGCGACTGGGCGCGCGCGGCGTTGGCCACTGCTTCGCTGGCATTGGCCTCGGCCTCCATCAGCGCGGCGCGCGCCTGTGCCACGTCGGCGTTGACGGTATCGGCCGAGAACACGGCCAGGACCTGGCCTTTCTTGACCACGTCGCCCACATTGACGCGCACGTCGGTCAGGCGCAGACCGCCCGATTCGCTGCCGATAATTGCTTCCTGCCAGGCGGCGACGTTGCCGTTGGCGGCCAGCTTGATCGGCAGTTGCGCCGCTTGCGGCCGCACGCTGGTGACGGTGAGCGCGGGGCGCGCAGGTTCCGACTTCTTGTCGTCAGCGGCAACCGAACTGCCAGGCTTGGCCAGCATGAAGGCGGCCACGATGAGCAAGGCGCCGAGGGCGAGGGCAGGAACAGGTTTGATCAGTTTATTTTTCATTGTAGGTCCAGATTCGGTTCAGTTAGCAGATGGCGTCCAGCCGCCGCCGGCGGCGCGGTACAGGGCCACCCAGGCGGCATTGCGTTCGCGCTGCAGCGTCACGACGGCGTTTTCGGCAGCCAGGCGGGTGCGCCGCGCATCTTCCAGTTCAAGCAGGCTGCCAAGACCGTTCTTGTAGCGGTCTTCGGCAGCCACAAAGGCAAGCCGGTAGCCTTCCATTGATACTTGTGCGTCGCTGCTGCGCGCTGTGCTGCTGTTCAGATTGACCAGTGCCTGTTCGACTTCGCTGACGGCGCGGCGCGCGCTGGCGCGGTAGTTGATGACGGCTGCGTCGTAGCGCGCCTTGGCCGCTTCCACGTTGGCACTGCGGCGGCCGGCGTCAAAGATTGGCAGGCTCAGGGCCAGCGGGCCGATGGTCCAGGTATCGGTCTGGATGTTGTCGCCGCCACTGCGGAAATTGGCCACGCCAACGGAACCCGAGAGCGACAAGCGCGGGAAGCGGTCGGCGCGCGCGCTGCCCACTTCGGCGCTGGCAGCGGCCACTTCGCGTTCGGCCGCAAACACGTCAGGGCGCTGGGCCAGCAATTGGGCCGGCACGGCACTGACCGCGATGGCGGGTGCTGGCACCAGGGCACTACCGGCCAGGCGGGCACGCAAGTCGCTTTCTTCCAGTGCTGTCATTGCAACCAGGTTCTTGACGTCGATATCGCACAACGCTTTCTGGAAGATGTAGCGGCTGTTGCCGTCGGCGGCGCTGGCGCGCGCCAGGGCAGCGGTCGATGGTGACTGGAAGCCCGCTTCGGCGGTCAGCTGGGTCAGGCGCGCCGTGTCGGCACGCGACTGGGCATCCTGCTTGGCCACATCGAGCAGCTGTTCGCAGCTGCGCAAGCTGTAATACAGGCTGGCTACTTCGGCCGCGACTGCGACGCGGGCTTCATGCCAGCCCGCCGTGGCACCGGCCAGTCGGGCCTGGGCCGCATCGCGGTCGGCGCGGCGCCCGCCGAACAGGTCGATTTCCCATCCCGACTGCAATGCTGCCTGGGAGGTGGTGCCGCCAGGGAGCGTGCTTTGCTGATTGGCGCGCGTCACGCCGACCGAAGCGTCGAGCGATGGCAGCAGGGCGGCGCCGGCGGCGGCGCGCTGGGCACGCGACTGGGCGATGCGCGAGCCGGCAGTGGCGATGGTGGGACTGGCTGTTTGCGCCGCTTCAACCAGTTGCACCAGCAGCGGGTCACCCTGCTGGCGCCACCACTGGCTCAAGTCGGTCAGGCTGCCGTTATGCGCGGGCGGCGTGTTCCATTGTGCGGGCGTGGGCGCATCCACCTTGGCTGGCGGGGCAAGCGCGCACGCCGATAGCGCCAGCGGCAGTATCAGTGTCGTTGCTATTCTCATTCTTGGTTCTTTCATGGCGGAGTAACGGGTGCGGCAGGTGATGTGGGCAGAGCGGCGCGGCGCGCCTGTTCGGCGTGAACCAGAGCTTCGCCATAATCGACCAGGCGTTCGAGCCAGGTGTCGATGGCGCTCTCCGAGTCCAGCAACTGCGGGGAGATTTTGTCGATCACGTCGCGCGCGATCATCAACTGCAGCGCCATGCCCACAATGCAGAAGGACAGGCGCGACAGATCATCGTCGATGGCGGTCAGCTGCATGTGGCGTGCGATCACCTGGGTCAGGCCGGCATGCGCAGGGCGGATATCGCTGTCGATTTCTTCGTGCCACAGGCCGGTGGGCTCGAGCATCTCGCGGAACCACAAGCGCATGCACATGCGCGCCAGGTCGCCCTGTTTGAGGGGTTCCAGCAAATGGGAGTAGAACTCGCGCAGCGCTTCGCGCAGGCTCAGGTCTTCGCGCGTGAACGCTTCGATGTCTTCGGTGCGGTGCGGCGCCGGCTCGGTAAAGGCGGCCCGGTACAAGCCTGCCTTGTCGCCGAAGTAGTAGCTGATCGACGCGATGTTGGTGCCGGCTGCGAGCGCAATTTCGCGCGTGGAGGTCTTGGCGAAGCCTTGTTCGGCGAACAAGCGCATGGCCGTCATTAACAGCCGTTCGCGCGATTGCACGCCGTCGGAGCGGCTTTTGCGTCCTTCGTCGGGAGGAGGGGGTGATTTTTCCATAGGCGTGATTAAATCATAAAAATCAAACGATTGATAGATTTAAATCGTTTGCTTGATTTAATTTCCGTTTGTAAAGAATATGGCAAGATTGCGCTTGTTGCGGTGCGTCATAAGGCGCGCGCCGCTCATGCGTCAAGATTGATTCTTTGCTATGGAATTAGCGAAATGTTTACGGTATTTCTACGGTATTGCGCCGCAACATAAACTGGGGTATATTGAAACTGTCTCCTCCAATACTTCTTCGAAGGTTGGATTACCGCCCGGTACCGCAAGGTACACGGGCGTTTTTTTTGGAGCCAGGTTTCAGTGCTTTTCGCGCAAGGCGAGGATGAAGGTGCTGCCCTGGCCGAACTCGCTGTGGAAGAACAGCTTGCCGCCAAGCAGGTTGGCCAGGTTCTGGCACAGGTACAGGCCCAGGCCAGCGCCTTCGGCGTGCCGGGTCGAGGTGGAGTCGAGCTGGGAGAATGCCTGGAATAGCTTGGGCTGGTCTTCGGCCTTGATGCCGGCGCCGGTGTCGGCGACGGCAAATTCGGTCACCAGCTGGCCTTCTTCAAGGCGCTGGCTGAGGGTGACCTTGACCGCGCCGGTGTCGGTGAACTTGATGGCATTGTTCACCAGGTTGATGATGATTTGCGTGAGGGCGCGCTTGTCCGAGTCGACCACCACCGGTTCCGACGGCAGCGCCACGCTCAACTCGAGCCCTTTTTGCGCTGCCAGAGGCCGCAGGCTGTCAATGGTCTGGCCTACCAGGTCCTGGCACTGCACGCGTTCCAGCGTCAGGGTGACCTTGCCCGATTCAATTTTGGCCACGTCGAGAATGTCGTTAATCAGCGACAGCAGATGGCGCGCGCTGGTACGAATGGTGTTGAGCTGCTTGTCCTGGTCGGGCGTGAGGGGGCCGGGCAGCTTCATGAGCAGGGCGCCGGTAAAGCCGATGATGGCGTTCAGGGGCGTACGCAGCTCGTGCGACATATTGGCGATGAACGCCGATTTCATGCGGCTTGCCTCGGCCAGCTCCAGGTTTTTGAGGGCGATTTCACGGTTGATCGCTTCCAGCTCGGCTGCGTGGTGCGCCAGCCGCATGTTCAACTCGATCACCTGCCGTTCGCGCGCCTGCAGCTCGCTGTTGACCTGCACCGCCTGTTCGTAGGTGGAGATCAGCAGGTCGAGAATTTGCTGGCGGCCGGCGTGAATGAAGTGTTTTTGTTCGCCCAGGTAGAGGGCAATGCCCTCGGTGCTTTGCGCTTCGCGCAGCTTCTGGTTGACCAGCATGTGGCTGATGCGGCTGAGAAGATATTCTTCCGCGTACGGCTTGCGGATGAAATTGTCGGCGCCGCATTCGATGCCGCGGATGATGTCCTTGGGGTCGTTCAGGGCCGTGACCAGGATGACCGGGATATCGCGCAGTTCGGGGTCTTCTTTGATGGCGCGGCACAGCTCATAGCCGTTCAGCTCCGGCATGATGATGTCGGACAGGACCAGGTGCGGCCGGTGCTCGCGCAGCAGCGCCAGTGCCAGGCGCCCGTTGGCAGCCACGCGGACACGGTAGGACCTTGACTGAATCAGGCGGCGCAGGCGCTCGGCCTGGGTCGGGCTGTCTTCGACAATCAGAATCTCGAACTGGTCCGGCTGGATTTCGCACGATGCGTCCACGTGTGATTCCTTGTACTAGGAGAGGTTGATAACGACTATATCATGCATCTTCGCCCTGGAAAGCACCCGCACGCCACGTCAGTACCAGGGTGTCGCGGTGGCCGTTCTCGCCAATGGGCTGAATCGGGGTCGATTCGTGAATCACGCGGGCGTCGTCCAGCAGCAGCAAGGTCCAGGGTTCCAGCATGGTAAAGCGCTTGCCGTCCGGGCCATCCGCCTGGAACACGCGGGTTTCGCCACCTTTGATGTTGTGACGTCCCACCAGCAGCACGGCCACGAAGTCGACCCCGTCGCGGTGCGCGCCTTCGGGTGTGGGACGGCCGATGCCTTCCAGCGTATCGATGCGGAACTGGTGTGCTTCCACATACCAGCGCTGTTCGCCACGCGCCTGCGCGCAGGCCTGGCCCAGCGCCGAGATCAGCCGGCTCCAGGCGGGATTGGCGACGGTCTGCGCCTCCACCGGCTCGAACAGGCGGTGCATGCCGCCGTGCAGGGCGTTGTATTCGACGGGCTGCCAGTGGGCGCGGTGCTCGGTCTGGGTCAGGGTGGCGCCGTCCTGAATGAAACAGGAGTGGCGCCGGCGCCGGTAATTGCCGCCGTCCTTGAGGTAGTTGTC
This sequence comes from Massilia sp. CF038, assembly GCF_900129765.1. Taxonomy (GTDB): domain Bacteria; phylum Pseudomonadota; class Gammaproteobacteria; order Burkholderiales; family Burkholderiaceae_D; genus Telluria_A. The sequence goes on from NZ_FQWU01000001.1 coordinate 355,990, forward strand.
CAGGGCGAGATGGTCCCAGCTGGCGGCCAGGGCATCGAGTTCGGTTCGGGTGCAGCCGGCCAGGGCGCAGACGTCGGACGGATCAAGCAGGGCGTATCCGGTGGTGCGCAGCGCATCGGTGAGCTGCGCCATACCCGTAAAGGGTGGTGCGGGAGTTGTCATTGCGATAGCGTAGCATTTTTGCGCCCGCCTGTCCCGCCAGCGGCCATTACTTCAGGGCTTGTTCGCTGTTTTTGCGGTCGAAGGTCTGCGAACGGATTTCTCCGCCGCGCTTGACGTTGAGGGTATTGGTCTGGTTTGGTAAAAAATCAGCCAGAATGTCGTGGTGTACCCGCGCGATTTTCTCAAGCGCCGTCTGCTCCAGCTCCTGATACACCACCACGCTCTCGACCCCGGCCGTCAGGCCCAGCCAACGGAGCGGCAGGCGCTTGCCATCGGCACTTAGCAGATAGAAGTGGTCGTCGATATAGGCACGCAGCTGTTCTTCACCGGCGCGGTCGCCGACGTCCACCATGGTTTTGGCGCGCAACGCCAGCAGGGCGTCGACGTCATGTGCCATCAGCGTGTGCACCACTTCCACATTGCCGGTCTTGTCGTTGTGTGCGATTTCGGTAATCGCGGTATGAAAGCGGTGCGCCAGTGCGCCAGCGCTGGCGCCGCACAAAGCGGCGGCCAGGGCCAGTTTCAGCAGCACGTTTTTCATTGGGCTTCCTTGGCCTTGCCCAGTGGTGTCTTGAAGTCCTTCATCAAGTCGTCCTTGCCTTTTTCGGTCTTGAACAACTCCACGCGCGACTGGGTGATCTTGCGCGGCCAGCTGTTGTTGCTGGTGTCGATGTCAGCTGTTTCCCAGTACGGGTCCTGGGTAAGGCTCACCATCGGTTCGTCCGTCACAATCAGCTTGGTGATTTTTTTGGACGAATAGCGCCACACTTCGGCGGGAATGCGCTCAATGGTCTTTTTGCCGGACTTGAGTTCAATCTCCAGCACTAGCGGCGTGACCAGCCCACCGGCATTGCTGAAGTCGACCAGGTACAAATGCTTGCCCTGCTTGAGCAAGGCCTTTTCCCAGTCTTCCAGCTCGGCCAGGCCCTCGTTGTACTTGTTACGGTCCTTGTTGGTGACGGTGAATTCGTCATGCTCGTTGTAGAAGTCTTTCAGTTCCGGCTGGGTGTCCACGCGGCGCGGCACACCCTTGTCGCGCTGGACCGACAGCGAAACCGGTTCAGCGTTCTTCTGGGCGCGCTTCCAGGCTTTTTCCGTTTCCGGGTTCTTGGTGCTGACGCCGTATTCAGTGATGCCGTCCACGCTCACGTCGACCGCATCGGTGGTGTAGAACCAGCCGCGCCAGAACCAGTCAAGATCGGTGCCGGAGGCGTCTTCCATGGTGCGGAACAGGTCAGCCGGGGTAGGGCGCTTGAATTTCCAGCGCTGCGCGTATTCGCGGAAGGCGAAATCGAACAGTTCGCGTCCCAGCACGGTTTCGCGCAGGATGTTCAGGGCGGTGGCCGGCTTGCCGTAGGCATTGTGGCCGCGCTGGATGACCGAATCGGAGTTGGTCATGATGGGCACCTGGTTCTTGCTGCGCATGTACTCGACGATGGCGCGCGGCTCGCCGCGGGTGTCAGCAAAGTCTTCTTCCCATGCGCGTTCCGCCAAAAATTCCAGGAAGGAGTTCAGTCCCTCGTCCATCCAGGTCCACTGGCGCTCGTCGGAATTGACGATCATCGGGAAGTAGTTGTGGCCCACTTCGTGGATGATCACACCAATCAAGCCATACTTGGTGCGGCGCGACCAGGTCAGTTCGCCGGTCTTCTTGTCCTTGGTTGGACGCGGACCGTTAAACGAGATCATCGGATATTCCATGCCGCCGATGGGGCCATTGACCGACAGCGCTACCGGATACGGATAGTCGAACGAGTACTTGTTGTACTGTTCGATGGTGTGAATGATGGCTTGGGTCGAATACCGTTCCCACAGCGGATTGCCTTCCTTCGGATAGAAGGACATGGCCATCATGTCGGTGCCGCCTTTTTTGTAGCCCTGGGCATCCCAGATAAATTTGCGGCTGGTGGCAAAGGCAAAGTCGCGCACGTTGTCGGCCTTGAAGTGCCAGCTGCGGGTGCCCGCCACGCGCGTCTTTTCGGCCGCTTCGGCCTCTTGCTGGGTGACGATGATAACGGGTTTGGTGGCTGTTTTCGCCTGCTGCAGACGCGCGCGCTGGGTTGCGCTCAGTACCGCTTCCGGATTTTGCAGCACGCCGGTGCTGGCCACGATATGGTCGGCCGGGACTGTGATTTCGACGTCGTAGTTGCCAAATTCAAGTGTGAATTCGCCGTCGCCGATGTACTGCTTGTTCTGCCAGCCGGCCGCGTCGTAATACGCGGCCATGCGCGGGAACCACTGGGCGATTTCGAACAAGTCATTCTTGTCGTCGAAGCGCTCATAGCCATTGCGCCGGCCCAGCACATTCATCTCGGGGACGTTGAAGCTCCATGCCATCTCGAAACTGGTCTGCGCGCCCGGTTTCAGCGGCTGCGGCAGATCGATCCGCATCATGGTCTTGTTGATGGTGTACTTCAGCGGCTGTCCGTTCGCATCCTTGATGGCGGCAATCTTGAAGCCGCCGTCAAAGCTGCGGCTTTCCATCAGAAAGCGCATGGTCTCGAAACGCACACCGTCGGCCTGGGTGCCCTTGGCCCACGCTTCGCGCGAAGGCAGGGTAGCCGTGATCAGACGGTCCGAGTCGCTGCGGAACATGTTCTGGTCCAGCTGCACCCACAAGTAACTGAGGGTGTCGGGCGAATTGTTGTGATAGGTGACGCTGCCACTGCCAGTAATACTGCGTTTGGCTTCGTCCAGCGTGGCCCGTAGCTTGTAGTCGGCGCGCTGCTGCCAGTACGCCTGGCCGGGCGCGCCGGACGCGGTGCGGGTCTCGCCCGGGGTAGGCAGCAGCTCTTCGAGCTGGCGGAACTTGTCGTCTGCAATATCGGCGGCGCAGGCGCCGGTGGCGAGGGCCGCAAAGGCGGCCAGGATCAGGCTTTTCTTGAACATAGGTGTTTACTTTGTCTTGTTCTTGAGCGGGGTGCGGTAGTCCTTCATCAGGTCATCCTTGCCCTTCTCGGTTTTGAACAGCTCCACGCGCGATTGCGTGATCTTGCGCGGCCAGCTGTTGTTGCTGGTGTCAATATCAGCCGTCTCCCAGTACGGGTCCTGAGTCAGGCCCACCATCGGTTCGTCCGTCACAATCAGCTTGGTGATTTTTTTGGACGAGTAGCGCCATACCTCGGCGGGAATGCGCTCGATGATTTTTTTGCCGGACTTGAGTTCGATCTCCAGCACCAGGGGCGTGACCAGGCCGCCGGCGTTGCTGAAGTCAACCAGATACAGATGCTTGCCTTGCTTGAGCAGCGCCTTTTCCCAGTCTTCCAGTTCGGCCAGGCCTTCGTTGTACTTGTTGCGGTCCTTGTTGGTGACCGTGAATTCGTCGTGCTCGTTGTAAAAGTCCTTCAGTTCCGGCTGCGCGTCCACGCGGCGCGGCATACCTTTGTCGCGCTGGACCGACAGGGCGATCGGTTCGGCATCCTTCTGCGCCTTTTTCCATGCCTTTTCCACCTCCGGGTCCTTGCTGCTGACGCCATATTCGGTGATGCCGTCCACACTCACATCCACTGCATCGGTGGTGTAGAACCAGCCGCGCCAGAACCAGTCAAGGTCGGTGCCGGAAGCGTCTTCCATGGTGCGGAAGAAGTCCGCCGGCATGGGGCGCTTGAATTTCCAGCGCAGGGCATATTCGCGGAAGGCGAAGTCGAACAGTTCGCGGCCCAGCACCGTTTCGCGCAGCACGGTGAGCGCGGCGGCCGGCTTGGCATAAGCATTTGAACCGAACTGCAGCAGCGACTCGGAATTGGTCATGATCGGCACCTGGTTTTTGGTGCGCATGTAGGGCACGATGCTGCGCGGTTCGCCGCGCGTGCGCGGGAAGTCCACTTCCCACGCATCCTGGGCCAGGCCCTGAATGAAGGTATTGAGGCCCTCATCCATCCAGGTCCACTGACGCTCGTCGGAATTGACGATCATCGGGAAGTAGTTATGGCCCACCCCGTGGATGATCACGCCGATCAAGCCGTATTTGGTGCGGCGCGACCAGGTCAGTTCGCCGGTCTTTTTGTCCTTGGTGGGACGTGGACCGTTAAACGAAATCATTGGGTATTCCATGCCGCCGGCCGGTCCGTTGACGGAAATGGCGACCGGGTAGGGGTAGTCGAACGCGTACTTGTTGTACTGCTCAATGGTGTGGATGATGGCCTGGGTTGAATATTTTTCCCACAGCGGGTTGCCCTCCTTGGGATAGAAGGACATGGCCAGCATGTCGGTGCCGTTCTTTTTGTAGCCCTGCGCATCCCAGATGAACTTGCGGCTGGTGGCAAAGGCAAAGTCGCGCACATTGTCGGCCTTGAAGTGCCAGGTGCGGGTCGCGCTGGCGCGCGATTTTTCGGCCGCTTCCGCCTCTTTCTGGCTGACGATGATGACCGGCCGGCTGGCCGTGCGCGCCTGGCGCAGCCGCTCACGCTGGGCGGCGCTCAGCACCGCATCGGGATTTTGCAGCACGCCGGTGCTGGCCACCACATGGTCGGCAGGCACGGTGAGCTGAACGTCGAAGTCGCCAAACTCCAGCGTGAACTCGCCACCGCCTAGGAACTGCTTGTGCTGCCAGCCTGCCACGTCGTAGTAGGCTGCCATGCGTGGATACCAGTAGGCGATTTCAAAGATGTCGTTCTTGTCATCCTTGAAGTGTTCGAAGCCGCTGCGCGAGCGCTCCAGGCGCGCATCGTTGATCTTGAAGCTGTAGTCGACGCTGAACACAAAGCGCTGGCCGCTGGCAAGCGCCTGCGGCAGGTCGATCCGCATCATGGTCTTGTTGATGGTGTACTTGAGGGGTTGGCCGTCGGGACCTTTGACCGCGCCAATGGTGTAGCCGCCGTCAAAGCCAGGCACCTCCAGAATGCTGCGCATGCCTTCGAAGTGCAGGCCGTCCTCGTCGGTTTTGGCCTTGGACCAGGCCTCGCGCGATTCGACCGTCGCGGTGCTGCGCGCATCCGCGTCGGGGCGGAACTTGTTCTGGTCCAGCTGCAGCCACAGGTAGCGCAGCGTGTCGGGCGAATTGTTATGGTAGGTGATGGTCTCGCTGCCGCTGATGCTGCGTTTGGCTTCGTCGAGCGTGGCGCGGATGGTGTAGTCGGCGCGCTGCTGCCAGTAGCCGTGACCGGGCGCGCCGGCGGCGTTGCGCACCGCATTCGGCGTCGGCAAGCTCTCTTCCAGCTGGCGGAATTTGTCGTCGGTGATGTCGGCGGCCGACGCCGAGAAGAACAGGCACAGGGCCGCGAGGCCGAACGGCAAACGTAGCATGCAATACCTTGACAGGATGGATTTTGGGATCAGGCATTCTAAACTTAGCCCCTTGTCAATTGACCACCCGAATTGTAAAAAACCTGAAACATCGCACAGGTGGCGCGTTATGATGGACGGCATGACTATGGCAGCCGGAGACTGCGCCGATGGATATTGATTTCAAGGCAAGCATTTTGGTGGTAGACGCCTCGCCCGAGCATTTGGTCGAGATTGAGGAACACTTGCAGGATCGCTATCACGTCAAGCTGGCACGCAATGGCGCCGATGCGCTGCGCGTGGCGCGCCAGGTGCCCCAGCCTGATTTGCTGCTGCTGGCGCCCAGCCTGCCCGACATGAGTGCGTTCGCCCTGCTGGCGGACTTGCAGTGCCACTTCATCAGCGCCGACATTCCGGTGCTGTTCATGAGTGCCCACGACGCGCTGGATGAACAGCAGCGCGCCTTGCGTGAAGGCGCCAGCGACGTGCTGCTGCGCCCTTTTGTGCCTGAAATTCTGCGCGCCCGGGTCGACACGCTGATGCAGCTGCGCGCCGCGCGCGCCATGCTCAAGGACCAGCGCCGCCACATGGCGCACCAGGTGGCCGAGCGCACGCGCGAATTGTCGCTGATGCAGGACGCCACCGTGATTGCCATGGCCTCGCTGGCCGAGTCGCGCGAAGGCGACACGGCCAATCACATCCGGCGCACCCAGCACTATGTGGCAGCGCTGGCGCGCGAGCTGCGCTACAACACGCGCTTTGCAGAGCAGCTAAACGACGACAACATCGCCCTGCTGTTCAAGGCCGCGCCCCTGCACGACATTGGCAAGGTGGGGGTACCGGACACCATCCTGCTCAAGCCGGGCAAGCTGACGGACGAAGAATTCGAGACCATGAAGCTGCACACGGTGTACGGGCGCGACGCCATTGCCGGCGTTGAGCATACGCTGGGCGGCAGCAACCAGTTCCTGCGCTACGCACGCGAGATCTGCTATTCGCACCAGGAATACTGGGATGGTTCCGGCTACCCACAAGGCCTGGCTGGCGAAGCAATTCCGCTCTCCGCGCGGCTGATGGCGGTAGCCGATGTCTACGACGCCCTCATTTCCAGACGCTCCTACCGCCCGGCCTTTACCCACGAAACGGCGGTGGAACTGATCCGCCAGGCCAGTGGCGAGCATTTCGACCCGGACGTGGTTGATGCCATGCTGGCGGTGGAGGAAAAGTTCAAGGTGATTGCTGCCCAATTTCAAGCCGAGTCTGCCTGAAGTGTTGCGCGCCGGCCCAAGGACGTAACATTTCCGTATTTCACTATGCTATAGTCAAATCACAAGATCGGATGCACGGCCATCCGACATGACAATCTGGAGTGCGATACATGCGGACTCAAGGGTACCTTGCGTTTGTAATCGGTATTTGCCTGACCGTCTGGACCTGCCTGGTTGTGATGGATGCCCAACAGGAGCGCATTCAAAGTAACTTCCAGTACGACACGGAGAAAGTCGCCAGCGATACCAATGTGCGCTTGCAGATTTACTTCGATATGCTGCTCAGCATAAAAAGCAGCTTCGCGATCAACCAGAACATGAACCGCGCGCAGTTCGCGCGCTTTGTCCAGGAGCTGAACCTGGCGCAGCGCTATCCAGGTTTTCAGGCGATCCAGTTTGTGCGCAGCGTGCCTGCCGCGGACCTGCCCGCGTTTGTCGCCAGCGTGCGCGCCGATACCTCGCTCAACGGGGCCGGCTATCCCGAATTTACCGTGCATCCCGCCCTTGCGAGCGACCAGCACTTCATCATCGAATACACCGAGCCGCTCAAGGGCAATGAAAATGCGTTCGGCCTTGATCTGGCCGCGTTGCCGCCCCACCGCGCGGCACTGGAGTCGGGCCGCGACAGCGGCGCCATTGTCGCCACCGAGCGGATCACGCTGGTGCAGGATAAAAACGGCCAGCCCGGCTTTGTGGCGCGCGCGCCGGTCTATCGGCAGAACATGCCGCTGGCGACAGTGGCGGAACGCCGCCGCGCCCTGGTGGGCTGGGTGGCGATCGTCTTTCGCGTGAATAATCTGATGCAGGAGGTGACCGACAGCGCCATGCTGTCGCAGCTGGCTTTGCGCATCCACGACGCGGGCGACGTGTTTTCAGGTGCGCGCATGGCGCCGGCCGCGTCCAACATCATGTTCGATACCACGGTGCCGGGCTTGCGGACGGTGCCCGGTCTGCGGGCCGAAAAGCGCTTGAGCGTGGCCCAGCGTGAATGGGTCGTTACCTTCGCCGCCCGTGCCGGTGGGCGCTATAGTCCGGACATGACGCCGGTGTACGGCATTGCATTGGGCGGCATTGCCGTCAGCGGCTTGCTGAGCGCCTTGCTGCTGGCGTTTCACCGCAGCCGCGAGCTGGCGGTGCAGGTGCGCACGGCACTCGACGAGCAGCGCGCGTTTCAGGACAGCGCGGCGGTGGGCATCGCGCTGTTCGCGCACGGCGTCATTTTGCGCTGCAACCGCGGCATGGAAGAAATGCTGGGCTACGATCCCGGCACCCTGGAAGGCAATCCGACTTCGGTGCTGCGGCAAGCGCACGGCGGCGGTGTCGATGTGCTGGCGATTGATCCTGCCACGCATCGCTGGCAGAGCGAACTGGAACTGGTCCGCAAGGACGGCAGCGCGATCTGGTGCCTGATCAATGGCAAGGCGGTCGATCCCGCCGACTTGAGCAAGGGTGGGGTGTGGGTGATCCAGGATATCAGCGACCGTAAGCAGACCGAGGCCGCGCTGGTGGACGCGCGCGACGGCTTGCAGCACAGCCTGAGCGAACTGGCCCTGCAAAAAGCCAATGTGGAATCAGCGCACAGCGATCTGTCGGCCGTGCTGCGCACACTCAAGCAGGCGCAGACCAACTTGATCACGTCGGAAAAAATGGCGTCGCTCGGGTCGCTGGTGGCCGGCGTGGCGCATGAACTGAACACCCCGATCGGCAACAGCTTGTTGACCGCAACGGCGCTGGACGACATGGTGCGCGCCTTCGAAAGCAAGTACACCGACGGCGGCGTGAAGCGTTCGGTGCTGGAAGCGCACCTGGCCGATACCAAAACCGCCTGCGCGATCATGACCAACTCGCTGCGCCGGGCGGCAGACTTGATCAACTCGTTCAAGCAGGTGGCGGTCGACCAGACCAGCGACAAGCGGCGCCGCTTCAATCTGGGCGATGTGATCCGCGACACCCACGCCACTTTTGCCGCCCAGCTCAAGCGCGCCAACTGCGAAACCATCATTGACTGTGCGCCCGGCCTGATCCTCGACTCGTACCCCGGCAGTCTGGGACAGGTGCTGTCCAACCTGATCAACAACGCCATGCTGCATGCGTTTGAAGGCCGCGACAGCGGCAAGATGATCATTACCGCGCGCGATGCAGGCGACGAGCAGGTGGTGCTGGTGTTCAGTGACGACGGGATCGGCATGTCGCCGCGCATTCTGCACCAGGTGTTCGATCCCTTCTTTACCACCAAGATGGGGCAGGGCGGCTCGGGGCTGGGAATGAATATCGTCTACAACCTGGTGACCGGCATGCTGGGCGGGACCATCGAGATCGACTCCTCGCCGGCCCACGGCACCACGGTCACGCTCAAGATACCCTGCAAGGCACCCAAGCGCGATGCCGAAAGCGGCAGCATGAATCTGTTGTCCTTGTAGCGCTCAAGCGTAACGTGAACGCAGCAGGTCGCGCATGGCCACGTTCAATTCCCACGCGTTCGATACCAGCTCGCCGCTGTACGGCAGGGCGGCGGTGTAAGGCGCCGGGCCAAATTCCGGCGTGAGCGTCATGCGCGGGGCACCGGCGGCGCGCCGCAGGGCCACGATCCGGTCCCACCACGCCAGGTGGGCTTCCAGTTCCGCCTGCCATTCGGGCGCGCGGAAGTCGCTCACCTGCGGTCCTTGCGCGTGGCCGACGCGCGCATGAATGTGGCGCGCGTGCGGCAGTGCCAGCGCCAGCGTGTCATGCTGGTCCTGCAATAGCGACTCGCAGGCGCAGCACCAGTGCGACAGGTCGGCGGTCAGTTCCAGGCCGGGCCGGTCCTGCAGATACGGCAGCGCCAGGGCCGGGTGGCCGGAAAAGCGGCTGCGGTGAATCTCGTGATACACCGGCACGCCATGATCGGCCGCCACGGTTGACGCCAGATCAAGCAATTCCAGGTTCTGGGCGCGGGTGTAGTAGTCCTTGCCGGTGTGCGAATTGACGAACAGGGGGCGCGCCAGGCAGGCGTTGTTCAGGTAGCGCTCGAGCGCGTCGCGGTGGTCCTCGAACCCAGGATGGAACACGGTTTCCCACTGCTGGGCAATCAAGTGCAGGCCGGCGGCGGCAATGCGACCGGTCCAGTCCTCGCGTTCGGCCGCATCCAGCGGCAGCGACATTTCGATGCCATCAAAGCCTGCTTCGAGCACGCGTTCGATGAAGTCTTGCGGCGCCAGCGCGTTGCTGCCCCAGTGGGGCGCAAAAATCAGGATCTCCATCATGCCTTACTCAAAACCGCGGACCGGGAAGCTGGCATCGCGCTGGATCCAGTTCTGCGGCGAGTAGCTGGTGGTGCCGTCGGTCGCGTGCAGGGTATAGGCGTGGCGCGACACGGGAGAGCGATTGGGCGCGCTGTAGTGTGGCAGCAGGCCATGGAAACAAACCAGGCTGCCCGCTTTCGCTTCCAGCGGCACGGCGACGCTGTCGTCCGGCCACGGGGTGCTGTCGAGCTTTTCCATCTTGATGTCGTCGCCATTGCGCACAAAGCGCTCGCGCATCGGGCCGCGGTGGCCACCCGGTTCCACCCACAGGCAGCCGTTGTCGATGGTGGCGTCTTCCAGGGCGAACCAGAACGTGGTCACGCTCACCGGGGTGGTTTCAAAAAAGGTGGCATCCTGGTGCCAGCGCACTTCGCCGCCAATGCCTGGCTGCTTGAAGATGTACATCGACTGCCACACCTTGGCGTCGCGCAGGCCCAGGTCGCGCGCGACGGCGGCCAGCTTGGGGTCGCGCGAAAACTGCTCGAATACCGGGTCCAGGTCGTGCAGGGCGTGGCCGATCTTGTTGATCGAAAGTGATTTGTCCTGTTTCAGCTTACCGTCGGTGTCGAAGGCCTCTTCTTCAAAGAAGCAGCGAATGGTGTTGTCCGAGCGCAGAAAATACGCGTCGGTGGCAGTCAGCTGGTTCTGGGTCGTGAAAATCGACCGGCTCTCGGACGGATCGAAGGCATCAACGATCTCAGCTGCGCGCTGGCGCAGGGCCGCAAGGGCGTCCGCGCTTTTAAAGCCGGGGATGACGAGATAGCCGTCGCGCTCAAATTGGGTGCGCTGGTCTGAATTCAGCATAGGTCTTGCTCCTGATTACGAATATCCCATTGTAGGGCCGGTGGCATTGTCCATCAATATGGGAAGTTGTTGACATATTGTCTTCGATTAGTTGACAATCAGGGCATGGACCAATTGCAAGCGATGGAAGTCTTTGTTGAAGTGGCGCGCCTGAAGAGTTTCTCGGATGCGGGGCGCCAGCTTGGACTGACGCGTGCCATCGTCAGCAAGGTCGTGGCCCAGCTGGAGGAGCGGCTCGGCGCGCGGCTGCTGTATCGGTCTACGCGCGAGGTGAGTCTGACGGATGCGGGGCTGGCTTACCTGGCGCCGTGCATGGCGACCGTGGAACAGGCGCGCGAAGCGACGCGCGCGATTCACCCCGCTGGCGCCGCGCTGGCAGGGCCCCTGCGGATTCAGGCGCCAAGCAGTTTTGGCAGCGTGTGGCTGGCCGATGCGCTAGCGCGATTCAGTCTGCTGCATCCCTTGCTCAAGCCATCGCTGTTCGTTGACGATGCGCTGCTTGACCCGATTCGGCATGGCTTCGATTTGTCGATCCGCGTGGGCGGCATTCCCGATACCAGCGGCCTGGCATCACGGCGGCTGGCGCCGTGCCGGGGCGTGCTATGCGCCACGCCGGGCTATCTTGCGCGTTGTGGTATGCCACAGGTGCCGCAGGACTTGCGTGACCATCAGTGTTTGCACTTCAGTCATCTGACCGACGGCACCAGTTGGCATTTTTCACGTGGGGTTGAAACCCAGACCGTGCAGGTAAATGCGGGCTTCACGTCGAACAATGGACTGGTGCTGCAGCAGGCCGCCCTGCGCGGGCTTGGAATTGTCTACAGCACGACGTTTCTGGCCTGGCGTGATTTGCAGGAGGGGACACTGGTGCAGGTGCTGCCCGAATGGGAGCTGCCGCTCAATGATCTGACGGCGCTGTATCCGGCCGGGCGCCAGTTGTCGCCCAAGGTGAGGGCCTTGATTGATTTTCTGGTCAGTGAATATCAGCCATTGCCGCCGTGGGACCGCGGACTATAAACATCGTCCTCGCGAAGGCGGGGACCCATAGCACGTGTGCGACTTCGGTAACGTTCTATGGGTCCCCGCCTTCGCGAGGACGATGTTCAGCGGCCAACGATCCAGCCGCCGTCGCGGTAGACCAGTTCATCATCCAGATACACCGCATCCGTCACCGCAAACACATCCACGTGATAGCGCGCATCCTTGCGCTTGATTGATCTTCTGGTCATCGAATATCAGCCAGCGCTACTACATCGTCCTCGCGGAGGCGGGGACCTATTCCACGTTTGCGACTTCGGTGAGGTGCCATAGGTTCCCGCCTGCGCGAGAACGATGTTTTAATGGCCAACGATCCAGCCACCGTCGCGGTAGACTAGTTCATCATCCAGGTACACCGCATCCGTCACCGCAAACACATCAACGTGATAGCGCGCATCCTTGCGCTTGAAGCCGGGCTTCTGGTACACCCCATGCTTGGCGCCGAGCGATAAATGAATGCCGCACATGCGTTCGTAAGTGCCAATATCGTTGACGCGACGCTCGCGCGTGAAGGCGCGGTTCATCCCGAAACCCAGTTCACGCACCCACACTTCACCCTCGTCGGCGTGAATGATTTCCATCAGCTTGTCGAATTCCGGCGTGGCGCCTTCAGCGCGCACCACGCGCCCGCGTTCAATCACCAGGGTGATGGGCGTGTCGGGCCGGTTGACCATGTACGAGGTGTCGCCAAACACATGCACCCGCACGCGCCCGTTGACCGCTTCCAGATCCTGGGCTTCGGTGAACACTTCGCCAATCGGGAACTGCCCGCCCACGTTGTTCATCTGGCTGTAGTCGCCGATATTGAGCTTGGCCGATTCCAGCGGCGAGGCGAACACCAGCCGCTCGCCGCCGCTGACCACAGTAGCCGAGGAGGCCGCATCGATGCGCGCCTTGAGGGCATGGCCCACCCCGCGGTAATAAGCGCTGTCGTAGGCCAGCGCTTCGATGTAATGCGCACCCTGGTCACCCGGCATGCGCGACAAATGCACGTGCTCGATCACCTTCAAGCCCAGTTTGAATAGCTCGACCCGGATCCGGAATGCCTCCAGCCGGAAGTTGGTGGACTGGATCAGCACCACCAGGTCGCCCGCTGCCATGCGTTTGAACGCGGCCAGAACGGCGTCGGGCGCCACGCTGTCGAAGTCGATCAGGTCGGCGCCGGGCAGATTGCGCCGATAGGCTTCGCCCAGCGCGCGGGCCAGGTCCGAACGCGTGTCGTAGACCACCAGCGCCTTGTGTGCGGGACCATGTTCGATGGCGATCCGCAGCACGTCCCCCAGGTGGCCGGTGGCGGCGTCGATGGCGCTGGCAGGAATTGCGCCCCAAGAGGTGTCGGAGGTCATGGCAGAAGAAGATGAACAGCAGGAGCGTCATTATAAGGCAGCGCCGTCACGCCAGAATTCCCCTCAGGAATCTCGCCAAACGCCCCTTGTCAGTTCGCCAGATGATACCGGTCAATTAAAAAGCTTGCGTCAAGCAGTTGCGCTATGATTTGAGCAGCAAACAGCGGCCAATTTGCAACGCCGCTGTGCAATCACATACATATATACGGCGGCACGCACAATGACATACAGGTGGGAAACGGCGGCCAGCGTCTGGCTGGAAGATGAACGCAGCGCCCAGTTCGAACTGGCGTCAAGCGAAGGCTTGAGCCGGATCGAGTGGCAGGGGCAGGCACGCGGACGCCTGCCCGATGTGGCGCGCCTGCTTGGCGCCTCGCTGCCGGCCGCATGCAACTGCGCGCCCATCTACCCCGAGGGCTTTGCCTTTTGCCCCACCTGCGGCCATGCGCTGCACAAGTTCGCAGGCCAGCAGCGCAAGCAGGCAGCGTGGTTCGGACCGTGGGCAGACCAGTCCTTGCCGCGCCACGTGCCGCATGGCTTGCCCGTCACCTCGCTGGCCCTGGGTGACAGCCTTGAGGAACGGCCCGCGCCGCCCCATGTCGGCCGCTTCGATCTGGCCATGCCGGTGCCGCCCAACGCACAGTGCGTATTCGCCGCCGGCAGCTACGGCTTCCCCGTGCAGCGCCTTCTGGCGCTGGCCTACGGCCGCAACGTGCTGCAATACTGGGATCCGATTGCGCAGGTCTGGCACGTGATGGCAGCCGAAGACCCTGCCGCCGATCTGACCTTCATCGCGTCTGCATATGCATGGCTGCCGGCGTCCAATCCGCGCCGCGGCGAGGTGGCGCTGGTGCCCACGGCACAAGGGCTGGCACGCCTGTGGATCAATCCTGTCAGCGAAAGCTATCACCTCGAACCCGTGCTGCAGGCTACGCTGGCCAGCGCACCGGGCCTGATGCGGCGTCACCTGGCCTGCCTGATCAACACGGCCGACGGCGTGCGGCTCTGGACGGCGCAGCAGGATTTGAGCGCGGTGGTTCTGTATGACTGCGCGGTGCCGTCCTCGGGCTGGTCGCGCCCCATCGGCTACGACGGGCGCCTGTTGTGGTTGCACCAGGAGGGGCAGCTGGCGTGGCAGAATGGTGCGGCGCCCCAGTGGCTGCGCTGGCCGCAGGGCTGGGCGCCGCGTCTGGAATTTGGCGGACCCACGCAAAGCCGCGACGGCCGCCTGTGGCTGGCAGGGCACGACGGCCAGTCATACAGCTTCCTCGAACTGGGCAAGGCAGACGGCCAGATGGAACCGATCAATGGCGCCCGTCTGGGTTTTGCCAGTTTACTGTTCCGGCGCGGCCACGCGGTGGTGGGCGAACCGTGGGACACCGAACACGTGGAAGACCCGCACGAAGACGATTCCCTGGTCGTGCCGCTGCTGCGCAGCTTTAACAATAACCGCAGCCAGCCCAGTGGTCTGGTACTGCGCCTGCATCAATACACGGGCCGCGCCGAAGACGCGCTGCATGGTCGCGTGATTCCGCGCACCACCGTGGAATGGATCGGCAAGCGCAACGTGATCCTCGACGATGTGGCGCGCCTGGTTCGTCCACTTGAGTGCGTGCCGTTCGTGTACGACGATTGCCTCTGGCTGCACCACCCTGAATGGAATCAGGTGCGCGGCTGGCGCCTGGATGAACTGTCGTGAAGCGCTTGCTGGCCAGCTTGATACTTGCGCTCTGCTGCGCCCCGGCGCTGGCGGTCTCGCACGTATTCCTGGTGCAGAATTCCGGCTGGATGGAGCCGTTTTACACCGATCCGGCGTCGCAGTACAAACCGCTGGTCACGGCCTTGGTCAGCGCGGTCGCGCAACCGGGTGACCCGCTGGTGCTCGCTGCATTTAATCAAAGCTTGCCGGGCCTGGCCTCGCCACGGGCCTTGCTGTCGGTCTCATATGAGCCCAAGGTCACGGGAAAGCAGGTGCGCGACGCGCTGGCTGAACTGGAAGTCGCGCGCAAACCGGGCAGCAAGGCGTATGCCGATACGGATCTGAGCGAGGCGGTCAATCTGGCGGTGGACAAGGCCCTGGGCGACAAGCCAGGCCTGGTCTGGCTGTTTACCAATAACCGCAACAGCCCCAATAACGACCAGGAGACGGCGCGCCGCAACAGCGAGTTCTACGCCTTGATTCACCAAGGGCGCACCATCACGCGTGCGCTGGCCTACCCGCTGCAAATGCCGGTCAAGGGCGAGCACTATCGCGCCAACGGCATCATGCTGTACGTGCTTGCGGTCGGCGAAAAAGGTGCCGCCGACCTCAAGGCGCTGGTCGCGTCGGGCGCAATTGCCAAAGTCATCACCGAGCCGGCCGCCCGCCTCAAGCCGCTGGACCAGGACACTGTGCGGCTGCTGCCGCGAAAAGTGAGCAACGCGCCCGGCGTCGGGTTTTCGATGACTCCGGGTGGCCTGCTGCGCGCCGATGTGGAATCGGACGCGCGTACGCCCGCCGCCGGTATCGAGTGGCAGCTTGAAAATACAATCTATCCGTACACCATCGCCAGTGCCACCATCAGCGCGCGCTCCCGCCTGGGTGGCGAGGATCATCCGATTCGTTTGCGCGAGGCCGGTATTGCCGGCCTGGCACCGGGCAAGTCGGCACCCTTGTCCTCATCCATGCAGCTGCCGGTCAAGCAGTTGCCAAGCAAGTGGTCATGGAATGCCATCGGCAGTGCCGGTTCGGCCTACGTTTTGCCGGGGCAGATCGAACTGCATCTGGGTGCGCAGCGCCTGGAGCTGTCGCAGGCGTTCCGCAAGCGCATGGCCACGCTGTTCCCGGGCGACCCGCTCCCTGAAATATTTACGCCACCAGAGCAGATCAAGGCTTCGACCGCGGTGCTGCCGCTGGAAGTGCGCGTTCATTATGGCGTGGGGCCGCTGGTGGCCTTGATGGCGGCCGGCCTGGCGCTGGCGGGCTTGCTGACAACGGCAGCGCTGGCGCTGGTGCGTCCGCGCAAGGCGCTACTGACCGTGGAAGACGAATTGCGCACCATGCACGCACGGGCCGGCACCACCCAGCCTGTTTTCGACAAGGCCGGAAACCGGATCGCGCAACTGAAAACCACGCTGTTCGGACACCAGCTGATCGACCTGCGCGACGGTGCGCAGGTGCGGCTGGGCCGCTGACATCTCTCTGAAAACATAAGGAACGACTTCATGCAAAACACCACGCCACCGGTCACCGATCCCGGCTTCAAGCTGCCGGGCGACGAGAAGGCGGTTGCCGACGCTGCCAGGGCGGCTTCCGCCCCGGCCCCGGCGCAGGCCAATACGATCGAGGTGGCGCCTGTGGCAGGCGCCCCTGTCACAGACACGTCATCGCGCGACCTGGCGATTGGCGCGGCCGTATTCCTGGTTCTGCTGGTGGTGTATTTTTTTGTGCGTAACGCGTATGTGCACCATATGGTTGTCAAGCGCGTGGCGCCATCGTCGGCCGGCAGTGCGGGCTGGCTGCTGTTTGTTGGCCTGTCCTTCATCAGCGCGGCCGCTGTCCTGGCGATCATCAATGCCAGTAAATTCCTTACGTTCGCAATCACCGCGCCGCTCGTTGCGGTTGGCCTGATTGCCCTGGTCGCGGCGCTGTTCGTCGGCCGCCGCTGATTTTTACCGAAAGAGAGCAACATGGCAGAATTGTCCAACACGGCCGGCGGCAAAAAGGCAGAGCGCAAGGTCGATCTGCGGCCCACGCTGTTCATTGGCGCCGGCGGCACCGGCATGGAAGTGATGCTGCGCATACGGCGCCGCATTCTGTCCGAAGTATGGAACCGCCATCATCCGACCCGGGTGGAATCGATTTGCCAGTTCCCGGTCGCGCGTTTTCTGCATCTGGACCTGGACAACAATGCCATCATCGATGAAGGCAAGTCCCAGCGCACCGATCCCTGGTTCGAACTGGTCAAGCTGGCCGACGATGAGCGGTTGGTCGAATCCATCGACCTGCACCAGTATCACGAGTCCGACGACAGCCTGGCGCGCTTTCCCCTGATCGAAAACTGGATGCCGCTGCGGCCCAAGAAACTGCGCTCCCTCGGTATCGACCCGTCCAAGGGCGCGGGTCAGATCCGTGCGGTGGCGCGTCTATATTTGTTCGATAAATACCCCAAGCTGCGCGGCCGCATCAAGGGTGCGCTCAATTTCTTGAGCAGCAACGCAGGAAACGAGCGCAAGGAGAATTATCAGCGCCTTGGCTTGCAGGTCGATACGTCCAAATTCCGCATTGTCGTCATCGCATCGGCAGCGGGCGGCACCGGCGCCGGCACGGCGATTGACCTGGGCTGGATCGCCAAGGCCATCGCTCGCCAGGAAGTCTCGGACAGCCAGGTCGATCTGGTCATGCTGATGCCTTCCGGTTTTGCCAAGGCCAACAAGGAGCGCACTGAAGCCAATGCCTATGCCACCTTGATGGAGCTGGAAACGACAATGCGCGACATGAATGCGCAGGTGCGCTGGGCCGAACCGGACAGCCTGGTAGGCAAGGGGGCACCGTTTGACGACGTGTATTTTGTCGACACCGCCAACCTGGCCAACAAGGCCACCGCCGACGTCAAAGACGTGTACCAGATGGTAGCCGACACGCTGTTCGAAGACTTTGCTTCGGCCGATTTCGCCAACCGCAAGCGCTCGATCGCGGTCAACCAGCAGCAGCACAAACTGGGGCCATTCAATCCGCGCGTGCCCGAGCAGCGCTTTGGCGACATGCGCCTGTCGTACTCCAAGGTGTATTCGGCGTTCGGTCAGGCCGTGCTCGACACCCAGCAAAGCCTGCGCGACGATATCCGCGCCTATCAATTGGCTGGTCTGATGGTAAAGGCCTTCTTTGGCCTGGCTGGTGGCGCCGGCGTGGTGGCACGGCGCGCGGGCGACCAGGAGCGCGATATTTTCATGCGCGAGCAGATGGCCATGAGCGAGCATCCGTTTGACGAGTTTCCCGATTTTCGCAAGGGCACGGTGGACGTCACACCGTTCCAGGAATACGCCCTGACCGACCAGCTGTTGATGGACAAGGACCAGCGCTCGCTGCTGGAGCGGGTCGAGAGCAAGGTGCAGCTGGAGATCGACCGCATCATGGGCTCCTACGACATCGCGGTCTGGCGCGAGAAGGTGGCCGAACTGCTGCCCAATCTGGAGCGCGATGCGATCCGCGAGGCCGGCGCCACTGCCGAGACCAGCGAAGACCGGATCAAGCGCCACACGGGCGAGCTGATGGCACGCCTGAAGGGCCGCGCACGCGAGCAGCTTTACGCGTTGCTGGACGACCGCAAACAGGGCGGGCTCGAATTTGTGCTGTCGCTGCTGGAGCAGATCAAGGCACGCCTGCAGCAGCGCGATCTGGGTCAGGTGGAGCGCAATGGCAAGCGCTATCGCGACATCCGCGATGCGCTGCGTACGCGCCAGGTGGAGGAGTCGCTGGGCAACCTGTCGCAGGCAGCCACCAAGCTGTTTGGAAAAGAGGCACAGGCGCGCGAGATCATGGCCCACCTCAAGCGCGACATCTCTGACTACCTGCGCTTTCACTTGCTGGCGGTGGCTGCCGGACAGGCGGTGGAAGTCATGCGCGGCATGTCTGGCTGGCTGGGCGACCCGCAACAAACGGATGACAATGGCCAGGCCGAATGGAGCGGCATTGCTGGTGAATTCCAGGAAGGGCGACGCTGCGTGCAGGCGATGCTCGGTGCGGTCGATCAGCGCATCGACCAGTTGCGCGCCGACGCGCAGCATGAACACGCCACCTACATCAAACTGGCCAGTGATACGCTGCCCGAACCGGTCAAGCTGACCGGTGACGTGAGCGCCTGGAGCGAGGAAGTGCTGCTCGAATTTGGCGGTTCGGCGCGCCTGTTCCCGCAGTTGGGCGACGACCGCCTGCGCGCCAGCCTGCTGCTCAAGCTGTTCCGCCGTGCCCAGACCCAGTTGTCGGTGGAGCAGCTGGGCGATGCGGGGCCGGTCGATCCGCTGCTCGAGCGCCTGATGGCAATGTCGCCACAGGAGCGCCAGCGCATCTTCAATGAATGGATCAAGAGCGCCATGCCCTGGGTGAATGCGCGTTTCTCGGCCGAGTTTACGCCACGCGCCGATCAGTTCAAATGCTTTATCGGCGTGGGTGACGTGAATGCCTGGCGCAAGCTGGAAGACGAGATCCGCGCGGCGGTACCGACCGGTTCCTTCCATGGCGACCTGGTCTCCGTGGTGAATACTGGCATCGCGGGCAAGGCGGTATGCTATATCGAGCTGTCGGGCTTCCCAATGACTGTGCTGCGCGGCCTGCCGACCTGGCGTACCTCGTACCAGATCGAAAACCCGAAGATCCCGACCCACCTGCATTTTGATGCCACCCGCTTCCGGCACCCTATTTCGCCATCGATGGACGAACTCAATCGCCTGGCCGACGACTACGAATGGTTCTTGCAAGCCGTTGCGCTGGGTGTGGTCAAGCGCAAGGCCAATCTGGCCGAGCGTGAAGCTTCGTTCCAGCCGCGCGGCCAGTACCTGTTTGAGGTTGAACCGGGTTCCGGCGAATGGCTGCAGATCGGGAACGAGTTTGCGATCCGCTCGAACGGGCTGCCGCCGTATTACCGGGAGCAGGTGATCGCGGCGGTACAGAACAAGCTGGCCACGTTGGGGCCGCACCAGATGGTGCTGCTGGCGGCCCTGATGCGCCATTACCAGCACCGGGTGTATGAACCCAAGCTCGAAGTGGATGAAACCGGCGCCCAGCTGCCGTCGCCGTCGCTGCCCAACATTACGGCGCGCAGGCTGTACGAACAATGGTTCAAGCGCGCCGCAGCCATGAACAGCACGTCCTTGGCCGACATCGACACTGCACTTGGCAGCCTGCCCTTGTGGACCGAAGCGGTGCCCGATTCCGCCAGTGACGCTTATGCATGGGAGGTTGAGCGGCTGGTGGACAAGCGCGTGATCCGGCCACAGTATCTGGCCAGCGACGCTGAAGCGGCACGCGCGCTGGAAGCACCTGCGGTGGCGACGGCCATCGCGCCGGCGCGCTACAAGCTGTTTTTGGACGGCGCGCAGCGCGGCCCGTTTTCATTCGACGAGCTGGCGCTGCGCGCGGCGCGCGGCGAGATCGGCCCGGATACCAAAGTGTGGAACATGCAATGGAATCCAAAGTCCGACAAGTGGAAGCTTGCAGGCGACCTGGCCGAACTGGGCACCTTGTTTGAGCATGCCATCCCCGATCCTGATGACGCCATACCTGACCCGGACTAGAACAGAATGAACTTGCAAGACCAGGTGATCCATCGCTGCATCCATGCAGCTTGTGCGCGGCCTTTGCCGCGGCGGGTCAATTTTTGTCCGTATTGCGGGACTGGCCAGCACGATGGTGTGGTAAAGCCGTCGCATGTGCTGCCACCTGCGCAGGCGGTGCCGGTGGTGCCGGTGGCGCTTGCGCCAGCTGTGGAGCCAGCACTACCTGCGCCGACGACAGCTGCGCCGCCTCAGCCACACGCGCCACCCACGCCACCTGCACCGCCTGCACCGAACGTAGCGCCTAAAAATGCGCCACGCGGCATCTCGCAGCCGCCCAAGCGCGAGCCAGTGCGATTGCGCTGGTGGCTTGTCGCGCTGGCGGCGCTATGGGCGATCTGGTTGTATGCGCGGCCGTCGCCCAACAAGATCGAAGCGCGCATAGAGCGTGCCAACCTGGCCAGCGCGGAATGCCGCATGAACGATGCCCAGTCCGAGTTGATTGCGCTGCGCATGACGCGCGCCTCGCCGGAGCAATTGTCACGGTTGCAGGCCACCATCAATGCTGCGTCGGCCGGTTGCACCAAAAAAAAGCAGCGCGACAAGGCGTGGGAAGAAACCACGGTCGCGATCGATAATGCCTTGTCGTCCAACGACTTTGCACGCGCGCAGAGCCGCCTGGCGCAATTTACCAAGCGCTATGGTGAGAACGATGAGGTTCAGCGTCTGAAGGAGAAAATCGCGAAGCAAAGGGCGGCCGCGCCGCCCGAGCCCGTGCCTCTGGCCACACCGGCACCGATCGTTACTCCACTGCCGCAGCCTTCATCCCAGCAAGCGCAATCGGTGCGCAATCTGATCGACGAAGCCGAGCGCGCGCTTTCAAGCGGCAATTACCGCGCCGCGTCCGACAAGCTGGAAGTGTGCATCACCATGGTCGACCCGGGCAACCGTGAATGCGCTGCCTTCAAGGTGCATGCCGACCGCCTGCAGCGCGAGCAGCGGCGCTGCATTCTTGAAGGCCGGCAGTGGACGGAAGACCGCTGCAGTTAAGCGGCGGCGTGCGCCTTCATGGTGATGGGAATCCCTGACAGGACGGCATTTCCCGACAGCGGATCGCGCAGGTTTTCGTCCAGCAGCGCGTTCAGATTGACACCCGGCCGCTGCGCCGCCACGCCCAGCTGGGCGCCCGGCAAATTGTGGCCCCAGCCGTGCGGCAGACTTACCACGCCCGGCATCATTTCGTCCGACAGTTCCACCTGCACGACAATCTGGCGCGTGCCATTGTTCACTTGCGCGGCGCCGCCATCGGTCAGGCCCAGCCGGGCAGCATCGGCCGGGTGGACCAGCGCGGTACAGCGATAGCCCCCTTTGGCCAGCACGGGCAGATTGTGCATCCAGCTGTTGTTCGAACGCAGCTGGCGGCGGCCAATGATCACCAGTTCGGGCGCAGGCGCTGCAAGGTCGGCTTCCACCCGCGCCAGATCATCGAGCAGCATTTGTGGTGCCAGCTCGATTTTGCCCGATGGCGTGCGCAGCGCTTCCGGGATCCGTTGTGCCATCGGGCCCAGATCGATGCCTGACGGCGCTGCCTTGATTCTGGCCAGCGTCAGGCCGTCCGGCTTGCGCCCGAACTGATCGCCATACGGACCCGTGCGCAGGCCCAGTTCGAGCAGGCGCTCTACGCCCTTGAGGTGGTCAAGCGCAGCCATCACCTGGTCGGCGGCGGGGCCGACAGCCTTCTTCAAGTCCTCTTCCAGCGCCTCGTCGTCCAGCGCGCTGATGTCGGCTTTGGCGCCCAGTCCCTTGGCGATGGCGGCGATGCGCAGCATGCTTTCCCATTCTTCCGGCATGCCCGGCGCGCGCGCCAGTACGGGCGGACTGTATCGGGCGTGATTGCGATGCGAGAACTGGGTGAAGGTGACGTCGTAGTGCGCTTCTTCCAGTGGCGACAGGCCGGGGAGAATCACATCGGCGTGGCGCGAGGTTTCATTCAGATAGATATCGAGGCTGACCATGAAGTCAAGTTGGTCGAGCGCCTTCGCCAGCCGTGCGCCGTTGGGCGCCGACAGCACCGGATTGCCGGCAATGGCGATCAGGGCGCGGATCTGGCCTTCGCCAGGGGTGTCGATTTCCTCGGCCAGGCAAGTGAGAGGAATTTCGCCGACGATTTCGGGCGCGCCCGAAACGCGCGAGCGATAGCGCCCGCTGACAATGCCGCGCCCGGTCCCGGGTGCACCGCGCGTGTTGGCCGCGAATGCCGCCGCCTTCGGGAACATCGAGCCGCCTTCTTCGTCCAGGTGGCCGGTCAGCACATTGATCACGTCGATCAGCCATGAGCACAGCGTGCCAAATTGCTGGGTGCAGGTGCCGATGCGACCGTACACGCATGCATTGCGCGTGTTGGCCAGGGTGCGGGCCAGCTCACGCATGGTGGCCGCCTCGATTCCACAGCGCGCCTGCACAAGCTCGGGCGCGTACGCTCGCACGGCAGCGGCCAGTGCGTCGACGCCGGTGGTGTGTTCCGCCAGGCGGCCCATGCTGACCAGCGATT
The DNA here is from genome assembly GCF_900129765.1 of Massilia sp. CF038. Lineage (GTDB taxonomy): Bacteria > Pseudomonadota > Gammaproteobacteria > Burkholderiales > Burkholderiaceae_D > Telluria_A. The sequence goes on from NZ_FQWU01000001.1 coordinate 378,914, forward strand.
CGTCAAACAGGGCGTGCACAATCCCCAGCAGGAAGAACACGTCGGCGCCCGGACGAATGAAATGGTGCTGGTCTGCCACGGCGGCAGTTTCGGTGCGGCGCGGATCAACCACGACAATCTTGCCGCCGCGTGCGCGCATGGCCTTGGCCTTGCCGCGGAAGTCGGGCACGGTCCACAGGCTGCCGTTCGAGACCATGGGATTGGCACCGATGATCAGCATGAACCGGGACCGCTCGATATCGGGCACGGGCACCGACAGCCAGCTGCCGAACATCAGACCGACCGACAGCATCTTGGGCACCTGGTCCACGCTGGAAGCGGAGAACATATTGCGCGTGCCAAGGGCGCGTGCCAGGCGCGGGAAGTATAGTGTCAGGCCCATTTTATGTGACGTGGGATTGCCCAGCACGGTGGCAACCGCATTCGGTCCGCCGGCGGCGATAATCGGTGGCAGGCGCTGTTCGATTTCAGCGTACGCTTCGTCCCATGTCGCTTCGACAAAGCGGCCATTGCGCTTGATGAGGGGTGTGCGCAGGCGATCCGGGTCGTCGTGCAGGTCTTTCAGACCGATGGCTTTGGGGCATAAAAACCCGCCCGAAAAGACGTCCTGTTCATCGCCCCTTATGCGCACGACCTTGTCATTGTCCAGATCGAGTTCAAGGCCGCAGGCGGCTTCGCAAAAGGGGCAGATACGGTGCGCTACGGTCGCTTGCGAAGTCATGGCGGTATTTCCTCAGAAAATCGAACGGTCGTTCTATTGTCGGGAGTGTCGGTGCAACTGTCAACCGCAAAATCAAGCGCAGGTGTATGCTGTCAGGCAACATCAACCCTTGCGAGAGCGACATGAAATCATCTTCCATTTTCCGTACGGCCCTGGTGCTGGCCCTGGTGGCTGGCGTAACGGCCTGCAAAAAACCTGACGAAGCAGTCGGTCCTGCGCAAAAAGCCGGCGCCGCCATCGACTCGGTGGGCGAGAAGGCGGCAGCACAACTGCACGAAAATATCGACAAGGCCAACCAGGCGGCCGAGGACATGCGCGAACGCGCCAAGACGTCCGGCGATGAACTGGCCAATGCGGCCAAGGACGCCGCCCAGGACGCCAACAAGGGCATCAGCAAGGCGACCGAAGAAGTGGGCAAAAAGGTAGAAAAGGCCGGCGAAAAAATTCAGGACGCGGCCAAGCAGTAAATCAGGCGATTGAACGCTGCTCGAACGGCGCGCCATCGGGGTGCGTCGTGCCTTGACTGAGCACGATCGACATGTCGACAAAGCCGGCGCGCCAAGCCAGCTCCAGATCCTGCTCGATCGCTTCCATTGACGTGTTCTGGAAGTTGTTAAAACCGCGCACGCCATACGCACGATTGCGGCCGTGTGCCTTGGCCAGATAGAGCGCCATGTCGACCAGGTTGACCGAACGCTCCCATGGCAGTTCGCGGTCAAGCGGCACCAGTGGGAAGGGCGCAAAGCCGATCGACACGTCCACCGAAATTTCCACGTCCTGGTACTGCACCACGGTGTTGGAGATACCGCTTAACAGGCGGCGCGCAATTTCCTCCACCCCGCTGCGCGGAATGGCCGGCAGGAAGGCGAGGAATTCTTCGCCGCCCCAGCGCACGATCATGTCGGTTTCGCGCAGGATCTCGCGCAGGCTGTCGGCGATCATGCGCAGCACCGCGTCGCCGCCGGCGTGGCCGTAGGTGTCGTTGACATGCTTGAAGTGGTCGATATCAAGCAGGAACAGGGCGCCCACGATTTCTTCGCCCGAGGTGCCGGCGCCGCGCTTTTCGGCCTGCACGTGCGTACGCATGAATTCCTGGAAGTGCCGGCGGTTGTACAAGCCGGTGAGCGGATCGCGCGAACTTTGCTGTTTCAGTTCCAGATTCTTGACCTTGAGCTGATCGTTCGCGTGCCTGACCTTGCGGTACAAGAAGCCGACAATGACAGCGGCCATGGCAAACACCACCGCCAGCAGCCACCACACGCGCTGCTGCAAATTGCGGTTGACGATATCGCGCTTGAGCACTTCGATCTGGCCCTGGCGTTTTTCGGATTCGTATTTTTCCTGCAGCTCCAGCGTGGCCTTCTGGCGCCGGTCTTCGAACAGTTCGTTCGAGATCGCGCGCTCGCGATGGTAAGCTTTGACTGCGCCGGCCATATCGCCCGCGCGTTCCAGGGCCGAGCCGTACTCCATCAGTACTTCCTGCATTTCGGGCTTGTCGTTGGCCTTTTCATACCAGGCCAGGCCCAGTTCGAAGCTGCGCTTGCCTTCGGCCAGCTTGCCCATGCCCAGCAGCGCCTGTCCCATGTTGAGACGGGCAGTCGCTTCGGTGCTTTCATCCTTGAGCAGACGCGCCGCCGCCATGGCCTGATTCGCATAGTCGACCGTGCGTGGGTAATCATGCTGCTTGAGGTAGCTGTCCGACAGATTGACCAGCGAGCCGGCGATCATGGCATCGGCACCGATCTGCTTTTCGTATTCAAGTCCGGCCAAGAGGGCGCGCAAGCCGCGCTGCGGCTGATTGGTGGCGATCGACAAGCCGTATTCGGTATCCTTGAGCGATGACATGCGGCCGGGCGAGTTGGTCTTCTCCGCGTATTCATAGGCTTCGGCCAGCGCCTCGAAGCCCTTGTCGTATTCCTTCATCTGGCCATACAGCGAGGCCAGCGCATTGAGCGCCATGACGATCTGTACCGGCTTGCCGTAATCGCGCGCGAGCTGCACGGCAGCCTGCAGTTTTTTGAGCGCGGGCGGGAAGTTGCCTTCTTCTGCAAACGACTGGCCCGAGGCGATCACGCCGCGGATACGGGTGGGCATGTCGTCGGTCAGGTTGGCAACCCGTTCGCCTTCCCAGGCCAGCTGGTGCGACTGTGGCAGATCGCTCATGCTGAAGGTGACGTAGGCTTTTGACAGCAGGCCGCGCGCGATGATCAGGTTGTCCTGGCGTTCGCGTCCCAGTGCAAGCAGTTCTTCGGCCAGGGCCAGTGAACGCGGATTGTCGCCCACACCGCGGTAGGCGTGACTGAGCAATTCGAGAAATTCCGCGCGTTCGCGTGCGCTACTGGCGCGCGCTTCCGCTTCAATCTCGGCCAGTGCCGTCAGTGCCTTGGGCGGCACAAATCGGCCCAGTTCGCGGATATCTTCCAGCCGGGTGGACAGGGGGGCGGGCTGCGCGAGGGCAAGCGAAGACAACAGGCATAGCGATGCCAGCAATACGCGCCCCTTGCGGGTGCGTGAAGCGTCCCGAAAACCTGCCGACATCACGTTCCTTAATCTGAAAAAACCGATGCTCCCGTTGGGGATTCCGAAATCAATTATATTCTTGTTGCAGACCGGAAAGACCCTTTCCGATTCAAATTTCCTCGCTAATTGCACATTTGCAGCCGATGTTGCACTAAATTCATGCCCTAAAGTTATGGAAACGTTGGACCAGCGCCACGCCGCCCAATTTGCGTTTCGTCCCCCGTTTTTGGCGTCCTGTCTCATTTCCCCATCGTCGTTGCGCCGGCTTGTTTACATTGCAATCATCCAGACAGACCAGGAACAGGAACTGACATGCTCGAGATTCGCAATGTAGTGAAAACGTTCGGCAAGGACTTCCGTGCCGTCGATGATGTTTCGCTAACGCTGGAGCGGGGCGTTGTTGGTTTGATTGGCCACAATGGCGCTGGTAAAACCACCCTGATGCAGATGATCGCTACGCTCACGCGGCCCAGCAGCGGGCAGATTTTGTTCGACGGCGTCGACATCGCGCGCAAGCCGAACGACATTCGCGGGCGGCTGGGCTTTCTGCCGCAGGACTTTGGCGTCTATCCGAATTTGTCCGCACTTGAATTCATGCAGTACTTCGCTGCCCTCAAGGGTGTGCGCGATCCGGCGCGCATCCGCCATCTGCTCGAACTGGTCAACCTGCACGAGCATGCCAAACGGCCGGCCGCCTCGTTCTCGGGCGGGATGCGGCGCCGGCTTGGCATTGCGCAGGCGCTGTTGAACGACCCGGACATCCTGATTGTCGATGAACCCACCGCCGGTCTCGATCCCGAAGAGCGGCTGCGATTTCGCAACCTGCTTGGCGAACTGGGATTTCGCAAGCTGGTCATCATGTCGACCCATATCGTGTCGGACGTCGAGAGCATCGCCGGCCAACTGGCGATCATGAAGTCAGGCAAACTGATTGGCTGCGATACGCCCGAAGCCATTTTGCACAAGGCACGCGGCACCGTCTGGTCGGCCAATATCGACGCCGGCCACTTCGATACCGTACGCGCTCAGGTGCACGTGCTCCATTCGCAGCGCCAGGGCGAGCGCATGGCCTTGCGCATTACCCACCCGGAGTCGCCGCTGCCAGGCGCGCAGCTGGTTGAACCAAGCCTGGAAGAAGCGCTCATGGCGCAGCGCTATGCGGTGCGGGAGGCGGCGTGAACTTCAATATTCTCAAGACGCTGGCACTGGGCGAGGTGCGGCTGCGCATGCGCCGTACCTCGACCTTTGTCGCGCTGCTGGCCGTGGTGGCCATCTCGTGGATGATGATTGCCGATCCAGCTGGCGGCTCGGCGCTGATCGTGGTCAAGCATACCCGCGTGCTCTACACCAGCACGGCCCTTGCCATTGGCAGCGCGTCGCTGGGATGCCTGCTGTTTGGACTGGGCGGCTTCTATCTGGTGCGCGGCCGCATGTCGGAAGACATTCGCAGCGGTGCCGGTGGTGTGATTGGCGCCACGCCAGTGGGCAATGTACAGTTCCTGGTCGGGCGCTGGCTGGGCGGCGCCGCTTACCTTGGCGCGATGGTGTTCGCTTTCATGCTGACCATCATGGTGCTGCATGCGGTACGGGGCGACGGTCCGATTCAACCCATGATTTACCTGACCAACTACATCCTGATCCTGCTGCCGCTGGTGCTGTTTACGGTCAGTACCGCGCTCCTGTTCGACAGCTGGAGCCCGCTGATGGGCAAGGGTGGCGATGTGCTGTTCTTCTTACTGTGGGCGGCGCAGTTGGGCGTGGTCGGTGCGCACGCGGAAAACGGCCTGGTGCCCTTGGTCGAACTGTTCGATTTTAACGGCCTGGGCGCATCCATGCTGGCGGTAACGGCTGCCGTGGGTCATGCCAACGTGTCGCTCGGCGACGGCGAGTTCAACGCGGCCCTCACGCCGATCCGCATGGCGGACCACTTGTGGACCGCCAATCTGGTGTTGCTGCGTGCTGCCAGCTGCGTGGTGGGTGTGCTGCCACTTGTGATGGCGTTCGGCCTGTTCCACCGCTTCTCGCCCGACAAGGTGAAGGTGGCGCGAGCCGGAAAGCGGCGCTCGCCGCTGGCGGTGATCAACACCCTGTTCAAACCCCTGTCGCGCGCCGTCTCGCCACTGTTTGCTCTGGCCGCCCGTATCGGCGGGGTGTCTGGCCAAACGTTCGGTGATGTGGCGCTGACACTGGCGGCGGCGCCGTTTGCGGTACTGGCGCTGGCAGCGAGCGCGCTGGCGGCCATGGTGGTACCGCATGCCGCGCTGGCACCCGTGACCCTGGCCGCCGTGGTGTTCTGGGGTGTGCTGGTGAGCGATCTGAGTACGCGCGATTTTGGCGCCGACGCCGAGGCAATGGCCGCAGCGGTGCATGGGGGCGCCGTGACGCGTTTCCTGCGCCAGTATGCGGCGACAGTGCTGCTTGGCCTGATGTTCACGGCCGTGGCAGCGGCGCGCTACGCCGCGTCGGAACCGATGCGCGCGCTGGCGCTGGTGGCCGGTGTGTTCAGCCTGGCCGCACTGGCCAGCGGATTTGGCCGTTGCAGCCGCAGCGCGCGCCTGTTCCTTGGCTTGTTCCTGTTCTGGTTTTACGTCTCGCTTAACGGCGGCAAAGTCGCACTGCTCGATGCAGTTGGCTTCCTGGGCGTGGCCAACTGGCAGTCGGTTGCCGTGTGGCTGTGCGCCGGCGCGCTCGCACTGGGCACCGGTTATATGTGGAACCGGCGCCCATTTTAAACGGCCAGCTGCTGCAGCAGATACAGGCGCTGATACAGGCCGCCCTCGATCTGCATCAGCGCGTCGTGGCCGCCGGTCTCGGCGATGCGGCCGTGATTGAGCACCACGATGCGGTCGGCATCGCGAATGGTCGACAGGCGATGCGCGATGGCGATGATGGTCACGCGTCCGCGCAGCTCGTTCAGTGCGACCTGGACGATCTGTTCGGTCGCGCTGTCGATGTGCGACGTTGCTTCGTCCAGCAGCAGGATGCGCGGTTCGCCAGCCAGGGCGCGGGCAATGGCGATCAGCTGCTTCTGGCCGGTGGACAGGCGTGAGCCGCTTTCACCCAGCGGGGTGTCGTAGCCGTCCTCCAGCGCCATGATGAAGTCGTGCGCGTGCGCCGCGCGCGCGGCAGCTTCCAGCGCTGCCTGGGGCAGGCCGCGCCCCATGTCGATGTTTTCGCGCGCTGATGCCGCCAGCAGGAACGGGTCTTGCGGGACCAGGCCGACTGCGGCGCGGAAGTGGGCGTTGTCGATCGCGGCCAGTGCTTCGCCGCCGATCTCGATGGCCCCAGGGGCGGACGGGTAGTAGCGCAGCAGTAGCGACAGCAAGGTCGATTTGCCGCTGCCCGTGTGCCCGACGATGCCGATGAAGGCGCCCTGGGCAATGTCCAGATTCAGGTCGTGCAAAACGTCCTGGCCAGGCGCGTAGCCGAAGGTCAGATTCCGAATACGCACGGCCGGCGCATGCGGGTCGGCAGCTTGGCTGCTCGCCAGCTTGTCAGCGTCGTGCTCTGGCGCCCCCGCCTCGTCCAGCAGGGCGGCCACGCGCGCCGATGCCACGACCGCCTGTTGCAGGCCGCTGAACTGCATGGTGATCTGGATCAGCGGCTCGACCACGCGCGCGATGTAATTGATGAAGGCGTACAGCACCCCCACTTCCACCGCAGACAAGGTGCGCTGGCCAAAGCTGTAGATGACCACTGCCAGCAACACCACATTCAGGAAGTCGAGCGCGGGGCGCAGCAAAAAGGCGTTGGCGCGCAGCTCGGCCAGGCGCGCCTTGTAATGCGAATGGTTGGTGGCGGCAAACCGGTCCGCAAAGCGCTGCTCGGCATTGCTGGCCTGGAGCACGGGCATGCCGCCAATCGATTCGGCCATCTGGCCATTGATCTCGCTGCGCATCGCGCGCGCACGGGTGACTGCCGGCGCGGACAGGCGCTGGTACAGGAACACAATCGCCACCACCGCCGGCACCAGTGCCAGCACGATCAGCATCAGGCGCCAGTCCAGCCATGCCATGGCGATCATGGTCCCGACCAGCACGATCAGGCTGTCGAGAATGGCAAACAGGACCTGGATATACAAGGTCTTGACGGCTTCGGTATCGTTGGTCACGCGGCTGATCAACTGGCCGGTGACGGCCTTGTCGAAGAACGCCATGGGCAGGCGCATCACGTGGCCGAACACCCATTCCCGCAAGCGCTGCACCGAGCGCATGGCCAGGCCGGACAGACGCACCAGCTGCAAGTAACGCAGGCCGGAAGCGATCCAGCCCGTGACCAGCATGGCAGCGAGCAGGCCGATCATGCGTGGCCAGTCCAGATGGCGTGGCAGCAGGTGGTCGTCAATCAGGGCCTTGCCCATGATCGGGCCCAGTACTTCCAGCGCTGCCGCCAGGATCAGCCAGAAGGTGGCCCAGCCCAGGTGACGCTTGTCCGGCTGGGCGGCGCGGCGCAGCAGTTGCATGGCTTGCGCCGCTTGTGCGCGCATGGCTTTGGGTGTGGTATCAGGTTGCATCGAGGCTGGCCTCCAGTTGCTGGTAGCGCCACTGGCTGGCGTACCAGCCGTCGCGTTCGAGGAGCGACTCGTGGGTGCCCGATTCGGCGATGCGGCCGTCGCGCAGCACCACAATCAGATCGGCGTCGACCACGGCCGACAGGCGGTGGCTGGCAATGATGACGCTGTGTTCCTTGCGCGCGGCACGCAGCTCGGCCAGGTGTTCGAGGATGCGCGTTTCGGTGCCGGTGTCAACTGCCGACAGCGCGTCGTCAAGCAGCAGCAGGCGGCTTTCGGCCAGTAGCGAACGCGCAATGGCCACACGCTGGCGCTGCCCGCCCGACAGGGTAATGCCCCGTTCACCGACTGGCGTGTCGTACTGTTGCGGGAAACGCAGAATGTCGTCGTGGATGGCGGCCATGTCGGCCGCATGTTCGATCTGCGCGCGCGTGGCATCGGCTCTGGCCAGGGCGATGTTTTCAGCGATGGTGCTGGAGAACAGGAACGACTCCTGCGGCACCCAGCTGATCGCCTTGCGCAAGGTCGCCAGCGTGTAGTCGGAAAGGGCGTGCGCGCCCCAGGCCAGCTTGCCCTGTTGCGGCGTGATCTGGCGCAGCAGCACCCGCAGCAAAGTGGACTTGCCCGCGCCCGTGGGGCCGACCAGTCCGAGCGTGCGGCCTGGCTGCAGCACGAGAGAAATGTCGGCCAGCGCAGGTGTGCTCTGGCCCGGATAGGCGTAGCTGATCTTGTCGAGCACCAGCGCGCCCATCGGCGCATCGGCCACCGTGCCGTGGTCGTCGACCGAGAGCGGGGTGTCCAGCAGCGGTTGCAAGCGCGCCAGTGCCGCCTTGCCCCGTTCGATCAGCGACAGGACCCAGCCAGCGGCGAACATGGGCCAGATCAACTGGCCAAGATACATGGTAAAGCTGGTCAGGGCGCCAATGGTCAATTGGTTCTGCCACACCAGGTAGCCGCCCACGCCCAGCGTCAGTACGCTCGCTGCGGTCAGGGTCCAGCCGACGGCGGGTTCATACGCGGCCTCCCATTGTTGTGCCTTGAGGCTGGCGGCGGCAGCGTGCGAGGCCAGTTCGCCAAAGCGGGTCGCGCTTTGCTGTTCCAGGCCCAGCGCGCGCAGGGTGCGCACGCCAGTGAGGGCTTCCTGCACATGGTCGTTCAGGTCGGAGAAGCGTTTGAGCGAATCGGTCGCGGCCACGTGAATGTGGCGCGATATGTGCCAGAACGCGAGCGCCATCAGCGGGAACGGAAGCAGGGCGACGCAGGCAAGGCGCCAGTCCACGCCCAGCATCATGATCCCCAGTACCATGACCAGTGTGAGCGTGCCGTCGAAGCCGGCCAGCATGGCTTCGCCGGCGGCCATTTCGATGGCGTCGATGTCATTGGTGGCCAGCGCCATCAGGTCGCCCGTGCGCTGTTTTTGATAGAAGGCCGGGCCCTGGGCCGACAGGCGCGCGTAAAAGCGGGTGCGCAGTTCGACTCCAAGCTGGTAGGCGGCAGCGAACAGGCGCAGACGCCAGCCCACGCGCAAAAAGTAGATGGCAATGCCCATGCCCAGCAGCTGGGCCAGATCGATGAGCAACTGCTCGCGCCCCAGGCTGTGCGCGGCCAGCGCGTCGATCATGGCGCCGATTTTGCGGGGAATGAGGACCGTGAAGGCGGCCACGCCAAACAGCATGACGCCGGAAGCGATATACGAGGGCCAGTGGCGACGCACAAAATTCCCAACCAGCCGCGATAAACTCATTCCCGTCCCTGCGTGAAGGGCCCGAAAACGATTAACGGGCCGTAGCCCGCTAATTTACTACTTTTGGCGCAGCGCTGCAGGGCAGCGGTGCGTGTTTACTTTTTTCGTTTTGGCTTGATGACCAGCAGGTCGGCCTGTTCGCCACCCAGTTCGACCTCGAGTTCGGCCACGTCGGCGGCCACCGGTTCCGGCGGTGTGGACTCCACGACTTCAGCGGCGGCGAGGGCAATTGGTTTGACTTTGGCTGCTACCGGGAAAGGCTCGGCTGGCGCGCTGGGAACCACGGTGTTTTCCTGCACCGGGACATCGTTGCGCTGGAGCAGGGCCAGTTGGGTGCCGCTGGCAATCGAGAACAATTCACGGCCGTAAGCGAGCAAGGTGTCAAAGTTTGCCTGGCTTTGCGTGGTGAGAGAGAACAGGTCGCGCGGATCTTTAACCGTGAACAGCTGCTGCATTGCTGCACTGGATTTTTCGAACGAGGCGCGGGTGGTCGTCAGATTCAGATTGATGATTTTTTCGGCACCTTCTACGGCTTTGGCCGTGACATTCTGGAAGAACGCCAGTTGTGCTTCGACTTGCGACTTGCCGGCTGCGGAAAACTGTTCTGGAAACGTACTCATCGGGGCTCCTTGAAAAGTGTCTATGACGCGCTGCAATATGGCTTAGTTTATCCATGAATTGCGGCATTGAACAGCGTTTTCGTGCAAGTTTCCGAGAAAATATCTTGCAATGCAGCATGCATGATTTCGTTAGATAATTTGCTTGGACGCTGGTGCCCGCTAGCCACTACAATCGTAGCGTCCCCGCTACAGGAGCACTCATGGATCTCGTGGTTCGCAATGCCAGCTTGCCGGATGGCCGGCGCCAGATTGACATCGCCATCGACCAGGGGCGCATCGCGGCCGTCGGCGAACGGCTTGCCGTCAACGCCGCGCGCGAGATCGATGCCGAGGGCGATCTGGTGACGCCCCCGTTTGTCGATGCCCACTTCCATATGGACGCCACCTTGAGCTACGGTCTGCCGCGCGTGAACCGCAGCGGCACCCTGCTCGAGGGGATTAGCCTGTGGGGCGAATTGAAGCCCGAACTGACCCAGGACGCGCTGATTGAACGCGCCATGCAGTACTGCGACTGGGCAGTGGCGCGCGGCTTGCTGGCGATCCGCTCGCACGTGGATATTTGCGACGACCGTTTGCTGGCAGTCGAGGCGCTGCTTGAAGTGCGGCGCCGGGTGGCGCCGTATCTCGATTTGCAGCTGGTGGCGTTTCCGCAGGACGGCATCTTGCGTAGTCCCACCGCGCTGGCCAATCTGAAGCGCGCCATTGGCATGGGTGTCGATGTGGTCGGCGGCATCCCCCATTTTGAGCGGACCATGGCCGAAGGCGCCGCCTCGGTGCGCCTGCTGTGCGAGTTTGCGGCAGAACGCGGCCTGCGGGTAGATATGCATTGTGACGAATCGGATGACCCGATGTCGCGTCATATCGAAACGCTCGCCTTCGAGACGCAGCGCCTTGGCCTGCAGGGCAGGGTGGCCGGCTCGCACCTGACCTCCATGCATTCGATGGATAACTACTACGTCAGCAAGCTGCTGCCGCTGATCGCTGAATCGGGCGTGGCCGCCATTGCCAACCCGCTCATCAACATCACGCTGCAGGGCCGGCACGACAGCTATCCAAAACGGCGCGGCATGACACGGGTGCCGGAGCTGCTTGCCGCCGGCGTCGACGTGGCGTTTGGCCACGACTGCGTGATGGACCCGTGGTACGGTCTTGGCTCGGGCGACATGCTGGAGGTCGCGCATATGGGGCTGCACGTAGCGCAGATGACGGGACAGGAAGCCATGCACCAGTGCTTCCTGGCGGTGACGGAAACGCCGGCCCGCATCCTTGGGCTTGAAGACTACGGCATTGCGCCAGGCTGCCACGCCGATCTGGTGCTGCTGGACGCTGGCAGTACGGTGGAGGCGATCCGGCTGCGCGCGGCCCGCCGTATGGTGATCCGCCGCGGCCAGGTGGTGAGCGAGTCGCCGCGCTCGCGTGCGACCTTGCACTTGCCCGGTCGTCCCGCTGCCACGGCATTCCGATTGGAGCGCTAAGCGATGTTGATCCTCGAGACCGAGCGTCTGCTGCTGCGTACCATCGAAGAAAAGGATGCGCCGTTCTACTTCAACCTGGTCAACAGCGCGCCTTTTCTGACCAATATCGGCGACAAGGGCGTGCGCAACCTGGCGGACGCGCGCGCCGGCATTGCCAGCGGCCCGGTGGCGATGCAGGCGGCACGCGGCCATTCGCTGTATCTGGTTGAACTGAAGGCCAGTGGTGTGGCCATCGGCATGTCGGGATTGATCAAGCGCGATGCGCTCGACGACGTGGACCTGGGCTATGCCTTTTTGCCGCCTTACTTTGGGCAGGGCTACGGTTATGAGGCCGCAGTCGCCGTGCGCGATCACGCCCGCGCTGTTCTCGGCATGCAGCGCCTGGTCGCGATCACCTCGCCGGAAAACGCCGCTTCCAATGGTCTGCTGGAGAAAATCGGCATGCGCTTCGAGAAGATGATTCAAATGACGCCCGAGGACAGCGGTACCCGGCTGTACGGAATGGACCTGCGCGCCACATTCTGAGTAATATTTACATGTAGTTCTTGGCTTTTATATCCCATTGGTACATGATGAATTAGGTTTCCTTTTGATAATTAATGATGCCGCTTTTCATGCTCGGGAGTAATGAAAATGTCACTATCTAATTTGAAAATTGCGGTGCGCCTGGCGGTATTGGGCCTGTTTTTCTTGGTATCCCTGTTGATCGTAGGCGTTGGAGGCTGGCGCTCTCTGGTGAGTACGAATGTCGCCAGCGAGGCGGCAATGCGTCAGTCAGCGATGCTGATGGAGGCCGTTGATACAGCACGTAGTGCGCAGGTCGAATTCAAAATCCAGGTTCAAGAGTGGAAGAACATTCTGCTGCGCGGCGGTGACCCGGCCCAGCTGGAAAAATACACAGCCCAGTTCAAGAAAAGCGGCGAGGCCACCAGCGCGGAGCTGAAAAAAGTCAATGTCATCCTCGGTAAGCTCAGTCTGACCACGCCGCTGGTCGACGAGGCAGTCAAGGCCCACGAAGACCTGGGCAAGAGCTATCTGGGCGCGCTGGAAAAATACGAAAGCGCCAATGCCGACAGCGCCAAAGTCGTCGATGGCCTGGTCAAAGGCATGGACCGCGAACCGACCAAAAAAATCGACAGCATTGTGGAGTACATCAGCAAACAATCGCAAGCGCTGACCGTACGCATGAATCAGGAACGGGTTGCGAACGAGAGCAAAACCACCTATCAGCTGTTTGGCATTTTGCTTGTCACGGTAGTGGTAGGCGCGCTGATCATGGTGTGGCTGGTGCGCAGCATCACGCAACCGCTGAATGAGGCGGTCGATATTGCGCGCGTGGTGGCCAGCGGCGATTTGTCGACTGAAATCAACGTCAGCGGTACGGACGAAATTGGCGTGCTCCTTAAATCGCTCAAGGAGATGCACGACAACCTGGCCGATGTGGTGGGCAAGGTGCGCGCCGGGACTGATGCGATCGCGCTGGCATCGGCCGAAATCGCGCAAGGCAACAACGATCTGTCAGCCCGCACCGAAGAGCAGGCCAGCTCACTCGAAGAGACGGCCGCTTCGATGGAAGAGCTGACCGTCACCGTCAAGCGCAATGGCGACAGTGCCAACCAGGCCAGCGAACTGGCGGGCGACGCCTCCGGTGTGGCGGTGCGTGGGGGCGACGCAGTGGCGCAGGTAATTCATACCATGGGCTCGATCAATGAATCGTCGCGCAAGATCGTCGACATCATCGGGGTCATTGACGGTATCGCCTTCCAGACCAATATCCTGGCACTCAATGCCGCTGTCGAAGCGGCGCGCGCGGGCGAGCAGGGGCGCGGCTTTGCGGTGGTGGCGTCCGAAGTGCGCAACCTGGCGCAGCGCTCTGCCGCAGCGGCCAAGGAAATCAAGGAGCTTATTGGCGACTCGGTCGACAAGGTGGAAACCGGCAGTCGTCTGGTGGGTCAGGCCGGCACCACCATGGATGAAGTGGTCAGCAGCGTGAAACGGGTTACCGCCATCATTGCTGAAATTGCCGTTGCCAGCGGTGAGCAGAATGAGGGCATTGCGCAGATTAACGAAGCCGTAGTCCAGATGGACGCCGTGACGCAGCAGAATGCGGCGCTGGTTGAACAGGCGGCGGCAGCGGCCGAGGCAATGCAGCAGCAGGCAATCAGTCTGGCGCAGGCGGTCAGTGTCTTCAAGATCAACGAGAGCCATGTGGTGGCAGCGCCAGCGCCAAGGGCGAGCACGCACAAACGGGCGCCGCTGCGGCCTGTGAAGGCAGCGCCACGCCTGGTGAGCAGCAAGAGCGCCGGCAAGCCGGTAACGGCAGGTGACGACGATTTCGAAGAGTTTTAAGCGCGACTACTGCCTGGTGCTCCCCCACGGGAAAAACCAGGTCAGCGGACGAGCGACGCGGGCGGCCCATGATTTTTCGTTGTGGCCGCCGGCGTCGTCGATGTACAACAGCACATCTTCGTCCTTGGTGTAGCCCTGCTTGAGCATGGTGTCATGCATCAGCAGGGTGTCGTCCAATCCATCATTGTCGCCGCCGGCGTCAAGGTAGAACTTGACGGCGACCTTCGGTGCGGGCGCGTTCACCATCTGCCTGTCGTTCCACCAGAACGAACTGGAAACCCCGCCGGCCTTGGAAAACAGGTCGGCGCGGCGCTGCGCAATCACCACCGACGCGATACCGCCCAGCGACGAACCCATGATGGCGGTATTCTCGCGGCCGGGCAGGGTGCGCAGGGTCTTGTCGATATACGGCTTGACCGTGTCCGTGATGAAGGCCTGGTAGGCATCCAGTTTGCCGCCGCCATATTTTGGGTCGCAGCAGGGTGTGTACTCAGGGATTCGGTCGGGCGTGTTGTCGATGCCGACCACAATCACTTCATCCATGGCACCAGTGGCAATCTGGTGATTGACGGTTTCGTCGATGCCCCACTCCACGCCGTAGGCAGCGGTCTTTGCATCAAACAGGTTTTGACCGTCATGCATGTACAGCACGGGATAGCGCTTGGCCGTGTTTTCGCTGTAGCTGGGCGGCAGATACACCCGCAACTGGCGCTTGTTGCCCAGCTGGGGCGAGGCAAAGTCAGGGATCAGTTTGACGGTGCCAAGAGGCGGGCCAAAAAACGGGTAGATGTCGAGCGTGGCCCCGGCAGGAATCCGATACACGCCGCCGGACGACACCGTGTGCGGACCCAGTATCGGTTTAACCGTGACCGCCCCCATGCCGTCGGGCCAGCTGTAGGTCCAGATGCCGTTTCCAGCGCGCTGCAGCGGCGCGCTTTTCGACCAGCTCATGGGACCCTTGTCGCCCCGCAGTGCGATGGTGTCCTTGCCGGCGTCGTAATGAATGCGCACGGTGGTGGCGTGGGCGGGCAATGTGGCCAGCAGCGCCAGTACGTACAAGGCGGGCGGGATCGTTCGCATGCGTGGTTTCCTTTCGTGTCAGGTGGGGCATTCTACGACGCCAGCGCCGCTCATGGTGCTGTCGTTGGCAGCAGACGGACACCTTCGATATCGACGCGGTTGACCGGGCCGTCGGCGCCACCGGCGGCACTGAAGCTGCGATTGGCTTCCAGATAACTCATGTTATAAAAGTCCGATAGCAGCAGCCGGTAGCGCCCTGGTGCAAGTTGCGCTGCCAGCGGCGTCGAGTAGGCTTCGATTGGCTTGCCTTGTTCAACGCGCGTATGCGGCAGCTGCACCACGCCCTGTGCCACGGTGTGGCCAGACGCGTCTTGCAGCGCCATCCACTTGACGCCACCGCTGATGCCAAGATTGATCTGGTTGGCCCCATTGCGGTAGCGGACCTGGGCCTGGTAATGGCCGGCGGCAGTGACATCGATCGCGTCGACGCGGAACACGTCGCCAGGCGCGCCCCACTGGGCGGACGGCGCGCTGACGTCAAGCCCAGGCGCCACGCAGGCAGGCACGCTGTGATGGCTGCGGTTGCCCGAACTGAGGAACTGCGCTTCAACCGCGTAGCACGACGCGGGTCCGGCTTCCACGTCCACCCAAGTGCTTGCGGCGATCCTGGATGCAGCCAGCTTGCCGTCCCGGTAGATGTTGTAGACGGTGTTTTCGGACTCTTTGGCCGGTCGGATTGCCAATTCCACCTTGCCACCTGCCACGCGCGTCAATGACGCGATGGCGCTCTCGCGGGGTGCAAACACTGCTGCCGATTCGACATACGGATCGGCGCTGACGCGCTGCATTTCCTGCACGCCTGCCTGCAACGGTCCCAGCACAATGTCGATGACGCTCGTGTCGGGGAGCTGAGCCCAGCGCACGCTCGATTGCACCGCCTTGCCATTGACACGAATCGAGGATGGCGCGAAGTAGCCGTCTTGTTTGCTGGGTGCCGGCAGATGAATTCGTACATTCACATGTTTGTCTTGCAGGTGCAGGCCACGCAGGGTGATGGTGCGCGCGTGACCAAAATGCTCGCGCTGCAGTTTGGCGGTAATGAAGGGCTGTATGCGAATGCCGTCGGCATTCGCACCGATGCCGAAGATGTTTTCGATCACCATGCCCAGATACGCGCCCACTGACCATAGCTGGCGCCGTGAGTTGATGACCGGGCCAATCAGCGCAGGATGGTTTTCGTCCAGCAGCAGCGATTGGCCCGACAACCACTCCAGATTCTCCATGTTCGACAGGTTGAGCGCGGCGCCGCGAATGAGGGTTGCGTAGGCTGCGTCGGCCACGCTGACGTTGCGCCCGATTACCGCCGCCTTCAGGCCATACGCGGTTACAAATGGCCACATGGCGCGGTTGTGATACACGGGCAGGTCCTGCTGCTGAGGATAGATCACCGGTGCGCCCATGGGGCCGTGCGGATAGTGCGCCAGTATGCTGCGTGCGTGATCGGCATCGGCCACCCCGGTCACGATGGCAAGCGCCTGGCCAAGCCAATCGAATTTGTACATTGGCGCGCCGTCGAAGTGCGCCGCGCTCAAGCTGCTGTACATGCCGGCGTCGGCAAGCCACAATTTCTGGTTGATGGCTGTTTTCAGGCTGCCGGCCCAGCTGTCGTACTTCGCGCCCAACGTCTGGTCGCCATGTTCGCGTGCAAGCGCCGCTGCCAGCGACAATGCCTTGTAGTGTCCGACATTGGTTGACAGCGCCTTGGCGCTGGCCATCGAGGCCAGATCGTTGACGATCCACGCGGCGTAGCTCTGGTCACGCCAGTCCAGGAAGGATTGCTCGCCTGTGTAGAGTCCTGACACGGCGTCGAAGGCCGCCACGCGGTCGATCTCGATCGTGTTCGACAAGGCGGCCAGCGCCCGCGCGGCAAAGTCGCGGCGCTCGGCGCCGGTCAGCATGCCAAGAACCTTTTCCGCGCCGAAGGCCCAGGTGATGCGGTCGGTGCTGACGGGCCAGCTGCCGCCGCTGCCGGTATCCTGGATGATCTGCAGGCCATCGGCGCGGCCGGGAACTGCCGCGGCTTTGCTGACGCCGGAGCGGAATGCCGACAGCTTGAATTCGAGAGAGTTGCGTACGCGCTTGGGATCGAGCATGGCCAGACCCAGGTCAGCCGCGTACGACAAGTCGCGCGTCCAGACGTAATGCCATTTCTCTCCCGTTTCGAAACAATCGCAATCGACCGGGGCGCCGGCGTTGTAATTGCCATCGCTGATGCGCCGGACGGCATTCTTCTTCATTTCCGCGCCGGCGAGAGCAAACAAGGCATCGAAAGCCAGGCTCCCGCTGCGTACGACCGGCACGCCGGCGGATTCGCTGTAGCGCACATATTGGGGCCCAGGATCGCGCAACTGGGCTGTGGTCGAGTGCACGTAACTGCGCAGCGCTGCGCGCGGTGCGGGCGAGGAAAAGCGCGCAGTCTCGCGCTTGCCGTCATAGGTGGGAAAGCTGCGTTCGTCGATGTGCCGGTTTCCCTGGTGCGGATTACGTTGCGCGAGGGGTGCGGTTTCGATCCGCATCACGCGCAGCACGGGCGCGGCTGGTGCTGACAGATCGAGCTGAAACGTGTAGTCGGCACTTTTTTTGACAAACAGATAGTCCTCCGGACCGGGCTTTTTTGCCATTGGATAGCCGGTATCTGGCGCCACGCTGACGCTGTGGTCGGGGTGGAGGACCCATTCTGTGGCCCAGTCTTTGCTGCCCACTTTGAACGGGTGGTTGCCAGGGGCCAGCTGCAAGCGCGTTTCGTAGATGCCATTGCCCTTGTCGACCAGGGCATTGTCGATGCCCCAGCCATTGAAACCCCCGCGCAGATACAGCGCTGGCTCGGCGGCCATGACGCCGTGTGGCAGCATGGCCGCGATTGCGGCCCACAAAAGCTTTTTCATCAGCGGTACTCGTTCCTTTCCACGATGCCCTTCAGGACATCCTTCGACTGCAGCATGGGGAAATCTTCGGCGCGGTAGGTTTTCGGGGTCTGGAAATGCAGCGCCCCGATCGTGGCGGCAAACGACGGCAGTGCCGGTGCGACCATGAGCCGCCTGGCACCGAGGCTGGCCTTGCCGTTGGCAAGGGTCAGTACCGCATCACGCCCGGGTGCCAGTGTGAACTCGGTGTGCGAGCGGCTCTTGTCGGGGTTGATAAAGGTGAACGCTACCTTGCGTTCTGCGTTTCCCTTGATGCGCAGCCGCCAGCGCTGGCTGCTACCCTGGCGCTTGAACTGCACGTCAATTTTTTCGCCGGCCCCAAACGGCAGAACGGCATCGAAGTGCGACCATGCGGCTGGAATCGCCGGTGCAAAGGCGAGCGTGTTGGCCATCAGCTGAGGGCGAAAGCCGACAAAATCCTGGTACCCGTTGCGCGCATATTCGGCTACGCTCCATGATTGCGCGTAGGTGCCGGACGGTTTGAGTTGGCCGTTTTCGTGGGGCAGAGCGTCCAGCAGCTCGCTCATGTTGCCAAGCGTGTCCAGGCCCAGAATCTGGCGGCCCAGGTTCTGCGTCAGCGCCCAGGACAGGTCCTGGTAGCCGAAGCGATTCAGCGCGGTGACGGTGAAGCCCGCGTTCCAGCCCCAGATCGTACCCTGGTGGTAAGCCGCATCCTTGTGATGGAAGGCGGGATTCTCGTGGCGCGGATGGAAGTAGGGATCGTTCTGGCTCAACGAGGCAATGCCATACGGGTAGAGCAGTTCCGACACCGCATTGCGCGTTACCTGCGCTTGCACCGATGGCGCCACAAAGTCGTCGAAAGGGATCGATACCAGCATTAGCTGATTGGGCCGAACCTTGGTATCGCGGCTGCCGTCCTCGCGCAGGCGGTCTGCCATGGTTCTGCCATCCCAGTACAGTTTGAGAAAGCTTGCCTGGGTGCGCCTGGCAAGCGCGCTCCATTGCGCAGCGCGTGCATGGTCGCCTGCCTGGGTGGCGAGATAGGCGCCGCTCTGCAATGCCGTGTACCACAGCGCCTGGATTTCCACTGCGCGTGGCCCGCGTGCGGACCAGGGTTGCTTGTTTTCGATGCGGGCATCCATCCAGGTGTCGGCCGAATCGTGGACCAGCAAACCATCCTGGTCCATGTAGTTGGCGATCGCGCCTTCGAAGTAGGGCACCGCCAGGCGGTACATCTGGGCAGCGAAAGCAGTGTCGCCGCTGTACTGGATATACTCCACCGCCTCGCGCAGCATCCACGGCGTGCCGTCGACGGTATTGAAGATGATGCTGTCGCCTGCGGCCACGCGGTTTGGAATGCGGCCGTACTCTTTGTCGCGCGGCTCGCGCAGATTCTGAAAGCGGGCAAAATTCGACAGCACGGCCTTGGCGTCATCGAACTGGCCGGAGACCAGCAGCGTGCCGGGCAGGGCAATGAAGGTGTCTCGGCCCCAGTTGTCGCGGAACCAGGGCAGGCCGGCCCAGATGCCGGTGCCGAATTCTTCCACGACGAACAGCTGGCTGCCAGCCTTTGCCCAATTGAGGGCACGGTTGTAGTCGGCGTCGCTGGTAGTGAGGCTGCTGCGCGTGAGCGCGCTGTGGCGGGCAAGGCGCTCGTCGCCGATGGCGTCGCCTGCGGCCAATGTCCGTGCGCGCTGGCGCGCTTGATCTGCCGTGCTGCCAAAGGCGATGATGACGTTGAGTGCGCGGGCGGCGGCGCGGGTACGTACTTCGCCGCTATTGTCGATGTCCACTGGCCTGTCTGCCGCCACGGCCGTGTACCAGCTGCCACCGCTGGCAGGTGCGAAGACGACGCTGTCTGCGTCGCGTGTCAGATGCCCTTGTGCCGGTAGCAGGGGCTTGACGAACAACTTCGACCCAGCCGTGCCGGTCACGCGAATGGCGATCGCGTGTTTTTTCGACAGCAGCGCCATTTCCTCGGTGGCGCCGTTCGCATAGGTGGCGCGGTGGCCATATGGAAGCACCTGTTCGATGGCATCCGCGCGCATGTTTTCGACGGCGCCGCCAGTCCGATAGCCCTTGAACAGGGTTTCATTACGGACCACGTAGCCTGCGCCTTTGGCGCTGGCGTGGGTAAATCCTTCGAAATAGCCCGCCACGTTGTCGCCTGCGACAAAGCGGGCCTGCTGGCCCGGCGCTGCCTTGATTGCCATCGCGTCAAAGAAGGCGTCCACGCCGGGCCGCTGCGATGCCAGCGCGGGAAGGATGGCCAGGGCGGCTGCCAGACCAAAAACGGTGCGCTTCATTCAAGCTCCAGAATCAGGATTGCGTGCGAGGGGATGGCGAGGCTGGTGTCGAGGGCGAGGCGCTGACCGGTGATGACGTCCGTACCAGCGCGTGCCTGGCCCAGCGCTTCTGCAAAGCGCGCGACAGGCAGCACGGCCTGGGTTGGTCCACGGTTCATGGCCACCATGACCTTGCGCTTGTCGTCGTAGCGGAAGTAGACGTAGGTGCCGTCTTCTGCGCCGAAATGCATGGTTTTACCCTGATGGATCACGCTGGCGCCCTTGCGCCAGTTGGCCAGTTTGCGCACGAATGCCTGCGCTTCGCGCTGGCGGGCGTTCAGGCCAGTGCCATTGAACAGGTCCACTTTGTCGCCGGCCCAGCCGCCGGGCAGGTCGCGCCGGTAGCTGGCGTCGTTGCGGCTGCCCGTGTCGCTGGGCATCAGGATCTCGCTGCCATTGTAGAACTGCGGGATGCGCGGCATCGTCATCAGCCAGCCGATCGCAATTTTATACAGACCCAGGTCTTCGCCGACAACGCTATAGATGCGCGACAGGTCGTGGTTACCGTCAAACAGGACCAGGTTGCCAGGGTTGGGGTAGAGGTAGTCCTGGGAGAATGTCTCGTACACGTCGGTAAAGCCGGCGTCCTTCTCTTTGCTGGCCAGTGCTGCGCGCATGGCCTCGGCGAGAGGGAAATCCATCAGGCTGGGCAGAGAGCTGGTGTAGCCGTCAAAATTGACTTTGCCCTTTTGCCAGTGCGAGACCACGGCGGGCGATTTGTGCCACTCCTCGCCCACCATGTTCAGCTTGGGGTATTCGGCCATGAGGCGGCGCGTGTATTCGGTGAGGAAGGCACTGTCGGAGTAGCCGTAGGTGTCAATGCGCAGGCCGGACAGGCCCGCGTACTCGATCCACCAGATGTTGTTCTGTATGAGGTAGTTCGCAACCAGCGGGTTGGTCTGGTTCAGATCCGGCATGCCTTTGCTGAACCAGCCGGTCGTGAAATTGCGGCTGTCTTCCTTGCTGGCGTATGGGTCCTGCACTGCAACGCGATGGTGCCTGGTGGGCGTGAACTGGCCCGCGTGGTTGACCCAGTCGGGCGTGGGCAGATCCTTCATCCACCAATGGCTGGCACCGATGTGGGACAACACCACGTCCTGGATGATGCCGATGCCGCGCTTGCGCGCTTCGTCAGCGAGCTTGCGGAAATCGTCATTGCTGCCGTAGCGCGGGTCGATCCGGTAATGGTCGGTGGCGGCGTAGCCGTGATACGAGTAGGCCGGCATATTGTTCTCGACCAGCGGCGTAGGCCAGAGCTGGGTGAAGCCCATGGCCGCAATGTAGTCCAGATGCTGGACGATGCCGGCAATGTCGCCTCCGTGGCGCCCGCCCGGCAGCGCGCGGTTGGCTTGCTCGGTCATGCCAGGCACGCTGTCGTTGGCCGGATCGCCGTTGGCAAACCGGTCGGGCATGATCTGGTAAATGGCGTCCTTGCTGCTGAAGCCCTGCCGTTCGGCCGAGCCGGGGGTACGCGCCAGCAGTGGGTAGCTATATAGAAGCGACTTGCCGAAGTGGATGTCGATATTGCCCGGCCGGGCCGAGGGGTCGATCTGCAGATCAATGAACAGGTAATTCTTGTTGGGCACACGGATCACGGCTTCGATGCGCACGCCCGGGTAATCGATGGCCGGTTCCAATCCGCTGATGGCGCTGCCGTGCACCATCAGCTGCAGCTTCTGCTGTTGCATGCCGGCCCACCAGAAGGGCGGTTCCAGATGCTCGATGCGTTTGTCTTGCGCGGCGGTGGCGCTTGCAAGCGTGCTCGCTGCCGCAAGCAGCACTGTCATCATTGATCGCTTCATGGCGGGCTTGTCTCCTTGGCTTGTAGTTGTGAAAACCGTTCATTACGCTTGATCGGCCCGGTAGTTTGACTACCTTTATATTGTGGAAAAGCATACACCACTGGGGAAATCGCATCAATCAACTAGTCTGCATCTGTGAAGGGGTGCTAGTTATAGTACAAAGGAAAAGCGGTGTTCGGGTTTGTAGTCAATTGTCAGGCTGTTTCCGCGGGACGCCAGTAAAAGTTGCCCCATAACAGGGCACGAACGCACAAAAACCGTGAAAAATGTCTGAAATGTAGTCGTACTACAGGGGCAACCCGTGTTGCATGTACCCGAAATACAACGTGCTAGCCCGTTGAAACTAGAAAAATAGGCAAAAACACGACATTCAAGTAGTGCTGCGCAACTCTCGTTGACAGTGCATCTAGTTTTAGTACAAAATCTTCATCAGAGCGTCTTAGAGCGTTCCGTAAAAGGATCCCGAGTAGTAGCTGCCAGGCTGGATTTCCGGGAATTGTGTAGTACTGATGAGATGAGGGGACAAATGAATATTTTCGCGAGCAAGGGCACCCAAGCCGCTTTCAAGCTGAACCCGGTTGCAGCTGGCTGCGCCGTGTTCCTTTCCGTGCTGGGCAGTTCCGCCTACGCGCAAACGGCACCTGCGACCACTGGCGCCAATGCCGAGCCAGTCGTGCAATCGGTGGTCGTGTCCGGTATCCGTCGCGGTATTGAAGACGCGATCTCGGTCAAAAAAGATTCGAGCTCGATCGTTGAAGCCATTTCCGCAGAAGATATCGGCAAGCTGCCGGATGTCAGTATCGCCGAATCCATTTCCCGCCTGCCAGGCCTGGCCGCCCAACGCGTTGCCGGCCGTGCCCAGGTTATCAGCGTCCGCGGTCTGTCTCCGGATTTCGCGACCACCCTGTTGAACGGCCGTGAGCAAGTGAGCACCGGCGACAACCGCAGCGTGGAATTCGACCAGTACCCTTCGGAACTGCTGAGTGGCGTTACCATTTACAAGACCCCTGACGCTGGCATGGTAGGTCAGGGCCTGTCGGGCACGATCGACCTGCAGACCGTGCGTCCGCTGTCGTTCGGCAAGCGTACCGTGGCCATGAACGTGCGCGGCGAGCGCAATTCGCTGGGCAAGATCGCCAACGAAAAAGCCACCGGCAACCGCGTCAGCTTCAGCTACATCGATCAGTTCGCTGACCGCACCCTGGGTGTGGCGATCGGCTTTGCCCACCTTGATTCGCCGATTCTGGATAACCAGACTGGTTTGTATGAACCATGGAAAACCGACGGCCGCAATGGCGCGCCAGCGGGCACCTATATTACTGACGGCGCCAAGACGCTGGCCCGCAGCGGCCGCAACGAGCGCGATGGTGTGATGGCTGTCATTCAGTATCGTCCATCGAAGACCTGGACCAGCATGCTGGACGTGTACGCTTCCCGTTTCAAGCGCGAAGATACCCAGAACCAGTTCGAAGTCAATCTGAGTGGGTACAACGGTTCCACCACCGCGAATCCGCTGGCAGCGCCGATCTACAACCCGGCCACGACCTCGAACGGCGTTCTCACGGGCGGCACGATCGACAATGTGTACCCTTTGGTGCGCGGCATTTATACCAAGCGCAAGGATGATATTGCCGCTGCCGGCTGGTCGAACAACTTCAACTTCGGCAGCTGGTCGCTGATGGCGGACGTGAACTACTCGAAAGCCAAGCGTGACGAGCTGAGCCTGGAAAACAATCTGCAGATGGCAGGTCCTGGCGACACGGCAGTCCTGGACTCCGTGGCACTGGGCTTTGGCAATGGCGGCTTCTCGCAAATGAATCCGGCACGTGACTACAGCAACCCGGCCAATCTGTATGTGCGTAACTCGATCTACGGTTCGGGCTACGGCAAGACGCCACGCGTGGAAGACGAGCTGAAAGGCTTCAAGCTGGTCGCATCGCTGCCAGTGCCAGCCATGGCCGAATCGTATCTGTCGGGCGTGGACGTGGGCTTCAATGTCAGTGACCGTACCAAGAAAAAGCGTCAGCCAGAAGGCGACATCAAGCTCGCTGGTTCGGCAACGACAATCTCGTCGGATCTGCTGTATTCGCCAGTTGATCTGGGCTTCTCGGGCACCGGCGTGATCCCATCGTGGAACGTGCCAGGCGTGGTCGCAAAATACATGACCTTCGCACCATCCGATACTGCCGGCTACCTGGTATCGAAGGCATGGGATGTGAAAGAGAAGATCACCACCGCTTTCGTCAAAGCCAATATCGACCATGATTTCGGCGACATCTCAATGCGCGGTAACTTCGGTCTGCAGATGCAGCACACCGACCAGTCCTCGACTGCCAATTACTACGATGGCCAGGCGCCAGCCGGCCAGCAAGTCAAGCCCGTGGAAGACGGCAAGACCTACACGGACTATCTGCCGAGCATGAATCTGGTGTTCGGCTTGCCGGACCAGCAGACCGTCCGCTTTGGCGCCGCCAAGCAGATCGCGCGTCCACGTGTTGACCAGTTGCGCTCCGCATTGGAATTCGGCGTCGACACCACCACCTTCAAACCAGGCGGAAGCGGCGGCAACGCCCAGCTCGACCCATGGCGTGCCAAGGCAGTCGATGTGTCATACGAAAAGTACTTCGGCAAAAAGGCGTATCTGGCTGCAGCACTGTTCTACAAAAAGCTCGATACTTACATTTTCACGCAGACCAAGGACTACGACTTCTCGAAGTTCACCCCTGGTTCGATCGCCACGACCAATATTGGCAACTACACCGCGCCATACAATGGCACAGGTGGTTCGCTCAAGGGCCTGGAACTGTCGGCATCGCTGCCGTTGAACATGGTGACGCCGGTGCTTGACGGCTTCGGCGTGTCGGCCAGCGCCACCTTCAGCGACAGCTCGATTCAGATTCAGGACGGCAACAGCAACATCGGCAAGGACATTCCATTGCCAGGTCTGTCGAAACGTGTATCGAACTTCACCATCTACTACGAGAAGAACGGCTTCGAAACCCGCGTTTCGCAGCGCAAGCGTTCGGACTTCGTCGGTGAGATCGGCAACTTCGCCAACGACCGTACCCTGCGTTACGTGGTGGGCGAAAACGTGGTTGACTTCCAGATCGGCTACAGCTTCGAAGAAGGCAGCATGAAAGGCCTGGGCCTGGTACTGCAGGTGAACAACATCACCAACGCCGCTTACGAAACCTACGCCGGTTCACGTGACAAGCAGCTTGAGTACGGCAAGTACGGCCGCACCATCATGGCTGGCGCGAACTACAAGTTCTAAGTTCCAGCACTGTTGGTCGAAA
The DNA here is from genome assembly GCF_900129765.1 of Massilia sp. CF038. Classification (GTDB taxonomy): domain Bacteria; phylum Pseudomonadota; class Gammaproteobacteria; order Burkholderiales; family Burkholderiaceae_D; genus Telluria_A. Next base: position 404,261 of record NZ_FQWU01000001.1, read on the forward strand.
CCCCGTCGCGCGAGCGGCGGGGTTTTTCTTTTTGGCGCACGAAAATGGGGCATTTTCCCGAGATACGGGCCCGAAATGCGCTCTGGAGGCATTCCCCTAGGCGGCAAGAGTGTTTTTCGCGCCAACTTCCCTTGAACAGGGTAAACTACAGGATGCTGTCCCGTTCGGGCCAGCGTGTTTATTTGCGAGTGTCCTCATGTCTGAAACCCCTATCCTTAAGTTCGCCGATCTCAACCTTTCCGCCGTGGTGCTGAAAGTCATGAAAGAGGTTGGTTACGAAACGCCTTCGCCGATTCAGGCGGCCACCATTCCTTTGTTGTTGGCCAATCGCGATGTGCTTGGACAGGCTCAGACCGGTACCGGCAAGACCGCGGCCTTCGCGCTGCCGATTCTCTCGCGCATCGATCTCAAGCAGCAATCGCCCCAGGCCCTGGTGCTGGCGCCAACGCGTGAACTGGCGATCCAGGTTGCCGAAGCGTTCCAGACCTATGCCGCCCACATCAAGGATTTCCGCGTGCTGCCGATTTATGGTGGCCAAAGCTACGGTCCGCAATTGTCGGCCCTGCGCCGTGGCGTGCACGTCATTGTTGGTACCCCGGGCCGCGTGATCGACCACCTGGAAAAAGGGTCGCTCGACCTGTCCCAGCTGAAAACCCTGGTTCTGGACGAAGCCGACGAAATGCTGCGCATGGGCTTTATTGACGATGTCGAGCAGATCCTGCAAAAGACGCCAGAGTCGCGCCAGACCGCGCTGTTCTCGGCCACCATGCCGCCAGCGATCAAGCGCATCGCCAAAACCTACCTGCGCGACGCGGCCGAAGTGACCGTCGCCGCCAAGACCGGCACTGCCGACAACATCCGTCAGCGTTACTGGATGGTGAGCGGCATGCAGAAAACCGAAGCGCTGACCCGCATTCTGGAAGCCGAGCCGTTTGACGGCATGATCATTTTTGCGCGCACCAAGCTCGGTACCGAAGAACTGGCATCGAAACTGCAGGCACGCGGCTTTGCCGCCACCGCCATCAATGGCGACATGCAGCAGGCGCAGCGCGAGCGCACCATCGAACAGCTCAAGAATGGCAAGATCGACATTCTGGTCGCCACCGACGTTGCCGCGCGCGGTCTGGACGTGGAGCGCATCAGCCACGTGATCAACTACGACGTGCCGTCCGATCCCGAAAGCTACACCCACCGCATTGGCCGTACCGGCCGTGCTGGCCGCAGCGGCGAAGCGATCCTGTTCATCACCCCGCGTGAGCAAGGCTTGTTGAAAGCGATCGAGCGCGCCACGCGCCAGCCGGTTGCGCCACTGACCCTGCCTACCGTGAAGGCCGTGAACGATGTGCGGATCGCCAAATTCAAGGACCAGATCACAGAAGCGATTGCTGCCGGCGGTCTGGACGTGTTCCGCTCGCTGATCGAAGAATACGAACGCGAACAGAACGTGCCAGCGATCGAAATTGCTGCTGCCCTGGCGCGCCTGGCGCGTGGCGATGTGCCGCTGCTGCTGGAAAAACCAAACCGTGACGCCAAGGCCGCGCCATCGTGGAAGGATGAGGCGCCGATGGCACGTGCACCACGTTCGGATGCACCTGCCCGCGCCGAGCGTGCTGACCGTGGCGATGCGCCAGCGTTCAAGCGTGAACGCGTGGCCCGTCCGCAGGAAGATGGCATGGGTACCTTCCGGATCGAAGTCGGCCATGCGCACGGCGTCAAGCCAGGTAATATCGTCGGCGCCATCGCCAACGAAGCGGGTATCGAATCGAAGTACATCGGCCGCATTGAAATCTACGACGATTACAGCATGCTGGACCTGCCATCGGATATGCCGCCAGACCTGATCGACCACCTGAAGGGTGTGTGGGTCGCTGGCCAGCAGCTCAACATCACGCGTGATGGCGAGGCGCCAGCGCCGAAAAAAGCCAGCGCGCCGAAAAAAGCTGGTGGTGACCGCCGCTTCGAAGAGAAAAAACTGGGACCGAAAAAATCCTACGATTCGAAGAAGAAGGAACACCGCAAGGGGCCGAAGCCAGCTTGAACGTCCTGTTCATCTGCAGTAAAAACCAGTGGCGCAGCCCGACGGCGGAGCAGATGTTTCGCCGCCGTCCGGGTTTGTCGGTGCGTTCGGCCGGTACCAGTGCCGGCGCCCGGCGCACGGTGTCGGAACACGATATCGGCTGGGCCGAGGTGATTCTGGTGATGGAAGAGAAGCACAAGTCCCGCCTCAAGGCCCAATTCGGCCGTCTGCTTGAAGGCCGCGCCATCCACGTGCTGGATGTGCCGGACGATTACAAATACATGGATCCGGAACTGGTCGAGCTGCTGGAGCAGTCGGCTGCGCCATTGTTGTGCCCCGACTGACCCGCCTTTCATCCATCAAGGAGTGCTGTGATGCGTTTGTTCCGTTTGCTGTCCGTCCTGCTGACTGTCGCGCTGCTGTCTGCCTGTGCCAAGCCGCTCCCGCCGGAACAGGCAGCGTATGCCGGCACCTGGTCGGCGCAAGGTGTGACGCTGGCCATTGCTCAGGAGGGCACGATCGCGTACCGCAAGGTCGACAAATCCGGTGGCATGAACCATTCCACCTCCATCGATGCCCCGATCAAGCAATTCGACGCCGACGGGTTCACCGTGGGCGTGGGACCCATCGAGACCAAATTTGTCGTGCAGCACCCGCCACACAAGGATGGCGAGGTCTGGAAGATGACGGTGGACGGCGTTGAGCTGACCAAGTCCCCGTAGTTGTTCAGTGTGCGGCAGCGCGCGCCGTCAGGGGCAGAGTGGCGCCGCTGCGATCGCGCACCAGCAGCCACAGAGCCGCTGAAATGGCCAGCGAGCCGCCGCAGATGACATACAGGGCGCTGTTATTGCCCACGTCCTTGAGCACGTAGCCAACCCCGGTCGACATCAACTGCGGCAGCACCACCGACAGATTGAACACGCCCATGAAGAAGCCCATGCGGCTCTTGTCAACCTTGTCGCTCATGATGGCAAAGGGCAGGCTGACAATCGCGCTCCAGCCGATGCCGGCCACCGCGATCAGCACATACAGCATCAAGGGCGTGCGCGCGTAAGCGGCAATGGCAAAGTACGCGCCTGCCATGATCGCCACGCACAGGGCCTGCGTGCTGACGCGCCCGATGCGCTTTGCCACCGGACCCAGGACCAGGGCTGGCAGCAGGAAGCCGACGGTATTAAGAATCGCGAACGAATACGCGATCACCTGGCCGCTCATCAGATTGGCCTGCGCTTCCGGCAGCCCGGCCGGAACAATATGGGTCTGGATGAAGCCATAGGTGTAGACAAACATCGACTGCACGCCCAGCCACGAAAAGCCATGCGCAATGTAGATGCGCCACAGCTGGCCCCAGTCGGCGCGCGTGGCCGCTGCGTTATCGGCCTGCAGCGCCAGCTCGCGCTGCTCCTTGATGAAGAACATCGGCAGGACAGAAAACGCAAACACGATGATCGCGCCCAGCGTGATCAGGGTCTCGTTGCCAAAAGTGGCGCCCACCAGGTAAGCCATCACACCCCAGAAGCCGGAGATGGTCTGCATCCAGGTGTAGCCCTTGGTGCGTGCCTCGCCCTCGGGCGTGAGGTCCGCAATGATGGAGCGGGTCGGGTTGAAGCTGACGTTGATCGACAGGTCCAGCACCAGTGCGATCACGATTGCCACGGCCAGAATATGGCCGCCACCAAACAGGCGGTCGACCATGTCGATGCGGGGCAGCAGGAATACCATCAGCGCTGCGAGCGTGCCGCCGATCAGAATGAAGGGGCGGCGCCGGCCGCCCCAGAACCAGGTTTTGTCGCTGATCAGGCCAATCAGTACCTGTCCCAGAATGCCCGCGGTGGGGCCAGCTGCCCAGACCACGCCGATCTGGTGAATCTCGAGCCCGAATTTGGTGGAAAGAATCCAGCTCAATGCGGAAATCTGGATGCACAGCGCAAAGCCCATCGCCGTCGAAGGCAGGCTCATTGTCGCGTAGAAAAAGTTACTCAAGCGCTTCTGCATATCCAGCATGGTGTCCCCATTCGTTCTGTTATTTGACTACAATTTTGCTTGTTTTTGTTGGTTTGCTACGGCAATTCTACTATGGAACGGTTTGGATTGACACTCAGAAAACGTCATGTTACTTTGCTACAAATTACACAATATCCAGCAGCACCATTTGGGGACACTGATGCAAATGCAATTTTCGGCGATCAAGCCGCGCCTGACTTTCTGGCAGCTATGGAACATGAGCTTCGGCTTCTTTGGCATCCAGTTTGGCTTCGCCCTGCAAAATTCCAACAGCAGCCGCATATTTTCCACCCTGGGCGCGTCGCCTGACGACTTGCCCTGGTTCTGGCTGGCCGCACCCGTCACCGGCTTGATGGTACAGCCGATCATCGGCTACCTGAGCGACAACACCTGGCACCCGACCTGGGGCCGGCGCCGTCCGTTCTTTTTCGCGGGGGCTTTGCTGGCCACGCTGGCCATGTTCCTGATGCCCAATTCAACCGCGATCTGGATGGCGGTCTTCGCACTGTGGATCATGGACGCGTCGATCAACGTGGCCATGGAGCCGTTCCGCGCATTTGTGGGCGACAAGCTCAATCCTGCGCAGCAGACTTCCGGCTTTGCGATGCAGACCTTTTTCATCGGCTGCGGCTCGGTGATTGCCTCGCTCCTTCCCAGCATGTTCGACTGGGCAGGTTTCAGCAACGTCGCCGTCAATGGCAGCATTCCCGAGACCGTGCGCTATTCCTTCTATGTGGGCGGCGTAGCCTTCATGGGCGCAGTCATGTGGACCGTGCTGACCACCGATGAAATCGCACCGGCAGACCTGCCGAAGTTTCGCGCCGAACGCGCCAGCAATGGCGGTCTGGCGACGGCCATCAAGGAAATTCTGGCTGGCTTCGGCAAAATGCCGCTGACCATGCGCCAGCTCGCCGCAGTGCAGTTCTTCTCGTGGAGCGCGCTGTTCGTCATGTGGGTCAACACGACCAATGCGATTGCCGCTAACGCTTTTGGCACCACGGATGCGCAGTCGGATGCCTTCCAGAGCGCGGGTAACTGGGTCGGTGTCATGTTCGCCGTGTACAACGGCGTGTCGGCTCTGGCGGCCTTCATCCTGCCTGTCATAGCACGCAAAACCAATCGCAAGGTGCTGCACATGATCTGCCTGATCATCGGTGGTCTCAGCCTGGCCAGCATCATGTTCATTCATACCAAGGAACTGCTGCTGCTGCCAATGATTGGCGTGGGCATTGCGTGGGCCAGCATTCTGACGGTGCCATATGCGATCCTGGCTGGCTCCCTGCCTGCTGAAAAAATGGGCTACTACATGGGGGTGTTTAATTTCTTCGTGGTGATCCCGCAGATTATCGCGGGCCTGATCCTGGGCCCGATCACCATCAAGTTCCTGGGCGGTCACGCGGTCAATGCGCTGGCCCTGGGCGGCGCCTGCATGGTCATTGGTGGACTGTGCACGCTGTTTGTGAAGGATGACGCGGCTGCGGCCAGCTAACTGGCGTCTTGTTTTGTCAACATGTCGTATCCTTCCGGGTCCAAGACAGGAGTGAAATGACATGACAATTCAAGTAATTCCCACAACGCCCTTTAGCGGGCAAAAGCCCGGCACGTCCGGGTTGCGCAAGAAGGTGACCGAATTCCGCCAGCCCGGCTACCTGGAAAATTTCGTCCAGGCCCTGTTCAACACCCTTGGCGACTGTGCCGGCCAGACCCTGGTGGTCGGCGGCGACGGCCGCTATTTCAACCGGCAGGCGATTCAAGTCATTCTGCGCATGGCCGCCGCCCATGGCTTTGGCAAGGTGCTGGTTGGCCGTGGCGGCATCCTGTCCACCCCGGCGCTCAGCTGCGTGGTACGCAAGCACGCCGCGTTTGGCGGCATCGTGCTCTCGGCCAGCCATAACCCGGGTGGCCCTGACGGCGATTTCGGCATCAAGTACAACATCGGCAATGGCGGCCCTGCGCCGGAACGCATTACCGACGAAGTCTATCGCCTGACCCAGTCGATCGATACCTACCGCATCAGCGATGCAGCCGATGCTAATCTCGACCAGCTTGGCACGGTCCGCATTGAACAGATGGACGTGGAGGTGATTGATTCGGTCGCCGACTATGCGCAGCTGATGCAGCGCCTGTTCGACTTCGATGCCATTCGTGCGCTGTTTGCACGTGGCTTTACGATGCGCTTCGATGCCATGAGCGCAGTCACGGGGCCATATGCCCACGCCATCCTCGAGGGCATTCTGGGCGCGCCCGCGGGCACCGTCATTCACGGCGAACCGCTGGAGGACTTCGGCGGCCATCACCCGGACCCGAATCCGGTCAATGCGGCAGGTCTGGTGGCGCTGATGAATGCGCCCCATGCGCCCGATTTTGGCGCCGCCTCCGATGGCGACGGCGACCGCAACATGATCGTCGGACGCGGCATCGCCGTCAGCCCGGCAGACAGCCTGGCCATCATTGCCGCCAACGCTGCCGTGGCCCCGGGATATCGCGCCGGATTGAAGGGGATTGCGCGCTCCATGCCCACCTCCGCAGCGCCGGACCGTGTGGCCGAGGCGCTTGGCATCAAGTGCTACGAAACGCCCACTGGCTGGAAGTACTTCGGCAACCTGATGGATGCCGGCCTGGTGACGCTGTGCGGTGAAGAGAGCTATGGCACCGGCTCCGACCATATCCGCGAAAAGGATGGGCTGTGGGCCGTGCTGTTCTGGCTTAATCTGCTGGCTGTCAGCGGCAAAGCGGTTGATACGATCGTCAACGAACATTGGGCCCGCTTCGGGCGCAACGTGTACTCGCGCCACGATTACGAGGCCGTTGACAGCGAAGCGGCACACTCGGTCATGCGTCGTCTGCACGCGGCCTTGCCTGGCCTGGCCGGCACCAGCGTCGGTGGCCACACGGTGGCGCTGGCCGATGATTTTGCCTATACCGATCCGGTGGACGGTTCGGTATCGCTGGGTCAGGGCATCCGCATCGTGATGACCGATGGCGCACGCATCGTGTTCCGTCTGTCCGGTACCGGGACCGAGGGCGCCACCATCCGCCTGTACCTGGAACTGTACGAGGCCGATCCGGCACGTCACGGTCTTGAGGCCCAGGCGATGCTGGCAGGTCTGGCCCAGGCGGCCGACGAGCTGGCACAACTGAAAGCGACCACCGGGCGCCAGGCGCCTTCCGTGGTGACCTGATTCATTAACCCAACCAACAGGAAAAGCATGAAGTATTCCGCACTCGTTCTCTCAATGACAATGGCCTTCGCTGGCGCCGCGAATGCCGCGACACCGGCGCCGGCCAAGCCTTTCCTGTGGGAGAACGCCACGGTCTACTTCATGCTGACCGACCGCTTCAACAATGCCAATCCGTCCAACGACCTGGCATATGGCCGCAAGGCCGATGGTGCACCGCTGCGCGGCTACATGGGTGGGGATCTGGCTGGTATTACGGCGAAAATTAAAGAAGGCTACTTTGAATCGCTTGGCGTGGACGCGCTGTGGATCTCGCCACCGGTAGAGCAGAACCACGCCAGTACCGACGAAGGCACCGGTAATTCCTACGGTTTTCATGGTTACTGGGCCAAGGACTTCACCAGCATCGACGCCAATCTTGGCACAGAAGCGGACCTGCACGAACTGGTCGATACCGCGCATGCGCACGGCATGCGGGTGCTGCTTGATGTGGTGATGAATCACACTGGGCCTGTCACCGCGGCCGATCCAGCCTGGCCAAAAGAGTGGGTTCGGCTCGATCCGCTGTGTACCTACAAGGATGCGAAGACCACGGTGGAGTGCACACTGGTCAAAAATCTGCCGGACATACGTACCGATAGCAACAAGAACGTCAAGCTGCCGCCATCGCTGGTGGCGAAGTGGAAGAAAGAAGGCCGCTACGAGCGTGAAGTCGGTGAACTTGACGCCTTCTTCAAGCGCACCGGATACCCGCGCGCGCCGCGCTACTATTTGATGAAGTGGCATGCCGACTGGGTGCGCAAGTACGGCTTTGACGGCTTCCGCGGCGACACCGTCAAGCACACCGAGCCTGGTGTATGGAAGGAGCTGAAAAAAGTCGCCAGCGAGGCGTATGAAGACTGGAAGAAGGCCAATCCTTCCAAGCGGCTGGGCGATGACAAGTTCTTCATGGTGGCCGAGGTCTATAACTATGCCATCACGCATGGACACAAGTTCGACATGGGTGGCGGGCAGCTGGTGGACTTCTACGCCAACGGTTTCGACAGCATGATCAACTTCAGCCTGCCGACGGATGCAAAGCAGGGCTATGAGAAGCTGTTCAGCAGTTATTCGAATGCGCTGTACGGGCCGCAGGGAGGGCAGGTGTTGAACTACATGAGTTCTCACGATGATGGAAATCCCTTTGATCCGCTGCGCACGCGCGCGTTCGAGTCCGCGACCAAGCTGATGCTGGCGCCTGGCGCCGTGCAGATTTACTATGGCGACGAAACGGCCCGCCTGCTCAAGATTGAAGGCGCGGTGGGTGACGCGACGTTGCGCTCATTCATGAATTGGGATGATCTGGCCAATAACGCCCAGCGCTCAGGGTATCGGGTGGGCGATCTGCACGAGCACTGGCGCCGTCTTGGCCTGTTCCGCAAGGCGCATCCGGCGGTGGGGGCAGGGGTGCATACCCAGCTGCAGACCAGTCCTTATACTTTCAAGCGTGTGCTTGAGCGGGGCGAGTTGCGCGACCGGGTGGTGGTCGCGCTGGACGTGCCAAAGGATAAACCGGCCGAGGTGAGCGTGGCCGGGGTGTTTGCTGACGGGCAGACGGTGCGCGATTATTATTCGGGGAAGACGGCGGTGGTTGCGAATAACAAGGTGGTGTTCGAGACCGGGAATGGAATCGTGCTGATCGGGTATTAACCGACCGGGAATGGAATCGTGCTGATCGGGTATTAACCGACGGGGAATGGGATTGCGCTGATCGGGTATTAACCACATCGCCCTCGCGAAGGCGGGGGCCTATACCATGCCTCCGAATTCGGAACCGTGGTATAGGCCCCCGCCTTCGCGAGGGCGATGTTGGGCGTCACTTATTGGTGCATTTCGTACAATAGGGTATGCTACGCGCGAACCTGGCCCCATTTACCGCGATGACCAAAGAATCCGACTCCGAACCGAAATACAGCCGCACCGCCTACGCCGACGGTCCGCGTCTGCTGGCAGACATCGGCGCCACCCACGCGCGCTTTGCTCTGGAGACCGCTCCCGGCGTGTTGCGCTCGGTGAGCGTGCTCAAATGCGATGACTTCGCCGGCATTGTCCCGCTGCTGCACTCCTACCTGGCCGATCACAAGAATATTCGCCTGAACCACGCGGCATTCGCGCTGGCCAATCCGATCAGCGGCGACATGATCCGCATGACCAATCGTGACTGGACCTTCTCCACCGACGAGGTGCGGCGCGAGCTGGGTCTGAACACGCTGTTGATCGTCAACGACTTTACAGCCCTGGCCATGTCGCTGCCCGGCTTGTCCGGCGCCGATTTGATGCAGGTGGGGGGCGGCACTGCCGCATCGAACGCGGTGATTGGCGTGCTGGGGCCGGGCACCGGCCTGGGCGTGTCCGGCGTGATTCCTACCATCGACGGCTTTGTCACGCTGGGTTCCGAAGGCGGCCACGTCAACTTTGCGCCTGCCGACGAACGCGAATTCGCGATCCTGCAGTACGCATGGAAGGAATGGCAGCACGTCTCGAACGAGCGCCTGATTTCCGGACCGGGCATGGAGATCATCTACCGCGCGCTGGCCGAACGTAATGGCGTCAAGGCGGCGCCGCGCACTTCGCCCGAGATCATCAGTGGTGCCCTCGACGAAAACGATCCTTTGTGCCTGGAAGTGCTGGATTGCTTCTGCGGCATGCTGGGCGGCGCTGCAGCCAACCTGGCCGTCACGCTCGGTGCCTTTGGCGGCATTTTCATCGGGGGCGGCATTGTGCCGCGCATGGCCGAACTGTTTGCAAAGTCCGCATTCCGCGCGCGCTTTGAAGCGAAGGGCCGTTTTACCGGTTACCTTGCCGAGATCCCGACCTATGTGATCATGACGCCCAATCCGGCCTTCTACGGCGTGGCAACCATCCTGTCCGAGCATTTGCGCGGCCGCAGTGGCGCCAATACCCTGATGGAGCGGGTGCAGCACTTGCAGCACGAGCTGTCGCCGGCCGAGCAGCGCGTGGCCACGCTGGTACTCGAGCATCCGCGCAAAGTACTGGGCGAGCCAATTGCCGAAATCGCGCGTCTGGCCGATGTCAGCCAGCCTACCGTGATCCGTTTCTGCCGCTCGCTGGGCTTCCTTGGCCTGGCCGATTTCAAGCTCAAGTTTGCCAGCAGCCTGACCGGCACGATCCCTGTGCGCCACAGCCAGGTGCGCGTGTCGGACAGTACCCACGACCTGTCGGCCAAGGTAATCGACAATACCGTGTCGGCCATTCTCAAGTTCCGCGACCAGCTCGATGTGGTGTCAATTGACCGCGCCATTGAACTGCTGCGCAACGCGCGCCGTGTCGAGTTTTACGCCATGGGCAATTCGCGCGTGGTGGCGCTGGACGGTCAGCACAAGTTCTTCCGGTTCCGGATTCCGACGTCGGCTTACGGTGATTCGCATCTGTTCAAACTGGCTGCCGAACTGCTGCAGCCAGGTGATGTGGTGATCGTGATTTCCACCTCCGGCCAATTGCCGGAGCTGCTGGAAGCAGTCGACGCGGCGCGTGCCGCGGGTGCGGCCGTCATCGCCATCACCAGCAGCAAGTCGGCGCTGGCCAAAAAGGCGACCGTCTGCCTGGCTGTCGATCACAGCGAGGACAGCACCTCGTTCCTGTCCATGATTTCGCGTATCTTGCAGCTGCTGCTGATCGATATTCTGTCGGTCGGCATTTCACTTGGCCCCCAAGCCATCAGCGATACCGAGGCCGAGAAGAAGCGCATGCTGATCTCGCACCTCGACATCTGACCTTTACTCCACGAAGACCACTGCGGTGCGTGCCGGGATGTGCATCATCCCGGTCGCATGGTCGTAGTGCGCCTGCGCCGCGCGCGGGTCGGCCTGGTGCGCCGGGTGCAGGCGCATGCGTGCCGCCGCACTGGCGTCAATGGCAATGCTGCGCGCTTCTTTGTCCACGTTGATGAAGTAGTTCACGGCGCTGAAATTGGCGCCGCGATAGCCCTTGCCGTCGATGCGCGCCGCGACAATCGTGGGCACCTGCTGCGGTCCGGTATTGTAAAAGCGCAGGCGCGCGTTGATGTCAGCCGCTGTGCGCAGTCGGAACAGCGTGGAGCTGGCGCGGATGCGCAGCAGATCACGAAACGCGTCGCGCGCAAAAGCAATATCCGCTGGCGCTGGCTTGAGCGCGGCATTGGCAAGCAGTGGCTTGAGTAGCGCGTAATCCTTGCCGTTGTCGGCCGCTGGCGGCAGGCCGGTCCCGAAGTAGTTATCCTGGTAGCTCCAGTCGATGCGGTTGAACCAGTCGCCCGAATTGAAGCTGTTGCGGTCCAGCGATTTGGAGCGCAGGGTGTCGATCCCGGCGTGGAAGTAAGCCACGCCCTGGCTGAAGGCGTTGATGGCGGCAGCGAGTATCTGCACGCGCGCGCGTTCGGCGCTGCTTGTTTCCAGCGGCAGCTTGAAGACGTTCATATCGTACAGCGTCTGATTGTCGTGGTTCTCGACGTAGTTGACTGCCTCTCCGGGCTCGCTGGCGTAGCCGGCCGGCTGGCCGCTGTAGTCGATGGCGTCGAGCCGCTTGATGGTGCCGTCCTGGGTTGCCATGCGATAGCTGCGTACCGAGCCGGCCAGCCCCACCTTGACCATATCGGCTGCGGCCAGCAAATCGGCCGCCGGCCGCTCGCCGGCGTAGGCATTGGCGTCGTACACCAGGCCGTTGATGTAACCCTGGCGCTTGAACATGTCGAGACCACTATCGCTGGCGCCTCCGCCCCGGACGGAATCGCGCGCGCGGTCGCTGAAGGTGCCGATGCCGCTGCCATTCAAGGATAGCTGCGACGCCTGTACGAAACGGGCGCCGTTTTCCACTTCACCGAAATTCCAGCCTTCACCAATCAGGTTCACCTGCTTGCCTGCGGCGCGGTTGACGCGGGCCTGCAAGCGCTCCATGGCGGCGCGCGGCTGGTGTCCCATCAGGTCGAAGCGGAACGAGTCGATGCGGTAGTGGCGCGTCCAGAGCGCGACGGAATCGATCATCAGCTTTTCCATCATGCGGTTTTCGGTGGCGGTATTGTCACAGCAGGTGGACTGGGCAACCTTGCCGTCGGCGTCGAGCCGGTGATAGTAGCCAGGCACAATACGGTCGAGTACCGAGCGCTCTTTCTGGCCAGCTGCAAAGGTATGGTTGTAGACCACGTCCATCCCGACCCGCAGGCCGGCACGGTGCAGGTTCATGACCATCTCGCGGAACTCGATGATGCGGCGTGCGCCGTCAGCTGCGTCGCTGGCGTAACTGCCTTCGGGCGCGCTGTAATGATACGGGTCGTAGCCCCAGTTGAAGCAGTCATTGCCTGCGTTGGCCATCACCAGCGCTTGCTGCGCATCGCTGTCGGGCGCTCCTGCCGGCGACGGCACCGCACAATCGTGTTCCGGCACGGTGGCGATGTCGTACACCGGCAGCAGGTGGATGTCGGTCATTCCAGCGCTGCTCAGCGCTGACAGGTGCCGCATGCCGTTGGAGGCCGCCTCGCCGAACGCGGCGTACTTGCCGCGCCTGGAAGGGGCAACGGTATTGTCATTGATCGAAAAATCGCGCACATGCAGTTCATAGACGACCATGTCGGTCTGCGCTGATACCCGATTGGGCGTCTGGTGCTGGTCCCAGCCTTTTGGCTTGAGCCGTGGCTCTGCCAGGTCGGCAATGTAACTGCGTTTGGAGTCGGTGCTCAGGCTGACCGAGTACGGGTCGGTAACGTGGTTGCGCACCAGGCCAGTGCCATCGGCAATCACGTCCACCAGATAGCGGTAGTAGCGGCCAGACAGATTGCGTGCATCACGCGCTTGCCAGATGCCGGTGGCGCGCTCACTTTGCAGGGCTGTTACCGCGACGGCTGGCGTATCGGGACCCTCGTAGATGCAGACGGCCACTTGCTGCGCGCTTGGCGCCCACAGCTTGAAGCTGGTGCCGCGCGCGCCTGGCGTGGCGCCCAGATCGGGCGTGCGCGATGCGGCGCCGTAAAGATCATCCAGCGCCCCTGCTACCTGAATACGGGTTGCGCCGATCACGCTGCCGTCGGCCGCTTCCTGAACCAGCACGAGCTGTTCGCGGTGCAGGGCGCGCAGCCTTTCTGTATCAATCGAAGGCACGCGCAGAACAGGGCCGGCGCCAACGAAGTGAAAGCGCGATGGCGTCGACGCGGCGCCGCTGGTCAAGGGCAGGGAACCGGCGGCGCCGTCAATGCGCCCGTTCGCGACGGTGATGCTGCCCAGCGGTGAGTGGTACAGCTTGAAGCTGCCCGATGCGCTGGCGCCCGGCCATTTCAGCGCGTACCGGTCGAGCCAGACGGCGCGCGCGGGCTGCGGGGCCGTGTTGGGCTGCAGGACCGTTTGAAAATCCGTTGCGTTGCAGGCATCAAGGGAGACTGCAGCGCTGCCGGGGAGGGCGGCAGCGGCCAGAGTAAGGGCGGCGAACGAGGGCGCAAAGCGCATGGGCGGTTCCTGATTAATTACTCAAGCTACATGGTTTAGAGGCTTGATGGTGCAATAGAATCAGGAGTTTAGCCCATTTTATGTAGTCAGACTACGCTACCGTGCTCCGATAGTTATCCGTCATTTTGTAGCGCGTGGCGTACCAGCCGAAGACCACTGCCGCGGCCATGGCAAAGGCGGCGAAGAAGAACATCTGGAAGGCCATGACGCTGATGCCGCTGCCATCGATGTGGGCAATCAGCGCTTCGTTCTTGACGCCCTTATTGGCGATCAAAACCCACAGGTTGCCGACGGTGGTGGTCAGGAACCAGAAGGCCATGATTACGCCTTTCATCGATTTAGGTGCCTGGCTGTACGCGAATTCGAGCCCGGTGGCAGCCACCAGCACTTCGCCAAAGGTCAGCAATGCGTAGGGCAGGACCTGCCACGCCATCGATACAGGCTCACCGCTGTCGATGGCCAGCTGTACGGCGCCAATCACGATCCATGACAAGCTTGAAAACACGATACCAGTGGTCATGCGGCGCAGCGGCGACGGCTCAATGCCTGCCTTGCGCAGCAGCGGGAACAGGACCACGTTATTGAACGGGATGAAGAGCATCACCAGCAAAGGATTAAGCGCCTGCATCTGCGCCGGTACAAACGTGAATGCGGTGCCGAAGGCGTGGATGGTGGGCGCGACCATGGCGTTGGCCTGCACGATCCAGGTTGAGGCCTTCTGGTCGAACAGCGAGAAGAAGGGTGTGGCCAGAGCGAACACGATCAGCACGCGCAGTACCGCGCGCACGCCGTCAACCGCTTCATCGGGATGCATGCCGCGCGCCCGCTCGAGCTGCATGGCAGTGCCGATGCCGCCAAAAGCGAGCAGCAGCACCAGTGCCGTGCAGGCAGCGATGACGAAATCCCAGGAGAACGACATGGCCAGCGCTGCGGCCGCACCGGCAGCGCCCACCGATGCCACGATCAGGCCGGGCCGTCCGGCGCCGCTCTTGTGCGCGAGCAGCGCGCTGCGGCACACGTTCAGGAACGAATGCGGATCTGGCGGGGTGGGTGGCAGGTGCACGTACTTGTTACGGCCCATCCAGAAGATCACGGTAGCGATGAACATCAGCGCGCCGGGAATGCCAAAAGCGACTGAAGGACCGTAGTTTTTCAGGAAGACCGGCATCGACAGCGAGGCGAAGAAGGAGCCGAAATTGATAATCCAGTAGAACACGTCGTAGACCACCTTGGCTTTGTTCTTGTTGGTCTGGTCGAACTGGTCGCCGACGAAGGTGGAGATCAAGGGCTTGATGCCGCCCGAGCCCAGCGCGATCAGGAACAGGCCGGTATAGAAACCGGTGACGCTATCGTCCCAAATGGCCAGGCAAGCATGGCCTGCGCAATACACAAAACTGAGCCACAGGATGGTGTCGTACTTGCCAAAAAAGCGGTCGGCAATCCAGCCGCCCAGCAGTGGGAAGAAGTAGACCCCGATGACAAAGGTGTGGAACACGTCCTTGGCGGCGCCGGCGCGCTCGGCGCCTGGCATGAACAGCAGCAGGGTACTGATCAGGAAGGGGGTAAGAATGTTGCGCATCCCGTAGAAGCTGAAGCGCTCGCAGCCCTCGGTGCCGACGATAAAGGGAATTTGCCGGGGCATTGGCCCATTGCCATCGTGTTTTTGCAGCTGCGACATTCTTGCTCCATGGGGATTCGACCAGACGCGATGCTAAGCGCTAAGCGCCCACACTGGCAATACTTGATTTTATGTCTGTAGTTTGAGTACAGAAATTTTACGCTTCGAAGTTGTATATCTCGGATAAGCACATGATTTTTATGGGTTTATTCCGTTTTTGTTGGGCCTCGCGTCTTGTTGTGAAATCGCTAGTCCTGATGTATATTATCTACAAAATCAACCACGAGACAGTCCATGCCGAATTCCATTACGCCTTGGTGGCGCGAAGCCATCATTTATCAGGTCTATCCACGCAGTTTTCTCGATACCAATGGTGATGGCGTGGGCGATTTGCCCGGCATTACCGAAAAGCTGGACTACATCGCCTCGCTGGGCGTGGACATTGTCTGGATCTCGCCTTTCTTCAAGTCGCCGATGAAGGACTTCGGCTACGACGTTTCTGATTACTGCGACGTTGATCCCCTGTTCGGCAATCTGGCCGACTTCGATGCGCTGATCGCCAAGGCGCATAGCCTGGGCATCAAGATCATGATCGACCAGGTCATGTCGCATACGGCCGAAGCGCACCCCTGGTTTGTGGAGAGCCGCAAGAGCCGCGACAATCCAAAGTCGGACTGGTACGTGTGGGCCGATCCACTCCCGGACGGCAATCCGCCAAATAACTGGCTGTCGGTGTTTGGTGGCTCGTCCTGGCACTGGGACACGCGCCGCAAGCAGTACTACCTGCATAACTTCCTGGTCAGCCAGCCGGACATGAACTTCCACAATCCGCAGGTGCAGCAGGCGCACCTGGACTGTTTGCGCTTCTGGCTTGAGCGCGGTGTCGATGGCGTGCGCATGGACGCATGCAATTTCCACTTCCACGACCCGGAGTTGCGCAGCAACCCGCCTGCAGTCAATCGCGATACCGCAACCGTCAGCGACGTTAATCCCTACGGTATGCAGGCGCACGTGTACGACAAGACGCGGCCCGAAAACCTGGCCTTCCTGCAGAAGATTCGCGCGCTGCTCGACGAATTTGGCGCGATCTCGATTGGTGAAGTTGGCGCCGACGACAATCTGGGCGTCATGGCCGACTACACTGCCGACGGCGACAAGCTGCACATGGCGTACAGCTTCAATCTGCTGACACCAGTGTTCACGGCGGCCTACATCCGCAATCAGGGCGAAGAGTTCGAGGCGCGCGTGAAGGGCGGCTGGGCTTCGTGGTCGGTGGGGAACCACGATGTGCAGCGCGTGATGACGCGCTGGGGTGGCAGCAATCCAACGCCTGCCGTGGCACGCCTGGTGCTGGCCATGCAACTGGCGCTGAAAGGTACACCGTGCCTGTACCAGGGCGACGAACTGGCCCTGACCGAAGCGGACGTGCCTTTCGAACTCCTGCAGGACCCATATGGCATCACCTTCTGGCCAGAGTTCAAGGGCCGTGACGGCTGCCGCACACCGATGCCGTGGGATGCGGCCAAGCCCCACGCAGGCTTCACCAGTGGCAAACCATGGCTGCCAGTGGCCGATCAGCACGTGGCTTCGGCCGCGTCGCTGCAGGAAAACGACCCCGATTCCACGCTCAACTTCGCGCGCCGTCTGATCAAGTGGCGCCGTCAGCAGCCGCAACTCACACGCGGCGAGATCGTCTTCTTCGACGCGCCCGAGCCGGTGCTGGCGCTGCAGCGCGATCTGGCTGGGCATGCATCGGTGGTGGCGGTGTTCAATCTGAGCGCGGAACCGGTCAGCGTGACGCTGCCCGCCGTCGCGGGCGCGGTCGCCATGGATGGCCATGGCATGCCGGGCAGCGTAGACGGCACCACGGTCACCTTGCCAGCGTACGGCGCCTGGTTCGGCAGCAAACAGTAATCATGAACGACCACACCGATCCGGAGAAGTTTGCCCGCACGGCGTTTGCCGACGGCCCGCGCCTGCTGGCCGACATCGGGGCCACGCACGCGCGATTTGCATTGCAGACCGCGCCGGGTGTATTCCGCTCGGTGCGGGTGCTGCGCTGCGACGACTTTGAAGGCATCGTGCCGCTGTTGCGGTTTTACCTGTCCGATCACGACGACGCCACGCTGCACCATGCAGCGCTGGCCGTGGCCAATCCGGTCAATGGCGACCAGGTTCGCATGACCAATCGCGACTGGCAGTTCTCTACCGACGCGGTGCGCCGTGAGCTGGGTTTGCAGACGCTCCTGATCGTCAATGACTTTACCGCGCTGGCCATGGCCATTCCCGGCCTGCGCCCTGAAGACCTGATGAAGGTGGGCGGCGGCGCGCCGGCCGGCAATGCTGTAGTGGGTGTGCTTGGACCGGGCACCGGCCTGGGGGTGTCGGGCGTGATTCCAACGGCCGATGGCTTTGTCACGCTGGGGTCCGAGGGCGGCCACGTCAATTTTGCGCCCGCCGACGAACGCGAATTCGCGATCTTGCAGTTTGCCTGGCAGGAGTGGCCGCACGTGTCGAACGAGCGCCTGATCTCCGGCCCGGGCATGGAAATCATTTATCGCGCGCTGGCGCACCGCAACGGCGTCAAGGCGCCGCCGCGCAGCTCGCCCGACATCATCAGCGGCGCGCTCGACGAGCGCGATGCGCTGTGCCTGGAAGTGCTGGACTGCTTCTGCGGCATGCTGGGCGGGGCAGCGGCCAACCTGGCAGTGACGCTGGGCTCTTTTGGCGGTGTGTTCATCGGCGGCGGCATCGTGCCGCGCATGGGGGAGTGGTTTGCGCAGTCGCAGTTCCGCGCCCGCTTCGAGGCCAAGGGACGCTTTTCCAGCTACCTGGCTGACATTCCCACCTACGTCATCACAACGCCCAATCCGGCCTTCCACGGTGTGGCAACCATCTTGTCGGAGCACCTGCGCGGGCGCAGTGGCGCCAACACCCTGATGGAGCGCATCGGCCATTTGCAGCACGAACTGACCCCAGCCGAACAGCGCGTAGCCACGCTGGTGCTCGAGCACCCACGCCTGGTGCTCAACGAACCGATTGCTGGCATAGCGCGCCTGGCGGAAGTAAGCCAGCCAACCGTGATCCGATTTTGCCGGTCGCTGGGTTTTTTGGGTCTGGCCGATTTCAAACTCAAGTTTGCCAGCAGTCTGACCGGCGCCATTCCCGTGCGCCACAGCCAGGTACGCACCGGCGACAGCACGCACGACGTGTCGGCCAAGGTGATCGACAATACCGTCTCGGCCATTCTCAAATTCCGCGACCAGCTCGATGTGCGTTCGATTGACCGCGCCATCGAATTGCTCACGCGGGCCAAACGGGTCGAGTTTTACGCGCTTGGCAATTCGCGTGTGGTGGCGCTCGACGGGCAGCACAAGTTCTTCCGCTTCCGCATTCCCACCGCCTCCTATGGCGACTCGCATTTGTTCACGCTGGCGGCGGAGTTGCTGCAGCCAGGCGATGTGGTGGTGGCCATTTCCAATTCGGGCCGTTTGCCGGAGCTGCTGACAGCGGTCGAAGCGGCGCGCGCTGCGGGCGCCGATGTCATTGCCATCACCAGCAGCGGTTCACCGTTGGCCAAGAAGGCCAGCGTGTGCCTGGCGGTCGACCATGCGGAAGACAGCACGACGTTCCTGTCGATGATTTCGCGCGTGCTGCAGCTGCTGCTGATTGATATTTTGTCGGTCGGGATTTCACTGGACGGACGTGGCGAGCGCGATGATGCGGCAGGCACCGATCAGCATCACATGCTGATCTCGCACCTGGGCAGCTAGACGCTTACGGCCACAGGGCGCTGGTGCGCGCCATCGGATTGCGCTCTTTGCGCCATTGTTCCAGCGGCATCGGCAGGCCCGATTCGTCATCTTCAATGAGAATGTCGGGATTGTCCTGGCCCACCAGGAAGCTTTCCCAGCGATGTGCCGCATCCGGCGTATTTTCCACGTAGCTCAATTGCCAGTAGCGCTTGCCGCCGATGGTCTTCGGGGTCGGACCGTACTCGATGATGGCGCCATGGCTGGCACCGCCCGAGGACTTTTCCAAATGCGCGGACCAAGCTTTCAGTTCCGGCAGCGTCATCAGGGCAGCGACCGCATCCGACTTGGAACGAGGCCCGCTGAACGGCACTTGCTGGACCACGATCGGGGTCGGCTTTTCGACCACCGGCGCGGGTGCGGCATGGTGGCGGTCATACCAGAGCGCAATGCCGGAAACGGCCACAAACACGGTGACGATAATGGTGTTCTTGTATTGCATCGAGCTGGTCTGGAGGGATGAAGATGCGGCAATACTAAAGCAAACGATGAGCATCGGCAACCGCGCACGCGGCGCTGCCGCAGCATAAAAAAAGCCCGCAGGGCGCGAACCCTGCAGGCTTTGTGCGTTCAGGTGAACAGCAATTACATCATGCCGTCCATACCGCCCATGCCGCCCATGCCACCCATACCGCCCATGCCGCCGCCAGCTGGCTTGTCTTCAGCCAGTTCGCACACCATGGCGTCGGTGGTCAGCATCAGGCCAGCGATCGAGGCTGCGTTCTGCAGTGCCGAGCGGGTGACTTTTGCTGGGTCCAGAACACCCATTTCGACCATGTCGCCGTAGGTGCCGTTGGCCGCGTTGTAACCGTAGTTGCCCTTGCCAGCCAGAACAGCTGCAACGACCACCGACGATTCTTCGCCCGCGTTTTGCACGATCATGCGCAGTGGCTCTTCCATGGCGCGCAGAACGATCTTGATACCAGCATCCTGGTCAGGATTGTCGCCCTTGACGGTGATGTTGGCACGGGCGCGCAGCAGAGCAACGCCGCCGCCAGGCACGATACCTTCTTCTACGGCAGCGCGGGTAGCGTGCAGTGCATCTTCCACGCGTGCTTTCTTTTCTTTCATTTCGACTTCGGTGGCAGCGCCAACCTTGATCACGGCAACACCGCCAGCCAGCTTGGCCACGCGCTCTTGCAGTTTTTCGCGGTCGTAGTCCGACGACGCTTCTTCGATCTGTACGCGAACTTGCTTGACGCGTGCTTCGATCGCTTCAGCCTGGCCAGCACCGTCGATGATGATGGTGTTTTCCTTGCCCACTTCAACGCGCTTGGCCTGGCCCAGTTCTGCCAGGGTGACTTTTTCCAGGGTCAGGCCGACTTCTTCAGCGATCACCTGGCCGCCGGTCAGGACAGCGATGTCTTCCAGCATGGCTTTGCGGCGGTCGCCGAAGCCTGGTGCCTTGACGGCGCAGGTTTTCAGGATGCCACGGATGTTGTTGACCACCAGGGTGGCCAGTGCTTCGCCTTCGATGTCTTCAGCGATGATCAGCAGTGGACGGCCAGCTTTGGCAACTTGTTCCAGGATCGGCAGCAGATCGCGGATGTTCGAGATCTTCTTGTCGCACAGCAGAACAAATGGATTGTCCTGGATGGCAACTTGCTTGTCCGGGTTGTTGATGAAGTAAGGCGACAGGTAGCCGCGGTCGAACTGCATACCTTCAACGATGTCCAGCTCGTCGTTCAGCGACTTGCCGTCTTCCACGGTGATAACGCCTTCCTTGCCGACTTTTTCCATCGCTTCAGCGATGCGCTCGCCGATCGAATAGTCGGAGTTGGCCGAAATGGCGCCAACCTGGGCGATTTCTTTGGTGGTGGTGCATGGCTTGGAGATCTTGGCCAGCTCTTCAACGGTGGCAGCAACTGCCTTGTCGATGCCGCGCTTGAGGTCCATTGGGTTCATGCCGGCGGCAACGAACTTCATGCCTTCGCGCACGATGGCTTGTGCCAGCACGGTCGCGGTGGTGGTGCCGTCGCCAGCGTTGTCGCTGGTGCGGGAAGCAACTTCCTTGACCATTTGCGCGCCCATGTTCATGAGCTTGTCTTTGAGTTCAATTTCTTTCGCAACCGATACGCCGTCCTTGGTGACGGTCGGGGCACCGAACGAGCGCTCGAGCACCACGTTGCGGCCCTTAGGACCCAGGGTGACTTTGACTGCGTTGGCGAGAATGTTTACGCCTTCAACCATCTTGGCGCGCGCTGCGTCGCCGAATACTACATCTTTAGCTGCCATGTTTTGTTCTCCGAGAATATAAGGGAATTACTTGACCAGGACGGCCATGATGTCTTCTTCGCGCATCACCAGCAGTTCGTCGCCGTCAACTTTGACGGTTTGGCCGGAGTATTTGCCGAACAGGACGCGGTCGCCGACTTTCACTTCCAGCGGGCGCACTTTGCCGTCATCCTGGACTTTACCGTTGCCAACAGCGAGGATTTCGCCTTGATCTGGTTTCTCGGCGGCTGCGTCAGGGATGATCAGGCCGGATGCAGTTTTGGTTTCCTGGTCGAGACGCTTGACGATAACGCGATCGTGCAATGGGCGAAGGTTCATGCAAAACTCCTTTAAATTCAATGGTTTGACTTGCTATTCAAGGCCGCGGCAGGGTCTGCAGCAGCTGAAATTCGTTGTTAGCACTCTCTGCTAACGAGTGCTAATTATAGGGACGGTAGGGGCTGTTTTCAAGGCGTCATCTGTTTTATTTCATTTAGAAGCTTGATATGGAACAAACTTGCAGGCCGCCAGAGAATGATGCGTCGCATCAAATACCGGCGCTAAGCGCCTGAATCGGTTGACTAAAAAACGTTCACAGCCCTATAGTATTGGGATGATTTCTGAATTCCACGACCTGTCCGACAAAATTGACCGGCTTGCCGAGTTGACCCAGTCCCTCCGCCGCGAGAACGCGACCCTGCGCCAGTCGAATGCCTTGCTGGCGGCCGAAAATCTGGCGTTCATGGAACGCCTGACCGAGGCCCAGCACCGGGTCGAGGCGCTGCTGGCGCAAATGCCGCAAGCGCCGGGCGAGGACGCCGAACCACATGACGAGGCCGCACAATGATCCATCTCGATGTCACCATCATGGGCAATTCGTATCGCCTCGCCTGCAAGGAAGGTGAACAGAAAACCTTGCAGGAAGCCGTGAGCTACCTTGATGGCAAAATGACGGCGCTGCGCGACTCCGGCAAGGTCAAGGGCAATGACCGCATTGCCGTCATGGCAGCGCTGAGCATGGCCGCGGAATTTTTGTCCGTGAAGGCGCCGCAAGGTCCGCTGTCCGATTTGTCGATCCTGGAAGTCAAGCAAAAATTGGGTGCAATGCATACGGTTTTGGACAGCGCCCTCACGCCACAGGAAAATCTGTTCTGATCGGTCAAATTCGTTTGACTAATCGACATATGAGAGTAAACTCCGTTCCACCCTGCGGTGTTCGCGATTGCCATATATTCCTTGAACCATTTATGTGCACAGGTTGCGGAATTTTGTTTGATGGGAGTGAGCGTCACTCGTTTGACGAACCCGAAATTGAACTAACTGTGACCGCCTTGAACCATTAGGTTCAGGATGCCGGCGAAGACGGCACATGCGGGGCTTCGATTCCAAAAAAAAACGGTTGCGCACCTTGGTCGCAGCCGTTTTTTTTATGTTAACGTATTTATGGACAGCACATGCATTACTGGTTGATGAAATCCGAACCCGATGAAGTCAGCATCGATGACGTGCTGGCCGCGCCAGCGCGCACGGTGCCCTGGTTCGGTGTGCGTAACTACCAGGCGCGCAACTTCATGCGCGACGGCATGGCCGTTGGCGATCTGGTGCTGTTCTATCACTCCAGCTGCGCCGAGCCGGGTATTGCCGGCATCGTCGAAGTGGTCAGCACGCCGTATCCCGATGCCACCCAGTTCGACCCAGCCAGTCATTACTATGATCCCAAAGCCAGCGCCGAACAGCCGCGCTGGATCAGTGTCGACGTGCGCGCCGTGCGCAAGACCCGCCTGCTGAGCCTGAAGGAATTGCGCACCCATCCGCAGCTTGAACAGATGCGCTTGCTGGCCAAGGGCAGCCGCCTGTCAGTGATGCCGGTCGAGCCGGCCGAATGGCGCTTTATCGACAAGCTTCTGAGCGCATAAAGCGCCTGCTGCAACGCGGCATAAACTGTCACTGACAGTTAACACAATTGCTGCTAGGATCAGTTCATCGATACAGCGCAAGGACCGCCCCATGAACCAGCTTTCGATCGGCACCCGTCTGTCCCTGGTATTTGCCTTGTTGCTGGTTCTGCTGCTAGCGCTGACTGGCACCGGCGTGTGGCGCATGAACAGCGCCAGCGAGATGACGGACGAGCTGATGAAGTCGAAGCTGGAAAACGAGCGCATGGTCGATGAGTGGGTCAAAGTCATCGAAGTCAATGCCGCCCGCACCACCACTGCCTGGCAGGCAAGTGACCCTGCAGCGCAGAAGGCGGTCGAAGCGCAGATGAAAAAGTCTTCGGCGCGCGCCACCGAAATCCAGGAGAAGCTGGCCGTTGTCATCACCGATCCCGCAGCCAAAACGGCACTTGACGGCGTGCTGACCACGCGCAAGGCCTACACGGAAGCGCGCGCACGCGTGTTCAAGGAAAAGGCGGCTGGCAACCTGGATGTGGCCAAGGACGTGTTCGACAACGACATGGCCGCCAAACGCGAAACTTATCTGGCCAGCGTCGATAACCTGGCCAAGGTGCAGCGTGGCTTGCTGGACGCCACCGGTGTCGAGATCAAAAACAATTACCAGGGCGGGCGCACGATCATGATCGCGCTATGCCTGTTTGCAGTGGCGCTGGGCGCCATCTGCGCGCTGGTGATCACGCGCAGCATTACCTTGCCGATTGCGGAAGCGGTGCGGGTGGCCACCGCCGTATCGGCCGGCGACCTGCGCAGCGACATCGTGGTGGAAGGCAACGATGAAACCGGCCAGCTGATGGGCGCACTCAAGACCATGAATAGCAACCTGGTGACCCTGGTCAGCCAGTTGCGCAGCGGTACCGACACCATCAACAACGCCTCCGGCGAAATCGCCACCGGCAATATGGACTTGTCGACCCGCACCGAAGCGCAGGCCAGTTCGCTGGAAGAGACCGCCGCGTCGATGGAGCAGCTCACCGCCACCGTCAAGAACAATGCCGCGCATGCGCGCCAGGCCAACGAACTGGCCATCAGCGCGTCGGACGTGGCGCGTCAGGGCGGCGAAGCAGTGGCCGATGTGGTGACCACCATGGGCGCGATCAACGAATCGTCCCGCAAGATTGTCGACATCATCAGCGTGATTGATGGCATTGCCTTCCAGACCAACATTCTGGCGCTGAACGCGGCAGTGGAAGCAGCGCGTGCGGGCGAGCAAGGGCGCGGCTTTGCGGTGGTAGCCAGCGAAGTGCGCAACCTGGCGCAGCGCTCGGCGGCCGCCGCGCGCGAAATCAAGGAGTTGATCGGCAATTCGGTCGACAAGGTCGACGCCGGTTCAAGGCTGGTCGAACGGGCCGGCGCCACCATGGAAAATGTGGTCGCCAGTATTGGCAAGGTCAGCGCGATCGTGGGCGACATCAGCAGTGCCAGCGATGAGCAGCAGCAGGGTATCGAGCAGGTCAACGTGGCCATCACGCAGATGGATGGCATTACCCAGGAAAACGCGGCGCTGGTGGAAGAGGCTGCCGCCGCTGCCGCGGCCATGCAGGAGCAGGCGGCGCAGCTGTCGCAGCTGGTTGGCACCTTCAAACTGAAAGAAGGGCGCGAGCTGGCCTTGCTGGCCCATGCCTGAGCGCCAAAAAATCGGGTCCGCGTCATCCATGTAAAATGCTTTCACCCGGGTTTTGCCCGATTTGCATGGATGCGTCGCGATGGATTGGAGCCTGGTACTGATATTGCTGGTCATGGGGATAGGCGGCGGTTTTGCTGCCGGCCTGCTGGGCGTGGGCGGCGGCATGGTGCTGGTGCCCTTTGTGACCATGATCTTCAGCGCGCGCGGCTTCCCTCCCGAGCTGGTGGTGCACATGGCCATTGCCACCTCGCTTGGCACCATCCTGTTTACTTCGCTGTCTTCCATGCGCGCCCATCATGCGCACGGGGCCGTGCGCTGGCCGGTGGTGCTGCAGCTGGCGCCTGGCATCGTGCTGGGCTCGTGGATCGGCCCCTGGATCGCCAAGCAACTCGATACCGCGCTGCTGGCGCTGGTGTTTGGTGTGTTTGTCGCCTTTTCTGCCACGCAGATGATCCTGAACCGCAAGCCGGCCGCAGCGCGTGAACTGCCGCCCGCGCCAGGCATGTTTGCCGCTGGCGCCGGCATTGGCGTGGTGTCGGGTCTGGTGGGGGCAGGCGGCGGTTTCCTGTCGGTGCCGTTCATGACCTGGTGTAACGTCAAGATGCACAATGCGGTGGCCACCAGCGCGGCGCTGGGCTTTCCCATTGCGCTCTCGGGGACGCTGTCGAATATCTATTTCGGCTGGAACGCGCCCGGTTTGCCGGCCTGGTCCTTCGGCTACATTTATGCGCCCGCCCTGCTGGTGATTGCGGCAGCCAGCGTGACCATGGCGCCGTACGGTGCGCGCATGGCGCACCGCATGCCCGTTGCCAAGCTCAAGCGGATCTTTGCCATGATCCTGTATTGCCTGGCCGCCTACATGCTGTATAAGGCGGCGGCCACGGCAGGCTGGCTGTCTGCTTAAACCGCCGCGGCGCGCGGATTGTTTTTGTAGGCCCAGGCCAGGATGATCAGTGCGCCGACAATCATCGGCAGTGACAGTACTTGACCCGAGGTGATGGGCAGGCCAGCGACCGTGGTCTGCCAGTCCGGCACGCGGAAGTACTCGGTGAAGAAGCGGGCGCAGCCGTACAGGAAGGTAAACATGGCGCCGACCGCCAGGCGCGGGCGCGATTTGCGCGAGTACATCCACAACAGCACGAAGACCAGTAAACCATCGACAATCATCTGGTATAGCGGGGACGGGTGGCGCGGTCCTTCCACGCCTGGCCATCTCATGGCCCAGGGCAGGCTCGCGTCCGCCAGACGCCCCGGCAGTTCGGCATTGATGAAGTTGCCCAGGCGGCCAGCGGCATAGCCGAGCGGCACCAGCGGCGCGATGAAGTCGTACACGTCGGCCAGATTGCGTTTGGCCTTGCGGGCCCACAGTGCCATGGCAATCACCACGCCCAGGAAGCCGCCGTGGAAGGACATGCCGCCCTGCCAGATTTTGAAAATGTCGATCGGGTGTGCCAGGAAATGGGCCGGCTGGTAAAACAGCACTTCGCCCAGGCGCCCGCCAATCACCACGCCCAGCATGCCGTAGAACAGCATGTCATCCAGGTCTTCATTTTTCCAGTTCAGCGCGGCGATATGCGGCTGCTTGATGCGAACCCGGCCCAGCAGCAGAAACATGGCGAAGGCGAGCACATACATCAAGCCGTACCAGTGAATGGAAATGGGGCCGAGGTGCAGGGCAACCGGGTCCGGCATCGGGTGAATCAGCATGGCGTGTTTTTCCTTAGTTCAGTCGACGAGGCGCAGACGTGGCGGCGCAATGCCCGGTATTTTACGCCGGGATGCTGGCTAAGGGTGTGAACGGGAGAAACGCGGCAAGGACAGGCCATCTCCAAGGCGCGCGGTGGCGCCTTGCGCGGGACTTATTTGCGCCGGTTTTGCTGGTCGAACGTGGCTTTACGGCGCGCTTCGCGGCGCTCGCGGTCTTCGTCGTGCGCTTTCTTCTTGTCGAGGCCGAAAATTTTTTCGATGTACTCGAACCAGATGAAGGCCACGATCATCAGGCCGCCGCACCACCACCAGGACATTTCTGCAAATTTCCAGACTTCGAAATATTTGAGAAGGCCAAGGGCCAGGATTAATAGAATGATAGGCATGAGAACTCCGGGTGAACTCGCATCTTACAAAGATTCCGGTTGCTTGTGGGTATTTATCTCATGCCCCGTGGCATCCCAGCGTCAACCGGGCGGGCTCTCTGGCCGTTATGGTCTGACTGCCGCCGCTGCATTTTGCGGAAACACGGTAAAATAGTTGCAGTCTTCCCTCTGGAGAAATACATGAAACGTTCGTTGATGTTGTGTGTGGTGTTGTCGGCGCTGGCATCGTCGAGCGCAATGGCCAGTGCCGATCTGGCAAAAGCAAAAAATTGCATGGCTTGCCACGCTGTCGCGACCAAGCTCGTTGGTCCTGCGTACAAGGACGTCGCGGCCAAGTATGCCGGTCAAAAAGATGCAGAGAACAAATTGGTCGCCAAAGTCATGAAGGGCGGCTCCGGTGCCTGGGGTGCGGTTCCCATGCCAGCCAATCCGCAGGTGAGCGAGGCCGAAGCCCGCACCCTGGTCAAATGGGTACTGGCACAGAAATAATTCTGGCTAGTCAATAAAAAACGCGCTGACATGTCAGCGCGTTTTTTTTCGAGCACAGCAAACACATCGCCCTTGCGGAGGTGAGGGCCATAGCACGCTGATCAAGGTCGGAAGAGTGGTATGGGCCCCCGCCTCCGCGAGGGCGATGCGTGCTTACTTGATGACTTCCATCTTGGTGCGCTTGCCGCCCTTGAAGGTGAACAGGGTCAGCGCGCCATCCTTGATGTCGCCCTTGTCGTCAAACTGGATCAGGCCGGTTACGCCCTGGTGCTTGATCTTTTTCAGTTCTGGCAAGTACTTGGCAGGATCGGATGACTTGGCATTCTGCATGGCGTGGGCCATGGTCATGACCGAATCGTAGACGTACGGTGCGTACAGCTGCACGTCGGCATTGAAGCGCTTCTTGAAGCGGGCCGAGAAGTCCGCCAGCACTTTTTCCTGCGGGCCGGCCACGCCGCCAGCTTCGGCGCAAGTGACATTGCCTTCGCCCAGGCCGTCGCCTGCCAGGCGGATCATGCCTTCGGTGCAGACGCCGTCGCCGCCCATGAACTTGGCATTGATGCCCAGTGCTTTCATTTGCTTGAGCATCGGACCGCCGACCGCGTCCATGCCGCCAAAGAAGACCAGGTCCGGCTTCTTGGCTTTGAGCGAGGTCAGGATGGCGGTAAAGTCAGTTGCCTTGTCGGTCGTGAATTCTTTGGCGACGATGTTGGCGCCCTTGGCACCCTTGATGAATTCGCCTGCCACACCCTGGCCATAGGCCGTGCGGTCATCGATCACGGCGATGTTCTTGGCGCCCAGTTTGGTGACAGCGTATTTGCCCAGCGTGCCGCCCAGCTTGTTGTCATTGGCGACCACGCGGAATGCGCCAGGGAAGCCTTGCTTGGTGTACATCGGCTGGGTGGACGACGGGGAAATCTGCGGGATGCCAGCGTCGTTGTAAATCTTGGAGGCAGGCACGGTGGTGCCGGAATTGAGGTGGCCAATCACGCCCTGGACCTTGGCGTCGACCAGTTTCTGCGCCACTGCGGTGCCTTGCTTCGGATCGGCGCCGTCGTCTTCGGTGACCAGCTGGAAGGTGGCTTTTTTACCGTTGATCAGGAAATTGCTGGCGTTCAGTTCTTCGATGGCCAGACGCGCGCCATTTTCGTTATCTTTACCCAAGTGTGCACTGGCGCCGGAAATCGGACCAACGTGGCCGATCTTGACGACTTCCTGCGCGCTGGCCGTGCCGACGAATGCCATGGCAATGGCTAGTGGAATGAGTTTGGTCTTGAACTGCATGTGCATTCTCCAATGGATTGATAACAGCAGCGCTTGTGGCGCTGATTTTCGAAAATTTTGCGTAGGCCAAAAGGTACAACAAATTATCAGGAACGCAAAGCCGATTGTCAGTAAACGCACAAGGGCGCGCATGGTGCACGCCCCTGGCGCTATCGGCTGATGATTTTGTAAGCAGTTGCAAGCAGGCTGCCTGTGTTTACCGCTATTTTTTCAGCGATTGCAGGTGCGCGACTTCCTGCGCCACCGCCCGCACCACGATTTTTTCGATGGTGTCTTGCAAGCCGGTGCGGATCTCGTTGGTGAGGCCAGCCACGGCGTGTTTCAGCACTTCCTCCATGCTGTCGCGCAAACGCTGTTCAAGGACGAAGTCGACCCGTCCCTGCAGTTGCTGGAGGATGCGCTCCGACAGGCGCCGTTCCAGCAAATTCCATTCTGGCGCCGACCAGGTATCAATGGCCCGCTCTTCCAGGTGGGCATTGACCTCGTCGCGCGCAGGCGCCGCTGCCGCCGGCGGCGTGCCAGGCTCCGTGTCGGGCTGGTCGCTGAATACTTCCGTCAGGAGCGGGATGGTTTGATCGAACTGGCTCATGTCAGGCGGCGACGAAGTGGGTAAGGGGGAATGCCTGCTGCTTGTAGGCGACGTAGCGCTGGCGTCCGGCAGCGGCATCGTCTTCGTCGCGGGCGACAATTTCAAACACGCGCTGAAAGCGCTCGACGCCCTCGGGCTGGCTGCGGGTCAGGTTGACCAGCATGTCGTGGTGCGGGAATGCGGCGTCCATCCGGTCGGTGACGATGATCGCCGAGCGCGCTGCCAGTGCGGAACCGGCCATGGCGTGTGGCAGGAAGTCGGTCTCGCCCACCGTCCACAGCGCCGCGTCGAGCTGGGCAGCCAGGCCTGCATCGGGCGCGAGCAGCACCAGCTTGCCGCCGGCGCCGTAGGCTTTGCGGGCCAGCCGGCAGGCGTAGCTGACTTTATCGGCAATATTGGTATGAAAATCGACCCGCGTCATCTGCTCACTCAAAACTTGAACGCCGGTTCAGGCTCCAGGGCTTTCTTGCGCGCAGCTTCCGCTTCGGCGGCGGCAGCTGCCACGCGGACCGCTTCCTGGTCCGGATTGCTGGGCCGCGGCGCCAGGGAAGTCGGACTCGGGTATTGATAGGTCGAAGGCAGCATCGAGCGTTCAGGGTAGGAGGCGAGCGACAAAGCCGATTCCCAGATTGACGCAGCAAAGCCGCCGGACTTGCTGCGGCCCACCATCAGGATGGGCAAGCGTTCACCGGCACCCAGCTCTTTCAGTTTCTCCTGGTCGGCCTTGGTGGTGACAGTTTTTTCCGTGAACGGAATGCCTTTGCGGCGCAGCAGCGCGCGTCCATTGTCGCAGGCAGTGCAAGCGTCAGTGGTGTACAGCGTGACGGGATTACGCGCGACAGCGTCAGCCAGCGCATAAGGGAAGCTGGTGGCGACGCTGCCGCCGGCGCCGGCCTTGATCGGTGCCGTTTTGGCAGCCGCGGGCGGCGGCGTGTCGGTAAAGTGGGTCTTGCCGTTGGCATCGACCCATTTGTACATTTGCGCGCTGGCAGCGCTCATGCACAGCAGCAGGGCCAGGCCCAGGGAAGCGCTGCGCGCGTGCGTGGTCATTGCGTTTTTCATACTTATCTCCTGCGGGCACGGTCTATTCGGACGACATGCCACTGTGGCGTAACAAGGCGTCAATGCTCGGTTCGCGCCCACGGAAGGCTTTGAACGACTCGAGCGCTGGACGCGAACCTCCGACGGCAAGAATTTCACGCTGAAAGCGTTTGCCGGTATCGTCGGACAACTGGCCGCCACCCGCCTCCAGCGCCTCTTCAAAAGCGGCATAGGCGTCGGCGGACAGGACTTCTGCCCACTTGTAGCTATAGTACCCGGCGGCATACCCACCTGCAAAGATATGTCCGAAAGAGTGTTGGAAACGGTTGAATGCAGGTGGTGTCATGACCGAGAACTTTGCCCGAACGTCGTCGATCAGGGATTGAACGCTCTGCGAACTGCTTGGATCGTAGTCGAAATGCAGGTGCATGTCGACCAGCGAGAATTCCACCTGGCGCAAGGTCTGCAAGCCCGACTGGAAGTTCTTCGCTGCCAGCATCTTGTCGTACAGCGCACGCGGCAAGGCCTCGCCCGTTTTCACGTGGCCAGTCATATGCTGCAGTACGTCCCATTCCCAGCAGAAGTTTTCCATGAACTGCGAAGGCAGTTCAACCGCATCCCATTCCACGCCTGAGATACCGGACACGCCCAGCTCTTCCACCTGGGTCAGCATGTGGTGCAAGCCGTGGCCAAATTCATGGAACAGGGTGGTCACTTCGTCGTGCGTGAACAGCGAAGGCTGGACGACGCCGTCCACGCTGGCAGGCGGGGTGAAGTTGCAGGTCAGGTAGGCGACCGGCGTTTGCAGTGCGCCGTTCGACTGCACACGGCGTCCGCGTGCATCGTTCATCCAGGCGCCTTGCTGTTTGCCAGCGCGGGCATACAGGTCCAGGTAGAACTGGCCCACCAGCGCGCCCTCGCGCTCGATACGGAAAAAGCGCACGTCGGGGTGCCAGGTGGCGGCCGTGTCCGGCAGGATCCGGACCGAAAACAGTTGTTGCACCAGGCGGAACAAGCCATCGATGACTTTGTGCTCAGGGAAGTATTGCTTCACTTCCTGGGCCGAAAAAGCGTAGCGCTGCTCGCGCAGTTTTTCCGATGCGTAGGTCAAATCCCAGGCTTGCAGCTGGTCGATGCCGAGCTGTTCGCGGGCAAAAGTGCGTACTTCGGCCAGGTCCTGTTCCGCATACGGACGGGCACGGCGGGCCAGGTCTTCCAGGAAGGCGATGACGTGCTCGGGACTTTGCGCCATCTTGGGTACCAGGGAGACTTCGGCAAAATTGCGGTAGTCAAGCAGGCGTGCTTCTTCGTTGCGCAGTTGCAGCAGGGTGGCAATGTTGCCGGTGTTATCCCACTCGGTCAGCTGGCTGAATACATTGCCCATTTCCGACGCCTTGGTGGCGTTGGCGCGGTAAATGGTTTCGCGCAGTTCGCGCTTGTCGGCAAACTGCAGAATCGGGAAATAGCTGGGGAAATGCAGCGAGAATTGCCAGCCGCTCTTGCCATCGCGCTCGGCGGCGGCGCGCGCTGCCTGCTTCACATCGTCGGGCAGGCCGGCCAGATCGGCCTCTTGCTCGACCAGCAGCTTGTAATCGTTGGTGGCGTCGAGCACGTTTTCGGAGAAGCGCGTGGACACCGCCGCATGCTGCTCCTGGATGGCAGCAAAGCGTTCCTTCTTGTCCGCCGGCAGTTCAGCGCCGCCCAGGCGGAAATTGCGTAATTCGTTGTCGAGAATCTTTTTGCGTGCGGGCGACAGCGAGGCGTAGTCCGGGCTGTCCTTGAGTGCCTTGTATTTGGCGAACAGGGCTTCGTTTTGCGACAGCGCGGTCCAGAACTCGGTCAGACGCGGCTGGTTTTCGTTGTAGACCGCGCGCAGCGCTGGCGTATCGACCACGTTGTTCAAATGGTCGACAATGCCCCAGGCGCGTGCCAGTTGCTCGGTGGCGTCTTCCAGCGGAACGACAAAGTTGTCCCAGGTGACGGCGCCAGTGGCGCTCTCCAGATCGGCAACGACTTTGCTGGCTGCGCCAATCAAATGGTCGATGGCCGGCGACACGTGCTCGGGTGTGATGGCATCGAAGCGCGGCAGGCCGCTGAAGTCGAGGAGGGGGTTGCTGCTTGCTGTGCTCATAATCTTCTCTCCTGGTATCGGTTCGCGGCGCGGCCTGCGCGCCAGTTTCAGTTTCGTTCGGCTGCTTCCACGGTATTCATGAGCAGCATGGTAATCGTCATCGGACCGACGCCGCCTGGTACCGGGGTGATATGCGAGGCCACTTCGCGCACCTTGGCGGTATCGACATCGCCGCACAGTTTGCCCGCATCGTCGCGGTTCATACCCACATCAATCACGATTGCACCCGGTTTGACCATGTCCGCCGTGAGCGTATTGCGGCGCCCGACGGCGGCTACCACCACGTCGGCCTGGCGCGTGTGGTAGGCCAGGTCCGGGGTCGCACTATGGCATATGGTCACGGTGGCGTTCGCTTGCAAGAGCAGCAGTGCCATTGGTTTGCCCACGGTGTTGCTGCGGCCAATGACCACGGCGTGCTTGCCGCGCAGATCGTAACCTGTGCTTTCAATCAGTTTCATGCAGCCGTAGGGGGTGCAGGGCCGGAAGCCCTCCAGGCCCGTCATCAGTTCACCGGCCGACAGGACTGAATAGCCGTCCACGTCCTTCGATGTCGAGATTGCCTCGATGACCTTGTGCGGATTGATGTGCTTGGGCAAAGGCATCTGGACCAGGATGCCGTGGATTTTTGGGTCAGCATTGAGCGCCGCAATCCGGTCTAACAGGGCAAACTCGGTCAGGTCGGCGTCGTATTTTTCAAGCAGCGAATGGAAACCCACGTCGCCGCAGGCCTTGACCTTGTTGCGCACGTAGACCTGGCTGGCCGGATCCTCGCCCACCAGAATCACTGCCAGCCCGGGCTGCTTGCCCTTGGCCGTCAGAGCGGCTGCGCGCTGGCCGATTTCGGTGCGCAATTGTTGGGAGAGGAGGACGCCATCGATCAGTTGTGCGGACATGGTTGTTCTTTGCCGGTAGGAGAAGGGGGAAGCGAGATTATAAAGCGCGCAGGGGTTTTCGCCGAGAGCCGCCATTCGAGGTGGCGCTCGCGTAACCGCGCCATCGCCCTCGCGCAGGCGGGGGGCTATAGCAGGCGTGCGATCGGTTTACTCACGTTTCGGCTGCGCACGCGTGGCATAGGCACCCGCCTGCGCGAGTGCGATGTGGGGTTATTCCACTATATGAAATGAAATATCGCAATTTGAAAAACTGCAAAAACGCTGTTAGAATCCATGCACTAATTTTGGGTAATGGTAAATTGTCAGCAAAATACTAAGGAGACGCATTAATGTCAGCTCAACTCGACCAGTTGACGGCCCAGGCCGCCAATGATCCCGATACGCTCGAAACCAAGGAATGGCTCGAAGCGCTCGAGGCCGTCATTGAAAACGAGGGCCCGGAACGCGCCCACTATCTGATGGAACGACTGGTCGATCTGGCACGCCGCCGCGGCGCCCACATCCCGTTTTCCAGCAACACCGCTTACGTCAATACCATCCCCGCCCACCTCGAAGAACACTGCCCCGGCAACCTGGAGTACGAAGAGCGCCTGCGCTCGTGGATGCGCTGGAACGCCATGGCCATGGTGGTCAAGGCCAACCGCGCCGACGGCGACCTGGGTGGCCACATTTCCAGCTTCGCCTCGCTGGCGAACATGCTGGGCATTGGCTTTAACCACTTCTGGCGCGCCCCGTCGGCCGAACATGGCGGCGATCTGCTGTACATCCAGGGTCACTCCTCGCCCGGCATCTACGCGCGCGCCTTCCTGGAAGGGCGCCTGTCCGAAGACCAGTTGCTGAACTTCCGCCGCGAAGTCGACGGCAAGGGCCTGTCCTCGTACCCGCACCCGAAACTGATGCCGACCTTCTGGCAGTTCCCGACCGTGTCGATGGGTCTGGGTCCGCTGATGGCGATCTATCAGGCGCGCTTCCTGAAATACCTGCATGCACGCTCGATTGCCGACACCGAAAACCGCAAGGTCTGGGTCTTCTGCGGCGACGGCGAAATGGACGAGCCGGAATCGATGGGCGCGATTGGCATGGCTGCGCGCGAACGCCTCGACAACCTGGTCATGGTCGTCAACTGCAACCTGCAGCGCCTGGACGGTCCGGTGCGCGGCAACGGCAAGATCATCCAGGAACTGGAAGCGGACTTCCGCGGCGCCGGCTGGAACGTGGTCAAGGTGATCTGGGGCCCGGGCTGGGATACCTTGCTGGCCAAGGACAAGGAAGGCATTCTGCAGCGCGTGATGATGGAAACCGTCGACGGCGAATACCAGAACTACAAGGCCAAGGACGGCGCCTACGTGCGCAAGCATTTCTTCGGCAAGCATCCGAAGCTGCTGGAAATGGTCGCCAACATGACCGACGACGATATCTGGCGCCTGACCCGCGGCGGCCATGACCCGCACAAGATTTACGCCGCCTTCAAGATTGCGCAGGAAAACAAGGGCACGCCAACGGTTCTGCTGGTGAAAACCGTCAAGGGCTTCGGCATGGGCAAATCGGGCGAAGCGCGCAATACTGCGCACCAGACCAAGAAGCTCGACGACGAAGCCATCCGCGAAATGCGCGACCGCTTCGGTATTCCGATCCCGGACGACAAGCTGGCCGAGATCCCCTTCTTCAAACCGGCCGACGATGCGCCCGAAATGGTGTACCTGCACAAACGCCGCGAAGCGCTGGGCGGCTACCTGCCGCAGCGCCGTCCGCAGGCAGCCGAAACGCTGCCGGTGCCTGCACTGTCGGCCTTCCAGAACGTGCTGGACGCCACCGCTGAAGGACGCGAAATTTCGACCACGCAGTCGTTCGTGCGCATCATTTCGACCCTGCTGCGCGACCCGAACCTGGGCCAGCGCATCGTCCCGATCCTGGTGGATGAATCGCGTACCTTCGGTATGGAAGGCTTGTTCCGCCAGATCGGCATCTTCAACCAGCAAGGGCAGTTGTATGAGCCGGTCGACAAGGACCAGGTCATGTACTACCGCGAAGACAAGGCTGGCCAGATTCTGCAAGAAGGTATCAACGAAGCCGGCGGCATGAGCTCGTGGATCGCTGCGGCGACTTCGTACTCGACCAACAACCGGATCATGATCCCGTTCTACACCTTCTACTCGATGTTTGGCATGCAGCGCATTGGCGACTTGGCCTGGGCGGCCGGCGACATGCGCGCACGCGGCTTCCTGATGGGCGGCACCGCAGGGCGTACCACGCTGAACGGCGAAGGCTTGCAGCACGAAGATGGCCACAGCCACGTGATGGCAGCGACCATTCCGAACTGCCTGCCGTACGATCCGACCTTCGCGCATGAAGTGGCGGTGATCGTGCAGGACGGTTTGCGCCGCATGGTGGCGGAGCAGGAAGACGTGTTCTACTACATCACGCTGATGAACGAGAACTACGAGATGCCTGGCCTGAAGCCTGGCACCGAAGCGGGCATCCTGAAGGGCATGTACCTGCTCCAGGAAGGCAAGCAGGATGCCAAGCAGCGCGTGCAGCTGATCGGTTCCGGCACCATTTTGCGTGAGTCGATCTTTGCGGCCGAGCTGCTGGAAAAAGACTTTGGCATCGCTGCCGATGTGTGGTCGGCACCGTCGCTGACGCTGATCGCGCGCGATGGTCAGGACGCCGAGCGCTGGAACATGGTGCACCCGACCGACACCCCGCGCCTGCCGTATGTGACGCAGCTGATGGAAAAGACCTCCGGTCCGATCATTGCCACCACCGACTACATGCGTTTGTTCGCCGAGCAGATCCGCGCGTTCATGCCGAAGGACCGCACCTACAAGGTGCTGGGTACCGACGGTTTCGGCCGTTCCGACAGCCGCGTCAAGCTCCGCGAGTTCTTTGAAGTGAACCGTCACTACATCGTGGTGGCGACGCTCAAGGCATTGGCGGATGAAGGCAAGGTCAAGACCAGCGTGGTGGCGGAAGCGATTGCCAAGTATGGCATCGATCCGAACAAGCCGAATCCAGTGACCCAGTAAACACCACCCCATCGTCCTCGCGAAGGCGGGGACCCATAGCATCTCAAATGTGCCATGGGCCCCCGCCTGCGCGAGGGCGATGCGATAACTAAGAATAATGGAGCTGCTATGAGCACAGTGGAAGTCAAAGTCCCGGATATCGGCGACTTCAAGGAAGTCGAAGTCATTGAATTGATGGTCAAGGTGGGCGACACCATCAAAGTCGATCAGTCGCTGGTCACCGTCGAATCCGACAAAGCCAGCATGGAAATCCCGTCGTCCCACGCGGGCGTCGTGAAAGAACTCAAGATCAAGGTCGGTGACAAGGTCGCCGAGGGTTCGCTGGTGCTGATTCTGGAGGCGTCCGAAGGCGCCGCCGCGCCAGCGGAAGCAGCGCCCGCACCTGCAGCGGCCGCGCCTGACGCTGCAGCGCCAGTCGCCGCCCCGGCGCCGGTCGCAGCCCCTGCACCAGCGCCCGCAGCGGCACCGGCGCCGGCAGCAGCTGCCGCCCCGGCCCCATCGAACTCGAAAGCCCACGCCTCGCCATCGATCCGCAAGTTCGCCCGTGAACTGGGCGTGGACCTGATGCGCGTGCCTGGCAGCGGCCCGAAAGGCCGCATCACCCAGGAAGACGTGCAGAACTTCGTCAAGGGCGTGATGGCCAGCGCTTCGCCAGGTAACGGTTCGGAAGCAGCCAAGGGCGGCTCCGGCGTTGGCCTGGATCTGCTGCCCTGGCCGTCGCTCGACTTCAGCAAGTTCGGTCCGACCGAGCTGCTGCCGCTGTCGCGCATCAAGAAGATCAGTGGCCCGAACCTGCACCGTAACTGGGTAATGATCCCGCACGTGACGCAGTTCGACGAATCCGACGTGACCGATCTGGAGCAGTTCCGCGTGGATTCCAACGCGGCCCTGGCCAAGGCCAAGTCGACCGTCAAGCTGACCATGCTCGCGTTCGTGATCAAGGCCAGCGTCGCGGCACTGAAAAAATACCCGGCATTCAATGCCTCGATCGATGCCACCGGCGCCAATCTGATCCTCAAGCAGTACTACAACATCGGCTTTGCAGCCGACACGCCGAACGGTCTGGTGGTCCCGGTCATCAAGGACGCCGACAAGAAGTCGATCTCGCAGATCGCCACCGAAATGGGCGAGCTGTCCGGCCAGGCGCGCGAGGGCAAGCTCAGTCCTGCCAACATGCAGGGCGCGACCTTCACCATCTCGTCGCTGGGCGGCATTGGCGGCACCGCGTTCACGCCGATCATCAACGCACCGGAAGTGGCGATCCTTGGCCTGTCCAAGTCGTCCATGAAGCCGGTGTGGGACGGCGCCGCATTCCAGCCGCGCCTGATGCTGCCGCTGTCGCTGTCGTACGACCACCGCGTCATCGATGGCGCCATGGCGGCGCGCTTCACCGCATATCTGGCAGAAGTCATGTCGGACCTGCGCAAGTCGCTGTTATAAGGAGGGCTGACTGATGAGCACAATCGACGTCAAAGTCCCCAATATCGGCGACTTCAAGGAAGTGGAAGTGATCGAGTTGATGGTCAAGGTCGGTGACACGATCAAGGCCGATCAATCCCTGATCACGGTGGAATCGGACAAGGCCAGCATGGAGATCCCGTCCAGCCACGCTGGCGTGGTCAAGGAACTCAAGGTCAAGGTGGGCGACAAGGTGGCGGAAGGCTCGCCATTGCTGGTGCTGGAAGAGGGCGCTGGTGCATCGGCGCCGGCTGCACCGGCCGCCGCGCCAGCGGCCGCCACGCCCGCATCGGCGCCGGCCGAATCGCAGGCCCCGGCCCGTCCCGACGCCGCGCCAACGGCTGCGCCAGCGGCGCCTGCGCCAACGATGGCCAAGTACGACGGCAAGGTCGATGTGGAATGCGAGATGATGGTGCTGGGCGCAGGCCCTGGCGGCTATTCGGCAGCGTTCCGTTCGGCCGACCTGGGCATGAACACGGTGCTGATCGAGCGTTACGCGTCGCTCGGTGGCGTGTGCCTGAACGTGGGCTGCATTCCATCGAAGGCGCTGCTGCACGTGGCAGCCGTGATCGATGAAACGGCCGCCATGTCGAAGCATGGCGTCACGTTCGCCAAGCCGCAGATCGACATCGACCAGCTGCGCGCCTACAAGGACAAGGTCATCACCAAGATGACCGGTGGCCTGGCTGGCATGGCCAAGGCACGTAAGGTCAACGTGGTGCAGGGCGTCGGGCAGTTTGTCAGCGCCAACCACATCGAAGTGACCGCCGCTGACGGCAGCAAAAAGGTGGTGCAGTTCCAGAAAGCGATCATCGCTGCCGGTTCCTCGGTAGTGAACCTGCCGTTTGTGCCGCAGGACCCGCGCATTGTCGACTCGACCGGCGCGCTTGAACTGCGTCAGATCCCCAAGCGCATGCTGGTCATTGGCGGCGGTATCATTGGTCTGGAAATGGCCACTGTGTATTCGACCCTGGGCGCCCGCATCGACGTGGTGGAAATGCTCGATGGCCTGATGCAGGGCGCAGACCGCGACATGGTCAAAGTCTGGCAGAAGTTCAACGAGAAGCGTTTCGATAACATCATGACCAAGACCAAAACGGTTGCGGTGGAAGCGCTGGCCGAAGGCATCAAGGTCAGCTTCGAAGCTGCGGAAGCCGGCGGCAAGGCGCCCGAGCCGCAACTCTATGACATGGTACTGGTGGCAGTTGGCCGCAGCCCGAACGGCAAGAAGATCGCCGCGGACAAGGCTGGCGTGACCGTGACCGATCGCGGCTTCATTCCGGTCGATGGCCAGATGCGCACCAATGTGCCGCACATCTTCGCCATCGGCGACCTGGTGGGTCAGCCGATGCTGGCGCACAAGGCCGTGCACGAGGCGCATGTGGCAGCCGAAGCGGCGCATGGCGAGAAGGCTTACTTCGACGTCAAGGTCATTCCTTCGGTGGCGTACACGGATCCGGAAGTGGCGTGGGTTGGCATTACCGAAGACGAAGCCAAGGCGCAGGGCATCAAGCTGGAGAAGGGTCACTTCCCGTGGGCGGCCAGTGGACGCGCCGTGGCCAATGGCCGCGACGAAGGCTTTACAAAACTGCTGTTCGACGCCGAGACGCACCGGATTGTGGGTGGCGGCATTGTCGGCACCCATGCCGGTGACATGATTGGTGAAATCGCATTGGCGATCGAGATGGGTGCCGACGGCGTCGATATCGGCAAGACGATCCACCCGCATCCGACTCTGGGCGAATCGATCGGCATGGCGGCCGAGGTGTATGAAGGTGTGTGCACGGACCTGCCGCCGGTGCGCAAGCGTTAATCGCGCAAGTAGCAACAAGCTACATCATCCTCGCGAAGGCGGGGATCTATACCACGCTGAACGACTTCGGGCACGTGGTATAGGCCCCCGCCTACGCGAGGGCGATGTAGCAGCTGTTTTGCGCCTTCGGTGTGGCAAACAAAAAGGGAAGCTCGCGCTTCCCTTTTTTTACGCCTGCGTCGCACGGGACGCCTGTCAGCCCTTGGCTGATTGTTCTTCGTTTAGTTGTAACTGGTCCAGCGGGTTGGAATTTCCATCGCGCCGCTGCGGGCGGCGTCGACATAGGCGCGCATTTCTGCGACCACGGCTTCGAGTTTTTCGGTGTTCGGGTTTTCGAGAAACCCTTTCATGCGTTCATTGAGTGCGGCGTGCTGATCGCGCCATTCGTAGCGAGCGGACTTGCTCATAAAGCCTCCTGTAAAGACTACAGCTTGCCAGATTGCCCAACACGGTTCGGTGCGCTGACGCACATACGCGTCAGCCGCCTTACGCCTGTTTCAGCACACTGCGGTAGAACAGGCCGAGACGACGATGCAGCAAGCGCAGCATTTCATCGCGGGGCTGCTGGGCCGGGTCGAACAGGAAGCGCGAGTACGGGTCACCCATGATGCATTGAATCAGGAAGCTGGGCAGCAGATCGAGGTCGACATCGTCGTGCATCAAGGCGCGCATTTCCGACCGGGCGAAAAAATTGCCCAGCATTTCGCGCGTCTGGCGCGGGCCCGCTTCAAAGAAGGAGGTGCCCACTTCCGGATTGGTCTTTGATTCCGCAATGACCATGCGCTGCACGGCCAGCGCCTCGGGCGCGGTGATCATGTCCAGAAAATGCTCGCCGAATTCGTCCACGATTTCCTTGAACGGCCGCTGATCGCCTTCCATCTGGTTGGGCGTGATGAAGCGGTCGCGATTGGCGATCAGAACGGCCTGGAACAGGCCGGACTTGCCGCCGAATTTGACATAAATTGTCCGAACGGCAACATGGGCTTCGCGGGCGATCAATTCGAGGCTGACCTTTCCGTAACCCAACTTTAGAAACAACTGGCCTGCGGTCTCGATCAAGCCTTGATGGCGTGCTTCCAGGTCGGCGGCGCGAGGGCGGCCAGGGGCTTTGTGTGCTGGTAGTACCGGTGCTTTTTCCATGGCGTCACTTTAGAGCAAAATAAAATGAAATGCAATCGTTTCATTTCTTGACTTGCTCCAGGGAATGGATAATAATGCTCGAACCCCATTTCATTTTCGGAGCAGTGCCATGTCCCAGTCATCCCAGAAAGTCGAGCCGCCAGCGCTCGCGGCCGTACCACCCGCCACCGAACCGGCAGCGGCCCCGCCGAACTGGCGCGTGCGCGGCATTCTGGCGATCATCGTGCTGGGCGCCATCGGCTTCGGCGCCAAGATGTGGTACCACAGCACCCACTACGTGGAAACGGAAAACGCCTACGTGGCAGGCCACGTCACCCCAGTGTCCTCGCGCATTGCTGGTGTGGTCACCCGCGTGCTGGTGGAAGACAACCAGATCATCAAGGCTGGCGACGTGATCGCCGAACTCGATCCGGCCGACCAGCACGTGCGTGTCGAACAGATCCAGGCGCAGATCGCCAGCGCCGAACAGCAAGTGCTGCAAGCCGAGGCCCAGGTTGCGCAAACCCGTGCCCAGGCGCTCGCTGCCAACGCCCAGGTGGCCCAATCGCAGGCGCAGCTGGTGCGTGCGAATCAGGACGCCGAGCGTTTCAGCCAGTTGTATAGCTCGACGATGAAGGCCGTGTCGAAGGCTGAAGTGGACGCTGCCAACGCCAGCCGCGCCGGCGCCACTGCCGACCTGGCAGCGCGCCGCGGCAACGTGGAAGCAGCGCAAGCCCAGATCGTCGCCGCCGGCGCTGCCCGCGATGTGGTCAAGGCCCAGATCAAAGTGCTGCAGACCCAGCTCAAGGACGCCAAGCAGCAGCTGGCCTACAACAGCATCGTCGCACCAGTCGGTGGCCGTCTGGGCAAGCGCAGCGTGGAAGTGGGCGCGCGCGTCCAGCCAGGCCAGCAGCTCGCCGCTATCGTGCAGGACGACGTGTGGGTGACCGCCAATTTCAAGGAAACCCAGCTCGCCGGTTTGAAGCCTGGCCAGGAAGTCAAAGTCGCCATCGACGCGCTGGCCAAACAGCACCTGACTGGCCGCGTGGACAGCTTCTCGCCTGCGTCGGGCAACCAGTTCGCCCTGCTGCCAGCCGATAACGCCACCGGTAACTTCACCAAGATCGTACAGCGCGTACCAGTCAAGATCACCTTGCGTCCGGAAGACGTGAAACACCTCAATGGCCGTCTGGTGCCAGGCATGTCGGCCATGGTGGAAGTCGAGATCACCCAGGCCATGCCGGCTACCACCACCGCCGCGCGCTAAGACACTGCCATGACCAGTTCGACCAGTACTATGAAAGGGGGCGGCATGGGGGCCGCACCTGTAATCGCCGAAAAGGTCGAACTGCGAACCTGGATCGCGGTGGCCGCCGGCATGCTTGGCGCGTTCATGGCGATCCTGGATATCCAGATCACCAACTCGTCGCTGCGCGACATTCTTGGCTCGCTCTCTGCCACGCAGGAAGAGGGCTCGTGGATTTCGACTGCCTACCTGTGCGCGGAAATCGTCATCATCCCGCTGACCGCGCTGCTGACCCAGGTATTTGGCCTGCGCGGCTACCTGATGGGCACGACCGCGCTGTTCCTGATTTTTTCCACCCTGTGCGGCACCGCCTGGAACCTGGAGAGCATGATCGCCTTCCGCGTGCTGCAAGGGATCACCGGCGGCGCCCTGATTCCGATGGCGATGACGCTGGTGATGACCAAGCTGCCGCCTTCAAAGCGCGCTGCCGGCATGGGCATTTTTGGCCTGACCGCCACACTGGCGCCGGCCATGGGCCCGACCGTGGGTGGCTACCTGTCCGAAATTTACGGCTGGCCGACCATTTTCTACATCAACTGGGCGCCTGGTCTGCTGCTGCTGTTTGGCGTGTGGTGGGGCCTGGACCGCGACAAGGGCCAGCTCAAACTGCTGGCCGAAGCGGACTGGCTGGGCATCGCCCTGATGGCTGTTGGTCTGGGCTCGCTGACCATCATGCTCGAAGAAGGCAATTCGAAGGACTGGTTCGATTCGAACTTCATCCTCACCTTTGCCGCGCTGTCAGTGACAGGTATTCTGGGCTGGGCCTACACCAGCTTCATGAGCCCGAAGCCGTTCGTGAACCTGCGCCTGTACGGCCAGCGTAACTTCCTGGTCGCCACCGTGCTGTCGGGCGTGATCGGTATGGGCTTGTATGGCTCCTCGTACCTGCTGCCGCTGTACCTGGGTCAGATCGCCGGCTACACCCCGATGCAGATTGGTGAAGTCATCATGTGGGCCGGGCTGCCGCAGCTGTTCATCATGCCGTTTGCCGCGATTTTGTCGTCCAAGGTGGACAACCGCATCCTATGCGGCTTCGGGCTGACCATGTTCGGCATCTCGTGCATGATGAACGCCTACATGGACGCCAGCACGGGTTACGACCAGCTGTTCTGGTCGCAGATCGTGCGCGCCGCCGGCCAGCCCTTCATCATGCTGACGCTGTCGCAGTTTGCCATGCACGGTATCGCACCGAAGGACACGGCATCGGCATCGAGCCTGTTCAACATGACCCGCAACCTGGGCGGCTCGGTCGGCATCGCCATGCTGGCCACCACGCTGACCAACCGCGAGCACTTCCACTCTGCCATCATCGGCCAGTCGGTGTCGTCGTTCTCGGCTGCCACCCAGCAGCGGCTGGACCAGTTGAGTGCCGCCTTCATCAGCAATGGCATCGATCCCGCCACGGCCGCCGACAAGGCGCTGGGCGTGATCGACCGCATCGTGCGGCGCGAAGCGTTCGTCATGGCTTACAACGACGGCTTCGTGATCATGGCGGTGTTCCTGTTCGCGTGCGTCGGCGCGCTGTTCTTTGCCGACAAAGTCAAAGCACCATCCGGCGCTGGCGCCGGCGCCCACTAATATGATGTACGGAGAAGCAAACATGAAACCATTGATCCTGTGCGCGATGCTGGCGCTGGCCGGCTGCACCACCATTGGCAGCGACTTCGTCGCCCCGGCCGACACCTCGGCCCCGGCCTGGCGTCACGCTACCACCGAGGCGGACAGCGCACGCTTGCCGGCCGAGTGGTGGACCGTGTTCGGCGACGACACGCTGAACGCGCTTGAACAGCGCGCCGTGCGTGACAATGCCGGCGTCAAAGCCAGTGCCCAGCGTCTGCTGCAGGCGCAAGCGCAGCTGAGCAACCTGAAAAGCGCGCAAGGCCCGAGCGTGAACCTGGGCGTCTCGGCGGCCAACTCGCGCACCTCGGCCGAGACGGCGCAAGCGCTGGCGCTGGGTGGCCGCTCGATCGAAGGTGACAACTACACCGTCGGCGCCTCGCTGTCGTATGAGCTGGACCTGTGGGGCCGCGTGCGGCGCGTGGTCGAAGCGGCCGACGCCCAGGCGCTGCAAACCCAGAATGACCGCGACGGCGTGATCCTGCTGCTGTCGGCGCAAGTAGCGCAAACCTACTGGCAGCTGCGCGGGCTGGACGTCGAACTGGCCATTTTGCAGCAGGCCCTCAAGGCGCGTGCCGAAGCGCAGGACGTGGTGGAAGCGCGTCTGAACGGCGGCCTGACCAACGAACTGGATGTCGCGCGTGCGCGCATCGAACGCGCCAATGCCGAAGCGGACCTGCACGAAGTGCAGCGTCAGCGCAATCTGCTCGAACACAGCCTGGCCGTGCTGACCGGCGTGTCGCCTTCGTCGCCTCTGATCACAGCACTGAATACCACCGTGCTGCCCGAGCCGCCTGCGATTCCCGTTGGCTTGCCGGCGAGCTTGCTGGCGCAGCGTCCCGACCTGGCCGCCAGCGTGGCCGGACTGCGTGCGGCGAATGCCCAGGTAGCCGTGGCAGAAGGCGCCTTCTATCCCTCGCTCAGCCTGACAGGCAACTTCGGTTATGCCTCCGAGAGCCTGAGCAATCTGGTGAGCGGCGGCGCGCGCCAATTCTCGATTGGCCCGCTGGCCCTGTCGCTGCCGCTGTTTGACGGTGGCCGCAACAAGTCCAACCTGGCGCTGCAAAAAGCGCGCTACGGCGAAGCGATTGCGAACCACGAAGGCAAGCTGCTGACGGCCTTGCGCGAAGTGGA
This sequence comes from Massilia sp. CF038, assembly GCF_900129765.1. Classification (GTDB taxonomy): domain Bacteria; phylum Pseudomonadota; class Gammaproteobacteria; order Burkholderiales; family Burkholderiaceae_D; genus Telluria_A. The sequence continues at coordinate 449,147 of NZ_FQWU01000001.1, forward strand.
AGACGCGCTGTCGGACGTGCAGCAGCGACAGCGTCAGGGCCAGGTGCAAGCCCAGTCGCAGGAAGCGGCAGCGCGTGCCGTGCTGGTTGCCACCGCGCGCTACGAGCGTGGCCTGTCGACCTACCTGGACGTGACGGACGCCCAGCGCAGTTCGCTGGCAGCTGACCGCGCCGCGGCCCAGATCCGCACCCAGCGCCTGCTGGCCGCCGTTGCCGTGGCCCGTTCCCTGGGCGCTGGCTGGACCCTGCAAGCGCCAGTCGCGACCATCGCCAACGCCAAATAGAGTCATTCCCCTGCGCCGAAAGTTGCAACTTCGGCGTCAGCCCTCCTGTTGCACAATCGGGGTCAGACCTCAATTCTGCAAGATTTTGTCTGCCTGGCGGTGGCCAAGTTTTCGTTTTGTCGTGCGATCGCGCCACTTTGTGGCTGTGCGACGTTGGAATTCACGAAAAACCCGAAGAATTGGGGTCTGACCCCGATTTTGAAACAAGTTGCAGTATTGAGGTCTGACCCCGATTTTGCAATTGTGGGTCTGCTGGGCTGTTTTGTGGCGGGATGTGCTTTTGGGCGGCGAGTCGTTTTACAATCGCGGTCATTGCCATTGCTTTCACAAGGACCCATGAAAAACCTTCTTGCCCCCATCTTGTTCGCGCTCGGTGCCAGCGCGGCGTATGCCGCTGAGCCCGCTGCTGCGCCAGCGCCGCATGTGGCCAGCGCCACCGAATTGCATGGCATGGCCAAACGCTATGCGCCAGTCGATCTGACTGCCGATATTTCCTCTCTTTCCGCCGGCGACCGCGCTGCCATCGTCAAGCTGATCGAGGCCGCCAAAATTGTCGATACGCTTCAGCTGCGGCAGCGCTGGGCTGGCAATGAGGCGCTGTGGGCGGCGCTGAAGAAGGACAAGTCGGCCCTGGGCAAGGCGCGTCTCGATTATTTCTGGCTCAATAAGGGACCATGGTCGATCCTGGATGATCATATGTCCTTCATGCCGGCGGACTTTAAAGGCATCAAGATCCCGGCCAAGAAACCCGAAGGCGCCAATTTCTATCCGGCCGGCGCCACCAAGCCAGCCCTGGAAGCGTGGATGAACGCGCTGCCGCCAAAAGACAAGGAAGCGGCGCAGTGGTTCTTCACCACCATCCGCAGCCAGCCCGATGGCAGCTTCAAGACCGTGACGTATGCGGATGAATACAAGGTCGAACTGACTCGCCTGGCGCAGCTGCTGCGTGAGGCCGCCGCCGCCACCGACAATGCCTCGCTCAAGAAATTCCTGACCCTGCGCGCCGATGCCTTCCTGTCGAACGATTATCTGGCGTCGGATTTTGCGTGGATGGATCTGGATGCGCCAGTCGACATCACGATCGGCCCGTACGAGACCTACAACGATGAACTGTTCGGCTACAAGGCGGCGTTCGAGGCCTACGTCAGCATTCGCGATCAGAAGGAAACCAGCAAGCTCGATTTCTTCAGCCAGCATATGCAGGAGCTGGAAGACAATCTGCCGCTCGATGCCAAGTACCGCAATCCCAAAGTCGGCGCGCTCGCGCCCATGGTGGTGGTGAACCAGGTATATGGCGCCGGTGACGGCAATATGGGGGTGCAGACCGCTGCTTACAATCTGCCCAACGATGAGCGCATCATCAGCCAGCGCGGCTCCAAGCGTGTCATGCTAAAAAATATTCAGGAAGCGAAATTCAAGTCGACCCTGACGCCCATCGCCAAACTGGTGCTGCGCCAGGATGCGCAGGCCGACCTCGATTTCGATTCCTTCTTTACCCATATCCTGGCCCACGAGATCACCCATGGCCTCGGTCCGCACCTGACCAACAACGACGGCAAGCCATCGACCCCGCGCCAGGACTTGAAGGATACCTATTCCACCATCGAGGAAGCCAAGGCCGATATCGCCGGCCTGTGGGCGCTTGGCTACATGATGGACAAGGGCCAGCTGAAGGACACGCTGGGGCAGGGCGCCAGCGCCGAGCGCAAGCTGTATAACACCTTCCTGGCGTCGGCCTTCCGCACCCTGCATTTCGGCCTGACCGATTCACATGCACGGGGCATGGCGATTCAGCTTAATTATCTGCTCGACAAGGGCGCCTTCGTCTCGCATGGCGACGGCACTTTCTCCACCGATTTTGGGAAGATCAAACAGGCAGTGACGGACTTGAACCGCGAGTTCCTGACCATCGAGGCCACCGGCGACTACCAGCGCGCGCAGGCGATGATGGCGCGTTACGTGGTGATCCGCCCCGATGTGCAGAAGGGCCTCGACAAAATGAAGGCGGTGCCGAACGATATCCGGCCGGCGTTTTCCACCGCCGCCCAATTGCTGAAGAAATAGCAAGCTGTCATCGACCATATAAAAACCACGGTGCGCCGTGGTTTTTTTACGTCGTAATTTTATGAAGCTGCTAAGCAAAATGCGCCAAGTGTTGAGGATTTTCCACAAGGAAAAATCTTTTTCATAAAAGATAGTGCACTGAAATAAATTGCCGCATAGCATGGAGTCATCCTTTGAGGAACTGCCATGCTCAAGACTCTCCTGACCGCCGCGCTTGCAATGTTGTCCTTGTCCGCCCACGCTGGCGCGCAACTGACCGAGATGGAGACGCGCTGGCTGAAAGCCGCCGCACCCGTGCTGGCGCAGGCCCAGCGTATGGGCCTTCCCATCGATATCACCGTGCAGCCCGTGGCCCGGCCGAATGATGTGCCGCTGGCGATGGGCTTTGCTGACGGCCGCTGCAAACTGGTGCTGTCCATGCGCGGCAATCCGGACGCCGAAAAGGTGCTGGAGAATGTGGCCGCAGCCGACCGCCCGGTCCTGATGGAAGCGATGGCTGCGCACGAGGTGGGCCATTGCTACCGCGTGGTGCAGGGCCGCTGGCATGCGCTGCCGGCCGGCTTTGAGGAAACGGGCGACGAACGCGCGGATGATCCTTCGCTGCTGGTGGCGGCCAAGGCCATGCGCGAAAACCGGCGTGAGGAAGGCTACGCCGACCTGGTGGCACTGGCCTGGATCCAGCGCCATCACCCCGCCAGCTATAACAAGACGTATGCCTGGCTGAGCGCATTGCGCGAAGTGCAACCCGTCGCTGGCGCCAGCCACGATACGCGCGCCTGGGTGCGCCTGGCCAAGGATGCCAGCCTGTTTGCACAAGTGAGCAATCCCTTCGAAGATGTGGCCGCAGCCTGGGGTCAGGGCTTGCTGAGCAATGATTAAACGCCTGTTTGCGCTGGCGCTGTTGGCCTGCACTTGGGCGCACGCAGCCACCCCGGCAAGTGAAGCGCAGTGGATCGCCGCAGCGCAGACTGCGGTGGCCTTTGGCCAGGCCCAGGGTTTGCCGATCGAGCTGGAAGTGGTCAGCGGCGACGGCTTGTCCGGCCACACGCCAGTCGGCATCTGGAGCGAAAACGGCCGCTGCACCCTGGTGGTGTCGGCCAAGGACAATCCCACCGCCGAGCGGGTCAGCACTATGGTTGACCCGGCGGTGCTCGATCTGTTTTTGACCGGTGCGGCGATTCATGAAGTGGGCCATTGCCACCGCCGCCTGCAGGGCTATCCCCATAACGAAAAACTGCTGCCCGTGGTGGCCTGGATTGGCCCTGTCAAGCAGTGGTTCACGCGCCGCATTTTGACGGAAGAAGCCTACGCCGACATGACCGAAGTGGCCTGGCTGGCGCGCTACCATCCGCAGCAGTACGACGCGGTGATGCAGGAAATTCACAAGGTGCGCACGCGCTTTCGTGAACCCAAGCATGACACCTTGCCCTGGCTGGAAATTGCCATGGCGACAGGCCCACGCGATGATGGCCGGGACTTGTTCTTGCTGGCTGACATGCACCTGTCGAGATATCGCTAGTTTTTCCTTCGTATGTACGTTGTCGCACAGATTGACAACTTGGTTACGCAGTTAAATCACGTACCAACAACCATATATGCAAAGGGACTCCACCATGAAACCATTCGTCGCTACCCTGCTCGCTTCCGCACTGACTGCCGCTTTCGCCAGCGCCTACGCTGCTGACACCAAGCCGGACAATGCCACCTACCGCACCATGACGGCCAAGGCCAGCGCCGACTACAAGCAAGCCTCGGCCCAGTGCACTGGCATGAGCGGCAACGAGCGCGCCGTCTGCATCGAAGAAGCCAAAGTGGCACGCGCCCGCACCAATGCCGATGCCGTGGCCCAGTACAACAACACGCTCAAGGCCCGCACCGCTGCCCGCAACACGCTGGCCAATGCCGAATACGCGCTGGCCAAGGTCAAGTGCTCGGTCAGCACCGGCGCCGAAAAAGACAGCTGCCTGGCCAACGCCCAGTCGGTGCATGTGGCTGCACTGGCCGACGCCAAGGCCGACCGCGATACCCGCGTTGCCAGCACCACTGGCGCCACCGCAGGCGTAGACGACAAGGGCCTGGTGGCCAACACCAATACCACCGATCCAGCCAAGGCGGCTGCGGTCGACAAGTGCGCCCAGGTGGCCGGTCAGCCAAGCATCGGCTGCCTGATCAACAACAAGGACAACACGGTTGCCGCCACCACCGCTGGCACCGCGTCCACTGTTGCTGCCAACACGCGTGAAGCGGCCGGCAACGTCGCCCAGAAGACCGAAAACCTGGCCGAGCGCGCTGTCGACAAGACCAAGGAAGTGGCATCGAACATCGCCAACAAGACCGAGCGCGCAGTTGACCGCGTTGCCGACCGCACCGACAACGCGGGCGAGCGTACCGCCAATGCCACCGAAAACGCTACCGCAAAAACCGGCAAAGTAGTGGCCGACTCGGTCATCACCACCAAGGTCAAGGCTGACCTGTTCAAGGAGCCTGAATTGTCGGCCATGGGCATTCACGTTGAAACCGAAAAAGGCGTGGTCATGCTCAGTGGTTTCGTTGACAGCAAGGCCGATGCCGACAAGGCCGTGCGTCTGGCCAAGAGCGTGGAAGGGGTCAGTCAGGTCAAGAGCGCCATCAAGGTGAAATAAGGCGGGCGAATACCATACGCAAGCCCGCGCACGCGTGGCTGTGGCACCCAGTGTGGCGCTGCAGTCACGCGTGCGCGCATGCTCAGCAAATAAATCGGAAGTGCGACTGGGCACGGGTATAATTTTCTCGTGAACAGACTCGAAGCCTTCGGATACATTGCCGCCCAAGCCGCGCGTGGGGAGATCACTCTCCCAACCAGCGTGAACGCCGCCTTGCGCCTGCAACTTGCCCTCGACAACCCCGATTGTCATATTGAAGACGCCATCAAACTGGTGTTGGGCGAACCTCAGCTGGCGGCCAAGACGGTCGCTTTGGCCAACTCGGCCGCCTTCAACCGCAATGGCGATGCGCCGCTCACGAATGTGCGTGCGGCCGTGATGCGGGTTGGCTACCGCAGCCTGCAAACGCTGGTGGCCAGCCTGGTGGTGCGCCAGTTTGGCGCCCGCATTGTCGACCCGGCCCTGCGTGCCAAGGCCGAACAGCTGTGGGAGCATACCGCGCACGTGGCGGCGCTGTGCGCGGTCATTGCGCGCCGCGTTACCTTTGTTAATCCCGATACCGCCATGTTCGCCGCCATCGTGCACGAAGTGGGCGGCTTCTACCTGCTCTCGCGCGCCGACGAATTCCCAGGCTTGCTGGACGACGATCCCGAAAAATGGGCCGAGCTGTGCGAAGAAGTGGTCAGCCGCGAAGTGCTGAAAAAACTCGCGGTGCCTGAGCCGGTGGCCAATGCCATCCTGGCGCTGCGCGATGGCTGGCTGACCATGCCCCCCAGTACCTTGCTTGACACCCTGCTGCTGGCCAATCAGTTCGCACCGGTCGGCTCGCCGCTGGGCGTGCGTACCGAACCGATGCCTGAACACGCCGACTCGGTGCTTGATTTCGTGATCGACGATGCGACCCTGCAAAGCATCCTGCAAGAGTCGGACGACGAGGTCAAGTCGATGAGCGCGGCGCTTCTGGTGTAGGCACTGGCGCAGCATCGCGCTGCTGCCAGCGGTACCAGTACAGACCCACCCATTCGTGGGTGGCGTAGTAGGACCGGTACAAGCCGTTCGCGCTTGGTATCAGCATCCATGGCGTCCAGCGTGCGCGCGAGTAGAACAGCGTGGGCGCAGCCACCACCTCGATCCCCTGGCGCACAAACGCTTCCCGCGAGCGCGCCATGTGCATTGCCTGGGTCACCAGCAGCACCTTGTGCACGCCGGCTGCCTTGAGCATGCGCGCGCTGTACTCGGCATTTTCAGCCGTGGTGCGCGACTTGTCTTCCACCCACTTCACTGGTGTCTTGAACTCCTCGCGCAAGGCCCGCGCCATCGGCTCGCCCAAGGCCACTTCGCGCCCGCCCGAGGTGTCCATGCCGCCGCTGACCAGGATCGGCAAGCCAGTGGCATGATGCAGGTAAGCGCCGTAGTGCAGGCGCACCAGGCCCACCTGGTCCGGTACGTCCTGCCCCTCGTATTCGGGCGCCCGTTCGACGCTGCCTGCGCTGAGGACCACAATGGCCTGGGCACCGGTATCCTTGAATGAGGTCAGTGGCGCCGTCATCGCTTCCAGCGGTTGCACCAGCAGCAGGGCGCCGGCATTGGTCGACAGAGTCAGCAGAAGCAGGACGCTGACGGCGCTGAGCGAACTGCCCAGCGCCGGCCATTTACGGCGCAAAAGCGCACCGAGCAGTATCAGGAGCAGCAGATTCGCCGGGGGCATGATCAGGATGCGCAGCAGCGTGCTGGCGGTGTCAGTGTAGGTCATGGAAGGTCCATCTTGAAAAGTTTGCCATTATGGCAGGAAGCGCGTGTGCTTACGTTGCGACAAATATTTTCCCCAGAGGGTAGACTTCTTGATACATTGACAAATAGACGCAGGAGATACCGATGAAATGGGAAGGCAATCGCGAAAGCGACAACGTGGAAGACCGGCGCGGTAGCGGCGGCGGTGGCGGTTTTGGACTGGGCCGAGGCTCGATTGGCATCGGTACCGTGGTGATTGCGCTGATTGGTTCAGCCGTGTTTGGCGTCAATCCGCTGACCATGCTCAACTTGCTCAGCGGCGGGGGCGGTTCGCCTGTAGTGCAGCAGGGTCCGCCACAGGCCGGTCCGGCCAATGACCGCCAGACCCGCTTTGTACGGACTGTACTGGCCGATACGGAAGACGTCTGGGGCAAGCTGTTTGCGGCCAAAGGCGCCACTTACCAGCCCCCGAAGCTGGTGATTTTTTCCGATGCCACCCGCACTGCCTGCGGAACCGGGCAAAGTGCGACCGGTCCGTTCTACTGCCCGGCCGACCAGGACGTGTACATTGACCTGAGTTTTTATACCCTCATGCAGGAACGGTTCGGGGTGTCGGGCGAGTTTGCACAAGCGTACGTGATCGCGCACGAAATTGGCCACCACGTGCAAAATCAGCTCGGCATTTCCGAGAAGGTGCACGCCGCGCGCGAGCGCAGTTCCGAGCGCGACGCCAACGCCATGTCCGTGCGTCTGGAACTGCAGGCCGATTGCTTTGCCGGGGTCTGGGCCTTCCATGGCAACCAGGCGCGCGGCATTCTCGAACAGGGCGATGTCGCCTCAGCGCTGAAAGCGGCCTCTGCCATTGGGGATGATGCGCTGCAGCGGCAGGCGCGCGGGACGGTGGTACCGGATTCCTTCACCCATGGTTCTTCCGAGCAGCGCATGCGCTGGTTCAACAAGGGCCTGGAAGCGGGGCAGATCGAACAGTGTAATACCTTCGAAACACGCCAGTTGTAGGCTGGGTCCCAGCGGGCGAAACAGTGGCGGCAGACTGAATTCCACTTTTTCTTGAGTGGAAGCGTTAGTGCATGCTTGTACTTACTGTACTTTTAGGCAATACTCTGGCCCATCGCTGATTTTGGCCCGCTACGCCGCTCCTGGAGCGCTTTTATGAAATCCACATACGCTGTCGTCATTTACTTGCTGAGCATGTCGTCCCTGATGGGCGCCTCGGCGCTTGCCGTCCCGGCTGCGGGCGCGGTTGTGTTCTCGCCCAAACAACTCATTTCCAGCGACATCAATGTCGGCAAGGGGGCCGTTGCCGGCCCCGGCAGTACGGTCACCATTCATTACACAGGCTGGCTGTATGCGCCACACGCGCCTAAACTGCGTGGCAACAAGTTCGACAGCTCGATCGGCGCTGCGCCCTACAGTTTCAAGGTGGGTGCCGGGTCCGTGATCCGCGGCTGGGAAGAGGGCATCAAAGGCATGCGCGTGGGCGGCAAGCGCCAGCTGATTGTGCCGGCCTCCATGGGTTTTGGGAAAGACGGGCTTGGCCCTGTCCCTTCGACAGCGAATTTGCTGTTTGAGATCGAATTAGTTGACGTGAAATAGGGGTTTTAACCACATTGCATGTCGACAAACCTTACACCTTCTGCAAGCAAACTTTTAGTACGAAATTAACCCGTTGAAATCTAGCGGGTTTTTTATTGGGCATGAAATTTGCTCACAATGTAACAGCGCATCGCAAGATGCCTGAGCGTAGTGAGAGATTGATTCAATAAAAAACTAAAAGGAAAATCATGGTACACCGGAACTTTATCCTGAAGACATTGGTAGCTTGCACCCTCGCCGCTGGCGCCATGACTGGCGCAAACGCGAACATCATTACTCCCAGCCCGTACGTTCCCCTGATTTCAGCCGGCGCCTTGCCGGACAGCCCGGCTGGCCGCGTGGATCCAAACGTGGCCGGCTCGCCTTATTCGGGCGTGGTCAGCATCAACATCCGTTATGACGGCCTGTCGTACATCTGCTCCGGCGCCCTGGTCGGCAAGCGTTCGGTGGTCTCGGCTGGTCACTGCGTCGATACCGACGGCAACGGCGCCCTGGTGGACATCAACAAGCCAGGCAGCGATGTCCGGGTGGTGTTCAACAGCAACGGTACCTACAATGCCGTGATGACTGCGACCAAAGTGTCGATGAACGAAAACTATCAGGGCTTCGGCAATTGCCCGGTTGGCGTGCCTGGCTTCTGCGTGAATGACGATATTTCGGTGATCACGCTGGGCGAAGATGCCCCAGCAAGCGCGAAGATCTACAAGGTGGCTGTCAATCCTCTGCTGAGCGGCACCCGTACCTATCTGGCCGGTTACGGCACCACCGGTGACGGCGTCAATGGTTATACCCAGGGCCCTGCATTCAATATCAAACGCACGGGCGGCAACTACGTCGATCTGTTCGACAGCGACGATGAGCAGAACTTCACCGGTGGCCCGAGCGAAGTCTGGTATGCCGACTTCGATGGCGGCGGCCGTGACACCTTCTGCGACTTTGCCGGCGTATGCTCGCCCGTGCTGGCCAATAATGTCGAAACCGGCATTGGCGGCGGTGACTCCGGTGGCCCATCGTTCATCTATCAGTACGGTGAACTGATGCTGGTGGCGAACAACACCTTCGGCAACAGCTTCCTGTATGACGACGGCCAGTTCGGCACCTACTTCGGTGGCATCGTGCTGGGCAGCTACGCAGATTACCTGCAGCGCGCAACCGGCGGTGACATCACCTTCGTCCCCGAGCCAGGCAGTTTCGCGCTGTTCGGCCTGGGCGCGCTGGCTTTGCTGGGCGCACGTCGCCGCAACAAGCAATAAGCTCTGACCCCACGGGGTCAAGCTGACCGTCCAGTGCGAGCTGGACGGTTTTTTTTCGCCTGTGTATGCGGGCGACATATGCCTGTACATACGGACTTTTGTCGAGAAACTTTACATTTCATCACAAGCAATTTAACGTAAATACATTAAGGTATTGATTATTGGTGAGTTTTTCCATACGGCACGATTACTGCTTAGCTGAGCCGCGCACCCGCACTCATACGGGGGCGTCTCAACTAAAACTAAAAAGGAAATCATGTCTTATCGGAATCAGTCTTTGAAGAAACTCGTTGGCGTTGTTGTTGCAACCGGGATCATGGCCGCTGCCGTGGGTCCGGCCCAGGCATCCTTGCTGCACCCTGTTTATACCCCCATGATCACCTCGGGCGCCTTGCCCGACTCGCCCCAGGCACGCGTGGATGGCAACACCCCTGACTCGCCGTTTTCGGGCGTAGTCAGCCTGTACATTTCCAAAAATGGTGGTGGCTATATCTGTTCCGGCGCACTGGTGGGCAAGCGCTCGGTCGTGTCGGCCGGTCACTGCGTCGATTCGGACGGCAAGGGCACCCTGGTCGACATCAATCAGCCCGGCACCAGCGTCCAGGTCGTCTTTAACAGCGATGGCGATTACAACGACGTGATCTACGCCAGCAAGGTGTCGATGGATGCCGGCTACCAAGGCTTCGGCAATTGCCCGGCTGGTGTGGACAAGTTCTGCGTGAACGATGACGTGGCCGTGATCACCATGGAGCGTGATGCGCCCGCCAGCGCCAAGATCTACAAGATCGCCACCAATGCATTGCTGGCCGGCACCCGCATCACCATGGCTGGCTACGGCACCTCGGGCGACGGTGTGAGTGGTTACTACGTCGAGCCCGAGTTCAATATCAAACGCGCGGGTGCCAACTACATCGACATGTTCGAGAAAGATGACGAGCAAGGCTTTACCGGCCGCGACGAAGTCTTCATGGCTGACTTCGATGGCGGCGGCGAGGATACCCACTGCACCTACTTCAGCGTGTGCACCCCGCAGCTGGATAACGATGTCGAGTCCGGCATTGGCGGCGGCGATTCCGGTGGCCCATCGTTCATCAAGATGTACGGCGAATTGATGCTGGTGGCGAACAATACCTTCAGCACCCGTTATTTTGATGACCAGGTCGCAGGCAGCTTTGGCACCGCCATGGGCGGCATGGTACTGCGCAGCTATGCAGACTATCTGCAGCGCGCCACTGGCGGCGACGTGACGTTCGTGCCCGAGCCAGGCAGCTTCGCGCTGTTCGGCCTGGGCGCGCTGGCGCTGGTCGGCGCACGCCGTCGTCAGATCGGCAAATAAGTACCTGCGCGTGAAGAAGGGCGGCCTGCGGGCCGCCTTTTTTGTTGGCAGTTTTTGCGTGCTCACTGGCACGATCTACAAGCATCACAAGGGCACAATAGGGGCTCTTGAGAAGGAGCGCTGATGCTGGAACTAAGACCATCCTGTGAGAACTGCAACAAGGCGTTGCCGCCGGCCTCGACCGACGCGCGCGTGTGCAGCTACGAATGCACGTTTTGTGCCGATTGCGTGGACCAGGTGCTGGGCAATGTCTGCCCGAATTGCGGTGGCGGTTTCGAGCGGCGCCCCGTGCGCCCGGCCCGCAACTGGAAGAACAACAACTATCTGGGCAAGGATCCGGCTCGCAGCGATTGCACATACCGCCCGGTCGACCGCGCTGCGCACGTGCTGTTTGCCAGCGGCATTGCCGCGATCGCGCCCGGGCAGCGCTAGCGTTCCAAGCCTACAGCGGCGCAGCCCATGCACCTACTGCATGCTGGCCCGCGCGGTCCTAGCATGAGCAGATGCCGGAATGGTCCGGCACCGATCAAGCGAAGGAGACGATGATGACTGACAAAGCAGAAAATCTGCCTGAACGGCAGGGCAAGCAGGGCGGCAGCGCCGATTCCAGCCAGCAGCAGCCGGTGGATCAGGGCGGTCATGCACGCCAGGGTGGCGGGCACGCCGGGCAGCAATCAGGCGGTATGGGTGGCATGCATGGCGGCGACCTGCACGATGTAGGCTCCGCTCAGAGCGGCATGACAGGCGGCGCCGGCATGGGCGGCAACGATACCGTCAGGCAGGCGCCAGAGGAGGGCCAGGCGGACAGCCGCCAGATCGCGGACGAAGGCAATCTGCAGGGCGCCACGACAGATCAAAGCGCACAGCGCGAGGGCATGGGCCGCCATCGGCACGTACGTGCGAATGAACAGGACATCGATGCCGCGCGCGATATCGATGCCGTGGGCGGGCGCCAGCCGGGCGCGCAGGATGCACGCCGTTCCTGAGTGCTAGCGGGGCGGTTGCGCCGTGTTGCCGGTGGAATCGGACGTGGCGGCGGGGCTGCCTTGCGCGGCCGTGCCGCCCGAGGTGCCGGGCGTGGCGCCCGTCCCCGCACCGGGTGATGTGGCGCTGCCGCCAGCACCACCGGTGGCGCTGTTGCCGGCACCGGTGCCCGGTGCATTCAGGCCGTCATGGCCTGAGGGATTATTTTTGCAGGCGGCAAGTGCCAGCGCGAATAGGGTAGCGGCCCCCACTTTGAGGCCAAGTGTTCTCCAGTGTGTCATTGCATCCTCCCTGTGACAATAGCAAAGAAAGTGTAGGGCTTCGCCCAGGCGCCAGCTATCGGCGCAATCTCGAATCCATGCAGGAACAGTCCGACGCCGCCGCTTTACAACGCACTTTGCATGACCGGCATGACGCAGGTGGCTGGCGCGAAGCGCTGCGCCGCGGCTGGCAGCGGCGAGCTGGCACTGGCAATGATGTGGCCGCCTGCCATCACGATCACCGCGTCGGCGCTGGCAATCGTTTCGGGGCGATGGGCAATGATGATCCGCGTCATATGCAATTCTCTGACGGCCTGGTTGACCTGTTTTTCCTTGTCAACGTCCAGGTGGCTGGTGGCCTCATCGAGAAACAGAATGCGCGGCCGTTTGTACAGCGCGCGGGCAAGCAGCACACGCTGTTTCTGCCCGCCCGACAGCACCGTACCCATGTCGCCGACGAGGGTGTTGTAGGCCATTGGCATGCTTAGAATGTCGTCCGCGATACTGGCCAGCTCGGCGCAGCGCTCGATCCATGCCTGGTCCGCCGCGGCATCGAAGAAGCATATGTTGTCGCTGATCGAACCGGCGAACAGGACGTCATCCTGCAGCACCGTGCCCACCATGCCGCGCAGCTGCGCCATGCCCAGCTGCGCCAGCGGGATGTCGTCGATGCGCACTTCGCCTGCACTGGCGGGCAGCACGCCCAGCAAGACGTTCAGCAAGGTCGTCTTGCCGCATCCCGAAGGCCCGACAATGGCGATAGAAGCACCCCCTGATACCTCAAAATTGATGTCGTTCAGCAGGAAAGGCTCATGCTCGGCGTAGCGAAAGCGCAGGCCGCGCACGCTAATGTGGGGCGCTGGCGTTGTGCACGCGGCCTGCGCGCGCGTGCCGCTCAGACATTCCGGCTCGGCCAGTACGATATCGGCCAGGCGTTCACCTTGCAGCGATAACATGCGCAGCTCGAAATACTTGTCGATCAAGCCGCTGACGCGGGCGCCGAACTGGCTCTTGTAGGCAATGAACGCGGTCAATATCCCCACGCTGAAATTGCCATCGATGACAAGGCGCGAACCGAGCCAGATGATCAGGATGTTCTCGCATCCAAACAGGATGCCGTTGATGAATTTGTACAGCAGCTGCAGTCTGGCGGTCCGCACTTCGGCATTGATCTGATCGACCAGCAAGGCCAGCCAGCTCGATTGCCGATGTTCTTCGCGCCCGAACAGCTTGATGGCTTTCACGCCGCGCACGGTTTCGATGAAATGACTGTGCTGGCGTGCGGCATGCACAATCTGTTCTTCCGTTGCATTGCGCAGCGGGGCATACCAGGCCCAGCGCGCAAGCAGGTAGGCCAGCATCGCGGCCAGTGCGACGGCACTGAGCATGGGGCTGTAGACGAACATGATGATCAGGGTGGCTACCGCCATGACCCCGTCGAGAATCGCATCCAGAAACGCGGTGGTCAGCGTGCGCTGGATGATATCGGTCGTGCCGAAGCGGGAAATCACATCGCCCACATGGCGCTTGTCGAAGTATTGGACCGGCAGCCGGATCAGATGCGAAAACACATTGGCGCGCCATTGGATGCTGAGCGTGGTACCCATGTACAGCAGCACCCAGGACCGCACCGACCCAATCGTCTGCTGCAGCAGCATCAGCAAGCCGAAGCCAATGGCCAGGGTGGTGAGTAGATCGCGGTCGCCGGAGACGAGGACATTATCAATCGTCCACTGCAAAAAAAAGGGCGAAATCAGGGCAAAGGCTTCCAGTGCGGCGGCAAAAACCAGAATTTGCGCCAGTGAGTGGAACAGGCCTGTGACGCGGCCCATCAGCGTGCGAAACTGAATCGCCTGCTTGGCCACTTGCGGCTTGAAGTCTTCCTTCGGCCACAGTTCCAATGCAACTCCAGTAAATGAGCGTGACACCTCGGCCATCGGCAACACGCGCTTGCCGCAGGCAGGATCATGAATCGTGACGCTTTTGGCTGTCACCGATTCGAGCACCACAAAATGATTGAATTCCCAATGCAGAATGCAGGGCAGGGCGAGCTTTTCCAGATGGTCCAGATCCAGCTTGAGCGGCCGCGTGCCCAGATGGAGCTGGCCAGCCGCTTGAATCAGACCGGACAAAGTGGCGCCCTTGAGGGAAATCTGGAACTGGCGGCGCAGGGCCGGCAGATCGGTGGCATAACCGTGGTAGCTGGCGATCATGGCAATGCAGGCAAGGCCACATTCGGCGCCCTCCGATTGCAAAATCAGGGGCAGACGCGATTGAAAGCCAAAGCGAATGCGTTCGAGCAGCGACATGATGGTCCCCCGTGGATGGCGTCACATTTTTCCGGTCAGGCTAAATAGAGGCTCCAGCGCCCATTCGTACAGTTTGCGCTGTTCGAGCAAAATGTCGGCATCGACCAGCATGCCTGGCTGCAGAAAATACCCTTGTCCGTAAGCGCGCACGGTCTGGCTTTGCAAGGCCACGGTAATGCGGTACAGCGCTTCATTGCGGCTGGTATTGTCGTCGCCATTGATGGCCGAGCGCGAAATGGAAGTCACCGTGCCGCGCGCGTGGCCGAACTTCTGATAAGGGTAGGCCTGATAGCGCAGCAGCACCGCGTTCCCGGGCCGGATAAATCCAATTGCCCGGCTGGGTGCATACAGGTGCGCTTCCATCAGCGCGCCATTCGGAATAATGCTCAGCAAAGGTTTGCCCGGATCGACTGCCTGGCCCGGATCGGCGGTCACGCCCGTGGCAATGCCGCTTTGCGGGGCCGTGATGGCCAGTTCACGCTTGCTTTCGCTTTCGGCGAATTCCTGGGTGGTGTTGGCGATCTGCCGTTCGAGCTGGGCCAGCTGATTGCGCTGCGTGATCGGCAGGCTGGCCAAGTCATTGCGGGCAGCTTGCAGGTCGCGGTCAATGCCGATCTGGCCACGCTCCAAGGTTTGCAGGCGGTCGCGCTGATCGAGCAGTTCTGCCTGTTTTTGCTGCGCCATATCGCGCGAGAAAAACCCTTGCGCCTGCAATTTTGCCGCACGGTCAGCTGAGGCCTTGGCCAGTTTGATGCGTGCTTGCTGGCCGCCGATCTGCTGCGCGAGGCTGGTTTTCTCCGCGACCAAGGTATCAACCCGCGTTTGCAGCACCAGCGCCTGATCGCGGTGCAGCTGCCGGGTTTGCTGTAGCTCGTCCTGAAGCGACTGCTGGCGCAGCGCCACATAGCGGCTGATGGAGGCTTGAATGCCGTCGCCTTTGCCGCTCTGCCGTTCCGCTGACACCAGATACAGTTGATCGCCCTTGTTGACGGCCTGGCCTTCGCGCACATGTTTGGCGAATACGGTGCCCGGTTGCGGCGGGTAAAGCCGCAGCAGGCCGAGATCCGGCGCCAGATAGCCTGACACGGTCGCACGCTTGGTGTAGCTGCCGAAGAGGGCAAAGGCGATCAACAGCAGCGTTGCGGCTGCGGCCAGGGCGGCCAGTACGCTGAAGGACAAGGGGCGCACCAGCACGATCTCGCCAATCGACTTGGCCTGGCCTTTACGGGCATCTTCGCGAAACAGGGAAGTTCTCATGGTCGGCCGCAACGCTGGTTGTTCTTGCGATCAACAAATCTTGGGCGCATCGATGCGGCTGAGCTTGCGTCGAATCAAGAAGGCTGATTGCTCGCTGAAAATTTTCCATCCGTGTGCCTGGGTCTGCGCAAATTGCTAATTAAATATAACGATAAATTGGACCCTATCGAGTGCATAGGAGCGAACCATGAAACGAATGCGCGACAAGCTGACGCTGTTCTTTTGCCTGCTGCCACCTGCCGCGCGAATCGCCTTGATTGTCGGGGGCGGCTTATTGGGCTATGGTGTGCTCGGGCATTTGTCCTTGGTACACTGGGATTTTGTCTTGTAGTATTCGCTCGGCTCTTGCAGCCCCGCTTACTCGGCGCGTTCTACAATTTTATGGCTGACGTTAAATGACCTATTTTCGAGATCTCGAGCTTATCGACTATCACAACGGTCCGCTCAGTGCACAATATTGGCAGTGCCCGTTGCTCGCGATCGGCTGGCTTGAAGCGGGAAGACCGGTTTCAAAAGGTAGTTGCGCAATTCATGTCGTAGAGAAGTTGGTCGAGTTACGACATCAGTTTGCCGAGGCATTTCCCAACTACTCCTTTCGGGGCCTTCACGCATGTACCTTGTGTGTGGATGATGAGGTCGGCCTGCAGGGTTCTCATATCAATCTGTTCATTCCTGGCGAAGACGCGGTTTATCTGGCAACCGGTCGCGTGGACCACTATATCGAGGTGCATGGCTATGCGCCACCGCCCCAGGTTATTGCGGCTATTTTGAATTGTCCTGATCCACGGAGCGCGCAGTACGCGGTCGCTATGCTGCGTTTAAATCGCGGGGAAAGACCTCCATTGTTCCCGGAGAGATGGCGCATATTCAAAGTCGACGCAAATCGCGTTCGGATGACGGTGCGGATATACGAGATGGAATCTGAAGCGGAGGCCCGAAAGTTCGCCGATATGCTCGCATCACGGGATCAAAGTCACGAGTATGACGTTGAAAGGGTGGCAGATCCGTGGGTAGCAGCAGACTAAATCGCCCAAAACAAAAAAGCAGTGATGATTTCTCATCACTGCTTATTCTGCTTACTTCTGTATTCGTGGTAGGCCGTGCGGGATTCGAACCTGCGACCAACGGATTAAAAGTCCGCTGCTCTACCAGCTGAGCTAACGACCCGAAGAGGCAGCATTATATACGACGATTTCGATTTCCGCTAGGCAGTTTTTTCAGGGCTGATCAATTTGTCAGCTTGGCCGTCACTTTCAGCACTTCTTCTGCCGTGGTGACGCCTTCCAGAATCTTGTAGGCGCCGGCAATGCGCAGCGGTTTCATGCCGTCCGCCATGGCCTGCGTGCGCAGTCCCGCCAGGTCGGTGTTGTCGCCAATCAGGTTGGTAAAGCCTTCGGATACCGTCAGCAGCTCGTACAGGCCGGTGCGGCCACGGTAGCCGGTCTGGCGGCATTCCGGGCAGCCAATCGGCCGGTACACCTTGTCGGGTTTCGGAATGTCCCAGCTGCCGGCAATGCTGGCCCAGATATCGTCATTGATCTCGCCATCGTGTTTTTTGCACAGCGCGCACAGGGTACGTACCAGGCGCTGCGCCATGATGCCGATCAGCGTCGCTTCCAGCAGGTAATGGGGCACGCCCAGTTCCAGCAGGCGCATGACGGCGGCAGGCGCATCGTTGGTGTGCAGAGTCGAGAGCACCAGGTGGCCGGTCAGGGCGGCCTGGATGGCCATTTCGGCAGTGGCCAGGTCGCGGATCTCGCCGACCATGATGATGTCGGGATCTTGCCGCATCAATGCGCGCACGCCGTCGGCAAACGACAGGTCGATGCCGGGTTGCACTTGCATCTGGTTGAAGGAGCCTTCGACCATCTCGATCGGGTCTTCCACGGTACACACGTTCACTTCCGATGTGGCCAGGGCCTTGAGCGTGGTGTACAACGTGGTGGTCTTGCCGGAACCAGTTGGGCCCGTGACGAGAATGATGCCGTGCGGACGCGTGGTCAGGCCATCCCAGCGCTTGGCGTCATCCACAGGGAAACCGAGTTCGGGCAAGGTTTTGACAACGACTTCGGGGTCGAAGATACGCATCACCAGCTTTTCGCCAAACGCGGTCGGCATGGTCGACAAACGCAGTTCGACTTCCTGGCCGCCCATGGTGCGCGTCTTGATGCGGCCGTCTTGCGGGCGGCGTTTTTCAATCACGTCCATGCGGCCCAGCAGCTTGATGCGGGCTGTCATGGCGATCATCACCACCGCCGGCACCTGATAGACCTGGTGCAGCACGCCGTCGATGCGGAAGCGGATCGAGGCGATGTCGCGCTTGGGCTCGAGGTGAATATCGGAGGCGCGCTGGTCGAACGCGTATTGCCACAGCCAGTCGACAATGTTGACCACGTGCTGGTCGTTGGCGTCGAGCTTGTTGGACTTGCCCAGTTCGACCAGTTGTTCGAAGTTGTTACGCAGCGCCAGGTCCTGCCCCTTGGACTTGTTGGCGTCCTTGATGGTCTTGGCCAGGCTGAAAAACTGCGAAATGTATTGTGCAATGTCGAGCGGGTTGGACAGCACCAGTTCGATCTGCCGCCGCGATACCTTGGCAATTTCCGCCTGCCATTCGGTATGGAAGGGTTCGGCTGTTGCCACCACCAGCTTGTTGGGTGTCAGTTCCACGGGCAGGATGTTGAAACGGGCCGCGTAGCTGGCGGTCATCACGTCGGCGACGCGGGTGAAGTCAATCTTCAGCGGGTCAATGCGCACGAAGGGCAGGTTGCACTTGCCGGCAGCCCACTCGGTCAGCAGGTCCAGCGTGAGCATGCGGTTGGGCGGCAAGGCCGACACCAGCTTGCATTGCGCCACGGCCGACAAGGGATGCATGGAACCGACTGCGTTCCTCAGAATGCCCTGCGCTTGCGCGAACTGTGCCTTGACGTGTTCTTTCTCGACGATGCCATCGGCCAGCAGCCAGCTGAAGATTGCTTGCAGGTCGAGCGCCTTGGGCCGGGTCTTGACGACGGCCGGTGCCGCGGGCGCTGCTTTTTTCAATTCTGCGTTCAAGCCGTTCTCCGTTCTTGCTTGTTAGATTGCCGCTTCCAGACCCTTGACCCAGGACTTGGCGGGCAGCTTGGTGGCGGCCACGATGGCGGCCGCGCGCACCTTGAGCGCTGCAAGGTCGATCACGGGGCGGGTCTGGAAGCACAGGGCGACCACATTGCCGTCGTGGACTTCGGGCAGGCAGATCACATGGTCAAAAGCGAACTTCATGGCTTTGATATTGCGCGCAAAGCTGGGATGGTCGCCAAACAGGTTCACCGTCATCATGCCGCCCGGGCGCAGGCAGGCATTGCAGGACTGGTAAAACTCGGGCGTGTCGAGCACAGGGCCTTTGGCGGTGGCGTCATACAGGTCGCACTGCAGCACGTCGAAGGCGCCGGCATTGAGCGGATCGTTGACGAAATCAAATGCATCCATTTCAACGACGTTCAGGCGCGCATCGTTGGGCGGCAGCTTGAACATGGATTCGCACACGGTCACCACGGCTGGGTTGAGTTCGATTGCCGTCACGCTGGCGTCGGCAAACTGGCGGTAGCAGAACTTGGTCAGTGCGCCGGTGCCCAGTCCCAGCTGGGCGATGGCGCGCGGTTGCTCGATAAACAGCATCCACGCCATCATTTGTTGGGCGTACTCCAGTTCCGGCCAGTCAGGTTTGCGGATGCGCATCGCCCCCTGCACCCATTCGGTGCCGAAATGCAGATAGCGCACGCCATCCTGCTCGGACAGCGTGACCGGGGCGAATTTGGGAGTGCGCGCCGGGCGGCGCGAGGATTCAACTTGTTCGATGGATTTTCTTTTGATAAGCATAGGAGACCTGGTTCGATCGTCCTATTATCGGCGGATGGCTTACCGGAGTGCAAGCGATTCCCTCCGGCGCCATCCGTCCTGCTTATTGACGCGGATCGGGTTCGACCGACACGCGCAGGCGAACGCGGTCGCCCGGATCACGCGGCATCATGCTGGTGTAGCTGCGCCCGCCGTAGTTATAGGTGACGTCGTAACCAATTGTGCGTGACTCGTAGGCGTCCACGGTACGGCAGCGGCGCACGGCTTGTTCCTGAGGATAGCGCGAATCGTATTCAGGCTGGCTGTTGGGGCCGCCATTGCTGATGCGGTCGCCCGCCACTGCCCCGGCCACTGCGCCCAGCGCCGTGGCGGCTGCCTTGCCGCTGCCGCCGCCGACCTGGTTACCCAAAATGCCGCCGGCCACCGCGCCCAGAATGGCACCGCCGGCGCTGCGTTCGCGCTGCACCGGCTGGGGCGCGACCTGCACATATTCGGTGCGGCATTCTTCGCGCGGCTGGCGAACCTGCTCGACCCGCGGCTCAACCCGGGTCACGCGGCCATATTCTTCGTATTCAGCTGCCTGAACCGCGCCGGCAGTGCTGGCGCCCAGGGCTGTCATTAACAATGCGATCTGCAGTTTCATGGAATGACCTCGTAAAAGTGTGGTGCGAAGGCGGCGAAACCGACGGTTCGCCATGACCTTATGGTAGTCCTGCTTTCTTAAAATGGGCGTAAGCCGTGGCAACAAGATGTAACAGCCAGAACGCGTATGGTTGGCGCCTGCGAATTTGGCCTAAAGTGCGCCGCTCAGGAGGAAATTTAGGTAAAACCTTCTGATTATTAACAAATATTGCGTTTGAAATCACATTCGGGTTGATTCGATTACTACAAAACGTTACCCTTATGCGAACGGGGGTATTATTGGCGCGTGGCAACCACGCAAGTTGACGACAACCATTAGCAGAAAGCACACCCGAAACACAGGATACTGAGGGAAAAATGAGTTTGTTGATAACAGTGCCGCCTAATCTGGTGCAATCCATCCGTGCCTTCCGCGTTGTGGAATTGCAGGAGGAAGCTGCACGCCTGGGGCAGCACTTTTTGTACGCCCATTGTGCCAATACACTGACAAAGCAGCAGGTTTGTGCGCGCATTGGTGAAAGTTTTCATTTCCCTAAACCATCCGCAAAGAATTTTGATGCCTTGCGCGAAGCGTTGACAGAAACAATCAATAAGTCTGGCACCCAGCCGGGTTTTATCGTCGTGATCGAGCAATTGCCAAATACCCAGAAATTCGACAAAGAAGCGCGCGAGACCCTGCTCGACGTCTTTCGCGATGCGGCCGATTACTGGGCCGAGAAAAAAGTGCCGTTCCGCGTCTTTTACTCGTTCGAATAAGCCGGGCAGCGCCTGCTGCACTGCAACATATTTCTCCCCGAATCTTGGTCCGGCAAGCGGCACAGGGTACAATGCCGCCTTATGAAAAAGATTGTGATCCTCATTTCCGGGCGTGGCAGCAACATGGAAGCCGTTGTCCATGCCGCCCGCCAGGAGCAATGGCCGGCGCGCATTGTGGCCGTGATCAGCAACAAGGAAGAGGCGGGCGGACTGGAATTTGCCCGCTCGCATGGAATTGCCACCGCCGTGGTGCCCAACAAGGCTTACGCCAGCCGCGAAGCCTTTGATGCGGCCTTGCAAGAGGCGATCGACGTCTTTGCGCCGGATCTGGTGGTACTGGCCGGCTTCATGCGCATTCTGACCCCGGGCTTTGTTGCCCATTACGAGGGGCGCATGCTCAATATTCACCCGTCGCTGCTGCCGCTGTTTCCGGGTTTGCACACGCACCGCCAGGCATTGGCGGCAGGCGTGGCCCGGCATGGCGCTTCCGTGCATTTTGTCACAGCCGAACTGGACCACGGACCCGTGGTCGACCAGGCGGCTGTCGACGTGATGCCGGGCGACACCGAGGACACACTGGCCGCGCGCGTGCTGGTGCAGGAGCACCAGTTATACCCACGCGCCATCCGCCTGTTCATCGAGGACCGGCTCAGTATCGACAACGGCCTTGTTCGCATCGCCGAATCAACAGCAAGTTAATAACCAAGGAATTCCATGAGATTGCCACCAGCGATACTCGGCAATACAGAAGAAGTATTGCGCGAGATCTTGCGTTTTTCGGCCCCGGCCGATACCACCCTGTCGCGTTACTTCAAGGACCACCCGCGTCTCGGTTCACGCGAGCGCGGCGCCGTTGCCGAAGGCATTTACGCGATCCTGCGCAACAAGTCCTTCTTCACTGACTTTGCCGAAGCAGGGCAGAGTCCGACCATGCGCCGCCTGACCATTCTGGGTCTGGCCGAAGCCGTGGGCGCGGACTCGCTGGGCGGCCTGACGGAAGAAGAAACCGCGTTCCTCACGCGCGTCATGGAAATCGACCGCAATCTGATGCCGCCGCAAATGCGTTCGAACATGCCGAAATGGCTGTTCGACAAATTTGTTGCGCAATATGGCGAAGCGGAAGCGCTGGAACTGGCTTCGGCCCTGAACCAGCCCGCGCCGCTCGATTTGCGCGTCAACTCCATCAAGGCCACGCGCGACGAAGTGGTCGCCGGCTTGCTGGAAGCGCCCATTGCTGCAGAACCGATGCCGTACGCGCCCCTCGGCCTGCGCGTGCTGAAAAAGCCGGCACTGCAAAACCTGCCGCTGTTCAAAAGTGGCGCCATCGAAGTGCAGGACGAAGGCAGCCAGGTGCTGTCCCAGATCGTTGGCGCCAAGCGCGGCGAGATGGTGGTCGACTTCTGCGCCGGCGCTGGCGGCAAGACGCTGGCGCTGGGCGCATTGATGCGCAACACCGGCCGCCTGTACGCCTTCGACATTTCCGAAAAGCGCCTGGCCAAGCTGAAACCGCGCCTGGCGCGCAGCGGCTTGTCCAACGTGCATCCGGTGCAGATCGCGCACGAGCGTGATGCCAAGATCAAACGTTTGGCTGGCAAGATCGACCGCGTGCTGGTCGACGCGCCGTGCAGCGGCCTGGGCACTCTGCGCCGCAATCCGGACGTGAAGTGGCGCCAGAAGATTGATGCCATCGCTGAAATGCAGGAAAAGCAAGCCTCGATCCTGGCTGGCGCAGCGCGCTTGCTCAAGGGCGGCGGCCGCCTGGTGTACGCCACCTGCAGTCTGCTCAATGAAGAGAACGACTTCATCGTCGAACAATTCCTGGCGGCGCATCCCGATTTTGAACTGGTGCCCATGCACCAGGTGCTGGCGGAACAAAAAATCGAACTGGAGATGGGCGACTATCTCAAGCTGCTGCCACACAAGCATCAGACCGACGGCTTCTTTGCCGCTGTCATGCAGCGCAAACCGATGGCCAAGAAAGCGCCAAAGGACGAAGCTGCTGACGCTGACGAACCTGCCACCGACGAATAAGCGTGCAACTGCCTATGCCACTCTCGAACCTGCTGACCGAATTATTTGAGGATATCGACAAGCCAGTCATTCTCTGGCAAGCCGGCATCATTCTTGTTTGTCTGGCAGTCGGTTGGGGATTGGCGCGGCTGTTGCGCACGGCGTTCGCCAGGCCGGAGGAAGGGTCCAGCAGCGTGGTGCAAGTGGGGGTGGCGCGCTTCAGCTATGTGCTCACGCCCCTGCTGATTGCCGGCTTGCTGGCCATTGCCAAGCTGGTCGCCCTGCCTTACCTGGGCAACATCAAACTGCTGCGCGTGGCGCTGCCACTAGTCGCCTCGGTGGCCGTAATCCGCACTGTGTTTTATTTGCTGCGGCGCGCGTTCGCGCGGCGCGGGCCGCTGGGCGCGGCGCTGGTCACGTTCGAAAAAATCATTTCGCTGCTGGTGTGGCTGGCGCTGGCCATGTATCTGACCGGTTTGTGGGTGGAGGTGCTGCACTATCTGAATACCACCACTCTGCCGATCGGCAAGAACCACGTGTCGCTTGAGGCGATCTTGCAGGGCGCTGTCTCGGTCGTGATCCTGGTGATGCTGGCCGTGTGGGCCGGCGCCGCGCTGGAAGAGCGCCTGATGGGCGTGGCCGGTCTGCATCCTTCGCTGCGGGTGGTGATGGCGCGCATGGGCAAGTCGATCCTGATCGTGGTGTCGGTGCTGCTCAGTTTGTCGCTGGTGGGCATCGACCTGACCGTGCTGTCGGTGTTTGGCGGCGCGCTGGGCGTCGGCCTTGGTCTTGGTCTGCAAAAAATCGCCAGCAATTATGTGTCGGGTTTTGTCATTCTGCTCGAACGCAGTCTGGCCATTGGCGACATGATCACGGTCGATAAATTCAGCGGCAAGGTCACCCAGATCAATACCCGTTACACCGTCTTGCAAGGCCTGGATGGGACCGAAACCGTGATTCCGAACGAGATGCTTATTTCTGGTCCTGTGCAGAATTTGTCACTGACCAGCCGGCAAGTTCGGGTTGCCACGCAATTGACGGTGGCCTTCGATACGGACCTGGCCAAATTGATGCCGCAAATCGTGGAAGTGTGTCTGGGCGTGGAGCGCGTGCTGCACGATCCCGAACCAGCAGTGGTGCTGAAAAACTTTGGCGCCGATGGGTTTGAACTTGATGTGGGCATGTGGATTCAGGATCCGGAAAACGGTCGCGGTGGATTGTTGTCGGAAGTGAATCTTGGAATATGGTCCTTGTTGCAACGTGAGGGCGTAAGCTTGCCATATCCAACAAGAGACTTGCGTATTGCTGATCCTAAACTATCAACATTGCTTGAAACGATTGCGGCAAAACAGTGAAATGAATCGCTCACGCTGTGCCGCGTGGCACTAGATCAGCGTAAAATAGAAGGGTTCCTCGGTTCCATTTTTGCATGGCGATCGAGCGCGATTGCAAGCCCTCTATTGGAGTAGTAATGAATTTGTTAAGTTCGGTTATCGACTTCCTCATCAACGGCATCGTGGGTCTCACCGCGTGGCAAGTCGTAATCTATACCCTGGTCGTTACGCACATCACGATCGCCAGCGTCACCATTTATTTGCACCGCCATCAAGCGCACCGCGCGCTCGATCTGCACGCCATCCCGAGTCATTTCTTCCGTTTCTGGCTGTGGCTGACCACCGGCCAGGTCACCAAAGAGTGGGCTGCGATTCACCGCAAGCACCACGCCAAATGCGACACCGAAGAAGATCCGCACAGCCCCGTCACGCGCGGCATTCGCAAAGTGCTGTTTGAAGGCGCGGAACTGTACCGCGCGGAATCGAAGAACCAGGAAACCATGGACAAGTATGGCCACGGTACGCCGGACGACTGGATCGAACGCAATCTTTACACCCGTTTCAGCTGGCAAGGCGTGATGGCGCTGCTGGTGGTCAACTTCATGCTGTTTGGCGTGATTGGCGTGACCATCTGGGCCATTCAAATGATGTGGATTCCGATTACCGCCGCCGGCATCATCAATGGCATTGGCCACTACTGGGGTTATCGCAATTACGATTGCGCCGATGCGGCCACCAATATCATCCCGTTCGGCATTCTGATCGGCGGCGAAGAGCTGCATAATAATCACCACACCTTTGCCACCTCGGCCAAGCTGTCGTCGCAATGGTACGAGTTCGATATTGGCTACTTCTATATCCGCGTGCTGGAAACTTTCAAGATGGCCAAGGTCAAGAAGCTGGCGCCGAAGCCGGCCTTTGAGGAAGGCAAGACGGTGGCCGATCTGGACACGCTGCAGTCCGTCATTGCCAACCGCTATGACGTGATGGCCAAGTACGCCAAGTCGTTCAAGCATGCATGGCGCGAAGAAGTGGCGCATCTGAAGACCAAGGCCGAGCTGGAAGCGCGCTTCCTGAAGTCGTCGCGCAAGCTGCTGCAGCGCGAGCCGGGCAAGCTGGAAGCGTCGCACAAGCAACAGCTGGTGGAACTCTTCCAGCACAGCAAGGCGTTGGAAACCATGCACCAGATGCGGGTCGAGCTCGGTGCAATCTGGGAACGTTCGCACTTCACGCGCGACCAGTTGCTGCAACAGTTGCAAGACTGGTGCGCGCGTGCGGAAGCTTCCGGCATCAAGTCGCTGCAAGAGTTTTCGATGCGGCTGCGCAGTTACGCATAAGCTCAGATCGGTTCAAGCGGCTCCTTCGGGAGCCGTTTTTGTTTGAAGAGGAAGTGGCTTGGAAACGACGTCGATTCTATTTGTTTGTATGGGCAATATCTGCCGGTCGCCCACGGCCGAAGGCGTATTTCGCGCACTGGCTGCACAGGCCGGTATGGCCGAGCGGCTGCACATCGATTCGGCTGGTACCCACGCTTACCATGTGGGCAGCAAGCCCGATCCGCGCTCGACCGAGTATGCGGCCCGCCGTGGCATTGACTTGTCGAGCCAGCGTGCGCGCCAGGTGGTGCCGGCCGACTTCGTCCATTTCGACCGCATCTATGCCATGGACAAGGATAATCTGGAGCGGCTGCGGGTGGCTTGTCCAGCCGAGCACCGCCACAAACTGGGGCTGTTCATGCAGTTTGCGCAGCACAGCGATGCCGAGGTCGTTCCCGACCCGTACTATGGCGGGGCACAGGGCTTTGATTTGGTGCTCGACTATATCGAGGATGCCTCCTCAGGCTTACTCGCTGAACTCGCAGCGTAAGTCTTCCGTGTAATAACAAAAAAGCCGCGCACTTGCGTGGGCGGCTTTTTCTGGTACAGAACGCGAAGATCGATTACTTGATCTTGGTTTCTTTGTACATGACGTGCTTACGTGCCTTAGGATCAAACTTCATGATCTCCATTTTGGCAGGCATCGTGCGCTTGTTCTTGTCGGTGGTGTAGAAGTGACCCGTACCTGCGGTCGATTCCAGCTTGATTTTGTCGCGGCCAGTTTTTGCCATGATAGCTCCCTAATTAAACTTTTTCGCCACGGGCGCGCATGTCAGCCAAAACGGCATCGATGCCGACTTTGTCAATGACGCGCAGACCGGCGTTGGACAGACGCAGGGAGACCCAGCGGTTTTCCGATTCTACATAGATACGACGGTTCTGCAGGTTAGGCAGGAAACGACGTTTCGTTTTGTTGTTAGCGTGGGAGACGTTGTTACCAACCATCGGGCCCTTGCCAGTTACTTGGCAAACACGTGCCATAGCGCACTCCTAAGAAAATATCCAAACTTGGAAAAACGAGAGTATAGCGCGAAAACAATCAGACAATCAATGACTTATGAAAAACAATTGTGTCTTATGAATATCTCATCATTTAACAATTGTGTCCTGCAGTTGCCGAAGGGGAACCCGTATGGTCGTGGCGGCGCCCTTACAGCAGAGCGGGAAATCAGCATACCCATGGGCGACGGCGCGAGCGACCACGCCACGGGCGCAGCTTGTTTGGACTTGGCTACCTTGCGCTGTGGACCTGGGGCAGTTGACGCGATCCGCATCACAGCTGGCCGTGCTCGGCAAATGAATGCACATGGGTGCCGGCAACCACAAAATGGTCGAGCACGCGCACGTCAACCAGGGCCAATGCCTGCACCAGCGTCCGTGTGAGCAGTAAATCGGCTTCGCTGGGCTCGGGAGAGCCGGACGGATGATTGTGGGCCAGCATCACGCTGGCGGCGTTGCGGGCCAGTGCAGCCTTGACCACTTCGCGCGGATAAACGCTGGTATGGGTGAGGGTGCCGCGAAACATTTCCTCGCAGGCGAGCAGGCGGTTTTTGACGTCGAGGAACAACACGCTGAAGGATTCGTGCGCTTGGCGGCCCAGGTCCAGGCGAAGATAGTCACGCACCGCCTGAGGCGAGCCCAGTGCGCAGCCTTGTTGCAGCTGCTCGCCGAGCGCGCGCCGGGCCAGCTCCAGTACCGCTTGCAACTGCGCATACTTTGCCGGCCCCAGGCCATGCACGGCTGACATTTGCTGACAATTGGCAGCAAACAGCGCTTGCAGCGAGCCAAAGTGGGCGAGCAGGGCGCGTCCCAATTCGACCGCATTCATGCCCCGGACGCCCACGCGCAGGAACAGCGCCAGCAATTCTGGATCGGACAGGGCGGCTGCGCCGTCCCGGATCAGCCGTTCACGCGGCCGTTGCTGATCCGGCCAGTCCTTGATCGCCATGGGCGCTTCCCTCCCCGATGTGGTGAGGCAGTATCGGGGATGCTGGCTTGGCGCGTACTGATCCGGCTGCTGTTTTTACAGGGAACCAAACCAGTGTTGCCGGATCAGTTCAAATCGACGGCTTGCTTTCGAGCTTGTCGATGCCTTTTCCCATGCGGCGTGCCGTCAGCGCCATCACGGCAGCCAAACCGAACAGTACCGGTGTCAACGGTTCGGGTATCTGGGTTGGCGTGCTTGCAGTCATCGAATCGATGCTGCCGTTCACCTGCAATTGGTCGCCGCTTACCAGGTCGACGAAGTTGATCCAAAAATAGGCATACCGCAGTGTCAGTAATTCGCTGCTGCCTGGGACATGCCCGTCGTGCAATGTCCCCGCTGGGAAGGCCCAGGTAATGCCGATGTGTTTGACAAACCGTGTGTCGTAATCATAGTTATACATACTGGTGCTGTCGCCGAACCATTGGTCATCGACAAAAAACTCGGCGCCCGACTTGGACTGGGCACCCACGCCGTTTCTGGTGCTGCGAATGACGGTCCCCGACGTTTCGGCAGGCGCGTTATAGCGCAGGAAAAAGCCGTCCGGTGTGCCGGGGTCTTGTTGCAACGGTCCTAGCGGGGGATTGTCGTCATAATAGAAATTGCCCTGGAATACGTCCTGCATTTGCACGAGTGCGCCTGGGAAGGTGCTGCTACTCACTTGCACGACGGAATTTGTCCTCATCGTGAACAGCGACATATAGTTGATGCTACCCGTAAACGAAAACGCCACTGGCGTGGCACCTGCCGATGCGGCGGAAATTGGCAAAATACATGCAACGCACAGGCGGAGCAATGGCAAAATTTTCAAGATGGTTTCCTTAATGGCGGGGTTGAGTTGCACAAAAAGAAATTACTATACTCGCATTCTTTCTTGGGCGAAATACATATTTGTTAGGCATGCTTGCGGTGGGGAACGCATTAGCAGCTGGGGCAGGCCAGCGGCCTGCATTTTGCATCGCATCGCAGGCCGAGCGTCCTGGATGGGCGGGGCCGCGCGTCGCCCAACGCGGTACAATATCGGTTTGCACGCTTTCATTTGAACTATGTCCAACGCAACACCTGCCGTCGTTACGCCCTCGGCCTACCTTACCCTGCATTACCGCCTCGCCACGGCTGACGGTACGGATCTGATCACGACCTTTGCCGGCAACCCGGCCACGCTCATGCTCGGTCAAGGCCAGTTGGCGCCGTTCCTGGAAGAAGTGCTGCTGGGCATGCCCGAGGGCGACCACCAGACTTTCCACCTGGCGCCAGGCAAGGCCTTTGGCGAGCGCAATCCGGAACTGGTACGCGATGTGACACGTGCTACGCTGGAAGAAAATACCGCACCCGGCACGGAATACCGCGTGGGCGACCTGGTCGACTTTGCCGCACCCGGTGGCGGCCGCTTTGCCGGCGTGCTGCGCGAACTGCGCGCGGACGCTGCCACCTTCGACTTCAACCACCCGCTGGCCGGACAGGCCCTGCAGTTCGAAGTCAAACTGATTTCGGTGTTGTAAAGGATTAAATATGAGCGACATTCTCCTGGCCCAGCCGCGCGGTTTCTGCGCCGGCGTCGACCGCGCGATCGAAATCGTCGAGCGCGCCCTCCAGCAATTTGGTGCACCAATCTATGTGCGGCACGAAATCGTGCACAACGCCTACGTGGTGGAAGACTTGCGCAACAAGGGCGCGATCTTCATCGAAGAACTGGAAGATGTTCCTGCCGGCAACACCTTGGTGTTTTCCGCCCACGGCGTATCAAAGGCGGTGCGGGCAGAAGCGGAAGCGCGCGGCCTGACCATTTTTGATGCCACCTGTCCACTGGTCACCAAGGTGCACGTGGAAGTGGCCAAGATGCGCCGCCAGGGCTGCGAAATCATCATGATCGGCCACGACGGTCACCCGGAAGTTGAAGGCACCATGGGCCAGACCGAAGAAGGCATGCATCTGGTGGAAACCATTGAAGATGTGGCCAAGCTGCAGGTCGCCAATCCGGAGTCGCTGGCTTATGTGTCGCAAACCACGCTGTCGGTGGACGACACGGCGGACATTATTGCCGCCATCAAGGCCAAGTATCCGAACGTGATCGAGCCGAAGAAGGGCGACATCTGTTACGCCACCACCAACCGTCAGGAAGCCGTCAAGTTCATGGCGCCCCAGGTCGACGTCGTTATCGTGGTCGGCAGCCCCAACAGTTCGAACTCGAACCGCCTGCGCGAAGTGGCGCAGAAGAAGGGCACGCCGGCCTACATGGTCGACAATGCCTCGCAGATCGATCCCCAGTGGCTGGTGGGCATGCTGCGCATTGGCGTGACGGCCGGCGCCTCGGCCCCGGAAGTGCTGGTCCAGGCTGTTATTGACCGTCTCAAGGAGCTGGGCGCGCGCAGCGTGCGGGCACTGGAAGGGGTGGAAGAACATGTGACCTTCCCGCTGCCAAAAGGCCTCGATGGCATCAAGGCGGGCACTGTCTAGTGCAAGTGCTGGTTTGAGGCAAATTTAAATTTGGCACAGTTGTTATTTTCCGATATTAGTTTTTACGAAACCTCGCTATGATGGCGACGCTCGGATTTTTTGTCGCCTTGACACATGTACATATGGCAAGGCGGTGTGCGGTTGCAGTAGAACCAAGAAACAAGGAGCGGCACTACGGGGTTTTCCCCGGGTGCCGTTTTTGTTAAGAACGACATAAAAGAGGCCTGCAAAACCATGGATACTTTTATCCAACAAATTATCAATGGCCTGGTGCTGGGCAGTATGTACGCACTGGTCGCCCTGGGCTACACGATGGTGTACGGCGTGTTAAACCTCATTAATTTTGCCCACGGTGACGTGCTGATGATCGGCGCCATGGTGGGCTTGTCGATTCTCAAACTGCTGGACGCGCTCGTGCCCGGCTTGCCAGGCTACCTGAGCCTGATGATTGCCATCATTGGCGCGATTCCTGTCTGCATGCTGGTCAACGTGATCATCGAGCGGGTCGCTTACCGCCGCCTGCGCAACGCGCCGCGGCTGGCGCCCTTGATTACCGCCATCGGCGTGTCCTATCTGTTGACCACGGGTGCCATGATCATCTGGGGCCGCAGTCCACTGTCCTTCCCGCAATTGCTTTCGAGCGAACCGATCGCCATTGGCGGCGCCGTCATCTCGCAAACGCAGGTGCTGCTGCTGGCGCTGGCCTTGCTGTCGATGGGCGGACTGGTCCTGCTGGTCGAAAAAACCAAGATGGGCCGCGCCATGCGCGCCACGGCGGAAAATCCGCGGGTTGCCGGCCTGATGGGCGTTGACTCCAATAAAGTGATTGTCTACACCTTCGCGATTGGTGCGGCGCTGGCTGCCGTCGCCGGGGTGATGTGGGGCGCCAATTATTCCTCGATTCAGTTTGCGATGGGCTTCCTGCCTGGCTTGAAGGCCTTCTCGGCAGCGGTGCTCGGCGGCATCGGCAACATTTACGGCGCCATGATTGGCGGCATTGTGCTGGGCTTGATCGAAGCGCTGGGCGCCGGCTATATCGGCGATGCAACTGGCGGCTTCCTCGGCAGCCACTACCAGGACATCTTTGCCTTCGTGGTGCTGATCCTGGTACTGACCGTGCGGCCATCCGGCATCATGGGTGAACGCGTGGCCGACCGCGCCTGAACGAGACAAGGACCATCATGCGACTCCTCTCCTTCGACTTTGAACACGACAAGAAGCGCGCCCGTGCCAGCATGGCGTTCGTGCTCATCGGCCTGCTGATCTTCCCGTTTGTGGCCCAGAATTTCGGCAATTCCTGGGTACGTATCGTGGACATGGCGCTGCTGTACATCATGCTGGCGCTGGGCCTCAATATCGTGGTCGGCTTTGCCGGCTTGCTGGACCTTGGCTATATCGCCTTCTTTGCCGTTGGCGCCTACAT
The DNA here is from genome assembly GCF_900129765.1 of Massilia sp. CF038. Lineage (GTDB taxonomy): Bacteria > Pseudomonadota > Gammaproteobacteria > Burkholderiales > Burkholderiaceae_D > Telluria_A. The sequence goes on from NZ_FQWU01000001.1 coordinate 480,696, forward strand.
GACAGGTCTGCTGGCCTCACCGCAATTTGCCGCCTTGCTTGAATCGGTGGTCTACGCCTATCCGGTGCTCGGTGAATGGCTGGTGGCCGTCATGGGGCCCGAAATTCGCGAGACCGGCATTCACCTGTCGGTGTGGCTGATTGTGCCGCTGGCGGCAGCGACCGCCGGTTTCTTTGGCGCACTGCTGGGCGCGCCAACGCTGAAACTGCGTGGTGACTACCTGGCCATTGTCACGCTGGGCTTTGGTGAAATCATTCGCATTTTCATGAACAACCTGAATGATCCGATCAATTTCACCAACGGGCCGCAGGGGATCAATCTGATCGATCCGATCCGCATTTTCGGTGTGTCGCTGGGCGGCGAAGCCGGTTCCAAGGCCACCGTCATGATTGGCAGCTACGGCATGCCATCGGTGAATGCCTATTACTTCCTGTTCCTGGCCCTGTGCGCCGCGGTCGTGTTTGTCACGGCGCGCCTGCAGCACTCGCGCCTGGGCCGTGCCTGGGTGGCGATCCGCGAAGACGAGATCGCGGCCAAGGCCATGGGCATCAATACCCGCAACGTGAAACTGCTGGCGTTCACCATGGGCGCCTCATTTGGCGGCGTGGCCGGGGCCATGTTCGCCTCGTTCCAGGGCTTTGTATCGCCGGAATCGTTCTCGCTGACGGAATCGATTGTGGTGCTGGCCATGGTGGTGCTGGGCGGTATCGGCCACATTCCGGGTGTGATCCTGGGCGGCCTGATCCTGGCGGCCTTGCCTGAAGTACTGCGCCACACGGCCGAACCAGTCCAGATGGCCCTGTTCGGCAAGGTACTGATCGAATCCGAAGTGATCCGCCAGCTACTGTACGGCGGTGCCCTGGTTGGTGTCATGTTGAATAAACCGGCTGGCCTGTGGCCGGCGCCGAAACATGAAGACCGGCCCGATGCGGCCGAAGTCAACAAGGCCGAGACCTTCCCGGTCGCCTGAGGAATCACCATGACTGAACCGATTATTCTGAACATCGCCGGCGTCAACAAGCGCTTCGGCGGCTTGCAAGCGCTGACCAATGTCGGCCTGAAGATCACCCGCGGCCAGATCTACGGTTTGATCGGCCCCAACGGCGCCGGCAAAACCACTTTCTTTAACGTCATTACCGGCCTGTACCAGCCAGACACGGGCACCTTTGAGCTGGCTGGCAAGCCGTATTCGCCTTCGGCGCCGCATGCCGTGGCCAAGGCGGGCATTGCCCGTACCTTCCAGAACATTCGCCTGTTTGGCGAAATGACGGCGCTGGAAAACGTGATGGTCGGTTGCCATGTGCGTACCAAGCAAGGCGTGTTTGGCGCCGTGTTCCGCCACAAGGCGGCGCGCATCGAAGAAGCGGCGATTCGCGCCCGTGCCCAGGAATTGCTCGACTTCGTCGGCATTGGCGCCTTTGCCAAGCGCACCTCGAAATTTTTGTCCTATGGCGATCAGCGCCGGCTCGAAATCGCGCGCGCCCTGGCCACCGATCCGCAATTGCTGGCCCTGGACGAGCCGGCAGCCGGCATGAACGCGACCGAGAAACTGGCCCTGCGCGAATTGCTGGTCAAGATTAAAAACGAAGGCAAGACCGTGCTGCTGATCGAGCACGATGTGAAATTGATGATGGGTCTGTGCGATCGCATCAGCGTGCTGGAATACGGCAAATTGATTGCCGAAGGCTTGCCCGCTGAAATCCAGGCGAATCCGGCCGTGATCGAAGCCTACCTGGGAGGGGCGCACTGATGGACACCATTCTGAAAATCCAGGGTTTGAAGGTCGCCTACGGCGGCATCAAGGCCGTCAAAGGGATCGATCTGGAAGTGGGCAAAGGCGAGCTGGTCACCTTGATCGGGGCCAACGGCGCCGGCAAGACCACCACCCTCAAGGCCATTACCGGCACTTTGCCGCCGTGTTCGCTCGAAGGCATCATTGCCTACAAGGGCGAATCGCTCAAGACCACGAAATCGTTCGAAATGGTTCAGCGCAAGCTGGCCATGGTGCCGGAAGGGCGCGGGGTCTTTACCCGTATGACGATTGAAGAAAACCTGTTGATGGGCGCTTACACGCGCAACGACAAGGCTGCGATCGCGCAGGACATCGAGAAGTGGTTCACGGTCTTCCCGCGCCTGAAAGAGCGGGCATCGCAACTGGCGGGTACCTTGTCCGGCGGCGAACAGCAGATGCTGGCCATGGCGCGTGCATTGATGAGCCATCCGGAATTGCTGCTGCTCGACGAGCCATCGATGGGCCTGTCGCCCATCATGGTGGAAAAAATCTTTGAAGTGATTCGTGACGTGCACAAGCAGGGCATCACCATTCTGCTGGTCGAGCAGAACGCCAAGCTGTCGCTGCAGGCAGCCGACCGTGGTTACGTGATGGATTCGGGCGCGATCATCATGAGCGGCAATGCCGACGACATGCTGCACGATCCGCGCGTCAAAGCCGCTTACCTTGGCGAATAAAGCAGGGTGCAGACGTAAAAAAACCGCAGCCGAAGCTGCGGTTTTTTATTGGAGCCGCTGCAATTACTTGCGGGCTGCCTTTGGTACGGCGCTTTGCGCAGCTTGCGAGAACTGGCTCACAGCGGCGTTAACGTTGGTTTCAACGGCTTCCAGCGCCTGCTTGGCGGTCTTGCTCATTTGCTCGTAGCCTGCGTTGGCGTTGCCGATGGTGGCCTTGATGACCGACACCACGTTTTCCGAACCGGCTGGGGCATTCTTGGTGACTTCGTCGACCAGGGAGATGACCTTGCGGTTGGTTTCAGCGATTTGCTCTTCAGCAGCGCGGGTGAATTCAGCTTGGGTACCGGCAGCGATGGCAGCAACTTGACGGCCATACGACAGCGCTTTTTCAGCCGTTGGCTGGGCCTGGGCAGCGGTCAGCGAGAAGAATTCTTGTGGATCTTTGGCAGCCAGCAACTGACGGGTCGCAGCCGACGATTCGTCCAGCGACGCTTTGGCGGCGGTCAGATTCAGTTCCACCAGCTTTTCCATGCCTTCAAACGCTTTGGAAGTCAGCGACGAGAAAATGGCGAATTGCGATTCGAAGTTGGCTTTGGTGGCGTTCGAAAACTGCTCAGGGATTGCAAACATGTATGTTCTCCAGTATGTGTAGTTCGTTATGACAGGTGACCGGTGAAGCGAAAGTTGAAACTTTTCAGGCTGACGATCCATTGTGCAGCGCAACAGAACCCATTTTACGGAGTTTTGATGTCGAGTCAAGCGAATTTTGTGCAGTGCACCAAAAGTCTCTCCCACGACGCCAGCGGGGCGCCGTGCTAGACTCGCGGCTCCTTTCCGCTGAGCACATGATGCATCACAATACGGCTCGCCAGCCTCCGTTTCTATTGATCAATGTCAAACAATCACCATAAAAATGTTGCGACGCGACAATCCTTGAGCTGGCGCTCGCCCGTGCCCGCCTTCTTTGTCCTGCTGTGGAGCACCGGATTTATCGTCGCCAAATTCGGCCTGCCGTACGCGCCCCCGCTGACCTTTCTGATCTTGCGCTGCGGCGCTGTGCTGCTGGTGCTGTTGCCGATCGTGCTGGCTTGCCGTGCGCCCTGGCCGCGTGGCAAGATCGGCCACATTGCGTTTGCCGGCGTGTTGCTGCAAGCCGGTTACCTGACCGGGGTCTGGTGCGCCATCAAGCTGGGCATGCCAGCCGGGATCACCGCCCTCATTGTGGGCATGCAGCCCATCCTGACCGCTGCGTGTGCGCCCCTGATTGGCGAGCGCGTGCGTGCTCTCCAGTGGCTGGGGCTGGTGTTTGGCCTGGCCGGCGTGGCCCTGGTGGTGCATGCGAAAATGTCGCTCAATGGCCTGTCGCTGCCAGCCATCGGCTTTTGCGTGCTGGCCTTGTTGTGCATTACCGCAGGCACCATGTACCAGCGCCGCTATTGCCCGCAGTTCGATTTGCGCACCGGTACCGTGATTCAATTCGGCGCCACCGTCGCCGTCTTGCTGCCGCTGGCCCTGCATTTCGAACAGCTGGATCCGGCCTTGTCGGCGGTGCAATGGACGCCGCACTTCCTTGGCGCCTTGCTGTGGTCGGTTCTGGCCTTGTCGATCGGCGCGATTTTCTTGCTGTTTACTTTATTGCGGCGTAGCGCCGCCACCGAAGTGACCAGCCTGATGTATCTGACGCCGCCCACCACTGCGCTGATGGCCTGGCTGATGTTCGGCGAAGCGTTCACCTTGGCAGGCGCGGCAGGCATGGCGCTGGCGGTGCTCGGTGTATTTTGTGTCGTGAAAAAATAGGAGCGTTTCCCCATGATCGAAAGTTCGCAACAGCAAGCCGTCGACGCTGCCATTACCAGCCGCCGTTCGATCCGGGCCTTTTTGCCCAAGCCGGTCGCGCGGGAAGACATCGAAGCGATTCTCGCGGTGGCCGCGCGCGCGCCATCGGGCACCAACACCCAGCCATGGAAAGTCACGGTACTCACCGGCGCCGCCAAGGACCGCCTGGCCGACGCGATTGGGGCCGTGCATGCCGACCCGGCCGCAGCCGCGCAGCATGTGGAGGAGTACGCTTACTATCCGCGCGAATGGTGCTCGCCCTATATTGACCGGCGCCGCAAGGTGGGCTGGGATCTGTACGCCCTGCTGGGGCTGGGACGCGACAACAAGGCTGGTATGGCCGCCCAGCATGGCCGCAATTACCGCTTCTTCGATGCGCCCGTTGGTCTGATCTTTACCATCGACCGCATCATGGAGCAGGGCTCCTGGCTGGACTACGGCATGTTCTTGCAAAACATCATGGTGGCGGCACGCGGACGCGGCCTCGACACTTGTCCGCAAGCCGCGTTCACGCAATACCATCGCATCATCAGTGCCGAGCTGGGATTGCCTTCCGAACAAATGGTGGTGTGCGGTATGGCGCTTGGCTACGCCGATCCCGACAAGATTGAAAACACGCTGGTGACCGCACGCGAGCCAGTCGCGGGCTTCGCCCGCTTTATCGAATAGGCGTACACTGTTCCAAGGCAACCAATGCCAGGTGTTAGCGTTGCGCAGCCACAAAAAAACACGCGCGAGTTGGCGTGCGCGCGTTTGCGATCGGCGATCGTTTTGCTACACTGCACTAAAGGTAGGACCAGCCTGCTGTAAAGGATTTCCAGATGTATAAGCTTGTCTTGGGTGCTTTTGTTTCTTTGCTGTTTGCGCTGTCGCCGCCTGCACAGGCGCGCGCCGAGCACGGTGCCAAAGTGACAAAAACCAAGAAGTCACACGCCAGTCCGATCTTCAAGCAGCGTGCGGCTAAGGGGCGCACGCGCGCCGCTGCCAGCAATCAAGTGGTCCGCCGCACCATTGTGGTCAACGGCAAGCGCAAGGTGGTCTACCAGCGCGTGATCGTCGCGCGTAGTTACGCCGAACCCGTGCGCATGAGCGAGGGCGATCGCGCTGGTTTAAACCTCACGCGCGATCCGCTTGACCTCAAATCCAGCGTGGCCCTGGTCCTCGATCAAAGCAATGCCGAAGTGCTGTTTGAAAAGAACGCGAACGTGGCTTTGCCCATTGCCTCCATCACCAAAATGATGACGGGCCTGATCGTGGTGGAAGCTGGCCTGGACATGGATGAAATCCTGACCGTCACCGAAGACGATGTCGATCACGAAAAATTCAGCAGTTCGCGTTTGCAGGTGGGCAGCAAAATGACGCGTGCCAATTTGCTGCATATCGCTCTGATGAGTTCCGAGAACCGCGCTGCCGCCGCGCTGGCGCGCAACTATCCGGGCGGGGTGCCGGCCTTTGTGGATGCCATGAATACCAAGGCGCGCGAGCTGGGCATGAACGACACGCGCTACGTGGATTCAAGCGGCTTGTCGAGCAGGAATGTGGCCACCGCGCGCGACCTGGCCAAGCTCGTCATGGCCGCGTACGAACAGCCGCTGCTGCGCGAATACTCGACCGATCCGAAAGCCACCGTCAACGCCGGCAAGCGCATGATGAACTACCACAACACCAACTATCTGGTGGCGATGCCGGACTGGGAAATTGGTCTGCAAAAGACCGGCTTTATCAATGAAGCCGGGCGCTGCCTGATGATGCAAGCCGTCATTCAGGGACGGGCCGTGATCATGGTGTTTCTGGACTCCAAAGGCAAGCAGTCGCGCACGGCCGATGCAGGCCGCGTGCGGCGCTGGCTGGAGGCGTTCACCACGCCGCCGATGTTGAATGAGCCCTTGTTAGAGCGGACCGGTGTAACCCAGGGTGGCTGAAATCTGACTGGCCGTGCCAATCAAATCTTCCAGCCATTCTTCCTGCAGGCGGTCGGCCGGGGCTGAAATCGACAAGCCCGCCACCAGTTTGCCCGAGTCGTCATGGATGCCTGCCGCCATGCAGCGCACGCCCAGTTCCAGCTCCTCGTTGTCGCGTGCGTAACCGCGTGTGCGCACCAGGCTCAGCTCGCGTTCGAGCTTGGCCAGATCCGTGATCGAATTCTTGTTGTGCCCGGCCAGGCCGGTGCGCGTGGCATACGCGCGGATGGCCTTCGGTTCATCGACCGACAAAAACAGCTTGCCGGTCGAAGTCAGATGCAGCGGGCCGCGTCCGCCAATGGCGCGCACCACCTGCATGCCCGAGCGCTCTGAAAAAGCCCGGTCGATATAAACGATTTCATCGCCCTGGCGTACTGACAGGTTGATGGTTTGCTGCGTTTTTTTGTGCAAGGCGCGCATGAAGTCGAGCGCCGCTTCGCGTACGGACAGCCGGCTCTTGACCACGTTGCCCAGTTCCAGCAGTCGCATGCCCAGGCGATAGGTGCCGGGTTCGACCCGGTCGACAAAGCGCGTGATGACCATGTCATTGAGGATGCGGTGCGCGGTCGACGGATGCAGGCCCGACACTTTGGACAATTCCTTGAGGCTCACCGGATCGGTGTAATTGGCCAGCGCATCGAGCAGGGCGACCATGCGTTCGATCACCTGGATCGAGGTTTTTGGTGCTTCGACGGATTCGATTTTCATAATGTGGTTGGTGCGGTGCAGTATATTTTCCTTACTTTATACCATAATGCGGAAAGGGTTGGCAATTTCCGTGTGGTGGACACCACTTTTGTGGCTCTGCGCGCAGGGGCCGGGCATAATGCGGCATCCAAGCAAATTGAAAGAGCGATATGAGCGAACCCGTCAGTGAATTCAAGAGCAAGAGCGGTCTGCAGCGCATTCTGCCCGCCATGTTTTACGCCTTTGCCGGCCTGAAATCTGCCTGGCAAAATGAGCATGCCTTCCGCCAGGAACTGGTGGTGGTGGTGATTGGCACCGTGATTGCGCTTGCGCTGCCGATCTCCGCGTTCCAGAAGCTGTTTTTGATTGGCGTACTGGTGTTTGTGCTGATTGTCGAATTGTTCAATTCGGCCATTGAAGCAGTGGTCGACCGCATCTCGCTGGAACGTCATCCGCTCTCGAAAAACGCCAAGGACATGGGCAGCGCGGCCGTGTTTCTGGCCGTGTGCCTGGCTGCTGCCTGCTGGGCGGTGGTGTTGTTCAACCGCTTTTATTGACGCCAGCGGCCGCTGCGCCGCTCTGCGCATAAGCAAAGAAGAAAGCATTCGTTCGCTTTCGCCGTGCCCGCCCGTATGCTGTGATCACAGGAGGCGGGCATGGCCATTCAACTTTTCCCCGATTTTCACGTCATCATCGTGCCTGGACTGCATGACAGCAGCCCGGCGCATTGGCAAAGCCGCTGGCACGCGCGCCAGCCAGCGTTTTCGCGCGTACGCCAGGACGATTGGGACCACCCCAACCTGGTGACCTGGGCCGCGCGCCTGGGGCAGGTTCGGGCACGCGATCCGCGCCCGGCCTTGCTGATTGCGCACAGCTTCGGCTGCCTGACTGCCGTGCACAGCATCGCGCGCGACAGTGCCAACGTGGCGGGCGCGCTGCTGGTGGCGCCTGCCGACCCCGACAAATTTGGCGTGGCCGACATGCTGACGGCGCTGCCGCTGGGCTGCCCATCGCTGGTGGTTGCCAGCAGCAATGACCCCTGGATGCGCGCCAGCAAAGCGGCCCTGTGGGCGCAGCGCTGGGACAGCGAACTGGTCGAAGCAGGCCCGCTTGGCCACATCAACGCCGACTCCGGCCTGGGCGACTGGGCTGCCGGCCAGGACCTCTTGCACCGGCTGGCGGAAAAGGCGCACAATGAACGGCTGGCATTTTCGGCATGATTAACAGCCAAACCACTTTTTTATTCCACGGAGATGACGATGACTTTACGCCTGGGCGATACCGCCCCTGATTTCGAGCAGGATTCCTCGCAAGGCCCGATCAAGTTCCACCAATGGGCGGGTGACTCGTGGGTCGTGCTGTTTTCGCACCCGGCCGATTTTACGCCCGTGTGCACGACGGAACTGGGACTGACGGCCAAGCTGAAACCGGAGTTCGACAAGCGCAACGTGAAGGCAATTGCCCTGTCGGTCGACCCGGCTGATACCCACAAAACCTGGATCAGCGACATCGAAGACACGCAAAAGACCGTCGTGGGTTTCCCCATCATTGCCGACGCTGACAAAAAAGTCGCCACGCTGTACGACATGATCCACCCGGAACAATCGGCCACAGCCACCGTGCGCTCGCTGTTCGTGATCGATCCGAATAAAAAGATCCGCCTCACCATCACCTATCCGATGAGCACGGGCCGCAATTTCGACGAAGTGTTGCGTGTCATCGACGCCCTGCAACTGACCGACAAGCATACCGTGGCCACCCCGGGCAACTGGAAAGATGGCGACGATGTCATCATTCCGCTGACCATCCAGGATCCGGAAGTGATCAAGCAAAAGTATCCAAAAGGCTTCACGGCAGCGCGTCCTTACCTGCGCCTGACGCCGCAGCCGAACAAGTAAAACGCATAGCGCGCATAAGCAAATAAGGTTTCTGTTGTTTGCTTTCATGCTGAGCCCCCTTACGCTGACGCTTACTTTGGGGGCGTCTGCATGCTTTTTACATATATTATTTCCGGGTTCGGGGTCGGACTGCTAGTCGGCATGACCGGCGTGGGCGGCGGCTCGCTGATGACGCCGCTGCTGACCCTGCTGTTCGGCATCAACCCCTCGGTGGCGGTGGGCACTGACCTCGCGTTCGCCTCCATCACCAAGACTGCCGGCACCTTCACTCACCGCCTGCGCGGCACCGTACGCTGGGATATCGTCAAATTGCTGTGCATTGGCGCCCTGCCAGCAGCCGTGGCAACCGCGCTGGCGCTCAAGCAGTTCGGCGCGCTGGACGCCGGCATCGGGCAAATCATCCGCTATTCGATTGCCGGCTCGGTCCTGCTGACGGTGGTAGCGCTGCTGTTCAAAGGAAAAATGCTGGCCTGGCTGAATGCCCACCCGGAAAAACATTTGCAGGGACGCAGCCTGAGCGCGGCCACCATCGTTGCCGGCCTGGTGCTGGGCACCCTGGTGACTGTCTCTTCGATCGGCGCCGGCGCCATTGGTGCCACCTTGCTGGTCATGCTGTATCCGCGCCTGTCGGCAGCGGAAGTGGCCGGTACCGACATCGCCTACGCGGTACCCCTGACCGCGATTGCCGCCTTCGGCCACTGGTGGCTGGGCTCGATCAACTGGGAATTGCTTGCCATGCTGCTGATCGGCTCGGTTCCTGGCATCACGCTGGGCTCCTGGATGGCGCGCGCCGTCCCCGAGCGGGTGCTGCGGGCACTGCTGGCGATGACGCTGACGGCGGTCGCTGCCAAACTGATCTATTGACAGCCGCTCATATCATTTCTCGTCTAACCAAATAAGAAATAGTTCGTTTTCTTTATGAGTTCAGGGTGAGATTATGCGACCTCTTAGATAAAAATGTAATAAGAGGGCTGCATGTCTCCGAAACCACCCCCGCAGCGCGCGCCATACCGGGTTATGCCCGGCTTTGGCCTGTCGCTGGGGTTCACGATTTTCTATCTGGCGCTGATCGTCCTGATCCCGCTGTCCGCCGTGTTCCTGAAGACCTTCACCATGACCTGGGAAGCTTTCTGGAGCGCCGTGACGTCGGAACGCGTGATGGCCTCGTACCGGCTCAGCTTTGGGGCATCGCTGATTGCCGCGACCATCAACGTGTTTTTTGGCGGCATCGTCGCGTGGGTGCTGGTGCGCTATAAATTTCCGGGCAAACGCCTGATTGACGCCTTGGTCGACTTGCCCTTTGCCCTGCCTACGGCTGTGGCGGGCATCACGCTGACCGCCTTGTATTCAAGTAACGGCTGGATCGGCCAGTACCTGGAAAAATTCGGCTGGAAAGTCGCGTTCACGCCGGTGGGCGTGGTGGTGGCGCTGACTTTCATTGGCTTGCCCTTCGTGGTGCGCACGGTGCAGCCTGTGCTGGAAGACGCCGAACGCGAACTGGAAGAAGCGGCAGCCAGCCTGGGCGCCAATTCCTTACAGACCTTTGTGCGCATCATCTTCCCATCGATCATGCCGGCCATGCTGACCGGCTTTGCGCTGGCGTTTGCGCGTGCCACAGGCGAATACGGTTCGGTCATTTTCATCGCCGGCAACATGCCGATGGTGTCGGAGATCACGCCCCTGTTCATTATCACCAAGCTGGAGCAGTACGACTACGCCGGTGCGACCGCAATTGCCGTGGTCATGCTGATCGCGTCCTTCTTGTTGCTGTTGACGATTAACTTGCTGCAGGCCTGGACCCGCAAACGGTCAGGTAAATGATGAGCGCACAATTCAAAAAATCCGGCGCGGTGCTGGAGCCGGCCTGGGTTCGCATCGTTCTCGTCACCATCGCACTGGCGTTTCTGACGCTGTTCCTGTTCGTGCCGCTGGTGGCCGTGTTTGCCGAAGCATTCAAGAAGGGCTGGCAAGCATACGTGGCCGCGATTGTCGATCCGGACGCCATCTCCGCCATCAAGCTGACGCTGATTGCGGCCGGCATTTCGGTGCCATTGAACCTGGTGTTCGGGGTCAGCGCGGCCTGGGCGGTGGCCAAGTTCGAGTTCCGCGGCAAGAGCATTCTGCTGACCCTGATCGACTTGCCGTTTTCGGTCTCGCCTGTGATCTCCGGCCTGATCTACGTGCTCATGTTCGGCGCCCAGGGCTGGTTTGGTCCCTGGCTGCAGGCGCATGACATCAAGATCCTGTTTGCCGTGCCGGGCATTGTGCTGGCCACCGTCTTCATCACCTTCCCGTTTGTGGCGCGCGAACTGATCCCGCTGATGCAATCGCAGGGCAATGAAGAGGAAGAGGCGGCGCTGGTGCTGGGCGCCTCGGGCTGGGATACCTTCCGCCGCGTGACGCTGCCGAACATCAAGTGGGGCCTGCTGTACGGCGTCATTCTGTGTAATGCGCGTGCCATGGGCGAATTTGGCGCGGTGTCGGTGGTGTCGGGCCATATCCGCGGCGAGACCAATACCATGCCGCTCCAGGTCGAAATCCTCTACAACGAATACAACTTTGCGGCGGCGTTTGCGGTTGCCTCGCTGCTGGCGCTGCTGGCCCTGGTGACACTGGCCATCAAATCATTTGTCGAATGGCGTTTGCACACGGTTGATCCGGTCGAAGCCGAAGCACGAGCAATGGAGCACTAATCATGACAATCGAAGTCAAGAACATCAACAAACGATTCGGCGATTTCGTCGCGCTCGATAATGTGTCGCTCCAGTTCCCCACGGGTGAACTGACCGCGCTGCTGGGGCCTTCAGGCTGCGGCAAGACCACGCTGCTGCGCATCATCGCGGGCCTTGAGCATCCGGATTCCGGCCAGGTGCTGCTGGACGCGAACGATGCATCGGCCCGTCACGTGCGCGAACGCCAGGTGGGCTTCGTGTTCCAGCACTATGCGCTGTTCAAACACATGACCGTGTTCGAGAACGTCGCCTTCGGCCTGCGCGTCAAGCCACGCAAGGAGCGTCCGTCAGAACTGGAAATCAAGCAGAAGGTGCACGACCTGCTTGGCCTGGTGCAGCTGGACTGGCTGGCTGACCGCTATCCGCCGCAGCTGTCGGGTGGACAGCGCCAGCGTATCGCCCTGGCGCGCGCCCTGGCGGTGGAGCCGCGCGTGCTGCTGCTGGACGAACCGTTTGGTGCGCTCGACGCCAAGGTGCGCAAGGAACTGCGGCGCTGGCTGCGCCGCCTGCACGACGACCTGCACGTCACCTCCATCTTCGTGACCCACGACCAGGAAGAAGCGCTGGAAGTGGCCGACCAGGTGGTCCTGATGAACAAGGGGAAGGTCGAGCAGCTGGGCGCGCCCGGCGACGTGTACAACAATCCCGCCTCGCCGTTCGTGTACGGCTTCCTGGGGAACGTGAACCTGTTCCACGGCCGCGTGCACGAAGGGGTGCTGGCCAGCGGCGACGCCAGCTTCACCGTGCCTGATCACGCGCAGGTCCAGGATGGCAAAGGCATCGCGTATGTGCGCCCGCACGACCTGGATATTGACCGCTATGTCGCCGGCGGCGAGGGCATCGTCGTCAAGCTGCGCCGCGCACATGCGATTGGCCCGCTGGCCCAGCTCGACCTGGAACGCGCCGACAATGCGGAGCTGATCGAAGCGGTCATTCCGAATGAGCGCTTTAGCCAGTTGCAGGTACGCGAAGGCGACACGCTGCTGGTGCGCCCGCGCCGGATGCACGTGTTTGTCGACCAGGGTGCAGCGATATGAACTTCCAACAATTGCGCTCGATTCGCGAAACGGCGCGCCGCGGCTATAACCTGACCGAAGTGGCCAATGCCTTATTCACCTCGCAGCCAGGCGTGAGCCGCCAGATCCGCGAACTGGAAGATGAACTGGGTGTGGTCATCTTCGAACGCAATGGCAAGCGCCTGACGGGCCTGACCGAGCCAGGCAAGGGCATCCTCAAGATCATCGACAAGCTGCTGGTGGAAGCGGAAAACCTGCAGCAGGCCAGCCAGGATTACGCGGGCCAGAACAGCGGCACGCTGACCATTGCCGCGACCCACACGCAGGCGCGCTATGCGCTGCCCAAGGTGGTGCAATCGTTCCGCGCCGATTTTCCCGATGTGCGCATCGCCCTGCAGCAAAGCGCGCCAGATCACATTGCGGAGTGGGTCCTGTCGGGCAAGGCCGATATTGGCATTGCGACCGAGGGCTTGTCGCAGTTCCCGGATCTGGTGTCCTTCCCCTGCTATCGCTGGAGCCACCTGGTGGTGGTGCCGGACGGGCACGCGCTGCTCGGCAAGTCGCCGATCAAGCTGGAAGATCTGGCGGACTTCCCTTTGATTACTTATGACGTGGGCTTTACGGGGCGCGGCCATATTGATGCGGCGTTTGCGGCGGCAGGGGTGAAGACCGATATTGTGCTGACCGCGATGGATTCGGACGTCATCAAGCAGTATGTGTCGCTGGGACTGGGCGTGGGGATTGTGGCGTCGATGGCGTTTGATCATGGGCGCGACAAGGGTTTGCGCGCGATTGAAGCGTCACACCTGTTTGCGCCGAACGTGACGCGGCTGGCTGTGCGGCGTGGGGCTTATCTGCGCGAGTATGCGTATCGCTTCATTTCGCAGTTTGCGCCGGAGCTGAAACGGGCAGAAATTGAAGCTGCCGTAAACGCAGAAGGATAGCCGCAACACCATCGTCCCCGCCTTCGCGAGGACGACGGCGATCAGGCGCCGGGGTTGGTGATGCGACTGTGAATGGTGTTGATGGCATCGACCACCTCGGTCGACAGGGTCACCGAGGCCGCATCAATATTGTCTTTCAATTGCGCCAGCGTGGTCGCACCCACAATGGTCGACGCCACAAACCAGCGTGAATAGCACCACGCCAGCGCCATCTGAGTCGGCGTCATGCCGTTGGCGCGCGCCAGTTCCGCATATTCCTTGACCGCCGCCAGCACCGATGGCCGCAGGTAACGCGGACTCCAGTTAGCCGGGAAGATCGTCAACCGACCATGCGCCTTCGGGTCATCCAGGTACTTGGCCGTGAGCTGTCCGAACGCGAGTGGGCTATACGCCAGCAGGCTCACATTCTCGCGATAGCAGGTCTCGTCGAGCAGACTTGTTTCAAAATTACGCGCTGTCAGGTTGTACAAATTCTGAATGGTCGCAATACGCGGCAAGCCCTTCATCTCGGCCTGTTTGACGTATTCGCTCACGCCCCAGGCACTCTCGTTGGACACACCAATCTGGCCAATCTTGCCCTCTTCGATCAGCTTGCCCAGCACCGCCAGCGTGTCTTCAATCGCCACACCCCTGCGTTCCTTTTCCGGGTTGAAGGCAGTAGCGCCAAAGATCGGCACATTCCGGCTTGGCCAGTGGATCTGGTACAGATCGATGTGATCGGTCTGCAGGCGCGTGAGGCTGGCCTCGACGGCGGCGCGGATGTTGGCGGCATCAAGGTTGTTCTTGCCGTTGCGGATCCAGTGCATGGCCGCGTTCGGCCCCGCCACCTTGGTGGCCAGCACGATGTCGGCGCGGCGCCCGGTCTTTTTCAGCCAGGAGCCAATAAAGCGTTCGGTCGAGCCCTGCGTCGCCGCGCGCGGCATGACTGGGTACATCTCGGCCGTGTCGACGAAATTGATGCCCCGTTCCAGCGCGTAGTCGAGCTGACTGTGGGCCTCGGCTTCGCTGTTTTGCTCGCCAAAGGTCATGGTGCCCAGGCAGACCTTCGATACTTTCAGCGCGCTGGCGCCAAGCGTGACCTTATCCATGGATCTTCCTGATTTCGTTGGCGCAGTCGCGCACCAGTGCCGGGCCGGCGTAGATCAGGCCCGTATACACCTGCACCAGCGAGGCGCCCAGTTTGATTTTGGTGGCGGCATCCTTGCCGCGCATGATGCCGCCCACGCCGATGATGGGCAGCTCGTCACCGACTTCCGCCTTGAGGGCGCGGATCACGATGTTCGACAGGTCGAACACGGGTTCACCCGACACGCCGCCAACTTCATTGCCGTACTTGACGCGGTCCACGCTGCGGTGGCTGGTGGTGGTGTTGGTGGCGATGACGCCGTCGATCTTGTGACGCAGCAGGGCGTCGGCGATGTTCTTGATTTGCTCGGCGTCGACGTCTGGCGCGATTTTCAGCGTCAGCGGCACGTAGCGCTTGTGCTGGTCGGCCAGGCGCAGTTGCGCCGCTTTCAGTTGCGAGAGCAGGGCGTCCAGTTCGGATGCGCCTTGCAGCTGGCGCAGGTTCTTGGTGTTGGGCGACGAGATGTTTACCGTCACGTAGCTGGCGTAGGGGTAGACTTTTTCCAGGCAGTGCAGATAATCGTCGACTGCGTTTTCAATCGGGGTGGCCGCATTCTTGCCGATGTTCAGACCCAGAATGCCTTCCTTGTTCTGATAGAAGCGGGACGACTGCACGTTGGCGATAAAGGCATCGACGCCGCCATTGTTGAAACCCATGCGGTTGATGATGGCGTTCTTCGACGGCAGGCGGAACATGCGCGGCTTGGGGTTGCCCGGCTGCGGGCGCGGGGTCACGGTGCCCACTTCGATGGAACCGAATCCCAGTGCGGCCAGGCCGTCGATGTAGGCGCCATCCTTGTCCAGTCCTGCTGCCAGCCCGACCGGATTGGGGAAGTTCAAACCCATGACGGTGCGCGGATCGGCGGCCGGCTTGCGCACGGTTTTGGTCCAACCCATGGTTTCGGCCTTACGCAAGGCAGGCAGGGTCAGGTTGTGCGCCGCTTCCGGGTTGAGCGAAAACAGCAGGGGGCGGGTCAGGGCGTACAGCAATTTGTCGGACATGGGCAGCTTAAAGAATGCAGGTGCGGCATTTTACCGTGCGCGCGGCCCGGCCGCCTATTTTTGCAGCACGCTCCAAATGCCGTTCATGCGTGCTTCGAGTGGCCTGAAATTGATCTTGTAGGCCATTTTGGGACTTTGCTCGATCCAGTAGCCCAGATACACGAAGGGCAGTCCCAGTTCCTGCGCCTGTGCGATTTGCCACAAGATGTTGTAGGTGCCAAAGGAGGCGCCTGGCACGTCCGGGTCGAAGAAGGTGTAGACCGACGACAGACCGTCGGACAGCACGTCGATGATGGAGATCATGCGCAGTACGCCCTCGGTATCGCGAAACTCGACCAGGCGCGTGTTGACCCGGCTTTGCAGCAGAAACTGGGCATACTGGTCGCGGCTGTCCTGGTCCATGCCGCCGCCCACGTGGCGCGTGGTCTGGTAGCGCAGGTAGAGCGCGTAATGTTCGTCCGAGAAGCTCAGGTTGGCGACATTGGCCACCAAGCCGGCATGGCGCGTCCAGGCGCGGCGCTGACCGCGGCTGGGCTGAAATTCGTCCGTCCGCACGCGTACCGGAATGCAGGCCTGACAGCCGTCGCAATAAGGGCGGTAGGTGAAGATACCGCTGCGCCGGAACCCGTTTTTGACGAGTTCGGAATAGACGTCGGCGTTGATCAGGTGCGAAGGGGTGGCCACTTGCGAGCGGGCCTGGCGCGCGTCCAGGTAGCTGCAGGGGTAGGGCGCTGTGGTGTAGAACTGCAGCGTCGAGAAGGGCAAGTCATTTAGGTGCGCCATGCATGGTCTTTCGATGCGACGTTATGTGCTTCCTTGGCTTTCATTGTAACGAAACTGGGCGCCTTAGTGGGTGCCGCGCAAACGTGGCGGCAAACCCCAGCCGCTGACTGGCGGCTCGCCAATGGCGCTGCGTAAATGTTCCAGGAAAACCTCGCGCGACACCGGGGCCGCTCCCAGCGAGGCCAGGTGCGCTGTCTCTTGCTGGCAATCGATCATGCGCACGCCCTGGCTGCGCAGAAAATCGACCAGGAAGCTCAGGGCGATTTTGGAGCCATCGGTGACGCGGGCAAACATGGATTCGCCGTAAAACATGCGGCCAATACACACGCCGTAGGCGCCACCCACCAGCTCGCCGTCGCGCCACAGTTCGGATGAATGGGCATAGCCAAGAGCATGCAGGCCGGTGTAACCGTCAATGATTTCGTCGGAAATCCAGGTGCCCGGGCCATCCTTGCGGGGCGCGGCGCAGGCACGCATGACTTGTTCGAACGCACTGTCGAAGCGCACTTCCCACGGGCCGCCTTCTTGCATGCTGCGTTCCACCTTGCGCAGCGCCTTGCGCAGGCTGTCGCTGACGCGGAACTGCTCGGTCATGAGGACCATGCGCGGATCGGTGCTCCACCAGAGAATGGGTTGGCCTTCTGAAAACCAGGGGAAGATGCCGCGCTGGTAAGCAGCGAGCAGCCGTTGCGGCGACAAATCGGCCCCGGCAGCCAGCAAACCCGGCGCGTCCAGCGTCAAGGCCTCGGACACGTCGGGAAACGGGGAGTGGGTCTCAAGCCAGGGGATCATGAGTCGTTGGATGGGCTCGATATACGCATGGGGCGCAAGATGTCGTGCGAGTGGAAACCGAAGCGGCCGCCTGTCTCCCGTACTTTGACGCTATCGGCAAAGAACAGTTCCAGCGTCTTGCGAATGGTCGGGAACGCCAGCTCTTCCCACGGGATTTCATGCTCGGCGAACAGCTTGACGTCCAGGCTTTCGATGCCTGGCGCAAAGTCCAGGTCTTTCAGCCGGGCCAGGTAAAACAGGTGCACCTGGTGAACTTGGGCAACATTTAGCAAACTGAACAGCTCGCCGATTTCGACATTGGCGCCAGCTTCCTCTTCAGTTTCGCGCACTGCTGCTTCGGCGGTGGTCTCGGCGTTTTCCATGAAGCCTGCGGGCAAGGTCCAATAACCGTGGCGCGGTTCGATGGCCCGCTTGCAAAGCAGAATGCGCAATTCGCCGTCCACATCCCAGACCGGGATGGAGCCGACAACCAGCTTGGGATTGTGATAATGGATGGTGGCGCATTGTCCGCACACATAGCGGGGACGGTTATCGCCTTCGGGAATCTGGAGCGTCACCGGGTAGGCGCACTCGGAACAAAATTTCATAGGAGACCGTTGGATGGGATTTTTCAACTACTTTACACCGATTGTGCCCAATGTGGCGGTTCAGAAAAGCGGCGCCTGTACGGGGCAAAGCAATTATTGCTACTGCTATCGCACATCTTAGTTGGATTAACATTGCCTAAATTGGGAAAGCGCCGTATAATGATTGCATCAGACGCGGGGTGGAGCAGTCTGGCAGCTCGTCGGGCTCATAACCCGAAGGTCACAGGTTCAAATCCTGTCCCCGCAACCAGAATTGGAAAAGCCGTTGATCTTGTTAAAGGATCAACGGCTTTTTGTCATCTGCAGCGCTCAGGCATGCTGCACTGCCGCATCGCGCTTAGTTGCAATTGCCGGCCCGCGCGCAAATCGAATTCCAGATCTGGACCCAGCGATCATCCGGGATCGACGCGCCTTGCACTTTCGGGGCTTCGCTCACATAGCCATACGAGGTCACGGCCACCACCCGGTTTTGTCCGGTGTTGTTGCCGGTGCCGCCACCGGTGGCCAGCTGGGCAAAGTTCTGCACCCATGGCCCGCCACTGGAGCCGCCCCGTGCATCGGACCCGTATTCCACGTTATTCGGGGCCGTGGTGCGGTAGCTGGTGCTGGTGACGTTCTGCATGCGCTGGCAACTGTCCAGATTGCAAGGGTAGCCCAGCTTGGAGGTGTGGTTGTTGTTCAGGCTGAGGGTTTGCCAGCCCAGCCAGCCTGTCACATTGCCCAGTTTGGTCAGGGGGCCGCCCGCGTACATGGACTGGTCGCCAAATTCAATCATGGCGTAGTCAGCTGCGTTCGGCACGCCGCCCCCGCCGCTGGCCCAGGTGCCCGTCACGATGGCATAGCGCCAGTTCCATTGCTTGAGCGGCGCCGTGCCGTCGCGGAAGGCGGGCACGAATACCCAGTTGCTGTGGAAGCCGGCAGCCGTGCCGCTGTGCACGCAGTGGCCGGCAGTGACCACCACGCGGCGCTGGATCACCGAGGCCGAGCACACATAGGGCGAGCCGCCAATGGTGAAGAACAGCTTGCCAACCGTGATGTAGGGATAGGCGCGGTCGGCCGAATAGCCTGCACTGGCGCCGGCAAACAGGGGGAACACGCGGGTGCTGGTGAACGGCGTGTTGAAGGTGCCGCTGGCATCGGGTTCGACATCGGACATGGCGCTCTTGTGCGGTGCTGCCTGCTCCGGCGTGTACAGCTTCTCGGGTGCCACCTTGCCGTTCGTTGAGGGTGGCTTGCCTTCGCTGCTTTGCACATGGCCCGTGGGGGCGGCGCGCAAGGCTTCTTCGCGGATGGCGTCGGCGCGCACGGCCGGCATGGGCAAGGGTTTGGCAGCCTTGAAGCGCTCCGGTGTCCAGTAAGCCGATGCGCTTGCCTTGGTATCGTTGTTCTGCACGCTGACCGGTTGATCGGCGTCCGGCGGGGTGGCTGACAGGACCGGCATCGCAACAAACAGACAGGCGGCGCCAAGGCCCGCAGATAGCGCTGGTAGTGGATGTTTCATTTTTATTCTCGCATGGTGAGCAGAATAGCGGTTTCCCCGGCGGAACCGCGCCGGGACGGAGCGTACCGGTCTCGATCGAGACCAAATGTAGCGCAAGCTACCCGACGATTGTAGGCACGGTGGCGGCGAAGCGGCCCCGGTAAAGCTGTTGGAACTGACCGGCGTCAAAGAAAATGCGGGAACAATCAGGTACGCCATGCATAGACGAAATTGTCTTTGCTTTGACATGCATACCTGTTGCGATTCGAGAAACGGATCTCAGTCGTTCAAGCTTGCCCACAGGTGGGCGGCCGCCATGGTGCGATGGGGTTTGTAGTGTTCGAGCAGGGCCGCAGTGCGTGCCATGTCGGGCTTGCTTTCTTCGCCCAGCAGACGCTGCAAGGCGGCGCGGATGGCCACGTCGCCATGCAGCGAACAGTCGGCGTAACCGTAGCCGCGCAGTAGCGCGTAGTTGACGGTCCAGGGGCCGATGCCTTTGACGGCCAGCAAGGCAGCGCAGGTCTCGTCCAGCTTGGCGCTCCGATCCAGCGCCAGGGCGCCGCTGTCGACCAGGGTGGCCAGGCGCAGCAGCGTGTCCGCTTTCGCGCGCGAAAATTTGCGGCTGGTCAGTTGCTCTGGTGTCAGGCGAGCCACGTCGGCCGCTTCTGGATAGCACCACAGGCCGCTGCTGTGCGCGCGCCCGGCCTGGGCAATGAAGGTGCGCCGCAGCGCGATGGCGAAGGTCAGATTGATCTGCTGGCCAATGATGGCCCAGGTCAGCGCTTCGAAAACTGTGGCGGACTGCACGATGCGCAAGCCGGGCTGGCGCCGCGCCACGGGACCTAGCAAGGCGTCCTTGCGTACAGCCTTGAGAAACGGGGCCGGATCGATGCGCAGCGCCAGGATGTTGAGCAGGGCATCGTCCACCAGGGCGCGCGCTGTCGCCGACAGCTTGCCATCGGCCTGGACGACGCACTGGGCGGCATCGGCGTCAAAGCGCACATCGAGCAGCACCGGCACGCCTTCGATCAGCACACCTTTGCGAATGCGGTCTGCTTGCACTTGTTCGGCTAGACCTTCTGCATCGCGCCCGTGAAAGCTCAGGATGTCGGCCACGCGGTAATCGGCGGGCAGCGCGATCGAGCGCTTCATGCGGTGCGCCGTCCAAAGCGTGGTGCGAAGCCCGTCACCAGCGCCGTGCCTGAAATGACGATGGCGGCACCGGCAATGGTGTACCAGCCCACCACTTCGCCCAGGAACAGCGCGCCCCACAGAATGCCGAACAGGGGATTGAGGAAAGTGACGGTGAGCGCCGAGGTGGTGCCCACATCTTCAATCAGCTTGAAGTACAGGATGTAGGCCACGCCGGTACACAGAATGCCCAGTGCCAGCGCCGCGCCCATGATGCCGATGGTGGCGGTGCCGCGCATCGGGAACAGCAGCAGCGCCGGTATTACCATGATGGTGGCGGCCCACATGCTGCCGTGCGCATTGGCAAACGGTTCAACGCTTTTCGCTTGCTTGGCGTAGGCGCTGGCGACGCTGTAGCTGATTGCCGCCACCAGCGCAGCGCCAATCGCCAGCCCGGCGCCCGGTCGCGTTGTGACGGCATCAAAACCCACCAGCAGCGCCACGCCGCACGTGCCCAGCACCAGGCCGACGATTGTTTTGGGGGCGATGGCCTGGCGCGACCACAGCGCGCCGATCAATGCGCCCCACATTGGCGCGGTGGCGTTCAGTACCGACAGCACCGAAGCGGTGAGTGTGCTGGCAGCATAGGCAAACAGCAGGAACGGGAAAGCGGAGTTAAAAAAGCCCAGGATGCAGTAGTGCTTCCAGTGTTCGGCCAGGTGGAGCTTCTTCTTGAGGACCAGGCCCACCAGGAACAGGAACAGGGCGGCGAAGGCGACGCGGCACTCGATCAGAACGCCAGGGCCCAGCACCGGCGCGCTGATGCGCATGAACAGGAAGGAGCTGCCCCAGATCGCCGCCAGCAGGACCAGGCGCAGCATATTGGCTGTATTCATATTGGCGGCTTCGAAAATGATGAAAATCGTAGTGTGGCGCGCATCGTCATCGGCGGCCAGCTTGTTCTTGCTATTGAATTCAAGCGTCGAGCGCGGCGGCGTGCTGCACCTGCAGCGCCTCGGGTACGCCGTTCTTGACGGCGGTCAGCTCGGCCAGAATCGAAATGGCGATTTCGGACGGCGTCTTGCTGCCGATGTACAGGCCGATCGGGGCATGCAAGCGTGCCAGCTGGGCGTCGTTCAAGTCGAACAGCTTGAGCCGCTCGCGCCGCTTGGCATTGTTCACACGCGAGCCGATCGCGCCCACATAGAAGGCGTCGGACTTGAGCGCTTCCATCAGCGCCAGATCGTCCAGTTTGGGGTCGTGCGTAAGGGCCACCACGGCGCTGCGGTGATCAAGCTTGGCGTCGATCACCAGGTCGTCCGGCATGGCATGCACCAGCTGCACCCCTGGCAGCTGCCAGCCAGCGCGGTATTCTTCGCGCGGGTCGCACACGGTGACGTAGTAATCCATGGCGCTGGCGATTTGCGCCAGAAAGCGCGACAGCTGGCCGGCGCCAATGATGAACAGACGCCAGCGCGGGCCATGAATGGTGGTCAGCACGCCGTCGGCCAGGACTTGCACCGCGCCGGCGGCGGCCGGTTCCAGGGTCACGCGCCCGCTGGCCAGTTCAAGGCGGCGCGCCAGCAGTTCGTGCCGGTCCAGACGTGCAAGCAATTCGCTGATGCCGCTGGCGGCAGTGAGCGGTTCCAGGGCCAGTTCGATGGTGCCGCCGCAGGGCAGGCCGAAGCGATGCGCTTCTTCGGCGCTGATGCCGTAGCTGACCACTTCGGGCACGGTGCGCGTGATGCCTTGCTGTCGCACGCGCTCGATCAAGTCGTCTTCAATGCAACCGCCCGATACCGAGCCCACTACGCGGCCGTCGTCGCAGATGGCGAGCAGGGCGCCAATGGGGCGCGGGCTCGAGCCCCAGGTGCGGATCACGGTCACCAGTTCGCAGGCGTGGCCCGCGGCGATCCAGCTGTCGGCGGTCTTGAGTACTTCAAGGTCAATGCTGTCCATGGGATCGAATATACTGGCGTTCCTGATGAACGCGCACGGTGGGAAGAATGAGCAATGATACAAAAAAAGACGACGGTTCGCCGAAGTTCGGCCGTTTGCTCCTGGCCTTGTTCGGCGCCGTCGTCTTTTGCGGCGTGCTGACTTTTGTGATGGCCAGGTTTTTCCCGGATTTTCCTAGCTGACCAACTCCACTACATCGTCCTCGCGAAGGCGGGGACCCATAGCACGCTGAACAACTTCGGTCCCGTGGAATAGGTCCCCGCCTTCGCGAGGACGATGTGGTGGTGTGGGTTAGGGCGTTAGCGGCTTCTTGCCAGCCACTTTCGACTTCACATCCGCCTGCGCCGCTGCCAGCGCCGTCAGCCTGGCTGCCGTGGCCGGGTGATTGGCCACATACCCATTGAGCACAGTGGCTGGATACGATTTGTCCAGCCGCTTCCAGAACGGCGCCGCCGCGTCGATGTTGTAACCGGCACGCGCAAGCAAATACAGGCTGAGCGTGTCCGCTGCGCCATCAAGTTCGGCCGTCATCGGGCGAATCCCGGCGCTGCCGATCAGCAGCGAGGTATCGGGCCGCACATTGGCCAAATTGGTGATCACGCTGCCGATCGTGGCGGTGCTGTTGGTGGTCGCCGCATGCCCCAGAATATTGTGCGCCATGCCTTTGGCCAGCAGGACGGCCAGTTCGTCGTCGGACTGAGCGAAGTGCACCATGCCGCGCGTGACCATGACGCGCTGGCCGTCGGCATACGAGTTGACGTTGTCGGAATTACCCAGCTCGATCGCAAAGCCGCAGGCGCGCGTGACGGGAATGGTCAGCTGGCGGTTCTTGTCGTCGCGCTCGATGACCATCGGCAGGGACGCGGAGGAGGCAACTAGTGGACCAAACACGGCGCCGGCTGAACCGGACGCGTTAGGCCCCGTTGGCAGCGCCTTGCCGCCGGCGGAAATGAGTTCGTCACCACGGCGCAAGCCGGCGCGCGCGGCACCACTGCCTGCCAATACGCCAGTCACCTTGAGGCGTTCGCCCATGCCGAAGGCCACTTGCGACCCCTCGTTATAGTCGCCCGGATACCAGTAGCGGTTACGTGCGGTGAAACCGAGCAGGTTGCGCGCCTGGCCCTTGCACAATTCAGCGTTGTTGATCAGGAGGGGCGCTGCAATCCGGTACAGGCGCTCCTGCATGGACGCCATTTTGGTCAGCGCTTCGGCCGCTGCCGCCACGCGCGGCGAAATGACTGGTGCGACAGGTACCGGGGTGGTGGGCAGGGCTTCGGTGGCCGCAGTGCCGGTGGTGGCCGGGGGCAGGGTTTCACAGGCCGACAGCAGCAGGCCGGTGAACAGTGCCGGCGCAAGGACGCGCAGGCCGGTGAAACGGGTCATAGACTTCTCCATATTTTTATTGTTTGCCGGTGCTGCCAAAACCTCCTGCACCGCGCTCGCTCGTGTCGAACTCGTCGACGACATTGAATCCGACCTGCAGAACAGGCACCACGATCAGTTGCGCCAGCCTTTCCATGGGGTTCAGGGTAAAGGCGGCCTGGCCGCGGTTCCAGGTCGATACCATCAGCTGTCCCTGATAGTCGGAATCGATCAAGCCTACCAGATTCCCCAAAACGATGCCGTTCTTGTGACCCATGCCACTGCGCGGCAGGATCATGGCAGCGTAGCCCGGGTCGCCCAGATGAATGGCCAGGCCGGTGGGAATGAGCACGGTGGCACCGGCTTCAATGGTGATGGGCGCGTCGATGCAGGCGCGCAGGTCCAGGCCGGCGCTGCCTTCGGTGGCGTAGGCCGGCAGCTGGTCTTTCATGCGCGGGTCGAGAATCTTGATGTCGATGGTCTTCATGGTCTTCTTGTTTTATTTGAGGAGAGAGCGCTGTTCGAGCCGCTTGCCAATCTCGGAAATGAGCTGGCGCGCCAGGGTCAGTTTGTCTGCGCGGGGCAGTACGGTGTGGCCGTGGTCATCGAACAGCACGATGGTATTGTCGTCCTGGCCGAAAGTGTGATGGCCGATATTGCCCACCAATAGAGGAATGCCTTTTTTCTCGCGCTTGACGGCCCCATATTCCAGCAGGTTTTCCGACTCCGCCGCAAACCCGACACAGTAAGGCCAGCCCGAGAGCGAGGTGGTGGCTGCTACCGAAGCGAGGATGTCGGCGTTTTGTTCGAACTGCAGGCTGGGGGTGGCGCCGTCCTGTTTTTTCATTTTCTGGTCACTGGCATTGACCACGCGCCAGTCGGCCACGGCGGCCACACCAATAAAGACGTGCTGGCCGCCGACCGCGTTCATCACGGCGTCGTGCATCTGCTGGGCGCTTTGCACATCGGTGCGGCGCACGCCGTGGGGCGTGGGCAGGGTAGTAGGGCCCGACACCAGGGTCACGTCGGCGCCCGCTTCACGCGCGGCGCGGGCAATCGCGTACCCCATTTTGCCGGACGACAGATTGGTAATGCCGCGCACCGGGTCGATTGCTTCAAACGTGGGGCCAGCCGTGATCAGTACGCGTTTGCCCTTGAGGACCTTGGGCTGGAATGAGGCCACAAGTTCATCGAGCAGGTCGGCCGGTTCGAGCATGCGGCCCAAGCCTGTTTCGCCACAAGCCTGATCGCCTGCGGCCGGTCCCAGGATGCGGATGCCATCGGCGCGCAGCTGGGCGGCATTGCGGCGCGTGGCCGGGTTCTGCCACATTTCCACGTTCATGGCCGGTGCCACCAGCAGGGGCATCAGGTGCGGGCGCGCCAGGCACAGGGTCGAGAGCAGATCGTCGCACACGCCGTGCGCCAGCTTGCGCATGAAGTCGGCCGAGCAGGGCGCAATCAGCACCGCGTCGGCGCCGCGGGTCAGGTCGATATGGGCCATGTTGTTGGCAATGCGCGGATCCCACTGGTCAGTATGGACCGTGTTCCCCGACAGCGCCTGCATGGTGACGGTGGTGATGAAGTGGGTCGCCGCTTCGGTCATGACAACCTGCACCGAGGCCCCCGCCTTGATCAGGGCGCGGCACAATTCAGCGGCCTTGTAGCACGCCACCCCGCCGGACAGGCCGAGGACGATTTTCTTATCCTTCAAATCCATGGGCATGTCAGCTTCTCCGTTTTACTGTTTTTTCACGCGCCGCAGCTCGTCGATGATGAACAGACCGACGCCCAGACAGATCGCGCTGTCTGCCAGATTAAAGGCAGGGAAGGCGCTGCCGCTCCAATGGAAGCTGAGGAAGTCGACCACCTTGCCGTGAACAATACGGTCGATGACGTTGCCGATCGCGCCACCCATGATCAGTGCCAGGGCCCAGCAGAACAGGCGCTGTCCGGCGTGCTGGCGCAGCAGGTACAGGATGAACAGCACCGCGCCCACGGCAATGGCCGTGAACAGGTAGCGCTGCCAGCCGCCGGCGTCGCCCAGGAAGCTGAACGCCGCGCCCGGGTTATACACCAGTACCAGGTTGAAGAAGGAGGTGACGTGCTTCGATTCGTGCTCGGCGAAGGTGCGCAAGATGACGATCTTGGACAACTGGTCGAGCAGGATGACGATAAAGGCCACGCCCAGCCACGGCATCATGCTGGCGCTGCTGGATTTGGAACTGGAGAACAGCTGTTTTTTGGTTGCCATGTCGGTGCTTGGTCTGGTTATGCGAAGGCGCGTTTTTCGCCGCTGCCGAACAGATTGCTGTAGCAGCGGCCGCACAGGCCTGCGTGCTCGGCGTGGGTGCCGACGTCGGCGCGATAGTGCCAGCAGCGTTCGCACTTGGGTGCGCTCGACGCCGTCACTGTGATGGTTTCCTCAGCTTCGCTTGGCACCTCGATGGCCTTGGCCTGCGAGGTGATGAAGACGAACTTGAGATCGTCGTCCAGGCTGGCCAGCAGCTGGTACTTGGCGCCGGCTGCCTTGATGGCCAGTTCTGCCTGCAGGGACGAGCCGATCGCGCCGGACACGCGCAGTTCTTCCAGTTCCTTGGTGACGGCGGCGCGCACTTCGCGCAGGGCCGTGTATTTTTCCACCAGGGCGGCAGCATCGGCCACTTCCGGCAAGGTCCAGAAAGTCTGGGTGAAGATGGTTTCGTCGCTGGCGGCAAACGCTTCCGGGCTGGCAAAGACAGCCCATGCTTCTTCGGCCGTGAACGAGAGCATCGGGGCCATCACGCGCAGCAGACTTTGGGTGATGTGCCACAGCGCGGTCTGTGCCGAGCGGCGCGCTGGCGAATCAACGGCCGACGTGTACAAGCGGTCCTTGAGGATGTCCAGGTAGAAGCCGCCCAGGTCTTCGGAGCAGTAGTTCTGCAGGCGCGAGACGACCGGATGGAATTCGTAGCGCTCGTAGTGGCCGGCGATATCGCGCTGCAGGGCAGCCATGTCGGCGATTGCGTAACGGTCGATTTCGAGCAGATCGGCGATGGGCAGCGCGTGCTTGGCGTGGTCGAAGTCCGAGGTGTTGGCCAGCAGGAAGCGCAGCGTGTTACGGATGCGGCGGTACGATTCGGTTACGCGCTTGAGGATCTCTTCGGAGATCGACAGTTCGCCCGTGTAATCGGTGGACGCGACCCACAGGCGCAGGATGTCGGCGCCCAGCGAATCGGAGATCTTTTGCGGCGCCATCGTGTTACCGAGCGACTTGGACATCTTCTTGCCCTCCGCGTCGACCGTGAAGCCGTGCGTGAGCAGGGCCTTGTACGGCGGACGGCCGTTGAGCATGGAGGACGTCAGCAGCGAGGAATGGAACCAGCCGCGGTGCTGGTCCGAGCCTTCCAGGTACAGGTCGGCCGGGAACTGCGACTGGGCCGCGTGCGAGCCGCGCAGTACGGTCTGGTGGGTGCAGCCGGAATCGAACCAGACGTCCAGCGTGTCCTTGTTCTTGACGTACATGGCGGCGTCGTCGCCCAGCAGGTCGGCCGGCTCGATCGCGAGCCAGGCATCGATGCCTTTTTCTTCAAACAGCTTGGCCACTTGTTCCAGCAGCTCCGGCGTGCGCGGATGCAGCTGGCCAGTTTCCTTGTGCAGGAAGAAGGCCATTGGCACGCCCCACTGGCGCTGACGCGACAGGGTCCAGTCCGGACGGTTTTCGATCATGCCGTGCAGGCGAGCCTGGCCCCAGTCCGGGAAGAACTTGGTGTCTTCGATGCCTTTGAGTGCGGTCTGGCGCAGCGACGGGCCGCCGTCTTTCGGCGTGTTGTCCATGCTGGCGAACCACTGCGAGGTGGCGCGGTAGACGATCGGGGTCTTGTGGCGCCAGCAGTGCATATAGCTGTGGTCGAACATCTTCAGCTCGAACAGGGCGCCTGCTTCACGCAGGGCGCCGCAGATCGGCTTGGACGCTTCCCAGATCGTCATGCCGCCAAACAGCGGCAGGGTGGAAGCAAAGCGGCCGTCGCCCATCACGGGGGTGAGGATTTCATCGTCCTTCATGCCGTGCGCTTTGCACGAAATGAAGTCGTCCTGACCGTAGGCCGGGGCCGAGTGGACCACGCCGGTACCGCTCTCGGTGGTCACGTAGTCGGCCAGGTACATTGGCGACAGGCGGTCGAAGAAAGGATCGGCCGCGTGCAGCGGGTGCTTGAAGGCGATGCCGTCGAGCGCTTGGCCCAGGCAGGTCGCAACGACCTTGCCTTCGAGCTTGTAGCGCTGCAGGCAGGCTTCGGCCAGGTCGGCGGCCAGAATCAGCAGCAGCGGCTTGCCGTCACGGCTGGTTTCGACCAGCGCGTACGTCACTTCCGGGTTCACGTTCAAGGCCTGGTTGGACGGGATGGTCCACGGGGTGGTGGTCCAGATGACGACAAAGCCGTCGCCGGCCGGCAGCGCAGGCAGGCCGAAGGCGGCCGCCAGCTTGTCGTGCTGGGCAAACGGGAAACCGACGTCGATTGCCGGGTCCTTCTTGTCCTGGTATTCGACTTCCGCTTCCGCCAGCGCCGAGCCGCAATCGAAGCACCAGTTGACCGGTTTCAGACCGCGATAGACATAGCCTTTTTCCAGCAGCTTGCCGAGGGCACGCAGTTCGTCGGCCTCGTTCTTGTACGCCATGGTCATGTAGGGGTTGTCCCATTCGCCCAGCACGCCCAGGCGGATGAAGCCGGCGCGCTGGCGGTCAACCTGCTCAAGTGCGTAGGCGCGCGCCTTCTGCAGCACTTCAGCGGTTGGCAGGTTTTTGCCATACAGTTTTTCGATCTGGATTTCGATCGGCATGCCGTGGCAATCCCAGCCCGGCACGTAAGGCGCGTCAAAGCCGGCCACGCCGCGCGATTTGACGACCATGTCCTTCAAAATTTTATTGACCGCGTGACCGAGGTGGATGTCGCCATTGGCATACGGCGGGCCATCATGCAGGATGAACATCGGGCGGCCCTTGGCAGCCTTGCGCACGCGCTCGTAGACTTTTTTGTCCTGCCATTGCTTCACCCAGCCCGGTTCGCGCTTGGCCAGGTCGCCGCGCATCGGGAACGGGGTATCGGTCATGTTGACCGGATATTTGGAAGCCGGCTTGGCATCCTTTTTCGGGGCTTTCGGTGCCTGCTGGTTCTGCTCTGGTTTGCTGGTATCGGACATGTTTTTCTTCAAAGAGGTGTATCTGGAATACGGGAAGGACCTGCGCGTGCGGCCTGTGGCCGCTGGCGGTCGTCAAATTCGGTCGGTGGCGGTCAGGGCGCCGGCGCGCCTGAAGTAGGCGCGTGCGTGTTCGCCGTCGCGGTGGATGGCGGCCGTGAGAGTGGTTAGGTCGCTGTATTTTTCTTCGTCCCGGATCTTTTCCAGGAATTCGACGCGCACCACTTTGCCATAGCAGGACTGGGCAAAGTCGAAGACATGCACCTCGAGCAGCTGGCGGCCGCTGTCGTCGACGGTGGGGCGCACGCCAAGGCTGGCCACGGCCGGCAAGGGCTGGTCGGCCAGGCCATGCACCTGCACCACAAAGATGCCGGCCAGGGCAGGGCGGTGCGCCACGCGCAAATTAAGGGTAGGGAAGCCCAGCGTGCGGCCCAGCTTCTGGCCGTGGATCACATGGCCGGAAATGGCGTAACCGTGGCCGAGCAGTTGCTTGGCCTGATTGAAGTCGCCCTGGGCCAGCGCCGCGCGCACAGCCGAGGACGAGACGCGCACGGCGCCCTCCATCACGGTGTTGAGTGTTTCGACCTGGAAGCCGTGCTGACGGCCTGCTTCGATCAGGGTGGCGACATTGCCGGCGCGGCGGGCGCCGTAGCAAAAATCGTCGCCCACCATCAGCCATTTGACGTGCAAGCCGTCCACCAGCACGCGGCCGGTGAAGTCTTCTGGCGGCATGCCGGCAAAGTGGGCGTTGAAGTGTTCGACGATGACGCGGTCGATACCGGCGTTTTCCAGCGACTCGAGCTTGTCGCGCAAGTTGGCGATGCGGGTCGGCGCACGGCCCGGTTCGCCCGCGCGTTCGGCGAAAAACTCGCGCGGATGCGGCTCGAACGTCATCACTGCCGCTTCGATGCCCAGGCTGTCGGCGGCCGCGCGCACGCGCGCAAGCAGCGCCTGGTGGCCGCGATGGACACCGTCGAAGTTGCCGATCGTGAGAGCGCAAGGCGCGCGCGCGCGATCGTTGGGAAGTCCGCGAAATACCTTCATGGGCTGGGGTGACGTAAGCTGTTGTGAAACACTGGAAATAGAGATTATACGGTCAAAGCGAAAAAGCGCTGCCTGCAAGATGCAGGCAGCGCTTTTCGGGAGCTGCTAGAGCAGAGGGACAATCAAGACATTGGATGGTTGATGGCCATGATCCAGTAACGTGCCAGTTCAGCCGTACCATCTTTGCCGCCGACCGTTTTCAGGGTCGAAATGGCTTGCTGTTTCTTGCCAGCGGCAGCGAACGCTTCACCCAGACGCAGTTTGGCGTCTTCAGGATTGCGCAGGCCGTCAGCCTTGATGGCTTCTTCCATCATCTTCAGGCCCTTGTCGGCCTGGCCTGCCTGTACCAGGGCGTAACCCAGGTTCAGCAAACCATTGTTGTCGCCGGCCTTGACCAGTGCAGCTTCGTTGGTGGCAAGATTTTTGGTGTTGTCAGCCAGGGTCTTGTCCGCCAGGTCTTTCAGGCGCTGGTGGCGGCCCGCGTCGGCGCCGGTGCCCAGAATGCCAGCCTTGTAGCCTTTTTCGATGATTTTGACCGCTTCGGCAGCCGCGCCATCACGCAGAACCAGCTGAGCCAGTTCCATGTAGTCGGACGGCTTTTTCAGCAGGTTGTTGGCCAGTTTCAGGCGCAGCACGTCGATGTTCAGGCGCGAGGAGAAGCCAGGCTTGCTGACTACGCGGTTGAGCAAGTCTTCCCAGTAGGTGCGCTGTGGGTAGTGCTGGGCCAGCTTTTCGATGGTGCCAACGTAGTTCTGCTTGTCGCCGCTCATGTTTTGCAGATTGGCCAGCATTTTCAGCTGGTCTTCCTGCGGCGCGCGGCCGGCTTTTTCAGCAGCGCGCAGGTCGTTGTTGAGCAGCTTCATCGCTTCGTTGATGTTACCCATCGAAACGTAGTTCTGGATCAGGTAGCCGCGCAGCTGCGGGCTGTCGCCCTTGGCCAGTGCCTTGTTGATGGCAGCGTTGGCTTTGCCGTATTCCTTGCCGCGCATGTAGATGCCGACCAGGCCTTCGGAGAACTTGGCGCTTTCAGCGGCGGACAGCTTGCCCGAGTTGATCAGGTTTTCAAACGATTTTGCTGCCGTGTCGTAGTCGCCGGCGGACGAAGCCGCGGCAGCGCGCACGCGCTCGATCAGATAGGATTCATTGGCGGTCTTGTTGCCGACATTGTCGAGCTTGCGCAGCTCGGCCAGGGCGCCTTTGGCGTTACCCGAGCTCATCATTTTCTGGGCAGCCTGCAATGGGCCGCCGATTTCTGCGCGCACCGTTTCGGCGGCGTAGGCGGTCGACAGACCGATAACTGGGGTTACTGCGGTGAAACCAAGTGCGGCCATTGCGAGGCCAAGGTGGGCGAGGCGAGATTTGATCATTATGAATCTTTCAATCAAAAGCAAACGGCAGGGTGACCCTGCCGTTTGTCTATTAGCAATAGCGCTTATTGGAACTGCTCGTTACCGACCATGCCGATCTTGGTCACGCCAAGACGCTGGGCACTGGCCATCACGCCAGCAACATATTTGTAGGAAACCAGTTTGTTCGGACGCAGGTGAACTTCAGGCTGATCCGGCATTGCTGCCACGCTCATCAGCTTGTTGTCGAGTGCCTTGCGGTTCGGAACAACTTCGTTATCCCACAGAATGGTGCCGTCGAAATCGACGTCGATCGTGATGACAACAGGTTCAACCGGGTTGGCCGGTGGATTGCCCGTTGGCATATTCAGATTGACCGAGTGGTTCTGCTTCGGAATCGTGATAATCAACATGATAATCAAGACCAACATTACGTCGATCAAGGGAGTCATGTTCATTTCCATCATTGGTTCCGGGTCTGCCCCTGGGGCAGTTGCACCGACGCTCATACTCATGGTGTTTCCTTTCTAATGTTGGGACCCGTCGCAGCCAGCGGGCGAACCCGCCGCTGCGACTGAAGGGGCTAATTACTTACCGGCAGTTTTATCTGGCGGTTCAGTAATAAAGCCGACCTTCTGGATACCAGCACGTTGAGCCGTAAAGATCACCTTGCCAACGAATTCGTAGCGTGTTTCTTGGTCGCCACGAACGTGTACCTCAGGTTGCGGCAGCTTGACCGATTCCTTTTTCAGGAATTCGAACAATTCGTTCGTGTCGGTCAGGCGCTTCTGGTTCCAGTACATGTCGCCATCTTTGTTGACAACGATGTTGACCGTGGTTGGCTTAGGCTTCAATGCCTGGTTGGTCTCCGAAGGCAGGTTAATCTTCTGCAGCTTCAGAACAACCGGGCTCGTAATCAGGAAGATGATCAGCAGAACCAACATGATGTCGACCAGCGGCGTCGTGTTGATTTCTGACATGACGGCATCTTCTGCTCCGTTATCGGAGCCGACGCTCATGCCCATGGTAATTATCCGATCTTTTTAGCGCCGGCAGCGCGGCCAGCTTCGCTGGTCGACATTGCGCCGGAGATCAGTACCGAGTGAACGTCGGCGCTGAACGAGCGAACATCTTCCATTGCGGTCTTGTTACGACGAACCAGCCAGTTGTAACCCAGAACGGCAGGAACTGCGACCACCAGACCGAATGCGGTCATGATCAGCGCTTCACCCACTGGACCTGCTACTTTGTCGATCGATGCGTTACCCGACATACCGATGGCGGTCAGCGCGTTGTAAATACCCCAAACGGTACCCAGCAGACCGATGAACGGTGCGGTCGAACCAACGGTTGCCAGGAACGACAGACCATCTTGCAGACGCGATTGCACTTTATCGACAGCGCGCTGGATCGACATCGTCACCCAGGTCGACAGATCGATTTGTTCGAGCAGGGCGCCATCGTGGTGGACAGTGGCTTTGGTGCCGGTTTCAGCGATGAAGCGGAATGGGCTGCCTTCTTTCAGAGCGGCCGAACCAGCTGCGATCGACGAAGCTTTCCAGAACTTGGCCTGGGTTTCTTTCGATTGCTTCATGATCTTCATCTGATCGATCAGCTTGGTGATGATGATGTACCACGAACCCATCGACATCAGGCCCAGGATGATGGCGGTGCCTTTGGTGACGAAGTCGCCTTCGTTCCACATTGCGCCGATACCGTATGGGTTGTGTACTTCTTCTTTGGCGCCTGGCGCAACTGCTGGGGCATCGGCAGCTGGAGCGGCTGCTTCGGTAGCCGCTGGTGCTGGGGCTGCGTCGGCAGCAGGTGCTGCGTCAGCTGCAGGTGCGGTTGCCGCTGGAGCAGGAGCGTCAGCGAATGCTGGAGCCGAAACCAGTGCCGACATTGCCGACACCGAGAACAGGACAGCCGCCAGGACAGCGGACAAACGGGTATTCTTAAACATGCTTCCTCCAAATATATAAAATAATCAGTTCGCTGAACAGAATGACAACGAAAATCATGGGGTGAGGCTGTACATCACCTCGGTTTTTATTCCAGCGTCCAGACGTACTGCATTTGCATCCACGCTTGTTCAGGCTTGCCGTCAACCATACCTGGCTTGAAGCGGCACTTGCCAATACCGGTCAGGGCTGCCCGGTCGAGATCGCGGAAGCCGCTCGACTTGGTGACCTTCGAATCAGCAACACGACCATCGGTACCAATCAGGAACGACAAGGTGACCGTTCCGGTTTCTTCGTTGCGCAGCGAGGCTTTCGGCCACTCTGGCTTGGCGCAGGTGTTGAAGTCTGCAACCGCTGCAACGCGAACCGAACCAGTTGACGGCGGCGCGACGGTGGTCGGGCCTGGCGGCGTTTTGACCAGATCGTTGGTTGCCGGCTTGGCCGTCGACACGTTCGCGATCGGCGTTTGCACTGGTGGTGGCTGCTGCACGTTCACTTCAACCGGCGGGATGAATGGCGGCGGAGGTGCCTTCATTTCCGGCGGCGGCGGTGGCGGCGGCACTTCTTTTGGTGGAGGAGGCTTGACTTCCTCAATGATCTTGGTTTCCACCGCATCTGCCATCTTGGTGACCATGCGCGTACCCAGGCCGCTGACGAGGCCCCAGATGACCAACGCGTGGATCAAGACGACTACCGCAATGCCAGTGAAATTCTTCCCGGTTTGCTTCTCGTGCGAAAAATTCATGCCTGCTTTCTCCAATACCAACTCTTCTTGTAGCAACTAAACCCACAAAACACGACGAAGCCTAGAGACGTGTCCGGGACGTCGGCGAATTATACCTACGTATGCGTTTTTTACCATCCCCTTTTTGATGCCAAAAAGCTGGCCCGAAACGGGGTGAAAAGCCGGTTTGAAACCGTTTCCAAAAAGACCACCTGCATCTTCTAGCAATAAAAGCAATACGCGGTGCATTTACCGTGTGGAGTATTTCCTCTACCACCCAATATTAGGAAATATTGAAGGTTTTGTCGACGCTTCTTTAGCGCCTAGCCTCAAACACCAAATAAAGTTTGCATGTGCCGTGGCGATAATGCTAACTATATCGAGTTTTTGTCATGCAGGGCGTTCTATTGAAAGTCCGGATTTGCAGTCTTTGGCAGGGGGTTCCGTCAGGCCGCGCAAACAGGGTTTGCGGGTGCTTCCGGGACGCCGCCAGAGGCCGCGCGACGCACCCTGCTATACGCAGGGGAAATGACCGTCATCACGGTAGCAATATAGCATATTGATGTGCCATGCCTAGCGTTTTTTGCGCGGACATGGCAAATGGTGTTGCGTGATGGTGGCAGGCGGGGAAGGAGTTGGAAGAAACGTTGTTGCGATGCCATGTCGACAGCGCGCCGCCCCGCGAGCGCGCCGTCGTCTTGTTCAGTTACGGTTGCGCTTCTCGCGCTTGCACTCAAGACTGCTCACCACATTCCCCTCCGGGTCAACGGTATCGAGCCGGACATCGAAGCCCCACAGACGCGCCACATGCTTGAGCACTTCCTGGGCATGCTGGTTCAGCGGGCGACGCTGGTACTGGCTGTGGCGCAAGGTGAGAGCGCGGTCATCGCGCGTGTTGACTTGCCACACCTGGATGTTTGGCTCGCGGTTGCCCAGGTTGTACTGGTCCGCCAGTTTCTGGCGCACTTCGCGGTAGCCCCGCTCGTCATGAATGGCCGAGATGGTCAGCTTCTCGTTATTGTCGTCGTCGAGCACGGCAAAGAAGTGGAAGTCGCGAATCAGCTTGGGCGAGAGGTACTGGGCAATGAAACTTTCATCCTTGAAGTTGCGCATGGCGAAGTCGAGCGTCTTGCGCCAGTCGCTCCCGGCAATGTCGGGGAACCATTCGCGGTCTTCGGGGGTGGGATCTTCGCAGATGCGGCGGATGTCGCTCATCATGGCGAAGCCCAGCGCGTACGGGTTGATGCCGCTGTAGTACTGGCTGGTGGCGGGCGGCTGATACACGACATTGGTGTGGCTCTGCAAAAATTCGAGCATGAAGCCATCGCCGACCACGCCTTCTTTATAGAGCTCCTGCAAAATGGTGTAGTGCCAGAAGGTGGCCCAACCCTCATTCATCACCTGGGTCTGGCGCTGCGGGTAGAAGTATTGGGAAATCTTGCGCGTGATGCGGACCATTTCGCGCTGCCAGGGTTCCAGCAGCGGCGCATACTTTTCAATGAAGTACAGCAGATTTTCTTCGGGCTCGGGCGGAAAGCGCGGCGGTGGCGCGTCGGCCGCCTCTTCATCGCGGCGCGGCACCGTGCGCCACAGGGCATTTACTTGCGACTGGGCGTATTCTTCGCGCTCCTTCTGGCGTGCATTTTCCTGCGCCATCGACAGCTTGGCCGGGCGCTTGTAGCGATCCACCCCATAGTTCTGCAGGGCGTGGCAAGAGTCGAGCAGCAACTCCACCGCGTCGATGCCATGGCGCTGCTCGCACTCGGCGATATAGTTTTTGGCGAACACCATATAGTCAACGATGGCGTCAGCGTCGGTCCAGGTGCGGAATAAATAGTTTCCTTTGAAAAATGAATTGTGCCCGTAAGCAGCATGCGCGATCACCAGTGCCTGCATGGTCAAGCTGTTCTCTTCCATCAGATAGGCGATGCAGGGATTCGAATTGATGACGATTTCGTAGGCCAGGCCCATCTGCCCGCGCTTGTAGCTTTTCTCGGTCGACAGGAAGTGCTTGCCGAACGACCAGTGGTTGTACGACACCGGCATGCCCACCGAGGTGTAGGCATCCATCATCTGCTCGGCGGTGATGATTTCCAGCTGGTTGGGATAGGTGTCGAGGCCAAAGCTCTTCGCCACCCGGCGGATCTCTTCGTGCGCGTGCTCGATCAGGTCGAAAGTCCATTCCGACTGTTCGGGCAGGGCGCGCGGATGTTTGGGGTCTCTGGGCATGCAAGCTCCTTGCTGCGGGTTCGGCTATTTGGGCTGCTTTTTAAACAGCTCGCGGAACACGGGGTAGATGTCGGCCGGCGTGACGATCTTTTGCATCGCAAAGTTCTGATGGTGATCGGACACTTCGGCATACTGGTCCCACAGGTTTTGTGGCGGCCCGTCGGTGATTTCGACATAGGTGTAATACTGGACGGCAGGCATGATGGTGTTGATCAAGAGCTGCTTGCACAGCACCGAATCGTTGTCCCAGTTGTCGCCGTCCGAGGCCTGGGCCACGTAGCTGTTCCATGCGCCGCTGCCGTAGCGCTCGCCAATGATCTTGGTCAGCAAGTGCAGGGCCGAAGACACCACGGTGCCACCCGATTCGCGCGAATGGAAAAATTCTTCCTCGCCCACTTCGGCCGCGGCCGTGTGATGGCGGATGAACACGACCTCGATCTTGTCGTAAGCGCGCTTGAGGAACAGGTACAGCAAAATAAAGAAGCGCTTGGCAGTATCCTTGCGCGACTCGTCCATGGAGCCCGAGACATCCATGATGCAGAACATCACGGCCTGGGTCATGGGTTTGGGCACCTTGATCCGGTTGCTGTAGCGCAGGTCGAACGGATCGATGAAGGGAATCGCCAGCAGCTTGGTATGCAGGTGATGGATCAGATGCTTCAATTCGAGCACGCGCGGATCGTCCATCTCCACGCCTTCTTCGAGCAGGGCCAGCAGCTCGCGCTCGGCGTGAATCAAGTTCTTGCGTGAACTGCCGCCCACCGCAATGCGCCGGCCCAGCGCACCGCGCAGCGAGCGCAGCACGTGGATATTCGACGGCGTGCCCGACATATTGTAGCCAGCACGATGGTTCTTGAATTCGGTGGTGGCGGTCAGCTGGGTCTTGACCATATTTGGCAATTCCAGGTCTTCGAAGAAGTAATTCATGAATTCTTCGCGCGACAGTTCGAAGATGAAATCGTCTTCCGACGTCTGGTCACTGTTGCCGGCTTTGCCGCGGCCGGCACCGCCGCCGCCGCGCGGCCGGTTGAACTGGTCGCCCTTCTGGTATTCCTTGTTGCCGGGGTTGATGGTTTCCCACACGCCGCCGTGGGCGTGGCCGAAATTCGGTTCGTTGACGTCCTTGACCGGAATCGAGACTTTTTCGCCGTTCTCGATATCGGTGATCGAACGGCCTTTGATGGCGCGCCCGACAGCATCCTTGATCTGGCTCTTGTAACGCCGTAGGAAGCGCTCTCGGTTGATCGCTGACTTGTTCTTGCCCTGCAAGCGTCGGTCGATGAGATAAGTCAAAACGGGCCTCCTGCCTCAATCCTGTTACTTCCCGCGCGCCACCCGCCATGGGGGAGGGTGGCGCGCGGCCGCGTTACGACGACTTGCGTACACGCAGATACCATTCGCACAGCAGGCGCACCTGCTTGGCCGTATAGCCTTTTTCCACCATGCGCGCCACGAAGTCCGCGTGCTTGTTGGCATCCTCGGCGCTGGCCTTGGCATTAAAGGATATCACCGGCAGCAGTTCCTCTGTGTTCGAGAACATCTTCTTCTCGATCACGGTTCGGAACTTCTCGTAACTGGTCCACGCCGGGTTCTTGCCGCCGTTGGTGGCCCGCGCCCGCAAACCGAAATTGACGATCTCGTTGCGGAAGTCCTTCGGGTTGCTGATCCCGGCCGGCTTCTCGATCTTTTCGAGTTCGTTGTTGAGCGCATCGCGGTCGAAACTTTCGCCTGTGTCCGGGTCGCGGAATTCCTGATCCTGGATCCAGAAGTCGGCAAAGGTCACGTAGCGGTCGAAAATGTTCTGGCCGTATTCAGAGTAGCTTTCGAGGTAAGCCGTCTGGATTTCCTTGCCGATGAATTCGACGTAGCGCTGCGCCAGATGTTCCTTGATATAGGAAAAATACCGCTGTTCGGTTTCGGGCGGGAACTGTTCGCGCTCGATCTGCTGCTCCAGCACATATAAGAGGTGCACTGGGTTGGCCGCGACTTCAGTGTTATCGAAGTTAAAGACCTTGGACAAGATCTTGAAGGCAAAGCGGGTCGACAGGCCATTCATGCCTTCATCCACGCCCGCGTAGTCCACGTACTCGTGCATGGACTTCGCCTTGGGATCGGTATCCTTGAGGTTTTCACCGTCGTAGACAAGCATTTTCGAGAAGATGCTGGAGTTTTCCGGATCTTTCAGGCGCGACAGAATCGCGAACTGGGCCATCATCTTCATGGTGCCGGGCGCGCAAGGCGCAGACTCCAGCGATGAATTGCGAATGAGCTTGTCGTAAATCTTGATCTCGTCGGACACGCGCAGGCAGTACGGCACCTTCACGATATAAATCCGGTCCAGGAATGCTTCGTTGTTGCGATTGTTGCGGAAGGTTTTCCATTCCGACTCATTCGAGTGCGCCAGGATGATGCCGTCGAACGGGATCGCGCCAAAGCCCTCGGTGCCCTTGTAGTTGCCTTCCTGGGTGGCGGTCAGCAGCGGGTGCAGGACCTTGATGGGCGCCTTGAACATCTCGACAAATTCCATCAACCCCTGGTTGGCCAGGCACAGCCCGCCCGAATAGCTGTAGGCATCGGGATCATCCTGGGCGTAATCTTCCAGCTTGCGGATATCGACCTTGCCGACCAGCGAAGAAATATCCTGGTTGTTCTCATCGCCCGGTTCCGTTTTGGAAATGGCGATCTGCTTGAGCACCGATGGGTAGCGCTTGACCACGCGGAACTGGTTGATGTCGCCGTTATATTCGTGCAGGCGCTTGACGGCCCAGGGGCTGGGAATGGTGCGCAGATAACGGCGTGGAATCCCGTAGTCTTCTTCCAGGATCGTGCCGTCTTCCTCTTCGTTGAACAGGCCAAGCGGCGATTCATTGACGGGCGAGCCTTTCAGGCAATAGAAGGGCACTTGCTCCATCAACACCTTGAGTTTTTCAGCAATCGACGATTTGCCGCCGCCCACAGGGCCCAGCAGATACAGGATTTGCTTGCGTTCTTCCAGCCCTTGCGCCGCATGGCGGAAGTAGGAAACAACTTGCTCGATCACTTCCTCGGTGCCGTAGAACTCTTTGAAGGCGGGGTAAATCTTGATGACCTTGTTGGCGAAGATGCGCGACAGGCGCGTGTCGTTACGCGTATCGACCAGGGTAGGCTCGCCGATTGCCGCCAGCATGCGTTCCGGGGCGCTGGCATAGGTCAGTTTGTCCTTTTTGCACAGTGCCAGATATTCGGAGAGGGAGTATTCCTCTTCCCGGGTACGCTCGTAGCGCGCTGCGTAGTTGTCAAAAATGGTCATTTGAATGTCCTTTAGTGGGCTAACACTACATCACTCTGACTGGCAGTCGTACCGTTGGCATTCTGTCAGGCCGTTTGCTGGCGTACTCCTCTGTTTTATTCATTACATCGATCTGCTGTTTCATCAAAATTCTGAAACAAAAAACCGTATAACGATGATTATTTTTGTTCCGGATTTCTCCGGCGATTCGCGCGTGCTGCAAGGGTTTCTTACGCCTATGAAATTTATTATGTGCCTAATGGTAGCGGATGTCAAAGCAATGTATCGTGCATGTTTAAAACGTGCTTAAGTCATTGATTACAAAACAAAAAAGTCAATATTAATACGGCATGAAATGGCCGTTGCAGGCGCCTGTCATGACGCTTGAACATGGCTTTTTCAAGGCCGGTTCAAGCGCGTTGGAAACAGCGAAGGCGTATCTGCTTTTGGCCACCCGATATTGCACGAACTTGGATGCGGATGGCGCACGAAGATCGTGCGCGTGTCACACTTTTCGGGCTGCGCCGATTCGATTGCGCCGCTTGCGCTACACTTGCCGGATTGGCCAGTCCAACCCCTTCCCCGGAGACCTTGCAATGCCCACACCCGCGATCCGCACCATCGTGCAACAGATGCCCAAGGCAGAATTGCACATTCACATCGAAGGGTCACTCGAGCCGGAACTGATCTTTGAGTTGGCTCAAAGAAATGGGGTGGCGCTGGCTTATCCCTCGGTCGAGGCCTTGCGCGCCGCGTATGCATTCAGCGACCTGCAGTCCTTCCTGGACATTTATTACGCCGGGGCCAGTGTCTTGCTGCAGGAGCAGGATTTCTACGACATGACCGCCGCCTATCTGGCACGCGCGCATGCCGACCAGGTCCGCCATGCGGAAATCTTTTTCGATCCGCAAACCCATACCGCCCGTGGGGTGCCCTTTGAAACCGTGATCAACGGCATCTGGCGCGCCTGCCAGGACGCCCCCATCAGCGCCACGCTGATCATGTGCTTCCTGCGCCATTTGTCGGAAGACGAAGCCATTGTCACGCTGGACCAGGCCATGCCCCACCTGGACAAGATCATTGGGGTCGGGCTCGATTCGTCCGAGCGCGGCCATCCGCCGGAAAAATTTGCGCGCGTGTTCGAGCGCTGCCGCACGCTGGGTCTGCATCTGGTGGCGCACGCGGGCGAAGAGGGCCCGCCAGCCTATATTGAAACGGCGCTTGACGTACTGAACGTGGAGCGCATCGACCATGGCGTGCGTTGCCTGGAAGACCCGGCGCTGGTGGCGCGCCTGGCGCGCGAGCAAATTGCTCTGACGGTGTGCCCGCTGTCCAACGTGAAGTTGCGGGTGTTTGACGATATGAGTGCGCACAACTTGATTACGCTGCTCGATGCCGGTCTGGCGGCCACCGTCAATTCGGACGATCCGGCTTATTTTGGCGGCTATATGAATGCCAATTTCCTCGCCGTGTGCGACGCCCTGCCTTTGACGGCCGCGCACGCGCGCCAGCTGGCCCGCAACAGCTTTACCGCTGCGTTTATTGACCCGCAGGCGCGCCAGCGCCACCTCGACGAAGTCGATCACTATTTCTCTACCCTCTAGGACACCATGCTGCT
Source organism: Massilia sp. CF038 (assembly GCF_900129765.1). Classification (GTDB taxonomy): domain Bacteria; phylum Pseudomonadota; class Gammaproteobacteria; order Burkholderiales; family Burkholderiaceae_D; genus Telluria_A. Next base: position 521,822 of record NZ_FQWU01000001.1, read on the forward strand.
GCAATCGTTCCGCATGACCGCGCGCGACTGGCGCGCCGGTGAACTGCGTTTTCTCCTGATCGCCCTGATCGTGGCGGTATCGGCCCTGTCGGCGGTCGGCTTCTTTATTGACCGCATGCGCAGCGGCCTCAACCGTGACGCGCACCAGTTGCTGGGCGCCGATCTGCTGATCAATGCCGACAACCCGATCGCGCCCGCCTGGCGCGCCGAAGCCGTGCGGCGTGGTTTGCTTCTGGCCGACACCGTCACCTTCCCCAGCATGGCCCAGAGCGGCGAGGGCGAGCAGTCCATGGCCCAGCTGGCATCGATCAAGGCGGTCTCGCCCGGCTACCCCCTGCGCGGTCAACTCAAGATCACCAGCGATCCGCTCCAGGCCGGCGCCGGCCAGGGCAGCAAGACCGAGGCCACGCCGGCACCGGGCACGGTATGGGTCGACCTGAACGTGCTGACGGCCTTGCGCACCAGCGTGGGCAACACCATCCAGGTGGGCGACAAGCAGTTCCGCATTGCGCAGCTAATCGCCAGTGAGCCGGATCGCGGACCCTCGTTTGCCAACTTCGCCCCCCGCGTCATGTTTGCCCTGGAAGATCTGGCGGCAACTGGCCTGGTCGACAACGGTTCGCGCGTGACCTACCGCCTGCAGGTGGCGGCGCCCTCCATCAACGACAACACCAGCGTGAGCGCCTTCGAAACCTGGATCAAGCAGCAGATCGAGACGGACAAAATCCGTGGCGTGCGGGTCGAGTCGCTTGAAAACGGCCGCCCCGAAATGCGCAATACCCTGGACCGGGCCGACCGTTTCCTGTCCCTGGTTGGCCTGCTGTCGGCCATGCTGGCGGCAGTGGCGGTGGCCATGGCGGCGCGCCGCTTCATGCTGCGCCATCTCGACGCCTGCGCCATGCTGCGCTGCCTTGGCCTGACCCAGAACCAGGTCACGCTGTTATACCTGACCGAGTTTGCCCTGGTGGGTCTGGCCGGCAGCGTGCTCGGGGTGCTGGTCGGTTTTGGCGGCCATCTGGTGCTGCTGCAGCTGATTGGCTCCCTGCTCACGACCGAGCTGCCGCCGGTGTCGGCACTGCCGGCCCTGCAAGGCGTGGTCACTGGCATGCTGCTGCTGGTCGGCTTTGCCCTGCCGCCAGTGCTCCAGCTGCGCAATGTGCCGCACAACCGCGTGATCCGGCGCGAGCAAAGTGCGCCCAAGCCGCTGGCACTGGCCACCTACGGCCTGGGGGTGTGCGTGTTTGCCGGCCTGCTGCTGTGGCAGGCGGGCGACGCCAAACTGGCGCTCATGACCGCAGGCGGCTTTTTGGCCGGCTTTGCCTTGTTTGCCGCTGCCGGCTGGCTGGGGCTGAAGGCGCTCAAGTCGCTGCGCGGCGCCGTCGACAGCCAGGCCTGGCGCTTTGCGGTCACGTCGCTGCAGCGCCGTCCCGGCGCCACCATTGTGCAGGTGGTGTCGCTGGCGCTGGGGCTGATGGCGCTGCTGCTGCTGACCGTGGTGCGCGGCGACCTGATGACAGCCTGGCGCAGCGCCACCCCGCCCGATGCACCAAACCGCTTTGTCATCAACATCATGCCGGACCAGAAGGCCGCCCTGGAGCAGCGCCTGAGCGCGGCCAGCATCAAGGAGGTCACACTGTACCCGATGATCCGCGGCCGCCTGACGGCCGTCAACGGCGATGCCGTCACCGCCACCACCTACACCGAAGAAAACGCCCAGCGCCTGGCCGACCGCGAATTCAACCTGTCGGCCACCAGGGACATGCCCGAGACGAACGAGATCGTGGCCGGCAAATGGTATGACGACAAACCTGGCGTGGCCGAGGCTTCGGTCGAGCAGGGCATTGCCAAGACACTGCGCCTGAAGCTGGGCGACAAGCTGCGCTTCGATGTGGGCGGCACGCCGGTGGAAGCGACCATCACCAGCTTGCGCAAGCTGGAATGGGGATCGATGCGGGCCAACTTCTTTGTCATCATCAATCCAGCGGCCATGGCGCAGGCCTCGCAAACCTACATGACGGCCTTCCACCTGCCGCCTGCGGCCGGCGGATTGACCAACGAGCTGGCGCGCAGCTATCCGAACCTGACCGTGATCGACGTCAGCGGCATCATCAGCCAGTTGCAGGAAGTGCTGGACCAGGTGGTGACGGCGGTTGAATTCCTGTTTACGTTCACGCTGGCGTCAGGGGTACTGGTGCTGTACGCGGCGTTGATGGGCTCGCAGGATGAGCGCACCCGCGAATCGGGCCTGCTGCGCGCCCTGGGCGCCACGCGCAAGCAGCTGTCGCGCGCGCAGTGGATCGAATTTTCGCTGGTGGGCGGCTTGTCGGGCATGCTCGCCGCCTCGGGTGCGGCGGCGCTGGGCTGGGCCCTGGCGACTTACCAGTTCAAGTTTGCGTGGACCTTCAGCCCCATGGTGTGGTTGGCCGGCCTGGTGGTCGGGGCCCTGTGCGCCGTGATTGGCGGCTGGCTTGGTTTGCGTAACGTACTGCGCCAGCCACCGTTGCAAACCCTGCGCGAAGCGTAAGTGAGGTAATTTACGCCAGTTCGCGGGTGCGCAAAAAGTCGGCAAACGAGGCGGCCGGCTCGGTCAGTTCGCCCGGTGCAAGCGGGAACAAGGCCCAGTAGAAGTTCTGGCTCCCGCGGCACAGGCGCGCCGGTTGCACATGCTTGTGCCAGCTGCTGGCAAAGCTTTTGGCGTACAGGCCATCGCCACCGCGGAACCAGGCCACAATGCAGCGCTCGCGCAAGGCCGTCAGCAGCGAATCAGGGGCATCGTTGTCGCAGGCCACCTCAAAGTGCGAATCCATGCTCGCTTCGGTTTCCACCACCAGCAGCTGCGCATTGCCCTCATGGTCGTACATGAGGATACCGGGCGGGTTCGAATACACATAGTGTTCGACAATGCCGTGTTCGCGCAGCAGTGCCCGCACCACCGCGGCAAAGGCCGGGTCGCTGACAAAGGCGTAATTGTGCAGGGCCAGCATGTCGCGCAGGGAGTCCGAGCGCGCCACAAAAAACTCGCGCTGCAGGGCGACGATTTCCGCTTCCAGCTTGTCGAGCGCGGCTTCGTCGCTTTTTTTGATGTAGCGGTCAATCAGGCCGCGGTTGAACGCGTCGACTGCCACTTTTTCATCCGCCACCCCGGTGAAGAGAATTTTTTTGCAGGGCAGATGGCGCAGGGCCTCGCACACCTGAACCCCGTTCATCTGCGGCATGGAATAGTCCACCACCAGGACCGAGGGCGTGGCAAAGCGCTGGCGGTGAAAGCTGATGCGATGAATCTGATCGATGTCGAAAGCGACGTTGCACTGCTCGTGCGCGTTGGGGTAAGTGTCATAACTGGCATGCAGCGCGTCGCTGTACTGCCCCTCGCCGTCCTGCTGGCCAAGCCAGTCAATGGCGCTGCGCGTGTCGTGGAAGGATTTGCTGGCCAGAGCGGGATCGAGCTGGAACGACAGGCTTTTCAGGAAGCTGTCGCTATCATCAATCAATACAGTCAGGCTGGGGTGCTGGTAAATCGGCAGGGACATGGCACGCTCTCAATCAATTCGGGTTGGCCTGCAGCCGCGCGGGCTGGCCGGGAAATTCAAGGACGAAGATGGTATAGGCCCACTCGCGCGACACGCAGCGGATGCTGGCGCGCCAGGCGTCGATGATCTCCTTGCACAGAGCCAGGCCGATGCCGGAGCCGGAGTTGGGCGGGTAGGAATAAAAGCGCTTGAAGATCAGCGGCAGCTGGGGTGCGGCAATGCCGCAGCCGGTGTCGATGAACAGCAGGCGTGGTGTGTCGCGGCGGCCGTCGACCACGATGCGGATCCGGCCCTTGCCGGCGCGCTGCAGCGCCTTGAGCGCGTTGCGCAGCAGGTTGAGCAGAATGACCACTGACAGTTCGTGCTTGCCCGCAAAGGTGAAGTCGGTCCGGATGTCGACCCGGACCGCGTCGCGCTGCGCCTGCGCCGTGAACGGGTAACGCCGGATGACCGATTCGACCACGGCCTGCATTGATACTTCCTCGTCCGCCTCCAGCTGGTCGCGCACCGCGCGCGCAGACAGCAGGAACAGATCGACCATGTGATTCATGTGCCGCACTTCATGCTGGATGCGGGCCATGGCTTCGCGCATTTCATGCAGGTCCGCGGCACTTGGTTTGTCCGGGCCGGACAGGCGGCGCGAAATGCCGCGCACATTGGCGTCGACGCTGACCAGTGGCGTGCGCAGTTCGTGCGATACCGTCGCCAGTCCCTGTGCCATGCCAGCCAGCTTTTCGTTGGCCAGCACGCGCCGCCCAACCTTGGCAGTGGAGATGACGATAATCGTGAAGGCGTACACCGGCAGATGCGACAGCAGCGCTTCGCTGGTGAGCACGGCCGCGTCACCGACCACGGCGAACAAAACACCGGCCACCACGGCGCCTGTGGCAAACGAAGCAAGCGCGAACAAAAACGGGAAGTGAAACAGCACGATCAGCGCGATCAGCAGCGACTGGCCCCAGATTTCTGAGCCGTGATTCATCAAATACAGGAAGACAAACTGGAAGGGCAGGACGTAGGTCACGCCAATGAACAGATAGGTGCTGCGCAGGCGCCCGGACAGCAGGCGCGCAGCCCAGGGCGCGGGCAGGCACAGGGCCGCGCCGATCAGGCGCAGCAGCAGGCTGTCGAAATGCTGGGGGAACCAGTAGGTCCAGATCACGTAGTAAGCCGGCATGCCAATGCAGCCCACCCACGACAGGACGACAAAGCGCCAGGTTTCGCCGTCAAACTGGCGTTCATAACGGTGGCGCCAGCGCAGCACGGTGTGCTGGAACCGGCACTTGAGTGGTTCGACGATGCTGGTCCAGTTTGCCATTCTGTCGTTTCGTAAGTGCTTGATATATCTCAATTGCGTTCAATCAAGCTGGATGGTGTCGCAAATTGACTAGGTGCAATTTGATATGGATCAACAAGGAGGCACGTTGCAGCTGCGCTGAAAAGCCTGGGCAGAAAATGATCAATTTTTCTTTGGAGAAATCATCATGACATTTGCTGCTAATCAATCGTTTTCCGCCATCCGCGCAGAACTTTGCATGCCCGAATTTGTCCGTCGCCGTATGGATGCCCATTATGTGACCCGCGTTCAACAACTCTTGGGCGGCGAACATTTGCACGTGTGGAAGCCGGCGGAAGCGGGCGCAGTGATGTTGGCTAGCAACGACTATCTGAACATCTCGAATCACCCGCACTTGCTGGCGGCGCAGGCACGCAGTCTGCTTGGCAGCCAGTCCGGCATGCTGATGTCGTCGGTATTTCTGCAGGAGGGCAGCAGCCAGCACCGGCTGGAAGCCAAATTTGCCGCCTACATGGGGGCCGAGGACGGGGTCCTGGCGCAGTCCGGCTGGGCTGCCAATGTCGGCTTGCTGCAAACGCTGGCCGGACCCGGCGTGCCGGTCTACCTGGATATGATGGCGCACGCCTCGCTGTGGGAAGGCGTGCAGTCGGCACAGGCCATCGGGGTGCCCTTCCTGCACAATGATCCGGCGCACCTGGAGCGTCAGGTGGACAAGCAAGGGGCGGGCATCATCGTGGTGGACGCCTTGTACAGCACCAATGGCAGCGTGGCTCCCTTGCAGCGTGTGGTGGAGATCGCCGAACGCAGCGGCAGCATCCTGATCGTGGACGAATCGCATTCGCTTGGTACCCACGGCCCGCGTGGGGCCGGCCTGGTGGCGCAGCTTGGGCTGACCGAGCGCGTGCACTTTCGCACCGCTTCGCTGGCCAAGGCGTTTGCCGGACGTGCCGGCTTTCTGACCTGTTCGAGCCAGTTCAAGGGTTACTTCCTGTCGGCGTCGCGTCCGGCGATTTTCAGTTCCTGCCTGCTCGAGCATGAACTGGCCTGGTTCGATGCGGCGCTCGATTTCATCAGCGCCGCCGACGCACAGCGCGCCGCGCTGCGCGATGTGACCACCCAGGTGCGCGAAGGCTTGCGTGGCCTGGGCTACAACATCGACGATGGCAGCGAACAAATCGTGGCGCTGGAGGCGGGGCCGGAACCGAAAACGCTGGTGCTGCGCAAGGCACTGGAACGGCGCGGCATTTACGGCGCCGTGTTTTGTGCGCCAGCCACAGCCAAAAACCGTTCCCTCGTGCGGCTCACGCTCAACGCCGGCCTGAGCGCGCAGCAGATTGCGCGCCTGCTCGACGCCTGCGCCGACATGCGCCACGAAGTCGATCTGGAAGGCTGGTCCTCGTCCAAACGCCAGCACCGTCTGACGCTGGTATGACAGGAGCCGCCGGAGTATCATGGCGGCCATGGATGAACCACAAACCTTATACAGTGTAATTGGCGGCGAGGCGCGCGTGCGCGAGCTGGTTGACCGTTTCTACGATCTGATGGAACTCGAACCCGAGTTCGCGGGCATTCGCGCCCTGCACCCGGGTTCGATGGACGGTTCGCGCGACAAGCTGTTCATGTTCCTGTCCGGCTGGATGGGCGGGCCCGACCTGTTCGTGGAACAGTTCGGGCACCCGCGCCTGCGCGCGCGCCACCTGCCGTTTGCCATCGGCAGCAGCGAGCGCGATCAATGGCTGCGCGCCATGGCCTGCGCCATGGAAGACATCGGCATTGACGAAGCGCTGCGCCTGCGTCTGATGGAATCGTTTTATCAGACTGCCGACTGGATGCGCAACAAAGCCGACTAGATGACCGACACTCACTTCTACATTCTGGCCGGCGCGGTGGCGCTGGTCCTGCTGCTGCAACTGGCGGCCTACCTGCACAAGGGCGCCAGCGCGGGGCTGGAACGGATCGAGCGCGAACTGCGCCTGGAAACCCAGGCCAGTGCCCAGGCCACGCGCCAGGAGCTGGCCGCCACGCTGGCACAGTATCACGCGGCCACCGTGCAGCAGCTTGACAGCATGCGCCAGCAGATCAACCTGGGCAGCATCAGCGCGCGCGAAGAGCAGGCCACCACCCTCAAGCGCTTCAGCGACAGCATGACCCAGAATCTGACCGCGCTGACTGAATCGAACGCACAGCGCCTGCTGGAAGTGCGCGCCACGCTGGAAGTAAAAATCCGCGATCTGCAGACCGACAATGCCACGCGGCTGGAAGAAATGCGCAAGACGGTCGACGAAAAACTGCATGCCACACTTGAAACGCGCCTGACCGAATCGTTCCGCCAGGTGTCGGAGCGGCTGGAAAAGGTGCACCAGGGGCTGGGCGAAATGCAGCAGCTGGCCATTGGTGTGGGCGACCTGAAGCGCGTGCTCACCAACGTCAAGACGCGCGGTACCTGGGGTGAAGTGCAGCTTGAAATGCTGCTCGAGCAGGTGCTCACGGTCGACCAGTACGCCAAGAATGTGGAAACCGTGGCCGGTACCGGGGCGCGGGTGGAGTTTGCCATCAAGCTGCCGGGGCAGACTGAGGGCGGGGCGCCGGTGTGGCTGCCGATCGACGCCAAATTCCCGAAAGAGCAATACGAACGCCTGGTGGAAGCTGCCGAGCGCGCCGATGCCGAAGGCGTGGCGCAGGGGGGGCGCGAGCTGGAACGGGCCGTGCGCCTGGAAGCGAAGACCATCTGCGAAAAATATCTGTCGCCGCCACAGACGACCGACTTTGCGATTTTGTTCCTGCCCACCGAAGGCTTGTACGCAGAAGTGATGCGCCGGCCCGGTCTGGCCGACGATTTGCAGCGCACCTTGCGCGTGTCCATCGCGGGGCCGTCCACCCTGGCGGCGATTTTGAGCAGTTTGCAGATGGGTTTCCGTACGCTGGCGCTGGAAAAGCGCTCGTCCGAGGTGTGGCAGGTACTGGGCGCGGTCAAAACCGAGTTTGGCAAATTTGGCGATGTCCTCAGTCAAACCCGTCTGACGCTGGAAAAAGCGGCCAAGAATATCGAAAGCGCCGAAGTGCGCAGCCGTCAGATGGCGCGCAAGCTCAAGTCGGTGGAAGCGCTGCCGAGCGAGGCGGCGCAGCTCATGCTGGGACCGCAAATCGATGACGCCGAGTAGCTGAAATATTTCCATAATACCAAGTGACCAAATGGCAATCCCATGCTATCTTTATCTAATTGCATTAGAAAACTGATGGCGTAGTCCGGTCAATACAGCTGGCAGTCATGGTCCGGGTTCCGCTCTTTGCATCGCGCCCTCACCCTGGAGTGCCGTCATGCCTGGAACCACCGACTTCCCGCAAAAACCCATCATCCTGGTGGTGGACGACACGCCGGATAACCTGATGCTGATGAGTAATCTGCTGAAGGACCGCTACCTCGTCAAGGCGGCCAACAACGGCGACAAGGCCTTGCGCATCGCCGTCCAGTTGCCCCACCCGGACCTGATCCTGCTCGACATCATGATGCCCGGTCTGTCCGGGCACGAGGTGGCGCGCCTGCTCAAGCTGGACCCGGCCACGCGCGACATTCCCATCATCTTCCTGACTGCGATGGCCAGCAGCGAAGACGAGACGCGCGGCCTGGAACTGGGCGCAGCCGATTACATCACCAAGCCAATCAGTCCGCCGGTGGCGCTGGCGCGGGTCGAGACCCAGCTCAAGGTCAAGGCCGCAGCGGATTTTTTACGCGACAAGAACGAGTTCCTGGAGCAGGAAGTACAGCGCCGCACGCGCGAAGTAGTGGCGATCCAGGATGTCACTATCCACGCCATGGCCTCGCTTGCTGAAACGCGCGACAACGAGACAGGCAACCATATCCGCCGCACCCAGCACTATGTAAAGGTGCTGGCCAATGCCTTGCGCAGCCACCCGCGCTTTGCGGCCTACCTGGACGATGCGACCATTGCGCTGCTGTTCAAGTCGGCGCCTTTGCACGATATCGGCAAGATCGGTATTCCCGACCGCATTCTGCTGAAACCTGGCCGCTTCACGCCGGAAGAATTCGAGGTCATGAGGACCCACACCACGCTGGGACGTGACGCCATTGCCCACGCCGAAGCCCAACTGGGCATGGATGTGGAGTTTCTGCGCCTGGCCAAGGAGATCGCTTACGGCCACCAGGAAAAGTGGGATGGCAGCGGTTATCCCGAAGGGCTGGCCGGTGACGCGATTCCCATTTCGGCCCGCCTGATGGCAGTGGCCGACGTCTACGACGCCCTGATCAGCCGGCGCGTGTACAAGGAGGGCATGCCGCACGCGCAGGCGGTGCAGATCATTCTTGATGGGCGCGGCAGTCACTTCGATCCCGATATCTGCGACGCCTTCGAGACTTGCCTGCCGCGGTTCCAGGACATCGCCGCACGGTTTGCCGACAGTGACAACGACATCGCCGAAAAAGCGGTGGCGCTGGCTCATGCACTGCCATCTGCCTGATCGATCATGACGACCGTACTCGATTTTCTGGAACGCCTTTCCCTGCAAAAAAAGCTGACGGTGGGATTCAGCGCGTTACTGTTGCTGGCGCTCGCGCTGGGCCTGCAAAGTCTGGCAGCGCAAAACATTTTACGGCGCGATACCCAGCGTCTGCAGCAGGAAGGCATGGTCGGCATTTCGCAGATCAAGGAAGTGCGCATCCACCTGGCACGCCAGGAACTGGCTGTGTACAAGGCCATGAATGCACGTGGTCGGGTGGGGCGCGATGAAGCGACACGCCAGCTTGACCTGGCGCGGCTGCAGCTGCATACGGCACTCGATGCGTCGCGCTCGACGCTGTTCTTGCCGGCCAATGTAGTGCGCCTGCGCGAATTCGAGACCAGCCTGGCGCGCATTGACCGCATCAGTGAAGATGCACTCAAGCTCAGTGGCCAGCAGGACCAGGAGACGGCGCAAGCGTTGATTGACAACGACAGTTTCCGTCAACTGGCCGACGACGCTGACCAGAAGCTGGCCGAGATCGAGTCGGTCAAGGAGACCACGGTACGCGACACGCTGACCCGCTTCGGCCGGCTGGCCGACCGCAGCAATATCTTCACCTTTGCCTTGCTGGGCGGCGGGCTGGCATTGGCGCTGATGCTGGCCTGGCTAATCAGCCGTTCGATTCGCATGCCGATCCAGCGGGTGCGCAGGGCGGTGGACGAATTGGCCGCTGGGCGCCTGCACGGCAGCATTCCGCACACCGATTTCAAGAACGAGACTGGCGACCTGGCACGCGCCATTGCCCTTTTGCAGACCGAGGCGCGCCAACTGGAGACCCAACGCTGGGTCAAGTCGCAGGAAGCGACGATCCAGACCGAATTGCAGCAGCTGGCCACGCCGCGCGAAGCGGCCCAGCGGTTTCTCAGCCTGGTGGCGCCCTTGCTCAAGGCTGGCCACGGCGTGTTGTACACACATGAAGAAGGCAAGACTGCGCTGACTTTGGGCGCCAGCCACGCTGTCGACGCCGCGCGGCCGGCACCGGCCGAGCTGATGCCGGGCAGCGGTTTGCTGGGGCAATGCGCGCTGGATTTGCAGCCGCGTGTATTCAAGCAGGTCCCGTCCGACTACCTGCCGATTGCTTCGCAATTGGGCCAGGCCGCGCCACAGCATGTACAGGTGCAGCCGCTGGTGCACGCGGGCCGCCTGATCGGGGTGCTCGAATTGGCCGGCTTCGAGGCCCCGGGCGAAGCCGAGAACATGCTGCTCGAAGCGCTCTTGCCCAAGCTGGCCGTGACCATGGAGATCATGGCGCGCAACGAGGCAGTGCAAACCCTGCTTGAGCAAACACGCAGCCAGGCAGCCGACATCGAGGCGCAGGCACGCCGAGTTGAGCAGCAGGCCGCCGAACTGGAATCGCAACAGGTCGCACTCAAGGCCACCGAGGCCTGGTACCGCGGCATCATCAAGGCCGCACCAGACGGCATGATGGTGGCTGATGCGGATGGCCGCATCATGCTGAGCAATCCGCAGCTGGACAAACTGTTCGGTTACGCCGACGGCGAGTTGATCGGCCAGCCGATCGAGACGCTGGTGCCGCGCCCGGCGCGCACTGCGTATATATCGGCGCACAAGGCGCTGATCGAGGCAGGTGGCGCGCGCCAGCTGGGCGGCGTTAATGCCGATCTGTACGGCCTGCGCAAGGATGGGAGCCTGTTCTCGGTCGAGATTGGCCTGTCACGCCTGCCAGCGGTGGAAGAGCGCGGCGTGTGCGTATGCGCCTCGGTGCGCGACATCAGCGACCGCAAGCTGGCCGAAGCGGAAGTCGTGCGGGCCAAGGAAATCGCCGAAGAGGCCACGCGCGCCAAGAGCGATTTCCTGGCCAATATGAGCCATGAAATCCGCACACCGATGAATGCGATCATCGGCATGAGCCATCTCGCGCTGCGCACCGACCTCGATACCAAGCAGCGCAACTACGTGGAGAAAGTACACCGCTCGGCGGAGAATCTGCTGGGGATCATCAACGATATCCTCGACTTCTCGAAGATCGAAGCAGGCAAGATGACGGTGGAAAAAATCGGCTTCCGGCTCGAAGATGTGCTGGACAACTTCGCCAGCATGATCGGCATGAAGGCGGAAGAGAAGGGCCTCGAACTGCTGTTTGCCACCGCTGCGGACCTGCCTACCTCGCTGATCGGCGACCCGCTGCGCCTGGGCCAGTTGCTGATCAACCTGGGCAACAACGCCGCCAAGTTCACCGAGACGGGCGAGATTGTGGTGGGCGCCGAAGTGGTGGCGGAGGCGGAAGGCAGAGTCGAACTGCATTTCTGGGTCAAGGACAGCGGCATTGGCATGTCGCCCGAACAATGCGCGCGCATGTTCCAGTCGTTCAGCCAGGCCGACACGTCCACCACGCGCAAGTATGGCGGGACCGGGCTTGGGCTGGCCATCTCGAAAAAACTGGTGGAACTGATGGATGGCCGGATCTGGGTTGACAGTGAGACCGGCAAGGGCTCGACCTTCCACTTCCATGCCTGGTTCGGGGTGCAGGAAGATGTGCAGGCGCGGCGCATGTTCAAGGCCGACGAATTGCTGGGGATGCGGGTGCTGGTAGTGGATGACAATGCCAGCGCGCGCGAAATCCTGTCCACCATGGCGAGCAGTTTTGGTCTGGAAGTGGACGTGGCGGAAAACGGCCACGTGGCTCTGCACCGGATGGCGGAGGCGGAACGGCGCGCATTGCCCTACGATCTGATTCTGCTGGACTGGAAGATGCCGGTCATGGATGGGGTCGCGGCATTGCGTGAAATGCAGACCGGGACGCTGGCCAAGGTGCCAGCGGTGATCATGTTGACTGCATTTGGACGCGACGAGGCCCAGGAGGAGGCGCAGCGGCAACAGGTAGCGCTGCCGTCAGTGCTGACCAAGCCAGTGACACCATCGACCCTGCTTGAAGCCATCGGCGAAGTACGGGGTATCGGCCGCATCGGCGCCACGCGCCAGACCGAGCGCCAGGATCAGGGCGCATCGGCCATGGCGCGATTGTCAGGTGCGCGCCTGCTGCTGGTGGAAGACAATGAGATGAACCAGGAACTGGCGCGCGATCTTTTGGCCAGCGCTGGCATTGAACTGATCGTCGTTGGCGACGGCCAGCAGGCGCTTGACATGCTGGCCATCGATGCCGCCTTCGACGGCATTTTGATGGATTGCCAGATGCCGGTCATGGACGGCTATACCGCCACCCGGCTGCTGCGCGAGCAGCCTCGCTTTGCCACCCTGCCGGTGATTGCGATGACCGCCAACGCAATGGACGGTGACCGCGACAAGGCGATTGACAGCGGCATGAACGATCACATTTCCAAGCCGCTCAATGTCGATGTCATGTTTGCGACCCTGGCCAAATGGATCACGCCGATCTGGCAGACGCCGATGCCGCCTGAGTCAGCGCTGGCTCCGCGTAGCGCGGTGCCACCGCTGCCTGCGGGGATCGATGCCGTAGCTGGCCTGGCCACGTGCATGGGGAGAGAAGAACTGTACCAACGCATGCTTGGCATGTTCCGCGAGACGCATGGCAACTTCATGGCGGACTTTGAACAGGCGCTGGGAAGCAGCGACGCGGGCGCTGCTGCCAGAGTCGCGCATACACTGCGCGGCACGGCAGGCAACATCGGTGCGCGCGCGATTGCTGCCGCTGCCGGAGCGCTGGAACAAGCTTGCCTCGACGGCGACGATCGCGCGCGCCTGCTGTATTTGCAAGGTGAGGTTGAACGCGAGCTGGCGCCCGTGATTGTCGGACTTGATGCACTGGACCTGACCCAGAACGCGGCAGCGGTGTCGCCGCAAGCAGATCCTGCCGCGGTGTCAGTCCTGGTGTCCCGGCTCGCAAAGCTACTGGCAGAGAGCGACACTGCCGCAATGGATGCGCTGATTGAACTGGAAGCTCTGATCGGCGCCCATCCGCTCGCAGCGCGGCTGCGCCAGGTCAGCGAGCGTGTAGAACGTTTCGATTTTGATGAAGCGCTGGTGCTGCTTGACGAACCTTCGTGGTGATTGGCGCAACAGTGACCCGAAGCGGCTCTAGACCAGTCCCTCGAACAGCAGCACCTCGACCAGGTCGCCGGCAGCGACATTGCCCTGTTCATCATGCAGCACGACCATGCAGTTTGCCTCCACCATCGAGCGCAGAATGCCGGAGCCTTGCGAACCCGTAATGCGCACCTCTTGCTCGCCATCGGCGCCGCACGTCAGAATGCCGCGCTGGTATTCGGTGCGGCCGGGCTTCTTGCGGATGGCAGCGGCCGAGCGTACCTTCAACAGCAGCTGCGGTGCTTCCGTCCCCATCATGCGCAACAGCGCCGCGCGCGCGAAGAAGTAGAACGACACCATGACCGCAACAGGATTGCCCGGCAAGCCAAACAGGAAGGCGCTCTCGCCATCCGCAGCAATGCGGCCAAAGGCCAGCGGCCGGCCCGGGCGCATGCCGATCTTCCAGAACGTGACATCGCCCATTTTGGCCATGATGTCGCGCGTGTAATCAGCCGCGCCAACCGACACGCCGCCGGACGTGACGATGGCGTCGGCGCGCGCGCAGGCGCTGCGCAAGGCGTCTTCCAGTGCTTGCGGATCGTCGCGCACGATGCCCATGTCGATGACCTCGCAGCCAAGGCGGCTCAGCATGCCGAACAGCGTGTAGCGATTGCTGTCGTAGACGCAGCCGGCGTCGAGTGGCTGGCCGATGGAGCGCAGTTCGTCGCCGGTCGAAAAGAAGGCGACGCGCAGGCGCCGCCGCACGGGAACGCTGGCAATGCCGAGTGATGCCAGCAAGCCCAGGTCGGCCGGGCGGATGGTGCGGCCCGCTTTGAGCGCGGCGCTGCCGGCCATCAGGTCTTCGCCTGCGAAGCGGCGATTGTCGCCGCTGCGGATCACGCCCGCGTCGATGGTGATGCTTTCATCGCTGATGCTGGCCACATGCTCCTGCGGGATGACGCAGTCGCAGCCGGCCGGCATGACGCCCCCGGTCATGATGCGCACGCATTGTCCTGCCGCAGGAACGGCGTCCGATGGCCGGCCCGCGTAGACAGTGGCGATGACTGCCAGTGTGGTCGGCGCGGCCGGATCCAGATCGGCCGCGCGCAAGGCATAGCCGTCCATGGCCGAATTGTCGTGGGCGGGCACGCTGATGGGCGAGATGATGTCATCTGCCAGCACGCGCCCCAGGGCGTCAAGCAGGGTAAGCTGCTCCACTTCGGCGACGGGCGTGACGAAGTTGCCGATGATGCGCTGCGCATCGCGCACCGGCAAGGCATCGGGGTCGTAATCGGACAGGCAGCTGGTCACTTGCTGCAGCGTGGGAGCGGTCATGGCGGATCTTGTTCGAATTGCTGCAGTTCGCGCAGCGTGTTGATATTGCGGAAGGCGTCGGCGTCGGCAAAGCGCACCCGCGCGACCTTGATGCGCGGATACCAGCCATCCATGCGGCGCCCCCCTTCGGCCAGATAGGCTGACAGATGCGGCAGCACGCTGGTGCGCATCAGGGCAAACACGGGATGCGGCTGGACACGCGCGGCGCCGTCATCGTCTGGCTCAAGCGTTTCGGCCAGCGCCAGGTCGGCGCCCTGTCCGGTCATTGCCTGATGCAGCCGCTGCACCAGATCATCGGGCAGGAAGGGCGAGTCGCAAGGGGCGGTGACCAGCAGGGGAGTGGCGCAGCGGCGCAAGCCGGTTTCCAGTCCCGCCAGGGGACCCTCGAAGCCTTGCAGGTCGTCCGCCCAGACGGGCACGCCGAATTGGGCGTACTGGTCCGGATTCTGGTTGGCGTTGATGGCCAGGCTGCCGGTTTGCGCAGCCAATTTACGCATTGCGTGTGCGACCATCGGCTCGCCACGAAATGGCTGCAAACCCTTGTCCACATGGCCCATGCGGCTGCCACGGCCACCGGCCAGAATTAGTCCAGTGATGTATTGACTGTCCACCTTGATCAACCGCCGATGTAGGACATTTCAACCCGCCTGGCGCCGCGCTCAAGGCCACTGGTGTTGATGGTGCGGGTCTCGGAATAGCGGTCGTCGCGCACACGCCAGAGCTGGGCAATGGCGCTGGACATTTCAGCATCGCTGCGGCCGGCGCGCAGCAGGGCGCGCAAGTCGTGGCCGCGGGTGGCAAACAGGCAGGTGTAAAGTTTGCCTTCGGTGGACAGGCGCGCGCGCGAACAGTCTTTGCAGAAGGCCTGGGTGACGCTGGAGATGACGCCAACTTCGCCGCCCCCGTCTGCATAGCGCCAGCGCGCGGCGGTTTCGCCTGCATAGTTGGCGCCAATGGGTTCGAGCGGCATTTCGGCGCCAATACGGGCAACGACGTCTGCCGACGGAATCACTTCGGCCAGGTTCCAGCCGTTGGAGGCGCCCACGTCCATGTATTCGATGAAGCGCAAGATGGCGGGTCGGCCTTTGAAGTAGCGCGCCATGGGCAGGATTTCCTGGTCGTTCATGCCCGCCTTGACGACCATGTTGACCTTGATGGGGCCGAGTCCGACCGCGTGCGCGGCATCGATCCCCGCCAGCACGTCGGCCACGGCAAAGTCGACATCGTTCATGCGCTTGAATACAGCGTCGTCCAGCGCGTCGAGCGACACGGTGACGCGGTTGAGGCCAGCGTCTTTGAGGGCACGGGCTTTTTTGGCCAGCAGCGAGCCGTTGGTGGTCAGCGTCAGGTCCAGCGGCTGACCCGAGGGCGTGCGCAGCTCGCTCAGCATGCCGATCAGGTTTTCCAGATTTTTGCGCAGCAGGGGCTCGCCACCTGTGAGGCGGATTTTTTCGACGCCGTGCGCCACGAACAGCCTGGCCATGCGCGTGATTTCTTCGAACGACAGCAGGGCACCTTGCGGCAGGTAAGCGTAATCCTTGTCGAACACTTCCTTGGGCATGCAATACACGCAGCGGAAATTGCAGCGGTCGGTGACCGAGATGCGCAGGTCGTGCAGGGGACGCGCCAGCGCGTCGCTGAGCAGCCCGGTGGGCGCTTCCAGCGTGGATGGAACTGCCGGCGGCGGCGACAAAGCGTCGCCCAGCATGATGATTTTTTCAGCCATGCCAGTACGATAGCACGAGCCCCGCAACAGCACAGGCGGCGATCAATTTGATGGTGCCCATCTTAAAGCGGAACAAGGCCACGCAGGCGAGTGCGCTGATGGCGATGGCCGCCCAGTCAGGCCGTCCGGCCTGCACAAACACATGGCTGCCGAAGAAGACGGCCAGACTCACCACCACGCCCACCACGGCGGCGGAAATGGCAGTCAGCGGCGCCGTCATGCGCACATTGTCACGAGTCGATTCAATCAGCGGCGCACCAGCCAGAATGAAGATGAAGGAGGGCAGGAACGTGAACCAGGTGGCCACGCAGGCACCGGCCACGCCGGCCAGCAGCAGGCTGCCACCAAACAGCTGGTGGGTCCAGCCGCCCACAAAGCCGACAAAGGCCACGATCATGATCAGGGGGCCCGGCGTGGTTTCGCCGAGCGCCAGGCCGTCGATCATCTGGGTCGCGCTGAGCCAATGGAAATGCTCGACGCCGCCCTGGTACACATACGGCAGTACCGCGTAGGCGCCGCCAAAGGTCAACATGGCGGCTTTGGTGAAGAACCAGCCCATCTGCGCCAGCGTTGCATCGGCGCCCGTGGCGCGGGCCAGCAGCAGCCAGACCGCCACGCCCAGCACCACGCCGACGGTGCCGACGCGCGCCAATTTGGCCCATGCAAAGGTGGCGTGCGCCGGGGTGGGCGTGTCGTCGTCAATCAGGGCCAGGCCATAGGTTGGCCGATTGTTGGGATGCTGACCGCCGATCTGGAACAGCCGTGGCGCCAAGCGTCCACCGGCCAGACCGATTGCCGCTGCAACCAGAACGATCAGCGGGAATGGCAACTGGAGCACGGTGATGGCGATGAAGGCTGCCGCTGCGATGGCAATCATCGCCGGATTTTTCAGGGTGCGGCTGCCGATGCGCCAGGCTGCACCCAGGACCACGGCGACGATGGCCGGCTTGATGCCGTACAGGATACCGGCGACCACGGGCAGAGTGCCATAGGCCAGGTAGATCCACGACAGGCCAATCAGCAGCAGCAGCGAGGGCAGGACAAACAGCGCGCCGGCCATGATGCCGCCGCGCGTCTTGTGCATGAGCCAGCCGATGTAGATGGCCAGCTGGGTCGCTTCGGGGCCGGGCAGCAGCATGCAGTAGTTGAGTGCATGCAGGAAGCGCTGCTCGGAGATCCAGCGCCGGCGTTCGACCAGTTCGGTATGCATCAGCGCGATCTGGCCAGCAGGGCCGCCGAAGCTGATAAAGCCGAGCTTGAGCCAGTACCAGAAGGCTTCTTGCATGCTGACGGGGGCGGGGCGGGTATCCGGTGCAATCATGCTGCATCGTCCTCGCGCAGGCGGGGACCCATACCACGCCCGTACATAGAAAGAGGGTTCATTTGCGTTAGCTGTCCATGGGTCCCCGCTTCCGCGAGGACGATGTTGTGGGCGAAAAAAAGGGAAGCACGCGGCTTCCCTTTTTTATTTCGTCACCGATTAATGACGGGTGGTGTCCACCTGGATCAGCGGCTCGTCCACTTGCGGTGGCAGCGGCTTGCGCTCGCGTGGCACACGCACTGGTGCTGCTGCCTGGGCTGCCGCTTCCTGCGCTGCACGCAGCTTTTCAGGATTGGTCGCTGCCAGGGTCAGGCCGGCCGAGCTCAGGATCTCGTTCAGGTCCGCAGCTGGCTTGATGACCGGCTGAACGGCAACGGGGGCTGGAGCAGGTGCAGGTGCTGCCGCAACAGGCGCTGGTGCCGGAGCAGGCGCAGGCGCAGGCGCAGGAACTGGAGCAACTTCAGCCACAGGTTCCGGATCAGGCTGCGCTTCCGGCGTGAAGATGGTCTGCTCCACGATCGGTGCCGCTGGTGCCGGTACTGCTTCGGCCACTGGCGCTGGTGCAGCAACAGGTGCCGCAACCGGTGCCACAACTGCCGGAGCAACTTCTGCCACTGGCACTGGCGTGTATTCCGACACTGGCACTGGTGCTGGTGCTGGTGCAGGCGCCGCCACTGGTGCTGGCGCAACTTCTGCTACCACCGGTGCTGGCACGGCTTCTGCCACAACCGGTGCCGCTTTTACTTCCACTGGCGCAGCTTCGACGGCAACAACGTCATTCTCACCGGCGTCGTTATCAGCGCTGTCGACGCCTTCGGCGCCCTCAACACCCTCGACACCTTCGCGGTCACGACGGTTGCGGTTGCGGCCACCGCGGCGGCGGCGGCGGCGTGGCTCATCGCCACCGGCTTCGACTTCGATTTCTTCGCCGTTCGGGCCGATCGTGGTGATCATTTTCGGCACTGGCGCGACTTCAGGCTCGCCAACAACACCGGCTTGCACTGCTGCTGCAACCGGCGCTACCGCCAATTCGTCGCTCTTGCTTTCGGCAACCGGGGTACGGTAGTCGGCACGCTCGCGCGGTGGACGCGGGGTGCGTTCCGGACGCTCGCCACGCTCTGGGCGCTCGCCGCGTTCGGCACGCGGTGCTGGCGCTGCTGCGGTATCGGCCTGCTCGCGCGGCTCGCGTGGCTCACGCGGTGGGCGCGGCGGACGCGGCGGACGGGCTGGCTTGTCGGTATCGACTGCCTTGGCGCTGTCTTCCGCACCATTGGCTTTGACCGGCTCGCGTTCTTCGCGTTCACGGCCACCTTGCTTGCCACCGCGGCTGCGGCCGCGTGGGCCACGGCCGTTGCGGTCGCCGCCATTGCGGTCTTCCTTGGCGGCTGGCTTGGCTGGCGCGACAGGCGCGACCACCGGTGCTGGTGCTTCTTCCTTGCCGAAGAACAGGTTCTTGAGCTTGGTGAAGAAACCTTCTTCCGCTGGCGCGGTCAGAACTGGCACAGGTGCAGCAACTGGCTTGGCCACTTCGGTACGGTCCACCACAGGTGCGGGCTGGGCCGGGGTAATGGTCTTGACAACCGCTTCCTGGCGCGGCTTGGCTTCTTCCTTCTGGCGCTTGCTGTAAGCCATGTCGGTTTCAGCCTGCTCGGCCAGGCTGTAGCTGGCCTGGCTGTCTTCGAGGCGCGGATCGTCATGCTTGATGCGCTCGAGCTTGTAATGCGGGGTATCCAGGTGCTTGTTCGGGATCAGAATCACGCTGATGCGGTGACGGTTCTCGATCTTCAGCACTTCGCCACGCTTTTCGTTGAGCAGGAAGGCGGCCACGTCGACCGGTACCTGTACGTGAATGGTGGCCGAGTTTTCCTTCATTGCTTCTTCCTGGATGATGCGCAGGACTTGCAATGCGGACGATTCGGTATCGCGGATGTGGCCGGTGCCCGAGCAGCGCGGGCAGGTTACGTGGCTGCCTTCGGACAGCGACGGACGCAGGCGCTGGCGCGACAGTTCCATCAGGCCGAAGCGGGAAATCTTGCCCATCTGGACGCGTGCACGGTCGTGGTGCAGGGCGTCTTTCAGGCGCGTTTCCACCTCGCGCTGGTTCTTGGCCACTTCCATGTCGATGAAGTCGATCACGATCAGGCCGCCCAGGTCGCGCAGGCGCAGCTGGCGGGCCACTTCTTCGGCCGCTTCGCAGTTGGTATTAAAGGCGGTCGTTTCGATGTCCGAACCGCGCGTGGCGCGGGCCGAGTTGACGTCGACCGAGACCAGCGCTTCAGTATGGTCGATCACGATGGCGCCGCCCGATGGCAGCGGCACGGTGCGCGCGTAGGCGGTTTCGATCTGGTGTTCGATCTGGAAGCGCGAGAACAGTGGCACATCGTCGCTGTAACGCTTTACGCGGTGCAGCATGTCCGGCATCACGTGGCTCATGAACTGATGCGCCTGCTCGTAGATGTCGTCGGTATCGATCAGGATTTCGCCGATATCAGGCTGGAAGTAGTCGCGAATGGCGCGGATCACCAGCGACGATTCCTGGTAAATCAGGAACGCGCCCGGGGCCGATTTGCCGGCGCCTTCGATGGCACGCCACAGTTGCATCAGGTAGTTCAAGTCCCACTGCAGTTCTTCGACATTGCGGCCGATGCCTGCGGTGCGGGCAATCACCGACATGCCTTGCGGCAGATCGAGCTTGTCCATGGTTTCGCGCAGTTCCTGGCGCTCTTCGCCTTCCACCCGGCGCGATACACCGCCACCGCGCGGGTTATTTGGCATCAGCACCAGATAGCGGCCGGCCAGCGACACGAACGAGGTCAGGGCAGCGCCCTTGTTGCCGCGCTCTTCTTTTTCGACCTGGACCATGATTTCCTGGCCTTCGCGCAGCGCTTCCTTGACCGACGCATTGCGTACATCGACGCCTTCGCGGAAATAGGTGCGGGCGACTTCCTTGAATGGCAGGAAACCGTGGCGATCTTCACCGTAGCTGACGAAGCAGGCTTCGAGCGAAGGCTCGATGCGGGTGATGACACCTTTGTAGATATTCGATTTGCGCTGTTCGCGCCCTGCGGTTTCGATATCGATATCGATCAGTTTCTGACCGTCGACAATCGCGACGCGCAATTCTTCCTGCTGCGTCGCGTTAAACAACATGCGTTTCATTTTTATAAACTCCGTGGCCCGCGGGCCATTCTAGTGCCGCTCTTGTCAGGGGCGGCGAAAAGTACAGGGGATGTACGCTAGAAGGGGAGAGCTGGAGGGTGGGTATGCCTTTACGTACGGCGCAGCGACGCTAAAGCATCGCGGCCGCAACAGGGCGCAGTGAGGTCGATCGACATGCCGAGTGCACGCATCACCTGCAACTTTACTGTACCTACCAAGTCAGAGACCGGGGCGCAGACCGAGCCAGGCGGTGAGCAATTCAGTGAGCCAGACCGTCGCCAGCGAACATACCAAGACTTCGATTCCCAGGCCTATGCTGCAGCCTTTATTCTCAAGCCTTCAGTATGAGGCTTACTTCGGGTCGGGCGAAAACGACAAGCGTTATCGACACCAACATCCGGCGAGCTGGAACAACGAGCCAGCTTGCCAGTACTTATCCTTACAATTCCAGGCAATCCAATTCAGCAGCCATGCGCGCTATCCGATTACAACAACGGTGCAACCTTGACCCGCGCAGAACTGTGCATACACATTTTTTCCATCGAATTTGCAATTTGGCGAGGCCGATGGAGACGCCCCTGTGTAAAATATCGTTTTAATTCTTACACCAGCAGAGGTTTGACCGCCGCCTGTCGATTATATATTCAAAATGAAGGACTTAGAGAGAATTTCTGGGAAGACAGAGCAAATGAAGATGCAAAGCGTTATTCCCCCTTCATCCCCGACGGCGCATCAACCGGTCCAGCCGCAAGCCACCTTTGTTACCATCGCCGAAGACGATGCGGGACAGAGAATCGATAATTATCTGCTGCGGGTCTGCAAAGGCGTCCCGAAAAGCCATATTTACCGCATCCTGCGTTCCGGGGAAGTCCGCGTCAACAAGGGCCGGATTGACCAGCTGTATCGCCTGGAACTGGGCGACGTGGTGCGGATTCCACCAGTCCGTATTGCCGAAAAAGCATCTACAGCACCGGTGCCCGGCGCCGAATTCACGATTTTGCACGAAGATAGCCACATTCTGGTCATCGACAAGCCTTGCGGCGTGGCGGTCCATGGGGGTTCCGGCGTCTCATACGGGGTCATCGAGCAACTGCGCGCCGCGCGGCCCGATGCCAAGTTCCTGGAACTGGTCCATCGCCTCGACCGCGAAACCTCTGGTCTGCTGATGCTGGCAAAAAAGCGTTCGGCGCTCACCAATCTGCATGAACAGATGCGGGACGGCCTGACCGACAAGCGCTATCTGACGCTGGTCTACGGTGACTGGAAGAATGCGCGACAGCATGTAAAATTGCCGCTGCATAAATTTACGACGCCGGAAGGGGAGCGCCGGGTGTGCGTGCAGGCGGGCGGCATGGAGTCGCACACGGTATTCACCTTGCTGCGTAAATTCAGCCAGTTCGCCTTGCTGGAAGCCGAGCTGAAGACTGGGCGCACGCACCAGATTCGGGTTCATACGGCCTCGTCGGGCTATCCCATCGCTGGTGACGATAAATACGGCGATTTTGCGCTTAACCGCGTGCTGCTGAAGGCCGATGCCACGCGCGGCGCGCTGAAACGCATGTTCCTGCACGCGCACCAGATTACGTTTACCCATCCCGAAAGCGGTAAGCCGATGACACTCAATGCACCGCTGGCCGGTGAATTGGAGCGTTTCTTGCTAAGCTTGGGGAAACCTTTAACGACACCGGCGCGCTGACCAGCGTGCGCCGGCCACATCCAGACAGGAGCCGGCGCGTCACCGCAGCCGGATAAGATGGCAAGAAAGCAATATGATCTGATCGTGTTCGATTGGGATGGGACCTTGATGGACAGCACGTCCACCATCGTCAAATGCATTCAGGCAGCGGCGCGCGACCTCGGTTTGCCGATTCCCCACGACGACGAAGCCTCGCACGTGATCGGCCTGGGCTTGCACGAAGCCATGCAGGCGGTGATGCCCAACATCGAACCGGCGCTGTACCCGCGCATGGTGGAGCGCTACCGCTTCCATTACCTGTCCAAGGACCACGAACTGGTGCTGTTTGACGGCGTGCGCCCGATGCTCAACGAATTGTCCCAGGAAGGCTATTTCCTGGCCGTCGCCACGGGCAAGAGCCGGGTCGGTCTGAACCGCGCTTTGAATGCGGTGGGCCTGCTATCCCTGTTCGATGCCACCCGTTGCGCCGATGAGACATTCTCCAAGCCGCACCCCGCGATGCTGCAAGAATTGACGCGCGAACTGGGTCAGGATTTGCGGCGCACCGTCATGATTGGCGACACCACCCACGATTTACTGATGGCAAATAACGCGGGCGCGGCCGGGATTGCGGTCCAGTATGGCGCCCATCCGCACGAACAACTGCACGCGTGCAATCCTGTGTATTCCGCCGAAACCGTGGCCCAGCTGCATCAGTGGCTGAGCGAGAACGCTTGATGGCCGAGGCCAGCGACAGCGCGCAGCTGATCTGCCCTTCCGAGCAAGTGCTCGAAGGCGGCAAGGGCGTGCGCTTTGCCGTCAGCGCCTTTGGCGACAAGGCCACCGGCTTCGTGGTGCGCTACGGCGGTCAGGTGTACGCCTATCTGAACCGCTGCGCCCACGTACCGATCGAACTGGATTGGGCCGAAGGCGAATTCTTCGAGTCGAGCGGGCTGTATCTGATGTGCGCGACCCACGGCGCCATTTACGTTCCCGACAGCGGGTTTTGCGCTGGCGGACCGTGCAAAGGCGGCCGCTTGCGTCCCATCCAGGTACGCGAAGAACACGGTAATGTGTACTGGACGCCGGATGAATTTATCAAAGCACTGGCACAATAACAGGCAAGACCTTTAACAAAGCACACTATGAGCGATACACCCGGCAATCAACCGCAGGCACCAGCGCCTGCCAGCATTCCCGCACCCGTCCAGGGCAGCTGGGAACGCGAGACGCTGGAAAAACTGGTGTTCGCCACCGTCAAGGAGCAGCGCGCCGCGCGGCGCTGGGGCATTTTCTTCAAGATGAGCTTTCTGCTGCTGGCCTTCTTTGCGCTGTGGTCGCTGTACGATTTCAACTTCACCGGTGCCGATGGCGAACTGCTGGGCAAGCACACGGCGCTCATTGAAATCAACGGCACCATCGAAGATGAAGGCAGCGGCTCGGCCGATGCCGTCATCCCTGCGCTGAACAAGGCATTTACCGATGTGGAATCGGTTGCGGTGGTCCTGCGCATCAACAGTCCTGGCGGCAGTCCCGTGCAGGCCGGCGCCATTGTCGACGAGATCAATCGGCTCAAGCGCAGCTTCCCGACCAAGCCGGTGTACGTGGTGGTCGATGAAATATGTGCTTCAGGCGGGTATTACATTGCGGCCGCCGCCGACCAGATTTTTGTCAACAAGGCCAGCATCGTCGGCTCGGTGGGTGTGCTGATGGACGGCTTCGGTTTTACTGGCACCATGGAAAAACTCGGGGTCGAACGGCGCCTGCTCACGGCAGGCGAAAACAAGGGTTTCCTGGACCCGTTCAGCCCCCAGTCCGACAAGCACAAGGCGCATGCGCAAGCCATGCTCAACGAAATTCACCAGCAGTTCATTGCAGTCGTGCGCGCTGGCCGTGGGAAGCGCCTGAAGGAAACACCTGAAACGTTTTCGGGCTTGTTCTGGAGTGGCGCGCGCGCCGTGGACATGGGACTGGCTGACGGCTTCGGCACGGTGGAAAGTGTGGCCCGCGATGTGATCAAGGTCGAGAATCTGGTCGACTATACAGCCCACGAAGGCTTGCCGGAACGGGTGCTGAAAAAGTTCGGCGCATCGGTCGGGCAGGGTGCGGTCAAATCGCTGTACCACGGCAGCAAACCGGCCCTGCGGTGATCGATTGCGTCAATATTCTCCTTGAAAGTTCAGGCAGGTGTTCTATATTGGACCTGTAGTTCTTTCCAAGGGGGGCCGATATAAAAAGTAAATTGAGTGTTGGCAGCAATTTGTTCGAAATGAACTACTAACCGCATCATGGATGCGGCATAGAGAGAATTGATATTCCTCGCAAGTGTCTTCGCAAGAAGACGTGAAAACGACGGTGCAATGCCGTCGTTTTCATTTTTGTGGAAGGGAAATGGCTCGGCGCGCGGCGCGTTCTGTTCAGCGTGCGCAGCTGCTGGCGCAGGGCAGGCAGGGTGCGCTGTCCCATGCGGACCAGCCGCATGCCGCAGGCGCGCAAGCGTTGCCTTCCTGCGCAAAGCCACCCATTGCCATCCATGCTGCCAGATCGCGCTGGGCGCGCGCCAGGTGGCGTGCCTGCGGCGACACCCGGGTCTGATCGCGCGGCAAGCTCGCTGCCGGCGCGCTACCACGCCAGCGCGCAATCGCGGCCCGGGTCAGTTGCAATGCAGATAATTCGGCACTTCGGGCTTGCGCCTGGGCCATCGTGCTGGCGTTGCTTGTCATGTTGCCATCCTCGCTCTGAGTCACCGCATATTCTGGGAAAAGCCTAGGGAATCGTGAGAGGTGCGTTAGGCCGATTCCTAATGATGCTTCAGTGTATCGACGGGAATACGGGTGCGTTTGATCTTTGTCAAAGGCCCTGTGCTTTGCTTCCTGAAATCCTACCCCTAAGGAAAACTCCTACCCTGTCAGGCCAGAGCAGCATCTGGTACAGTCTCGCCTTATGAGTAAATTATCCTTAGACCGGATCTTGCAATCGCAAGGCTTCGGTACCCGCAAATATTGCCGCGCCCTGGTCGACGATGGCGAGGTCGCCATTGGCGGCGTGGTGCAGACCAGCTACAAGGCCAGCATCGATACCGACGGCCTGGTGCTGACCGTGTTCGACGAAGAATGGGTCTACCGCGAGCATGTATATATCGCGCTGCACAAGCCGGCCAATTTCGAGTGTTCGCGCAAGCCCAGCCACCACCCCGGCGTGCTGACCCTGCTTCCAGAACAATTTACCTGGCGCGAAGTGCAGCCCGTCGGGCGGCTCGATCACGATACCACCGGCATGCTGCTCATGTCCGACGACGGGCCCTTCATCCACGCGCAATCGTCGCCCAAACGGCACGTGCCGAAAATTTATCAGGCCACCACCGAGGCGCCCGTCCGTGCCGAACTGGTGAGCGCGCTGCTGGCCGGCGTCAAGCTGCACGACGAGCCCGCGCCGCTGGCCGCGCTGACCTGCATCGAGCGCGGCCCGCACCAGCTCGAGATCGTGCTGGAACAAGGCAAGTACCACCAGGTCAAGCGCATGCTGGCTGCCGCCGGCAACCATTGCACGGCGCTGCACCGTTCGGCCATTGGTGGCCTGACACTCGATTCGCTTGGCATTGCCGAGGGCGAGTGGTGTTATCTGACGGCAGCACAACTGGCGCTGCTCGCGCCTGGCATGCCGGCAACGGAAGCCACGGATCCGACATGAAATTAGCGACCATCAACGATGGCACCCGGGACGGCCAGTTGGCCGTGGTCGCGCGTGACCTGAAAGCGGCCCACCTGGCCGACGGCATTGCACCGACGCTGCAAGCGGCACTGGACGACTGGAGCTTCATTGCGCCACAGCTGGCCGAGCTGTCCCAGATGCTCAACAGCGGGCGCGCGCCCAAAACGTTTGACTTCGATCCGGCGCGCTGCATGGCACCTTTGCCGCGCGCGTTTCAATGGGCCGATGGTTCGGCCTATGTGAACCACGTGGAGCTGGTGCGCAAGGCGCGCAACGCCGAGATGCCGGCCTCGTTCTGGGAAGACCCCTTGATGTATCAGGGCGGCAGCGACGATTTCCTCGGACCGATGGACGACATACTGCTGGCGCACGAAGAGTGGGGCATCGATTTCGAAGCGGAAGTGGCCGTGATCACGGACGATGTGCCGATGGGTTGCACGCCAGACCAGGCGCAGCAGCACATTCGCCTGCTGATGCTGGTCAACGATGTCTCGCTGCGCAACCTGATTCCGCCGGAACTGGCCAAGGGCTTCGGCTTTTTGCAGTCCAAGCCGGCCAGCAGTTTTTCGCCGGTGGCGGTCACGCCGGATGAACTGGGCGAGAGCTGGAAAGATGGCAAGGTGCATCTGCCGCTGCGCTCGACCTGGAACGGCAAGCTGGTGGGCCAGCCGCACGCAGGGGTGGACATGGTGTTCAACTTCCCGCAACTGGTGGCGCACTTGTGCAAGTCACGCAATGCGCGCGCCGGCACGATTGTGGGTTCGGGTACGGTGTCGAACAAGGATGAAAAACGGGGCTACTCCTGCATCGCTGAAAAGCGCTGCCTGGAAATGATTGCGGACGGCGTGGCCAGCACGCCCTTCATGCTGTTTGGCGACACCATCCGTATCGAGATGCTCGACGGCGCCGGCAAGTCCGTGTTTGGCGCGATCGACCAGACGCTCAAGCAGTACACGGCCGCGCCCGTGGGCAAGCGCGGCTAGAAGTCGTGCTTGTGCTTGAGGTAAAGCGGTAGGACCCACCACACGGCCGCAATCAGCACGGCCGTGGCGCTGCCGGCAAGCATGCCGGCGCCATGCCCGAACACTTCCGAAATGACCAGGTTGGCGCCCAGGACGAAGGCGCAGCCCAGTGCCAGCGAGCCAGCCACAATCTGGCGTGTGGCCAGGCGCTTGAAGCGGGCGCGGTTGCAAAGCGGACGCATCAGGCGGTGCTGGATGGCTGGCGCGCTCAGCAGCACCAGGCTGCTCAGGGCGCAGAAAAAGGTGGCCAGAAATGCGATGCGGCCATTCTGGATAATCTGGCGCGCGCCGGCATTGAACGGCAGGATGATCAGGAAGGCAGTGAGCATTTGCGCGCCCGGCAGGAGGATGCGCAGCTCGCTGAGCAGGTCGGACAGGTCGCCGATGTCGCGCTGATCGCTGTCGAACGGCGCGGCCAGTGGCACCACAGGCGCATTCTTGGACACGGTCAATTCTCCGGTAAAGGGTCGGCCACAGGGGGCGGGCAAGGTGCACGCGCGCTGACGCATTGGGAAAATTATCGTTCTTGACTGCAATCCCAACTTTGCGATTTCACAGCACACCGGTGCTCTGTCGTGGCCCCAGATTCCCCGTGGTAGCGCTGTGTCGAATCAAGCTGTATTGATCCGGCACAAACAAAGCGCGTTAGAATAGCGGCAGCCCCGCTTTTCTAATTGATATAAATGAAACGATTGCTTGATATCTGCCTGTGCCTGATCGCCGCGATGGTGTTCATCGTGCCGTTTTGCGTGCTCGCGCTGATTGTCAAACTGACCTCGCCGGGGCCGGTCCTGTACTGGTCCGAACGGGTCGGCAAGGACAACCGCTTGTTTGCCATGCCCAAGCTGCGCACCATGCGCATCGACACGCCCGTCGTCGCGACCCATTTGCTAACCGATCCCGACCAGTTCCTGACCCCGGTCGGCAGCTTCCTGCGCAAGTCCAGCCTCGATGAGCTGCCACAGCTGTGGTGCATTTTGCGTGGCGACATGAGCCTGGTGGGTCCGCGTCCGGCGCTGTTCAACCAGCAAAACCTGATCGAGATGCGCACCGATTGCGGCGTGCATACCGTGCGCCCCGGTCTGACTGGCTGGGCACAGGTGAATGGCCGTGATGAACTGCCGCTGGAGGTGAAAGTGCGCTTCGATGCCGATTATCTGCGCCAGCAATCCCTGGCCTTCGACCTCAAAGTGATCGCGCTGACCGTACTGAAAGTGACGCGGCGCGAGGGTGTGGCCCACTAGGCTGCGCCGGCTGGCCACCCGGCTGGCGGCCCGAATTCCATTCGAAATGAAACCGGCAAGGACATTGCGCGGCCTAAGCCGTCATCTTGCTCAATGCGGGCACTTGCAGGAGCGGAACGACCGTGCCCTGTGGCAGCGCGTGTTCGGCGTCGGCCTGGACGCCTGGCTGGCCAGGCAGACCGCCCTGGCTCCACAGATGGTCGACGATATCGGAAGAAGGCGCGTATTCACGCACCAGCTTTTGCATCAGCAGACGAATGGCACTGTGGTCAAAACGGGCACAGGCATCCTCGAGCTGCTGCAGCATTTGATTGAGCAGCGGCCATTCCAGTTCGGCTTCGCGGGCGCGCTGAATCAGCGGATGCTCGGTGTGGGTGACGTTGTTACCGATCAGCAGTTCCTCGTACAACTTTTCGCCCGGGCGCAAACCAATGTAGTGGATCTCGATGGTGCCGTTGGGGGTGGCCTCGGTGCGCACCATCTGGCCCGACAAGTGCACCATCCGTTCGGCCAGATCGGCAATCCGCACCGGCTTGCCCATGTCGAGCACGAACACGTCGCCGCCTTTGCCCATGGCGCCGGCCTGGATCACCAGTTGCGCCGCTTCGGGGATGGTCATGAAGTAGCGCGTAATGTCGGGGTGGGTCAGGGTGAGCGGACCGCCAGCGGCGATCTGCTTGCGAAACAGCGGCACCACCGAGCCCGATGAACCAAGCACGTTCCCGAATCGCACCATGCAAAAGCGGGTGCCCGAACCACGCCGGGCAAAGGCTTGCAAAATCAGCTCGGCCAGGCGCTTGGTGGCGCCCATCATATTGGTTGGCCGCACCGCCTTATCGGTGGAGATGAGCACAAAATACTTGACGTTGGCAGCAGCAGCAGCTTCGGCCAGGCTGAGCGTGCCAAACGCATTGTTGCGGATGCCTTCGATGGGATTATGTTCCACCAGCGGCACATGCTTGTAGGCCGCCGCGTGGTACACGGTTTCGACGCCGAAGGTGGTCATCAGGCGCTTGCATTTTTCCTTTTCCAGCACCGAGCCGAGGCAGGCAACCAGGTCGAATTGCACGCCGTAGCGCGTCATCATTTCGCGCAGTTCCTGCTCGATGGTGTACAGGGCGTATTCGGAGCTGTCGACCAGCAGCAGGCGCGACGGCTGCAAATGAATGATCTGACGGCACAATTCGGAGCCGATCGAGCCGCCAGCGCCGCTGACCATGATCGATTTGCCGCGCACGCAATACGACAGCAAGGCTTCGTCGGGGGCAACCACGTCGCGGCTAAGCAAGTCTTCGATCTGGATCTGGCGCACATCCTGCACCTTGGCCTTGCCGGTGACGATGCTGCTCACAGGCGGGGTGACCTTGATGATCAGCGACAAGCGTGCCAGGGAATCGAGCAGGGTGCGCTGCTGCGGGCGCGTGAGCGAAGGCATGGCCAGCAGCACGGTGGTGATCTGGAAGCGCTTGGCCAGATGCTCGAGCGCACTGGCGGGGTAGACGCGAATGCCGCCGATGGTGGTGTTGACGCGCTGAGGGTTGTCGTCGACAAACAGCACTGCTTCATATTCGTTGCCAGGCATGATGGCGCGCGCCAGCAAGCTGCCGGCCTCGCCGGCGCCGTAGATGGCAACCCGCACTTTTTCGTTGAGGTGGCCGCGCGAATGCAGCCAGCGCCGCGCTGCAAAGCGGCTGGCCAGAATGTACAGAATGCTCGAGGCCCAGAAAATCAGAAAGGGCGTCACCGACAGCGGATGTGGATCGGTCACCATGTGCAGCGCCGCCAGCAGCACCGACGCCAGCGTGGCGCAATTGACTGCCGCAATCGCAATTTCGGAACGAATATAGCGGATCACCGCGCGGTACATGCCAAGACGCACGAAGACCGGCAGCGCCGTCAGGCCCGCGCCCAGGGCAAGCATGGCGTAGTTGCTGAACATGCCATAGGGAATGCCGTCGAAGTGCAGAATCAGCGAGAAATACAGCAGGACGGGGAGGCAGGCGAAATCGAAACTGGCAGCGACCAGCTGCTTGTGAAAGCGAGGCAAATCTAGAAAGCGTGTAGTCATAACATTCCGGTTTTGGCAAGTGCACACAAAAATCTGACGGGGCAGGCGACTCGACGCAGAAGGCGGAGCGGCACGGCAGGGTCAGCTAACCAGCAAGGGATGAAATGCGCATGCGGTTAATTTTTACGGCGCCAAGCGATGCACTATGCAAAATTATCTTGATAGCACCCCGCTACTATAGCTTATTTCACCATGGGACGGCCATTGGCAATGCCCCGTCCCCTTTTCACAACGATAAGTTACGCTCTATTTACGTCTCTAAATAGTGCGCATATGTCAGTTTTGTGTAGCGTGCAACACGCCTCAGTCGCCCGGTAACAGGGGCATTCCCGCCCCTGTTCCGGAGATAGCCCGGGAGCAATATCGCGAATAATGGCAGCTGTTCCATAGAGGCCGCCCCATGTCCGACGACAGCGACGCAGAAAAAACCGAATCAGCCAGTCCCAAGCGGCTGGAAGATGCCCGCAAGGAGGGCGACGTCCCCCGTTCGCGCGAACTGGCGACGTTTTCGGTGCTGATGACGGCAGGTTGCGGCTTGTGGTTCACCGGTGGCGGCCTGGTGCGCGAGCTGAACCGGGTGATGGTGTCGGGTCTGTCGCTCACGCGCGACCAGGTATTTGACGCCAATGTCCTGATTTTGCGGGTAGGCAGCGATATTGCCCAGGTGATGCTGGCGTGCCTGCCGCTGGCGCTGGCGATCATGTTTGTGGCCGTTGCCTCGCCGCTGGTGATTGGCGGCTTCCTGTTTTCGTCCAAGGCATTCATGCCGAAGTTTTCCAAGCTCAATCCCGCTGCCGGCCTGTCGAACATGGTGTCGACCAATGCGCTGGTGGAATTGCTCAAGGCAATTGCGAAAACCATCGTGGTGGGCACCGTGGCCTGGCTGGTCGTGATGAGCCAGAAAGAAGAAGTGATGACGCTGGCCTCCGAGCCGCTGCGCAACGGCATGGCGCACATGGTGTCGATGATGGCTTATGCGTTTCTGTACATTGTTGGCGGTCTGGGTGTGGTGGCCGCGATCGACGCGCCTTACCAGATCTGGCATTACGCCAACAAGCTGAAGATGACGCGCCAGGAAGTGATCCAGGAATCGAAGGAATCGGACGGCAATCCCCAGATCAAGGGCAAGATCCGCCAGCTGCAGCGCGAGATGGCCAAGCGCCGCATGATGGCCGACGTGCCCACCGCCGACGTGGTGGTGACCAACCCGACCCACTACGCGGTGGCGCTGAAGTACGCCGACGGCCAGGGCGGGGCGCCGCGCGTGGTGGCCAAGGGTAGCGACGAAGTGGCCGCCAAGATTCGCGAGTTGGCCAAGGAACACAAGGTGGCCCTGCTGGAAGCACCGGCCCTGGCCCGTGCGCTGCACAAGCACACAGAGATTGGCGACGAAATCCCGGAAGCGCTGTACTCGGCCGTGGCCGAAGTGCTGGCCTATGTATTCCAGCTGCGCGCCTTCAACAAGGGCGGCGGCAAGTATCCGGAGCGGCCAGGGCGCCTGCCGGTGCCGCCGGAACTCGATCCGCACGATCCAGCTTCACAGAAAAAACCTGATCCGACCAAGGGAGCACATTAATGAACAGCATCAAGTTACCAGCATGGATGACCGGCATGAAGGGCGGCGGCAGCGCACTGGCCGCCCCGATCATCATCGTGCTGCTGCTGTCGATGATGATCCTGCCCCTGCCGGCCTTTATCCTCGACGTGTTCTTCAGCTTCAATATCGCGCTGGCCGTGATCGTGCTGCTGACCAGCCTGTACACGGTCAAGCCGCTCGACTTCATGGCCTTCCCGACCATTTTGCTGGTCTCGACCATGTTGCGTCTGTCGCTCAACGTGGCATCGACCCGCGTGGTGCTGACCGAAGGCCATACCGGCGGCGCGGCCGCCGGTAAAGTCATTGAAGCGTTCGGCCACTTCCTGATTGGTGGCAACTACACGGTCGGTCTGATCGTGTTTATCATTTTGACCATCATCAACTTTACCGTGGTCACCAAGGGCGCGGGCCGTATCGCCGAAGTGGGCGCGCGCTTTGCCCTGGACGCCATGCCAGGCAAGCAGATGGCCATTGACGCCGACCTCAACGCCGGCCTGATCGGCGAAGACGAAGCGCGCCGGCGCCGCCTGGAAGTAGGCCAGGAAGCCGAGTTCTACGGCGCCATGGACGGTGCCTCCAAGTACGTGCGCGGCGATGCCGTGGCCGGTATCATGGTCACCGTGATCAACGTGATTGGCGGCTTGCTGGTTGGTATCCTCCAGCACGACTTGCCATTCGGTAAAGCACTGCAGACCTACACCCTGCTGGCCATTGGTGACGGCCTGGTGGCGCAGATTCCCTCGCTGATCATCTCGGTGGCCGCTGGTATCGTCGTCTCGCGCGTGGCCAGCGACCAGGACATCGGCACCCAGCTCGTGGGGCAACTGTTTGCCAAGCCGGAAGTGCTGTTCATTACGGGCGCCATCATTGGCGGTCTGGGCTTGATTCCTGGCATGCCAAACATGGTGTTCCTGCTGCTTGCTGGCAGCCTGATTGGTGCTGGCTACATGGTACGGCGCCGCCTGAAAGCGCCAAAGGCTGTGGAGGAAGCGGCGCCCGTGGCAGCGGCCGCGCCGGCCGAGAATGAAGAAGCGACCTGGCAAGATATCCTGCCGGTCGACACGCTGGGCCTGGAAGTGGGCTACCGCCTGATTCCGCTGGTGGACAAGACCCAGGGCGGCGAGCTGCTCAAGCGCATCAAAGGTATTCGCAAGAAGTTCGCCCAGGAAGTTGGTTTCCTGGCGCCGCCCGTGCACATCCGCGACAACCTGGAATTGAAGCCCTCGGCTTACCGCATCACGCTCAAGGGCGTGGAAGTGGGGCAGGGCGAAGCCTTGTCCGGCCAGTTCCTGGCCATCAATCCGGGCATGGCCAGCGGCACCTTGCCGGGCCTGGTGACCACCGATCCGGCGTTTGGCCTGCCTGCCATCTGGATCGAGAGCGGTCTGAAGGATGACGCCCAGAACATGGGTTACACGGTCGTGGACGCCGGCACCGTGGTCGCCACGCACCTGAACCACGTGATCACCACGCACGCCTCGGAGCTTCTGGGCCGCACTGAAGTGCAGGCGCTGCTGGATCATCTGGCGAAAGAATCGCCGAAGCTGGTGGAAGACCTGGTGCCGAAGCTGGTATCGCTGTCGACCTTGCAGAAAGTGTTGCAGAACCTGCTAGTCGAAGGCGTGCACATCCGCGACATGCGCAGCGTGATTGAAACGCTGGCCGAATATGCGCCGCAAACGCAGGACCCGAACGAACTGACCGCTGTAGTGAGGGTGGCGCTGGGCCGCGCCATCGTGCAGCAGCTGTTCCCGGGTACCAACGAGCTGTCCGTCATGACCCTGGACAACCGCCTGGAGCGTTTGCTGATGCAAGCGCTGGGTGCCGGTGGTGACGGTGCCGGCATCGAGCCTGGCCTGGCTGACACCATCGCCCAGCAAGCCGGTCACGCCGCCAACCAGCAAGAGCAGATGGGGCTGACGCCGGTGCTGCTGGTGCCGGGTCCGTTGCGCGTCATGCTGTCGCGTTTCCTGCGCCGTGCCCTGCCACAGCTGAAAGTACTGTCGCACAACGAAATCCCCGAAACCAAGACCATCCGCGTCACCAGCCTGGTCGGCGCCGCCATGTAAGCGCCGGTAACGCATCGCAGCGCCACCAGCGGCGACAACGAGTTGCAAAATCGGGGTCAGACCTCAATACTGCAATTGTTTCAGTATTGAGGTCTGACCCCGATTTTGCACGTGTTTGTAAGGGCGCGCTAAGAGGGAAATGCGGCTGGATTCGCTTCCTTGCCTCTACAGTAGTGTGGCATTGATGATACGAAGCGCAAGACGTCGAAGTCGTTCGCAGCGAAAATCGAGGTCTGACCCCGATTTTGCAATTGTTTCAGTATTGAGGTCTGACCCCGATTTTGGAATACATTGCCGGGTTGGGGAGCGGTCGGGAAATGAGGGCTTTTCCCCCGCCTTCTCAAACGATGGTTTCTCTTGTGCATCGTCAATAATGATTCCTGTGTTATCGGTATGGCGCCCATGTGGGCCCGCCGGTCAAAGAAATTCCACGGAGTCGGCGATGAATGTCAAAAAATTTACTGCAACCACGTCCCGCGAAGCGCTGCGCAAGGTGCGCGAGGCGCTCGGGCCGGATGCTGTGATCCTGTCGAATCGTCCGGTCGATGGCGTCGTCGAGATCCTGGCTCTGGCCAGCGATGATGTGGCGTCCATCTCGTCCCCCGCCCACGAAACCGAAATGGCGCAGCCGCGCCCTAGCTTGTCGATGCCGCCAGAGGGGTACGCCAACCGCCGTGCGCCTGCCAGCGCACCGGTCCCGGAAGCGTTTGATATGTCGCTCATGACGTCGCAGATGGCGTCGATGATGCAGCAGGCCCTGGCTCATGCGAAGGACAGCGCCGCCGCTGAGATGAGCGGCATGATGAATGAAATACGCGCCATGCGCGGTCAGATGGAAACCCAGCTGGCCGAAATCGCCTGGGGCGCCACCGCCCGCCGCGAACCGCAAAAAACCGGCGTGCTGCGCGATATGCTCGCTGCCGGTTTTTCGGCCAGCCTGGCCCGCTATCTGGTCGAGAAGCTCCCGGCCGGCAAAGATGAAGCGGCCAGCCTGGCCTGGATCAAGACGGTGTTGGCGCGCAATCTGACCACCATCAGCAATGAAGATGAAATCCTGGAGAAGGGCGGCGTGTTCGCTCTGGTCGGCCCCACCGGCGTGGGCAAGACCACCAGTACCGCCAAGCTGGCCGCGCGTTGCGTGATGCGCCACGGTCCGGAAAAGCTGGCCCTGATCACCACCGACGCTTACCGTATCGGCGGCCACGAGCAGCTGCGCATCTACGGCAAAATTCTCGGCGTGATGGTGCACTCGGTGAAAGACGAAGCCGACCTGCGCATCGCACTCAAGGAACTGCGCAACAAGCACACGGTGCTGATCGATACGGTCGGTGTGTCGCAGCGCGACCACAATGTGGCCGAACAGGTGGCCATGCTGGCGGGCAGCGGTGCCGACGTCAAGCGCTTGCTGTGCCTGAACTCGACGTCGACCAATGAAACGCTCAATGAAGTGGTGCGCGCTTATCAGGGCAGTGGCCTGGCCGGCTGCATCATGACCAAGCTCGATGAAGCAGCCTCGCTTGGCAATGTGCTGGACGTGGTGATCCGCCAGAAGCTGAACCTGTTCTACATTTCGAACGGCCAGCGCGTGCCGGAAGACTTGCATCTGGCCGATCCGGCCATGCTGATCGACCGCGCCTTCCGCCTCAAGCGCGGCGACGCCGCCACCCAGTTTGCCGACGCCGAACTGCCGCTGCTGATGTCGGCCGCCGCCAATGAACGCAACCTGGGCGAGGTCTCCCTTGGCTAATTTCGATTTTGATCAGGCCGAAGGCCTGCGCCGGATGCTGGCGGGGCCCAAGCCCCGCATCGTGACCTTTCTTGCCGCTTGCCCCGCCGATGACAAGGGTGCCATGCTGGTCAACCTGGGCGCCTCGCTGGCCCGCGCCGGCAATGATGTGATTCTGGTCGACGCCTGCAGCGAAGAATATGGCGTGGCCCAGCGCCTCGGTGTCGAGCGCAGCGCCAGTCTGCTGGCGGTCGCACGCCAGGAGGCGGGTTTGAATCAGGCGGTGCGTCAGGTGCCGCAGGGTTTTGGTGTGGTCAGCATGGCTGGCAAACGCGTCTCGAAAGCAGGCGTGGAAGAGGCGCGGCGCTTGGCCAAGGCCTTCGATGTGCTGGTCGAACAGGCCGGCATGGTGCTGGTCGATGGTGAATTCGGCAACGATGACAGCTTCCCGGTGCCGCTCATGGCCAGCGCCGAGATTGTGATCCAGGTCGGCACCAGCGCT
Source organism: Massilia sp. CF038 (assembly GCF_900129765.1). GTDB lineage: Bacteria > Pseudomonadota > Gammaproteobacteria > Burkholderiales > Burkholderiaceae_D > Telluria_A. The sequence goes on from NZ_FQWU01000001.1 coordinate 558,288, forward strand.
GCCTCGATCACCGCCGCCTACGCCCTCATCAAGCGGCTTTCGCAACATCTGGGCCGCCGCCCGTTCGGAATTTTGGTCACCGGGGCTTCCGAAGCCGAAGCGAAGGTGGTATACGATAATATGTCTGCAGCAGCAAGCCGCTACCTTGCGGTACAGTTGACCTCCATGGGGTCGGTGCCGGCAGATGAATACCTGCAGCGCGCCGCGCGCCTGGGCCGGGCAGTGGTCGATGCCTTCCCGCTGGCCGGGGCTTCGGTGGCGTTTCGCCAGCTGGCGGGGCGCTTTGCGATGTCGGGCATGCCGCAGCGTGGGCGCGCAGGAGGATCGACGCATTTGGGCTTATAAAACACAACGGTGAACATGTACACGGTCAAAGGCAAAGCGGACAAAAACGACTTACTGACGGAGCACATGCCGTTGGTGAAACGTCTCGCCCACCACATGAAGGCCAAGCTGCCCCCGAGCGTGGAAGTCGATGACCTGGTCCAGGCCGGGATGATCGGCCTGCTCGATGCCATCACCCGCTACGAAGAAACCCAGGGTGCCCAGTTCGAAACCTATGCCGTGCTGCGCATCCGCGGCGCCATGCTTGATGAACTGCGCAACAGCGACTGGCTGCCACGCTCGATGCGCCAGAACATGCGCAAGATCGAAGCGGCCATGAGCGCGCTCCAGCAAAAGCTGGGCCATCCACCGACCGAGTCGGAAGTGGCCAAGTCGCTCAAGCTGTCGCTGGCCGACTACCAGGACATGCTGTCCGACGGCGGCGGCCACCAGCTGGTGTACTACGAAGATTTTCACGATGCCGAAGGCAATGACAGCTTCCTCGACCGCTATGCGGTAGACGATGCCGATCCTTTGCGCAGCCTGATGGAAGGCGACTTCCGCCAGGCCGTGATCGATGCCATCGATGCCTTGCCGCCGCGCGAGAAAATTTTGATGGGCCTGTATTACGAGGAAGAGCTGAATCTGAAAGAGATCGGGGCTGTCATGGGCGTGTCCGAATCGCGCGTTTCGCAATTGCATACCCAGGCCGTCTCGCGCCTGCGGGCTAGCTTACGGGAGCAGGCATGGACTGGGCCAGCGTAATCGGGATCCTCCTGGCGCTGGCCGGGATCCTGCTCGGCCATGGCCTGGAAGGCGGCAAGTTCGCGTCGCTGGTGCAGCCAGCGGCGTTTGCCATTGTGGTGGTCGGCACCTTTGGCGCGGTGCTGCTGCAGACCGAGTCGCCTACCTTCATGCGCGGTCTGCGCATGCTCAAGTGGGTGTTTCGGCCGCCGCCGTCGCAGCGACCGCGCCTGGCGCGCGATATCGCAGCCTGGGCCCTGCACGCCAAGCGCGATGGTCTGCTCTCGCTTGAACCCTACATGATGGGCAGTAAAGACAAATTCATTCAGAAGGGCTTGCGCCTGGTGGTTGACGGTATTGCCCCCGACAAGCTGCGTGGCCTGCTCGAGACGGAAGTGACGGCGTATGAATTCAGCCAGCGCCAGGCTGCCAAGATCTGGGAGTCCGCTGCCGGCTACTCGCCCACCATCGGCATTATCGGCGCCGTACTGGGCTTGATTCACGTGATGGAGAATCTGGGCGACCCGGCCAAGCTGGGTAGCGGCATTGCGGTGGCCTTCGTGTCCACCGTGTATGGCGTGGGCCTGGCCAATCTGTTCTACTACCCGGTGGGGAACAAGCTTAAAAATATCGTGGCCGAGAGCGTGACCCAGTATGAAATCCTGGTCGATGTGTTCTATGACATCGCCAGCGGCGACCATTCGCGCGTGATCGAAGAGCGCGTGGCCAGTCTGCTGTCGCGCCCCTGATCATGGCCCGCAAAAAGTTCGAAACCGAAGCCGAGAACCACGAACGCTGGCTGATCTCGTACGCCGACTTCATCACTTTGCTGTTCGCCTTTTTTGTCGTCATGTACGCCATCTCGGTGGTCAATGAGGGCAAGTACAAGGTGTTCGCGATGTCGCTCGATAACGCCTTTGCCGGCAAGGATACGGTGGTGGTGATGGTGCCCGGGCAGGCCACGCCGGTGACGGTGAGCGCAATGCCGTCGCCAGCCCAGCGTAAGCGCGCCGAAGCCTTGCGCCGCGAACGCGAGGCGCTCAAGAAGCTGGCCCAGGATCTGTCGGCCACGCTGGCGCCGCTGGTCAAGGAGGGCAAGGTCAAGGTCACTCAGAACAGCCTGGGAGTGCAGGTCGAGATCAATGCCAGCGTGCTGTTCGATCCGGGCGAGGCCCGCCTGGCGCCGGATTCCGAACAAGCCCTGCGCGCATTGGGCGCGCTGCTCAAGGACGATACCCATGCCATTCAGGTCGAGGGTCATACTGACGACACCCGCATTGCCACACCGGTGTTTGCCTCGAACTGGGAGCTGTCCGCCGTGCGCGCCAGCAGCGTGGTACGCTTGTTCATCGACAGCGGGGTGGCGCCATCGCGCCTGACCGCGGTGGGGCGGGCGTCGAATCTGCCGGTGGCTTCGAACGACACACCGGAAGGCAAGGCGCGCAACCGGCGTGTGGCCGTCACGATCCTGTCCGCGCTGCCCGATACGGTGACCGAGATTCCGACCAACTAGTCAGGGGGGCCAGATGAAGAACATGATTGCGGCGCTTGGAATGCTGGCGCTGGCCGGCGCAGCGCAGGCAGGAGGCGCGATGCAGGGTATGAATGAACAGGTTCAGGTTGCGTCCAGCAATGGCAAGGTGGTGGTCACGCTGACCGTGCACAACGGCGGCAAGGCGCCGCTGTTTGTGTCCAAGGCGCTGTATCAGGCTACGCAGCTGTTCGGCCGCGTGTTCGACATCACGGAGCAGGGTGCAGGCGAGATCGATTACATCGGCCCCATGGTCAAGCGCGGGCCCTATACCAAAGACGATTATCTGAAGGTGCTGCCGGGTGCAAAGCTCAGCCACAGCATGGATATCACGCGCAGCTATGCGTTCAAGCCGGGGACGCATACGTATCAGCTCAGTTATGGCGGCCATGTGGTCAACAGCCTTAGCAAGCTCGATCAGCCAACAACGCTGGCCGTCGCCCCCGTCACCTTCACCCACACCGCCAAATAACCCCCCCACATCGTCCTCGCGAAGGCGGGGACCCATGGCATGCATGCGTGGAATGGGTCCCCGCCTTCGCGAGGACGATGTGTAAAAAAAGCGGCGTCCGCTTTCACGAATCGCCGCTTCAAAATCCCCAAGGATTTTTAAACCTGCTTAGTTACCCGCTGGCGTATTCTCGCCAAAATATTCGTGCGAGTCTGCATTGTCGACAGCGCCGGCTGGGTTGCTGCGTGCCAGGCTGGCGGCGGCCGACTGGCCGTAGGCACGGTCATCGGTTGCAGCGACCACGTTGAAGTGGCTCATCTCGTGCACCAGGGTGCCGCCTTTCGAATCGGTGCCCGTCATCGGGGCCGACCAGAACGCGTTGCAGACATAGATGCGGTAAGGCTGGGTCGGATACACGTAAGCGTAGTACGACTCTTTGCAGCTGCAGTCAACGACCACGTTTTTGGTGTCGAACGCATTCTTGATGTTGTTGAAGTGGGTACGCACGGTCGAGTAGCGGCTTGAGTTGTAGGTGCCGAACCACTTGGTGTAGCGGGTGCCCGTCTTGCCGGCTGCCAGGTAGTTCACGCTGCTGTTGGCCATTGTCTTGGCTGCGCTGATGGCCGAGGTGATGGTGCTTGTCTGCGATGCGGTGCAACCGCTGGTCGACAGCGCCAGTGGGCTGACGGTGCCGGCTTTCAGGTCGAACGGCTGGCCGACGACAGTACCGCGCGCCAGGCGGCCTTCAATGTACATCGACGCTGGCGACGAATCGAGTTCACCCATCTCGGCGTTTGCGCCCAGGGTCGCGCTGGCTGCCATCGGACGTGCATCGGTCGGCAGGAAGGTGTTCATGCCGGCTGCGTGGTAGCGCACGGTGTAGTCGCCGGTCACGCTCATGTCGTACAGCGCCGAAATCTCAACCTTGCTGGTGTGCGAGGCGCCTGGTTTGAGCAGGTAGTAATCCTTGGCCGTTGGCGCAGCGCGTTTGATGTGAGCGCCCAGGTAAGGCACGTCCACGCCATCGCGCTTGACTTCGAAGATGTGATCTTCAATGCCAGCGAACGGGGTGTGCCATTTCAGCACGTATTGCGGCTTGTTGGAGGTGTTGGTAATGGTGACGCGCAAGACCACGTCGTCATCCTGTTTCAGGGAATTTTTTTCAGGCACAACACTGACAGTGACGCCGTTCGAACCCGCCTGGGCCGAGAAGCATGCAGCAAGTGCGGCGATCGAGACGCCGGCTTTGACCAATTTATTCAAGTTCATTTCTGCTCCGAGTTTATGTTGGTTTTTATGTGTGCCGAGTCCCGCGCCCTGACCACCATGTATGCATATGCGAGCTCAACAACTTCATCCTCCGTCAAACTTGGCGCGCAGTAAACGTTGAATCGTCGGTAATTCTGTCAATTCGGCGAATGTTTAATGTTTTTAACTTTTGTTGATTCCATATGGAAATTATCCAGTTTTCCCTTATAAAACAATGATGTATCTTTGTTCAAGTGATGAATACTGTGACAATGGAATGTTAAATTATGAACATTTAAACGGCGTTTCGACAAATGTTCATGCGGGCCGCACGGGGCGAAAAAAAACCGGCGCCTTTCAGCGCCGGTTCGGTGTTGTGCTATTGCGACGATCAGTTCAGGCCGGGGGTGTTTTCGCTGAAATATTCGTGCGAGTCGGCATTGTCGATCGCTTTGGCCGGATCGCTGATAGCGAGGCTTGCCGCGCCGGACTGGCCATACACCCAGTCGTCGGTGCCGGCAGTGGCGTTGAAATGGCTCATTTCGTGCACCAGGGTGCCGCCCTTTGAATCGGTGCCAGTCAGTGGCGCCGTCCAGAATGCCTTGCACACGTAGATTGTGTAGGGCTGGGTCGGGTAGACGTAGGCGTAGTAGGTTTTCTTGCAGCCGCAGTCGACCGTGATGGGCTTGGTCTGGAAGGCATCCTTGATGGCGACGAAATGGGCTTTGACCGTGTTCACGCGGCCGGCGTCGACGCTGCCGAACCACTTCACGTAGCGCGCGCCCAGGTTGCCGCCCATGTAGGCGTCGGCGCCCGAGGCCATGCTGGTGGCGGCGCTGATGGCCTGGGTGACAGTGGCTTGCTGTGATGTGGTGCACTTGTTGAAGGCCAGCCCGGCTGCCGCTGGCGCAGGCGGCTGCGCGGCCTTGGCCAGCGCGTCCGACTGGGTGCCGCGCGGCAGACGGCCATCAATCCAGATGCTGGCAGCGCCCGATTTCACTTCGCCAACGCTGCGCTCGCTAGTGCCAAACAGATTGCCTGAACGTGCGCTGTAACTGACCGTGTACTGGCCAGTGATGCTCATGTCGTACATGTCCGACAATTCGACCTTGACGGTGTGCGAGGCGCCGGGCTGGAGCAGGTAATAGTCGCCTGCAGTCGGGGCGCCACGTTTATAGTGTGCGCCCAGGTAGGGCACCTTGACGCCGTCACGGGTGATCTCAAACAGCGATTCCTCAATCTCGCCGAATGCGGTGTGCCACTTCAGAATCAACTGCGGCTGGGCACTGGTATTGGTCAGGGTGAGGCGGACTGTGACGTTGTCTGCTTTGCCGAGCGTCGCTTTTTCGGCAGCAACGCTGGCAGTGATGCCGCGGTTGCCCGCCTGGGCTGCGCTACAGGCCGCGAAAGCGATGATTGCAACACTTGCCTTCTGGTTCCAATTCATTGTTGTTCTCCGTCTGATAGATGAGTAGCCGCATCGGGTCCGCACGGCTTTTTATATGGAATTCCCGTCCCTGAATACGGCTTGTCTAGACGAGAAACCCTTTTTGCATACTCATGGATTATTGCAATGAAGTAAAGCCGATTTGTGTAAGCGAACACGGCTGTTGCGCGGGCGCCAAACGGCCGTGTGCCGGTGGAAACGATGAGAAAAACGTGCTAATTCCGGTGTGCCTAGCATCGGCAACAACGAAATGCAAAACGGCCGCGCAGGCGGCCGTTGAACGGAGGGCAGGGAACGTTAGCCGACGACCAGCCGGCGCTTGCTGCTGACCGGCGTGGTTTGACCGCTGGGACCGTAAAAGCCGGTATCGGCCGCGTCGGCTGGCGTGCGCATGGCGTTGATCAGGATGGCATTCTGCGTGATCTGCTTGGTGATCAGCATGCCGTTGACGCGGTTGAGCTCTTTGGCTTCGCGCATTTTGCTCAGCAACTGCTGCCACTGCTCGCTATATAAAGGATTGCTCTGACCGGCAAGCCAGGCTTCCATCCCGGCATCGGAGGGAGCGGCGCCAGCCGCGGCAAGCGATTGATGACGCTGCTCGCCCAGCGCAGCCATTTGCTCGATCAGGTCATTTTTGAGGGGCGTGACGGAATTGAGGCCGTCGGTGTCGGCAGCGACCAGGAATTGCTGTTCCTGTTTCATCAGGTCGATCAGGCAGCTGATCAGTTTCAGTTCGTCTTGCACGGTGGCGTGCGCGCTTGCTGTCGGCATAATGAAAACGTCGCTTTATCTCGCTTTATCAGCGTTTGCGAGAATGCAGCAGGTCGCGTACTGTTTCCAGCAAGCCGTCTGCGACTTTCTCTGAATTGACCTGGAACTGGCCATCGGCGATGGCCAGCTTGATGCGTTCGACTTTTTTGGTGTCGAACACGCCGCTGCTGCCACCGGCTGCACTGGCAGCCAGCGCTTGTCCCTGGGACGACAGGCGCACGCTGTCGGTACCGGCTGGCGTGGCAGTGCCCGCTTTTTCGGCTGTTTTGGTCCCGGCGGCCGGCGTGCTGCTTGCCGGAAGGCCAGGGCTACTTTTAAGGGTGTCGTTAATTTTCACAGCTATTTCCTTCTCTGCTTGGAGTGGAAACTCCACGGTCTGCATCTATAACGGCGGGCGCGTCGTTAACTTTAGCCGGACCAGCAGCATTTGTGTTCTTGTCTAAAACACCACCTCGACCAGTCCGCCTGCCTTGGCCACCCCACTCAGGATGGCGCCGCCGGGCGTGCGCACCTGGACCACCTGGCCTTCGGCTGCATTGCCGATGGCTTTGGCATCGGCCGAGACCTGGAAACCGGCCCCGCTGGAAATCACTTTCACTGCTTGCCCTTGCTGTACGACAGGTTTGCTGCGCAACAGTTCCGGCCGCAGCGGCGCGCCTGCGGCAAGCGACATGCTGCTGGTTTTGCCCACGGCTTGCGTCATATCGGTCAGCACGCCATTGGGCAGTGCTGCCAGATCGCCCTTGACCATGACCAGCTGGCTGGCATCGATAACTTGCCCCTGTGCCAGCGGCATGGCAGCTGTGACGTATTCGGCTTGCACGCTCACCTGTGCTTGAATATACACCGTCCACACGCTCGGCGCCGCACAGCGTACCCCAACCGTGGTCTTGCCCCAGGCGCGTGCGCCTGGCTGCTGGATTGCTTGCGGGGCAGGGCAGGCGGCCAGTTGCGTGCGCGGATCGACCGCGCCCACCGTCACGCTGACTTCGCCGGGCAAGCCCGCAGTCTGGGTCTGCAGATATTGTTCCACCGCCTGGCGCAAGGCTGCCGGATCCTGGCGCGCGGGCGTCGCTGCCGGGGTCTGGGCGCTGGCCCAGCCCGCTGCCAATGACAAGATGATCGAGAGTGCAATTTTCATGGGGTGTCCCTGGAGAATGCAGCCATTATCTGCCTCGCGCGAGCCCTCTGAATCGGGGAATAGCCCCCCTTTAAGCTTCCTTATCGCAAGATCAGCTGGACCTTTGGACCCGTATGATCGATCCTGTTATAAAGAAGTGGAGCCGGACATGATTGGCAAACTCGACGAATACATGCGCTTTAATACGACGGCCCTGGAACTGCGTTCCCAGCGTCAGCAGCTGCTCGCGTCGAACATCGCGAACGGCGACACACCGAATTACAAGGCACGCGACATTGATTTCGCCAGCTCGCTGCAGTCGGCCCTGGCGCGCACCACGCCGCCGGCCGGCGTGCTGAACCAGACGGCGCCCGCCCACTTTGCCGGCGCGCCTGGCCAGAGTGGTGACTTTTTGCCAAATGGCACGCCAGTCCTGTATCGGGTACCGGCCCAGGGCAGCGCCGATAACAACACGGTCGACATGGATGTCGAGCGCAATCAGTTTGCCGACAACGCGCTGCGCGTGGAAGCGAGCATCACGATGATTAATATGCAAATCCGCGGCATGATGGCCGCGATCCAGGGAGGTTCCTGATCATGTCGCTGTTTAATATCTTTAATGTGTCGGGCTCGGCCATGAGTGCCCAGGCCCAGCGCCTCAATACCGTGGCCAGCAACCTGGCCAATGCAGACAGCACCGCCAGCGCCACCGGCCAGGCTTACCGCGCCAAGCAAGTCGTGTTCGAAGCGACCCAGACCGAAGGCGGCGGCACCGGCGTCAAGGTGCGCGAAGTGGTGGAAGATGCCTCGCCCCTGAAGCAGGTGTACGACCCGAAACACCCGATGGCGGACGACAAGGGCTACGTGGCCATGCCGAACGTGAACGTGGTCGACGAGATGGTCAACATGCTGTCGGCCTCGCGTTCCTACCAAACCAATGTGGAAACCATGAACGCGGCCAAATCCCTGCTGCTCAAGACACTGACCCTCGGTCAATAAAGAAAGACATTATGACTACCGTATCTACCAATCCTGGCGTGGTCTCGCAAGACTTGCTCAACGCGGTCAACCCGAAAAAGCCCAAGGCCGAAGCAGGCAGTGTCGAAGCCGATCAGGACAAGTTCATGACGCTGCTGGTCACGCAGATGAAGAACCAGGACCCGCTCAATCCGCTCGACAATGCCCAGGTCACCAGTCAGCTGGCGCAGTTGTCGACCGTCACCGGCGTCAACAAGCTGAACGCCACGCTGGAATCGCTCAAGGCCAGTTACCAGTCGTCTGAATCGCTGCAGGCAGCCAACATGATTGGCCACGGCGTGCTGGTGCCGGGCAATGACGTGACCCTGGTCGGTGGCAAGGGCATCATGGGTGTGGACATGGCAACGGCGGCCGACAACGTCAAAGTCATCATTACCGATCCGCGTACCGGCAAGGATGTGGACACCATCGACCTGGGCGCGCAGCCGGCCGGCACGGTACCGATGGTGTGGGATGGCGTGCCCGATGCCTCGGTGATCGGTAACGATGGCAAGCCCGTCACTTTGAAGGACGGAAAATATCTGATTCGCGTGGTCGCCACCCAAGGCGGCGAACAACTCAAGGATGCCAAGGCGTTGTCGTTTGACACCGTCGCCAGCGTCACCAGCAATGCCAAGGATGGGGTCAAACTCAACCTGCCCTCATTAGGCGTCGTTACGATTGCCGACGTTCGGCAGATTCTGTAAGCCAGGCCGCTTTACTACTTTATTCAGGAGAACACCATGTCTTTCCAACAAGGACTTAGCGGCTTGAACGGCGCTGCCAAATCGCTCGACGTTATCGGCAACAACATCGCCAACGCCAGCACCGTCGGTTTCAAGGGATCGCAGGCCCAGTTTGCGGACGTGTATGCCACTTCGCTCAACGGCGCAGGCGGCAACCAGGCCGGTATCGGCGTGAAAGTCGCCCAGATCGCGCAGCAGTTCACGCAAGGCAATATCGAATCGTCGGCCAATCCGCTCGACATCGCCATCAACGGTGCCGGCTTCTTCCGTACCGAAGTGGCGGGCGCGACCCAGTATTCGCGCAATGGCCAGTTCTCGCTCGACAAAGACGGCTTCATGGTCAACGCCCAGGGCGCCAAGCTGACCGGTTTTGCGGCCGGCCCATCGGGTGAAATTCTGGCTGGCTCGCCAGTGCCGATCCAGATCAACACGGCCGACTTGAGCCCGGTTGCCACCACCCGCGTGGATACCGAAATCAATCTGGACTCCGGCAGTATCGTGCCAGTCACGGTGCCGTTCAATGCCAACGATCCGACCAGCTACAACAAGCAAACCCCGATCGACGTGTTCGACAGCCTGGGCAATCCGCACGTGTTGTCGACCTTCTACGTCAAGACTGGCGCCGGTGCATGGGATGTGTACACCGCAGTGGACGGTGTGGAAATCACCAACCAGGGCGTTGCTGCCTCGGCCCAGGCCGATCCAGCATCGGTGGCGGCCCGCGCTGCCTTCCAGGTTGCTGCCACTACGCCGCCGGTGAACACGGCCGCCGCTGCCGTGGCCTATGCCACTGCCGCCTCGAACGCCGTGGTGGCCGCTGCCACCGCCGCCGGCGCCACGCCAGCCCAGATCGCTGCCATTCAGGCCGCGGCCACCAGCGCCGGCACCACGGTTGGCATCACGCCAGACCAGATCGATGCCAAGATTGCCGACGCTGTCAGCGTGCCTGGCGTACGCAGCGGTTATTTGCGCTTTGACACCAGCGGCGCCCTGAGCGCTTCGGCCATGGCGCCGCAAACGCTGCCGCTGACGATCGGCTTGCCGATCTTCCCGTCGACCGGTTCGCAGCCTGTGCTGACGTTCAAGATGAACTTCACCAATTCGACCCAGTACGGCGCGGCCACCAGCGAGAAAAAGACCACCCAGGACGGCTATACCGCCGGTTCCTTGCAGCGCTTTACCGCTGGCAGCGACGGCATCATTCTGGGTCAGTACAGCAATGGCCAGGCGCATGCGCTGGGCCAGGTGGTGCTGGCCAATTTCGCCAATCCGAACGGTCTGTCGCCACTGGGTAACAATGCCTGGGCGCAGACTTCGGCTTCCGGTTCGCCAACGGTGGGCACGCCCAACTCGGGCAGCCTGGGCGTACTGCAATCGTCGGCGGTGGAAAACTCGAACGTGGATTTGACGGCAGAACTGGTCAACATGATCACGGCGCAGCGCGTGTATCAGGCCAATGCGCAAACCATCAAGACCCAGGACTCGGTGTTGCAGACCCTGGTCAATCTGCGTTAATTGCAATAAGAGAAAGGCGCCGCCATGGACAAACTTATTTACACCGCCGCCAGCGGCGCGCGTCATATTCTCGAGCAGCAAGCCACCGCTGCCAACAATTTGGCCAACGTCAACACCACGGGCTTCCGGGCGCAGATCGATGCGTTCCGGGCAGTGCCGGTGGTGGCCGAGGGCACGCTGCCGACGCGTGCCTTCGTTACCAATGCCGAGGTCGGTTCCGACTTCTCGTCCGGCCCCTTGCAAATGACGGGGCGCGAGATGGACGTGGCCTTGCGCGGCAAGGGCTGGATCGCGGTGCAGATGGCGGACGGCAGCGAAGCCTACACCCGCCACGGTGCCTTGCAAATGAATCCGAACGGCTTGCTCCAGACTGCCTCCGGGCTGACGGTGCAGGGCGATGGCGGCCCCATCACGGTGCCGCCGGAAGTGACGGTCTCGGTGGGTGGCGACGGTACCATTTCGACCATTGCCACCACCACCAAGCCAGGTGCGCCGACCGTGTTGGGACGCCTGAAACTGGTCAACCCGCCCGAGCAGGACCTGGTGCGCGGCGACGATGGCTTATTCCGCTTGAAAAGCGGACAGCCGGCCCCGGCCGACCCGACCGTGACGGTGGTGGGTGGGGCGCTGGAAGGCAGCAATGCCAATCCGGTCGACTCGATGGTGACCATGATTGCCCTGGCGCGTTCCTTTGAACTCCAGATGAGCTTGATGAAGAACGCCGAGAACAACGCGGCGAAAGCTACCCAGATCCTCGCTTTGAATTGAGTTGCACTCCCGCATAATGTTCTTCATTGACCGGTGCCTGGATCTTTTCCATGGCGCCGTAACTGGAGAAGAGCATGATTCGTTCCCTGTACATCGCCAAGACCGGCCTGGAAGCACAGCAGACCCAGCTTGACGTTATCACCAACAACCTGGCCAACGTCAGCACCAACGGCTTCAAGCGTTCGCGCGCGGTGTTCGAGGACTTGTTGTATCAGAACGTGCGCCAGCCTGGCGCTCAATCCTCGCAGCAGACCGCCTTGCCTACCGGCCAGCAGATCGGTACCGGCGTGCGCACGGTTGCCATCGAGCGTATCCATACCCAGGGCAATCCCCAGTCGACCGGCAACAGCAAGGATGTGATGGTCAATGGCGCGGGTTTCTTCTCGGTCTTGCTGCCGGACGGCACCGCTGCCTACACCCGCGATGGTTCCTTCCAGACTGACAACAACGGCCAGCTGGTGACCTCGTCCGGCTTCGTGGTTCAGCCTGCCATTACCGTGCCCGCCAATGCGCTGTCGCTGACGGTGGCGCGCGACGGCACCGTGTCGGCTCAGTTGCCTGGCACGGCCGCCCCGTCGCAGATCGGCACCTTGCAACTGACCACCTTCATCAATCCAGCCGGTCTGGAATCGAAGGGTGAAAACCTGTACGTGGAAACGGGCGCCTCGGGCAGCCCGAATACCAACACCCCTGGTACGAACGGCTCCGGCGTGCTGATGCAAGGTTATGTGGAAACCTCGAACGTGAACGTGGTCGAGGAAATGGTCAACATGATCACCACCCAGCGCGCCTATGAAATCAACAGCAAGGCGATCACCACGTCCGACCAGATGCTGGCCAAACTGGCCCAGCTGTAATGAGAGGAGATCACCTCATGAAAGCATTTTCCGTTCTTGTCCTGTTGTCCTTGGTTGGCTGCGCCGCCACCCCCAGCTCGATTGTTCAGCGTCCGACAACTGCGCGGCCTTTGTACGCCGAAGCGGCGGCCCCGGCCAATGGCGCCATTTACCAGCCGGCACAATATCGCCCGCTGTTCGAAGATCGCCGCGCGCGCCACATCGGCGACATGCTGACCATTAACATCATCGAAAAAACCTCGGCCGTCAAAGCCGGCGCCAGCTCGGGCAACAAGTCCGGCTCGGCCAGCTTTGCCGCGCCAGGCTTGATCAAAGGTGTGTTCGGGCCGCAGATCGACCTCGAATCAGCGCACAAGTTTTCCGATGGCGACAATCAGAGCGCCAGCAACACCTTCAGCGGCACGATTGGCGTGACGGTGACGGAAGTACTGCCAAACGGAAACCTGATCGTGGCTGGCGAGAAGCAGGTTGCCATGAACAAGGGCGTCGAATTCATTCGCTTCTCCGGCATGATCAGCCCGGACAACATTGGCATGGGCAATACCGTGTCCTCGACCCAGGTGGCCGACGCACGCGTCGAGTACCGCACCAACAGCCAGATCGACCGCGCGGAAATGACATCGATGGTGTCGCGTTTCTTCCAGTCGCTGCTGCCATTCTGATAGGAATTCCCATGCGCCGCTTGTTCCACTTGCTCACTCTTGCCGCTGTCTGCGTGGCCATCCTGGCGCCGCAGGCGGTGCTGGCCGAACGCTTGAAAGACCTGTCGACCATTGGCGGCGTGCGCGAAAATCAATTGTCCGGTTACGGCATCGTGGTTGGCCTCGACGGCAGCGGCGACCAGACTACCCAGACCCCGTTCACGGTGCAGTCGATTGTGTCGATGCTGCAATCGAAGGGCGTGAACATGCCAGCTGGCACCAGCTTGCAGCTCAAGAACGTGGCGGCGGTGATGGTCACCGCGTCGCTGCCGGCGTTTGCGCAGCCAGGCCAGACCATTGACATCACCGTCTCGTCGATTGGTAACGCCAAGAGCTTGCGCGGCGGCACGCTGGTGATGACGCCGCTGCAAGGTGCCGACGGCCAGGTGTACGCCATGGCCCAGGGCAATGTGCTGGTGGGCGGCGTGGGCGCGGCGGCTGGTGGCTCGCAAGTGCAAGTTAATCACCTGAGCGTGGGCAAGATTTCCAGTGGCGCTACGGTGGAAAAAGCCGTTGCCAACAACTTGGGCGAAAACAACCAGATCCGGGTGGAACTGAAAGCCACCGACTTCTCCACCGCCGCACGCGTCGTGGAAGCAATCAACAACCATTTCGGTCCCGGCATTGCCACCGCATTGGATGGGCGCGTGATCCGCGTACGTTCGCCGTCGTCGTCGGACCAGCGCGTGGCCTTCCTGGGCGTGCTGGAGTCGCTGGACGTGGATCCCGCGCGCCAGGCTGCCAAGGTCATCATGAATGCACGCACCGGTTCGGTGGTGATGAACCAGTCGGTCACGCTGGAATCGTGCGCGATTTCGCACGGCAATCTGTCGATCACCATCACGGCGGACAATCAGGTCAGCCAGCCTGCTCCGCTGTCGGGCGGCAAGACCGTGGCTGTGCAAAACGCCAACGTGGAAGTGAAAAAGGATCCGGGCAAGGTGCTGATGGTCAAGGGCGGCGCTTCGCTGGCCGAAGTGGTCAAGGCCATGAACGCAATTGGCGCCTCGCCACAAGACTTGCTGTCGATTCTGCAGGCATTGAAAGCGGCCGGTTCGCTGCGCGCCGAGCTCGAAATTATCTAAGGGGGCACCATGATCGGCCAGACCAACGACATTTCCGGCAAGTTCGCCCTCGATACCAAGGGCATGAGCGAGTTGAAACAGTCGGCCAAGGCCGGCTCACCAGACGCGCTCAAGGGCGCTGCCACCCAGTTTGAAGCCATGTTCATCAACATGATGATGAAAAGCATGCGCGACGCCACGCCGCAGGATGGCATGCTCGACAACCAGCAGACCAAGATGTTCACGGGCATGCTGGACCAGCAGATGAGCCAGAAGATGGCCACGCGCGGTGTGGGCCTGGCCGACATGTTGATTCGTCAGCTGAGCGCCCAGGCGCAAAGCCAGGCCATTGGCGCGCAGGCGGGCACCGACGGTGCCGCACGCGCAACAGCCGAAGCGGCAGCGCTGATCGGCCCAAGCGGCTTGCAAGCGGCGCCACCGGAAACCGGCCGTGCTGCCAGCGGCCGCATCCAGGCCCCACACGTAAAAGAATTCCAGGACAAGCTGGCCAGCCACGCGGCCGAGGCCGAGTCCGCCACGGGCATTCCTGCCAAGTTCATGCTGGGCCAGGCCGCGCTGGAAACGGGCTGGGGCAAGCGTCAGATCCGCAATGCGGACGGCAGCAACAGCCACAATCTGTTTGGTATCAAGGCGGGCCCAGGCTGGACCGGCAAGGTTGCCACGGCCGTGACCACCGAATACGTGAACGGGGTGCCGCGCACCAAGGTGGAAAAGTTCCGTGCGTACGATACGCCCGCCGACAGTTTCAAGGATTATGCGAAACTGATCACCAATAACCCGCGTTACGAGAAAGTCCTGGCCCACGCCGGGGACGCCAGCAAGTTCGCCCACGGCTTGCAGCGCGCCGGCTATGCCACCGACCCGCTCTACGCGGCCAAACTGAGCCGCATTATTCACAACAATCTCGCCTGAGATCGGGCGGTGATGCCAAGTTGACAAGCTTGCAACTCAAGTTTTCGGGAATCCTGCCGTAATAGCAGTACACCAAAGAAGGACACCATCATGGCTGGAAACATTCTCAATATCGGAAAAAGCGGGCTGTTTGCCGCCCAGGCCGGTATGGCGACGACCGGAAACAACATCACCAACGCCAGCGTGGCAGGCTACAGCCGCCAGCTGGTGGTGCAGGCGTCCGCCACGACCCAGAACATTGGCGTGGGCTTCATTGGCAGCGGTACCCAGATTTCCGACATCAAGCGCTATTCCGACAATTTCCTCAATACCCAGGTGCGCACGGCCACCAGCTCGAAAAGCGCACTGGACTCGTATTACGCGCAGATCAAGCAGGTCGACAATCTGTTGTCCGACCCGACGTCCGGCCTGTCGCCGGCGCTGCAGGATTTCTTTAAAGGCGTGCAAGATCTGGCTTCAAATCCGTCCTCGAGCGCCTCGCGCCAGGCGGTGATGTCGTCGGCTGATGCCTTGGCGGCACGTTTCCAGGGCTTGAATGGGCGCCTGCAGGAAATCCGCGACGGCGTGAACACCCAGATTGAATCGAACGTTACGCTGATCAACTCCTACGCGAGCCAGATCGCCGAGCTGAACGAGAAAATCACGGCAGCCGGTACCGGTCAGGGCATGCCCAACGACTTGCTGGACGCGCGCGACCAGCTGGTGCTGGAACTGAACACCAAGATCAAAGCCACCGTGGTGCAGGGCGACAACAACAGCATTACTGTGTCGATCGGCAATGGTCAGCCTTTGGTGGTTGGCAAGAAAGCCTTCCAGCTGGCGACCCTGAGCTCGCCAACCGATCCGGGCCGTACCCAGGTCGGTTATGTGACCGGCACCAAAGTGACCGTGCTGGCCGACAGTGCCCTCGCCGGTGGCGAGCTGGGCGGTTTGATTGAGTTCCGCACGCAGTCGCTGGACCGTGCGCAAAATTCGCTGGGCCGCGTTGCCGTTTCGATTGCCGCCACCTTTAATGATCAACACAAGCTGGGCCAGGATTTGAATGGCAGCATGGGTGTTGATTTCTTCAAGGAAGGCGCGCCTGTGGTAGCGCCGAGCCGCGACAATGCGCTGTCGTCGACGGCCGTGGTTACCGCTACTATTTCCGACGTGAGCAAGCTGACCACCAGCGACTACAAGATTAATTTCAACGGCACGAACTATACCGTGACGCGCCAGTCGGACAATCAGCAGACCATCATCAACCCGTATCCGCAGACGGTGCCGCAAACCATCGACGGCGTCGACTTCGCCATCAATGGCGTGTCCACCACCAACGACAATTTCCTGGTGCGCCCGACCATCAATGGTGCTGGCCAATTCGGCGTCGCGCTGAATGACCGTTCCAAGATTGCAGCTGCCTCCCCGATCGTGACGGCCACGCCCATCACCAACAAGGGTAGCGCCAAGCTGAGCGAGGGCAGTGTCGACGCGGCTTACCTGGCGCCAGGCAACGCCTTGGCCGCACCCGTGACGCTGACCTACACGTCGCCTGGCGGCTTGTCGGGCTTCCCGGCAGGGCAGGCCGTTACGGTGACGAACAATGGCGCCAGTACCGTGTATCCCGCTGGCACCACACCAATTCCGTTTACCGCGGGCGCAACTTACAACTTTGGCGGCGTGAACCTCAGCTTTACCGGCGCGCCTGCCACGACAGATACGTTCACTGTGGGCCCCAACACCAATGGTGTGGGCGACAACCGCAACGCGCGCCTGCTGGGCCTGCTGCAAACGACCAATACCATGGACGGCGGCAAGGCCACCTACCAATCGTCGTACGCCGAGATGGTCAGTTTTGTCGGCAACAAGACGCGCGAAGTGCAAGTCAATGGCGCGGCCGGCGGCAAGTTGCTGGACCAAGCGCGCAGTGCCCAGCAAAGCGTGTCCGGCGTGAATCTGGATGAAGAAGCGAGCAATCTGCTGCGCTATCAGCAAGCCTACCAGGCGGCCGGCAAAGTGATGCAAGTGGCCAGTACCCTGTTCGACACCCTGCTCACGCTGGGCGGCCGCTAAAAGTTATTGGAAGGTTTTATCATGCGTATCAGCACCAACATGATTTTCGAGCAGGGCACCACGCAGTTGGGCACCCTGAACAGCAACATCGCCAAGACGCAGATGCAGCTGTCGACCAACCGCCGCGTGCTGACCGCCGCCGACGATCCAATCGCTGCGGCGCGAGCGCTGGAAGTGACGCAGTCGCAATCGGTCAACACGCAATATGGCGTGAACCGCCAGAATGCGCGCGGTTCGCTGTCGCTGGAAGAGCAGACCCTGGCTGGTACCACCTCGCTGATTCAGGACGTGCAAACGCTGGTCGTCAACGCCGGTAACGGCACCTTGTCGGACACTGACCGGAAATCGCTGGCCATCGAACTGCAAGGGCGTCTGGACGATTTGTTCGGGCTGGCCAATACGGCTGACGGTGTGGGCGGTTATCTGTTCTCGGGCTTTAAATCGAGCACGCTGCCATTTACCAAAACCGCCACTGGCGCCCAGTACAACGGCGACCAGGGTTCGCGCACGCTGCAAATCAGCTCGGCGCGCCAGGTTGGCATCAGTGATTCCGGCAGCGAGATTTTTGAAAACAACGTGACTGGCAATGGCAAGTTCGTGACTGCTGCCAGCGCTGCCAACACCGGCGCGGGGATTGTTTCGAGCGGCTCGGTGGTGAATGCCGCTGCGGCGACTGGCCACAATTATCAGATCAGCTTTGCCGTATCAGGAACGCCGGCTGTGACCACGTATTCGGTACTGGACCAGACCACCGGCTTGCCGCCACCAACCTTGCCAGCACCAGTGCCTTACGTGAGCGGCGAGCAGATTGCCTTTGATGGCGTGGCATTCGATATCAAGGGAATTCCCGCGAATGGCGATACATTCAGCGTGGCGCCGAGCCAGAAGCAATCGATTTTCCAGACCCTGACCAATTTGATTGGCGTGCTCAATTCGGCCGGCAGCGGTCCGGTGGGACAGGCCTCGCTGACCAACGGCTTGAACAAGGCACATGAGAATCTGGCGTCTTCGCTCGATAATGTGCTCAGCGTGCGGGCTTCAGTTGGCGCGCGCATGAAGGAGCTGGATACGCTGGACAGCGCTGGTGACGATTTGAATTTGCAGTACGCAGCAACGCTGTCGGATCTGGTGGACCTGGATCAGGTGGCGGCCATTTCCCAGTTCACGCAGCAGCAGTTTGCGCTGGAAGCGGCGCAGAAGTCGTTTAAGACTTTGTCGGGGCTGTCGCTGTTTAATTTTATTAGTTAAGCATCGGTAACTGCGCGTTTTGACTTGGCGCATACTAACGGGGATCCCAGTTACGCCGGTTGTCAATTCGCGATCTTTGCGTGCAGGAATAGTGCTTGGTTTTTGTGGATCAATATGACCACGCCGCCTTGCGTTAACTCGGTCAACACCTATTTCATCCCTGCGACCGCTGTTGGTCTACCAGCACTGCCTCAAGCGTTCTGAGTACAGGAAACAGTTAGCAGCGGCTCATGTATCCACCTGCCAGTGCCTCCTCAGTGGGTACCTCAACCTGTCTGTGTGCTTTGCGCCGTTGCTTTGCTTTTAAAAATCATCGTATGCGACGCAGAATAGCCCGACTTCATCCTCCAATCGTTTTCCCATATGTTCTGCCGCATGTCGAGAGAAGCAAACAACATCTTCAAGCCCGACCAAAAGTTGGCCTTCAACCCCGTCCACACTCAACACAGAGGTGACTTTCAGGGTCAAATTATCAAGCAGCCTTATCTTCGCGCCAAGTTCAGGAGAGTCAGCAAATTCCAAGTCGCCAGTAACATTGCCATATGCGTGGGTAGGTGCATCAAAAATCGAAAAATCTATTGTGTATTTCATACTATCCTCTAGGAGCGCCAGGTGTATGAACAGTCAGCGCAGCGACCGTCTCGGCAGACATGTCACATCCCATTTTTCTTCCTAACGTTATCATGGCCCAAATGTTACTTGTTCGACCGTTTAGGTCATCACTGTGACCCGTCCATGTTGTATTGGTTCCCGTCACATCGGGGTTTGGCGTTGAGTAAGCGTTTGTGAAAAGCGTGTTGTCGTTGTACATGTTCTCCATTTTCTCGCGGGCCCCTGCAATTGCGGTCATAACTGCTTTCTTGATAGCGCGGCATGGGTCATCCGAGTTAGCACAATTGCGGTCGAAGTGTCTTTCCTCCATTCTAGTCATGTCGCTGGGGCGTGAGGGTCTACTAGTAGCAGGCATTGCTGCGGCTGCATCCGCGTTGCCTGAATTGGCGATCGGCTGATGGGTGATGCCCCACCAAACACTCCCGATAGTCGCAACGCCAGCAGCACCTGCCCAATAGATGAGTGGGATGGCCATGAAGAATTGGCCAGATGGATCTACTCGACTGATTGGATTGCCGCCGACGTAACCATAGGTGTTGATGCCACCTTTCAGTCCAATCGGATCGCTTTGGATATATCGTCCCGATTGCGGATCATAGTCGCGATAGTAGTTGTAGTGATTATTAGTCTCTTTGTCAAACCACTGGCCGGGAAAACGTCCGTTGTATTCAAACCGCGCAAGTCCCTCCGGTCTTTCGTCTGGATTTTGAATTCCGAAAGGGTCTGCATCTATCCAACGCCATACCATTCGGTTGTCGCTGAACCTAGCGATAGCTCTTGGTGTGCGGAGATGATCCACGTAAACGTAGGAAATTTCATTTGTCTGTAGCGTTGCCTTGTGAAGAGTTTTCTCACTCGGCTTGACGATAGCTATCGGAGCTCCGGCTAGGTATACCGTTTCCTGAATTGGCGCACCACTACTGTCATATTCGCCCAGCATTTGGCCATCATTGTCGTAGAAATAGTATGTCGTATAGCCACTGTCCTCAATTTTCGCAACGCGTTCACCTTGCCCGTTGTGCAGGTAATTTGTTGTGCTCGTTCCCTTTCTTGCGGTGCGAAGCCGCCCCAAAACGTTGTACTCGTAATCAAAGATTCCGTCGCTGATAAGATGGCCTGCGTTGTCATAAACATTTTTCTTTGATGGGCTAGGGCCAGTTGTCGAGTTAAGCCGGTTGGCGCTAGTACTAAAAAAATTGTCGAAAGTTGTTCCTCCAAATCCTGCCCTCGTTCGGTTTCCGTTTAGGTCGTACTCGAATCGTTGGCTCATGGATCCGCCTTCAACTTTAGTGAGGCGGTCGGATCCGTCGTAAGTAAATTGTTGGTCAAGGCGGTTCGCGTTAGCGATCCCAGTGTGGGTGTACGAGATAATCCGGTCAGCACCGTCGTACTGGAGTTGGCGCATGACACCTTGATGCGCGTGATGTCCAAGTGGATAGCTCTTTATTCGTCCTAATGGATCAAAAGTTTTTTCATACCAATTCGGTTCATCTGCGTTACTGTTTCCCCACTTCCACTTATAGGCGGCTGCGAACGGTGTATAGCTAAGTTCCGAGAGCAGTGTGGTAGCTACTCCGTTATTCCCATGCAAAGTCATTTCCGCCGGTCGGCCCGCGATGTCGTAACTAATTTCAATGCGATTCCCGCTAGGGTACGTTATCGACCTCAAAAGCCCTTTGCTCGTGCCACGATCGCCATACTCGTACGCGAGCGAGAGTTCATGTTTTGCTTTTCCAATGGCAACCGTTTGGTTTTTTTTGCTCATACGACCAAACGTGTCGTAGGAATATGTAGTGCTCCCGGACTCGTCGCTCATTGTCACGACTTGGCCGGATTCGCCGGTACCGTTCGTACCATATCTAAAACGGGCGCCACCGAAATGTATGAGTCGTCCCGCTCCATCATACTCTTGCAGCACCGTTGCCCCCCGAGCATCCCGAGTACTCATCAGCGCACCGGCGCTATCGTAAAAATACTTCGTGGTTCCGCTGTCGGGACTGCTCAGTTCGATTCGCTGTCCGTGCCCATCGACTTCGTATTCCGTCTTGAGCTTGCGGGGGTCAGTAACGCTTAAGAGCGAGTCTTTGAGATCGTAGCGATACTCGAATTCCGGTGGCGGTGTCCCCGGAGCAGCACTCGGTAGAAGTTCAGACGAAAGGCGATTAAATTTGTCGTAATTCATTAAAGTACGTCTACCGAGCAAGTCACTTAGCCGCTTCAAATTTCCGCTTTTGTCATATTCGTAGCTTGCATCAGTTGTCTGCGCACCGCGATTCGCACTCTGAAGTCGCCCAAGAGCGTCGTAAGAATTAGTGACCTCAAATACACGTTCGCCAGCCGCATTGAATACTTCAGACTTAGTTACGTTACCGATTTGATCGAGCGTCAGGCGTTGCTCGTTTCCTGCTGAGTCGACAAAACCTAATAACCGATGGGCAGGGTCGTACTTGAACTCGGTTGTAGTTCCGTTGGGGGCGGTCATCTTCAGAATCTGGCCCGCCGTATCGTACTGGTAAGTTATCGTTTCAGCGCGGCCGTTACCGTCGGTCAAGATAGACTTGATGAGTTTCCCGCGGGGAGCATAGTTCAGTGTCTGGGTGAGTCCATTCGACTGAAGAATGCGTGTTGGAACTCCGCTCTTCGCGTATTCGTGGAACTCACTGACTTGACCCGAACTATCTTTAACCGAAGCGAGATCACCCTTTGAATGGGTTGATGTTGAGTCTGCATAGTATTCATACTCGGTCGAAAACTGATCTGCGGAATCGTCTGTAGGTTCCGACGTGCGCGTCACTTGCCCGTGCTGGTTATAGAAATAACGCCAAGTTCGAGGCTGTAATATCGGTTTGGCACCGAAACCTTTAACGCCGCTGCTGTCATTTGTTGGCTGAACTGTCTTTTCACATACGACTGCTATGGGTTTTCCGTTAGGTAGTAAAGTATCGTTTTCGACGCAACGTACAATGGCCCCGTCGAACCGAGGTTGGCCGTTATAAACGTAAGTAGTGGTTTGATCAGGTCCTGCGAGTGCAACCGCAACGTTAAAGTCAGAATGCCACTTTGTGCTGATGCGTCGGCTCCCGATTGGAATGGCAGCCGACGACGAGGCCGGGCAGGAAAACGTTGCCGTTACGCCTTCCACCCGGCTGGTCTCCAAACCTCGTGATGCATCGTTGAGATAGCAGGTCTTCGTTTCGCTAAAATCTGTACTCGAGTTCAACGATCCTAGTGAATCGTAGGTCGTTTTGCTTACGGACGCGTCGCATCCGGAACCTGCGGGCTGACTTTGGCTTTTTACCCGCCCAGGAAAATTGCGTCCCGTGTAGACGATCTCGAAGTCGCGCTGTGTTTTCAGCGGGTCTGTAACGATCCGCTTCCCCTCGGCGGGATAAGCGAAAGTGTAGCGGTTTGCGCCGCCTGCGTGTTCAGAAAGAATGGCTTGTCCCGCGTCGTTGTATGCGTAGGTCGCGAACCGTACCCCGTTTTCATCTGTCACTCCCGTCAAGAGATGACGTTGACCATCGTGCTCGTAGTGATAGCGTCGCGTTCCGACAGTTATGCCATCGCGGTCGAGAAAAGTGACTTTGATAAGTCGGGATGATCCGGAAAACTCGGTGCCGTCTCTGTTCTGCAATCTGTCGTACTGGTAGCTCACCCCTTCTTCTCCGCTATGAATCGATGCCACAACGTCGCCATTCCATTGAACGCTAAAGGCGCGGCCGAAGTCGTCGGTGATTGAGATCACGCGATTGTTGCTGTCATATTCGAGATAAACTGCGGTCCCCTCCTTACTGTGTGTGCTTACCAATAGGAAGTTGCCCGAAACGCTTTTGAAGCGATCGATTTCGCCGTCTGCGGTAGTGAAAGCCCAATCTGAAAAATCTGCGTTCAGACTCTGCAGAGTCTCGCGTCGTTCGTATTTCGAAACATAGTTCTTGTGGTCCTGTCGATTGGAGAATTCAGAATAGCTACCGTCGCCACGGACGATTTTTACTTCAGTAGGCGCCGCAACGCTATCCTTTACGTTGACGGAAAATGCGCGGTCAAAGGAAAAGGACCAGCCAGATCCTGCCGATTGGGCTAACCCGGTGTCACGCAGCGATCGATATGTTCGCCAGACAGTAAGAGCGCCCTTAAGGCCACTTTGCAAATCCGTCTCACTCTGAACTTTCGCTCCGCTCGAAATGACGACGGGGTTTGCCTTAACATAGGCCGGATCTGTAGAACGACATGAAATCGGTCGCGAAACCTCTGGTTTTTTTACGCACACACCGGGCCACCGCGGCTCATATGGATAGGCGCATGCTAGATACGTATGTCCATAGTCCAAAATCCTTCCACCGATCGGGTTCTGGTAAATGCAGTGGTACTTTGGGCTCTGCGAGTTCACGGGTGTCATCGAAAGCAGCCCAACACTCCAATGATTCTGAGCGGTTTGACTACATGCTACGCCTGGGTCATCGACATATCCGGTTGGCTCCAACAAGTCGCCCGTGTAATAGCTCCATCCAATCATTCCCCCGCTCTTCCCCGTCGAACTTTTAGTGTCATTGGCGACCGATGGGATTGCTAAAGCAGCCAAAAGTAGGACGATCGTCGTGCGGATGATGCCTGTGCATACCAATTTCCGAGTCCGAGACATCATTTCCCCTTTGTTGAGCGCGTGACTTGAGGATACGGGTGCGGAAAGGAATATTATTGCGCTGCTTCAAACAGTTGCTTATAAGAAGGAAATATCCACCCGGGCCAGACTTTCATCCGGCGGCATCGTGAAATTGGGCGCGAGGCGTCCCCCGCGTTGGATTTGAGGGATGTATAGTCGATGTGCGCTAGTAGGCGGTTCAGCCTGGCGGCGCTGGCACTGGCGTGGGGGCCGTCGGCGCACTGCGCTCGCCAGCACTGCGCGGCACCTTGCGCGCCG
Source organism: Massilia sp. CF038 (assembly GCF_900129765.1). Taxonomy (GTDB): domain Bacteria; phylum Pseudomonadota; class Gammaproteobacteria; order Burkholderiales; family Burkholderiaceae_D; genus Telluria_A. The sequence continues at coordinate 582,358 of NZ_FQWU01000001.1, forward strand.
CTTCAATGCCCTGATTGAACAAGTTCTGCAAAGGCACACTCAGGTAGGGTAGTGCCATGCTGATTACCAGAATGCCCACTCCCAGCGAAATTGGGAACCCAATGCCGAAGATGTTCAGTTGCGGCGCCGCGCGCGTCAGAATCCCCAGCGCGACGTTGGTGATCAGCAGTGCGGCTACGATCGGCAAGCACAGCTGCAAGCCGACATTGAAAATCACGGCAGCCCATTTCACCAGTTCGTAAGGGGCGGCGGCCGATACCGGCGTTGCAGACACCGGCAGCGTAATGAAGCTTTCAGCCAGCACCTCCAGCAGCACCAGGTGTCCGTTCACGGAGAGAAACGCCATGGTCGCCACCAGCGCCAGAAACTGGCTCACCGCCGACGAGCGGCCCCGCGTTTGCGGATCGAACACACTGGCGAAACCCAGGCCCATGGTCAGGCTGGCGACCTCGCCCGCCATTTCGACGGCAGCAAACACGATGCGCACCGAAAAGCCGATGGCTGCGCCAATCAACAGTTCCTGAATCAGAATCAACAAGCCTGCCAGCGACATGGGGTCCGCCGCCGGTAGTGCGGGAATTGCCGGCGCAATGATCAGCGCCAGCAACACGCCGAGGATGATCTTGCTGCTCATGGGCACGCTGTTGTTGCCGTAAAGAGGGGCGGCGGCGATCATGCCGAGAATCCGGGTCAGCGGCCACAACAGGGCCGCGATCCAGGTATTCATTTCGATACTGGTTAGTGTCAGCATGACGCGGGCCGCAGGGCCTTAGCCGATCAGGCCTGGAATGCCGGTGAACACCTGGCGCATGTAGTCAAGCATCACCGCCAGCATCCAGGGGCCGGCGACGACCAGGGCGACGAAGATGCCAACCAGTTTCGGGATAAAGGAGAGGGTTGCTTCGTTAATCTGGGTGGCGGCCTGGAAGATCGAGACGATCAGGCCCACAATCAGGGCCACCAGCAACAGCGGCGCCGATACCATGAGAGTGACCTCCATGGCATTGCGGCCGATTGTCATAACGGTTTCCGGAGTCATTCAGCGCCCCTAATAGAAACTTTGCGACAGCGAGCCCAGAATCAGCTGCCAGCCGTCCACCAGCACAAACAGCATCAGCTTGAAGGGCAGCGAAATCACGGCGGGCGACATCATCATCATCCCCATGGACATGAGCACACTGGCCACTACCATGTCGATGATCAGGAAGGGAATGAAGATGGCAAAACCGATCTGGAACGCGGTCTTCAATTCGCTGGTGATAAAGGCGGGAATGAGCACCCGCAGTGGAATATCGTCCGGCCCTTGCAGGGCAGGCGAGCGCGAAATCTTGACGAACAGGGCCAGGTCGGCCTGGCGCGTCTGGCGCGTCATGAAGTCCTTGAGCGGCTTGACCCCGCGGTCCATCGCTTCGCCCATCTGAATCTTGTTTTCCTGCAGCGGCTGGTAAGCGTCCACGTAAATCTTGTCAAACACCGGTCCCATCACGAACAGTGTGAGGAACAGCGCCAGTCCCACCAGCACCTGGTTGGGCGGCGACGATTGCGCACCCAGCGCCTGGCGCAGCAGCGACAGCACGATGATGATGCGGGTAAAACTGGTCATCATGAGCAGCGCCGCCGGCAGGAAGCTCAGCGACGTCATCAAGAGCAGGGTCTGGACCGGCAGCGAGTAGGCAGTGCCGCCGCCTGGTGCAGGCTGGCTGGTGAAAGCCGGGATGCCGTCGGCGGCGCCCGCCAGCACTGGCAGCAGCAAGGCCCCGGCCACCAGTGCCAGGCGGCCCGCGCGCGCGCTCATGAAGAACTTATTTTGCATTGCGTTGGTCTATCGTTTGTTTGAGCCAGGCGGCAAAGCTGCTGGCTGGCACTTGCGTGTCGCCCGACAGTGGCGCGGGCACGGTTTCCTGGCGCGGCATCGTAGCCAGGGCATTGACGCGGCCAGGCGAAGCGCCGACGACGATCCATTGGTCGCCCACTTCCACCAGCACGATGCGTTCACGTCCGCCCAGGTTCAGGCCGCCAACGATGCGCAAGCCACCAGCGCCAGCCTGGGCCTTGGGACCGAAGCGTTTCATGCCCCAGGCAAACAAGGCCAGCGCGCCCAGCACCAGTAGCAGGCCAGTGATGGTCTGGACCAGGTTGCCGGCCGAGGTGGCCACAGGCGGCTGCGCAGGCTGTGGCAGCGCGGGCGCGGTTTGCAGGGCAGGGCGGGCAGGGAGAGTGGCGTTCGTGGCAGCAGGCGCGGTCGTCGTGGCAGGTACGGACGCGACAGCAGATGGTGCAGCAGGTGCGGGCGGTACGGTACTGGATGGAACAGCAGGCTCAACTGCGCCCGCCTGGGCGCTGGCGAGCAGGGCGCCCAGCAAGATTGCGCGCAGGCGGCCCCGGGTCATTTGTTGAGTTTTCGAATCCGTTCGGACGGGGTAATGATGTCCGTCAGGCGAATACCGAATTTATCGTTCACCACCACCACTTCGCCCTGGGCGATCAGGCAGCCGTTGACCAGCACGTCCATCGGTTCGCCGGCCATGCCGTCCAGTTCCACCACGGAGCCTTGCGCCAGTTGCAGCAGGTTCTTGATGGCGATCTTGGTGCGGCCCAGTTCAACCGTCAGCTGGACCGGGATGTCGAGGATGAAGTCGATATCGTTGGGCGTGTCGGGCTTGCTGCCCTTGTTGGAAAAATCCTTGAACACGGCGGCACTGGCGGCCTGGCTTTGCAGCGCGTCGGCTTCCGCCTTGGCCTGCTCGGCAATGGCGGCGCCCCAGTCGTCGTCCATGCTCGTGTCTTCTTGATTATCGGACATCATGCACTCCCTTATTTAACTTCCGCATTCGCGAGTAATTTTTCCACTTTTAGCGCATATTGGCCGTTCAGTACGCCATATGTGCAATCCATGACCGGCACGCCATCCACCGTGGCCTGGATCTGCTCGGGTACGGCGAGGGGAATCACGTCGCCGACTTTCATGTTCAGGATTTCGTCGAAGGTGGCGCGGCCCGTTCCCAGGGTGGCAACCAGCTCGACTTCGGCAATCTGGATCTGCTGCGTCATCAGGCGGATCCAGCGTTTGTCCACTTCCAGTGCCTCGCCTTGCAGGCTGGAGGTAAGCGTGTCGCGGATCGGCTCGATCATCGAATACGGCAGGCAGAAGTGAATCTGGCCCGATACCGCGCCCAGCTCCACCGTAAACGTGGACGACACCACCACTTCATTCGGGGTGGCGATGTTGGCAAACTGGGTGTTCATTTCGGAACGGATGTACTCGAACTCCACCGGGTACACCGGCTCCCACGACTTGGTGTAGGCCTCAAACACGATGTCCAGAATGCGCAAAATGATGCGCTGCTCGGTCTGGGTAAAGTCGCGCCCTTCGACGCGGGTATGGAAGCGCCCGTCGCCACCAAACAGGTTATCCACCAGCAGGAACACCAGGCCCGGATCAAACACCATCAGGGCGGTGCCGCGCAGCGGCTTCATGTGCACCAGATTCAGGTTGGTCGGCACCACCAGGTTGCGGATGAATTCGCTGTACTTGGAAACGCGCACCGAGCCGACCGAGACTTCGGCACTGCGCCGGATAAAGTTAAACAGGCCCACGCGCAGCAGGCGCGCAAAACGTTCGTTGATGATTTCCAGCGTCGGCATGCGGCCGCGCACGATCCGTTCCTGGGTGGCCAGGTTGTAGGTGCGTACGCCCGACGTATCCTCAGGCGCGGCGGCGTCGTCCTGATCGCCGTTGACGCCCTTGAGCAGGGCATCAACTTCTTCCTGGGATAGAAAATTATCGGCCATGACAGGTCACTGGATAATGAAATTGGTAAACAACACGTCGGTCACTTCCTGCGGTTGCCCTTTTTCGGCAAACGGTTGGTTGATGGCCGTAATAATTTCTTTGGACAGCGCGCCCTTGCCTTCGGTGGTGTTCAGTTCGGACGACTTCTTGGCCGACAGCAGCAGCAAGACGCGGCTGCGCACGCGCGCCATGTTGGTCTTGACCAGCTCGGCCTGTTCCGGCCCGGCCACCTGCAGCGTAAATTGAATCTGCAGATATTGGTCCTGCAAGCCTTCTTCGGGGGCCAGATTGACCGTGAACGGTTCGATCACAACAAACTCGGGCTTGGCCGCTGGCTTCACCTCTGCCTTGTGTTCTTTCTTGTCGCCACTGCCCTTGGTAAAGAACCAGGCTGCGCCACCGCCAACGGCGAGCATCACCACTGCCAGGATGATGATCAGCATTTTCTTCGATTTTGCCGGTGCCGCTTCTGGCGTTGCCTTCGGGTCAGCCTTCATGGATGGTTTCGCTTTCAAGTTTCCTCAGTACGGCAATAGGTGGAACGTGCACATCATTATGTCATTATCGGGAATTTCGGGGCGATTGGATGTGTTGAAAAGAGGGAAGAACCCCAGCCAACTCGTGGCTTGGGGAACACATTCATTTCAAACATGCATGGACCCGGCTTGGCCGGAGGCAAAAAGCGCTCAGGCAAAGGTGTCAACCAGACCCTGCTGACCGCCGCCACGGCGTGGTGCCGGGGCCACCGTGGTTTCGCCGCTGCTGCTCACCCCACCGGTGCCGCCATTGCGGCCACCGCTGCGGCCTGCCTCACGGGCATCGGCCTGGGCTTGTTGCTGCGCTGCGCCATCGTTGACGCTGGCGTTGCCCAGCGCGATGCCGCTTTCGCTCATCATTTCACGCAGCTTGGGCAGGGCATCTTCCAGGGCTTGACGGACCTCCGGCTGGGCGGCGGAGAAGGTGACCGTGGCCTGGTCATTGTTCACGCTCAGCACCACTTGCATTGGGCCCATGTCGGGCGGGTTCAGCGTCAGTGAGGCGCTTTGTTCCTTGCCTGCGACCATCCAGATGACCTTTTGCCCGACTTGCTGGTCCCAGCCGTCGCTGCCCACGCGGGCGGCGATCTTGTCGGTGGCCACGCCTATAGCAGCTTGCGCCAGGGCCAGCGAGGCTTGCTGGACCGGTGCAGCCGCAGGGCCGGTGACGGCCAGATCCTTGATGCCGGCCGCCTCGGGCGCTGCTTCGCGGTTGCGCAGAATCGCCGAGAATTGGGCAGCGTCGGCCAGGCCCTTGGGCTGACCAGTGGCTGCTTCGATTTTGGCTGCAACTGGTTTTGCGTCGGACACCAGACGCTCAACCGGCTGACCGAGCGGGTTGCCTTCGTCGCTCACTTGCGGCTTGACGCCGTCGAGCGCACTGCCGTCAAGCTTGGCCATCATGTTCTTGCCCGCGCCCGCGCCCGGTGCCAGCACGGCAGCGCCGGTCAGGGCCGGGTTGGTTTCCACGGCCGAGGCGGCGCTGGCGCCGGGCAACACGGTCGCGGCGACAGGCGCCGGCGTGGCGGCGCCAGGCAGATTCAGGCTGGCCATCAGCGCGGCCATGTCGAGCGCACTGTTGCCGTCGGCCGCTACCTCGGGCTGCGACTCGACGCTTTCAGCTGCTGCGTCTTTCGGGCCGGCGCTGCTGGGTGTCGTACTGTCCGCTTCGGCCGGTTTGGCCGCTGCCGGCTTGTCTGCCTGTTGGGCCTGGGCCGGCTTGGCGGGGCCGTTGGGTTTGGTCGGTGCGGTTTGCGGTGCGGCGCCTTGCTGGCGCTGGCTTACTTCGCGCGACAGGGCCGCGCTGAACTGGGCATCGCCGCCGCTGTTCTGGTTGGGGCGCGGGCCATTCTTGGCCGGGGCCGGATTGGCGTTGATCTGGATCGGAAGGTTCGGAGTTTGCATGGTCGCGGTCAATCGTGGTTCAGCGTTTGTAATAAGCCTGGCGGGCGGCGTGTTCGTCCATCTGCTTCTGGTCGCGCTTGTTTTCCTTGTGCAGCGCTTCGGCGGCGGCGCGCTCGTTGAGCGTGCGGTAGGACAGGCGCTTGCGCTCGCTTGCCTGCCACGTCGCTTTCTCTACACCGGCCTTGTACTGCGCATGCTTGATGACGTCGCGCTGGCCGTTGATGGCAATGTCAAGCTTGTCCATGAAGGCGACAAAGTTGCGGTACGCCATCGGGGTGATGCCCGCCACCTGGGCCGCGTCCAGACGCAATGCGTAGTCTTCGCGGTAACCCAGCAGCATGGCCAGCTTCTGTTCACTCTCGTCGACCGCCTTCAGGGCGGCGCCCAGCCGCTTGGCAGCGTCGTCGGTTTCGCGCTGCGCCAGCTCGATCAAGGTGTCCAGGGCGGATTGTTTGGCCATGATTCATTATAGGACTGGCCAGTTGCTTCCAATCAGGAGAATAAGGAGGTCAATTGCCCCAAACTCTCGAGCATGGGCACTTTGTCGGTAATTTCCTGGCGCAGGAATTGCTCAATTCTTTCATGTTTGGCAATTGCTTCATCCAGCACCGGGTCGCTGCCCGGGGCGTAGGCGCCCACGCTGATCAGGTCGCGCGAGCGTTCGTAGCGGGAATACAACTGTTTCAGGCGCCGGGCCGCATGCTGGTGGGCCGTGCTGGTAATTGAATGCATGGCGCGCGAAATCGATTGTTCGATGTCGATGGCCGGGTAGTGGCCCGCTTCGGCCAGGCGCCGGTTCAGCACGATGTGCCCGTCCAGAATCGCGCGCGCCGAGTCGGCAATCGGATCCTGCTGGTCGTCGCCCTCGGTCAGCACGGTATAGAAGGCGGTAATCGAGCCGCCGCCTTCCAGGCCGTTGCCGGCCCGTTCTACTAGAATTGGCAATTTGGCAAATACCGACGGCGGATAGCCCTTGGTGGCGGGCGGTTCGCCAATGGCCAGCGCAATTTCGCGCTGCGCCATGGCATAACGTGTCAGCGAATCCATGATCATCAGGACATTCTTGCCCTGGTCGCGGAAGTGTTCGGCAATGGTGGTGGTGTAGGCGGCGCCCTGCAGACGCATCAGGGGCGGGGTGTCGGCCGGGGCTGCCACCACGACCGAGCGCGCCAGGCCTTCCGGCCCCAGAATTTGTTCGATGAATTCCTTGACCTCGCGGCCCCGTTCGCCGATCAGGCCGACCACAATCACGTCGGCCGTGGTGTAGCGCGCCATCATGCCCAGCAGCACCGATTTACCGACGCCGGAACCTGCGAACAGGCCCAGGCGCTGGCCGCGGCCCACGGTCAGCATGGCGTTGATGGCGCGAATGCCCACGTCCAGTGTTTCCACAATCGGTGCGCGGTCCAGCGGGTTGGCGGGGCGCACGTTGATGGGGGCGCTGTCGTCGGTGTCCAGCGGGCCCAGGCCGTCGAGCGGGCGGCCAGCGCCGTCCAGCACGCGTCCCAGCAGGCCAAAGCCAACCGGCAAATGGCGGGCGCGGTCGCTGGGGCGGCGGCGCGGGTGCATCACGGAGCCGGGGCGCGGCACTTGCGCTTCCACGGGGAATACACGGGTGCCAGGCACAATGCCTTCCACGTCCGATTGCGGCATCAGGAACAGGCGGTCGCCGTCGAAGCCGACGACTTCGGCTTCGACCCGGGCGCCATTGGGCATGGGGATGGTGCAGGCGCTGCCGACCGCAAGGCGCAGGCCGACGCATTCCATGACCAGGCCGGCCACGCGGGTGACCCGGCCCGACACTTGCATCGGTTCGACAAAGCTGGTCAGTGCGGTGCAGTCGCGCAGATACGAGGTCCAACGCGTGGTGTGGCGGTCGGGGGCGCCCATGTCAGGCCAGCCATTCCACGTTGTTCTTGCCCAGGGCAGCGGCCAGGCGCTGCCAGCGCGAGGAAGCCTGGGCATCAATCTGGTTGCTGGCAGTTTCGATGCGGCAGCCGCCACGCTCGATCTGGGCGTCTTCCGAGACGCGCCAGCCGCCCTTGCTTAATTCTTCGCCGATGCTTTCGCGCACGATGGTTGCGTCGGCAGGATTGAGCAGCAAAATGGCGGGCTGCTGCAGTACCGGCAGGTAGCCGACAGCTTCGCGCACCAGGGGAATGATCAGTTCGGGTTTGACTTCCAGTGCAGCGCGCAGCATGCCTTTGGCCAGTTGCAACGCCAGCTCCAGCACTTCGTTGGCAATGTTTTCGTCAGCGCCGGACAGGGCGTTGCCAAAGGTGACGGCGATGGTTTGCAGGTGTTCAAGTTCTTTGGCGGCTTCGGTGCGGCCAATGGCCAGACCGTCGGCGTACCCGGCCGCGTGGCCTTCGTCGTAGCCGATCAGGCGCGCTTCGTCGCGAATGGCGTTGAGTTCGTCTTCGGACGGCAGCACCGGCTCGGGCGGGCGCTGGACGACCGCGCTCGGGCGCTCGTCGCCAAACGAGTTCATCTCCCAGCGCTGGTATGCGGACTGCAATTCTTTTGGGGTATCAGACAAACGAATCTTCTCCTTTTCCGCCTAGCACGATCTGGCCTTCGTCCGAGAGGCGGCGCACGATCTGCAAAATCTGCTTTTGCTGCGCTTCGACTTCGGACAGGCGTACCGGGCCCTTGGAATCGAGGTCTTCGCGCATCATTTCGGCCGCGCGCTGCGACATGTTCTTGAAGATCTTTTCGCGCAAGTCCTGCGAGGCGCCTTTCAGCGCAATGATCAGCATTTCCGATTGTACTTCGCGCAGCAGCAACTGGATGCCACGATCGTCGATATCGATCACATTGTCGAACACGAACATTTCGTCCATGATCTTTTGGGCCATGTCGTTGTCGTAGTTCTTGATGTTGTCCATCACCGAACCTTCTTGCTCGCCACTCATGAAGTTCAAAATCTCGGCAGCGGCGCGCACGCCGCCCAGCGACGATTTCTTGATGTTTTCATTGCCCGACAAAAGCTTGGTCAGCACATCGTTCAGTTCGCGCAGCGCGGCTGGCTGCACCCCGTCCAGGGTGGCGATGCGCAGCACCACGTCGTTGCGCAGGCGGTCAGTAAAGTTGGCCAGAATCTCGCAGGCCTGGTCGCGTTCCAGGTGAACCAGAATGGTGGCAATGATCTGCGGGTGTTCGTTGCGGATCAGCTCGGAAACCGAGGATGCATCCATCCACTTCAAGCTTTCGATGCCCGAGGCGTCCTTTCCACCCAGAATGCGCGACAGCAGCACCGATGCCTTGTCGTCGCCCAGCGCCTTGGTCAGCACCTGGCGGATGTATTCGTCCGAATCCAGACCCACGGTCGAGTTCATTTCGGTCTGGTGGCGGAACGCTTCGAGCACCGATACCACCTGCTCGTGCTGGACCGCCTTCATGGTGGCCATCGCTGCGCCCAGTTTCAACACCTCGCGCGGACCCAGGAAGCGCATCACTTCCGCCGCCTCTGCTTCGCCCAGCGCCAGCATCAGGATCGCTGCTTTTTGGATACCGTTATCATTCATTTGCGCCTACCCATGCCTTAACCACGTTTGCCACGACCCGCGGGTCATCCTTCGCCAGTGCCTTGGCCATCTGCAAGTTCTCGCGGTAGCCCTGGTTCTGGGTCGATTCCAGTTCCTGCAAGGCGGTGCGCGGCTCGCCATCTGCACCTTCGCCTGCGGCCGCTTCAGGCGGCGCCGGCAGGGGCGGCACTTCGGTAATTTCGTCGAGCTTGCGCATGACCGGGCGCAGCATCGGGCGCAGCACGCGGAAGAACAGGAAAGCCAGAATCGCAAAGAAGAACAGGCCGCGCGCTGCCGTCCACAGCATGCGCTGAATTTCGGCATCTTTCCACCATGGCAGCGTTTCGGGTGGCGCGGCCGGCTTGTCGACGCCATCGAAGGGCGCGTTCTTGACGGTCATGGTGTCGCCGCGGTCTTTCGAGTAGCCCATGGCTTCACGCACCAGTTCTTCAATCTGCGCCACTTCGGCCGCGGTCAACGCTTTTACCGTGACCTTGCCAGTCTTTTCGTCAACGATGCGGCGGTAGTTGACCAGCACGCCCACGGTCAGGCGCTTGATGCCGCCCATCGGTTTTTGCTCGTAGCGAATGGTCTTGTCGACTTCGTAATTGGTGGTGGCATCCTTGCGCATGTTGCCGCCCCCGGCTGGGGCGCCAGCCACAGGCGTGCCGCCGGCGATCGGTGCGGTGGCGGCGCCAGGCGGCTGGTTCGACAAGGCGCCCGGCACGCCAGCGGCCGGTGCCGGCGGGCTGCCTGCTTCCGAGGTGGTCTGGCTGCGGATGGACGACGGTTCCGGTGGCGAATTTGGCTTGTACTGTTCGGCAGCGGTGTCGACCTGGGCAAAATCAATGTCGGCCGACGCCTCGGCGCGCACATTGCCACGACCGACCAGCGGCGTGATTAGCGATTCCACCTGGCGGATGATGCCTTCCTGGATCTGAGCCACATACTTGAGCTGATTCGGATCGAGCTGTTTCGGTCCGCCTTGCTTGCTGGTATCCGACAGTAGATTGCCGTTCTGGTCCACCACCGTCACGTTCGAGGCTGGCAGTTCCGGCACGCTGGAAGCGACCAGGTGCACGATGGCGCTGACCTGGCCCTGGTCCAGGGTACGACCGGTTTGCAGGTTCAGCAGGACAGAGGCGGTGGGTTTTTGCTGTTCGCGCACGAACACCGAAGGCTTGGGCAAGGCCAGGTGCACACGTGCCGTACCAACGGCGGCGAGGGACTGGATCGAGCGCGCCAGCTCGCCTTCAAGCGAGCGCTGGTAATTGACCTGTTCGTGGAACTGGGACACGCCCAGCTTCTGGTTTTCCATCAGTTCGAAGCCGACGTTGCCGCCCTTGGGCAAGCCCTGGGCCGCCAGCTTCAGGCGCGCGTCGTGCACGCGGTCGGCTGCAACCATGATGGCGCCGCCGCCTTCGGAGAATTTGTAGGGTATGGCCATCTGGTCCAGCTGGGCCGTGATGGCACCGCCATCCTGGTCGCTGACGTTGGCAAACAGAACACGGTATTCCGGTTTCTGGCTCCACATGAAGACCCCGGCCATGATGGCCAGCACCACGGCAATGCCCACGCCCAGCACGATATTCTTGCCGAACTGGGTTTCCAGGAACGAGGGCCTGGCGTTGATGTCGACGAGGTCTTCAGCGGTAGCTGCTGCCATGATTGGTCTTCCGGAGGCGATGCGCCCAACGAGTCATTCTTCCTGCATCTGCCAAACAACACGGACGGACGCAGGGCTCAAGACGCCATTATGGGTGCGGGCACAACAGTGCAATCCCCTGAATAGCGACGCCTTTTGCCCCTTGCTTCAACGAAATTGTGGCGTGCGCGCTGGTATTCTGGGAGCCTGACTCAAGGTGTGTACAGATTGTACCCGCCAGCAACGGGAGAATGCAGATGAACGTAGGAGCGATCGACAGCGGCCGGATCGAAGCGATGATGGCGCAGCTGAAGGCGGCGGCAGCCAAGCCGACCGGCCCCACCCTGGCGCCGGGTGCGGTGGCGCCGGAAAAAGGCGCGGCCAAGGTGGACTTTGCCGATGCCTTGAAGAACAGTATTGCCGAAGTAAGCGACGCGCAGAACAAGGCCGGCGAGCTGGGCAAGGCGTTTACGATGGGGGACGACCGGGTCAGCCTGTCGGACGTGATGGTATCAATGCAAAAAGCCAGTATTGGCTTCCAGGCGACCGTGCAAGTACGCAACAAGATGGTGTCGGCGTATCACGAAATCATGAACATGCAGGTGTAAGGCGGCGCTGTCAGCCCAGGCCGGCAGCGCGGGCATTGCGCTCGCGCTCAAGATGGGTGATGTAACGTTGCACGCTGGACAAGCCGGCGCGCGACATGCTGGCAAACTGGCAACCGAGGCGGCGGTTGGTCTTGCTGTTGAGCAGGGTCAGGTCGATCGAGTTGCGGATCTGCAGAGTGCAGGTCACCACGCCCACGTCCGGCAAATCGAGCCGGCAATTCGGGTATTCCACACCAATCGTGTTACCAAGCTGCAGCTTGTTATCAAGAATCGAAATGCCCCCCACGCTAATGTCCGCAATCGGGAAGCTGGCGCTGCCGCCACCTTGCTCAAGCGGCAAGGGAATGCTGACCTTGACGGGGTTGCTGACCGGGGTGGCCATGCGGTAATACTCGCGCCGCTGCAGGCGAATCAGCGATTCGGGCAGGGCAGCCAGGAAAGCCGGGCCGCCTTCAAAGTCCACTTCTTCCAGACCTTCGGTATTGAACAGGATGCGAATCTTGTCGAGCGTGGTCTCGTAGCCCAGCTTGGGGGCGGTGAGAGCGCGCCGGTTTTGCGCAGGGTCGGGCGAGCGGTCCAGCACGATGGTGCCGTTGTCGGCGTCGACATCGAGCAGGGTGGTCACGCAGACATCGGCTTCGCCTTTGACCAGCATGCGGATCAATTGTTTTTTGGCTTGGATCTGACGCAGGAGGACAACGATTTCGCGACGCGACTCAACCCGGTAGTCATGCCAGTTGTCCATACTCGCATCGCTCGCTTGCATTGAATGCCGTTGTCTTAGGGGGCAATTAGCAGGGCCGAGTCCGGCGGGGCTGGCAGCGCTTGCCCTGAACGTTGCGCTGCTTCAATATGATATAGCCAGGCCAGCAGTTCCGCAATGGCCCGGTACAGGGCGGGCGGGATCTGCTGGTCCAGGTCCACATCCATGAGCATGGCGACCAGTTCCTTGGACTCGTGCACGAACACGCCAGCCTCTTTGGCGCGTTCAATAATTTGATCGGCAACCAGACCCTTGCCCTTGGCCACCACCTTGGGCGCGGCTTCGCCGCTGCGGTAGGCCAGGGCCACGGCCGACTGACGCCGGCCCGGTGGCGCGGGGTTACTCATGGCTGTCCGCCGCGCTGCGGGGCGTGCCAATGGTCAATGAGGACAGCGGCGTGCCGGCGGCCTGCATGGCCGCTTCCAGGCGCGCCGCGTGGGTGCGCAGCAAGGGGCCGGCGTCGCCCGCCGCGTCAAGCTGCAGCTGGAGCTGGTCGCCGCGCAACACGAGGCGCGCGCCGATTTCGCCCAGCATGGGAAAGCGTAGCTTGAGTGCGCTGTGCCAGCCCGGCTCGGGCGCTTCCTCGCCACCGTGTTTATTGCCGCCTTCGGATTCGTCACGCTGGATTTCCCAGTGCATGTCCTGCCCTGGCCAGACCTGGCCTTGCCATGCGACACGGGCGTGCTCCTGGGTTTGCAACTGCAGATTGATGAGCTGGGCCGAGGCCGGATCGGTGGCGGCGCCCGGGCGCTGCATTTGCGGCTCCTGGCCCAGGTCGGCCAGCGAACGTTGCCCGTTGGACCATTCCGCTACATGCGATTCATAGAACAGGCCGCTTTTGCCGACCGCATCCTGCAGGGCCGCAGCCAGCTGGGCGGGCGGGGCGCCTGCATGGGTGCTGAGCGCGGTTTTGGCCACGATGGTGTCGCCTTGCGACTGCGCCATGGCCAGGCTCAGCACGTTCGACAGCACGCGCGCGGTTTCGCTCAGGGTGACGGGGGCAGCGGCAGCGCCAGGCACTTGCGGGGCGGCTGCAGCCAGCTCGGCGCTGGACGGGGCCACGGCGCGGGTCTGGGCAAGCCCTGCGCCGCCCTGGGTGCGGGCCGCGAGTGCGCCTTCATCGGCGCCATCGAGATAGGGGGCGGCCGCGCCGGCAGGCGGGGCTTCGGCTTCGAACTGGGCCATCTGGCCCGGCTGGCCTTGTACTTCAACTTGAAAAGTGGGGCGCGGCGTCAGGGTCAGCAGCGTCATGGGGACGCTTTTGCCCGCTTCAGCGCCAGGCGGCAGCTGCATGCGGGCAGCTGTGTCGCCCACCTTGACCAGGAAACTGCCATCTTTCAGGCGCGCAAGAATGGCACCCTGTAATTGGGTGCCGACCATGCTGGAGAGGGAGCGGGCAAAGGCTTCCTGGCGCGGATCGGCTACCGGCGCCAGGCGCGCCGCACCGTCGAGCCGTCCGACCGGCGTGACGCTGATGTCGGACCGGGGCAACATCAGGCGACCTTAACCGCCGTAGGCGTGCGAGACGCGGCGCTGGTTGCCGCTGTTGCTGATGAGGGCAGACAACTGGGCCATCCACGGCATGGTGAGGTCGCGAATGCGGCGGTCATCGTCGAGCATTTGACGAATCGCGCGCACTTTGCGTTCGCGGTTGTCGCCAGCCAGCGCCAGCGTCGGTTCACTTGCCTTCAGTTGCCGGGTGTACGCGGCGCACGCTTGCTCGAGCTCGACCAGGCGATCCCAGTCGCTGCTTTCGGCGGCCTGCACCATTTGTTCGGTAATGCCCACCATCGCTTCGTATACCGTTACCACTTCCTGACTAGTCATCATTCAAGCGCTCGCGTAAGTAAGAGGGGAGGAAACTGCCGCGCCGCGCGCAGCCTGGGCCGGCTGCACGGCCGGCGAGGTACCAATCGCATTCCAGGCGCTGCGCAGGTCGCCCAACAGGCGCTGCACTTCTTCCAGAATGGTGACATCGTTTTTCAGGTTCGCTTCCAGCAGGCGCGTTCCCATGTATTCGTAGAGCGAATCCAGGCTTTCGGCGATGCTGCCGCCAGCGTTTTTATCGAGCGAGGCGCGCAGGCCGCTGTCGATGATCAGGATGGCCTTGGAAATCGCTTCGCCCTTGGCGGCAATATTGTTGGCTTTCATGTTGACGATGGCCGCGCCCAGCGCCTTCATGGCGCCGTCGAACAGCATCACGATCAACTGGTGCGGACTGGCCGAACTGACCCCGGTCTCGACGCCCACTTTGGCGTAGGCGTTGACGCCGAATTGCTTGGATCCGAACATAGTGAGGTGCTCCTTGTTTATTTCGTTTGCGCCGACAGGGCCGCCAGCTGCTGGGTCAGGAAAGATGAGGTCTGGCTCATGCTCGAGATCGAGACGTCCAGTGCTGTGTATTGTGCGCGGTAACGTTTTTCAATGTCGCCCAGGCGCAAGCCGAAGTCTTCCTTCTGCTTGGTGATCGCCTTCACGCTGGCGGCAATGCCATCGGTGCGGCCGGCAATCAGGCCTTTGGCGCCGAGGAAGCCATTGGTCAGATTGGTCAGCTGGTAAGCATAGCCTTGCGAGAAGCCGACGGTGCCGCGTGCGCCCAGGGCGCCGCCGGTGATTTCCACTTTCAGGCCCGAGGCGTCGGAACCGGAACCGGTCAGAATCTGGCCCGAACCGGCGGCAGCCTGGCCGCCAATGGTGCCGGCCACGTCCACACCCTTGGTCGGGGTGGCGCTGCCAAAGATATCGGCAAAGCTGGTGCCCGAGCTGGAACTGAGCTTGATGTTCGAGATCGAACCGTATTTGGCCGACACGACCTGCAGCTTGCCATCGTCGCCAATGCTGGCGTTGACGGCCAGTTCGTTGCCGGCAAAGCTGCCTGCGCCATTAATGGCCGACTGGAACAGCGTGGCCAGCTGGGCCGGCGTGTAGGTACCGGCGGCCAGGGTAAAGCTGGCGGTGCGGTTGGCCGTAACAGGGTCGGTTTCGTTGAGCGTCACGCTCCAGGTGGTGTTGGCGGCAATGGTGGTCGTTGCCGGCGGCACGCTGTCAGCCACGATCTTGCCCTGGCTGGCCAGCGCGGTAATGTTGATGCCGTATTCGCCCGGCTTGGTGGCCGCGGTCGAACTCTGGAACTGCACCAGGCTGTCGGACGCTTTGCCGACGGCCGCAAACACGCCTGCCACATCCTTGAAATTGGTCTTGATTGCCTTGTCGAGCTTGGCATTGTCCAGCGCCAGCGTGCCATCTTTCTGGAAGCTGATGCCCACTTGCGAGAGCGACTTGAAGTCGCCCGTCAAGCCCGTGATGCCTTGCGTCAGTTGCTTGCGCAACTGGGTCTGCAGGGTCTGCACGGTGGAGTCGCCCAGAAGCGCGCCGCCTTTTTTGGTCTCGGCGTTGTAGCTGGTGACGTCCTTGATCGATTTATTCAGGTCGTTGTAGGCCTTGACGAACGCCGCTACGCCGGATTTGACCGAGGCAGTATCCTGCGACACCACCAGGTTGGCCTTGCCGACGGTGCCAATGGTCAGGGTGATGCCCTCGATGGCGTCAGGCACATTGGTTGTTTCGCTGGTGATGGCAATGCCATTCACGTTCAGCTTGGTGCTTTGCGCGGCCGCGCTCTGGGTCAGGCTCTGGGTGCCGCCCGGGTCGTGGCTGAGCAGGGCAGCAATGTCGGCTTCGGCCACGCCGCCATTGGTGCCGCTGACGCTGATCTTCATGCTCGACGCTTCGCCCGTCTTGGTCGAGGTCAGCACCAGGTGGTTCGGGGTGGCACTGCCGTCCGAGACGATCGTGGCGGTCACGCCCACGTTGGCCTTGTTGATGGCGTCGCGAATGCCCTGCAGCGAATTGTTGCTGCTGTCGATGACGACGGTGCCGCTGATCTGGCTGGCGTTCTGGGTAAATGTGGCGCCCATATAACTGCCGCCAGTGCCGGCGGTCAAGCCTGCGCTGGCGGCATTGCTGCCGGCGACGGTGATCGGGGCGGCCGTTGCCGACAGCAGGCGAATGTTGCTGGTGGCCGTCAGGCTGGAGCCGCCGTTGGCGGTGAGGGCGGGCTTGCCAATGCCGCCGGTGACGGTGCCGGTCACGGCTTCGGCAATGACGATGTTGGAACCATCGGCAGCGGTAAATTTCAGGTCGCCTGCGGCCGCGGTGCCGGTAAAGGTAATGCCGGCGGCAGCCAGGGCGGTGGTGGTCGGGGTCGAGCCGGACAGGGCAGCGTCAATCGAGGCTGCCGTCACGTCGCCGGAACCAAGTTCCACGCCGCCGGCCGACAGCGCATAGGTGCCGTTGGTGGCGCTCACATTGCCAAAGCCGGCAAACAGGGTGGCGCTGGTGCTGGTCGGCTGGGCGCTGGCAGTCACGCCGGTGGTGGCGCTTTTGGCATTGATGGCCTCGGCCAGGGCCTTGGCGCTGCGGGTGGCGGAATCGGTGGCAATCGCAGTGCCGTTGATCGACAGGGAGCCGTTGGCAATCCCGCCGCTGGCCACGCCTGCGCCCAAATTACTGCCGGCAACGCCAAAGCTGCCGCCGGTGGTGGTGCCGAGCTGGAAGGAAATGGTGGTGCTGGAGCCGGCGCCGATGGCTGCGGTGGTACTGGTGCGCCCTGCGGACGACAACGTTTGAGCGGAGGCAATCTGGGTCACGTCGACCTTGTAAGTACCGGCCACGGCTTTGCTGGTGGCGGCGCCCACCATCACGTCGGTATTGGTCGACACCGCGGTATTGGACAGGAAGCTGGAAATGGACGTCAGGCTCGACAGGGAGCCCTGGAAGCCGCTGACGGCACCCGTGATCGAGCCCAGCGCGGTCAGCTTGGCATTGAATGCTGCGACTTTCTTGTCAAAGCTGGCAAGCGGCGCTGCTTCGACGGCCATCAACTTCGAGATGATGCCCTCGACGTCGATCAGGCCGGAGCCAATGCCAAGTGATGAGATGCCCACGTTTTTCTCCAGTAGAAAGCAACAGTATGTGCTGTTAACGGCAGTTTCGAAGCCGACTTGAGAGCCCGTTTTACCCCGTACTTCGAGAAATGATGGATGAAAAGAAACGAAAAAACCCTGGCTGGAAGGCTCCAGCCAGGGTTTCGATACTACACCTAATCAGGAATCGATTAGCCGCGCAGCAGAGCCAGCACGCCGTTTGGCAGCGAGTTGGCCTGGGCCAGCATCGCGGTACCAGCTTGTTGCAGGATCTGGCCGCGGGTCAGGTTGGCCGTTTCCGAAGCGAAGTCGGTGTCCTGGATGCGGCTACGAGCTGCCGACAGGTTTTCCGAGGTCGTTTGCAGGTTGCTGATGGTCGAAGCGAAACGGTTCTGGATCGCACCGAGCGACGCACGGCTGTTGTTGATCGCGGTCAGAGCGGCATCGACCACGGCCAGCGCGTTGTTGGCGCCTTCGGTGGTGCTGATGTCGATGTTCGAGACCGACGACAGTGCCGATGCCTGTGGCGTGGCAGCTGCAGCGAACAGATCAGTACCAGCGCTGGTCGAGGCGGTGTAGCCACTGGCCGAACCGAACTTGATCTGACCGCCAACCGTCGAACTGGAGGTGGCGGCAGCCGCGCCAATGACAACAGCAGCGCCGTTCGCTGGCGAGGTTGAAGCGGTCGAGAACGCATCGGCACCGGTCAGCGTGATGGTTCCGGTTGCACCAGCCGTGTTGGCAAAGTCGGCGATCTTGATATCTTCGCCTTCTTCGTTGCGCAGCGTGATGCTGGCGCCGCTGCCTACTGCCGTGATACCGGTCGCTGCCGTTTGGGCATTGATCGCGGTGGTCAGGGCCGACAGGTCGGAGGTCGAAGCAATGGTCGCACCAATGCTGACGGCGCTCGAGTTCGAACCCTTGAGGTTGAACGTCACGGTGCCGGCAGCGCCCAGTGCGCTCAGGGTCGCTTCGGTCGCGCCCTGGGCGGTCACACCCGTGGTCGACGAGGTGGCGTTGACCGCTGCTGCGATCTTCTTGGCCGAGTCACCGGCAGTAACGTTCGCCGTGGCGCTGGTGCCGTTACCGGAGATGGTCAGGACTTGGGTGGTAACACGGTTGTTGGCAAAAGCGGCCGCGGCGGTGGTGGCTGCGCCGCTGGTGGCGTTGCCGGTAACGCTTTGCAGCGTGTTGTTACCGATGTCCGAACCCTTGGCGCTGGCAACACCGACCGTGATGGTCTGGTTGGCATTGGCGCCGACCTGGAACTGGGCTGCCGACAGGCTGCCGTCGAGCACGTTCTGGCCGTTGAACTGGGTCGTGTTAGCAACGCGGCTCAGTTCTTGTTTCAGTTGCGATACTTCGTTGTTCAGTGCAGCGCGGTCCGACGACGAGTTGGTGCCGTTTGCCGATTGTACCGACAGTTCACGTACACGTTGCAGCAAGTCGCCTGCGGTCTGCAAGCCACCTTCAGCCGTTTGCGCCAGGGAGATACCATCACTGGCGTTACGAACTGCCTGGTTCAAACCTTTGATCTGCGACGTGAAACGCTCGGAAATTGCCAGACCTGCGGCGTCATCTTTTGCGCTGTTGATACGCAGGCCGGACGACAGGCGCTGCAGGGAAGTTGCCAAAGCGCCTTGCGACGAATTCAGGTTGCGCTGGGAATTGAGCGATGCGACGTTGGTATTGATGCTTGCAGCCATTTTGATTCTCCTAACATATTTACTACTTGGGTGGACGACTTGTCCTTGTTCACTTTGGTCTGTCTCTGTGTTCTGAAACAATCACACCGCAGTTGAATCTGGTAACGGAGGACATGCACAAAAGTTGATGGTGAGAATCAAGAATAAAACGTGAAAAAACCCCTCATCTCCAAAGATCAAACGCCGTCTGACGACGGCGTTTTTGTTTTCTTTAGCCCAAAATAATTTTTATTTTCAAAAAATTGCCTTGGCAGGAAGTCAATAACGGCGGGCTGAAACCTTGCCAGAGCGGCTAGTAGTTGTCAGTCCGCCAGCGTTTTTACTGACGCAGCAGGGCCAGCACGCCGTTTGGCAACTGGTTGGCCTGGGCCAACATGGCGGTCCCGGCTTGCTGCAGGATCTGGCCGCGGGTCAGGTTGGCCGTTTCCGCAGCAAAGTCGGTGTCCTGGATACGGCTGCGCGCAGCTGACAGGTTTTCCGAGGTCGTGTTCAGGTTGTTGATGGTGGCAGCGAAGCGATTCTGCAAAGCACCGAGCGAGGCGCGGCTGTTATTAATGGTGGTCAGCGCAGCGTCGACAACGGCCAGGGCGTTGTTGGCGCCTTCGGTGGTGCTGACGTCAATCGTCGACACGGCCGACAGTTGCGATGCGTTTGGCGTGGTGGCGGCGAACAGGCTGCCGGCCACGCTGGTGCTGACGGTGTAGCCGCTGCTGCTGCCGAACTTGACCTGGCCTCCGACGGTCGAGCTGTCATTGCCGGCCGGGACCAGGGTGGCTGCCGCACCCACCGCTGGCGTGGTGCTCAGCGAGGAGAAAGCGTCACGTCCGGTCAGGTCGATGGTGCCGGTGGCGCCGGCGGTATTGTTGAAGTTGGCGATCTGGATGTCTTCACCTTGCTCATTGCGCAAGGTGATGCTGGCGCCGCTGCCGATGGCGAAGATGCCGGTGTTGGCGGACTGCGCATTGATCGCGGTGGTGATCGCCGACAAGTCAGTCACGCTGGACACCGTGGCGCCGATGGCGACCGGGGTGCCGTTGGAACCCTTCAATTCGAAGGTGATGGTGCCGGCAGCAGCCAGGCCCGACAAGGTTGCCTCGGTAGCGCCCTGGGCGGTCACGCCTGTGGTGGACGAGGTAGCGTTGATGGCCGTGGCGACCTTCAGGGCGGAATCACCGTTGCCGATGGTGGCGGTGGCGCTGGTGCCGTTGCCAGCCACCGTAATGACCTGGGCCACCACGCGGTTGACGGCAAAGCCGGTTCCTGCGCCCGTGGCGACGCCACTCGAGGTGGTGTCTGCAAGTGCTGCCTGCGATTGCAGGTTGTTGCTGCCGATGTCAGAGCCCTTGGCGCTGGCAATGCTGATGGTGATGGTCTGGTTGGCATTTGCGCCGACCTGGAACTGGGCTGCTGCCAGCGTGCCGTCGAGCACATTCTGGCCGTTGAACTGGGTGGTATTGGCAACGCGGCTCAGTTCCTGTTTGAGCTGGGCAACTTCGTTTTGCAGCGAAGCGCGGTCGGATGCGGAATTGGTGCCGTTGGCAGCTTGTACGGCCAGCTCGCGGACACGCTGCAACAGGTCGCCGGACGTCTGCAGGCCGCCTTCTGCGGTCTGGGCCAGCGAGATACCGTCGTTGGCGTTGCGTGATGCCTGGTTCAGACCGCGGATCTGCGACGTGAAACGCTCCGAAATTGCCAGTCCTGCGGCGTCGTCTTTCGCGCTGTTGATGCGCAGGCCGGACGAGAGGCGTTGCAGGGAAGTCGACAAGGCGCCTTGCGACTGGTTCAGATTGCGCTGGGAATTGAGGGAAGCGATGTTGGTGTTGATCGATGCGGCCATGATGAATTCTCCTTGGGTACTGCGGGTCTTGCTGGGTGGGCTGCTTTGCCCCTTGTTCACCTTGGTCTGCCTCTTGCGTTCCGAGACAATCAAACCGTAGTTGAATCTGGTTACGGAGCTTCAGCGCGAAGCTTGACACTGCCTTTCTGACATCAAATGACAAAAAAGCATCGCTAAAACTGCCTGGCGGGCAGCTCTAGACGACGCTTTTTTCTGCTTCTTGAATGAGAATAGAGGGGTATATACCCCTCTGTTCTTGGTTTAAAAACAAGAAAATAATGACGCCACCGGCAAGGCGCCGCCGGCTTTTTAGCCGCGCAGCAGGGCCAGCACGCCGTTTGGCAACTGGTTGGCCTGGGCCAGCATGGCAGTGCCAGCCTGCTGCAGGATCTGGCCGCGCGTCAGATTCGCCGTTTCCGTCGCAAAGTCGGTGTCCTGGATACGGCTGCGCGCAGCTGACAGGTTTTCCGAGGTCGTGTTCAGGTTGTTGATGGTGGCAGCGAAGCGATTCTGCAAAGCACCGAGCGAGGCGCGGCTGTTATTAATGGTGGTCAGCGCAGCGTCGACAACGGCCAGGGCGTTGTTGGCGCCTTCGGTGGTGCTGACGTCAATCGTCGACACGGCCGACAGTTGCGATGCGTTTGGCGTGGTGGCGGCGAACAGGCTGCCGGCCACGCTGGTGCTGACGGTGTAGCCGCTGCTGCTGCCGAACTTGACCTGGCCCCCGACGGTCGAGCTGTCATTGCCGGCCGGGACCAGGGTGGCTGCCGCACCCACTGCTGGCGTGGTGCTCAGCGAGGAGAAAGCGTCACGTCCGGTCAGGTCGATGGTGCCGGTGGCGCCGGCGGTATTGTTGAAGTTGGCGATCTGGATGTCTTCACCTTGCTCATTGCGCAAGGTGATGCTGGCGCCGCTGCCGATGGCGAAGATGCCGGTGTTGGCGGACTGCGCATTGATCGCGGTGGTGATCGCCGACAAGTCAGTCACGCTGGACACCGTGGCGCCGATGGCGACCGGGGTGCCGTTGGAACCCTTCAATTCGAAGGTGATGGTGCCGGCAGCAGCCAGGCCCGACAAGGTTGCCTCGGTAGCGCCCTGGGCGGTCACGCCTGTGGTGGACGAGGTAGCGTTGATGGCCGTGGCGACCTTCAGGGCGGAATCACCGTTGCCGATGGTGGCGGTGGCGCTGGTGCCGTTGCCAGCCACCGTAATGACCTGGGCCACCACGCGGTTGACGGCAAAGCCGGTTCCTGCGCCCGTGGCGACGCCACTCGAGGTGGTGTCTGCAAGTGCTGCCTGCGATTGCAGGTTGTTGCTGCCGATGTCAGAGCCCTTGGCGCTGGCAATGCTGATGGTGATGGTCTGGTTGGCATTTGCGCCGACCTGGAACTGGGCTGCTGCCAGCGTGCCGTCGAGCACATTCTGGCCGTTGAACTGGGTGGTATTGGCAACGCGGCTCAGTTCCTGTTTGAGCTGGGCAACTTCGTTTTGCAGCGAAGCGCGGTCGGATGCGGAATTGGTGCCGTTGGCAGCTTGTACGGCCAGCTCGCGGACACGCTGCAACAGGTCGCCGGACGTCTGCAGGCCGCCTTCTGCGGTCTGGGCCAGCGAGATACCGTCGTTGGCGTTGCGTGATGCCTGGTTCAGACCGCGGATCTGCGACGTGAAACGCTCCGAAATTGCCAGTCCTGCGGCGTCGTCTTTCGCGCTGTTGATGCGCAGGCCGGACGAGAGGCGTTGCAGGGAAGTCGACAAGGCGCCTTGCGACTGGTTCAGATTGCGCTGGGAATTGAGGGAAGCGATGTTGGTGTTGATCGATGCGGCCATTTTAAATCTCCTGACGGGGTATTACCGGGTGGGCTACCTTGCCCTTGCTGACCTTGGTCTGCCTCTTGCGTTCCGAGACAATCAAACCGTGGTTGTTTCTGGTAACGGAGGCACGTCGGAAAAAATGAGCGCACAAAATCAGGCGAAATGGGCGGAGTAGCCATTTCGGCATGCCGAAAACGCGGTCCTTGACGACCGATCTTCAGCTTTCATTACCGAGAATAGAGGGGTAATTGCCCCTCTGTTCTTCGTTTAAATAGTTGGGGCCGAGCGCTGCCGCAGCCCAAAAAAGGCCTCCATCGCCCTCGCACAGGGCCGAAGCCTAGACAAAAGCACATCGCGTGCATTTGCCTGCCCATGCGGCAGCCACGCCCATCCGGGCGTGCATTTTTCGCAGCGCAGCAAGCTGCGGCTGCGGGGATTGCCGCATTCGATTTCATAACGGCGTAAATGGCAAAGCGCTGAAGGGAAGGCTGCACTTATTTTTGCCATGCAACTTCCACGCGCTGCCGACTGCTATGATCCGTCGCTGCGGACGATTGATCAGGAGATGCAATGAGTTGTGTAATGCGGGTGTGGGGTGTGGACCTGGATGTGCATGCGATGCTGACAGAGATCACTTTGCCCGTTGATCGCGTGTGGACCAAAGGCGAGCTACGGTTTGGTACGAAGCTGCATGACGATGCCGGCGCGACCGTGATTGTCAGTGATGCTGAATTCGAGGAGTTCGACTTGCAGGCAGAAGATGCACAGGCATTCCTGCATGCGAATCATGCTGCGCTGGTGAAGCTGGCTATGTATTCAGGCGTTGAAGGCGTCGTGTTCGATTTTGGCGTTACCACTCCAGAGGGAAAAATGACGCAATCTTCTTACCTGTCGCCCACGTTGATGCAGCTGGCATCCAGTGCGGGAGTCGGCATCACGATTTCTCATTATCCGTGCAGCGACGACGAAGATTAATGCCCTGTTAGGCGCCGTCCTTCTTTTTGATCAGGCCAGCCAGCGCGGCGAACGGATTATGGGTTGCGGCTTGCACCGGTGCCGATTGCAGCCCCTGGCCACGGTCTGCTTCCAAGTAACGAGAATGCTCGTTATCGTGGCAATACAGGCATAGCAACTCCCAGTTGCTGCCGTCGGGCGGATTGTTGTTATGGTTGTGGTCGCGATGATGCACGGTGAGTTGCGAGACATTGGCATGCGTGAACTCGCGCATGCAGCGCCCGCAAATCCAGGGGTACATTTTGAGCGAGCGCTCACGGTAGCCTTGTTCACGCGTGTCGGCGGCGCGGCGTGCGTCGGCCACGATTTTGTCAAGTCGGGCGGCGTCCGGTTTTTTTGTCTGCATGGGGTCGGGCAATTCTGCTATGTTATCTCGTGGAAGATTTCAGGCGATTCGCCCTGTTTGCATCATAGCAGAGGCACACGCGGTGCAATCCGGCGCACTTCGCGCCGGAGGCGCCAATTTCTACGGATCGAGCCATTTTGAAGACCTTACGCTTGCACGTATTCTGGTGCTTGACCGCCAGCCTGTCTTGCCTTGCCCAGGCTGAACCGAGGCATACGTGCTTTCTGGAATAGAAGCCCCTTATGAACTCTGGCATGCCAAAACTGACTCCTGATGCGTTTCGTATAGCGCTACGGCAAGGCCGCGGTTCAGCTCTGATGCACGTCATGGACCATGGACTGGAGGGCGTTGAAGAACTCGTCCTTAAGGCATGCCTTGAAGAACAAGCGTATGACGCGCAATGTGAGGGTCACAGGGCACAGTGGCTTTACCGAATGTTCAAGAGTGCGTCGGAATTCGAATTTTTGCGCCGGCGGATCATCACCGAATTGGGCAACATGTCAGAGGACAGTAGTGCGGAGCAGTTGTGTGAGTTAGCGTGTTTGATGGCACAGGACGGAGATCATGAGGCTGGGGTGGCTTTACGTTCGTTTGTGTGGGCACAAGACTTCAAAGGCGAAGGCTTGGGCTCCCCAGTATTCGGCTGTCATGCAGTCGTGTCGATTGACGGGGTTGCTGCGCTGAGCGAGATAGCGCGCCGATATGGGCGGGTTCTGCTCAATGAACCAAGCGCATTCCTGTTCACTTGACGAGCTCACTGACGATGTGGACGCATACAAGCTGGCATTCAGCCACCTGACGCGCCTGGCCGCAACCGATTCTGCGATTGCTGCGTATGTTCAGCGCGAACAGCAGGATATCGACCAGCGCCTTGCAATTGCTCAGGAAGGCGCTGCCGAAAAGGCGGCGCGTCAGGACCGGACCCGTGCAGAGATTCAAGCCCAGTTTTCAGTTGATCAGGTGCTCGCTGCAGCAAAAAGGCGTGAAGGGTCGAAAGGAATATACGTTCGGTTCGGACGGTGGTGTAGCGATGAGTCGCTCGCCATTGTGCTTGAACAGTTGACGATCGAAGTAGATATCGAAGCATGCCTCCGGCTGCTCTGGGTTTTTCGTCGTGCGGCGCTCCCGACTGTTCCAGAACGTCTTTGGGTTTTGGCTACGGACGATGATGCACGAATACGCGATGCCGCTCTGACGGCATTGGCGCAAGCGGACGATCCCGTGGTGGGGGAGTTCGGTCGAACTTATTTAGCAAAACGCACGTTCGTTGTTGACGACGCAGCGGCAATCGAATTGTTTTCCAAGCATTACAAGGCTGGTGACGAGCGGCTGATCATGGATGCCCTGAACAGCCTGTCCCCGGATGAAGCAGAAGCCCACGACGTTGGCATGAGTATCCGTGCTTTCGCTAAACACAATAAGTCGACATCGGTCGCAGGTATCCTGGATTGGCTTTACCGCACTAACCCATGTACGATTTGCAGGGCTGATGCCGTTCGAATACTGCTCGAGATGAATAGCCTTTCTGCGGCCGCGGCACTGGAATGCCGATTTGACGCCAGCAGTGAGACCCAGGCCCTGGTGGAGTAGGCGACCGAATCATGCGCAGCGGCCAGGTGCGCTGTTGAATGGCAGCTGGGCAGAGGCAGTTGGCTTTTATTTAAATTAACGCCAGAATGCTACTTTTACTTCCTCTTCGGTTCTGCGACCAAGCGCCCGATCCATGAATCGCACCAATATGAACCGATATTTTTTTGCATGCGCCCTAATTGTCCTGAGTTCCAATGCATGGGCCGACCAACCGCCGTCCTGGCAGCCTTTCTCGGTCAAGTCGGAAAACGCGAAGTTTGTGGCAACGGTGGCGCCTCAAGACGAGGAAAAGCCAGCGCTGCCATGGGAAAGCGCATACCGGATCGAAGTGCGTTCGGTCGAAGGTGATCAGCCCGGCCCCGCGGTCTGGAACCGCCGCTACGCCTTCAGTGGCTATGAAGGCGGCCTTCTTTCGAACGACGGCGTTTTTTGTGTATGTCGATTATTGGTATCGTCACAGCGCTGCGGCGGTCGTCATTTACTCAAAGGCCGGGTCTTGTTACCTGACCGGTGAGCAGCTCGGGCTGAAAGAGCGCAGTCTCCAAAAAACGGCGTCGCATCGCTTGTGGCTAAATGGCGAATCCAAGTTCGTCGAATTACAAGGCAAGACTGTGGCGTTGCTCGTGCCGACGGTTCAAGGCGAAAAAACGATTACGCTTGCACCAACAGTCTCATTTAACGGGGCAGCGTGCGTTGCCACCCGTGGTTCTAAATGAAAAGGCATAAATCGAGGAATAGATCTTTGTGAACAAACAGGGGCTGTCTGCTGGAGGATGTGAAGTACCTGACATCGCGGGCACTGCTGTCAAAGACACGTGCTCCACCGAGTCAGTAAGCACACTGCGTCCGATGAGGCAAAGTTGATGAAGGGCCCAAAAGCTGGCGAAGAAGCGTTCTTGTCCCGGCCGCCCCTGGCGGCTACTTTGTTCTGTCTGCTCGCTTTGGCGATGGCGGTGACAGTCTTCGCTTTCGGGAATTTTTCAAGCCTCGCCGTGTTACCCAACTCTGAAATTCGCATCCTCAACAATACGAACTCCGCTCTTTACAAAATCGTCGTCAATGGTCAAGCCTACGGTGATCTTCAGCCAGGAAAGGCAAGTGGGTATCATAATATTCAGCCAGCCTATCGGTTTGCCAATATTAGTCTGATTGCGGGCGCCAGAAAAATCCAGCTAACGCCCGACGACTATGTCGGAGAGGCGCCTCTTGGACATGGGAAGTTTAGTTATGTGATCAAGGCTGTCGGCGAAGACCACATTGACGTTATACTTGCGATCGACTAAGACAGAGGGTAATGATGGGCAAAAGCCGATTGGAAGCATTCAGCGATGGCGTTATCGCGATCATCATCACCATCATGGTCCTCGAGCTCAAGGTGCCGCATGGCGACACGTTCGACACTCTATGGCCACTGGCGCCGGTGCTGCTCAGCTATGTGCTCAGCTTCATCTATGTCGGGATCTATTGGAATAACCACCACCACCTGATGCACGCTGTGAATCACATCAGCGGCGGCGTCCTGTGGGCTAATCTGCACTTGCTGTTCTGGCTATCGCTAATTCCCTTTGTCACGGGCTGGATGGGGGAAAACCATTTTGCGACCATGCCGGTGGCGGCCTATGGCGTGGTGCTGTTCATGTGCGCGGTGGCGTACTGGCTGCTGGTGCACTGTCTGACCGGTGCGGGCAGCGGCAACAAGGCACTGGCGCAGGCCATTGGCGGAGATAGAAAAGGGGTGCTGTCGCTGCTGTTTTATCCGACCGGGGTGGGGCTGGCTTTTGTACATCCGTGGCTGGGGTTTGCGGTTTATATTCTGGTGGCGGTGATCTGGTTTATTCCGGACCGGCGCATTGAAAGTAGCCTGTCTAAATAAGCGCTGCCGGCTGACGGCAAGCGTTTGGCTGCGCAGCCGTGGGATGGCCCCCCGCCTGCGCGAGGGCGATGTGGGGGCTGCTCAGAGGGCGATGTGGGGGCTGCTCAGCTCGCCACGACGACCCGGTTTTTGCCCGTCTTCTTGGCCTCATACATCGCCTTGTCCGCGCGTTTGACCAGCGCCCCCTGATCCTCGTTCGGCTGGCGTAGCGCCACCCCGGCGGAGAAGGTGATCAGCACTTTCTCGTTATCATGCAAGAAGAAGTGCTTGGTCAGTTCACGCTGCAAGCGCGTCATCGTCTGCGAGGCTGCGTCCACGGTGGTTTCCGGCAGCAGGATCAGGAATTCCTCGCCGCCGTAGCGGGCAATCACATCCATCGAGCGCAGTGTTTCCTTGACGATTTTGACCAGGTGCTTGAGTGCCGCGTCACCCGCCTGGTGGCCATACGTATCGTTCAGGCGCTTGAAGTCGTCCAGGTCAAGCAGGGCGATGCACAGAGGCGTGCCGCGCCGGTCCGAGCGCGCGGTTTCGCGTTCGAACACATCGTCCAGACCACGGCGGTTGAGGCTGCCCGTCAACTGGTCTTCGCGCACCAGTTCGCTCATGTGCTGCAGCTTCGCTTCCAGCGCGTGAATGCGCTGTTCGGCTTCCTGCACTTCCTGGCGCGCCAGGATCATGCGGTCGCGCGACTGCAAGGCTTCAGTCTGAATGTTGCGCGTTTCGCGCAGCAATTCATCCATAATTTCGTTGAGCTCGGTAATGTCCTTGGCGTGACCAATGCGCTCGGACAGGCCGCCAATCTTCTCGTGGTAGTCGCCCGTGGAGGTAGCCACCGAACCGAGCCGGTCGATGAAGGTCATCATCATGTTCTTGACCGTGACCTTCACGTCCGACAGGCTGTGCTTGAGCTGGCCCTGCTTGTAGATCACTTCCTTCAGGCTGCGCGTGGCTTCTTCCAGCGCGCGCGGATCGATCGGGCCGGAGATCAGTTCTTGCACAACGTCGACCTGGCCGCGCAGCCAGCTGTCTTCATCGAGCAGTTCCGAGACGTTTTCAAGCAGGAGCTTGAACAGGCGCATCAGCAGCTCCTGTTGCTCTGCCAGGTCGCCCGTTTTGATTTCAATCCGGTAGCACAATTGTTTGAGACGTGCCGACACATCGGCCAGCGACGCTTCGTCCTGGATGACTTTGAGTTCGGAGCCAAGCGCCTCGGCCTCGGCCACCAGTTCCGGTGAACCTTCGAGCAGGGAGGCCACCGCAAAGTTCAGGCTGCGCGCCAGCATTTCACGCAGTTGCTTGGTGTCGGGCGCTTCGGCTGGCGCCGCCAGTTCAATCGTGTTCGTCTTGCGGAAATGCTTCTCGACGAACTGGTTGAGATTGCGGGCGTAGCCTTCCCAGTCGGCAGCCTTGGCGGCGCGCTGGAAGCGGCGGCCATATTCGGCCAGTTCGCCCGGTTGTTCGATGAGCTTGGCGGCGAAGTCGGCGAGCAAGGTTGTGGCGCCATCATCGACCGGAGCGGACGCTTCGGCCGGCTCGGCAGCGACCGGCGCAGGCACAGGCTCCTCGATGCCAGCGATCTGGTTGTAGATGATGGTGTAGTTTTGCGGCGTCGGTGCGATCCGCTGGACGGCCAGGCGCTTGAATGCCTCGCGTGCGATCTCTGCCGGATTTTCCGGCGGCGAACCGGGCGCTTTGGTGGTGGACATGGGGACCGATAACCTTGTTCAAATTACGCTAGTGCCACCATCATAAGCCAACATTCAGCGCAGCATTCATTGAATAAAAGCATTAAAAAAGACTTACCTTTAAGCATTAACTAACATGCTGCGCCTTGTGGTCATTCAATCAACTGGTTCTTGATGGCGTAGTGAGTCAATTCGGCACTGTTTTTCAGTTTCATCTTCACCAGCAAGCGGGCGCGGTACTCGCTGATTGTCTTTACCGAGAGTGATAACTCTTCGGCAATAGCGCTCACGGTCTTGCCGGAGGCGATCATGGTGAGGGTCTGGTATTCGCGGTCGGACAGGCTGTCGTGCAGCGGCTTTTCGCGGTCGTCGCCCAGGGCGCTGGCCAGTTCCTGCGCCAATGCTGCGCTCACATATTTTTGTCCGGTGGCCACCTGGCGGATCGCGGTCACCAGTTCGCGCGGTGCGCTCTGCTTAGTCAGGTAGCCGGATGCGCCTGCTTTGAGCGAGCGGATGGCATATTGGTCTTCACGATGCATGGACAACATCAAGACAGCAATCTCCGGATGTTCCTTCTTCACTTGCTTGAGCACGTCAATACCGCTGCGGTCAGGCATCGAAATATCGAGCAGCATCACGTGGCACTTGGACTTCGGGAACAACTTGATCGCATCGAGCCCGTTTTCCGCCTCGCCGGCGACGATGATGTCGCGCGATTCGGCCAGGATCTGTTTCAAGCCCTCGCGCACGATCGCGTGGTCGTCGGCGATGAATACTCGGATGGTTGCTTTTTCGCTCATTGGTGCTGCTTGCTCGGTTCGGTTACGGCATCCATTATCGTCCCTCTTGGTGCCGCCAGCCTAATTTTGATGGTGACCCGTGTGCCGCCGTGGGCACCGTCGGACAGCACCATGGTCCCGCCCAAGGCCCGCGCGCGTTCGTTCATGCCGCGCAGCCCAAATGATTGCGGCTTGGTGCGGTCGCTTTGAATGATGCCAACGCCATTGTCTTCAATCGTCAGCGTCACGTGCTGGCCCGAGCGGGTCAATCCCACCTGCACCGCGCTCGCGTGCGCGTGCTTGGCGATATTCGTCAGCGCTTCCTGGAAGATACGGAACAGCGCAGTCGCGTGATCCAGACTGAGTTCGATTTCCTTTTCGCTGGAAAGGAAGGTGCAGCTGATGCCGTTCTGCTTTTCAAATTCGCGGCTCTGCCACTCCAGTGCTGCAACCAAGCCCAGGTCCAGCATGGACGGACGCAGGTCGAGCGAGATGCGGTGAATGGCCTCAATGGTGCGGTCGACCAGCGCGTCAACATAGTCGGCCCGTTCGCGCAGCTGGGGCTGGTCTGGCGGCAAGCGCTTGGTCAGCATCATCAGGGCCATCTTGATGGCAGTCAGGTTGCCGCCCAGATCGTCGTGAATCTCACGCGCGATGCGGGTGCGTTCCTGTTCCTTGACTTGTTCGATGTGGGCCGTCAGTTCGGCCAGGCGGGCGCGCGAGCGGATCGTTTCCAGCTGCTCGAGTTTGCTCGCGGTGATATTCGACATGATCCCTTCCCAGTACACCGTGCCCGGTGGTTCGGGCAGGGCGCGCGGGGTCGAGCGCAGGTTGATCCATTTCTGGTCGTTGTATTCCTCGCTCCAGATGCGGCCTTCCCAGTTCCAGCTGCTCAGCGCGGCGGCGGAGGCGCGCATGGAATCGAGATAGCCTTTGCGGTCGTCCGGCATGATCAGTTCGAGGAAGCGGTGCGGGTGGCGCTGCAGTTCACGCGCCGTCAAGCCCAGCAGGGCAGAGCAGCCTTCGCTCAGGTAGGGAAAGTCGACGCTGCCGTCCGCGTACATGATGAACTGGTACACCAGTCCCGGCGTGTTGCTGACAATGGCCTGGGGAACGTCGGCGAAAGAGGAGGGCGCAGTGCTCATCGGATGTCGGCAAGGGGACGATGTTTTGAATCATACGGGAAAAACGTGCCGCTCGGCAGCGCTGTTGCGCGCACTCGACAAGGTACACTGGCGGGATGAAAAAACTGTTCCTTTCCTTTTTGCTCCTGCTGGCGCTGCCCATGGCTGGCCGCGCTGCCGATCCACGCTTTACCGTCGTTACAGTCGATCCGGCGCAGCAGCAATTACAACTGTTTCTCAATGACGAGGCTGGCGCGCCATTCAAGGGTTTTGCGCGCCTGGACGCATGGCTGCAGGGGCGCGGCCAGCAGCTGGAGATTGCGTTCAATGCCGGCATGTACCACGCGGACTTCACGCCCGTGGGCTTGCTCGTGCAGGACGGAAAACAAATGGCGCCGCTCAATCAGGACGACGGCAAAGGCAATTTCTTCCTCAAGCCCAACGGGGTATTC
The DNA here is from genome assembly GCF_900129765.1 of Massilia sp. CF038. GTDB lineage: Bacteria > Pseudomonadota > Gammaproteobacteria > Burkholderiales > Burkholderiaceae_D > Telluria_A. Next base: position 613,777 of record NZ_FQWU01000001.1, read on the forward strand.
CTGCTGGATGCGAAAGGCGCGCAAGTGATGACCACGGCTGCTTATGCGCGCGGGGTGAAAAATGTGCGCCTGGCAACGCAGTCCGGGCCGATGCTGGTTATTGACGGCGAAATCCACCCTGCATTCAATCCAGAGTCTATTTCGCGCTATGTGCGCAATGGCGTTGGCGTGGCGGACGGCAAGGTGATGTTTGTGATCAGCAACCACCCGGTCACGTTCTACGAGCTGGCCGCCTACTTCCGCGATACGCTGCATTGCAAGAATGCCCTGTATTTTGATGGCTCGATTTCCAGCATGTATTCACGGACACTGAATCGGGCTGACGCCGGGGCACCGCTGGGGCCTATCATCGGCGTGGTTCGCGATCAGGGGAAATGATACGCGCCCGTGCGTATCGAAGTCACAACGGTATCGCCCGGACAGGACGCCTGCGCGCCGTTACAATGAAGGCATGAATAAAGCATTTGTCAAAGAGTCGGACAACGATGACGACGAGGAAGCCACCGCCCTCGCGCAGGCGATTCCTGCCGGCGCGAAAAATTACATCACCCCGGCCGGCTACCAGCGCATCAAGGACGAGCTGCTGCACCTGATCGATGTCGAGCGGCCCGAAATCGTCAAGGTCGTGCACTGGGCCGCCTCAAATGGCGACCGCTCCGAAAACGGCGACTACATCTATGGCAAGCGCCGCCTGCGCCAGATCGACGGACGCATCCGCTTTCTGACCAAGCGCATGGATTCGGCCGCTGTGGTCGATCCCAGCGTTCACTTTGGCAATGACCAGATTTTCTTTGGGGCGACTGTAAGTTACAGCAACGCGGCAGGCGAAGAGCATACCGTGACCATTGTCGGCATCGACGAACTCGATCCCCTCAAGGGCAAGATCAGCTGGGTTTCGCCCGTGGCGCGCGCGCTCACCAAGGCGCGCGAAGGTGATCTGATCACGCTGCAAACGCCGCTCGGGCCCGAAGAACTGGAAGTGTTGAGCGTGAGCTATCCGCCGCCGTCCGGGGACTGATTTCAAACTTCAAGCGAGTTGCCGATGTCGATTGCCCATAGCAGTCTGAATCACTTCCTGCGCGTTCCCCTTGCTGCCGAGGTACATTCGCGCCCGTCGCTGCGTCTGCACAGCGCAGAAACCCTGACCCATCTTGCCGTGTATCAGCGCAGCGATCTGGGCGTGCAGGGCGCCCACGCGCCATTCCAGCACGTACTGCTGACCGCGTTGTGCCAGCACTTTGGTGTGGCCGGTCCCCATCTTGACGCCAAATATTTTTTCCATGACTTCGGCGCCTTCCGCCTGCAATGGGAAGCGCACACCGAGTTTGCCACCTACACGTTTGCCGAGCAACGCAGCGTGGCGCCGCCCCTGGCGCGCGCCTTCGACCAGGTGCCGCTGCGCCACATCCCGGAAAAGTGGCTGCATGGCTTGAACGGCACCGTGATGGCGGCCACCCATCTGACCTTGCTGCAAGACGAGGCGCCGCTGGAAGACATGCGCGAACTGTTTGGCGGCAATTTGCTGGTGGGCACGGACAGCCAGAGTTTTGCCCGCGTCTGGACCGATTTTGCGATTGCGCCCGACGGTTTCGGGCGCGTGGTGGTGCAGGATCTGGGCATGCTGTACCAGCAGGCCGGCCGCCTGGTTCAACGCGTGCTGGAAATTGAAACGTACCGCATGATGGCGCTGCTGGGCCTGCCGCACGCGCAGCAGGCGGCGCCCGTGCTGAACGCCATCGAAACCGAACTTGCGCGTCTATCGCTTGGCATGAACGACACCAAGGCGGCTGGCATGCCCGACGGCCCGGACGATGAAAGCGCGCTGCTGCAGGAAATTACCTCGCTGGCCGCGCGCATGGAGAAGCTGGCGCTGGAGAACAGTTACCGCTTCGCGGCCTCGAAAGCGTATTACGCGCTGGTGCAGGCGCGCATCGACGAGCTGCGTGAAACGCGCATCCCCGGGGTGCCGACCATTCGTGAATTCATGGACCGGCGCCTGGCCCCGGCCATGAACACCTGCGAATCGATGGTACGGCGCCAGCAGGCGCTGGCCGAACGGATCGGGCGCACCAATGACTTGCTGCGCACCCGTGTGGGCATCGTGCAGGAGCAGCAGAACCGGCGCATTCTGGAGTCGCTCAACACGCGCGCAGCGCAGCAGCTGCGCCTGCAGCAGGCGGTGGAAGGCTTGTCGGTGGTGGCAATCTCGTATTATTCTATTGGGCTGGTCAGCTATGCCGGCAAGGCGCTCAAGGCAGCCGGCGTGCCACTCAATCCCGATGTACTCACGGGGGTGATGATTCCCGTGCTGGTGGTGGCAGTGTGGCTTGGGCTGCGGCGCATGCACCGGCAGGTACACAGCTGACCGAAACATGACTTGAATCCGTCAGGCGCAGGGCGCCGTATACAGGTCGAGACCACTAATTTACCGAGACCTTATGCCGCGCCTGTTGCCCATTGTGCTGTGCCTCGTACTGCCCCTGGCGTGTGCCGAAGGCGGCGAACGGCTGCCATCGGTGGTCGTCAGCGCGTCGCGCACCAGCGGCATTGGCGTGAGCGACTCGGCCAGTGCCGGTGTGGTCACGCTGCAGCAGCTTGAAGCGCGCACCGTCTACCGGCCGGCCGAACTGCTGGAAGTGACGCCCGGTCTGATCGTCAGTCAGCATAGCGGCGAGGGCAAGGCCAATCAATTCTATCTGCGTGGTTTCAATCTTGATCATGGTACCGACTTGCGCACCACGGTTGATGGCATGCTGGTCAACCAGCGCAGCCACGGGCATGGCCAGGGCTGGACCGACCTGAATTTCATGATCCCCGAACTGGCCGAGCGGCTCGACTATCGCAAGGGACCATACCGTGCCGACCAGGGTGACTTTGCCGCCGCAGGCGCGGTGGCGGTGCAGTATGCCGATGAACTGGGCGAGGGTCTGGCCAGTGTTGGCGTGGGCCAGAACGGTTTTCGACGCGCGCTGCTGGCCAATTCACCGCACATGGGCGCGGGCCACCTGCTGTACGCGCTTGAGCTGTTTCACAATGATGGCCCCTACACCCGGGGCGACGATTTCAACAAGGTCAACGGCGTGCTGCGCTACAGCCAGGGCGATGCCGTCAATGGTTTCAACATCACGGGCATGGCTTACAAGGCCAGCTGGAATGCGACCGATCAGATTCCGTTACGGGCCGTGGGCGATGGGCGTCTGGGCCGCTTCGACGGGGTCGATGGCACCGATGGCGGCAAGTCGAGCCGCTACAGCGTGTCCGGCGGCTGGCACGGCAAGAGTGCCGCAGGCGCGTCGAAGGTGGAAGCGTCGCTGGTGGCGAGCCGGCTCGACCTTTATTCCAACTTTACCTACTTCCTGGATGATCCGGTCAATGGTGACCAATTCAGCCAGCCCGACCGGCGCGTGACGGCTGCCCTCAATGCTGAACACCGCTGGGGCGAGCAGCGCATCGGCCTGCAGGTTCAGAACGACGATATTCACAATGGCCTTTACAACACGGTGGCGCGGCGGCGCTTGTCGACCACGCGCGAGGATCATATTGTCGAAACCAGCGCTGCCCTGTTTTACGAACGCGAGTCACGCTGGACACCGTATTTGCGTTCGGTGGCCGGCGTGCGCGCCGATGCTTACCGCTTTGATGTAGACAGCAACCTGGCGGCAAATTCAGGTACCCGCAACGCGAGCCGGGTCAGTCCGACGCTAAGCGTGATTCTGGGGCCGTGGCAAAAGACCGAGCTGTATCTGAATGCCGGGCGCGGCTTTCACAGCAACGATGCGCGTGGCACGACCTTGCGCATCGATCCGAAAAGCGGCGAGGCGGCCGATACCGTCACGCCGCTGGCGCGGGCCACCGGCCTGGAACTGGGCATGCGCACCGAAGCGCTGCGTGGGCTGCAAAGCACACTCTCTCTGTATCGCCTGGACGTCGATTCGGAGCTGGTCTTCGTGGGTGACGCCGGTACTACCGAAGCGGGGCGGCCGAGCCGTCGTACTGGTGTCGAGTTTTCCAACTACTACAAGCCTAACCGCTGGATGACCATCGACGCCGACCTGGCGTTCGCGCGCGCGCGTTTTCGCGACAGCGATCTGGCCGGCAATCGGATTCCGGGGGCGGTCGAGGGCGTCGGTTCAGTGGCGCTGGCCGTTGACCATATTGGCCCCTGGTTTGGCGCGCTGCAGTGGCGCTATTTTGGTCCGCGACCGCTGATTGAGGACAACGCGGTCCGTTCTGGGGCCACTTCGACCATCAATGGGCGTATTGGTTACCGGCTCAGCGGGACGCTGCGGCTGGAACTGGAGGGCTTCAACCTGGCCAACCGGCGTGCTGCCGCCATCGACTACTTCTACACTTCGCGCCTGGCTGGCGAGGCCGCTCCGGTGGAAGACATCCATTTCCACCCCATCGAATCACGCTCGTTCCGTCTGACGCTCAGCTCCACCTTCTAACGCGCCCCCACATCGTCCTCGCGAAGGCGGGGACCCATTCCACGCTACCGAAGTTGTTCAGTGTGCTATAGGTCCCCGCCTGCGCGAGGACGATGAATCGTGCGCCCGGTCACTGCTGCTAAACTATTGGCAACTTTTATCGGAGCACGACCATCCTTTCCCCGTCCGAACCCGCCCATGCCGATGTGCTGGCCGCCCTGCGTCAGGCCACGGCCGAACGCCATGCCTTGCTCGACAGCAGTCTGGCGATTGGTAGCGAGGGCGCCACGCTGGCACATTACCGCGAACATCTATGCATGCTGCATGCCTGGCTGCTGCCGCTTGAGCGTTGGCAGGGCGCCTTTGCCGATGGCCCGCAAGGTGCGCGAACGCTGCCATCCCGCCGCTTGAGCGAACGCATCGAAGCCGACCTGACAGACCCCGCCATGCCGTCCGGGAGCCTTTGCGAGGGGCGCCAGAATCCGTGGCCAGCAAACGCCAGCCCGGCCTACCGCTGGGGCGTAAGCTACGTCATCGAAGGATCGCAGCTGGGCGGCGCCGTGCTATACCAACGCCTGGCGGCCAGACTGGCACCGCACCCCTTGCGTTATTTGCGCGGTGAAGTGCAGGGGCCAGGGCCGCGCTGGCGCAGTTTCATGCAGGAATTGCGCGGCGCTGTACATACGCCGGGGGAGATTGCACAAGCATGCGCGGGGGCCTGCGATGCCTTCGATCGCATTCTTGCCCTGCGCGAACAAGCTGCAACGCCCGCGCCTGATTGAATGAATAGTGTTTGACAGTGAAATGGCGCTTGGGGATACTGCTTCTGCGCTGTTCAATAACTTTTGTGCACTATCTCCCCAGGGACTCATGCCGACCACGTCGCCACCGCCGTCTTGCGCCCACCAGACTCGGTCTGGGGCTGCGCGCGCGCCCAAGGTGGACCGATGACCAACGCATCCGCGCCAAACCTGCTCGCGCGGATGCGTGCTTCAGCGCTGGTGCATGCGATCGAGCGCTCGGCCGTGCTGCGCAATGGCGCACTGGTGGCCTTGTGGGTACTGGTCTGGCAACTGGGGCGTCTGGTTGAATACACTGAACATGCCAGTGTCTGGTTTCCCGTCGCCGGGCTGACCTTTTCCGTGATCCTTCTCGATGGCTGGCGCAGCGCGCCTGGCCCTGCCATCGGCTGCGTGCTGGTGACGCTGTGGGTCTGCGAACGGTACGCGGTGCCGCTCAGTCAGGGGCAGCGGCTGGTAGCGGGGCTGCTGTTTGCAGCTGCCCATGTGGGCACCTACGCACTGGGCGCATTTCTGCTGCGCGCGATTGCCCGGCGCGGCAATGACGGCTTGCCCAGCCTGGTGCTGGCCTTCCTGCTGATCGCTGCACTGACCTCGCTCATCTCCATGGGGCTGGGCATGTGGGTGCTGGTCTCGACCGGCATGATGGCTGCCCACGATGTCGAACGCGCATGGCTGGCCTACTGGATTGGCGACATGGCTGGCGTGATGGTGATGGCGCCGTTTTTTGCGGCGATTCTGGGCGCGCTGTTCCCGCGCGCCGCAGCGCGTTTCAGCAGCAACTACAATCTGCGCTACCAGAACGCGACCTCCCGCTTCAAATACAAGCTGCTGCTGAACGTGGTGCTGCTGTCAGCCTCGATGCTGCTGGCCTATTCCACGCGCTCGTACAACAGCGCCTTTGCGATCTTCTTCCTGGTGCTGCCGTATATGTGGATCGCCTGCACCGAGCCGGCCTTTTACAATGTGCTGGCGGTGGCGCTGGGCAGCTTTGTGATTGCCTTGCTGGTGCACCTGCTCGGACTGAAAGACGTGGTGATGGTGTACCAGTTTGCGATCAACGTGATTGCTGCCAACGCCCTGTTCGGGCTTGCCTTGCCCAGCCTGATCGCAGACAACGACAAGCTGCGCCGCGTGGCCGAAACCGACAGCCTGACCGGCGCCGCATCGCGCGCCGCGCTGGAACGCCAGGCACGCCATGAAATCGAGCGCTGCCGCCGCGTGCGCGAGCCGCTGGCGCTGGTGGTATTCGATATCGACTACTTCAAGAAGATAAATGACCTGTTCGGCCACGCCATGGGCGACCGCGCACTGCGCCAGGTGTGCGCCATCGCGCAGCGCAATCTGCGTCCGTCGGACATGCTGGGCCGAGTTGGCGGCGACGAATTCGTCGCGCTACTGCCGGGCATAGGCGCGGAAGCGGCGCTGGCGATTGCCGAGCGCATCCGAGCCCAGGTGCATACGAATGAACTGGAAAGCGCGCTCTTGATGACCGCCAGTTTCGGCGTGGCGGAGCTGCGCGACGATGACCACTACCAGGATATTTTTGAACGGGCCGACCGCGCCTTGTACGTGGCCAAGCAGCAGGGACGCAACCGGGCGGCGATGCTGGCAGCTTAAGTCGTGGGCGACGCCGCTAGCGGTTTCTAGTTCCGTTCGCGTTCGACGCGGGTGACACCAGCCACGCCACGCAGATTGCGGATCAGGTGGGCCAGATGCACGCGGTCCTTGACCTGAATGGTAAAGCGCAGCTGCGTCATGACGTGTTCGTCGTCCTCGTCCATGCCCACGTACGAGATGTTGGCATCGGACTCGCCTATTTCGGCGGCCACGCGCGCCAGAATGCCTTTTTCGTTGTTGATCAGAAGACGAATGCGGCAATCGAAGCGGCGGTTGACTTCCTGGCCCCACTGCACCGGGATCCAGCGGTCCGGTTCCTTGGCGCGGGTGCGTTTGGCAGCCACGCAATCGTGGGTGTGCACGATCAGACCCTGGTCGCGGCGCAGCTGGCCAATGACCTGGTCGCCCGGAATCGGCAGGCAGCATGGCGCCAGTTGCACGGCCACGCCTTCTGCGCCATAGATAGTGACCGGATCGAGTTCGCCGGGACTGGCGTGCTGGGTCGACGGTACTGACACCAGCTCGTCGTCGATCAGCCCGAAAATGTGGCGCGCCACCAGCGCTGCCATGCGCTTGCCGATACCGATGTCCGCATACAGTTCGTCCATGGTGTTGGCGGACGATTCGTTGAGCAGCTTTTCGATGGTCGGCGCGGGCAAATCGGGGCGGATGTTGAGCGCCGTGAGTGCCTGCGCCAGCAGTTCCTGGCCCAGTTCAACCGACTCGTTCAGGTTGATGGTGCGCAGATGATGGCGGATCGCCGAACGGGCCTTCCCGGTGCGGACAAATGCCAGCCAGGTCGGGCTGGGGCGCGAATTCGGATCGGTGACGATTTCAATGATGTCGCCGTTGCGCAGTTCGGTGCGTAACGTCGCCGCCTCGTGGTTGATCTTGACCGCCACAGTATGGTCGCCAATGCCGGTGTGGATTGTGTACGCAAAGTCGAGCGCCGTGGCGCCGCGCGGCAGCGCGATGATCTTGGACTTGGGCGTGAACACGTACACCGAGTCGGGGAACAGGTCGACCTTGACGTGTTCGAGGAATTCGGCCGAGTCGCCCGTCTGCTGCTGAATGTCGAGCAGCGACTGCAGCCAGGCGTGGGTACGCTGCTGCAGGTCGGACAGATTGGAGTCGCCGTTTTTATACAGCCAGTGCGCGGCCACGCCCGATTCGGCCGTGCGGTGCATTTCCTGGGTGCGGATCTGGAATTCAACCGGGGTGCCGTACGGGCCAATCAGCGTGGTATGCAGCGACTGGTAACCATTGAGCTTGCGGATGGCGATGTAATCCTTGAATTTGCCCGGCATCGGTTTGTACAGACCGTGCAGGGTGCCCAAGGCCACATAGCAGTTGGCGAAATTGTCGACGACAACGCGAAAACCGTACACGTCCAGCACCTGCGAGAACGACAGGCGCTTGCTGCGCATTTTTTTGTAGATGCCGTACAAGGTCTTTTCGCGGCCATACACCTCGGCTTCGAGGCCGGCGTTGGCCAGCGTGCCCTTGACCGATTCAAGAATTTTTTTCACCACTTCGCGGCGGTTGCCGCGCGCCGCCTTGACGGCCTTGGCCAGCGTGCGATAGCGCACCGGGTACAGGTGCGAGAAGGCCAGGTCCTGCAGTTCGCGATAAATATTGTTCAGGCCGAGACGGTGCGCGATCGGCACGTACACTTCCATGGTCTCGGAGGCGATGCGGCGCTTTTTGGCGTCCGTCATGTGCTCGAGCGTGCGCATATTGTGCAGACGGTCGGCTAGCTTGATCAGGATGACGCGCACGTCCGAGGCCATGGCCAGCAGCATTTTGCGGAAGTTTTCCGCCTGCGCCTCGATCAGGCTTTGGAATTCGATTTTTTCCAGCTTGGACAGGCCGTCAACCAGGGTGGCGACCTGGGCGCCGAAGCGCTCGATCAGCTCGTCCTTTTTGACGTCCTGGTCTTCCATCACATCGTGCAGCAGCGCGGCCATGATGGCCTGGGCGTCCAGCTTCCAGTCGGCGCAGATTTCAGCGACGGCGATGGGATGGGAAATGTAGGGTTCACCCGACTTGCGGACCTGGCCCAGATGCATCTCGTCCGAAAAACGATATGCTTCCTTGACCTTTTTCAGTTCCGTGGGGCTGAGGTATTCGGCCAGTTTGGCCGTGAGCTGCGTGACCGACGCCACGCCGGGTGCAATGGCGGGCGTGGCATCCGGCTTGGACGCGCGGGGAGTGCGCGTCTTGGGCGTGCCTGGGAGTGTCGTATCCGGAGTGGTCAGGTTCATACTTTAAGGCTACCAGAAATACGGCGAAACACTCATAGGCGCAACAACAACTTACATCGGGACCTTTTTGAGCATCTCGATACCGACCTTGCCAGCGGCGATTTCACGCAGGGCGACGACGGTTGGCTTGTCCTTGGCTTCGACTTTAGGAGTGTGGCCTTGGAGCAACTGACGTGCGCGATAGGTGGCCGCCAGGGTCAGTTGGAAGCGGTTAGGGATACTTTTCAAGCAATCTTCAATAGTGATGCGGGCCATTCTGACTCCTAAATAGACAATAGTGTGAGACGTTACGATTGTTGCGCATGGATACCCAACTGGGCAAAAAGCGAGGCGTTGCGCGCAGCCTGCTGTGCAAATCGGCTGCGTGTCGCTCTGACAATCGCGCTCATCTCGGACAAGGCGACGTTGAACTCTTCATTGATAATAACATAGTCGAACTCCGGAGCGTGAGAGATCTCACCCCCGGCAGCCAGCAGGCGGCGCTCGATAATGTGCGGTTCGTCCTGGCCGCGCTTGTGCAAACGTTCCGAAAGAGCCGCAATCGAGGGTGGCAAAATAAAGATGCCAGCCGCAGCCGGGAACTGCTTTTTTACCTGGCGCGCGCCTTGCCAGTCGATTTCCAGCAGGATGTCGGTACCTGCTTTCATTTCCTTTTCGACCATCAAACGCGAAGTGCCGTAGTAATTGCCATGGACTTCAGCCCACTCGATGAATTCGCCGCGGCCAGCGCGGGCGACGAAGTCTTCGGCGGTGGTGAAATGGTATTCCTTGCCATCGGTTTCACCCGGCCGCGGTGCCCGCGTGGTGGTCGAGATCGACAGCTTGATGGCCGGTTCCTGGGCCAGCAAGGCATTGACCAGGGTCGACTTGCCAGCGCCGGACGGGGCGGCGACGATGAACAGGCTGCCGGAAAAGCCGGGAGTAGTGGGCATGGTGGTTCCTTGATAGCTTTATATTAAGTGCGAGAATAACTGCATCGCCCTCGCGAAGGCGGGGGCCTATATCACTTCTGAGCAGAGGTGCTATGGGCCCCCGCCTGCGCGAGGGCGACGGGGGTAACGTTCAGTGTAGCGGTTTTATTCCAGGTTTTGCACCTGTTCGCGCATCTGTTCGATCAGCAGTTTCAGTTCCATCGAGGCGTCGGCCAATTCCTTGACCGAGGCTTTGGCGCCCAGCGTGTTCGCTTCGCGGTTCAACTCCTGCATCATGAAGTCGAGCCGCTTGCCGACCTGGCCGCCTTTTTTCAGGATGTGGCGCGTTTCGGTCAGGTGCGCGGTCAGGCGCGACAGCTCTTCGGAGACGTCAATACGAATCCCGTACAGCGTCACTTCCTGGCGAATCCGCTCAAATGCTTCCTGGCGCGTGAGGGTGGACGGCGTACCGTGACCGGCCAGGCCTAATGCATCTTGCATACGTTCGACCGCTTTTTGCTGGAACTGGGCGATCACCTGGGGAATCAGCGGCGTGATGCGCTTGACGATGACGTCCATCGCATCGATGCGCGACACCAGCATGGCTTCGAGGGCAGCGCCTTCGCGGCGGCGGCTGTCGACAAAGGCAGCCACGGTCTTGGCGGTGAGGGCCGCCACGTCCGCCTGGAGCGACTCCTGGCCGACCTGCGCTTCTTCAATCACACCGGGCCAGCGCAGCAGTTCTGCCACCGTCATGAGGGGTGCGGAGACGAAGTGCTTGGTCACTTCGGTTTGCAAACGGGCGAGGTCGGCCAGCAGCGATTCGTTCAGTGCCTGCGAGCCGCCAGCGACTTTGCGGCCGAAACTCAACCTTGCCTCTACCTTACCGCGCGTGATTGCGGCCATAATAGCGGCTCGCAAATCGGGCTCCAGTGCGCGCAGTTCGTCATTGATACGAAACTGCAGATCCAGAAAACGTGAGTTGACACTCTTGATTTCGATTGTAAGGGTGCCTGCAGCGCCTTCGCTGGTAGCAACCGCGTAACCTGTCATGCTAGAAATGCTCAATGGAGTCCCCGGTTTTTATCTTTTCTTTACAAAGCACAGATTTATCCACACAATCGCCGTGTTAAGCAAGGAACCCTCATGGCTGCACAAAATAACGCTCCCTTGCCCGATGGGCTTGAAATTGCCGGATATCGCATTGTAAAGAAAATTGCGTCCGGTGGGTTCAGTATTGTATATCTGGCGTACGACGCCGATGGCATTGCGGTAGCGATCAAAGAATACCTCCCAAGCGCGCTGGCTTTACGCCAGCCGGGCGAGCTCGTCCCTGTTATCTCCAAGCCCAATCTGGCGGTGTTCCGGATTGGCTTGAAATGCTTCTTCGAAGAAGGCAGGGCACTTGCCAAAATTTCGCATCCGAACGTTGTCCGGGTATTAAATTTCTTCCGTGGCAACGAAACCGTGTACATGGTGATGGCATATGAATCAGGCCACTCATTGCAGGAACAGATTGCGCGGCTCGGCCAAAAAGGCAGCCGGCTGAACGAAGCGTTCATCCGACAGATATTTATTGGCGTTTGCGCGGGTTTGCGCGAGGTCCATACGAGCAAGTTGTTGCATCTTGACCTCAAACCAGCAAATATTTATTTGCGTACAGACGGCACCCCGATCGTGCTGGACTTCGGCGCGGCCCGTCAGACCTTCAATGCCGACGTGCCAAAACTGACGCCTATGTATACACCGGGCTTTGCACCGCCGGACCTGTATTCAAAAACGGCAGCGCTGGGACCGTGGTCGGATATTTACAGCCTGGGCGCCTCGATGTTTGCCTGCATGGCCGCCTCGCCACCGCAGGCTGCTGACCAGCGCAAGATCGAAGACAAGATGCCGCTCTATTACAGCAAGCTGGAAGCGAACTATTCGCCCGAGCTGATCAAGCTGGTGCAATGGTGCCTGGAGATGGATCCGCTGGCCCGTCCGCAAAGCCTGTTCACGCTGCAGAAGGAACTGGCTTCCACGCGCAAGAAGACCAAGGCAGCGCCCGTCGGTACCGAAAAGCTGACCGGACGCTGGCGCGAGCTGGCCGACAAGATCGGCATCGGGCGCAAAAAAGCTGTCAATAAATAAAAACACCTGATCAGAAAGTACATCATGCAATTCTCCGTTTATCAGGAAAGCCAGATCGGTGGCCGCAAGGTCAACCAGGACCGCATGGGCTACAGCTTTACGCGTGATGCACTGCTGCTGGTGCTGGCCGACGGCATGGGTGGCCACTTGCGCGGCGAGGTCGCGGCCTCGATCTTCATGCAGACCATGTCGACCCTGTTCCAGCAAAACGCGCAGCCATACGTGAAAAAGCCCGAGCGCTTCCTGGAAGAGGCCTTCATGCAGGCCCACGAAGAAATTCACCGCTACCGCGCGACCAATAACTTGCCGGACACGCCGCGGACCACCGCCGTGGCCTGCCTGATTCAACACAATATCGCCACCTGGGCCCATTGCGGCGATTCGCGCCTGTACTGGATGCGCCGGGGGCAGATTTTGGGCCGCACGCGCGACCACTCGCACATTGAACACCTGATCGACAAAGGCCTCGCCGATCCGTCGGAGCGCGCCACCCACCCGGACCGCAACAAGCTGTATAACTGCATTGGCGCCTCGTCGCTGCCGCGCGTGGACGTAGCGCGGCCTGCCGGCCTGCAGTCGGGTGACATTCTGATGTTGTGTTCGGACGGCCTGTGGTCGATGCTGTCGGACGAAGACCTGGTGCACCGCCTGACGACCCAGACCATCGTGCGCGCGATCCCTGAAATGATCAGCACCGCCACCGCCATTGCCGGCGAAAAGGGCGACAACGCCACCGCGCTGGCCATCATGTGGCAAGGTTCGCCGGACGTCGAAGCCCCGTCCGCCGAAGGCGTGGACATGGCCACCGTGATCTCGACCATGATGCTGCCCGATAACCTGGTCAGCACCACCATCACCGCTAACACCGAGCCGGAAAACCCGAGCGAAGTGGACGCATTCAACGACGATGAAATTGAAAAAGCGATTGCGGAGATCCGCGGCGCCATCGAAAAATCGTCCCAGATCATCAAATAAGGCAGCACATGACTTTTGAAGCACGCCCGAGCGGCCGCGCCGTTGACCAGTTGCGCGATATTCGCTTGACCCGCCAGTACACCAAGCATGCCGAGGGATCGGTCCTGATCGAGTGCGGCGACACCAAGGTCATTTGCACCGCCAGTATTGAAGACAAGGTGCCGGGCTTCCTGAAAGGGAAGGGGCAGGGCTGGATGACGGCGGAATATGGCATGCTGCCGCGTTCGACGCATACGCGCATGGACCGGGAAGCGGCGCGCGGCAAACAGTCTGGCCGCACCCAGGAGATTCAGCGTCTGATTGGCCGTTCGCTGCGTGCGGCGTTTGATCTGAATGCTTTTGGCGAGCGCACCTTGCAGATCGATTGCGACGTGCTGCAGGCCGACGGCGGCACGCGTACCGCATCGATTACCGGCGCCATGGTGGCCGCGTATGACGCGTTCAATCAGCTGGTGGCCAAGGGCGCCATTGGCGCGGTGCCGGTGAAGAGTTTTGTGGCGGCCATTTCGGTGGGCGTGTATCAAGGCATGCCGGTGCTCGATCTCGATTACATCGAGGACTCAGGCTGCGATACCGACATGAACGTGGTGATGACCGATGCTGGCCACTTCATCGAAGTGCAGGGCACCGCAGAGGGCGCGGCCTTCGACCGCGCTGGTATGAACCGCCTGCTCGATCTGGCGCAGGGCGGCATCGCCGACCTGATCAAAATGCAGAAGCAAGCACTCGGCATCTAACTACCACATAGGGCTGGCGCATGCGCCAGCCCTACACCATCTCAGAGCAACTTCCTGGTTCTTTTTCCGGCCAAGGTCCGACTCTGCCTTTATCCGTATTCCGGTACGCGCCAGCTAATGAAAATCAATCATCTCACTGCACTTGAGCAGATAAACTCGCCGGCCTCAGCACAACTGATCGCCGCTTTGGAAACGGAACTCAAGAGACCGCTTCCTATCCAATATCGGCAGCTTCTTCTGACCGCAAACGGAATGATTTTCGAAAATGGGCTCGTACTTTATTCAACCGACGACGTCGTAGAGCGGAACGAAACGTTCGAGGTCGGTACATACGCCCCGGGCTATCTCGCCGTTGGTGATGACAGCGGCGGGAAAGCCGTGATGATCGCGATCGAAACGCAAGGCGTATTCATGGTTGGCATGGGCAGTATGGATCCAGATGACATGATTCAAATTAGCGATTGCTTAGAATCTTGGGTAACTGATGGATTCCCAATGCCCGAGCAGTGAGTCACGTTCTGCAGCCACCGCTTATTCGGGTGTTGTCGAATCCCCGTCCGCACCAGGATGCGCCAATGCCTGCTGCTCCAGCTCTGCGTCGGAAACCACCGGCGCGCCATCGACCGCAACTTCGGGCACAAATGGCGCCCCAGTCTTGCTGTCCTGTTCGTGCGGCGGATTGGCCAGGTCGAGTACCGATTCAATAGCGTGCTCGATCTGCTCGCCCAAGTCTTCTTCGTGCGGGGTGGTGTTGGTAGTCATGATGTCGCCTTTGATTGAGGTTGTCATTTGACTATGCACCAATTTCGGAATTGATGGCAACACTGGAGCTTATCGGGATTCCTAAGAGCGTTTCCTGAGAGCTGCGCTTGGAACGCTGATCTATCGTACCAAAGCTCAATCAGCTCGTTATGGTTCGTAACCGGATGACGGATTGACCAAATCGAAATAATCTCTCCGATCCGTTCTTCAGTTTTACTGACCGGCTTCTACAAAGGTAGCAGAACTTTGCCGTGAATTCCCCAACATAAAACTCCCGGATGCGTCTCTTGTGGAGCGACATATTGTACACTTGGGAGCTCAAATAAATAGATACTGGGGTGCTCCATGAAGGTGTTTATGAGCTGGTCTGGCAACAGGAGCCACGCGACAGCACAGTTGTTAGCATGGTGGGCTAAATGTGTGATTCAAGCGTCACGGCCTTGGATTTCGAGCGAGGACCTGGATCGGGGATCACTTTGGTTCAGTGAGATCAACAACAACTTAAGCGATACGTCTGTAGGGATTGTATGCCTGACCGACGAGAATAAAGATCGCCCCTGGATTCTTTTTGAGGCAGGTGCCTTGGCTAAAGGGCTGTCAAACAGTCGTGTTTGTACTTTCCTCGTTGATTTAGAGCCGAAAAACATCACAGATCCCCTCGCGCAGTTCAATCACACCAAGCCACTTGAAGATGATATGAAGAAATTGGCGCGCACGTTAAACGCTGCCTTAGGACCAAATGCCCTGGATCCTAACGTGTTGAATGACGTTTGTGATGTTTCCTGGCCCAAATTCAAGGAGCGATTCGACCAGCTATTAAGCGATAACCCACCGGCTGGGCCAAGGGTTGAACGCGACAGCAACGATGTGCTTGGTGAAATCCTTGATAGCGTTCGTGGAATGAATCAGCGTGTCCGACAATTAGAGAACAAATCAGCTATCACTTCGTGGACGGGCTCTGCGTTTCCAGGTTTGGACGCGACAATGGGAAATGTAAAAAAGTGGATATTAACGTCGCTTGCTGACGGTTACACGATCAATGACCTTATCAACGACGTTGAAAGCAATTCGTCACTTAGCCCCAAGCTGCGCAAGCAGCTAACAATGATGGTCATTGAAGCGGGCCGGACCCAGAACCCCGAGACGAAAGGATACTCTGATATTCTGCGGCCAACTAGCTTCGTGGGTGCCGGAGGGATATTAGATACATCATCCAATAGCGAGTGAGCCCATTTTATGACCCTCTCTCGATGTTCCGACCTGCGCGGGCCTTTCGATAATCAGAACGGCAAATCAAACCCGTGCGGACGACGCGCCGAAGCAGTTCGGCTACATCGCTAACGGTCATGCATCTAATGCGAGTGAGAGGACGATGGTTTTATTCCCCTCAATCGAAATATAGCGAAAAAGCCTGAAACACCTTAGTTTTCGTTGTCAGCAATCGCGATTGTTTGCAGGCATATCTTAGCGAAGGTGATTAAGCAGTCCGGCGTGAACTCGACGAATTGGTTCCGTAAATAAATACAGTGGAGATAACAAGGTAAACAGTTGTGCTCGATTTCGTTGCTGGAAAGAGCATTCATAGGCCACTCAACACCACGAGACGTGCGAGTATGTATCATGTATCGCCTGTCTTACTTCCTCGACGGCTAAAACTCTTGAATGAAAGTTTGGGCATTCTGGAATTATTGTCGGGAGCTGGCGCAAAGTTTTCCCGGATACGCTGTCAGTAGTGGCGCATGTCGCCCCACGGAATGGTTTTGCCCGATTCCACGATTTTTGCGAAGCGGGCGTCGGCCTCGGCGTCAAAGCCGGCACGCTGTTCTTCCAGCTCTGCCTTTTCGGTAATAGCCTCAAGGATGAAACTATGGGTGGTTTTGCCAGCGCGCTCGGCGGCGCTGGCAATTCGTGCCTTCAATTCTTCGGGCAAACGAATTGTCGTGGTGGTTGCCATTGCGGTCTCCCTTGGTACATCCAAATGTAGCATAACTGTGCTAACTTCCGGATCCGTGAGCTGTTCGCATGGTTCACTGTAATTCCTTATCAGCCCGTTCGTCCACGCTAGGGACTGGCATTTTTTAGCGCCTGGATCGCAGCTGCGGCCTCAGTGGCATGCTCGGTGGTCAGATAAACCGGCACCCCGCGCATGCCCGAGCGATTCAAAAACAGAATCAGCGCTTTGACATCGTCGCCCGGCGGAGCGATCTCGGCGCGTTCGATTTCTTGCCAGGTGAAGTGCGCGATTCTGTCAGCCGGACCGTTGCCTTGGATGTGATGAACGCCAGTTTGATCCAGCCACAGGTAAGGGAAGTAGCGTACTTTTTCTGCGCGGCGGAGAAGATGGATGTATGCGAGGACGCCGATCACAATCAAAGCAATGCCGCCTACCATCAAGCCACGGGTTGTGCCGAGCCAGAACACCACGATACCTACTGCCAGGGTAATACCGGCGAACAGGTAGGCTGCGTCGGCTTTTGCGCTGTTCGTGCTGTCTATTTTTTCGAATGAATGCGCGGTCAGTTTGGATTGATCCATGTTCTCAATAAATCTGCTGTCTGTGGACGCTAGCATGCCATGGGCCCCCGCCTGCGCGAGGGCGATGTGGGGGAAGGGGTAAAATACGGGCTTCCGACTTTATGCAGCCTATTATGACCCAACGCCTCATCCTCGCCTCCAATAACGCAGGCAAACTCCGTGAGTTTTCCGAAATCCTGGGGCCGATCGGTTTCACCCTGCATCCGCAAGGCGAATTCAATGTGCCCGAGGCGGAAGAGCCGCACGCAACCTTCGTCGAAAACGCACTGGAAAAAGCGCGCCATGCCGCCCGCCTGACCGGCCTGCCGGCGCTGGCCGACGACTCGGGCGTGTGCGTCAATGCTTTTGGCGGCAAGCCTGGTGTGTACTCCGCACGCTTTGCAGGCGAACCAAAATCGGATGCGCGCAACAACGAGAAGATGATCGCCGACCTGGCCGCCCATGCCGACAAATCGGCCTATTACTACTGCGTGCTGGTGTATGTGCGCCACGCTGATGACCCGCAGCCTGTCATTGCCGACGGCCGCTGGGATGGCGAAATTACGCCAACGGCGCGCGGCAGCAACGGTTTTGGCTACGACCCGCACTTCTTCATTCCATCCCTGGGCAAGTGCGTCGCTGAACTCACGCCGCTGGAAAAGAACGGTCTGTCGCACCGCGGCCAGGCCCTGCGCGCGCTGGTGGAAAAACTGAAATGATCCCGATTAAGGTTGTCAGCGGCGACGCCAAACCAGAGCCACGTTCGCCCGCGGCCAGCGCGCTGCAGTACCTGCAGCCCGGTGCATTGAACCTGACGGCGCTGCCGCCGCTGTCGCTGTACATTCATTTTCCGTGGTGCGTGCGCAAGTGCCCCTACTGCGACTTCAATTCGCACGAAGCGAAGGGCGACTTCCCGGAAGAAGAATATCTCGATGCGGTGCGCCTGGACCTGGAACAATCGCTGCCCCTGATATGGGGCCGCAAGATCTACACGATCTTCATTGGCGGCGGCACGCCCAGCCTGATGTCGGCCAAGGGACTGGACCGGCTAATGTCGGACGTGCGCACGCTGCTGCCGCTCGACAGCAATTGTGAAGTGACGATGGAAGCCAACCCGGGCACCTTCGAGGCGGAGAAATTCAAGTCGTTCCGGGCCAGCGGCATCAACCGCCTGTCAATCGGCATCCAAAGTTTTAACCCGCGCCATCTGCAGGCCCTGGGCCGCATCCATGATGACAACGAGGCGCGCCGCGCGGTCGAGATCGCGCACGCCAACTTTGACAACTTCAATCTGGACCTGATGTACGCGCTGCCGTCGCAGACTCTGGGCGAAGCGAAGAAGGATCTGGAAACGGCACTGTCGTTCTCACCGCCGCATCTGTCGCTGTATCACCTGACGATGGAGCCGAACACGCTGTTTGCCAAGTATCCGCCGACGCTGCCCGACGACGACGCCAGCGCCGACATGCAGGACATGATCGCCAGCGAAACGCGGGTGGCTGGCTTCGAACAATACGAGGTTTCCGCTTACGCGCAGCCCGGCCGGCGCGCGCGCCACAATCTCAATTACTGGGAGTTTGGCGATTACCTGGGCATCGGCGCCGGTGCCCATTCCAAGATCTCGTTCCCGCACCGGATTTTGCGTCAGGCGCGCTTCAAGCAGCCCAAGGCCTTCATGGAAGCGGCACGCGCCGGCAACCCGGTGCAGGAAGAGCGCGAGATCGGACGCGACGAGATGGGTTTCGAGTTCATGCTCAACACGCTGCGCCTGACGGGCGGCTTTGCGCCCAACCTGTTTGCCGAACGCACTGGCCTGGCCATCACGGCCATCGACAAGATGCTCAATGAGGCGGAAGCGAAGGGATTGCTGTATCGTGATCATCTGATCATCCGCCCCACCGAACTGGGCCAACGTTTTTTGAACGACCTGCAGCAGTTATTCCTGACTGAGTAAATACGCTCCAGCATCTGATTAATGTCTTTCGAGACATACAAGTTTCTATTTTGAATCCGATTTCGATGGATTTGCGTAGATGAATGCGTTACGCACACATCGACCAAAACCAGGAGAGTAAATTGGCGAAATTACAACTGAAACAGATGCTGGCGCTTGCGGCCTGCATCGCGGCCACGCACGGCGCGCACGCGCAAGACATGGGCAAGCTGCTTGCCACCGGCGGCGTCAGCCAGGTGGAAGGGGCGGGCGGCGGTGGTCTCACCCCGTGGGCCCTGATTACCGGTTACGGCACCCGTGACAGCTTCGGTGCCAATGCCCACGTCACCCAGATCAACACCAGCGATTACGCACTGTCCAGCTATGGCGTGGCCGTCGGCATTGCAGACCGCGTTGAGCTGTCGTACGCCAATCAGGACTTCAAAGGCGATCTGGCGCCGCTCGATGAATTGCGCATCAAGCAGGACATCTTTGGGGTCAAGGTCCGCGTGGCCGGTGACGCGCTGTATGACCAGTTCTCGTACATGCCGCAAATTGCGGTTGGCCTCCAATACAAGCGCAACAAGGGCATCGGCGGTCTGGGCGCCCTGGGCGTGACCAGCGTGACGCAGCTTGGCGCCAAGAAGGATAGCGGCGTCGACCTGTACGCCTCGGCCACCAAAGTTTATCTGGCCCAGAGCCTGCTCCTGAACGGCACCCTGCGCTTCACCAAGGCCAATCAGATGGGCATCCTGGGCTTTGGCGGCGACCTGAAGGACAGCTACCAGCCGATGGTGGAACTGTCGGCCGCATACCTGATCACCCGCAAGCTGGTGGCTGGCGTCGAATATCGCATGAAGCCGCATAACCTTGCGGTCGACAACGAGCGCGATTACAAGGATGTGTTCCTCGCTTATTTCCCGAACCGGAATCTGTCGCTGACGGCGGCGTATGTGGACCTCGGTGACATCACCATTTTCAATCCCAAGAAGCAGCGCGGCTGGTATCTGTCGGCCCAGGCTGGTTTCTGATTCCCTTCCAATAAAGCGAGAACAACATGACTATTTTTGAGCGCGCCACCATCGTTTTGGCCTCCCTGACCCTGGGTTTCGGCCTGTGCCTGCCTGCCCAGGCTGCCGAGCCGACCTTGTTCGATGATCTGGGCGGCAAGCCCGGCATTGAAAAAATCGTCGCCGATTTCCTGCCGATTCTGCAGGCCGATCCCCGCATCAACACCTTCTTTGCCAAGACCGACATGAAGCAACTGGGTGTTTTGCTGAGCGAGCAGTTTTGCCAGCTGGCGGGCGGACCCTGCACCTACAGCGGGCGCGACATGGTCGCCTCCCACGATGGCATGGGCGTGAAGTCGGCGCACTTCAATGCGCTGGCGGAGGACCTGCAAATCGCGATGGAAAACAACAAGGTGCCCAGCTCGGTGGCAAATCGCCTGGTGGCGAAACTGGCACCGATGAAACATGCTATCGTGCGATAACGATATTATTTCTGGAGGCCAAGCGTGAAAAGACGCGATTTTCTGCATACTGTTGCCGCCGGCGGCATGGGTTTGATGCTGCCGGGGCTGGTCCTGGCGCAAGACAAGAAGGCGCCTGCGCCTGCGGCCGCTGCCAAGCCGGTGAAGCCGCCGACCGAATACACATTGAAAGGTTTTGATGTGTACGGCAAGGCGATCAATCTGCAGGACTATCGCGGCAAGGCGGTGCTGGTCAGCTTCTTTACCGCCGAATGTATTCCATGCACCAACGACTTACGCTTGATGCGCGAGTTTTTCGGTGCGAATCGCTCGCGCAATTACGTCAACATTGCGGTGAACATGGATGCGGATCGCCAGGCCATTGCCGAGTACATGGATCTGGTGAAGAAGACGATTCCGGCGGAGCAGCACTTCCCGATTGCCTGGCGCAATGCGAAGGGGCATAGCGATAATTTCGGTGCGATCACGTCCGAGCCCACCCACTTTGTGCTGGATAAAGCCCACCAGCTGGTCACACGCCGCAATGGGGTTTTCAAAGCCGGTGACTGGGACGATCTGTGGACCAATCTTGAATGATGGTTCCTGCTTGTTAACGTAAAAAAAGCCGGCGTTTGCCGGCTTTTTTTATTGCACACGCTTACTGCGGACTGGTCCAGCCTCCGCCCAGCACGCGATACAAGGTCACCTGATTCTGCAGCCGCGCCAGGTTGGCCTGCACCGCGCCTTGCTGTGCCTGGAACAGCGAACGCTGCGCGTCCAGCAGATCGAGATAGCTCGACGCGCCGCTGCGGTAACGCAGGTCCGACAGCTTGAAGCGTTCGGCTTCCGCATCGGCCACTGCACGCTGGGCGCGCAGCTGCTCGGTGTAGGTTGCCTGTCCGGCCAGCGCGTCGGCCACTTCGCGGAAGGCCGACTGGATCGACTTCTCGTATTGGGCCACGGCGATGTCGCGCCCAGCCGTGGCACTGCCCAGATTGGCCTTGTTGCGGCCATAGTCAAAGATCGGCAGCACCAGTTGCGGTGCAAAGGTCCAGCCGAACGAGCCGCTCTTGAACAAGCCCGACAGCTCGCTGCTGGCGCTGCCGGCACTGCCGGTGAGCGTGATGCGCGGGAAGAAATTGGCACGCGCAGCACCGATGTTCGCGTTGGCCGCAATCAGTTGCTGCTCGGCCGAGCGAATGTCCGGTCGCACTGCCAGCAAGTCCGACGGCAAGCCGCCTGGGAGTTCGCTCAGTTCGGTCAGCGCCAGGGCGCCCGGGCTGGCTGCTTCGCCTGGCAGGGGCTGGCCTACCAGCAAGGTGAGCAGATTCAGGTCCTGCGCGCGCTGGCGCTGGGTTTGCGCCAGCGTCACGCGCGCGCTGTCGACCAGTGACAAACCCTGCTGCAGATCGAGCTTGGAGACGGCGCCATTGTCGTACTTGAGCTGCGTGAGCTTGAGCGATTCGACGCGCGCGTCCAGCGTTTGCTGGGTCAGCGCCAGCAGTTCGGCATCTGCCAGGGTGGCCAGGTAAGCGTTGGCGACCGACGCGATCAGGCTGATCTGGGTGGCCTTGCGCGCTTCTTCGGTGGCCAGGTATTGCGCCAGGCCGGCGTTGGACAGGCTGCGCACGCGCCCGAACAAATCAAGCTCGAACCCACTGACCACCAGACCGCCCGAGTAGGTGCTGTTGATGCTGTCGTTCGGGCCCGGCGTGCGGCTGCCGCTCACGCCCAGTCCCACGGTGGGCAGCAGGTCGGCACGGCGGATTTGATACTGCGCGCGCGCCTGCTCGATGTTCAGAATGGCCACACGCAGGTCGCGGTTGTTTTTTAGCGCCAGCTCGATCAGTTCTTTCAGGCGCGCGTCCGCGAAGAAACGCTGCCATTCAATCTTGGATGCCGCTTCGTTGGCGGCCGTCGCGCTGGACGCATCGGGGAAGGCTGCCGCCACGGGTGCGGCGGGACGCTCGTATTTTGGTGCGAGCGACATGCAGCCCGACAGGCTCAGGGCCAGCGCCACAGGCGCCAGAATCAGTTTGCTTTTATTAGTCATGTTTTACCTCGACTGCTGGTGCGCCGCCATCTTCGTGCGCGTACTTCTGGCGCTGGCGTTCGCTTCCCTTGAAAAACTTACGTACCACGACGAAGAACACTG
The DNA here is from genome assembly GCF_900129765.1 of Massilia sp. CF038. GTDB lineage: Bacteria > Pseudomonadota > Gammaproteobacteria > Burkholderiales > Burkholderiaceae_D > Telluria_A. The sequence goes on from NZ_FQWU01000001.1 coordinate 636,479, forward strand.
GCACAAAAATCACACCCAGTGCAGTCGCCGTGATCATCCCGCCCATCACGCCGGTACCAATGGCGCGCTGGCTGGCCGAACCGGCGCCGCTGGCAATCACCAGTGGTAGCACGCCCAGAATGAAGGCCAGGGAGGTCATCAGAATCGGACGGAAGCGCAGGTGGCACGCTTCAATCGCCGCTTCCACCAGGGTGCGGCCCTGGGCCTGCAGGTCCTTGGCAAATTCGATGATCAGCACCGCGTTCTTGGCGCCCAGGCCAATGATGGTGATCAGGCCGACTTTGAAGTACACGTCGTTCGGATAGCCGCGCGCCAGCGCTGCCAGAAGCGCGCCGAACACGCCGAAGGGCACCACCAGCAGCACGGCGACCGGGATGGACCAGCTCTCATACAGCGCTGCCAGCGACAGGAACACCGCCAGCAGGGCAAAGCCCAGCAGCACGAATACGGTCGAGCCGGACAGCTTTTCTTCGCGCGACTGGCCGGTCCATTCAAACGCGAAGCCAGGTGGCAGCTGGGCTGCCAGTCGTTCCATTTCGTCCAGCGCCTGGCCGGTACTGTGGCCAGGGGCGGCATCACCAGCCAGACGCATGGTGGAGTAGCCGTTGTAGCGCACCGTCTGCATTGGGCCGGTGATCCAGCGCGTGGTGGCGAAGGCCGACAGTGGCACCGCCTGGCCCTTGTTGTTTTGCGCGGTCAGCTTGAGCAGATCGCCCGGCTGCATACGCGCCGGCGCATCAGCCTGGACCACCACGCGCTGCAGACGGCCAGCGTTGGGGAAGTCGTTGATATAGGCCGAACCAAGCGAGGTCGAGATGGCAGCATTGATCGCGTCAAAGGTCACGCCCAGGGCGTTGGCCTTGTCGCGGTCGATGTCGAGCTGGACCTGCGGTGCATCTTCCAGCCCTTCCGGGCGCACGCCCGCCAGAATGGGGCTCTGGGACGCCAGCCCCATCAGCTGATTGCGCGCATTGAGCAGCGCTTCGCGGCCCTGGTCGCCCCGGTCCTGCAGGCGGAACGAGAAGCCGGTGCCGCGCCCGAGTTCGGGAATCGGTGGCGGGCTGATGGCAAAGATGAAGGCGTCGCGCACGGCCGCCATGCGCCCGCTGATGCGGTTGGCCACGTCGGTGGCGCTGTGGCCTTCGCCTTTGCGCTCTTTCCAGTCTTTCAGGGTAATGAAGCCGAGCGCCATGTTCTGGCCCTGGCCCGAGAAGCTGAAGCCTTGGACTCCCACCATACTCGCCACTTCTGGCTGCTTGAGAATGAATTCTTCCGCTTCGCGCAGCGCCAGGCCGGTGCGTTCCAGCGTGGCGCCCGGCGGCAGCTGGAAGTTGGCAATGATGTAGCCCTGGTCTTCGTTAGGCAGGAAGGAATTGGGCATGCGCATGAAGATGAACCCGACCACCACAATCACCACGGCAAACACGGCCAGCGCGCGGCCGGTGTGGCGCAGCACGCGGGCGACAAAGCCTTCATAATTTTTGGCCGTTTTGGTGAAGCTGCGGTTGAACCAGCCGAAGAAGCCGGTCTTGGCGTGATGGTGACCCGCTTCCACCGGCTTGAGCAGGTGAGCGCACAGGGCCGGGGTGAGCGACAGCGCCATGAAGGCCGAGAAGGCAATGGCACTGACCATCACCGCCGAGAACTGGCGGTAAATATTGCCGACCGCGCCTGCAAAGAAGGCCAGCGGCACAAACACGGAAATCAGCACCACCGTCACGCCGATGATGGCCCCGGAAATCTGGCCCATTGCCTTGCGCGTTGCTTCCAGCGGCGACAAGCCTTCTTCACTCATGATGCGTTCGACGTTTTCGACCACCACAATCGCATCATCGACCACGATACCGATGACCAGCACCATGCCGAACATGGTCAGCACGTTGATCGAGTAACCAAGCGCCAGCAGCGATGCGAGCGAGCCGAGCAGGGCGACCGGCACCACGATGGTCGGGATGATGGTGTAGCGGAAGTTTTGCAGGAACACGTACATCACCAGGAACACCAGCAGCACGGCTTCGATCAGGGTTTCGACCACTTGCTTGATGGAGATGTCGACGAAGGCCGAGCTGTCAAACGGCACCGCGTATTTCATTCCGGGCGGGAAGTACTTCGACAATTCGTTCATGCGCTGGCGCACCAGCTTGGCCGTTTCCAGCGCATTGCCGGTAGGCGAGAGCTGGATGCCGATGCCGGTCGACGGCTTGCCGTTCAGGCGTGCCGAGGTGGAATAGCTCTGGCCGCCGATTTCAATCCGGGCCACGTCCTTCAGGCGCACGGTCGAGCCGTCCGGGTTAGCGCGCAGCACAATCTTGCCGAATTCTTCGACGGACGTCAGCTGACCGGTCACCACCACGGTGGCCGTGGTGGCCTGGCCGCCGATATTGGGCAGGTCACCGATGGTGCCGGATGCGACCTGGGCATTCTGGGTGCGGATGGCGTTGTTGACGTCGGTGGGCGACAGGTTAAAGCCGACCAGCTTGGCCGGATCGATCCAGATCCGCATGGCTTTTTCGGTACCGAACAGCTGGGCCTGGCCAACACCGGGTACGCGTTGAATTTCCGGCAGCACGGTGCGCGAGGCGTAGTCGCCCAGCGCGATCGGATCCCATTTCGGATCGTCCGACGACAAGATGGTGAACATCAGGAAGTTGGCACGCGCCTTGTCCACGCGCACGCCTTGCTGAATCACCGCCTGCGGCAGGCGCGGGGTGGCGCGGCCCAGCCGGTTTTGTACGTCCACCTGGGCCAGGTCGGCGTCGGTGCCGGTTTCAAAGCTGAGGGTGATGGTGCCGGTGCCGTTGGCCTGGCTGATCGACTCCATGTAGATGAGGCCAGGCGAGCCATTCATTTCGCGTTCAATCACGCTGATGACGGCGTCTTCCAGAGTCTGGGCCGAGGCGCCAGGGTAGGCGGCGGTGACCACGATGGACGGGGGAGCGACCGCCGGGTATTGCGCGATCGGTAGCTGAGTGATGGCAACACCGCCCACCACCATGATGAATAAAGCGATCACCCACGCAAAAATGGGGCGGTCAATAAAGAAACGAGCCATGAGGAAATCCTGTCAGTGTTCTTATTTAGCGGCAGCGGCTTTGGCAGGCGCTGCTGGTGCGACGGCAGGCTGCTTCGGCGTCCACGGCACCGGCTTGACTGGCGCGCCTGGGGCCTGCATTTTCTGGAAGCCGTCGACCACGACTTGCTCGCCTTCTTTCAGGCCCTCCAGCACCACCCAGTTGCCACCGACTTGCGAGCCGATCTTGACCGGGCGCGGGCCGGGTTTGCCGTCGGCGCCGACCACGATCACGGTATCGCCCTGGTTGCTGCGGGTAACTGCCTGCTGAGGAATCAGCATGCCTGCCGGCAGTTCTGCCTGCGACACGCGAACGCGCACGTACTGGCCAGGCAACAGGGCGTTGTCGGCATTGGGCACTTCGGCGCGCAAGGTCACCTGGCCCGAGGTGGGGTCGACGGTCACGTCGGAGAACAGCAGCTTGCCTTTTTGCGTCAGCTCGGTGCCGTCGTCGAGCACGATGGTGACAGGGGCGCTGCCGTTGGCCAGCTTGACGCCGGCATTGCGGCGCAGCGTCTGCAGCTCAGTGGCGGACTGGGTAAAGTTGACGTAGACAGTATTGGTCTGCTGAATCAGGGCCAGCTGGGTGGCTTCGGTTGCACTAACAAGCGCACCCTCGGTGACCAGGGCACGGCCAATGCGGCCGGCAATCGGCGCCGTGACGTTGGCGTAGCCCGAATTAATCTGGGCAATTTGCAGCGCGGCTTTGCTGGCGGCGACGTCCGCTTCGGCCTGCTTGGCGGCTGCAACCACGTTCAAGTATTCCTGCTTGCTGACAGCATTGGCTTCGACCAGTGGCTTGTAGCGCTCGGCCTGGGCTGCTGCCTGCGTCTGGTTTGCTTCTGACTTGCCCAGCGCAGCGCGCGCGCTGTTGAGTGCAGCCTGGTAAGGGGCTGGGTCGATCTGGTACAGGACCTGGCCGGCCTTGACCTCGCTACCTTCGGTAAACAAGCGCTTGAGCACCACCCCATTCACGCGGGCCCGCACTTGCGCGACGCGCACCGGCTCCACCCGGCCCGGCAATTCTGTCTGCAGCGCAACGGGCTGGAATTTAGCGCTGATGACACCGACTTCCGGTGGTGGCCGCTGGCCACCAGCGCCGGCGGCAGCGGGATCTTTTTTATCGCAGGCGGAGAGCAGGAACAGCGTGGCCAGGCTGATTGCGGCGAGCGGCAGGGCGAGAGGGCGGGACGGATGCATTGCTTGGACTTCCTTTTTTTTAGGGCGTCGCGTTGTATTTACCGGACACTTGCTGCCGCCGGTATTGTTGGCTGACGCGGTCGAATCGATTTCGAATATACTATCACGAATGTATGTTTAATGTTTTAGCGCTTATTTTTTTGATCTGGAGAAAGCAATGGTGCGTAAAACCAAGGAAGACGCTTTGGTCACCCGTAACAGCATTCTCGACGCTGCATCGGCCTTGTTCGCGGAGAATGGTGTTTCTGGCACTACCCTCCAGCATATCGCAACTGCGGCCGGTGTGACACGCGGTGCCATATATTGGCATTTCATCGACAAGGGCGCCTTGTTCGACGCCATGATGGAGCGGGCGAAAATGCCGTTCGAATCGGCCATGGCCTTGCTCGACAAGCAGGATGGCGACGATCCGCTGGGCGATATCCGCGCCTACGCGACGACCGTGTTCCGCATCACCATGGAAGATGAAAACGCGCGCCGCGCTTTTGAAATTGCAACCCTGAAAATCGAATACACCGGCGAGATGGCCGTGCTGCGCGAGCGCCGCGCACAAAGCCAGGCCGACTGGTTGCTGCGGGTGGAGGGCAAGGTCAGAACCGGCATTCGGGTCGGACAGATCAAGGCGGGCATCAAGCCCAAAGTCGTCGCGCTGGGCTTGTGGGTGATGGTCGAGGGCTTGATCCGCACTTGGGTCATGGGACACGATTTCAATCTGATGAAAATGGGCGCGGACATCGTGGACACCCATCTGGAGGCCCTGCGGGCATAGCGGCAAGGAGACCGTGCGTGGCATAATGTGCAACTTCGGCCGCCACTCGAGCGCGGCCCTCTCCACTATTGAAAGCTTTACGATGCGCCCATTGCATGACTCTACGCACCACGCCGGCGCCGCACGCCTGTCCATCTTCAAACGCGTGATCGGTGGTGGTTTGCTGCTCGCATTGATGGCAGGCTGTGGCGGGGGCGGGAGCGCGCCTGCAGCGCCCTCGCCAGCGCCCGCGCCTTCGCCATCGCCCGCGCCTTCGCCATCGCCTGTGACCTCCGATAACATGACGGTGCTGGCCGGCGCCATCTACGAGTCCGGCAGCGTGAACGGCCCCGTTGCCAACGCCCGCTTTACCAGCGCAAGCGCGCTGGCACTCGATGCTGGCGGCAATTTGTTTGTCGCTGACGATGCGCTGCTGCGCAAGATCAGCACGACGGGGACGGTATCGACGGTGGCTGGTGGCGGCGTGGTCACCGATCTCAATGAAACGGCACCGGACAAGGTGCAAATCCAGCCAACTGCGCTCACGTTTGACGCGGCAGGTAATCTGTATATGGCAGACGCGCAAAACATTCGGCGCCTGAGCCCGCAGGGTGTCTTGTCGACCATGTTCACAATTGCCAGGGGACCGCGCGACTCACGTGCCGCCGGCGCCTACATCTTGTCTTCGGTCGGCGTCGATGGCAACGGCAATGTGTATGCCAGCGATAATCTTGGCACCCGCAAGGTCAGCCCGACCGGCACCACCAGCATGCTCGAAGGCGTGGCAGACATGGCCCTGTCTGGCACCCAGACCTCGGCGCCGCGCGGCATGGCGGTGTCAGCGGCCGGGCAATTGTGGGTGTTTTCTCTGGAATCGACCATTGCCCACTTCGATGCGAACGGCAGCCGCAGCACCTTTGTGGGCCAGGTGAATACGCCCGGCTATGTCGACGGCACCGGTCTGGCAGCCCAGGTTGGCAACGGCCACATGGCCAGGGACGCGACAGGCAATCTTTACTTTGCTCAAGGGAGTTCGGTGAGGAAAATCACATCCGCCGGCGTGGTCACGACCATTGCGAAGACGCCGGCAGCGACAGTCGATTCTGTGTGGGGCGCAGCGGGCGAGCGGCCGCGGATTGCCGGCATTGCAGCCAGTGCAGGCGGCGTCGTGTACGTCAGCACCGCACGCGCCGTGTTGAAAGTCACGCAGCCCTGACAGCGGCAGACGCCCGCGCTGCGCGCGGGCCAAGGCCGATCAAACAACAGCGCCGCCCGCAGGCGGCGTGGATTATCGCATTGCAGTGACGATCTGTTTCAGCTTGCCCGAATCGGCGCAGAAGGCACGAATGCCTTCGGCCAGCTTTTCGGTCGCCATGGCATCTTCATTCATCATGAAACGGAAGGTCTTTTCATCGAGCGCAACTTTCTCGATCGATACCGAACTCGTTTCCGCACCCAGCTTGCGCTCCACCGCGCCCTCGGTCTCGGCCAGCTTTTGCAGCAGGTCAGGGCTGATGGTCAGCAGGTCGCAGCCGGCCAGTTCCAGGATCTGCGAGGTATTGCGGAAACTCGCGCCCATCACTTCGGTCTTGTAGCCAAACTTGCGGTAGTAGTTGTAGATGCGCTTGACCGACTGCACGCCCGGATCTTCGGCGCCGGTGTAATCGATGCCGGTGGTCTTTTTGAAGTAATCGTAAATGCGCCCGACAAACGGCGAAATCAATTGCGCGCCCGCTTCGGCGCAGGCGATCGCCTGCGGCAGCGCGAACAGCAGCGTCATGTTGCAGCGGATGCCTTCCTTCTGCAAAATCTCGGCGGCGCGGATGCCTTCCCAGGTCGAGGCAATCTTGATCAGCACGCGTTCGCGGCCGGCACCGGCCTCTTCGTACAGCGCGATCAGCTCGCGGCCCTTGGCCACCGTGGCGGCAGTGTCGAACGACAAGGCAGCGTCCACCTCGGTCGAGACACGGCCGGGAATGATCTTCAGAATTTCCATGCCGAACGCGACCAGCACGCGGTCAATGATGTCGCCCGTGGACAGATTTGGATGGTCCTTGATGGCCTTTTCCAGCAGCGGCTTGTACTCGGGCTTTTGCACCGCCTTCAGGATCAGCGACGGATTGGTCGTCGCGTCCTGCGGGGTGAATTGTTTGATGGACTGGAAGTCGCCCGTGTCGGCAACGACGGTCGTGAATTGCTTGAGTTGTTCGAGTTGATTCATTTCGGCAATATTGTTCAGTAGGTTAGAAACCTATTGTACAACCAGCCGCTAGCCAATGAATGAATCGAATTGCATGTCAAATTCCTGCAGGGCTTTTTGCGCATTCTGCATCTTTTTGCGGAACTCCGGACCACGCTGCAATGCGAGTCCAACGGCCAGCACATCAATCACCACCAGGTAAGCCAGGCGCGCCGAAATCGGCGTGTAGGGGTCGGTGTTGAAGACCAGGTCGATCGGAATCAGCACGGTGGCCAGGTCGGCCAGTGGCGTGCCCGACGGCGCCAGCACAATCACATCGGCGCCGCCGCGGCGCGCCAGCTTGACCGAGCGCACCAGGGCGGGGCTGTTGCCGCGCTGCGAGATGGCCACCACCGCGTCGCCGCTGTGCAGCAGGGCCGCGGCAATGCTGTGGATGTTCGGATCGGCATAGGCCACGGTGGGCACGCCGGAGCGGAAGAATTTGTGCTGGGCGTCAGTGGCCACTATGCCGGATGTGCCCTGGCCATAGAACTCGATCTTGCTGGCGCGCGAGAGGATATCGAGCGCGCGCTGAATCGCTTCCGGGTTCAGGTTGTTGCGCAAGTCGAGCAGGGTGTTGATCGAGCGGCTGCAGATTTTGTTGACCAGGTCGGAGGCCAGATCGTCCTGGGCCGGCTGTTCATTCACGCCCGGCATGGCCAGGGCCAGTCCCTGGGCCAGTTTCAGCTTGAATTCGTGCCAGCCGTCGTAGCCGAGGGTGCGGCAGAAACGCACCACGGTTGGTTCGGACACCTGCGCGCTTTTGGCCAGCGCGGTGATGTTCTGGCTGACCGTGGCGGCCGGGTGTTCAAGCACGGCAAGCGCGACTTTTCGCTCCGATTTGGAGAGGGAGTCAAGCTGGGTGCGGATGGAGTCAAGAAGCATCGAGGTGTCTGAATAAAGTTACATCGTCCTCGCGAAGGCGGGGACCCATTCCACGCTGCCGAAGTTGATCAGCGTGCTATGGGCACCCGCCTTCGCGAGTGCGATGTGGTGCGCTGCAGTCTTCCTGCAGCCAAGCGCGACTTTTCGCTCCGATTTGGAGAGCGAGTCAAGCTGGGTGCGAATGGAGTCAAGAAGCATGGGGTATTTAATATTCGTTACATCGTCCTCGCGAAGGCGGGGACCCATTCCACGCTACCGAAGTTGATCAGCGTGCTATGGGCACCCGCCTTCGCGAGTGCGATGTGGTGCGCTGCAATCTTCCTGCAGCCAAGCGCGACTTTTCGCTCCGATTTGGAGAGCGAGTCAAGCTGGGTGCGGATGGAGTCAAGAAGCATGGGGTATTTAATATTCGTTACATCGTCCACGCAGCCGAAGTTGATCAGCGTGCTATGGGCACCCGCCTTCGCGAGTGCGATGTGGTGCGCTGCAATCTTCCTGCAGCCAAGCGCGACTTTTCGCTCCGATTTGGAGAGCGAGTCAAGCTGGGTGCGGATGGAGTCAAGAAGCATCGAGGTGTCTGAATAAAGTTACATCGTCCTCGCGAAGGCGGGGACCCATTCCACCTGACCGAAGTCGTTCAGCGTGGAATAGGCACCGAGTCGTCGGACCGCCGCCTTCACGAGTGCGATGTGGTGGTGCGCTGGAGTCTTCCTCCAGCGCCTGTTCGCGCCATTGCAAACCATTGTGGTGTGTTTAGTCCTCGGGCAGCGCTTCTTCGCGCCACTGCAGGCCGTCACGGCCGATCAGGGCGCTCGCGGCGGCCGGGCCCCAGGTGCCGGCGCTGTATGGAATCGGCACGCTGTCATCTTCTTCCCAGTAATCGAGAATCGGTTCCACCCATTCCCACGCCGCTTCCAGTTCGTCGCCGCGCATGAACAGGGTCAACTGGCCGCGCAGCACATCGAGCAGCAGGCGCTCGTAAGCATCCATACGCGGGGTCTTGAACTGTTCGCGGAAGTCGAGTTCGAGCTCGGCCTGCTTGAGGCGCATGCTGTCGCCCGGGGTCTTGGCCATCAGGTTCATCGACAAGCCTTCGTCCGGCTGCAGGCGAATCACCAGGCTGTTGGGCTGGAAGCTGCTGGTCGGCTGGTTGAAAATCGAATGCGGGATCTGCTTGAAGCGCACCACGATTTCGGCCAGGCTGTCTGCCATGCGCTTGCCGGTGCGCAGATAGAAGGGCACGCCGGCCCAGCGCCAGGTGTCGATTTCCGCTTTGATGGCCACAAAGGTTTCAGTGCTCGACTGTTGCGGCGCATCCGGTTCGTCGCGATAGCTTGGCACGGCCTTGCCGTCGACATGGCCGGCGCGGTACTGGCCGCGTACGATATTTTGCGACAGCGTGGTTTGCGTAAAGCGCTTGAGCGAACGCAGCACCTGCAGCTTGGCGTCGCGCACGGCGTCCGGGGCGATCGAGGTGGGCGGTTCCATGGCGACGATGCACAGCAGCTGCAGCAAGTGATTTTGCAGCATGTCGCGCAGCGCGCCCGAGGTGTCGTAGTAACCCATGCGGTTGCCCACACCAAGCTTTTCGGCAATGGTGATCTGGACGTCGGAAATCCATTCGCGGCGCCACAGCGGCTCGAACAGCACGTTACCAAAGCGCAGCGCCAGCAGGTTCTGTACGGTCTCTTTGCCGAGGTAGTGGTCGATCCGGTAGATCTGCGATTCGGCGAACACCTTGCCGACTTCAAAGTTGATCTGCTTGGCCGATTCCAGGTCGCGCCCGAGCGGCTTTTCCAGCACCACGCGCGAGTTGGGCGTGGCCAGGCCGACTTCGGCCAGGTTGTCGCAGATTTGCGCAAACAGGTGCGGCGGCGTGGCCAGATAGTAGACGCGGGTGAGCTTGTCGTCGCTGCGCATGGCCGCCGTCAGCGGCGCGTAGGTGGACGCGTCGGTCGCGTTGAGCGACACGTAGACGATGCGCTTGATGAATTTGTCCCATGCGGCCTGGGCCGGGTTTTTGACGTGCGGCCTGGAGGTGCTTTCGACGGTGGCAACGAATTCTTCTTGCGACCATTCGTGGCGGCCGACGCAAATGATGCGGGCCGTGGCCGGCAGGTCGTTGGCGACGTCGCGCGCGTACATTGCGGGCAGCAGCTTGCGCATTGCCAGATCGCCGCTGCCGCCAAAGAGAACGAGGTCAAAATCGGTAAGTGCCATAGTGTATGTTCGCAGTAAGTGGGTGCCGTGATGATGATGCCGCCATCGTGCCATTGGGGGCGCACGCGAAGCGCGGAGTCGCGCTGCAGCTGGTCATGTAAATTTACTACATAAAATCACGATTTGCAAGAAATTTTACTACGAAACTGTGGGAGATTTTGGTCCGCATGGCAAGATGCGCCGAGTCGTCGGACCCCGCCGACGCGAGGGCGATGCGGTGGTGCCGATTATGCCAGGGGCAGGCGGACGGTGAAGGTGCTGCCCATGTCGCGGCCGGCGCTGGTCACTGTCAGCGAACCGCCGTGCAGCTCGACGATGCGGCGCGCGATGTACAGACCCAGGCCCAGACCCGTGGCGTTGGCCTGGGTTTGCAAGGTGAAGGCGCCAAACACGTGCGGCAGATCGGCTGCGGCAATGCCCTGACCATTATCCGTCACTTCGATCTCGAGGTGTGAGCTTCCTTGTGCGATGCCGATTTGAATCGCGCCCGCATCGGGCGTGAACTTGATGGCGTTCAGCAGCAGATTCCACAGCACTTGCTGCAGGCGCCGCCCGTCGGCCTGCAGCACGATGCCGTCACCATGGTCGGGTGGGAATACCGACAGCGCAATCGATTTGGCGTGGGCCTGTTCTTCGATGGTAGAGACGGCGTCGCGCAGCACCCGTCCCAGGTCGGTCGGCACCAGTGCGATTGACATCTGCCCGGTCAGGGTGCGGGCGGCGTCGATCAGGTCTTCGACCATGCCCGCTTCCTGGCGCACATGCACGCGCATGGCTTGCAGACCGCTTTCCACCTGGGGCGGCAAGTCCTTCACGGTACGCAGCAGCACTTCCACCCGCAGCGACAAAGCCGCCAGCGGCGTGCGCATCTCGTGCGACACGGTGGCCAGAAACAGGTCGCGTGTCTTGTTGACGCGGGTGAGTTCTTCAATCGTCTCGCGCTGGCGGTCGATGGTGCTGACCAGCGTTCCAAGCAGCGCCGTGTAGGTGTCCATGCGCGCGTTCGACACGGGTGTCGTGAGCCGCACCTCGTTCCACAGTGCCTGCGACGAGACGCCCGTCAGGCGCGCAATCTTTTCGCATTCGAGCGGCGAGCTGAAATCGGAAAATGCCCAGCCATACACCAGCACCCCGTACACCTGGCCGAACTGCTGCAGCGGCGTGGCGCATACGCGCATGCCGTGCAGGCTGTCGCACTGGGCACCGTCGCTGGCCAGCACGCCCACCACCAGGCGCCGCTCGAGCGCGGTCCCGGCGCCGTCGTCGTGCCACAGGCTCGAGCCGCTCAGCAGACGCGCCGTGCCCGACGCCAGCAGCGGTCCCACCTGGCGCACACATTGAATGTCGTAGGCGGCCACCGCCAGGCCGGTGGCCTGGCTGAATTGACGCAGAGGCGTGCGCCAGCTGTCCCAGTCAGTCAGCGCGTCATCCGGCAGGGCGATGTTGATCACGTTGCAGCTTCAGGCGGCAGTTCGACCGATTCCGGCATTTTTGTGCCTTGCGCGATTGCGTCTTCAATCACGGGACTCTGGCGCGACGGCGAACGTGACAGCAAGCCGTAGTAGGACGAGAACGGCAGCTGCGGCACCACGCCATTCGGGTCGACGTTGTTGCCGGTTTCATCCAGCAGCACCAGGCCGCCTTCGGCGATGACATATTCGCGCGTGATCTGCTGGTTGCGGCTGCCGCGCACCTTGGGAATGGCAATCGCGCGCCGCAGGACGGTGGAGATTTCAACGTAGTTGAGCAGGATGATGTTATCGACCAGGTGCGAGCCCTTGAGCTCTTCGCTGATCTGCGACAGTCCCAGCAGCTCGGGGCTTTCGTAGTTGAAGAAGATGGTGGCCAGGCGGTCTTTGAAGAAGGTGGCCAGCGCATACAGGTAGTCGGCCACTTCGTCGGGACTGGTCATCTCGTAGACGGCCACCGAATCGAACACGACCACGTCGATGCCTTCCTTCTCGACCATGCTGATGATGCGTTCGAAGTGCACATCGAGTTCCAGCTCCAGCGGTGATTCGTAGTGGACGAACAGTTCGCCCCGGTCGACCATGCCGTCCAGATCGAAGCCGAGCGAACTGGCATTGCGCGCCAGTTGACGGGGATGCTCGTCCAGGCTGACCAGCAGCGTCTTGTGGCCGGCCGCGATGGCCGAGCTGAGGAACTGCACCGACAGCACCGTTTTGCCGGTGCCGGAAATGCCGCTGACCATGCTGACCGAACCCTTGTACAGGCCACCGTCAAGCATGTCATCGATGGCTTTGGAACCGATCGACAGGCGTTCCTGAGAGGTGGGCTGGTCATGCATATTGTGCGGGCGCGATTGTGCGCGCCGGTACACGTGCACGCCCTGATTGGGTTCGATGCGCATGGTGTGGCTGCCAGCGATGAAGTCCTGGCCGCGCGACTTGAGCACGGTCAGGCGGCGCTGCACGCGCCGCTTGACCTCGGCCCGTGTGAGCGAGATGACGGTGTCGAAAACGAAACGTTCGTGCGCTGGTACGGCGCCCATCGATTCATCGCGTTCGGCGGTGACCAGGGTGGTCACGCCGAGCCGGTTCAGGCCTTCGATGAGCAGGTATAGATCCTCGCGGAAGGGCATGTCGTGCATGTCGGCGTACAGGCGCATGGGCGTCAGGCCGTCGATGAGCAGGCGCTTGGCGCCCATGCTGCGCAAGGTTTCGGCAAAGGCGCCGTCCGGATTGCGAAATTCGCTCAGCAGCACAGCAGGACTGGTCTGGATGATCTTGATGTTACCGGCGCCAATCAATTCTTCCAGGTGCCAGTTGAAGCCGGCTGCGTCGCGCATCAGTTTGGCGGCGTCGAGCTCAAAAGAGACGATGGCCCCTGGCTCGCCATACAGGGCGGCGCCAGCGTAGATGAAACCCAGGCCCATGGTGGTTTTGCCGGCACCGGGCGCCCCTTCGACCATCAAATTATTCTGGCGCGGCAAGCCGCCATGGAGCACCTCATCGAGTCCGGCGATGCCGGTCCTGACCAAATCGTTCACGCTGTCCTCATTGCTATTAGTAGAAATATATTTCCAGTCTACCATTTGGTTTTGTTCGCTTGCGCACGTAAGGAATTGCCATACCGCCTGACAGGCTAAGGGGGCAGGGTGAGTGCTTGCTGCGATTCTGTTGCTGCCTGGATAAATTGCACCAAGGCGGCTTCGGTCAGTGGCCGGCTGTACAGATAGCCCTGGTATTCGCCGCATCCGGCGTGGGCGATGAAGGCATGCTGCTCGGCTGTTTCGACACCCTCGGCCAGTACACTGAGCTTGAGGGCCTTGCCCAACGCGAGGATGGTGTGGGCAATGGCGGCACCCTGCTGGCCGCCGAGTGCATCGCGCACGAAGCTTTTGTCGATCTTCAGCTGGCTGAGCGGCAGGCGGTGCAGATACGACAGGGACGAATAGCCGGTGCCAAAGTCGTCCAGCGAAAAGCGCACGCCAATGGCGTTCAGCTGGGCCATTTTCGCAATTGTGCCTTCCACGTCGTTGACCAGCAGGCTTTCAGTCAGTTCCAGCTTCAGGCGCTGGGGCGGCGCGCCGGTGGCGGCCAGTACGCTTTGCACCTGGGCCACAAAGTCGGTCCGGTGCAACTGGTGCGCGCTGACGTTGACAGCCATGGTCAGCTGCGCCGTGGCGCTCTGCTGGGCCCAGCGCGCCAGCAATTCGCAGGCGGTGTGCATGACCCATTGGCCCAGTGGCAGAATCAGTCCGCTTTCTTCTGCCAGCGGAATAAAGTCGTTGGGCGGCACCAGGCCGCGCGTGGGGTGGTTCCAGCGTACCAGCGCTTCGACCCCGGTCATGCTGCCATCGACCCTGGCCAGGGGCTGGTAGTGCAGCACAAAGTGGCCCAGCGCGAGCGCCTGGCGCAGATCGGTTTCGAGCGCGACGCGGTCAGCCAGGCGGGCCTGCATGTCGGGCGTGAACAAGGCGTAGGTGTTGCGCCCGGCTGCCTTGGCATGGTACATGGCCAGGTCGGCCCGCTTGAGCAGCTCGTCGGGGCTGACCACTTCGCCGTCAAACAGGGTCAGGCCGATGCTGGCGCTGGTGAATTCTGGCAGGCCGGCAATGGCAAAGCTCGGTGCCAGACTGTCGACAATGCGCAAGGCGGTAGCGCGCGCCGCTTGCTCGGCAGCGGCGCCATCGTTGCCCAGGTCATGCAGCAGGATGACGAATTCGTCGCCGCCAAAGCGCGCCAGAATGTCGCGCGTGTCGATCTGCTCGCGCAGGCGCGCCGCCACCAGAAGCAGCAGTTCGTCGCCCTTGTCGTGACCGCGGGTATCGTTGATGATCTTGAAGTTGTCCAGGTCGATGATCAGCAGGGCGCGGTAATGCCCGTCGCGGCGGTTGGCCCGTACGCCTTCCAGCACATAGTCGAGCAGCATTTCGCGGTTGGGCAGGCCGGTCAGCTTGTCGAAATAGGCGAGCGTGTTGATTTTTTCTTCGGCCGACTTGCGTTCGCTGATGTCGAGAAAGTAAATGGCCAGCCCGTCTTCGGACGGATACGCGCGTATTTCGGTCCACAGGTCAAGCGGGGCGTAGTAATCCTCGAACCAGACCGAGACATTGTCGCGCATGGCGCGGTGGTATTCGCGGTAATAGCGCCCGCCAATGGCATCGGGAAAGCGGTCCCACAGGACGGTGCCGATCACGTCTTCGCGTTTGCATTGCAGCAGGCGCTCGGCGTAGCTGTTGAGGTAGCAAAAGCGCCAGCCGCGGTCGACCATCAGCACGGCGTCGGTGATGCTTTCCATCATGGTGGCCAGGCGATGATCGAGCACGTTGCGGTGGTGTTCGCTCTGCTTGGCGGCGCTGATGTCCTGGAAGGCGCCTTGCGCGCGCACGATTTCGCCGTGCGCCCCGTAGACGGCCTCGGCAATTACGCGCACCCATTTGCGCTTGCCATCGGCACTGATGATTTGCAGCTCTGCATCGACAGGGGTGCCGTTTTGCACGCAGCCATCGAACAGCTGCTGGGCCCAGGGACGCCACTCTGGCGGGTAAAACGCGATGGCCTCGGCAATGGTGGGCGAGGTGCCGTGCGGCACGCCGTGAATGTCGCACACTTCCTTGGACCAGAAGGCATGGCCGCTGGCGGGCTCGGCGATCCAGCCACCGATGTGCGCGATCCGGCCAGCGATGTCGACCAGTGTTTCGTCCGGAAGGCGCGGATTGGCGGCGTTCATGCGAGTGCTCGTTTGCTCATATGTTCATCCCGATGCCCTGAACCTGTACTGACATTGTATACTTGATCGGGCAATAATGCCTTTTTGCACACCTATAAAAGAACCGACCTGCGCTGCAGCACCTTTATGATTTCACGACAATATGTGAGTGCGGTTTCGCTGCGGCGCGACATGATTGACTCTTTCGAGCGATTCCCTTTTTGTCTGCCATCGGTGCGCGCGCTGGACAATCTGCCGCTGCACCCCAAGGTCACGTACTTCATTGGCGAAAATGGCTCGGGCAAATCGACCCTGCTGGAAGCGATTGCCGTGTCGCTGGGCTTCAATGCCGAAGGCGGCGGCAAGAATTTCAGCTTCGGCACCCGGCGCTCGCATTCGGTGCTGCATGAATACCTGCGCGTAGCAAAAGGATTCAGGCGCGCGCGCGATGGCTACTTTCTGCGCGCGGAAAGCTTTTTCAATGTCGCGACCGAAATTGAAAACCTGGACAAGGAGCCGTTTGGCGGGCCGCCGATCATCAATCATTACGGCGGCCTGTCCTTGCACGAGCAGTCGCATGGCGAATCGTTCATGGCGCTGCTGACCAAGCGATTCGGCGGCCAGGGCTTGTACCTGCTGGACGAACCGGAAGCGGCCTTGTCGCCGCAGCGCCAGCTGGCTGCGCTGGCGCGCATTCACACGCTGGTCGAGGATGACTCGCAATTCATCATCGCCACGCACTCGCCGATCCTGATGGCCTACCCGGACGCACGCATCTATCAGTTCGGCGAAGACGGCATCACGGAACTGCAGTATCGCGACACCGAACACTATCAAGTGACCCGCGCATTCCTCGCCAACCCGGAAGGCATGATCCGTACGCTGTTCGACGACAAGGACTAAGCAATGACGAGAAAAAAACGCCGCGCACCAATGAGTAAAGCGCCTGCTCCGATACGCATCGCGCACGAACCAGGACGCCTGGTGCGCCTGCTGGACTGGGTGCAACGGCATCCTGTGACGGCCTTGTTATCGGGCGGGGCTATCCTTGGGGGGATTTTGCTGTTGACCAGGGCGTCCTTTCTGGTGACGTCTGCCAGGGCATTCTTCCTGTATTTTGCTTGCGCCTGGCTGTTCGGGACCTTCTTGCTGATTGCCGTGATCACCGAGAGCGAGCGCAAATACGCGCGCTCAGGCGGCACCATTCGCGCCGTCTGCGGCGCCGTGACGGGCGCTGCCATTGCCGCGCTGCTTGGTGCGCCAATCGATGGGGTGCTGCTTGCTGCCATTGGCGGGGCGCTGCTGGGCAGTGTGGCGCGCTACTGGATACGGGGACTGTAGGACCTGTAGCCGGTTCAGGCCAGGTAGGGCGGTTCTTCGCGTCCTGCCACATCCACGTTCAAGGACAGCACGCAGCCGCTTAGCGGATAACGCTCACGTTCCTGCGCGGAGCGGCCATGGCTGGCGCTGGTGATATACAGGGTGCGCAGATCCTCGCCGCCAAAGGCCAGCATGGTCGGGCAGCGCAGGGGCAGGGCGATTTCGCGCAGCAGTTCGCCCGTTGGCGCAAAGCGCAGCAGGCGTGCGCCTTCAAACATCGCACACCAGTACGCGCCTTCGCTGTCGACGGCGGCGCCGTCCGGCCGGCCGCCATAGTCGGCAGCCGTTTTGTCGGATGCGAATTGCTGGAATACCTGCGGATGCGACGCGGTGCCGCTCTCGGCGGCGAAATCGTAGCGGTTGATCCGGTGCGCCGCCGTGTCGGCGTGGTACATGCTGTGCCCGTCCGGCGCGAAACCGAGACCGTTCGAATTCATCATTCCGCCTGACCATTTCAGGCTCAGCGTCCCTTTTTCGAGGCAGTACATTTCGGCGGACTGGCGGTCGCGCGGTTCGAAGATGGTGCCAATCCAGAAGCGGCCCGCCGGGTCGACCCGCCCATCGTTGAAGCGGGTAGTGGCGGTATCGTACGGTGCCGGGGCGATGGGCGTGATGGCGCCACTGGCCGTGTCCAGATGCACCACACCGGCGCGCGTGGCCACCACCAGCCCGCCGTGGGTATGCATGGCCAGCGCCGATGGCTCGCTGGGCATGGACCACTGGCGGTGTTCGCCGGTCAGTGGATGGACGCGGTGTACCGCCATGCCACCGATATCGACCCAGTAGATATTACGCTCGGCCGCATGCCATAGCGGGCATTCGCCCACTTGCATGGGCTCGGGGTGGACGACATTGAAGTGGGCGCTGTCCATGGCTTACACCGCTGCCTTGGCCATGGCGATCAGGCCATTGGTGGAGCAGTCGTGGCGTTCCGGCACCGAGGCGCCGGTCAGCTCGGCCTCGATCGACTTGGCCAGTACCTTGCCCAGTTCCACGCCCCACTGGTCGAAGCTGTTGACGTCCCAGATCACGCCTTGGACAAAGGTTTTGTGTTCATACAGCGCGATCAGCGCGCCGAGCGTGTACGGGGTCAGATATTCCATCAGGATGGTGTTGCTGGGGCGGTTGCCGGGGAAGGTCTTGTGCGGCGCCAGGCGCTCGATCTCGGCCAGCGACAAGCCCTGCGCCTGCAGGTCCACGCGCACTTCATCGATGGTTTTGCCGCGCATGAACGCTTCCGACTGGGCGAAGCAGTTGGCCAGCAGCGCCGCGTGTTGGTTGGTATATTCGTGCGCCGGACGCAGGGCGGCAATGAAGTCGATGGGCGTGACGTCCGTGCCCTGGTGCAGCAGCTGGAAGTAGGCGTGCTGGCCGTTGGTGCCGCAGTCGCCCCAGATCACGGGGCAGGTCAGGGTATCGACCGGCTGGCCGCCTTTGGTGACCCGCTTGCCATTGCTCTCCATGTCGAGCTGCTGCAGGTAAGCCGGGAAGCGGTTCAGGTCCTGGTGGTAGGGGGCAATCGAGAGCGAGGCGCAGCCCAGGAAGTGGCGGTTCCAGAAACCGATCATGCCCAGCAGGACCGGCATGTTCTTTTCCAGCGGCGCTTCCTTGAAGTGCACGTCCATCGCGTGGGCGCCGGCCAGCAGGTCGCTGAAATAGCCAAAGCCGACCGACAGCGCCACCGACAGGCCAATGGCCGACCAGACCGAATAGCGCCCGCCCACCCAATCCCAGAACGGGAACATATTGGCCGGGTCAATCCCGAACGCCTTGATGGCTTCGGTATTGGTGGAGACGGCGACAAAATGCTTGGCCAGCGCTTCGCTGGGCGCGCTTTGCAGGAACCAGGCGCGCGCGGTCTGCGCGTTCATCATGGTTTCGGTGGTGGTGAAGGTCTTGGAGGCGACGATGAAGAGCGTGGTTTCCGGATTGACCTTGGTCAGCGCGGCATCCATGTCGTGGCCATCGACATTGGAGACAAAGTGCATGCGCAGGCGCGGATGAGCATACTGGCGCAATGCCAGGCACACCATTTTCGGGCCCAGGTCGGAGCCGCCGATGCCGATGTTGACGATGTCGGTAATGGGTTTGCCGCTGTGGCCAAGCCAGGTACCGCTACGGACGGCGTCGGAGAAAATCCGCACCCGGTCGAGCACGGCGTGCACGTCGGCGTTGACGTCCTGGCCGTCGACGGTCAGGGCGGTGCCGCGCGGTGCGCGCAGGGCGGTGTGCAACACGGCGCGCTGCTCGGTCAGATTGATGCGCTCGCCGGCAAACATGGCGTCGCGCTGGGTGTCAACGCCACGCTCGCGCGCCAGCTCGGTCAGCAGTTCAAGCGTGCGCGCATCGATGCGGTTTTTTGAATAGTCTAGGAACAGGCCGGCCGCGTCCACGGTCATATCCGGGAAGCGCGTGTCGCTGGCGGCAAACAGGCTGCGCAATTGCCAGTCTTCGGCTTCAATGGCGTGGGTTTCAAGCGCCTGGTAGCTGGCGGTGGAAGTGAGTGCAGGCTGGAGCATAGGTAGGCTAGGAGGTTGGTTGGGCTGGATTGTCGAATAATACAGGAAAAATTCGTAAATTCACTACAAAAAATCCCGGCCCGGCCTGCGCGTTTAACCAGCAAGGGTAGCGGCCTCGGCGCTTGAATGCCGTTCAAGAACTTGCCTTTTTGCTGCAGCAGGTGCAAGATCGGGCACGGATTTGTTCAGTTCGTATCGATTTTGTAGTAAAATTTCAGGAAATAAATTTATAAGGAACGACCATGGCGTTGCATCCCGTAGTTGAAACGGTGACCAATCGGATCATCTCGCGCAGCAAAGCGTCGCGCGCGGCTTACCTGGCGCACCTCGATGCGGCGCGGATTCAGGGCGTACAGCGCGGCGCCCTGTCGTGTACCAATCTGGCGCACGGCTTTGCCGCCTTTCCCGCCAACGACAAGCTCAAGCTGCGCGAGGCCAAAAAGCCGTCGGTCGCGATTGTTTCGTCGTACAACGACATGCTGTCGGCGCACCAGCCGTTCGAGACTTTCCCAGCCGTCATTAAAGATGCTGTGCGCAACGTGGGCGCCGTGGCGCAGTTCGCCGGCGGGGTACCCGCCATGTGCGATGGCGTGACCCAGGGCCAGCCGGGCATGGAACTGTCGCTGTTCTCGCGCGACACGATTGCCATGTCGACCGCCGTGGCGCTGTCGCACAATATGTTCGATTCCGCCTTGTACCTGGGCGTGTGCGACAAGATCGTGCCTGGCCTGCTGATCGGCGCGCTGCACTTCGGCCATCTGCCGGCCGTGTTCGTGCCGGCCGGGCCAATGACGTCGGGCTTGTCGAACAAGGAAAAAGCGCGCGTGCGCCAGCTCTATGCGCAGGGCAAGGCCACGCGCGAAGAGCTGCTCGAATGCGAGTCGCAGTCCTACCACGGTGCCGGCACCTGCACCTTCTACGGCACGGCCAACAGCAACCAGATGCTGATGGAAATCATGGGTCTGCACTTGCCAGGCGCCGCATTTGTCACGCCAGGCACGCCATTGCGCGATGCGCTCACGGCCAGCGCTGCCGTGCGTTCGGTTGAAATTTCGCAGCAGGGCAGCCGCTATACGCCGGTTGGCCACATCGTTGACGAGAAATGCATCGTCAACGCCGTGGTCGGTTTGCTGGCCACGGGCGGCTCCACCAATCACACCCTGCACCTGGTGGCCATGGCCAAGGCGGCTGGCATCGTGATTGACTGGGACGACTTCAACGAGCTGTCGGCCGTGGTGCCGATGCTGACCCGCATTTACCCGAACGGCGACGCCGACGTGAACCATTTCAATGCGGCTGGCGGCCCGGGCTTCGTGATTCGTGAACTGCTCGACATCGGCATGCTGCACGACGACGTCAACACCATTCTGGGCCATGGCTTGCGCGCGCACGCCAAAGAGCCTTTCCTCGATGGCGACAAGGTGTTCTGGAAAGATGCGCCGGCCGTCACCGGCGACGACAGCGTGCTGCGTCCGGCCAGCAATCCGTTTGCCAAAGATGGCGGCATGATTCTGGTCAAAGGCAATCTGGGCCGCGCCGTGATGAAGATTTCTGCCGTCAAGGAAGAGCACCGCGTGGTGGAAGCGCCCGCGCTGACCTTCAATTCGCAGGAAGACTTCATGCATGCCTATAAGGCCGGCAAGCTTGACCGCGACTTTGTGGCAGTGATCCGCTTCCAGGGCCCGCGCGCCAACGGCATGCCGGAACTGCATGCCCTGACCCCGGCCCTGGCCAACTTGCAGGATGCCGGCCGCCACGTGGCGCTGGTGACCGACGGGCGCATGTCTGGCGCATCGGGCAAGGTACCGGCGGCCATCCACGTGTCGCCCGAAATTCTCGCTGGCGGCCCGCTGGGGCTGGTGCGCGACGGCGACATCATTCGTCTGGATGCCACCACCGGCACGCTCGAAGCGCTGGTGCCGGCCGATGTCTGGGCCGCGCGCAAACTGGCCACGGCCGACCTGAGCTCCAGCCATATCGGCATGGGACGCGAACTGTATGCCGTGTTCCGCAACACCATCAGCGAAGCGGAGGCCGGCGCCACCACCTTCCCGCTGCCATCCCCGATTCACACCACCGTGCCGCTGCACGCGACCGCCGATATTGGCGACACCGTGCCAGGCTCCGACGAAGACTTCCTGATCAAGAACCCAAAATGACCATGACCCTCCTTGACATCATGCGCTCGGCGAGCGTGATCCCTGTTATCGCCATTGATGATCCCGAGCACGCGGTACCTTTGGCGCGCGCCCTGGTTGCGGGCGGCATCTGCGTACTCGAGGTGACCCTGCGCACCAAGCATGGTCTGGACGCGATCCGCGCCATGTCCGAGGTGCCGGGCGCCATCGTTGGCGTCGGCACGCTGACCCAACCCGAAGAATTTGCTGCCTCGCGCGATGCAGGCGCCGTGTTCGGCGTCTCGCCTGGTCTGACCGCCAGCCTGATTGAAGCAGGCCGCAAGAGCGGCTTGCCGCTGCTGCCAGGCGTGATGACGCCGTCCGAAGTGATGGCTGCGCGCGAAGCGGGCTTCCGTCAGCTCAAGCTGTTCCCGGCGGTGCCGGCCGGTGGCGTGGGGATGCTCAATGCAATTGGCGGCCCGCTGCCGGACGTGACGTTCTGCCCGACCGGCGGGATCTCCATTGAGACCGCGCCCAAGTTCCTCGCTTGTAAAAACGTGGCGTGCGTGGGTGGCTCGTGGCTGACCCCGAAAGAGGCGATTGCCGCTGGCGATTGGGCGCATATTACGGAACTGGCACGCGCTGCGGCGGCACTGCGCGTCTGAGCGATTGAAAGCGCGGCACGGACGGCAGCGCTTTCGCGCGCTGACCGAAGGTGAGGTGGCGATGGCGGCGCAGCTGTTTGGCGACGCCATCGACTATCGCAAAGTGCGCATCTACAACCGGCGCTATCTGCCTTTTGGCCTGCAGCCGCGCAACTGCGCCATGAGTCCGAATGGCGCCATCTACTTCCATCATTCTTGTTGTCTGGTCGATTTTTCCACTGGCACCGAAGGGGCGCGCCACTGGTTCATGCATGAGATGGTGCACGTCTGGCAGCACCAGCTGGGGTATCCGGTGCGCTTGCGCGGGGCAGTGCGCATCGGCCTGAGTTATCGCTACGTACTTGCGCCTGGCAAGACGCTCGCGGACTACAACATGGAAGCCCAGGGCGATTTGCTGGCGGACTACTTTGCGCTGAAGTATATGGGGTCGGCTGCCAGCATGCGTCAGCCGCGCCATGCGACACAACTGGCGCTCTTCGAGCATGTTCTCGATCGTTTTATCCAAGCGCCTGGCGATCGCGGCAACCTGCCAAGAATGCGATTGCGTCTTTTACCGTCCACATAGCCGCGCATCCTTTTTTTGAAACGCGAGGCGGCTCGGCGCATTCGTTTATTCTTCGTCAATCCAAGCGTACTGCATTGGCGCGACAGACCACGTGCGCTGGTCGCGCTGGCGCCAGGTGAGCAGACCAAGCAGCTCGCCTTCGCCGTCGCAGACAAGAATGTCCGCCGGCGAATACTCTCCCGGACCCGGCGAATTGTATGGTCCGATATGGGATGCACTTGGTTCTATCACGCCAAAGTCGCATTCGACATGTCGAAACAGCGGCTGCGCCACGTCGAGGAATTGAAAATTGACGCCGCCACAGCACAATATTCTGGCGGATCGGCGCCGCTGCATGCGCCATCGCAAAAATGCTTCGGCTTCTGGAATGACGGTGTCGGGCGTCATGCATTCCGAAGCAATTGGGTATTCGATTGGTTTTCCTGTCCGCGCTGCGCCATAAGCAGCTTCAAAGGCGCGCAGGGGGGCGATATCTTCGGCGATGCAAATACCGCCGCAGTCCTTGCACCAGGCTGGTCGGACGGGCATATTGAATAAATCGGCATCGCGCACTGAACCGCCAAGCGAATCACCGCCGAAGTAATAGCAAGCTTCCCGAAACTTGAAATTGAATTCTTCTTTACAGCCGGTACACGAATAGGATCGCGGGAGCATGACTTGCCTTGGTGTTGGATGCGTCCGCCCTGCTTGGGCCCGCAGCATGGCAGGGTACAATTGTTCTATTCTTCTAGCAAGTTCAAACGCAACAGCCTCTGAAGGGAAGCACGTGAAATCAGGTATCGATGCCTACGCTGATGCGTGGGAATTTGTCACCGCACGCCATGCAGGCCAGACCTATGGCGGGCGCGGGCAGGGCGAGAAGGTCCCATATATCAATCACCTGGCCAGTGTCGCCGCGGAAGTTGCATGGGGTATTGCGGGAGCCGCAGGATGGGACCTCGACCTTGCTGTGCAGTGCGCGCTTTTGCACGATGTGATGGAGGATACCCATACCACCGTTGACGAGGTGAGCGAGCGTTTCGGTCCGGCCGTGGCGGCTGGTGTTCTTGCCTTGACCAAGAACATGGCGCTGCCCACTGGGGAAGAAAAAATGCGCGATACGCTGGCGCGCATCCGGCAGCAGCCGAAAGAAGTGTGGGCGGTGAAGCTCGCTGACCGCATCAGCAATTTGTATCATCCGCCGTTTTACTGGACAAGTGAAAAGAAGCGCCAGTACACCGTTGAGGCGCAGGTGATCCTTGATGCGCTGGGTGCGGCGAACAGCAAGCTGGCCGAGCGACTTGCGGCGAAGATCGCGACGTATCCGGTTGACTGACCTCGTGTGAGTGCGTCCGCCAGGTTCTCTGTAATGATTGGCGGGTTGAGTGTGCAGGGTACAGCGTATCAGGCGGTGGGTTGACTTAGCCCTTCAAGACCCTCAACTGTTCTTCGGAATCGTTCTTCATATTCGGCGGCAAGTCGGCCTTGAACGACAGTGCCTTTTCATATTCTGCCTTTGCTCTTGCTTTCTCACCCAAGGCCTGCAGCGACTTGGCAATGCGGTAGTGAACGTGCGAGCGGTCATCCTTGGCTAGTGCCGCTTCCAGAATGGCCAGCGCTTCGCGGTGCTTGCCTTGTTCCTGGAACACACGGGCCTGCCCATAGGCCACGTCGTCGCTGTCCGGGAAGCGCTTGGCCGCATCATTGAAGATGCGCTCGGCCTCGCCCACGCGTTTCTGGCTCAAGTGCTTGAAGGCGACCGCAGCGAGCACGCCCAGTTGTTGCTCTGCCAGTTCATCGTCGCTGCTGGCGCGCACGCTCAGTGCGGTCGCTTCTGCCTTGGCCAGACGGTCACCTGCAATGTCGATGCGCGCCTGCATCAGCTTGGCCGCTTCCGGATAAATGGTGACGGTCTGGGCCGCCAGATTTTCGGCCT
Organism: Massilia sp. CF038; assembly: GCF_900129765.1. Lineage (GTDB taxonomy): Bacteria > Pseudomonadota > Gammaproteobacteria > Burkholderiales > Burkholderiaceae_D > Telluria_A. The sequence goes on from NZ_FQWU01000001.1 coordinate 661,177, forward strand.
TGCCGGTGCCACCGCCCACAATGCCAGGCGCCATCAGGTAATACTGCAGCAGCGAAAAGCGCGCGTCCAGATTGCGTGGATCGAGATCGACGGCTTTCTTGAAGGCGTTGCGAATGTCGCTGGCATAGCCCATGGCCGACAACATGCCGCCATTCATTGCCTTCGCGCCCAGCGCCTTGCCCAGCGCCAGCTGGCAGCGCGCGTCAGCGGCCTTGGCATTGACGCATTGCTGTGCTTGTTTGATAGCTTCTTCAATGCGGGCCGAGCGCCCACTCGCCAGAATGGCATCGGTACGGTTGGCCATGGCTTCTGCATTGCCTGGATCCTGCGCCAGTACGGCGGCAGCCGCTTTTTCTGCGTCGGCGTATTTTTTTGCCTTCATCAGCGCATCGTGATCGCTTGCTGCACAAGCTTGGGTGGCGACCAGCAGACCGCATAGCGCGAGGGGGAGGGATAAATATTTGTTCATCGGTCTGCGTCAATAGTGATTGATGTAGTGCAATATCTCCAGTGTCGGATATTTTTGAGGAATTGGCAACCTTGACGAGATTGCCGTGCGGCGATTGCCATTGCGGTGGGCAAAAAAAAGCCCGCGCGAGGCGGGCTGGTGCGGAAGCGCGCTGGTTCAGGCGCGCCGCTTGCGGCTCAGTGCCAGGCCCAGCAGGCCAAGGCCGAGCAGGGCGATCGAATCCGGTTCCGGTACGTCCACGGGCGGTGCACGGCGGGCGCGGGTGACGTTGTCGAGAATGAGGTAGTCGGCGCTGGTGGAGATTTGCACCGAGGTGATCGGGTCGGTCGAGGTCCAGCCGTAGAAGCTCAGCTCGGGCCGCAGGCTGGTACTGATCACGGTGGCAATGCCGTTGATGGTGACGGTGACGTTGTTGGCCTGCCCGAGAATGGTGCCGAAGTCGGCGGCAAAGGCGGTGCTGGCGCCGAAGGTCAGCGTGGCTGGGCTGTCAATCAGCAGCACTGCGCCAGAGTTCCACTGATACAGGGTAGGCGAGTAGCCAGGGTCGACCAGATAGGTGTCACTGCTGTAGCCAATGCCGTTGTAGGTGGTGTTGCTAATTTCGGTGAACGAATTAAGCGGCGCGGTGTATGGCTCGACGACCGTGCCTGTGGTGGCGGCGTCGAACGCGGCGCGATCGGTGTAGAGAATAAGCGCGGCTTGGGCGCTGGTGGCGGAAAACAGCGCGGCCAGCGCGCCTGCCTGAATGAACGTGCGAACAAGTTTCATGACCTGGTCCAATGCGTTAGTGGGAATGACAAGACTAATGCAATTTTTATACCACTTCGGACCAGGCTTTGATATCAATCACTTAGCAAAGTGCCAGTGTTTCCTGCGGCGAGAATGTAAAGGATTCCGACAACCGTATGTCATAGATTCCAATCACGTTGTGCAGGCGCGCGCTGAACAGGCTAAGCAGGTCGGGATCGTCCGCCCCGAGTTCCATGGCGACCTCGGTGCGCTCGACCTGCAACCTCGTCAGATGCACATTCCCGCGCCGGGCAATGGCGAGGATGGCTTCGAGGGTGTCGAGCGGATGATCGCGGTCGAGCGAAAAAACAAGTGGCAAGCGGTTCGGATTCATTCAAGAAGGATAGCTGGCCGCACGGAAAATAGGCTTTCGAAATTGCCGCGTAAATCTAAAAATTTAGAAGAATCATCTCGGAATGGATTAAGATTCACATTAATCTTCTTTTGGATTGGAAATTACGGTGAATCCTGCTGAACTTGACGATATAGACCGCAAAATCTTGCGCGAACTGCGCCTCGACGGCCGCATCTCGAATGCCAATCTGGCAGAAAAAATTGGGCTGTCGGCCTCGCCGTGCTGGAATCGCGTACGCCAGATGGAAGAGCAGGGTGTGATTGAGGGTTATACGGTGCTGCTAAATCAGAAGGCGCTTGGTGTGCCCGATACGGTGATGATCGAGGTGACGCTGGACCGGCATGACGACGATACCTTCGAGCGTTTCGGGCAGGCATTGGCCGATATGCCGGAAGTGCTGGAAGCGTATTTGCTGACCGGTGAATACGATTACCTGATCAAGGTGGCGGTGGCGGGCACGGCAGGATACGAGGAGTTTTTAAGGCGCAAGCTGTACAAATTGCCGGGGTTGCGGCATAGCCGGTCTACTTTTGTGTTGCGGATGCTGAAGCGGGTGCATTCGCCGCAGCCTTGATGGGATGGGGGGCGTTGTAGGCGGCCTGTTGTGTTGCGAGTTTTTGGGGCTGCGGGGGCGTGGTATGGGCCCCCGCCTACGCGAGGGCGATGTAGTGGGATGCGTCCGTCGTGGCGATGTGGGGGGGCGCGGGCTAGTCGGTGTGGGCGACGACGCAGTTGCGGCCGGCGCGTTTGGCCGTGTACAGGGCGCGGTCGGCGGCGCCGAGCAGGTCGGCAATGGTGGACTGGCTGCCGTTGCTCAATGTGGCCAGGCCAATGCTGATGGTCACGCGGTCGGCGTGGCCCGCTTTTTCGTGGGGGATGTTCAGTGCCGCCACGGTCAGGCGCATGGCTTCGGCCATCTTCATGCTTTGTGCCGCATCCATGTCGGGCAGCACTGCCGCAAATTCTTCGCCACCGTAACGGGCAATCAGATCAGCCGGACGCTGCAGCATTCTGGCCAATGCGGTCGCCACCTTGATCAAGGCATCGTCGCCGATCTGGTGGCCATAATGGTCGTTAAAGGGCTTAAAGGCGTCAATATCGATCATCATCAGCGTCAGCGGACTGCCTGAGCGCTTGGCGCGCCGCAGTTCCTTTTCCATCGTGACATCGAAATGGCGCCGGTTGGCAATGCCGGTCAGCCCATCGGAGAAGGTCTGGGAGCGCAATTCCAACGCTTGCTCGCGCAGCAGGCGTTCGCGATTGACTGCCACGCTGACATCGGCAATCTGGATCAGGCAGTGCCGCTCGCCGCCCGCAACCGTGAGCGGGGTCACAGCCACCGCCTGCTGCATGCGTTCGTTGGCAGCGCGCGCGGCCGGGTTGGCAAACAGGGCAAAGGGCGCCTTGTGCAGGGTTTGCGATAAGACGGAGGGAAAGTTGTCACGCAGTGCTTGCTGGACGGCGCTGTCGAGGCGCTTGCCCTTCAGATCGGGAAACACGCCAAACAAATCCTGGCCCAGCACATCCTTGCCGGCATGTCCTGAATACTGGCCCATCCAGCCATTCCACAGCACCACCTGGCGCGCCTGGTCCAGCACCACGACGCCCATGTTCAGGGCGCCAAGCACCTCTTCAAGCATGCCCAGCCGGCCTGTTGCAGTGTGCATCATGTCAGGGTGAACCCATCACTTTGGCAAGGTAGCGGTCCACTTGCTCGCGCAAATCGTGCAGTGCGGACAGATCCAGGATGAAGGCGACGTAGCCGTGGATCTGGTGCTTTTCGAGAATGAAATCGATATGCAGCATGAGCACGATGCTGTCGGCCAGCCCGCCCGAGGCAGTCAGAATCTGCTCGCTGGTGCCCACGTGATAGACCGGCAGCGAGCCGCTCAATTCCTGGGAAAAGATATTGGCCAGGGTGCCGACGCAGGAATTGAGAATGATGTTGCCAATCTCGCTCATCGCCTCCTGTTCCATTTCGGTCAATTCCTGTAGGGGCACCGACTCGCCCACCATCAGGCGCACGATATCGAGGCTTTTATCCTCCGGAAACATCAGGATGGCTTCGGTGGAGAATGCCCCTTCGTAGTGCTGGCTGACGCCGCACACGCGCGATCCTTCCTTGTTGCCGAGCATGGAACCGGCGTCGGCGCGGTTGAGGAAGGTAATCAGGGGTACCGACATCGTCACTTCTTCGTTGACGATGTCACTCATGGCCCGGGCCGCGTGACCCACACCGATATTAAAGATTTCGACGAGCGCGTCGTGCTGCAGGTCGGTGAGATTGAACATGCTAGGCCAGCGCGAGGGCGTTGATCAGGCCATGCAGCTTGGTTTCGGTGATTGGTTTTTCCATGAAACCAATGCCGAGTTCGTTGGCGCGATTGCGGGTGGCGTTCTGCACGTTGGCGGTGACCAGCGCAATGTGGGCTTTTGGACACAGCCGGCGCAGCTGCTCGGCCGCAGCCAGACCGCCAATGCCGGGCATGTTCACGTCGATCAAAATCAGGGCTGGATCGGCCGTGCCGGCCTTGTCCAGCGCTTCTTCGCCGGTGGCGCATTCTTCCACGGACCAGCCGGGGCGGGCGCTAAGGATGAACTGGCGCGCCATCATGCGCGACACGCGGCTGTCATCGACGATCAGAACCGTTGTGGTTTCGCTCATTTCTGGATTCCTGGCTGTGCTTTGGGCATGTCACATTTTCGCATACATTGCTGGAGGGATTCACAAAAACGCGACACCTTTTGCCTGCAAAAGATGATTGGTGGGTAGTCTATCCGCTAGAATGATGCCATTACTCATTATTTCCGAGATCATGACCCAAGACGAACTGAAGCAGGCTGTCGCGCGCGCGGCTATCGACTATGTGGTCGATGGCGAAACTATCGGCGTCGGCACCGGCTCCACCGCCAATTTCTTCATTGACGAGCTGGCCCGCATCAAAGACCGTATCAAGGGCACCGTGGCATCGTCGGAAGCGACCGCGGCGCGCCTGCGCGGGCATGGCATTGCGGTGTTCGATCTGAACGACGTGACCGAGATTGCAGTCTATATCGACGGGGCCGATGAAATCACGGCCAGCGGCGCGATGATCAAGGGCGGCGGCGCGGCGCTCACGCGCGAAAAAATCGTTGCCTCGGTATCGCGCCAGTTCGTGTGCATTGCCGATGGTTCGAAACTGGTCGAGGTCATGGGCAAGTTTGCCCTGCCGGTCGAAGTGCTGCCGATGGCCCGCGCGGCCGTCATGCGCCAGCTTGCGGCACTGGGTGGCCAGCCGCGTTTGCGCCTGAAGCCAGGCACCGATCAAGCATTTATTACCGACAACGGCGGCGAGATTATCGACGTTGCGGGACTGCATATCACCGACCCGCAAGGGCTGGAACAAGGAATCAACCAGATCGTCGGCGTCATCGCTGTCGGCCTGTTTGCACGGCGCGGCGCCGATGTGTGCCTGCTGGGAACCAGCGAAGGCGTCAAAACGCTGACGTTCGCCTGAGAACTTTGGCGTAATTTAACAACAAGGAAAAATGATGAAGCGATTGATTGTATTGATGGCATGTGCGGCTGTACTGGGTGGCTGCGCATCGAAACGCGCGCCGATGCCTGCCTGGACGCCTGTGGCTGCTGCCGAACCCGCCGCCGAGACGCAGACCGCGGCTGTCGCGGCGCCTGTCGCCGCGCCTGGCACAGATACTGCCGCTCAGCCAGTCGAATACATTCCTTTCCGCGCCGGGGTGTCCTCCACCACGGTCGAGAACATGGCCAAGCAAGTCGGTTGCGTCGGTGGTGTGGGTGCCGGCCTGACCTCGCCACCTGGCCCGGTCGAAACGTATCGCATGGTTTGCCCGAACCGCGCGCTGTACACCGCCAAATGTGAATTCCGTCAATGTGTGGCCACCTCGGTCGTGCCGCAGGGCGGTTACGCGCTGCCAGCAGGCGCCATGGTGCAGCAAGGCGAGACCGCTGACGGCCAGCCTGTGATGGTCGCAGCCGAGGGCGGCGTGCTGGGCGCGCGTGAAGTGCCAAAGCTCAACGTGGTTTGGGCCTGTGGCAACTGCAGCCAGAACTTCAAGGTGGCCGGCCTGATTCAGCAAGCTTACGCCGGCGCTGCCGCTGCGCGTGGCTACAGGGTATCGGCTGTTGAAACGGCAAAAGTGTCGATCACCGACTACCGCCAGCGTCCGCCTGCAGTGCGCGTCATGTTCGGCCTCATGGCCGGCAAGGACCGTCTGGCTGTGAAAACCGAATACCGCGGCCGTGTCACCACCTTCAAGGATTCGAACTTCAGCGCCTGGGTTGGCATGAACAGCCTGGCCGACCAAGTTGGCAAGGAAACCTTCGCGCAGCTGGTTGTACCGGCAACGCAATAAAATTGGGTCTGCCATCGACGCTGTGACGGCGATGGCAGATGCTGGGACGTAAAAAAACCGGGCGTGCCCGGTTTTTTTACGTCTGCCTGCGCTGCAAAGTCAGTCTGCCGGCGGAACGTAACCGGCGGCCGCGTCCGCGCCTTCGCCGAAGAAATGCTTTTCCATTTGCGCCGCCAGGTACTTGCGCGCGCGCTGATCGGCCAGGTTCAGGCGGTTTTCGTTGACCAGCATGGTCTGGTGCTTGAGCCAGGCGGCCCAGGCTTCCTTCGAGACCGATTCCCAGATCTTTTTGCCCAGTTCGCCTGGGTAAGGCGGGAAGTCGAGGCCTTCGGCTTCTTTGTTCAGTTTGATGCAATGGACGGTGCGCGCCATGTGGTGCTCCTAAAGCGGTGTCGGTAAAAGCGTGATTATAAAGGTTTGATCAACACCTGGGATTTGCGCTGCCAGTTGTACATATGCTGGCGGTCTTTTGGCAGGGCATCGACGGTGGCGGGCACAAAGCCGCGTTTCTTGAACCAGTGCGAGGTGCGGGTGGTCAATACGAACAATTGCTTGATACCCAAAGAACGCGCGCGGTTTTCCATGTGCTTTAAAATACGCTCGCCGTCGCCTTGCGCCTGCACTTCGGGGTTCACGGTCAGGCAAGCCATCTCGGCCATTTTTTCTGCCGGGAAGGGGTACAGTGCGGCACAGCCGAAAATGACGCCATCGTGCTCGATGACGCTGAAGTTGTCGATTTCGCGCTCGATCAGCTCGCGGCCCCGTTTGACCAGGGTGCCGTCCGCTTCCAGCGGTTCAATCAGTTTAATGATGCCGCCCACGTCTTCAATCGTGGCCTGGCGCAAGCTTTCCAGGTTTTCGTGGCTGATCATGGTACCCACGCCATCGTGGGTGAACAGCTCGAGCAGGGTGGAGCCGTCCATTTCAAACGGCAGAATGTGCGCGCGCGGCACGCCATTGTTGCACGCCTTGATGGAGTGCTGGAGGTAGAAAGCGGCATCGGTGGGCAAAAAGCCCGCTTGCAAAACGGCTTCAGCCTGATGCGATGACAATTCGCGAATCTCGACCTCGGCTTCATCTTTCATCATCATGGTTTCGGTGATGAAGATGATCTTGTCGGCGTGCAGGGCGATGGCGGCGGAGACGGCCACGTCTTCCATGGTCAGGTTGAAGACTTCGCCGGTGGGCGAGAAGCCCAGCGGCGAGAGCAGCACCACCGAATCGGTGGCCAGAATGGCGTGAATGGTTTCGGCCGCGATCTTGCGGGTCATGCCGGTCAGTTCGAGGTCGACGCCGTCGATCACGCCGAGCGGGCGTGCGGTGACGAAGTTACCCGAGATGATGCGGATGGCTGCATGCGCCATTGGCGTGTTGGGCAAGCCCTGGCTGAAGGCAGCTTCGATATCGAGGCGCAGTTCGCCGGCCGCCTCTTTGGCGCATTCGAGGGCGGCGGTGTCGGTGATGCGCACGCCGTTGTGGAAGCGGCCTTCGACGTTACGCAGTGCCAGCTGTTCGGCCACCTGCGGACGCGAGCCGTGGACCACCACCACGCGGATGCCGAGCGCCACCAGCAGCGACAGATCCTGGGCCAGCACGGGCAGGGCGCCAGCCGTGACAAGTTCACCTGGGAAGGCGACCACGAAGGTCTTGCCACGGAAGGCGTGGACGTAGGGCGCGACGGAGCGCAGCCATTGGACGAATTGGTTAAAGGTTTCCATTTGCCGCATTATAATTCGCTGCGCGACTTGCGCACCAAAACAGTGTAAAAAACAATGTCAGATCAGAGCAAGAAGCCCTCCGCGCCCCGTAACGCCCCGCGTGAAGGCCAGCCAGGTGAACGCAGCGCAGGCCAGGCGCCGCGCAATGAAGCACGCCCGCCCCGCGCCCCGCGCGACCAGGCCGCGCGCAATGAAGCACGCCCGGACCGCACCCCGCGCGACCAGCCGCCGCGTAACGATGCACGCCCGGACCGCGCCCCGCGCGACCAGCCGCCGCGTAACAACATCGTCCTCGCGCAGGCGGGGACCCATGGCACCGCCAATCAGTCGCCACGCCCCGCGCAGCCCCGCGCGCGCCGCGACGGCCAGACCGACCGCACCCCGCGCCCGCCGCGCGAAGCCACCCCTGAACGCGCGCCGCGCGAACAACTCCGCACGCCCCTGCCACCGATCACCTTCCCCGAAGACCTGCCCGTCTCAGGCCGCCGCGGCGACATCGCCAAGGCACTGCTGGAAAACCAGGTCATCATTGTCTCCGGCGAAACCGGTTCCGGCAAAACCACCCAGCTCCCCAAGATCTGCCTTGAGCTTGGGCGCGGTGTCAAAGGCCTGATCGGCCACACCCAGCCGCGCCGGATCGCGGCCTCCTCCACCGCCAAGCGCATCGCGCAGGAGCTGGGCACGCCGCTGGGCGAGCATGTAGGCTTCAAGGTGCGCTTTACCGACACCCTCAAGCCGGGCGCCTACGTCAAACTGATGACCGACGGGATTCTGCTGGCCGAAACCCAGACCGACCCGCTGCTGCGCAATTACGACACCATCATCATCGATGAAGCGCACGAGCGCAGCTTGAACATCGACTTCCTGCTTGGCTACCTCAAGCAGCTGCTGCCGCGCCGCCCTGATCTGAAAGTGATCATCACCTCGGCCACGATTGACGCCGACCGCTTCGCGCGCCATTTCGGCACGCCCGACATGCCGGCGCCGGTGATCGAAGTATCTGGCCGCCTGTACAAGGTGGAAGTGCGCTATCGCCCGGTCGACCGTGATCCGGTCAATGTGCCGGTCCCGGAGGGCAAGCCAGTGCCCAAGGCGCAGGCCGCGCGCGAGAAGCGCGATCTGATGGACGCCGTGGTCGAAGGCGTGGATGAACTGTGCCGCCTGGGCTCGGGCGACGTGCTGGTGTTCCTGCCGGGCGAGCGTGAAATTCGCGACTGTGCCGAAGCCCTGCGCAAGCACCATCCGCCGCATGTGGAAATCCTGCCACTGTTTGCCCGCCTGTCGGTGGAAGAGCAGGAGAAGGTCTTCAAGATCACCAACGCGCGCCGCATCGTGTTGGCAACCAACGTGGCCGAGACTTCGCTGACGGTGCCAGGCATCCGCTACGTGGTCGACGCCGGGCTGGCGCGGGTGAAGCGCTACAGCTTCCGCAACAAGGTCGAGCAGCTGCAAGTGGAACCGATTGCCCAATCGGCTGCCAACCAGCGTGCCGGCCGTTGCGGCCGCGTTGCCGACGGCGTCTGCATCCGCCTGTACGAAGAGGACGACTTCAATCAGCGTCCCAAATTTACCGAACCCGAAATCCTGCGCTCTTCGCTGGCGGCCGTTATTTTGCGGATGAAGTCTTTGCATCTGACCGATGTGGAGACCTTCCCCTTCATTGAGCCACCACAGGGCCGCGCCATCGCCGACGGTTACCAGCTGCTGCAGGAAGTGGGGGCCGTTGACGATACCAACAACTTGACCCCGCTGGGCCACAAGCTGGCCAAGCTGCCGCTCGATCCGCGCGTGGGCCGCATGATTCTGGCCGCGCTGGACAACGCCTGCCTGACCGAGATGCTGATTGTCGCCTCGGCCCTGTCGGTGCAGGATCCGCGCGACCGGCCAATGGAGTACCAGCAGGCGGCCGATGAGGCGCACAAGAAGTTCGCGGACGAGAAGTCCGAGTTCCTCACTTATATCAAGATCTGGAAGTGGTTCGAAGACGCCATCGAACACAAAAAGACCAACCGCCAGCTGCAGGAAACCTGCCGCAGCAACTTCCTGTCCCAGGTGCGCTTGCGCGAATGGCGCGATGTGCATTCGCAGCTGCTGACCATCGTCAAGGAGCAGGGCTGGCGCATGAACGAGCTGGCCGCCACTTACGAAAACCTGCACACGGCGCTGCTCACTGGCCTGCTGGGGAACATTGGCTTCAAGGCCGAGGACGAACCGGGCGCGGGCTACTTGGGCGCGCGCGGGATCAAGTTCCACATCTGGCCCGGTTCGTCGCTGCTGAAAAAGCCCGGCAAGTGGATCATGGCGGCTGAACTGGTGGAAACCACGCGCTTGTACGCGCGCTGCGTGGCGCAGATTCAGCCCGAATGGATCGAACGGGTGGGCGCACACCTGCTGAAAAAATCGTGGGGCGAGCCGCGCTGGGAAAAACGCGCTGCCCAGGTGACGGCTTCGGAACGCGCGACCTTGCATGGCATTGTGATTTACAGCCAGCGGCGCATCAATTATGGTCAGTTCAACCCCTTCGAGGCGCGCGAGATCTTCATTCGCGACGCGCTGGTGCAGGGCGACTACGATACGCGCGCGCCGTTCTTCGCGCACAATCACAAGCTCATTAAAGAGATTGAAAACCTCGAGCACAAATCGCGCCGCCTGGATGTGCTGGTGGACGACCACTTGATCGCGGCCTTCTACGACAAGCTGATCCCGAACGATGTCGTCAACGGCGCCGGTTTCGAGAAGTGGCACAAGGACGCCACGCAGAAAGAACCCAAGCTGCTGTTCCTGAACCGTGAAGAGTTGATGCGCCACGAGGCCGCTGGTGTGACGACCGAGCTGTTCCCGAAAACCATGTCGGTGACCGGCATTGAAATGCAGCTGACCTATCACTTTGAACCGGGCAGCCTGCGCGACGGCGTGACGCTGTCGGTACCGCTGTTTGCGCTGAACCAGATGCCGCGCGAGCGCGTCGAGTGGCTGGTGCCCGGCATGCTGAAAGAGAAAGTGCACCTGCTGCTGAAATCGCTGCCGCAAAAGCTGCGCCGTCACTGCGTGCCGCTGCCGGACTACGCGGCGCGTTTCTGCGAGCGCGTGCACGAGGCAGGCGTGTTTGGCCGGGGCGACCTGATCGACGCCATCATTGCCGACATTCGCGCGCAAACCAGTTTGTCGGTGCTGACCAGCGACTTCAAGGCCGAGACGCTGCCAGCCCACCACTTCATGAACTTCAAGGTCATTGACGAACACGGCCGCCAGCTGGATATGGGCCGCAATCTGGCGACCCTGCAAGCGGAATTTGGCGGCCAGGCGCGTCAGAGTTTCCAGAAGCTGGCGGAAGTATCGGTGCCGGCCAAGGGCGTGGTGGCGACAGCCCAGCCTGCCAAGGGCGCGCCGCAAGGCGCCGCACCAAAGGCTGCCGCACCGGTAGTCAGCCAGCATACGGGCCTCACCAACTGGACGTTTGGCGAACTGCCGGAGTTGCTGGAAATCGTGCAGGGCAAGCTGACCCTGATTGGCTTCCCGGCACTGGTGGACAAAGGCACGCACTGCGACCTGGAAGTGTTTGACGACCCGACCGTGGCCGCGCGCACGCATCGGATTGGCCTGCGCCGCCTGTTTGCGCTGCAGTTCAAGGAGCAGCTCAAGTTTGTTGAAAAAAACATTCCGGGCTTGCAGCAAATGGGCATGCAATTCATGGCCATGGGCTCGCAGGAAGAATTGCGCGACCAGATCATTCAAAAGGCGATCGACATTGCCTGCTTGCAGGACCCGCTGCCGACCGACGCGGCCTCGTTCAACAAGCGCAAGGATGAAGGCAAATCACGCCTGACTCTGCTGGTGAACGAGATCGCGCGTCTGGTATCGCAAGTGCTGACCGAGTTCCACGGCTTGCCCAAGAAGCTGCAAAGCGTGAACCCGCAGGCGGCCGCCGACATCACCACCCAGCTGCAGGGCCTGGTGCACAAGCGCTTCCTGATCGACAATGACTACGCGCAGCTGGCGCATTTTCCACGCTATTTGAAGGCCATCAACGTGCGCATCGAAAAACTGCGTGCCGACCCAAGCCGCGACGCCAAGCTGATGGCGGAATGGACGCAGTCGGCCAGCCACTTCATGCGCGCAGCAAAAGATCGTCTGGCCGGCAAGAATACCGACCCCAAAATGGTGGAATTCCGCTGGATGCTGGAAGAGTTGCGCGTCTCCTTGTTTGCGCAGGAATTGAGGACACCAATGCCAGTGTCCTCGAAGCGCCTGCAAAAAGTATGGGAATCGATGCAGCGCTAAGCCTGCCTTAGTGGGCGGTGCCCGGGCTGGTCTGGGTGCCGCCAGCGCCGCCGACCATGCCGCTGGCAGCCACGCCGCCACTGCCGATATTGCCAGCCTCGGTGCCGTAGAAGGTGTGGATCTGGCTGGCCCAGCCCATGTCGCTCATGTCGGGCCAGGCATCGGGATCGAAACCGGGTGCGTTTTTCAGATGCTCTTTGTCGACATTGAGCACAAAGCGCTTGTTGACGGTATCGAGCTGCAAGGCTTGCCAGGGGACGGCAAACAGCTTTTCGCCCATACCCAAAAAGCCGCCGAACGACAGCACTGCGTAGGCCACCTGGCCGGTCCGCATGTCGAGCATGATTTCCTTGATGTCGCCCAGGTTTTCGTCCTGGCCATTGACGACGTTGTCGCCGATTAGCGTGTCTGCCCCCATCAGCGATGGGCCGGGGCCTGCACTGCCGCTGGATTTGTACATGCCGTAGCGGTCGCGGTCTGCATAACTCATCTTGTTCTCCTGTGACGTGTCTATTAGGTGAGTCGGTTTGCTCACCTGACCAGCCTAGGTTCTGGGCCGTGCCCCTGTTTGATCTCGATCAATCGTCTCCTATGCGTTGCAAATGCGGCGAGGGTGTTGCTTTATTGTTGAGTTCGCCACGTTATGCGGGATAGCGCACAGAGCGGACGTTTCCAGTTGGATATTCTTGTCAAAACCCTGGAGATTTCACATGATGTTCGTCACTTCCCGCTGCAACAACGCCGGCCCGCTGGGCAAGCCCATCCCAACCCGCTCGTTCGTGGCGTCGCTGCTGTCGCGTCTGACCGTGACCAGGCTTCGATGGTAAAAAAGTCTGCCAATCCCTGGCTGCGCACGCTGGTGCGGGCAGGGAAGAAGCAGCAGCGCACGGTGTCACGTGCGCTCACCGCATTATTGCTACCCAAGCCCGCCCCGAAACCGAGAGCCAGGCCGACGCCCAAACCAAAGCCGCCTCCCAAGGCCGGTGCGGGACCCGGTCCGCGCAGCACGCCGCGTAAGCTTGCTGCGACCGCCCCAGCGGCGCCAGCATCGGGCAAGTGGCTGGCCTCGCGCCACGCCGGGCTGACAGGCGAAGGCAACGGCGCCATGCGCCAAATGCGGTATTGGCTATACCTGCCCGATCAGGCGCCGGGGCCTTTGCCGCTTTTGGTCATGCTGCATGGCTGCGACCAGAGCGCGACCCAGTTTGCCGAAGGCACCCGCATGAACCAGGCGGCCGACAAGCGTGGCTTTGCCGTGCTCTACCCGCAGCAGTCAGTAAGCGCTCACCCGCACCGCTGCTGGAAATGGTATGACCGGGCCACCCAGCAGGGCGGCGGCGATGTCGGGCTGATTGTCGGCATCGTGCGCAAGGTCATGGGGCAATATCCGATCGATCCCACCCGTATTTATATTGCCGGCATTTCGGCCGGGGCCGGCATGGCCAACATTGTCGCGCTTAACCATCCTGATCTGTTTGCCGCGCTGGGTCTGCATTCCGGCCCCATGTTCGGTGCCGGCCACAGCCAGTTTGGCGCGCTGGGCGTCATGCGGCACGGCGCCACGCAGCGGGTCGACAGCGCGATTGACGAAGTCTTGCTCAAGCATCCTGCGTTCCCGGCCATGCCCACCATGCTGATCCAGGGTGAAGACGATGACGTGGTCCGGCCCGTCAACCAGGCCCACCTGACGCGCCAGGCAATGCAAGTGAACCGCTTGCACCACGGCACCCCCGTGAAAGTCACCACCAAAGCTGGCAACAGGAATGTGCGTGCCCATCGCCTGCATGACGTCTACAGTGGCCGCAAGCTGGTGCTGCGGGTGGCACAGATTGCCGCGCTCAAGCATGCCTGGAGCGGCGGGGACGCGCGCCTACCCTACAATGCCAGCGAAGGGCCGGATGCCAGCAAGATGCTGCTGGACTTTTTTGCGAAGCATCGGCGCAAGTAGGCTGTCTCGCAGTTCCGCGGTATGATGCCGACACGAATTTTTCGGCCCGCTCGTCCTGCAATCAACCAACTTGAATCCGAATGAGTGCACTTGATATTTTTCGATGGCAGCGCCGCCCGGTCATGGCCGTGCTGGGGTTTCTGATCCTGCTGGCATTCTGGATTGCTTACCTGTTTATTCCGAAACCGTGGTCGTCGGCCAGACTTAGCGCCCAGGTGACAGGGTGGGACGGTCAGCCCGTGCCGGGGGCGCTTGTGGTGGTTTCCTGGAATGCAGTCAGTATGTGGTTCAGCTCTGATTTGGGAACGGTGCACGCAGCAGAGGCCGTGACTGATGCAGCGGGGCGATTCGTCATTCCGGCATGGGGCGGAACGTATATTGAAGGTGGCGCACTCGGGTCGAATCAACCTCGCATCTATGTCTACAAAGAAGGCATCACACCCTTGGTGATCAGCCGTCAATGGCGAAGTTCGTTTTCGATCAGCGAGCATGCGACGGTGACTGAATTGATAGGCGGCAAACTGCGCATGGCGCCTCGGGACGATGGCGAGTACAGGGATGACTATTTGACTGAAGATCAAGCGGAAACCTCGTTCATCAAGGCCGCCGCGGATCTTGATGGCTGGCCCTTACCTCGTATGAAAATGGCACTGAAGGAATTGGAAATCGCGCGCGCTACGCGGCTTCCGGTCATTCGCAGCGGCCCGCCAAATGTGGCGCCTACCCCTTCGACTTGCGATCCCTAAGATCCGGAAAGTAATTGTCCCTCGGCTTGCGAGCCTTGATCCCGCATAAGCAGCCTCAGCAATGGCTGGTCCAAACTGATCCATCCCATTCACCGAGGAGCGATCATGGACAATGAACAAGACAGCGGCGCGGGCGCGACGCCAGCGCGACAGGCGCAAGTGCCACCCGAGCGCAGCAAGTTCCGCGCATTGGTGCTGGCCAATCCCAACTACTTTGGCAACGTCGAAGCCAGCCCCTTCCCGCCAGTGCTTCAGATCCAGCTGAACCGCACCTACGAAGAAATCGGCTGCGTCGGGTTCCAGCCCCAGTTCAACCGCCTTGACGCGGTTATCTACATCAACCAGCCCAGCGGCTACGGCGGCGGCATCTGCGCCCAGGGTACCCCTGAATACGTGCGCTTCTACACGTCCAGCGACAACGGCGCCAGCTGGCAAGACGCGGGGCTGACCAGTTTCCGCGCCTGGGATATTCCTTCCGGTACCGCCGGCCCGCGCCGCCTTGAATACGCAGTGTCGCTGAACA
The DNA here is from genome assembly GCF_900129765.1 of Massilia sp. CF038. Lineage (GTDB taxonomy): Bacteria > Pseudomonadota > Gammaproteobacteria > Burkholderiales > Burkholderiaceae_D > Telluria_A. The sequence goes on from NZ_FQWU01000001.1 coordinate 676,377, forward strand.
TCAATCCAGCCAAGCGATTCTGCTTCATTCAGAACGTGGTGCTGGTGCGCGCCATTTTGTCGTGGAATGTGCCGCCGCCACCGAATGTGCCCAATTTTGTACCTGTCTGGGGCGATATTCACAACACCCACATTCAAATTGACCCGCGCACGATCATCCTCGTCAACGATATTTTGCAGCAGGCGCAGATCAAGCTGCCGCCGCAGCTGGCCGACATTCTCGACCTCGAATCGGCGGTGGCGGTCAAGCCGCCCAAGCTGCTCAGCGCACCAGAATTGGCCGAGCTGTACAAGGGACAGGATATCGAACCGCACCGTTTCGCCCTGGCCGAATTACAGCAACTGCTGACCCAGCCAACAATGGTCGAAGAGTTGATGGCGCCCGGCTTTGCTGGCGTGCTGGCCAACACCGGCATCGATCTGGCCAAGCTGGCCGAGGTGCTGTTCCCCGTCGATGGCAGTACCCGCTACGAGGAACTTGCATGCATCGGCCTCAATCCAAATCAGGACACGCTGGTGGGCGTGATTCGCGTCAAGCTTTCCAGCGGCTACTCGGGCGGACTGTGCACGCCCGGCAGCCGCGAGTACGTTGCCTTTTGGGCCGACTTCGACCGCAACGGCAGCTTTGAAACCTATCTGGGCACCACCTCGGTGAATGTGCACGACATCAATCCGGTGCCGCGCGAAGGGCTGGAATATTCAGTGGCGCTGCCGCTGCAGCTGGACCGCTACCGCCGTCTGTGCCAGCAGGGCGCGGTGGTGGTGCCGATTCGCGCCATCCTGTCGTGGCAGGTGGCCCCGCCGCCCGGCAACCCCAACTTTGTGCCGGTGTGGGGCAACCGCGAACACACGCTCATCCACATCCGCCCAGGTCAGCGTCCGCAAGGCCATCCACCCATCATTGAAACCGTGGGCAGCATGGCTGTGGTGGATATCAACGGCGCCGGCTACGCCAATGGCCCGGCCCAGCTGGCCGGCTTCAGCGCCAGGCAAAGTCCTTTTGGCGGCGAGGTCATCATCACCGGCCACCTGGCCAATCCCACCGACATCAGTGCCGGCGCCGCAGCCTTGCGCTACCGCGTGATCGTCAACGATGGCAGCGTCGACCAGATCCTTACCAACCCGTTCAACATTGCGCGCACGCAGTTGCTCGATGGCGTGTGGAGCTTCCTGCCCGGGATCACGCAAATGCCGGACGCCGAAGGCTATTACACCTACCGCGAAGACTTGAGCGCGGGGCCGGGCAATGCGCAGATCTTTGTAGCTGGCAACGTATTGGGACGCTGGCAGACGGCTGGCAAGACGGGCACCTGGCATATTCGCATTGAAGTCAAGGACGCGGCCGATGTGGTGTACGTGGGCAGCGCCGTCACCGTGCGGATAGACAATGCCGCGCCGCAGATTCCAGTGGGCAGCTTCAAGATCACTTCCGGCGGCGGCAGCTGCGCCGACTTTGTGATTGGCGACATCATCGAGGGAACTTACCAGGTCACGGACGAGCACTTCGGCGCACTATCGCTGTCGGTCCTCCCGTCACTGGGCGGTACTTTTACGGCACCAGTGCCCTTGCCACGCACCTATCCCACCGTGTCCACCCTGGGCGAAGCGGGCGTCTGGCGGCTGGACACCACCGGCATGCCCAAGTGCGGCTATGTGGTACGCCTGAGCGCCACCGACCGCACCATCGTCAACAGCGGCTATGTTGGCTTCTACAACGAAGACAGCGTGGGTCTGTGCCTGAAAGTGGCAGGCACGGCGCAGGCCTGTTCCAACCCGTAGTTGCCTCAGCCCGGGCGCACGCGCAGATGACTGATGCGTGCGCCCTTACCGAAGTTAATTTCCACCAGTAAAGGCTTGCCCCCACAGGGGGCGCGGTACTGATACTGCCGCTCCTCGCCCTTCGTCGTGCGTGCAAGCAATTCAAGTGCGCCCATATTGGCGCAGTCGCGCAGCAGGGTGCGCATTGCTTCCATCTGCGGCGCATCAAGCGCCGCGCGCGCGTTCTCGGTCAATGGCTCGGCGGTCAGCGTGCCCTGGGCCGCCTGATTCAACACAGCAGCCACGCGCTCGGTGACATCCGGTTCCGTGTCTGCAATTGCAGCCACTTGCGGCGCTTGCGCTTGAGCGCAGGCCGTCACTGACAAGGCTGCAAGCAGCCCGATGCATGCAATGCGCATGATATTTCCTCTGGCGTAAAAGAAAAAAATCATGCTACCGCAATGCTTCTCGTGCCCGGTTGAAATGTCTTAAATAAGACATCGGTCGCGCGAATGTCCAAATTAATCAGTTTTAAAAATGGCACGATTTTCGTGTTTATACTTGTCTTTACGCGAGCACGAATGTGCTCGCTCCTCATTTAAAACATCGGTTTTCCATCTAAAGGGAGTTTCCGCATGCCTAATTTTTCCCGCACCGTTCTTGCCTCCATGCTTGTACTGGCCTACGCCGCGCCGGCGTTTGCCGGCAGCACCGTGGTCGAGAATCTGACTGTCTACAGCAATACCAGCGTGCGCTCGCCTGAGCAAGCGCTGCGCGCTAACGCGGCGCGTTTCGGCCTGTCGCCCAAGCTCGACAATCTGGTGCAAACCAAGGTGCAGGAATCGCTGACGGCAACCCACTATACCTACCAGCAAATGCTGCGTGGCTTGCCCGTCGACCGTGCTGAAATTATCGTGTCGATCAGCAAGACTGGGCAGCTGCAAAAAATCTTTAATGAAACGCGCTACATTTCTCCCGCCATCGACGCGAAGGCCGTCAACCAGCTGTACAACCAGCATCAACTGACCGAAGACCAGGCACTGGACCGCGGCTGGTCCAACATGAAGGTCCAGCACAAGCTGGTGGCCGTGCCAAAAGGCGAGCTGGTCTGGGTACCCACCAAGGATGGCGTGCAACTGGCGCGCAAAGTGACGATCCAGGCTGAAATGCCGACCGGCGGTTTTGTGCAATACCTGAATGCGCATGACGGCACATTGATCGATTCCTACTCGCTGTCGCTGCCGCGCACCAACAAGGGTGGCGAGCGCAGCCTGGCCGCACGCGCGCAATTGCTGGCCGCGCCGCTGGACCGCATTGCTGCCACCGAAGAAGCCAAGAAGCAAGTCAAGCCACCGAAACCAATGGCGGCCGACGCCTTGCTGGTGCCATCGGGCATTAACGGCACTGGCCTGGTGTTTGATCCGGACCCACGCACCAAGCTCAATAATGAGTCGCTGACCGATACCTCGCCCGCCTCGGCCTTTGATGCTGCTTATGAAACCAAGACCCTGCCAGACCTGACCGTCACGGGCGGCGTCTACAGTTTGAGCGGACCGTTCGTCAACCTGAAAAACATTGAATCGCCAGCCACCGGGCCCAGCACCACCACCAACGGGGTGTGGACGGCCAAGCGCGGCAACAATGCGTTTGATGATACCAACGTCTACTTCCATCTGGACCAGAACCAGCGCTACATTCAGTCGCTCGGCTTTACCGGAAGCAAGTCGATCATCAACCGTCCGCTGGACGTCGACACCGATGGCGTCAACGGCGACGACAATTCGCACTACAGCCGCGGCGCTACCGACTACCTGGCCTTTGGCCACGGCTGCGTGAACGACAGCGAAGACGCGGACGTCATCCTGCACGAGTACGGCCACGCCATTCAGGCCAACATCAATTCCAACTGGTCGGGCGGCGACACCGGCGCCATGGGCGAAGGCTTTGGCGACTACTGGGCTGGTTCCTATTCCTACAGCCGGCCCAATGGCGCGACCTTCCATCCGGAATGGATCTTCAGCTGGGACGGACATAACGGTTGCTGGGGTGGGCGTATGCTGAACCGCACCGACGCCTGGTACAACAGCAGCAAATCGTACAGCGCGCACTCGTCGGTGACGGAAAACGGCGTGACGTTCCAGTCCGACGAACTGTGGTCGGCGCCGCTGTTTGAATCGATGAAGGCCCTGATCGCTGCCGGCAAGCCGCGCGCCAATATTGACAAGATCATTCTGGAAGCGCACTTCGGTCTGGGCAGCGCCGTCAAGATGCCAGTCATGGCCACCTCGATCGTGAACGCCGCCAAGGCGCTGTTCCCCGGCGACCTGACGTACGCCAACACCTTCCAGGCCAAGTTCGAAGCGCAGAAAATTCTGAGCACGATCGTGGTGGGCCCGTCCATCAATGAAACCGAGGTCAACAACACGAAAGAGACCGCCAATGCCATCGCCACGTCCGGCACCACGGTCAACGGCAACATGGCCGTGAGCCGGGTTGCCACGGGTGACGTTGATTTCTTCAAGGTGGTACTGCCAGCGGGTAAAACCCTGACGGCAGCCTTGACGCCAAACGCCAGTTCCGACTATGACCTGGAACTGCAAAACAGCGCGGGCACCAAGCTGTCGAACAGCATCAAGGGCACTGGGCAGACCGACACCGTGACCCGTACTGCGGGCGCGGCAGCGGAAACGCTGTATCTGAAAGTGTACTTCTACAGCGGCGGCAATGGGCCGACCAACGGCAAGTACACGCTCAAGGCCAGCTGGTAACAGCGCGCTGGCACAAAGAGACCCTGGCTTGCCAGGGTCTTTTTTTTGCCGCAGGCACGCAAATACGGATGGCTTGCCAGCAAGGCCGTACCACCGCATACTCGATGCTCCGTCTTCCTGCCCGCTTTCAAACAATGAATTCCAACGACAAATTCCCGTATCGCGCACCGGCGTCCCAATTTGTCGCACTTGACCATGATGGCTTGCCCGGTGCGGCGGGGTATCCCATCCGCTTTGCGACGCAGCGTGCTGACGCTGCGCGCTGAGCGCCTTCTTCATCACCAGAAATAGCGATGGCAGAACAACACCCTTATGCACCGCCCCGGGCGGACATGCTCGACACCGGCGCTGCAGGTCAGGCCGGCCCGACCGCACGATTGTTCACACCATGCGTCTTGCTGCTCGCAGCGAGCTGGTTCGGATGGTGGGGCTTATCGTATGACTTGCCGATGTGGACTGCGTGCGCGGCCGGTCTTCTATTGCTTGCAGCAGGACTGGTGTTGCGGGCGCGCTGGGCTAAGTATATTTTGTATCTATTGACGGCTGGCGTCAGCTTGCTACTAGCCCGCGTCATCGTCTCGGCCGCACTGGACGGCGCGCTGGACGGCTCTGCACTGGAGGGTTATTTGTCGCTGCTTCCCGCGCTGCTGTTGATGCTCGTATGCGCTGGATGTGCATTTAGCACCAGACGCACCTTCGCCTGAGCGCCTTAACAACTATCCCGCAACCGCGATATCGTGCTGCGCTGCCCACGCGCCCATGTCCTGTTTTTTGATGGCAGCGGCCATCAGGTCGGGGAACTTGTCCGGCGTGCAGGCAAAGCAGGGGATGCCAAGCTTGGCGAAATGGGCGGCATGGCGATGGTCGTAACTAGGTGCGCCGTGATCGTCAAGGGCGAGCAGGGCGATCATCTGCATGCCGCTCTCGACCATGGCCTGGGCGCGCGCCAGCATCTGCCCGGCGTTGCCGCCTTCGTATAAATCGCTGATGAGAACAAAAATGGTTTCCTGCGGGCGCTTGACCAGACCCTGACAGTAGGCCAGCGCCAGGTTGATGTCGGTACCGCCACCGAGCTGGGTACCAAACAGGACGTCGACCGGATCGGCCAGCAGCGGCGTCAGATCCACCACGGCAGTGTCGAACACGACCACCTGGGTACTGACCGCCTTGATGCTGGCCAGGACTGCGGCAAACACGCTGGCGTACACCACCGACGGCGCCATCGATCCGCTCTGGTCCACGCACAGCACGATGTCGCGCAGGCTCTGGCTTTTGCGCGCAAAGCCGACCCGGCGCTCGGGAATGATGGTCTGGTAGTCGGCCTGGTAGTGGCGCAGGTTGGCGCGGATGGTGCGCAGCCAGTCGATTTCGTTGTGGCGCGGGCGGTGGTTGCGGGCCGCCCGGTTCAAGCTGCCCGAGACGGCCTGGCGCAGCGGGTTGCTGAGCTTGCGCTCGAGTTCCTCGACCACGGTGCGCACCACCTGGCGCGCGGTGTCCTTGGTCTTGCTGGGCATCAGACGATTCAAGGACAGCAGCGTGGCCACCAGATGCACATCGGGCTGCACGCTGCGCAGCATTTCCGGTTCCAGCAGCATTTGCTGCAGACCGAGCCGCTCCATCGCGTCTTTCTGCATCACGTGCACAATGCTCGACGGGAAGTACTCGCGAATGTCGCCCAGCCAGCGCGCCACGCTGGGCGCCGAGCTGCCCAGACCGCCGCGGCCTTCCTTGCTGTCGTACAGTGCGCCCAGCGTGCGTTCCAAAGCGATATCGCCTGGCGGCAGGGGCAAATGGTCGGCTTCGCTGCCCAGAATCAGGCGCCAGCGCCGCTCCAGGGCGGCTTGATCGATCGGGGGAGTGGTCATGCGCTGGCCTCGCCTAGCAAAAGTGTGAGCATCGGCAGGATTTGTGCTGCGCGTGCCTCGTCGACGGCAGCGCTGCTGCCCGGCTGGGCCAGCACCACGCTGCCGTGGGCAACCCGCTCGCCCAGCTGGCGCCGTTCGGCCGGCTCGAAGCTGGCGAAAGTACGGCGCAGCAGCGGCAGCAGTTCGATGAATGCGCTGTCGGGCAAGCTGCGCACCCAATTGTTCAGAATGTGCCAGAGCGGGTCGTTGACGATCAGGAGCAAGCCGCTGCCGCGCAAGAAGCCTTCCAGCCATGCGGCAGTGGCCAGCGGATCGATCGGATTGCTGCACGCGAGCGACAGCGCCTGGGCACAGCGTTCCACGCTCCAGTGCTCCTGCTCGAACAGAATGCGCACGGCGCGCCCGGCGATCAGCGCATGGGCCTGGCTGTGCACGCACTGTTCCAGTGCGCCGCGCCAGGCGTCCTGATGGTCGCGTTTTTGCAGCAAGGCGATGGCCTGGTCGGCTTGCAGCAGCTGGCCAAGCAGCACCTGGGCTGCGTCTTCGTTGATGCCGCGTGCGGCAAGCGGCAGGGCAATGCTGGCGCGCTGCACCAGGCCGTCCATGACCTCGGCCACGCTGGCCGTGTCGGTGCCGCGCACATTGCCGTAGCGCTGGACGTTGGCCAGCGGGGCCAGTGCGGCCAGCAGGCCGCCGGCGTCGTGGGTGCCAGCGGCCAGCGCTTGCATGCGCGCCATCAGCACCGGCACGGCCGGACGCACGTCGGCCAGCAGCATGCGTTCGACCAGCGCGGTCAGGGCAGGCAGCTGCTGCACTTGCTGCGACTGGTGGCACAGCCAAGCGTAGCTGGCCACTTCCAGGGTCGCGCCCCAGACGTTCGCTTCCAGCAGCCGCAGTTCAAATTCGGGCTCCCACACGAGCAGCCAGCGCTCGTGGAAGCTGCCGCTCTTGCCATGCACATGGCGCGTTTTGCCCCACTCGATTCCCAGCATGCTCAGGCGGTGCAGGAAGATACTCTTTTCCAGGTGCGCGCTCTGGCGCAAGTCCAGATCGAGCTCGGTCTGGTCGGCCCGCACCGCCATCCGGAAGCGCTTTTGCAGCTGCTTGACGTCGGCCGGCAGCGGCAGGGTCGGGGTCTCGGGCGGCACGGCGCCAAGGCGGTCGTTGACCAGCAATTCGCGTTCGATCAGGCGCAGTGGCGCATCGGACTCGCCAAAGAGCACGCTTTGCAGCGCTTCGAGCAGTTCGCCCAGGCCGGCACGCGAGCGCTCGCGCAGACTGGCCAGCGTTTCGGACAGGCGCAGGGCTTCAATCACGTGGGCCGACGAGGCATCCAGGCCATGCTTGCGTAGCAGGCGCACGGCATCGGTCAGCCAGTAGCTGGCAGCCTTGTGCGGCGTATTCCACAAGTGGTGGTACCAGCCGGGCGCCTGCACGCCGGCGCCATAGCCGCTGCTGAAACTCAGGCGCCCGTAGGTCCAGGGCGTCCAGGTGGCAGCCACCTTGGTCTTGGGCAGGTCGGACAGCAAGTCCTTGTCGTGTTTGATGCTGGGCATGTCGCGCAGCGCCGGCACGTGCCACGCGCCGCAGACCACGGCGATGGTCTGGTGGCCCTGCTTGACCCCCAGCCGGATCATCTGGCGCATGTGGGCTTCGCGCCGTGCTTCGTCAAGTTCCAGCGGTTCGTCCAGTGCGGCGCGCGCCACCGTCATCATTTCTTCGATGGCGGTAAACAGTTCCAGGCTGTCCTGGCGCTGTTCCACCAGGTGGTCCCACCAGGTTTCGGTGTCGCTGAAGCCGGCCGCCTGGGCCAGCCCGGCCAGGTGGTCGCCGCGCCGGGTGGGCGCCGGGACCGCATCCGTCTGTTCGGGCGGCGCCGATTCAGGCACCTGGGCTGGCTCGTCCACCGTCATGTCCTGCGCCAGCGTGTGCGCGCGCGGCAGGTCGATGAAGCGGGTCGGCACCTGGTGCGCCTGGCCGTAGCGGATGGCTTGCCATTCGGGCGAAAATTCGGCGAACGGGTAGTAGACCGCGTGGCGCGGCATGGCCGGTGCGTACACCAGCAGGGCCACGGGCGGACGCATGGCGTCGCTAGCGGCCAGCGCAAGCAATTCGTCGGCCTCGGGCGGGCCTTCGATCAGGATCAGATCCGGACGCAGCTGCGCCAGCGCCAGCGCCAGGCTGCGTGCGCAGCCCGGGCCATGGTGACGGACGCCGAAAAAATGCAGTGCCACGTTGTCAGAGCACGGCGTGGCAGGCGCGGTAAAGGTCTTTCCAGCCTTCGCGTTCCTTGACCACGGTTTCCAGATACTCGAGCATGACCAGGCGGTCCTGCACCGGATCCTTGACGATTGCGCCCACCACGGACGACGCCAGATCGGCGCCGCGCAAGGTGCCGTCGCCGAAATGGGCCGCGAGCGACATGCCATTGGTGACCACCGAAATGGCCTCGGCCGTGCTCATGCTCGCCGAAGGCGACTTGAGCTTGATCTTGCCGTCGTCGGTCTGGCCGGCGCGCAGTTCGCGGAAGATGGTCACGATCCGGCGGATCTCCTGCAGCGCCGGTTTTTCGATCGGCAGTTCAAGCGCCCGCCCCAGACTGGCCACGCGGGTTTCGACAATCGTTACTTCTTCGTCGGCGCTGTCGGGCAGTGGCAGCACCACCGTGTTGAAGCGGCGTTTCAGCGCGCTTGACAATTCATTGACGCCGCGGTCACGGTCATTGGCGGTGGCGATGACGTTGAATCCCTTGGCCGCCTGGACATACGCGTCCAGTTCGGGAATCGGCAGAATTTTCTCCGACAGCAGGCTGATGAAACTGTCCTGGACTTCAGCGGGAATGCGGGTCAATTCCTCGATCCGTACCAGCTTGCCGCTGCGCATGGCGCGCATGACGGGGCTCGGCACCACCGCTTCCATGCTGGGCCCTTTGGCCAGCAGCTGCGCGTAATTCCAGCCATAGCGTATGGTCTCTTCGGCCGTGCCGGCGGTGCCTTGCACGACCAGGGTCGAATTGCCGCTGATGGCCGCGGCCAGATGTTCCGACACCCAGGACTTGGCGGTGCCGGGTACACCCAGCAGCAGCAAGGCGCGGTCGGTGGCCAGGGTGGCCACGGCAATTTCGATGATGCGGCGCTTGCCAATGTATTTGGGCGTGATTTCAACCCCGTTGTCGAGCGTGCCGCCCAGCAGATAGGTGGCCACGGCCCAGGGTGACAATTCCCAGTTGGGCGGGCGCTGGCGCTGGTCGAGCTCCTTGAGGGCTGCCAGTTCGGCGGCGTACTGCTGCTCGGCGTGCTGCCGCATGACGTTGTTGTTCGTGCTCATGGCTTGCTCTCCAAAAAACTGCGTTGCATCGTGTGCCGGAACTGCAGCGTGTCCATCATTTCGTCCACCACCTCGCGGTAGTGGGGCCAGGCCGGCCAGTCGCTGGCGGGCCAGCCCGCCGTGGCATAGGCAGTGTCGTCGGCATCGAGGACGCTGCCCAGTGCTTTCAAGTTGGCGCGCATGCTGTAGTCATGGGTGGTCAAGGCCGCCATGTCGCGCTGCACGGCAGCGAGCAAACTGCGCGACAGAGGCGCCGACAGCGCCTCGCTGCGGGTGGCGGCCCAGTTGACTGCATGGCCCCAGGCGCGCTGCGCAATCCATTGGGCCAGGATCTGGTCTTGCTGTTCGGGTGGCAGGCAGGCCAGCTGCGGCGTCAAGAGATGCACCGTGTGCACTTGCGTACGCGCCGGATCGTCCTGCAGGATCAGGGTCATGAACCAGTCGCGCGCATCGGCGCTGGTGTCGTGCCCGATCATGCGCGCGGCAGCGCGTGTCAGGCCGGTCAGCATGGCGGTCTTGAATTCGCTCGCGGCCATCAGCGCGATCACCTGCGCCGGCGTGGCTTGCCATTGGGCGCTCCAGTGGCGTGGCGTGACTTGCTGCACCATGTCGAGCAGCCAGCCCGCCTTTTCGCCCATGCCATGGTGCTTTTCCATGCCGATGCCGTCGCGCTGCATGGCGCCGTCGCGCGTGTCCGGCAGCGTGATGTGCAGCGTCCCTGCGTCCACCCGCAAAGCCGCATGCAGCCGGGCCAGCGCGCGCTGTTCGAAGCCAGTGCCGGGCAGGGCTGCGAGCAATTGCTGGGCGCTCTGGCGCACTTCCTTGCGCTTGTCGTCGAGGGCGCGTTCGAGGAAGGCTTCGTCGTCCAGCGACAGCGCCGTGGCCAGGCAAGGCAGCAGGGCAATGCGGTTGTCCGCCGGCTCCTGCACCCATTCCTGCACCAGGGCTGCCAGCGCCGCAGCGGGATCGGCGCGGCGCATATCCACCAGCGCCTTGCAGCGCTGCGCCAGCGCGCCCGTTTGCCATAGGGCGGCGCTGGATTGCTCGGGTGCGCTGCACAGGGTGGCCCAGGCCGGGTTTTGCGCCGCCAGCCAGTGACCGCGCTTGCCCATCAGGGCCGCCACCTGCGCCTGCAGCGCGTGGCGCGGCGTGACCTTTTCAAGCAGCGGCACCAGACTGGCATGCGGCAGCCGGTAGCCCATGCGCGCCGCCGTGGCCAGCCATTGGTCGAGCTGCTCGGGATGGATGCCGCGCAAAATCAGGTGCAACACTTGTTCGGCGGCGCGCGGGCAGGTCGCTTCCGGCTCGCATGACGCCTGTGGGGCGGTCTGTGCCGGGCTCTGGCCGGCGCGCTGCCACAGGTCGGTGGCGGCCACACTGTGCCAGATCAGCATCTCGGGCGGGGCGCAGGCCAGCACGGTTTGTAAGGCGGCGCCGACGCTGTCGGTGGCCACCGGCGCGCGCGCTGTACCGGCCAGCAGGGTCTTGAGAAGGGCAGGCGGCAGGTTCATCGGGCGTCAATTCCGTCCAGACTGTACAGGCGGTCGGCGCAGCGCACGGCCAGCGGCAGCAAGCTGTAACCATCCCACAAACCGAAGATGGCCGAGGCGGCGCCGCCGGTCAGCGCATGCAGGTGAAAGCCATGGCGAAAGCGTGGATCCAGCGCCAGGCTGGCGCCGTCGGCGCCGCGCAGCAGCCAGCCGTGGTCGGCCAGCTGCGGCGTTACTTCGCTGAGCAGCATGGGCTGGGCCTCGAGGAAGGGCTGGGCCGCCAGCATGGCGCTGTAGTGCGCCAGCAGCACGTCGATGACGGCGCCCTGCGGCGTGGCCGCCGTGGTGGCAAGCTGCATGTCGGCGCCAAAGGCGGCGCGCAAGGGGGCCGCGCTGGGATAGTAATGGAGCGTGCCCTGATAGACGCTGCCGGGCAGCAGGGGCGGCGGCAGTGCCTGGGCACCAGCGGCGAACTGGAGCAGCATGGCCCAGCGGCCGCTTTGCTGGCCGTACAAATAACAGGCGCGCCGGCTGACGCGCTCATCGTCGGCGCTGTGGGTGCCACAGACATGCCACACATCGCTGTGGCCAGGTTCGGCCAGCGCCTCGTCGGTACTGGCGACAAAGCCGATGGCACTTCTGACGTCGTGCTGCAGCGGCGCCGGCAAGCGCGCAAGGCGGCGCCAGGCCTGGCTGAGCAGCGCGATCTGGCCCAGTTCGCGCGCGACGGCAGTTTCCCAGCCGGCGCTGCTGGAAGCGTAGATCAGCATGCCGGCCCGGCGCAGGCGCGCAGCCAGGCCAGCCGCCTGGGTGTCGACCAGCCGTGCGGCGGTGGCGTTCCAGTCCTGCGCCGGTTTGCTGCGCAATCCAGCCAGGCCATCGCGCGCCAGGTCGGCCAGCCAGGTGTCGAGAATGGCCAGACCGGCGGCGACATTGTCTTCGCGTTTTTCCTGGCGTTTGCGCTGGCTTTTTTCCTTGGCAGCGGCTTCTTCGGCAGTCGGTGCGCCGTCGGCGGCGGCCTTGGCCGCTTTCTGTTCGACGCGCTGTTCGCGCGCACCGAGCCAGTCGCTGACCCAGGCCGGCAGGCTGCTGTCGCTGAACGCACTGGCATCGCGCGCGTGCAGCAGATACAGGCCAAGACCGTGCTTGCAGGGGAACTTGCGGCTCGGGCAAGTGCACTTGAAGGCTGGTCCGGCCAGTTCGATCTGCGCTTTGTACGGGTCCTTGCCGCTGCCCTGGCACAAGCCCCAGAGCGCCTTGTCGCTTGCTCCCAGGCCTGACCATTTGGACATGCTGGCTTGCCCGCTGCCGGCCTTGGCCGATGCGGCGTCCGGCGCCAGGGCCAGAATTTGCTCTGCTGTCAGTGACATGCGGCGGCGCGCGTTATTTGCAGAAGGCTTGCACGTCGCGCTGCGCCACTTCAATATCGTTGCGGTCGGTCGGGGCGCCGCCGCTGTGGCGGGCCGCGCCACTGAGCACATCGCGTGCCAGGCGGCAGCGGCTGTCGTCGGTTTCCGGTTTGCCGTTGCGGTAGCCTTCGTGCGGGCGGCTACGCGCTGGCGCCTGCGCCCGCGCTTTTGCCGCGTCGGCTTGTTCCTGCTCGCGCCGCTTGCGCGATGCGGCTTCCTGCTGCTGCCAGTCAGGGGTGGCGGAAATGGCCGCCGGCGGGGCCGACTTGGGCCCCGTCACCAGGGTATCGACCTTGGCCTTGCCGGCATCGGCACGATCGGAATAATGGATCTTGCCATTCGCATCGACCCATTTGTAGAGTTCGGCATGGGCGGGACTGGCGAACGCGGCGAGGCACAGGACGGCGGCGAACAGGCAAAGGCTGGGGCGAGTTTGGGTGGACATCATGAGGTCGAATGCAAGGAAGATTGAATTCTAGCATCGACCGCTAAATTGTTGGTCAAAATATCACTGATTGGGCAGCTGCGCGTGCGTGAACAGGGCGTCTGCCAGGGCCATGATCTCGTCGCGCATGGCCAGCTGGCTGACCCAGTGCGCCGGGATCGCAGCAATGCCGTAATGGGCGCCGGCGATCTGGCCGCAGATCGCGGCCGTGGTATCGGCATCGTCACCCAGATTGGCCGCCTTCAGGATGGCCGCCTCGAAGGTATCGGTCTGGTCGAAACACCATAGGGCCGCTTCCAGCGAGGCCACGCAATAACCGCTGCCGCGAATGGCCGCTTCGGGCTTGCCGCGATACGCCCCCTGGGCCAGAGGCAGCAATTTCTCGCTCAGCGGCTCGGGATAGTCCTGGACCAACAGGGCCGCCTTGGGTGCGCCGCGCAGTGCTGCCTGCAGCTGCAGTGCGAACAGGCGCGAACATTCAATCGCTTCGCGCGCGCCGTGCGTGGTGCGGGTGCTGTCGCTGGCGAAAGTGAACAGGTCAGCGTCGCGCTGCGCATAGAACATGGCAATCGGTGCCAGCCGCATCAGGGCGCCGTTGCCGGCGCTATTCGGGTCCGTTGCGCCGGCAAAGGGGTCTTGTGTGTCAAGGTAGCGCTTGAGCGCGGCAGCGACGGTGGCGCCGATATCGAAACACTCGCCGGTGCTGCTCATGTAGCCGTAGTGCCACCAGTTGCAATAGCGGTTCATCTGATCGACCGCGTGAAACCCGTTCCGGTAGACCAGGCTATGGGCCAGGCACAGCGCCATGGAGGTGTCGTCGGTCCATTCGCCGGCGCGCAGGGAAAACGGCCCGCCGCCTGTCATGTCCGTGACAGGTGGGAAGCTGCCGCGCGCCATGAATTCGACCGTGGTGCCAACGGCATCGCCGCAGGCCAGGCCGAGCAGGCAGCCCTGGTAGCGCGCCAGGGCGCTTGGACTGCTCATCGCAGCGGCTTGGGCAGCGGAATGAATTCCGTCTCGCCTGGCACCTTGGCATAGCGCTGCTGTTCCCAGTCCTCGGCTGCCTTGGCCAGCCTTTCCTTGCTGGACGAAACAAAGTTCCAGAAGATGTGGCGCGGGCCGTCCAGCGGGGCGCCGCCGATGACCACGAACTGGGCGCCGCTGGCGCTGCTCACGCGCGCGCCGCTGCCCGGTTCCAGGTAGGCCATCATGGCCGGGTCGAGCTCGACGCCGTCAATGGCAATGCTGCCGCTGACGGTGTAGATGGCCGCTTCGGCCGGCAACTCGGCCAGCCCCAGCTCGCGCCCGGCCTCGAGTGCGATGTCCAGGTACAGCGTTTCACTGAAGGTGGCCACGGGCGAGGTTTTGCCAAAGGCCGTGCCAATCAGGATGCGCGCGCTGCCGCCGTCGAAACTGACGCTTGGAATGGCCGAGGCGGGGGTATGGGAAAAGCTGGGCGCCGTCTCTTCATGTTCCTGGGGCAGGGCAGCCCACAGCTGCAAGCCATGGCTGCGGCGCGGCTTGCCTTTCAGGTCGGCCGGGGTGCGCTCGGAATGGACAATGCCGCTGCCCGACGTCATCCAGTTGATGGCGCCCGGTTCGATGCGCTGCACCGAGCCGACGCTGTCGCGGTGTTCCATCGCGCCTTCATATAAATAGGTGACCGTGGCCAGGCCGATGTGCGGGTGCGGGCGCACATCGTGGTTGGCGTCGGCAGGCGCCTCGACCGGACCGAAGTGATCGAAGAAAATGAAGGGCCCCACGGCCTGCTTGGCGGCCGAGGGCAGCACGCGCCGCACCATGAAGCCGCCGCCCAGGTCCTTGGGATGCGATTTAAGGAAATGTTCGATGGCCATGGCTTACCCCAGGGTGGTGGTGATTTCAGTGGTGACCTTGGTCATCAGCTTGTGGATCGGGCATTTCTCGGCCACGCCCAGCAATTCTTCGCGCTGGGCGTCGCTCAGCTCGCCTGACAAGTGCAAGGTGGCGTGCAGGCGGTAGATGCCGTGCCGCTCCTCGCTGGCGTCGCGCTCGAGCTCGACGCGCACATCGGTCAGGGGGATGGCCTTGCGCTTGGCATACCAGACCAGGGTCAGGGCCTTGCAGGCCGAGATGGCCGCATCGTACAGGTCGTGCGGGCTGGGGCCCAGGTCGGCGCCACCTTCGTCGACGCTGCCGTCGACGGTGAAGGCATGCTCGCGAATGCGCACCTGGTGGGCCATGGCTTGCGACAGGTCGCGCGTGACGGTGATCGACATGGGAGCTCCTTGCTATTAGTGGCCGTGCTGCTGTTCGTACTCGTCGGCTTCCGCCTTGGTCTTGTGGATGATGCCGTCCGGATGCTCGGGCGGGGTGTACAAGGTGTACAGACGCAGCGGCTCGGTGCTGGAAGTGTTGATGACATTGTGTTCGGTGCCGGCCGGGATCACGACTGCGGTGCCGTCTTCCAGCTGGTGCTGTTCGCCATCGAGGATGGCCACGCCGGTGCCCGATTCGACCCGGATGAACTGGTCGTGGCCGGTGTGATGTTCCATGCCGATTTCTTCATTGGCCTGCAGGGTCATGATGACCAGCTGGCTGCGCTGAGTGGTGTAAAGCACTTCGCGGAAATTGTTGCCTTCGAGGGTTTTCTGCTCGATGTTGATGCTGTAGCCAGACATGCCTGCCTCCGTAAAATGGTTGAGCTGACAAACATTGTATAAGAGCGCGCCAAATGCTGTTGGCGCGCCCTCAAAATGGCCTAGTGCGCAGCAGGCGTGGCCTTGGCCAATTCCTTTTGCAGGTCGCGCAGGTTGGTGTTGGCGCTGCGGTAGGAGGTGATTTCCTGGTTCAGCATGCGGTACACCTCGCGTGGATTGGACACGCCCATCTGGACATTGCTCATCACGTTGATCAGGTAGGGGCGGTCAATGAACATGGCCGCGCCGGTGCCCGACAGCGACTGGATGTCGCGCATCAGGGCGTAGACGGCCGAGTAGCGCTTGAGCTCGCTGCTATTCATCCAGCTGACCGACTGGTTGGCCACCGCCACTTCCCAGGCTTCGCGGCGCAGGGTGGGGGTATGAATGCTGAGCGAGAAGGCGCCGTCGTATTTGTCGACGATGTGCTTCATCAGGGTCTCGTCGTCCATGGTGCCGGCCTTGATGTCGGCCAGCAGCGCTTTCTGGATCACCAGCAGTTCTTCGGCGCGCTGGTCGTTGTGCTTGATGACCTTGTCCAGTTCTTCGGTATTGGCCCGGATTTCAGCATCGATTTTCTGGCTGGCCTGCTGCGCCAGCGTGTGGTGATGCAGCGACTGGGCGCCGTGCTCGAGCGCCAGCGCGGTCAGGATACTGATGACGATCATCAGGTATTCGCCGGCAAATTCTTTCAGGTGCTTGGATTTGGGGACTTCAAAGTGCATGAATGCTTCCTTGGATTGGGTGTCGTCCTCGCGCAGGCGCTGGCGCCATGCCATGTGATCGGCGTTGTTTAATGGGCTATGGGTCCCCGCCTGCGCGAGGACGGTGCTGCGTGCAGCAACATACACGCTGATTGTGAACTGTGCAACTTTGCCAGCTTGCCCGCACGATAGCCCTTGCCAAAACCGGATGCAGCGAGTACTGTACATCCATACAGTACTTTTCCATGCAAAGACCATGAACCGCCCTGATTCCCTTGCCGCTCCGGAGGACTTGCACCCCTCCCTCTGGCGCGCCTCGCAACTGGCGCATGCCACCACGCGCTGCGTCGAAACCGGCCATCCCACGCTGTCGCCCCAGCTGCCCGGGGGCGGCTGGCCCACCGGCACCCTGATCGATCTGCTGCCCCAGCAGCCCGGCATTGGCGAGCTGCGGCTGCTGTGTCCGGCTCTGGCCAAGGTGGCGCGGCGCCGCATCGTGCTGCTGCAGCCACCCCATCCGCCCCAGGCCCTGGCCCTGGCTGCCATGGGGCTGGCGCCATCGCAGCTGGTCTGGATCCGCAGCAGCCGCAGCAGTGACGCCCTGTGGGCCGCCGAGCAAGTCTTGCGCAGCGGCAGCTGCGGCGCGCTGCTGTTCTGGCAAAGCCATGCGCGCGGCGAAACCCTGCGCCGGCTGCATCTGGCCGCGCAAAGCGGGGACAGCCTGTTCTTCATGCTGCGCCCGCTCGCTGCCGCGCAAGATGCCTCGCCCGCGCCGCTGCGCCTGGCACTGCGCCCCGCAGTCGGCGGCCTCGACATTGGCTTCATCAAACGCCGGGGGCCGCAGCGCGATGCGCCGCTGTTCCTGCCACTCACGCCTTCTTTACTGCAGCGCCATGCGACTCTGGATCGGGCTGTACCTGCCCCAGCTCCCGCTCGAAGTGTTCAGCCCGCACTGGTCAGCTGACAAGGGCAGCGTCGTGCTCGAGCACGAGCGGGTGCTGGCCTTGTCGCCGGCGGCGCGCGCCGCTGGCGTGCAGCCAGGCTTGCGCCGCGGCGGCGTGCTGATGCTCCTGCCCGAGGCGCGCCTGCACGAACGCAGCGCCGAGCGCGAAGCGGCGGCCCTGCACGAGGTCGCCATGACGCTGCTGCAGTACACGCCGCTGGTGGCCCAGGCCGAGGAAGCAACCCTGCTGCTGGACGTGGGCGCCAGCCTGCGTCTGTTTGGCGGCATTCGCGCCCTGTGCCGGTGCATCCGGGCCAATTTGCAGGCACTGGGGTTTTCTGCCGCGCTCAGTTGCGCACCCACCGCACGCGGGGCCTGGCTGCTGGCACGCCAGCAGGCCGGGCGCGCGCTGGGCATGGCCACGCTGGTGCGGCGCCTGGACCGTCTGCCCAGCGCCTTGCCACCGCCAGGGCGCGCCTTTGCTGCCTGGTTCGAGGGCATTGGCTGCTTTACCTTGGGCGACATGCGGCGGCTGCCGCGGCCCGGCTTGCAGCGCCGCTGCGGGCGCGCGCTGCTCGACCTGCTCGACGCAGCCTATGGCATGACGCCCGAACTGTTCGACTGGATCGAAGCGCCCACCACCTTCAGCGCCCGGCTCGAATTGTTCGACCGGGTCGAAAACGCCGAAGCGCTGCTGTTTGGCGCGCACCGCCTGCTGCTGCAAATGACAGGCTGGCTGTGCGCCCACCAGCTGGCGGTCGAGCGCATCGTGCTTGAGCTCGAACACGAGCGGGGCAGGGTGGCGCGCCCGCCCACCGTGCTGGAAATCGCGCTGGCCGAACCGACCTGGCGCGACGAGCACCTGGTGCGCCTGCTCAAGGAGCGTCTGGGCAAGCTGGAGCTGGTCGCGCACGTGATTGGTCTGCGCCTGAGCGCGCCCCAGGTACAAGCCATGGAGCCGCCCAGCGATTCGCTGTTTCCCGATCCCGGCGGCAGCGAGGACGACCAGCTGCGCCTGTTTGAATTGCTGGTGGCGCGCCTGGGCGCCGACAACGTGCTGCAGGCAGCCCCTCAGGCCGACTATCGGCCCGAGCTGGCCAATATGTGGGTGCCCGTGCAAAAAAAGATCCGCGCCAGCGCACAGCTGGCACAGATGCCGCCCGATGTGCTCAGTTTGCCGCGTCCGTCCTGGCTGCTGGCCAAGCCGATTGCCCTGCTGATGCGCAATCATCGGCCCTTCTACGGCTCGCCGCTAAAAATGGCGTCCACGCCCGAGCGGATCGAGGCCGGCTGGTGGAGCCAGTCGCAAACGCGCGATTATTTCATTGCCGAAGGGCTCGATCACGCGCATTACTGGGTGTATCGCGAGCGTATCGTGGGCGCGGCCGCCGATGCCGAGCCGCGCTGGTTTTTGCATGGGCTGTTTGGCTAGTACTGCGAATGGGCCGAAGGCGCACGAAGCACTAAAACGGGTGCGTAAATCATGCACCCCTGTTATTCTGCAGCCGATCTCCGCCGTCCCGAGCGGCATCAATTGTCACTGCGAGAGCAAGCCAATGGAACACCATCCCAACATCGACGCCGTGCGCGACGCGTTAAAAAACGAAAACATGTGGACGGATGTGCCGGGCTCCGGACTTGAATGGGACCACACCGCCGTCATGTTCTTGACGCAGCATCGTGCGGAGCAAACGCTGCGCGCATTGTGCGGCCCCAACATCACGCTGGCGACCTTGCTCACTCAAGTCTCGCGCAGTGGCCTGGCGCGTCTGATCGACCGCTTGGAATTGCGGATTAACACGTATGCAATGGGCGAGGAAATATGTTCATTTGGAACGCGCGACGTCGAGAGGTACCAGCAGGAGTATTACGGATACCGTTCGCTTGCCGACACCTTCGAGCGCCACGGCATTATCCGTATCGATGACGCGCTGCAGGACGAACACACTGTCTTTACCTTTACCCTGCTCGAGGGCAGCGATGCGGCGCGCACAAGCCGCAACGAGGCGTTTCGCTTCGATATGGTAAACGCCGGACCCACAGCCCAGGTCAGCGCCTGTTTCGTGGGCGACGGCACCCGGGCGCTGACTGGCTCGCGCGACACCAGCATGACGCTGTGGGACCTTGACCGGGCACTGCCAATACGCACGTTTCGGGGGCATACCGAAGCCATCTGGAGCATCGCGTGTACAGCCGATGGCAAACGTGCGCTGACCGCCTCGGGCGATACCACGTTACGCCTGTGGGACGTCGACAGCGGTCAATGTCTGCGTATTTTTCAAGGCCATGAGGCGCCCTTGCGCAGCGTTGCGATCAGCGCCGACGGCGCGTTTGCCGTCTCGGGCAGCATCGACAGCTCGCTGCGTACGTGGAACGTCGAGACCGGTGAATGCCTGCGGCAAATTCAATATCGCCAGGGACGCGATTTCAGTGAAACCATCCCGATCGCCATCGGCGCTAACCGGGCTCTGGCGCGTACAGACGGGCGGGCCTTCGGGCTCATCGAACTTTCCACCGGGAAATGTCTAACTGAATTCAAATTTGTCGACCAGGTTCTGTACCACTGCGCGATCACCGGCGATGGCCGTTATGCGCTGGCCGCCCACTTGGTAGATCGGGACGATCAGCCGATGAACCGCTTGTGCCTGTGGGACTTGACCACCCTGGCCCTGGTCCGGCTGTTCGAGCCATACGAAGGACAAGCGGCCGGATGGGGCGGACAACGCTATGTTCATTGCCTGGCCATCAACGAGGAAGAGGCACAGGTGGCCGCGGGTTACGACGACGGGACCATTCGGATCTGGGATTACGCCAGCGGCGCCTTTCTTGGCACCATTGCGGCGCATGGCGACGAGGTGCGATCCATCGCTTTCAGCAAGTATGGCAGCATGATGCTGTCGACCGCGATGGATCACTCCATCATTCTGTGGAATACCGAAGACGGCACGCGGCTGGCGTGTTTTGGCGATGATAGCGGCACCCGCGAGAACATCCGGCGCGCCAAGCTCTACGCGCATGCCCCCGACACGCCTGCTGTTCGGCCACCCGAGGCGGATAATCCGCCCTTGGCAGGCCCGGCCCCAGGCGCCGGCGACCGTTCTCGCCCGATTACCCAACTTAAAATTCCCATTTGAATCCACGCCACATTTAGTGGGCCCGGCTGCCCACGTTGCGCAAGGTGTTGTCCAGCTGGCTTTTGCTGTCGGCAGCCTCATGCGCATCGGCCAGCCGCACCACCCGCGTTGGGTGGGCAAAGGCAATGCCCTTGGCCGCGAAGCGGCTAAAAATGGCTAGATAGATGGCTTGCTGCGTGTCCATATGCACAAAGTAATCCGGGCTTTGCACGTGATAGACGACCTCGAAATTGAGGGATGACTCGGCATACGCCGAAAAATGCGCACGTTCAAAGCTGGCCGATGCTTGTGCCGTGACCACTTCGCGCACAATGCCGGGAATGGCGCGCAACTGTTCTTCGCTGGTGCTGTAAGTGACGCGCAAAATAAAGGCCACGCGCCGGGTTTGCATGCGCTGATGATTGTGAATGCGGCTGCGTAATAGTTCTGCATTCGAAAACACGATCTGTTCGCCACCCAGCCCGCGCAGGCGGGTGGTTTTCAGGCCGATGAATTCGACCGCGCCCAGTGCATCACCCACAATGATGAAGTCGCCCACCACGAAGGGTTTGTCCAGCACGATCGAGAGCGATGCGAACAGGTCGCCCAGGATATTTTGCATGGCCAGCGCCACGGCGATGCCGCCGATGCCCAGGCTGGCCACCAGGGCCGTGATGTTGACGCCCAGGTTGTCGAGAATAACCAGGGTGATGATGACCCACAGCATCAGGCGGGCAATAAAGCACACCACCGTCATGGAGCTGTTGCCGGCATTGTCAGCGGCCGCTTCGGCCCGGGCGTGGTATACCTGGCGCCAGATGCGCACACCACGGTCGCCCCACAATGCAAGCTGCAGCAGCAAGGCAGTGACGGCGGCGCGTGACAGAATCAGCTCCACGCGCGGGTGCAGCTCCAGCACCAGACTGCCGGCATAAAGGGCCACGGCGGCAACGGCCAGCCGGTAAGTGGCGCCCAGCATGCGCAGGGCAACGTCGTCAATTCGGGTATGGGTGCGTTGCACGATGGGCGCGAGTTTTCGCACCGCAAATGCGCGCGCTGCCATGGCGGTCAGCATGAGTAGCACGGCCACGCCCGAGGCCATACCCCAGCGGCTGAGAGGGTTGTCAAGAAATTGGAAATCCATCAGTCCTGCTTCCGTTGGTCAAAGCAATTGGACCGCAGCCAGTGACTTAGTTCCGGAGATTCCCGGTGGCGCCATGGAAGCACTTTTATTGCGCCAGGGGTATTGGTAATGTGTCATGATATGGATACCAAAAACCGATCCGAGGATGTGCGTATGCAAAGCACCCGACAGGAATTTACCGGCAGCGACGGCCAGGTTCTGGCTGCCCGCCTGGACGCCCCGGAAGGCGAGATCAAGGCGTACGCCTTGTTCGCCCACTGTTTCACCTGCGGCAAGGACGTGTTTGCCGCCAGCCGGATTGCCAAGTCGCTCAGCGAGTATGGCATTGCTGTGCTTCGTTTCGACTTTACCGGCCTTGGCGCCAGCGAAGGGGACTTTGCCAACACCAATTTTTCATCGAATCTGGAAGACCTGGTCGCTGCCGCCAATTACATGCGCACCCACTTCAAGGCGCCCGCTTTGCTGGTAGGACACAGCCTGGGCGGCGCGGCCGTGCTGGCAGCGGCCGCGGAAATTGCCGAGTGTAAAGCGGTGGTGACGATCGGTGCGCCCAGCGATCCAGACCATGTGGTGGGGCTGTTCCGTACCCATCTGGAAGCGATCCATTCGGACGGGGAGGCTGAGGTGCAGCTGGCAGGGCGCTCGTTCACCATTAAGCGGCATTTTTTGACCGATGCGGCCGAGCACAATCTCAGTGAAAAGACAGCCCACCTGCGGCGTGCTTTGCTGGTGATGCATTCACCGCAGGATCAGACGGTCGATATCAATAATGCGCTGCATATTTTTACTGCGGCCAAGCACCCGAAAAGCTTTGTGTCGCTGGATGATGCTGATCACTTGCTCACGCGCAAGGAGGATGCGGAGTGGGTGGCGAGCATGATTGCGGCGTGGAGTGATCGTTACGTTTGAGCCGTCGCCCTCGCGAAGGCGGGGGCCCATTCCACGCTACCGAATTCGGAGACATGGAATAGCCCCCCGCCTTCGCGAGGGCGATGCGTTTGTTGCGCTGCGTTAGCAGAGCGTCACATGTTCAATGGTGCGTGGACGAGTCATCTTCGCCGTCGCTGGCGAGGTCGGGTGTGGCAGCGTGATTCCCGCGCCGCCTGGCCGGCTCGCTCAGCACGCGCCGCGCCACGGTGGGCGCTACCTCATGCCGGGCCAGATAATCGGCCGCGCAGGCTTCTCCCAGCATGTCGCGCAGGACAATGCCAACTTCGATGTGCTGGGAAGTGAGCGAATCCGGACGCCCGATGGGCATGCCGTGGGCCGGACCCTGAACCTGGTCGGGGCTGATGACGAGGGTGTGGAGTAGTTTGCTCATGCACACATCCTGCCTCTGCAAACCGGGACTGTATGTGCGCTATTTCACTTAGCGCGAACGCCTCAATCTTCGTCGAAATCTTCGGCCAGATTTTTCCAGCCCTTGAGCTTGGCAAACGCGGCAAATTCCTCAGGTGCTTCCAGTACGATCAGCTTGCGGTCTTGCAAGCCGGGATCGCTGTGCCCGAAATTGGGACCCACGTAACCCAGCGCGCGCAGGCGGTCGATGATGGCGTTCACGAGAGTCTTGTCTTTGAACAAGCCGGGCTCGATGGGGGCGGCAAAGTCCACGTACACATCAATGATCCCGTAACCCTCGTCAAAGATGCGTACAGCCTTCACATCGTGGGAACGGCCGCTGCTGTCACTGGCCTTGAACGGGCCGCTCAGCTGAATGTCGGTATCGGTAGTCATGGGCGCAGCATAACACCATCGGCGCGCGCTCGCATGGCACGGCGCGGACCACCAAAACAAAATATTTTTTGGTCCATTGGGCAAAAAATCGTATTTTTCAAGGCCTTGAAACGTACGCCAGCGACCTTAGATTCGATCCAACGGATGCTCCACGGAGGTCCGTCAACTTATCGCTTAACTTTTAAAAGGATACTTATCATGCGTACATTCGACCTGACTCCTCTCTATCGTTCCGCTATCGGCTTCGACCGTCTGGCCAACATGCTGGAATCCCAGCGCGCCGACGCCCAGCCCAGCTATCCACCGTATAACATCGAACTGGTCTCCGAAGACAAGTACCGCATCGTGATGGCACTTGCCGGCTTCGACCGTTCGGAAGTTGAGATCGTGGCCGAGCGTGACGTGCTGCACGTCACCGGCCGCAAGCAGAAGGACGAGCAGCAACGCACCTATCTGCACCGCGGCATTGCGGCACGCGACTTCGAGCAGCGCTTCCAGCTCGCCAACCATGTGAAGGTCACCACCGCCTCGTTTGATAACGGCATGCTGACCATTGAACTGGTGCGCGAAGTGCCGGAAGCACTCAAGCCGCGCAAGATCGTCATTGACGGTGGCGAGAGCAATGTGCAGGCGCTGGAACAACGCCAGGCTGCATAAGGCTCGCGTACTGAGATAGAACGGGGCGCCCGCTGTTGGGGCGCCCTTTGCACATCACCACATCGTCCTCGCGGAGGCGGGGACCCATGCCACGCGTGCCCAGAGAAAGACGTTTTCTTTGTGCTTACGTGCTATGGGTCCCCGCCTTCGCGAGGACGATGGTGGGTGGCGGATTATTAAGCCGTCCCTAAGTCTGCTGCTGCATCATTCAAATCGTTGAACAACCCATTCCATCCAGGAGTAAGTCATGCATAACGAAGGTGCCATCACTGCCATCACCGCTAAGCGACTCACGCTCGCCCTTGCCGCCGCAGGCGCGATCGGCGGGGCGGTTGGTGCATTAACGGTTAACCATAACAATGCGGTCGCACTGACCGCACCAGCGACTGCTCCCGCAGTAGCGGCCGCGCCTCAGGCAGCGGCCGCCCCGGTGGCAGCGGCGCCCGCGCCTGTGCCGGCCGGCGTCACGCTGCCCGACTTCACCACCATCGTTGCGCGCAATGGCCCGGCGGTGGTCAATATCCGCGTCATGGGCAGCACCAAGACCAGCGCCCAGCGCGGTCCGCAGTTCGATGAGGATGATCCGTTCTTCGAGTTTTTCCGTCGCTTCCAGGGCCCGCAGAATCCGCGCGGCCAGCAACGCGACAGGCCCGTTTTTGGCGCCGGTTCCGGGTTCATCATCAGCCCGGACGGTGTCATCCTGACCAACGCGCACGTGGTGCGCGACGCCAAAGAAGTGACCGTCAAGCTGAATGACCGGCGCGAATTCCGCGCCCGTGTTCTCGGCTCCGACAACAAGACCGATGTGGCGGTGCTCAAGATCGACGCCAAGAATCTGCCGGTGGTGCCGGTGGGCCGTTCCAGCGATTTGAAAGTAGGCGAATGGGTGCTCGCGATCGGCTCGCCGTTTGGCCTTGAAAGCACGGTCACGGCCGGCGTGGTCAGCGCCAAGGGGCGTTCGCTGCCGGACGAAACCCAGGTGCCTTTCATCCAGACCGACGTGGCTGTCAATCCCGGCAACTCGGGCGGGCCGCTGTTTAACACCAAGGGCGAAGTGATCGGCATTAACTCGCAGATCTACAGCCAGACCGGTGGTTACATGGGCCTGTCGTTCGCCATTCCGATCGACGTCGCTTTCCGCATCAAGGACCAGATTGTCGCCACCGGCAAGGTGCAGCATGCCAAGCTGGGTGTGACGGTGCAGGAAGTGAACCAGGGCTTTGCCGATTCGTTCAAGCTGGAGTCGCCTGAAGGTGCGCTGGTGTCGAACGTGGAAAAAGGCGGCGCCGCTGATAAGGCTGGCCTCAAGTCGGGCGACGTGATTCGCAAGCTCGATGGTCAGCCCATCATCGCGTCGGGCGACCTGCCAGCCATGCTCAGTCTGGCCAAGCCGGGCGACAAGGTCACGCTGGACGTCTGGCGCGAAGGCAAAATCGTGCGCATCGATGCACGTCTGGCCAATGCCGATGACAAGGTCGCCGCCGCCGACCGCGACGACACGGCCGGCGCCGACAATAGCTCGCGCCTGGGCCTGGCCCTGCGCCAGCTCGACCCGAACGAGAAGCGCCATTCCGGCATCGCCTCCGGCCTGGTGATTGAAGACGCAGGCGGCGCCGCGGCCAATGCCGGGGTGCAGCCGGGCGACGTGCTATTGTCGGTCAATGGCCGTCCCGTCAATACGGTTGAGCAGGTGCGGGAAGTGGTCGGCAAGTCGAGCAAGTCGGTGGCCTTGCTGATTCAGCGCGGCTCTGACAAAATCTTCATCCCGGTGCGGATCGGCTGATGCCCAGCCCACCAGCTTGAACCGGACTAAGAGGTAAGCATGCGTTTGCTGCTGGTGGAAGACGATACGATGATTGGCGAAGTGGTGCTCGACCTGCTCAGGGCCGAGCACTACGCCGTCGACTGGGTCAAGGATGGCGAAATGGCCGACACGGCCCTGCGCCAGTCGCAAAGCTACGACCTGGTCATTCTCGACCTGGGCCTGCCCCGGCTGGACGGCCTGGAAGTGCTGCGCGCCATGCGCAGCCGCAAGGACCGCACCCCGGTGCTGATCGCCACCGCGCGCGACGCCATTGGCCAGCGCGTGGCTGGCCTCGATGCCGGTGCCGACGACTACGTTCTCAAACCTTACGACCTGGATGAACTGCTGGCGCGCCTGCGCGCCTTGCTGCGCCGCGCCGCCGGGCGCGCCGAACCGATCTTCGAATACAAGAACATCGCCATCAACCCGGTCACGCGCGAAGTGCAGGTGGACGGCGCCGTGGTGCAGTTGTCGGCGCGGGAATGGGCCGTGCTGGAAGCCCTGATCGCCCGCCCGGGCGCCGTGCTCTCACGCGCCCAGCTGGAAGAAAAGCTGTACAGCTGGCGCGATGAAGTCTCCAGTAACGCCGTTGAAGTCTATATCCACGGCCTGCGCAAGAAGCTGGGCAGCGAATTGATCCAGAACGTGCGCGGGGTCGGCTACATGGTGCCCAAGCCATGATGGTGTCGCACTCGCTGCGCGGGCGTTTGCTGTGGTTCCTGCTGGCGGCCATCAGCATCGCGGCGGTGGTGCAGGCCTCGATTGCCTATCGCACCGCACTGGCCAACGCCGACCAGATTTTCGACTATCACATGCAGCAGATGGCGCTGGCGCTGCGCTCGGGCACACCGCTGTCGAACACCGACGCGCGCGACGCCGAACAGGCCGAAAACAATGAGCTGCTGGTGCAGGTCTGGACCCCGGACGGGGTGCAGACCTTCCGCACCATTTCGAATGCGCGTCTGCCGCAGCACGCGGTGCTGGGTTTTTCCAACGTCAAGGAAAACAACACCACATACCGGGTCTTTTCGATCCAGACACCGACTCAGACCCTGCAAGTAGCGCAAGACATGGCAGTGCGCCGCAACATGGCCGGTGACATGGCCTTGCGCACGGCCGCGCCGATCGCCGTGATGATGCCGATTTTAATGCTGGTGGTGTGGTGGGTGGTGAGCGGCTCGCTGCAGCCGGTGGCGCGCGTGCGCAAGCAAGTGGCGGCGCGCCAGGCCGACGATCTGTCGCCGGTATCGGAAGCGGGCTTGCCCGACGAAGTGCTGCCGCTGGTGCAGGAACTCAATCTCCTGTTTGGCCGCGTCAAGACCGCGTTTGAGGCGCAGCAGCATTTTGTGGCCGACGCCGCGCATGAGCTGCGCACCCCGCTGGCCGCGCTCAAGCTGCAGGCGCTCAGCCTGGAGCGGGCCGATTCAAGTGAGGCACGCGGCATCGCCGTGGGCCGCCTGACTGCCGGCATCGAGCGTGCCACGCGCCTGGTCGAGCAGTTGCTGGTGCTGGCGCGCCAGGAAGCGAGCGACGGCACCGGCGCCAGCGATGCGCAAGTCAGTCTGGCCGATCTGGCCAAGCGCGCCGTGGCTGACATGGTCGGCGCGGCGCAGGCCAAGGGCGTGGATCTGGGCCTGCAAGATGCCGACGAAGTAGCGGTGCGAGGGCAGGGCGACGCACTGATGATATTGATGCGTAATCTGGTCGACAACGCGGTCAAGTACACGCCGCAGGGCGGCACGGTGGATGTGACGGTACGCGCGGGCACGCAAGGTGCATTGCTTGTGGTGGAAGACAGCGGCCCAGGCATCGCGCCCGACGAACGCGAACGCGTGTTTGACCGCTTTTACCGGATTGCTGGCAGCGAGGCCAGTGGCAGCGGGCTGGGGCTGGCGATCATCAAAGCCATCGCCGAGCGCCATGGCGCGGCGCTGACACTTGATCAGTCGGAACGGCTGGGTGGGCTGCGGGTCACAATCCAGTTCCCTGCATAACCCGCACCGCAAACCTACATCGTCCTCGCGGAGGCGGGGACCCATACCACGCATGCAGTACCTTACCGCATGCATGGTATGGGTCCCGAATCGTCGGACCGCCGCCTCCGCGAGGACGATGTGGTGGGGCGCTTAACCCTGGTAAATCGCCTGCATCAGCAAAAACCCTTCATGCCGAATCGCCGGCTCGGCCGCATCCAGTTCCTTCTTGGCCTTGATGAACTCCGGCCGGCTCATGAACTTGCGCTCGTTCGGTGTTGGCGTCGGAGCGTCATTCTTGGCAAAGCCCGGGCGGCTGTTGTAAGTCTGCCATAGCACTGCACGGCCATGGGCCAGGTTGTAGTACGCCGTCATTTCCACGGCCGTGCTCTGACTGATAAAACGCTGCGTCTGGCGGCCCAGGCGTTCATGAATATCGGACGGCTTGACCGTTGCCAGTTTGGCAAACGCTTTCGCGCGCAGCGCTTCGCTGGCGAAGCCACTGGTTCCCGTAATCGAGCGCATCAGTTTCTCCGTCTGCATGGCGGCCATCAAGCCCTGCACGGCTTTCAGGTGCGCTGCCGGGTCGGCTTCTGCCGCGCGTCCTACTACGCTGGTAAGCAACATGGTGACCAGCAGCATTACTTTCGCGAATTTCATTTGTTTCCCTAAAATAATAGAATTGCTCAGTGCACATTATACGTGGCCCCGCCCACCAGTACCGTGTCCCTGTCGAACACGGTATCGATGCGGCAAGGGTTGCCCAGCGCTGCGCCCTGATACAGCGTGAGGCCGTGTCCCAGCCAGGCGCTCAGGGCACCGGCAGCCACTCCAGTGGCATGGTCTTCCAGTGCCGGGTCCAGATGGTTGAAGTTGCGCCCCTCGTATTCGCGCTCGCCAGTCTGGCAGTACACATAGCAGCCGTTCACGCCATGCGTCTTGCCCCAGTCGACAATGCGTGCCAGCGGCGGCTGCAGCGCGTGCAGCGCGGCCCGGTCACGCACGGCAATCAGAAGCTTGGGGCTGCCGACAGACGATAGCAGGGGCGAGGCGGCCAGCTGCAGCGCTGGCGCGCCTAGCAAATGCACGGCCAGAGCAGCGTCAACACCGATCGGGGCCACGGCCTGGCGGCGCACGCTCACAAACATGCCTTGCGCCGTTTGCATCAAGGGCAGCAACTGGCCGCGCATGGCGGTTGTAAGGACAGTCGGGCCGCCCCGTTCAAACAACACATGCGCTGCCGCCAGCGTGGCGTGCAGGCACAGCGGACTGCGCGTATGGGGATAGTAAAAGTCAGCCTCCATCACCTCGCCGGCGTCGAGAAAAACGCAGGCGCTGCATGCTTGGGCAGCGGCAAAGACTTGCCGTTCGGCTGGTGTTGCGGGTCCGTCTTCGATCACCATGGCCACATTGCCACTCCCGGGGTGTGCACCAAAACAGCGGATCAGATGGGTTTGCATGGCATTTTTCTGGCATCGGGAAAAGGGTGGTATATACTGTGTTTTTATACAGTACTATTTCTCCCCTTATTGTAGCGTTTCCGTATGTCATCCGCTTTCCCGCCCCAGAGCCTGCCCGACTATGCCGAGCTGTTCTGCCTGACGAATTTCTCTTTTCTGCACGGCGCCTCGCACGCCGAGGAGCTGGTCGCGCGCGCGGTGCAGCTGGGTTATGCGGCGCTGGCCATCACGGACGAGTGCTCGCTCGCTGGCGTGGTGCGCGCCCATGCCGAAGCCAAAAAGGCGGGCTTGCCGCTGGTGATCGGCGCCCACTTCCATCTGACCAATGCCGACGGCAGTCCGGCCTTGTCACTGATTTTGCTGGCGCAAAACCGCAATGGCTACGGCAATCTGTCCGAGCTGATCACCCTGGCGCGCACCCGCAGCGAGAAGGGCTGCTATCACTTGATGCCGTCCGACCTGGCCGCGCCCGGCCCGGCGCAAGCGCACCTGCGGCAGCTGCCCGACTGCCTGGCGATCCTGCTGCCGGCCTATCCCGGTTTTGAGGCGGCCGATGTCGACCGCCTGCACGCCCAGGCCGCATGGATCGGCGCCACCTTTCCGGGCCGCGCCTGGATCGGTCTGAACCTGCTGCACCGCGCTTTTGACGACGCCCACCGCGCCAGCGTGGAAGAGGTGGCGTGGCAGCATGACTTGCCGATTACCGCGCTTGGCCACGTGTGCATGCACGTGCGTTCGCGCAAACCGCTGCACGACACGCTGTGCGCGGTGCGCATTGGCAAAGCGGTGGGCGAGTGCGGCTACGCGCTGTCGCAAAACGCCGAGCAGCATTTGCGCGCGCGCCTGCGCCTGGCCAATATCTACGCGCCGGCGGTGCTGGCTGAAAGCGTGCGCATCGCGCGCCTGTGCACTTTCTCGCTCAATGAACTGCGTTACGAGTATCCCGACGAACTGGTGCCGCCCGGCGAAACCGCGGCCGGTTACCTGCGCAAGGAAACCTACATCGGCGCCCACCACCGCTTCCCGCTGGGTATTCCGGCTAAGGTGCAGGGGCAGATCGAGCACGAGCTGGCCCTGATCGCCGAGCTGCGTTACGAGCCGTATTTTCTGACGGTGTACGACATCGTGCGCTATGCGCGTTCGGTCGGTATTCTGTGTCAGGGGCGCGGCTCGGCCGCCAATTCGGCGGTCTGCTACTGCCTGTCGATTACCGAGGTCGATCCCGGCCGCGGCAATCTGCTGTTCGAGCGCTTCATCTCCAAGGAGCGCGACGAACCGCCTGATATCGACGTCGACTTCGAGCACCAGCGGCGCGAGGAGGTCATCCAGTATATCTACAACAAGTACGGGCGTGATCGTGCGGCGCTGGCGGCCGTGGTGATCAGCTACCGCCCCAAGAGCGCGCTGCGCGACTCCGGCAAGGCGCTGGGGATCGACCTGGCGATTGTGGAAAAGGTGGCCAAGACCCACCACTGGTTCGACAGCAAGGAAGATCTGGTCAACCGGCTGGCCGAATGCGGTCTCGATCCTGAATCGGCGCTGGCGCAGCAGTGGGCCACGCTGGCGCAGCGCCTGCTGGGATTTCCGCGCCATCTGTCGCAGCATCCGGGCGGCTTTGTGATCGCGCAGGGCAAGCTGTCACGCCTGGTGCCAATCGAGAACGCCACCATGGCCGACCGCAGCGTGATCCAGTGGGACAAGGACGATCTGGAAGAACTGGGCCTGCTCAAGGTGGACGTGCTGGCGCTGGGCATGCTGTCGGCGCTGCGCCGCACGCTCGAACTGGTGAGCCAGCAGCGCGGCACGGTGTTTTCGATGCAGGATATTCCGGCAGAAGATCCGGCCACCTACGACATGATCTGCAAGGCCGATACGATCGGCGTGTTCCAGATCGAATCGCGCGCGCAAATGAGCATGTTGCCACGCATGCTGCCGCGGACCTTCTACGATCTGGTAATCGAGGTAGCGGTGGTGCGCCCCGGCCCCATTCAGGGCGGCATGGTGCATCCTTATCTGCGCCGGCGCCAGGGCCTGGAGCAGCCCGTGTATCCGAAAGAAGAGCTCAAGAGCGCGCTCGAACGCACGCTGGGCATTCCGATCTTCCAGGAGCAGGTGATGCAGGTGGCGATGGTGGCCGCCGGCTTTACCCCTGGTGAAGCGGACCAGCTGCGCCGTGCCATGGCAGCCTGGAAGCGCAAGGGCGGGCTGGAAAAATACTATGGCCGCATCGTCAGCGGCATGCTGGAGCGGGGCTATGAGCTGGCGTTTGCCGAATCGATCTTCAGCCAGATCCAGGGCTTTGGCGAATACGGTTTTCCCGAGTCGCATGCGGCCAGTTTTGCACTGCTGGCGTATGCCAGCTCCTGGCTCAAGTGCCACGAGCCGGCGGCGTTTTTGTGCGCGCTGCTCAACAGCCAGCCCATGGGCTTTTATAGTCCGTCCGCCCTGGTGCAGGATGCGCAGCGCCACGGCATCGAAGTGCGGGCAGTCGATATCGCCGTCAGCGGCTGGGACTCGGCGCTCGAACCGTCGGGCCGCGCGCAGCCAGCCGTGCGGCTGGGATTGTCGCTGCAGCGCGGCATGCGTCAGGAAGTGGCGGCGCGGATCGAAGATGCACGCGCCATTCGTCCCTTCGACAGCGTGACCGACCTGGCGCGCCGCGCGCAGCTGGACCGGCATGACCTGCAGGTGCTGGCCGCAGCCAATGCCCTGCAGTCGCTGGCGGGGCACCGGCGCCAGGCCTTGTGGCAGGCCGTGGGCGCAGTGCCCGACAAGGACTTGCTGCGCCCCACCGCGCCGCAGGAAGAAGTGCCCGATCTGGCTGCGCCCAGCGAAGGCGAGGACATTGTCGGCGACTATCGCGCGCAGGGCTTGACGCTGGGGCGCCATCCGCTGGCGCTGCTGCGCCAGCGCCTGCTGGCCAACCGCTTTTTGCCTGCAGCTACCCTGAACGACTTCAAGGATGGGCAGCTGGCGCGCGCCTGCGGCATCGTCACCGTGCGCCAGCGGCCCGGCACGGCCAAGGGCGTGCTGTTCATGACGCTCGAAGATGAAACGGGCAATGTGAATGTGATCGTGTGGCCGTCACTGGTCGAGCAGCAGCGGAAGGAGGTGCTGGGCGCGGCGCTGCTGGGCGTGTACGGCGTGTGGCAGCGTCAGGGCGAAGTGCGGCACCTGGTGGCCAAGCGCCTGGTGGACATGTCAGCTTTGCTGGGACGGCTCGATACCACCAGCCGCAATTTTTGCTGACGCCTTGAGCACCACGGTTTTGGCGATCCAGTCGCCAACGCGGCGGCGCTTGGCGCCAAAGATGAACAGGCTGTCGATGGGACCCAGAATGAAGGCGATATTGCGCACCACCGACTGGCCCGCGCTGCACGGCTGCCCGCTTTGCCGGTCTGCCGTGCGGATCGACAGCAGGCGCTTGCCGATGCTCTGGCCCGGTATCGCATCGCGCCCCAGTAGGTAGGCGTAGAACAGGATCCCGCCCATGGTTTCGCTGACATGCATCCCGATCAATTTGAGGGGCATGAAGAGTGTCACCAATACAATCATCACGCCAATGGTATCGATCAGCACAGCGGCCAGTCTGGCGCCGCGCGAGGCAAGCAAAGCGTCGCTTTGTACAAGCACGGCTTGCTGCGCCAATGCCGCCGCCTGCGTGGCAGCCACCGTCGCCGGTTCCACGCCCCTTGCCTGCAGTTCGTCGAGCAGATCGGCGCGCGCCTCTTCACTCAGCTTTTTGGGATCGCATGCGAGCAGCGTGTCGAGGTCCAGGTTCTGGTAATGCGCTCTGAATTTTCCCACTGTGTGCTCGCGATCCGGTTGACGATTCAATCAAGGCGGCAGTGTAACAGAGGGGAAGGCGGCAGCCGGCCATGCGCCGGCTGCCGTTGCTGCTTACTTCACAAAGCGGAAGACTTGATTTTGGGTGCCGGCGCACGTCCATTGGTGAATGTTGCCGCCATCAGCCGTGCTCCAGTCCGCCACATCCATGCACTTGCCGCTGCTCTGATTGCGCAGGCTGAAGCCATTGCCGCTTGCCTTGATGACGAAGCGCTGCGCGCCCGTGTTATTGCTGGTCCATTGCTGGATGTTGGCGCCATCATTGCCTGCCGACGACGCCACATCGACCGCCTTGCCGCTATTGGCATTGAGGATGCGGTACACATCGTTGCCCATGTTGGTGACATCGAAAGCTTGCGCGCCGGTGCCGTTGCACTGGTACTGCTGGATGTTGGCGCCGTCGGCGGTCGAGGCCGCCGCCACGTCCACGCATTTGCCGCTGTGCGCCGAGACGATCGTGTAGCGCCCGTTGGCAACACTGCCCACTGGCGGCACGGTCGTGTCCTTGGCCACTTTCATGATCTGATAGAACTCGTAAGGGCGCGTGTTGACCAGGCTGAAGTCATTCAGGCTGCCGGAACCAGGCCGGTCGCGCTGCAGGTTCCAGAACGACAGCAAGCCCAGTTTCTTCTGGCGCGCAAAGTCGGTCACTTTCTGCGCATCGGCCTGGCGGAACACTTCGCTGGTCACGTCGTTCACGCCAATCATCGGCGTAATGCCGATCATGGCCCACAACTGGGCGTCGGTGCGGCCAGTGAAAATCCCCTTGATCTGGCCGAAGGTGGCGTTGGCCGCGCTGATGGCCAGGTCGCCCATGTTGCGCCCGCTGCTGCTCTGGGCGCCGTAATCCATGGCCATGATGTTGACCACCGACACCTTGACGCCGGCGCTGTTGGCGCTGCGCAGCAAGGTCAGCGCGCCACCCGGCAAACCGGCAGGATCGACCGGCAGCGTGAACGAGACGTACAGATTGGGGTAGGCCGCCTGCAGGCGCTTGATGACATTGTTGCGCGTGGTATTGAGCGAAGCCACGCCCAGCTGGCTGCCTTCAATATCGAAGTCGAGCGAATACACCTTGTGCGTGTCCATGATGTTGCGGATCAGATTGAACATGTCGGTTTCGCTGCAGCGGCTTTCCAGATAGCTGCCCGAGGCGCCGCCGAACGACAGGATCACGCGGCCGCCAGCGGCAACAAATTGCTGCACGTCAGTCTTGCCATTGCCGCTCATGATGTTTTCCATGCCGCCGGACAGGGTGCAGCCGCCCCCGGAGATGCCGAAGGCGATGGTGGCCGCGTTCAGGCCACCTTCTGCGCGGGCCTGCATCAAGGTGCTGGGGGTGGAGCCGCCCCAGTACGCCCAGGAGGCAAAATAGGGCCCACTTCGGCGCTGTGGGCAATCGCGGGCAAGACCAGCGCGGCGGCGCAAAGGGTGTTCAGGTAGTGCTTCATCGTGTCTTCTCCTGTTAGCTTTGGATAGAGGCAAAACTGGCCAGATGGCTGTCTTGTCGAATTGAATATGCAAACGCAGGCAAGCCGCGATGCAGCTGCCCCACAGGGATCCTACGGGAAGCGCTTCCAATTTGGGAAAAGATGACGTGCATTTGTGGCAATCTTGCCACAAATGACAAATGAGCCTGCGGTCCGGCGCTGGGGCCGGACCGCGTGCAGCAGGTGCTTAGATGGCAGGGGTGCCGTAGTAGCTGTGGATCTGGTTCTTCCACTGTGGATTGGCCATGTCGGGCCAGTGATCGGTATCGAAGCCTGGGGCGTTCTCGATCTTTTCCTTGTCGATATCAAGGCGGAATTGCTTGTTCACGGTATCGAGCTTGAGTGCATCCCAGGGCACGGCAAACAGCTTCTCGCCAATGCTGAGGACGCCACCGCTGGACATGACTGCGTAGGCGATTTTGCCGGTGCGCATGTCAAGCATGATTTCCTTGATTTCGCCCAGGTGTTCATTCTGCATATTGTGGACATGGTCCCCAATGAGGGTATCAGCGCCCATCAGTTCCGGGCCGGGGCCTTTGTGGCCATTGTCGACATACATGCCATAGGCATCGCGTTCTTCGTAGGACATTTTGACCTCCCTTGGTAAAAGTGACAGCATGAACGTATGTGCCGTACAGGTCTGTTCGCTGCTTCACGCAAGCAATCCCTGAATGCATTTCATTCCCAGCATTGTGCAATTCATCGCATAGGGCAAGGCTGGGCTTCCCGTATTTACTAAAGTGTTGTCTGGTAAAGAAAAGAGGATAGAGAGCATGAAATACGCAACGACAGTCGCCTTCCTGTGTGCGCTGGGCTGCAGCGCCATGGCAGGCGCGCAGGAAGCAAGCTGGGTAGGGCAGTTCACCCTGGACGGACAAGCGACCGTTATTGGGTTGCACCAGCCAGCGGACGCACCAGCGAGCATGGATGTGCCTGCCAAAGGCGCGCGAGGCATGCCGCTGAAAGACTTCAAGTTCACGGCGCGGCATGCCCATTTCGCACTGCAAGGCGGACCGGATCTGTATACGTTCGACGGCATTCGCAGTGCCACCGGTATCGCGGGCACCGTGCGCCAGGGCGCGCGCAAGGGCCAGTTCAAGCTGGTGCAATTGCAGCCGGCAGGTGCGCCGCTGATCCGCCAGCTGGCGGGCAGTTATCAGATCGCACCGGGCCGCGTGATCGACATGGGTCCGATGGACGAGCTCGGCGGTCAGTTGGCCTTCCTCGACAGCAAAACACGGCGCACCGGCCCGCTGAACGGTTTGTCGGCCACCCGTTTTGTCTCGGGCCCATCGATTGGCATGCCTTACCCTTTTGCCATTCAGGCGGAATTTATCAAGGACAAGCATGGCGCAGTGACGGCGCTGCGCTGGACCGAAGGCAAGCAGACCCTGCTCGCCAAGAAGATTGCCCCGCACCGGGCGGAGGAGGTCACGGTCGTCAATGGCGACGTGACGCTCAAGGGCACGCTGCTGCTGCCGCTCACACCGGGGCCGCATCCGGCCATTGTGTTTGCGCACGGCTCCGGCCCCACTACGCGTAACGTCGGTGTGTGGAACAGCTTTTTTGTGCGCCAGGGTATGGCGGTGCTGTCGCTCGACAAGCGCGGTGCGGGTGAGTCGAGCGGCGACTGGGGCAAGGCCAGCATGGCGACCATTGCCGACGACTGGCTGGCCGGCGTGGCCATGCTCAAGGCCCGCGCCGACATCGACCCCAAACGCATCGGCGTGCATGGGTCCAGCCAGGGCGGATGGACCGGGCCGCTGATGGCGGTCAAGTCGAACGATGTGGCTTACGTGATCGTGCGCGCCGGTTCAGCCAACACGGTGCGCGATACGATGGTGCACGAAATCGGCTGGAGCGTGCGCGAGGCCGGCTTTGGCGAGGCGGACGCACAGGAAGCGCAGGAGGGCGCTGGCCGCTTGTTCGACAACGCGGGCTTGCCGTGGCCCCAGTTCAACGCGCTGGCTGCGCCACTTAAAGCGCGTCCCTGGGCCAACGCGGCTTGGGCAGTACACATGAGCGAAGAGGGCTGGGGGCGCGGCTGGAGCGTGCTTAACGCGTCGTATGATCCGGCCCCGACGCTGGCCCAGCTGACCGTGCCAGTGCTGTGGTTCTTGGGTGAGCTCGACCACAACGTGCCCAGCGCCCAGACCGCCGCAAAGCTGGCGGCAGCGCGCCAGAGCTCGGGCAATCAGGACTTTACTGTGGTGCGCCTGCTCAATACGGGCCATGCATTCCTGGATACGACGACCGGCAACAACAGCGAGCTGCCGACCCTGTCGACGTCCGCCCCGGGCTATTGGGACAAAATGGAAAGCTGGCTGCGCGAGCGTGGTTTCAGTCAGCGCTAACAGGCACCGACCGCGGATGCCGCCTGTCGCTGATGACAGTTGAAGGCGGCATACTGGCCGGAATTCAGCAGTTTTTCTGCTTTGACGCGTGAAACTGAAATTGACGAGAAGTAATTATCTGATTTACAATATTCACATTCTTCCGTACCCCCCAACTCAGCAGGAATTACTGATGCGCTTCATGCCTCGCTCGACTGTTTTAAAATGTGTTTTCGGTGCTGCGCTGATGACCAACCTCGTCTGCGCGAACGCGGCCGAAGTCAACTTCTACGGGTTGGCCTTGTCCAAGGTTCGCGCTGTAGGCGACTACACCGGCACCACGTTCGACAACACGCTCGAATTGTATTTCACTACCCCGCTGGTCTGGCCTGCTGGCTCGCCATGTGTGAGCACTGATCGAGTCTTTATCAACGCCAATAACATGCATTTGGTCGCTGCTGCCTATCTGGCCTTGTCCAAAGGGCGAAAGGTCGACATCAATATCGATCCGACTTTGCCAATCCGGTATGGCGCCTGCGAGATTAGCTATATCGATTTGGGAGCTGGCTGATTTTCTTGCTATCACGGCGGGGCGCGAGCGGACCGCGTACTGCGCCCTGTATTGGCGGCCTGAAGTGCCACCACGGGCACCACGGATCCGCGGTCGTGCTGCTGCAGCAGCGCGGCTGATAGCTCGGCATATCGTGGGTATTGGGCGCCAAATCGCATATATGGCGCACGGTTAGGTTTTCCCGCTTCCAGCGGGCTTTTGCAACCTTTTTGCCTTGTTTTGCGGAAGTTTTTGCCTGTTTAAGGTATAATTTCAATTTCCCGCATGTGCCGTTCGGCACCATCTGCAATGACCAAATTTGTCTTCGTCACTGGCGGCGTCGTGTCTTCCCTGGGTAAAGGGATTGCCGCCGCCTCTCTCGCTGCGATCCTCGAATCGCGCGGCCTCAAAGTCACCATGCTCAAGCTCGATCCGTACATCAACGTCGATCCGGGCACCATGAGCCCCATGCAGCACGGTGAAGTTTTCGTTACCGATGATGGCGCCGAGACCGATCTCGACCTCGGCCACTACGAGCGCTTCATCAGCACCCGCATGAAAAAGGTGAACAACTTCACCACCGGCCAGATCTACGAGTCGGTGATCCGCAAGGAACGCCGTGGCGAGTACCTGGGCAAGACCGTGCAGGTCATTCCGCACATCACCAACGAAATCCAGGATTACATCTACCGCGGCGCCGAAGGTGTGGACGTGGCGCTGGTGGAAATTGGCGGCACCGTGGGCGACATCGAATCGCTGCCGTTCCTG
This sequence comes from Massilia sp. CF038, assembly GCF_900129765.1. GTDB lineage: Bacteria > Pseudomonadota > Gammaproteobacteria > Burkholderiales > Burkholderiaceae_D > Telluria_A. Next base: position 714,635 of record NZ_FQWU01000001.1, read on the forward strand.
GAAGCGGCCCGCCAGCTGTCGCTGCGCGCCGGACGCAAGTCGGCGGCCTTCGTGCACCTGACCCTGGTGCCATACATTGCCTCGGCCGGCGAACTGAAAACCAAACCGACCCAGCACAGCGTACAAAAGCTGCGCGAGATCGGCATTTCGCCAAACGCGCTGCTGTGCCGCGCCGACCGCCCGATTCCTGACGACGAACGCGCCAAAATCTCGCTGTTCTCGAACGTCGAAGAGCAGGCTGTCATCTCGGTGTGGGACGCCGACACCATCTATAAAGTGCCGCAGATGCTGCACGACCAGGGCCTGGACGCGATCATCCTCGACGCCCTTGGCATGGAAGCGCCGCCAGCCGACCTGTCGATGTGGACCAAGCTGATTCACGCGCTGGAACACCCGAAAGAAGCCGTCACCATCGGCATGGTTGGCAAGTATGTCGACCTGACCGAGTCGTACAAGTCCCTGACGGAAGCGCTGCGCCACGCTGGCATCCACACCGAAAGCCGGGTCAACATCGAATACCTGGACTCGGAAGACATCGAGACCAAGGGCTGCGATCACCTGGCCAAGTACGATGCCATTCTGGTGCCGGGCGGCTTCGGCAAGCGCGGCGTGGAAGGCAAGATCATGGCCGCCCGCTACGCCCGTGAAAACAAGATCCCTTACCTGGGCATCTGCCTGGGCATGCAGGTCGCGCTGATTGAATACGCTCGCCACAAGGCAGGCATGGCCAACGCCAACTCGACCGAGTTCGATACCGATACCGACCAGCCGGTCGTGGCCCTCATCAACGAGTGGCAAAACCATGACGGCAAGGTCGAAAAGCGCGACGAGTCGTCCGACCTGGGCGGCACCATGCGCCTGGGCGCGCAAACCTGCGCCGTCAATCCTGGCACGCTGGCCGCCGAGATCTACGGTTCGGTCGTGACCGAGCGTCACCGTCACCGCTACGAAGCGAACAACCATTACCTGGGCCGTGTCGAAGCGGCTGGCCTGATTGTCTCGGCCCGCACCCCGACCGAAGATCTGTGCGAAATCATGGAGCTGCCACGCGAAGGCGAGAACGCGCACCCGTGGTACATGGGCGTGCAGTACCACCCTGAATTCAAGTCGACGCCGCGCACCGGTCACCCGCTGTTCACGTCGTTCATCAAGGCCGCGCTGGCGCACAAGGCGGCCAACGCTCACTCGGCAGCTGCCAATAATGGCGCGCCTGCATTGCAAGGAGACGCAGCATGAAGCTTTGCGGTTTTGACGTAGGCCTGGACCAGCCGATCTTTCTGATCGCCGGCACCTGTGTAATCGAATCGCGCCAGATGGCGATGGATACCGCCGGTACGCTGAAAGAAATCACTTCGGCGCTGGGTATTCCCTTCATCTACAAGTCGTCCTTCGATAAAGCCAACCGTTCCTCGGGCACCTCGTTCCGCGGCCCTGGCATGGACAAGGGCCTGGAGATTCTGGCCGACGTGCGCAAGGAAATCGGCGTGCCTGTGCTGACCGACATCCACACGATCGAAGAAATCGCCGCCGTGTCGTCGGTGGTCGACGTGCTGCAAACCCCGGCCTTCCTGTGCCGCCAGACCGACTTTATCGTCGCCTGCGCGCAGTCCGGCAAACCAGTCAACATCAAGAAGGGCCAGTTCCTCGCGCCCGGCGACATGAAGAACGTGATCGACAAGGCCCGCCTGGCAGCAAAAGAAGCAGGCCTGAACGAAGACAACTTCATGGCGTGCGAACGCGGTGTCTCCTTCGGCTACAACAACCTCGTTTCGGACATGCGCTCACTGGCGATCATGCGCGAATCGAACTGCCCGGTCGTGTTCGACGCGACCCATTCGGTACAACTGCCGGGCGGACAGGGCACCTCATCCGGTGGCCAGCGCGAACACATCCCTGTGCTCTCGCGCGCAGCTGTGGCAGCCGGTATCGCCGGTCTGTTCATGGAAACGCACCCCAATCCCGCGCAGGCGCTGTCGGACGGTCCGAATGCAGTCCCCCTGGGACGCATGAAAGAGCTCCTCACCACGCTGGTCGACATCGACCGCATCGTCAAAAAAGCCGGATTCCTCGAATCGAGCTTTACGCGATAAACGGCAGCTTGTTCGCCGGTCCACCGCCGATTGCCCTGACAGATGCAGGCGGATCCTCCCGGATCCGCCCACCGTTTTGCTTACCTTTTGGAGAATAAAAATGAGTGCTATCGTTGATATTATCGGCCGCGAGATTCTAGATTCGCGCGGCAATCCAACCGTCGAATGCGACGTGTTGCTGGAGTCCGGCGTGATGGGCCGCGCTGCCGTGCCATCGGGCGCATCGACCGGTTCGCGCGAAGCGATCGAACTGCGTGACGGCGACAAGAGCCGTTACTTCGGCAAGGGCGTACTGCAAGCCTGCGAAAATATCAATACCGAGATCTCCGAAGCGATCATGGGCCTGGACGCGAATGAACAGGCGTTCCTGGACCGCACCCTGATCGACCTCGATGGCACCGAAAACAAGAGCCGTCTGGGCGCCAACGCCATGCTGGCCGTGTCGATGGCCGTGGCCAAAGCTGCCGCTGAAGAAGCCGGCCTGCCGCTGTACCGCTACTTCGGTGGTTCGGGCGCGATGCAGATGCCAGTGCCGATGATGAACGTCATCAACGGCGGCGCGCACGCCGACAACAACCTGGACATCCAGGAATTCATGATCATTCCAGTGGGCGCACCAAGCTTCAAGGAAGCGATCCGCTACGGCGCCGAGGTGTTCCACACCCTGAAGAAAATCCTGCACGACAAAGGCCTGGCCACATCGGTGGGCGATGAAGGCGGTTTCGCGCCTAGCGTCGCCAATCACGAAGAAGCCATCAAGCTGATCATGCAAGCGATCGAGCAGGCAGGCTACGAGCCAGGCACGCAGATCGCGCTGGGTCTGGACTGCGCCGCGTCCGAGTTCTACAAGGACGGCAAGTACCACCTGGAAGGCGAAGGCATGCAGCTGACTTCGACCGAATTCACCAACATGCTCGAAACCTGGTGCGACAAGTACCCGATCATTTCGATCGAAGACGCGATGCACGAAGGCGACTGGGATGGCTGGAAGATCCTGACCGACCGTCTGGGCAAAAAGGTCCAGCTGGTGGGCGACGATCTGTACGTCACCAACACCAAGATCCTGAAAGAGGGCATCTCGAAAGGCATCGCCAATTCGATCCTGATCAAGATCAACCAGATCGGCACCCTGACCGAGACCTTCGCCGCCATTGAAATGGCCAAGCGCGCCGGCTACACCGCTGTCATCTCGCACCGCTCGGGTGAAACCGAAGACTCGACCATCGCCGACATCGCTGTTGGTACCAACGCCCTGCAGATCAAGACCGGCTCGCTGTCGCGTTCGGACCGCATGGCCAAGTACAATCAGCTGCTGCGTATCGAAGAAGACCTGGGCGACATCGCCAGCTATCCTGGCCGTAGCGCGTTCTACAACCTGAAGTAATTGAAGCGACACCGGCCAGCACTGCTGGCCGGTTTAACACTGCCATGCGCCTGATCACGCTTGTCCTTGCGGCCCTGCTGCTGCTCATCCAGATTCCCCTGTGGGTAGGGAAGGGCGGCTGGCTGCGCGTGTCCGAACTGGAAGACAAGGTGGCTGCCGCCCACGTTCATACCGAAGAACTCAAGGCGCGCAACGCCAAGCTCGAATCCGAAGTGCGCGACCTGAAAGATGGCACCGGCGCCGTGGAAGAGCGTGCGCGCCTGGAACTGGGCATGATCAAGCAGAACGAAGTGTTCGTCCAGATCCTGGGCAGCAACGACCAAAAAAAGGAGTCGGCAACGCCCTTGCCGCCACCGCCTCCGCCAAAACCTGTCACCACCCCCTGAGCGTTCGTCATGAGCACAGCCGCACTGACCCTGTATTACGATGGCAGATGCGCATTCTGCTCAACCGAGATGGCCCGCCTGGGCCGCTGGGACAAAAAACACCAACTCGCTTTTACCGATATCGCCCAACCGGGATTCGATCCCGCGCACCTGGGCGCCAGCATGGTTGAACTGAATCTGGAAATGTACAGCCAGGCCGCCGACGGCACCGTGTATGCCGGCATCGACAGCATGCTGGCCGCCTATACGCTGGTCGGGCGCGGCTATCTGGTGGCGCCATTGCGGGTGCCTTTCCTGCGCCCGCCGCTGGCGTACTTGTACCGCATGTTCGCGCGCAACCGCTACCGCATGTCCACACTATTGGGCTACAAGATCACGCCTGTGTGTCAGGACGGGGTCTGCGCGCATCGAAATCCCTACCTTAAAGACTGAGCATATGAACCATGAAGTGATGCGCAAGTGGACCGTCTGGTACGTGTACGCTGCCATTTCCGCGCATCTTGCGGTCGGCATGCTACTGCCGCTGATTGCCGGCATGGCGCTGTTCGACGGCTATCACCAGGCAATTGAAACCGCGTTCTGGGGGCCGGCCATTCCAGCCCAGGCGCGCGCCCAGCAGGTGTGGTGGATCTCCTTGTTCGGCCCCACCGTGCAGGCTGCGGCAGTCTGGATGGCCGGCCTGGCCTGGATGGGTGACCGCCAGCGCAATGCCTTTGCATGGGGCGCGCTGATCGCTGGTATGGTGCTGTGGGCCCCGCAAGACATGCTCATTTCGCTGCAGGCCCAATGCTGGGCTCACGTGTGGATCGATACCTTTGCGGTCGTCACAATGCTGCCGCCACTGATTTACCTGTTCATCGTTGACCGTCGAAAGGCAAGCGCATGATGCACGTCTCGGAAGGCGAGTTGTTTCGCAAGATCCTCGGGCCTGAGTGGAGCAAGCTGCATCTCGACATTCAGCACCGCTTCGCCAAAAATCCATCCCCCGGCAAGCCGCTGATGTACACGGGCATGCTCGATGAACTGAGCTGCTCGCGCTTCGGTCAGCTGCTTGGCTACGTGACGCGGCCCATGATCAAGGGGGCGCTGATGCCCTACAACGACGCCGACTTCCCGGTCGATATCGAGGTCTATTCCAAGCCTGACGATCCAGCCATCTACAAGCAGCGCATCTATCGTCTGCATGGGCGTAAACCTGTCATGTTCACCTCCTTCATGCGCGAGAGCAGCCGCGGCGAAGTACTCGAATATGTCGGCATGGGCCTGGGCATGAAGCTGCTGCTGTCAGTGCGCGGCGGTGATTTGTATTTCGAGAGTGATGGCTATTTCTGGGAAGTGTTCGGCGTGCGCATTCCCTTGCCAATCTGGTTCACGCCCGGTAAAACCTATCTGTGCCACCGCAATAATCACGCTAGCCAGTTCGACATCCGCATCGAGATCGTGCATCCCCTGTTTGGAAAATCGTTCACGCAAACAGGCGTATTCCACGAAGTGGCGAGCGCTTCGGTGCAAGATGCAGCCTGAGATTTCGTAACACTTTTTACCGAGCGCCAGTGGTTGTAACAGGACTTCTGCAGTGTAATGAAGTCACGGGCACACCTTGCTGCCTGTGACCACAGTTCCACTTGATGACAGGAGTTCGCCATGAAAACCAAGACCCTGATGTTTGCCGTTCTTGCCGCCGCCTGCCTTTCGTCAGGTACCGCGATGGCCCAGTCGTACAGCCATGGTGCGCACGACGACCGAGGCTACCGTGACGGCCGCTACGAGCAGCGGCGCGATCATGGCATGCACCGCCGTGTGCGTGGCGCCGGGCCCAATCATGACTTGTATCGTGGCGAGCGTTTGCCTGCTGCGTACTGGGGGCGCAATCTGCGCGTGAACAATTGGCGCCGTGCCGACTTGCCACGGCCGCAGTACGGCCATAACTGGGTGCGCACCGGGAATGACTATGCGCTGGTGTCGGTCAACACCGGCATCATTACCCGCATCGAATTCGGCGACTAACCCACATCGCCCTCGCGCAGGCGGGGGGCCATTCCATGTCACCGAATTCGGTACAGTGGTATAGGCCCCCGCCTCCGCGAGGGCGATGTAGTTGAGCAAATTCCCGGATACCTCCCGTAACACTTCTTACCCGAATCGACTGTTTGTGAAGACCTTTATGCGGTTTAATGATCTCGTGGGTTGAGGAAAAGATCCTCGGTCCATGACCCCGGAAGTGCAGCATCAGCCAGGGTCCACTTTTTAGACAGGAGTACACCATGATCAAGCAAGCCCTCGTATTCGCAGTGTCCGCAGCATGCCTGGTATCGGGCGCCGCATCGGCCCAGTCGTATGACCGTTACGAGCGCAGCGGTCGGGTAGAACGCACGGATAACGCCCAGCGCCAGGATCGCGACACCCGTACCGGCCTCGATGGCCGCGACTCGCGCTTTGGCGACTTTAATGGCCAGGCGCGGCGCGACGATCGCCGCCATGATGGCGACCGCGACGACAACCGCTACGACAATCGCCGCGACAACCGTTATGACAACCGTTACGACAACCGCTACGAACATCGCGGCTATGGCAACGGCTACGGTAACAGCTACCGCGCCCAGATGCGCCGCGGCGAGCGCCTGTCGCACAACCAGTACTATGTGGTCAACGACTGGCATCGCCACAACCGCCTGTATGCGCCGCAGCGTGGCTACCAATGGGTGCAGGTCGATGGCAACTACGCGCTGGTGGCGATTGCAACCGGCATCATCGCCCAGGTTCTGCTGAATAATTAATCCTGTTTGTATGCCTCCGGGGCGACCCGGAGGTTTTTTCATATTGGAATCATCGATGCAAAAGCTCAAAGTTCTCCTGCTCTCGTTCGTCGTTGGCGCCGCTGCGCTGGCAGCGTGTTCGCCCAAGGCCGCCAAGGTCGAAACACCGGTTGCGGTCACGCCGCAGGCGGTGCAGGGCGCTGTCAAATTGCTGGGCCAGTGGAACGGACCGGAAGGCACCTATCTGCAAATCGCCGGTGCCGATGGCAAATATGCCGTCACGATCAAAAATCTCGACGGTCCGCGCACCTTCCAGGGCAGCGGCACGGGCGACACCATTACCTTCGAACGCGACGGCAAGCCACATACCATTCGTCCCAGCGACGGCGCGGCAACCGGCATGAAATGGCTGGCTGATAAAAAGAACTGCGTGACGATCGAAGCGGGCGAGGGCTATTGCCGCGATTGAGGTGGCTTGACCGGGCCTGGCAAACCGGTAAAAATGCCCCATTTCCTAGCCACCTAGTGAGTTGCCATGCATCCTACCCTGCGCCTTGGCGCCCTGCTTAGCGCGGTCTTGTTCTCTGCCGCAGCCCATGGCGCCGACGCGATCGATGTCGCCAAGCTGTCTGACAGCAGCGTGACGATGGTGGACTTGAGCAAGGCGGGCAGCCCCGGTAAAACTTTTGCCGCTGGCACCATCATCAATGCTCCCATCCAGGACGTGTGCGCGCTGCTGCAGAACTACAGCGCGTATCCGAGCTTCATGCCGAATACGGCGTCGGCCAAGGCCACGCCCGCTGATGGCGGCCAGACGCTGGTCGACATCACGTTGAAACTGCCGATGGGTAAGATCAAGAAATACCGGCTGCGCATGACGCCGAAAGTCAGTGCCGCTTCCTGCGTGCTGGCCTGGAAGCTGGTGCCCTGGCCCGGCTTGAAACAAGAGGAGACCATCCTCGATACTACCGGTCAATGGCAGTTGACCCCGGGCGCCACCCCGGACAAAACGGTGGTGCGCTACAACGTGTACACCGACCCGGGTCCGATTCCCTTCGGCCTGGGCTGGATTGTCGACAGCCTGAGCAAAGACAGCATTCCGCAAACCCTGGACGCGGTGCGCAAGCGCGTCGTTCAGCACTGACACCACTTTCCCAAAATCACCACAATCACCCTCGCGATCGCCGGGGCTGATTGCGGTTTGGCGCGATCTTTTTCGCGCGATGGCTTGACTCGCTTTCACATGTAAGATATTGTTTACACGTGATGAATAAACATATCAACCAAAACGGGGATGCACTGCTGGCGGCGCTGTCGGCCCTGGCCAATCCGCATCGGCTGCGCATCATTGCGGCGCTCGCTTCCGGCGGGCGCAACTATGTCAGCCAGCTGGCGCGGGAAATTGGTATCAGCCGGCCCTTGCTCCATCTGCATTTGCAAAAGCTGGAGGGCGCAGGGCTGGTCACCAGCCGGCTCGAGCTGTCCGCGGACGGCAAGGCGCTCAATTATTTTGAGGTGAGCGCCTTTGCACTGGAACTCACGCCTGCCGCCATTGCTGCCGCAGTCCCCTCCCTGACTACCAAAACTGAAACCTAGAGGTCGCCATGTCCGAAGCTATTTACGTGTTCACCCTTGCCGCGTTTTTCGGCACCATCATTGCCGTGTTTGCCATTCGCTACACCTCGCTTAACCGCCAGGCCAAGGCGCGCCTGGACAACGACGAAAGTTATCGCGAACTGGCAGCCCGTGCTACCCAAAGCCAGGCTGAAACCGCCATCGCGCTGGGCGCGGTCAATGCCACGCTGGGCGAACTGCGTACTCGTATCGCCGGGCTGGAAAAAGTATTGCGCGAAGTGGAGTAAGGCATGCACCCATCGACCCCGGACGTATCGCTGCCGCGCTTGTATCTGCTGCGCGCCATGTACCTGTTGATTGTGGTGGGACTGAGCCTGGTGCTCTGGCCCGGCATTATCAGCCATGCCAAGCCATGGACGCTCAGCGGTGGCGTGGTCAACTGCATGCTGGCCGCGTTCTCGCTGCTGGCCCTGCTGGGCTTGCGCTATCCCCTGCAAATGCTGCCTATCCTGATGTGGGAGTTCATCTGGAAGGCAATCTGGATGGGTCTGGTGGCCTATCCGGCGTGGAGCGCCGGCACGATTGATGAGGCCACCATGGGCACCGCGATCGAATGCATGGTGGCGATCTTGATTCCGATCGTGATGCCCTGGGGCTATGTGCTCAAGCAGTATGTGCGCGCCCCCGCAGCGCGCTGGCGCTAAGCAGTACGGCGCAGGTATAGTAAGGCTTGAGCGGCGCTTGGCCGGAGAGGGAACGCTTCATGGACATGAAAAAAATCAACGCAGGCAAGCTGCGGGCGATTGGCTACGATGCGCGCGAACGGGTTTTACGGGTCGAGCTCGATGATGGCAGCGCTATTGACTACAGCGGCGTCGGCACCGAGGTATGGCGCCGCTTGTCAACGTCGGGCGCAGCGTGGAGCTTTTACCGCGACAATATTGAAGAAGAGTTTCACGGCAAGCGCGGCGTTGCCGCGCCGCGCAAACGGCCCGAAGGACTGGATGATTTGTTCGGACCGGGTCCGGGCGAGACCTGATATCGGAATCTATATGCGTCTTAAAATGCATTTAAAACAAGGTATTTTTGCCGTTTTGTCGGCGGCCACGGGCGCGGCAGGGGCAGGCTGCCCGAGCAGCCTGCCTCTGAACGGCGTGCAATCGATTGCAACCTGCGATCCCCGATCGGCTGATTGTGTATCTGGAGCAGAAGCCATGTTTTCTTACATGGAAGCGCGCGCCGACGACGATCCGGCCCTGCTTGTGATTGGCTTGCACGGCAGTCCCTGGCACCTGTATGGTCCGGATCAGCGCATCATGGAGCCGTCCGAGCTGGCAGCACAGGTCCGAACGTACGGGCCGGTGATCAAGAAGGTGGTGTTGTTATCCTCGTGGAGCGGGATTGCGCCCGGGCCAGGCAGCAAGTCGGTCGCACAGCGCCTTGCGCTGGCGCTGGATGGCACGCAAGTTGTCGGCCAGGATGGCTTTACCTGGTTCGCCAAAGATGGCGCCGTCCACACCACCCGCCAGGCATTCAGCACCTACGTTTCCCGCGGGCCATATCGAGTCGAGCGCGGGGGCGATGTCATGGCGGCCATGGTCAGCGCTGCGGCAATCAGTATGGAAGCCGATTGGCGCAAGGCGAAAAACGCGCGCGGCATGCTGGGCGTGGGCGCAGGTTACGACCAGTTCAGTCTTTGTCCCGACAAGGCGATGCAAGCCTTTGAGGCCGGTGCCACGTTCGGCAGCGCCATCGCCGCCTACAATGCGGCCTTGATGCGCCTGGAGCGCAACGAGCCAGGTGACAGAAAAGCCGCGCTGGCGCTGCTTGCCAGGGCGGCCGCTCTGGGCGATGCACCTGCGAAAGCCAGATTGGCCAGCGTCGGCGCTCCGGGAGCACCCTGAGTCCGGGTGGCCGGTTCGATTACTTTGGTGCAGCGTGCGAGCGCGCTTGCCTTGCGCGCTCTTGTGCCTGCGCCTTGCTCAGATCTGCTTCAAAGTGGCCAGCCTTCGCCGCGGGCACAAGCGCGCCAGCTCGATCTACGCGCGCAGTGAGATCTTCGGCGATGCGGAAGCCCTCGGCCACGCTGCTGCGGTTGTCCGTTCCCGCGTGCCCGCGCATGGTCGGGCTGGACCCAATTGGTCCGCTGTTGAAATTGCCGCCACGATGGATCACCATGGCCGAATCATGGAAGGTGGCGCAGCCTGCCGTCCAGGCAGTGCCGTCCGCGGGCGCATTCTCGTAGCTCAAGTGCTGGCAGTCTTCCACCAGCTCGCCCACATTACCCAGCATGTCATGCAAACCCCAGGCATTGGCCGCGTACATGCCGACCACGGTGGTCAGTTCGGCGCCGTCGTCGCAATCGATTGCCTTGCCGCTCTTGCCGGCCAACTTGGTGATAGCCGGTTTGCCGCTGCGGTCGAACACGTTGGCGTGCTGGCATAACATGGCTGGATCATCGCCGAAAGGGTAGCGTGTGCTGCTGCCGGCGCGCGCCGCGTATTCCCACTCGGCCTCGCTGGGCAGGCGGAAGCTGCGGCCCGTCTGGCTCGACAGCCACTTGAGATAGGCATGGGCGTCCTCCCAACTGACGCACATGACGGGGTGGAACTCGCTGGGCGCATTTGCCGGCGAGTTCCAGCTGACTTTGCCGTTCTCCACACCCCAGTCGGTCGCCGCCAGCTTCCAGCAATCGTCCCCGGTCTGATAACCGGTGGCTTCGACAAACTGGCGGAACTGGCCAACGGTGGTTTCGTATTTGGCCAGCCGGAAGCTCTTGACGGTCACGCTATGCACCGGCTCGGAGCTGGGACGGTCCTTGTCTTTTGGATTGGCCGTGCTGCCCATGGCGAACGTGCCGCCGGCAATGGTGACCATCGGTGGCGCGATGACGGTCGCCGGCGCGGCCAGCAAAGGGCTATTGAGACATGCTGCTGCAAGGAGCGCGGCGAGGAAGCGGGTTTTGTGCATTGACGTTGTCCTGAGAGAGTAGGGCCGGAGTGGCAGCGTGATCCGTGATCACACGCCACAACGATCGCATGCACGGCAGGTCAGCGGCGAGCGCCGGGCGACGGATCGACAGCAGCGCCGACGAATTGCCAGCGGCGGCCTGCTACATGGCCTTGAACAGATGAACGTAGGCGCGGCTGACGCGCAGCTCGCGCGGATGGCCCTTGATGCGCAGGAACAGGCGGCTGGTCTCGTCGCGCCGCGTGCCCTCCAGATAGTGCAGATTGATCAGCGTGGCGCGATGCACCTGCCAGAACTGGTCGGGGTCAAGCTGCTCGGCCAGCTCGGCGATGGTAGTGCGGATCAAGTGTTCGCCGCCGGCCGTTTGCACGACGGTGTACTTGTCGTCGGCCTGAAAGAACAGCACATCGTCCACCGCGATCTGGTGCACATACTCAGCCTGGCCGGCGCGGATGAAACGCAGGCGCGCCGGTGTTGCCGGACCGCGCGTCAATTGTTCCAGAACCTGGGCCAGGCGCGCGTCGGGCGGCGCAAGCTGGCCGGCTGCCTGCAGGGCCAGCGCCGGCTTGACGCGCGAGATCATGCGTGCGAGCCGCTCGCTCTTTAAGGGTTTGAGCAAATAGTCCAGCGCCGCATGGTCGAACGCCTCGACGGCGTAGGTGTCAAACGCGGTGACGAACACCACGCGGGTGTCGCCCTCAATGCCCTGCGCCACTTCCAGACCGCTCAGGCCCGGCATCTGAATATCGAGAAAGGCCAAATCGGGCTCCAGCGCCTCGATGCAAGCTGCCGCTTCATTGCCGTTGCGGGCGATGTGCACGATCTCGAGCTCGGGCCACAGCAGTGCCAGCTGCTCTTGCAGGTACTGGGCCAGATGCGGCTCGTCATCGGCAATCAGGGCGCGTGTCATGTGCGGCGCCTGTAGGGCAGCGAGAGCGAGGCTTGCATGCCCACGGCTTGCGGGCTGAGCGTGAGCGCGGCCTTGTCGCCGTAGCGTGTGTGCAAGCGTTCGCGGATATTGGCCAGGGCCATGCCGCTGCCTTGCCGGCGCGAACGGCGCGGTGCGGCACGGCCCATGCCGTCGTCATTGACGCAAATGTCGAGCTGACCGCCAATCACACGGGCAATGATGCTAACCCGGCCGCCGTCAATGGTCGGTTCCAGTCCGTGTTCGATCGCGTTTTCAACCAATGGTTGCAGCAGCAGGGTGGGCAAGGCCGCAGTCAGGGCTTCATTGCTGGCGTCAATGTCGAAGCGCAGGCGCTCTTCCATGCGGATTTGCAGCAGCGTCAGATAGCTGCGCACCATTGCCAGTTCCGCTTCCAGGCTGCTGTCGGTATGGCGCAACTGGCCCAGGCTGGCACGCAGGTAGTCAGTGAAAGTCTCCAGCATTTGCTTGGCGCGTGGTGTGTCGCGCTCCATCAGGCTGTGCACATTTGCCAGGGTATTGAACAGGAAATGGGGTTCGATCTGCGCTTGCAGCAGCCGCAACTGCGCTTCCGTGGCCTGGTGCAGCAATCTGTCCTGGCGGACGCGCAGGCGCCACCAGAACCAGTTGGCCCCTGAAACCACCAGCACAAAGGCGAGGAATTCGGTTTTTGCCAGGCTGCTGGAAAGGAAGCTTGCCCAGCCGTTCCAACCGATCATCCAGGAAAAGACGCTCAGGCCCAGCGCGCTGCCAAGCACAGTGCCGGCAATGGCAATGATATTGATGACCACGGCCGTGCGCCAGTCGGCCGCGCTCGACAGCGCGTCAATGCGGCTGGCCGGCAGCAGGTGTTCGATCACGCGCGTGATGGCCAGCATGCTGAATACGACACTCAGACACATGAACAGGTTGAATAGCAGCGATGCGCGCCACCAGCCCAGGTCGCCCACCCGGCCGGTCACCATCCCGTTGATCAGCATCATGCCAAAGCCAATGGGCAGGGCCAGCGCCGCGCCCACGGCAAGCTGGGCCCAGACTGGCTCCGAACGGTGCTTTTTCAGCACCCAGAACGAGCGCCAGGCGAGTTGAAATGAAGAACTGGTTTGCATGGGAAGCGATTGTAAACCGGCTGCAAGGCATGCCCCTTGGAAAAGCGACGGATCGACAGCCTGGCCGATGAAATGCTACTGGACGCACGGTGCCGGGGACATGTTGCGTTTTGATGCCATGTGATAATTGGATAGCTTTTTTACATCTTTTGCGCGGAGAATGCATCAGGTTCTGCGCGCGCAATGCGCCGATCGGTCATCCCTTTCCCCTATCTGGAGGACAAGATGAACACCCAGCTTGGCGCACCTTACTTCCATGTTGAGCCCGACGTAGCGGCCCCACAGCAAGCCGAGTCGGCGCTGCCTGTGACCGAGCCGCTGGACCGCGTCAGCCGCCTGATTTGCGCGCGCACCTACCTGTACGGCCTGTTTGGTGCCCTGATCTGCATCCACTGCATGCTGGGCAATCCCTACAAATCGTCGGATGGCGGCGTCGGTTACGACCGTGCGTGCATCCAGTTTCATGCGCTGCAGTCGGCATTGCTGTCGCTGCTGTTTCTGGGCTTGTTTGCCGTGTTGTATCTCATGCTGCCGGCGCCATCCCCGGATGGTGAGACCCCGGTGTCGATGCTGGCGTTGCTGGCCGGTGCCGCGATCGGCATTAAGATCGCCATCCTCAATCCGATTCTGGCCAGGATCATGTTTCATGCGCCCGAGCAGGGCGGCTATGTGCTGCCGGTGGTGGGTGGCTGGGCCTCGACCATCTGCGACTTGTTGTGGGAGAACGACGAACAGGCAAACGCCCTGTATTTCGCTGGCGAACGCCCCTTCATCGGGTATGGGACGGAAATCAATTCCTGGTCCGTGGTCCTCGATACCAGCATGCCGCAGCAGGGCATCCATCTGCTGGCCGGGATCGAGGAAACGCCGGCCGAACTGAGCGCGGACAGCCTGTACCAATCCATTGCCAGGGTCGCCGCCGACATGGGCGTGGCCCATTTGGCAGTCAAGCCGATGACCTTCATTGAAGGCAGAGCCAAGGATCTGCAGCAGCACATCGGCGTGGAACGTTTCCAGCGGCCGCCCTCCAGTGTCGCGCTTGACCAGCTGGCTGGCATGGAGCGCCATGTCCCTGGTGCCGGACGCACGTATACCGCGCTGGAAATGTCGCTGCCGGCCAGCGATATCCTGGCTACCCAGTTTGTCCGTTTCAAGGCCGAAGGCAAGCTGATCTTTTGTGAGTTCGCAACCTATGTGCTGGCCCCCGGACGCAGCGGCTTGTACCGGCTTGAACGTTACTTCCGCTGGCACTGGCTGGCCTACCTGGCGCTGCCGGTGGCGCTGGCTGTGGTCCTGCTGTATCTGATTGGACTGGCTGGCTTGGCGGCATTCTTTGGCTTTTTCATGCAAGAGCCATCCTTGATGCCCAGCCCGTTTGACTGGCACTTTCTGGCCCAGGCGGCGCTTCAGCTGGGCCTGGCGTCCGGTGTGTTTGGTGGGCTGGTGGTGCTGTGGCGTGTCTTGTTTCGCCTGATCACGGCAGCCGGCATTTTCCTTAATATCACCCAGCAGTTTGGTATCGCGTTTTCATTTCGCGAACGCTATACAAGCAGTGGACAGCTGGACTATTTCTCGGTGCAAGAGGTGGGGCGCCTCTTGAAAACGCAGGAAAAAGTGCTGATCAAGGCCATCTGCGAGCAACTCAAGGCGCATCATATCGATGCCTCCGACTTCAAGGATAACCTGACGGCCTACATCAATCAGGGCGTCATCAACAGTGGCGACATCCGCGGCAATATCGTCAACAGCATCAAGTCGTTTGTATTCCGGCGGCCAGCCAAGACAGCCGTGCGTAAACAAAAAGCGAAGGTGGGAACATGAATCATAATAGTGGCGTCATCAATACCGGTTCCGTTGGCGGCAGCATCAGCAACGTCCATCATTACATGGGTGCGGCAGTGGCAGCGACGGGACAGGAAGCCGAGCTGCAAAAGCTCGAAGCTCAGCTGCGCCAATTGCTGGCGGCGGCTCACGCGCGCGACCCGGAAGCGGCTGGTGCGGTGAAAGATAATCTGGATGCGGTTCTGCACCACGTGCGGGCCGAGCAGCCGAACAAGTCGACCATCAAAATATCGGCGGAAGGTTTGCAAAAAGCGGCCAGCGCGGTCGAGGGCGTACTGCCGGTGGCGATGCGTATCGTGGCCGTGCTCGGTACCGCCTTTGGCTTCAGCGCCGGCGCCTGAGGGGCCGGCTAGTTTGCGGCCGGGCGCGTGAGCGTGGCCAGCACATCCCTGACCGGGGACGGAATCGGTACCGGGCGGTTGCTGCTGCGTTCAACGTAGACATGGACGAAATGGCCGGCCGCGCACGGCAGTGGCTCATCGTTGCGGTACAAGGCAATTTCATAGCGCACGCTCGAGTTGCCCAGTTTGGCCACGCGGATGCCGGCATGGATGATGTCCGGGAAGCTGATTGAGCTGAAATAAGCGCAGCCACTGTCGACAACAAAGCCGACCACCTCGCCCTTGTGAATATCGAGCACGCCGCGCGCGATCAGGAACTGGTTCACTGCCGTGTCGAAATACGAGTAATACACGACGTTATTGACGTGGCCATACACGTCATTGTCCATCCACCTGGTGGGAATGGCCAGGAAGTGGGGAAACTCGGAGCGCGCTGCGTTTTTCATGGGAAGCCGATCATTGCTGGGCCAGGGCGGGCCAGCCTGCCTTGGGTGTCATGTCATTCAGATGCCATGCGTCCGGATTGAACGGACGCTGGCTTGCCTTGTAGTCGGGGTAGCCACTCGATTCGGCTTCGCTGTCGACAATGTGGCCACGGCCTTCCGCCACATCGGACAGGATCTTGAAGTCAATCGCATCGCGTTGCCACGGGCGCATTCCGGCGCTCATGTAGATCGCGTTTTCCAGCGCGCTGGCCGGCAACACGGCCAGGCCATCGGGCAAATAAGGCGCCGATGCAGGCAGAATGCGGGCAGACGAGGCAGTGTAACGGCTGGTCATCGGCAAAGCGGCACCGGCATCATCGACGGCGATATTGTCTTTCATGAAGACGCTGACATCGCCCGCGCCGCCCAGGCTGAACAGGGCGGTATTGGCGCGCGTATCCGTGCCGGCCCGCAGCACATTGCCCACGATGGTGACCACGCCCGTGCGGGGCGCGCGCTCGCCCCATTCATGGGCAATCAAATTGTAGTGAATTGCCTTGGCGCCAGGATTGTGGATCAGGTTATTGACGATCGCAACGCGGGCGCCGCCTTTGACCAGGGGATTGCGCTCGACATTGGAACTGAACAGATTGCCGTAGAACAGAATCATTTCGGCGTTATCGTGCACCAGCGAGCCTTTGGAGTGTTCGCCTTTTTTGTGCGTCGAATTGCGCAAGCCTTCGGCAATGATGTTGTGGCTGAAGGTGATCCGGTACGACGAGCCCAGGTACCACGTATCGGGCGCGCTGCCATTGAAGCGCGGGCCGGAGGCGCTCAGATTTTCATCGGTGGCCCAGCTGAAACTGCAATGGTCGATGATGACATCATGGGCCGCGCTGGTGGACAAGCCGTCTGCGTCCCAGCCGCTTTTTTTCGCCTTGCCATGTTCGCCCGGGCGCACTGCGATATGCTGGACGATGACGTCGTGGGTAGCCACGTTCAAGCCGCCGCGCACGAAGGTAATGCCGGGGGCAGGCGCGGTCTGGCCGGCCACGGTCAGGTAAGGTTCATCGAGGCGGATGCTGGCGCCCTGCAGATCGATCACGCCGCCCACTTCAAACACAATGATGCGCGGCCCCTTGACAGCGGCCGCAGCCGCAAACGAGCCCGGGCCAGCCGCTTGTAAATTGGTGACGCGCACGATGGCGCCGCCAGCGCCGCCGCGCGTGCTGGCTGCCCAACCCCTGGCATCGATGCCCTCACGCGAAAACGTGGCAGTGGCGGCCGTCGCGGCCGTGCTGGACAGACACAAATACGCGCCGCACAGGGCGGCTGCGCGCAAGAACGATCTTGTGTTCAATACGGCTCCTCGGCAATCAGGGCAGGGGCTGGCGGCGCAGCCGGGATGCGTTTAGTGCTTGATATCGCTGGCAGGCATCAATTCTTCGACCGGGGTCTTGCCGATAAACAGCTGGGCGCAATCGACCTTGTCGAACTCGTAGTGCTTGCCGCAGAAATCGCAGTCAATGGCCAGCTGGCCCAATTCGTCCAGGGCGGATTCGACTTCCTCGCGGCCCAGCATCTTGAGCATGTTGCCGACTTTTTCACGCGTGCAGCTGCAATGGAATTGCGGATGATCGGGCTCGAACACGCGGATCGTCTCTTCCCAGAACAGACGGTTCATCAGGGTCTGGATATCGGTCGAGAGCAGCTCGGGCTGCTTGAGGGTCGAGGCCAGCATCACGGCGCGGTTCCAGGTTTCCAGGTCTTCCGCTTCGCTTGCTTGCACCACCTGGTCATCCTTGCCGCTGTGGCGCGGCAGCTTTTGCAGCAGCAAGCCGCGCGAGACGTGCTCGTCCGCGCCCAGCCACAGGCGGGTGTCGAGCTGTTCCGACCGCAGCATGTAGTTTTCGATGACGGTGGCCATGTCCTCGCCGTCCAGCGGCACGATGCCCTGGTACGGTTGCTGCCCAGGCATCTTGTCGACTGGATCGAGCGTGATCACAAAGCGCCCGTGGCCGCTGGCATTGAGCAAGTCGGTCAGGCTGGCGGTGTCGGCAATGACGGCGCCCTCGGCCAGCTTGGCGGTGGCGCGGATGCGCAAGTCGGAATCGCACTCGACCACCAACAGGCGCACCGGACCGTCGCCATGGATCTGCATGATGATGGCGCCATTGAATTTCAGATTGGCCGAAAGCAGGGCAGCGGCGGCCACCATTTCGCCCAGCACGGTTTTGACAGCCGGCGGATAGCTGTGACGTTGCTGGATCTCGCGCCAGGTATCGGAAATCTCGACAAATTCGCCGCGCACGGCCGCATTGTCGAAGATGAATTTTTGCAGGGTATCTTGGGTGGTGGTCATGGTTATCCGATCTTCTTCAGTTCCGTCTTGAACATTTTGCCGCGCGCCACATAGCTCGCTGCTGACAAGGCCAGGCGGGCAATTTCGTCCTCGCCCAGCGTACGTACCGCCTTGGCGGGGGCGCCGATGATGAGCGAATGGTCGGGGAATTCTTTGCCTTCGGTCACCAGCGCGCCGGCGCCCACCAGGCAACCCTTGCCGATCCGCGCGCCGTTCAGAATCACCGCCTGGATGCCGATCAGCGAACCGTCGCCCACCGTGCAGCCGTGCAGCATGGCCTGGTGGCCAATGGTCACGTTCTGCCCGACGGTCAAGGGATAACCCATGTCTGTGTGCATGACCGTGCCTTCCTGCACATTGCTGCCGCGGCCAATCGTGATGCGCTCATTGTCGCCGCGAATGGTGGCGCCGGACCAGACCGAGGCATCCTGCTCCAGCGTCACCTTGCCGATCAGGGTGGCGGCCTCGGCCACATAAGCCGAAGCGTCGATTTCAGGCGCGTGTTCGCCCAACTGGTAAAGTGCCATGGTGTCTGTGCTCGGTGAGAAAAGGGTGGAAGGCGCTATTTTACGCCGTTGGCGGGCTTTGCCGGCCAGACATCAGGAAATGGGGCCGGCCGCCTGAAATTCAACAGTCCGGTATAATTAGAACGGTCGTTCTTTTATTCTTCAGGCATACCATGACACCCTCCCGTTCCGAATTTCTCACCATCCGCGGCTTGCGCACCCACGTGCGCCATTGGGGGCGCGAAGGCGCACCCAAGATCTTCATGGTGCACGGCTGGATGGACGTGGCCGCCTCATTCCAGTTCGTGGTCGATTGCCTGCAGGGCGACTGGCACGTGATCGCACCGGACTGGCGTGGTTTTGGCCTGTCCGAGCGCACCCAGTCCGACACCTATTGGTTCCCCGACTATGTGGCCGACCTCGATTACCTGCTCGACCATTTCTCGCCAGGCGAGGCAGTCAATCTGCTCGGTCACAGCATGGGCGGCAATGTGGTCAGCCTGTACGCAGGCGTGCGCCCGCAGCGCGTGCGGCGCCTGATCAACCTGGAAGGGTTCGGCCTGCAGTCGGCCACGCCCGACCAGGCGCCGCGCCGCTATGCCAAGTGGCTGGACGAACTGCGCGATCCGCCCACGCTGCGCACCTACCCGACCCGTCAGGCGGTGGCGGCGCGTTTGCAAAAGACCAACCCGCGCCTGTCGGACGCGCGCGCCGACTTCCTGTCCCAGCACTGGGCCGCTGAAAACGCGGCAGGCGAGTGGGAAATCCTGGGCGACCCGGCCCACAAAAAGCCTTCGCCGCTGCTGTACCACGTGGAAGAAGTGCTGGCCTGCTGGAAGCAGATCACCGCGCCCGTGCTGTGGGTGGAAGCGGCCGACACCAATATGTGGCAATGGATGGGTCCCAAGCCCGAAGCGCGCGTGGAAATTGACCGCCGGCTCGGCCACCTGGCCAATGTCAGTGCGCGCATGATGGATGACGCCGGCCACATGCTGCACCACGACCAGCCCGAAGCCCTGGCCCAGATGCTGGAACAGTTCCTGGCCGAAAGTTGAGTGCGTGGGGAGAAATTCCCGCAGGCAGCGTACAATAAAGGCCTTTCCCTTTTGCCGGCAAGCCGGGTTGTAGCACGTATGAATGTAGATTTGCATTGCCACTCGAATGTGTCCGACGGCGTCTTGGCGCCTGCCGCACTGGCCGCCTACGCGCACAATGCCGGGGTGGACGTCTGGGCCTTGACCGATCACGACGAAGTGGGCGGCATTGCCAGGGCGCGCGAGGCGGCCACGGCTGTGGGCATGCGTTTCGTGCCCGGGGTGGAAATCTCGATCACCTGGGCCAACCAGACCGTGCACATTGTCGGCTTGCAGATTGACGCCACCAATACCGCGCTGGTGAACGGCCTGGCAGCCACCCGCAGCGGGCGCGATGCGCGCGGCCGCGAAATGGCCGAGCAGCTTGAAAAAGCTGGGATTCCCGGTGCCTACGAAGGCGCCTTGAAGTACGTGGACAATCCCGACCTGATGTCGCGCACCCACTTTGCGCGTTACCTGGTTGAGTGCGGCGCCTGCGCCAGCATCCCGGAAGTGTTCCGCAAATACCTCACTGAAGGCAAGCCAGGCTACGTACCACACCGCTGGGCCAGTCTGCAAGACGCGGTGAGCTGGATCCGTGGCGCTGGCGGCATTGCCGTGATTGCGCACCCGGGCCGCTATAAATTTGGCGTCGTGGGCGAGGGTGCCTTATTCGACGAATTCAAGCAACTGGGCGGCAGCGCCATCGAAGTGGTGACCGGCAGCCACACGCCGGACCAATACGACGTGTATGCCGAACAAGCGCGCCGTTACGGCTTTTTAGCCTCGCGCGGCACCGACTTCCACGCTCCCGGCGAGACGCGGGTGGAATTTTCGCTGCTGCCGCCCCTGCCGGGCGGCGTCACGCCCGTCTGGCACGACTGGTTCTAATTGTTTCCCCCCCCTGGGGTCAGACCTCTTTTTTGCAACGCGCCGGGGCAGAGGTCTGACCCCTTCGTTGTTCAGTCGAACCCATTACGCGTTTTCCCCAATAAGACAGGCCCATCGGCACGAACGGGGTCTGACCCCACGCGGGCAAGTTGCGATTTTGAGGTCTGACACCGGTGGGGGTGGTGTGCGGTCTTGTGTTTTCGCTGGCTGAGCCTTATCTTATTAGCCTGTCAATGATTCCCTGCCTTTGGAGGCTGCATGAAACGGATTGTGCTGTTTTTGGTCACCAATATTGCTGTGCTGCTGGTGCTGTCGCTGGTGCTCACCTTGTTTGGTGTCGGCCGCGGCGTCAGCGCGTCCGGGATCAATATCGGCCAATTGCTCGTGTATTCGGCCATCATCGGCTTTACCGGGTCCATTATTTCTTTGTTCATGAGTAAGTTCATGGCTAAGGCCTCGGTCGGCGCGCGCGTGATCGACAACCCAGCGTCCTCCGAAGAAGTGTGGCTGGTCAATACCGTGCGCCAGCTGGCGGAACGGGCCGGCATCGGCATGCCCGAGGTCGCCATTTACGACGGCGAACCGAATGCCTTCGCCACTGGTGCATTCAAGAATTCAGCCCTGGTCGCGGTGTCGACCGGCTTATTGCAAAGTATGAACCGTGATGAGGTCGAAGCTGTCCTCGGCCACGAGATCGCCCACGTCGCCAATGGCGACATGGTCACGCTCACCCTGATCCAGGGTGTCGTCAATACCTTCGTGGTGTTCCTGGCGCGTATTGTCGGCTATGTGGTCGATGGCATGCTCAGCCGGAACAACAACAGCCGCGGCCCTGGCATCGGTTACATGGTCACTGTCTTCATCTGCGAGCTGATCTTCGGGCTGGTGGCATCGATTATCGTGGCCTGGTTTTCGCGCCTGCGCGAGTTTCGCGCCGACGCCGGTTCGGCCAAGCTGCTGGGCAGCCCGCGTCCGATGCAGCAAGCTCTGCGCCGCCTAGGCGGGGTCCAGGAAGGGGCCTTGCCTTCGTCGATGTCGGCCTTTGGCATTGCCGGCGGCGGACGCGGCTGGGGCGCCTTGTTCTCCACCCATCCGCCGATGGAAGAGCGCATCGCCGCGCTCGATCAATTGCGCTAGACCATGAGCCAGTTTTTTCAAATCCATCCCGACAATCCGCAGGCGCGGCTGATCAAGCAGGCCGCGCAGATCATCCATGGCGGCGGCATTGTCGCGCTGCCGACCGACTCGTGCTACGCGCTGGTGTGCCACCTCGATGACAAGGCCGCCGTCGAGAAGCTGCGCCGCATTCGCGGCATCGATGAAAAGCACCATCTGACGCTGCTATGCCGCGATTTGTCCGAAATTGGCAACTACGCACGGGTCGACAATCGCCAGTTCCGTTTCCTGAAGGCGGCTACGCCGGGCCCGTTTACGGTGATTCTGGAAGCCACGCGCGAGGTGCCGCGCCGCCTGTCGCACCCGTCGCGCAAAACGATTGGCCTGCGCGTGCCGGAAAACGCCATTGCCCAGTGCCTGCTGCAGGAACTGGGCCAGCCGCTGCTGGGCACCACCTTGATTCTGCCGGGCGATGACGCCATTCTCAACGATGCCGAGGCGATCCGTGACCAGCTGGAAAAGCAGATCGATCTGATCATCGACGGCGGTGCCTGCGCCATGGAGCCGACCACCGTGATTGATCTGACGTCGGCCGAGCCCGTGCTGATGCGCCAGGGCCGGGGCGACGCTGCCGTGTTCGGCCTGTGAAGGCCGCGGCGGGCCAGAGCGCGCGGCGGCTCTGATAGAATCCGGTTATGAATATTCCACAGATCTTAGTGACGATCTCGATCTACGCGATTCCGGTCCTGTTTGCCATTTCCCTGCATGAAGCCGCGCACGGTTATGTGGCCCGTTACTTTGGCGACCCCACTGCCGCCGAGCAAGGCCGCATCAGTCTCAATCCCATTCGCCACATCGATCCCTTCGGCACGATCTTGCTGCCGCTGATACTGTATTTTGCAACCGTGCCGCCACTGGGCTACGCCAAGCCGGTCCCGGTGGATTTTGGCCGTCTGCGTAATCCAAAAAAACAAATGGTCTTCGTGGCACTGGCCGGTCCCATGGCTAACTTTGCCATGGGACTGATGTGGGCGCTGCTGAGTATCCTGCTCGCTGCCAGCGGCAGCCCGAGCGCCTTCCTGATGGCCATGACCCAGGTCGGCATGGTGGTCAACGCAGCCATGTTTGTGTTTAACTTGATTCCGATTCCGCCCCTGGACGGCGGCCGTGTCGTGACCGGTCTGCTGCCCATGGCGCTGGCGCGCCGCTTTGCCAGCATCGAGCGCTATAGCGTGTTTGTGTTCATCGGCTTGATTGTGCTGATGCAGTTGCGCATACTCGACGGTTACCTGGGCGGCGGCATCGCGCTGGTGCGCGAGCTGTTTGGCTTGATTCTTTCTCCTCTGACCTTACTTTTGAACTGATTATCTATGTATCCCGATCGTGTCGTTTCCGGAATGCGCCCCACGGGCACCATGCACCTTGGCCACTATCATGGCGCGCTGAAAAACTGGATCAAGATGCAGTCCGAACAGCCTTGCCTGTTCTTTGTGGCCGACTGGCACGCGCTGACCACGCATTACGACGATCCATCGATCATCGAGCGCAGCACCTGGGACATGGTGATCGATTGGCTGGCCGCGGGCGTGGATCCGTCGCAGGCCACCATCTTCATCCAGTCGCAAGTGCCCGAGCATGCCGAACTGCACCTGCTGCTGTCCATGTGCACGCCGCTGGGCTGGCTTGAACGGGTGCCGACCTACAAGGACCAGATCGACAACATCACCAACAAGGATCTGGCCACCTACGGCTTCCTTGGCTACCCGCTGCTGCAGGCGGCCGACGTGCTGATCTACCGCGCCAGCCAGGTGCCGGTCGGCGACGACCAGGTGCCCCACATTGAAATGATGCGCGAGATCGCGCGCCGCTTCAATCACATGTATGGCAAGGAAAAAGGCTTTGAGGAAAAAGCCAACGAGGCCGTCAAAAAGCTCGGCAGCAAGCGTGCCAAGCTGTATCTGGAATTGCGCACCGAATACCAGCAGGAAGGCAAGGATGCGGCGCTGGAACAGGCACGTGCCATGCTGGAAGACGCGCAAAGCCTGTCGAATATTGACCGCGAGCGCCTGTTCGGCTATCTGGAAGGCAGCCGCAAGCTGATCCTGACGGAACCGCAAGCCAAGCTGACGGTCGCCTCGCGCCTGCCGGGTCTGGATGGCCGCAAGATGTCCAAGAGCTATGGCAATGCGATTTCCCTGCGTGAAGATAAGGAATCGGTGGTCAAGAAAATCCGCACCATGCCCACCGATCCAGCGCGCGTACGCCGCACCGATCCGGGCGATCCGCGCAAGTGCCCGGTCTGGCAGTTGCACGAGGTGTATTCCGATGCCGCCACCAAGGATTGGGTGGTCAAAGGCTGCACCAGTGCCGGCATTGGCTGCATTGAATGCAAGCAGCCCGTGATTGACGCGATCATTGCCGAACAGGAGCCAATGCGCGAACGCGCCCAGCAATATCTGGACGATCCCTCGCTGGTGCGCGCCATCGTGGCAGACGGTTGCGACACGGCCCGTAAACTGGCCCAGGAAACCATGCGCGATGTGCGCGAAGCCATGGGCCTGGCGTACACCTGATGAACGCGGTATCAGCCTGGGTCGCACGTTTTGCGGGGCAGGTGCCGCCAGGCGAGGTGCTCGATCTGGCCTGCGGCAGCGGCCGCCATGCGCGGCACTTTGCCGCACTGGGCCACTCGGTGCTGGCGCTGGACCGCGATCCGGCTGCCTTGCGCGAAACAGCCGGACCTGGCATCACCACCCTGGCTTGCGACCTCGAAGATGGGGTGACGCCCTGGCCGTTCGGGCCGGGCCGGTTTGCCGGGATCGTGGTCACCAATTATCTGCACCGGCCGCTGCTGGACCAGCTCGCTGCCAGCCTGGCGCCGGACGGTGTTTTGATTTATGAAACGTTTTCGGTAGGCAACGAAGCCTTCGGCAAGCCCTCGAATCCGGCCTTTCTGCTGGCTGAGGGCGAGTTGCTTGTTTTTGCTCAGCGCAGCGGCCTGGCCGTGGTTGCATACGAGGATGGCGTGAGCGCGCAGCCCAAGCCAGCCATGGTGCAGCGCCTGTGCGCGCGCGGGCCGGGGCGGGCGCGCCTGAGGCTGGAAGCGGCAGCGCTTTCGCCCTTAAACAGGGCTTAAGAAGCCCGAAACCAGTCAAGAATGAACCATAATGGCGGGCGATCCGCTACAATCAGGCTTTTATTTACCAGCATAGTGTCTTACATATGATCAAGGGCAGCATAGTAGCAATCGTCACCCCGATGCACGCAGACGGCAGTCTCGACTACCCGGGCCTGAAGAAGCTGATCGACTGGCATATTGCCGAGGGAACAGATGGCATCGTTATCGTGGGCACGACGGGCGAATCGGCCACGGTCAACGTGGACGAACACTGCGAACTGATCCGCTTTACGGTCGCGCATGCCAACAAGCGCATTCCCATCATTGCCGGCACGGGCGGCAATTCCACTGCCGAAGCGATCAAGCTGACCGAATGCGCCAAGGAAGTCGGGGCCGACGCTGCCCTGGTGGTGGTGCCTTACTATAACCGTCCCTCGCAGGAAGGCATGTACCAGCACTTCAAGGCCATCGCCGAAGCAGTGGACTTGCCGATCATCCTGTACAACGTGCCTGGCCGCACCGTGGCCGACATGAGCAACGAGACTGTGCTGCGTCTGGCTGGCATCAAGAACATCATCGGCATCAAAGATGCGACCGGCAACATCGGCCGGGGCCTGGAATTGCTGCGCGACGCGCCGCCCTCGTTTGCCGTGTATTCGGGCGACGATCCAACCGCCATGGCGCTCATGTTCTGCGGCGGCGCCGGCAATATTTCGGTGACGGCCAATGTAGCCCCGCGTGCCATGCACGAATTGTGCGTTGCCGCCATGGCCGGCAAGATTGCCACCGCAGTCGAGATCAACAACAAGGTCATGGGCCTGCACGCCAAACTGTTCGTCGAACCGAATCCGGTGCCCGTCAAGTGGGCCCTGGCCGAGATGGGCATGATGCCGCCTGGCCTGCGTCTGCCTCTGTCCCCGCTTGCGGCCAATTATCACGATACCGTGCGCGGCGCCCTGCGCGACGCCGGCGTCCTTCCAACGCCCTGACCCGCAAGGGTCAGGATCATTCCGACACCAGCTGCCTTTTTAGCTTACTCCCGTTACGACATGACTATTCGCAAGACAATGAAACCGGCCCTGGCCACCGTAATGACTTCCGCGCTGCTGGTCAGCCTGACCGGTTGCGGCATGATCAGCTCCGTGATGGAACAAGACCGCGTCGATTATCGCGGCGCGAAGAAGGCGCCCAAGCTTGAGGTGCCGCCCGATCTGACCCAGATCGACAAGGACAACCGTTATTCCGTGCCCGATGGGCGCGGCATTGCAACGGCCTCGAGCTACCAGCAGCCGGGCAATGCCGGCGCGCCTGCAGCCGCGGCAGGGCAGAGCATCGGCCCGGTCAACAATGAAACCATGCGCGTCGAGCGCGCGGGCAACCAGCGCTGGCTGGTGGTCAACCAGACCCCCGAACAACTGTGGCCGCAGCTCAAGCAGTTCTGGGCTGATTCGGGCTTTACCATTGAAACCGAGTCCGCCACCACCGGCACCATGGAAACGGAATGGGCCGAAAACCGCGCCAAGATTCCACAGGATCTGATTCGCCGTTCGATCGGCAAGGTGTTCGATTCCCTGTATGGCACCGGTGAGCGCGACAAGTTCCGTACCCGCCTTGAGCGCACCGCAGCCGGCGGCACCGAAGTCTACATCAGCCACCGCGGCGCCGAAGAAGTCCTGACCGGTCCGCAAAAGGAGCAGGCGACCTGGACCGTGCGTCCAAATGACCCGGAACTGGAAGCGATTTTCCTGTCGAAACTGATGGCGCGTCTGTCCGGCGTGGCTGAACCAAAAGCGGCCGAAGCGGCAGCAACGACGGCCGTGGCCAATGCCCCAGCCGGTCCCGTGCATGCCAAGCTGGTGGGCGACGCAGTGGAAGTTGACGAAGGCTTCGACCGCGCCTGGCGCCGTGTCGGCCTGGCACTGGATCGCGTCGGTTTCACCGTGGAAGACCGCGACCGCGTGCAGGGTGTGTACTTCGTGCGCTATGTTGATCCGGAAATGGCATCGAAAGATGGCTTCTTCAAGAAGCTGTTCACCTTCGGCGGCGACGACAAGGCCAAGGAAGCACAGCGTTACCGTGTGCTGGTCAAGACCGAGTCGGGCGCAAGCGTGAGCCAGGTGACGGTGCAGACCAACGACGGCAAGGCCGAAACCACCCCAACCGGCGCCAAGATCCTCAAGCTGCTGGCGGACGAGCTGAAATAAGCCTCAGTTGGCTCGACAAAAAAACCGACCTGCATGGCCGGTTTTTTTACGTCTGCAGGTTTGCGCAAACACAAATCTGCGGGCGAAAAAAAGCCGACCCGCAGGCCGGCTCTTTTCCAAACCGTGCTGAAAATTACTTAGCAGCCGATGCAGCAGCCGAAGCGGCAGCCGATGCAGCAACCGAAGCGGCAGCAGCAGCGTCAGCAGCGGTCGAAGCAGCCGAAGCGGCGGTAGCAGCAGCGTCAGCAGCAACAGCGGCTGGAGCTTCTACTGGTGCTGCTGGAGCAGCTGCTGGGGTTTCAACTACTGGTGCTGGAGCAACAACAGGAGCTTCTTCTTTTTTAGCGCAAGCAGCCAGAGCAACAGCCAGCAGGGAGACGATCAGCAAAGATTTTTTCATGGGTTTTTCCTTAATTAATTCACTAAAATGTATAACACTATTGCGATGAATAATTACCGGTAATTATCGCTCGTTAGGGAATTCTCGTAGGCTTTCGTACCTGTTATGGTGCCTGACAGACAACGGAAACTTCCTAACCCGATATTATAGCGAAATTTGGTGCTTCGCAATAGCACAATAATGCTTTTTTGGAAGCAATTTGTGAACAGGCAACCAATATTATTTTACAAAAACATCCGTATTGGGAGATTTGCAAGCGTATGCCGAAATATCCGAACATTATTCGGATATAGATGGCAGTCTGCCTACAATCCTGTGGTGGTCGCGTGGAGGCCCGGTAGCGACTCCGCCCAAATGCCGACGAATCTTTCGTTGCTGATTTCCGTCGCAGACGGCGAATCAAAGGCAGCTGCGCCACGCATATGATCGCTATGGAAACGCCTGACGATGTGAATATGGTCACCAATACAGAACGAATCGGTCAGGGTTTTCAGAGGGCGGTTGGTGAGCCGGCATTCAATGCGATGGCTGTAGTCTTGCAACAAGCGCAGGAAGCGCGGGTAGTGGCGCTCGATGTGGCCGCTCTGGTGCATGGCCAGTTGGATATGCCCGCCCAGGCTCAAAAAATGACGCAGAGCAGCATCGGTTTGACTGCTGCCTAAAGGAAACACTGCAAAGTCGGGATCGAACATCTGCAGGCTGGCTTTGGCGCGGCCAATGCAGTCCAAAAAATGCGCTTCGCATTCTGCGCGCGTATCGAATTTGATTTCCACTGCATCCGCCATGTGTTTCTCCTTAAGCTAATTCGACCCAGCCATCCTGATACCAGGTGTACAGCGCTTCCATCACGTCGTCCGACGCCCCTGCTACCAGCGTGCCCGTTAGCACGCGTTCGTTGGCCAGGGTGTCGAGCAGCACCTTGTCGGCGCGCCCGACCGCAAACGATTCGCCGTTGATGAAGACGTGCTTGCCACGATATAACATCTGCGACTTGAGCGACAGTACCACCCCGCGCTTGGCGACGGTCTCGGCAAAGCGGCCCATGGTCAGCGGTTTGGCCGGCCCGGTAAAGAACACATTGTGCTTGGGCTCGGACAAATGCTCGCCCACGAAGATGGTCACGTCTTCCTCGGTAAAGCGCACCTTGTTCATTTCCTCGGTGATGGTGGCGAGCATGTGCTTGGGAATTTCAGCCGGATTTTTGGCCACATCCAGTTCCGGGTCGGCGTAGCGGCCGGGCAGGTCGATGGAGTCGCACATGAACTGCAGGAAGGCTTCGCCCAGTTCCTGGTAGGACGGTGAACGGAAACCGATCGAGTACGTCATGCATTCGCCTTCGGCCACGCCGTCGTGGGCGTAGTGCGGCGGCAGGTACAGCATGTCGCCCGGTTCCAGCACGAACTCTTCCTGCGGCTTGAAATTCTTCAGGATCTTGAGCGGCAAGCCTTCCACCAGCGACAAATCCTTCTGCGCGCCAATGCGCCAGCGCCGTTTGCCGTGTGCCTGCAGCAAAAACACATCATACGAATCGAAGTGGGGGCCGACCCCGCCGCCGTCGGTGGCGTAACTGATCATCAGGTCGTCCAGGCGCGCGTCGGGAATGAAGCGGAATTCGCGCAGCAGGGCGTCGGCCTTCTTGTCATACAGGTTGGCGCCCTGGACCAGCATGGTCCAGGCTTTCTGCGTGGCAGCGGGCAGGGCCTCGATCGGGCCGTGCTGCATGTTCCATTCGCCATCGACCTGGGTGATCAGGCGCGACTCGACATGGTTCAGCTTGGCCAGCTCGGCCAGAGCAGTCAGTGGCAGCAGCGGTTTGAAGCCGGGAATCGCCTGGCGAATCAGCAGCGGCTTCTTGTGCCAGTAATCGCGCAGGAACTGGGCGGGCGTGATGTCGCCCAATAGCGTTAATTTTTTCATGCGACATTATAACCATGTCCGTATTCGGTCAAGGCGGCGAGAAAGGTATAATCTCGCGGTACACACTGAAAGGATGCATGATGAAGATTGCCAAGAACACGGTCGTTACGGTCAACTACAAGTTGTCGGACGCACAGAATAACCTGATCGAAGACGGCAGCCAGCCGATGGTCTATCTGCATGGCGGCTACGAGAACACGCTGCCGAAGATCGAAGAAGAACTCGACGGCAAGGAAGAAGGCTATTCGTCCGTGATCCAGATCGAGCCGGACGACGCGTTTGGCGATTACGATCCGGCCCTGGTCAAGGTCGAGCCGCGCAACCGTCTGCCCGAGCCACTGGAAGTGGGCATGCAGTTCGAAGGCATGCCCGATGGCGACAGCGACGAAGAAGCGATGATCTTCACGGTCACCGACATTGCCGATGACAAGGTCGTCCTCGACGGTAACCATCCACTGGCCGGTATGGCGCTGCGCTTTGAATTGTCGGTGGCCAGCGTGCGCGCTGCCACGGACGAAGAAATCGCCCACGAACACGTGCACGGCGCCCATGGTCACCACCATGGCGATGACGAAGATGACGGCGAAGAAGGCGATCACTTCCGTACCCATCCGGTGCATTAAAAAAACCACTGAGCGCCTTCTTCGGAAGGCGTTCTGCTTTCAGGGCTGTCATGTTTATTGCATTGCTCACGTATGTGCGTCCACTGGATGAAGTGGATGCGCTCATTGCCGCGCACGTGGCATTTTTGGATGCGCACTATGCCAGCGGCCTGTTCGTGGCATCCGGACGCAAGGTGCCACGCACGGGCGGCGTGATATTGATTGCCCACGCCGAGCGCGGGCATGTGCTCGAGGTGATTGCGCAGGATCCGTTCAAGGTGGCCGGCGTGGCCGAATACGAGCTGGTGGAGTTTGTGCCGTCCAAAATGCAGCCGGCGTTTGCCGCATTGCCGTTTGTGGCGGGTACGTAAACATCGCTTTCGCGAAGGCGGGGGGCCATACCATATTGAACAACTTCGGCAAGATGGTATAGGTCCCCGCCTTCGCGAGGACGATGTAAGAGCTCGTCGAGCCTGAAAAGTGTGCCGCGCCCAACATCGCCCTCGCGAAGGCGGGGGGCCATACCGCATTGAACAACTTCGGTAAAATGGTATAGGTCCCCGCCTTCGCGAGGACGAGGTCAGAGCTCGTCAAGCCTGAACAGCTGTTCCGCCCCCGGCATCACTTTCACATGCATGGTGCGGTTGCCCACGCTGACATGGCCGATATTGTCCTTCCACAGGATGGCCGGCTCGGTCCCGTTGGGCACCGGTGCCGTATCAATCAGCAGCACCTTCCCATTGAACTTCTTGGCCAGGCCCAGCACCTGGCGCCGCACGCCCGCGTAGCCGTCCATGGCCAGCTGGCTGCGTCCCAGCCGGGCCAGAATGCCCGGTTCGTCCGTCAGGATATTCACGTCGCCTTCTGAAAACAGCACGATGGCAGTGGCCTTCTTGCGCTTGGCCTGGGCAAACAGCTTGGTCAGCCAGAAGCGGTTGGCCACCGCGCGGTCTTCGAACTCGCTGTTGCGGCCCGCTTCCGGACGGTAGTGGTTATTGTCGGCCGGGAGATTGATCGTGGCATACAGCACGCTGCCCACCATCCACTCCGCATTCTCGGCATAGCTGCGGTACCTGGTGTTGGTGGACAGACGCGAGAACGTCGGCAACACCACGCCGTGCCCATTCTGGTCTTCGTACAGCAGTTCGCGCAGCCGGTTCAGGCGCTCGATCGCCGCGCTCTTGCCCGCACTGTTGCGGCATGCACTCCAGTCGCTTGCTGCAGGCAGCACCACCACCGGGTGCAGCGGGTCGTCGAGCATGTCGCGCCGGCGCGTGTAAAGTTCATCGGTGCACGGCTCCTTGCTGCCCTTGATACCGGTGACCAGCACAAAATCGAGACCCGGCCTGCGCGTGCGCGCCACCGCCTGCTCGCGCTGCGCTTCGCTGCCGCCGGCCGTGAAGGTATGGCCAATCACGGCAAACTCGTGGCCGGGCAGGCGCTTCTGCTTGGGCGCTGCCGCTGCGGGCAGCACCGCCAGTGCGGCGCACAGCAAGGCCAGCAAACGTACTGCGAACGTCATAGGGCAGCCATGCGTTTGAGCTGATACAACTGGTCCAGTGCCTCGCGCGGGGTGAGTGCATCGGGATCGATCGCCGCCAGCGCGTCGTGCAGCGCGTTCGATGCCGGGGCGGCAGCGGGAACGTCCTCGATCTCTTCACACGGCAGCGCAAACAAGTCCAGCTGCGGAGTGGTATCGAGCGCCTGCGATTCCAGCCGCGCCAGATGCTTGCGCGCCGCCTTGATC
Source organism: Massilia sp. CF038 (assembly GCF_900129765.1). Taxonomy (GTDB): domain Bacteria; phylum Pseudomonadota; class Gammaproteobacteria; order Burkholderiales; family Burkholderiaceae_D; genus Telluria_A. The sequence continues at coordinate 746,377 of NZ_FQWU01000001.1, forward strand.
ACGCCTTGCGGCACGCCCGCCAGCTGGGCCACCTGCAAACCGTAGCTTTGCGAGGCAGGTCCTGCCTGCACCGCATGCAGGAACACGATGCTGTCCTTGTGCTCGACCGCCGACAGGTGCACATTGGCGGCACTTGGATGGCTTTCGGGCAGTTGCGTCAGTTCGAAGTAATGAGTGGCAAACAGCGTGAAGCTGCGGCTGGCGTCAATCAAGTGACGCGCAATGGCCCAGGCCAGTGCCAGACCGTCAAAGGTCGAGGTGCCGCGCCCCACTTCGTCCATCAGCACCAGTGAATGCTCGGTGGCCCCGTTCAGAATGGCGGCCGATTCAGTCATCTCGACCATGAAGGTCGAACGTCCGCCGGCCAGATCGTCGGTGGCGCCAATGCGGGTGAAGATGCGGTCGATCGGGCCGATCGTGGCGCTGGCCGCCGGCACGTAGCTGCCCACGTAGGCCAGCAGCGTGATCAGCGCAACCTGGCGCATGAAGGTCGATTTACCGCCCATGTTCGGGCCCGTGATCAGCAGCAGGCGGCGTTCGTCGGACAGGCAGCAGTCGTTCGCGATGAAGCGTTCGATCTGGTTTTCCACCACCGGGTGGCGCCCTTCGCGGATATCGAGGGCCGGTTCGCTGACCAGGTGCGGCGCATTCCAGTTGTGCTGCAGTGCGTGGGTGGCCAGCGCCGTCAGGGTGTCGAGCTGGGCCAGCCCCTGCGAAATGGTCTGCAAGGTGCCGATGTGCGGCGCCAGATCGGCCAGCAGCTGGTCGTACAGCAGCTTCTCGCGCACCAGCGCCTTGTCCTGGGCCGACAGAGCCTTGTCCTCGAAGACCTTCAGTTCGGGCGTGATGTAGCGCTCGGCGTTCTTCAGCGTCTGGCGGCGGCGGTAGTCGTCGGGCACCTTGTCGGTCTGGCCGTGCGTGACCTCGATATAAAAGCCGTGCACCTTGTTGTATTCGACGCGCAAGTTGGCAATGCCGGTGCGGGCGCGCTCGCGAATTTCCAGGTCGAGCAGGAACTGGCCGGCGTTCTCCGACAGGCCGCGCAGTTCGTCCAGCTCTGCGTCAAAGCCGGGTGCGAACACGCCGCCGTCGCGCACCATGGCGGACGGCTCCAGCGCCACCGCGCGCTCAAGCAGGTCCAGGCACACGCCGGGGGTGGCCAGCGCCTCCTGGATGGACGCCATCAGCGATGGTTCGCCCGGCGTGAAGGTGCGCTGCACGCTCTTGCGCAGTGCCGGCAGCTGCTGCAGACCGTCACGCAGGCTGGCCAGGTCGCGCGGCCGGGCCGACAGCAGGGCAATGCGAGTGGTGATGCGTTCGATGTCGGGCACCTGGGCCAGGGTGGCCGCCAGGGCGCCGGCGGCGTCGGTCTGGATCAGGGTGCCGATGGCGGCGTGGCGGGCACGCGCCACGCCCTGGTCGCGCCGTGCATGGTGCAGCCAGTGGCGCAGCAGGCGCGAACCCATCGCCGTGCGGCAGTGGTCCAGCAGCGAGAACAGGGTGGGCGATTCCTGGCCGCGGATGGTTTCGGTCAGTTCCAGATTGCGCCGGGTGGCCGCGTCCAGGCCGATGAATTCGTTTTCGGTTTCGGTGCTCAGGCTGCGCACGTGCTGCAAGCCGCGGCCCTGGGTCGAATGGGCGTAACGCAGCAGCGCGCCGGCCGCGCCAAAGGCGGCGCCCAGGCCATCGGCGCCAAAGCCGGTCAGGGTCGCCACGGCCAGCTGGTCGAGCAGGGCCTTGTGACCGCCCACCACGTCAAAGTGCCATTCCGGCACACGCTGGGTGTGCACCACGCCGTCGTCTTCAAACAGGTCGGCGCCGTCGGCGCGCAGGATTTCGGCAGGCGAGATGCGTTCCAGTTCGTGCTGCAAGCGTGCGCCCACGGTGCGGCTGTCGCCGGAAAACTCCATCAGGCGCAGGGCGCCACTGGCCAGCGACAGCCAGGCCAGGCCCGTGGTGACGACCTTGCGCTGGCTGATCATGCACACGGCCAGCAGCGGGCGTTCCGCCTTTTCGGGCAGCAGATCGGCATCAGTCAGGGTGCCGGGCGTGACCACGCGCATGACCTTGCGCTCGACCGGGCCCTTGCTGGTGGCCGGGTCGCCAATCTGTTCGCAGATGGCGCAGGACTCGCCCATTTTGACCAGCTTGGCCAGGTAAGGGTCGAGCGAATGGAAGGGGATGCCGCACATCTTGATCGGCTGACCGCCCGAGGTGCCGCGCGCCGTCAGCGTGATGCCCAGAATGCGGGCGGCTTTCTCGGCGTCGTCATGGAACAGTTCATAGAAGTCGCCCATGCGGTAGAACACCAGCATGGTGGGATAGTCGGCCTTGATGCGCAGGTATTGCTGCATCATGGGCGTGATTTTTTCGGCGGCGCTGGCCTTGACGGCGGCAGGGCTGATCTCTTTCGGGACGATGGACATGTATCTCGGTAATTGGGCGTTGCATTTCAGGTACAGCATTCTACCGCCTCAGCGCCCGGCTGTACCTTCTGTGAAGGGCAGGAATGGATGGAAATCCGGCAATGCACGCTTGCCTGCCTTGCCGGACCCGCTACCGCCTGTCCTTACAGGGCCAGCGCCTTCAGGATACGGACGTGACCGGCGCCCTGGACAGCATTGCCGTCATTCCACAGGTCACTGGCGGCGATTTGCACTCCGCCAATGGCCGCCGTGGGTGCGACGGCTCTGACTGTGCTGCCGACGGTGCCCTGGCCCACGTTGCCGGCGCCAGCCTCCAGCAGCTTGTTGGCAGGCTGCACGACCGCACCATTGGCGCCATTCCAGACCTGGCTGCCGCGCCGCAAGCCGTCGCAATTGAAGGCGTAGGCAAACGGGGTCGGGCCGGCGCCGGGTTGCAAGCGGATCGAGGCATCCACCAGGTGCATGCCGCCGGACGGGACCAGCTGGATCTTGACATATTCGCCCGCCGTGCGAATCCGCCCGAAGGCATTGGCGCCGTTGCCACCGCTGCACAGGTGATCCAGGCAGATTTCCAAACCGAAATCGATGGCTTTGCCGGCGCCATCGTTGATGCCGGCAATGCGGAACACGGCCCCGCCTTCGGTCACACCGAGGACGTCGGCGGGAATCAGGGCGCCAGCGTCCAGCGGCAGTACGGTGCCCGGCTTGTGCTGGTTGACGGCGCCGTTCCAGTGAATGAAATCAATGCCGGAGATGTAGTGCTTGCGCGAGGCATAGTTGTCGCCACGATGGCTGGGGCCGCCGCGCTGGACCAGGGCGGTGTTATAGATCTCGCCTGGCTTGCTGGGGTCGAGCAAGTATTTTCCGCTCACGGAGCGCGCGCTGGGGAAGCTGGCGCTGATGGCGCTGCCAAACACGAACAGCCAGTCTTCGTATTCGGGCTTGGCGGCCAGCGCCTGCAGGCTGCCGAACAGGCCGGGCCATGGCTTGCTGAAGGGCGCCGGCAGACCGAATTCGGCAGGGGCGTCGCCGCTCCAGCCGTTGATCAGATCGTGCAGATAGGCGCCGCCGGCGCCGCGGTACAAAAATTCCGGGCCCATGAACACCTTGAGCGTACTCGCATCCTTGTCGCTGTCGGCGTAGGCGCGCGCGATGGCGTCGGCAGTAAATGCCACCCGCGCTTCGATATCGAGGCGCTGCAGCATGACATCGGTACGCGCGTCCGACGGTGAGCGGCGCCAGCCGACATACACGCCGGCGGTCGGCTGGCCCTGGGCGTCGCGCGCGGCGACGATGGGGCCGGAATAGACTTCCCACGAAATGAATTGCACTTTTTTGTAGTTGCTCATGACTGCTCTCCTTGAATGAAACGGGGGGTGGATAAAACGGTGGTAGGCCAGGTTCAGGCGGCGCTTGGCGGGCGCTCACGCAAGGCGGTCTGCACGCGTTGCCAGTACGCCTTGCGCAGCTGCAGCCCGTTCAGGCCACCGTTGATGCGGCGCGTCAGTTCGGCGAAGTGGCTGTCGGCCTCGCTGCCCTCGGTCTGGTCAGCCAGCTTGTTCAAGCCTTTGGCGGACCAGAACCAGGCGGCAGACAGCGCCGCGCCCGCTGGCAGCTGCAGCAGGTCCGGGTTGGCCAGGGCGTCGAGGTCCATGGCCTTGCTGAACTGGCTGTAGTTGTCGCGCCCGGTCAGCTGGATCAGGCCGCGGCCGCGGTAGCGCCAGCCGTCGCCGCTGGCCTCGTCGCCATTGCCCATGCGGCCGGCGTACACAAAATTGGCCAGCTTTTCGGGGTGATGGCTAAATGGCGCGGCGGCCTCGTCGCTGGGGAAGCGGTGTGGCCACACCAGGCGCAGGCGCTGGACCGAGTAGCTGAGGTTTTCCTGCAGCTGGCGCAGCTCGCCCGACTCCAGCAGGACCTGCGCCAGAAAGGCGGCCTGGCGCACTGGCGTGTCGATCTGGCACAGCTGCATGGCATGATTAAGGGGCGCGGCCCACACGCCGGCGCGCGCGTCGGTATCGCTGGCCGACAGCGCCAGGCGTAGTTGTGCTTCAGTGATTGCATTCATGGTGACTCCTTGGGGACCGGTCTAGGGGAGGGCGGCCGGGTTGACGCCATCGGTCCGTGCACGGACCGATGGCGTCAACTGGCCCGGCCGATTAAGGGGTCTTGGCTGCGGGCGCAGCGCTCACCTTCGGCTGAATCGCCGACTGCATCATGTCGAGCACGCGCGCCAGGCCTTCAGGCATGCCGCTGTCTTCGGCCAGCACCTGCACGTGGTACTTGGCCGAGTTGTCGGAGGTGCGCGTGTTTTCCTTGTGCGCAGCAATCGAGCCTTCAACGTGCACGGTGACGCTGAATGGGCCGATCCGGGCCGATGCTTCAGCGGTCAGCTTGGCCGCGGTATCGAGGCTTTCCTTGGCGCTGAAGGACGATTTCACTTCCATGTCGAAGGTGATGTCGACCTTGGTAATGGCCAGGCTCGGGACCTTGACGATGGCCAGCAGCGGCACATCGAGTTCGACTTTTTCATCCTTGGTCTTGCTCACGTCGAGCGGGTCGGGCACCTGGCGGTTGTACGAGAACTTGGCCGTGCGCGTCTCATTCAGGTTGCCGTTCGCATCCGGCGGCATGAAGCCAATGGTCTTGATGAAGTCGGCCGTGGCGCGGGCCAGCTTTACCTGTGCATCGCAAGCTGCCGACAGCGGACCGCCGATCAGGTCCCCCATTGGCAAGCCTTTGAATTGTGATGCCATGTCAATCAGTTCAGACATTTTCTACTCCTCTTTGATGGAACCCTTGCGGGTCATGGATCCCACACGAACGTGGGTGGTTGTCGGCGCGCCCGCTTTGGTGTGAGTGCGTGACAGGGACAGCGTAAGGCGGGAGAGGCGCGGTCAAATGTCGGTTTCTGACGCTGCGCTGGACGCACGTTTTGCGCCGCGCAGCCAGGCCCACAGGCGCTGCGCGCGCGTGGGCGCCAGCGCGCAGGCATGTGCGTGGATTTGTTCGAGCTGGTGCTGCAGCGCCGGCGCAAGACGCACGATCAGCGTGTGCCCGCCGCGCGGGGGCGGCGTGTCGGGCGAAGCAGGAACCAAATTCGTCGCGCCCGGCCCCGCGTGCATGGTCAGCGTCAGCAGCGGCGCGGGCCGGGCCAGGCGGCGCCACCAGGCTGGCCGGCGCGTGCTCAGTACCCACTCCAGGCGGCGCTCCCAGCCAAAGCGGCGCTGCACGCAGTAGCCGTCAACGTTGAGCGCCAGGTGCTCGATGCACCACGCACTCTGGCGCGCAAATTCGTGCAGTGCGATCGCGTGGCTGCGATGCGGTGGCGCGTTGTCGCGGTAGCGCAGAAAGCCTGGCGCATCGCTGCTGGGGGCGCGCAGGCGCGCCATGGCGTGGTCGCGCAGACTGGCATTGACGGCGGCCTGGGTCTCGGTCAGGGCGCGCAGCAATTCGCCCGCGTGGTGGACGCTGCGCTCACGGGCTGCCATGCTGGTCCAGGTGCATGGGTTTGCGCTCGAAGCCAATGTGGTACACCGCGTACTGCAGCACAATCTGGTGCTCGCCGATGTTGTACAGGCCAAAGCTCTTTTCCATGTTCAGCAGATAGCCGCGCGGCGTCGCGCTGAGGCACTGATTGACCAGATCCATCGCTGCGGCCACTTCGGCCTCGGTACGCATCGACTGGGGGTTGTCGTTACCCACCACGATGCGCTTGATGAAGCGCATGTTCGTCAACTGGAAGTGATTGCTGCTCATGCGGGCCTCCCGGCAGGACGTGGCGGCATCGGTACCGGTCCCTGGGCCTTGACGACATCGTTGACCAGGCGCGCCAGCCCTTCGGACTTCTCGGTGGCCACCAGCTTGAGCTTGATGTGGACGGCATTGCCACTGCGCGCGGCCAGCGTGCCGGCGGTGGGATTGACCATCAACCCGGCCTTTTTCGGCGCTGGCGCCGCGCGCCCCAGCTGGTCGATGATCCCTTCATGCACACCGGTGCGCTCGTGTTCTTCGAACGCGCCCAGTTCGACGTCGAGATCGATCTCGGCCTCACCAATGACCAATGAGCTGTGCGGCACCAGCGAGATGACAGGCACTTGATACAGATAGTGGTCACCCGGCGCGGCGGTGCTGTGGATCGCCGGCAGTTCCAGTTCGATCAAGGTGGGTTTGTGGGTCGCGTCGAAAAAGGAGGCGATGTTGGCGAGCTGCGCCTTCTCCACCATGTGTTGCGCGTTCATGACCGAGCCCGCAATCGCTCGTACCATGTCTTCAAGACTCGTCAGGATAGCCATTGATTTTTCCTTGTGATTGCTCGATTCCGTGACTGACGGTTGTCAGCAAAAACGATGTTAGCCACGGCGCCGCGGCATGCGCTGACCGAAACTGACGCGCCCATGTGCGCCTGTCAGCGATGGTCAGACCCGCCAGGCACGCTGCGCGCAGGATGGTGCCGGCGGCGTGCATTTCGCGCGCACCTGACTGGGGAGCGTGCGACGATGTGGAAAGTCTGTGTGCTGTTAGCCTGCTGCCTGGCCGCGCATGGCGCGCGCGCTGCCGGCGAAGACGTCGCGCTGCCGTGCGCGCCTGGCGTGCTGGCCACCATGAGCGACGCCGAGAAGGTGGCGCGCATGCGCGCACCGGTCGCGTTGGCAGTGGCCAGGCTCGATGCGGTGCAAATCGCGTTCCCGTCACCGACCCTGGCCAGCCGCACCATCAGTTACTTCACGCTGTCACCGAATTTCACGGTGCCGGTGGAGCAGATCTGCGTGCTGGGTTACTTTGAACTGGTGTACGCGGGCCGCATTCACACAACGCCGTTGCAAGTGGAGAGCGTGGAAATGGTCCGGGACCAGAGCGCGGAGCATATCGTCACACGCATGCGGGTGTACTTCCGCGTCCCTTCGCTGCACCAGTTGCGCAGCATCGAGACCGATGTCGGTCTCGATGAGCTGCTCACGCGCGGCAATCCGGTTCACCTCAAGGTGGCAGCATTCGAGCGCGAGGCCACGGTGGCCAGCCGCTCCTACTTCGGGCGCGACTTGCCGGTGATCGTCAGCAGCAAGCGCACCAGCATCCTGCAGGCCTGCCTGTTTGCGCTGGTGTTCTACCTGGTGGCTGGCTGCGCGGTGCCGCGGCGCGGGCGCGCCGCGGACGGGCTGCGTCAGCGCTTGCCCGAACTGTGGGGGCGGCTGGCGCCATGGAACATCACCGGTGCCACCGGCCAGGCCAGCCTGTCGCAGCTGCAGATGCTGGTGTTTACCCTGATTGTGGCCACGCTGCTGTTCTACCAGTGGCTGCGCACCGGCCTGCTGCAAGAGTTGTCGAACGACCTGCTGTACCTGATCGGGATCTCCACTGCCGGCACGGCCGCCACCCAGGCCGCCACCACGATCCGAAAGGAACTGGACCCGGCCATGTACCAGTATTTGCAGGAGCTGGGCTGGTTCACCGCGCCGTTTGACGATGTGCATGCCAAGGCCAGCGCCAAAGGCTTGTTGATGACCAACCGGCGTTTCGATATCTACAAATTCCAGATGCTGGTGTTCACCTTTGTAATTGCCGCCTATGTGATTGCCAGTGGTGCCGATGAGCTGGGCAATATCCAGATTTCCGCGACCTTGCTGACCTTGATGGGCATGAGCCAGGGTGTGTATGTGGGCGGGCGCGCCGCTGCCGACGGCTTGTCGCCGTTGCAGGACCAGCTGCGTGGCATGCAGGTGCTGCAGCAGCGCTGCCAGGCCGAAAGCGAGCTGGCAGCACGTGTCCAGCTGCAGCAGGCCTTCCGCCAGGCGGCAGCCGAGGCCGGCGTGCTGTTCAGCCGCGCCTATGGCCGCGTCCTGCCGCCCGCCTTGCTGGAGATGCCCGAGCAGGGCGCGCTGCCGTCCGCATAAAAAAAAGGGAGCGCGCTGCGCTCCCTTGCCGTACTGCCTGCCTGGGCCTAGGACCTTGCTTCCTGCTCGGCCATCGCGTCCAGCGCCTTGTTGACCAGCACGTTCAGCGCGGCATTGGCCGAATTGAGCAAGCCGCCCGTCTGTGCCGCACTGGCGCGCAGCTGCGCGCTGGCATCCTGGGCATATTCGGCCACCACGATGGTCAGCTCCTCTTTGCTTTGCACCTTGCGCAGGTCACTGATGCAGGCGCTGCTGCGCTCGCTGGCCAGCTTGAAGGCGCCATACTGCTGCTGCGCCAGATCGGCCGCCAGGCTTTGCTGCAATTCCAGGAAGTTTTGCAGGATCGTGCCTTGCTGCTGGAATGCGCTGGTGGCCAGCTGGGCTTGGAGCATGCTGGTCAGCGCGTTGTCGTGCAGCTGCGTCCACTGGCGCCCCAGATCGAGCGCGGCTTTCATGATGGTGGCGAGCTGGGCCTGTTCGGCGGGGATCCGCGCTGCAGCGTCCAGCAAGCCCACTTGCCCTTGCTGGGCAAGCTGCTTGTACAGGTCAAACGAATTTTTGCTCATGGCGAGCCAGCTGAACATGGCGTGAGGGGACATGGTGCTTCCTTTCATGGTTTAACAGGGGTGGACTGCACTGCGCGCGCGCTGCCGAGGCGCTCGATCATGGCGACAATGGCCGCCATCTGCGGCGCCCCCTTGGCATAGAAGGGCGGCTGATCCTTGCTGTTGGAATAGCCCCAGAAGTCCCAGCAGCCCTGGGGATTGACGGGCACGCCGCGCGATACCTGGGCCTGGGGATACAGCACGATCAGCGCATTGCTATCGGCATATTCGTTGTAGCCGGTGCTGCGGTAGAAGCGCTCGCCAATTTCACCGGCACCCTGCTGGCATCCGTGCAGGGCCACGTGGATGCCACAGCTGTTGCTGCGGCAGTAGCGCGGAATATAGACCGCGCCGCTGTTGTACATGCTGGCCAATGGCCCGCGCACAAACTCGCGCTGGTCGAACTGCAGCAGGTCGCCAGTCAGCGGCGCCTTGGCTGCCGGCTTGCTTGTGCCGCCTGCCAGGTGGCGCAGCAATTCCTGCGACTGGGTAAAACCGCAGTTATTGATGTAGGGTGGGCGCGTGTCGGCACAGCTGACATCGCCGTCGCTGGCAGTGATGATGGAGTGGCCGGCATCGCTGTCATGGCGGTACAGGATGTTCGCTGGCGCCGCGCCCGCCAGCAGATAGTACTGTTTGACCTGGTCAACCACGCTGGTCTTGACGGTGTGGTCGCTGCTGCCGCTGAAGGCATACACGCGTTGCCTGGCCAGGTTGCTGACGGGGTCGATCAAGCCTTGCCGGGCAAACTGCGCAGCGTTGCGCAAGGAGGCTGCACCATCGGCGCCACTGGCAGCGGTGGAGGGCGTCATGCAGGTCGTGGTGGCGTTTTGAAACAGGCTCAACGCCGCGTACGTGCCGGCGCAATAGTAGGGCCCGGCAGCGATGACGCCCACCCCGCGGAAGCGGGCAGAATACGCCGTTGCCAGTTGCGCGGCCATGAAGCCGCCGGAGGAAATGCCCGAGACCGAGGTATTGCCAGGGTCGGCGCCAAGTGCAGGCAGGGACGGCGCTGCCGCCAGCGCGGGAAAAGCAAGCTGGCACAGGGCAAGTGAGGCTACGAGACGCAGGGGATGAATCATGATGGTCCTTTCGACAGTCGTGGGAGAAATTGCAGGATTGCCGAATCGACTATAGGGGCGCGCCAGCGGCCTTGCGTGGCCATTTCTGACCGCGCCGCCTGGCGGTTAAGGCAGGTACTGATTGCTGGCGCGCGCCGCTGCTTCGTAGACGCCGGGCAGTTCGAAGCGGCGTTCGCGCATGGCTGCGCCGCGCATGCTGACAATGAACTGGCGCGTGCTCGCCGGTGCCAGTGCAGTCATGTTTTTCTGCTCCAGAAGCAGGGCCAGCGCCATTCTGGCGGCTTCTTCTCCCTGTTCGTAGGGCGATGCGCCAAAGGCGAGCATGCCGCCATCTTCGGTAAAGAAAAAGTTCAGGCCAATCACGGGGGCGGTGCTGTGGATGGTGGTCCAGCGCACCACCTCGGCCGGTGGCACCAGCGTCGGATCGCTGGCCGAGCGCTGTAGGCGCCGGTAGTTCGACAGCAGCAGCACATCGTTTTCCTGACCGAGCCGGCCTACCGCGTCCTGCCATTCGGGCCAGGTCGCGACCTGCAGCGCGGCGCTTAGTTGCAGTGGCTGCCAGTTGAACTCGCGGACCTGGGCCGCGTCCTGATCGACGGTTTCGGAGCGGTCGCCAAGGTAGGCAATCCGGACCGGCCTTCCCAGTCTAATCAGCGTGGCGCTGCTTTGCAGGGCGTCGCGCACGGCATGCAAGGGAATGCGCTCGAGGATGCCGGTCACATTGCTGGCCTGGTCGTAGCCGTAGCGCGACGGTGGGGCATTCACACCGGCAAAGACAATTTTCACGTGCGGGTCATTGCGGAAACGGCGCGCCGCCAATTGCTGCGCATCGTCGTCCAGCGCGATGACCACGTCTGGCTGGCTGCGTGCGATCATCTCGCGCGCCGCTTTGCCCGCGCTCTGTTTGAAGGCTTCGTCGGGGTGGCGCTTGGTGTCCATGTAATACCAGTGCACCTGGTAGCGGTATTTTTCGGTCAGCACCCGGTTCAAGCCCACGCTTTCATCACGCGACCAGGCATAGTCGGGGTCGTAGCTGTGCAGGATGAGGATGCTCGGCTTCTGGATGTTATACCAGCCAAAGGCGACCAGTGCCCCCAGCAGGAACACACTGAGCATGATTTTCTCGGAGGGCGTCTTCATAGGATGCCCAGCAAGCGCCAGTACGGAAACGCGGCATACACGGCCAGCAGCCGGCTCACATTGAGCACGGCATTAAAGCGCAGAAAGCGGCGCGCATCAAAGACCAGGGACTGTGTGTTGAGCTCGTGAAACGGCATGTAGTAGCTGCACTGGTAGGGGAAGAACCAGGCATCGGAAAAAACCAGAATGATGAAGCCCACCAGCCAGTCGTTGACCCCGCTGGCGCGTGCCAGCGGCATCAGCAGGGAAGCGAGGATGACGGTCACGGCATTGCTGGGCACGGCCAGGCGCAGCAGATTAATCAGCACAAACAGCAGCAGCACAAACAGGGCAAAATGCTGTCGCATATTGTCGCCAAGAACAGGCACCAGCACCGACATGCTTTGATCGAGTCCCAGATGGCGGAAGGCCGCCACCATGCCGGTAATTCCGGCCAGATAGAGCAGCGATGTCCAGTCGACCTTTTCCTTGAACTCCTTGCGATTGAGCATGCCGCACAGCAGCAAGGCGTACAGCATCGCAAAGCCCAGCCACGACGGTTCCACCTTGTGTACCGAGCTGGTCAGAATCCCCACTCCCATGAAGGCAATCCCGAGGATGGCGGCCCACTCGCGCGTATTGATCCGCCCAAGCAGCTTGCGCTGGGCCAGCAGTCCGGCTTTTGACAGGTGGCGCCGCTCGCGGTTGCGAAACCAGATGGCCGCCGCCAGCCCGTTGATTACCAGCAGCACCAGGGCGCTGACACTGGCCGCCATGGCCCAGGTCAGCCACTGAAAGCGGCCCTGGCCATCCTGTGACAGCAGGTTGAATACGGCGAAGTTGACCGATTTGGCCGTGATAAAGGTGGCCGACAGCAAACTGGCGCCGCTGAAGCAGGTCAGCGCAAGGCGGGTGCTGGCCCGTTCACCGCGCTGCAGGCGCAGGTTTTCCGCCATGTCCGCGTACAGCGGTACCAGCAGCGCCACGCGGCCGTTTGCGGTGGGAATCAGGGGAGTGAGCACGAGGCCGGTAATGAACATGCCGACGTTGTGCCAGAACTGGGTGTTCGGCAAGCGGTCAAGCATCCACAACATGAAGCGGTAGCCCAGACCGGAACTGAGCACCACGGCGCCCAGGGCCAGCGTGCTGAGGGCCATCAAAAAGCCTTCCGAAGCAAAGCCGGACAGGATCACCGGGGTGGGTACCAGTCCGGTCAGTAAAATGGCGAGCAGGGCAAACAGCGCTGGCACGTAGTCATCGGCCAGATTGCACACCCACATCGTCATGGTGGCCCCGAAGATGGCAAGAAACATGCTGATGTGGCGCGCCAGGCCCAGGTGCTCGCCACCGGCCATGGTCAGGACCGGCAGCACGATCACCAGCAGCCAGCCCAGGGCGGCATGGCGCCGATAACCGCTGGCAGGGCGATCGGGCGCCTTTTCGGCCGGCATCAGGTGTTCGCCGGCCAGGTGACTGGTCAGCGAGAGCAGCAGATCGGTACGCAAACCCGGATTGGCCGCTGCCAGCGCCTGCATGCTGCTGCGCGGCAGGCAGAGCAAGGTGCTCTGTTCCAATGCCAGGGCATCGGTCAGATAATCGTTCGCGTCCGAGGCAGCTTCTTCCCCAAAGCGCGGCCCGACCAGCGCGCAGCGCCGGCCGCCCGGCGAGACCAGGGTGATGGCGCCATCGACCAGCAGGTAAAAATGGCTGGCAGCTTCGCCCGCACTGTACAGAACGGTATTCGCACTCACCTCGCGCGGGCTGGCATGCGCCAGGGCGCGCGCCAGGCTGGCACGGCTGCACTGCCCGAGGATCGGATCGGCCAGCAAGATGTCCGTGGCGCTGCGCTGTTCAGCATGATCGGGAGCGGGTGTCATGGTTCGATGATCAAGACGTCGCCGAAGGAAAAACCGCGTACCCGCTCCGTATTGAGCGGCAGCCGCACGCCAATCTGGGCGTCAATTTTCTGACGCAGGCGGCGCACCATGGTGTCGATCCGGTTCTGGTCGTAGCTCAGATAGTCTTCGCCAAACGCTTGCACGATCTGCTTGCGCGAGACCGCTTCGCCCGTTTCAACCATGGTGAAAATCTTAATGAAGGCAAATTCCAGGCTGGTCAGGGCCGCCGCCGCGCCGTTCGGTGCTTCCAGCACCCGGTGGCGCATGCTCAAGCGCCAACCCGGGGTCAGCTGGCGCGCAAGATTGACGATGCACTGGCGCAATTGCTCCTTGCGCGAGCGGGTGTCCATATTCGAGGCAATTGCATCGGCATTGAAAATGGTAATACCGTGTTCGTCATCGCTGTTTTGCGCACCCTCGCGCGCCAGCGGCGAGCCCTGGGACTGGCGCACGTGGGACTGGAGTTGCCGGCAACAGGACAGAACGTCGCGCACTTCAATGACCTTGTAACCTGCGCTGAGAAAGATAGAAGCGAGTTGATCGGTGCAGCCAGCCGCTCTGCCCAGTAAAAGAAGGTCACTCATATTCGCCTCTGATGTCTGTTGCTAATAGGGAAATATTAGGGCAGAGGCAATGGAGAGAATCTGACATTTTCTGTCGATAATCTCTGTGATTATCAGGAATCGTCAGTAGGTGATCGGCAGTTACGGTATTTCAAGTGCGTCGCGGTTTATTGTCGGCATTTAAGTTAAGTTGAACGACGATTATTTTCAGGAGCACCGCAGAGGCCGATTTTTTGATGTGCGTCGTTGCAACAGTTGAAGCAATTTTGGCCGATTTTCAAAATGTTTTACGCGCAATTAGCCAAAATCCAGCTCAACAGTTGAGTGAGTCATGGAATGTACACGAGTCGTTGTATTTAGATTTTTACCCACATCGGGTAAATGAATTCACTCAAGAAATAAATGAGTGGGGATGATCGTCATCCGCATTGTTGCGCGATTATTTATTGATAATGGCGAGGCCGCTGCCAATTAAAGCCGGAGAAATACAAACGTCGCACCCGCCCAAATGCGGGTGCGACGATTTTTAAATAGCTTACACGCCGCAATATGCGGTTTTTACGGTGGTGAAAAACTCGGCCGCATAGGTACCCTGTTCACGCGAACCATAGCTCGACCCTTTGCTGCCGCCAAACGGGACGTGGTAATCGACCCCCGCGGTCGGAACATTCACCATCACCATGCCGGCCTGGGCGTGGCGTTTGAAGTGGGTGGCGTACTTGAGGGAGGTCGTGACAATGCCGCTCGACAGCCCGAACTCGCTGTCGTTGGCCAGGGCCAGGGCATGTTCATAGCTGTCGGCCGGGATCACGCTGGCAACCGGTCCGAAGATTTCTTCGCGGCTGATGCGCATGTCATTGCTGCAGTCGGTGAACAAGGCAGGCTGCAGGAAGAAGCCCTGGGTTGCGCCGGTGATGCGCTCGCCGCCGAAGGCCAGCCTGGCGCCTTCGTCGCGGCCGATGCGAATGTAGTCCATGTCCTGATCGAGCTGGCTCTGATCAACCACAGGGCCAATGTCGATGCCCGCGGCCAGGGCATCGCCGATTTTAAGGGCAGCCAGCTTTTCAGTCATGGCGGCCACAAAGGCCGGGTAGATATTCTTTTCCACGATGATGCGGCTCGATGCCGTGCAGCGCTGGCCGGTGGAGAAGTACGAGCCTTGTACGGCGCAATTGACGGCGGTGGCCAGGTCGGCATCGTTCAGCACGACCAGCGGGTTCTTGCCGCCCATTTCGATCTGCACCTTGGCCATGCGGCCGATGGCGGTTTGCGCCACCATGCGCCCGGTGCTGACCGAACCGGTAAAGCTGATCGCGTTCACGCGCCGGTCGTTCAGGAAGGCCTGGCCGACCACGCTGCCGCGGCCCATCACCAGGTTGAACACGCCGTTTGGCAAACCGGCGCGGCTGATGATCTCGGCCAGCGCCCAGGCGCTGCCCGGCACCAGTTCGGCCGGCTTGATCAGAACGCAGTTGCCATAGGCAAGCGCCGGCGCGATCTTCCAGGCAGGGATCGCGATCGGGAAATTCCACGGTGCGATGATGGCGACCACGCCGACCGGTTCACGCGTGATTTCCACATCCAGGTTGGGACGCACGGAGGGCAGCTTGTCGCCGCGCAGGCGCAGGCATTCCTGGGCGAAGAACTTGAAAATGGCGCCGGCACGGGCCACTTCACCGATGCCCTCGGGACGCGTTTTGCCTTCTTCGCGCGAGAGCAGGGTGCCCAGTTCTTCTTTGCGGGCGATGATTTCGGTGCCGATTTTGTCAAGCGCGTCGGCGCGCATCTGAATGTTCGACAGGGCCCAGCCTGGCGCGGCGGCAGCGGCGGCGGCAATGGCCATCTCGGCCTGCTGTGCGTCAGCCTGCGCGTAGTGGTCGATGATGTCGGCCGTGTTCGATGGATTGATGTTGGCGGAGGAGGTCGCGCCGTCGACCCAGGCGCCGTTGATATAGTTCTGTTTCATGGCTCGCTTTGGTTTTTTATAACAAAACAAGAGCTTACCACTGACGAGGGTGGGGCGTCAGCGCCGAAACCGGCATACCCACACATCGTCCTCGCGAAGGCGGGGACCCATACCACGTTACCGAAGTTGTTCGATATGGTATGGGGCCGGCGCATGCGCCGGCACCTCCGCGAGGACGATGTTGTTAGAGCGGCACGGGCAGGGTGCTGACAAAGACCACCGTCGTACGCGGCGGGATGCGGAAGGTGCCGCTTGCACGGTTGTAGGTCGCCGTCTTGGCCAGTGCGTCGCTGCTCGAATTGCGCTGCACCTTATGCACCGCAAAGATCTGATTGCGCAGCTCCGGGATGGTGATATCGCGCGCTTCCTTGTCCACATTGAAGAACACGGCCAGCTGCTTGTACTTGGCATGCTGGTAGCCGACACCGTCAATGGTCATGGCAATCACCCCCGCCACTTGCTGCGGCCCGGTATTGTGGAACTTGACCCGCTGGTTCACATCAGCAGCGCTGCGCAGGCGGAACAGCGAAGTGTCGCTGCGGATCTGCAGCAGATCGACGAAGTAGTCACGTGCGGCCACGATCGATGCGCTGTCCGGTTTGATCAGCGGATTGACGAGAATCGGCGACATCAACTCCCAGTTGCTGCCATTGACGCCCTGCATGGGCAAGCCGACGCCGAAGTTGTTCGACTGGTAGCTGTAATCGAGTTTGTTGAACCAGTCGCCGGCGTTGTAGCTGTCGCGGTCCATCGATTTGGAGCGCATGATTTCCTGCCCTGCGTGGAAGAACGGGATCCCCTGCGACAGCATATTGATCGCCGCGCCCAGATTCTGCACGCGCAGGCGGTCGGCGCGGCTGGTCCCCTGCGGCAGCTTGTAGGCGTTCAGATCGAACAGGGTCTGGTTGTCGTGCGCTTCAACATAGTTGATGGTCTCTTGCGGGCTGGCTGTAAAGCCGGCCTGCTGGCCAAAGTAGTCGATCTCCGAATTTTTGCGCAGATTGCCAAAGCGGTCGGTGAAGCGGTAGTCGCGCAAGGTGCCAGACAGGCCGACCTTGATCAAATCGCCAAGGCGCAGCAGATCGTCCTTGTTCTGGGTCGACTGGGCATTCGGATCCACATACGCGCCATTGATGAAGCCTTGCTGACGAATCAGGTCAGGACCGCTGTCGCAGCAGCCGCCGCCACGCACGGCATCGCGCAGGCGGTCGTTGAAGGAGCCGATTCCGGTGCCGAACATATTGGCCTGGCGTGCCTGCACAAAGCGCGCGTCATTGCCCACCACGCCGAAATTCCAGGCTTCGCCATACAGATAGATGTCGCGGCCTGCAGCCTGGCTCACATCGGCCTTCAGGCGGGTGATGACCGAGAGCGGCGCCATGCCCATGATGTCGAAGCGGAAGCTGTCGACCTGGTAGTCCCTGGCCCAGGTGGCGACCGAGTCAATCATCAGCTTGGCCATCATGGCGTTTTCGGCAGCGGTATCAGCGCAGCAGCTGTCGTTGGTGATGCCGCCACTACCGTTAAGACGGTAGTAATAAGTGGGCACGATCTTGTCGAGCACCGACAGCGGGCCTTGTTGCGAGCCGCTGGTGTGGTTGTAGACCACGTCCATCACCACGCGCAAGCCTTGTTCATGGAGCGACTTGACCATCGAGCGGAATTCGCGCACGCGCACTGCGCCGTCATTGGCATCGGTGGCAAAGCTGCCGTCCGGCGCGGTGTAGTGGACCGGATCGTAGCCCCAGTTAAAGCAATCCGTGTCGGCCGCGGCAGCCACGGCCGCCTGCTGATCGGCCCAGTTGCCAGCGACGTTGGGAATGACCGGGGTGGTGCAGCCTGTTTCATTGACGCTGGCGATATCGAAGCTGGGCAGCAGATGAATATGGCTCAGGCCTGCCTTTTGCAGCATGCGCAGGTGGCGCATGCCGTTCGATTCCAGATCCGTAAACGCCATGAATTTACCGCGATGCCCGGCTGGCACCGTCATGTCGCTGGCACTGAAGTCGCGCACCTGCAGTTCATACAGCGAGATGTCGGTCGGGTGATCGAGCTTAGGAATGGCGTGGCCGTCCCAGCCCGATGGCTTGAGTGCGGCGCTGTCGAGATTGGCCACAAAGCTGCGCTTGCCGTTGGCATTGAGGCTAAGCGAATACGGATCGGTGACGACATTGCTGACGATCGCGTTGCCGGCCCAGCGTGACAGCACGTTCACGCTGTAGGTGTAGTAAGCGCTGTTGGTCCAGGCGGCGTTTGGCGCCGTGTACGACCACACCCCGCTGGCATTGTCGCGCGTCATTGGCACCGTGCTGGCAATGGCGCTGTCGGCGCTGGCGTACACATTCAGGCCGACCGATTTTGCCGTTGGCGCCCAGACCCGGAAGGTTGGCACGCCTGCACGGTCAAAGCTCAGGCCCAGTCTGGCCGACGCTGCGGCTGCGGCAAACAGCGAGTCCAGCATGCCTGCTGCTTGCAGCGAGGTCACTTGCACCAGGTTGCCCGCACCATCGAATTGCGCGATGGCGAACTGGTTGCTCGCCTTTGCCGGCAGCGCTGCTGCGCTCTGCGCCGACATCGTCAGCGCGACGTGGCTGGCCAGGTGCGGGAAACGGGCCTTCAGGTCCGCCGGCAGAGCGCCGCTGACGGTCAAGTCAATGCTGCCGTCGGCACCGGTGACACCTTGCGGCGCCGAGCCAAGGCCACCGTTGGCAGCGTAATACAGCTTGTAGCTACTGCCCGCCGCCGGTGCGCCCGGCCACACGACGGTGCTGGCCGAGAGCCAGTGCGCCTTGGCTTCGCCCAGGTTGCCGAAGGTGACAGGAGGCGGTGCGCTGTAGAGCGTGCAGTCGCCTTCCAGCATCCAGATTTCCTGTCCCTGGGTGGCGATGTTCGCGGCGAAATCGGTGCCCTGGTCGCTGCTGCAGTTCTTGTTGCCGTCGCCGTCGGTGACCAGGAACCAGATGCTGCCCTTGCTGGTATCGACTGGAATGTCGACGTAGCCGCCAAAGCTGTCGCTGCTGGTCAGCATGAAGCGCCCGGTGATCCAGGCCGGGCTCGGGTTGACCGGGCCCCACCAGGAGTACACGCCCCAATTGGCTTCGTCGTGCTGGGCACGGCGGAAGTGCATGCGCACGGTGGCGGGGGCGAGCGCGGCAGATTGGATGGCGGTCGCGGCTAGTACTTTGGACTGGGGTGCCTGGCTCGTGTCGCCGCCGCCACAGCCTGATAGCAGGACGGTAGTGGCGAGCGCAGTCAGCCATAGACGTGAAGTAATACTACGCATGGAACGCATATGTGTCTCCTCGGAGATTGATGTGGCGAGCGGCGACCTGTCCTTAATAGATCGTTTTTGTGACGCCGCTGGCAGGAAGGGAAAACCCTGCTTGTAATATTACTACACATCGTTTTGCGCTTAACACGCTGTTGTAAAAATAAGTTTGCCTTATTGCAATGGCTGCGATATTCTTCGTCGGACTTAGTTTAAAGAATGGAATAACATGAATGCTTCAGATATTCGCTCTTGCGATTCACTGCTTGATTATCTGGATCGTGGCGGGCGACCCAAATACCTGCTGTTCTGGGGGCACAGTGCGGCCAATGAGAAGATCGTGACGAAGGCTTGCTTCAGCCAATGGTTTGGCGCACCGTTTGACGTCGACGGCGTAAGCTACCGAACCGCCGAACACTTTATGATGGCTGAAAAGGCGCGCCTGTTCGGCGACGCTGCCGCGCTGGCGCAGGTCCTTGCGGCCAGAAGCCCGGCCCAGGCAAAGGCGGCCGGCCGCGGTGTACTTCGGTTTGACGAAACACTGTGGCAGGAAAAGCGCTGGGAAATCGTTGTGCGCGCCAATGTGGCGAAATTTGCGCAACACCAAGCGTTGGCTGCATTTCTGTTGCAGACCAAAGACCGCATCCTGGTCGAAGCCAGTCCTGTCGACAAGATCTGGGGGATCGGTCTGGCCGCGGACGACCCGCATGCGGAGCATCCGCGCCGCTGGAAAGGCTTGAACCTGCTCGGCTTTGCCTTGATGGAGGCGCGGACACGCTTGCAAGCCGCTGGCGCCTGACTACCCACCACAGTCAGGCCTGCTGCGCGCGCAGATGCAGGCGGGTGAGTGTGGCGGCCAATTCGCGCGGCGTGTACACCAGGCCGCCGAGGGGAATGGTCAGGCTGGCTCTATTTCTTTAGCAGGGGGCGCAGCGCAATGCTCACCCCTTCGGCAATCTCTTTGTCGTTGGCGAACAGGTCGTCGCGCACTTCCTGCTTGCCGTCCCACATATCACCGCGATGCGGCAAGGTGACGCCGCCAAAGGTCTTGAATGCCAGCTCGCCTTCACCCGACATCGCGATGAACTCGACAGAGATGGCGGTGGTGATGCCGTCGTAGCGCACGGTGTCGTTGAACAGATTTTTTGCCTTGGGCATTTTGCGCTGACCATCCCATTGCGCTGTGGTGCCGAGCAGGCGCGCATCACGCAACACCAGGGCCGGCTTGATCACGAGCGCGGCGCCTGTCGCAGCGGCGATGCGCTGGGCAAGTGCGCTCATGGCGCGGAAATAGGCTTCCGTGCGCAAGTCGCCGGTGAGCGGGTCATACAAACCGCCGGCAGCCTGCGCCTCTTGTTGCCACAACAGGTCGTAGTTGGCCGCATCCAGTCCCTTGACCCGATATCCTGCTGCCACCAGCTGCGCCTGCAGCTGGCCTATCACAAACCCATTGGCCGCGTCGTATTGGCTGCCACCTGATTGGGCCGGCAGCAAAATGATCAAGGCTGCCGCAGCCGGCGCGCTGAACGCTGGTGCCACGTATTCGTCTGCCTGCATGGGCATGGGCACGGGCGCGGCATAGGCAGGTACATGCATCAGCAGCGCGAGTGCGCACAATGGGAACAGCCTCATGGAATGCTTTCGATCTTGATTGGGTGAACGATTATGGCAGCAGCATTGAATGCAGAGCAAGCTACTGCCAGCGCAGGGGCGTCCCGTCGGGCAGCGAACTGACCACTTGCACCCGGCCTTCCGCCACCACGGCGCCCAGTTCCGTGCCCATGCGTGCGCCGGGATCGCTGGCGTGCTCGCCCATGACCAGTCCCACCCACGCATCGCGCCCTGACAGTTTGGCCGCGTACAGGCACTGGTCCGCCATTTTGATCACGTCTTCCCACGGGTGCGCATCGGGCGCGCTTTCGATGACGGGGAAGGCGGCAAAGCCGATCGAGCAGGTTTTTTGCAGCGTCGCGCCGTTGCCCACATCGACCCGCAGCTCGCGGATGGCCTTGCGCAGATTATTGGCCAGCAGTTCGGCGTAGGCGCGGTCGGAATTACGCGCCACGATCAGGAATTCTTCACCACCCCAGCGCACCACGAAGTCGGCATCGCGGCACGCCTTACGCAGCGCGTTGCTGCAGTGCTGAAGCAGCAAGTCGCCAGCGGCATGGCCGTAAGTGTCGTTGACCAGCTTGAAGTGGTCGATGTCGATCATGAAGAACAGCAGCGACTTGTTGATGCCGGCACGCTCGCGATCGTGCGCGCGGTACTGGCGGCTCACGCGCGCCAGTTCGTCGGGCATCGACAAGCCCAGGAAGCGCCGGTTTTTCAAGCCGGTGAGCGGATCAACCATGCTTGCTTCCTGCAGCGCCGCGTTGGCATGCTCGAGTGCTTCGGTACGCGCATGCACCAGTGCTTCGAGCTCGGTGTTGCGGCGATGCAGATACCCCAGACGCCAGCGCACAAACAACAGCACCAGGCTCGCAACGAGCACCGCCATCAAGGCCAGCGCCCATCCCGTGCGCCACCAGGGCGCTGCGATGCGCACTGCGCGTGCGGCAGCCGGCCCCCACTGGCCGCCCCCGGCTGAGGCGCGTACTTCAAAGCGATAATTGCCCGGCGGTAGCCCTGTGTAACGCGCTTCGTGGATTTCAGTGTCGCGCCAATTGTCTTCGAAGCCGACCAGGCGCACCTGGGTGCGCACGCGCGCTTCATTGATGAAACTGAGCGTGGCGAAATGGAAGGTGAGGGCACGCGCTTGCCAGTCGACCTCGGGGGCGGGGCCGGCCAGGGTTGTGCCGGCGCCGTCTTGCAGGCGCAGCACGCGGGCGACGGGCAGGGGCGGCGGCGGTGGCTCTGCCGCCGCCTGGAAGTGCGCCAGACCGCTGGCCATGCCGAACCACACATCGCCGTTGGGCTCGGCAAAGAAGGCATTGGCAGAGGCGTCATCGCTGGGCAAACCTTCGCCCCGGCCGAATTGATCGAGCTGGCCGTTTTTCCAGCGCTTGGCGCCTTGCGCGGTGCCCAGCCAAAGTGCGTTGTTGCTGTCAAAGCCGAGCGAATAAATATTGTCGGCCACCAGATCGGCCGGCTGGTCGACGTGGCTGACTTTGCCCAGACCGGCAGGTCCGGGCTTGAAGTGGCTCAGGCCGTGCAAATTCCAGTAGCCGATCCACATTTCCCCGCTGCTGTCGAATGCCATGGCTTCCACGTGATTTTCGCGCAGACCGTCGCCAGTGCCATAGCGGCGCCAGCGGACCCCGTCAAAGCTGGCCAGACCGCCCATCGCCGACATCCACAACACCCCGTCGGGGGCGCGCACGGCCAGGTTGATTTGCTCCTTTGCATCGCCGCCAGGCAGGGCGACTGCGCTGGTGACATAGCGTGTACCCTCGGCCTTGACCTGATGCACGCCATGCGACTGGGTGGCCAGATACAGCGCACCATCGGGGCCAAATGCCATTGAATTGACGGTGCTCGGTCCATCGAGTCCATCCAGGGGAAGCGAGCGGAAACTGCTGGTACCGGCGGCACGCAACAGCAGGGTGTTGCCTGCTGCCTTGGCATTGTTGCCAGTGACCCAGAAGTTGCCGGCTTTGTCCTGGGCGAAGGCGTACAAGGTGCGCTCTTCGGTGCCGGGCCAGACTTCCCATTGTTTTTCACCCAAATAGGCCAGGCCGCGATTGGTGCCGGCCCACAGCAAGCCATCGCTTGTGCGGGTCACGTTCCAGACGGTATCGGACGGCAGTTTCTGGCGCCGGGTATGGGACGTCCATGCCTGCCGGCCTTGCAGGCGGTGCACGCCTTCCGAGGCAATCCACAGATTGCCTTCACGGTCGATCAGCATGAGATTCACGAATTGACCGGGCAAGCCGTGTTGCTCGTCAATGATGCGCACGCCCTGATCGTCAAAGCGCGCCAAGCCCAGATTGCTGGGGGCCCAGATACCGCCTTGTGCATCGGCCAGCAACTGGCCCGTGGTGACGGCAGCGCCTGGCAGGCGCGCGCTCAGATCGAGTTCGGCACCGTCAAACGCTGCCAGCCGCAGCAGCACGCGGCGGCCACGGATCCAGATGCGCCCTTGGCTGTCCTTCAGCACACTGTGGATCGATTCGTTGCGATAGCCGCCGGGCAGGGCGCGTACCTGCCACGGACCGCTGCCCTGACGCTGGTACAGCTTGCCTTGCGCCGCCACCAGTGCATAGTTGCCGTCCGTGCCAATCCAGACGGCGCCGATCTCCCCGCGCGGCAAGCCGGGTACCAGGGCCAGGCGCGCTGCCGTGCCTTCATACACGCCATCGGCGGTGCCGATCAGCAAGTGGCCGGTAGCACTCGCGGCCATGGCGTCGATGCGCGCATCCGGCAGCAGCGGACCGGTCAATCCCGGATCGGGCGCCAGGCCCGACCAGGCCAGGGCCCCTTTGCCGCTGATAATCCACAAGCGTCCGCCCGGCTCACGGTACATGGCCACCACGCTGTCGCTCAGCAAGCCGTGGCTGATGCCAAAGCGCTGGAATCGGTTACCGTCGTAGCGGAACAGGCCATCTTCGGTGGCGACGAACAGGAAGCCGTCGCGATCCTGGGCCAGGCCGGTCACGGCTTGATTGCGCAAGCCTTGCTCGGGGCCATAACTGCGGAAGCTGTAGGCACCCGGCGCCTCAGCGGCCAGGGCGGCGTTGTGCCCGCCCAGATGCAAGGCAAGGCCGACCAGGACGGCTCGCAGGTACGAAGTCAGGCGCAATGTGATGGTGGCCCCCTTTGGGAAACAGCATTCCGATGCATTGCATGCACGCAATACCGAGTATCCGGTGCACCCGCGCCCGCGTCAACGAAAACCGCGTCCCGGCGACGCTACTGCAACACCGTCAGCCGGTTCGGCCCAGATCGAGTTCGATCCAGGTTGGGGCATGGTCGCTCGGCTTTTCGCGGCCGCGCACATCGCGGTCGACACCCGCCGCCTTGAGCGTGGGCGCCAGCGCAGGGCTGAGCAGCAGATGGTCGATGCGCAGGCCGGCATCGCGCCCATAGGCATTGCGGAAATAATCCCAGAACGTGTAGATCTTCTCGCCCGGGTGCATGGTGCGAAGGGCGTCGCACCAGCCCTGTGCCATCAGGCGCTGAAAGGCAGCGCGGGTTTCAGGACGGAACAGGGCATCGTCGACCCAGCGCTCCGGCTTGTAGACGTCGAGCTCGGTGGGCATGACGTTGAAGTCGCCGCACAGGACCACTGGAGCGCCGCTGTCGATCAGTTTGGCCGCATGCACGATCAGGCGTTCGAACCAGGCCAGTTTGTAGTCGAACTTGGGACCGGGCGCAGGGTTGCCATTGGGCAGATACAGGCAGCAGATCAGCAAACCGTCAATCGCCGCTTCCAGATAGCGGCTCTGCAGATCGTCTTCATCGCCCGGCAAGCCACGGCCCACTTCGATGGGCGCGGCGCCGCGCGTCAGAATCGCGACCCCGTTCCAGCTTTTCTGGCCGTGCCAGATAGCCTGGTAGCCAGCGGCTTTGATGGCATCTTCCGGAAATTTTTCCTGGGGTGCTTTCAGCTCCTGCAAGCAGGCGACATCGGGTTGTTTTTCTTCCAGCCATTCGAGCAGGGCTGGCAGGCGGCTGCTGATGCCATTGACATTGAATGTGGCGATACGCATGGGTTCTCCGGGAAATGCTGTTCCCGTGTATTTTTAGCCAGATTGCACGAACGCGCCGCACAACTGAACGGTACAATTGGCTTTCCTCTTTTTGCAGCGAGATCATGACGACCTATATTGCACTCCTGCGCGCGGTCAACGTCGGTGGCACCGGCAAGTTACCGATGGCAGAATTGACGGCCATGTGCGAACAGGCGGGATTTGCCGCGGTCAAAACCTATATTGCCAGCGGCAATGTGGTGTTTGACAGCAAGCTATCGGCAGCCAAGGTCAAGGCCGCGCTGGAGCAGGCGCTGCTTGCTTATGCAGGCAAGCCGGTGCGGGTGCTGGTGCGCACGGCAGCCGAGCTGGCGCGCGTGGTGAGCGACAATCCTTATCCCGAGGCCGCGCCCAACCGCACGGTCGCCATTTTTCTCGATGAAGCGCCTGCCGCCGACGCTCTGGGCACGGCCACCGGTGTGAAAAACGAAGAAATGGCGCTGGGCACGCGCGAGATCTACGTCCATTACGGTGACGGCATGGCCGACTCCAAGCTCAACATCCGCGCCGCGCAAGAGGGCACGGCGCGCAATATCAACACCATCACCAAGCTGGCCGCCATGGCGGCGGCGCGCGCTCAGGTGGCGTAGCCCGGATCGATTTTGTCGAGCTTGCGAATCAGGGCAGGCCAGGCAAACGCACCGCCCAGGCCGCCCGTTTGCACCCGCATTGCTTCGCCCACCCCTTTGACGATGCGCGGGTCCACCTGCACCAGCTCGCCGCCGGCCTGGGCCGCCAGCTGAATCTGGCACGCTGATTCAAACGTATACATCGCTAGGAAGGTGTCCGGGATGCTTTTTTGCGCCACCAGCAAACCGTGGTTGCGCAGCACCAGGAAGGTGGCGCGGCCCAGGTCGGCCTGCAGGCGCGGCTTCTCGTCGTCGCGGAAGGCGACGCCCTCGTAGTCGTGGTAGGCGAGCGAAGCGAGGATGAAGGTCGATTGCTGCGAAATGGGCAGAATCCCGCACCGTTGCGCACTGACGGCGACGCCGGCCCGGGTGTGGGTGTGCAGCACGCATTGAACGTCGTCGCGCGCTTCGTGCACGGCGCTGTGAATGACGAAGCCGGCTGGGTTGACCGGAAACGGCGAGTCGATCAACTTGTTGCACTGCTGGTCCACCTTGACCAGCGAGGAGGCGGTGATTTCATCGAACATCAGTCCGTATGGGTTGATCAGGAAATGATGCTCCGGGCCGGGGATGCGGGCGCTGATGTGGGTGAACACCAGGTCGCTCCAGCCGTGCAGGGCAACGAGCCGGTAGCAGGCGGCCAGATCGACGCGGGTTTGCCATTCTTCGGCGCTGACGACGCCTTTGAGCGAGGGAAAGTCCATTGCTGTCTCCTTGTAGTGGTTGCGGTAGACAGTAACGCGGGTCTACACTTTGAACTGTCAAGTTCTTTACAATTGGTGGAATAACATGGTTGACACGGATGCGCTGCTTGATGGCCTGTCGCGCAATGGCTGGTTTGGCGCCTTGCCGCTGGACGTGCGCGAGCAGATGATTGCCGGCGCCGAGCTGGTACGTCTGCGGCCGGGCGAAATGCTGTTTCGCCAGGGCGATGCGCCGTCCGGGTTGTATGGGCTGGTGAGCGGCACGCTCAAGATGTCGTCCTTGCGTGAAGATGGACGCGAGGCGATTCTGGCAGTGCTGGAGCAAGGCATCTGGTTCGGCGAAATTTCACTGATTGACGATCAGCCGCGCACGCACGATGCCACTGCCGTCGGCCAGGTCGAAGTGCTGGTGCTGCAGCGCGCCGCCTTTGACCTGCTGATGGAACGCGCCGTGTTTGCGCGTGCCGTGGCGCAGCTGATGGCGGGCCGTATTCGTTTGCTGTACGGGATTGTGGAAGATGCGACGCTGCGCTCGACCAGGGCGCGCATCGCACGCCGCCTGTTGCTGCTCGCGCGCGGCGACATTACCCTGTCACCCTTGAAGCGGCCACGCGTGCCGGTGTCGCAGGAAGGGTTGGCGATGATGCTGGGGATTTCGCGCCAGACCTTGTCGAAGGAGTTGCGCTTGTTGTCCGATCAGGGTGCGATTGTGCTGGGATATGGGTATATCGAGGTGGTGTCGGAGGCGGGGCTGGGCAAACTGACGTTAGCCTAAGCACATCGCCCTCGCGAAGGCGGGGGCCTATATCATGCCTCCGAATTCGGTAAGGTGGCATGGGCCCCCGCCTTCGCGAGGGCGATGTGGTGGCATGCCGTTCTTTCGAATGTGGGCATCACCCTGTCGAAGGCGTTGCGCTTGTTGTCCGGCCAGGGAGCGATTGTGCCCTAGGCAAACTAACGCTCGCATAAACCAACATGCGCCAGCGTCTTCGCGAGGACGATGGGAGTGCGCCTGGATTAAGGAATGTAACGCAAATCCAGCAGCTGATCTTGGGAGTAATGCAAACGCGGCGGGAATGCGTGCTCTGGCAGACCAGTGTCATTCGCCGCGCGGATCACGGCTGAGGAATAGCAGTCATTCGCGTACTCCATGACCATCCGCTTCAGGCTGGGACTTTGCTTCAGTTTTCGCACGATTTGTGAGCGCTGTTCGCCGATGGATCCGGTCCAGCTGGATGATTTGTGGTCTGGCTGGAATTCGCATTTGAGCAGATGCACGATCAGGACTTCGAGTCGTGACGCCAACTCGTGCTTGATGCTCTTGCCCATGTCTTCGATTTCCTCGACGAGATTGCTTAGATCAAGTCGTTCGAAATCTTTCGCACGCAGGAGTTCGGCCTGTCGCTCTAACCACTGCGAAAAATCATGGTCGTATTCGCTGGTGATTGCAGCTTGTGGCATGGGGACGGCGATCTGGTTCATATTGCCTCAGGGGATGAAGTCGATATCGAGCAAGGCGTCGACTGGATACGGACAATGTTTCGGGAACGTGTAAGGTGCCAGGCCTGTTTCTGCCGCGGCGCGGCGAACAGCGGCTGCAGCGCCGCAAACTCCTCGATCAGATGAGCAAGATCGAGCTGTTCGAAATCTTTGGCGCGCAAAAATTCAGTTTGCCAGGCGAGCCATTGTGCAAAGTCGCGTTCGTAGTCGAGCGGCTCGGCAGTAAATGGCGGGGAAGGGGAGATGCTGTTCATGCTGCCTCCGAACGACGAAGGTAGCACCAATTGCCGGCACCGGCTAGCGGGGCGTCAATCGTGCGCAGGCGCGCCACTTGTTAGCCAGAACACATCGCCCTCGCGAAGGCGGGGGCCCATACCACCTTACCGAATTCGGTAACATGGTATGGGCCCCCGCCTTCGCGAGGGCGATGTGGCGTTTAAGCTGCTTCGGCGATGCGCTTGGCGATGTGGGCCAGCGCTTCTTCAACCTGGTCGATCAAGATCAGGCACAGGTCGCCCGGGGACAGGCGCGCCAGAGCGGTATCGATGGCGATGAATTCGCCATTAATTTCGTCCACGTGCGTGGTGCGCTTGGCGCCGCTCAAGCCTTCGCGCAGCAGACGCACCACCTCGCCGTCGGCGCGGCCGCGCTGGCACTGGTCCTGGTACAGCAGCACGTCGTCGAACGAGGCGCCCAGAATTTCGGTCTGCTGGCGGATGTCCACGTCACGGCGGTCGCCGGCGCCACTGATCACTACCGAGCGGCGCTTGGCCGGCATGCTTTCCACTGCGCTGACCAAAGCCAGAATCGCGTCCGGATTGTGACCGTAGTCGGCAATCACGGTCGCGCCCTTGTAGTTGAATACATTGAAGCGGCCAGGCGCGTTGTCGCTTTCGTTGGCGAACGATTTCAGGCCCGCGCAGATGCGCTCCCACGGCATGCCGACGCCCCAGGCAGCAGCCACCGATGCCATGACGTTTTCGACCTGGAAGCCGATGGTGCCGTCGCGGGTAATGGGCACTTCGCTCAGGGCGACCTTGTGTTCCACCTTGCCCTGGGCCGCAATCAGCATGCCGTCAGCCACGTAGACCACGCGCTGACCTTGTGCGCGGTGGGTCGACATGATCGGGTGCTCCGGGTCAGCCGCGAAGTAGGTCACGCTGCCACGGCAGTTGTGCGCCATGGCCGCAACGATCGGGTCAGCTGCATTGAGCACGGCAACACCGCCATCGGCGACGTTTTGCACGATCACGCGCTTGAGTACCGCCAGGTCTTCCAGCGTGGTGATGTAGTTCAGGCCCAGATGGTCGCCCGAACCGATGTTGGTCACCACGGCGACCTGGCAGCGGTCGAAGGCCAGGCCTTCGCGCAGCATGCCGCCACGCGCGGTTTCAAACACGGCGGCATCGACGTCGGGGTGCAGCAGCACGTTGCGCGCACTGCGCGGACCGCTGCAGTCGCCGCTGTCGATGCGGCGGCCTTCGATGTAGACGCCGTCGGTATTGGTCATCCCGGTACGCATGCCGCCAGCGGTCAGCAGGTGGGCAATCAGGCGCACGGTGGTGGTCTTGCCGTTGGTGCCGGTCACGGCCACCACGGGAATGCGGCCATCGTCGCCGTCGGCAAACATCGACGAGACAATCGCTTCGCCCACCGCGCGGCCCTTGCCGAACGATGGCGACAGGTGCATGCGCAAGCCCGGTGCGGCATTGACTTCGACGATGCCGCCGTTTTGTTCTTCAATTGGTTTGAGCACGCTGTCGCACACCAGGTCGACGCCGCAGATATCCAGGCCGACCATGTGGGCGGCGGCAATGGCGCGCGCGGCCACTTCCGGGTGCACGTCGTCGGTCACGTCGGTGGCAGCGCCACCGGTGGACAGGTTGGCGTTATTGCGCAGGATGACGCGCGCGCCTTTTGGCGGCACCGATTCAGCCACGAAGCCTTGCTTGGCCAGCGAGGCGAGGGCGATATCGTCAAAGCGGATCTTGGTCAGCGAGGTGGCGTGGCCATTGCCACGGCGTGGGTCCAGGTTGACCTGGTCGACCAGCTGGCGCACGGTTTGCACGCCATCGCCCACCACGATAGGCGGGTCGCGCCGCGCTGCCGCGATCAGCTTGTTGCCAATCACGAGCAGGCGGAAGTCGTTACCGGGCAGGTAGCGCTCCACCAGAATATCGTCGCGGAATTCCGAGGCGGCGGCGTAGCCGGCATCGAGCTGCTCGCGGGTGGTGACGTTGACGGTCACGCCCTTGCCCTGGTTGCCATCCTTTGGTTTGATCACGACTGGCAGGCCGATTTCAAGCGCAGTGGCCCAGGCGTCATCCGGGTCGCTGACTACGCGGCCCATCGGCACCGGCACGCCGGCTGCGTGCAGCAGTTTTTTGGTCAGTTCCTTGTCCTGGGCGATGGCTTCGGCAATGGCGCCGGTGCTGTCGATTTCGGCGGCCTGGATCTTGCGCTGGCGCGAGCCCCAGCCAAAGGCGACCAGGCTGCCCTGAGTCAGGCGGCGGAACGGGATGTTGCGTGCCACGGCAGCCTGCACGATGGCGCCTGTGGATGGGCCGAGGCGCACGTCTTCATCGAGTTCGCGCAGTTCATGCAACGCCGCGGCCAGGTCGAACGGGGTGTCGTCTTCGGCTGATTTGATCAGCGCGACCGCGATCTCCATCGCGCGGCGCCCGACTTCTTCTTCCGAATACTCGACCACCACCTGGTGGATGCCGGTGTCGACCGTGGCGGTGCTGCGGCTGAAGGTGACAGGGCAGCCGGCTTGCGCCTGCAAACCCAGAGCCGCCAGCTCGAGCACGTGCGCCATTGGGATGGTGTCATCGTGGCCGGTTGGCTGGAACGGGCTCATGTCGGGGAAGCGGGTGCGCAGACGCGCTTCGAAGCCAGGCATGTTGCCGACGCATTCTTCTTGCGGCGTCAGCGACACGATCGCCTCGATCGAGGTGTGGTGGCTCCAGAGGTTGGGACCACGCAAGGCCCGTACGCGAGATACTTCCATAAACCGGTTCATCCTATGAGGGTTGGGCGCATCGCACTGCTGCGAGCTGACCCGCTGCCCGGCACCTGCGGCCGGGCGCTGTTAATCAGTGATTCGTTTTTTTCGGCAGCGGATCGAAGGTGCGCAGACCGGCGCCGATCAAGTCCGCCGGCACACCCAGCGCCACCGTGGCGGCAACGGCCGCCAGCACGCTTTGTGGATGCTCGGCCGCACCGGGTTTCAACGCGGTCAGGCTGAGGATCACGGTCTCGCTGCTGCCTTCGGCCAGCACCACTTTGCCGTCGCGCAGAATCACCGCGCGTTTGCCGGCGGCGCGGTGCGCCTGGATGACAGCCAGTTCGGGATCGGCGCCGTAGAAAATAACTTCGTCGTCGCACAGGTCAGCCAGCTCGGCCACCGCTGGAATGGCGGCGTTCAGCACGGCCACGCCGTCCGGCAGAATCACGTCGACCTGGGTGCGGATCACGTTGGCCATGCCGTCCACATCGTTGATGTAGAACTCGCCCAGCACTTCATGACCGTCCATGTCGGTGACCACGCCCACGTTGCACTTGTCGTAAGCCAGGCCGTCGGTGAGGATCATGCGCGCATTGCTCTCGAATACGGCCGCTTGCACGGTGCGGTTGATCAGCAGGCGCTGGCCCGCGTCCCAGGTGGCGGCATTGCCTGGCGTGACCAGACGCTGGTCCAGGTACAGCCCCTCGGTGCTGACCACGCCGGTGTGCTTGCCGGTCAGGTGCACCAGGCAGCCAACCAGGCGCGCGATCAAGCTGGTGCCTTGCGAACCAGTGATGCCCACGATGGGGATGCGGCCATTTTCAGCCTGGCCAAACAGGTGGCCGACGATGGCGGCGCCAATCGGACGCGGCTCGCCGTCAGCAGGCTTGAGGTGCGACAGCAAGCCCGGGCTGGCGTTGACTTCGATGATGGCGCCGCGCTGTTCATCGAGCGGACGGCTGATGTCTTCGCACACCAGGTCGACACCGGCAATGTCCAGGCCGACAATGCGCGCAGCCAGTGCAGCGGCATGCGCAATCGATGGATGGACCTTGTCGGTGACGTCGAAGGCGACGTTGCCGTTCGGCTGAATCAGCACTTTCTGGCCCGCCAGCGGCACCGAGGCCGCGGTCATGCCCTGGCGTTTCAGTTCCAGGATGATCTCGGCGCCGTTTTCCGGCGACAGGGCATTCAGCGGCGAATTCTCATCGGTGCCGCGGCGCGGATCGGTGTTGATCTGGCTGTCGACCAGGGCGGTGATGTTGGCGCTGCCGTCGCCGGTGACCCACAAGGCTTCGCCCTTGGCGGCTGCGACCACCTGGGTGCCAACCACCAGCAGGCGGTGTTCGTCACCGGTGATGTAGCGTTCGACGATCACGCTTTCGCTGTCGCCCTTGCGGCTGGCCAGGTGGTAAGCCGCTTCCACGTCTTCCTGGGTCATCAGGTTCAGCGACACGCCGCGGCCGTGATTGCCGTCGTAGGGCTTGACGACCACGGGCAGGCCGATGTCTTGCGCTTCTTCCCAGGCTTCGGCGGCGCTGCGTACCAGCGCGCCTTCCGGCACCGGCACGCCGCACGATTCGAGCAGGGTCTTGGTCAGGTCTTTGTCGCTGGCGATGCTTTCGGCAATCGCGCTGGTGCGGTCGGTTTCGGCGGTCCAGATGCGGCGCTGCGCGGCACCGTGGCCCAGTTGGACCAGGTTGCCATCGGTCAGACGAAGATGGGGAATGCGCCGTTCGGTCGCCGCTTCCACGATGTGGGCAGTCGATGGGCCGAGGCAGTGGTCGTCAACGATGTCCTTGAGCGCGGCGACAGCGGCCGTCAGGTCGAAGGGGGTATCGTCAATGGCGGCCATCAGCAGATCGCGACCAGTGTGCAGTGCGGCCAGGCCGACTTGCTCCTGGCGCGTGCGGAAGGCCATCTTGTAGACGCCGATTTCGCCGGTGGAGCGGGTTTTGCCGAAGCCCGTGCGCATGCCAGCCAGGTTTTGCAGTTCGAGTGCCACGTGTTCCAGAATGTGACCGGACCAGGTGCCTTCTTTCAGGCGCTCCAGAAAGCCGCCGCGCTCGCCCACGCCGCAGCGGTGTTCGATCAGGCCGGGCAGCCAGGCCACCAGCCGTTCGTACAGGCCGGGCAGTTTGTTCGAGGGGAAGTCTTCCAGCGCGCCGATGTCCAGCCACGCTTCAATGACGGGGCGGTAGGTCCAGATGTTTGGACCGCGCAGATGGTTCACGCGGAGGAACTCGATTGCTTTCTTCTTAGTCATTTAATGATTTCTTGATAACAGGGCCTGGCGTTGTTGACGCTGGGCGTTCCTGGTGAGGCCAATTTGGAGCCCATCATGTTGTATACTTGCCCTTCCGAAGCTTACCGCGCCAAACCGATTTCTGCCAGTCTCGATTCCTGAAAGATCCTTCCAGGCAGCGGCTCACTTTTCCCACACGATGACATCTAATCAACTAATTTCTCAAACTGGCACTGCCACTGTACCAATTACCCTCCCTGGCCAGTGGCAAGTCGAGGTTGAGAAAGAACTTGCGTCAGGGGAAAACGTTTTAAGTGGCGTGGAGGTTGACCTCGATGCGCGTTTACGTTTCCGCAAGGGCATGGTGGTGGTCACCAATCGCCGCCTGATCGCCCGCGCACCGGACGATAAAGAGTGGAAGCAGTACAGCTACCGGCCTGGTCTGGCGCTGCGCCACCATGATCACGCCGGGGTCGGCCACCTGGAACTGGTGGACGAACAGGGCCGCCTGGCGGCCTGGCGCTTCACGCTGGGCCAGAATCTGCACGCCATTCGCGTGCTGGACGCCTTCCGCGATCAGCTGGAAAGCCATTTGTCCGGCCTGCCGGTGCACGTGGCCGAACAAAATGTCTGCCCAAGCTGCAAGGCGCCGCTGGAGCCGGATCAGGACGAGTGCCCGATCTGTACCAAGGTGCTGTACACACCGCCTTCCACATGGACCCTGTTCCGCCTGTGGCGTTTTGCCAAGCCGTACAGCGGCCAGCTGGGGCTGGGCTTCTTCCTGATGCTGGCGTCCACTGCCGCGCACATGATTCCGCCTTACCTGACCATGCCGCTGATGGACAACGTGCTCATTCCGTTCCAGAACGGCGCGCCGGTGGATCAAAAGCTGGTGTGGCTGTACATGAGCGGCTTGTTCGGTTCGGCCGTGCTGGCCTGGGCGCTGGGCTGGGGCAAGACCTATGTGCTGGCGCTGGTGTCCGAACGCATGGGCGCCGATCTGCGCTCGGCCACGTATGAACACTTGATGAAACTGTCGCTGGAATTTTTTGGCGGCAAACGCACGGGCGACCTGATGTCGCGTATTGGCAGCGGCTCCGACCGGATCTGCGTGTTTCTGTCGCTGCACCTGCTGGACTTTGCCTCCGACGTTTTGATGATCATCATGACGGGCGTGATCCTGTGCTCGATCAATCCCATGCTGGCCGTGATCACGCTGGTACCGCTGCCATTCATCGCCTGGATGATCCACATCGTGCGCGACCGCCTGCGTACCGGCTTTGAAAAGATCGACCGCGTGTGGGGCGAGGTGACCAACGTGCTGGCCGATACCATTCCCGGCATCCGCGTGGTGAAAGCCTTTGCCCAGGAAAAGCGCGAAGCGACGCGCTTCCGCGAAGCGAACCGCCACAATCTGGCCGTCAACGACAAACTCAATCGCGTCTGGTCGCTGTTCTCGCCAACGGTGTCGTTCCTGACCGAACTTGGTTTGCTGGTGGTGTGGGTCTTCGGGATCTGGCAAGTGTCCAAGGGCGAGATCACGGTCGGCGTGCTGACCTTGTTCATCACTTACAGCAGCCGCTTCTACGGCAGGCTCGATTCCATGAGCCGGATCGTGTCGGTCACGCAGAAATCAGCGTCGGCGGCCAAGCGCATTTTCGACATTCTGGACCACGTTTCCAGCGTGCCGGAGCCGGTCAATCCGGTCAAGCTGGACAAGATTGAAGGCCGCATCGACCTGCGTGAAGTGGGCTTCCGCTACGGGAACCGGGCCGTCAACCGCGGCATCAACCTCAATATCAAGGCGGGCGAATTCGTCGGCCTGGTGGGCCACAGCGGTTCCGGCAAGAGCACGCTGGTCAATCTGATTTGTCGCTTTTACGATGTGTCGGAGGGCGCGATTCTGCTCGATGGCGTGGACATCCGCTCGTTTGCCGTATCGGACTACCGGCGCAATATCGGCCTGGTGCTGCAGGAGCCTTTCCTGTTCTTTGGCACCATCGCCGAGAACATCGCCTATGGCAAACCGAATGCATCGCGCGAAGAGATCATCGCGTCGGCGCGCGCCGCGCACGCCCACGAATTCATCTTGCGCCTGCCCCAAGGGTACGACTCGATGGTGGGCGAACGCGGCCAGGGCCTGTCGGGCGGCGAACGCCAGCGCATTTCGATTGCCCGCGCGCTGCTGATCGACCCACGCATCCTGATCATGGACGAAGCTACCTCCTCGGTCGACTCCGAGACTGAAAAAGAAATCCAGAAGGCGCTCGACAATCTGGTCCAGGGCCGCACCACCATCGCCATCGCGCACCGCCTGTCGACACTGCACCGGGCCGACCGCCTGGTGGTGCTGGACCGCGGCGTGGTAATGGAAGAGGGCAGCCACGATGAACTGATGGCGCGCGAAGGCGCCTATTTCCGCCTCTACGAAGCGCAGGCGCGCAATGTGGATACGGACATGGACGACAAGGATGGTGAATAAGATGGGTATCACGAATTTTCAACTGAGCCGCGACAGCTTCGGGCGTCTGGTGCTGACGGCAGAAGATGGCGAGGTCCATGTCGGGGTGTCGCCGGTGCGCGCATTTCCCATTCAGGCGCCGGATCAGGGCATCTCGCTGGTGCTGGGCGACGGCAAGGAAGTGGGCTGGATTGACGACATCGCCGGCCTGCCCCTTGATATCCGCGAGCTGGTTCAGGACGAGCTGGAGGGACGCGAATTCATGCCCGAGATTTTGTCGGTAAAAGACGTTTCCAGTTTCGCCACGCCGTGTACCTGGTACGTGCAGACCGACCGCGGCGACACCGAATTCACGCTCAAGGGCGAGGAAGACATTCGCCGCATTGGCGCCACCTCGCTGCTGGTGGCCGACAATCATGGCATCAATTTTCTGGTGCGCGACATGTACACCATCGACAAAAATACGCGCCGCATCCTGGACCGCTTCCTGTAGGAGTTTGCATGCATTATCTGCTCATGTACGACCTGGCGCCGGACTACCTGGCGCGGCGCGGGGAGTTCCGCGACGAACACCTGGCCTTGGCCTGGCAGGCGCAGGAACGCGGCGAGATCGTCATTGCCGGCGCGCTGGCCGAACCGTCCGACATGGCGGTGCTGTTGTTTGAATGCGACTCGCCCGAGATCCCGGCGCGTTTTGCCAAGGCCGATCCGTACGTCGTGCATGGATTGGTCACGGCTTATCGCGTGCGCCAGTGGAATACCGTGGTGGGCGCGCAAGCAAGTACCCCGTTGCGTCCCGGAGTCACGCCGCAAAAATAAGCTTCCCCTGAACACCTTGCTCAAATTATAATTAATCTACAGAAATTATTTTGCGACCAAGGAGCTCTGCATGTCAGACATCTACGCACCACCCCAGTCTTCCATCAACGGTCCCACGCCTGCCCAAAAGGCTGCCAAGGAAACCGGCCTGTTCCCCGTCGCCACAGTTGGCCAGCGCATTGGCGCCGCTTTTCTCGAATTTGTCGTCTGGCTCCCGCTGTTGGGCTTGCAAGCCTTATTGAACAACATCAGCAATACGCTCGATGTCGTGTGCATGGTCTTGTATCAAGTGATCGTCCTGCTGATTTTTGTTGGCATGGTGCGCGTGTTCGGCGGAACGCCTGGCAAGCTGATCTTGGGCTTGCGCGTCGTGATGCTGGACCGCACCGCGGCGACGTGGAAGGCCAGCTTGTTGCGCTATTCCGTCTACGGCGCCCTTGGCGCAGTCATGTGTACCGGACAAGTGATCGCTAGACTCAATGTGGCCAATGACTATATGTCGCTGGACTACCTGAGCCGCAGCATGGCGCTGCAGGCGCAGACACCGTGGTGGGTGATGCTGGTGACAGGCCTGACGTTTTTGTGGCTCGTTGCTTGCTTCATTTCGATGCTCACGAATAAACAGCACCGCACGCTCTACGATTTCCAGGCCGGCACCGTCGTGGTCAGTACGCGCTGACGCTCATCCGTACCGGCCATGCCAACTGATCCATATGCCCCACCGCAGTCTGCGGTCGGGGGCTTTACCCGCGCCGAACAGGATATTCGCGACAACGGCGGGCAGGTTATTGCCAGCGCTGGCCAACGCCTTGCCGCCAGCCTGATCGACTTTGCCATCGTGCTGCCGCTGGTGGCGCTGGACCTCTACCTCGCGTCGCATACGCGCTGGTCCGACCTGTACATGTTGCTGCCGTATTACCTGGCAACGATCTTTCTGTCCATCGTGATGGTACGCACCTACGGTGGTTCGCCGGGCAAACTGTTGCTGGGCATGCGGATCGTCATGTTGGATGGGAGCGCGGTTACCTGGAAGGCGAGCGTGCTGCGCTTCTCGGTCTATCTGATGCTCGAACTGGCGATCAGCGCGAGCGATATTCTGACCGCGTTTGCCATGCCCGATGACAGCTATCTCGCGCTCGATCACACGGCGCGTATCGAAGCGCTGGAGACGTACGCGCCCTGGTGGAGCGACTATCCCAGCTACGCCGTGATGTTGTGGATGCTCGCTTGTGCGATTACCCTGCTGGCCAATCAACGGCGCCGCACGCTGTACGACTATCAGGCAGGCACGATTGTTGTGCGTGTCCGATAAAAACAAACTCACATCAATTTCAGGAACGCGCTGATGAACCAGAATCCTTACGCCGCCCCGTCATCGGGCGCTGGCAGCCAGCCGGACGAAGCGGGCGCCTTGCGCTACTCCGGTTTCTGGCAGCGCGTTGGCGCTTATCTGATCGATTTTTTGATTGCAGTACCATTGGTGGCGCTCGATTACCTGGTAGGTGGCAGCACCCACCTGTATCCGCTTTACGTCTTCATTCCTGGCGTCTGCTTTGGTCTGTTCATTCACGTGTACATGGTGTACCGCTTTGGGGGATCGCCGGGCAAGCTGGTGCTTGGCTTGCGCATTGCCATGCAGGACGGATCGCGCGTGACCCTGCAGGCGACCATGCTGCGCTATGCAGTGCTGTTCTTGATTGCGCTAAGTACGGGCCTGCTGACGGCGATGATCGCCATGAAGGTGCCCAATGAGGTCTACACAACGCTGAGCTACTTGCAGCGCGGGCAGGAATTGGTGGCGAACGCGCCAGGCTGGTTCAAAGGACTGGCAGCGTTGACACAACTATGGGCGCTTGCAGGCCTGATCAGCATCATCGCAAACCGCAAGCGCCGCGCAATACACGATTTCATTGCCGGGACGGTCGTCCTGCGCAAGTAGTCCCATCGATTTTTAACCAGCGAAGAACCACAAATGAAAAAGCTCCTCATTGCAGTACTGCTGTGCGTATCCGGTTCCGCATTTGCCAATTCGGCATGCGACAAACCGAAGAACGATTTTGACGGCCTGTATTGCCTGAACAAGGTATGGCAGGAAGCCGACAAGGAACTCAACGAGAATTACAAGGCGCTGGCGTCCAAGCTCGATGCCGACGGCAAGAAGGCGCTCAAGACCGGCCAGCTGGCCTGGATCAAATCGCGCAATAACAGCTGCTCCAAGCTCGAGCCGACCGCGTTCTGGGTTGATCTGGACTGCGCCAACAAGACCACCATCGACCGTTCGCGCTTTTTACAAGACCGCATTCGCGAATGCGCCAGTGCTGGCTGCATGAACAGCAAACTGTAATTGACTGCGGCGAGCGCGCCCGCGCTCGCCTTGCAACGCCGGTGCCTTACCTGGCGCTGGCAATCCACTGATCGACGCGCGCTTCCAGGATCGACAAGGGCAGCGTGCCGTCGCCAATCACCACCGCATGGAATTTAGGCAGCGAGAATTTGTCGCCCAGCGCCTTGCGTGCGCGCTCGCGCAATTCCAGAATTTTCAGCGAGCCGGTTTTGTAAGCCAGTGCTTGCGCTGGCCACACCATGTAGCGTTCGATCTGGTTCTTGGCGCGCGCTTCGCTCCAGCCCAAGGCGTCGGCCATGTAGCTGATGGCTTGTTCGCGCGTCCAGCCCTTGGCGTGAATGCCCGTATCCACCACCAGCCGCACGGCGCGCATCAGCTCCGCATTCAGGTGGCCGAAATAGGCTTCCGGATCTTTGTACAAGCCCATCTCGGTGCCCAGCGTTTCCGAATACAGGGCCCAGCCTTCGGTGTAGGCGGCGCTGTTTGGGTTTTCGGTATTGAACTTGCGGAAGTCCGGCAAATCCAGTTCCTTCAACAGCGCCGCGTGCAGGTGGTGGCCAGGCTGGCCTTCGTGCAGGAACAGGGTCACCATGCCGGTACGGCTGTAGTCTTTCGGGTCATTTACCACTGCCCAGAACACGCCAGGGTGTGAACCGTCTGCCGCGGGCGGCGTGTAATGGTCCGACGCGGTGGCGCGTGTCAGTTCCGGCTCCAGCTGCAGTTCGATTTGCGCTTTGGGCAGCAGCGTGAACATGTCGGGCAGCTTGGTCTTGACCTTGGCGTCAATGGCCAGGTATGCGTCCAGCACTTCCTTTTCGGTCTTGAAGGACTTGAACTTCGCTTGCGCGGTGACCCATTGCGGCAAGGCCTTGGCCGGGCCGTCGTACCCGAGTTTGGGACCCAGTGCCACCCATTGCTGCTGGATGCGCGCCACCTCGCGCAAGCCTGTCTCGTGAATCTGGTCCGGCGTCAGCGACAGAGTGGTGCGGTCATCGACCTGGGCCTGATACCACGCAGCGCCGTTCGGCAAAGCGGCCCAGCCGCTGCTGGTGCGCCCGGCTGGCAGATATTCTTTTTCAAGGTAGACAGCCAGGCGGTCGAGCGCGGGCATCAGTTTGGTGGCGGCAGCGCGGTAAGCGCCGGTGAGCGACTTGCGGTCGGCTTCAGAGAACGACACGGGCAGATTCTTTGCCGGCGAGTAGTAGATGCTTTCTTCGGCCGACTTGCTTTGCAATTGCTTAAACTGCGGCAGCATCGCTTCGATGATGGGCTTCGGTTGCACGATACCTTGGCGCACACCTTCGCGCATATTGGCGATGGCCTGGTCTATCCACGCGGGCAATTGATTCAACCGGCTGATGTAATCGCGCTGCTGCTTGACCGTGGCCAAGGGCTGCGAGCCGGTGCCGCTGGCATAGTTGGCCAGAGTGCCAGGCACATGATCGAAATGATTCAAGGGCAGCAAGTGATCGGGGAAGCTGGCCAGCTTGAGCACGCTGCCCAGTTCATAGACCAGCAAATCGTAGGTCAACGCGTCGTTTGGCGCCATGCGCTGGCGCGGCAGTGCGGCCAGCTGCTTTTGCATCTTGCGGTACAGCGCGAACTGGGCATTGCGCCGTGCAGGCGAAATGGTCAGGCCAAGCTGGTCGTTGTATCGGCTGTCGCCATTGGCCGTGGCAAACAGCAGCGGATCATAGGTGGCGCGCGCGTGGTGGAAGGCCGCCGCAATCTGGGCCAGCTGCTTTTTGGCAGGGGCCGGCGTGACGGCCGTGGCAGATGACGGCGTGAGCGCAGGGGCGGCAATGACCTGGGCTGACAGCAAGGTGGCGGCAAGGGCGGAAATGCGAAGCGCGGAACGAAGCATGGAGCATCCTGGCGTGGGTTAGGTTGCCATAAGAATACACGATGCGATCCGACTTGACTTGGTACTTGTTGCGCCTCAGCGCGGCCAGGAGAACAATGCTATTTCTCTGGAATCATGCCGAGTGTTCCGAGCCAGGTCTCGACCAGCTTCGGCCATCTGGTGATCGGATTCGCAGTCGGACGCAAGCCGAATGCGTGGCCTCCCTCGGCAAACAAATGCATCTCCACTGGCACGTTGGCCTTGCGCAGGGCCGCGTAGTACAGCAGCGAAAACTCCACCGGGTCGACCGGATCGTTCTGCGCGTGAATCAGCAGCGTGGGCGAGGTTTTGCTGGTGACCTTGAGCGTTGGATTCAGGCGTGACAGGTCTTCTTTGTAGTTGACCGACATATGGCCAGGGTAGAGCGCCACGGCAAAGTCCGGTCGGCAGCTTTCTTGGTCCGCCTTGTCGACTTCGGCATAGATGCGCTTTTGATGTGTGCTGATGGCCGCCACCAGATGGCCACCTGCCGAAAAGCCGAGCACGCCAATCTTGTGCGGGTCGATTTTGTATTGCGCCGCGTGGTGGCGCAGCAAGCCCAGGGTGCGTTGCGCATCCTGCAGCGCTGTGTGCGTTTTTGGAATTACCCGCTTGTTGATATTCTGGTCCCAGTGCGGTCCCGATCCCGGCACGCGGTATTTCAGCAGCACGCATGTCACGCCAGTCGATGTGAGCCAGTCGCACACTTCGGTGCCTTCCAGATCGATCGCCAAGCCCCAGTAGCCCCCGCCCGGAAAGACGATCACGGCCGCGCCCGTATTGCTGCCTTTGGGCGGGTAGACTGTCATCGTTGGACGTGTGACGTTGTTGACCTCGATCCATGGGCGCCCGGCGACGGGGCGGCTTTCCTGGATGGTCATCTCGTCTTCCGGACCGGTCGCAGGTTTTGCATTGGGAATTGCGCCCGGCCAGATTGGCACTTGCGTGTGCCCGCCCGCTGGCTGCCATGCGGCAGCGCTGGCGTTTGTCAGGGTCAGTGCAGCGAGCAGACCAATCAAATAGTTCAAAGAATGCCTTTCGATAAAGTTGGGACGGCGCGGCGGGTCAGATGCCGGGCTTGAATGCCTGTGTGAGCTCTGCCAGCGCCTGCTGGGTGTCACGCAGGTCTGCAAGGGCTTGATCCAGAGCGGCATAGCCGTTCTTGTCTGGCGCGTGGCACTGCACCTCGAGCGTGTGCACGGAGCTTGCAATGCGTTTGAATTTGTCGACGAGTACAGGGTCCGTGTGGTTGGCAGCAAAATACGCGTCTGCCAGCGCCGTGCGCTGAACTAATTTCAGTGCTGGATCCTGC
Source organism: Massilia sp. CF038 (assembly GCF_900129765.1). Taxonomy (GTDB): domain Bacteria; phylum Pseudomonadota; class Gammaproteobacteria; order Burkholderiales; family Burkholderiaceae_D; genus Telluria_A. The sequence goes on from NZ_FQWU01000001.1 coordinate 787,791, forward strand.
TCGGTTTCGCTAGCGATGGCTGCGTTACCGGCAAAGAAATGACAGAGAAGTTGTAGCTCAAAATCAAGACGATGCACGCCGAAAATGAATTTCCCAACTTGTTCGTAATCGGTCATTGTTTGACGCATGCGGTGAGAGAAGAGCATGCCAGTGTAGAGTATTTATATGGGTCAGTGATGTAATTTTTACATCTGATGCGAAGTGCATAGCATGCCAATGATGAAGACCAGTCCTGCGCCGATGGTCGGCGCCTTGCGGACCGCCGTGCAAGATGACATCGACTTCGCGAAGGCGGGGGGGGGCAGTAGCAGATCACCGATGCCATGGGCTCCCGCCTTCGCGAGAGCGATGTAGTCCTTTTAGAAGTTCAGCGAACGCTTGTTCTGACGCAGGTGCATGTCGCAATTACTTGCACGGCAATGCTATGTCTATTATTATGGACAAATGGATCAAATAATAGACAATGCCGGCCGACAATTGGCCGCCCGCATTCGCCTCGAGCGTGATGCCCGTGGCTGGGCGTTGGCCGAGCTGGCCGAGCGCGCCGGCGTGGCCAAGGCCACCATCAGCAAAATAGAGCGCGAGGAAGTCAGTCCCACCGCAGTGATCCTGGTGCGCATTGCCGCGGCCTTCGACCTCACCTTGGCTGGACTGCTGTTGCGGGCCGAAGAAAAGGGCAGGGTGTCGCGCGCGGCCGAGCAGGCGGTCTGGCGCGATCCGGCGACAGGCTATGCACGGCGCCAGGTACTAAGCCGGCCCGATCACCCGCTTGAAGTGGTGCAGGTATCCATGCCGGCGCGCCAGCAGGTGGTATTGCCCGCCTCGTCCTACGCCCACATCCGGCAGGCGGTATGGGTGCATGCGGGCCGCCTGACGATCATCGAAGACGGCGTGCGGCACGACTTGGAGGAAGGCGATTGCCTGCCGTTCGGGCCACCTTCCGATGTGACCTTCATGAACGACACGGACGATGTGGTGCATTACGTCGTCGTCCTTGCCCGGAGCTGAACATGGCAATCCAGATTCGCGTGCTGGAAAGTACCCCGGATACCATCGGCCAACTGGCCGACCTGCTGGTCGAAGTCGTGGCGCACGGTGGCTCGGTCAGTTTCATGCACCCGCTGGCGCCAGCCGCAGCGGCGGCCTTCTGGAGCGCGTCGCTGCTTGCTGCCGGGCGCGGTGAACGGGTGCTGCTGGGTGCCTGGGAAGAAGGTGTTCTGGCTGCCACCGTGACGCTGCTGCTGGAGTGCCCGCCCAATCAGCCCCACCGGGCCGAGATCGCGAAAATGATGACGCGCCTGAGTCATCGCGGACGTGGCCTGGCAAGCGCGCTGATGCAGGAGGCAGAGCGCCTGGCCCGTGCGCGCGGCAAATCGCTGCTGGTGCTCGATACGGCCAGCGAGGGCGGCGCGGCCGCGCTGTACGAACGGCTGGGCTTTACCTTGACTGGCCTCATTCCCGACTATGCCCTCAAGCCCCATGGCGGCCTGACGGGAACCCTGATCTACTGGAAGCGGCTGAGCTGATTTTTTGATGATAAAATGTTATGTGCATACATTTTATCCGGTCGCTCCTCTGAAACCCCATTACGTCGTCGTTACCACCGGTTCTGCCGGGGACTTGTTCCCTTTCCTGAAGCTTGCCGAGGGACTCAGGCAGCGCGGTTTTCCCGTCACCTTTGTGGCGCCGGATTTGCACGCGCCCATGGTCGCGCGCACGGCGCTCGCTTTCCACGGCACCCCGGTCGATCCGGCGGTGCTCAGGCACCCCGACCTGTGGCATCCAAAGCGCGGCTTTGCCATCGTCTGGCGGGCAGTGCGCCCTGGCATGAAGGCCTTGCTGCCGCTGATACGGAACCTGCCTGATGTGCCGTGCGTGATCGTGGCCCATCCGCTGGCGCTGCCCGAGGCCGATGCCTGCCGCGCCGTACGGCCCGATCTGCAGGTGGCGGTGGCCTATCTTGCCCCATCGAACATCGCCACCGTCTATGATCCGCTGGTCATGGGCCCGTGGAAAGTGCCGCGCTGGATTCCGCACGCCGTGCGGCGCTGGCTGTGGCGCCAGGTCGGCAAGCGCTTGATTGATCCGGTGGTGCTGCCGGACATAAACGCCGACCGCGCCGCGCTGGGCCTGGCGCCAGTGAACGGCTTGTTCGATCTGATGGCGCACGCGCCGGACTTGTCCGTCACCCTGTTCCCGGAATGGTTCGGTGCGCGCCAGCCGGACTGGCCAACGCCGCTGGTATGTGGCGAGTTTGCCCTGTACGACCCGGATCCCGATGCCGCGTTTTCGGCTGAGCTGTCGCAGTTTCTGGCGGCAGGCGAGGCGCCGATCGTGTTCACCCATGGCACCGGCAACCACCAGGCCAGCGCCTATTTCGCGTGCGCCCTGGATGCCGTGACGCGGCTGGGCAAGCGCGCGATTTTTCTCACTGGCCTGCCCGAGCAAGTGCCGGCCGGCTTGCCGCCTACCGTGCTGTGGCAAGCCTATCTGCCGTTCAAGGCCTTGCTGCCGCACGCGGCGGCGCTGGTTCACCATGGCGGGATCGGCACCACGGCCGAGGCGCTGCGGGCCGGGGTGCCACAGCTGATCGTGGCGCTGGCGTTCGATCAGTTCGACAATGCGGCCCGGGTGGAAGCGCTGGGTGCCGGCCTTGGTTTGCCACACCGGCAGCTCTCGCCTGCGCGCCTGGCGAGCGTCCTGCAACGCCTCGTTTCTTCCTCGTCCATTCGCGACAACACGCGCGCTGTTGCAGCGCGTCTGACCCCGGTGCCGTCTCTCGATTCCCTGCTGGATGCGATCTCCGACATGGCAAAAAAAATGGGAAAAAATTGATTGGACTGATGTTGAGACCTTCCCCAAGATGGTTCGCAGAGCATGAACATGCCGCCAGCGCCACATAACTAGAATCGCCAGGAGACGCATGAACACCACCGTATCCGGTCGGGTGACGACCGATTCCGCGCGCCCCTTTGCCTTGCGCATGACTGTTGCCGTGCTCGCTGCGGCCGGCCTTGTCAGCAGCGCTTCCGTGTGGGCGCAGGAAGCTGTGCAAACAGCGGCGACGGCCGATGCGGTCCCTGCGCAACAGGCGGGCGTGGTGATGGTGACCGGCGTGCGCAAGGCGGCGCAAAGCGCGCAAGCAGTCAAACGCGATTCGGATGACGTCATCGATGCCATCGTGGCCGAAGAAGCGGGCAAGTTCCCGGACAAGAACGTGGCTGAAATGCTGGGCCGTATGACGGGCGTGCAGATCCGGCGTGAAAATGGCGAAGCCAATACCGTCGTCATTCGCGGCTTGCCCGGTCTGGTCACACTGCTCAACGGCCGCGACATGTTCACCGCGTCGGGCCGCAATCTGTACCTGGCTGATATTCCGGCCGCCATGCTGTACCGGGTCGACGTCTACAAGACCCAGGGCGCGGACATGGTTGAAGGCGGGACGGCTGGCGTGATCGATGTGCGTACCAGCCGCCCGTTCGATGCCAGGGGTTTGACGTCGAATCTGACAGCGCGAATGGAACATCGCGACAAGTCCAGGTCGAACGATCCGAATGTCAGCGGCATGGTCTCGAACCGCTGGAACAGCGATGCCGGCGAATTCGGCGCGCTGGCGGGCTTGTCCTACCAGAAGGGCAATTACCACGATGAAGTCACCTGGAACTCGCCCCCGGTCAGCCGCAACAACGGCGCCTTCACTGGGCCCGACGCACTGGGCCATGTGCTGTATCACGGTGAGCGCAAGCGCCTTGCGGGCAACCTGGCATTCCAGTGGCGGCCCAGCACGACGCTGGAATTTTTTGCCGAAGGCATGACCACCGATATCCGGCACGATGCGCAGCGCCAGTTTTTTGTGGCGGACCTCGGGTGGCGCAGCAATCCTGCCGTGACCCTCATGCCAGGCACCACCCAGGCGGCCACGATCACCGCCGTGAATGCCAACCCGTTCACGCTGGCGTCGACCCAGGCGCCGTATGACGTGTCCAAAGGCAGCCAGGGCGCCATTGGTGCGCGCTGGGATGTGACGCCGGAGTGGCGCATCACGGCCGAACTGGCGCGCACGGTCAGCAGTGTGACGCAGGAGTATCCAATCATGGACTTCATCGCGGCGCCGCCTTCGATAACCGGCAACACCTATGTGAATGGGGGCGCGCAATTCACTTACCCGGCTTACGACATGACCAATCCGGCCAACTACCGGATCGCTACCCTGTTCGATAACCACAATCAGGCCCGAGGCGCCTCGACCGACTGGCGCCTTGATGCCATCTGGAGTCCGCAGGCCGCCGGCGTGGTCAGGGAGCTCAGCGTTGGTACCCGCATCGCCACGCGCAATGCCGCGTATGTGCACGAGAAAGACGGCTTCATTCCCGCGCCGGGCAATATCGCGCTGACATCGCAGCCAGCGCTGGCCTGCACATCGATGCCAATGGCAGGGGACTATGGCTTGCCGTCCTGGCTCACGCCCTGTGCCGGCTACCTGCATGACAAGCTGAACGCCGTGCGCGCGCTGTTTGGCCGCGCGGGGCCAAGCAGCGACGACCCCTTGTCGCTGTTTGACAATCAGGAAAAAACCCACGCGTTGTATGCCAAGGCCAAATATGGATTCGAGCTGGGCGCCATTCCGGTCGATGGCAGCGTTGGTGTGCGCATGGTGCGCACCAGCGCGGCGTTGCGTGGCTTTAGCAGCGCCAATGACGTGCCGTTTGCCGTCACCAACAGACGCAGCAGCAACGAAATCTTGCCGAACGCGACACTGCGCACCAAGATTCTGCGCGATGTGCAATTACGCCTGAATGTCGGCAAGTCGATTCAACGGCCGAACTTCGAGCAATTCAATCCGGGGGTCTCGTACAACGTGCCCAGCGCGACGGTGCAAGCCGTTGGCAATGGCGGCAATCCGGACCTGAAGCCGATCGAAGGCAACAACCTCGACGCCGCTCTGGAGTGGTACTTCGCGCCCACCGGCGCTCTGACGGCCACGGTCTACCATCATCATTTCAAGAACTACATTGTCACGCGCCAGCAGGCAGAGGTCTACAACGCCATCACGTACCAGGTGGTCCGGCCGCGCAATGTGGCGGAGGGCACGCTGGAGGGTGTCGAGCTCGCTTACCAGCAGTTCTACGACAAGTTGCCAGGCCTGCTAGGCGGTCTGGGCTTGCAGGCCAACCTGACCTGGATGCAAGGCGACCTGACCGAGGCCAACGGCACACCGCAACCCTTTGTGGGCATGTCCAGACTGTCGTACAACCTCACTGGCCTGTATGAACGCGGTCCGTGGTCTGGCCGCCTGGCCTATAGCTGGCGTGACAGGTTTGTGGACACCTTCAATTACCGCGGGCTCGGTGTCGACCTGATTGTCGCTCCCATCAAGACCCTGGACGGTTCGGTTTCGTACAAGCTCAACGACAGCATGCGTGCCACCCTGGACCTTGAGAACTTGCTTGACCGGAAGTATCACGACTACCATGGGATCGCCAGCAATCCACGGGACATCCGCCGCTATGACCGCGTGATCGGGCTGTCACTGCGCTGGAAAATCTAAATGCGCTTGCCCGCACAGAGAGAACAACACAAACAATGAAAACGCAACAGCTATCGATTCGCGAAAAAGTTGGCTTCGGGGCGGGCGACATGGCGCTCAATGTGGTGATCTCGTCGATGATGCTGATCATTACCTTCTTCTATACCGACATCTACGGCTTGCGTACGGAGGATCTGGCGCTCTTGTTTGTGGCCGTGAAAATCATTGGCGCGCTGGCCGATCTGATGATGGGGCAATTGACTGATCGCTTCACCTGGCGCATGGGCCGCTACCGGCCGTGGCTGCTGGCGCTGGCCATCCCCTACGGGCTGAGCGTGTTCTTTGTGTTCACGACACCGGACTGGGCCTACAGCGCCAAGCTGGTGTGGGCGTATGCGACGTACATCATCGTGACCATCATGACGGCCGGGGTCGGCATTCCCTACATTTCCCTCATCAGCGGCCTAACCAGCGATCCGCAGGAGCGTCTGTCGGCCAATGGCTACCGCCTGTTCTTTGCCAAGATCGGTGCCTTCATGGTGACCATCATCGTGCCTATCCTGGCGGAAAGGTGGGGCGACGGCAATGCTGCTGCCGGCTACCAGGTCGCCATGGCCGTCATGGCGGCCATGGGCGTGCTGCTGTTCCTGCTGTGCGTGTTCAGCACGCAAGAGCGCGTGCTGCACAAGGTGGAAAAGCAATCCCTGGCCGAGCAGTGCCAGGTGCTGATGCAAAACGACCAGTGGCTGATTCTGTGCGGCGTGTGCGTCACGGGCACGGTGGGCTATGTCGTGCGCGGCTCGGTGGCAATTTATTATGCCAAATACTATCTGGGTGGTGATACTGCACTGGTGTCCGCCTTTCTGACAACCGGCGTGGTCGCGGCCATTCTGTCGATGGTGGCGTCGACCTGGATCACCAAGTACTATTGCAAGGTCAAGATGTTCCGTCATTCGCAAATTGGCGTGGCCTTGCTCAGCGTGCTGCTGTATTACGCGGTCAAGCCGGGCGACGTGGCGCTGGCCTTCGTGCTGTACTTTGCCTTGTCCTTCGTGGTCGACCTGCATGCGCCGGTGTTCTGGTCGGCCATTGCCGAAACGATTGACTACGGCCACGTTAAAACGGGCAAGCGGGTGTCGGGCTTTGCCTTCGGCGGTATTTCGGTCTGCCAAAAGGCGGGCATGGCGGTGGCGGGTGCGCTGGTGGGCGTGTTGCTGACGTATTTCCATTACCAGCCGAACGCGCAGCAGGCGCCGCTGGCACTGACCGGCATTGCCCTGATGCTGACCGTGATCCCGGGCTTTTTCCATTTCCTGATGGGGATGTTGATGTTCAAGTACCGCATCAGCGACGCTTACTACGGCGCGGTCAAAGCCGACATGCAAACCCGTGGCTACGCCACCGCCTGAACGACTCCCATGCAGCTTCTGACACCCCTCATTGAACAGCGCGCCGATCCCTGTATCCTGCGCCACAGCGATGGCTTTTACTATTTCACGGCCTCGGTACCGGAATACGACCGGATTGAATTGCGCCGTGCACGCACAATCGCGGAACTTGCCGGCGCGGAAAAGGTCGATGTATGGCATACGCCGGAGAGCGGGCCCTGGAGTGAACTGTTGTGGGCGCCCGAACTCCATTACAACCAGGGTGCGTGGTATGTGTATTTTGCCGCTGCGCCCAGCCGCGAGATCAAAAACAAGTTGTTCCAGCATCGCATGTACGTCATTCGCAATACCAGCGCCAATCCACTGGAAGGCGGCTGGGAATTCATGGGCCAGGTTGATACGGGGATCGATACCTTCTGTCTGGACGCTACCACCTTCAGCCATGACGGACAGCTGTATTACCTGTGGGCGCAAAAGGATGAGGCGATTGAAGGCAACTCGAATTTATATATCGCGCCCATGTCCAACCCATGGACGCTGGCTGCCAAGCCTGTCCTGCTCAGCAAGCCGGAGTTCGACTGGGAAACGCGCGGCTTTTGGGTCAATGAGGGGCCGTCCGTTATCCAACGCAACGGCAAATTATTTATTACTTATTCCGCCAGCGCGACCGACGAAAACTATGCCATGGGCTTGCTGTGGGCAGCGGACGATGCCAATCTGCTGGACCCTGCCGCCTGGACCAAGCTGGGCGCGCCCGTGCTGCAGAGCTGCCACGAACATGGCGTCTACGGTCCGGGCCACAACAGCTTTACCGTGGCCGAAGATGGCGACACGGTCATGCTGGTGTACCACGCGCGCACCTACACCGAGATTGTTGGCGATCCACTCTGGAATCCGGACCGCCACACCTGGGTCAAGCCCTTGCGCTGGGACGCTGCCGGCATGCCCGTGTTCGGGAGGCCGTCAGTCGCCTGAGCGGCGTTTTTCACGAGGTTTAAATTGGAATCGAGCATCACCAAAGCGCCATTCGGCCCATTGCCGGACGGCCGCACCGCAGCCCTGTACACCCTGACCAATCGCCACGGCCTGATCGTCAACATCAGCGATTTTGGCGGCGTCATCACCCGGATCCACACACCCGACCGGCACGGCAACATGGCCGACATTGTGCTCGGCTTTGACGATGTGGCGCCGTATGCCGGCAACTCGCCCTATTTTGGCGCGCTGATCGGGCGCTATGGCAACCGTCTGCGCAACGGGCGCTTTCAAATTGATGGACAGAGCTGGCAGTTGCCTGTCAATCATGGCGACAATCACCTGCATGGCGGCGAGAACGGCTTCCACAAAGTATTGTGGCGTGCACTGCCGTTCCAGGAAACCAATGCCGTCGGCTTGACGCTGATGCACCGCAGTGTGCACGGCGCGCAAGGCTATCCGGGCACGCTCGATGTGACGGTGGTGTACGAACTCAATAATGACAATGAGCTCGTGCTTGCTTTTGACGCTGTAAGCGACCAGGCCACGCCCGTCAACCTGACCCAGCATTCCTACTTCAACCTGGCCGGCGGCGGCAGCATTCTCGGGCATGAACTGCAGATCAATGCCGATGCCTATACCCCTGTCGATTCGGCCTTGATTCCTTATGGCGACATTGAACCGGTGGCTGGCACGCCTTTCGATTTCCGCACGCCGCACACCATCGGCGCGCGCATCGGGCAAGACGACCAGCAACTGCGCCACGGCAGTGGCTATGACCACAATTTTGTGCTGCGCCGCCGCGCAGGGCAAAGCAGCGTGCTGGCAGCGCGCGTGCGCGAGCCCGTGTCCGGGCGCGTGCTGGAGCTGTTCACCGAGGAACCTGGCGTGCAGTTTTACAGTGGTAACTTCCTCGACGGCAGCCTGAAAGGCAAGGGGCAGACTTATGAACACCGCAGCGGATTTTGCCTCGAACCCCAGCATTTTCCCGACTCGCCGAACAATCCGTCATTTCCGAATACAATCTTGCGTCCAGGCGAGGTTTACGCCACCGTGTCCCGATTTAAATTTTCCGTGGAGTCATGAATGCTTGCAATGATGGTCGAGGCTGAAAACCAGCTGGGGGAGTGCGTGCTGTGGTGCGAACGTAGCGGCCGTGTGCTATGGACCGATATTCTGGGCGCCACTCTGGCCGTCCATACCCTGGCCACGGGGAAGACCCAGCACTGGGCCATGCCCGAGCCGCTGGCCTCGTTCGCGCTCACGGACGACGACGACCGTTTGCTGCTGGGGCTCGCCTCGCAACTGGCGTTCTTTGATTTTTCGACCCAGGCCATTACCCCCATCTGCAAGGTCGAGGAGGGCCTGCCAACGCGCTTGAATGACGGCCGCTGCGACCGCCAGGGCCGTTTTGTATTTGGTACCTTCCATCACCAGGAGCCGCGCGAGCGGGTGGGCTGCTACTGGCGCCTGAATGGGGCGCTGCAGCTGGAGCGCCTGCCCTTGCCGGGCTGCGCCATTGCCAACAGCATCTGCTTCAGCCCGGATGGCGCCACCATGTATTACTGCAATTCACCGGACCGGGCGATCCGCTGCTGCGACTATGACGTCGCCACTGGCGCCATCAGTGGCGACCGCATCTTTGCCCAGGTGCCAGGCGCGAGCGGCGAGCCGGACGGCTCCTGCATCGACGCCGACGGCTACCTGTGGAATGCGCAGTGGGGTGCCTCGCAAGTGGTGCGCTATGCACCCGATGGCAGCGTGGAGCGGGTGGTCGAGACGCCCGCCTTGCAGCCAAGCTGCGTGAGCATTGGCGGCAGCGCGCTGGACCAGCTGCTGGTCACCAGCGCGCGCGTGGGTATGGCGGAGCCGGCGGTGCATGATGGCGGATTATTCCGCGGCGCGCTGGACGGAATTCGCGGCTTGCCTGAAACGCGCTTCAAATATCAAATCTGATATCGCTTGATGGGGCCCTGACCAGATAACGGCAATAAACAGGTACAACATGAAAAAACCAGCCAGCTATCCCAGCCTGCAAGGCAAGCGTGTTTTCATCACCGGTGGCGGCAGCGGCATTGGAGAAGACCTGGTTGCCGCCTTTGCCGCCCAGGGCGCTCAGGTGGCCTTCGTCGACATCCTGGACGACGCCAGCACGGCCCTGTGCGAACGCGTCGCCAAGGCCGGCTGCCCGCGCCCCGCGTTTCGCCATTGCGATATCAGCGATATCGCCGCCTTGCAGGAGACGATGGCGCAGTTGGCCGAGACGCTTGGTGACTTCGATATCCTGGTCAACAACGCCGCCAGCGACGAGCGCCATCTGGCCGAAGACGTGACGCCCGCGTTTTACGACCAGTGCGTGGCCATCAATCAGCGTCCGATGTTTTTCACCTGTCAGGCTGTGCTGCCCGGGATGAAACGCCGCGGCGCAGGTTCCATCATCAATCTCGGTTCGATGTCGTGGCATGCCATGAATCGGGGCTATCCGGTCTACTGTGCCACCAAGGCCGCCGTGGCTGGCCTGACGCGGGGCCTGGCGCGCGACTTTGGGGCGCATGGTATTCGGGTCAACACCGTCACGCCTGGCTGGGTGATGACACAGCGCCAGGTGGACCTGTGGATCGATGACGCCGCCAGAGCCGGGATCAAGCGCGCCCAATGCCTGCCGGGCGCGCTGATGCCGCACGATGTATCGGCCATGGTGCTGTTCCTTGCCGCGGACGACAGCGCCATGTGCACCGGACAGGACTTTGTGGTCGATGGCGGCTGGATTTGAATACGCGTCGCCACGAGACATGATGCATCTGATGACACGCGCTATCGCTGCGCTTGGCATGCTCGCTGCCAGCGCGGCCGCCATGCCCGCCATGCCCGTCAGTGTTCACGACCCGGTCATGGCAAAGGAGGGCAGTGACTACTACCTGTTCAGCACGGGACCCGGAATCACGTTCTACAGTTCACCCGACATGCGCAACTGGAGAGCCGAAGGACGCGTGTTCAGCGGCGAACCAGGGTGGGCGAAGAAAGCGGCGCCAAGCTTTGACGGCCATGTCTGGGCGCCGGACATCCATGCCCATGACGGGCGCTACTTCCTCTTTTATTCTGTCTCCGGCTTTGGCAAAAACACGTCCGGCATCGGCGTCACCACCAATGCCACGCTGAACCCGCGCGCACCGCACTACCTGTGGCAGGATCAGGGCATGGTGCTGCAGTCGGTGCCAGGGCGCGATAACTGGAATGCGATCGACCCGAATATCATCGACGATGAAGATGGCACGCCATGGATGGCGTTTGGCTCGTTCTGGAGCGGGATCAAGCTGGTCAAGCTCGATCGCAGCCACACACGCCTGGCCGAGCCGCAAGTCTGGCACGCGCTGGCGCAGCGCGCGCGTGCGGCCGGTACGCCCGAGACCCAGGCCGGGCCGGCGGAGATCGAGGGACCGCACATCCTGAAAAAGGACGGCTACTATTATCTGTTCGTGTCGTGGGGGCTGTGCTGCCGCAAGCAGGACAGCACCTACCACGTCGTGGTGGGCCGCGCGCAACACGTGACGGGCCCGTATCTGGACCGTGCTGGCAAGGACATGAATCAGGGCGGGGGCTCGCTGGTCATTGCCGGCAATGCAGCGTGGCGCGGCGTGGGCCACAACAGCGCCTACACCATCGATGGGCACGACCTGATGGTGTTGCACGCCTATGAAACGGCAGACAACTATCTGCAAAAGCTGAAGATACTCGAGATGCACTGGGACTCGGACGGCTGGCCCGTCGTCGATCCCGGAGCACTGGACCGGTACCAGAGCCAACTGCGCAAGTGATATTCGTATCGATATTTTGAGTTTAACTCTGATATTGATAGGAGTATCATTTAGTGATGGACACACTGAACCCCAACTGGTTCCTGAAAGCGCGCCTGAAAACACGGCAACTGCTGTTGCTGATCGCGCTGGACGACCATCGCAACATTCACCGCGCGGCCGAAGAGCTGCACATGACCCAGCCGGCCGCATCCAAGCAGATCAAGGATCTTGAAGAGATGCTCGACGTGCGCCTGTTCGAGCGCCTGCCGCGCGGCATGGAGCCCACCATGTTTGGTGAAACCATGATCCGTCACGCGCGCATGGCACTGACCAGCCTGGCGCTGGCGCATGACGACATTGTCGCCTTGAAGGCCGGTATGGCCGGGCAGGTGGAAGTGGGCTGCATCATGGCGCCAGCGATGGCGCTGCTGCCGCGCGCGATAGCGCGCGTCAAGGAACAGGCGCCCCTGCTGCGCATTGGTGCGCACATGGAGGCCAGCAATGTGCTGGTCGACCAGCTGCAGCGCGGCACGCTGGACTTCATGATCGGCCGCGTCCTGGAGAAAGAGAATTCGGCCGGCCTGCTGTACGAAGAACTGGCCGAAGAGCCGGCCTGCGCCGTGGTGCGCATCGGCCATCCAATGCTCGAACGCGACGATCTGACGCTCAAGGATCTGCATGCCCAGCCGTGGATCCTGCCACCGCACGGCAGCATTTTGCGGCACCGATTCGACATGATGTTCCACCGAGCCGGGCTGGACGTGCCCGTCAACGTGGTCGATACCACCGCCTTGCTGCTGATTATTGCATTGCTGCAACAGACCGATTCCATGCACTTGATACCGGTCGAGGTAGCGCAATATTATGCCTCTCTACACGTCGTTGGCATTTTACCTATAGAATTGCCGTGCAAAATGGACGCGTTCGGGATCATTCGACGGCGGGACCATCTGCTCTCGCCAGGGGCAGAACTGCTGCTCGAAGCAGTCCGGACCAGCGCCCGCGAACTGTACTAAGTGGAATAAAAATAAAGTGTTGTTGTATTTTTGCGAATTTGGCTCGTGATCAAGTTGTTATGTTCGGTAACGAACCGAATAGGAGTTGATAAGAAGGAATAATATCTACTCAGCTACAAACTAGATGTAGCGAGCCACCCATAACCACCAAGCGAGAGAAAAATATGAATTTGACCAAGAAATTTGCAACGATGACCGCGATCGCGGCAGCAGCAATGCTGATGAGCCAGGGCGCGAGCGCGCAACAGGCTGATTTCGCCAATCCAGAATGGGCGAACCACGCCTGGTACGTTGGTGGCGGTTGGGGCACGACCCGCGGCCACTTTGAAGATTCGGAAATCATCAACAGCATCACCACCCCGACTTACACCCCGAACTCGTATCGCAGCGATGAAAAAGATCCTGGCTACAAGCTGTTCGTTGGTAAGCAACTGAGCCGCAACTGGGCACTGGAAGCCGGCGTCGTTGATCTGGGCGGTTTCGATTTCAACACCACCTCGACCCAGGGCACCGAATCGGGCGGCCGCGTTCGCTACATCGGCGCACATCTGGACCTGCTGGGCATTCTGCCACTGAACGAGCGTTGGTCCGTGTTCGGCCGCGTTGGCGCGCACTACACCGAATCGCGCAGCAAGATCACCGGCAGCCAGTACGCTGCTTACGGCGTGAACACGAAAGACAAGGCATGGGGTCCTAAAGTCGGCCTGGGTCTGGAATACAAATTCAACGAAGCACTGGCCATGCGCGGCGAGTGGGAACGCTATCGTCAGGATGACGTGTTCCGCACCAAGGCTGACGTCGATATGTGGTCGCTGGGTCTGGTCTACAAACTGGGTCGTCCAGCAACTGCACCAGTGGTCTACACCCCGCCACCAGCACCTGCGCCAGTCGTAGAGACGCCAGCACCAGCACCGGCGCCAGCACCAGCACCAGTGCCATCGTCGGAAAAAGTATCGTTCCAGTCGTCGGCCCTGTTCGACTTTGACAAAGCCGTGGTCAAGCCAGAAGGCAAAGCTGCTCTGGACGAACTGCTGAAGAAACAAGAAGGCGTGAACACCGAAGTCATGGTCACCGTCGGCCACACCGATTCGAAAGGTACCGACGAGTACAACCAGAAGCTGTCGCTGCGCCGCGCTGAAGCTGTCAAGGCTTACCTGGTGTCCAAAGGCGTTGATGCTTCGCGCGTCTACACCGAAGGCAAGGGCGAGTCCCAGCCAGTTGCTGACAACAAGACCGATGCTGGCCGCGCTGAAAACCGTCGCGTGACGGTGGAAGTGGTTGGTACCCGCGCACCAGCGAAGTAATTCGCCGGTACTGCAGTACAAAAAAACCGCCGGGTGCGAACCCGGCGGTTTTTTTACGTCGGTACAGTGTGCAAAATCCACATATATTTCCAATAGTCATTTTTTATGTTCGGTTCCGAACAAACAAGCGCAGGGGTGACACCGCATAGTGGCGTTCTAGTTGCACAACCATGCGTCCACGACGCGAAGGAATCACCATGAATATCTTGAAAAGCTCCCGCACTGTCATGTGCGCCGCCGGTTTGCTGATGTCGGCGCTATTGAGCGCCTGTGGCGGAGGGGGCGACGGGCGCGATCCGATTCTCGGCGTGAACGCCGCCGAAGTGGCCAGCATCGCTGTCACGCCCGCGACCGCCACGCTGCAGGTCGGCGCGACCCGGCAGTTCACCGCGACCGCCACCTATACGGATGGCAGCGCGCGCAATGTGAGTGCCAGCGCAGCCTGGACATCAACCGTGCCAGCGACTGCGACTGTCACCGGCGGCACCGGTCTGGCCAGTGCCATTGCGCCGGGCAGTACCCAGATCGGCGCCAGTTTTGGGGGCAAGGCCGGTACAGCCACGCTGACCGTGACGCTTGCGCCCACGCTGACCGCGATTGCCGTCACGCCGGCGACCGCCGCCATCCTGGTTGGCGGCAGCCAGCAGTATGTCGCTACCGCGATCTATTCCGATAACACGAACGCGGTCATCACCGGCACGGTGCAGTGGTCGTCGTCCTCACCTGCGGTAGCGCCGGTGTCTCCCAATGGGCTGGCCACGGGTCTGACCCTGGGCGACACCATCATCAGCGCCACTTCGGGCACGATCAGCGGCAATGCCGTGCTGACCGTCGCTGCCATTTTGCCGCTGCCGGTACTGCCGGTCGTTCCCGCCCCTGGTGCGGTGTCGCTTGGCGCCGCGTCCAATTTCGCTGTGTTGGCCGGTACCGCGCTGACCAACAATTCGGGCGGCACCACTGTCATTGGCGGCGATATCGGTTCGCCTTCGCAGACCGTCGATCCGGTTCAACTGCCTGGATTCGTGAACTACAAATCAGGCGCGATCCTGGCCAATGCACTCAATGATCTGCAAGTGGCAATTACCGACGCAAACAGCCGCACGTGTACCGTCAGTTCAGCAGCCGGCATTGATCTGGGCGGCCGCGTGTTCGCACCGGGCGTGTATTGCTACGCTGGCGCCATCAGCATCACTGGCACCTTCATCATGAACGGTCCTGGCGTGTATATCTTCCGCACCACGTCCACGCTCAATTCGACAGCCAATGCGGTGGTCGCAATGGCCGGTGGCGCATCGGCTTCGGACGTGTTCTGGGTGCCGGTTGGTCCGACGACACTGGGTGCCAACGGCGCGTTCAAAGGCTCGATCCTGGGGCAGTCGGCAGCCATCACCGTCGGCGACAACACCACCATGCTCACGGGCCGGGTCCTGTCCGCTGCCGCCGTCACGCTGCAGAATAATCAGATCAGCAAATAAGCACTCCCCTCATACCGAAAGCAGATCATGAAACTCGTAAAACATATAGGCTTTGCAGCCTTGGTCGCAAGTGCGTCGCTGGCCCAGGCAGCTGAACCGTTCGTCCATCCAGACTGGGCCAACAGCGCGTGGTATCTGGGCGGTGGGATTGGCGGCGCGCGCGCCACCATCGATCAGGACCGCATTACGCGCAGTTTGAGCGCCAACGGATCGAGCGTGACCGCCTTTACCAAAGATGAGCGCGACGCACCGGCGTACAAGCTGTTTGTGGGGCGTCAGTTGAACCGCTACCTGGCGATCGAAGGCGGCTACTTCGATCTGGGCGAATTTGGCTTTGATGCGACCACGAGCGACGGCGGCCTGCGCGCACGCGCCGGCTTCAAGGGCGTGAACCTGGACCTGGTAGGGCAGCTGCGGCTGACGGAGCGCTTCTCTTTGCTGGGCCGCGTCGGTGTCAACTACGCTAAAACGCACACGCAGTTCGCGGGTAACCGTTTGCTGACAGGTGCTGCGACCAGCTTCAGTGAGCGCAAAAGCGGCGCCAAGGCGGGCCTGGGCCTGGAATACAAATTCAGTGAAGCGCTGGCGATGCGGGCGGAAGTGGAGCGCTATCGCGTCAACGATGCCGTGGGCAATCGCGGCGACGTCGATATGTGGTCGCTGGGTCTGGTCTACAAGCTGGGGCGTCCGGCTACTGCGCCTGTGATGTACACCCCGGCTCCGGCTCCGGCACCCGTGGTGGAAACGCCAGCCCCGGCGCCGCTGTCGGTGCCAGCGCCAGCGTCGGAAAAGGTGTCGTTCCAGTCGTCGGCCCTGTTCGACTTTGACAAAGCGGTGGTCAAGCCGGAGGGCAAAGCGGCCCTGGACGCCTTGTTGAAACAGCAGGAGGGCGTGAACATCGAAGTGATGGTCACGGTCGGCCATACCGATGCAAAAGGTTCGGATGCGTACAACGAGAAGCTGTCGTTGCGCCGCGCTGAAGCCGTGAAGGCCTACCTGGTCTCGAAAGGCGTTGATCCCCTGCGCGTCTACAGCGAAGGCAAGGGCGAGTCCCAGCCAGTTGCTGACAACAAGACCGATGCCGGCCGCGCTGAAAACCGTCGCGTGACGGTGGAAGTGGTTGGTACGCGCGCAGTAGCGAAGTAATTCGCCGGTGCCGAAAAAAAAGCCGCCGGGTGCAAACCCGGCGGCTTTTTTGTGTCCGGTGCTTTTACAGCATGGGCAAGCGCAGCATGTCGACCGTTTTCCGAATCAGCATGGTGCGATTGGCCGTGTACGGCGGGAAGAACATCTTGATCAGCATCAGCGGCGACGAGCGCAGCACGCCACGCTCATGCGAGAAGGCGCGGAAGCCGTAAATGCCATGCGCATTGCCCATCCCCGAATTGTTCACGCCGCCAAAGGGCAGGTTGCCGTGAGCGAACTGGGCAACGCAATGGTTGACGCAGGCACCACCGGAACTGGTGCGCAGCAAGACCTTGTCGATCTGCTTTTGATTGGTGCTCCAGATGTACAGCGCAAGCGGCTTGGGCGCGGCATTGATTTCTTCCAGCACGCGGTCAATCTGCTCATACTCGATGATGGGCAGCAGCGGCCCGAAAATCTCTTCCTCCAGAATGGCGCTGCCGGGGCCGATATTGTCCAGCAGGGTAGGGGCGATGTAGCAGCTCGCTTCGTCGACCTCGCCGCCGGTCTGCACCACCGCGCCGCGCGCAACCGCGTCTGTCAGCAGGCTGGCCACGCGCTGGGTATGGCGGCGGTTGACGATGCGGGTCAGGTCCGGGCTGTCCTTTTGCTGGGCGGGGCCGGCGCCATAGCGGGTCTGCAGCACGGCCTTGCATTTGGCGATGAAGTCCGCCTTGACTGACTTGTGCACGTACACCAGGTCCGGGGCAACGCAGGTCTGGCCATTGTTGATGAACTTGCCCCACATGATGGTTTCGGCCGCCAGCGTCAGATTGGCGCTGTCGTCGACGATGGTGGGCGATTTGCCGCCCAGTTCGAGTGTGACGCTGGTGAGGTTTTTGGCGGCCGCAGCCATGACGATCTTGCCCACGGCAGGCGAGCCGGTAAAGAAGATGTGATCGAAAGGCATCGCCAGCAAGGCGGTGGAGGTAGGCAGGCTGCCTTCGAACAGGGCCACTTCGTTTTCGGGAAAGACTTCAGCAATGATGCTGGCCATCAGGGCCGACACGGCAGGCATCATTTCAGATGGTTTGATGATGGCGGTGTTGCCTGCGGCCAGGGCCGATACCAGCGGGCCAAAGCACAGGCTCAGCGGGTAATTCCAGGGGGCGATGATCAGCACGCGGCCACGCGGCTGGTATTGAATCCAGGCCGAGGTGCCCAGCATGGTGTTGGTCGGCCAGGCCTTGACGGGCTTCATCCAGCGCTTCAGGCGGCCCAGCACGTGGCGAATTTCTTCCATGACGGGCAGGAACTCGGACGCTTCCACTTCGGCCGGGGCTTTGCGGTAGTCCTGGGCAAACGCGTCGTAAAACTGTTGACGGCGCGCCAGCATGGCTTCACGCAGGCGGCGCACGCGCTCGATCCGTTCGCGCGTGCTGGATTCACGCCAGCGCAGCGCTGTTGCCAACTGGGAATCGAACACGGCAGCCATTTTTTCCGGGGCGGCTTCGGCGACCGGCGGGACGGCAACCAGCGGGTGGATGTTTTGCGAGCTCATGCGTTAGCGTTCCTTGGATAAAGGTTGTTCAGCCTACCACGAGGTCAGCGTGGATATTTACAGGTTAACTCTAATTTGCCGCACCTGGGTGTGGCAGCGTACGGTTGGCAGGCCGAACCGGGAGTGTAATGCATCCTTATTCCTTGATCTTGTCTTAATATGCGCAAACAGCTTGCCGGGCGCCCCGGCTACGTTCAGGTGCGCGGCGCGCGCGAACATAACCTGCAAAACGTCTCGCTCGACATCCCGCGCGATGCGCTGGTGGTCTTCACAGGCGTGTCTGGCTCGGGCAAATCGTCGCTGGCCTTCGGCACACTGTACGCGGAAGCGCAGCGCCGCTATCTGGAATCGGTCTCACCCTATGCGCGTCGCCTGTTTCACCAGATGCCGGTGCCCGAAGTGGATGATATCGTCGGCCTGCCGCCGGCGGTGGCGCTGCAGCAGCAGCGTGGCTCGCCCACCACCCGCTCTTCGGTGGGCAGTGTCAGCACCTTGTCCAATTCGCTGCGCATGCTGTATTCGCGGGCTGGCGACTATCCGGCCCGCCAGCCGCTCCTGTACGCCGAATCGTTTTCTCCGAATACGCCCGATGGGGCCTGCGCGGTATGCCATGGCCTGGGCCGGGTGTATGAAGTGACGGAACAGTCGATGGTGCCGGATGACAGCCTGACCATCCGCGAACGCGCAGTAGCCGCCTGGCCCACGGCCTGGCACGGGCAGAACCTGCGCGACATTCTGGTCACGCTGGGCTACGACGTCGATACGCCATGGCGCGATTTGCCCAAAAAGGTGCGCAACTGGATCCTGTTTACCGACGAGCAGCCGACCGTGCCCGTCTACGCGGGCTTTACCCCGGCCGAAGTGCGCGCCGCACTGAAACGCAAGGAGCAGCCCAGCTATCAGGGCACATTTACCGGCGCCAGAAAGTACGTGCTGCAAACCTTCGCCAATACCGAAAGCGCCTCCATGAAAAAGCGCGTGGCGCGCTACATGGTCAGCACTGAATGCGCCGAATGCGGCGGCAAGCGCCTGCGCCGCGAAGCGCTCTCCGTGACGTTTGGCGGTTTCGACATCGCCGATATGTCACGCTTGCCGCTCGAACGCTTGCACGCCTTGCTGGCGCCGTATGCCGACGGCAGCAAGGCGCCACGCGCCGCCGCGGGCCACCCGGAAAAACAGATCGTCACACACCGCATTGCCGAAGACCTGGTGGCACGCCTGGACGTGCTGCTGGCGCTGGGCCTGGGCTACCTGTCGCTTGATCGCAGCACGCCCACGCTCTCGCCGGGCGAGTTGCAGCGCCTGCGCCTGGCCACCCAGGTGCGTTCGAACTTGTTTGGCGTAGTGTACGTGCTGGACGAGCCGTCGGCCGGTTTGCACCCGGCCGATACCGAGGCCTTGCTGACGGCCCTGGACCAGCTCAAGGGCAGCGGCAATTCCCTGTTTGTGGTCGAGCATGCGCTGGACGTGATCAGCCATGCCGACTGGATTGTCGACGTGGGGCCCGATGCCGGTTCGCAGGGTGGGCATATCCTGTACAGCGGCGCCCCGGAGGGCTTGCGCGACGTGGCCCGGTCGCATACCCGGCGCTACCTGTTTGCCGATCAGCGCAGCACCCTCAAGGCGCCACGCGCGCCTACCGGCTGGCTGCGGCTGGAAGGCATCAGCCGCAATAACCTGGCTGGTCTGGATGTCGATCTGCCGCTGGGGGTACTGGCTTGCGTGACCGGCGTATCCGGCTCGGGCAAGTCGACGCTGGTGTCGCAAGTGCTGGTCGATCTGGTCAGTGCAGCGCTGGGCCACGCTCCCGTGGCCGAGGCGGAAACCGAGGACGCGCTGGCGCAGGAGCCGGCCGCCGCGACCGAAGGGCGGATTGCCGGCGGACTGGAATCGATCCGGCGCCTGGTGCGGGTCGACCAGAGACCGATCGGACGCACCCCGCGCTCGAACCTGGCCACCTACACCGGCTTGTTTGACCATGTGCGCCAGCTGTTTGCCGCGACCAAAATGGCGCGCGCACGGCGCTATGATGCAGGACGCTTCTCCTTCAATGTGGCCAAGGGCCGCTGCGAGCACTGCGAAGGCGAAGGCCAGGTCATGGTCGAACTGCTGTTTTTACCCAGCGTGTACGCCCCATGCCCCACCTGCGGCGGCGCGCGCTACAACGCCAAGACACTGGAAGTGCGCTACCAGGAGCGCAATATCGCCGAGGTGCTGGACATGACGGTGGACGCGGCATTTACCTTCTTCGCCGACCAGGTACCGATTGCGCGCTCGCTGGAAGTGCTGCGCGATGTCGGGCTGGGGTATCTGCGCCTTGGTCAGCCCGCGACCGAATTGTCCGGCGGCGAAGCGCAGCGCATCAAGCTGGCCACCGAGCTGCAGCGCGCGGCGCGTGGCAGCATGCTGTATATCCTCGATGAGCCGACCACGGGCTTGCATCCGGCCGACGTGGACCGTCTCATTGTGCAGCTCGATCGCCTGGTAGCGGCTGGCAATAGCGTCATCGCGGTCGAGCACAATATGCGGGTGGTTGCGGCCAGCGACTGGGTGCTGGACATCGGCCCCGGCGCGGGCGAGCGAGGCGGCCAGGTGGTGGCGTCGTGTGCCCCGGAAGACTTGCTTAAAGTAAAGGAAAGCAGGACGGCCCCCTATTTGAAGGCCTTTCTGGCTTAGTTTGCTGGTGCTGCCGGCTTAGTGAATCAGGAAGAACGATGCGTCAGCAAGCAGGTCAGTGGTAACAAGCAAATACGTCGCCGCGCTCGCCAGTCCGATGTGCAAGGCAACCCAGGTCATTGGTATAAATCGCATGGTGAAGTCCTCCGGACGGTTGCTGCGTGTGGTTGTTGTGACAGTAAGGTCATGATAATCCGTGTTCCGAGCGGAAACTATCGGCTAACCGTCCGAGCCGCTGTAGGACGTTGGCTCGCGGCCTCGCTGTTGTCATGATCCTACGATCACGGTAGGCCGCGTCCTATGGCGTGTGCTCTGGCTGAACAGTAAAGTCGCTCCATGACAACCCATAACCGCACCCTGCTCAATAACGGCGCCCGCGCCGCCCGCCGCAACAAGATTACCAAGTTGCTCCATACCGTATTTGGCGTCGATCGCCTGCGGGACGGCCAGCGCCAGGTCATCGATAGCGTGCTCGACGGTAACGATACCCTCGCCATCATGCCCACTGGCAGTGGCAAGTCGCTGTGCTACCAGATTCCAGCGCGCCTGCTGGAGGGCACCACGGTGGTGGTGTCACCCCTGATTTCGCTCATGAAGGACCAGCTGGAAAAGCTGACCGCGCTGGGCGTGCGCGCGGCCCAGGTGAACAGCAGCTTGAACCGCGAGGAAGAAGAAGCGGCGCTGGAAGGGATTCGCAGTACCACCCACGAAATCGTGTTCTGCACGCCTGAGCGCCTGTCCAATCCGGACTTCCTGGCCGTGCTCAAGGGCGTCAAGATTGGCCTGGTGGTGGTGGACGAGGCCCATTGCATCTCGCAGTGGGGCCACGACTTCCGTCCCGCCTACCTGGAAATGGCCGCTGCCATCGATGCGCTGGGCAAACCGCCGGTGCTGGCGCTGACCGCCACCGCCACCGACGACGTGGTGGCCGACATCGCCAAGCAGCTGGGCCGCAGCCGCATGGAGGTCATCAATACCGGTATTTACCGCCCCAATCTGCATTACCGCGTGCAGCAGGTCACCAACAACGACGAGCGCTACCAGCAGGCGCGCGAACTGGTACAGGCCAGTGCAGGTGTCGGCATCGTGTATGCCGCCACCGTCAAGGCCGCCGAAGAGATGCAGCAGGTGCTGCAAGAGGCTGGCGAGAGCGTCACCCTCTACCACGGCAAACTGCCGGCCGCCGAGCGCAAGGCCAACCAGGACATGTTCATGAGCGGCGAACGCCGCGTGATGGTGGCTACCAATGCTTTCGGCATGGGCATCGACAAGCCAGATACCCGCTTTGTGATCCACCTGCAGCTGCCGGCCAACCTGGAAGCCTACTACCAGGAGTCGGGCCGCGCGGGACGCGATGGTCAGGATGCCGCGTGCACGCTGTTGTACTTCCAGGATGACAAACGGGTGCAGCAGTTCTTCCTCGTGAAGCATTATCCGAGCGCGAATGACTTGAAAATGATTTACGAAATCGTGCGTAAACTGTGCGAAGAAGGCAAGCCAACGGGCGATGTGATTGATCAGGCGATCGGCGATCTGCCCACCGCCAAATTGAAGGTCTGCCTCAAGCTGCTCAAGGACGGCAAGCTGCTGCGCCAGAACCGCAAGCTGGAATACCTGGTGGGCGCCGCCGAGCCCAGTGCAGCCGCCTTCGAGGAACTGGCCGCCATCTATGCGGGCAAGCAGGAGCGCGACCGCGAGGCGCTCGAACAAATGGTATCGTATGCGGTAAGCGGCTTTTGCCGCTGGAAGGTGCTGCTCGATTACTTCAACGACGAGGTCGAGGGTTTCGAGAAGTGCTGCCGCTGTGATAACTGCCGCAATCCACCTCAGGTAGCCGAGATCGAAATCCGCGACGACGAATTCGAGCGCGAAGAGCCGGCCACGGAACCGGGTCCGCAGTTCACGGCAGGCGCACGCGTGCGGGTGCCCAAATTCGATGAGGGTACCGTCGTTAGCATGGCGGCCGACCAGGTCACCATCGACTTCCCGGATGGCAGCCGGCGCACCTTCCTGGCCGATTTCGTCGAACCAGCGTAAGGAGCATCCACACATGGCAGACATGGTGGTGGTGCGTAAAGAAGGCTTGTATTGTGTGCCGGGTCAGTTCTACATTGACCCGTGGCGCCCGGTCGACCGGGCGGTGATCACGCACGCGCATGGCGACCATGCGCGCGTCGGCCACGGCCACTATCTGTCGGCCGCCAGCGGGGTGGGCATCCTGCGTTCGCGCCTGGGCGAGATTCATATCGATGGCCTCGAATACGGCGCCACCGTCGAACACAATGGCGTGCGCATTTCACTGCACCCCGCCGGCCATGTACTGGGCTCGGCCCAGGTCCGCATGGAGCATCGGGGCGAAGTGTGGGTTGCCTCCGGCGACTACAAGGTCGAGCCTGACCGCACCTGCGTGCCGTTCGAGCCCGTGCGCTGCGATACCTTCATTACCGAGTCCACCTTCGGGCTGCCGATCTACCGCTGGGCGCCGGAACAGAGCATCTTTGACGACATCAATCACTGGTGGCGCAAGAATGCCGCCGAGGGCCGCGCCAGCGTGGTGTTTGCCTACGCCTTTGGCAAGGCCCAGCGCATTCTGTCGGGGCTGGACCCGTCCATCGGTCCGATCATCTGCCACGGCGCCGCCGAGCCGCTCAACCGCGTTTACCGCGAAGCCGGGGTGGCGCTGCCGCCGACGCTGATGGTGACCGATGTGGACAAGGCTGACATCAAAAAATCCATTGTCATCGCGCCGCCGTCGGCCGCCGGTTCGCCCTGGATGAAGCGCTTTGGCGACTATAGCGACGCCTTTGCCAGCGGCTGGATGCAGTTGCGCGGGGCGCGCCGCCGGCGTGGGGTAGACCGCGGTTTTATCTTGTCTGACCACGCCGACTGGCCTGGTCTGATGAGCGCGATCGAAGCGACCGGCGCGCCGCGCGTGATCGTGACCCATGGCTCGATTCCCATCATGGTGCGCTGGCTGCGCCAGACTGGCCTCGACGCCTCCGCGTTTGACACCGAGTACGGTGATGAAGACGAGGCAGCGGCCAGCGCCCCGGCCACGGAGGCGGCCGATGCGTGAATTCGCCCGCCTCTACACCGAGCTCGATGAGACCACCGCCACCAACCGCAAGCTCGAAGCTCTGCAAGCGTATTTTGGCAGCGCCGCGCCCGAGAACGCGGCGTGGGCCGTGTATTTTCTGGCCGGTGGCAAGCCGCGCCAGGCGGTGCCGACCAAGCTGCTGCGCCAGTACGCCATCGAATACGCGCAGCTTGACGAATGGCTGTTCGACGAGTCCTACAACGCGGTGGGCGACCTGGCCGAGACCATTGCCCATATCCTGCCGCCGGCCCGGCAGCAGAGCGACGTCGGGCTGGCCGAGTGGATGCAGGAACGCATCGGCCCATTGCGCGGCGCGGACCCGGCCACCATCCGCGCCGCCTTGTTCGACTACTGGGATCAGCTGGACTGGCGCGAACGCTTTTTGCTGACCAAGCTCATTGGCGGCGGGTTTCGGGTGGGTGTCTCCAAACTGCTCGTCACGCGCGCGTTGTCGGCGCTGGCAGCAGTCGACAGCAAATTGATTGCCCAGCGCCTGATGGGCTGGACCGACGGTACGGTGCGTCCGACGGCGGCCGGTTTTCTGCAGCTGATTGCCGAACAATCGGACGATGAACACAAGCTGCGCGGCGGCCAGCCCTATCCGTTTTTTCTGGCGCATCAGCTGCAGGGCGAGCCCGACGCCCTGGGTGCGCTAGCTGACTGGCAGGTGGAATGGAAGTACGACGGTATTCGCGCCCAGCTGGTGCGCCGCGGCGGCCAGAATTACCTGTGGTCGCGTGGGGAAGACCTGATCACCGAACGCTTCCCGGAACTGGCCGCGCTGGCGCTGCCCGAAGGCACGGTGATCGATGGCGAAATCCTCATCTGGACCGAGTACGACACCCCGGCCCCCTTCGCCGACCTGCAAAAGCGCATTGGCCGCAAGACGCTGTCGGCCAAGCTGCTGGCCGAACTGCCTGCGGTGCTGGTGGCTTACGACCTGCTGGAAGAAGAGGGTGTGGACCTGCGCGCGCTGCCGCAGCACGAACGGCGCACTTTGCTTGAAGCGCTGGTTGCTGCCAGCGCCAGGGAGCCGCTGAAAATTTCGCCTCTGGTGCGCGCGGCCAGCTGGGGTGAGCTGGCGGGCATTCGCAGCGAATCGCGGGCGCGTGGCGTGGAAGGCATGATGCTCAAGGCGCGCGATGCCCAGTATGGCGTGGGCCGCACCAAGAACGTGGGCACCTGGTGGAAGTGGAAAATCGATCCGTACACCATTGATGCCGTGCTTATTTATGCCCAGGCCGGACATGGGCGCCGTGCTTCGCTCTATACCGACTATACCTTCGCCGTCTGGGATGGCGCTGACGCGGGGGAGCGCAAGCTGGTGCCTTTTGCGAAGGCCTACTCGGGGCTGACCGATGCCGAGATTGCGGTGGTCGACAATGCCATTCGCAAGACCACCATCGAAAAATTTGGCCCGGTGCGTTCGGTCAAGCCGACCATGGTATTCGAGATTGGCTTTGAAGGGATCCAGCTTTCAACCCGGCACAAGGCCGGCATTGCGGTACGTTTCCCGCGCATTTTGCGCAAGCGCGACGACAAGACCGTTGACGACGCCGATTCGCTGGACACGCTCAAGGGCCTGCTGGCCGCCTCCGCCGCATGAGCAAGAGCGCCATGGCGCAAGCCATCGACACCTGGTTCGCTGCGCGCGGCTGGAAGGTGTTTCCGTTTCAGCGCGCGGTATGGAAGCATGCGGTGGCGGGGCAGTCCGGCCTGCTGCACGCCAATACCGGCGCCGGCAAGACCTATGCCGTGTGGCTGGCGGCGCTGCTGCGCGGCGGCGCGCGCAAACCGGCCGGGCTGCGCGTGCTGTGGATCACGCCGATGCGCGCGCTGGCTGCCGATACCCAGCGCGCGCTGGTGGAATCGGCAGCCGTGCTGGCGCCCGCATGGGCCATTGGCGCGCGCACGGGCGACACCACCTCGGCCGAACGGGCGCGCCAGTCAAAGACCCTGCCTTCGGTGCTGATCACCACGCCGGAAAGTCTGTCGCTGCTGCTTTCGCACGTGGCCGCGGCGGCGCAGTTCGCCAATCTGGACATGATCATCATCGATGAATGGCATGAGCTGATGGGCAGCAAACGCGGGGTGCAGGTGCAGCTGGCGCTGGCGCGCCTGCGTCACTGGCGTGCTGACCTTGTGGTGTGGGGCTTGTCAGCGACGATGGGTAACCTGGCCCAGGCGCAGGATGTGCTGCTGGGGGAAGGGCGCGGCGTGCTGGTGGAAGGCGACCTGCGCAAGGAGATCCGGGTCGACTCGCTGATTCCCGCCAATGTGTCGCGCTTCCCCTGGGGCGGCCATCTGGGCATCGCCATGCTGCAGCCGGTGATCGACGAAATCGAACAGTACAACGCCACGCTGGTGTTTACCAATACCCGCTCGCAGTCGGAGCTGTGGTATCAGAATATCCTCGAAGCTCGCCCTGACTGGGCCGGCGTGATCGCGCTGCATCACGGCTCGCTCGACCGCGAGGTACGCGAGTGGGTGGAGACCGGCTTGAAGAAGGGTGAACTGAAGGCGGTCATTTGCACCGCCAGTCTGGACTTGGGCGTGGACTTTTTGCCGGTTGAACGGGTGCTGCAGATTGGCAGCGCAAAAGGGATCGCGCGCCTGCTGCAGCGGGCCGGGCGCAGCGGCCACGCGCCAGGGCGCGTCTCGCGCGTCACGCTGGTGCCCACCCACAGCCTGGAAATTCTGGAGGCGGCCGGTGCCAAGCAGGCCGTGGCTGCGCGCCACATCGAAGCGCGCCTGGTGCCGAACAAACCCTTCGATGTGCTGGTCCAGCATCTGGTCACGGTGGCCCTGGGCGGTGGCTTCGATTCGGCCCAGTTGTACCAGGAAGTGCGCAGTGCCTGGTCATACCGCGCGCTGACCTGGGAAGAGTGGCAGTGGGCGCTTGATTTTGTCGCGCGTGGCGGACAAAGCCTGATCGCCTATCCGGAGTATCAGCGCGTGGTGGCGGACGAGACAGGCGTGTTCCGGGTACCGAATACGGCGCTGGGGCGGCGCCACCGCATGGGGATCGGGACCATCGTGTCGGATTCGACCATGCAGGTCAAATACATGAGCGGGGGCCGTATTGGCAGCGTGGAGGAATCGTTCATTTCGCGGCTGAAGGCGGGCGACCATTTTCTGTTCGGCGGGCGCATTCTGGAATTCATCCGGGTGCACGAAATGACGGCGTTTGTGAAGCGTGCCACTGGCGCGCGTGGCGCTGTATCGCGCTGGCAGGGCGCCAAGATGCCCATGTCGTCGGAACTGGCGCACGCCGCACTCGAGCAGTTGCGCCAGGCGTCACTGGGGCAGTTTCTGGGGCCGGAAATGCAGGCCATCCGGCCGCTGCTGGAAATTCAGCAGCGCTGGTCGGCCCTGCCCACGGTCGACACGCTGGTGGTGGAAAGCATGAAGAGCCGCGAAGGCTACCATTTGTTCATGTACCCGTTTGCCGGCCGGTCGGTGCACATGGGCCTGGCCTCGCTGTTTGCCTACCGGATCGGGCGCCAGCAGCCGATCACGTTTTCGATTGCGATCAATGACTATGGTTTTGAGTTGCTGGCCGCCGAACCGGTGGACTGGAAACGGGCGTTCAGTGCGGCCAATGGCGCCGGCGTGGCGCTGTTCTCGACTGAACGTTTGCTGGAAGATGTGCTGGAGAGTTTGAATGCGACCCAGCTCTCGCAGCAGCGCTTTCGTGAAGTGGCGCGCATTGCAGGGCTGGTGTTCCAGGGGTACCCGGGCCAGCCCAAAAGCGCACGTCAGATCCAGGCGTCGTCGTCGCTGTTCTTCGAAGTGTTTCGCAAACACGATGCCGGCAATCTGCTGCTCACCCAGGCCCAGCGCGAGGTGATGGAACAGGAACTGGAACTGACCCGGCTGCGCGATACGCTCACCGAACTGCACGGCAGGGCAGTGGCCTTTCACGAGGTCCCACGTGCCACGCCGTTTGGTTTTGCGCTGATGGTCGAGCGCTTCCGTGAAAAGCTGACCACCGAAAAACTGTCCGACCGCATTGGCCGCATGCTGCGCGAACTGGAAAAGGCGGCCTTGCCTTGAGCGGGCGCGCCGTCACGCTGGCCGGCGAAACCGTGCTGCTGTTGCCGGAAAAGGCAGTCTATTGGCCGCGCCACAAGATGCTGATCATTGCGGACATCCATTTCGGCAAGGCTGCCGCCTTCCGCGCCCAGGGCGTGCCGGTACCGCGCGGCACCACGAGCGAAAATCTCGCCGGCCTCGACCGCCTGATGTCGCAGAATGAGGTGGCGCACATCCTGTTTCTCGGTGACTTTCTACATGCCCGTGCTGCGCACGCGTCCGCCACGCTGACTGCCATGCTGGCCTGGCGGGCGCGCCATCCCGCATTGCAGCTGACGCTGGTGCGCGGCAATCATGACAAGCACGCCGGCGACCCGGCAGCGGCGCTGGCGATCCACATGGTCGATGAGCCACACGTGGTCGATGGTTTTGCGTTTTGCCACCACCCGGACATTGCTGCCCCGGCCTATGTGATGGCGGGCCATGTGCATCCCGTGTTTGTGCTGTCGAGCCGGCTCGATTCGCTGCGGCTGCCATGCTTTCTGGCCGGCGAAACGCGCATGATCCTGCCGTCGTTCGGGGCCTTCACGGGCGGCCATCCGATTCAGCCTGTTGCTGGCGAGCAGGTATTTGTCAGCTCGGGCGAGGCCATACACTGTGTTCGATAACGTACGGACTCAATCATGAACGCGGGGTACCTTGAAGTGCGTGCCAGAAATAGTTGGCGCGGCTGTCCAACCCTTCAAGGAGAACATCATCAAAACCATACAACAACAATTCGCAGGGCTGATGGCAGCCATTCCACTGTGCCTGATCACGCTTCTGCCTGCGCCCGTGCTGGCGCAGCAACAATATACGACCACGACCACGCAGGTCGCACCGCGCATCCGCGGCTTTGAAGTCGACGAGGTGCGCCGCTTGCGCCCCGGCGTCGATCTGGACTTCACCCTGTACGGCACCCCGGGCGGACGCGCCAGTCTGGCGATCAAGGGCGCACGCCGCAACCTGACGCTGAACGAAGTGGAGCCGGGCCAGTACGAAGGCAGTTACACCATTGGTTCGCGCGACAGCATCACGGAAAGCAGCGCCGTCACCGCTAATTTGCGCGTCGGCAATCTGGTCACCAGCGGTGTGCTGGCCGAGTCGCTGGTGCGCGGGCGCGGTCCCCGTCCGGATGGGCCTGCTGCGGGCGCGCCGCGCATCGAGCGTTTCGATGTGGTGGGTGACGATCGTCTGACCCCCGGCAATGAACTGAACTTCACCCTGATTGGCACGCCTGGCGCCAAGGTCGAGATGGCTATTGACGGCGCGCCTGGCGTGTTCTTCCTGTCCGAAGTGCGGCCTGGTGAATACACGGGTGAGTACGTTATTCGGCGCAAGGACCGCATTGTGTCGAACAGCGTCGTCACCGCCAATATGCGGGTGGGAAATCGGGTTGCCACGGCGCGCCTGAACAAGCCTTTGCAGGTGGCAGCGGTGCCGGAACCGCGCGTGGTGCGCTATTGCACCAATTGCGCGACGGTGGAAGCCATTAATGTCGTCCAGGTCGATGGCGAGGGGAATTATCTGGGTACCATTGGCGGCGGCGTGGTGGGCGCGGTGCTGGGTAGCCAGGTCGGCAAGGGCAATGGCCGCACTGCTGCGCAAATTGCTGGCGCACTCGGTGGGGCCTACGTGGGCCGCAACATCGAACGCAATGCCAAGCGCACCCAGCATTACGAAGTCGTGATTCGCTTCAGCAATGGCGGGACCCAGACCGTGACGTATGAAAACGATCCGGGTCTGCGTGTTGGTGAAAAAGTGAAGGTGAACAACGGCGTGCTGGAACGCGACGCTTCATAATCGACATCGTCCTCGCGGAGGCGGGGACCCATACCACGCTGAATAACTTCGGTAACGTGGAATAGGTCCCCGCCTTCGCGAGGACGATGTGTTTGAAGCGTCAGATCGTGGTGGCCAGCACCTGATCATCGCCTGGCAGTTCGGATTTGGCCTTGGCCGCGGCGCTGCTTTGCTTGGCACGCGAACGCGACGGTGGCAGGCGGCGCAGCGTTTTAAGCGCTTCGGCGTCTTTGATGCCGATGGTGCGCTGGTCCACGGTGATGAGGCCAATTTCGTTGAAGGCCGACAGCGTGCGGCTGACCGTTTCCAGCGTCAGCCCCAGATAGCTGCCGATTTCGTGACGCGTCATGCGCAGGTTGAACAACTTGCTGGAATACCCCATGGCGGCAAAACGGTCTGCCAGCGATACCAGGAAGCGTGCCACCCGGGCCTCGGCCGACAGCGCGCCCAGCATGCCGATCATGGCTTGCTCACGCACCAGTTCGCGGCTCATGACGCCATACATGACGTTTTCCAGTTCCAGGTGCACACGGCCCAGCGCCGTCAGTTTTTTGAATGGCAGCAGGATCAGATCGCAGTCGGACAGTGCAACGGCCTCGGATGCATAGTGGCGCGTGTGGATGCCGTCCACGCCCAGCATGTCGCCCTTCATGGGGAAGCTGAGCACTTGCTCGTTGCCGAACTCGTCGATGAGGACGGTTTTCAGGAAGCCGGAATTGACGATGTACAGGGTGTCGAACGCCTGTCCGATGGTGTGCACCCGCTGCCCCGTTTTGAACTGCACGTGCTGGAACAGCAGTTCCTCGGAATTGACCGAGACCGCCGCTGTGATGTGCAGCAAATCGCACACTTCCTTGAGATTGGACCAGAGTCGGCCCTGGCGCTGGCGGCCAGCTTCCATGGGCGAGGAATGCATGGTCGAATTGGTCGGGCGGTTATCGGACGTTGGCGTGGACAGCATGCTCATCTCCAGTTGAAAAATTCTTCGGGTTTCAAGCTGGGCCGGCACGTTTCTAGGGTGAGGGCACAGCACGGCTGGGATTAGCTTGCGTGTTGAAAAATGAACCGCAGGAAAGCCCGAATCGTTGGATTTAGTATGCCAACTCGAGTCCGGCATTGATATCAGCGAACGCTGAATATGGCAGTAGGATAGGGCGCGTAACCGTAGGAGGATTCCTACTGCGCGAACGCTTCTTCATAGGGGAATGAGCGACGACGACGGGCCTGAATCGGCCCCGGCGCCCACCTGCAAAAACGGGCTGTTTGACGCCCGTCGGCACGAAACTGTCGCGCTGATGTCTAAAAAACTTGGTGCCTACGATTTGAACGGCGACAGCAAACGGTGCGCCACCGCGTACTGCACCATCTCCGACAAGGACGTCATCCCCATTTTTTGCATGATGCGTGTCTTGTGGGTACTCACGGTCTTTACGCTCAGGTGCAGGCTGTTGGCAATTTCGGTGATCGACTTGCCGCCCACCAGCAGCGAAAACACTTCAAATTCCCGGTCCGACAATTGCTTGTGCAGCAGTTGCTCATTGGGCGTCATGATGTTCAGCGCCAATTGCTCAGCGACCTCGGTGCTGATGTAAGGGCGTCCCGAAGCCACCTTGCGGATTGCCCCCACCAGCTGGGTGCCGGCGCTCTCTTTGGTCAGATAGCCCTGGGCGCCGGCGCGAATGGCGCGCACGGCATACTGCTCTTCCTCGTGCATGGTCAGAATCAGGATCGCCAGCTTGGGCGCTTCGCTGCGGATTTGCCGGATCAGATCGACACCGCTGCGGCCTGGCATCGACAAATCGAGCAGGAGCAGGTCGAACCCGC
Source organism: Massilia sp. CF038 (assembly GCF_900129765.1). Taxonomy (GTDB): domain Bacteria; phylum Pseudomonadota; class Gammaproteobacteria; order Burkholderiales; family Burkholderiaceae_D; genus Telluria_A. The sequence continues at coordinate 819,433 of NZ_FQWU01000001.1, forward strand.
CCTGGCGTACATGGGACAGGACTTCAAAGCCGTTGATTGCTTCTCCGACAATGTCGATGTCAAGTGCGCCGTCGAGGATGCGCTTGAGTCCCTCGCGCATGATCGTATGGTCGTCCGCAATGACAATTCTTATCATAAAAATGCAATCTGGCAGTAAGCGTCCGGCGCCAGGCCGGCTAGGTTGAATGGAAACGCGTGCGCAGAGTTCGCGCAGCGCAAGCGTACGTGCTTGCCGCCACTGCCGCAATTAGCAGATCTGCTAGGTCGCCGGCGCCTTGATCAGCCTGTGCACCAGCACCGGCTTCGTGGTATGGGACAGCACTTTATTGGTGACACTTCCCAGCAGCAGATGCCCCCAGCCACTGCGCCCATGCGAACCCATGAAGATCAGATCGCACTGCTGTTGTTCGGCCACGTCGACAATTTTGAGGGCGGCGGCATCGGCAAACACGGTGAGCGCTTCGCACTGCAAGCCGGCTTTTTGCGCCGCCTCGACAATGTCGGCCGTGTGCTGCTCGCCTGTGCGCAACATTTGCTGCGTGTATTCGGCGTCTGACGGGTAGGCCGGCGGCACAATTTCAGCGTACACCGGGTATTGATAGGTGGGAGCGACATACAGTGCCAGCACCTGCGCCCCCAGCTGCCTGGCAAATTGGACCCCGGCGCAAGCCGTGTGGCGCGAGACAAGTGAGCCGTCGGTGGTAATCAGGATCTTGCTGTACATGACCGTTCCCCGTTTGTTGTCCGTATTTTCCAGTCTAATCCGTCTTTCGGCTATTGATAGAACGCAAACGCTTGATCTTGCTCAATTCTGGCCAGAACGTGACACTGTGTCTCATCTCTTAATTAATTACTTTAAGTGCGAAAAAGCGCGGGCGGTCCGATGGTAAGATTACCGAATACAACAGTTGTTGGCGCCAAAACGACGGTAAACACCTGTTTTGATTGCCGTCCTCGCAAGTTTTCCGGGCCATTGCAGTCGTGCACGCGCGCCGTGATTTACCTGGCATAGCAGCGCTGCTACACTCGCATGAACCGGGCAGAAAGTTGCCACACGTCATGCTCTGCCTAAAACTCGCACGGCACACCGAACCACAGGTTTCATTGCGATATTTTTAAATGAATGGAGAAGCAGGGATATGACCGACGCCGCCGATGATTTTGATGCATTGTTCGAAGAGGTGTCTGCGCAACGGACGAGCGCTCCCGCTGCCACCGCGCCAGCCCCGGCCGCCGCCGAAGACGACATGGAGGCCTTGTTTGACCAGGTCGCTGCGAGCAGCGCCGCGCCCGCGCCTGCTGCCGCGCCAGCGGCCGCACCGGCACCGGTTGCCGCAGCCGCGTATGCAGAAGCGTCCGAACAGCGCGAAGCAGGTGGCGACAATCCGATGTTCGAGCGCCTGGGCGGGATCGTCCGTCTGCTGCACGACTCCTTGCGCGAGCTGGGTTACGACAAGGCGCTGACGGAAGCGTCGAGCCAGATCAATGATGCCCAGGATCGCCTCGAATACGTGGCCAGCCTGACCGAACAGGCCGCCAACAAGGTCCTCAATACGCTGGACGAAGGCATGCCGGCGCAGGACGTGCTGTCCAAGAAGGCCAAGGAAATGGAAACGCGCTGGGCCGACCTGTTCGCGGGCAAGCTGAGCGTCGATGAATTCAAGACCCTCGCGGGCGACGCGCGCGGTTTCGCTGCTGCGGTGAGCGAAGCAACCGAAGCGGAAAAAGCGCGTCTGCTGGAAATCATGATGGCCCAGGACTTCCAGGACATCACCGGTCAGCTGATCAAGAAAGTCGTGACCATCACCAAGACAGTTGAACACGAATTGGCCGAGCTGCTGCGCGACAATGCGCCGCCGTCGGTACGCGAAAAATTGCAGGCCAAGCCTGCACTGATGTCGGGCCCGGCGTTGCCGTCGGTCGCGCTCGATCAAGACAACGTTGACGACCTTCTTGCCGATCTGGGATTCTAATGGACGATATGCTCAAGGATTTCGTCGTCGAGGCGATGGATCTTGCAGTCAACGTTGAAGAACACTTGCTCCGCCTTGAACGCGATCCGAACAACAAGGAAACGCTGAACGCGGTGTTCCGATCGTTCCATACGATCAAGGGCGGGGCCGGGTTCATGAATTTGCCAGCCCTGGTGGCGGCCTGCCACCTGACAGAAAACCTGTTCGATGCCTTGCGCACGGGCGCTGCGCCCGTCACGCCAGTGGCCATCGAGGCGGCCCTGCAGGCATCGGGCTTCGTTGCCGATCAGCTCACCGATCTGAGCAATGGCGCTTCGCCCGAACAGCTCGCTTCCATGCCCGATGCGCTCGAACGCATCCTGGTCAATGCGATCGAAGGCAAGAACGATGCGCCGCCGCCAAAGGCCGCGCCCGCTGCCGCCGCGCCGGTTGCGCCCGCGCCCGTAGCCGTCCCTGCTGTGAGCTCGGCGCCCGGCGCCGATGGTCTGGACTGGGTTGCCATGTATGTGGCCGTGGTGCCGCCTGGTACCTACAGCGGCCCCGTTGCTGCGCCTGTCGCCGCCGCGCCTGCCGCGGCACCGGTTGCCGCAGCAGCGGCCCCGGCGCCAGCCGCAGCCGATTCCGCCAAGCCATCCGGCTGGGACGGGGTGGACCGGCGTGAAGAAAAGGTGCAGGAATTCCGCGCCGCTGCCGCCCCCGCCAAAGAGGAAAGCATTCGTATCGACGCCGTCAAGCTCGACGCGCTGCTGGAAGTGGCCGGTGAATCGGTCCAGGCCGCCAACCAGGCGTCGGTATTGCTGGAGCGTTTGCTGCAGTTTAAATTCGAAGGCCAGGCCGCCACGCTGATGGCGACCCTGACCGAAACGCTGGAACGCGCTTCGCGCTATTCGGCCGAGCTGCAGCGGGCCACGCTGGCCACGCGCATGCAGCCGGTCGGGCGCCTGTTCCAGAAATTCCCGCGCCTGGTGCGCGAGCTGGCCAAGGATCTGGGCAAGGACGTCGAGCTCACCATCGAAGGGGCTGAAACGGAAGTCGACCGCGTGGTGGTCGACAGCCTGTACGACCCGCTGGTGCACATGCTGCGCAACGCGCTTGACCACGGCGTCGAGTCGCCCGAAGACCGGGTCGCGGCCGGCAAGCCAGCCAAAGCCTATATTTCACTCAAGGCCTGGCAGGAAGCCAATAGCGTGATGATCGTGCTGCAGGACGATGGCAAGGGCATGGATCCGGTGCGCCTGCGCAAAAAGGCGATGGAAAAAGGCTTGATCAACGAAAGTGGCGCGCCCACCGACGACGAGGCTTACCAGCTGGTCTTCCTGCCCGGCTTTTCGACCAAGGACGTGGCGTCCTCGGTGTCGGGGCGCGGGGTCGGCATGGACGTGGTCAAGACGGCGGTGGAAAAAAATCGCGGCGCCATTCACATCGAGTCGTCGCTCGGTCACGGCACCAAGTTTGCCATTCGCCTGCCGATTGAACTGTCGATCGTGCCGACCATGCTGGTGTCGACGTCGGGCGCCATGCTGGCCTTGCCAATGGCGGTGGTGCAGCGCGTGGTCGAACTGCCCGACAACTTCATGAACGTGGGCGGCGCGCCGGTGCTCAAGGATCAGGGCCGGCCGCTGCCGGTGCGTTCACTGGCCGGTGCGCTGGGCTACGAAGACTGCTCGGAAAAGGTCGGCATCGTGGTGGCCGCGCCCCAGCCCTACATTCTGGCGGTGGAAGCTGTCGATGGTACGGCCGACCTGGTGATCAAACCAATGACGGCCATTTCGGTGGAAGGCATTACCGGTACCGCGCGTTCGGCCGAGGGCGAACTGGTGCTGGTGGTCGGCCTGTCGTTCCTGATGGACGGTTGCCGCCGCACCGTGTCGCTCAAGGCCGCTGCCTGACCGGCGCGCCACGCAGCCGTCGGCGTGCGCCGACGGCCTGCTGCTAGGCGCGCTCGCAGGTAGCGCGCCAGCCCGCTTCAAAATTGAGGATCAGCTTTTCCTGGCTCAGGTACTCGACCGTGAAAGCCGGGCCGCTCTGGCCCATGATCTCAATGCGCCGTCCAGCCAGGCGCCAGCGGCCCTGCTGCACCATTTTCTGCTTGCGGATTTCCACCATGCCGCCGGCATCGAATTCGATGTCGAAGGCCGAGCCGCGGATCGTGTCGTGGCAGCTCCAGCTGCCGGGCAGGTGCCCGGTGGGCGAGTCGTCCTTGCCCGGATCGCGGCGCGCGGTCAGCTTGCCAATGATGCCGTTGCCCTTGGTGCTGCGCATTTTTTCGATCCAGTCGGCCGGCGCGGCGAAGTTCAGATTTTGCCCTGAGGTCATCTGGAATGTGACGATGCCGACCAGCCGCCCGTGCATGTCGAACAGGCCGCCGCCGCTGGAGCCAGGCGACACCGGCGCGGTGGTCTGGATCAGGGTGCCGTCATCGACCTGACGCAGCGAGGAGACAATGCCCTCGCTGATGGTCAGGTCCAGCCCTTTGGGTGCCCCCATCGCCACCACTTTCTGGCCAGTGCGGATATCGCGCGCGCTGCCGATGGCAACGCCTTCGGCGCGCAGCGACGGCACGTCCAGTCTGCATAAATCGTGTTCCTGGTCAGCCAGGCTGAGGGTGGCGTCATAGTTGGCGTCACCGGAACGCACTTGCAAGCCGGGTCCGGCCTGGGCCACGTGGCAGTTGGTAATGATCTTGCCCGGGCCAATCACCACGCCGCTGCCGATGCCCACTTGCTGTCCGCCAGCGGCGCTGACATTGATGCGCACAATCGATGGCGCCAGTTTGGCAAACAGATCTTCGCTGTTCAGATCACCCGCAGCGCCTGCCAGCGGGGCCGGGGCTTCAAGCGGCTGCGACTGCTGCATCGGCGCGGGCATCAGCACCGGCATGGCCTCGGGTGCGACCGCTGCCACGGTGGGCACCGCGCGTGCGGCGGCCGGGGCCTTCGGCCGGCTGAACCACCAGCCCGAGAGCACGCCGGCGGCCAGTGCAATGGCCGCACCATGGCGCCAATCGAAGGCAGCGCGTTCGCTCTCATGATAGGGGGCCTCCGGCGCGCTCGCGCGCGGCGCCTTGAGCGACTGATCGTAATGCGCGCGCTTGGTCGGGTTGGACAGCACCGCGAACGCTTCCTTCAGAATGATCTGGGCGTTGCGGTCGTATTCGCCGGCGGCCTGGGCCGCCTGACAGCGCTGGTACGCTTCGCCAATCTCGGCCTCGGTGGCATCGGGTGCAATGCCGAGTGCCTGGTACAACGTGGGCTTCATGCGGAAATGGGGTCGGGAAAAATGTTGATCATAACGCAAATTACTGAGGTTCAACTATCTTTCCGGAAAGATTGGCGCGACTGTTGTGTCTTTACATATTGCCTCCAGCACATTGTGACTTCCGCTAATACATGGCACTATGGCAAATGAAATTTCTATTTGCTAATGCGTTATTGAAAGTGTGTCATGTCGTCGGAATCTTTTGAGCAAGTTTTAGCCGCCGCGCTCGCGGGCGGTTCGATGAACGTGGCCTGGAAAAAGTTCGTTCACACCCGGTTTTATCTGCCGATCAAACATTCGCCAGACTTTGATCCCAAAAAAATCACCCTGGTGATGACGCCCGGTAGCGCCGCCGGTGACAACACCGTCCAGATTTCCGAAGTGCGGGAACGGATCACGCAAGGCGACGCCGTGTTGTGGCTCAACGGCGCCGAAGTGATCGCCATGCTGCCGCCGGACGGCGCCATTCAAGTGGCGCTGGCCACCCACGCCTATCCGATTCCAAGTGATCGCATTGCCTGGCTACGTGAAGGCTTGCGCGTGGCGCAGGCACGCGCCGCAGCCAAGGTGCCCGGCGCTGCTGCCACGCCGCCATCGTCTGGCGCACCAGGCATTGCCACCGTATTTGCCAGCGCCGCGCCGGATGCCGCCAAGCCGTCCGCCCAGCGTGGTTCCCTGCCAGCGAACGAGATTGCAGCACTGCGCCCGCGCAAGCTGGGTCTGGCCGACCTTGGCCTGGAATTTTCGGTCCCGGGCGCCTGGCGTGAAGAGCGCATTGCCAAAGTGCTGCATTTGCACGACCGCGACAGCGGCATGCGGGTCGAAGTGCGGGGGATGCAGCAGCCTGATTTGTCGCTTGATCAATGGGTGAGCATGCGCGTCGAGCAACTGGGTCAGGAAATGCGCTTTCTCAAGCAAAGCGGGCCCGTGCAGCCGATCGAAGGCGTGCAATGGCAGCCCGGTCTGTCAGGCAAAATGGTCGAGTTTGCAGGCACGTTTCCGGGTGAAACCGTGCCGGGCCGCTACCTGCTGGCCTGTATCCATCGGGAAGGGACGGTCGTCTCCCTGGCGGTGCGCGCCACCGCCGAGGTGTTTGCACAGCAGCGCTCCCTGGTGCAATGGCTGATTGGCAGCGTTAGCGTTCTCAGCAAGGAGGATCTGGCGGCACGCCGCGCTGCTGCTGCCGCTGCCGCCAGCGAACGCGACATGGATGACGGCGTGACCGACACGCCAGCGCTGTTTGGCTTTAACTTGCATGGCCGCATCGGCCGCCTGCGGGCACTGGCTTACTCGGTTCCGACAGTCATACCGTCCGCAGCCCTGGCCATTGGCGCAGCCGTGGTCATGCCGAAAGCCATGGTGCTGGGCGCGATCATGGCCATCACGGGCGTCATCCTGTTGCTGTGGTTTAGCCTGCGATTAATGATTTTGCGTTTGCATGACGTCAATCGCAGCGGCAAATGGGTCTTGCTGTTCTTGGCGCTGAGCGGCCTGGCGGGCGCCCTGCACAGCCCGGTGTTGCTCGGTATCGCCTCGTTGGCATTCTGGCTGTTCGTGTTTGTGATTTACTACTTCGTGCCTGGCACGCGGGGCCAGAACGACTATGGGCCACCGCCGGGACCGAATACCCAGCTGGTGCAGATTGGCGCCGCCGTGTTTGTGCTGTTCCAGCTGTTCGGGATCTATGCCAACGTCAAAATGGCGAGCATGCTCAAGTCGCGCACCGACACGGCCGCCGCGCAGGGGAGCAAGCTCACCCCCTTTGCCGGTCCTGGACAAAAGTTCGTGGTCGACCTGCCTGGTGTGCCCACACCGGTGCCCAGCTCGCCATGGATGAACCAGCAAAACGGCGGCGTCCAGGTGCAGCAGTTTTATCTGGAGCAGGCCGGCCGCCAGTATCTGATCCAGTCGCTGGACTTCGGCCCGGCCCCGCGTGACAGCTATGCCTTGATGAACCGCGCCGAGCAGTCGGTGATGGGGGGCGATGGCAAGGTGGAGGGTACCAAGGCCTTCCTCTTTAATAACGGCGTGAACGGGCGTGAAGTGCGGGTCAAGCGCGCCGACGGCTCGATCCGGCTGGCCCGTCTGGTGTATCACAGCGGGATGCTGGTGGTGCTCATGATTGCCGGGCCGGACGATGCGGCGACCGGCGCCCACGCCGACCAGGTGTTCCAGAGTTTCCAGCTGAAATAAGCTCGCGCCAGCGACGCAGGAAGGTGCGAACGCCGGTTCGCCCTTCCTGATGGGCAATTCTTATTCGATAATGTTCAAGTTTCGTGTTGTCACGTATGTTAATACGTGGCACCATGCTTTTCGTTTTTGTAAAAAACTCACATTGATCGGAAGTTTTGTTTTATGTCGTCGGATACGTTCGAGCAGGTTTTGGCTGCGGCCCAGGTAGATGGATCCTACAACGCGGCCTGGAAGAAGTTTGTTGTCACGCGTTTTTTTGTGCCTGTCGTGCCGCTTCCTGGCGGTGATCCCAGCAAATTCCGACTGCATACCGAGCCGATTCCGCATGGCGGCGCGCGGGTGCATATTGCCGAAGTGGGCGAGCGGCTCGAAGCCGGCAAGCTCGCACTGGCCCAGTTGTATGGCGCCGATGTGGTGCGCATGCTCCCGCATGACGCCGAAATCGTGATCGCACTGGCCGAGCGGCCCTTTACCATTCCCCCTGATCGCGTGCTGTGGCTGCGCAAGGGGATCGAAGCGTCACAGGCCAAGATGGCCGCTGCGAAGGCGCAGGCAGGCACGCCCGCGCCGGCACCGGCCGCACCGGCGCCCGCACCAGCACCAGCGCCAGCACCCGCGCCCGCACCAGCACCGGCACCAGCACCAGCACCAGCACCAGCACCAGCACCAGCACCAGCACCAGCACCAGCACCAGCACCAGCACCAGCACCAGCACCAGCACCAGCACCGGCGCCGGCAGCTCCCGCACCGGTCCCGATGCCTGCCCCCGTTCCCGCGCCTGTGCGCCACGCGCATGCCGTGCTCGATGTGGCAGCACTGAAGGCACGTCCGGTCAGTCTGGCCGACCTGGGGCTTGACCTGTTCGTGCCTGGCGACTGGCAGGAAAGCCGCAGCGGCAACAGCGTGATGTTTACCGGCCCTGGCGCGGCCTTCCATGTCGAGATTTCGGGCTTCCATCGTCCTGGCATGTCGCTGGACCAGTGGCGCGATTTGCGTCTGTCGCTGGTGCGCCAGGAGATGCGTTTCCTGGCTCTGGACGGGGCAACTTATGCGCTCGATGGCGACGACTGGCGCGGCCGCATCGAGGGCAATGCAACTGAATTTTGCGGCACCTTCCCCGGCGAGGTCATGGCCAGCCGTTATCTGGTTGCCTGTGTCCGGGTCGAGGGCACGCTCGCGACTGTCGCCATCAAGGCGCCCGAAGCAGAGTTCGAGCAGATGCGTCCTGTCTTCAAGTGGCTGCTCAGCCGGATCAGTTTCAAAGCCAGCGCGCCCGACCCGTACCAGGCGCCAGGCCATGCCGACGATGATGTCGACGCCAGTGCTGGCGCCGACGAGACTGCCGGAGTGTTCGGCTTCTCGCTGCAGGGCCGCATCGGCCGCCTGCGCGCCATCGCTTACGCCCTGCCGGCGACGGTGGTGGCCGCACTGACGGGCGTTGCTGCCGCATTGATCATGCCGGGCAGCCGGATGGCGGGCGGCATTCTGGCGCTCGTTGGCGTGGTGCTGGCGCTGTGGTTCAGTGTGCGTGTCGCGGTGCTGCGCCTGCATGACGTGAATTTGAGCGGCAAATGGCTGCTGCCACTGATTCCGCTTGCGGCGGTCCTGGTGGCGCTGCGCCAGCCATCCCTGCTGGTTGCCTTTGTCCTGCTGGTCGGCCTGACTTCGCTGGTGCTCACGTATATCTGGCCAGGTAATCCGGACAGCAACCAATACGGCTCGGCGCCGGGACCCAATCCACGCTGGGTGCTGGTGGTGGCAGGCATTTGCTGTCTGTTGCAGTTTGGTAGCCTGGTCGCGTCGGTGATCTCGGGCGCGGCCCTGTTTGCGCAGTTTGCTGCAAGGCCGGATCCAGGCGCCATTGCCGGCCCAGCCGCGCCGCCCCCGCGGATTTTGCCGTTCATCAAACCATGGTCGCCGCCGGACCAGGGCTTTGTGGTCAGCCTGCCGCGTCCGCCGGAAGAAATGCCGGTGCCGCCCATGATGCGCGCGCGCGCCGCCACCTTCACGATGCACCAGTATCGCCTGTTCTCCAGCGAGCGCATCTACGGTGTGCAAACCTTCGACTACAAGCGCATGGGCGACCGTGAACAGATGCTCAACTCGCTGGAAGGCGTGGTGATTGGCACCGAAGGCACACTGATGGGCAAGCGCGACATTGTGTTTGCCAATGGTCAGGCCGGACGCGAAATCAAGGTCCTGCTGCCGACCGACAAAGTACGCACCGGCCGCGTGACCCTGGTCGGCTCGACCGGGGTGGTGGTCATGGTCACCGCCCACCCTGGCGAAGTGACCGACCTGCACGTGGCGCAAGTGCTGGAATCGTTCCAGATCAGCCCGCCACCGTCGGAAGCGGCACCTGATACAAAGGTGGAATAAAGCGCAGCAAAAGCGTATCAAAAAGCATAAAAGTATCAACTTGGTGCAGCCGCTTCCGCAGTGCACAAATATGGCATAATCAAATGCGGTACTCGATTCATGCAGCGGTTTGACACCATTTATCATGCTAAAAACGCTTTACGACAAACTTTGGGAATCGCACGTTGTGCGCGCCGACGACGATGGCACCACGGTGCTGTACATCGACCGTCACCTGGTCCATGAAGTGACCAGCCCGCAGGCCTTCGACGGCCTGCGCGCGGCCGGCCGCAAACTGTGGCGCACCTCGGCCAACCTGGCCGTGGCCGACCACAACGTGCCCACCACTGACCGCAAGGGCGGCATTGCCGACCCCACCTCGCGGCTGCAGGTCGAAACGCTCGACGCCAACGCCAAGAGCTACGGCCTGACCTATTTCAGCATGAACGACAAGCGCCAGGGCATCGTGCACGTGATCGGACCCGAGCAGGGCGCGACCCTGCCCGGCATGACGGTCGTGTGCGGCGACTCGCACACTTCCACCCACGGCGCGTTCGGCTGTCTGGCGCATGGCATCGGCACCTCGGAAGTCGAACACGTGCTGGCCACCCAGACCCTGCTGGCCAAAAAATCCAAATCCATGCTGGTGCAGGTCGACGGCGCGCTGCCGGCCGGCGTGACGGCCAAGGATATCGTGCTGGCCGTGATCGGCAAGATCGGCACCGCTGGCGGCACCGGTTACGCCATTGAATTTGGCGGCTCCACCATCCGCGCGCTGTCGATGGAAGGGCGCATGACGATCTGTAACATGGCGATCGAAGCGGGCGCCCGCGCCGGCATGGTCGGCGTGGACGACACCACCATCAACTACGTCAAGGGCCGTCCGTATTCGCCGGCCGGTCCGCACTGGGAGCGCGCGGTCGACTACTGGCGCACCTTGCATTCCGATGCTGGCGCGCAGTTCGACCTGGTGGTCACGCTCAATGCAGCTGAAATCCGGCCCCAGGTCACCTGGGGCACCTCGCCTGAGATGGTGGTCTCGATCGATGGCCGGGTGCCCGATCCCGATCAGGAAAAAGACGCGGTACGGCGCGACGCCATGGAAAAGGCGCTGGTCTACATGAACCTCAAGCCGAACACGCCCATCGCCGACATCCGCATCGACAAAGTCTTCATCGGCTCGTGCACCAATTCGCGCATCGAAGATTTGCGCGCTGCCGCCGCCGTGGTGCGCGGCAAGCATCGGGCATCGAACGTGCGCCTGGCGCTGGTGGTGCCTGGTTCCGGGCTGGTCAAGGATCAGGCCGAGCGCGAAGGCCTGGACAAAATCTTCAAGGATGCAGGCTTCGAGTGGCGCGAGCCAGGCTGCTCGATGTGCCTTGCAATGAACGCCGACCGGCTCGAGCCGGGCGAGCGCTGCGCCTCCACCTCGAATCGCAATTTCGAGGGCCGGCAGGGGCAGGGCGGACGCACCCACCTGGTGTCGCCCGCCATGGCGGCAGCGGCTGGTATCACCGGCCACTTCGTCGATGTACGCGCACTGCGCTGATCAATCCTATTACCCATAGAGACAATCATGAAAAAACTGTTCGCCCTGACCATCATCGCCGTCATGCTAGTTGGCTGCAATACCGTTGCCGGTTTTGGCAAGGATATTGAAAAAGTCGGCTCGAAGATGGAAGGCGCCGCTAAAAAATAACGCAACGCGCGCGGGCCTGTGGTCCGCGCCTGGGACCATGGAAAAATTCACGATATACGAAGGATTGGTGGCACCGCTCGACCGTGCCAATGTCGACACCGACGCCATCATTCCGAAGCAGTTTCTCAAGTCGATCCACCGCACCGGTTTCGGTCCGAACCTGTTCGACGAGTGGCGCTATCTCGATCACGGCGAGCCGGGCAAGGACAATAGCGGCCGCCCGCTCAATCCCGATTTCGTGCTCAATCAGCCGCGCTATCAGGGCGCGTCGATTCTGCTGACCCGCAAAAATTTTGGCTGCGGCTCCTCGCGCGAACATGCGCCCTGGGCGCTGGACCAGTATGGCTTCCGCGCGATCATCGCCCCCAGCTTTGCCGACATCTTCTTCAATAACTGCTACAAGAGCGGCCTGCTGCCCATCGTCCTGTCCGAGGCGCAGATCGAGCATCTGTTCAATGAAGTGAAGGCCTTCCCCGGCTTCAAGCTCGTGGTCGACCTGGAGCAGCAGCGCATTGCCACTGCCAGCGGCAGCCTGGCCTACGAATTCCAGATTGACCCGTTCCGCAAATACTGCCTGTTGAATGGCCTGGACGATATCGGCCTGACCCTGCGCCACGCAGACGAGATCCGCGCTTTCGAAGAGCGCCATCTCGCCGCCCAGCCCTGGCTGGCCAACGTCATTTAAGAAGGCAGCACATGAAAATTGCAATTTTGCCCGGTGACGGCATCGGCCCCGAAATCATGACCCAGGCGGTGCGCGTGCTGGAAGCGTTGGGCGAACCGTTTGAACTCGAACGCGCCGAGGTGGGCGGGGCTGGCTACGCGGCCCACGGCCACCCGCTGCCGCCAGCCACACTGGCGCTGGCCAAGGCAGCCGACGCGGTGCTGTTTGGCGCGGTGGGCGACTACCAGTACGACAAACTCGAACGCGCGCTGCGGCCCGAGCAAGCCATTCTGGGCTTGCGCAAGGAACTGTCACTGTTTGCCAATCTGCGCCCGGCCATCCTGTATCCGGAACTGGCAGGCGCTTCGACGCTCAAGCCGGAGGTGGTGTCGGGCCTGGATATTCTGATCATCCGCGAACTGACCGGTGACATTTACTTTGGCAAGCCGCGCGGCGTGCGCGAGTGCCCGGACGGCCCGTTCAAGGGCGAGCGCGAAGGCTTCGACACCATGCGCTATGCCGAGACCGAAATCCGCCGCATTGCCCACGTGGCGTTCCAGGCCGCGCGCAAGCGTGACAAGCGCGTCACCAGTGTGGACAAGGCCAATGTGCTTGAGACGTTCCAGTTCTGGCGCGATATCGTCACCGACGTGCACCAGGAATACCAGGACGTCGAACTGGAACACATGTATGTCGATAACGCGGCCATGCAGCTCGTGCGGGCGCCGAAAAAATTCGACGTCATCGTCACTGGCAATATGTTCGGCGATATCCTGTCCGACTGCGCTGCCATGCTGACCGGTTCGATCGGCATGCTGCCTTCGGCTTCGCTGGACGCCAATAACAAGGGCTTGTACGAGCCTTCGCACGGTTCGGCGCCCGATATCGCGGGCAAGGGCATTGCCAATCCGCTGGCGACCATTCTGTCGGCGGCGATGATGCTGCGTTTTTCGCTGAACAAGGCGGAGCAGGCCGACCGGATCGAGAACGCGGTGAAGAAGGTGCTGGCGCAGGGTCTGCGCACGCCGGATATTTACGAAGCGGGGACGACCAAGGTCAGTACCGAAGAGATGGGCAGCGCCGTGGTCCGCGCTCTCAATTGACATCGTCCTCGCGGAGGCGGGGACCTATTCCACGCTGCCGAATTCGTTCAGCATGCTATGGGCCCCCGCCTTCGCGAGGGCGACGTAGTGGATATATATAGCAGCAGCGCTGGCGAATCGGGTCGCCAGCGTATTTTCAACTCTCACTGAAAGAGCATGATGAAATTAGTAGGCCTGGTAGGTTGGCGCGGTATGGTAGGTTCGGTCTTGATGCAGCGCATGCAGGACGAGGGCGATTTCGCCCATATCGAACCGGTGTTCTTCACCACCTCGAACGCGGGCGGTAAAGCCCCGGCGATGGCGAAAAACGAAACCACCCTGAAAGACGCGACCGACATTACCGAGCTGTCGAAATGCGAGATCATTATTTCCTGCCAGGGCGGCGACTACACCACCGAGGTCTTCCCCAAGCTGCGCGCCGCTGGCTGGAACGGCTACTGGATCGACGCTGCCTCGACCCTGCGCATGAATGACGACGCCGTCATCGTGCTCGACCCGGTCAATCTCGACGTGATCAAGAATGCCATGACCCGCGGCGTGAAAAATTACATCGGCGGCAACTGCACCGTGTCCTGCATGCTGATGGGCCTGGGCGGCCTGTTCCAGCACAATCTGGTCGACTGGATGAGCTCCATGACCTACCAGGCGGCCTCCGGCGGCGGCGCCCAGCACATGCGCGAGCTGCTGACCCAGTTCGGCACCATCAACCAGTCGGTCAAGGCGCTGCTGGACAACCCGTCTGCCGCCATCCTCGAGATCGACCGTACCGTGCTGGCCACCCAGCACGGCTTGTCGAGCGACGAAACCAAGCAGTTTGGCGTGCCCCTGGCCGGCAACCTGATTCCCTGGATCGACAAGGATCTGGGCAATGGCCAGTCGAAGGAAGAGTGGAAGGCTGGCGCCGAGACCAACAAGATCCTGGGCCTGGGCGCCGCCTTTGGCAGCAAGGAAATCCCGGTCGATGGCCTGTGCGTGCGCATTGGCGCCATGCGCTGCCACTCCCAGGCGCTGACCATCAAGCTGAAAAAGGACTTGCCGCTCGATGAAATCAACGACATCATCGCCTCCAACAACCAGTGGGTGAAGGTGGTGCCGAACACGCGCGAAGCGTCGATGACCGATCTGTCGCCTGCCGCCGTGACCGGCAGCCTGACCATTCCGGTGGGCCGTTTGCGTAAAATGTCGATGGGCGGCGAGTACCTGTCCGCGTTCACCGTGGGCGACCAATTGTTGTGGGGCGCGGCGGAACCACTTCGCCGCATGCTTCGTATTATCCTTGACAAGTAAGTTGTCAAAATGTGCAGTGCCGCTTTCGGCACTGCACACCCCCTTCCGCCAAAAGTGTTGCTGCATCTGTGCAAAAGATTGCAGCAAATTGCGCGTTTACAGGGACTTAGGGCTTACTTATCATCCAAAAGCTTGCATGCTCTAGAGCATGATGATATGTTGAGACCTCCGGGAAACCAGCTTTCTCCCCAGTCAACTCATAATACCCCCAAATATGCGTTTAAACACTCGCTCAAAGATCACTTCGTTCGCGTTGAAAACCCTGTCCGGCGCGATTGCCAGTGCAGTGTTGCTGTCGTCAACGGCGTACGCAGCAGGCCTCGGTAAACTGACGGTCCTGTCCTCGCTCGGGCAGCCGCTCAATGCCGAAATCGAACTGACTTCGGTCAGCGCCGAGGAAGCCAGCGCGCTGACAGCCAAACTGGCGCCGAATGATGCCTTCCGACAGGCCAACATCGAATTCAATCCAGCGCTGCTGACCCTGCGCTTCACGGTCGAGAAGCGCGGCGCGCGCCAGTTCATCAAGATTACCTCGCCCAACCCGGTCAACGAACCGTTCGTCGACATGCTGCTCGAGCTGAACTGGAACGGCGGCCGCCTGGTTCGTGAGTACACCTTCCTGCTTGATCCGGCCGAAATGCGCAGCACCCAGTCGGCGCAAGTGACGGCACCGGTCGATGTTCTGTCGCAAGGCAAGGGCAAAGGCAAGGCCACGCGTCCAGCGCCGGCGCCAGCAGCAAGCGCCAGTACCGACGAAGCGCCTTCGAAAGCAAGCGCGCCGTCGAAACCAGCCCGTACCGAAGCCGATGGCGACTACAAGGTCGAAAAAGGCGATACGCTGGGCAAGATTGCTGCCAAGCTCAAGCCAGCTGAAGTCTCGCTCGACATGATGCTGGTGGCGCTGTACCGCGCCAATCCGGACGCCTTCAACGGCAACAACATGAACCGCCTGAAGTCGGGCCAGATTCTGTCCGTGCCGGACGCCGCAGCCGTCAAGGCCACCGGTGCCAGCGAAGCGCGCGGCGTGGTGGTGGCCCATTCGGCCGACTTCAACGCCTACCGCAACAAGCTGGCCGGTCAGGTTGCCTCGTCCTCGCCGGACAAGGCGCCAGAAGCGAGCACCAGCACTGGCGGCAAGATCACCAGCAAGGTCGAAGAGCGCCGCAATGCGGTCAACGAGTCGAAAGACCAGCTCAAACTGTCCAAGGCCAACACCGAAGGCAAGGCTGGCGCGGAAGACCGCATCGCCAAGGAACGCGCACTGGCCGAAGCCAATGCCCGCGTCAAGGAACTCGAGCGCAACGTCAGCGAGCTGGAAAAGCTGATGGTCATCAAGAACAAAGCGGCTGCCGATGCCGCCGCTGCGGCTGCTGCCAAAACGCCGGCCAAGCCAGTGCCTGCACCGGTCACGCCGCCAGCGGCTGCCGTCAAGCCAGCGCCGACCCCAACCCCAGTGCCAGCGCCGGCCGTCACGCCGCCGCCAGCCGTGGTCACGCCAGCAGCCAGTGCACCAGCGCCGGCGGTGACGCCACCAGCGGCAACCCCGCCAGTGACAACGCCAGACGCAAATGTGCCTGCGCCAGCTGCCGAGGTGGCGCCAGCGCCAGTGGTCAAGCCAGCTGTCAAGCCGCCACTGCCGAAGAAAAAAGTGGTGGAAGCCGAGCCAGGTATCGTTGACATGCTGATGGATAACATCATGCTGATCATCGGCGCACTGGTGGCCGTGGCTGTCGCCATTGGTGGTTTCCTGTTCATGAAAAACCGCCGCGACGACGATGGGCATTCGCCGAGCGAGCCATCGATCCTGGGTGCGCCAACCGACCAGGCGCACTCGCTGTTCGCCGAAACCGGTGGCCAGAGCGTGGACACCAGCAACAGCGTGTTCAACTCCAGCTTTGCCCCATCGGCCAGCCAGCTCGACACCAACGAAGTCGATCCGGTTGCTGAAGCCGACGTGTACATTGCTTACGGCCGCGATGCGCAGGCTGAGGAAATCCTCAAGGAAGCGCTGCGTACCCATCCGGAACGCTACCCGGTTCGCCTGAAACTGCTCGAAATCTACGCTGCCCGCAAGGACCTGCGTAACTTCGAAACCCAGGCGAGCGACCTGTACAGCATGACCAAGGGCCAGGGCGACGAGTGGGTGCAAGCTGCCACGCTCGGTATGGCGATCGATCCAAACAATCCGCTGTACGCCAGCGCTGCCAATGCTGGACCATCGACCGTGATCCCAGCCCAAGCGCAGGCGGAGTCGGTGAACCTGGGAAAGCCTGAAGCCGTCGTTGCTGCAGCGTCCGTTGCTGCTGCCGCCGCGCCGGCTGCAGCCAAACCAGTGGAAGACCTCGATTTCGATCTGGGCGGCCTGTCCTTCGATGCGCCAGCGCCAGCCGCACCAGCGGCAGCGTCGCACGCACCGGACCTGGACTTCGCCATGCCTGGCGTGGTGACGCCAGCGGCTGCACCGGCCAAGGCCGACGCGCCAATGGACATGGGCTTCAATATGGACTTTGATGCCCCTGCCATTCCTGGCACCAAGGATGACGTCCCAGCGACTGACTTCTCGGCTGAATTTGCCGACAGTGGCAAGAACGATCTGTCCGGCATGGGTGACCTGGCTGCAGCCTTCGATATTCCGCAATCGCCAGTGCAGGCACCGGCAGCATCGCCTGCGCTCGATATCGGCAGCATGAACTTCGATCTGCCTGCATCGGCCACGCCGCCAGCGGCACCATCGTTCGACATGTCGAGCATCGATCTCGACCTGCCAGCGACGGACACGGCTGAAACGGCCTTGCCAGGCTTTGACAACACCGTCGTGATGGATATCGGCGGCGAGCAGTCGGCTGCGCACATGGAAATGGAAACCAAGCTGGACCTGGCGATTGCTTACCAGGAAATTGGCGACAAAGAAGGTGCACGCGAACTGCTCGACGAAGTCATCAAGGGCGGTAGCAGCGAACAGGTTGGTAAAGCCAACGCCATGCGCGCCAAGCTGGCCTAAGAAGCAAGTCGTATTGGATCCACATTGAACCGGATAGCACTTGGGGTCCAGTACGACGGTACCGCCTGGAATGGGTACCAGAAGCAGCCAGACAGACATACCGTGCAGGACCAGCTCGAAATCGCGCTTGAGAAGTTCGCGAGGACCGGGCTGGCCACCACCTGCGCAGGGCGCACCGATACCGGTGTCCATGCGCTGGAGCAGGTAGTCCATTTCGACACCGAACTGACCCGCGAGATGCAATCCTGGGTCAGGGGCGTGAACGCCTTTCTCCCTGATTCGATTGCTGTGCGCTGGGCCAGCACCATTCCCGAGCTGCCTGGCCAGGAATTTCACGCCCGCTTTGCCGCCTTCGCGCGCACCTATCACTACGTGCTGTACAACAATCCTGTGCGCTCGCCCTTGCTGGTCGGGCGCGCTGGCTGGACCTTTCGTCCGCTCGATGTCGAGCGCATGGCCGAAGCGGCCCGCTGCCTGATTGGCACCCACGATTTTTCCGCCTTCCGCTCCTCGCAGTGCCAGGCCAAAACCCCCATCAAGCAGATGCACGAAGTGCGCATCGAGCGGCGCGGTGAAGCGATTGTCTTCACCTTGCGCGCCAGCGCCTTTTTGCACCACATGGTGCGCAACCTGATCGGCTCGCTCATCTACGTGGGTCAGGGCCGCCACACGCCGGCCTGGCTGGGCGAAGTGCTGGCCGGGCGCGACCGCAATGACGCGGCCCCCACTTTCATGCCCGACGGCCTGTACCTGGCCAAAATCGATTACGATCCCAAGTGGGGACTGCCGCAGGACGCGACCAGCCCGCTACCCTGGTTCTAAGCATGCAACGCACCCGTATCAAAATTTGCGGCCTGACCCGTCCCGAGGACGTCGCTGCCGCTGTGGCCCATGGCGCCGATGCGCTTGGCTTCGTGTTCTATCCGCCCAGCCCGCGTTATGTAACGCTAGCCCAGGCCGGCGCGCTGATGGCAGCGGTGCCGCCGTTTGTCAGCACGGTGGCGCTGTTCGTGAATGCGAGCGTGGAAGAGGTGAGGGCAGTGGCGGCCGTGGCACCGTTTGCGCAACTCCAGTTTCATGGTGATGAGACTCCGGAAGCGTGCGCCGCCATCGCGGCTGCCGTGGGCCGGCCGTTTCTGCGGGTATTTCGGGTCAAGCCCGACACAAGCGCGGCTGATTTGCTAGAATATGAAGATCAATACCGTTCCGCCAGTCCCTTGTATGCGGGTTTGTTGCTCGATACTTATGTGGACGCCTACGGCGGTGCTGGAAAGGTTTTCGATTGGTCTCTCATTCCAAAAGAACTCGCGCCTCGGGTCGTTTTAAGTGGTGGCTTGAGCGTACAAAACGCGACTGACGCGGTGGTGCACGTACGCCCCTACGCGGTCGACATCAGCAGTGGTGTCGAAGCCGCCAAGGGGATCAAGGACGCCCGTAAGATCGCCGCCTTCGTGGCCGCGGTGCGGGCAGCCGATACCACCATTGAAAGCGAGAATTCCCATGACAGCAGCACCATCGCGCGCTCCGGCCGCCCCCCTGTTCCAGACGCCTGACTATCAACTGCCCGACGCCAGTGGCCACTTTGGCCCCTACGGCGGCTCTTTCGTCGCCGAAACGCTCAGCCACGCCCTGGCGGAACTGAACGAAGCCTACGCGCGCTACAGCAACGACCCGGAATTTCTGGACGAATTCCGCTACGAACTGAAGCACTTCGTCGGCCGTCCATCGCCCATCTATCATGCCAAGCGCTGGTCGCAGCAGCAGGGCGGGGCGCAGATTTTCTTCAAGCGCGAAGACCTCAATCACACGGGCGCGCACAAGATCAACAACGTGATCGGCCAGGCCTTGCTGGCGCGCCGCATGGGCAAGCCGCGCATCATCGCCGAAACCGGCGCCGGCCAGCACGGCGTGGCCACCGCCACCATCTGCGCCCGTTTCGGGCTGGAGTGCGTGGTCTACATGGGCAGCGAAGACGTCAAGCGCCAGGCCCAGAACGTGTACCGCATGAAGCTGCTGGGCGCGACCGTGGTGCCGGTGGAGTCGGGCTCCAAGACGCTCAAGGACGCGCTCAATGAAGCCATGCGCGACTGGGTCACCAACATTGAAAACACCTTTTACATCATTGGCACCGTGGCCGGGCCGCATCCATACCCGATGATGGTGCGTGACTTCCAGTCCGTCATTGGCGAGGAGTGCCTGGTGCAGATGCCTGAGATGATCGGGCGCCAGCCGGACTATGTGATGGCATGTATCGGCGGCGGCTCGAATGCGATGGGGATTTTCTATCCTTATATCGACGAGAAGAACGTCAAGCTGATCGGCGTGGAAGCAGCTGGTGAAGGGCTCGATACGGGCAAGCATTCAGCCTCGCTGACGGCGGGCGTGCCGGGTGTGTTGCATGGCAACCGCACCTATCTGCTGCAGGACGAGAACGGGCAGATCATCGAAACGCATTCGGTGTCGGCCGGTCTGGATTATCCGGGCGTGGGACCGGAACATGCATGGCTCAAGGACCTGGGACGGGCGCAGTATGTGTCCGTGACGGACGAGGAAGCGCTGGCGGCGTTCCATGACTGCTGCCATATCGAAGGTATCATCCCCGCGCTGGAGTCGTCGCACGCATTGGCGTATGCGGCCAAGCTGGCAGCCACGCTGCCGCAGGATCAGATGATTCTGGTTAACCTGTCGGGCCGGGGCGACAAGGACATGCACACCGTGGCAGAGCGGATGGGGCTCGACTTCAGCTGACATCGCACTCGCGGAGGCGCTGGCGCATGCGCCAGCCCTATTCCACGCATGCTTTAGCTGAATATCTTGCGTGCCATGGGCACCCGCCTTCGCGAGTGCGATGTGTGGTTTGCCGCTTCCTCCAATATAAGAAAGAATTCCATGTCCCGTATCGCACCAACCTTTGCCGCGCTCAAGGCGCAAAACAAGACCGGCCTGGTCACCTTCATTACCGCGGGCGACCCTGGTCCCGAAATGACCGTCCCGCTGATGCACGCCCTGGTCGAGGGCGGCGCCGACGTCCTGGAACTGGGCGTGCCGTTTTCCGATCCGATGGCCGAAGGCCCGGTCATCCAGCGCGCCTGCGAGCGCGCACTCAAATTCAACATCGGCACCAAGGATGTGCTGGAGTACGTGCGCCAGTTCCGCCTGACGAATCAGACCACGCCGGTGGTGCTGATGGGGTACGCCAATCCGATTGAGCGGATGGGCACGGACGCCTTCATCGCGGCCTCGAAAGCGGCCGGCGCCGACGGCGCCATCGTGGTCGACTATCCACCCGAAGAATGCGAGCAGTTCGCCGCCGCCATGCGCGCCAGCGAGCTCGATCTGATTTTCCTGCTGGCGCCAACCTCGACGCCGGAACGGATCGCCCAGGTGGCCCGCTTCGGCAGCGGCTTTAGCTACTACGTCTCGCTCAAGGGTGTGACAGGCGCCGGCAATATCGACACTGCCGACGTGGCACGCCGTCTGGCCGCAATTCGCGAGCACGTCAAGCTGCCGGTCGGCGTGGGCTTTGGCATTCGTGATGCGGCCACCGCGAAGGCAGTGGCTGAAGTGGCCGATGCAGTCGTGATCGGCAGCCGCATCATCCAGGAAATCGAAGCCACGCCAAAGGAGCAGGTAGTGCAAGCCGTGCGCACCTTTGTGGCCGGCATTCGCAGCGCGCTCGACGCGCGTTAAGTCCAGCCCTGGCGCCACACGGCGCCATCACGCAGGTCGCGCCAGGCAATGTGCTGGACGCGCCCGCTGTGCACGGCCTGCAATTCCACCAGCTCGGTGGCGCCGCCTTCGGTTTCAGGTTCGATCAAGGCGGTCACCACAAAGTGCTTTTCCTTGTTGGCGGGCGTGACGGCGGTCCATTTCGACAGCAGCAGTTTTTTGGGATTGACGGGGTTCATGGGAATCAGCATAGCCGCTTCCCATGCCTAGCGCAGCGCGACCTCGGTCGTCACTGGCGCAGCATCGCGCAGCGCCAGTGCGTGCTGCGTGTCGCGTCCCAATACCACGCGCAGTTCGCTGGCGCCAGCCAGTTGCACCGACGGTGCCATCTCCACTGGCCCGTCAATCAATTTACGCAGCGCTTGCGCCTGCGCCGCAAGTTCGGGACGGAACACGATGCGCGTGCTCTGCTGGCCGAAGGGGCGCTGGTTGGTCAGGCGCGCCACCTGTACGCCCTGCTTGCCCAGCAGCGCACCGACGCGCCGCGCCAGACCCGGCGTACCGGCGCCATTTGACACTTCCACGCGCGCAGTCAAGGTCGCCGCTACCACTGGATTGACCGCGGTGGCTGTTGTGGATGATGCCAACTTCAGCTCATACACCTGCGGAATCACCTGCACCAGCGCCATGCGGCCGGGCGCCGGTTCTGGTGCAGGGGCCGGCGCAGATTCCGGCTCCGGCACTGCCTGCGCAAGCTGCGGCGGCGTTGCGTGTGCCATTGCCGCCTCGGCCAGACGCAGGTTGTTGCGCGCCCGCTCATTGCCACCATCCAGCGCGACAGCCTGGCGCATCTGCGCCACGGCCGATGCATGGTCACCCCGTAGGTATTCGATGTAACCCAGATTGTTATGCGCTTGCGACAGGGCAGGATATTGCGTTACCACTTCCAGCATCATGGCGCGTGCCTGCTCCAGCCGCCCCTGACGCGCGTGGATGGCGGCAGCCGCGCTGCGCGCTTCGACGTGGCCCGGGTCGCGGGCAATGGCGTACGTGTAGCCTGCCAGGGCCAGGTCCAGATTGCCCTGCCCCTGGTGGATGCGGGCCAGCTGGTAGTAGGCCTCGGCGGTTTCGTTGGTCGAATGATTGACCTGGTAGTGCGGCTGCACCCGCAGATGTTGTACTGGGTTGCTGGTCGTGGCACAGCCCTGCAGCAGAACAGCGCCTGCAATGCAGCAATGGATAAAGCGGGGGGCGGGCATGGAAGTTCTCCTTTATTGTTGTGCCATCGTCGGCAACAGGACACGGTAGATCTGCAGCATGGCCGGCCCCATCAGAACCACCAGGAGCGCCGGGAAAATAAAGAAAATCAGGGGGAACAGCAGCTTGAGACCGATTTTGGCGGCGGTTTCCTCCGCCCGCATGCGGCGCTTGGTGCGCAGCAGATCGGACTGGATGCGCAGCGAAGCCGCAATGCTGGTGCCAAAGCGTTCTGCCTGGATCAGCATCGACACCAGCGCGTCGACATCTTCCACACCGGTGCGCAAGGCCAGGTTGCGCAGCGCCTTTTCCTTGGTGCCGCCGGCGCGCAGCTCCAGCGTGACCAGGGTCAGCTCCTCGCTCAGGATGCGGCTGGACAGCCCGATCTCACCGGCCACCCGCGACAGCGCGGCATCGACGCCAAGACCTGCTTCGACGCAGATCGTCATCAGGTCAAGCGCATCGGGAAAGCTCTCGAAGATCTCGTTCTGGCGGCGCGCAATGGCGTTGCGCAGCAGCAGATTGGGCAGATAGGTGCCAAAGGTGGCGGCGCCCAACAGGTAGAGCAGCAAGGTGGTGGTGTCGGGCGCCTCGCCGGTGGTGGCCAGTACATAGGCCAGCGCCGGCAGCAGCAGGGCGAACGCCGTCTTGGCAGCGAAGAAGATCGCCGGTGCCGATGGGTGGCGCAGGCCCGCCATGATGAAGCGGGTACGGATGCTTGACCGTTCCCAGTTATCCTCAGGCAGCGACAGCTTGGCCAGCGGCGAGGTAATCCTGGCAATGTGCTCGATCAGTGGCGTGTGCTGCGGACCGGCAGCGGCGCCACTGTCGCCCGACAGCGCCGCGATACGCCCCTGCACTGCGGTGCGGGTGGCCATGCGCATGACGCCGAATGCACCGCCCAGCACAGCAAAAAAGACCAGTGACAGAAATCCGATTTGGAGGATGCTCATGGCTACACCTTGATGTTGATGATATTGCGCATGACGAGCACGCCGACAAACATCATGAATAGCGCGCCCCCGATCATCATGCGGCCCACCGGATCGGTGTACAGGACTTCGAGGAAGGCGGGGTTGGAAATGTGGATCATCAGCGCGGCGGCAAACGGCAGCAGCGACAGCACCCAGGCCGACATCTTCCCTTCGGCCGACAGCACGCGCACCTGGGCGAACAGCTTGATCCGGTCGCGCATGATGCCGCTGATGTTCGCCAGCAGCTCGGCCAGATTGCCGCCTGTTTCGCGCTGGATGACGACCGCGATCACAAAGAAGCGCAAGTCGGTCACTGGCACGCGCGCCGACAGGCTCACCAGCGCATCCTGCATGCTGATGCCGAAGTTGACCTCGTCGAAAGCGAGCTTGAAGTCTTCGCACAGCGGCGCGCTCATTTCCTCGCCCACCATCTTGAGGGCAGTCGGGAAGGCGTGGCCGGCGCGCAGGGCGCGCCCCATCATGTCGAGCGCATCGGGCAGCTGCGCTTCGAATTTGCGCAGACGACGGCTGCGCGCACGGCGCACGTACAGCAGCGGCAGCAGGCCAAGGCAGGCAGCGAGCGCGCTGCCGATCCAGCCCTGGCCGAACAGGGCGGCCAGCAGCATGCCGCCGGCGCCGATCCCGGCCATCAGGCACAGCAGATAGCCCACATTCCAGCGCAGGCCTGACTGGGCCAGGTAATTGTCCAGACTGAGCGAGAACTGCATCTGTTCCAGCAGCGCCTGCATCTGGGGCGACTTGGCCAGCTGGCGCTGGCGGATCATGGACGCCTGTTCCGACTCGCCCCCTTTGGCGCTCATGGCACGCAGGCGGCGCGCAATACGGGCCGCTTCCGGGCCCCGGCTGCTGTTCCAGGCAATGAAGCCGCCTTCGATGGCCAGCACCACCGCCACGAAGATCAGGGTGCCGAACACGTAGAAAAGATAGTCCATGGCGTCCTCGCTCTAGGAAAAAATACGGGCCGGATCGAACAGGTTTTCCGGCACCACCACCCCGAAATTGCGCAGCCGCTCGGCAAAACGGGGACGCACGCCAGTGGCACAGAAGTGGCCTGTGACCATGCCTTTTTCGTCGGTGCCGGTCTGGCGGAAGGCAAAGATCTCCTGCATGGTGATCATGTCGCCTTCCATGCCGGTGATTTCGGAAATGGCGACCACCTTGCGCCTTCCATCGGTCAGGCGCGAGACCTGCACCACCACCCCGATGGCCGAACTGATTTGCTGGCGCATGGCCTTGCCGGGCAGGCCGGCGGCGGCCATGCTGAGCATGTTCTCGAGCCGGATCAGGGCGTCGCGCGGGGTGTTGGCGTGAATCGTGGCCATCGAACCTTCGTGGCCCGTGTTCATCGCCTGCAGCATGTCGAGCGCTTCGGCACCGCGCACCTCGCCCAGAATGATGCGGTCAGGCCGCATGCGCAGGGCGTTGCGCACCAGTGCGCGCTGGGTGACTTCGCCGCTGCCCTCGATATTGGGTGGCCGGGTTTCCAGGCGCACGATGTGGGGCTGCTGCAGCTGCAGTTCGGCCGCGTCTTCCACCGTGACGATCCGTTCGCTGTGGCTGATGAAACCCGAAATCACATTGAGCATGGTGGTCTTGCCGCTGCCGGTTCCGCCGGAGATCAGGATGTTGACCTTGGCCCGGCCCAGACCCTGCAGAATTTCAGCCATGGGCGCCGTCATGCTGTTGAAGTCGACCAGGTCCTGCAGCTTGAGCGGCTCGGCTGAAAAGCGCCGGATCGACATGATGGGACCATCGATGGCCAGCGGCGGGATGATCGCATTCACGCGCGAGCCGTCCGGCAGACGGGCGTCGACCATGGGGCTGGACTCGTCGATGCGCCGGCCCACGCGCGAGACGATCTTGTCGATGATCTTCATCAGGTGGGCGTCATCGGTAAAGGTGACGTTCGACAGTTCCAGTTTGCCATGCCGCTCAACGTACACCTGCTTGTGCGTGTTGATCAGAATGTCGGAAATGGTGGGGTCTTCCAGCAGCGGCTCGAGCGGGCCGAATCCGAGCACCTCGTACTGCACGTCGCGCGTGAGATTGCGCCGCTCGCTGTCATTGATGACCACCGTCTCTTCTTCCAGCAGGCGGCCGACCAGGGTCTTGATCTCGTCGCGGATCTGGTCCTGCGACAGGCGCTGCATGCCTTCCAGGTCCACCCGGTCCAGCAGCGACTGGTGCAGGCGGTGTTTGAGCTGCTGGTAAGCGCGGTTGTCGATGCTGCCGCCCCCGGCGCCGAACATCGGCTTGCTGCCCAGGCGATCACGCAGTGAATTGCTTTCTTTGATCATGCTCATGCTGATGCTCCTGTCACAGGGTTAGGGGACGACTCACGCGCGAAACAGTTTGGACAACCATCCTGGCCGGGTTTCGGTCTCGCTCGGACCGGCCAGTTCGCGCGCCATGTCGGCCAACGCTTTGGACAGTGGACTGGCGGGATCGAGTTTCAGGATCGGCACACCCTGGTTGACCGAGGCCGCTGCTGCCTCGTAGTGATTGGGCATGGTGTGGTGGATGCGGGTGCCATACGCACCTTCCAGATCGGTCAACCGGATCTGGCCCGACTTGTGATGCCGGTTGACGATCAGGGCGATCTTGTCGTGGCTGTAGTCCAGCGAGTTGAACACGCCCAGCAGGCGTTTGCCGTCGCGGATGTAGGGCAGTGTGGTCTGCAGGATCGGATAGATCATGTCGGCCTGGTCGAGTGCACGCACCGATACCGCGTCCAGCGTGCGGCCAATGTCGAGCAAGACAAAGTCATAATGGCGGCGCGCCAGTTTGAGCAGGGTATCAATATGCTCCGGCTTCACATCCTCGGAATGGGACGGGTCTTCGGGCGCTGCCAGCACGGAAAAATTGGGCGTCACGCTGACCATGCTGCCGGCCAAAAACGACGGGTCTATGCGGTGGATCTGCTTGCACACATCGGCCAGGGTCGCCACCGGCTTGTGCTCCGAGACGAACAGCGTGGCATCGCCGAACTGCAGGTTCAGGTCCAGCAGGCAGACCTTCTTGTTTTCCATGCTGGCCAGGGCGTAGCCCAGATTGGTGGCCAGGAAGGTGGCGCCGCTGCCACCCTTGCACGACACGAAAGCGAGTACCTTGCCGCCGGCATTGGCGCGGCTTTCACGCTTGTCGGCGATCCGGCGCAGTGCCGGATACAGGGTGGTGGGCGAGGAGGGCGAAGCCACCACTTCGCGCACCCCGGCACGCATGGCCTGGAGCAGAAACTCGGGCGTTTGCTGGCTCGACACCAGAATCAGCGCCGTGTTGGGCAAGCCATTGCCCAGGCGTTCAAGGCGTTCGGTATCGTCCGCGTCCAGCGTGTCCTGGGCCAGCACCAGCACGTCGATGGCGCCTGGCTCCGCCATGGTCAGCAGGCGTTCCAGCGACGCTGGCAGCATGGAGATGTCGTCAGCGCTGCTGCGTTCGCGCAGCTGGCGTGCCAGTTCGGCCAGTTGTTTTTCGTCGTTTGCTGCTACGGTGATTCTCATGGTTGCACCTTGTAAGGCCAAAGGTCAGGTCTCGAAGCCCATGCTCTCGGCGTGCATGGTCACGCTCGATTCGGGCAGTTCGATCGGCAGCAGTTTGATCAGCGAGATCATCGGGCTGTAATACACATCCGGCGCAATGGATACACGCACGCTGTAGATGCAATCGCTCACGCGCGCGGCGTCGCCGCAGGCCGACAGGTTGTCGCCCGGGTCGGCGGGCAAATTCGTCACGGCCGTGCCGGCGCTGTTGAGGTATTCGATCTTGATGCTGGCCTTGGTGATTTCGGCGCCACCTGGCAGGCTGGCCGCGCCAAACAGGGCCAGCTTGCGCGCCGTGTCTTCGTCGTCGATCCAGCGCACCGTCATTTCGCGGGCGGCGCGGCGGGTCACTTCCTGCAGCGTGTTGTGGATGTACAGCACGCGGGCAAATTCCAGTGCGCCGAAGATCAGCAGGAAGAACATGCCTGCCACCAGCGCGAATTCCACCGCGGCGGCGCCGCGTGCACGGTCACAAATAAGGGGCTGAGTGTTCATCGCATGTAGGGCATGGTGGTGCCCGGAGCCAGATTGACGGTATAGGTTTTTTCCGCACCCACCAGGAAGGGAATGGTGGAACCGAGGAACATCGAGTAGCCGGTGATACTGACCCGGACCCCGGCCGGGGCAGTGCCATCGGTGCAGGTGACGGCATTGAAGGCGCTGTCCAGACAAGCCACGCTGACGTTGCTGGTGCCAAAGCCGCCCACGCCCGCGCTGGCGGCCGCGTCGCTCACTTCGCTGCGCGCTTTGGCCACGGCGCTCGATGCAATGGTGGCTGGCGCCGCCACGGACAGCGTGCGCGCCGCATTGCGCGTGGCTTTTGACAGTGCGTCGTAATACCAGAAGGCGCGGCCAAACTCCAGGATGCCGGCCACAATCGTCACCAGCAGCGTGAGAATCAGGGCAAATTCGATGACGGCGCCACCGCGTGAACGGGTCGGATGCAGGTTCATGGTTTCACCTGTAAAGCTTGATTTCGGAATTCGGCACCGGCTCGATCAAGCCGGCAAACTCGACGAACAGACCCTTGCCCGGGCCATTCAACTGGACTGGCCGCTGCAGAAAGAAGCGGCCCACCGCCACCACCGGCAGACGCTTGCAGCTCATGGCATTGCTGGTGGCGGTACTGCAGTTGACGATGGCCAGATTCATCAGGCGCCGGTTGGTGCTGCCGGGGTTGACGGTGGGCGCCTCAAAATACGGGCCCGCCGTCTGGGCATACGGCGAGGCCGTGGCGCCGGCCGGATATTCGCCCGGCGTGACGGCATTGCGCGGCGCGCCGTTGTAATACAGTTCGCTCCATTCGCTGGTGTCGAAGGGGGCGCCGGCCGTGTAATTGCCGGGTGTGCCGCTGGCCTTGAGCGGGCGCGAATAGGTCCACAGCACGCCCACCGTGGCGGCCGAGGTGGCGGCCTGCGGGAAGCCGCTGCTGGCGTTGTAGGGTTGTGACTGGGCCGAGGCATCGGGCACCATGTAACGCGCCGGCCCGTTGCTGGTGTCGCCAAACGGATAGTCGCGGATGTTGCGGTCAGGCGGTGCGCTCGATGGCAGGCAGGCACTCCCGCCCGGGTATTGGTTAAAGCGCGAGTTCAGCGACTTTTCCACCGGTCCGGTGCTCACACCCGTGTTGGCATACACCTCGGTGGCATTGTTGGTCACGGCCGAATTGCCCTGGCACAGAAACGGCGCGGTAAAGTTGGCGCTGCTGTGGCTCATGGCGCAGGCGGTGGGCGGGCTGTCGACGGGATTGAGCAGCATCGGATCGGCGGGACCGCCAATGGCGCCCATTTGCAGCATGTCGTAGGTCATGCCGCGGCGGAAGCCGTGTTCCAGCAGTTCCAGTTGCGCCACGGCGGGCGGCACGGGTGTGGTGGCGCGCGCGCCCAGGCGGTTGACGGGATCGATTGCGCACAGGCCGATCGGCGTGATGTCCACCACGAAGCGTCCCGCCACGGCCACGCCCGACGTGGCCATGGTCGGAATGCCGGCCACCCCCATCAGGTAGGTGGTGACGGTCTTGTTACCGGTTTCGATGCGGATGAAGGTTTTGCCGCTGGGGTTAAGGGCTGCTTCGCCGACGCTGACGAAGGGGCCGTTTGGCGAAGAACCAAACGTCACCTCGGCATTGGTCAGCACCAGGTCGCTGGCAAAGTTGAACTTGTTTTTGCCGGCATACGCAATCGCCTTGGCGGCGGCCTTGTTGATGCCGGCTGTGGTCATGTCGATTTCCTTGGCCCCGGCCAGGGCTGCCGCATCGGCGCCGTTCTGCAGTTCCGACTTGAGCACGTACAGGTGGCCCAGATCGAGCACCAGGCCGCCGGCGGCCAGCAGCACCACCAGCGTCAGCCCGAACAACAGCGCCATGGCGCCGCGCTGGCGCTGGGGAACATCACGTGACAGCGGCCGGTTCATCAGGCGCTCCTAGCGGCCAACACCGATCGACAGCGCACCGGTCTGCGGCTGCGGGTCCTTGAACGACTTTTGATAATTGTCGTAGGCGCTTTTGGCGGCCTTGCCGTCGATGCCGGTGACCAGTGGCGACACCGGCGCGGCCGGGTTCAACACCTGCTGCTGGTTCAAACTGTGCACGGCGCTGCCGAACTGCTGGTCCAAGTTGGGAGTCTGGCTGGCGCAACCGGCCAGCAGCAATGCGGCGCAGGCGAGGGTGGAATGCAGTGAGCTCATGCTGTTCTCCTATTTCAGGTCGAAACCGGTGGCGGCGGCGCTTTGGGTGTCTTTGGGTGGCGTGCCTTCGTGCTTGCCCTGCAAGAAGAACTCGCCGCGTGAAGGGGCAATGTAGCCATCGGTGGGCAGCTTGTAGCCCGGTGCCAGCGGCTTGACCAGGTGCGGCGTGATCACGAACACCAGCTCGGTGCGGTCGGTCTGGAAGTCGCTTGAGCGGAACAGCGCGCCCAGCACCGGGATTTCGCCCAGCAGGGGGAAGGCCTTGACGTTG
The DNA here is from genome assembly GCF_900129765.1 of Massilia sp. CF038. GTDB lineage: Bacteria > Pseudomonadota > Gammaproteobacteria > Burkholderiales > Burkholderiaceae_D > Telluria_A. The sequence goes on from NZ_FQWU01000001.1 coordinate 849,385, forward strand.
GTGGTCACATTGTTCTTGATCAGCCCACCAATGGCGAAGCTCTGGCCGTCGTACAGCTGCACTGTGGTGGTGGCGCGCCGGGTGGTGAACGAGGGCAGGATCGCCGTGCCGCTGACGCCACCGGCGCTGATGCCTACGCCATCCTTGTTCAGGTCGGACACTTCGGGCGCCACACGCAGGTTGATGCGGCCGCCTTCAAGCACGGTGGGTGTGAAGCGCACCGCAATGCCGAACTCTTTTTCCTCGAGCCGGATCTCGGGTGTGCCACCGCTATTGGTGATGCTGACCGGGATGAAGATCTTGCCGCCAGCGAGGAAGCTGGCCTCCTGGCCGCTGATCGCCATGATGTTCGGTTCGGCCAGCACCTTGACCAGGCCATCGCGCTTTTGCGCGTCAATGGTCAGGAAGTTACCGTTCGCTTTGGCGGCCTCGCCCAGGGCAGGCACACCGCCCAGCAGATTGGTCAGAATGCTGTAGGTCCAGCTGCCGTTGGTTTTCTGGCCGCCAATCGAGGCGCCCAGCTGGTCGACCAGGGTTTTGGACACTTCCGCCACCTTCACTTCCAGCATGACCTGCTGGGGCGCGGCCACGCCCAGCATATTGATCACGCGCGGTCCGGTCTGGGTCGAAGCCTGCATGCCGGCGCCGCCCTGGCTCTGGGTGGCGGCATTGGCGCCTGGGACCGTGGCGCTGGGAGCCGCGGCCTGCTGCGACGAACGCGCCGCGCGCAGCACAAAGGCAGTGGCCACCGATACGATCTGTTCGGCGGTAGCGGCATCGGCCACCACGCCCGACAGGATGATGGTGTCGGCGGCGGTACTGATATGGACGTCCTTTTCGGCGGGCAGCAGTTCGTCCAGACGGGCGCGCAGGGGCGCTGTGTCCATGACCACCGACAGGTCAATGATGGTGGCGTCGTTGTTCTTGTTCCACAGGATCAGGTTGGTGGTGCCGACCGACTTGCCCACCATGTAGACCTCATTCTTGTTGAGCAAAATGACGTCGGCCACGCGCGGGTCGCCCACTGACATGCGCGCTGCCTGGTAGGGCAGGCGCACCAGCGTGGATTTGCCGTCGATCAGGGTCATGCCAGGGCCGATTTCGGAGCGGCCGTCGGCCTTGACCGGTTCGGGCTTGGCGGCAGGTTTGGCCGGTGCGGCCAGAGCCAGGCTGCTGGCGGCCAGCGCTGCGGTCAGCGCGGTGGCCAACAACGAGCGGGCGGATATGGTGTGCAAGGTGCTCATTCGATTCTCCCTGGGCTGCGCTCAGAATTGCTGGGTATTGCGGTCGAGGCCCTTGATGACTTCGACCTTTTCGGCCAGCCGGGGCTGGGACAAAGTGGGGCGGCGGACCACGGCCACCGTTTTTGGCACGGGCACGGCAGCGAGCAGCGGTGCTTCCGGTGCCTGGCCCAGCATGCTGCTCTTGGTGGCGCCTTCGGTGGTCGCGGTGGCCGGATCAACCTGGTTGCGCAGCACCAGCGACAGGGTGCCGACACTGCGCGCCAGATCCAGCGTTTCGGTCTGTTCGGGCGACAGTTCCAGGGTCACGGCATTGACCACCTTGGGCTTGTTGTCGTCACGGCTCGCTTCCTGGGCGATGGCCAGCACCAGGATCCGTTCCAGCACAATCTTCGAGATGCTGGGGTCCTTGTCGGCGTTGCTGCCGCGCTGCTTTTCACCCTGGGTGTTGACCAGGACGTCGACAAAGTTGCCCGGCATGGCAAAGCCGGCCACACCCACCACGTCGTTGACGCGGACCGTCATGGCGCGCTTGCCGGGTGCGACCACCGCCGACAGGCCGCCCTGTGTGCCCGGTGGCGCCAGCTTGGTTTCCATTACGGGCTCGCCGCGCAGGATGGTGGTGCGCGCCACCCGCGTATCCAGGCTCTTGGCATCGGTGACGGCGCCCGGCGGCATGGCGGCGGCCGGCCAGTCGACCATGCGCACCATGTCTGGCGTCAGGCGCGCGCCCAGGGCGATATCGGCCTGCGCCACCGCGACCTTGCCGGAAGCGCTGCCGGCCCGCTCATTGATCCAGCGCGCCGCCACGATCACGGCGGCGATTGCCATCAGCAGCGCCACCCCCATCATTACCAGTCCACGCGTATTTTTCATGACTTACTCCCCTGGGTTTGCCCGATTCCTGCGTTCGTAAAACATGCCACTGGCTGTGGCGCCCGGCTGGATCGAGGGCGTCTTGCTGTGGGTGGTGAAATAGTTGTGCCAGGCCCAGGTCAGACTTTCCTGGGTCAGCTGGGGCGCCTGGCGGTAGTAGCGCGCCAGGTCGCGCACCTGGGCCAGCAGGTCGCGCGGATAGCAGGCCAGCAGCGGGCGCTGTTCGCGCGCATGCAGCGCGCGCAGCAGAAAATCGAAGGCCCCCTGGTCGAAGGCGATGCCGAAATCGGTGCACACGGCGCGGAAGATCTGCAGGTACTGGTCTGGCGTGACGGCATCGACCAGGATCTTGTAGCCCAGGCGGCGCAGGAAGGCGCCGTCGGCCAGCTGGTCGGGCGCAAAATTGGAGGAAAACACGATCACCATGTCGAACGGGACCGGGAACTTGTAACCGGTATGGAGCGACAGATAATCCTGGCGCCGGTCCATCGGCACGATCCAGCGGTTCATCAATTCCACGGCCGAGCAGCGCTGGCGTCCCAGGTCGTCGATGATGAACAGGCCGTTGTTGGCTTTCAGGTGGCTGGGCGCGTGGTACATGCGCGAGCCGGCATCAAACTGCACGTCGAGCATGGGCAAGGTCAGTTCGCCGCCCACCATCACGGTGGGGCGCTTGACGCGCAGCCAGCGGCCGTCGTTGAGGGCGGCGCGGCCGATCCCGTTGGCGCTGTCGGCTTCCGGTTCCGGCACCAGCTCGTGCACCAGGCTGTCGTAGAAAGGCAGCACTTCACGGTCGACCATGATGGCGTGCGGGATCAGCACCGTGCCCTTGAGCAGCGCGTGCAGGCGCTCGGCCAGATAGGTCTTGCCGCTGCCGGCGGGGCCGTGCACAAAGATGGCGCGGCCCGAATTCATGGCGGCGCCAATTTGTTCGAGTACGCCAGGGTCCACCACCAGTTGCCCCAGCACGCTGGCAATGTCGTCGCTGGTGGTGTGCATGCCCGCCACGCTCTGGCGCATCACTTGACGGGTGTAGGCTTCCAGCGTGACCGGGGCCGGACCGGCGTAGGCATTCTGCTGCACGTAAACGGCGGCGCGAGCGCGGCCCAGATCGGTCAGAATGACGCACAGGTCGGCGTCGGTGCCGCTGCTGCCGCGGCGCGAGGTTTCGCACAGCTTTTCGCTGCGCAAAAAGGTCAGCACCTTGTCGACCACGCCAACCGACAGCTTGACGTGGCCAGTGAGCTCGGACAACTGCATCTGGCCGCGCAGATACAGCACCTTGCTGATCAGTTCGACCAGGAACAGGAAAGGGACACCCGTTTCTTCTGGCGTACGCGGGGCCAGCGGGAACAGCGCATCGGGGCGGCTGTCACTGGCGGCAAGGGCGGCGTCGTTGGGCATGGCAGGCCTCGTGCGGTGGTCAGAAGACGAAAGGCAGCAGGCGGAATTTCACCTGTGCCATGTAGTCACGGTAGTGGCCGTCCTGCGCCAGGTGCCGCTCTTCGCGCAGGATGCGCAGGGCCAGCAAGGCCACCGTGATGCCGAACACGGCCACGTTGGCAGGCGAGGTATTGGTCAGCATGTAGCCGCAAAAGCTGAGCAGGTAGCTGGCATACAGCGGGTGGCGCACCAGGCGGTACAAGCCCTGCGTCTTGATGACCCGTTTGGCCGGCACCATGCCGATGCTGCGGTTGAGCGACAGCATGCCGCCCAGTTGCAGGGCCGCACCCAGGTAGATCAAGGCGGCAGCGGCCGGCAGCAGGCCCTGCTCGGCAGGCGTGAACAGAAAGGAGGCAAAGGTGCCGGCCACGGCCAGTGCCCAGTCGCCGCCGTGCACCGTGACCGTCACTGGCTTGGTGCGCACCAGGAAGAACAAGGCCGTCACGCTTTCCGTCCCGCAGAACACCAGATACACGGCGTCGCCGGTGACCTGAAAGGCACGCACATTGAGCAGTGCAAACGTGAGCCAGACCACGGCCATGATGGCGCCGATCAAGATCTGCGAAAGGCGTGAGGCAAACAGGGCAGCGATATTCATGGCAGCTCCAATCACGATTCAGGAAAACATGCGCCAGGCGGGCCAGCCCGACAGGGCCAGCTGCAAGCCCGTGCCGCAGGCAATGGCGATGGCGTAAGGCAGCTTGCCGGTGGGCGTGGCCGGTGCATCGATACGGGCGTCGACGCCACCCATGCCGCGCACCAGGGCACTGCGCAGCATGTGATGGACATTGCCCAGCACATGCGCCAGCTGGCCGCACCAGAGGGCCACCACCAGCGCCATCAGGCCGCCCGCAAGCATGGCCAGCAAGGTGGCACCAATCACAGCCGGGCTGCCCAGAAAGGCGCCCACCATGGCCATCAGCTTGACGTCGCCAGCGCCCAGGGCTTGCAGGGCGTAAAAGGGAAGCAGTAACAACAGACCGGTAGCGAGCCCGGCCAGACTGAACAGCGGGCCCAGGCCGCTGGCGGGCGTACCCGGCAGGGCAGCAGCCGCTGGGAGCAGACTGTGCAGCAGCAGGGCGATGACACAGCCGGCCATGACCACGGTATTGGGGATGCGGCGCGCACGCACGTCATGCCAGACCGCGGCGCCCAGGGCCAGCGCCAGTGCAAGGGCGGGCAAGAGCGCGAGGGAGACGGTGTGCATGGTGGGGGCCGGTGGCGTTGGGCTGGGGGGTCCGGCACGCGGCGGTGCCGGAACATGCAGCGCAGGCGTCGATTACAGCGCGTCCGAAACCGACTTGAAGGTCGTATTCAGATTGGTGCCGATCAATTTGACGGCGGCGACGATCACGACTGCGATCAGGGCAGCGATGAGGCCGTATTCGATGGCGGTGACACCTGCTTCGTCATTCATGAACTTTTTGATGGCTTGCATGATAGTTTCCTTCAAGGTTAGTGGACATCGACAAGTTGAGACTGCTCGGCGCTTTCGTCTTCACGTCCCCAGATTCAATGCGATGAGGATGATGATGCTGACGACGGCAACCAATGACGCCAATAGTGCAAACTCGTACATTGACGCGCCGGTTTTTTCTGCCAGAAAGTGCGACAGGGACTGGGTGCTTGCTGACGACATCGCTACCGTAGTTGTAGTTTCAGCTCGCATCGCGATCTCCTGTTGTAATTTCCGCGCCGACAACTCACTTTACTCAAAGGAAATAAGCATTACATCAAACGAAACTACTCTTTCTCAGAGGTAAATTGTCCCGTGGAATTTTCCAATAGGCATGACAAATGTCCTGTTGGAATTAAAGTACAGGCGCGACAATGCCGGTGGCCGTGACCACCAGCTGCTTTGTCATAGGGAGAAGGGGCTTAGCTGGTTGAAATTTCCTGCGTGCCGAGTTGATGTTTTACCGCGTAAACATACAACTCCAGCCGGTTCGCCACGCCCAGTTTTTTGTAGATGGACACCAGGTGATTCCGCAAGGTGTGTTCAGAAATGAACAGACTTTGCGCAAGCGAATGATTGGGGGCGCCGTTGCCGCTGACGATGGAGGCAATGATCTTGTGTTCACGTGCAGTCAGGCTGGCCAGGCGCTGGGCTTCGGGGTCGGGCCGGCGCGGCACGGCCGGGCGGGTCAGCTCGTTGAGCACGCGCGCCATCATGGCGTGTTCAATCCACAATTCGCCTTCGCTGACCTTGGTGACCGCCTTGAGCACCAGTTCGGCCGGCGCATCTTTGCGCAGCAAGCCGCGGGCGCCACCACGAATGGCGCGTTCGAGCAGGGCATCATCGCGCGAGCCGGTAAAAATAAGTACCCGGGTGCGTTCATTGGTCAGGAACAGCGGCAGCAAGTCAATGGCACACACGCCGTTCAGGTCCAGGTCGAGCAGCACCACGTCGGGTACGCACTGCGCCAGCGCGGCGCGCGCCTCTTCCAGGGTGGTGGCCGAGGCGACCACGGTGATGCCCGCGTGCGCGCTCTCGAGCAAGCGCTGCAAGCCCCACAGCATGGTCTTGTGATCGTCGACCAGCATGACCTGAATGGTTTTTTCCTGTACTTGCATGATGGTGTCCTAAATCGGAATGTCGATGCATACGACGGTGCGCGCCGGATTGCGCTGTTCGATACGGATGGTGCCGCCCAGCGACAGGGTGCGTTCGCTGATCGAGACCGGGTAAAACGCCGGTGCCGGTCCGTCGCTGGCGTCATTCGGGTTTTCAATTTCGATATTCAGGCTTTCCTGGTCGTAGCGCAGCCGCACCCAGGCCTGGCGCGCGGCAGTGTGCTTGCGAATGTTGCTGATACCCTCGGTAATCAGGTGAACGGCAGCGGCAGCGAGGCGGTCGCCAATGTCGACCCGCACCGGCATTTCGAGCGCAATGTCGATCCCGTAAATCAGACGCACCTGGCGCGCATGATGGCGCAGGGCGCTGTAGAACAGGGGCTCGCTGAAGCCCGATTCCTTGGCAAAGCCGCCCACATAGTGGCGCAGGTCGCGCACTACCTCGGCCGTCATCAGTGCCAGCGTGTCGAGTTCATCGAACAGGGGATTGTCGGGCGCGGCCTTGGCGCGCAGCGCCGTGAGCGTATGCGACAGGCCGATGTAGGGCTGGACGGTGGAGTCGTGCAGGTCGCGCGAGATCTTGCGCCGCTCGCGCAGTGCCGCTTCGCTGGCCAGGCGGTCAAGTAGATAAATATTTTCCAGTACCGGCACCACCTGGCCGGCGATCTGGCACAGGAACAGGACGTCTGCACGGCTATAGTTCATTTGCACCGACGCCATGAATGCGCGCCCTTCGCTGTTCTGGATCGACAGGGGGGTGCTGATGAAGGAGCGCACCTCCAGCATTTCGGCCAGGCGCTCGCCAGCGTCGCCCTCGCATTCGCGCCATTGATCGTGCTCCAGATCGTAATAGCAGAATGCACCGCCGCGCGGCAGCCAGGGCAGGGCCGTACTGGTATACAGCACCGGCATGCCGGGCGGCAGCGACATCAGCAAGGGCGCAGTGGCGTCGCTGTTGTCGTCGGCCGGCAGGTCGGCCACGCTGGCACCGGCATCGTTGATGACACGCAGTGCCCAGCGCGGTGAACGCAGGCGGCGGCTGACCATGACGCAGGAACTGGCCTGGAAAAAGTGACGCACCCGCTGCAGCACGTCGTTGATGGTGTGCTCGACGCCAAAGCGCGGATTGGACAGGCGGCTGACGTCGCGCAGCAGGGCCAGGCGGCGCTTCTGGACCAGATTGGCTTCGCCCCAGCGCGCGATCATGTAGCCCAGCGCCAGCAGGAAGGCGGCGCGCAGCAGCACCTGCAGCACTTCCGAGGATGCGGTGGCCGAATGGGCGGTCAGGGAAAACAGCACCGCCGAGGCGAGGGTGACGCGCGCGCCCTCGTCAAAGCCGAAGCGAAATGCCGTGGTCAGGATGGAAAAGAAGTAGAACATGAAGAACAGGCTGGCCTGGCCGCCGGTGACAAACACCAGCAGGGTGTACCAGGCCAGGTCGATCCAGGTGCTCAGGGTGCCCAGGGGCGCGTGGCGACGCACGTGCGCCAGCAGATACAGGGCCACATTGTGCAGGGTAAAACCGGAAAAGATGACCCAGGTAAAGGCGGGCATTTTCTGGACCATGGCCGGGTCCATCAGCACTGTGATAATGGTCGACGCTGCCAGAACCAGACGAACCGTGCCGACGATGGAGGCGCTGTCCTCGTCGCTGGGGTAGGTATCGGCTGCGATGCTCGCTGGCTTCATGAACGTTACCACCTGGTTCGCCACATGGGTGCCACGCGGGCGCGCGGCCGGATCCTGGGTACGTGACAATCATACCATTCGTGCTTAATAAAATGGTATTTCTTGTAGGTTTTTTCCTACAAAAAACACGGCGTTCCATAGGGGAAGTGATGTTTGAATTTGGGAAAAATCTTTCCGCAAAGACTCACCAAAAGTCACCAAAAATAGTGTCGCAATGGCAAGTTGCGTTCCTTAGTGTTCGACAAGCAGGGGCTTACCCGCTAAACTACCGACCACTGAGAATGCCGCAGAAGGAGAATGTATGAGTTGGCTGGAAAAACTGCTGCCCCCCCGAATTCAGCGCTCCGACGCTGGCGCCCGCAAAACCATGCCGGAAGGCTTGTGGGTCAAATGCCCGTCGTGTGAAGCGGTGTTGTACCGTACCGACCTCGAATCGAACCTGCATGTATGCCCGAAATGCAGCCACCACATGCGCATCCGCGCGCGCGAGCGCCTCGATGGCTTGCTCGACGAAGGCGGCCGCTACGAAATCGGCCAGGAAACCCTGCCGGTCGACACGCTCAAATTCAAGGACAGCAAAAAGTATCCAGACCGCCTCAAGGCCGCCATGGACGCCACCGGCGAAACCGATGCCCTGATCGTGCTGGGTGGTTCCATCATGAGCTTGCCGGTGGTGGTGGCCTGCTTTGAATTCGAATTCATGGGCGGCTCCATGGGCTCGGTCGTTGGCGAGCGCTTTGTGCGCGGCGCCCAGATCGCGCTGGAGCAGAAGGTGCCGTTCATCTGCATTACCGCCACCGGTGGTGCGCGCATGCAGGAAGGCTTGCTGTCGCTGATGCAAATGGCAAAAACCACGGCCATGCTGACCAAGCTGTCCGAGAAAAAGCTGCCATTCATCAGCGTCCTGACCGACCCGACCATGGGCGGCGTATCGGCCTCGTTTGCCTTCATGGGCGACGTGGTCATTGCCGAGCCGAAGGCGCTGATTGGTTTTGCCGGCCCGCGCGTGATTGAAAACACGGTGCGTGAAAAGCTGCCGGAAGGCTTCCAGCGTGCCGAGTTCCTGGTCACCAAGGGCGCGGTTGACATGATCGTCGACCGCCGCAAGATGCGCGAAGAAATCGCGCGTCTGCTGGCGCTGCTGCAGGATCAGGCGGCGGACGTGATCGCTTAAACGTCTTTGCTTTTCGTGGCGGCTCGCGGTGCAAGGTGTCTTGCGCCCCGGGCCGTTTTTACTGGCTGCACCCCACATCGTCCTCGCGGAGGCGGGGACCTATAGCACGCTGAACAACTTCGGTCACGTGGAATGGGCCCCCGCCTTCGCGAGGGCGATGTCTGCTCATCAATTGACGATTCCTGATTATGTCCCAACTGCCCACCACCTTGCCCGCCTGGCTAGCCCTGCTTGAATCGCGCCACGCTGAAGTTCATATCGACATGGGTCTGGACCGTGTCCGCGCCGTGAAAGAGCGGATGGCGCTGGCGTTCAGCTGTCCCGTCATCATGGTGGCCGGCACCAACGGCAAGGGCTCGACCTGCGCCATGCTCGAATCGATCCTGCTGCGCGCCGGCTACAAAGTGGGCTTGTACATCAAACCCCACTTCCTCGACTTTAACGAGCGCGCCCGCATTGGCGGCGACCTGGCCACCGACGACGCGCTGGTCGCCAGCTTCAACGCCGTGGAAGACAAGCGCGGCGACATCGACCTGACCTATTTCGAGTTCACCACCCTGGCCATCATGCACCTGCTCGCTGGCAGCGGTATTGATGTGGCGATTCTGGAAGTCGGTCTGGGCGGGCGCCTGGACGCCGTGAACGTCATTGATGCAGACGTATCCATCGTCACCTCGGTGGACATCGACCACACCGACTATCTGGGCGACACGCGGGAAAAAATTGGCTTTGAAAAAGCCGGTATTTTCCGTCCGGGCAAAGCGGCCATCTGCAGCGACCCGGTGCCCCCGGCCGCGCTGGTGGCCCACGCCGAAGCGATCGGCGCCGACCTGTGGCTGCTGGGCCGTGACTTTAATTATTCCGGTGACAAGCAACAGTGGAATTATGGCGGGCGTGGCCAACGCCGCAATTCGCTGGCCTATCCGGGCTTGCGCGGCGCGAATCAATTGCTCAATGCCTCGGCCGCGCTGGCCGCGCTGGAAGTGCTGCGCCTGGAACTGCCCGTGGGCGCGCAAGAAGTGCGCACGGGCCTGGTGGTGGTGGAGTTGCCGGGACGCTTCCAGGTGCTGCCGGGCCGCCCGACCGTGATTCTGGACGTGGCGCACAACCCGCATGCAGCGTCCGCGCTGGCCCAGAACCTGGGCAATATGGGCTTCCATCCTTACACCTACGCCGTGTTTGGCGTCATGCAGGACAAGGATATTGACGGCGTCATCGCCCCGATGGCCCAGTACGTTGACCACTGGTGCGTGGCCGATTTGCCATCGCCCCGTTCGGCCAGCGCGGCCGAGCTGGCCGAACGCCTGGCCAGCCTGCCGCCGGGCGACGCCAAACCGGGCGAACGCAGCGCCACTGCCTTCCCCGATCCGGGCGCAGCTTTTGCAAATGCAATGAGCCGGGCCGGCGAGAATGATAGAATTGTGGTCTTTGGTTCCTTCTACACCGTCGCCGGTGTGATGGCTGCCCGAAAAACCTCACCACACTGAAGACAAACGCATGGGCTTGTTCTCGTTCTTAAATAAAAACAAGCAAGAAACCGCTGACGAAGACAGTGGCTATGTTTCCCGCGACGACGACGAAAGCGCGCGGGCCCGCTCCAAGCGCGCTTCCAGCGCCGGCGAACCTGCCGCCAAGCGCGGCAAGACCGCCCGTGCTGCCGCCGACGACCCCGTTTTGCCAGAAAAAAAGCGCGCGCGCCGGCGTCTGGTGGGCGCCATCGCCCTGGCTCTGGCCGTGGCCATTGGCTTGCCGATGGTGCTCGATTCCGAACCGAAACCGCTGGCCAGCGATATTGACATTCGTATTCCATCCAAGGACAAGGCCGTTGCCCAGGTCCAGCCGCGCGCCGAAGTGCGCCCGCCGGCACCGGTGGCCGCCGCCGACAGCCTGGACAAGCGCGAAGAAATCGTCGACGTGCCGAAAACGACTGGTGCCCCAGTGCCCCTGGTGACCGTGCCGCGCGAGGTGGCCGAGGTGCGCACCCCGGCCGTCAAGCCCGACACCAAGCCCGCAAAACCCGAGGTCAAGCCGCTCAAGCCAGCTGAAAAGCCTGCTGACAAAGTGGCCGACAAGCCGGCCGCCAAACCGGTCAAGCCGGAGCCAAAACCGGAGCCGAAGCCAGTCGCCAAGCCCGACGCCGAGCGCGCGCTGGCCATCCTCGAAGACAAGGAAGTGCCGGCCCCCGCCGCGCAAAAGTACATCGTCCAGGTAGCGGCCCTGGCCAGCCAGGAAAAAGCCACCGAGTTGCAGACCAGGCTGAAAGACGCCGGCATTCCCGCCTTCACCCAGAAAGGCAGCGGCGACCTGGTGCGCGTGCGCGTCGGCCCGTTCAGCAAGGATGAAGGCGAAAAAGTGCGCGCCAAGCTGGGCAAGCTGGGGCTGTCCGGCAGCCTGGTGCCAAACTAATCATTTGATCCAGACGGGAACAGCGCGGCGTGACGATTTTCGATTATTTGGTACTGTTTATCCTGATCGCATCGGTTGTCATCAGCATGTTGCGCGGCCTGATGAAAGAAATCCTGTCACTGGTCAGCTGGATCGTTGCCTTCGTGGTGGCCAATATGTTTGGCGCCGAGCTGGCGCCGCTGCTGCCGGGTGCGATTCCCGGCGCGGCCTTGCGCCTGATTGTGGCGTTTCTGATTCTGTTCATTGGCGTGCGCCTGTTGATGGGGCTGCTGATGATGGCGGTGGACGCGGCCATTAACGCGGCCGGCCTGACGCTGGCGGACCGGGGCCTGGGCGGCCTGTTCGGTCTGGCGCGCGGGATCGTGATCGTGCTTGCTGGCGTGATGCTCGCCGGCATGACTGATTTGCCGAAACAAGATTTTTGGAAGGACGCCTTGCTCAGTCCGATGGCCGAAACCGGCGCCCGCACTGTGCAACCCTTCCTGCCTGCGGATATCACGCGGCACGTACGGTTTTAATGAATTTTAAATCAGCAGTACCCTCTTCAGGAGCGCACCATGTGTGGCATCGTCGGCGTCGTCTCGCATAATCCCGTCAATCAGCTGTTGTATGATGCCTTGCTGCTGTTGCAGCATCGCGGTCAGGATGCGGCGGGCATTGCAACCAATCACAGCAGCATGTTCTCCATGCACAAGGCCAATGGCCTGGTGCGTGACGTTTTCCGCACGCGCAATATGCGTTCGCTGCAAGGCAATTCGGGCATTGGCCACTGCCGCTACCCGACTGCTGGCTCCTCCAGCGAAGAAGAAGCGCAGCCGTTTTACGTCAACGCGCCGTTCGGCATCACCCTGGCGCACAACGGCAACCTGACCAATCAGGCCCAGCTCAAGTCGGAAATGTTCCGCAACGACCGCCGCCACATCAACACCGATTCCGATTCCGAAGTGCTGCTTAACGTACTGGCGCACGAAATCCAGGAATCGACCACCGGCTTCACGCTCGACCCAGACGCCGTCTTCAAGGCCACCGCCGCCGTGCACCGCCGCGTCAAGGGCGCCTACGCCGTGGTCGCGCAAATTGCCGGCCACGGTTTGCTGGCCTTCCGCGACCCGTTCGGCATCCGCCCACTTTGCATCGGCGTCAACGAAACCGAGCAAGGCACCGAGTACCTGATCGCCAGCGAATCGGTGGCCCTCGAAGGCATGGGTTTCCGCTTCCTGCGCGACATCGCGCCGGGCGAAGCGATCTTCATCGACAACGACAGCCAGCTGCACCAGCGCCAGTGCGCCGACAACCCATCGCTCAACCCGTGCGCGTTTGAGTACGTGTACCTGGCGCGCCCGGATTCGATCCTGGACGGCGCCTCGGTCTACGCCACACGCCTGAAAATGGGCGAATACCTGGCTGACAAAGTGCGCAGCCAGTTCAAGTCGGGCGAGATCGACGTGGTCATGCCGATTCCCGACTCCTCGCGCCCGGCCGCCATTCAGCTGGCGCTGAAACTGGGTGTGGAATACCGCGAAGGCTTCATCAAGAACCGCTACATCGGCCGCACCTTCCTGATGCCGGGGCAAGCCATCCGCCGCAAATCGGTGCGCCAGAAGCTCAACGCCATCGGTTCCGAATTCAAGGGCAAGAACGTGCTGCTGGTGGACGACTCCATCGTGCGCGGCACCACCAGCCGTGAAATCGTCCAGATGGCGCGCGAAGCCGGCGCCCGCAACGTGTTCTTCGCCTCGGCCGCGCCGCCGGTGCTGTTCCCGAACGTGTACGGCATCGACATGCCCACCCGCGACGAACTGATTGCCTACGGCCGCAGCACCGAAGAAGTGTGCCGCGAAATCACCGCCGACGCCCTGGTGTACCAGGACGTGGACGCGCTCAAGCGCTCGATCTCGGACTGCAACCCGGTACTGCAGAACTTTGAAGCCTCGTGCTTCGACGGCATCTACGTGACCGGCGACGTGACCCCGGCCTATCTGGACCAGCTGGAGTACGCGCGTCACCATCCGAAAGCCGCACCGGCGGAAGATGCTGCACGCACCCAGCTGAACCTGAACCTGGCCACCGCCGAATAAGGTCATGAGCGAGAAAAAGAACTACGGCTTCACCACCACGGTACTGCACAACGACCGCCGCAAGGGGATCGAGCACGGCTCGCTGCACAAGCCGTTGCACACCTCGGTGGCCTTTGGCTACGACGACGCGCGCCAGCTGGCGTCTGTCTTTCAGGGCAAGGAGCCGGGCTTCCGCTACGGACGCCAGGGCAACCCGACCATCTCCGCGCTGGAAGACAAAATCACGCGCATGGAAGATGGCCTGGCGACGATCTGCTTCGCCACCGGCATGGGCGCCATTGGCGCCGTGTTTCAGGCGCTGCTGAAGGCGGGCGACCATGTCGTGTCCTCGTCCTTCCTGTTCGGGAACACCAACAGCCTGTGGCAGACCGTGGCGGGGCAGGGCGTGGGCGTTGATTTCGTCGACGCCACCGACGTCGCCCATGTAGAAGCCGCGCTCAAGCCGCACACCCGCATCGTGTTCGTCGAAACCATCGCCAACCCGCGCACGCAAGTGGCCGACCTGGCCCGTATTGGCGCGCTGTGCAAGGCACGCGGCATCCTGTACGTGGTCGACAACACCATGACCACGCCCTACCTGTTCCGCCCGAAAGCAGTCGGTGCCGGGCTGGTCGTGAACGCCCTGACCAAATCGATCGGCGGCCATGGCAACGCGCTCGGTGGCAGCCTGACCGACACCGGGGAATACGACTGGAGCGCCTACCCGAACATTGCGGCCAACTACAAGCGCAACCCCGCGCCGCAGTGGGGTATGGCACAAATCCGGGCCAAAGGCTTGCGCGACTTTGGCGCCTCGCTGGGGCCGGAAGCGGCGCACCACATTGCCGTGGGCGCTGAAACGCTGGCCTTGCGGATGGAGCGGACCTCATCGAACGCGCTGGCGCTGGCACGCATGCTCGAAGCGGACGAACGCGTCGCCGCCGTGCATTACCCCGGTTTGGCCTCGCATCCCCAGCACGGCATCGCCAGCGAGCTGTTCCGCGCCTACGGCAGCCTGTTCAGCTTTGAACTGAAAGACGGCATCGACTGCTTCGACTACCTGAACCGGATGGACATCGCCATCTCGGCAAGTAACCTGGGCGACACCCGCACACTGGTCATTCCCGTGGCCCACACCATCTTCTTCGAAATGGGTGCCGAGCGGCGCGCCAGCATGGGCATTGCCGAATCGCTGATCCGAGTCTCGGTGGGCATCGAAGACCCGGCCGACCTGCTGGCCGACTTCGCCGCCGCCCTGCAAGGCTGACCCCGTTCCCCACCCACACCTTCGACTGTTGCAAAATCGGGGTCAGACCTCAATACTGAAATAGTTTCAGTATTGAGGTCTGACCCCGATTTTGCAACGCGCGCGCACTATGAGGCGCGATCAGGTTTCCCAGTGGCGATATCTTGCAAATCAAGCGAGCTCCCTATAAAGAATCGGGGTCAGACCTCAATTAAAAAACTGTTTCAGTATTGAGGTCTGACCCCGATTTCGGGTGCGCGGGGTATGATGGGCGTCCGTTCTTTTGTCGGGATGCTTTATGAAGAAATTGTTGATCTGCTTGTCTCTGGCGTGGTGCGGCGCGGTGTCCGCCGGCGAACTTGAGGATGCCAATGCGCTCTTCGAGAAGAAGAGTTATCCGCAGGCATTGCAGCTTTATACGAAGTTGGCCAACGGCGGCAATGCTGAGGCGCAGGTCCGGCTCGGACAGATGTATTTGTATGGCGAGGCGGGCGCGGTCGATATGGCCAAGGCCGAGGCGCTGTTCAAAAAGTCTGCAGCCAAAGGCAACAAGACGGCTGTTGCTTCCCTCGATATGATGAAGAAACGCGAAACGCACAAGGCCGACATCGCGTACTGGATGTCGGGCTACGATGGCGCTGATCTGACCGGCGGTAAGTACAAGTGCCCGGTGCCGCGCATTCCGGCCATGTCGAAAATTAACGAAGAAATTTCGGCTGTGTCGAACAAGGTCAATGCCTGGCAGGAATGCTACAACGCCTTTGTGGTCAACCTCAATGAGTCCGCTCCCCTGACCAAACGCATTCCAAAAGACATTGCGGATCTGATGACGAAGGATGAGATGGAGAAGGCCGCCACCCATCTGGAGAACCTGCACACCAATCTGGTGGAGGCGGCGCGGGTGTCATCCAAGCTGTTGCTGGCCGACTATGCCGTCTGGCGCGATGCGACCGATGCTTACGTGCTGCAGCATAATCAAATGGTCAAGGACGCCAAAGGCAAGAGCAAGGATTAAGTGCGCGCGTCGTAGGGATGGCGCCAGCCAGGCAGGCTGGCAACACGCCCCAGCCAGGCTTGCACGTTGGGTGGGATGTTGATGCCGGCCTGTTCGGGCCAGTACAGATAGGCGCACAGCGCCAGGTCGGCTGCGCTGGGCTGGTCGTCCAGGATGAAGGCGCGGCAGTCCGCCAGTTCGTCTTCCAGCCGCTCGAGGTCGCTGTCCAGGCGCAGGCGCAGCATGAATTCGACATCGGGCGCCAGGCCGCCCTTGGTAAACTTCAGGCCGTAGCGCAGGTTCGGCAGCGAAAACCCGATCCGGTTCGCTTCCCAGAACAGCCATTCACGCACCCGCTCGAGCCGTTGCGGCGATTCCCCACCCAGCTGGCCGCTATGCTCGGCCAGGTGGATCAGGATCGCGTTTGATTGCACGTAGGGGTGGTCGTTGTGCAGCAGCAGCGGCACTTCCCCGTACTTGGACAGGCTGCGAAACGGCTCGGGCCGCGCCTCGCGCGGCGTGTCGATGTCGATCTCGGTGTATTGATGCGCAATGCCGGCAAACCACATGAACAGGCTGGCCTTGTAGCTGTGGCCTGATTCGCGGTTGCCGAACAGATGCATGGGATGCGCTTAGTGCCAGCTGCGCATCAGTCCGACAGCCAGGCCTTCCAGCGCAAAATCATCATTCTCGGGGTCGACCTTGATGACCTTGAAGTCCGGGTTCTCGGGCAGCAGTTCGATCAGCCCGCCCGTCTTTTTGTAGCGCTTGACGGTGACGTCTTCGCCTATACGGGCGACGACGATCTGGCCGTTCTTGGCACTGTCGACCTTTTTGACTGCCAGCAGGTCGCCGTCCATGATGCCGGCATCGCGCATCGACCAGCCTTTGACCTTCAGCAGGAAGTCCGGTTTGGACGAGAACATCGACGGGTCGACGCTGTAGGTGGCTTCAACATGCTCCTGCGCCAGTATCGGCGAGCCGGCAGCGACGCGGCCCACCAGCGGCAGCGACATCATCAGCGTGGGCGGCGGCATCGGGATCACGTCGAGGCTGGCGCCAATCAGGCGGATGCCGCGCGAAGTGCCAGGCGAAATTTCAATTGCGCCTTTGCGGGCGAGGGCTTGCAAATGTTCTTCGGCCGCATTGGCCGACTTGAAACCAAGTTCGTTTGCAATTTCGGCGCGGGTCGGGGGAAAGCCCGTGTTGTCGATCGCATCCTTGATCAGGTTGAGGATCTGTTCCTGGCGGGGCGTGAGCTTGATCATGGGTGGTTGGGCTGTTTGTATGAACAGACTGTATTTTTGTACAGTATTTCGGCTAATGCAAGTATTAAATGCGGATTTGCCTGAATTATTTGCAGTTTGGGGCGTCCAACTGGCAAAAGGAGGGAGAAATGACCACTTCTGCGTCACTTGAGCCGGTTTGTGCACAAGATCTCGTGCGCTTGATGGAGCAACTAGGCCGGCGTACGCTCGCCGCGGCTGTGCGCTTGTTAACAGCGAATCTGCTCATGTGCGAATACCAGCCCTGGCAACGCGGCCCCGCCTGGATCAGCGCGATCGTCGCGCACCGAAACGACATCGAAAGTTTGATCGGGGAATTTCCCGTTCTGGCGCAGGAAGTTCTGCCGCTGGCGCAGAGCGAGTATCAACGCGCCATGCGCCAGGCTCGGGCGGAAACCGGGCTGGCGCCGGGCGCCTTTCCGCCCACCCTGCCATTTACGGCTGCACAACTCTTGGACCACGATTTCATTCCGTTGCTCTCAGGGGAATAGGGGATTGCCAGGTGGCGCCATTTCGCGCTATAATTGCCGGCTTTCCCTTCCCACACTCGTCTTGACGCCGAGGTGGGCATTTGTTTAAACGTCCCTAAGGAGTTATACATGCGTCATTATGAAATCGTTTTTATCGTCCACCCGGACCAAAGCGAGCAAGTCCCGGCGATGATCGAGCGCTACAAAGCCAGCGTAACCACGCGCGGCGGTAACGTTCATCGGGTTGAAGACTGGGGCCGTCGTCAGATGGCTTACTCGATCCAGAAGCTGCCAAAAGCACACTACATCTGCATGAACATCGAATGCGACAACGAGACCCTCGTGGAACTCGAAACCGCCTTCAAATTCAATGATGCCGTGCTGCGTCACCTCACCGTTAAGATGAAGAAGGCTGAAACCGCGCCGTCGCCGATGATGAAGTCGGTACAACGTGAAGACGCAGCCAAGAGCCACCGTGCAGAGGCACCAGCCGCTGCAGCAGCTCCAGCCGCAGCAGCAGCGTAATTTTTGACCCAAAAACCTGAACCAGAGTCGTCCACTTCGGTGAATCAACTCCAGTTCGTAGCACTGATTTGCGAGCGCGACGTGTTGCGCTACACCCCGGCCGGCGTACCGATCGTGTCCGCCACCCTGATGCACAGTTCGCAGCAGGTGGAAGCAGGGGTGGCCAGACTGACCGAGTTTGAAATTGCCGCGCTTGCCGCTGGCGAAATTTCAGGACGGTTCAGCCAGGCCGAATTGGGCTCGACGCATCAGTTCACGGGATTTTTGGCCAAGAAGAACCGCAATAGCAAAAGCCTGGTGTTTCACATCATTGATTTCTGTGCCGCCGCTTAAAGCGCGACACATTTTTAGATACAGGAGCCTCAAATGGCATTCGGTAAAAAATTCGACAAGAACAAGCTCAAGCTGAAAGAAAAGCGCAAACAACAGAACCCACTGTTCAAGCGTAAAAAATTCTGCCGCTTCACCGCAGCAAACGTAGAACAGGTTGACTACAAAGACGTAGACACCCTGAAGGACTTCGTCCAGGAAAACGGCAAGATCATGCCAGCACGCCTGACCGGTACCAAAGCGCACTACCAGCGCCAGGTTGACACCGCCATCAAGCGCGCACGCTACCTCGCGCTGCTGCCATACACCGATCTGCACCACGCTTAATCGCTGGCAGAAAAACTGGAGAATCCTATGCAAATCATTCTGTTGGAAAAAGTTGTTAACGTCGGCAACCTGGGCGACGTGGTCAAAGTCAAAGACGGTTACGCACGTAACTTCCTGATCCCGCAACGCATGGCACGTCGTGCTACCGCGTCGGCAGTGGCTGAATTCGAAGTCAAGCGCGCCGAACTGGAAAAAGCTGCAGCTGCCAAGCTGGCCGCTTCCCAGGCTCAAGGCGAAAAGCTGAACGGCATGACCATCTCGATCGCGCAAAAAGCGGGCGTC
The DNA here is from genome assembly GCF_900129765.1 of Massilia sp. CF038. Lineage (GTDB taxonomy): Bacteria > Pseudomonadota > Gammaproteobacteria > Burkholderiales > Burkholderiaceae_D > Telluria_A. Next base: position 868,305 of record NZ_FQWU01000001.1, read on the forward strand.
GATGGCCGTCTGTTCGGTTCGGTAACCAACTTCGACATCGCTGAAGCCCTGTCGAAAGCTGGTTTCGCTGTAGAAAAAGCACAAGTGCGCATGCCTACCGGCCCACTGAAGACCACCGGCGAACACGCTGTTGCCGTTGCTCTGCACACCGACGTTGTTGTTGAAATCACCATCGCTGTTGTTGGCGAAGCTGCTTAAGCAAAACATTGTGCAGTACACAAAAAAGCCGGGTCTTCCCGGCTTTTTTTACGTCCAAAACTCACCGATTATGTCAGCTGATTGATCTAGAGCAGGTATAATTCGCGCCATGAACGCACCATCCGATCCGCAGCTCGACGCACTCCGTATCCCGCCCCATTCCATCGAAGCAGAACAATCTGTGATCGGTGGTTTGCTGCGCGATAACGCCGCGTTCGACCGTATTGCCGACATGATGCATGCGGACGACTTTTACCGTTACGACCACCGCATCATCTTCGAGCAGATCGTCAAGTTGATCAACGGCTCGCGTCCGGCCGACGTGATTACCGTGTTCGAGGCGCTGACCAACATCGGCAAGGCCGATGACGTGGGCGGCTTGATGTACCTGAATGCGATGGCGCAAAACACGCCGTCCGCCGCCAACATTCGCCGTTACGCCGAGATCGTGCGTGACCGCGGCGTGCTGCGCAAACTGATCACCGTGGCCGACGAGATTTCGGGCCAGGCATTCAACCCGCAGGGCAAAGAAGTCAAGCAGATGCTGGACGAAGCCGAGTCGAAGATTTTCGCCATTGCCGAGCAGGGCGCGCGCGGCTCGCAAGGCTGGGTTGCGGTGCAGCCGCTGCTGACCCAAGTGGTCGAGCGGATCGATGAGCTCTACAGCCGCGACAACCAGAGTGAAATCACGGGCGTGCCGACCGGCTTCATCGACCTGGACCGCATGACGTCCGGTCTGCAGCCAGGCGACCTGGTGATTGTGGCCGGTCGTCCGTCGATGGGCAAGACCGCCTTCTCGGTCAACATCGGCGAAAACGTCGCCATTGAAGCCGGCTTGCCAGTGGCCGTGTTCTCGATGGAGATGGGCGGCGCCCAGCTGGCCATGCGTATGCTCGGTTCCGTCGGCCAGCTCGACCAGCACCGTCTGCGTACCGGCCGCCTCAATGATGAGGATTGGCCGCGCCTGACGCACGCCATCCAGAAAATGAATGAAGCGCAGCTCTACATCGACGAGACGCCTGCGCTGAACCCGATCGAACTGCGGGCGCGCTCGCGCCGCCTGTCGCGCCAGTGCGGCAAGCTCGGTCTGATCATCGTCGACTACTTGCAGCTGATGACCGGCAGCCAGCCTGGCGACAACCGCGCCTCGGAGATTTCCGAGATTTCGCGTAGTCTCAAAGGCCTGGCCAAGGAATTGCATTGCCCGGTCATCGCCTTGTCCCAGCTGAACCGCTCGCTGGAACAGCGTCCGAACAAACGTCCCGTCATGTCCGATTTGCGCGAATCAGGCGCAATCGAGCAGGATGCGGACGTCATCATCTTCCTGTATCGCGATGAGGTCTACAACCCGGATTCGCCCGACAAGGGCACGGCGGAGATCATCATCGGCAAACAGCGTAACGGTCCGATTGGCGCAGTTCGGCTGACCTGGATCGGGCAGTACACGAAGTTCGGCAACTACAGCGGTAATCTCGCCCTGTATCAGGGCGACTAACTCAGATGCCGCCAGCACGCGCGGCAAAACATCAGCAGTATCAATACGCTTTAACGGAGAAAGCCATGTTTGGACGTTTGATGCCCACCGAGGGCAAATTCTTTGACCTGTTCAACCAGCACGCCGATCTGTGCGTGAAGGGCGCGCACGAAATGGTTGGCCTGATGACCAACTTCGACGATCTGGAAATGCGTACCCACGCCATCGAAAGCATCGAAAAGCAGGCCGACAAGATCACCTACGCCACCGTCGACATGCTGCACAAGACCTTCATCACGCCGATCGACCGCGACGACATCCACAAGCTGATCACTCGCATGGATGACATCCTCGACCTGATGGAAGACGCGGCCCAGACCGTGTCGCTGTACGACCTGAAGGCCGTCACGCCGGAAGCGAAGCGTCTGGCCGAGCTGTGCCTGGCCTGCTGCGAAAAAGTGCAGGCCGCCGTGGCGCTGCTGCACAATATGGACAACTCGCAAAAAATCGTCGCCATCTGCGAAGAAATCGACCGTCTGGAATCGGACGCCGATCACGTGATGCGCGCTGCCATGTCCAAGCTGTTCCGCGACGAGCCGGACGTGCGTAACCTGATCAAGCTGAAGGCCATCTACGAAATCCTCGAAACGGTCACCGACCGTTGCGAAGACGTGGCCAACATCATCGAAGGCATCATCGTCGAAAACGCATAAGCAGAGCACCTGATGAATAATGTAGAAATCAGTATTTATGTGCTCGGCCTGTTGATTGCGCTGGCGCTGCTGTTCGACTTCATGAACGGCTTCCACGACGCAGCCAATGCGATTGCGACCGTGGTCTCGACCGGCGTACTCAAGCCGCAGACCGCTGTGGCCATGGCCGCGTTCTTCAACTTCGTGGCAATCTTTGTGGTCGGGCTGAAGGTGGCCAGCGCGATCGGCAAAGGCACCATTCACCCGGAAGTGATTGACCAGTACGTGATCTTTGGCGCGCTGGTGGGCGCCATTGTGTGGAACCTGATCACCTGGTACTACGGCATTCCGTCGTCCTCGTCGCATGCACTGATCGGCGGCCTCGTTGGCGCAGCAGTTGCCAAGGCAGGTACGGGCGCGCTGATTGCCGGTGGCCTGATCAAGACCATTATCTTCATCATCGTGGCACCGCTGCTTGGCTTTGTGCTGGGGTCGATCATGATGCTCATTGTGTCGTGGCTGTTCGTGCGCTCCACGCCGCGCAAAGTCGATACCTGGTTCCGTCGCCTGCAACTGGCCTCGGCGGCCGGCTACAGCCTCGGTCACGGCGGTAACGATGCGCAGAAAACGCTGGGCATCATCTGGATGCTGATGATCGCTTCCGGCCACCTGAGCAAGGATTCGGCTTCGCCACCGCAGTGGGCCATCGTTGCCTGCTACGCGGCCATCAGCTTCGGTACGCTGTTTGGTGGCTGGCGCATCGTCAAGACCATGGGCCAGAAAATCACCAAGCTCAAACCGGTGGGCGGCTTCTGCGCTGAAACCGGCGGCGCGATCACGCTGATCCTGTCGAGTTTCTGGGGTGTGCCCGTGTCGACCACGCATACCATCACCGGTGCCATCGTTGGCGTAGGTTCGGCGCAAAAAGCGTCGGCTGTGCGCTGGGGCGTGGCCGGTAACATCGTCTGGGCATGGATTCTGACGATTCCAGCATCGGCGTTTGTGGCGGCCGTGGCTTGGTACGTGGGCACCAAGGTCCTGTAAGCGAAATCGATTTAAATGAAAAGCCGTTCAGCGTTTGCGTTGAGCGGCTTTTTTTTCATCTACCACGTCGCCCTCGCGAAGGCGGGGGCCCATTCCACGTCACCGAAGTTGTTCATCGTGGTATAGGCACCCGCCTGCGCGAGTGCGATGTGAGGTACTTGACCTTTTTTTGAACTGACCATGACCGTTGACCTCAACCTCCTCGAACGCTGGCTGACCGCATGGAGCTTGTCGCGCTTGAGCGGCCTTTTTCTCACCCCCACATCGCCCTCGCGGAGGCGGGGGCCAATACCACGTCACCGAAGTTGTTCAGCGTGGTTTGGGCACCCGCCTGCGCGAGTGCGATGTGAGGTACTTCATCTTTCTTTGAACCGACCATGACCGTGGACCTGAACCTTCTTGAACGCTGGCTGACCGCCTGGAGCCTCTCACGCGGTCTGCCTTTGCCCGTCCACGAAAGTGGCGGCCTGGCCGTCGACGTTGGCTGGCCGGACCAATTGCGACGCCACGTTTTTCTGGACGCGGGACCGGCGATGCAAGCCTGCGCAGCCGCCATTCGCGCCCCATTCACGCATATCAAAGCGCCGGTGCTGCCTGAGCAAATGCAAGCTTCTCTGCCCCCAGGCTGGGTAGTCGAGGAGTTGCGTTATCTGATGGCCTGCAATGGCCCGATGACCGCAACCGCAACACCAGAGGGCTACACGGTCAGCACAGGCAAGGACAACGGCGCCCGCTTCATCAATCTGTGCACCGCCGATGGCACGATTGCCGCGAGCGGCCGCGTGGTCCTGCACGGCGCCACCGCCGTGTTCGACAGGATCGAGACCCATGAACAGCACCGCCGCAAAGGTCTGGCCAGTGCGGTCATGCTGGAGCTCGACGCACTCGCGCGCCAGGCCTGCGTATCGGAACGCTTGCTGGTGGCAACCGAGGCAGGGCGTCCCTTGTATCTGGCGCTTGGCTGGCACTTGTTGGCGCCGTACTCCACCTTCATTTATATGGGAACATAAATGTTTGTCGCCCATCTTCCCGCCGGTTATCTGACCGCGAGCTACCTTCACCGGCGCTTTTCTCAAGCAGGCGCGACGCTACGCTTGTTCATCATCGCCTCGATGTTCGGCGCCATCGCACCCGATCTCGACCTGTTCTATTTCTTTCTGATTGATCACCGGCGCACCCCGCATCACTTGTACTGGCCACACTTTCCGATTGTGTGGATAGCGCTGGTCGCAGCATCGATGGCATGGTTTCAATGGGCGCGCCGCAAACGCACCGTCGCACTGTCCTTAATTTTTTGCGTGAGTGGTGTCGGGCATTTGCTGCTCGATACCATCGTTGGTGACATTCATTGGGGCGCCCCGTTTGTCTACGGTCCGTTTTCTCTGTTCACGGTAGAGGCGATCTACAAGCCGTGGTGGCTGAACTTCTTTCTACATTGGTCGTTCGGGTTTGAGCTGCTCTTGCTAGGGTGGGCGATTTGGGTATCTCGCCGCGGCGGGTGTTAGTTCAAGGCCGATTATGAAGTCGCACAAGATTGCTTCTGAGAATAGTCAGAATAAATTGAGGCCCGGTGATGATAGTTTGATTTCCGTCCCGCTGAATCGATACTGCAGACTCGTCCCAGCGGAGAAAACGTGGCAGCTTTTGCTGATAGAAGATCGTGCTGTCGTATCTAGCGAGTTCACGATAATGCATGTTTTGCAGTTGATTCTCCAATACGTTTATCGTGTTTGATTGCTGCGCTTCCACTGTAAATTGCACGGGCAAAGCAAGTGCGACCGAAACTAACGTGCCGGTCGCGACCGCGACTAGCACCAAATTTACGGCCTTGATCGGTTGACCTGATATCCCAAGAAAGCCAAAAACAGTAATGCAGGCAAGCGCGTATGTTATCAACCATGATTCAAATTGCGACCAAGATTGGAAGAGCAAGGCATACCGCCAAACGGGACGGTGATACTTTATTGGCGAGACGATAAGCCTGGATTGGATCTGCATCGAGTTCATTTTCGGATCTCTTCCTCTTAAGCAGGACGGTGGTGGTGACCACTGTCCTGATCTCATTGAGAGTGTCGGAGCTTACGTTTCGTCGCTGAAGATGTAATAGGCAGCCACTCCGAAGGCTACACCACCGACGAAGGCGCCGACTGGTCCTGCGGCCGCTCCAAGGGTTGCGCCAAGACGAACAGCACCAAAATAACCACCTAGAGATGCGCCACCCGAGGTCATGATAAGACGGTTAAGGGTTTTGGTGGACCCGCCTGATACTTGGTTGATCTCTTCAAACGATAAAGTTTCCATCATTTTCTCCAGTGTTGGCCTGCCTAAGGGGAGCCTTGTTCAATTAGCGCAGAACTCCAGCGCTGGAAACTATCGTATCGTTTTGGTTTTTAATAGATTAGAAAAATATCAATGCGTGCCCGAATGAAAATATAATAAGGCGCAATCAATCTAACGTTCTGGGCGAGTCGCCTCTCCAAATCCCATACCTGACTGCAGAAACTACTTCATGCAGACTTGTCTGACCGTGCGGAGGTCGGTTAATCCTTGTAATACCTTTTCGATGCCATCCATCTTGAGAGTGAGCATGCCCTCGTCGAGCGCGGCGGCAAGCAGTGTGGTTACGCGCGCGCGTTCCTGCAGAAGTTCCTTGATGCGTTCGCTGCCGATCATCAGTTCATGCAAGCCGAGCCGGCCGTTGTAGCCTTTATTGCACTCCCCGCAGCCTTGCGCACGGTATAGCGTGAAGCGGCCGTCGCTACTCGCGTAGCGTGCCGCCCATCGAGCCAATATAGCGTGACGACCAGCATGGCGATCCTGTGTGAAAGCAAGCGTATTGCCGAGTTCCGCGCAATATTCATCCAGTATTTGCTGCATCTCATCGTCGCCCGGGTGATAGGCCATTCTGCAGCGCGTGCATAGCCGGCGCGCCAGCCGCTGTGCCAGGATGCCAAGCAGCGCGTCGGCAAAATTGAACGGGTCCATGCCCATATCCAGCAGACGCACGATCGACTCCGGCGCGCTGTTGGTGTGCAGGGTGGCCAGCACCAGATGGCCGGTGAGCGAGGCTTCGATACCGATGGCAACGGTTTCGCGGTCGCGCATTTCGCCCACCATGATGACGTCCGGATCGGCGCGCAGGAAAGCGCGCATGACGGTTGCAAAATCGAGGCCGGCCTTCTTGTTGACCTGCACCTGGCGCAGACCCTTTTGGGTAATTTCCACGGGGTCCTCGGCAGTCCAGATCTTGGTGTCTGGTTTGTTCAGGTGGGCAAGCAGAGAGTGCAGGCTGGTGGTCTTGCCCGAGCCCGTAGGGCCGCAGACAAAGAACAAGCCGTACGGTTTTTCGATCGCACGCTGTAGCCGGGTGAAGTTGAGCGGTGACAGTTCCAGCCTTTCGAGCGGGATGGCATCGCTGGCGGCAAGAATGCGCATCACAATATCTTCCACACCGCCAGTGGAAGGCAGGGTGGCCACCCGCAGTTCGATGTCGAGCGGGCCGTACTTGTTGAACTTGATTTTGCCGTCCTGCGGTTTGCGCCGCTCGGAAGTGTCCAGGTCGCACATGATTTTGACCCGTGAGACCAGAGCGTCGCGATAAGCCGCGGCAATGTCGATGTAGGGCATCATGGCCCCGTCCTTGCGGAAACGAATCGCGGTGCGGCCGTCGCCTGGCAGTGGCTCGATATGGATGTCCGACACACCCTGGCGGTAGGCGTCCATGATGACTTTATTCACCAGACGCACCAGTTCGGTTTCCACTGCTTCGGACACCTTGGCTTCGACTTCGCTGCCTTCCTGGCTGTCCATGCCTGACAACAGCTCGCGCAAGGAACTGCCGTCGCTGCGGTAAGTCGTACCAAAGTACTGATCGACCGTATGTTTGAACTCGAGGCTGGTCGTGACGCAGTAGCGGATCTGGGACTTGGGAAAAACCTGATTGACGATGCGGCTTGCCTTCACGCGTTCGGGGTCGGTGGCCAGGATCAGCAAGCCATTCTTGTCTTCGTCTAGCGGCAGCCATTGCTTGTCTTCCACATATTGCGCCTTGAGGTGCTTAAGCAGCAGGGCGGGCTTGATCCGTTCGGGCCGGTACGGTTCGTACGGCACGCCAAAGTGGCGGGAAAGTGCCGTGCCGATCACTTGCGGGCGGAGGCGAAACTCGCGCATCAGTACGTCTTCAATCTCGCTCAGTTCGGCACGTGCCATGCGGACGGCGCGCTCAAGATCGGCGCAAGAAAGTGCGGCTTCCAGCACCAGGGTATCGTACTTCCCATGCGAGGGCACGAGCGCGTTCGTCGTCAATGTCATTACGACATGATCGGATGGCGCTGCCTAAAGCCCCTTGATGTGGCTCACCTGAACAGGCGGAGCTTAACCCTGTCCCAGCAGGTCGTGTGCATCGAGGATGGCATACACAATGTGGGGTTGCTGATCGAGACAGCGGCGAATTGCTGCCGGCACTTTTTCGCGCGTTTTGCGGCACAGGCCGGGCTGTTCGGCCAGCTGGATGGTCAGGCCGCGCACCGTGCGCACGCCGCGGATGCTGGGAATGATGCGTAGCGTGATGCCGAGCTGGTCGTACATCAGTTTGCTGACGTGCTGCAGTTGCTCGTAGCTGTCGATCCGTTCGATGCGTTCCAGGAGTTTCTTTTCCTGTTCGCGGGTCAGCATCAGCACGCGCGCGTCGGCACCGGCCACCTCCAGTAATTGCTCGCGATTGCACACGCACAAGCCTGGCGGGCATTCAACGCGGATCGGGAAGGGGAGCTCTTGCAGCATGGGCAAAATCAGGTGGATGAAAAATCCGAACGGATCGTCAGGGTAGCGCTGCTGCGCCATCCCTGTCAACGTGGCGCCGGCAAGCAAGCAGCAAAACTTAAGAGGTACTTATGAGCAATTTTATTTGTTGACTAAATCATTCAATTTCGCTTATCTTCCACCTGTTTTCCATTTCCGGAGTCCCTCATGGGTACTTGTTCGAGTGACAGTTGTAGCCAGCCCAGCTCTGGCACCGCCTCGGCAAGATAACGCAGCTTCCCCTGCCGTCATCTTGCTGTAAGCGGATGATGGCGTCTGATGCGGGATCGTCTCGCATCACCCATCGACCTTCCTGTTGTTGCCTGATCCGACCAGCGGTCGCGCGTGTTCGTCTGCACGCCTGGCGTTCCTTGCCGCCAGTCTGGCCAGCGCAGCAGCGCCGTGTTCATACGCCACATCGTGGGCGTTTTACGTCGTTGGATGAATCATGTTTCAAACCTACTTTACCGGTACAGCGCCGGCACGCGCCGTCGCTTCCTCCTGGCTCAAGAAACTCGGCCCCGGCCTGATCACGGGCGCCGCCGACGATGACCCCAGCGGCATTGCCACCTACTCTCAGGCGGGCGCGCAATTTGGTCTACATATGCTGTGGACCATTCTGTTTACGTATCCTTTGATGGTGGGCATACAGGTGGTGAGCGCGCAAATTGGGCGTGTCAGTGGGAAGGGGCTTGCCGGCAATATCCGCGAGCATTTCCCCGCCTGGCTAGTGCGCACCGTCGTGGCCTTGCTACTGGTGGCCAACACCATCAACATCGCTGCCGACGTCTCGGCCATGGGCGAGGCGGCCAGCTTGATCGTCGGCGGCTCCTCGCGCTGGTACGCCGCCGTGTTTGGCGTGATTTCGCTGTTGTTGCAGGTATTCATCCCTTACACCCGCTATGTGCGCTTCTTGAAATGGCTGACCCTGGCGCTGCTGGCTTATGTAGCGGCGGTGTTCACGCTCAATGTGCCGTGGCTGCAAGTCGCGCGGGCCACCTTTATTCCCCACCTGGAATGGTCGCCTGTTTACATCACCACCATCGTGGCGGTGTTCGGCACCACCATCAGCCCTTATCTGTTCTTCTGGCAGGCCTCGCAAGAGGTGGAGGAGCTCGAAGCCTGCCCCAAGTCGCACGCACTGCGCGAGGCGCCGGAGCAGGCACGTGCGCACTTTCACCGCATCAAGGTTGACACCGCAATCGGCATGGGGTTTTCGAATCTGGTCGCCTTTTTCATTATCCTGACCACGGCTGTGACGCTGCATTTGCACGGGATAACGGCGATTGAAACCTCGGCGCAGGCTGCGGCGGCCCTGCGGCCTCTGGCAGGCGAGTTTGCTTTCATCCTGTTCAGTGCAGGCATTATCGGCACCGGCATGCTGGCCGTACCGGTACTGGCAGGGTCGGCAGCGTATGCCGTGGCGGGCGCGATGGCGTGGGAAAAAGGACTTGAAAAAACTGCCTCGCAAGCGCGGGGGTTTTACGGCATTATTGCCGTCTCCACGATCGTCGGCATCGTGCTGGGATTCACGCCGATTGATCCGATTAAGGCGCTTTACTGGAGCGCAGTCATCAATGGGGTGATTTCGGTGCCGATCATGGTTGTCATGATGGTGATGGCGGGACGTTCGGCGATTATGGGGCCTTTCGTGATCGGACGCAGACTGCGCCTTCTGGGCTGGGGTGCAACGGCCGCTATGGCGATGGCAGTGCTGGCAATGTTCGTGACGATGGCCGTCTGAATGCTGCCGCGATGTTGATTAAGGGATCGTTATGCAAATGTTTAATAGAGAGAAGTGGTCCGCACCCGTGGTCTTGTTTTGTGCCGTCGCTGCAGTGCTGCTGATCACATCGGGAATCATCTTTCTTCGGCGCGATGAACTGAGCGATCAGGACGCATGTACGCAAACTTGCGCCTTCGAAAAAAAGATGGGGCGGCTTGAGTATGTCAGCTCCGCCGAGCAGACCGCGGGTATGCGAAGCAGAGGACGCCAGATATGCCGGTGCCAATAACGTCTAGCCGCCAGCATCCGTGAGCTGAGAAGGCGCCATGCCCATCGGTGGCGGCAATCGACGAAAAAAAACCTGCGCACCGTAAGGCCCGCAGGTTTTTTCTTGAGTACGATTCGCTTACAGCACTTCGCTCGCGTGATCGGCCAGACGCGAACGTTCGCCACGCGCCAGCGTCACGTGCCCGCTGTGCGACCAGCCCTTGAAGCGGTCGACCACGTAGGTCAGGCCGCTCGAGCCCTCGGTCAGATAGGGTGTGTCGATCTGCGCGATATTGCCCAGGCACAGAATCTTGGTGCCGGGACCGGCCCGCGTGACCAGGGTCTTGATCTGCTTGGGCGTTAAGTTCTGCGCTTCGTCGATGATCAGGAACTTGTTCACGAAGGTACGGCCGCGCATGAAGTTGAGCGACTTGATCTTGATGCGTGAACGGATCAGGTCCTGCGTTGCCGCGCGGCCCCACTCGCCACCGTCGGAATCGGACTTGTTGAGCACTTCGAGGTTGTCGTCGAAGGCGCCCATCCATGGCGACATTTTTTCTTCCTCAGTACCTGGCAGGAAGCCGATGTCTTCGCCCACCGGCACCGTTACACGGGTGACGATGATTTCGTTGTACAGCTTGGTCTCAAGCACTTGCGCGAGACCGGCCGCCAGGGCCAGCAGGGTCTTGCCGGTACCAGCTTGACCGAGCAGGGTGACGAAGTCGCATTCCGGATTCATCAACAGGTTCAGCGCGAAGTTCTGCTCGCGGTTGCGCGCGGTAACGCCCCACACATTGTTCTTGGTGTGGCTAAAGTCGCGCAAGGTCTTGATGACCGCGGTCTTGCCGTTGAGCTGGGTGACCTGGCCGTAGAAAGGCGCTTCGCCGTTCTTCGGTTCCAGATACACGAACTGGTTTACCAGCAAGGTCAGCATGGTGGGACCGGTGACGCGGTAGAAGGTCGAGGAATAGCCGTTTTTGCTTTCCTGCCAGGACTCCATGTCCTTGCCGTTCTTGTTCCAGAAGTCGTCCGGCAGCTGGACAATGCCCGAGTACAGCAGATCGGTGTCTTCCAGCACATGGTCGTTGAAGTAATCTTCAGCCGGCAAGCCCAGCGCGCGCGCCTTGATGCGCATGTTGATGTCCTTGGACACCAGCACGATCGCGCGCCCCGGCATTTCCGCTTCCAGGTTGCGTACCACGCCCAGGATCTGATTGTCGGCCTTGCCTTGCGGCAGACCTTCCGGCAGGGTCGGGCCATTTTGCAGACGCGTCTGGAAGAACAGGCGCCCCTTGGCATCCTTGTTCCCCAGCTTGGACAGCAAGATGCCGTTTTCGATGGCGCCGTCGTCAATGGTGCCGACCAGCGCGTCGAGCGAACGCGACACCTGGCGTGCATTGCGCGCCACTTCGGACATGCCTTTTTTGTGATCGTCGAGCTCTTCCAGCGTCATCATCGGCAGATACACATCGTGTTCCTCGAAGCGGAACAAAGACGATGGATCATGCATCAAAACGTTGGTATCGAGGACGAACATCTTGGTCATGCCCGACTGGTCCGCATTGCGGCTAGCCTTCGACTTGACCTGCATTTCAACTGGCTTGTGCTTGACCGGGTGCGGCGCTTCGGCGTGCTGTTTTTCCTTGCCGCGTGCAGCTGGTTTGGCCACGGGCGCTGGCGCCTCGACTGGCGCAACGGCAGGGGCGGTTTTTGCTTTGGCGGTCTTGGCCGTCACTTTTGGCGCCGGCACATCGCTCACGGCCGCCAGGGTGGGTTTTGCGGGCGGCACAGCCTGCACCACAGGCTTGTTCTTGATGTCCGCTTTTGGATAATCTTTTGCCAGCAGCAGGGCGGCCGGCTTGGTAGGGAGTTTTGGCAGTGGCATCAGGGTCTCAATCTAAAAAATGCTGGGAAGGTAGCCAGGCGAGGGCGGCTTTGATAGGTAGCTGGGCGGGCCCGGCATGATGTCCGGACCGGCTGCTGCCAGATTGAAGTGATGCAGTAAAGCGAACTGTTTGACTCAAAATGGACGGGTTTCGATCTAAGAAAGCAGGGTTGATCAAGGCTGGGACTGGATAAATTCCAGCACTTCCTCCGCGTGATTAGGAACTTTCACGCCTCTCCATTCTTTCACCAATTTGCCATCAGCGTCAACGATAAACGTACTGCGCTCCACCCCGCGAACTTGCTTACCATACATGTTTTTCATCTTCATGACACCGAACTGCGCACACACCGCTTCTTCGGGATCTGAAATGAGTTCGAAGGGCAGGCCGAGCTTGGACTTGAAGCCGTCATGCGAACGCAGCGAGTCTCGGCTGATGCCGTAAATCTCGGTATGGGCCGCTTGAAATTGCGGGTAGAGCTCGCGGAAGGCAATGCTTTCAGTGGTGCAGCCAGGCGTATTGTCCTTGGGGTAGAAATACAGGACGGTGTAGCGCGCCGGGCGGCCGGAGAGCTGGAAGGGCGCGCCGCCGGTCATGCTGGCGGTAAAGTCGGTCAGGGGTGCTGCAGTTGGGCGATCAGCCACAGGGTCTCTCCGGTAGAGGGGGAGCGCTGATTGTAAACCCCGCAGCGCAACAGGGGAATTAAGAAGGCCTTAAGCAGGTGCCTTGCCCGGTTCGATGATCAGGGCCAGGGTGACCTTGCGGCCTTCGCCCATCAATACATTGTAGGTACGGCAGGCAGCCTTGCTGTCCATGCTTTCCACGCCAATGTGCCGCGCCGACAGGCTGGCAATCAGGCGCGGGTGCACGAAGCGCTGACGTTCGCCCGTGCCCAGAATGACGACATCCGGCTTGTCAGCCTCGATCTGTTCGAAATGAGCGGCAGTCAGTGCCTCAAAATTAGGCACATCCCAGGCGCGCGGCGGCGTTTCCGGCATGACGATCAGGCTGTACTGGAAACGCTCGGCGTTGATTTCGACCCCGCTGTCATCGTAACCGGTGACGGTCTGGTATTGTTTGGTGGTGCTGGCGTGAAGCTTCATGACAAATCGGTGTTGATACGGGAGTCCACCAGCATGCCACAAATGACATTAAAGCGCGAATTTTCACGAATCTGCCGCCAAAAGCGGCGCAAACGCGCTATTTCCACTCACTTTGGCGGCCCCGGCGGTTGATTAAATCAAGCGCATTCGGCAGAATGGTATTTTTCGCACTGCAACATAGAGCATCATTGACAGGGAAATATTTTGCGACCGATTCTGAAATCGAACAAATTAGACGATGTTTGCTACGAAATCCGCGGCCCGGCCAATGAGAAGGCCCGGCAGATGGAAGAAGAAGGGCAGAAGATCATCAAGCTGAACATCGGCAACCTGGCCGTGTTTGGTTTCGACCCGCCAGACGAGATCGTGCACGACATGATCCTCAACATGCACGGCGCGGCTGGCTATACCGATTCGAAAGGCATGTTCGCGCCGCGCAAGGCCGTCATGCACTACACGCAAAGCAAGAACATTAGCGGCGTGACGATCGAAGATATTTACCTGGGCAATGGCGCCTCCGAGCTGATCGTGATGGCCATGAACGGCCTGCTCAACAATGGCGACGAAGTACTGGTGCCGGCGCCGGACTACCCGCTCTGGACGGCCGCAGTCAGTCTGTCGGGCGGCAACCCGGTGCACTACATCTGCGACGAGCAGGCCGGCTGGTTCCCCGACATTGACGACATGCGCCGCAAGATCACCAGCAATACCAAGGCGATCGTGGTGATCAACCCGAACAATCCAACCGGCGCACTGTATCCGCGCGAAATCCTGATCGAGATCATCGAGCTGGCACGCCAGCATCAGCTGATCATCCTGGCTGACGAAATCTACGACAAGGTGCTGTACGACGGCCACCAGCACGAATCGATCGCTTCGCTGGCGGACGACGTGCTGTTCATCACCCTGAACGGCCTGTCCAAGAATTACCGCTCGTGCGGCTACCGCGCCGGCTGGATGGTGGTGTCGGGCGAGAAGCGCCACGCCAAAGACTATATCGAAGGCTTGAACATGCTGGCCTCGATGCGCCTGTGCGCCAATGCCCCCGGCCAGTTTGCGATCCAGACGGCGCTGGGCGGCTACCAAAGCATCAACGACCTGGTGGGCCCCGGCGGGCGCCTGCTCAGGCAGCGCGATATGGCCCACAAGCTGTTGACCGATATTCCGGGTGTTACCTGCGTCAAGCCAAAAGCGGCGCTGTACATGTTCCCCAAGCTCGATCCCGCGATGTACCCGATTGCGGACGACCAGCAGTTTGCCGTTGAATTGCTGACCGAAGAAAAAGTACTGGTCGTCCAGGGCACGGGCTTCAATTGGAACAAGCCGGACCACTTCCGCCTTGTGTTCCTGCCCAACTCGGACGATCTGCTCGATGCCTGCAGCCGGATTGCGCGCTTCCTCGACGGTTACCGTCGGCGCCACGGCAAGGGCTGAACACCTACAACGAAAAGACTATGAAACCCATCAAAATCGGCCTGATCGGCCTTGGCGTCGTCGGCAGCGGCACGTTTAACGTCCTCAAACGCAACCAGGAAGAAATCCGCCGCCGCGCCGGCCGCGGCATCGAGATCGCCATGATCGCCGTGCGCAACAAAGAACGCGCCGAAGCGATTGTCGGCAGCGACTGCGAAGTCGTCACCGATCCATTCCTGGTGGTCGATCATCCAGATATTGAAATTGTGGTCGAACTGATTGGCGGCTACGACACCGCCAAAGAGCTGGTCCTGCGCGCCATTAACAATGGCAAGCACGTGGTCACCGCCAACAAGGCCTTGCTGGCCTTGCACGGCAACGAGATTTTTGCTGCCGCCCAGGCGCGCGAAGTGATGGTGGCGTTCGAAGCCGCAGTCGCTGGCGGCATCCCCATCATCAAGGCGTTGCGCGAAGGCTTGACGGCCAACCGCATCGAATCTGTGGCCGGCATCATCAACGGCACCACCAATTTCATCTTGTCCGAAATGCGCGACAAGGGACTGGACTTCGGCACCGTGCTCAAACAGGCGCAGGCGCTGGGCTACGCGGAAGCCGATCCTACCTTCGACATCGAAGGCGTGGACGCGGCGCACAAGGCGACCATCATGTCGGCCATCGCCTTCGGCATTCCCGTGCAGTTTGAAAAAGCCCACGTGGAAGGCATCAGCAGCTTGCAGGCGATCGACATCAAGTACGCCGAGCAGCTAGGTTACCGCATCAAACTGCTGGGCATCACCAAGCGCGCCGTGGTCAATGGCGTGGAAGGCATCGAGCTGCGCGTGCACCCGACCTTGATTCCTGCCAAGCGCCTGATCGCCAACGTGGAAGGCGCCATGAATGCGGTGCTGGTGCAGGCCGACGCCGTGGGCGCCTCGCTGTATTACGGCAAGGGCGCCGGCGCCGAGCCGACTGCTTCGTCGGTGATTGCCGATCTGGTCGACATCACCCGTCTGGCTACGGCCAACCCGGAATACCGCGTGCCGCACCTGGCCTTCCAGCCGAACCAGATGACCGATGTCGAGATTTTGCCGATGTCTGAAATCACCACCAGCTACTACCTGCGCGTGTACGTGAAGGACCAGCTGGGCGTGATGGCCGACCTGACCCGGATTCTGGCCGACGCGCAGATTTCGATCGACGCCGTCATGCAGAAGGAACCGGGCGAAGGCGAGACCCGCACCGACATCATCATCCTGACCCATCAGACCCAGGAAAAGAACATCGACGCCGCCATCGCCAAGATGGAAACGCTGGAAACGGTGGTCGGCAAGATCGTCAAGATCCGCCTCGAAAACCTGAGCTGATCACAGCCACATCGTCCTCGCGAAGGCGGCGGTGCGACGCCTCGCGACCCATAGCTCGCATACTCTGTGGTGCAGGCCATTGTGCCATGGGTCCCCGCCTTCGCGAGGACGATGTGGTGGTTTGCTTAGCGCGCGGTGACACCCTTGCCCGGGTCGTGCTGGCCAGACTCCACATCGTCCTCGCGCAGGCGGGGACCCACAGCACGCATATTCTGTGGTGCAGGCCATTGTGCCATGGGTCCCCGCCTTCGCGAGGACGGTGTGGGGGTTTGCTTAGCGCGCAGTGACCAGCAGTTCACGCGTGCCCGGCTCGCGCTGGCGCACGAAGTTCAGGACCGATTCCACCGTCACCGTATCAATGCGGCCTGCCGCCCGGCGTGCAAACGGGTGATCATCAAATGAGATATTCGCACTGAACATACGCGCACCCAGTCGCTTGGTGGCCGGGATGTCAAGCGTGGTCGGTGTGTAGCCCGCAGCGCGCAGCCAGGCTTGCGCGCGCCCTCGATCTTGTACGCCCATGTCCGACGTGCTGGCCGCGTAGGTCTCCAGCACCCACTGGTTCGAATTCTGATACTCGGTCGAGAACGGGTAGGCCAGCATGTTGTAACGCGCGTAGTGCATGCGGTTGGCCACATACGAACCAAGCACACCTGCAATGCGCGACTGGCTCTGCGCCGATGGAATCAGCACCACCGCTTCATAGCGGTACAAATCATCAAGGAAGAAGTTGGCCAGGCCCTGGTCGTACAGACCTGAACTGGCCGTGCCGCACTGGTTCAGCTCATGCACCACCAGCCACGTTCCCTTGGGATGGTCGCGCCACACATACGCGGCATGCGAGTAGCGCAGGCCGTAGGCCGACAAGTCCTGTCCAACACGGCCGATAATGGCCACCTGCGCGCCGGATGCTTCCAGCGCCGCGCGGGTATTCTCGGCCAGCTTCATGCCACTGACAAAAGTCTGCACGCTGGTTTTTTTCACTTCGCAGTTGCGGCCCGCGTGGGCTGCATTCAGGCTGCAGGCGAGCAGCAGGAACATGATAAATCGGCGCATGATCAGTACCCCGGACCGTTATGACGCGCATGGTAGATCAACGATGCGCCGATCTCGGTGGGCACAAAGGCGATCGCTTCGCCGGCCGCCACCAAAATGTAGCCGCTGGCAATCGTCACCACGCTGATAGCCGCGCCAGTGACCAGCAGCGAGCTGGCCGCAGCCTGGCCGGCCAGCCGGATCGAGGCGCGCGCTGCGTGCGATGCACCTTCCAGCACGATGATCACAGATTCGCCCACCACCTGCACGCTGGCGATGACGACGCCGCCCGACGCAGCCACGGCGGACAGCGAGCCGCCCACCACCAGGGCGGACCCGGCCCCGATCAGGGCCGACGCGCCCGACAGATCGGTGCTGGGATTGGGCTCGGCCTGGGCGGTGGCCACAGTGCAGGCAAGGGCGAGGGCGATCAGCGATTTCATGGTGCATCCTTCATAGGCAGGCCGGGTTGGCAGGACGGATCATGTGCCTGAATGCGACGCACCACAATTAAATGCACTACGGTATCGCTTTTACGGGCAAACAGTATTAAGATCTGCTACCGGAAGACAAAGGAACGCAGGCATGCCACACGCAATTACACTGGTCGACACCTTGAAGCGCTTGTTGAAAGCGCGGGGCATCACGTACGGCGAATTGGCCGCACGCATCGATATGTCGGAAGCGAGTGTCAAACGCATGTTTTCACAGAAAAACTTCACCTTGCAGCGGCTGGACGACATCCTCACCGCCAGCGGCATCGAGTTCGATGAGCTCAGCGCCGCCCAAAGCGACCCCTCCCTGATCTCACAGCTGACGCTGGCCCAGGAACGCGAAATCATTGGCGATCCGCGCCTGCTGGTGGTGGCGGTATCGGCCATGAACCACATTGGCTTTGACGATATCGTGCGCTACTACGATATGAGCGAGCTGGAAGTGACCAAGTACCTGCTCCGGCTGGACAAAATCGGCTTCCTGGAACTGCTGCCAAACAATCGCGTCAAGCTGCTGATCGCGCGCACCTTCGGCTGGATCGCCAATGGGCCGATCCAGACTTACTTCCGCCACGAGGCGGCAGCCGACTATCTCAATTCGCGCTTCGATGGCGAAGATGAGGTCATGCGCATGGTGAACGTGATGCTGTCCAAGCAGTCGGCCGCGGCGCTGCTCGAACGCCTCAAGCAGGTGGCGGCGGAATTCTCGCAGCAGCACCAGCACGAGACGCGCCTGCCGCTTGAACAAAAACACGCGATCAGCTTCATCGTTGCAGCGCGTCCCTGGGTGCCGCAGGCATTCAAGACGCTGCAGCGCAAATCCTAATTCCCATCCCTTACCCGCACCGAGACCCACATGAGCCAATCGAGCCAGTTTTCCCTGTTGAAGCAGCGCCGTTTTGCCCCGTTTTTCTGGACCCAGTTTTTGGGCGCGTTCAACGATAACGTGTTCAAGACGGCCTTCCTGGTGGTGCTGACCTTTGACGCTGCCAAATGGACCACGCTTGATCCGTCCATGCTCACCAATCTGATTCCAGGCCTGTTCATCCTGCCGTATGTGTTCTTTTCTGCCACCGCCGGTCAGATCGCCGAGAAGGTCGAGAAGGGCCGCCTGGCGCGCATCGTCAAGCTGATCGAGATTGGTATCATGCTTGTCGCCGGCATTGGCTGGATGACCAAGTCGCTGCCGCTGCTGCTGGCGGCAGTGGTGGGCATGGGCGTGCACTCCACCTTGTTTGGCCCTGTCAAATACGCGTACCTGCCGCAGCACCTGAAGTCGGAAGAACTGGTCGGCGGCAACGGCTTGATCGAGATGGGTACCTTTGTCGGCATTTTGCTTGGTCAGGTGCTGGGCGCCTGGCTGGTCAAGTTCGGTTCCGACGGTGCCACCCTGGTCGCTGGCGCCACGCTGCTGTTTGCTGTCGTCGGCCTGGTGGTCAGCCTGCGCATTCCCGCGTCGCCGGCGCCGGCGCCTGAATTGAAAATCAATCCAAACGTGTTTGCCGAGACCATGCGCAACCTGGCCTTCTCGCGTCAGAACCGTACGGTGTTCCTGTCGATGCTGGGGAACTCCTGGTTCTGGTTTTACGGCGCGATTATCCTGTCCCAGTTCCCGCTGTATGCCAAAACCTATCTGCACGGTGACGAGACTGTGTTCGTTGGCTTGCTGACGGTATTTTCGATTGGCGTTGGTGCCGGCTCGCTGCTGTGTGAAAAGCTCTCCGGTCACAAGGTGGAAATCGGCCTGGTGCCATTTGGTGCGATCGGCCTGTCGGTGTTTGGCGCCGAGCTGTATTTCGCCAGCGTCGCTTACACCAGCACGGCCCAGCTGACGCTGGCCACCATGGCCAGTACGCCGGGCATGGCACGCATCTTGATCGACATCGCGCTGCTGGGGGTATTTGGCGGCTTGTTCATCGTGCCGCTGTTCGCCCTGATCCAGACCCGCTGCGAGCCGACCCACCTGTCGCGCACCATTGGCGGCATGAATATTTTGAATGCGCTGTTCATGATTGTCGCTGCCGGGGTGGCCATGGTCATGCACAAGCTGGGCTTCAGCATTCCCGAGATGTTCCTGGCCACGGCGGTCTTGAACGCGATTGTCGCGTTGTACATCTTCTCGCTGGTGCCTGAATTCCTGATGCGCTTCCTGGCCTGGATGCTGATCCATACCATTCACCGCGTCAAAACGGTCGATGTTGATCGGATTCCGGACGAAGGCCCCGCTGTCCTGGTCTGCAACCATGTCAGCTATGTCGACGCGCTGGTGATTGGCGCCGCCAGCCCGCGCCCGATCCGTTTCGTGATGGATCACCGTATCTTCAAGACCCCGTTCATGGGCTGGATCTTCCGCACCGCGCGTGCCATCCCGATCGCCTCGGCCAAGGAAGACCAATGGACCATGGAGAAGGCCTACATTGAAATTGCCAAGGCCCTGCACGAGGGTGAGCTGGTGTGCATTTTCCCGGAAGGGAAGCTGACCAGCACGGGCGAAATGAACGAGTTCCGCGGCGGCGTGGCCAAGATCCTCGAACGCAGCAAGGTGCCAGTGATTCCGATGGCACTGCGCGGCTTGTGGGGCAGCCTGCTCACGCGCGACAAGGCCAATCTGTTCGAGCGCTCATTTGCGCGCGGTCCGCGCTCGCAACTGGCGCTGGCGGTCGGCCTGCCCGTGCCGCCGCAGGAAGCCACGCCCGAATACCTGCATCAGCAAGTGCTGTCTTTACGCGGAGACTGGAAGTAGGCAAGTGCAGCGGCTGCGGGTGCAAAAATCGACTATGATGGCCTTCCCGTTTGCCCGGAAATCCACCGTCCCATGAATTGCCCCGTGCCGCCATGAAGATCCGTACCTATCTTGCGTTGATGGTGGCGGCGATTCTGATCCCGGTGATCCTGTTCTCGACCATTTCGCTGAACATGCTGCTCAAGTCCGAGCGCGATGCCGCGCTCAAGGGCGTGCGTGAAACCGCGCGCATTTCGCTGGTCAGCATCGACCGCGAACTGACCAATACCGAATCAGCGCTGCGCATGCTGGCCAACTCGCCGTATCTCGCCAGTGGCGACATGGCCGGCTTTTACCAGCAGGCCCATTTTGCCGACCGTCCCGGCACCACCTGGACCGCGCTGTTGAATGACAAGGGCGAGCTGCTGATGAACACGGCCGTGCCTTTTGGTACGCCCATGCCACCGGGCGATGGCGCAGCGCGCGTCGCGCAGGTGCTCGCCAGCGGCAAACCGCAAGTGTCGAACCTGATTCGCGGCGTTGTGACCCAGGCCCTGCTGGTGGTGGTCGATCTGCCTGTTAAAACACCGGACGGCACCCGCTACGTCATTTCCCAAGGTTTCAAGATCCAGCATTTCAATGGCGTACTCAGAAATGTGAATGCGCCCAGCGGCTGGCTGGCCGGCGTGTTTGACCGCAATGGCATCACCATCGCCCATACCCACGGCAAGGACGGTGAGGCGCCGGGGGACGCCCAGCCGGATTTGCGCGACGCGATCCGCAGCAAGACCGTCGGCGTCATCCGCAACGCCAGCGAAGACCGATTGAAGCTGTACACGGTGCTGGAACGCTCGGCGCTGTCCGGCTGGACGGTCGCAGTCGGCGTGCCGGAAGCGGAAATCGAATCGGCTGCACGCCAGGCCTTGATGGTGTCGATGTTCGGCTTGCTGGCGGCAGTGGCTTGCGCTGCCGGTGCGGCGCTGTTTTTCGCGCGCCGGCTGTCGCATTCGATTGCCCAGGCTGCGCGCTCGGCGCATGCGCTTGAACACGACCAGGAACTGGGGCCGTCCGAAGTCTCGGGCGTGATCGAGGTCGATGAAGTGCAGGACGCGATTGTGGCCGCGGCTGCCGTGGTGCGCATGGAAAAAGCATCACGCCAGGTGGCCGAAGAAGAGCGCGAAATTCTGTTCGAACGGGAGCATCAGGCGCGCACCGTGGCCGAGCAGCAGAATCGGGCCAAGGATGAATTTCTGGCGATGCTGGGCCACGAGTTGCGCAACCCGCTGGCTGCCATCGTCAATGCCACCGGCGTGATGGCCCATAGCGCCGGCGGGGCCGAGGCAAACGCGCGCGCACGCGACATCATCGCGCGCCAGAGTGGACACCTGACGCGCATCATCGACGATCTGCTCGACATGGGGCGCGTCCACTCCGGCAAAATTCTGCTCGAGCGGCGCGCCTTGCGTCTCGACGCGGCGGTGGACAACTACATGGCGGCAGTGACCGAGTCCGAGCGCGGCGGGCGGCACGCAATCAGCGTCGCCTCCGAGCCGGTCTGGGTTGACGCCGATCCGACCCGCCTTGAGCAAATCATCGCCAACCTGATCGACAATGCACTCAAGTACACGCCCCCTGGCGGCAGCATCAACGTCGCGGTGCGTATCGAAGGGGCCGAGGCAGTGCTGGCCGTGGCCGACTCGGGGATCGGCATTTCGCAGGAGCTGATGCCGTTTGTGTTTGACCTGTTTGTGCAGGGCACGCGTACGCTGGACCGGGCCCAGGGCGGGCTTGGTGTCGGGCTGGCGCTGGTGCGGCAACTGGCCTTGATGCATGGCGGGCGCGTGACCGTGTACAGCCAGGGAACGGGGCAGGGCAGCTGCTTCGAACTGCGCCTGCCGGCCGTTGCCGCGCCGCCGGCACAGGAACCCGCCGTGTCACCGGCGGCCGGCGCGCGCCAGCATGTGCTGCTGATCGAAGATAACGAGGACGGCCGCGAAATGATGGTCTTGATGCTCGAATCGAATGCTTACCAGGTATCCAGCGCCGCTGATGGGTATGACGGCTTGCGTCAGGCCTTGGCCGTGCAGCCGGATGTGGCGCTGGTCGATATCGGCTTGCCTGGCATTGACGGCTACGAGGTGGCGCGCCGGATGCGGGCCGACCCGGCCACGCGTGCAGTACGGCTGGTGGCCCTGACTGGCTACGGGCAGGAAAACGACCGTGCCACTGCACTCGATGCGGGGTTTGACGCGCATCTGGTCAAGCCGGTGGAAATGGCACGCCTGGTGCGCGTGCTGGAAGAGCTGGCGCCTTCTAAAGCCAGCTAGACCACGCGCCGCAGCAATGGCTGGCGCTTCAGGCGCCCGTCGGCCAGGCGTTTGATCTCGTCGAAATTGACCGGTTTAATCAAGTGATGGTCGAAGCCTGCCTCAATCGTGCGCTGGCGCGCGTCGCTCTGGCCCCAGCCTGTCAGGGCGATCATCAATACGTCTTTCGACCCAGGCTTTTTGCGGATGCGGCGCGCAGCTTCGTAGCCGTCCATGCTGGGCATGCCCAGGTCCATGACGATCATGTCGGGCATGGCTTGTTCTACCGCCTGCACCGCTTCAAAGCCATCGTAGGCGGTGGCGACGTTACAGTTTTCCATTTCAAACAAGGCTTGCAGCGAATCGGCGGCGTCACGATTGTCGTCCACCACCAGTATCTTGGGCCGCTGGTCGCTCTGGCCGATACTGGTTTCACTTTGCGGCTGCTGGTCCGGCCTTGTTTGTGAGACCACCGGCAGCGTCACTGCGAATTCGCTGCCTTTGCCCAGTCCCTCGCTGCTGGCGATGACGCTGCCGCCATGCATTTCGGCGAACTGGCGTGCCAGCGACAAACCGATCCCGAGACCGCTGGCAATCTGGCCTGAGGGCGGACGGCTTTGTTCGAACATGGCAAAGATACGCCCCAGCGCGGCTGCTTCCAGGCCAATGCCAGTGTCGCGGATATAGATTTTCAGCGTGTCGCCATCGACCGTGGCGCGCACGCTGATGTAGCCTTCCGGCGGCGTGAACTTGACGGCGTTCGATAAAATATTGGCGACGATCTGGACCACGCGCGCATAGTCGGCGTAAAGCACGATCTCCTCTTCCGGCAGCGCGAAATCAATCTTCACGCGGCGTGCAGCGGCTGGCGCGGTGCAAAGTTCGGTCACGTGGCCCATCACGGCGGCAAAGGTGGTGAAGTCGCGCTGCAACTCGATCTTGCCGCTGTTGATGCGCGCCACGTCGAGCAGATCGTCCACCAGCCGGGTCAGGTGGGTAACCTGGCGCTCGATCACATCGGTCACTTTTTTGACGGGCGCCTGGTCCGGATACAGGTGCGCCAGCACCCCCATCGAGGTGCGAATCGGCGCCAGCGGATTGCGCAGTTCGTGCCCCAGGCTGGCCAGGAATTCATCCTTGCGGCGATCGGTCTCGCGCACCTGGTACTGCTTTTCACGCGCACGCAGCACCGACTGCAGCGACGTGATCAGGGTCAGGGTACGCACTGGGCGCTCCAGCAAGGTGACATTGCCCAGCACCGCGATCGCCTGGCGCACGCTCAGCGAGTCCGGCCCGCGGTTGGTCAGCAGCACAATGGGCAGATCCGACCAGGCAGGCTGACGCTGTACGCATTCGCCCAGCACCTTCAGTCCTCCGCTCGACAGCGCTTCTTCCACTGTCAGCACGGCGCCCACGCCGATCAACAGTTCGGCGGCCAGATGGGTCGATGTTTCGGTGATCAGATTATCGACCCCTGCCATCGACAGCAGCTTGGCCGCCAGCACGGCATCCTGACCGCTGGGCGCATAAATGAGGACACGTTTTTCCATGACTGTCTAGGTCTCCTCGTCGAACAGGACATGGCACTGGTTTTCGTCGAACGTCGGCACGCCGGTCAGAATGCCATGGAAATTCGTCAGTACATCGCCTACCTTGATGCCCGCGCTGCTCATCGAGAACAGCCGAATGCTGCGCTCGTGCAAACCGACCCGTTTCTTGAAAACGGAGATCGCCTGGCGCACCTTGCCGCGCGCTTCGAAGTAGCGCAGCATGATGACGCTGTCGGCGATGTAGCTGGCGTCGACGGTGGTCGACATGGAGCCGCCAATCACCCCCGGCTGCACGCCAACCAGAATGGTCACCACGCCACGCTGGCCCAGATAGGTCAGCAGCTCGTGCATATGGGTGGTCAGGAAGCGCTCGTCTGGCATCGCTTTCAAATAGCCATTCAGACTGTCGATCACAATCACGCGGGCGCCGCGGCGCTCGGCATCGGTGACCGCCTGCATGAATTCGCCCGGTGCCATTTCGGCCGGGTCGACCTGCTGGATTGTCAGCAGGCCCCTGTCAATCGACGGCTGCAGATCCAGCCCCAGCCCGGCAGAGCGCAGCATCAGGTTGTTGCTCGCTTCCTCGAACAGGAACATGGCCGCTTTTTCGCCACGCTGGTTGGCCGCATACACATACTGGGCACACAGCGACGACTTGCCGGTGCCGGGCGGCCCGGAGATGAGCGTGCTGGTGCCTTCGTCCAGGCCGCCCCCGGTGAGCGCATCGAGTGCAGCAATGCCGCTCGAGAGCTGTTTGCGTGTGGCGCTCACGCGCGTGTAGGCGGCAATCAGGCGTGGATAGACCTGCAGGCCGCCAGTGACGATTTTATAGTCGTGCGAGCCACCCCGAAACGCGATGCCGCGGTATTTGACAATGCGCACGCGGCGCCGCTCGGAGCCGTAATCCTGGTTGATCAGTTCAAGCGTGATGACGCCGTGCGCCACGCTGCGCACCTGCAAGTCGCCCGACAGCGCCGTGCGGTCGTCCAGGAACAGGGTGGTGCAGCCTTTGCCGGACAAGTACTGCTTGAGCGCGAGCACCTGGCGCCGGTAACGTAGCGGGCTTTCCGCCAATAGCTGCAGCTCTGACAGCGAATCGAGCACTACCCGCGAAGGTTTGTATTTTTCGATTGCATCGAGAATGCGCTGGGTCGTCATGCCCATCTCGATTTCGGATGGATGGAAGATCGTGAATTGCTGATCGGGGTGCAGGATTTCCTCGTTCGGGATGATGTCCTCGACCTGGATCCCATCCATGGACCAGCCATGCGACTGCGCTACGGCTTTCAGTTCGACCCGCGTTTCCGCCAGCGTGATGTAAATGACGGATTCGCCGCGGCGCACCCCCTCATTTAAAAACTGCAGGGCCAGCGTGGTCTTGCCGGTGCCAGGTTCGCCTTCGATCAGGAACAGGCGGTCGCTGGTCAGGCCGCCGCCAAGAATCTCGTCGAGGCCCTTGACGCCAGTCGACAGGAAACGGTTGGTGTCAGTATTTTGTGTATCCATGGAACCCCCCATCAGCGTGGGTTAATTTGATCAGATGCAACTATTTAACTAAATAGTACCTGAATGTCCCAGTACTCGATGTTCATTAGCGTAGTTCGAAACTACTGTATTTATAAAAGTTGTTGCGGAGATAACATCTGCCTCGCTAATATGTTACTTGATCCACATCAAAGTGCATCGATGTTGCAGTTCCATAATGGTTGAGCTCGTTTGCGCCCGCACAGGGAAACACCTGTCAGAGCGCACCAGAAATCGGCCTGTCTCGCTTTTCGGATTTAACAATGTTTAAAACGCAAGGCTAGCCCGGTTGCCACCCCGCTGCCTTCCCCGCTGCATACTTTTGATGGAGGGCAACATGCCTTCGACATTGAGTTACCCAGGCGTCTATATCGAGGAAATTCCCAGCGGCGTGCGCACCATCACCGGCGTGGCCACGTCCATCGCCGCGTTTGTTGGCCGGGCGCTGCGCGGTCCCACCGATGAAGCGGTGGTCATTAATAGCTACGGCGACTTCGAGCGCATCTTCGGCGGCCTGTGGGTCGAAAGCACACTTGGCTTCGCCGTGCGCGACTTCTACATGAACGGCGGCGGGCAGGCGATCATCGTGCGCCTGTTTAATCCCAGCGCCGCCGACGAAGGCGCCGTGCCGCCCGTGCCGGCGCGCACCCCGCTCACGGTTGGCAACTTCACCTTCGAAGCGGCTTACGAGGGTGGCTGGGGCGGCAATCTGCGCTTTGCCATCGACACCCAGGTGTCGGACCAGGTGGCCATGCAAATGGGCGTGGCAAAGACTGCATTGTTTAATATGACGGTGACGGAAGTGGGCGCGAGCGGGGTGCCGCTGCAGGTCGAACAATTCCGCAACCTGACCGTGATCGCCAGTGCGCGCCAGTTAAACAAAGTGCTGGCGCTGGAATCGCGCCTGCTGCGCTGGCGAGGCACGTATCCGCCAGGTACCTTGCCCGACATCGCCGGTCTGCACACCGCATCGGCCGCGCTGAAGACTGCCCAGGATGCGCTGGCAGCGGCGCTGGCAGCCAATCCGCAGGTGCCTGCGACGGTGGACGCGGCCAAGGCGGCCGTCAAGCAAAAGACAGCCGACCTGGCGGCCATCGCGACTGACAATATCAGCCGCGCCGAGCAGGCGTTGGCAGCTGCGCTGGCGCTGGACCCGCCCGATGCCGGTGCCGTTGATACGGCCCGCACGGCGCTGGCCGCTGCCAAAAAAACCTCGAACGGCGCGCCTCTGATCGAAGCCAATTTCACCGGACCCGGCAAACAGAATGACAAGAA
Source organism: Massilia sp. CF038 (assembly GCF_900129765.1). Classification (GTDB taxonomy): domain Bacteria; phylum Pseudomonadota; class Gammaproteobacteria; order Burkholderiales; family Burkholderiaceae_D; genus Telluria_A. The sequence continues at coordinate 895,178 of NZ_FQWU01000001.1, forward strand.
GGGGCTGTACGCGCTGCGCAAGGCTGACCTGTTCAACATGCTGTGCATCCCACCTTACAAGGCCGATGGCAATGTCGACCCCAGCCTGGTGGCCGAAGCGGGCAGCTACTGCGAACACCGGCGCGCAATCCTGATGGTGGACCCGATCGCCAGCTGGACCGACAAGGATGCGGCCAAGGCCGGCGTGGCCAGCGTGGGCACCAACAGCAAAAATGCCGCGCTGTTCTTCCCGCGGCTGAAGCAGCCCAACCCGCTGCACGACAATCAGCTGGAAGACTTTGTCCCGTGCGGGGCCGTGGCCGGCATCTTTGCGCGCACCGACAATACGCGCGGGGTGTGGAAGGCTCCGGCCGGACTCGACGCCACCCTGGTCGGCGTGCCGCAGCTGAGCGTGGCCCTGACCGACGCGGAAAACGGCGAGCTCAATCCGCTCGGGATCAACTGCCTGCGCGCGATGCCGGCGGCAGGCCGCGTGGTTTGGGGCGCTCGTACCCTGCAGGGTGATGACCGCCTGGCGTCGGAATGGAAGTACATTCCCGTGCGCCGCACTGCATTGTTTATCGAGGAAAGCCTGTACCGCGGCACCCAGTGGGTGGTGTTTGAGCCGAATGACGAACCGCTGTGGGCGCAGATCCGCCTGAATCTGGGCGCGTTCATGCAGAACCTGTTCCGTCAGGGCGCCTTCCAGGGCAAGACTCCGGCCGAAGCGTACTTCGTCAAGTGCGACAAGGAGACCACCACCCAGACCGATATCAATCTCGGCATCGTCAATGTGGTGGTGGGTTTTGCGCCCTTGAAACCAGCAGAGTTCGTTGTGATCAAACTCCAGCAAATCGCTGGGCAGATCCAGACCTAACAGGAGGATGAGATGGCCCAGTTCAGCGTCAATGTACAGCGATTCGATCCGTACAAAAACTTCAAATTCCGCGTCAAGTGGGATGGCCGCTATGTGGCCGGCGTCAGCAAGGTCGGCGGCCTGAAACGCACCACCGAAGTGGTCAAGCACCGCGAAGGCGGCGATCCATCATCGAGCCGCAAGTCGCCCGGCCGCACCGAGTTCGAAGCCATCACCATCGAGCGTGGCGTGACCCACGATCTGGAGTTCGAAAAATGGGCCAGCAAGGTGTGGAGCTTCGGCACCGGCCTGGGCGCAGAAACCTCGCTCAAGGACTTCCGCAAGGAGATCATCATCGAGGTCTACAACGAGACTGGACAACTGGCTTTGGCGTACAAGGTGTTCCGCTGCTGGGTATCGGAATACCAGGCATTGCCGGACCTCGATGCCAACGCCAATGCCGTGGCGATTCAGACCATCAAGCTGGAAAACGAGGGCTGGGAGCGCGACCGCGAAGTGGCCGAACCGGCTGAACCGACCCTCAACGGCCAAGGCTGAGCATCATGCATGCCCCGACCGCCGACAAGTTGTTGCAGGCATGGGAGTCGGGGCTCGAGCAGGGGCCGGCACGCCGTGCGGTCGCCTTGCTCGCCTGTGCATGCGAGGCGGCGCCCGAGCAGCTGCTGCAACTGCCGGTGGGGCGGCGCGATGCCCGCCTGTTCCGCTTGCGGCGCCTGCTGTTTGGCGAGCGCATGGCCGCATTGGCCCAATGCCCGGTCTGCGCCGAGCAGCTGGACGTAGCCTGCTCGGTTGACGATATCTGTCCTGTTGCGCATCATGACCTGGACGATGCACGTCCGGCCGAACTGCAGGTGGCGTCAGGTAGCTGCAGAATGACCTGCCGCTTGCCCAATAGCGCCGACCTGATTGCACTGACGCTTCCCGATGCCGCGCCGTCGCCGGCAGCGCTGCTGCGCAGCTGCCTGCTGCGGGCCGAGTGCGACGGCCGGGCGCTCACCTTCGAGCAGTTGTCGCCGGACGCTTTGAGCGCCATTGGCGCTGCCATGGCCGAAGCCGATCCGCTGGCGCAGATTGAATTGTCGCTGCATTGTCCGGCCTGTGGCCACGGCTGGGACGACCTGCTTGATATCGGCGCCTTTCTGTGGAAGGAGGTTGATGCCTGGGCCCGCAGAACGCTACACGACGTGCACACGCTGGCGCGCGCCTATGGCTGGAGCGAGGCCGACGTGCTTAGTTTGAGCGCCCGCCGGCGCAGCATGTATCTCGACATGGTGCGGCTGTGAGTGACTACCTCGTTTCGCTGGTGTCGCGCGAGACCGGACTGGCCGCCGCCGTGGTGCCACGACTGCCGTCGCGGTTTGAGCCCGAGGCGCCCGGCCTGCCGGCAGTGCCGCAACCGGAGCACGAAATCGAGCAGGAGGAATCGGCCGAAGCTGCTGCTGCGCCGCGCCAGGCCCGCCCGGCGCGCATGCATCGCATGGCCGCTGTGGCGCCGCCTGCGCCGCCTGCACCGCTTGCGGCGCAAGCCGTCGCGCCAGCGACTTCGCCGCGCCGCGATCAGGAAGCTGCGCCCGCGGCTACGGAGCACAAACCGGTCGCACCGGATCTGCCTGCGCCCGCGGAGATGGCGCCGAAAGCAGTCCGCAGCAAGCACGTGGCGCCCCTTGCGCGGCATCCTGTGGCGCCTGCGCCGGCAGCGGGGGACGCACCGCCGGCACGCTTGCAGCCCATCCCAGTTGCCCAAAGCCTGCATGTGACGCCGCCTGCATCTCCATCTTCGCCAGCGCAGCCCGCACCAAGGCGGATGGCGAAAGCTGTCGTGCCTGCGCTTCCAACCGCGCCCGCGGTGGCGGCACGTACAGCCGGTGTGGTGAATGCGGCAGCGCAGCCGCCAGCCAGGCGAGACCTACCGCAACCAATCGTGGCGCCCGCAGCGCCAGCCTCGCCCACGCGACGCGAACTTGTGGCATTGGCGCCGGGGCCGCGCGCGTCGCTGCGTCCAGCAGCGCAGCCGGTGGTGCACAGCGAGGAACGCGCAAGGCCTGAGCCGGACAGCACGCCGCCACAGAGCGTCATTCACGTATCGATCGGCCGCGTGGAAATCCGCGCCGTCAATGCGCCGCCTGCACCGGCACGCAGCCAGGCAAAAACAGCGTCGCTCAGCCTGGAGCAATTCCTGGCACAGCAAAAAGAACGGGGGATGCGATGAGCGATGCGCGCGCCATGAGCGCGGTCACGGCCACCTTGCGCAATCTGCTGACCGCGCCGGTGCAGGAACTGATCAGTGGCCTGGGCGCGCTGACCGTGACCACGGTGCCGCCGGACATGGCGCGCAAGGGCGAAACGCGGCCGCCCCAGCTCAATGTCTTTTTGTATCAAACCGTCATCAACGCGGCATGGCGCAATATGGACATGCCGCGCCAGGTGCGCCCCGGCGAAGTCGCACCGCCAGCACTGGCGCTCAATCTGCACTATCTGGTTACCGCCTATGCGCGCGGCGACAATGACAACGACGACACCGCCTCTGGCAACCTGCTGATGGGCGGCGCCATGAGCGTACTGCACGATCATGCGATTCTCGGGCGCCAGGAAATCCGCGATGCGCTGGGGGACAGCAATCTGGCCGACCAGGTGGAGCGGATCCGGATCACGCCGCTGGCCTTGTCGATCGATGAAATGTCCCGTCTGTGGGCGACCTTCCATACGGCATACCGCATCTCGGCGGCGTACGAATGCGCCGTGGTCCTGATCGACAGCCAGCAGGCCGGCCGCGCCGCACTGCCGGTGCTGCGCCGCGGCCAGCAGGATCAGGGCGTGGACGCAGTGACCGGCAGCGGCCCACTGCTGCAGGATGTGCAGGCGCCAAACCGGCAGGCTGCTGGCCGTCTGGGCGAGGTCCTGGCCGTCACCGGTAGCGGCATGCAGGGCGCCGACGTGGTGCTGCGCTTTGCCAGTCTGATGCCGCCGCAGCCGCATTTGCCGCCCGCGCCAGCGCCGTTGGCGCCACCACTGGTGGAATTGCCCATGCAGGCCTTGCCGTCGGGCGTGACCAACGTGGTGCTGCCGGCGCTGGCCGACGATCCCCAGGCTTACGAAAAGTGGGCGCCAGGGTCGTACACCGTGTCAGCAATTGCGCGCCCGTTCGGCTTGCCGGCACGGCACGGCGCCGCGACGGCGTCGTTCGCCCTGGCGCCAGTTGTCACAGTCACGCCCAACAGCACAACCGCGCCGCTGGTGAGCGCGGGCGATGTCCTGACGCTGACCTGCGCACCGCGTGTGCGCCAGGGACAACGCGTGCTGGTGGTGTTTGGCGACAGCCAGATCGAGCCGCAAAGCGTGGCCAATCCCGATCCGCTCGCGCCCACTTATCTGGAAACCCCGACCACCATCACGTGTGTGGTCCCGGCCGTGGCGGCAGGCACCTACCTGGTGCGGCTGCGGGTAGACGGGATTGACAGCATCCCGGTTCTTTTCACTGGCGACCCGGCGCTGCCGTCCTTCGATCCCGCGCAGCAGGTGACCGTATGACACCGGAATTCGACAACTGGCTGGCGGCCAACGATAACTACCTCGCGCTGGCGCTGGACTGGCTGCGCGAGCGTCTGGGGAAACTGGCGCGCGAGAACGAACCAGTCAGCCCGGCCAGCGCCGCGCCGGCCGCACCGGCAACGGCTGCGCCGCCTGCCCGTGCTCGGCCCGTGCTCGGCCGCCTGTTTGCCAGTGGCGCCAACCCGCCGCTCAAAAGCCTGCCTGGTCCCGGCGCAGCCGATAACCCCGTGCCACCGTCAGCAGCGCAGGCGGAGATGCCCGATGCCATGCGCCAAGCGGAACAGACTGAGCCGCCGCCCGCCTTGCTAGTGCTGGCAGCGCGGATGGACCTGTCGCGCTTTGAGTCGATGACCTTGCTGCTGTGCTGTGCGATCGAACTCGATTCGCGCATCGGCCCCTTGTGCGCACGCGCGCAGGGCGATCCAGCAAAAGCCTACCCCACCTTTGGTCTGGCGCTCAAGCTGTTCGATGATCCAGCCTGGGATGTGCTTTCGCCGCTGCGCCCACTGCGGCACTGGCGCTTGCTGGAAGTGGTGCAGGGACCAGGCCAGCCGCTGATTGGCGCCGCCCTGCGCGCGGATGAACGCATCGTCAATTATGTCAAAGGCTTGAACTACCTGGACGACGCATTGACACCGCTGCTGACCGCCGTGCCGGCAACAGGCGAACCGCTGCCGCCCAGCCAGCAGCAAATTGCCGACGCCATTGGCGCGGAAGTCGAGCGCGGGGCGGCCAGCGTGGCGGTGCCTGTGGTCGAGCTGCTAGGCACTGATAGTCAGGCCAAACAACTGGTCGCCCAGGCGGCCGCACAACGGGTTGGCTTGTCGCTGTATCGCATGCGCGCCGAGCAGCTCCCCGTGGCCACGGCAGAGCTGGAACTGTTGATTCGCCTGTGGCGGCGCGAGAGTGCCTTGCTGCCGCTGGCACTGTTGATCGACGCCAGCGAAATGGATCGCGCCGGCCCGCAGGCAGGGGCACTGGCGCGGCTGGTGGAACGCGACAGTGGCATGCTGATGCTCGATGCGCGCGATCCGTCCCCGCAGGCCATGCGTGAAGCGCTGTCGTTCGAGGTCGCGCGGCCAGCCCCGGGCGAACAGAATGCCGCGTGGCGCGCTGCCCTCGGTGACGTGGGAGAGGCACACGCGCAGCACCTGTCATCGCACTTCAGCTTCAACCTGCCCGTCATCCGGCAACTGGCGGCAAGCGCCTTGCGCGAAGTGGACGATGGCGCCGATCTGGGGCAGGCGCTATGGCGTGTCAGCCTGCGCCGCGCACGGCCGGCGCTCGATCAGCTGGCCAAGGTGGTCGACGCCAAAGCAGGCTGGGACGATCTCGAATTACCGGAGATTGAAAAGAATCTGCTGCGTCAAGTGGTGGATCAGGTGCGCTCGCGCACGGCGGTATACGACGAGTGGGGCTTTCGCGACCGCATGAACCGTGGTCTGGGTATCAGCGTGCTGTTTGCCGGTGAAAGCGGAACCGGCAAGACCATGGCCGCCGAAGTCATCGCGCGCGAACTCGGCCTGCTGATCTTCCGCATCGATCTGTCGGCCGTGGTCAGCAAATTTATTGGCGAGACCGAAAAGAACCTGCGCCGCCTGTTCGACGCAGCCGAAGATGGTGGCGCCATCCTGTTTTTCGACGAAGCCGATGCGCTGTTCGGCAAGCGCAGCGAAGTGCGCGACAGTCATGACCGCTACGCCAACATCGAAGTAAACTACCTGCTGCAACGGATCGAGGCCTTCCGCGGCCTGGCGATTCTGGCGTCGAACATGAAAACCTCGCTCGATGCCGCCTTCCTGCGCCGGCTGCGGTTTGTGATCAACTTCCCGTTCCCAGGCCCGGCCGAGCGCGTGGCCATCTGGAAGAATGCTTTTCCGCCCAAAACGCCGCTCGCTGCGCTGGATTACCAGCGGCTCGCGCGCCTGAATCTGACCGGGGGCAGCATCCACAACATTGCGCTTAATACGGCCTTCCTCGCTGCCGGGCGTGGCGTGGATGTGAGCATGCCGCTGTTGCTGGAGGCGGCGCGCACTGAACTGCGCAAGCTGGAAAAACCTGTCAATGAAGCCGACTTGCGCTGGATCGAGCCAATGCCGGTGCAAAGCGGAGGTGCGCAATGAATATCTCGCTGCACATGGAACGCCTGATACTGACCGGCGTTGACCTGCCTTCGAGCCAGCGCGGCCTGCTGCAGGCGTCTGTCGAAGCAGAGTTGAGCCGCTTGCTCAGTGAAGGCGGCGTTGGTGCCGGGCTGGCGCGCGGCGCGTTGCTATCCCAGCTTGACGGCCCGCCGATTGAAATTACTGCTGGCGCCGACCCGGTCCAGCTGGGACGCCAGATCGCGCAATCGGTCTACGGCGGGATCGCGCCATGAACACGGTCGCCGCCCGCGCGCCGGCTGTTGCAGCCGCGGCTCCCAATTCGCCAGGCCGCTACCTGCAGCGCAAGTGCAGCAGTTGCGGTTCGCCCAGCATTGGCGGCGCCACCTGCCGCAGCTGCGCGGCCAAGCCGCACGCGCGCAACCCCAGCGCCCAGACGCCCGCCCCCCAGGGCGGCCAGGCCCTGGTACCGGCGGTGCAAACTGACATGAGCAGCCGGTTCGGTCACGACTTCTCACGCGTGCGGGTGCACACCGACGCTGCGGCAGCTGCGTCAGCGCGTTCGCTCGGTGCGCTGGCCTACACCAGCGGCAGCGATATCACATTCAGCGCCGGCCGCTATGACCCGGCCAGTGCCGATGGCCGGCGCTTGCTGGCGCATGAACTGGCGCATGTGGTGCAGCAGTCCGGCCACGTCAGCGGTACCCAGACCCAGCTTGCCGTGAGCGCCCCCGGCGACGCCAGCGAGCGCCAGGCCGATGCGGCAGCAGACGCCGTGCTGGCAGGGCGGGCCGTGCCCAGGCTGGATGCACTGCCCGCGCGCATAGCGCGCACCTGCGGCCCGGCCGCCTTGGGCGCGGCGGTGCCCGATTGCGCGCCCAGTAGCGCTGGCGTGGTGGGACATCACTTTCTGTTCGACGTCAACTGCGACGATCTGAAGTCGGTCGAGGTAACACCGGGCGTGTTCCATACAGGGGCCGCGGCAGTAGCGGACTTTGTTGCCACGGTACCGGCAGGAAGCACGATCAACGTCCATGGCTTTGCCAGCGGGGAGGGCGATGCCGCCTTCAATATGGACTTGTCGTGCCACCGCGCCAACAAGGTAGCCACCCTGCTGCGCGCCGCCGGGTTGCCCGTGGCCGCCACGTTCAAGCACGGTGGGGTGACAGCGCCACCGGGCCCGGACTTCTGGCGCGCTGCAAATGTGGAGGTGGTTCGTCCCGATCCGGGTCCACAGAATGTGTGCGGTCCTGATGTCACCAACTGGCTGGTGGACCAGGTGCGCCTGGCAAAAGCAGATCCCGCCGTACTGGCGGTCCAATCAACGTTGGCAACGGCCGCGGCCCTCGCTGCCGCGGAGGGATACTCGGCGAACCTGATCGCGGAAGGCGCCGTCGGCGCCGCGGTGGAAGCACAGGCAATTCGCAGCCACGCGCCAAGCACGCCTGCTTTTCCGGTGCCGTTGCGCCATATCTCGGCCTCCTTCGCTGGTCAGGCAGAGCTGGTCCGCGCGGGCCTGGACTCCCTGAACCCGTTCGGGAGCGGCATGCCGTTGCACATCATCGGCTTGATCGCATCAGCCTCATTTGCCTGGAAGGCCCTGGTCGGCACCGGACGGCGCTACGACTTCAAGAGCAATGTATTAAGTGGCGTGACCTCACCCCATTGTCCTGTCAACTGCAATAGTTCCATTACCTTGTGCCCCCATCCGGCCGGATCATGTTTCAACGCTGACGTTCCGGGAAACCTGTTCTACGCCCATATCGGGCGCTTTATCGGCTTCTCGGAACTGAGCCTGCAGCTCGGTTCCCAGTTTGCCCAGCTGCTGTCCAGCGCGCGCTGGGATCCGCCCGAGGACACGGCCATGATCAGCGCCGGCTTTGGCATGGCGCACCCGATGGGCCGGGCCACTTTGTGTTCGGCCGTGGCGGGGATGCGCGGCTCCATCAGCCGGCGCGCCTGCATGCCTTGCCCCGAAACGGGCTCGGTGCCTTTCCAATAAGAGGATCAGATGACACAGCTGGCTGACCGCATGCAAGGCACGGACCGCACAGGGGAGCGATCATGAGCAGTTTTCCGGGCAGCCCGCGCCTGATCAAGGGCGCCATCATCGGACTCGATCCACTGAACCCGCTCGCCAGCGTGGTCGTGTTTCAGTACAACCCGGACACCATGACGCGCCGCCTGGAAGCGCGTTCCACGGGCGGCGGCGACGGCAGCGACCGCGCCGAGGCATTTCGCCTGACCGGCCCCCCGAAGGAGACCATCACCCTCAGCGTCGAGGTGGACGCGACCGATCAGCTGGAAGCGGGCAATCCACTGGCGATGATCTCGGGCGTGTCGCCCACGCTAGCGGCGCTGGAGATGCTGCTGTACCCAAAGAGCGTGGGCGTGATTGCCAACATCGCGCTGGCCCAGATCGGCAATATTGAAATCATTCCGCCCGAGGCGCCCCTGACCTTGTTCGTGTGGGGGCCGACGCGGGTGCTGCCGGTGCGCGTCAGCAGCTTCAGTATTACCGAGGAAGCTTATGACACGCTGCTCAATCCCACCCGCGCCAAGGTTGACCTGACGCTCAATGTGCTCAGTTACGTGGACCTGAAGCTGACCAATCCGGGCCACACGCTGTTCATGGCTTACCAGATCGTCAAGGAAGTGATGGCCACCACCAATGTCGTCAACAGCGCGCTCAATGTCGGCGCATCGTTCAAGCTTTAGGGGAGAGACCATGTACCCACCGACCAGCCGCTATTTCAGCATTGCGACAGCCAGAGTCGAAGGCCCGGACGGGCGCACAATCGTCTTTCTGCGGCGCCGCTTTGTGCCGCAGCCGGAACCAGGCGCGCTGATCGCGCAGCATGCGGTGGTTGAGGGCGACCGGCTCGACAACGTCACCGCGCGCTATCTGGGTGACCCCGAGCAGTTCTGGCGTGTATGCGACACCAACAGCGCCATGCAGCCGCAGGAGCTGACCGACGAAGTAGGGCGGATGCTGCGCATCGAGTTTCCCAAGGCGGGAGCCATCTGATGCCCAGTCTCGGCGTTCGCCTGCAACTGCTGATCGGCCCCACGCTGCCCATGCCGGCACCGTATCCGCTGATCGATTCGGTGACGGCGATCGAGGTGACCAATCGCGACAGCGATTTTGACGGCTTCAAGATCAGCTTCAGTCTGGGCAAGGATTCGCTGCTTGACTACGGCCTGTTGATGAGCGGGATGCTGGACCCGCCCAGCCGGGTCATCATCATGGTGTTCATCGGCGTAATGCCACACATTCTGATCGATGGCGTCATCACCAACCACCAGGTCGCCCCCAGCAACAGGCCGGGTGAGTCGACGCTGCATGTGTTTGGAAAAGATGTCGGCGTCATGCTCAATCTGGAAGAAAAGAGTGAAACCTATCCGAACCAGCCCGACTCCGTGATCGTCACGCGCCTGATTGCCAGTTATGCGACGCTGGGCCTGGTGCCGCAGGTGTCGCCCACAACGGACGTGCCGATCCAGATCGACCGCATCCCGTCGCAGCAGGGAACGGACCTGGCCTACATACGCGAGCTGGCCGCGCGCAATGGCTACGTGTTCTACATCGAACCGACCCCGATCCCCGGTATCAACACGGCTTACTGGGGCCTGGATAATCGCCTTGGCATCCCGCAGCCGGCGCTGACCATGAACATGGGATCGGACACCAATGTTGACCAGCCAATCACCTTCAGTTATGACGCGCTGGGGCCGGCCCGGCCGCAAGTGACCATCGTGGAGCCCCTGACCAAAATGAATATCTCGATCCCCGTGCCATCGAGTCTCGGGCCGCCGCTGTCGTTGCGGCCGGCCCAGGCCCTGCGTACCACCCTGCCGCGCGACGCGGCGAACCTGTCCGCGATGCAGGCAGGCTTGCGGGCAGTGACTGGCGCCGCGCAGTCAGCCAGTGCCATAACCGGCAGTGGCGAACTCGATGCCGTGCGCTACGGGCAAGCGCTCAAGGCGCGCCGGCTGGTGGGCGTGCGCGGGGTCGGGTTCAGCTATGACGGCAATTACTATGTACGGGAAGTGACGCACCGGATCCGGCGCGGTGAATACAAACAAGCCTTCTCGCTCACGCGCGACGGCCATGGCGCTTTGCTGCCATTGGTGCTGCCATGACCGCGCCATCGTCCGGGCCGCTGTACGGAAAATACCGCGGCGTCGTGAGCGACAACCGCGATCCTCTGATGCTGGGCCGGGTGCGGGCCAAGGTCAGTGACGTCTTCGGCGACAACGAAAGCGGCTGGGCGCTGCCGGCCCTGCCATACGCAGGCAAGGGCGTCGGCCTGTTCCTGGTGCCGCCGACCGATGCCTGGGTCTGGATCGAATTCGAACATGGCGATCCGGAGTACCCGATCTGGACTGGCTGTTTCTGGGCGCAGGGCGAAGTGCCGGCCACGCCTGCGCTGGCCGAGGTAAAGATCCTCAAGACCGACACCTGCACTTTGACGCTGGACGACACGCCCGGCATTGGCGGCGTCAAGATCGAAACCAAGCAAGGCATGAAGATCACGATCAGCGCAACGGGGATCGAAATCGACAACGGCATGGCGGGCAGCATCAAGCTCACGGGGCCGAAAGTATCAATCAATGGCAGCGCGCTGGAGGTGACCTGATGCCCGGCTTCCTTCTGCACACGGGGGCGACGGTACTGTGCGCGCACGGAGGGCATTCCCAGGCTACCGCCCCCAACCCGCGCGTGAAGGTCAGCGGGCAGGCAGTGGTGACGCAGTCGGCGCCGCATACAGTTGCCGGTTGCGCCATGCCGCCGCCCACGGCCGGAAATGGGCCATGCGTGACTGCGCAATGGCTCACAGGCGCGATCCGGGTCAAGGCCGGCGGCATGCCAGTACTGCTGCAAGACAGCCAGGCAACCTGCATCCCAACCGGGACGCCGCTCAATATCGTTGTTACACAGGTGAGGGTCAAGGGGACATGATGAACATTGATTTCCCGTTCCACTTCGATAGCCGCGGGCGCACGGCCAGCACCGGCGAGGCGGATCACATCCGCGACATGATCGAGCAATTCCTGTTTACGAACGCGGGCGAGCGCGTCAACCGCCCCGACTTTGGCAGCGGCCTGCTGGCCAAGGTATTCGAACCGAACAGCCCCGAGCTGGCCACGGCGCTGCAGTTCAGTATCCAGGCCGGCCTGCAGCGCTGGCTGGGCGACCTGATTGAAGTGCGCAAGCTGGAAGTGATCAGCCGTGAAGGCACGCTCACCATCGACGTGGTGTATGCGCTACGCAGCACCGGCGAGACAACGAGCGCAAGTTTTGCGAGGGAGACCGGCAATGGCATCTAGTGACCTGGCATGCGGCACGGATGCACGCCGCCAGCGATTGTTTAACAACCCGCGCTGGAATGGCGTCGATTTTCTGGAAGTGTCGGACGCGAAGCGTTCACTGTGCGTGCACTTCTTTGGCCCTATCCCGGAGGGCATCAGCGCGGCCAATGTGCGGATCGAGGGCGGACGCAGAATCCGTGACATCCATGTGCTCCGGGTCGAGATTGACCGCGCCGACGATCCCGATCTTGATGACTGCCTGCGCATCGAACTCGACAAGGTGGGCGACTTCTCGATTTATCGCTTGTGCTTTATCGAGCGCGATCCGGAAGCGCAGGAGGGCGCACCGCGTTATCGCCCCTTCCATGGTCTTGACCCGCGTTACGCTTGCCTGGACTTCCGCTTCCGGCTCGACTGCGCAGCCGACCTTGACTGCAAACCGCAGCACGACTGCCCCGCACCAGTTGCGGCGGCGCCGGAAATCGACTATCTGGCAAAGGACTACGCAAGTCTGCGCCAGATGATGCTGGACCGGATGTCGCTGACCATCCCGGACTGGAAGGAGCGCCATGTGCCGGACCTGGGTGTGACCCTGGTCGAGGTGCTGGCATACACCGCCGATTACCTGAGCTATTACCAGGACGCGGTAGCGACCGAGGCCTACCTTGATACGGCGCGCGAACGTATCTCGGTGCGGCGCCACGTCCGGCTGGTGGACTACCGCATGCACGAAGGCTGCAATGCGCGCGCCTGGGTAGCGTTACAGTCCGACAGCGACCTGGCGCCCCTGCCGCTGAAGGACATCTACTTCATCACCGGCTTCCCCGACCTTGACGTTTTCGCGGGCCGGGTGGTTCCGCACGAAGCGATGCAAAAATTTGTCGCCAATACCTATGAAGTGTTCGAGCCGGTTGCGCGTGCGGGCCGCACTGAGCTCAAGGTCAAGGCCGCGCATAGCGAGATCGCCTTGTACACCTGGGGCGACACCGAATGCTGCGTGCCCAAGGGCGCCACGCGCGCCAGCCTGGTGGACGGCACCGCCATTCGTACCGACGGTCTTGGTGGCCGCGTGCTGGATCTGCATGCGGGCGACGTGCTTGTATTTGAAGAGGTCAGGGGCGGCACCACCGGCGCGCTGGCCGACGCCGACCCGGATCACCGGCATGCCGTGCTGCTGACCAAAGTGACCCCGGTCGTTGACGAACTGTTGAATCAGCCGGTACTGGAAATCGAATGGGCAGCAGCCGACGCCTTGCCATTCTCGCTGTGCATATCGGTGCGACTGACTGCCGAATTCAACTGCGCCCGTGTGACTGGCATGAGCGTCGTACGTGGGAACGTGGTGCTGGTCGACCATGGCAGGCGCGCCCCGGCCGACCCGCTAGGCCCCGTCACGGGCCGCACCGAGCCTGGCGACTGCGCCTGCGACGGCAGCGTGGTCAATGCAAGCAGCGTGGCCGACCCATTTCGGCCACGCCTGAAACAGCACGATCTGACTTTCAAGGCCGCACTGACGGAAACGTCGGCTGTGGCGATGCTGCGGCAAGATCCGCGCGACGCGTTACCCGACCTGACGCTGACCGAGCAAACCGGCGGCGCGCGCTGGCAGCCACGCTACGACCTGCTGGCCAGTGACGGCGGCGCGCGCCACTTCGTGGTCGAAATGGACGATGAACGACGGGCGCACTTGCGCTTTGGCGACGGTGACCTGGGACTGCAACCGGGCACCGGTACGGTATTCGACACCAGCTACCGAACTGGCGGCGGCAGCAGCGGCAATATTGGCCGCGATGTCATTGCCGCCATGGTGCTAAGGACGGGCACGGTCGATGGCGCTTCGCTCACGGTGCGCAATCCCCTTGCCGCCGCAGGCGGTACCGAGCCGGAGCCGGTGGCCGAGGCAAAGCTGTTTGCGCCAGGTGCGTTCCGCAAGCAGCGCATGCGCGCCATTACGGCCGGCGATTACGCAGACCTCGCGCAGCGCAACGCCCAGATTCAGCGCGCTGCGGCAGACCTGTGCTGGACAGGTAGCTGGTACGAGGCGCGTGTGGCGCTAGACCCGCTGGGAACAGAAACGGCACCTGCAGCCTTGCTGGCGGCCGTGGAAGGCGAGTTGTATCCGTTCCGCCGCATGGGACACGACCTGGCCGTGGTGCAGGCGCGCTATGTGCCGATCAGCCTGACCTTGCATGTGTGTGTGCTGCCGCATTTCGCGCGCGGCGAAGTGCGTGCGCGCCTGCTGGATGTGCTGGGCAGCCGGCGCTTGAAAAGCGGCGAAATGGGCTTGTTCCATCCCGATCGCCTCAGTTTCGGCGGCGGCTTGCACCTGTCGCGCATCGTCGCGGCGGCGGCAGGCGTCGAGGGCGTGGAAAACGTGAAAGTGCTGCGGTTCCAGCGGCTCGACGTGCCAGATGATCCGCTCGCGCCCACGCCGGAGCTTGATCGCGCCATCGCCGATGGCGTGCTGGCGCTGGGGCCGACGGAAATCGCACAGCTCGACAATGATCCTGACTTCGCCGAGAACGGCACCCTGACCCTACAGCTGGGAGGTGGACGATGAACGATTTGCCTTGCGACTGCTGTGAAGGCGTGCACGCCAGCACGCCACGCGCAACGTTCAACCGCGCCGGGCGGGCTGCGCTGCGTTATCGCGCCGGCACCTACGCGAGCTTTTTCGACAGCATGCGGGCGCGCTTGTCGAGTGCTCATTTTTTCGAAGGTGTGCGTGACAAGCTTGGCGACGCCGAGCCGCTGAATCTGGATGGGCTGAAGACGCGTGCACCTGAGGACTTTTCGATCGCCCTGATGGACGCGTGGGCCGTCACCGCTGACGTGCTCACGTTTTATCAGGAACGCATCGCCAACGAAGGCTATCTGCGCTGCGCCACGGAGCGGCGTTCGGTGCTGGAGTTGGCGCGTCTGGCAGGCTACAACTTGCGGCCGGGCGTCGCCGCCAGCGTTTACCTGGCCTATGCGCTGGAAAAGGACGCCGAACCAGTCGACATCCCAAAAGGCTCACGGGCAAACAGCGTGCCTGGTCCGGGCGAGCAGATGGAGGCGTTTGAAACGTCTGAACCCCTGCAGGCGCGTGTCGAATGGAACGAGCTGCTGCCGCGCATGAGCCGACCGCTGAATTTGACGCCGGTGAATGCGGCTTTCATTGAGCGGCTGCGTTTCAAGGGCACTGCACTCAATCTGGCTGTGAATGACGTGATGCTGCTTACCTTTGGCCGGCGCGACGGGCAGCAGGTGATGCGCCGGGTGGTGGCAATCAAGACTGACAGCGCCGTCGGCGAAACCGAGGTGCAGTTGCAGCTGGCAATGGACGTGCTCACTATTCTTGCCGCGTGGGCCGACGTGGCCGGGCGCTATGCCGATATTGAATGGCGCTGCCTTGAAAAGAACAAACCCGAGATCAACGCGGTCGTCTCTGCGCTGCTGGCCTTGCAGCAGGCGCTCGAGGAAGTGCAGTTTTCCCAAAACATGGAAAAGGTCACCGAAGCGAACAAGAAGGTCGCGCTCGCCGCCAAGGAGCTGCTAAAGGGGAATGACAAGGAAGAACTGGCGTGGATACGTGACTACTTCCTGGAAGCCGTGCGCTTTCTGACCGGCGGCAGGATCAGTGATCGCGAGGCGCGCGAGATGTTCAGCGCTTCGTTTGAATTCGCTGGCGCGAATTTCTCGATGCTCAGCCAGGGTCTGGTGGCCAATCTGGTGCCGTCGCTGTCCAAGGCGCGATCGAGGCAGCCGGCCAACAGTCAGCGGCTGGGGCGCAAGGTAGGCGTATCGTATTCGCTCAAATCGGACCTCAAGACGCGGTTGCTGACCCAGTTTCAACCGGCGGCCGGACGCTCGCTGTACCAGGCCTGGCGCAACGTCCCGCTCAGCAAGGCGAGCGTGGTCGATGTGTTTGTGATGCGCCAGCAGGCACCGCTATTTGGCCACAACGCGCAAAAGCGCACCAAGATCAACGACACCACCAAAGAGGTCGACGTGGTGGGCGATTGGCCAGTCATTACCGGCGCTGCCAGCACCAACGGCGGTCTATTCATGCACGAAGAAGCCAACGCAGTGCATCTGGATACGGCCTATCCGAAGATTTTGCCGAACAGCTGGTTGATTGTGCAAACTGTGAAAACGCGCCTGACCAACGCCGCCATCCAGTTCTTTCTGGCTGGTGAGCCCAGCACCACCATCACCCGGGCTGAATACGGGATGACGGGCAAAACCACGCGCGTGCCGCTTCTTATTCCGCGTAACTCCGGGCTGGGAACGTGGATTACGGCGGTCGCCCCGCCGTCGACCGGCGCCACGGACGACTTCGAGGCAATCCGCAGAACGGTGGTTTACGCCCAGGCTGAAAAGCTGGAGCTGGCGGAGTTGCCGATCACGGACGACGTCTGTGGCGAGCGGGTCGAGTTGTCGGCACTTTATGATGGCCTGGAAGCAGGGCGCTGGGTGATCGTCACCGGTGAGCGCAGCGATCTGAAGGATGACAATGGCGACGCCGTGAACGGCGTGGTCGCCAGCGAACTGGCGATGGTCGGCGCCGTGACACAGGACGTCAAGCGGGTGCTGGTGGCGGCAGCGGCCATACCCAAGCCTGGTGTCGCGCTGGGCGCTGGCAACGGTGCCGTGTTTGCCCTCACGCCGGGTAACAACGAACACGATTCGGTCAGTGTGAATACCGGCAGCAGCGACGGCGATCACGACGATGACACGACCGAATTCGGCGCCCTTCCAGGCGACACCGTACACACCTTCCTGGAGTTTGCCAGCCCCCTGGCATACAAGTTCAAACGCGCCACCGTGAAAATCCGCGCCAATGTCGTGCGTGCCACGCATGGCGAAACGCGGCGCGAGGTGCTTGGCAGCGGCGACGCGGCCAAGGCGCTGCAAAGCTTTACGCTGAAGCAGGCACCGTTGACTTACACATCGGCGGCGACCGTATCTGGCGTGGCTTCGAGCCTGTCCGTTCGCGTCAATGAAATCGAGTGGCACGAAACCGACAGTCTGGCCGGACTGGGGGCGCAGGAGCGCAAGTTTGTCACGCATACCAATGATGAAGGAAAAACCAGCATCATCTTCGGCAACGGCATTGCCGGCGCGCGTCTGCCCGGTGGGCAGGAAAATGTGCGTGCCGTGTATCGCAGCGGGATCGGGCGGCCGGGCAACGTCAAGGCCGAGCAAATCAGTTTGCTGTCTACGCGGCCGCTGGGCGCCAAATCGGTGATCAATCCTTTGCGGGCATCGGGCGGCGCCAATGCCGAGACACGCGACCAGACGCGCAAGAATGTGCCGCTGGCGCTCATGGCGCTGGACCGGCTGGTATCGGTGCAGGACCACGCCGATTTCGCGCGTACCTTCGGCGGTGTTGGCAAGGCCGTGGCGGCCGAGCGCTCCGACGGTCGGCGCGAGGTCGTGCACCTGACGATCGCCGGGGTCGATGATCAGCCTATCGACGACAACAGTGATCTGCTGCGCAATCTGCGCGCGGCGCTGCGCCTGAACGGCGACCCGGCTTTGCCTATCCGGCTGCAAGTGAGGGAGCGCTTGGCGTTGGTGGTGTCGGCCAAGGTCCGCATTCTTCCCGACTATGCATGGGAAGCGGTGGAAGCGCAGCTGCGCGTCAAAATGCTCGACGCGTTCAGCTTCGATGCGCTGGAACTGGGCAGCGACTTGTTCGCGTCGCACGCCATCGCCGTGCTGCAGGGTGTGCGCGGTGTCGATTACGTTGACCTGGACGTGTTCGACGTGATCTCCGAGACTGCACTACTCGACAGCTTCAAGCTGGAACAGGCCGACGCCCTGGGGCTGAAGCGGCGTATACCGATTTCGCCAGGTTCGAGCGAAGGCGGCATTCTGCTGCCTGCGCAGATTGCCTATCTGTCGCCGGAAGTGGCCGACACCCTGATCCTGCAGGAGATTCCAGCATGAACCGCAATCCGGATCGTTTGTATGAACTGATGCCGCTTGTGCATCGGATGCGTGATGCAGAACAGGGCTACCCGCTCAAAGCGCTGCTGGCAGTCATTGCCGAGCAGGTCAGCGTGGTGGAAGACGACATCGCGCAGCTGTATGAAAACTGGTTCATCGAGACATGTGAGGATTGGGTAGCCCCTTATATTGGGGATCTGATTGGTTACCGCCCCGTCAGCGAAGCGCGCGCGCCGGACGGCGGCGTGCTTGGGAGAGCCATGTTCCCGCGCCGCGAGATTGCCAACACGGTGGCGGCGCGGCGGCGCAAGGGCGCATTGTCGCTGCTGGAGTTGCTGTCGTCAGACAGCGCGCAATGGCCGGCGCGCGCCGTTGAATTTTATCGCCTTCTGGGTTGGACCCAGCATCTGAACCATTTGCGCCCGGGGCGTGGCGGCACGGTTGATTTACGCAATGGCCGTGCGCTGGAACTGACGGATGGACCGTTTGATGAACTGGCCCACAGCGTCGATGTGCGGCGCATTAACTCGACCCGCACCCAGGGACGTTACAACGTTCCCGAGATCGGCGTATTCGCGTGGCGCCTGAAGACCTATCCGCTTACTCAGGTACGCGCTACCTGTCTGGAAGACGAGGGCCCGCACTGCTTCAGCTTCAACGTGCTCGGTAGCGATACGCCCTTGTTCAACCGGCCGCAGGCCGAAAGCGCGTCGACTTCCATCGCCGGCGAGATCAATCTGCCGGTGCGGGTAAGACGCCGCGCGCTCGAGGTGCCGGGACCACCGCCGCATGCGTCGACCGACTATTATGGTGCCACCCGCAGCATGGTCATCATGGTTGCATGGCCCAAAAAGCCCGGCATGACCGAGATTGCGGCAGACCAGATTGTGCCCGCCAATCTGGCCAGCTGGCATGCCAGGCTGGGTGCAGGCCAGGTTGCACTGGACCCGGAGCTGGGCCGCATCATGTTCCCACAACGGAAGGTGCCGAAGCGGGTCTGGGTCAGCTACCGTTACGCGTTCAGCGACGATATGGGCGGCGGCGAATACCCGCGCGCCCTGACGCAGCCGGAAGGGGCGACCATTCTTCGCGTCGGTCACGGCGAGCAGCTGACCACCATTAGCGGCGCGCTGGAAGCGTGGCATCTGCTGCGTGACGGTCCCGACAAGCTGCGTGCGGCCGTGATCGAGATTGTCGACAGTGGCGTGTATACCGAACCCATGGCGTTGACATTGATTGAGGGTGAAAGCCTGCAGATCCGGGCCGGCCGCCGCAGCACCCGGCCGGAAGGGGACGCCACTGGCTGGACCCGGCCCGTGATCCGCCTGCTCGATTATCAGACCGACCAGGCCGACGCGTTGACCGTGCGTGGCAGGGCGGGAAGCCGCCTGGTGCTGGAAGGCTTGTTGATCAGTGGCCGTGGCATTCAGCTGTTTGGCGGACGCGAATACAGTGGTGACGAAGGCGACAACGAACCGCATAACGCCAACGATGAACTATGCGACCTGACCATCCGCCACTGCACACTGGTGCCAGGTTGGGGCGTGGACTGCCACTGTGAGCCGTTGCGGCCGAACGAACCTAGCCTGGAAATCCATGACAGCCATGGCAGCGTGGTCATCGACCACAGCATCGTTGGCACGATTCGAGTCAGCGCAAGCGAAGTGACAGGTGACCCAGTGCGCATCGTCATCAGCGACAGCATCGTTGACGCCACGGGCATGGCACTGGCTGCAATTGAAGGCGACGAAGGCCGCATGGCGTTCGCCAGCCTGACAGTGCGGCGCAGCACCGTGCTGGGGACAACCTCCGCACACGCCGTGTCGATGGCCGAGAACAGCATCTTCATGGGTGCCTTACGGCTGGCAAGGCGCCAGCACGGCTGCATACGGTTCTGCTATGTGGCTCCGGGTTCACGCACACCGCGCCGCTACCATTGCGAACCGGACTTGCGGCGTGAGGCCGTCAGCGAAATGATGCAGGGTGCGTCGGCCGAGGAACGGGAAGCGCGTCTGGCGCGGGAAGAGGGACGGGTGCGGCCGCTGTTCACCAGCACGCGCTACGGCAACCCTGCTTACTGCCAGCTGGCGCTCGACTGCGCGCCCGAGATCCGCCAGGGCGCCGATGATGAATCGGAGATGGGCGCCTTCCACAACTTGTTCCAGCCGCAGCGCGAGGCGAATCTGCGCACACGGCTCAATGAATATACCCCCGCGAGCATGGACGTCGG
This sequence comes from Massilia sp. CF038, assembly GCF_900129765.1. GTDB lineage: Bacteria > Pseudomonadota > Gammaproteobacteria > Burkholderiales > Burkholderiaceae_D > Telluria_A. The sequence goes on from NZ_FQWU01000001.1 coordinate 915,165, forward strand.
CATCATCTTCGCGAACTAAAAGGAGAATGGCATGAAAGGCGACTTTACCCGTAATACCTTCGATCCCCTGCACCGGTTCAGCCGCGTTTTAATGCAGCAGGGGCGGGTGCAGCTGGACGCCGACTGGAACGAGCAGGCCGATATTTCACTGCATTTGCTGCGCTCACTGGCGGCGGACTTGATCGGTCCTCATGGTGGCGTGGGCACGGCGTTCCAGATCGGTCAGCGGGCGGGCGATGATGGCAGGCCGATGCCGTCCGATTTTACGATCGGCGCGGGTAATTACTATGTGGGTGGCGTGCTGTGCGAGAGTACCGGCCAGAACTACACGGCGCAATCTGGTTACAAGGTCGATCCTGGCATGCCAGAGATCCTCAAAGGCGATCTGCTGGTGTATCTGGATGTATGGGAGCGCCACGTGAGCCACCTGGAAGCCGAAGGCATGCGTGAGACTGCGCTGGGCGGGCCGGATACGGCTTCGCGCGCACGCGTGGAATGGCAGGTCAAAGTGATTGCGGCGGACTTCAACAACGAGCCGCCTCCGTTCAAGGAGGAATATGCCTCGTTTCTGAATCACCTCTCCAGCGCACAGATTTACCGCGAAAACAAGCCGCTGCTGATGGCCGACGTGCCGCAGACCAGTGCTGCCACCGACGCGTGCGTCATTCCCGCCGACAGCCGCTATCGCGGCATCGAGAACCAGTTGTACCGGGTGGAAGTGCATAAAAGCGGTACCACTTGGGATGGGACCGCGGCAGGCAAGGCTGGCGCCGCGACCTTCAAGTGGTCGCGCGAAAATGGGTCGGTCGTGTTTGCGGTCAGCGATGTGCACGTCAACAGTGCCAGCAATGTGACCACCGTGACGCTCGATTCGCTGGGGCGCGACCGCAAGCTTGGCCTGTCGCGCGAGGATCTGGTGGAGCTGGTGGATGACGCCTACGCGCTGCGTAATGACGCCGACCCGCTGCTGCGCGTGATCGACATCGATGAAGAATCGATGACCGTCACGCTGGAGGGGCAGGCGCTGAATGGCGTTGGCAGCGGCAGCCATCTGCATCCGATGCTGCGGCGCTGGGATCACCGCCTTGATGCGGCGGGCGCCAAAGAAGCGCTCGATGGCGCGCTCATGGTGCAGGCGAATGCCACCAACGCGGGCCACTGGCTCAAACTGGAGGATGGGATTCAGGTGCGCTTCCGTGCTGGCGATATTTATCTGACGGGCGACTACTGGCTTATCCCCGCGCGCACCGGTACTGGCGACATCGAGTGGCCGCTGGAGGCGGATCCAGTGACGCGGACGATGGGGCCGGCGTGGGCGGCACCGCAAGGGGTGGCGCACCGCTATGCGCCGCTGAGCCTGCTGCGCTTCAGCAATGACGGGATCATGAATCCGGATGGGGTGGTGGATTTGCGCCGCGTTTTGATCCAGCTTTGGGCGTAGTGAGTTTGCGCTGGCGCAAGGCGGATTTGCCATCTTGTACCGCCGCACGCATTTTGTGCCAAAAAAATAATTCGCTCTGATATAATTCGCGACTAGTCGGGGCGTAGCGCAGCCTGGTAGCGTACTTGCATGGGGTGCAAGGGGTCGGAAGTTCGAATCTTCTCGCCCCGACCAATAGAATCAAAGACTTAGCGAAAGCCGGCGCAAGCCGGCTTTTTGTTTTTGGAGTGAGTGCCTTACGTATGCCTTAAATCGCTGCGCTTGTCAGCGTGGCAGTTTCACGACTTGCGTCGACTAAGCCCCGGAACTCTTCTACGAAATGTTTCAGTGCGCTGAGACCCGCCTTAACGTACAGTTTTCCTTCCGGGGCGACGCTAAAACGGCCGAATTCGAAGTGTCGTGCCTGCATATGGATGCCCAAAAAAAGCACGTCGCCTCGAACATGGAACCTGATCTGCACAGCACCCCCCGCAAATTCGGGCCCAAATCGTCCTACCTGTAAATCATAAATCCCGCCACCCATCGCCAAGATCCGAGCCAGCCCTTCGACATGAGTGATCAGCTGGCGTGGCGTGGCGTACATTTCGACAGCAAAGGTTGAGAGTCCATCACATGCCGTGACGAAGAGTTCAAACTCATCCTCAGTGAGCGAAGAGCGATGAAATTTGATTCCTGAAAACGAACATGGATTCATTTTGGCACCTTCTATTACCTAATTGTCACTTAACCTTTTGCGATCCCAACACAACCCGATTGATACGAGTTCTTTAGTTTAACTTGCGCTATCTGTTTCATAACGTGATTAAACATGTAGTGAACGCGAATTCGTTTTTGCATGGTCTGCGCGTCGCCTTGTCGCCAGGTATCCTGAATGGTTTCTGTTTCAAATTTTTCCCAGTTTCCGCCGGCGTAGAGAGGATCGATCATTTCACCGACGTCAACCCAAGCACCGATTGGCTGGCCGGACGCAATCACATCGTTAATTGTTTGGTTGACGAAAGCTTGCTCCCTACGCAACCCGCTTGGCGGCTATTCGTCATTGCGGTCCCAGTCGTGCCGTCGTTGAAAAAGCCACCACCGCCACCACCGCCACCGGGGCCGCCACCCCACCCGATAACTCCGCCGCCACCACCGCCGCCGCCACCTCCGCCGCCTCCCGGGCCAGTTATCACAACCACTGCGCACATTGGCTTCGTAATTCCGGCGGGCGCCGTTCTTCTTTATAGATGAATTTTGTCCAGGAGCCGTCATTCGCAGTCTGCGCAGGGATCGTTTCAGTACACGGCCTGATTGTGCGGTGCTAAGGCGTATTGATGCAGGAGGCATAACTTGGAAAGAGGGCGACATCAGCCGCCTCTCTCTTCCTGGAGCCTGCCATGTTTACGCGTTTAGGTCCTACTGTTATCTCCCTTTGCCTCGCCGCCGGCTGGGCCGCTGCTTCGCCACCCTACGCGGAATACCGCGTCACGGTGATGGGCCCGGCCAATAGCGCCGCCACCGATATCAACAACGCCGGTGTGGTCGTCGGTCGCTACCCGTTCAGTCCAACATCCGAACACGCTTTCCTGAACCGCGGCGCCGGCCTGGTGGACCTGGGCAAGCGCACCACCGGCGTCGTGGCCATCAATGACAAAGGGCAGGTGCTTGGTCACTGGACCGATGCTGGCGGCATCCAGCGCGGCTTCATCTACGAGCGGGGAACATGGCGCGATATCGGGTCCATTCCCGGCCGCTACAGCAGTTACACGGACATCAACAACGCCGGCTACGTGACCGCATTCGGCGCGATCCGGGATTCGTTCGAAGGACCGCACAGCTTTTTGCGGGCGCCCGACGGCACCTTCCGCGACATTGGCTCGCTGCTATTCGACAACCCGATCACCACTGCCATCAGGCTCAACAAACACAATCAGATCACCGGCGCGTCCGGACCCTTGGTATTTCCTGATCAGCCGCTGCGAGCTTACGTTTGGGGCAAGGGTGTGATGCGCGACCTGGGCGGCTTTGGAACAGAACCCAATTCCGGCATGGCGATCAACGATTGCGGGCAAGTCACGGGCTTCGTGTCGCGCCTGGAGTTCTTGCACGACGAAACAGCTTTCCTATACAGCAATGGCCGCTTGATCGACCTTGATACGCGTCCGAATTCCGAATATCGATTCAGTGGTGGCACCGGGATCAACAACCATGGTCACGTGGTTGGCTACAGCAATCATCTATCGGGCTTCGTCTATCGCGGCCGCAAGATGGAGAGTTTGAACGCGTTGATTGATCCCAAGCTCGGTTGGGACATTGGCTATCCGGTTTCCATCAATGATGCCGGCCAGATTGCCGCCAGTGCAGATCGCGGTGGGGTGCGCTACGCCGTTCGGCTGGACTTGCTGCGCCCACTGGACCTGCGTGTGCCGGATGAGGCAAGGCAAGCCACGCTGCCGGAAGATGCGGACGAGTCAGACGATACACATGCCAACGAGCTTGTGCAGCCAGTACTACAGTGAACTTGTGGAATTTCTACATGCGGGACCGAGACATTGCATCGTCGGTCTTGATTGAATTGCCGAAGATGTGGTGGAGGTAAGCGGGATCGAACCGCTGACCTCTTGCATGCCATGCAAGCGCTCTCCCAGCTGAGCTATACCCCCCCGTCCGGCGAGCAGAATTATAGTGCACACTTGGCGGATTGTGGAACAAGAATTTTTGTTAATCGTGCCAAACCGGTTTCTGGAACTGTTCGACCAGAAAATCGATCATATAACGCAGCTTGTGCGGTAGCTGACGGCGCGATGCATAGACGGCGAAGATATCCAGGTCGGCCACCCTGAAGGCGGGCAGGATGGGCTTGAGGCGCTTGCTGCGCAGCCCCTCGTGCAGAAGGAACGCAGGCTGCAAGATGATGCCCTGGTGTTGCAGGGCTGCGGCAACACAGGTTTCGCCATTGTTGGCATGCAGGCGCGGCTGCGTCTTGACCACCACCTGGCCGTCGGGGCCGGTGAAGGTCCAGTCATCGCCGCCGGAGAAGTAGCTATACGAAATCACGTCATGCGTGCGCAGATCGTGCGGATGCTGCGGCACGCCACGGCGGCGCAAGTACGCGGGCGAGGCGCATGCGATCAAGGCAGTCGAGGCAAGTTTGCGGGCGATGAGCGTGGGATGGGGCGTGGCCGCAATCCGGATCGCCAGGTCCAGGCCATCTTCCACCAAATCCACTGTTCTGTCGGTAAGAGCCAGGTCCAGCGTGACCTTGGGATGCTGATCGAGAAATTGTCCCCACAATGGCGCCAGATGCATGATGCCGAAGGTAAGCGGGGCGCTGATGCGCAACTGGCCTGCTGCCTCGGCACTGCGCGAGCTGAGCTCGTTCTCGGCTTCCTCGAGCGCATGCAGCAAGTCCGTGCAGCGCAGATAGAAGGATTGTCCTTCGTCCGTCATGGACAGCTTGCGGGTGGTGCGGTTCAGGAGGCGCACGCCAAGGCGCTGCTCAAGGTCGGCAACGTGGCGCGAGATGGCCGCTTTTGACGTGGCAAGCTGCGCGGCGGCGCGCACGAAACTGCCCGTGCCAACCACCGCCACAAACGACTGCATTTCCTGGAATTTGTTCATTGTCTCGAAAAGTGAGATAAATTGTCTCGCGACTGCATGTTTATCATGAATATTGAAACAAGTATAGTCGATGCATTGCCCGCCCGCCGGGCTGCATTTTCTTGGAGGCAAACGCTCATGCAACGCTTACCGACACTCTTTATTTCGCACGGCGCGCCGACCCTGGCGATTCGATCGACGCCGGCGCATCGCTTTTTACGTGAACTGGGCGCCGCGCTGCCCCGTCCCAAGGCCATTCTGATCGCGTCCGCACATTGGGAGTCGCTGGGCGCGCCGGCCGTCAGCCTGGCCGAGCAGCCGGAAACCATCCACGACTTTGGCGGCTTCCCCCAAGAAATGTACAGCTTGCGCTACCCAGCGCCTGGTGCGCCGGAGGTGGCGGCACGTGCGGCAGCGCTGCTGACCGGCGCCGGCATCCCTGCGAAGCAAAGTCCGAACCGCGGTCTCGACCATGGTGCCTGGGTACCGCTGCTTTTGATGTATCCTGACGCCGACATTCCGGTAGCGCAAATTTCCGTGATGCGCGATGGCACGCCGCAGCAGCATGAACAGGTCGGCCGGGCGCTGGCCGGTTTGCGTGACGAAGGCGTGCTGATCATTGGATCGGGGGCGCTGACGCACAATCTGGCTGAGTGGCGTACCAATGATGTCGATGCGCTTGCGCCAGACTGGGTACGTGATTTTGAGGTGTGGATGAAGGACAAGCTTGACGGGCAACAGCGTGACGCCGTGCTAGCCTACCGGCGACTCGCGCCGTCGGGGGCGCGCAACCACCCGAGTGAAGAGCATTTGATGCCGCTGTTCGTGGCCATGGGGGCGGCCGGGCCCGATAGCGTGGCCCGGCGTCTGCACAGCAGTTACGAGTACGGCATCCTGGCAATGGATATTTACGCATTTTCTGATGCGGCAACAAACCCGATAACAACGTAAAAAAGGAAACAAGATGGTCTCACTGAAAAGCAATGGCGACTCCGGCAAGCTCATTCTGCGCGCAGCCCTCGCCATCATGATTCTCTTTCATGGCGTGGCGAAAATCATCGGCGGCGCGGGCTTCATTACCGGTCTGGTCGCCAAGGCTGGCTTACCGCCGGCGCTCGGCTACCTGGTGTATGTGGGCGAGGTGGTGGCGCCGTTGCTGGTCCTGTTTGGCGTGTGGACCCGGGCCGCGGCGGCCGTCATTGCCATCAATATGCTGGTGGCGATTTTTCTGGTGCACATGCCGCAATTGTTCAAAATTTCCGGCAATGGCGGCTACGCACTGGAACTGCAAGTCATGTTCCTGGCTGCTGCCTTGAGTGTCGCCATGCTGGGCGCGGGTAAATTCAGTGTGGGCGGGTCGTCCGGCAAAATGAACTAGCGTCCTGCCCCGCTTCACCCAGTATCAGCGCTGACGACTGACAAGCCAGCCCGACGGCCCGGATGTTCTGCAAGGACACCGGGCTGTTTTGCATTATTTCTTGCCCGAGCGGCCCAGAGCGCCGCCTGCGAGCCCCTCTACGCTGTTTCGAGTCCGGCACGCCATTTCACCCCCCTCGTCATTGTGGCGTTTTGGCACAAGGCGGAAAAAAGCACGCTCCCGTTCGACCCGAACGCTGCAGTTCGTCCACAAATCCTAAAATTCAACTAAGATTGCAGTACAGGTGAATTTATGACTCCGCAAATTCTGGCCCTCGATATCGCTGGCAATCCATTCGATTGGATTTCTGCGCAGGACGCGATCCATTACTACGCGACCGACAAGGTTGCGTGGGAACTTGGCGACCGTGAATTCCTGTTCCGCGGTGGCGTGTCGAATGCGGGCATCCTGTCCACTCTGACGGTCAAACCCATCATCGCCATTTCCGGCAGCGAAAGAATGACGCGCATGTTGCGCCAGGAATTGCCTCTGGGTGACGACAACAGTTTGCTGTTCGCCCGTGACAGGCATACCTGTGCGTTTTGCGGCAATGTATTTGCGCGTCAGCATTTGTCGCGCGATCACATTCTGGCCCGCACCCATGGGGGACGCGATACCTGGATGAACTGTGTGACTGCATGCAAGGCCTGCAATCAGGCCAAAGGGTCCAAGTTCGTGCATGACTTCCGGCCCTTGCTGTATGTGCCTTACGCGCCATGCCGGTTTGAGCATTTCATCCTCAGTGGCCGCAACGTGCTGGCTGACCAGCACGATTATTTGTCGGCCAAGCTGCCCAAGCACTCGCGCCTGCTTGCCTGAACACGTCGCGTCCACGCAAGCAACCAAGCATGCGCTATCGTTGTCCTACCATTTCAATTTTCTATGAAAGGATAGGATATGACGATGCCATTTTCTGTCGGGGCCGTGCTGGCGACGGTGCTCGTTTTCGACACTGCACTGGCGCAAAGCCCGGCGGTGCCGGGGCAACCGAAAACAGCGCGGACCGGCGCGCTTGAGGCAGGCGCAAAGGTGCTCCAAACGACGACACCACTGCACCCTTTTGACATTCATCTGGTGGGATTTCATCCAATGAAGGACCGTCCGGAAATGCAGATGGAAGCCCACCACTATTGCCACCAGATGAATGAAGATTTCGCGCAGTGCATGCTGTTCGACAGCAGCGAAAAAAATGCCAGGTTGAACGGAATCGAATACATCATTTCGGAATCCTTGTTCAATACCTTGCCGGAAACGGAACGCGCTTACTGGCATCCGCACAATGGCGAAATCCTCGGCGGCCAATTGGTCGCGCCTGGCATTCCCGCCGCCGCCGAAAAGGCGCTGATGCGCGCAAAAATGAACAGCTATGGCAAGACCTGGCATGTCTGGCACACCGGCCACGAAGGCGGCGCCGCCGACCAGTTGCCGCTCGGCCCGGCCATGCTGGCATGGTCCTTCAGCCGGGACGGCGAGGCCATCCCGTCCATGGTGGAAAAACACGACCGCAAGCTCGGTATCAGCACGGACGAAAAGCGGCGTCAACGTGCCGATCTGCGCGCGCTTGCCCATCCGCAGCAAGGTGTGGATGACTTGAAGGGCCAGTTTGCCCGGCCGACCAGGGAGATTCCTGGCGTGACGCAGAAAGGGGACGGCCGCTAGACCATATGCTGCTCCGCAACTTGCCTGGGGGCGAGCGCACAGATCGCCTCGATGACATCGGCTGGCGCCAGTTTGGCCAGACAGTTATTGTGGCCTTCCGGGCAAATGCTTTTGTAGCAGAACTTGCAGGGCACATCGTGGAACAGGAGGCGGCTGTCGACCTGCCAGGGTGTGTGCTGCGGATTCGTCAGCGCATATAAAGTGACCAGCGGCGTGCCGATGGCTGCTGCCATGTGGGCCGGTCCGGTATTGTTGGAGACCACCACGCTGGCAAGGCGAATCGCCGCGCCCAGCTGCCCCAGGTTCAACTGGCCCGCCAGGGAATAAATCGGAGCACGGCACAGCTCGCGTATTTCGTCGATGAGCTCGCGATCGTGTTGTTCGCCCGTCAGAATGATGGTGTAGCCGCCCTGTTGCCACAAACCGGCAATCACCTCGGCCCACAACTTGACCGGGTAGCGACGCGAGGGTGCGCTTGCGCCAGGATGCATGAGAACAATTTTTTGCTGCGGCCCGATGCCATGCTCGGCGAAGTGGTGACGCACGCGCAGCAAGTCTTCGTCTGGCACATGGAACGACAGTTCAAAGCTGGCCGGCTGCCAGCCGATACCAGCAACCAGGTCGAGCTGTCGGCGCACTTCGTGGCGCACCAGCTTGACCGGTTCGTGCTCCTGCACCCAGTCGGTGAGCAGCTGGTAGGGATTCTCGCGGCAATGCGCCAGGCGCAGGGGAATGCCTGCCAGATAGCACAGCATGGCTGCAGGCAAGGCGCTTTGGCTATAGGAGGTAAAAATGACAGCACCATCGAATTGCTGGGCCGCCAGTGACTGAACCATGGCTGCATCGATGAAGGGCGTGTGCGGCGAGCTGCTTTTCATCCACGGTGCCGGGTAGTGCAAGACCTCGTCGAGCTCCGGTATGTAAGGCGCGGCAGCGGCGCCGCTGCGCGAGGTCAGCAGCGAAACGCGACGCCCGGTGCCTGCTTGCTTGATGGCGCGGATGGCCGGGGTGCACATGAGCACGTCGCCAAGCGAATCGAGGCGCACGCACAGTACATTTCTGGCTTGCTGCCAGTCGGGCAGGTTCATCTTGCGGCTCCTTCGCCGCCGGCGACGATGACGGCGGCAGAGTAAATGTCCGGGGCAACCCGGGTGGGAAGGCGGTAGTGGCCCAGACGCCACTCGTTTTCGTTGCCGCAATCGACCAGGACCGTGCGGCAGCCGGCCCGGTTGCCGGCCTCGACGTCGTTGAGGATATCGCCCAGCATCCAGGATGCGCTCAGGTCGATGTCGTGTTCGCGCGCTGCACGTACCAGCATCCCTGGCATGGGCTTGCGGCACAGGCAATCGACGCCGTAGCCGCCGACCTTGCCGTCAGGGTGATGCGGGCAATAGTAAAAGCCGTCAAGGCTGAGCCGCTCACGAAACAGCAGATCGGTCAGGCGGTGCTGGACAATGAGCAGATCGGCCTCGGTCAGCTTGCCAAGTGCCACGCCGGCTTGATTGGTGACCACAAACAGGCGGTAATCCAGCCGCGACAGCAGGCGCAATGCGGCACCGGCGCCGGCACACAGGGTCATGCGGCGTGGATCGGCGTTGTAGGGCAGGTCATCGATCAAGGTGCCGTCCTTGTCGAGAAAAATTGCCTTGATGCTCATGGCCAGGAGGTCTCGGCCATGGGCAGGACGGTCAGCTCGGCAACCACGCTTTCAGCCGGCAACAGCAGCAGGGAACGGATGGCCTGCGCCACGTGCAAGGGGTCTTGCAAGGTAGCCGCATCGATGTCGGGAAACCGGTCAAGCAGGAAAGGCGTGCGCATACCCCCGGCGATCACGGCAGTGACCTTGATATTGTAGGGGCGCAACTCGGCATGCAGCGCGTGCGACAAGCCCAGTAGTCCCCATTTGCTGGCGTGATAGGCGCTGGCGTTGGGCCAGGCCCGTTTGGCAGCCGTGGAGGCAATGTTGATGATGTGGCCGCCGCCAGCGTGCTGCATCCAGGCGGCTGCATGCTTGGCCAAAAAGAAGGGGCCGTTCAGGTTGGTGTCAATCACGCGCAGCCATTGCGCCGCGCTCAGTTCTTCGATCGGCAAGGTTTTGTCGGTACCGGCGTTGTTGATCAGTACGTCCAGGCGCCCCATGTTGTCGAGCGCGTCGCTGAACGCACGTGTGGTGCCGGCCGGGTCGCCCACATCGAGCCCGATCGGACAAGCCCGCACCCCATGCGCACGCAACTTGTTGGCCAGCTTGCTCGCCTGCACATGGTTGATGTCGGCGACGACAATATCGGCACCGGACTCGGCCAGGGTATGGGACAGCGCTTCACCCAGCCCGCTGGCCGCACCGGTAATGAAGACCACTTTGCCCGCCATGGAAGCCGGGTTGTTCTTGACAGACATGAGAGCTCCGTTCATAGGGATAATTGGGATGGAAGTGCGGCGGTGCTGACTGCCGCTTCGTAAATGGCGGCGGCCTGGCGCGCCACCGAGCGCCAGGTGAAATGCTGAAAAGCGCGTTGCATGCCTTCGTCGCCCATGCTGCGCGACAAACCCGGGCGGGCGTGCAGTGTGGCCAGCCGATCAGCCACGGCAACAGGATCGTGCGGTGGCACCAGAAAACCGGTTTTGCCGTCGATGACAGTGCTTTTGATGCCGCCTACATCGGCACCGACCACAGGCCGGGCGCAGGCCATGGCTTCCACCGGGGTGATGCCGAAGGGCTCGTACCAGGGCGTGGTGACGAACACGTCGGCCGCGCCATAGTAGTAACGCAACTCGGCGCGGTGTTTGCGGCCGGCGAACTGGACGTGATCGCCCATGCCCAGCTGGCGCGCCAGATCGCGCAGGCGGGCCATTTCGGGCGTGTCGTTGTGGTCGGCCGCGCTCGCCTCGCCGCCGACGACCAGCAGCAGCGCGTCGACGCCATGGCGGCGCCGCAGCAGGGCGAGCGCCTCGATCACGGTGTCGATCCCTTTACGCGGCACAATGCGTCCCAGTTGCAGGACGATAAATTTGCCAGGTGGCAGGCCGAGCTTCTGGCGCGCCAGACGCAAGGGAACCGGCCACAGCTCCTGCGGATCGAAGCCACAGGGGGCGACGTCGATACGGGCAGGCGCGGCACCATACAGCTGTTCCATGTCCTGGCGGTCTTGCGGGCATTCGGCAATGATGCGGTCGGCATCGCGCATGAGGCTGCTCTCGATGCGGACCCGATCTTGTGGAAAGGTATCGGCCGCGCCTTGTGCCTGGCGCCGCACCTGGCCCAGCGCGTGAAATGTAATCACGAAGGGAATGCCCAGGTTGCGCTTGAGCTGTTGCGCCACCACACCAGACATGAAGAAGTTGGCATGTACCACGTCGTAGGGAAAAGGCTGGCGCCGGGCAAAGCGCGTCATGAAGCGGGCGAACGGCTCCATATAAGGCAGCATGGCTTCTTTGGGGATGTAATGGGCGGGCCCGGCAGGCACGTGGATCACGCGCACGTTGTCGCGCCAATGGACAACTTGCTTGTGTGTAAAGTCGTCGCGCCGCGTGAAAATATCGACCACATGACCGGCCAGCCCCAGTTCGCGCCCGAGATGGGCCACGTAGACGTTCTGGCCACCGCTGTCGACGCTGCCCGGCGCGGCCAGCGGCGACGCATGGTCGCTGATGATGGCAATGCGTCTGCCGGACGCGCCCGTGGCATACCCGTCCGCAAGCTTTTCATCTAGTAACATGCCCGCTCCTTGAAGGTTGTGGTTGTCCGATCGCGGCGCTCAGCCGCAAACCTGGTGCAGCAGCTGGTTCCACTCGTCACAAAAGCGGGCGATGCCAAAGCGCTCGCGGGCGCGGCGCTGCGCCGTCATGCCGAGGCGGCGGGCCAGCCCTGGACTGCGGCGCAACTCTTGCATGTGCAGAATCAGATTGCTGGTATTGGTATCGATGAAGCCCGATTCCCCATGTTCGATGACGGTGACCATTTCGGTGGTGGCGAGCGCGACGACCGGCAGCCCGACCATCATGCTTTCGATGACTGCCAGACCCAGGCTGGTGTAACGGATGGGGTTGAACAGGTAGCGATAGCGCGCAGCAAACGCGGGCAGGGCGGCATGCGCAATCTCCCCCAGGCCGCCAAGCTGCTCGGCTTCCATGCCGACCAGTTCCAGCGGCACTTGCCGGCGGACCTGGGTGAACAGGTCGGCCCCCAGCCGGCGTCCGCGCGCGGCAAGGTTGTTGATGATGACCAGCCCGCTCTCGAGCTCGCCGCGATAGGCGATACCGTCGGGCACCACGACGCCGTGCTCGATGACGCGATACGGGGTATTGCCGTTGTCCCACATGAGCGCATTGAAGTGCGACACATGCACCAGCATGACGTGCGCGTCGTCCACTGGATGGCGGGTATCGGTCGGGTGCCCGCGCGGGGGATCGTGTTCGATGTAGATGCGGGGCAGGGCACGCTGGGCGGCGCTCAGAAATTCGTACTGATCTTTTTCGAACTGATGGTCGTCCTGGAAAATGATGCAGTCAAATTGCTGCGCGCGGGCGCTGGATGCCGGCAGGTCGTGCACATTGTCGCCCCAGGGCATTTGCCCCGCGCGGCCCCCGTAGCCGGGCGGGCGGCCGGGCTTGGACACGACGTGGAACTGGTGCGGCAGTTGCGTCAGGTAGTACAGATAGCTGCCGTGCGTGTGCCAGGTGAGAATGTTTAGTGGCCGCATGCTGACCTCAGGCGCAGGACCGCGCGCTGGCGCTGGCGGTGAGAAGGGACGCTGCTGACCTTGCCTTCATGTGTATCTCCTAAGGAGGCGCATCGCGCCGTTGTTGCAGCAGCCACAGGTGCGCGTACATGCCTTGCTTGCGCAATAAAGCCTGGTGGTTGCCGCGTTCAACGATGCGGCCGCGGTCCATCACGATGATGTCGTGCGCACCGACAATGGTCGATAGCCGGTGCGCGATGATGAGAGTGGTTCGATTGCGTGACAAGCGGTCGAGTTCCTGCTGGATCGCGTGCTCTGAATCTGAATCAAGTGCCGACGTCGCCTCGTCAAAAATGAGGATGGGTGGATTTTTCAGAATGGCACGCGCGATGGCAATGCGCTGCTTTTCGCCGCCGGACATCTTGACGCCGCGCTCGCCCACCGCCGTCTCGTACTGCTGCGGCAGCGAGGCAATCAGCTCGTGCACGTGCGCTGCCTTGCAGGCGGCAATGACCTCGTCCCGGCTGCTGCCGACGCGGCCGTAGGCAATGTTGTAGCCGACCGTGTCGTTAAACAGGACCGTCTCTTGCGGCACCACGCCAATGGCGGCGCGCACACTGCCGGGGCTGAGCGCACTGATGGGTTGACCGTCAATTAGAATGCGGCCGGCCACGGGATCGTAGAGGCGCAGCAGCAACCGCGCCAGGGTGGATTTGCCAGACCCGCTGCGCCCGACCACGGCCACGGTTTGACCGGGTGGAATGGAAAAACTGACGTCCTGCAAGATCGGACGGGATGGGTCGTAGTGAAAACTGACGTGTTCGAAGACTACTTCGCCGTGGCGCGTGTGCAGGCGGGGCAGGCTGGGCAGGTCCGGTATCTGGGGTTGCTCGCGCAGCAGCTGGAACAGTTTTTCGGCATTGACCCAGGCGTCCCGCGCTTCGCGGTAGACAAAGCCCAGCGCATTGAGCGGCAGACAAACTTGCAGGGCGTAAGCGTTGATCAGAACCAGATCGCCCACCCGCATGCGTCCTGCCCACACATCGCGCCCTGCCAGCAGCATGATGGCGGCCACGCCCAGTCCGATGACGGCGCTTTGCCCCACGTGCAAAGTGAACAGAGCGCGCTGGTTGCCCATGCCCGCCTCGCGCCAGCGCCCCATCAGCGCTTGAAAACGGCTTTCCTCCAGTGCTTCATTGGTGAAGTATTTAATGGTGTCGTAGTTGATGAGACTGTCGGCAAGCTGGCTTTTGGCGCCGGTATCGAGCTTGTTCACGCGGCTTTGGTAAATCACGCGGCGCGCAGTAAAGACCAGGGTAAAGCCAGCGTAGAACAGGAACATCAGCACAATGATGGCCGAGTACCAGCCACTGTACCGGCTCAGCATGACGGCCAGCACCAGGCCAATTTCGATCAGCGTCGGCACGATGGTAAACAGGCCCACCCCCAGCAGGAAGGCAATGCCATTGGTGCCGCGGTCGATATCGGGCAGCAAACCACCCAGTTGGCGCTGCGCATGAAAACTGGCGCTCAGGGCGTGCAGGTGGGCAAAGGTTTTTTGCGCGTAACGCGACACCGTGTGCAGGGTGACGCGGGCAAAGATCAGGTCGCGCAGTTCATTAAACAGGGTGCTGAGAAAACGCAGCAGGGCGTAGCCTGCCAGCAGATAGATGGGGATGGCCGCCAGCGCATGCGGCTGCGAGAAGCCGTCGATAATGCGTTTGAGCACCAGGGGCACGGCGACCGTCGCCACCTTGGCAATGACCAGGCACACCATGGCCAGCGCAATGCGCCAGCGGTACAGCGCCACGACCTGCCATAAATCCGAAGCCATGCGCTGGTGTCGTTTGTCCATGCCCCGTTTGACATGGCGGAAGCTGACTTAGCTCCCGCGCCTGCGTTTGGTCAATCAGGGCTGGCGTCCACCATCGGCATCAATGAACTTGCTGACCGCATCCAGGGTCGGAGCAAGGGAGCGCAAGGGGGCGGCGATCGACGCCACCAGCGTGGTGTGGCTGACGCCGTCGTAATAGATTTCCTGGACCGGCACGCCATTCTCGCGCAGCTTGCTGGCCAAGTGGCCGGTATTGCGCTGCGGATTGACCAACTTGTCCTTGTTGGCGGCAATGAGCAACGCTGGCGGCGTGTTCTTGTCCGCATGGTTGATCGGTTGCGAGTCCGGTGGGGTGTCCGGGAAATGAAACACCGGCCGGGTGGTGGGATTTTCAATCGGCATGAAGTCGTAGGGTCCAGCCAGGCCGATCCAGCCACGCAGTTCGGTCGTTTGCATGTGTTGCCTAGCCAGGTATTTGGGGTCCAGGGCCACCATGGCCGCGTTATAGGCGCCAGCGCTGTGGCCCATCACAAACAAGCGCTTCGGGTCGCCACCGTAGCGGCTGATTTCGCGCGCGGTCCATGCCACAGCCTGGGCGGAATCGTCCAGAAATTCCGGGTAGCGCACCTCGGGATAAAGGCGGTAGTCGGGGATCACCACCACATAGCCGCGTGAGGCAAGCGCACGGCCAACAAAGGCGTAGCCTTCGCGCTCACCCGTGGTCCAGTTGCCACCAAAGAAAAACACCACCACGGGCGCGGGCCCGCTGGCGTGTTCGGGGCGGTAGATATCGAGCCGGTGACGCGCATTGCTTCCATATGCCACGTTTTCCTGGGCCAGCAACGCCTTTCCGGGCGACAAGGCGTTCAGCGTGCCCAGCGGCGAGCAGGCGACAATCGAGCCCAGTACCAGCGCGCCGGCAGTCACACCCAGCCATGTTTTCTGCCACGTCCGCATAAGATTCTCGCTATCAATTTAACAAGATTCATTATAGCCAGGCAGGCGAAAAGCCCGTGCACGGCTGAGTTTGCTTACATGGCCTGGCTGCGGCAGTGGGCGCGAAACTGCACCGGACTCATACCTGTGTGGGCCTTGAACTGGCGGCTGAAGGCGCTGTGATCGGTATAGCCGCAGGCGTAGGCGATTTCAGCAATGCTTTGCTCGGTGCCGCCTTCGATCATGCTCATGGCGCCGGCCAGGCGCGACTGCAGCAGTAACTGGCGTGGGGAGTAATGAAATACCCGCTGGAACAGGCGTTCGACCCGCGACAGGGATAGCCCTTCGCTCGCCGCCAGATCTTCCATGCAGACATTGCCGCTGTAGTTTTCACGAATGTGCTGGGCAATCGCGGCAATCTTGCGGTACACCGGGTGCAAGTCATCCGCCAGGCCCAGATCCTGGGACGTGCCGGCCAGTCCGACAATGGCCCCGCTGTCGTCGCGCAGGGGAATCTTGTGCGTCAGGCACCAGCCACGGCTGCGGGTAGGGTACAAGTGCAATTCCAGATGCTTGGAGAGGGCGATACCACTGTCGATCACTTGCCGGTCCTGCTCGATATACGTCAGGGCCAGAGGGCGCGGATGGACTTCGAGCACGGTCTTGCCAATCATGTCTTCTTTATTGCGCAGACCGCAGCGCCGGACCAGCGTATTATTAACGCTGACATAGCGGCCTTCGCGGTCCTTGATAAAGAAGGCAACGTCGTTCAGGGCATCGAACAATGATTCCAGGGCCGGAAAATCGACGGTGCGAATCCCATTTCGTGCGGGAAGCAGCGCGCTCATGTCCATGTTCGGGTTCTCCTTTTATGTGTTATTCGACCAGTATAAAGCGGGAAATGGCCGTAAAAAACAATTGTGCCGATTTCTGCCCCGGCGACTAGTCCGCCGATCAAGACCGGGCCCCCTCGCGGGTCTATTCTGAAACCTTCCCGAAACCCTGAAAAGGTAATAACCATGTGGCACGGCGTGATTCCAGCGGTAACAACAAAATTCAACGAAGACGGCAGTCTTGATTTTGCAGAAATGGAGCGTTGCTTCGGTTTGCAGATGGATGCCGGATGCGACGGACTGATCGCCTGTGGCTCGCTTGGCGAAGGCCCGATGCTGTCGCATGGCGAGCGCCTGGATGTGCTGCGCCTGGCCAAGCAGACCACCGGTTCGCGCCCGGCCCTGCTGACCGTGGCCGAAGCAGCCACCCGCGACGCTTGCGCGCTGGCCGAAAAGGCAGCGCGTGCCGGGGCCGACGGTCTGATGGTTGTGCCCAGCACGATCTACCACACCAACCACCGCGAAACCGTGGCCACCCTGCGCGCGGTGGCCGCAGCGGGCGACCTGCCCATCATGATCTATTCGAACCGCCTGGCGTACCGGGTTGACGTCACCACCGACATGCTCGAAGAGCTGGCCGACGATCCCCGTTTCGTGGCGGTGAAAGAGTCGTCCGACGATATTCGCCGCAGCACCGAAATCATCAACCGCCTCGGCGGACGCTATGCGCTGTTCACCGGCGTTGACAACCTGGCGTTCGAAGCGCTCGCTGTCGGCGCGGTTGGTTGGGTAGCGGGCCTGGTGGTCGCTTTTCCCAAAGAGACGGTGGCCATCTACCGCCTGATGCAGGAAGGGCGTCAGCGCGAAGCGCTGGAGATTTACCGCTGGTTCCGTCCTTTGCTGGACCTGGACGTATCGTCCTACCTGGTGCAGAACATCAAGCTGGCCGAAGCGCTGGCCATCGGCTCGAACGAACGTGTGCGGGCACCGCGAATGCCGCTCGACGGCGAACAGCGCGCCCGCGCCGAACGCACCATCCGCGCCGCGCTTGAAACGCGTCCGAAGCTGCCTTCGTTCGCTTAAGTGACACGCGCGTACGACGTTCTCGTGATCGGTGCCGGCATCGTCGGCGCTGCTTGCGCGCTCGCCCTGCGCGACGAAGGACTGGATGTGGCGCTGGTCGACGCGGCCTCACCCGGGTCCGGCGTGACAGCGGCCGGCATGGGGCACCTGGTCGCGCTTGACGAAAGCGAGGACGAACTTGACCTGTGTCTGCTCTCCTTGCGCATGTGGCGCCAGTTCTGTGCGCGCCATCCGGGCGTGGGCGACCCCAGCCCGTGCGGCACCCTGTGGGTAGCCGAGAACGAACACCAGCTGCAAGAGGCGCATCTGCGCGCGCAGCGCCTCAGCGCGC
Source organism: Massilia sp. CF038 (assembly GCF_900129765.1). Lineage (GTDB taxonomy): Bacteria > Pseudomonadota > Gammaproteobacteria > Burkholderiales > Burkholderiaceae_D > Telluria_A. The sequence goes on from NZ_FQWU01000001.1 coordinate 932,957, forward strand.
GCGGCTATGGCGCCGATGCGGTTGGCGGCGACCAGTTGCGTCACCTGGAACCGGCCTTGCGGCGCGGCCTGTGCGGCGGCGTGCGCGTGAGTGGCGACAGCGTGGTCTATCCGCCCGCGGTGGCCGATTTTCTGGCGCGCCAATTGGTGGCAAAGGGAGGCGAGCTGCATGCCGGCCAGCGCGTGATCAGTATTGGCCAGGGCAGCGTCACGCTGGCCAACGGCACGCTGCTGGCAGCGGGGCGCATCGTGCTTGCCGCTGGCGTCCAGGCGGCAGCGCTCATGCCCGAGATTCCCGTGTTTGGCCGCAAAGGCCACCTGGCCATTACCGACCGCTATCCCAATACGCTGAACCATCAAGTGGTCAGCATGAATTATGGTCAGCCGGCGCCAGGGGAGGACGCGCTCAGTGTCGCGGCCAACGTGCAGCCCCGCGCCACCGGCCAATGGCTGGTCGGCTCCTGCCGCCAGGACCGCCAGGAGAGCCTGGAGGTGGACCCGGCCGTTCTGGCACAAGTGCTGCGCAGCGCCATCGCGCTGCTGCCGCGCCTGGCCAACATGCACGTGGTGCGCGCCTGGACCGGCATGCGTCCGGCCACGCCCGACGGCCGTCCCCTGATTGGTCCGCATCCGGCGCGCAAGGATGTGTGGCTTGCCTGCGGCCACGAAGGCCTGGGCGTGACCACCTCGTTCGGCACGGCCGCTTTGCTGGCGGCGCAGCTCACGGGCCGTGCGGCGCCGCTCGACGCCGCGCCCTATCTGCCTTCGCGCTTTACATCGATGAGAGAAATGCAGCATGTCCTCTGACCAGGTGACCGTAACAATTGATGGCCTGGCGCTGCGGGTCGACGCCGGCATCAGCGTGATTGGCGCGTTGATGCTCGCCGGGCGCATGTGCACCCGCCGCTCCGTCTCGGGCGAAGCACGCTTTGCGCTGTGCGGCATGGGGCAGTGCCAGGAGTGCCGCGTCACGATTGACGGCCGCGCGCACCGGCTGGCATGCCAGGAGCGCTGCCAGGACGGCATGGTGATCGCCACCGGAGACGCCGCATGACGCCCCTGTTGATTCTGGGCGCAGGCCCGGCCGGGCTGGCCGCGGCCGAGGCAGCATCGCGCAACGGGCAGCGCGTCATTCTGATCGACGAAAATCCGGAGCCGGGCGGCCAGATCTGGCGCGGTGGTGCCAAGCGCTGGCAAGATCGGCGTGCCCACGCCTTGTGGGATGCCCTGAAAGCGCGCCCCGGCGTGCAAATGCGCTTTACCACCCGCGTTGTTGCCGTGGCCGGACCCGGCCAGCTGCTGCTGGTGCAGGGCGAACAAACGCAGGTGCAGGCATGGGAGCGCGTGATCGTTTGCAGCGGCGCGCGCGAATTGCTGTTGCCATTTCCGGGATGGACCCTGCCAGGCGTGACCGGCGCCGGCGCAATACAGGCGCTGATCAAGGCTGGCATGCCAGTCGAAGGACAGCGCGTCGTGGTGGCCGGCAGCGGTCCGCTGCTACTGGCTGCTGCCGATACGGTGCTGAAGAGCGGTGGCACCCTGGCAGCGATCGCCGAATACCGTGATACGCGCGCACTGGCTGCCTTTGCTGGCAAACTGGCACTACGCCATCAAGCCAAGCTGGCGCAGGCAATCGGTTTGTTTGCGCGCCTGCGTGGCGTGCCTTTCCTGCACGGCGCCATTGTGCAGGCAGCCAGCGGCAGCGACAAACTCGGCGCCGTACAGCTGCTGCACAAGGGACGCGAGCGCATCATCGATTGCGATTTCCTCGCCTGTGGCTTTGGCCTGGTGCCTGCGCCGGAAAGCGCGGCGCTGTTCGGCTGCGCCATCGACAATGGCAAGGTCACCGTCGACGCGGCGCAGGCGACCAGTGTGGCTGGTGTCTGGGCAGCTGGTGAATCGACCGGCATCGGCGGTGTCGATAAAGCGCTGGCGGAAGGGCGCATTGCCGGACTGGCCGCAGCCGGTTTCACGGCAAGCCGCGCCGACGTGCAGGCCCGTGAACGCGCGCTTGCCTTCGGCGCGCTGCTGGCGTCGACGTTTCCCGCGCCTGCCGCGATGCGCAAAACGTGTCAGCCCTCGACCATTGTCTGCCGCTGCGAAGATGTGCGTGCCGGCGAACTGGCCGCGCACGCCAGCTGGCGTGCAGCCAAGCTCCAGACCCGGGTAGGAATGGGACCGTGCCAGGGCCGCATGTGCGGCGCCGCCTGCACCTTCTTGTACGGATGGGAGGCGACCTCGCCGCGCCCGCCGGTGTTTCCCGTCAGAGCTGGCGCATTGGCGGCGATGTCATACGAAAACAGCGTGGAAAAATAACAAAAGGCCCGGTTTCCCGGGCCTTTCTTCTTGCACCACCTAATGTAGCCACCAAGCGTTCATTAGTCGGGCGTCAAGTCGTCACGGCGTCCGACATTGCTTTGCTCCATCTGGCGGCTGCCTTGATCCTGCTGGGCCGACTGGCGGTTTGCGATGTTGGACAAGCCGGTGTCATCGTCCATTTTCTGGTCCGCTGCCAGGTTTTTTCCGCCTGGGCTTTTTGGCAGCCCGCCCGCCAGATCATTCGACTGGCGCTGGCCCTGGCCACCTTGCTGCACGTTGCCGGTCTGGGAGCCGCTACGGTCGGTGCTTTGCTGATCTATTTGCTGATCCTGCTGCTGACGGCCACCCTGCTGCGAGCCGCCCAGCGTGCCCGACTGTTGCGATTGGTCCAGATTGCCCTTGTCGGCCGTGGTGCGGCCCGACGAGGTGTCTTTTTCGTTGGCGCCGTTGCTGGACTGGTTGTTGCCTTCGCTGCGTTGGTTCGAATTCATGATCTGTCTCCTTGTAGAAGTCATTCGGTGGCGACGCTGTTGGCGCTGCCAGAAAGTTCATGATGCGCTTGCCCGCTCAGCCTTTGCATCGGAACACGGAGCGTGCCAGTGTAGGACGCACACCCAGTGTTCAATACCAGTAGTGGCTAACTTGCGGGATCGAAATTTTTCGCGCCTGTTCTCCTACAAGGCTGCCTGTTTCCGTCCTATAGCACTGCTGTGCAGCTCTGCCTAACATGGTCTGGCCCGGGAGGGCTTGGGCACCAGCACAAGGAGATGACCATGGCAGCGAGCAAGCAGGGCAGCAAGGAAGGCAACAAACAGTCGGGCAGCGGTACCAGCAATCGCGGTTTCGCTTCGATGGATCCGGAGCGTCAGCGGGAAATTGCCAGCGAAGGCGGCAAGGCGGCGCACGAGAAGGGCACCGCGCACGAATTTACATCCGAAGAGGCGCGCCGCGCTGGCAGCATGAGTCACGGCAACCGTCAGTCGGATCAGGCCAGCACGCGCGTCGGCAAGCAGAGTGGTAACAAGCAGGGCGGCAGCAGCGACGATAGCGGCGGCAAGAAGGGTTCGTCCAAGCGCTAAGCTGCGATCGGGCGGGAAGCGCAGGGGCTTCCCGCTTTTTTGTGCGAGCCCTGCCGCTTGGGGTAAAATCGTTGCGCGTTTTTAACTCCCTGAGGCATACCGTGGCAAAGCAAGCTGTCGTTCGTGAAGTCAAGAGCATGACCCTGTCATGCGACCCGGTGGGCAATCTGCTGCTGGTTAAAATGTCCTTTGCAGCAGGTAAAGATGCCTGTTTCTTCCTGCCTGCCCATATCGTGTTCTGGCTGCTCAATCACTTGCCGGTGAACCAGGACCCGAACCTGACGCCACCCCCGCCGCCGCCCGTGGTGGAACCGCAAGACTGGGATGATGTGGCCACGCCGCGCGTCGATACGCTGCAATGCAAGGAATTCCCGAACGCGCTGCGCATGCACTTCGAGATGTTTTCACGGGAAGAGCTGGTCGTGCTGCTCAACCGCAACAACATTGAGTTGCTGCGCCAGTTCCTGGAAAATTACCGTGGCGACCTGATGGACCTGGGCATATTCTGAGTCCTGCTGGGTTATCATGCTGTCTTTGTGAAACCACTGACACGAGGACAGCATGCCAATCAAAATCAGCCAGCAATTCGATTCCGGAGCCATCGAGGTGGTGCAGGCCGACAGCGCCCAGCACATCGACCTGAATCTGCGCAAAGATTCGCACGCCGACATTCATCAGTGGTTCCATTTCCGCCTGCAGGGCGCACGCGGCCAGGACTGCAAAATCCGCTTCCTGAACGCCGGCCAGGCCACCTACGCCAAGGGCTACGAAGACTACCAGGTGGCAGCCAGCTACGACACCGAGAACTGGTTCCGCGTGCCCACTACCTTCGACGGCCAGGTCATGACCGTCAGCCATACCCCGGAACTTGACAGCGTCTATTACGCCTACTTCGAGCCCTACTCGTGGGAGCGCCATCTGCGCCTGCTGGGCGAAGTGGCCGACAATCCCATCGCGCGCGTGCACGACATCGGCAGCTCGGTCGACGGGCGCGACATGAATCTGGTCGTGGTCGGCAATCCCGCCGCGGAAAAGAAAATCTGGGTCATCGCGCGCCAGCATCCGGGCGAAACCATGGCCGAGTGGTTCGTCGAAGGCATGCTTGACGCCTTGCTCGACAATGCCAACCCGGTCGCGCGCAAGCTGCTGCAGCGCGCCGTGTTCTACGTGGTGCCAAACATGAACCCGGACGGTTCGGTACGGGGCAACCTGCGCACCAATGCGGCAGGCGCCAACCTCAATCGCGAATGGATGACGCCATCGGCCGAGCGCAGTCCTGAAGTGCTGTGCGTGAAAAACAAGATCCACGAAGTCGGCTGCGACATGTTCTTCGACATTCACGGCGACGAAGCCTTGCCCTACAACTTCGTGGCAGGGAACGAAATGCTGGCCGACTTCACGCCCGAGCGCGCGGCGCGCCAGAAAGCCTTTGTCGACCAGTACATGGCGGCCAGCCCCGACTTCCAGAACGTGTATGGCTACGCCGCCAGCAAGTACAACGAAGACATGCTCACGCTCGCGTCCAAGTACATTGGCCACACCTTCAAGTGCCTGTCGCTGACGCTGGAAATGCCGTTCAAGGACAATGCCAACCTGCCTGATGCCTACACTGGTTGGAACGGTGCGCGCAGCAGCGAATTGGGCCGCGCGATTCTGCAGCCGATTCTGAGCTCGCTGGACTAAGCATGGGCGTCGAGATCGAACGCAAGTTCCTGCTCGTGGGCGAGGACTGGCGCGCGCTCGGCGAACCGGTCCTGCTGCGCCAGGGATACCTGTCGTCGGACCCGGAGCGCACGGTGCGGGTGCGGATCGAAGGGCAGGGCGCCACGCTCACCATCAAGGGACGCAGCGTTGGGGCCACCCGCGCCGAGTGGGAGTATCCGATTCCATTGGCCGACGCGGCCGACCTGCTGGACCGCCTGTGCCAGCAGCCGCTGATCGAGAAGTACCGGCGCCGTATTCCCTTCGACGGGAACGTGTGGGAAGTGGACGAGTTTTTGGGCGCCAATCAGGGACTGGCATTCGCCGAAATCGAACTGGCATCCGAGTCGCAGGCGTTCACCAAGCCGCACTGGATCGGCGAGGAAGTCACCCACGACCGCCGCTACTTCAATTCAAATCTGATCAAACAGCCGTTCTCCAGCTGGTAATCAGGCCCAGAGCTGGAAGGCCAGCACGGCGCCGTTGTAAATGGCGTGCACCAGCATGGCGGCCAGCAGGGAACGGGTACGATCATATGCCAGCGCCGTCGCCACACCCAGTCCGAACACGGGCAGCATTGATACGGGCGGGTGAACGATGGCAAACAGCGCCGCGCTCAAAGCAACGCTGGGCAGCAATCCCGTTGAACGGCGCATGCCGGCGAAAATCAGGCCGCGGAAAATAAATTCTTCAAACAGCGGCGCCAGAATCACGGTCAGCACGAACAGCGAATACGGCGCCAGCAGCGTCGTGCTGCCAGCATTGTCGGCGTCAGCAAACGTGGCCAGGCCAAACAGATAAGCGAGTGCGCAGCCAGCCGCCGCCAGGCCGGCGCCGGCACCCCAGCCCAGCGTACGCGCCGCACTGCCCGCGAACAGCGCTGGTACCCCGCTTGTCTTCTTCAGCAGATACAGCAGCCGCATCAGACAGTACACCACCAGCCCGGCCAGCGAAAACGCGATCACCAGGCTTTCGGCAGTGCCGGTGATAGCGAGCTTGCGCATGGCCAGCATGAGGCCCGCCTGCAGTAAAAAGAACAGCATCGCCGCGATCATGCCGTCGGCAGTGGAAACGCGCGCCGGCGGCGCCATTGAAGGGTCAAGCAGGAAGGGCAGCTGGTCGTGCGCCTTCTGCCAGAGCGCCATGGCAAATGCCGCCATGAGCACGATCAGGACCAGTTTTTGCGACCACAGCTGGATGCCGATGGCCGTGCCGTAAAGCCCAGACAGCATCAGATACAGATACACATAAGTTTGCTTGACCTTGGCGCGCACGTCTTCTGCCAGCGGGTCGCAGCCGAACACGCCCAACGCCACCGCGATCGCAGAAAAAATCGGTATCCCAGCCAGTACCACGGCGAACAGACTGAGGGTTTGCGCCGCATGGGCAGGGGCGAACGCCAGGCCTGCACTGAGCATGAGCAACGGGTAGAGCAGGGCCAGTACGGCCCAGAACTGCGCCTTCTGGCGCAGCACCTGGTCAATCGAGGTGGGCAGCGTATATAAAATCCACAGCGACTTTCCCTCATTGTTCAGGGTCTGGAATGCCGACAGCATCAACATGTACGAGCCAATGCCGAACGCGGTGATGGCGAGGAAGCGCGGACTGCCCAGGATTTCCATGACCGCATCTGGACTACCGGTAAACAGCAACTGACTGCCGAAGATAATCACTGGCAGCAGCAGGCTCTGGATCAGGAAGTTGCGGTCGCGCGAGAGCAAACGCAACTCCCGCCGCATGACGGGGGAAGCGGGCAGCACACGCTGCAACAGGCTGCTGCGCGCGCCAGGCGGCGCCTTGCGGCGCGCGGATTCGCGCGGACCGTCGCCCACGACGCCATTGCGCAGTTGGTAGTGCAGCAGGCGCATGCCAAGCCAGAGTGGCAGCCCCACCTGGGCCAGCAGCAAGGCGGCCTTGAACCAGCCGCCACCATTGATAAGTTGCAGCACCAGGCCCGGCGCCAGCCAGCCGGCCCACGCGGGAAAGTGCTGCGCCATCGTATGGACGGGCGAGCCGGCGTGCATGGAGCTGAGGCCAATCGCCATGTACATCAGTGGCATGCTGGCCAGGGTGCACATTGCTTGCAAGTTGCGTAGCTGCGATGGCGGCAGCCACATACGCAATCCGGTATCGATCAAGGTGCGTAACATGGCGGCCAGCGGGAGCAGCAGCAAGGCGCTGACCACCGCAATCGGCAGTGCAGCCCAGCGATAGCCCGACAGCCAGGCGACCATGGTAATCGGCGCCAGCATGAACAACCATCCCGTCGGATTGGCCACGGTGCGTTCCAGAATGCGGCCCCACAGCAGGGTGCTGCGCTTAACCGGCAGTGTCACCAGCCACTCCAGATCCCAGTCTGCCTGCGCCAGCTCGCGCGTGCTCAGCGGCAGCAGAATGCTGAGCAACATCAGCAGTGATATTTGCATGGTGAGGGCGCGCGCCACGGCGGGATCGAATGGTCCTTGCTGCAGTTCTTGCAGCGCCACCTCGTCGGCATGATAGCGTTCGCGCTTGTCCTTGCCCAGTACCTGGCACTGACTGTGCGGCACCAGCAGGCATTGCGCGTTGACGGCCGAACTGCGCGCCATGAAGCCGAGCGAGATCAGCATGGCCATCACGATCAAGCCAGTGAGCAGCCAGCCCACGCGCTGTTTGGCGGGGGTCGCCTGGCGGCTTTTGCCATCTTTTTTGCGGCCGAAACGGGCGCGCGAGACGATGTTGCCAAGGCGTTGCAGGCGCACGCGCGCGAGCAGCCAGATGGCGCGTGTCGGACTGGCTTGCATCATGGCGCGCTCGCGGCAGCGTCGTCGGTAATCTTGAGGAACACGTCCTCCAGCGAGCCATCGCTGGCAGCGCTGGCGCGGACGTCGTCCAGCGAGCCGGTGGCAACGAGCGCGCCGTGGTGAATGATGCCAACCCGGTCGCACAGCTTTTCGGCCATGTCCAGCAGGTGGGTCGAGACAAAGATGGTGGTGCCTTTGGCAGCGGCACTCACCAGGCGTTCCTGCACGTCGCGCGAGGCGCGCGGATCGAGGCCGTTGATCGGTTCATCGAGAATCAGCACGACCGGGTCGTGGATTAGGGCGCAGGCCAGGCCCAGCTTCTTCTTCATGCCCATTGAATAGTTGACGGCGAATTCCTCGGTGACGTCGTCCAGGCCCAGTTCTGTCAGCAGGCGGGCGGCGCGCGCGGCCGCGTCAGCGCGGCTGAAGCCATGCATTTCAGCGACGAACTGGAGGATCTCGCGGCCGCGCAAGAAGTCGTAGAAGATGGGATTATCCGGCAGGTAGCCGACGCGGCGTTTGACTTCGGTGGCTTCGCGGTGGCAGTCGAAGCCGTCAATCAGAACCTGGCCGCCGCTGGGAGCGAGGATGCCCATCATCATGCGGATGGTGGTGGTCTTGCCGGCGCCATTGGGGCCAAGGAAGCCGAACACCTCGCCACGCGGCACGCTCAGCGTGAGCGGCTTGACGGCTTCGAATGCGCCGTAGGCGCGGGTCAGGGATTGAAACTCGATCATGTACGCTCCGCGCGGGATTTGTTGCGCGGATCATAACACTGGTAGGAGACGCAATCCACTACATCGCCCTCGCGAAGGCGGGGGCCTATACCACTTGTCCGAATTCGGTAACGTGGTATGGGCCCCCGCCTTCGCGAGGGCGATGTGGTGGTTTGCTTAGTGGAAGTGCTCGTTCCCGCTTGGTGCGTCATCCGGCATTTCTGCGTGCACCAGTTCACCAACAGGATCGGCAAACAGCGGCCCGCCGCAATCGTCACAATACTCGGCAATAAAACGCTCGCTATGCCGCTTGACGTGGGTAACGCCCGCCTCGTTGAGGTGCGCGACGATTTCGTCGAGCGGTGCCTTCTGGTCGGTCAGCCCGCCCACGCCGGCGTTGATCAAGCCTTCCACCGGGGTGCCGTCTTCGTCTTCCTGGCCGTACAGCGGCCACACAATGCCGTAAATGACATCGGTGGTCTGGCGCATGGTAAAGGCGACGCGGTATTCATCGATTTGTCCCTCGGCCGCTTCTTCGCCAAAGCCGGCGATGACGGCGCGCAGGTCCGACGCTTCCACGCCCAGCGTGTTGGTCAGATAGTGCACGGCAGCGCGCACCGAGACCGGGCGAATGAGTTTGTCGGCCTCGCGGCAGGCAACGTAATACGCCTCGGGTAGCAGCAGCTCGATGCCGCAGCCGGGCAGCAGGCGCGTGACCGTGTCGCTGGCCTGGCCGCGCCATTGTTCGAGCGCGCTGGCGCGTTCGGTACTGAAGTGAATGTGATGCTCAGGTTCCTGCCAGCGGAACAGCGGTGCGCCCAGCGGCGCCACAACGGCCACCAGCAGGTAGCGGGTGTCGGCCAGGAAGGGCGCTGTTTCGGGCGCCTTGGGGAAGGGCTTGAGCGGCGTGCCCTTGTAGGCGGCCTGCGCCAGCTTGTGCGTCATCGCGTAGGTTTCCGCGTGCGTGCGCGGCAGCTGGTCGATGGCGAACAGGGTAGGGGCGATGGCCATGCGCACACCGTCGGCCAGCAGGTGCGCGCCAAAGTGGGCGGACAGGGTGGCCAGCAGGTCGGGTGGAATGGTGCCGGACGCGATGGAAAAACGCGTCCATGCGAGGATCGGTGCGGCCACGAGCAGCGCCTGATAGGTGGTTTCGACGCCGTCGACGACGTCGGTCATGACGGACGATTCGCTGACCGCCTCGACGCCTTCCATCAGCACATCGTAGGCGTTCAGGTCGTCCTTGAACAGCACGTTGAGGGTGGTGTCGACGGTATCCTGGTGGCCGGTTTTGAGCAGCTTTTGCAGTTGCGTATCCAGCTGGCGTTCCCAAGCCCGTTCCTCGATCCGGCTGGACGCTTGCACGATGGCCTGGCTGATGCTGACCAGGCGCTGGCTTTCGGCCGACAGTTTAGGAGATGTATCTTTGGATGGACGACGCATGGCGTATAAGGATCTTTTTAGGTGGATGAACGGATCAATTATGTACGGAACAATGATAAACCCTTATCGGCACTATTGTAGTGCATTCCGAATCGGACCATGAATGCAGCGCAAGAAGCAGGTAGATTGGGATGACGGATTGATATGCAAGAGGAATGTCGGGTGAGCACAGTGACATCGCCCTCGCGAAGGCGGGGGCCCATCCCACGTCCCCGAATTCGGAAAAGTGGCATAGGCCCCCGCCTTCGCGAGGGCGATGTGGGGGAATTTTTTAGTCTTCCTTTCCCGCTGCTGCCCAAATAAAAAATGCCGGACGAATCCGGCATTTTTGTGACACACAGCAGGCTGGTATTACGCAGCCAGCAGCTGGCGCAGCACGAATGGCAGAATCCCGCCGTGCTTGTAGTAATCGACTTCGATCGGGGTATCAATACGCAGCAGGACTTTGACTTCCTGTACGTCGCCGTTGGCACGCTTGATGACCAGAGTCGCCAGCTGCTGCGGCTTGATCTCGCCTTCCAGGCCCTTCAGATCGAAGGTTTCGTTGCCAGTGATGTTGAGCGTCTGGACGCTGTCGTCGCCGATGAACTGCAGCGGCAGCACGCCCATGCCCACCAGGTTCGAACGGTGAATACGCTCGAACGAACGGCAGATTACTGCCTTCACGCCCAGCAGCTGGGTGCCTTTGGCAGCCCAGTCGCGCGACGAACCGGTGCCGTATTCTTCGCCGCCGAAGACCATGGTCGGTACGCCGTCAGCGACGTACTGCATGGCGGCGTCGTAGATCGACATTTGCTGGCCGCTTGGCTGGTGAATGGTGATGCCGCCTTCGACCGCCGAACCGTCTGCCTTGGCAGGAATCATGCGGTTCTTGATACGCACGTTGGCAAAGGTACCGCGCATCATGATCTCGTGATTGCCGCGGCGCGAGCCGTAGGAGTTGAAGTCCGCCTTCTGCACGCCGTTTGCCAGCAGCCATTTACCGGCCGGGCCGCTTTCCTGGATCGAGCCAGCTGGCGAGATATGGTCGGTTGTGATCGAGTCGCCAAACACGCCCAGTGCGCGCGCATTGGTGATGCCGGTTGCCGCTGCTTTCGGGGTCATCTCGAAGCCGTCGAAGAACGGTGGCTCGGCGATGTAGGTCGATTTTGGCCAGTTGTACACTTGGCCTTCGGTCGACGATACTTTTTCCCACAGCTTGCCTGGTGCGCCCTTGACGTCGGCGTAGTTGGCCTTGAAGACTTTGGAGTTCATCGCGAACTTCATCAGCTTGCCGATTTCTTTCGAGGTCGGCCAGATGTCGCCCAGATACACGTCCTTGCCATTCTTGCCCTTGCCAACCGGCTGGGTCATCAGATCGACGGTCATGTTACCGGCGATGGCGTAGGCCACCACCAGCGGAGGCGAAGCCAGGAAGTTGGAACGGATGTTCGGGTGAATCCGCGCTTCGAAGTTACGGTTGCCCGACAGGACAGCCGAAGCGACGATGTCGTTTTCGGTGATGGTGGCGTTCAGTTCCGGAGTCAGGTCGCCCGCGTTGCCGATGCAAGTCGTGCAGCCGTAGGCGGTGACGCCAAAGCCCAGTTGTTCCAGGTAGGGCAGCAGGCCGGCAGCGGTCAGGTATTCGGTGACCACGCGCGAGCCAGGGGCCAGCGAGGTCTTGATGTGCGGTGCCACGGTCAGGCCGGCTTCCACCGCTTTTTTGGCCAGCAGGCCCGCTGCCAGCAGCACGCTCGGATTCGAGGTGTTGGTGCAGGAGGTGATGGCGGCGATCAGAACGTCGCCGTTCTTGACGTGCACGCCGTTGCTGGTGCTGTAGGTGTTGGTCAGATCGCCAGCAGCCTTGTTGAAGCCGTTTTCGGTGGTCGGCTTGGAGAACAGTTCAGTGAAGTTGTTCTTGACGTTGCCGATTTCGATACGGTCCTGTGGACGCTTTGGACCAGCCAGCGATGGGGTCACGGTCGACAGGTTCAGCGACACCACGCGGGTGTAGTCGATTTCGCCTTCCTGTGGCACGCCGTACATGCCCTGGGCTTTGAAGTAGTTCTTGAATGCGTTGATTTCGTCGGCGGTGCGGCCGGTGCCTTCGAAGTATTCGATGGTCGCGTCGTCCACCGGGAAGAAGCCCATGGTGGCGCCGTATTCCGGGGCCATGTTGGCGATGGTGGCGCGGTCGGTCAGCGACAGCGTTTCGGTGCCGGCGCCGAAGAATTCGACGAACTTGCCGACGACTTTTTCTTTGCGCAGCATTTCGGTGATGGTCAGTACCAGGTCGGTCGCGGTGCAGCCTTCGCGCAGTGCGCCGGTCAGATTCACGCCGATGACGTCAGGGGTCAGGAAGTAGACTGGCTGGCCGAGCATGCCGGCTTCGGCTTCAATGCCGCCCACGCCCCAGCCAACCACGCCGATACCGTTGATCATGGTGGTGTGCGAGTCGGTACCGACCAGCGAATCCGGGTAGTAGGTGTCGCCAGCCTTGTGCACGCCGCGCGCCAGGTATTCCAGATTGACCTGGTGGACAATGCCGAAGCCTGGTGGCACCACGCCAAAGGTGTCGAAGGCTTGCATGCCCCACTTCATGAACTGATAGCGCTCGTTGTTGCGCGAGAACTCAAGCTTCATGTTCAGGTCGAGCGCGTTCTTTTCGCGGTAGTGATCGATGGTGACGGAGTGGTCCACCACCAGATCGACTGGCACCAGCGGCTCGATGTTCTTAGGATTGAGGCCCATCTTGTTGGCGACGTTGCGCATTGCGGCCAGGTCGGCCAGCAGTGGCACGCCGGTAAAGTCCTGCAACACGACTCGCGCCACGACGAAAGGAATTTCGTCGGTACGGTCGGCGTTCGGGCTCCAGTTCGCCAATTGCTTGACGTGTTCTTCGGTCACCTTCTTGCCATCGCAGTTGCGCAGCACGGATTCGAGAACGATACGGATCGACACCGGCAGGCGCGAGACGTTCACGCCCAGGGATTTCTCGAGTGCGGGCAGCGAGTAGAACTTGCCTTTCTGGCCGGCCGACAGTTTGAAATCCTTGAGTGTGTTCAGTGTGTTGCGGGACATGACCTCTCCTTCAGTGGGGTTTTGTTTTTAATGCAGTGTAGTTTTGACCGAGACAGGTCCGTTGCTGGCCGATTTCATGGCCCCTTCTTGCTCCGACGTTTTGCATTCGTTGGCCAGCTGGCGATTCTGACGCGAATCGAGCAGCATGCCTTTCGACGGGATGCCGATCCAGATCAGGCCGGTGCGCTTGTTTTCAAAGCGCTTCGCGCCCGTGGTGGTGCCCACGCGGGTGAGGCGGTGCAAACGGGTTTTCCAGCGCAGGGCGAGGTGTTCGTCGTCCTTGGCATTGGTGTAGATCGTGATCTTGTTGCCAAGTTCGCAGTTGTAATCGGCCACGCCGTCGTCGCTGTTGATGGTTGGCTCGTCTTCTGCGTCGATGCCGCCGGAAACCACTGCTGCCGATTTGGCTTTTTTCGCTTTTGGTTTGGCCTTGGCCTTGGCTGTTTTTGGCGCTTCGGCGGCAGGCGCTGGTGCGGCCATCAGGGAACCTGCGAACAGGGAGAGGCTCAGGACGAGCAGGGTCTTGTTGAGTACGTTTGCCATCGGGATTATTCCGTTCATGTGACGATGTTGACGATTGCGATTGCAGCCTCGGGTAAGGCGAGTCCTGCGAGTTTCGCACGCTGTAAAACCGTCCAATAATAGCGATAGCTGGCGCGGTCGTGCAAGCGTCCGTTTTGCGCAATCGGCCCCCATGCCGCGGCCTTGGCCTCGGTCAGGATCAGGGTCGCTTCGTTCACTTCTGACAAGCGTGGTGTAAAAGCTTTAATAATCGGCTTGATCTGGTCGGGGTGGATGCTCCACATCCGCGTGAAGCCAAACTCGGCTGCCGCGCGCTGGGCATCATTGGCCACCACGGCCGTATCCTTGATTTCTGTTGTCACATTGTGTGACGGAATCTTTCCATGCGCATGGCATGCGGCGACCATTTCCAGCTTAGCCCGCACTATGAGCGGATGGGTAAACTGGCCGGGCGTGCGCATGGCGCTGCCGGGGATCGCGCCGTAGTGCGCCGACACAAAATCCATGATGCCGAAGGACAGACATTCGACCTGGGGCAGGGCAGCAATGGCGTACGCATCGCGCAGCGCGCCATGGGTTTCGATCAGCACGTGCACCGGCAGCGGCGTGTCGCGCCCGGCCTTGCTGGCGTGCTTGTTAATCAACTCAATTGCCCGGGCAACATCATCGACGCTGTCGGCTTTTGGCAACACAATATAGGCAAGACGTTGTGCCGCTGCGCCAACAATGACAGTCACATCACCTGCGAAGAAGGGACTGCCATATTCGTGCACGCGCACGCCAATGCGGTTGAAGCGGTTGCCTTCGTCATTGAGCAGGCGCGCGACCAGCTGCGCGTGTTCCGGCTCGGCGCCGGCGGCAGCGCCGTCTTCACAGTCGAAGGTGATGTCGAACAAGGGGCCAAGCTCTTGTTGCAGGGCCATCGATTTGGCCATCAGCTTCTCGGAACCGGCGTAATGATCGCAGGCTGGCAGAAGCAGGGGCTGTCGTTTTCCCTGGAATAAAACCTCGGAAGGATGCATGTTTGTTTTTTCAGGTACAGCAGCACCCGTGCCGCTCGGGGCGGCACGGGGCTTGCGGCGAACTGGTGGCTTGTCGGCCTCCATTTTTGCCGCGGTGAGAATTAAGCCAGCAGGTGGGCAACGCCCTCACGCTCTTCGGTCAGTTCCTTGAGCGTCAGGTTGATGCGTTCTTGCGAGAACTCGTCGATTGGCAAGCCTTGGACGATGCTGTACTCGCCATTGGCGACCGTGACTGGGAAGCCGAACATGGTGCCTTCAGGGATGCCGTACGAACCATCCGAAGGAATGCCCATGGTGGTCCACTTGCCGTTGGTGCCAGCGTGCCAGTCGTGCATGTGGTCGATGGCGGCGTTGGCTGCCGACGCTGCGGACGACAGGCCGCGTGCTTCGATGATGGCGGCGCCGCGCTTGCCCACGGTTGGCAGGAAGGTGTCGCGGTTCCAGACGTCGTCGTTGATCATGTCCTTGACCGACTGGCCGTCCACGGTGGCGAAGCGGTAGTCAGCGTACATGGTTGGCGAGTGGTTGCCCCATACGGCCATTTTTTCGATCGATGCCACTGGCTTGCCGGTCTTGGCAGCCACTTGCGACAGGGCGCGGTTGTGGTCCAGGCGCAGCATGGCGGTGAAGTTTTTCGCTGGCAGCGATGGGGCCGATTTCATGGCGATGTAGGCATTGGTGTTGGCTGGGTTGCCGACCACCAGTACCTTCACGTTGCGCGAAGCGACAGCGTCGAGCGCCTTGCCTTGCACCGTGAAGATCTGGGCGTTTGCTTCCAGCAGGTCTTTGCGTTCCATGCCTGGGCCACGTGGACGTGCGCCGACCAGCAGAGCGTAGTCAATATCCTTGAATGCGGTCATCGGGTCGCTGTGCGCGGTCATGCCGGCCAGCAGCGGGAAGGCGCAGTCGTCGATTTCCATCATCACGCCTTTGAGGGCCTTCTGTGCTTTTTCGTCGGCGATTTCCAGCAGTTGCAGGATGACTGGCTGGTCTTTGCCGAGCATGTCGCCGTTAGCGATGCGGAACAGCAGGGAATAGCCGATTTGGCCGGCCGCGCCGGTAACGGCAACGCGCAGAGGGGTTTTAGCCATGATGAATCTCCAAAGTGGGAAAGAAAACGGTCGAAGCTGAGGATACGCTTGTTCGAAAAACCATAATGATACCAAAACCGGCAACAGCCGGTCCGGCCTTGATAATCTGCATGGACCTGCGCGCGTATGCCGGATCGACCGCGAGTGTAGGCCGCTGTGGTGCCAATGTCAATTCATATCATATGTCTTATATAAGACACATAACAGCAGGTGTTTATTACTAGACTGCAAAGGTCTTTTGTGGTGAAATCCAAGGCTATGAATTCTGCCTCGTCCAATCCGGTCAACCATGGTACTCCACCTGCGGGGACGGGTGCGTCCGGCAGTGCAGGCGGCCCTTCGCCCACCTTCAGCCCGCTGTATCAGCAAATCAAGGCGCTCATCACGCAAAGCCTGCAGTCGGGCGAGTGGAAGCCGGGCGAGCTGATCCCTAGCGAAGTCGAGCTGGCCAGCCGCTTCAAGGTCAGCCAGGGCACGGTGCGCAAGGCGATCGACGAGCTGGCCGCCGAGAACCTGGTCATGCGGCGCCAGGGCAAGGGCACGTTTGTGTCCACCCACCATGAAGCGCGTGCGCACTTCCGCTTTTTGCGGCTGATGCCGGACGAAGGCGTGCCGCACCAGCCAGAGAACAAGATTATTGAAGTCAAGCGCATGCGCGCGCCGGCCGAGGTGGCGCGCCTGCTTGATTTGAAGTCGGGCGACGCGGTGGTGTACATCAAGCGGGTAATGTCGTTTGATGGCGCGCCGACCATTTTGGAAGAATTATGGCTGCCGGGTCTGCTATTTAAGGGACTTACTGCCGAAAGACTGGTCGAATACAAGGGGCCGATGTATGGACTGTTCGAGTCCGAGTTCGGCACGCGCATGATTCGCGCGAGCGAAAAGATTCGCGCGGTCAGTGCGGATGCGGGGGCGGCGCAGTTTCTGAATGTGGCCGAGGGCACGCCCTTGCTGTGTGCGGAGCGGGTGTCGTTTACGTATGGAGACAAGGCAGTGGAGCTGCGCCGGGGTATTTACCTGACGGCGCATCATCACTATCAAAATGATTTGAGCTAGCCCGAGCGGTGAATACATCGTCCTCGCGAAGGCGGGGACCCATAGCAAGCTGAACAACTTCGGTGACATGCTATAGGCCCCCGCCTTCGCGAGGGCGATGTGGTGGCTGCTCACGATGTGGTTGCTGCTTACCATGTGTTCGCTGCCGCGATGTGCTGGCTGCTCGGCAGGAAACATGCATACCGATTAAAATGCTTGGTACTGGGAAAGTACACAAAAGTTGTTCTTTGACCCGCTAATTTTCCCTAATACTAATTTAGCTATTGGTGCAGTACACCAAAATTGGCGATAATTACGAGTTATACATTCAAAAGTCAGTCAAGGGGAGGTCTTTATGTCCGAAGCCGTGAAAGAAGTTCCAAAAAAAGAACGGCCAGAGTTCCGTAATATTCACATTACGGAATTACCAAACTACCGTTTGCCGCCGCAAGGCTGGGTATCGATT
This sequence comes from Massilia sp. CF038, assembly GCF_900129765.1. GTDB lineage: Bacteria > Pseudomonadota > Gammaproteobacteria > Burkholderiales > Burkholderiaceae_D > Telluria_A. The sequence continues at coordinate 950,193 of NZ_FQWU01000001.1, forward strand.
TTGCACCGCATCAGCGGCGCTGGTCTGTTCCTGCTGATGCCGTTCTTGCTGTTCCTGTTCGACAATAGCGTCAAATCCGAAATGACCTTCGCGTACTTCAAGGGCATTCTGGGCAACCCGCTGGTCAAACTGATCCTGCTGGGCCTGATCTGGGCGTACATGCAGCACTTCTGTGCCGGCGTGCGTCACCTGTTCATGGACCTGCACATGGGGATCGAAAAAGATTCGTCGCGTCAGAGCGCCATCGTGGTTCTCGCCGTCAGCCTGTTCCTGACTGCACTGGCCGGTCTTAAACTGTTCGGAGTCTTCTAATGGCTAAAAATAATATCGGCCAAAACCGCCTCGTCGTTGGCGCCCACTACGGTCTGAAAGACTGGCTGGCGCAGCGCATCACCGCCATCGTCATGGCCGTGTACACCCTGGTCTTGCTGGGTTCCTTCCTGACCGGCACCAACTTCAGCTATGAAGGCTGGGCTGCCCTGTTCTCGAAACAGTGGTTCAAGCTGTTCAGCCTGGTGACCTTCACCGCGCTGTACTACCACGCCTGGGTTGGCATGCGCGACATCTGGATGGATTACGTCAAGCCGGTCGGCATTCGCCTGGGCCTGCAAGCACTGACCATTCTGTGGCTGATCGGCTGCTTCTTCTACACCGTGCAAATTCTCTGGGGGCAGTAATCGTGGCCGCAATTAAGAAAGCTTTACCTACCCGCCGCTTCGATGCGGTCATCGTTGGCGCCGGCGGTTCCGGCATGCGCGCGTCCTTGCAGCTGGCTGAAGCCGGCCTGAACGTGGCTGTGCTGTCGAAAGTATTCCCGACCCGCTCGCACACCGTGGCTGCCCAGGGCGGCATCGGCGCTTCGTTGGGCAATATGTCGGAAGACGACTGGTACTGGCACATGTTCGACACCGTCAAGGGTGGCGACTATCTGGGCGACCAGGACGCGATCGAATTCATGTGCCGCGAAGCACCAAAGGTCGTGTACGAACTCGAACACTTCGGCATGCCATTCGACCGCAACCCGGACGGCACGATTTACCAGCGTCCGTTTGGCGGCCACACCGCCAACTTCGGCGAAAAGCCAGTCCAGCGCGCCTGCGCGGCAGCCGACCGTACCGGTCACGCCCTGCTGCACACCCTGTACCAGCGCAACGTGCGCGCCCGTACCCACTTCTATGTGGAATGGATGGCGATCGACATCATCCGTGACGCCGAAGGCGACGTGGTTGGCGTGGTGGCACTGGAAATGGAAACCGGCGAATGCATGATCCTGGAAGCGAAGACCACCATCTTCGCCACCGGCGGCGCAGGCCGTATTTTCGCTGCATCGACCAACGCCTTCATTAACACCGGCGACGGCATGGGCATGGCGGCACGTGCCGGCCTGCCACTGCAGGACATGGAATTCTGGCAGTTCCACCCGACCGGCGTGTCCGGCGCGGGCGTGTTGATTACCGAAGGCGTGCGCGGCGAAGGCGGCATCCTGATCAACAGCAACGGCGAACGCTTCATGGAGCGCTACGCACCGACCCTGAAAGACCTGGCGCCGCGTGACTTCGTGTCCCGCTCGATGGACCAGGAAATCAAGGAAGGCCGCGGCTGCGGTCCAAACAAGGACCACGTGCTGCTGGATCTGCGCCACATTGGCGCCGAAACCATCGCCAAGCGTCTGCCTTCGATTCTGGAAATCGGCCACAAGTTCGCCAACGTCGACGCGACCAAGGAACCAATTCCAGTCGTGCCGACGATTCACTACCAGATGGGCGGTATTCCGACCAATATCCACGGTCAGGTCGTCGCACCAAAAGACGGCAACCCGGTGGCTGTGGTCAACGGCCTGTACGCGATTGGCGAATGCGCCTGCGTGTCGGTGCACGGCGCCAACCGCCTGGGCACCAACTCGCTGCTGGACCTGATCGTGTTTGGCCGCGCAGCGGGCAACCACGTGGTCGCATCGAACCTCAAGCAGAAGGCCAACAAGCCGCTGCCGAAGGATGCTGCCGACTTCGCGCTGGACCGCATGAACCGTCTGGAAACCTCGACTGGCGGCGAAAAAGTGCAGGGCGTGGCCAACGACATCCGCGCAGCGATGCAGAAGCATTGCGGCGTGTTCCGTACCGACGCCATGCTGGCTGAAGGCGTGGAAGAAATCATGAAGCTGGACGAGCGCCGCAAGCACGTGTCGTTCAAGGACAAGTCGATGGTGTTCAACACCGCCCGCGTGGAAGCGCTGGAGCTGGACAACCTGATCGAAACCGCCAAGGCCACCATCGTGTCCGCCAACGCCCGCAAGGAATCGCGCGGCGCGCATGCGCACAACGATTATCCGGATCGCCTGGATGCCGAATGGATGAAGCACACGCTGTGGTTCTCGGAAGGCAATCGCCTCGAGTACAAGCCTGTGATCACCAAGCCGCTGACGGTTGAGACCTTCCAGCCGAAAAAACGTACCTTTTAAACGCATAGGGGGAAATGCCGGCGCCGAAGGCGACTGCTTTGCCCCCTACCAGCTAGGGATAGAACATGACACGCACCGTAAATCTCGAAATCTACCGCTACGATCCGGACAAGGATGCGAAGCCGTACATGCAAAAAGTAACCGTCGAGTTGCAAGACACCGACAAGATGCTGCTGGACGCGCTGCAGCGCATCAAGTCCGACGTGGACGACTCGATCGCGCTGCGCCGCTCCTGCCGTGAAGGCGTGTGCGGTTCCGACGCCATGAACATCAACGGCAAGAACGGCCTGGCCTGCACCACCAACCTGAACGAGCTGACCCAGCCCATCGTGCTGCGTCCGCTGGCAGGCTTGCCGGTGATCCGCGACCTGATCGTCGACATGACCCAGTTCTTCAAGCAGTACGATTCGATCAAGCCTTACCTGATCAACGATTCGATCCCGCCTGAAAAAGAGCGTCTGCAGACCCCGGCAGAGCGCGAAGAACTCGACGGCCTGTACGAGTGCATCCTGTGCGCTTGCTGCTCGACCTCGTGCCCATCGTTCTGGTGGAATCCGGACAAGTTCGTCGGTCCTGCCGGCCTGCTGCAAGCCTACCGCTTCATCGCCGACAGCCGCGACGAAGCCACCGGCGCGCGCCTGGACAACCTGGAAGACCCGTACCGCCTGTTCCGTTGCCACTCGATCATGAATTGCGTCGACGTTTGCCCTAAAGGATTGAATCCGAACAAGGCCATCGGCAAGATCAAGGAACTGATGGTTCGCCGCGCAATTTAAGGCGTATATACAGTAAAAGTACCGTACTGCCGATATTTGGCGACGGGTGTATAGTGTTGACCGAACGACAGGCTCTTGTGTGACTACGCATCAATCCGATCCGGCAAACCGTTCACGGCTGCGCTGGCGCAGTCGCCGCGGCTTGCTGGAAAACGACATCATCCTCACGCGCTTCCTCGATGCGCATGAGGAAAGTCTGACCGACGAAGAAGTCGACGCGCTCACGCGCTTGCTGGATCTGGCGGATAACCCGCTGATGGACCTGATCCTGGCGCGTGCCGAGCCCGAAGGTGAAGTTGACCTGCCGCATGTGCGCGCCTTGCTGGTGCGCCTGCGCCAGGCCTGACAAGTTTCGTAATTTTTTTATTTGAAGACCTCACCTCCCAAGAAGGAAGTGCCATGAATATTTCTGATACCAAAGCCACACTGTCCTTTTCCGATGGCAGCACCCCCATCGACATGCCGATCTACAAGGGCACGGTTGGCCCGGACGTCATCGACATCCGCAAGCTGTACGCCCAGACCGGCAAGTTCACCTATGACCCAGGCTTCATGTCGACGGCTGCTTGCAACTCGAGCATCACCTACATCGACGGCGACAAGGGCGAGCTGCTGTACCGCGGCTACCCGATTGAGCAGCTGGCCGTCAATTGCGACTTCCTGGAAACCTGCTACCTGCTGCTGAACGGCGAACTGCCAAACGCGGCCCAGAACAAGACCTTCAGCGACACCGTCACCAAGCACACCATGGTGCACGAGCAGATGCAATTCTTCTTCCGCGGTTTCCGTCGTGACGCGCACCCGATGTCGGTGCTGGTCGGCACCGTTGGCGCGCTCGCTTCGTTCTACCACGACTCGCTCGACATCAACGACCCGCATCACCGCGAAGTATCGGCCATCCGCCTGATCGCCAAGATGCCAACCCTGGTGGCCATGTCGTACAAATACTCGATCGGCCAGCCGTTCGTGTACCCACGCAACGACCTGTCGTACAGCGCCAACTTCATGCGCATGATGTTCGGCAACCCTTGCGAAGAATACGTTGTCAACGAAGTGCTGGTACGCGCCCTGGACCGCATCCTGATCCTGCACGCAGACCACGAACAGAACGCATCGACCTCGACCGTTCGTCTGGCCGGTTCGTCGGGCGCCAACCCGTTCGCCTGTATCGCTGCCGGTATCGCTTGCCTGTGGGGCCCTGCTCACGGCGGCGCCAACGAAGCGGCACTGAACATGCTGAAAGAAATCGGCACTGTCGACAAGATTCCTGAGTTCATCGCCAAGGTGAAAGACAAGAATTCCGGCGTCAAGCTGATGGGCTTTGGTCACCGCGTCTACAAGAACTTCGACCCACGCGCCAAGCTGATGCGTGAAACCTGCCACGAAGTGCTGAACGAACTGGGCCTGCACGACGACCCATTGTTCAAGCTGGCCATGGCGCTCGAAAAGATCGCTCTGGAAGACGAATACTTCGTGTCGCGCAAGCTGTACCCGAACGTCGACTTCTACTCGGGTATCGTGCAGTCGGCCCTGGGCATTCCAGTGTCGCTGTTCACCGGTATCTTCGCCATGGCGCGTACCATCGGCTGGATCGCCCAGTGGAACGAAATGATTTCGGATCCAGAACAGAAGATCGGCCGTCCGCGTCAGCTGTTCGTCGGTTCGACCACCCGCGATGTGCCGGGGATCGACAAGCGTTAATTGCGCTTGAATTCGTAAAAAAAGCGGGCTTTCGAGCTCGCTTTTTTTTTGTGGGACAATTGAAAACCTGTGGCTCGCTCAGTAGCAGATGCAGGGTTGAAGCTAAAAAATAGAAGTAAATGAATACTGACAATGAACATGGCTTTCGAAGCTCGCTTAACACCTTTGGCGCCGTAAGCGTGACAGTGCTCGCTGCGGTCTTGCTTGTTCTTATCTTTGTCCGGCCTGAAGCGCGTATGGACCCCGAAACTTCGATGGTAAGGGTGTCAAATGACACTGGCGTGCCAGTAAATAATATTATTCTGAATAACGTGCCATTTGGACATTTGTCGGATAAGCAAGTTAGCAAATATCAGCCTGTAACGAATGCATATCCATACGCGCCTTTGCGATTAGACGTAGCTAACAAAACGTTCGAGTGGATGCCAGATGACTATTATGGAGAAAAACCATTGGGAAATGGAAACTTCACATATTCAATCCGGCGGAGGGAAACTCCGGTTGGTCCGGAGTTTGACGCACATATTCGCAACGAGTTCGAGCACTAAACTTTGATGGAGTGACCGCGGAGCCGCGTTGGTCCTGTCCGGCCAATTGGCAAGTAGCTGAGCCTTGGTCCGCTGATCGCATTCAGCGCGCGCTTTACTCAGTAAGCAGCGCCCGCAGGCAAGCTACGCGTCTGTCTGCCCAGGAACGGCGCACCGCCAGCCACGCCAACCCCAAGCCAAGCAACGCCAACGTCCCCGGCTCCGGCACCGATGGCGGGCTCTCTTCATCGATCACCACATCGTCAATCGCAAAGCTCACGCCGGGGTCGGATGTGAACCAGAATGCCTTGATGTTCTTGAACTGCTCACCCAGGATAATTTTGGTGCCGGGGAAGCCCCAGTCCTGGCTTGGCATGAGCATGACGTAAGAAGAATGGAGGAAGTCCAGCGACGCGTGCAGAAATACGCGCTCGCTGCCGTTCGCATTGCCGTACATGTTGGCTGTGTTGGTCGTCAGGACAAAACTGTTCAAATCGAGCGATTCGCCATAGCGCTTGTAGGCGAGAATTCCCGGCGCGTCCGCTGCAGCCGTGTCGCTCCAATCGCTGTGCAAGACGTCATTCTCGACGGCATAATAATCGCCCACGAAACCTTCGCTGACCTGCGTGTAGAACGACAGCACGCCTTCGGTGTTTTCCGCGTAATACACAGCAAGATCGGAGAAGGTGCCCGCATTCTGTGTGATGCCCGCCCAGCCGTTATGCATCGCCGCGGTGCCGCCGGTGAAGTCGATCGTTGTTGCGTTTGCCGGACCGGCCGTTGCCAGGACAAGACCGAGTGCGGCAGAAAATGTACGGAGCAGGTGCATGTTCATTCCAGTCAGTGTTGGTTGAAGCCGCGCGATGGATGTCGACCCCGCCGAGCCCGAATGATCAGACAATACGGCGGCGCAGGCTTAGACCCGCCAAGGCCAGCCCAAACAAAGCCAGCGTCGCCGGCTCAGGCACTTGTCCCGGGCCCGCATCCGCCAGAATCAGATTATCGATGCCCAGACAGTCGACGAAGTTCTCGGTAGTGAACCAGAATGCCTTGATGTGGTCGAATTCTGTCCCCAGCAAGACGGTGGACAGTGTGCCGCCCCAGTTTTCTGGCGGCAGCATCACGCTGTAACTGACGTTGATTCCGTCAAGGGAAGCGTGGATGAAGGTGCGCTCGTCGCCGCTGGCGGTACCGCCTGGATGGTTGTTGCTCGACACGTCAAAGGAATCGAGGTCGAACAGGGCGCCGTCCAGCCGGGCAACGCGCACTTCCGTGACGCCACCGCCGTTGCGGGCCCAGTGCGTGTGCATCACGTCATTTCCAAGACCGTAATAGTTACCCAGATTCAGCACGCCCCCGGTGTTGCTGACCTTGTAGCCGTTTTCGAGGTAGTAGCTGGCGTTGTAATAGGACTCGATATTGTTGGTCACCACGCTCGAGCCGTCAAAGTACACGGCCTGCCCGCCGGTGAAATCAATTTCGGTTGCAGCGGCGGGCAGCATGCTTGCAAGGTTAAGCGCGGCCGCGGCCAGCAAGGCAAATCGGAATGTCGTCATGGTGTTTCTCCAGGTAGGGGCGAGGTCAGTTGCATTTGCCGCGCAGGTAGGCGATCGGAATAAAGGGCAGGGCGAGCAAGCCCTGGAAGATAAATGTGGGCTGGCGTTTCAAGCCTTGCGAGCTCAGGCATCCCGGCACTTTGGCTTCGTCAAACTGCGCAGCAAAGCGTTCGTAGCGGTCCATCGGCGGTTCCGAACTGGCCGTGTAGCGTTGCGGAATTGCCGCAGCTTTGGAGGCAGCGACAGCGATCTCTTTCTCTTCCTGGATCGAAGCGCGAACGGCGCGCTTGATCAATTGATCGTCGTTGATGGGCGCGGCGGCCCAGTTCTCGGGAATGACTGCCTCCTGCGCAGAGGCACTAGTCACGGTAATGGCAAGTGCGATGCTGACGAATTGCCTGGACATGGTCGTTATCCGTGGATGCTCATGACAGAACTGTACGTCATTTTGATGACGTTTGTGCTACCTTTTTAAAAAAGTACGATGTCGGCGCGTGTACAATCATCTCCACGCCATTGACCGACTGACCACCATGAAACAACTTCTTGCCCTTGTCTGCCTTGTGTTCGCCAGTGTTGCCCTTCCCGCGCAGGCGGTCGAGTCGGATGCAGCGTACCGCAAGCAAATCAATGCCTTCATCGACGAGTGGCATGACGACGCCGCCAATGCCCGCGAAGCCTACTTCGACAAGATCGCCCCGAACGGAATCTACATCGGCACAGATAAAACCGAGCTGTGGAACCGCGAACAATTCAAGGCCTGGGCCAAACGCTTTTTCGACCGCAAGTCAGCCTGGTCGTTCAAGGCCACGAAGCGCAACGTCTACATGTCACCGGACAAAAAATTCATCTGGTTCGACGAACTGCTTGATACCCAGATGGGCGTCTGCCAGGCCAGTGGCGTGATCCGCAAAACCGACACCGGTTTCGAAATCGAGCACTACCAGCTGTCGATCGCCGTGCCCAACGAAGTGGCTGACAAGGTGACCAAGATCGTCAAGGACCACGAAGCCAAACCGGCTGCCGTCAACTGAGGTGAGCGGCAACTATGTCGGGCGCTTTGCGCCCTCGCCAAGCGGGCCGCTGCATGCCGGTTCCATGGTCGCGGCACTGGCCAGCTATCTCGATGCGCGTGCGCACCACGGCCGCTGGCTGATCCGGATTGAAGACGTGGACGAAGACCGTGCCGTTCCCGGCGCGGCGCAAGGCATGCTGGCTTTGCTCGAGGCACTGGGCATGCATGCCGATGGCGAGGTGGTATGGCAGAGCCGGCGCACGCATCTGTACGCAGCGGCCTGCGCTCAACTGGCAGAGGCAGCCTATCCCTGCGGCTGCAACCGGCGCGAAATCGCCGATTCGCGCCTCGGCCTGGCGCCCGATGGCAGCGCGATCTATCCGGGCACCTGCCGCAACGGCCTGGCTGCGGGGCGGGAAGGGCGCAGCCTGCGCGTGCGCGTGCCAGATGGACCGGCCGGGACCATGACCTTTGTCGACCGGTTTGCCGGCACACAGACCCAGCACCTCGATACGGAATCGGGCGACTTCGTGCTGAAACGTGCGGATGGCTTCTATGCCTATCAGCTGGCAGTGGTGGTGGATGACGGCGCCCAGGGCGTGACCGACGTGGTACGCGGCGCCGACCTGATCGATTCCACAGCACGTCAGATTTATCTGCAGCGCCTGCTGGGCTTGCCCGAGCCACGCTACCTGCACGTGCCGGTAGTGCGCAACGCCGATGGCGAGAAATTGTCGAAGCAGACCGGTGCGCTTGCCATCGATCCGGCCCAGCCTCTGGCAGTACTGATGGATGCCGCCAATTTTCTCGGCCTTGGCTTGTCGCCCCTGCCGAGCGTGAGCCAATTCTGGCCCGCAGCAACTGCCGCGTGGGCGCAGCGTTTTTGCGGTATGCAATAAGTATTTTTTCAAGATAACATGACAGAATATAATGGCTTCCCTATAATTCAATAGTTGAACAAACATAAACTATAGCTCCACTCAGAGGGAGCTTTTTTTTTAGGGATTTACATGCACTTCAATTTGCGTAATGGCACTGTCACGATGTTGCTCGCTTCGCTGCTCGCGGCTTGCGGCGGCGGCGGAAACGATACCCCGCCAAGTCTGGCAGCAGGATCGTCGTCGTCACCGACCCCAACCCCAAACCAAATCGTAACCCCAACCCCAACACCAACCCCAACCCCAAACCAAATCGTAACCCCAACCCCAACACCAACCCCAACCCCAACCCCGACCCCGACCCCGGCGCCGGCAGATCCGCTGCCGCTGTACCCGATTCCCGTCAATATGTGGAAAGCGCCTTCCAATGCGCTGCCGACGTCAGGCAATTACGTCTACCTGCAAAGCGATAGCGGCGACTATATTGGCGGCGGCAAGACCTACACCTACAACGGCAAGACCGCGCTGCTGAGCGTGACCGCTTCCGGCCGCAGCGTCCAGATGAGCGTTGCCGGCGACGAAGACTGGTCCGGTTCGATCCGTGTGCCCAGCGCTATGGACCAGATCGGGCCTGGCTATTTCGTCAACCTGACGCGTGCGCCGTTCTCCGACCCTGCAGTCGGCGGTCTCGAGTGGTCGGGCGAGGGCCGTGGCTGCAATACCCTCAAGGGTTGGGCGATCATCGACAAAGTCAAGCTGGTCGCCGGCGTCATCACCGAAATCGATGCACGCTTCGAGCAGCATTGCGAAGGCGGCACCTCGGCACTGCGCGGTCAGATCCACTGGACCAAGGCCGATCTGTCGACCGAGCAGCCTAACGGTCCACAGCCGATTCCAGCCAACCTGTGGCGCCCTGATCCTGCCGCGCTTCCAGGCAACGGCAACTATGTGTACCTGAACAGCACGGCGGGCGATTACATCGGTGGCGGGCGCAGCTATTTGTACACCGGCGCGGTCGCCAATCTGGGCGTGAGCGCCAGTCCGAGCTACCTGAAGGTGTCGGTCGCTGGCGACCAGGACTGGACGGGCGACTTCCAGACCATGGCCAGCGTCTCGGAATTGCGTCCAGGCTATTACGCCGATTTGTCCCGCTATCCCTTCCACAACAAGCTGAAGGGTGGGCTGAACTGGTCTGGTGAAGGCCGCGGCTGCAACACCCTGAGCGGCTGGTTCGCAGTCGATGCCTCCAGTTATGTGGGCGGTGTGCTCAAGTCCATCGATCTGCGCTTCGAGCAGCATTGTGAAGGCGGCACCAGCGCCTTGCGCGGACAGATTCACTGGCGTGCCGATGATGTGGTGACGGTGCCGGGCCCGGTCAATCCACCGCCGGCAAACTTGTGGACTCCGCCAGCGAACTTTGTGCCACCAGCAGGCAATTACGTGTATCTGGCCAGCGATGCCGGCGACTTCATCGGCCAGGGCATGACCACGCTCTACACGCCCGGCAATACCACCATCACCCCGGTGCTCAACCGCACGGCGGCATTCGCTATCGGTGTCGGTGGTTTCAATGGCGACTTTGTCGGCATGCAGAGCGTGTCGCAGCTCGTGCCTGGCTACTACGGCGGCATGCAGCGCTATCCCTTCCACAATGCGACCAAGGGTGGCATGGACTTTAGCGGCAATGGCCGGGGCTGCAATACGCTCAGTGGCTGGTTCGTGGTCGATAGCGTCACGTACAACATGGGCGCGATCAGTTCCCTGCATATGCGCTTCGAACAGCATTGCGAGGGCGGCGTCGCTGCACTGCGCGGTGTGATCCACATCGGCAGTTAATTGTGGGCAGGCGGGGCGGCCTCGGGTCCGCTCCGCTTTCCGATCGGGTCTAGCTTTGCTTCTTGGTCTGGATGGTGATGTTGCCATCTGCTTCCAGGAAGGCATACGCCATGTCCTCCATGGTGCAGTCGGCCTCGCGCAAGGCTTCCTGCACCTCGGTGTCGGACAGGCGGCATTTTTTCAGCACCTTGTCGAACATTTTTCCATCACGTCCCAGCAAGACCGGGGTGCCGTCCAGCAAGTCCGACATCTTTTTGCTGTGCGAGCTCATGTACGCGACCGACATGTTCAGCGCCACCAGCGTGCCTGCAATGATCAGGCCGCCCAGCACCGAATCGTCACCGCCGCTCAGCGAGTTCGATACCGCTTCACTGAGCAGCATCACCACCAGCAGATCGAAGGGTGTGAACTGGCCGACAGTACGGCGTCCCGATACCCGCACCATGATCAGCAAGACACAGAACACAATGACTGCGCGCAGAATAAATTCCCACCAGGGAAGGCTCAAATCGAGCATGCATGACTCCGTTTACTTGGACAAATCGTCGTCAGATTGTAGAGATGCATGTGGGTATTGACTGTGCCCAATCCAACAGTCTGTGCCGATTCTTTTGCCTCCAAACAACCCGCATTTGCAGGTCAGCCCGGATGCTCGCGTCGGCCGGTGCCGGCGCTGCGCCGTGGCAGCCGGCCGCCCGTGTAGGCGCTGCCATCATGTATTTGGTGCCGCCACCTTGCCGTCGCGCCGCGCCTCCCATTGCTTGAGCTGAAGGCGGTAGCGCTCCATCGCGTCTTCGTACAAATCGAAAACGCAAGGCGTGCAGCCGCTGCGGCAGCAGTCTTCCAGCGTGGGTTGGGTAGGTGCAGTTGGTCGGAGCGCGCCGTGATCGACGATTTTCGTGTTCATGCGCACCAACATAAATCACCGGATGCGGAAAGTCCAATTTGCGGAGGACGGGTTTTCAGTTTCCGAATGGCATGCTATCATTTAGGCAACTTTTACACGATTGGGAAACAATGAAAAAAACGCTTCTGGCAATTGCTGCCCTTACACTTTCCGCACCATCTTTTGCTGGCTTTCAAGTCGGTACAGTAAAGAGCGTCACCGTGCGCGATTCCGATGGACTGGTATTTTTCGTCTTGAATGGGACCGCGCGCGAGGGACGGCCAACGTGCGCAGGTCAGACCTATTGGATGATCAAAAATGAAACGACGCTCGCAGGTAAGCAGCTTTATGCGCAAGTTCTGGCAGCTCAGCTGAGCGGCAAAACGCTTACCGTGGAAGGTGCTGGCACTTGCACGCGGTGGCCTGATGGCGAGGATGTCCGTTCGATTTCGCTCGGCGACTGATCGGCTCTGCACGGTCGGGTACCAGCATCGTGCCGGTACCCACAGCATTCGATTTGAGACCTGACTACATCGAAAATCGCTTTTACTACAGACTGTCCCGGAATCGCGCGACAGAGTCAGCTTAGTTCGCTTTATGTGCATCGGTACAAACAGGGTGTATTACAAAACCTCAAATTCGACACTCCGTTTGTCCTCTGAGCGATGCGCCAGGAAGAAGATAACGCCGGCAATCCAGCAAAAAATGATCATGTAAGGCTGAGAGATGTCAGCAGCGGCATCGACCGCGAACCCGTGGATCCAGAAGCCGAATCCGATACCAAGTGCGACCGAAAAGCAGATCTCGAAAACGAGCATGGAGGGGGAAGGGGATGTTAATTTCACGGTGAACTCCGGCAATTGCACGATGAGCAATTGTCGCTTCGGCCAGTGGTCTTAAGGGTGATTTTGCGCAAACGTGTGGTGAGAGCGTTCCGGCGCGCCGGCACATCGGTCCGGCCGCGCCGCAGGATTCAGTGGCATGGGAAGGGGCAGGCCGCGGGATGGCGCGCCAGAAGTCCAGTCAATCTGCCCGCGTCCATTCAGTTGGAAATGTGCACCGAATACACCTCGAAATACATCCCCCGGTTATCTCGCTCGCATACACCGCTCATACTGCCATGTTTGATGGCGTAACTTAACTTGGTGCCCGGCGCCTTTTTGGCGCATGCGGCGTGCGCTTCGGCCGGCGCTTCGGGTACGGGTGGCGGGGCAGGCGGTGCAGGTGCGACCGGCATATCCGGCATGCCCGGCGGGGTCGGTGGTGTCGGCGGTGCTGGCGGGGCAGGGAAGGCGGTGCCGCACTTGCAGTGCCGCTCGTGCGCTGCTGCCGGCACGGCGATGGACATGGCGCACAGCGCGCTCAAAATCAACGTTGAAATCAGCTTCATGGTGTTCTCCTTGTGGTTGACCGACAAAGCCAGTCTGACCGTCAAATGTGGAGAAACCGTGGGGACCTACAGGTCGAAGCGATATCCCAGGCCATACACGGAACTGATCGCCTCCACATCCGGCAATGCAGCACCGATCTTGCGGCGCAGGTTCTTGATATGACTGTCCACTGCGCGATCGGTGACATCAAGGCTATCCTGACTGGCCAGATCCAGCAGCTGTGCGCGCGAGAACACCTGGCCGCGCCGGCGCGCCATGCCTGTCAGGATCTGGTATTCGCTCGGCGTTAAATCCAGTGCCTTGCCGTTCACGCTGACGCGGCGCGCGGCTTCATCAATTTGATACAGGTCTGGCGCCTGCCCTTTGTTCACGCGCCGCAAAATGACTTTGATGCGCGCCATCAGTTCGCGCGGACTGAAGGGCTTGCACAGATAGTCGTCGGCGCCATTGTCGAGCCCTAGCAGACGGTCGATCTCCTCCACCCGTGCCGTGACCATGATGATCGGAACGTCCGAGAACGCGCGTACTTCACGGCACAAGGTCAAGCCATCCACGCCGGGCAGCATCAGGTCCAGCACCAGCATTTCCGGTATGTCCTCGCGCAAGGCTGCCAGCGCTGCGGCGCCATCGCCAAACACCGTTGGCAGATAACCGCTGGCACGCGCGTAGTCGGCCACCAGCGCTGCCAGTTCGGGCTCGTCCTCGACGATGAACACGCGGGCACTCATGTGACCACCATTGGCATAGCAAGGCGGACCTGCAAGCCGCCCATGGGCGAGCGGGCGAAGGTCAGCGTGCCGCCATGCGCTTGCATGATGCGCTGAACCAGGGCCAGGCCCAGGCCAGCACCGCCATGTTCGCGACTGCGCGATCCTTCGACGCGGAAAAACCGCTCCCCCAGCCGCGCCAGTGCCGCCTCGGATACGCCAGGGCCGCTGTCATCGATGGTCAGCTTGACGACGCCCCCTTCTGTATTTAGCTGCATGGCGATGCGCGCTCCGGCGCCACAGTAGCGGATGCAGTTCTCGAACAGGTTGGCGAAGACCTGACGCAGGCGTTCAGAATCGGCCAGAACGGTGCTTGCCTCCGTCGGTGGCACAGCGTGGAACGCCAGCCCGGCGGCGGAGAATTTGTCGCTAAACGCGCTCGCTTGCTCAGTGGCGAGCTGCCACAGATCGATTTGATGGCGCTGCAAGGCCAGTTCGCCTACATCGGCGCGCGCCAGGGCATACAGTTCGTCAATCAGCTTGTTGAGCGACAGGACCTGCCGCAGCATGGCCGCCGTGCTGTCGGCGTTGGCCGGGCGCACGCCGTCCTGCACTGCTTCGAGCTGGGCGCGCAGGACCGACAAAGGCGTGCGCAATTCGTGCGAGGTGTCGGCCACCCACTGGCGGCGCGACGTTTCCGCCCGCCCCAGCTTGTCGGCCAGCTGATTGAAGGTGGCTGCCAGGTCACCCAGTTCGTCGCTGCGCGCGTCCGGCAACCGGCGCTCGTAATGGCCGTCGGCCAGGTCGCGCGCACCTTCTGCCAGACGCAGGATCGGCTTGCGGAAGTGCGCCGCCAGCAGCATCGCTGCCAGTGCGCTCAGGGCCAGGCTGGCACCAATAATAATCGGCAGGCTGTCCTTCATCTGCTGTACGAAAGTACGGGCCATGGCGTCGCTCGGCCTGGCCCCTCTGGCCACTGCCAGATACCCCACCGTCTTGCCGCCGCTGATGATCGCGCGGCGCGCATCCGTTCCCGCGCTGCCGCTATACCCGGCCAGATAGCGCCCGTCTGCGCCCAGCAGCGTGACCCGGTCCTGCAGGCCCAGTTCGTCCACCGGCGGCAGCACGGACGGCTCATCCGGCGGTTCGGGAATAAAGGGTGGTGGCAAGGGCGGTGCTGGCGGTGCAGGCGGCTCGGGCGCAACAGCCCGGCCAAGTGGCTCGCGAATCGCTACCGGTGGTGCAGGTGGCGCCGGCGGTGCAGGCGCTGCTGGTGCTTCCGGGACCGCCACGCCGAGCTGGCGCTGGCGCTGCAATCTGGCCAGCTCGATGGCAATCCATTCGGCCCGCGCTTCCCGTTCGGCCGGGACGAACTGCCAGCCACCGCGTGTCTGATAGCGCCGGGCCAGGCTATTCGACAGTTCGTCCAGCCGATCGAGTTCGATGCTGACGGCATACTCGGCGAAGCTGCGCATCACGTTCTGGCGCATCAGCACGAGCGCAGTCGCTGCCACTGCCAGCATCGCCAGCAGAACGGAAATGAACAGACGGTGGCCTATCGAGATGCGCAAGTGGGGTACCGGGTGGCTGAATGCACAGAGTGTATCGCGCCACCAGCCTGCACGCCAAATGTGGAGAAATTGTGGGCTTTACATTTCAGTAGACATCGCGGCGGTAGCGGCCTTCGGCGTCGAGCTGGTCAAGCTGTTGCTGACCGAGCGCAGCGAGCAGGGCGTCGTGTACGCCAGCAGCCATGCCTTGCAGGCTGCCACACACGTAAATGGCCGCCCCCTGCGCAACCCATTGGCGTACTTGCTCCGCCTGCGCACTGAGCGCGTGCTGCACGTAACGGGGCTCGGCGCCGTCGCGCGAGAAGGCCAGGCTGAGCGACGCAAGCGCGCCGTCACGCTGCCAGGCGTCGATGTCGTCGCGACAGAAATGGTCGTGCGCAGCGTTGCGTTCCCCGAACACCAGCCAGTTGTCACGCCGGCCATTGGCAATCCGGTGCTTCAGGTGTGCGCGCAGCCCGGCAATGCCGGTGCCATTCCCGATCAGGATCATCGGTCGCGCGGCGTTGCCGCCTTGCTGGAAGCGGCTATGCTGGCGCACGCGCATCTGGATGGTGTCCTGTTCGGGCGCCTGCAGGCATAGCCAGCCTGAAGCAACGCCATGGCTGCCATCGTCGCGCACGTGCAAACGGACCAGCAGTTCGATTTGACCGTCGGCCGGCAGCGAAGCAATCGAGTACTCGCGCGGGTAGGCCGGGTCGCCCGGTGCACTGATCTGGACCAGGTCGCCGGCTTGCCAGTCGGGCAGGAGCGCGCCTGCTGGACGCAGCGTAACCCGGTACACAGGCGCGCCGGCGCTGCCCGGGTTAAGCAGCGCGCGTTCTCCAATGCGCCACTCACCATAGGCAGGAGCGCTCCAGTCGGGCGCATCGCTGGTGCCGGCCAGGTGGCTCAGATGGTGCTGCCATGCTTCGATGGCGGCGGGCGCACTGCGGTCAGCTTCAACGCGCTGGAACAGGGGCTGCGCACCACGCGCCTGCAAGGCCGCGTCCAGGTATCGCCCAAAGCCGCAGAAATTGACGTAGCTGCTGTCACCCATCGCCAGGACGGCGTAATGCAGCTCGCCGAGCGATGCATCGAGCCCGCCGAGCATTCCGGCGAAACGCGCGCCGCTATCGGGCGGGTCGCCTTCGCCATAGGTGCTGACGATGAACAGAATGCGGTTGGCATTGCGCAGTTGCGCCTCGGCGATATCGTCCATGCTGGCAGCGCGTGCACGCAGGCCACCGGTGCGCAGGGTTGCCACGGTTTGTCCGGCCAGGTATTCACAGGTGCCAGTCTGGCTGGCGTACACCACCAGCCAGTCGGCCGCCTCATCCGGGGCGCAGCGCTTGCTGCTGCTGCGCCAGAGGGCAAAGCACATGGCGGCGTATGCCAGCAGCATGCCTGCGGCGACAGCCAGGCGGACGGGGTCGAGATTGATCATTGAAGCAGTTCGTTAAATGCGGTGGAGCCGAGTTCCTGAAACCCGGTGGCCGTGCGCAACACGAAGCGGGCTGCCAGACCTTGGGCCTGCGCGAGGCGCATGCCTTCATCAGGGCCGAGTACGGTCAGCGCGGTCGACAGCGCGTCGGCGGCCATGCACTCCCGGTGCAGTACCGTGACCGACGCCACACCGTTGTCAATCGGGTAGCCGCTGCGCGGGTCCAGCGTATGGGAGGCGCGCTCGCCTTGATGCTGATAGAAGCGCCGGTAGTCGCCTGAGGTGGCAACGGCCAGTCCGTGCAAGGCCACCACGACGGCGTCATTGGCGCTTTCGCCGGGCACGGCTTCGAGTGTGACCCACCACGGCTGACCATCGGGTTTCATGCCTGCGCCGCGCAGTTCGCCCCCTGCCTCGACCAGATAATGGTCAATCCCGCTCGTTTCCAGGTGCTGCGCCAGACGGTCCACGGCATGTCCCTTGGCCACCGAAGACAGATCAAGCTGCACGCCGCCCGGCTGCAAAATGCGGCGTTCGCGGGCGTCGAACTGGACGCGTTCGCGGTCGCTGCGTGCCAGGATCGCTTTCAAGTCAGCATCGGCGGGGGCGTAAAAATCGGGGCCGTCGTAGCGCTTGCGCGCGCCGAAGCCCCAGCGATTGACCAAGGCTCCCGCACAGGGATCGTAGGCGCCGCCGCTGATGCGAGCCACTTCCAGCGCGTAGCTGACGACATCGCAGAAGGCTTGCGGCATGGTGTGCCAGCTGCCTGCAGACGCACTGTTATAGCGGCTCAGGTTTGAATCAGGTTCCCAGTGACTCATTTCTGCCACCACCTGGTCGAGCTGGTGTTGCAGTTCGCCGGCCAGTGCTTCGCGGCTGGCGCCAGGCTCCAGAACCACGCGCGCTGACCATGTGGTGCCCATGCTGGTCCCGCCGATCTGGCGCACTTCGCTGCCTGCCGCGGGCAAACCCGAAGAGACGGTCAGTGGAACCAGAACGCGGCGCATTGGCAGGGCTTATTCCGGCAGGATTTCGAGCGTGGCAGCGTAGCTGTAACGGCGCGTGTTCGACGGGCCGTCGGCGGGCGGCATGCCTTTTCCGGTGGCGACCGGGTACGCGGCGTTGAGCCAGTACATGCCCGCTGCCGGCAGCTTGAGCGAGATTTCGCCGTTGGCGTCGGTCGTCAGACGCTGTTCGCCCAGCACGCCGCGATAGCGTACGCCCCCTGGCGTCAGGCTGAACGCAAACTGCGGCAGCGCTTTACCGTCAAGCTGGAAGCGCCATTTTGCCGTTTCGCCCGCGCGCAGGTCGGTCGGATGGGTCACTGGCACCAGTTCCAGGCCCACGCCGGACGGCTTGAGGGCACCGGTACTTTGCTTGTTGGCGCTGACGAAGGTCTCCAGGCGTGCGTGGGTGCGCACCGTTTTCAGGTCCTGCGCGTCAGCCGGCACGTCTTTGGCGAACGATTCTTCACTGCCGCGGAAGCGTTTGGTCTCGCCGCTGGCCTTGTCTTTGTAGCTGCCCATGACGGCCTGGGTGACCAGCGCGATTTTGTAGGTGCCATCCTGCGCCAGCTTCAGGTCGAACGTGCTGCGCTGCTTGCCTTGCACCGGCGTTGGAATCGGCGCGGTCACGCCATCGGGCCCGGTCACGGTAGCGCCGTCCAGCTTGAGCGCGACGTGGTCGACGTCGAACAGGCCTTCGGAGATGGCGCCGTCGATGGTAACCCAGGCTTCTTTGGCTTCGACGTTGGTCGTTTGCGGGTACAGCCAGCCGCGGTGCGCGCTCGCTTGCAGGGTGACGGTGGCCAGCGCAATGGCCAGCACGGTTTTAGTGAGCTTTTTCATGGCCAGCCTTATGGAGTGATTTGAAGGGATACCGCACCGATTTCTTCCTTGCCGCTGGCGCTGGCCGTCTGCGCTGCTTTGAGCGGCAGCTTGAATGGCACGCGCACCAGTTCGCGCCCGCCCGCTTCACGCGCCGCTTCGATCACCAGCTGGTAGTCGCCAGCGGGCAGCTTGTCAAAGCCGGTACGGGCCGGACCAAAGCTGATTTTCTGTTCGCCAGCAGTGCGGGTGGCGCCCGAGACGCCATCCATCGGCAGGTTCACATCACGCCCGCTCTTGCGCCACCAGGTGCGCAGATCCTTGACCCACTTGGTGCCTGCATTGTCTTTCTTCTTGACGTCGTACAGCACCGCCAGATTGGTGACGAAGGCGTTGTCGCCTTTTTCCAGCCACATGGCCACGTAAGGACGGTGGTATTCGGCCACGTTCAGCTGCGGGATTTCGAACTTGACGGACATGTCGGCGGCGACTGCCCAGCTGCTCAGCATTGGCAGCGTCAGCGCCAGGGTGTGGTGTAGTTTCATGTGTGTCTGCTTAGTGGGTAAATAAAAGCGCGAGCAGGATCGGCACCAGCATGCCGAAGCCGATCACAGGCCAGGTGGACGGCCGGTTGGCCGCGTGTAGTTTCATGATCAAGAATCCGGTGATCGCAAACACCATGCAGGCGATCGCAAAAATGTCGATGAACCAGCTCCAGACCGCGCCGGTGTTACGGCCTTTGTGCAAGTCGTTCAGCCACGACACCATGCCGCGGTCGGTCTTTTCGTATTCGGCCGCGCCGTCGGCGGCAATGCGCAGCCAGGCGTCGCCACCCGGGCGCGCCATGGGCACGTAGGCTTCGTCTTCTTCCCATTCTGCTTCCATGCCGGCCACGTTGATGTCAAAGCTGGTGCGGGCCCAGTCGGCCAGCGCGGCTGGCAAGGGAGCGCGCTTGCCGGAAAGGCGTTCGCCTTCGGTGCGCAGCACCGTCTGCAGCGGAGCGGGCAGGGTGGCCGTGCGCTTGACAACACTCGGTTTGGCTTCGATCTGGGTGGCGTGATTGAGGGTGAAACCGGTAATGGCAAACAGCAGCATGCCGGTCAGACTGAGCGCCGCGCTGATCCAGTGCCAACGGTGCAAATTCTTGAGCCACACGGCACGGCTGGCGTTGGGAACGGGCGTTGGCTGCGGCGGCATTGGCGCTTTCAATATGCATGAGGAATGCAAATGATAACGATTATCATTTACTGCGTCAAACCTTATTGCAAATAGAAAAGTAAAGAAAAGTATCTGCTATGTATCTTGCATTTATGAATGAGAACCATTATCATTCGCATTCCAAATTAGGGGCCAGCCAGCTGTGGTGTTCATGTCAGCAAGCCAACCATGACCTTCAACCCGCTGGGAGAACTCTTTGTCTTACATTCGCAATCGCAAGCACGCATCGGCACGCCACCCCTTGTTGCCCCAATCTCTGATCGCGCTGGCCGCCCTGGGTTCGCCAATTGCCGCTCACGCGCAAAGCACCGAGCCAAAAGAAGCGACGCTGCAGGAACTGCACGTGACCGCCACTGCGGATGCGCCTTACAAGGCGGACAAGGTGTCCTCGCCAAAGTTGACCCAGCCGCTGGTCGACACCACCCAGACCATTACCGTCATCAAGAAGGAAGTCATTCAGGAGCAGGGCGCTGGTTCCCTGGTGGATGCCTTGCGCAACACCCCGGGCATCACCTTGCAGCTGGGCGAAAACGGCAACACCAGCGCTGGCGACACGTTCCAGATGCGCGGCTTTTCGACCCAGTCTTCGGTTTTCATCGATGGCATCCGTGACCTGGGCGCGGTCACCCGTGACGTATTCAATATCGAGCAGATCGAAGTGTCGAAGGGCCCGGCCGGCACCGACGTGGGCCGCGGCGCGGCTTCCGGCTACATCAACCTGGCGTCCAAATTGCCATCGCTGGAAGATGCTGCCAGCGGTACCATCGCTTACGACAGCGGCGAGAAAGCCCGCGTGACGGCCGACCTGAATCGCAAGTTGAGCGACAGCAGCGCTTTCCGCATCAATGCCATCGCCCAGGACGGCGGGCAAATGGGCCGCAAGGTCATTGAAAAGAAAACCGTGGGCATTGCGCCATCGCTGGCCTTTGGCCTGGGCGGCCCGACCAAGGTATTCCTGTACTCGCAGCACATCCGTCAGGATGGCATGCCGGACGGCGCGATCCCGGCTATCGGCATCATGGGTTACAACAGCACCAACACCAACGCGGCTGTTGCCAGCGCGCTGCGCAGCGCCGGGCGCGTGGACAACGAGAACTACTATGGCTACGACAGCGACTTCGAGAAGGTCGACGCTGACATGCTGACCGTGAAGATTGAGCACGAACTGGGCGCCAAGTCCAAGCTCACCAACACCAGCCGCTACGGCAAGACCAAGATCGACCGCATTTTGACTGGCGTGAACGGCATTACTGCCGCCACCACCCCGGCCACCGCCACGGCCCCGGCTGTCCTGCTGGGCAATCCAGCCACTTGGCAAGTGGCGCGCACCCGTCAGAGCGTGTTGCAGGACAATAAAATTCTCGCCAACACCACCAACATCGTGACCGAGTTCGCCACCGGCGGCCTGACCCACACCCTGTCGACGGGCGTGGAATTGCTGTCCGAAGAGCAGCTGTCGCTGACCCGGGTTGGCTTGGGTGATGCGGTCAACGCCAATCTGTACAGCCCGGTCAGCCTGGCTGTGCCGGGTAATTACAATCCGGTGCTGAACGGCGTGTACACCAAGGGCTCGACGACTACCGCCGCGCTGTACGCCTTCGACACGATCAAATTGAATGACCAGTGGCAGATCAATGGTGGCGTGCGCACCGAGCACTACAACACTGAAACCAGCGCAGCCAGCCTGTCGACGGCCACGGCGAACCCAACGCTGCCAGTGGGCACGCTGCTGGGCAGCCACCTGGAAAAATCGGGCAACTTGACCAGCTGGAAAGCGGGCGCGCTGTACAAGCCAACCCAGGATGGCAGCATCTACCTGTCGTACGCCACCTCGCAAACCCCGCCCGGCGGCGCCAATTTCTCGCTGGTGTCGACTGCCGGTAATGTCAATGGCCCGGCCATGGACCCGTCCAAGACCACCAATATCGAGTTCGGCACCAAGTGGGATCTGATTCAGAAGAAGCTGGCAGTGACGGCTGCTGTGTACCGTACTGACAACACCAACGAGTTCACGCTGGAAGACCCGGTCACCCATCAGTACTCGCAGCTGGGCAAGCGCCGCGTGGAAGGTGTGGAACTGGGCGTGGTGGGGCAGATTACGCGCGATTGGAACATTATTGCCGGCGTGGCTACGATGGATGCGACTATTTTGGAAGGCAATCCAAGCAATCCAGCCGATTCGGCCACCCGCTGGTCGCCTGACCTGAGCGCGACCTTGTGGTCGACTTATAAGCTGAATGATGCCTTTACCTTCGGTGGCGGCGTGCGTTATACCTCGGAGCAAAAACGGGTTGTGGCGCCGAATGCAGCACCGTCGAACGGTGTGCCTGAGATCCCGTCGTATGCGGTGGTCGATGCGATGATGAGCTACAAGGTGGCCCGGAACGTGTCCTTGCAGCTGAACGTGTATAACTTGTTTGACAAGTTCTACGTGGCTTCGCTGAACAACGGCGGCTCGCGCATTAATACTGGTGCGCCGCGTTCGGCGCAGCTGACGGCCAATATCGCGTTTTAATTAGCGTCACCCCACATCGCCCTCGCGTAGGCGGGGGCCTATTCCATGCGTCCGGATTCGGTAACATGGGATGGGCCCCCGCCTTCGCGAGGGCGATGTTGTTTTAAAGGAAAGGTGTTTTCCCTTCCTTGGCAATTTGGTACGTTACATTTTGTATCTATTGGGCAAATTTTTTGCCACAGTCTTTTTTCACCACGTGGAAAGTTGGGATACAATGGCGCGTGCTATTTTCCCGCTCAGTGTCGGGATTTAGTGAGCAGTACAAGTCCTTCCCCACAACTTGATGTGCAATCCGCTAACCGGTCAGGCCGTGTCGCGGAAGGTTAGATTAACCCGCCAAACTCGCGAAGCGCGAAGAAAGGTGAGCAAGATGATGCAACAATACACCGCCAACTCCTATTTGTTCGGCGGTAACGCGCCGTACGTAGAAGAGTTGTATGAAGCCTACCTGGACAATCCAGGTTCTGTGCCCGACAACTGGCGCGCCTACTTCGATTCCATGCAGAATGTCCCCGCTGTCGATGGCTCCAGCAAGCCCGACGTCGTGCATTCGTCCGTCATCGCTTCGTTCGCCGAGCGTGCCAAGCAGGGCCCGATCCGCGTGGTCACCGCGTCCACCGACCCGGACATGGGCCGCAAGCGCGTCGCCGTCACCCAGCTGATCGCCGCTTACCGCTACCTCGGTTCGCAGTGGGCCAATCTGGACCCGCTGCAGCGCCAGGAACGCCCAACGATTCCTGAACTCGATCCATCGTTCTACGGCTTCACCGATGCCGACATGGATATCGTGTTCAACATCAGCAATACCTATTTCGGGCAAGAGACCGCGTCCCTGCGCGACTTGCTCAACATGCTGCGCGATACTTACTGCCGTTCGATCGGCGCCGAGTTCATGTACATCGGCGATCCGGCGGAAAAGCGCTGGCTGCAAGAAAAACTCGAAGCAATCCGCTCGACCCCGTCGTTCACGGCCGAGAAAAAAGCCCACATCCTCGAGCGCCTGACCGCGGCCGAAGGCCTGGAACGCTATCTGCACACCAAGTACGTTGGCGCCAAGCGCTTCTCGCTGGAAGGCTCCGAATCCTTCATCGCGGCGATTGACGAAACCATCCAGCGCGCCGGTGAAAAGGGCGTGCAGGAAATCGTGATCGGCATGGCCCACCGCGGCCGCTTGAACGTGCTGGTCAACACCCTGGGCAAGTCGCCGCAGGAACTGTTCGAAGAATTCGAAGGCAAGCATGGCGACGATCTGCCATCGGGCGACGTCAAGTACCACCAGGGTTTCTCGAGCGATATCTCGACTGCCGGCGGTCCGGTGCACCTGTCGCTGGCCTTCAACCCATCGCACCTTGAGATCGTCAACCCGGTGGTTGAAGGTTCGGTCAAAGCGCGCATGGAACGCCGCGGCGACAAGGATGGCGCCCAAGTGCTGCCAATCCTGGTCCACGGTGACGCCGCATTTGCCGGCCAGGGCGTGGTCATGGAAACGCTGAATCTGGCGCAGACCCGTGGCTACGGCACGGGCGGCACGGTCCACATCGTGATCAACAACCAGATCGGTTTCACCACCTCCGACCCGCGCGACGCCCGTTCGACGCTGTACTGCTCGGACGTGGTCAAGATGATCGAAGCGCCGGTCCTGCACGTGAACGGCGACGACCCTGAAGCCGTGGTGCTGGCGACCCAGATCGCCATGGATTACCGCGTGCAGTTCCAGAAGGATGTTGTGGTTGACATCATCTGCTACCGCAAGCTTGGTCACAACGAACAAGACACGCCAGCGCTGACCCAGCCGCTGATGTACAAGAAAATCGGCCAGCATCCAGGCACCCGCAAGCTGTATGCGGACAAGCTGATCGCCCAGGGCACCCTGCCAGCCGACGGCGGCGACAAGATGGTGTCGGCCTACCGCGACGCCATGGACGCCGGCAAGCACACGATCGATCCGGTCATCTCCAACTTCAAGAACAAGTACGCGGTCGACTGGCTGCCGTTCCTGAACAAGAAGTGGACCGATTCGGCCGACACCGCCGTGCCGCTGACCGAACTGAAACGCCTGGCCACCCGCGTGACCACCGTGCCGGAAGACTTCAAGGTCCACTCGCTGGTCGAGAAGGTCCTGGCTGACCGTGCTGCCATGGGCCGCGGCGAAATGAACCTGGACTGGGGCATGGGCGAGCATCTGGCTTACGCCTCGCTGGTCGCTTCCGGCTACGCCATCCGCCTGTCGGGCCAGGATGCCGGCCGCGGCACCTTCACCCACCGCCACGCCGTGCTGCACGATCAGAACCGCGAACGCTGGGATGCAGGGACCTATGTCCCGCTGTGCAATGTGTCCGAAGGCCAGGCACCGTTCACCGTGATCGACTCGGTGCTGTCCGAAGAAGCCGTACTGGCCTTCGAATACGGCTACTCGACCGCGGAACCGAACACCCTGACCATCTGGGAAGCCCAGTTCGGCGACTTCGCCAACGGCGCGCAAGTGGTGATCGACCAGTTCATCGCCTCGGGCGAAGTGAAGTGGGGCCGCGCTTCGGGCCTGGTCATGATGCTGCCGCACGGTTACGAAGGCCAGGGTCCGGAGCACTCGTCTGCCCGTCCTGAGCGTTTCCTGCAGCTGTGCGCAGACAACAACATGCAAGTGGTGCAGCCAACCACCGGTGCGCAGATCTTCCACCTGCTGCGTCGCCAGATGGTGCGCCAGTTCCGCAAGCCGCTCGTCATCATGACGCCGAAGTCGCTGCTGCGTAACAAGGACGCTTCGTCGCCATTGTCGGAACTGGCCAAGGGCGCGTTCCAGACCGTGATCGGCGAGACCGACGAGAAGATCGTCGCCTCCAAGGTCAAGCGCGTGATCGCTTGCTCGGGCAAGGTCTACTACGATCTGGTGAACAGCCGCAAAACCCGCGGTACCACCGACGTGGCCATCATCCGTATCGAACAGCTCTATCCATTCCCGCACAAGTCGTTTGCGGCCGAACTGAAGAAGTTCCCGAATGCGACCGAGCTGGTATGGTGCCAGGATGAACCGCAGAATCAGGGGCCATGGTTCCAGATTCAGCACAACATCTTTGAGAGCCTGGAATCGGGTCAGCGTCTGGCGTATGCAGGCCGTCCTGCATCGGCCTCGCCGGCCGTCGGTTACAGCGACAAGCACAATGCGCAGCAGAAGGAACTGCTGGAAACCGCATTCGCGAAACTCAAGGGTTTCATTCTGACCAAATAAGACATTAGAGAATGCGCCCTGCCACAAGCGGGGCGCCACTAAAAACAAGATACGGAGTTTTTCATGGCACAAATCGAAGTTAAAGTCCCAGTACTGTCGGAATCGGTTGCAGAAGCGACCCTGCTGGCATGGCATAAAAAAGTCGGCCAGCAAGTGAGCCGCGACGAAAACATGATCGACATCGAGACCGACAAGGTCGTGCTCGAACTGCCAGCGCCTGCCGCCGGCGTGATCACTCAGATCGTCAAGGGCGACGGCAGCACCGTAGTCGCCGGCGAAGTGATCGCCATCATCGATACCGAAGCATCGGCACAAGCGAGCCCGGTGGCTGTAGTAGCAGCACCTGTGCAGGCAGCACCGGCCGCGCCAGCCGCAGCAGCGGGTGGCAACAAGGGCGACGTGGCCATGCCGGCCGCCGCCAAGATCCTGGCCGATAACAACATGACCACCGCTGACGTGTCGGGCACCGGCAAAGATGGCCGCGTGACCAAGGGCGACGTCCTGGGCGCGGTTGCAGCCGGTTCCGTCAAGCCTGCCGCACCAGCACCGCTGGCGCCAGCCGCTGCCAAGCCTGCGCTGCAGCAGGTTGCCGCGCCTAGCGTGAACCTGGGTGACCGTCCGGAAGAGCGCGTGCCAATGAGCCGCCTGCGCGCCCGTATCGCCGAGCGTCTGGTGCAGTCGCAGTCGACCAACGCGATCCTGACCACGTTCAATGAAGTGAACATGCAGCCGGTGATCGACCTGCGCAACAAGTACAAGGACAAGTTCGAGAAAGAGCACGGCGTCAAGCTGGGCTTCATGTCCTTCTTCGTCAAGGCCGCTGTGGCAGCCCTGAAGAAGTACCCGATCATCAACGCTTCGGTCGATGGCAACGACATCGTCTACCACGGTTACTTCGACATCGGTATCGCGGTCGGTTCGCCACGCGGCCTGGTGGTGCCAATTCTGCGCAATGCCGACCAGATGTCGATCGCTGAAATCGAGAAGAAAATCGGTGAATTCGGCGCCAAGGCCAAGGAAGGCAAGCTGACCCTGGAAGACCTGACCGGCGGTACCTTCTCGATCTCGAACGGCGGCACCTTCGGCTCCATGCTGTCGACCCCGATCATCAACCCGCCACAGTCGGCCATTCTGGGCGTGCACGCTACCAAAGACCGCGCTGTCGTCGAAAACGGCCAGATCGTGGTGCGTCCGATGAACTACCTGGCCATGTCGTATGACCACCGCATCATCGACGGCCGCGAAGCCGTCCTGGGTCTGGTCACCATGAAGGAAACGCTGGAAGATCCATCGCGTCTGCTGCTGGACCTGTAAGAAGAAGGAACGCGCTGGCGGCAGCGCGTGCCATGCTGATCATTTTTAGTGAGGTTGAAGCACCGTGAATATCTCCGATGAAATCAAGCGTTTGCACGAACTGCATCAAGCCGGCGCGCTCTCCGCAGCCGAATTCGAACAGGCCAAGGCCAAGCTGCTGAACGCCTCCGTCAACCTGAACAAGCCGGGGCAGAGCGCCGCCTCGAGCGGCAACGCCACCGACGACTTTGTCAACGAAGTGTCGCGCCTGCGCCGTGCGCGCGGCGACCGCTGGCTGGGCGGCGTGTGCGGTGGGCTGGGCAAGGTCTCGGGTGTGGAATCGTGGGTATGGCGCCTGGTTTTCGCGCTGTGCACCATCTTCGCCGGATTCGGTTTCCTGATCTATCTGCTGATGTGGATATTCGTACCAGAAGAATAAAAGGATTACGTAAATGAGCACTTCTAAACAATTCGACGTCGTCGTCATCGGCGCCGGTCCTGGCGGCTACATCGCCGCCATCCGCGCAGCGCAGCTGGGCTTTTCGGTTGCCTGTATCGATGAATGGGCCAATGCCAAGGGCGGTCCTGCCCCAGGCGGCACTTGCACCAACGTTGGCTGCATCCCATCGAAAGCGCTGCTGCAATCGTCGGAGCACTTCGAGCACGCCGGTCACGCCTTCAAGGAACACGGCATCGATGTCGCCGGTCTGTCGCTGAACCTGCCGCAAATGCTCAAGCGCAAAGAGACTGTCGTCAAGCAGAACAACGATGGCATCCTGTACCTGTTCAAGAAAAACAAGGTCACTTTCTTCCACGGCCGCGGCGCGTTTGCCGGCGCAGCCGATGGTGGCTACACCGTCAGCGTGACCGGCGCCAATGCCGAATCGCTGCAGGCCAAGCACGTGATCGTGGCCACCGGCTCGAATGCGCGCGAACTGCCAGGTGCACCGTTCGATGAAAAACTGATTTTGTCGAACACCGGCGCACTGGCCATCGATGCGGTACCGGCCAAGCTGGGCGTGATTGGCGCCGGCGTGATCGGTCTGGAAATGGGCAGCGTGTGGCGCCGTCTGGGCGCTGAAGTGACCGTGCTGGAAGGTCTGCCGACCTTCCTGGGCGCAGTTGACGAGCAAATCGCCAAGGAAGCGCACAAGCTGTTTACCAAGCAGGGTTTGAACATCAACCTGGGCGTCAAGATCAGCAAGGTCAGCGCCGGCAAGAACGACGTGACCGTGGAATACGCGGATTCGACCGGCGCGGCCCAGAAAGCCGTATTCGACAAGCTGATCATCTCGATCGGCCGCGTGCCAAACACCAATGGCCTGAATGCCGACGCGGTGGGCCTGAAGCTGGATGAGCGCGGCTTCATCGCCGTGGATGACGACTGCAAGACCAACCTGCCAGGCGTATGGGCGGTGGGCGACGTGGTGCGTGGTCCGATGCTGGCGCACAAAGCAGAAGAAGAGGGTGTTGCCGTGGCCGAGCGCATCGCCGGTCAGCATGGTCACACCAACTTCAACACGATTCCCTGGGTGATCTACACCTCGCCGGAAATCGCGTGGGTCGGTCAGACCGAGCAGCAACTCAAAGCGGCCGGTGTGGCGTACAAGGCTGGCACCTTCCCGTTCATGGCCAATGGCCGTGCGCGCGCGCTGGGCGACACGTCGGGCATGGTCAAGTTCCTGGCCGATGCTACGACCGATGAAATCCTGGGCGTGCACATTGTTGGCCCGATGGCGTCCGAGCTGATTTCGGAAGCCGTGGTGGCGATGGAGTTCCGTGCTTCGTCCGAAGACATCGCGCGTATCTGCCACGCGCACCCATCGCTGTCGGAAGCGACCAAGGAAGCCGCGCTCGCCATTGACAAGCGTTCGCTGAATTTCTAAACCACCGTCGCCCTCGCGGAGGCGGGGGGCCATACCATGTTACCGAATTCGGGGACGTGGCATGGGCCCCCGCCTTCGCGAGGGCGATGTGGTTTTAAGATGTCCCTTTTTATCCTCTGCAGTTTCTAGAAGCGCCTCAATGAACGTCCAAGAGTACTACCAGCATTCCCTTGCCCAGCGCGGCTATCAGTCCGATCCGGCCCAGCAACGCGCCGTCGACCGGCTGCAGCGCTTCTACGAGGATTGGGTAGAC
The DNA here is from genome assembly GCF_900129765.1 of Massilia sp. CF038. Classification (GTDB taxonomy): domain Bacteria; phylum Pseudomonadota; class Gammaproteobacteria; order Burkholderiales; family Burkholderiaceae_D; genus Telluria_A. Next base: position 979,132 of record NZ_FQWU01000001.1, read on the forward strand.
TATCGCGGCAAACGTTCATCAACCTTCAAGCGCCTGATCAACCGGCCCGACGTACCGCGTGGCGTGTACCTGTGGGGTGGTGTGGGCCGCGGTAAGTCGTTCTTGATGGACAGCTTTTACTCCGTGGTGCCGGTGGTACGCAAAACCCGCGTGCACTTCCACGAATTCATGCGCGATGTGCACCGCCAGCTCGATGACATGAAGGGCATCGCGGATCCGCTCAACGACGTGGCGCGTAACATCGCCAAAAAATACCGCCTGATCTGCTTCGACGAATTCCACGTCTCCGACATCGCCGATGCCATGATCCTGTACAACCTGCTGTCAGCCCTGTTCGACAACGGCGTGTCGTTTGTCATGACGTCCAATTACGACCCCGACCTGCTGTACCCGGACGGCCTGCACCGCGACCGCATGCTGCCGACCATCGCGCTGATCAAGGAAAAGCTCGATGTATTGAACGTCGACGCCGGCACCGATTACCGCAAGCGCGCGCTGGAACAGGTGGACAGTTACTACACCCCGCTGGGCGCGGCGGCCGACCAGGCCCTGCGCACCGCTTACGCAAAAATCGCCGAGGTGGCTGACGAAGATCCGCACGTGCGCATCGAGGGCCGCGAGATCCATGCGCTGCGCCGCGCCGGCGGCATCATCTGGTTCGACTTCGTCACCCTGTGCGGCGGTCCGCGTTCGCAGAACGACTACCTGGAACTGGCCAGCCGCTTCCATACCGTGATCCTGTCCGGCATTCCCGCCATGTCGGCGGCGCAGTCGTCCGAGGCACGCCGCTTCACCTGGCTGATCGACGTTTTTTACGATCACAAGGTCAAGCTGCTGATGTCGGCCGAAGTGGTGCCCGAAGAGCTGTACACCCAGGGCACGCTGTCAAACGAGTTTCATCGCACGGTCTCGCGTATCATTGAAATGCAATCGCGTGAATACATGGATGCGGAACGGCGCAGTGCGGCCGAATCGCTGTCCTGACCAGCTTTAAAGGACAAGAAAAATGAAGCAAGGATTTGTACGGCGCACGCTGCGCGGGATGGCAATGGCCGCGTGCGCAGCAGGCCTGGGCGCCTGCACCACGGTGCTCCTGCCCCCGAACATCACCCCGGTCGTGGCGCCATCCACTTCGGTGGCTGAAGCGACGGCCCGGATTGAGAAGGTCAAGGTCGACCGCGCTGCCATCGAGGCCGAGTTCAGCGCCAGCGAGCGCGTGTGCTATGCAAAGTTCTTCGTCAATAGCTGTCTGGACGAAGCCAAGGAAAAACGCCGCGGCGCGCTGGCTTACCAACGTGCGATCGAGGTCGAAGCCGAGCATTTCCGCCGTCAGGCAAACGTCGAACAGCGCGACCGCGATGTGGCGCTGGCGGTCAAAGAGTTCGAGGAGGGCGAGGCGCGCGCTGCAGCGGCGCCGCCGGAGGCACCCAAGGCTGCGCCCGTGCGCAAGCCGGTGGCGCCACGTGCGTCGCTGGCCGAACGCAAGGCGGCGCACGATGCCAAGCTGGCGCGCACCGCGGCGCGCGAGCAGGCTGATGCGCCCAAACGCGCAGCGAATGCGCAGGCGTTCGAGCAGCGCAAGCTGGAATCGGCGCAGCGGCAATTGAAAGTGGCCAAGAAAAAGGCGGAGAAGGCAGAAAAAGCTGCCCGCGCCGCCGACCCGTCCAAATAACTTCGTCCTCGCGGAGGCGGGGACCTATTCCATGTCCCCGAAGTCGTTTAGCGTGGCATGGGGCCGGCGCATGCGCCGGCACCTTCGCGAGGACGATGTTTTGGGGCCAACATAAAAAACGCCGCATTCGCTTTCACGAATGCGGCGTTTTCATTTGTCGCTATGCTGTTTAGACAGCCCGGCGCATCTTTTCGACGGTGTAGTTCTTTTCTTCCTTGGGCAGCTTGACGAACTTGATGATCGCCATGGTGCAATTGTCGCCCTTGCCCTGCGCGCGCTCATTGGCCTTGTTGATCAACATTTCCGAGGCCGTGCGTGGGGTTGCCTTGCTGGTGACTGCGCCCAGTTCCCGGTCGGTGAAGAAATGCCACAGGCCGTCCGTGCAGAGCAGGAAGCTGTCGCCGGCAACGACGTTCTCGTGCACGCCAACGGTAGTGAACGGTTCCTTGCGGCTATTGCCCAGTACATTGAGCAGCAGCTTCGAATGGCGGTGATTCTTGGCCGCTTCCAGCGGCAGCTTGTCGGTTGCCACCAGGTGGTCGATATAGGCCGTGTCATTGGTGCGCAGCACGCACTCGGACTTGACGAAGTGGTACAGGCGCGAATCGCCCACATGGCCCCAGACGGCACGCCCATCGGGTGTGATGATCAGGCCGACAAAGCTGCAATGGGCTTCGATCTTGGTGGTGAACGAGTTCATCTTGATGATCATGTGGGTCTCGTGCACGATTTCGCGCAGCAGATCGCCCAGACGTTCATTGCTCGGGTTATCGCCCGGCTTGAATTCATCAAATACTTGTTTCGCTGTGTGCAGCACCTGTTCGGACGCGGCAGAGCCGCCCAGCAAACCGTCGGCCAGCACGGCCAGCACGAAGCCGGGCGCGCGCGCGCCGGTGAACAGGGCAGTACGATCGTTTTGTTGCGGACGGCTGCCGATGTGCTGCGCAGTCCCCGCTTCTAGCTTGTATGGAGTCATAAACTTGTGATGTGTCCCGGCTGCGTTACCATATTGCTTTTTTCTCTAGCCATCAATCTATATTGGCGGCAACGTCGGCGTATATTAAACTATGCACCGGGAAGGCCAAATGTTGCAAGTGGAGACTATTTACTAAGCGACACGAATTGTTACCGATTGTAATGCGCTTCCGAGCCCGCACCAATGCCAAACTTGAAATATACCTGCTGGGAACCTCAACACCATGACTGATGTCCAAGAAATCCAGCGCCGCCTGATTGAGCTCGATGTGGAACATCGCGACCTGGATGCGGTCATAGACATGTTAATCCTGGACGGGCACCACGACCAGTTACAGTTGCGCCGCCTTAAAAAGCGCAAGTTGCAGCTGAAAGACCATATCACCTTGTTGAAAATGCAATTGGTGCCGGACGTCCCGGCCTGATCCGTCTTCGCATCACTGAAACGCCACCTTGACCGATTCAAACAGCGCGCCCCTGGCCCGCACCGACGCCCCACCCGAGGCCGAGCGCGATGGCGCGCCCGCCGGCAAACACGATGCCGAGATCGACCGCCTGTTCAGTGCGGGCGGTCCACTCGCGCCTGCCGTGGGCAGTTTCAGTCCGCGCCGCTCGCAAACCGAAATGGCCAAGGCGATTGCCCAGGCCATTGCCGACCAGACCACTTTGATTGCCGAAGCCGGCACGGGCACGGGCAAGACCTTTGCTTATCTCGTCCCGGCCTTGCTGTGGGGCGGTAAAACCATCGTGTCGACCGGTACCAAAAATCTGCAAGATCAGTTGTTTCTGCGCGACATTCCGACGGTGCGCGCTGCCTTGCGCGCCCCCGTCTCGGTAGCCCTGCTCAAGGGACGCTCCAATTATGTCTGTCATTACCACCTTGAACGGACCTTGCAGAACGGCCGCATGACCTCGCGCGACGACGTGGGCAACCTGCGTGAAATCTCGCGCTTCATCAAAATGACCACTTCCGGGGACAAGGCCGAGCTGGCCAAGGTACCGGAAAACGCGCAGATCTGGAACCTGGTGACCTCCACCCGCGATACCTGCATGGGCACCGAGTGCCAGTACTACCAGGATTGCTTTGTCATGAAGGCGCGCCGCGAAGCGCAGCAGGCCGATGTGGTGGTGGTCAATCACCACCTGTTCTTTGCCGACGTGGCGCTGAAAGACACCGGCGTGGCCGAGCTGCTGCCGTCAGCCAATACCATCATCTTCGACGAAGCGCACCAGCTGCCCGACACCGCCACCCTGTTCTTTGGCCAGACCGTGTCGACCTCGCAAATTCTGGAGCTGTGCCGCGACGTGCTGGCCGAAGGCCTGGCGCACGCGCGCGGCGGGCCCGACTGGGCCAAGACCGTCACCGTGGTGGAGAAGGCAGCGCGCGACCTGCGCCTGACCTTCCCGCAAGACATCATGCGTTTGTCGCTGGCGCAGATCATGCCGTCGTCCGATTTTTTCCCGGCGCTTGAAAACCTCAAGCAAAAGCTGGCCGAGATGATCGATGTGCTGGAAGAAAACGCGGCTCGCGCTGAAACGCTGGAACAAGTGCGCGTGCGCGCGGTCGAACTGGCGGCAGGGCTTGATGGCTGGAAGCCGGACGGCAAAGGCAAAATGGTCGAGGGCGACCAGGCCGTGCTGTGGGTCGAAGCTTTCTCTTCCTCCCTGCATTTGCACAAGACACCGCTGTCGATTGCGCCCATCTTCACCAATCAGCGTGAAGGCACGCCGCGCAGCTGGATCTTTACCTCGGCCACGCTGGCTGTCAAAAACGACTTCAAGCATTTTTCCAATCAAATGGGGCTGACGGGCGAACCGGCGCAAACCTGGCCCAGTCCCTTCAACTACGAGCAGCAGGGCTTGCTGTATGTGCCCAACGGCTTGCCGGAACCGAATTCCTTCGGCTACACCGATGCCGTGATCGACGCCGCGCTGCCGGTCATCGAGGCGGCTGGCGGGCGCACATTCTTTTTGTGCACCACCATTCGCGCGGTCAAGCAGGTGTCGGAACGCCTGCGCGACGAGTTTGCCAATCGCGGTCTGAACTTCCCCCTGTTTGTGCAGGGCGAGCGCGGCCGCACCGAATTGCTCGACTCTTTCCGCAATGCCGGCAACGGGGTGCTGGTGGGCAGCCAGAGTTTCTGGGAAGGCGTGGACGTGCGCGGCGACGCGCTCTCGCTGGTCATCATCGACAAGCTGCCGTTCGCGCCGCCCGACGATCCGGTGCTGGCGGCCCGCATTGACGTGATGGAAAAGCAGGGCATGAACGGCTTCATGCACCACACGCTGCCGGAAGCGATCATCAACCTCAAGCAGGGCGCCGGGCGCCTGATCCGCGACGAAACCGATCGCGGCGTGCTGATGATTTGCGACCCGCGCCTGATCAGCAAGTCGTACGGCAAGCGTGTGTGGCAAAGCCTGCCTTCATTCAAGCGCACCCGTCTGGAAGCAGACGTGGTCGCGTTCTTCAAACCGCAACAACCGAGTGCAGAGGAATAGCGATGGCAATGTTCAAGGCAGTGGTATTGGCAGCAGCACTGGCGGGCGCTGGCTTGATGGGCATGGCACCGTTGGCGCATGCCGCCGACGCCGTGCACAGCGAGAGCGCGGCCCAGCAGCTGGCGGCCCTGGCCGAGAAGTACTACGACGCCCAGGCGCGCTTCGAGCCGCTCAATGCCACCTTCTCGGGCGACAACCGCTTTGACGATTTGCTGCCCATGACGCTCATGCCGGCCGTGCGCGCGCGCCAGTTTGCCATGCTGCACGACACCCACGAAGCGCTCACGCGCATCGACCGCAGCAAACTGGCGCCAGCCGACATCACTACCTTCGATATTCTTGCCTTCGAACTGGCGGCCCAGCTGCGCATGGAGCCGTTCAAGGATTACCTGATGCCCATGTCGCACATGGACAGCCTGCCCGTGGTGCTGGCCAACTTCGGCAGCGGCCAAAGTTCGCAGCCCTTGACCACGGTGGCACAGTATCAGGCTTACCTGAAACGGGTCGAGGCCATGCCGCAGTGGATCGACGCGGCCATTGCCAACATGCGGGTGGGCATGCGCGACAAGATCGTGCTGCCCAAGGCCCTGGTGACGGGACTGCTGCCGCAAATCAAGGCGCTGGCCGCGGCACCGCTCGCGAAAAGCGATTTTTATACCCCGATCAGCAATCTGCCCGCCAGTTTCAGCGCGGGCGAGAAGGCGCGCCTGAAGGGCGCCTACGCCAATGCCGTGCGCGACAAGGTGCTGCCCTCGCTGCGCAAGCTGGCCGTGTTTTTGGAAAACGATTATCTGCCCGCAGCGCGCGAGAGCGCTGGCTGGGGCGCGCTGCCGGACGGCGCCGCCTGGTACCAGAACTGGGTGGCAGTGCAAACAACCAGCAATCTGACACCGGACGAGATTCACCGCATCGGCCTGGCCGAAGTGGCGCGCATCCATGCCGAACTGGCCAAGCTCGGCCCCAAGCTGGGCTACACCGGCAGCCCGGCCGGCTTGCCGCGCTGGCTGGCCGAGCAGCCCAAATACCGTCCGTTCAAGAGCGATGAAGCGGTGCTGCAGGCATATCGCGATTTGAATGCGCGCATCCAGCCCAAGCTGGCCCAGCTGTTTGCCACCCTGCCCAAAGCGCCGCTCGAGATTCGCGCGGAGCCGGCCTTGTCGCGCGACACCGCCTCCGACCATTACACTGGCGCAGCTGCCGACGGTTCGCGCCCGGGCATGTTCTGGGCCGTGATCCCCGACCCGGCCGCGTACGCCAGCACCAAGATGACGGCCTTGTTCCTGCACGAAGGCAATCCGGGCCACCATTTCCAGCTGTCCCAGCAGCAGGCACTGGCGGTGCCCAAGTTCCGCAAATTCGGCGGCAACAACGCCTACATCGAGGGCTGGGCGCTGTATGCCGAGTCGCTTGGCAAGGAGATGGGCCTGTACGACGACCCCAACGCCTACGCCGGCTTCCTGATGCTGGACTTGCGCCGCGCCGCGCGCCTGGTGGTGGATACCGGCCTGCATGCGAAGGGCTGGAGCCGCGAACAAACGGTCGACTATCTGGTTGAGCAGGCCGGCGACACCAAGGACAGTGCCATCAACGCCACCGAACGCTACATGGCCTGGCCAGGCCAGGCGCTGGGCTACAAGGTGGGGGCGCTGAAAATTGCCGAATTGCGCGAGCGCGCCAGCAAGGCGCTGGGACCGAAGTTCAAGCTGGCACGCTTCCACGATGCCGTGCTGGCCGAGGGCAGTTTGCCGCTGGGCTTGCTGGAGACGCGCATCAACGGCTGGATTGCGGAGCAGGCAAAGTAGGGCGGTGAGCAGGATGTGATTTTACCGTCGCATTTCCTGTGGGAACGTGATATTTTGTGCATCGTTGGCATGTTCGCATGCCCGATTCCTCACTTGTCCCCTCAGGAGAACACCATGTTCGACCGTTTGAAACGCAGCTTTGAGCTCGTCAAAGCCAGCGCCACCGTACTGCGCCAGGATAGCCAGTTGCTGGTCTTCCCTTTGATTTCCGGGCTGGCATCGCTGCTGGTGGTCCTGTGCTTTGCCCTGCCCATGTTCGGCTTGCACGCCTTTGATCACGTGCGCGGCAACAACGCGATGATTTACTCGACGGGCTTCCTGTTCTACGTGGTTCAGTATTTCGTGATTTTCTATTTCAACGTGGCCCTGGTGGGCGCAGCCATGATCCGCATGGATGGCGGCGTGCCGACCTTGTCGGACGGTCTGAAGGTTGCCAACAGCCGCCTGGGCGCCATTTTTGGCTATGCCGTCATTGCCGCGACCGTGGGCGTGGTGTTGCGCGCCATTCAAGAACGAGTTGGCTTCCTTGGCCGCATTATTGTCGGCCTGTTGGGGATGGGCTGGACCACCGCCACCTTCCTGGTGGTGCCGGTGCTGGTGGCCCATGACAAAGGACCGATCGAGTCGATCAAGGACAGTGCCTCTTTGCTCAAGCGCACCTGGGGTGAAAACGTGATTGGCCAGGCCGGCATGAGCACCTTCTTTGTTGTGCTGTACATGGCGCTGGTGCTTGGCGCGTTTGGTTTGCTGGCAGGCGCGGTGGCGCTGGGCAGCAATGTGCTGGTGGTGCTGGTGGTGGTGTGTGCGGTGGCACTGCTGCTGGTGGGCGGCTTGATCCAGAGCGCCTTGTCGGGCATCTACTCGGCGGCCTTGTATCGCTATGCATCCGGTGGCAACACGGGCAGTGCGTTCGATAACACCGTGCTGGCCAGCGCCTTCCAGCCGAAACACTAACCACAACCTCGTCCTCGCGAAGGCGGGGACCCATTCCGCGCTCGCGCAGAGAAACCCGTATTCTCTGCGCGAACGCGCTATGGGTCCCCGCCTACGCGAGGACGAGGTGTGTGTTATTTGCCGGGCTGAATGACCACTTTACCCGTCACTTTACGCGCCGCCATGTCGTTCAACGCCGCCGCCGTATCCTTGAGCGCATAACGTCCCGAAATATGCGGCTTAATCTTGCCTTCGCCCAACCAGCCAATCAACTGGCGCATGGCCGCCATGTTGGCCTTCGGTTCGCGCTTGGCAAATTCGCCCCAGAACACGCCCATCAATGAGGCGCCCTTGAGCAAGGTCAGGTTCAGTGGCAGCTTGGGAATCTCGCCATTGGCAAAGCCCACCACCAGGTAGCGCCCGCGCCAGCCAATCGAACGGAAAGCGGGCTCTGCATAGATGCCGCCAACCGGATCGTAAATCACATCCGGCCCCTTGCCATCGGTGGCCGCCTTGATGGCCTCGCGCAAGTCTTCGCTGCTGTAGTTGATGGTGGCGTCAGCGCCGTGGGCGCGGCACACAGCCAGTTTTTCTTCGCTGGACGCGGCCGCAATCACGTGCGCCCCCAGCGCCTTGCCGATCTCGATTGCCGCCAGCCCGACCCCGCCTGCCGCACCCAGCACCAGCATGGTTTCGCCGGCTTTGAGGGCGGCGCGGTCGACCACCGCATGATGCGACGTGCCGTAGGTGAGGGTGATGGCCGCTGCCGTGTCGAAGTCCATGCCAGGTGGCATGGGCATCAAGGCGTGCACCGGCACCACGATCTGCTGCGCGAACGCGCCCTGGGCCGTGAAGGCAATCACCTTGTCGCCCGCCTTGAAGGTGGTGACCCCGTCGCCGACAGCGCGCACCACGCCGGACAGTTCGCTGCCTGGCGTGAACGGCAGTTCAGGCTTGAACTGGTACTTGCCCTGGATGATCAGCACATCGGGAAAGTTGACGCCAGCGGCCATCACCTCGAGTGCCACCTGGCCGGGACCGGGCTGGGGATCGGGCAAGTCCTGAATGGCTAATGTATCGGGCAATCCCCATGCGCTGCAGACCACGGCTTTCATTGGCGTCTCCTGAATGATAAGAAAATAGTACGACCGTTTGATTTTTTGATTATGCCTGATTTGCGCACTTTGCGGGAGCGCAAGGCTGCAAATGTCGAGCTTGTTAAAGTCGAGGATGCGCGCGCGCCGGTCCGCACATTCGCAAAAGGGAGAATGAAATGGCAATCCGTTACGGCTGTTTCTTCAGTTACGCCCACGGCCGTTACGAGCTGATGAACAAGTTCAAGGCGGCCCTGTCTGATGCGATCCGCTGTTACCTGGAGCCGTATTTCGACAACGAAGACGAGCTGTTCATCGATACCGAACAGCTCGGTGGCGGCGACGACATTGACCGCCGCATCGCGCGCGCGCTGTGCGAAAGCGTGTCCATGATTCTGATTTACACCCCCAAGTACGAGGCGCACGGTTACACCCGGCGCGAATACGCGGCCATGCAAATGCTGGAGCAGGAGCGCGGCCAGTGGTACCCCATGCCCAGCCATTTGATCATTCCCGTGATCATGACCATGCACCCTGGCCGCCTGCCGCCGCAAATCACCAATTCCAGCCTGTACGTGGACTTTTCCCATTTCACGATGGCGACCAGCGACCTGAAGTCAAATCCCGATTTTCTGCCAGACATTAAGAAAATTGTTGAGCGGATTGTTATTCACTATCAGTACCAAAAAAGGTACACGCCGGTGGGACATGATTGCAACCAATTCGTGCTCCCCGATGTCCCACCTGAATGGCGCGATCTGCCGGATCTGACTTTTCCAAAAAAATAGAGGAGCATTAATGGAACGCAAACGCATTACCCTGCCGCCGATAACCGCTCCCGGCGAGGTGACCACGTTTTACTCTTTCGAGAGCGGAACGGCGCGCAGTATCGCGCTGTCGAACACAGCAGTACTGCTGGCGGGCCGGGCCAATGCCACGGTGCCAGTGCTGATGATCGATTGGGACACCGAATCACCGGGTCTGCATCACCATTTCGGCTGCGGCCAAGCCGCACCCGGCCTGCTGGAATATTTTCAGGCCTGCCGCGACTACCTGCACAGCCTGGGGCGCGCGCCTGCCGCTGCCGACGACAGCGCGCTGGCGCGCCAGGTGCTCGAGGCCATCGACTGGGAACCCTTTGTCGAGCGGGTCGACGCCAGCCGCCCCCTGTACCTGATGCGCGCCGGCCTGCTGGACGACAGTTACGGCGAGCGCGCCGACCGCATGGACTGGGATGGCTTGTTCACCGCCTGTCCCGCCTTGTTCCGCTGCTTTGGCGACCATCTCGCACGGCGCTTTCGGCATGTGCTGGTCGATGCGCGCAGTGGCCGCTCGGCTGCCGTGAGCATCTGCACCACCTTGCTGCCGACCCGCCTGGTCACCTTGTTCACCCCCAACCAGCGCAGCCTCGACGGTCTGGCCGGGGTGGTCACCCGCGCCATCGATTACCGCTGCAGCCACGAGGAAGAGCAGCGCCCGCTGCTGGTGTATCCGCTGCCCTCATCGATCGACAGCGCCGACTGCGAGCGGCGTATCCAGTGGCGCCGCGGCGATCCCCAGCGCGGGCAGCCAGGCTATCAGCCGGTGCTGGAGAAGCTGCTGCGCCAGTGCTACAGCATGTCGCAGCTGTCACTCGAGAGCTACTTCAACGAAGTCCAGCTGCAGCAAACCAATGCCATGTCGGGCGGTGACCAGCTCCCTGCCATGGCCGCGCGCGAGGCCGACCGCTTTTCGCTGGCGCGCACCTTCGAGACCTTGCTGGCCTGGCTGGGCGAAGGCCGCTTTCCCTGGCAGTCGCTGGACGAAGTGCGCCTGGTCGATGCCATTGCCCAGGCGCGCGCCCTGCTGGGCGAGTGCGCGGGCGGCGCCATTTCGCTGCCGCTGGCGCACGATTTGCACGCGCTGGGTCTGCTGTACCAGGACCAGGGCAGGGCCGCCCAGGCCCTGGCCTGCTACGAAGAAAGCCTGGCCCTGCGCCAGCGCGTGCTGGGCGAAGACCACCCCGATACCCGCCGCAGCCGGGCCCACCTGGCGGCGCTGCTGCGCGACAGCGGCAAGCTGCCCGAGGCCAGCTTCCTGCACGAATTGCTGGTGGAAGACTGTCTGCGCCTGCTTGGCCCCGACCACCCCGACACGCTGGCCGCGCGCGCCGCGCTGGCCGCCACCCTGGCGGCACTGGGCGAATTTGAACGCGCGCTCAGTTTGCACGAACAAGTCATCGCCGATTGTGAGCGCCTGTTTGGCGCCGGCAGTGCCCTCACGCTCGACAGCCTGGCCGGGCAGGCGCAAACCCTGACCCGGCGCGGCGAATTTTCGCGCGCCCGCATGGTGTACGAACGGGTGCTCGAAGGCCGTGAACGCCTGCTTGGCGACGAGCACGCCGACACCGTGCGCTGCGCCCAGCAGCTGGCCATGCTGCTCTACGAGCTGGGCGACCTCAATCATGCGCGCAAGCTGCAGGAGGGCGTGGTCGAAGCGCGCGACCGCCACCTGGGCCACGACCATCCGCTCACCCTGGACGCGCGCGCGCAGCTGGCTGAAATCCTTGCGGCCCAAAGCGACATCGATGGCGTGCGCAAGGTGCTCGAAGCCCTCGCTGCCGGACGCGAACGGCGTCTGGGTGCCGAACATCCCGATACGCTGTCCATTCAACTGCGCCTGGCCTCCATGCTCAGCGATTATGGCGACCATGGCGACCTTGATGCGGCGCGCCGCCTGCAGCAGCAGTTGTTAAGTGTGCACGAGCGGGTGCACGGCGAGGACGACCTGCATACCCTCCATTGTAAAAAGGCCCTGGCCACCACGCTCTCGCGCCAGGGCCACAGCGTGGACGCGCGCAAGCTCGAAGAATCGGTCCTCGCCGGCAGCGCCCGCCTGATCAGCAAGCGCGGGGTGGCAGCCGGGCCGCACGAGTCGCACGCGGGCGCGCTCGGCTTGCGCGCCTCCATTCTCGACGGGCGCGACCATCCCGACCAGGCCGAAACGCTGGGCCACAAACTGGCCCAGCTGCAGCAACTGATCGACAACCGCAGCGAGCGCGAGGCGCGCGAACTGGCCGACAGTTTGCGCCAGTCGGTGCTGCGCCCGAATGCTGCCAATCCCCTGCGCCTGCGCGGCGTGGCCATGATCAAGCAAGTCTATTTGCAAGAGAATGACAAAGATGCCTTGCTGTCGTTTGCACAAGATGAAGTGTCATCGTTGCAAGAGGCATTGAAGGAAGTGGCGGGCGGCCGCGCTGCCACGATCCTCTGACATCTGTTGCACACCACAAAATCTTGGAGGCAGGCGAGCGGTGGAACCGTTGCTTCAGGTAAAATCGCTGCATGAGAATTCTGATTAGCAATGATGATGGCTATCTGGCCCCGGGCCTGGAAGCCCTGGCCGGGGCGCTGGCAAGCATCGCCGAGATTGTCGTCGTCGCGCCGGACAGCAATCGTTCGGGCGCGTCCAATTCCCTGACGCTGGACCGGCCCCTGTCAGTGCAGCGGGCCGCCAATGGCTTTTATTACGTCAATGGCACCCCCACTGACTGCGTGCACATTGCCTTGACGGGCATGCTCGACTACCGTCCCGATCTGGTTGTCTCCGGTATCAACAACGGCCAGAACATGGGCGATGACACCCTGTATTCGGGCACGGTGGCGGCCGCCACGGAAGGCTATCTGTTCGGTATCCCGGCGATTGCCTTCTCGCAGGTGGCGCACGGCTGGGAGCATGTCGATGCTGCTGCCCGCGTGGCCTGCGAGATCGTGCAGCGCCGCTTTGACGGCTTGCCCTCGCCATATCTGCTGAACGTCAACATTCCCAACCTGCCATACGAAGCGATGGGCGCGCTGCGCCCAACCCGCCTGGGCCGGCGCCACCAGGCCGAGCCGGTGATCCGCACCCAGGATCCGCGCGGCCGCGATATTTACTGGATAGGCCCGCCCGGCGCTTGCCTCGATGCCGGCGAGGGGACCGACTTTTACGCCACCGCCCAGGGGGAGGTCTCGATCACCCCCTTGCAGATCGACCTGACCCACAAGACCCAGCTCGAGCTGCTGGCGCGGGGTCTGGCATGACGGAAAAGCGCAGCACCTTTCCCTTGCCGCTGTCGTCCGTCACCGGCAGCGCCAAGGGCAGCAGCGGCGCCAAAGGCAGCAGCACCCCATCGTATTCGCCGGCCAAAGTCGCGACGCCGCAAACGGCCACCCGCAACGCCGCGCACACGCCTGCCGCCAAGCCATGGTCGCTGCCGCCGGCGCCGGGCAGGGCCCAGAGCGATGCCCTGGCCCGCGGCCAGGCCCAGCCATTGCAGGCACCGCGTCCGGACTTGATGGTGTCGGACGCGATCCGGCGCGCCATGGTGCAGCGCGTGGCCAAGCAGGGCGTACAGGACGCGCTGGTGCTGGGTGCGCTGGAAGCGGTGCCGCGCCACCGCTTCATTGATGAAGCCCTGTCGGCCCAGGCGTATATCGATGCCTCGCTGCCGATTGGCCACCACCAGACCATTTCCCAGCCGTATATCGTGGGCCGCATGATCGAAGTGATGCGCAACGGCGGCAAGCTGCAGCGCGTGCTCGAGATCGGCACCGGCTGCGGCTACCAGGCCGCCGTGCTGTCGTGCGTGGCGCAGGACGTGTATTCGATCGAGCGCATCAAGCCCCTGCACGAGTTGGCTAAAAGCAATTTACGCCCCTTACGGATCCCGAATATCAGGCTGCACTACGGAGATGGTATGCTTGGGCTGCCCCAGGCCGCGCCATTTGATGGCATTATTCTGGCTGCGGCTGGTATCGAGGTGCCCCAGGCACTGCTCGAACAGCTCACCATCGGTGGCCGTCTGGTCGCGCCGGTGGGTGTCCGCGTCCAGCATTTGCAACTGATTACGCGCATCGGCAAATCCGAATGGACCAGCGAGACGCTCGAAGATTGTCACTTCGTGCCGTTACGCTCCGGGACGGTTTGATCCACTGCGCAAGCCTAGACCCATAACAACGATGAGAATGAAACAGTTAAGCCAACTTACCCTGCTGACCTTGGTCTTCGGACTGCTCAGCGCCTGTACCAGCACCGGCCGCCATGCGCCGGTCGAAGAGCGCAAACCGGCCTCGCACGAAAGCCGCCCCAGCAGCAGCGCGGCCGAGGAACCGAAAGATGAACGCGGCTTCTACACCGTCAAGAAAGGCGATACGCTGCTGCGCATCGCGCTGGACTACGGCCAGAATTATCGCGACCTGGTGGTCTGGAACAACCTGGCCAATCCAAACGACATCAAGGTCGACCAGGTGCTGCGCGTGGCGCCGCCGGACGGCGCGTCCGGTTCCGGCGTGCAGACGCTGCCTGTGGCGGCCGCGCCCGAGATCAAACCGGTGCAGCCACCAGTGCCGCGCAAGACCAGCCCGAAGGGCGACAAGAAGCCGTATTCCGAAGCGGCGCTAGCCGATGCGCGCGGCGAAACCGGGGCCCGGGCCGACAAGGACGACAAGGACGACAAGCCAGCCAAGCCGGTCGCCGCCACGGTGCCATCGGCATCCGGCATTGCCGCCGGCAGCATGGTCACCGCCACCGACGACGACAAACTGAGCTGGATGTGGCCATCGGACGGCAAGATTGTCGCCACCTTCGATGAAGGCAAAAACAAGGGCATCGACATTGGCGGCAAGGCGGGCCAGCAAGTGATGGCGGCCAGTTCCGGTAAAGTCATGTATGCGGGCAGTGGAATCCGCGGTTATGGTAATCTGGTGATTGTGAAGCATAGCAATAGCCTGTTATCGGCCTATGCACATAACCGCAGCATCACTGTCAAAGAAGGCCAGAGCGTCAACAAGGGCCAGGTCATCGCCGAGATGGGAGATTCGGATGCAGACGCCGTCAAATTGCACTTTGAAATACGCCAGCAGGGCAAGCCGGTCGACCCGTCCCGGTTCCTGCCCAGCCGCTAAGCTGCAGGGCCGGTAGCGGGGAACGTCGCCATGACCCATTCCCCGCACCAGCTCGACGACGACGCCGCCTCGGATGATTTTCCGGACGAGCCGCTCGACGACGCGATCGACGCCGACGGGGCGGACGATGCGGAAGATGTGCCCGCCGTGGCAGCCGTACTGGAAAGCGTCGACGAGCTCAAAAAAGTACTGGCAGCCGAGCTCTCGACCGACACCACCCAGCATTACCTGAATCAGATCGGCACGCGCGCGCTGCTGACCGCCCCGCAGGAAGTCCATTACGCCACTCTGGCCAAGGCGGGCGATTTCGACGCCCGCCAGACCATGATCGAGCACAATCTGCGCCTGGTCGTGTCCATTGCCAAGCACTACATCAACCGCGGCGTGGTCTTGCTCGACATGATCGAGGAAGGCAACATCGGCCTGATGCGGGCCATCGACAAGTTCGAGCCGGAACGGGGCTTCCGCTTTTCCACCTATGCCACCTGGTGGATCCGCCAAAGCATCGAGCGCGCCATCATGAACCAGGCCCGCACCGTGCGCTTGCCGGTGCACATGGTGCGCGAACTCAATCAGATCCTGCGCGCCAAATACCACCTCGAAGCGCAGCACCACGACGGCAAAGATGCCAGCGCCGAAGACATTGCCCACCTGGTCGGGCGCCCGGTCGAGGAAGTGCAGGATATCCTGGCCCTGTCCGAACACGCCACCTCGCTTGACGCCCCGCTCGACAATGATCCCCAGTCCTCGCTGATGGACATGCTGCCCGGCGATGCCGACGACAGTCCCGACGCGCGCGCCGAACACCACGAAATGACACTGCTGGTGCGCGACTGGCTCACGCGCCTGCCGGACAAGCAGCGCATCGTCATCATGCGCCGCTTCGGGCTGGACAATGACGACCCGGCCACGCTCGAAACCCTGGCCGAAGAAATGGGCGTCACGCGCGAGCGGGTGCGCCAGATCCAGCAGGAAGCGCTGGTCAAGCTCAAGCGCGCCATGGCTGCGCGCGGCGTGGTGCGCGATTCCCTGTTGTAGACAATATGTTGTCGTCTTCCAACTTCCGTCTGTTCTGCGTTATGATGCTGGCATGTCCGTTTAACATTCGGCAATCACCGGGGCAATCGCCCCTGAACCACGCAAGCGGGAAGAGGAATGAATCGAGCACGACAGGCCCTGGCCTTGTATCGGGTAACTTGGACCGAAGTGTCATTGGGATGGGTACCCTTGCTGTCGAGCCGGCGCAACGATATGCCGGGCGCGCTGGAAGTCGCTGCCATCCCGGAACTGATTCAAGCCCTGGGCGACGAAAAGCACTTTGTCACTGCCCACGTGCTGCTGACCCAGCTGAGCGCGGTGCGCTTCGAATCCCTGCCCACCTGGAACGGGCTGACGCTGCACAATAACGCCGACGGCGCCGTGACCATCGACCCGGCCCAGCGCGGCGCCCTCAAGCAGCGCTGGCAGCGCTGGTTCGTCACCAGTCCGCGCCCGGCAACGCTGCCCTGAAGGCCAGGCCCGGGCTGCCCGCCGTGGCGTCCGGGGCCATAGCCTGCTATCATTCGCGCGCGCCGCATTGGCGCCAACTCCCCCTTTTTTCTCCTTTTTTCGCACCTTTAGCGTGTGTTCTTCGCCATGCAAGACAACATCATCGACATCAAATCCCTCGACATGGACGCCCGCGGCGTTGGCCACCTGGCCAATGAAGATGGGTCGCCCGGCAAAGTCATTTTTGTCGAAGGCGCCTTGCCTGGCGAGCGCGTCAGCTTTTTGACGTTCAAGAAAAAGAAGAACTGGGAAGCGGCGCGCATGACCGAGCTGCACCGCGCGTCGTCGATGCGGGTCACGCCCAAGTGCCAGCATTTCGACTACTGCGGCGGCTGCTCGATGCAGCATCTGGAACCGTCGGCCCAGGTCGCCATGAAGCAGCGGGTGTTGGAAGACAACCTGTGGCACATCAGCAAGGTCAAGGCCGAGAACGTGATGCGGCCGATGTACGGGCCAACCTGGGGCTACCGCTACCGCGCCCGCCTGTCGGTGCGCCACGTGGCCAAGAAGGGCACGGTGCTGGTGGGCTTCCACGAAAAGCGCTCGGCCTTTGTGGCTGACATCACCGACTGCAAGATCCTGCCTCCGCATGTGGCCGCCATGCTGGTGCCGCTGCGCGGCCTGATCGGCGCGCTGTCGATCTTCGACCAGGTGCCGCAGATCGAGGTGGCCATTGGCGAAGAAGTCACCGCCCTGGTGCTGCGCATCATGGCGCCGCTGACGAGCGCCGACGAAACCCTGCTCAAGGCCTTTGCCGACCAGTGGACAGTGCAATTCTGGCTCCAGACCAAGGGCCCGGAAACGGCGGCGCCATTCTACCCGCTGGACAAAGAGCTGTATTACACCTTGCCGGAATTTGGCGTGAAAATGCCGTTCAAGCCAGTCGACTTCACCCAGGTCAATCACCACATCAATCGGGTGCTGGTGGCCAAGGCCCTGAATCTGCTGGAGGTGCAGCGCGACGATCGCGTGGCCGACCTGTTCTGCGGGCTGGGCAACTTCACTCTGCCGCTGGCAACCCAGGGCAGGGAAGTGGTGGGCATCGAAGGCAGTACCAGTCTGACTGAGCGTGCCCTGTCGAACGCGACGGCGAACGGCTTGTCGGCCAAGACCACCTTCTCGACCCGCAACCTGTTTGAAGTGACGCCGGACGACCTGGTCGCGCTGGGCAAATTCGACCGCATGCTGATCGACCCGCCGCGCGACGGCGCCCATGCCCTGGCCCAGGCCCTGGCTGGCCTGCGCGCCACGCATCCGGACCTGCTGCCCAAGCGCATTGTGTACGTCTCGTGCAGCCCATCGACACTGGCGCGCGATGCCGGTATTCTGGTGCACGAAGCCGGCTATGTGCTCAAGAAAGCGGGCGTGGTGAACATGTTCCCGCACACCTCGCATGTCGAATCGATGGCCGTGTTCGATCTGGCTGTCTGAGCTGTCCGGTCCTCGCATCGACCCTCGTTGAAAGGATGAACATGGTGGCACGCACGCTGATATTGCAAACGCTGACCGTGCTGGCGCTGGGCGCCGGCCCAGCCTGGGCACAGCAGTCAGTCAGTCCGGAACTGCCGCAGCCGGCCAACCCCCAGCTCGACCAGTTCTACCAAGACCATCCCGACCTGCGGCCTGCCATGCGCGGCCCTGCCGCACAAGCCAGTGCGGCGCCTAGAGCCGCGGGCAAGCCCTGCGCCGGGCCGGCCTATCCGCGCGAAGCACGCCGCCTCGGGCAAAAAGGATCGGTCCAGCTGAAATTCATGATCGACACCGACGGCAGCGTGAGCGAGGCCGAGGTGGAAAAATCGTCCGGCCATCCCTTGCTGGACAATGCGGGCCTGGCCGCGATCCGTCTGTGCAAATTCCAGCCCGCCCTCAAGGACGGGCGCGTGATTCAAAGCTGGCACGCGGTCAGCTATTCCTGGGCATTGGACTGGTAGCGCCATGCTGCCTGCGCTGAAAAAACGCCTCAGCTACGAGAAGGATGGCCGCAACGTGCTGGCCGAGTCGCGCGCCCTGGCGCGCAAGGCGATCCGCAAGCGCAAGGCCAAGGCCAGCCGCGCTTTGCGGCGGGCCCAGACCGTGGCCATGGCCACGCTGGAAGGAGGCGAGGCTGAGCTGGCAGTGACGCGCACCGGTGCGCGCTCCTGGCGCAAGATTGCTGACGCACCATTGGCCCAGTACGTGGCCCAACCCCTGGTCAATAGAGGCATCGCCAGCAAAGGCAGTGGTTTGCGCAGCATGGCCAGCAAGCGCGCGCGCTATCGACGCTTCGTCTGCAAGGGGCCGCTGAACCCGAGGGCGCCAGCGTGAGAACCCGCACAGCCGTGTTGCTGACCACGGGTCTGATCTGGCTGCTCGGTGCGGGCGCGCTGGCGCTGGTGGTCCAGCCCCTGGCCGGCACCGTCGCTTCCACGCCGCCTGCGGTCGATCCGGCGCGCCTGGAGCAGCATGTGCGCCACTTGTCGCAAACGCTGTATCCGCGCAGTGCCGACCAGCCCGGCCACCTGAACGCGGCAGCCCACTACATTGCGGCCGAGTTTCGTGCCGCCGGTGCCAGCGTCGAGATGCAGCCGGTGCTGGTGCAAGGTCAGACTTACCACAACGTGATCGCCCGCTTCGGCCCGCGCCAGGGGGCGCTGCTGGTCATTGGCGCCCATTACGACAGCCATGGCGCCAACACGGCCGCCGTGGCCACAGCGGATAGCCACACCCCCGGCGCCGATGACAACGCCAGCGGCGTGGCTGGTTTGATCGAACTGGCCCAACTGCTGGGGCGGCAGGCGCCAGCGCGCCCCATTGAACTGGTGGCCTATACGCTGGAAGAGCCGCCGCATTTCCGCACCGAGCACATGGGCAGCGCATGGCACGCGCGCGCCCTCAAGGCCAGCGGGCGCGCCGTGCAGCTGATGCTGTCGCTGGAAATGATTGGCTATTTCAGCGATGCGCCAGGCAGCCAGTCCTATCCCGTCCCGGCCATGAAGCGCCTGTACCCGGAGCGCGGCAATTTCATCGCGCTGGTCGGCAGGTTCGGCGACTTTGGTGCGACCCGGCGCGCCAAGGCCATCATGGCTGGCGCCACCGATCTGCCAGTCGAGTCGCTCAACGCACCGCCCGTGGTGCAAGGTATCGATTTTTCCGATCATCGCAATTACTGGCACCAGGGTTACCCGGCACTGATGGTGACCGACACCGCCTTCATGCGCAATCCAAATTACCACAAGGCCGGCGACACGGCTGATACACTCGATTACGTGCGCGCCGCAAAAGTGGTGCAATCGGTGTTTGCACTGACCAGCCAATTGTAAATCGCATTGAAAGGGAGCAATGCCATGGAGCATCCACTGGAATGCAGTTGCGGTAAGGTGAAGGGTCTCGTCAGCCATCCGGACCAGGCTGTGCGCGCGGTCTGTTATTGCGCCGACTGCCAGGCCTTTGCCCGGTTTCTTGGCAAGCCGGATCAGATTCTCGATCCACTGGGCGGCACCGATGTGACTGCGGTTACGCCCGAACAGGTGCGCTTCACGGCAGGCCAGGACATGCTGGCCTGCATGTCCTTGTCGGAGCAGGGTTTGCTGCGCTGGTATGCGCGCTGCTGCAATACGCCACTGGGCAATATCAACCGGAATATCAAGGTCGCGCACGTGGGCTTGATCCACAACTGCCTGGGCACCCCGCAGGCGATCGAAGCGGCGTTTGGTCCGATCCAGATGCATAATTCCACCAAGAATGCGCGTGGCACGCCGGCGCCGATTCCATTTGGCACACTCAAAACCATCCCCCGTTTCGTCTGGCAACTGGTGCGCGCGCGTGTCGATGGCAGCTACCGGCGCAACCCATTTTTCAAGGACGCGCAGGGCACGCCGCTGGCCACGCCCGTCATTGCCGGGTCCGCCTGAGACAGCGCCGCCATGGCCCGCGCTGTCCCCCTGCTGCTGGCGCTCGCCTCGGCCCTGACTGCTTGTAGTCAGCAGCATGCCGATGCGCCGCCGCCCGAGTTTGGTGCCATTGAGCGCGCCTGGTTTGGCTGCCCCTCCATGGAAGGCGTGTACGCCTGGCCGCCCATTGCCGGAGAGTACGCCGGCGGCAAGATCGCCAGCAACCGGCGCGCCTGGGAAGATGGCAAGCCGGTGCCTGTGCACGGCAAGGAAATGCAAATCTGGGTCAAGGAAAAGGGTGGCAGCGCCTTGTGGTTCCGCGCCCGCAGCGTCAATCGGGCGCTGCCGCCGAATACGCCCCTGGCAGGTGGCTGGAGTTTCAATGAATACCACCGGGGTCAATGGCGGTGCAAGGGCTCGATGATTGAAATGGCGCCCGAGGAAATCGGCGCCCAGGCCAACTTTGGCGGCACCGGGGCGCGCCGCAGCTTCAAGCTGGCACGCATGCAAGACGGCGCCCTGGCGGTCGGCATTGCCACCGTGGCCCATGGCGGGACCGACTATTTGTATTCTTACGATGGGGTGCATGCCGGGCCCGTCAAGACGCCGGACCGCCATTTCTGGGCCTGGTCCAAACTGGCACGGACCGGGTCAGGGGACACCGAGCCGGGCAGTGCGCCCGCACCATGAAAAAAGCCGGCCACGAGGCCGGCTTGTTGTTGCGCCTGACGCGCTTAGTCGCGCGAGCCGCCCAGGCCCAGCAGGCTGAGCAGATGCGAGAAGATCACGTACACGTCGATGTACAGTGCCAGCGTGGCGCGAATGTAATTGGTTTCGCCGCCGTTGACGATCTGTTGCACGTCATACAGGATGTAGGCCGAGAAGATACCAATTGCCATGACGGAAATCACGATGGCGAACACCGGCATCTGCAGGAAGTAATTGGCCAGCGATGCCAGGATCAGCACGATGGTGCCGGCTGCCAGCCACTTGCCCATGGCCGAGAAATCGCGCTTGGTCACGGTGGCAAAGGTCGCCATCACGGCCAGTACGGCGCCGGTGCCGCCAAAGGCCAGCATGATCAGCTGCGCGCCATTGCTGAAACCCAGGGTGCGGGTGAGCAGCGGCGTGAGCCACAGGCCCATGAAGAAGGTGAAGGCCAGCAGAACGCCCACGCCAGCAGCCGAATTTTTGGTTTTTTCGATGGCATAAGTGAAACCCCAGACCATCGCCAGGAAGACGACGAAACCGAGAATGCCACTTGGAATCGGCACGTGGAAGGCCACGCCGATGGCGGCGCCCAGCACGGTCGGGATCATCGACAGTGCGAGCAGCCAATACGTGTTGCGCAGAACTGCATGGCGCGCGTCATACGGCGCCGCGGGGACATACTGTTTATCGAAACTGACTGACATAGTGCCTCCGAGGAATAAACGATTGGGTAAAGCATAGCACAAGCAGCAAAAAGGGTGCAAAATCGGCCCTGCTGCCCCGCATTGGCGTGCCTGGTCCCCGCGGCTGGGGCTTCGGCGGTGCAATATCCGTCAAAAGGGGTGTTGTATGGTAAAATCGAAGGTTGATTGAGTCTTACACTCGACATTAAACCTTTCTTTTTATTGGAGTTTTTACAATGGCAATCGAACGCACCCTGTCGATCATCAAACCAGACGCAGTTGCAAAAAACGTAATCGGCCAAATCTACAGCCGTTTCGAAGGCGCTGGCCTGAAAGTCGTCGCAGCCCGCATGACCCAATTGTCGCGCGCTGAAGCCGAAGGCTTCTACGCCGTGCACGCTGCACGTCCGTTCTTCAAGGATCTGGTCGATTTCATGATCTCCGGTCCTGTCATGATCCAGGTTCTGGAAGGCGAGAACGCGATTGTCAAGCACCGCGACCTGATGGGCGCAACCGATCCGAAAAAAGCAGAAAAAGGCACCATCCGCGCCGATTTCGCTGATTCGATCGATGCCAACGCCGTGCACGGCTCGGACGCCGCTGAAACCGCTGCTGTGGAAATCGCTTACTACTTCCCAGCACTGAACGTGTACTCCCGTTAATCAGCCAAGGCTGACTGACCTGTAGCAGACCGCCTGTCCATGCTCCCGGAGCCCGGCAGGCGGGATCCAAAGTTTTAGACAGAAGACCATTATGACGACTCTCACCAACTTGCTGGACTTCGATCCCGCGCAACTCGTCGCCTATTGCGCCGACTTGGGTGAGAAGCCGTTTCGCGCCAAGCAGCTGCAGCGCTGGATTCACCAGTTCGGCGCCAGCGATTTCGAGTCCATGACCGACCTGGCCAAGTCGCTGCGCGACAAGCTGGCCACGCGCGCCGAAGTGCGCGCCCCTGCCGTCATCAGCGACCATACCTCCACCGACGGCACCCGCAAGTGGCTGGTTGACGTGGGCAACGGCAATGCGGTGGAAACCGTGTTCATTCCCGAAGAGAACCGGGGCACGCTGTGCATCTCGACCCAGGCCGGCTGCGCCGTCAATTGCCGCTTTTGCTCCACTGGCAAGCAGGGCTTTAACCGCAATCTGTCGGTGTCCGAAATTATTGGCCAGCTGTGGATGGCCGAATTCGAACTGCGCAAGACCAAGGGCATCGAGCCTGGCCCCAAGGGCGAGCGCCAGATCACCAACGTGGTGATGATGGGCATGGGCGAGCCGCTGCTCAATTTCGAGCCGACCGTCACTGCGCTCAAGCTCATGCTCGACGACAACGCGTATGGCCTGTCGCGCCGCCGCGTCACGCTTTCGACCTCCGGCGTGGTGCCGATGATGGACAAGCTGTCGCAGGAAGTACCGGTGGCGCTGGCGGTATCGCTGCACGCCTCGAACGACCCGCTGCGCGACGGCCTGGTGCCGCTGAATAAAAAATACCCGCTGCGCGAACTGATGGCCGCTTGCAAGCGCTATCTGGAATTTGCCCCGCGCGACTTCATTACCTTTGAATATTGCATGCTGGACGGCGTCAATGACAGCGACGAGCATGCGCGCGAACTGGTGGCCCTGGTCAATGACCGCACCGTGGGCGTGTCGTGCAAGTTCAACCTGATCCCGTTCAATCCGTTCCCCGAGTCCGGCTTGCTGCGCTCGAAGAACCCGCGCATCAAGGCCTTTGCCCAGGTGCTGATGGACGCTGGCATCGTGACCACCATTCGTAAGACGCGCGGCGACGATATCGACGCCGCGTGCGGCCAATTGGCCGGAGAAGTGCAAGATCGGACCCGCGTACAGGAGCGTATGGAAAAAATGGCTGAATACCAGAAGAAATTTGGCGCCGATTTCGGGCGCATCGTGGAGATTCCATCTTGAAGGCGCGCATCGCAAGCGGTCTTGCCTTGTGTGTGCTGGCGGGCGTGCTGTCGGCTTGTGCCGGCGGCAAGGGCGCCGCTGGCAACAATGATCTGGCTGGCAGCAAGTCGGAACTGAAAACGGCGTCGGATGCGACCAGCGCCGACAAGCGTGCTTCGATCCGGCTGCAGCTGGCCGTCGGCTACTATCAGAACGGCAATTACGAAGTGGCGCTGGATGAAGTCAAGATGGCGCTGGCAGCCCGCCCCGAGTATTCCGATGCGTTCAGTGTGCGCGCCCTGGTGTATACGGCCATGGGCGAAATGGCGCTGGCCGAAGAAAATCACCAGCGCGCCATTGCGCTGGCACCGCGCAATCCCGAGTTGAACAACAATTATGGCCAGTTCCTGTGCCAGGTGGGCCGCTACGAACTGGGCATGGCACAGCTGGAAATGGCGCTCAAGAACCCTTTGTACCAGTCGCCCGTGCTGGCCAAGGTCAACGCCGGTACCTGCGCCACCAAGATGAAGAACTACGACCTCGCCGAGCGCTACCTGATGGATGCGCTGCGCTACGAGCCGGACATGCCTGCCATTCAGGCTGCCATGGCGCGGGTCTATTTCGAGCGGCGCGATTACGAACGTGCCGGATTTTTTATCACCCGCCTGAACACCATGATGAAACCCGAGAACATGTCAGCTGAAGTGCTGTGGCTGTCGATCCGGGTGTACCGCAAACTGGGCGACAAGGCCACGGAATCGACGCTGGCGACGCAGCTGCGCCGCCGTCATCCTGGCTCGCCCGAGTTTGCCGCCTTCATGCGTGGGGCTTTTGATGAGTGAGACAGGAACCAGTATGAATGCAGAACGGGCAGACCGGCCGGTGCCGGATCAGCATGGCATTCCAGGCAAGACCCTTGCTGCCCAGCGCGAAGCAATGGGCTGGACAGTGGAGCAGGTCGCCGATCAACTGAAGCTGGCGGTGCGCCAGGTCATCGCACTGGAAGAGGGCGATTACGCCAATCTGCCAGGGCCGGCCGTGGTGCGCGGCTTCGTGCGCGCTTATGCCAAGGTGGTCAAGCTCGATGCCGCGCCACTGGTGGCGCAGATCGCGCTCGATACGCCAGCCGTCAACGACAGCAGTGCCAGCGTGGTGCGGCGCGAGCGCCCGACCTCGTTTTCGCAAGTGCGTTTTCCCACCAATGGCAAGCGCGCCTCCAAGCTGCCGTATCTGCTGGTCGGTGCCGTGGTGGTGCTGGGCGCTGCTGCGTACGGGGCCTGGCACAGCGGCCTGATTCCGCACACGCTGCTGGCGGGCATCGGCGCCCCGGGTACCACGCCGGCGTCGGTCGCTTCCGCGCCGCTGCCGGCCGTTGCCACCCCTGCCGCGCCGGATGGCGCCGTTGCCGTGCTGCCGCCGCCGGTGGCAGCGCTGCCGGCCGACAGCGCGCAGGCCGCCAAGCCGGCCGAGCCCTTGCCGCCCGTGATCAGCAACGCTGTGCCCCTCATTTCGGTGCCGCCGCCAAGCACGCCTTCGTCCAGCGCTGCCGCTGCCGGCGCGCTGCAAGGCGTGAACCCGCAAGCTGGCACGGCGCAAGGTGCCAGTCCGGCCCCAGCCGCGCCCGCCGCGGCCCCGGTCGCCGCTCCTGCGCCTGCGTCCAACGCGCTGGTGCTGGTGGTGCGCGAAGATTCCTGGATCGAAGTGCGGCGCGACAAAGGACCCAAGCTGTTCTCCGGTCTGGTCAAGGGCGGCCGGGTGGAAACGGTCACCCTCGATGGCCCGGCGACGCTGATCGTCGGCAACCCTGGCGCGGTCGATGCGACGCTGCGCGGCCAGACCGTGGCGCTGCCGACCAACGGCAGTAAAACCGCCCGTGTCCCACTCAAGTAATAGGTTCTAGTTCATGTCTTTATCGAATTTGGCGATTCCTTCCGGTCCCCTCGCACGCCGCGTCAGCCGCGCCGTGCTGGTGTCCCACGGCGAGCGCAAGGTCTGGGTGGGCGGCGACGCGCCGGTGGTGGTGCAGTCCATGACCAATACCGACACGGCCGACGTGATTGGCACGGCGATCCAGGTCAAGGAGCTGGCCCGGGCCGGTTCCGAGATCGTGCGCATCACGGTCAACAATGCCGAGTCGGCTGCTGCCGTGCCCCTGATCCGCGAACAGCTCGACCGCATGGAGATCGACGTGCCGCTGGTGGGCGACTTCCATTACAACGGCCACACCCTGCTGCGCGACTATCCCGACTGCGCGCGGGCGCTGTCGAAGTATCGTATCAATCCCGGCAACGTGGGGCAGGGCGCCAAGCGCGACACCCAGTTTGCGCAAATGATCGAAATTGCGGCGCAGTACGACAAGCCAGTGCGCATCGGCGTCAACTGGGGCAGCCTGGACCAGGCCCTGCTGGCGCGCATCATGGACGAGAACGCGGCGCGCGCCGAGCCGTTCAGCGCCCAGGCAGTCATGTACGAAGCCTTGATCACCTCGGCCATCGAAAACGCCGTGCGGGCCGAAGAACTGGGTCTGGCGCGCGACAAGATCATCCTGTCGTGCAAGGTGTCCGGCGTGCAAGACCTGATTGCCGTGTACAGCGAACTGGCGCGCCGCTGCGATTATCCACTGCACCTGGGTCTGACCGAGGCGGGCATGGGCAGCAAGGGCATCGTCGCCTCGACGGCGGCGCTGTCGGTGCTGCTGCAGGAAGGCATTGGCGACACCATCCGCATTTCGCTGACACCGGAACCGGGCGGCGACCGCACGCGCGAAGTCATTGTTGGCCAGGAGATTTTGCAAACCATGGGGCTGCGCAAGTTTGCGCCGATGGTCATTGCCTGCCCTGGCTGCGGACGCACCACTTCGACCACCTTTCAGGAGCTGGCCGACAACATTCAGACCTATCTGCGCGAGCAGATGCCGGAATGGAAAAAGCTGTATCCGGGCGTGGAAGGCATGAACGTGGCCGTGATGGGTTGCATCGTCAACGGGCCCGGCGAATCGAAGCATGCCAACATTGGCATCAGCCTGCCTGGCACGGGTGAATCCCCGGCCGCGCCGGTGTTTGTCGACGGCCAGAAAGTGGTGACCTTGCGCGGCGAAAAAATTGTGGAAGAATTCCAGGACATTGTCCTGAACTATGTGAAAACCAATTACGGCAAGCAGCCGGCCTGACATCGCCCTCGCGCAGGCGGGGGCCTATAGCACGTTACCGAAGTTGTTCAGCGTGCTATGGGTCCCCGCATTCGCGAGGACGACGTCGGCATCATAAAAGAGCACCATGTCCGATAACAAAAAACCTGAAAAAATCACTGCCATCAAAGGCATGAATGACATCCTCCCGGCCGATGCGCCCTTGTGGGAGCTGTTTGAAAACACCGTCCACTCGGTCCTGAAAAGCTACGGCTTCCAGAAGATCGTCACCCCGATCGTGGAAGACACGGCCCTGTTCAAGCGCGCCATCGGCGCCGTCACCGACATCGTGGAAAAGGAAATGTATTCCTTTACCGATGCGATGAACGGCGATGCTCTGACGCTGCGCCCGGAAGGCACCGCTGGCGTGGTACGCGCCGTGATCGAGCACAATCTGGCCTACGAAGGCCCGAAACGGGTCTGGTACAAGGGCCCGATGTTCCGTCACGAAAAGCCGCAGCGCGGCCGCTACCGCCAGTTCTTCCAGGTCGGCGCCGAAGCGATCGGCTTTGCCGGCCCGGACATCGACGCCGAGCTGATCATGCTGTGCCGCCGCCTGTGGGATGACCTGGGTCTGGAAAACATCCGCCTCGAACTCAATTCGATTGGTGATGCCGCCGAGCGCCAGGCCCACCGCGCCGAGCTGATCAAGTACTTCGAAGCCAATATCGACCAGCTCGACACGGAAGCGAAGAACCGCCTGCACGCCAATCCGCTGCGCATTCTGGACACCAAAAATCCCGCCATGCAGGATCTGGTGAACAAGGCGCCCAAGCTGCTGGACTATCTGCAGGCCGAGTCGATTGCCCACTTCGAGGGCGTCAAGCGCATCCTTGACCATAACAATATTCCGTACGTGATCAATCCGCGCCTGGTGCGCGGTCTCGATTACTACAACCGCACCGTGTTCGAATGGGTTACCGACGCGCTCGGCGCCCAGGGCACGGTGTGCGCGGGCGGGCGCTACGATCCCCTGATCGAATCGTTTGGCGGCAAGCCGACCCCGGCTGTGGGTTTTGCGATGGGCATCGAGCGCCTGGTCGAGCTGATGAAGCTGGCCGGCGAACCAGCCGATCCGGCCAGCTGCGACGTATACATGGTGCACCAGGGCGAGGCGGCGCAGATGCAAGCCTTTGTGCTGGCCGAACGAATTCGTGATGCCGGCCTCGATGTTGTGCTACATTGCGCGGCGGCCACGGGCGCCGGCAGTTTCAAGAGCCAGATGAAGAAGGCCGACGGCAGCGGCGCGGCCTTTGCCGTGATCATTGGCGACGATGAAATTGCCAACAGCACGGCCGCGGTCAAGGCCATGCGCGGCGCCGAAGGCGAGCAGCAGCAGGCCAGCGTGCCGTTCGACGCCGTGGTCGACTATCTGGTGGACCAGATCGTCGGTCATGACCACGACCACGACCACGTGCATTATCATCACTAATTCCTGACCTTTAACATAGAAGAAGACCATGGCATACGATCTCGAAGAACAAGAACAAATCGCCTCCCTGAAGGCGTTCTGGAACAAATTCGGCAATCTGATCACCTGGGCGCTGATCGTGGTGCTGGGCGGTATTGCCGCCTACAATTTCTGGAATGCGCGCGAGCGCAGCCAGGCTGGCGAAGCCTCGGCCCTGTTCGACCAGCTGGCGCCAGCCATTGCCGCCAAAGATGCGGCCAAGGTCCAGCGCATCGTCAGCGATGTCGAAAGCAAGTACAAGGACAGCACCTACGCCCAGATGAGCGCCATGGCTGCCGCCAAGTTCGCCTTTGACAGCGAAGACCTGAAAGGCGCGAAAGCCCATCTGAACTGGGTGATCGCCAACGGCAATGCCGAATACAAGTCGATCGCCAAGGTCCGCCTGGCTGGCGTGCTGATGGACGAAAAGGCGTACGATGAAGCCTTGAAACAACTTGACGCCAGCATCCTGCCCGAGTTCGCCGGCATTGCCGCCGACCGCAAGGGCGATATCCTGGTGGCCCAGAACAAGATCCCGGAAGCGCGCGCCGCCTATGAGGCAGCGCTCAAGGCCATGGACGATAAAACCCCGGGCCGCGGCCTGGTGCAGTTCAAGCTCGAATCGATTGGCGGTACCGTCGCGGCGCCGAAAGCGGCTGCCTAACTTGTCGTGCCCTGCGCGGCCCGCCGGCGCCTTTCGAGGAGCGGCGGGCCGTGTGCGCTCTTTTTTACCAAGGTTACTTACTATGCGTATTACCCAGAAGCTCGCCGGCGCTGCCGTCCTGGCCGTACTGGCCGGTTGCTCGACCCTCAATTCGCTCAACCCTTTCGCGTCCAAAAACAAGGGCAACGAGCCGGCGCCGCTGGTCGAACTGAAGGGTTCGATGGCCGTGCGCACGGCCTGGAAGCTGGACATCGGCAAGGCCGACACCTACATCTTTGCCCCGGCCCTGGTCGAGAACACGGTCGTGGTGGCCGGCGCCGACGGCGCCATTGCGCGCGTGGAAGCGGCCAATGGCCGCCAGCTGTGGCGCATCAAGGCCGATACCAGCCTGACGGCTGGCGTCGGTTCAGATGGCAACATGATTGCCGTGGGCGCCATCAAGGGCGGCGTGCTGACCTACGACATGGATGGCAAGCTGCTCTGGAAGGCCCAGGTATCGAGCGAAATTCTGTCCTCGCCGGTGGTGGGGCAGGGCATGGTGGTGGTGCGCTCGGTCGACAACCGCATCGTTGGCTTTGACGCCAAAACGGGCGAGAAGAAGTGGACCGTGCAGCGCGTCTCGCCGCCGCTGTCGCTGCGCATTGCCCCTGGCATGACCGTGATCGACAAGGATGTCATCATTGCCCAGCCGGGCGGCAAGCTGCTGGCCCTGAACCTGACCACCGGCGCGCCGCGCTGGGAAGTGGCAGTGGGCGAGTCGCGCGGCGCGACCGAACTGGAACGGGTGACCGATATCGGCGGCACCCCGGTGCTGTTCGAAAAAGACGTGTGCGCCGCGTCCTACCAGGGCCGGGTGGGCTGCTTTGATGCTGCCACCGGGACCCAGAAGTGGACCAAGCAATTCTCGTCCGACGTCGGCGTGGCCGTGGACCAGCGCTTCGTGTTCGCGGTCGACGACAAGGGCGCCGTGTCGGCCTTCTCGCGCGAGGCCGGTGCCTCGGCCTGGAAGAACGACAAGCTGGGCTACCGCCATCCATCGACACCTGTTTCCTACGGCCGTGCAGTGGCCGTGGGCGACTACCAGGGCATCGTCCACTTCCTGTCGCGGGAAGACGGCGCCTTCTTGGCCCGCGCCGCCACTGACGGGAGCCCGATCAACGCGGCCCCGCTGGTGGCTGGCTCGAATCTGATTTTTCAAACACAATCTGGGACAGTGACCGCCATTGCGGTCGAATAACACCATGAAGCCGGTAATCGCATTAGTTGGTCGCCCCAACGTCGGGAAATCGACACTTTTCAATCGCCTCACCCGCTCGCGCGATGCGCTCGTGGCCGACTTGCCTGGCCTGACGCGCGATCGCCACTACGGCGAAGGCCGTGTGGGCGAGCGTCCCTTCCTGGTCATTGACACGGGCGGTTTCGAGCCGGTCGCCAAGGAAGGCATCATGTTCCAGATGGCGCTGCAGACCAAGCAGGCCGTCGCCGAAGCGGACGTGGTGGTGTTCATCGTCGATGGCCGCCAGGGCCTGACCCCGCACGACAAGACCATCACCGACTTCTTGCGCAAGTCCGGCCGCAAGGTCATGCTGGTGGTAAACAAGGGCGAGGGCATGAAGTATTCGTCCGTGGTGGCCGACTTCTACGAGCTCGGCATGGGCGACCCGTACGTGATTTCCGCCGCCCATGGCGACGGCGTGGCCGACCTGGTCGAGGAAGCGCTCAATGAAGCCTTCGCCTCGCGTCCGGCCGACCCGGAAGAACTCGAAAAGCTCGAGCGCGGCGTCAAAATCGCCCTGGTGGGCCGCCCCAACGTGGGCAAGTCGACCCTGATCAACACCCTGCTGGGCGAAGAGCGCGTGATCGCCTTCGACATGCCGGGCACCACGCGCGACTCGATTGAAATCCCGTTCGAGCGCGACGGCAAGCAATACACCCTGATTGACACGGCTGGTATCCGCCGCCGCGGCAAGGTGTTTGAAGCAATCGAGAAATTCTCGGTGGTCAAGACGCTGCAGTCGATCTCGGACGCCCACGTGGTGATTCTGCTGCTCGATGCCCAGCAAGACATTTCGGAGCAGGATGCCCACATTGCCGGCTTCATCCTTGAGTCTGGCCGCGCCCTGGTGGTGGCGGTCAACAAGTGGGACGGCCTGCAGTCGGACCAGCGCGATGAAATCAAGATCGATATCGACCGCAAGCTCGATTTCCTGTCGTTTGCGAAAACCCACTTCATTTCCGCCCTCAAGGCCACCAACATCGGCCCGATGATGAAATCGGTGGATGCTGCCTACGCTGCTGCCACCGCCGACCTGTCCACGCCGCGTCTGACGCGGGCGCTGATCGAAGCGGTCGAGAAGCAGGAGCCACGCCGCAAGGGCTCGATTCGGCCTAAAATGCGCTATGCTCACCAGGGTGGCCAGAACCCGCCAATCATCGTTATTCACGGCAATGCGCTGGACGCGATCGGCGAGCCCTACAAACGTTACTTGGAAAAACATTTCCGTGACACGTTCAACCTGGTGGGCACGCCGCTGCGGATTGAATTGCGTATGGGCAAAAATCCATTTGCCAAAGGCGGCAGCAAGGCCTGATTCATCGCCCTCGCGGAGGCGGGGGCCTATTCCATGTGACCTGTTTTTGGGCAGTGCTATGGGGGGCTTGCATGCAAGCCCGCCTCCGCGAGGGCGATGTCGACAGGACCAATTTGCACGCGATTTAAGTCCCGTCTAACGACAGGATTTTCTAAAACAGGTTACAGTGACCGGACGACATCATTCGCCTTTTAAGAATGTTGTTCCGGGCGCTTGAAAACAAGCGAGTCGCCTCCAATTCTTAACTACAACAACATCACGGAGCTGTTATGAGCAACAAAGGGCAACTGTTACAAGACCCATTCCTCAATGCCTTGCGCAAAGAGCATGTTCCGGTCTCGATTTACCTGGTCAACGGCATCAAGCTGCAAGGCCATATCGAGTCCTTCGATCAATACGTCGTCCTGCTGCGGAACACCGTCACGCAAATGGTCTACAAGCATGCCATCTCCACCGTCGTCCCGGCGCGTGCGGTCAATCTCAATCTTGATTCCGAAGCTGAGTAAGGCCATGGGTAGCGAGACCACCGGTCTTGCGCCATGGACTGCCATGGGAGGCGTATGCGCGCAGCCCTGGTAGGCGTCGATTTCGGCGCTGGCGACTTCAACGCCAGCCTCGAAGAGCTGGCGCTGCTGTCCCGTTCCGCCGGCGCCGACCCCATCACCACCATCACCGCCAAACGTTCGAGCCCGGACGCGGCTTATTTTGTCGGCAGCGGTAAGGCCGACGAGATTGGTCACGCCTGTGCCGACCAGAAGCTCGATATCGTCATTTTCAACCATGCCCTGTCACCGGCCCAGCAGCGCAATCTGGAAAAGCGTCTGCAGATCCGCGTGCTTGACCGCACCAGCCTGATTCTCGATATTTTCGCCCAGCGTGCCCAAAGTCACGAGGGCAAGCTGCAGGTCGAACTGGCCCAGCTGCAGCACCTGGCCACGCGCCTGATCCGCGGCTGGACTCACCTGGAACGGCAAAAGGGCGGGATCGGCTTGCGCGGTCCGGGTGAAACCCAGCTCGAGACCGACCGCCGCCTGATTGGCGAGCGCGTCAAGGCCTTGCGCGCCCGTCTGCTCAAGCTGCGCAAGCAGCATGAAACCCAGCGCCGCGCGCGCGGCAAGAATCACACCTTCTCGGTGTCGCTGGTCGGCTATACCAATGCCGGCAAGTCGACCCTGTTCAACTCCCTGACCAAGGCCGGGGTGTATGTGGCCAACCAGCTGTTCGCCACGCTCGATACCACCAGCCGCCGTGTGTATCTGGGCGAAACGGTGGGCAATGTGGTGTTTTCCGACACGGTCGGCTTCGTGCGCGAATTGCCGCACCAGCTGGTGGCGGCCTTCCGCGCCACGCTGGAGGAAACCATCCACGCCGACTTGCTGCTGCATGTGGTGGACGCGGCCAGTCCGGTGCGCATGGAACAGATCGAACAGGTCAACCTGGTGCTCAAGGAAATCGGCGCCGACCATATTCCCCAGATTCTGGTCTGGAACAAGATCGACGCGGCCGGGCTCGAGCCTGCCGTGGAACGTGATGAATATGATAAAATCAGCCGCGTTTTTATCAGCGCCCACACTGGCGCCGGCCTCGATCTACTGCGGGAATCCGTAGTGGAAATGGCCCGCGCCGCGCCTGGTTTGACCCATTTGTACGAAGCGCACGATGACGCGCAGGACGATGCCGATCCCGACTTTGCCAGCCCGGCAGAGACGGCCGAAATTCAAACCTCCACCAACGTCGGACCACGATAGATGCTTGCTTCATTACTTAATCGCGTCGGCATCAAGCTCGCGCACCAAAGCGACCCCAAGGCGCAGGATGGCCGCCGGCCAGGCGAAGGCCCGCCCGATCTGGACCAGATGTGGCGTGACTTCAACGCGCGCCTGAATCGCCTGTTCAGCGGCGCCAATGGCGACAATGGCGGGCAGGGCGGCTTCCGTCCGGAGCCCAAGGGCGCTGGCCCGACGGTCGGCATCATTGCCGGCGTGATCGGTCTGATCTGGCTGGGCAGCGGCACCTTCATCGTGCAGGAAGGCCATACCGGGGTGGTGACCACCTTCGGTGAAGTCAGCCACACCGCGCCGGCCGGCCTGAACTGGCGCTGGCCTGCGCCGTTCCAGGCGCACCAGACTGTCAACGTGTCCCAGGTCCGGACCGAGGAAATCGGCTACAAGGGCACCGTGCGCGCGAAGAACACCAAAGAATCGCTGATGCTGACCGATGATGAAAATATCATCGACGTGGCATTTGCAGTGCAGTACACGCTCAAGGACCCGATTGCCTGGCTGTACAACAACCGCGATACCGAGCTCACCGTGCGCCAGGTCGCTGAAACGTCGATCCGCGAGGTGGTGGGCAAGGCCAAGACCGATTATGTCCTGTCGAGCGGGCAGGCACAGATCGCGTTCGACACCCAGAAAATGATGCAGGGTCTGGTGGACCTGTACAAGATGGGGGTCCAGATCACCAATGTGACGATCCAGAATGCGCAGCCGCCGGAACAGGTGCAGGGCGCGTTTGAGGATGTCAACAAGGCGGGGCAGGACAAGGCACGCGCCAAAAACGAGGGCGAAGCCTATGCCAACGATGTCATTCCCCGCGCGGAAGGCGCAGCCACGCGTCTGGTCAAGGATGCCGAGGCCTACAAGATCATGGTAGTCCAGAATGCCGAAGGTAATGCGGCGCGCTTTAATCAGGTGCTGGCCGAGTACCAGAAGGCGCCGGCTGTCACGCGCGACCGCATGTACCTCGATACGATGCAGCAAATCTTTACCAGTGCCAGCAAGGTGATGGTTGACGCCAAGGCCGGCAACAGCATGCTGTACCTGCCGCTCGACAAGCTGATCGCCCAGACTGCCGCCAATGACGCTGCCGTGGGCAGCAAGTCCGGCCCGGTCCAGATGACCCCGCCGGTGCCGCCCGAACTGCCCATGCAGGTCGAGCAGTCACGCCAGCGCGACAATCGCAGTCGCGAGTCTTCACGCGATCGGGAGGGCCGCTAATGAACCGCATTATTACCATCTTCATCGGCGCGATCATCGCGCTGATGCTCGTGTCGTCAACGATGTTCGTGGTCGATCAGAAGCATTACGGCATTCTGTTCTCGTTCGGCAAGGCCGGTGACGTGATCAGCAAGCCAGGCCTGTACTTCAAGATGCCGGCGCCGTTCCAGAATGTGGTGTACCTGGACAACCGCACGCTCACGCTCGACACGCCCGACGCCGAACGCTTCATTACCTCGGAAAAGAAAAACATTCTTGTCGATTCCTTCGTCAAGTGGCGCATTGCCGCGCCCAAGCTGTTCTACGTCAGCTTCAATGGCGACGAGCGGCGCGCCGAGAACCGCCTGGCGCAGATCGTCAAGGCGGCCCTCAATGATGAGATCACCAAGCGCAGCGTGCACGACGTGATTTCCGGGGCCCGCTACGAAGTGATGCAGGCGATCGAGAAAAAGGTCGTGGTCGAGGCCAAGCAGGTGGGCATCGAGATTGTTGACGTGCGCTTGAAGCGGGTCGATTATGTCGAGGAGATCGCGCCCACGGTCTACGAACGCATGAAGGCCGAGCGCGTCAAGGCAGCCAATGAGTTGCGCTCGACCGGCTCGGCCGAATCGGAAGGCTTGCGCGCCGAAGCAGATCGCCGCCGCACCGAGATCTTGTCGAAGGCCTTCCGCAAGGCCGAACAGACCAAGGGCGAGGGCGATGCCGAAGCATCGCGCATTTATGCCGAGGCATTTGGCAAGAGCCCCGAGTTCTACAAATTCTACCGCTCGCTGGAAGCCTACCGTGCCACGTTCAAGAACCATGGCGACGTGATGGTGCTCGATTCGGGTTCGGAATTCTTCAAGTACTTCCGCAGCCCGGGCGGCGCCGCCGCGCCAGCACCAGCCAAGAAGTAAGCTGTAAGCGACATCGCCCTCGCGGAGGCGGGGGCCTATGCCACCGTTCCGAATTCGGTCACGTGGGATAGGCCCCCGCCTGCGCGAGGGCGATGTCGTTTGGGTCGTTCACATCCCGCGCGACAATTTTCTTGGGTCATCCATACCAATTCAGGTAAAATTGATGGTTCGGCGCACCATTTGTCGCGGCCGCGCGCTTCCTGTTGTTTGTTTTTTAACTACCCCTTTACCCCATGCCGAATTGGCTCCTGCCTGAACATATTGCCGACGTCTTGCCTTCCGAAGCACGCAAGATCGAAGAGCTGCGTCGTCTGATGCTCGACAACTTCCGCCTGTACGGATACGAGCTGGTGATGCCGCCGCTGCTGGAGTATGTGGACTCGCTGCTGACCGGCGCCGGCCAGGATACCGATCTGCGCACCTTCAAGCTGGTGGACCAGATTTCCGGCCGCATGCTTGGCTTGCGCGCCGATATGACGACCCAGGTGGCGCGCATTGACGCCCACCTGCTCAACCGTGATTCGGTCACCCGTCTGTGCTACGCGGGCAGCGTGCTGCATACCCGCCCGAGCGGCTTGCATGCCACCCGCGAACCGCTCCAGATTGGCGCCGAAATGTACGGCCACGCGGGCCTGGAGGCGGACGCCGAGATCCAGGAACTGGCCCTGGCCTCGCTGGCCATGGCGGGCTTCCCGGACGTGCGCCTGGATTTGTCGCACGTGGGCGTGGTACGGGCCCTGCTTGAGAGCGATCCGCTGGCGCACAAGGATGAAGCGGCCGTCTACCACTTGCTGCGCGCCAAAGACACGCCGGGCCTGGATGCGCTCAGCGCCGCCTACGCCCCGGCCACGCGCGCCGCCTTGCTGGCGCTGCCCAATCTGTACGGTGATATTGATGTGCTGGCGCGTGCGCGCGAGGTCTTGCCCGAGTTGCCGGGTATTGCCCGCGCCCTGGCCGAACTGGCAGCGCTGGCGGGCTCGGCCCTGGGCCGCGCCGAGGTGGCCATTGATCTGGCCGACCTGCGCGGCTACGCCTACGAAAGCGGCGCCATGTTCGCCTTGTACGTGCCGGGTTTGCCGAACGCGGTGGCGCGCGGCGGCCGTTACGACCATGTGGGCGAAGCATTTGGCCGGGCCCGTCCCGCCACCGGCTTCTCGCTCGACTTGCGCGAACTGGCGCGGCTGTTGCCGACTGCCGAGCGCAAGCATTCGATCCGCGCACCGTGGGGCAATGCGCCCGAACTGCGCGAACAAATAGCTCAGCTGCGCAAGGCAGGGGAGGTGGTGATCCAGTCCATGCCGGGTCACGACAATGAGCAGGACGAGTTCGAGTGCGATCGCGTACTTGTCCTCGAAGACAGTAACTGGATTCTCAAAAACTTAGGCTAAGTGTGATGTCAAAGAAAAACGTGGCAAAGAACGTCGTTGTCATCGGTACCCAATGGGGCGATGAAGGCAAAGGTAAAATCGTCGACTGGCTGACCGACAACGCCCAGGGCGTGGTCCGCTTCCAGGGCGGCCATAATGCAGGCCACACGCTGGTCATCAAGGGCCAGAAGACGGCTTTGCAGCTGATCCCTTCGGGCATCATGCGCGAAGGCGTGGCCTGCTACATCGGCAACGGTGTGGTGGTGTCGGTGCCGGACGTGATGCGCGAAATCGACAAGCTGCAAGCCATTGGCGTGGAAGTCGTCTCGCGCCTGAAGATCTCGGAAGCCTGCCCGGTCATCCTGCCTTACCACGTCGCTGTCGACGTGGCGCGCGAGAAAGCGCGCGGCGACAACAAGATCGGCACCACCTGCAAAGGGATCGGCCCGGCCTACGAAGACAAAGTGGCGCGCCGCGCGATCCGTATCGCCGACCTGCTGAACCCGGAACGCTTCGCTGAAAAGCTGCGCGAGAACCTGGCTTATCACAACTTCGTGCTGACCAATTACCTGAACGCCGACCCGGTCGACTTCCAGAAAACCTACGACGACGCGATGGCCCTGGTGCCGCGCCTGAAGCCGATGGTGGGCGACGTCTCGTCCCAGCTGTACGCTGCCTACAAGGCGGGCGGCAACCTGCTGTTCGAAGGCGCCCAGGGTTCCCTGCTCGATGTGGACCACGGCACCTATCCGTACGTCACCTCGTCGAACTGTGTGGCGGGCAATGCCTCGGCCGGCGCCGGCGTCGGCCCCAACATGCTGCACTACATCCTGGGCATCACCAAGGCCTACACCACCCGTGTCGGTTCCGGCCCGTTCCCGTCGGAACTGCCTACCGATGCTGGCGTCGGCCACCACCTGTCGTCGGTGGGCCATGAATTTGGCACCGTCACGGGCCGCGCCCGCCGCTGCGGCTGGTTTGACGCTGCGCTGCTGCGCCGCTCGGTCCAGATCAATGGCGTGTCGGGCATGTGCCTGACCAAGCTCGACGTGCTGGACGGCATCGAGACGCTCAAGCTGTGCACCGGCTACACCATTGACGGCCAGCCGGTCGACATCTTCCCGGTGGGTGCGGAAGACGCGGCGCGCTGCGTGCCCGTCTACGAAGACATGCCAGGTTGGAAAGAATCGACCGTGGGCGCCAAGTCGCTCGCCGATCTGCCTGCCACCGCGCGTGCCTACATCAAACGTATCGAAGAACTGGTCGGCGTGCCGGTCGACATGGTCTCCACCGGTCCTGACCGCGTGGAAACCATCGTCCTGCGCCATCCGTTCGAATAAAAGCCAGAGGAGCTCACTATGACCACCCCACCATCGACCGACAAAGACCTCTGGGTATCCTGGGACGAGTACCATCGCCTGATCGAGCGCCTGGCGCTCAAAGTGTACGAATCGGGCTGGAAATTTGACCAGGTGCTGTGCCTGGCGCGCGGCGGCGTGCGTCCGGGCGACGTGTTCTCGCGCATTTTCGATGTGCCGCTGGCGATCCTGTCGACCAGTTCCTATCGTGAAGAAGCAGGCACGGTACGCGGCGACCTCGACATCGCCAAATACATGACGATGACCAAGGGGCCGCTGGCCGGCAAGATCCTGCTGGTGGACGACCTGGCCGATTCGGGCGTCACGCTCGACAAGGTCACCCGTCATCTGTCCGAGAATTTCACTGGCGTCACCGAAGTCAAGTCGGCGGTGATCTGGGTCAAGGGCTGCTCATCGATCATGCCGGACTATTTCCTGGAAGAGTTGCCGCACAATCCTTGGATCCACCAGCCGTTTGAAGACTACGACGGTCTGCGCCCGCACCAGCTGGCAGCCTGGCTTAAAAAGTTCGAGAAGTAATCCCAGCGGCGGACGATCCCAGGATCCTCCGCCGTTTTGTTTGCAGTACCTCGCCACCGCGCCGGCTGCGGTGGTGTGGACTGGGCCCCCGCGTGCGCGAGGGCGAAGACCATGCAATGTTCGTCACCTGCCATCGATGCCATGAAAAAGTTGTCCCTTCCGATCGCCACGGCGCTGCTGGCAAGCGGCTGTGGTTCCGCGCCAGCGCCCAAGTCCGATCTGATCGCCGGCGACGCGCTGCGCGACCAGACGCTCGGCTACACGGTGCGCAGTGCGCCCCCGTTCAGTTCGCTTAACAGTGCCCAGGCCCTGACCAACAAGGTGATCGATGCCGCTGGCAGCATGGTCGCCGCCACCCGGCTGTCGCCCGGCTTTCATGCCACCACCGAGGCCGACGCCGCGGCCAAGGCAGCCAGCTACGGCCATATTGTGGACCCGGCCCGCGATATTTCGCAGGAGCTGGTCAGCGCCTTCGAAGCGGCAAAAGGCGCGCGCCGCGCCGATGGCGTGCTGGCCGTGCCGGACGCGATCAAGGTCAAGGACATCGCACGCGCGGCCCGCGGCCGTGCCCGCTACATGCTGGACGTGGAAACCGAGAAATGGGGCTTGTCCACCTTTGCCACCGACTGGTTCCATTACGACCTGCATTACCAGGCCAGTGCGCGCCTGATCGATACCGAGTCCGGCGCGGTGGTGGCCAGCGGCGTGTGCAAGGACAAGCCCGACGACAAGGCGCGCGCGCCCAACTTTGACCAGCTGATGATCGACAACGCGGCCTTGCTCAAATCGCGCATTGCCACGGCGGCGCTGGAATGCGTGGCCACCCTCAAGGCCAAGATGCTGCGCTAGCGCACGGACCGACTGAACCATGACCCAAACGTTTATCCAGACCTTCATCCTGCTGATCCTGGTCACCGACCCGTTCGGCAACGTGCCGCTGTTTGTCAGCGCGCTGCGCCAGGTACCCAAAGAGCGGCGCTGGAAAGTGGTCGTGCGCGAATGCCTGATCGCCTTCTTTGTGCTGCTGCTGTTCATGTTCTTCGGCAGCCATCTGCTGTCGGCCATGCAGTTGTCCGAAATTTCACTGCGCATTGGCGGCAGCGTGATCCTGTTCCTGATTGCCCTGCGCATGGTGTTCCCGCAGCCGGGCGGCCCGTTTGGCGGTGCCGATGACGAGCACGGCGGCGAACCGTTCATTGTTCCGCTGGCCATTCCCGCCATTGCCGGCCCCTCGGCGCTGGCCACGGTGCTGCTGTTCTCGTCGGACAGCACCACCGATGTGATGCTGCACGTGGGCGCCCTGACGGCAGTGGGCGCTGTCTGGCTGGCCGTGTTCCTGTCGGCCGAACGGCTGCAGGAAAAACTGGGTCCGCAAGTGATGACCGCCTTTGAGCGTCTGATGGGCTTGATTCTGTCCGCCATGGCGGTCGAGATGTTCCTGGCGGGGATACGGGAGTTCATCAAGTCGGTGTAGCATTGTCGTCAATGCTTACAAAATTAATATCATTGGCCGTGGAATTGTTGTTAAAATATTAGCTTTCGCACTCCACGGCTGATCATGAAATCTCTCGCTCTGACTCTGTTTGCTGCGCTGGCTGCCGCCAGCGCTTCTTCCTTCGCTGCCGATGTTTCCAGTAACGTCGAAAAATGCGAGCGCCCGCTGGGCACCATTGCCGTCAGCGAAAACCGCGGCGCCAGCCAGCACGAACTGCAAAGCTATGGCCTGGGTTCGCCCGTCTCGCTGCTGCGCATCATGATCCAGAATTCGAATTGCTTCACCGTCGTTGAGCGCGGCGTGGCCATGGCCAATCTGCAGGAAGAACGCGCCCTGGCAGCCAACGGCGAATCGCTGGGCGGCTCCAACGTGGGCAAGGGCCAGCTGCAGGCAGCTGACTTCGTGATGACGCCCGGCGTGCAATTTACCGCCAACAGCGGCGGCATTGGTGGCGCGCTGTCGAACTGGGGCGGTTCGCGCCTGGGCGGCATCGTGGGCGGCATTGCCGGCAACCTGAAGTTCAAGGAAGCGCAGACCAGCTTGCTGATCGCCGACGTGCGTTCCGGTATCCAGGTGGCAGCAGCCGAAGGCACGGCCAAGAAAACCGATTTCGGTATGTCGGGCTGGAACTACGGCGGCGCCGGCTACACCAGCGCCAACGGGTACACCAACACGCCGGAAGGCAAGATGGTCGCTGCCAGCTTGCTCGACAACTACAACAAGGTGGTGCAGTCGATCCGGAACACGCCCAGCCTGATCAAGACCAGCAGCGCGGAAAGCCGGATCAATGCCAGTGCCTCGACCCGTGCCGGCGTGCCGGTGGCCGCTGGCGCCAGCGTGTTTGCGCGCCTGGCCTCGGTCAAGGTATTCACCGAAGCGAATGCCAAGAGCAAGCTGATGGGCACGCTCAAGCGTGAAGAAGAGGCGATTGCCACCGGTGAAGAGCAAAATGGCTTCGTCCGCATTGATGGCGAGAACGTGTCCGGCGGCTGGGTCCAGCGCTCGCTCGTCTCGACCGCGCCGGCCCAGCAGTAAGTCTGATTTGGCAGTGCGGGGTCAATGACCGCCGTCACTGCAAGACCCGGCTGGTACGCATGCGTGCGCACCATCCCGCAGCCTGAAACGACATCGCCCTCGCGCAGGCGGGGGCCTATTCCACAACATCGAATTCGCTGAAGTGGAATCGGCCCCCGCCTGCGCGAGGGCGATGTCTTTGGGGTAGGGAATTGCTATTACATAGCAATAAAAAATATCCTTTGATAGCAATTTGAAGTATAGTCAGGAGATGCTCTTTCGTTAATCTGCGATGGCATTCCCCTGGCTTGTTTTCAACCTGGAAAAAGGATCCCTCCTCATGCGTCTCGTATCGCGTTGTTGCCTGCTGTTGCTGGCCGTTTGTACCGCCCCTGCCGCCCCTGCCGTCGCTGGCACGCATTCGCTAGGCATCAAAGCGCCCAATGGGGAGCAAACCGTGGCCTACGACGTCAATGCGCGCGGTCAGGTTGCCGCCGTGCTTGAGGACGACGAGGGTAATCAGCGCGGCGTCCTGTTCGAAAAGGGAAAGCTGACCGAATTGCGCGCGCTTGGCGGCGGTTACAGCGATGCCAAGGCCATCAATGAAGATGGTGTGGTGGTTGGCTCCGCCCAGGGCGCCGACCGCCACTGGAAAGCCTTCGTCTACGAGCGCACGCGCGGCATGCGCGAGCTGGGCACACTGGGCGGCGACAGCAGCTACGGCATGGCCATCAACCGGCGCGGCGAGGTCGTCGGTTTTGCCGACACCAGCAATGGCTTCTTCCACGCTTTCCTGGCTGACGGCAACGGTGTCATGACCGACCTGGGTACGCTCGGCGGCACCATCAGTTACGCCAGCGCCATGAACAACAAGGGACAAGTGGTGGGCACCGCCTCCATGCCCGATGAGTACCGCCATGCCTTTGTGTACGATCCGGTGCGCGGGATGGTGGATCTGGGCACACTGGGCGGCCTGTCCAGTTCGGCGTCGGCCATCAACGACGCGGGCGTGGTGGTGGGCGCCTCCCTCACGCGCGAGCGGCGCTGGCATGCATTCATGCACGATGGCAAGCGCATGATCGATCTGGGCGCCATTATCGGGCACGGCTCGAGCTTTGCGACCGGCATCAACAACGCCGGCCACGTGGTGGGCACCTTGCTGATCGGCGACGAACGCCAGTCGTTCGTCTGGCGCGACGGCAAGATGAACATCCACCGCGGCGGCAAGGGCTTGCACCTGGCCAACGCCATCAACGATGAAGAACTGGTGATCGGCGCCACCTATGACAAGCGCATGGATGCGGGCACCATGCCGTCGGCGGCGCTGCCCGTGGTCACCACGGGCGGGCAGGAGCTGACGGCGCTGACCTTCTTCGTCATTGGCGCAGGTGCGCTCGGGGTCGCGTTGCGGCGCCGCTTCATTGGCATGCGCGGGCGCGCCTTCGCTTAAGGTGCGGGAAGATTACCCAACGACATCGCCCTCGCGAAGGCGGCTCACATGCGAGCCCCCATAACACCTTCCCGAATTCGGCGAAGTGCTATGGCCCCCCGCCTTCGCGAGGGCGATGGTGATGCAGCACCTGAATTCGGCGAAGTGCTATAGCCCCCCCGCCTTCGCGAGGGCGATGGTGATGCCGCACTTGCCAAGTCCTGCCATTGATGCAACCATCGCAGCTCGTCTACTTGCGCGAGCTGCCATGTCCCTTACTCTCTACTACCACCCGCTTGCTTCCTATTGCCACAAGGTGATGGTGGCGCTGCACGAACTTGGCCTCGATGCCGAGCGCAAGCTCATCAATCTGGGCGCCGAGGCCGATCGCGCGCAGCTCCAGGCGCTGTGGCCGATGACCAAGTTTCCGGTGCTGCGTGACCAGGCGCGGGGACAGGATGTCCCGGAATCCTCGATCATCATTGAATACCTGGACCGCCATTACGGCCCTGCTGGCCGCCTGCTGCCAGCCGACCCGGATGGCGCGCTCGATGTGCGGCTGTGGGACCGTGTGTTCGACAATTATGTGCAAGGGCCGATGCAGGAAATCGTTGCGGCCCATTTCAGCGGCGGCAAGGATAACAGCGCGCGGCTGGCCACGCTGGCCACTGCCTACCGCATGATCGATGCCCGCATGGCCGGGCGCAGCTGGGTGGCGGGTGAGGCCTTCAGCATGGCCGACTGCGCAGCCGTGCCGGCGCTGTTCTATGCTTGTACGCTCAGCCCGTTCCCGGACGATTGCGTCCACCTCGCTGCCTACTTCGAGCGCCTGATGGCACGGCCATCGGTGCAAAAAACCCTGGAGGAGGCGCGGCCGTATTTCGACATGTACCCGTTTGCCGATGCCATTGCCCAGCGCTTTCGCCAGGCCTGAAACGGGCTGGGCACGTCATGCCGTTGCACATGTATTTAATTTGATCGCCAACCGGACTATTTTATGCAAATTCGCGTACGTTTTCTGTTCATCGCCGCTGTGCTGGTCTGTCAATCGGTGTCGGCTGCCGCAGAGCCGGCTGCCTGCGCCCAAAGTGAAGCGGCCCTTGCCAAGGCGGATTTTGCCGGGACGGTCAAGTGGTCCACCGTCTGCCTGGCC
Source organism: Massilia sp. CF038 (assembly GCF_900129765.1). Taxonomy (GTDB): domain Bacteria; phylum Pseudomonadota; class Gammaproteobacteria; order Burkholderiales; family Burkholderiaceae_D; genus Telluria_A. The sequence goes on from NZ_FQWU01000001.1 coordinate 1,022,887, forward strand.
CAGAACAACTTGAGCGGTGCGGCAAAACGGCGCGCCTTGCAGGTACGGGCGTGGGCATTCTTCAATCTGAATCAGGACCAGGCTGCCGTCCTGGACCAGGAGAATTCCTTCCAGCTGGAAGCGCCGCGTGAAATCGCCGAGTTCGTCAATTACAGCTCCTACCTGCGGCGCCTTGCCCGCTATCAGGATAGTCTGAATGCGCTGCGTTCAGCTGAAAAAATCGCGGGGGCTGGCGGAAACGGGATGATGATTCAGTACAATCTTGGGTGGACGCTGTACGAGTTGCGGCGCTATGAGGAAGCGGTCCGCGTGCTGGGCGCCGCGATTCCTTCGCAGCCAAATTTCCCGTTTGTCTATTGGCGCCGTGCGCTTGCCCTGGAGGCGATGGGGCGCAAGGCGGAAGCCCGGCTTGACATCGAAAAGGCGGCCGACCTGGTCGTGAACGGCCCCATGAAATTTACCGATGATAAGTTCATGGCGGCGCTGCGACAAAAAGTGACCGAGTATGGTCTGGGGAAAAAATATGCGTTTTAGGTTGTCGCGGCGTGGGTGCCCAAGCCGCCCATCTATTCATCGGCAATGATGTTGTCAGCCACGAACAGCGTGACAAACTGCATTGGCGTCAGCTCGCCGCCCGCTTGCTTGGCCAGCACCTGATTGGCTTCCCACAAGCGGCGGATTTCGTCGCGCACTTCGGGGCCGAAATCGAGTTGCGCCATCACGATGTCTTCCCAGGTGCCGTCGCATTCTAGCGTCTCCTGCAACTTGGGCGTGACAGCCACCAGCTTGGCATCCATGGCCGGATCAAGTTGGCCGATCGCCTTGAGGATGAACGAGTCGACATACTTGAGAAAGGGCTTGCCCTCGTAGCGGTTGAACGGAATCGGGTCCTGCCCGGCATCGATCGCACTCATGCTGCTACTTCCCTAAAATGGAGACCACGTTGTCGGCGCCAGGCGCGCCGAAGGCCTGGGTTTTGAGCACATGCAGCTGGTCGCGCATTTGCGCCGCCTTTTCGAACTCGAGATTTTTCGCGTGCTCGATCATCAGTTTTTCGAGACGCTTGATCTCTTTGCCGATCTGCTTTTCGCTCATCGACTCGATTTTTGCGGTTTCCTTCTCCGCGTCCAGGTTGTCGCGCGCCTGCTGCGGGCTGTAGACGCCATCGATCAATTCCTTGATCTGCTTTTTAATGCCCACCGGCGTGATGCCATTGGCGGCATTGAAGGCGATCTGCTTGGCGCGGCGCCGTTCGGTTTCGCCGATCGCCATTTTCATGGAATCGGTGATCTTGTCGGCGTACAGAATGGCCACCCCGTTCAGGTTACGGGCGGCGCGGCCAATGGTTTGAATCAGGCTGCGTTCGGAGCGCAGGAAGCCTTCCTTGTCGGCGTCGAGAATGGCCACCAGTGACACTTCGGGCAAATCGAGGCCCTCGCGCAGCAGGTTGATCCCCACCAGCACATCGAAGGTGCCCAGGCGCAGGTCACGCAAAATCTCGACCCGTTCCACGGTTTCGATATCGCTGTGCAGATAGCGTACCTTGATGGCATGGTCGCCCAGGTAATCGGTGAGCTGTTCGGCCATGCGCTTGGTCAGCGTGGTGACCAGCACCCGTTCATCCTTGGCCACGCGGTCCTGGATTTCGGACATCAGGTCGTCGACCTGGGTCAGGGCCGGTTTGACGATCACTTGCGGGTCCACCAGGCCCGTCGGGCGCACCACCTGCTCGACGACGTTGTCGGCGTGGGTGCGCTCGTATTCGGCCGGCGTGGCCGACACGAAGATGGTCTGGCGCAGCTTGCCTTCGAATTCCTCGAACTTGAGCGGGCGGTTGTCCAGCGCTGACGGCAGGCGAAAGCCGTAGTCGACCAGGTTGGTCTTGCGTGAACGGTCGCCGTTGTACATGGCGTTGAGCTGGCCCACCAGCACGTGCGACTCGTCCAGGAACATCAGCGCATCTTTGGGCAGGTAGTCGACCAGGGTCGGTGGCGGCTCGCCTGGCATGGCGCCGGACAGGTGGCGCGAGTAGTTCTCGATCCCCTTGGTAAAGCCAATTTCCGCCATCATCTCCAGGTCGAAGCGGGTGCGCTGTTCGAGCCGCTGTTCTTCGATCAGCTTGTTCTCTTTGCGGAAAAATTCGAGCCGGTCGCGCAGTTCCAGCTTGATCGACTCGATCGCGCGCAGCACGGTCGAACGCGGCGTCACGTAGTGCGAACCCGGGTACACGGTGAAGCGCGGGATCTTCTGGCGCACGCGCCCGGTCAGCGGGTCGAACAGCTGCAGCGATTCGATTTCGTCATCGAACATTTCAACCCGGATGGCCAGTTCGGCATGCTCGGCGGGGAAGATGTCAATCGTGTCGCCGCGCACGCGGAAGGTGCCGCGCCCGAAGTCGACTTCATTTCTGGTGTACTGCATCTGGATCAGGCGCGCGATCACATCGCGCTGGGCGACCTTGTCCTTCGCGCGCAGCGTCAGAATCATTTGGTGGTATTCGTTGGGGTTACCAATACCGTAAATCGCCGACACCGTGGCCACAATGACCACGTCGCGCCGCTCCATCAGGCTCTTGGTGCACGACAGGCGCATCTGCTCGATATGCTCGTTGATCGACGAGTCCTTTTCGATGAACAGGTCGCGCTGCGGCACGTAGGCTTCAGGCTGATAGTAATCGTAGTAACTGACGAAATACTCGACCGCGTTTTGCGGGAAGAATTCGCGGAACTCGGAATACAGCTGGGCCGCCAGGGTTTTGTTGGGGGCGAACACGATGGCCGGCCGGCCCGCGCGCGCGATCACATTGGCCATGGTGTAGGTCTTGCCCGAGCCGGTCACGCCCAGCAAAGTCTGGAACGACAAGCCATCGTTGATGCCCTCGATCAGGCCCTCGATCGCGGTCGGCTGGTCGCCGGCGGGCGGGAAGGGCTGGTGCAGCTTGAAGGGCGAATCGGGGAATGTCACCACGGTCGGCGCCGGGTCGTTTGCAACGGATAAATCAGCCATACGATCAGACCTTTGTTAGAATGGTGGCCCGCTTGCGGCGCCAATGAATTCAAGGGGCCGCTGTCTATACAACTTCAGCCGACAACCAAGTTTACCAGATGACCTCACCAGCTTCCGCCAGCATTTTCAGCGCCATCGAATTGGCCCCGCGCGACCCCATTCTGGGGATCACCGAGGCGTTCAACGCCGATACCAATCCCGCCAAAATCAACCTCGGCGTGGGTGTCTATTATGACGATAATGGCAAAGTGCCGCTGCTGGCGTGCGTGCGCAAAGCCGAAGAAATTCTGATGGAGCAACTGGCGCCGCGCACCTATCTGCCAATCGAAGGCCTGGCGGCTTACGACAAGGCGGTGCAAGAACTGGTATTTGGTGCCGACAGCCCGATTATTCAAGACAAGCGTGCCGTGACCGTGCAAGCCATTGGTGGCACCGGCGCACTGAAAATTGGCGCCGATTTCCTGCAGCGCTTTGCGCCCGGCTCGAGCGTCTACATCAGCGACCCAAGCTGGGAAAACCACCGCGCGCTGTTTGAAAGCGCCGGCTTCCAGGTGCACACCTACCGCTACTACGATGCGGCCACGCGCGGCGTCGATTTTGCCGGCATGCTGGCCGACCTGAACGCCATGCCCAAGGGCGCGATCGTGCTGCTGCACGCATGCTGCCACAACCCGACTGGCGCCGATCTGACGGCGGCCCAGTGGGATGAGGTCATTGGCGCGGTGCGCGCCGGCGCCCTGGTGCCGTTCCTGGACATGGCTTACCAGGGCTTCGGTTCGGGTATCGCCGAAGACGGCGCCGTGGTGGGCAAGTTTGCCGCCGCTGGCGGTCCGCTGCTGATCTCGAATTCCTTCTCCAAGTCGTTCTCGCTGTATGGCGAGCGCGTGGGCGCGCTGTCGGTGGTGGGCGAGAGCGCCGAAGAAGCGGGCCGTCTGCTGTCGCAGCTCAAGCGCGTGGTGCGCACCAATTATTCGAACCCGCCAGTCCATGGCGGCAAGGTGGTGGCCACCGCCCTGACCACGCCGGAACTGCGCCAGCTGTGGGAAGACGAACTGGCCGGCATGCGCGTGCGGATCAAGGAAATGCGCAACGCTTTCGTGGAAAAGCTCAAGTCCAAAGCGCCTTCCCATGATTTCGAATTCGTGCGCGCGCAAGTGGGCATGTTCTCGTACTCGGGCCTGACGAAGGCTCAGGTCGAGCGCCTGCGCACCGAGCATTCGATCTACGCGGTCGACACCGGCCGCATTTGCGTGGCGGCCTTGAACTCGAAAAATATCGATCGTGTCATTGACGCGATCGCGAAAGTCCTCTAAACTCTTGCTTCTTCGGATTGCGCGATACAGCGCAGTTTGAAAGGCAGCGGGAAGTACGGCACCAGATTGCGCGGCTTGACAGCGTAACTTGAGAAGTACATAATGTTGCCTCTTTTCCCTGATAGCTCAGTTGGTAGAGCGACGGACTGTTAATCCGCAGGTCCCTGGTTCGAGTCCAGGTCGGGGAGCCAGAATGCAAAAAGCCACGTTGAAAAACGTGGCTTTTTTTATTTCTGTGGTATTGCAGCAAATATAAGTATAGTTGCTTGTAGGATTGTGATGGTTTGTATATTATTGCCGCCTGGAATAAATACGCAGTCCTTTGCGTATTGCCATCACTACTATTTTCCCATGAAAAAAATCATTCTTTCGACCGCCGTGGCGTTCGGTTCCCTCAATGCTGCTCAGGCACAAACCGCGCCGCAAGCCAACCCAATGCGCTTTTTCGTCGGCATGGGCCTGACCGCTGGCGGCGACAAAATGTCGACCGTGGAGTACACCGATGGCACCTCGGCTGACATCCGTGCCGGCAATCTGCTCGCATTTGTCGGCGGTATCGACTACCAGGTTACCCCGGACTTCTCGTTCCAGGGTTCGATCGGTTACCACTTCGACAGCGCCGATGCCACCAACGGCAGCCAGCGTTTCTCGCGCTTCCCGGTTGAACTGCTGGCCTACTACCACGTTGCGCAACAGTGGCGCATCGGCGGCGGTGCACGCTATTCGACCAACGCCCGTTTCAGCAGCAGCGGCGCAGCCGAAGTCGGCGACACCGACCTCGACAGCAAAGTTGCAGGCATCGTTGAAGCCGAATACATGCCATCGGCGCATTGGGGCGTCAAACTGCGTTACGTAAAAGAAGAGTTCAAGATCAGCCGCGGCACCCGCAGCCACGTCTACAAGGGCGACCACGTCGGCGTGTTCGGCAACTACTATTTCTAATTAATTCCGGCACTGGACAGGGGAGCGGCGGCCACATATAATGCGGCCTCTTTTCCCTGATAGCTCAGTTGGTAGAGCGACGGACTGTTAATCCGCAGGTCCCTGGTTCGAGTCCAGGTCGGGGAGCCAGAATATTCGAAGGGCCACGCGCACGCGTGGCCCTTTGTCGTTTGCGGCGCTGTCTTATGCGTGCGGCGGAAGCGCAAGCCGGCGCGCCGCTTGCCGCGCCGGCGTGTCGCCCAGCGGCAGCGCGGCGGCCAGCCGGGCCAGCGCGCGCACCAGCACGGTTTCGCCGGGCCGCAGCGCCTGGCCTTGCAGCTGCGGCAGCGCTTGCAGCGCCGGCGGGCAGATTGACACTGCGGCGCGCACCAGCAAACGCTGTAGCGGGCGCAGCGGCATCGGCAGCAGCGGCGCGCGGCGCATGATGTGGAGAAAGTCAGCCAGTGTGGTTGATCCCTCCAGGGCCGGCGCAGTGTCTGCCAGCAGTGCTTCCCACGCTGCGAGCGAGCGCGGCGCGCCGGTCGCGCCATACAGTGCAGCGGCGGGCGCGCTTTCCGCGAACGCGGCATCCCGCTCGCGCGGCGACAGGGTCCGCACATAGCGTGAATAGGCAGCGCTGAAGCCAAACGTTGCCGTTGCCTGCACCCAGTTCAGCAGACGCGGGTCGTTCGCATGATAGGCAAGGCCGGCCGCCGTGGTGCCCTTGATCTGCGCATGCATGCGCACCACCCGCGCGATCATGTGCTCGGCGGCTGTGCGCGGACCGTACACGGTCATCATGGCGGCGTGGCCGGTCCGGCGCAGGCGCAGGGCAGGATCGCGCACAAAGCTGCTGTGATCCCACACACCACTGCGTACCGACGGTTCAGCCAGTTCCAGCAGCACCGCGGCGACCCCACCAATGAACAGGCCTACCCGATTGGCAAAAATGTGCCAGGAAACGCCGCCTGCCGGCGCCAGCGCCGCTTCGCCGGCAGGCTGGCTGAAGTCAAATGCCATCCCGGCCGGTGGCTGCATCAACGCGCGCAGTGCGGCAAGCATGGCGCCAGAATCAGCGTTTTGTCTGCTGGTCCTTGGTGTCGCCCTGTTTGTTATCGGCGCGGCCGGCTTGCTCGTTTTGCGGCGCCTTCTGACTGCGCTGGCCTTGCTTGTCCTCGCCTGAACTACCTGACTTGTTGCCGCTCTGCGGGGTATTGTGGCCGCCAGCCTTGTTTTTGTTCATCGTGTTCATGCGCTGTCTCCAAAAGTGGTTGTGAGACCTGATCTTATGCCGCAGTTCGAGCAACCGTGTCAGTGCAGCGCTTCTGAACCTGTCGGACAAACGGCGGCAGCAGCGTAGGCGCCACGTCAATACAGTACCGCGCGCAAGCGGGCCAGTTGGAAGCGGGCTTCCCTGCGCACGGTTGCCGCCTCGTTCAGTCTAATTTGCAAGATGCTCATGTAAAATACATGAACATTGTGCTACTGAAACTAGTAATGATTGACGACGACTCCCAACCTTGCTCCCTGTTGCTGATTGACGATGAGCCTTATGCGCAAGACTATATTGCCGCCTGTCTCGATGGCTGGAAAGGCTTGTCGCTGCGCTATGACGCCCGCGCCGAGCGCGTGGTGGAACTGGCGCGCGAGGTGGAGGCAACTGTGGTCGTGGTCGATCTGCGCATGCCCGGCATGGACGGCTTCGAAGTGGTGGCCCTGCTGCGCGCCAACCGTGACACCGAACATCTGCCCGTGATTTTGCTGTCGTCCGAGGAAGACGCCGAAATCAAGGCGCGCGCCTTTGCCGTGGGCGCCAACGATTACCTGGTCAAGTGGCCCGACGGACGCGAACTGGCCGCGCGCCTGCGTTATCACAGCGCCGCCTACGTGGCGCGGCGCCAGCGCGACGAAGCCTTCATTTCCCTGCGGCGCAGCCAGGAAGAACTGGCCGCAAGCCAGTCGGCCCTGCACCAGGCCCAGAAAATGGAAGCGATCGGCCAGTTGACTGGTGGCGTGGCCCACGATTTCAACAACGTCCTGCAAATCATCGGCGGCAATCTGCAGCTGATCAAACTGCTGGGCGGGGTGAGCGACAATGCGCGCGCCCGCATCGACATTGCCTTGAACGGGGTCGAGCGCGGCGCCAAGCTGTCGGCGCATTTGCTGGCCTTTGCCCGGCGCCAGCCGCTGCAGGCGGTGGTGCTCAATCCTGGGCGGGTCCTGCTCGACATGGATGAAATGATGCGCCGTGTACTGGGCCCGCGCGCCGTGATCCAGACCGACATTGCGCCGGCGCTGTGGAGCACCACGGTCGACCCAAGCCAGCTCAATAATGTGATCCTGAATTTGGCCATCAACGCGCGCGACGCGATGCCCGAGGGCGGCACCCTGACCATCCGCGCCGCCAATGTGCCGCAGGGTTCGCCCCTGTTGTCGAATCTGGCCAGTGGCGACTACGTGATGGTGGAAATTGCCGATACCGGTTGCGGGATGCCTGCCGCCGTGCTGGAGCGCGCGTTCGAACCGTTCTTCACCACCAAGCCAACCGGGCAGGGCACCGGCCTGGGTTTGTCGATGGCCTACGGTTTCGTCAAGCAGTCAGGCGGCGAGATCATGCTCAACAGCGAGCCGGGCAAGGGCACCAGCGTCAAGATTTTCCTGCAGCGCAGCGCCGCCGAACCGGCCAGCCTGGACGACAATACGCCGGCGCCGCTGTTCGGCGGCCTGGAAACGATCCTGGTGGTGGAAGACGAGGAAGATGTGCGCAGCAGCACGGTGGCGCTGCTGTCGGCCCTGGGATACCAGGTATATGAGGCGGAAGATGCGTCGCGCGCGGTCGATCTGATTGAAACCGGTGCCAAGATCGACCTGGTGTTTTCCGACGTGGTCATGCCGGGCGCGGTCAGCAGCCTGGACCTCAGCAAGGTGGTGCGCAACAAGCTGCCCACGGCCCAGATCCTGTTCACCTCCGGTTACGCCGAAGGGGTGCTGGCCCATGACGGTCAGCTCGATGCCGGCGTGAGCCTGCTGCAAAAGCCCTACAACGCCGATGTGCTCAGTGCCCGCATTCGCCACCTGCTGCGGCGCCGCAAACCGCTCGCCGCCACCTCGCACTGACGCGTCTTACTTGGGTTTGATGTAGCGGTACGAGCCTGGCGGCGGTTCATTAAGGACTGCCCAGAAGATGCCCAGGTCGGCGATGGCGCGCACGAATTCTTCGAAGTCCACCGGCTTGACCACGTAGGCATTCACGCCCAGCTCGTAGCTGCGCAGCAGATCCTGTTCTTCCTTCGACGAAGTCAGCATGACCACGGGGATGCTTTTCAGCGCAGGCGTATTGCGAATCACTTTCAGCACTTCCAGGCCATCGATCTTGGGCAGCTTCAGGTCGAGCAGCACAACAGTCGGATTGCCGACCTGGCGCGCCGCGTGCTCACCTTCTGCGCGCAGGTATTCGAGCGCTTCGGCGCCGTCGCGCGCGATGATCACCTCGTTGGCCAGCTGGCTCTTTTCCAGAGCGATCAGGGTCAGTTCCAGGTCGTTGGGATTATCTTCGACGAGAAGGATGGGCTTTAACATGGTCGTGCCTTAACTTTGTGGTTCTTTGGGGATGCTGAATGAGAAGGTGGCGCCTTCGCCAGGACGCGATTCGGCCCACACCCGGCCGCCATGGCGCTCGATGATGCGGCGCACATTGGCCAGGCCGATGCCGGTGCCCTGGAAGTCTTCCATGCGGTGCAGGCGCTGGAACACGCCAAACAGCTTGTGGACGTAATCCATATTGAAGCCGGCCCCGTTGTCGGCCACCGAGACGATCCATTCGGCGTCGTTTTCGCTGGCGCTGATGCGGATTTCGGCCTTGTCTTTCTGGCCGGTGAATTTGACCGCGTTCGACATCAGATTGTAGAGCGCCAGCTGGAGGAAATTGGGGTCGGCGCGCATGGTCGGCAGCTCGCCGATGTCCCAGTGGATATCGCGCCCGCGCATGTCGATCGAGAGCTTGTCCATGCACGAGTTGACCATGTCGCGCATGGGGAAACTGGTGGGGCGCAGGGCCGCCCGGCCCATTTGCGAAAAACTGAGCAGGTCGTCCACCAGCTTGCCGGCCAGGCGCGCGGAATCCTTGATGTTCTTTAGGAAGCGCTGGCGTTTGTCCAGGCTGTCGTTGCCGGCCGCGTCCAGCAGCAGATCGGAAAAGCCGACAATGTGGCGCAGCGGCGCGCGCAGATCGTGCGAGACGGAATACGAAAACGCTTCCAGCTCCTTGTTGGCGCGCCCCAGTTCTTCGGCCAGCTCGGCCATCTGCTCGGCGCGTTCAAGTGCAATCCCGATCAGGGCGCTGCGGAATTCGAGCGCCATTTCTATTTCGCCGCTGTGCCAGGGCGCGCTGGTGCCATGGATGGTCTCGCGCCATGCCGCAAACGACTGGCGCGGTGACAGCTGGGCCGCCTGGCTGCCGCCGGCCGGCTTGTCGTACGGGCTGCCGGCCCAGTCAATGGTGTGCACCACTTCGGGCCGGAACCACAGCAGGTAGTGCTTGTGGATGCGCGAGATCGGCATGGCCATCACGCCGCTGGCGTTGGCGGTCAGGGCCGCGCCCGGCGCGTACACCCCGGCCAGATGGTCGGTGTGGAACAGGTCTTCGTGCGAGTTCAGGTCGAGCCAGCCGACCAGGGCCCGGATGTCAGCTTCGGCGGGCGCGTCACCATAGGTCAGCAGGCGGTCGTCAAACAGGACCGCGGCCCCGCCAGCGCGCGCAAAGTGCAGCAGTTGCGGGAACACGGCAGTGATGTTGTCGGTGAAGTCGGCGCTTTGGGTCAGGCCGGCCAGCATCGAGACCATCACGCGCCGCACGTCCAGGCGGAAGGTCAGTTCGTCGGCATCTTCGCGCGCGGCAATGCACATGGCCAGGATCTGGCCCAGCTGCTCGCAGGCGGTGCGGTTATCGAAGGGCACCGCACACGGCGTGGCATGGTGGCATGAAATCAAACCCCACAGCTTGCCCTTGACCATCAGCGACACCGACATCGACGCCAGTGTGCCCATGTTGCGCATGTACTGGAGATGGATGGGCGAGACGCTGCGCAGGGATGCGAACGACAGATCGTTGGGTGCGCCCGTGATCGGATTCAGGGGCGGCACCAGGCGTGCCGGCGTGTAGTTGGCATCCTGGATCAGGCGGATCCGGTTGAGCATGTATAGCTCGCGTGCCTGGCGTGGGATGTCGCTGGCCGGGAAGCGCTGGCCCAGGTAGCTGTGGTAGGCCTCGTCGCGGCATTCGGCCAGTACCTGGCCGTGGCCGTCGGCGTCAAATTGATACGCCATCACGCGCCCGAAGCCGGTGATGGCGCGAATTTCCTGGCACGCCAGGCGGCTCATTTCCTCGACCGTGGCGGCCTCGTTCAGTTTCAGCAGAAAGTCGCTGACGCGACGGTACAACTGGCGCAGATCGGACGTGCCGGCGGTCGGAATGGCTTCAAATTCCAGCAGCAGGGCGCTGTCGTAGTAATGCGCCAGCACATTGAACTGGCCTTGATTGGCCAGCGTGATGTGGCACAAAAAGACAGGGCGCTGGCCGATTTCCGCTTGTGCCACATGGCGGGCCAGTTGCGCGCCATTGTCGGCACCGATGACCGCGGCCAGCGGCTGGCCGATGGCGCTGGCGGCGTCGATGCCGGTCAGGGTGGACAAATTCTCGCTGGCTTGAAGCAGGAGCAACTCTTTGGTGAGGGATAGCAGAAAGCCATGCGGCTGAATGCTGCCGGGGGTTCGGATCGGTTCTTTGTCGCACAGCGACAAGTCCAGATCGACAGTCTCGGGGGTGGCCTCGTTCATCGGTATTTACGGTTTGCGGCGGGATCAGGGCCGCAAATTTCAAAAACGGAATTGTACTTTAATCACAACGAAATGTTCCGCACGGTTCGCGTGAAATGCGCTGATGTGTGATGGAAAACTTGTTGTTCGTGCGACAATTCGTCGATGAGCCTAGCCCCTGATTTCGAAGCGCTGTTCCGCGCCTCTCCCTATCCCCACATGGTGGTGAACCGCGACCTGAATTTTGTCGCTGCCAATGACGCCTATCTGCGCATTCTGGGCCGCGTCGGCGTCGATCTGCGCGGCCAGTATCTGTTCGCCGCGTTTCCGGACAATCCGGACGATCCCGCTTCCACTGGCATTGGCCTGGTGCGCGATTCGATCCTGCGCGCCTTTGAAACGGGACAGCCGCACACCATTGCCTTCGTGCGTTATGCGATCGCGCGCGAAACGGCCGACGGTACCGTGTTCGATGAGCGTTACTGGAGTACGGTGCACACGCCGGTCGCGGGCCCTGACGGGCAGACGGCCTTCGTGATGCAGAACTCGATCGAAGTGACGGAGCTTTACCGCTTCGACCGTGATTCGCACGTCGCTTCAGTGGCGCAGGCGCCGCGCCTGGCTGAGCGGCCCGACCATTTCTACCAGGCCCAGATGCATGAAGCGATGATGCGCATCGTCAACGACGAGCGCAGCCATTTGCGCGGCCTGTTCAACCAGGCGCCCGGCTTCATCGCGGTGCTTTCCGGCGAGCGCCATGTGTTCGAGATGGTGAACCAGGCGTATTACCAACTGGTGGGGCACCGCGAATTGATCGGCAAACCCGTGTGGCAAGCCTTGCCCGAGGTGAGCGGTCAAGGTTATGACGCCTTGCTCGACGGCGTCTACAGCACCGGCGAACCCTTCGTCGGGCGCAACCTCAAGGTACAGCTGCAGCCGGTCCCGAACGGTCCCTTGATCGAGCGCTTCATCGATGTGCTGTACCAGCCCATGAAAAACAAGGAGGGGCGCGTCAGCGGCATTTTCGTGCAGGGCCACGACGTGACCGACGCTCACACCGCCCAGCTGGCCGAGATGGAAAGCGCCGAGCGCCTGTCCGAAGGCATGAATGCAGCCCAGATGATGGTGTGGGACTGGGAGATTGGCACCCGCAAAATGGTGTTTTCCGACAATGCACAACTGGTGCTGGGGCGCAGCGAAGGCAATATCGACGTCATCAGCGAATCGATTCACCCGGAAGACGCGGCGCGTCTGCGCAGCGAGCGCGAACGTGCCATCGCCGAGTGCGGCGGCTACCGCGAGATCGTGCGCTTCCGCCGGCCCGACGATGGCCGCATGCTGTGGCTGGACATTCGCGGCAAAGTGCGCTGCGACGCCGAAGGCAAGCCATTTTCAGTGCGCGGCGTCACGCTTGACGTGACCGACCGCATCCGCGCCGAGGAGGATTTGCGCGACGCGCACCGCCGCAAGGATGAATTCCTGGCCATGCTGGCGCACGAACTGCGCAATCCGCTCGCGCCCATCAGCTCGGCCGCGCAGCTGCTGCGCCACGTGCGCCACAGCGAGCAGCGGCTGGCAGAAATCACCGACATCATCATCCGTCAGGTCGGTCACATCACCGGTCTGGTGGACGATCTGATCGACGTCTCGCGCGTCACGCGCGGGCTGATTTCGACCGAGCAGCAGCCGCAGGACCTGCACCGCATCATTGGCGACGCGCTGGAACAGGTGCGCCCGCTGATGCTGACGCGGCGCCACCAGCTGAGCGTGGAGCTGCCGGCCAACCCGGTGCGCATCATGGGCGACCAGAAGCGCGTGGTGCAAGTGCTGACCAACCTGCTCGGCAACGCGGCCAAGTACACGCCCGAAGGCGGCATCATCGACCTGTCGATGCAGTACGACGACACGCACGTGCATTTGCGCCTGCGCGACAACGGTATCGGCATCGAACCGGACCTGCTGCCGCGCGTGTTCGACCTGTTCACCCAGGGCGAGCGCAGCGCCGACCGCGCGCAGGGCGGGCTGGGCGTCGGCCTGGCAGTAGTCAAGAGTCTGGCGGAACTGCATGGCGGCCAGGTCAGCGCGGCCAGCGAAGGCCGGGGCAAGGGCAGCACCTTCACGCTCACCCTGCCGCTGTTGTGCGCCGGCCCAGAGCTTGCCGCATTGCCGGTCGAGGCGGACGTGCCCGGCCCGCAACGGCCGATGCGCATCATGGTCGTCGACGACAACCCCGACGCGGCCTGCATGCTCTCGATGCTGCTCGAGCAGAGCGGCTACAGCGTGAGCACCGAAAACACGCCCGAGGCGGCGCTGGCGCGGGTGGCAGTCGAAGCGCCCGATGTCTGCCTGCTCGACATCGGCTTGCCCGGCATGGATGGCTACCAGCTGGCACGGGCGCTGCGTGCGCTGCCCGGGATGGAAGGCGCGACGCTCATTGCCATCACCGGCTATGGCCAGGAGCAGGACCGCCGCAAGACGGCCGAAGCGGGCTTCCAGCATCATCTGGTCAAGCCGGTGGACAGCGCCGAGCTTGGTGCGCTGCTGCAGGGCCTGGCGGCGGCACGCTGGGAGGCTGTTCCGGTCTGACGGGCATGCTACACTTTGCTCTCCTTGTTCGAGCGCGTGGCCCGATGCTTTTGCCGAGATTTCGTTCCTTGCATGCGACCTTCGCCGTCACCTTGCTGGCGCTGCTGTGCGTCGCAATGCCAGCCTCGGCCGACCCAGCCAGGCGCCAGGTGCTGGTGCTGTATTCGCTCGGTTCCGATTCGGCCTCGGCCTGGCAATCACGCCTGAACGCCGGCATCGCGCACGAAGTCGGTGGCGGGCAGGGCACGGATGTGCCGGAGGTATTTGATGAGCGGCTCAACGGCGTGCGCGTGGGCGAATCGGCAGCGCTGGCCGCCATGGCGCCTTATCTGCAGACCAAGTACGCCGGTCTGCGCTTCGACGCTGTCATCGCCGAAAACTACCAGGCTTGCCGCTTCCTGAGCGAGCATCCCGACCTGTTTCCCGGTGTGGCCCGCTTTTATGTAAACCATGGCCGCCGCGGCTGGAAGCCGGCCGATGGCACCGGCATGGAAATCGACTTCGATTTCGAGCGCGCCATTGCCGTCATTCCGCGCTCGCTGCCCGACGTCAAACGCATCGTGGTGGTCGGTGACCCCACGCCACGCGGGCAGGAATGGATCAACGGCGTGCGCGCCGTGGCCCCGCAATATGCGGGGCGCATCGCCTTCGAATTCTGGGACCGCCAAAGTTTCGCGCAGCTGTATCAGCGCGCGGCAACCCTCGGCCCCGACAGCGCCATTTACATGTTCCCGACCTACGCCGACAGCGAGGGCGCGCCCGGCATGCCGGCAGTGGTGGCGCGCAAGCTCGCCGCCAGCGCGCATGTGCCGGTCTATACCTACGTCGATTCCCTGATCGTGCCGGGCATCGTGGGTGGCTACGTGGTCAGTGGCGAGCGCGTGGGGCGCGCGATCGGACGCCTGGTCAAGGGCCAGCCAGCCGACCTGGCCCAGGTGCAGACCACCATTTTTGACTACCCGCTGGCGCGCCGCTTCGGCATGACGGAGCTGGAAGGCGTGCACTGGCTCAATGCCGAGCGCAGCGTGTGGGATCTGTACCGCTGGCAGATCATTGGCGGCATCTCGCTCATCGCCTTGCAGGCGCTGCTGATTTCAGCGCTGATGCTGGCGCTGCGCGGCCGCCGCCGCGCCATGGATGCCCTTGGGCGCGAGCGCGAGCAACTGGAAGACGCGGTGGCCCAGCGCACGCTGGAGCTGCAGGCGGCCAACAGCGCACTGGAACAGCAAGTGACCACCGATGCCCTCACTGGCATTGGCAACCGGCGCCGCATGACCAGCCAGATCAATGCGGAACTCGAACGCACGCGCCGCACCGGCAATCCGCTGTCGCTGCTGATGGTCGATATCGATCACTTCAAGAACGTCAACGACAGTTTTGGCCACGACGCCGGCGACCGTGCCATTGTGGCAGTGGCGATTGCGCTGGCGGTCGACTTGCGCGGCATCGATTCGGTGGCCCGCTTCGGCGGGGAGGAGTTCGTGGTCCTGCTGCCCGAAACAGGGCTGGACCGGGCCTGCGACGTGGCCGAGCGCCTGCGCGCCTCGATTGCAGCGCTGCGCCTGGACGACGGCGATCGCACCATCGAGCTGACCATCAGTATTGGCGTGGCCTGTGCGGGCGGGCGTGGCAGTGCCGACAGCCCCTCGGCGCTGCTCTCGCGCGCCGACCGCGCCCTGTATCAGGCCAAGGCGGAAGGGCGCAACCGCGTGGTGCGCTCCGAGGAACGCGCGTGACCATCCTGCGCCTGGTTCTGGGCGACCAGCTCAACCCTGTGCACAGCTGGTTCGACACAGTGCGCGACGACGTCGTCTACACCCTCATGGAAGTGCGCCAGGAAACCGACTACGTGCATCATCACGCGCAAAAGATCATCGCCGTGTTTGCCGGCATGCGCGCGCTGGCCCGCACCCTGTCGCAGCGCGGGCACCGCGTGCATTATCTGGCCATTGACGATCCGGCCAACCTGCAGGCGCTGCCGGCCAATCTGGACTGGCTGCGCGCCCACTACCAGGCCAGCGCATTTGAATACCAGGCGCCCGACGAATGGCGCCTGGACCAGCAGCTGGCGGCCTATGCCGATGCCTGGCCCGGGCCTGCGCGCATGGTCGACAGCGAGCATTTTCTGACCGCGCGCGACGAGGCGCAGCGCATCTTTGCCGACCGCAAGCAATGGCTGATGGAGTACTTCTATCGGCAGATGCGCCTGGTGCACAAGGTGCTGGTCGAGCCGGGCAACAAGCCCGCTGGCGGCCAGTGGAATTTTGACCACGACAATCGCAAGCCCTGGCGCGGCACGCCGCCCGAGCCGCACGACACCCGCATTCAGCACGATCACACGGCCTTGTGGGACACCATCTGCCAGGCTGGCGTGGGCAGCTTTGGCCGCCCCGATGCGGCGCGCATCGTATGGCCGCTGGACCGCGAACAGGCGCTGACCCACCTGGACGCCTTCATCCAGCATGGGCTGCCGCATTTTGGCGACTTTCAGGATGCCATGAGCAGCAAGGCGTCGCGCCTGTTCCATTCCATGCTCTCGTTTGCGCTCAATACCAAGATGCTGCATCCACGTGAAGTGATTGCCGAAGCCGAAGACGCCTGGCGCGCCGGCCACGCGCCACTGCATGCGGTGGAAGGCTTCATCCGCCAGATTCTGGGCTGGCGCGAATACGTGCGCGGCGTGTACTGGGCCCACATGCCCGGCTACGAGCAGCACAATGTGTTCGGCCACACGCTGGCGCTGCCGTCCTGGTTCTGGGACGGCAAAACCAGCATGAACTGCATGCGGCATGCGATTGGCCAGTCGCTTGACGACGCCCATGCCCATCACATTCAGCGCCTGATGGTGATCGGCAATTTCGCCTTGCTGGCCGGGCTGGACCCGGCCCAGGTGCACCAGTGGTACCTGGGGGTGTACATCGACGCCTTTGAATGGGTGGAAGCGCCCAACACGATCGGCATGAGCCAGTTTGCCGATGGCGGCCTGCTGGCCACCAAGCCGTATGTGTCCAGCGCAGCCTACATCGACCGCATGAGCGACTATTGCAAGGGCTGCCGCTACGACAAGAAGGCGCGCCTGGGGCCGGATGCCTGCCCCTACAACGCGCTGTACTGGGATTTTTTCGATCGCAATGCCGAGCGCCTGCAAGGCAATCAGCGGCTGGCGATGGTGTACCGCAATCTGCACAATATGGACGAGCAGGCGCGCGACGGGATCCGCACACAGGCAGCCGGCCTGCGCGCGCGGCTGGACCAACTTTAAAGACGGACAAGGCATGGCACTGCATATTGAAACCCCGCTGATTGAATCAGGCGCACTGGCAAGCGCACAACGCAAGGTCTGGCTCAAGATGGAAGCGCTGCAGCCGCCAGGGTCCTTCAAGATCCGCGGCATTGGCTACGCGTGCGAACAGTACGTGCAGCGCGGCGCACGCCGCTTCATCAGTTCCTCGGGCGGCAACGCGGGCATTGCCGCCGCCTATGCGGGGCGCCGCCTGGGTGTGCCAGTGCTGGTGGTGGTGCCCGAAACGACCAGTGAGCGCGCCCGCGCCCTGATCGCGCGCGAGCAGGCCAAGGTCATCGTGCACGGCGCCAGCTTCCAGGAAGCCAATGCCCATGCCCTGTCGCTGGTAGGGGAGCAGGATGCCTTTATCCATCCCTTTGATGACCCGTTGCTGTGGCAGGGGCACGCCAGCATGATCGACGAAGTACGCCGTGCCGGTGTGGTGCCCGACGCCGTGGTGTTGTCGGTCGGTGGCGGGGGGCTGTTGTGCGGGGTGCTGCAGGGCTTGCGCCGCAATGGCTGGGAGAAGTTGCCTGTCATTGCCGTCGAGACGGCCGGTGCCGATTCGCTGGCCCAGGCCATGGCAGCTGGCGAACGAATCGTCTTGCCGGCCATTGCCAGCATTGCCACCTCGCTCGGTGCGCGCCAGGTGGCGCAACAGGCGTTCAACGAGGCGCGCACGCACGGCGTGCGCAGCGTGGTGCTGAGCGACGCCGCCGCGGTAGCGGCCTGCATCCGCTTCATGGACGATCAGCGCGTCGTGGTGGAACCGGCCTGCGGCGCGGCGCTGGCCGCCGTGTATGGCGCCGTGCCCCAGCTGGATGGCTGCCACAACGTGCTGGTGATTGTGTGCGGTGGCGTGACCGCCAGCGTGGCGCAGTTGCAGGCCTGGTCCGAGCGCGCCTAGCGCGCGTGCTGCTTACAGCGCGTACAGCATGGCGGCGATCGAGTCATAGATCGGATACACCCGCGGCCCTGACTTGGGCCAGCCGATCATGTCGAAATGGTCGTAGGTGCGGTGCGTGCCAAGGAAATTCCAGCTGCCCTTGACCGACACGCCGTCGTAGTCACGCACTGGCTGCCCGGCCGGTGCGCGCATGCTGACCGTGTTGACCACCCCATCGTTGGGAAACCAGCGGCTGTCGACGATGACCCGCGCCGGATCGGACTGCGTGTACGCGCCCAGGCCATGGCGGCCGATCGAAGGCACGATCCATTCGCCGGCATACGGTTTGGTCAGCGGCGCCATGTCGCGCCGTGGGTACTGGTACTTCTGGCGCTGGAAAAAGGCGATGCCGCGATCGGTGTCGTTGCAGCACAGTGCACCGGCCTCGGTGCCGGTATTGGCCACCGAGTAGTAGTAGACATGGGGCGAGGTCTTGACCCAGGCGTTGAATTCGCGCGCGCCGTCCGGCCCCATTTCCCACTGGGCCGAGTCGAAATTATCCTGATTCCAGAAGGGCGAGGCCATGGCCCGTTCCAGGTAGCTGCTGTCCGGTTCGTTGGGATGGCGTTCAATGCCGAACTGCTGCAGCTGAAAGTCCAGCGTCTGGCCGACGCCGCCAGCGCTGGCAATGGCGCCGATTCCTGCGGCCAACTGGGCGATGTGCGGCCCGAAATTGCCCATCGCATCGCGCAGGCTGGTGCCATCGTGCGGGGCGGCCAGCGTGGTGGCGCTGACGACCCAGCCGATCTTGCCGCCTTTGTACAGTTCGCCGCCGCCTTCGTCGCCATGCGGCGAGCCGTTTTCCAGCAACTGGATCAGCGCGCGGATGGTTTGCCCGCCCTGGCTATGGCCCAGCAGGTGCACGGGATGGCTGGCATCCCAGGCCGGGTACAGGGCCAGCGGATAATTTTCGGGATTGTGGGACGGGTCGGTGGCCCAGCACTTGCCCGCCGGGCGGCGCTCGGCCGTGTGTTCGGCGCGCGCCTTGTGCACGCTGCCGTAGTCGACACAGCCGCCCTTGATTTGATAATACAGCTCGGCACTGCGGTCCCAGCTGGAACTGATCGACCCGACCGAGGCGACCAGAATGGCGTGCTGGCCGCGCTGTTGGCGCATGTGCTCGGCAATGTCATCGAAACCGCCCCAGTATTTGAAGCCGGTGCGTTTGTATTGTTCCGGCCCGAAACCGAGAAAGCCGTGCACCAGAACGATGGGGAAATTGTTTGCGGCCGCGGCCGGTTGTGAGCAGGCCAGCAGGCAGGCGGCCAATGCAATAGTGCGTAGAGACATGGCGTACTTCCGGTAATGGAGGGCGCCACCATTTTTAGGCAAGAACGACAGCCCGGCTTTGCACCGGGCTAAACATCGGTTTAAAAAATCTGTATCAGGGACTGCCGACCTGACCGCTGCCACCCACTGCCGTGGCCGCCGTATCAACCGGCGTGCTGCCTTGCCACACCACATAGTCATCCACCGAGTACAGCTTGCAGGGCTGATTGCTTTTCTTGCCGCAGGTTTCCAGCGCGCGCGCATCGGGATTTTCCCCTTCTTCGGCCCAGCACCAGTCGCCCGTGGGCGAGACGGCAAAGGCGCGCGGCGTCATTCGCGCCAAATACTCGCGATAGGCTTCGCGCCCGCTCGCTTGCAGATAGGGTACGGCAGCAATGTCATCGAGCCGCGCAAAATTGGTTTTCGGCAGGGGCGGCGGGGTGATCACGGCATACTTTTCTTCCGTCGGCATGCCCACTTCGCGCAGGAAAGGCTCGGTTTCCTTCCACCAGATTTTTTCACCGTCACGGCTGGCAATCATGCCATGCGAATCACGCTTGAAGACACCAAATTCGTGCAGGCGCGCATGCCCGCCCTGGCCCACATACGCGCCATACATGCGGCTGACAAGATCAGGGCCGAACAGGGAATCATTCACGCCATACATCCACAAGCTGGGCACCTTGCTGTTGGCGCCATAGTTGGCAAACGCTTGCACCAGCTCGCCGCGCCAGTCGCAGCCGGCGCCATCGTCGCGCAGGCCGCCGGCAAAATTGATCAGGCCGCGTACGCCGGGTACGTCGCGCGTCCCCAGGGCGATGGTTGCCAGACCACCATACGACTGGCCGGCCACGACAATGCGGTCGCTGTCGATCCATTTCTGCTGGCGTGCAAAGGCAATGGTCGACAGCACATCGTCGGCTTGCGCCTGGCCGTTGGCGGTCATATTGCAACCGTGATTGGCGTAGCTGCCGCTGGAATTGGCAAAGCCCTGGCGCATCGGCACCAGCACGGCATAACCGCGCTTGACGAAGGCCGTGGCCATGTAAATGAAGCGGTCGCGCTGCTGATATTGGGGTTCGCCCGTGTCTTTCCCGTGGTTGATGATCAGCAGCGGGAAGGGGCCAGGGCCGTTGGGGCGGAACACCGTGGTCTGCAGACGCGCCTGGCCATCGCTGCCGGCCGGAACCATGATGATTTGTTCATTCAGACGGGCATCGATGGCCAGTTCTTGCTCGACTGCCAACAACGGGGTGAAGCACAAGCAGGCGAGGGAAATGCTGGCCACACTGTGCGCAAACCGGCGCACGCGCGATGAGAACTTGGTAACGATGATGAGGCTCCCGATGGATTGGATTGCCGAAAGGAATGTATCGATTCTATGCAGGAGTATTTTGCAGAGCAATACTGGATTGCTAATTTCGGGCAACAAAATTGAAAAAACTGCGCACCATTTCCACAAGCGTTAGCAGGCTGTTCATGCTCCCGTGGTTTTGTTGGTAACATGCGGCCACGCCACCCTTGAAAGCTTGTTTGTCCGCTCATGCCCCTCTCCCGGCGCGCGCCATCTGCGCGCAATGTCAGCGTCCGCAGTCGGCCTGCATTTGTGCCTGGATTGCGCCCGTTGTCAGCCAGGCACGCTTGTTGATACTTCAGCATCCGATGGAAGTGGCGCATGCCAAGGGCAGCGCCCGGCTGCTGCATTTGAGTGTGGCCGGATCGATGCTGGTGGCGGGCGAAACCTTCGCTGCCGACACGCTGCATGCCTTGCTCACGCAGGAAGGACGCAGCGCGCTGCTGCTGTACCCGGAACTGGCTGGGGAAGCGGCGCTGGGCCTGGCATCTCCGGCACCGCTTGCGCCCGGCCTAACGGCGGATCCAACGCGGATCTTGCTGGTGGTACTGGACGCAACGTGGCGCAAAAGCCGCAAGATGCTGTATCTGAATCCACAACTGCAAGCCTTGCCGCGCCTGCCCTTGCGCGCGCCACCGCCCTCGAATTATCTGATTCGCAAGGCACATGCCCCGAATCAGCTGTCGACGCTGGAGGCGAGCTGCCACGCGCTGGCGCAACTGGAAAATGCGCCTGCGCGGTATGCACCCTTGCTGGACAGTTTCGGGCGATTTGTTGCCTGTTACCAGAACACGGGCGGGACGCTGGCACGCTAGAAAAGGGGCGCTTGAACTGGCGCGGGCGCCGATGTACACTACTGTATATTCATACAGTATGCAGGTGAGAGCGTGTCCGACCCCAACGATCAGTCCGAAGAGCGCGTCATGCTGCCGCCGCGGCCGTTGTCCGCGCAAAAGGGCAGGGGAGCGGTGTCCAACTTGCAGGGCAGGTACGAGGTCAACAGCCGTGAAGCGGTTGACGACGGCTGGGCGCGCGAGGAGGATGCGCCGCTGCCGTTCAAAACCCAGGTCACTGACGAGTTCGCCAAGAGCATCCTCACCCGGAACAGTTCGCCTGACATCCCGTTCAATGTATCGCTCAATCCGTATCGCGGCTGCGAGCATGGCTGCGTCTACTGTTTTGCGCGGCCCACGCACAGCTATCTGGGATTGTCGCCCGGCCTGGATTTCGAAAGCCGCCTGTTCGCCAAGGTCAACGCGCCCGACCTGCTGCGCCAGGAACTGGCCAAGGCAGGCTATCGCCCCGAACCCATTGCCATTGGCGTCAACACCGACGCTTACCAGCCGTGCGAGCGCGAGCTGCGCATCACGCGCCGGGTACTGGAAGTGCTGCACGACTGCGCCCACCCGGTTGCGCTGATCACCAAGTCCTCGCTGATCGAGCGCGATCTCGATTTGCTGGCGCCCATGGCTGCCAAGGGGCAGGCGATTGCCGCCATTACGCTGACCACGCTGGACCCGGCCATTTCGCGCACGCTCGAGCCGCGCGCAGCAGCCCCTGCAAGGCGCCTGCGCACCATCCGCACGCTGGCCGAGGCCGGCATCCCCGTGCGCGTCAGCGTGGCACCGGTCATCCCCTTCGTGACCGAGCCCGAGCTCGAACGTGTGCTGGAAGCGGCGCGCGAAGCGGGCGCCGTCAGCGCCCATTACGTGGTGCTGCGTTTGCCATGGGAAGTCAATCCTTTGTTCCAGCAATGGCTGGAGGCGCACTTCCCCGAGCGTGCGCAGCGCGTCATGAACCGCGTGCGCGACATGCGCGGCGGTAAGGATTACGACAGCGATTTCAGCACGCGCATGCACGGCGAGGGCGTGTGGGCCGACCTGATACGCCAGCGTTTCGACAAAACGGTCAAGCGACTGGGCATGCATCTGACCAGCGGGCGGTTTGCCGAGCTCGATGTGTCCCAATTCAAACGGCCGCAGGTGGTGCCCCCGGCGTCGCGCAAGCAATGTGGGAATGCCACCGGTCAGTTCGATCTGTTTTCGTAGCAATACCACGGCGTGCCA
Source organism: Massilia sp. CF038 (assembly GCF_900129765.1). Lineage (GTDB taxonomy): Bacteria > Pseudomonadota > Gammaproteobacteria > Burkholderiales > Burkholderiaceae_D > Telluria_A. The sequence continues at coordinate 1,045,445 of NZ_FQWU01000001.1, forward strand.
TTTGCGTGCGCGCTGCCCACGCAGACAAGCAAGTGGCGACCAGCTGCTTTACGTGGAAGGCAGCTGGCGCAAATGCTGTTCGATGGTGAACACGTGCGCGTCGTCCTTGCCCAGTTCGCGCAGCGCATCGGCCAGGTCAAACAGGTAGTCGCGATTGTGGCCGGACGGGCCGCTCGCACGCGCGATGTGCAAGGCGATATCAAGCTCGGTTGCGGCGCCCAGAAAAGCCTCGTTGTCCTCGGTCGCAATGTAGACGAGGCCCAGGGCGCTGTCGCCATCCTCGAAAAAAATGTCGGTCGCCAGGCGCAGGTAACCGTTCTTTTCGCGATGATCGAGATGGGTGAATACTTCAGGGGTGATCAGGTAAGCCATGCCGTAGCATTCGGCGCCTGCGTCCTGCACCAGCGTGACCACGCGGCCAGGTGCGGTTTCAGTACCGCGATGGTCGTGCGAGCCCTGCCAGAAGCGGCGCGACCAGTTGCGGATGCTGGCAGCGCGCCGCTCGATGAACGGGAAGTCCGCCTTGAAGATCAGCGAGCCATAGCCGAACAGCCAGACGCTGTGGTGACCGTCGAAGGTGTCCATCTGCTGATTGATGGCGATCGTGTTGTGCGACATAGGTATCTCTGTTCCGGTATCTCTGCTTCGGTCCAGCGGCCATTATAAAGGCGGCGGGATATTCCAGTCGTGGGCCTCGACGCACTTGAACAGGTAGCGGATGAAGCTTTCGGCTGCCGGCGACAGCGAACGGTTCTGACGCCGGTACACAAAAAAGCGGCGCGTCAGGGCCGGCTCGTGCAGCTGGCGCATGTGCAGCTGATGCAAGCGCACCAGCGGTTCGGCGTAGGGCAGGCAGACCGTCACGCCAAGGCCGGCGCTGACCATCGCCAGCGCTGTCGTCATGAACGTCACTTCGTTGGCCGGGTTGAGCGAGATGTCGCGCAGGGAGCTGTGCATGTCGCTGAGCAGGCGCTCGGTGAACTGGCCCTGCAGCGCAATGAGCGGATGATCCGACAGGTCAGACCAGGTAACGCGGTCGCGTGCCTGCAGCGGGTGATCCTGCGGGAATACCAGCACGAAGGGCATCTCGAACAGGACCGCTGCATCGATCTGCGCGCTGGCAGCGCGCTCCGGCCCCACCGCCACATCCACTTCGCCGCTCTGCACGCGCGCCGTCACATTCTCGACTGCGCAATCGACCAGGCGCACCTGGATCTCCGGATGGGCCGCGCGGTAGCCGGCAATCACTTGGGGCAGCAGCGTGCACGACATCAGCTGCGGGGCGGCGATGCGCACCACGCCTTTTTTCAGCTGCGACTGGTTGGCGATGTCGAGCAGGGCGCCATCGAGATCATCGATCATTTTTGAAAACAGCGGCGTCAGTTCGCGCCCCACCTCGGTCAGGGCGATCTTGCGGGTGCTGCGGTCAACCACGCGAATGCCGAGCGTCTGCTCCAGCTCCTTGATCAGGCCCGACAGTGCCGACTGGGTGACGTGCATGTATTCGGCTGCCAGGGTAAAGCTGCCGGTGCGGGCCAGGGCCACCAGGGCGCGCATCTGGCGTAACGTGGGATTCATTGGATAATCCGATAATTCGCTTGAAAAATATTGTTTGTATGATAGTTCGTTTTGCCTTCTAATAGTGGGATCGAACTGGAGGACAGCATGAAAATTCAACGCATTCACCACGTGGCTTACCGCTGCAAGGACGCCAAGGAAACGGTCGAGTGGTACGTCAAGCACCTGAACATGGACTTCGTGCTGGCCATCGCCGAAGACGAAGTACCGTCCACCGGCGCTTACGATCCCTACATGCACGTGTTCCTCGACGCCGGCAACGGCAATGTGCTGGCCTTCTTCGAGCTGCCGCTGCAGCCGGGCATGGGCCGCGATGAAAACACCCCGGCCTGGGTTCAGCACCTGGCGCTGGAAGTGGACTCGATGGAGGCGCTGCTGGCGGCCAAGGAGCGTCTGGTCGCCGCCGGCATCGATGTGCTGGGACCAACCAATCACACCATCTTCAAGTCGATCTACTTCTTTGACCCCAACGGGCACCGCCTCGAACTGGCCTGCAATACCGCCACCGAAGAAATGAAGCAAAAGCTCGACGACGTCAAATGGGACATGCTCAACGAGTGGGCCCAGACCCGCAAAGCACCCAAGCACGCAGCCTGGATGCACGAAAAAACCAAGGACTGAACATGAAGCTCGCAACACTCAAGACCGACAGCCGCGACGGCGCGCTGGTGGTCGTCAGCCGTGACCTGACACGCTACCAGAAGGTGCCAAAAATCGCCGCCACCTTGCAGTTCGCACTCGACAACTGGGACATGGTGGCCGAACGCCTGCAAGCCGTGTACTTGGCCTTGAACGACAACGCCACCTGGGATGCCCAGCCCTTCGACGAGGCGCTGTGCCACTCGCCGCTGCCGCGCGCCTACCAGTGGGCAGACGGCTCGGCCTACATCAACCACGTGGAACTGGTGCGCAAGGCGCGCAATGTCGACGTGCCTGCCTCCTTCTATACCGATCCCTTGATGTACCAGGGCGGTTCGGATTCCTTCATCGGCCCGCGCGACCCGATCTGGGCCTTGTCCGAGGACTGGGGCATCGATCTCGAAGCGGAAGTGGCGGTCATCACCGGCGACGTGCCGATGGGCGCCAGCGTGGAGCAAAGCGCGGCCGCCATTCGCCTGGTCATGCTGGTCAACGATGTCTCGCTGCGCAACCTGATTCCGGCCGAACTGCTCAAGGGTTTCGGCTTCTTCCAGTCCAAGGCCGCGAGCGCGTTTTCGCCGGTGTGCGTGACGCCCGATGAACTGGGCGCCGACTGGCAGGACAGCAAACTGTGCCTGCCGCTGAACGTGCAGGTCAATGGCCGCCCGTTTGGCTGCCCGAATGCGGGCGTCGACATGACCTTCAATTTTGCCCAGCTGGTGGCGCACGCGGCGCGCACGCGCGAGCTGGCTGCCGGCACCATCATTGGTTCCGGCACGGTGTCCAACAAGCAGGGCGACCTGCATGGTTCCAGCATCGACAACGGCGGCGTGGGTTACTGCTGCCTGGCCGAAGTGCGGATGTACGAAACGATTGAGCAGGGCGCGCCCAAAACGTCCTTCCTGTGCTTTGGCGACAGCGTGCGCATCGAGATGTTCGACGCGGCCGGCGCCAGCATCTTTGGTGCGATCGATCAGCCGGTCAGGCATTACCAGGAGCGGGCAACGTGAAACTGTACGACTACTTCCGCAGTTCCGCCGCCTACCGCGTGCGCATCGGCCTCAATCTGAAGGGGCTCGGTTACGAATCGATTCCGGTGCATCTGGTGCGCGACGGCGGCGAGCAGCTCCAGCCCGCATACCGGGCCATCAATCCCAGCGCCCTGGTGCCGGCCTTGCAGGACGATGGCGTCACGCTGACGCAGTCGCTGGCGATTCTGGAATACCTGGACGAAGTCCATCCGCTGGCGCCGCTGCTGCCGCGCGACGCGCTTGGCCGCGCGCGGGTGCGCGCGCTGGCGCTGATGATCGGCTGCGACATCCACCCGATTAACAACCTGCGCGTGCTGCGTTACCTGGTGAATCAGGCAGGCCTGAGCGAGGACGCCAAGAATGCCTGGTACACGCACTGGGTGCAGGAAGGCTTTGCCGCCCTGGAAGCTCAGCTGGCAGACTCTGCCGAACTGGGCCGTTTCTGCCATGGCGACAGCCCGACCATTGCCGACTGCTTCCTGGTGCCGCAGGTGTTCAATGCGGTGCGCTTCAACATCGATATGACCCCGTATCCGATCATTGTGCGCATCGACGCCGCGCTGCGCGAGCTGCCTGCATTTGCCGCCGCCCATCCGTCTGTTCAGGCCGACGCGACGCCCTGACGGAACCATGCCCGCCACCGCGCTGTCTGAATCAGGTGCGGTGAACGGGAGAGTGGCATGGCCAAGCGCATCCTGCTGATTCAGGGGCATCCTGATTTATGCCAGGATCATCTGTGTCACACGCTGGCCGATGCCTACGCCAACGGCGCGGCCGCAGCAGGCCACGAACTGCGCCGCACCACCGTCGCCGAGCTCGATTTCCCTCTGTTGCGCAGCCAGCACGAGTGGGAGAAGGGCGCCTTGCCGCAAGGTTTGCTCACCGCACAGAACGATATCGTCTGGGCACAGCACATGGTCATCTTCTTCCCCTTGTGGCTGGGCGACATGCCGGCCTTGTTCAAGGGGTTTCTCGAGCAGGTTGCACGGCCCGGCTTTGCCTTTGCCGGTGACAAACCGCTGAACAAAAAGCCGCTGGCCGGGCGGTCGGCGCGCGTGGTGGTCACCATGGGCATGCCGGCGCTGCTGTATCGCTTGTATTTTCGTGCCCACAGCATCAAATCGCTCAAGCGCAATGTCCTGCTGTTTGTCGGCATCAAGCCCGTGCGGCACACCTTGATCGGCATGGTGGGCAACGCCCGGCCTGACAAAGTATCGGACTGGGCGCTCAAACTGCAGGACCTGGGGCGGCGCTGCGGCTAATTGACCTGGTGATGCGTCGTGCCTGTGCAAGGTCATGCGCCAGCCGGCAGCGTTGCCAGCCACGCCCGTGGCGACATGCCGACCCGCTGCGCAAACACGCGCGACAGGGCAGACGCATTTGCGTAGCCCAGCTGGTCGGCCACCAGCTTGACCGCGTCGCCACGGCGCAGGCGCGCTTTGGCCAGCGCCAGCCGCCAGTCGGTCAGATAGTCGGCAGCGGTGCTGCCCACCACGTCCTTGAAGCGCACCGCAAAAGCACTGCGCGACATGCCCGCTTGCTGCGCCATCGATTCCAGGGTCCATGGCTGGCCCGGTTTTTCGTGCAGCGCGGTCAGCGCGCGCGCCAGGGCCGGGTCGCCCAGGCCCGCCATCATGCCTTGTGAAATGCCGCATTCCTCCGGATGGTCCAGCATCCAGCGCAGCAGCTGCACCAGCACCACTTCAAACAGGCGGTCGGCCAGCAGGCGCTGGCCGCAGCGCGCGCGTTCAGCTTCGCCGAACAGCAGCGTCAGTGCATCTTCCAGACCGTCCACCTGGGCCAGCGGAATGACAATCAGTGGCGGCAGCGCCCGCACGATGGGGTGCTCGCCGTCGTCGGCAAAATTGACGGCGGCGCAGACGAAATCGGATCCGCCAACCGGCGCGTTGTGGAAGGTATGCGTCAGTGGGCGCGGATAAAACAGCAGCGTCGGCTCGCGAATGGCCAGTTTGCGCAGCACCCCGTCGCGCGCATGGTGGGTCACCGCCATTTCGCCACGCCGCAGCAGGTGCAAAAAACCGCGCCCTGGCACGGCCTCGAATTTGTCCACGCCGCACAGCGGACCGGCATGGAACAAGTGGGTGCGCACGCGAAAGCGCTCCAGCAGGGCGGATAAACGGTCGGGCGGCATTGTCATATTGGACGATTTGGTATGTTTTAGCGATGTAATGATACCTTTAGTTCAGCCTTTACGCAGAAAATGGCTCTTGTCGGCACATGCAACCGGCATCAACCACAACGGATCACTGATCCACTGACACGAAAGGCTTTCCATGACCCGCATTCCTTTGATCGATCCCGCCACCACCAGCGGCACCCGCGCAGCGATTCTGGCGCAGATCCAGGCTGGCTTCGGCGCCACCCCGAATATGTTCAAGGCCGTCGCCAATTCGCCCGCCGCGCTGGGCGCCATGTGGGGCGCGTTCGGCGCACTGGGCAAAGGCACCCTGGGCGCCCAATTGGGCGAGCAGATCGCCGTCGCTGTCGCGCAGCAGAACCAGTGCACCTACTGCCTGGCCGCGCATACGGCGCTGGGCAAGGGGGCCGGACTCACGGCGCAGCAGCTGACGGCGGCGCAGGCGGGCCAGTCCAGCGATCCGCGCGTGGCTGCGGCACTCGACTTTGCGCGCAAGCTGGTGGAACGCCGCGGGCAGGTGAGCGAGGCCGACGTGGCCAGCTTGCGCGCGGCAGGCTATGGCGACGAGCAAATCGTCGAGATCCTGGCCCATGTCGCGCTCAATATCTTCACCAATTATGTGAACGTGGCATTCGACGTGCCGCTGGACTTTGCGGCAGTGCCCTTGCTGCAGACGGCCTGACACGCCGCGGCCGTGTTGGCTGGCGCCGTCGGCCCAGGCGCTTGTGCCAGAAACCAACGGCCGCGACCGCTGCGTCGCGTAGAATTCGAGGTTCCCCGGGCGGCCTGCCGGCAATTGCCAGTCGGCAAGCAAGCCGGGCAGCCCGGTTCAGCGCCGGTTTTCCCGACCTTCACGCCACGCATGCTTAGACCGCCCGACCTTGAATCCTGTCCCCTCAGCGAGCTGGACATGTACCGTTTCCTGCTGGCCCTGGATGACGCCATCCGTGGCTTGCTCGCGCCCCAGGAAATCACCCAGACGGCAGCAGCCATGCTGGGACGCTTTCTGGGCGTGCAGCGCTGCGCCTATGCCCATGTCGATCAGCAGCAGGGTACCTTCACAGTCACTGGCGACTACGTCAATGGCGTGCCCAGCATCGTCGGTCAATACCGCAGCGACAATTTTGGCGCGGCGTTTGTGCAGCTGAGCGAAGCTGGGCTGCCGTACGTGGTCAATGACACCGAGTCCGATGCGCGCGTCGCGGATGTACGCGACGCTTACCGCCAGATTGCTATTCGCGCCGTGATCAGCGTACCGGTGTTGAAAGAAGGGCGCTTTGTCGCCGGTATGGCCTTGCATCAGAACGCGCCGCGCATGTGGCAGGCGCAGGAAATCAAGCTGCTCGAACTGGTGGCCAGCCGCTGCTGGGAGTCGATCGAGCGCAGCCGCGTTACCCAGGCCTCGATCGAGAGCGAAGCCAAATTCCGCACGATCACCAATGCCATGCCGCAGATGGTCTGGTCGACCCTGGCCGATGGCAATCACGACTACTTCAATCAGCAGTGGTACGAGTACACCGGTGTGCCACGCGGTTCGACCGACGGCGCCGGCTGGAACGGCATTTTTCACCCGGACGACCAGGCCCATGCCCGCGAGCGCTGGGCGCATTCGCTGGCCACCGGCGAAACCTATGAAATCCAGTATCGCCTGCGCCACCATTCGGGCCAATATCGCTGGGTGCTGGGGCGCGCCTTGCCGGTGCATGACGAGCATGGCGCCATCATCCGCTGGATGGGCACCTGCACCGACATCGATGCGCAAAAGCGTGCCGAAGTGGAACTGCGCGAAATGAACTCGCGCAAGGACGAGTTTCTGGCGATGCTGGCGCACGAGCTGCGCAATCCGCTCGCGCCCATTGCCTCGGCGGCGTATCTGCTCAAGCTGGGCAAGAGCGACCCGGCCCGCATCGAGCAGGTCAGCGACATCATCACGCGCCAGGTACACCACATGACAGCACTGGTGGACGACCTGCTTGATGTGTCGCGCGTGACGCGTGGACAAATCGAACTGGAACAGCACCCCGTTGATCTGAACGCCATGGTCATCAGCGCCATTGAGCAGGCGCGCCCGCTGATCGACTTGCGCCAGCACCATCTGCATCTGGACGCCGGTCCCGCAGGCCTGACCGTGTGTGGCGACCGCACCCGCCTGGTGCAGGTGGTCGCCAATTTGCTAAACAATGCAGCCAAGTACACCAGCCAGGGTGGCCAGATCGGCCTGGTGCTCGCAAGCGAAGGCGCACATGCCCGCATCACCGTGACCGACAATGGTTCCGGCATCGAGCCGGGCTTGCTGCCGCACATTTTCGACCTGTTCACGCAAGGTGCGCGCACGCCCGACCGCGCGCAAGGCGGCCTGGGACTGGGGCTGACATTGGTAAAAAGTATCGTAACCCTGCATGGCGGGACCGTCACCGCCGACAGTGATGGCGCAGGCAAGGGAAGCCGCCTGACCATCACGCTGCCTTTGCGCGGCGCCAGCCAGCCCGTCACTGCGCAGGCGGCACCACCCGTGGCGCAGCCCGTGCGCCCGGCCCGGCTCTTGATCGTGGACGACAACGTCGATGCGGCCGAATCGTTGCGCGCGCTGCTGGTAGCGCAAGGGCATGCGGTGCAGGTGGCCAGCGAGCCGCATCGCGCGCTCGCCCTGGCGCTGGCCGAGCCGCCCGATATCTACATTCTCGACATCGGCTTGCCCGACATGGACGGTTACGAACTGTCACGCCGTCTGCACGCGCAGCCTGGCAATGCGGGCGCCATGTTCATCGCGCTGACAGGGTATGGGCAAGGAAACGATCTGGTGCTGTCGAAGAAAGCGGGCTTTGACTACCATTTCATCAAACCACTTGATATGCAGGCGTTTCACGCGATTCTTGCGGGAAGGAAAGAGCGCTAATGCGCCAGTTGATCCCCCCGCGGGCAGATCAACGCGGCGCAAGATAGACGGACGCTGGCAGCAACGCCGCGCCCGCGCTGCATCAGTGCGCCGTCGAACGGTCCGGTTCGGACGGCGACGAGATTTCTTCCAGCGCCTGCTCGATGCCTTTGGACTGTTTGGTGGCCATGTCGCCCAGCGACACGATGCCAACCAGGCTGTGCGACTGCTGGTCCACTACCGGCACGCGGCGAATCTGCACATTGCCCATCTGGCCCAGCACTTCGTCCACCGACTGGGTCGAATAGCAGGTGCGCACATCGGTGCTCATGACGTCGGCCACGCGCGTGGTTTCCGGCGACTGGCCAGCTGCTGTGGAGCGCACCGTGATGTCGCGGTCGGTGACCATGCCAACCAGCTTGTCGCCGTCGCAGACGGGAATCGAGCCGACATTGAATTCGTCCATCAGCTGCGCGGCGCGGCGTACGGTATCGGTTGGGGCAATGCGCTGCACGTCGCGGGTCATTACGTCTTGAATTGTTTGCATCAGAATCTCCAGGTTGGTGTGGTACGGGTTTTGTCAATAATGCACGTTTTTGCAAAAAGCCGACGCCCCGTTGAACCGACCCCGCCTGCGCTACAATCGCGCCTTTGCCTCGTCCAACACGCATGAACCCCACCATTCCGCCCATTCTGATTGATGCCTTGTCGCGCGCCCACCCCAGCTGGCAGCCCCACTTGCGCGCTGGCCTGGAGGCGGTTGCGCACGCCAATCCCGCCTATCTGCCGGCGCTGGCGCTGGACGACTATTTGCCCACGGATCAACGCCTGTTTGCCGCCTTTGCCTTGCCGCTGTCGGCAGTGCGCTACGTGCTGGTGGGAGAGGGACCATATCCGCGTGCTGAAAGCGCCACTGGCGTCTGTTTCATGGATGGGGCGGTGGGCAGCCTGTGGTGCGAGAGCGGTCTGTCCAAGCCGGTGAACAAGGCCACCTCGCTGCGCAATTTCATGAAGATGCTGCTGGTGGCCGAGGGCAGGCTGGCTGCTGGCGATACGGGTGGCGCGGCCATGGCGCCGGTGGCCGCGCGCGCCGCCGCCGATGGCAGCATCCAGACCCTGGCCGAGCTGCAGGACAACCTGACCGGGCAGGGCTTCCTTCTGCTCAACGCCTCGCTGGTGTTTCGCAAGACGGTGGCGCCGGTGGTCGATGCGCGGGCCTGGCTCCCGTTTCTGCAGACAATACTCGCCGCGCTGCTGGGCAATGCCACGGCGCCGACATTAGTGCTTTGGGGGAAAATTGCAGAGCAAATCAGGAAGTTGCCGGATGTCGAACAGTTTCCGCAACTGGTGTCGGAACACCCATACAACCTGAGCTTTATTGAGCACGCCGGGATGCAGGATTTCTTCCGGCCGATGAAGTTGCTTATCGCCAAGAAGTGACCCGGTCAAAACGGGCCCTCCCAAGACAAAGCCCCACGATTTTGTTATACTTGACTAAATCGTTCAACTAATCGGCCTTTTCCAGGCGCGCATTGGCTTGAGCAAGGGCAATATTTTAACAGATTCGGGGTCGTGATGCGTCTGACAACCAAAGGCCGTTTTGCCGTTACAGCAATGATCGATCTTGCCCTGCGCCAGGGCAAGGGCCCGGTCACGCTCGCCGGCATCAGCCAGCGGCAAGCCATCTCCCTGTCCTATCTGGAGCAACTGTTCGGCAAGCTGCGGCGCCATGAAATCGTCGAATCGATCCGCGGTCCCGGTGGCGGTTACAGCCTGGCGCGCCGCGCCGACAAGGTCACCGTGGCCGACATCATCATTGCCGTGGACGAGCCGCTCGACGCTACCCAGTGCGGCGGCAAAGAGAACTGCCACGGTTCGGACGCGGCCACCGGCGCGCGCTGCATGACTCACGAGCTGTGGGCCACGCTGAACGAAAAAATGGTGGACTACCTCGACTCGGTCTCGCTGCAAGACCTGGTCGACCAGCAGCACCAGAAGAATTCTGAACAAGTCGTCGTCATGCACCGCAATCCGGCTGCAGTGGCACAAAATTGAAGCATATTGGAGTGAACTGATGAACGCGCCTTTGGACAAAAACCTCGAGCAGACTTTCGTGACTGCGCCGCATTTCCCGATCTACATGGACTATTCGGCCACCACGCCGATCGATCCGCGCGTGGCCGACAAAATGATTCCCTACCTGCGCGAGCAGTTTGGCAATCCCGCATCGCGCAGCCACATGTACGGCTGGACTGCGGAAGCGGCCGTCGAAGAAGCGCGCGCCCATGTCGCCGCACTGGTGGGCGCCGATCCGCGCGAAATCATCTGGACTTCCGGCGCCACCGAATCGAACAACCTGGCCATCAAAGGCGCTGCCCAGTTCTACAAATCCAAGGGCAAGCACATCATCACGGTCAAAACCGAGCACAAGGCCGTACTCGACACCGTGCGCGAACTCGAACGCGTCGGCTTTGAGGCGACCTACCTCGAGCCGCAGGACAATGGCCTGATCAGCGTGGCGCAGCTGGAAGCGGCCATCCGCCCGGACACCATTCTGGTCTCGGTCATGCTGGTCAATAACGAGATCGGCGTGATCCAGCCAATCGAAGAACTGGCTGCACTCACGCGCGCCAAGGGCATCATCTTCCACTGCGACGCAGCCCAGGCCACCGGCAAGGTCAAGATCGACCTGGAAAACTCGAAGGTCGACCTGATGACCTTCACGGCCCACAAAACCTATGGCCCGAAAGGCATTGGCGCCCTGTACGTGCGACGCAAGCCGCGTGTGCGCCTGGAAGCGCAAATGCACGGCGGCGGCCACGAGCGCGGCCTGCGTTCAGGCACGCTGGCGACCCACCAGATCGTCGGCATGGGCGAAGCCTTCCGCATCGCCAAAGAAGAGATGGACAGCGAAATCGCCCGCGTGACCGCCTTGCGCGACCGCCTGGCCAAGGGCTTGCAGGAAATCGAAGAGGTCTACATCAACGGCGATATGGATCACCGCGTACCGCACAACCTGAACGTGTCGTTCAACTATGTGGAAGGCGAGTCGCTGATCATGGCGATCAAGGATATCGCGGTCTCGTCCGGTTCTGCTTGTACTTCGGCCAGTCTGGAACCATCTTATGTACTGCGCGCGCTGGGCCGGAGCGACGAACTGGCGCACAGCTCGATCCGTTTCACCATCGGCCGTTTCTCGACCGAAGCCGACATCGATTTCGCAGTGGAGCTGCTCAAATCGAAGGTCCACAAGCTGCGCGAACTGTCGCCGCTGTGGGATATGTTCAAAGAAGGGATCGACATCAACTCGATCCAATGGGCAGCCCACTAACCGTATTGAATACTCAGGAGTTCTAAAATGGCATACTCGGAAAAAGTGTTGGATCACTACGAAAATCCACGTAACGTCGGCGCTTTCGACAAGGGCGACGAAACGATCGGCACCGGCATGGTCGGTGCGCCTGCTTGCGGCGACGTGATGAAACTGCAAATCAAGGTGGGCGCCGATGGCCTGATCGAAGATGCGAAGTTCAAGACCTACGGCTGCGGCTCGGCGATTGCCTCGTCGTCGCTGGTGACCGAATGGGTCAAGGGCAAAACCCTGGACCAGGCACTGTCGATCAAGAACACCCAGATCGCGGAAGAACTGGCGCTGCCGCCAGTGAAAATCCACTGCTCGATCCTGGCCGAAGACGCGATCAAGGCTGCGGTGCTGGACTACAAGACCAAGCATCCCGCAGCAGCTTAATTGCTGGAGAAATTATGGCAATCACACTGACCGAAAAAGCAGCCAAGCACATCAACCGCTACATCGAACGGCGCGGCAAAGGTGTGGGACTGCGTTTTGGCGTGCGCACGACCGGTTGTTCGGGCCTGGCCTACAAGCTGGAATATGTCGATGAAGCGCAGGCCGAAGACAATGTCTTCGAGTCGCACGGCGTCAAGGTATTCGTGGACCCGAAAAGCCTGCCGTACATCGATGGCACCGAACTCGATTTCACGCGGGAAGGCTTGAACGAAGGTTTTCGCTTCCATAACCCGCAGGTGAAGGATGAATGCGGCTGCGGCGAAAGCTTCCGTATCTAAGGCGATGCAGAATCACTTCGAACTGTTTCAGCTTCCCGCCAGGTTCACGGTTGACGCCGGCGCGCTCGATGCGGCCTACCGCGATGTGCAGGGCCAGGTCCATCCCGACCGCTTCGTCAACGCCAGCGACGCTGAAAAGCGCGTGGCGATGCAGTGGGCCACGCGTGCGAACGAGGCTTATCAGACGCTGAAAAATCCCCAGAAGCGCGCGCAGTATCTGTGCGAGCTGCATGGCGTGGACCTGAAGACGGAATCGAATACGGCCATGCCGATGGATTTCCTGATGCAGCAGATGGAGTGGCGCGAAGCGCTGGGCGACGCACGGGCAGGCAAGGATCTGGACGCGCTCGAAGCACTGGACACCGAAGTGGCAGCGGATCGCAAAGCGCGCATGGCGCAGATCGGCGCGCAGCTGGACCAGGGCGATTACGAGCACGCGGCGCAAGGCGTGCGCGCCCTGATGTTCCTGGATAAATTTGGCGAAGAACTGCATTACGCGCTGGACGCTCTCGACAGCTGACGCACCAACACATCGTCCTCGCGCAGGCGGGGACCCATGCCACATTCGAGCCGCCACGAAGCTTCTGTGCCATGGGCCCCCGCCTTCGCGAGAGCGATGTAGGTGGCAGTTGAGATGCCGCGTTCGCTCTACGGTAACTAAAGAAAAATACAATGGCACTTCTTCAAATCTCGGAACCAGGCATGTCCACAGCGCCGCACCAGCACCGGCTGGCCGTGGGCATCGATCTGGGCACCACCAACTCGCTCGTGGCCACGGTCCGCAGCGGCATCCCTGAAGTGCTGAGCGACGAGGACGGCCGTCCTCTGCTGCCGTCGGTCGTGCGCTATCTGCCCAACGGCCACGCCAACATCGGCCACAAGGCGCAGGCGCACCAGACCACCGATCCCAAGAACACCATCGTTTCGGTCAAGCGTTTCATGGGCCGCGGCCTGAAAGACATCGCCTACGCCGAGAACATGCCGTACGTCTTCCAGGATACGCCTGGCATGGTGCAGATCAAGACCGTGGCCGGCGTCAAAAGCCCGGTCGAGATTTCCGCGCAGATTCTGGCCACGCTGCGCCAGCGCGCCGAAGACTCGCTTGGCGACGAACTGGTTGGCGCCGTCATCACCGTGCCTGCCTACTTTGACGACGCCCAGCGCCAGGCTACCAAAGATGCGGCCCAGCTGGCCGGCCTGAACGTGCTGCGCCTGCTGTCGGAGCCGACAGCGGCAGCCATCGCCTACGGCCTCGATCACGCTTCCGAAGGCGTGTATGCGGTGTACGACCTCGGTGGCGGCACCTTCGATATTTCCATTCTAAAGCTGTCCAAAGGCGTCTTTGAAGTGCTGTCCACGGGCGGCGATTCAGCGCTTGGCGGCGACGACTTTGACCATCGCCTGTTCTGCTGGATCTGCGAACAAGCCAAGCTGGCGCCCCTGTCCGACGAAGACACCGCCACCCTCATGGTCAAGGCGCGCCAGGCCAAGGAACTGCTCTCGACCAATGGCGACACCACGGTCGACGCGATCCTGAACTCGGGCGAAATCGTGCACGTCAAAGTGCCTGCCGAAACCTTCGCGGACATCACCAAGCATCTGGTCAACAAGACCATGAACGCCATTAAAAAGGCGCTGCGCGACGCGTCGGTGTCGGTCGATGATGTCGACGGCGTGGTGATGGTCGGTGGTGCCACCCGCATGCCGCATGTGCGCCGCGCCGTGACCGAGTTCTTCAAGACCATCCCGCACGCGAACATCGATCCCGACAAGGTGGTTGCGCTGGGCGCGGCGATCCAGGCCAATCTGCTGGCCGGTAACCGCGCCGCAGGCGACGACTGGCTGCTGCTGGACGTAACGCCGCTGTCGCTGGGCATCGAGACCATGGGCGGACTGGTGGAAAAAATCATTCCACGTAATTCGACCATTCCATGCGCCCGCGCGCAGGAATTCACCACCTTCAAGGATGGCCAGACCGCGCTGGCCGTGCACGTGCTGCAGGGCGAGCGCGAACTGGTGTCCGACTGCCGTTCGCTGGCGCGCTTCGAGCTGCGCGGCATTCCACCAATGGTGGCTGGCGCCGCGCGCATTCGCATCACCTACCAGGTTGATGCGGACGGCTTGCTGTCGGTATCAGCGCGCGAAACGCGCTCCGGCGTGGAAGCGTCCATTACCGTCAAACCATCGTATGGCCTGGCCGACGATGAAGTGGCGCGCATGCTGCAGGATTCCTACACCGGCGCCAAAGGCGACATGGTGCAGCGCGCCTTGCGCGAAGAGCAGGTTGAAGCGGACCGCATTCTGCTGGCCACGCAATCGGCGCTGGACGCCGATGGCGCCTTGCTCTCGCCTGAAGAACGCCAGGCTGTTGACCAGGAAATGGCCAAAGTGGCTGAGGCCAAAACGGCGGACGACGCCGGCTTCATCCACGATGCGGTTGCCAGACTGGCGGCCGTGACTGAAGAATTTGCCTCGCGCCGCATGGACCAAAGCGTGCGCACCGCACTCGCCGGCAAAACGCTCGACGAAGTCTGATTACATTTAAAGGTTACCCCGTGCCCCAAATCGTCTTTCTCCCTCATCCCGTGTTTTGCCCTGAAGGCGCTGTCGTCGAGGCGCCGAGCGGCAAATCGGTGTGCGACGTCATGCTCGACAACGACATCGAAATCGAGCACGCTTGCGACCGCGTGTGCGCCTGCACCACCTGCCACGTGCTGGTGCGCGAAGGCTTCGCGTCCCTGAACGAGCCGGAAGAAAAAGAAGAGGACTTGCTCGACCGCGCCTGGGGCCTGGAGCCTGTGTCGCGCCTGTCGTGCCAGGCCATCGTCGGTACCGAAGACCTGGTGGTCGAACTGCCTAAATACACGATCAACCACGCCGCCGAAAAGAACCACTGATCATGAGATGGAGTGACGTTTCCCTCATCGCCGAGGCACTGTACGACAAGTACCCCGAGATCGATCCGATCACGGTGCGCTTTACCGACCTGCACAACTGGATCGTCGGCCTGGACGGGTTTGACGATGACCACACGCGCGGTGGCGAAAAGGTTCTCGAAGCGATTCAACAGGCGTGGATCGATGAAGCGCGCTGACACGGCCAAGCCGGCCGAGGCGCTGGCGCCCGAAATTCGCCCCGGTCAGTCAGTCGCGCTGCTGCAGGAGCTGCACATCCTCACGCGTGACGGCAAACTCAATCAGGACAGCCGCCGCAAACTCAAGCAGGTGTATCACCTGGTGCAGTTCATCGAGCCGCTGATCCGCGAAATCCAGAACGACCATCCTGCCATTTCGCTGGTTGACCACGGTGCCGGCAAGTCGTATCTGGGTTTCATCCTGTACGACCTGTTCTTCAAGACGCTCGACGACGGTTCCCGCATCTATGGCATTGAAACGCGCGAAGAGCTGGTGCAGAAATCGGCGGCGCTGGCGCAAAAGCTGGGCTTTCCCGGCATGTCGTTCCTGAATTTATCGGTGGCCGATTCCACCAAGTCCGACAAGCTGCCTGCGCAGATCGACATTGTCACCGCGCTCCACGCTTGCAATACCGCCACCGACGACGCGATCGACTTCGCGCTCAAAAAGCGCGCCAAATTCATGGTGCTGGTGCCTTGCTGCCAGGCCGAAGTGGCCTCGGTGCTCAAGAAAAACAAGGGCAAGGATCTGGGCAAGAGCGCATTGACCGAAATCTGGCGCCACCCGCTGCACACGCGCGAGTTCGGCAGCCAGGTCACCAATGTGCTGCGCTGCCTGCAGCTCGAGGCGCACGGCTACCAGGTCAATGTGACCGAACTGGTGGGCTGGGAGCACTCGATGAAAAATGAACTGATCATCGCCAGCTACAAGAACCTGCCCCGCAAGCGCCCGACCGAGCGATTGCAGGAAGTGCTGGCCACGCTCGGCCTGGAAGAAATGGGCGAGCGCTTCTACACCCAACAACTGGAAAAAGCCGAAGCGACAACATGAGCCAATCTACCGACCACTGGATCGACCTGCGCAGCGATACCGTCACCCAGCCTGGCGATGCAATGCGCGCCGCGATGGCAGCGGCGCCAGTGGGCGACGATGTGTACGGCGACGACCCCACCGTCAATCGCCTGCAGGACGTGGCCGCCGAGATGTTCGGCTACGAAGCCGGGCTGTTCGCGCCATCGGGCACGCAAAGCAACCTGATTGCGCTGCTGGTGCACTGCGCGCGCGGCGACGAGTATCTGGTGGGCCAGGAAGCCCATACCTATAAATATGAAGGCGGCGGCGCGGCAGTACTGGGCAGCATTCAGCCGCAGCCCATCGCCAACCAGCCCGATGGCAGTATCGCCCTGAGCGATATCGAAGCCTACATCAAGCCGGACGACATGCATTTCGCCCGCACCCGCATTCTGGCGCTGGAGAACACCATCGGCGGGCGCGTCCTCAGCGCCGAGTACATGGCAGCGGCAACCTCGCTGGCCCATGCGCGCGGCCTGGCCACCCACCTCGATGGTGCGCGCATTTGCAACGCCGCCGTCAAGCAGGGCATCAGCCTGCGCGCGGCCACGGCTGGTTTTGACACCGTCTCCGTGTGCCTGTCCAAAGGCCTGGGCGCGCCGGTTGGCTCGGTGCTGCTTGGTCCCAAAGCCTTCATCGAGCTGGGCAAGCGCTGGCGCAAGATGCTGGGCGGGGGCATGCGCCAGGCCGGCATGCTGGCTGCGGCCGGCCTGTACGCGCTCGAGCACCATGTCGAGCGCCTTGCGGATGACCACAGCAATGCGGCCAATCTGTCGCGCGGTCTGGCGCAAATTGCGCAGCTCAAGGTCGCGACGCCGCAAACGAACATTTTTTACATTGAAGTGCCGCCAGCAGCGGTGGACGCATTGCGTTCAACCCTGCTGCGCGAGCATATTCGCATCACCGTTGGCCAGCACACGCGTCTGGTGACGCATCTGAACGTGTCCGCTGCGGACATCGAACGCGTGATTGCCGTATTTACCGCATTTTTCAAAGACTGGCGCCCCTCCTGATGACCGACGATTCGATCCGCCTCGCCAAGCGCGTGGCCGAAATGATCCCATGCTCGCGCAACGAAGCCGAGCAGTATATTTCCGGTGGCTGGATCAGCGTGGACGGAGTGGTCGTAGAAGAGCCGGGCGCGCGCGTGCTCGATGACCAGGATGTGGTGATCCACGAGGACGCGACCCTGGCAGAAATTTTGCCGGTGACCATACTGCTGCATAAACCTGCCGGTTACAACGCAGGCGTCGGCAGCGATGGCACGGACGCCACCCAACTGCTGTCGGCCGAAACACTGCTGCCAGCCGATCATGGCAAGCAGCGCTTCCTGCGCCGCCATTTGTCCAAACTGACTCTGTGCTCGCCGCTTGATACCAAGGCCAGTGGCCTGGTGATCTATACCCAGGACTTCCGCGTTGCGCGCAAACTGGTGGACGAGGGTAATCGGGTCGAACAGGAATTCATCGTTGAAGTCAGCGGCGACATCCGCGAAAACGGCTTGGCGCTGCTGAACCATGGCCTGCCGTTCAACGGCAAGCCGATCCCGCCCATGAAAGTGAGCTGGCAGAACGAGACGCGCTTGCGCTTTGCGCTCAAGGGCGTCAAGCCCGGGCAGCTGGAGCACATGTGCCGCATGGTCAACTTGAGCGTGGTCAGCATGAAGCGGATTCGCGTGGGCCGGGTGCCCATGGCCAGCCTGCCGGCAGGGCAGTGGCGCTATCTGCACGAATACGAGCGCTTCTGATTATTTGTTCTTCTTCGCGTTGGTACTGAACGTGCGCGAATAAAATCCCGGGTCTTTTTTTGCTACCCAGCCGATAAAGGTCCGGATCTCCTCGTTCGCGCGCAAGGCTTCCCAGGTGTGATACGACTGGAGCAGCTCGCGCTCGGTGAACGCCGAGTGAATCTTCCGGTGACAGATCTTGTGCACCAAAAACTGCTCGGTCCCTTTGAATTTTTTCGGCACCAGATGATGCCGGTCGACGTTGATCGATCCCAGCACACGGCCGCACAAAGGACAGGTTGCTTGTTCCACAAAACGCTCCGGTTACAGATGCTTACTGCCTGAATTGGCAGGCGCCCTTACAATGCCGCCTGCATTACTTCAATCAGATAAAGGCATCATAATGAAATTCCAACATATTTGTGTTCTGGCCGTCGCTGCAATCGGCGCGCCTGCATTCGCCGCGGACGACCTGGACAACATCGGCACGCTGACCCAGTCCGAATTCGCCAGCCTGGCCAAGGATCTGACCGGCGCCATCAGCTACAAGGGCGTGTCGCCGGCAGAGCCGCTGGGCGTGACCGGCTTCGATATCGGCGTTGAACTGACCTCGACCAAAATGAAGCATGGCGACATCTGGGAAAAGGCCGGCGCCGACAGCTCGACCGTCTACATCCCCAAAGTCCATGTGCACAAAGGTCTGCCTTACGGGATCGACATTGGCGCCAGTCTGGCCGCCGTGCCAGGTTCCGATATCAAGGTCGGTGGTGCGGAAATCAAGTACGCCCTGATCGAAGGCGGCACTGCCACGCCGGCCGTGTCGGTACGTGGCGCCGTCACGCGCCTGTTCGGCGTGGACCAGATCGATGCCGATACGCGCAGCCTGGAGCTGACCGTATCGAAAGGCTTCCTCAACATGACGCCATACGGCGGCGTGGGCAAGGTGTGGGGCAAGCTGACCCCGAACGTGGCCAATCTGAGCAAGGAATCGCCCAATGCCACCAAGGTGTTCGCGGGCTTGAACTTCAGCCTGGGCTTTGGCAACCTGGCAGCTGAAGTCGACAAGACCGGCGACAACAAGTCGGTCAGTGTGAAATTAGGCTTCCGCCTGTAATTTTGTATTGAAATCGGCAACATGGTTGGATTGCTCATTGTGTTGCCGATTGTGTCGCAGAAACGGGATATTGCTTGATCCTGTGCAACTGCGGCGGTAAGCTTGGGCAACGAGCTTATCCAGAGGAAGTCGCATGAGTACAGAATGTCAAGGTTGCCCTGCCTGCGAGCCGCTGCGCGCGCAGCTGGCCGAAAAGGACAAGCAGATTGCTGCCATGTCCGAAATGATGCGGCATGACGTACTCACCGGCGTGCACAATCGCCGCAGTCTGGCTGAAATGGTGGACGACGAACTGCTGCGCTCCTCGCGCACAGGCCAGCCTTTCTGCTTCGCCGTGATTGGCGTCGATGGCATGAAGGACATCAACGAGCGCTATGGCCGCCTAAAGGGCGACCTGGTCCTGCAGACCATTGCGCGCGAGTCGTGCCTGCTGCTGCGTACCCTCGACCGTTTTGGCCGCATTGACGAAGATACCTTCGGCATCATCCTGCCGGTCACCTGGCTGCACCAGGGCGTGCTCGCCATGAACCGCCTGAATGCCTTCATCGCCGGCTTTGACTGGAACACGGTGACCGACGGCCGTACCGTTACCTTCTCGACCGGCCTGACTACCAATGCGCCGGCGGAAAAGGCCGAGGGCATGATTGAGCGTGCCCTCAAGGCCCTGGGCGAAGCCAAGGCCGTGGGCCCGAACAACATGCAGACGCTGGAGCAGGAACTGCCAGCGAGCCTGTTTGCCGCCATGGACGACTAAGGGCGCGGCACGCTTATTCGGTCTCGGTGTGGGCGACCGTCACGGCCCACCACGGGCCGCTGGTCTGCCCCATCTGCACCGCCCAGTACCAGGCCGATACATCACTCCACTGTGCGCCCGCGCTGTCGACAATCCGCTCGCGCACCACCATCGTCGTGCCCTTTCGCGTAGCGCGAAAGCCGGACCAGCGCTGTTCGTTCTCTAGCGCGATCGGCAGCGCCACCAGAGCATAGCCATTGGCCTTGAAGCAGTCGCTGGCCGGATGCAACTTGCGCGTGCCTTGCGCCACAAAGCGCAGGATGATTTCGCGCTTGCCATCGGTGAAGCGGCCCACGCGTCCGGGAAAATTCTGCTGGAACCGTTCTTCAATCGGTGACAGAGGCAATGCCGTGAGCGTGGCACCGTCGAACTGCGCAGGCCAGCCGGGAAAGCCATCCTGCGCCGGCGCGGCGCGCGGCGGCGCCGCCAGCGGCGCAAGTGCAGCCAGCGCGCATAGCGCCACGAACAGGGAAATAGCCAGCCGCTTCACGGCGCACCCCGCGCAATCAGACGGACGCCGCCAAAGATCGTCAGCGCCGCTGCCACAAAACACACCACGCCAATGCCCTCGTGCGCGGCGGCGGGCAGGGGAATCAAACCTGATTCGGTATAGAACAAGGCGCAGGCGCGCATGGCGTTGGCCGCCACAATCACAATGCAGCTCCATGCGAGCGCCACGATCGCACGCGACATGTTCAGGCGCTGGCCAGCGGCCAGTGCGCACACAAGATACAAGCCAGCCCATAGCATCTTCACGCCGCTGCACGGTGCATCGATGGAAATGAGCTGAGTGCCCCATACCAGCGTGGCGCCGTCACGCACCACGCCAACGCCGCCCATGCGCAGCAGCGCAACCGAGACCGTGCCCGCCACAACGCGCATCGGGTAGCCAAGATAGAACTGCAGGCTCGCCGCCAGCGGTAGCGCCAGCATCGATAAAGCAAGCAGGGCCACGTCCAGCCGGCAGGCGCGCCGGTAGGCACTGGCCAGCGCTGCCAGTGCGGCTGCTGCCGGCACGGCGCCGATGGCAGGCGGCACGCCCATGGCAGTGGCCACGCCATACGCGGCCAGCAGCAGGGCGGGCAGGGCCAGCGGCCAGCGCACGGGCGTGGTTGCAGGCGAACGCCAGACCAGCAGTGCTGCCGTTGCCGCTGCAAGCAGGCTGGCCGAGTCGTTCGAGGCGTCCATGCTGCCCTTGATGAACCAGTCCAGCACCGGCCAGCACGCGATGCCAGTCGCAATGGTCAGCAGCGCGAATGGCGATGGTGTCAATGGCAGCTTCATGCGCGTCGACGGCGGTAGGCCTGCGCTGCCAGCAGCATCAGCACCACGGCCAGCATGGCCCAGGTCTCCGGCTCAGGGATGGTTGGCACCGAGCCTGGCGGCACCGGCTGCAACCCGGCCTGATCGTACTGCGCTTGCGTCTCCAGTACCACCGCGCCCGATACCGAGGTCACCAGCTGATAGTGGTTGGCCATCGTCACGGCAGCATCGCGGCTGGCAGGATCTGTGGCCAGCTGGCGGACCTGGTCGGCGGCCCACAGGCGCGCCAGATGGCCGGAGGTGAGCGCTTCGTTGCTCATGGGGCGCGTTGGTTGGCGCTCGCGCGTCAATTGCCAGTTCTGGGCGCCCGGCTGCCAGCGTGCCAGCAAATCCATCAGCGCGGCCGCGCCATGGCCGCTGGCGTGCACATTCGCGGCCAGGTGGTCCGCTTCCATGCGGTTGGCAATGGCATTCGCGCCGGGCGCGGCCTGCAGATCGTAGAGCGCGGCCTGAAGCGGGCGCCGGGCCAGCGACTGCATCAGCAATTCGGTTGCAGTGCCGGTTTCCGGCTGGGCGCCGTGGAGCCAGACGATGGCGCTGTCCTCATCGGCGCCAAGCCATTCCCAGGCCTTGGCCAGCGCCGCGCTGTTATCGCGTCCACCTTTGAATGCTAGGCCGTTCAGGAATGCGCGCGTGGCGCTGCTATCCTTGGGCTGGTGTTCGAAGACGAGCGGCGTGTCGTCATCCGCAAACACCAGCAGCAGCTTGGTCGCTGACGGGATCCGGTCAAGAGCCGCCAGCAGTTGTGCGCGGCTGTTTGCCATGGAAACAGAGCCGTCGATGACCAGCGCCACGCGGCGCGGCGCCTGGGCCGCCGCGGCGACGATGGTTTGCACGATCATCGTGTTCTTGTCTCCCTTTTCATCGCGGCTCCAGGCGGTGGTGTTGGGCTGCGGCCGGCGCACGGCGATGATGGCGTCGGCTGCGCCGGCATCGAGGCTCGTGAGATCGCCACGCACGGCGAACAGGCCGGGCTTGACTGCCTCGGCACGTAGCGGTCCGCTCGACTCCAATGGCGCTGCCGATTCAAACCACACAGTGTGCCGCAGGGCGGGAGTGACGCCGAAATTGCGTTCGACGATCAGCGGCAGCGGCAGGCTGGCACGCTGCAGGCTATCAATCTGCATCGGCGTAGTAATGCCGATCCGGATTTTCATATTGCCCCCCGATGGAATCGGGAACATCTGTATCAGTACCCGTCCGGGACCGGCAGTGGTCACCAGCAGCGGATCGCGCTGGGCCTTTACCACGCTCTGGTAGGCTGCGCGCACCTGGCCGCGTGCGCCAAATGCCGCTTCGCGCTCTTCGTCGCCCACCCACAGCGTGGCACGCGAGACCACGGCGCCCGGTGGCAACAGCAGTTCGGCGCGGCCTTCCTGCTGGCTGTCCGATTCGTTATGCAGCGTCATGGTCCATTCCAGATAGCCCAGCGCGGAATATGCGTCGACCGAACCATCAATGCGCGAGCTTTCCAGGCGCACGCCAGTTGCTGCCCGTCCGACTTTGTCACCGCCGCGGTCAGCATCGAACATGGCGCGTCCGAAGCGGGCGCGCTCCGGCGGCGCTGCATGGCTGCTGAAACTGGTGCCAGTCACTTTAAAGAAGATGGTGCGCGCCTGGTTACCGTCAAAAGTGGAATGCAGATCCAGCAGGGCACCCACGATGCCGCCCATGCTGGCGGACTGTGGATAGCAAAACTGAAGCAGGACATCTTCGGAGCCGACCGCACGCAGCCAGTGCACGCCGCGCACCTGGTTTTCAGGCGCCTCCGAGGTGGCCATCTGCATGCCGATACGCGTTAGCACGGCGGGTGCATCGATCGCCAGCATGACGGTGAGGGCAAGCGCCAGGCCAGCCCAGACGCTGGGCAGACGGCCGCCTGCCCGCCGTACATGCTGGCGCGCCAGCAAGGCCGCCGCCAGCGACAGTGCAGGGGCGAGCAACAGCAAGCCGATGCCGACCAGAATAATCAGCAGCACCCCGATGGGCAGCAGCGGCAGGAACAGCACCGTGTAAATCATGGACACGCCAGTGGCAAAGGCATGCAGCCAGCCCCAGCCCCAGGCCAGGCGGTCGCCGTTGTGGACGGACAGTATCAAGGCCAGGTTTGCCAGTGGCACTGTGCAAATCAAGAGGTAATGAAACCCCGTCGGCACGGGATCCATGGTGCTGTGCTGGAGAAATTCAGTCCCAGCCTGAACAAGCATGGCAATGATGGGCAAAATAATGCCGGCAAGGACGATGAAGGTGGTCTTCAAGCCCTGAAAGCGGGAGGGGGGCGGCAACGCCGTGTCGTCATGCATCGTGATTCCTGTCTCCTGTGAAGGAAACGATGTTAAGGAATCAATGTGAAGCGGGCATGCGTTCTGTGTGCGTTACAGAAACTTTAAGCGGCGGCCTTGGTCTTCTTTTCCGGCTTGGGCAGCGAAATCAGGCGGGTGCCAGCCAGCCGGTCGTGCAGAAACTGGCGGTCCTTGTCGAACAAAGCCGTCATGGCCCAGCCGAGGATGCCGACGCCAAGCAGGGCAGCGGTCTGGCCACGCGTCAGGTGACGCGCGTAGCTGCCGGCCAGTGCAGGCAGAATCCAGCCCCAGGCCAGCACATATCGGATGATGGCGTTTTTAAGTGGCACTTTTGCATGGCCCAGCATGACGATCTTGATGCGCCAGGTTTTCATGGCCAGCGTGAAGCCGCTGCCGGTCCAGGCGTGGATGAAATACGCGCCCACGACCAGGAACAAGGTGATCTGGCGACCATAGAACAGCAACGTTTCATTGTGGAACGGCGTCGCGATCAAGACAAACACAAGCATGCCGAATGCCGACACAGCCGTGACCAGAAAGGCTTCATAAACCAGGCTGATCAAACGGCGTTTCAGGGAAGGTGTGGGAAGTTGCGACGTACTATTTTGCATTGGGAACAGGTACTGCCGGCGCGGCCGGTGGAGGTGGAATGACAGCGGGCGTGGCGGCACCTGGAACGCAGCTTGGGCCAACCGGATTGGCGTTGCGCACGGTGCCGGCCGGGCACTGGATCTTTTTGATCGGGGCAATCGCCTTAGGCTGGGTCTTCGGCGGCAGCGCCGTGACCGGCTGCTTCTGTTTTTTGACGGCGGCATCAGCGGCCAGCTTGCGTTTTTGTTCTTCCGGCAATTGCTGGTACTGCTCCCACTGGGATGCTTTTTCCGTCTTGTCGATCTTTTTGCTCAGAGTATAGTTCTCGCGCGCGACGCGGCGCTCTTCCGGACTGAGCCGCGTCCAGGCGCGCATGCGGTCCTGCACGCGCACTTGCTCATCCGGCTTCATCGACGAATAGCGATTGGCAATATCGATCCACTTGGCCTTGCGCGCGCTGTCGAGGCGGTCCCATTCGAGCTTGAGCGGGTCGAGCGCCAGCTTTTGCGGGGCGCTCAATTCTTTCCAAAGGGGTTTGTCGGTCAGGACGGGCATGGCCGCAGGCGTTGCGGCGGTCTTGGTGACGGGCTGGGCCGCGGGCGCAGGGGCAGATGCAGGCACTTGCGCCAGCGCCAGGGCGGCCAGCCCCAGAATGACCAGGCCAGTGGCGATTTTGAAGCGACCGCCCGTCATTGTGCGCGTTGCTCGAGGTAAGCGTTAAAGCCTTCGTCCAGATACGCGGTCAGCGGCAATTCATCGGACAGTACTTCCGCGTCCAGTTCAGCCACTTCGGCAATACGCTGCTGTTCTTCATACTGGTAAATACCCGCCAGGCCAGCGACCAGGGCCAGCAGCGGCACAATGGCGCTCATGCGGCCAAGGAAGGAAAACGAGAAGAAGGCGCCGATCTGGCCCGCCAGCTGACCCGTGGCAACCAGCACGGGACGATGCGGTTTTTTACGCGCGACGGCGGCCTTGCGTGCAGAAGCGAGACGATCCGCTGTCGATGCAGGAAGATGGTCGAGGTGTTCGTTGAGTGCGTGGCGTACTTTGTACGCGAAATTGAGGTCGTCGGCGTTCATAATGTAATTCCCTTGGCTTTCAGCGATTCAGCGAGGGCGTGGGTTGCACGCGAGCAGTGCGTCTTGACGCTACCTTCCGAACATCCCATTGCTTCGGCTGTTTCAGCCACGTCCATGTCTTGCCAGTAACGCATGAGGAAGGCTTCCCGTTGACGCGCCGGCAGCTTTTGTATCTCGGCGTCGATCAAACTGAGCGTTTGCATGCGCTCGATCTGGTCGGCACTCGATTCAGCCGCCGCGGAACCTTCTTCCGCTTCGTACGATTCGAGTATATCAAACTCCTCGCCCTCATTTTCGCGCTTGCCCATGCCGCCAAACAGGCTGACCCAGGTGTTGCGTACTTTCTCGCGGCGGAAATAGTCGAGGATGGTGTTCTGCAAAATGCGCTGAAACAGCATCGGCAGTTCGGCCACGGGTTTGTCGCCGTATTTTTCGGCGAGCTTGATCATCGCGTCCTGCACGATATCGAGTGCGGACTCGTCCTTGCGCACAGCGTAAGCTGCCTGCTTGAAGGCGCGCCGTTCCACACTTTCGAGGAAATCGGATAGTTCTTTGTCTGTGGCCATGCGCGGAGGTGGGGTGTGGCTATTCGGAAAACTGACGCATGCTAGCAAATTATGGGCAGTTTTGCATTGAAATTACCGCAAATCGCCCGTTTCTCACGCCGAAATCAGCGAATTTGCCTATTTTTTATCTTGACCAAAATGGTGCAGCGCGGTAAGGTATAGAACGCTTTGCCACCCCGAAGCTGTATGGTCATGTTGAGACCGGCACAAAAGGCCATCCTCGATCTGACGTGCTTTCATATGTAGGCAGTTTGCTCTGACCCGTGCCACAAGCGCGAGAGGTTCGCAGTAATCGCTACAAAAACTCACGCCAAACGAGTTGCGTTTAGCGCCGGTTCGTAACGTATCTATGGGTACGTGAAAGATCGACGTGACCGCAGAAAAAGGGGAGCATGAGCTAATGTTGCGACACGCGTGTCTCGTTAGGAAAGAGCATCCGATCACCTCCCAATGGGTTTTGAAAGGAATGTATCATGAACAACGAAACAACAGCTCCCATCACGGGTGCTGAGATTGTCGTGCGTTGTCTGGCAGAAGAGGGCGTCAAGCACGTCTTTGGTTATCCAGGCGGAGCCGTCCTTTACATCTACGACGCAATCTTCCAGCAAGACAAATTCCAACACGTCCTGGTACGCCATGAGCAGGCAGCTGTGCATGCGGCCGATGCCTATTCGCGCAGCTCGAACACCGTTGGTGTTGCCCTGGTGACCTCCGGTCCCGGTGTGACCAATGCCGTGACCGGCCTGTCGACCGCGTACATGGACTCGATTCCGATGGTTGTGATTTCCGGACAAGTGCCCAGCCATGCAATTGGCCAGGATGCGTTCCAGGAATGCGACACGGTCGGGATTACCCGCCCTTGCGTCAAGCACAATTTCCTCGTCAAAGACGTCAAGGATCTGGCTGCGACCATCAAAAAAGCATTCTTTATCGCCAGAACGGGCCGTCCAGGACCGGTGCTGGTCGATATCCCCAAAGACATCAGCATGCACAAGTGCGTCTACGACTATCCGAAGGATATCGAGATGCGCTCGTACAAGCCGGTCGACAAGGGCCACTCGGGTCAGATCCGCAAGGCTGTCCAGCTGCTGCTGGCCGCCGAACGGCCGATGATTTATACCGGCGGCGGCGTGATTCTGGCCAATGCGGCGCCCGAGCTGAACAAGCTGGTCGACAAACTGGGCTTCCCGGTTACCAATACCTTGATGGGGCTCGGTGCCTACCGCGCGTCAAGCGACCTGTTTGTCGGCATGCCCGGCATGCACGGCACCTACGAAGCCAATATGGCGATGCAGAACTGCGACGTGCTGATCGCCATTGGCGCCCGCTTCGACGACCGCGTGATCGGCAACCCGAAGCACTTCGCCTCCAACCCGCGCAAGATCATTCATGTGGACATTGATCCATCGTCGATCTCAAAGCGCGTGAAGGTCGACATCCCTATCGTCGGCAACGTCAAGGAAGTGCTGGTGGAAATGCTGGCCCAGCTGGACGCGGCCGAAGCCAAGCCAAATGCGGCCGGCCTGAAAGACTGGTGGAAACAGATCAAGGAATGGCGCGGCCGCGACTGCCTTAAATACGCCGATTCCGACCTGGTCATCAAGCCGCAGTCGGTGGTGGAAAAAGTGTGGGACATCACCAAGGGCGACGCCTTCATCACCTCGGACGTGGGTCAGCACCAGATGTGGGCAGCCCAGTACTACAAGTTCGACAAACCGCGCCGCTGGATCAATTCCGGTGGTCTGGGCACCATGGGTGTGGGCTTGCCGTACGCCATGGGCGTACAAATGGCCAACCCGGACGCCACGGTGGCTTGCATCACGGGCGAAGGCTCGATCCAGATGTGCATCCAGGAACTTGCCACCTGCAAGCAATACCATCTGACGCCAAAGATCATTCTGCTCAACAACCGCTTCCTTGGCATGGTCCGCCAGTGGCAGCAGATCGATTATGGTTCGCGCTATTCCGAGTCCTACATGGATTCGCTGCCAGACTTCTCGATGCTGGCCGAGTCGTTTGGTCACGTGGGCATGAAGATCGAGAAACCGGGCGATGTCGATGGCGCGCTGCGCGAAGCCTTCGGCATGAAAGACCGTCTGGTGTTCATGAACTTCATCACCGACCAGTCTGAAAACGTCTGGCCGATGGTCAAGGCGGGCAAGGGTCTGTCCGAAATGCTGCTCGGATCGGAGGACTTGTAATGCGCCACATTATTTCTGTCTTGCTTGAAAACGAAGCCGGTGCGCTCTCGCGCGTGGTCGGCCTGTTCTCGGCGCGCGGCTACAACATCGAAACGCTGACGGTGGCCCCGACCGAAGATCCGACCCTGTCGCGCATGACCATTGTCACCAGCGGCTCGGACGACATCATCGAGCAGATCACCAAACACCTGAACCGCCTGATCGAGGTGGTCAAAGTGGTTGACCTGACCGAAGGCGCACACATCGAGCGCGAGCTCATGCTGATCAAGGTGCGCGCGGTGGGCAAGGAACGCGAAGAGATGAAGCGCACTGCGGATATCTTCCGCGGCCGCATCATCGATGTCACGGAAAAGACCTACACGATCGAGCTGACCGGCAACAAGGGCAAGCTCGACGCGTTCATCGATTCCATCGACCGCGCCTCCATCCTCGAAACGGTTCGTACGGGTGGATCCGGTATTGGCCGCGGCGAACGCATCCTCAAAGTTTAGACCGTGCTTGAAAGCACAAACCCAACACAAAAATTATAGGAAATATCATGAACGTTTTTTACGACAAAGACTGCGACCTCTCCCTCGTTAAAGGCAAGAACGTTGCCATCATCGGCTACGGCTCGCAAGGCCACGCGCACGCACAGAACCTGAACGATTCCGGCGTGAACGTCACCGTCGGTCTGCGCAAGGGCGGCGCTTCCTGGAACAAGGTCGAGCAAGCTGGTCTGAAAGTCGCGGAAGTCAACGACGCCATCAAGGCGGCCGACATCATCATGATCTTGCTGCCGGACGAAAACATCGCCCAGGTCTACAACGAGAACGTGGCACCGAACGCCAAGCAGGGCGCGGTGCTGGCCTTCGCGCACGGCTTCAATGTGCACTACGGCCAGGTCGTGCCACGCGCCGATCTGGACGTGATCATGATCGCGCCAAAAGCCCCGGGCCACACCGTGCGCGGCACCTACGCAGCAGGTGGCGGCGTGCCGCACCTGATCGCTGTCTACCAGGACAAGTCGGGCTCCGCACGCGATATCGCCCTGTCGTACGCCATGGCCAATGGCGGCGGCCGTGCCGGCATTATCGAAACCAACTTCCGTGAAGAAACCGAGACCGATCTGTTCGGCGAACAGGCCGTGCTGTGCGGCGGCGCCGTGGAACTGATCAAGGCCGGTTTCGAGACCCTGACTGAAGCTGGTTATGCGCCGGAAATGGCGTACTTTGAGTGCCTGCACGAGCTGAAGCTGATCGTCGACCTGATCTACGAAGGCGGCATCGCCAACATGAATTACTCGATCTCGAACAACGCGGAATACGGCGAGTACGTGACCGGTCCGAAAGTGGTGACCTCGGCCACCAAAGATGCGATGCGCCAGTGCCTGAAGGATATTCAGACCGGCGAATACGCCAAGAGCTTCATCCTGGAAAACAAGGCCGGCGCCCCGACCCTGATTTCCCGCCGCCGCCTGACCGCCGAGCACCCGATCGAAGAAGTCGGCGCAAAACTGCGCGCCATGATGCCTTGGATTGCAAAAAACAAGTTGGTGGATCAGTCGAAGAACTAAGCCTACCACCACATCGCCCTCGCGGAGGCGGGGGGCTATACCACTTTACCGAATTCGGTTACGTGGAATGGGCCCCCGCCTCCGCGAGGGCGATGTGTGGCCCTTCAAATGTAGTAAATCGCATTCATTTGCAACCGTGCGTATCAAACGCACGCCGAAGTATGGATTCCGGGTATCTTTCCAGTTAATCAAGCCACCTGTGTCGCTTGCCACTTACTGGAGAATCAAATAATGACCCTCAAAAAAATCGCCATTCTCGCCGCAGTCGCCCTGGCCACGCAGGCCCAGGCGCAATCGACCTTGCCGACCACTGGCACGCTCGTCATCGTTCCCGCCTACGGCGAAGTCACGCACGTCAACGACGAAGCGACCGTCAACTTCATGGTGGAAGAGCAGGACAAGGACAAAGCCGCCGCTGCCTCGCGCGTGAACCAGAAGATGAAGCAAAGCACCGACATCGTGCGCAAGGAAGACAGCAAGGCCAGCTTGAAGACCATGGGCTACTACACTTACCCGGTCTATCCGGAAGCGCAGCCGCCAGTCGTGATGAACGCGCCCGAGCAACCGGTGGCGCCGCCCAAGCCGCCCAAGCCAATCGCCTGGCGCGTTGGCCAGTATCTGGAAGTGAAAACCACCAATATCGGCGGCCTGCCAAAAATGACCGCGGCCGTGCAAAAAGTCGCGGCCCTGAACGGCATCAATTTTGGCCTCAGCCCGGCCACCACCAAGCAGCTCGATGACAAACGCATCGCCGAAACCTATCGCAATCTCAATGAGCGCATTGCCTCGATCGCTGGTGCCATGGGCCGCAAAGTGGGCGACGCCACGCTGGAGACGGTCGATTTCGAAGGCTCGGGCAATTACGCAGGCAACCAGTCGTCCGATGCGGCCGGTGCCCCCATGATGATGCGCGCCAAGGGCCGCATGCAGGAATCGGCCGAAGTGGCGGAACCGAGCTTTGAACCTGGTGAAACCACGCTGCAAATGCGTCTGGTGGGCAAGGTGAAGTTCAAGTAACTGATTTTTGTACAAGTAATTGATGATTCCGGGTATCTTTCCGGGGATAAAGTTGAGCGGGGCATGGTGTCCCGCGCTTTCGACCCGGAGTCATCATGTTTTTGAAAAAAATTGTTTTGCTGGCCTTGATGCTGCTTGCAGTCCAGAGCCAGGCCCAGACGTCATTGGCGACCGCCGGCACCCTGGTCATCGTGTCGGCCAGCGGCCAGACGACCCAGCCAAATGACCAGGCGATCGTCGTGTTCACAGTGATGGAACAGGACAAGGACAAGCGCGCCGCCGAAGCGCGTGCAAACCAGAAAATGAAAGAAGGAATCGCGATTTTGCGCAAGGAGGCACCGTCGGCAACGCTCAAGTCAGGTGGCTACCTTCTGTATGAAATGTTCGCTGACCGCGGCACGCCAAACGCCCCGCGCACCTCGCTGGGCTGGCGTTTTGAGCAGGAGGTGCGTCTGACCACAACCGATCTGGCCAGTCTGCCCAAGCTGGCGGCGGCTGCGCAAAAAGTGCTTGGTGTGAAGGATGTGATCTTTGGACTGACTGACGCGACCGTCCGCAGCCAGGATGATGTGCGTATCGCGGCCACCTACCGCAATCTGAACGAGCGCATCGCCTCAATTGCCACGGCGATGGGGCGCAAGGTCACTGATGCCGTACTTGAAAGTGTCGATTTTGACGGTGCCTCAGGCCTCAATGGCGAGTTCCAGCGTGTCGAACTCACAGGCTCGCGGATTCGCAGCAGGGCCGAATATGATCGCGCCAACGCAGAACCCAGTTTTGAACCCGGTGAAACCACGCTCAGCATGCGTCTCGTAGGAAAGGTCAGATTCAAGTAAGCACATCAGCTCGCGTCCTCGGCGGTCTGCCCTCTATAATAAGGAAGGCAAGACCGCAGCACGCGGTACCAACACTTGAAACGGAATTTTATGGCCACCTTCCCCCGCCGCAGAAAACAGGGCGTCACACCGAAAGCGAAGAAAATCTCGCGCTTCAGTCGGATCACGCGCCCGAAATTCGATGCCGAAGGTAACAAGGTACGCCGGCGCGGCGTCTACCTGCTACCGAATGCCTTTACCACGGCTGCGTTGTTTTGCGGCTTTTTCGCCATCATCATGGCCATGAGTTACAAGTTCGAGCACGCGGCCTGGGCGATTTTCATCGCCATGATTCTCGACGGGCTCGATGGCCGCATCGCCCGCCTGACCAATACCCAGTCCGAATTCGGCGCCCAGTACGACAGTCTGTCCGACATGGTCTCGTTCGGCGCGGCGCCGGCGCTGGTCATTTATGAATGGTCGCTGCATAGCCTGGACCACAAACTGGGCTGGATTGCCGCCTTCGTCTACTGTTCTGGCGCTGCGCTGCGCCTGGCACGTTTCAATACCAATATCGAAGTGGTCGACAAACGCTTCTTCCAGGGCTTGCCCAGCCCTGCGGCGGCAGCCATGGTGGCAGGCTTCATCCTGATCATGACCGATTTCGCGCCCGACCTCGACTGGGCGCCTTTGACCATGGCATGGGTCTCGTTTGGTGTGACCTTGTTTGCCGGTCTGACCATGGTCACGAATGTGCCTTACTACAGCTTCAAGGACGTGAACTTCCGCAAGTCGGTGCCGTTCATCGTGGTGTTTTTGATTGCACTGGCGCTGGCGCTGGTCTCGATCGACCCACCGAAAGTGCTGATGCCGATTTTTGTTTTGTATGGTTTGTCCGGGTATGCGGTGTATTTCTGGCGCCTTGCCAAAGGCAAGCCGGTGTCCATCGTGCAGACCGACGACGAATCGAACGATCCGAGCGAGCGCCACTGACGTGTGAATCATCGCCCTCGCGCAGGCGGGGGCCTATACCACTTCACCGAATTCGGAAACGTGGAATGGGTCCCCGCCTTCGCGAGGACGATGTGGTGGCGGCTCGCATTTACTTTGCCTACTGGAGCTGCCATGACCGATTCGAACCGCCTGATCATCTTTGACACCACCCTGCGTGACGGCGAGCAGTCGCCCGGCGCTTCAATGACCAAGGATGAAAAGGTGCGCATCGCGCGTCAGCTCGAACGCATGCGCGTTGATGTGATCGAAGCTGGTTTCGCGGCCGCCTCGCCAGGCGACTTTGAAGCGATCCGCGCCATCTCGGCAGCCATCAAGGATTCGACCGTCTGCTCGCTCTCGCGCGCCAACGACCGTGACATCGCGCGTGCGGCCGAAGCCTTGCAGCCGGCAGCGCGCAAGCGCATCCACACCTTTATCGCCACCTCGCCGCTGCACATGAAAATGAAGCTGCGCATGGAGCCCGAACAAGTGCTGGAGCAGGCCAAGATCGCCATCCGCTGCGCGCGCCAGTACACCGATGACATTGAGTTCAGTCCGGAAGACGGCAGCCGCTCTGACGAAGACTTCCTGTGCCGGGTGCTGGAAGCGGTCATCGCCGAAGGCGCGACCACGATCAATTTCCCTGACACTGTCGGCTACGCGGTGCCGGAAGTGTTTGGCGCCACCATTGCCCGTCTGCGGGCGCGCATTCCCAATTCGGACAAGGCCATCTGGTCGGTGCACTGCCATAACGACCTGGGTCTGGCAGTGGCCAATTCCCTGGCCGGCGTGATGATCGGTGGCGCGCGCCAGATCGAGTGCACCATCAACGGCCTCGGTGAACGTGCAGGTAACACCGCACTCGAAGAAGTCGTGATGGCGCTGCGCACGCGCGGCGACCACTTTGGCCTGCAGCTGGGCATCGACACCACCCAGATCGTGGCCGCCTCCAAGATGGTCTCGCAGATCACCGGTTTTGCGGTACAGCCGAACAAGGCCGTGGTGGGCGCTAACGCGTTTGCCCACGCTTCCGGCATCCACCAGGACGGCATTCTGAAAGCGCGCGAAACCTACGAGATCATGCGCGCCGAAGACGTGGGCTGGACCGCCAACAAGATCGTGCTTGGCAAACTGTCGGGCCGCAATGCGTTCAAGGCGCGCTTGCAGGAACTGGGCATCGAGCTTGAATCGGAAGCGGAGGTCAACGCCGCCTTTGCCCGCTTCAAGGAACTGGCCGATCGCAAGAGCGAGATCTTCGACGAAGACATCATGGCGCTGGTATCGGCCGAAGACCATGCGCACGAAGGCGAGTATTACCGCTTTGTGTCGCTGGCACAGCGCTCGGAAACGGGCGAGGTGCCCAGTGCAAAAGTGGTGTTTGCCATCGACGGCAAGGAATACAGCTGTGAAGGCCAGGGGGACGGTCCGGTCGACGCCACCGTCAATGCCATCGAAAAGGAAGCGGCCAGTGGCGCCGAGCTGGTACTGTTCTCGATCAATGCAATCAGCAACGGCACCCAGTCACAGGGCGAAGTGACCATGCGTCTGTCGCGCTCGGGCCGCATCGTCAACGGGGTGGGTTCGGACCCGGACATCATCGTGGCCTCGGCCAAGGCGTATCTGTCCGGCTTGAACAAGCTGCACTCAAAAGTGGAGCGGGTCAATCCGCAGCAAGGCTGACTTTATTCAAAGTAGCTGATTTTGATACGACGGCGTGCAGCGGGGGCGTCGACGGTGTTTGTTTTGCCCGTGCTCTTTGTCTCGGATGATAATTGCGCTGCGATCCCCGAAGGGGGCGCATTGGCGCGAATGCGCAAGCTGGAATCATCGAGAACAGAATGCGAAAGTTAAAGAAACAAAAGCCGAGCAGGGCAGTCGTGTTCGCCTGGTGCCTGATGTTTGCGCCCGCAGCGACGTTCGCGCTGGGCATCTTGCTCGCCATTGTGCTTCAGTGCGATGGCCCGCATGAATTGCGTTGCAAAGTTGGGTCCACGGGCAATCTGGT
The DNA here is from genome assembly GCF_900129765.1 of Massilia sp. CF038. GTDB lineage: Bacteria > Pseudomonadota > Gammaproteobacteria > Burkholderiales > Burkholderiaceae_D > Telluria_A. The sequence continues at coordinate 1,079,882 of NZ_FQWU01000001.1, forward strand.
CCTGGCGCTGTGGCTCAGTCCGGTACTGAGCTTCATTACCATGCCCGCCGGCGCGCTGATGCTTGCATTCCTCCGAGCCTCTGCCAGGCGGGCGCACAAGAAATCGTCAGACACGCTGCCTGCCGGCGGGCCGTCATCCCGACCGTAATGGCGCGCCAGGGATGCGATCCCTCAGCATCTGCCTGGATGTGCGCCGCCGATCCTGCATCGCATCCATCACTTTTAAGAAGGAACTCATGCGAACAGTGAAAAAACCGCGTGACAGCATTGCAGTGAAAATCATCTTCATTATGATGATCGCGCCTGCAATTGCATGCGCACTCGGCTTCGTTTTGTCGCTGCTGTTCGCCTGCGCTATCGCGCCTGGCATGCAGTGCAGCGTTCCCGCAATGAACACGCCCATCGTCGCTCTGTTGTACAGCGGATTTCTCATGTGTATCACCGGCCCCGTGGGCGCCGTATTGATTTTTTTCTTGAAAATATTCGGGAAGTAGCACGCCACCAGGGAGGCGATCGCATCGTCGCCACCTGGGTCGCATACCAGCGGGTGATCGATGGGACAGGCACATCGCAGTGCCACGCATTGCGCCGAGTTGAGTGAACTCACCAGCGAAGGAAAACATGAAGACGGTGGAAACGCGCGGTAACAGCAAGGCAGTCAGTATCATTTTCCTTCTGATGATTGCCCCTGCATTTTTATTTGCGCTGGGATATATTCTGACCTTCCTGCTTGCCTGCGACGGTCCCCACGAGTTGGTATGCATTATTCCAGGCGTGGGCGGACCGATTGTTGCCATGCTTTGGAGCCCATTGCTCCTGTATATCACCGTGCCCGTTGGTCTGGTGCTGATCTTTCTGTTGACCGTGTTTTCTACCGCATCGAGGCCGCGGATCCGTGAAATTCCGGACGAACCCGCCGCGCCCGCGCCCCTTGCTGCGCTGACGCGCTTCAAGCCCGGCCGGCTCGATGCAAGCTGGTTCGAGCGGCTCGATCTGTCCGGCCTTGAACGCACGGCGCATGATCCAACGGCGCCTGACTGGCCATGCGCGATCGATACGCTCAATCGGGTCCTTTTTACACGCCTCCAACATGGCCCGGCAGCGAACGCCGACGCGGCGCCGGAATACCTGCTCGCCATTGGTGAGGAAGTCTTCATCGTCGTCATGGATGGCGCACTGCCGCGTATCACGGCTGCGCCCGGGCGCCAGACCTATACGCGCAGCTGGGTGACCGAGCTGGCGCATCTGGGCCTGGCTGCCTTGCGTAACCCCCAGCCTGTCAGCTCGCCTTGAACACCAGCGCCGCCACCCGCCGCAGCTTGGGCGCCACCACCGGCACCGTGAGCATGGTGCTGGCAATGGCCATCAGCAGCAGGGCGGTGAAGGTTTCGCTGGTAATGATGCCCTTGTCGAGCAGGATATTGACGAAGATGATCATGATCAGCGCCTTGGTCTGCAGCAGCCAGCCTATGATGGACGCTTCGCCTGGACCCCATTTCAGGATCTTGCCGGCGGCGTGAACGCCGGCCAGCTTGCCGCTCACCGATGCCAGCAGCAGCACGGCCGCCGCAACAAACACCGCGTAACCGCCCATGGCCCAGTTGGTGCGCAGCCCGGTCGACAGGAAAAATACCGGCATGATGGCCAGCAGCACGTGGTGGCGCAGCAGATCGAGCTGTTTCTGGTCGAACCACTCGGCGTCCATCACGGCGCCGGCAAGGAAGGCGCCCACCATGAAATGCAGACCAGCCCAGTCGGCAGCAAAGGCGCATGCTGCCAGCCAGATCAGCGCCACATACCAGCGGTCGCGTGCCTGCAGCCAGGCCATCAGCTTGCGGTAACCAAAAGTGGCCGCGCCAAACAACAGCAAGAATCCCAGCTGGCGTCCGACCCGGTCCCAGTCCAGCAGGATCAGGGCCAGCACGCCCCAGATGGCGATGTCGTCCAGACTGGCGTAGCGCAGGATGCGCTGGCCGATCGGTTCGCGCAGCACCTCCAGTTTTTCCATCAGCAGAATCAGAATCGGCAATGCTGTCACCGCGCAGGCCATGCCAATACCCAGGACGAACTGCCAGGACTGGGCGTTCGGTCCGACCCAGCCGGCGTAGCCCAGCATGCCCAGTGCGGCCACGCAGCCGAACAGCAGCGGCGTGCCCAGCGCCAGCGAGGCAGTAATCACGCTTTCGCGCCGGTGCTCCCAGGCTTTCTTGAGATCGAGCTCGATCCCTGCAATCATCACGAACAGCATCACTGCCCACCAGGCCACGCCATTGAGTGAACCAATCACCTGCGGGTTGAAGACGAACTGATAGTAGTCGGGATAGGCGCGCCCCAGCACGCCCGGGCCCAGCAGGATGCCGGTGATGATCTGTACCACCACCAGCGGCGCGTAGTAGTCCGTATCGGCAACGCGCCAGATCAGATAGGGAACGGTAAAGATGATCAGCATGGCGATCAGGAAGATCTCCGTGGTGCCCATGGTGCTGTGCATTGCTTGTCTCCAGTATGGTGTTTTTTTGTAGAACATAGCACAATACTGGAAGCGATTCCAAATTTTACGCGGCGTTCACCATTTCTGCGTGGTGGCAGGCTGCTCGTTGGGCGGGCAATTGGTCATTTTCGGCTCCACCCGTTTGCTTGGGTCGAGTTGTGCCGTGGGCGAGTTGGGCGACTCGTAAGTCATGCAGTAGGTGCCCAAGGCCGTGGTGATGCGGTAGCGCTTGCGGCCATAGCCGCCCGGGTCGATGATTTCCTTGATCTTGGCCGACTGGTACCACTTCGGTGGCACCGCATCATAGGCATCTTCAATACCCTGCGCCAGGCGTTGCTGCGGCGAGGTTTCAGGTTTGCTGATGCCTTTCTTGGCAAATTCCTTGCGCAGCTCTTTGTCGAACTTGCCGATGTCGCGCTTGGCCTGGGCCAGCATGTCGGCCGCACTCGGGGCCGTGGCCGGTGCCGCCAGCGGGCTGTCGGTCACGGGAGCGGGTGGCGGCTCGGCGGGCTCGAGTGGCACCGATGGCGTCGGCCGCGCCGCGGCTGCGCTGGCCGGCGGGCGCCATTCGGACTTCGGCTTCGGCACCGGCTTGGGGACGGCCTGCGGCACACGCGGCGCTGACCGCAATTTGACATCGATCCACTGCATCGCCAGCCGTGGCGCATCGGCCAGCGGTTTCAGGCGCGTCGCGGCAAGCCACATCCAGGCCAGCGCCAGATGCAGCAGCAGCGTGATCACCAGGCCGATATAGCGGCGCCTGGGGTGAAATGGATAGGACGTGGAGGACATCCACCGGAGTATAGGTGGATGGCGCTGGATATCACCTTTGCATGTAAAAAGGCGCGCCAGGCGGGCCGTTTGGGCTCGTCTGGCGCGCCTTCATGGCGGCAAAGGTAAATTATCCAGCTTTGGGTTTGTCCATTGCGCTGCAGGCGGCATTGCTCTTCAGGCGCGCCGATTCGTCGTTGCCGCGGTACAGCGACAGACCGAAGCCGAAGCGGTTCATCCCGCCCGGGAAGTAGCGGCCTTCGCCCACCTGCGCTGGCGGTACATCGACCCGGCCGGCGCCAAATTTGGCGTAGCGCTTGTTGAGCAGCTTGGTCATCATCGATTTGTCGTCGTTGCTCACTGCAGACGGGAATTCGCGCACGATGGTGGTGACAATCCACTCCTGCTTGGCCGGATCACTCAGGCTGGGCGTGAGGCTGATGCCAACCCGGGTCGGCGTGTCGCTGTCGGCGCCAAAGGTGCCAAACAACTCGTTCGATTCGCACGCGGCCATGATCTTGGGCAGCAAGGGCAGGGCGCCCGTATCGAACTGCTTGTCGTGCAAATAGGGCGCTGCATCACCCGCGCTGGGCCAGGTGCCGCGCAGGGCACGCAGGTCGTCATCACTGAGTTTGCGGGTGGCGGTGAGCTGGAATTTGTTGTTGACCTTGAAGGAGTTCTGCGCTGGTGCCCACTGAATTTTGGACAATTCGGCCAGGCCGTCACCCAGACACAGCTCAGCCACGCAGGGCAGGCCTTTTTTTTCCAGATCCTGCGCCATGCATGGGGCTTGCAGCGCAAGCAGGGGCAAGGCGACAGCAAATACTTTGAGGGACATGGGTGGCTTTCAATGTTGGTGGGAATGAAAGATTTGCAGTTACGCCAGTCAAATGCGTATGTTTACGATTTAACGGGAACCTTTAACCCAAGTCAACGCGCACGCCAGAAAAGTGTGTCTTCTGTTGTTAAATTGCCTCAGAGCAAGTTAATCGCGGCTGGAATCATTATATTCATACATCGGATCTGGTCCATTCATCATCATTGTTAGCACGCCGTCATGATTAAAGTGCAGATGCATCATGGAATTCCACACCTCGCTTTCGCGGTAGCGGTAAGACCAGACCTGCAATTTGGGAATGTCCAGGTAAGATTTTTCTGTCGGCCGCCCCACCGCGCGCAGCACCTCTGCCTGGGTGCTGCGGCCCGGTTTGAGGGTACCGAACTTGTCGTCGGTGAGCACTTGTTCAAACTGGCGCAGACGCCCGTCCGGTCCCATGCGTGCCATCCAGGTTTGCTGGCCCATGGGGCCCTTGGCATATTCGAGTACCTCGCCGTCGGCACCGGTGTAGCGGGCGGTGGGCCGGCCCCAGGCCGCTTGCACCTCGGCAGCCGTGGCGCCGACGGGCGGGGGCGGGCGCAGCAGCAGGGCGCACGCGCTCAGCAGGCAGCTTAGCGCTGCGATAAAGATGACTTTAGGCATAAAAACCACCGTCAGCGGTGAAAAATGACCATGATGCGCCGTCTGCATCCAATCTGCACTGGCGACACGATACGTTTTCGCATATACTTGCGGGTCTGGCCGTTTTGGCTGGTTCATCAATCGAAGTTCACGGTGCGCTGGGTTACGACTCTTGCACCGCATGTGAAAGGTAATATCATGACCGTAGAAAACATCAACAAAGCCGCGATTATCGCGGACAACGCCCGTGCCCAAAACGACACCGGCTCCCCAGAAGTTCAGGTCGCACTGCTGACCGCACGCATCAACGAACTGAACGGCCACTTCAAGGCCCACCAGAAAGATCACCACTCGCGCCGCGGTCTGATCATGATGGTCAACCGTCGTAAGAGCCTGCTGTCCTACCTGAAGTCCAAGGACGCTACCCGTTATCGCGATCTGATCGCCAAACTCGGCCTGCGCAAGTAATCACTGTTGCGTAATCCAGTTTAAAAACAAATGCCTGCGCAGCTTGCTGTCGCGGGCATTTTGTTTTTGTAGTCCCGTTTTTGTAGTAAAGGCAATCTGTATTGCCTGTGGTGAGGTGAACGACAGCCCCTGAAAATCTGTCGGCAAATAGAAAGGGATTACCCATGTTTAATAAAGTTACGAAAACCTTCCAGTACGGCCAGCATCAAGTCACCCTGGAAACCGGCGAGATCGCTCGTCAGGCCTCCGGCGCCGTGATGGTGTCGATTGAAGACACCGTTGTTCTGGCTACCGTGGTTGCGCGCAAAGACGCCAAGCCAGGCCAGGACTTCTTCCCATTGACTGTTGACTATGTTGAGAAGACGTACGCAGCCGGTAAAATCCCGGGCGGTTTCTTCAAGCGTGAAGGCCGTCCATCCGAGAAGGAAACCCTGACCAGCCGCCTGATCGACCGTCCGATCCGCCCGCTGTTCCCTGAAGGTTATCTGAACGAAGTCCAGGTCATCATCCACGTGTTGTCGGTCAATCCTGAGATCGATCCGGACATCGCCGCCATGATTGGCGCATCGGCCGCGCTGTGCGTGTCGGGCGTGCCATTCAATGGCCCGGTTGGCGCTGCGCGCGTCGGCTACGCCAATGGCCAGTACATCCTGAACCCAACCACCACCGAACTGAAAACCTCGGAAATGGACCTGGTTGTTGCCGGTACCGAAACGGCTGTGCTGATGGTGGAATCGGAAGCCAAGCAGCTGTCCGAAGAAATCATGCTCGGCGCCGTGGTGTTTGGCCACGACCAGATGAAAGCTGTCATCGACGCGATCCATGATCTGGTACGCGACGGCGGCAAGCCGGAAGTGGAATGGGCGCCGCCAGCGAAGAACGAGCCGTTGATCGCCCGCGTCAAGCACTTCGCCGATGCCAAAATCGCCGATGCTTACCAGACCCGCGACAAGCAAGCCCGTACCGCCAAGCTGAAGGCTGCCTTCGCTGAAGTGACCGCTGCTCTGGCCGCGGAAGCTGCCTCGATCGGCGCATCGGCACCGGATTCGGCCGAAGTGGGCAACATCTTGTTCGACATCGAAGCCAAAGTCGTGCGTTCGCAGATTCTGGACGGCGAGCCACGTATCGACGGCCGCGACACCCGCACCGTGCGTCCGATCGAAATTCGCACCAGCATCCTGCCGCGTACCCACGGTTCGGCCCTGTTCACCCGTGGTGAAACCCAGGCGCTGGTCGTGGCCACCCTCGGCACCGCACGCGACAGCCAGAAGATCGACGCGCTGATGGGCGAGTACACCGACGACTTCATGATGCACTACAACATGCCTCCGTTCGCCACCGGCGAAACCGGCCGTGTTGGTACGCCAAAGCGCCGCGAAATCGGTCACGGCCGTCTGGCCAAGCGCGCTCTGGTTGCCGCTCTGCCTAACCCTGAAGACTTCAGCTACTCCGTGCGCCTGGTGTCGGAAATCACCGAGTCGAACGGTTCCTCGTCGATGGCGTCCGTCTGCGGCGGCTGCCTGGCACTGATGGACGCTGGCGTGCCAATGAAAGCGCACGTGGCTGGTATCGCCATGGGCCTGATCAAGGAAGGCGGCAAGTTCGCCGTGCTGACCGACATTCTGGGCGATGAAGATCACCTCGGTGACATGGACTTCAAGGTCGCAGGTACGCCAGCAGGCATTACCGCGCTGCAGATGGACATCAAGATCATGGGCATCACCAAAGAGATCATGCAAGTGGCACTGGCGCAAGCCAAGGAAGCACGCCACCACATCCTCGGCGAAATGCAGAAGGCCATGCCGCACGTGAAGACCGAACTGTCGGACTTCGCACCGCGCCTGATCACCATCAAGATCAACCCGGAAAAGATCCGTGACGTCATCGGCAAGGGCGGCGCCGTCATTCGCGCGCTGACCGAAGAAACCGGCACCCAGATCGACATCAGCGACGAAGGCGTGGTCACCATCGCTTCCGTCGACGCTGCTGCCGGTCAGGAAGCCAAGCGCCGCATCGAAGAACTGACCGCCTCGGTGGAAGTGGGCAAGACCTACGACGGCGTGGTGCTCAAGCTGCTGGACTTCGGCGCGATCGTTCAGGTCATGCCAGGCAAGGACGGCCTGCTGCACATCTCGCAGATCGCCAACGAGCGTGTGAACGCTGTTGCCGACTATCTGAAAGAAGGCCAGGCAGTGCGCGTCAAGGTTCTGGAAACCGATGACCGCGGCCGCCTCAAGCTGTCGATGAAAGCTGCTGAAGGCGCGGAAGCGGCACCAGCTGCGCAGTAATCGGTAAGGGCTTCGGCCAGTAAAAAACCGCCAGCGCGCAAGCCCTGGCGGTTTTTTTGCGTCGCATCGCAAGCGAACCCCTACATCGCAATCGAACCCCTACATCGCCCTCGCGAAGGCGGGGGCCCATGCCATGCGTGCGACTTCGGTAACTTGGCATGGGCCCCCCGCCTGCGCGAGGGCGATGTAGTGGCAGTGCCGGCTTATTTCTTGGTCGAGGCAATCTGGAAGCGCCAGAATCCACTGCCCTGGTCGCGGTTCGGGCTGGCACTGGTGGACACGCACAGGTAGTTTTGCTCGCAGTTCGATGAGCGAACGTCCAGATAGGTGTAGCCGGCCAGACTCACATAGTCGCTACGCAGATTGAGCATTTCGTTCTGATAGGTATTGGTGCGCGGTCCGATAATCTGCCACACGCTGGCGTTAAACGGCGCTGGGGCGGTCGTGGCGGTGGATACGCATAGTACGTTGAGTTCGCAGCCCACTCCCTTGACGGCAAGGTAGCCACCAAACATCCCGCTGGCGGGCGGTGTCTCGCTGGTGTATTGGAACTGATTCTTCAAATACACATGGTCGCCTGTGCGCACCTGGCTCCCGTTGGCCTTGCCCTCGGCTGACACCAGCATCCATGATCCACTGCCAGGAAGACGGTTATACGAATACGCCGTCGAAACACAGAGCAGATTGTTTTCGCAACCAGCTGTGCGAACATCAAGGTAGCCCCCGGTCGAATTCATGTACCCATTTTGCAGGTTGTAGATCTGACCGTACTGCAGGACAGGTGGATGCGCGGGCGCCGTCGCGGTGACATTGGAACACCACACTGCTGGTAACACAGGCGCGCTTGGCGTGCCCTGGTAGACGCACAGGTTGGCATTGTCTGCCACCGACAGGAAGACCGGCCCGACGGGCAGGCCGGCATTGGTGCGGCACCATGCCGTGCTGCCGTCGTCGCGATAGGTGCACAGGTTGGCGTCGGTGCGCAGAGTGGTGTAGTAGGTCGCGGTCGGTAACGGGGTGTTACGGGCACACCATATCGTGTTACCGATATATTCACCGGTCACACAGAAATTGCCGTCAGCCGTGGTCGCGGCGGAAAACTCCTGATTCGGCGAAAGCAAGGCATCGCCGATATTGATCCGGCCATTGCCAATGACGACCGAGCCAAAGACGGCGCCGCTACTGGCCATCGCGTAAGGTTGGGCGGCACCCAGCAGCAGGGTAGCGGCGAGTAACAGACGGCATGAGGGTGCGACTAAAGAGTTCTCAAACATGGTGTGCTCCAGATGAGGTGACGCAGTGAATGGGCATTCGCGACCAGGTTGTAAATGCGCGAACACGCTCAATCTACGCGTGCTTGATGTGCCAACCTAGCAGCCTTTTTTTCATTCAGCCGGGATGTAATTTCCGCACCACAATTGGCAATCATTCAACTCACAGCGCAGCAACAAACTGGCAGATCTGCCAGTTGCGGCCGCCATTTGCCGAGCGACCAGGCAAGCGGGATGGCCTCAATGGTCCTGTATTGCAGTACTATTTAGTATCAGGTATCGTTAATCGAACTGCTACGACACAATGGCCCCATTCTTTCAACCGGATCGCGCCATGCACCCTTCAACCATTTTCCCCATCGTAAATGACATCCACTCGGCCCTGAACGCCACCCGCGTAGCGCGCATTGTCACGCCCCACAGCGTGGCCGAAGTCAGCGCAGCGGTGCGCGCCGCCGCCGCGCTCGGCTTGCCAGTCGCCATCTGCGGCGGCCGCCACGCCATGGGCGGCCAGCAGTTTGGCGAAGGCGCGCTGCTGCTCGACATGGGTCATCTGGACCGCGTTCTCGCTTTTGATGCTGGCAGCGGACTGGTGGAGGTGGAAGCGGGGATCCAGTGGCCAGCCCTGATCGATTTTCTGGAAGCGAGCAACGCGGAACCACGCTGGGGTATCCGCCAGAAGCAGACCGGCGCCGATGCGCTCAGTCTGGGCGGCTGCTTGTCGGCCAATGTGCACGGGCGCGGCCTGCGCATGCGGCCGTTCATCGACGACGTCGAAGCCTTCACCCTGATCGATGCGCAAGGCGAACTGAAAGTGTGCACCCGTGAACGCGAGGCCCAGCTGTTCAGTCTTGCCATCGGCGGCTACGGCATGTTTGGCGTGATTGTCAGCGTCACGCTGCGCCTGGCCCCTCGGGTCAAGATGCGGCGCGATGTCTCGCTGCTGACACTCGATGAATTGATGGTAGCGTTTGACGACCGCATTTTGTATGGCTACACCTTTGGCGACTTCCAGTTCGCAATCGATCCTGCCAGTGGCGACTTTTTGCACAAGGGCGTGTTCTCGTGTTACCTGCCGGTCGACCAGGCCACGCCGCTCGATACCCAGCGCGAACTGTCGCCTGACGACTGGCGCGGCCTGCTGGCGCTGGCCCACACCGACAAGAGCGCGGCCTTCGAACGCTATTCCAGCTACTATCTGGCCAGCAGCGGCCAGGTCTACTGGAGCGACCGGCTTCAGCAGAGTACCTACCTGGACGGCTATCACGCGGAGCTCGATACCATGCTGGGACACTGCGGTTCGGAGATGATCGGCGAAATCTATGTGCCGCGCGCGCGCCTGGTGGACTTCATGCGCGGCGCGGCCGCCGACTTCCGCCTGCACGGTGTCGATCTGATCTACGGCACCATCCGCCTGATCGAGCGCGACGACCAAAGCTTCATGCCATGGGCCAGCCAGGACTACGCCTGCGTCATCTTCAATCTGCACACGCCGCACACGGCTGAAGGTATCGAGGCGACCATGCAGGCGTTCCGGCGCCTGATCGATCTCGCCATCGAACGCGAGGGCAGCTACTACCTGACCTATTCGAAGGCGGCCACGCTGGCACAGGTGCGCGCCTGCCACCCGCGCTTCGACCAGTTCCTGGAATGGAAGCGCCGCCTCGATCCGCAAGAGCGCTTCCAGAGCAACTGGTACCGCCACTATCGCGATCTTTCCGCGGCCGCGCCGGTGGAGCTGGCAGCATGAAGGAGAACAAGCCAAGCAACACCGCTCTGATTGTGGCGGCCGGTCTGCAACTGGCCACCGACACGCGCGCATTGACGCACCTGATGCCGGCCGAAGCGCAGCAGCGCGGCGCGGCACTGCTGCGCAAAGCCTATCCCGGTCTGGCGCGGCTGCTGCAAAAGCGCTGGTTTCGCCGTCTGGCGCTGTGGGCGGAACGGACCACGCTGCCCGGCATCTCGCTCCACTTCGCGCTGCGCAAACGGCGCCTGCGCCAGCTCGCGCAACAGGCGGTAGAGGGTGGCTGCCGCCAGGTGGTCGTACTGGGCGCAGGCTTCGATACCTTGTGTGCCGAACTGCTCGCTGTCCATCCCCATTTGCGCTGCTTCGAGATCGACCATCCCGCCACCCAGCTGAAAAAGCGGGCGGCAGTGGGGCCGCAGGGCGCGGCCATCGTGTACCTGGGTGTCGATCTGGCGCAGCAGCCGCTCGCATCCGTGCTGGCGCAATGCCCGCCGTTCGAGAGCAACGTGCCTACCTTGTTTGTGGCCGAAGGTCTGCTGATGTATGTGCCGCTCGATGCGGTGGCCGGCTTGTTCCGGCAGATGGCGGCAGCAGCGCCGGATTGCTGCGCGGCGTTCACCTGGCTTGCGCCCCAGGCCGACGGCCGTCCCAATTTCACCCGTCCCAGCCGCCTGATCGATTTCTGGCTCAAGCTGCGCGGCGAGCCGTTCATGTCGGCCATGGAGCGCGCCAAGCTGCCCGATTTTGTGGCGGCGAACGGTTTCGCGCTGCGCTCGATCAATGACAGCATCGATCTGCTCAGTCCTGCCGAACTGGGCCAGCTCGATGGCGCTGCCGTGCCCATGGTCGGCGAGTACATTTGTTTCGCGACTACAACGGAAAGCACGCAGCGCGACTGATTGTGCGACTTCTATGCTGTTTGTATTGACTGTTTTCATGTAATAATTTCATGTTTCATTGCTGAAAACTTGCCTTCCGGGCGTCAATAACAGGGGTTCCAATTCGTGTCATCGCATCAATACGACTTTTGCCGGCTGCCAGAGCGCATCCAGCGCCAGCTGGCCCGGGGCATCACGGACGAGACCTACCGCTTGCAGGACGGGGGCACCCACCAATACTTCTACATTACGCGTGCCCTTGGGGCGCTGTTCTTTGCGTGGATGCTGGTCCTGTTGATGTCGTTCGAATTCGGGGTTCCTGGCAAGGATGCGCTGTGGGACAACAAGGCGATCATGGTGCTCTACGCCTTTCTGCTGGTTGTGCTGGCCTATATTGGCGTGCGCGTCGTCCAGTTCCGCCGCCTGGACCGCTTGTTCGGCTTTCAGCCGGCGCAATACCTGTTTGGCTTTACCATGGTCGACGCGCGCCAGCGCATGCTCAAGGTATTCGACCTGACCCAGCTGGACGACCTGAAGGTCACACACCAGCATATCAATGGCGTGTACGTGCAGACGGAATTCGCGTTCAAGTTCAAGGATCGCAGCAGCCGCAAGTGGATGGTGAGCGGTAAAAAGAAGGCCGAACGATTCTGGCAGAAGCTCGATGCTTTGCAGGCGCAGTCGCGCGGCGCGTTTGACCGCAACGACGTGGCGGCCTTGCTGCGGCTTGATCCGTTTTTCGAAATTCGCCGCAAGGGATGGGTTGCGCCGCAGGGTCCCGAACCGGAGCCGATGTCGCCAGTGCAGCGCGTGCTGGCCATGCCGGTGGCCGCTGCAATTCTCATCGCGCTGGTTGCCACACCGGCCGTGTGGAGCGCGCGCAATGCCGTGGCCGATGTCGCCGTCTACAAGAATGCCAAACGCCTGGCCACGGAGGCCGCCTACCAGGGCTACCTGTATGACGGCAAGTTCTACGTGGCCGAGATACGCGCGGCACTGCCACGGGTCGCGTTCGAGGAAGTGCGCAAGAAGAAATCGGTGACCGAGCTGCGCAAAGTGCTGCAGCGCTATCCGAAAGCCGGTTTGAATGCGGACGTGGCCAAGGCGATTCATGTCCTGTACCAAAACGCGCTGGCAAAATTTGCCACGCAGGCTGCCACCGCCGATCCGGCGCTGCTGCCTTCGATGACACAGCTGCTGCAAGTGCTGGAACAGCGCGGCAACCCGCGTGTTGGCATTCGCTTTGTTCGCCCAACCAATGAAGCGATGGCCGAAATGGACCGCCGCATCAAGCTCAATCAAGGCAAGGCGAACGGCATGGACATCATTCCCGCTGCCAGCCATTTCGGCAGCGACAGCGCGGCTGTGCGCGAAGCGCGCATTGTCAGCGGCCTGGTGGCCGGATTCCGCCAAGTGTTTTCGAATGATGTGCTGTCGCTTGAGGCGGCACCTGGCGAGGACGGCGCCCTGCCTGCACTGACGATCAACTATCAGATCGAGCCTTCAGGCGCCTTGTATACGCTGGAAAAAACCCAGCGTGGTTTTGTCGGTCTGGTCGCGCGTTTCCAGTCCGGCCTGCAAATTGGCCCCGATGCGCCGGCCTGGCGCTTCGAAATGGAAGTCGAGCCGCCCGATCACTTCCGCGTGGAGTATCAGCTGCCACCTGGCCAGGAGGCCAAGGGGCCCGCCGACAGCGCCGTGTATGCGGTGATGGCCGAGCGCGCCTTTGATGCCCTGGCCAGCAAGATGAGCGCCGCCTTCTTCCGGCCCGACAGCGCGGCCTTCCAGCGCATGAAGGGCAAGCCGGTGACGGCGCAGCGCTAGGCGCGTCTGGCGCTTTCAATTGGCATCGGATCTGCTATATTGATCCGATGCCTGTCACCGATCCCCGCATCGACGCCTACATCGCCAACGCCGCCCCGTTTGCGCAGCCCATTCTCGGCCATTTGCGCGCCGTGGTGCACGGCGCCTGTCCCGAGCTCACCGAAACAATCAAGTGGGCATGCCCCACTTTATGTATCAGGGTGCGATTCTGTGCAATATGTCAGCCTTCAAGGCGCACTGCGCTTTCGGCTTCTGGAACGGGGGCACCATGTTCCCTGCTGGGCAGAAGGAAGCCATGGGACATCTGGGCCGGATCAGCGCGTTATCCGATCTGCCGCCGCCGGAAACGCTGCACACCTACATCAGGCAGGCGATGACATTGAGCGAGGCGGGCGTGGTGCGGGCGCGCCCGAAAACCGCCCCGCGCGCATTGCTGGTACCAGCCTATTTTGCCGAAGCGCTCAAGGCCAATCAGGCAGCGCGGCAGGTGTTCGACGCGGGCAGCCTGAGTTTTCGGCGCGAGTACGTCGACTGGCTCGAAGAAGCCAAGACCGAGCCGACCCGCCTGCGGCGCATGGCGCAGGCGCTCGTGTGGCTGGCCGAAGGCAAGGGCCGCAACTGGAAATATCAGAATTGCTAGCGCCGTAACGGCGGCGCCGTCGCGGCGCTTAGCGCGGTACGAAAATAATCAGCCCGGTTGGCGTCACGCTGCGGAATCCCACTGCGCCATTCTTCGCCGTTCCCATCGACTGATCGCATGAATATGCCGGCGCCTGGAAGGGGACTTCCCGATTGTTTTGGTCTGCAATTTGCAACTGGCAGGAATTGGCGCCGTTGTTCAGCTTGAGCAAGGCGCGGTAAGACGTGTTCGCTTGCGGCGTGAAGGTGGCCGTCACGGAACAGTAGTCATTCCCGCCAGCGCCAAAGCGGGTCCAGGAGGTGGCCACGCTGGCAGTAAAGGGTTTTCCGGCCGGGATTTTGATCGTGCTGTGCTGATCCTGATCCTTCATGAAACCCTTCCTGGCGATCGACACCGACTTGGCGCAGGTGGTGGCATCCGCATAGGCGTTCACCAGGCTGATTTTCATTGTGGCCGCACCAGGCACGTCGTTGTGCACAAACACATCGAGCGTCGTACCCGATTCCTCGCCGCCGGCCGGCGTCTGGGTGGCGCATCCCGCCAGTGCCAGGGTGGCGCAGAGCAGGGCGGGGGACAATTTGTTCAGCATGGATGCACTTTCTTGGAAGGTGGAGTCAGCAGACGTAATGATAGCAGGTGACCCTGCCCCTGGCGCCCTAGTGGCCGCACTCATCGGCTGCCCGCGTCAGCGCCTGCAGTTCCCGAATACCGATTCTCGTGCTCGGGTCCTCCAGCACAATCTGATTGAGGCACGACTCGTCCGCAGTATCGATCACAAACACGTAACGCCGTCCCGCCTCGGGCGTAAAGCGAAGGCCAATGGCACACCGAACCTGACGCTCGCGCCGCTCAAACACAATGTGCAGGGGACGGCCCGCCGGGATGGCCGCAAAGCCATCGGCTGATGCGGCCAGCTGTGCCGTGCCGCTCGCCAGGCACAGCTGGCTGTTGATGACGGGAGAGGTCTTCAATTGCGCGGCTGGCATCCCGGCCTGGGATTGATACACCGGCGTGGCGCACCCCGCTGCGGTCAGAGCCGCCAGCATGCCCGCTGCAATAGCGCTACGGTTCATTACTGGTCCTCCTTGAGCTGCGCTTCGAGCTCGCGCAGCAGCTGCGCGGTGGACAGCAGCCCGGGGCCGGGCGCATCTTCCAGAAGAATATAGGCCAGGGCCGACGGCCGCTGCACCAGCGTGGTGACCTGCGGCGCGGCGCTGCGCTTGTCGGCAAGCGCATCGGGCAGACTTTGATACAGCGCGAAGTAGGGCTTGTTTGCCTGCGCAGCGATCTGGGCGCAGCGCAGCAGCGTTTCGAGACCGGCCCTGTGCATCGTGACGTGACGGCCGTGGTAGCGCACCGTAATCAGCCTGCCGGGACCTTGCTCCTCCCAGTAAGGTGCGGGCCGCAAGAAGGCCAGCGCGTCATTGCTTTTGGCGGGCAAGCAGGGGGCCAATGCCAACGCCAGGACCAGCGGCGCCATACGCAATAGCGTGCGGCGCGCGGGCGCTGTGGCCAAGATGGAGTAAGACAGGAACGGGTGCATGGGCAACAGTATAGCCGTTCGAGCATCGCCTTCGCGAAGGCGGTGTGGGTTACTTATTGGTCTCGAACTTGCCGTATTCTGTGCGCTGTTCGACGACCGCGCCGATCCACTGGCGCCCGAACATCGCCCTCGCGAAGGCGGGGGCCCATACCGCTTTTCCGAATTCGGACAGATGGCATGGGCCCCCGCCTCCGCGAGGGCGATGTGGTGGTTTGCTTATTGGTGGCGAACTGGCCGACCGCGCCGATCGACTGCCGCCCGAACATCGCCCTCGCGAAGGCGGGGGCCCATACCGCTTTTCCGAATTCGGACATATGGCATGGGCCCCCGCCTCCGCGAGGGCGATGTGGTGGTTTGCTTATTGGTGGCGAAATGGCCGACCGCGCCGATCCACTGGCGCCCGAACATCGCCCTCGCGAAGGCGGGGGCCTATGCCACTTTTCCGAATTCGGACAGATGGTATGGGCCCCCGCCTCCGCGAGGGCGATGGGGTGGCTACTTGTCGGTTGCGAACTGGCCGTATTCCTTGAGCTGCTCGGCCACCGCGCCCGGGTCACCCACCACGATGATGGACTGGCGCTCCGGCGCAAAATACTTCTTGCCCATCTCGCGTACCTGCTCGGGACTGACCTTTTCGATCTTGGTCACGTACTCGCCCAGGAACTCGGGTGGCAACCCAATCAGCCAGTTGCTGGCCAGCGTCGCGGCAACGGCCTTTTGCAGCTGGTTGTTGATCAGGTAGCCGCCGGCGACGTAGCGCTTGTTCATCTTCATCTCCGCTTCAGGCACCAGTTCGGTGCCGATCTTGCGGTATTCGCCGAAGAATTCCTTGAGGGCGGCGCCCGTGACTTCATTGCGCACATCCGCACCGCCGACGATGCCGCCGCCGTTCCGATAGGTGCGGGCACCGGCGCTGGCACCGTAGGTATAGCCTTTTTCTTCACGCAGATTGATGTTCACGCGGCTGCTGAAGCCACCACCGAGGATGGTGCTGGTCAGGCGCAGCGGCACCAGGTCGGCCGTGCTGGCAGGTACGCCCGTGCTGGCCAGGCGCACGGTCGACTGCACACTGCCTTCGCGCGTGAGCACCTGGCGCACCGGCTTGACCTCAGTCGGCGCCGGTGGCGTTTCGGCCAGTGCGGCGCCTTCGGCCTTCCAATCGCCAAACGCGGCGCCAGCCATCTTCATGGCCGCGTCGACCGTAACCGGGCCGGTGATGACGAGCAGCGCGCGGTCCGGACGGAAGCGCTTGCCGTGTTCGGCTTTCAGGTAGGCGTCGGTCACCGACGTGATCGATTCCACGGTGGCAGTGGTGGTGGCATACGGATGGTCGCCGTAGATCACTTTGTTCAGTGCGCGCTCGACCCGGAAACTAGGCTGCGCTTCGGATGCCTTCAGGCTTTGCAGCGCATTGCCCTTCGCCAGTTCCACCTCGCTGGCCGGGAACGAAGGGCTGCGCGCCACTTCGGCCAGCAGCTGCAGCATCGGGGCCGCGTTCGAAGTGAGGGCGTTGCCGAATACGGTCACGCCATCGTGGCTGGCGCTGGCGGCGACTGCACCGCCCAAGCCCTGCGCGGTTTCGGCGATGGCGCGCGAATCACGCTTGGTGGTGCCTTCGTTGAGCAAGGTGGCCAGCATGCTGGCAAACGCAGGGTGCTGCTTGTCGTCGGCAGCGTAGCCGGCGCCGCGTACGGCCAGCACGAAGTCGACGCGGGGCAGGCCTTTGCGTGGCACCACCCATACGGTCAAGCCATTGGCCAGGGTCTTCTTGGTGATCTGCGGGGCGGGAATCGGCTTGTCCTTGCCAAATGGCGGCAGCTTGGCCAGGGCCGCATCGACCTCGTTGGCAGCCTGCACGGCCGGGACAAACAGCATCGAAACAGCCAGTGTCAGCATCAGTTTTTTCATGGATGCTCTCCTTAGTTCTTGGTAGCGGTAGGGGCGGGCGCGGTGGCCGGGGCAATGACCGGTGCCGGTGCCGGTTTCGGCGCCAGCTTGCGGTCGATGACGGTGCGGTTGGCGCGAGTCAGGTAAGTCGCGGCAGCGCGCTGCACGTCGGCCGAGGTCACGCCTTCAATCCAGCCCGGAATCTTGTTGACCACATTGGCGTCGCCCCACAGGGTCTGCAGCTTGGCCAGGGTGTCGGCGCGGTTGATGAAGGCTTCGTTGGTGTCGTACCAGTCGGCCAGCATGCGCGTCTTGACGCGCTTGAGGGTGGCGGCGTCGACGCCGTCCTTGATCACCTTGGCGATTTCTTCGTCAATGGCGGCCAGCATGGCGTCGGCGCTGGTATTGGGCTTGTACAGCGCGAACACGGTAAACAGGGTGGGGCCGTCGAACTCCCATGGGCTGGTCAGCCCGTACAGCGAGTCGATGTTGAGCGACAGCTCGCGGCCCTTGACCAGTCCCTGGTACAGGATCGACGCGTCACCGCCGGCCAGCAGCTCGCCCAGCACGGCCATCGGCGCCTGGTCCTTGCTGCCGCGGTCGGGCATTTTCCAGGCGGCGGCAATGGCCGGCACCTGGGCCAGGGTATCGAACTGTTCGACCCGCTTCTCTGCGGTGTTCAGTGGCTCTTTGAAGTCCGTCATCGGCGGCGTGGCGCGCTTCGGAATGGCAGCGAAATACTTCTTGGCCAGGGCGAAACCCTGTTCTGGCGTGACGTCGCCAGCAATCGACAGCACGGCATTGTTGGGGCCATAGTAATCGCGGTGGAAGTTGCGCACATCGTCCAGGCTGGCGCCTTCCAGATCCTTGAAGCTGCCATAGCCGTCGTGATTGTTTTCCCACTTCTGGAAAGCCTGCTGCGAGATGTCGATCCACATGAAGCCGCCGTAGGGCTGGTTCTTCACGTTGACGCGGATTTCTTCCTTGACCACGTCCTGCTGGTTCTTCAGCGACGATTCACTGAAGTCGAGCGTCTTCATGCGGTCCGCTTCCAGCCAGAGGATGGAATCGAGGGCGGACACCGGTGCCGTTTCAATATAGTTGGTGAAGTCGGGACGGGTCGAGCCATTGTTGCGGCCACCGCCGCCAGTGATGGCTTTGTCGAATACGCCCTTGGGTGCGTTTGGCGTGCCCTGGAACATCAAGTGTTCGAACAGGTGGGCAAAGCCAGTACGGTTTTTCGGCTCCAGGCGCATGCCCACGTGGTACACCACGCTCACGCCAACGGTGGGCGAGCTGTGATCGGGGGAGACGATCACGGTCAGACCGTTATCGAGCTTCTTGACGCTGACCGGAATTTTCCAGCTGTCGGTGGACGCGGCCATGGCCGACAGTGACAGGGACAAGCCTGCCAGTAAAACAGGAACGTGACGCATACGCATAAACACCTCAAAAAGAAAGCACTGAGAGCTGATAATCTTGCCCGAAACCAATGCCGCATGGATTGCCGGCGCGGCGAAGCATCTTATACCTTGCCATGGCAGGACAGCAAATCTTTTCAAATCGTTAAAATGGCATATATGCATATGGCGTAAGGCCTGCTTCCCGGTCAGCGTGCTGCTTCAAGATGGCGCTCCGTGTGCCAGCTTGGTGCTTCCGATGCCAGCCGATGCGCGCATTTGGTGAGCGCGGCCGCGGCCCCCGGGCAGGGGCACTGGCACGATTCATGCAAAGGACGTGGGATCGATGGCCGCGATCCGGCCCAACCCGCACGCAAAGGAGCGCGCCATGCTCGAACAGATCGTTACCATGGACACGGCGGCCGAAACCTCGTTTGCCGACCTCAAGCTCTCGGGCGATGTGTTTGGCGCGCTGATCAACCTGTCCGGCCGGCGCCGCTTCACGTCCCAGCGCGTGGTGCTGTATGCGGTGCTCGCCTCCATGGGCCATGAGGGTGCCATTGCCACCGCGCGCGAAACGCTGGCGCAATTTCGCGATGCGCATCTCACGCTGGTGGAAGGCAAGCGCGGCTTGCCGGGCATTTTTTGCGGCCAGCTGCACGATGCCTACTTCGGTACCCTGCAGGGCGACCGCGTGATTCGCCAGTTCATCGACCTGGCCGATGCCACCCTGGCTGCCATTGTGGACGATGCCAAGGGCGCGCCGGCCCTGCTCGACGAACTGGTGCGCAGTGCCACGCCCCTGCTCAGCGTCCTCAATGGCCTGACCCTGGTGTACGAGGAGCAGTCCAAGCGCCATGCGCAGACCCAGCGGCGGCAGTTGCAGTCCATGATGGGCAACATCAAAACCATCGCCCGCCAGGCGCGCATGGTCGCCTTCAACGCGCAGATTGTGGCCGCGCGCGCGGGCAGCGAGGGCAAGGAGTTTGCCGCCGTGGCCAGCACCATGACCAGCATCACCGCTGAAATTGACGATCTCGCGCACGAAGCGCTGAACGGTTCGCTGGCCGCTTAAGCGCTGTCGGCCAGATGCGTGCCCAGACGCTGCCCCAGTGCCAGCAGGGTCAGCGTGGGCGGCAAGCCCCATGCCTGCGGAATGACAGAGGCGTCGCACACATATAGGCCATCAGCGGCCGCACGCAAGTTGTGGTCAACCCCGGCACCAATGCGCACACTGCCACCCGGGTGGGCCGCGAAGTGCCAGCTCTGGAAGACATGGCTGGCGCCACAGGCAGCCAGCACCTGGCGTGCCAGTCCCACCCCTTCATCGAGTTTGTTGCGGTCGGCCGGGGTCAGCGTCTTGTCGGCCCAGCGCGGACCGACACTGCCGCCAATGTCATCGCGGATTTTCACCATGATCGACAAGGTGCGCGCGTGGGCGGACAGGCGGTCCAGGCGGCCCACCTGCGCTGTGAAGCCCTGGTACATCGGCCGCGGCAGCGTCAGGTCGGCCAGCGAAATACCCTGCACATCGAGCCGCATGCCGGCTGCCATCGGCACCTCGGCACCGCCATCGAGCCCGTCAACGGTGCCCATCACCGCCACCACCGGGTCGCTGAAAAAAGCGCTCTCACGCGGGCCCAGGCCGCTGGCGTGCAGCAGGCGCGGGCTGCCGATGCCGCCGCCGGCCAGCACCACGGTGCTGGCGCGGGCGCTGTGGCGTTCGCCCTGGTGCCGGTAGACCACCCCGATGGCCTTGCCGTCTTCCAGCAGCGCGCGTTCGACCGTCGCCTCGCTCAGCAAGGTGGCGCCAGCCGCGCAGGCCTGTTCGACAAAGTCGCGCGCACTCCATTTGGCCCCGAACGGACAGCCGTAGGCGCAGCGCCAGCAGCCGCTGCGGCAGATCTGCGGGCGGATCATTTTGTCCAGCTTGTGCCATTCCAGGCCCAGTGAACGGGCCCCGGCCATGATGCGGCTGGCCATGGGCCCGAGCAGGTGGTCGGGCAGTGGCCCGATCGGCAATTCGGCGCGCAGGGTGCGCACTTCGGGCACCAGGTCGATCCCGTGGGCGGCAAACATGGCTGCCGGCGGATCGCTGGCCGTGGCAAAGTTCAGACTGGAGCTCCCCCCGACGTTGACGCCCTGAACTAGCAGCGAGGCATCGCGGTGCACAAAAGCGCTGCGCCCGGGGACAGCGCCAAAGCGCGCCATCTGCCCCAGCGTGCCCTTGAGCGGCGCCCCCGACCCCTGTTCCAGGATCAGCACGCGCCAGCCGCGCTGTGCCAGGGTGCGCGCTACGCTGGCGCCGCCGGGGCCGCTGCCGGCCACGATGGCGTCATAGTCAGGGGAGAGGGGCTGTTTCATGGGCGTCAGTATCGCCTGATACCGCAAATTCGTCGACTGGGCCGCGAAATATGCATTTCGTCGCAATCCGGTGGCGTCCCCAGGGCGCTCTGGCTACAGTGATCACATCGCGGAACACATTCCACTACCCAAACACCAAGGAGCCACATCATGAACATCGCTAAAAACATGGAAGTCATCTTCGTCGCTGCACTGGCCATCATTGGCGCCACCAGCTTTGCCAATGCCTCGTCGGTGCCGGCCGCAGCAGCGCCGCTGGCTGCCACTGCCATCGACAGCAGCGCGCCCATGCAAGTTGTTACCGTCAGTGCCAAGCGCCTGACTGCCGCCGAAAAAGCTGCTGCCCAATAAATCGATGCCGGCCGCCGCAATGGAGACGAATGCATGAACCAGTTGATGAAGCTTGGTATGACAGCGGCCTTGCTGGCCGGCGCCACGGCGGCCCTGGCCGCGCCCAGCGAGCCTGGCACCGAAACGCGCAGTGTCGAGGCGCGCATCGTGCGCGTCAAGCTGGACGGGGTGATCGATCTCAGGCTTACGCAAGGGCCGGTGGCCTCGCTTGTCATCAGTGGCGACAGCGCCCTGCTGGCCAAGGCCACCACGCGCCAGGACGGCGACACCATGATCATCGGCACCACTGCCCGTGGCGGACATGTGAGTGGGCGGACCAACAGCTTGCGCGCCGAACTGACCTTGCCGGCGCTGCGCGAAGTTACCTCCGACAGCCTGGGCTGGACCGAGGTCAGTGGTTTCAAGGGCGAGCAGCTCGACCTGCGCCTGGAGGGCGCCGGGTCGATGAAAGTCAATTGCGATTACCGCTTCATGAACGTGGTGCTGGGCGGCGTGGGCAGCATGCAGATCCAGGGTGTGAACATGGAAGGCATCGATCTGAACCTGCGCGGCGCCGGGGTGGTGAATCTGCGCGGCAGCGGCAAGGTGCTCAAGGCCAGCCTGGGCGGCCTGGGCAGCCTGGACGCGCAACAATTTCAGGTCGATACTGTCAATCTCGATCTGAGTGGACTGGGCAATGCGGTCGTGTCAGCCCGGCAGAATGCCAATCTGAGCCTGAGTGGCCTGGGCTCGGTCACGGTGTACGGCAAGCCGGTCAACCGCGCAGTGAGCGTCGATGGTCTGGGCAAGGTAAGCTGGAAATAATGAACATGGGATCCCAAAAAACTGACCCCGGTGCGATACGTCCGACATGAAAAAACTCTTCCTAGCGTTACTGCTTGCGTTTGGCGTCAGTGCCCACGCAAGCGCCGGTTTCACCGAGGGCGCCACTGCGTACAACGCAAAAAATTACGCACGCGCGCTGAAAGAAATTACCCCGCTGGCCAAGGCCGGCAGTCCCGATGCCCAGCATTTGCTGGGTTTGATGTACTACATGGGACGCGGCGTGGCGCGCGATTACGCGCAGGCGCTGGTCTGGCACCGCAAGGCGGCTGAACAGGGCAAGGCCGACGCGCAGTATGTGGTCGGTGCCATGTACTACACCGGTAACGCGGTGGCAATCGACCACAAGCTGGCGGTGTACTGGTTTCGGCGCGCGGCGGAACGGGGCCACCCGGACGCACAGCATGCGCTGGGCCTGATGTACCGCTACCACGCGGCCGGCCTGCCGCAGGACAAGGTGCTTGCGTATATGTTGTGGAACCTGGCGGCGGCCAGCGGGCATGCCAATGCTGCCGAGCAGCGTACCGAGATCGCCAAGCGCATGAGTGCTGAACAGATCGAAGAAGCGCAAGCCTTGTCGCGCACCTGGAAACCGGGCCAGCCGCTGCCGGCCAGTTCGCGCAGTGGCGCCAGCAGCTAGGCGCGTGACTGACGCCCCCCGGCTTTAGCGGCGCGGGGTGCTCAGCACCTGGGTCCAGTAGGCATTGCCGCCGCGCCGTTCGCGGTCCAGCGCGTAGGCGCCACCCATCTCGGTAAATGCCGGATTCATCAGGTTGACGCAGTGGCCCGGGCTGTCGACCCAGCCGGCCACCGCGTCTTCGGCCGTGCCCACCCCCAGGATGATGTTTTCGCCTGCCAGACCCCAGGTATAGCCTTCGCGCGTGATGCGTTTGCCGACCGTGCTGCCGTCCGAACCGGTGTGGCTGAGAACGGCTTCGTGCGCCATGTCGCGGCTGTGTTCGAGGGCGGCGTCGGCCAGCTTGCTGTCCCATTTCAAGGGCGGCGCGGCGGGGAAGTCGCGTCCGCCACAACTGCGGCCGGTGGCGCGCGCGGCATTGGCAGCGCGCAGCATGGCGCGGCCCGCGTCCTTCCAATCCTTCAGCTTGCCTTCCATCAGGGGCTGGGCCAGCACGATTTGCCAGGTACTGCCTTCGCGCACTACGCCGATGTCGGCAAAGCGGGCGTCCAGCATCATGCGGCAATTGCCCTCGCGCAGAATAGCCATGACCCCGCGCGCATCGCTCACACCCGACACCTTCAGCGCTTCCGAATGGCGTGGCGTGTAATCGGCGTGTTCCAGGGCTTGCTTCAAGTCGCGGCCGGAATCGATGCCCAGCTGCGCCAGTGCCCCTCTGGTCTTGAGCGCGGACAGCGGCGCCACGCGGCGGCCTTCGCAGCTGCCAGGTGCGGCGCGCCAGGCGTTGATCAGGCTGACCAGCTGGTCGCCTTCGTTGGCGCGCGCAGGTGCGGCCAGCATGAGTGCGGCAGATGCAAGGCTCAGGCAGAGCAGGTTGGCGGGGATCGATAGGGTCACGAACTGGTCCAGTGCGAAAAGGTGTGAATGCGCGGCACGATGCCAGTGAGGGTGCTTTCCGTCAATACTGGTTGCATCCGGTTACGAATGCGTCCGCACGGCTGCCTGCTTGGCAGGTTTGTTATGATCCGTTCATTGTGTTTACCGAAAGCAGAGATGAAGCACCCCGCACCTGCCTATGACTGGACCTGCCAGCGTTGTCGCGCGGAGAACAAAGCGCACACGGAACGGTGCTCCAGCTGTGGATTTGGCGCGCATTTCACTGCGCAGGAACTGGCCGCGGCGCTCACATCCGACATGGAGCCCGTTGGTGGCGCGGCGGTGGGACTCTTGTTTGTCGTGATCCTGGGTCTGGTCACGGTGGGTTTCCATCTGCTGCTTCCTGATTGGCCTTTCTGGCTCGAACCCCGTCTGGTGCTGCTGGGTGTGCTGGCGGCTTTGCTGCCCGCAGCCGGTGTGTTGAAATGGTATGAACATCTCACGCGAAAGGACGCGTCTTCGTCGTAAAGGTGATTTTGGTATATTGCGTATTTACAAACGGGAGCTGTCTTGGGATTTTTTGATTTCTTCAAATCGACGCCATCGCCGGAACGATTCACCGGCATTGCCGCCAAAGGCTTGCGCGACGCCGGCTTCAGCGCTCCGATCCAGGTCGACCAGGACGAGTTCCGTCTGCTGCTGGGTGAGGATGGCAAACAAATCTTCAACCTGAATAATTTCTATCGTGATTACTGCCGCGTGGACAAGGCCGAACGCGGCAACGTCATGCAAAGCTATATCCAGAGCATGATGGGGCAGGAGCTGCCCAAGACCTTTGCTGAAGCGCGTGCCAAATTGCTGCCCGTATTGCGCAGCCATTCGATGATCGAATACGTCGCGCTTGCCGTTGCCGGCGAAACGGATCTGAACAAGTTGCCGGCATCGTCGCCCTTCAGTGCCGACGCGGCCATCATGATCGCCTACGACACCGAGCATTCCATGATGACCCTGACTGGCAGCACGCTGACAGACTGGAACGTGAGCTTTGAGACGGCGCTGGCAGCGGCCATCGATAATCTGCGCGACGCGACCATCTCCAGCTTCGAGCAACTGGCGCCGGGCCTGTTCCTCGGCACCTGGGATGACGCCTACGACACCTCGCGCCTGCTGTTCCCGGACGTGGTCTACCAGCTCGGCATTGGCGGCGAGCCACTGG
The DNA here is from genome assembly GCF_900129765.1 of Massilia sp. CF038. GTDB lineage: Bacteria > Pseudomonadota > Gammaproteobacteria > Burkholderiales > Burkholderiaceae_D > Telluria_A. Next base: position 1,104,818 of record NZ_FQWU01000001.1, read on the forward strand.
CGATGGTGCCCACGCGCAGCCGTTTTCTGGTCGCATCAAGCAATGACAGCGACGCGCAACTGACCATGATCGCCCTGGCCCAGCAATTCGTCGAAGAGGAGGGGCGCCAGTTGTCGGCCCTGATGTACCGCTACGAAAACGGCCGTCCGCAGGCGTGCACGCCCACCGATCCGGCAGTGGCGGAGCGCCTGGCTGTGTTCCGCCGCAGGAGTCTGGCCGAAGACTACGCGGGCCAGAAGGACATGCTCGACAAGGCGCACGAAAAGAACGGCACCGATGTCTTCGTGGCCAGCTTCCAGGTGCTGGCCTCCAACGAAACCGGGCGCCAGGCCAGCTTTACGGTCTGGACCGAAAACGTGGACACGCTGCTGCCGGAAGCCGACCTGGTGGCCCTGGTCTCGACGGCCGAACTGGAACAGGGCAGTTCCGGTCCGCCCAAACTGGTGGCCTGGCAGGATCTGCAGGCGGCCACCGGCGCCTTCGAGCAGTTGCCCGGGCGCTACCCGGCGCGCTACAAGCCGGCCAACTTCCCCAGCCCGGCCATGCGCGACGCGCTGCCTGCGACCGAACTCTAAGGCGCGTACAATCGGCGGCTTTCCCCCAATGAGAATGACGATGCGCGCGATTGAAATCAAGCAAGCTGGTGGCCCCGAGGTATTGCAGCTTTGCGAACGCCCCGTGCCGGTCCTGAAAGCAGGCGAAGTGCTGATCAAGGTGCATGCCGCCGGCGTCAACCGGCCCGATGTGCTGCAGCGCCTTGGCCATTATCCGGTGCCGCCGGGCGCCTCCGATCTACCTGGCCTGGAAGTGGCGGGCGAAATTGTCGACGGCGACCTGAATGGCAGCCCGTTCAAGAAGGGCGACATGGTCTGCGCGCTGGTGCAGGGCGGCGGCTACGCCGAGTATTGCGCTGCACCCTTGCAGCAGTGTCTGCCGGTGCCGGCAGGGCTCAGTGCCCTGGAAGCGGCATCCCTGCCTGAAACCTTCTTCACGGTCTGGAGCAATGTGTTCGACCGCGCCCGTCTGTCGGGTGACGAAACCTTGCTGGTGCAGGGCGGCAGTTCCGGGATCGGCGTGACCGCCATTCAGATCGCGACCGCGCTCGGCCACCGCGTGTTTGCCACCGCAGGCAGCGACGACAAGTGCCGCGCGTGCGAAGAGCTGGGCGCGGAGCGGGGCATCAATTACCGCACCGAGGACTTTGTTGCCGTGGTCAAGGAACGCACCGGCGGCAAGGGTGTGGATGTGGTGCTCGACATGGTGGCTGGCGACTATCTGGCGCGCGAGATTGATTGCCTGGCCGATGACGGCCGCATTGCCCTGATCGCGCTGCTGGGTGGCGCCAAGGCCAATGTCGATCTGGGGCAGGTGCTGCGCCGGCGCCTGTCCATTAGCGGGTCAACCCTGCGTCCGCGCCCGGTCGCCTTCAAGGCGGCCATTGCCTGGCGTTTGCAGGAAAAGGTCTGGCCGTTGATTGAGGCGGGCAAGATTCGACCGGTGATTTTCAAAACCTTCCCCCTGGCCCAGGCTGCCGAGGCGCATGCCTTGATGGAAAGCTCCACCCACGTCGGCAAGATCATGCTGCAGGTCGACGTTGTGTAATTTGCCACAAGTGGCCGTCCCGATTGTTTGACCCGCTTCTGATCGGGGGTTAAAATAGCGGGTTAATTAAATCTGGGCTACTATGCGTCGCAAACTGGTCGTTGGTAATTGGAAGATGAATGGCAGTCTTGCATCAAATGCAAGCCTGCTGGCTGGCATTGCCGAAGGCTTGAACGGTACGGGTGCTGACAGTGCAGTCTGCGCGCCGGCGCCTTACCTGGCCCAGTGCCAGGCCGCGCTGCAAGGCAGCAAGCTGGCCTGGGGTGCGCAGGATGTGTCGGCCCAGGCGGGCGGTGCCTACACCGGCGAAGTGTCGGCTGCCATGCTGGGCGATTTTGCGTGCCGCTTCGTGATCGTTGGTCACTCCGAGCGCCGCGCTTACCACGCCGAGAGCAGCGAACTGGTTGCAAAGAAAGCTGTCGCAGCACTGGACGCGGGTCTGACCCCGATCGTCTGCGTCGGCGAAACACTGGCCGAGCGTGAAGCGGAGCAGACCTTCGTGGTCGTGCGCAATCAGCTCGGCGCCGTGCTGGCGCTGGTCGGTGAGCGTTTGAACAAGATTGTGGTTGCCTACGAGCCGGTATGGGCGATTGGCACCGGCAAGACGGCCACGCCGGAAATGGCGCAGGAAGTGCACGCACGCTTGCGCGCGCAGATGGCGGAGCACAACGCAATTGTCGCTGGCGGCGTACAGATTCTGTACGGCGGCAGCATGAAGCCGGAAAATGCGCGCGAACTGATGGCGCAGCCGGATATCGACGGTGGTTTGATTGGCGGTGCGGCGCTCAAGGCAGCCGATTTCCTCGCCATCATTCATGCCGGTAGTTCGAATTAATTGAAGTTATCGCAGTCAAACCTGGAATGGAATAGAAATGAACTCGTTGCAAAATCTGGTTGTTGTAGTACAGGTTATTTCGGCCCTGATCATCATCGGGCTGGTGTTGCTGCAGCATGGCAAAGGTGCTGACATGGGCGCGGCCTTCGGTTCGGGTGCTTCGGGCAGCCTGTTCGGTGCGACCGGTTCGTCGAACTTCATGTCCAAGTCGACTGGCGTTGCTGCCGCCGTGTTCTTCTCATCGACCCTGGTGCTGGCCCACTTCGCCACCAACCGCGGCGCTGCCGTCAGCGGCGGCGTGATGGAAAAAGCACCGGTCACCGCACCAGTGGTCGTGCCAGGCGCAATTCCATCGGCACCGGCGCCAGCGCCAGCTGCACCAGCAGGTGCGGCAACGCCGGCACCGGCGGCGCCAGCTGCACCGGCACCAGCGCCAGGCCAGATTCCGAAGTAAGCTGCACACAGTTTCAGCAGCATCCGTCCTTCCTCGTGACGGATGCGAAAAAGAAGCATGATTTTTAGGTTTTAAGCTTGTTATTGCGCAAGTTTGCATTGAATACAGCTCTGTAACAATGTAGAATAGCGGACTCAATGCCGACGTGGTGAAATTGGTAGACACGCTATCTTGAGGGGGTAGTGGGAGAAATCCTGTGCGAGTTCGAGTCTCGCCGTCGGCACCAGAAATCTAGAAGCCAGCAAGGGCTGCGCCTAAGCTGGCTTTTTTGCGAGGATCAGTCGTTTCGGTCCTGGTGGTAGGCTACAAGCCAGGATCGTACGATAGGGCGCTGCGCCAGCAGTGGTTCATTAACCGATCGATCAAAAAGGCTTCATCCGTGAACCTCGATAATTACTTCCCCGTTCTTCTGTTCATCCTGGTCGGCATCGGCGTCGGTGTTGCACCCCAGGTCCTGGGCTACCTGCTCGGACCCAACAAGCCAGATTCCGCTAAACTGTCGCCTTACGAGTGCGGCTTCGAAGCATTCGAAGACGCGCGCATGAAGTTCGACGTTCGTTACTATCTGGTCGCTATCCTGTTTATTTTGTTTGATCTGGAAACGGCATTCTTCTTCCCATGGGGTGTCTCCATGCGTGAACTGGGCTGGTCCGGGTTCGTTACGATGATGGTGTTCATCGCCGAATTCGTGGTTGGTTTTTGGTATATCTGGAAGAAAGGTGCCCTTGATTGGGAATAAGCCATGTCAATTGAAGGCGTATTAAACGAAGGTTTCGTCACCACGACGGCCGACAAGCTGATCAACTGGGCACGCACCGGGTCGATGTTCCCGATGACGTTTGGCCTGGCTTGCTGCGCGGTCGAAATGATGCACACGGGCGCAGCCCGCTACGACATGGACCGCTTCGGCGTCGTGTTCCGCCCATCGCCGCGCCAGTCCGACGTGATGATCGTCGCTGGCACGCTGTGCAACAAGATGGCGCCGGCGCTGCGCAAGGTCTACGACCAGATGCCGGAGCCGCGCTGGGTCATTTCCATGGGTTCGTGCGCCAACGGCGGCGGCTACTACCACTACTCGTATTCGGTGGTGCGCGGCTGCGACCGCATCGTGCCGGTCGACGTGTACGTGCCAGGTTGCCCGCCAACCGCTGAGGCGCTGCTGTACGGCATTCTGCAACTGCAGAACAAGATCAAGCGCACCAACACCATCGCCCGCTAATCATGACAAGTAAAATCGAAAACCTGGCCTCCACCCTGGCATCCGTGCTGGGCGAGGCCGCAACTGTCAGCATCGCGCTGGGCGAAGTGACCGTGGTCGTCAAGGCCGCCAATTACGCCGCCACCATGCTGACCCTGCGCGACGAGCCGTCGCTGCGCTTTGACCAGCTGATCGACCTGTGCGGTGTGGACTATTCCACCTACGGCGAAGGCACCTGGGATGGCGCGCGCTTTGCAGCTGTGTCGCACCTGCTGTCGCTGGTGCACAACTGGCGCGTGCGCGTGCGCGTGTTTGCACCGGACGACGACATGCCAGTGCTGGCGTCCGTCACCAGCGTCTGGCGCGCCGCCAACTGGTACGAGCGTGAAGCGTTCGACCTGTACGGCATTCTGTTCGAAGGCCACAACGACCTGCGCCGCATCCTGACCGACTATGGCTTCATCGGCCACCCGTTCCGCAAAGACTTCCCGATCACCGGTTTCGTCGAAATGCGTTACGACCCAGAGCAAAAGCGCGTCATCTACCAGCCGGTCACGATCGAGCCGCGTGAAATCATTCCTCGCGTAATTCGCGAAGAAACCTACGGGATGAAATAATGGCTGAGATTAAGAACTACACCCTGAACTTCGGTCCGCAGCACCCGGCAGCGCACGGCGTGCTGCGCCTGGTGCTGGAACTGGACGGCGAAGTGATTCAACGTGCCGACCCGCACATCGGCCTGCTGCACCGCGGCACCGAGAAGCTGGCTGAAACCCGTACCTATCTGCAATCGGTGCCGTACATGGACCGTCTCGACTACGTGTCGATGATGGCCAACGAACACGCGTACGTGATGGCAATTGAAAAGCTGCTTGGCATTGAAGTGCCGGTGCGCGCCCAGTACATCCGCGTCATGTTCGATGAAATCACGCGCCTCTTGAACCACCTGATGTGGCTGGGTGCGCACGCGCTCGACGTTGGCGCCATGGGCCCCTTCCTGTATGCGTTCCGCGATCGCGAAGATCTGTTCGACGCGTACGAAGCTGTGTCGGGCGCACGTATGCACGCCGCATACTACCGCCCTGGTGGCGTGTACCGCGACCTGCCGGACGCCATGCCAAAGCACAAGGCCTCGATCATCCGCAGCCAGAAAGCCATCGACGAGCTGAACGAACACCGTCAGGGCTCGCTGCTGGACTTCCTGGAAGACTTCAGCAAGCGCTTCGTCAAGTACGTCGACGAATACGAAACCCTGCTGACCGACAACCGTATCTGGAAACAGCGTACTGTCGGCATCGGCGTGGTGACCCCGGAAGACGCGAAAGCCATGGGCTTTACCGGCGCCATGCTGCGCGGTTCGGGCGTGGAATGGGATCTGCGCAAGACCCAGCCGTACGCCGTGTACGACAAGATGGACTTCGACATTCCGGTTGGCACCAATGGCGACTGCTACGACCGCTACCTGGTGCGCATTGAAGAAATGCGCCAGTCGAACCGCATCATCAAGCAAGCCATTACCTGGCTGCGTGCCAACCCGGGCCCGGTCATGACCGAGAACCGCAAGGTGGCGCCGCCGTCGCGCACCGACATGAAGTCGAACATGGAATCACTGATTCACCACTTCAAGCTGTTTACCGAAGGCTTCCACGTCCCGCCGGGCGAGGCGTATGCCGCGGTCGAGCACCCGAAGGGCGAGTTCGGCATTTACATCGTGTCCGATGGCGCCAACAAGCCTTACCGCCTGAAGATTCGCGCCCCGGACTATGCCCACCTGCAAAGCCTGGACGAGATGGCCCGCGGCCACATGATCGCCGACGCCGTCACCATCATTGGTACCCAGGACATTGTATTCGGCAGTATTGACCGGTAAGCATTTGCACTATTGAGGCAAACAACATGTTGTTATCAGAGCAGTCATACAAAAAAATCGACCGGGAACTGGCAAAGTTTCCGGCAGACCAGCGTCAGTCGGCCGTGATGGCCGCGCTGGCCATTGCCCAGGACGAAAAGGGCTGGCTGGCACCGGAAACCATGCAGGAACTGGCCGACTACATCGGCATGCCTGCCATTGCGGTGCAAGAAGTCGCCACTTTCTACAATATGTACGACGTCAAACCGGTCGGCAAGTTCAAGATTTCGGTGTGCACCAACCTGCCATGCCAGTTGTCTGGCGGCGAGAAGGCGGCCCATCACCTGAAAGAAAAGCTGGGCATCGGTTTCCGTGACACCACCGCCGACGGCCAGTTCACGCTGATCGAAGGCGAGTGCATGGGTGCCTGCGGCGACGCGCCGGTCATGCTGGTCAATAACAAGCGCATGTGCAGCTTCATGTCGAACGACAAGATCGACGCACTGGTCGAGGAACTGAAGAAATGACATCACTCCACAATCGCCACATTGGCGCGCTGATCCTCGCTGGCCTGGACGGCAAGAACTGGCACCTGCAGGATTACGTGAACCGTGGCGGCTACACCGCGCTGCGCCGCATCCTGGACGAAAAAATCACCCCGGAACAAGTCATCGCCGAACTGAAGGCCTCGTCCCTGCGCGGCCGCGGCGGCGCTGGTTTCCCAACGGGCCTGAAGTGGAGCTTCATGCCGCGCCAGTTCCCTGGCCAGAAATACCTCGTCTGCAATTCGGACGAAGGCGAGCCAGGCACCTTCAAGGACCGCGACATCATCCGCTACAACCCCCATGCCCTGATTGAAGGCATGGCCATTGGCGCTTACGCCATGGGCATCACCGTGGGTTACAACTACATCCACGGCGAAATCTTTGCCGAGTACGATCGTTTCGAAGAAGCCCTTGAAGAAGCGCGCGCCGCCGGCATGTTGGGTGACAAGATCATGGGCAGCGATTTCAGCTTCCAGCTGCATGCCTTCCATGGTTATGGCGCTTACATCTGCGGCGAAGAAACCGCGCTGCTCGAGTCGCTCGAAGGCAAGAAGGGCCAGCCGCGCTTCAAGCCGCCATTCCCGGCCTCATTCGGCCTGTATGGCAAGCCGACCACCATCAACAACACAGAAACCTTTGCTGCCGTCCCGTTCGTGATGAACATGGGTGGCGAAAAGTATCTGTCGCTGGGCAAGCCAAACAATGGCGGCACCAAGATCTTCTCGATCTCGGGCGACGTTGCGCTGCCAGGCAACTATGAAGTGCCGCTCGGCACGCCATTTGCCAAGCTGCTGGAACTGGCAGGCGGCATGCGCGACGGCAAAAAGATCAAGGCCGTGATTCCTGGCGGTTCCTCGGCACCGGTGGTGACGGGGGAAGTCATGATGAACACCGACCTGGACTACGACTCGATCGCGAAAGCCGGTTCGATGCTCGGTTCGGGCGCCGTGATTGTCATGGATGAAACGCGCTGCATGGTCAAGTCGCTGCTGCGTCTGTCGTACTTCTATTACGAAGAATCGTGCGGCCAGTGCACCCCTTGCCGCGAAGGCACGGGCTGGATGTACCGCATGGTCCACCGCATCGAGCACGGCCAGGGCCGTCCCGACGACCTGGACATGCTGAACTCGATCGCCGACAACATTCAGGGCCGCACCATTTGCGCCCTGGGCGATGCCGCAGCGATGCCAGTGCGCGCCATGATCAAGAACTTCCGCGAAGAATTTGCATACCACATCGAGCACAAGCATTGCCTCGTGCCCGCTTATATCTAAGGCCAGAGAAATCTCATGGTTGAAATTGAAATTGACGGTAAAAAAGTTGAGGTCCCACCAGGTTCGATGGTGATGGACGCAGCGAACAAGCTGGGTACTTATATCCCGCACTTCTGCTATCACAAGAAATTGTCGATCGCTGCCAACTGCCGCATGTGCCTGGTTGAAGTAGAGAAGGCCCCCAAGCCTTTGCCTGCTTGCGCCACGCCTGTGTCGGCCGGCATGATCGTGCGTTCGAACAGCGAAAAAGCGGTTCAGGCACAGAAGTCGGTGATGGAATTCCTGCTGATTAACCACCCGCTCGACTGCCCGATCTGCGATCAGGGCGGCGAATGCCAGTTGCAAGACTTGGCAGTGGGCTACGGCAAATCGAATTCGCGCTACGAAGAAGAAAAGCGCGTGGTGCCGCCGAAAGATGCCGGCCCGCTGATCTCGATGGAAGAGATGACCCGCTGCATCCATTGCACCCGTTGCGTACGTTTCGGCCAGGAAGTGGCTGGCGTGATGGAACTGGGCATGCTGGGCCGCGGCGAACACGCCGAGATCACCTCGTTTGTCGGCAAGACGGTCGACTCCGAAGTGTCGGGCAACATGATCGATCTGTGCCCGGTGGGCGCACTGACCTCCAAGCCTTTCCGCTACAGCGCCCGTACCTGGGAACTGTCGCGCCGCAAGTCGGTCAGCCCGCACGATTCGCTGGGCACCAACCTGATCGTCCAGGTCAAGGGCGGCAAAGTCATGCGCGTGCTGCCGCTGGAAAACGATGCGATCAACGAATGCTGGATCTCGGACAAAGACCGTTTCTCGTACGAAGCGCTGGACAATACCTCGCGTCTGACCAAGCCCATGCTCAAGCAGGGCGGCGTCTGGGCGGAAACCGACTGGCAGACCGCGCTGGAATACGTGGCTCATGGCCTGCGCAACATCAAGCATGAACACGGCGCCGACAGCATTGCCGCTGTTGCCACCGCCCAATCGACCGTGGAAGAACTGCACCTGCTGGCCAAGGCCATGCGCGGCATCGGTTCCGAAAACGTTGACTTCCGCCTGCGCCAGAGCGATTTCGCGCTGGACGGCCAGGTCACGCCATGGCTGGGCATGCCGATCGCAGAACTGTCGACCGTTCAGCGCGCGCTGATCGTCGGCTCCTTCCTGCGCAAGGATCACCCGCTGGTCGCCACCCGTCTGCGCGCTGCCGTCAAGAACGGCGCCAAGCTGTCCATCGTGCACGCTTCCGACGATGAGCTCCTGATCCCGACCGCGAGCAAGATGATTGCCGCACCGTCCGATTGGCTTGCTGCCTTGTCGGAAATCGTGGTCGCTGTTGCCGCTGCCAAGGGTGTTGCTGCCCCGGCCGGTTTCGAGAACATCAAAGCGTCCGACGCGGCCGGCAAAGTCGCCGCCAATCTGAACGGCGAAGGTGGTGTGGTCCTGCTGGGCAACGCTGCTGTCCACCATCCGCAAGCGTCCAAGCTGCATGCAGCTGCGCAATGGATCGCGGAACAGACCGGCGCCAAGTTCGGTTACCTGACCGAAGCAGCCAACACCGTGGGCGGCTACCTGGTCGGTGCGACCGCCAAGAACGCGGCGCCTGCCTTTGCCACGCCGAAAAAAGCTTACGTGCTGCTGAACGCGGAACCGGAACTCGATGCGGCCAATCCGCAGCAGGCCCGCGCCGCGCTCGATGGCGCCGAGATGGTGGTCGTCATGTCCGCCTTCCAGCATGGTTTCGACTACGCGGACGTGCTGCTGCCGATTTCGCCATTCAGCGAAACCTCGGGCACCTTCGTCAATTGCGAAGGCCGCGCGCAAAGCTTCAACGGGACCGTCAAGCCGCTGGGCGACACCCGTCCAGCCTGGAAAGTATTGCGCGTGCTGGGCAATCTGCTGGGCGTCTCCGGTTTCGACTACGAAACCTCGGAATCCATCCGCGACGAGCTGTTTGGCAAGGGTGTGACCGATCTGTCGGCCAAGCTGAACAACGTATCGAAGGCAGCTGTGTCGTCGGCAACGTTTGGCACCAGCGGCGCGCTCGAACGCGTGACCGATGTGCCGATTTACTTCGCCGACCCGATTGCACGCCGCTCCGAGCCGCTGCTGCGCACGGCCGATTCGAACGCACCGCTGGTCCAGTTGCCAAAGGCGCTGGCCGAGAAGCTGGGCGTGAAAGCTGGCGACAAGGTCAAGGTCTCGCAAGGCGCCGGTTCGGCCATTCTGGCAGCCGGCATCGATGCCCGCCTGCCTGCGAATGCCGTGCGCGTCGCTTCGTCGCATCCTGCAACCGCCACCCTCGGCGCGATGTTTGGTGCAATCAATGTTGAAAAAGCAGGGGAGGGGATCTGATGGCGCTGCCTGAAATGATCGACGGCATCAACGCCTGGGGCGCCAGCACGGTGGGTTATTCCTGGCCGCTGTTCTGGACCATGGCCAAGATCCTGTGCGTCCTGTTGCCTCTGATGGGCCTGGTCGCTTACGCCACCCTGTGGGAACGCAAGCTGATCGGCTGGATTCAGATTCGTATCGGCCCGAACCGGGTTGGTCCTGCCGGTTTGCTGCAACCAATTGCCGATGCCTTGAAGCTCTTGTTCAAGGAAATCGTGGTGCCAGCCAAGGCCTCGTCCGGCCTGTTCATTCTGGGTCCGATCATGACCATCATGCCGGCGCTGGCGGCCTGGGTGGTGGTGCCTTTCGGTCCTGAAGTGGCGCTCGCCAACGTCAACGCGGGCTTGCTGCTGCTGATGGCAATTACCTCGATCGAGGTGTACGGCATCATCATCGCCGGCTGGGCGTCGAATTCGAAGTACTCCTTCATGGGTGCGATGCGCGCATCGGCCCAAATGATTTCCTACGAAATTCCCATTGGCTTCGTGCTGGTGGTGATTCTGATGGTATCGGGCAGTCTCAACTTCTCCGACATCGTCGCTGGTCAGGCCAAGGGCTGGGGTATCGAGCACGGCGTGAACTTTGTATCGTGGAACGTGTTGCCGCTGCTGCCGCTGTTCGTGGTCTACCTGACCTCCGGTCTGGCAGAATGCAACCGCAGCCCGTTTGACGTGGTCGAAGGCGAGTCCGAAATCGTGGCCGGCCACATGGTCGAATACTCGGGCATGTCCTACGCCATGTTCATGCTGGCCGAGTACGCCAACATGATCCTGATCGGCACCCTGGGTTCGATCATGTTCCTGGGCGGCTGGCACGCACCGTTTGCGATCCTGGAATTCGGCGGCGCCTTCGGTGGCTTCTTCTGGCTGTTTGCCAAAGCCTTCCTGATTGTCTCGCTGTTCATCTGGGTGCGCGGTACCTTCCCACGCTACCGTTATGACCAGATCATGCGTCTGGGCTGGAAGATCTTTATTCCAGTAACCCTGGTGTGGCTGGTACTGGTTGCAGGCGTGATGCAAACGTCCTGGAACATTTGGAAGTAAGGAACAGGAACAATGACTCAGATTAAAGATTTTTTCAGCAGCATGCTGCTGGTCGAACTGTTCAAGGGCCTGGCGCTGACCGGCAAGTACATGTTCGCCCGCAAAATCACCGTGCAGTACCCGGAAGAGAAGACCCCGATGTCGCCTCGTTTCCGCGGTCTGCACGCGCTGCGCCGCTACCCGAACGGCGAAGAACGCTGCATCGCCTGCAAGCTGTGCGAAGCGGTGTGCCCGGCCATGGCCATCACGATCGAATCGGAACAGCGTGACGACGGTTCGCGCCGCACCACCCGTTATGACATCGACCTGACCAAGTGCATCTTCTGCGGTTTCTGCGAAGAATCCTGCCCGGTCGACTCGATCGTTGAAACGCATGTACTGGAATACCACGGCGAAAAACGTGGCGACCTGTATTACACGAAAGAGATGTTGCTCGCTGTTGGCGACCGCTACGAAGGCGACATCGCCGCTGCCCGTGCAGCCGATGCGCCTTACCGTTAATCGCAAGTGTCTGGGTTAGTCATGGAATTTAAAACTATATTGTTCTACGTGTTCTCGCTGATCATGCTGTTCGCAGCGGTCCGCGTCATCACCGCCCGGAACCCGGTGCACGCCGCGCTGTTCCTGGTGCTCGCCTTCTTCAACGCAGCCGGTATCTGGATGCTGCTCGAAGCCGAGTTCCTCGCCATTGTGCTGGTGCTGGTGTATGTGGGCGCCGTGATGGTGCTGTTCCTGTTCGTGGTGATGATGCTCGATATTAATATCGACAAGATGCGCGAGGGCTTCTGGTCCTACCTGCCGCTGGCACTGGGCATCGGCATTGTGATCATCTTCGAAATGGCGGCCATCTTGTGGCGCGGTTTCCTTGACTTCGAGCCGGCGCCGGCAGTGGCGGGCGCCCACATCGGCGGCACCAAGGAACTCGGCCTGCTGATCTACACCAAGTATATTTACGGCTTTGAAATTGCCGCAGCGATTTTGCTCGTGGCGATCATTGCTGCCGTGGCACTGACCCTGCGCAAGCGCAAGGACACCAAGGCCTTCAACCCGGGCGATGCCGTGCGCGTCAAGCGCAATGACCGCCTGCGCATCGTCAAGATGGATGCCGTGGACCAGCCAGCGATTGATGCTGCATCGAAAGCGGCCGCCCTGGCTGCCGCCGAAGCGCAGGATGCCGCCAGCAAGGAGACCAAATAATGACTTTAACGCTCACACACTATCTGATCCTGGGCGCGATGCTGTTCGCGATCTCGATCGTCGGCATTTTCCTGAACCGCAAGAATGTCATTGTTCTGCTGATGGCCATCGAACTGATGCTGCTGGCCGTGAACATGAACTTCATCGCGTTTTCGCACTATCTGGGCGACGCGGCAGGGCAGATCTTTGTCTTCTTCATCCTGACCGTCGCCGCTGCCGAATCGGCAATCGGGCTGGCGATTCTGGTGGTCATGTTCCGTAATCTGGACACCATCAATGTGGAAGACCTGGACAGGCTCAAAGGCTAAGTTTTCGGCGATCTCGGTTAAAACTCGAATACATAACGATTAAGGTTCAACATGGCGGGGCAACTTCTCAACCCTAACCTCCTACTTGCCGTCCCACTGGCGCCGCTGGCTGGCGCAGTGATCGCCGGCTTGTTCGGTACTAAGTTCTTCGGCAACATGGTCGGTCGCAAGACGTCGCACACGGTGACGATTCTTGGCGTGCTCATCGCGCTGATCCTGTCGGTGCAGACGCTGATGGCGGTGCTGGACGGCGCCAGCTTCAACGGCACCATCTACAACTGGATGACGGTCGGTACGCTGAAGATGGAAGTCGGTTTCCAGATCGATGCCCTGTCGGCGATGATGATGTGCGTGGTGACCTTCGTGTCGCTGATGGTGCACATCTACACCATTGGCTACATGGCAGAAGACGAGGGCTACAACCGCTTCTTCGCCTACATCTCGCTGTTCACGTTCTCGATGCTGATGCTGGTCATGGCCAACAACTTCCTGCAGCTGTTCTTCGGCTGGGAAGCAGTGGGCCTGGTGTCCTACCTGCTGATTGGTTTCTGGTACACCCGTCCGACCGCGATCTTTGCCAATATGAAAGCCTTCCTGGTCAACCGCGTGGGTGACTTCGGCTTCATCCTGGGCATTGGTCTGCTGCTGGCCTATGCCGGTTCCATGAACTACCAGGAAGTGTTTGCCAAGCGCGAAGCGCTGGCCCTGCTGACCCTGCCAGGTTCGGACTGGATGCTGCTGACCGTGGCCTGCATCTGCCTGTTCATTGGCGCAATGGGCAAATCGGCCCAGTTCCCGCTGCACGTCTGGCTGCCTGATTCGATGGAAGGCCCGACCCCGATTTCCGCACTGATTCACGCGGCAACCATGGTGACCGCGGGTATCTTCATGGTGGCACGCATGTCGCCCCTGTTCGAACTGTCCGACACTGCTTTGTCCTTCGTGCTGGTGATTGGTTCCATTACCGCGCTGTTCATGGGCTTTTTGGGCATCATTCAAAACGACATCAAGCGCGTGGTTGCTTACTCGACCCTGTCGCAGCTGGGCTACATGACGGTGGCGCTGGGTTCCTCGGCCTATTCGGTGGCCGTATTCCACCTGATGACCCACGCCTTCTTCAAGGCGCTGCTGTTCCTGGGCGCCGGTTCGGTCATTATCGGCATGCACCATGATCAGGACATCCGCAACATGGGCGGCCTGCGCAAGTACATGCCCATTACCTGGATCACCGCCTTGCTCGGTTCGCTGGCACTGATCGGTACGCCGTTGTTCTCGGGCTTCTACTCGAAAGACAGCATCATCGAAGCCGTGCATGCCACCCATATCTGGGGTTCGGGCTTTGCCAACTTCGCCGTGCTGGCTGGTGTGTTCGTGACCGCCTTCTACTCGTTCCGCATGTACTTCCTGGTGTTCCACGGGGAAGAGCGCTTCGGCAAGGCCAGCACTGGCCATCATAGCCACGGCCATGACTCGGATGCGCACGACGAGGATGCGCACGACGACCATCATCACCATGGTCTGGCCCCGGGCGAGAAACCGCACGAGTCGCCACTGGTCGTGACGCTGCCGCTGATCCTGCTGGCCATTCCTTCGGTCTTCATCGGCGCCATGACCATCGGCCCGATGCTGCATGGCGACTTCTTCAACAACGTGATCTTCGTTGGCGAGAACCATCACGCCATGCACGAGCTGCACGAAGAGTTCCATGGCTGGTGGCAGATGGCGGTACATGGCCTGATGACGATGCCGTTCTGGCTGGCTGCTGCCGGTGTCGCGTCCGCTTACTACTGCTACATGGTCAACCCGCGCGTACCGGCCTGGTTCTATGCCAAGTTCAAGGCCCTGCACACGCTGCTGGACAACAAGTACTACATGGACAAGTTCAACGACGTGGTGTTTGCCGGCGGCGCGCGCCTGCTCGGCGGCGGCCTGTGGAACATTGGCGACCGCAAGCTGATCGATGGTCTGCTGGTCAATGGCAGCGCCAAACTGGTGGGCTGGTTCTCGTCCATCGTGCGCACTGGCCAGACCGGCTACATCTATCACTACGCGTTCGTGATGATCATCGGCGTGCTCGCTTCGCTGATGTACTTCCTCCCGTCGCTGAAGTACTTCCTCTCGCTGTGGCACGTTTAATCAGACACGCAAAGACAACGACAACATGATGCAGTCTATTTCTACATTACCTCCGTATCTGAGCCTGGCGATCTGGCTCCCGATCGCCTTTGGCGCGCTGATCCTGTTCGTCGGCCGCGATGAAAAGCCGGGCTTCACCCGCTGGCTGTCGCTCGCTGGCGCCTTGATCAGCTTCCTGGCCACGATTCCTCTGCTGACCCATTTCGACAACGCGGCCCATGGCCTGCAATTTGTTGAAAAGGCGCCATGGATCGGCCAGTTCAACATTTTCTATGCACTGGCCGTGGACGGCCTGTCGCTGTGGTTCGTGCCGCTGACCGCCTTCATCACCGTCATCGTCGTCATTTCCGCCTGGGAAGTAATCGAAAAGCGCGTGGCCCAGTACATGGGTGCCTTCCTGATTCTGTCGGGCCTGATGATTGGCGTGTTCACCGCCACCGACGGCTTGCTGTTCTACTTCTTCTTTGAAGCAACCCTGATCCCGATGTACATCATCATCGGTATCTGGGGTGGGGCAGACCGCGTGTATGCGTCGTTCAAGTTCTTCCTGTACACCTTCCTCGGTTCGCTGCTTACCCTGGTTGCCATCATCTACCTGTACAACGCCTCGGGCAGCTTCAACATCTTCGACTGGCACCAGCTGCCATTGACGATGAAAGAGCAGACCTTCATCTTCCTGGCCTTCCTGGCAGCGTTCGCCGTCAAGGTGCCAATGTTCCCGGTCCATACCTGGTTGCCGGACGTGCACGTCGAAGCGCCAACGGGCGGCTCGGCCGTGCTGGCCGCCATCATGCTGAAACTGGGCGCGTATGGCTTCCTGCGCTTCTCGCTGCCAATCACGCCCGATGCATCGCATGCCATGGGCCCGTTCATCATTACCCTGTCGCTGATTGCCGTGATCTATATTGGTCTGGTTGCACTGGTGCAGAAGGACATGAAAAAGCTGGTGGCGTATTCGTCGATTGCACACATGGGCTTTGTAACGCTGGGCTTCTTCATGTTCAACCAGATGTCGGTGCAGGGCGGTATCGTACAAATGATTTCGCACGGCTTTATCTCCGGCGCCATGTTCCTGTGCATCGGCGTGCTGTACGACCGCATGCACTCGCGCCAGATCGCCGACTACGGCGGGGTGGTCAACACCATGCCGAAGTTCGCTGCCTTCATCGTGCTGTTCTCGATGGCCAACTGCGGCTTGCCAGCCACTTCCGGCTTCGTGGGCGAATTCATGGTGATCCTGGGCGCGGTCCAGTTCAACTTCTGGATCGGCATGCTGGCTGCCACCGCCCTGATCTTCGGCGCAGCGTACTCGCTGTGGATGGTCAAGCGCGTGGTGTTTGGCGAAATCGCCAACGAGCACGTGAAAGAACTGACCGACCTGAACAAGCGTGAATTCCTGATGCTGGGCATTCTGGCGATCGCCGTGATTGCGATGGGCCTGTATCCGGCGCCATTTACCGACACGATGCAAACCTCGGTCGCAGACTTGCTCCAGCATGTCTCCGTGTCGAAACTGCCGCAATAAAACAGACTATGATCGAAACTACCAATCCCAATCTGGTTCCGGTATCCGCCGAAATCTTCCTGCTGATTGCCGCGTCGGCAATCCTGCTGATCGACATGTTCCTGTCGTCGTCGAAGCGGGCGCTGACGTATTACCTGTCGCTGGCCACGCTGATCGTGTGCGGCTACCTGACCTGGTGCGACTATTCGCTCGGCCTGACGGTCTACACATTCAATAATATGTTCGTGTCGGATCCGATGTCGAACCTGCTCAAGCTGTTCACCTACCTGGCAGTCGGCATCACGCTGATTTATTCGCGCCAGTACGCAGGGGAGCGGGGCATGTTGTCGGGCAACCTGGGCGGCGAGTTCTACGTGCTGGCCCTGTTTGCCATGCTGGGCCAGATGATCATGATCTCCGGTAACAACATGCTGGCGATTTACCTGGGTCTGGAACTTATGTCGCTGTCGCTGTACGCGCTGGTGGCCTTGCGCCGTGACCACGCCGCCTCGACCGAAGCATCGATGAAGTACTTCATCCTGGGGGCGCTGGCGTCCGGTTTCCTGCTGTACGGTATTTCGATGCTGTACGGCGCCACCGGCACCCTCGATATCAGCCAGATCGCCCGCGTGGCCGCTGGCGCTACCGCCAACCACACCATTCTGGTGTTTGGCGTGGTGTTCGTGGTCGCAGGCCTGGCCTTCAAACTGGGCGCGGTGCCATTCCACATGTGGGTGCCGGACGTGTATCAGGGTTCGCCAACCGCGGTCACGCTGTTGCTGGGCGCGGCGCCGAAACTGGCTGCCTTTGCCATCTGCATCCGTATCCTGGTTGAAGGCTTGATGCCAATGGCAGTGGACTGGCAGCAAATGCTGATGATTCTGGCCGTCATGTCGCTGGCCATCGGCAACCTGACCGCGATTGCCCAAACCAACCTCAAGCGCATGCTGGCCTACTCGACCATCGCCCAGACCGGCTTTGTGCTGCTGGGCCTGATGGCAGGCGTGGTCGGTGGCCAGCAAGACAATGCTGCCGCAGCTTACAGCTCGGCCATGTACTACTCGATCACCTACGTGCTGACCACGCTCGGTACCTTCGGCGTGATCATGCTGCTGGCCCGTGCTGGTTTTGAGGCGGAAGAGCTGGCTGACTTCAAGGGCTTGTCCAAGCGCAGCCCATGGTTTGCCGCTGTCATGTCGATTCTGCTGTTCTCGCTGGCCGGCGTGCCGCCGATGATGGGCTTTGCCGCCAAGTTTGCCGTGCTGCAGGCAGTGCTGTCGACCGGCGCTGTGTGGCTGACCGTGCTGGCGGTGATGTTCTCGCTGATCGGCGCTTTCTACTACCTGCGCGTGGTCAAGGTCATGTGGTTTGATGAGCCGGAAGAGTCGGCTCCGCTGGCCGTACCGTTCGACATGCGCGCCACCCTGACCCTGAATGGCATTGCCATCGTGGTGCTGGGTATTTACGCCGGTCCGCTGCTGACGGCCTGCATGCACGCCATGAACGCCACCCTCGGCACCTGATGGATGTAACGCTTTCTGCATGGTTGGTGATTGCTGTCGCACTGGTACTCGCCAACCTGCCGTTCATGAATGAATCCCTGTTCGGCGTGATTCCGCTGGGCGCGCCACCCAAGGCGGGCTGGGTGCGTGCCATCGAGCTGCTTGTTTTATACTTTGTTACCGGCGGCATCGCCTACGTGCTCGAAGCGCGTGCTGGCAACGTCTTCACCCAGGTCAAGGAGTTCTACATGATCACGGTGCCCCTGTTTGCGGTACTGGGGTTCCCGGGCTTCGTGCTGCGCTACCTGCGCAAGCGCCATCACTAACCACGCACCAGGAGCGGGCATGGATTCGCAGCTCAAAGAAACCCGGATCGATGGAGCACTTGCCTATGATGGCGGCTTCCTCAAAGTCACGCGCGACCGCGTCAAGCTTCCCAATGACGCTGTTACCTTCCGCGAATACATCAAGCATCCTGGCGCGGTCGTGATTTTGCCGGTCTTTGACGACGGCCGCGTGCTGCTCGAACGCCAGTTTCGCTACCCGCTCGACCGCGTGTTCATCGAATTCCCCGCCGGAAAGATTGATCCGGGCGAAGACACGCTCGCCTGCGCCAAGCGCGAACTGCAGGAAGAAACCGGCTACACGGCCGACAGCTGGCAGTTCGTCAGCACAATTCATAACGCCATTGCCTATTCCGACGAACACCTGGACATGTTTGTGGCGCGCGGCCTGACGCCGGGCCCGCGCAAACTCGACGAGGGCGAGTTCCTCGACATCTTTACCACCACCATTCCTGAACTGCTGGAGATGGTCCGGCTTGGCCAGATCACCGACGTGAAGACCATCATTGGCGCCTTCTGGCTTGAAAAGCTGGCAGCTGGCAACTGGTCGGTCTGAGACCCGCATGCGCGCGCTGCTCCTGTTCTTGCTGGCCCTGACCTGCAATAGTGCGCTCGCGTCACGCGGCATGTTCCAGGCCCTGTGCGAAGACCGCATGGCCGGCTCGCGCGCGATTGTCAAAAGCCGGCTCAATGGCTACAGGATCGACAATACCTTGTCGTTCCGCGAACTGCCCGCCAAGTCGCAAAAACCGGCGCCCGTCAACGGCGCCGTGCTGGGCGTGACGGCCACCAAATACGCCACCAATATTGGCTACAGCGCGCACGTCATGCGCAACCCGATCTCGCGTTACGAATGCGTCAGCTCCCAGATTGAAGTGACGGTATCGTATGAACCGACGGTCATTTATATCGGCAAGGAGTTTTTGCCCGGCACTTGCGCCTACCGGGAAATTCTTGCGCACGAAATGCGTCATCTCAACACTTACTTTGAACAATTGCCGAAAGTGGAGATAGCTGTGCGCGAGGCGCTGGTGCGCCGCTTCAACGTCAAGGCCGAGTACGGTCCTGCAGGGCAGGCGCAGGCCGCGCTGAAACGCGAGGTCGAAAACGTGTGGGTGCCCTTTTTTACCGCCCAGATCAAGCGTGCCGATGCGCTGCATGACGTGATCGATACGCCGCAGGAATATGCGCGACTGAGCAGAGTTTGCCAAGGTGAGGTACAGTCATTCATAGCACCAAACGGTCAAACCAACAGAACTCCATGAACCAGCCTGCACCGCGTTATTTTGCCCTGATACCCGCCGCCGGCGTGGGCGCCCGCATGGCTGCAAACGGACCGAAGCAGTACATGGCCATTGGCGGCAAACCCATGCTGCGCCACACCATCGACGCTTTTTTGTCGAGTGCACTGATTACCCATACCTTTATTGTGGTCAGCCCTGACGACGGCCAGATCGATGGCGTTGTCCCAGATGCAGGCGTCACCGTGCTGCGCTGCGGCGGTGCCACCCGCATGGAATCGATTCAAAACGGCTTGCGCCAGATGGGCGAGCTGGTCGGCCCGCAAGACTGGGTGCTGGTGCACGATGCCGCACGGCCCGGCCTGAACGCGGCCCTGATCGAGAAACTCATTACAACGATAGGCGGCGACGCCGTCGGCGGCCTGCTCGCGCTGCCGGTGGTCGACACCGTCAAGCGCGCAGGCGCGGCTGTCTCCACGGTAGCGCGGGACGGCTTGTGGCTGGCGCAGACTCCGCAAATGTTCCGCTACCGGCTGCTTGTCGACGCGCTCGCCGCCGCCACCGACGCCAGTGTCATTACCGATGACGCCAGTGCGATCGAGGCGTTGGGACACTCGCCCAAGCTGGTCGAAGGACATCCCCGTAACTTAAAAGTGACGCTGCCTGCGGACATCCGCATTGCCGAGATGTACCTGGCTGCGCCGTAACCTGATAGCGAATTCATCATGTCACTGGCTTCCTATAATCCAACACCCCCGTTTCGTATTGGCACCGGCTACGACTGCCACGCCCTGGTCGAGGGCCGCAAACTGATCATCGGCGGGGTGACCATCCCGCACAAAACCGGCCTGTTCGGCCATTCCGACGCCGACGTGCTGCTGCACGCCATCATCGATTCGATGCTGGGCGCTGCCGGCCTGGGCGACATTGGCAAGCACTTCCCGGACACCGACCCCATGTTCGCCGGCGCCGATTCGCGTACGCTGCTGCGCGAAGTGGCGCACCGTGTTGTGGCCACCGGCTACACCATTGGCAATATCGATGCGACCATCATCGCGCAGGCGCCGAAAATGGCGCCGCACATTCCGCAGATGGTGTCGCGCATTGCCGAAGATGTGGGCGTGTCGCCCCAGCAGATCAACATCAAGGCCAAGACCAACGAAAAGCTCGGTTATCTCGGGCGCGAAGAAGGCATGGCGGCGGAAGCGATCTGCATGCTGATCAAGGCCGCCACAGCCTAATCGAGCACCCACACATCGTCCTCGCGCAGGCGGGGACCCATCCCATGCTGACCAACTTCGGTGATGTGGAATAGGTCCCCGCCTGCGCGAGGACGATGTGGCTGACTGCTGGCCCCTATCCTTCGGTATGATGGTCGTTCAATATCACGACCGGATCCCGTATGATTGTTCTGTATGCATTTGCGGCGGTGCTTGCCGCCTTGTTCCTCGCCACACGCCTGGCCCCTGTCGGCATGACCACCGCAGGCCTGTGGCTGGAACGCCGCCTGAGCGGGCTGAACACGCGCAGCTTGCAGGTCGACGGCTTCACCATGCCTTACCTCGAAGGTGGCAAGGGCGACGTCCTGCTGCTGATCCACGGCTTTGGCGGCGACAAGGATAACTTCACCCGCATCGCGCGCCATCTGACGCCGCATTACCGCGTCATCATTCCCGATCTGCCCGGCTTTGGCGACGCCACGCGCGATCCCAAGGCCAGTTACGCCATGGCCGACCAGGTCGCGCGCATCCACAGCTTCATTACCCAGCTGGGCATTGAACGTCTGCACCTGGGCGGCAATTCGATGGGGGGATTTATTTCTGCCCAGTTTGCAGTGCCGTACGGTCACATGGTGCAGAGCCTGTGGCTGCTCGATCCCGCCGGCACCGCGGCCTCGCACGAGTCAGCCATGCTGCGCCACTACGAGGCGACCGGCGAATGCCCGCTATTGGTCAAGCGGGTGGAAGACTTTGACGCCACCATTGCCATCACCACCCACAAGACACCGTTCGTGCCGCGCTTTGCCCGCATCGCCCTGGGCCGGCGCGGCGTGGCGGATCTGGCGCTGCACACGCGCATCATGCGCCAGATGCAGGAGTCACCCTTGCTGGAAGTGACGTACCAGCCGATGGCCACGCCCGCGCTGATTGTGTGGGGCAAGGAAGACAAAGTGCTCAGTCCTGCCGGCGCGGTGGCGTTCAAGCAGCTGTTTCCGAATGCACAGGTGATCTTGATGGAGGGCATCGGGCACTTGCCGATGGCCGAGGCGCCGAAGCAAACCGCGCAGGACTACCTGCAATACCGCGCCGCGCTCGTCAAGTCGCCAGGTGCTACCTAGTCGACCGCAGTCGGTTGCGCCTTCGCTGTCGGCTCCTTACGCCCCGTTGCGGACGTTCATTTAAAAAGTGAAAAACGAGCTTTTGTTTCGATGTCGCAGAGAATGACACTACCAACCGGAACGGACTCTTTCGGTATTCTTCCGAGACTCGTTACAACTTGCCAGCGCTTCTGAAGCGGAGCGGTTACATCCGGGATGTTGAAATGCGTAAGATTGAACCACGCACTGACATCAAATGCAGGACCATCAGGAGGATGAACACTCACGACTGCCGAGAAATTCTTGAACGGCATTTCTGGTGACGGCTGGAGATGAGGCGCGCATACGAGTCCCTGACTCACAAGATCAAATACGTCCTCCACGATCAGCAGTTCTACTTTCATAAGTTCTCTATTGTTTGGCCCGCTACATTTTTGGCGAAGCTTCCGATGTCCGGTGCTGGCCGTATAGAGCCTGTAAATGCGGGCTTCAATTTATCATCCGGAACTTTGGATGACCAATCCAATGATAAAGAAACTCGGGGGTGACGTAGTCGCCATACGCACCTTCGAATCGCCCCTCCATGACTAAAATGCCGTCATCAGCGAGCGACTTGATGTGGCCGCCCAATGCAATCACACCGTCGAGTTTCTGTGCAATACGCGCCACGAGCATTGCAAGATAGGCTTCTGATACAGTTCCACGGCACATAGCGCAAAAACCGACTACGCCACGAGGATTCAACCCCAAAATATCGAGCGCCAGCTCTTCCTCGTCGGCAGTCCCGTCGTACCAAACAAACGGTTGTCCTGCAACCCAGAAGGACTTCCCCTCAACGGCAGAGGCCGCTGTTTGAATATAGCTTTCAATCAGCTCACGCTCGCGGTCGGAAATCGATTGACGCAGCAACACTTCTGCGGTGGCGCCTGCCATATTGAGCCATTAACCTGTTTTGATGAAAAAATTGTTTGAATTTTTACGGCCGTCAACGTCCGCTGTTGGCCGATGGCAGACTACCACGAAGATTCAGCTTCGGTCCAACTAGTCAACCCATTCAATTGTCTTGAACTCGCCGTCACGCTCGAAAAAACTTTTCTTCAACCCAATGGCGCGTACAGCGCCGCCGTAGGCGATCAGCTGCTTCACGTCTGGATAGGCGTCGCCCTCAAGTAAACGCACCTCGGTGATCGGATGAAGCTTACTTTCCGCAATGAGCGCAGCCTTTAAACCTTCTGCAGACATGGACTTGCCTCGCCAGTTGAAATTGCCCGATTCTTCTGCGGTAATTTCAACGATCGGACTAATCTCGTCTGCCGCAAGTATCTCTGCTGTCCTACGCGTGAACGTGCCTGACAGCCCATATGCAAACGTCTTGTCCTCGTCCGATGACGGACTCGTAACATTATTGACGACTCTGGAATAGGCAACGCGCAGTGTATTTTCGGACTGGGATGTGATGCCCAAGATCCAGGTTTCTACCCACACATCCTCGTCGCTTTTGCCGGAATTGGTACCTTGAACGACCGCATTGCCCCGGTCGACAGAAACGCGGAACAGTCCAGGCATCGTCTCCTTCCACACACCATTCTTCTTTTGAAATTCCACCTTGGCTTTGGCGTCATCCAGCGTTAGTCTGATAGCAAGTGTTCTGTGTTCGGAAGTCGAACTCGTGCCAGATAACACCCCGGTCCACTGTCCTTTGAGACGCGCATCGTTGGGCGCTTCACGCGCTGCAGCCGGACTTGAAGTAGCGGCGATCTTTGAAACTGGCGAGGTGAGCACTTCTTCTGCGCAAACTACGCCTGACCAAAGAACGAGTGCAATAGAAAGTATTTTTTTCATTTTGTCGTTATGTACGTTTTTCTTAGAGGGCTTGATAGGGGGCGCAGTACAACGCTGAATGGCATCACTGCCGTGGCGGTTGGCATGGTTAGCGAGCGCGCCTGGCTGAATGCGGTCTCATACTCTAGCGCCTGAAAGTGACGCGCGCTCAGTCGCGCACGAGCAAGCGAATTTCGACCGTGCCGCCGGCCGCGTGCGTCGGGTTGCCCTGTAAGAAGTGCTGCGCTGCCTGAATACTGTCGGCGCGCACAAGCAGATAGCCGGTCACCTTGCCATTGGCGTCGCGCTCCGTGCAATCTTTCTGAACGAGGATGCCAGCGCCGATGGCGCTGCCGCCATCAAAGCAGCCTGACGATCGCAGGCTTGCCAGGTAAGTGTGCCAACGCTGCGCATCATTGGCGATGGCAGCATCGTTGACATCGTTATGCATGAACAGGATGTATTGATTCATCTGCGCGGTCTCGTCGTCGGTTCGCCTGGCTGGGAAGCTGTTGCGAGTATGGCGCGACTTTGCTGGATGTTCAATCTTTTCCGGCGCCGCGTAGGCGTCGGCTTAGCGGGTGCGAATCACGACCGTCTTGGCAACCTCGTCATGCCAGCCGCGATCGCCAAAATAGGAAAACGCTTCGAACGGAATGAAACGGGAAAGGGTGCGTTTCATGATCGTGCCGAATCCCGGAACGCCGCCGGTCTCGGTCATGACCTTGGTGCCGAGGATGAATTTGCCGGGTGTGCGGGCCCAGATGGATTCGAACGCTGCGTAATAAACGATGAACAGTGCCACCGAAAACAGAAAACCGTTCCATGCTTGAATTGCTGCAATGGCTGCCGGGCCGATCAGTGCGGCAATGAAGCCGCAGACAAATGCAGCCAGCGTATAGAAAAAGTAGTCGATCAAGAAGGTGAAGAAGCGGATCCACTTGCTCGCCTGGCGCAATTGTTCGACATCGGCGGGCGCGTCAGCCAAGGCGGTGGGGGACTGGTAAGGGTTGAATTGCGCGGTCATATATTTGCGGAAGGATTAAATGCTAATAGGTAATTATAATTTACCCAATTCAATCTTTAGGCATTGAACAAAAATAAACCATATCGACGCAACATAACCCTGCGCTGCCTCAGATATCGAAGATCAGGCAGGTGGTGGTCGCGAACGCATATAACTTGCCATTGGCATCGGTGATGCGGCCTTCAGCAATGCCAACCTGGCCGCCCACGCTGACCACCTTCGCTTCGGCCCGCACTGGCCCTGTTTTGTCCGTCATTGCGCGGATATAGTTCACCTTCAGTTCCAGGGTTGTATAGCCTTTACCGGCAGGCAGCATGGAATGGATGGAGCAGCCGACCGCAGTGTCCAGCAGGGTGGCGGCGTAGCCTCCATGCACCACGCCGCTGGGATTGTAATGCGCCAGCGAGGGCAAGCCCTGGAATACCACCACGCCCGGTTCGACGGAAATTGGCGTGATATCGAGCAGCTCGGCGATGGGCGCCGGGGGCAGGGCGCCGCTGCCTATGTCCTTCAAAAACGCGATGCCGGTGCGCGAACGCAGCGCTTCCCGGTCGGCCACGCCCGGCGCGGCCAGCCCGGCACGCATGGCGGCTGCTTCGTCGAGCCATTGCTGGCGCTTGTCCTCTTGCTCCATTTTCCATCCTTTCTGACGGTGTTGAACACAAAGCGTGTAGATACACTATAATCCAATTCATCAGATATGTGTAACTGCACCTAAATGCACGACCTCCTCGAAAAACCGCTCGGTTGTACCTGCTTCAAGTTGCGCAAGCTGACGCGGGCCATGTCGCGTCTGTACGACCAGCACATGGCCACCGTCGGTCTGAAAACCACCCAGTACAGCCTGCTGGTCAATGCCGCCCGCGCGGCCCGCCCGGTGGCCGAGCTGGCCGACACGCTCGGAATGGAGCGCACCACGCTCACGCGCAACCTCAAGCCGCTGCTGGAAGCCGGCTTTGTCGTCCTCATGCCCGGTGCCGACAGCCGCCAGCGCATCGTCACCATCACCCCGGCCGGGCGCGCAAAAGTGGAGCAGGCCTACGTGGTCTGGCGCGCCGCGCAAACCGAATTCGAAAAGCTGATGGGCCGCGATGCCGTACGCGCGCTCAATCAGCAGCTGGAAACCACCATGACCCAACTTGGCCCTTTGCTCGAGGAAGCACACCATGCACACACAGAATGAAATGTCGCCACGCGCCGCGTGGATGCTGATCCTGGCCGCCTCGGCGATCTTGATGATCACCATGGGCGCGCGCCTGACCACGGGCTTGTTCATGTCACCGATTAACACGTCCACCGGCCTTGGCATCGCGTCGATCAGTTTTGCCATGGCCATTGGCCAGTTCGTGTGGGGCGCGGCGCAGCCGGTGTTTGGCGCCGTGGCCGACAAATGGGGCTCGGCCAAGGTGATCATTCTGGGCGCCTTGCTGCTGGCCGGCGGCACCGCGCTGACGCCCTTCGTCAACTCGCAGTGGAGCCTGATCGTGTGCATGGGCATTCTCAGCGCCGCGGGGGCGGGGGCGGGCAGTTTTTCGATTCTGATTGGCGCCACCGCACAACGGCTGCCGGCCGCGCGCCGTCCGTTCGCAGCGGGCTTCATCAACGCGGGCGGCTCCTTCGGCCAGTTCGTGTTCGCGCCGCTCATGCAAGCCATTATCAGCAGCGCAGGCTGGGTGATGGCGATGCTGACCATGGCCGCGACCACCTTGCTCACCATTCCTCTGGCCTGGCCGCTGCGCCGCAATGCGGGGCTGGCCAAGGCGGATCCTGCCGCACCTGCAAAACCGGTCGAGGCGCCTGGCATCGGCCTGGGCCAGCAGATCAAGATAGCGCTGCGCGACCCCAGTTACCTGTTCCTGCATGCCGGCTTTTTTACCTGCGGCTTTCACATCGCCTTCCTGGTAACGCACTTGCCGAACGAAGTCGCGCTGTGCAATCTGCCGGCCGGCGTGTCTGCCGCTTCGCTGGCACTGATCGGTTTATTTAATATCGCTGGCAGCCTGACGGCCGGTGCGCTGTCGACCCGCTACCGCATGAAATCTCTGCTGGCGCTGATGTATGCCAGCCGCGCCGTGATCATCGTGCTGTATCTACTGGCACCCAAAACCGCGCTGACGTTCTACATCTTTGCCGGCGCGCTTGGTTTCACCTGGCTGGCCACGGTGCCGCCAACAGCGGGCCTGGTGGGCAAACTGTTCGGCATGCGCTACTTGTCCACGCTGTTCGGTCTGACCTTGCTGTCGCACCAGATCGGCGGCTTCCTCGGTGCCTGGCTGGGCGGCCTGTCGTTCGTCACCTACGGCGACTACACCTGGATGTGGTACGCCGACATTGTGCTGGCCGTTGGTGCGGCCCTGATCAATTTGCCGATCCGCGAGGCGCATGTGGTGCGCGCACCCGCCGCGCTGGCCAAGGCGTAGGCGATGGCGCGCGATACCTATGCCTACCGCGAGGTGGCGGTCGAATCGTTTGTGGACCCGCGCAGCGGCGTGCTGCGCATCCGGCCGATGGCAGGGCAGGCATTCGCGCCCAGCCTGAAGGTGCATTGCGCGCGCAGTCTGAGCGATGCCGCGCTGCACCCGCCCGGCACGCGCTTTCTGGTGTCGGCCAAGCTGACCGACCGCCTGGGCGGCGAGCCGTTTCTGTATGTGTACCACGGCGATCCGGTCATGGTCATGACGGCCGCCGAGGCGAAGAAATTCCTGGCCGAGTTCCGGCGCGGCCGCATCTAGCGCCGTGCGAGATAGGTGCGGTAGAAATCAATAAACGCGCGCACTTTGGCTGGTACATGACGGCCCGGTGGCAGAACCGCATACACGCCGCCTTTCTGCAGTGACCATGCCGGCAGCAGCTTCACCAGGCGACCGGCCGCGAGCGATTCCTTCATCGTCATCTCTTCCAGCGCGCTGATGCCGGCGCCGTGTTCAATCAAGGCCAGCAAGGCACTGGGCGCGTCGACCTGCATGCGCGACTGCATATGCACCGTCACGTCCTTGCCATCGGCATGGCTGAATTTCCAGGTCAGCGGCGTTGGCAGTAGCGACAGGGCGAGCCAGTCGAGTTGGGCCAGATGTTCCGGCCGTTTCGGCTTGCCGCGCCGTTTTACATACTCGGGCGAGGCCACCACGAATTGCGAAAACTCGCGCAGCTTGATGGCGCGCTGGGTCGAGTCGCGCAACCACCCCATCCGAAATGCCAGGTCGATGCCTTCTGCCACCATGTCGGCCACTTTGTCGCCGGTACGCAGGTCGATTTGCAGGCGTGGGTGCAGGGCGGCAAACTCCACCAGCGCCGGCCCCACGGATTGCGCGGCCTGTAGCGCCGTGGTGGTAATGCGCAGCATGCCGGACAGCTCGCCCTGGTCGTTGCCAGCTTCGGCCAGCGCGTCGGACAGGCCACGCAACAGCGGCTGGCACTGGGCAATCAGCGCGCGCCCGGCGTCGGTCAAGCTCACCTGGCGCGTGGTGCGGGTGAACAGCGCCACTCCCAGCTGGCGTTCCAGACGTGCGATCTGCACGCTGATCTTGGCCTTGGCCACGCCCAGGCGGTCGGCCGCGCCAGTAAAGCTGCCCGCTTCCACCACACAGTCGAAGTAGGTCAGGCTGTTGAGGTCAATCTGATCCGGTAGCGGCATGGTCATTGATAAGGAAATAAGAACAATGAATTATCATTCTTGCAGTTTATCTTATCAATGGCCAATGTCATGATGCGTGCCATACCAACCACATCAGGAGCATTGCATGAACATTGTATTGATTGGCGCCAGCGGCTTTATCGGCACTGCGCTGCGCAACGAAGCGCTGGCACGTGGCCACAGCGTCACCGCGCTGGTGACCCGCCCCGAAAAGATCGCAGCCCAGGCCAATCTGACCGTCGTGGCCAGCGACGTGATGGATGTGCAAAAGCTCAGCGCGCAGCTGCACGGCTTCGACGCCGCGATTGCCGCTTTCAGTGGCCACGCGCAAAGCGAGGTCCTTGACTATTACCTGACCGGGATCGGCAATATCATCACGGCCGCCAAGGAAGCGCGTGCGCCACACCTGCTGGTGGTCGGTGGCGCCGGTTCGCTCGAGGTGGCCCCTGGCCAGCTGGTGATCGACACGCCCGACTTCCCGCCGCAGTACAAGGCCACGGCGCAAGGAGCACTGCAGGCGCTTGAGATGCTGCGCCGCGAGACAGCGCTGAACTGGACCATGCTCAGCCCGTCCGCCGTCATAGCGCCCGGCCAGCGCACCGGCGTGTTCCGCACAGCCCTCGATCGCTTGCTGACCCGCGACGATGGCAGCAGCAGCATTTCGGTCGAAGACTATGCGGTCGCCATGATCGATGAACTGGAAGAGCCGGTCCACCCACGCAAACGCTTCACGGTCGGCTACTGATGCGAAGAGGGGTGTTCGCCGGTTCGAGCGAGGGCATGCAAAAATTGCTACTATCGGAGGTTGATGCTCCCGTCGAACCACCGCCCACCCCGAAAGGAATGCTATGGCCACGAGAAAGATCGCTGTCATCATCGGCAGTCTGCGCAAGGAATCGTTCAATCGCCGGGTTGCCAAGACCTTGATGCTGCTGGCGCCCACCCAGCTCGACATGGAAATCATCGAGATCGGCCAGCTGGCGATGTACAACCAGGACGATGATGATTCGCCGCCTCCCACCTACACCGAGTTCCGCGAGCGCATCCGCGCCGTCGACGGGGTGCTGTTCTGCACGCCCGAATACAACCGCTCCGTGCCGGCCGTGCTGAAAAACGCCATCGACGTCGGCTCGCGCCCCTACGGCGCCAGCGCCTGGAACGGCAAGCCGTGCGCGGTCATCAGCGCCTCGCCTGGCGCCTCGGGCGCGTTTGGCGCCAACCATCATTTGCGCCAGTCGCTGGTGTTTCTCAACATGCCCGCGATGCCGCAGCCGGAAGCCTACATCAGCAATATCGGCAAGCTGTACAGCGGCGATGATCTGACTGAGGACAGCACCAAGCAATTCTTGCAGAACTTTATCGATTCGTTCGCCACCTGGGTCGAGCGGCACGCCGACTGATGATCCGGATCCAGCACATCGACCACGTGGTGCTGCGCGTGGTCAATCTGAAGGCGATGCTGGCCTTCTACTGCGACGTGCTTGGCTGCACTGTGGAACGACGCCAGGACGAGATCGGCCTGGTGCAGCTGCGTGCTGGCACCTGCCTGCTTGACCTGGTGCCTGTCGACGGCAAGCTGGGGCGGGCAGGCGGCGCCGCGCCTGGCAGCGAGGGCCGCAATATGGACCATCTGTGTTTCCGCGTCGATCCTTACGATGAGGCCGCAATCCGCGCGCAACTGCTTGCCGCCGGCATCAATGCCGGTCCCGAAGCGTCGCGCTATGGCGCCGAAGGGGAAGGTCCATCCATCTATCTGAACGATCCCGAAGGCAATACCATTGAGTTGAAAGGCCCGCCGGCGCCTTAAGCGGGAACTTTTTCAGGCCCCCATTGCTGCTTGCGGCTGCTCACGAATGCGCTGTGGCTGCCGCGGCGCAGCATGCCGCGGGACAAGACACGCATCCTTTTCGATCCAGTAATTGAATTGACCAAAACTTGGCGTGGCGGCGGTGTCCCCGGTGCTGAAAAAATCTTCGATCATTTGCCGATAGGCACCACGCCTTGAAAACGCCCGGTGGGTGGCGGCGTAACGCGCCACTGCATCACGGAAGGTTTCGCGTACATCGTTACTGGCATTCATGCCCGGATGACCTTCCCCTTTGCGCGGGCGCCCCCGTTTGACATCGGGCCGCGAGCTGCGCGTCTTGCCGCGTCCACCCGAGTTTTTGTAGTCTGGCAGCAAGGCGTTGGCGTTCTGGCCGCGCTCCCAATAACGCCGCAAGTAGCGATAAACCGATGGGTAAGATATGCCGTGCAATTCCGCGTGGCGCAGCACCATGCCGCCGCGCGCGCTGGGCTGGTAGATGGCCGGCTCCTGCGTTACCAGGGTGCTGACCACGTCCCAGGCGCGTGCTTGCAGTTGCAAATGGCTGACTGGCAGATCGTCGGGACGGGCCTGGACCAGGTAGGGATCGACCAGCAACAGTTGTGCGCGGCCACTGTTGACATCCTCGACCAGCGAGCCCAGCGTGGCAATTTGCGGGTGCGCGCTTTTGGCATGCAATTCGAAGGTATAAGCGATCTTGTGCGCGGCGTCGATCCACAGGATGCGGACGGTCCGCTCACGCGGGAAAGTGTAGTGCAGCAAGTCATTTCGTAGCAGCATGGGTGCATCCTTCTCGCAATGGGTAGGCAATCCATTGCAATATCCGCGCCAGCAAAAATCCGCAGAAATCCCCCTTTTCACGCTTGCTTTTGGTGCGACGCAACAGTATCTGCACTAGATCGAACAGATGCTGTTGACGACATGAACACGTTTGAGCCAGATCAAACGTGGAGAGACTCACTCACCTAGCCTTGTAACTTGTGCTGGAGACGTCCTGTCGGGTTCGCCCGGGAACGTCGACAGGGCAGTGTTCCTATGCACTCGCAGCGGTTGCACCAATTCCGCATCCATTCAATAGCTCATTTAATCGAGGTAAATACATGTATCCATATTCCCAAGCCGTTACTCCTGCTGTGCGCACGCATCTGGACGCACAAATGGCGTTCTTCAACGACATGTCCAAATCGGTGTTCCGTTCATTCCAGCAGCTGTGCGACCTGAACATTCAACTGACCCAGACCATGCTGGAAGAAACCGCCATCACGGGTCAAAGCCTCATTACGGCAGACCGTCAGACCGACGTCATCAGCGCCACGGCAGCACGCGCTCAGCCCGCCACTGAAAAACTGCGCGCCTACCAGCAGCACATCTCGCGCGTGGCCGCTGACGCCCAGGTCGATCTGGCCCGCGTGACCGAGCAGCACGTGCAGGAAACCAGCCGTACCGCGCGCCAGCTGGCCGACGAAGTAGCCCGCGTCGCATCGGAAGAAACCGAACGCAGCATGCGTAACCAGCAGGAAACCATGCGCAAGTTCACCGATCCGTTCATGCAGGATGGTGCCCGCCGCAGCAACGGTGCCGAGTCGCGCGGTGGCGCCAGCATGCAAAGTGGCCAGTCGGGCAGCGCCCAGGGCGGCAGTGCCGGCTCCAGCCAGAGTGACAGCATCTCGGGCTCGCAGTCGGGTTCACAAGGTGGTTTGTCGGCAGCCGGTTCCAGCGGTTCAACTGCCGGCACCACGGGCAGCAAGTCGGGTGCCGGTGGCAGCGTTGGCAAAGGCGCCTAAGGGCAACTGAAGTGTCTTGATCCGGCCGGGCCGCGCATGTGGCCCGGCTTTTAGCAGCCCGTCAGCAACTTGCTGTGGCGGGCTGTTTGCTTTCCAAGCCGTCCTTCTGGGGACTTGGGCGGCGCCATGCCAGACCGAACAGGGGCCGCAGGACGGCGATTCGGCGAATGATCTCAAAGCTGCCAAAGCTGATGCACAAGGTCAGCACGATCAGAATCAGCCCTTCCGTGCCCGCGGCGATCTTGGCTGGTTTGATCAGGTGCGCCATCGAGACAATCAGGGTTTGATGCAAAATGTAGACAGGGAAGACCGCTTCCGTCAGGTAGGCGCGGCTTGCGCTGTCCCGGTTCAGGTGGCGCTTGGCAAAGCCACATACCGCGACAATGGCGCTCCATGCGCACAGCATGTACACCACGCGCATCAGCATGCGCCACTCTTCCAGCGCCGGGCGCAACGCCTCGGTGTCGAACAGCGAGTAGTAAATAATCAGCGCGCCCCATGACGACACCGCCAGGCCCAATGCGTGCCAGCGTGCCCCTTCCATCTGCTGCCACACGCCCTGACTGCGTGCAAACATCGCCCCCAGCACAAACGCGCACAAGGAGTTGGCGTGGTTGTACCAATCCCAGGTCAGGTTGTGCGTGATGGGAAACTGCGACGACAGCGCGATACGTAAGGCGCCCAGTACCAGTGCTGGCAGCACGATCAGTTTCCAGCCGGTCAGCGCGCCGCAGACACGGGCGGCAACTCGATCGAACCGTGTCCCGGCCAGCACAACGATTGCGCCCAGCAGCAGCGTGTACACCCACAGGTAGGCCACAAACCACAGGTGGTTCCAGGTGGGCAGGGTCAGGCATTCCTGCTCCTTGCAAAAGCCGTGGAAGGCGGACAGGTACAGGCGCATGAAGTCAGCATAACTGCCCTGGTAAGCGAATTTCTCGATCACTTCGAAATAGGGCTGGGGCGGGACAATCACCAGCATGCCGAAGATAAGTGGTACCAGCAGGCGCACACTGCGCTGACGGACGAAGCGGCCAGCGCCGATTTTGCTCAGCATGAAGCTGGACGCGACGCCCGAAATCAGGAACAGTAGGCTCAGACGCCATGGCGACGACAAGAGCATGAACGGTTCGATGGCATCGCTGGCGAAGGGGCTTTTTACGTGCCAGCCCCAGGTCACGTAGTACATGCCCACGTGGTAGACGATCAGCAGCATGAACGCAATGATGCGGACCCAGTCGAGGAAGAAAAGTCTTGTTTGTGGCGTTTGCATGGCATTGGCTCGTTAAGTGGAGAACAAGGCCAGCGTAAAACCTTGCGCCTGCCAGCGCGAGCCAAATGGGGCGAGACGGGCGCGCGCTGGGGCGAGTTGGACGCGCCTACAACTTTTCCAGCACTGCCGCCTTGTATTGCCGGCTGCACGGCACGCGCGCGCCACCGCGCAGCACCAGTTCGCAGTCGCCCTTGTCCAGCGCGACCACGCTCTCGATCCACGACAGCTGTACCGCGGCGCGCCGGTGGCAGCGGACAAAGCGCGGCCCCAGTTTGTCCACCAGCCCGGCCAGGGTCTGGCGCATCAGGGGTGCGCCGGCGGCGGTGTGCAGTACCACGTAATTGTCGGCCGTTTCAATCCACTGCACCTCGTCCACGCGCACCACACGGGTCACGCCGCGCTC
This sequence comes from Massilia sp. CF038, assembly GCF_900129765.1. GTDB lineage: Bacteria > Pseudomonadota > Gammaproteobacteria > Burkholderiales > Burkholderiaceae_D > Telluria_A. The sequence goes on from NZ_FQWU01000001.1 coordinate 1,138,316, forward strand.
CGTCACCAGCAATTGGGCGATCACATGGCCGCTGTCGAAGGACGCGGGTGTCGCCGGCGTCTGCAGGCGCTGGCGCACGCGCACCAGGGCCCGCTGCAGGCGCTCCCGGTCGTAGGGTTTGAGCAGGTAGTCGATGGCGTTGGCATCGAAAGCGCGGATCGCGTACTGATCGAAGGCGGTGGCAAACACGATCAGGGGCGCCGGGGCCGGCAGAGACGCTGCCAGTTCGATCCCGCTCACTTCCGGCATCTGGATGTCGAGGAACACCACGTCTGGTTTGAAGGCGGCGATCCGTTCCAGCGCTTCCACGCCGTCGCGCGCTTCATCCAGGGCGCTGACGTCCGCTTCCTGCTCCAGTAAGCGGCGCAGTTTGTCGCGCGCAGGGCGTTCGTCGTCGACGATCAGAATGCGCATGGGATCCTCATTGCGGCGCGTACGCCGGCTGGCTCGCGCTGCGACAGCGTGAGTGTCGCGCGCGCGCCGTACAGCACTTCCAGCCGTTCGCGCAGGTTGGACAGGCCGATGCCGGGTTTGCCGCTTGGTGCAAAGGTCCCGGTGTCATCGTCCAGCGTCACGCACAGCATGTCCGCGTCACGCACGATGGTAATCGTGACATGGGTGAGCTGACGGCGCTTTTCCACGGTGTGCTTGAAGACGTTTTCCAGCAGCGGCTGTATGCTCATGACGGGCAGCGTGCAGGCCAGGGTGTCGTCGCCGATCTGCCACTCGATCGCGACCCGGTCCGCATAGCGTTCCTGCATCACCCTTGCGTAGCCTTGCGCGAGGCGCAGCTCGGTCGACAGCGGTGCTTCGTGCAGGTCGCTGACATCGAGTGTGGTGCGCAGAACTTCGGCCAGCTGGATCAGGGTCGCGTCGGCCTTGTCGACGTCCGTGTGCATCAGTGACGAAATGGTGTTCAGGGCGTTGAACAGGAAGTGCGGCTGCATTTGCTGGGCCAGGCGCTGAAGCTGGGCCTGGCGCAGCAGGGCATTGGCGCGTTCGACACGCAGTTTTTCTTCCAGCAGCTGGTGGTAGGACAGAATGCCGAAGCGGATCAGGAAAAACAGGCTGACAAATACGCTCAGCTTGAGCGACTCGTACAGGAAGGTTTCGCCCCATGCCTCGTGCTGGTAGACTTGCCCCATCAGCGCGTACACCGCATGACGCATGCCGAAGGCAAGGGGGACGAAGGCGGTCCAGTACAGCGGCAGCCAGGCGAATTGCAGCGCGAACCAGCGTGCGGGGCGTGGCAGCAGGGCGGCGTCGTGGTGTTCGGTAAAGTGGCGCTGGATGAGCAGCAGCAGGGTTGCCGCCAGCATGGAGGAGGTTTCCCATAATATCGGCTGCCAGTAGGCGGTGCCGTCGTCACGTGCGTAATCCTGGACGGCGACGGCGACCATCATGATCCAGAACAGGAACCAGGCAAGGATGATGGCGGCGCGGGTGCGGTTCTGGGGCATGGGGGTGGCGGGAATGGGGAAGCGCTGATGATTGCGCATTCTGCAGGGGATGTCAAAGGTCGGTCACCCACCACATCGTCCTCGCGCAGGCGGGGACCCATAGCATGCTGACCGAATCCGGAAACGTGGAATGGGTCCCCGCCTTCGCGAGGACGATGTGGGGTTTTTTAAATGGAGCGGTAATGGATCCACTGAAATTCGATTCCCAGGCCGCATTCGCACAATGGCTGGCGGCCAATCACGACCGCTCCGACGGCGTCTTCCTGCTGCATGCCAAAAAAGGCAAGGGCGAAACCACGGTCAGCTATGACGAGGCGTTGGAAGTAGCCCTGTGCTTCGGCTGGATCGACGGCATGCGCAAAAGCGCGGGCGAGCAGTTCTTCATGCAGCGCTGGACCCCGCGCCGCGCACGCAGCATCTGGTCCAAGGTCAACCGTGACAAGGCGCTGCGCTACATCGAAGAAGGCCGCATGCAGCCAAGTGGCCTGGCGGAAGTCGAACGCGCACGCAAGGATGGCCGCTGGGACGCCGCCTACGATTCCGTCAGCAAGGCGCAAGTGCCGCCCGATCTGCAAGCCGCCATGGCCGCAGCCCCCGGTGCCGAAGCCTTCTTTGCCACCCTCAGTTCGCAGAACCGCTACGCAATCCTGTTCCGCATTCAAACGGCCAAAAAGCCTGAAACGCGGGCTCGCCGTATCGCCCAGTTCACCGCCATGCTGGTGCGCGGCGAAACGATCCACTAAGCTGAATCAATCGTCGTCGTCATCGCCGTTATCGCGGAATTTTTTGGTCCGTGCCACGTCAAGCTTTGCCTTCAGCGCGTTCACGTCGCCCATGAATTCGTCGACGCTATGGTCCGGACTGACCCGCACCGATGGCTGCAAAATGACCGACATGTACGGGCTGTCGGCCAACTGGCCGGTGCGCTGCTCATTGCCCATTAAGGTCAGCCCCGAGGCAAGAATGGCCAGAATCAGGGAGGTGATCGCAAAGCGCCGCGTGTGGTGCGGGCGCACCGTGTTCAGGTGATGGAACAGGGTGCCGGCCGCGATCAGAATCGCCACGTGCGAACTGTAACGGGTCAGGAATTCAAGCGAGAATGCATAGGCCACCAGGCTCGAAATGATCTTGAATGCGGTGACGGCGGTCAGGCCGCAGCCCAGTACAAACAGGTGGCGGCCCAGGCGTACGTGGCGCCCGAACAGACGATTGCCGAAGGCCCAGGCGCCAGCCCATACCAGCCCGCCGCCCATGCCGTAGGCCAGCGCCTGCAAATAGCGCACCAGCTGGAACGACTGGGTGTCCGACAGCCAGACCGTAAAGACGGCAAAAAAGCCGATCATCAACATGCCAACCAGGCCAGGCGCCAGTCCCTCCCAGCCGTGACGGGTGCGGTCCAGCAGTTCCGGCGCCACGGCGTAGTCTGCCCCGCGCACGCGCAAGGTGGTGTGGCCGATGCGGATCTCGGTATCGCCCGTCATCAGCAGCGTTGGATGACGCCGTCCGCGGTGAATCACACCATTTTTGGTGCCCAGATCGCGCAGCACCAGCGCACCGTCTTCACGTGCTTCAATCACGGCATGGTTCGGCGCTGCGTAAGCATCGTCGATGATGAAGTCGTTGTCGTAGCCACGGCCAAGGCGGATCGGCAGCGCGTCGACCTGGTGCCGGTGCAGCACGTCGCCATTCCGGGCCAGCATTTCAATGAAGTAGGGCGCGTTCATTTGCTGCCTCCACGTCCCAGTGCATCGAGGAAGGCGCGCGTGGTGCGCATGCCATTTTCGTAGGACACGCCCGATACATCGAGCCGGCTTTGCAAGCTGGCCTTGGCGTCGTCGGTGGTGGCGGTCAGCAGGGTGAAGTTGTACAGACCTTCAAATTTGCGGTAGGCCCGCACGCAGCTCACTGCGCGCAGCGGCAGCGTTTTGGTCTTGACGAACGACTCGGTGCAGATTGGCGAAGTCAGATGAGCGTCCTTGTTGTTGCCGAGATTGTCTGCCTTGAACAAGGTGCTGGCCAGGACCGCAAAGCGCACGGAATCGAGCGTGGTGGTGCGCACATACTGGTGCGTCATTGATACATGCCCGGTCTGCTGCGACTCCGACACAAAAATCGCCGACTCCATCGCACACGCCATGGTGTCAGCCGTGAAGGTGGCTTCGGCCTTGACGTTCGAGCGCCCCCAGCAGCGCACCTGATCCGACTCGCGCACCGGTACCAGGTAAGGCCCCATGCTCTTGATGGCCAGCGGCTTGTCGAGCAGACGGTCGATCATGGCTTTTTGATGCGCCAGCAGCTGCTGGCCGATCAAGGGATTGAAGTCCTTGGGCGCCACAGCTTGCGCGGCGACCTTGCGCAGCAGCTCCTGCGCGTAGCGGATCGGCACCAGGAAGCTGACCAGTTCCCCATCGCGCCGCTTCGATACGTTCACGCCAGCGACCGCGCCGCTGCCAGTTACGCTCGGACCGCCGCTCATGCCCGAGTTGATCGGGCCGGTGAACATCAGCTGGTCATAAAAGCTGCGGGTGATGACGCCATTGTAGGCGCCCTCGGAGATGGCAAAGCCCAGGTCCAGCGGATTGCCAAGGGAGTACAGGTACTGACCCTGGGTCAGTTTGACCAGGCGATCGGGGATGTCGAAAAAGCCGGTGCCCTTGCGGTTGATGCGCACCACGGCCAGGTCGTGCAGCACGTCCACGGCCAGCAGTTCGACCGGTCCGCGCTTGCCGTCGGTGTCGACGAATTCGCCCACGTACACATCTGGGTCGATCGCCATCTGCGACACCACATGGTAATTGGTCAGCACAAGATTGCTGGTGCCAACCATGAAGCCGGAGCCGACCGATGACTGGCTGCGCCCGTTCTTGAGCAGCATGCGAATTTGCAGCAGGTCGTCCTTGGCGGCCGAATAGAGCTTTTGCGCGGCCGTCGACGGTGGTGGCAGCGCCGCATTTTCTTCTTCTGGCGCGACTGGGGTGGCGGCGGGTGGCGCAACGGCGGCAGGCGGCAGAACAGGGGCAGACGGCGAGGGCGCCACCGGCTTGACCGGTGCGGCTTTGGCGGGCGGCGCAGGGCTTTGCGCCAGCGAGAACGCGGTGGCGCCAGCGAGCGACAGCAGAACCGCCATTTGAGAGAATTTCATGCCATCCTGACGTGGTAAGCGGGGTAGTACTTGCCCTTAGCTTACCGTATTTGCCGGATTTAGAGTTCGCCGTCCTGTGCGACGGTTTCGGCCAGCGGCTGCATCATGTGGCCCATCTTGGCTGCCTTGGTGTCAAGGTAGGCGGTATTGAAGGCGTTGCGGTTCACCAGCAGGGGCACGCGCTCGCTCACGCGCACGCCCAGCTTTTCCATGGCGTCAATCTTGCGCGGGTTGTTGGTCATCAGCTTCAGCGTCTTGATGCCGAACTGGGCAAACATGGGCTCGCACAAAGCGTAGTTGCGCGCATCGGCATGGAAGCCAAGCGCCAGGTTCGCTTCCACCGTGTCGGCGCCGGCTTCTTGCAAGCGGTAAGCGCGGATTTTGTTGACGAGGCCAATGCCACGGCCTTCCTGGCGCAAATACAGCAGGATCCCGCGGCCCTCGTCGGCAATCTTCTTGAGGGCGCCTTCGAGCTGGGCGCCACAATCGCAGCGTTGTGAAAACAACACGTCGCCCGTCAGGCATTCCGAATGCACGCGCGCCAGCACCGGCTCGCCATTGCCGATGTCGCCCAGCACCATGGCCAGGTGTTCCTTGCCCGTTGCGTGCTCGACAAAGGCGTGCAGCGTGAACTGGGCCCATGGGGTGGGCAGCAGGCAGGAGGTGGTGTAATCCAACAGGGCTTCTTCTTTGGGGACGGACGGCATGGCTTTGTTCTCGAAACTATTGCTGTAGCCGCAAGTGTAGCGGAAAACCCGGCCCCCCGTTGGGGACCGGGCTCTAAAACCGCTTAGTATGGCAGGTCGAAAACCAGCACTTCGGCCGCTTCCGCCTGGGCCAGCTGCACCCCGGACTCGCCCGTGATCTTGAGCGCATCGCCGCCACTCAGTGCGGTGCCATTGACGGTGACGCGGCCGCGAATCACGTGCACGTAGCCGCTACGGCCCTGGGCCAAGCTATGCTCGACTGCATCACCCGTGTTCAGCAGCGTGGCGTAGATGGCGGCATCCTGGTGGATGAGCACCGACCCGTCACGGCCGTCGGACGAGGCCACCAGGCGCAGCTGGCCTTGCTTGGTGTCCGGGGCGAAGTGTTTTTCCTCATAGCTGGGTGCAATCCCTTTGACATTGGGCTGGATCCAGATTTGCAGGAAATGCACTTGCTCGTTCTGCGAACCGTTGAACTCGCTGTGACGCACGCCGCTGCCGGCGCTCATGCGCTGCACGTCGCCATAGTGCAAGACCGAACCGGTGCCGATACTATCCTTGTGTTCAAGCGCCCCTTCCAGCACGTAGGAAATGATTTCCATATCGCGGTGGCCGTGGGTGCCAAAACCCTGGCCTGGCGCCACTTTGTCTTCATTAATGACCAGCAGAGGGCCAAAGCCAACGTGGCGCGGATCGTGGTATTCGCCGAACGAAAAGGTGTGCTTCGATTGCAACCAACCGTGGTTGGCGACGCCGCGTTCTTCGTTTTTCCGGATTTCGAGCATGTTTTTCTCCTGGTTGGTCTTAATGTGCAATAATTTCGAATCAGTTGTTTGAAGCGATGGAGCTAGTATAGGCCCCGTTTATTCGTTTGAAAAACGGAAAATATTGTCATCTATGATCGAATAAATCGAATGCTCAGACTCAGCCTGGAAGCCCTGCAAATCATTGACGCCATCGACCGGCGCGGTTCCTTCTCCAAGGCGGGGCAGGAACTGCATCGTGTCCCTTCCACCATTTCCTATATGGTGGGCAAACTGGAAGACGACTTGTCGGTCCAAGTCTTCGAACGCAATGGTCCGCGCGTTGTATTGACACCTGCCGGGCGCGAGCTGCTCAAGGAGGGGCGCTTTCTGCTCAAGGCCGCGCAAGATCTTGAACACCGGGTCAAGCGCGTGGCCTCCGGCTGGGAAACAGAGCTGACGATCGGCATGGACTCCATGTTTTCAATCACGGCCCTGGTACCCGACATGCGCGAGTTTTACGACATCGCCCGTCAGACCCGCCTGCGCGTGGTACAGGAAACCTTGTCCGGGCCGTGGGAAGCCTTGCTTGAGCGCCGTGTCGATCTGCTGGTCGGGGTAGCGGGGGACGGGCCGGCCGGTGGCGGTTACGTCGCGCGCAGTATTGGCGAATTGCCGTTCGTGTTTGCGGTGGCGCCCGACCACCCGCTGGCAGCCATGCCAGAGCCGCTCGGGCGCAGCCAGCTGCAGGACTATCGTGCCATCGTGGTGGCTGATTCGGCGCGCAACATGGCGCCGCGTACCGTGGGCTTGCTGTTCGGACAGGATGCGCTCACCGTGCCCGATATGCATGCCAAGCTCGCGCTGCAGGTAGCTGGCCTTGGCTTCGGTTTTTTGCCCGAGCCGGCAGCGCGCCGTGCCATTGCAGACGGCTTGCTGGTTGAAAAGCAGGTCGAGGAAAGGCGTGCGGCTGAAACGTTTTACGTGGCCTGGCGCAGCGGCGAGGAGGGGGCTGGCCTGAAATGGTGGCGCGATCGGATGCAGCGCCACGGCTTGCTCGACTGTCTGTGCGGCCACCTGCCGAGCGCAATTTTGCCTGACTGATAATTCGGTTGCGAAAACAACTGTTCTGTTGGCAAAAACCAATCCGTTCGAGGTAACATAGGGCAATAGGAATCTCTGCCGAGAAAACATGACGACAGCCTCGAGTTCACCGCCACTGGTCGTATTCCGCGTCCTTGCCGACCAGCGAGGCAAGCCTGCGGGCTTGCTGCTGGACGTGGGTCCGGGCGATGCCGAGCAGCTCATGCCGCTGTCCGGCTCGGAAGATTTCAGCGCCCTCAGCGACGAATTCACCGCCTATTACCGCGATGGTTTGTCACCCGTAATGGCCGATGCGCTCGAGCTGGCTGGCTGGAAACGCTTGCTCCCAGACGCGCTGCTGACCCAGGACGAACAGCTCGATACGGCCACCGTCACCGATGACGACGTGCTGATCGAAGGCGACTGGTACATGGCCGCGCCACCCAAGGCCACCGGCGCCCAGGCTGCTTCGCGCGCGCTGGCCTTGCAGCTGGCGCAACTGATTGCCTCCGACGCCCACACGCACGACATTGAAGCGCTGCTGCGCAAGGACCCGACCCTGTCGTATCACTTGCTACGGCTGGTCAATTCCCTGGGCATGGGGCATGGCCGCAAGATCACCAGTTTTTCCCAAGCCATATTGATTCTGGGCCGCCAGCAACTGCGGCGCTGGGTCAACCTGATGCTGTTTGCCGCGCGCCCGGGCGACCCCCGTTCGGCCATGTTGCTGGCGCGGGTGGCGGTGCGTGGCCGTCTGCTGGAACAGCTTGCTGCGGCACGCGGGCGCGACAAACACGGCCAGGATCAGGCTTTTCTGGCCGGGATGTTTTCCCTGCTGGGCGTGCTGTTCGGCATGCCGCTGGCCGAGGTACTGGCGCCCCTGACCATGAGCGATGAAGTCCACGATGCCGTGCTGCATTACAAAGGCGAACTGGGCGACATGCTGCGCCTGTGCGAAGCCATCGAGCTGGGCGACTTCGACTATCTGTCCGCCCGCCTGAGCACGCTGGACATCGACGAGGCCGAGTTCAACGATGCCCTGGTGGAATCGAACCACTGGATGCTGGGCGCCCTGCGCGGCAGCCAGGGCGAGCCGGGCGCTGCTGGCTGACTGTTCTAGCTCAATCAAATCAAGCCGTTTTCCCGCATTATTTCCTGCTTGTTCAGCCAGCACGGAAGGTGCCGTCGTGAAGCCGTTGCCGCAGGTCAGTGTCATCACCGCTTTTTTGCGGGAGGTCATCGCGCGGAGTGGCGCATGAAGCGCATGCGCTGCACCATCGTGATCCCGCGCGATGAGCGCCGCTCGCGCCGCGACCTGGCCGGCAAAGTCGCGGTGGGACTGGTCTCGCTTGAAACGCTCGGCGTCGAGGTGGCAACCTGGTACCTGCTCTCGCACGGCATTTCGCTGGATACGATTTTGCGCGTGATGACGATGCCAAACCGGCGCCGCCGCTGATTCTGCTCAGCGCAGCGGGGGCAGGGCCCACTTCAATCCGCGCGTCATGATCGGCGGCGCCACCGACAAGTGATCCTCATCGACGATCACTTTGCTGGTGGTGCGCAGACCGGGGTACTTGCGTGACTTGAGCAGCTTTTCAAACTGCTGCATGTCACCGACCATATCGTCCTTGCCCGTGCCGGTTTCGAGCGCGCCCACCGCAAAGAAAATCTGCGCCTTCAGATCCTTGTGCGCGGCCGCGTAGGCTTTTTCGCGCTCGAACATGATGCGCTTGCCGTACCACAGTGATGGACTGCCGAGAATATAGTGGCTGAACATGCCCGGTTCGCTGAACACGATGTGCAGGCCAAGCAGGCTCCCGTAGGAATGACCGGCAAAGATCTTGCGGCCCATGTCAGCGCGGTAGCGCTGCGCGATCAGAGGAAAAACAGTATCGCCAATAAAGCGGCGGTACTGTTCTACTTCGCCAAATTTGGGTGGCTTGCCTGGCATGTCGGAGGTCAGGCCGCTATCGAGCGACGGGGCGGGCGTATAGTCGCGCCGGCGGCTGTATTCAGGCGTATCGCCTTTGGCGTAGGACAGGCCGACCAGAATGAACTCTTCCAGCCCCCGTCCATGGGCGCCGACCCGCGCAGCCAGTGCCCGCGCCACCGGAAACGCGTAGTTCGCATCGGCGACAAACACCACGGGGTACGACTTGTTTGAGGTCTTGTATGACTCGGGCAAACTGATGAAAATCTGATAGTCGCGCTGCAGGTCTTTGGCGCTAACGTCGAGCACTTCCGTATCGTTCAGCTGGTACTGCGCGGGCGCTGGTGCGGCGCTGGCGCATAGTGCTGTCAGCATCAGGGTGCAAAAGATCAATTTCAATTGTGGTCTCCAAAAAGCAGAGGCCGCATTATCGGCGATGTCTCGCAAAGATGTTAAGTCTTAGATATTATTTCGGGGCGCGCTGCGACGATGTGGGCTTGAGCGGGTCGAGCAGGGCGCGCAAGTCGTTGTGATCGAGTTCGTACATAATAGCCAGCAGCTCGCCCAGTTCGCCGCGCGGAAAACCCTCGCGCGAGAACCAGGCCAGATAATTGCCGGGCAGGTCGGCGATCACTGTGCCTTTGTACTTCCCAAAAGGCATTTCGCGGACCAGCAGCAGTTGAAGGTGTTCGGGTTTCATGGGCCGACACTCTAACGTAAACGTGTCACGACGGGGCCACATGCTAAAAACTTACCACGGTAGTTGCCATTGCAAACAAGTGCGTTTTGAAGCGGACATTGATCTCGCCCAGGGATCGGTGCGCTGCAACTGTTCCATCTGCGCAAAGGGGCGGTACTGGCCGGCGCGGATTGCACCAGATGCGTTTCGTTTACTCAGCGGTGAGGAAGCTCTGTTGGGCTATCAGTTCGGCGCGCGCGTGGATCAGCACACGTTTTGCCGCCATTGCGGGATACGTCCGTTCAGTTTTGGCACCTCCCGCAAAATAGGCCAGTTCGTCAGCATCAACCTGTGCTGCCTCGATGACGCCAGCGACGCTGAGCTGGCCGCTACGCCCATCACCTATCTGAACGGGCGTGAGGATATCTGGGACGCGCCGCCGGCAGAAACGCGCCATCTTTAAGGAACGCTATTGTTCGCTCGGCGTCTTGACCTTGTCCCCCAGCACATCCTGCACATACAGCATGGTGACGACCACTGCCAGCACCGCCGTCAATGGCGTTGCCAGCGCCACGCCGGCCAGCCCGAACAGCGTGCCGAATAAAACCTGCATAACGATGGTCAGCGCCGGCGGCAGCGACACGGTTTTGTTCTCGATGAACGGCTGCAGCATGTAACCCTCAATCAGCTGGATGAGGCCGAACAGCCCGACCACGTACAGCGCCTGAGTCGGGCTGGTGGAGAACGCGATCAGCAAGGCGGGCACGCCCGCCATCAGCGGACCAAGGTAAGGAATGAAGTCGAGCAGGCCCGCAATAATGCCAAGGATGAGCGCCAGCGGCACACCCAGCAGCGCCAGGCCTGTGGCCGTGAGCGTGCCTACCAATACCATGGAGGCGAATTTCCCCATCAGCCATTTGGACAGGGTGCGGCCAATTTCGGACAGCACTTCACGCGCGCGTTCGCGCTTGTTGTGCGGCACCAGCAGCACGAAGCCATCGATATAAGTGTAGGGCGCGGCAGCGAAATAGATGCCCACGAAAATAATAATCAGTACATTGCCGAACGCACCCAGCACACCGCTGAAGAACAGGCCCGCGTTGGGCACCATGCGGCCCAGGTAGGCCAGCAGCTTCTCGTTTGATGGCACGCCACCCAGCAGGCGGCGCGCCAGGTCGTTCTGGTTAAGCGACTTGCGCAATTCTTCAATGGCATGCGGAATGGCCTCGGCCAGCTTGTCGGACTGATCGGCGATTTGCGGCGCCATCAGCCAGCCGCCTATCCCGATGATGGCCAGCAGCAAAGCCACTACCAGGGGCAGGGCGAACTTGCGGCGCAAATGCAATCGCTGTCTGATGGTGTCGCTCATCCCATACAACAGAATGGCAAACAAAATGCAGGCAAAGATCAGCAGCAGCGCATCGGCTGCGTACCAAAGCCCGGCCAGTACCAGCAGGAACAGCAACGCCATGCCGTCCATGAGCACCAGCCGATGCAGGAATTCACGTTTGCTGTCAGGGGCGTCGTTGCGCGGTTCGTTCATTGAGGCTCGATAGAAGGATGACACTTGGGTCCGATGGTGTAAATATAGCAATTCGGACCCAAATGCGGCGCACGCCCTGCAGTGCTAGCCGCGCTTGTCCTTCGAGCGTGCCCCAGCCGCGCGCATCAGCACCTTCCACTTGTTGCGTGCGGCGATGCGGTCGAGCGGTGTTTGCACCGCGCGCCGGCTCTCGCGCAGCAGCTTGTGGTAGTTGCGTAGCCGGTCGGGGTGGACCGCGCCGCGCACCGCGCAGCCAGGTTCCTCATCATGGCTGCAATCGCGGAACTGGCACTGCGCCGCCAGCGACTCGATGTCCTCGAAAGACGCGGCCAGAGCGTCTTCATTCAGGTCGGGCTGCAGGCTGCGCAGGCCGGGCGTATCGATGATGCAGGCGCCGTGGGCGCATTGGTGCAGCGAGCGCGCCGTCGTTGTGTGCCGCCCGCGGCTGTCGTCCTCGCGTACGCCGCCCGTGGCCTGGGCCGCGCCTGTCAGCGTATTGGTCAGCGTCGATTTGCCGGCGCCCGAGGAGCCCAGCAAGATCAGCGTCTGGCCCGCGCCCAGCCACGGCGCCAGTGCGGCGGTGCTGCCCGCATCAAGACCATTGACGGCCAGGATCGGCGTGCCGCGCGGGAGCCTGGCGTGCAGTTCATCGAGCTTGTGGGCGACGTCGCTGCCGATGTCGGATTTGGTCAGCACGATGACTGGTGCCACAGCGGCCGCTTGCACCAGCGCCAGGTAGCGCTCGAGCCGGCGCGGATTGAAGTCGTGGTCCAGGCCCATGACCAGTAGGGCAGTATCGATATTGCTGGCAATCGCCTGGGAGCGGCCTTCCGCCGTGCGGCGCGCCAGATGGTTGACGGGTTCGATGCGGGCGATGATGCGTCCTTCGTGCAAGACGGCCCAGTCGCCGGTTGCCAGTGCATCGGTCAGCAAAGGACGGGCGCTTGATTGGGTCTGGCCGTCATGCACATGCACGCGGTCGCGGTGAACTTCCGTGATGCGGACCAGGGCCGCGTTGGCTGGCAGGTCGGTCAGTGTGTGAAGCTGGCCGGCGATGGTCTGGGTGAAGCCGATGGTGCGAAGTGAAGCGAAATCGAAGTCGATCATGATGAGAGTGTGTTCCCGGATTCATTGCGCTCGCAAAGGGCGAGCAAAAGCAGCACGTAGCAACGTGCAGGCGATGGAATGGGGGAGGTCGGCGCGCGATCGGGCGCGCAGTCACACAGGGGTCTTGATCAGACTGGGTGGTGCGCGATCAGGCAGCCGACAGGAGGGCAATGGCATTCGTACGCATGGTGTGGTCTCCTGTGGAAGTGGGTGAAGGACGAAGCATCCCATGGCGCGCGCGCTGCGTCAAGACGCGCGTGCCCGCCATGAGCGCAACAATTGATAGTAGACTGGCTTCATTATGAGCCAGCCCGCCCGCCTGCATGACTTCATTACCGCCTTCACCCGCCTGATCGACACCGGGCCGGAGGAGGAACGCATCTTCAGCGAAGGTGGCGCGCTGCTGGCTGATCTGGTCGCGCATGACGACTGGCTGCCTGCGGCTTACGCCGGAACTGAGCCCGAACGCTACCAGCAATACCTGTTGTATTGCGATCCAACCGAGCGGTTTTGCGTGGTCAGCTTCGCCTGGGGACCGGGCCAGTCGACGCCCATTCACGACCATACGGTTTGGGGCATGGTGGGAGTGCTGCGCGGCGGCGAAGTGTGCGAAGAATTCGCCGGCACGCCGCTACGGCCAAGCTGTTCGCATCCGCTGGCGGCAGGCGCGGTCGATCTGGTGTCGCCGCGTGTGGGCGATGTGCACCGCGTCTCGAACGCGTTTTCCGACCGCGACAGCATCAGTATCCATGTGTATGGCGGCGACATCGGCAAGGTCCAGCGGCACGTGTTCGATCCGGTCACCGGCGCGGCCAGCAGCTTCGTGTCCGGTTACGCGAACGCTGGCGCACCCGCTCTGGTGCGTATAATCGACGCTTAGCCTGACACTTTCAACACCAGAGAACAAATCCAATGGCATCATCGAACGACAATATCAGCATGGCCGTGTTCTGCGATTTCGAGAACGTCGCCCTCGGCGTGCGCGACGCGAACTACGAAAAATTCGACATCAAACCGGTCCTGGAGCGCTTGCTCCTGAAGGGCAGCATCGTCGTCAAAAAGGCTTACTGCGACTGGGAGCGCTACAAGGGCTTCAAGGCTACCATGCACGAAGCGAACTTCGAACTGATCGAAATTCCGCACGTACGCCAGTCTGGTAAAAACTCGGCCGACATCCGTCTGGTGGTCGATGCACTCGATCTTTGCTACACCAAGTCGCATGTGAACACCTTCGTCATCATCAGTGGCGACTCCGACTTTTCGCCGCTGGTCTCCAAGCTGCGCGAAAACGCCAAGCAGGTGATTGGCGTGGGCGTCAAGCAGTCGACGTCCGATCTGCTGGTGGCCAACTGCGACGAATTCATTTTTTACGATGACCTGGTGCGTGAAGTCAAACGCGCAGCCGCCAAGCGCGACGAGCGCAAGCAACCGCCGGCGCGCAAGTCGCCTGACGAAGGCAACCGCCGCAAGGAAGAAATGGAAGCGCGCAAGGCGCAAGCCATTGAACTGGTGGTCGAAATGTTCGATGCGCTGGTGTCCGAGCGCGGCGACAGCGGAAAAATCTGGGCTTCGCTGCTGAAGGACACGCTCAAACGCCGCCGTCCCGATTTCAACGAGACCTATTACGGCTTCCGCACCTTTGGCAATCTGCTCGAAGAAGCGCAAAACCGCGGCATGCTCGAATTCGGCCGCGATGAAAAATCCGGTGCCTATGTCTATCGCAGCAGCGTACCGCACGCGGTCAATGCCCCGGTCAGCGAAGCGCCGGCTACCGAGGCAGCCGTGGCGGAAGCGGTGCAGGAAACCGCACCGGCCAAGTCGGAATCGCGCCGCCGCGGCGGACGCGGTGGCCGCAAGCAGGCCGAGACTGTGGAGGCGGTGACCGAAGTGCAGGCCATGCCTGAGCCGCAAATCCAGCCCGCCCCTGAGCCCGAAGCTGTGCCGCAGCCTGACCCTGAAGTGCAGGAAAAGCGCCGCGCGCCACGCGGCGGGCGCAAGACGGCGCCGAAGAAGGAAGCTGCCCCTGCTGAAGTTGTGGCGGAAGCGGAGCCAGCCCCGGCCCCAGTCCCGGCCCCAGCCAAAAAAGCGGCCCGTCCGCGCCGTCCGGCCAAGCCCAAGGCCGAATAAGCCGGCCATCGCGCTCGCCCTCGCAGCAGTCCGCGAGGGTGATGTTTGCTTGCTGCTGCACACACCCGGAAAATGGGGCACACTGATAACTTGATCCCCTTACCGGTCTCAAGGAGCTTGCCATGCGATTGTCCACCGTGTTTGCGCTGTCGCTGGCCTTGCTGGCGCCCGCTGCTGTTGCCGCGCCGCCCGCCAACGACCATCCCATCCTCGGTATCTGGCTGCTCTCGCTGCCGGACGGCAGTTGCGCCGAAATCTATCGCTTCCGTGGCGACGGCACCAGCTTTGTCACCAGCGCCGACGAAGTCTCCGAAAGCGAATTCAACATCCCGGCCAAGCCCGACGCCAGTGGCTTCTATAAATTGGAAGACCATATCGTCAAGGGCAATGGCAAAAAGGATTGCGGTGGCAGCGTCACCAAAATCGGTACGCGCGCCACGCATTTTGTGCAATTTCATCCGTCCGGCAGCCTGTTCGTCATGTGCATAAAGGAGTCGCTCGATGCCTGCATCGGCCCCTTCCTGCGCATGCCCGGCCGCGAATCGTAAGGCGCGCATGATACGCATCGGCGTTATTTCAGACACGCACGGAATGCTACGCCCACAGGCGCTGGCAGCACTGGCCGGGTGCGACCACATCATCCATGGCGGCGACATCGGCGGGCAGGACATCCTCGACCAGCTGGCCGCGCTGGCGCCGCTGACCGCCGTACGCGGCAACAACGATGGCGCGCCCTGGGCCGCCGCCGTTCCCCACAGCGCCCAGGTGCAGCTGGGCGGCCTGACGCTGCATGTCGTGCATGACATCGCCACCCTGGCCATCGACCCCGTGGCAGCCGGTGTCGATGTGGTCATCTACGGCCATTCCCACAAGCCACTGGCCGAACAGCGCGCCGGTGTGCTGTACCTCAATCCCGGCAGCGCCGGGCCGCGCCGCTTCAAGCTGCCGGTGTCGGTGGCCGAGCTGGTGCTCGATCAGGGGCCGCCCCAGGCGCGGATCATTGAACTGGCGGTATAGGGTATATTGCTGACCAATTGAATCATTGCATTGGGGCATTATGTCGGCGCTTGTGTTGTTTGCCATTCTTATCGCGTATTTCGCGCTCCTGGTGGGCGTTGCCTGGCTCACTTCCCGCCATGCCGACAACGAGAGCTTTTTTATCGGTAACAAGAGCAGCAACTGGATGCTGGTGGCCTTTGGTATGGTTGGCACCACGCTCTCGGGTGTGACCTTCATTAGCGTGCCCGGCGCCGTAGGGCGCGACGGTTTTGGCTACATGCAGATCTTGATTGGCTACGTGATCGGCTACATTGCCGTTGCCTTCATCTTGCTGCCGCTCTATTACCGCCTGCAACTGACCTCGATTTACCACTATCTCAATGTGCGCCTGGGGCAACGCGCCTACCAGAGCGGCGCCGCTTTCTTCATCTTGTCGCGCCTGCTGGGTGCAACGGCGCGGCTTTACCTGGTCGTTAATATTTTGCAGCTGATCATTCTCGATCGCCTGGGCATCCCGTTCTGGATCACCACGCTGATCATTCTGGGCATGATCCTGGTGTACACCTATCAGGGCGGGGTCAAGACCATCGTCTGGACCGACACCTTGCAGACGACGTGCATGCTGTTCGGCTTGATTGCCTGCGTGGCCTTCCTGCTCGGAAAGCTGGACCTGAGCGTGGGCCAGAGCCTGGCGCAAATGAGCGAGCGCGGCTTGTCGCGCGTATTTACTGTCGACCCGAACAGTCCCGGCTTTTGGCTCAAGCAAATCGTCGCGGGCATTTTTATCGTGATCACCATGACTGGTCTGGACCAGGAAATGATGCAGAAGACCATTTCCGTCAAGACGCTGCGGGACTCGCAAAAGAATCTGCTGACCCTGACCTTGATCCTGGTGCTGGTGCTGAGTCTGTTCATGTTCCTGGGCGGCTTGTTGCATCTGTATGCGCCGGTCGCCGGCGTCACAGCGACTGGCGACAAACTGTTCGCCGCCGTTGTGATGGAACAGTTGCCCGCCGCAGTGCAAATCATTTTCCTGGTGGCGCTCATTTCCGCCTTGTTTCCCAGCGCCGACGGCGCCATTACCGCGCTCACGTCGACTGTCTGCATCGATCTGCTGGGACTGCAGCGCCGGGTGGACCTGTCCGAACAGCAAAAGGTACGCTGGCGTCAGCGCGTGCACCTGGTCTTTGCCGGGCTGTTCCTGCTGCTGGTGCTGGCCTTCAAGGTGGCCGACAGCCCCAGCATGATTGCCGTCGTCCTCAAGTTGGCGGGCTACACCTATGGCCCCCTGCTAGGACTGTTTGCCTTTGGCATTTTGACCAAACGCAGCGTACGCGACCGTTGGGTGCCGCTGGTGGCCCTCGCCGGGCCAGTTTTATGCGCAATTCTTGATTTTAATCAGGGATTGCTCTTGGGCAGCTACCGCCTGGGCCTTGAACTGCTGATTCTTAATGGCATATTCGTGTTTGCAGGGCTGCTTGCGATCTCTCGTCCGCGTGAGCATTTTGACCACGTCCCGGGCGATTTCGCTTAGAGTGGTAAGGTTTTCGCTTTTCATCCTTTTTTTCTTTTCGCCGGAGTTTCGATGTCATTCAAACCCTTGTCCTTCTTGCGCCGTGGCTTTGGCATGTTCTGGGGCGCGCTGGACGCCACCCGCCGCACGGTTTTTAACCTGATTTTCCTGCTCTTCATCATCATTATCATCACTGCCATGTTCACTGGCGGACCAAAGCCGATCGCGCCCAACACCGCGCTGGTGATCGACCTGAAAGGCGAACTGGTCGAGCAGCACAGCGGCACTGTGCGCGATGCCTTCATGGCTGGCTTGAGTGGCGATAACCAGAAAAGCGTGCAATTGCGCGATCTTCTGACCGTGCTCGAAACGGCAGAGAAAGACAAGAACATCACCACCATCCTGCTGCGCCTCGATGACCTTGATGGCGCCGGCCTGGCCACCTTGCACGAAGCAGGCGCCGCGCTGGACCGGGTAAAGGCTGCCGGCAAGAAGGTAATTGCCTGGGGCGGGAATTACGACCAGAAGCGCTACCTGCTGGCTTCGCACGCCAACGAGGTGTATATGCATCCGATGGGCTTCGTGCTGATCGAAGGCTTCGGCCGCCACCGCAATTACTACCGCGACGCGCTGGACAAGCTGGGCGTGACGGTCAACCTGATGAAAGTCGGGGCCTACAAGAGCGCCGCCGAACCGTACATCAGCAACGGTCCATCGCCAGCCGCCTCGGAAGCGGAAGCCTATCTGTACAACGCGATGTGGGAAGGCTACACCACCGACGTCGAGAAAAACCGCAAACTGCCGGCTGGCAGCGTCATGAAAATGATCAATGAGCTGCCTAAATTGATGGAAGACGCCAAGGGCGATGTCGGCAAGGTGGCCATGGACAATAAACTGGTTGATGGCCTGAAAACGCTGGACGAAGTGCGTGCCATGCTGATCAAGCGCGGCGCCCTCGACGAAGAGAAAAAGACCTTCCGCCAGGTTGCCTTCAATGATTATCTGTCGCGCGTACATCCTAAAATGTTTGGCGACGCAATCGGTGTGGTGGTTGCCGCGGGCGAAATCACCGATGGCGTGGCTGCGCCCGGCGCCATTGGCGGCCAGTCCACCTCCGCCCTGATCCGTCAGGCACGCGAGGACGATAACATCAAGGCCATCGTGCTGCGCGTCGATTCGCCTGGCGGCAGCGCCTATGGATCGGAGCTGATCCGGCGCGAACTGGAGCTGACCCGCGCCGCCGGCAAGCCGGTCGTCGTTTCGATGGGCAATGTTGCCGCTTCGGGCGGGTACTGGATTTCCATGTCGTCCGACGAAGTGATTGCCGACCGCTCCACCGTCACTGGCTCGATCGGCGTGTTTTCGCTGATTCCAACTGCCGACAAGGTTGCTGACAAGCTGGGTATCCACACTGCCGGCCACACCACCACCTGGCTGGCGGGCGCCTACAATCCGCTGCGTCCGCTGGACCCACGCTTTGGTCAATTGATCCAGAGCAGCGTGAATCGCATTTACGGTGACTTCACCGGCAAGGCCGCGGTCGCACGCAAGACCACCCCGGAAAAGATCGACGAAGTCGGCCAGGGCCGCGTGTGGACCGGTACCCAGGCGAAAGAGCGTGGCCTGATCGATACCATTGGTAGCTACGGCGACGCCATCAAATCGGCTGCCAAGCGCGCCAAGCTGGGCAACAACTACCGTCTGGCGTATGTCGAACGCGAAGGCAATGCCTTTGAAAAGTTGCTGACCAAACTGGGGGCCACTTCGACCCAGATCATCAATGTCCAGGTCAAGCTGGGCATGCTGCCGGCAGGCTTGCCGCAAGGCGCAGTGGCCGATGTCACCAAAGAGCTGACGTGGCTCAACGATATGTCCGCTGGCCGTACCCCGTTCCAGGCGATTACGCACTGCATGTGCAGCGCGCCGTGAACGGTTTTGTAGCGAGTTTGTAACGGCTTGTAGCAGCTTCAGCAAGCCATCCTGACGGGCGCATGTGCATCATGCGCCCGTTTTCATTGGTACTTACGTGTGTGTCGCTGCTGCGCTGCAGCAGAATGCGGCTGCCGAGGCTGTCCTATGTAAACGTCTCTGTGCGCTATGAAACATATCGAACCCTGACCACATGCTAAAGTCAGACCGATATTCGTTGCAATCGAGACAAGGACAAGCATGGACGCCGTACTCACCTCCAAACCGCCGCGCAAGCCCCGCACCAAGATCATTGGCAGCATCATTGCTGTACTGGCGATGGTTGCGCTGGGCGGCGTGGCCTGGTACCTGACCCACCAACCCAAGGAAGCGGGACCGGGCATGCAGGGGGGGCCAGGCGGCGGCGGTCCAGGCGGCGGTCGCGGTGGGCGCGGGGGCGCCACCACGGTGGGCGTGGCCACCGCGGAAGTGGCCGACATTCCCGTCAGCCTCGATGCACTGGGCACCGTAACGGCGGCAGCCACCGCCACGGTGCGGCCGCAAGTATCGGGCATTTTGCAGAAAGTGCATTTCAGCGAAGGCCAGCTGGTCAAGGCAGGCCAGGTGCTGGCCACCATCGATCCGCGTCCGTTTGAGATGGCGCTGTTGCAAGCGTCTGGCCAGCGCCAGCGCGATGAAGCCCAGCTCGCCAGTGCGCGCGTCACGCTGGATCGTTTCAAAACTCTGCTGGAACAGGATTCCATCGCCCGCCAGGAAGTCGACACCCAGGCAGCGCTGGTCAAGCAGCTTGAAGGCACGGCCATGACAGACCGCGCGGCCGAAGGCATCGCCAAACTCAATCTGAGCTACACCCAGATCAAGGCGCCCATCACGGGGCGGGTCGGCTTGCGCGTGGTGGACATGGGCAACCTGGTCAACAGCGGCGACGCGGCCGGCATTGCCGTCATCACCCAGCTCTCGCCCATCGATGTCGAGTTCGCGGTGCCGCAAGACCGCGTGCCCGATTTGCAGGCCAGCCTGCGTGGCGGCGCTGCCTTGCCGGCCCAGGCGTATGACCGCACCCGCACCAACGCCCTGGCCACGGGTAAGTTCGCCGCGCTCGACAACCAGGTCGACGTCCAGACCGGCACCGTGCGCGCCAAGGCGCGCTTCGGCAACGATGACCAGGGCCTGTTCCCCAGCCAGTTTGTCAATCTGCGCCTGGAGCTGCGCACCATCAAGGATGCGGTCATGGTGCCGGTGACGGCCCTGCGCAACAGCAGCACGGGCGACTTTGTGTATGTGCTCAACGCGGCTGACCGTACGGTGGCGGTGCGCCCGGTTACGCGCGGCCAGGCCACGGTCGACAAGGTGCAGATCAAGACTGGACTGAAAGCGGGCGAACAAGTTATTACAGAAGGAGCGGACCGCCTCAAGGATGGCGCCAAGGTCACGCTGCCGGGCGACAAGCCGGCCGCGGGCGGCGGTGGCCGTCGCGGCGGGCGCAATGGGGCAGGGCGGGGCACGCCAGCCGAAGGTACGCCACCTGCCGCAGGTGGGGCTCCCGCAGCCGACGCAGCGCCAGCGGCGCCCGGTGCGGCTGCCCCTGCAGCCCCGGCAGCAGACGGTGAACGGCGCCGCCGCGGCGACGGCACTGGCGGCGAGCGCCCGCGCCGCCAGCGTGAAGGCGCGGAGCAGCAATGAGTCCGTCCACCCCCTTCATCCGGCGCCCGGTTGCCACGGCGCTGCTGATGCTGGCGATTGTGCTGGCGGGTCTGGTCGGGTTCAAGTTCCTGCCGCTGTCAGCGCTGCCGCAGGTCGATTTCCCAACCATTCAGGTGCAGACCTTGTATCCGGGCGCCAGTCCGGAAGTCATGGCGCGCACTGTGACGGCTCCGTTGGAGCGGCGCTTCGGCCAGATGGCGGGCTTGAACCGCATGAGTTCAACCAGTGCGGCTGGCGTGTCCATCGTCACCTTGCAGTTCGGCCTGGGCCAGACGCTGGACGTGGCCGAACAGGAAGTGCAGGCGGCCATCAACGCGGGCGGCTCGCTGCTGCCAACCGATTTGCCGGCCCCGCCGGTGTACGCCAAGGTCAACCCGGCTGACGCCCCGGTGCTGACGCTGGCCATTACCTCGGATACGCTACCGCTGACCGAAGTACAAAATCTGGTCAACACACGCCTGGCGCTCAAAATCAGCCAGGTATCGGGCGTGGGGCTGGTGACCCTCAGTGGCGGGCAGCGGCCAGCGGTGCGCATTCAGGCAGATACCGGTGCGCTGGCTTCCTACGGTCTGGGACTGGACACCCTGCGCACTGCCATTTCCGGCGCCAATGCCAACAGCGCCAAGGGTAACTTTGACGGCCCCGCGCGTTCCTACGCCATCAATGCCAACGACCAGCTGATGACGGTGCCCGAATACGAAAACCTGATCGTCGCTTACCGCAACGACGCGGCCGTGCGCCTGAAGGACGTGGCCAAAGTGGTCGACAGCGCGGAAAACGTCAAGCTGGGCGCCTGGGCCAATATGAAGCCCGCCATCATCCTGAACGTGCAGCGCCAGCCCGGCGCCAACGTGATCGCCACAGTCGACGCCATCAAGAAGCAGCTGCCCGAACTGGCCGAAGGCTTGCCGGCCTCGGTCAAGCTCGATGTGCTGTCCGACCGTACCACCGGCATTCGCGCCTCTGTCATGCACGTGGAGATCGAGTTGCTGCTGGCGGTGGCGCTGGTGGTGCTGGTGATTTTCGCTTTCCTGCACAGCATTCGCGCTACCGTGATTGCCAGCCTGGCCGTGCCCATCTCCCTGATCGGTACCTGTGGCGCCATGTACCTGCTGGGCTACAGCTTGAATAACCTGAGCCTGATGGCGCTGACGATTGCAACCGGCTTCGTGGTCGACGATGCGATCGTCATGATCGAAAACATCGCGCGCTACATCGAAAAGGGCGAGAAGCCCATGGACGCTGCGCTCAAGGGCGCTAGCCAGATCGGCTTTACCATCATCTCGCTCACGGTCTCGCTGATTGCGGTGCTGATTCCGCTGCTGTTCATGGGCGACGTGGTGGGGCGCCTGTTCCGCGAGTTTGCGATCACGCTTTCGATCACGATCCTGATTTCCGCGGTGGTCTCGCTTACGCTCGTGCCGATGATGTCGGCACGCTGGCTGCGCAGCCACGAAGACGAGCACCCTGGCGCACTGGCACAGCGCACCCAGGCCTTCTTCGACCGGGTGATCGGCCACTACGACCATGCGCTGGACTGGGTGCTGGCGCGCCAGGGCTTGACGCTGCTGGTCGCGCTGGCAACCCTGATCCTGACCGCGCTGCTGTATGTGTGGATTCCCAAAGGCTTGTTCCCGACCCAGGATACGGGCCAGCTGCAGGCGCGGGTGGAAATGCGGCAGGCGATTTCCTACGATCGCATGGCCGAACTGCAGCAGCAGGCTGCACGCGCCATCCTGGCCGATCCGGATGTCGCCTCCCTCAGCTCCAACGTGGGCGTGGACGCGGCCAACAACATGATGCTGCACACAGGCCGCATGCTGATCAACCTGAAGGAAAAGCGTTCCGGCAGCCAGGAAGACACCATGAACCGGTTGCGCCGCCGCGTGGCCGATATTGCCGGCGTCACGCTCTACCTGCAGCCAACCCAGGATCTCACCATTGATGCGGAGTCCGGGCCAACCCAGTACCGCGTGTCAATCGAAGGGGCCGACAACGCCACCGTCACCGAATGGGCGCTCAAGCTGGTCAAGCAGCTGCAATCGGAAAAGCAGGTGCGCAACGTGGTCACCGATGCTGGTGCCGTGGGCGCGGCAGCCATGGTCAGCATCGACCGCGACAGCGCCTCGCGCCTGTCCGTCACGGCGGCGTCGATTGACGATGCGCTCTACAGCGCTTATGGCCAGCGCATTGTCTCGACCATTTTCACCGAAACCAACCAGTACCGCGTGATTCTGGAAGCGCAGCGCGACGAGGCCATGTCGGTGGCTGCGCTGGGCCAGCTGCCCCTGAAAACCGGTTCCGGCAAAACCACGCCGCTAGCCGCCGTGGCTCAGGTGGTGGAGCAGGACGCGCCGCTGCAAATTACGCACGTGGCGCAGTATCCGGCCACCACCATCGGCTTTGACACTGCGCCCGGTGTTGCCCTGGGCCAGTCGGTGGACGCCATTCGCGCTGCCGCCAAAGCCATTGGCATGCCCGCGTCCGTCAGCATGAGCTTCCTGGGCGCAGCCGGCGCCTACGAAAATTCGCTGTCAAATCAGCTGTGGCTGATTCTGGCCGCGGTGGTGTGCGTGTACATCGTGCTTGGCGTGCTGTACGAGAGCTACATTCATCCGCTCACGATTCTGTCGACGCTGCCTTCGGCCGGGGTAGGGGCCTTGCTGGCGCTGATGATCAGCGGCCAGGATCTGGGTGTAATCGGCATCATTGGCATCATTCTCCTGATCGGCATCGTCAAGAAGAACGCGATCATGATGATCGACTTTGCCATCGAAGCGGAGCGCGAGCAGGGCATGGGCCCGCGCGAAGCCATTCAGCAAGCAGCGTTGCTGCGTTTCCGTCCGATTCTAATGACGACGCTGGCCGCCTTGTTTGCCGCCGTGCCGCTGATGCTCGGCTTTGGCGAAGGCGCCGAGTTGCGCCGTCCGCTCGGCCTGGCGATTTTTGGCGGCTTGATCGTCAGCCAGTTGCTGACCTTGTTCACAACACCCGTGATCTATCTGGGCTTTGACCGGCTGGCGCGGCGCTGGGGCCGACGCAGCGATGACGCGCCGCTCGGGGTGGCCAAGTGAATCTGTCCGAACCCTTTGTCCGGCGCCCGATCGCCACCGTGCTGCTGACCTTGGGCATTGCCCTCGCTGGCATTGGTGCCTTTTTCGTGCTGCCGGTATCGCCCCTGCCGCAGGTGGATTTTCCGACCATCTCGGTAAGCGCCTCGCTGCCTGGCGCCAGCCCGGACACCATGGCCACCAGCGTGGCCACGCCGCTGGAGCGGCGCCTGGGCGTCATTTCGGGTGTCAATGAAATGACCTCGAATAGCGGCAGCGGCTCGACCCGGGTCAGCCTGCAGTTCGATTTGAACCGCAAGATCGACTCGGCCGCACGCGAAGTGCAGGCCGCCATCAGCGCCGCCCGCAGCGACTTGCCGGCCACGCTCAAGAGCAATCCGACCTACCGCAAGGCCAATCCTTCGGACGCGCCTATCATCATTCTGGCGCTGACGTCGCCCACCAAGTCGCCCGGCCAGATTTACGAATCGGTGTCCAACCTGGTGCAGCAGAAGCTGGCCCAGGTCAAGGGCGTGGGCGACGTGGAAATTGGCGGCGGCTCGCTCCCCGCGGTCCGGATCGAGCTGCTGCCATATGCGCTGAACCGCTATGGCGTGTCGACCGAAGATGTACGCGCGGCGATTCAGGCCACCAACGCCAACCGTCCCAAGGGTGCGATCGAAGGCAATGGGATGCGTCTGCAAATTTACTCGCAGGCGGCAGGCACCAGCGCCGGGCGCAGCGCAGCTGATTATCGCGGGCTGATTGTCGCCTGGCGCAACGGCGCCGGCGTGCGCCTGGACGACGTGGCCGAAGTGATTGACGGCGTCGAAAACATCAATACCCTGGGCTTGTTCAACGGCGCCCCCGCGATTGTGGTACTGGTCACGCGCCAGC
Organism: Massilia sp. CF038; assembly: GCF_900129765.1. Lineage (GTDB taxonomy): Bacteria > Pseudomonadota > Gammaproteobacteria > Burkholderiales > Burkholderiaceae_D > Telluria_A. Next base: position 1,162,929 of record NZ_FQWU01000001.1, read on the forward strand.
CCGGTGCCAACGTGATCGAAACGGTGGACGGCGTGCGCGCGCTGATTCCTTCACTGCAGGCGCAACTGCCCAAGGATATCAAGCTGGAAGTGGCTTCCGACAGCACCAATTCAATCCGCTCTTCGCTGCACGAAATCGAGTTCACGCTGATGATCTCGATCCTGCTGGTGGTGCTGGTGGTCAGCGTGTTCCTGCGCAGTGTGCGCGCGACCATCATTCCCACCGTGGCCACGGTGGTGTCGCTGCTGGGGACCTTCGGCGTCATGTACATGCTGGGCTTTAGCCTGAACAACCTGTCGCTCATGGCGCTCACGGTGGCCACCGGCTTTGTGGTGGACGACGCCATCGTGGTACTCGAAAACACCGCCCGCCACATCGAGCAGGGAATGGACCGCATGCAGGCCGCCCTGCTGGGCGCGCGCGAAGTGGGCTTTACGGTGCTGTCGATCAGTCTGTCGCTGGTGGCAGTGTTCATCCCGCTGCTGTTCATGGGCGGCCAGGTGGGCCGCCTGTTCCGCGAATTTGCGGTCACGCTGTCGGCGGCGGTCATGATCTCGCTGGTCATTTCGCTGACCACCACGCCCATGATGTGCGCCTGGCTGCTGAAACCCGGCACCACGCCCGAGCGCGCACCGGGCCGCCTGTCGCGCTGGGCCGAGCGGGGCTTTGACTGGATCCACAAAACCTATGAACATTCGCTGGACTGGGCGCTGGGCAGTGTGGCCCTGGTCATGGTGATTTTCTTCTTTGTGATCGGCCTGAATGTGTACCTGTTTGCCGCCGCGCCCAAGGGCTTCTTCCCGCAGCAGGATACGGGCCAGATCAATGGCGGCATCCGCGCCGACCAGAGCATCTCGTTCCAGGCCATGCAGGAAAAGCTCAAGCAACTGGTCGACATCATCCGCGCCGATCCCGCCGTGGCCACGGTGGTGGGCTTTACCGGCGGTTCGCGCGCCGGTGGCGGTTTCATGTTCATCAATCTGAAACCGGTAGCGGACCGCGACGTGGGCGGGCAGGCGGTGATTGCCCGTCTGCGCCCGCAACTGGCCCAGGTGACGGGCGTGTCCATGTTCCTGAACCCGGTGCAGGACTTGCGTATGGGCGGACGCCAGTCCAATTCCACCTATCAGTACACCCTGAAAAGCGACAAGCGCGAAGACCTCAAACTGTGGGCCGGCAAGCTGGCTGACGCCATGAAGCGCCAGGCACCGCTGGTTGATGTGGACACCGATCAGGCTGAAAACGGGGTCGAGATGTTCGTCCAGATTGACAAAGACAGTGCGGCCAGGCTGGGCATCAACCCGCGCGACGTTGACAATGCCTTGTACAACGCCTTCGGCCAGCGCCAGGTGGCCACCATCTACGATGAGCTCAATCAGTACAGCATCATCATGGGCGTGGCCAAGCGCTACTCGCAAACGCCGCAGGCGCTGTCGGACGTGTACGTGCCGTCTAGGGCCACCACCCAGGCCGCGCCGGCCAATCTGACGGCCGCGCGCGATCCGTCCAGCGGCCAGGCCCTGTCCGGCACGGCCACCACCATGGTGCCGCTGTCGGCGATTGCCCGCTTTGCCGAAAGCGCGACGCCAACCTCGGTCAATCACCAGGATGGCGAGCTGGCGACGACGATTTCGTTCAACCTGGCCGAAGGCAGCAACCTGGCCGACGGCAAGGCTGCTGTCAAACAGGCCGAAGCCGATATCGCGATGCCCACCAATGTGCGCGGCAGCTTCCAGGGCACGGCGCGTGCGGCGGAAGAGTCGAACAAGGAGCAGCCGCTGCTCATTCTCGCTGCCATCGTGGTCATCTACATTGTGCTTGGCGTGCTGTATGAAAGCCTGGTGCATCCGATTACGGTGTTGTCGACCTTGCCTTCGGCAGGAGTGGGTGCGGTGCTGGCGCTGCTGCTGTTTAAGATGGACTTCTCGATCATTGCCTTGATCGGGGTCTTCCTGCTAATCGGGATCGTCAAGAAAAACGCAATTCTGATCATCGACTTTGCACTTGAAGCTGAACGCACGCGCGGCCTGACCGCGCTGGAAGCAGTGCGCGAGGCTTGCCTGCTGCGCTTCCGGCCGATCCTGATGACCACCCTGGCCGCCGCGCTGGGTGCCTTGCCGCTGGCGATCGGCTTTGGCGAAGGCTCCGAGCTGCGCCGCCCGCTGGGCGTGGCCATCATTGGTGGCCTGATCGCCAGCCAGCTGCTCACCCTTCTGACCACGCCGGTGGTGTATGTGGTGATGGACAAGCTGCGCCGCCGCGGACCGGCCGAACGCGAACTTGGTCACCACAGCGACCATGCGGTATCACCCAGTTAACCCGAAAGCTGACATGCGTATTCTGACACTGACCCCATTGCTGGCTGCCCTCGTCGTTTCGGGCTGCGCCGTTGGTCCCACCTACCAGGTACCGGCCACACCCGAACCTGTCGCCTTCAAAGAGGCCGCTGGGTGGGTCGCTGCGGCCCCCGCCGATACACTCGAACACGGCCCGTGGTGGACCTTGTTTAACGATCCCTTGCTCAATCAACTGGTCGAGCAAGTCGAGGTATCGAACCAGAACGTGGCTGCCGCCGTCGCCTCCTACGCTCAGGCGCGCGCCCTGGTGCAGGAGCAGCGCGCCTCGCTGTTCCCCAGCGTGGGATTGAATGCCAGCGGGGAGCGCTCCGGCGGGCGCAATGCCGATGCCGAAACCAGTTATCGCGCCAATATCGGCGCCAGCTGGGAACCGGATATCTGGGGCCGCCTGCGCGCAGGCGTCAGTAGTGCGGGGGCCAGTGCTGCGGCCAGCCAGGCCGATCTGGCGGCGGCGCGCCTGTCCGCCCAGGGCGAGCTGGCCGTCAATTACTTCTCGCTGCGCGAGGCAGATGCCGCCCGCGCCTTGCTGGCCACCACCATCGAGGGTTACGAGCGGGTGCAGCAAATTACCCGCAACCGTTTTGACGCCGGCATTGCGGGCAAGTCTGATGTGCTGCAAGCTGAAACCCAGCTGGCCAACGCCCGGGTCGACGAGCTGAGCCTGGTGCGCCAGCGCGCCCAGCTTGAGCATGCCATTGCCGTCTTGATCGGCAAGGCGCCAGCCGATTTTGCGCTGGCCCCCGCTCAATGGCGGGCCGATGTGCCCGACATTCCTGTCGGTGTACCGTCGGTATTGCTGCAGCGCCGGCCCGATATCGCTTCCGCGGAGCGGCGCGTGGCAGCGGCCAATGCGCAAATCGGTATTGCGCGCTCAGCCTATTATCCCAACATCGGTCTGTCCGGTTCGGTGGGGACGGGCGGCAGACGCGTGAGCGACTTGTTCAGCGCCTCCAACTTGCTGTGGTCGCTGGGCACCAGCGTGGCGCAGTCGCTGTTCAATGCCGGCGCCACCCGCGCTAACGTCGCGGGAGCCGAGGCCCAGCACCAGGCCGCCGTGGCGCGCTACCGTCAGACTGTACTGACGGCCTTCGGCGATGTCGAAAACCAGCTGAGCGCAACACGCACGCTGGCGCAGCAGCAAGCCTTGCGCCAGCAAGCGTCATTGGCCGCAGACCAGGCGGAAGCGCAAATGCTCAACCGCTACAAGGCGGGGCAGGTCAGTTACACCGAAGTGGTGCAGGCCCAGGCCACGGCGCTGTCGGCACGGCGCGCGCTGGTGCAGTTGCAGGCGGACCGGCAGACCACCGCGGTCGCTTTGATTCAATCGTTAGGCGGAGGATGGCAAGCTTCAGTAAAATAGCGTCACCATGACCAAAAAATCCCCGACCCCCGCTTCCGTCCCCCTCGATCCGGTCCCTTTCGAGGTGCGCCGGTCCGCCATCCACGGCAACGGCGTGTTTGCCAACCGGCATATCAATGCAGGTGACTGCATCACCGAATACCTGGGCGAACACATCACGTCCGACGAGTCCGCCATTCGGGCGGAGCAGGGCGGCGGTCCGGTCAACCACACCTTCTTCTTTTCTCTGGCCGACGGCAATGTGATCGACGGTGGCAGCGGCGGCAACGACGCCCGCTTCATCAACCACGCCTGCGAGCCGAACTGCGAAGCCTACGAGGAAGAGGGCCGCGTTTTCATCTATGCGCTGCAAGATATCGAGGCGGGCGAAGAGCTCAATTACAACTACGCCCTCATTTACGAAGAGCGCCACACGCCAGCCGTTAAAAAACTGTTTGAATGCCGCTGCGGCGCGCCTTCCTGCACCGGCACCATGCTGGCGCCGAAAAAGCGCAAGTCGCGCGCCGCGGCCAAGGGCTGATCAGCGCGCGTTCTCGGCGCCGGCCTGCTGCACCAGCTTGCCGTAGTCGCGGCTGTTGCGTGCTTCTTCCACGGCCTTGCCGATGCGCTGTGCCAGAGCCGGGTTCGCTCGCACGAGCCGTTGGGAAAGAATGAGGAAGTAGGGCTTTTCCAGCAAGGGCTTGGGCAGCATCTCCAGCTCAGCGGCAAACGGGCCGGCCATCATGCCCGCTGCTTCACTGTCGAACACCGCCGCGCCTGCCAGGCGGCCGGTAATGAGCTTGCGCGCCACGCTGTCGCTGCTGTCCTTGCTCTCGTCAACCGGGACCTGTTGCGCACGCAGCATGTCACCCACCGAGTAGCCGAGCTGAAAGCCGATCTTGCCATCGACATGGTCAAAGCGCGTGCCGTCCCAGTCGATGTTGCTGCCTTTTTTGCGCATCAGGTAATAGCGCGCCATGTGCATGCGCTGTTGCGGATCGGGCTGCCCGACTCCCGGAAAGACGCCGAAGGCCAGCCGGTCCGGACTGAAACTGACGCTGAAGGCGCCGTCCACCTCGTTTGCCTGCAACTTGGCCAGGCAACGTTTCCATGGCAGGGGCACATAGCGAAACTTCAGGCCCACGCTCGTTTCCACCCGCTTGAGAAGGTCGAAGTTCAGGCCGTGCAAGTCCAGACTGCGCCAGGGCAGCACTTCACGGTTTTCGAAGCACAGCGTCAGCTTGTCGGCGGCCTGCGCCGGTGCCAACGGCGCCAGAGCCAGACTGGCGACCAGAACATGTCCGCCTGCGAAGCGGGATAACAGGGCCTTGAAGCGTGCCATTCGAGTTCCTCCATGCAACTTGCGAAGAGTCTACACTCGTTTTGTCCCCGTGAAAAAGATTTCGAATTGTGTTTCGCCCGCGCCCGTCGCAGCCAGGCGGTAAGGAAATGCATGCCGCATCAACACCTCGCGCACGAACATCAGGCCGATGCCCTGGCCGCCCTTTTTTGTGCTGACAAAAGGGGTGAACAACTGGCGCGCCGGTAGTTCGCCCAGGCGGTTGCCGGAGTCGGTGATTGCCAGCCGGACCTGGTCGCCTTGCCGGGCCAGCGAAAAGTGAATGTACCCGCCTGCGGCACCCTCGGCCTGGCTCGCTTCCACCGCCTCGACCGCGTTCTTCACGATGTTGAGCAAGGCTTGCTCCATCAAGTGGCTGTCAAAGCGCTGCAGGGGCACCTCGTCGCGCTGTTGCCAGGCAATCTCAATGCCAAGGCGCTTGCATTGCTCGCGGTTGAGCCAGAGGATGTCGTCCATCATCGCGGCCACCGATGCGGGCCGCAATTCCGGCTGCGGCATCTTGATCACGCGCGTGAATCGTTCGATAAATTCACCCAGGCTGATGTTGCGCCGCTTGACTGCCACAATGGCCGTGCTGAAGTCGGCACCGTCGCGTTCGGTAAGCTGGGATTGGTAAAACAGCAGCGAGTCCAGCACCGAGCCGGTTGCCGCCACGGTATTGTTGACTTCATGCGCCAGCACGCGGATCAGCTTGTCGTAGGTGGCGCGCTCGGAGCTTTCCAGTTCCGCCGTCAGTTCGTCCACCAGCAGGAAGTGGCGAGCAAAGCCGCGGTCATGGAATTGCCCACGCTGGGCCCGGTAGCGGCGGCCTTCGCCGTCGGTCAGCAGTCTGCTTTCGCCCAGCGGCAACGCGTTTAGCTGGGGCAGCAGACCGGCATTGCCCCAATGGCTGAGTGGTTTGCCCCTGGCATCCACCAGGCCCAGCAGCGCATGGGCGCTGGCATTCATCAGGCTGATGTGGCCGTCGTAGTCGAACACGACCACAGCGCTGGGCGTGGCTTCCAGCAAGCTGTCCAAAAAGCCGCGCTGCTCGCCCAGGGCCAGACGTTCCTGGTACAGCGTCGAGAGCATGGTATTGAACAGACGAACCAGTTCGTCCAGTTCAGGCAACTTGGAATCGACCAGACGCGCCGCATAGTCCTCGTCTTCCAGCAAGTCGCGAAAGCGCGCCGTATATTCCAGCGGCCGCAGCGCGCCGCGCACAAGAAAGATACCGCACGCCAGGCTCGCCAGCAAGGCCAGTTCGATGCCGAGGAACAGTGCAAAGTTTTGGCGAAACAGATAAATCGTCACACCAAACAAGGCCAGGTGCAGCGCCACCAGATAGGCGCCAAGGCGCCAGCGCAGCGTCATTCCTCGGACCCGCCACCGAGGCCATGCCGCTCCAGCCGCCGGTACAGTGCAGTGCGCGACAGGCCCAGCGCCTGGGCAACGCGCGAAATATTGCCGCGATGCTGGTCCAGCGCTTGTTCGATCATGCGCCGCTCAACTTGTTCGAGCGTCATGCCGTCCACGCCTAGGCGGGCCTGGCCGCCATTGTCGTCATGCTGTTCCGCTCCGACAAAGTCGGCCTGGCTCAGCACCGATTTACCGGCCAGCAGCACGGTCCGCTCCAGCGTTTGCTTGAGCTGGCGGATGTTGCCCGGCCAGGGCTGGGCACTGAGCCATTCCAGCGCCTGCGGCGTGAGCGTGACCGGGGCAAGCCCGTAATGGGACGCCACTCCGGTGATGATGTGGTTGGCAAGCAGCGCGATATCGCTGCGGCGCTCGCGCAAGGGCGGCAGCCGGATCGTGATCAGGTTCAGGCGGTAAAACAAGTCTTCGCGGAAGTCGCCCGAGGCGACCAGTTCGGCCAACTCCTGGTTGGTGGCTGACACGACGCGAATGTCTGCCTGCTCGCTGCGGCTGGCGCCCACGGGCAAATAGCTTTGGTCTTGTAGCACGCGCAGCAGTTTGACTTGGTCAGCCCGATTGAGTTCACCGATTTCATCGAGGAAGAGGGTGCTTTCGTGGGCGCTGGCGATATGCCCCTTCCGGTCTGACTTGGCGTCAGTAAAGGCACCGCGCACATGGCCAAACATTTCGCTCTCGAACAGGGAGGGCGTGATGGCACCCATATTGATCTTGACTGGCAGGCGTGCGGCGCGCGGGCTGTTCTGGTGAATGGCATCGGCAATCAGTTCCTTGCCGGTGCCGCTTTCGCCCAGGATCAGAACGGGTGCCTTGGTGCGCGCCACCTGGCCAATGGTGGCCAGTACGCGCAGCAACTTCGGGTGCTCGCCCACAATGGCGCCAAAATCGAACTGGCGGTCGAGCGCCTGCCGGTTCAGGCGTTGCGGCGTCAATGATGCGGACAGTTCCAGCGTGCTGGCGATCAAGCCGGCCAGCTGGGCATTGTCCCAAGGCTTGGTGAAGAAATTGGCGGCCCCGGCCTTGACCCCGCGCACCGCCAGGGCAATCGATCCCCATGCGGTCATCAGTAGCACGGGCAGCTCGGGGTGGGCGTCCTTGATGTTTGCCAGCAGCGCCATACCTTCCTCGCCACTGGTTTGCAGCGAGAAATTCATGTCCTGCAGTACCAGATCGATATGCTCGGTTGTCAGCAGGGCCAGTGCGGCGGCCGGGCCGTCGCAGCTGAGCGCCTCGTAGCCCGCTTGCTTGAGCAGGAGGGCCAGCGAGACCTGGACGGCGCTATCGTCATCGACGATCAAAATGCGTTGCTTCTGTGATTCCATCGTCTCTTTGCTATTCGTAATGCAGCGCTTCGGTCGGGCTCAGGCGGCTTGCGCGCCAACCCGGGTACACCGAGCAGAGCAAGGATAGCAGATAGATCAAGGCCATTGACAGTGCCGCAGCCGTGATAAAGACCCGCCAGTTCAAGTGTTCGCCCAGTACACCCGTCAGCGGTATCTGTACCAGCAGCAGTAGCCCAATCAACATGGCGCCCGTGCTCAGCAAGGCTTGCTCGGCGATGATCTGACGATAGATGTTGGCCGCGCTGGCGCCAACCGCACGCCGCAAGCCCAGTTCCGGAATGCGCATTGTAGTGTTTTGCCACAACACGCCAAACAGACCAAAGGCAACCATCAGCAGCAGGAACAGCGCGATCACGGACAGCACGATCAGCGGTGTGATCTGGTTTTTCATGGCGTCGGCCCGGCGCACCGATAAGGGGGCGATTTCGTAGCTCCAGGTATTGTTGAGCAGCTTCAGCTGGCGCGACAAGGTTTCTTCAAAGGCGCGCGTGGTACCCGGGCGCACTTTGATCAGCAACGATTGCATGCCACCATCTTCCGTGCTGGGCACACTGCGGGTGATGATCATGTTCACCGGCGCCGCAAACTCCCCCTTGCTGCGGTAGTCGTCAATGATGCCCACAATGCGCATCGGCTGGTTGGCTATGCCCACCCCCATATGATGGTCCACGATTTTGCCCAGGGCAGGGGCGGTACCGAAAATGTCACGTGCCGTACGCTCGTTGATCACGACTGGCACGGCGGCTGCGCCGTCGTCGGCCCGCTCGAACAAGCGCCCCTGAATCGGCGTCACGCCCATCAGCGGCAAGGCATCGTCATCCATTTCAATCACTTGGGCGAGGATTTCGCGTTTGCTGACGGGATCGCTGAAATTACTGCTCCAGGTGCGCGACAGGTATGGCGTGGTGCTGGCAAAAGCCACTTTGTCGACACCGGGAACGGCGGCAAGCCCGCGTTTAAACTGCTCGTACACCTCGGGCGTGAGGTTCTTGCCCTCTTGCGGTAAATTGCCAATACGCACAGACCAGACATCGTCGATGGCGAAGCCCGTTGGCAGGTGGTACAGCTCGTTGCTGCGTACGGCAAACCCGGCAATGGCAAACACCACGATAAACGCAAGCAGGATTTCAAGGCTGAGCATCAGGTTGCGGCTCTTGCGCTTCCAGATCAGCAAAAACAAATGGCGGAACATCAGACAGCTCCCTTCAGGGCGTGAATCGGATCAAGGCGCGACATTTTCCAGGCGGGTAACACGCCCGACAGCAGACCGAAGAACAGTGTCATCAGCAAGCCATAGCCGAGGATGGCAAAATTCAGGTGCACCTTAAGGTAAGGAATCAGGTCGGACGATTCCAGTGCTTGCAGCACCAGGGCGGCGCCTGCCATGCTGATCAGGCCGCCGGCCAAGCATAGCAGCACGTTCTCAACCAGCAACTGACCGACTAGATGGGCGCTGGTCGCACCGAACGCCTTGCGCACGCCGATTTCGGAACTGCGTTCCAGGATCCGGCCGCTGTTCAAGTTGACCAGATTCAGGGCCGGCAACAGCATGAACAGAAACATCAGGCATAGCAGCACGGCGATCATGGTGCCAGCGCCGGAATCGGCCCTGTCACCGTGGCCGATGGTCTGGCGCGCAAGGGCATCGATCTTGCTATCCGCCCAGAAATTGATTTTGCTGTATTGCTTCTTGTCGCCGAAGTCGGCGCCGCTGGCAATTGCCTCCACATCCTTGCGGACCATCGGCAGGTCCGCAGAGGAACGCGCCAGCAGCAAGGCAATGAAGTCGCCAAAGTATTCCTGCCTGTACGATGAGGACGGGTAGGTGCTGATTGGCGCCCACAAATCCGCATACGCGTTAATTTGCATTTCGTTTTCCACCACGCCGATGATGGAAAATTGCTGTCCGCTGACTCTGACGCTCTTGCCCACCGCCGCCACCTGGCCGAACAGCTTCAGGGCGGATGCGCGGTTGATGACCGCCACAAAGCGGCCCTGGGCATCGTCCTCGGCATTGGGCAGGCGTCCTTCCAGCACAGTGAAGTCGAGAATTTTCCAGTAGTTGGCGTCCGTACGCCGCATTTCGAGCTCGGTTACGCGGCCCTCCTGATAGACCGACACGGTGCTGGGGCCGCTGGTAACACCCACCAGTTCCACCGATTTCATGGGCTTGAGGTATTTTTCGACCACCTTGTAGCCAAGGGGACTGGTGCTGATTGAGCTGGCATCGTCCGATTCGGTACGCATCACCATCACTTGCAGGAAGCGCTCGCTCTTGCCTTCCACCCCGGTCGGATAAAAGGCGTTCTGCACCAGCGCCGTGACGACCATCAGCACGACCAGCGTAAGCACGATGCACAGCAGATTAATGGCCGTGAACAGTTTGCGGCGCATGAAGACCTTCCATGCGGTGAGCAGATAGTTTCTGAACATGACCTCTCCTAGGCGACCAGCTGGCCATCGAACACGCGCACAATGCGCCCGACCTGCCGCGCTTCCTGCTCATCGTGGGTCACCATGACGATGGTGGTGCCTTCCTCGTTGAGTTTTTTCAGGATCTCCATGATTTCGGCGCCCATTTTGCTGTCCAGGTTGCCCGTCGGTTCGTCGGCCAGCAACACTTGCGGGCGGCCGACGATGGCACGGGCAATGGCCACACGCTGCTGCTGACCGCCGGACAATTGATTCGGATAGTGTTCCATGCGCGCGCCCAGGCCCACCTTTTCCAGCGCCGCCCGCGCCAGCGCACGCCGTTCGCTGCCGTTCATGCTGCGGTACAAGAGCGGCAGCTCCACATTGTCGATCACGCGCAAGTCATTAATCAGGTGAAAGCTCTGGAAGATGAAGCCGAAGGTGCTGTTGCGCATCTGCGCGACCTGCTTGTCCTTGTAGGCCTTGACGGGAATGCCGTCGACATGGACGGTGCCGCTGCCGGGCCGGTCCAGCAGGCCGATCAGGTTGAGCAGGGTACTTTTGCCGCAGCCACTGGGGCCCATCATGCAAACGAATTCGCCTTTTCTCACGTGCAGGTCGATGTCCTTCACGGCCAGGGTTTCAACTTTGTCGGTCTGATAGGTCTTGCTGACTTTTTCGAGTTTGATCACGGTGTGTCTCTCAGGTTGGCGTTAATTGCTAATGCGAATAGTGTCGTGTTCTTTGAAGCTCTTGCTGTCGGAGACGATCAGCTGCGCCCCCAGGCTGGCGCCGCTGACGATTTCAACCACCTTGCCGTCGCCGGCGCCGATCTCCAGTTCTGTCTTGCGGGCGACGCCATCGCGTACCACCCAGACTGCCTGGCGGCCCTTGCCGTTGATGCCGGGGCCGGTATCGGCGATCAGCGCGCGCGGCTTTTCGCCGGTAATGATGCTCACGTCCACCCGCATTTTGTTGCGCAGGTTGGGGTGGTGCGGCTGGTCCAGCGACACCAGTAGCTTGACGGTGCCGTTCTGGATTTCAGGCAGAATGGTTTGCACGCGCCCGCTGAGCACATCTTTATCCTGCTCCACGCGCACGGCCTGACCCGGGCTGAGCGCGCGCGCATGAAAGTCCGACAGCGTAGCTTCAACCTTGTAATTGTCCGGCTCCGACACGCGCGCCACCAGCTGCCCCATCTGCACGCTGGCGCCTTCGTCTTCCAGCAACATGGTCACGGTGCCGGCAAATGGGGCGCTGACGCGGGTGCGTGCCAGCACGTTCTGCTGCTGTTCGATCTGCTTTTGCAAAATGCTTTTCTGCAGCCGCGCACCTTCGATGCTGGTGTTGGTGCTGCGCCGCGAGTCTTCGATCAATTCTTTTTGCTGACGCAGCTGGATTTCAACCCGGCTCACGTTCAGTTCGGCGGTCAGCATGTCTTCGCCGGAGACACCGCCTGCCTTGCGCAGGGTGGTGTAGCGTTCCTTCTTCACGCGCGCGCTTTGTAGGTCCAGTTCCAGCAGCTCGATGCTGCTGGCAATTTGCTTGCGCTTTTGATCCAGCTCCAGCGTCAGGCCCGCGATCCGGTTTTCCTGCTGTGCCAGCTGCTCGCGCAAGCTGTCCAGCGCCAGTTGAATAGTGTGGCCATCGAGTTCAAGCAGGACTTCGCCGGCAGCAACGCGCTGACCTGGCTTGGCGTGCACCTTTGCAACACGGCTCTGGATCGGGCTCGATACCATTTCTTCGTGCATCGGAATCACAACGCCCGCCGCATTGATTGCGTTCGCAATCCCGCCCTGGCGCACGGTGCTGATCCGGACGTCAGCTGCCTTGATACTTGGGCGCAGTACATGATTGAGCGCCCAGGCGCTGCTGGCAATGGCTGCCAGGACGGCGGCTGTGATGATCAAGCGCGTGCGGCGGCGGCGCGCGTGGGTGAGGGGGCTGATATTGGTGTCCATGTCAGCCTTACAGCAAGTGCCGTGCCAGGCCTGAAAACAGGGCACAACCGCGTGTTTACCACGAAATAATGCCCGTCTGCGCCCATGGGTGTCCGTTTCCGGACACTGGCTTCAGATATACTGCCCGCTTGCATTTATTTTACCGGGGTATATCTTGTTGAAATCCATCGCATTGCCCGTCGCCTTGCTGGGCGTCTTCGCTACCGCGAACGCTGACGAAGGCCAGTGGCAGCCACACCAGCTGCCGCAACTGAAAAAAGAATTGAAAAAAGTCGGGATCACGATTCCCGCCGAAAAGCTGGCTGACCTGAGCAAGCACCCGATGAGCGCGATTGTTTCGACCGGCAACTGCTCGGCATCCTTCGTGTCCGGTGATGGCTTGATCGTCACGAACCACCACTGCGGCTACGATGCCGTGCAGCGCAATTCGACGGCGGAAAAAAATTACATCGCCAACGGCTTCCTGGCCAAGACGCGCGCTGAAGAGCTCCCGGGTGGTCCCAACCTACGTGTGTACGTGACCGACAAGGTCGAAAACGTGACCGAACGTGTGCTCAAGGATCTGCCGGCCACCATGTCGGGCCGCGCGCGCTACGACGAAGTCCAGTCGCGCATCAAGGCACTCACTGCCGAATGCGAGACCGACAAGAACTACCGCTGCTCGGTGCCGAGCTTCCACCGTGGCCTGGAGTACTACCGCATTCGCCAGCTGATGATCCGCGACGTGCGCATGGTCTACGCGCCTTCGGACAAGATCGGCGAATACGGCGGCGAGGTCGACAACTTCGAGTGGCCGCGCCAGACTGGCGATTTCTCCTTCCTGCGCGCCTACGTCGGCAAGGACGGACGCCCGGCCGACCCGTCGCCCGACAACGTGCCTTACAAGTCCAGGGACTTCCTGGTGGTATCGGCCGAAGGCTTGAAAAATGGCGATCCGATTCTGCTGGCCGGCTACCCTGGCCGCACCAGCCGCTACAAGCTGCCTGCTGAAATCCGCTTTGCCCGCGACGTCAATTTCCCGGCGCGTGTGGCTGAAATCAAGGCCGACAACGGTACCATCGCCGCCGCCACCAAGGGCAATGCCGGCAATGAAGTGCGCTACGCCAGTGTGGTCAAGTCGGCCAACAACGTGCTCAAGAAAACGCAGGGTCTGCTCGATGGCTTCGCCCGCGTCGACATTGCTGCCATCAAGGATGTGCAGGATGCCGAGTTCCGCGCCTGGTACGCGAAGCAGGCCGGCGTATCGCCCACGCTGCTGTCCGAACTGGACGCGTTGATCGCAGCCGATATGGCCTTGCAGGAAGAGGAATTCGCCTGGTCGGTCGCATCCACCAGCGACTTGTTCCGCAGCGCCCGCACGCTCTATCGCCTGGCCCTGGAAAGCGCCAAGCCTAACGAGAAGCGCGAGGCTGGCTATCAGGAACGCGATCAATCCTTCATCAAGGCGCGCATGAATCGCCTGGAGCAGTCCTACGTGGGCAGCGTGGACGAGGCGCGCTTTGGCGCCGCCTTGCAGCGTTACAGCAAGCTGCCAGCGAAGACGCATCCGGCCGGTCTGGACGCGCTGCTGCCAGCGCCTGACGCAGTCGCTGCCATGTATCGCCAGTCGCAACTGGGCGACACCGCCAAGCGACTTGCATGGATCGGAAAGGATGCCGCCGCCTTTGCCAGCTCGGATGACGCCTTCATTGCGCTGGCCGTCAAAACCTACGACACCACCAAGGCGCTGGAAGACCGCCGCAAGGAAATTGACGGCAATCTGGAACGCGTGATCCCGCAATACATGTCGTCCGTGATCGCTTTCAAGAAGTCGCAAGGCAAACCGGTTTACCCGGATGCCAATTCGACCTTGCGTGTGACCTACGGCACCGTCGCACCGTACTCGCCGCGCGACGGCATCGTCAAAGGTCCGTTCACGACGGTGCAGGGCATTCGGGAAAAGCACACGGGCGTAGAACCATTCATCGCGCCCAAAGCACTGATTGATGCGGTCAACGAGAAGCGCTACGGTGTATTCAAGGATCCTGTTCTGGGCACGGTGCCGGTCAACTTCCTGTCCAGTGCCGATACCACGGGCGGCAATTCTGGTTCCGCGGTCATGAACAAGCGTGGCGAACTGATTGGTCTGAATTTCGATTCGACCTATGAATCGGTGACCAAGGACTGGTACTTCGACAGCGCCATCACCCGCGCCATTCACGTGGATATTCGCTACATGCTGTGGGTGATGAAAGAGGTTGACCATGCCGACAACCTGCTCAAGGAAATGACTATCAAGTATCCGCGCAAGTAAGTCTTTCGCGGCGACTCAAAAATGGTATGGGTCCCCGCCTCCGCGAGGACGATGTGCAGCCACTTACATCGTCCTCGCGCAGGCGGGGACCCATTCCACATCACCGGTATCTGTAACTCATGAACGACCCCATCACCCTGATCGGCATCACCACCACCTACCTCGAGCTGATCTCCTTCATCCTCGCAGTCATCACGGTCGCCCTGAACATCCGCCAGCTCCACTGGGCCTGGCTGTTCTCAATCGCCTCATCAGCCACCTACGCCGTGGTCTTCTACGACGCACGCCTGTACGGCGACATGGGTCTGCAATTCGTCTTCATCTCGGTCTCCGTGTGGGGCTGGTACCAATGGCTGCGTGGCGGCGTCGATCACGCGCCACTGCCGGTCACCGCTTCCTCAGCAAAGGGCTGGGCCTGGGGCATCGCAGCCTGGCTCGCAGCCTTCGCGCTTCTTGCCTGGTTCCTGGCAAAATTCACCAACACCGACGTACCCAATACCGACGGTTTCCTCACAGCCGGCAGCCTGCTCGGCCAAGTCCTGCTGTCGCGTAAAAAAGTGGAAAACTGGATCGTCTGGATCGTGGTCGACATTCTCTATGTGGGTCTGTACATGTACAAAGGCTTGCACCTGACCGCGGTCCTGTACGGCATCTTCGTCATCATGGCAGTCATGGGATGGGTCACCTGGTATCGCGCCGCCGGAAGCAAACACGCATGAATCAGCCTCTGCGCATCGCCATCCTGGGCGCCGAATCGTCCGGCAAATCAACCCTGGCTGCCGCCCTGGCAAGCCACTATGAGACAGTCTGGGTCCCGGAATACTTACGTGAGTTTGTGGACACCCGCGGCCGCGTGCCCGAGGAGAGCGACCAGTATCCGATCGCGCGTACGCAAATGACGCGCGAAGATGAAGCAGCGGCGAAGGCCTCGCGCTTTCTGTTCTGCGACACAACACCGCTCATGACGGCACTGTACAGCCGTTGGTACTGGGGCAGGGTGGATGCGCAGCTGGCACTGCTTGAGCGCCGCCACGACTATGCATTTACCTTGGTGACCGCGCCCGACAGTCCGTGGGAAGCGGACGGTCTGCAGCGCGAATCGGAAGAAGTGCGCCAGACCATTCACGAGCAAGTGCTGCAGATGCTGGTCGAGCGCGATATACCTTATTTGCTGGTCACGGGCAGCCTGCCGCAGCGCATGCTGCAGGCCGTCCGCTACATCAATCCCGTTTAAAAGTCGAACTGCGCCGATACGCGGAACGTGCGCGGGGCGCCCGGGAACAGGTAACCGCCCACTTCCGGAGTTACATCGCGCCAGTAGAACTTGTCGGTCACGTTGTCAACCGTCGCGCGGATGATGGTCTTCAAGCCGCCCATATGCATCGCGTAGGCACCGCCCAGGTCAAACAGATGGTAGCCCGGCACGAAGGTCGCATTCTGCACGTCGAAGGCTTTCTTGCCGCTGTAATGCCAGGCCCCGTTGAATTTCAGGCCCGCCACTGACGGTACTGCGTACTCCAGCGCGGCGGTGGATTTGAACGCTGGTACATTCGTGGTGCGCTTGCCGTCGACATCCGCATTGCCCGTGCCTTGCTGCTGCATGTGCAGGGCCAGCAGCGACAGGTTGTACTTCAGATTGGTCGTTGCATTGCCTTGCGCGCCCAGTTCAATGCCGCGGTGGGTCTGTTCGCCCGAACGGACGAAGTAGTTTGCCGCGTTGATGTACTCGAGTCCCTTCTTGATCTGGAACAGCGAGCCCGAGACCGTCATGCTGTTGTTGACGATGCCTTTGACGCCAATTTCGATTTCTTTCGATCGGCTGGGCGCCAGTACCTCAAACTGATTCTCGGTCTTTTTAGGCGCTTCGCCGCCGTGTTCCATGCCGTGTGTCGCTGTGGCGTACACCATCCAGTCGGCCGTCGGTGTGTACACCAGCGAAGCGCTTGGCAGCGTGAAGCTGGTGTCGAGTGCTTCCACACCAAGAACATCGCGCTTGATCTGCACCTGGCGTACACCAGCATGCAGTTTGAATTCCGGCGACAAGGTCAAAATGTCCTGCACGATCAGGGCACGCTCACGGTCATGGCGCTGTTCCAGAATCGGGCCAGTCGACGGATTGTTTGGCGCAGGCGGCACGATGACATTCTTGTAGATGTTGCTGGAACCAGCGTAATCGTAGACGTAGTCACCGAAGTAGTCGCTGCGCGTCTGCTCGGTCAGGCCCAGTGTCAGCTCGTGTTTGACGCTTCCGGTGGCAAACTTGCCGTTCAACAGTGCCTGGGTGCCAAATGGGTTCTTGCGCTCACCCACGCTCTGGTAGTCGTACACGTCGTAGTCGCCATTCGAGCAGAAGCCCGGATAGAAGCCGTCACCCTCGTTGCTGCAGCCGTAAGGGAAGGCGGTGTAGTCGTCGCGCTTGAAGTTGTGCTTGTTGGCCGCGAGGGTGGCGCGCCAGTCGTCATTGAGGCTGTATTCGAAGCGCAGGCCGATATTGCTGGTCCAGGTTTCCACCGGCTTGGTCCACGGCTGCGCGTTCAGCAGCATGGTGCGCGATACGCCGGTGGGGAGTTCAACGCCGCGAATCAGCTGGTAGCCGGGTGCCGTGATTTGCGATTTGTGCTGGTAGTCCATGTCGAGCTGCACCAGCGCCTGCGGCGAAATCTGCCAGTCCAGTGCACCCGAGACGAACTGGCGTTCGCCGTCCGCGCCCTTGACATAAGAACGCAGGTTTTCGGCAGCGGCATTGAAGCGGTAGCCGAAGCGGCGGTCGTCCATGCGGCCGCCCAGGTCCATGGCGCCGTACACGGTGCCGCGCTCGCGCGCTTCCAGCGTGACCGAACGTAGTGGCGTATTGGTCGGACGCTTGACCGCGTAATTAATCAGGCCACCTGGCGTGGTCACGCCTGCCTGCAGGCCGGCCAGACCCTTGAGGATCTCGATCCTTTCCTTGTTCTCGAGCGGGATCTGGGCGTCGCCCGAGATGGCAATGCCGTCCTTGCGGTAGCTGCTGGCGTTCGACAGCATGAAGCCGCGGATCGAAAACATCTCAGCGTAGCCCACGGCATTGTACGAATCGCTCACGCTCGCATCGTATTGCATTGCGTCCGTCGTGCTGCGGATCCCCAGGTCGGCCATCTGCTCGCGCCCAATTGCCACCACCGAAAACGGCGTTTGCATCAGCGGCGTTTCACCAAAGCCACCGACGCTGGCGCGGTCGGTCACGGCCCATTTGCTGGCCGTAACGACGATTTCGGGCATGGACTCATTGGTACTCTGGGCGTGTGCGTGCAGGGCGAACGCCTGCATCAGGGACAGGGCGATGACGGTGTGCTTCAGTTTCATAGTGTGCTCGTGTTACGCACGGACGTGCCGATGCGTTGCTTATCAAAAAAAGCCGGAGCCAACGTGGGGGAGCATACAAAGGAGGGACCTACTTTGCGCTTTCCTTCGCTGGCATTATCCAGATCAGGTACGGAGGGTATCTCTCACCCGGAACATTGTTCCAGGACCCCTAGCGAATGCGGATTTTAGCACAAGACCAATTTCGGCTTGCCGCCGGTCCGGCAGCGCGGCCGGGCGCCGACCTGGGAGGGCCTTTTTTGGGCTCCACGCTTGCACCCGCGCGCAAGCACGCGATATCGCCGCTCTTACGCGAAAGCGGCACGATTTTCCACGCAGCGCAACGGCAAACGCACGATACATCCGCGATTCGCCACGCGCGCTACACGAAAACGAACGATGCCCCGATTTCGCGGTCCAACCATGAACGAACACACCGTCGCAAAAAATCGTGAGGCGTGCGCGCTAAATCGTGAATAAATCGGGCCCTCGCGTAAGCGCTTCGTGCGTTGCCGCAGGCATGTCGTCTAAACGCGCACCGTATCGTGCGAATGCGCGCCATTTTGGAGAACACCGTGCGAAAACCTCACCCCGACGCCTTCGACGACGTCCCCATTTCTCACAAGCTGTACGTTCAGCTTGGCTACGCCGAAATGTTCAGCAAGCAGGAGCGCTGGGAAGTCGTGGAAACGGCGGTCGAAGACTGGATGCGCCGCAACAAGCCAGGCGCCTGCGGCGAACCGCAATTCGCGGGATATCAATGGAAGGGGTTATTTCTGCCGCATGGCACCGTCTTGCGCACCGTCTTCGGCGGCAAAAACCATCACTGCCACGTGGAGCAGGACCAGATCATGTACGAGGGAAAGGCGCTCTCGCCCAACGGGTTTGTCAGCACGGTCGGCGGTATTCGGCGCAACGCCTGGAAAAGCATCTGGCTGCTTCTGCCAGACTGCAAGCACTGGCAGCTGGCCGATCACCTGCGCGTACGCAGGCCTGCGCCCGCACCGCGCCGAACCATGCATTCCGCGCGTCTTCCAACGCCGCCATCGAATACAGTCCCGCGTTCACGCCCGCTGGCGCCGGCTGCCCCCGCGACAGCGCCGCAGCACGAAGCTGCGCCCTACAAACCGCAACCCGCACCAGCGCGCGCTCCAGCGCTTGCGGCAATCCCGCCATGCAAGGTCGCAGCGCCAGTCCGCGCGCGTCACGGCCGCGGTAATCCGCTATTCGGATTTCCCCTGCCAGGCTGCTACCGCTGGCGCGATCAGAGACTCATTTCAAGTACCTTGCGCGTGACAGCCAGCGTCACGTCGCGTTTCTCGCCCAGCTTGACCATGCGATGTTTCTCCAGCACGGCCAGCACGGCCTCGATATCCTTCGCACCAAGACCATAATCGCCCAGGCGGGTTTTTACGCCCATCTGCTCGAAGAATTCTTCCATGCGCGTGATGGCGGCCTCGATGCGGGTATCTTCATCGCCACCGGTCAGGAGCCAGACGCGTTCCGCGAACTGCAGCAGTTTGTCGCGCTTGCCTTCCTTGCGCGCGCGCAGCATGCTTGGCATGACGATCGCCAGGGTCTGCGCATGATCGAGGTTGTACAGTGCGGTCAGCTCGTGGCCCACCATGTGGGTGGCCCAGTCCTGCGGCACGCCCGCACCAATCAAGCCATTCAGCGCCATGGTCGCCGTCCACATGACGTTGGCGCGCACGCTGTAGTCATCCGGATTGGCCAGTGCTTCCGGTCCTTCTTCGATCAAGGTCAGCAGCAGACCCTCGGCAAAACGGTCCTGCACTTTGGCGCCGACCGGGTACGTCATGTACTGCTCCATCACGTGGGCAAAGGCGTCAACCACGCCGTTGCCGACCTGGCGTACTGGCAGAGAGTACGTCTTGGATGGATCGAGAATGGCAAATTTCGGATATACCTGGCGGCTCATGAAGGCAAACTTTTCCTGCGTCGCCTTTTTGGTGACCACGCTGGCGGCGTTCATTTCCGAGCCGGTGGCCGGCAGCGTCAGGATCGCGCCAAACGGCATTGCACGGCTCACGTTGGCGCCATGCTTTTCAAGGATGGTCCATGGGTCGTCGTCCAGCAGCGCGCCGGCCGCGATGAATTTGGTGCCGTCGATGACGGAGCCGCCGCCCACCGCCAGCAGGAAGTCGATTTTTTCAGCCTTCACCTGCGCGATCGCGCGCATCAGCGTTTCGTAGCTCGGGTTGGGCTCGATGCCGGCAAATTCCGTCACCGTGTGGCCAGCCAGTGCCGCCTGCACCTCGCCATACACGCCGTTCTGCTTGATGCTGCCGCCGCCGTACACCAGCAGCACGCGCGCATCGGCGGGGATCAATTTGGACAGCGAAGCGATCTGGCCCTCGCCGAACAGGATATTGGTCGGATTGTAGAAGTCGAAATTGAGCACGATTATTCCTCACGGTGGCATGACGGCAATCGACAATTATCGCTCAATCGCACTTTTTCTGCCGGCGCCCGGTTCTGCTATTCTGGACCGATTCCACTGGCCCAAGGAGCCGCTATGCCACTCGTCACGATTACCGTTCGCAAACCGAAAACGGCAGCGTTCAAATCCGCCGTTCTGGACGCCGTCCACGGCGCGCTGGTCGCCTCCGGCGTGCCCCAGACCGACAAGTTCCACCGCGTCCTGGAGCTCGACGGCGACGACTTCCGCTACGACGCCAGTTATCCCGACGTGGCCGGTGGGCGCACGGACGATTTTGTGCTGATCGAAATCCTGTGGTCGGCCGGACGCAGCGTCAAGGTCAAGAAGGCCATGCTGGCCGATCTGATGTCACGCCTGGCCCAGGCCGGATTTGATACCGAAAACGTGATGGTGGCCTTCAAAGAGACCACCTGGGAAAACTGGTCGTTTGCCGGTGGCCGCCTGATTCACACCTGAGGCGCTTTTTCCGCTGCTGCCTTCATGCCGGCCAGGCCTTTTTCAAAGTCTGGCCCGATCATCTTGTCCATGTCCACGAACACGGCCATGATTTTGCTGATGAACGGCATCGGGCCCTTCATGTTCCAGGTGACCTTGGTGGCGTCGCCCTCCGGCGTCAGGGTGAACTCGGTCATGTTGTTGGACTCAACCGGGTCCTTGAAGTCCAGCTTGATCAGCGCCGATGCCGGCTGCACCTCGACCACTTCCATGCGGCCCTGGCCCACCTTGCTGTCGCCTTTCCAGCCGTACACGGCACCTTTACCACTGGCAGGTCCCTCGAAGGTGCGCACCATCTTGGGATCGAGCGTTTCCCAGTACGACCATTGGGCCCAGTTGTGGAAGTCCGCGATGAGCGGCATGATTTTGTCGGGCGGCGCCTTGATCGTGATGGTGCGGGTGACCGCAAATTCGTTCGGCTTGGTGGTGGCCAGTCCCAGCACAATGGCGACAACCGCCAGCAGGCCAATGGCAATTTTTTTCAGCATGATTTCCCCTTGATTTCGTTTTATTGTTGCGGCGCTGCGCCGGTGTGACAAGACTAGCATGGTGCGTGCGTCCTGTTCCACCTGAATCAGCCATAATTCTCCGACATCAACCAAGCGGGGCATGCAGATGGAATACGCACTGTATTACTGGCCGAGCATCCAGGGCCGCGGGGAGTTTGTCCGGCTTGCGCTGGAAGAGGCGGGCGCCGCGTATGTCGATGTGGCGCGTCAAAAAAAAGGCATGGATGCCTTGATGGCCGCCATGGATGCCAGCGCCACGCCGCCGTTCGCGCCACCGTTTCTCAAGGCGGATGAACTGATGATTGCGCAAACGGCCAACATTCTGCTGTTCCTGGGAGCGCGCCATGGCCTCGCGCCACGGGCCGAAGCAGGGCGGCTGTGGGCCCACCAGCTGCAGCTGACCATTGCAGACTTTATCAACGAAGTGCACGACACCCACCATCCCGTGGGCGTATCGCTGTACTACGAAGACCAGAAAAAGGAAGCCAAGCGGCGCAGCGCCGGCTTCATTGCCGAGCGCATCCCCAAGTTCCTGGGCTACTTCGAACAGGTCCTGCAAAATAACGACAAGCGCGGCGGCTTTGCGGTCGGTGCGCGCCTGTCTTACGTGGACCTGTCCCTGTTCCAGGTGATGGAAGGCTTGCGTTACGCCTTTCCCAAAGCGATGGCACGCATGGTGCCGCGCTACCCGGCCCTGATCGCCGTGCACGGCATGGTGGCCGAGCGTCCCAACATTGCCGCCTATCTGAATTCAAAGCGCCGGATCGCCTTCAACGAAGAAGGCATCTTCCGCCACTATCCCGAGCTGGACGGCTAGGCCGCCCTCGATCCCGTGGCGCCCGGTCAGTGCGCCAGTGCTGCGCCGGTGTGCGGCGCTGCGACAACGCCGTCGCGGCGGTCGAGCCAGCCGGCCAGGGTGGTCAGCGCCAGTGCGCCCAGCACCACGATGGCGCCAATCCAGGGCGTGGCCATCAAGCCCAGGTGCGTTACCACCAGGCCGCCACCCCAGGCACCGCCCGCAATGCCCACATTGAAGGCGGCAATGTTCAAGCCGGACGCCACGTCGACTGCATGCGGCGTATCCCGTTCGGCGCGCTGCACCACATACACTTGCAGGCCCGGCACATTGCCAAACGCCACAGCACCCCACAGCAGCACGGTCAACAGCGCCAGCCACATATGGGACGCGGTCAGGCTGAACGCAAACAGCACCACCGCGAGCAGTGCAAACACGATTTGCAAGGCACGCACCGGACCTTTGCGGTCGGCCAGCTTGCCGCCCCAGATATTGCCGACGGCAACAGAGAGACCGTAGACCAGCATCACCAGACTGACGCTGCCAGCCGAAAAGCCCGATACTTCCTGCAGAATCGGCGCCAGATAGGTGAAGGCAATAAAGGTACCGCCGTAGCCAAGGGTGGTCATGGCATACACCAGCAGCAGACGCGGCTGGCGCAGCACCGCAAGCTGGGTGAGCAAGCTCGACGGTTTGCTCATGGGAATGTCGTTCGGCACCAGAATCGCGCTGCCGACAATGGCGATCACGCCCAGCAGCGATACCGCCAGGAAGGTAGCCTGCCAGCCGAATTGCTGGCCGATAAAGGTTCCCAGCGGCACACCCGTGACCAGCGCCACCGTCAGGCCAGTGAACATCATTGCAATCGCACTGGCGGCCTTTTCTTTCGACACCAGACCGGTGGCAATGGTCGAGCCAATCGAGAAGAAGACACCGTGCGCCAGTCCGGTCAGCACACGCGCTGTCATGAGCGAGGCGTAGCCTGGCGCCATCCATGCCAGCAGATTGCCCAGCGTGAACAGGACCATCAAGCCCAGCAGCAAATGCTTGCGTTTGACCCTGCCCGTCAGCGCCGTCAGAACGGGCGCGCCGACGGCCACACCGAGGGCATACAAGCTCACCAGCAAGCCGGCGGAGGGCACGGATACATCGAGGCTCGTGGCGATCGTCGGAATCAAACCGACAATCACGAATTCGGTGGTGCCGATGGCAAAGGCGCTTAAGGCAAGCGCCCACAAGGCGAGTGGCATAATATTCTCCAGGTGAAAGTTTTTTCGATACGTGGCATTGTGAGCTGCAATAGAGCAAAGAAAAATCCGGGAACAAGCACTACACTTGTGACTGCGAGTCACATATCAAAGCCGTGTAAGATCATGTTTTTGCGTAGGAGGCAGCAATGCTCGACGTGGATGGGATGCTGACATTTGTCGCCGTGGTCGACGCCGGCTCGTTTTCGGCCGCGGCCGAGCGCCTGGGCCAGACGCCCTCGGGCGTGAGCCGCACCATGTCACGCCTGGAGGCCCAGCTTGGCATGACCCTGATGCAGCGCACCACCCGGCGCCAGGACTTGACCGAAGAGGGCGCCTGGCTGCTGGCCCGTGCACGCAAGGTGATTGCCGAGCTCGACGATACCGAAGCCGGCCTGGCTGCGCGCCGCTCCCAACCTTCGGGTCTGGTACGGGTCAACGCTGCCACGCCCGCGCTCGACCATCTGCTGGCGCCGCTGGTCCCTGGCTTTCTCGATCAATATCCTTTGATCAAGCTCGAACTGACCAGTGGCGAAACCGTCGTCGATCTGATCGAGGAGCGCGCCGATCTGGCCATTCGTATTGGCCAGCTGGCCGACTCCACCCTCAATGCACGCCGCCTGGGCAGCAGTCGCGTGCGCTTGCTGGCTGCCCCAGCTTACCTCGCGCGTCACGGCGTGCCCGCTGATGTGGCTGGGCTCAAGGCGCATCGCTTGCTTGGCTTCACCGCACCCGCATCGCTCAATATCTGGCCATTGGCCCACGCCGGCGGCGAAGGTGTGCCAATCGAGCCTGCGGTCACCGCTTCCAGCGGCGAAACCCTGCGCCACCTGGCACTGGCCGGCGCCGGCATTGCCAGTCTGGCCGACTTCCTGACCCAGGCCGATGTGCGCGCCGGCCGTCTGGTGCCCGTGCTCGACGCGCAGGCGCTGCCCTGGAGCCAGCCCATCTGGGCCGTGTTCTACAAGCAGGGCGCGCTGGCGCCCCGTGTGACCGCACTGGTGGACTATCTGGCAGCGCAGCTGGGGCAAGGTGCGCTGGCGCAGACCGACTGAACGCACCTGCAGCGCGCAATTGTTGTACGCTAAACGCCTGCAATGAAAGGAGCACGCATGGCCACCCCGTATGCCACCACCCAGCCGCAACGTGCGGCCATTGACGCCATGGACGGCGTTGTCGCTGTTGAATTTGGCACTGACTGGTGCGGCTATTGCCGCGCGGGTTCGCCTGCCATTGCCGCGGCCTTGTCCGCCTTTCCGGCAATTACCCACTTCAAGGTGGAAGATGGCAGCGGCCGCGCCCTGGGCCGCTCGTTCCGGGTCAAGTTGTGGCCCACGCTGGTGCTGGTGCGGCAAGGGCAGGAAGTAGGGCGCGTGGTACGGCCCGATGATGCCGATGAAGTGCGCGCCGTGATTGCGGGCGCGCTGGGGACTGGCGCTTAACCGGGCGCCACGCCGAACAGGGGCTGCGCCGTCGCCGCTTGCGGCGGCAGCATGGCCGCGCTGGCGAAGTGGCTGAAGGTATCGAGCAGATTGCGCGCACGGAAAGGCTTGATCAGAATCCGCGTCACGCCGCGTTGCTGCAGGGCGGTCAGCATGGCGCTGTCACAGCGATCGAGCATGACCGCAACGGGAATGCCCGCCTTGCTGGCCGTGCTGCCGCCGCGCAGCTCGTCGAGCAGGGCAAAAGCATGCAGCTCGCCTGGTGCGCTGTCCTCATCGAGGGCGATGACCGCGCCATCGAAGGCTTGCGCTTGCAGCAGTCGCATGGCCAGCGCCGTGCTGGCCGCTTCGTGCACGCGCGCTACACCCATCGAGCGCGCCGTCAGCGACACCGTGCGCCGCAGCAGCGTAACGGGCTCTACCAGCAGCATGTTCAGACCCTCAGCCATGAGACGCAGCTCCCTTGCCGCTCAACTCCATCACCAGCAGTTCACGCAGGCTGGCCAGGATCTGCAGCTCCACCGCATCGAGCGTGCGCGGCTTGACGTCAATGATGCACAAGGTACCGATCGCTTGTCCCGACGGCAGCGTCAGCGGGGCGCCCGCGTAGAACCGAATGTGCGGCTCGCTCGTGACCAGCGGGTTGCCGACAAAGCGCGCGTCGGCCAGCGCGTCGGGCACGACCATGATCTCCGGCTGCAAAATCGCATGCGCGCAAAACGAAATGTCGCGCGGGGTGGAGCAAGCCTCCAGTCCGAAGCGCGACTTGAACCATTGGCGGTCATGGTCGATCAGCGAAATCAGGCAAATCGGCACCTCAAACTCGCTGGCGGCAAATTCGACGATGGTGTCGAAGCGTTTTTCCGGCGGCGTGTCGAGCAGCAGCAGTTCGTACAGGGCGGCCAGGCGCTCTGATTCGTTTGGCGGGCGAGGAGGAATTATCATTTTTATATTTAATGGTAATCTTGGGTTTTCCCGATATTTCACACAATAACATGGCAACACAGCAAATGCGCATGGCCCTGCCGCCCGCATGCTGGCCAAGCCAGGCAAAGCATGTTACTTTTAAGTAATATTAATGGGGGTGCGTCATGATTTTTGCTGCTGAGACAGAAGAACGTTCCCTGCATGTGTTTCCCGATGCGGAAACGGCAGCGTCGTATTGCGAGGGCATTGCGGTGGAAGCGGCCTTGTGGCTGTTCTGGGACGATGACGGCTCGCCACTGGAGCCACAATTTACCATTCCCAACAAGCGCGGTTTATTTACCGGCAAGAACGGGATTTATCACCTGGTCAAAGTCAATAACGGGCAATACAGCCTGCTGCACGAAGCCTTGCAGCACATTCGCCAGGTGATCGGCGAATGTCCCTTCACCAGCGTGCGCGCGGTGCAGGAATACCTGCAGCGCGGGCCCGCTGGCCTGGCCCGTCCTGCTTAATTGCGGTTCGGATTGTTTGGACGGTTGTCCATGCCGTTCGGCACGCCGTCGCCATCGCGGTCGCGGCGCGCCCAATTGCCGCGATTCATACGCCAGCGCCCGTCACGTTCTTCCCAGGTCGGTGCGTTGTACACATAGCCTTTGCGGTCGCGTACCCACTTGCCCTTGACCCACACGTGGTGGCCACGCTTCCAGTCCCAATAGCCGGGCGCCCACACATAGCCACGGCGCGCTTCCGGCACCCGCTCCACGCGCGGCGCAGGCGGTGCCACGCGCACCAGGATGTCGGCGCTGGCAGGGGCGGCAACGCTGCCGAAGGATCCAGCAATCAGGGCGGCAATCAGTATTTTTTTCATCATGACGTTCTCCACAAAAAAGTTGAACCTCATTTATAGACCTTGCTTTTGAGATCGTATGTGCGAGAGCGCTCATATGGCAGAGTTCGCTTTGCTTGACATCTGTTTTGTCCCCGTCTATCGTCGTTTTCTCCTTTTTTGTCTTTACATATGAGCTCAGGCAAGCCGCAATACGAGGTCGTGGTGGTGGGCAGCGGTTTTGCCGGCCTGTGCACGGCAGTCAAGCTGCGCGCAGCGGGGATCGATAACTTCATCGTGCTGGAAAAAGACCAGGAAGCAGGGGGCACCTGGTGGGCCAACAGCTATCCTGGCTGCGCCGTCGATGTGCCCAGCCATTTGTACTCGTTTTCATTCGCGCAGAATGCCCGCTGGACCCACGCCTTTGCGCGCCAGGGCGAGCTGCTGGCCTACACGCGTGCGATCGTGCACCAGTTCGATCTGCAGCGTCATCTGCGCGTCGCTACTGCCTTCGAGGGCGCGGCGTTCGTCGAGCAGGGCGGCTACTGGGACATCGAAACGAGCGCTGGTCCGCTCACGGCCAAATGCATCATCGGCGCCACCGGCGCGTTGAATCGGCCTGCCATTCCGGACCTGCCAGGCTTGGCCACATTCGGCGGCAAGGTATTCCATTCGAGCCGCTGGGACCATGGCTACGATTTGCGTGGCAAGCGCGTGGCGGTGGTGGGGACGGGCGCCAGCGCCATTCAGTTTGTGCCCGAGATCGTCGACCAGGTGGCACAGCTGGACCTGTACCAGCGCAGCGCGCCATGGATTTTGCCGCGCCCCGATCGCCGCATCGGTGCGCGTGAACAGCACCTGCTGGCGCGCTTGCCTGCTCTGCACTGGATCTATCGCGCCATGGTCTATCTGCAGCATGAAGCGCGCGCGCCGCTGTATGTCTATTTCCCCGGCCTGTTCGGCATTGCCCAGCGCCTGGCGCTGCGCCACCTGCACTGCCAGATCAGCGATCCGGTCCTGCGCGCCAAACTCACACCTGACTACACCATGGGCTGCAAGCGCGTGCTGCTGATGAATTCCTACTATCCGGCGCTGAGCAAAGTCAATGTGGAACTGGTGACCGATCCGATTGCCCGCGTCACCGCAGGCGCCATTGTTACGGCCAGCGGCCAGGAGCGCCCGGTGGACGCCATCATCTTCGGCACCGGTTTCAACGTCGAACACGCGCTGCACACGGCACGGGTGCGCGGGCGCGGCGGCAAAGTCCTGTTCCAGGATGATCTGCAAGCCTACAAGGGATGCGCGGTGGCCGGCTTCCCGAACTACTTCCTGATCACCGGTCCCAATACGGGGCTCGGTCACAACTCGATGATCTACATGATCGAGTCCGGCGTGCGCTATGCGGTGGACGCGGTGCAGACGATCCGCAGCCGCGCCCTGCATTCGGTCGAGGTGAAGGAAGAGGCGCAGCGCAGCTTCAACGACGCGCTGCAGCGGCGCATGCGCGGCACCGTCTGGAGCACCGGCTGCAAGAGCTGGTACCTGGACCAGGCCGGCCGCAACTACACCTTGTGGCCCGGTTTTACTTTTACATACCGGCGCCTGACGCGCCGCTTCGACATTGAAAATTACCGCGTCAACGCAGGCGCTTGACGATTTCCGACAGCCGGTAAGGCTTGGACACGAAGGCCACATCGTCGATGCTGCCTTCTGCGCGCAGGGCCGGCGCCTGGTAACCCGACGCCAGAATGATTTTCAGACCCGGATACTGCGCGCGCACCTTGCGCGCCAGTTCAATGCCCGACATCCCTGGCATCATCACGTCGCTGAACAGCAGGTCGGCACCTGGATTTTGCGCCAGCAGGCGCAGCGCCTGCTCGCCGCCATCGGCAATGAGCACCTGGTAGCCGATCGACTCGAACAAGGTGCCGGCCAGCGCCGCCAGTTCGGGTTCATCCTCGACGATGATGACCAGTTCTCCCGCAGGTGCGGCTTCTTCTTCGGTGACCGTAATCATGGGCAGCGTCAGGTGAACCGAGGTGCCATGGCCGGGCGTGCTCTCCAGCGTTACCTGGCCGCCTGACTGCATGATGAAGCCTTGTACCTGGCTCAGCCCCAGCCCGGTGCCTTTGCCAATGTCTTTGGTGGTAAAGAATGGCTCGAATACGCGCGCGGCCAGTTCCGCATCCATGCCGGTCCCGGTGTCGGTGACGGTAATGCGCACCTGGTCGCCGCCCGCTGGCACGCGCGCGGTCGACAGGGTAATGCTGCCGCCGTCGGGCATGGCATCGCGCGCATTGACGACCAGATTGAGCAGCGCCGCCTCAAAGCGCGCCTCGTCCAGATTCACCCAGCCCACGTCGCGCGCCAGCACGGTCTCGAACCGGATCGACGAGGGCACGGCGCGGCGTAACACCGGTTCGAACGATTCGATCACGCGGTTGATGCGGTGGTTGGCAGGCGCCAGCGGCTGCTGGCGCGCAAAGGCCAGCAGTTGCTGCGTCAGGGTTGAACCTCGCTCGACGGCGCGGCCAATGGTGTCGATGATGCTCTTTTCCAGCGCGCTGGCGTTCTGCTTTTGCAGGATTTGCACGGCCGAGGAAATGATCGACAGCAGGTTGTTGAAGTCGTGCGCCACACCGCCCGTCAACTGGCCCACCGCTTCCATTTTCTGCGACTGGAACAGCTGGGCACGGGCCTGGTCGAGCGATTGTTCGGCTTCTCTGCGTTCGGTGATGTCGCGCGTGATCTTGGCAAAGCCGAGCAAGGCGCCGCTGTCGTCACGAATCGCGTCAATCACCACGTGGGCCCAGAAGGTGGTGCCGTCCTTGCGCAGGCGCCAGCCTTCGGCTTCATAGCGGCCCTTGTCCGCCGCTTCCTGCAAGGCCAGTAGCGGCGTGCCGCGCGCGCGCTCTTCTTCGGTATAAAAATGCGAAAAATGGCGGCCCACGATT
Organism: Massilia sp. CF038; assembly: GCF_900129765.1. Classification (GTDB taxonomy): domain Bacteria; phylum Pseudomonadota; class Gammaproteobacteria; order Burkholderiales; family Burkholderiaceae_D; genus Telluria_A. The sequence continues at coordinate 1,192,403 of NZ_FQWU01000001.1, forward strand.
TCGCTCGCGTCGTAGCCCTTGATGCGGCGCGCGCCGCTATTCCAGTTGGTGACAATGCCTTGCGGCGAAATCATGTAGATCGCGTAGTCCAGCACCCCCTGCACCAGCATGCGGAACTGGCGCTCGCTGGCCAGCAGCTCGTCCTCGGCACGGCGCTTCTCTGTAATGTCGCGCGTGATCTTCGCAAAGCCGACCAGCACGCCGTCCTGAACCACCGGGTCCATCACCACGCTGGCCCAGAAGCGGCTGCCATCCTTGCGCACGCGCCAGCCTTCGCATTCAAACTTGCCTTCCTCGCGCGCCTGGCGCAGCGCGATGGCGGGAATGCCGGCTGCCTGATCTTCGGGCGTATGAAAGGTCGAGAAATGCTGGCCGATGATTTCCTCGGCGGTATAACCCTTGAAGCGCTGCGCGCCGGTGTTCCAGGTGATGACGATGCCCTCGGGACTGAGCATGTAGATGGCGTAGTCGCGGATGGCCGCGACCAGCAGTTCCATCTGGCCGTGGGTGGCCGTCGGCAAAGTCTCATTCATTATATTTTCGGCATCTTCCGCGCAGATTGTCTATGCACATGATACCTTGCCGTCCGAAAAATCCATGTTTCCCGAGCCTAATGTGCAGCTGGCGAGCGCGACTGTCAGGCGATCATCGCGGCAAAGGTTGCCAGGTCCACATTGCCGCCACTGATCAAAATACCCACCCGCTTGCCGTCCAGCGGCAGCACGCGGTGCAGCGCTGCAGCGGCAGCCAGGCAACCAGTCGGCTCGACCACCATCTTCATGCGCTCGGCAAAAAAGCGCATGCTGGCCACCAGCTGCGCGTCCGACACGGTGACAATATCGTCGACGTAACGCTCGATCACGGCAAAATTGTGCGCACCCACATGGGTCACCTTGGCGCCGTCGGCAATCGTATCGGGCACGGGAATATGCACCACTTCACCCTTGCGCAGCGACTGCTGGCCATCGTTGCCCAGTTCCGGTTCCACGCCGATCACGCGGCACTTGGGCGACAGGGCTGCGGCGGCAATGGCGCTGCCGGCCAGCAGACCGCCACCACCCAGGCACACCAGCAGCACATCGAGTTCGCCGGTCTCTTCGAACAACTCCTTTGCCGCCGTGCCCTGGCCGGCAATCACGTCCGGATGGTCATACGGCGGAATCAAGGTCATGCCGCGCTCGCGCGCCAGGCGCCGCCCGATCTCTTCGCGGTCTTCGGTGTAGCGGTCGTAAAAAATCACTTCGCCGCCATAGCCCCTGGTGGCGGCCACTTTCAGGGCAGGGGCATCGTGCGGCATGATGATGGCCGACTTGATGCCGACCAGGCTGGCTGACAGGGCGATTGCCTGTGCGTGGTTGCCGGACGAGTAGGTGAGCACGCCGGCATCGCGCTGCGCGGCGTCAAAGCGGGCAATGGCGTTATAGGCGCCGCGGAACTTGAATGCGCCCATGCGCTGAAAATTTTCGCATTTGAAGAACAGCTGCGCGCCGCTTTGCGCGTCCGCCGTGCGCGAGGACAGCACCGGGGTGCGGTGGGCCACGCCCGCAATGCGGCCAGCGGCCGCTTCAATGTCGCGATAGTCGCTCATGCTTTGTTCCTTGAAACGGGTTAGTGTTCGGCCAGCGGCATCGCAATCTGGATCCGCATGCCGCCGCCATCGCGGTTGTTGACCAACAGCTCGGCATTGTGGCGCGTGACCACGCGCTGCACGATGGCCAGGCCCAGGCCGGCGCCATTGGCCTGGCCGCGCGCCGTGTCAAGCCGGGTGAAGGGCTTGAGCAGCTGTTCAATCATCTCTTCCGGCACGCCCACGCCGTGGTCCTGCATTTCAATCAGGGCGCGCTTGCCCTGGCCGCGCATGCGCACCTTGCAGGCGATGTCGATGTGGGTGATGCCTTCGCCCGGCGTTTTGCCATATCGGCGCGCGTTTTCAATCACGTTGTTGAAGACGCGCCGCAGGTCGGTGATGTTGCCCATCACCTGAATGTCGGGCGCCACATCGCAGCTGACGCGCACATCGGCAATTCGTTCGGCTTCGCGCGCGCAATCGAGCAGCAGTCCGCTCAGGTCAATCGGCACAAAAGTGGCCGCTTCCGTTGGTTTGGCGTAGTCGAGGAACTGGCCGATGATGGCATCCATCTGGCCGATATCGGACTGCATGCCTTCGCGCGCTTCGGTACTGAGCTTGGCCATTTCCAGTTCCAGCTGCATGCGTGCCAGCGGGGTACGCAAGTCATGCGAAATGCCGGCCAAAATGACGGCGCGGTCCGATTCAACCCGCTGCAGATCGTCCACCATCTGGTTGAAACTGCGGTTCGCTTCCAGGATCTCCTTTGGCCCTTTTTCAGGCAGGGGATCGGGACGCTTGCCCTGCGCGATGGCACGCGCGGCCGCGGCCAGGCGCGCCAGCGGCTGATTGACCAGGCTCGAAATCAGCGCTGCCCCCAGCAGCGACAACACGCCCACCACGCTGCTCCAGCCCAGCCACTGCACGCCCGACAAGCCTTCCAGACGCTCGCGCTCGAGCATCAGCCAGTATTTGTCGTCATCGATGTTAAAGCTGATCCAGAATCCGGCCGAGCCGTTCACGCGGCCGGCGAAGCGGGTGTCCTTGCCCAGCCTGTCCTTGACGATCTTTTCGATGTCATTCATCAGCGGGTTGTCGGGCGGCGGGTCGACCACGTCGTTGTCTTCCAGCGTGAAGATGCGGATCCCTTCATTGCTGAACAATTCGAACAACAGTTCGCTGCGCAGTTCCGGTGCCGAATTGGTCAGCGCGGTTTTGGTGATGGTGACCACCGAGATCACCAGTTCGGCCGTCTGCTGGACCTGGGGACCACGCTGGACGGCACTGATCATGCCGACCCAGGAACCCATCGACACCATCGTCAGGAAGCCCAGCAGCAAAAAGGTGCGCCAGAACAGCCCGCTCCTGAGCCAGGTCAGGCGGGGGCCCCGCGCAGACATCAGTTCATGCGAAAACACTAGCGGGGCTGGCCTTCCGGAATGAAGACATAACCGAGGCCCCAGACGGTCTGAATGTACAGGGGCGAGGAGGGATCAGGCTCGATCAGCTTGCGCAGACGGGAAATCTGCACGTCCAGGCTGCGGTCGAACACTTCGTATTCGCGTCCGCGCGCCAGCTCCATGAGCTTTTCGCGCGACAGCGGCTGGCGCGCATGGCGCGCAAACACTTTCAGCACCGAGAATTCGCCGGTCGTCAGCGGTACCGTTTCGCCATTTTTCTTCAGCGTGCGGGTACCCAGGTCCAGCACGAACTGGCCGAATTCGAATGATTGCGGGGTTTCGGAGGGCGCGCCCGGTATTTCATCGGGCCCTTTGCGGCGCAGCACCGCGCCGATGCGCGCCACCAGTTCGCGCGGGTTGAACGGTTTGGGCAGGTAATCGTCAGCGCCCATTTCCAGGCCGACGATACGGTCCACATCTTCGCCTTTGGCAGTCAGCATGATGATCGGGGTCTGGTCGCCGGCGCCGCGCAGACGGCGGCAGATCGACAAGCCATCTTCACCCGGCAGCATCAGGTCCAGCACCAGCAGATCGTAGCGCTCGCGCAGCCACAGCTTATTCATGGCAGGCGCGCTTTCGGCCGTCACGACCGAGAAACCCTGTTCCGTCAGGTAGCGGCGCAGCAGGTCGCGCAGGCGGACGTCGTCGTCGACCACCATGATCTTGGCGCTGTGGCCGTTGGTGTTGCCGGGGGTGGCGCCATTGCCTGGAGTCGGTGTCGTTTGTGAATTCATGTCGCTGTCAAATTTGTCAGATTGATGTTGCTATGGTAACGTCTTAACGCCTCGCGTTACGTGTTGCATACTGGTCATTACACAATGTTACAAACTTTACCCAATTCGTCTTATCCCCAAAAGTGTTTGGTCATACACTGGGGTCAAGTGGAATCCAGCTTATCTGGTTTCCAGGCATCACGGAAGAGGAACACCATGAATATCGCGCACACCAAAATTGAAGCGGCAGCAGGTGCAAAGTTTTGCGGGTATTCGCTCGTTCGCCGTATCGCTGCAGGCAGCTTGCTGGGCCTGGCCGTGATGACGGCGGCAACGGCCGGCCCGGCTGAACGTGACCGTGAAGCGCAAGCCCAGGCCCGTGCCCAGCAAGCCCAGATCCGCCAGAACGAGGTACGCGAATTCGAAGCGCGCGCCCAGGAACAGCGCCGCGATCTGCAGCAGGACCAGAACCGCGATGGCGATGGCCGCCGCGGCGGGCGCCTGACGCCTGACGAGCGGCGCGACCTGCGGCGCCAGATCAACGAGGCCGGCAACGACATCTACCCCAACGGGCGCCGGCGCTAGCCGTCCCACCCACCCAACCGGGCGCCGCGAGCGCCCGGTTTGCATTAAAAGTGTGTAATTCGCGTAGCAGAGACGCATTTCATGGCAGAAATTGTTAATTTTCCCTGATTGCCGCTTCATCTGGCTGCCGCATCATGTTACGCTAGAAAAACCTTACTAAACGCAAAACACAGTTGGCGTTTAATTAAGCTTTTTTAACGCGCACGGAGCCCGCCAGTGTCGATCGATTCGTCTCTTCCTCCTACATCTGCAGCGCCAGCGGCCAGCGACGCCGTGGCGGGGGGAATGGACCATTGCATCGTCAAGCGGCGCGATGGTGTTTACGCGGACCCCAGCGTCCTGAGCACCACCTTTGCCGCGGCCATCGATGGCATCTTCGCCAATCAAAATTACTTCGTGGGCCTGGACTACCAGGTGATCACGCGCATCATCTACGATGTCGGCCCGCCGCTGCCGCGCGCCGCGCCCGGCGACATGATGGTGCGCTTCGCTTCCGACATCGACGCCTTCGATCCGCGCCGTCGCCAGCTGTACAAATCGGTCAAAATCAGCGATGGCAAGGCCGAGTACTTTTTCGAACCGGTCGTCCTCACCGACCCGGCCGACCCCGACGGGCCGGGCGTGGTGGCGCGCCTGAACAGCGACGAATTCGTGGCCGATATCTGGAGCAAGGGCGTGCGCTTCGGGATCGACATCGCGGCCGTCGAGGCGGCCATTGACGGCGGCAAGGCCGAACGCGTGATCGTGGCGCGCCGGCTCGAGCCGGTGCCCGGGATTGACGCCCACATCATTGAAGTCTCGTCCGACCTGCATCGCAGCGACGCGCCGCGCCAGCTGGCCAACGGCAAGCTGGACCTGATGGCCTTCCAGAACCGCTTCCCGCAAATTCAGAAGGGCGTGCGCCTGCTCAAGAAGGTGCCGCGCAAGGATGGTGAACGGGGCTTCGAGCTGTCCGGCCAGCCGGTCCAGCCGCCGCTGCCCAAGGACGTTGACCTGAGCAAGATGGCCGGCGCCGGCACCGTGCTGGAAACCAGCGGCCAGGGCGAATACCTGGTGTCGCTGCAGGCCGGTTTTCTCAATGTCGACAGCAAGACCCACCAGGTGTCGGTGGGCGACAAGATCATCAGCCGCGACGGCGTCAGTTCGCGCACCACCGGCAACCTGCAGCTGACGGGCGACTACGAAGAATTTGGCGAAGTCCAGGAAAAGCGCGTCATCGAAGGCGAGGGCATCACCATCCATGCAGACGTGTTCGGCAACATCGTCTCGCGCGGCGGCACCATTCTGCTCAATAGCAACCTGGTGGGCGGCTCGGCCCACAATGCGCGCGGCGATATCCGCGTCAAGGGCGTGGCCTCGGGCTCGGTCCTGCAAACCGTCAGCGGCGAGGTCCATATCCAGCGCGCCGAAAGCTGCATCATTTCCGGCACCCGGGTGGTGATCGAGCAGGCGGCCAATTGCGAAATCATGGCCGATGAAATCGTCATTGGCGTGGCCGAAGGCTGCGCCCTGGCCGCGCGCAAACTCACGCTGGAAGCGGCCGGGCCGCGCAAGCAGGCCGAAATGCAGCTGTTCGTGTTCACCCCCGACAGTGCCCGCATCGACGAAGCCATCGCCAGCATGCAGCAAAAGGCCGGCGATTTCGGCCAGCGCGCAGCGCAGCGCAAGGCGGAACTGGACAGCATGACCAACCAGCCCGAGGTGCGCAAGTACGTCATGCTCGCGTCCAAGATCCGCAAAAAGGAATTGACCCTCACGGCTGAACAACTGCCCCAGTTTCAGAAGATGGCCACGGCGGTCGGGCCCGCGCTCAAGGCCATTGCCAAGCTGTCGCTGGAGGTCAAGGCCGCCGAAGTCGAACAGCAGGCCGCGGCCGACCTGGTGCTGCAGCTGCAGCGCCAGCGCGTGGACAATGCCGGCGCCAGCGCCGTTCAGGTCAAGGCGGTCACCGGCGAAGTCACACTGCGCACACTGATCTTCAATCCCGACGGCAGTTCGCTCTACGATGTGCCAGCCAAGGACATCAAACCGCGCCTGCGCGCCAATTCCAACGGGGTCGAGCCGATTCTCAGTCTTGACGACGGCCCGATCGACTGGCGCAGCGAGTGAGGCCGCGCCGGCTTAGTCGCTGACCTTGCCGCGTAAAGCCTTTTGCAAGCCGCTGCGTGTTTTGGTATCGAGCCGCTTGCGCTGCGAGCTGCGCGTGGGCCGGGTGGCGCGCCGGACGGTGGGCAGCACCGCCACACTGTCGACCAGTTCCTGCAGGCGGCGCAGGGCGTCTTCCTTGTTCTGTTCCAGGCTGCGCGACTGCTGCGCCTTGAGCACCACCACCCCGGCGCGGTTGATGCGCTGGTCCGACAGGGCCAGCAGGCGGGTGCGGATGTCCTCCGGCAGCGACGAGGCGCCAATATCGAAACGCAAATGCACCGCGCACGAGACCTTGTTGACATTCTGCCCGCCCGGTCCCTGGGCGCGGATGGCCGTGAATTCGACTTCGTCGGGATTGATCTGCGCGTTCACGTCGCCAGCACGGGCGCGCCGTCGGGCTGCGGCGTGTCGTCGGCGATCTTGTCGAGCGCGCGGTAGCAGGCCAGGGCGCTCGGCGCCAGACCCTTGAACAGGGCCGGCTCGGCCGGATCGGCGTGGCCCGCTTCGGCCAGTATTCGCACCTTGCTCAGGTAGTCCGATTGCGCCAGCAGGCGCCCCATGGCTGACAGTTGCACCCCCTTGCGCGCGCCGGCCTGTTCGCTGATGGCCGTGACCACGCTGTCCGGGAAATGCCACTCGCGCCCGATGCTGCAGCTGAGCGCACGGGCATCGCGCAACAGGCTGGCGCAGAACATTTCGGAACCGAGCTGCGTGCCATGTTTGTCGCTCTGGTCCATGATGCGCAGGGTGACGATCAAGCCCACGTACTGCACCAGGCCGGCCAGGAACGCCTCGAAGGGATCGACCCCCATTTCCTCGGCCAGCAAGCGGTTGGCCAGGGCGCTGCGCTCGGACTGGTCCCAGATGCGCGGCGCCAGCGAGCGCGTGTAATGGCCCGAATTCATGTCAATGATGGGGCGGAAGGCGACGCTGGTGATCAGGTGGCGCAAGCCTTCCGAGCCGAGCAGCATGATGGCATGCTCGACGCTGGTGATCTGGGTCCCGTTCGCCACGCGTGCATTGTTGGCCATGCGCAGCACCGCCGCCACCAGCACCACATCGCTCGAAATGGTGCGTGACAGGTGGACGGCCGAAAAATTATCGCTGCGCAGACTTTGCAGCAGCTGTGGAATCAGCCCCGGCAGACGCCGCACCAGCGCCGCGCCGGACTGGTGTGACGACAGAATCTGGGACAGTGCGGCCAGCACCTGGTTTTCCGCTTCCGTGGTCTCCAGCTCCGAGCTGCCGCCCGTGCCAAACAGCCAGTGATAGTAAGCCGCATTGATGTTGTCACGCTGCTCGAACGAGGGCCCGCTCTGGGGCGCGCCAGGGGCGGCCGGGCGCACTGCTGCAGGCGGCACTGCTGGTGCGCGCGGCGCAGGCGCCGCGGGCGGCGGGGAAGCGGCGGCCGGGGCCGAAAAGAGTTTTTGCAGCCATTGAAACATCATGGTTCCTCTCGTTTTGCAATGTTACCCACGTAGCATCGACGACCCATTGTAAAGCCTTCCATTCCGTTTGCAAGCCATTCTGTTCCTCGGGAAATGTTGACTCCACTCAACGATGGCTGCGCCGGGGCAGCCTACGATGGGACTTCTTCGATAGCAGGGGAGCACCATGGACAGAACCGACGCGCACGCTGCCCTGCGGGGCAAGATGGACTTCCTGACGTTTCAGCTGGGCGGCAACGATTACGGAGTCGAGTTCCGAAAGGTCAAAGAGCTCAGAACGCTCAAGTCGCTCGAGCGGTTTGCCGCCGACGGCAGCATCATTAGCGGCGTGGCAGTCTCGCGCGGGGTGATCATGCCGATTGTCGACATGCGCGTCGCCTTCGACAAGTGCGCCGCCGCGGCCGGCCCCCTGACCGACGTCATCATCCTGCAGCTGGAAAGCTGCGTGCTCGGCATGGTGGTCGATGGGGTGACCGATGTGGTGGGCATGTATCCCGAGCAGATCACGCCCATTCCCGGTGCTGATGGCGAAGGCGAGTGTGACTACTTGCTGGGGCTGGGCGAAGTGGGCGGCAAGCGCCTGATCCTGGTCGACATCGACAAGCTGATGTCGATCAAGCGCGAGCGCACGCAGCAGCGCGTGGCGTGAAGCCGCTCAAGTGCCAGCGTCGCCCAGCAGGAACATCGCCACGAAGCACACTGCCGCCAGCGCGAGCAGGACGCCCACCCCTTTCAGGCTGACCCGGAACTCACGGTAGGGGTCGCGCATGGCGTCCAGGGGATCGTCCGGCAGCGATGGCGGCGGCTGCAGCGTGTCATTGTCGCCAACGCCGCCTTCACGCGCGCGCGCCGCCTTCATGGCCTGCACACGGCGGCGCGCCGCGTTCATGGGGCGCGGCGTAAACAGGGCGCGCATGCCGCCACTCATTTACGGCACTTCTGAATGGCCTTGTCCAGCACCGAGTCGTACATCAGATAGGCGGCCATATGCAAGCAGCCGCCGCCCACATTGTCGCCGCAGCGGTGCATCTCGCACGCTTCGATGAAGGCGCCCTGGTGGGCCTGGCTGAAGCGCTTGGCGCACGCGCGCTCGTCGCTGGTGAGGGTCTTGTACTGGGCCTGGAACGCGGCCGACGCCGGCGCCGGGAACTTGGGCACGTAGCGCGGATCCCTGGCCAGCGTGGCGTCCATGGCCTGACTGCACAGCTGGCGCTTCTGCTTGGCTGCAGCCAGCGTCTTTTGCTGTTCCTTGTCTTCCTCGCTGTTGTTCTGGCGGTCGGCATCGCATTCCGCATCGACTGGCGCGCACGCACGGATGGCCAGCAGCCGGTTGATGCTGGCCCCGCTATCGGCCGCGACCGCATTGAAGACGGCGCGCACTTCCTGGCCGCGCTTGACCCGTTCAAGCAGGCGCATGGTGTCCTTGTCGCTGACAAAGCCGATGTGCATGACCGAGCTGGCCAGATCGAGTTCGATGCGGCTCTTCGACACATTCAGCACTTTGCCGACGTACACGCTCTCGCCGTCGGCTGCCTGGGCAGCCACGTGCAGGAACATCAACAGGGCCAGTGGTAGGAATCGGATCATGGTGGCTTGGTCTGCAAGGGGGCGCGGCGTTCCCGCGCACGCGGGAACGCCGGCACCGCCAGCTCACTTAGGCGGCCAGCGCTTCGAGCTGCTCCTGCAGCTCGAGCCATTGACCTTCCAGTTCGGCCAGATCCTTCTTGTAGAACGACTGGTCCGCCAGCAGCTGCTTGAGCTTGGCCTTGTTGGCCGCATCGTAGATGGTCGGCTCGCCCAGCTTGCCGTCCACGTCGGCCTTTTGCTCGTTGCGCTTGGCGATCTGCTCTTCCAGGCGTTTGAGCTTGTTTTCGATCGGCTTCTTGAGGGCCGCGAGCTTCTGCCGCGTTTCCGCGTCCTGGCGTTTTTGCTCCTTCTTGTCGACCACGGGCGCGGCCGCTGGCGGCGCGACGGCCGACACGGCCGGGTAGGCGGTCTTGTTGTCCTTGCCCGCTGCCGGCAGCACCGTGGTGCCTTTACCGAGCTTGGTCTGGAACAGCCAGTCCTTGTAGTCGTCCAGGTCGCCGTCGAAAGGCTGCAGCTTGCCATCAGCGACGATGATGAACTGGTCCGTGGTGGCGCGCAGCAGGTGACGATCGTGGGAGACCACCACCAGCGTGCCTTCGAACTGCGCCAGCGCCATGGTCAGCGCTTCGCGCGTTTCCAGATCCAGGTGGTTGGTCGGTTCATCGAGCAGCAGCAGGTTGGGGCGCTGCCAGACAATCAGGGCCAGTGCCAGACGCGCTTTTTCGCCGCCCGAGAAGGGACGGATCGGGCTGGTCACCATGGTGCCGGGGAAGTTGAAGCCGCCCAGGAAGTTGCGCAGTTCCTGTTCGCGCACGGTCGGGGCGATCTTGGCCAGGTGCCACAGGGGCGACTCGTCATGGCGCAGCATTTCCACCTGGTGCTGGGCGAAATAACCGATCGACAGACCCTTGCCCAGGGTGGCGTCGCCCGTCAGCGGCGCGATTTCACCGGCGATGGTTTTGATCAGCGTCGATTTGCCGGCGCCGTTCACACCCAGCAGGCCGATACGCTGGCCGATCTGCAGCGAAAACTTGATGTTCGAGACAATCGTCTTGTCGCCCACCCGGTCGCCATGCTCGTCGAGGATATGGTAACCGGCGTTGACGTCTTCCATCACCAGCAGCGGATTGGGCGCCGAGAGTGGCTCGCGGAATTCGAACGAGAATTCGGCCGCGGCGCGCAGCGGCGCCAGTTCTTCCATCTTGGCCAGCGCCTTCATCCGGCTTTGCGCCTGGCGCGCTTTGGAGGCCTGGGCCTTGAAGCGGTTGACGAACGATTCGAGGTGGGCGCGCTGGCGCATCTGCTTTTCCAGCGCGCCGGCGGCCAGGATCATCTGCGCTGCGCGCTGACGTTCAAAGCCCGAGTAGTTGCCCGAATAGCGTTTCAGCTTGCGCTCGTCGATGTGCACGATGACGTTCACGATTTCATCGAGGAAGTCGCGATCGTGCGAAATGATGATCAGCGTGCCCGGGTATTTTTTCAGCCAGTCTTCGAGCCAGATGATCGCGTCCAGATCCAGGTGATTGGTCGGTTCATCGAGCAGCAGCAGTTCGGAAGGGCACATCAGCGCTTGCGCCAGATTCAGGCGCATGCGCCAGCCACCGGAGAAGCTGGCCACGGGCTGTTTCATCTGGTCGAGCGTGAAGCCCAGGCCCAGCAAGAGCTGTTCGCCGCGCGACTGCACGGTGTAAGCATCGGCGTCGGCCAGGGCCGAGTAGATCTCGCCGATGGCGATGCCGTTGTCGGTCGATTCCGGTTCCGCTTCCAGGCGCGCCAGTTCCGCTTCGAGCTTGCGCAGGGTGACGTCGCCGTCAATGGCGTAGTCCAGCGCGGCGCGGTCGAGCGGCGGGGTTTCCTGGGCCACGTACGCCATGCGCCATTTGGCCGGGAAGTCGATTTCGCCCTGGTCCGGGTGCAGCTCGTTGCGCAGCATGGCGAACAGGCTCGATTTGCCGGCGCCATTGGCGCCGATCAGGCCGATTTTATCGCCCGGGTTCAGGGTAAGGTCGACGCTCTCAAGCAAAGGCTTGGTACCGCGCATGAGGCTGACGTTGATGAAACGGATCATTGAGGACTTCTTTTATAGGTAAATACGATTTTTTGCAAAAGCGATGGTACGCCGCACATCGTCCTCGCGAAGGCGGGGACCTATTCCACGCTACCGAATTCGGCGGCGTGGAATTGGGGGCTCGCATGCGAGCCCGCCTTCGCGAGGGCGATGTTAGATATGTTGCAGCTGTTCCGCGGTCAGCAGGAACACCATGTCGTCGCCTGCGCTGGTGGTCAGCCAGGTCAGGCCCAGGTGGCCAAACGCGGCCTCGGCGTACTCGCGCTCATTGCCGATTTCAACCATCAGGATGCCATCCGGCGTCAGACGCTCGGCTGCACCGGCGACAATCTTGCGCACCAAATCCATGCCGTCGCTGCCGCCATCGAGAGCGATTTGCGGCTCCTTCAGGTATTCGACCGGCAGCTTGCTCATCGAATCCGAATTCACATACGGCGGATTGGTGATGATCATGTCGTACTTTTTAAACGGCACATTCTGGTACAGGTCCGACTGGATCGGATTGACCCGGCCCTCGAGCGAATAGCCGCGGATATTCATTTCAGCGACCGCCAGCGCATCGGCCGAAATATCGACGGCGTCGACCACCGCGTTGGGGAAGGCATCGGCCATCATGATCGCCAGGCAGCCGGACCCGGTGCACAGTTCCAGCACATTGTCGACCGCATACGGATCTGCCACCCAGGGGCTGAACTGCTGCGGGACCAGTTCGGCGATGAAGGAACGCGGCACAATCACGCGCTCGTCGACATAGAAGGCATAGGTGCCGAGCCAGGCTTCATTGGTGATGTAGGCGGCTGGCACGCGCTCGGTGGCGCGCCGCTCGATCACGGCCAGTACCTGTACCACTTCATCGGGCAGCAGGCGCGCGTCGAGGAAGGGGTCGAGCTTATCCAGCGGCAGCTTGAGCGTGTGCAGAATCAGGTAGGCCGCTTCGTCGAGCGCTTCGGCACTGCCATGACCGAAAAACAGCTTGGCGCCGTTAAAGCGGGTGACAGCGTAGCGCAGCAAGTCGCGCGGGGTGGTAAATAATGTGGTGGTCATGGCAGGTCTCGGTTGGCTGCAATTGGCTGACTAGGCCAGCAGGTTTTCCAGGGTGCGGCGGTAGATATTCTTGAGCGGATCAATGAAGCGCACTTCGATGTGCTCGTCGATCTTGTGGATGCTGGCATTCGGCGGCCCGAATTCTATCACTTGAGGGCAGATGCGGGCGATAAAGCGCCCGTCCGAGGTGCCCCCGGTGGTCGACAATTCGGTGTGCACCCCGGTTTCAGCATGAATGGCGCCAGCCAGCGCGTCCGACAGCGTGCCTCTTGGTGTCAGGAAAGGCAGGCCGGACAGGGTCCAGGTCAGCTCGTACGTCAAGTTGTGCCTGTCCAAAATCGCGTGCACGCGCGCTTCCAGGCCATCGGCCGTGCTGGCGGTCGAGAAGCGGAAATTGAAATCAATCGTCAGTTCGCCCGGAATCACGTTATTGGCGCCCGTGCCAGCGTGGATGTTCGACATTTGCCAGGACGTGGGCAGGTAGTACTCGTTGCCGGCATCCCACTGCTCGGCTGCCAGATCGGCCAGCGCCTGCGCTGCTTCATGAATGGGATTGCGTGCCAGCTGGGGGTAGGCAATGTGGCCCTGAATCCCCTTGATGACCAGGTGGCCCGAGAGTGAGCCGCGGCGCCCGTTCTTGATCATGTCGCCCAGAACATGGGCCGAAGTCGGTTCGCCGACCAGGCAGTAATCAATCGTTTCGCCGCGCTCGACCAGCTTGTCGCACACCACCACAGTGCCGTCGGTGGCCGGGCCCTCTTCATCGCTGGTGATCAGGAAGGCGATCGAGCCTTTGTGGTCGGGGTGGGCGGCGGTAAATTCCTGGCACGCCACGACCATGGCGGCAATCGAGGTTTTCATGTCGGCCGCGCCGCGGCCATACAGCTTGCCGTCGCGCTGGGTCGGCACGAAGGGCTTCGACTCCCATTGGTCCACCGGGCCGGTTGGCACCACGTCGGTGTGGCCGGCAAACACGAACAGCGGCGCGCTTGTGCCCTTGCGCGCCCACAGATTGGTCACGCCATTCGATTCAATGGTCTCGCACACGAAGCCCAGCGGTGCCAGCAGATCGATCAAATGCTGCTGGCAGCCCTTGTCGTCTGGCGTGATGGAGGACAGGGCGATCAGCTTTTCGGTCAGCGCCAGGGTTGGCGAAGCGCTCATTGGAACAGGTCCTGGTATTGCGCGGCCGAAAAGCCCACACTGAACTTGCCGCCGCGATCCAGCACCGGGCGCTTGATGACGGAAGGGGTTTCGAGCATCAGATCGAGTGCCGAGTCATTGTCGGTCACCGCGGCCTTGCGCTCGTCGGGCAGGTTGCGCCAGGTCGTGCCTTTGCGGTTGACCAGGGTCTGCCAGTCAATCTGGGTCAGCCATTGCGCGGCGGTGGCGCGCTCGAGGCCCTGCTTTTTAAAGTCGTGGAACGTGAATTCGATGTCTTGCTCTGCCAGCCAGGTGCGGGCTTTTTTGACAGTGTCGCAGTTGGGAATGCCGTACAGAGTTTTTTTCATGGTGCGTGTTTAGGTGGCGACAGATGACCCGCGGCCGGCGCGTGGCGCAGTCATCACTGTTATTGCAGGGCAGGGGAAGACGAGAGGATACCACAGGCGCGCCCGGCGGCCTTGTGTGGGCTGGCGCAGCGTCATAGGGAAAACCCCCTAATAAAAAGTCCTGTTTGTTGCTGGAAGCTATTTTTTTCTGCGCTAAATCATGATAGTCTGAAATCATTGTTGCACAATATCAATTCGGAAAGCATTTTGATGAACAAACTGATTCCTGCCCTGCTCCTTGCGACGGGACTGGCAGCGGCGCCGGCGCAGGCGGCCGAGACCATTTTCACCTGGCAAGCGACCGCGCTCGACGCGCGCAGCGGTGCGCCAATCGAAGGCGTGCAATTTAACTGGACCTTCGTCGACAAAACCATCACCAAGACCTCGACCGATACCTGCACCTCGAACAATCTGGGCATCTGCTCGGTCAGGCTGTCGGCCAAAAAAGGGCCGGCTGGTGCCAGCGTGTTTGGCCAGGCCACCGCAGCCATGGACGGCTACGAGCCGGAAATCGATTATCAATGGCGTGAAGACGGCAACCTGAAATTCCTGGTGGCGAAATTGACCCCAGCCGCCGCCCGGCCTGCCGCAGGGGCGGGCGACAGCGCCGATCTGAAAACCTTGCGCTCGCAACTGTCCGCAGCGATTGACCGCTCGGGCATCCAGTGCATGAGCAAAGTGCAGTGCGACCTGATGTTCACGCTGGCGGAAACCTATGTCGCCAAGTCGGCTGACATGAAGGTCGAGTCGGTCACGCCCACGACGATCTCCACCTTCAGCCCAAATCGGCCCGGTGCAATTGGCATGACGATCTTGCGTATGCGCGGCCAGGGCGATACCTCGGTCATTTCCGTCAGTACCAGCTGCGATGACGACGGCGACAGCGTCAGTAAAGCCTGCCTGCAGCGGCAATTGCGTATCGTGAAAGGCTTTAAGGGCTTTATGGAATCGGCTCTGATGAAGACTTGATGGAACGGGGCAGCTTGTATAGTCGACTTATTGTTGAAAGCGGCGAATAAAAAACCACAGTTGTTACCTTCCGTTACTTTTTCCAGGCAGAATCATGTTAGGCTGAAATTTATTCTCGCATAACTTTGATTCATGGAAAGCAAGTTGATGAAAAAACTGATCTGGGCTGTCCTCCTCAGTAGTGGGATGATAACGCTACCTTCGCACGCTGGCGAAGCCCAATTCCTGTACCAGGCCACCGCCACCAACAGCGATTCGGGCGCGCCGATCGAAGGCGTGCTGTTCAACTGGACCTTTATCGACAAAGTCAGCAACGTCACGTCGATCAATACCTGCGTGACCAATGTGGATGGCACCTGCGAAGTGAAGCTCATTGCGCAGACCGGCACTTTCTCTGGCCCGAACGTGATTGGCCAGGCGGTCGCCACCAAGGACGGCTACGACAAGGAAGTTGAATACCAGTGGCAGCAATACGGCAATCAGCGCTTCCTCATGGCCAGGTTGAAAGCAAAGTAATCTTTCTTTTTCTTTTTAGTTGTTACTTTCTGCTACTTTTTGCCATATAGAAACATGTTAACCTGCGACTATTGTTGGTTAACAGTGTTTCTCTAAAGGCAAAAAATGAACAAATTGATGTCGTTCGTGCTGCTGGCCGCAGCAATGGGCACCGGTGGTGCGCACGCAGCCGAATCCGTCTTCACATGGAAATCGCAGGCGCTCGACAAGCAGCTCGGCACCCCTGTCGAAGGCGTTAAGTTCAGCTGGACCTTCACCGACCAGATCGGTGGCAAAACGTCGACCGCGTCTTGCCTGTCCAATAGCGAGGGCGTCTGTGAAGTCAAGGTCACTGCCGACAAGGGCTTTTTCTCAGGTTCGAAACTGATCGGCGTCGTCACCTACACCAAAGAAGGATTTGATCCGATTGGTGTATCGCAGTGGCTGCCCACGAGCGACCCGCTCAACAAATCCATGCTCGTCAAACTCACCAATCTGGCCGAAGTCAAGCGCCAGGAAGCGGTGCTGGCTGCAGGGCGGGCGGAAGTGGAAGACCTGCGTATCCAGCTGGCCGTGGCCGAAGACGGCTCGGGCGTCGAGTGCGCCAACAAGGCCCAGTGCGACAAGCTGTTCGCGCTGACCGAAATCTACATCAACAAAGCGTCGGACATGAAAATCCAGACCGCTACCGCGACCACCATCGAAACTTTTAATCCCCTGCAGTTGTACGCCATTGGCATGAGCGCTTACCGCATGCCTGGCAAGGGCGATAGCTCGGTCGTCTCAGTCAAGACCCACTGCAAGGAAGACGGCGACCTGCGCAGCAAGGCTTGCCTGGAACGTCAGGTCAGAATCGTCAACATGTTCAAACCGTTTATTGATTCTTCTCTGAAAAAATAAGATCTGGTTCTGCCTTGCGCGGCATCTGCAGGTTGGTACGGCAGCGCACCACCCGGTTACGCCCCTCGGCCTTGGCGCGGTAAAGCGCTACATCGGCGCAGCGTGTCAGCTCGGACAGGGAGTCGCCGTCGTCCGGGAAAAAGGCAAGACCGATCGATAAGGTCGCCTGGATCGTGCCTTGCTCGGACGGAGTGGCCAGCGCGGCAAAGCGGGCGCGCCACTGCTCGGCGCGTTCCATGGCCACGCCTGGCGCCATGTTGGGCAACAGCAGCAGAAATTCCTCGCCGCCGAAGCGGCAAGCCACATCCGACGCGCGGATCTGATCGCTCAGCAAGGCCGCCAGCGCCTGCAACACCGCGTCCCCGCCCTGATGGCCATGGGTGTCGTTGACCAGCTTGAAATGATCGATGTCGATCATCATCAGGCACAAGGGCAGGGACTCGCGTGTGCAGCGTGCCAGTTCGTGGGGCACGATCGTGTCCAGATAGCGCCGGTTGAACAAGCCCGTGAGCGGGTCCTTCAGCGCCTGCACTTTCAGCTGCGCCTGCAGCGCTTCAATTTCAACCAGCTTTTCTTCCAGCGAGCGGTTCGCCGCGTGCAAGGTCTGCTCGCCGTGGCGCAGCGTTTCGCGGGTGGCGCGTACCTGGCCATTGCGCACATACGCTGCGTGGCCGATGGCAATGACATACCCGGCGATCCCGATCGACATGACCAGGGTGGTGAACCAGCCACTGTCGGGACGCAAGTGAAACCCCGTCAGCGCCACGCCGAGCCCGATGCCGGCGCCGAGTACCAGCACCGCGGCGCCCAGCGCGCGCATGCCGCGCGTGATGGTCATGTTCAGCGAACTGGCCAGCGCCAGGGTGAAGCTGGGCCAGATCGGAAAGCCGAGCGCGGCAATCCAGATGCCGATCAGGAAGGAGTCGAGAAACAGATGCTGGAACTCAGTCTGTTGCTGATCTTGCGCGCCACGCGCACGCCAGAACAGCAGGTGCGGATACACGAGAAACTGCAGCACCATCAACGTCCAGGTGAGCGAGCTCGTGGCGCTTGCCCACAGGTCTGCCGCCAGACCAATGAAGACAAGCAGGAACGCGACCGCGCGCAGCCGGTAATTGTTCATGACCAGCCAGTGCGGGCGCCGTTCGGTTGGCGTTGGGGTTGCTTGTTCTGGGCCCATGGGCCACTCTAGCACGGCACGCCGATCGGCAGCGCAAGCAATTGGCGGGGAGCGGGGAGGGTGCGCTGGCGCAGACCAGGCATTTAGTCGGCGGCGTCGGCGGGCTGGTGCGAAGCGGCGTCAGGATACAAAGCGGCGCTGGCGGCCGCTTCGGGCAAGCAAGCGGCTGGCATGGCCTTGCTGGCAATCAGGATCAGCAAGCCCATCACGCCCAGCCCCAGCGAGCCGTACAGGGCTTGCAGGCCGAACAGGGAGGCCAGCGGCTAGCACGCCAGTGCTTGCAGCGCCAGGATCAATCCCAGCCAGACCTGCCGCCGCACTGGCTGTGATGGCACTGCCGGCACCATCAGGTATTGAGCGTAAACTCGGTGAAGTTGGCGCCGTCTTCTTCGGCCTTGTCGTCAACCGCATCTTTCTGCGCATTCACGCTGTCCGGACCATTATTGAGCAGCCACAGCAAGTTAGTGGCCGAGTCGGCATTGGCCAGGGCTTCTTCCTGCGTGACCAGCCCGGTTTTCACCAGGTTGTACAGGGCCGATTCGAATGACTGCGAACCAGGTGAGAGCGATTTTTCCATCGCTTCCTTGATCTGGCCGATTTCGCCCTTTTCAATCAGGTCGGACACGTAGCGCGTGTTGACCATGATTTCCACGGCAGCCTGGCGGGTGCCGCCTGCGGCCGAGCGCACCAGGCGCTGCGAAACAATGGCTTTGACGGCCGACGACAAATCCTGCAGCAGGGCCGCGCGGTTTTCAATCGGATAGAAACTGATGATCCGGTTCAGCGCGTTGTAGCTGTTATTGGCGTGCAAGGTGGCCAGCACCAGGTGGCCCGACTGGGCGTAGGCCAGCGACGCGGCCATGGTTTCCTTGTCGCGAATCTCGCCGATCAGGATGCAATCGGGCGCCTGGCGCATCGAGTTGCGCAGCGCCGTGTAGAAGTTGAGCGTGTCGGCACCGATTTCGCGCTGATTGACGATCGATTTCTTGTTCTTGAACAGGTATTCGATCGGGTCTTCCAGCGTCAGGATGTGACCGGCGCGCAATTCGTTGCGGTGGTCCAGCATGGACGCAATGGTGGTCGACTTGCCCGAACCGGTGGCGCCCACCAGCAGCAGCAAACCGCGCTTTTCCATGATCAGGTCGGCCAGCACTGGCGGCAGGCCCAGGTCGTCCAGCGCTGGAATGACGGCCGGCACGAAACGGAACACCGCCGAAATCGAGCCGCGCTGGCGGAAGGCCGACAAACGGAAGCGGCCCAGGTTGGGTACCGAAATACCCATGTTCAGCTCGTTTTCACGGCGCAGCTCGGCCAATTGTTCGGCACTGCAAATTTCCGACAGCAGCGCGTCGATATTTTCCGGGTCCAGCTTTTGCTGATTGATGGGAATCAGATTGCCGTTGATCTTGATCTGTACGGGTGAGTTCACCGCAAAGAACATATCCGACGCATGTTTTTCTTTCATCAGCTGGAACAAACGGTCCATGGCCATGATGGTCTCCTTATCGTCGATTCTTGCTATTAAATGCCACGCAGCAGCTCATTGATCCCGGTCTTGGCGCGGGTCTTGGCATCCACACGCTTGACGATCACGGCGCAATACAGGCTGTACTTTCCGTCCTCCGATGGCAGATTGCCCGACACAACGACCGATCCGGCCGGAATACGGCCGTAGCTGACCTCGCCAGTGGCGCGGTCATAGATCTTGGTCGACTGGCCGATATACACGCCCATCGAAATAACGGAGTTCTCTTCAACAATAACACCTTCGACCACTTCCGAGCGAGCGCCGATAAAGCAATTGTCTTCGATGATGGTGGGATTGGCCTGCATCGGCTCCAGAACGCCACCAATGCCCACCCCGCCGGACAGGTGCACGTTCTTGCCGATCTGGGCGCAGGAACCGACCGTGGCCCAGGTGTCAATCATGGCGCCTTCATCGACGTAAGCGCCGATATTGACGTAAGAAGGCATCAGGACGACGTTTTTGGCGATAAAACTGCCGCGCCGCGCCACGGCCGGCGGCACCACCCGGAAGCCGCCACGGGCAAAATCGTCGGCCGTGTAGTTGGCAAACTTGGTCGGCACCTTGTCGTAAAACTGCATCGTGCCATCCGAGGTCATCACACTGTTGTTTTCCAGTCGGAAAGACAACAATACGGCTTTCTTGATCCATTGGTTGACCACCCAGTCGGCACCGGTTTTCTGGGCCACACGCATGCTGCCGTCATCGAGCCCCGCAATCACATGGGCCACAGCCTCGCGCAGCTCGGCGCTGCCGTTGGACGGATTGATGTCGGCGCGCTGTTCCCAGGCGGTATCGATGATGTTCTGGAGTTGTTGGGTCATGGTCGTGTGGTGGTGGGTGGTTCAAATTATTGTTGTTTCAGGGCCTGGCAAAACTGGACGATCCGGGTCGCGGCTTCAACCCCTTCGTCGACCTCGGCAACCAGCGCCATGCGAATCCGGTTCTGGCCGGGATTGATCCCGTGCGCTTCGCGCGCCAAGTAGCTGCCAGGCAACACTGTCACATTATATTCGGCATACAGGCGGCGTGCGAATTCCGTGTCGGTCAGGCCGCTGCGGCGCACATCGGCCCACAGGTAGAAGCCGGCATCGGGCAATTCCACGTCCATCACCTGCTTGAGCATTGGCGTGACCAGGTGGAACTTTTCGCGGTACTTGTTGCGGTTCTCCTGGACGTGGGTTTCATCGTTCCAGGCCGCAATCGAGGCCGCCTGCACCGGCGGCGACATGGCGCCGCCGCAATAGGTACGGTACAGCAGGAACTTCTTGATGACGGCAGGGTCGCCTGCGACGAAGCCGGAGCGCATGCCCGGCACGTTGGAGCGCTTCGACAGACTGGAAAACACGATCAGATTGGCATACGGGCGCTCGCCGCCACTGCGCCCGAGCTGGTGCGCCGCTTCCAGCGCGCCCAGCGGGGCGGCACTGCCATGGTAAATCTCGGAATAGCACTCGTCGGCGGCAATCACAAAGCCATGCCGGTCGGCCAGGGCAAACAGCTGCTGCCAGTCGTCCAGGCTGAGCGTGGCGCCCGTGGGATTGCCTGGCGAGCACAGGTACAGCAATTGCACGCGCGGCCAGATAGCGTCGGGCACGCTGGTGTAATCGCAGGCGAAATTGCGGCCCGGCTCGGAATTGACGAAGTAGGGTTCAGCGCCGGCCAGAAACGCCGCGCCTTCATAAATTTGGTAAAACGGGTTGGGCGACATCACCAGCGGGCCCGGCTGGGCCGCATCGACCACGCAATGGGCAATGCCAAACAGTGCTTCACGCGAGCCATTGACGGGCAGTACCTGGGTGGCGGGATTAAGCGCGGGAATGCCGTAACGCCGCTCCAGCCAGCCGGCGATGGCGCCGCGCAAGGCATCGCTGCCGGCCGTGGTCGGATAATTGGCCAGGCCCTGCACCGCGTGCGACAGCGCCTTTTGAATAAACGCGGGGGTTGGATGCTTGGGTTCGCCAATGCCAAGGCTGATGGGCGCAAACGCTGGATTCGGGGTCACCCCGACAAACAATTGACGCAGTTTTTCAAACGGGTAGGGGTGCAACTTGTCGAGATGTGGGTTCACGGCGGTACCAGGTTATCTAGGACGAAACAGCGTCATTATTATAGGCGACATTGTGCGCCTTCGCGCCATGCGCCCGGATTGACGCCGGACCATTCCTTGAAGGCGTGGGTGAACGCACTTTGTTCCTGGTAACCGAGCAAAAACGCGATATCGACCAGCGACAGGCTGTCCTGCCGCAAATAATCGGTGGCCAGCGCAAAGCGGGCCTGGTCCAGCACCTGCTGGAAGCTGGCGCCCGCCTCATTGAGCTTGCGCTGCAGGGTGCGCGGCGACAGGTTCAGCTGTTCGGCAATCGACGACAGCCGCACCCGGTCATGCGCCAGATTGCGGATGATGGCCGCATGCACCTGGGCCGCGATGCCTTGCTCGCTGCGGTTGCGTTCCTTGAGCAGGGTTTCGGCGTGCTGCTGCAGCACGGGGTACAGGCTGGCATCGGCGTTCGGCACCGGCCAGGCCAGCAGCTGGGCCGGGAAGTGGGCCGCATTCACGCTGGCGCCAAACTCGGGCATGGCCCCGAAGATGCGCACGTACTCGGCGCCATCGGCTTGCTGGCCATGCACGAACTGCATTTTGGGCGAGGGCAGCGTCATGCCCGCCAACCATGTGCTGAACACGCGGATCCCGGCAAACACGCTTTCCACCAGATGGCGGTTGGCGCTCGGGTAGTTGCTTAGCCATTGGTACTGGGCCAGCTCGCCGTCGCGCGCCAGCGCCGAGCGCCCCAGATCGTGCGCCAGCTGTTCGTAGCGCATGGTCTGCTCGAACACCTGGCCGAAGTCGCGGCAAGCCAGCAGAATCAGGCCATACACGCTGTAAGTGCCCAGCTTGACTCGTTCCCCCACGTGCAAACCGAAGTGCGGATCGTTGGCCAGGTGGGCGCCCACCGCCAGCAAGTGCACATAGTCGGCCGCTGCCAGCGAATCGGGAATGGGCTGCAGGGCGTCCGGCGCCAGGCCGGCGGCCACGGCCAGTGCGCGCGCATCCACGCCACGCGCTTCGGCTGCTTCGAGCAGGGGCTGCAAATACGAACCCGTGACGCGCCGCGCGTCAGGTTGTGCTGCTGGCATGTTTGAGCAAGGAGGTTGTCATAAAAGCGCAATACGAAAGTAACGGGCGGCGTTACTCTGCCAGCTAGATAAACAGGGCAAGTATAACGGGAAAAACGCATGAAACGGTGGAACGGATGGGGCGACGACGCCATTGAATTTGCGCTGGGCGACGCGGCGCTGGCATTTTTGCAGGCGCGCCTGGGCAGCGGCGTGCGCACTGACGACGCCAGTTTCGACGCCACCTGCGCCCAGCTCAAGCGTTCACGCCTGCCGTGGCACCCGCTGGTCGAGACCGCGCCCTCGGTGCGCCTGGCCAATGCCTTGGGCCAGAGCCTGCCGGACTGGCTGCGCCTGCGCCACGGCCGCATCGATACCGCGCCCGACGGCGTGGCCTTTCCCGAAAGCGCGGACCAGGTGCGCGAACTGCTCGACTTTGCCGCCAGCTGCGGCGCCCTGGTGATCCCCTGCGGCGGCGCCACCAGCGTGGCCGGCCACCTGACCGTGCCCGACAGCGCGGCGCCGGTGCTGACGGTGAACATGGCGCGCATGCGGGCGCTGCGCAACCTCGATCCGGACGCACTGCTGGCCACCTTCGAGGCCGGCGTGTTCGGCCCCGACCTGGAAGCGCAGCTGCGCGCGCACGGCTACACGCTGGGCCATTTTCCGCAATCGTTTGAATACTCCACGCTGGGCGGCTGGATCGTCACGCGTTCATCGGGACAGCAATCGCTGCGTTACGGACGCATCGAGCAGCTGTTCGCAGGCGGCCGCGTCGAGACCCCGGCCGGCCGCCTCGATTTGCCCACCTTCCCGGCCTCGGCTGCCGGCACCGATCTGCGCGAAATGGTGCTCGGTTCCGAAGGGCGGCTGGGCATTCTGACCGAAGCGGCCGTGCGCATCACGCCCTTGCCGCCGTTTGAAGCCTTCCACGCCGTGTTCTTCCCGGACTGGGACAGCGCGGCCCTGGCCACGCGCCAGATCGCCCAGGCAAAGCTGCCCTTGTCGATGCTGCGCCTGTCCAACCCGCTCGAAACCGTGACCATGCTGACCCTGGCCGGGCACAAGCGCCTGGTGGGTGCGCTCGAGACTTATCTGCGCTGGCGCGGCTGCGCCGACGGCAAATGCATGCTGATGATCGGCGTGAGCGGCGCCAAAGGCCCGGCCAGCAGCGCGCTGGGGGCGGCGCTGGCGCTGGCGCGCAAGCAGGGCGGCGTCCACGTGGGCCGCAAGATGGGCGACAAATGGAAGCAGAACCGCTTCCGCAATGTCTACCTGCGCAACACCGCCTGGCAGCATGGTTATGCCATCGACACCGTGGAAACCGCGGTCGACTGGCCGGGCGTGACGGGCATGATGCAGGCGGTCGAGCAAGCCGCAACGGACGCCATGGCCGCGCGCGGTGAACGGGTGCACGCCTACACCCACCTGTCGCACATGTATGCGCAGGGCGCCAGCGTGTACACCACGTTCGTGTACCGCCTGTCGGGCAGCTACGAAGGCGATCTGGCGCGCTGGCGTGCGCTCAAGGGCGCCGTCTCGCAAGCCATTGTCGACAATGGCGGCACCATCAGTCACCAGCACGGCGTGGGCTCCGACCACGCGCCTTATCTGGCGGCCGAGAAGGGCGAACTGGGCATCGGCGCCATGCAAGCGCTGTTCCGCCACTTCGATCCGGCTGGCTGCATGAACCCGGGCAAACTGGTGGCTGCGTGAGCGGCCCCTGGCAAACGGGCTGGCGCGCGTCGCTGCCAGCCCTGGCCGCGCGCGAGTGGGATGTGCTGATCATTGGCGGCGGTATCACCGGGGCCGGCATTTTGCTGGAAGCGGCGCGCCGCGGCCTGAAAGCGTTGCTGGTGGAGCAGCGCGATTTCGCCTGGGGCACCTCGAGCCGCTCGTCCAAGCTGGTGCACGGTGGCCTGCGCTATCTGAAGGAAGGCAAATTCGGCCTGACGCGCGAATCGGTGCAGGAACGCGATGGTCTGCTGCGCGACGCGCGCGGCCTGGTCGAGCCGCAAAGTTTTGCCTTTGGCGACTACGCGGGCGGCAAGCCAGGTCGCAAGACCTTCCTGCTGGGGCTGGCCATTTATGATCTGCTGTCCGGCCGCCGCGAACGGCATGCCATCGGCCACAGCGAATTTCTGATGATGGCGCCCAACATCGCGCGCAGCGCCCTGCAGGGCGGCATGTGCTACACCGATGCCAAAACCGACGACGCGCGCCTGGTGCTGCGCGTGCTGCAACAAGCCCAGGCCCATGGCGGCGTGGCTGTCAATTACATGGCTGCCGACAGCTTGCTGCGCTCGGGCAGCACCGTGATTGGCGCGCGCCTGGTTGACGGCGTGGACGGCAGCGCTCACGAAGTGCGGGCGCGCCTGGTCATCAATGCCACTGGCGCCTGGGCCGACCAGCTGCGCGGCCAGACCGGCGCCCCCGCCAAAATCCGCCCGCTGCGCGGCAGCCACCTGATTTTCCCGGCCTGGCGCCTGCCGCTGGCGCAGGCCGTCAGTCTGATGCACCCGCACGACGGCCGCCCCGTGTTTGCCTATCCCTGGGAAGGGGTGACGCTGGTGGGCACCACCGATGTCGATCATGGCGCCAGTCTGAAGGCCGAAGCAGCCATCACGCGCCCCGAGCTGGACTACCTGATGCAGGCCTTGCAGCACGCCTTTCCCGATCTGCCGCTGGCCGAGGGCGACATTCTGGCCACCTACGCCGGCGTGCGGCCGGTGATCGACAGCGGCCAGCTGGACCCATCGAAGGAAGGACGCGAGCACGCGGTCTGGATCGACGACGGCCTGATGACCGTCACCGGCGGCAAGCTGACCACCTTCCGCGTGATCGCCCTCGACGCGCTCAGGCGCGCCATGCCGCTGCTGCCGGGCTGGGACGATGCGCTCGAGCCGCACCCGATTTTCATGCCGCCGGCGCCGGCCCGCCTGCGCTTGCGTGGCAGCCAGCGCGCCCGCCTGGAAGGGCGCTACGGCGATGCGGCTGGCGCACTGGTGGCGGCGGCCCGCCCCGGCGAAATGGAACTGATTCCCGGCACCCAGACCTTCTGGGCCGAGCTGCGCTGGGCCGCGCGTGCTGAAGCCGTGCTGCACCTGGAAGACTTGCTGCTGCGGCGCACCCGCCTGGGTCTGCAGCTGCGCGGCGGCGGCACCGGCCACATGGCGCGCATTCGCGCCATCTGCCAGGACGAGTTGGGCTGGGACGACGCGCACTGGACCGCGTCCGAAGCGGCCTATCTGGCATTATGGAAGTCCCACTACAGTTTGCCAACATGAAGACCATTCTCGCCATCGACAACGGGACCCAGAGCGTGCGGGCGATCCTGTTCGACTTGCACGGCAATATCGTGGCCAAGTCCCAGGTGCACCTGGAGCCGTATTTCTCGGCCCAACCGGGCTGGGCCGAGCATTGCGCCAATGGCTACTGGGACGCCGTGTGCCAGGCCTGCCAGGGCCTGTGGACGCAGGACGGGGTCGACAAGACGGCAGTGCAGGGCGTGGCCGTGACCACCCAGCGCGGCACCATTGTCACGCTGGACCGCGACGGCCAGCCGCTGCGTCCGGCCATCACCTGGCTCGACCAGCGCCGTACCGAGACCGTGCCGCCGATTGGCAAGTGGTGGGACCTGGCGTTCCGGCTGGCACGGGTCAAGGACACGGTCGACTTTTTCCGCGGCGAGGCCGAAGTCAACTGGATCAAGGCGCACGAACCGGCCATCTGGGCAAAAACCGACAAGGTGCTGCTGCTGTCGGGCTTTTTGAACTACAAGCTCAGTGGCACCTTTGCCGACTCCACCGGCTCCCAGGTGGCCTACCTGCCATTCGACTACAAGCGCCAGCGCTGGGCCAAGCCGGGCGACTGGAAGTGGCAGGCACTGGCGGTGCAGCCGCACATGCTCAATGCCCTGGTAGCGCCGGGCACCCGGATTGGCGCCATCACGCCGGCTGCCGCTGCCGCCAGCGGCATTCCGGCCGGCTTGCCACTGCTGGCGGCCGCCGCCGACAAGGCCTGCGAAGTGATTGGCGCGGGCTGCCAGGCGCCCCACATCGGCTGCCTGAGCTACGGCACCACCGCCACCATCAACACCACCAGCCCCACCTATGTGGAAGTGACGCCCTTCATTCCGCCGTACCCGGCCGCCATTGCGCACGCCTACAGTACCGAAGTGCAGATCTTTCGCGGCTACTGGATGGTCAACTGGTTCAAGGAGCAGTTCGGGCACCTCGAGCGCGCGCGCGCGCTGGCCGAAGACATCGCGCCCGAGCAATTGTTCGACGAACTGGTCAATGCGGTGCCGGCCGGTTCCATGGGCTTGATGCTGCAACCGTACTGGACGCCCGGCATCAAGGTGCCGGGACCGGAAGCGAAGGGCGCCATTATCGGCTTTGGCGATGTGCATACCCGTGCTCACGTGTACCGCGCCATTCTGGAAGGCCTGGCCTACGCCCTGCGCGAAGGCAAGGAACGGATCGAACGGCGCAGCGGCGTGCCCATTACCGAACTGCGCGTCTCCGGCGGCGGCTCGCAGAGCGACGCGGCCATGCAGCTCACGGCGGACATTTTCGGCTTGCCCACGGCGCGCCCGCATGTCTACGAAACCTCCGGCCTGGGCGCGGCCATTGATGCAGCCGTGGGTCTGGGCCTGTATCCGGATTTCGCCACGGCGATTGCCGCCATGACGCGGGTGGGGCGCGTGTTCGAGCCGATTGCCGCCAACCAGGCCATCTACGAGCGCCTGTACCGGCGCGTCTACAAGAAAATGTACGAGCGGCTGCAACCCATGTATGCCGACATTGCCGCCATCACCGGGTACCCGACCCCGCGCTGAGGGTGCTTACAGCCGGATTTCGCTATCGAGCAGAAAGTCGCGCGTGACTTCGCTGTGTACGGCGATGCGCCCGATCTTGCCCGGGGCAAAATGCAAGCCCTGCAAGGCAGCCAGCACGAGCGCGCGTTCAGCCTCGTTCAATTCATCTTTCTCGAACCGCACTGCCGTCACATTGCCCATCACATCGATGGATAGTGTCACCGTGGCCGCCTGCGGCGCCACGCCTGGCACGATCAACAAGGTGTCGCCCACGAGCTGATCGACCAGCACCGGTTCCTGGGTCAATTCGCGTGCAGTGAAATAGCGTACGGGAGCAGGCTCGTGCTGCGCCGTTGGTGTGGCAGGGGAAGGGGAGAGCTGCGCGGCAGGCGCCGTGTTGGCCGCTGCGGCAGTCGGTACGGCTTGGACAGCAGGCGCCGCGCTGGCGCGCTGTGCCGGGACCAGGCGCAGCGCCAGAGGAGGCGCCGCGCGCGGCCCGGACGGCAGGGCGCCGTCCGGAGTGGTGTTGCTGGTCAAGAAGAACAGGGCGGCACCGCCATGGGCCGCCACAGACAACAACAAGGCAACTGCAACGCGATACTGTTTGTTCAATGCCACTTTTTAATCAAACAGTTCACGCCACATGACGCGGTTCACTTTCAACGTGCTCGGGGTGTTCGGGTCGCCACCATCGCCCAGCTGCACTTCCTTCGGCGTTGGGGTCTTGCCGTCCGCCGTCACCGAATAGATGACCGAGGTGCCGTTAGGCAGCGTGGCAACAGTCAGACCAACGATTGGCGACGTGATCTTGTTGCCCGCTGGTACGTCCGTCTTCAAGTCGTTACCGGTCAGGCCACCGAGCTGATACAGCCAGCTGTAGCCGCCAGGCTGGCAGGCCGACGCCGTTGGCACGGTGGTCGAGAAGATGACCGTGGTGCCAAACAGTTGCGGATCGATCGTGACGCGCTCGCCCGCATCGGCCAGCTTCGAGTACCAGCCAAACTTGGTGGTCCAGTCAATCGCGTTGTCGCTAAAGGTGCGCGAGGTGGCGGTGGTGGCCACCGTCTGTTCCACCAGTTTGGTCATGTCGGTCAGCGTGGTGCTCGCATCGTCCTTGATTGCGAACAGGCTCTGCGGACGCACGTCGGTCAGGTCGCTGTCACCAAGATAACGGCCACTACCGAAATAGACCACGTACTTGGCTTTCGATCCGCTTGGCGCAGGGCCGATTTCAGGCGCAACCATGATGGGCTTGGTCGAACCGAAGGACACCAGCTTGGTCAGGGCGCCCGTGGTCAGGTTGATGCGCCACATATTGCCGTACAGATCGCCGCCGTAGGCGCCAATCGACAAGTTCTCTTCAACGAAGTTCTCCACGACCACGTTCAATTTTGCCAGACCGCTTGGATCGCTGGCCGTGCCTTCATTCGTGGTGATGGTGCGGATCGGTTTGCCGGTGGCCAGGTCCAGCACAAACACATAACCCTTGCCGTCCGCGCCACTGTACTTGCCACCTTCGGGCACGTTGTTGTAACCGGAGCTCAGCACCGCGACCCAGGTTTTGTTCGCGTCGTTGAGTTTGGTCATGTAGGCGGTGCCGTAGCTGTAGCCCATGTTCTGGTTTTCTTCAGCCGTGTAGTTCCACAGCAGCTTCGGGGTGCCAGGATCGGTCACATCCATGGCGTAGTAACCGCGGCCACCCTTGCCCAGACCGCCGATGAGGATGGTGCGCCATTCGCCATTGATCTGTACGTCGCTCATCGACAGCGGACCGTCCAGGTAGTAGCGGTGATTGTTTTCGTAGTTGGTGTCGAGCAGGCGCCACATATCCTTCATGATCACCGGTGGCACATACGCCCAGCGTTCGGTGCCGGTCTTGCCATCAAATGCATGCAGCATGCCATCGTTGGATTGCACATACAGGGTTGGATCACGCGCTTCCTTCAATTTCTTGAAGGTGGCATACGTCGGATCGACGAAGCCGAACGGCGGCGCCTTCACATAGATCGGCTGCGAGTGCACGATATCGCCCAGAACTTTTTCGCGATCGCGGTACAGGCGCTGGTAGGCGCCGAAGCTGGCATCGCGGTCCTGGTCTTCGTAACGGTCCTGGCCACGCAGAGCCTTGATCATCAGCGCTGGGGTGGCAGCACTCTTCTGGGCCGCATTCCAGTCGGCATACTGGCTCAGCTTGGTGTTATCGAAATAGGCCAGCAGCGTGGCAGGCAGCTCGGTTGCGGTGAAGTTGACCAGCTTGCTGCCATCGTGCGTATAAATGACGCGGGTATCGGCGTCGCCGCCAGCGACAATCTTCGCCCGCAGCAGCGCTTCGCTTTGCCATACCGCGGTGGCGCCGATCGCGCCGGTATTCAGATCGATCGGATAGGCGCTCAGTTCGCCATCCCACTTCTGGGTACGGTACGTTGCAATGAAGATCGAATTGTCGCCAGCAACCGGCTGCAAGTTCGAGGTTGCCGCAGCGGCGCCGCTACCGGTGGTGCGTTCAATACTGTTGAGGGCGCGTTTCATGCCCGCTTCCAGCGCGTTCGGATCCTGGGTACTGAAGTAGGTACCGCGGCCATTGACTGCGGCGTGCCACAAGTCATCAATCGTCTCTTGCGAGTTGGACGTCACTTTTGGCCACGATTTCGACCCTTGCTTGATGTCGAAATAGTCGCCCGAGGTGCTGGTCTTGTAGGCATCGTCGTAGTTCAAGGTGCCGTCCAGGCCCAGCGACACGGTAAACGTCGTCATGTGCTGGTGCTGGGCGACGTCATCGACGTCCACATTGGCGCCCGATGGCGGCACATTGTTGGTGCACAAGTCCGGCGTGGTGCAGTTGGTGCGCAAGTCGGTGTGGTAGTAGTAATACGCAATGTCAGCCAGGGTGTCCGGGGTTTTCAGATCATCGCGCGATGGGCGCGACACCGTGGCTGCGCCATCGATGTCGTCGACAGCCGGATTGTAGTTGTCGTTCCAGTAACCGTCAGTGGCCAGAATGGTGAAATTGCGCTGGCACGAATACTGGATCGGATCGCCGTAGGCAGCCGTATTGGTGCCAGAATACATTTTGCCCAAGGAGTCGAGCGAGGTACGCAAGGGCGTACCGCCGCTTGGTACGCTGGCATACAAATTGTTGTAGAACGCGGTCTTTTGCGCAGCATCAAAGTTGGCGATCTTGACGATGGCCGGGTTGTTGATGGTGGTCATCCCGACACGGGCGTGCAGGAAGTTTTCATCGGCTGGATCGAGCGCCAGTGCCGCCCCGGTTTTCGGGGTGCCGCGCACATCGCGGAACGACAGGCCGATCGCGCTCTTGGTCATTTGCATGCGGGTACGATACCAGGTGTACCAGGTTGCAAAATTGGTCATCTCTTCCGCATAGGTACAAGCGGCGCCAGCGCAGTCGGTGCGCGAAATGGCTTTGGTCGGGAACACAGTACCGGGCTTGATGTCCACGCGCGACCAGTTAAAGAAGCGCACATACTTGTACGTGGCATCCTTCTTGGCCTGGCAGGTACCGGCCCTGCCGTAGTTTTGCTGGGGCGAGACGTCCGCCGCGCTGCACCATTCGACATTCACGTTGTAGTAGTAGGGCGCGCCGTACTGCACCTTCATGACCTTGTAGGTGCCGTTCGGGTACAGATACTTGTTGCCTTCCAGGGCTGATTTGCAGTTGGCCGACGGTGGCGTGTCGTTGCTGCTCAGGCACCAGACGCGCTCTGGATAGCTGGTCACCAGATTGGTGACCGAATTCGCATTGAGCACGGGGCAATTGCCGCCTGCCGCATTCGGCGTACAGGCACTCGTGCCTGGCGCCTGGGTGGCGGTGCTGTCCACGCGCTGGATGCCGTAACCGTCACTGGCAGCGGCGGTCCAGCTCAACGGGTTGGCATACGAAATGGCGGTGGCCACACCCAGTGCCGGGCGCGGGTTGCCGTCGGCATTGACGGGCCAGCTATAGCGCACTTCCGGGTTGTAATACAAGCCGTTGAAGCCGGAGGCGAAATACGGCGGATCGCCTTGTTCGCACAGCAGCAGGGAATTGGTCGACGTCACGCCGCGGCACCAGGGGACAAACGCGCCCGGCGAGGTGTAGCGCACAAAGTCGGGCATGTAATCCCAGCTCATGCTGCCCGAGTTGTCGAGGTCGAACATAATGTTCGGCAGAATGGCCGTGGTGGTGGCATTTGCCAGCGGGGCGTCCGCCAGGTCGGTCGTGGCGGCAGCGGCGTGAGGCGAAACCACGCTCATGCATACCCCGAACGACAGCAAGCCGGTGCGGACAAATCGGTTCAATTGGGAGGACATAGTGTTCCTTTCGTTTCATCTCGCGCAGACTGCCAGCGGCAACCTGCGCAGAAGGGGATTCAAAGTGCCTTGGTTGACACGATCGCTTGCACGTAGCTCACGTTGTTCTTGGGGCCGGCAATGCGCATGGTGATGCGGAAGTAGCCACTCGGGTTTTTCAGTGGGCCGGTACCATTGATGTCGTATTGCAGCGTTGGCAAACTAATACCGAAGCTGCCGATGGCTGCCTTGCCCGAGGTAATGTCGACTGAGCAGGTCGACGCATTCAGCGGGCCGGTGGTATTGCACATGCGGTTGATGCGATACGAAACGATATTCCCGGCGGCATCCTTGGGCAAACTCACCACGCCCGCGCCGTTCCAGTCCAGGTCGTCGGTTTTCAGACCGGGCGTCTTGTTGCCCGTGATGTCAAGCGCGTCCTGGTTGGTGGCGTAGTAGCCGGCGCCCGGGTTGTCCTGTTCCGTGTTTTGTTTCGGCACGGTCAGATAGGCGCCGGCAGTGTCGATGGCGATATCGGCACTGTTGGTGGCGCTTTGTTTGAAGGCCACATTGCCGGCAATCGCCGTCGTGGTGTCAACCGAGTTCAGCATCGCCAGGCTGGCCAGCGTCATGGCGGCCAGAATGATCAGTGTAACGATCAGGATAATGCCGCGCTGGGCATGCACCGGCGCGACCGTCCATGCGGGCCGGCCCGCGCGTCGGGAAAGAGGCGTTGCGATCATAAGTTACTCCAAATAACGTTGCGCAATGGGATCACGGTTTCAAATGATTTGTGCTGGTAGCAATTCCAATCGGCCGGATACGATGCCGTGGTGAACTTTGCCCAGGTCGACCATTTGGCCGCCATGGCTGCCGTCGTGCTCAGACAGGCTTCGCCCTTGGCCGGCTTTTCGTACTGCGCACTGCGGGCGACGATGGCAACCCGGATGGCCTTGATGCGTTTTGCGTCCACCGGCGAGGGATTGGCCCAAGTGCCCGTCGGGTCGACCCAGGTATCAACGGTTTGCGAATTGACAGGGGCAATCCCGTACTGGGTTTGCATGTCGATAATTTCAGGGGTGACCACGTCATTGACCAGGGGCGGGGTGGTCGAATTGTCCGAGCGCTGCAATATGCGCTGGGTGCTGTTGACGCTGTACTGGCGCTGGAAGAAGGCAGCCGTGCTTGGCTTTTTGATGCAGGCCACGGTCGAATTGACCGAGTGCTTTTGCCAGTTTGCCGCGATTTGCTCGGTCTGCGGCGGATTGAACGGACTGGCGGTATCGTGCGTAATCTTCAGCGTGGCCGGGGTGATCGTGGTGGCCTGAACCAGGCTGCATTGTCCGACGGCGCCGTTGTCGGGCTCCTGGATCAGCAGCAAGTCGCCAGCGGCGCAGCCGGTCACGCTCGAGACGGTCAATTCATCGGCTGCCGTGTTCATCGTGTTTTTGAGCAAGCCGATTGCTGGCACGCGGTAGGTATCGAGCGCTGGGTTCGAATAATATTGCACCGTGATGGTATCGGCCTTGGTGCCGCCGTCCAGCAATTGCACACTGGCGAAGGTGAAATTGGCGATGGGGCCGGCCGCACCGCCGCAACTGGCGTTGCCGTTGCAATAGGTCTTGGTGGTGGTGCAGCGTTTGTAGGCGTTGGTATCGAGCCCCCAGCCTGCCATTTTCAAATCGCGTTCAATCATCATGAAGGCGATAGCGCCGTTCGCCTGCGCATCACTGCCGCCGGTGGTCGCCCGTTTGCGCGATTCAGACAAGTTGAAAACCTGCATGATGACAACCATGGCGATCAAGCCGATGACCATCGCCACCATGATTTCAACCAGGGTGAAGCCTTTGTTTGCGTTTCTCATTACCATTCCTCTATGAACCGTTGATACGGGTAACGGTGGTGTACTTGTGCGCCGCCGGTTCCCCGTTCAATTTCCACGTGATTGTGATGGTGACGTCCATGCCATTCACGGCAACCGAGCGGGTGGCATTGGGCAGGCCGGTGATCGCGGTATTGGTTTCCTGGAAGGAACCGAGCTGGTCTTTTTTGATCCACATTTCGCCAATCATCTGGTTGGCCAAAAAGCTGGCATCCAGGCGATTCTTGGCGTCGGCGGTGGCGCGCATTGTGCTCGCCTGCATCCCGATGATGGCCAGAATGCCGAGCGAGAAAATCACGATGGCGATCATCGCTTCAATCAGCAGGGAGCCACCCTGCGACTTTGCTGGCCGTGTTGGTTTGTTCATCTGCATTCTCCTTATCTGCAGCCTTGCGGCGTGACCGACAGCTTGACTGACGGGTCGCACATCCGCACCTGGCCGGTATTGCTGACGGTGACGACGAAACGCTTGCCGCCCTGGTCAGCCGTCACGTCAATGCGGGTGATGTCAGCGCCAGCGTTTGTGGTGGGCACGCGTCCGAGGCCATTGAAGGTCACGCCAGCGGGCAATTCAGTGGTGTACGCAATCGCGGCGGCAAAGGGGTCAGGCGCGGGCGCGGCGGGAACCACGATTTTGCTGACACCCACGCGCGCATTGCCAGAACTGACATAGGTGCGGATCGGGGTCGCGGTCGGGCAACTTGGCATGTCGTTCACGCAAGTGACCTTCCAGTCTGCAACGCCATTGGCATTGGTCAAGTCAAAGCGCACCAGCGCATTGCGGCCCACCGCTTCACTGCGCGCCATCTGCAAGCCATTGGCAATCGACTCGGCGGCACGGCGATTTTGCGAATCCTGCATCCATTGCTGCAGAGTGGGAATGCCCAGGCCGAGAACCAGCGCGATGATCGCAATGCCGATCATCAGCTCCAGAAGGGTGAACCCAAGCTGGCGGCGCGGCTTTAGCATACGCCACCTTTACGGGTCACCCAGCAGTTGATGGTGGCAGTACCCCATTTGCCATCGGCTGGCAGACCGGTGGTCAGGCGGTTGTTTTCCTGGTCGATGGAGTAGACAAAGTCTTTCACTTTGGCAGTACCAGTGGCCACCACCTTGAATTCGGTTGCGGTCAGAGTAGGGCAGGTGTAGACAAAGTCGTCGGCCGCAGGCAGGGGCGCCACGGTACCGGCGGCGCAGGCGCCCACATAGGTTTTATTGTCCAGGAAGTACTGCTCGAGCTTCACGCGCTGAATGGCCAGGGTGGCGGCGGCAGCTGGCAGGCGGCTACGGGTGATGTAATCCTTGTAGCCTGGCAAAGCCAGGCCGGCCAGAATGGCAATGATGGCCAGCGAAATCATCAATTCGATCAGGGTGAAGCCGCTCGAACGGGCTGCTTTCAGGGTGACTCGGTTTTTCATAATGGATTTCCTTTGAAGGGTTGGACCGCCGCCCGCAAGACGGACCTGGGTTCAGGCTATGTTGCTTAGTATAAATACCTTACCTGTCGATAAGCTGACTGCAAGCTGACAAAATGCTGACGAATGCACGCCCAGAAATATTTTCTGTGTTTATTTTGATGCAAGGAAATAAAAGGATAGGCCAAAAATTGCCAAAAGGCAATTCTGTCATTAGTGCCGTGACATCAGCTTGACCGCTTCCCAGCTGTCCGGGCCAGCGTGCACGGCAACAATCCGGTTGCGGCCGGCGTCCTTGGCAGCGTACATGGCGCGGTCGGCTGCCTGCACGCTGTCGGCCAGCAGGTCGAGCTGGGAAGGAATGATGGTGATCACGCCCACGCTGGCCGTGAGCCAGGCGCTGCTGGGCGAGCGGGGATGGGGCAGTTGCAGCGCTTCGATGGCGCTGCGGATCGACTCGGCCATGGTGCAGGCGGCATTGGCGTCGGTCTCGCCAAACAACAGGGCAAATTCTTCGCCGCCATAGCGCGCGGCCAGATCGGTGGCGCGCGGGGCGTGCGCGGCCAGCACGGCGGCCACGGCGCGCAGCGCGCTGTCGCCGGCCGCGTGGCCCAGTTCGTCGTTGTAGAGCTTGAAATGGTCGACATCGAGCATGATCAGCGATAGCGGCTGGCCGCTGCGCACCGCGCGCTGCCATTCAAGCTCGACCACGTTGTCGAAATGGCGCCGGTTGGCAATGCGGGTCAGGGGATCGGCCAGGGCGGCCCGCTCGAGCGCCACTTGCTGCTGCTTGCGGTGTGAAATGTCGTGCAGCTGGCCAATGAACAAGGCTTGCCCGTCCACCTGCATGGGTGTCAGGGTCAGATCCATTTCCCGCTCCACGCCGTCGCGATGATGGATCGCCACTTCGCGCGTGCCGTGGCTGTCACTGCGGGCCGGGTCGGCCGCGCAACTGGAAAAATACTGCAGATAGTCAGCTGCCACCGGGGCGTGCAGCAGTTCCGTGATCGAATGGCCGGCCAGTTCGCCCGCGCCATAGCCGAGGTAACTGTCGCAGGCGGGATTGGTGTAGTCGATCTGACCGTTGCCCTGCACGATCATCAAGCCTTCGGCCATGGTGTCGATCATGGTGCGCAGGCGGCGCGATTGTTCCCATTGTTCCGATGCTTGGGGCTGGGCAGTGCGTGGCGCGGCGCCGGGCAGGCGCGCGCGTACCCGGGCGCACACTTCCGCCATGCGCAGCGGCTTGCCGATATAGTCCACCGCGCCGCGTTCGAAGCCGGCCACCACATCATGCGCTTCATTGCGCGCGCTCATGAAAATGACGGGGATATGTTCGGTGTCGGGATGCAGCTTGAGCTGACGGCAGGTTTCCAGGCCGTCCATGCCCGGCATCATCACGTCGAGCAGAATCAGGTCCGGGTGGACCTGCTTGGCCAGGCCCAGCGCGCGCTCGCCCGAATTGGCGACAAAGGTGCGGTAACCCTGGCGCGCCATGGTCGTGCGCAAGGTGTCAAGGTGGGCGGGCGCGTCGTCGACAATCAGGATGGCCGATTCGCGCCACGCGGTAGCGGCGCTGTTCATGGGCCAATAATACGCCCGGGAACGGCAGAGTGAAAGTTACTTACTGGAATTAGTCGTTAATTTGCAACCATGACCAGGAGCGCCGGGGCGGGCGCCCCGGCGCAAGCTGCCCTTACAGCTGGGCGGCAATCAATTTCGCCAGAATCGCTACGCCTTCGCGGATGCGCTCGGGCGGCACCGTGACAAACGACAGGCGCAAGGTGTTGGTTTCCGCTTCGTTGGCATAGAACGGTGCGCCGGGCACGAAGGCCACTTTGGCGGCAATGGCCTGGTCCAGCAGCTTCATCGCGTCGATCTGCTTGGGCAGCGTGACCCAGATGAACATGCCGCCTTCCGGCTTGGTCCAGGTGACGCCTTCAGGGAAGGTCGCTTCCATCGCATCGAGCATGACCTGGCACTGGTTGGCGTACAGGGCGCGGATGGTCGGAATGTGCTGCTCGAGGAAGCCATCCTTGACGACCTCGTACACCACCATCTGGGTCAGCTGGGCAGTGTGCAGGTCGGCTGCCTGCTTGGCCAGTTCGAGGCGGCGCACCAGCGGCAGCGGCGCGACCACATAGCCCAGGCGGATGCCCGGGGTCAGGACCTTGGAGAACGAGCCCATGTAGATGACGCCGTCCGGGTTCATGTTCAACATTTTTGGATACGGCTCGCCCTTGTAGCTGAGGGCGCCGTACGGATCGTCCTCGATCAGGGGGATGCCGTGGCGGGCGCAGGTTTCCACCAGTTCCTGGCGGCGTTCGATGGACAGGCTGCGGCCGGTCGGGTTCTGGAAGTTCGGCAGCGCGTACAACATGCGCGCGCCTTCCGCGACGGCATCGATGGACGAAGGCACCAGGCCATGTTCGTCGGTGGCGACCGACTTGAATTCAGGGCGATACACCGAGAACGCTTGCAGCGCGCCCAGGTAGCTCGGGGTTTCCACCAGCACGCGTGAACCCTCGTCGATCAGCACCTTGCCCAGCAAGTCGAGCGCCTGCTGCGAGCCGGACGTCATCAACACTTGTTCCGGCAAAATCTTGCAGGTGGCCGTGGACAGGGAATTGGCAATCCATTCGCGCAGCAGCGGGTAGCCGTCGGTCGGACCGTATTGCAGGGCCACTTTGCCGTTCGACGACAGCACCTTGTCGAAGGCCGCTTTCATGTGCTCGACCGGGAAGGTGGCAGGCGAAGGCAGACCGCCGGCAAAGGAAATGATTTCCGGGCGCTGGGTGATCTTCAGGATTTCGCGGATGAAGGAGCTTTGCAGCTGCTGCGCGCGCTCCGAGAAACGCCATTCGATCGGGTTGGGATTTTCAATTTTCATGCTGGTCTCACAGGGAAAAGGGGCCGCGTCGGTACATGGCCATTATAGAGCACGCTTGGTAAGCGCACTGGAAAGGAGGGCGCCGGGTAGGCCCCCTCCGCATCGGATTAGTCCGCGATTTCGGCGATCATTTCGATCTCGACGCAGGCACCCAGGGGAATCTGGGCCACGCCGAAGGCCGAGCGGGCATGCTTGCCGGCGTCGCCAAATACCTCGCCCAGCAGGGTCGAGCAACCGTTGGTCACCAGGTGATGCTCGGTGAAGTCGGGGCTGGAATTGACCAGGCTCATCACCTTGACGATGCGCTTGACGCGGTTCAGGTCGCCGCCACAGGCTTGCTGGAGCGTGCCCATCAGGTCGATGGCAATGTTGCGCGCCGCGGCCTGGCCCTGTTCGGTACTGGTATCTTTGCCCAGCTGGCCGACGATCACGCTGCCATCGGCATGCTTGGCCAGGTGGCCCGACAGGAACACCAGGTTACCGGTTTGAACGTACATGACATAGGCGGCGGCCGGGGCGGCTGGCGCCTTGAGGGTGATATCGAGGGCGCTGAGTTTTTCGTAGACGGACATGGCGATTCCTGGTGCGTTAATTGAGAGACAAGGCGGTATTGTACGTCGCGCGACCTGGCATTCCCATCGGAATTGCGACGCAGAATATCATTTGCGGACAAAGATCAGTGCATGGCCCTGTTCGGATAATTTTAGTCGGCCATCGGGCAAAATATCGAATGCTGTGCCGGTCGGGGCCGCCTCGACCAGGAGTACGCGCCCGTCGACCTTGTAGGGCAGGGCGCGCGGCAAGGGCGGCAGTCCGGGGCGCGGCGCCTTGTAGTCGCTGCCGTCCGGGTTGGCGCGGTAATACTTGCCGTGGCTGAGGCGAAAGGCCGGCTCACCCTGCTCGGTGCGGTAGCTGCCTTCCAGGTTGGGGGCGCAAGCGGTTAGGCAGAAGGGAAGAAAGAGCACCGCAGTTTTCATGAGCTTTCCTTTGGTCTAAGTCTCTATAGGTCCCCGCCTTCGCGAGGACGATGTGCCGTCGTCCTCGCGAAGGCGGGGACCTATTCCACCTCAGCTCCGCCGCACCGCCATGCGCCGCCCGGTGCCCACGACCGCAATCACCGCCACCGCAAAACCCAGATTGGCCCAGGTCAGCGGCTCACTTAGCACCAGCCACGCCCCACCCAGCGTAAAGAAAGGCTGCATCAGCTGCACCTGCCCCACCCGCGCAATACCGCCGCGCACCATCCCGCCATACCAGAACAGAAATCCCACATACATCGAAAACACGCTCACATAGCCAAACCCCAGCCAGGCCTTGACGCCAGCGGCGCCGATCGCGTTCATCTGGGGATAAGACAGCCACAGCAGTACAGGCGCGAGCAGCGGCGCGGCCAGCACCAGCGCCCAGCTGATCACTTGCTGGCCACCCATGCTGCGTGCCAGGCGCGCCCCTTCGGCGTAGCCCAGCGCCGCCAGCAGCACCGCCGCCAGCATCAGCGCGTCAGCCCGATGCAGACTGCCCCCGCTCTGCTGCAGCGCGAAGGCAATCACCAGCGCCGACCCGGCCAGTGCCATGCCCCAGAAGCCGCGCGATGGCTTCTCGTTGCCGCGCAGCGCGGACACGGCAGCCGTGGCCAGCGGCAAAATCCCGACCAGCACCGCGCCGTGCGAGGCCGGCACGGTCTTGAGCGCGATCGAGGTCAGCCACGGAAAGCCGATCACGCAGCCGCCTGCCACCACGGCCAGCGGCAGCAGCGCCGCGCGGGGCGGGAACGGCAGCCGCTTGTAGAGCAGCCAGCAGGCAGCAAGCAGGGCCGCCGCCACAGCCCGCCCCAAAGCGACAAAGTCGGGCGGCAGGTCGGCCACGGCCAGGCGGGTGGCCGGAAAGGTCATGCCGAACATGGCCACGCCGATCAAGCCCAGCAGCATGCCGGCACTGTCGTCGGACCAGCGGGCTGCGTGAGCAAGGTGCAAGCTGCGCGCCATCTCAAGGCCCCTGCAGCACGTGACGAAACAGGTCCGCATCCACATTGCCGCCCGTGAGGGGCAGTCCGAGTTTACGGCCCTTGAGCGCGCCGCTGGCGTGCATCTGCATGGCAGCGGCCAGCGGCGCCGCGCCGGCTCCCTCGGCCAGATTGTGGGTGGCGCGGTAGTACAGGCGCATGGCATGGGCCACCTCGTCATCGGTCACGGCAATGATATCGTCGGCATATTCCAGAATCGCGCCCAGCGAAGCCTGGTCCGGCTGGCGGCAAGCCAGGCCGTCCGCCAGTACGGTGGACACAGGCGCGCTGATGCTGCGTCCGGCGCGAAACGACAGCTGATAGGCCGGCGCGTGGCTCGACACCACGCCTACCACGCGCGTCTTCGAGCCCAGCGCATTGCGCGCCGCAATGGCAGCGCAGATGCCCGAACCCTGGCCGATCGGTACCAGCACCAGGTCCAGGTCGGGCTGGGCGCGCAGCAGTTCGAGCCAGCCAGTGGCGACACCGGCCACCAGATCTTCGTGCCATGACGGCACCATGTGCAAGTGCTCCTCGCGCGCCACTTGCTGCGCATGTTCGCGGCAAGCCTGAAAATCGCTGCCCACTTCGATCAGCTGTGCGCCCAGCGCGCGCATGGCGGCGTTCTTTTCCACGCTGTTCCCGAATGGGACGTAGATGCGCACCGCCACGCCGTGGCGCGCCGCCGCATACGCCACCGACTGGCCATGGTTGCCGCGCGTGGCCGCCATTACCGTGGTCAGATGCGGTTCGCGCCGCGTCAGCGCGTCCATGTAGACCAGGCCGCCGCGCACCTTGAAAGCGCCCAGCGGACTGTGGTTTTCATGCTTGACCCAGGTTTCGGCGCCCAGGGCCTGGTTCAACTGCGGCCAGCTGTACTGCGGCGTGGGCGGCATGGCGCGGTAGACCACGGCAGCGGCAGCATCGAGTTGGGCGAGAGTCGGTTTGTACATGGCAGCTTTCAGTGCTTGGAACAGAGAGGCGATGGGTGTATCCTAGACTTAAAAACCAGTACAGTGCCAGTACACTTATCCATATAATTTTGCATACTGTGACGGTAAGATGACCAATACACGCCTTGCGGAAGCACCAGCACCGTTCGAGACCATGCTGACCCGTGGCACGGGCGAATCGCTGATAGACCAGATCGTGCGCTCGGTGGCCGCGCGCATTGACGACAAAGTCTTGCGCAGCGGCGCGCGCATGCCCTCGATCCGCCAGTTCGCCGCCACCCATGGCGTATCGGCCTTCACCGTGGTTGCCAGTTACGACAAGCTGGTGGCCAAGGGCTATGTCGAGTCGCGCCGCGGCGCCGGCTTCTTTGTGCGCGAGCGCTCGCCGCTCAATCTGGGTGAACGTTCGGCGGCCGTGCCGCAGGCCAGCGAAGCCATCGAGCACAAGCCGCTGGACGTGGTCTGGCTGATTCGAAACATGTTCCGCCAGGCCCCGCACCAGCAAGTACCGGGGTCGGGTTTGCTGCCATCGGACTGGCTCGATGGCCCGCTGGTGTCGAATGCACTGCGCGACGTTGGTCGCCAGGGCGGCAGCGCGCTGCTCAATTACGGCGCGCCACAGGGCTTTCTGCCCTTGCGCCAGCAGCTTCAGCTCAAACTGGCCGAGCTGGAAATCGAGGCCGCGCCCGAGCAGCTGGTCACCACGGTTGGCATCACCCAGGCGCTCGACCTGGTGGCGCGTGAATTTACCCGGCCTGGCGACACCATTCTGGTGGACGATCCGGCCTGGTTTTTGATGTTTGGTTCATTTGCGGCGCTGGGGGCCAAGGTGGTGGGGGTGCCGCGTCTGGCAGACGGTCCCGATATCGCCCAGCTGGCCGCCATGGCGGCGCTGCACAAGCCCAAGCTGTACGTGATCAACTCAGTGCTGCACAACCCCACCTCGACCTCGCTCTCGGCGGCGAAGGCCTTCCAGGTGCTGCGCCTGGCCGAAGAACACGGCTTTACCATTGTCGAAGACGATATCTACTGCGACCTGCATCCGGGCAGCGCGGTGCAGCCGGCCACCCGTCTTGCCGCGCTGGACCAGCTGCGGCGCGTGATTTACCTGGGCGGCTTTTCCAAGTCGATGTCGGCCAATTTGCGGGTCGGCTTCATCGCCACCTCGCACGAATGGGCC
Organism: Massilia sp. CF038; assembly: GCF_900129765.1. GTDB lineage: Bacteria > Pseudomonadota > Gammaproteobacteria > Burkholderiales > Burkholderiaceae_D > Telluria_A. The sequence continues at coordinate 1,234,190 of NZ_FQWU01000001.1, forward strand.
CAGCGCCTGTGCGACCGCAAGATGCTGGCCACGCTCACCACCAGCGACATTGGCGAGCGGGTGGTGTACAAGATTTTGTCCGAGGGGCTGTACCGCAAGCATGTGGATCGGGTACGCACCCGCCTTGACAGTGTGCGCGCCAAGACCGTGCGCCAGATGGAAAAAGCCGGTCTGCGGGTCGATGTGGCGCCGCCGGCGGGCATGTTCGTGTGGGTCGACGCCGGTTGCGACACCAATGTCTTGACCGAACGCGCCATGGCCGATGGCTTGCTGCTGGCGCCCGGCAGCCTGTTTTCGCCCAGTCAGTTGCCTTCAACCAAGATGCGCCTGAACGTGGCCACCGTTCAGGAACCGACCCTGTGGTCCTTCCTAGAGCGCCAGCTGCGCTGATACATCGCCCTCGCGAAGGCGGGGGCCTATTCCGCGCCACCGGATTCGGCTACGTGGAATGGGGGGCTCGCATGCGAGCCCGCCTTCGCGAGGGCGATGAAAAGGTCTTGAAATAAGGCCAAGCACCCCCATCTCGCTCCAATCCGTTCAACCTGTCTCAACGAGGACTAAAAAATGGCTGTTGCCGAAAAAGAAACCCTTGGTTTTCAAGCAGAAGTAAAGCAGTTGCTGCAACTGATGATCCACTCCCTGTACTCGAACAAGGAAATCTTCCTGCGCGAGTTGATTTCGAACGCCTCCGACGCGGCCGACAAGCTGCGCTTTGAAGCAATCAACAATGACGCCCTGTACGGCAACGACCATGAACTGAAAATCAAGGTCAGCTTCGACAAGGAAGCAAAAACCATCACCATTTCCGACAACGGCATCGGGATGAACCGGGACGAAGTCATTTCGCATCTGGGCACCATCGCCAAGTCGGGCACCAAGGAATTCTTCGGCAAGCTGTCGGGCGACCAGCAGGCCGACGCGGCCCTGATCGGCCAGTTCGGCGTCGGCTTCTACTCCGGCTTCATCGTGGCCGACAAGATCACGGTTGAAACGCGCCGTGCAGGCGTCGATGGTGCCGAGGGCGTGCGCTGGGAGTCCGGCGGCGAAGGCGACTACAGCGTCGAGACCATCAACAAGACCAACCGCGGCACCGATGTCATTTTGCATCTGCGCGACGGCGAAGAAGAACTGCTCTCGGCCTGGAAGCTCAAATCGATCATCCGCAAGTACTCGGACCACATCTCGCTGCCGATCGTGATGCAGAAAGACGAATGGGACGCCGAGAAAAAAGAAACTGTCGTCACCGACGAACTGGAAACCGTCAACCAGGCCAGCGCCCTGTGGGCACGCAGCAAGTCCGACATCACGCCGGAGCAGTACGACGAATTCTACAAACACGTTTCGCACGACTTCCAGGCACCGCTGACCCATACGCACAACCGGGTTGAAGGCCGCAGCGAATACACCCAGCTGCTGTACGTGCCAAGCCACGCCCCCTTCGACCTGTGGGACCGCAACAAGCGCGGCGGCATCAAGCTGTACGTCAAGCGCGTGTTCATCATGGACGATGCCGAGCAGCTGATGCCGGCCTACCTGCGCTTCATCAAAGGCGTGATCGATTCGAACGATCTGCCGCTGAACGTCTCGCGCGAAATCCTGCAGGAGTCGCGCGATGTGAAAGTCATCCGCGAAGGCTCGACCAAGCGCGTGCTGGGCATGCTGGAAGAACTGGCCAACGCCGACGAGCAGGAAAAAAAGGACAAGTACACCACCTTCTGGAAAGAGTTTGGCCAGGTGCTGAAAGAAGGCATCGGCGAAGACGCTGCCAACAAGGACCGCATCGCCAAGCTGCTGCGCTTTGCCAGTACCGCCAATGACAACGCCGAGCAGACCGTGTCGCTGGCCGAGTACATTGCGCGCGCCAAGGAAGGCCAGGAAAAGATTTACTACGTCGCCGGAGACAACTACGTCGCCGCCAAGAACAGCCCGCACCTCGAGATCTTCCGTAAAAAGGGTGTCGAAGTGCTGCTCATGACCGACCGCGTCGATGAATGGATGCTGTCCTTCCTGACCGAGTTCGAAGGCAAGGAACTGGTATCGGTGGCCAAGGGCGGGCTGGATCTGGGCGGCCTGGAAGACGAAGCCGAGAAGAAGGAGCACGAAGAGACCGAATCGTCGTACAAGGAACTGACCGAGCGCATGAAGACCGCGCTGGGCGACAAGGCCAAGGATGTGCGCGTGACGTTCCGCCTGACCGATTCGCCGGCCTGCCTGGTGGCGGACGAAAACGAGTTGTCGGGTAACCTGCTGCGCATGCTCAAGGCAGCGGGCCAGAACGCGCCAGATTCAAAGCCTATCCTCGAAATCAACCCGAACCACCCGCTGGTGACGCGCCTGAAGTACGAAAGTGCCGAGAGCAGCCAGTTTGGCGACTGGGCGCACATCCTGTTCGACCAGGCCTTGCTGGCCGAAGGCGGCTCGCTGAGCGACCCGGCCACGTTCGTGAAGCGTCTGAACGAGATGCTGCTGGCATCGAGCGCGAAGTAAATCGTCTTTGAGGGAAATCAGCCCGGCCGCGCAAGCGCCCGGGCTTTTTTAACGCGCTTCACACCTGGGTCGGCGCACATCCACCACATCGTCCTCGCGCAGGCGGGGACCCATATTGAGTCGGCGCACATCCACCACATCGTCCTCGCGAAGGCGGGGACCCATAGCGCGCTGAACGACTTCGGGGAGGTGGAATGGGTCCCCGCCTTCGCGAGGACGATGTGTGGCTTGGCACATTGCCATAAAAACAGCCCGGCCGCGCTAGCGTCAGGGCTGTTTTTTCGTCTTCACCGTGCGGGCAGATGACCTTATTTATGCATCGTGAGGCACCTGCGCACACAACTGCGCAAGCAGCGTCGCGCCCACAGGCCAATCCCCCAGATTGCTGTCGCCATTAATGTGCCCCAGATTCCCCACCTCCACAAACTGGCTGCCCCATGCATCGGCAAACTGACGCGCGCGCGCAGGCGAAACAAAGGGATCGTTACCGCTGGCCGCCACAATGGTGGGGAAGGGCAGCTTGTCGAGCGGGACCGGCGCAAAACCGTTGGCCGGCACTGGATACGACGGCGCTTCCGTGTCACTTGGCGCCACCAGCAGCGCACCGGCGATTTTCAGATCGGACTGCGAGCGCGCCCACTGCACCACCAGCTGCACACCCAGGCTATGCGCCACCAGGATCGGCGGACCGTCACTGGCCGCGATGGCGGCGTCAAGTTCTTCCACCCACTCGTCGCGCACCGGGTTGTTGTAATCGCGGTGTGGCACACGTACAAATTCAGGATGCTTGCGCTCCCAATGCGTTTGCCAGTGCTCCGGTCCCGAATTCCACAGACCCGACAGGGTCAGTACGTCACAATCCATTGCGCCTCCCAAGGTTGTTCAATCGTCACAATGGATTTTACGTCGATTCCGGGAAGTCCAGCGTCAGCGAGTCGTGGAAGGGCACAGATTTCCATTGCGTATCGAGTTCCAGCGCGCTGCGGAACAAGATGGCGCCCGCCTCCGGGGCCGTAAATGCGAATGTTGGCGTCTCGCGCATCAGACAGGCGGTACGCACGCCTTCAAGAAAGTCGGCCTCGCTGAACTGGCCGCTCCAGAGCTGGGTCTGAAGCGCCTCCACAATGGCTTCTACCTGGATCGCCTCGGCTTCCACCTCCTTGCCGATCGGGTCGTGGGTGGTCTCCATGGCAAAGCTGGCCGCGGCGCCGCGCGCCACCAGGCCGGTGAAGCCGTTCCTCACGCCCAGGCCAGTTTCAACCACATAATGGACCAGGTCGTGCGGCAGTATGCCCTGGCGTGGCATGGCCGTTTCGGTGCTGCTGCCGTCGCTGCGCAAGTAGCGCAAGTGATCGAGTTTGTCGGTCTTGCCGCGTTTTTCAGCAATCAGTTTCATGGTGTGATGATCGCCTGCGCATGCTGCACCAGTTCTTTCTCGGGCAGGAACGGGGCGCTGATGGTCAGGATCGAATACAGATTGTTTTGCAAGGTGGCGCTGTCAATCGGGCCATCGCGCAGCGCCGTTTGCAGCAGATGGAGTGCCATGTCGGCCAGCAGAATGCGCTGCTTGTCTGGCCACGAAGGCTGCCCTCTGGTGGCGGGGTGAGCGCCATAAGCTGCTTCGGTCAAGGCGTGCGCCTGCCGCCCCAGATCAAGAATCTGCGCTTGGGTCACCGCATCCATCACTTCTGTTTACGGAAGGGGAACATGAACTGCTTGGTGAAGCCGTCCGGCATGTAATCACCCTGCACGCCATACTTTTCCGGGAACCCGGTCTGGCCCTTGATCGCGGTGCCGAAGATACGGTCCAGGAAAGCGTAATGGGCCGCGTAGTTCTTGTCGATCGCCACATCATCGGACGAATGGTGCCAGTGATGGAAGTCGGGCGTGACGATGAAGTACTTGATCGGCCCCCATGGCAAATGCACATTGGCGTGATTGAACACGGCCTGAAAACCGACGATGACGATGTACGCATCCATCACCGACTTCTCAAAGCCCAGCACATACAAAATGCCCAGCACACCCACGCGCGTGACAATCAGCTCGAACATATGCTGGCGCGAGCCGGCCAGCCAGTCCATGGTCTTGGCCGAGTGATGCACGGCGTGGAAGCGCCACAGGAAGGGGATCTCATGGTACGAGCGGTGGGTCCAGTACTGCACGAAGTCGGCTGCCAGAATACACAGCAGCAGTTGCGGAATGAAGTGAATCGACTGCACCGCCGCATGCACGGCATCATTGGCCATCCAGCCGAACAGGCGGTGAATGGCAAAGTTGACCGTCAACAGCGCCAGACCAACGATGAAGTGGTTTACAGCGAAGTGGACCATGTCCGTCTGCCACTCCTTGCGAAACAGCAGCTGGCCTTTATACAGCGGGAACAGCTTTTCGATCGCCGCAAAAATCACGGTCGAGCCCAGCAGATCGAGAATGAACCAATCCATGCCGATGTATGGCGTGTTATCAGGGAAATCGGCGACGGGCACATGCGAGCCGCCCAGCGCCAGGGTCGCCAGCACCAGAGCGGCGGCGACACCATTCAAACCACGCTGGCGTTTGAACAGCACATTGAGCAGGCTGATCGAGCCAGCAATCACCAGCGCCCCGAACATGATGTGGCGAATGATGTCGGGATTGTATTTGTGGCGCAGCTCGGGCGTGGTCAGATACTGCGGGAAGTGAAACGCCAGCACGCCCAGAAAGCACAGAATGCCCAGGGTGAGGGCCACGACCCCGCTGGCGATGCCGATCCCCGGCGTCAGAGGACCGCTCTGTTTGAGCAGTTCGCCCGTTTCGCTGACGGCGCCGCCGACGTTCCCGATGACGGCCTTGGCCGGATCCACAATCTGTTTCATTCCTGCTTCCTTCTCTTTTTTCCAACCGGGGTCAGACCCCAATACTGAAACTGTTTTTTAATCGGGGTCAGACCTCAAAAATTGGTACTTTAGCGCTACAAATTCCAAAATAAGGCGCGCGCATTCGCCCACTAAGCCCAAAAAACCGTGTTCGCCAAGCCTGTGCCTACCAAAAAACGAGGTCTGACCCCGATTAAAAAACAATTTCAGTATTGAGGTCTGACCCCGGTTTAGAGCAAGATTTTATAACGCAATTAAGGTTTGCCGAAGAAAAGATAAAAGCTGTGGTTGCCGTCTTCGCCAATCCCCAGGCCCAGGGTGAATGGCCCCAGCCCGGTGTTGATGGCGCCAAATACGCTGGTCGAGAACTTGGTTCCCACTTGCTCGCCATTGAAACGGCGCGTCATCCGGCCTGCTTCCACGGTGCCGCCCAGGTAGATGTTTTTCAGGCCGAAAATTTCGGTCTGGCGGCTGTACATGGCGCGCGAGTAGGCGTAGCTGGCGCCGAGGAACTGGCGATCCGGGTACCCGGTCATGTTTAATACGCCCCCCAGCGAGAACAGTTCCGTCAGTGGGGCGTCATCGCCCCAGATCTTGCCGCCTCGCGCGGCCAGGCTGATGCGGTGCTGGCGGATGCCCCATACACCTTCCAGGCCAGCTTCCACGCGGCGATAGGTCTGGTCGGCGCCCAGCCCGGTACTCGACAGGCGCGCATTGGCGAAGGCAAAGGTGCCGGTGGTGGGGAAGACCCAGTCATCGAGCCGGTCCTGCAGGAATTCCATGCGGACCACGCCAATTTGCTCGGACTGGCTGGGGAAATCCGGCACGGCCACGCTGGGGCTGGCGCGCGAACTACCCCGTTCCAGGCCAAAGCGCAGCGTGGTAGTGTTGCCTATGTGGTGGCCCAGGTCCAGCCCCACCGTCTGCTGGCGGATCCGGTAAGTGGCCACGGGCCGCTCGTTGATGATCAGGTTGTCGCGCGTTTGCGACAGGCGCAGCACGGGCGCCACAAACCAATTTCCGGCCACGTCCAGCGGCTGATACAGCTGCGAATTGACCAGCATGACCTGGCCCAGCGAGACGTCGTTGCGCCATTCCAGCCCGGACGGGGTGAGCCAGGTCGAGCGGTGGTTGAGCAAAATCGAGAAGTCGCTTTGGCCGGCCAGGTCGGTTGACAGGCGGAAGCCGCCGCGCAGGTAGTTCGGTCCCCATTCCTTTTCCACCGGTTCGATCACCAGCGTGCGCCCGCCCGCATCCTGTTCGAAGCGGTGGTTCACGTTCTGGAAATTGCCGCTCGCGTAAAGGCTGTTCAGGTTCGCCTGCAGTTCGCTCATCTTGAGGGCGGTGCCGGGCTTGATGGTCAGCTTGGCCTGCACTGCGGCCACACTGACGTGACGCAGATAGAACGGGTCGATGCGCACGGCGGCGATGTTGCCCGCGTCCAGATGGCGGCTTCGGCGCGCGGCCATGTGTGCTTCCCATTCGGTGCTGTTCAGCGAGAGTGTAGCCAGCTGCGGCGCCACCGCGCGCGCCGCCGCTTCGCCTATCACGATAGTGCTGGTGGCGTTGTCGAAGTCGGCCGCGGAATAGTCACCCAGTGCCGGCGTGATGAGAATATCGCGTGGACCAAGCTGGCGCAGCGAGTTTTCCACGTTTTGCTCGGTCAGGATGTTGAGCATTTGCTGGCCGACGCCGAACACCGAAACGATCTGGTCGCGCTTGAGCAGGGCAGTGCCCAGGTTGACGGCGATGACGATGTCGGCCCCCATCGAGCGCGCCACGTCCACCGGCAGGTTGCGTACCAGGCCGCCGTCGAGCAGGGCGCGGCCATCGATCTCCACGGGCGCGAATACGCCCGGTACCGACATACTGGCGCGCATGGCACGCGCAATGGCGCCGCGGTCGAGCACCACCATCTTGCCGTTTTCAATATCGGTGGCCACCGCGCGAAACGGGATGTCGAGCTGGTCGAAGTGGTCAATGTCGCCCGTGCGAGCAGCGAGGGTATTGAAGAAGAACTCGATCTGCTGGCCGTAGTTCAGACCGCGCGGGAATTGCAGTTCTGCGTCGCGAAAGCCCAGTTCGCGGCTGCTGATGCTGTTGCGCTCATTGTTCTTGGTGTAGGGCGTGCGTTCGAGGCGTGGCGGGTTGTCGTCCAGGACTTCGTTCCAGCGCACCTGTTGCAGGCGTGCGGCCAGGTCCTTGGGATCGTTGCCCATGGCGTAGGCGCCGGCGACGATGGAGCCCATACTGGTGCCGACCACGTAGTCGACCGGGATGTGCATTTCTTCCAGCACCTTGAGGACGCCAATGTGGGCCACCCCGCGTGCGCCGCCGCCCGATAGCACCAGCCCGACTTTGGGGCGGGCCAGGGCAGGAGAGGCGAGCAGAATCAGCAGCGCGGTGGCAGCGCCAAGGGTACGAAACAGGGTGGGCATGGGGTAGGCGTCGACAGTCAAGTTGCTTGAATGCCAAAACTTACCATAGATGGCGCCACCAGACCACATCGAGCTGGGTTAGCACATCGCCCTCGCGAAGGCGGGGGCCTATTCTATGTAACCGGATTCGGTGGTGTGCTATGGGCCCCCGCCTTCGCGAGGGCGATGTAGCTAGAGATTCACTTTCTGCCTTATTTACGCGCGCCGTTACAACGCCGTCCGCAGCGCGAACAATTCCGGGAACAGCACCACGTCCAGCATCTTGCGCAGATAACTTACCCCGGCCGTACCGCCAGTGCCGGTCTTGAAGCCGATGATGCGTTCGACCGTGGTCACGTGACGGAAGCGCCAGAAGCGGAAGGCAGTCTCCAGGTCCACCAGCTTTTCGGCCAGCTCATACAGCGCCCAGTGCTGCGTCGGATCCTGATACACACCCAGCCACGCTGCCTTGACCGATTCGTCATGCGTGGTTGGCTTGGTCCAGTCGGCATGAAGCCGTTCCGGTGCAATGGCAAAGCCGCTGCGTGCCAGCAGCATCACCGCTTCGTCGTAGACTGAAGGCGCATGCAGCTCGCGGTCGAGAATCGTGTGCGCGTCGGTGGCGGTTTCGTGCACGGCCAGCAGGGCCGCGTTCTTGTTCCCGAGGATGAATTCAAGCTCGCGGTACTGGTAGGACTGAAAGCCCGAGGACGCGCCCAGATACGGCCGGATGGCGGTGTACTCGGGCGGCGTCATGGTGGCAAGTACGTCCCAGGCATGCACCAGCTGGTCCATGATGCGCGCCACCCGCGCCAGCATCTTGAAGGCGGGCGGCAGTTCGCCGGCGCGCAGGTGCACGCGCACCGCCTGCATTTCGTGCAGCATCAGCTTGAGCCACAATTCGCTGGTCTGATGCTGAATGATGAACAGCATCTCATTATGATTAGGCGAGCGCGGATGCTGGGCGTTGAGGATCTGTTCCAGACCCAGGTAGTCGCCATAGCTCATCGCTTCGCTGAAATCCATCTTGGCGCCGTGCCAGTTGGCCGGGCATTTTTGTTCGTCGTTGGACATGGTGTGGTTCCGGTCAGGTCACTGCGGTGCGGCGCGCCGCAAGGTCGTAGGCCTTGTCGTCGAGGATCTGGCGCAGGATCTCGACTGCGTCCCATACCTCGGCAAAGCTTGTATACAAAGGGGTAAAACCAAAACGCATGATGGCCGGCTCGCGGTAGTCGCCAATCACGCCACGCGCGATCAGCGCCTGCATCACCGCGTAGCCGTGCGGATGGGTGAAGCTGACCTGGCTGCCGCGCAGCGCATGCGCGCGCGGCGTCACCAGACCCAATGGATGGCTGGCGCAGCGCGCTTCGACCAGTTCGATGAACAAGTCAGTCAGGGCCAGCGATTTGGCGCGAATGGCGTGCATGTCGGTCTGCTCAAAGATCTCCAGGCCGCATTCGACCAGCGTGAGCGAGACGATCGGCTGGGTGCCACACAGGGCGCGCCCGATCCCTTCCGTCGGCACAAAGTGGGGCGCCATCGCGAACGGATTGGCATGCCCCCACCAGCCCGACAGCGGCTGGGTGAATGCAGCCTGGTGGCGCTGCGGTACCCAGATGAAGGCGGGCGCGCCCGGGCCGCCATTCAAGTACTTGTAGGTACAGCCCACGGCCAGGTCGGCGCCAGCGGCGTGCAGGTCGACCGGCACGGCACCGGCCGAATGGGCCAGGTCCCAGATCACCAGTGCGCCCTGGGCGTGGGCATGGGCCGTTAGGGCCGCCATGTCGTGCTGGTAGCCAGTGCGGTAGTTCACGTGCGTGAGCATCAGCACGGCGCAGTCGGCGTCAATCGCGTCCGGGATCTGGTCGACCGAATCGACCAGCCGCACTTCGTAGCCGCGCGCCAGCCAGCTGGCCAGGCCTTCCGCCATGTAAATATCGGTAGGGAAGTTGCTGCGCTCGGTGACGATCACGCGCCGGCCTGTGCCCGCGCCATGCTCCTGCATGTGCAGGGCAGCCGCCAGGGCCTTGAACAGGTTGAGCGAGGTGGTATCGTTGACGACAACTTCGCCGGGCGCCGCGCCAATCAGCTTGCCCAGACGGTCGCCCAGGCGTTTGGGTAGGTCGAACCAGCCAGCCGTATTCCAGCTGCGGATCAGGTCCATGCCCCATTCGCGCGCGACCACGTCCTGCGCCCGCGCCAGAGCGGCAGCAGGGCGGGCGCCCAGCGAGTTGCCGTCCAGGTAGATCACGTCAGCGGGCAGGGCGAACTGTTGGCGCAGCCCGGCCAGTGGGTCGGCCGCGTCACAGTCCAGGCAATCTTGTCGATTCATACAGATACCCCAAAAAATACTTTAAGCCTAAATTACTTGGGCGAAGCTGCGCAGTTTACCAAGAAATGGCATTTGAAACAGGTTGTAACGATGAAAAGTCTAGAATGTTTTTATGCTACTATTGCCCGCGATTCAATCTACGCACGATCTTTTCGCGACTTTTTCGACTTTTCTCAAAAATTTTTGAAAAAAGCCCTCAAGTTTCCAAAAGCGCTGCCGTAACCGGATCAGACAAGGGGAAATCGGTCTGAAAAATATTTTCAAACTGCCCTAAAGATTCGGAAAAATCCGACGTTACTAGGACAACGAGACGAAATATTTTTTGTCCGGTAGCACCAGGTTCAGCAGTAAATCACCTTCATTCCGCCCCTGTTATCATAGGGGCGCGACAATGATCCGCCAGGGTTTGTCAGACAAACTCCTACGGATCTATCTCGCCATTCACCGACGCAAAATACAGCCAACGGCCTATTCCTGAATAATTCTCTTCGGGTCAAAATGTATCTCACTGGCAATAACACTTAGCCAGGCAACGGATTGAAGGAGATGGAAATGACTGCGAACGACATGATGGCGGAAATTCGTGATGCGAACCTGAGCTACCTGATGCTGGCCCAGCAGATGATCCGCGCTGACAAGGTGACCGCGATCTTCCGTCTCGGCATCGCAGCTGACATCGCTGACCTGATCGAAGGCATGAGCAACGCCCAGATTCTGAAGCTGGCTGGCGGCAACATGATGCTGGCGCGCTTCCGCTTCGATGATGGTGCTATTCTGTCCATGCTGACCAATTACAATAAAGACCGCGGACTGGCCCAGTCGCACGCTGCCATCCTGATGGCTGGCCAGGCTGTCGAAGAAATCGCTTAAGCTCGTTGTCAACGGAGGCGCGCCATGTCCAAGAAAAGCGTAGTGACGGAGGCCCAGGAAATCCAGCTGGCTATCGAACTGATCCAGCTTGGCGCGCGCCTGCAACTGCTTGAAACCGAAGTCTCGCTGTCGCGCGAGCGCCTGCTCAAGCTGTACAAAGAACTCAAGGGCGTGTCGCCGCCCAAGGGCATGCTGCCGTTTTCGACCGACTGGTTCCTGACCTGGCAGCCGAACATCCATTCTTCGCTGTTCATCAACATCCATAAATTCCTGGTTGACCATGCCGGTGCCACTGGCATCGAAGCCGTCATGAAGGCCTACAAGCTGTACCTCGAACAAATGCCGCCCGAAGCTGGTGAAGAGCCGCTGCTGTCGCTCACGCGCGCCTGGACCCTGGTGCGTTTCTTCCAAAGCAATATGCTGGCGCTGGCGCCTTGCCAGAAATGCCAGGGCAAGTTCGTGGTCAATTGCATGGACTTGAATCAGCATTATCTGTGCGGCCTGTGCCACATGCCTTCGCGCGCTGGCAAGACCAAAAAATCCCGGGACGCCGCCGCGGCGCTGCTGAACGCGTGACGCGGCCACGCGCAGCCACACAGCAAGGGCAGGGCGCGAGCCTTGCCCTTTTTCGCTTATGGCGCGCACCCGCCGTACAGGCCTTGCTGCTGCAGTGCGCCGCGTTTCCCCTGACCCTGATGGCGGTGTATGTGCTGGCGCGTGCCGGTATGGCGCCCGGCTACGCAGGTGCAGCGCTGATCCAGGGCGGCTTTGCGGCGCTACTGGCGCACTTGCGCAAACTGGCTGTGTGGTGGCTGGCGATTCAATTGGTGTTCCCGCTGGCGCTGCTCGAGTCGCGCCAGTTGGGCATCGCACCTGGCCTGTTCCTGGCCGGGTTTCTGTTTTTGCTGATGCTGTACTGGTCGACCTTCCGCACCCAGGTGCCGTACTACCCGTCGGGCAAGCGTGTGTGGGATGAAGTGGCGCGCTTGCTGCCGCCGGACCGGCCCGTGTGCGCGATCGATATTGGCAGTGGCCTTGGTGGCCTGGTGCTGGACCTGGCGGCGCGCCGGCCCGAGTCGACCTTTGTCGGCATCGAGCTCGCGCCCTTGCCATGGATGGTGTCGTGGCTGCGTGCACGCGTGAGCGGTTCGGGTGCCCGTTTTGTGCGCGGCGACTATCACGATCTGGACTTCGGCAACTACGATGCGGTGTTCGCCTACCTGTCGCCAGCGGCCATGTCGGACCTGTGGCACAAGGCCGCGCGCGAGATGCGTTCTGGTGCCATTTTGCTCAGTTATGAATTTGTGATAACGGAAAAAGCGCCTGATCTTAGTATCTTGCCTACAGGGCGCGGACCCACCCTTTATATCTGGCACTTTTAGGCGACAAACTGGCCGTTTTCCCTTGCTCCAGCAGGCGTTCTCACGCTATTGTAGTTCCGTATGTAAATTAGTCGAGTCAGATGATTCATGCTCTTGCCAAGAACGCCACGGCTTGATTGCAACCTTGCTCGAATCACCATGGGGAGTGTGCGCACTTGTTAGTCATAATCGGATACATCGTCGTTTGCGCATCGGTGTTCGGTGGCTTTGCAGCCAGCGGCGGCCACCTCGCCTCGCTGTTCCAGCCACTCGAACTGGTGATGATCGGCGGCGCCGCGCTCGGCGCTTTTTTTGTCGGTAACAACGGCAAGTCGATCAAAGCCACCATGAAGGCGCTGCCCTCGCTGTTCAAGGGTTCGCGCTACACCAAAGACCTGTACATGGAGATGATGTCGCTGCTGTTCGACGTCCTGTCCAAGGTGCGCAAGGAAGGCTTGATGTCGATTGAAGGCGACATCGACAAGCCCGAAGAGAGCCCGCTCTTTTCCAAGTATCCGGGGGTCCTGTCGGACCACCACATCGTCGAATTCATGACCGATTATCTGCGCCTGATGGTGTCCGGGAACATGGACGCCTTCCAGATCGAAAACCTGATGGACAACGAGATCGAGACCCACCACCACGAAGGTGCGGTGCCGGCCCACGTGATCGCCAAACTGGGCGACGGCTTGCCGGCTTTCGGTATTGTCGCTGCCGTGATGGGCGTGGTGCACACCATGGAATCGGTGGGCATTCCGCCGGCCGAACTGGGGATCCTGATTGCCAAGGCGCTGGTCGGTACCTTCCTCGGCATTTTGCTGGCCTACGGCTTCGTCGGTCCGCTTTCCAGCCTGCTCGAACAGAAGCTGGAAGAAGAAGCCAAGATGTTCCAGTGCGTGAAAGTGACGCTGCTGGCAAGCCTGAACGGCTATGCGCCGGCGCTGGCCGTGGAGTTTGGCCGCAAGGTGCTGTACTCGACCGAACGCCCGACCTTCAATGAGCTTGAAGATCACATCAAGAAGTCGAAGACCAAGTAAGCGCGCGATGCAGCACATGACACGGAGTTTCCATGGCCGATGAGGGCTTACGACCGATCATCGTCAAACGGATCAAGAAAACCGCGGGCGGCCATCATGGCGGCGCGTGGAAGATCGCGTACGCCGACTTCGTGACTGCCATGATGGCCTTCTTCCTGCTCATGTGGCTGCTGGGTTCAACCAGCAAGGGCGACTTGAACGGCATTGCCGAATTTTTCCAGACCCCGCTCAAGGTGGCCATGCAGGGCGGCTCCGGCAGCGGTGACAGTTCGTCCATCATTAAGGGTGGCGGCGCCGATCTGACGCGCCGCAACGGCCAGGTGAAAAAGGGCGACACGGCACCGGAAAAGAAAACCTACGACCTGAAGGCGGCCAAGGCGCTGCTGGCAGCCGAAGAAGCGGGGCGCCTGAAGTCGCTCAAGGCCAAAATTGAAGCGACCATCGAAGCCAATCCCCTGCTCAAGAAATACCAGAAGCAGCTGCTGATCGATATCACCAGCGAAGGCTTGCGGATCCAGATCGTCGATGAGCAGAACCGGCCCATGTTCGCCGTTGGCAGCGCCCAGGTGCAGCCTTACACGGCCGAGATTTTGCACGTGATCGGCATGGTCCTCAATGAAGTGCCAAACCGCATCAGCCTGTCGGGCCACACTGATTCGACGCCCTACATGACCGACGCCGGCTACAGCAACTGGGAACTGTCGGCCGACCGCGCCAACGCGTCGCGCCGCGAGCTGGTATTGGGTGGCATGAACGACGCCAAGATCATGCGCGTGGTCGGCCTGGCCTCGGCCATGCACCTGGACCGCAAGGACCCGTTTAATCCCATCAACCGCCGCATCAGTATTATCGTGATGAACAAGGCCACCGAAGAAGCGGTGATGCGTGATGGCGCAGCGCTGGAAGTGTCGGCTGACGCCAGTGCGGCGGAAGCGGCAGCAGCATTGAAGGCAGCAAAGGCGCCGGCGCCGTAAGCGCCGGTTTGCATCCTGGAGAAGTCGAATGACGAGAAAAAAAATACTCGGTTCCCACGTCAAGCGCTTGCTGTCGGGCGTGTCCGACCACGGCAAGCGCCATCTGACGGAAGTGGAGACGGACTTGATCCAGACCCAGCTCCTGCTGGAAGAAGCGATCGACAAACTTACCAGCAGTTTCATGGCCATTCACAGCGTGGTCGGTGCGCGCCAGGATTGCGTCAACCAGCTGCTGGACGGCGCCACCCTCAGCGAAGAGCAGCGTGCGCAGCTGGCGCAGCTGTCGGGCGAGGTGGGCGCGCATGTCAACGCGGCCATCACCAGCATGCAGTTCCAGGACATGACGAGCCAGCTGATCGACCGCACTCTCAAGCGGGTAACGGGCTTGCGCGAATTTCTGGGCACGCTGGGGGCGCACAGCGCCGACGTGCTGCCTGAACACGGCAGCGAAGAAATCGTGGACCTGCTCGGCAAGGTCAGCATGGCGCTCGCGATTCAGTCGCTTGAGCTGCGCAGCGTATTAAGAAAAGCAGTCAATCAGCAGCATCTGGAAAGTGGCGATATCGAGCTGTTCTGACGATAGCGCCACTCAACGATAAATGGGCACATGCCCGGGTTTTAAAAAATAGCAGGAGCAAAGATGGCTAAAACAATACTCGCAGTCGACGATTCCAGTTCATTGCGCCAGATGGTCGCCTTCAGCCTGAAGGCTGCGGGCTACCTCGTGGTGGAAGCGGTCGACGGCCAGGACGGCCTGGAAAAGGCAAAGCTGCAGGCGGTGGACCTGGTCCTGACCGACCAGAACATGCCACGCATGGATGGTCTGACGCTCATCAAGCTGCTGCGCGGCTTGCCGACCTATGAGAAGACGCCGATCCTGATGCTCACCACCGAGTCGTCCGACGAAATGAAGATGAAGGGACGGGCGGCCGGCGCCAATGGCTGGCTGGTCAAGCCGTTCGACCCGCAACGTCTGATCGAGGTGGTCAAGAAAGTCATTGGTTAAGCCCAGTTGGGAGTACGCTAATGATGTATCGCGAAACTGACGGAGCCTCATCATGACGATCGATATAAGCCAGTTCTTCCAGGTCTTCTTTGATGAAGCCGAGGAGCTGCTGGCCGAAATGGAACGGCTGCTGCTGGCAGTGGACGTGGCCGCGCCGGATGCCGAAGACTTGAACGCCATCTTCCGCACGGCGCACTCGGTCAAGGGCGGCTCGTCGACCTTTGGCCTGAATGACATGACCGACGTGACCCACGTGCTCGAGTCGCTGCTGGACCGCATCCGCAAGGGCGAGATGGCGCTGACCGGCGTGCATGTGGACGCGTTTTTGGCGGCCAAGGACATCCTCAAGATGCAGCTGGACGGCCACCGCAACGGCGCCCATGTGAACCAGGATGCCGTGGCTGACGTGCGCATGATGCTGCAGGAGCTGTCGCAGGACGCCGTGCCGGTGGCCGCGCCGGTGGCGCCTTCGTTTGTGCAGACAGACGCGCCTGTCCATGTGGGCAAGGGCGGACGGCGCTTTCGCATCGAACTGCCGCCCGTGCCGCAGCGCGACATCAGCGCCTTGTCGGCCGAACTGGGGCTGCTGGGGCGTGTTTCGCTGGTGCCGCTGGGCGGCGAGCGGCACGCCATCATCGTTACCACCCACGAATCGCTGGAAGACATCATTGCGATTTGCTCGTTCGTGCTCGATCCCGAACAGCTGAAAGTATTCGAAGCACCGGCCCTCACGCCGGAGCAGCAAGCCATTGAAGACAAGGCCCGTGCCAAGGTCGAGAACGACCAGGGCTACGGCTTCTTCGACCCGATAGATGAACCGGTGCAGGATGACGTCAGCGACGACGAGCGTGGCTACGGCTTCTTCCAGCCGATCGAGCATATCCGCGCTGCAGCCGGCATCACCAGTACCCCGGTGGCGGTCAAGGCCGCGCCGGTGGCAGCGGCGCGCATCGAGCCGCTGGAAGTGACCGAAGACAAAAAAGGCAAGAAGGACGACAAGGCTGCTGCGGCTGCCGAATCGTCCTCGATCCGGGTGTCGATCGAGAAGGTCGACCAGTTGATCAATCTGATCGGCGAGCTTGTCATCACCCAGGCCATGATCGAACAGCGCAGCGACGGGCTTGACCCGATGGTGCACGAGCGCCTGCTCAATAGCGTCAGCCAGCTGACCCGCAACACGCGCGACCTGCAGGAAGCGGTCATGTCGATCCGCATGATGCCGATGGACTTCGTGTTCTCGCGCTTTCCGCGCATGGTGCGCGACCTGGCCGCCAAGCTGGGTAAAAAGGTCGACTTCATCACCAATGGCGCTGCCACGGAACTGGACAAGGGCTTGATCGAACGGATCGTCGATCCGCTCACCCACCTGGTGCGCAACAGCATTGACCATGGCATTGAAATGCCCGAAGCCCGGGTTGCCGCCGGCAAGACCGAAGCGGGGCGCCTGTTCCTGTCAGCCGGCCACCAGGGCGGCAATATCGTCATCGAAGTGTCGGACGACGGCGGTGGTTTGAACCGTGAACGGATCCTGGCCAAGGCCGCGCAAAACGGCCTGGCCGTGCACGAGAACATGAGCGACAGCGAAGTCTGGCAGCTCATTTTCGCGCCTGGTTTTTCGACTGCCGAAACCGTGACCGACGTGTCCGGGCGCGGCGTGGGCATGGATGTCGTCAAGCGCAACATCACTGCCATGGGCGGGTCGGTTGACATCCGTTCGGCCAAGGGCTTTGGCACCACCATTTCCATTTCACTGCCGCTGACCCTGGCCATCCTCGATGGCATGTCGATCCGCTGCGGCGAAGAGGTCTACATCCTGCCGCTCGGTTTTGTGGTCGAGTCGCTGCAGCCAGCGCCGGAAGACGTCAAGGAAATCAGCGGCAAGGGCCGCGTGATCAAGGTGCGCGGCGAGTACCTGCCGCTGGTGCCCCTGTACCAGATGTTCGAGATCACGCCGCGCTTTACCAACCCGTCCGAAGGCATTGTCGTGATCCTCGAAGCGGACGGACGCAAGGCTGGCCTGTTTGTCGACGACCTGGTCGGCCAGCAGCAGGTGGTGGTCAAGAACCTCGAATCGAACTACCGCAAGGTGACCGGCATTTCCGGCGCCACCATTCTGGGCGACGGCGGCGTGTCGCTCATTCTCGATGTGTCGGCCCTGATGCGCTCCTCGCGCCAGCTGGCTGACGACCCGATTTTTTCGTAACTGTATTGAACACATTTGAATAGGAATAATCATGTCCATGAACGCAGCAGCAAACAAATCGGGCGAAGGCAAGGATGCGGCCGGCCGCGAATTTCTGGCCTTTACTCTGGGCTCCGAAGAATACGGGATCGACATCCTGAAAGTGCAGGAGATCCGGGGCTACGAAGCCGTGACCCGCATCGCCAACGCGCCTGAATTCATCAAGGGCGTGATCAACCTGCGCGGCATCATCATTCCGGTGGTGGACATGCGCATCAAGTTCAAGCTCGGCACCCCCGTGTACGACCAGTTCACGGTCGTCATCATCCTGAACATCGGCGGGCGTATCATGGGCATGGTGGTCGACAGCGTCTCGGACGTGACCACCCTCACCAGCGACCAGATCAAGCCGGCGCCGGAAATGGGTACCGCGTTCAATTCGGACTACCTGGTTGGACTGGGAACGGTCGATGAGCGTATGCTGATCCTGATCGATATCGACAAACTGATGTCGTCCGGCGAGATGGGCCTGATCGACAAGCTGGCAGCTTAAAGCGCAGCGACTTCGTGGCATGTGCGATATCCGGGGGAGACAAAGATGAGCTTACGCGATTTTAAGATTGGGACCCGCCTGGCGATCGGTTTTGGCAGCATTCTGCTGATTCTGGTGGCCATGGTGGTGCTGACCAACGTACTCAATGGCCGCAACAAGAGCGAGCTGTTGGGCGGGTTGACGACGTCCAACGCCAAGAACCTGCATGCGGCCACCATGAAGAGTGCGATGCTCGAAACCGGGATCGCCATGCGTAACATCGGCCTGCAGTCGGACGTGGCGCTGATGCAGAAGGAGCAGGACAAGGTCAAGGCCCAGAGCAAGCGCTACGAAGAAGCACGCAACGCGCTGCAGGCCGTCGGCCTGAGCGACGAAGAAAAAAAGGTCCTGGCCGATGTGGCCGTCGTCGACAAGGAGCTTGACACCGCCTTCAAGGAAGCCATTGGCCAGGTACTGGCATTTAACACTGAAGGCGCCACCAAGATCATCGCGGGCCGCATCGATCCACTCAACCAGCAGACGCTGGCGCTGCTCAACAAGCTGGTCGACCTGCAGCAGTCGTCCCAGCGCAACTTCCTTGAAAGTTCGGTCAAGGCCGATTCGCGCCTGAAGACTCTTATGTACGGCCTGGGCGCGGTGGCGCTGGGGCTGGGCGTGGTGTTTGCCATCGTGATTACGCGCTCGATCGTGGCGCCCTTGCACGGCGCGGTGTCGGTGGCCAAAAAGGTCGCCGGCGGCGAACTGACCTCGCAAGTGCATGTGGAAGGGCAGGATGAAACGAGCGAACTGCTGCAGGCGCTCAAGGACATGAACGACAGCCTGGCGCGCACCGTCGGCGAAGTGCGCACCGGGACTGAAACCATTACCGTCGCGGCGCAGGAAATCGCCAGCGGCAATGCCGACCTGTCCTCGCGGACCGAGTCCCAAGCCAGCTCGCTGGAAGAGACAGCCAGTTCGATGGAAGAACTGACTAGCACCGTCAAGCAGAACGCCGACAATGCACGCCAGGCCAACCAGCTGGCGGTGTCGGCATCGTCGGTGGCACTGCAGGGCGGCACGGTGGTGGCCCAGGTGGTTGAAACCATGGGCTCGATCAAGGACAGTTCGCGCAAAATCGTCGACATCATCGGTGTCATCGACGGCATCGCCTTCCAGACCAACATCCTGGCCCTGAATGCGGCCGTGGAAGCGGCGCGTGCGGGCGAGCAGGGGCGCGGCTTTGCGGTGGTGGCCGCCGAAGTGCGCAACCTGGCGCAGCGCTCGGCCGGTGCCGCCAAAGAAATCAAGGCCCTGATCGGCGACTCGGTCGACAAGGTCGACAACGGCAGCAAGCTGGTGGACCAGGCTGGCCAGACCATGGAGCTGATCGTCACCTCGATCAAGCAGGTGGCCGACATCATGGGCGAAATCACCGCCGCTACTCAGGAACAGAGCAACGGCATTGAAGAAGTCAACCAGGCCATCACCCAGATGGACGAAATGACCCAGCAGAATGCGGCCCTGGTGGAGCAGGCCGCCGCTGCCGCCGAAAGCATGGAAGAACAGGCCGGCATGCTTGCTGCCGCCGTGAGCATCTTCAAGCTCAATGGCGACGAGAACAAGGTCCAGCGCGCAGCGCCGGCAGCGCGTGCCGTGCGGGCAGCACCGCCGGTGAAAGCGGCGCCAGCGCGGGTGGCGGTGGAAGCGCCGGCTGCAGGCAAAGCGCCCAAGAAGATCGCTGCGGCAGCGGCAGAGGACTGGGAAGAGTTCTAAGCAGTCCGGCGCAAGCCGGCCAGCGGATCCGACAGCATAACCTTAGGAACCAACGTGGCGCTACAGAAATCCGAGTCGAACAAAGAATTCAATTTCACGCGCAGTGACTTTGAACGGGTGCGGGCGCTGATTTACCAGAAGGCCGGCATCTCGCTGGCCGAGAGCAAGCAGGAAATGGTGTACAGCCGCCTGGCGCGGCGCCTGCGCGCCACCGGCATCGATTCGTTCGGGCGCTACCTCGACGACCTCGAAGCAGGGCGCCTGGGCGAAGAGTGGGAGTCGTTCACCAATGCCCTGACCACCAACCTGACCTCGTTCTTCCGCGAAGCGCATCATTTTCCGCTGCTGGCCGAGCACCTGAAGAAGCTGCGCGAGACGCCCATTACGATCTGGTGCTCGGCCAGTTCCACGGGCGAGGAACCGTATTCGATCGCGATGACCGCCTGCGAAGCGTTCAACACGCTCACCCCACCAGTGCAGATCGTGGCCACCGACATTGACACCAACGTGCTGGCCACGGGCGCGAACGGCGTGTATGGAATCGAGCGTATCGAAAAAATGGCCCCGGAACGGGCGCGCCGCTTTTTCCTGCGCGGGCGCGGCGACCAGGAAGGCATGGTCCGTGTGCGTCCCGAGCTGCGCCAGCTGGTGACCTTCCGCCAGCTCAATCTGCTGGGCGACAAGTGGCCGCTGACAGGCCAGTTTGATGTGATTTTCTGCCGTAACGTGATGATCTATTTCGACAAAGCGACCCAGCGCAAAATCCTGTCGCGCTTTGTGCCATTGATGAAACCGCACGCCCTGCTGTTTGCCGGCCATTCCGAGAACTTCCTGTACGTGTCCGAAGCGCTCAAATTGCGCGGCAAGACCGTGTACGAACTCGACGAACGCGGCGCAGCACGGCCTGCAGTCAAATGAGAACCGACTATGGCATCCGACAACGAACAATTCGCCACTAACGTTTATTACGACCGCACCTTCGATTGCGACGCGGCCAAGATCCTGCCGGGCGAGTACTATTACACGCCCAAGGACATGCTGATTGTGACGGTGCTTGGCTCGTGCGTATCGGCCTGCATTCGCGATCGCGTCTCGGGTCTGGGCGGGATGAACCACTTCATGCTGCCCGATGGTGGCGGTGACGCCAACAGCCCCGCCTCGGCTTCGGCGCGCTATGGTTCCTACGCCATGGAGATCCTGATTAACGATTTGCTCAAGTCCGGTGCCCGGCGCGAAAACATGGAAGCGAAAGTGTTCGGCGGCGGCGCCGTGCTGCGCGGTTTCACCGCCATCAACGTGGGCGAACGCAACGCCGCCTTCGTCATGAGCTATCTGAAAACCGAGAAGATCCGGGTGGTGGCCGAAGACCTGAACGATGTATTCCCGCGCAAGGTGTATTTTTTCCCGCGCACGGGCAAGGTACTGGTCAAGAAGCTGATGCAATCACATAACGACACGCTGGCCAAGCGTGAACTCGACTACGCCAGCCGCCTGAAAGAGCCGGTCGGTGGCGAGATCGACCTGTTCTGATCGGGGGATAACGTGAAAAAGATCAAGGTACTGATCGTGGACGACTCGGCGCTGATTCGCAGCGTCATGAGCGAAATTATCTCCAGCCAGGCCGACATGGAAGTGGTCGGCGTGGCGCCCGACCCGCTGGTAGCGCGTGAGCTGATCAAGCAGACCAACCCCGACGTGCTGACGCTGGACGTGGAAATGCCCAAGATGGACGGCCTCGACTTCCTGGAAAAGCTGATGCGCCTGCGCCCAATGCCGGTGCTGATGGTGTCATCGCTGACCGAGCGCGGGTCTGAAATTACCATGCGCGCGCTGGAACTGGGCGCAGTCGATTTTGTGACCAAACCGAAGATCTCGATCCAGAGCGGCATGCGCGAATACACCGAACTGATTGCCGATAAAATCCGCGCCGCCGCGCGCGCGCGCATCAAGGCGCGCACGGTGGGCCCGGCCGCGCCAGGCGCGCCAGTGCTGCCGGCGCTGCGCAGTCCTCTTACGTCGTCCGAAAAACTGATCATCATCGGCGCCTCCACCGGCGGCACCGAAGCGATCCGCGAATTTTTAATGCAGATGCCGTCGGACTGTCCGGGTATTCTGATTGCCCAGCACATGCCAGAAGGGTTCACCACCTCGTTTGCGCGCCGCCTCGATACGCTGTGCAAGATCAGCGTGCGTGAAGCGGCTGGCGACGAGCGCGTGCTGCCGGGTCACGCCTACATCGCGCCTGGCCACTCGCATCTGCTGCTAGCGCGTTCCGGCGCCAACTACGTCACCAAGATCGAGCAGACCGACCCGGTCAACCGGCACCGCCCGTCGGTGGACGTGCTGTTTCGCTCGGCGGCAGCGGCGGCCGGCAAAAACGCGGTGGGCGTGATCCTGACCGGCATGGGTAAAGACGGCGCGGCCGGTATGGTCGAAATGAAAACAGCGGGCGCTTACAACTTCGCGCAGGACGAGGCCAGCTGCGTGGTATTTGGCATGCCGCGCGAAGCCATTGCCCTGGGCGGCACCCACGAAGTGGGGCCATTGACGTCGCTGCCGGGCATGGTCCTTGGCTATCTGGCAACGCAAGGCAGCCGGGCGTTGCGTGTTTGAAGCGATTGCGTTGAATTCCGCGCCAACTTATTCGCTACAGGGCAACAAAAATGCTATCCTAAAGGCTGCTTCGCAAGTGGGGCAGTCACTTCAAACCACAGTACAGAATCAACGGAGTAATTCATGGCTGATCCAAAGATGCGTTTTTTAGTAGTCGACGATTTCTCGACCATGCGGCGCATTGTCCGCAACCTGCTCAAGGAACTGGGATACGCCAATGTCGATGAAGCAGAAGACGGCGTAATGGCCCTCGCCAAGCTGCGCAGCGAACAGTTCGACTTCGTCGTTTCCGACTGGAACATGCCCAACATGGACGGTCTGACAATGTTGCAAAACATTCGTGCCGATCCCGCACTGGCCAAGCTGCCGGTGCTGATGGTCACTGCCGAAGCGAAGAAAGAAAACATCATCGCAGCGGCCCAGGCGGGCGCCAACGGCTACGTGGTCAAGCCTTTCACGGCCGCCACGCTGGACGAAAAGCTGAACAAGATTTTCGAGAAACTCGAAAAAGTCGGAGCCTGAGATGGGCGACCAGAACACCGAGGTCGCGGTCCGCGCGGACGGCGCTTCGGCGGACATGGACACGCACGACGAATTCCTGAGCCGCATCGGGCACATGACGCGCGCGCTGCACGAGAGCTTGCGCGGGCTGGGCCTGGACAAGCTGATCGAAAAAGCGGCCAGCGACATCCCTGACGCGCGTGACCGGCTCGACTACGTTGCGCGCCTGTCCGAACAGGCCGCGCAAAAAGTGCTGAACGCGACCGACGCGGCCGGCCCCCTGCAAGACCGGATTGAAAGCGACGCGGGCGCCTTGAGCGCATCGTGGCAAACGCTGCTCGACCAGCCTGACACCACCGATGCGCAGTGGCGCGCCATGGCCATGCAGACCATGACTGCATTGCAGCAGGCGCGCACCGGTTCAGTCGAGACCAAGCGCCACCTGATGGACATTATGATGGCCCAGGACTTCCAGGATCTGACCGGGCAGGTGATCACCAAGGTGACCACCATCGCCCAGAACCTGGAGCAGCAGCTGGTGCAGATGCTGGTCGATTTCGCCCCCGCCGAAGTCAAGCGCGAGTACGACAGCGGCTTGCTCAACGGGCCGCAGATCAATCCCACTGGCGCCGACGTGGTCTCGAATCAGGGCCAGGTCGACGACCTGCTCGACAGCCTGGGGTTCTAATCCTGCCGCGCAGCGCACATGCTGGCTGCGCGCACCGCACCACAACCTGACACGAATATACAATGCACGAAACAAATTTCATCGTCCGCGAACCTCTGCTTGACCCCAAACAGCGCGTGATTGGCTACGAGCTGTCCTGGCACCTCGAACCGAATCAAGTGGTCACCGATGACGACCTCGAATCGCTGATCGGCTTCGTGGCCGAAAACGTCAACGATGAAGAACACGGCTGGCTGCTCAAGGACAAAATCCTGTTCCTCGATGCGGTGCCGAACATGCTCTCGACCGACGCCCTGTTCAACATGCCGCCCGAGCGCACCGTGCTGACCATGAAAGCGAAAGACCTGGCCGACCCCGACACCCTGTCGGCCGTGCAGGGCTTGCGCGCTGGCGGCGTGGGCATCTCGGTACGCGACGGCGACCTGGCCCACCTGGGCAGCAACCTGGCCATGAGCGCCTCGTACATCGAAGTGCGCTTTGCCGGTGCCGACGTGGCCGCGCAAGCGCGCACCTATGCCCAGGCCAAGCAATCGGCCGTGCGCATGGTGGGCCGTCCGGTGGCGACCTGGGAAGACTTTGACTCTTGCGCCGCGCTGGGGCTGGACGCGTTCGTGGGCAAGCTGCACCTGACCCCGCGCCCCGGCATTCCCGTCAAGGGCATGAACCCGGCCCAGACCATCATCCTGCAACTGATGCAGATGGTGCAAAAGAACGAAGACATCCCCAAGATCGAAAGCGTGCTCAAGCGCGATCCCGCGCTCTCGTACAAAATGCTGCGCTTCATCAATTCTGCCGGATTCGGCGCCACGCGCGAAATCCAGTCGCTCCGCCAGGCCATCACCATGATGGGTTACGCGCCCATGTACCGCTGGCTGACCCTGTTGCTGGCCACCGCCTCGACCTCGGGCTACTCCCCGGTGCTGATGGAAACAGCGGTGGTGCGCGGCCGCCTGACCGAGCTGCTTGGCATCAAAGTGCTGAAACGTGGAGAAGGTGAAAACCTGTTCGTGGCCGGCATGTTCTCCCTGCTGGACCGCCTGCTGGGCCTGCCGATGAAAGAAGTGCTCGACACCATCCAGTTGCCCGACGAAGTGGTCGAAGCATTGATGACACGCGGCGGCAAATACGGCCCCTTCCTGGCGCTGGCCGAAGCGTGCGAGCTCGACTCGAACCTGGTCGCCTCGCTGGCGAAGAGTCTGGAAATCGACCCGGTCGACGTCAACAAAGCGCACCTGTCGGCACTGGCCTGGGCCCAGAACGTCAGCACCTAAGCCCCCAAAAAGTTTTTTAATCGGGGTCAGACCTCAATACTGCAATTACTTGCAGTATTGAGGTCTGACCCCGATTTTATTTGGCGGTGGCGGATTGTGGCGGCGCTTATTCGGCGTCGGCTGGGTAGGTGACGCCGATCTGTTGGCGTATGGTGTCGAGCAATTGCATCAAGGATAGTGTATCGGCGTGCAGCATGTGCGGGCTTTCCAGCAGGCCCGCGCGCAGGCAGCGGCCCGCTTCGATCGCTTCGTGCACGTAGCCGTTGCCCAGGAAGGGCGTGGGAATCGTGCGTACGCTACCGTCGGCCAGTTTGACGGTGACGCTTTTGGCCAGGTGGAACATGGCGTCCATGCGCACACTGCCCAGGCTGCCGGAGACGGTCAGCTCGCACGGCGTGCGTGCGCGCAGCGAACAGCTGCAGATCGACAGCGCGCCGCTGGTGTGCTTCATGGAAAAGCCGGTGGTCAGGTCGATCCCGCCATCGCTCAGCACGGCCTGGGCTTGCACTGTGCTGACGGGACCGAGCAGGGCGCATGAAATCGAGAGCGGATAAATGCCCAGGTCCAGCAGCGCGCCGCCGCCCAGTTCGCGCTTGTTGACGCGGTGCTCGGGATCCTGCGTGGCCGCGAAACCAAAGTCGGCATGAACTTGGTGGACTGTGCCGATTTCGCCGGAGGCGACGATGCGCCTGACTTCCGCCAGCGCCGGCATGAAGCGCGTCCACATGGCCTCCATCAAGAACAGCTTCTTCTCGCGCGCCAGTTGCACCACGCGTTCGGCTTCGCGCAAATTCATGGTGAACGGTTTCTCGCACAGCACGGCCTTGCCGCCGTTCAGGGCCAGGATGGCGTTCTCGGCGTGCATGGGGTGCGGCGTGCCGATGTAGATGATGTCGACGTCGGGCGCAGCCGCCAGCGCCTCGTACGAGCCGTAGCAGGCCGGTGTGCCAAAGCCACTGCCGAACGCGCGCGCGCTGGCCATGCTGCGCGAGCCCACTGCGGCGAGCACCGCGCCTGGCGTGTCCATCAAGGCGGTGGCAAAGGCGCGCGCAATGCCGCCCGTGCCCAGAATGCCCCAGCGGACCGGTGGCGTGTCGTGTGCGTGCATTTACGGTTTCACTTTCAGATAGGCTTGCAGGGCGCGCACCACCAGCGCGTGGTCTTCGGGGCCGGGCAGGCCCGATACCGTGATCGTGCCAATCTGTCCGGTGCCGCGCAGCGTGAGCGGGAACGCGCCGCCGTGGGCGGCGTATTCGCGCGGATCGAGCGTGGGAATGGCGTCATAGTCGCCACCGCGGTTTTTTACTTCGGTATGAATGTAGAAGGAACTGTGGCCGCTGCGGTCGACCAGGTTGTTCTTGCGCCGGATCCAGTCCGCATGGTCGCTGCTGGTGCCCGGCATGCCGTGATAGAACAGCTGGGTGCCGTTGCGGCGAATGTCGACCGCCACCGACTGGCGTGCTTCACGGGCCAGCTCGATGATCTTCAGGCCGATCTCGAGCGCCATGTCGTTGCTGAAGCTGTCGAACTGCAGTGTGCTTTCCTGGCGCGCGATATCCGCCAGGGTGATCTCGGGTGCATCCATAATTTCTCGCGGCGCTTTCGTGGTCAGTTCCTTGAGTGCCGCTGTCACGTACAGCAGCGGCGCGTTCCAGTTGATCGCCACTTCATTGCTGGCGAAACTGCAGGCGTGGTCAAGGTAGGCCGTGGCGGCCAGGTTGGTTGGATAGGGCACAGGGCATTCTGCCTTGTCCTGCTGGCCAGGCTGCGGCCCGCCAGTGAGGAAGCCAGGCACCGGGGCCTCGATCCCGTCGGCCTGCGAGGGCCGGTGATGCGGATGCAGGGCAGGGCGGGTGCCAAAGCCGGTGACGAAGGAATAGCCTGTCGCATTGCGGCCCAACACGTAGTCCAGCGCCGACTGCGCTGCCGCCAGGTAGTCGCCATTGCCATTCATGCGGTAAGCCTGCAGCAGCATCATGGCCTGGTTCATGGCCACGGCATTGCTGCCCCATTCAAAATCCGGCTCGGTCATCGCTACGCGATAGCCGGACGCCTTCCATTGGCGGATCAGATTGGAAGCCAGACCGTCGATGCGTTTTTCGATCAGCTTGCGGTCAGCCAGCGGTGTCAGGCTGGCGCGGTGCTGGGCCAGCGAGATCCAGGCCAGCGAGCGCACGTCGCTCCAGGTGGGCACCGTGGCCGTGACCGATTCCGCCTTCATGCTGCGGTAGTAGCTGTCCTTGCCGCTGGTGATATACAGTTCGGCCGCGGCCCAGGCGCGTTCGTCCGCCACCTGGTCGTCGCCATATTCGCCAGTGACCACGTCAGACGGGTTCTTGAAGTAGCGCGCCGGATTGGCCTCGGCCCACTGCCATGCCGCTTCGGCCGCGGCCAGCATGCGTGCGGACAGGCCAGGGTGCTGCTTTTCGTAGGGGCGGAATACGCGGCTGGCGGCAGCCATGGTGGCGGCAAAGTCGAATGCTGCCGCTGTGCTTTTGGCCACCACGTAGCGCGGTGTTTTCATCGCGTCGACCGGCATCACCATGCCATCGAAGGTGAGGTTGGTCAGCTTGTGATAGACCCCGCCATCGTTCGGATCCTGCATCGCCAGCATCCACTCGAGATTCCACAGGGTCTCGTCGAGAATGTCGGGCAGAGCGTTGCCAGACTCGGGGATATTGGTGCCCAGTTTGTCGAAAAAGGCTGGGAAGTGTTCGTATGCCGCTAGCAGGGTGTATGTGGAGATGCCCGAGTTGGCGACATAGATATTGTAGTCGCCTGCATCGTACCAGCCCTTCGGTACCGCGATCACGGTGCCTGCCGGGCGTGCGCTGGATGCGGCCGAGGCGTGCACCACGGCCGCGCTGTTGGCGTGCCCTGCGGCGCGCGCGTACACGCCGGCGTGCGCCTGCGCCAATGCGGTGCCGGCCCGGTTGAAGTAGTAGGCCTTGAGCGCGGCAGTGGTCAGCGGCTGATAGACCTTGTCGCCGATGGTGAAGCGGTCAGACGGCGCCGCCCCGGCCACCTTGATGCGGTAGCTGCCAGGCGTCTTCAAGGCCGAGAAGTCGGCCAGGCGCACCGTCTCGCCGGACGGTGCCCACGCGGCCGGGGCGCGCAAGCTGCCCTTGAAGACTGGCTTGCCGCTGTCGGCGTCAATCACCTCGAAGGCGGTCGCTTCCAGCTGCGGCACCACTGCCAGCTTGCTGGAGAGGGGCAGAAAACCGAGCTGGTTGACCTTGATGGCAGGCGTTTGTGCATGGGCCGCCGCTGTTGCCAGCAGCAGCGCGATGGGCACCAGTCTCATGCCGGTACCGCCTTGGCCGGGCCGCTCGCATCATCCAGCGCTTCGTCGTGCGGGAATGGCGCGGTCCAGGTCGCGATGAACGACGGGATGGTGGCCACCATCACAAACACGAAATAGCTGACGTAACCCATGGCCTCTTGCAGGTGACCGCTAATGACGCCCGTGACCAGGCCGCACAGCCCCATCACACCGGTTCCGAAGGCATAGTGGGTGGTGGTGTATTTGCCCGGTGCCAGCTGCTGCATCAGGTAGATCATGAAGCCGACCGCGCCAAAGCCGAAGAAGAATTTTTCGATGACGACGCCCGCGCCAATCACCACCAGATTGGTGGGCAGGTACACGCTCATCAACAGGAAGGTCACGTTCGGGATGTTGATGGCGCAGCACAGGATGAACAGCGTGGCCTTGAGCCCGCGCCGCGCCACGAACCAGCCGCCCAGCAGGGAACCAAGCAGCACTGCCGCCAGGCCCCAGGTGCCATACACAATGCCCAGCAGTTCATTGGACAGCCCCAGGCCGCCCTTGGAAACCGGATCGACCATGAAGAAAGGACCGATTTTTTCCAGGAAGCCGACACTGAGGCGGAACAGGAAAGCAAAGGCCAGCATGCGCCACACGCCTGGTTTCTGGAACAGGGTGACAAAGGCGTCGAGCAGGATGCGGCCGCCTTCGGCCACGCTGGTGGGCGTATTTTCGGCGCGGGCGCCGTCCGGCATGGTGCGCGCATGCCAGGCCGCCATTACCAGCGTCAGGCCGCCGACCAGGAAGAAGATGATGCGCCATGAATCGATCCATTGCGGACCAAAGACAGTGGCATCATGGTGGAACACTTCCGTGTGCAAGCGTCCGCTCAGATACACCATGCCACCGGCGGCGACGATGGGGCCGACGTTCCACGACAGGCTCTGAATGCCGCAGTAAAGCGACTGGGCGCGCGCGTCGAGCGAGGTGACATACACGCCGTCGCTGGCGATATCCTGAGTGGCACCCACGAACGAGAGCAGGAAGAACACCACCATCAAAAAGGCCATGTAATTGGGTAGGGCCATGAGCAGGCCCACGCCGGCAAAACCTAAGCCGATCAGCACCTGGGCGCACAGCACGAAGAACTTCTTGGTGCGGTACATTTCGACAAACGGTGCGAACAGGGGCTTGATGGTGTAAGCCAGGATCAGAATGCTGGAGTATTGCGCCGCCTTGCCGTTGTCCATGCCCAGATTTTTGAACATGATGGCGGTCACGGTGGTCAGCATCACATAGCCAAGCGCCATCGTGAAGTAACCGGTCGGGACCCACAGCAGCGGGGATACCTTGCGCTCAAACGTGGACATGATTTGCTTCCGATCGGGTCTGGTTGGGTTGCATGGATGATGCCACAGGCACGCTCGAATCGAGATGGTCGGCCAGGATCGCGGCGGCGCCGGCCAGGGCGGGGCAGGCAGCCGTGATCAGCAAGGTGGGGATCTGTTTGGTAAAGCCGGAGAAGCGGCCCTTTTTCTCGAAGCGCGCGCGAAACGGCGATTGCTCGAAATAGTCACCCAGACGCGGCACCACACCACCGCCGATGTAAATGCCACCGGTGGCGCCCAGGGTCACGGCCAGGTTGGCCGCCACGGTGCCGAGCATGCCCGAGAAGCAGTCCAGCGTTTCGCGGCACAGCGCATCGCCCCCCTCGAGGGCGCGTTCGACGATGGCCGATGTCGACAAGGAGATGTCCGCCTGCAGCCCGCGGCTGTAGGCCAGGGCTTCGCGAATGAGAGCGATGCCGGGGCCCGACACCATGCGCTCGGCCGACACATGGTCGAAGCGCCGCCAGCAGTACTGCAGCACCGCCACCTCGCGTTCGTCCGAAGGCGAGAAGGCAACGTGGCCGCCTTCACTTTGCAGGGCCACCCAGCGTTCGCCAGCCGGCACCAGGCCCGACACGCCAAGGCCGGTGCCGGCGCCCACCAGGCCGATGGCGCCGTGGGGCCGGGCCTGGCCGCCGCCGATCTGGCGCAGTTCGGACGGCGCCAGGATGGGCAGCGCCATTGCCAGCGCGGTGAAGTCGTTTACCACCAGCAGGGTGTCAAGGCCCAGCTCACGCTGCGCCGCCGCGATGGAAAACGCCCAGTGATGATTAGTCATGCGGATGGCATCGCCGTCGACCGGGTTGGCAATGGCAATCACGGCGTGGCGGGCGCCGGCGCCGGGACCAGCCAGGTAAGCCCTGGCGGCATCTTCAAAGCGGGAATAGTCGGCGCAGGCCAGATTGTGCATGGCACTGATCCGTCCAGGCCCGTATTCAAGGGCGAAGCGGGCGTTGGTGCCGCCAATGTCAGCCAGCAGGCGTGGGCCGTCTGGGTAGGAACCGGAGATCATGAAGTGCTCCTTGTTTTACGCTGCGATTAACGCTGCGATGTAATCAGTTCGCGGTACCAGTGCGCGCTTTCTTTCGGGGTGCGCTGCTGGGTTGCATAGTCGACGTGGATGATGCCGAAGCGCTTGGCGTAGCCGGAGTTCCATTCGAAGTTGTCGAGCAGGCTCCAGAGGAAGTAGCCTTGCACGTTCACGCCCGCTTGCATGGCCGATTGAAGCGCTTCCAAATGGCTGCGCACAAAAGCGATGCGGGCATGATCAGGCGCGCCTGCTTCATCGGGATTGGCCATGCCGTTCTCGGTGATGTAGATTGGCGGCAGATCGTACTCGGCATTCAGCTTGAGCAGCAGCTCGGTCAAGCCTTGTGGGTAGATTTCCCAGCCCATGTCGGTGAAGCCATGCTTGCCCGGCGCCGGTAGCGGCGGGTTGGCGGCGCTGCACCAGGAACGGAAGTAGTAATTACAGCCGAGGAAATCGATACGCTGACAAATGATGCCCATGTCGCTGTCGTGCACCACTGGCGCATCGGCGCCATGCGCGCGCAGCGCCAGTTCGGGGTAGCGGCCCTTGAAGATGGGGTCCATGAACCACTGCACCGAGCGCGCATACTCCAGTTCCGCCATGTCGCGGTCGGCCTGCGAATCGGTGGCCGGATCGGCCGTCCATTGATTGAGCACGATCCCCAGCGCGGCCGAGACTTTGGCAGCGCGCATGGCCGACATGGCCAGGCCGTGCGACAGCAGCAGGTGGTGCGACACCTGAATGGCCTGCTTTGCGTTGGCCACGCCAGGTGCGAACTGCGCATTGCCGTAGCCCAGATTGGCGGTGCACCAGGGTTCATTGTGGGTGGCGATGGTGGCCACCCGGTTGCCGAAGCGGCGCGCCACTTCAGCGGCATAGTCGGCAAAGCGGTGTGCGGTGTCGCGATTGAGCCAGCCGCCGTCGTCCTGCAGACCTTGCGGCAGATCCCAGTGGTACAGCGTGACATGGGCCTTGATGTTCTTCGCTTCCAGTTCGCTCAGCAAGCGATCGTAGAAAGCAAAGCCGGCTTCATTCCAGGCGCCTTTGCCGGTTGGCTGAACGCGTGCCCAGGCGATGGAAAAGCGGTAAGCGTCCACCCCGAGGGAGGCGATCAGGCCAACGTCCTCGCGGTAGCGGTGATAGTGGTCGCAAGCGACGGTGCCGTCGCTGGCATCCTTGATATTGCCAGGCTTGCTGCAGAAGGTATCCCAGATCGAGGGGCCCTTGCCATCGGTCGCCCAGGCGCCTTCAATCTGAAACGCGCTGGTGGCGACGCCCCACGTGAAGTCCGCAGGGAAGTGAGTCGAT
This sequence comes from Massilia sp. CF038, assembly GCF_900129765.1. GTDB lineage: Bacteria > Pseudomonadota > Gammaproteobacteria > Burkholderiales > Burkholderiaceae_D > Telluria_A. The sequence continues at coordinate 1,266,083 of NZ_FQWU01000001.1, forward strand.
TGTGTCATGTGGGGCTCTGCAAAGGATGGAAAAAGCGGGACAGGCGCGCTGGCGCCTGCCCCGGTACCGGCTTAGAAGTCGAAGCCGGTGTTCACACCGATAGTACGCGGTGGTTTGTATTGCGACAACCATGGACCGAAGCCATTGAACGCCGAGGTCTTGACCTTCTCGTCGCTGGCATTACGCACATAGGCGTCAGCGTACCAGCCGCGGGCGGACTGGTAGCGCAGGCCCAGATCGGCCGTACCGTAGGCTTTCTGACGGTCTGCCTCACCCAGATTGAATACCGACAGTTCGGCTTCGGTCTCGTAGTGCGCCGTGATGCGTGGGGTCAGCGTGCCGTCCGACAGGTGGAAGGTGTGCTGGTACTGGACCGTGGTCGAGAACTTCGGCGCATGCGGCAGCTTGTGGCCGGTGACATCGAGGCAGGTGGCGATGCTGGTATCGACCGTGCAAGTTGGCAGCGTGTAGTCGTTGGAACCGGCAATCAGTGCACCGAGCTTGGTCTTCAGGAAGGCCAGGGTCACCGAAACGCGATCGTCCGGCGTGATGCGGGCGGCGATTTCGGACTCGAAGCCGTAGACCTTGGCGCCATCGGCGTTTTCGATCGCCAGACCACGGCTGCCATCAGGGAAGCTGACCGGCGAATTGAACTGGAAGTCCTTGAAGTTCGAGTAGAACAAGGCGTTATTGACCTTGATCTTGCCGCCTGCGAAGGAGTGCTTCGAACCGATCTCGTAGTTGGTCAGCGTTTCAGGCGCATACGGCAAGCCGCGATCCTGCACACCGCCCGACTTGTAGCCGGTAGCGACGCTGGCGTAAGCCATCGTATCCTTGTCGAACTCGTAGTTGGCGCGAATCAGACCGGTGACCTTGCTGCCCTTGAAGACGCCATCGTTACCTGGCACGTCAGCTTCAAAGCCCTGGCCTGGTACGCGTGGATCCATGGATGGATTGAGCGGCAGTTGCGGCACACCCGGGGTATTGCGCCAGGTGTAGGCACGGCCGCCGACGTTCTCGCGGCGGTCCTGGGTGTAGCGCACGCCCCCGGTCAGATGGAAAGCGTCGCTGACGTTCCAGGTGGCCTGGCCGAAGGCCGCTTTCGAGTCCACGGTTTCTTCAGGCTGGATGAAGGAACCCTGCCAGCCCACGGTACCATCCTGGGTGCCGTTGAAGATCGGGATGTCGAAACGGATGTCGTTCTTTTCAGCCGCGTAGTACAGGCCGAGCTGCCAGTCGATGTCCTTCTTGCCGACCGATTGCAGTTCCAGTTCATGACTGTGGCTGCGGTAGTTCGAATCGGTGGTGGTGTGTTCCTGCCAGGTCGCGCCGGAGCGGATGCTGGTTGGTACACGCGCGCCGCCGTCCTGGTCGAAGCGCATCGAACCCTGGTACTTGGAGAAGCCGGCGATGTAATGCAGGGCCATGTCCGGAGCGACCTGGTATTCCAGGCGGCTGCGCACATTGTGGCTGTCGCGGTTGATCCATGGGGCGCTGTCCGACAAGATCGACCAGAAGTCCTGGCCAGCCCGTGGTACTTGCATCAAGTTGGCGCTTGGGGTGCCGCGGTCAGCAAATTTTTCGTAAGCGACGTTCCACTTCAACTGCGGCGTGATGTGCCACAGCAGGCTGGCGCGGAAGGCAGTCTGGTTCTGGGCGCTGTACTTCTGGTTGCCGACCGCGAACTGGTTCGGATTGATCGGACGGAAGGTCGCAATATCACCACCGGCAGCCACGTAAGCGGCTTGCTGGTCGGCGATCGCCACGCCAGGGAACTTCTGATAGTCGACGTAGCCGTCATGCTGCTCGTGGACGATACCGATGCGCAGGGCAGCGGTGTCGGACAACGGCATATTGAAGGCAGCGCGCGCGCCATAGCGGTTGTAGTCGCCAATGCCCGCTTCCACGGTGCCGGCGCGGCTGTTCAATTCAGGCTTGACGGTCTGGATGTTGACTGCGCCCACGGTGGAATTGCGGCCCCACAGGGTGCCTTGCGGGCCGCGCAGCACCTCGATTGCCTCGATGTCGAACATCAGCGCGGTGGCGCCTTCGGCACGTGGCGAATACACATTGTCGACGAAGGAAGCGACTTCCGGATCGGCGTACTGGGTCTTGGCGCTGTCGTTACCGATGCCGCGCAAAGTCATGGTGGTCACGCCGTGGTCGCCCTGGGCGGTGGCCTGGAAGCCTGGTACCAGCGAGACCACGTCAAGCATGGTTTGTACATGGTTGTCCTGCAGGGTGGCCGCATTGAGCGAGGTAATCGCGATTGGCGTTTTTTGCAGGCTGGTGGTGCGTTTGGTCGCGGTGACGACCACTTCAGGAATCAGGCCCGAGTCGCTGTTGGCGACTGCCTTCTCGGCTGCCGGGGCAGCAGTGGTCTGGGCATGCGCGCCATTGATCGAGGCGAGCAGGGTGAGGATCGCCAACTGGATCTGGGCGCCCGGACGGCGGAACGGCTTTGCTGCAGATGATTTCATGCTGTCTCCAAAGGGAAGTGTGAAGTTATTGCTTTTATAGTTTTCTACGAAATCGATTTCACGTCTTGTGAAAACGTTTTCATGGTACATTTCAGTGCAAGAGAAAGTCAAACGAAATATTGTGGTGCTGTAAAATTTACCACATTCACCATAGTGGGGCAGAGTTTATGAAAACTTTTCAAAATGTGTTGATCGTCGGTGGCGGCACCGCAGGCTGGCTCACTGCCTGTTTTCTGGCCAAGACGCTGGGGGCGGCACGCCCCGGCGGCGTACGCATAACCCTGGTCGAGTCGCCCCAGATCGGCATCATTGGCGTGGGCGAGGGTACTTTTCCTTCGATTCGCGGGACTTTGTCGGCGATTGGCGTTGACGAAGCGCGCTTTGTACGCGAATGCCACGCCACCTTCAAGCAAGGCGTCAAGTTTGCCAACTGGGTACGCCCGGCTGGCAGCTTTGGCAGCGACCATTACTTCCATCCGTTCAGCCACCCCAGCCAGCGCCAGGGCAGCGCCGAGCTGCTGCCGTACTGGCTGCGCGGCCTGGCGGGAGAGGGCGTCCCGTTCGCGCAGGCCGCGACCATGCAGAAGCGCGTGGCCGACGCCGCCCGCGCGCCCAAGCGCACCAGCGATGGCGACTATCTGGGGCCAATGAACTACGCCTACCACTTCGATGCCGGGCGCTTTGCCAAGCTGCTGGCTGAACATGGCGTGACCCTGGGCGTGCAGCACGTGCTGGGCAACGTGGGCCAGGTCGAGTTGAATGATGACGGCGCCATCGCACGCGTGCACACGGAAGAACACGGCGCACTGGAAGCGGACCTGTACATCGACTGCACCGGCTTTCGCGCCAGCCTGATTGGCCAGGCGCTCGGTTCACCGCTGCGCAAGCTGGACGACGTGCTGTTCGTCGACCACGCGCTGGCCATGCAAGTGCCGTATCCGGCTGCGGACACGCCGATCCCGTCATACACCATCTCCACCGCGCATGAAGCGGGATGGACCTGGGATATCGGCCTGCAGGAGCGGCGCGGCATCGGCTACGTCTATTCCAGCCGGCATACCAGCGACGAACGCGCTGAAGAAGTACTGCGCGCCTACGTGGGCCCGGCAGCCGCTGGCCTGACACCGCGCAAGCTCGAGCTGCAGCTGGGCTACCGCGAAGTGCAGTGGGTGAAAAACTGCGTGGCCGTGGGCTTGTCGGGCGGCTTCCTGGAGCCGCTGGAGTCATCCGGCATCGGTCTGATTGAAACGGCGGCCTACCTGATCGGCTTCCTGTTCCCGTTCAATGGCCAGACCGAGCCCGTGGCGCGCACCTTCAATGACTTGATGCGTCAGCGTTACGAGCGCGTGGTCGACTTCATCAAGCTGCACTACTGCCTGACCCAGCGCACCGATTCGGCCTTTTGGCGCGAGAACGCCGATGCTGCATCGATTCCTGCATCGCTGCAGGCCAAGCTGGCCATGTGGCAGGGCAGGCCGCCGCACCGGCTTGATTTTGTGACCGATCTGGAGATGTATCCACCGTCGAGCTGGCAGTACGTGCTGTACGGGATGGAGTTCCACAGCGCGCTGCACGCCAGCGCCGCCAACGCCGCGCTGGACGGACAGGCGCGTGACGAATTCAAGACCATCGCCATGCTGGCCGAGCGGGCCCTGGCCGACCTGCCGCCGCACCGCGATTTGGTCGATCATATGTGTGCCCGCGCCAGCGCGCGGTGATATAGTTCAGGCGATGAAAACAGAGAGCACCACCACCACATTGCAGCAGGTTGCCGACGCTGCCGGCGTCTCGCCGGCCACCGTGTCGCGCTTCCTGAACGGGACTGCCAAAGTCTCCGGCGTCAAGCGCCAGGCGCTCGAGCGCGTGATCGAAGAGCTGCAGTACAAGCCGAACCGGCTGGCGCAAAGCCTGAAGATGGGCACCACGCGCACCATTGGCGTGCTGACCCAGTCGCTCGAAAGCGGCTACTTCAACAAGACCATGACCGGGATTGAAGACGTGATGAAGGCCGCCGGTTATGCAATGCTCATCATGAGCGGGCACTGGCATGCTGACGAAGAAGCGGACCGGGTCGAACTGCTGATCGGGCGGCGCGTGGACGGCGTGGTGATCCTGACCGGGAACATGACCGACGGGCAGATCCTGAAGTTCTCCAAACAGGTGCCCATTATCGCGTTCGGGCGCAAACTCGAAGGCGAACGCGCGCGCGGCTTCTGTCTCGACAACTACGCGGCCGCGTGTGAAGCGATGGATTTGCTGGTGGAGCAGGGGCACCGCCGGATTGCTTTCGTGGCCGGCCCGCAGGAACAGGAAGATGCGCGCGCGCGTCTGGCTGGCTACCGCGACACGCTGAGTCGGCACCGGATCCCGTACGATCCCGCACTGGTGGTCGATGGCGACTTCCAGGAGTCGGCCGGTCTGCTGGCGGTGGACCAGTTGCTGGCATCGAAGCAGCGCTTCACCGCCATCTTCGCCGCCAACGACCTGATGGCCTACGGCGCCCGGCTGGCGTTGTACCGGCGCAGCATCCGGGTACCGGACGACATCTCGATCATCGGCTTCGACGACCTGCACAGTTCAATGTACACGACCCCACCGCTGACGACGGTGCGCCAGCCCCTGTACGAAGTAGGTACCTGCATCGGCAACATGCTGCTGCCCCTGATGGGCCAGCGCAGCGAACCGGCCCACATCCCGGCGCTGAGCCTGGTCGTGCGCGAATCGGTCCGCCGCATCGCCTGATTAAAATCAAACCGGGGTCAGACCTCATTTTTGCAATGGCCTCGGGCGGAGGTCTGACCCCAGTTTGACAAATATCAAGCCGCTTGCCGCGGTCCCCTCGTGGCGGCCGAAAGTTGCAAAAATGAGGTCTGACCCCAGCCCGGGCATGTTGCAGAAATGAGGTCTGACCCCAGTGTTGAAACGGGGGGGCGGGGCGTTAGATGCCTTAGATTTCGAGGTTGTCGATCAGGCGGGTGGTGCCGAGCTTGGCGGCGGCCAGCACGACCAGCGGCGTGCCTTGCGCCAGGTCGCCGGCCGACGGCGGCTGCAGGTCGCTTTGCTTGCGGATCGAGATGTAGTCCGGCTTCCAGCCGCGACCGGCAAGTTCCGTCATCGCTTTGTGTTCGAGCTGGAACACGTCGAGGTGGCCGGCACGCACTTCGTCAGCCACGGCGTTCAAGCTGCGGTACAGGGCCGGCGCTTCGGCGCGCTCGGCTTCCGACAAGTACATATTGCGCGACGACAGGGCCAGGCCATCGTCGGCGCGCCAGGTTTCGGCGGCAATGATTTGGGTCGGCAAGGCAAACTGGCGGCTCATGTTGCGAACCATCATGAGCTGCTGGTAATCCTTTTTGCCGAACACGGCCACCTTCGGCTGCACGCACGAGAACAGCTTGAGTACGATGGTGGTGACGCCGGTGAAGAAGCCGGGACGAAACTCGCCTTCCAGGGTGTTGCCCAGGTCGTCAGGCGGACGCACGCGGAACTCTTGCGGTTCCGGATACAGATCCTTTTCCGTCGGTGCAAACAGCACGTACACGCCTTCTTTTTCCAGCTTTTCCACATCAGCCTGGAAGGTGCGCGGGTATTTGTCGAAGTCTTCGTTGGGACCGAACTGCAGACGGTTGACGAAGATCGACGCTACCACCGGGTCGCCATGCTTGCGCGCCAGGCGCATCAGCGACAAATGCCCTTCGTGCAGATTGCCCATGGTGGGCACGAAGGCGGTGCGCAGTTGGCCACTGAGCTGGTCGCGCAGTTCTTCGACAGAGGAAATGATTTTCATGGGGGTCCTGAGGTTATGCGGGCGAGTAGGCCAGGCGCACGTAAATGGGCGCGAATGGCTCTGCCTGGGTAATTTCAATGAGGGTTTCTTTGGCCAGTTCGAGCATGGCGACGAAGTGCACGACCACGATCGGCACGCCGCCCTGGCCTTCAAACAGGTCGGCAAACTCGACAAAACGCGACGATTGCAGCTGGCGCAAGATGGCGGTCATGTGTTCGCGCACCGACAATTCCTGGCGGCTGATGCGGTGGTGCTGGGTCAGGCGCGCACGGCCCAGCACGTCCAGCCAAGCACGCTGCAGGTCGCTTACGTCCACGTCTGGCCAGGTGGGAATATTGCTTTGCTCGACAAACAGGGCAGGGCGCACGAAATCGCGGTCCACTTGCGGCACGGCATTCAGATCATAGGCGGCGACCTTGATCTGCTCGTATTCCAGCAGGCGGCGCACCAGCTCGGCACGGGGGTCGCCCGCTTCTTCGTCGTCGCTCTTGCGCTGCGGTAGCAGCATGCGTGATTTGATTTCAATCAGCATGGCGGCCATCAAGAGATATTCGGCAGCCAGTTCCAGATTGTGCAGGCGGATCTGGTCGACATACTTCAGATATTGCAGGGTGACCTGCGCCATCGGGATGTCGAGAATGTTGAAGTTTTGCTTGCGGATCAGGTAGAGCAGCAAGTCCAGCGGCCCTTCGAAGGCGTCGAGAAAGATCTCGAGCGCATCCGGTGGAATGTACAGGTCGGTCGGCATGCGCAGCAGCGGCTCGCCGTACAGGCGGGCGATGGCGGCAGCGTCGGCTGGCGCACTGGCAGGCGCCGCGGTGTCGGCGGGCGCGCTGTCTGCGGCTGGGGTGTCGGTGGCAGCGGCGTCATCGACGATCTGGTCGTCTGCCGTGCCTGCCACCTCATCTGGCAACATGATCGATCAACCGTGGGCGGATCAGAGTTTGTTCTGGTACACGTAAGCTTGCTGGCGCACGCGCGATTCGGCGGTGCGGTCCTGTTCCGCCAGCGGGGTTGGGGCTTTGTCCCACAGCAGGGAGCGGCCCACGCGCTGGCCTTCTTCGATGCCGGGATTCTTGGCCTTGAGCTCGGCGATGAACTTGGTGTGCTCGGATTCGTACAGGGAATGCTGTTTGGAGAATTTCATGATGTGAAATAGTAAGGCGGACACTGCTATTTTACCGCGTGCGCGCGGGGGCGGGGCTCCGGCCAGTCCGGCGCCGCGCAGAGCGGCACCGGCCAGGTCGGCTTAGTCCGGGTGCAGGGCGTTGAGCTGACGGGCGATGATGTCGTGGTTCAACCACAGCACCGGGCCAATCTGTTCGGCAGCGCCATGGAACATCAGCGGGCCGGCGCCTTCCAGCACCAGCGAGCTGAGGTGGTCGGTGATCAGGGCCTTTTTGTCCTTGTGCATCTTGGTGATCTCTTCGGACAAGCCGATCATCACGTCTGCCAGGGCCGGAGTGTTGTCCATCGGCCAGGCGCCAAAGTTGCGGAAGGCAGCGCTGGTATCGTTGTTGTTATAGGACTCGATCAAGTCCAGCAGGGTTTGCAGCTGCACGCCATCTTCCAGCAAGGCCTGGCAGGCATCCCATTGCTGCTGGGCCCACTTGCCGCCGTTTTCACGCTTCAAGGCATTCAGCAGCGGGAACAGGGGCAATTCCACGCCGACAAAAATGTCCGACGAGTTGGTGCGGATTTCCGGGCAGTTGAAGACGGTGGCATACACGCCCTGCGCCCAGGCGGCCGAGGCCACGCTTTCCAGGCGCATCTTGGCGTAGCCCTGGGTGTAGTTGGTGTAGGTTTGCCACTGGTATTTGCCATCGATCAGGATCTCGGTGCCGTGGTAGCCGTACGCCGTGTAACGCGCGCTGCCGCCAGTGGCGGTGACGCGTGCGCGGATTGCGGCGCTCGCGCTGATCAGGTAGCCCAGGGTGTTGGCGGTGACTTCGTCGAAGTTCATCAAAATCAGCTTGCCCAGGTCGCTGTCGAGCAGGGCGCGCGAGGACATAAAGCGCTCGCCACGGCCCTTGTAGATGCGGTTGGCAATGGCCAGGAAGGCCTTGATCTTCGGAATGCCGCCCGCCATGGTGTGCGCGAAGAACACGTTGGCGCCGTCCGGGATCAGCTTGTCGATCTCGGCCATGACGATGGCGGCGGAGTCCGTGAAGCGCTTGACGCCAGCTGCGCGGCAGGCTTCGATCTTGGCCCAGTCCAGCTTGTCTTCTTGCCAGCTTTTGAGGGTAATTCCAGACAGCATTTCAGTCGGGTTCTGTTCGCCAGCGGGGGCGTCCATGTCGAAACCGGCCATCATCGGCACATTGATGATCTTGCCGCCGAGCTTTTCTTCTGCTTCGGCCAGCTCTTCCGCATTCAGGCCGCGCAAGGCATTGTTCTCGTCGCGACGGCCGACGGTGATGCCGACAATGGTCATGCCAGCAGCGCGTGCCTCATCGATCAGACCGTTGACGTAACCACGGCCGAACAGTTCGCCGAAGAGGACAAAGACATCACCCTTCTTGAACAGGTTGGTTTTAGGAATGTGCCGAAGGGAAGTCAATTCGCTCATAGTGGATTTACCGCTCTGTAAGTGTTGGGATCGGGTGCCGGGCCCCGTCTTGTTGTTGTCTGTTATTTCGGTCAAACGCGACATTATAGCGCTGCCGCGTCCGTGAAAACCAGTTTGGCGCGCTAGTGGCGCAGGATGCGGCGCATGACCAGCGGCGCCGGTTCGGCCGGGTTGGCGTGGGAATATTCCAGTTCTTCGGCCAGTTCGAACGCATAGGCCGCGTACAGGTCCAACAGTTTGGGCTGATCGCCACGCACCGCCAGGCGCAATTCCTGCACGGCACTGGCCAGGCTGTGGTGAATCACCGCTTCCAGCAAGTGCTGCGACAGGTTGTTGCCGCGGCAATGGGGCAGTACGCCCATGCGCAGGATTTCCCATACATCCTGGTCCAGGTCGTGCGGGGCCCAGCGTACCGAGCCGACGGCTTCGCCGCCCTGCATCAATATAAAGGCGCCGCCGCGGCGCAGGTGAGCGTCCACCTGTTCGGCGGTTTCTACGTGGCCACTGGAAGTGTCGCTGACCTTGCCGGCCCACGCGGCGCGCGTGAGGGCGGCAATCAAATGGGCGTCGTCAGCGCTGGCTTCCCGGACCACGATGTTCATCGGCCGGCCTTAACGGATGCGCATGCCCGGCTGCGCGCCTGGCCACGGTTCCAGCACGTACAGGCCTGGATTGGCTTTTTCGTCGGCAGCCGAGGCGCACAGCACCATGCCTTCGGACACGCCAAACTTCATCTTGCGCGGGGCCAGGTTGGCGACCAGCACGGTCAACTTGCCGATCAGCTGCTCTGGCTGGTAAGCCGACTTGATGCCCGAGAAAACATTGCGGTGGCGGCCTTCGCCCACGTCCAGGGTCAGGCGCAGCAGCTTGTCGGAACCGTCCACCTGCTCGCAATTGACGATTTTGGCAATGCGCAGATCGATTTTGGTGAAGTCGTCGATCTTGATTTCGGGCGCCAACTCTTCGATGTCGCCCTTGGGCGGCGCGTCCAGGGCAGGGGCGGGCGCGGCGGCGGTTGGAGCGGCTGGGGCAGCGGCCACGACCGGCTTGTCGAACAAGTCTTCCACCATCTTGGCGTCGACCCGGGTCATCAGGTGGCTGTAGGCGCCGATGGTGCGGCCCAGCATGGTTTCGTAGACGGCAGCACCCTTGGTGTCGCTCCACGAAATTTGCTCGTCGTGCAGGAATTCGCTGACGCGGCTGGCCACTTGCGGCAACACGGGTGACAACAGAATGGTGAGCTGGCGGAACAGAATCAATGCGGCGGTGCAGACATCATGCAGTTCGGCCGTCTTGGCTTCATCCTTGGCCAGGATCCATGGCTTGTTTTCATCAACGTACTGGTTGGTGATGTCGGCAATTTCCATGATTTCGCGCAGCGCCTTGCCGAATTCGCGATTTTCGAAGTTGGCGGCAATGCTGGCCTGGCGCTCGGCGCCATCCACGGTCAAGGCGCGGCTGATCCATTGCTGGGCGCTTGGCGACAGCGTGGTGGCCAGCTTGCCGTCGAACTTCTTGGCGATGAAGCCGGCGCAGCGGCTGGCGATGTTAACGTACTTGCCGATCAGGTCGCTGTTGACGCGCGCCACGAAGTCGTCGCCGTTGAAGTCCAGGTCTTCGACCTTCGAATTGAGCTTGAAGGCAATGTAATAGCGCAGCCACTCCGGATTCATTTTCAGATCCAGGTAGCGCAGCGGCGAAATACCCGTGCCGCGCGACTTCGACATTTTTTCGTTGTTGACCGTCAGGTGGCCATGCACATTGACCTTCAGTTTGTCGATGATCGGGTGCTGGGCAAAATTCAGCATCGCCGGCCAGAACAGCAGGTGGAAGGACACAATATCCTTGCCGATGAAGTGCACTTGTTCGGTGGCCGGATCGTTCAGCAGGGCGTTGAAATCCATCCCTTTCTTGTCGCAATAATTCTTCAGGCTGGCCAGGTAGCCAACCGGCGCGTCCAGCCAGACATAGAAGAACTTGCCCGGCGCATCGGGAATCGGAATGCCGAAGTAGGGCGCGTCGCGCGAAATATCCCAGTCAGCCAGTTTTTCACCCGCTTCACCCAGCCATTCCGAGACCTTGTTGACCATTTCCGATTGCAGGCGGCCCGGCGTGTTCAGCCATTCCTTCAGGAAGGTGAAGCAGCGCGGGTCGGACAGGGCGAAGAAATACTGCTCGGACGGCTTCAGGATCGGCGTGGACCCGGTAAACACCGAGAATGGGTTCACCAGTTCGGTTGGCTGATAGGCCGCACCGCACACTTCGCAATTGTCGCCGTACTGGTCCTTGGCGCCGCATTTCGGGCACTCGCCCTTGATGTTGCGGTCCGCCAAAAACATGCCCTTGACCGGGTCGAAGAAGCGGTCGACCGTCTTGGTGACGATCAGGCCCGTATCGCGCAGCTTGCGGTAAATGCCCTGCGACAGCTCGACGTTTTCCGGCGAATCGGTGGAGTACCAGTTGTCAAACGCAATATGGAAGCCGTCCAGGTATTGCTGGCGGCCAGCGGCGATCTTGGCCACGAATTCTTGCGGCGTGATGCCTTCCTTTTCGGCAGCGATCATGATCGGCGTGCCGTGGGTGTCGTCGGCGCACACAAAATGGACTTCACGCTGGCCACCGGCATCGCGCTGCATTCGCTGAAAACGTACCCAGATATCGGCCTGGATGTATTCCATCATGTGGCCGATGTGGAAGGCTGCGTTGGCGTAGGGCAGGGCGGTGGTGACGAACAGCTTGCGGGTCATGGTTGCGCTTTTTGGTGAGTATTGGAAAAAGAGTAAAGCATTTTACCAGCGCTTGGGGCGCATGGGCACCGCCAGCGGGCAGGCAGGCCGCCGTTTTGACCTTTTGGCAAGGCTGGCCGGGGCGATTTGCGCTAAACTTCGGGATCACATACGGAGATTTTCATGCGCATCACAGTAGAAGACGTCAAAGCGGCACTAGCGGCAGTCATCGATCCGAATACCCAGAAAGACCTCGTTTCCACCCGTTCCATCAAGAATGTCAAAGTCGACGGCGACAACATCGCGCTCGACGTGGAACTGGGTTACCCGGCAAAAAGCCAGTTTGATCTGCTGCGCGCGGCCGTGGTGGCCAAACTGCAAACACTGCCTGGCGCCGGCACCATCACGGTCAATGTGACCTCGAACATCATTTCCCACACGGTGCAGCGCGGCTTGAAGATCATGCCGAACGTGAAGAACATCATTGCAGTGGCGTCCGGCAAGGGCGGCGTTGGCAAGTCGACCACGGCAGTGAACCTGGCGCTGGCCCTGGCTGCCGAGGGCGCCAGCGTGGGCGTGCTGGACGCCGATATTTACGGGCCGTCCCAGCCGATGATGCTTGGTATCAGCGGGCGCCCGGAAACCACCGACGGCAAAACCATGGAACCGATGGAAAACCACGGCCTGCAAGTGTCGTCGATCGGTTTCATGATCGATCCGGACGAGCCCATGGTCTGGCGCGGCCCCATGGTCACCCAGGCGCTGCAGCAATTGCTGGAGCAAACCAACTGGCGCGACCTGGATTACCTGATTGTCGATATGCCGCCTGGCACCGGCGACATTCAGCTGACCTTGTCGCAAAAAGTGCCTGTGACCGGCGCCGTGATCGTGACCACCCCGCAAGACATTGCCTTGCTGGACGCGCGCAAGGGCCTGAAAATGTTTGAGAAGGTCGGCATTCCTATCCTGGGCGTGGTGGAAAACATGAGCACCCACATCTGCTCGAACTGCGGCCACACCGAAGCCATCTTCGGCCACGGCGGCGGCGCCAAAATGTGCGCCGACTTTGGTGTTGATTTCCTGGGTGCCTTGCCATTGACCATGGCGATTCGCGAACAGACCGATTCCGGCAAGCCAACCGTGGTTGCCGAACCCGATGGCGCCGTGGCTCAGATCTACAAAGAAATTGCGCGCAAAGTGGCGATCAAGATCGCCGACAAGGCCAAGGACATGAGCAGCAAGTTCCCGACCATCGTGGTCAAAAACGATTAAATTCCCGCCTCGCTTTGCCGGCCCATGGTGGCCGGCAATGTCTTTCTTCCCGCCCGTGTTGAATGGTGCTGCCTTGTCAGGAAGCCCATAGGTACGGCATCTTCGTCAATGTTTGATGTCGAGTTCGCCAGCACCCTTGTGCATGTGGCAGCGCTTTGCACGCCCGTGTGTGGCGCCAATTGAACACAGCACAAATATAGTGCCTGTTCACAAGTTAGTTTCCATGCGGCATGTGAAATACTGAATGCAAGAAAGTGACCGACGGAACTTTTTTGCTGAGCTGCAATCCAAGCTCATGTGAACACACTTGGGAAGAGACATCATGATGACATTGACACGCCGTACTGTATTCGCCACCGCTGCTGCCTTGCTGGGCGCTGCTCCCTTTGCTGGCGCCGCCACCTTGTCGGTGGGGCCAGGCATGACTTACGCCACGCCCTGCCGCGCCTTTGCTGCCGCCGCTGCCGGCGACACCGTGGAGATTGCCGCTGCCACATACACCGGTGACGTGTGCGGGATCTATGCGCACAATCTGACCATTCGCGGCATTAATGGCCGCCCAAAAATTAATGCCGGTGGTAAGAATGCAATGGGCAAGGCAATCTGGGTTGTTGTCGGCAACAACATCACGATCGACAACGTGGAAATGTTTGGTGCCAAGGTGCCCGATTTGAACGGTGCCGCGCTGCGTCTGGAAGGCACGGGCTTCACGATGCGCAACAGCTTCTTGCACGATAACGAAAACGGCATTCTGTCGGGTGCGAACTTGAACAGCGATGTGCTGATTGAAAACACCGAGTTCGGCCACAATGGTTACGGCACCGGCCAGACCCACAATCTGTACATCGGCAATGTGCGCACGCTGACTTTCCGCTACAACTTTTCGCACGATGCGGTGGTCGGGCACAACCTGAAGTCGCGCGCCCGCACCAACCATATTCTGTACAACCGTTTCTCGAGCCTGGCGCCGGGTCAGGTGGGCACCACGGCTGCCGGTCAGCCCAGTTACGAGATCGATCTGCCAAATGCAGGCGAGTCTTACATCATCGGTAATGTGATTCAGCAGCCAGCAGCGCACCAGAATCCGAGCATGGTGGCCTATGGGGAAGAGGGTGCCAGCAATCCCAGTCACAACCTGTACGTGGTCAATAATACCTTCCTGAACGACGATACCGTGCGCGGTACCTTTGTGATGGTCGGCGGCAGCGTGACCAAGCCGATCCTGCTGCAAAATAATATTTTCTCGGGCACGGGTACGCTGAGCAACCAGGTCGCGGCCGTCGCCAAGACCAACTACCGCTCGATTGCGCCTGGCTTCGTCAACCGCGCCGCCTTCGACCTGCGTCCGACCGCCAATGCACTGGTGATCGATGCCGGTTCTGCGCCTGGTTTGTCAGCGACTGGCGTGGACATGGCGCCGTTGGCCGAGTACAAGCACATCGCGCTGGGGATGGCGCGCCCACTGTCGGGGCAGCTCGATATTGGTGCGTACGAGGGCGTGTCCAGCGCACCTTGATGTTGCTGCGTTGACCCGCGAAAAAGCCGCCTCGAAGTTTGAGGCGGCTTTTTTATTCACGCTACGCTGCCGTTCAGGCCTGTCCTTTCCAGTAACGTTCGGCCAGCGCGAAGGCAGCGCCGCCGACCTGTTCGCCCAGTGCCCGTCCGGCCACGTCGGCATCGTGGAAATGAATGCCGCCGTACACGCGCGAGGTCCCCGCTTCGCAAGCGGCCAGGGTGAAGCTGGGCCAGGCCAGGGTCACGGTGCCGGTCGGCACGGTCGGCTCGATGCTGGACGAGGCAGCAGGGATGACCAGGCTGTGGTTGAAGGCATCGCTGCCGGTATAGCGCTTGAGCACTTCCGCTGCCGCTGCACTCAATGTGCTGTGGCCAGACACATAGTCGGGGAAAGGCAGGGTGGGGTTGCTGAGCGGCTGGTAGGGCATCCATTCCTGGCCCAGGATCTGGTTCAGGCCGGCAAGTGGCCCGCCCAGGCCATAGGCGCGAATGCGCTGGCCGCACAGCACCCATCGCACTGCACTAAGTGGCCTGGCTGAATCGTAGGAGCGCTTGGCGTCCCAGGCGGCAATGGCTGCATCGGACTGGGCATTGGTCAGGGCGAACAGTAGTTTGATGTCGCCGTCTTCGTTCAGATGGTCGCGCGTAGAAACGAATGCGGCAAAGTGCGACCAGGTGGCAGCCGGCGTTTCGCCGCTGATGCCGCTACGCCAGAAGTCCACCATGACCTTCTGTTCTTCGGTCAGGGCAGCCTGGATGTTGACGATATCACGCGCCTGGTCGGTAAATGCGGAAGTGCCGAACTGGGCCGGTGGGGCTGGGCGGAACTGGGCCCCGCTGGTCAGCGCGAAGGGGCGCACCTGGCCCCAGAACGGCAGCAGGAAGGTCTGGGTGCGCAGCACACCGCCGGCATCCAGATATGTCAGCGGCTGCCAGTGGCCCGGATCAGGAATGTAGGCGCGCTCGGTGGCATGCGTCACCAGCAGGGCGGGATTGCGCGCCGCGTAGCCGCTGTAATCGGCAAACGGGACGCCGCCCGGCGTCAGCGTGCCCAGCTGGTTGGAGCCATCGGTGTACGCGTAGTCCAGCAGCACGCGTGCCGTCAGGCCGCCTATCCCTTCCGGCGTGAGCGGGTCGAGCGAGGCGCGCGCCGGGTTGTAGGCCAGCAGCGCCATGTGGGCGTCGAAGGCAGCTCGCTGCGTTGGAAATTGATCAAGCAGCACGGCATAGGCGGCGTAGCTGACGGCACGCAGCTGGTTTGCTGCCGTGCGTTCTTGCGCCGGGCGGCGCAATTGCGCGGCGTGGCGTGTGCTCAGTGCAATGGCGTCATAGGCGGCCCAGGCGTTATACATGGCCGTATGCAAGATGGCCAGCGTGCGCGCTGCCAGCGGTGCCGAATTGCGCGCCGCCGTCAATGCAGCCAGCGCGACCGTGTTCCAGCCGAAGGCAACTTTGCTGCGGGTCGGTTCCGGTGGTGTTGGCGGGGTGGGTGGCGGTGGCGGATTGGGGCCAGGGCGCGGCCGGTAGTGGCCACCGCTACCGCCACAGGCAGTCAGGGCGGCGCCCAGTGCGGCGCCCGATCCAAGCTTGATGAAATTTCGGCGTTCCATGTCATTCTCGATATAGAAGTACTTCCTGCCGGGAAGCTGTCGGATGCCGATACGCATCGCACGCTCGGCACGGGTCAAGATGCAAAACTCCGAGATTCAGTATCGGGAAGGCGGAACGCGTCAGTGTTGAGGCGGCTCACGGCCATTGACGTTGTTGGGAACTTTGTGCTGGTGCTGAGAACGGCAGGCAAGAAGGTCCGCTCGCGCAGCAATGCCGGCCGGGCCGCCCGGCACGGCGGCGAGGCTGTAAAATAGATCTCTTTTTCACCACGAACATCGCCATGACCGACGTCCGCACCCGTTTTGCCCCGAGCCCGACCGGCTACCTTCACCTGGGTGGCGCTCGCACCGCCCTTTACAGCTGGGCGTATGCCCGCCATTTCGGCGGCACCTTTGTCTTGCGCATCGAAGATACCGACCTGGAACGTTCCACCCCGGAAGCGGTGCAAGCCATTATTGAGGGCATGCAGTGGTTGGGTCTGTCGCATGACGAAGGCCCGTTCTACCAGATGCAGCGCATGGACCGTTACCGCGAAGTCGTGGCGCAGATGCTCGCTGCCGGCACCGCTTATCTGTGCTACTCCTCCAAGGAAGAAGTGCAAGCCATGCGTGATCGCTTTACCGAACTGGGCGAAAAGCCGCGCTACGATGGCACCTGGCGTCCGGAGCCGGGCAAGACCTTGCCGCCAGTGCCAGCCGATCGCACACCCGTGGTGCGCTTCAAGAATCCCCAGGACGGCGACGTCACTTGGGACGATGTGGTCAAGGGCACCATCACCATTGCCAACCGCGAGCTGGACGACCTGATCATTGCTCGCCCGGACGGCACCCCGACCTACAACTTCTGCGTGGCCGTTGACGACTGGGACATGCGCATTACCCACGTGCTGCGCGGCGATGACCACGTGAACAACACGCCACGCCAGATTAATATCCTGCGTGCCATTGGCGCGCCACTGCCGCAGTACGGCCACCTGCCCATGATCCTGGGCCCCGATGGCGCCAAACTGTCCAAGCGCACGCACGCAGCCAGCGTGATGGAGTTTTCCACCATGGGCTATCTGCCGGAAACCATGCTCAACTACCTGGCGCGCCTGGGCTGGAGCCACGGCAATGAAGAAGTGTTTTCGATGGAGCAGTTCTGCGCCTGGTTCGATACTGACCACCTGACCTCGTCGGCCGCGCAAATGAACATGGAAAAGCTGGCCTGGCTGAACAACCATTACATCAAGCTGGCCGACAACGCGCGTCTGGCCACGCTGGCCCAGCCCTTGATGGCCGCGCAGGGCGCCGACTTTGCCGGCGGCCCCGACCTGGCTGCCGCGTTGGGCCTGATGAAAGAGCGTGCCAACACGGTCAACGAACTGGCGGACGCGGCCATGCTGTTCTTCCGCACGCCCCAGCCTGATCCGGCCCTGCTGGCGCAGCACCTGACCGATGCCGTCAAGCCGGCCCTGGCCCAGTTTGCCGAGCGCTGCGCCACGGTCGACATGAGCAAGGAAGCCCTGGGCGCCATGATCAAGGAAGTACTGGCAGCCCACGGCCTGAAAATGCCGCAACTGGCCATGCCCTTGCGCCTGGTATTGACGGGGCAGTTGCAAACCCCGGCCATTGACGCTGTCATCGCCCTGTTGGGACGTGAGATGGTTTTGGCCCGGATCCAAAAATTTCTATAAATTTCTTTGATTAACCCTTTGCATATTCGGTGGACTCCGCTATAATTTTGCTTCTTCGCGGAACGGGGGTATAGCTCAGCTGGGAGAGCGCTTGCATGGCATGCAAGAGGTCAGCGGTTCGATCCCGCTTACCTCCACCAACTCGAAGAAGCAGTAACCGTAATCAGTACCGGGTCCCCATCGTCTAGAGGCCTAGGACATCACCCTTTCACGGTGAGTACGGGGGTTCGAATCCCCCTGGGGACGCCAAGAATTGGCAGTGGAAGTTTAGTACCGCTAAACACCCTGATACGTCAGGGTTTTTTATTGGTGCAGCAGGTTAGGTCAGGATGTAGAATGCATCCAGGACAGATTACTGTCCCCATCGTCTAGAGGCCTAGGACATCACCCTTTCACGGTGAGTACGGGGGTTCGAATCCCCCTGGGGACGCCAGTTGGAACAAAAAGCCGCTTTCGAGCGGCTTTTTGCATTGTGGCGCCTACCACGGCCGATAGGCAAAGCCTGGCGGCATGGCAAACATGCCGGGCAGGGCGAACGGCTGGGGCAGGGGAATGCCATAGCCTTGCTGCCCCGGCAGCATGGCGCCCAAATTGGCCGGCACCGTTTGCTGCTGCAGCCCGACCGCCAGCACGGCATCGGGCAAGCCCAGGCCCACCCGGCTCGGATCGGCCAGACTGACCCGGCGCGCACTCATGCGTATCAACTGGAACAAGCGTTCGACCCGGTCCGCGTTGCGCGCCTGGAATACGGTCTGGAATTCCGGATGGTGGGCCAGCACCAGCGCGGCCAGGCCGGTGATATGGGGCGCTGCCATCGAAGTGCCGTCCCAGGCCGCATAGTTATTTGGCGGCACCGAGGACGCGATGGCCACACCTGGCCCGCACACTGCCACCTGCGGACCGTAGCAGCTGAAGCTGGCCGTAAAGTAGCCGCCCGCATCCACGTTTTGCGTCAGGGTCTGGGCATGGTAGCTGTCGGGCGGGAATTCATCGAGCTTGCCGATAGCCGCCACCGCCAGCACATTGGGCGATGAAGCCGGGTACTGCACCGGACCGCCCGAATTGCCGGCCGCGACAATACAGGCAATGCCGGCCCGGCGCGCACGCTGGATTTGCTGCTCCAGCGCTTCGGACACCTCGGCCCCGCCCAGGCTCAGGTTGACCACATCGATCTGGTGTTCAATGCAGTATTCCAGTGCGTCGATCAGCTGGCTGACTTGCCCGCCCGGGAACAGCTTGCAGGCATGCAGCTCGGCGTCAGGCGCGAAGCCGCGAATACCGTAAGCCAGTTCGGCACCGCCAATGACGCCCGCGCAGTGCGAGCCGTGGCCGAGCGTGTCGTCGTTCCAGGTATCGGGCGAGGTTTTTTTATTGACGATATCGAAGCCGTTGTGCACGCGCCTGAGTTCCTCATGCGTGGTGGCGATGCCGGAATCGATGACCGCAATCTTGATGCCCTGGCCGCGGTAGGTGGCTGGCAACTGGTCCATGCGCATGGCCTTCTGGCCCCAGCCCACGGTCTTTTGCTGCGGGAAGCCGGCCAGCGAGGGCCAGTCGGCCAGGGCGCGCAGGGTCACCACGTTGGGCTCGTCGGGCGAGATGTCGGGGTCGCGCTGGTAGAAGCTCCAGTAGTCCGACTTGGGCTTGACATACAGACTACGTACCGAGCTTGCCGTTTCTCCGAACAACGACAAGGTGACCTGTCCGCTGGCATCGGTTGCCGCAGTCGCTGGCAGCATGCTGCCAAAGAGCGACACTTCGGCGTTCGCCACCGGCGCGCCATCCTTGCTCACCACCTTGATAACGGCAGTCAGCGCGGGCCCGCTGCTGGGCGTGACGCTGGTGACAAAGCTGGGCTGCAGATGTGACGCGTCCATCAGGCCCAGGTGCTGATCGCGCTCGACCAGCAGACGGCCCTGGCCCTGCTGGTGCAGCACGCCTGCCTTTTGCTCGGTCATGCGGGCGACCAGTATTCCCTGGCTGCCGCCCATGCCATTAGCCAAAGCGCCCACCACATTTTTGGGGCCGACCGTATCGACGACGTCAATGTCGGGACTGTTGCGCAGCGCTTGTTCCACCGTGGACAGCGACAGCGGCGACAAGCCCAGCGGCGCCAGCCCCTCGGGATGGCGCGGTGCGATCAGAAATTGTTTTTTGCGTTCGCCGATCTGCTTGCCGCCGGCCGCGGCAGTGCCGCTTTCGGGTGTCGCGGGGGACGCCGCTGGTGCGGCGGCGCGCGCTTCAGGAGCGGCAGCGCGTGCTTCAGCAGGCGCGCGGTTGGGACCGCGCCGTTCACTGGCGCCATTTTCAGCGCCATCAGGATTGACATCGAGAGGACCGCCTGGTCCGCTATCGGGTGTTTTAGGCATGTGGATTCCTTTCCGACCGATGCAGAAAGCCGGCAGTCTTGTCCAGCAGCGACAAGGGCCGGTCCCGCTCGATCAGCAGATGAGGTGAGTTACGGAAGCGCTGCTCGAAGTCGGCCGCCAGTTCAGGCTCGACGGCAAGCACCGCCGTGTGTGGCTGTTGTGGCGGCCCGATGGTGTCGACCACCTCCAGGTTGGGATCGTCTTGCAGCGCATTGAGAAAATCGGTCAGCGTGTCGCCTTCGTGGCGTGCACGGACAATGAAGCGGGTGCGTTCCATCGCGTTCTCCATGGTGGGGCTCCCGCGCTTGCGCGCGCAGGTGCGGGAGCCGTTCTGCTAGCCCTGTGGCCGGGCTATTGGATTAGTGAATTGTCGGCTGCTGGTATTGCTGCATGCCTTGTTGCGGGTAGTAGCCGTTGCCTGCCATTTGCGCCTGCTGCTGTGCCAGTTGCGCTTGCTGGGCGTAGGCTTGCGAGATCGGGTCGGCGCCAAACGGCAGCATGCGGCCAATGCCGCCCGCCACCCCCCCAATGGTGCTGCCCAGGCCGGAGTTGCCAAACAGCCCGCCAATGGCGCCGCCCAGCGGCTGGCCCACCTGGCCGATCAGGTTGCCAAACCAGCCTTGCGGGGCCATCTGGCCTTGCTGGGCTTGAACTTGCGGTTGCTGCCCAATGGATTGCATCAGCAGTGCCATCTGTTGCTGCTGTTGCTGCAGTTGCTGCTGCACCTGGGCCAGATGCTGAAATACCTGCGCATGCTGCTGCATGATTTGCTGCAGCTGTGGCGCTTGCATCGTTTGCGCCTGCGGGTCGGCGCTGAAAGGCAGATAACGGCTCAGCCCGCCGGCAACACCGCCAATCGCGCTGCCCAGTCCGGCATTACCGAACAGGCCGCCAATGGCGCCACCGAGCGGCTGGCCGACCTGCCCAATCAGATTGCCCACCCAGCCTTGCGGATTGAGCTGCTGGGCCTGCGCCATTTGCTCGAGCTGCGCTTGCTGCTGCAACTGGGCTTGTTGCACTGGATCGGCGCCGAATGGCAGCATGCGGCCGATGCCGCCGGCAATGCCGCCGATCGTGCTGCCCAGGCCGCTGTGGCCGAACTGGCCGCCGATCATGCCACCAAGGGGGCGTCCCACCTGGCCGATCAGGTTGCCGAACCAGCCCTGTGGATTGTATTGCTGCGCTTGCTGCATTTGTGCCAGCTGGGCTTGCTGCATCTGTGCTTGTTGCACAGGATCGGCTGCGAACGGCAGGAAGCCGCCACCGATGCCGCCAGCTGCCTGGCCAATCTGGCGGCCCAGGTTGGCGTTGCCCAGCAGGCCACCCACGCCACGGCCAATCAAGCCGCCCAGTGGGGCGCCCAGCAGGCTGCCAAAGAAGCCTTGAGGCGCATATTGTTGTTCCATTCCATACGGTACGTTTTGAAATTCATTCATCACAATCTCCTTGTTGTTGCTATTGCGGCGAGCGGACGGCCAGGTCGCCGTTCGGCCTTCAAGAGGCATTCTTGATTGTTGACAGGCCGGCCGAACGCCCTGCGGCGCTCTGGCCATTCCGGTACGCAAAACGATGTGCACCACAGCGCAGCGGCAAGGAGCGCCGCACGCGGTACGCGAATCCAGCACGCATGCTTGGCCGCTCGGGAATGTAGATGTTGCAAAACAGAACGGCCTTCGCACTGGTAGCCTTTGGACCGGGGCGCTTTCGTTAAAGTTTTGATATTTGAGGTGGCTATTTGAAGTTGAGTGTCAGTGTGTTGCCGGGTGCGATAAAATGACGGCCCGCCCGTTCCTGCCTGACTCGCCATGTCCCAGCCACTGCCGCCCGCCACCACGCTCGCCATTTTTTGCAAGGTGGTCGACAACTATGGCGACATCGGCATCTGCTGGCGCATGGCGCGCCAGTTCGCCGCCGAGCATGGGGTGGACGTCACCCTCTGGGTGGACGATCTGGCCAGCTTTCAGCGCATCTGTCCACAAGTGCGCAGCACGGCGCCCAGCCAGCAGATTGCAGGCGTAACGGTGCGCCACTGGCATGACCAGGCAGCGCAGTTCACGCCAGCCGAGGTGGCCGACATCGTGATTGAGTTTTTCGCCTGTGACATCCCGCCTGGCTATGTTGCGGCCATGGCGCAGCGCGCCCAGCGTCCCGTCTGGCTCAATTACGAGGGCTTGAGCGCCGAAGAATGGGTGGAGGGTTGCCATACGCTGCCGTCACCCCATCCGCGCCTGCCCTTGACCAAGCATTTCTTTTTCCCCGGCTTCACCGAGCGCACCGGCGGCTTGCTGCGCGAAACGGATCTGGCGCAAGCGCGCCAGCAGTTCCAGGCCGATCGCGCTGCCCAGCACGCCTTCCTGGCGCCGTTTGGCGTGCGTGCCGAAGAGATGGCGGCGCTGAAAGTGTCGCTGTTCTGCTACCCCTCCGCCCCGGTTGCGGACCTGCTGGCAGCATGGCAGGGCGGGGCGGCGCCGGTGCTGTGTCTGGTGCCGGAAGGCGTGGCGACCCAGGCAGTGGCAGATTTCCTGGAGCAGGCGCCTGTGGCTGGCGCCAGCCGCACCCGGGGTGCGCTGACGCTGCGCGTGCTGCCCTTTGTGCCCCAGCCCGACTACGACCGTCTGCTGTGGGCCTGCGATCTTAATTTTGTGCGCGGCGAAGATTCCTGGGTACGCGCCCAGTGGGCCGCGCGCCCCTTCGTCTGGCACATTTATGAGCAGGACGAGAATTTGCACCACAAGAAGCTGCGCGCTTTCCTGCAGCGGTTCGCGGGCGGCGCCGCGCTGGACGCGTTTTCGCTGCTGTGGAACGGGGCCGGGCAGGGCGCGCAGGATTGCGCCAGCCTGTGGCCGGCCCTGCAGGCGGCATTGCCCGCGCTGGCCGTGCGCGCCCAGGCCTGGGAAACGGCCCAGCTGGCGCACGGCGATGTGTGCAGCAATCTCCTGGCCTTTGCTGCTGTTGTTTCGTCCGTGAATCCAGAAAACTCGGGTATAATGCCCGGTTAATTTCACAGATATTTTTTCGATCAAACGTGAGCTTGCGGCGCTTTTCGCCACGAGGCGACCGCTGATTTTCATGCAACCCACTTATTACGTACATTTATGAAACCTGCAAAAGAAATTCGTGTTGGCAACATCATCATGGTTGACAGCAAGCCATTCATCGTTCTGCGTTCGGATGTCAACGGTTCGAGCCGCACGGGCTTCACCTACAAATGGAAGATGAAAAATCTTCTGACCAACAGCCCGCTGGAAAACGTGTTCCGCGGCGACGACAAGTTCGACGTGGTTGTGCTCGACAAGAAGCCAGTGACCTACTCGTACTTCGCCGATCCGCTGTTCGTCTTCATGGATGGTGAATACAACCAGTACGAAATCGAAGAAGAAAACCTGGGCGATGCTTTGCATTACCTGAAGGACGGCATGGAATGCGAAGCTGTGTTCTACGACGGCAAGGCGATCTCGGTTGAACTGCCAACCACCATCGCCCGCAAAGTGGCGTACTCGGAACCAGCCGTCAAGGGCAACACGTCGGGCAACGTCCTGAAAGAAGCCAAGCTGGAAAACGCCATCGAAGCCCACGCCCACACCGTGCAAGTACCGCTGTTCGTGAGCACCGACGACGTCATCGAAATCGATACCCGTACCAACGAGTACAAGCGCGTGGTCCGCAACTAAGTTTGCACCGCCCAATAAAAAAGCACGCTTCGGCGTGCTTTTTTTTGCTTATTTCGGCTTGTTGGCCTTTTTGGCGCGGGTAAAGGCAGGGCCCCACAGCGGGTGGCCATGCTCGCCCGGCAGCAGATCGAAGGCAGGATCGAGCTTGAAGGCCTTGTCGAACTGCTGGCGGCACAGGATCTGGCGCGCCGTCACGCAATAGCTGAAGGCGGTGTACTTGGCGGCGGCAACCTGATTCGCCTTGGCGCCGCCAGCGATGTCGGCCGAGCCCAGGCGCTTGATGGCTTCGTTGTACTGGCCCTTGTTGTACATGGCAATGCCTTCGCGCAGCGCCACTTCGTCGGCCGTTGGTGCTGGTGGCGGCGGCGGGGTGACCACGGGCGGCGGCGCTGGACGCGCTGGCGCCGGCTTGGGCGCGGCTGGCTGCGGTGTCGGCTTGTTGAACTGGCTGAGGGTGTCGCAGCCGGCCAGCAAGGTCAGCGTCAGGAGGGAAAGTGAAAGTCGTTTCATGGCCACGATCATAATATTTTTATTTGGAATCTGCTGTGAAATCGTGCTCAATCGTGCCGGTCTTGTTCTTGGCCAGGTTTACTTCCATGTCGAAGTCAGGGAAACCCGGGTTGACCAGGCGGATCTTGTGCTTGCCTGCTGGCAGGGCGATTTTTTTCAGGGGCGGGCTTACGCCGTGCTCCTTGCCATCAACGTAGATGGTGCCCCAGGGCTTGATGGCCAGGCGATAACTGGCCGTATCGGGTTCGGCCGGTTTTTCTTCCACCACCACCGCACTGGCGGCAGCCGCCTCGGCTTCCACGGCGGCCGTGACGGCAGCAACCTGGGCATCGGTGACGGCAGGCTCGGGCGCGGCGGACGCGTCCGGCGGCAAGGCCGGCAGTGGCTCGGCGGCCTGCACCACGGGCGGTGGGGTTGGGTCCGGGCGCTTGATCAAGGTCTTGGCGCCAAAGCCGGCAATGGCCAGCAGCGCACAGCCCAGCGCGATATGCGACAGCCAGCGCGGTGCAGGTGCGGCCAGGCCCTTGGCTGGCGGCCCCGCCTTGGCTGCGGTCCCCTTGGCGGCTGCGCCCGGCGGCGCCTTGCCGTTGCTGGCAGCGCTGCTGTTGCCAGAACTACGCCCGGAACTGCTGCCGGAACGTTTGCGTTCCGGACCGGTCACAGTATTGAGGAAAGGCGTCGGCAGTGTTTGATCGATCGAGGCAAAGCGCTGGGTCGCGCCCACGGGCCGCGCACGTGGCGTGCCAGCGGACGGAATGCCCAGCAGTTCGCGGAAGGCGTCAATGGTTTGCGGGCGTTCGTTGGCCATCACGGCCAGGCCCTTGTCAATGGCAGTCAAAAATTCGCGGCTGTAGCCTTCCAGGTTGCGCTCGGCCAGCGGCAGCATGGGGTCTTTGACCATGCGCGCGATCGAGGTCGCTGGCGGCTCTTTGCAGATCGCAAAGTAAATCACGGCCGAGAGGGCGTAAATGTCGGTGTAGGCGCCCTGGTCCAGCGAGGCGTCACCGGCATACTGTTCCACCGGTGCGTAACCGGGCTTCAGAATCACGGTCAGGCCGCGCGTGCGGTCGCCAATGATCTGGCGCGCCGAACCAAAGTCGAGCAGCACGGCATCGCCGCTTTCTTGCACAATGATATTGTCCGGCGACACGTCGCGGTGCAGGATGCGCATGGTGTACAGCATTTCCAGCGCTTCCAGGATCTGCTTGAGCATCTTGCGGCACCAGGCTTCATTGACCAGGTGCGGGGCGCTGTTGACGATATCCTTGACGGTACGGCCATCGTAATACTGCATGGCCGTGTAGGCCGTGTGGTTCTGTTCCCAGAAGCGGTACACCTTGACCAGCGACGGATGGTCAAACTGGGCCAGGAAGCGCGCTTCGTTAATAAAGCTTTTCAGGCCGACGTCGAAGGTTTCGCGGTGCCGTTCGGCGCGCACGCGAATGCCGTGGTCCGAGCCGCGCGCGGCCAGCACGCCCGGCATGTATTCCTTGATCGCCACCGAGCGCTGCAGGGAATGGTCGAACGCAATGTAGACGATGCCAAAGCCGCCTTCGCCCAGAATGCCGGTGATTTCGAAGTCGTGCAGCCGCGTGCCGATTGGCAGGCAGTTCTCGGAACCTTTGACCACCAGCGCGTTCATGCGCCCGCCTTGTGCACGAGAATGGCATAGGCGGAATAATTGTCGCGCACCTTGCCGCTGTTTTTAATGTTGTCGTCGGCCAGGCGGCACATGCGCGCCAGCCAGTCGGCACTGTTGCTGGACTGCGCCAGGGTGCGCTCCATATCAGCCTCCATCACCCACTCCCACAAGCCGTCGCTGCACAGCAGCAGGGCGTCGCCCGGCAGCAACTGGACCGCGCCAGCGAGCAGTTCCACGCCAGTATCGCCTTCGGCGCCAATGGCAGCAAACAGGATGTTGCGTTGCGGGTGCAGGCGCAATTGTTCGGCACGGGCATAGCCGGCGTCGATGAGTTGCTGGGTCATGCTGTGGTCTTTGCTCATGGCATGCAGGCGCGCTGCGCGGAACAGATACACGCGGGTGTCGCCCAGGTGGCCCCACAAGGCTTCGCCGCGTGCGCGGTCCACCAGCAAGGCGGCCACGGTGGTGCTCATGTCGGCCAGGCGTGGCTCGTGCTTTTTACGGCGCGCCACATCGCTGCTGGCGCTGGCGGCGTAGGCCAGCATGGCTTCCGGCCCGAAGGCCGGGTTCTGGCGGAAGCGGGTCAGGATGGCGTCGACCACGACCTTGGAGGCGATTTCGCCGCCCTCGTGGCCGCCGGCACCATCTGCCACCACGAAGCAGGCCAGCGGGTCGGCAAAGGCTTCGCCCACCGTATCCTGGTTGCTGGGACGCTTGCCGATTTCGTTAATCCGCGTCCACGACAGATCCACTGGTACTTGATCAACCATGATTGTGACCCACGATGCGGTGCACTTCCTTTTCGTACGCGTCCAGGAAGTCGGGCCCGAACAGGGTCTTGAACTGGTCTTTCGATTCGCCCGCCACGCAATGGTGCTGCTGGCGGTACAAATCCCACAGTGCCGCTTTGCGGCGGAAGGGAATGGCCGACTGCAAGGGTGTGGTTTTCAGGGCCGACTCGATGCGCTCGGGGCGCAGGCGGCGGATCACCTTGTCCATGCTGGCCTTGGTGCCGGCCACCACGCCGTTCTGATGGCCGCGCAAATCGCGATGCGCATCGTCCAATGCTTCCAGCGGCTCCATGAAGCCGGGCATCTTCTTGCGCAGCATCTGAGTCAGCACGGTCTGGCTGTCAGGGAAAAACTTCATGGGGTTGTTGTTGCGCAGGACTACGACGGTGACGTCGGCCTTGACTTCCTGCTTGACCAGCGAGCGCAGGGCCAGCAAGTCGATGGTCCCCTGGATACAATTATTCATCATCTTGCCGAGCAATTCCATCAACTCTGGCGTCAATGTACCGATTGCTTCAGCAGGCAGGCCGGCGCCACGCAGGAAGGCCTGTTTCAATGCTTCGCTATCATCGGTGATGACTACATTGTTCATTAGCATGGGATCCCGAAAAAATAATGTTTATCCGCAGCAATAATGCCAGAATTGTCGACGCCGGTCACCCCTCACGCACACCTTATTTCACTGTTGTGTAACGATCTGCGACACAAACCCACGGCGCGATGGCTTTGTGGTACGGAATAGCAGACCGAAATTGAACAACGTGCAATGAAACAGCGGCGGCTTACATGCATTGTATGCAAATAAATACGCTGTGGCACGTGTGATTGCAAGAAATGTGGATGGATGCAGTGATCTCCCGGACAGGCGCAGGCATTCCCTGTCGACGAGTATAGGCGATGTTATCGCAGCAATGTTGAATTTTGTACTGCGGGCCAGCCTAAACGTCGATGAAACGCATCTTGAAACTGCGCCCTTTGATGTTGCCAAAATCCGGTCCCAGCGTATTGCCGGCATTCAGGCGTTTGAAGGCGGCCTCGGCGACGTGACGATCCAGCGCCACATACGTCATGAACTCGAAGACATTGATCTTGCCCACTTGTTCCTTGCTGAGGCGGGCATCGCCCGTGAGTGCGCCCAGCAAGTCGCCCGGACGCAGCTTGTCCTTCTTGCCGCCCATGATGCACAAGGTCACCATCGGCGCAGGCGCGGCCTCGGCCTCGGCGCCGCCCAGTTCCTCGAGCGGATGCCAGCTGACCGGGGCGTTCTGGTATTCCTCGATCAGGCGTACCCATTTTTTTTCGTTCGGCGCGCACAGCGACAGGGCCAGGCCCGATTCGCCGGCGCGGCCCGTACGGCCCACGCGGTGGATGTGGACCTCGGTGTCTTTCGACACGTCGACGTTGATCACCGCACCCAGGTTGGCAATATCGAGCCCGCGCGCGGCGACGTCAGTCGCGACCAGCACCGAGCAGCTGCGGTTGGAAAACAGCACCAGGATTTCATCACGCTCGCGCTGTTCCAGTTCCCCGTACAGGGCCAGCGCCGAAAAGCCTTGCGCGCGCAGGCTTTCGGCCAGCTCGCGGCAATGTACCTTGGTATTGCAGAAGGCCAGGGCGGACACCGGCTTGAAATGCTTGAGCAGACGGCCAACAGCGGCATCGCGCTCGTCAAAGCCCACTTCGTAGAAGCGCTGCTCGATCTGCTCGCCCGTGTGCTGGGCTTCCACAATCACTTCGACCGGGTTATGCAGGAAATGTTCGGTGGCCTGGCGAATATCGTCCGGATAGGTGGCCGAGAACAGCAAGGTCTGGCGTCGTTTCGGGCAGGCCGAGACAATGCCCGCGATCTCGTCGTAGAAGCCCATGTCCGTCATGCGGTCCGCTTCGTCCAGCACCAGGGTTTGCACCTTGTCCAGATTGATGGTGCCGCGGCCTAGGTGATCACGGATGCGGCCCGGTGTGCCCACCACGATGTGGGCGCCATGCTCGAGCGAGGCCACTTGCGGGCGCATCGGTGCGCCGCCGGTCAGGGTCAGCACCTTGATGTTGCCTTCGCCGCGCGCCAGGCGGCGCAATTCATTGGCGACCTGGTCGGCCAGTTCACGCGTCGGACACAGCACCAGGCCTTGCACGGCAAACCAGGCCGGATTGAGCTTGTGCAAAATGCCGATGCCGAAGGCGGCCGTCTTGCCGCTGCCGGTTTTCGCTTGCGCAATCAGATCGCGCCCTTCCAGCACATGCGGCAGGCTCTGGGCCTGGATCGGCGTCATCTGGTGGTAGCCGAGGCTGTCCAGATTGGCGAGGAAGGAAGCCGTCAGCGGCAGGTTGGCAAAGGGTTGTGGATGCATGGTGCTAGCCGTCAAAAAGAGGGGACGGCCAAGTCTAACAGGCTCGTCAGGCGGCAGCCCAGATGGGCAGGCCGGTCAGGTCGGTATTTTCGTCGCGCCGCCACACGGGCAGGCCGGACGCATCGGTTTCTTCCAGCAATTCCAGCTGGTGCTGCTTGACTGTCACCTTGCGCTGGCGCGGCACAGTCGTGCGGCGCGCTTCGGCGGGCGGATGCATCAGCGGTGCGGCTGGTCCGAATCCCGGCAGGTCGAAGGTCGCGTTATCTTTTTTGTCTCTCATTTTACTGCGCCGGAAAAACAAAAGCCCGGCTGCAAGAGTCGGGCTCAGTTTGAAAAATTCTGGTTGCGGGGACAGGATTTGAACCTGTGACCTTCGGGTTATGAGCCCGACGAGCTGCCAGACTGCTCCACCCCGCGTCTGAGGCGCATATTGTATAGAAGTGCAGGGAATCGTGCAATGCTTATCGCGCGGGCAAGTGAACCCCTACATCGTCCTCGCGAAGGCGGGGACCTATATCAACCTGAGTGAATGCGGTAATGGTCTATAGGTCCCCGCCTTCGCGAGGACGAGGTCACAGGCTGCGCTGGCGTCAGAGTGAAATCAGCTCGGCCTAGCGCGGCATACAAGGGATCCGACGAATCGCTGGAGCGCCGACGCACAACAACATCGTCCTCGCGGAGGCGGGGACCCATAGACCATTGCCGGATTCACTCAGGTTGCTATGGGGCCTGCGCATGCGCAGGCACCTTCGCGAGGACGACGTTACAGGGCGCGCAGGCGCCAGAGCGAGGTCAGCTCGGCTGAGCGGGCCGCGTGCAGCGGGTCGGACGGGTCGCTGGCGCGCGGATGCACGGGACGCACATCGTGCCGTTCAATGAGCTGCAGCCCGCCAGCAGCGATCCACGCGTCCAGATCGCTGCGCGGGCGCAGGCCCAGATGTTCGGCCAGGTCCGACAGAATCAGCCAGGCTTCGCCGCCGGGCGCCAGGTGCGCTGCCACGCGGCTCAGAAAACCCCGCAGCATGCGGCTGTCGGGATCGTAAATCGCATACTCAATCGATGAACTAGGGCGGCCCGGCAGCCACGGCGGATTGCACACCACCAGGTCGGCGCGGCGCTCGGGGAACAGGTCGGCCTTCATCAGCTCGACATGCTGGTCCAGCTGCAAGCGCTGCAAATTCTCGCGCGCGCACGACAGGGCGCGCGGATCGAGGTCGGTGGCTACGATGTGCGCCAGCCCGCGCCGCGCCAGCAGCGCCGCCAGCACGCCGGTGCCAGTGCCAATGTCGAACGCCACCTTGGCGCCTGGCGGCAAGGGCGCGTTGGCCACCAGTTCCAGGTATTCGCCGCGAATCGGCGAAAACACGCCGTAGTGGGGATGGATTTTTTCGCCCAGGGCCGCGATCGGCACGCCGTTGCGGCGCCACTCGTGCGCGCCGATCAGTCCCAGTAACTCGCGCAGCGAGGCGACAAACGGCGTCTCGCCGCGGCCGTAGGCTTCGTTGCAGGCCAGCGCCACATCCGGGGCGCGCCGCAGCGGAATGCGGTAATCGGCATCGAACGGAATGAGCAGCATGGCCAGAGTGCGCGCGCGCTGCGACTGGGCCTGGCGGTGCAGATGGAATGCTTCGGCCGGCGAGGAAGGCACCCGGGCCGGCTTGCCGCGCCGGCCTTTGTCGGCCTTGCCGCCTTTGTGGTCGGCGCGCCGTGCCAGCGCCTGCAGCAACTGGCGCGCATTTTGAAAGTCGCCGCGCCACAGCAAGGCCGTGCCTTCGCAGGCCAGGCGGTAGGCCAGATCGGCCGGGGTCTGGTCGTCGGCGATGACCACTTTTTTGGGTGCTGGCATCCCGCTTTCAGAGCGCCAGCGGGCCGAGCGCTCGACGCCGTCCTCGGTCCAGTGGATGTGGGCAGGGGCGTCGGCGGCGGGCAGTGGGTGCATGTATTGTGTCGAAAAGCGCTAAGGATGGGCGTGCGCAGGCGGCACGCGAATGCGCCCATTATACTTGGCAGGAATGGCGCGTCGCGCCAGGGGAAGCTTACGCCGCTTCGCTCAGGTCGGACACGCCGGTCGCCGCGGCCACATCCGCCTTGGCATAGGCGCTGGCGGCAGCCTTGGCGCGCTCCACCGGCGTCGCTTCCGGGTCGTCGGCACGTGCGCGTGGCGCCAGCAGGGCAGCGCGGTCCACCAGGCGCTGCAGGCGCAAAGTCATGCTGCCGGTGCTCGGGCCGTCGGAGACGTCGGTGCGCAGTTCGCGGCTAAGCAGCTTGAACAGGTCGTTCAAACTGCCGGGGAATTTAATGGCAGGCAGCGGTTTGCCCGTCAGGACCAGCATGTCGGGCGGCTCGATCGTGATTGGCTCGGGCAAGGGCGCCGCACCAGGCTGGGCCTGCGCTTCATACTT
Source organism: Massilia sp. CF038 (assembly GCF_900129765.1). GTDB lineage: Bacteria > Pseudomonadota > Gammaproteobacteria > Burkholderiales > Burkholderiaceae_D > Telluria_A. The sequence continues at coordinate 1,297,451 of NZ_FQWU01000001.1, forward strand.
GACCGCCACTTCAAAATCGAAGGTCTGGCCATCGTCGGTAACGATCTGGCCACTGCCGCTGAAGCTGATGCTTTGGTTGAGAGCGAACGCTTCGGGGCGTGCAGTATCGTTCTGGCTGTCGACGGCACTGAGCGTGCGCACCGACCGGAACGACGCCAGGTTATAGGAGACAGAAGCGGTCTGGGCACCATCGCCAAACAGATTTTGCGCAATCGCGCTGACAAAGCTTTGCGCCGAATCGCTGACCGACGCGCTGGCGCTGCCTGGCGCCTGCAAGCCAAGCACTGACAAACTTACAACATCGTCCTGCAGCGCCACGGGATCCACGGTCGGCAGACGGGCTGCCACCTTGCCCGTTGCCGACACCGACTGCGCACCCGCACTCGCGCCGCCAACCTGCACGCTGGCAGGAAGTACGGGTTGGGCGGGAGGGCGTGAGCCCAGCGTAGAGTTCGGTGACATGGCAATCTGGCTGCGAAAGTGTGGGTAACACTGCAACTAACGGCATGCCTTGACCAAACTTTAGCTATTTTTTGAATATTTTTTAGTGATGGTGGGTCCAGCTGCCGTCTGCCGAGGTCAGGAAGGACTCAACTGCGTCCTTGTTTCCCGTAGCATAACGTTTTGGCTCGCCGCAGGCGCACAAGCCCTGATAAGGCTGGATATGGGAGCAGGCAGAGACCTTTTGCAGGAAGACTTTGACCGGTTGTTCGCACTTGGCGCACTTGAAGGTGAGGATACGGGCTGGTTTGGACATGGCAATCTCGGTGCGGGGAAAAGCGCGCATTTTAGCACCGCCCCGGCGCCGTCAACCCCGTTGGCGCGGCTGCGTTAACAGGGTATGGACCCCGTGGTCCGCTTCTCTGAATGGGAAAATGCAATGTGCAAGCAAGTGCAGCAGCAACCGAGCAAAGAAAGCGTGCGCAACTGGTTGCGCGCGCGCCAGGAACAAAAAGGCCCCCCACCGGACGGCCAGCAGATTCGCCGCGAGCTGGGCTGGGGCCTGGTGCGCCCCTTGCGGCGCCGCTGAGCGGCGCTTCTCTATTATTGTACGGTCACGCTGCTGCTGCCGCCCCCGGCAGGCTGCACCAGGATGCGGGTGGCAATCCGTTCCGTCATCTCCTGCACATGCGAGATCACGCCCACTTTGCGCCCCATCGACTGCAAGCCGTCCAGCGCGTCCATGGCCACGCGCAGGGTGTCGGCATCCAGACTGCCGAAACCTTCATCAATAAACAGCGACTCGACCCGTACCCGGTTCGATGACAGCGAGGCCAGGCCCAGCGCCAGCGCCAGCGACACCAGGAATGATTCGCCGCCCGAGAGCGAATTGACGGAGCGGATTTCGTCGCCCATATCCTGGTCGCGCACCAGCAAGCCGAGTGATGGTCCGCTGCTGGCGGTTACGCGTTCAAGTCGGTAGCGGCGCGCCAGCAGCGCCAGATGGCTGTTGGCGTAACCGAGCAGCACGTCCAGTGTGAACTGCTGCGCGTAGTTGCGGAATTTTTTGCCATCGGCCGAGCCAATCAATTCGTTCAAGCGCCCCCAGCGCAATTCGCTGACTTGCTGACGCTCGATCTCGGCCGTGAGCGCCTGCGCGTTCTCGCGCCGCACATTGTCCTGTGCCAGTTGCAGACGCAAGGCGCTTGCTGCGTCGGCGGCCAGTGCGCGCTCGGCCAGGTGCGCTGCGAGGGCAGCGTCGACGCTGGCGGCATCGTGTTCGGGCGCAGTTTGCTGGTGCAAGACGCGCTGGTTGCGCCGTTCCGTCAGCACGGTTGCAGCGTTGGCGACCGTCGTATCAAGCTCCTGCAAGGCGCTGCGCTCGCGCGCGATCACGCTGCGCTCTTCGGCCAGCAGGGTCGCCAGGTGGGCAGCGTCACTGACCGGATTGCCGGGCGCGGCCAGCCACGCTGTGATCTGGTGCTGGGCCGCCTGCGCTTGCTCTTCAATGGCGCCGATGCGCAATGCCGCCTGGGCCGCAGCCTCGCTTGCGCGGGTGAGACCTTGGGCGGCGTCCGCGCTGGCCGTTTCCTCTTGCGCCAGTTTGGCGCGGGCGCTGGTGACAGCGGCCGTCAGTGCCTGTTCGACGTCGGCCACCGCGCGGCCATCCCACAGCGCCGCACGCTGCTGCGATTTGGTGCCAATGTCGGCGTCGATGCGGGCAAATTCGGCGCTGGCCGTCTCCAGTGCATTCTGTGCCAGCACCGCCACTTGCACGGCGCTGGCGTGCGCCGCTTCCAGGCGGACCAGCTGCGCAGCCCCTTGTTCCTGGCGCGCCGCATGTTCGCGCCAGCTGCGCACTTCAAATGCGCGCGCCTGGTGAAACGCGTCCGCTCCGGCCTGCCATTGTGCGCGCCAGCCGCTTGCAAACGCGGCATCGAGCTCGTTCAGCAACGCCGCCAATGTATCTTGCGCCTGGCCGTGACTGGCGCTCAAGGTCAGGTGGCGCGCAGTGGCCGCGTCCAGCTTGGTACGCGCTGTGCCAGCCTGCTGCGATGCGATGGCATGCTGGGCCGCGGTCGCATCGCAGGCCTGCTGGGCGGTGTCGCGTGCGGCGCCGGCCTGGCGCAGGGCCTGTTCCGCCACTTCCAGCGCCAGCGCTGATTCACGCAGCGTGGCCAGCGCGCGCACGAACCAGCTGCTGCGCTGGGTTTCCTCGGGCGCCTCAGCGGCAACAGGCAGCGTGGCCCACTGGGCGCGCAGCGCGGTCAAGGTCGCCGTGATGGCCGTGGTGTCGCGGATGCAGCTGGCCAGCTGCTGGTCGCTGCCATCGGCCACGGCGCGCTGGGTCGCCTGCGTGGTCCGATTGTCCTGGGCCCGAACGCGTGCCTGGTCAAGCTCGGCGCGCAATGTGGACAGCAGCGTGGCCAGGACCGCGTCCTGGTGCTGATAAGGATGGTCGGCGCTGCCGCAGACGGGGCAGGGAGCGCCGTCCGCCAATGTGGCGCGCAACGACGCGACGCTCTCGGCGCAAGCCAGTTCGGTGGCCTTGAGGGACCGTTCCGCCTGCGCCAGCGCCCCCTCCAGCGGGCCGGCTTGCGCCGATGCCGCATCCAGCTTGGCCAGTGCATCTTGCCTGGCGGCCTCCAACGCCATTACCTGCGCTTGCAGTTCGCGCGCACGCACGTCGGCCGCCACCAGCGCGTTCCAGACTGACTGACCTTCGCCCAGCGCCTCGCGACGCTGGTCCAGGCTCTGGCGCTGCTGGCCCAACTGCGCCTGGTCGATGCGGGCCAGTGCCGCGATGGCGTCCTGGCGTGCTGCTTCGCGCTCGCCCATCTGTGCGGCGGCCGCGGCCAGTGCCGTCGCCGCTTCCTGCTCGCTGCGCGCTGCTGCATCGCGCACCTGCGCCGCTTCGTGCATGGCCTCCTCGGCGGCAGCTGCGCTGGCTTCGGCCTGCAGTGCCTGCCGCAGCAGCGTATCCCAGCGTGGCCACGACGCCGCCAGATCGTGCCAGCTTGCGTGGTCCGCCAGCCAGTGGCCGTTCTGTGCGTGCTCGGCCTGGATGTTCTTTAATTGCGCGGCCGCGCTGTCGCGTGCCATGCTGGCATGGTTCAGGGCGGCTTGCGCTTGCTGACGGTTGGCCGCTGCCTGTTGATGCGACGGCATCAGGGCGGCAATGCTGGCATCGAGTGCCTTGGCCTGGTTCAGGTGTGGCGTGGCGCTCGCCACGTCCGCTTCGGCCGCTTGCAGCTGCATGCGTGCCGCCGCAAGCGCGGCCGCCGACTGCTGCTGCACGGCTTGGGCGCGCTGCACGGCGGCGCCGGCCACTACGCCGGTCTGCACCGCCGCCGCGCGTTCACGTGTCAGCCGTTCACGCTCCGCTTGCAGCGCGCGTGCCGGTTCTGCGGCATCGAGCAGGGCCAAATGGGCGCGCCGGTCCGCGGCCGCTTCGCCTGCGGCCAGCGCCAGCGTCAATGCCTGCTCGGCCTGGGCTTCGATGGCGGCCAGCTTGGCGGCCTCCTGATGCCAGCGCTGCTCTTGTTCGAGCGCCATCTTGCGGCTATCGGCCAGCGCCAGGGCGGCATCGGCGGCGGCGCATTGCGCCTCCACGGTGGCGCGTGCCTCGGCGGGCATGGGCGCATGGTCGGCCAGGCGCGCGCTTAACTGCTGCATGGCCGCCTGCTCCTGCTTGAAGCGCTCGAAGGCGCGCCGCGAAATGGCGCTGTAGACGGTGCTGCCGGTGAGGGTTTCAAGCAGTTCGCCGCGCTCGTTCTCTTCGGTTTTCAAGAACGCGGAAAATTCATTTTGCGCCAGCAGTACGGCGCGGGTGAACTGTTCGAAGTTCAAGCCGACGCGCTGCACGATTTCCTGCGCTACCTCGGTGTTGGTGCCGCCAAGCGCAATCTGGTCGTGCAGGCGCAGCAGGGTCATGGACTGCTTTTGCAGTGCCCCGCCAGCCTTGCCGCGCGATCGGCGCACACTCCAGCGGGCCCGGTAGCGCAGTGCGTCGTTGCCGATGAAATCAACTTCTGCGAAGGCGTCGGCAGCGCCGCGCCGCAGCAGGGTGCGCGGATCCTGCACCGACACGGTTTCGCTGCCCACGTCCGGCAGAACGCTGCCGGCGCGTTTGCTCTTGAGCAGACGCGGGGTGGCGTCGTACAGTGCCACGCACAGCGCATCGAGCAGCGTGCTTTTTCCAGCGCCGGTGGGGCCGCTGATCGCGAACAGGCCGGATGAGGCCAGCGGCTCCTGTTCAAAGTCGATGCAAAATTCACCCGCCAGCGAAGCGAGATTCTTGCCGCTGATTTTCAGGATCTTCATGCGCCTTCACCGGGCAGCATCAATTCCGCAAAGGCACTGAGTTGATCATCGGGGGCATCTTCGCCAAATTTTTGCAGATACAGGCGGCGAAAGATATCGTCCGGCTGCAACTGGGCCAACTGATCGAGCGACAGCGCAGCTGCCTCGCCGGTGGCGCCTTCCAGTTTGCGGGTGGGTTCAATTTTCGCCAGCCGTACCGGCTTGCCGGCCAGCGCAGCCTCGATCCGCCCGCGCAGACCGGGTTCCGGCGCATCGAGCAGCACGCGTACCTCAAGAAACGGCTGCGTGTGCAGCGGCCGCTCGGGCAATTCAAGGGCGCCCAGCGCCGTGAGTACCTCATCGAGCGGCGCCGGTTTGGGCGGCACCCGCAGCAGTTCGATTGCGCGCGGCACCAGCAGCGGCGTGACTGTCTGCGCGCGAGCACCATCCAGGTCCACCCGCAGTACCTGGTGCTGATAGCCCACCTCGGAAAATGACAGAGGCAGCGGGCTGCCGCAGTAGCGTATGTGTTCCTTCTGTCCCACGCGCTGCGACAAATGCAAGTGGCCCAGGGCGGTGTAGGCGATGGCAGGGTCGAAGACCGCCGCTGGCAGTGCCTCGGTGCCGCCGATGACAATCCGGCGCTCGGAATCGAGCGAGGCGGCGCCGTCGACCATATGGCAGTGGCCCATGGCGACAATGGCCTGTCCCTCGGTGCAGCGCGCCGCGGCCAGGGCAAAGGCCTGACCGTAAAGCAGGGCGATCCCGGCCAGATAAGGATCGGCGGCCGGCGCTTCGCCCTCGGCCGCTTCGCTGCGCGGTACATCGCCGGGCCGCAGGAAAGGCACGGCCAGGCACCAGGCCTTGAGCGCGCCGTCGCGGTCATGCAGCGGCACCAGCAGGCGCTCGAGATCGATGCCGCCATCGTCGTTGCGGACCACATGGCCGATGACGCGGGTGCCATGCGCTTCCAGCAGCGGCCCGGGTGCCTCCAGCCGGCCCGGTGAATCGTGGTTGCCTGCAATGATGACAATGTCGAGCTCGGGCGCGCGCGCACGCGCCTGCTGCAAAAAGCGGTATAGCTGTTTCTGAGCGGCAGCTGATGGATTGGCGGTATCAAACACATCTCCCGCGATCAACAGCGCATCGGCCTGTTCGGAAACGATGGTGTCGAGCAACCAGTCGAGAAAGCACTGGTGTTCATAGGCGCGGTCGAACTGGTGCAGAGTCTGGCCGAGGTGCCAGTCGGAGGTGTGAATCAGACGCATGAATCGCCGGGAAAGAAAAACCAGCCGCCACTATACCTCGAAACTTTTCCCCAGCGCGCCCAGACCCGGGTTTGAAGGAGCTCAGGCGGTGGTGCGGTAGGTGTTGCGGCCGGCTTGCTTGGCCTGGTAGAGCAGGCGGTCGGCGTCGCGGATCAGGGCGTCGGGGTCGATCGGACCGTCGCTGAAGTAGGCCAGGCCGATGCTGGCCGAGATCTGCACCGTGACGTCGTTTAACTGGAACGGCGCCTGCATGGCGCTGACGATTTTTTCGGCCAGGATGGTGGCGTCTTCGCGCCGGCCCAGCTTTTCCATCACGATTGTAAATTCGTCGCCGCCCAGCCGGGCGATGGTGTCGCTGGCGCGCAGGGTATGCGTCAGGCGCGCCGAGAAGGCTTTGAGCAGGGCGTCGCCCACCTGGTGGCCATGGGTGTCGTTGACGGGCTTGAAGTGGTCAATGTCCATGTACATCAGGGCCATCAGGCGCGCTTCGTCGGCGTTTTCCTGCATGGCCAGCGTCAGCTTTTGCATGAAACCGGCCCGGTTGGCCAGCCCGGTCAGGGGGTCGACCTGGGCCAGCTTCAACAGCCGCTTCTTTTCGCGCTTTTGCGAGGTGATGTCCTGGCGCATGACGTGAAAACCCGTCACGCTGGCGCCGTCGTCGCTGATCTGCGGGATGTAAGTCACTTCCATGGTGCGTTCGACGCCGTCGTGTTCATCCTGCTCTTCGTACATCAGCGTTTCGCCCGCCAGCGCGCGCTTGATGTAATGCGCCAGCGTGGCGTAGCGCGCCGGCCCGATGGTGGCAAGGATGCTCTGGCCAACCACACTGTCGCCACCGCGCCCGAATTCGCGGTCGTAGGCGCGGTTCAGGAAGCGGTACACCTGGTCGGCATCGATGTAAGCGACCATGGTCGGCAAGGTGTCGGCAATGGTGCGCAGGCGCGCTTCGCTTTCGCGCAGCGCCAGTTCGGCTTCGCGCAGGGTGGTGATGTCGTCAATGGTGCCAATGAAACCTTCGATGCGGCCGTTGATGCGGATGGCTGCGATCTTGGTCGAGGCCCAGATCAACTTGCCGTCGGTGTGGCGGCAGCGCGTGATCTTGACGAAGGGTTCATCATGGCGGCGCTGGTGTTCGAACACGATCGGCATGTAGTCAACTTCGTCGTTCTGGAACGGTGCCAGCCAGCCGCGCCCGAGCGCCTGCTCGCGCGTGAGCCCGGTGATGGTTTCGAAGCGCTTGTTGACATAGGTGCAGTTGCCCCACATGTCGGCGCGCACCAGGCCCAGTGGCGAGGCGTTGGTCACCGCCGTCAGGTGCGCTTCACTGGCGCGCAGCGATTGTTCCTGTTCTCGCCGCAGGCTGATGTCTTCGGCAATCCAGAGCATGAATTCGGTCTTGCCATTGCCGTCGTAGAGCGGCACGGCCACCGCGTGCAAGTAGCGCCGGCTGCCGTCGGGCCGTTCGATGAGCATCTCGGGCTGGTCGATCACGCGCGGATTGAGCAGCATCTCGCGCTCGTCCAGCGGGTTGCACAGGGCGTAATCGGGCGGAAAGGCCTGGCTGTATGGTTTGTCCATGACGTGCGCTGCGCTGTAGCCGGTCACGTCTTCGGCGGCCTTGTTCCACACGATGGCCACGCCGGCGTCGGCGCCGCGCACGGCGCGCGCATAGATCAGCAAGGGCAGGTGCTCGATCAGCGACTGCAGGAAACTGCGGTTGTTGTGGATCTCGATCTCGGCCCGCTTGCGCGCGCTGATGTCGCGCGAGGTGACGGCCACGCCGTCTTGCAGCGGGACGATCTGGTGGTGGATCCAGCGCGGCGCGTCGCCGTCGAGGCGCACTTCGATTTCTTCTTCCAGCGGCTCGCCAGCCGCCAGCGCCGCGCAATAACGCTCGAAGAAACCTGCTGTGCGAAAGCGCGGCATCAGGGAAAATGCGGCCTGGCCCAGCAGCGCTTCGCGGGTGCGCCCGAACATGGCGGCGGCCTTGTGGTTCAGATCCTCGATGATGAAGTCCTGCGGCGCGCCGTCTGCATCGCGGCTGGCCTTGAGTATCATGAAGCCATCAAGACTGCCGTCGGCCGCCGCGCGCAGCGTTGCCTGGGCGCGCCGCGCAAGGTGCACGCTGCGCCGCAGCCGGGTGCTTTGCCGCATCAGGATTGCAATCACGGTGCTGATCAAGATGGTGGCAATGGCGGCCATGGCCAGATACTGGGTCCGGTGGCGCTGGTAGCGCGCCATGGCGCCTTGCGCCTCGATACCGACAATCGTCGTCAGCCCGTAACGGGGCATCTCGCTGGCGCTGTAAATGCGGGCCACGCCGTCGAGCGGCACCACCGGCAGCATCTCCGACGAGGAACCGCCTTTGCTGCGCTGCGGCTCGAACTTGACCCGGTCGCTCACGAACAGACGCTCGCCAGCGCGACCGACCGACAGCCCGTCCAGGGGATTCATGAGGAGCAGGGCGCCGTTGTCGTCCAGGTTCAGACGGTCGTAGTCGTCCACGAACAGGTCGGGTTCGATGCGGATCACGATGGCGCCGTCAAAGCGCTGCTGGCGGTCGTGCAGGCGGCGCGCCACCTGAATTTGCCAGCGTCCGCTGCGGGCATCAGTGACCACGGTGGAGAACACGGCCAGATCGTTATTATTGGCTGCCAGGGTCTGGAAAAACGATTGGCGGCTGACGTCTGCGGGACCGAAGCCGTTGACGGCATCGATCTGGCCTCCGTTGCGGTCAAAGCGCGCCATGGGAAGGCCCAGGCGCGCCGGCAGCACGCTGTCGAGCAGGCCGCCGCGCCGTTCGAATTCGGCCAGACTCCAGGGCCGCGTGCCGGCAGCGGGGGCGGCGCCCTCATGCCGCAGCCGGTACAACTGGGTGGCATGGTCGGCCTGGCGCAGCACATGGCTGACATGGGCCGACAGTACGCGCGCCAGCGATTCGCTGCGCGCCACCGCTTCGGCATGGCTGGCCTGGCGCTCGGCGCTGGTTTCGATCAGCACCGCGCTCCACATGGAGATGAGCAGGGCCAGCGCGAACGCCGGCAGCAAGACCACCCGCGACAGGCGTCTTCCCAGTTTGCCCAAGCTGCCCGCAATCTTCATCGGCTGCGCTGACCTTTTGTCTGACTCACAATAAAACTATTCTGCACGCAAAAGCTCTTGTTTTTTCATCTTGAAAAAAATAATCCCCCGCCCGTGCCGCAGGGGCCATTGGCCCTCTAAAATGGGGGGATGACCGAATTGATTCTTTCGCAATCTTCTGCCCGCGCGCTGCACCTGGCAGCCCAGGGCATGCTGCAGCCGCGCCGGCGCAAGGCCGCCAAGGTTGACGTGCTGGAGGCGATCGTCCGTATGGGCGTGCTGCAGATCGATACGATCAGCGTGGTGGCGCGTAGCCCGTACCTGGTGTTATGGAGCCGCCTGGGCGACTACGACCAGGACTGGCTGGGCGAGCATCTGGCCGAAGGCGCGTTGTTCGAATACTGGGCCCACGAAGCCTGTTTCGTGCCGATTGATGATTACCGCCTGCTGCGCCACCGCATGCTCGACCCCAGCGCCATGGGCTGGAAGTACTCGGCCACCTGGATGCGCGAGCGTGCCGCCGAGGTCCAGGCCGTGCTGGCGCATATCCGCCAGCACGGGCCCACCCGTTCGTCCGACTTTGAGCGCACCGACGGGCAAAGCGGCGGCTGGTGGGAGTGGAAGCCCGAAAAGCGTTCGCTGGAAGTGCTGTTTACCTCGGGTGCTCTGATGATCGCGAAGCGTCATAATTTTCAGCGTATCTACGATCTGGCCGAGCGCGTGCACCCCAGCTGGGACGATACCCAGCTGCCGCCAATGGAGGAAACCCGGCGCCATCTGGCCCTGAAAGCGGTGCGCGCCATGGGCCTGGCCAGGGCTGGCTGGGTGCCCGACTATTACCGCACGCGGCGCCCGCATGCGGATCTGGAGGCGCTGGTGGCCGATGGCAGCTTGCTGCGCGCGCGCGTGCAGGGCTGGGACGACGCCGTCTACATCCACGCCGAGCACCAGGCGCTGGCCGAACAGGCCGCCGCCGGCGCGCTGACGCCCACCCTGACGTCGCTGCTGTCGCCGTTCGACCCGATTGTGTGGGACCGGCGCCGCGCGCTGGAACTGTTCAACTTCGATTACCGGCTTGAATGCTACACGCCGGCCCCCAAGCGCCGTTACGGCTATTTTGTGCTACCCATTTTGCGCCGCGGTGTGCTGGTGGGCCGGGTCGACGCCAAGGCGCACCGGCGCGAAGGCGTGTTTGAACTTAAATTGATCGAACTGGAAGCGGGCGTGCGCCTGAGCGAGCGCCTGGTGGCCGACATTGCCCTGGCGGTGCGCCGCTGCGCCAACTGGCATGGCTGCGCGCAGGTGCTGGTCACGCGCGCCGTGCCCGAGTCCCTGGAGGGCTGGCTGGTGGCCGCGCTGGGGCAGGGCGACGCGGAGCAGGCCGCGTGACGCTGGCAGCGGCGCCGCGCGCCGTCGTCGATGCCGCCGGTCAGCCCGTGCTGGGCAAGTTCGCCGGCCTGGCCGGCCAGTTCGACTGGCCAGCCCTGGCGCCGCCGTGGCAGCGCAGTGCTTGGTGGCGCCGCTTTCATCACAAGCGTTGGCACTATGCGGCGCTGGCCTGTGACGAGGTGTTCTGCGCCGTTGCCATCGTCGACCTGGGCTGGACCAGCACCGCCTTTGCTTACGCATTCGAGCGGCCCACGCGCAGCCTGATCGCCAGCTTTGCGCAAGATGGTTTGCCGGGCATGGGCGCGCGCGTGGCCGACCATGCGGCCGGCGAGAGCCGGTTTCGCTTTGGCGCAAGCCGGATCGCCCTGCGCACCGACAGCGCCGGCGTGTATGCGCTGACGCTGCGCTGCAAGGAATTCGAAATCGATGCCAGTTTTGGCGGGCCTGCGCCCCAGTTGCTGGCCGTTGGGACGGTATCGGGCGGCTCGGTGCATGCAACCCAGAAGTCGGGCGGCATGGCCCTTACAGGTGCGCTGCGGGTCGGCAGCCGCCAGATCGCGCTTGACGGCGGGGTCGCCAGCGTCGATTACTCCAACGGTCTGCTGGCCCGCGAGACCGACTGGCGCTGGGCCTGTGGACACAGTCTGGCGCTGGGCTTCAATTTGCAGGCCGGGTACTTTGGCGCGCACGAGAATGCCCTGTGGCTGGACGGCCAGTTGCATGCACTGGGGCCGGCGCGTTTCGAGTTCGATGCACGCGACCCCATGGCGCCCTGGCAGCTCGAGACCGAGGATGGCTTGCTCTCGCTCTTGTTTACGCCGGAAGGCATGCGCCACCAGGACAAGAACCTGATCGTGGCTGCCAGCCATTATGTGCAGCCGATCGGGACCTTCAGCGGCTGGGTGCGCGCCCGTCCCGGCGCCGCGAAAGTGCCTGTCAGTGGCTTGCCGGGAGTGACCGAGGATCACCGCTCGCGCTGGTAAAAATACGGTAGTCTTCCCTCAAGGCTTGCGATAGATCAAACTGGGGTTGTCGGCCTTCTTTACACTAGTCTCTCCGGGTTCATGAAAAAGTTCATAAAGAACAACACCAAACCCGACCATAAAATGACGACTCCGGCCAGGCCCATCCCGCATTGCAGTGCGGGAGGCGTTTGCGCATGCGGGGCACTTTCTGAGGAGAGAGTATGTTAACGGCGACATATACCCTGGTTGCACTGTCTGTCGAGCAAGCCAAGGTTCGGGTGAGTCTGCAATCTCTACAACAACTACTTCAAACCAACTTCATTCACCAGAGCACGCTGACCGCAGGCCAGGTCAATTACGCGTGCGACATCGTCAAACGCCTGTACGAGAGCTGCCACTGGCGCAAGCTCGACATGTTTCTCATCCCCGCCATCCGTCACGCCACCAGCGAGGCCGCCACGCTGCTGCAAGACCTCGACGAACTGGGCCGTGCCGCTGCCGATGCCGTGGGCGTGCTGGCCATCAAGCTGGGCGCCACCGCGGTCGACACGGCCAGCAAGGTGGCGCAGTTCTGCAGTACCGTTGAAGCCTTCTGCAGCGCCACCTTGCGCCGGCTTGAGCTCGAAGAACAACAATTGTTTCCCGTCGCGCGCTCGGTCATTTCCGGCGAAGCCTGGTTTTCAATCGCCAACCAGATGCTCGCGCACGACGCCTACGTGCAGGAATCGCGGCCCGCGCGCGCCTCGGAACCCTACACCGAAGAACCGTACGAGCAGGCCCGCCGGCAAAGGGTGGCAGCGAACCTGGTCAATTGACAGGTAGCGCCGTGTAATACCGGCGGAATCGGCATCTGCGGCGATCGGGCGGCCAGCGCGGGAAAGCGCGCCAGGCTGCCCGTTCTTGCTATGATGGCGGTTTTGAATCGTTGGTGGCGCGTCATGTTCGAATTCCTCTTCAAACGACCGGGTGACAAACCCGCCGACTCCCCGGCAGGACAGACTGCGCCGGCAGATGGCGGCAAGCCAGCTTCCCCAACAGCGGCAGCGCGCGAGCAGCAGGCGCAGCAGGTGGCCGGCCTGCGTGGCGACGAGGCTGGCGCTGCCGACTTCATCCTGCAATGCGATTTTTCCGAACTGCGCCTGGCGGCGGCCGAATTCGTGCACAGCCGGGCCCAGCTCGAACGGGTGCATGCCGGCGTGCGCAATACCGACCGCCGTGTCGCCAAGCTGATGCAGGCGCGGCTGGACGCCATCCGTCACCACGAGGCCGAACTCGAACGCGGCCAGGCCTGCATCGCCCAGGCCGAAACCCTGCTGCGCGACGAGCGTCTGACGCCGAACCTGGTGGCCGATCTGGACCACGCCTGGGCCGTCATCAAGGCACCGGAACTGGCGTCCCAGTTCGAGGCGCTGCGCGCCCAATTGGGCCAGCGGCTCGAAGCGCAGGTGGTGCTGCAGCGCGCCATGATCGACCGGCTGGGGCAGATTCGCGCCCTGGCTGGCAGCGCCTTGCCAGCGGCCGACATCGCCGCCCAGCTGCGCCAGATCGACCAGGAACAGCAGCAAGCCCTGGCCGCGCCCGAACACAGCTCGCTGCCGCGCAGCCTGACCAACGAAGTGGCCAACGAAATGACGCGCGTGTCAGCCTCGCTGGCCGACCTGGAACTGGGCCAGGCTGCCATTGCGCGGCGCGACGCCCTGCTGGCCGAGTGGCAGGGCGTTGCCCCCGAGTCGCTCAATGCCGACCTGCTGAACAAGGCATGGCGCCAGTTGCCGCCTGTGCCCGAGCCGGCGGCGGCCCAGCTGCGCCAGCGCTTCGATGAACTGCTGGCCACCTTGCCGGCCACGGTCGACAAGCCTGCCGCGCCCAAGTCGCGTAGCCATGCAAGCGCACAGGCGCCTGACCAGAGCTTCCTCGACAAGGTCGACGCCATGGAGGCGGCATTGCAGCACGGGTCGCTGGGCGCAGCTGCGGAGCTGGACAAGGAACTCAAGGACAGCAAGGGCGTGCGTCTGGCGCCGGCGCTGGCCGAGCGCCTGGCCCACGCCCGCGCGGAACTCAAGCGCCTGTCGGACTGGGCGCGCTGGGGCGGCAATGTCTCGCGCGAAGAGCTGATCAAGGCGGTAGAACAGCTCAGCACCCAAAGCCTGGCCATGAGCGAACTGGCCAAGAAGGTCGGCAGCATGCGCGAGCGCTGGAAAGCGCTCGACACTTTGTCCGGTGCCGCCCCCAAGAGCCTGTGGGAGCGGTTTGATGCCGCCTGCAGCGCCGCGTATGCCCCGGCCGCAGCCCACTTCAAGCATCTGGCCGAAGAACGCCACGCCAATGCCGCCAAGGCCGAGGTGCTGATCGCCCAGGCCGTGGCCGAAGGCGCCACTTTGGGCGAGGGCGCGGTGGACTGGAAGCAGATGGCCACCAAGGTGCAAGGCTTGCGTCTGGCCTGGAGTCACCTGGGCGCGATTGACCGCAAAGATAAAAAACGCCTGGACCAGGCCTTTACCGATGCCCTGAACGTGCTGCAGGCGCCGCTGGAACAGCAGCGCAAGGGCGAGGTCTCGGTGCGTGAAGACCTGATCGCCAAGGTGGCCGCGCTCAACCCGGGCGACCGCCACACGCTCGATACACTCAAGTCGCTGCAGGAGCAATGGCAGGAACATGCACGTGCCTTGCCGCTGGAACGCAAGTCCGAGCAGGCGCTGTGGCAGCGCTTCCGCGCGGCCTGCGACGCCGTCTTCGCCAAGCGCAAGGAGAGCGCGCACGCGGCAGACGCGGAGCGGCGCGCGCACCAGCACGCGAAAGAAGCGCTGTGCGAACGCCTCGAACAAGCTGCTGCAGCGGCCGACGCCAGCTCCGCCGGCAAGCTGCTGCGCGAAGCGGCCGCCGAATGGCATGCCATCGGCCCCGTCCCGCGTGCCAACGAGGCGCGCGTCGACAAACGCTATCAAAGCGCCGTCGCAGCGCTGCAGCACCACCTCGATACCGCCAAGCGCGATGCTAGCCGCGCCCAGGCCACGGCCTTGCGCGACAAGCTGCACCTGTGCCGGACACTCGAAGCGCAACTGGCCGACGCCTCGGCCGATCCGGCCGCCACCGACTGGAACGGGCGCTGGGCCGCGCTGCCTGCTGTCGGTAGCGATTACGACAAGGCGCTGCATGCGCGCCTGCTGGCAGGCCAGACTGCCATTACAGGCGATCGCCAGGCCTACGCCGCCAAGCTCGAATCGAACCGCGCCGCGTTGATGCACGAAGTGCTGCGTCTCGAAATTGGCGCCGGCATCGACAGCGGCAGCGAGTTTGCGCGCGAGCGTCTCAAACTGCAGGTGGAAACGCTGCAGTCTTCGCTCAAGTCGGGCCAGAAGCCGGCCGGTGCGGCCACCCAGTTCCTGCATCTGTGCGCCTTGCCGGCGCTGGCCGACCAGCGTACCACCAGCCGCATCGAGCACCTGTTTGCACGCGTGACGAAAGACGGCAAATGAGCGTGGTACGGGTCCAGAGCGCCGACTTCGACCTGAACGCCGAACTGGCCGCCTTGCGCGGGCAGGATGCGCGCATTGGCGCCGTGGTCAGCTTTGTTGGCACCGTGCGCGACATGAACGATGGCGCCAGCGTGGCGGCCATGGAGCTGGAACACTACCCGGGCATGACGGAGCAGTCGATCGAGCAGATCGTCGCGCAGGCGCGCACGCGCTGGCCGCTGTTTGGGGCGCTGGTGGTACACCGCGTCGGCCCCCTGGCGCCACTGGACCAGATCGTGCTGGTGGCATGCAGTGCGGCGCACCGCGGCGAAGCTTTCGCGGCCTGCGAGTTCATCATCGATTACCTCAAGACCGAGGCCCCGTTCTGGAAGAAGGAACAAACGCCCGAGGGTGCGCGCTGGGTTGATGCCCGCGTCAGCGACGATCAGGCCTTGCGCAAGTGGGCGGCCCAATGAATTTTGTGGCAGTGGGCCTGGGCGCGGCGCTCGGTGCCTGGCTGCGCTGGGGCCTGGCCTTGTGGCTAGGCGGTGCCCACGCCAAGCTGCAGGCAGGCACGCTGGCGGCCAATCTGGGCGGCGGCTACCTGATCGGGATCGCGCTCGGCTTCTTTGCCAGTTACCCGCATCTGTCGCCCGAATGGCGGCTGTTTGCCATCACCGGGTTTCTGGGTGGGCTGACCACGTTCTCGACGTTTTCGGGCGAGTCGATGGTGCTGCTCCAGCGTGGTGAATATGGCTGGGCGCTGGCGCATTCGGCGCTGCATTTAATCGGTTCAGTTTCCTGTTGTATCGCCGGCTATGCCAGCTGGCGCGCTTTGTCGACGTAAGTCATTTATCTCTGAAGGAGAATCGCATGTCCAAACAACTGTCGCCGCGGCCTACCGCAGCATTCGTCGGCGCGTCCTGGCTGGCCTTGATCGTGGGCGGGGCGACCTTTCTGATCGGTCTGTGGAACGCCCAGATGCAGCTTAACGAGCGGGGTTACTATTTCACGCTGCTGTTGTACGGTCTGTTTTCCGCAGTGTCTCTGCAAAAATCGGTGCGCGACCGGCTGGAAGGCATCAAGGTCACCGGGATTTATTACGGCATGTGCTGGTTCTCGCTGCTGATGGCGGTGCTGCTGCTGACGGTGGGCCTGTTCAACGCCACCATCGCCCCGAGTGAAAAAGGCTTCTTCGCCATGTCATTCTTGCTGAGCCTGTTTGCAGCGGTGGCGGTGCAGAAGAACGTACGTGACATTGCCCAGGCAGATGATGTGGGCGGCAGTTTCGTCAAGGATTGATTTCCCGTCCCGCGCCAGCGGGTACAGCTCAGAATGGCGCCGCTTGGCGCCATTTTCTTTTATATTCTGCCAACAGGCGTCGTTCTTGAAAAAGCGCCAACCATCCCAATCTTGCTTGTAACTTAGAAATTACTCTTTTTGGGAGCTTTACCATGCGCCAAGACAAAATCACCACCAAACTGCAGGAAGCGCTGTCGGATGCGCAAAGCCTGGCAGTCGGTGGCGACAATCAATACATCGAGCCGGTCCATTTGCTGCTGGCCTTGCTCAACCAGGACGATGCCGGCGCCCGCTCGCTGCTGCAGCGGGCCGGTGTGAACGTCGGCGGCCTGACCACCAATCTGAAAAATGCACTTGAACGCCTGCCCAAGGTATCGGGCACGGGCGGCGAAACGCAGGTCAGCCGTGAACTGATGAACGTGCTCAATCTGGCCGACCGCGAAGCGCAAAAACGCAGCGACCAGTTCATCTCCAGCGAAATGGTGCTGCTCGCGCTCACCGACGACAAGTCCGAGGCCGGCAAGCTGGCGCGCGAGCATGGCTTGTCGCGCAAGGCGCTGGAAGCGGCCATTCAGGCGGTGCGCGGTGGCGAATCGGTCAACTCAGCCGAATCCGAAGGCCAGCGCGAGGCGCTTAAAAAATACACGCTGGACCTGACCGAGCGCGCCCGCATGGGCAAGCTTGATCCGGTGATCGGGCGTGACGATGAAATCCGCCGCGCGATCCAGGTGCTGCAGCGCCGTACCAAGAACAACCCGGTCCTCATTGGCGAGCCAGGCGTGGGCAAGACCGCGATTGTGGAAGGCCTGGCGCAGCGCATCGTCAATAATGAAGTGCCTGATTCGCTCAAGGGCAAGCGCGTGCTGTCGCTGGACATGGCCGCGCTGGTGGCAGGCGCCAAATTCCGCGGCGAGTTCGAGGAACGCCTCAAGTCGGTGCTGAAGGAGCTGGCCCAGGATGAAGGCCAGACCATCGTGTTCATCGACGAGATGCACACCATGGTCGGCGCCGGCAAGGCCGACGGCGCCATGGACGCAGGGAACATGCTCAAGCCAGCCCTGGCGCGCGGCGAGCTGCATTGCGTCGGCGCGACCACCCTGGACGAGTACCGCAAGTACATCGAGAAGGATGCAGCGCTGGAGCGGCGCTTCCAGAAAATTCTGGTGGACGAACCCAGCGTGGAGGCGACCATTGCCATCCTGCGCGGGCTGCAAGACAAATACGAACTCCATCACAAGGTGGAAATCACCGACGCTGCCATCATTGCTGCGGCCGAACTGTCGCACCGCTACATTACCGACCGCTTCCTGCCGGACAAGGCCATTGATCTGATCGACGAAGCCGCCTCCAAGATCAAGATCGAGATCGACTCCAAGCCCGAGGTCATGGACAAGCTGGAACGCCGCATCATTCAGCTGAAAATTGAAAAGGAAGCCGTCAAGAAGGAGAAGGACGAAGCCTCGCGCCGCCGCCTGGACCTGATCGACGAGGAAATAGCGCGCCTGGAACGCGAGTACAACGACTTCGAGGAAGTGCTCAAGTCCGAAAAAGCGATGGTGCAGGGGACCACCCACATCAAGGAAGAAATCGAGCGCATTCGCCACGAGATGGAGGAAGCGACCCGCGCTAGCAACTGGCAGAAAGTATCGGAGCTGCAGTACGGCCGCCTGCCCGAGCTGGAAGCGCAGCTTAAAAGCGCCGAGTCTGACGCCGCGCGCCAGGAAAACGCGGCTCAGCCGAAATTGCTGCGCACCCAGGTGGGCGCCGAAGAAATCGCCGAAGTGGTGTCGCGCGCAACCGGCATTCCCGTCTCGCGCATGATGCAGGGTGAGCGTGACAAGCTGCTGCACATCGAGGAAAAGCTGCACGAACGTGTGGTGGGGCAGGACGAGGCGATCGTCGCCGTGGCCGATGCCATCCGCCGTTCGCGCGCCGGTTTGTCGGATCCGAACCGGCCGTATGGTTCATTCATGTTCCTGGGGCCCACCGGCGTCGGCAAGACAGAGCTGTGCAAGGCGCTGGCCAACTTCCTGTTCGATACCGAGGAATCGATGATCCGCATCGACATGAGTGAATTCATGGAGAAGCACTCGGTCGCGCGCCTGATCGGGGCGCCGCCGGGTTACGTGGGCTACGACGAAGGTGGTTACCTCACCGAAGCGGTGCGCCGGAAGCCTTACAGCGTGATTTTGCTCGACGAAGTGGAAAAGGCCCACAGCGATGTGTTCAACGTGCTGCTGCAGGTGCTTGACGATGGCCGCATGACGGACGGGCAGGGGCGCACGGTCGACTTCAAGAATACCGTGATCGTCATGACCTCGAACCTGGGTTCACACAAGATCCAGTCGATGGACAGTGACGATCCGGGCGTGGTCAAGCTGGCCGTGATGGCCGAGGTACGGTCGCATTTCCGGCCCGAGTTCATCAACCGCATCGACGAGATTGTGGTGTTCCATGCGCTCGACGAGAAGAACATCGGCGCCATCGCCAAGATCCAGCTGCAGCATCTGGAGCAGCGCCTGGCCAAGATGGAAATGACGCTCGACATCAACGACGCGGCGCTGCAGAAGATTGCCGAGGCTGGCTACGATCCCGTGTATGGCGCGCGTCCGCTCAAGCGCGCGATTCAGCAGCAGATTGAGAATCCGCTGTCGAAGTTGATCCTCGCGGGCAAGTTCGGACCGAAGGACACCATCCCGGTACGGGTTGAGCATGGCAATCTGGTGTTTGAGACCAAGGCGGGGGCGGTGGAACTCGACAAGGTTTGAGCGTGCTATGGGTCCCCGCCTTCGCGAGGACGATGTGCTGAGTAGCCACACATCGTCCTCGCGCAGGCGGGGACCCATTCCAAGCGTCTGACTACGGCAATGCCCGCATAGCGCTAACGCTCGTCAGCGCGGCTCCCCCAACACCCTGCTCAAATCCGGTATCCGCGGCCCCACCTCCTGAATCGCCGCCGCCAGCCTTTCCCGCGTCACCCCAAACGCCTTGGTCCAGTACACCAGTTCAGCCTCCACCAGCACATTGATACGGTCATAGTCCTGCGGACCCGGTTCCAGTACGCTTTCCGACACAGTATTCTCCCAGCAGCAAAAACCACAGCCTCGCACGACATGCATGTTGGGTCGGTTCGCTGACGCACCCTGTCCGTGCGCGTGCAAATCCGCATAGAATTGTCATTCCCTTATCCTCGCGGAAGCCACCATGACCTTTGCCACCACCGACCTGTGCGACGACCACCCCCAATTGCTTGACGACGGCCGCCTCGCCATTCTCCCTCCCGGGTACAAGCACTACGGCCGCCAGGTCACGTTTTCCGGCCGCGTCACCACCTTGAAGGTATTTGAAGACAACGCACTGGTCCGCTCGACGCTGGAAGCGCCTGGCAATGGCAATGTACTGGTCATCGATGGCGGCGCCAGCATGCGGCGCGCGCTGGTGGGCGGCCAACTGGCGCTGCTGGCCCAGGACAATGGCTGGGCCGGCATTGTGGTCGACGGCTGTGTGCGCGACAGCGATGAAATCAATGCTTGCGAGATCGGCGTGCGTGCCCTTGGCGTGCACCCACAAAAAAGCGCCAAGAAGGGCGTGGGCGAGCGCAACATACGCGTCGCCATTGGCGGTGTGTTCGTGCAGCCGGGCGATTGGCTGTATGCCGATGCGGACGGTGTTTTGATCGCCCAGCAAAAACTGGCTTGAGCGGCGGTCTTTTTCATCAGGCGCAGTCGCCTTTTCACATTATGGGAATGGGCTTGGGCGAACCCATGTATTAGCCTCCCATTTGGAGAAATTCTCTCCCGTATGGCGAAAAATAACGCTCAAGCCTTTGATTTTAATTAAGATATTTTTACTTATGTATCTTATATAAGACCATTGTTGCGTTGCGCAGTTGGGCCTATGATTTAGCCAGGGGATTCACTATCTCAATCAGCAATCACAGGAGACCATCATGGCCACGCGCGAGCAGCAAGCAGCAGTCCTGCAGCAAGACTGGGACACCAATCCACGTTGGAGAGGTGTTGTCCGCAACTACAGCGCCGCCGACGTGGTGCGATTGCGCGGCTCGCTGGCCATTGAACACACGCTGGCCAAGCGCGGTGCCGACAAGCTATGGCATTTGCTCAATAACGAGCCTTACGTCAATGCTCTGGGCGCAATGACGGGCAATCAAGCCATGCAGCAGGTCAAAGCCGGCTTGAAAGCAATTTATCTCTCGGGCTGGCAGGTTGCGGGAGATGCGAATGTGGCCGGCGAAATGTATCCCGACCAGTCGCTGTACCCCGCCAACTCGGTGCCGCTCGTAGTGCGCCGCATCAACAATACCTTCCAGCGCGCTGACCAGATTCAATGGGCCGAAGGCAGGGACGACATTGATTACTTTGCCCCCATCGTGGCCGATGCCGAAGCCGGTTTCGGCGGCGTCCTCAATGCCTATGAATTGATGAAGTCCATGATTGATGCGGGCGCGGCGGGCGTGCACTTTGAAGACCAGCTGGCATCGGTGAAGAAATGCGGCCACATGGGTGGCAAGGTGCTGGTTCCGACGCGCGAAGCAGTGGAAAAGCTGACCGCGGCGCGCCTGGCAGCCGATGTGATGGGCACCCCGACCCTGGTCATTGCCCGCACTGACGCCGAAGCGGCCGACTTGCTGACTTCCGATGTGGACGAGAACGACCGCCCGTTTTGCACGGGCGAACGCACCGTGGAGGGCTTCTACAAGGTGCATCCCGGCATCGAACAAGCGATTGCCCGGGCCGTGGCCTACGCGCCGTTTGCCGATCTGGTCTGGTGCGAAACCGGCAAACCGGACCTCGCGTTTGCCAAACGCTTTGCCGAAGCCGTCCACGCCAAGTTCCCCGGCAAAATGCTCGCTTACAACTGCTCGCCGTCGTTTAACTGGAAAAAGAACCTGGATGACGCCACCATCGCTAAATTCCAGAAGGAATTGGGGGCCATGGGTTACAAATTCCAATTTATTACCCTGGCCGGCTTCCACGCCTTGAATTACGGCATGTTCAACCTGGCCCATGGCTATGCGCGGCGCCAGATGTCCGCCTTCGTGGAACTCCAGGAAGCCGAATTTGCCGCTGCCAGCAAAGGATTCACAGCCGTCAAGCACCAGCGTGAAGTTGGTACGGGCTACTTCGATTCGGTCACCCAGACCATTCAGCAGCATCAAAGTTCAACCACAGCACTCCATGGTTCGACCGAAGATGCGCAATTCTTCGACGAGAAGAAGGTTGCGTAAATAGTATTTACGTTATCCCCTGAAAGCCGTGCCGGCCATAAGCCAGGCACGGCTTTTTTACGTCCGTTCCGCGGAACTAGTGGATAATGATGGTTATAACGCTGTCATCACCTTATTTCATTGGAATTCCCTTATGTTGAGCTATCGCCACGCCTTTCACGCGGGCAATCACGCCGACGTCCTCAAGCATTTCGTGCAAATTCAGTTGCTCGAGTACATGAACCAGAAGGACACGGCCTACACTTATATCGATACCCACTCCGGCGCCGGCGTGTATGCGCTCGATGGCGGTTATGCCTCCAAAAACGCCGAATACGAGACCGGTATCGGTCCCCTGTGGGAGCGTAAGGACTTGCCCAAGGGTCTGGAGCAGTACCTGGCCCTGGTCAAGGAAATGAATCCGAGTGGCAAGATGCGTTATTACCCCGGCTCGCCTTACGTGGCCGACAAGGTGGCGCGCGAGCAAGACCGTCTGCGTCTGTTCGAACTGCACCCGGCCGACAGCAAGATTTTGGCGGACAACTTCCGCAAGGTGGAAGCGCACGCGGCCGAGCAGGGCCAGCGCGCCAGCACGCGCGGCCGTCGTGTTCTGATCGAGCGTGGCGATGGCTTTCATGCGCTGAAAACCTTGCTGCCGCCGCCATCGCGGCGCGCGCTGGTGCTGATCGACCCACCGTACGAGGACAAGCAGGATTACCGCAAGGTGCGCGACGCGCTCGATGAAGCGCTGGGCCGTTTCCCGGCTGGCATGTATGCAGTCTGGTATCCGGTGCTTCAGCGCATGGAATCGCGCCAGTTTGCCGACAAGCTCAAGCGCTTGCCAGCGAAGGAGTGGCTTAACGTCACCCTGACCATCACCACCCCTGGGCCGGATGGCTTTGGCTTGCACAGCAGCGGCATGTTCATTCTCAATCCGCCATACACGCTGGAACCGCTGCTGCGCCAGGTCATGCCGTATCTGGTCCAGGTGCTGGGCAAGGATGCGGGCGCGACCTTCGTGATTGAAAAAGGTACCCAGGTCACCGGCGCAGCTGGCGCGCGCGCTGTCAATGGTGCGCCGCGTATGCCGGTCGGTAATGCCCGCCGTGCCAGCCCCACCTCGGGTACCGGCAGCTTGCGTCTGCCAGGCCAGGCACCGGCCGGTACGCCAGCCGCGGCAGGTCCGCGCCCCGCAGCAGGCACGAGCGGACGCAGTGCGCGGCCAGGTACCACGCGCGCAGCCGGCACCGGCAAGACCGGTCCACGCCGTCCTTGATCATGCATTTACCGAATAGTTACAGCACGTTTCAGGATCGTTTTTCATGCTCACAGAAGTAGTTAGCGAAGTCACGCTGCCGACTGACGACTTTTTCCTTGCCCGTCAACCGATTCTGGGACGCAACCAGCGACTGGTTGCCTATGAGCTCTTGTTCCGTAGCGCAGACGCACCCGAGGCCAATGTGGTCGATCACGCCGCCGCCACAGCCGCGGTGATTTCGCACGCCTCGCAACTGGGCATGCAGCGCGTGGTGGGCGAGCGCCTGGCCTTCGTGAACGTGGACGATATCGTCCTGATGAGCGACTTCGTGCGTTTTCTTCCGCATGACAAGGTGATTCTGGAAATCCTGGAAACCGTCAACGCCACGCCCGAGCTGATTGCCCGCGTGACCGAACTCAAGTCGTTTGGCTTCAAGTTCGCGCTGGACGATGTGGTGGCCCAATCGGAGGACGTGCGCAGGCTCACTTCCCTGGTCGATATCATCAAGATCGATGTGCAGGCAGTGCAGCCCGGTGCGTTGGCGCCGCTGGTGGCGTCGTTCCACGGCCTGGGCAAAAAGCTGCTGGCTGAAAAAGTTGAGACCGTGGACGAATTCGACACCTGCATGGCACTGGGTTTCGAGTATTTCCAGGGCTATTACTTTGCCCGTCCGGCTATCCTGAGCGGCAAGAAAATTGCCCCTTCCGAGCTGGTTATTCTGAACCTGCTGCAATTGCTGCGCAGCGAAGCGGACAACCGCGAGATTGCCATGTCGGTCAAGCGCGATCCGCTCATCAGCCTGAACCTGCTGCGCCTGGTCAACACACCAGCAGCAGGCGCGCGCCGTCACATCGATTCGCTATCCGAAGCGCTGGTGGTGCTGGGGCGCGACCAGTTGCAGCGCTGGCTGCAGATTTTGCTGTATGCCACACCGGGCGTCCAGGTCGAGTTCAATTCGCCGCTGCTGCAAATGGCCACCACGCGCGGCAAGCTGATGGAATTGATGGCGCGCCGCATGCAGAACATGCAGGGGCCGTGCGCCGAGGCCGGCTTCACGGTTGGCATCATGTCGCTGATGGATGCGCTGTTCTCGATGTCGATGGCCGACATTCTCGACAGCGTGGCGGTGGCGCCCGAGGTCAAGGCCGCGCTGCTCGAGCGCGAAGGTCATCTGGGCGAGATGCTCAGGATCGTCGAACTGGTCGAAAACCCGAAGCGCGGCGCACAGCTGGGCAAGTCGCTGAAAGCGATTGGCCTGTCGGTCAAGGAAATGCGCGAGATCGAACTGGAAGCCTTTAGCTGGGTCAACGAAATGGCCCAGGAAGTCGCATGAACATCCACGACGACCATCACGTTGACAAGTGGGAGCAAATCATCCGCCTGGTGTGCGGCGCGTTCCTGGGTCTGGTCGTCGCATTGGTATTCATGTTGCGCGCCGGGCCGTTTCACCCGTTCATGGCAACGCTGATCGTGCTGGGCACGGCGCTGGGCTGCGCGCTGGGCGCGCTGTATGGCGGCGATCGCTTCTGGTACCTCGTGTTCCGCCGCCGCTAAGGCCTCAACCCTGAGCCAGCAGTAAAAACACGGTCGGCTTCTTGTGGAAGTCCGGCGCCTTGCCCGAGGCCAGCTGCGCCTTCCATCTTGCCCCGTTCTGGGTGCGGATGGTTTCACTGGGCAAGCTCAAATCGGTCGCCACGCAAATCAGCGTACCCGGCTGACAGGCGCCCACCAGTGCTTCGAGCATGGCGCCGTTGCGGTAGGGCGTCTCAATCAACAGCTGGGTTTGCTTTTCGGTGCGCGAACGGGCTTCCAGCTCCTTGATGCGCTTGCTGCGCTGGACCGCGTCCGTGGGCAGGTAACCATTGAAGGCAAAGCTCTGCCCGTTCAGGCCGCTTGCCATGACGGCCAGCAGCAGCGAGGAGGGTCCCACCAGCGGCCGGACCGGAATGCCATGCTGGTGCGCCAGGCGGACCAGGTCGGCGCCGGGGTCGGCCACCGCCGGCACGCCTGCTTCCGATACCAGGCCGGCGTCGCGTCCGGCCAGCAAGGGTTCGAGCAAGCCCTGCAGTGCCTGGGCGGGGGTATTCACGTTCAGCTCCGCAATCTCGATTTCCTGCAGCGGGCGCGCCAGCGGATGGCCGATCGCGATCAGCTTCAGAAAGCCGCGCGCGGTCTTGGCATTTTCGGCAACAAAGTAATCAAGCTGGGCCGTAATGGCTTGCACTTGCTCGGGGATGATGTGCGACAAGGCGCCAGGAACGGCGTCGGTGCTGCCCAAGGTATTGGGAATCAGATAAAGGGTACCGGGCATAAACTCTTATGAATGAAAGAAATTGAAACCTGCCTGGCGCAGCATGCTGGTCAGGGCAATCAGGGGCAGGCCGGTCAAGGCAGTAGGGTCGGTGCTGTCGATTTGTTCAAGGATGGCAATACCCAAGCCTTCGTTCTTGGCGCTGCCAGCGCAATCGTAGGGTTGCTCGATGCGCAAGTAGGCGTCCAGTTCGGCATCGGGCAGGTCGCGAAAGGTCACGAAGGTCTGGATATTTTCCAATTGCACCGTGGGCGGGCTGGTGCGGCTATCCCACAAGCATAGTGCCGTGTGAAAGATGACGCGCCGCCCGCGCATGGTTTGCAGCTGGGCCAGGGCATTGGCATGGTTGCCTGGTTTGCCGATCTGGGCGCCATCGAGCGTGGCAACCTGGTCCGACCCGATCACCACGCTGCCAGAGGCACGCGCAGCCACGGCGCCCGCCTTGGCCTGGGCCAGGCGCAGGGCGGTGGCGTCCGGGGTTTCCGCGGGCAGGGGACGTTCGTCGAGGTCGGGCACCATCACCTCGAACGGCAATTGCAGCCGGCCCAGCAGGTCGCGGCGGTAGCTGGAGCTTGATGCAAGAATCAGACGCGGGGGCGGGGAAGTTGGTATCATTGCGGCCCTGAGATGAAAAAACACCGTAAGTCTTTGACTCCACAGCGATAAGCCTGTTATTATCGCAGGTTTTCCGGGGAAAATTCCTGAAATGAGTGCTTTTGTCATCGACGCTTTTGAATTTTGTCGAAGCAACGGCCATCGCGAGGGCGTCACGCCTGTCGCTGAAATGAGCCGGTTAAACAAGGATTGTGCAGACCATTCGGGCGAGATCGCCTGGAGCGTCGACGGCACGACCAGCAAGCAGGGCTATCCGCAAATCACGCTGTCGGTCTCCGGCACCGTGCAACTGGTGTGCCAGCGTTGCCTGACTCCGTATGCTTTTGAAATGGATTCGTCCACCGTGCTGATGCTTGGCAAGGATGACGAACACGCCGACGAGATCGAAGAGATTCTCGACGACGAAAGCATTGACGTGATTGTCGGCAGCCGCAACTGCGACATCCGCGACCTGATCGAGGACGAGGCGCTGCTGGCCTTGCCGCAAGTACCGAAGCATGAGGTTTGCCCGGACAACAAATTGTTGGACGTGCTCAAGAGCGAGAAGCCATCGCCTTTTGCGGTTTTGAAAAAGTAATACCGAATTTGCAGTACGAAAAGAACGTGTCAAACGCGTGCAGTAGTCGAGTATGGCATCGAGCAGTGAAGGTAAGACAGCGTTATACATGTCGGTAAGAAGTATTTGCCGCTGGGATACTCGATTCGCATCTATTTGCCAGTCGAATGTGTTAGAATTTTAGAACTTATGTATTAGGAGTCATCATGGCAGTTCAGCAGAATAAGAAGTCCCCATCCAAGCGCGGTATGCACCGCTCGCACGACTTCCTGGTCGCGCCGCAACTGGGTATCGAGCCAACCACCGGTGAAACGCATCTGCGTCACCACATCAGCCCGAACGGTTTCTACCGTGGTCGTAAAGTACTCAAGACCAAGAACGACGAGTAATCGACGTCTTGCATTGAGTAAGATGAAAGCGGTGCAACGTAATCGACTGCGTCGCGCCGCTTTTTCTTTGTTACCGGCTGCAATTCAACTTTGCACACCGTCATTTCGCATGTCGCAGACTGTGGCTGGCCTTCGCCCGCACGCAGCGCGCATCCTGCCGCCCCGCATCTTGTTCGAGTCGCGGTAAGAATCCCACCAAATGACAATTAAAATATCCATCGACTGCATGGGCGGCGATCACGGCCCCTCAGTTACCATTCCTGCGGCAATTGCTTTTGCCAATCGCGTGCCCGAAGCCGAGTTGATCCTCGTCGGTCTCGAAAACGATTTGCTCGCCGAACTTAAGAAATGCAAGGCCGATCAGCATCCGCGCCTGTCCATCGTGCACGCGTCCGAGACCGTGGCCATGGATGACCCGATCGAAGTCGCCTTGCGGCGTAAAAAAGATTCCTCGATGCGCGTGGCAATCGAGCTGGTCAAGGATGGCAAGGCCCAGGCCTGCGTTTCCGCCGGCAACACCGGCGCCCTGATGGCTGTCTCGCGCTACGTGCTCAAGACCATGGCCGGGGTTGACCGTCCCGCCATCTGTTCCATTTTGCCCAACCAGAACGACGGCCCCACCTACATGCTGGACTTGGGCGCGAACGTCGATTGCGAACCGCATCACCTGCACCAGTTCGCCATCATGGGTTCGGTGCTGGTGTCTGCCATGGAAGGCAAGGAGCGTCCCACCATCGGCCTGCTGAACGTGGGCACCGAAGAAATCAAGGGCAATGAAGTGGTCAAGGCCACCGGCGAACTGCTGCGTGCCGACCACGAAGCGGGCGTGCTCAATTTCTACGGCAACGTGGAAGGCAACGATATCTTCAAGGGCACCACCGACATCATCGTGTGCGACGGCTTTGTCGGCAACGTGACGCTGAAGGCCGTCGAAGGCCTGGGCCGCTTCGTCAAGAGCGCCCTGACCGCCGAATTCAAGCGCACCCCGCTGACCATGCTGGGCGCCTTGATTTCCCGCAGCGCTTTCAAGAACTTCTCGAATCGCTTCAACCCATCGCGTTACAACGGCGCCAGCCTGCTTGGTTTGCGCGGGCTCGTGTTCAAGAGCCATGGCGGGGCCGATTCGTACTCCTTCGAGTGGGCGATCAAACGCGCCTTCGATGCCGCTAAATACAATGTGCAAGAGCATCTTTCGAGCAAGATTGCCGAGTTGATGCCGCGCACGCCTGACCCGGAAGTGACAGGCTCACCAACTTAGTAGGACGGTTCGCAATGACTTTGTACAGCAAAATTATCGGCACCGGCAGCTATCTGCCCAAACAGCGTGTGACCAATGACGATCTGACGGCGCAGCTGGCAGCAAAGGGCATCGAAACTTCGGACGAGTGGATCGTCTCGCGCAGCGGGATCGAAGCGCGCCATTACGCGGCGCTGGACGAGCAATCGTCCGACCTGGCCGTGGCCGCCGGCAAGAAGGCGCTCGAGATGGCTGGCCTGCAAGCCGATCAGATCGACCTGGTGATCGTGGCCAGCTCCACGCCCGACTTCCACGGCAGCTTCCCCAGCACCGCCTGCATCGTCCAGCGCAAGCTGGGCATGCACAACAACAGCGCCGCCTTTGACGTGCAAGCCGTGTGCAGCGGCTTCGTGTATGCCGTCTCGGTGGCCGACGCCTTCATCAAGGCGGGCGCCCACAAGAACGTGATGGTGATTGGCGCCGAAGTCTTTTCCCGCATCCTCAATTTTGAAGACCGCACCACCTGCGTGCTGTTTGGCGATGGCGCCGGCGCCATCATCCTGAGCGCCTCCGACGAGCCGGGCATTCTGGCCACCAAGCTGCATGCCGATGGCCGGCATGCCGATATTCTGTCGATTCCGGGCAACCTGGCCGGTGGCGCGATTGCCGGCAGCGGCTTCCTGTACATGGATGGCCCGGCGGTGTTCAAGCTGGCTGTTTCGGTCCTGGAGCAGGTTGCCAATGAGGCGCTGGAACATGCTGGCATGCAGGCATCCGACATCGACTGGCTGATTCCGCACCAGGCCAATATCCGCATCATGAAAAGCACGGCCAAGAAACTCGACCTGCCGATGGAAAAGATGGTGGTCACGGTCGATCAGCACGGCAATACCTCGGCGGCATCGATTCCGCTGGCGCTGGACATCGCCGTGCGCGACGGCCGCGTCAAGAAGGGCGACAACGTCATGATGGAAGGCGTGGGCGGCGGCTTTACCTGGGGCGCCGTGCTCGTCCGCATGTAAACGACAAAGTTGAAAAGAAATAGAACAAGGAGACTTGCATGAATCAGTTCGCATTTGTATTTCCCGGTCAGGGCTCGCAAGCCATCGGCATGCTCAACGGCTTCGCTGGCAACGCCGTGGTCGAGCAGACCATTGCCGAAGCCAACGAGGCACTCGGCTTTGACCTGGGTAAATTGATTGCCGAAGGTCCCAAGGAGGACATGGACCTGACCACCAACACCCAGCCCATCATGCTGACCGCGTCGGTGGCGGTGTACCGGGCCTGGATTGCAGCCGGCGGCCCGCTGCCACCGGTGGTTGCCGGTCACAGCGTGGGCGAGTATTCGGCCCTGGTCGCTGCCGGTGTGATCGCCTTCAAGGATGCGGTGCCGCTGGTGCGTTTTCGCGCCAAGGTGATGCAGGAAGCCGTGCCGGTTGGCATGGGCGGCATGGCCGTCATCCTGGGTCTGGCGGCCGACGATGTGCGCGCGCTGTGCCTGGAAGCAGCAAGCGCCGAGCCGGGCAGTGTGGTCGAGGCAGTCAACTTCAATGAACCCACCCAGATTGTGATTGCCGGCCACACTGCCGCGGTCGAGCGCGCCTGCGAACTGGCCAAGGCCAAAGGCGCCAAGCGCGCCATGAAGCTGGCGGTATCGGCGCCGTTCCATTCCTCGCTGCTCAAGCCAGCCTCGGACCGCTTGCAGGAATACCTGCAGGGCGTGAGTTTCCATGCGCCTCAGATCGACTTGATCAACAATGTCGATGTGGCTATCCTGAACGATCCGGCTGCCATCAAGGATGCCCTGGTGCGCCAGGCTGCCGGTGCGGTGCGCTGGGTCGAAACCATGCAAAAGCTCGCCGAAGGCGGCACCACCCAGATCATCGAAAGTGCGCCCAGCAAGGTATTGATCGGCATGGCCAAGCGGATTGACCCGCGTCTCGCAGGCGAAGCACTGGTTGACCAGGCTGCGCTCGATCGCGTATTGAGCACGCTCAATCAGGCTTGAACCGCGCGCCACTTGATTGGCGTAGCATCTGAACGTTTGAACAAAAGGACTGCAATGAATCTCGAAAAACAAGTCGCCCTCGTGACCGGCGCCTCGCGCGGTATTGGCAAGGCCATCGCGCTGGAACTGGCGCGCCAGGGTGCGCAAGTGGTCGGCACCGCCACCACCGAAGCAGGCGCTGCCGCCATCAGTGGCTATCTGGCCGAGTTTGGCGGCAAGGGCCTGGTGCTCAATGTCACCGACGGCGCCGCTTGCGTCGCTTGTGTCGAGGAAGTGCAGAAAACCTTTGGCGGCCTGGCCATTCTGGTCAATAACGCCGGCATCACCCAGGACCAGCTGGCCATGCGCATGAAGGACGAGGAATGGGACAACGTCATCGCCACCAATCTGTCGGCCGTGGGCAAACTCTCGCGCGCCGTCCTGCGCGGTATGATGAAGGCCAAGCATGGGCGTATCATTAACATTACTTCGGTGGTGGGGGCGTCCGGCAATCCTGGCCAAATGAATTACGCTGCGGCAAAAGCGGGCGTGGCCGGCATGACGCGCGCGCTGGCCCGGGAAATCGGCAGCCGCAATATCACCGTCAATTGCGTGGCGCCAGGCTTCATTGACACTGACATGACCAAATCCCTGGGCGACGAGCAGCACGCCGCCTTGCTGACGCAAATTCCGCTGGCCCGCCTTGGCGCGCCCGAAGATATTGCCTACGCGGTTGCTTTCCTGGCCGGTCCGCAGGCAGCCTACATCACAGGCACCGAACTGCATGTGAATGGCGGCATGTACATGAATTAAGTTTCGTTGGCCCTAAACAGCTTTTGTGCGCGCCAGGAAGCGAAAATAGGGTCAAATATCACCTGTTAGCAGCACGTTCGGTGGAATTTGCATCACACGCTGAAAATAGTTTTTCAACGCGCAAACCTGCTAAAATGCGCGCACTTTCCGTAACACACACAATGGAGCCATAACATGTCGGATATCGAACAACGCGTTAAAAAAATCGTCGCTGAGCAACTGGGTGTTGCAGAAGTCGACATCAAAATCGAATCCTCGTTCGTTGACGACCTCGGCGCAGATTCCCTCGACACCGTCGAACTGGTGATGGCACTGGAAGACGAATTCGAAATGGAAATCCCGGACGAACAGGCAGAAAAAATCACGACCGTGAAACAGGCAATCGACTACGCGACCGCGCACGTCAAGGCCTAAGTTTTTACAGTTTTCGGGAGAATCGCTTGAGCCGTTCACGCAACCGTCGTGTCGTCATCACCGGTCTCGGCGCTGTTTCACCAATTGGCAATACGATTGCCGAGACGTGGAGCGCCGCCCTGGCCGGCAAGTCGGGCATCGCCAACATCACCAAATTCGACGCTGAGCCGTTCTCGACCCGTTTCGCGGGCGAGGTCAAAGGCTTCAACATCGAAGACTACATCTCGGGCAAAGAAGCGCGCCACATGGATACCTTTATCCATTTTGGCATGGCTGCCGGGATCCAGGCCCTGCAGGACTCGGGTCTGGTGGTGACCGAAGAAA
This sequence comes from Massilia sp. CF038, assembly GCF_900129765.1. Taxonomy (GTDB): domain Bacteria; phylum Pseudomonadota; class Gammaproteobacteria; order Burkholderiales; family Burkholderiaceae_D; genus Telluria_A. Next base: position 1,328,785 of record NZ_FQWU01000001.1, read on the forward strand.
ATGCCGACCGGATTGGCGTCATCGTGGGATCGGGCATTGGCGGCTTGCCGCTGATCGAAGAAACCAAAGAGGACTACAGCAAGCGCGGCCCGCGCCGCATTTCGCCGTTCTTCGTGCCTGCCTCGATCATTAACATGATCTCGGGTAATTTGTCGATCAAGTACGGCTTGCGTGGACCGAATCTGGCCATCGTCACGGCCTGCACCACCGGCCTGCACAGCATTGGCGCGGCCGGCCGCCTGATCGAATACGGCGACGCGGACGTGATGATTGCCGGCGGTGCCGAAGCGACCATCTCGCCACTCGGCCTGGGCGGTTTTGCCTCGGCCCGCGCGCTGTCGTCGCGCAACGATGATCCGGCCACCGCCTCCCGTCCCTGGGACCGCGACCGCGACGGCTTCGTGCTGGGCGAGGGCGCTGGTGTCATGGTGCTGGAAGAGTACGAGCATGCCAAGGCGCGCGGCGCCAGGATCTATGCCGAGCTGCTCGGTTTCGGCATGAGTGCCGACGCTTACCACATGACCTCGCCAGTGGAAGATGGCAGTGGCGCCAGCCGCTGCATGCTGTCGGCGCTGAACAATGCCGGCGTCAATCTGGAACAGGTCGACTACGTCAATGCGCACGGCACCTCGACCCCGCTGGGCGATCTGGCCGAAGTGCAGGGCATCAAGAAGACCTTCGGTGAGCATGCGAAAAAGCTGGTGGTCAATTCGACCAAGTCGATGACCGGTCACCTGCTCGGTGGCGCCGGCGGCCTGGAAGCGGTGTTTACCGTGCTGGCGATGCACCATCAGGTGTCGCCACCGACGATCAACATCTTCAACCAGGACCCTGCCTGCGATCTGGATTTCTGTGCCAACACGGCACGTGACATGAAGATCGACGTGGCAGTCAAGAATTCGTTCGGCTTCGGCGGAACGAATGGCACCCTGATTTTCGGCAAAGCCTGATCCTGCCGCTAGCAGAGTGAACCAAAGGCGCCCGCTTCTGTCTTAGGAAGTGGGCGCCAATCGAGCGCTGGCCTCCCTGCCAGTGCCGCATTGCCGGATGCATGCATCTGCGCGCCCGTAGCCCATTTCATTCCCTATGTCCATCGCGGTGTCCGCCGTGCTCAAGCCGTCGCGCCTGTTGCGTCTGCTGATCACTTCCTACGCTGCCTGCTGCCTGGCCGCCGCCTTCCTGCTGGCCGGTCCGCAGGCGGCGCGCTTTCACCTGCCCGGCGTCAGCGCAGCCTTGTGTCTGCTGGCCGCGTGGCGCTCTGTGCGCGGCAAACACCCAACCGCGAGCCGGATTGATATATCTGGACCCGGCGCGATTCGCCTGTTGGTACAACACGGTATGGCCGGCGCGCCTGTCCTGCACACACTGGCCGCTTGCACCGTGTGGCCGGCATTGCTGGTGCTGGTCCTGCGCAATGCCGAGCAGGGCGGCTTGACGGTGGTGCTGGTGTTGCGCGACAGCGTGGCGCCTGCGCAGTTTCGCCAGCTTGCCGTTGCCATCAGAACGATTGCCCTGCGGGATGAATAATTTAAGAAATACAAAATATTTTGAACTTATTGCAAGGGGCCAACTCCAAGAACTATGGATGCCCTGCGCTGCAGCCAAGAGGGCAGGTCAGTGACAACAGAACGCGAGTGTGATCAATTGCTGGTCGAACGCGTCCAGGCTGGCGAGCGCCAGGCCTTCGACCTGTTGGTCGGAAAATACCAGCGCCGTTTGATGCGCCTGGTATCGCGCCTGGTGCACGATCCGGCCGAAGCCGAGGACGTGGTGCAAGAAACATTTATCAAGGCATACCGGGCCTTGCGTCATTTCCGGGGTGATTCGGCGTTTTATACCTGGCTGTACAGGATAGGAATTAATACAGCAAAGAATTTTCTCGTCACACAGGGCCGGCGTGCCCCGACTTCCACCGAAGCCGATGCAGAGCGCGCCGAAGCGTTTGACGATGCGGACAGCTTGCGTGACATAAACACCCCGGAGTCGGTGTTGGCCAGCAAGCAGATCGCCTTTACGGTCAATGCCGCGATGGAAGCGCTGCCGCTGGAACTGCGGACGGCGATTGTCCTGCGCGAAATTGAAGGTTTGAGCTACGAAGAAATATCTGAAGTCATGGCCTGCCCCATTGGCACGGTGCGCAGCCGGATTTTCCGGGCGCGCGAGGTCATTGCCGAGAAGTTGAGACCCTTGCTCGACTTACCGGTTGACAAGCGACGTTAGGTGTAGCGATGATCGTAACACTCGGTTAAATTTGGCCCTCCACCTGCGCTGATGGAACACCCGATGGACACACACAAAAAGATTCGCGAACACATTTCCACCCTCAGCGACGGCGAGCTCTCCAGCGCCGACCTCGAGCTGGCGCTGGCGGCCCTGCAATCAGCGGACGGCCAGCAGGCATGGAACACCTACCACCGCATCGGCGACGTCCTGCGCGCCCAGGCCACAGCCGAGCTGTCCGACGGCTTTGCCGAACGCCTGGCGGCGCGCCTGGCGAGCGAGGCGCCACCGTTGCGGCGCGCGGCCCGCGCGGCAGCGGCAGCGGCACCCGACAAGCGCCGCCTCGATGCTGGTGATGCAGCCGGCATGGCGGCGGCACCGCGCAGCGCCAGCGGGGCCGATGAGGGCAGTGTCGAGGCCCTGGCCGTCACGGCTGCCAAGCCGGCCATTGTGTCGGTCTCCTGATTGCATTGACCAAGGTAAAAAACATGGGGGCGGCACCGCGTCTTGCCAATATGGCTTACCATAAGCGCAAGACCAACTTCCGGATCCCCTGACATGACTTTTCGCTTAGGCCGTACGTTCTTTTGCTCGATGGTGCTGGCCAGTGCCGGTCTGCTTGCACTGCAGGCGCCGCTGCATGCCGCGCCCGTGGCCACGCCGCTGGTGACCGGTCTGCCGGACTTTACCGACGTCATCGACAAAGTCGGCCCCGGCGTGGTCAATATCCGTACCAGCGCCAAGGCCAAGCCCACGCCGGGCGGCCCCACCGAAGAGCAGATCCAGGAATTCTTTCAGCGCCGTTTCGGCATTCCACTGCCGCAAGCCCCACGCGGGCGCCGCGGCCAGCCCCAGGACGAAGAGGTCCAGCGCGGCGTGGGCTCCGGCTTCATTATTTCCAACGACGGCTATGTGCTGACCAATGCCCATGTGGTGGAAGGGGCCGATGAAGTGCTGGTCACCCTGACCGACCGGCGCGAATTCAAGGCCAAGGTACTGGGCGCCGACGCGCGCTCGGACGTGGCGCTGCTCAAGGTGGAGGCCAGCAATCTGCCCCACCTGCAGATTGGCGACTCCGACAAGATCCGGGTGGGCGAGTGGGTGATCGCCATCGGCTCGCCCTTCAACCTCGAGAACACCGTCACGGCCGGCATCATTTCCGCCAAGGCGCGCGACACGGGCGACCTGCTGCCCATGATCCAGAGCGATGTGGCCGTCAATCCCGGCAACTCCGGCGGCCCCCTGATCAATATGTACGGCAAGGTCATTGGCATCAATTCGCAGATTGCCACCTTGTCGGGCGGCTATAACGGCATTTCCTTCGCGGTGCCCATCGACGAAGCCATGCGCGTGTCCGAGCAGCTCAAGCAGAGCGGCAAGGTGACACGGGGCCGGATCGGCGTGCAGATTCTCGAAATCGGCAAGGACCTGGCCGAATCGCTGGGCCTGGGCCAGGCGCGCGGACTGGAAGTGGTGCGGGTCGAGGCGGGCGGTCCGGCCGACAAGGCTGGCATCAAGGTGGGCGACATCATCCTCAAGTTCAATGGCAAGGCCATCGAAAAAAATGGCGATCTGCAGCGCCTGGTGGGCAGTCTGCCGATAGGCAGCACTGGCACGGTCACGCTGTGGCGCCGCGGCGCCCAGCAAGACCTGGCTGTCAAGGTCAGCGACCTTGACGGGCAAGCCAAGGGCAAGGACAAGTCCGACGCGCCCAAGGCGCCCAAGCCGGAACAGGCGGCCAATGCCATCGGCCTGAAGGTCAGCGATCTGACCGAAGCGCAGCGCGAGGAGCTCGGCGTCAAGGGCGGGGTGCTGGTTGAGGCCAGCGAGGGCGCGGCCGCACGGGCTGGCTTGCAGGAAGGCGATGTGATCTTGCAGCTGAACACGGCCGAGGTGAAGGATGCCAAGCAGTTCAATGCCCTGATCAGCCGCCTGGAAGCGAGCAAAACGGTCGCGCTCCTGGTGCGCCGTGACGAGACCACGCGCTATGTCGTGATTCGTCCACGCAAGTAAGTTCCACCTGGCAGCCGGGACACGCCCGGCTGCCAGCTCGTTCACCCGACCATGCCACCGATGCACTTTACCCTCTATTCGCGCAGCTACTGCCATCTGTGCGACGACATGCTGGCCGCCTTGCTGGCCTTGCAAACTGCCACCTTGCGCTTCACTGTCGACGTGGTCGACGTGGATGCCGATCCCGCTCTGGTGGCGCGCTTCGATGAACTGGTGCCAGTCCTGTTTGGCGACCTGGGCCAGCCCGAGCTGTGCCACTATTTCCTCGACGAAGGGGCCGTGCGGGCCTACGTGGGTACGCAGCCTGTGTCTAATTAGCAATGTTTTGGCCGGATTCCGCATAAACCGGGCTTTCTACCCCGAAATCCGGTAAAATGCGGGGTCGGAAAAGCTTCTGTTTTATTCACGCAGTTTCTCCTTCTTGATAAGGCGCTCGCCTGGGGATTGGATGCCCCCCTTGGAGCGCTTTTTTCGTATGGCCCGCGCCTTGCCGCGGAGCCGGGCCCGGCCCGAATGTCGTCCCTCCACCTTGGTTTTGAATTGCTTTAATGAACAACATACGTAATTTCTCCATCATCGCCCACATCGATCACGGTAAATCGACACTGGCCGACCGTATCATCCAGATTTGCGGCGGCCTGTCCGACCGCGACATGGAAGCGCAGGTGCTCGACTCGATGGACCTGGAAAAGGAACGCGGCATTACGATCAAGGCCCAGACGGCGGCATTGCACTACAAGGCGCGCGATGGCCAGGTGTACAACCTGAACCTGATCGACACCCCGGGCCACGTCGACTTCAGCTATGAAGTGTCGCGTTCGCTGTCCGCCTGCGAAGGCGCGCTGCTGGTGGTCGACGCCTCGCAAGGGGTGGAAGCGCAGACCGTGGCCAACTGCTACACCGCGCTTGATCTGGGCGTGGAAGTGGTGCCGGTACTGAACAAGATCGACTTGCCGCACGCCGATCCGGCCAACGCCATTGCCGAAATCGAAGACGTGATCGGGATCGATGCGACCGACGCCGTCAAGTGCTCGGCCAAGAGCGGCCTGGGTGTGGAAGACGTGCTGGAGTCGCTCATTGCCAAGGTGCCACCGCCGAAGGGCGATCCGGACGCGCCGCTGCAGGCGCTGATTGTCGACTCCTGGTTCGACAATTACGTGGGCGTGGTCATGCTGGTGCGCGTGATCAACGGCACCCTCAAGCCCAAAGAAAAAATCATGCTCATGGCCACCGAATCGACCCAGCTGGTCGAATCGGTGGGCGTGTTCAGCCCGAAATCGCAGTCGCTGCCGCAAATTTCCGCCGGCCAGGTGGGCTTTGTGATTGCCGGCATCAAGGAACTCAAGGCCGCCAAGGTGGGCGACACTGTCACCCACGCCCTCAAGCCTGCTGCAGCGCCGCTGCCGGGCTTCAAGGAAGTGCAGCCGCAAGTGTTTGCCGGCCTGTTCCCGACTGACTCGCACCAGTACGATGCGCTGCGCGATTCGCTGGAAAAATTGAAACTGAACGACGCGGCCCTGATGTACGAGCCGGAAGTGTCGCAGGCGCTGGGCTTTGGCTTCCGCTGCGGCTTCCTTGGCCTGCTGCACATGGAAATCGTGCAGGAGCGCCTGGAGCGCGAATTCGACATGGACCTGATCACCACCGCGCCGACCGTGGTGTACGAAGTGATCATGCGCGACGGCTCCATGGTGCGGGTGGATAATCCGTCCAAGATGCCCGACCCGTCCAAGATCGAGGAAGTGCGCGAACCCATCGTCAACGTCAACCTGTACATGCCGCAAGAGTATGTCGGTTCCGTCATTACCCTGTGTATTGGCAAGCGCGGCGTGCAGATGGACATGAGTTACCACGGACGCCAGGTCAAGCTGGTGTACGAAATGCCAATGGCCGAGATCGTGCTCGACTTCTTCGACAAGCTCAAGTCCACTTCGCGCGGGTATGCCTCGATGGATTACGAGTTCAAGGAAAACCGTGCCTCGGATGTGGTCAAGGTCGACATGCTGATCAACAGCGAAAAAGTCGATGCGCTGGCCATCATCGTGCACCGTGCCAACAGCCAGTATCGCGGGCGCCAGGTGGCGGCCAAGATGCGTGAACTGATCCCGCGCCAGATGTTCGATGTGGCCATTCAGGCCGCCATTGGCGCGACCGTGATTTCGCGTGAAAACGTGAAAGCCTTGCGCAAGAACGTGCTGGCCAAGTGCTATGGCGGCGACATCAGCCGTAAAAAGAAACTGCTGGAAAAGCAAAAAGCCGGCAAAAAGCGCATGAAACAAGTGGGCTCGGTCGAGATCCCCCAAGAAGCATTCCTGGCAATCTTACAAGTGGACGATAAATAACCGTGCAAGCAATCTTAAGCAACTTTGCCCTGATTCTGTTTGTCCTGATGGTCCTGACCGGGATCATCTGGTGTCTCGACGTGTTTGTGCTGGCCAAGCAGCGGCGCCGCCTGGCCGACAGCGCGCTGGCCGAATTTGACCAGCGCAGCGCGCGCCTGGTCGCTGACGGCGTCAAGCCGGACAGCAATGTGCATGCGCGCAGCGAGCTCGAGCAGCGCATCCTGCGCCAGCCGGTGTGGATCGAGTATTCGGGCAGCTTCTTCCCCGTCATTGCCCTGGTCTTCATCTTGCGCTCCTTCCTGTACGAGCCATTCAAGATTCCGACCTCATCGATGGTGCCGACCCTGCTGGTAGGCGACCTGATCCTGGTGAATAAATACACCTATGGCATTCGTTTGCCGATTCTCAACGAGAAAATCATTGAGGTGAACGATCCCAAGCGGGGCGACGTGATGGTCTTCAAATATCCAAAAGATATGAGCCAGGATTACATCAAGCGCGTGATCGGGGTGCCAGGTGATAAAATCGTGTATGAAAACAAACGCCTGACGGTCAATGGGAATGTCATTACGTACACACCAATGGATGACTACCTGGACGATGAAGGGGGCTTTTCCTATCACAAGCAATTTGTGGAAAACTTGCCAGAGAAGAAACACCGGATCCTGAACTGGGATGAGCGGCCCATCTTCAACCGCGCATCGGTGGAAAATTTCCCTGGCCACGAGGCGTGCACTTTCTTAGAAGAAAAATTTACCTGTACCGTACCTGCGGGCAATTACTTTATGATGGGGGATAACCGGGACAACAGTCAGGACAGCCGCTATTGGGGATTCGTTCCCGATAAGAATATCGTCGGCAAGGCATTCTTTGTCTGGATGAACCTGGGGAACCCCAAGCGTATTGGTGGCATTGACTAAGACCTAAAGGACATACTATGTACAGCACCAAACCAGTTTCTCTGCAGTCCCAGCGCGGCATCACGATTACCGGCCTGGTGGTCAGCCTGGGCCTGATTCTCTTCGTCGGCCTGTTCGCCATGAAGGTATTCCCGTATGTCCTGGAATACCGCGCAGCGAAAAATGCGATCCAGAGCGTCAAGCATAGCGACGGCACCCCGCAAGTGCAGCGTTACGCCTTTGACAAAACGGCCGACATCAACGGCATCAAGTCGATCAGCGGCAGCGACATCATCATTTACAAGGTCAATGGACAGACGGAAGCGGCGTTCGACTACGAAACCAAGATCGACCTGTTTACCAATGTCTACCTGGGCGTGCGCTGGATGGCCACGACCGACCCAAGCGGCAAAATGCCAGCCCCGAAAACGCCCGAACAACCCTGACAGGCTGTGCAGCCCGCAACCACGACAATGAATCTTCAGTTATTGCAGTCTCGCTTAGGTTACACGTTCCAGGATGCTGGCCTGTTGCAGCAAGCCTTGACGCACCGTAGCCACAGCAGTCTGCACAACGAGCGCCTGGAGTTTTTGGGCGATTCGATTCTGAACTGTGTGGTGGCATCGGTGCTGTACGAACGGTTTGCCGCCATTGACGAGGGCGACCTGTCGCGGCTGCGCGCCAACCTGGTCAAGCAGCAATCCCTGTACGAAATCGCCCAGAAACTGGAACTGTCGCAGTTTTTGCGTCTGGGCGAAGGCGAGCTCAAATCCGGGGGCTTCCGGCGCCCGTCGATTCTGGCGGACACGCTGGAAGCCTTGCTGGGCGCAATCTTTCTTGACGCGGGCTTCAATGCCGCGCGCGACGTGATCCGCGCCTTCTACATTCCCATCCTTGACTCGGTTGACCCGCGCACACTGGGCAAGGATGCCAAGACGCTGCTGCAGGAATTTTTGCAGAGCAAAAAAATCTCGCTGCCGACCTACAACGTGGTGGCCACCCATGGCGCCGCGCACAGCCAGGAATTCGAGATCGAATGCCTGGTGCCCAAGCTGGGCATCCAGGTCTACGGCCGCGGCGGCAGCCGCCGTGCCGGCGAACAGGCTGCGGCCAAGCTGGCCCTTGAGGTCGCCCAGCAGGCGCTGGTCAAGACACCGGGCGCCAGCCGCAAGACCAAGCCGCGCGCGGCCCAGCTCAAGCTGGCCGGCATCGCCACCATCCAGAGTGACGGCGATGGCGAAGGCGAGGGCGCCGTCGCGCTTGCCGCGCCGGTCGCCGCAAGCAAGCCGGCCGACACCAAGGCCCCCAAACAAACGCAACCTGAAACGAAGTCCGCATGAATACCGCCACCACCCAAGACCCTTTCCGCTGTGGCTACATCGCCATCGTCGGCCGCCCCAACGTGGGCAAGTCGACCCTGATGAACCAGCTGATCGGCGCCAAGGTGTCGATTACGTCGCGTAAGGCACAGACCACGCGCCACCGCATCACCGGCATTCAAACCCTGGACGACGCCCAGTTCATTTACGTGGACACGCCGGGATTTCAGACGCGCCATTCGAATGCACTGAACAAGACGCTCAACAAGACCGTCACAAATACCCTCATTTCTGCCGATGTGATCTTGTTTCTGGTCGAGGCCGGTACCTTCGGTCCGGCCGACCAGCAAGTGGTCGATCTGCTGCCCAGCGACGTGCCGGTGGTACTGGTCATCAACAAATCAGACCGCGTGAAAGACAAGGCGGCGCTGATGCCGTTCGCGCAAGAAGTGTCGAGCAAGCATAACTTCGCAGCGATCGTGCCGGTGTCAGCCAAGCTGCGCTTCCAGCTTGACGCCCTGCAAGGCGAGATCAAGCGCTTCCTGCCGGAAAACGAGGCCGTGTTTGGTCCGGACGACATTACCGACCGCAGCGAAAAATTCCTGGCCTCGGAAATCGTGCGCGAGAAACTGTTCCGCCTGGTGGGCGACGAACTGCCCTATACCAGCACGGTGCTGATCGAGCAATTCGAGCAGGAAGGCGATCTGCGCCGCATTTTCGCGGCCATTCTGGTCGAGCGCGATACCCACAAGTCCATGGTCATCGGCAACAAGGGGGCACGTTTGAAAGAAGTGTCGACCCAGTCGCGGCTGGACATGGAAAAGCTGTTTGGCGGCCCCGTGTACCTGGAAATCTGGGTCAAGGTCAAGTCCGGCTGGGCTGACAACGAAGCCGGCCTGCGCGCCTACGGCTACGAGTAAGCGCGGCAGGAGAGCGCCGAGCGCATGAGCAAGCTCGAAGCAGACCCGGCCTCTGCGGCGCCTGTCGCGCCGCCGCCCCGGCGCCCCCGCGCGCCGCAACGTGCCAACGGCCCCACGGGCCGCGTGACGGGCCAGCCCGCCTTCGTGCTGCACAGCTACCCCTACAAGGAAACCAGCCTGATCGTGGACATGTTCACGCGCGATCACGGCCGCGTTGGCCTGGTGGCCAAGGGCGCCAAGCGGCCCCATTCGCAGCTGCGCGGCGTGCTGCAAACCTTCCAGCCCCTGCAGGCGTCGTGGAGCGGCAAAGCCGAACTGCGCACCATGATCGACGCGGAATGGGTGGGTGGCATGCTGCCACTGGAAAAGACTGCGCTACTGTGCGGCTTTTACCTCAACGAGTTGCTGGTCAAGCTGCTGGCGCGCGACGATCCCCATCCCGCCTTGTTTGACCATTACGTCTCGACCCTGAACCAGCTGGCCCACCAGGAACCGGCCCCCATCGTCTTGAGAAAATTCGAACGGGCCTTACTTAAGGAAACAGGGGTGGCGGCCGACCTGACGCGCTGCACCAGCACACGTGCGCCGGTCGACCCCAATGTGGACTACGTGGTCGATCCGGAACGCGGCCCGCGCCTGGTCCGCGCTGCCGACCAGTGGCCCGTGGTCAGTGGCAAAACATTGCAGGATGTCGAGCGCGAAGATTACGCCGACCCTGCCACCGTCGCCCAGAGCAAGCAGCTGATGCGTTTTCTGCTGGCCCACCAACTCGGCGGCGCGCCGCTGAACACGCGCCAGATCCTGATCGACCTGATGCAGTTATAAACGAAAGAATCGCCCCATGAGCTTCCTGCAACCGAACGGCCCTGTCATTGACCTGGGCGTTAACATCGACCACGTGGCGACCTTGCGCAATGCGCGCGGCACCGTGTACCCGGACCCGATTCGCGCCGCGCTGCTGGCCGAGCAGGCCGGCGCCGATGTGATTACCCTGCACCTGCGCGAAGACCGGCGCCACATCAAGGATGCCGACGTGCTGGCGCTGCGTCCGCAACTGATGACGCGCATGAACCTGGAAGCGGCCGTGACTCAGGAGATGATCGACTTCGCCTGCGCGGTCAAACCGCAGGACGTGTGCCTGGTGCCCGAGCGGCGCGAGGAAGTCACCACCGAAGGCGGCCTGGACGTGATCCGCTACTACAAGGAAGTGGAAAAGGCCGTGCGCCAGCTGCAGGCCGAAGGCATCCGCGTGAGCCTGTTCATCGACGCCGATGAAGCCCAGATTGGGGCCGCGGCCGACGTGGGTGCACCCGTGATCGAACTGCATACGGGCCGCTACGCCGAGGCCGAAGGCGCCGCGCTGGCGCAAGAACTGAAACGGATCCGGGCCGGCGCCCGCTTTGGCGTGGGACGCGGCATGAAGGTCAATGCCGGCCACGGTCTGCACTACACCAATGTGCAGGCAGTGGCGGCCATCGCCGACATCGGCGAGCTCAATATCGGCCACGCCATTGTGGCGCACGCCGTGTTTGCCGGCTTCGAAAACGCCGTGCGCGAAATGAAGGCCATCATGGTGGCGGCACGCCTGGGCGCGCGCCCATGATTTATGGGATCGGCACCGATATCGTGCAGATCTCGCGGATTCAGGCGGCGCTGGCGCGCAGCGGCGAGCGCTTTGCCGCCAAAATCCTCGGGCCCGATGAACTGTGTACGTTCAAGGAGCGGCGTGCGCTCAACGAGGCGCGCGCCATGCGCTATCTGGCCACGCGCTTCTCGGCCAAAGAAGCGTTTTCCAAAGCGATCGGCCTGGGGCTGCGCCTGCCCATGCGCTGGCACAGCGCGCAGACCTTGAATGCGCCCAGCGGTCAGCCGCAGATCGTGTGCAGCGGTGCGCTGGACGCGTTCATGCGCGACAATAAACTCAGTGCGCAGGTAAGCATCAGCGATGAAGCTGACTATGGCGTTGCCTTCGTGATTGTGACGCAAGAGGTATAAGGGTATGAGCGAAGGGACAGACAGCAACGCAGAACTCGTCAGCGCCGGGGCCAGTGCGGATGCCCGTGCCCAGGTGCTGGCCACCGTGGCCAAGCTGCCCGGTCTGCCGGGCGTGTACCGCTATTTCGACGCGCAGGACGCGCTGCTGTACGTGGGCAAGGCGCGCGACTTGAAAAAGCGCGTGTCGAGCTACTTCCAGAAGAATTTATCCAGCCCGCGCATCGCCATGATGGTCGAACGCATCGCGCGCCTGGAGACCACGGTCACGCACAGCGAGGCCGAAGCGCTGATCCTGGAAAGTAACCTGATCAAGACGCTCAAGCCGCGTTTCAACATCCTGTTCCGCGACGATAAATCGTATCCCTATCTGAAGATCACGGGCCAGGACGTGCCGCGCATGGCGTACTACCGGGGCGCGGTCGATAAAAAAAGCCAGTACTTCGGCCCTTTCCCCAGCGCCTGGGCGGTCAAGGAATCGATCCAGATCCTGCAAAAAGTATTCATGCTGCGCACCTGCGAAGACAGCGTGTTTTCCAACCGCACCCGGCCCTGTCTGCTGCACCAGATCGGGCGCTGCAGCGCACCTTGCGTGGACCTGGTCAGCAAAGAAGACTACAAGGTCGACGTGGACAACGCGGCCAAGTTCCTGCGCGGACGCCAGAGCGAAGTGATGGCCGACCTGGAAGCGAAAATGCACGCCTACGCGGGCGAGCTCAAATTCGAGCAGGCTGCGGCGGTGCGCAACCAGATCCAGTCGCTCTCGCGCGTGCTGCACCAGCAAAGCATGGACACCGGTGGCGACGCCGATGTCGACATCATTGCCGTGGTGGTGCAGGGCGGGCGTGCCTGCGTCAACCTGGCCATGGTGCGCGGCGGGCGCCACCTGGGCGACCGCGCCTATTTCCCAACCCAGGTCAGCGACGCCCAGGTGTTTGCCGAGGCATCCATCGAGGTGGAAGTGCTGGCCGCCTTCCTGGCGCAGCATTACAGCGAAAAGTTCGTGCCCGGCACCCTGATTCTGAATATCGAATTCGACCAGCCAGCCCTGATGCTGGCACTGACCGAGCAGTGCGGGCACCGCATCAACCTGATCTTCCAGCCGCAGGGGCAGCGCCGCCAGTGGCTGGAAATGGCGCTCAAGGGCGCCGAAATCTCGCTGGCGCGCCTGCTGTCCGAACAAGGCTCGCAGCAGTCGCGCACGCGCGCCCTGGCCGAGGCCTTGTCGATCGAATCGGAAGACCTGGACACGCTGCGCGTGGAATGCTTCGACATCAGCCACACCCAGGGCGAAGCGACGCAAGCGTCGTGCGTGGTGTTCCATCACCACGCCATGCAGAACGGCGAATACCGGCGCTACAACATCAACGGCATCACGCCGGGCGACGATTACGCCGCCATGCGCCAGGTGCTGATGCGCCGCTACGAGAAAGTCGCCGGCGGCGATGGCGTCATGCCCGACGTGGTGCTGATCGACGGCGGCAAAGGCCAGATTGAAATGGCGCGCCAGGTGTTTGCCGAACTCGGTCTCGATATCAGCCTGATCGTGGGCGTGGCCAAAGGGGAGGGGCGCCGGGTCGGGCTCGAGACGCTGCTGTTTGTCGACGGCCGCCCGGCCCAGGAGCTGGGCAAGGAGTCGGCCGCGCTGATGCTGGTGGCACTGATTCGCGACGAGGCACACCGCTTTGCCATTACCGGCATGCGCGCCAAACGGGCCAAGACGCGCCAGACCTCGCGCCTGGAAGAGATCGAAGGTATCGGCGCCAAGCGCCGGCAAAAGCTGCTGGCCCGCTTTGGCGGCTTGCGCGGCGTGGTCGACGCCAGTGTGGAAGACTTGATGTCGGTGGAAGGCATCTCCACCGCGCTGGCCGAAGAGATCTACCGCCAGCTGCATTAACTCTGGCGAACTGGTGCAATATGCATTAGCAAGGTAGACTAGCGGCGCATGTATCCATAACGCTTAACCAAGTCCGCGCCTTTATGCCTTTTAATATCCCGATTCTTCTGACCTGGTTGCGTGTTGCCCTGATTCCCCTGGTGGTGGGCGTGTACTACCTGCCGATCCACTGGCTGCCGCGGCATGACCAGGACCTGGCCGCCACGATTGTGTTTGTGGTCGCCGCCATCACCGACTGGTTCGATGGCTTTCTGGCGCGGCGCTGGAATCAGACCTCTGCCTTTGGCGCGTTTCTCGATCCCGTTGCCGACAAGCTGATGGTCGCTGGCGCGCTGCTGGTGCTGGTGCATTTGCAGCGGGTCGACTACTTCATCGCGTTCATCATCATTGGGCGCGAGATCACCATCTCCGCGCTGCGCGAATGGATGGCCCAGATCGGCGCTTCGCGTTCGGTGGCGGTCAGCTCGATCGGCAAAATCAAGACGGCGGCGCAAATGAGCGCCATCCCCATGCTGCTGTTCGATAACTGGCTGTTTGGCGTGTTCCACACGCGCCGTTTGGGCGACTACCTGATGATTCTGGCAGCCGTGTTGACGGTATGGTCCATGTTTTATTACATGCGCCTGGCCTGGCCGCTGATCAAAGAGAAGGCCGGCGATACTTTGTGAAATTGTCAGGGCCCCTTACCTTGACAAGCCGCTCAGATCGTCTATAATGCCTGCCTGTTGTGACGACGCGGGAGTAGCTCAGTTGGTAGAGCGCAACCTTGCCAAGGTTGAGGTCGAGAGTTCGAGACTCTTCTCCCGCTCCAGAAATTTGGAGCATGTCGTAGGTTATCCTTGGAATGCTGGTCGGTTTCTGCGATAATCGTTGTCTTGCAAAATGCGGGAGTAGCTCAGTTGGTAGAGCGCAACCTTGCCAAGGTTGAGGTCGAGAGTTCGAGACTCTTCTCCCGCTCCAGATTATCTGGGCAGGCAAAAGTGGTAAAAATGTAAGGCTCCAATGCGGGAGTAGCTCAGTTGGTAGAGCGCAACCTTGCCAAGGTTGAGGTCGAGAGTTCGAGACTCTTCTCCCGCTCCAGAATTCAAAAGGGAAGCCTGGCTTCCTTTTTTTTACTCCGCAAGGAGTAGCGCAAGTCCTCTGGCGAGGTAGCAAAGAGGTTATGCAGCGGCCTGCAAAGCCGTTTAGACGGGTTCGATTCCCGTCCTCGCCTCCAGAATAAAAATAGCCCACCGATGCGTGGGCTATTTTTTTGTCTGTAGGGGTTTCAATTTGCTGCTGCCATTCGGGCTGAAGTACGATTGCCGGGACTGACCCCGGTGTTGTTCGGGCTGAAGTACGATTGCCGGGACTGACCCCGGTGTTGCGTTCGGGCTGAAGTACGATTGCCGGGACTGACCCCGGTGTTGCGCAAAGGCGAATTTGGACTCGCAGACTATGTATGGTACGCCGGGTTGAATCCAACGCAGCAATTTGTTGGTAGTTATCGCATCGACATCCTCCCTGTAAGGGATGAGCAGATCAGGTTCGAGCTCAGCAACAATTCGAGCATGAAGTCATTCCTTTATGGGATTGGTCCTGCTTGGGAGCGTGGGACGGCAGCGCCGTTCGGGAACATGCGGCAGACCTATTCTTTGACCGAAGAGGTGAAGCGATGAAACGGTTGATGATACTGGTGGTCCTAGTGGCGGCCGTGACGGGGTGCTCGAAGCAACCTATCACCCCGGTCGGCACGTATTTGCTTGATACCGCAGGGAAGTCAATCACGCTGGCGGTTCAAGGTGATGGTAACTATTCCCTGAAAGTCAGCGAGCCGGGTAGGCAGACCAACGAAATTCGAGGGCATTGGCAAGACGAAGACGGGACAGGAAGTTCGATTTCTTTCTCTGGAATCATTTGGGAAGGAACCGATCCGCGAGCAGGGAATGGCTTCTGGAAAGCGACAATTGAAGGGCCATCGCAAAAGATCTGTCTCGATGGCGAAGGGATAGTCTGTTTTGCGCGAAGTAAATAGCGCCCAGAACGCGCTTGCCGGTACGGGCCATTTCTTGGGTTACGAAACGGATCTGTCATGGAGTTGCCGAGTTCCGTGCCATGGCAGGATGTCTTGCGCGATTTATGAGAACGCCGTGGCATAGCGTGAACCGCACTGCGTGCCCGAATATGGAAGTACAGGGTCTGTGCTGCCGAGTCGAAACAGGCCCGGACATGAAGAGGCGGCCTCTCCAGCAAAAATTTGGCGCTTTTCGCTAGTGAATTTCGAACTCTTACAGAAAATTTCACCGAGTCAGTGAATTCACAGAAAACTGCAATGTCAGCGACTACCCTTGCAAAACTTGCGTACATATTAGTTGCCATAACGCTATTGGGAAACGCTACTAGTAATTAGAGGCTGGAAGCCGCATGAGTAAAATGAGAACCAAGCTCCGCTTGTGGCCGATCGCTGCCGATTGTATTCGAAGGAGCAGGCGCCTCGAAGATTTTATCGACCGTAACCTGCTGATTTTTCTGACAGCACAACGGCTAGCCCAGCCGTTGTGTAGTCACCGCTGTTGCCGGCGTGCTATCTCCATAGGCGGCGCGAACGAACATCTACTTTTGATGTAGGACGTTCTTTTATTGAAGTTATTCGCGAGAGTAAAATGGATTTTGCGAAGTTGAGTTTTGAATTGCACTCCAAGATATGCATGGTCCTTGGGCGACAAGTTCTCGAGTCAGAGAGCAGTGAAGTTGCATCATTCGAAAATTTTTCAGAGAATGATATTAAAGAATTTCGCATGCTAGGTAGAATTAGTGCAGTGTTGGCGATCTCGTTTATTCGTTTTAGATTGGCCCCAAAGTTCGATTTAAATACGGTTACATCCTATTACGCAACCGTCGTCCAGCAACGGTTTTCCTTGAACGAGTGGCGAGCGATGGATTAGGGCACCTCGCAGGTATGTGCGGAGTCATGGGCGCACACCTTCAAGCGTCATCCAGCCGCCGGGTAGGCGACCGCGTCATAATGAATTTATATGGTTTAAGAAGTGTTGTAGCTGCGCGTGGGTAGGCGCATGGGTAAAGGAGTCAATTTTTGTGTCATTCGTCGGGGGGCTAGGCGGAGACGGTCCCCGCCAAACGATTGGTGGAAGCTGTTTTTGACCGAGCTCAAGAGGCTGAAAGTGTGGTGATCGCCTAACTAGATGATTCAAGAGGAGGGGAAACGGCCTGCAAAGCCGTTTAGACGGGTTCGGTTCCCGTCCTCGCCTCCAGAATAAAAATAGCCCACCGATGCATGGGCTATTTTTTTGTCTGTAGCGGTTCAATTTGCCACCGCTCCCATCCGCAATACCTACGCAAATTCCAGACCCAAGGTCTGGCTGTGAGTGAGGTAATAATCGGAGTCAAAATGAAACGGGAAAACGCTGAGTATTTAACAAAGGCTTTTTTGCAGATAAGCGCGGATTTAAATGCGATTACCTACGACTACAGAGAAGATTGCGGTGAAGCAGACCCGGAATATCTAAAGTTCAGGAAAAGTGTTGGTCAAGTACTCGGTACCTTTTACATGGATATTATGATGCGCGTCTTCAAGGATTTCCCGGATTTGGAGCCGGAAGAGCTGCGAGACTGTGACGAGGACGGTGCAGATAGTGAAGACCAGGAGCGAGCTCGTGGTGGGCTTAGTGTCGACGGGCCCAAGGAAATTGATCTGTAACCAGCGCGCAAGGACCACGCATTGGGATACGCACGCCATGTTTGAGCATGTCAAACTTCTGTTTGCCTTGCTGCTTGCCAGCGGCATATTCAGCCAGGCGCACGCTGCCAACGAGGCTCTGGTCGATACCGCCCGCCTCTGGAGCACCGTGAAATATACCCATCCCGCGCTGGCCGATGGCCGGATCGATTGGGATCAGGCCTTGGTCGATGCCATGCCAGCGCTGGCGGGTGCCGACGATCTGCCAGCCTCGACGGCGGCAGTGGCCCGGCTCATGGCGCCACTGGGCGATGCTTCCTTGCGCATCCATGCAGCCGAAGTCCCGGCGCTGCTGAACTGGCCGGCAGGCAGGCCCGATGTGGAATGGTTGCCTGGGGCTGTCGCGCTGCTGCATTTGCATGGGGGGCAGCCGATCGAGCTGGCCCGCTTTGACAAGCTGGGCAGTGCCCGCAAACTCATTCTCGACTTGCGTCCTGCCACCGGCGCGCGCCACAGAGGGTGGGAGCGTTCGCTGCAGGCCCTTTTGTCGCGCTTCATTGATCAAACGGTGGAACTGCCGGCACTGCGCTACCGCCTGGCTTCCGGACCGCGCCCCAGCATCGAAGGCTGGGAGGGTTTGCCTGGCGCGTTCATCACGACCGAGGCGGACCTGCTGGTGCCGATCGCCGGCAGCAAGGCATGTCCGATGGTGGTAATTGTCAACGACAGCGAGCCGGTGCCGAAAGCCATTTTGGCCCTGCAACGGGCGGGACGGGCGCAGATCGTCGCGGAAGGGGCGACCCACATTCGCAGCGGCCCGCTGCAAACGGTGCACATGGGTGGCATGACCGTGGAGTTCAGTGCGGGCGAGCTGGTGTCGCGCGCCGGACGCGTGCGGGTTGCCGCCGATGTCGTGCTGGCACAGGATCGTGGTGTCGGTGCCGCCAGTGGACCGGTGCGGGCAGCGCTGCGTCTGTTGGGCAGCAAGCGGCGCGCCGCTGGCACTGTCAAGAACGAGGCCGCGGCGTTTCCAGTGCGTCGCGACGAACCGGAATATCGCGATATGGCCTATCCTGCCCTGGCCTGGCGGAGGCTGGCAGCGATCAAGCTGTGGGCCGTGATGGATCGGCATTTTCCAGCCAAGCGGTGGATGAGTACGTCTTGGGACGAGGCGCTGGCCACCTGCCTTGAGCGCATGGAAGACGTGCGCGATGCACATGAGTACGGGCGGGCGCTGGAAGACATGGCCGCCAAACTCGACGATAGTCACGTGGGCGTCTACAGCCGGGCACTGAACCTGGGCCGGGGCAAGGGCATCCTGGGTGTGCGCATTGACCATGTCGAGGGCCGCTTTGTGGTTACGGGCTTTGCCGACACGGCGTTAGCGTCTACCGGCACTGTGCATATCGGCGACGAAGTGATGGCAATTGACGGCGAACAATTTGGCGAGCGCGTCTCGCGCCTGGCGCCCCGGATCGCCGCCTCTACGGCGGCAGGCAAGATCCGCAAGACCATCGCACGAGTGCTTCTCGGCCCGATTGATGGCATCGTTTCGCTTGACCTGGCAGGCGCGGATGGTCAAGTGCGGCGACTCACGCTGCGCCGCGGCGCGGCCATGGACGAGGGTCCGCTGCGCACCGCAAGGCCGAGTGTCGAAGTCCTGGATGGCAATGTTGGGTACGTCGACCTGGATCGGCTGATGCCGTCGGAGGTTGACGCCATGTTCGAGACGATCAAGAACACGCGGGCCGTGATCTTTGACATGCGTGGCTATCCTCACGGTGTGGCCCATGCAATCGCGCCGCGCCTGAATGTCCTCGCGGCGGCCACAGGCGCCGTCAGTTTCCAGAATCTCGTGACGGCAATGCCGCTTGGCAAAGGCGTTCAGCTGGCGTTCCCATCTGTATTTGAACCGGCCACGGCACCGCTCTACCGGGGAAAAGTGATCATGCTGATCGACGAACGTACCCAGAGCCAGGCTGAGGACCTGGCTTTGGACTTGGAGGCGGTAGCGCCCATCACATTTGTTGGGACACCGAGCGCAGGGGCCGATGGTGACCTGCGGCAAATTGCCCTGCCTGGCTGGGTGTATGTCTCGTTTTCCGGTTACGAAGTCACCCATGCAGATGGCGCCCAATTGCAGCGTGTCGGCGTGACGCCCCATGTACATGTCGCACCGACCCTGGACGGTATCCGGGCCGGGCGTGACGAAGTGCTGGAGCGGGCGCATGCGATGGGGGAGCAAGCCCGATAGGCGTGACACAAGAATAGCCCACCGATGCGTGGACTATTTTTTTGTGTAGGGTTTCAATTTGTTCCTGCCGTTTGAGCTGAAGGACGATTGCCGGGACTGACCCCGGCATTTTGACCCCGGCATTGTTGAGCTGAAGGACGATTGCCGGGACTGACCCCGGCATTGTTTGCATACTTGCGGAGATGCTTTTTAGGGGAACTGATATGCGAACTAGTCGTCCAGAATGTGCGATCGTGGTCCATGGCGGTGCGGGTGCGGGAAGTGGTTTAAATGATGGTTGTATTGTCGCGGCAGATGCGGCGCGTTGCGACCTGAATGAGGGCGGTGCTGCGTTGAGCGCTGCCGTGGCAGCGGTGGTATCGATGGAAAACGATGGCCGCTTCAATGCAGGCACGGGCGCGGCGCTTGGGCTTGATGGCAAGACGATTGAAATGGACGCGTGCGTGATGGATACGCAGGGCCGCCTCGGTGCGGTGACCTTGCTGCGCGGCGTGAAAAATCCTGTTTTGGTGGCTCGGCAAATTGCAGATACACCACATTGCCTCATTGGTGGGGAAGGTGCGGTACGTTTCGCGCGCGCAATGGGGCATGCGCCATATGACAAGGTCAGCGAGCATGCCCGTCAACAATACCGCGAGATGATGGCAAAGCTGGAAAGTGACGACGCTGCCATGCCCGGTGTAGCAAATGGCGACTTTCTTAAATTCTGGAATTACGCCGATGCGCCAAGGTTTCGTATTCCATCAGCAACCGATACGGTAGGCGCGGTGGTCCGCGACCATGACGGTGGGTTCGCCGTGGCGGGTTCCACAGGCGGCTCCGCGCCCTCATTGCTGGGCCGTGTTGGTGACACTCCACTGGTGGGATGTGGCTTTTACGCAGGCACGTTTGGTGCGGTTGCCGCGACTGGTGTGGGTGAGTATATGATCCGCACTCTACTGGCCGTCCGGGTGTATCACTGGATCAGCGAAGGCGTCAGCGTGGCCGAAGCCCTCGCCCGCGGCATTGCGCTTTTCCCCGCTGATGTTCCAGTCGGATTGATTGCCGTTTCTGCGACCGAGGCCGGGGCATGTGCCAACGCGGACATGCCTCACGCGATCGTCCGTGGCACTGCTGGGTAATTGCATGACTAGTGAGCGAGCAAGCACCCGCCCGTGAATTCATCACGTCGTCCGGCAATTCCTGAATTGCGGGACTCCATTTTCGCTTTCCTCTCTGGTAGCGCAACTTTGCAACCAAGATTCAACAAGTGATGTGACAAATTGTGTTGAAATTCTCCTTCACTACGCTGTCGTGTATTCAGACCGATAGGAAGGACTATTTGCTTGATGGATTCAAAAATTGCTTCGGATGAACGGCTGCACTTCCGCGATCGCCTTCAGGCCGCGTTGCGTGCAGCGAAGGTTCCCGTCAGAGCGTCCACGGTGGCGCAGGAATTCAACTTGCGTGCTGACGGTGCTACGGTCACAACGCATGCCGTACGTAAGTGGCTGGGGGGCGATGCGATTCCCACGCATGAGCGATTAGTGATCCTGGCAAGCTGGCTTGGCGTACATGCCTCATGGCTATTGTATGGCGATGCCGAAAATTCTGATTTCACGGAAAAACAGCCTGTGCCCTCGCTTCGCACGCAAGAGCTGCTCTTGTTGCGCGACTTTAACCATCTGTCACCGATCGGTCAGACGGTCCTGCGTGAAGTGCTCGACATTCTCATGAAAAACCTGTCATCGGATACTGTCTCTCAGGACACTAAGCGACGCGGCAAAAAACCCTGAAGAGATTTTGCGCAGCTGCAATACTACGCACCCGTGTATGCAATCTTCCTGGAGCAAAGGTGGAACATGAAAACGCGAACAAATATGGCACAGGCTCACAGCGTCGAATCTGGAATACAAATGTGCGCGGTGGAAGGGCGCGCGGCAGCGGAAAAGTACTTACTGCATCTCGCCGTTCCTGATCATGTGATTCTTCGGGTGCTTGATACGGCGGCGTTTCGCAGAAAGCCAAGCAGCCCTGCGACCAAAAAAGAGCCCCGATTTCTCGCAAGATGAGCAAATGCATGTCCGTGATTAGTACAGACTGGTCGAGGTAGTCGCGTCAGCCATCAGACCCGCGGCGTCATACCTGGGTAACGTTGGACCGCGCAGCCGCCCGGGCGATTTCAAAGGATGGCCGCATGCTCAAGTAGGCGCGCGGCAGTCACAGGCATTTACTGGTGTTGTTCAGATTCGAGCGCGGCGGACACTTTGTGCTTAGCGAATCCAGCGCCGCACCAGCGGGCCGATCGAGCCACCTTGCGCCAAAATCGAAAACACCACCACCGCGTAGGTCAGCGTGACAATGGTTTGGCGCTCGGGCGAGGCCGGGATCGACGGCGCCAGCGCCCCCGAAACTGATTTACTGCTCAGAGTTATGGTCGACGAGGATGCGCTGTCCACAGGTGAGGTGTCTGCCGCTCCCCCAGCGGTCTGAATCTGCAGCGAGAAACGAATTTGACACTTCGGACACTGTATCCATCCCGGCATGTACGGCGCGGCTGCTCTCTTGCCACTCCGGGTTGGCCGCCGTCCCCGCGTTCTTGAACTCCATGTATCCGTACGTTCCGTCGATTCGACAGAACACGACGACTCGATCGCACTCGTCAACGCTGACTACTTCGTGGTGTATTTTCGTCTCGACAGGTCGATTGTTTAAAGTCATGTGCTGCATCGCACGCGCCAATTTAATCACGACAAAATCGAAACTGCAAAAAAGCGGCGGCGCGATCATTTGACAGCGTGCCCGATAGGACAAGCATCAAGCCTGGCAACTACTGCAGTTTCGCATGGGAAAACTTCGCCTCGTGTCGCGATTGACATGGAACACAACATGCAACATACTAAAATGGAAGCGCTTCCAACAAAAACATAACGGAGATAAAACGATGGTCAGCATGCGGAACAAATATTGCACTAGCAGCTGGGCCGCGCCATTCGCCAGCACCGCGCGAGGTGCGCTGCTGGGCGGTCTGATGGCAACGGCACTATTGGGCGGTTGTGGCGGCGGCAGTCCATCGGGCACTACCCCCGGCCCGGCACCGTCTCCCACGCCCACTCCCACTCCAACTCCCGCTCCAAGCCCGCCCATGTTGAAGTCCGATGGCACAAAGTGGGTTGACGCCGACGGAAAGCAAGTTCTGCTGAAGGGCACCAACCTCGGGAACTGGCTGGTGCAAGAGTTCTGGATGATGGGCCAGGGCGGCAACGGTGTGACCGACCAGTGCACGCTGGAGGCAAAACTGACCGAGCGCTTCGGCTATGAGGAGAAGGAGCGCCTGATCAAACTGTTCCGCGACAGCTGGATGAGCGGGCGCGACTGGGATCAGCTGAAGGCCTTTGGCTTCAACGTGGTGCGCTTGCCCATCTTGTGGAGCGTCATCGAGGACGAGAAGAAGCCAAAGACCTTGCGCGCGGATGCCTGGAAATACATCGACTGGAGTATCGCCGAAGCAAAAAAGCGCGGCATCTACGTCATTCTCGATCTGCACGGCGCCGCAGGCGGACAAACGCCAAACGATCACACAGGATGCGCCGGGCAAAACAAATACTGGACTGATGCGGACGCCCAGGAACGTACGCGCTGGCTGTGGCAACAGATTGCAACCAGGTACAAGGATGAACCGGTGGTCGCGGCCTACGACCCGCTCAACGAGCCGTGGGGTTCGACGCCCGACGCCATGGCCACGCGCGTCGAGGAGCTGTACAAAGTCATTCGGGCCATTGATCCTAAGCACATCGTCCTGCTGCCCAGCCACTATGGCAGCATTGATGCTTACGGCAATCCGACCGACAAGGGGTTCACCAACGTTGCCTTCGAGCTGCATCCGTATCCCGGCTTGTTCGGCGACCGGCCTGGCGACACTCCCTACATGGTACACCGCGACTGGCTGCTGTGCGGACAGACCGGCGCAGCGGGCGTGTGCGCGTACAACAAGCAGCTGAGCGACCTGAAAATTCCCTTGCTCATGGGCGAGTTTCAGCCCTGGCAAGGCGCTGGCGTGGAACTGGGTGGACAAATCGGCAGGGCAACCTACGACACGTTTGCCAGCTACGGTTGGGCATCGACCTCGTGGTCGTACAAAGTGGTCAGCCCAGCAGGCGGGACGGGCAATGGCACGTGGGGAATGGTGACCAATGCGGTGAATGCCAACTTTGACACGGGCGTCGGCCTGGTCGCCAAGGCCAGCACATGGGACTGCGCCGGCTGGGATGCCAGCTTTGCTAACGCCTGCGCGAAAAACGTCACTACCATCAAGGTCGGCGGTAGCGGTCCCAAAACGTACTACTTCATCATCAAGAGCGGCGCCCTGGACGGAAGCGACCCTGATGTGAGCTTCGACAAGATCAGCATCATCGACACCGCTACCAGCGCCGAGGTCATCAAGAATGGCGATTTTGGCTCAAATACCGATTGGACGACACTTGCTATCGATGGCACTCTTTCCCTGAACTTCAACGACAAGACTGCTGGAAAGAGCCCGGCAGGTAGTGATGGTACTGTCCTGCGCATCGCTCGTCCCGCCGGCATCACTGGCGCTATCAATGGTGGCGTTTATCAAGCGATTACGCTGCAAGGCGGCAAAACATACACCTTGAGCGGCGTCTTCAAGGACAACGGCAGCACCAATACCTGGGCCGAGATGTATCTGCTCGACAAGCCACCGCTCCCAGGCAAAGACGTCATCGACATGAACGGCAAAGTGGACTTCACCACCGCAACGGTGGCCGAAATCGAGACGCTGTTCAAGAGCTATGCAACCCAGCCCTACGAAGCGCACCCGGGCTTGGTCAAATGGTTGATCAGCCCAACCGCTCCCGAGGTCTTCAATCTGCCGGCGCGACCTGCCGGTTTGAAGCTGACAGAAGGGGTGGGAGGCAATGTGCTCGCTTGGAACGCCGTACCGGAGGCGAAGGTCATCGGCTACAACGTCTATCGAAGCACCACCATGGGAGGCAACTACGTAAAATTGGCCGACAAGGTTGTTGCGGCCACGTTTACGGATACGACTGCTGCGGTTGACGCCACTTACTTCTACGTTGTGACGGCTGTCGCAGCTGCCAATGAGAGCTTCTACAGTGACGTTGCGAGCACGACCATCAAGTCCGTCGCGGTGCCGGCGACGCTTCAGGCCGAAGCCTTTACCGCCATGAGCGGCATCCAGACGGAGACCTGCAGCGATACTGGTGGCGGCTTGAACCTAGGCCACTTTGATGCTGACGACTACGTTGAATACAAGATCAGTATTGCGACTGCTGGCAACTTCACCATCGACTACCGTGTTGCGAGCGCCAACGGCAGTGCTGGCTTCGAGGTCTGGGTGGATGGTGTGAAAGCTGTCGGTGCGATGGCTGTGCCCAACACGGGTGGCTGGCAGACCTGGGTCACGCAGACCAGTGTTCCCGTCGCCCTGACTACCGGCGAGCACACACTGCGTCTGAAGTCCGTCGGCAAGGAGTGGAATCTGAACTGGCTGAAGGTGAGTGCCCAATAATAATGGCAAAACCGTCCGGGTGCGGCGAGGCGTAGCAGCGGGACGTCAAACTGCTGTGGCTGCTACAACGCCATGCACCGGACGGTACGATGGATTCATTCACGCGAGCCTGCTAACGTTCGCGAATGGTCGCTTGTACGCCTTCGTGCAGCCCCCAGTCGGATTTTTTTGCATCGTCGCGCACTTTCAGATTCCGTCCATTCTAGAGCTTAGTACTACGGTGTTGTCGTGTTCAATTTTACATACAACATCACCAAATGTAGTTTTTGCCGGTAGGAATATGATCCACGCTCCTTTCTCTTTATCAATTACCTTACTACGCACCCAGTGCGTATCGAGGTGATGATTTTCCGCGAGCGATGGAAGGGCTATCACAAGCGTACCCGGCTTGGCGTCGCCGCAGAATCCACGCACGCTCCTCACATCCCACCACGACCAGACGGCGAACGAGCCAATTAGCACGAAGATCACTAATAAAAATTTCAGAAGTTCTTTCAGGTCTTTCATACTATCCAGATAGTGCGACGGTCGTTGAAATGGCGCATTGTGATCGCGATGCTCTCCTATTCGCGCAACTGGATGCTCCCCAAAACACCATGAGCAGAAGTCACCTAGCTTACGTCGGCTTCCTGTCGACTTCCGCCGACTCTCGCCAATCGGCTCACCGAGTTCTGCAAACCCAAGGTGCTAATCCGTGTACCTGTTTTGCCCGATCCAAAAATGAACGACGGCTAGGGCATTTGCTGCGTGGTCGCCCCAATGTATGGTGAACGATTCTTGCCATTGAGAGGCGGCCGCCGCACGGTCACCTGCATCGAACAAGAATAGACCCTTCTTTAGATCGCGCCAAATGTCGGCGAGATCATCTGCAAGATCCCCAAGTGCGGACTCCGCGGCGGGAACTTCCAAAGGATTACAAATCGTTCCGTAGTATCCAACGGGTAGCTGACCGAAACGTTTGAAGGTGACCGTCCAATCGTTCCGTGTGAGCGTACTGTCCACCCATTCGCATTCGCACTCGGGCAAATTCGCTGCCATGGCGTAGAGCGTCGAGAGGTGCCGCCTTGCGAGCAACATTTCGGACTTCGCGGTCGTTGCTGACGCAGCCAACTCAGCCCAATCGCAGAAGCCGCGTACTGCGATAGCGAAATCATCTATAGATGTCATATTTTGCGCGTCACTTTTTCTAGTAAGTACAAGGTCGACTCGTTATAACATGTCGGCTCGTGGCCGCTGTTGGCCCGATGACTGCCGATTGTCGTTGACAGCATGACGGCGCTAGCCGGCGGTTGACGCCCCAAAGCCAACGTTCGGCACATCCAGAAAAACGCACAAATGCGATAGTCCACTATGCTTGTGGCGCCCAGAAACCGCGGACAAACGGACTAAATTGGAGTGCATTCTTGGCGTCGACACCGATGCGTGCCATAACGTCGACAAAGGTAGTCTCAACTGTTTGTGAATTAGAGTCGTCGATCGGACCGAATTGTTTGCCGTCTTGAACGCCGAGGGCATAGACCGAGTCAATGTTTCCCCACGTGTCATAAGCCAGATATAGCCAAGACTTCGCTTGCGCAATTCCAGTCGCAGCGGCGAGGGCGTTAATTTCATCTGCAGAAGGCGTCATTCCTACTAAAGAGGGAAGTCTGATGCCCACCCCGACAAAAGGCGTCGTGATTCGCCGGATAAGGGACTCAGCTGGGAGCGCTGAAGAATTGATGATCTCGCCATCTGATGGGGCGAGGAATCCAGCAAATTGATACGCCATTTACGTTCTCTTTCTGTAGGTGCTTCTGGCAGAGCACGGACATCAGAAATGATTCCGGTGCCATTATTTCTTAAATGCCCGTGTTAACGAGACTTCGTCCGCGATTCCCAAGAAGGGCGCGTTTGTAGTCCATAGAGTCGGTTGGGGGACAGTTCAGTTTGCGCCTTAACGGGGTCGTTCGCACGATCTCAAACGTCAAACCAAAATACCATCCGGGCTTTGTAACAGCGACTCTCAATGAGTTCCATCATGGCTACTGTAGCGTGCACCTCGATGTTTAGCGTCTCTATCTCACTATGCCTGACGCACGCAAGGAATGCCAAGCCGGGTACGCAACGTAGCCATGCATGTGCGGAAAAGGAAGTGCAAGAGCAGCGCGCGGACATGATGTCCGGTGGCGTGAAAAAACCAGCCTCGCTTGTTCGAATAAGTTACCTGGCTTTCGCGGATTTCTATATCGTGTAGTCTCGCCATTCGGGTCTGCGCACCTTTAACCAAATGCAGGCTATTGTACTTGACGAAGTCGGGTGCTTTCCGCTCGCCGAAGTTCTTTTGCAACCGCAAGAACCCATCAATCAGCAAAGGGAGTAGAGCTTGATCCAGCTTGACAGCCACATTGTTTCGGATATCGCCGCGCTTGAAGGGATTTACGGCAAGCCTGCTGCGGCATCGATAAAAAAAGAAGTGGCATACATTCATCCACACTATCGAAAATTCATCGAGGCGGCGCCGTTTGCCCTGCTGGCGACAAGCGGATCGGACGGTCTCGATGTGTCGCCCCGAGGTGACCCCGCCGGCTTTGTCCGGGTCCACGACGAATTGACCTTGCTGCTTCCCGATCGTCGCGGGAACAATCGCATGGATAGCTTGCGCAATGTCCTGCACGATCCCCGGGTCTCGCTGATCTTTTTGATACCAGGGATTGGAGAAACCTTGCGCGTCAACGGTACTGCATCAATTCACGTCGACCCAGGTTTGCTTTCAACTTTCATTATCGATGGCAAATTGCCGCTTTCCGTATTGGTCGTGAAAGTCAACGCGGTGTTTTTCCAGTGCTCGCGTGCGATACTTCGTTCCCATCTGTGGGACCTATCCAAGCACCGGCATCGTGGGGATGTGCCGAGCCCGGGAACAATCTTGGGGGATTTGAGCAGTGGCGAAATTGATGGTCAAAAATATGATGCCGATTTGCCCGGGCGTTTATCAACCACGCTTTATTGATCCCGATAGCGTTCAGAGCGATACCAGCTCACGCAGCCAAAGTTTTGTCTTTCGCAAACTGCGTAGGCGTGCATCCGACGTGCCGCGAGAAGGCGACACTGAACGTGCTCGTCGAACCGTATCCCACCCGCTCCGCAATTTCAGCAACACCCGCGGAATGTCGCCGAAGTAGATCTTTTGCGAGCGCCATCCGCCAACTGAGAAGGTATGCCATCGGCGTCACCCCAACCATGCGTTGGAACCGCGTGAAGAATGTTGAGCGCGATAGCGCCGCTTCCTTAGCCAGATCCACCACGGTCCAGGCGCGTGTCGGGTCCTTGTGCAGCGCGCGTATTGCAGCGGACAAGCGAATATCGGCCAGACCGCGCACCAAACCTGGCGACGCTGCCGTCCCCGATGTCGACCGCAAAGCCTCGATGAGCAGGACCTCCAACAGGTGCGCGAGTACAACCTCACGCGCTGGCCGTTGTTCCAGCGACTCGTCGTTCAACAGTCGGACAAGGAGTGCCAGCCGAGGTTCACCTCGAACATGAACAAGCGCTGGAAGTAAGGAGACCAGCAGTCCACCGTCGGGCGAGCCGAAACTGCAGTGACCGGCCAGAATGCGCAGGTCCGTCGGACCGTCTTGCGTCCCTATGCGGAACAAGCCCTGTCCCAATGCGACTGGCGCTGATTGGATTTCGCTTGCAGGCGGGACAAGACTCGACATGGACACGCCAAAAGCTGCCGGGATCAGGGCAAAGTCGCCCGCCTGGAGCACGATGGGGTCATGCCCGTCAAGGGCGAGGCGACAGCCGCCTTCCAGCACAACGCAGTAGAAGGGCTGTCCGGCATCGGACCGGCGGCTCTGCCATTGGCCTGCGCCCACGATGTGTTTCGAAAAGCGGGCAGTTGGCTGGAGTAGCGCAACCACCTCGGCAAGCGGATCAGTCAATCTGGACTCTCGCTAAAAATAAGTGGACTGAGCAGTGTAGCAAGTAGTGGCAAGGCGGTCTATCGTCATAGCTTGTTCAACTTCACGAATCGCTCATTATGAAAACCATCCTGATTACTGGCAGTTCCTCTGGCTTCGGTCTTGAGACAGCACGCTACTTCCTCGAGCGCGACTGGCGCGTGCTTGCCACCATGCGCACGCCGCAATTGGACCTCCTTCCGCCATCCCGGAACTTGCAAGTACTCCAGCTTGATGTGACTGACTTGCAAAGTGTGCACCGCGCAATCGAAGCGGCGGGTCCAATCGATGTGGTGGTCAATAATGCAGGATTCGGGGCGCCGTCGCCCTTCGAGTTGACCAGTATGGAGGCGGTGCGTGCACTTTTCGAGACCAACACCTTCGGAACCATGGCAGTGACGCAAGCCGTGTTGCCCCAAATGCGTGAGCGCCAGTCAGGCGTGATTATTAACGTGACGTCAAGCGTGACCTACAAGCCACTGCCTTTGGTTGGGGTTTATCGCGCTGCCAAGGCTGCCGTGAACGCATTTTCGGAGTCGCTCGCCAGTGAGGTGGCGCAATTCGGGATCCGTGTGCACATGGTGTTGCCCGGCTCGTCGGGCGAAACACGGTTTCGTGAGACCGCACGCACGCGGCTTCAGGGAATGGATAACGCGATCTACGGCGACTATATGAAGCGCACGATCGCAAGGATGGCGGAATCGACTGGTCCGGGTACGCAGTCTAAAGATGTTGCGGAAGCGGTGTGGCGGGCGGCAAACGATGACTCGGCGCCGCTGCGGATACCAGCGGGCGCGGATGCCCTGCAATGGGCGTCGGAAGCAGGCTGAGCAGTGTCGGGGAACTGGTATAGTTGCTTCAGCCGCTATCCCAAGGGCGAACTCATCACTATGGAGACGGGGATATCATGAAAAATGCCATCATTACGGCGCTGCTCACCGCTACATTGCTACCAGCCATTTCGGCCGTGGCCGCCAGTCCTGCCGACGCTGCCATCGCCATGGTGGAGAAGGGCGCTGCCTACTTGTCAAAGAATGGAAAAGACGCGCTGGTCAAGGAAGTCAATAACAAAAATCCCGAGTTCGTGACCGACACCACCTATCTGACCGTGCGGGCGCTGGACGGCACGCAACTGGCGCATCCGACTAACCCCAAGCTGGTCGGTAAAAACATGGTGGTACTGCCGGACGCCGATGGCAAGCTGTTCCGCAAGGAGATCATCGACCGCGCCAAGAGCGAGGGCAAGGGCTGGGTCGACTACCGCTATAACAACCCGACCAAGAACGAAATTGAAAAGAAGTCGACCTACTTCGTCAAGCAAGGCGACGTGATCCTGGAAGCGGGCATCTACAAGGGGAAATAGACGGTGCGTGATGGGGGAGCATGTGTCAAGCGACGTATTGCTCCCTTTAATTTGCTGCGATCCGGCCCGGCTATTTCTATATTATTATTCGCCCACATCAACAACGTCTGGCCGCTGGCCGGCATCGTACATGCTCACAGCGACCCCATCCGGTGAACTGACCTGCACGCACTGGCCAACAAGTGACTGCAAGATATTCCACACGCGCTTCGACCCGGCGCACTTTTCCCTGCTCCAGTTCGGTAATGCAGGCATCGACTTACCACCAAAAATCGCCACCGCCGTCCCCAAGCGGCAGGCTGAATTTTTCCATGGACGCTTGTGCGCGCAGGCTGCCTTGCGCGACGCCGGGGTGGCGCAAGGGCAAGTCGGCGTTGGCGCCCAGCGCGAGCCACTCTGGCCGCAGGGCATTGCGGGCAGCATTACCCATCACGGCGCCATGGCTGCAGCCGTTGTCCTTCCCGCAGCGCGCTGGGCCGGGGTGGGCATGGATGTGGAAACGGTTGGTTCGGGCCAGCAGTCGGCGGCGCTGCAAGAAACCATCATCATGCCGCGCGAACGCCTTGTGCTCGCCGCTCACGACAGCGCAATGGGCATGGACACGCTGCTGACCCTGGCGTTCTCAGCCAAGGAAAGCTTTTACAAAGGTATCTATGGACTGGTTGGCCGTGTACTGGACTTTGACGTGATCTCGCTGATCGGCATTGAAGCGTCCACCGGCACACTCTGGTTTGAAGTGATGGAAGCGCTCGGCGGACTCTACCAGCCTGGTTACCGCTTCCAGGTGGCGTTTGCCGCCGAGGCGGGGCAAGTGATGACCCTCTTTCGCAGGGCCGCTTAAAAGTTTTGGTTAAAGCCGACAATGAGGCTGCTGGTCGCGTCACCGTTCTCCACAGCCTCACTGAACGACAGCGCCGATGCCTGGCCATTTTTCAGCCGGGCCACACTAGCGTACGCTGCCACCGTCCTTGACAGGTTGTAGACATAGGCCACGCCCATCACAGTAGCCGTGTTGCCCACAACCGGCTTGCGCGACGTTTTCGCATAGTTCAACAGCACCTTGCTGTTGGGCGCAAACTGGTAGCCCATGCCCACGCTGTACTCGACCGTGCGCGCGCCGCTCTGCTTGAAATCGAGGTTTTGCAAGGCGGCAGTAAGCCGCACCTTACCGTTGTCGTAATTAAATCCAGTCAACAGAACGTCAACGTCGGGGTTGGCCAGCGAAAAGCGCTGATCGCGAATCGCTGTCACGCCGACCCGCAAGCCTTTTCTCAGCTCGTAGGTGCCGGACAAAAACACTTGCTCGCCCTCGGGGAAACGCGCTGGATTGTCGTCGCGCTTGGCCACCATCAGCTGCAGGTTCAGTGCATTGTCCGGCATGAACCAGCCTTGCACCGACACCGCCTTCGGAATACTCGAATAGCGCTGGCTGGCCTGGAAGATCGCGTAGGGCGTTCCCCAGAAGGCCGTGCCGAACACGTCGAATTCGTAGCCCATTTGCAGCATGTGCGGGGAAAATTGCCGCCCCAGCGACAGGCGCAGGTTCTTGCGCTGGATGGCCACGCTGGCGACCCGGTTGAACAGATTGTTGGGATCCATGCGCTCGCCCGTATCGGGCAGCAAACCAGCGCCCAGGGTGGTCAGGACGCGGGTCTCGTCGTCGATACGCTCTTCCGCGCGGATCACAAGCCGCGACACGGTTTCGCCGCTGCTATCGAGCTTGGTAACGGACTTGCCGGGCACGCGCGTGTGGTCCACATACAGGTCGACGGCGCCGCTGACCGTCACCGATGCCAGCGCTGGTGCAGCGCAGGCGGCGTACAAACAGGCGCCTCTGGCCAGCGCGCCTAGCATGCCGCCTCCGCCGTCACTGATACGTGCGTGGCCAGATCGGCTTGCAGCGCTTCGAGCCAGAGGTCGTCGCCTGCGGGACCAAGCAGGAAGTGGCCCGCCTCCAGGCTACGCGAGAAAAACTGGCCGCTTTCCCGGCACCATGGCGCAGCATCAGCAGCGGAAATGGCCGGGTCGGCGCTGCCATGGTAGAGATAAATCGGGCAGCGCAACGGCGCTTGCCGGGCCGCTTGCAGATAAGTTTCGCTGGCGCGCAGATCGGCACGAATCACGGGCAGGAACAAGTCCAGAAATTCCTCATTCATGTTCGCTTCCAGACCATCGATCTGGCGCAGCTTGTCCAGCAGATGCTGCTGATCCATGGCGTGCCAGTTCAACACCGGCGCGGCCGTGGTGGGCGCGCGCTGGCTGGCCACGAACAGCGCCTCGACCTGGTGGCCGGCCGCCTCCAGCCGCGCGGCCAGATCGTAGGCCAGCAGCGCGCCGTAACTCAGGCCGGCGATTGCAATCCGCGTGCCTGCCAGTGCGCCAGCGAGCTGCTGCATCACTTCGTCGGTGACCGCGCTGACCTGCTCGTGCGGCAAATCCAGCAGACGGCCTTCACGGCCTGGCAGGATGGGTAACACCACCTTTACCTGGTCGGGCAGGCTGGCGCGCCAGCTGCGATAGCGCCCCATGCCGCCGCCGGCGTGGGGAAAACATATTAAGGACAACGCGGTTGAATCAAGCACTTCGGGATACCTCGATCAAAATTGGAAAAGTACACGCTGCTGGCGTTGTTAGCGGGCCGGGCCCATCCAGCTCATCAGTTCGTCGAGCGCCTGGTAGAAACCGGCAATCTCGGCTGCGTCGTTGTACAGATACGCCGACACGCGCAGCGTCTCGCCGCCGGCCAGTTTGCTCACCAGCGGCTGCGCACACAGGTGGCCGCTGCGCACCATGTAGCCGTACGAGTCGCTCATCATCCTGGCCACTTCGCCGGCCACAATGCCATCGGCCAGGCGCAAGGTGGCAATGCCAATGCGCGCGTCGGTGCTGTGCGGGCCGATCAGACGCAGGTAATCGCGTTCCAGCGCCCCCTGCACCAGTGCGACGCAGTTATCCTGTTCGATGCGGTGGCGCTCCGGCGTATCGGTCGCGCGCAGGTAGCCGATCGCCGCCGCGCAGCCGATGACCGAGGCGATGGCAGGGGTGCCGGCCTCGAATTTGTGCGGTATGCGCCGCTCGACGCTGCCCTCCAGATCGACCCAGTCCACCATGCCGCCGCCAACTGCGAGCGGGCGCAAACCCGCCAGATGCGCGCTACGGCCGAACAGACAGCCAACACCGGTCGGCCCCAGCATTTTGTGCGGTGAAAATGCCATGAAGTCGACGTCCAGCGCAGACACGTCAATACGCTGGTGCGGCAGCGACTGCGCCGCGTCGAGCACGATGACTGCATCGCAGCAGGCGCGCACTTCGGCGATCAGCTCCTGTACCGGGTGGATGGCGCCCGTCACGTTCGAACAGTGCGTCAGGGCCACCACCCTGGGCCGGTCGCGCAGCAGCTGGCGGAAGTGGGCGCGGTCGATTCGCCCTTGCTCGTCCACCTGCGTCAGCGCCAGCCGGCCGGCGCGGCGCCACGGCAGAATCTGCGAATGGTGCGCATCGAAGCAGCCCACAATGTAGGCATCCGGATTGAGCGTCAGGCCGCTGGCGACCAGGTTCAGTGCTTCGGTCGTGTTGCGAGTGAAGACCACTTCGTTGGCGGCCGCCCCGATGTAGGCGGCAATTGCCACGCGCGCAGCCTCGTACGCGTCTGAAGCATCTTCCGACAGGCGGTGCTTGCCGCGATGGATATTGGCGCCGTTGAAGGCGTAGTAGTTGGTGACCGCATCGATCACGGCCTGCGGTTTGAGCGTGGTAGCGCCGTTATCGAGGTAGACGATGCGCTGGCCGTCAATGTCGCGGGCCAGTGCGGGAAAATCTTTGCGGAAGGGGTTCATGCGCGCGTCTCCGCTGAAATATGCGACGTCACGGGCTGGAATTTGCCGCTGCGTTCGCAGGCGATGTAGTTGACTGCCTGTACCTGCAGTGGATTGGGGGCGAGCAGTGCAGTCACGCGTTCCACCATGGCTGCCAGATCTCCGGCCTGCAGCTGCTCGTTGGCGATGTAGCGCAGATTGCAGGCGCCGCTCTTGTCCTGTTCCAGCTTCCAGACATCAATACCTGGGGCGTCGCCCACTGCCGCATCCACCGCGCCGGGCGTGACGATGCGCCCGTCAGCCAGTTCGATCAGGTGTGTCGCGCGCCCTTCGATGCGTACCAGCGGCAAATCGCTGCCGCAGCTGCATTTGCCAGGCAAAGGCGTGAACATGTCGCCGGTGGCGTAGCGGATGCGCGGCACCAGCGCGTCGTCAATGGTGGTGACGATCAGCTGCCCGGCCTGGCCGGGCGCGACGGGATCACCGGCTGCATCGATGAACTCGACGTGAAAGTCGACGTCATTGATATGCCGCTGGCCATGATGGCATTCAAAGCCCAGGTAGCCGATTTCGGACATGCCGATCATGTCACCAATGGGGAAATCGGCGCCCAGGAAGGCTTCGATCTGGCGCCGCGCCACGCGGGTCATGAGCGTGTAGCCGGACACCAGGTGCAGCTTGCGCGGCGAGGCGATGCGGCGGCCCAGCTGCTGTGCGCGCCGGATCAGAAACGCGAAATGGGTCGGGTCCACCACCAGCAAGTCGGGTTCGTGCGCGGCGATTTCGTCCAGGGCCTTGATCACTTGCCACTCTGGGGTGGCCAAGACGTCATGCGCCACGGCCAGCACCAGGGTGCCGTCGGGCAGGGTGCGCTCCTCCATGGTCGAAAAGCCGGTCGCGCATTCAACGTCCGAGCAGTTGGGCGGCGCAAAGCGGCAGGTCTTGGGACGGCTGCCTGGGCGCCACAGCGTATCGAAGCGGCGGTTCACGCCCAGCGCGGTGGCCTGGCGGCGCGACAGGTCGAACGACAGGATCGCACTGTTCAGGCGTTCGCCCGAGGTCCCCGAACTTTGAAAGCGCATCACGTGCGGCGAATTGAGTGTGTAGCCGCGCGCCAGCACGCCGGCCGGGAAATTGCGCCGGTAGTGGGGCTTGGAAGTGGGCGGAATGCGCCGGAAATCGTCCAGGCTGCGGATCTCGTCCACGGCAATGCCGCTCGCTTCCATGTGCTTGCGGAAGAAGACGGTGTGTTCAAACGCGTAGGTGATTTCCTCGCGTACTGCTTCAAATTGCGCGTTATTCATGTCATTGCTACCAGAATCGAGCGCGGGCCGGTGTAAGGGCGGCGGCCGTGCGCAAATTGTTCGTTGTCGACGACGACCACGTCGCCGGCCTGCCAGGGCGTCGCGATCTCCTCGGCCTTGTAGGCGGCGCGGATGTCCGCCAGCTCGTGCGCCGTGAACGGCGTGCCGTCGCCATGCATGGCGTTGCGCGGCAGCTCGTCCTCGGCGAAGTCGGCCCGCAGTTCCTGCTCCACCTCGTGCGGCAGGGAACTGACGTGGAACAGGTGGCCCTGATTGAACCAGACCCGCTCCCCGGTGGCCTGGCACAACAGGCTGGCCTGCACCACATGGCGCGTACGCAATCGTTCGCCGCCCAGCCATTCAGCGGCAATGCCGTGCGCTTTGCAGTAGGCATCGACCTGGCTGCGGTCGCTGGTCTGGAAGACTTCTTGCCAGCTCAGGTCCAGACCCAGTCCGAAATTGCGCACGTACATGACGCCGTCGCGCTCGAAGCGTTCCCGCACGTCCGGCGCAATGCGTGCATACACGCGCGCGCTGTCGGCCAGTGGCGTTTCGCCGCCCGTGACCGAAGGCTGCACGCAGGCCAGGAACAGCAGCGCCGGCCAGGCGTCGGTGTACGACATCTCGTTGTGCATCGGGATGGTCTGGTCGGCCGGGTATTCGGTGGAGGTGAACACGCGCCCGCTTACCTGGGTGCGTGGCGTGGAGCGGTTGTCGTACTCGCGCAGCGCGCCCGCATGCAGCGTGGCCAGCTCGCCCAGCCCTGCGGCATCGAGCGCGCCAAAGCCGCGCAGCAGCACCGCGCCGCGCTCCTTGAGGAGGCGGCCCAGCAAGCCATCGGCACGGCGCAGCCAGTCGCGCGCGTCCATCCCGGGAATGGTTGGCGTGCACAAGGCGATGCGTGAGCCCTCCTGCAGTGCGCTCACGCGCACCAGCTCCCCGCTGCCAACGGCGATGGCCTGGCGCCGTCCGGCAAACGGGGTGGCGCGTGGGGCGGCGACCGAATCGGCGCTCATGCTTGCCCCGCTTTCGCAGCCACGCGCGCGTCAATCAGCTCGGCCAGTTCCGACACGACGGAGCGCTCGAACAGGCTACGCAGCTTCAGATCAATCTGGAAGGCTTTGCGCAGGCGCGCGATCAGCTGCGTCGCCAGCAGCGAGTGTCCGCCGATATCAAAGAAATCATCCTCGGCGCCCACCCGCTTGAGCAGCAGCAGCTCGGCGATGATGCCGGCAAGCGCCGTTTCGGTCGGGGTGCGCGGTTCCACATATGGCTGGCCGCTGTCGCCGACGGCACCGGGTTCGGGCAGCATGGCGGCGTCAATTTTGCCTGCGCTGGTCAGCGGGAAGCGGTCGAGCGCGACAAAATGCGTGGGAATCATGAAGTCCGGCAGATGCTCGGACATGAAGCTGCGCAGCCAGTCTGCATTGCCGCGCGAGCCTTCCGCGTCCACCAGGTAGCCAACGATGTGGGTGGCGCTGCTTTCGCCAGCTTCAATGGCCAGACTGGCGCTCACGCGCGGATGCAGGCGCATCACCGCTTCAATCTCGCCCAGTTCCACACGGAAGCCGCGCACCTTGACCTGGCGGTCGATCCGGCCCAGGAATTCGATGCTGCCATCGGGCAGATGACGCACCCGGTCGCCCGAGCGGTACATGCGCGCACCGGCTGTCTGACTGAACGGATCGGCGAAGAAGCGCTCGGCCTGGCCTTCGCGCTGACTCAGGTAGCCATTGGCCACGGTGGCGCCGCCAATCCACAGTTCACCGGGCACGCCGTAGGGCAGTGGGCGCTGCTGCGGGTCGAGCACATAGGCACGCGCATGGCGCATCGGCCGGCCCAGCGGCACGGTTGACGCCAGCGCCGCCAGGGCGTTCGAACTGGTTTGGCCGCACAGCACGCCCACCGTGGTTTCGGTAGGGCCGTAGTGATTGAAAATCTGGCACTGCCCCGTAAAGCTCTGGAACAGGTTGAACCATCCCCAGCTGAAAGGCTCGCCACCCAGCACCAGGCGCTGGCGCGGCAGGATCTGCTCCGGTGCATCGGCCACGGCAAACACGGACGCCAGGTGCGACGGCGTGATCTTCATCAGGTCGTAACTGGCCTGCGCCAGTTCCGCGGCCAGGGTCTGGGCATCGGCCGCCACGTCCGGCGCGATCACCAGCAGTTCGCCGCCACTGGTCAGGGCAGGGAACAGGGCGGTATTGCCCAGGTCCGTGGCCAGGCTGCCCAGGGCTACCGCATCAATGGCGCCACTCAGGCCCAGTCGCTCGGTGACGTTGTCCAGATAGGCGGCCAGCTGACCGTGGCCCACCACCACGCCTTTTGGCACACCCGTGGAACCGGAGGTGAACAGCACGTACGCTGGGCTGTGGGCCAGCGTCTGCACGCGCGGCGCCGATTCGCTGCGCGTGGCGCACACGCTCAGTGCCGCGTCCAGCACGACCGCATCGACGCCGTCAGGCAGGTCGGATGCCAGCGTGACCACATGGCGCAGTGCTGCTTCGGTGAAAATCTGCGCCTGACGCTTGGCAGGCAAGGCCGGGTCGACCGGCACGTACGCGGCGCCCGCCTTGGCAATGGCCAGCATCGCGACGATGGCAAGATCCGAGCGTTCCAGATGCAGACCGACCAGCGTGCCGGCGCCCACACCGCGCGCGCCCAATTCATGGGCCAGACGGTTGGCCGACTGGTCCAGCTCCCGGTACGTCCAGCGGCGCGTGTTGAAGCGCACAGCACAAGTCTGCGGCGCGCGTGTGGCCACCTGTTCCACCAGCTGGTGCCAGTGCACCTTGGGTGCGTCCGCACCTGGCGTCGGGTTGGTGGCGGCGATCAGCGCCAGACCCGCGGCGTGCGGCAGCATGGCCAGCGTGCCCAGGGCCTGTGCGCTGTCGGCGGCGAACGCGGTCAGCGCAGCCTGCAGGCAGGTCATGAGCGCTTCAGGGCCGCCATCGGCCATGCCTGCGGCCTGGTAGCGCAGTGTCAGATGCAGGGCATCGCCACATGCCACCGCCGTCAGGGCAACCTTGCCGCTGCCGCCAGCGGGCGCTGTTTGCAAAGCTGACAGCGTCAGTGCACCACCGGTCTGCGCCAAGGCCTGCTCAATGAACGCAAAGCCGGGCAACTGGCGCGCACCGGGCGGCAGCGGTTTAACCAGCGCTTCGTCGGTCTGTTCGAGCACGTCCAGCTCCAGATCGATCATGCGCAGCAGTTCGCGCAAGGTGGTAGTGTCGCCCAGCGCAGCGATGGCGGGCATCGCTTGCTCAAACGCGCCAATCGCGTGCTGCAGCTCTTCGAACGGGCGGCGTGTTACAACCGTTTCGATGGCGACGCGTTCAGGCCGGCCGCAGGCATGCCACAGGGCGGCGTTCCATGCGGCCAGCACGACGCTGCGCAGGCTGCCTTGCTCGCGCAGGCGCGGCGTCAGCGCCGCAGGCACGGTCCAGTCCAGCGTGTGCGTGTGCAGGTCGGCGCTGTTCAATTCGAGCGGCAAATGCAGGGCAGGCAGTTCGGCCAGCTGGGTGTCGCGCTCGGCCATCAGCTCTTTCTGGCGCGCGCTTGGGGCACTTTGCTCCGACTGCCATTGTGCAAAGTCGGCATACTGCACGATGTCGTCGCGCTGCCATGGCTGGTCGGCCAGGCGCGAAGCGTAGGCCTGCTGCAGGTCGCGCAGCAGCACCGGCACCGAGACGGTGTCCACGCTCATGCGCGCGGCCGACAAGATCAGCGTGTGGCGCCCGTCGTGCGCGAACAGGGCAACCCGCAGCGGCGCGTCCGCGCCCACGTCGGTGGCGCGTTCGCGTTCGGTCTGCATCCAGGCGGCGGCTGCATCGGCATCGCCGTTCTGCATGTCGATGGCCAGCGCCTGTGGCTCTTCGATCACCATCAGCAAGCTGCCGTTTTCGCCCAATACTGGGCGGTACACGGTGCGCAGGCTTTCATGGGCCTTGATCAGGTCGAACAGGGCGTGACCCAGCAGTACCCGATCGACACTGCCGTCGATGTGCGCAGCCGCCACGGTGCGCGTTGACGCGCCCGCGCGCACCTGGACCAGCAGGCGTTCCTGCTGGCGTGAGAGCCGGAAGCCATCCCATGCTTTCGGCATTACATCTGTTCCATATCGATCCACAGCGGACCCTCCATAAATTTATTCCAGGTTGCACATGCTTCGGGGCCGAGATACTCAGCGGCGAGTTTCCAGAAGCTGCCGTACTCCGCCGGCAGGTTCAATTGCGAGTGGCCGACCTGCGCCGGCAAGTGGGCTAGTACGTCGCCCAGCTTCAGGCGCAGCAGGTCTTCAAATTCGTCGCGCTCCATCGCGATGGGCGCGCCGGTGCGGCGATCCTTCATTTCCGGGTTGCCCTTGGGGCGCATCAGGTTGCGCAAGCTCTTGCCCATCGACGCGTAATTCATCACCGAGAAGTTGAAGATCATCTGTTCGATGCTTGGTCCGACGATGGCCCGCACTTCGATCCGTTTGGCCTCGGGGATAGCCTCGACGTCATCGTTGTGCAAACCCTCGGTGCCGTACACACCGTGAAACAGGCCCGCCAGGCACACGTCAGGCGCGGCCTGCATGTCCTGCAATATCTCGCTGACCCGGATCATGTGTTCGAGCAGCGTCTGGTCCTGGTGCGCCACTTTGTGGGTACCAAGACGGAGCAGATCGCTCCGGTACTTTTCTGTATCAAGCATTCAGGTTTCCTTGGTTGTGGATGGGGATCGGGTGCTTTTGCGCAGCGCGGCGACGCGGGCCAGACCGCCGCCCGCACGCTGGGCCGGCGGCGGCGCGCTGGCCTGGGTCGTCGCGCCCAGCCAGGCGCTCAGGCCGCGCACGGTGGTGTGGCGGAACAGGTCGACCAGCGGCAGCTTGCGCTGTGCCAGCGATTCAAGCGCGCGGTGGGTGGCGATCAGGCGTGCCGAGTCGCCGCCGACGTCGAAGAAGTTGTCGTCCGGGCCGATGTCCTGCCGTCCCAGCACTTCCTGCCACACCGCCAGCACGCGTTTATCCATCAGCGTGATGGGCGCGGCGCTGGTGCTGACCGCTTCGCTCTGGAATTGCGGCTCTGGCAGGCGCGCGCGGTCCACTTTGCCGCTGCTGTTCAAGGGCAGGGCGGCCAGCGGCACAATCGCGCGCGGCAGCATGTATTCAGGCAGGCGGGCGCGCAGCGCCGCCGCCAGGCGCCGCGCCAGGCCTGGCTCGTCCGGTGTGTCCGTCACCACGTAGGCACACAGCCAGCGCGCCTGCCGCTCGCCGCGGATGGCAACGTGAGCAGCGCGCACCCCAACCTGCGCCGCCAGCGCCGTTTCAATCTCGCTGGTCTCGATGCGGTAGCCGCGGATCTTGACCTGGTTGTCCAGACGGCCCAGGAACTCCATGCTGCCATCGGCGAAATAGCGCGCGCGGTCGCCCGTGCGGTACAGCCGTTGACCGGGCGCGCCGAACGGATCGGCAATGAAACGCTGCGCAGTCAGAGCAGGGTCGCCATAGTAGCCATCGGCCAGTACGTCGCCACCGATGTACAGGTCACCAGCCACGCCGACCGGTACTGGTTCCAGCCGGTGGTCCAGGATGTGGTAGCGCGCATTCTGGATCGGGCGGCCGTAGGGAATGCTGGTCTGGCCCGGCTGCACCTGTTCCACCGGGTGCCAGTTGGACCAGATTACCGCTTCGGTCGCGCCGCCCAGGGCCACCACCTCGGCATCGGCGCAGGCGCGGATGCGGTCGGGCAGGGTCACGGGCACCCAGTCCCCGGACAGGAACACCAGCCGCAAGGCCCTGGCACGCTGCCCTTCCAGATACGGGACACATTGGTCCAGCGCGATCGGTGCGGAATCCCAGAACGTGACATCCTCCTCGACCAGGATGCGCGCCAGCGCCTGCGGGTCGCGCACACTGGCCCGCCCGGCGATGCGAATCGTGCCGCCGGCCGCAAGCATGCCAAACATGTCGTACACCGACAGATCGAACGAGACCGAGGTGACAAACAGCAGGCAGTCACCCGGGCCGACCCGGTGGGTTCGGTTGACCCAGTCAATCAGGTTGTGGGCAGGACGGTGGCGCACGGCCACCGCCTTCGGCGTTCCAGTCGAACCGGAGGTGAAGATGATGTACGCCAGCCGCTCAACATCGTCCGCCGGCAACGCACGCTGCGCATGCGGGGCCACCGGCGCGTCAGCCTGGATGGTCGTCAATACGGTATGGGCGGCCAGCGCCCGCGCGCGTTCTGCGAACACGGCGTCGGATACCAGCAAGCGCGCACCGGCCACGTCAAGCATGGCCTGGTGCCGCAGCAGCGGGCTGTCCGGATCGAGCGGCACGTAGACGCAGCCGGCCATCATGATCCCCAGCAGGCTGGCAACCAGGTACGGCTG
Source organism: Massilia sp. CF038 (assembly GCF_900129765.1). Classification (GTDB taxonomy): domain Bacteria; phylum Pseudomonadota; class Gammaproteobacteria; order Burkholderiales; family Burkholderiaceae_D; genus Telluria_A. The sequence continues at coordinate 1,370,645 of NZ_FQWU01000001.1, forward strand.
GCGGTCGCACAGCACGGCCACCCGATTGCCTGGGCGGGCGCCGGCTGCGAGAACGCACTGCGCCATCAGTGCGGCCTGCGCTGCCAGTTCGGCATAGCTCAGCTCACCGGCATCGGTACGAATCGCTACCGCATCCGGCTGGCGCTGCGCGCGCTCGAGGAACATGCCGTGCAGCGTATTAACGCGTGCGTGCGTGACGGCAGTCGCATTCCAGTCATCCAGGATGGTGCGCCGCTCTGTTGGCGTCAGCAGCGGCAGCATGCCGACGGTTAGCCCGGGATCGGCCAGGGCAGCGCGCGCCAGCGTCATCCAGCCTTCGCCAATGCGCCGTGCGCTGGTGCGGTCGAAGCGCTCGCCATCGTACTCGACGACCAGTCGGATGCCATCGTCCGACAGTCGGAAGAACATGCTCAGGTCAAAGCGCGATGCCGGCAGCTCGATGTCGACCGGCTCGCCGTGCGCACTGCCCAGCGTCAGCGCACCCGCTTCCTGCAGAACCGACAGCATCACGTTCGCCACAATGCCGCCATGGCCCATGCGTAGACAGGCGTTGGCACCGACCACGCGGTCAATCGGGGCGCGACTGTGTGCCTGGGCGGCCAGCGCGCGTTCGCGGGCATGGCGCAGCAGTGTCGCAATATCGGACTGCAGATTGACTTGACCGCGCATCAGCACCGTATTGACGAAGCAGCCAATCGCGTCGCTCAGGCCGGGGTGGGGACGGTCGGTCACGGGCACCGCCACGCAGATGTCGTCTTGCCCGCACAGGCGTGCCAGATAGGCCCAGCTCAGAGCCAGCAGCGCGTGGAATGGCGTGACGGCATGCTCTGCGCACACCGCGGTCAGGCGCGCGCGCATGCCAGCGTCGGCACTGACGATCACCTGGCCGCCTTGTCCGCGCGGCTGCGTGGCAGGGGCGCGGTCGGCAGGCAGGGCCAATGGCTGCGGCGGATCGGAAAACTCGGCGGCCCACCAGCGCTGGTCGACTGCCACAGCGGCGCCGTGTTCCGCGCCGTGCAGCCAGCCTGCCGCATCGATGCTGCTGGTCCCGGGCGGCAGCGACTCGCCCCGGTAGGCCGCGGTGACAGCGGCCTGAATCAGTTCGGCCGAGCCATCGGCGGCAATATGATGGGTCACAATCACCAGCAGAGAAGCGCCGCCCGCAACGTTGATGGCCAGGGCGCGCAGCGGTATTTCCCGCTCGAGCTGGAACGGGCGCGCGGCGAACGCGGCGGCCTCGCGGTGTGCGTCTTCTTCGCCATTGAGCGCCAGCGTCTGCAGCACCGTGTCAGGCGCGGCCACCACCTGCTGCGCGATCCCGGCCGGCACCGGCACGCACACCGTGCGCAGCGCAGTGGCATTGCGCAGCACCGCGCACAGGGCCTGGTCGAGCTGGCGCCAGTCGGGCGCTTCGGCAAAGCGCCAGGCATAGGCGATGTTGTAGCGGCAGCCGCCAGGCTGGAGCGACTCCAGCGTCCAGTAGCGTTGCTGGGCCGGCGTGGCGGGCGCCGGTCCGCGCTGGTCCTGACGGTGCTGCAGTGCGGCCGTCCTGGCCGCCGACGGCAGCAGCGCTGCTTGCGCGGCGAGGGTGGGATGGCGCAGCAGCGCCACTGCATCGACCTGGGCGCCGCAGGTGTCGGCAATGCGGCGCGCCAGACGCACCGCCAGGATCGAATGGCCGCCCAGGGCAAAGAAGCTATCCTCAGGATGGACCGGACGCACGCCCAGCAGCTCCTGCCACAGCGCTGCCAGCATCGCCTGTTCGGTGCTCAGCTCTGCGCTCCGCGCATGCGCATGCGACTGGCGCGCCAGCGCACGGATGGCATTGCGGTCAGTCTTGCCGTTCGGTAGCAGCGGCATCTGCGCAAGGATGTGCCAGTCAGTCGGCACCATGTAAGCTGGCAGACGCGACGCCGACCACGCTGCCAGTGCGGCGGCGTTGACGTCGGCGCTGGCTTCGATGGCGCAGCGCAGATACGGCCCGGTCAAGTCGCTGTCCATGCCCACCACGGCAGCTGCTGCCACCGCCGAATGGGCGCGCAGCGTCATCTCAATCTCACCCAGTTCGATGCGAAAGCCGCGCAGCTTGATCTGGTCGTCGCGCCGGCCCAGGAACTCGATACGGCCGTCGGCAAGCTGGCGGCCAAAGTCGCCGGTGCGGTACATCGCCCGTCCCGGGTACTGCGGGTCGGGCAGGAACACGCTGGCACTCAATGCAGCGCGATTCCAGTAGCCGCGGGTCACGCCCGGGCCGCCGACATGGATCTCGCCTTCCTCACCCGGAATCACCGGGGCGCCGCTGGCGTCCAGCAGATACAGGTGACGGCCCAGCAAAGGGCGGCCAACGGTCATGCGCTGTTCATCCGGCGGCACCACGCAGCCGGTCGAGTATGTGGTGTCTTCCGACGGCCCATACAGGTTGTAGACGCGGCAGTCGGGCAGCACGGCATAGATCTGGCGCACCAGATCCAGCGGCAGCGGCTCGCCCGCCAGATTGATCACCTTCAGCTGTTCTGGCAACGCTTGCTGCGCAAGCAGCTCGCGCAGCACCGAAGGCACCGTATTGAGCAGCGTGGCCGCATGGCGGCCAGCGCTGGTGGCAAACGCAAGACCGTTGTCGATGATGTCGATTGTGCCGCCCATCGTCAGGGGGGCAAAAATTTCAAATACCGACAGATCAAAGGTGATGGACGTGGCAGCGACCACACGCGACAGCTCATGCTCGCTGTATTCCGCATGTGCCCACGCCAGCATGCAGTTGACGTTGCGATGCTCGATCATTACCCCCTTCGGCCGTCCGGTGGAGCCGGAGGTGAAGATGACATAGGCCAGGCCGGCCACATTACTCATCTCCGGACCGTCCTCGGTGCTGTAGCCGGCCAGTTCAGCCTCCAGCGCATCGAGACACAATGGGACCGCGTGCCGTAAATCGATCTGCGCGGCCAGCGCCGTGGTCGTAATCACAAAGGGTGCGGCGATATCGTCGAGAATGAAGTTGATGCGCTCGGCCGGGTGCGCCGGATCGAGCGGCACATAGGCGCCGCCTGCCGCCATGACACCCAGCAGGGCCGCTGGCAGATCGATGGTGCGCGGCAGCAGAACGCCGACGGGCGTTTCGCCGCGCACACCCCGCTCGCGCAGCAGGCGTGCCAGGGCATTCACGCGCCTGGCCAGTTCGGCGTAGTTGAGGGCCTGTTCGCCGCAGCGCACGGCCACCCGGGCCGGTGTGCGCTCGGCCTGCTGGAACACGCGGCGGTGCAGGCAAGCCTGTACGATGTCGCTTTCATATGGCATGTTGATCATCCTTGTTTGACTGCCACGCGCCGGGAACGCACCGCGTTCCAGGCCGGCTTGGCCGGGGCGGCATCTTTGCCGTCCCATCGGTTTTCGAGAGTGCGATTGAGCGCGTGCAGCGTGAGATCGGGCTGCGCCGCCACCAGGGTCACCAACTGGACCAGGCAATCGGCCAGGCGCGCAATGGTGGCGCTGGAGAACAGACCGGTGCGGAAGTCAATCCCGCCTTCCATTGCCCCATCCTTGACCACCAGCGAAAGCTTGATGTCATGCACCGACAGCAGGAAATTCGCTTCCAGCAGTTCCGCCTCGATGCCCGGCAGATCCCAGTCGGGCAGCGGGACGTCGTGCAGCACAAACCAGGAGCGGAACAGCGGGGCCGACTCGCCCGTGCGGCGCTGCGGATTGACAGCTTCCACCACCTGGTCGAACGGCACATCCTGATGCGCATAGGCTTCGATGGCGGTGTCACGCACCTGGCTGAGAACCGCGCTGAAGCTCGGGTCGCCCTGGAAGCCGGTGCGGATCGCCAGGCTGTTGACCAGGAAGCCGACCGTGTCAGCCAGCTGCGGGTAGGCGCGGTGCCCGGCCGGCACACCGACAATGATGTCGTCCTGCCGGCACCACCATTGCAGCAGGACGGTCCATGCCGCCAGATAGCCCATGAATACGCTGGCGCCTTGCGTGTTGCAGACCTGGCGGAAGCGCGCGGCGGTGCCGGCATCAATGGCGAACGGTACGCGCTCGCCGCTGATCTCGTCGTCCTCGCTGATTTCGCCCTCGGTTGGCAATGCCAGGACGGGCAATGGCGTGGCAAGCTGGCGCCACCAGTATTCGAGCTGGCCCCTGAACTTGCCGGACGCCGTCTGCGACTGCTCCCACAGCGCCACGTCGGCATAGCGCACCTGCAGCGGCGGCAGTGCCAGCTGGTTGCCGCCGCGGTAAAGCGCACCGACTTCGCGCACCATGATCGCGGTCGACCAGCCGTCCCAGACAATGTGATGAACGGCCACGATCAGCGTGTGTTCGCGCGGGCCGAAACGCAGCAGCCGCACGCGCAGATGGGGCCCCTGGTCCAGCATGAACGGCGTGTTTGCTTCAAAATCGATCGCGTGGCGGGCTGCCTCGCGTGTGTCGTCGGCATCCATGGTCACCAGCTGGAAGTCAATCGGTACACTGCCGTTGCGCACCTGGCAGGGCGTCGTTCCCTCGTCGCGGAATGCCATCGACAGGGCATCGTGACGCTGGGCGAAGGTGGCGAAGGCCTTCTGCAGGGCAGCGGCATCGAGCTCGCCGCGCAGATGGAAGGGCTCGACGATGTTGTAGGTACTGTTTTGCGGCACCATCTGATGATGGAACCACAAGCGGGCCTGGGCTGCCATCATCGGCACCAGCGCGTCCGTGCTGGTGCTCGGACCGGGGCCGGGCAGTGCGGCCAGTGCGCTTTTGCCCCGGCTGTCGTCAATGGCCACGGCCAGTGCCCGCACGTTCGGCGCCAGGAACACGTCGCGCAGCGGGAAGCCCGGCTGCAAGCTGGTGCGAATGCGCGTGACCAGTTCCGTCAGCTGGCGCGAGTCGCCGCCGGTTTCAAAGAAGGTGTCGGTGACGCCAAAGTCGGTATGACCCAGAATCCCGCCCCATAACGCATGCAGCGCTTGCTCGGTGGGGGTTGCGGCCAGCTGGCGTGCAGGCGTGACGCGGCAGTCGTTGGCGGCTGGCAGACGCGCGCGGTCGATCTTGCCATTGGCCGACAACGGCAGTTCGGGCAGCACCAGGATCACTGACGGCACCATGTAGGCCGGCAGCTTGGCCGCCAGTTGCGAGCGGATGGCATCGCCTTCCAGGTCCTTGCCCGGGACAGGGCAGGCATACGCCACCAGGCGGCGTGCACCGTTTTGATCGGGCGCCATTTGCACCGCGCAGCTGGCCACGTCGGCCAGATCGCACGCGACCTTTTCGATTTCGCCAATCTCCACGCGGAAGCCGTTGATCTTGACCTGTGAGTCCTGGCGGCCCAGGAACTCGATCTGGCCATCGGCGCGCCAGCGGCCCATGTCACCCGTGCGGTACAAGCGGCCCTGGCCAGACGGATGCGGCACGAAGCGGTGTGCCGTTTCGTCGGCATTGCCGACGTAGCCGTCCGCCAGCCCGATCCCGCCGATGTACAGTTCACCGGCCACCATATCGGGCCGGGGACGCAGATGCGCGTCGAGCACGTCGAAGGTCTGGTTGGCCAGCGCGCTGCCGTAGGGGATGCTGCGCCAGCCCGGGTCTACCTCGTCAATGACATAGCTGATTGACCAGATCGACGCCTCTGTTGCACCGCCCAGGCTCACCCGCAGCGCACCAGGTGCCACGCGGGCAATGCGCGCGGGCAGCGTGAGCGGAATCCAGTCGCCGCTCATCATCACGACGCGCAAACCGGCCAGCACCGGCGCGCGGGTCAGTTCAACCTGCGACACCAGCAGATCCATTAATGCCGGTACCGAGTTCCACACACTCACGCCTTCCTGGCGCACCAGCTGCTCCCAGCATGCAGGATCGCCCGCCTGGGCTGCGGGCGGCAGCACCAGCGCGGCGCCGGCGGCGAAGGTGCCGAAGATGTCGTACACCGACAGGTCGAAGGACAGCGATGAAATGCCAAATATGCGGTCCCGCGCGGTGACGGCAAAGCGGTTGTTGATGTCCTCGACCGTATTGGCTGCGGCCCGGTGCCGCGTCATCACCCCCTTGGGCACGCCGGTGGTGCCGGACGTGAAAATGATGTATGCCATGGCGTCAGGGTCGACAGCCGGATCGGTCCAGCTGTCTGCGATGGCACCGGGCTGCAGAGCACTGCGATCGAGCGGCAGCGCCTTGCAGTCATCAGGCCACATCAGTTCGGCGGTCAGTTCAGGTGAGGTGACGGCGTGTGCGGCATGCGCAATGCCGAACAAGGTATGCGCGCGTTCGCGCGGCAGCGCAGGATCGACCGGCACGTAGCACATGCCGGCGCGTAGAATGCCCAGCACGGCCACCACCTGTTCCCAGCCCTTGGGCAGGACCACGGCAATGCGGTCGCCAGCCTGTGCCCCTTGCGCCGTCAATGAGGCCGCCACCCAGCGCGCGCCCATGTCCAGCTCGGCATAGTGCAGGCGCACGCCGTCGGCCACCAGGGCCAGCGCGTCTGGTGTGGCCTTGGCCTGGCGCGCAAAGCCTGCATGCAGCAGCACTTCGTCGTGCACACGCCCGGTCTGGTTGGCTGCCTTGCGTGCGCTGCCGATCTGGCGGGCCGCGCGTTGATCACGCCAGGATGTTGACGACCAGGCTTCGGGTTCGCTGGCCAGTCGTTCCAGCAAGCCAATGTACTCGGCAAACATCGCGTCCAGCATGGCAGGATCGAACAGCGCCTGGATCGAGTCCCAGTTGATCATCAGGTCCTGCCCGTCTTCATACAGCTGGCAGTCGAGCCACACTTGCGGGGTCTGTGAAATCCCTTCCACCAGACGGCCCAGCGTACCGACCACCGAACGGTTGGCGGCGGTGGGGAAAATCAGGCTGGTAAAGACATATGGCATGGCCGGCTGCGTGCCACGGCTGGCAGCAATCGCGCGCAGCAGCTTCACACCTGAAAACTGCAGGGCCGCGATATCGTCCCACAAGCGCTGCTGAACGGCCTTGGCGCGCTGCTCGAACGGCAGGTCTGCGCTGCAGTCGACTTCCAGCAGCAGCACCGAGGTGAAGTCGCCCATGACTTCGCCGATCTCTTCGTGCACTGGCAAGCGGCTGAAGGCGGGCAGATTCAGGCAGAAACGCGGGCTTTCGCTCCACGCGGCCAGTGTGTCGGCATAGGCGGCGCACAGCAGGATCGATGGCGTGGTGCCACTGTCGGCGGCGCGCTGGCGCAGGCGCTTCCAGAGGTCCGCGCCAATGCGCGCTTCACGCCGCACAAAGTGAACGTCGGTGAGCGTGTCGGGCGCGCACAATAGGGGTAGGGAAGGCGCATTCGGGAAGTCGTCCGCGCGCGCCAGCCAGTAGTCACGCGCGCGCTGGAACGAGGGGCCGGATTCGAGTGCGATCTCGGCCAGCACGTAGTCGCGGAACGAGACCGGCAACGGCGCGGGATCGTAGTCCGGCTCCAGGTAGCGGCGCTCGAGCTCATGCCAAAAGATCGTGATGCTCCATGCATCGGTGATCAAGAGGTCGAAGCTGATGTGCAGGCGCGCCTGATTGTCGGCCAGCTGCGAGACGCTCACCTCAAACAATGGCCAGCGCTCGCAATCCATGACCTGGTGCGATTTGGTCTGGCGCAGTGCGGCCAGGCGCTGCTCGGCTTGTTCGCTGGCGAGATTGGTGAAGTCGTTGACGGCAATGACGTAGTCGGGCACCTGGGGCAGGATGCGCTGCATGCCTTCCGGCGTAATCACGGCGCGCATCATGGGGTGGCGCGCGATGAGGCCGCGCAGGGCTTTCTGCAGCCGTGCCACGTCCAGCGCCGGGCAATCGAATTCTTCGTAGGCGTGCGCCGCCACCAGGTTGCCGCCGGTGGCGGTATTGCGGCCTACCCAGTAGGCGTGCTGGATGTCGGTCAGCGGGAACGGCTCGAAGGCCTGCTCCCGATGGTGCACAAGTGCCGCTGCAATCGCTGCCTGGCCGGCTTGTTCGGCCGCATCGGCCGCCGCGCTGTGCTGGCCAGGGCCGGCTGCGTCAAGCGCCGCCATCAGCTGGGCGATGGTCGGATGCGACAGGATCATGCGCGGCTGCAGCGAAATGCCGACGCCGCGCGCCTGATGCGCAATCTGGATACTGAGGATGGAATCGCCACCGAGCGCGAAGAAGTTGTCGTTCATGCTCACGGCGTCGACCCCGAGTGCATCGCACCACAGGCGTGCCAGACGCTGGTCCGTGCTCAGCGCCTGGTCCGGCGCCGTGTCAGCCTGCGTCTGGTCTTCGCCCGCGCGCATCTCGACGGCGACGCCCGGTTCGATCCAGTGACGTTTGCGCTCGAACGGATAGGCCGGCAAGGCCACGCGGCGCCCGACAGCGGGAACGCCCGCATCCAGATCCGTGCCGAGGCACCAGAGTTGCGCGCGTACGCGGGCAGCATGCAGTGATGCGTCGAGCGCGACATCTTTCGCGGCCATCAGCGGCACCTGGGCGATATCGGCGCGGCCGCTGGCGATGTCACGCACAGCTGCCGACAACGAACGCCCTGGTCCACATTCAAGGAAGATATGGGCGCCGCTGTCGGCGATGTTGCGCACGCCGTCGGCAAAGCGCACCGTCCCGCGCAGGGAGTCGGCCCAGTATGCGGGCGACGTCGCCTGTTCAGCGCTGATCCATTCGCCCGTGAGGCAGGAGATGAACGGAATCTGCGGTACACGCAGCTGCGCCCGGCCGGCTTCGGCCTGGAAGTCGGGACAGCAGGGCGCCATCATGGCCGAATGGAAGGCGTGCGACGTGGCCAGTGGCTGACACTCGATGCCGCGCGCCGTCAGGCGTGCCTGTACGTCGGCGATCGCGTCATCCGGGCCTGAGAGCACGCAGACCTGCGGCCGATTGATTGCGGCCAGCGCGACTGCATCGCCCAGTTCAGATGCAATATCGGCAAATAAGGCATTCACCGCCAGCATGCTGCCCTTGTCCATTGACTGCATCAGGCGACCGCGCGCGGCGACGAGGCGCAACGCGTCGTCCAGATCCAGAACCGAAGCCAGGCAAGCAGCCACATACTCGCCGATGCTATGGCCGATCATGGCGTCCGGCTGCAGACCCCACGCCATCCATTGGCATGCCAGTGCGTATTCGACCACGAACAAGGCGGGCTGCGTCAGGCGGGTTTCCGCCAGCAGGGCCTGGGCGCGCGGGTAGTCTTCGGCAGTGTCTGGATACAGCAAGGCCAGCAAATCGAGGTCCAGCAACGGGCGCAGAATATCGCAGCAGTGACGTACCTGAGCCGCGTACACGCTGCCCGCCACGTAGTACTCCGCGCCCATGCCAGGATACTGGGTACCCTGACCCGGGAACATGAAGACCGTGCGGGCATGGCTGATGGCGGCCCCGCGCGCCATGTCCGCCGCGCCGCCGTGCTGCAGCAGATGCGCGGCGTGCTCGGTGGACGACGCGACCACGGCCAGGCGCTGGGCGAAATCGCGCCGGCCATGGCGCAGCGTGAAGGCCACGTCGTCCAGCCGCAACTGCGGGGTGCTTGCCAGATGCTCGCCCAGGCGACGGGCGCTTTCCTTGACCGCCGTAGCGTTGAGGGCGGACATGCGCAGCATGAATGGGCCGGCGGGCGCTTCCCGGTTGTCGTCCTGGGCCGGCGCTTCTTCCAGCACGGCGTGCACATTCGAGCCACCGATGCCGAACGAGCTGACGGCAGCGCGTCGCGGCGCCGGGCCGCGTGCCCAATCGATGGCGCGGTTGGCGGGCATGAACCCGGCGCCGCTGAAATCGATGGCCGGATGCGGTGCGTCAAAGTGCAGGGTGGGCGGGATGGTTTCGTGGTGCAAGGCCAGCGCCGCCTTGATCAGGCCAGCCACGCCGGCCGCCGCATCAAGGTGGCCGATATTCGCCTTGACCGCGCCCAGCACGCGCGGCGCAGCGCCGACCGGTGCGCCAAACGCTTGCGCCAGCGCCGCCACTTCGACCGGGTCGCCAAGGGCGGTGCCGGTCCCGTGGGCCTCGACATAGCTCACGCTGTCGGGCGCTGCATTGGCCACTTCCAGGGCGCCGCGGATGACCGCAGCCTGACCGTCGATGCTGGGCGCAGCGTAGCCAACTTTCGCGGCGCCGTCGTTGTTGGTGGCGCTGCCGCGGATGACAGCATAGATGGCGTCGCCATCGGCCTGCGCGTCGGCCAGGCGTTTTAGCACGACGATGCCGGCACCATTGCCGCGTACCGTGCCGCCGGCCTGCGCGCTGAACGGGCGGCAGTGGCCGTCGGGCGAGAGGATGCCGCCTTGCTGGTGCACATAACCCTGGTCCTGCGGGAATTCGAACGAGACGCCACCGGCCAGCGCCATGTCGCACTCGCCGGCAAACAGTGCCATGCCCGCCACGTGCACCGCCAGCAGCGAGGTGGAGCAGGCCGATTGCACCACCATGCTTGGGCCGCGCAAATCGAGCTTGTACGAGATACGGCTGGCCAGATAATCCTTCTCGTTCCCGATCAGGATTTGCAGCGGTGTCGCTTCGGCGCGCACCTTCGGATTGGTCAGCACATTGTTGAGCAGGTATGTATTCGGACCGCAACCCATGTAGACACCCACATTTTGCCCCTGCACGGCGGCGTGGCCGGCGTGTTCAAGCGCTTCGTACGCGCATTCCAGCAGCACGCGATGCTGCGGGTCGGTCAGCGCGGCTTCGCGCGGCGACATGCCGAAGAACGGCGCATCGAAACAGTCTGCCTGATCAAGCAGGAAGGCTGCCGGCACATGGTGGCTCATGCCGTCCGATGGGGGGGCGCTCACCGGCCTGTCGAGCCAGGACACCGCCTCATGCCCGCGCAGGATGTTTTCCCAAAAGGCCGCGGCATTCTGCGCCCCGGGAACGCGGCAGGAGAAGCCGATCACGGCGATATCGATGCCGCCGCTGGCGGCGTTGTCGTCGTAGGAGGTCATGGCAATGCTCTCATCAGTGTCAGGTTGTTCAAATCAGCGGCGTGGCGCAGTGACCAGCGCGACAACGGCGCCAAAGCAGCACAGCGCCACAATGGCGGTCAGGGGAACCGGCGAGCCGTCGGACAGACGCGCTTCAAGCTGGATCATGGCGGCCGTCAGGGCGCTGCTGAGGAACATCAGCATGCCCGATGCCTTGCCTTGCATGCCGGGGATCGCGCTCACGGCGCCCGACTGCACCGTCGGCCCGGTAAAACCGACCACAAAACTGACCACGGCGGCGGGCAGCACGATCGCCGCCACGGTCCAGACGCCGCCCAGCGCCAGGCCCAGCGCCGCTGCACTGGCCACGCACGCCAGCAGCGCCGCCTTGACGACTGCGGGAAAGGCGTCGTCCGGCAGGCGTGCCGACGCGTACGCACCCAGCGCGAACATCAGCGCGCCGAGGATGTAGATCACGCCGATCACGAAGGAAGTCAGCTTGTACTGCGTGGCCAGCAGCAGCGGCGCGGCGGCCAGAAACACGGTGTTGGCCGCCATGAACAGGGCATTGTTGGCGGTGAAGCCGAGGTAGGCGCGCGAGCGCAGCAACTGTCCGCAACCGGCAAACAGACCGTCGCCGTGCGCGCTGTTCGCGGTGTGCGCTTTGCGCGTTTCAGGCAAGTAGCGCAGCGACAGCAGCAGCGTCATGGCGGCCAGCACTGCAGTGGCGACAAAGTTGCCGCGCCAGCCGACCGCATCGCTGATCGCGCCGCCGACTGGCGTCGCCAGCATTGGTGCGATCATCATGGCCGCGACCAGGCGCGACATCACGCGCGCAATCTCCGAACCATGGTAGACGTCGACCACGATGGCCCGGCTGACCACAATGCCGGCCGCGCCGCCAGCTGATTGCAGCACACGCGCCAGCAGCAGCACTTCCATGCTGGGGGCGAACGCGCCAAGCAGGCTGCCGAACGTCAGAAGCGACATGCCGATCAGGATGGTGGGCCGGCGCCCGAACTTGTCGGCCAGCCCGCCGTAGGTGAGCGCTGCCAGCGCAAAGCTGAGCGTGGCCAGCGAGACCGTCAACGCCAGTACGCTCGAACTGGCATGAAAGTCCGCGCTCAAGCCGGGCAGGGCAGGCAGGAAAATCTGAAAGGCGACCGGGCCGATCGCGAACAGGGTCGTCAACAGGGCCACATGCACGGCCGGCGACGGCGCTTCGTGGTCGTAGGCGGGCGCGCTGCCCAGCGTGTTTGATTTGCTCATTTCCATGTTGGTCTGCATCCGGCGCAGGCTAGCGCCAGACTGTCTCCTGGTGGGTTGGGGGAAGTAGGGTCGGAACAGCAGCTTGCTATGCGGTCAGGGCCTGATCCATGTCGAGCGCGGGATGCTGGCCGGCGAAGCCGACCACGCGTGCCGGCACGCCGACCACGGTGGAATGCGCGGGCACCGGGTGCAGCACCACGCTGCCCGCTCCCACCTTGGCCCCAGCGCCCACCTCGATGTTGCCGAGGATTTTTACGCCGGCGCACAACAGGGCGCCCTTTCGGACCTTGGGGTGGCGGTCGCCGCGCTCCTTGCCGGTGCCGCCCAGCGTGACCTCCTGGAGGATCGAAACGTCATCCTCGACCACGCTGGTTTCGCCGATCACCACGCCATTCGCGTGATCGAGAAAAATGCCGCGGCCCAGGCGGGCAGCCGGGTGGATATCGACGTTGTAGACCATGGAGCAGCGCGCCTGCAGCAGCAAGGCGGACGCGTTCTGCTGGTGCAGCCACAAGGCGTGCCCAACACGGTGCGCCTGCAGGGCAGCAAATCCTTTGCGGAAAAAGAACACCTCAAGATACCCTTGGCAAGCAGGGTCACGTGTGTAGAAGGCGTCGAGATCGGCGGCTGCCGCGTCGCCGATCCACGGCGATGCGTACAAAACATTTTGCAACATGGCGGCCATCGACTGTCCGTCACGCATATCGCTGAACAGTTGGTGTGAAAGCAAGGCCGACAAGGCGCCCGTGAAACCGTCCGCTGACCCAAGGATTGCGCGCAGATGGGTGTGGACGGCGCCTTCGTTTTCTTTCAATGCATCGATTTCTTGTTCAATACGCAACCAAACCTTGCGCTGCACACTGCGCATGTCGCCCCTGGAGGGGGCCGTTTCGCTATGGTCCATCACAATCTCATCCCGGTTTTGGCGCAGCCAAAGCAACGTCTTCGCGTTGTCAAAGCTACAAATTTGTGACATCTTCGCGTGTCCTGTTGCACGCTTTATAGGCACAGATCCTAGCCGCGGATTAAATATTGGTCAATGTCTAATATTGTCAACGTTGTAAGCATGCATCGGTTATCGCATAACAATATGCATTTTTCGCATAAGAAATAATGGATGCTGTTTACCTAAAATTGACCGATATTGGATGTTTAATGATGGAAATTGCGAATAGCGATGACGGTATTTACGCGACGTTGCACCCGAGTTCGACACAATTTGAGATCAATATGCTAACGGAATATATTGCAAAAAACTAAGTTATAGTTATTGCAGGAAAAATAATTTCAGCATTTGGAGCGAAATATCTAGCTCCCCCAAGTTTGGGGGTGGACAAATAAAAAATATAATTTAACAAAACTGTTGGATTCGCAGCAGTGTCGAGAAATTGTGGTGGAAGCAAAATGGATTTTGGATAGGGGAAAATAGCGCCTTCATCAGCGCGCGTAGCTTAAGGTCACCCACGTCATGGGTTGCCTGACTGGCATTGACGAGAGTTTGGGTAGGCAGCGGCCCAGGAGACAGGGCTGGGCCTGCCGCAGGCCTTAGGGTTCCCAAGGCAATTGAACTGAACTTAGCGCTTGCGCACCGTGGCAGTCCAAGGATTTCAGTCGAAATTGTGCCGACGCGCAGGTGCGGCACTCGCCACCGGCAGGGCGCTGCCCACACCGGTTGCGCCCGCGCCCCGGCGCCTCCCGCGTGCAAGCGCTGCTACCAACGATGACTGGGAAGCCTCCTGGTCTTGCCTTGCGTGCGGCCTGGATTCACTAGACCGGGTCCAGTTCGCGCACATAGGCATCGGTGGTGATGAGCGCCGGGTTCGCGTCAGCGCTGTGCGTCCCTGGCACGTTCTCCATGCCGCCGATTAGCCAGCGCGAACGGTATGGAACGAGTGCGCGCAGCTGGTTGCCGCGCAAGCCAGACGGCATCGGGATGCGCGTCTGCGTGCCCTTTGCCGTATCCAGACGGAGGAACAAGGGCGCGCTCGTTTCGGAAACGCTTTCGCCATCCGGGTTCTGCGTATAAGCAGTCGCCCCGGCCAGCAGAAACGTATCGGCACTCAGAGGTAGCACATCGAAGAGCACGTCGCCACGGTCAACGTCAACAACTTGGACAGCCAATTGCCGCGAACCTGGGTCGATTCGCGCCAGGTAGCCATCCCATCCGTCGCCACCAGGGGCGCGCGTAGTGCGCACGCGCCCAGCCAGAAGAACCGTATTGGCCGACCACTTGATCGCGTGCAGCTCCGATTTGTCACGGTGATCAATTGCCATGGACTGGGCGCGCTTGCCCTGTTCGTCGAACACGGTCAGCAAGACGCCGTGGATCAGCCCCGCAGGCATGGTCTCCTTAAAATAGTCCGTGTGCGCCGGAAGGAGGTCTGCCCGGTCGCTGAGCAGTACGGCAACGGCCATGCGTCCGGGTGCATCCATCGCCATGTGAATCTGCCAGTGGTTATCCACCCCACCGAAAGGATCAAAGCTGCCGCTGGTCGGGCGCACGCCGTCCAGGTAGATTCCTGGTTCAACCAGTTGACGCCAGCGCTTGGTGAACTGGCCATTGGCGTAGTCGAAGCGGTAGGCCACGACGCTGTTGCTGCCCGAGCGAAGCGCGATGCCAACCCCGCTTCCCGCGGCAGCAATACGGGCGGCATCCAGCGTTTTCAACGGCGACATTGCGGAGCGATCACGAATTTCATCGGGCCGCCCGTAATACGGATCGAGGGTTACCTCCGGATCGACGAAATTTTGCATGGTCAGGGGCGCACCGCTGCTGCTCAGCCGCACCAGCATGATGGCCGTTCCGTTGGCGAGGATGGCGGAGATTTCCCGGCTCGGGTGCAGGGAGAAATCGACCAGCGTCCAGCCCGACGGTGGCCGCCACGAGGTCGGATTGATTCCAGCATGATCGGCAATCTGAAGCTGTCGATCCATCACAACAAAGTCCATGAAGCCATGCGGTTTTTCAGTCATGGCGACCCAGCTATTGTCTTGCGCCTGGATCTTCACCATCGACTGTCCTGCATAGGACAGTGACAGCTTCGGTGGGGGCGCCGGCGCAGGCGGTGGCGGCGGCGGACTGCCCGAGCCGCCGCCACATGCCGCAAGCCAGACGCACAGAAGGACGGTCGCCAGGCGCGCCGGGAGTGCAGTCGAGAAAATGCGTTGAAAATTTGAACCAGCGGATAAAGTCATATCATCGTTTCCTGATGGTTTTCGAACAGACGCGTTGTACGGAGCCGGCAATTATCTGAGAATTTTTCGTTTGTTGCTTGCCGACATACGTCAGCATTTTTCACTTTGGACAGAATAAATGCTGTCGCACAGGCCGGTTCTGTCGTTCGTTTCATTCGGCGACATGCCCAGAGAGGGGCCTGCGGGCGACGCATTTTCGCGCTGGCGAAAAGCGCTTTTCGGGATTTTGTGTTTGCGAAACGATGGGCAGTGCCGACAATGGCGCGATCGCTCTCGGCGACCTGGTCATGTGTACCGGATCAGACTTCCCACTCTTAACGAAAGCACTTCATGCGTCCATTTCATTTCGCCAGCATCGTCCTGCTCTGGTTCTTCTTGCCGGCGCAGTTTGCCTGGGCGGGTACGGCAGACGAGCATTTTTTGCTCAGTTCGGTCCACGTCGAGCGGCTTCACTCTGTCAACGCTGCCTTGAGTCAGATCGATTTCGATGACGGCCCAGAACCGGATCAGAAGGGGAGGAAAAATGGGAAGTTGCCGGTAGAAGCATATATCCGTTCGATTGAGGGCAAGCCTCAGGTGCTGAAGGCCATCAGCCGGGCCGGCCTGACGCCGCGCGAGTTCGGACTTGCCTCGTATGCCTTGCTGCATGCTGCATTGCTGCTTCACGTCGAACGCAACAGCGATCAGCGCACCCGCAGCACCCTGCTGGATGGGCTGACAAAGGAGCAAAAGGCCAATGTGACGCTGTTGCGCCGGCTCGGCCCGTCTGCCTATTAGGAATGGGCATACATATCTGGCCCCGCCCATCGCCTCGCAACAATCTTCCAGGAGACTTGATTGATTTCACTATTGACGACGATGGCCATTTTCTCCCTGTCCATGTCTGCCTCGCCCGGTCCGGTTAACATGGCCATCGTCTCGGCCGGCGCTCATCATGGTGTCCGCAACACGATGCCCTTTGTGAGCGGCGCGGTGATCGGATTCACCTTACTGCTTGTTGCGGTGGGCGTGTCCTTGCACGCGCTGTCCGATGTGTTCTCGGCGGCGATGCCCTTTCTGAGTTTGCTTGGGGGCGTTTTTATTGTGCGTACGGGCTGGAGCATCATGACAGCCGACGCCAGCCTTGGCGCAGTTCGCAATCCGGTGCCGACGTTTTTTCAGGGCTGGCTGCTGCAGTGGACCAACCCGAAAGCATGGATCGCCTGCGCATCCGGCGCGGCACTGTTTTCAGATCCGCACTCGGCCGTTCCTTTCATGCTGTTTGTGGTGATCTACTTCGCCGTGTGCTTTTTGTCGCTGGCCGCCTGGGCAGTTCTGGGGCAGCGCGTATCGTACGTGCTGACCAGCGAGCGACGCGTCAAGCTGTTCAACAGTGTGATGGGGATACTGCTGGTCGGGTGCGCGTTCTATCTGGTCGTTCCCCAGCTGGATGCGCTTTACAAGCTCTCGTCCAGCAGTTGGTGGTGAACATGATTGATGAGCAGATAGGCGAGGCTGGACGCTGACATATTGGCAGGCCACACCGCATGCACCGTCAGCGGTGTGAGTGTCCAGCCGGGCAGGATCTCGACGATGTCGCCGCGCGACAATGCTTGCGCTGCGCGGAAGGTTGGCGGGGCCGACAGGCCCACGCCACACAGGCTGAGCTGATAGGCCGCCTCCACGTTATTGACGCACACGCGGGGCAGATAGCGAATCGTGCATGTGTCGCCATTGGCGTGCGTGAAGGTTCGCAGACTGGGCATCATCGACAAACCAATCCACGGCAAGGTTGCAGCCTGGTCCGGGTGGCGCAGCGAACCTTTGCCCTCGAGCAGCGCGGGGCTGGCCACCACGGTCCGCGCGAACTGAAACACCGGCTTGGCCTTCAAGGTGCTGTCAGGCAGTTCACCGATGCGGAAGGCGACGTCATAGCCGTCACCAACAATGTCCTCGCGCGTGTCGCTGAACGTCATGTCCAATGTGGCCGCCTCGAACTTCTGGGAAAACGCGGCCAGCGCTTGCATGAAGGGGCGACATCCGGACAGGACGGCTGGCACGGCAACGCGCAGCGTTTGGGCGGTTGATACCGTCCGCTGTTTGAATTCCAGCATGCCCTTTTCATACAGTTCGAGCATGGCGCTGGCAGTGGCAAGCAGGCTCGCACCCTCGCTGGTCAAGGTCATGCGGCGCGTGTTGCGATAGAAAAGCGCCGTGTTCAGATTGGCCTCCAGCCGGCTCAAATGGGCGCTGACAGTCGAAACGGACAGATCGAGCGCATTCGCCGCCGCCGTCAGGGAGCCTTGCTCTGCCACTTTGGCAAAGATGATGAGGTAACGGATGTCGTCAATCATTGCAGCACGGGCAGGGGGCAATCAGTCTGTCAAAAAAACATGATACCCCAAGGTCAACGCGGCCGGTTGCAGTCACGACATCAGCGACAGCACGCAGCTTAACTGGCCGGTTTCGACTCCCCCCGTTGGCGCGATTGCCATCGCCAGGTATCAGCGCACATCTGCGCAACGTCACGCGTGGCCCGCCATCCCAGTTCTTGTTCCGATAGCGATGGGTCGGCATAGCATTCCGCAATATCGCCTGGCCGGCGCGGCGCCAGCGTATAGGGTATGGGCTTGCCGCTCGCTTGTTCAAAGGCCCGAATCATTTCAAGCACGCTCGACCCGCGTCCGGTACCAAGGTTATACGTATGCAAACCGGCATGTTCTTCCAGGCGCTTCAAGGTGCGGACGTGCCCCTCGGCCAGATCAACGACGTGAATGTAATCGCGCACGCCGGTGCCATCGACCGTGGGGTAGTCGGCCCCGTAGACCGAGAGTTTTTCACGCCGCCCCTCCGCCACCTGGGCAATGTAGGGCATCAAGTTATTCGGAATGCCGCTCGGCTCTTCCCCGATCAAGCCGCTTTCATGCGCGCCGACTGGGTTGAAATAACGCAGCAGGGCAATGCGCCAGCCTGGGTCGGATGCGAACAGGTCGCGCATGATCTCTTCGATCATCAGCTTGCTGCGGCCGTAAGGATTGGTGGCGCCCAGCGGGAATGCTTCCGTGATGGGCACCGTGTGCGGATCGCCGTACACGGTTGCCGATGAGCTGAACACCATGGTCTTGACGCCGTTTTGGTGCATGGCCGAGAGCAGAGAGACCGTCCCCGACACATTGTTATCGTAGTAGCGCAAGGGCTCGGCCACCGATTCGCCGACCGCTTTCAGGCCGGCAAAGTGCATCACCGCGCCGATCTCGAATTTTTCGAACACGGTATCGAGCGCATGCGTGTCCCGAATGTCGCCCTCGATGAACTGGAGCTCGTTGCCGGTAATCGCCGCCACGCGCTCGCGCACATCGAGCTGGCTGTTTGACAGGTTGTCGAGAACGACAGGCGTGTAGCCTGCCTCCACGAGGGCGATACAGGTGTGCGAGCCAATATAGCCCAAGCCGCCGGTAACCAGAATTTGCATGCTTTCTCCTGTGTGGAATAGACCTTAGCCCAGCGGATTGACGACAAAGGCCGGCATCGCGCTTTTTTCCTTCTCGCTTGCAAGGAACTGGTCCGCTGTGAGCAAGGCTTCATGGATCGTCACATCCATGTCCAGATACCGATAGGTGCCGAGCCGGCCTACAAAGGTGACGTTGGTTTCCTGTTTGGCGATATTGATGTAGCGCTCCAGCTGCTCCTTGTCGCGCGCCATTCGGATCGGGTAGTAGGGGATGTCATTTTCTTCGCACTGGCGGCTGTATTCAGCGTAACAGACCGTGTTTTCATGCTGCTCCCACGGCGAGAAATGCTTGTGTTCCGTGATGCGCGTGTATTCCTCGCCGTCGTCACAGTAGTTGATCACCGCATTGCCCTGGTAGTCGCCCTGGGCCCGGAACATCTTGAAGTCCAGGGTACGGTACGGCAGCCGGCCCAGCGAGTGGTTGAACCAGGCGTCGATCGGGCCACTGTAGAACACGTGGGCGTAGTCTGCTTTGGAGGCCGGTTCAAAACGCGTATTCAAGTGCAGTGTGATGCCTGGCACGTCGAGTATTTTTTCCACCAGCGCCGTGTAGCCATCTTCCGGCATGCCCTGGTATTTATGGTTGAAGTAGTTGTCGTCGTAATTGAAGCGGACTGGCAAGCGTTTCAGGATGCTCGCAGGCAGCTCACTGGGGTCAAGTCCCCACTGCTTGATCGTGTACGTCTTGAAAAACGCTTCATACAGCTCGCGGCCGACGAAGCGCAGGGCCTGGTCTTCGAAGGTGGCGGGATTCTCAATAGTTTTGTCACCCAGTGCGGCGAGGAATTCCTGCGCCTCGGCCGGGCGCATGGTCTTGCCAAAAAACTGGTTGATGGTCAGCAGATTGATGGGCAAGGTGAACACCTGGCCCTTGGTGATGGCCTTGACGCGATTGACAAAGGGCTTGAAGTTGCTGAAGCGATTCACGAAGGCCCAGGCCCGCTCATTGTCTGTATGAAAGATGTGTGGTCCGTAGACGTGAACCATCACGCCGGTTTCCGGGTCGCGCTGGGAATGGCAATTGCCCGCAACGTGAGGGCGGGCGTCGAAGACGTCGAGTTCATAGCCAGCTTGTGCGAGCTGGTTGGCAATAACGGCGCCGGAGAACCCGGCACCGACGATGGCGATTTTCTTTTTCATATGGAGATCCGAACTGGTAGTCAATACATTGGTGGTGAGCGCCG
The DNA here is from genome assembly GCF_900129765.1 of Massilia sp. CF038. Classification (GTDB taxonomy): domain Bacteria; phylum Pseudomonadota; class Gammaproteobacteria; order Burkholderiales; family Burkholderiaceae_D; genus Telluria_A. The sequence continues at coordinate 1,390,657 of NZ_FQWU01000001.1, forward strand.
GCGCTTGGAAGCGCAGCGCTCGTCATTAAATGGCCAGGCAGGCGTGGCCTGTTACGGACCGCCGCCATGCTGGTCGCCCGGCAGACGTGCTGCGCAAGAGAAAACGTACTTCGATTGCGTTGCGTACGTTTGGCCTGGGCGCAAAATCGTGCTCGGAAACTGCGGCTGATTGGGCGAGTCGGGGAAATGTTGCGGCTCAAGACAGAGTCCACTGCGGTGGCCGTAGCGGCGTCGCTTGCCACCAAGTGCCCCATCGAGAAAGTTTCCACTGTAAAACTGAACCCCGGGCTCCTGGGTGAAAAGTTCCAGTACCCGGCCGGATGTGGGCTCATGGAGGGTGGCAGCACAAACGAGCTCGTCCGCACCATGGCGCGTCAGGACGAAGTTGTGATCGTAGCCTTGCCCGTTCTTGAGCTGCGCATGTTCCTGGCCAATTCCTTCCCCGATGGAACGGGCCGTGCGGAAGTCGAACGGGGTTCCATCCACCGGCATGGCTATGCCAAGCGGAATCGATTCAGCATCGATGGCGGTAACAAAGTGTGCGTTGATGCGCAACTGGTGCGACAGGATATCGGGCGCACCGGACAAATTGAAGTAGGAGTGCTGCGTCAAATTGATGGGCGTGGGCGCGTCCGTGACCGCACTGAAGCCAAACAGGAGCTCGTTCTCGTCGTTCAGCTCGTAGGTCGCGCGAACCTCTACTGTACCCGGGTAACCCTGCTCCATGTTTTTGCTGCGATAGGTCAGGGCCACGCCCCGGCTGCCTTCGGACGCGAACGGCTCACCCTTCCAGAGGACCTTGTTGAACCCGATGGGCCCGCCGTGCAAATGGTGGGCGCCATCGTTGGGCGCAAGCGCGACGCTGCGGCCGTCCAGACTGAAGCGCGACTGGCAGATGCGGTTCGCGTAGCGTCCGACCAGCGCGCCGAAGTAAGCCGCGTCTTGTTCGTATTGCGCCAAATTGTCATAGCCGAGCACGATGTCGCCCAGTTCCCCGGCGCGGTCGGGCGTATGAATTTCGGTGATGATGCCGCCGAAATCAATCAGCTTGACGACCAGCCCGCTCCGATTGCGCAAGGTGTAGCGGGTCACCTCCCGCCCGTCGGACAGGGCGCCGAACAATTCAGTCTGAATGGGCAAGACGGCTGGCATGCGTGGATTACTTGCCGACAGCCGTGGTCAGTGCGTCGGCATCGGTATGCTTGGCAATGATCTTGTCCATGGCCATGGTGGGCGCATATCCCACGCCACTGGCGGCCGCGCGCGCTTTGCTGGCGGGCACTGCCGATTTTGCCGCCTGACCTTGCTTGATCAGCTGGAACATGCGCTCGGCAGTGCTTTGCCACGAGGTGGCCTTGACGACCGCGCGCATCTGCTCGCGCATGCTGGCCTGACGCTGCGCAGGCATGGCAAGTGACGCTTCGCATGCGTTGACGAACTCCTCAGGCGTGTGGGCAATACTGACGATATGGCCGTAAGGCTTGGTGACGTCAGTGATGTCGGTACTGACGATGGGCAATTCCGCCGCCATGTATTCCAGCACTTTGGTGGGGCTGATAAATTTGGTTGACTCATTGAGTGCGAACGGCATCAGACACACCTGCCATGCGGCCAGGTAGGCAGGCAATTCCTCGTACTTTGCCTGGCCCATGTAGTGAATGTTGGGGTTGGTTGGAAGACTGGCCGGATCGATTTTTACGACCGGGCCCACCATTACCAGCTGCCAGTCCGGACGTGCATTGGCAACGGCGGCCAGCAGATCAACGTCAAAGCGCTCATCAATCACCCCGTAGTAGCCAAGGCGCGGTTGCGCAAGCGATTGTTGCGAGGGATGCCCCTGGGTGCGGTCAAGCGCCTTGGAGAAATGAGCGACATCGACGCTGCTGGGGAAGCAATGGGTATTGGCGTGGCGCGCGCGCTTGGCTTGATACAGGCTGGGTCCGCCAGTGAAGGCGATGTCGGCCGTCTTGAGCAAGGCGCTCTCACGCTCCAGCAATTGTTGAGGCGCGTTTTTGAATGCGGACAATTCATCCATGCAGTCGTAGACGACCAGACTCGGCTGGAACAATTGCAGCAAGGGCAGCGCCATCGGCGTATAGAACCACACGACCGGCTTGGTCGCAGCCGGCACCAGGTCGGCCAGCAGCGGCGTCAGGGCAGCAAACTGTTCGTCATGAAAGCCGTGCGCGTGCACCGCTGTATGCGGCTGGATCACGGTCAGGTTCGGACAGGGATCATAGGTTTTCAGGAAACTCTCACCGTCGTGGAAGATCGGCTCTTCCACCACCAGGATGCGGTAGAACTGTGCCAGTCGCGATAGCAGATGCTGGGGACGCTGATACACAAAGTCCCAGCGCAGGTGACAGAACACCACCATGATGGGCAGGGCGTTGAAATTACTTGCGATAGCATTGCGCGCGGTTTGTTGTAGTTCTTGATTCATGATTTTTCCTTAGGTTATGTTGCGCGTTGCCGCGTTGATTTCTTCGAGGGAGACCTTGGGCGTGCGGTCCGCCTTCAGCAAGCCATTGGCTTCCTGGAAGGTGTCAGCGAACTGGGTGTAGCAAAATCCACTGAACAGCACAGTTGTATTCGCCACCTGCAGCAAGCGCCGGTAGTGGTCGATGAATGCGCTCTGGGAGTCCGCGCGCGAATAGCCCCAGGTGCCCGCTTCCTGGTCGCCGCTGGCGTCATAGGCAATGCCGCCAAACTCCGTGAGCACGATGGGCTGGCCCCGATGGGGAAAGCCATCGAGCGTCAGAATGCGGCCGGCCGGGCGGCGCTGGTCGAACAGGGTGCGTTGCGGCTCCGTGGTTTCGTAGCGCGAGCGCAGCTTCTCGGGATCGGCATCGTAGTCGTGGATGCCCAGAATGTCGGTGGCGGACGCTTCCCAGCCATCGTTGCCAATCACTGGCCGCGTGCTGTCGAGCGTTTTGGTCAGGTGGTACAGCGCTTCGACGGCATTGCGGTGCGCCTGGGTCGAGGTCAGGTTCGGCACGCCCCAGGACTCGTTGAATGGCACCCACACGATGATGCAGGGATGGCTGTAATCGCGGTCAATGGCTTCGGTCCATTCGCGCACGATGCGCGTGATTGCTTTCGGACTGAAACGGTACGCCGATGGCATTTCTTCCCATACCAGCAGGCCCAGCTTGTCAGCCCAGTACAGGTAGCGCGGATCCTCGATTTTCTGATGCTTGCGCACGCCGTTGAAACCCATGGCCTTGGCCAGTTCGACGTCCTTGCGCAAGGCTTCGTCGGACGGCGCCGACATCAGGGTATCGGGCCAGTAGCCCTGGTCCAGCACCAGGCGCAAAGGGTAGGGGCGGCCGTTGAGCATGAAGCGGTCACGCGTAATGGCAACCGAGCGCAGCGCCGTATAGGAGCGCACCGTGTCCAGCACCCGGCCCTGGTGGCGCAAGGTCAGTTCGGCGGTCAGCAGGGTGGGGCGTTCCGGGCTCCATAGCAACTCGTTGCGCGAATCGTCAATGCCCGGGTCGGACAGGGAAATCTTGCGGTTCGCCTCGTGGCCGATCAGCTTGTAGTGGTCGTCGGCCAGCAAACTTTCGCCATGCCAGATCTTGACTTCGACAAACAGGTCGTCCTTGATCTCGCCTGCCGCAAAAATCTCGCAGCCGATCTCGAATACTTCGAAAATCGGCGTCCATTTCAGCTTCTGGATATAGGTGGCCGCCACCCGTTCGACCCACACCGTCTGCCAGATGCCGGTGGTACGTGGGTACCAGATGGAATGCGGGTCGCGCAGCCAGTCCTGCTTGCCGCGCGGCTTGGCCAGGTCATGCGGATCGTCGAGCGCGTGCACCACGATGGTTTGCGGGCCCTGCGCATTGAGTGTATTCGAGATATCGGCCGAAAACGGGGTGTGACCACCTTCGTGCTCTGCCACCAGGTGGCCGTTCACCCAGACCCTGGCCGCGTAGTCGACCGCACCGAGGTGCAGGATCACGCTGCCGTCGCCAGGTGCCACATCGAACTGGCGCCGGTACCAGCAGGCCCGGTGGAACCCCTGGTCGCCAACGCCGCTGGCCGATGATTCGGGCGCAAACGGCACGGTGATGGTGCGGTCCCAGACAATGTCGTCTTCCGGCGTGCGGTAGCGCAGTTCATCGTCAAAGGCGAAATCCCATTGACCGTTGAGGCATTGCCAGTTGTCGCGCACCAGTTGTGGGCGAGGATATTCGAATTGACTCACGTGTTGGCCCCTGTCTGTTCTGTTTGCGGCATCAGCAGGCGTCCCCTGCGGCCGTCAGTGTTGTATTTCGAAAGGACGGACGCGCCTGCGGCTGCTGCAGACCCGCTTTCGCACAAGGCGACGCAGGCGCCGCCAAATCCAGCGCCGGTAAGGCGCGCCCCCAGTACGCCCGGCGCTTCGCGCATGAGCTGGGACAAGACGTCCAGTTCGGGGATGGATACTTCATAGTCGTCGCGCAGGCTGGCGTGCGATTCGTTCATCAATTGGCCAAACTCGGCGCCGCTGCAGCCCGCAGCGGCACGCGCCGTGCGCGCGTTTTCAAAGTAGACATGGCGGGCGCGGCGGCGATACGGCTCGTCGACCTGGTTTAGCAGGTCGGCATGGTGCAGCTCGCGCAGTGACGCCAGGCCCATGGCCCTGGCTGCAGTCTCGCACTCGGCCCGGCGCTCGTTGTACTTGGAAGCGGCCAGGGTGCGCGCCACGCCACTGTCGATCACCAGCACTTCGCAATCGGACGGCAGTGACAGCACCTGGCTTTCCAGTGAATGCGTGTCCAGAAACAGCATGTGCGATGCGTCGCACAGGCTGGACGCCATTTGATCCATGATGCCGCACTGCACCCCGGCGTACACGATCTCGGCCTTTTGCGCCAGCCTGGCAATGTCGATGTCGTTAAGCGGCAGCTTGAGCAGGGTGCGCAGCGCGCGCAGCGTGGCCACTTCCAGCGCAGCGCTGGAAGACAGCCCGGCGCCCACCGGCACTGTGGAGCGCACGTAAATGCGCAGTGGCGGCACCGTGTGGCCGCTTTGCTCCAGCATGCGAATGCAGCCTTCGATATACCGGCCAAATCCGGATGCAAGCCGGCCGCGCTGGCCCAGCACCACGGTGTCGTCCAGGTCTTCCGAGTGGAAATGGAAAGCGTCGTCTCGGCTGGGCGCCACGGCCACGTGCGTGCGCATGGGCGTGGCGATGGGCAGCACGAAGCCGTCGTTGTAATCGGTATGCTCGCCCAGCAGGTTGACGCGGCCTGGCGCGGAGGCCTCTACCGGGGTGCATGAATCAAAAAATTTCTCGAAGTTCATGTTGGTTGATCCAGATCGATTGCGACCATCTGTAGCTCTTTTGCCTTTTCTTCAGGTAGCACGTCCATGGCAAACATGCCGGCGCCGATCTCCGTACCCGCCAGATACTTCAGGCGGTCGCGGGTACGGTAGGGTGGGTAGAACTGGGCGTGCAACTGGGTTTCCGGATGGGGCAGGCCATCGGTCGGGGCCTGGTACCACGCCATCAGGTAAGGGAAGGGGCGCTGCCACAGATGCTCATACTTGAGCAGAACCGCCTGCACTGCCAGCGCCAATCCGGCGCGCTGGGCGTCGCTCAGTGCCGCAAAACTAGCCGCCGGGGTGATCGGCATGACCCACACCTCGTAGGGGTAGCGCGCGCACGCAGGGACAAATGCGACGGCGTGCTCGTTGCTGTAGACCACACGGCGCCCATCCTCCAGTTCGGTGCGCGCCATGTCGCACAGCAGGCTGCTGCCATGTTCGGCGAAATAGCGTGCTTCGTTCTGGAGCATGCGCTCTGGCACGGGTGGGACGAAAGGGTAGGCGTAGATCTGGCCATGCGGGTGGTGCAGGGTGACGCCTACTTCGGCGCCGCGATTTTCAAACGGCAGCACATAACGAATCGCGCCGGTTTCGGCGGCGCGGCGCGTGCGGTCAGCCCACACCTGCAGCAAAAGGTCAATGCGCGCCGCCCCCAGACTGTGCAGCGCGGCCGTGGGTTGCTGGGTGAAGACGACCACTTCGCAGTGGCCGGTGGCCGGCGCAGTATCGATGTGCATTGCAGCAGGCTCGGTCGAGGCGAGCGAGAGTGAAGGAAAACGGTTATCGAACACGGCAACTTCATAATCGCCTTCCGGCAATTCGGTCGGATTGGCTGGATCCGTCGTCACGGCCAGAGGATTGTATTCAGGCGGTGGCAGGAAGGGCCGGTTCTGCCGGAACGACGCATAGGCCACCCACTCGCCGCGCAAGGGGTGCCAGCGCAGGTGCGGGTTGGGATTGGTCGGCTGACTGTCGGGACTGGGGGCGCTGGCTGGTGCGCTGATGGGACGCTGGCTATACAGCGTCAGCTTGCGTCCGTCAGGTTTGGAAAGATCCACGCTATACATAAAAATCGACTCGACATATTTGGTTACATATGCAAAATCGTAGCATCGAATGGATGAGGAAATCGTATCGTGCATGTCGGATATCTGCCGAGATGCGGATAGGACATTGCCTACATTATCTCCATACGATATATGGCTTAGTTCCTTAAGTCATCATGAGATTCCAGAGGCAAACTCGCGCTGCGACCGTGGCAAAATGTGTAAAATCCACCAAGAAATTTTCGACGGAGAGAGTCTATTTATGGATAGAAAGCGTAGCGGGGACGAGGGGGCATCAATCGCATTGTGGGGCGGTCTGGAGTGCACTATTAATCGTGTCGGTGACCGCTTCCATTCCCAGGCCGATCTGAATGGACACGCACAGCGCGCGGAAGATATCGAATGCTTTGCTGCGCTGGGCATTTCCGCGATTCGCTATCCAGTGCTGTGGGAACAAATCGCGCCTGCGGGCATCGAGGCTGCCGACTGGGATGTGACCGACCTGCGCTTGCAGGCGCTGCGCGATCATCAGGTCACGCCCATCCTCGGGCTGGTGCACCATGGCAGCGGTCCGCAGCACACGAATTTAACCGATCCGGCGTTTGCCACCGGCCTAGCCGAATTTGCAGCTGCGGTGGCACGCCGCTATCCCTGGGCTGAGTATTACACGGTGGTCAACGAACCGCTGACCACGGCACGGTTTGCTTGCCTGTACGGGTTTTGGTATCCCCATGCGCGCAGCGATGCGCTGTTTCTGCGCGCGCTACTGGTGCAAAGCAAGGCAACCATCTTGGCCATGCGCGAAATCCGCGCGGTCAATCCATCCGCCAAACTGGTTCAGACGGATGACCTGGGCAAAACCTACGGTACCCGGGCCATGCATGCGACGGTCGAGTTTTATAACGAGCGGCGCTGGCTTGGCTGGGATCTGCTGTGCGGCAGAGTCGACCCATCACACGCGTTGTGGTCTTACTTCATGAAAAACGGCGTCAGTCCCTCCGAGCTTGCCTGGTTCCAGGAGAACGCCTGCCCGCCGGACATTATTGGCGTCAATTATTATGTGACCAGCGAACGCTGGCTTGATCACCGGGTGGACAATTATCCGCCCCAGTTTCGGGGCATGGCAGGCGCGACGCCATGCGCCGACATCGAAGCGGCGCGTGCGCTGGCGGTGCCGTCTGCGGGCATTGGTCCTTTGCTCGACGAAGTGTGGTCGCGCTACGGCATTCCGATCGCGGTCACCGAAGTGCACATCGATGCCACGCGCGAGGACCAGCTGCGCTGGCTGCACGAGATATGGGCAGCATGTGAACATGCCCAGCGAAGAGGGGTGGACCTGCGCGCCGTGACGGTATGGTCACTGCTTGGTGCATTTGACTGGAACAGCCTGGTCACGTTACAGAATGGCTACTACGAACCTGGTCCGTTTGACTTGCGCGGCGGTGTGCCCCGGCCGACCGCGCTCGCCGGCATGATGCGGGACTTGGCCAAGGGCGTGGTGCCCGGCGATCCGGTGTTGCACAGCAAGGGCTGGTGGCGCAGGCCGGAACGCTTCCTGTGCGCGCCTGTGGCCACCTCTGACGCGGTTGCCTCCATTAGCGCGGACTGTCATGTGGTATCGGGCAAGGCGCCGGCGCCCATCCTTATCTCTGGGGCGTCCGGCACGCTGGGGCGCGCGTTTGCCCGCATCTGCCAGTTGCGTCACTTGCCGTATCGGGTACTCTGCCGCGACGAAATGGATATCGCCGACCAGTCGTCTGTGGAAGCGGCAATTGCGCGTTACCAGCCATGGGCGCTGATCAACGCCAGCGGCTATGTGCGGGTCGACGATGCCGAAACTGACGTGGAACGCTGCTTGCGTGAAAACGTGGACGGCCCCGCTGTTTTGGCTGACGCATGCGCGCGCCACGGCGTGCATTTCACCACGTTCTCCAGCGATCTGGTGTTTGACGGTGAGCAGGGAGCGCCCTATGTCGAGTCAGACGCGACCGGCCCGCTGAATGTGTACGGGAAAAGCAAGGCGATGGCCGAACAAGCTGTCATGGAACGGCACGCTGGTGCGCTTATCGTGCGTACCAGCGCCTTTTTTGGACCGTGGGATCAACATAACTTTGTTGCGCATGCGCTTGCCGCGTTGAAGGCTGGCGCGCCGTTTTCCGCGGCTAGCGACGTGATTGTCTCTCCCACCTATGTGCCCGATCTGGTGCATTGCTGTCTGGATTTGGTGATTGATAAAGAGAGCGGCATCTGGCATCTGACCAACGGCAGCGCAGTCACCTGGAGCGGTTTCGCAAGACAGGCAGCCCGGTTGGCAGGAATCAGTGCCGACAGCTTGCAGGAACAGTGTTCGTCCGAGACGGAGCTGCCCGCCCAGCGGCCACGCTACAGTGTGCTGGGAAGCCAGCGCGGGGTGCTGCTTCCCTCGCTGGAGAACGCGTTGATGCGCTTTTTGGCGGAGCGCGAGTGCGATGACAGTGCAGCGTTGGAATTGCCTGCGACAGTAGAACGGTAGGCAAGCCTGCGCACTGGCAGTGGGCGCCTCCGCCTCCATCGTCCTCGCGCAGGCGGGGACCCATACCACGCAAGCAGAACCTCAGCGCGAGCGTGCCATGGGTCCCCGCCTTCGCGAGGACGATGTTTTTAAGTCTCCTGTTCAGGGACAGAGTTGGATCGCGCCACAGTAAGAGTAGGAGGCCATCTCGATCACTTTGCGATGGACCGCAGAATCAGTCCAGCTACATCGTCCTCGCGCAGGCGGGGACCCATACCACGCAAGCAGTACCTTACCGCAAGCATGCCATGGGTCCCCGCCTGCGCGAGGACGATGTTGTTAGGTCTCCTAGCTGGATCGAGCTCCAGTGCAGCCTGGAACACTACCTCGGTCACTTTGCGATGGACCGCAGAATCAGTTCAGCTACATCGTCCTCGCGCAGGCGGGGACCCAATCCACGCAAGCAGTACCTTAGCGCAAGCGTGCCATGGGTCCCCGCCTGCGCGAGGACGATGTTGTTAGGTCTCCTAGCTGGATCGAGCTCCAGTGCAGCCTGGAAGACAACCTCGGTCACTTTGCAATGGACCGCAGAATCAGTTCAGCTACATCGTCCTCGCGCAGGCGGGGACCCATACCACGCAAGCAGTACCTCAGCGCAAGCGTGCCATGGGTCCCCGCCTCCGCGAGGACGATGTTTTGTTAGGTCTCCTAGCTGGATCGAACTCCAGGCCAGCCTGGAAGACCACCTCGATCACTTTGCGATGGACCGCAGAATCAGTTCAGCCTACATCGTCCTCGCGCAGGCGGGGACCCATACCATGCAAGCAGTACCTCAGCGCGAGCATGCCATGGGTCCCCGCCTGCGCGAGGACGATGTTGTTAGGTCTCCTAGCTGGATCGAGCTCAAGGCCAGCCTGGAAGACCACCTCGATCACTTTGCGATGGACCGCAGAATCAGTTCAGCTACATCGTCCTCGCGCAGGCGGGGACCCATACCACGCAAGCAGTACCTTACCGCGAGCATCCCATGGGTCCCCGCCTGCGCGAGGACGATGTTTTGTTAGGTCTCCTAGCTGGATCGAGCTCCAGTGCAGCCTGGAAGACCACCTCGGTCACTTTGCACTCTGCTCACGCTGCTGGTACTGCCCCACCAGATGCCCCTGCGCCAGGACGTGTCCGCGCATGGCGGCGAGCAACTGTGCCTTGTCGGCGCCAAACGGCACATCCAGCAGGCGATCCAGCGCGAATACCTGGAAGTAATAGCGGTGCGGTGCGTCGCCGACCGGCGGCCGCGGTCCGTAATAAGCAATGGATCCGCGGCTGTTTCTTCCTTGCAGCACGCCAGGTGGCTCGGTCAGCCGCGGCTGCTCTTGCAAGCCTTCCGGCAACGCAGTCACGTCCCTGGGAATGTTCCAGGCCAGCCAGTGCACGAAGGGCGTAATGGGTTTGGCGTCCGGGTCTTCGGCAATCACGACGTAGGACTTGGCGCCCTCCACTTTGTTCCATTGCAGCGGTGGCGAAACGCCGTCAGCGTATTCGCTCGTGCGCTTGGGAATTTGGCCGTCGGCCGGAAACGCGGAAGAGGTGACGGCTATTGCCTGACGGGCAGCGTTATCCGGGCGATCTTTAGCCAGCGGCCCGCCGTTTCCTGCCGCAGCCTGCGCTTGCATTGGTCCTGCAGGCGCCGGTCCCAATGCGGCGCGCCCCTTCGCCTCGTTGCCACTGTAGGCAATGCGATAGAGCACGCCGTTGGCGTCGTCGCTCATCAAAAGTGCGCCGTCCTTTGCTTGCGCCAGCCCGACTGGCCGGGCGAAGTGCGTGCGCCCACCGTCGGTAAGAAAGCCGGTGACGAATGGCTCGAATCGCTGCGGCTTGCCATCATTAAAGTGAATGCGCACCAGTTCGTACCCGGAAGGCTTGCTGCGATTCCATGACCCGCGCATGGTCGCGAATGCGTCGCCTTGAAATTGTTGCGGAAAGCCCGTGCCCGTGTAGAACACGAGCTGCATTGGCGCCGCATGCGCCGTGTAACCCAGCGCCATCGCCACGCTTTGCGCCTTCCATTCGGCCTTGCTGATTTCGCCCGGTGGCGTTGTCTGTGGATTGATTTCACCTGCACCGAATACATGCGGCCAGCCGTATTGCTTGCCCAGCTCGAGCTTGTTGAGCTCTTCAGCCTGCACGTCATCGCCGAAGGTGTCGAGACCGTGATCGAGCCCCCACAATTCGCCTGTCACAGGATGCCAGTCAATCCCAATGGTGTTGCGCAGACCGCTGGCAAAGATGGTCCGGCTTTTTCCATCCGGGGAGGCGCGCAGAACTGTTGCATTCTCGGGATTGCTTTCGTTGCAGCCATTGCAGGTGGAGCCCACCGTGATATACAGCATGCCGTCGGGTCCGAAGGCCATTGTGCGGTTGGGATGCTGGCCGGAGTCCGGCAGATCGTCGATGATCATGCTCTGTGGCCCAAGGCGGCCATCGGCCAGAATATCGCTGACGAACACTTCCTTCACGGTGGCCAGGTACATTTTATTGTCCTTGATGGCAAGACCGTGCAAGCCAGCCCGGTTCGCGACGGTGACTGGCGGGCCGTCGGCTTTGCCATCCTGATTGGCATCTTGCAGCAGGATGACGTCGCCCTGATCGCGCCGGCTCACATACACGGTGCCGTTTGGCGCCACGGCAACCATGCGGGCGTTTTTCAGATCCTTGGCGAACACCGTGATCTGAAAACCGGCCGCTACACGCAGCGACTTGATGCGGGCATCGCTTGCAGGCACTTTGTCAGGCTTGACCACCGCGCTCTTGCTCCAGGTTTGGGTGCCATCGCCTTGCTGCGCGAATGCGCCGGATGCCGCGAGGGCGAGGGTCAGAGCCGTCATTTTTTTGAGAGATGTCATGTGGGCCTCGTCGATGAAGAGAGATGGGACCGATCCGGTCAGATGCCACAATTTTGAGCCGCAGCACCGGCCACCTCTGTGCGGGAACGAACCGCCAGTCAAACTCGGCGCTACCGAGTGCCCGCCACGAAGTCATTCACGTAAGTCAGCGGCACCCAGCGGTAGCCCGCGCCTTCAGCACGCAGTCTGCCTACGCCGGGAAACGCGATGTGATCGGCGGCGATGACGTATTTTTCGCGCGCAGCCTCGGCGAAGGCGCGCTTGCGCTGCTCGGCAGCGGCTGTGGCATCGATGTCGAAAACGATTGTGACCGCCGGGTCCGGCACCTGGACTTCTGCAACGTGCAGCAAGTCTCCCCAGAACAATAGTTTTTCGCCTTCACTTTCCAGCGCGTAAAGGCTGTGGCCGGGTGTATGGCCAGGGGCAGGCACGGAGCGGATGCCGGGAAACAAGGTCACCGCCCCACTAAAAGGCTGGATCTGGCCGGCATCGAGATACGGTTTCACCTTGCTGACGGCGTGATCGAAATTTTTTTGCGCCGCGGCGCTGGCCCTGGCGCGCTTGGCCGGGTCGAGCCAGTAGGCTATTTCGCGCTGTTCCAGATGCAGGGTGGCGTTGGGGTAGACCATGCGGGTGCCATCCATCAAGCCGCCGGTATGGTCGGTGTGAATATGGGTGATGAGGATGTCCGTGATCTGTTCTGGTTCAAAACCTGCGGCGCGCAACGCTGCGGGCAGCTTGTCGAGGGTCGGTCCGTACAGTTCGCCGGTGCCGGCATCGACCAGAATCAGGCGGCCGGCCGCCTCGATCAGATAGGCATTGACCGAAATGTTCACCAGCGCACTCTGAAAGTTTTCCGCAAGCCGGGCCGCGACCTGGCCTGGCCGCACGTTGGTCAGCAGGGCCTGCGGCGACAGCGGCAAGGTCCCGTCCGACAACGCCGTGACCCGCACCTTGCCAATCTTGAAGTGATAAAAACCGGCCTGCGCCTTGTCCATGCGTACTGGCGCCGGCGCGGGCGCGTCTGCTGCTTGACCGGGCATGGCCACGCCAAGCGTTGCCAGTAGCAGGAGGGAAGGGAGGAACTTAGTTTTCATGTTGGGCCTTTGATTCTGAGTTGGAGTGGGACAAGTCTATTCTCATCAGATCAAGCGATATAGTCGTGCTATATTGAATTGCCCTCTCTATTTCGTTGATAATATGATTGACAATGTGCTGGATTTGGCTGTGTTTGCCCGGGTCGTCAGTGCCGGCAGCATGAGTGCGGCGGCGCGCGAACTCGACCTGTCGCTGGCCGTCGTCAGCAAGCGCATCGCGCTGCTGGAAGAGCGCGTGGGCGTGCGCCTGATTCACCGCACCACGCGGCGTCAGTCACTGACCCAGGAAGGGCAGCAATTTCATGCCCATTGCGTGCAGATCCTGGCTCGTGTGAGCGAAGCCGAAGCGGCCATGACGCACAGCCGCACCGAGGTGGCCGGGCTGCTTCGACTGAGCGCACCGCGCGCTTTCGGGCGTCACCATCTGGCACCGCTGGTCGCCGCTTTTCGTGAGGCGCATCCCGCAGTCAGTGTGGAAATGATTCTTGATGATGAGGTGGTCGACATCGTCGACGCGGGCATCGACGTGGCGCTGCGCTTTGGCGCGCTGGAAGACTCGACCATGATTGCGCGCTACATTGGCCCCAATTACCGCCTGCTGACCGCGTCGCCCGACTACGTGCGGCGCCATGGCGCACCCGCCAGCCTCGAGCAGTTGCAGGAGCATGCCTGCATCGTCTACAGCGCCCGTGCGCCCCGGCATTGGTTATTCCAGCATGAGGGCAAAGCGCATGAAGCGAGGATCAAGCCCGTGTTCATATGCAACGATGGCGATGCAGCCCAGGAACTGGCGCTGGCGGGAGCGGGCATCCTCTATCGCTCGATCTTTGACGTTGCCGACGCACTCGCGTCCGGCAAACTGGTGAAGCTGCTAGCGCACTACACAACGCCCACCGAACCGCTGCATCTCGTTTATCCTCACGCGCTGCATCTGGCGCCGCGCGTACGCGCATTTGCCGATTTTGCGGTGGTACGATTACGTACTATCTGGACTTGGTAAGCCGACCCAGCTACTTTTCCTTGCCTACTGCGATTCCATGCGAACCGGGGAATAGGAGTTGGTGTGAGACAATTGTTCAATTGAACCCTGGCATCGCGATGCTGCCTGCCCGATCGAAGCATATTCGGGCACGGTTCAATCGCTCAGGCCCTCCCGTCAATCTGATTATTGAACATGCGAATCCGCGCCCGTCTGCTCACGCTTGCCCTCTCCATCTTGATTCCAGCATTTCTGTCGTGTGCAGTGGCGATCTGGTTTGTCTACAGCCAGCAGCAGCAGGCGCAGGAGAAAAGCGTCAGGGCTGCGGTCAAGGCCTTTGCACTGCTGGTAGACCGGAATTTCCGCGCCACCGAAGGTTTGCTGGAAACCCTGGCCAAATCCCCGGATTTGGCCAACGGGCAGATCGACAGCTTCGCCCGGCAGGCCAGGCTGCTGGTACCGGGGAGCGAGCGCGTCATTGTTCTGAGCGAACCCGACGGTCAGCAGCTGGTAAATACGCGCGCATCGGCCGGCGCGCCTCTGCCGCACTCCAACGAAGCACTGCAACAACTGCGGCGGCAGCACCCGAACGCCAGCTTTGTGTCCGGCTTGTTCATTGGCCGCGTGGCGAAAAAAAAGGACGTTGCTGTCGACGTGCCCGTGCTGATCAATGGCGCAGTGAAATACCGCCTGTCGATGGGCATGCAGGCTGCGGAAATGCAGACCTTGATCGCCGAGCAGAACTTTCCCAAGGAATGGCTGATCACCATCGTCGACCAGTATGGCATGGTGGTCGCGCGCAGCGAAAAGGCGGACCAGTATGTTGGCAAACGCGTCAGCGGACCGCTGCTCGCGCGGCTGACCTCGCTGGAAGGGGAAGGCGTCAACCACGGCACCACACTGGATGGCCGCGATGTGGCCGCATTCTTTTATCGTGCAACGGCGTCCGGCTGGACCACGATTTTGTCCATCCCGCGTGAAGAAATCCGCCGCCCGGCCCTGTATGGCGCGACCATTCTCTCAGTCGTCCTGCTTGTGATGCTGGGTGTGGCCGTCGCCCTTGCCGGGTACTTTGCACGCGAAACTGCGGCCCCGATCGAACGCTTGCGTGAGGCCGCCGAGCAGCTCGGCACGGGTGCCGTGGTGGTCCTGCCGGCAGCGGGCCTGACCGAAATCGATGCCGTCGGCGCCGCTTTGATCCGTTCCAGCACCCTGTTACGCGAACACAGCGAGTTGCTGTCGGCCCGCGTGGCAGAGGCGGTGGCTTCGTCGGAAGCGGCCCAGCGCGCACTGCTGCAGTCACAAAAGCTGGAAGCGCTGGGGCGCCTGACCGGGGGCGTCGCGCATGACTTCAATAACATCTTGCAGACCTTGTCGAGCTGCCTGCAACTGCTGCGCCTGACCGAAGACCGCACCAGGATGACCGCCTTGATCACGACTGGGGAAAAGGCGATCCGGCGCGCCACCGAGCTGACCGGCCAGATGCGCTCGTTTGCGCGCGTGCAGGACGTGCGGCTCGAGACGCTGTACGTCGCCGACGCGGTGCACAGCATGGTGCCCTTGTTATCGAGCAGCTTGCAATCGAGCGTCACCTTGCGTGCCGAGGTCAGCGAGCAGGTGTGGCCGGTGACCGTCGACAAACTGCAGTTCGAACTGGCATTGCTCAATATTGTCATCAACGCACGCGATGCCATGCCGCGCGGCGGCGAGATCGTGCTGTCGACCCGCACCCTGCATCTGGCCGCGGCCCAAGGGGAAGTCGGGCCAGGCGACTATGTCGTTGTCAGTATTGCCGATCAAGGCACCGGGATGCCGCCCGAGGTACTGGCAAGGGCGCTCGACCCCTTCTTTACGACCAAGCCGGTCAATCAGGGTACTGGCCTGGGCCTGGCGCAGGCATACGGTTTTGCAAAGCAGTCCAACGGCACGCTGCTGCTGCACAGCGTGGAAGGGCAGGGGACGACCATTGAAATCGTCTTGCCGCGTTCAAATGAAGCGCTGACTGCTGCCGCAGACAGGCCTGCAGCGCAGCCCGTGCGCGCCGCCGGAAATGAGGTGATTTTGTTTGTTGAGGACGACTTGCTGGTGCGCGAGACCGTTGCCACGGGCCTGCGCCACGCGGGACTGGAAGTCATTTGCGTGGAATCGGGCGAGGCTGCCCTGGCCGCGCTGGCTTCCGGGGTCGTCGTCGATGCGGTGTTTTCCGATGTGGTCATGCCGGGCGCGGTCAGCGGCGTTGATCTGGCCCGCATTGTCCTGAACACCTATCCAGGCTTGCCGGTGGTGCTGGCTAGCGGCCACACGGACGTGGCCATTAACTTGCCAGGCGTGAAGTTAATCGGCAAGCCTTATGACGTGATGAGCGTCATCAACTTACTGGCTGGCACGGGTGCCTGACTGGCGTACGCGGGGACATTGTCGAGTACGCTACAATGTTTGACTTTTCCTATGGATCCCAGCATGGACATCATCAAGCGTAATAATGTATCGGTTCGCGGCAATGGCCCCATGACGATGCTGTTTGCGCACGGTTTCGGTTGCGACCAGAATATGTGGCGCCTGCTGGCACCGCACTTCGAGACGCGCTTTCGCACCGTGATGTATGACCTCACCGGGAGCGGCAAGTCCGATCTTGGCGCTTACGACCGCAAGCGCCATCATGGGCTCGAGGGCCACGCCGCCGACATGCTGGAAGTGCTCGATGCGGTCGACGCCGGTCCGACCATTGTGGTGGGCCATTCCGTCAGCGGCATGATCGGCTTGCTGGCCGCAATCGAGCGTGCCGACCGCTTTGCCGCCCAGGTCATGGTCGGGCCCTCGCCGTGCTACTTGAACGATGGCGACTATCAGGGTGGCTTTGGCGACGCGGATATCGAAGAGCTGCTTGCCACCATGGACTTGAATTTTCTGGGCTGGTCCAGCGCCATGGCGCCCACCATCATGGGGGCGCCTGATCAGCCAGCCCTGGCCGAAGAACTGACCAACAGCTTTTGCCGCACCGATCCCGAAATCGCCAAGCATTTTGCCCGCGTGACCTTCACATCGGACCATCGTCACCGCTTGCCGCACTCGCCAGTGCCCTCGCTGATTTTGCAGTGCAGCGACGATATCATCGCGCCGCTCAGTGTCGGGCATTACATGCACAGTCAGATGCCGGGCAGCCAGTTGCGCATTATCGAGAACGTGGGGCATTGCCCCCATCTGAGCGCGCCGTCGGCCAGTGTCGATGCCATCGAAACCTTCCTTGCCACGCTGGGTCATTAACACACGATGAGCGAGCAGCATGACGCGGGAACGCAGCCGGCAGAGTGGCCGTGCGGTCTGTTTTCGACCGATGCGCATGGCAATGTGCTCGACGCCAACGCGACCCTGTGCCGCTGGTTGGGCTACACCAGCAGCGAGGTAGCTGACTTGAAACTGGCGCAACTGCTCACCGTGGGCGGGCGCCTGTTTTTTCAGACCCATCTTGGTCCCTTGCTGGAAATGCAGGGTTCGGTCGCCGAAGTGCAACTGCAGTTGCGCCACCGAAGTGGCCAGCTGCTGCCGGTCCTGACGGCCATTGTTCGCGGCGCTGATGCCCAAGGTGCGCACGTGCACCGTTATGCCGTCATGCTCTCGACCGATCGCCGCAAGTATGAGCAGGAGTTGCTCGATGCGCGGCGGCGCGCCGAGTCCGCGCTCGAAGAACGCCGCCTGGCACTGGACGCGCTGCAGCAGAAGGAAGCCGACCTGCGCAAGGCCAATGCGCACCTGCAGCTGATCGATCAGCGCAAGGATGAGTTTCTTGCTGTACTTGCGCATGAATTGCGCAACCCGCTCACGCCGATCCGCAGCGGGCTCGATCTGTTGAACATGCGCGAGACCGATGATCCGCTCCTGCAGCGCGTGCTTGGCGTGTTCAATCGCCAGGTCACGCTCATGTCGCGCCTGGTGGACGATTTGATGGATGTGTCGCGCATCGGCAAAGGCAAGCTGCACCTGAAGCTGGAACCGGTCACGGTCAGCATCCTGGTGCAGCACGCGGTGGAATTGTCGCTGCCCTTGTTTGCCAAGGCCAGGCAAACCTTGCATACCATGCCAGGGCAGCCTTGCATCGTTCAGGGCGACAGCATGCGCCTGACGCAGGTGATCGGCAACCTGCTCAACAATGCCTCGAAGTACACGCCTGCCGGGGGCAGCGCCTGGATCAGTTACGAGCAGCGCGATGCGGAGGTGCTGATCCGCGTGCGCGACACGGGCATTGGTCTGGAAGAAAAGCAGCTGGAAGACGTATTCAAACTGTATTCGCAGGTCGACAGCGCGCTCGAGCGTGCGCAAGGCGGTGTTGGCATTGGTCTTGGCCTGGTCAAAGGCATTGTCGAACTGCATGGGGGCACAGTCGAGGCGCACAGCGCCGGCCTGGGGCAGGGCAGCGAGTTTGTGGTCCGGTTGCCGCTCGGTGCCCCCGCCGCGTACTAGACCATCTGGCCGTTTAACTGCTCCGGCAGGCTTGCAGCGTTGTAGGAAACCTTTTACTGCCAGTTTTCCATGCAGCGCTAAATTTCCCATGTACTTCAAAGGCTTGCGTTTTGAAAGCCGACTTGTTAACAATGTTGTCCACAGATTCTGTGGATGGGTGCGGACCGTGTCGCAACCCACATCGCCCTCGCGAAGGCGGGGGCCTATAGCACTGGTCCGAATTCGGCGCCATGGTTTGGGCCCCCGCCTGCGCGAGGGCGATGTGGTTTGCCTGTGAGGTTTTTCTATTTGGAATTTCCGCAGGACTCATCCTACGCCGACAGCACAAGGAGGCCGATGTTCAGGTACTTAATGAACAGCTACGATACGGACTCAACTTCACTGGAGGGCAACATGAACATCATCTCAACCGGAAAAACGTGTGGACTCATGCTGGGCGCGCTGCTGGCGCTGAGCGCTTGCCGTAATCACGAGACGACCGAGCCGACGCAAGCCGGCAGCACCGCGACAGTGGTCCCTTCCAACGGCACCAACTCGACTGCAACAACGACGACCATTCCAGCGACACCCGACAATACCACTACTGGCACGACGGGTGCAAACGGCGCGACCGTGAACGGGGCAGTTGGCAGCTCGGGAATGAACGGCGACACCAATAGCGGTAACGCGGTCACGCCTCCTGCAGGTTCGAACATCGGCGGATCGGGGGCGACCACGGGTGGTACCGGCGACGGCAAAGGCCCTGACGGTCGTACCGGCACACCCAATCATTAAGGCGGTTTGCGTCGCCAGATTTGCCTGGCGGCGCCAGTCGTGGGCACCGCGCCACTTTAGGCAAGCGCGGCCATCACAGAGCTGGCAGCGGTGAAAGTGATGCAGAAGCCGGCCAGCAGAGTTTTGTCCCGATAATTGCCCAGCCTGTGCTCGCGCCACGCCGCCCACATGAGGGAGGCAGCCACCGTAGCGAGAATTGCGGCGATTTCGTTCATTGCTTGTTTCCTTTCGTGGGTTTTGCGGTGAATATGCAGCTTTCGATTTGCCGCTTGCTTACGCGGACGCGCTTTCCTCGGCGCGCAAGTGTTGAGCGAGGCCACGCCATGTCGTGGCACCGCGCACTGATGCTGTCGTCAGCGCAGGGCCGATCAGCACATCGCATGCGGCGCGCGCGCCGAGCTTGCGCGGGACATCGCCCAATCCGTAACGTCCGTTGCGAGCGCGGCCCTGCCTTCCCACAACGATCAGATCCGCGCCGATGCGCCGCGCGTTCGCGTTGATCACGGGCACGGGCAGCCCGGAATGGACTGCGGCGACGTAGGGTTGAACGAGGGGGCCCAGGTTTTCTATCCATTTGTCCAGCCTTGCCCATGCCGACTCGCAAGCACGTGCCAGATAAGTGCCAACGATGGACGATGGCACTTCCAGCTCACGCATCAAAGCCGCTTCCGGAAAACTGAATGCATGCATGAAAGTGAAATGGGCCTCTGGCGCCAGTGCCAGCGCCAGACGCGCGGCAGTGTCGCACTCCGCGGAAAAATCGACCGCGACCAGCACCTTCCGGTACACGTCGCGTGGTTCGCAATGTACGAATAGAACGCTGTTTTGACTCTGGCGCAAGATGGCTCGGCTGTGGGATGGGGCCAGCAGCGCTAACAGGGAGTGACGGCGTTGCGGCGCGAGTACCGTCAGTTCGGCACGCTGGGCGCGCGCCGTCTCCGCGACAAGTTCGGCCGCCGTGCTTCGCGCGGTGTGCCATATTGGCGCCAGTACGTTCGCATCGTCGAGCACATCAACAGGCGTGCGCTTGCCGTCGATCCATGCTGATACCGCATGGCCGCGCACTTCGATTTGACTGTACTCCGTGTTGCCCGCGCAGAGACCGAGCGCAGAGCGCTTGATGTTGAGCATGTCGAAGCCATCAAGCTGTAGATCGCCGCTCAACAGTGCTGCGCGCAAAGCAGCGCGCTGCGACAAACAGGCTTCGCTTGTAACCAATAACATTTTCTTTGACTGATTCATGGATGACTCCCTAACCGTTGCCCGCCGTGGCGCCAGCAAGAACTGCGCAGCCAGCGGAAATGGGGCAGCCTGACCGATACGGGCCAACTGCCAATCGCCCAAGTACACGGCCAGCCAGACGTGACGGGGCCTGACGGCGCAGCTGCTGTGCTGGCGCGTACTTTGGTGCGTTAGTGAGGGCTCGGTGAGTGAGTGCGCGAAACGCGCAACGCGCTCACCGAGCCTGATAGAGGCAGGCCAGGTCTCTTTTTGCGCTGTTCAATGGCCCAGTACCTCGAGTGGCGTGCATGGTCTAATCCGCCGTGACGAACAAGGATCCCATGCCAACAAAAGCGGCCAGGAACAGGCTGAATCGGCGTTGCACACGCTTGCGTCGCGCAAGCAGCAGGAGCGTTGCGTGCGCCTTGCTCGAGTAAGGGGCGGGCAGCGCTATGCTGCTGCGAACAGAGTTAGACAGGATTTTCATAAGCACACCGGGTGTCGTCCTTGGAAAGGACGAAATGACACAATGCCTGCATTGCTGCAGGCGCTATTGAACCGTTGTGTTTGCTCGGCTGGCAGTCAAGGCGACTGCCGCCGAGCTCAGGAAAGCCAGGCGAGATTGAATTGGACGAAAAATGCCGTTGTGCCAGGGCGCAGCGAGGCGGAGCGGAGACGGCAGCATGCACCAGGCACCGATGCACTTGGTGCGGCGGCGTGAACTACTCGATCGAGGCTGAGTATATCGGTTGGCATGATGGACGAACTCGCGTTTGGAAAGCATGGATTGACTGGTCAAGTGTACACCAGACGCCCCAAGCGCGCTGTCGGGCGGCTCGCCAATCCGGGAAGACTGCTTTTAGACCCAAGTCCCTTTTTCGACAGATGTGCATTTTTTCAGTAATACCAGTGCCTTGAGGTATTTAATTGGTATTAATTATTGTGCGCTGCAACGTCTGGCTATTCTGCGATTTATACAAACAGCATGAGCTGATTGGTCTGGCCATTTTGGCAATTTGGCAAAACCACTTGACTACCAATTTCCCCGCTCGCATCCTGAACTAAGAGCCAGGCGTTGTGCGACGCCTGGTGGGTATCCAAATAACTAAAAAATGGAGTCGGCCTTGAATCGAACTTTAATCAACACCCTGATCGCTGGACTGATGGGCGGCTCGCTCGTTGCGTGCGGCGGCGGTGCGCCCCCGGCACAGCAAACGACGCTGCTTGCTGCCACGACGGTATGTTACGCGGCCTGGTCGAGCACCACAGCGTACAGCGGCGGTGCAACGGTCAGCTACAACGGCGTCAATTACACAGCCGCGTACTGGACGCAGGGCGACAACCCATCGACGAGTAATGGTCCTGCAGGCAGCGGCAAGCCGTGGACGACGAGCAGTTCGTGCGGCGCCACGCCAACACCGACGCCAACACCGACACCGACACCGACGCCGACGCCGACACCGACACCAACACCAACACCAACACCAACGCCCACACCGACGCCGACTCCGAGCACCTGTACAGTATGGGCCGAAGGCAAGTCCTACACCGTCGGTCAGCTGGTAAGCTACCTGGGTGTGACCTACAAGGCACTGTCGACCCATACTGCCTACGTTGGCACCAACTGGAACCCGAAGGACACACCAACCTTGTGGGCGGCTGGCGGCACCTGCGGTACCACCCCGACACCAACACCGACGCCGACGCCGACGCCGACGCCGACGCCGACACCGACGCCAACACCGACGCCAACGCCAACGCCAACGCCAACGCCAACACCAACACCGACGCCAACAGGCTTGAAGAAACAAGTGTTAGTCGGCTACATGCACGCAAGCTTTGCCAACGGTTCGGGCTACATCCGCATGGCAGATGTGTCGAACGATTGGGACATCATCCAGCTGTCCTTTGCCGAGCCGGATTCTGCTACCTCGGGCAATCTGCATTTCAACCGTTGCCCGGTGTCAGAATGCGCGAACGTGGAAAGCGATGCGGACTTCCTCGCAGCGATCAAGGCCAAGCAAGCGGCAGGCAAGAAAGTGCTGATTTCGATCGGCGGCGCCAATGGTCAAGTATCGCTGACGTCCACCGCTGCGCGTGACGCATTTGTCACGTCGATGTCGGCCATTATCGACCGCTGGGGGCTCGATGGTCTCGATATCGACTTCGAGGGCCATTCCATTTATTTGAACAATGGCGACAGGGATTTCAAGAACCCGACCACGCCGGTCGTGGTCAACTTGATTTCGGCACTGAAAACCTTGAAAGCAAAATACGGCAGCAAGTTCATTCTGACCATGGCGCCGGAAACCTTGCTGCTTCACGGTGGACGGATGTTCTATGGTTCCGGCGCATGGGGCGGTGCGGATACGCGAAATGGGGTCTATCTGCCAGTGATCCACGCGGTGCGTGATTTCCTGACCATTGTCCATGCACAGCACTACAATTCCGGCCCGGTCGCTGGCGCGAATGGCACTTACTACAATGCCGGTACGATCGATTTCAACGTGGCTTTGTCGGACATGATGATCACCGGCTTCCCGATTGAGGGTAACGCTGCCAACTTCTTCCCGGGTTTGCGTCCGGACCAGGTTGGTATTGGCCTGCCCGCCAACGCGCAAGCGGCAGGCAGCGGCCAGATGTCCACAGCCGATACCCAAAAGGCGTTTGATTGCCTTACCAAAGGTAGTAATTGTGGAAGTTACCGGCCGGCAAACACTTACCCGACCTTCCGTGGCTTGATGACCTGGTCGGTGAACTGGGATAAATTTAATAACTATGAGTTCTCCAAGGCACATGCGGCTTACTTCAAGTCGCTGGGCAATTAAGCAACATCCGCCTTGCTGGTTGAGGCGGGCCTTGTAAGTACGCAAACGCCGCTGGTTTCGTGAGGAACCAGCGGCGTTTCTTCTGATTGGTCAGCTATGTTCGATTGCGAACGGAACTGTTGGACGCCCTGTGGCACAGTTGACCTTGCCGCCACCAGACGCCATCGTCACCTCATGTAACGATGGAGAAGCGGCCTCTCCACAGGACACAACCATGCAACGAATCACTCTGCTCATTACTTCCTTCGCAGCGAGGCTGTCGCGGCGTCCCCAAACGGCACCGCTGGCTGCCGTGGCCAAGACTGTCAGTCCGCAAACGACAGCGCAGCTACGCACTGGGAGCAAGCGTGGCACCGCCACGGCATTTGTGCCGTTTCGGGTGCGACAGGCGCGCATGAACGGGTTCAGTGCAAGTATTGATCGCATGCAAAGTCCTTCCAACCTGATGTAACGCTGGGGGCGTGTAATCGGAGTCTTACGCCAGCAGGGCACGCGTGCCGATGCCAGAAGCAGGCGCTGCCGTTAATAATGAGGCACGATTCATTATTCATCGGCCATATTCCATGTCGCACACGCTTTCATCTATCAGCCCAGCCGAAAGGCCAACTTTAATTTCGAGCACCAGCACGCCAGCAAGCGCGAAGTCGCTCTACATGGCGCTGCTGGACAACCCCGCGGCAAGCGCAGATGCGGCGCCAGCCTTCCTGCGCGAGCAGATTCGCGCTGCGTCTGTGCTGCCAGCCGATCTGCCAGATGACTTCAGCGCGCTCGAGGCATGGAGCCGCGAACATGTTGCAGCCGTCGGCGATGCGTATGCCGCCTATCTTGCCGAACGAAAGGCAGGTCGGCCGCGCCGCTATTTCGCCACGCGCTCGCATGCCTTGCACTTCATCCGTACCGTCGCGCCGACCAAGCTGGTCGATGGCGCATGGCTATATGGGGTGCTGCCGCACTGGGATAATCTGGCTTATCGCGGCCTGATTCGCACTTATCTTGAAGAACTCGGCGACGGTGTGCCGGCGCAGAACCACGTCGCGCTTTATCAAAAAACTGCTGGCTGCGCATGATTGCGACGAGATCGATAGCCTGGACGAAGAACACTTCGTACAGGGTGCCATCCAACTGGCACTGGCGCACAACGCCGACGATTTTCTGCCCGAGATCATTGGATACAACCTCGGCTACGAACAGTTGCCCCTGCATTTACTCATCAGCGGCTATGAGCTGAATGAACTGGGAATCGACCCCTACTATTTCACCTTGCATGTAACGATCGACAATGCCGATAACGGCCATGCGCGCAAAGCCATTGCCGCCATCCCCCAACTGGCACCGTCAATTGCGGACAGCGGCGAGTACACCAGGCGCATTCTGGATGGCTACCGTCTCAATGAACTGGGCGCGAGCACCTTGTCGGTGATTGCCGATTTCGATCTGGAGAGCGAACTTCTGTCGATCCTGGCCGCCAAGAGCGCATTCGGGAAGAATATGCATTCGGATTATTGCCGCGTCGCGGGCAGGTCAATCAATGACTGGCTGTCCCAAGCGGCTGACATTCCGGACTTTTTAGCGGCACTGGTAAAGGAAGGCTGGATACGGCGCGGTGAACCTGCAGCCAACAGTCGCTTCTGGCAACTCATGCAAGGTCCACGCGCCGCCATGTTCGGCGTGTTCAGTGCCTACGAACTGCAGGTGCTCGAAGACTGGATCACGCTCCCGGCAGGGCCGGCTAGAGTGATGCCACATCGCGCGCAAATGCGCATGCTGGACCGGCTTGCAAACGACGCACCGTCCCGGCCCACCACGCCGCGCAAACTGATCCGGCAGCACGGCGCGGAGTCGGCTTCCGAGTCCAATGCCTTACGCCTGCTCGAAGAGCGTATTGGCGCAGCGCCAGACAAGACGGCAGCGATGCAAGAGCTGGTACCCTTGCTGGCGCCCCATCTGCATTTCGCCCCATTGGGATTAATGGCAACGCGCCTTTATTCGCGACTGCTGGATGCTTGAATGTTGCCAGATGGGCGCACGGTCGCGATGCGCTCATTAATGGGAATATTGGTCGCCTCCAACCCTGGCGTCTGTCCGCGCAAATCGAATTCCAGCATGGCGTCTGGACCAAATACCAGGCAATGGGTCGACCCGCCAAAGTGAAACATGCCCAGCTGTTCTCCTTTTTGCAGATGCTGGCCTTCGACCACGGTCACGTCACAGGTGGATACTTCCGCCATGCCAACGGCAACAAAGCACATTAATCCAATGCCTGGGTGGTCGGCTTGAATAAAAATCAGCGCGCGGGTCGCCACCTGGGTGATGTAAGCCTGTGATTGGCGGGGCGAGCATGGATCAAAGCCTTCTTCCTGACACTGCGCGTAATAACTGCCGTCAATCACGCGTGTTCGTACGACGCGTCCGGTGACGGGACTATGCCAGCGGTGATAGCTGAACGAACTCAGAAATGCCTGATATACGGTGCCACCATCAAACCGCTGCGCCAGATCGTCGCCGGCCAGCATGTGGTGCAAGGAATAGGGCTGCGCTTTGATCCAGAATCGATCGTGAAGCCGTACATCACGCGCCAGACGGAAGGGCGCCGCTTCGCAGGCATTCACGATCACCGTATCGTCGCCCGGTGCGCTGACCGGTCGCCGCCCGGAACGGAAGCGGCGCGTGAAAAAATCGTCCCATGAACGGAAGCCGCGGTAAGGTTGACCGGGTTCGCATTCGAACTCCTCGTCAAAGTCGGGCATATGCGCCAGCGCGTCCGTGCCAAACCAGCCTAAGTGCGGATCGTTGCTCAGGGCAGGCAATGACGCTGGCGATTTCAGAAAATCGCCCCATGCATTCAAGATCCGTTTGAGGTGAACATTCACGGTCAGGTGCAAAAAGAATGCGTGACCGCCTGGCGTGGCCATGGACCAGTCGAAGATGGCGTTGATCGGCAGACCAGTAATGCCGGTCTGGTTGAACGTCGGCGGCGTGCGCAGTACACGGTCAATCATTTGCAGGGCATGGCCCATATTGCGCAATTGCGGCTGCCCGGTGGGATCGTGCTCAAAGGCGGGCGTTCGCGGCAGTTGTTCGAACAACTGGTTTGCCAACGCAAACAAGGCAGGATCATCGACGATCGCATTCTGAAAGTCTTGCAGGAGGGGATGCAGGGGCCTTGGCATGCTAGCGGCGGCATTCAATTGTGCCATCCATGCTGAAAAGTGCGCTTCATCGGTGTCGCCCCACTCGCCAATACAGAACGGAAGAGGGGCGGTGTCTGGTTTGTTCAATTGCGTCTCGCAAATCTGGTGTGGGGGGATGAACTGAGAGTAGCGGTGCTCAGCATTTCTATCTGTTCAATATCCTACACAGTGACAATAAAAGTGATGGGGATGGCCCGCCATGCGTTTTACCTAGCCGTGACATAATCCCTTTTTCTTCCACTCACGAAGGTAAGGCGTGAGCAAACTCTTTTCGTCCTACAAAATCGGACCGCTGGAACTGAGCAACCGCATCATCATTGCGCCCATGTGCCAGTACTCGGCCGAGGAGGGCAGTGCCACCGATTGGCATCTGATCCACCTTGGCAATCTGGCTCTCTCCGGCGCGGGCCTGCTGATTCTGGAAGCGACTGCCGTCTCGCCCGAAGCGCGTATTTCACCAGCGGACCTAGGGCTGTATTCCGACGCCAACGAAGAGGCGCTGGCCCGCATGCTTGCCACCATTCGTCGTCATTCAGATATCCCGGTCGGCATGCAGATTTCCCACGCAGGGCGCAAGGCGTCGACTGCACCGCCCTGGGATGGTGGGGGGCAGGTGGGGCTGGAATCGGGCGGCTGGCAGACCGAGGGGCCCTCGGCGCTGCCGTACGCGGGGACTGACCGGCCTCCCATCCAACTGGACACAGCCGGCCTGGCCCGTGTGCGCGATGCGTTCGCGCACACCGCGCGCCGCGCTGCCCGGCTGGGGCTGGACATGCTCGAACTGCATGCCGCGCATGGCTATTTACTGCACCAATTCCTTTCACCGCTGTCGAACCAGCGCGACGACCAGTACGGCGGTTCGCTGGAAAACCGCATGCGCTTCCCGCTCGAAGTGTTCGATGCCGTGCGCGCTGCATTTCCTTCAGACCGGCCTGTTGGCGTGCGCATTTCCGCCACCGACTGGGTCGAGGGGGGCTGGGACGTGGACCAGAGCGTTGCGTTCTCCCACGCCTTGGCTGCACGCGGCAGCGCCTACGTGCACGTTTCAAGCGGTGGCCTGTCGGCGCAACAGAAAATTGAAGTGGGCCCAGGCTACCAGCTCGCGTTTGCGCGCGAAATCAAACGGCAAGTGGCAGTGCCAGTCATCGGCGTCGGCATGATCACCACGCCGGAGCAGGCTGAAAGCGCCATCCGCGATGGCAGTGCCGATCTGGTGGCGCTGGCGCGCGGCATCTTGTACGATCCGCGCTGGCCATGGCATGCAGCGGCTGCGCTGGGCGCGCAAGTGAAGGCGCCAAAGCAGTATTGGCGGTCGCAGCCCGCGGCATATAAAGGACTGTTCCAGACCGACAAGTGACGGACGTCATTTCCGTGAGCGGGCTGGCGAATTGGTCGTTACAAAGCAGTTCAGGCTTGCTTTCGACGCGGAGTGGCGCTGGACGACTTTGGGACCGGTTATTCGTCGCTGTCGCAACTGAAGCGCTTCGATATCGATTTTGTGAAGATCGACCAGTCGTTCGTGGCCATCCTGGAGACGATACGGGCGATCTGGCGCTGTGCGAAGCAATCATCGTGATGGCGCACAAGCTGGGTTTGAAGGTGGTGGCAAAAGGCGTGGAGACCAAGGTGCAGCGCGCGCTGCTGGTCGATGCCGGCTGCGATTATGCGCAGGGTTTCATGTTCGCGCGGCCCATGCCGGCGGCGGAATTCGAAGCCATGGCCACGGCGGCCCGGCCGGCCTTGCCGCATTAAAGCGACGCGTAAAAGCACATCGCCCTCGCGAAGGCGGGCTCGCATGCGAGCCCCCTATACCACGTGACCGAATCCGGACAAGTGGTATGGGCCCCCGCCTGCGCGAGGGCGATGTTGGCGGACGACTCAGGTTTTCATGTCGCGGCGAATGCGTTGCTCGCACTCGTGACCGGCCTTGTACTCTGCATATGCGGTCGCAAAGTCGTTCAAGGCGGCTGCATATTCTGCAGCCGCAAAATGCTGCTGAATCAGCATGTCGGAGAAACCATCCGCAATGGCAATTGCCTGTGCTTGTTTTACGGTCCGTAAAGCCAGCTCAGTTTTCCCCGTCCGCGCATGCACCTGCGCTTCGGCCGCCAGTAGATGCGCTTCGCACCAGCGGAAGTTGACCTGGCGTGCATGCGCCAGTCCCGCGTTCAGGTAGGCCAGCGCGCGCTCGAGCGCATCTTCGCTCAAGGCAATCTTGCCCAGGTAGAGGTTTGATTCCGCCAGGTAGTCAAACAACTGGTGTTCCGAGCAAATCCTGAAGGCCTCGTGCAGCAGGGCAGAGGCTTCGGCAGTCCGGTCCCGTTCGATCAAACTGACCGCGATATTGATTTTGACCTTGGCGTCCAGATGCGGATCTCCCACCTCGGCCGTGCGTGCCTGCGCTTGCTCCAGCGTTGCGTCGCAGGCGGCGTAGTCGCCAGCGTCCTTGAAAGCCTGGGCCAGACCGATCTTGGCCAGGATCCAGGTTTCTGCTTCGCCACCCGTGCGGTCGACGACATCAATGGCGCTGTTCCAGAACTGAATGGCGCGGCGGTAATCGCCACTGGAGTAGTAACTGCGCGCCAGACGCTCCAGGATCTTGGCTTCGTACAGCGGCAGGCAAGAGCCCTGCGCCGCTTCCTGGGCGGCAAACAGGGAGTCGCGGGCCTCGGCCGACTTGCCGAGATGATCCATGATCTTGCCGTAACGTTCGGCCGCGCGCACATAGATGGGCGGCTCCCATAAATAGGACTCGACAAACACTTGCTTGCAAAGCGTCAGTGCCTGTTCCGGGGCGGTATGCATGGTCGCGTCGATTTGGTCGAATACCGCTTCCCAATGTAAGGCAAGTTCCTGCCGGGAATTCATGGGCCACTTTCAACAGATGATTACACGGTCGCACAAAGTGCGATGCGCCATTTTACGATGTCCTGATAGCAGGCGGGACTGAAATCCGTTGCTACTTTGTCACATTGATCGGTATGACAACGATTTCTTTCGCGCCAAAAGGAAAAAGCAGGGCAATCCGCGGGCGCCGATCCCGGGCATATCGTGCAATGAGTTTTCACGATGTGAATACTTGTGCCTCTTTCTGCGATAAAATATCGATTCAGCGGTCGTTTGACCGGAACAAGAGATGTCGACCTGAACCGCAAGACGGGCAGGCGTACTTATTTCCACTATCGCGAATTACCCGTTCGCCAGAACCGAGCAAAAGCCCATGAGCAGTGATCAAACCATTATCTACACGCTGACCGACGAAGCGCCGCTGCTGGCGACTTACGCCTTCCTGCCAGTTGTGACCGCCTTCGCCAAGCCAGCCGGCATCAAGATCGAAGGCAGCGACATTTCCGTCGCCGCGCGTATTCTGGCTGCCTTCCCTGAGCACCTCAGCGCCGAGCAGCGCGTGACGGATTCGATGATTGAACTGGGCAAGCTGACGCTGCGCCCTGAAGCCAACATCATCAAGCTGCCGAACATCAGCGCGTCGGTATCGCAACTGCGCGCCGCGATCAAGGAACTGCAAGACAAGGGTTACAAGATTCCTGACTATCCGGAAGACCCAAAAACCGAAGAAGAAAAAGCGATCAAGACGCGTTACGGCAGCTGCATTGGTTCGAGCGTCAATCCCGTTCTGCGTGAAGGCAACTCCGACCGCCGCGCACCGCGCGCCGTGAAAGAGGCAGCCCGCAAGAGCCCGCACTCGATGGGTGAATGGTCGCAGGCATCGCGCACCCACGTGTCGCACATGACCAGCGGCGACTTCTACCACGGCGAAAAGTCGATGACCATCAAGGGCGCGCGCGACGTGAAGATGGAATTGATCACCGCAAGCGGCAAAACCATTGTCCTGAAGCCGAAGGTCTCGCTGCTGGACGGCGAAATCATCGATTCGATGTTCATGAGCCGCAAGGCACTGCTGGCCTTCTACGAAGCCCAGATCGAAGACGCGCACAAGACCGGCGTGCTGTTCTCGCTGCACGTGAAAGCGACCATGATGAAGGTGTCGCACCCGATCGTGTTTGGCCACTGCGTGCGCATGTTCTACAAGGAAGCGTTCGAGAAGCACCAGGCCCTGTTCGAAAGCCTGGACGTCAACGTGAATAACGGTATGGCTGACCTGTACAGCAAAATTGCCGACTTGCCGACCTCGCAGCGCGAAGAAGTCATCCGCGACCTGCATGCCTGCCAGGAAAACCGTCCGGCACTGGCCATGGTCGATTCGGCCAAGGGCATCACCAACTTCCATTCGCCAAACGACGTCATCGTTGACGCCTCGATGCCTGCCATGATCCGCGCTGGCGGCAAGATGTACGGCGCCGACGGCCGCCTCAAGGAAGTCAAGGCAGTCATCCCTGAAAGCACCTTCGCCCGCATCTACCAGGAAATCATCAATTTCTGCAAATGGCATGGCGCCTTCGACCCGCGCACCATGGGCACAGTGCCAAACGTGGGCCTGATGGCCCAGAAGGCAGAAGAATACGGTTCGCACGACAAGACCTTCGAGATCACCGAGGGCGGTATTGCCAACATCACCGACCTGGCCACTGGCGAAGTGCTGCTGACCCAGACCGTAGAGCAGGGCGATATCTGGCGCATGTGCCAGGTGAAAGATGCGCCGATCCGCGACTGGGTCAAGCTGGCCGTGACGCGCGCACGCAACTCGGGCATGCCTGCCGTGTTCTGGCTCGACCCGTACCGTCCGCACGAAAACGAGCTGATCAAGAAGGTGGAAACCTACCTGAAGGACCACGACACCAGCGGTCTGGAAATTCGCATCATGTCGCAAGTGCGCGCCATGCGCTACACGCTTGAGCGCGTCAGCCGTGGCCTGGACACCATTTCGGTTACCGGCAACATCCTGCGCGACTATCTGACCGATCTGTTCCCGATCCTGGAGCTGGGCACCAGCGCCAAGATGCTGTCGATCGTGCCATTGATGGCTGGCGGCGGCATGTACGAGACCGGTGCTGGCGGTTCGGCACCGAAACACGTGCAGCAGCTGGTGGAAGAGAACCACCTGCGTTGGGATTCGCTGGGCGAATTCCTGGCGCTGGCAGTGAGCTTCGAGGACATGGGCCTCAAGACCGGCAACCAGAAGGCCAAGATCCTGGCCACGACCCTGGACGCCGCGACCGGCAAGCTGTTGAACAACCGCAAGTCGCCATCGCCAAAGACCGGCGAGCTCGACAACCGTGGCAGCCAGTTCTATCTGTCCCTGTACTGGGCGCAGGAACTGGCCGCGCAAAAGGACGACGCCGAACTGGCGGCCCACTTCGCGCCGCTGGCCAAGTCGCTGGCCGACAACGAAGAAAAGATCGTTGCCGAATTGCTGGCAGTGCAGGGCCAGGCTGCTGACATTGGCGGTTACTACAAGCTGGACGAGGCCAAGGTATCGGCCGTGATGCGTCCAAGCGCGACCTTTAACGCTGCCTTGCAGGCCTTGCACGCCTAAAAGCTGAACGCGGGTGCTGCTTGCCCGCTGGCCGCATCCGAAATAGCCGACGTTACCGTCGGCTATTTTTTTGTCCCGCGATGTCGACCCGCCTGCATCGCAGGGTGCTGCCATTTTTCAATGCAGCAATCGTTTTCCTATGTACTTCAAGCACTTGCGTTCGCAAATGAGACTTGTTAACAGTGTTGTCCACAGAAACTGTGGGCAGATTCGGCGAACCTGGGCAGGCTGTTGTTCACCTTGCTTTTTGATAAATAATTACTCCTACTTCATTAAAATTGCTTGTTTTAGTGCTATGCTATGCGCCCTTGTGACACGCGCGCGCCGCTCGCGGCACACTCGCAGCGCGCGGTCCCGAGTCACCCTTCAGGTCATCATGCAAGACATTCACATCGCCGCAGCCCCGTACTTCTGGGTGCTGCAAGCCGTTTGCGCTCTCCATCGAAAACCGTTCTCCGCTGCGCTGGCGCGCCAGCAGCTGGCCGCACCGTACAAGATCGCCTCGTTTGCTGTTGCGGCCGAAGCCTATGGCCTGGACGCGAACTTGCGCTCTTGTAAGCCAACGCAGTTGCATCGTGAATCCTTTCCGCTGGTGGCCTGGCTGGCGCCCAAGCCGGAAACGGCAGCGAACCCCGATGCGCCCAGCGCGGTCCCTGCCTTGATCTTGCAAGCCGAAGGTCCCAGCGTGCTGGTCGTTGAATCCGACGACAGCGCACCACTGACGCTGACCCTGGAACAATTTTCTCAGCGCTATCTCGGACAGGTCACGCGCGTGGTGCCGCGCCCCGACCCTGCTGCCGATCCCGACACGGATAGCGCCGCGCATGCCGCGCGCAAGTTCGGCTTTGCCTGGTTCGTGCCAGAACTGCTCAAGCACAAGCGCCTGTGGCAGGAAATTCTGCTCGCTTCGCTGGTGATCCAGTTAATCGCCCTGGCCACACCACTGTTCACGCAAGCCATTATCGACAAGGTGGTGGTGCACCGCACCGAAAGCACCCTGGTCGTGATCGCCATCGGGATGGCGCTGTTCATGCTGTTTTCAGCCGGCCTGTCGTGGCTGCGCCAGTATCTCGTGCTGCACACCGGCAACCGGGTCGATGCGGTGCTGGGCGCCTCGGTCTTCGAGCGCTTGTTCAAATTACCACCCATGTATTTTCAGCACCGGCCCACCGGCGTCATTGCCGCCCGCCTGCACGGAGTGGAAACGATTCGCGAATTCATCGCCAGCGCTGCCGTGACGCTGATCCTTGACTTCCCCTTCCTGCTGATATTCGTCGGCATCATGTTTTATTACAGCGTCACGCTGACGCTGATTGTGCTTGCCATCCTCGGTTTGATCATCGCGCTCAGTTTGCTGGTGGCGCCGTTGTTCCAGGCCCGGCTGCAAGAGCAATTCATGATGGGGGCGCGCAATCAGGCCTTCCTGACCGAGTACGTGGTGGGCCTGGAAACAGTCAAGTCGCTGCAGCTGGAACCGCAACTGAACAGCCGCTACAGTGGCTATCTGGCCAGCTACCTGCAAGCCGGCTTTGCGACCAAGCAGCTGGCCAACACCTACAACACCACGTCGAACCTGCTGGAGCAGTTGATGAGCCTGCTGATTCTGGGGATCGGCGCCTACACCGTCATGCATGACGCAAGCTTCACCATCGGTATGCTGGTGGCGTTCCAGATGTTTTCGGGACGGCTGTCGCAGCCCATGCTGCGCCTGGTGGGCTTGTGGCAGCAGTTTCAGCAAGCCAGCCTGGCGGTGGCGCGCCTGGGCGACCTGATGAATGCGCCGCTTGAGCCGTACTCGCTCATTCCAGCCCGTGCCACTGCGCGCAAAGGCTTGATGCAAATCGAAGGTCTGGCCTTCAAATACGGGGAACACTTGCCGCTGGTGTACGAAGATCTGTCGCTGACGATCCAGCCGGGCCAGACCATTGGCATCATGGGCCCCAGCGGCTGCGGCAAAAGTACCTTGGCCAAATTGCTGCAGGGTTTTTACCAGCCCAATGCAGGACGCATTTTGCTCGATGGGGTCGACATCCGCTATTTGTCCGCCAACGAGCTGCGCAGCTATTTTGGCGTCGTGCCCCAGGAGACCATGCTGTTTTCGGGCACCATTTACGACAACCTGCAAATGGCCAGCCCCGACGCCAGCTTTGAACAGATCGTCGCGGCGTGCAAGATGGCCGAGATCCATACCGCGATCGAAGCCCAGCCCAAGGGGTATCAGACTGAAATCGGCGAACGGGGCGCGGGGTTGTCGGGCGGGCAAAAGCAGCGCATTGCGATTGCGCGCGCACTGCTCAAGCGCCCCAGCATTCTGGTGTTCGACGAAGCCACAAGCGCCCTCGATGGGCCCACGGCTGAACAGTTTGCCCACACCATCAATAGTCTGAAGGGAAAGGTCACCATGTTGTTCATTACCCATGGCTTGCCCAAAGGCTTGCAGGTCGACGCGGTGTTCCGTTTGACGGCCAAGGGCGCGCAGCAACTGGCGCAAGCGGGCGCCGCCCGCGTTGCCGCGCCGGGCGTTAGCGCCGAGGGTGGCGCGTGAACGGCCCCTTGCCCATTGCCGGCGCGCCGGCGCCACTGCGTCCGCCGAGCCGCTGGCACGATCCGCTTGGCTTGATCCAGACGCAAGCCCC
Organism: Massilia sp. CF038; assembly: GCF_900129765.1. Taxonomy (GTDB): domain Bacteria; phylum Pseudomonadota; class Gammaproteobacteria; order Burkholderiales; family Burkholderiaceae_D; genus Telluria_A. Next base: position 1,425,052 of record NZ_FQWU01000001.1, read on the forward strand.
GAGTGTCGTGGGCCGCATTGTCCTGTGGTCGGTGGCCGTGCTGGTGCTGCTGCTGATCGTCTGGGCCTGGCTCGGACAGCTTGACATCATCGCATCGGCCGAAGGCAAGCTGGTGCCGCGTACTTTGCTCAAGGTGGTGCAGCCGGCGGAACCGGGCGTGGTCACGCAACTGCTGGTGGACGAAGGGGACCGGGTCAAAGCAGGGCAGGTACTGGCCATGCTGGATACCACCGTCGCCCGTGCTGAACAGGCAGGCGTGAGCTCCGACCTGGCGTTGCAGCAGCTGCAGGCGCGCCGCATCGAAGCCGAGCTGGCCGGCCGTCCCATGCTGTCGCAGGCAGGCGACGATGTGCTGCGCACTGCCCAGGTACAAGGCCAATATCAGGCGCACCGCAAGGCCTTTACCGACAGCCTGGCGCAAGAGCAATCCTTGCTGGCCAAGGCAAGGCACGAGCATAAAAGTGCCGCGCAAATCCTGAGCAAGCTCGAACAGACCCTGCCCATCTATGACCGCGCCGCTGCCTCGTACGCCAAGCTGGAAAAGGAAGGCTTTTACGGTGGCCTGGCCACTGCGGACAAGCAGCGTGAGGCGCTGGAAAAGGCACGCGACCTGGATGCGCAACGCTCGACCCTGGCTGCCCTGAGCGCCACCATCAGCGCCCAGGAAATGCGGATCAGCCAGATCCAGAGCAATTACCGATCGGAGCTGGAAAAAGAGCTGGCCGAGGTGCGCCTGCGTATCAGTCAGTTGCAGCCCACGCTCGACAAGTCCGCCTACAAGACCGGCTTGATGGCGCTGCGGGCACCGCAGGATGGCGTGGTCAAGGATCTGGCGACCACCACGGTGGGCGCGGTGGTGCAGCCTGGCAGCGTGGTGCTGACGATCGTGCCGGAAGGTGAGCCGCTATATGCCGACGTGGCGCTGAAAAACGAAGACGTGGGCTTTGTGCATGAAGGCCAGAGCGCACAGGTAAAGTTGATCGCCTATCCTTTCCAGCGTCACGGCATGTTGACTGGCAAGGTCATCCGGATCAGCGCAGACGCGGTCGAACCTGCGCCGGGCAGCCGCGCAGCTGAGTCCAGTAGCGCCAGCGCGCCGCAGGGCGCCAGCTACAAGGCGCGCGTGCGCCTGGACCAGCAAGTGCTCAATGATGCACATGGCAACCGGCTGGCCATCACGCCAGGCATGCAGGTGGTCGCGGAAATCAACCAGGGCCAGCGCAGCGTACTGGAATATTTGCTGTCGCCCGTCAGAAAAACTGTGCACGAGGCAGCGCGCGAACGCTGATACGTTCAGGTAGGGCCGCTGCCAGTTTTCCGTGCACGGACATTAATCCTTTGTACTTCAAGGCCTTGCGCGCTGAAACCGGACTTGTTAACAGTGTTGTCCACAGAATCTGTGGGCAGTTTGGCGTCCGCCCCAGCCGGCTTTGATTGCGCGGGGCCGGCTTTCATGGTCAGATGCTTGTCTGACCCACGTGACAAGGCTAGCCATGCACCGACTGTTTCTTTTGCTCGTTTTCGCCGCGGCGCCACTGCAGGCGCAAACTGCCGGCCCCGCCGATCCACCATTGATTGAACGCGCCGTGCGCGACTATATCGAGTCACAGCACTTGGCCGATCCGGCCCGTATGGAACGCGCTCTCGATCCCCGGCTGGCCAAGCGCACCTACTGGCGGAAGGCCGATGGGACAGAATTCATCATGCAAACGGACTTTGCGGCCATGCTCAAGGTGGCTGGAACGTACAACCAGGACGGCAGCAAATTCCCCGCGCAGCCACGGGTCGACATCCGGATTCTCGATGTGGATCAGCGCGTTGCCACCGTCAAGCTGAGCGCAGACGAGTGGATCGACTACATGCATCTGTACAAGAATCAGAAAGGCGAGTGGAAGATCATTAACGTGCTGTGGCAGTACCACGATACGGCACGCCAGGCCAGCAAGAAGTAGTGCTCGGGCCTAGAAGCCTTCTGCCGCCAGCAACTCAAGCGACCAGTCCCTGGCGCTTTCGTAGTCGAGAAACAGCCCGCGGGGTGGGCTGCCGTCGTAAATACGTGCGTACATCGGCTCAAACAGGGCGCGGCCTTCCACATCGGCGGCGGCCACCACCGGGTTGCCAATGCAGCGCATGTGGGCCGTGGTGTAGACGATGACTTCGGCCAGCCGGTCCAGCGCCTCGGGCGGGCACAGAAGCGAGCCAGTCACAATCGTCATGTGGACGTGCGGACCCGTGGCCGCCAATTGCTTGACCATCGGATGGGCTGCCTTCATCCATGTATTGACGAGCTCAAGGTTCCACGGGCCGACCAGTTCCGACACCAGGATGCGGCCTTCCAGGCGTAGCTTGTACTCCCCGTGTGGAATGAACTTCAGTATTGGCATTGGGACGGCAGTTGGTTTGCGAAATTGTTCGTGACAATTATCGCAGGTCTTGGCAACACGCCGTTTACCGTAGCTGCTGCCACTCGTTACCAGGCCGGTCGGCCCGGAATTGCAGCAGTTGGCCTTTTTCCATTTCGGTGACATACACGGTGCGGCCATCGGGCCCGCCAAAGGCAAGGTTGCTCGGCTTGCTGCCGGGCAGGGCGATTTCGCGCAGCACGCGCCCCTTGGGGGAGAGCTTGACCACCGTGCCTTTGCCATGCCGGGTCACGTACAGGTTGCCGTCCACGTCGGTGCGCATGCCGTCCAGACCAAAATCGGCAAAGCGCGCAAACACCCGTTTGCCCGACAGGCTGCCATCAGAATCAATGGCAAACGCCCAGATGATGCGCTGCACGCTCTCACCCACATACAGGGTGCGCCCGTCAGGGCTCACTTCAATCCCGTTGGCCGTTCCCATGCCGGTCGCGACCACGCGCGCTTTTCCGGCCGTATCGATGCGCCACACCTGGCCGCCATTGTTCTTCCAGTCGGGGTCACTTGCGTACAGCACGCCGTCGGCGGTGATCGCCAGATCGTTTGGCTGGTACATGGCCTCATCATGGGCGAACACGGTCACCGCGCGCGTGGCCGGATCGATGCGTAAAATACTGTGGCCCACGTAGTCGGCCACGTAGAGCGTACCGTCCTTGCCAATGCGGATGCCGTTGCCCACGGCGTTTCCGGGCAAGGTGACAAACAGCTCCGGCGTGCCTTGGGCGACCACGCCGATAGTCTGTTGACGCGCGAAATTGACAGCGTAGAGGCGTCCGGCTGCGTCAACCGCCGGACCTTCAATGCCGGACGTGAAACTGTGGGGCGCAGTCAGGGCCGTCACAGTAAATTCGCGGGCCGGTTTGTCCTGCGCGTAGCTGCTTGATGCCAGCAGTGCCGCCAGCACCGGCATCATTGAAATCCATGTCTTCATTTGAGTGCGCCAAGAGGAGTCTGGCACCGATTGTAGCGCATCAATTGAGCGGCGATGTTCCAGCCGTGCTGTGCTTGATCCTACTTCACGCGCCGTTTTTCGAGCTTGCGCGCCAGCGTACGGCGGTGCATGCCGAGCTGGCGCGCCGCTTCTGAAATATTGAAGTTGTTCTCCGCCAGCACAGCGTGGATGTGTTCCCACTCCAGCGTTTTAATGGAGCTGGGTCGCTCGGTCTGTCCCAGCTCGGTGCTGCCGTCGACGTGACTGAAGGCCGCTTCGATGTCATCGCTGTTGGCTGGCTTGGCCAGATACTGACGGGCACCGAGCTTGATTGCGTCCACCGCCGTGCCAATGCTGGCAAAGCCGGTCAGCACCACGATCGACATGGCGGGATCGTGCGCGTGCAGCAGCTGCACGCAGGCCAGCCCCGACTGGGCACCCGCCAGCTTCAGGTCGACCACGGCGAATTCGGGTGAATTGGTCTGCAAAACGGTGCACGCCTGCTCGTAGCTGGCCGCATGCAGCACGCGATAACCGCGCCGTTCGAATGAGCGGCCCAGGGTACGGGCAAAGGCGGCGTCGTCTTCGATGATCAGCAGTTCGCGTTCATCCGACATCGTCGTCTCCGATCTCGACGGCGATGGCAGCCAGCGGCAGGCTGACACGCACAGCGGCGCCGCCCTCGGCCAAATTGCGCGCCTCGACCGTGCCGCCCAGCGTGCGAGCCACATTCACCACCAGGAACAGGCCCAGGCCGCCCCCGGGGCGCCCTTTGGTGGACTGGTAAGGCGTGCCGAAGTGCGCCAGCATGTCGGGGGCAAAGCCGGGGCCGCGGTCACGCACTTCAAGCGTCACGATGCCATCGGTTTCGGTGGCGACCACACTGATCCACTGGGGCGAGGCTTCCAGTGCGTTTTCCAGCACATTCCAGATCATCTGCTTGAAGGTGGAATCCGACACCACGGCCACGTCGCGCCCGATCCGGTTTTCGTAGTGGAAGGTGCCGATGTGGCGGCCGTCGCGCCATTCGGCCACCAGCTGGTCGAGGAAGTATTTGATGCTGGTGCGCCCCGATGCTTCGCCGCGTGCTTCGCCGGCGGACATGAGGATGCCGCTGACGATGGTTTTGCAGCGCGCAAGCTGGGCCTGCATTTCACCTATCTCAGCCAGCAGCTCGGGGTTGTTGGTGAATTCGGGCATGCGGCGCCAGTCGCCCAGAATGACGGCCATGGTCGACAGCGGGGTACCAAGTTCGTGGGCCGCGCCGGAGGCCAGCAGACCCATACGCACGATGTGTTCTTCTTCCACCGCGCGCTGGCGCAGCGTGGCCAGCTGGGCGTCGCCGGCGCGCAGGTTGCGGCTGATGCGGGTGATGAAAATGGCCAGCAGCACCGCATTGAGCACCACGCTGATCAAAATCCCCTGAATATACAAACTGCTCAGGCCGTTCTGGTAGTCCTGCGGCAGCGCCAGCGGCTCGGCAAACAGCGCCAGGATTGCCAGGCACAGGCCGACAATGCCGACCACAATCCAGGTGGTCCAGCGTCTGAGCAAAATCGCGCTCAGGATTACCTGCAGCAGGTACAGGAAGACAAAAGGGTTGCTCATGCCGCCGCTCAGGTACAACTGGGCCGTCAGGCTGGCCACATCCATCAGCAGGGCCAGAAACACCTGGCCGTTGGTGACGGTGCGCTCTTCCTGCCAGCGCAAATGGCTGAACAAATTAAAGGCGATCAGGCAGGCCAGCACTTGCAGCATGGGCGCCAGCGGCAATTGCACCCCAAAGCCGAGGGTAACCGTGGCGATCGTGGTGATCTGGCCGGCCACCGCAATCCAGCGCAGCTCGATCAGATACTGCATGTTGCGGTAGCCCGCGGCGTGGCGCGCGGTTGCGGTGGGCCGCGGCGCCTGCTGCCAGGCGGCCTGTCCGATGGTTCGTTGCATGGTTCTGCCCTTCAGCTGGTCGACGGTTGGCCGGTGCGCGCGACCAGCACGCAGCCGCCGGCCGCCATCAAGCTTAATGCAAACCAGGTGATTGCGTACACCAGATGATTGTTATTGAATGCGATAACGGTCAAGCCGCCCACCGGCGCGCCGGTGGCCGCACCAGGCGTCGCATCCTGGTCGAGGAAGTAGGGGGCCACAGGGCCCAGGCCGCGGGCGGCGGCAATGGCTTGCACATTGCGGGTGTACCAGCGCTGGGTGCCAGGATCGTTTTCGCGCAGCAGGGGCTTGTCGCGCTCACTCATGCGCAGCAGGCCGGTAATGCTGGTGTGCCCAGGGCCGGCAGGCGGCGCAGCGCGCCCTGGCACATAGCCCCGGTTGACCAGAACGGTGCTGCCATCATCGCTGCGAAACGGGGTCAGTACCCAGTAGCCGGGGCCCAGTACGGTGGAAGCCTGCACCAGCGTGGCGTCATCGTCCTGAAAGCGGCCGCTCAGGCGCAGGTGGCGGTATTCATCCTGGTCCCGCCGCAGGCGCGGCCAGCTGGTGGGCGGGGGCGCGGCAGCCGGCGCAGCGTGGACCCGCGCGTCAACCTGGGCAATCAGGGCTTGCTTCCACTGCAGGCGCTGCACTTGCCAGACGCCCAGTGCGAGCAACAGTGCGCTGAGCACGGCCAGGCACAGTACCACGCTCCAGCGCGCCCGGCGCGACCGCGTCATGGGGTGTCGGCATGCATGGTGTGGTTCATCATGCCTGGCATCATGTTGTGGTTGAGGTGGTACATCACCCAGATCGATCCGCTCAGCATGATCACCAGCAGCATGAAGGTAAACAGCAGGGCCAGCAAGGACCAGCCGCCTTCGGCCTTGGTGTTCATGTGCAGGAAGTACACCATGTGCACGACGATCTGTACGGCGGCTAGGGCCAGCAGCACGAAGCCGGTCATGCTGGAGCTGGTGATCACCTTGCCCATCACCAGCCAGAATGGAATGGCGGTCAGGACCACGGCCAGCACGAAGCCGATCACATAGCCGCGCAGGGTGGAGTGGGGGCCGCTGTCGTGGTCATCGTGGTGGTCATGATCGTGGCCGCTTGGCGTGTGCGAAGGTGCGCTCATGGCAGCACTCCCATCAGGTAGACAAAGGTGAAGACGCCGATCCAGACGACGTCGAGGAAGTGCCAGAACATCGACAGGCACATCAGGCGGCGGCGGTTTTCCGGCGTCAGCCCATGCTTGCCCAGCTGGACCATCAGCGTCACCAGCCAGATGATGCCCGAGGCGACGTGCAGGCCGTGCGTGCCCACCAGCGTGAAGAAGGCAGTCAGGAAGCCGCTGCGCTGCGGGCCGGCGCCTTCGCCGATCAGGTGCGCGAACTCGTACAGTTCCAGGCCGATGAAGCCGGCGCCCAGCAAACCGGTGATGCCCAGCCAGATCAGGGTGGCGCGCAGGCGCCGCCGCTGCATTTCGAGCATGGCAAAGCCGAAGGTGATCGACGAGAGCAGCAGCAGCGAGGTGTTGAGCGCCACCAGCGGCAGATCGAACAGTTCTGCGCCGGTGGGGCCGCCCGCGTAGTTGCGCCCCAGGACAGCGTAAGTCGCGAACAGCGCGGCAAACACCAGGCAATCGCTCATCAGGTAAATCCAGAAACCGAGCAGGGTGCCGTTTTCAGGATGGTGTTCGCGCACGTAAAAACGGGCGCTTGGGTCGGTGGCGGGGAGCGTAATATCAGACATGGCTATCCAGCATCAGGGAGCGACTGTGTTCGGTCCGGGCGACCTGCTCGGCCGGAATGAAGTAGTCGCGTTTGTAATTGAAAGTGTGAACGATGATCGCGGCCAGCAGGGCAACTGCACCCACGCCGGCGATGAGCCACATGTGCCAGATCAGGGCGAAGCCCACCAGGCCGCTGAGCATGGCGATGACGAAGCCGGCACCGGTATTTTTTGGCATATGGATCGGCATGAAGTTCTCGCGCGGACGGGCATACGCGTTCGCTTTCATGTCGGCCCAGGTATCGTTGTCATACACCTGGGGCGTGAAGGCAAAGTTGTAGTCCGGCGGCGGCGACGAGGTCGACCACTCGAGCGTGCGGCCATTCCAAGGGTCGCCCGTCACATCGCGCAGGGCGGCGCGGTTGCGGTAGCTGACCACGAACTGGATCAGCATCGAAGCAATCCCCAGCGCGACCAGCACGGCGCCAATGGCGGCCACCACAAACCAGATCTGTAGTGAGGGGTCGTCAAAGTGGCTGACACGGCGCGTCACGCCCATCAGGCCAAGTACATACAGCGGCATGAAGGCCAGGTAGAAGCCGACCACCCAGAACCAGAACGAGCATTTGCCCCAGAATTCATCGAGCTTGTAGCCGAAGGCTTTCGGGAACCAGTAGTTAATGCCAGCGAAGACGCCAAACACCACGCCACCAATGATCACGTTGTGGAAGTGCGCAATCAGGAACAGGCTGTTATGCAGCACGAAGTCAGCCGCCGGCACCGCCAGCAGCACGCCGGTCATGCCACCGATAACGAAGGTGATCATGAAAGCGATGGTCCACAGCATGGGCAGCTCGAAGCGGATGCGGCCACGGTACATGGTAAACAGCCAGTTGAAGATCTTGGCCCCGGTCGGGATCGAGATGATCATGGTGGTAATACCAAAGAACGAGTTGACCGAGGCGCCAGAACCCATGGTGAAGAAGTGGTGCAGCCAGACCAGGTAGGACAAAATGGTAATGACTACGGTGGCATACACCATCGAGGTGTAGCCGAACAGGCGCTTGCCCGAGAAGGTCGACACCACTTCCGAGAACACGCCAAACACCGGCAGGATCAGGATATACACCTCGGGGTGGCCCCAGATCCAGATCAGGTTCACATACATCATGGCGTTGCCGCCCAAATCGTTGGTGAAGAAGTGGGTGCCGGCCATGCGGTCGAGCGAGAGCATGCCCAGAACCGCGGTCAGTACCGGGAAGGCGGCCACGATCAGCACGTTGGTGCACAGTGAGGTCCAGGTAAATACAGGCATCTTCATCAGCGTCATGCCGGGCGCGCGCATTTTGACGATGGTGGCGATCAGGTTGATCCCGGATAGCAGCGTGCCTACCCCGGCGATCTGCAAGGACCAGATGTAGTAATCCACGCCCGGATCGGGGCTGGCCATGATGCCCGACAGGGGCGGGTAGGCCAGCCAGCCGGTGCGGGCGAATTCACCCACGAACAGCGACACCATGGTCAGGCCGCCGCCGGCTGCCGTCATCCAGAACGAGAAGTTGTTCAGGAAGGGGAAGGCGACGTCGCGCGCACCGATCTGCAGCGGCACCACGTAGTTCATCAAGCCAGTCACGAGCGGCATGGCCACGAAGAAGATCATGATCACGCCGTGCGCGGTAAAGATCTGGTCATAGTGGTGGGGCGGCAGGAAGCCGGCGTTGTCGCCAAAGGCCATGGCTTGCTGGGCGCGCATCATCAGGGCGTCGGCAAAGCCGCGCAGCAGCATGACGATACCGAAGATGATGTACATGATGCCGATTTTTTTGTGGTCGATACTGGTGATCCAGTTGCGCCACAGCGGGCCCCATTGCTTGAAATAGGTGAGGGCGCCCAGCATGGCTGCGCCGCCAAGCGCCACCATGATGAAGGTCGCGATCAGGATCGGCTCGTGGAGGGGAATCGCTTCCCAGGACAGCCGCCCCAGCAGCGGCATCGATTGATCAATATTGTTTTGCATTGTTCGCCTCTACGGATACGGTTGGCTTGACACAGAAGCTGTCAATGCCCGATTGCGCCAGCTGGCCTGGTGGCGTTGCAACGTTGAGCTGGCCCATCATCTGGCTCATGCACATGGTGCCCGGCTCGACGCAGCGCTCGACAATGGCGTCAAACAGGCCGATTTCGGCTGTGCTGAAGTGGCGCACTGCGTCTTTGATGCTGGGTTTTTCCAGTTGCAGGTAAGTGGCGCGGTCCAGCGCGCCGCCGCCGGCCTTGACCGAGCGGACCCATTCTTCAAAGCCTGCCGCATCTTTGCCATGGAACTTGAAGCGCATGTCCGAGAAGCCTGCGCCGCTGTAGTTGGCGGAAAAGCCCTCGTACACGCCATGCTTGTTGATGACGGCATTGAGCGTGGTCTGCATGCCCGGCATGGCGTAAATCTGACCAGCCAGTGCGGGCACATAGAAGGAATTCATCACGGTCGAGGCGGACAGCTTGAACTGCACCGGCACGTCGACCGGCGCCACCAGTTCATTGACGGTGGCGATGCCTTGTTCCGGATAGATGAACAGCCATTTCCAGTCCATGGCGACCACTTCCACCACCAGCGGCTTGACGTTGGGGGCCAGCGGACGGGCCGCATCGATCCGGCTCAGGGGGCGGTAGGGGTCAAGGACGTGGGTACTGATCCAGGTGATCAGGCCCAGCGCAATAATGATCAGGAGCGGTGCGCCCCAGATGACCAGTTCGAGGCGGGTGGAGTGGTCCCAGTCGGGTGCGTAAGTGGCCGAAGTGTTGCTTGCGCGATAACGCCACGCAAACACAATGGTCAGGATGATGACCGGCACAATGATCAGCAACATCAGCACGGTCGACACAACAATCAGTTGTGCCTGCTGAGCGGCGATGTCGCCGGACGGCTTCATCACCACCGTATTGCAGGCGGTAAGCAGCGCTAGGGGCGAGAGCAATATTGCACGGCGTACAAGAGGGGCAATCATGCGGTTCTATGTTCTGGTGAGTCGAGCTTCGTACTCTACAGATTGGAACCATGCCCGGCGATTGGACAAATTGTCCCACCCCCTGCGCACGCCTTGGGCAGCGATGGACAAACCGTCCCCCTCTGGTGCATGATGAGCTCGGGCCTGCCATCACGGCCAGCCTACCTAGAACAAGCAGGAGACAAAGCGCATGTCCACCACCCATACCGCCCCGTACGGCGCCGACGCCGGCGCCCTCAGCGCCGACGCGCGCCGCATCAACGCCGACCATTCGGCCATTTCGCCTGGCGAAATCGCCATTGGCGTGGTGATCGGGCGCGCCTCCGAGTATTTTGACTTCTTCGTGTTTGCCATCGCCTCGGTGCTGGTGTTCCCGTCGGCGTTTTTCCCGTTTGCCGACCGGCTCACGGGCACCCTGTACGCCTTCGTCATTTTTTCGTTCGCCTTCGTCGCGCGCCCCATCGGTACCGCGCTGTCGATGGCGATTCAGCGCCGCTACGGGCGCGAAGTCAAGCTGACCACGGCGCTGTTCCTGCTGGGCGTGTCCACAGCCGGCATCGCGTTCCTGCCTACTTATGCCCAGCTGGGCAGCAAGGCCATCGTTCTGCTGGCCATTTTGCGGGTGGGACAGGGCCTGGCCCTGGGTGGATCCTGGGATGGCTTGCCCTCGCTGCTGGCCCTGAATGCACCGGCCAACCGGCGCGGCTGGTACGCCATGCTCGGTCAATTGGGCGCACCGGTCGGTTTCGTCATCGCGGCCGGCGTATTCTGGTTCCTGCTGTCGAATGTCACCAGTGCCGACTTCCTTGACTGGGGCTGGCGCTATCCCTTCTATGTGGCGTTTGCCATCAACGTGGTGGCCTTGTTTGCCCGTCTGCGGCTCATTTCCACCAATGAGTACGCGCATTTACTCGAAGACCGCGAGCTGCAGCCCACGCCGTTTGGCGAAATGTCGCGCAACCAGGGCCGCAATGTATTTATTGGCGCGCTGGCAGCGCTGGCCAGCTACGCCCTGTTCCACCTGGTGACGGTGTTCCCGCTTTCCTGGATCATGCTGTATTCCTCACGTCCGGTTACCGGATTCCTGGTCATTCAGATGTTTGGCGTGGGCCTGATGGCGATCGGCGTAGTTGCGTCGGGCTGGATCGCCGACCGCATTGGCCGCCGCACCACGCTGGGTACCCTGGCGGTGCTGATTGCCGTCTTCAGCTTCTTTGTGCCGGCCCTGATGGGCGGAGGCGAGCGAGGTCAGGACTGGTTCCTGCTGATCGGCTTTACGCTTCTGGGCCTGTCGTATGGTCAGGCTGCCGGCGCCGTGACCGCCAATTTCCCGGCCCGCTACCGCTACACGGGCGCGGCCATCACGTCCGACCTGGCCTGGCTGGTGGGCGCCGGCTTTGCGCCACTGGTGGCCCTGGCTCTCGCGGCCAAATTCGGGCTGGTGTACGTAGGACTGTATCTGTTGTCGGGTGCGGTGTGTTCGCTGGCCGCGCTTAGCCTGAACCGGGCGCTTGATATTCGCGATTAAGTGCCGGTCAGAGGCGGTTTGTCAGGGAAATGATTGCAAAATGCGGTAGCATTGAGGCAATTTAATTCCCTGGCGTCTGCGCCAGCAAGGAACTCTGACATTGGAATCCCACAGTTTGCCTCCTGCCGCGCGCGACGCCAGCGCCCTGCACCCTTTACCCTATCACGCCACCATTGCCGACTACCTGCAGCGCCACGAGCCTGACGTGTGGCGCTGGGCTGCGGCGCGCGCCACCGTGGACGAGCAGCGCGAATCGCTACGCACCATGCTGCTGCGCGATACGTACCGGATCGACGCCCAGGCCCACGCCGAGGTGCATATGGCCCTGGCGACGGCCATGCAGCGCTTGCAGATCGAGGCGCCTGCTACCTTGTACCAGTCGGCCGGGCAGGAGATGAATGCCTCGCTCGTGTACGTGCCGGGCGAAATCCACATCGTGTTGCATGGCCCGCTGCTGGAGCGGATGTCGGCGCCCGAACTGCTGGCCGTGTTTGGCCACGAACTGTCCCATTATTTGCTGTGGTCGTGCGACGAAAGCCGCCACCTGGTCACTGACCGCATTCTGGGCGATACGGTGCGTACGCCCACGTCCACCCGCAGCCAGGAAGAAACCTACCGCCGCTACAGTCTGCACACCGAATTGTTTGCCGACCGTGGCAGTGCGGTGGCAGCCGGCAGCGTGGGCGCCGCCGTTGCCGCCCTGGTCAAGGTGCAAACCGGGATTGCGGCAGTCGATCCTGACGCGTATCTGCGCCAGGCAGCCGAAGTGGACGCCAAGGAGGCGGGCGCCAGCGCCCAGTTCAGCCATCCTGAAACCTTTATTCGTGCCCGCGCCCTGGCGCTGTGGTGGGACCAGTCCGACCAGCTGGACGCCTGGCTCGAACAGCGCCTGCACGGCATGCTGTCGCTTGAACGGCTGGACCTGCAAGGCCAGTTGCGCCTGCAGGCGATGACACGCGGCTTTGTGGCCCATTTCCTGGATGCGAACGCATTTGCATCAGATGCCGTCATGGCCCAGGTGCGCATGCTGTTTCCCGACTGGCGTGAGGATGAAGCAGCGCTGGCGCCGCAAGCCTTCGATGCGGCGCAGGTCGACGACAGCGTGCGCCATTATTTGAATGCACTCATGCTCGACCTGGCCCTGGCCGACCCTGATCAGCAGGATGCAGCGCTGCTGCGTGCAGGCCGCATTGCCCAGGCGATGGGCAGTTACGACGCGCTCCTCAAGAACCTGCAGCGTGACGCCGGTTTTGGCAGGCGTGAGCTCGATCGCTACAAACGCCAGTTGGCCAAGGAGGTGCAGCCATGAGTGGTCCCGAAGCGCACACCCTGGACACATTGATTGCCGCCCAGGCGGGACAACCCCTGTCTACCGACGATGTGCTGATGCTGCTGTTGCCCCTGTTTAGTCAGGTGGCGGCCCTGCATGCCGAAGGCAAGGTCGCCGCCCTGGATGCGGACGCCGTACTGGTGGGCGACGAGGGCGGTCTGGTTCTGCGCTCGCCCCTGGGGCAGGCGCCGCGCATGCAGATCGACGCGCTGCACCAGGTGCAGCCGAATCCCGCATCGGGACTCAACATTATCGGCGCGCTGCGCCGCGAACAGGAAGACAGCGGGCGCGAGAACGTGTCCGATCTGGCCCTGCAATTCGACGCCAATGCACCGATTGTGCGCCCCGTCTACCTGCCCGGGTCGATGACCTGGGAGCAAAGCCTTGGCCACCATGACGAGATCACCGACGTCTTCTCGCTCGGGATGATCCTGGCCAGCCTGGCGTGCGGCCTGGATTTTACGGACGAAGCAGACCTGCAATCGTTCGTGACCCATCGGCGCAACCTGTTTGAACTGGTGGATCGGCTGAACCCGATCGTGGCGGCCATCATCGTCGACATGACCGAGATTAACCGGCACCAGCGGGCCACCGACGTGGCCGCCCTGTGCACCCAGCTGCGCAACTGGCGCGAGCAACCCATGGCATTGGATGTGGACCGGGCACTGTCCGGCGCCAAAGGAGCCGCGCCGCGCCGCATGGCCGTGCTGGCGCACTTGCGCGACCGCCTGTTCGATCTGTCGCGCCGCAACCGCCTTCTGTACTTCCGTCCGAGCGCTTCCACGGTCAACCTGACCGTGGCCAGCGTGCCGCTGATGCTGCAGATTGACAGCGTGCGGGCAGAGCAGATCTGTACCTGGGGTGGGCCGTTCGCGCAAGCGCTCCTGTCAGGCAAACCGGTGGCCTTGCAAAGCTGGCTGCGGTTTGACGACCAGCCTTACCTGCCGCCGGCGCTGGACCAGCTGATCAGCGAAACCCGGCGCGACCGCGCAGAATTCGGCTTCAGTAATCTGCGGGTGGTGGTGGCATTCCTGCGCTGGCACAATCTGAAGGAGACGCCTGAAGAACGGATCGTCACGCCGCTCCTGTGGCTGCCGCTGGAACTGGCCAAGCGCAAAGGCGTGCGCGACCAGTATCTGGTGCAGTGCGCCGGCAGCGAAGCTGAGTTCAATCCCGTGCTGCGGCACCAGCTGCAGCAGCTGTACGATATCGAGCTGCCAGAGACGGTCGACCTGGAGACGACCACCATCGCCGCGATTCATGCCGACATTCTGGCGCAGATCCGCCGCACCGAGCCGGCTGTTGAACTGCGCCTGGTCGACAAGGTGGCAATCAAGATGGTGCGCCAGAAAGCCATGCAGCGCATGCAGCAATACCAGCGCCGCCGTCCTGGTACGGCGCGCCGCGCCAGTGCGGGCTGGCTGCCGCCCTATAGTTATGCGCGCGACGATTACCGCCCACTGGGCCGCGCCCTGTTCGAGCATTATGTGCGTCCGGCGGAACTGCCGCAGCGCTTTGAAGCGGGCGCCGCGCCCGGTCCGAGTACGCGCCAGCCGCAGATGGTCGAGGCGGTGGAGGAGCGCGAAGGCTATGTCCTGCAGGAGTCCGAAGGCCACCGCTACGCCTGGGACCTGGACCTGACCCAGGTCACACTGGCCAACTTTAATTACAAAAAAATGTCGCTGGTACGCGACTATGCGCAGTTGCTCGATGGCGCAAGCGCCAATCCCGCCTTTGACCGCGTGTTTTCGATCGAGCCACGCGCTGTTGAAACGAATACGCCACCGCCGTTGCCGGCAGCGGAACAATGGAGCGTGGTGGCATCCGACGCCACCCAGCAGACCGCAGTAGCGCTGGCGCGCAGTGGCCGCAGCTTCATCATCCAGGGTCCACCTGGCACTGGCAAGTCGCAGACCATTACCAATCTGATTGCCGACTACGCCGGGCGCGGCAAGCGCGTGCTGTTCGTGTGCGAAAAGCGCGCCGCGCTGGATGTGGTGTTCCACCGCCTGAAGCACAGCGGTCTGGAAGCGCTGTGCTGCCTGATTCACGATTCGCAGACCGACAAAAAAGCGTTCATCGCCGACTTGAAGGCATGCTACGAGCGCTGGATCGGCCAGACCGACGAAGGCGCGACGCTGGCGGCCCAGCGCGATGCGCTGGTCGAGCGGGTCGATGCGCACCAGCGCTTGCTCGATACCTTCGAAGCGGCGATGGGTGGCGTGACGGCAGAGTTAGGGATGCCGGTCCGCGCACTGCTGCGCCGCCTGGCTGCCTTGCCTGCCGCGCCACAGGCCGGACCGGCCCTGCGCGAGCAGCTACCGTCATACGCGGCCTGGCTGCAGCAGGGCGACCTGCCCGAACGCGTGCACCGGACCATGCGCGAGCGCTTCGGTCTGGACAGCCTGGCAGCCCATCCGTTCAGCCGCCTGGGCCGAACCTTGCTCCTCGACGAGCACGCCTACAGCCGCACCGGCCAGTTATGCGAGACACTGGAAGCCGTCTTCGATACCCTGGATCCGCTGCTCGACAGTCAGGCTGCGTTGATCAATGCCGACGACCAGCTGGCGCCTGCCGCCGCCATCGCCGCAGATTGCCAATGGCTGCTTGACAGTGGCCTGGTCAGCCACCTGAACCTGCTCGACACAGGTAGTACTGCCCATGCGGCGTTGCGTACGGCGCGCCAGGATCTGGCCGCACGCGCTGCCGCCTTGGCAGGCACCCAAGCGGCAACTGGCAATTGGCGCGACAAACTAAGCCCGGACGACACCGACAGTGCGCTGACCCAGGTACGCGCCATGGAGCCGTCCATTATGCGCTGGCTCAACCCGGCATGGTGGCGCTTGCGCGCTGAGCTCAAACGCCGCTACGACTTTGCGCAGCACGCTATCCATCCCGGTTACACCAAAGTACTGGCCGCACTGGCCGACGAGCACGCGGCCGCGCGCGCGCTGGAAGCTGCCGACAGCGGCTACCGCGTCCAGTACGGGGTCGAACGCATGCAAGCGTTTATGCAGCATTTCGATACGCTGGAAAAGCGTCTGCAGCAGAACGACGGACCGCACCGCCTCATTACGCAGCTGCGCGCCTTGGCCGATCCAGTCAGCCCGGCGCGCATGGCTGCACGCTCGCATGCGGCGCTGGCGCAGCTGGTGCAGCATGCCGCTGCGCTGCGGCTCGAACGCGACACTACCCTCGGCCAGGTGAGCGAACTGGCACGCGATTTGCGCGAGTCACTCGACGAACTGCCAGATCTGCTGCCGCTGCTGCGCGCCGTCGACGGTGCCGATCCTGCGTGCGCTTTTGTGATGCAGCGCATCGATCAGGCACCTTTAGCCTGCGAAGCGTTGATCGCTGATGAAACCTTGAGCCGCCTGGAACGCGGCAATCCTGTACTGGCCAGTTTTGGTGGCGCGGCACTGGCGCAGACTGCCCGCATTGTGGCGCAGGGGCAGCGCGATTTGCTGGCCCTTAATGCGCAACTGGTGGGCGCCAAACGGCATACCCTGTTTGCCGACCATGTGCATACCTCGTCGCTGGCGGCGGGGCAGCTCGACGCCGACGGCAAGAATTTCAAGAAGTCGTATGCGACCGGACGGCGCGAGCTTGAGCATGAATTCGGCAAGAGCATGCGTCACCGTTCGATCCGCGATCTGAGCGATGATGAAACGGGGATGGTCGTCAACGACCTGAAGCCGGTGTGGCTGATGAGCCCATTGTCCGTTTCCGATACCTTGCCGCTGTCGGCCGACTTGTTCGACGTGGTTATCTTCGACGAAGCCAGCCAGATTCCGACCGAAGAAGCCGTCCCGGCCCTGAGCCGGGCGCGCCAGGTGATTGTGGTGGGCGACGAAATGCAGCTGCCGCCGACCAGTTTCTTCAGTGCCGGCGCGGGCGAGGCCGACAACGAGATCGTGGTGCAGGAGGAGGGCGAGAGCATCGCCATCAGCCTCGACTCGGACAGCCTGCTGAATCAGGCGGCGCGCAATCTGCCGGCCACCATGCTGGCCTGGCACTACCGAAGCCGTCACGAAGCGCTGATCAGCTTCTCCAATGCGGCCTTCTATGACGGTCGCCTGGTCACCATTCCCGACCGCGCGCTGGAACAGCAGCGCGACCAGACCTTGCTGGTGCGGTCCGACCAGCATGGTGTGGGCGAACTTGCCAGCGCCGCCGTGATGGCGCAGCCGATCAGCTTCCATCGCATTGCCGATGGCGTGTATGTGGAGCGGCGCAATGCGCCTGAAGCGCGCTACATCGCCGAAATGGTGCGCGACCTGCTGCGCCGCGACACGGGCATGAGCCTGGGCGTCGTGGCGTTCTCGGAAGCCCAGCAAAGCGCCATCGAAGCGGCGCTTGAAGCGCTGGCCGAGGAAGATGCCGACTTTGCCACCAATCTGGCGCGCGAATACGTGCGCGAGGACGAGGACCAGTTCAACGGTCTGTTTGTCAAAAACCTCGAGAACGTGCAGGGCGACGAGCGCGACGTAATCATCCTCAGTATCTGCTACGCGCCTGGGCCGGAGGGCAAGATGCTGATGAACTTTGGGCCGATCAATCAGCGCGGCGGCGAAAAGCGCCTCAACGTGATCTTCAGTCGTGCAAGGCACCGCATGGCGGTGGTGTCGACCATTCAGGCCGAGGCCATCACCAACGTCCACAACGACGGCGCAGCTGCCTTGCGCAGCTTCCTGCAGTTTGCCCAGGCAGGTGCTGCGGGCAAGTTCGAGCAGGCCCAGGCCGTGCTGGGCGCCATGAACCACGGCGCACGCAACGCCTTTGCCCGCGCCACGGCGGCGGACAGCATCCGCGATGCCATCGCAGACGCGCTGCGCGCACGTGGCCACGACGTGCATGTCGACGTGGGCCGCTCGCAGTTCCGCTGCGACCTTGCCATCGTCGCCAAAGACCGTCAGACCTATGCGCTGGCTATCCTGCTCGACAAAGCGGATAGCGCTGCGGTCGATACGGTGGAGCGCTATGTGTTCCGTCCAGGCGTGCTGCGCAGCTTTGGCTGGCAGGTGCTGGATATTCCGGGCAAGGATTGGCGCGCTGATCCCGGCGCCGTCCTGCTGCGCATTGAAAGCATGCTCACGTCGGGCGAAGATCGGGCGCTGGCCCAGGAGATTGTCACACTGGTGCAGCATGTGCCTCGGATTGCGAAGCCGGTGCCGGAAACAGCATCGGTGCCGGCCGCTGAGCCGGATCCTGCAGCATCTGATGCGCCGCCCTCAGGCGCGGCGCCAGATGCGGCGGCATCACTGCGTTTCGAGCAGGGAACTTCCCGTAAATTCTGGCGCGCCAGCGTGAGCGCTTGCGACCTGCGCGTGACGTACGGCCGTATCGGTACGGCTGGCCAGGAGATCGTGAAGCAGTTCGAGAGCGCAGAACGAGCGCGCCGCGAAATGGACAAGCTGGTCGCCGAGAAGCTGCGCAAGGGGTACGTTGAAGAATGAGGCATGTTGGCAAAAACCTGTGGCTGTTGACCGTACATCGTCCTCGCGGAGGCGGGGACCCATACCACATCGCCGGAGTTGTTGAGATGGTATAGGCCCCCGCCTCCGCGAGGGCGACGTTGTGGATATATTGTGATCACAGGGAGTCAATCGAGTGCTTCAAGCGCGCCAAGTACGGCCCCAAGTCCGTCAACTGCGCATCAATACCGTCCAGTCCCGCACCAATGGTCTGTTCCAGCTGCGCTGCCATGGCCGCGAGATCGGCAGCGCCAATATTGGCGGCCAGGCCGCTCAAGTGGTGCGCCAGCCTGAGTGCGCGTTCGCGCTGGCCGGCAGCCAGCGCATCACGGACTGTCTGCTCGAACCCTACGCGCAATTGGGCAAACTGCTGCAGCAGCTTGCGATAGGCGATGTCATTGCCATGCAAGCGTTCCAGCGCGTAGTCGACATCGACTCCTGCATCGCGCAGTGCCTTGAAGCTCGCCAGCGGCGCACACGGATCCGAAATCGTCTTGGGCACCCACTGCGCCAGCATCATCACCAGTTCTTCCTGGTGAATCGGCTTGGAGATATGTTCGTTCATGCCAGCGGCCAGGCAGCGTTCGCGGTCGCCGCTCATGGCGTTCGCCGTCATCGCCAGAATGGGAAGCGATGCCAGATGCGGCTGGGCGCGGATGCGCGCCGTCGCTTCGAAGCCATCCATGACCGGCATCTGGCAATCCATCAGCACCGCGTCGAAACGCTGCTGCGCCAGCAGTTCCAGCGCCACCTGGCCGTTGCCCGCCACCTGCACCGACAAGCCGGCAGTGGTGAGAATTTCGAGCGCGAGTTCCTGGTTCACCTCATTGTCTTCGACCAGCAGTACGCTCGCCCCGCGCAGCACCTGCATTGCCGCACCGAGACGGCGCTGCGGCAGGGGACGCGGCAATGTCGCGCGGCCCTGGTGCAGCCCGCTGACGATGGCGTCCAGCACCGACGATGGTGTGACCGGCTTCTCCAGCACTCCCAATTGCGCCAGATCCGCCGACTGCGCCAGCAAGTCGTCGCGGTTGTAGGCGGTGACCATGACAATCGACAGGGTCCGCGCGATGGCCGGGTTGGCACGGATGGCGCGGATCGCTTCCAGCCCGTCCATGGTGGGCATGATCCAGTCCATCAGCACCAGTTGATACGGGTCGCCCGCCGTTTGCGCTTCGGCCAGTTCGGTGATTGCGGCCTGCGCCGAGGTGGCGCATACGGTCCGCATGCGCAGCGAAGCCAGTATATTCTGCATGATTTCACGCGCGGCGGCGTTGTCGTCGACCACCAGTACCTTGAGCGCCGCGACTTCGGCACGGGCGTCTGGTGCTGGCGCAAGCGTACCTTCGTGCCGCCCCAGACGCGCGGTGAAGCTGAAGGTCGTCGCACCCGGCTCGCTGCTGGCCAGCCACAGGCGGCCATCCATCATTTCCACCAGCTTGCGGGAGATCGACAGGCCCAAACCCGTGCCGCCGTGGGTGCGCGTGGTCGAACTGTCGGCCTGGTGGAAGGCCTGGAACAGCTGGTTCGCTTGCTCGGCCGTGATGCCGATACCCGAGTCGCGCACATCAAAGCGCAGGCATACGCGGCCGCTCTCGGCCGCTTCCTGGCGCACCGCGACAATGATTTCGCCCTGTTCGGTAAACTTGATGGCGTTGTTGACCAGGTTGAGCAGCACTTGACCCAGGCGCAGTGGGTCACCCAGCATTTCCAAAGGCACGTCAGGGGCCACATCGAACAGCAGCTCCAGGCCCTTTTCCTGTGCCCTGTAGACCGTCATGCCGGCCAGGTGATCAAGCACCTGGCGCAGCACGATGGGCCGCTGCTCGAAGCGCAGCTTGCCTGCTTCGATCTTGGAAAAATCCAGAATGTCGTTGATGATGCCCAGCAGACTGTGGGCGGCGCGGTCGACCTTGTCGAGGTAGTTGCGCTGGCGTGCATCGAGCTCGGTGTTGAGCGCCAGACGGGTCATGCCGATCACGGCATTCATGGGGGTGCGGATCTCGTGGCTCATGTTGGCCAAAAATTCGCTCTTGCTGCGCGTGGCCGTTTCGGCCAGTTCCTGTGCTTTGACGGTGGCGGCCATGGCGGCGCGCTGGTCGGTCACGTCAATGCCAAAGCTCATCAGGGCGATGTCGCCGCCTTCGTCGCCCAGCACGGTATTTTGCCAGGCAATGCAGCGCTGGGCGCCCGAGGCCGTGGTGATCAGTTGTTCATCAATCAGGTACAGACCGTCCCAGCCTTCATCTGCAGGCCAGCGGCCCGACAGTTCGGGACCGAACAGCGGCAAGTCACGCCACACCTTGCCCAGCACCGCATCCGGCGCGTAGCCGGTGACGGCGCTGGCGGTGTGATTGAAGATCAGGACTTTGCCGGTCTTGTCCATGCCGACGATGATCACGTTGGCGCTTTCGATCAGGCGTTCGGTCAGCTCCTTGGCCTGACGCAGTGATTGTTCAGCTGCGTCGCGCTGGTCTTTGCTGCGGGTCAGGCTCGCGCTCATGCCGTCGAGCGCATCGAGCAGCAGGCCTGGTTCGTCGGCGAAGCGCGCGTGCCCGCGCGCGCTCAAGTCACCCGCTGCCACGCGCTGCGCCAGCGCCAGCGCTTCGTCAAGCGGTCCGGTAATACTGCGCCGTATCATGACCACCGCCGCAACGCTTGCCAGCAATGACAGCAGCAGGACGACGCGCAAGCGCGCGGTGTCGGCGTCAATGCGGGCGGCAGTGATGCTTTCGGTGCGTGATGCCACGATGGCGGCGCGCGCCACCAGCGCATCGATGGCCAGCCGATGCTGCTCGTATTCGGCTGCCATGCGTGTCTGGACGGCGTCGACCTCGTTCCGGCTGGCGCCACCCAGGGCTGGCAGCATGCGATCGAACGCGAGTGCGTAAAATCGCTGCGCGGGTTGCTCGGTTGCGTCCACCAGGTGCGCCAGATCGGCGTCCAGGCGCCGGGTGCGCCAGTGTCGCAGGCGCGCCGCGTGCTGATCACGCAGTATGCCCAGCCGCACTTCCAGGGCGCCGATGCGGCGCGCACTGGTCCCAGGCGCCGCCATTTCCAGACACACCAGCCACGATTCCATGATGTTCAGTGGCGGCGGTACGGCGTCGGCAATCAGGTCCTTGGCGCCGATGATTTCACGGTACACCGGCCCATTCACCTTGAGCTGGTCAAGCGTGCGAAACGACCAGCTGCCGTAGATGATGAAGCCGAGCGCGACGACGGCGATCAGCAGAAACAAGCGATACGACAGGTTCAGGGAGCGCAGCAGCTTCATGGAAGGGGTGGGCCAGATGAGGGAGGAACGGATATCAGGTCGGGTGCGCTGCATGGGCAGCGCACGGTAAGGCAGGTGCCGCTGCCATTGCTGCTTGCATGCACGGTGCCGCCCAGGACGTTGGTAACGAGGTTATGGACTATATACAGGCCCAGGCCCGTGCTGCGGCCCATGCGGGTCGTAAAAAACGGCTCAAATACACGCCCCAGGACTGGCGCGGCGATGCCCTTGCCATCGTCGCTGAGCGTCAGGGTTAAATGGTCAGCGTCCATATCGGCTTCCACGCGCAGACAACCGCCGTCGGACACACCATGCACCAGCGCGTTATCAAGCCACTGCAGCAGCACCTGCTCGAGCGCCAGTGGATAGGATTCCAGCACAATGGCCGGTGCCTGCTTGACCTCCAGCCGCACGCCTGCGGCCACCAGGCGTGTGCGCTGGGTCTCAAGTGTCTGCCCCAGCAAGTCGGCCAGGGCAAAGCGGCGCCGCACCGCGCCGCTCTGGTCTGCAGCGACTTGTTTGAACAGGTCGACCAGCCGCGCTGAAGTGGCCAGGTTCCGCTGCAGCAGGCCGCTGGCGACGGCGGCATCGGACAAAAACAGGTCCAGGTCGCTGCGCCGCAGTCCGCCGCTGACGGCGCCATTGAGCGCGGCCACCCGGGCGTCAAGTGCAGTCGAGGCCATGATGCAGTTGCCAATCGGCGTATTGAGTTCATGCGCGATCCCGGCCACCATCGCCCCCAGGGAAGCGAGCCGCTCGGCGCGGCGCAGTTCGTCGCGGGTGCTGTGCAGCTGCGCCATGGCTGCGTTCAGGTCCGCATTGGCTTGTGCCAGGGCGCGCTGGCTGCGTGCCAGTTTCAGGTGCGCCGCCGTGCGGGCCAGCACTTCCTCGGCCTGGTAGGGTTTGCCGATAAAGTCGATCGCACCAGCGGCAAAGCCGCGCACCTTGTCGTTGGCATCGGACATGGCCGACAGGAAGATGACGGGGATATCGCACAGGGCCGGATTGGCTTTCAGACTGCGGCACACTTCGAAGCCGTCAATGCCGGGCATGCGCACATCGAGCAGGATCAGTTCCGGTGCGCGTGCCTGTACGCTCCACAGGGCCAGCTCGCCGTCTGGTGCCTGGCGCACGGTGTAGCCGGCGCCGGATAACAGGTCGCCAAGCAGTTTGAGCGAGGCTGGCGTGTCTTCCACCACCAGCACTTCGCCCATGCTGCCGGTGCGGTCCATCATTGCGCTTGCCCGGCAAGGCTATGTTCGAGCAGCGCGCACAGGGCAGGGTAGCGGTGCGCGGCCAGCATGGTGTCGATGGCAGCTGCTGCCTCCCCATGCACCAGGCGCACGCTGGCCATGATCGCGTCGACCCGGCGCATGTCAAGCTGCTGCAAGGCGTCGCGCAATTGCACGCGTGTCTCCTCCGACAGGTCGGTCAGGCGATCCATGCTGGGCGACGCCGCTATTGCCGGGATGGCTGGCGCAGGCAATGCGGCGGGGCTGGCCGCAGCCGCGTGTGCGTCGGCCGCCACTTCGATTGCAAAGCTGAATTCCGAGCCCTGGCCGGGCCGCGACTGCACCAGCAGTTCGCTGCCAAGCAGACGCACGAACTGGCGCGAGATGGTCAGTCCCAGGCCGGTTCCCGCCTGGCTTTTGGGCGTGTCGGCCTGAATGAAGGGGTCGAAGATGCGTGCCACGTCGGCGCTGTCGATGCCCATGCCGGTATCGCCCACCACGAACGACAGCCGCTGCGTGGTCTCGGACAGTGGCGACGCCGTCACCGTCAGCCAGACCTGGCCGGCATCGGTGAATTTGACCGCGTTCGAGACGAGATTGAGCAGAATTTGCCGCAGTTTGCCGCCGTCGGTGACAATCTGCCCGACAGGTGGACAGGAGACGGTCAGCGTCAGGCCCTTCTGGCGCGCAGCCAGGCCCACCATGTCTTCCACTTCGCGCAGCAGAGCGGGCAGGTCGACGCTGCTGTGCGACAGGCGCAGCTGCCCTGCCTCGATCCGCGACAGCTCCAGAATGTCGTTGATGAGCGACAGCAGATGGTGGCCGGCGCGGTTGATGATATTCAGGTTGTGCTTTTCTTCGTCAAACAGGCTGGTGGAATCGGCCATGATGTGGGAAAAGCCGATAATTGAATTGAGCGGCGTACGCAGCTCGTGACTCATGTTAGCCAAAAACACGCTCTTGGCGCGATTGGCCGCCTGTGCATCCTGCACCGCCAATGACAGGGCGGCAGTCCGTTCGGCCACTTGGGATTCCAGCACCGCGCCGCGATCGAGCAGCTCCTGTTCGGCGCGTTTGCGGTCGCTGATGTCGACGTAGCCGCCGCGCAGCAGGGCGTCGCCAAACGAGGGCAGGGCCACCACGCTCACTTCGCACGGGAAGACGCGGCCGTCGGCAGCGCGCACCATGCGCTCGAACACCAGCTCTTCGCCGGCCAGGCTGCGCTCGGCATTGCGCTGCAGCGTTTCCCCTGGCGGCAAGCCGTCGGGCTGGTTCTCAAGGTAGTAGCGTTCGGGCCCGCCTTCGAGCAGCACGGCGCGGCTGGCGCCGAACAGCCGTTCAGCCTTGCTGTTGGCATCGACCCAGCGTTTTTTGCGCACGTCGTAGACCACGATCGCTTCTGGCGACTGTTCCACCAGCACGCGAAAGCGGCGCTCCGCCACGCGCAGACGGCGGCGCTGGAATAATAGCGTGGCGGACAGCAGCGATAGCAGGGCGATCACGGCCGCACCGCCAAGCACCAGCTGGCGGTGCTCGGCCCAGACCGAGGGCGGCCGGTTCAGGAAGACCGTGTCATGGGGCAGCAAGCCGGGGTCGATTTGCCAGCGCTGGATCTGACGCCAGTCATACATGTTTGTAATGGCGAACGGGACTTCGGTGACGCCGGGCCGCACGGCCCGGGTCCCGGCCAGAATACCAAGCATGTAGGCCACGCCGTCGGTGGCAGTGTGTTCGACGTCGCGCACGGCGCCGCCCAGTGGCCCATTCCCCATGCCAGTGCTGAACAAGGTGAACACCGGTGCTTTGGCCAGGCGGGCGATGCGCATCGCCTGGTCGTAGGCTGGCACGTTCTGGCCCAGCACATCGCGGCTGACGGGGCCCAGCAACACGACCGAATGGGGCGGCGCCCCGGCCACATGCGCCACCATACCTTCGGCCGACAGGGCATCGGTGTATTCCACTTCCAGCTTCAGGCCCATCTCGGCAATGACAGAGGCAATCAGCTGCTTGCCCTGCTGGTCGGCCGGGCCGGCACCGACGGTGACGATCACGCGCTCGGTGGCGGGGAACAGGCGCAGCGCCTGTTCCAGGGTGCGCCGCTCGCTTTCGTGCACCCGCGGCAAAATCAAGGCATGCTGCCCCAGCTTAT
The DNA here is from genome assembly GCF_900129765.1 of Massilia sp. CF038. Classification (GTDB taxonomy): domain Bacteria; phylum Pseudomonadota; class Gammaproteobacteria; order Burkholderiales; family Burkholderiaceae_D; genus Telluria_A. The sequence continues at coordinate 1,450,049 of NZ_FQWU01000001.1, forward strand.
GCAGCGGCGGCGCCGTCACATCCACCGCAAATACAGGCACCCCCGGTGCCAGATCGCGCAGTTCATCGAGGGTGAAGTCGAGTGCGGGCTGGCGCAAGGCGATGATCAAGTCGATGGGCTGGCCCTTGTACAGTTCCAGCAATTGCTCGCGCAGGCGCGGCCGGTACTGCGGTGCGTCGGCGCGGTACAGGTTCAGGTACTCGACCATCACATTGTCGCGGACGAGGCCACCGCGGTCGAACTGGTCGACCATGGTGCGCACCACCGCGTCCACGCCGGGACGGCCGTACGACGGCGACGCGAGCAGCAGCACCCGTTTGCCCGCCAGCGCTGGCGAAGGGGGCGCCGGCGCCGCCGCCCAAACGGGACTGGCCAACAGCCAGGCAAAGGCGATGAGCACGACGCTGATGCGAATCAAGGCCGGGGCTAGCTCAAAGACGCGCTGCAGTTGTTCGACTAGACCCACATCGCCCTCGCGCAGGCGGGGGCCTATGCCACGCTGCCGCATTCGGATGGGTGGAATAGGCCCCCGCCTGCGCGAGGGCGATGTAGTGCGGTGACTCGTGCTTGTGGCGATCCGCTTCACGGGTGGGCCGTCAGCAAAGGCAGGCTGAAACTGACAACGGCGCCGCCATCGGGATGGTCGCTGGCCCAGGCTTGTCCGCCGGCGGCAGTAATGATGCCGTGCGAAATCGACAAGCCCAGTCCCATGCCGTTTGGCTTGGTGCTGTAAAACGATTCGAAGGCACGTTCGTGATTGCCGCCAAAGCCGCAGCCATGGTCGCGCACCTGTACCTGCACTTCCTGGGTGCCCAGCAAGCTGGCGCCAATGTGCAGCACGCGCGGCGGCGCGCTGTGCTGCATCGCATCCATTCCGTTGAGCAGGAGATTGACCATGACTTGCTGCAGCTGAACCGGGTCGGCCGCCACCGGCAGCGCGAGCGCGGTGTGCTCGTGTTGCAGCGTGATCTGTCGGCCGCGTGCTTCGGCCGCCAACAGGTCCACCGTGGCGCCGACCAGCGTACCAAGATCAAGCTCGACAGCGACAGCGTCGGATTTGCGCAAGGTGGCCCGCATGCGCTGGATCAGGTCGCTCGCGCGCAAGTCGTCGCGCCGGATATCTGCCAGGATTTCCGCCACTTCATCGAGGGGCGGTGGCGTCATGCGCAGAAACAGTTCGGCTGCTTCCGCATTGCTCAGAATCGCGGCGAGCGGCTGGTTCAACTCGTGCACCAGGGCCGCGCTGCACACGCTGGCACTGGCATTGCGGTTCATGTGGGCAATCTCGGCCAGGCGCTGCTGCGCTTCGCGCTCGGCAAGGTCGCGCTGCTGGCGTTCGCTCATCAACGCCAGCTCGGCGCGTGCCAATTCGCCCGCCTTGGTCTCGACCAGTTGCTGCAGGTTGTCGTTCTGCCACGCCAGCAACTTTTGCAGGCGCGCCAGCTTGAGCTGGGCCGCCACACGCGCTTTAACTTCAAGGAAATTGTACGGTTTGGAGATAAAGTCGACGCCTCCGGATTCAAAGCCGCGCAGCTTGTCGTCGGTGTCATCAAAGGCCGACAGGAAAATCACTGGCACATCGCGCAAGGCGGCGTGCTGCTTGAGGGCGCGGCAAACCTGGTAGCCATCCATGCCGGGCATGCGCACATCGAGCAAAATCAGTTCAGGAGAACGTGCCTTGGCACTCCACAGGGCCAGTTCACCATCGGGCGCTTCGCGCACCCGGTAGCCGGCCTTTTCCAGCAGGGAGGTCAACAGACGCAGCGAGGCGGGCGTATCCTCCACCACGAGGATGTCGCCGCCGTCGTCGAGCGGGTGCGGCACGTCAGGCATCATCGGCGCGGGGCCTCCGGTGTGGTTGTTTGTTCCATACCAATTGTCACAGATCATAAACGACAACGGCATGGAACTCAATCCGGACCGTCCCGCTTAAAAACTGGTCCAGTCGCCACCGCTGGCAGCCTGGGCCAGGCGGGCAGGGCGTGGTGCCGGCAAGCGCTTGGCTGGGGCCTTGGCGGCGGGCTTTGCTGCCGGGCTTGGTGCTGCGGCTGCCACGGCGAAGCCTTGCTGGGCGTTGCCAGGCAAAACGAAAATACTGACGGTGCGCGCCAGCGCCGCCGCCTGCTCCTGCAAGCTGGCAGCCGCGGCGGCCGATTCTTCGACCAGCGCCGCGTTCTGCTGGGTTACCTCATCCATTTGCACCACGGCCTGGTTGATCTGCTCGATGCCGGCGCTTTGCTCTTCGCTGGCGGCCGCAATTTCGCTCATGATGTCAGACACCTGGCGTACCGACACCATCACTTTTTCGATCGTCGCGCCGGCGTCGTTCACCAGCACGCCACCGGTGTTGGCCTTTTCCACCGAGTCGTTGATCAGGACCTTGATTTCTTTGGCGGCGTTGGCCGAGCGCTGGGCCAGGCTGCGCACTTCGGTCGCCACGACGGCAAAGCCGCGTCCTTGTTCGCCGGCGCGGGCTGCTTCCACGGCGGCATTCAGCGCCAGGATATTGGTCTGGAAGGCGATTCCGTCGATCACGGCGATAATCTCGTTCATCTTGCGCGAGCTTTCCTTGATCAGGCCCATGGTCTCGATCACCTTGCCCACGGCGGCGCCGCCTTCCGTGGCGTGCGCCGTGGCGCTGCCCACCAGGGCGTTGGCGCTGCGGGCATTGTCGGCATTTTGCTTGACGGTCGAGGTAAGTTCTTCCATCGACGAAGCGGTTTCCTCCAGGCTGGCAGCCTGTTGTTCGGTGCGCGAGGACAGGTCCAGGTTGCCTGCGGCGATTTCGCTGGACGCCGTGGCAATGGTGTCACTGCTGTTGCGCACCTCGCCCACGGTGGCGGTCAACGCTTTGACCATGTCACGCAGTGCGCCCAGCATGCGACCCAGTTCATTGGTTGAATCGACGCGAATGTCCTGGGCCAGATTGCCCGCAGCGATCTGGTCAGCGACCTTGATGGCCACGCCCAGCGGCACGGTGATCGACACGATCAGCCACATGCCGCCTGCCGCGCCCAGCAGCATGGCCAGCACGATGGCGCCAATGGCGACCGCGCGGAAGCTCTGGAAGTGCTCCTGGGACGAGAGGTATTCCTCTTTGCCGACGTCCTGCTGCAGTTCGATCAAGGCGCTCATCGGCACCCGCGCTTCGCTATACAGATGATCCATGGTGCCATGTACCATTTTGGTGGCGGCAGCCAGATCGCCGGCCCGCACTGCAGCGATGGTGGGGCGCACGCCGTCTTTCAGGAAGGCGATACGTTTGGCCGTGAAATCGGCCGCCAGATTCTTTTCTTTATCCGTCAAGAAGGTCGCGTTGTAGGCCGCAACGACCTTGTCGCCCGCCTCGATGTCCTTTTCCAGGGAATCCATCTGCGCCGCGTTTTTGGCCGGATCGTCCGTCAATGCCTTGGCCAGCATCAGCTGGTGGCGATTGACCAGCCGAATCACGCGGTCCAGGTCGCCCATGGCCACCAGCCGGTCTTCATAGACGGTTTTGAGCGAGGCGTTGACCGAACTGAGGGCATTCAGCCCGCCCACGCCGATCAGCAGGCTGCACGACAGCAGGAAGCCGATGATGGCAATCAGGCGGGTTTTGATGGCAATATTCTTTAACATGGTGTTCTCCTGATGGAAAGCGAAGGGCAAAGTGAGGGTTTAATGGAGGGGAAGGCCGGCGGTGGCGCTGCGGATGGCTGCCACCAGCAGGGCTGAACTGACCGGTTTGCACAAAAAGCTGCTGCAGCCAAGCCGGGTCGCGCGCTGGCGCGCTTCCGGATGGTCGCGTCCGGTAATGAAGATGACGGGGGTGCGGTCACCCTGGTGGACCAGCATTTCCTGCAATGCCAGCCCGGACATGCCGTCGAGGTCAATGTCCAGCAGCAGGCAGTCGAAGGTGGCGCCCGGCGCCAGTGTCAGCAGTTGTTCCGCCGAGACAAAGGCATCGACCGCGTAGCCGTGCGCACGCAGCAGCCGCGCCAGTGCGCGGTTGGTGGGCAGGTCGTTTTCGACCAGAGCAATGCGGTGCGGGGAAGATGACATTTTTGACCTGAGGCAACAGTTCCGATAACGAACTGTATGCGCCTGCAAGCCTTTTGTAACTGGTACTTTGGTACAGGTCCTCAGGCGGCTTTGAGCACACCAAGGCGTGACGCGGCCATCACCAGCTCCGCCAGGGAGTCAACTTGCATTTTTTCCATCACGCTGCGCCGGTGTTCCTTGACGGTGCGTTCCGTATTGCCAAGCTGGTCGGCAATCTGTTTGTTGAGCAGGCCTTGCACGACCAGGGCGAATACCTGCTGCTCGCGCGGGGTCAGCTGCGCCATGCGCGCCTGCATGGCTTGCAGCTCGCCGATGGACTGCGCGTCGAGACGGCAACGGGCCACGGCGCGTTCGACCGCTTCAAACAGCTGTTCGCTGGCGACCGGTTTGGCCAGAAAGTCCTCGGCCTCGGCCTTGATGGCGCGCACGCTCATGGCGATGTTGGCGCCGCCACTTAAAAAGACGATCGGCAGGCGGTGGTGGATGCCGACCAGGTAATCCTGCAACTGCAGGCCCGACAGCCCGGGCATGTGGACATCCAGCAGAATGGCACCGGGGCCCGGGGCGGGCGGCGCGGCCAGGAAGCTCGCTGCCGAGGCGTGCTGGGCAACCGCATAGCCCGCCGCGCTCAGCAGCCGGCCCAGGGCCGTGCGCAAGGCATCGTCATCGTCGACGATATGAATTGTCACGCCGCTGAGGGTTGTGTCCATAACGACACATTCTGCCCGCTAAGGCAGGCTTAGGCAAGCGCGCAGGCCGGGGCCGGTGTCGCCTGGCAAACGCGGTCGCGTCCGCTTTCCTTGGCGCGGTAGAGGGCGCTGTCGGCGCGCGCAATCAGGGCCGCCATTTCAAACCCAGGCTGCTGCGGCATGATGGCCAGGCCGGCGCTGACGCTGGCGCCATCGCCCAGACCATCGATACTGGCGCTGTTGCGGTGAAAGTGCGCCCGGACGCGTTCGGCCAGGGCCAGGGCCGCGGCCGGTGCGGGATTGTCGAGGACGATGCAAAATTCTTCGCCACCCCAGCGGCAAGCGGCGGCATTAGGCAGTTTGACCGAGGCCAGCACCTGACCCATCACCACCAGCACCTTGTCGCCCATCTCGTGACCGTGGGTGTCGTTGATGGCCTTGAAATAATCAATGTCGAGCAGCAGCACACCCAGTGTCTGCCCGCCGTCTGGCCCGCGTGCCAGCAGCGGATCGAGATGCTGGCGCAGGCCGCGCCGGTTCAGCAAGCCCGTGAGCGCGTCGCGCCCGGCCATGGCGCGTACTTCACCCACCAGGCGCAGCATGATCAGCAGGAACAGGGCCCAGTTGCCAATCAGGGTATTGAGAATGGCGCCGGCAGCGCTGACCAGATTGGCCAGCGGCAGCTGGGGCGCACCGTACGACACCGGCGCGGCGCTGCCGACAATCAGAATGCCCTGGACCAGGCCCGCGCAAGCCTGCAGGGCCACCGTGGCAGCTGCGACCTGAAAAACGCGCCGGGCCAGCTTTTCCTGGCTGGTCCAGAGGATCCAGGCAGTCCAGGCATTGACCACGGTTTGATGGGTCGACAGCGCGCCAATGCGCCAGGCCGTGTCGGGTACCAGCAAAGTGAATACGATCGTGACCACCACCACAATGGCCGACAGCAGCCACAGCGCGCGCATGGCGCCGGGCCGGCCGCAGAACTGCATGGTGCCGGCCAAAATGCACACCTGGCCAACAGCGACCGGGATGTTAAACAGCAGCGAGGCCACGCGCCAGTCTTCGATCAGGCGCGGGCCGTCGACCATGGTGGCCAGGCCAATGCAGCAGCAGCCGATCGCCCACAGCAGCACACCCGGCATTTGCCGCGCTACCCGGTACAAGGTGGCAAACATGGCGCCAGCCGTCAGCGAGGCCAGGCCCAGCACGGTGAGCAAGGTTGGTTCGTCGAAATTCATGGCGTCTCCAGCAAAGTTGGGGTGCTTGCCGCGCTGGCCATGCGCAGGGCTTCTTCAAAGCGCGCCACGGGCACGGGCTTGCCGAACAAATAGCCCTGGTAGACATGGCAGCCGGCGGCCGCCAGCGCATCGCGCTGCGCCACCGTTTCCACCCCCTCGGCAATGACTTCCATGCCCAGGCTCTGGCCCAGCGCGACGATGGTGCGCACAATGGCCATGTCGCTTGGGGCTGGCAGTTCGCGCACAAAGGTCTGGTCGATCTTGAGCTGGTTCAGGGGCAGGCGTTTCAGGTAGGACAGCGAGGAATAGCCGGTACCGAAATCGTCGAGCGAAATACCGATGCCAGCCTGCTTGAGGGCGTTGATGGTTTCGATGACCAGGTCGGTGTGCTCGAGCAGCATGCCTTCGGTCAGTTCCAGTTTCAGACGGGCGGGATGGGCGCCGCTGCGCGCCAGCACCGCCAGCACCTGGTCGACAAAATCGGGCTGGCTGAACTGGCTGGCGCTGACGTTGACAGCCAGGCTGAGCTTGCCTGCGACAGGGTCGTCAGTCCACGCCGCCAGCTGAGCACATGCTGTCTCCAGCACCCAGTGGCCCAGCGGCAGAATCAGGCCGCTGGACTCGGCCAGCGGAATGAATTCGCCGGGCGAGACCATGCCGCGTTTCGGATGCTGCCAGCGCACCAGCACTTCCGCACCGCGCACCTGCCCATGCGAATCGATCTGCACCTGGTAGTGCAGCAGGAATTGCTGCTGCTCGAGCGCCAGGCGCAAATCCTGCTCCAGGGCCAGACGTGCGGCCACGGCCGCCTGCGTGGCCGGGTCGAAAAAGCGCACGGTGTTACGCCCGGCTGCCTTGGCCTGGTACATGGCCGTGTCGGCACGCTGCACCAGTTCATCAACGCTGTGCAGCTGGCCACGAAACAGGGAAATCCCAATGCTGGGTGAACTGAGATAGGGGAAGGCCTCGATTTCGTAGGTGCCAGCCAATGCGGCGCGCACCGTTTCCGCCCGGGCGGCCACCTGGCGCTGAGCCTCGGCCGGATCGGACGAGAGCCCGGTGGCCAGCACGGCAAACTCGTCGCCGCCCATGCGGGCTACCTGGTCCGCGCCATTCAGGCAGGCGTGCAAACGCTGGGCCACGGCCTTGAGCAGCAAGTCGCCCCGCTCGTGGCCCTGGGTGTCGTTCAAGACCTTGAAATGGTCCAGGTCAATCAGCAGCAAGGCGCCGTGCTGCATGCCGGGGACGCTGGCGTCCATCGCAGCGGCAACGCGCTCCAGCAGCAGGCGCCGGTTGGGAAGGCCAGTCAATTCGTCGAACCAGGCCAGGCGGCTGATCTCGTCCTGCGCGCGCTGGCGTTCCAGATCGGCGATCTGACGGGCGTCGCGCAGCGAGGCGTGCCCCTCTTCGATTGCCTGCAGGTCGCGTGCGCGCCGCCGGGCTGCCTGGCCGGCGACCGCCAAAAAGCCCAGCGACAGCATGATGAACGCGGCCGTCAGGCCAGCGATGATCCCTACCTGGCGCATCCAGCCGGCCATGGCGTGCTGGTTCGATTCGCCGACCCATACATAGAAACCGTATTTGCTGCTGCGCTCGTAGGAAAAGGTGGTGGTCGCACCACTTTGGGCCGAGCGGCTGGTGGTGTAGGTGCCGCGCGCGGCATCGCGCTTGAGTGCCTGCTGCAGTTCCGGCGACAGGCGGCTGTCGCCAACGGCCAGCTTCAGCGTGCCAGCCTGACCGCTGCGCCAGGCAATGGCCTTGAAGTGGGCATCGCGCAGCACAATGCTGGCACCGGGCTGGAGTTCGATTTTTTCCAGCATGGTGCCGAGCTGGGTGGTATCGAGCGCGCCCGTGACCACGCCGCCAAAGCGGCCGTCGGGCAGATCGAGACGGCGCGCGAACGGCCAGATCCAGCGCTGGCTCAGACGCCCCAATACGGGTTCGTTCATATAGAGCGCACGCTGGGGACGCACGGCAAGCGCTGCGAAGTAGCTGCGCTGGGACAGATTCAGCGGCGGAAAGACGGGCAACTGGCCAAAAATGACGTCACCGCGCGCATTGCTGGCCACGAGGGTCGGCACCACGTGCAGGCGTTCCTGCTGGCGCAGCATGAACTGGTTGACAGCGCGCGCGTCGATGGTGCCGCTGGCACGCTGGCGCGCGATTTCGTCGCTGGTGGCCAACAGCGACAGGTCGATTGAGTCGACCACCCCATCGATGGTCAGCACAACCGAGCCGGCCAGATTGCGCGTGGTGACCGCTACCCGTTCCTCGGCGTAGCGGCGCAGATAGAGCAGGGTAAGCACCGACGTGACGATAATCGCCACGATGGCCGTGCAAATGGCCAGGCATAGCAGGCGCCGCACATGGCTGGCGCGCGCTGTGCCCTGGGTAGCGTCAGAGCCGCCGGTGGCCATCGCAGCGTCGTTCATCAAGCCGCCAGACTGTCCAGGTCCACCGCATCGGCGCCGGCTACGGGCTGGGCAATGTCAACCAGGATCAGCATGCGCTGGTCCAGCGTCCCGATGCCGGTCACGAACTCGGCATAGCTGCCGGCGCTGATCGCCGGCACGGGCTTGATCTGATCGGGCGTGAGCGCAAGTACTTCGGACACGCTGTCGACGACCACGCCAATCTGCGCGCCGTTGACCACCAGGATGACCACCACTGTGAACTGGTCATACACCGGGTCGGGCAGTTTGAACTTGATGCGCAGGTCAATGATGGGCACGATCACGCCGCGCAGGTGAATCACGCCTTTGACGTGATCGGGGCAATTGGCGATGCTGGTCACGGCGGTGTAGGGGCGCAGTTCCTGCACTTGCTGGATGTCGACACCGTATTCTTCGGCGCCAAGCCGAAAACTCAGAAATTCGAGAATGGTATCGGCGGTTTGGGTAGTCGTTTGCATGCGGGCCTTTCGTTGCCGTGCGTGGAAGATGATTGCACTGTAGGCACAAACGAGGCGGGCGTATATTGTCCTTTGGTGCAAGGAGGGGCAGGAGGCTTATCAAGTTGATATGGTTACCGCGCCGGGGAAAAATGGTTGGCAAAGTTGTCGGGCAAAGATATGATGATCATCATATTTTACTATTCGCACTAAGGAAGTCGACATGAAAGCACTGGTTTTGGAACGTTACGCGGGCGCCGGCGGGATTGAATTCGCCGACATTGCCGGACCACGCATTGAACCGAACGAGATTTTGGTGCAGGTGCATGCGGCTGGCCTCAATCCGATCGACTACATGATCGCGAAAGGTGATTTCAAGCCCATCATCAAACTGGGCTTGCCTGCCACCTTGGGCAGCGATCTGGCCGGCGTGGTCACATCGGTCGGCAGTGCGGTCACCCGCTTCAAGGTAGGCGACGCGGTGTATGCCAGTACCTTTGACCTGGGCTTTGGTGCGCTGGCAGAGTATGTCGCCGTGCCCGAACACGCAGCGGCGCTCAAGCCGGCCAAGCTCGATTTCGTGCAAGCCGCCTCCATCCCGATGGTTGGCCTGACGTCATGGCAGGCGTTGAAGGAGCGCGCGCAGGTCAAGCCTGGCCAGAAAGTCTTCATCCCCGCGGGTTCGGGTGGTATAGGAACGTTTGCCATTCAGCTTGCGAAGCATCTGGGTGCGACGGTTGGCACCACCACCAGCACGGCCAATCTGGCGCTGGTGCGCAGCCTGGGCGCAGACGAGGTGGTCGACTACAAGAGCCAGGCCTTTGAAGATGTGCTGAGCGGGTACGACGTGGTGCTTGGCACGGTCAAGGGTGACGGGCTGGAAAAAGCGCTCCGGATCGTTAAGGCCGGGAGCGCGGTCGTGTCGTTGATCGGCCCGCCGACTGCCGCCTTTGCGCGGGCGCGCGGGATGAACGTCGTCTTGCGGTTTGTGTTTGGCCTATTGAGCCGCAAGATCATCGGCCGGGCCAGAGCGCGCGATGCCTCGTATTCGTTCCTGTTTGTGCGCGCTGATGGCAGTCAGCTGGCTCACATCGCCACTCTGATTGAAGCGTCGCATATCCGTCCGGTTGTTGACCGAGTATTCCCGTTCGCGCAAGCGAAGGAGGCGATTGCGTATCTGGAGGGCGGGCGTGCCAAGGGAAAGGTCGTGGTGCAAATGCTTGCGCCATGAGCGGCGCAAGGAATTGGTCATGGCTGTTTTGCAGCCCGAACCAACGCAAGAAAATGCGGCAGGATGGGGGACGCATTTGAACTGGCAAAAGCCACAGCGAGTCCCACGCGCAGCGGGCGGCCGTCTTCCTTGAGAGGGCGGAATACGACACCGTTGCGTTTGATTGCTTGCAGGGATGCGGGTATCAGCGCGACGCCCTTGTTCTCCGCGATCAAGCCCAGAAGAATGTGATGGTCGGCCGGTTCCGCAAGCTTGTGCGGTTTGAAGTTGATGCGGTCGAAATGCGATTCACAGTAGTCGTAATAACCGGGATTGAGGCGCCGCTCGAACCAGAACAGGGCTTCATCGTGCAGAGCGTCGAAGCCAACCTTGCGTTTTTTTGCCAGGGGATGCTGCGCGGGCAAAGCGACTACCAAGGGCTCTTCCAGAATCGTTTCCACCGTCAGCCCCTGGGCATCGGTATGCAAGCCGATGAAGGCGGCATCCATCGCGCCGTTTTTGATGTCGCGTACCAGACTGATCGAATGTTTGCCTTTGATACCGAAGCGCCACTGCGGGAACTGCAGGCGCAGCGCTTCGAACACGTCGGGCATCACGCTGCGGTCGAACACTGTCGTGTAGCCCACCACAAACTGGCCGCCCGCTGCGCCCTTGGCATGTTGGGCCACCGCGACCGCCTTTTCGGCCTGGGCCAAAGTGCGCCGGACTTCAGGCAGGAAGGCAGCACCCGCTTCGGTCAGTGTCACCCCGGCCTTGTGGCGTGTGAATAGCTGGACGCCCAGCTGTTCTTCCAGTTGCCGGATTTGCCTGCTTAACGGCGGCTGGGAGATATGCAGGCGCAGTGCCGCGCGTCCAAAGTGACGTTCTTCACATACCGCCACAAAGTAGCGGAACTGGCGCAAATCGATCGATTCGTTCATACCGAAAAGGTATCACAAAAATGGTATTGGAAACGTGCGCCGCCGCCCGCTACATTGGCCGCTCCACATGCTGAAAGGATCAAACATGGACAACGAACGCTACCTGCGGGGCTGGGCCAAGCTCAAGGAAGTCGATGGCAAGGCAGGCGAAAACGTCATCGACAGCCTGCGTGATATCGCGCCCGACTTTGCGCGGATGATTATTGAATTTCCCTTCGGGGATATCTATTCGCGCCCGGGGCTGGACCTGAAGACACGCGAACTGGCGGTTGTGGCGGCGCTGACGGCGCTGGGCAACGCTGCGCCGCAATTGAAGGTGCACATTCACGGCGCGCGCAACGTCGGTTGCTCGGAACAGGAAATCGTGGAAGTGATCATGCAGATGGCCGTGTATGCCGGCTTTCCTGCTGCCCTCAACGGCCTGTTTGCGGCAAAGGACGTGTTCGCAACGTAGAGTATGCGGTTTGCTCAGCCGGGTGCTGCGTAACGCTCACGCAGGACATTCTTTTGCACCTTACCCATGGTGTTGCGCGGCAGTTCAGGCACAACGTGGCAGCGCTTGGGGATCTTGAAGTTGGCCAGCATGGCCTTGAGCGACGACAGGATGGCGGCAGGGTCGGGCTGCGCGCCCGGCTTGGGAACGATGATGGCCACGCCGACTTCGCCAAAATCGGCATCCGGCACCCCCACGACGGCACTTTCGGCCACGCCGGGGAGGTTATTGATATAGCCTTCAATCTCGGCGGGGTACACGTTGTAGCCACCGCTGATAATCAAATCCTTGCTACGCCCGACAATGGTGACGTAGCCGTCGGCATCGACCTTGCCCACATCGCCGGTCTTGAAATAGCCGTCTGCCGTGAATTCCTCCTTGGTCTTTTCGGGCATCTGCCAGTAGCCGCTGAATACATTCGGCCCCTTGACTTCGATGCCGCCAATCGCACCTGGCGGAAGCGAAATGCCGCGTTCATCGCTGACGCGCAGCGAGACGCCGGGCAGAGGGAGACCAACCGTGCCGCCACGCCGCTCGCCCCCGCTGTATGGATTCGACGTCAGCATGACCGTTTCGCTCATGCCGTAGCGCTCCAGGATGGTGTGGCCGGTGCGCTCTGTCCACTGGCGGAAGGTTTCCAGCAGCAGCGGTGCCGATCCCGAAATGAACAGGCGCATGTTGCGCGCCGCCGTGGTGTCGAGACCAGGTTCGGCAAGCAGGCGCACATACAAGGTCGGCACGCCCATGAAAACGGTTGCCTCAGGCAGTCGGGCCAGCACGCCCTTGGGATCGAATTTGGCAAACCAGATCATCTTGCTGCCGTTGAGCAGCGCGCCGTGCACCGCCACGAACAGACCATGAATATGGAAGATCGGCAGGGCGTGGATCAGCACGTCGCCGCGCTGCCAGCCCCAGTAGTGTTTCAGTACGCGCGCATTGCTCAACATGTTGCCGTGGGTGAGCATTGCCCCCTTGCTGCGCCCGGTGGTGCCGCTGGTGTACAGAATGACGGCCAGGTCGTCGCTCTTGCGCGCCGCTGCCGTGTGCTGGTCGGCGCATTGTGCTGCCTGGTCCAACAGCGTTCCGCTGCGCTTGTCATCCAGGGTGAATACATGCTCCGCGCCATGCTGGCGGGCGATCCGGCTGATCCAATCCAGATTGGCGCTGCTGCAGACGACGACGGCGGGCGTGGCGTCGCTGAGGAAGTGTTCCATTTCGGTCTGGCGGTAGGCCGTATTGAGCGGCAGGAAAACATAGCCCGCGCGCAGGGTCGCGAGGTACAGCATCAAGGCTTCCACCGATTTCTCGGCCTGCATGGCGATGCGCGCGCCTGGGGCCAATGCAAGCGATTCAAGCAGCACAGCCATCATTGCCGTGCCACGCTCCAGATCGCGCCACGAATAGCACAGGCCATCATCGGTTTCGATGGCGACGCTATCCAGGTCGGCAGGAAAGCTGGCACGCAAGGCTGCAAACAGGTTGTCGTTCATTCGTCACTCCAGGGGCGCGTGATGCGGATTGGTAAGCGGCGGCCACAATTGGGCTGCCGTGGAGCGGGTATCTTAATCGAATGCGCCCGCCTGTGCTTACAGGGTTTTACGCATCAGATCGAGGAACCCTTTGAGCACCGGCGAAGCATTATCGCGGCGCCAGGCCAACCCCGTCTCTACCTGCGGCGTGGCGTGCGCCAGCGGATAATATTGCACACCCGGGCGGCGCAAATTGCTGACGGACTGCGGTACCAGTGCGATCCCCATGCCAGCCGATACAAGGCTGACGATGGTTTGCATCTGGATCGCTTCCTGGCCAATCACGGGCGTGATGCCGGCGCTGCGGAACACGGCCAGAATGGCATCGTACAGGCCGGGCGAGATGGCGCGCGGGAAGATGATCAGCGGTAGCGCCAGCAAGGTGCGCAGGTCCGCTTCGCGCTTGCCGCGCAGTGCGCGCAGTCCGGCGGGCGCGGCCAGGATCAGCGGCTCGCTCAGCACCGGCAGGTAGTCCAGCGCGGCCCTGGCCTTGTCCGGCAGCGGCGGGATCAACAGGCCAGCGTCGATGCGGCCGTTAAGCAGTTCGTCGAGCTGCAGATCCGAGGTCGCTTCCTGAAGCGTGATCTGCACATGCGGGTAGGCCGCCCGGTAAGCGCGCAGGAAGGGCGGCAACACGCTGTAGTCGGCCGACGATACAAAAGCCAGGGCCAGCTTGCCTGACTCGCCCAATGCCGCCCGTTGCGCCAGCGCCGGCAGTTCCCCGGCCTGGGTCAACAGGCGGCGCGCCTCCGGCAGCAATGCCGCGCCGGCCGCAGTGAGTGCAACGCCGCGTCGGTTGCGGTCGAACAGCGCTGCGCCCAGCAGTTCCTCGAGCGCGAAGATGGTTTGCGACAGCGGCGGCTGGGTCATCTGCAGACGGGCGGCAGCCCGGCCAAAATGGAGCTCTTCGGCGACGGTGACAAAGTAGCGCAACTGGCGCAGTTCGATGTGAGATGACATGGCTCTGTGATATGCATGGAGTATTACAGACCATTAAATCATATATTGGACAACTGGTGGCCAAGGAGGCACACTGATGGCTCCATTTTTATGCTGCTGCAGGAGACACCATGCCAACTTACCGTTCACGCACCACCACCCACGGCCGTAATATGGCAGGCGCGCGCGCCTTGTGGCGCGCCACTGGCATGAAGGATGGTGACTTTGACAAGCCAATCGTCGCGGTCGTCAATTCGTTCACGCAGTTCGTACCCGGCCATGTCCACCTGAAGGACCTGGGCCAGCTGGTCGCGCGCGAGATCGAGGCAGCTGGCGGTGTGGCCAAGGAATTCAACACCATCGCCGTCGATGACGGCATTGCGATGGGCCACGGCGGCATGCTGTATTCGCTGCCTTCGCGCGACCTGATCGCCGATTCGGTCGAGTACATGGTCAACGCGCATTGCGCGGATGCGATGGTGTGCATCTCCAACTGCGACAAAATCACGCCGGGCATGCTGATGGCTGCCATGCGTCTGAATATACCGGTGGTGTTTGTATCGGGCGGGCCGATGGAGGCGGGCAAGGTGCTCAAAGTGGTCGACGGCCAGAAGAAAATCATCAAGCTTGATCTGGTGGACGCCATGATCAAGGCCGGCGACAGCACCGTGAGTGATGCCGACGTGGCCGAGATCGAGCGTTCCGCCTGTCCGACCTGCGGTTCCTGCTCGGGCATGTTTACCGCCAATTCCATGAACTGCCTGACCGAGGCGCTGGGCCTGTCCCTGCCGGGCAATGGCACCATTCTGGCAACGCATTCGGACCGCAAGGAGCTGTTCCTGCGCGCCGGGCGCCTGGTGGTGGAATTGGCCAAGCGCTATTACGAACAGGATGATGCGACTGTCCTGCCGCGCAATATCGCCACCAAGGCCGCGTTTGAAAACGCGATGGCGCTGGACGTGTCGATGGGCGGTTCCACCAACACGGTGCTGCACTTGCTCGCTGCCGCGCACGAAGCAGGGGTCGAGTTCAAGATGGCAGATATCGACCGCATTTCGCGCAAGGTGCCTTGCCTGTGCAAGGTGGCGCCCATGACCGACAAGTATCACATCGAAGACGTGCACCGCGCTGGCGGCATTACCGCCATTCTGGGCGAACTGGCGCGCGCCGGCCTGCTCGACACTTCGGTCTACAGCGTGCATGCGCCGACCCTGGGCGAGGCGATTGAGCGCAATGACATTACCCGCAGCGACGATCCGGCGGTGCACCAGCTGTTCCGCGCCGCGCCAGGTGGCGTGCCGACCCAGACGGCGTTTTCGCAGTCGGAGCGTTTTCAGGCGCTCGACCTCGATCGCAGCACCGGCTGCATTCGCGACAAGGCACACGCCTATTCGCAGGATGGCGGGCTGGCCGTCCTGTACGGTAACCTGGCCGAAAACGGCTGCATCGTCAAGACTGCCGGCGTGGACGAAAGCATCCTGAAATTCAGCGGCAAGGCGCGCGTGTTTGAAAGCCAGGACGCGGCGGTCGAAGCCATTCTGGGCGACACCGTGCACGAAGGCGATGTCGTCATCATCCGCTACGAAGGCCCCAAAGGCGGACCGGGCATGCAGGAAATGCTGTACCCCACCTCGTACATCAAATCCAAAGGCCTGGGCAAGGCGTGTGCGTTGTTTACCGACGGGCGCTTCTCGGGTGGTTCGTCCGGCCTGGTGATTGGCCACGCCTCGCCGGAGGCAGCTGAAGGCGGCGCCATCGGCCTGGTGGAAGAGGGCGACATGATCGATATCGATATCCCGGAGCGCACCGTCAATCTGCGCGTCAGCACCGAAGAGCTGGCCCACCGGCGCGCCGCCATGCAGGCGCGCGGGGACAAGGCCTGGCAGCCGCTGGACCGTGAACGCTACGTTTCGCAGGCGCTGCAGGCGTACGCGGCGCTGACCACTTCGGCGGACCGCGGCGCGGTGCGTGATCTGGCCCAGCTCAAGCGCTAAGGTAAATTGCATTAAATCTTATTCAAATGGCATTTTGATGGCCTTTCTGGTTTAGTATTGCCCAGTTGCAGCAGTCTTCTTTTCGCAACTGTTTCGGCATGCGCTTTCCCGTGAAGTCATCAAAACCCACTTGAGGAGATTCAGATGCAATTAGCGAGGCGGTTGGCGGCAGAAAGTCTGGGCACGTTCTGGCTGGTGCTCGGCGGTTGCGGCAGTGCTGTACTGGCGGCCGGGTTTCCCGGTCTGGGAATCGGATTTCACGGCGTCGCGCTGGCCTTCGGTCTGACGGTGCTGACGATGGCGTTTGCCATCGGCCATATCTCGGGCTGCCATCTGAATCCTGCGGTGACCCTGGGTTTGTGCACGGCCGGGCGTTTCCCAAAAGGCGAGGTGCTGCCTTACTGGCTGGCGCAAGTCGCGGGGGCCTGCATTGCCGCTGGCGTGCTGTACCTGATCGCGAGCGGTAAGCCGGGTTTTGACGTGGGTGGCGTTGCCGCCAATGGCTACGCCGATCTGTCGCCTGGCAAATACACCATTGTGGCCGCGCTGGTGTGCGAGATCGTGATGACCTTTGTGTTCCTGATGGTGATTCTGGGCGCCACCGATGGGCGCGCGCCCGCTGGCTTCGCCCCGATTGCGATTGGCTTATGCCTGACGCTGATTCACCTGATCAGCATTCCGGTGACGAACACCTCGGTCAATCCGGCGCGCAGCACCAGTCAGGCCCTGTTTGCGGGTGGCGAGTATGTGATGCAGCTGTGGCTGTTCTGGCTGGCGCCGCTCATTGGCGCCGCACTCGCTGGTCTGGCCTATCCCGCTTTGTTCGAACAAAAGCGCTGACGCGGGCAGGCGGCAAGCAAAACAGGCTCCTTCGGGAGCCTTTTTCATGTCCGCCGCCACCCCATCGCCCTCGCGAAGGCGGGGGCCTATAGCACGTGTACTACTTCGGTTAAGTGGCATAGGCCCCCGCCTTCGCGAGGGCGATGTGGTGGGGATTGACCCGGAATTGTCCCGATAATGCCGCGTTCGATTGAATTTCATGGGCCTCGGCTACACTATAATCGCAATTACACGGTTCACAAGCGGGTCAAAAATGCCGGAAAACATCTACGCCTCCGAAGCCGGCCGCTACCGCAGCGGCACTGCCGCGCGCCTGGCCGGCCTGTCAGTCGAAACCTTGCGCGTGTGGGAGCGCCGCTACGGCATTTCCAATGCGGTCCGATCCGAGCACGGCCAGCGCCTGTATTCGGACGCGCAAGTGGCGCGCCTGCGCTTGATGAAACAGCTGGTCGACCAGGGCCACGCCATTGGCGCGCTCGCGCACCTGCCGCCGGATCAACTGAGCACATTGCCCACGCGTCCCGATCCGGCCGCCCCAGCGCGCCCGGTGCGCGTGGCGCTGGTCGGCCTGCCGCTGGCGCAGCGGGTGGCAGGGCAAGAGGTACCTGGGCTCGAGGTGGTGGCCGAATGCGCCGATCTGGATACGGCCGCAGCGGCGTTTGCCCATGTCGACATGGACGTGCTGCTGCTGGAAGTGGCCGAACTGGACGAGCGCGCCATGCCTGCCATCGCAGCTTTGCGCCAGCAGTGCGACGCTGCGGTCGTGGTGCTGTACCGCTTTTGCGCCAGTGCCGTGATTCGGCAGCTGCGCACGCTCGGCTGTCTGGTGGCGCGTGCGCCGGGTGACGCCGCCGAAATCGTTTTGCTGTGCCAGACGGCGTTGCCGGTCCAGGCCAGACGGCCGCCAGCGCCACCCGTGGCGCCGGCACCAGCGCGACGCTTTGACGATCATTCCCTGGCTGTCCTCAGCGCCGCCCGCAACAGCATTCATTGCGACTGTCCGCGCCACCTGTCCGAGATCCTGCTTTTACTGAACAGTTTCGAACGTTACAGCAGCCAGTGCGCGCAGCGCACCCCGGAAGACGCCGTGCTGCATGAAGAACTCAAGCAGACCGCCGGCGCCGCCCGGGTCTTGCTGGAAGACGCGTTGGAACGGCTGGCGCGTGCGGACGGTTTGCCGCTGCCGCCTGGCTTATAAGGTTTTACATTTGTTTGTGCATCATGATTGAACCATTGCATATTGCTGTTGTTGGTGCCGGCATTGCCGGCCTGTCGTGCGCCACCGCGTTGCAGCACGCGGGCTACCGTGTCAGCGTGTTCGACAAAAGCCGTGGCCCCGGTGGGCGCATGAGCACCCGCCGTGGCGACAGCTGGCAGTGCGACCACGGCGCACGTTTCTTTACCGCTGACGACCCCGGTTTTCGGGCTGAGGTGGCGCGCTGGGAGCGGGCCGGCGTGGCCGCGCCCTGGTATCCGGAACTGCGCCAGATTGATGCCGCCGGCCGGGTGACCCGTGGCGACGCTGCCGAGCGTTTTGTCGGCACACCCGGCATGTCGGCGCCGGCCCGCATGCTGGCCTCGTCGCTGGCGCTGTACAGCGGCCAGACGGTCAGCGCGGTGCAGCGCGACGGCACCAGCTGGCGCTTGCTGGGGCAGGGCGAGGCGCTGTCGGGCTGCCGTTTTGACGCGCTGGTCATTGCGTTGCCAGCGCCGCAAGCCGCACAGCTGCTGCATGCAGTCGCACCGCGGCAAGGCGCACTGGCGGCCAGTGTGACTATGGCGCCGTGCTGGGCTCTGATGCTGCAATATGCGCAGCCGCAGGCGCTTGGCTTCGACGCGGCGCAGCTGGCAGCCGGTGCGCTGTGCTGGGCAGCGCGCGACAGTGCCAAGCCGGGCCGCAGCGGGAGCGAGAGCTGGGTCCTGCACGCCAGCGCGGCCTGGAGCACGGCACATATCGACGCCGATCCCGTTACTGTGGCAGCGCAGCTGCTGCCAGCTTTTGCCGAGTTGGGCGCCGCCGCGCCTGTGCAGTGGCAGGCCCACCGCTGGCTCTACGCGACCCCGGCAACGCCGCGCGCGGAGGTATTTGACTGGGACCCGAAGCTCGCGCTGGGCTTGTGTGGCGACTGGCTCGGTGGCGTCAACGTGGAAGCTGCCTGGCTGAGCGGGCGCCGGCTCGCGCACGAAATTTCCTTGCGCTAAAATCGCAGCGGTAGACCTTGATGCGAAAGATGAAGCGCCATGAAAGTATTGGGTATCAGCGGCAGCCTGCGCAAGGCGTCGATCAATTCGGCCTTGCTGCGCGCCGCGCAGGCGCTGGCCCCCGAAGGCATGACGCTCACGATCTTTGATGGTGTAGGCGCCTTGCCCTTGTTTAATCCGGATCTGGAAGTCAACATGCCCGATCCGGTCCGGGCGCTGCATGCGGCGGTAGCGCAGGCTGATGCGCTGCTCATCGCCAGTCCGGAGTATGGGCATGGCGTCACCGCGGTCATCAAGAACGCGCTTGACTGGCTGGTCAGTTTCGAACCGGCAGCCGGCAAGCGCGTGGCACTGTTGAACGCGGCCCCACGCGCCCATCATGCCGATCTGGCCCTGCGCGAGATCTTGCGCACGATGGCGCTGGACATCGTGGAGCCAGCCTCGGGCATTCTTACGGTGATGCGCACCGATGACGAGCGCGCCATGATCGCCGACCCGATCCTGGCAGCTGCGATCCGGCGGCATCTGGCCGCACTGGCCGGCACCGCCGCCGGGAGCGTGATTTAGTGGCATACTGCCAAGCCAGCGAATCCGCATCGGGGAATGAAGTGCAAAAATTATTGTCAGATCTGAGCCGTCTGTATCTGTTGCCAGGTACGCTGTCGCTCGATGCGTTCCAACAGCATATGGCCGATCAGGCCGGCGCACCTGTCCCGTTGGCGGCAGCCGATGGCAGTGCGCGTGCGCTGGTCATTCCGTTTCGCAAGGCCCCTGGCAGCAGCGATGCACGCCACTGGACGCTGCTGTGCGAGGTGGCGAATGCCTTGCAAACGGCGCTTGGCCTGCCGGCGCCCGCCGTCAGCATTTCCGGCACCGATGGGTTTGACCTGTGGCTGTCGTTCGAGACTGCGCAGCCGCATACGCTGCTGCAAGAATTACTGATGCTGCTGCAGGCGGCTTATTGTCCCGAGTTGCAACTGACGCCGCAGCAGGTTGGGACAGCGGCCGCGCTGCCGCCCTGCATGGACGCGGCGACCGGGAAATGGTCCGCCTTTATCCATCCTGACCTGGGCGCCTCGTTCGCGGATGAACCCTGGCTTGAAGTGGCGCCGCCCATGGCCGGGCAATCAGCCTTGCTGCAGCATTGTGGCAGCATCAGCCCGGCTGCTTTGCGCGAAGCATTGCAGAGCCTGCGCAAAGGGGACGCCCCGCCCACGCCGCTGCAGGCGGTCGGTGCGCCCGGCTTGCTGCTGGCCGATGCGACGCTGGAAGACATCGTGCAGCATCTGCATTCGAAAAACATTGAGCCGACCTTTCGGCACCTGCTACGCTAAAGGCGGCCCATCATGACAGTCGCACTTTACGACGCCTCCGTTCCTGTTTTTCTGCGTTATCTGGGGCAGCTTGCCCAGTTGCTGCGGCTGGCCCAGCGCCACGATAACGCGGCCAGCCTGCTCGACGCGCGGCTGGCGCCGGACATGCATTCATTTGCGTCGCAAGTGGCGATCGCAGCCAGTTTTCCGCTGCGTGTCTGCTTGCCGCTTGCGGGACGTGCTGTGCCTTCCGATGGCCCCACGCCTGCTTCGTTCGAGGTACTGCACGAACGCGTGGCCCAGGCTGCCGCCGCGCTGGCGCTGTTGCCGCGCTCGGATTTCGACGGGGCCGATCAGCGTGTGATCGAAAGCCGGGCCGGTGAGGCGCTGGTCAGCCTGCCAGGTCCTGCCTTCCTGTTCCAGTACGCGCTGCCGAACTTCTTTTTTCACCTGACCGCGGCCTACGCCATCCTGCGCCATCACGGTGTTGCACTGGGCAAGGAAGATTTTGATGGCTGGCATGTGTACCCAAGGGTATCAGCCTGAACAGACGTGCTTAACCTATCCATTCATCAATTTTAGTTGCACATTTGGCACGCGGAGGCGAAAATGGCGGCGCTATTTTCCTTCGACTGCCAAATTAATGAAACTGATCACCAAATCACTCTGCATCATCGCGCCGATTCTTCTGTCGGGCTGCTTTACCATCAAGCTCGATAACGTGGTCCGCGATACGGCCGATGTGAGCAAGAGCGCCTATCAGTCTCTGGCGGCCAAGTGGGACGCGAAAAAGAAGGCCAAGACGGCGACCGTGATCAGCCACTCCTATATTGGTAACAACAATCAGACCGTCACGGAAGTCAAGCAGCTGTGCGAAACCGAGGCTGCGCAGAAATTGCGCACCATGAGCGGTCTTGAGGAAGTGCGCTACACCGTCATCGAAAACGAGATTGTGACGATCAATGGCGCCGTTGCCGCCAATTGCAAACTGGGCATGGACAAGTAAACGCGCAGGTCGGAATTCACCCGGGTAAATAATTGTTTTAACAATGTTGGACAAAATGGCATTCTTGCCATAGCATGCCAGCAAGCAATTATTACCTTAAGGAATTTGATGCGTTTGCAATTGAGAACAGTAGTAACTTCCGTGGCCACTCTTGGCCTGAGTGCAGCCCTGAGCGCTTGCGGTGGCGGCTCGGGCGGCGGCGTCACGGCCCCGGCGGCACCGGCGCCGGTCACCACGGCACCTGCGACACCTGGCACCCCGGGCACGCCAGTGACGCCCGAGACCCCGGTCACGCCAGGCACGCCCGGCACACCCGTCACACCCGTCACACCTGGCACGCCGCAGTCCGCGCTGCTGGTCTCCAAGCTCGAATTTGCGCAAACCCACGTGATGCCCGAGGCAGGCCTGGCATGGACCACCAGCAAGGACAGGCAATCGCTGCACCTGGTGGGCGGCCGTGAAGCCCTGTTGATGGTCGTGTTGGGCCAGGCCGATGCCCAGCAGCCGCAGGTGCAAGCGTGGAAGCAGGATGTCCTGCTGGGCAGCATGGCCCTGTCGGCCCCGTCCAGTTTGCCGCTCACCGAAGCTGGCGGCACGCGCTACGCGCAGGACCGCTGGTCAGCCACGCTGCCCGGTGCCTGGCTGGTGCCTGGTGTAGCGCTCAAATTCGTGGCCACCAATTACGCTGCCAGCGCGGCGCGCCAGCCGCTGGTCGGCGCCAACAGCGATGTGGCCCTGCATTTCCTGCCCGTGTATCTGTTTGGCGCCAACGACAGCAATACCTTCCCGTTTGCCACCACCAAGTCGCCCAGTGCGGCGCGCCTGAACGAACTGTTTGCCAAGTGGCCCGTCACCAGCTTGAACGTGGACACCATCGGGCGCCTGGACTGGCCCAGCCTGGTGATCGAACCGCGTGCCAATGCCGCGGGCGTCATGCAGCCGGCGCATGTGCTGACCTCGATGGATCAGCAGCGTGATGGCTTTGCCGCCATGTCCGGATTGCTCGACATGATCGGCAAATTCCGTTCGGCCAATGGCGAAGGCAGTACCAACAACCTGTACTACGCGCCCATGCTGCCGATCGATACCGGCAGTGGCAAGTACCACGCGCCGGGCGGCGGTCTGGCAATCGTGGGCGGCGGCGCCGGTGTGGGCGAATACGCTTCCGGCGGGATTCTGATTCATGAACTGGGCCATGCCCTGAGCCTCGGCCATGCCGGCGAAGCGTTTGACAGCGGCTATTACCCGTACACAGCCGGCACCGTCAAAGGCTCGACATGGGGCTATGATCTGGCGCGCAAACTGTTCCTCAATGTGCTGGTGCCGGTGGGTGCCAGCAGTTACAACGGCTGCGCCAGCTCGCACCAGGTCGATGGCAGCGGCCGCTGTTTCAAGCAGGATCCAATGCAGGGCGGCTCGGGCGACCAGTTGAGCGGCGACGCGTACACCATGTTTGCTGACTTCTCGGTGGGCAAGATTCAGAACTGGTTCGAAGGCGATACCACGGTCGACAACAGCGGCAACCACGTGTTCAACGGTGGGCGCATTTTCGTCGATGCCAAGTCGGCGACCGGCTATAGCCGCTGGGACGGTATCGCTGGTATGCGTGTGCCGGTCGCGGCCAACAGCACCACCAACCGCGGGCTGTACGGGGTGCTGAACCAGGGCTTGCCAGTCAAGACCGGGGTACCCGTGTATGCGATTGGCATTACCATGAGCTACGCCGGCTCGACCGGCGCGACCCAGATTTACCCGCCGCTTGCGCGCACAGGCAACCTGATCGCCCAGTTCGATCCCACCAGCGCTCAGGATCTGCAAGCCATTACTGCCAACACGGGAACCTATCCCTGGTATTGCCATGCCAGCGGCTGCGACTACACCTTGCGTGTGCGCTACGCCGACGGCAGCACCATTCACCGCGTGCTGTCGGGCGGCTTCCGCGAATGGTTCAAGCCAAGCGACCCGGTCCCGGCAGCAGCAAGCGATCCACTCAAGGGCGCCAGCTTCACGCGCTGGGTCGTGAATGTGCCGGGTGGTCAGGCGATCAGCAAGATCGAATTGCTCGACACACCCATGGTGTGGAAGGGCATGCCCGTCACTCCTGCGGTATTGGCAAGCCGCTAGCGGCATCACCCTCGGCCGATGCCACGAAGTAGTCGATAAAGGCGCGGATCTTGAGCGCCATGTGGCGGCCCGGGGTGTACACCATATGCACGGCGCCGGTGTAGGGCGCCTCGATGTCCCAGTCCGCCAGCACTTGTTCTACCCGGCCCAGCGCCAGCGCATCCTGGGCAGCAAACGCCGGCACCAGGCAAATCCCGCCGCCGGCGCTGGCCAGCGCTACCATGGCAGCACTGTTGTTGACGGTGGCGCGGCCGCTCACGTCCACCGCAAGCTGCTTCCCCTTGGCGCTGAAGGTCCAGCGTTTGCCGAAACGGCCGTAGCCGAGGTGGCAGCATGTGTGCGCCGCCAGTTCGCCCGGTGTGAGGGGCGTGCCGTGCTGGCGCAGGTAAGCCGGGGCGGCCACCAGCACATAGCGAAACCGGCACAGGGGCCGCGACGCCAGACCCGGCGCCAGCGTCGGCGCAATGCGTATTGCCAGATCCACCCCATCTTCAATCAGATCGATCTGCCGGTCAGTCAGCGTCAGGCGTACCTCGACGTCGGGACAGGCATCCAGAAAACCCGGCAGCCTGGGCGCCAGCCAGGTCTGTCCGAACACAATCGGTGCGCTGACCCGCAGCACGCCGCGCGGGCCGGCACTGTAACTGCCGGCCAAGGCCTGTGCTTCGCGCGCGCTGGCCAGCATGCGCACGCTGGCCTCGTAGACCTGCTGGCCCAGCTCGGTCAGTGACAGAGCGCGGGTGGTGCGCGTCAACAGCCTGGCTCCCAGGTGTTCTTCCAGCCTTGCCACCTGGCGGCTGACCGCCGACGTTGTGGTGCCGGCCTGCCTGGCTGCGGCGGAAAAGCTGCCGCTGTCGACAACCTGGGCGAAGACGGCCATTTCATTCAGCATATCCATGGGTATTTTTGCCATCAGTTCAACAATCTTTTGCCTGCAAGGTGGATTGTGCTCATGCAAGCACCAGTCGATACTATGCCTGTCAATCAGGAGGGCATCAATATGGAACACTTCATTTATCGCACCGCCAATGGCCGCCTGGTGCGTGAGGCGCAGCTTGTACAGCCCCTGCCGGCGGGATATGTGCGGCTGCGCATCGGCGCCATCGCGCTCAATTTCCGCGACCTGTACATTGTGCGCGGCAACGCTTCCCGGCCGCGCGTGGACGGCTGCATTCCTTTCACCGACGCGGCCGGCACGATCGACGCGGTGGGGGCTGGCGTCACCCGCTTCACGCCCGGCGCGCGCGCCTCTACCACGGTACTGCCCGCCTGGATCGATGGTCCGCTGTCGGCCGCCGCCTTTTCGGCCGGCGCGCCCGGTGTGTTCGCCAGCAGCATTGATGTGCACGAAAGTACCCTGGTGCCTTCGCCGGACTACCTGAGCGACGCGCAGGCCGCGACCTTGCCGGTGGCTGCGCTAACGGCCTGGCATGCGGTCGTTGAATTGGGCGCACTGCGTGCGGGGGACACGGTCGTGGTGCAAACGACAGGCGGCGTGGCACTGTTTGCCATTCAGTTTGCCGTGGCGCTGGGCGCGAGAGTGATCGTGGTCGGGCGTTCGCCGGAAAAGCTGGAGAAAGCGCATGCGCTGGGCGCTGCCGCCACCATCAATACCAGCCAGACGCCCGACTGGGAGCAGGCTGTGCTGGCGCTGACCGCAGGTGCCGGTGCCAGGCTGGTGCTGGATATGGGGCTGGACGATTCGCTGCGCCGCTCGGTACGGGCCGCGGCCTTCGAAGGCACCGTGGCCGTGATTGGCGTGGTCCAGCAGCAAAGCAATTTGCTCGATATTTACCCGGTGATGAACAAGAACCTGCGCTTGCGTGGCGTTGAAACGGGCTCGCGCAGCATGTTCGAACGCATGGCCAGCTTTCTGCAGGCGCAGCGCATCGTGCCGGTCATTGCTGCGCAGTTTGCCGCAGACCAGGCTGAGCAGGCGCTGGACTGTCTAAGTGAAAGCCCGTTCGGCAAAGTGGTGCTGAGGATGTGAGGGGCGGGGTTGAACTGTGCGGGCGGGGGCGAGTCTGAGCTAATGGTCAAGGTCAGTTCCATCCAACTTAGCCGGAGAGCACCTCATGAACAACAACAAGGCGTTGAATCGCATTGTCTGCCGCCTTTGGGCGGCCTTCGGTCTGGGCGCGCTGGCATTGCAAGCTGCGGCGGCGCCGGTGGTGTATCTGGCGGGCGACTCCACTGTCATGAGCTATGGCAGCGGCAATGCACCACAGCAGGGCTGGGGCGGCCGTCTGTCCGCCTTGTTTGGGGCCGGGGTCAGCTTCAGCAATCGCGCCATCGGCGGGCGCAGCAGCAAAAGCTTTGTTGATGAAGGGCGCCTGGCCGCCATTGTGACGGCCATCCGGCCCGGTGACTATCTGTTCGTCCAGTTCGGTCATAACGACGATTACAGCGACCCGCGCCTGCATACCGATCCCTTCACCACCTACAAAACCTATCTGGGCAAGTATGTCGACCAAGCCCGTGGCGCCGGCGCCGTACCGGTGCTGGTCACCCCCATGGCGCGGCGCCATATCGATGGTGCTGGCCGGTTCATCAACGATTTCGTCGACCGCGTAAGCGCCATCCGGCAGCTGGCAGCGGAAAAGCAGGTGGCGCTGATCGATCTGAACGACAAGAGCCTGGCCTTTTACCGCCAAATTGGCGTGGCTGCCACGACCGATGTCTTTCTGTGGCTGGCGCCAGGCGCGTATGCCAAATTTCCCAACGGCGTGCACGACATTACCCACTTCCAGGAGTACGGCGCAGCGCAGCTGGCCCGCTTCGTCAGCGAAGGCATCGAAGAAAACCGGCTCGGCATCCGCAGCCTGATCGGGGCGGTGGCGTATCCGGCCGAGGCGGGCTTGCTGGCGGGGGCGGGCACCGTGCGCGAGCGGGCTTATGCGGGCTGGCAGGGTAGCGGCTATGTCAATTTTCCGCGCAGCGGTGGCAGCTTGACGATGTCGAATGTGAACGGCAAAAGTGGGGGTATGCGGACCTTGCGCATTCGCTTTGCCAACGGCAGCGCCAGCGCCCGAAGCGGGCAGCTGGTGGTCAATGGCAGCACCAGCAATATCAGCTTTCGTCCCAGCGGGGGCTGGACCACCTGGGTCACGCAGGATGTGCCGGTGGCGCTCGTCAGCGGCACGGGCAATGCCATCAGCCTCAAGTCGACCGGTGCCGATCTGGCCAATGTCGATACGCTGACCGTGCTGTAGGCTGGCGTGGGAACGGCGGCCTTATATTGTGCAAATTAATTTGAACATTTGGGCCAGTGGCGCGATACTGCATTGCATCCCATGCTAGATAAGGACCGATCATGCGCATCCCCTCGCTTGCTTCCCTCATGCTCCTGCTGGCCGTTGCGGGCAACGCGGCCGCCATGGGCGCGCCACCCGATCGCGGGCCTGGCAAACAGACCACGTCGCCCCCGGGCCCACCAAGCGAGCAGCGCGCGGCCCCAGGCAAGGGCAGCATGGATGCCATGTCCGACGCCCGCCAGCAGCAGTTGAAAGCGAACCAGGACCGCCGTGCAAAGGCGCAGGAGACCCTGTCAAATCTGCAGAAAAAGAGCGCTGAGACGGGGAAAAGCACGGTCGATAACATGAAATAGCGGGCAGGGCGTTGCTGCGAAGCCGTTCTTTTGGGCACAGACAGTGCACTTGGCGTGCGAGGTCGTGTAAGCTGAGGCCGCCCAACAGGGCAATGTGCTTCCGTAAACATAGCCAACCCCATTCATGCAAAGCTTGCCCCCCTTTCCGCGCCTGAGCGCCAATTCCGTTGTTTCTGCCACCTGCATCCTGGCGCTGCTGCATTTCGGGCGCGATTTTCTCGAGCCACTGGCGCTGGCGCTGATCCTCAGTCTGGTCATCGCGCCTCTGATCCGCATGCTCAGCCGCACGGGACTGCCGCATTTGCCGGCCACGCTGATTTCGGTGCTGATCGGCGCGGTGGGGATTGTCGGCATCAGCGTCGTCATCGGCGCGCAGCTGGTGGCGGTGACGGCTGATTTGCCGCAGTACAGCGTGGCGATACAGTCCAAGCTGGAAAAAGTGAGGGAATTGACTGAGCGGCCGTTCGCCCGTATCGAGGCCGACCTCAAAGCCGTGGTGCCCGGCGCCACACGCGGCAGCCTGGTGATCAACAGCGCGGGCACCAAACTGGTGGCGGGGCAGGTGCGCCCGGTACCGGTGGAGATTCACGTGCCCCAGGCCACCGCCACCGATACGCTCACGCGGCTGCTGTCGGTGGTGTCGGGCCCGATTGGCGAGGCGGGGCTGGTGCTGGTGCTGATGGTGTTCATTTTGCTGGAACACGAGTCACTGCGCGACCGCATCGTACGCCTGACCGGGAACGCCGAAGTGGGGCGCACCATGCGCGCGCTGGGTGACGCTACCGACGGCGTGTCGCGCTTCTTCTTTTCCCAGTTCGTGGTCAACCTGGTGTTTGGCACGGTGATCGGCGGCGGCCTGTGGCTGGCCGGCGTGCCGCACGCCGCCTTGTTTGGCGCCTTGAGCGGTCTGCTGCGCTTTGTGCCCTATCTGGGCGCGCTGGTCGCAGGGGCCGTAATCGCCCTGTTTGTGGCAGCCATTGACGACGGCTGGTCGGTGGCCATCTTCTGCGTGGCCATGTACACGGCGCTGGAACTGCTGGTGGCCAATGTGGTCGAGCCCAAGGTGTACGGGCACAGTTCCGGCCTGTCGCCCCTGGCGGTGATTGTCTCTGCGCTGTTCTGGGGGGCGCTATGGGGACCGGTCGGGCTGCTCATTTCCACGCCGCTGACGCTGTGTCTTGTTGTGACGGGGCGCCACGTACAGGCATTGGAACCAATCTCGATTCTGCTGTCCGATATGCCGATCGTGAATGCGGCCCAGCGCTTCTACCACCGTATTTTGCTGGGCGAGTCGGAGCTGATCATTCGCGACGCGCTGGTCTACCTGAAGCAGTTCAGCTTTGCCTCTTACTGCGACAACGTCCTGCTGCCAGGATTGGCGCTGGGGGTGGATGAATTCGACGCCGGTAAAATCGAAAAATCACAGCAGAACAATATCCGTTCCAGTATCGCGGCGCTGGCCGCGACCATCATCCCGGCGGCAGGCGCGCCCTTGCGTCGGCCGTTGCGCAAGGCGGCTGCGGGCACTGAAGGCAACGTCGGTGCGCACCTGCGCAAACTGCGTCAGGCCCACCTGGAACGCTGGCAGGGTTCACTTGATGTGCCGGCCCGTTCGATCGTGCTGTGCGCCGGGCTACCCACCGAACGCGATGAACTGCTCAATGAACTGTTTGTGCTGGCCCTGCGCGAAGCGGGCATTGATGCGCGCAGCGCCTCGCCGGACAACCGCGACGACAAGCCGGACGGCGCCAACGATCTGGTGGCGATGGTATTCCTCAGTTATCCGCTGGCCGAGTCACTGGCAGCATGGCAGGAGATGGCGCAGCATTTGCGCGCCAATCTGCCCAATGCCATGCTGATCACCATGCGCCTGCTGGGTGAAGGCGAAGACGCGAAAGAAGCGGTCGTCGCAAAAAGCGTCGACACGGTGCTGCATTCGTTTGAAGAGGGTGTCGAATTCGTGCTGCCGGACCGCACCGGCTAACTACAGAACGTAGAACAGGATCGTGAAGTAGTGCAGGGCGCTGCCGCCAATGACGAACAAATGCCAGATCCCGTGGGCGTGGCGTAGCCGGTCATCAAGCACGTAGAACACGATGCCGACGGTGTACACCACGCCGCCGGCGGCCAGCCACGCGAAGCCGGCCGTGCCCAATGCTGCGTGCAGGGGAATCAGGGCCGCCAGTGCCGCCCAGCCCATGACCAGGTAAATCGCCAGCGATAACTTGCGCGCGCCGCCATTGGGCCGCATTTCCTGCAGCACGCCCAGGATGGCCAGGCCCCACACCACGGCCAGCAGCGGCCAGCCCCAGGTCTCGCGCAGGGAGACCAGACAAAATGGGGTATAGCTGCCTGCGATGAGCAGGTAAATTCCATGATGATCCAGCTTTTGCAGCAGCTGCTTGGCCGGACCGCGCACGCTGTGATACAGGGTGGATGCGCTGTACAGCAAAATCAAGGTGGCACCGTACACGGCAACGCTGGTGATGGCCCAGGCGTCGCCTGCGGTGGCGGCTGTGACCAGCAAGACCACCGTACCTGCGACGGCCAGCAAGGCGCCGACCAGGTGGGTCCATGCGTTCAGTTTTTCTCCGTGATACATCGATGCTCCCAATTGAATAGCGGGACCATTGTAGTCGATGACGTCGCGCCCGACTCCTTACCTGGCGGCCGGGGCGACAGGCTCGATCAGTACCAGCTTGCCCGTCTTCGGATCGCGGAACACTTCGCCAACCCGGTCGTAGCCGTTGCCGTTGTGGGCTGTGCCGCTGGCCGGCTGGGTGATTTCCTGGCCTTTTTCGACCGGCTTGGGTGCCTTCAGCGCGCTCTGGGTGCCGGCGGCGAGGGCTGCGATCAGACCGCAGGCAAATACCAGCATGACGTCCACCAGGTTGACCAGGCTGGCGCGCGGATCTTCATCACTGTCGTCGAAACGCGCATCCAGGCGTGAATACAGGCGCAGTGTCTTGCGGCTTGGCGGGGTGCTCACGCTGCCGCCTCCATCGCTTCGAGTGTCTCTTCGTACCAGCGGCGGCGCAGTTTGCCGATCACCAGGCCGCCAATGCCGGCCACCAGGCCAAGCACGGTGGCGTCAAAGGCGACGGTGACGGCGCTGGCCAGTTGGGCCGGATCGCCTTTGCCAAGAGCGGCCAGGCCGGGCCCGAGCGGAATGATGGTGGCCATCAGGCCCAGCATCGGCGGGATCCGCGCCAGCAGGTCGGCGCGTTCGAGCCGGTGGCGCGCGATTGCCTGCACCTTGGCCATGTCGCCGGTGCTGCGCAGACGGGCCAGGCCGAACCAGCGCTCGCCGGCGGCGATACCTGCTTCAATAACGGCGATGGCGCAGGCCAGCAACAGCGCTGCCAGTGCTGGTGTAAGTAGCCAGGTCACTGCATCGTGCAGCCAGCTGAAAGAAAAAGCACTCATGAAAACTCCTGTTTTTGAAATTGGGGGACGTGCTGGCCCCGCCATAGTCCCAGCGCAAACAGCGCCAGGGATGCCGCGAGCAGCGAAAGAATGGTGACAGTGCGGCTGACGACGTCGACCGGGGCGACGGCCGTCTCGGTCAGCTCGTAGTAGCGTGGTGCCGGCGCTGCTGCGGCCCCGCCTGGCGCGGCGGGACTGTGCTCCGACGCAGCCGGTCTTTGACCGGCAGGCTGCTGGCGCTGGCCTGCTGCTGCGCTGTCGGCAGGCAGCGTTTCACCACGCGCCTTGGCCAGCGTCACGCCCAATGCTCTGGCGTCGGCCGCCTCCAGTTGCGGCGCCAGCCACTGCCACATCGGGTGGTCGGGCGCCGCGTGTCCGCTGCCTGGCAGACCGTTCCTGGCCACCAGCTGCGCCAGCTCGCCGCCCATTTTCTTGATGGTGGCAGCGTCTGTCTTCCAGTAGCCTTTTTCGGCAGCGACCATGAAAATGGCCAGCATGTGCGCCTTGACGTGAGCGTTATGATCCTTGCCCAGAAATTGGGGCAGGCCCAGTTGCTGGGAGTCGTCGAAGTACACGGCCTTGACTTCATCCCAGGCCCAGTTCTTGACCAGGTCTGGCCGCGTGACCTGCCAGCCCCACAAGTTCTCCAGGAATTCCTGTCCCATGGTGCGCGCGCCTGCGTAGCCGTGACCCATCAGGGGTTTGAGCCAGGCTGGATTGAGAAAGCGTCCGCGCAGTTCGCCCAGCAGGGCGGTGGTGAGCGGCTCCACATCGGCCCGGCCAGGCTCGGCGTGCTGCAGGATCAGCGCCTCGGGCGGGTGGCCGGTACGTCCCTCGATTGCCAGCGACAGGCCGCCCAGGTAGTCGAAGGCGTCGTTGTTGTCGAGCAGGCCGTACAGATTGCTGGCACGGCCGTGATAAGTGCGGGCGATGCCATCGAGCGCGCTGTCAAAGGCCGCGTGGTTCGCTTCACCGCTTTCGTCCAGGCCGTAGGCGTGCCCCATGCGATTGCGGTAGGCGCGCCCGATCTCGTCGCGCTCGCGCCATGCGCCCGAGCGCTCGGTCAACCGGTTCACCCCAGTGCCATACGCGCCCGGGGCATCACCAAAGATGCGCTGGGCGGCGGCGCGGCCCGCATCCACGCTGGCCATGCCGCCATCCTGCAACGCGCGCTGGCGCACCAGCCACTCGCGCGCAACGCGGTTGTCGGCCGGCGCTTCGCTGCCCCACGCGGCGGTGGGCACGGGGGCCAGGGCCGCGCTCAAGGCGTCTTTCAGTTCAGGGTGCTGCGCGGTTAGCGTGTTGGCCGACGCCGCCAGCGACAGGCGTCCTGCACGGTCGATCAGGTTGATCAGGTTGGGGTACAGATCGCGGAACAATCCGGAGGTGGTAACCAGCACATCGCGCCGGACGGCGCCCGGCTTGAGCCGCACGTCGGTAACGATGCCGCGCGCATTCCAGACCGGTTCCGCACCCATCAGCGACAGGGCAAAGGCCACCATCACGCCTTCGTCGCGCACCGCGTCGGACGCCCACAAAATAATGCCCTCGCTGCCTTGGCCCGATTTGTCGCGCGCGGCTGCCTTTAGCGCCATTTTTTCACCGAGCCCGTAGCCCAGCCGGGTGGGCAGAATATCGCCGTCGACAGCGTGGAAATTGCGGCCCGTGGGCAGCGCGTCTGGCGAGCGCAATGGATCGTTGCCCTTGCCCGGTGCGACATAGCGGCCATCGAGTCCGGCCAGCAGACCCAGCATCTCCAGACGGGGCGAATCGGCCAGCTTGCGGCTGACCGCGGGGTCGTCGATGCCGCCTTTTTTCATCGAGCCAAGCATCAGATCAAGCGAGGCCTGATTCCAGGGCCGGCCAAAAATGTGCAGACCAAAGGGCATGAATTTTTCCTGCAGCTTGGTCAGGTAGTGGCCCACTTCGTGCGCCAGCAAGTCATCGTCTGCCGCTTCAAAGCCAATGCCGCGCACTTCCAGCACGTCCGCCATCGACGCTTCCAGCTCGGCTTTCAGGTTCAGTGCCACGACCTGTTCGCGCATGCCCTGCGCGGCCTGCGCCTTGAGCGACTCGGACGACGCCGATTCAAAGCTTTCCACTGCCTGGCGCAAGGTCAGCAGCTGGTCGTACAGCGGGGTGGTGGCGAGTGGCGGCGTGAGGTGGTCGACAATCACCGCCAAGCCGCGCCGCTTGGCCTGCGTGCCTTCACCGACGCCGTCCACGATATAGGGATAGACGCCGGGCAGGTCGGCGGCAATCAGGCTGGGATAGTCGTCCGCGCTCAGCCCAACGGCTTTGCCGGGCAAAAACTCATAAGTCGAATGGCGGCCCACGTGCACCATGGCGTCGGCCTTGAAACGGTCGCGCAGCCAATGGTAGTAGGCCAGGTACTGGTGCGGCGGGGTGACGCTGGTATTGGCGTGCAGGAGTTCTTCGTCCACTTCCCAGCCGCGCGGCGGCTGCGGGCCAATGAACACATTGCCAAACACCAGACCAGGCACCAGCAGCTTGCCGCTGTCGACCATGATTTTTCCGGGCGCCGGGCCCCAGCCTTTCAAACCCTCGATGCCGTAGCCGGTGATGCGGTCCTTGGTGGCGCCCAATGTGGCGCAGCGGCGCGTCGGCTGGTCTGCCAGGCAGGCCTGGTAGCCTGCCTCCAGTGCGCGCAGGTCGGCAATGGCTTCCAGGCGGCGCGGGTGGGCGGCGCCTTCCACCAGGTGGTGCAGTTCCTTGAGAATGGCGTTGGCGCGTTTGCGTCCGACCGCGCGTTCGTTGGCCGCTTCCGCTTCCAGTACCTCGGCATGCAGGCGGCCCAGCGGTCCGCTGGTCATTTCGCCCTGAATGCGCGGCGCCAGCGTGGCGAACCAGCGTGCGTAATCTGCAGCGCTGACCGAATTGACCGAGCCGCTCAGTTCGCGCAGGGCGGCCCTGTCTTCGGGCAGATTGACCCCGTGCGCCATGATCCGGTCGAGCAGGGCTTCGGGGGAGGCCGGCAGTTCGCCGACCGTGTAGCCAGCCGCCTTCATCGCATGCAGCATGTCGAACAGCGTGGCTGGCACGTCCAGATTGTCGGCGCCAATGTTCTGGCGGCCGGGCGGGTGGTTGTAGTAGATGACGGCCACGCGCTTGTCCGCATTGGCCTTGGCGCGCAATGCCAGCCAGCGCTGCACGCGCGCGGACAGGCGTGCCACTTCCGCATCCAGCGTGACCGGCAGGCGGTTCTCGATCCCCGTCTGGCGATCCGCTCTGGCCGCGCCGAGCGCGGCGACCACGATGGGTTGCCCGATGCCTTGCAGTTCCGGCAGCGCGACCCGGTACTGCACCGAATCGGGTGGCAAGCCGTCGGGCGACAGGCGCCACTGGGTGGCACTGCGCTCGCTCAGGCGGATCGCCTTGAAGACAGGTACATCGAGCTGCTTGAAGGCGTCGGTCACGGCCTCTCGCCCTTCCGCCGCGCCCACCACAAAGTCCTGCAGGATCACCAGCGCCGCCGTTTTGGCTGGCGCAATCAGCGCTGGCAAGCGTTCCAGCGCCTGGCGCGACGCGCCGCCCCAGCGCGTGAGCACCTGCACGCAGGGCTGGCCGCGCTGCTCGATGGCGCGGCAAATGTCCGCTGGTGCTGTGCCGTCCATGTTGGCCAGGTCCAGCACCACCACGGTGGGGACGGCCTTCAGGCCCAGTTGCGCCGCATTGCCCCAGGCGGCATCGTCGCTCAATTCCTTCTGGCCCACGCGCAGGCGCAAGGTAGCTTCCGGCTGCACCGGTGCCATGGGCTGGCGCGGATCGAGCCGGTGCGCCAGCAAAGCCTGGGTATTGTCGACACCACCAGCTTGCCAGATGCGGCGCGCCGCAAGCCAGTGGCTGGCCGTCGGCCGGGCCTGGGCGGCGCGCAGGGCATCTTCCGAAGGCTGTTCGGCAGCCAGCTGGCGCAGCGTTTCGGCCGGGAAGTCCTCCAGGCTGCCATCGGCATCGCGGCTCATCAGGTTCAGGCTCGCTTCCCCATTCATGGCCAGGATGGGCGTCTGCCGGCGCGCGTGCCGCGCGAGCGCATCTTTCAGCTTGCGCGCCGGGTCGCCAAACACCGAGACTGCCAGCACGCTGTCGGCCTGACCGATCCACTGGCCCAGCTGGCGGTCGCTGGCAGCCATCAACTGTGCCGGCGTGCGCAGAACGATGCGGTCGCCCGGATGGCTGGCCAGATGCCGGTGCGCCGCTTCGATCGTGACCGGGGCCGCGCGTTCGGTCACCACCCCAAACAGGGTGGCGGCGTGTATCTGCGGCAGGCTGACCGTCAGCAGGCAGGCCAGGAGTACGCGCTTCAAAACGCAACTCTCAGGTTCACACGCAAGGTACGCGGTTCGAGCGGATGGATCAGGCGGCCGTCAATACCGCCGTTGCACTCGCCATTGGCCTGTTCGTTACGGGTACAGGCGCCACCCCAGTATTCGATGTCGTTGGCCTTGCGGTCGAACAGGTTCAGGATGTCGGCGCTGAACTGCACTCTGGGCGCGATTCGATAGCCCAGCTTCAGGTTGGCCGTGTAGAAGGGGGACGACTTGTGTGCGCCGGTTTCTTCCAGCGCATAAGCGCCCAGGTAGCGCATACGCAGCCCGCCGAACCAGGGACCGCCATAATCGACCCCGATGCCCAGCGATGCCGTCAGCGGGATCGCATTCGGAATGTCGGTGCCGCCACCCTCGACTGCTTGTTTGAAGCGGGCCTGCGACCAGGCGATGTCGCCATCGATGATCAGCCAGGCGTTCGGAGCGTAGTAGTTGGACCATTCGATGCCGTGGCGCGTTGATGCACCGCGCGCCTCGGTCACGCCCTCGTCACCCACGAACACCAGCTCGGAACCCAAGTCCATGTGCCACACCGACAAGCTGCTGCTCCATCCTGGCAGCACGGTGGTGCGCAAGCCCGCTTCGGCGCCACGCGCCTTGGAGAACAAGCCCAGTTTTTCAGTGCTGCTGCCGTCGGCCGGGTTCATGACGGAGGTGGCGCCGCGCACGTCGTTGCTATGGAAACCCGTGCCCCAGTTGGCATACAGCTCGGTTCTGGCCTGTGGTCCGAAGGGGCCAAACACCACGCCCAGCTTGGGGCTGGCCTGACCGGCATGGACGCTGCCGCCATTGGTGAGATTGAATTGGCCAGCGGCTGCCGTCACATCGGCATGGATGCGGTCATAGCGCAGGCCCGCGGTGGTGCGCAGCCATGGACGCCACTGGGTGCGCGCCTGGATGAACAGGCCGGCTGCGGTGTCCGTGATGCGGTCCTGGCGCACGGTGTTGGTGCGAACGCGTGCCACAGTGTCGTACAGGCCGACGCTGTCAATCCGGTCCTGGCGCAATTGCAGGCCAAGCGTCAGTTCGGTGTCGTCCAGGTACCAGGCCTGGCTGACCTGTCCGCCCCAGGTAAGGCGCTGGTCTTCCTGTTCGTGCTGGTCGCCCTGCGGCCCGTTCATGAAGCCCGATGGCGCCGAGAACAGGTTCAGACCGTAGTCAATAACGTAGGCGCTGGCCTTGCTGGCACCGAGCGCGTTCGAGCGTTCCCACTCGCCGGACAGGCTGTAGCGATGAGTCACGCCACCATCGTGGCCGGACAAGGCACCGAAGCGGCCAATCTCGCCCCGCTCGATGGCGCGTTCGGGCACGTGTTCGGTCGCATCCCACTCGGACTTGTACGCCAGGGCGCTGATCGCATAGCCGTTGTGCGCGGTGCCGCTCGACAGGCGCAGCACGGCATTGGTCTTGCGCAGGTGCTCGGGCTGGTCCCATGGCCCATTGTTGCGGGCCGCTTCGAATGCCCCCAGCAGCTGCATGCCGTCGATGCTGCCGCTGCCAGCAGCGAGCACGCGTCGAAAGCCATGCGGTCCGGCCGTCAGGTCGGCAAACGGTGCCGGCAACTGGCGCTGGTAATCGATCCGCGCCGACCCGGTGGTGGTGAAGTCCCCGTCATCGGCCGCGTACACGCCTTTTCGATACCTGACGTTTGCCACCAGTTCGGGAATCAGGAAGTTCAGATCCATGTAGCCCTGGCCGTGACCGTGGCTTGCCACATTGACCGGCATGCCCATTAAGCTGGTAGCAAAGTCGCTGCCATGATCAAGGTTGAAACCGCGCAGGAAGTACTGATTGGCCTTGCCGTCGCCCGAGTGCTGGGTGACGATCATGCCGGGCACGGCCTCCATCACTTCGGAGGCGCGCAGCAAGGGACGGGTGGCCAGCTGTTTCGCCGTGATGGCGCCTTCGGTGGCCGAGTCGGCAGTGCCGACCATGCCGGCGCGCGCGCCGGTGACGACCACTTCCTGCATGACAGGTACGCCAGTGGCGAAGGCATAGGCCGATACGGCCCAAAGGGAGGCGGGCAGCCAGTATTGAAGCACTTGCATTCGATCTTCTTCACGATGACGCCGTCACCGCATGCAAATCGAACGTGGGCAAGCGTGGCGCGCACAAGCGCCAGGCGAAGCCTCAGTCAACGGACAAGGAAGTAACGGCAAAAACAGACAAAACCGATCCCCGGGTTTTGCACTATCAAGCGTGAAGGCCGGTCTTCTGGCTTGCCTTCATCCTCTTTTGTCCTTGCCTTCCCGTGCGCTGCACAGTGGCGTATGAACAAAATCGTCAGGCATACAGCAGCGGGGGCTGCGCCGGACTGGCAGGAGATGGAGATCTCCTGCGGCACCGGCTTCCCGTTTCACCCTCCAGCCGACAAGCGGGAGGGCACCATTCACGTAGTGGCGGGATTCTACCGTGAATGGCGGACGGGATCAATCGGGCTTAACGCAGCTGGGTGTAATTGACCGGCACCCATTCGTAGCCTTTGCCGGCGCTGCGCAGGTGGCCCATGCCCGGGAACGAAATATGCGACGCGCCAATCATCGTGCCTTCCTTGGCTGCCTGGGCAAACACCTTGGCACGTGCTGCCGATGCGGCTTTGGCGTCACTGTCGAACTGGATCGTCACGCCCGGCTTGCCCATCTGGACGGCCGGAACGTGAATCAGATCGCCGATCAGCAGCAGCGTTTTGCCTTCGCTGGTCACGGTATAGGCGGTGTGGCCTGGCGTGTGGCCATAGCTTGGGGTGGCCACAATGCCGGGTACCAGTTCAGTCTTGCCGTCGAATGGCTTGAACTTGTCGCCGCTCTGGTAAGGCTTGATGGCGCCCATCGCACCCTGGAAGAAGCCCTTCGATGCGGCTGGCGCAGCGTCCAGATTGGCCTGGCTGAGCCAGAAGTCGGCGTCACGCTTGTCGGCGCGGACCACGGCGTTGGGGAAGGCCGCCGCAGCGCCCTGGGCCAGGCCACCTACATGGTCCGGGTGCATGTGGGTGATGTAGATCTCGTCGATTTGCGCCGCGTCGTATCCGGAGGCCTTCAGGTTGGCCAGCAGCTTGCCCAGGGTCGGGCCAAACAGGCTGGCCGCACCGGTATCGACCAGCACCAGTTTGCTGCCGGTGTTGATCAGGAAGGTATTGACGGAGGTTTCCAGCGGCGCCTTGAGGAAGACCTTGGACAGTGCCTCGGTGGTCTTGGCTGGTTTTTCGGCCAGCAACTGGTCGACCGGCAGGTCGACCGTGCCATCGCTCAGGGCGGTCACTTCGAAGTTACCCAGCATGATGCGGTGGAAACCGGGGGCGTTGGTCTTGGCCAGTGGCGCCGCGGCGCTGGCCGGATGGCCGGCACTGATGGCGAATGCCGATGCGATCAGGCTTGCCTGCACGAGTTGCTTGAGTTTTGCTTGCGTCATGTGTCTTCCTTTTTTGCCCTTGGGCTTGTTGTTCATGCAATCGATTGTATTTTCTTGCGCAAACCAGCACAATCTTTTTAATTACAAACTTGTTTTGCGTAAAACGCAAAGATGGACGGACCATGATCGACGCAATGAAGGTGTTTCTGGCGGCGGCGGAGGCGGGCAGTCTGTCCCAGGTCGCCCGTGAGCGCAGCGTGGCGGTTTCCTCCATCGCGCGCAAGATCGACGCACTGGAGCAGGAGCTGGGCGTCAAGCTGCTCAGCCGCAGTTCGCGCCAATTGCTGCTGACCGATGCCGGCGAAGCCTTTGTACCGCGTGCCCGCGCCATCGTGTCGGAGCTGAACGACGCGCGTCACGCCATCGCCGAAATGTCGGCCGATCCGCGCGGCCAGCTGACCGTCACGGCGCCAGCGGCATTTGGCCGGCGCCACGTTGTGCGCGCGGTCAGCAGCTTCCTGGCGCAGTATCCGGCCATTGAGATCGTGCTGCATTTGAGCGACCAGCTGCTTGACCTGAGCGCGCAACGGGTCGACGTGGCCATCCGCATGGGCGTGCTGCCCGACAGCGATCTGGTTGCCACGGAGCTGGCGCCGGTACAAAGGCTGGTCTGCGCCAGTCCGGCTTACCTTGCAAAGCATGGTCGCCCGCAGACCCTGCAGGACCTGCTGCAGCATAACTGCCTGACGCTGGCGTCGATGCCCATACCGGCAGGCTGGTGGACTTTTGCCGGCATCCATGGCGAGCTGCCGCTGCCCGTGAAGGGCAACCTGCGCACCGACGACACCGAGGCCATGCTGCGCGCGGCCCGCGAAGGGCTGGGCATCGTGCACCTGGCCACCTGGATGGTCAGCGACGACATTATCGCTGGCCGCCTGGTGCCGCTGTTCGAGCCGGCGCTGGCTTCCAGGGGCCCGCGCTTGCCTGCCATTCACGCGTTGCGCTTGCCGGGACGCTCACATGCGGCCAAGGCGCAGCTGTTCATCGCGCATCTGCGGCGCGAATTTGGAGAGCCGGCGTATTGGGACGTGGCGCTGCGTGCAATGCCACCCGCGGGCTAGATCCGTCCTTTAAAACGCGAAACAGCTACAGCCCAGTGCACCCCAGAATCCGCCGTGATTTGCCACCGGCACTGTGGACTTGCGCGCCACGTCGTGCGCATGCACATGCACCGCGCAAGCGCCCTGGCACTGGTGGGGCAGCGCTGTGGCAGTGCGCGGCGCACTGTGGCGCCAGTGGCCACTGACGTTCTTTACCGGAGACCATTCGGGCAGCACCGGCAAGGGTGGCGGCGCGTGCGGTGTGAATTCGGCCTGCGCATGGACCACTTTGCCGTCTACCACCGTCAGCACCGATTCGATGGCCTTGATATCGTCTTCGGGCACGCTGAAAAAGTCAGCCGACAGCACGGCCAGATCGGCCAGCATGCCTTCCTGGATGCGGCCTTTTTTGCCCTGGTCGCTGGAGAACCACGCACTGCCACTGGTCCACAGCTCCAGCGCCGTGTCGCGTGACAGCTGCGCCGCGCTATCGTACAAGCGCAGGCCGCCCACAGTGCGGCCCGACACCATCCAGTACAGCGCGGTCCAGGGGTTGTAGCTTGCCACGCGGGTGGCATCGGTCCCGGCACCGACCGGAATGCCGGCGCCCAGCATGCGCGCGATGGGCGGCGTGGCCTTGGCCGCTTCGGCGCCGTAACGTTCGACAAAGTACTCGCCCTGGAATGCCATGCGGTGCTGGATGGCGATGCCGCCGCCCAGCGCGCGCACGCGGTCGATATTTTTTGGCGAGATGGTTTCGGCATGGTCGAACATCCAGCGCAGACCGTCGAAGGGGATCTCGCGGTTGACCTTTTCGAAGACGCCCAGCATGCGCTCGATCGATTCATCGTAGGTGGCGTGCAGGCGGAAGGGCCAGCGTTTGCTGACCAAATGGCGCACCACCTTTTCCAGCTCGTCTTCCATGCCGGCGGCCAGTTCCGGGCGCGGCTCGAGGAAATCTTCAAAGTCGGCCGCCGAAAACACCAGCATTTCACCGGCGCCGTTGTGCCGGTAAAAATCGTCGCCATGGCCCGGGGCCAGCATGTCGGTCCAGCGCTCGAAGTCGCCCAGTTCCTTGCCCTTGTTCTGGGTGAACAGGTTATACGCAATGCGTACCGTGAGCTGCTGATCGCGTGCCAGCTGGTCGATGACGGCGTAGTCCTCGGGGAAGTTTTGAAAGCCGCCACCGGCATCGATGGCGCTGGTCACGCCGAGGCGATTGAGTTCGCGCATGAACTGGCGCGTGGAGTTCACTTGCAGCTCGCGCGGCAGGGCCGGGCCCTTGGCCAGCGTGGCGTACAGGATCATGGCGTTGGGCCGTGCGATCAGCATGCCGGTCGGATTGCCGCTCGCGTCGCGCACAATTTCGCCGCCCGGGGGATTGGGCGTGTCCTTGTCGTAGCCGACCGCGCGCAAGGCGGCGCGGTTGAGCAGGGCACGGTCGTACAGATGCAGTACAAACACCGGGGTGTCGGGGGCGGCGGCGTTGATCTCGTCAATGGTTGGCATGCGCTTTTCAGCGAACTGGAACTCGGTCCAGCCGCCCACCACGCGCACCCATTGTGGATTGGGGGTGCGCTGCGCCTGCTCCTTCAGCATGCGCAGGGCGTCGGCCAGCGATGGCACGCCTTCCCAGCGCAGCTCCAGGTTGTAATTGAGCCCGCCGCGAATCAAATGGATGTGTGAATCGTTCAGGCCGGGGATGACGGTGCGGCCATTCAGGTCGATGACCACGCTGGCCGGGCCGCGATGGCGCATCGCATCCTCCAGGTCGCCCACGGCCAGAAAGCGGCCATCCTGGATGGCGACGGCGCTGGCCTGCGGGTTCTGCCGGTCGACCGTGTGAAAGCAACCGTTGATCAGAATAAGAGGGTCGTGTGGCATTGCAGGCTCCGGTGAATGGCATGCGCAGATGATAAAGGCAATCGCGCACTTCTGCTTATCGGCGGTTGCCGCAAGGTCGCGCCAAAGCCGCTATCATGCACAAGTGCCTCGCATTTGAGGCGGCCATTCGAGGGCGATTGTATGAACGACGCAATGCGGCTGCGTGCGCAGGCAGTGGGACTGGGATTTTTGGCCGGCTATGTCGATACGCTGGGTTTTCTGGCGCTGTTTGGTTTATTTACCGCTCACGTCACCGGTAACTTCATTTTGATCGGTGCGGCGCTGGCCGATCCGGCGCA
Organism: Massilia sp. CF038; assembly: GCF_900129765.1. GTDB lineage: Bacteria > Pseudomonadota > Gammaproteobacteria > Burkholderiales > Burkholderiaceae_D > Telluria_A. The sequence continues at coordinate 1,491,508 of NZ_FQWU01000001.1, forward strand.
AATGTCAGTACTGCTCAAGTTTCTCGCTTTCCCCGCCTTCATCGCCGGCGTGGTGCTGGCACGCTTGCTGGTACTGGTGAGCGAGCGGCGCCAGTTGCCCGCGCTGCGCCTTGCCTATCTGCTGCAGCTGGTGCTGCTGACCGGTTTCATGGTGTTCGGGATGATCGCGGCACCTGTTGGGGCGACCGCAGGGCCGGCCGCCATGGCAGCGGGCCTGCTGGGCGCCGCTGCCATGGGCGTGCACAGCGCTGCCAGCCGTCTGTTGCTGGGCAATCTGGCACCGACATCGATGATGACCGGGAACGTCACCCAGATCGTGATTGACCTGGTCGACTGCCTGCGGGGCGTGCGCGACCCCGGCCTGTCGCTGCGGCTTGCCAAATTCATCTGGCCGCTGCTGGCTTTCGCCACAGGCTGCGTGTGCGCCGCCTTTGCCTACGTGGCCGCAGGGTTTGCGGCGCTGATGCTGCCGCTGGCGATTCTGGTCGCGCTGATGGTGATTGAGCGCCCGGCCGCGCCTGCATCAATCGCGGCGCACACGCCATAAGCTGGTGGGCAGCGCCGCTGGCGCATCGGGCCGGAACAGGGCCGAATCCTGGATGCGCGACGTGGTCACGTAAAGGGTACCGTCCGGGCCCTGGCTGAAGGTGTCGGGCCAGCGCAGGGTGGGTCCTGCACCAGAATCGTGGCCGGTGCCGCGGGCCCCACATTCAGGTCACGCACGCGGATGGCGTTCTCCTCCAGCGCCGTAATGAACATTTGCTGGCTGCCGCGCGCGATCAGCAAACCATCGGCCACACCATTTTTGCCGTAGTTCTCGACCGCGGCTGCTACCTCCGCGTTGCCGAGAGCAGGGTCATTCAAGTAGCGGGTGCCAATGCGGTACAGGGTGCGCCCCTTGAGCGCTTGCCAGTATAAATAGCTGCCATCGTCGGACAAGGCGATGCCGTCGGACGCGAACTCCGGGCCGCGCCGATCCGGGCGGCGCAGCGGCCTGCCGTCGGTATGGACCACGACGCCGCGTTCCTGCTGCGTTGATGGATGTCCGTCGAGCAGGCGGCGTGCGTTGCCCGTGGCCAGATCGACCACGACAATGGCGCCGCGCACGCCGGCATCGGTCAGGTAGGCGAAGCGGCCGTCGGGGGCAATGCGCACATCGTTCAGATACGAACCTTGCAGCGCCACGCTTTCGTCAAAGCGGATGACTTGTGTGACCTGGTTGCTGGCCAGGTCGACGCGCACCAGTTTCGGCCCGCCCGGTACGATCACGCTGGCCGCGGGTGCGGCCGGATCGACTACCCACAGATTGCCCCGCCGGTCAGCCACCACGCTTTGCACGCACACCCAGTACTGGTCCGGTGCCAGTTCGTCCTTGCGCACATTGCGCCATGCGTTCCAGCGCGCGTCCGGGTAAGGGCGCAAGGACCCGTCGGGCATCAACTCGGCGACCGAGACCGCGGTGTCTTCGGTCCAGCGCGGGAAATTGACAAAGATGCGGCCTTGTTCGCTGACCGTCACGCCCGTGACCTGGTGCGCGAAATCGGCGACTTTTTCAATCCGGCCGGGTTGCGGGTGGGCCGGCGGGCTGCCGGCGCAAGCCAGCAAGCTGGCGAAACTGAGGGCAAAGATTGCTGATCGAAAAGGTGATTGCATGGCAGACCTCGGGAGTGAGCGAACTCATCCATGGTAGGTCCGCCACGCTGGTGTGGCTTTGCGCCATGCTCAAATCAGACCGCCTTCATGCCCACGCGGCGCAGCGGCTGCTCCGATTCCACCACCACGTGCGATTGCGCCGTGGAAGTGGAAATGCCCAGCCGTTCCAAGGCCGCCATGGCTTCCAGCAGGACTGCTTGCTGGGTATCCATGAACAAGGCGTATCCGGAATCGAGAACGTAATACACGATGTCGAATTCGACGGCGGACTGGTTGAAGTTTTTCAGGTGCGCGCGATCGAATTTCACTTGGGTCTGCGCTTCCACGATGCGGCGCATTTCCGGCGGCACTTTTGCGGCCAGGGCAGCGGGTGTGGCCGGGCTGGCAAAGAGCGAGAACTGCACGCGCCGGCGCGACATCCGTTTGAAATTGCGCACTGTGCTCTTGAGCAGCTCGGTGTTCGAGATGACGACTTGCTCGCCACTGTCCGAACGTACGCGTGTGGTCTTCAAGCCGACATGCTCCACCGTGCCCGAAAAGCCGGTCACGCTGATCGAGTCGCCTACCTCAAATGGTTTGTCGACAGCAATTGCCAGCGAGGCGAACAGGTCGCCCAAAATGTTTTGCACTGCAAGCGCAATGGCAATGCCGCCGATGCCAAGACTGGCAATGAATGTCGAAACATTGATGCCCAGATTGGCCAGCAGGGCAAGCGAGAAAATGATCCATACAGCCGTTTGCAAGGCCCAGATGATCAGCGTGTGGGCAACCGTTTCCGATTCACCACGCGTGGACGCATGGCGCGCAAAGTAGGACTTGGTAGCAACGGCAATCCCGCGGTGCAAGTACAGTGCAATCTGCACGCCCAGGCCAATGAACCAGAGGTGCTTGACGCGTTCGTTCCATGGCGCCGGCAAATCGAGCAACGCCAGGCCGATCAGCAGTGACGTGGCCGCCAGTGCAATGGTGCTGGTGGAGCCCAAGGTCTTCTTGAGAATTTGCGCCCACGCGTGACCGGCCTGGTCCTCGCTCAGCTGGCACAGCTTGCGCCGGATGAATACGAGGCAGAGTTTCAGGAGGATAAAGCTGGCAATGGCGGCGCCCAGAGCAAGGGCGGCATTGGCAAGGTCGATATTGACTGGAGGAAGGTAAGTGCGGATGGGAAGGCGTGCAAGCATCGTGGCATTCCTGTCTGGTGAAAGGGCCGAGGATCGCACGGACAGCGAGGCTGATCAGTTCGCTATTTCACACTGGGGGTAAGTGCCTCTGCGCAAAAATCGGTCAAGAGCTGGTTGATATCCTCAGCCTGTTCCAGCTGCAACCAATGCCCGACGGCACCGTCTATGCGGTGATAACGGAAGGGCGCCGCCATGTACGCAGCTGAGTCGCGCATCTGGTTTTCGGTCAGGGCCGGGTCGTGCGCGCTCCAGATGCCAAGCACGGGAACGTGGATCTTGTCGTAGGAAGGATCGGCGGCCAGGTGGCGGTTGGCGCGATAGTAATTGAGTGCAGCTGTGAGGCGGCCGGGCCGGGCGAAGTTGGCGCGCCAGTCGGCCAGTTGCTCCGCATCGGCCGCTTGCGGTTTGAGTGCCATGAGATTTCCAAACTGCAGCAGCGATTCGGCAATGCCCGGCAATTGAAACAGTGCGGCATACCAGGCTTTACACTTCTGGCCGATACCCGCATTCGCGTAGGCGGCAGGGTGCCCGACCGAAAGCGCAGCAAAGCGCTGGATGCGTTCGGGTGCATGCATGCAGAGATACCAGCCGATCAGCGAGCCCCAGTCGTGGCCGATCAAGCAGGCTTGTTCGACGTCCAGGGCATCCATCAAGCCAATGATGTCGTCACGCAAAGTCGCGATGCCGTAGTCCTGAGTGGCGGGCGGCGCCTCGCTGGCGCCGTAGCCGCGCAAATCGGGGGCGATGACGCGGTAGCCAGCGTCGGACAGTGCGTCGATTTGCTCGCGCCATACAGTATGGGTGTCGGGGAAACCGTGCAACAGCAGAACAGGCGGTCCTTCGCCCGCGATGGCCACGTTGAGTTCAATGCCATTGGTCTTGATTTTCTGTTGCCGCATCCTCGGATCCTTTAGGGCTTGCGCGTGCCGCTGCAATGGTATGCATAATAGCTTGTCGGGATAAATTGCGGCACGCGAGAGGCCATGTCGCTGTCGAGTACAATCGGCAATGATCGGCCAGAAGCCGACGGTCGCCCCATCCGTTCCACTCAACAGTAATACAACAATCAAGACATGACCGACGAAAACATTGCCGCAGCCCTAGACACGATTGAACGTTCTATTTCGGTTGAAACTGCGATCGCCAGATTCCGAGCGTACGGGGAAGTTGCGCTCTACGCGAATAAGAATGGCTACCTAGTTCTTGCTGCTCAGATGCTCAGGTGCGCTTTGGGGAGGACTTCCGATGCCGATGTAAGCCAACTCTTCACAGGCGAAAGCGACTTTAGTATCGACCACTTCGCTTCAAGCGAAGAGCAACTCGACTTCTTTTCCAAATAAGTGGCAACTACAAAATCCGGCCACCAGCGGACCTACAAATTCGAATTTTCGTACAAAGGCATGACGGGTTCAACATGCATGAAACAAACTCAGTGGCTGAGGCGATTGCCAAAGACGCTTTATCCGCTGTTGAATTCCATCCGCTGCATATTGAGGCAATCGGTTGGGCACATTGCGTGAGCGATGTATTCGCACAACCGAAGAACTTCATTGACCGTGCCCGTATTTCCGAGGAAAAAAGGAAATCTATTCACGAAGCTCTGGATGGCGTCTCAACTGTTCTGCTGGTAAGCTACTGGACCGCGGACAAGAAACCAGAGCCCCTCGCAGGATTCGGAACGCTATATGCGTTTCTCGTTCACCCTGAAACTTTTGAAGTCCTTCTAGCCGAGGTAAGCACATGGCGCTCGTAATTCATCGGAGTGAGGGGCGCGAACAATCGGCCAACAGCGGTCGTTCGGCGGGCGCGGCAAGGAGAGATATGGCGAGTTCATATATATTAAAGCGTATAGCGTGGGGCCAAGCAATTGAAGTTTTCGACAATTGGGCGCTGTGCGCCTAAACCCGAGGAATAAGCATGCATGGGAACGTACATCAGCATCAGGGGATGGATCGAATGCCGCCAAGAGCAAATCACGCAGATCAGGGAAATTATTGCATCGTTTGTCAGCAAAGCTGAACGGTACAGATTTGACGCCCAGGGCGCTGCTATGTACAACCAGGGTTGGGTCATTCCCGAGACGCATATCAACTGGACACACTACATCTTTTATGGAGCTGACATACGGATCCAACGTCTCGACTACGTTCGAGACCAGCTCAAGACACTCTCACATGAAGTGGTCTGGACAGATGAAGATGAAACAGGCTACCTTGCCGGCATCTTCCATGCCGACCATGAGGAAGGAACGGAGCACTACGTCTGGACGCTGGAAAATGGCCAATTTCACGAAGTGGCCACCTTTACCAGCCCACCCGATGATTGAACGGCCGCCGCCCGGCATTGCAGGTTCATCGGTGGCAAACGAGCATGGCGAACAACATGCAAGTAGACATTGCATCCGGTCAGAAGCGGATAGGAAAATATGAGTGACCTGCAGATAACGATCGATCTCTCCTACGCCAAGAACGCCTTGTTTATCCGCCAGTCTGTTGCAGTTGCGTTTGGCGTTCCTATTGATCGAGAGCTGACATGGGATTTCCTTCGAGATCGAATCGGCAGCACTGACACTCATGCAATGCCCAACGACGTCACTGTTCGGGGTTTACCGAATCTCTCTGGGGCGTTAGGGGAGGAAAGCCAAATGTTTCTAGGTCTTCTTCGGACGCTTGGAGCTGTCCACGGGACCAAAGTTATGTTTGTAATTCACGATTGAACTCTTGATGAGAGCATCGGAAGTGGTAGTGTGCATTGAGCATCCCAACGGGCCGTCGGTGGCCAGCTCAGTAGGCGCTGCCGCCGAAGACAATCGGCAGCATCCGGCCAGGAGCGGCCATTGCGGCCAGCTCGGCCACTCGAACGGAGCAGAAACAGATGAATTTTGATGAAGTCGAATACTCGTTCTTGGTCGCAAGTGAAGTTCACCTGCGGGATGGCCTCGGCTTTGAAGTTTATCGACATGGTGCCGAGAAGGAAATCGTGCTTGAAATATTCCGCGACGATAGCAAACTTCAATACGTTGTCTCGCAGTTCGTACCGAACCTTCCGCTCTCGCTCATTGAGTATGTTGCCAAGGTGGCGCGCAACGAGCTTGGCGGATTTGCGGCCGAAGTCGGTCAACAGCAGTCGTTCGAACCACCCAAGTAGAGATTATTTATACCGATGACGACCCGCGCGGAAGCATTAGGACGCATTGTCCGGACATGGAAAGACGAGCAACGGATACTCTGGTCATACGTTCCAGAGTTGCCGTCACAACCTGCCCGCGACGCTACGCCTTGGTTGACTATCTTGCGGTGGGAGTACGATGGATCAGCCCATGAGGGAATGCCGACCGCCGAAGCGAATCAGCACATGCTGATGCTTGAGGCGGCTCTGGGCAAGATCGAGCGTCCGGAGTTTTGCGTTGAAGCCTACCGTCGAATCGGTGCCGGCATAAGAGAATTCTATTTTTATATCGCTGACCGCGACAAGTTCCTTGATGAGTTTAATAATTGCCTTGCAGAAGATCCACGATATCCAATTACCCTGAAGTTCTACAAGGACGAGGAGTGGTCGGAACTTCGAGATTTGATTAGCGACTTCAAGGACGTCACGTAAGCCGAGCGGACTATCGGGCCCATATCGCGACGCACCGCAGCGCTCCGGTACAATCGGCAGAGATCGGCCAGAAGCCGACAGTCGCGCAGGCGAATCGCGTCTGCCAACTTGAACCTTGTACATGACATGAATAACGAAGATTTATATGGACTGATTGTGAGTGCCTTTGCCAAATTCCTTGCTGCGGATTTGTCAGTCAGTCGTGCTCGGTACGGTCTGTTCGGAACCTGGGTCGCCACTGAAGATGACGCACCAGTACCTAGCTCCGAGTCACAATTGGATCGAGCGTTTGCGTCTTGCAGCGTCTGGTTAAAAAAGTTCCCGAAGTCTCCGAACCCGTACGCTGATCTCGTAAATTTCTATGAATCCGGCGCGAGCCTAGGCCGTTGGGAAAACAATATCCTCGATATTTATGGCCCTGACGGCGAAAAGTTGTGGGGCGTCCCTCTACGCTCGCTGATCGAGTCCGAAAGCAATTTGCGGTAGAGGTGTATATATTTTATCGCGGCTGATGCACCCCGCAAAAAATGAGCAACCTGAAACTGGCAAGTTTGGGTGCCTGCGGCCGACGCGGCACTGCGCCGCAACCGTCGAGTACAATCGGCAGGGACCGGCCACGAACGGGCGAATGGAGATCCGAGCGACGTGGCGGGTACGCTGATTTATAACCATGGCGGCAACATGAAATGTCTCAACTGCGGGAATTCCAGCTTTGATAGACCAGTGGACAAATCGAGCCTGGAGATTTGGCACTGCAAAGAGTGTGGTAATGAGTGCGCCGTACATTGCAACTACATCCCGGATCTGTCGGGGATGCCAATGAGTGATCTCTTCATTGGGACAGCCTTTATCAATCCTGGACCTGACGCCCGGAAGGCTCTAATGAAGTTGAAGAGGGTACTTGCGTTTGCCGAGCGATTTGAGCCTGCGCGACTAGAAGCCCAATACAGGGCAGGCAAGCATGAATGGGATCTCGGCGAGTTCTTGGAATTCGAAGTCGCGAAAGCATCCGCGATGTGCCAAGGTGCCGGCGTTCCAGTTACGTTTGAAAATGTTCGCTCAACACCTTATGCGACTACGGTTGGCGAAGCGCACTGATCTGTCAATGTCCGCTTTGGGGCGTAAGCGGACGCTGCAGTAGAATGGTCGGCTTCCGGCCAGGAGCGGACAGTCAGAAAGTGCATATCGATGAAGTACAAATTAATACGTTCGATGGCTCACAATTGGTCTCACTCGTTCATGAGCAACATGAATTACCTTGATGATGGCTTCGTGTACGAGGACATGTACGCAATGGCACGAGAACGGCATGGGTCGAAGGTAATCATCAGGTGGATTCCAGCGACAAGCGAGGAGTTAATCGGTTTCCCTTCACGGGTAATAAAATCCGTGATGGCCTACCGAGCTGGATTGGAAGAGCATCTGAGGCGTCATAGCATTGATGCTGCAGCACTTATTGAATTCCGAACTGAGGTGTATGTGGCAGAAAATTTCCAGATGTATGTCCGGGCATTTGTTGTCGATGATCGGAAACGAGAGCACATCTCGTTTATCTGGAGTTAGGCGATGTGGTCGCGTCGAGTCGGTGTTGGGCTAGTGCGAACGGACACAATCCGGCCACAAGCGGACAATAGCACTCACAGGATGCTCACGATTTTGAAACAGGATCACATGAAATTTCTGTACTCGAAGCTGTAAGCTGGACGATTACCGCTTTGTTCATTGCACTGTATATCTATGGATTCATCCAGTTTCCCAGCGCCCCGATAAGCCCATGCGGTCTCGAGCATTGCGGAAAGTTTGGTTCCAAGGTCACGCGTGAAGATTATGAGGCGTTTATAGTTTGGGAACGTGGCCTGTTGATTGGCGCGTTCCTTGTGGCCTCATATGCATGGACGGGATGGCTCCTGAAGAAATTTCAAAAGGTATGAAATTCCACTCAGTAACGGCCGCTTCGGGACGGAAGCGGACGCTGCAGTAAAATGGTCGGCTTCCGGCCACAAGCGGTCGTTATCAAGGAGTCCCATAATGCTTATCGAAGTAGAATGCCGCGCGTTTGCCGAGCAGTATTTGCTTCGGTTAGCACAGGAGTGCGGAGAAGAGTTAGTGTTGATGCCCTCTTCATTTGAGACATCCGCCACTTTTGCTTTTTTCTATAACACGAAAGAATTCCTCGCTACCGGTAACTACATCTATGCGCTAGCAGGAAATGCACCGCTCATGGTAAGCAAGTTAACTGGGGAGATGAAAGTAGCAGGAACTGCTCTACCCATCGAGGACTATGTTCGCGAGTTCGAGGCCATGCGTGGCAGGTCGGCTTTGGGCGCTAGCGGCCTCTGCAGTATGATGGCGGCTCACGGCCAAAACCATATGGATCAACTTGGCGTTTGATCAGGCGCGCTAGAATACGCGGATCACTCTGTCATTTTGTCTTCAATTCGTATGGATTCGGCGCAAAAATACGCATATCGCTACTTAATTTATGAAGCGACCCTTCGCATACGCCCTATCGCGCATGTGGGGGCCGAATGGTGGGAACGCTGGAACCTAGTGTACTGGCTTCGGCAGCGAAAGCAAATTCGTGGCACAGGTCAAGTCGCAGACTGGCTGCACAACCTTGCGCTGTTTTCCGCAATTGACTTTGATGGTTTTGATGAAGACGCGTTTTGGTCAGGGCTTGAGTGGCTGCGAAGCGCTTTTCCCACATATGGATTCGGGCATTACCGCGACATTTTTTTGTATGCCATTTTCGAGTTCAATGAAGGACGCTGGCCGACACTTGAAGAGCAATTTGCGATCACGAAGCAAAGCGCCAAAAACGAATAGATGGCCCAAACCAGTACTGCCATTTCGTCGGCAGCAGACGGCCAGAAGCCGTCATTGCCGGCGGAGAGCAGCGGAGAATTCGCCCAAGGAGGGAACTTTATGAGATATGACCTCGGGTAAACCTTCGTTTTACGATCTATAGCACGTTAGGCATTTAATGACGCAGTTCCTCCACAACTTTGTATGCTTCGACTGCCAAATCTCTTTTAAGCGGCCGGCGACAAGCAACTCCGCAACGGGAAGCGCGCATCTGCCGGAGTCAGAACTCGCTCACAACTGTCCGAACTGCGGTCACAAAATGGCATTCATGGGCCGCAACTTTGCCACTCCGTCGAAGGCCGATAACTCTGCATGGCTCGCCGCAAAGTGCCTATGGGAAGCGGGCTTTCGCTATTCGGGTAGCGGCTATCACTCCGATCCGCGACTTCCAAGAACAAAACAAGAGGCGGCCGCCTTTGTCGAACAGAACCCTAAGCACGCTCAAAGAATTGGGCAACCAAGCAACTGGAGCAAATATGCCTGACCCGGCTTTCAACACTGCCTCGACAGTGCACAAACGGCCAAAAGCGGTCGGATGCGTTCGGCGATATATTGATGGAGGATTCGACTTTTGAAGATTTCGCTTCAAGTGCAGGTAGAGCGCTTCGTTGATGACCATCAGCCTGGCGTTGTAGCCTGCGTGCTTATCGACGCGGATGGAAAATGCCACGAGTTCATCGAAAAAGGACCAGTGGTTAGCGACACAGATCTTTGGTCTGACAGCGTGTACCCTCAGGCAGGATTCTTGGGTTGCAGCGTTGAGAGGGAATGGACGGACAGCGCAGGTAGGAGCTTGGTTCGTGTAAGCACTGAAAAGCCTTGGGGAATCGAATCTGTGGCCGGTGAGACGGTCTTCACGGTCGACAAGAGGCAAATCGTCCGTGCCTGAGCGTCGGCTGCCACCCAGAACCACGCAACGAAACTAGTTGATCATGCAAAACGACCCAAGTGAAATTTGCCGACGTTTCGACAAGGTATACTTGCCGCCTGACGCCGAGCAGAAGGTAGGAATTGCGCTAGGTTCACTCGGTAATGTGCCACTTCACGCTGTGCGGATTCACCCTGAAAACGGTACAAGCGGCTGGTATATTTATGGCGGTGAGCATTCGACGGATGCCGACTTTTATCAGCCCCTTCACGTTGCCCATTTAGCTGAAAGCTGCCCGGACATTGTCCCTTACTTGGCTTTGCCACCAGGTTGGCGCGTATTGCTTGCGCCGGACTATGAAGACGTTTGGTTCGACAGTGAGTTGCTGAAAAGTGTAACAGATGGGTCGTAACGGCCACCAGCGGACATCGGGGCCAGGTGCAATGAAACGCACCCACGAATGCAACGGAGTCTAGTCATGGCATATTTTCGATACTCGCGATCGCAATTTAGGAAGAGCTGGCGCAAACAAGAATGAACAATCGAGTTGACTTTGAGGGTATGTTTCATTTGTTGCCTGTCCATGGAACGGTAAGGTCCGGTTACCGTCCGCAGCATCTGTTGCATGAGAATTACCAAAGCAGCGGCAATCACATTTATCCGGAGCGGGAATGTGTAGAGCCAGGAGAGACCGCGCCTGTGCAGGTGTGCTTGATTTCGCCAGAGATCTATCCTGGCTGCATTTGGGAGGGGCGCGTTTTATCGATATTTGAAGGTTCACGTCTTGTTGGGACACTGAGAGTAGTCCGAATCATGAACGAAATTTTGCGTGTAGCCCCTGAGCAGTACAAGCCCTTATGGGAAGAGCCGCCGCACTTGATTGAGAATAGGTAAACCAGTCCGTGAGCATTGCCGCAGCAGGCATCTGGCACACAATTAGGCCGAGTGCGGCCAGAAGCGGCCCTTGAAAACGTAAGGCTTTATGAAATTTGTGGATTTTGCGGAGCTAAACGGTCACTCCATCGCGAGATGGGTTGGGACTGAAATGGCGCTTTCTGAAGGAGACCTGGGAAGCGGCCCGGTACTTTGGGAGCATGCGAGCGTCCCTTACCTACAGCTTATAAGCGTTGATGTTCAGCTGAGTGACGGTTCAATCTATCGGATGCTTTCGAATGCTGATGACGGGAGCGGTTATTATGGACTGTACCTAGTAAGTCGAGATGCCATTGATAAGCCATCCAGACCGGAAATCGGGAGCATCTATCGCACACGAGATTTAAGTGAACTGCCCATTGGCGCAGCGGCGGTAGCAATTACCGAAATTGATGGCCCCAACGCGGTCCCGAGGGTCGAAATTGTGGTTGGCGGCCACGCAGTATCATTTTGGTCGGCCGAGGTGTACGAACGCGACGTGGGACACTTTGAAGTTGTTGGAAAGGACGAGTCTATCCTCATTCAAGTCGACGGAGCTCGGCCTCGAAGTGCAACCACCGACCACTTACGTCTTTGAGAGTACGGCCAGCAGCCGCCGAGGGCGGCACCGCACCGCAACGGTCGAGTACAATCGGCAGCGACCGGCCAAGATCTGACATTGGGATAATGCGAGAGGTGTGAGAAACAGCCTTGCCTCATCCCGCACCAGCCGCACCTCTGGACAGGTCTGCTTCCGTTGCCAGTGATGGCTTTCCTCAGTTCCCTTCTGCCTGGATCACGACCATGAAAAATCAATACCGTGTCACAAAATATGCCCCATCGCTGAGAGATGCGACAGGTGCATACGCAGGCGAAGATTGGACTTCGCAATCTGATATTGGACGAGTATTTGACGGTGGGATGCTGTCTGAAGCGGAGTATCTGAAGGTTGAAAACAGCTACCTGTCTGCTATGGAAAATTCCCTGGATGAGGCAGGCATCGAGTCTTTAGAGCTGAAGGGGCTGGAACGTCACGGCGCCGCCGGAGGGGGCTTCCTGCGCGGAGGGAACCTATCTATTGCTCAAAGCCTCGAATTCGCACGTTTGGCGCTGCGAGAAGAGGTATGGGGAAGACTCGTCGCGCCAGGTAGGGCATACGTCCATTTTGGCTATGACTACTACATGTACATCGGAGTACCCTCGAAATGCGAACGTTCGATTGCCATCGCACGCGATCTAGGTCTGTTTGTCGAACATTTTCGCTCGCCTTATCTTCGCCAAGCCGCATTCAAAGAGGTTGCCCGCTGACCCACTGAATGTTCGCATTCTGGCGACGAGTCCGACACGGGACGACTGGCGGCTTTGGGGCGCGATCGGCCTGATGGTTTGAGACCGGGTGCTGTCGAGTACAATCGGCAACTGCCGGCCAGAAGCAGCCTCTCATCGTCATACCTTAGGGAGTATTGCCAAATGGAATCGTACAGAAAAGAAATAAATTAGTCGGATTTTCGATATCTTTCGTGTAAGTGGTTTTTACAATGGAGTGATACCCCGATGCGCCACCCCAAGTCGCCACAAGCGGCCCTTGCCCTTGCCACAAACCGCAGCGCGCCGCCCGCGCCGGCCGGACAGACCTTTGCCATACGCAATGGCCAGGTTGTCCGCACGCCGCCGGTCTACCGGCCTAATGCGCCAGTCACAGCGCGCACGGCACAGGCGAAGATGGTTTTCGTCACACCGCCAGTTGGACCTAGAACAATCCAGCCGATGATGGCCATGCGCGCCGAGCCAACGGCGTCTGGCGGACATGCGCTTTCACAGGTCCACAACGTCGTCGACTTTATGTCCTTTCGCACTCTCGGTGACCTGTGGTGGTACAAGCGTGCGGCAAACCGTCAAGGCAGCAAAAAATACGATTCGGCTGGTGTCATGAGTGGCCATCGTATCGTGACCGGCGGCGCCGCCGCAATCGCGACCCGCCTAGCCATTGGCGGCGCAGCAACGGTCGGCGTACTGACCGCCGCGCCCGTTCTGAGCACGATCGCAGGCGGCACCGTGATTGCTGTCGGCGTGGCATCGTTGGCAAGAGCGGCAGTGACAAGCGTGCAGGACAAGGCAGTTGGCTATCTGGCCGAGCAAGATGGTAACGAAAATGGTTGGGGGCGCCGGCTATGGAACAAGGCATACGGTGAAAGAATCCTCACAACGGGCTGGCAAGTCATTAGAGGCGCAGCGAAACGCAAGGGTGCCAATGGCGTCATGGGCGTGAGCGCCAGCGCAGTCTCGGGAAACGATCGTTTCGTGCAAGGCAAAAAAGCACACAGTGAGTGGCTGCACATGTTGGGTCGGCAGTTGGGTGGTGGATCGGCCCACGACAATTTTGTTGCTGGAACATTCCATGCTAATACCGAGATGATTCCCATCGAAGACGCGGCGCGCGCTGCGGCCGACCGTGGCGAGACTGTGCATTACAAGGTGACCGTGTTCGTTGATGCGAGAACCCGCAACGCCAACCGCATCAATGTGCGTGTAAACCTGGGCACGGTGGATCGGATCAACTACAACATCGATGCCCAGCGTGGCACTTTCTCAAAACTGGAATATGCGGCGTTGGAGAAGTTTGCAAATGCAATGCTTGGGAATTAGGCCCGTGCTCGATGCCAGCGAAACTGCAGACACCCACGCGGTCTTCAATGGCGCGCTGCTTCACCGGCTATTCCTTTAATCAACAGGACGGCTTGGGGGCCACGCGCCTCAGCCACCGACTATTCTTCACGTCAAAGTCGACTGTTCAGATGCCCCCACAGTCCGCTTTGGGGCGTAAGCGGACGCTGCAGTAGAATGCTCGGCTTCTGGCCAGAAGCCGTCATTCAGTCCGCAATAAAACCCCACCGGTCCAAAATGGTAGACCCTAAAATCAAGCTCTACGACGCCGTTCGGATTAAAGGCCTAAGCCAGCCTCATGTCTTCGAATCCGACTGTTTTAACATGCGCCAGCCACGCGTTGGTGATGTGGCATACGTCATCGAAATTTATGAAGGCCCACCTGGGTACGAGTTGGAGTGCAGCGGCGAGAATGGGATTACCGAGTGGCTGCTAGCGTTTTCGCCGGAAGAGGTTGAGCTGGAGAAGGTAGCTGGGTCTGCAAATGGTTGAGGAACTCGTGTTAAACGTCGTGTCGTTCGAGAGCTATCGACTTGGCAACGTCATCAATGCGATCGAACGCGCATCAGTATTCGGAGAAGATGGTGTCGTGTACATTGGGTAGCTGTGCATGCTCAACAAATCATTCCAGCGGACGGCTTCGGCGCCGCTGAACAAGCGCATTGAAGTCGTGTTCGTCTTCTCGTCAATGTCCGCTATGGGGTGCGGCTACTCGTGCTGCAAGCGCAGCACCACCACGCCCGCCACGGCCGTAAATGCCGTCACCACGCCGACCACAATCCAGAACCCGTGCGGGTGAGCCGCGAGCGGCAATCCGCCCACATTCATGCCGAGCAGACCAGCAATCATATTGATCGGCAGCGCCAGTACCGTGACAATGGTCAGCACGAACAGGCTGCGTCCATTGGCTTCGTTGACGCGCGCGGCAATTTCTTCCTGCAGCAGCTTGATGCGTTCCTGCAGGGCGCTCATGTCGCTCAACACGACTGCAAACTCCTCGGTGGCCTGGCGCAGTTCTTCGATGTCGTGTTCGCCGATCCAGCGGGGAGGGCGTTGCAGCAAGCGAAACAGGGCAGCCGGCTCCGGCGCCAGCAGCCGCTGCAGGCGAACCAGCACCCGCCGCATGGTGCCGAGGTCCTCACGTTTGTGGCGCAGTCGGCCCGCCAGGAGCGAATCCTCAATGCCATCGACGCGGGCAATAGAGTCCCGCACGATCTTCACCAGTACATCGGCTTGGTCGCGCAGCAGGTGTTCCAGCAGTTGCACTGGCGAGTGGATCGTGGCGCCCCGTTGCACCGCCTGATGCAGTCGCTCGATCGAGCGCAAAGGCGTGCGGCGCGCGCTGATAACCATTTGCGGCGCCAGCGTCAGCCACAAGGTGGAAGTGTCGGATGCTTCAAACGCGAAGTCGTGCGACACATCGTTGATGACGGCGATCAGGGTGTCGTCCGCCACCTCGATGCGGGTCGAGCGCGAGCCCTGGTGCAAGGCTTCGTAGAATTCATCGGCCAGGGTTGCGTGCGTACGCATCCATTTTTCGCTGGCTGCATTCGATAGATTGAAGTGCAGCCAGACGAACTGGCCATCATGCTGGTCAGGCTCGTCCAGCCACGACAGGGCGCGCCGCGCGTCGAGCGCCTGGGCAGTGCCGGCTTCGCGGTCGAACAGGTAGCCCCACACCAGGCCGCTGGCGTCCGAGCCGTAGTGCAGGTCGTTGGCCGCCATGCGCCGCTCCTTTGCTTATTTGAAGGCCTTGACGGCAGCGCGGCCCACCGCCGGGTCGTCGGTAAAGAAGCCGTCGATGCCCGCTTTCAGGTAGGCGTTGATCTCCGCCACGGCGTCGCCGCGCTGGCTTGGCGAGTTGACGTCGGGCTTGCGCAGGCTCACCGGCAGGAAGGGGTTTTCCGGCCGCAGGGTCCAGGTATGCACTTTCAGGCCGGCAGCCTTGGCGTCGGCCACAAAGCGGGTCGGCTGGCCCAGTTCGTTGGCTGCGGTGCGCGGAATGATCACTTCCTTGTAGGGCGAGACCACATCGGCGTACAGGGCGATTTCCTTCAGGCCGGCCGGGGTGACCAGGTCGGCATAGCTGCGCTTGTTGCCAGCGGCGATGAAATCATAAGGCGCGTTGCGTGGTACGCCGTTCGGCGCCGGCGGATTGGCCGGGTTGTCGATCAACTGCACGATGCGCATCTCGGTCATGCCGCGCAGCTCTTTCAGATTGGCCGTTTCGAACGATTGGATGAAGACGGCTGCGTCCTTGCCGCGGTAGCCATTGGCCGCCAGCTGATCGACCAGGCGCTTTTCCAGCGGCAGACCAATGGACTTGAAGTAGCTCGGGTGTTTGGTTTCTGGGTAGATGCCAATCACCTTGTTGCGCGACGTACTTTCCTTTTTGACCAGGTCGATCACTTCCTGCAGGGTCGGGATCTCGAATTGGCCATCGTAGGCCACGTTGGCGGGGCGGTTGAGCGGAATGCGCTCCTTGGCGCGCAGCGTTTTCAGCTCGGCCAGGGTAAAGTCTTCGGTGAACCAGCCCGTGACCGGGATGCCGTCGATGGTCTTGGTCGTTTTGCGGCTGGCAAACTGCGTGGCGCTGGCCGCATTGGTCGTGCCGCCAATTTCATTCTCGTGGCGTGCGACCAGAACGCCATCCTTGGTCGCCACCAGGTCGGGTTCGACAATGTCGGCGCCGTCGACGATGGCTTGCTGATACGACGCCAGCGTGTGTTCGGGCCGTAGCGCCGAAGCGCCGCGGTGGCCGGTCACCGCTGGTGTGGGTGGCCAGTTCGGCCCCGGGTTTTGCAGGTCGGGCTGATCACCGCCGCAGCCGCCAAGCAGGGCGGCGCACAGCGCTGCGGCAAGGGCAGGGAGGCGGGGCAAGGATAAATGCGCGGGACGGGTCGAGTTCACATGGGCTCCGGTGTAAGCATTGCAAGATTGCAGTTTCAAGAAGCCGCTGAGACTAACAAGCTTGCGTGACAGGAGCATGACGGCGCAACAGACGATTGATCGGGCCGGCGCTATGCCTCATACTTGAAAAAAACGATTCAACCAGCGTTCGCGCGCACCACCACGCACCCATAATGAAAAAATGCTTCACGCTGCTGGCGTCGTTGCTGCTCTCCTGCGGCATGCTGCCGGCAATGGCCGCCGACATCCCGGTCACCATCTACGCCGATGCCGGCTACCAACCATACTCTTACGCTGACGGCAATGGCGAGGCCGCAGGGCTGTATGCCGAGATTGTCAAAGTCGCGTTTGCACGCATGAAGGGCTACCGCATTGCCATCAAGCCGGTACCCTGGAAGCGCGGCATGGCCATGCTGAAGAACGGCACCGCGTTCGCGCTGTATCCGCCTTATATGAACTTGAAGGATGAACCCTTCACCTGGCCTTACTCGCTGCCTCTGTTTGAAGAAATCGTCGTGGCTGTATGTACGAAAGATGTCGCCGCCCGGCCGCGCCCGCGCTGGCCGGAAGATTTTTATGGCCTGCGCATTGGTAATAATGCGGGGTTCCTGGTGGGCGGCGATGCATTCAACGCGGCCGTCAAGAGTGGCAAGATCACTTTGGAAGAAGCAGCCGACACCCGTACCAATATCCTCAAACTGGGCATGAAACGGATCGACTGCTATATCAATGACCGTATTTCGATTCGCCTTACCCAGAATCAGCTGATCCGCGAAGGCAGGCTGCCGGGTGGACCGGCCGGCTACGAGGCCGCGGTCATCGCGCGCGAGCAGGGCTTTCTTGGTTTTACCGACCGTGACGAGGGGCGATTTGCCCACAAGACTGATTTCCTCAAGCAGTTCGATGCCATCATTTACGATATGCGGCGCACAGGCGAAATCGAGAAGATTGCCCATAATTTCTTCAAAGGGAAGTGAGGATGATCCGCTGTAAAGAGATATGTCATCGTACAAGCTGGCTGGCGCTATAATTGGTCTATGACGACTAATACCGCCCCCTCCATGATTTTGCCGCGCAAGAAACACCGCAACCTTGCCCAGGGTGTCATCGAGCTGATCAACGCCGACATCCAGTCCGGCGCGCTGAAGCCTGGCGACAAGCTGCCCACCGAATCGGCCATCATGGAGCGCCACGGCGTGAGCCGCACGGTGGTGCGCGAAGCGATTTCGCACTTGCAGGCCAGTGGCCAGGTCGAAACCCGGCACGGCATCGGCACCTTTGTGCTGGAAGCGGCGCCGCCGAATGTGAGTCTGCTGACCGAAACCATCGTCACATTGCGCGACGTGCTGGCCATTCTGGAGCTGCGCATTTGTCTGGAAACTGAAGCGGCTTCGCTGGCAGCCATGCGCCGCACCGACGCCCAGGCGGCGCAGCTGGGCGCCTTGCTGGAGCTGATGCGGCGTGGCGCGGAAGAGGGCGGTGGCGCGGTGGCCGATGACGTGCAGTTTCACTTGCTGATCGCCCAGTCGACTGGGAACAAATATTTTGTCGAAATCCTCACCCAGCTTGGTTCGGCGATCATCCCCCGGGCGCGCGTGAATGCCGCCCAGCTCGGCAACGCTGAACCTGGTCTATACCTGGAACGGGTGCACCGCGAACACGAAGATATCTGGCGCGCCATCGCCCGCCAGGATGCCGAAGGCGCGCGCGCGGCCATGCGTACCCACCTGAGCAACAGCCGCGAACGTCTGCGTCAGGCCCAGGAGGCGCTGAGCAGTCCGCACTAAAAAACAACGTTGAACAGGTCGAAAGAAGTCGCTTGTTCTGTTTTATCTTATGTTGTACGATGACGTACGACTTGATAATCAAGAACACCCACCACCTGCCCCTGGAGTCTCCATGCTTCCTCAAGAACTGAAACAAACCCTGTCCGCCGGCCTGCTGTCGTTCCCGATCACCGACTTTGACGCCAATGGCGACTTCCGCGCGTCGACCTACGCCGAGCGTCTGGAATGGCTGGCCCCGTACGGCGCGAGTGCGCTGTTCGCTGCTGGCGGCACCGGTGAGTTCTTCTCGCTGACCCAGTCCGAGTACAGCCAGGTAATCAAGGTGGCAGTCGACACCTGCAAGGGCAAAGTGCCACTGCTGGCCGGCGCGGGCGGCCCGACCCGTTCGGCCATCGCGTTTGGCCAGGAAGCCCAGCGCCTTGGCGCCCAGGGCGTGCTGCTGCTGCCGCACTATCTGACCGAAGCAAGCCAGGACGGTCTGGTGGCGCACGTGGAGCAGTTCTGCAAGTCGCTCGATATTGGCGTGGTGGTGTACAACCGCGGCCAGTGCCGCCTGACCCCGGATTCGCTGGAAAAGCTGGCCGACCGCTGCCCGAACCTGATCGGCTTCAAAGACGGTATTGGCGACGTCGAGCTGATGGTATCGATCTGGCGCCGCATGGGCGACCGCTTCAGCTATCTGGGCGGCCTGCCAACGGCGGAGGTATTTGCTGCTGCTTACAAGGCGATGGGCGTGCCGGTGTACTCGTCGGCGGTATTTAACTTCATGCCGAAACTGGCGATGGACTTCTACCACGCCGTGGCGGCCGATGACCATGCCACCATCAATCGCCTGATCGATGATTTCTTCCTGCCTTACCTGGACATTCGTAACCGCAAGGCGGGCTACTCGGTCAGTATCGTCAAAGCCGGTGCGCGCCTGGTCGGTCATGACGGCGGCCCGGTGCGCGCACCGCTGACCGACCTGACCGAAGCCGAATGCGAGATGCTGCAACGCCTGATCGCCAAACAAGGTGCCCAATGATGGCGCTTGACGGCAGCATGGTCATTGGCGCGGACATCGTGCGCGGCGCAGCCGGCACGGTGCGCGCCATCGACCCGGCCACCGGGGCCCAGCTGGAGCCGGCCTTTGGCCTGGCCGCAGCCCAGGATGTGGACCGCGCCTGTACGCTGGCCGAAGAAGCGTTCGACAGCTACCGCGCCACCACGCTGGAACAGCGCGCGCTGTTCCTGGAAACGATCGCGCAGAACATTCTCGATCTGGGCCCGGCTCTGATCGAGCGCGCCATGCAGGAAACCGGCCTGCCGCAGGCACGCCTGGAAGGCGAGCGCGGACGCACGGTAGGGCAGTTGCGCCTGTTCGCCAAAGTGGTCCGCGACGGCCACTTCCTCAGTGCCACCATCGACAGCGCGCTGCCCGACCGGGTGCCGCCGCGCCCCGATCTGCGCTTGCGCAAAATCGCCGTGGGCCCGGTCGCCGTCTTCGGCGCCAGTAATTTCCCGCTCGCGTTTTCGGTCGGCGGTGGCGATACCGCCTCGGCTCTGGCAGCGGGCTGCCCGGTCGTGGTCAAGGCGCATAACGCGCACCTGGGCACGTCCGAGCTGGTTGGCCGCGCCATTGCCGCTGCTGTCGCCACCTGCGCCTTGCCGCAAGGCGTGTTCTCGATGGTGATCGGCGAAGGCCGCAGCGTGGGCCAGCAGCTGGTGGGCCATCCTGCCATCACGGCAGTAGGCTTTACCGGTTCACGCCAGGGCGGCCTGGCACTGGTGCGCGTGGCCAACGGCCGCGACGAACCGATTCCCGTGTACGCCGAAATGAGCAGCGTGAATCCCGTGTTCATGCTGCCGCAGGCGCTGGCGCACGACAACGGCGCGCTGGCGCAAGGCTTTGTCGATTCGCTCACGCTGGGCGCGGGCCAGTTCTGCACCAATCCCGGGCTGGTGATTGCCATTGGCGGCAGCGATGCTGATCGCTTTTTCACGGCTGCCGCCACGGCGCTGCAAGCCAAGCCTGGCGCGACCATGCTGACCCCGGGTATCCATGAAGCCTATACCGGCGGCGTGGCAAAGCTGGCTGGCATCGAGGGCGTCGAACGCCTGGCTGAAGGCCAGCCTGGCAGCAGCGGCTGCGCAGCGCGCGCCGCCCTGTATGCCTGCGATGCCGCCACCTACCTGCGCACCCCGGCGCTGGAAGATGAAGTCTTCGGTCCTGCTTCGCTGCTGGTACGCTGCCGCGACGAGGCAGAAATGGTCGCACTGGCGCGTCGCCTGGAAGGGCAGCTTACCGCCACAGTCCACGCACTGGCAGGCGACAATGCGCTGGCTGCCGCGCTGCTGCCGGTACTGGAGCGCAAAGCCGGCCGCATTCTGTTCAATGGTTACCCGACCGGTGTTGAAGTGGCACACGCCATGGTGCACGGCGGCCCGTTCCCGGCCACCTCGGACACGCGCAGCACCTCTGTTGGCGCCAGCGCGATTGACCGCTTCCTGCGGCCGGTGTGCTACCAGAACCTGCCGGCTGTGCTGCTGCCTGCCGACCTGCAGGACGCCAATCCGCTGGGACTGGCGCGCTTGAAAGACGGGGTACTGATCACCGCCTGACGCCACCGCGCCTTGAGTTCGCACTTTAAAAATCATAACGATAAAGACGAGACAAAATGAAGCAGCAAGGAATAGGCAGTTACCGATGGACGATTTGCGCGTTGCTGTTTTTCGCGACAACCGTCAATTACCTGGACCGGCAGGTTCTCAGCCTGCTGGCGCCGGACCTGTCGAAGCAATTCGGCTGGTCCAACACCGACTACGCCAACATCACCGCGGTGTTCCAGTTTTCATATGCCATCTCGATGCTGTTTGCCGGCCGCGTGGTCGACCGGCTCGGTACCAAGGCGGCCTTCCTGCTTGCTATTTTTGTCTGGTCCATCGGCGCCGTGATGCATGCATTTGCGATCGGTCTGGGAAATGGCCTGGCGTCGCTGATGAGCACCCTCGGCCTGGCTGCCGTGCCAGTGTCGATCGGCGGCTTCATGATCGCACGCGCTGTACTGGCGATTGGCGAGTCGGGCAACTTCCCGGCGGCGATCAAGGCCACGGCCGAATACTTTCCTAAAAAAGAGCGCGCGTTTGCGACCGGGATTTTCAATTCCGGCGCCAACGTGGGCGCCGTGCTGGCGCCCATCAGCGTGCCGCTGATTGCCGCAACCTGGGGCTGGCAGGCGGCCTTCGTGATCATTGGCGCGATTGGTTTTATCTGGATGGGCCTGTGGCAGGTGTTCTACGAACGCCCGGAAGTGCAAAAGCGCTTGAGCAAGGCGGAACTGCATTACATTACCCTGGACGACGCCGAGACGCCAGCGCCTGTGGGCGAACCTGCTGGCCGCCCCCTGACCTGGATCGAGCTGCTTGGCTACCGCCAGACCTGGGCCTTCGCCTTCGGTAAATTCATGACCGATGGCGTATGGTGGTTCTTCCTGTTTTGGCTGCCGAAATACCTGGCCGCGCAATACGGGATGACAACCGGCGACATTCAAATTCCGCTGGCGATCCTGTACAGCATGACCATGATTGGCAGTGTCGGTGGCGGCTACTTCCCCACCTATTTCATGAACAAGGGCCAGTCGCCGTATGACGGCCGCATGAAAGCCATGTTCGTCATCGCGCTGTTCCCGCTGGTGGTGCTGCTGGCGCAACCGCTTGGCTACATCAGCTTCTGGGTACCGGTCCTGCTGGTCGGTATTGGCACCGCGGCGCACCAGGCCTGGTCGGCCAATCTGTTCACCACCGTATCCGACATGTTCCCGAAACGTTCGGTGGCCTCGGTGGTTGGCATCGGTGGCATGGCTGGCGGCATCGGCGGCGTGATCATCACCAAAGTGGGCGGCTGGCTGTTCGACTACTACGGCGCCCAGGGCCACATTTCGACCGGCTACACGATCATGTTTACCGGCTGCGCGCTGGCCTACCTGGTGGCGTGGGGTGTCATGAAAACACTGGTGCCGCGCTACCAGGTCATTCGCGAGCCGTCGGCATGAGCAAGACCGTTCCTGTCGAACGCATCGGCGCGCAGCGCTGCGCGGTAGGGGAAAGTCCGCTCTGGAGTGCCAGCGAGGGGGCGTGGTACTGGGTCGATATCGTGGCGCGCACCATCTGGCGCTTCGATCCCCAAAGCGGCGCAATCGAAAACTGGCACACCAGCGAGATGGTCGCCTGCCTTGCCACGCGCAGCGATAGCGGTTTTATTGCAGGGATGGAGTCGGGCTTGTTCGCCATCGATCTTGATGCGCCGGTGCGCGAGCACTGCCTGGCCACGCCGCTTGGCCTGGGACCGGGCATGCGCTTTAACGATGGCCGCTGCGACCGCCAGGGCCGCTTCTGGAGCGGGACCATGGCAATGGACATGGCGCTCGCGCGGCGCGACGGCCGGCTGTACCGCTATGGCGGCGACGGCACGCTGGCTGGCCCATTCGTGTCCGGCATGCTGGTGCCGAACGGGCTGGCTTTTTCTCCGGACGGCCGCACCATGTACCTGTCGGATTCGCATCCGCATTCGCAGCAGGTCTGGGCTTTCGACTACGACCCCGATAACGGCGTGCCTTCAAGGCAGCGCCTCTTCATCGACATGCTGCCGCATCCGGGCCGCCCCGACGGCGCGGCCATCGATACCGACGGCTGTTACTGGATTTGCGGGAACGACGCCGGCTGCGTGCTGCGTTTTACGCCGGACGGAAAGCTCGACCGGCGGATCGATCTGCCCATGCTCAAGCCGTCGATGTGCAGCTTCGGCGGCGCCGATCTGGCCACCCTGGTCGTCACCTCGATCGGCGCCGGCCAGCCGGACGGCGACACCTGGGCGGGCGCCACCATCATGTTGCGCCCCGGCGTGCAGGGTATTGCCGAAACGCCGTTCAACGATCAGGCCGCCTAGAAGGGTGGTCTGATTTTGCCAGGTTTGCGTCTATAGGATCGCGCTATCTGGACAGACCGAACAATCAATATTGGACCAGCCAATAAAATAGTGGTCAGACCAATTGTTGTTTTTTGGTGCGATTGGTCCAAGAATTTACGATAGCGATCGAAGTGCATAATCGGCTTAAGAATCAATTAGTTAAGTTCGCATATCAGCATCTTGTTCAAGATTTTTTAAGTAGAAAAAGCAGTACGGGTTGATTTCAACTTCCGAAGATTGGGAAAACAGCACTAAAATAAAGTTGCATTAGTTGAAGGACGTTGTGGGGTCGTATCTCCTCAGGGGCCTTTCCAGAAAAATTACTAAAGAGACAAGGATTCAAACCATGCGCATTTCCAAAGGAAAGCGGGCAGCCATCGGCAAATTCGCCCGCCTCGCCGGCACCACTTCGGCTTCGGCCCTGGCCATCAGCGGCGCTTACGCACAGACCACGCCACCGGCAGCGGACGAACCGGCAGTGGTGGTTGTGACCGGCCTGCGTGCATCGCTCGAAAGCGCGTTGAACAAGAAGCGCGAAGAAAACGGCATGGTCGACATGATCAAGGCCGAAGACATGGGCAAATTCCCCGATACCAATCTGGCCGACTCGTTGCAGCGGGTGCCCGGCGTGGTGATTGACCGTGACGCCGGCGAGGGCCGCAGCATCACCGTGCGCGGGCTGGGACAGGACTTCACGCGTGTGCGCATCAACGGTATTGAAGGTCTGGCCACCACTGGTGGCACCGACAGCTCCGGCGGCGCCAACCGTTCGCGCGGCTTCGACTTCAACGTGTTTGCTTCTGAACTGTTCAACTCTCTGACGGTGCGCAAGAGCTCCTCCGCCGACGTTGACGAAGGTTCGCTCGGCGCCACAGTCGATCTGCAGACTACCCGTCCATTCGACCTGAAAGGCTTCAACGCCAGCATTTCCGCCAAGGGCCGCTACAACGACCTGTCGGAAAAAACCAATCCGCGCGTCGCCTTCCTGCTGTCCAACACCAACGCCGACCGTACTTTCGGGGTGCTGGTATCGGGTGCCTACTCCAAGCGCCAGGTGCTGGAAGAGGGCTTCAGCACGGTGCGCTGGGATAATGGTCCATCGTCGGGCGGCTGGTGCGCCCCGGTTGGTGTAACCCCTGCCAACCCGACCAATTCGACCGCGACCACCTGCGGCCCTGCAGCCCAGGGCGTGCAACGCATTAGCGGAACACCTGAACACATTGCAGCCTACAACGCCGCCAGCAGCGCCAATAACTTCACGCCCCGTCTGCCGCGCTATGGTCGCCTGACCCACGATCAGGACCGTCTGGGCCTGACTGGTTCGGTGCAGTGGAAGCCAATGCCAGGCACCAAGCTGACCCTGGACATGATGTACGCGAAGATGGAAGCGACCCGTCAGGAAGACTTCCTGCAGGCGATCTCGTTCAGCCGCAATGCAGGGCAGGGCGGCAAGCCGCAAACCAGCGTGCTGGCGACCGAGTACGCGCCCAACGGCGCGCTGCTGTACGGTTCGTACAATGGCGTCGACATTCGCTCGGAGTCGCGTTACGACGTTCTGAGTACGGTCTTCACGCAGCCAACGCTCACGATCGAGCACGACTTCACCCGTGAACTGCGTCTGAACACGCGTATTGGCCGCGCAGAATCGAAGTTCAAAAATCCGATCCAGACCACCACCACGCTCGATGCTTCGAACGTTAATGGCTACACCATCGACTTCCGCGCCAACGACCGTCTGCCTTCGATCACCTTCCCGTTTGACGTCAACCAGGCTGGCGGCGCACTCGGTTTGAATACGATTCCAGTGGCCACCTCGGGCACCCAGGCATCGTCGCTGACCAATGGCACCGCGAGCGAAATCCGCATGCGTCCGCAAGGCGCGACCAACCGCAACGACGTGCTGCATGCCGATCTGACCTGGGATGTGGTGCCTGACCGCTTCACTCTCAAAGGTGGCGTCGACATCAAGAAGTTCACTTTCGATTCCTACGAATCGCGCCGCGTGAACCAGAACGACAGCATCTTCGCACCACCGGCCGGTACCACCGTTGCCAGCCTGACGACCAACCTGACCGACTTTGGCAAGGGCCAGGGTCTGCCTGCCGGTACGCCGACGGCATGGGTGATTCCGAACCTGAACGCGATCGCACAGGCTTACGACATCTACTGCAACTGCATCAAGAGCGGCCCTGCGGGCGGTCCTGGCGACTTCACCCTGTCGTCGATCACCAATGGCAATGCACGCGGTAACAACCGCTCGGTGACGGAGAAGGATAACGGCGCCTTCCTGATGGGCGAGTTCTCGAACGAGCTGGCTGGCTTCCCGATCCGCGGTAACGTCGGTGTGCGCTATGTGCAGACCGGCCTGACCGCAAGCGGCTACCAGGCGACCGGCGGCGGCACGCTGGTCACCGTGGAAAACGATTACAGCGACGTGCTGCCATCGTTTAACCTGGCCACCAACGTCACCGATAACTTCCTGGTGCGTCTGGCCGCGGCCAAGGTCATGTCGCGTCCGCAGCTGGGCAACCTGACCCCTGGCGGCACCATTGCCACCACCGGCACGCTGTCGATCACGAGTGGCAATCCGACCCTCAAGCCGTTCCGCGCCAAAGCCTTCGACGCCAGCTTCGAGTGGTACTTCGGTAAGAACGCCTTCCTGGGCCTGGGTCTGTTCCAGAAAAATATCGACACCTACATCCAGAGCATCCGTACCAATATCGCGTTCAAGGATACCGGTCTGCCGCAGTCTCTGTTGCCGAGCAATTTCACCGGTGACGAAGTATTCCAGGTGACCGCGCCGATCAACACCGATGGCGGCAAGCTGCAAGGCTTCGAGTTGAATTACCAGCAGCCATTCACCTTCCTGCCAGGCCGCGGCAAGAACTTCGGCACGCTGCTGAACTACACCTACGTCAAGTCGAAGATCGAATACGTGGTCTCGCCAACCAGCACTGCGACGATTACCGACGACTTGCTGAACCTGTCGCCAAAATCGTGGAACGCGACCTTCTACTACGATGATGGTGCCTTCAGCGCACGCTTGTCGGGCACCAAGCGCTCGTCGTTCCTGACCCGCGTACCGGGCCAGAACAACAACGATGTCGAGGGCAAGAACGGTACCTTCAACGTCGACATGTCGATTTCGTACAAAGTCAACGACAAGCTGGAAGTCACCCTGGAAGGCGTCAATTTGACCAACGAAGTCAATGACCAGTTCATTAGCCGTCAGCGCAATAGCGTGGTGGTGAATAACGTGACCGGCCGTGAAGTGCTGTTCGGAGCGCGCTACAAGTTCTGATCTGGCGACCTGGTTCAGACAAAAGCCCCTGGTTCTCGCGAACCAGGGGCTTTTTTAGTTGTGAGGACCAGCAGTGGAAGGCGAAGAATAAAATATCCAGGAACCACATCGTCCTCGCGAAGGCGGGGACCCATACCATGCTGACCAACTTCGGTAGCGTGGAATAGGTCCCCGCCTTCGCGAGGACGATGTGGTGGTTATGCGGAGAGGGTGGTGGTGATCGTCTCGCTACTACCGGCATTCGCGAGCCAGGTCGGCGCAATAGCTCGGTAGTGGAGAGGTGGCCAACATCGTCCTCGCGAAGTCGTGATTAAGCGGAGAGGGTAGTGGTGATTGTCTTGCCGGCGATGGTGACGTTTTTCAGTGCCAGCGATTTGACGTGATGCAGGAACCATGGCTGCGCCGCATTGCGCGGGGTGCCGAAGTCGCAGTCGGTGACGGTGATGTTCGATAGAGGCATAATCGACGTGCCAGCAGTACCATTGAAACTGGCCGCCACTGGCCCCAGCAGCACCATCGCCTGATAGCACGAGAAGCCATTCGCCGTATTTCCAACCTTGAGCCCCGATATGTGCACATCCGATACGCTCGGTGGGCGCGTGCGCACGCTGTCATCGGCCGGTGCATAGTCGCAATCGATGGTGATCACCGCACCTGCCGTCGACGCGACGCTGTTAGGCGCAATGCTGGAGCCGGGCAGCGGCGGGTAAAACTTGGGGTTTGTGGCCACGCCATTTGGCATGCTCACATTGCGCACATACAGGTGGCGCAAAAAGCCGCCCCGGTTCATGTTCGTCTTGAGCCGGATCGCTGTGTTGAGCGGATCGCTGGCCCAGTTGATGTTGCGGAACTCAAGGTTCTGGGCGTAGATGTTTTCGATCCCGCCCGCCATTTCGCTACCCAGCGTAACGGCGCCGTGGCCGCTGTTCATCACACAATTCTGGATCACGATATTGCGCGTGGCTCCATGCTGCGTATCGCGGTTTTTGCCGGATTTGATTGCGATGCAATCGTCGCCGGTGTTGAAGGTGCAGTCGTCCACCAGCACGGTGTCGCAAGCCTCGGGGTCGAAGCCGTCGCTGTTGGGGCCCATGCTGTCCATGTTCACTTTGCTGATCTGGACTTTGCGGCAGTTGACGGGGTGGTGCAGCCAGAATGGCGAGGCGTGTACCTGGTAACCCTGCAGCAGTACATTGGTGCAGCCGATCAGTTCAATCATGCAGGGGCGCAGATAGTGGCCATGGCCAAACACCCGCTTGGCTACCGGCACGCCAGCCTCCGACAACGCGGGCAGGTAGCGCGAATCGCTGCGCCAGCGCTCGCCGGCACCCTGGATCAGCGCGCGCTGCGCGGGGTCCAGGCCGCCCGGCAGTTCGACCGGGTTATTCGGATTGACGGCAATCTCGGTCGCGGTTGCGCCCATGCGGTGACGGCCTTTCCAGTCCCACCAGCAGTCCTTGCCCGCGCCGAAGGGCAAGCCGCCCTGGCCATCGAGAATACTGGTCCAGTCAGCCCCGGTGAGAGCGATGTTGTCCTGGCCGTGGGCGTACACCATGGACGAAAAATTCAGACAGTCGTTGCCCTGCCAGCGTGACAGCACCAGCTTGCCGTTGGCGCCGCAGTCATACTCGCCGTGGCGCGCATAGTCGGCCGGGTTGGCGCTGAAGTAGATGTGGGCGCCGGCAGCCAGGTGCACATGGACGTTTGAACGCAGCACGATCGGTCCGGCGCAATGCCAGTTCCCCGCCGGGATCAGGACGCGGCCGCCGCCGGCCTTGTGGCAGGCCGCGATGGCTGCGGCAATCGCGCCATGGCAGTCAGGCGATCCCGGTTCCGGGGTATCGAGCATGCCGACGGTTTCATCGTTCAGATTGCCCTTGATGCTCGTCAGGCGCGCAGGTTTGGCGCCGAAGGCGGTAATGGGGAAGTCTTCCTTGCGAAAGGAGAGTGGCTTGGCAAAGCTGTCGACGATGGCCTGTGCGCGCTGCCAGGGATCGGATGCTTGCGCGATGGCCGGTACTCCTGTGGCGAGCAGACCGGCCGCCGAGCTGGCGCGCAGCAGGGTGCGCCGGCCGGGATTGGCAGGTGCGCTCATTTGCTGTCCTTGGCGGCTAAAGTGACGCGTACCGGATTGGCAGCGCGGGCAGCGACGCTCGCAGCCAGGTCTTTCCACGCTTGTTGGGTGGTGATTCGGCCAGCACGGTCCCAGGCTGCACCGACGTAGTAGCGCAGCGGTTTGCCGGAACTGACCTGTGCCAGAACCAGGTGGTTGAGCGGATCGTCGGTGAAATCGAGCGCGCCTGGCAGCACGATAGCGGTGCCAAAGGCGCCGTTGCTGGTCTGCTCGACCCACTGCAGCAAGCTGCCCTGGGATTTTTCGCGCGTGAGCGCAATGGTCGGCGTCTGCTTCTTGTCGGTCGGTGCCTTGTTCAGGCCAATGGCGACTGTCAGCGGCGTGCCGCCGTCATAGGTGAAGGTGCTGTCGATCTGGTCGAACTGATGCCCGGCATCGACGGTAAAGCGCTTGACTTCCGACACACTGGTGCCAGCGGCATTCCAGCTGTTGTAGGTCAGTTCGAAGACGGCGCGCACGGGGCCATTGGCCAGCACTTTCCAGGATGCGTAATTGTGGCTGACGTAAAGCTGTTTGCCGTCCCACACGCCGGTGCCGCCGCAACCGCGCGACTGGCCGACGTTGAACATGTCCATGCCTTCGCCTTCGTCCTTATGGTAGTGGTCATGGCCTTTGTTGTACCAGCGGTCGACGATGGGGTAATTCACGCGCTTGAACCAGATGTCGATGCCGCTGCTGGCCAGGACTTCCTTGCCCGAGCCGGGCAGGGCGGGCGCGCCCAGGGCGGTGCCGTAGGTGCGGTGCGCTACCAGGTCGTTTTCCCACGCGAAGTCGTCCAGGCGCTCCTGCACGTAGCGCGCGTTGACCGCGGTGGGGAACACGGGTGCAAGTTCGTCGGTTTTTTCGACCGTGAAGGTGGCGCTCTTTTCGCCTGGTGCAAAGCTGTACTGGAAAATCAGTTCGCCATAAGCGGCGCCGACATTTTGCGGATCCTTGGCCAGTGGCGCCACGTTGGTTACCTGATGCGGCAGCACGCGGCCATTCTTGTCGCGCACGGCCAGGCGCTGAATCAGCGCGCCGGGCAGGGCGCGATTGACCTCGCTCCAGGCAACGGTAATGGTTTCGGATGGGCGCGCGATCGTCAGGTCATGACTGGCGCTCAGGCGCAACTGGTCAGCCGCCTGGGCCAGTGGGGTGGCAAACAGCGCAGCAACGGAAATGCGGAGCAGGGTCGATTTCATCTGGGTCTCCCGGGGTCAGTGGTGTTCGCGGTAGTCGGTCTTGCCACCCTTTGGCAGGTAGTGATAGGTGCGCACCTTGAATTCGATCTCGAAGGCCGGGTTCTGCAGCATCTTGATGATTTCTGCGCCTGCCAGCAGGGTCGGGCCGTAGCCGTGCAGCGCGTGCACGCTGGTTGGGCGGTTGTAGTAATAAGGCATGTCACTGGCGAAGGTGGTGCCGACCACGGTGCCTTCGACCTGGCCCTTGGCATTGATCTGGGCCGACAGGCCGTTCCAGCCCGCCTGCGCGATGGAGCCATAGGTGGTCGGGCTGATCCAGCCCTGGTTGATGGCGCGCGCAAAGCCGTAGGTGAACATGGCGCTGGCCGAGGTCTCCAGATAGGAATCGGTGCGGTCAATCATCTGGTGCCACAAGCCGGTGCCCGACTGCAGTTCGCCCACGCCGCGCAAGGTCAGGCGCAACTGGGCCAGCACTTTCTTGTAGCCTGGGTGGTCCTTTGGTAGCACATCAAGCAGGTCGCACATAGCCATTACGGCCCAGCCGTTGGCGCGCGCCCAGTAAAAGCGCGGTGCATCCGGGTTGTTGGCATTCCAGCCGTGGGTATACAGGTTGTTCTGCTTGTTGAACATGTAGGTCGACATCTGCAGCACGTTCTTGACGGCGTCATCGTAGTAGGCGCGCTTGCCGCTCATGCGGCCCAGTTCGGCCAGCGCGGGCACTCCCATGTACATGTCGTCGGCCCAGAGCGAAATGGCTTGCGGACGCTTGCGCGCCAGGGTGCCGTCCGCCAGGCGGAACTGCTTGTTGGCGACCCAGTCGCCGCACACGGCGATCTGGGCGGCCATGTCCGGCCCGATTTTGGCTACACGGGCGCGCATTAATGCGGCGCAGATGGAGCCGGCATCATCGAGCGCGCGCGGATCGAGAAAACGTGAGAAGCTGTTGGCGCGTTCCAGGTGAAACTGCGCTTCCTGCGCGCGGAAGTAGGGCAGCTTGTCGGCAAAAAAAGCAAGGTGACGGCGCGTCATGTCGGTAAAGGTCTTGTCGCCGGTGGCTTGTTCGGCGCGGATCAGGCCCGCATGCACGATGCCCATTTCGTAGACCTGCAGGCCGTAGTCGCCGCTGCTTGGTTCGACAATGGCGTCGGCGTTCGGGACGCTGAAGTCCGTAATCTCGGCGCCGGTCTTCTTGTTGATCACGCGCGAAGGCGTGGTTGAATCGAGATACGCGCGAATGCGGTGCAGGGCGGCGGCAATTTCGGCCACATCCGGCTTTTTATAGGGGGCTGGGTAAGTACCTTCGCCCAAATCGTTGAGATTCTTGTTGTCGGGGTTGCGGTAAGGGCCTTCGGCCTGGGCCGCGCTGCCAAACAGGGCGCAGGTGGCAAGGGCAAGCAGCAATTTGGTCGGTGTTTTCACGGTGGTCTCGAGTTATCGTTGGTTGTCGTGGAACGTGGCTGCTATCTATTATGTGCCTTACCGCGGTCCTGTGTTGGGCCAAATACACGTTTTGGTCGGTCCATTCTAATTTGGTTGGACCAAATTGGCAAGGTGGACTAGCCAATCAAGAATGTTATATGGCATACTCGATGCATACAGAGGAAACCAGATGACCACCACAAACGAACGCGCCCGCTTTATCCGGATGCATGATAACGACAACGTCGCCATCGTCGTCAACGACGGCGGGCTTGCGGCCGGCGCCGTGTTCGAAGATGGCCTTGCGCTGATCGAAAACGTCCCGCAGGGCCACAAGGTCGCGCTGACCGATCTGGCCGAGGGCGATGCGGTCATCCGCTATAACGTCACCATCGGGTACGCCAGTTGCGCCCTGCCGAAGGGCAGCTGGATTTCGGAGAAGGTGCTGCGCATGCCGCCGGCCCGTGGGCTTGACGATCTGCCGGTGGGTACTCGTCTGGTGGCGCCAGCGGCGCCCCTTGAAGGTTACACCTTCGAAGGCTACCGCAACGCCGACGGCAGCGTCGGCACCCGCAATATCCTGGCCATTACCACGACCGTGCAGTGCGTGTCGGGCGTGGTCGATTTTGCCGTGCGCCGTATCAAGGATGAACTGCTGCCGCGTTACCCCAATGTGGACGACGTCGTGGGCCTGGAGCACAGCTACGGCTGCGGCGTGGCGATCGATGCCCCTGGCGCCGAGGTGCCGATCCGCACGCTGCGCAATATCAGCAAGAACCCCAATTTTGGCGGCGCGGTGATGGTCGTCAGCCTGGGCTGCGAGAAGCTGCCGCCTACGCGCCTGTTCCCAAAAGGCTCGATCCCGATCGGCCCGGCACCGACGGCCGACGCAAGTGGCCTGGCCGTGGTCTGTCTGCAGGATCAACAGCACGTGGGCTTCGATTCAATGATCCAGTCAATCTTGACGACCGCGGAGCGCCACCTGCAAGTGCTGGACGCGCGCCGCCGCGAAACCTGTCCCGCTTCGGAGCTGGTGGTCGGCGTACAGTGCGGTGGCAGCGACGCTTTCTCGGGCGTGACCGCCAATCCGGCCGTCGGCTTTGCGACCGATCTGCTGGTGCGCGCCGGGGCGACGGTGATGTTCTCCGAAGTGACCGAAGTGCGCGACGGGATCGACCAGCTGACTGCGCGCGCAGCCGACGCCGACGTGGCAGCGGCCATGGTGCGCGAGATGCAGTGGTACGACGATTACCTGGTGCGCGGCGGGGTGGACCGCAGCGCCAACACCACGCCTGGCAACAAGGCTGGCGGCTTGTCCAATATCGTTGAAAAGGCGATGGGCTCGATCGTCAAATCCGGTTCGTCGCCAATTGTGGGCGTGCTTTCCCCCGGCGAAAAGCTGACCCGCAAAGGGCTGATCTACGCGGCCACGCCGGCCAGCGACTTCATTTGCGGCACCCTCCAGCTGGCAGCCGGCATGAACATTCATGTGTTCACGACGGGCCGCGGCACGCCGTATGGTCTGGCGGCGGTCCCGGTGATCAAGGTCGCCACGCGGGACGATCTGGCGCGTCGCTGGCACGACCTGATGGACATCAACGCCGGGCGCATCGCCAGCGGCAGCGCCACCATCGAAGACGTGGGCTGGGAGATGTTCAAGCTGATGCTGGACGTCGCCAGTGGCCGCAAAACCTGGGCCGAACACCATAAATTGCATAATGCGCTGACGCTGTTCAATCCTGCGCCAGTGACCTGACATCGAAACAAGGAACCGACATGACTCAGATTACACCTTTCAAACGCATCCTCATGACGGGCGCCGCGGGCGGCCTTGGCAAGGTGCTGCGTGACCGCATCAAGCCCTGGGCCACGATTGTGCGCCTGTCCGACCTGGCCGACATGGGCGAAGCGCGCGATGGCGAAGAAGTCGTGCGCTGCGACCTGTCTGACAAGGCCGCGGTACTCGCGCTGATGGAGGGCGTGGACGCGGTGCTGCACTTTGGCGGCATTTCGACCGAAGCGCATTTTGACGACATCATGCAAGCCAACATCCTTGGTGTCGCCAATCTGTACGAGGCAATCCACAAGGCTGGCGTCAAGCGCGTGGTGTTTGCCAGTTCGAACCACGCAGTTGGCTACTACAAGACCACCGATATGGTCGATGCCAGCATGCCGACCCGGCCTGACAGCATGTACGGCGTGAGCAAATGCTTCGGCGAGTCGCTGTCGCGCTACTACTATGACCGTTTCGGGATCGAGACTGTGTGCCTGCGCATTGGGTCGAGCTTCCCGGCGCCAATCAACAAGCGCATGATGACCACCTATTTCAGCTACGACGATCTGGTTGAATGTCTGCGCTGCTGCCTGTTTGCGCCGCGTGTCGGTCACACCATCGCCTTTGGCGTGTCCGATAACGACGGCAAGTGGTGGGACAACCGTTTCGCCGCACACCTGGGCTTCAAGGCCAAGGACAGCTCCACCAAGTTCAACGATTTGTTCCCGGATACGTCCGAATTCCCGGCAGCCGATGACATCACCACCATCTACCAGGGCGGCAAGTTCCTGCTGGATGGACCGAAGTACCGCTAGGCCTGCCGTGCAGCAGATCGCGCTGCGCAACGCGCACCTGAAGGCGCTGGTGCTGCCGTCGATTGGCGGTGGCCTGGCACGCCTTGATGCGCTGATCGATGGCCAATTTCTGCCTGTGCTGCGCGGTCTGGATGACTTGCGCGGCGCGCCGCTGCCAACACCGTCGCAACTGGCCTGCTTTCCCCTGGTGCCCTGGTCGAACCGTATTGGCAGCGGCGGCTTTGTGTTCGATGGCCGTACCATCGCGCTGGCGCCAAACCGGCCGGGCGAGGCCTATCCCATCCACGGTGAAGGATTCCAGCACAGCTGGACGGTCACAGAACGCGACGACAGCTTTGTGCAACTGCAGCTCGACCGCAGCAGCGGCAAGCCGTTCGCGTACCGTGCCCATTTGCGCTACATCTTGCGCGGCAAGACACTGGAAGTGGAACTGGCCGTACGAAATTGCGGCGCCGCGGTTCTGCCATTTGGTCTGGGCCTGCATCCGTGGTTGCCACGGACGGCTGGCGTGACCTTGCGCGCGCGCGCCTGTTCCGCATGGGCGCGTGGCGACGATGGCTTGCCAACGGACCGCATCGCCATTCCCGAAGACTGGAATTTCGACATGCCGCGCCGCCTGCCGGAGCGCGCGATCGACAATATCTTCAGCGGCTGGGATGGGGAAGCGCGTATCGTCTGGCCCGAAAGCAGTATGCAGCTGCGGATTCGCACCCACATGGCGTACTACATCGTGTACACCCGGCCTGGCGCTGATTTTTTCTGCTTCGAGCCGGTTGACCATATGATCAATGCCCACAACATGCCGGGTGGGCCGGTACGGAACGGCCTGACCCTGCTCGCGCCGGGTCAATCGCTCACGCGCAAAGTGCGCTTCACCGCAGGAGTGGCAGAGTGAGACTGGCGCTGCTGCTGGCACTGTCGCTGTGCGGCTGCGCTGGTGGTGGGGACTACACACCCGAGACCACCTTCGCCAAGCTGCATGCGCAATATCCTTTCATCCGCATCGCCAGCCGGGACCTGCCCGAGAACGTCAGGGTCGAGCGGGATCTGGTGTATGCACGCTCGCTCAAGCTTGACTTGTATCGGCCCGCCGGCAGCAACGCGGCGCCACTGGTCGTGCTGGTCCATGGCGGTGGCTGGCGCAATGGCCGGCGCGAGAATCTGGCCGCGCTCGCAATCGGACTGGCACAGCGCGGTTATGCTGCGGCCACGGTCAGTTATCGCTTGTCCGGGGAGGCGCGCTATCCGGCCGCCGTGGATGACGTGCGCGCCGCGCTCGGCTGGCTGCGTACCAACGCCGCTGTGCATGGGATCGATGCCGCGCGCGTCGCCCTGGCCGGTGGTTCCGCGGGCGGTCAGATTGCGAGCCTGGTCGGTGTGACTGGCAGCGGCGTTCAAGCGATCGTCAATATTGACGGTCTGTCCGATTTTACGTCCGAGCAGGCCAGGCTGCATGAAGACGACCCAAGCAAAAAGCCGTCGTCGGCAGGTGCCTGGTTTGGCGGACGCTATGCGGAGAAGAGCGCATTGTGGCGTGAAGCATCGCCCATTTTCTATGTGTCACCCGCGACGCCGCCTGTGCTGTTCATTGGCAGCGCACAACCACGCTTTTCGGTGGGACGTGACGAGATGGTCGCATCGTTGCGCAACAACGGCGTGGCCAGTGAAGTGCTTGTGCTGCCGGGTACACCGCATTCATTCTGGCTGTTCGATCCGTGGCTGACACCGACCGTGCAGGCCATCGATCGTTTCCTGACCATCCACCTTCGCAAGTGAGCGGCTAAGGCTGCGGATTCCATCCGCGGCCACCATCGTAGGCCGAAAAGATAGCTGCGCGGCTGTCATATTCGCCTTCTACCTCGTCCGCGTTGAGCAGGCGCCCCTGCTTGCGGTGGTGCAGGTCGAGCGCTTTTCCGGCCAGGTTGCGGCTGCCGAACTCGCGCCAGCCTCCCATCTTGCTATCCGGTGCGGGATGCGGCGCGGGCTCACGCGCCGCGCCGCTGCCAGCCCAGCCATCGGCGGAGATGTGCGCATCCATGCTGCAGTTGATGAAGGCAACGTTGTCCCATGTGCTGGCGGTTCCAGGGCTGCGCGCCAGGTAGGTACTGCCTGGCTCGACATCGTTGCCCGCCGGTCCGGCGCCGTGTGTCAGTGTGCTGTCCAGGAAGACAAAGCCTTTGTCAGCCGCGCTCACGGTACGGGCCTGCACGATGTAGCCGCCCCTGGCCGCACCGCTGCTGTCGCCAACAGAGCGGATCTCGCTCTGCTCGAACAGGGCGACCCGGTTCGCGCCCCAGATAAAATCCACATTGCCTGCAACGAGCGCGCGGTAGAACCACGCGTAGCCTTTGAGCTGCAAGGTGTCCTGTTCACTGATGAAGCTCGCGTTACGGGCGATCAGACGGCCCGTGTCGCTGTCAAACAGTACGGTCTCGGCCTGGCCCGATGGGCTGTAGCGGCGCTGCGTATCATTGCGCAGGGTGAGGTTCTCAAGCGCGAGCAAGTCCGCATATTCGGCCAGAAGCAATGCCCGTCCGGCGCCAGCGTTCATCGATTCGTTGTTGAGCGTGTGGATCAGAACCCCGTCGCGGCTTTCGCCGCGGATGGTCAGGTTGTCCTTGTGGCGCAAGTACAGTCGTTCGTCGTAAGTGCCGTTGCGGACGCTGATCCACGCTGGCGCAGCGCGCGGCAGATGCGTCATTACATGGTTCAGTGCACCTTGAACAGTGCGAAAGTCCGCAGGTCCATCATCGTCGACAGTCAGCGTTGCACCACTGGGACGGGCTTTTCGAGTGTGGAATGACCAGCTCCCGCCGCCGCCGTCGAACATGCCTGCGCCGACCGCCACCACGTATTCGGTGTCGTATTCCAGTACCCCCGCGTGCGGTTTGACGCGTACCTCCTTGCCATCAATGTGCACTGGATTGCCGCGCAGGTAGCGTGGGTTGGCAGCAGTGCCGATATTGGCTACTTCGTCCACGGCGCGTAACACGTCCACCAGAGCGCCATCGCGTTTTCGGAAGATACGAATCGAGTCCGTCGTTCGAAGCGACGGGGCTTGTGCAAATCGCAGTCGAAGCAAGGTATCGACCGGCACGTCGCGCTTGCCCGCGGGTGGTTCGACGCTGGCCTTCATGCTGGCAGCCGGCTTCACAAAACGCGGTCCGACCTGCAGTGTCAGCGTGCGGCCGGCACCGGCACCGGCAAGTTCGATTTGCGCATTGCCCACCTGGCGCGCTCTGATCACGATACCGCTGGCGTCGCGCTCGACGGTGGCCACCGCAGGGTCGCTCGACGTTGCGGTGTAGGGCAGGGCAGTTGCGCCATCCGGCCCCACGGCACTGACGGGCAGGCGCAGCGGCGCGTCGCCAGCCTGCGCGAACATGAGTGGCGCTGTGCCTGCCAGGCTGATTCTGGCCGGTTTGTCGGACGCCGGACCAACGGCCATGCTGTCAAGGGCGAAGGCATTGTCCTTGCTGTAGAAGGCAGCCGTGCCGCGCTGCTGCGGCGGCGCCGGGTCGATTGCGCTGGTCACCTTTTCGCCATCGACGTACGCCGTCATCAGCGCGCCGCTGACCTCGAAGCGCAGACGGTACCAGTCAAAGGTGCTCACTTGTGCGCGGCGTACCTGCTTGATGCGGGTGAGTACACCGCCGCGCATCTGCACGATTTCGATGCGCAGCACGCCATTTTCAGCCACCAGCCCCGCGCCGCGCCAGTTGTTGTCGTCCTGGCGTTCCGTCACATACATCTGGCCCGCAGGCTGAAAGGCACGCAGGCGCGCCTCGATGTAAAAGTCGTTTGCGGGCAGTGCCAGCATCGCGCCGGCGGCGACACCGGTGATGGCGCTGTCGGCCTGCTGGTCAATATGCCAGTTGCCGGCCCCCGCAAGCGCCTTTACGTGCGCACCAACCTGCGCGGCCGGCAACAGCTCGAACGGGTAGGGTACCTGCCAGGCAGGCGCGGACGGATGGGTGCAGCCGGCCAGCGCGGCGCCATTCAGGATCGAACCGCGATCGGTGAACGAGGAGTCGAGGTTCCAGCTGTGGACCACGTCGGTGCAGCTCCGCGCGCCGGTGATGTCATAAGCGTTGGCGTCGCCAATGACGTCTGCCTGCTTGCCCATGCCGATGCTGTATTCGTGACGGTAGACGGGGTGGTGCCGGTCACCGGTATGGTAATTGTTGTACAGGTGGACCTGGCCATAGCGTACGCGTGGCGCGCGCGCCGACACGTTCTCGAACAGATTGTGGTGAAAGGTGACGCGCAGTTTGCCTGCGTCGCCAGTGGCTTTGTCGCTGGAGCCGACCAGTGCATTTTTTTCGTGCAGGGCAAAGCGGTTGTACGACACGGTGACCAGATCGGCGCCCTGGTTGATGTCAAGCGCGCCGTCGTGGCACTGTTTGAGCATGCCGTTTTCAGTTGGCGCGCGCTCGTCGCCCGCTGGCGCGTCAGTGAAGCTGTTATGGTCGATCCAGACATTGGTCGACGCCGACACGGTGATCGCGTCGAACAGCGAGTTCCAGTTTCCCCTGGCACCGTCCTGCGGATCCCACACCGGTCCCACATCACAGGGATTGCGGAAATTCAGGTTGCGGATGATGACGTTGTGCGCCTTGGCCACCACGACGTTGGCGTTGATCAGGCCCGCGCCGCTGCCAATGCCGGCCAGGGTGCGGTTGCTGCCAAGCCGAATGACGCCACGCCGGGCCTGGTCTGCGCTGCTGGAAAACGGGCGGCCGTCGCGCAGGTCGATCACGCCCACGATCTGGATCACGCGGGCGTCGCCGTCCAGCGCGGCACGCAACTGTGCCGGGGTAGACACGATGACGGCCGTCGCGCTCCCGCCGCCGCTGGTGCCGCCTTGCTGACCGGCCCAGCCATCGGCGAGTTGCGCGTGTGCCGCCGTGCAAAGTGACAGGGCCAGAAGCCAGCCGGCGCGCTTCATTGTGCGCGCAGCGACGCTGCCAGTTCGGGCCGCACGCGTATTAGTTCGGCAGCGACCATCGCTGAAAACAGTGCAGCGCCTTTGGCGCCAAGGTGGGTGCGGTCAAACACGCTTTTTGGTGTGGCATTCGGTTCGGCCGCCGCTGCTGACGGCGCGGTTTGCGGGGTGCCCGCGGGAGGCGGCGGCGCAGCGGCCAGCGTGTCGGCTTCGGCGCTGCCCATTGCTTGCACGGCTGCTGCACTCACGGCGTTCAGGTCCAGCAGATCGAACTTGCCTTCCTTTGCCACGCGCCGCATTGCGGCAGACCATGGCGCCAGATCGTCATGCAGCCAGGCGCCCTGGAACGAGCGCCGGGTCAGCGGGGTGACCAGCACTGGTATGCCGCCCAGCGCGCGCACTTCTTCGCCGTAGCGCGCCATGTTGTGCGGGTATTGGGTGACCAGGTCGGTCGAGCGGCCGGGTTTGCCCGGCTGGTCGTTATGACCAAACTGGATCAGGACATAGCTGGCACGGTAGGCCACGCCGTCACCCAGCAGGGTTTGCACCTCATCCCAGCGGCCTTCCGCCCTGAAACTGCCGGAACTGCGCCCGCCGCGTGCGAGATTAATGCAGGTGACCGCAGGATCGAAGCGGGCGCACAGTGCGTCGCCATAGCCGGTGCGGGTAGCCATGGTGGAATCGCCCACCAGGATGACGCGAACTGGCGCGGCATGCGCCGCCGAAATGCTGCAGACGAATGACAGCAGAAGTGCGAGACGGTGCATGTGGTCCCCAGAATGGATCGGTCAGGATTGACAGACCAA
Organism: Massilia sp. CF038; assembly: GCF_900129765.1. Lineage (GTDB taxonomy): Bacteria > Pseudomonadota > Gammaproteobacteria > Burkholderiales > Burkholderiaceae_D > Telluria_A. Next base: position 1,531,265 of record NZ_FQWU01000001.1, read on the forward strand.
TTCTAATTTGGTTGGACCACTTTTGCAATCTGGACGAGCCGCTGCGCTCCCAGGGTCGGCTTAGCCGCGCGAGAACGTGCGGGTGACGCGTTCCAGGTGAGCGCGCATGGCCTGGCGTGCGCCAGCCACATCATGCGAGGCGATCGCTTCGAGGATGGCGCGATGGTCGTGCAGGGTCTGCTTGCGCAGTTCTTCAGTCTGGAAATGTTCTTTGAGCTTGTGCCACAGTGTGCCACGCTGGTTCCACAGGTATTCCACCACGCCGACCAACGCGCTGTTGCCGGTGGCCCGGGCGATGGCCAGGTGGAAGTTACGGTCTGCCATTTCGTTGGCGCCACGGTCGTCGTGATCGCGTTCCATCTCCAGCACGGCGCGAAGAATGGCGTCGATGGCCGAATCGGTGGCCATTTTGGCGGCGATGGCGGCCACTTCGGCTTCGATCATGCGGCGCGCGGCCAGCACTTCAAATGGACCGGGGCCGACCTCGAGCACGTCGGACTCGGCCGCGGCCTGCTCGCTGACATAGACGCCTGAACCGCCCCGCACTTCAATGATGCCGCCCAGTTCAAGAGCAATGAGTGCTTCGCGCAAGGAGGTGCGGCTGACGCTGAGCTTGGCCGCAAGGTCGCGCTCGGAAGGCAGCCGTTCTCCGGGTTTGATGTTTTCCTGCTCGATGAGTTCCTGGATCCGGCTGGCGACGACTCGATACAGGCGTGGCTCAGCCTGATTGGCGTCTTGAAGGGCAGCGGTCTTTTTCATCGGGGAGGGTGTCCGGGGCAGCGTGGAGGTGAGCGCTGATTTTAGGTTGGTCTGTCCAATCTTGCAAGGTGGACGAGCCAAGCCATTTTCCCCGGATACCGCAGTCCCTGTTTCAGCGCCAGCCAGCCACCAGTTTCAATGCGGACCGCTTGACCATTTGACGCACTGGCAGGCCAGCAAATCGGTGCGTGCGCGGTGCGGCACGCTGGTCGTGATACAGGTGGTGCGCTTCCAGCACGGCTTCCACGTTGTCCCAGAACCGGTGCTGGTTGCCGACGCTGCCGTCGTACTGGATCTGCATGGCCCCGGTGGCGACGCTGACGTCGACCGCTTCAATGCCATCGAGCCCGCGTAGCGCGTCCGACACCATGGCCAGCCGCGCCGGATTATTTTGAAGCAGGGCAAAGCGCAATTCCAGACGGACCGGCAGGACGAGGGCTTGGGCGTGCATGGCGTTACCTCAGAACGGTTGGGGCGGCCGGATTGACCGCACCAGGGGGAAGCGCGGACACGCGCGTGGCAGCCGGTTCGCTGTGGGGCGCAGGCGGCGGTGGTGGTGGATAGAAGAAGGTGCCCCACACGATCGCGAGGACAACACTTCCAAAGGCAAATGACTTTTCGGGCATGGTGGTTACCTGGGTAAATGGAACTCGGACGCTGCTTGTACGTACGAATTCTAGAAGCTGTACATGACGGCCTGATGACGCTTTGATGCGAATGTGGCCGACGTTCGACAGGCTATACAAAAATATGCGTGGTAAATACTCACATAGTCACTTTTCTGATAAAAACGATAATTTTGTTGTTGTGACACGACAAGTCAATGGCTGACCGATAGTTTTTATCGGTAAGCAATCGGTAATCACAAGCTCTCTATGATCCGCGATGTTTCCAAAATGAATTAATTTAAGGGAGTCGCGTGATGGGTTCAGGTCGTGGGGAAGTCTGGTCATTGAATATGAAGTCTGCGGTGCCGTTGGCACTACTTACCGCCGCGTTACTTTCGGCCTGTGGCGGCAGTGGTGGCGGCAAGGCGCCGTCGCCGGCGCCGGCGCCGTCGCCCACCTCGTCCGTGCCGACGCCCACCCCCACCCCCACGCCCACCCCAGTGCCGGACACGCCGCCAGGGCAAAGTCCGATCCCGGAGCCGGCCCCCAACATTGGCAGCGCGACGGTGATGTTCGTCACCAGCGTGCCCGGCACCGGCTTCATGCATCAACTCAACACCTTCGCCAACCATGGCACCAGCATTGCTGATGTGGTCGGCGGTGGCGATCTGTATTTGCGCTATTCGGACGGGGTGCTGCGCAACCTGACCCAGGAAGCCGGCTGGGGCGTGGCCTCTGGCGGCATCCAGGGCGGCGCCAAAGCCATTGCGGTGCGCCAGCCAACCGTGCACTGGAGCGGCACCAAGGCCATCTTTTCGATGCTGGTGGGCGGGCCGACTAAGCAATACGAGGTCGTTTCGCGCACCTGGCAAATGTACGAGGTGAGCAATCTGGGACGGGGGCAGACGGCTGTCATCACCAAGGTGCCCAACCAGCCGGCCTACAACAATACCTCGCCGATTTACGGCAGCGACGACCAGATCATCTTCACCTCGGATGCGCCGCTGTATGGCATGACCCACACCTATCCGCAGCTGGACGAATACGAGAACGTGGCCACCAACACCGGCATCTGGAAGCTCAACACGAATACCGCCGCGCTGACCATGATCCAGCACGCGCCCAGTGGCGTGTTCGATCTGTATCTCGACAGCTATGGGCGGGTGTTGTTTACCAAGTGGGATCACTTGAAGCGCGACCAGCAGGCCGACATCGACCGTTACGGCGGCGGCAGCTACAAGCCCTACGACATTGCCGACGAAAGCCCGGCCGCAGCCAAAGTGGTCTCGCCCAAGTTCGACGGCAATGGCAAACCGATTGCCGACGCCACCGGCCTGCTGTACGACGTCTTCCCCGAAGCGCGCCATGCCCAGGATCCGACGCGCGACCCGAACGAGCAGCTGCACGACTTCAACCAGTTCATGATGTGGCAGGTGAACGAGGATGGTTCGGAAGAAGAGACCATGAACCACGTCGGGCGCCAGGAATTTGGCGGCGCCTACCTGGAAGGGATCTTCAAGGATGACGCCAACCTGTCCTACCTGATGTCGAAGTTCAGCGCCAACGCTGCCATGCGCGATACCGTGACGGCCGATTCGGGCTTCTTCCAGCTGCGCGAAGATGCGCGCCGGCCCGGCACCTACTACGGCACCTACGCCAAGGAATTCGGTCGCCAGGCCTCGGGCCGCATCATCGAGTTTTCCATGAAGCCGGGTGTCAATCCCGAAACCGTGGTGATGAAGGACTACACCAATGCCACGCTGGACAACGACCCGGAAGGCAAGAACCCGAAAACCGCAAGCATGACAGGGCACTACCGCAACCCGCTGATTCTGGCCAATGGGGCAATGCTCGCTTCACACACGAGCGAATATCGCCTCAATGCCGAAACTTCGACCGACCCCCTGAAACTGGCGCCACGCTATGTATTCCGGCTGCGCTCGATGGTGAAAAATCCGGGCGGATCGGACTACATCGCGGGCGATCCGCTGACCGGCGGCATCGTCAAGGACATCCGTTTCTGGACCGATGACGCCACGCCGCACCGCTACAACGGTCTGCTGAACGAGACCGACGTGGTGGAAGTGGTGGCCCGTGCGCGGCCGCCCAAGGTGGGCATGCAGACCGAAGCCATCGAAAAACAGGTGCTCACGGAAGAGGGCGTGGACGAAGCGGCCCTGCGCGCCTGGCTGACCAAGAACAACCTGGCGCTGGTGGTGAGCCGCAATGTCACACAGCGCGACCGCGCCGACATCGCACAACCGTACAACCTGCGCGTCGCTGCAGCGGGTGGCGTGGTCAGTACGCCGACGGCAGGCAAAGTGTACGACGTGCTGCACATGCAGTTCTTCCAGGGCGATCTGACGCGCGGCTACAGCACCAATCCGGGCCGCAGGGTGTACGCCAAGCCAATCCACAACGCCCCCATGCAACCAAATCTGATGGCGCAGAACTTGCCCAATCCGGGCGGGCCACCTGGCAGCGTGAAGATTGCCAACGATGGTTCAATGGCCGCGTTTGTGCCGGCCGGCCGCGCGCTGAGCTGGCAAATGACCAGCCCAAGCGGCAAGCCGGTGGTGCGCGAGCGGATCTGGGCCAGTTTCGCGCCCGGAGAAATCCGCACCTGCTCCAGCTGCCACGGAATCAACAGCAAGACCCTGAATGACCTGGGCAATCCCATCAACAAGCCGCAAGCCTTGCGCGACTTGATGACGCACTGGAAAAAGCAACCATAGTGTGGATGCATGCGGCGCACGCATGCGCCGCATGTTGCATGATTGGGACGGTCGTTGCGCTTGAATTCGTTCGTAGGCACAATAGGCCAGCCGGCATTGCCGCCTGTCATCTTGTCTGCCACCGTACGGGGGAAACATGTTCAAGAACTTGCTCATCAAGTGGAAACTTGCGGTGCTGATGGCGGTGATGTTGACCGCGCTTGTGGTCATCGGCCTCAGCGGCTACCTTGGCATCAACCACGTCAGCGCGGCGGTCGATGAAATTGGCGTGGTGCGGCTGCCGTCCATTCAGGGCTTGCTGGTCATTAGTGAAGGGCAGACGGCGGTTGCCGCAGGTGACCTGACTGCAGCCATTGCGGAAAACGATTACGAGACGCCGGGCCGGTTCGACGAAGCGCTGCGCCAGCGCACCCGCGGCTGGGCGTCGATTGAACAAGGTTGGAAGCAGTACGAACCGCTGCCGCAAACGGCTGAAGAAGCAACAATGTGGAAGCAGTTCGTGCTCGACTGGAATGCCTGGAAAGCCGTCGAAGCCAGGGTGGGCGCGGCCATGGCGGCCATGGTGAAAAACAATGACGAAGCGACGCAGAAGGCCTTGTTCGTCACCTTCTATAAAGAATACAACGCATCGCGGCCACTGTTCCTCAAGGCCGAGGCGGGGCTGGACCAGATCAAGAAACTCAATGACGACATCGCCGTTGGCCAGGTCAAGTCCAGTGTCGAGACGGCCACGGCAGCACGGCGAACCATGCTGATCTCGGCCCTGCTGGCGGCCATTGTTGCCATCGCGGTGGCCGTGTATATCTCGGACAGTATCAGCGGCCCGATCCGGCAAGCGGTGACGGTGGCGCAAACGGTCGCTGGCGGCGACCTGACCAGTCGCATCGAGGTGGACCGCAGCGACGAAACCGGCCAGCTGCTCACCGCCTTGCAAGCCATGAATGGCAATCTGGTCAAGATCGTCGGACAGGTACGCACCGGCACCAATACCATTGCGCTAGCCTCGGCGGAAATTTCGACCGGTAACTTCGACCTGTCGGCGCGCACGGAAGAACAAGCCAGTTCGCTTGAAGAGACCGCTGCATCGATGGAGGAACTGACCTCGACTGTGCGCCAGAACATGGAAAATGCACAGCAGGCCAACCAGCTGGCGCAATCGGCCTCCGTCGTGGCCGTCAAAGGCGGCACCGTGGTGAGCCAGGTGGTCGACACGATGAGCGCGATTAACGCCTCATCCAACAAGATTGTGGACATCATTGGTGTGATCGACGGCATTGCCTTCCAGACCAATATCCTGGCCCTGAATGCCGCGGTGGAAGCTGCACGCGCGGGCGACCAGGGACGCGGCTTTGCGGTGGTGGCAGCGGAGGTGCGCAGCCTGGCGCAGCGCTCGGCAGCGGCCGCCAAGGAAGTCAAGAAGCTGATCGACGATTCGGTCAGCCAGGTTGATGCAGGCAGCCGCCTGGTGAATGACGCCGGCGCCACCATGGGCGACATTGTGACCAGCATTCAGCGCGTGACCGACATCATGGGCGAGATCAGCATGGCCACGCGCGAGCAGAGCAGCGGCATTGATCAGATCAATACCGCGGTCACCCAGATGGACCAGGTGACTCAGCAGAATGCGGCGCTGGTGGAAGAGGCGGCCGCGGCGGCAGCATCGCTGCAGGAGCAGGCAGCCAATCTGGCGGGCGTGGTCAGTACCTTCCGGCTTGACCAGGAAGTGAGCGCGCCACCGCCGCCCCGTGCGCGTCCGCTGGCGCCGGCTGCGACACGGCCAGTCAGAAAAGCCCTGGTGGCGGCCACCGACGACTGGGAAACCTTCTAGTCGCCCAGCTTCAACTGCCAGTAACCGACATCGATCCAGCGATCAAATTTGCGGCCCACTTCGGTAAAGTGGGCCGCTTTCACGTAGCCCATCGCTTCGTGCAGAGCCACGCTCGGTTCGTTGGGCAGTGCAATCCCGCCGATCACCAAATGCACGCCCGCTGTGCGCAAGCGTTCGATCAGCACCCGGTAGAGCGCCTTGCCCAGCCCGGTGCGAGCGCGGTTCTGCGCGACATATACAGAGCTTTCCACCGAAAAACGGTAGGCGGCGCGCACGCGCCATTTTGTGGCGTAGGCGTAAGCGACCAGTTCGCCATTCATGAGCGCGACCAGCCAGGGCAGTCCGGCGGCCTGGACTTCGGCGATGCGGGCTGCGATCACAGGCGCCGTGACCGGCTCTTCCTCGAAACTGATGGTGGTGTTCAGAATGTAGTGGTTATAGATGGCGGCAATGGCCGGTGCATCAGCGGCCGTGGCGTTGCGAAGTTCCAAGGTTTTCCTTCGTGTGTTCGTGGTTTGGAAAATATAGTCGATTGATCAATACACCACAAGGCCTCATACTTGGCGCACACACTCTCGCCTGACATTGAGTGAAGAAAGCTATTTCGTTTCCTGGTCCATGAAAAAGATAAACTACCTGCGCACGATGCTGTTCCTGCCCTTCATTGCAGCCCTGGCCGCCTTCGTTCTGGGGCAACTGGGGGGGCGGAGTGAAATGGGCGAATTCATCCAGGTCTCGATGGCGGTGGGTGCCATACCGTTGCTTGTCACGATTGGGATCCTGCTCTACATCAGCTGGCGCTCGACGTTCGATTCGTTTCATAAATGGTGGCTGTTCGCGCCATTCCTGATGGCGCTCGTGATCATCGTTCTCGTATTTGCCTTGTTTTCGATACGCACAGTCTTCAGCACCCATGACTGGGCTTCGCTGGTGCCTGAATTTGCCATATCGATGCTACTCGGCTTTTACTGTGTGATCGTCGGCTATGCCTATGTGTTACCCGCCGCAGGCGTCGGCTACCTGCTTGAGAAAATTGGCCTGGTTGTGGCGCCAGCGGAGGAGGCCTTTTATCTATGAAACAGATTCCGCCAGCGATGGTGCCGCTGCTGCAGAAGGCAGCCAGCGTCTTCCCGCACAAGAAATTGCCACTGACATTCTGGACGATCGACCATGGGCCGACCATTCTCGATACCTTCAGCGCGCTGGCGCCGCTGATTCTGCGTGCAGGCTTGCCTGTTGCCGATATTCCGCATGGCTACCTGCTGCTGGCGTATCTGTTCGACTGGGAAGCGCAATGCCAGTTCAATGGCTGGGGCGCTTTTGAAAACGTGAGCGACGAGCAGTTCGCTGCAATTGTCGCTGGTTTTACCGAGGTGGGGCTGGTGGCGGAAGCCGATTCCTTGCGCACACAAATGGCCGCCTTCCGCGCCTACCCGGATGACCTCGAGCATTGGTTCACTGCGGCGCAGGAAGGTCAGCATGCGTTTTCCGGCGACCTCGACCGGCTGGAATATCTCACGCAATACTTCTGCGATCATGCTGACGAACTGTTATACCTGAAGTAAGGCCGACCCGATGGGCCGGCCCGCAATTACACTGGCGTGTCTGCCTTGGCCGCAGCCGACTGTCCCGCATATTCCGTCAGCCAATAAGCAAACCCTGCCAGCGGGAAGGCCAGCCCGGTCAGCAAGGCGGCGTGCCAGCCATAGCGGGCAAACATCCAGCCGCCCAGTGCCGAGCCGATCGCGCCACCGGCAAAGAACGTAGCCAGGTAGATGCCGTTCAAGCGGCTGCGCACTTCCGGCGCCAGGGCGAAGATGGCACGCTGGCCCAGTACCAGACTCGCCGCCACACCCATGTCCAGCACGATCGATGCCACTGCCAGCATGCCCAGTGCAACGGGACCGCTGCCGGACACCGTCAGCGGCAGCACAAAGCCGCCAATTCCCAGCAGCAGCGCGACAGCCGTTGCGGGCAAGGTGTGCCCACGGTCAGCCAGGCGGCCGGCAATCGGGGAGGCCACGGCACCGGCCATGCCGACCAGGGCGAAGATGGCGATGGCAGTTTGCGACAGCTTGAATTCGGGGCCGGACAACATCATGGGCGCGACGGTCCAGAACAGGCTGAAGCAGCCAAACAGGCAGAACTGGTAGGCGGCGCGGCGGCGCAGCACTGGCGTGGTCACAATCAAGTGGCCGAGTGAGGCAATCAGACGGCCGTAAGGCGGCGGATTGTGCGGCACGCGGGTCGGCAACTTTACGCGCAGCAGCACTGCCAGCAGCAGGATCAGCACCGAGGCGCCACCAAACACCACATGCCAGCTGCTGGCGTCGGCAATCAGGCTGGCGGCAGGGCGGGCCAGCATGATGCCCAGCAGCAGGCCACTGACCACGCGCCCGACCGTCTGGCCGCGCGTGGCTTCGTGCGAGAGGTGGGCGGCGAACGGCACCAGCAGCTGCGCCGCTACCGAGCCCAGCCCGATGGCCAGGGCAGCCGCCAGAAACGCCCAGCCCGTGGTCGACAGCGCCGCTGCCATCAGGGCGGCGGAGGTGAATACCAGCGCGCCGACCACCAGGCGGCGGTTTTCCAGCAAATCGCCCAGCGGCACAAAGAACAGCAAACCCAGCGCGTAACCGATCTGGGTCAGTGTCACCACCAGACCGGCAGCCTGCGCCGACAGGCCGGTTGCCGCGCTGATGGGGCCGGCGAGGGTTTGCGCGTAATACAGATTGGCCACGATCAGGCCACAGGATGTGGCCAGCAGCAAGACCATGCTGGGCGAAATATCGGGTTCAGTGGCAGTGTGCGCGGACATATTGTTCCTTAGTAGGTAAGTGGTGATGCGTTAATGCCAGTGTATGTCAGGCCCGCGTAAAGATAATTAGTGCATAATCACCATACACTTTTCACATTATATGAACAATCGAGGAGGGGCGTCGTGGACAAGGTCAAGGCCATGCATACCTTTGTGCGCATTGTGGAAGCGAACAGCTTTTCCAAAGCGGCCGAAATTCTGCAATTGCCGCGTGCTTCGCTCACGGCCACCATCCAGAATCTGGAAGCCTATCTTGGCACTCAGCTATTGCAACGCACCACGCGCCGCTTGTCAGTCACGCCGGACGGCGCTCAGTATTACCAGCAATGCCTGGAAATTCTGGGCGCCATCGAGGCCTCGGAAATGGCGTTTCGCAGTGCCGATGCGGCTCGTCCCAGAGGCAAGCTGCGGGTGGAGTTGCCGGGGGCGCTGGGACGGCATCTGGTCATCCCGCGCCTGGCCGAATTTCATCGCCGCTGTCCGGACGTCGAGCTGGCTGTCAGCACCAGCGACCGCCTGGTGGATCTGACGCAGGAGGGGATCGATTGCGCCCTGCGTGTCGGGCAACTTGCCGATTCCAGCCTGGTGGCGCGGCGGATGGGCACGATGCGCTTTGTGGCCTGTGCGGCGCCTGCCTATCTGGCAGCGCATGGCGCGCCGCAGTCGCCGGACACCCTCGATGGCCATGTGGGCGTGGTGCATTTTTCGGGTCGGACCGGGCGCCCGTTTGAATGGGAGTGGCAGGCCGGCACGCGCAGCGGGAAATTCAGTTTGCCGGGACCGGTGGCCGTGAGCGATGCCGACGCCAATCTCAGTTGCGCGGTGCAGGGCCTGGGCCTGGCGCAACTGGCCACCTATCAGGCGCGGCCCCATCTGGCCGATGGCAGTCTGCTGCCGGTCTTGACGGCTGTGCAATTGACCGAAATGCCGGTATCGCTGCTGTACCCGAAGGGCCGTATGGCCACGCCCAAGTTGGGCGCTTTTGCAACGTGGCTGGCCGGCCTGTTCGAAAATGACCCGGATCTGCGCCTTGTAACGGGCTAGCTATTGCCAAGTAAATCGTGCTACCTGACAATAGAGACGGACCTATCGTCATCGCATCATTCAACAGGAGCGGGCAACCGCGCAGCGCCTAGTGAAGAAAATCGGCCTTGCTACCTTGCTATCGAACCGCGACCCGCAGCAGGCGGGTTTCACGATGGTCGAATTGATCGTTGTGATTTTGATCACCGGCATTCTGGCTGCCGCTGCCTATCCCCGCATGAGTTCGAATAATTTCGACGAGGCCGGTTACCGAGACCAGGTTGCGGCCACCTTGTCGTTCGCGCGCAAGGCGGCCATTGCGCAACGCCGCAATGTCCAGGTCACCCGCACAGGGAACGCGTTGAACTTCTTGATCGCCACCGACGTCCCGGAGAATATGACGGCGGGGGCCCCCTTGCCGCTCAGTGCCGCGCGGCCGTTGATTCTGCCAGGTACGAGCACGTCGCAGATTGCGCCGCGCGCAGGCAGCACCACGCTGACCGGCCCCGACACGCTGGTCTTCAGTCCGCTTGGCGTGGCGACTGCCAGCCCCAACACGTTTGTGTATACCGTCAGCGGCTCGACCACCCGCACGCTGACCGTCGATGCCTTGACTGGTTATGTGCGCTAGCACCACGCAGCGCAGGCGCGCCGGGTTCACGCTCATCGAGATGATCGTGTTCATCGTTATTGTCGCCATTGCCCTGGCGGCGGTGTTGCGCACGCTCTCCATCACCGCCGGGGCCAGTGCCGACCCGATCGCGCCCAAGCAAGCCATGCTGGTGGCCGAATCGATGCTCGAAGAAATCTTGCTCAAGCCGTTTTCGAATCCGGAGGGCGGTTACGCGGCGGTCTGTCCCGGCACTTGCGACCGGGCGCGCTTTGATAATGTGGGCGATTACGCAGGCTACACCAGCAACGGCGTCTTTGCGCTGGACGACCTGGCCACGCCTGTGGCCGGTCTGGGTGGCTATAACGTAGCGGTCAGCGTGACCTCGACCAACGTGACAGCCAAGGGCAATGGCGCGCCTTGCCTGCGCGTGACGGTGAGCGTGAGCGCCGCTGGCACCACTTACCAATTGCATGGATACAGGTTCAATGATGACTAAGGGTAAAGGATTCACTTTGCTCGAATTGGTCGTCGTGATGGTCATCATCGGCGTGCTGGCCACCGTCGCTGCCCAGTTTATTGCGGGACCGACCCAGGCGTATCTGGCGGTGGCACGGCGCGCCCAAATTTCCGATATTGCCGATGTGTCGATCCGGCGCCTGGCGCGCGAGCTGCGCCTGGCGCTGCCAAACAGCGTGCGCGTTGGTGGGGCCAATCGCTTCCTTGAATTCATCCCGACGGTGAATGGGGGACGCTACCGGACCGAATCCGGCGACCTGCTCGACTTTACCCAGGCCGACACCAGCTTCGATTATTTGGGTCCATCACTGGCGGCGGGCAGCGGCCAGTCGGTGGTGGTGTTCAATACGGGGCAGCGCTCAACGTCAGGCTGCGCGCTGGCGCCGTCGGGCGCTGATGCCTATGAAGGCTGCAACCGCAGCGCGGTAACCTCTATCACCAGCAGCACGGTAACGATGGCGGCGCGCAAGTTTCCTTTCGATTCGCCGGGGCATCGCTTTCATCTGGTCCCGGCCAGCGGGCCGGTGACGCTGGCCTGCGAAAACATTGGCACCAGCAATGGCGACGGCAGTGGCACGCTGCGCATCTACAGCAACTATGCGACCGGCAGCGGCGACTGGGGCGCCAGTGCCCCCGCCACGGCGCCCACCGGAACCAACCGCAGCAGTAATGTGCTAGCCGACAATGTGAGCGCTTGCAGTTTTTCCTATTTGCCTGGAGTGACTGCCAGTAACGGCATCGTCACGCTCAGACTGGCCATTACGCGCGGCAATGAAACCGTGACGCTACATCATCAGGTGCATATCGATAATGTCCCCTAAACCAAACCAGAGCGGCATGGCCGCCGTCGCTGCCATTTTCATTCTGGTGATTCTGGCCGGACTAGCCGCCTATGCGGTATCGATCAGCGCGACCCAGCAGACCGGCATCGCGCTTGACGTGCAAGGCAGCCGCGCCTTGCAGGTGGCGCGCTCGGGCATGGACTGGGGGATCGCGCGGGTGGTATCGGCCCCCTCGGCCTTTGGCACCGGCAATTGCCAGACCGGAAATGCCCGTGTCGATCTGAGTACCGGCGCTGGCGGCGACCTGGCTGCCTACAATGGCTTTACCGTGAGCGTGGAATGCGAGCCCACGCCGTACACCGATGGCGCGGCGCTGATCAGCTACCGGCTGATTGCCACCGCGTGCAATGAGCCCAATCTTGGGCGCTGTCCCAATACGACGTCGGCCAGTGCCGACTATGTTGAGCGCCAGCTAAGTACGCAGGTCATGTGCAATGCCAGTGGTCCTTGTTAAGCGCTGGCGCTAATAGCGTTCACGCCGGTAGATTACCCGGTTCTTTCCCTTGTAGACGCCGAAGGTGACGCGTGCGCGCGGGTCATTGGCTGCAGCGGTGGTCCAGGGGTATTCCAGCCAGGAAGGTACATTGAGCACCAGATCGACATAGCCACCGGTACCAGGTGGCACCATGCGCAAGTCCAGCACGCCGCCGGTGAAGTCGGAGCCCGCGCCGCAGCCTGTCAGCGGGCAGTTGGCGGCGCTGCTGATGCCCCCGCTCATCGCCATTGCAGGCGGTGCGAGCAGATGCGTGCCGCTGGCGCCGCCATCGGCCGTGTTGGTCACCCAGCCCTGTGACGTGTAATACTGGGTGGTGACCGGCACCGACAGCGGTAGCAAGGCCGAGCCGTACACGTTGGCGACCTGAACCCTGCCCGAATAAATCGGCGTCACGGCGGCACTTTCGAAGCCGATGGAGCTCAAACTGTCAGCGCCAGTCGTAGCGCGCAATTGCAGGGGCGCCGAACCGGCACGCGTCTCCAGCGGCAAGGTTTGGCGCGCGTTGAAAGTGTACATCACCGCGTCGGCACTCACCGTGCCATCCAGGGTGGCAACGCCATTGACAAATTTGCTCGCAGGCACAGGCGCTCCCACCACACCGCCCACGCTCAGCTTGCCCAGTGCCGCGCTTTGGTTGGCGCCGCTGTTGGCATCGGCCAGATCCACGCTGGCGGCAAAAATGCCCTTGTAGTTAGCGCTCAGCGCGCCGGACGCATTGACTGCGCTGACCGTCACGGTTTTGAACGGTTGGGCCGAATAGCTGAAGCTGCCGCTGCCCGGCACCAGCGTGGTGACGAAGTGATCCGGAATGAAGCGTCCCAATGAAAAGTTCGCCTCAGTGCCGATCCAGCAGCCATAGCGGCCGTTGCTTTTCACCGTGCTGAAACTGCTGGCGTGGCAGTCGCCGTTCTGATCGACTGCGGTGTAAGTCTGATCACGCCAGGCGCCCGCGCTCAGATAGAGGTACCCGACCTCCGTGTACAGCGCATTGCCAGTCGGCGCGGGCGAGGGGTTGGCCGTTAGCGTGGCCGGCGCCAGAGTGCCGACCGTCCCGCCCCCCTGCACCGTGGTTTGACTAGCGTCCTGCGCGCTCAGCATGCTGGTATCGAGCGTGAGCGTACCCGTGTAGTTGCTGCCGTAAGCAGTGCGGGCAAACAAGGTAAAAGCGGTGCCCGCCTTGATGGCAGGCGTGGCCGTTGCGAGCGGGCTGCCGGCGGCGGTGGCGTTGGTGGTCAGCTGGACCGCGCCTGGACGCAATGCGAAGGCGTCGGCCGAGCAGGCCGTCACCGTTGGCGTGACGCTGGTATCGGTAATGCGCGCTATCAAGCGCTGATAGGCATCGGTGTTTGACAGCGCCACCGTCACGTCGTTCTGGTAGCCGGCGTCGGTCTTGATGAAGGTGACGGGATTGACGGTGGCCACGACCGGCTTGGCGCATGCCGAACAAGTTGCCGCAGTGCTGTTGCAGGCGGTGCCGATGCTGTCGTCAATCAACTCCATCCTGACCGTCTTGGCGACGGGCCCGCCCACATACCCTGTTTCCGTGCTGCCAGCCGTCTTGAGGGCGACCACGTCGAGCTTGAAGCGGCTGCCGCTGGCGTCGGCAGCGCCGGTTGTCTCATTCCAACCAGCTAGTTTGGTATAAATTTTGTGATCTGCGGCGCTGTCGTAGCTCTTGTCCGCGTAGTAGCTGTCGACCACGGCAAAGTTGGCGGCCGCCACCGAACAGACGCTGATGACGGTGCTGCAGCTACTGGCATTGGTGCAGCTGCTGCCATTGGGGCAGCAGCGGGCGGGATTGAGCGCGGTGGGGGCGGGCAGGGCGCCCGACCCGATGGCCAGGGTAATGGTGGCGTTGCCCCCGGCTGGATAATCGAGCGTGGTATTGGCCTGGCCGATGGCATCAAAGGCGGGGGCGCTGTTGCCCAGTGTGCCGCCAGTGGTGCTCAAGCCCACGCTGCGGCCATTGACGACGGCCTGCAAATTGCCGCTGCAGGCCGTAGCGGCAGCAGGTCCGGCGCAGGCGTACACCTGAATGGCGGGCAAGGGCGTGCAGGCGCTGGCGCTGGACGGCACCACCAATTCGTAATGGTCGACGGTGGCGCCACAGGCATGGATCAGGTCGGCTACGCCTTCCACTTCCAGCGGCACCAGGGCGCGGTTGTAGATGCGTACCTCGTCCAGATAGCCGTTGGCCGAATTGGCCGTATAGGCCGTGGGCGCACCGGTGACCAGGGTGGTGCGCTGGCCGCCCAGATATAAGGTATCGAGCGCGCCGAGCGCGCCGTTGACGTTCGTGGCCGAGGTGGCGATCGGCACCTGGTCACCGTCGAGGTAGATGCTGAGGTTGTCGCCCGGCAGGTTCCAGGTGACGACGATGTGATGCCAGGTATTTGCGCCAAAGCCGTAGGCCACCGAGGTCGCGGTACTAACCACACCGGCACTGTCCTTGAGCGAAAACACCAGCCGCCCGGAGTCGTCCTTGGCCAGCATGAAGTGGCGGTCGTTGGCGGCGCTGCCGCCGTCGAGCGATGCATCCAATAAAGTCCGCGCATTGCCGTCCGCCCATGGGCTGCTGCTGGCATACCAGAACGCGATACTGCCGGCGTTGGCGCCAATGGCGTTGACGTCGATCCCGGTACTGATTTCGGAACCAGCCGCCGCGGGGTTGTTGGCGGCGCCGCAGGTACCCGGCGTGCCGGTGAGCGCTGCCCCGACCGTAGCGGGCGGATTGCCCGAGGCCCTGGTCGAGCCCAGGGCCGTGGCGGGGGTGGACGTCACCGCGCCGGTATTGGCAAAGCTGGTGGCATTGCCCGCTTCGTCCATCGGGTAGTAGGCGTAAGGCTGGGGCAGGATGACGTAGGTTTCGGTGGCCGTGTCGTTATCGGAATTGCCGTCGCCGCCGGTGCCGGACACGATGGCGCTGTTGGTAATGACGCCGCTCAGACCGGCTGCCACGCTGACGTTGATTTGCACTGGCGGGGCCGACTGGCCGGCAGCCAGTGCGCCAGTGCGGGTGCAGGTGACCACCTGGCCAATGTAGGTGCAGCTCCAGCCATTGCCGGAGTAGCCCGTGTACGTCAAGCCGGCAGGCAAGGTGTCGACAATGGCCAGCGGCCCGGGTTCGGACAGCGTGCCTTCGTTGTTGGCTGTGAGGGTATAGGTGGCGGTGCCGCCGGGCGAGAGCGGGGCGCTGCGGGTCTTGTCGAGCGTCAAGTCGCGCTGTGAGGGACGCAGGGCCATCAGGTGCGCCACGCCATTGTCGGACGAGCCGCTGTTGGTAATGGTGGCACGGGTGGCGCAGGACGTCCCGATGTTGGCCTGGGTGAAGTACGACATTTCCACCGTGGTGCCGGTGGCATTGGCGGCGGTCGGCGAGCGCACGTCCAGCACGTCGGTGATGGCCGAGGCGCCGCTGTTGGTGCAATTGGTCGAGTTGACGAAGACTGGCGTGTTGAAGCTGTCCGCCGATAGCACGCTCAGCACCGAGATCATCATGGCGTTGGCGGCATTGGTGATCACCGGCGCAGTCTGGAACGTGGTGCCTGATGCCGTGAGCACGGAGGTTGGCGTGCCTGCCAGCGGGTTGCTGCCGGTATCGATCCCCGAGAACACCATCATGCCGGCCACGGCGGTGCCGCCTTGGCGGTAACTGTTGGCAAATGTCCAGGTGTAACTGGTTGGCTCGTTCAAGCCGACAATACGGTAATACGTGCGCAGGGTCATGCCGCCGGGCGAGGTGCTGACGCCGCCGTTGGGCTGTTCGCTCGACACCGACAGCTGGGTCCAGGTGCCGCCTGCCGGCGCGGTCCAGGTCATTGCGCTGGGGCGGGCGGCAATCGAGACGATCATCACCATGCCCGGCTTGGCGGCCACCGGGCGGGTGATGGTCAGCGCGCCGGCGGTGCCATTGGTGGGCAGCCCGGTATTGATGCCGGTGGCGGAACCGCGGAACACCACGGCTGCCCCGGCTGGGGTAGTGCTCAACAGGCAAATCAGGGCGCCCAGCAGCAGCAAGGTGCCGGGAGAGTGGCCAACGCGTTTAAGTGCGGCAAAAATTGATCGAAGCGCGCTCATTGCATCCGTATCATTGAAGGAAAAGTATTGTCGTGCTGCAAGCCTTTTCTCAATGGTAGCCTATCGCTGGCGTCCCGGCGCGGCACACACCTGCTTTCCCGTGCTGCTAGGGCGAATTCACAACACCATGCCCGATTCACTCAGGTGGTGCAGGGCCCGCTGCAGGGGCAAACTGATAACGTTCGCCCCGTTTCAGGTAGACGATCTTGCCGTCCAGACCGGCAGCGTGGACTTCGTGTTCAAAGTCGGACAGGGGTGACTTGAAGACATCGTAGTCATCAAAATGGATGGGTATCGCCCGTGCCGGCGCGATAATGCGCAGCATCTGTACGCCATCCTTGCCATCCATGGTGACCTTGAGCATTTTGAGGATGCGGGTGCCGCCCAGGTGCAGCAAGGCCAGGTCGATATCGGGATACCGGTGCGGGATGAGACGGATGGCGTCATGAATCAGCGTATCGCCACTGATGTACATGCGGTAGCGCGGTTGGCCGGGCAAGGCCGCAAAGTCCAGCATCGACCCCATGACCGAGGGCAGCAGGGCATTGGCCAGGCCGGGACCATGCTGCCCGGGCATGGCGCTGACGCTCAGGCGGGCCTGGCCGCGGCGCAATTCCAGTGCTTCCCATGTTGCCAGAGAGATGGCTTTGCGAAAGCCCAGCGCCTGTAGTTTTGCCACCGCATCTTGCGTGCTGACGATGGGCACGTCACGCGGCAAGCTGGCCTGGACCACACGGTCAAAATGGTCTTCGTGTATGTGTGACAGGATCACCAGATCCAGTGGCGGCAATTGCGCCAGTTCGAGCGCCGGGTTGGTCAGGCGCTCGGCATGCAGGCCATAGCCCAGGTGGACATGGTCGCCCTTGTGCAGAAAATTGGGATCGGTCAAGATCGTGAAACCCTGGTAACGGATCAGCACGGTTGCCGTGCCGATGAATTGCACGTTGCCGCTCGTGTCAGCCGGGGCAGTGGCAGGCGGACCCAGTTCCAGAATTTGAACAGGCTGATCAGGCTGTGCGAGGGCAAGCACATGCAGCGTGCATAGGATGAGGGCAGCAAACACGGTGCGGACCTGGTGCATGGCGGTCTCCGGAGCAGCTAACTGGAGTTGGATGCGCTGCGCGCGCGACAGTTCAGTTCCTATTCAGCGTTGCAGTACGGCGCCAATCTGCGCCAGGCGCTCCGCAACGGATCCGGACAGCACTATGTAGGCAAGGCCTGCCGCGCGCAGCGTGTCCAGATGCCATGCATGCTGGCGCAGCCGGAAAGCCGGGTCTTGCCGCGTGCCATCCTGGACAAAATCGAAATCCGGGGCGCACACAAACGTATAGGCATAGGGGCGCGCAGACAGTGCCAGCAAGACCGGATCGACGCGGGCGAACATGGCCATGCTGTAGCACCGGGTAGTCAGCGGCGAGGTATCGCACACCAGCCATTCACGGGCGTGCTGGGCCATCTCATCTTCGCGTGCGATCTGAGTGCGGGCTACGCGCAGCAAATCGTCGAAGGCCAGTTCGCCTGCTTGCGCCACCCAAAGTTCGCGCCCGAATTCCGGCACCCATGTGGTGTGCAGCTGCGCCGCCAGTGCCGCAGCCAGTGTGGTCTTGCCGGTCGACTCGCCGCCCAGCAGGCAAATCCGGCGCACAAAACTGGCGTACACCAGCGGGTGCAAATCGTCACGGTGCGCGTGGGGGCAGGCCCGAATGGCGGTGCCCGAGGTGGGAATCTGCCGACGTGCCTGATCGACACACACATGTTGCACCGGGGGACGCGACATGCCGTGACGGGTAAAATAGGCGCTCAAGGCAGCCGCGAAGCCATCGCCGTAGTCTTCGCTGGAAAACACTGCATCGACGGTTTTTCCCAGTAAAGCGACGCAAATCCAGGCGACGAAATCGCGCTGCACGGCATCGGGCGCATCGTTCGGCGGGAGTACCGGTGCCGGACTGATGCCCTGTTCGGCGCACAGTTGCGCGAGCACGCCGTCGTCCAGCACCACTGCTTGCACCTGTGGGTACAAGGTACGCAGCCAGTGCAGGCGCGTCGGCGCGTCGCAATCGGCGAATGCGGGATTGGTGTAACTGAGAACGATGACTTCGTCACAGGCCGCGATCGCGCGCTCGATCACCAGCATGTGACCGCGGTGCAGGGGGCAAAACTTGCCTACCACCAGGCCGGATTGAAATGCTTTCGTCATGGAAAAATGCGGTTCGAAAAGAATCGGCAGTATAGGCGATTGCCCCGCTTTGGCTGAATGCTTGGGCGTATGACCTTGCTCCTGCCCGCGCCTGCGCTGACGCCGTTCGTCAAGCAACTCTGGTATGCCGACACGCCGGCCGATGCCCAGGTGGGCCGCGAACACATCTTGCCAACCGGGCAGATGCATCTGGTGTTTCGGCTGGCGGGCGCGCCGCTCAAGGTGTTCGACAGCGCAAACGACCAGCATGGCGCTGTTGCGCGCGAGCCGGTCGTGGGCGGCCCCAGAGCGAGTTTTTACGTCAAGGAAAGTGGCCTGGCCGTCAGTGCCATTGGTGTCCAGCTGCTGCCGGGCGCGGCCATGAGCCTGTTTGGCGTGAGCGCGGCCGAGCTGGCCGAGCGCCATACGCCCTTGTCGGAACTTTGGGGCGCGGCAGGCCGCAGCGCGCTCGACCGGATCGCCCAGGCAGGCACGCCGCTGGCGCAATTGCGGGTGCTCGAGTGCCTGCTGGCCGAGCGCTTGCCGCGCATCCGCGCCATGCATCCCGCAGTGGCGCAACTGCTGTCGCAGCCGGGCCAGCTCACCCGCATCGACACCCTGGTGCGCGACAGCCGCTACAGCCATCGCGGTTTCATTGCCCTGTTTCGCGAGGCAACCGGTATGAGCCCGAAACGCTATGCCCGGCTGATGCGTTTTCGAACCGTGCTGGCGCGTTTGCGCCAGCAGCCCGGCGTAGCGCTGGGCGCGCTGGCCCAAGACGCCGGCTATAGCGACCAGGCCCATATGCACAGGGAATTTCGTGCGTTTGCCGGCGTCACGCCGCGCCAGTATGTGCAGCTGGACCCGGTCGAGGCGAATCACCTGGTGCTACGCTAGGTCAAATTTATTCAATACGCCGGCGACGCGGCGCGCTACAGTGCAAGCTCCCTCAGCAAGGAGAATGACATGATTCATGAACTGTTTGCCTACCTGTGCGTCAACGACGCGGGCAAGGCGATTGACTACTATGGCAAGGCATTTGGCGCGACCGAAAAATTCCGCCTGGTGGAGCCGGGCGGGCGCATCGGGCATGCCGAACTTGATTTCGGGCCGGTCACGCTGATGATCTCGGACGAATTTCCTGAGTGCGGCATCCGTTCGCCGCTGGCGCTGGGCGGCACGGCGGTCAGCATCCATCTGCATGTGGATAATGCCGACGCCGTCATCGCGCGCGCTGTCGACGCAGGCGGCACCGTGGAGCGCCCGCCCCAGGATGAATTCTACGGCGAGCGCGGCGGGGTGGTGCGCGACCCCTTCGGACACCGCTGGAACATTGGCCACAGCATCGAAGTGCTGTCACCCGAAGAAATGCAGCGCCGCTACGATGCGCTGCTGGCTGGGGTCAAGCAATAGCCGCTGTCAGAGCTTGGCGATCGAGACCTCGGTGGACTTGACCAGGGCAACGACTTCGCTGCCCACTTTGAGGTCCAGGTCGTTGATTGAGCGTGTGGTGATGACGGAGGTCACGATGCCGTGCGCAGTCTCGACATCGACCTCCGACACGACCGACCCGGTGATGATTTCCTTGATGATGCCGCGGAACTGGTTGCGTACATTAATTTGCGTGATGGCCATGGTAAGTCCTTGTGTGACAGCTTAGTAGCTGATGGGTAGGCCGCTGAAAGCGGAAATCGGTTCATTGCCCAGGGTATAGGGCGCGCCGTGCACAAACATTTTCAGTTCGCCTCGCTGGAAGGCCAGCCACGCTTCGCCGGTGGTCAGCGGTGCGGTGGCGATGACGGCCATGCGGTCGTCCAGATGGTTGTGCTGGCTGAAATTGATGGCCAGATCGCAATCGATCAAGCGCGCATCGCGGAAAGGGTATTCGCGCACCACGTAGTGCAGGGCAGTGGAGCAGTGGGCGAAGAACAGCTCGCCGTCCGACAATATGAAGTTGAAGCTGCCGTAGCTGGCAATCTCGCTGGCGATGTCGGCCACGGCGGCAAACAGGTCCGAACGGGCGGGTGCGCCGCGCGGATAGCGCTGCAGCAAGGCCGACAGCAAGTGGCAAAAGGCGCGTTCGCTGTCGGTTTCGCCCAGCGCGCTGTAGTGGGGCGTGTGGACCGGGTAATACTCCTTCAGGTCGCCATTGTGCGCAAACGACCAGGTTTTGCCCCACAGCGTACGTGTGAACGGGTGGCTGTTCTCGGGCGTAGTGCGGCCCTGGGTGGCCTTGCGGATATGCGCCACCACATTGCGCGCCCGCTTGGGGGCCTGGCGGATGCTGGCGGCCAGGGGCGAGTCAGATGAAGCTTGCAAGTCGGTAATCAGGTGGCAGCCGGCCGCATCATGGAAGGCGATGCCCCAGCCGTCGGAGTGCTCGGCCGTGCGGCCGCCGCGCTCGGCAAAGCCGGCGAAGCTGAAGCCCAGTCCCGCTGGCTTGCTGCTGTTCATTCCCAAAAGCTGGCACATGATGACTCCTTTCAATCTGGAATCGATCATAGAAGCGTCCGCCAGCGCCGTGAACGAATGTTTTCGAGAATGGATATAGCAAATGCTTCCTTGGGCGCGGCGCGAAGCTCGCATAGACTGGCCGCAGTCCATTGCCCACGAGGTGTGTTGTGTCTTATCCCGCTTTGATCGCCTACCTGGCACGCTTGTCCGATCCGACAGGCGCGCCGTCCACCCTGTGGTTGAACCCGCAAGGCCAGGCCGAAGGCCGCTTCTTTAATTGCACGCTGACCAGTGCCTTCCAGCCCGTGCGCGATGTGGCCAGCGGCGAGTTGCGCGCCTACGAGGCCGTCGCCCGCAACGCCGAACCGGCCGACGAGAGCCCCTCGCTGTGGCGCCAGCTGGACCATGCCGCCAGCGATGATGAGTCGGTCGAACTGGACCGCCTGTGCCGGATGCTGCACGCCATCAATTTCTTCCGTCAGGCCGACGGCAAGCAAACTGATTTGTACCTGAGCGTGCATGACCGTTTGCTCAGTGCGGTGAGCATCAATCACGGCCACGCGTTTCGCCGCATCCTTGATGCGCTGGGCTTGCCTGCTGACCGTGTGGTGCTGCAATTGCCAGCGGTCAGTCCCAACCAGCGCTGGCTGCTCAATTACGTCACGGACAATTACAAGCGCAATGGTTTCCGTATGGCGCTCAACCTGACTGCGCCCGAGCGCGCCACCGAATTGCTGACGCAGGTGCAGCCCGCCGCCTTGCGCATCGATGCCGACAAGGTCAGCGATGACGACACCCTGGCGCGCCTGATCACGCTGGCGCACAAGCATGAGGTGAACCTGATCGTGCGCAAAGTGCAAACGCTGGAAACCATCGGCCAGCTGGTGAGGATCTCGGGCGCGCTGGGTTTGCCCGTGCAAGCTCAGGGTTACGCGATTGCGCCGCCGCGCGAAAGCATCATCGGCGACGCGCTGCTGCAAAAAAACACGCCACCGGACCTGGAGGTGCGGTGGCGTGCGACAAGCAGTGATGCCTGAAAAGTCAGGGGCCCGGCACTTGCATGCCAGGCCCGCTTTCCTTTAAGCGGTTTTGGCGGCGGACAGGCGCTTCAGGCGTTCCAGCGCGGTTTCGCCAGCCTTGTCGTCCTGAGCGACCGACTTGCGGATCGCGTCCAGTTCGGCCTTCTGGTCGAGCGGCTTCTGGCCGATGTCGGCCACGATGCGCAGTCCCTCGGCTTCGCTGCTGACCTTCTGGGCCCGGCGGGTCAGGGCGTTCAGGGCAGTCGAGTTGCCTTTCATGCCGGACAGGCCGGACAGCTGGGCTTGACGCTCCATGCGCATTTCCTGCAGGTCTTTCTGGGCCTTGGCAGCAGCCAGTTGCTGCATTGCCTTTTTGGCTTGCGCATCGAACTCGGACAGCTGCTGGCTCAGCGCATCGATGATTTTTTGCAGTTCATCCATGTACGCCTTGGCATCGGCTTCTTCCTGGATTTCCTGCGGCAGGCGGCTCTTGTTCGCTTCCAGTTCGTCGCAGAACATGGTCACGGTCGCTTCCGAAATGCTGCCGGCAGCCAGACGCTCGGCCAGTTTTTCGGTGGCTTTCTCGTCGTTCTCGATCAGATTGCGCAGATTGACCACGTCCTGATGTTCTTTTTCAAAGGACGAACGGGCCGAGGCCAGCACTTGCGCGGTTTCGCGCAGGGTATCAGCCAGGCGGTCGCGGTCGGCTTCGGTCGCCGTTTCAGGGTCGAAGTTGGCGATGGTTTCCGAAATACGGTCACCCAGCACGCCGAAATGCTTCGAAATCAGTCGTGCGGTCAGTCCCCATCCACTTGCGTTGCTCATTTTAGAATCCCTTTCAATTATTAGAAAACTGCCTTCACTCGTATCGTTTATTGCAAAACGATGCGTTCTTGCTCCATCGGTATCCCGATCACAAAATCGACATGGATACCGCGTTTCGACGTATCACCGTTGACGCTGTCGATGATTTCCGTCGTGATAATCAGGTATTCGCGTCCGCCGCCGGCCAGTTCCCGCACATACGGCATGTAATACATTTCCTGCTTCAAGCCTTGCATGCCGCCGGCGTCATCAATCCGCGTTTCCTTGCCAAAGAAGGGGGGCACAAAGTCCGCGTCGGTGTTGCCAGCATCGCGCATGTAATCGATGCGGTCGCTGTCGCCAAATACTGCGCTCAGTTCCGCTTCGCTCAGCGTATCGGCCAGCTGCTCGCGCCACAGGGTGTAGGACCGGTCGCCCAGGCCGGCACCGCCGACACCGGTGTACGCATCCTGGTCTTCCGCCGTTTCCGGCACCACCCGCGCCAGCTGGGTGCAGTACATGATCTCGGCAATATCGCCGTCGGGTTCGGCATACACTTGCAAAAACTTTTCGTCGGCATTCTGGTCGCCTGTGGCCAAATAGAAACGGAACAAGGCGCCATCGAGGTTCAGCTTGATCTGCGAAACCGCCAGCACGCGGTTGTCGCCATCGGCCGGCATGGCGATCAGGGAACCGTTGGTCTGTGCGCGGATCACCGAGCCTTTTTGCATTTGCACCACGCTGCCGATGCGGGCGCCCATCGGCAAACCTTCATCTTCGCGGCGCGCCTTGCCATCCATGCCGTGCTTGCCGGCCATGCCGCGCATATAACTGAATACATTCTTCCAAGCCATCTCAATTCCGATCAAAGGTGTAATTTGCCGAGCTCGGTGCGCTGCCCCGACGCAGGAATTTCCAGCCGAAGTAGAGCGCCCAACCCACCACCGCAATAATCATCAGCCAGGCGAAGGTGCGCAGCACGGACATGAAGAAGGAGCCGCCACCGGGGGGCGCGGCCACGGCGCCACTGCCATTGCCGTTGCCTGGGTAACCATTGGCTTGCGCATGCGACGGGCTCATGGCGCGGCCGAGCAGGAAACCAGTGAGAATATTGCCGAAACCGCCGCCGCCATTGCCGTTGTTAATGATGATCGGCGCGGACGTCGGACCGTAGCCTGGCTGCGCGCCGCCATTGCCGCCATTGCCGCCGTATGAAGGCGAGGGCACAGGCGCGGGTGGCGGCGCGTTGCGGGCTTGCTCGGCGGCCTTGCGTTCATCCAGGGTGCGCAGGGCGTTGGCTTGCGAGTCGCCCTTGCTCAAGCCTTGCGACAAGGCCGAGTTCGACTTTTGCGGTGCGGCGCTGCTGTCCTGGCGCGGGGCGGTGCTGCCGAAGGACCCGAAGCCGCCGCTGCGGGAAGGTGCCGGTGCTGCCGACGGCGCGCTCGGTGGTGGCGCCGGCGTGCTGCTGCGGCCGCCAAACGAGCCAAAACTGCGGCTCGGCGACGACGGACTGCGACTGGGACTTGCGGACGAGGATTTTCCAGAGGAAAATCCGCTCTTGAACGAGCTCGAGTTAGAAGGCCGCGCCACCGCAACGTCGGTGACGACGGGCAGCATCAAAGCGAGCAACAGCGCAATCTTGAAGGACTTCATCATTTTGGAGCCGTTAGTAAAGGTTGAAATAAGAATAACTGCATAAATGGTGCCATGCACCGGTAAAAAAAGGCAAGATCTACCATGACGCGACGTTACCTCGACATGAACCAGCATGATGCGCTTTACACCGTGGCGCGCCGCTATCCTGGCGGGCTGGAAGTGCTCGCCAAAGACATTGGCATCTCAGTCAATGTACTGCGCAACAAACTTTCCCCTACTATTGCTTCGCACTATCCCTCGTTTGAAGAAGTGTCGATCATCGTTGAACACTGCCACAAGGCTGGCGTTGCTGATTCGCATATGCCGCTGCATGCGATGCTGGCCCGCCACGGCCTGGCTGCCTTCGTCATTCCCAAACCCGAACTGGCCGCCCGCGACGACTTGTCGCAAACGGTGTGCCGCGTCATGAGCGAAGTGGGCGCTGTGGCTGAAGCGGTGTCCACGGCCTTGCTCGACGGCGTGGTCACCGTTGCCGAGGCCGACCTGATCGAGCGTGAATTCCACTCGGCCCTGTCGGCCCTGGGCGAATGGCGCGCCCGCCTGCGCCTGAAAGCTGGCGTGGACCCGATCTGATCAGCGCGACGGCGTGCTGCGCTGTGGCGCAGGGCGCAGCGATTTCAGGAACAGGCCCAGGCCGCCAAAGGCCAGCGTGACGATGCAAATCAGTTCGAAAGCGGACATGGTGCGCAAATTCATGCTGACCGACGAGATCACGCCAAACACCAGGGCGCCGAACGAGCCAATTGCCACCAGCCAGCCCAGGTAGTTTTTGGCGTTGTAAAACACCATGGCGATGCCGATGATGAGTGGAATCATGATCATGCCGCCAGTGACGCCGTAGCCGCCGCCAATGCCGAACAGGCGCGAGCTCAGTCCGAAATTGGAACTGACGACGATCCCGTTGAGCAGCAGGTAAAAGCCGCCGCACATCATGATCAGGCCGAGGAAAAATTGACCGCTACCGCCGCTGGTTCCGCCTGCTCCGTTCATTGGAAAATCCCTTTTCTGGTTCGTTAGTGCCGACATTTTAGCAAAAAATATTATTAGTAATGCATCATTTGATGCAGCAGACGAAGAGTAAAGCTTTGATCAATTCAGTACCACGGTTATTTTCTGGGCGCATTACCGCGCTTGTGTTCATTTTAATAAGTGGGGCCGCGCAGGCGAAATTGCTGCCGACGCTGCCGCCAGCCGACTTCACCCAGTGTAAGCAGTTTTTCGCCGGGGGCAAGGTACCGGTGTTCCAGGCGCGCAGTCCGGCCAAGGCGCGCCCGCTCTGTTACGACGCGTTTGCGGTGCTCCATTCAGGTACCACCAGAACGCCCCTGTATGTGGCAGAACGCATCAACAAGTCGACGCTGCAGGACGCCGCTGGCGAAAAGCGCAGTAATCGTTTTTTTGCCGATGCGCGCCTGCCGGCCTCGGAGCGGGCCGCACTCGACGACTACAAGGGTAGCGGGTACGCCCGCGGGCATATGGCGCCGGCGGCGAACATGGCCAACCCGGAAGCGATGGCGCAGAGTTTTTCGCTGGCGAACATGGTGCCGCAGGCGCCGCGCAATAACTCCGGCCCCTGGGCCGGGATCGAAAAAGCCACCCGCAAGTACGCCATGCGTGCCAGTGGCGACGTGTATGTCATCACCGGACCGGTGTTTGACGAATCGGCTGAAGTGATTGGGCCAAATCGGGTGCGGGTGCCCCGTTATCTGTTCAAGCTGGTGTACGACCCGGTGGCGCAGCGGGCATGGGCGCATTGGCTGGAAAATACCGAGCAGGCGCGCATCGGGCGCCCGATTGAGTATGCGGAGCTGGTGCGGCGCACCGGCATCGAGTTTTTGCCGGGGCTGACGATACGATAAGGAGTGCGGTTGCCGCGCCCGCCCACGGCGGCAAGATCAGGCAGCCGCGCTCACCCAGTTCGCAACATAGTGGGGCGCGGCGATATCGCACTGGGCGTCGCGCACCGGCGCCAGACGCTGTACCCTGAACGGCAGAATGCCCGCCCACGCCGCCACGCCCATCTCTTCCGGTTCATCGTGCGGTCCGTCGTTGCGCACCTTGCAGGCCGCTTCATCGAGCGCGATGCGCAGGATCGTGGTGGCGGCAAACTCCTTGTCATTGCCACGGCGCGCCTCATGCTGGCGGCCGGGGGCGATCTTGTCCATGAACACATCCATCGTCGCGCGCCGGTGCGCCTCATCCTCGACCTTTTCGAAGCTGCCATAGATCATGGCCGAGCGGTAGTTCATGGTGTGGTTGAACGCGGTGCGGGCCAGCACCAGCGCATCGAGGTGGGTGATCGTCACGCATGCCTGCGTGCCCTTGACCAGCAGCTTGACCAGCCTGCCGCCGTTGGAGCCATGGATATACAAATGTTCGCCTTCGCGCCAGCATGCAGTGGGAATGCAGTGGGTGCCGCTGCTGTCGGCGAAGGCGACGTGACACAGATAGGCGTCGTCGATAATGGCGTGCAGGGTGGTGCGCTCATAGCTGGCGTTGTCGGCCACGCGGCGGATGCGGGTGCGGTCGGATGGGGGCAGGGCTGCGGTCATGGGGTTCCGTTCTTTGATTGAAGACGTTTCATCTTGGGCGATGTCGGCGTTGGCGCACAATGCGCTGACAGGACGTAATATAATCGCCATCATGGTTCCAGCATAAGGTCCATTGTCATCATAAATTTTAGGGCCACGAATGGACTACGCATTGCTGCTTCAACTGTACGCCGACAAGCACGCGGTACGCGCCTGGCCGCGCCAGCGCCTGCTGCATGAATGTTTGCGCGACGCGATCCGCAGCGGCACGCTGGGCGCTGGCACACGCCTGCATGCGACGCGCGCGCTGGCGCAGGAGCTTGGCGTGGCGCGCAATACCGTGCTGTATGCCTACGATCAGCTGGCAACCGAAGGCTTCATCCGGCCTGACCGGCGTGGCACGGTGGTGGCGCCGCTGCGCGCAGCACCAGCTGCCGTGCAGGCGCCACCAGCGGCTGCCCTGTCGCGCCGGGCTGCCGCGCTGCATGGCATGCGCGCCCCCGAACTGCATACCGGCGGCTTCGCGCCTGGGGTGCCGTCGCTGGACGAATTTCCCTTGGCGCTGTGGCGGCGCCTGCTGGACCGGGCCGCGCGCGATGCTGGTGCGGGCGGTCTTGGCTACGGCGATCCCGCAGGCGAACCGGCATTGCGCGAAGCAATCGCAGGGCACCTGCGTGCGGCGCGCGGGGCCGACTGCGCGGCTGACCAGATATTCATTACGGGTGGCACGCAAGCGAGCCTGGACCTGTGCGCGCGCGCGTTTGCCGACGCGGGCGACAAGGTGTGGATTGAAAATCCCGGCTACAGCGGTGCTTACGCCGCCTTCAAGGGCGCGCAGCTCAAGCCGATCGGCATTCCAACCGACGACCAGGGCATTCATCCGTCGACAGCCGACTGGCGGCGCCAGCGCCCGCGCCTGATCTACACCACGCCGTCGCACCAGTATCCCACCGGCAGTGTGCTCAGCCTGGAGCGGCGCCTGGCACTGATTGCCAACGCCCGTGCGTGTGGCGCCTTGATCATCGAAGACGATTACGACAGCGAGTTCCGCCACGACGGACCACCGCTGCCCGCGATGCAGGGCCTGGAGCCCGATACCCCGGTGGTGTATCTGGGCACCTTCAGCAAGACCATGTTTCCGTCGCTGCGCATCGGCTTCATGCTGGTGCCGCGCGCGCTGGCCGCGCCGCTGCATGCATTGTTGTCGCGCTCCGCCCATGCCGGCCGCAGCGCCGAACAGCTGGCGCTCGCCCATTTTCTGCGCGATGGCCAGTTCGCCCTGCATTTGCGGCGTATGCGCCGCCTGTACCGCCAGCGCCGCGATGCACTGGTCGATGCACTGCAAATGCAGATGGGGGATCTGGGCAGTGTCCACGGTGGGTCGGCCGGCATGCATTTGGCCTTTCGCCTGCATGACGCGACGCTCGATGACAAGCGCCTGTCGGCACAGGCGCAAGCGGCAGGCATTGTGGCGCCGGCGCTGAGCGCGCACGCCATCGGGACCCGCGTCAATGGCTGGAACGGTTTTTTGCTTGGTTATGCGCAGGTACCAGTGACGCAGATGGCGACGCTGGTCAAATCGCTTGCCGCGGCGTGCGCTGAGCCGAGCAGCTGAGGCCGTTGGTTCCACGCGACGTCGTTCGTACTTTCTCCGCTAACAGGTGTCAGGCCGGGAAAGTGTTGATATAATTTAAATATTGCGACGATTTCAGTACCATCCTTTTGCAGCAGACGCGCGCCCGACCGATGTCATCGCGGCCGCATTTCAATCCAGCCAACGCCTTCGCTGCGCTTTGCGATATTCAATTGGCAATCAGTAGAGCGGCATCCGGCATGCGTGCCAGAGGCCCGGGCCCGTGCGGCCATCACAGGAAATTACATGCTGAACCGATTCAAACAATTGATCAATCTGTCCCTGACCGACGAGCCGCTGCAGCCGCTCGATCATCCCATTCTTGGCAGGCTGGCCCCGCAGGACGGCGACTCTACTGCGCTGGTGGGCCAGGTCGCTTGCGGTGCGCGCACGGTCGCGGTACGCGTCAGTGCGGACGACAGCGAGTTGCTGGCCGCGCTGGAGCTGGCCGCGCAGGCAGCGCAGTCAATACTGGTTCTGGACCTGAAAAGCCGCAAGCTGGTCGCCGACGCCAGTTTGAAACACTACAATGAACAATGGCGCTTCGGTACCTCGATGATGGCCGACGGTTCTGCACGCGCATTCGAAGCGCCGCTCCTGTCCGAAGCTGATTTTTGCGACAAGCTGCAGCTCGATACCATCGAGACCAGCGGCGCCTCGTGTCTGACGCTTTGGTACAGCAACGCCGGCCTGTTCCTGGGGCGCAGCCACAATGTGTCCTCATTCGACGGTCTGGCCATGAACGACGTCCACGTCTCCACGTTCGGCTAGGGCGCCGCACTGCAGGGCAGGACGATGGTCACACACAAGCCGCCCTTCGTGCTGTTGCTTGCCCTGATGGTGCCGCCATGCGCCGCAATCACACGCCGCGCAATTGCCAGTCCCAGACCATGGCCGTCGATATTGTTGGCGCTTGGGTTGGAGCGGTAGAAGGGCTGGAAGATGGCGTCCAGGTCTGCCGGCGCCACGCCGGGTCCCTGGTCAAGCACCTGCACCAGTACCTTGTCGGCGGCCACTTCCAGCACGATTTCCACCGCGCCGCGGTCCGGGCTATGCTTGACTGCATTGCGCACCACGTTTTCGAGCGCGCGCCAGAGCAGGTCGGGTGAACCCTGCACCATCACCGGTGCGACCCCGCTGACGGCCACATCGCCACCGCGCGCAGCCGCCTCGAAACGGGCATCGGCGGCGATTTCATCGACCAGGTCCGTGATGGCAATGGCTTCGCTTTGCGCCAGAGAGGCCGTGGCGTCAAGGCGCGACAAGGTCAGTAGTTCGCCCACCAGTTTATCCATGCGCACGCTCTCGCGTTCGATGCGCTCGAGCGCGGCCGCCATATTGGCTGGCTGCTGGTGCGCCAGGCCGATGGCAGCCTGCAGACGTGCCAGCGGCGAGCGCAGTTCGTGCGAAACGTCGTGCAGCAGGCGGCGCTGGTTGTCCATCAGCGCGCGCAGCTGGGTGCTCATGCGGTCGAAGTCGCGTCCCAGGGCCACCAGTTCGTCGCCGCGGCCCTGGGGCGCTTTGTCAAAGCGCGGCGCCAGGTCGCCCGAGGACGCCGCCTGGAACGCCGTCTGCAGGGCGCGGATCGGACGCAGGAAGCGCCATGCCAGCAGGGCGGCGAACATCAGACTGGCCAGTACCCCGACAATCAGGCTGATGTAAGGCAGGCGCGGCCCTGGGCGGCCGCCCGCGCCGGGCGGCTGGTCCGGCCGCGGTCCCCCTGCGCGGGTGCCGAAGCCGGGCGGCACAGCGCGAAAGTGCTCGCGTCCCGCGCCCGCGCCGTCGTTGTCGGGGCGGCGCACAAACACGGTGAAATGGCGGCCGTCGGCTGCGATCAGGCGGCGTACCGCATTGTTCCCGCCATCGCTTGACAGCAGCGGCCGCGCTGCCGCGCGTACCTCCTCGGTGACAATGCGCCCCAGCAGCTCGTGGCCGTCAGCGTCGATAATGAAGATGCTGCTTGAAGTGGCACGCGCGGCCAGCTCGCGCAGGGCAGGTACACCGCCGTACTTCAGCGCCACCTCGGCCGCGTCAACGATGGTCACGGCTGACGGGCGCGTGTCGATCAGGGCGCGCGGGACGTTGTCGGCGTGGGCCAGTTCGCGCGCCTGGCCCCAGACCCAGAAGGTGGCGCCAACACCAATGGTGGCGGCAACCTGGGCCAGCAGGATGGCAAGGAAAAACTTCCAGAACAGGCGGCCCATGGCTTATTCGCTCACCAGCTGGTAGCCCAGGCGGTACACCGTCTGCAAACATGAACGGCCATCGGCAAAGGTGCCGAGCTTTTGGCGCAGACTGCTCATATGGACATCGATATTGCGGTCAAAGCGGGCCATGGGCCGGCCCAGGCCTTGTTCCGACAATTCGTTCTTGCTCACTGGCCGGCCAGCGTGGCGCGCCAGAATTTCAAGCAGATTGAATTCGGTGCTGGTCAGGGCCAGCGGCGCGCCGTCCCAGCTGGCGCGCCGCTGCGCCGGTGCGATGGAGAGGCGGCCAACGGTGATCGGGGCGGTATTGATATTATCGTCCGGCGGTGGATTGGTACGCCGCAAAATGGCGCGGATGCGCGCTGTCAGTTCGCGCGGCGTGCAAGGCTTGGTGACATAGTCATCGGCGCCCAGTTCCAGGCCGAGAATGCGGTCGGTATCGTCGCCGCGGCCAGTCAGCATCAGCACTGGCAAACGGCTTTTTTCGCGGATGCGGCGCAGCGCCTCGATCCCGTTCATGCGCGGCATCATGACGTCGAGGATGGCGATGGCATACTGGCCGCCGAGCGCTTCGCGCACGCCGCTTTGGCCATCGTGGGCACAGGCCACGGTAAAGCCTTCCTGCTCCAGGTATTCCCGGAACATGGCGAGCAGTTCGATATCGTCGTCAATGAGCAGCACCTGGTTCATGCGGCCATCATAACAAAGCGGGCGCCTGCAGATTGCGCTCTGTGGCCTTCTTTACCTGCTTTTACATGCCCCTGACCGCGCTTTACATCAGCCTCGCTGATGATGGCGGCTTCCGGCCTGGAACCGACACGAACGCTAAAGCAGCACGCGGACTGTGACGGCCGGGCCGACCATCGCGTGAAAGGAAAACAGCATGCACGACCACACTCATTGCCTCGCCCAGGACATTGCCACCATGCTCGACATGCGCGCCAGCCGCCGTCAATCGCTGCGCTGGCTGTTTGCCGGTGCTGCCGCCGCGCCGTTGGCGGGTTGCGGCGCCGGCGTCAGCGATCTCGCTGGCGACAGCGGCGCAAGCGCCGGCAGCACCACTTGTGTCGTCATACCGGAAGAAACGGCAGGCCCCTATCCGGGCGACGGCACCAACAGCAGCGTAAACGGCGTTGCCAACGCCCTGATCCTGGCGGGGATCGTGCGCAGCGACATCCGCAGCAGCATTGCCGGCGCCACGGGGGTGGCGGCCGGCGTACCGCTGACCATCAGGCTGCAGCTGGTGAACGTGAAAGCCAGTTGCGCTAGCCTGGCCGGTGCCACGGTCTACCTCTGGCATTGCGACCGCGACGGCAACTACTCGATGTATTCAAGCGCCGTCAGCGCCGAAAACTACCTGCGCGGGGTGCAGGAGGCCGACAGCACCGGGCTGGTCACATTCAGCACCATCTTCCCAGGATGCTACGCCGGGCGGATGCCACATGTGCACTTCGAAATCTATCCGGACCTCACCAAGGCCAGCCTGGCATCGAACCGGGTCAGGACATCGCAATTCGGTTTCCCGACTGCCACCTTGAGCGAAGCCTACAGCGCCACTGGCTACGCCACTAGTGTGCGCAACCTGGCCAGCATGAGTTACGCGACTGACAACGTCTTCAGCGATGGCACGGCTTTGCAAATCGCCAACATGAGCGGCAGCGCCGCGCTCGGCTACACCGCCACCCTGACGGTCGGTGTCGCGCTGTGACCGCCGGGACCGAGCCTGACTGCGGTTTTCTCTGAGCCAGACCTGCCCTTGACGCAGTGTTTCTGGAAAATGCGGTGGGATCTAAGTGGCGGGAGGCGGACAAAAATTACTGTGTGGAAGGGGGCGAAAGCAGCGATAATGGGTAACACTTTCTAGTTCCCATGCAGTCCATGACGCTCGTTTCGCCTGCCCGATCGACTAGTGTCGCGACCAAACTCGGTGCCGCGGTGGTGCTGGTGTTGGCGGCCGTTACCTTGTTTGTTGCCTACAGCGTGGTCCATAGCCGGCAGCGCTATATCGACGCGGCCGACAGTGAAGCGCGCAATCTCTCCTTTGCGCTCGATAACGCGCTCCAGTCCCATTTTCAGGAAGTCGATCTGGCGCTGCGCCGCGCGCGCCAGGAATTTAGCGACATGCATGGCCAGGCGCGCTTTACGCCTGAGCGTTTCAGTACCTACCTGCGCTCGCTCAAGGAGCGCATGCCGCAGGCCGCTGCGGTGCGCGGGGCCGATGCCGATGGCATGGTGGTGTATGGCGACGAGGTTGACCCGGCCAAACCGGTCGATCTGAAGGTGCGCGAGTTTTACCAGCGCATGCGTGCCGAACCCGGTCTGGTGTTTGGCATCCCGGTACGGTCGCGCATCAGCGGGCAGATGGTATTCCCCCTGATTATGTCCTTGCATCGCCCCGATGGCAGCTTTGGCGGCAGTGCGTATGTCAACATGAACAGTTCCCATATCAGCGCCCTGACGACGTCCTTGTCGATCGGGCCGCACGGCGCCATCACCCTGGTGGACCGCGAGCGTCGACTGCTGCATCGCTTCCCCGAGCTCGCCAGCACGGTGCCGGGCAAAGTGCTGGCCGTGTCGGCACAGGCTGTGGCGCTGATGGACCAAGGCGGCAAACACGCCAGCTACACGGCCGCCAGCCCGCTGGACGGTGAGACGCGCCGCTTCAGCGTGCGCCGCGTGGGCGAGTACCCCGTCTACGTTGTGGTGGGCCTGGCCGAGCGTGATGTGCTTGCACCCTGGTACGACGAAACGCGCAACGCGGTGGCCTTTTTGCTGGTGCTGTACCTGCTTAGCGCCGCTTTGCTTGGCGGCGTATTCCTCGCGTTGCGGCGCCAGCTGCAGGCCGTGCAGGCGCTGTCGGCGTCGGAAACGCGCTTTCGCTCGCTCACGGAAGGGCTGCCCCAGATGGTGTGGACCAGCCCGGACGCACGCCAGGTCGATTTTCTGAGTCATCACTGGAGCGCGTACAGTGGCGTGAGCGCGGCCGAACTGACCCGCCCTGGCGCGATCGGTAAATTGATTCATGCGCATGATCGCCCCCGCGTGCGCGCTGCCTGGCAGGCCGCCATTGACAGCGGCGACGCGTTTCGCTGCGATTGCCGCCTGCGCCGCCACGACGGCGCCTGGCGCGTGTTCGATAACCATGCGCTGCCCCAGCGCGCCGGCGGCGCGATCGTCGGCTGGGTTGGCAGCAGCACCGACATCACCGAGCAGCGCGAAGCGCATGAAGCGCTTGAACTGGCCAAGGACCAGGCGCTGGCAGCCGGACGCGCCAAGTCGGAGTTTTTGGCCAATATGAGTCATGAAATCCGCTCGCCCATGAACGCGGTGCTGGGCATGCTGCAGCTGCTGCAGCGCACCCCGCTCGACACGGTCCAGCGCGATTACGCCGGCAAGGCCGGCACCTCGGCCACGGCGCTGCTCGGCATCCTGAACGATATCCTCGACTTTTCCAAGGTGGAGGAGGGCAAGCTGACGCTCGACGTGCAGCCGTTCAGCTTTGACAAGCTGCTGCGCGAACTGGCAGTGATCCTGTCGGCCAACGCCAGCGGTAAAGGCATCGAGGTGCTGTTCAACGTCAGCGCCAACGTGCCGGCCTGGGTACAGGGCGATGAATTGCGCCTGCAGCAGGTGCTGCTCAATCTGGCCGGCAATGCCATCAAGTTTACCGAAACGGGCGAGGTCGTGCTCAGCGTCGAGCCAGTGACGCTGAGCGACGACAGTATCGACCTGCATTTCAGTGTGCGCGATACCGGCATCGGCATCGAGTCCGAACACCTGGCCCATATTTTTGACGGCTTCTCGCAAGCCGAGGCATCGACGGCACGGCGCTTCGGGGGCACCGGACTTGGCCTGGCGATCAGCCAGCGTCTGGTGCAGCTGATGGGCGGAACCTTGAGTGTCACCAGCGTGGCAGGCCAGGGCAGCACGTTCGAGTTCACCATCCCCATGCCGCGTACGGACCAGCAGCACGTGCGTGAAATCAGCCATGCACTGCAGTATTTGCGCTGCCTGGTGGTCGACGACAGCCCGACCGGGCGCGAGGTGCTGGCCGCGATCGTGCGCTCGTTTGGCTGGCGCGCCGATGCTGTCGCCACCGGCGAACTGGCCTTGCAGGCGGTGGCAGCCCGGCCGTATGACCTGGTGCTGGTCGACTGGCGCATGCCCGGTCTGGATGGGTGGGCCATGAGCGAGCAGCTGCGGCGCCAGGTGCCGTCGGCGCTGGCGCCGCTGGTGATCATGGTGACCGCGCATGACCGCGAGCTGATTGCCCTGACCCAGGGCCGGCTGCAGCCGGTACTGGATGCGATGTTGTCCAAGCCGGTCACGGCGTCAGTGCTGTTCGACACGGTCACCGAGTTGCGCCTTGCTACCCGGCGCCAGGTGGAAGGCACGCCGCTGGCAGCGATTCTGGCCGCCCCGGTCGCGGTGGACGCGCGTCTGGCCGGGCTGCGGCTGCTGGTGGTGGACGACAATCCGGTCAACCAGCAGGTGGCGCGCGAATTGCTGGCCGCCTGCGGCGCCGAAATTGCGGTCGCCAGTGGCGGCCGGGCTGCTGTTGCTGCCATGTGCGATGAGGGGCGCGTGTTCGACCTGGTCCTGATGGACATCCAGATGCCCGACATGGACGGCTACGCCGCCACCGCAGCCATTCATGCGCGCATTGGCCACGCCGCGCCACCGATTGTGGCCATGACGGCCAATGCCTTGTCATCCGACCGCGATGCCGCGCATGCTGCCGGCATGGCGGCCCATGTCGGCAAGCCGTTCGAGTTGGAGCGCTTGGTCGACGTGATTTTGCGCCACGCACGGCGCCCCTCGGTGCTGCAGCCTTGCCTGAATGTGGCGGCAGCGCTCAAGCGCCTTGGCGGCAGCCTGACGGTGTATCAAATGGCGCTGCGCGGCTTTGAGGGCGAGATCGACAAACTGACCGAGCAGCTGTCAAACGCGATGGAAGGCGACCATGCCGACCTGGGCGCCGCGGCGCTGCATGTGATGCGCAGCCTGGCCGGGATGGTCGGTGCCGACCATCTGGCGGCGCTGGCGCAGGAGGCAGAGCATCTGTTGAAACTGGTGCCGCCGGTGGAAGGACGCTGGGCCGCCGTGCCGGCCGTGATGGCGGAGGCCGAGGTGGCCGTGCGCGCCGCCGCCGAACAGATGCAGGGCAGCTGACTGGCGCTGTCAGGCTGCCGCGATCAGCCGCCCCAGCGTGGCCATGGCCGCGTCCAGGCGCGCATCCCAGGGGTGACCGTAATTGAGGCGGATAAAATTGCCAAACGAACGGCGCGCCGAAAACATGGGGCCGGGCGCAACGCTGATCCCCAGCGACAGGGCGCGCCGGTGCACCTCCAGCGCATCCACCCCGGGCGCCAGCTCGATCCACAAAAAATAGCCGCCGTCGGGGCGCGTGGCGCGCGTCCCCTTGGGGAAGTGGCGAATGACCGCTTCCAGCATGGCGCCTTGCTGGGCCGAGAGCGCATGGCGCAGCTGGCGTAAATGTTTGTCGTAGCCGCCTTTGGCCAGATAGTCGGCCAGGGCTGCCTGGGCCGGTGCGCTGGCCGACAGGGTGCGCGTCATTTTGAGCCTGGCCACGTCGCGCGTGTAGCGCCCGGCCACGGTCCAGCCCACCCGGTAGCCTGGTGCCAGGCACTTGGAAAACGAGGATGAATGCAGTACCAGGCCATGCTTGTCCCAGGCCTTGGCCGGCAACGGCCGGCGGCTGCCGAAATACAGTTCGCCGTAGACGTCGTCCTCGATCAGGGGCACGCCGTGCGCGGCCAGCAGTTCGACCAGTGCCTGCTTGTTCTGGTCCGGCATCAGGCTGCCGACCGGGTTCTGGAAGTTCGTCATCAGCCAGCAAGCCTTGGGCTGGTGCCGCTCCAGTGCCGTGGCCAGGGCGCCCAGATCGATGCCTTCGCGCGCGTGTACCGGTACTTCAATGGCGCGCAGGCCATGGCTCTCGAGTGCCTGCAAGGCGCCGTAAAACGCGGGCGACTCAACGATGACGGCGTCGCCGGGCCGCGTGACCGCATGCAGGCACAGGTTCAGTCCTTCCAGGGCGCCATTGGTAATGACGATGTCGTCGGTGTGCACGTGCATGCCGTCGGCCAGATAGCGCAAGGCGATCTGACGCCGCAGACTGGCATTGCCGGGCGAGATATCATCGACCGAACTCCATGGATCCATGCTTTGCACGCTGGACGCCATGGAGCGGGCCAGGCGCTGCAGGGGAAACAGCAGCGGACTGGGAAAGGCCGAGCCAAACGGCACCACGTCACGCGCCTTGGCTGATTCGAGAATGTCGAACACCAGGGCGCTGACGTCAACCGGGCCCGATTCTTCGCTGGGCGCCTGTTCGCCGCGGCCGGGCTCGGGCAGCTGGCTTTTCGCGCCAGCGGCGACAAAGTAGCCGGAGCGCTCGCGCGCCCGAATCAGGCCGCGCGCTTCAAGCAGGTAGTACGCTTCGAACACGGTCGACGGGCTCACGCCGCGGCTGGCACTGGCCTGGCGCACCGATGGCAGCCGGTCGCCCAGTTTCATGACGCCAGCCCGGATCGACTGGGCGATTTCTTCGGCGTAGGCTTCGTACAGTTTCATCGTCAGGCGGACAGGGCAAAGCGCACAGCCAGCAGCAGCACGCCAATCAACATGGCGGTACCGACCAGCGCGGCGATGATCACGTACAGCGGATTCATGGCGCCGGCGGCGTCGGTATCGAAGTCGCGTTTGCGGCGCAGGCCGATGAACGACCAGGCAACCGCGATCATGGTGGCGCCGAACGAACGTTTGGGGGGCAGCTGTGTCATGTTTCGGGTCCTTGTATGCGAGTGGCAAACAGATTGTCGCCCGTTCGCTGCGAAAAGAACAGATGCAGTTCGGCTTGAAAACAGCGTATCAGATGTTCATCTGATCTGCAAAAATCCGTGCCGACTGATTCTGTACCGGAGCACGCTGGCGCGCGAGAATGATGTGGCCAAATCACGAATGGAACATCATGAACCCGTATCTCGAGCGCCTTCTATTTAGCTGCCTGCTCGGTGCCAGCGCAGCCGCAGCCAATGCAGCCGAGCTGCCCGCGCCGCGCATGGCCGAGCGCAGTGCCGCCTGCGTCGCTTGCCACGGCAAGCAGGGGCAGGCCAGCAGCGATGGCCTGTTCCCGCGCATTGCGGGCAAGCCGCAAGCCTATCTTTACCAGCAGTTGCTGTCGTTTCGCGATGGACGGCGTGTGCACGCGCAGATGTCCTATCTGCTGGCGCCCCTGTCGGACGCCTACCTGAATGACATGGCAAGCTGGTTCGCCGACCAGCATGTGCCATACCCGGCACCAGCGCCTGTCAAGGTCACGCCCCAGGTGCTGGCGCATGGCCGCCAGCTGGTCATGCAGGGCGACCCGTCGCGCCAGATCCCTGCCTGCGTGGCTTGTCACGGCCAGCAATTGAGCGGCGTGCTGCCTGGTACGCCCGGTTTGCTTGGGCTGCCACGCGATTATCTGAATCTGCAGTTTGGTGCATGGCGCACCGGCGTGCGCCGGGCGGCTGCACCCGATTGCATGGCGCAGGTGGCAAGCCGGCTCACCCCGGACGAGGTGACGGCGGTGGCTGCATGGCTGGCCAGCCAGCCGGTGCCTGCTGCCTATGCGCCGGCAAGCGCGCACCTTGCGCCCCTGCCGCTCGAATGCGGGAGTGCGAAATGAAGCGCATTCTGACAGCCCTGATGGCCTGCGCCCTTGCGGTTCTGGGCGCGGTGTACCTGTTCCAGCGCATGCATGACGCGGGCAGCGCTCTGCCGGCAGTGGCGGTGGCAGACCGCGCAGCCCAGATCACGCGCGGTGCGTACCTGGCCAAGGCGGGCAACTGCATGGGCTGCCATACGGCCAACGGCGGCCAGCCTTACGCCGGCGGTCGCGCGCTGGAAACGCCGTTCGGCGTGATGTACGCGCCGAATCTGACTGCCGATGCGGCCACCGGGATCGGCAGCTGGAGCGCGGATGACTTCTGGCGCGCACTTCACAACGGCAAATCGAAAGACGGGCGCTTTTTGTATCCGGCCTTCCCCTATCCGAACTACACCAAGGTCACGCGGGCCGACGCCGACGCCATGTTTGCCTGGTTCGGTACAGTGCCCGCCGTGCGCCAGCCCAATCGCGCGCACGCCCTGCGGTTTCCATACAATCAGCGCGCTTTGCTGGCGTTCTGGCGGGCGCTGTATTTCACGCCGGGCGAATTCGTTCCCGAGCCAGGGCAGAGCGTGCTGTGGAACCGCGGCGCGTATCTGGTGCAGGGACTGGGGCATTGCAGTGCATGCCATGCGCCGCGCAATGCTCTCGGCGCCAGTGTGGGCGAATTGCGGCTCGGTGGCGGGACGCTGGGCGAACCGGAATGGCACGCTCCCGCATTGGGCGGGGTGGGCGATACGATGGAACTGGCGGAGCTGCTGCAAACCGGCGTATCCGGTCAGCGCGCCCTGTCCGGGCCGATGGCGCAGGTGGCCGGCGCCAGTCTGCAGCATTTGAAGCCTGATGATGTCAGCGCCATGGCCAGCTATCTGGTGACCCTGCCTGCCGCCGTGCCGCAGCCAGCCAGGGCTCTGCCGGAAGGCAGTGCAACGGTGTTGCGCCATGGCGCCAGGCTCTATGAACAGCATTGCGCCAGCTGCCACGGCGAACAAGGAGAAGGCGAAGCGCGCGTCTATCCGCGTCTGGCCGGAAGGGGCGCGCACGCCAACGGTTTGCCTGGGAATGCGATCCGGATGGTACTCGACGGTGGTTATGGGCCCAGCACGCAAGACAATCCGCGCCCATTCGGCATGCCGCCGTTCAGCGCCACACTGTCCGACGCCGACGTGGCAGCGGTGCTGTCGCATGTGCGTACCAGCTGGGGGAATCAGGGGTCGGTCGTGCTGCCGCAGGAGGTTGGCCGCCTGCGTGCTACGCCAGGGCGTTAAGGCCGCCGTCGGCGCGCAGGCTGGCGCTGAGCATGTCGATAAATGCACGTACCTTGGCCGAGCCGTACTTGCTTTCGCGGTGGAGCACATGCACAGGCCAGGGTTCTTCCTCGTACGGTGCCAGTACCACGCTGATGGCGCCGGCCGCCACCTGCGCCGCCACCTGGTAGGACAGCAGACGTGCGATCCCCAGGCCCTGCATGACCGCTTCAATGGCGGCGTCGTTGCTGCTCACGGTCAGGCGCGGCTGCATGCGCAGGGCGCTGGGTTCGGCGCCACCGCCGAACTTCCATTCCACCCGAGGCGACACGCCGCTGGCAGCGATGATGGTGTGCTGCGCCAGCTCGGCCGGGCTGCGCGGTACGCCATGCCGCGCCAGGTAGGCAGGCGATGCGCACAGTACCCGGCGCACGCTGCCCACCCGCAGCGCCTTGAGACTGGAGTCGGGCAAATGTCCGATGCGCACCGCGACGTCCATGCCCTCGTCGACCAGATTGACGCTGCGGTCGACAAAAAAAGCCGAGATATCCACCGCGGGGTAGCGCTGCAGGAAGGCGACCACGGTCGGCATCACATACAGTTTGCCGAACAAGACCGGTGCGGTGACCGCCAGCTGCCCCCGCGGCGAGGCATTGATGCCGCTGGCTGCTTCGTCGGCTTCGGCGATTCTGGCCATGATGTCGCGCGCATCGGCCAGATAGCGTGCGCCGGCCTCGGTCAGGCGCACGCTGCGCGTGGTGCGCTGGAAGAGCTTTACGCCGAGCTGCGTTTCAAGACTGACGACGGCGCGCGTGATGGCCGCGGGCGACAGATTGAGCTTGCGCGAGGCAGCAGCAAAGCTCTGGTCCTCGCCCACGGCGATCAGCACGGTCATCAAGTGCATCCGGTCCATTGTTTCACTCCTTGCCAATAAATATTGAATATTCCCGCATATTCGCAGTTTACCCCTTCGCGCAGCGAAATAGTCAATTGCGGTTTGCAGCCTTCTGGAAATTTGCCAGCTGCGTAGACTGGGTTTCAACGGCAGCCCGCTTCGGGCGCCGCCCCACCCAAGGAGAAGCACCATGAAAGCAGCAATCGTTATCCTTTCCGACCCAAAAAACGGCGGCGAAGAGGCCCTGGGCCGCGCCTTCAATGGCCTGGCTAGCGCCTATGACTTTCAGCAGCGCGGGATCGACAGCGCGATCTACTTCCAGGGCACCGGCACGCGCTGGCCTGGCGTGCTGGCCGACGCGCAGCATCCGCTGCATGCGCTGTTCAACGCCGTGCAGGGCAGTGTGGCAGGCGTTTCGTGCGGCTGCGCCGACGTGTTTGGCGCTGCCGAAGATGCAATCAAAAAAAAAGCGGCTTCGACCTGGTGGTCGATAACAAGGTGCCCGGCACCTCGGGCTTGCCCAGCCTGGGCAAGATGACGGCCGACGGCTATACGGTATTCACGTTTTAAACAAAAACCAGCCACGGAGGCCACCATGCATGCAGCGAGCGTATTTCACGAAGGCGAACGCGCAGTTCAGGCGCGCGCAGGGGAGGCAGTCATCGCCGACCACAATGGCACGGTGCTCTCGACCCAGGTGATCCCCGGGGCGCGCGCCTTCATCAGCAAGCAGTTCATGGCCGCCGTGGCCAGCGTCGACCAGCAGGGGCGGGTCTGGTCGTCGGTCCTGTTCGGGCAGCCGGGTTTTTTGCACACCGCCGACGGCACCACGATTCTGGTGGACGTGGCGCGCGCCGAACGTGATGCCAGCGACCCGTTCTGGGCAAATATCGGCACCAAAGCGCAGGTAGGCATGCTGTTCATCGAGATCGGTTCGCGCCGGCGCTACCGCGTCAATGGCGCCCTGCTTGCCGAGCATGAGGGCGGCATCGAAATCGGGATTCGTGAAGCCTATCCGAACTGCCCCAAATTCATCCAGCGCCGCAAGCTGGTCGACATGGGGCAGGGCGTGGGCGTCGATGCTGGCGCCCTGTCGGGCACCAGCATCGACGCTGCACTGGCCACGCTGATCGCGCATGCCGACACCCTGTTCGTGGCCAGCGTGCACGCCGAGCGCGGGGCCGACGCGTCGCATCGCGGTGGCGCGCCCGGCTTTGTTACCTTGCTCGATGCCCACACCTTGCGCATCCCCGACTACCAGGGCAACAGCATGTTCAACACGCTGGGCAACTTCAGCGTCGATCCCCATGCCGGCATCTGCATTCCCGACTTTGCCGGCAACCGCCTGCTGCAATTGACGGGGCGGGTCACGCTGCGCTGGGACGAACCCGATCCGCGGGGACTGACCGGTGGCACCGGCCGCTTTTGGGATGTGGCAGTCGACAGCTGGCATTTGCGCGCCATTCCACAGCGGCTGGAATGGGAATATTTGGATGCCTCACCCTTTAATCCGCCGGTGGGCGCGCAGGAGTCACTGTCATGAAGCTGATCGTTCGCCAGATCGTTGCCCACGGCGAGGCTGTGCGCGAATTACGGCTGCAGCGCGCCGACGGCGCAGCGCTGCCCGCATGGAGCGCGGGCGCCCACATCAAACTGGCGCTGCCGCTTGCGGCGCAAGGTCCGGTCGAGCGGCGCTATTCGCTGGTGGGCGCGCCTGGCGACACCAGCACCTATCGTATCGCGGTGCTGCGCGAACCGCTGGGCAAGGGCTCTGCCTGGCTGCACGAGAATGTCAGTGAAGGCGATGCCATCGAGGTCGATGGTCCTTACACCAGTTTTTCACCCAGGGCCGGGGCCGGGCGCGCGCTTCTGATTGCAGGCGGAATTGGCGTTACCCCACTGGTGTCGATTGCCCATGCGCTTGCAAGCCAGGGCGTGCCTTGCCGCTGTCACTACCTGGTTTCTGAGCGCGCGCGCGCTGTGCTGCTGGCAGAACTGGAGACGATTGGTGCAGTCGATGTGAATTTGCATGTCAGCGGGGAGCAGGGCGGACGCGCCGATCTGGGCGCCATACTGGGCCCTTACAGCGCCGGCGACGTGGTGTACGCATGCGGGCCGGCGCCCATGCTCGCTGCCCTGCGCGCCAGCGCCGCTGCACTTGGGTGGCCGGCCGCATCAGTGGTAATCGAGAGCTTCGGCGCACGCAGCAACGCGCAGGACGAAGCGCTGACCGTGCACCTGGCGCAGTCGGAGCTGACCCTGTCGGTGGCGCCCGGCACCACCATTCTCGATGCGCTGATCGCGGCGGACGTATTCGTGGCGTGGGATTGCAAGCGTGGCGAGTGCGGCAACTGCTTCACCCAGGTCAGCGAAGGCATTCCGATCCACCGCGATGTGTGCCTGACGCCGGTCCAGCAACAGGTCGGCATGTGCACCTGTGTTTCGTGGGCCGGGGGCGGGCGCCTGGTGCTGGACCTGTAGGGCCTGATCAGGCGCTGGCCCTGGCCTGGCGCCGGTACTGCCCCGGTCCCATCCCGTAGCGCTTCTTGAATACCCGGTTGAAGGCGGCCTCGGACTGATAACCGACTGTTTCGCCAATGTCGGCCACGGCCCGTCCGCTGCTGGCCAGCGCATGGGCCGCATGGGCCATGCGCGTTTCCATCAGCATCGCTGCGGGGGTGGTGCCTGCCACCTGCTGGAACAGGCGCGCGAAGGTGGCGCGCGACATATGGCTCGCTTCGGCCATGCTGTCGAGCGTCCATGCCTGGCCCGGTGTCTCCAGCATGCATTGCAGCGTGGGTTGCAGGCGCGCTTCGGCCAGCAAGGCAAACAAGCCTTGCGTGGCTGCGGCCTGCTCCAGCCATGCCCGCACCAGCAGCGAAAACAGCGCCGACGATAAATGCGACAGCACGGCCTCTGTCCCCGGGCGCACGCTGTGCGCCTCGCTCTGGAGCATGCCGATCAAGGCGCGTAAGCCTGCGCAGTCGGCGCGCTGCGCGGTGCGCACCACCATTCGAGGGGGCAGCGATGCCAGCAGCGCGTTCATGGCGCCATCCTGAAAATAGAAGTGCCCGCACAGCAGTTCGGTGGGGGCGCCATCGCCGCCATTACCTACTTCAAGCAGAGGGGCAGCCATGCCGAGATGGCGCAGCGGTTTGCCCGAACCCGGCTCGCCCACGTGCAGCCGGTGGGCGCTCGCGTGCGGGAACACGATCACGTCGCCCGTTTCGAGGGCGACGCGTCCACCCTCGTGGTCGGCCAGTGCAGTACCTGCCACCACCATGTGATAGGGGGCCGTACCTTTTTCTGCAGCCGGGTAGTCCAGAACCCAGGGCGCGCCGACCTGGCAATGGATTTCGAGCGCGGTACGCATCGGATACAGCTTGAGCAGACGGCTTAATGCGTCCATGGGTCACTCCTGAGACGATTGAGCAAATTATAGGGGATTTCGAGCATTCAAAGATCGCGCCGCCGCTTCCATACTGCTTCTCATGCCGGCACGACGCCGGTCACTCAACCCTCAGGAGAACACCATGTCCCGTCTGCATACCATCCCTGCCGCACAAGCCACCGGCGCTGCCGCCACCCTGTTTGCCGCCATCAAAGGCAAGATCGGCATGGTGCCGAACGCTTATGCCGTGATCGGCAATAACAGTCCACTGGCGCTGGAAGCTGCCCTGGCGCTGGACGGTGCACTGGCAAAAAGCAGTCTGTCAGCCAGGGAAATTGAAGTGGTCAAACTGGTGGTCAGCGAAGGCGCCGCTTGTGATTACTGCCTGGCCGCGCACACGCTGATCGGCAAGAAGGCAGGCTTGTCGAAGGCAGCCATTCTGGCCCTGCGCCATGGCACGCCATCGGCAGATGAACGGGCCGACGCGCTGGCCACGTTTGTACGCGAGGTCGGCGCCAGCAAGGGCACGGTGGCAGCGCCCGTCCTTGCCGCTGTCAAGTCGGCTGGCTACACCGACGCCCAAGTGGTCGATGCGCTGCTGGTCATTGCCAGCATCACCTTCACCAACCTGGTCAACCGGGTCAACGACACGGCGCTCGATTTCCCCGCCGCCGATTAAGCGGCCAGCGCCGGAAAGCGCTCAGCCAGCCAGTCAATGAACACGCGCAGGCGCTGGCTCAGGTGGCGGTTGGGCGGGTACACGACGTTGAACACATAAGGGGCGGGCTGCCAGTCGGGCAGCACCGCCACCAGAGCGCCGGCCGCAAGGTGGGCCCGGACGGCATACGAGAACGTCTGGATCAAGCCCATTCCCGCCAGCGCTGCCGATACATGGGCAGTACTTTCGTTGACCCCGATGCTGCGTGTGCCCGTCACTTCAATG
The DNA here is from genome assembly GCF_900129765.1 of Massilia sp. CF038. Taxonomy (GTDB): domain Bacteria; phylum Pseudomonadota; class Gammaproteobacteria; order Burkholderiales; family Burkholderiaceae_D; genus Telluria_A. The sequence goes on from NZ_FQWU01000001.1 coordinate 1,576,208, forward strand.
CGCTGTTCGCCCAGGATAAAGCGCAGCGGAATGGCGCGCCCGCTGTGCGCGGACAGGTAGTTGACCGTCCGGTGGCTGCGCTCAAGTTCATCCGGATGCTGTGGTGTGCCGTGCTGCGCCAGGTACGCTGGCGAGGCGCAGGTGACCCACGAGGTGGTGCCAATGGGCCGTCCCACCAGACCCAGATCGGTAATGACGCCACCCCGGATGGCGCAATCAACGCTGTCGCCAATCATGTCGACCTGGCGGTCGCTCACGCCCAGGTCGATGCGAATGTCCGGGTAACGCGCAAAAAACTCGGGCAGGGCGGGAATCAGCGCCGCGCTGGCCGTGGTGCTGCCGATGTCGACCCGCAGCACCCCACGCGGGCGTACCTGGGCCGCCGTGAAGCTGGTGTCGATATCGTCCAGATCCTTGAGCAGACGGGTGGTTTTTTCGTAATAGGCGGCCCCCTCGGCGGTGACCGACACTTTGCGCGTGGTGCGCGTGAGCAGCTTGACGCGCAGATGCGCTTCCAGTTGCTGTACCAGTTTGGTCAGGGTGGCATTGGGCAGGCCGAGCGAATCGGCTGCCTTGGTAAAGGTGCCCGCTTCCACCACGCGGGCAAAGGCACGCATGGCCATCAATTGGTCCAAGACAGACTCCGATTATTCATGGATGGGAATAAAGCATTCGATATTGCCTACTTTATCGAATAATCGGCCAGCTGTAAAGTTACCTCATCGCAATACCGCGACCGACATAAGGAAACGTACCATGAGCAAGAAACTCGCAGGGAAAGTCGCACTCATTACCGGTGGCAGCACTGGTATTGGCCTGGCCACAGCGGCCGAATTCGTGGCCCAGGGCGCCACCGTGTTCATCACGGGACGCCGTCAAAAGGAACTCGATACCGCACTGGCGCAGCTGGGCGCGGGCGTGACTGGCATTCGCAGCGATGTGGCCAGCATGGCCGATCTGGACCGCGTGTTTGCCACCATCAAGGAGCACGCCGGCCATCTGGACATTCTGTTTGCCAACGCAGGTGGCGGCGACATGCTGCCGCTGGGCGCGATCACCGAAGAGCAGGTTGACCGTACCTTCGCCACCAACGTCAAGGGCACGCTGTTTACCGTGCAAAAAGCGCTGGCGCTGCTGAAAGATGGTTCTTCGATCATCCTGACCGGTTCGACCGCCGGCGCCAAGGGCACGCCCAACTTCAGCGTCTACAGTGCCAGCAAGGCAGCGGTGCGTAACTTTGCGCGCAGCTGGCTGCTGGACCTGAAGCCACGCCAGATTCGCGTCAATGTGATCAGCCCCGGCCCGGTGGGTACGCCTGGCCTGGCCGGGCTGGTGGCGCCCGAGCAGCAGCAGGCACTGCTGGCGCACATGGCCAATGAAGTGCCGATTGGCCGGGTGGGTGATCCGTCCGAGGTGGCGAAGGCCGTCACCTTCCTGGCCTCGGACGACAGCAGCTTCATTAACGGGGCCGAGCTGTTCGTCGATGGCGGCACGGCCCAGATCTGATCGGGCTTAGCGCAGGGCCTCGGTCAGTACGCGTCCCTCGGCGCCTGCGGGCGGACGCACGCGCAGCACATGGCCGAGGGTCGGCACGATGTCGACCACTTCGGCGTACTGGCCGTAGGCGCCTGGCTTGATCCAGCGCTTGCCCATGATGATCAGGGGGACGTTGGTGTCATACGCGTAAGGCGAGCCGTGGGTGGTGCCGGTTTTCTCGGTACTGAAGATCCAGAATGGCTTGGCCACCACCATCAGGTCGCCCGACATCTGGCGGTTCCAGCCGCGCCGCATCAACTTGGCGGTGCGGGTGCCGACCACGCCGTTTTCCATCTGGGTGCGGGTGAAGACTTCGGCCACGCCCGGCTGCAGCAGCAGGAAGCGGGCCGCGGCGTCTTCCAGGTCGGTGCGGCGGATGTTGGCCTTGGCTGCTGCGTCGTAGTCGAGGTAGTAGTTCGGAATGCTCGATTTTTTCACCAGCTTTGGCACCGACAGGGTGGCGGCCAGGTGCTTTTCCAGGTCGACTGCCAGTTTGTCGCCGTCCAGACGCTGAGCATCGATGTGGCGCGTCTGCGAGAACTCGGGGACGTTGGCAAAGCCATGATCGGCGGTCAGTACCACCATCACATTGTCCATGCCGACCCGCTTGTCAAGGTAGCTGAAGAAGTTGGCGAGCATGCGGTCCAGGCGCTGCAGATGGTCGTGCGACATTTTGCTCTCTGGCCCGTAAGTGTGGTTCACATAGTCGTGGGCCGACATGCTCACGCCCAGTACATCCGTCACGCCAGCCGGGTTGCGGCCCAGGTTTTCACCTTCCACGGCGGCCTGTGCAAATTCGAGCGTCAGTTCGTCCAGTGCGGGCGAGGTTTTCAGGCGCTTGTAATAGTCGGCGTCGGGCTTGCCGCTTTCGCTGTAATACGAGAACGGGAAGCGGGCGTGGGTGCCGGACTTGAGCGGAACGATGTCTTCATCGGCGTCGCCCGCATAGGCGGCGGCGTCAAGCAGTGGGCTCCAGGTTTTGCCATAGTAGCGGTCGGCCGGCTTTTTGGCGTTGAAGCCGGTGGCCCAGGCCGGGTGCTGCTGCATGTAGAACGTGCTGCTGGCGAAATTGCCTGTCTTTTCCATGTACATATAGGCAGTGCCGGTTTTGCCGCCCAGCAGAATGGCGCCGCGGTCCTTGCCGGACACGGTCACGACTTTTGACTGGCTGCCGTTCGAGTAGCGCAGTTCGTCGCCCAGGGTGCTCACGCGCAGGCGACGCGGCGAGGTGCCGTCGTCCGGCTTGGTTTCTTCGCCAATGTACATGCTGCTGGTGTCGTCGGTGCAGTAGACCCATTCGCCAGTGGCCTGGTCGATCCAGTTATTGCCGATGATGCCATGCTGATAAGGATAGGCGCCGGTCAGGATGGCGGCATGGCCAATGGCAGTGACGGTGATACCGTGCGCCTGGTGCGCATCGCCATACCAGGCGCCATCGTCGAGCAGGCGGCGGAAACCGCCCTGGCCAAATTGGGCGCGGTAGCGCTGCACTTGTTCATTGGGCAAGCCGTCAAGCACCAGCACGACCACAAGTTTCGGGGCGGCAGGGGCGGCAGGGGCCGGCGTGGCGGCGTGGGCGGCCGCGGCCAGGCAGGTGGTCAGCAGCAGGGCCAGCAGGCGCTGGGCAGGACGGGACGGGTAGGAAGTCATGGGTGCTCGAAATGAAAGGAACAAGAGCAGAATGATATGCGCTTTTCGTGACGGTAATAATACGTTCTGTCAGATTTGGACTATTTCGAATAAATTTCTTGAAAGTACTACCTGTTTTGATTAGCATGGCGTCATGACAGCCTGATTTCAGGCCAGCGCGGTCCCGCCCCAACCCAGCTGCGGACCGTTTCCACTGCCTTTCGCACTGCCTCGGCCCTAGCGCTGCCGACTCCCATCCTGTACTTGAAGGAAGAGTCATATGCAATCTGATCCCTCCGTCGAAGCGGCCCGGCTGCGTTCCCTGCGCGCGCTGTCGCTTCTTGATACCTTGCCAGAAGAACGCTTTGACCGGCTCACGCGTCTGGCCAGCCGCACCTTCGCGGTGCCGATTGCCCTGGTGACGCTGGTCGACAGCGAGCGCCAGTGGTTCAAGTCGCGCGTCGGCCTGGCGGCATCGGAAACCCCGCGCCCGGTGGCGTTTTGCAGTCATGCCGTGGAAAAGCGCGCGTTACTGGTGGTGTCCGATACCTTGCAAGACCCGCTATTTCGCGACAACCCGCTGGTCACGGACGGCCCGGCCATCCGTTTTTACGCCGGCCAGCCGATTTTTACCTGCGATGGCGCCGCTGTCGGCACGCTGTGCATCATCGATATCAAGCCGCGCCAGTTCAGCGAGGAAGAACGCAGCCACCTGGAAGACCTGGCGACCCTGGTGCAGGATGAATTGAACAAGCACGCGCTGCTGGACGCAAAAATGGCCGCCGAACGCGCCTTGTACGAATTGAACGGTCAGCTGGAAAAGCGCATCGACGAGCGCACCCGCGCCATGCGCGAGACCAATGAGGCGCTCAAGCGCGAAATTCGCCAGCGTGAAAGCGTGGAGGCGACCTTGCGCCGCAGCGAGGAGCGCATACGCACCCTGATCGCGTCCTCATTCAGCGCCTTTGTCGGCATCGACGCACAAGGTGCCATCGTCGATTGGAATGCGTCGGCCGAACGCACCTTCGGCTGGCAGCGCGGCGACGTGATGGGACGGGCGCTGGCCGAGATCATTTTCCGGGCCAGCAGCCGCGACGTCCAGCGCGCCGGGATGCAGCGCTTTCTCGACGCGGGAGACGATAGCGCGGTCGAGCAGCGCATGCAGGTGCCGGCCATCACGCGTCAGGGGCTGGACATCACGGTCGAGATGACCATCAGCGCCTATGGGTCGGACGAAGGCTTGTTCTTCGGGCTGTTCCTGCACGATATTTCGTCGCGCCAGCGCGCCGAACACGTGCTGCAGCAGAAAAATGAATTGATCAACGCCGTACTCGAGACGATCGATGTGGGCGTGGTGGCCTGTTCGGCCGAGGGCGAGCTGACATTGTTCAACCGCGCTGCACGCGAGTTCCACGGCCTGTCAATCGAAGCAGTCGACCCGCACCAGTGGTCGGCCCACTACAGCCTGTTCGAAGCCGACGGCAAGACCGAGCTCGGTCACCAGAACGTGCCGCTGTTTCGGGCGCTACAGGGCGAGACCATCAAGGACTACGGCATGGTCGTGGCGCCGACGGGCATGCGTCCGCGCATGCTGCTGGCCAGCGGGCGTGGGCTGACCGGCATTGCCGGCGAGCGCCTGGGAGCGGTGGTGGCCATGAAGGACATCACGGAAGTGAACGACTCGCAGCGGCGGCTGCGTCAGAACGAGCACCGTTTGCGCTCGATCACCGAAAATCTGCCGGCATTGATCGGGCAGGTCGACAAGCAGTGCCGGTTCGTGTTCCTCAATTCCCAGGCTGCGCATTTTTACGGCAGGCCGCTTGAACAGCTGCTCGGAAAGCCGGTCCAAAGCGCGTATTCAAAAAACGACTTTGCCAAGATCGAAGCCTACATCGCTCGCGCCATGGCGGGCGAACGGGTGTCGTTTGAAGAAGAGATCGTCGTTGGCGGAAGGCGTTCGTATTATTCGGCCACTTATATTCCCGACCTGGATGCGCAGGGGGCAGTCCAGGGCTTTTACGCAATGGCGTTCGATATCACTTTCCGCAAGAACAGCGAATTGGCGCAGCACGACAGCGAGGAGCGGCTGCGCACCATTACCGACAATTTGCCGGTGCTGATCAGCTACAAGGATCGCGACATGCGCTTCCAGTTTGCCAACTCCCTTTATCGGCAGTGGTACGGCGCCGCCGCCGACAATATGATTGGCCGCACGGCGCTCGAAATCTACGGGGCCGAGTGGCATCTGGAGCGCTCGGCCCATTTTGCCCGCTGCCTGCAGGGCGAGACGGTCACCTTCGAGCTGCCTGCCACGCATGGCGACCGTACCCGCACCGTGCGCACAGTGCTGGTACCGCATTGGCGCGAGGGCGTGGTGCAGGGCGCCTACGCGCTGTCGACGGATGTCACGGAAGCGCGCCACCACGAGGCGCAGCTCAAACAGCTGGCCGACACGGATTCGCTGACTGGTCTGCCCAACCGGCGCAGTTATGAAGCGGCGCTTGCCGGGGCGGTGGCGCGGGCAGCGAGGGCGCGCGAACCGATTGCACTGATCTATCTCGATGTTGACCACTTCAAGACCATCAACGATTCGCTTGGCCACGCTGCAGGTGACGAAGTACTCAAGACGTTCGCGGCGCGCCTGCGCAAAGCGGTGCGCAAGAGCGATTTCGTGTCGCGCCTGGCGGGCGACGAATTCACGATCGTGCTCGAAGGTGTGCATTCGCCAGCGCAGTGCGAACGGGTGGCGGGCAAGATCATCGCGGCCATGCACCCGCGCTTCACTATCGCGGGGCAGTCGCTGTCGGTGACGGTGAGTATCGGGATTGCCTGGGACGTGGAAGGAACAGTCGATGACGTCGCGCTTGGCCATTGGGCCGACGCGGCCCTTTATCAGGCCAAGGACGGCGGCCGCAACCGCCATGCGCTGGTCCACGCCACAGCCTGAGATTTACCCGGTTTTACACATTGGCGACAGCATTTTTCGGCGTAACGTCCGATAATGCGTCATGACGACAATGGCAACAATCTCAACGGTGCGCGATGGCGACGGCCTGGCACACGACGCGGCGGCACTGGGCGCGCTCGTCAGCCGCCGACGCGCGCTGCGCTGGCTGGCTGTGGGTGCGGCTGCCTGCCCGCTGACCGCCTGCGAACGGGCTTTCGGCACGGCGCCCCCCGCTGGTACCGGCTGCCCCGCGATTCCCGACGAGACAGCCGGGCCGTTTCCGGCCGACGGCAGTAACCGCGGGCCGAAGGGCGTCCTCAATGCACTGGCGCTGGCCGGCATCGAGCGCGCCGACATCCGCGCTGGCGTTGCCGGGGGCAAGTCGGCGCCAGGCGTGCCGCTCACGCTGCGGCTGCAGGTCGTCGACGTGAGCGATGGCTGCAAGCCGCTCGCTGGCGCTGCAGTCTACGTGTGGCACTGCGACCGCGAGGGCCGCTATTCCTTGTACGCGCCGGGCCTGGAAGATGAATCCTACCTGCGCGGACTGCAGCAGACCGATGACAATGGCATCGTCACCTTTCAAACTGTTTTCCCTGGCTGCTACCCCGGCCGGATGCCGCATGTGCACCTGGAGGTGTTTGCCAGCGTGGCGCAGGCGCTGGCGGGCACGGGGCGCCTGAAGACCAGCCAGTTCGCGTTCCCCATGAGTGCAGTGCATGAAGCGTACAAGGACCCGGGTTACCAGGGCAGCGCCGTGCACGTGGCCGGCCAGAGCCTGGAGCACGATATGGTATTTCGCGACGTGCGTGCCGGATCGCAGATTGCCACTGTGGACGGCACGCTGGGGCAAGGGTTCGATGCCAGCCTGACGCTGGGCGTGGCGGGGTGATCACTGCGTGTAAGGGGGCGCCGCTGCGTAACCATTACATCGTCCTCGCGAAGGCGGGGACCCATGCCATATCTGCTTTTACCTCAAGCGCATGCGTGGTATGGGTCCCCGCCTTCGCGAGGACGATGTTGTGGTGGGCGACTAGCCGGCGTCGCACCGCCGCCTTCGCGAGGACGATGTTGTGGTGTGCGGTTAGCCCGGCTCTGAAACATCTGTCCGATTTCGGGAGTGTGCTGCTACCCGCCGCGGCGGCCTCTGCCGCCCTGGCCTGGCCCGTGTTCACCTGGCGGGCGCTCACCCGTGCTTCGCTCACTGTGGGCCGGCGCATCCACCCGATCGAGCTGCGAAATCAGAAATTCGGCCGCAGTCGCGCGCTGCGCGTCGGTCAGCGCATCGCACAGTGTCAGCCATAATTCGCGCAGCTCGCGCTCTTCGGCCGCGCTGGCCGTCGCTTCCTGTTCGATACCGCCGGCCAGCTCGCGCAATTCCTGGCGCGGGTCGGCCAGACGCGCCTTCAGCTCCGCCTGCAGCCGTTCACGCCGGCTTTGACGTGCGCGCAGGATGGTCAGCGATTTTGCGTTCACCTGCTGATACAGCGTTTGCTGGTTCGGCGTGAGCTTGAGCGAATCGCGCATGAATCCTGCTGCGCGAATGAGCTGATCGGCCTCCAGCTCCATGACTCTGGTAGCGCTGGCCGGCGCCGCGGTGAACAGGGTGGCGACGGCCAGCGTCAGGGCGGGCAGGGTGGCGCGTTGCAGGCGAAATCTCATGACGGCGTCCAGTAGGATGGGAAGCGCAAATATAGGCTTGCACCGCGTTTGCCGCCACCGACTTTACATAACTTTACCGCCCTGATACCGCGCCCTGCCGGCCGCCTACTCGATGCTCACCTCCTTGCGGTTGTCGTTGGAAACGCGGTCGATCATCTTGTTGTACGGGTCGACGCCGACCTCGAAAGGCTTCGCATCAACGGTCACGGTCACGCTGGGCGTGGCACCATCGAAGCGGCGCTTGGCCGCATACAGCACCCGCTCATCCTGCTCCTTGGCGCCAGGTGCGCGCGCAAAGATAGCGATGTCGACCGGCTCGTCGTACAGGCGTGCGCTTTCCTTGCCCTTGCCGTCGAACTCCAGCTTGGCCAGATGCAGCTGGAACGTCACGTCCCACTTGCCGTCGGCACGCTTGACAGCCTTGGCCTCGGTCACGCGGTTATCGTAGAACACGATCTTTTCAAACAGGTCGGTGATCAAGGCTTGCTTGTCGGCCGGGGCCTCGGCGCGAATGTAAGTGAGCAGCTCGGCCGAGGTTGGATACGGTCCATCCTTGAAGCGCTTGTCTTCCAGGAAGCGCTTGAGGGCGCGGTTGAGCGCTGCTTCGCCGATTTCGTCGCGCAGGCGGTAGAACACCAGGCTGCCCTTGGCGTAGTGGACGTATTCCTGGTTTTCGACCCGGTACAAAGGCTGCTCGTCAAGCAGTTCGCCGCCGCGCCCTTGCAGGTAGCGGTCCAGCTCATACTTGAGGAAGCGGCGCAGCTTGTCGCGCCCGTATTCCTTTTCCATGACCATCAGGGCCGAATACTGGGCCAGCGATTCCACCAGCATGGTGCCACCCTGCACGTTGGCACCGACCACCTGGTGCGCCCACCACTGGTGCGCCATTTCGTGCGCCGTGACGTAGAACACGTAATCGATGGCGTCCGCCTTGCGCATGTCGGCAATGAAGCCAATCGATTCGGAATACGGAATCGTGTTGGCAAAGGCCTGGGCAAAGCGCTGGTAGTTGGGGAACTCCATGATGCGCACCTGCTTGTGCTGGTAGGGCGTGAAGTTGGCCGTCATGTAGTCGAGCGATTTTTTGGTCGCACCAATCATGCGCTCCACGTTGTAGGGATGCTTGCGGTCATAGTAGATCTCGATCGGTATGCCATGCCACTCGCCTTTTTTGACTTCCCAGCGCGCCGACAGGTAGGCAAAGAATGGCATCATTTTCTGATCCATCTTGTACTGGAAGTAGCGGCGGCCATCGCGTACCCAGCTTTTTTGCAGGTAGCCTGGCGCCAGCGCGATCTGGTCGGCGGCGGTCGAGACGGTGGTTTCGAAGTTGATCCAGTCCGCTTCGGCGCCGAGCTGGTGATTGGCGCGCGCGGCCTGGTCTTCGAGCTTGGGCACGCGTTCCGGTTCGCCCAGGCCGCGCTTGCGGCGCTCGTTGCGGTCGGTCAGCTCCAGACCGCTCTGGTAGCCCAGGTGCGGGAACACTTCCATGTTGTTGAAGAAGGTGCCGTTCAGGTTGTAGACATCGGGCTGACCGCTGCTGGTAAAGCCGCGCCGCTGCACATCGAGGGTGAAATCAAGACGCAGGCTGGCGCCCGGCGCGATCGGCGTGGCCAGTTTGAGGATGCTGAAACGGGCGGTCTGATCGTCGAGCAGAACCTGGTGCGGCGGCAGATTGGTCCAGCGCACCGTGACGTCCGGATTGGTCTGAAAGCGCAGGGTGTCGATTGGCGCTGTGGTCTTGTTCTGCACCTGGTAGCTGGCGCGCACCTTGAGCTGGCGCTGGTCCGGGTAGATGTCGACATCAGCCTTGACATCCGTGATCTTCGGCTGCGGCAAGCCCTTGTACTTGCGATATAGCTTTTCGTAACGGGCTTGCAGATCGAAGCCTTCGTCCTTCGCTTCGTAACGATTGAGCTGATTGGTGTTATGGAAAATCCAGGCGCCGCTGGCCGCAAAGCCGACGACGCAGGCTGCCAGTGCCATGCCGGCAGGGCCGCGCAGATGCCGTTGCGCTGCTTGCAGGCGCGCGCGCCATGCCCCGGCCAGGCCGCGTACCCAGAAGGCGCGGGCGACGATCAGCAGGCCAAGCACGAACAAGCTCCAGTACGCGGCAAACCAGCTCCACCCTTCGACAAAGTGGCCATAGCCGTTCATGTCCGAGTAGCGGATGGCCGGCAAGCCGCCGATCAGGTACAGATTGTGCTCCAGATCGAGCGCACTCATGACCATCTGGGCGCAGACAAACACGATCGCCAGCAGGTAGCCAATGAATTTGCTGTTCGAGAGCACTTGCAGGGCCAGGAAGATCATCCCCATCAGGAAGTAGTTGGTCAGGGTGAGCAGGCTGCCTTTGGCGTACAGCAGTACCTCCACCGGGGCGCCGCCCTTGAGCAGCTGGATCACGATTGACGTCAGCACGCCCACCAGCAGGAAGCCGGCGATCACCGCCAGCATGGCGCCGCATTTGGCGACCAGCGGCGCCCAGTCAGGCACCGGCATGGCGTCGCCCACGTCGGCCACCCGTGCCTGGCGCTCCTTGAAAATCAATTCGCCCGCATAGAAAATGACGATGATGATCAACATGAAGTTGAAGGTGCTGTTCATCTGGGTGAGCATCAGGTGCGTCATCGGATAGACCGGCGTGCCGAACATGGTGGACATGTCGATCGAGCTGCCAACCAGATTAAGAACGGCAAACAGCAGCATGATCAGGAATGGCACGCTCTTGATCACGGCCAGCGTATCGAACTGGAAGATATGCCAGCACTGGAGCGGGCCCGTGGCAGCACCAAAGCGCGGTGCGCGTGGCGGGTGCAGGCGCACTGGCGCCGCCTGGGCTGGCGGCGGCACGTGCACTGCGCGCTGTTTGCCGAACAGGCGCTTGCCGGTGCCGCTGCGCTGTGGCTTGAACAAGATCACCGTGGCGGCAAACATGGCCAGCGCAATGCTGGTCCACAGAGCCCGGTTGGCCAGCAGGTAGGAGCCAAACGGCGGCAGCGCGGTATTGGCTTCGGCAGTGGAGAAGTAGCGCGTCATGCGCTCGAGCGCGCGCATGCCGAAGGGGTCGAGCAGTACGGCCGGCCAGACGCTGTTGATGTCGCGCGTGAAGGCGCCGCCCACGATCCACAGCACGATGAAGCCCAGCACGCCCACGTAGACCATCATCATGGAGCGGGTGGTCGCTGCCAGCAGCATCAGGAGCGCGCCGATGAACAGCAGATTGGGCAGAATCAGTACGGTCAGCGTCCACAGATAGGCGGCGGCCGGGAAGGGGCCGACGCGGGCAGTCTCCACCCACGGCATCAGGGGGCCGGCCATGATCCCCACCATGACCACCAGGAAGATGATGACGCATGCGACCAGGCCGGCGGCAAAGCGTCCGAACAGATAGTCGATCTTGCGCATCGGGGTGGCAAACAGCATGTCCGAGATGCCGACTTCATGGTCGCGCAGCACGGCGCCTGCGATAAACATGGTCACCACCAGCATCGACAGCACGCTGAAGGCACCCAGCAAGCGGGCCACCACCAGCGGTGCGTTGCGGTTGATATTGCCAATCGCGCCGCCCACCTGCACGGCATCGCTGGTCGAGGCGCCAAACGCCATCAGCGCCATGACCAGCGCGCATACCCACAGCAGGGGCTGGCGCAGCTGGAAGGCCAGGTCAAACTTGAAAAATTCACGCCACATGGCAGGCTCCTTATGCTGCCACGGCCGCGCGGGCCGTGATCATCTTGCCGCCGGCCTGGCGCAGCTGCAGGAAGTACACGTCTTCCAGATCCGCTTCGTGACGGGTGAAGCCGCTGTCGGGCTGGGCCTCGGCATACACCCGGATCTGCGGTTTGCCAGCCACCAGGCGGGTGGTCAGCACATTGAAGTGGTCCTGGTAGTGCTGCAGCGCGTCCGGTTCGACGCTGCGGCGCCAGATGCGCTGGTGCAGGGTATCGATCGCTTCCTGCGGGCGGCCCTGCAGCAGCACTTGGCCTCTGGCAATGATGGCCATGCGCGGACACAGGTCCGTGACATCTTCCACAATGTGGGTGGACAGAATGACCACCACGTTTTCGCCGATCTTGGCCAGCAGGTTGAGAAAGCGGTTGCGCTCGTCCGGATCGAGACCGGCGGTGGGCTCGTCAACAATCACCAGACGGGGCGCGCCCAGCAAGGCCTGGGCAATCCCGAAGCGCTGGCGCATGCCGCCCGAAAAGCCGCCCAGTGCCCGCTTGCGTGCTTCCCAAAGATTGGTTTGGTGTAACAGCGCTTCGACTGCCTCCTTGCGCTCGCCCCGTGCAGTGATTCCTTTGAGAACGGCGAAGTGGTTCAGCAATTTTTCGGCGCTGACTTTGGGATAGACACCGAAGTCCTGGGGCAGATAGCCCAGCTGGCGGCGCAAGCCTTCTTTGTCGGACGCGACGTCCTGACCGCGGAAGGTGATGCTGCCGCTGTCTGCATCTTGCAAAGTGGCAATAGTACGCATGAGCGAAGACTTGCCAGCGCCATTTGGCCCCAGCAAACCGAACATGCCGTTGGGGATGTCCAGACTGACGTCATTGATGGCTTTGACGCCGTTCGCATAGGTCTTGTTCAAATTTTTAATGGATAACATGCGCATCTCCGTGCTGTTGGTATGGAAGTGCGCTCACTGTAAAGTTATTGGAATTGAAATCGCAGCAAATGCGACGATCTGCAGGAATCGGGGAATGAAGCGTATATGCATGAAAAGTGCCGCGCGCGCTTTTTGCGGCAGAGCTGGCGCAGTTTCCGGTGTATTCTTCCATCCAAGGCGCACACAGGAGAGGCAATGCCGTTGACCTTCCACCCCCGTACTCTCAAGTTTCGCATCACCGTGACGGTGGCCGTACTGGTGCTGGCGGCGGCATCGCTGGTGGCGTTCGTGGCGCTGGCCGCTGCCGGGCGCGAAATGCGCGCCGTGGTGGGCGCGCAGCAGTTTGCCTTGCTCTCGAGTGCGGCCGCGCATATCGATGCCGACCTCAGTACCAGCCGCGCGCTGGTCGGCCATTTGCGCGAAGAGCTGGCGGCGGCCGGGCCGCCAGCGGCCGTGCAGATGCAAGGTTTTCTGGAATCGCATCCGGGTTTGCGCGACGCCTTCTTTAACGTGCTGGTGTACAACAGCGACGGCAAGGTGGTGGCCAACCTGAACGACCGGCGCGCCGTGCAGACCCAGGATTTCAGTACCCGTCCGTACTTCATCGATACCGCGCGCTTTCGCGAAGGCGTCATTTCGGCACCGTTCAAAAGTACGCTGTCAGGGCGCCAGGTGGTGCTGGTGACCGAGCCCCTGTTCGATGCCCAGGGCAAGATGCAGTACATGATAGGCGCGGCCATCGATTTGCAGCGGCCGCGTTTTTTTGGCCAGCTCGAATCACTCAAATTTGGCCGCAGCGGTTACCTGTTCATGATGACCGGCGACGGCACCATCCTCCATCATCCCGACCGCGATCGCCTGTTGCGCAATGTGCGCAGCGAGGCCGGTGCCGCCGTGCCGGCCACGCTGGCCGCCCTGTCCGGGTTTGAAGGCTGGACCGAAGGGCAGAGCAAACGGGGCGTGCCTGCCTTGCTGACCTATAAGCGCTTGCAGCAGACCGACTGGATCATGGGCGCCGTCTACCCGCTCGACGAAGCGCTGACACCCATGATCGCGATGCAGCGCAAAGCGCTGCTGGGCGCGGCAGCGGTGGCGCTGGTGGCTGGGCTGCTGGGCTGGCTGGCCATTCTGTATCTGCTGCGTCCACTGGGCGCCTTGCGCAACCATGTGGCCCGGATTGCGCACGGCAGCGACGATATCGAGGTCTTCAATGTGGACCGGCCCGATGAATTTGGTGAACTGAGCCGGGCCTTTTACCGGCTCTCGCAGCAGCGCCAGGACGCCGAGCGCGACATCGCTGCGCAAGCGCGCACCGATCCACTGACCGGGATCGCCAACCGCCGCATGTTTGAAGAAGTGTTTGCCCTGTCGCTGGCGCGCGCTGCGCGTTTGCACCACTGGGTGGGACTGGCCTACCTTGATATTGACCGCTTCAAGCTCATCAACGACAGTTACGGGCACGCCGCTGGCGACGCCGTGCTGGTGGAATTTGCCACCCGCCTGCGTGACGCCGTGCGCGCGACCGACACCGTGGCGCGCCTGGCAGGCGACGAATTCGTCGTCCTGTTCGACTGCATGGACCATGCGGCCGCGCCGCAAGCGCTGGCGGCCAAGATCCTGGCCTGCATGCGTGCCCCGTTTGTCCTAGAGGGGCGCACCCTGGCCGTCACGGCCAGCATTGGCGTGGCGCTGGCCAAGGGCGGCGCCGGTTCCATGGATGCCTTGCTCGGTGCGGCCGACCAGGCACTGTACGAGGCCAAAGGCAAGGGGCGCGATACCTGGTCACTGCGGCAACTGGCAGCGCCGGCCGTAATCAGCTAGCACGGCGGCGCGGCCGTGCTTATTTATTGACCACCAGCGAAAACCGCTTGCTCGAACCGGGCGGCATGCTGCCTTCGGCGCGCACGCGGTTACGCCCGCTTGTCTTGGCCAGATACAGCGCGCGGTCGGCCGCGTCCACCAGGTCGGACGGCGCCATGTTCAGGGTCGGCACCACCGAGTGCACACCGCAGCTGACGGTGACGCTGTGTGGCTTGCCGCTGATATGGTCCATGGTGCGGGCGGCAACGGTCTTGCGGATCGATTCGGCCACGGCGATGGCGCCGCGCAGGTCGGTATCGGGCAGCAGGATGGCGAATTCCTCGCCCCCCATGCGCGCGGCCAGGTCCTGGCTGCGGCGGCGCCCGTTGTTGATGCAGCCAGCCACCGACTTGAGGCATTCGTCGCCGGCAGGGTGGCCATGCTGGTCGTTATACTTCTTGAAGTAGTCGACGTCGAGGATCACCAGCGACAGCGGACGGCCATCGGTGGCGGCGCGGTTGAATTCGCGCAGCAGGCGGGTGTCGAACTGGCGCCGGTTGGCAATCCCGGTCAGGGCATCCTTGAGCGCCTGGCGGCGCAGCGAGCGGCTCTTCTTGACCAGCAGCTTTTGCAGGCTGCGGCGTTCCTTTTCCAGGCGGTCGCGCAGGGCCACCTGGCCATACAGGCGAATCCCCAGCCACAGTTGAATCAGCATCAGCAGCGACACGCCGGCCGTCGACAGATAGGCGCTGTCCCACCAGTCCGACAGAATGGCGTCGCTCGGCATGCTCATGACCACCACCAGGGGATAGGCCTTGACGCCGCGGTAAGAGTACAAATGCTCGACTTCGTGGCCCAGCGAACCGGTGCTGCGGAACTGGGAACCGGTCTCGCCCTTGCGGGCGAGCTGGAAGGCGGTATTGGCGCGCAAGTCCATGCCGGTGCGCGTGCCCTTGTCGGGCTTGGCCAGCACCAGCTGGCCCGAGTTCAGGGCCAGCATCAAAGTGCCGCTATTGTCAAAGGTCAGATCGTTGTAGATCGATTGCAGCACCTTGATGCGCAGGTGGGCCAGCACCATGCCGCCGAAGGCGCCGTCGCGCGTGATCAGGCGGCGCGACAGTGGCAAGACCCATTCATCACTGCCAGGACGGCGCACGGGCGCACTGATGTGCAGGCGGCTGACCGGGTCGAACTTCTGGATGCGCAGCTGGGCGGCTGCATCGGGCGGAGCGCCCAGCGATGCCGACGCGCCCAGGGTGCGCACGCCGTCGGCGTCGTACACGGCCAGGTCGCTCAAGATGGCACCGCGCGCGACGCGCTCGCCCATGTAGCGCTGCAGGCGCAACTGGTCCGATTCGCTGCCCACGCGCTCGACCATTTCCAGCAGCAGACTGTCGGCCTGGGTCAGGGTGTTGGCCGTGTGTTCCGCCACGGTCTGGGTCAGGTTGGCAGTGGCAATCTGGGTCTGCTTCAATTGAACCGCACGGGCCCGGTACACGCTCCAGGCCTGCATCCCGCCCAGCGACAGACAGGCCAGCGTGAAGAACACGATGGCCACCCGGGTCACCGGGCGTTTCTGGTGGTCAAGCTGAGAAAGTGAGGCGAGAATCTGGTCGGGTTTCATGCAGCTGCTTTACGTGATGCATCCCGATATTGTTGTCAGGAATAACATATTGCTAGAGTGAACCCCTATATTATCAGAAACGCAATCACGAAAGGTTGTTTATACCCAACTAATGCGAAATGGGTAGACGCGCTGCATATTTGCCCACGAGCCATAATCTACGCGTAAAATTCCCGGTAAGGTGCATTCGGCCATATGTTCGATGCCACGCCGGGTAATGCCCAATACAATCGAGAAAAAGGGGACTTTGATGCAAACAATGCGAGCTGCCGCCCTGGCGGCCATGATCGCTGCCGCCGCTGGTGCTACCGCGCAAGAGAGTGCGGCCGACAAGAAGAAGTGGGACGTCAACCATCCGCCTGGCGCGGCGCGGCAAGTGAACATTGACACGCGCACCGGCACCTGGATGAGCATTGATGTCAGCCCCGACGGCAAGCAGATCGTGTTTGACCTGCTGGGCGACCTGTATTTGCTGCCCATTGGCGGCGGCGAAGCGAAGGCGCTGACCCATTCGGTGGCCTGGGAAATGCAGGCGCGCTTTTCGCCGGACGGCAAGCAGCTGGCCTATATGTCGGATGCGGCCGGCGGCGACAATATCTGGGTGATGAATGTGGACGGCAGCGGCGCCCGTGAAATCAGCAAGGAAAAATTCCGTTTGTTGAACAATCCGGTCTGGCATCCGAACGGCCAGTTCATTGCCGCACGCAAGCATTACTCTGGGACGCGCTCGCTGGGGTCGGGCGAATTGTGGATGTACCACGCGCAAGGCGGTGGCGGCGTGCAGCTCAATGAAAAGCCGAACTGGCAAAAGGATCTGGGCGAGCCGGCGTTTTCACCGGACGGTCGCTACATCTATTATTCGCAGGACACAACCGATGGCACGTCCTTCGAATACAACAAGGATTCGAACGGTCAGATCTACACGATCTTCCGGCGCGATCTGCAGGACCAGAAGGTCAAGCCCTTCGTCAACGGGCAGGGTGGGGCAGTGCGCCCCGTGCCTTCGCCGGACGGCAAGTATCTGGCCTTTGTGCGGCGCGTGCGCAACCAGTCCACCCTGTTCATCAAGGACTTGAGCAGCGGGCGCGAAACACCGGCCTGGGATGGACTCGAGCGCGACCTGCAGGAAGCCTGGGCCATCCATGGCGTGTACCCGGCCTTCAGCTGGATGCCGGGCAGTAAGGAAATCGTGGTCTGGGCCAAGGGCAAGATCTGGCGGGTTGATCCGTTTGCGCAGAAAGCCAGCGAGATCGCCTTCCATGTGAAAGACACGCGCGAGGTGCGCGAGGCGCTGCGCTTTAGCCACGCGGTGGCCCCGGAAACGTTTGATGTGCGCCAGTTGCGCTGGGTGAATGTGGCGCCGCAAGGCAACAAGGTGGTGTATTCCGCGCTGGGACACCTGTATGTGCGTGCCTTGCCGGACGGGGTGCCGACGCGGCTGACGCGCCAGGATGACCATTTTGAATACTTCCCCAAGTTTTCGCGCGATGGGCAGCACGTCGTGTTTGCCACCTGGGATGACGCCAAGCTCGGTTCGGTGCGCAGCATTGATCTGCGCAGCGGCAAGGAAACCGTGCTCACCAGCGCACCCGGCAAGTATCTGGATCCGGCCTTCTCGCCCGATGGCAAGGAAGTGGTGTACGTCAAGAGCCAGGGCCGCGCCCTGACCACACCGTGGCACGGCCTGGATACGGGCGTCTACCGCGTGGCGGCCGATGGCAAGGGCAAGCCGGTGCTTGTGACCGAAGACGGCAGTGCGCCCCAGTTCGGTGCCGACGGCAAGCTGCTGTACGTGACGCGTCATGCGCAAACAAGCGAAGTCGATTTCTCCGCCTCGCTGGTGCGCATCAAGCTCGATAAATATGAAGAACACACCCTGGCCAAAGGCGAGATGGTGACCAGTTTCACCGTGTCGCCCGACGGCAACTGGCTGGCTTACGGCGAGCGCTTCCATACCTGGGTGACCCCGCTGCCGCAAGCTGGTACGCCCCTGACCATTGGGGAAAAGGGCGAGGCATTGCCGGTGCGCCGGCTCGACGTGGATGCGGGTGATTATGCGCACTGGTCGGGCGACAGCAGCGCGCTGCACTTCTCGCTGGGCGACCAGCTCTTCACGCGCCAGCTCAAGCAAGCCTTTGCCGCAGCCGACCCGGATGAAGCGAAGGAAAAGGCACGCCAGGACGCGCTGGCCAGGCAGCCTGGTCTGGGCATCGGTTTCCGTGCCAAGGCAGCCAAGCCAAGCGGCACCAGCGTGATCGACGGCGCCCGCATCATTACCATGCGCGGCGACGAAGTGATTGACAATGGCCGCATTGTCATCAAGGAAAACCGCATTGTCGCCATCGGCAAGGCCAGCGAGGTGGCGATACCCGCCGGTGCCGCCCTGATCGATGCCCGTGGCAAGACCGTGATGCCGGGCCTGGTCGACGCCCACTGGCATGGCAGCATGGGCGAAGACGGCATCGTGCCGCAGCAAAGCTGGGTCGACTACGCCGGCCTGGCCCTGGGCGTGACCACCGTGCACGACCCGTCCAACGACACCGGCACCATCTTCACCCACAGTGAAATGCAGCGTACCGGCCAGCTGGTGGCGCCGCGCATCTATTCGACCGGCACCATTTTGTACGGCGCCAAGGGCAACTTTGCCGCGCCAGTCGATAGCCTGGACGATGCCCTGACCCATGTGCGGCGCTTGAAAGCGGGCGGCGCCATCAGCGTCAAGAGCTACAACCAGCCGCGCCGCGAACAGCGCCAGCAGATTCTGGAAGCGGCGCGCCAGAGCGGCATCATGGTGGTGCCGGAAGGCGGCTCTCTGTTCCAGAGCAATATGACGATGGTGGTGGACGGGCATACCGGCGTCGAGCATGCCTTGCCGGTCGAAGCGACCTACGACGACGTCAAGCAGCTGTGGTCGCAGACCAAGGTGGGCTATACGCCGACGCTGGTGGTGGCCTATGGCGGCCTCGATGGCGAGCATTACTGGTACGCCCGCACCGACGTGTGGCGCCATCCGATCCTGTCGCGCTACGTACCCAAATCGGTGCTGGAGCCGCGCAGCATCCGGCGTGAAACGGCGCCCGAGGAAGACTTCAACGTGATCAAGGTGGCGCGCGAAGCGACCGCCTTGCAGCGGGCCGGCGTGGCAGTGAACATGGGCGCGCACGGCCAGCGCGAAGGCTTGGGCGCGCACTGGGAAATGTGGTCGCTCGTGATGGGTGGCATGCGGCCGCTCGAAGCGATCCGTTCAGCCACCCTGAACGGCGCCAAATACCTGGGACTGGACCAGGACATCGGCTCGCTCGAAGTGGGCAAGCTGGCTGACCTGGCCATGATCGATGGCGATGTGCTGGCCGACATCCGCAACTCCGACCGCATTACCCACGTCATGCTGGGCGGGCGCCTGTACGAGAGCGCAACCATGAACGAAGTCGGTGCCACGCCCAAGGCGCGCAAAGCGTTCTTCTTCGAAGGCGCGGGCAACGCCAACGTCCCGGTCGACGCCGCCACGCACAGCCACGGCCGCGACTGACCCGACCGGGGCTTGACCGGCGCTGGCACTATTTGTAGATGCCGGCGCCGATCAGGACATCGCCGTGCTTTTCGATATAGGTCGATTTGGCTTCGATTGCCTTCGAGACGGGGTTGGGCCACTTGTAGTCCACCCAGCCCTTGCCCTTGGTGTTGGCCAGCTCGATGAAATTGCGCACGATCGGCACCCCGTCGGCATCCTTCAGGTCGATCAAGTCCTTGCCGATCATTTTCGGATTGGCGCCGTGCGCCGCATTCACCCCCTTGAGGTCGTACACAATGATGTACAGGTCGCGGTCCTTGAAGCTGCCCGCCGGGTTGTTAAACTCGGCGTAGGCTTTTTCCTTGCCATTGGCCTTGAGGAAAGCGCCGGCCTTTTGCACCAGCGCCACTGCTTCGGCCGCGGTGCCTTTGTCGGCCGCAACAGCCTGGGCCGCCAGGGCCAGGGTGCAGCTGGCGGCAAGAGCAAGTTGAAACATGATTTTCATGACTGTCTCCTTTTGTGATGGACTTGCCCTTGCAGCTTAATCCCGCCCAGCCGGGTTTTTTCATCGATGCTGCAAAAATGTTTTTACCTGACAACAGGCCATGGCCGGACAGGGGCGGGACGGTGCGCGCTCGCGTAGAATAAGTTGTTCACATTTAAAGGCGCAAGCATGGACCAGCAGTTCAAGGATGGCCTGGAAATACGCAAGCAGGTAATGGGCGAGCCCTTCGTGGAGGCGGCGCTTGGCGGCACCGACGCGTTCACCGCGCCATTGCAGGAATTCATCACGCGCAATGCCTGGGGCACGGTGTGGCGGCGCGATGGCCTCGATCTGAAGAGCCGCAGCTTCGTCACGCTGGCCATTCTGACGGCGCTGGGGCGGACCCAGGAAATCAAGGGCCATGTACGCGGTGCCCTCAACAATGGCGCCACGGTCGAGGAAATCCAGGAATTGCTGCTGCATGCCAGCGTGTATTGTGGCGTGCCGCTGGCCGTGGATGCCTTCCGCGCCGCGCACGAGGTGGTGCGCGATTGGCCGGCGCCGGCATGAGGCAGTGGCGCGCATTGCTGGCAGCGCTGGTCTTCGCTGGCGCGCTCGGCCTGTCTGGCTGCGCTGCCTTGCCGGCGCAGGATGGCCGCCGGGCTTCGCACGCCATTGCAGGCGGTGCCGAGACGACGATGGGCAAGGCACTGGCGCCGCTGACGGCGCAGCACCCCGGCCTGTCCGGGGTGCATGCCCTGCTCGATGGGCGCGATGCGTTTGCCGCGCGCGTGATGATGGCCAACGCCGCCGAACGCAGCCTGGATGTGCAGTACTACATCTGGCGCAATGACACGACCGGCACCTTGCTGTTCGACGCGCTCGCGGCTGCGGCGCGGCGTGGCGTGCGCGTGCGGCTGCTGCTCGACGATAACAACACGGTAGGCCTGGACCGCCAGCTGGCGCTGCTCGATGCGCTGCCGGATCTGGAAGTGCGCCTGTTTAACCCGTACGCGATGCGCAGCCTGCGCCTGCTGGGTCTGGCCGGTGATTTTGGGCGCCTGAACCGGCGCATGCACAACAAGTCCTTCACGGCCGATGGCGTGGCCACCATTGTCGGCGGGCGCAATGTGGGCGACGAGTATTTCGACGCCACCGGCGAGGTGTTGTTCGCCGATCTGGATGTGATGGCGGTGGGCGCCGTGGTGGACACGGTGGCACAGGACTTTGACCGCTACTGGAACAGTGCCTCGGCCTATCCGCTGGCCGCACTGGTGGGCGCGCCGCCCGAACATGCGCTGGCGGCGCAGCTGCAGCGCACCAAGCCGCCCGCGCCCACCCCCGCTGCGCACGCCTATCTGGCGGCGATCCGGGCCTCGACCTTTGTGCAGCAACTGACAGAGCGCTCGCTGCCGTTCGAATGGGCGCCAGTGCTGCTGGTCAGCGACGACCCCGGCAAAGTGCTGGGCCAGTGGACGCCCGAAACGGGGCTGGCCTATCGCCTTCCCGAATTGTTCGGCAATCCGGCCACCCAGGCCGACCTGGTGTCGCCGTATTTTGTGCCCGGCCCGGTCTGGAGTGCGCGCTTCGCGGTGCTGTCGCACAGCGGCATTGCGCTGCGAATTCTGACCAACTCGCTTGAGGCCACTGATGTCGCGGCCGTGCACGCCGGGTATGCCAAATGGCGCAAGCCGCTGGTGGCGGCAGGGGTGCAGCTGTATGAGCTCAAGCGCAGCTGGCCGCGCAGCAAAGCGCCGGCCAGCGCTGGCGTGGGCGGCAGTTCGGGTTCCAGTCTGCATGCCAAAACGATTGCGGTGGACCAGAAACGCTTGTTTGTCGGTTCCTTCAATTTTGACTACCGCTCGGCCGACCTGAACACGGAAATGGGCTTTGTCATCGACAGTCCCGCCATGGCGGCGCGCATGGCGGCGGTGCTGAGCGAGGACGTGCCGGCCCGTGCCTACCAGGTCAAGCTCTCGCCCGAGGGCGCGTTATACTGGATCGAGGCCACACCCGACGGACCACTGCGGCACGATACCGAACCAGGTACCAGCTGGTGGCGGCGCATGTCGGTGGGCTTGCTGTCGCTGTTGCCGATTGACTGGCTGCTGTAAAGGAGAGGGGCGCTACCCGATGTCACCGTTGTCACCGAGCTCATACCGACGCAGGCTGGTGCTGGGCGCCGCCGTCGCGCTGGGCGGCGCCGCGCTGGCCCGCGCTGCCGGTCCGATCCGTCTGCGGGTGGTCACCGCGCATCTGCCGCCGCTGGTGGTGGAAAACGGCGGCAGCCGTCCTGGTGCTCTGCACGAGGTCTTGATTGCCCTGTGCCGGCGCGTGGACCAGACGCCCGAACTGGAATTCTTGCCCTGGAAACGGGCGATTCTGGTGGCCGGCATTGCGCCGCGCACGGCCATTTTTCCGCTCAGCCGGGTGCCCGAACGTGAAGCGGCGTTTCGCTGGCTGGCGCCGCTGTTCGAGGAAAACTATGTATTCCTGGCGCCGCGCGGGCGCGATTTCGACGTGCGCAACCCGGCGCACATGAAAGACAAGCGCATTACGCTGTTGCGTGGTGCGGCCCAGAGCACGCTGCTGCGCGAACTGGGGTACAACAACATTGTCGAGGGCCGTTCGATCGACGAGGTACACCGCTTTCTGGTGCATGGCATGGCCGATGCGGCCTTCGGCGAGCGCGAAATCGTGCGCAATTCGCTGCGCAGCCGCGGCCAGATCGCCGAGTTCGAGACCAGCGAACCAGTGCGCAAAACCGCAGCCTGGCTGGCCGGTTCACGCGACTTTACCGAGGCCGATGCAGCCATGTACCAGAAAGCGATGCAGGACATGGTGGCTGACGGTAGCCACCAGGCCATTCTGAAGCGCTACGGGCTGGCCTGAGCGCTCAGTGCAGTGACGGCGGCGCCTGGTGCATGCTGGCCTGGTGCCGCAAGTTGGCGCCGCCAGGGGTGAGGCTCGCTTCCAGCCGCGCCACCGCGTCCATGATGCGCTCGGGCGCGGCGTAATGGGCCATGTGGCCAACGCCAGGCTCGACAATGAGCTCGCTGTGCGCAATGTCTTCGTGCAGGCGCCGGGCATTGTGGTCGGGATCGACAATCTGGTCGGCGTCGCCGGCGATGATGGCAACCGGCATGGTCAGCTCGGCATAGCGCGCTGACAGGCGCGCGGCGGCAGGAATCATCATGCCAGTTTCCGAGGCGCTGGCGCCAATTTGGGAAGGACGCAATGCCATCCATTTTGGCATCTGCTGGAAGCGCTCGGGAACGGGCGAGGGCGCGAACATGCGCTTGATGATGCTGCCCCACAGCAGGCGCCCCAGCACCGGCGCCAGAGTGTTGCGCAGCAGATGACCGAGGCCAGGTACGGCCGGGGTGGCCATCAGGACGTCCGGGCGGGCGCTCGGGTAGTAGTAGCCGGACACGAGAGTGATGGCGCGAATATATTTGGGATACTCAATCGCCATGGCCAGGGCCACCAGGGTGCCCCAGGAATGGCCCACCAGGATGGGCCGTTCCACGCCGATCTGGTGCAATGCCTTGTACAGCAGCTGGGCCTGGGCTTCCGGGGTCCAGTGATTGTTGTCGGGCCGCTCGCTGTAGCCAAAGCCGGGCCGGTCGAAGGCAATCACGCGGTAGGGGCGGGCGGCCTGCTCCAGCAGACCGCTCAGTTCAAAGTCGCTCGCGAACACGCCATTGCCATGCAACAGGACCAGGGCCGGTCCTTCGCCCTGCTCGACGTAGTGCAGGCGCACGCCATCCACATCGACAAACTTGCCCTGCGGCGGATGGTCACGCTCGACCTGGCGCTTTTGTGTTTGCACATAGACAAGCGAAGCGAGCAGGCCGGCAGCGCCCAGCAGCGCGGCGGTTTGCAGGCGGCTGGGGGTGCGCGACGAACGGGTGGGAATCACGTTATGCATTGCATTTCCTTTCATTCTGGAAAATGAAGCCGCGCAGGGGGACCGGGGCGCGGCGGCGATCCCACGACTGTGTCGCTGTTCAATCTCTTTGGTCTGTGCGCTACTCAACTCTGCAGAGCGCTCTGCAGCGCGTACCGGCGTGCGCCAATTGACATCAGGGCAGTGCTTGGCGATACTTGCCGGAAAGCTTATCGCCAAGGCCCCCATGCATCGAGTGCTTCTGCTGCTTGTTTCGTTCATGCTCGTCACGCCCGCACGGGCAAGCGCGGCCGATGTTGCTGCTGTTCTTGAGGCACAGCGACAGCACGGTTTCGGTTCGCCAGCAATTGCGATTGATGCGCTCACCGAGGCGGGCCAGGATATCGAGCATGCCCCTCTGGATTTGCGCATGCGCTACCACAATGCGCTGGCCTTCCTGTACACCGTGGCCGAGCAGAGCGATCCATTCCAGGCCCAAGTGACGCAACTTGAACGCATGGCCCGGGAAGAGCAATGTGTGCCCTGCGGCCAGTACAAACTGGTGCGCGAATCGCAGTTCGCCATCCGCAAGCAGGACATTCCATCCGCACGCGCCATGCTGCCCCAGCTTGAAGCACTGAAAGCGGCTGACCCGGCGCTCAAGCAAGCCATTGTCTATGCGCTGGCCGCCACTTACGGTGCCACTGGCAGCCAGGCGCGCTCGCTGGAAGAGGGGATCAAGTCATCCGAACTGGCCAGCAGTACCAACAACCCGGCAGAGCAGGTGCGCTCGCTGAATCTGATCATGTTGGCCAATATTGCCAGGCGCGACCTGGTGAACGCGGAAAAGCAGGCCACCGAAGCGTATGCCCTGGCCGAGCGGATTGGCTTTGTCTACATGATGGCCTACATTCGCAACAACCAGAGCTGGCTGTATGGACTCAAGGGCGAGCCGGACAAGCAGCTCGATGCACTGCGCGAAGCGCTGGACATCACCAGGACCAACAAGGGCATGGCCGATACCGAGCTGACGATCCTGGTCAACCTGGCTGAATATTATCTGGGCCGCAAGGATTACAAGCAGGCGGTGACCTTGTCGCGCCAGGCGCTGCGGCTGGCCGACATCCAGCACAAAGCCACCGCCAAAGGCGTGGTCTCGATGACACTCGCGGTGGCCCTGGTCGAGCTGGGCGAGCGCGAGCAAGGCATTACTACCATGCAGCAAGCCCATGCCCTGCTCAAACAAAGCGGCGCCGACAGCTATGTGCTCGATGCCACCGAAGGGCTGGCCCAGGTGTACGAGAGCAGCGGTAAATACCGCGAGGCCTTGGCGGCCTTGCGCGAGGCAATTGCCTTGCGCGAAAAAGCCACCTTGCGCGAGCGCGAAAAAGCGATTGCCGAAGCCCAGGCGAAGTTTTCTGCCGAGCGCAAGGACAACGAAATCTTGCGCCTGTCCCTGGAAAATGGCCGGCGCCAGGCCGAGGTGGCCGCGCGTGCCTGGCAGCAGCGCCTGTGGGCCACGGCAGCGCTGGCACTGGCCATGGGCGCGGCCCTGCTGATGTTGCTGGTAAAGCGCGCGCGTGCCCGCAACCGCTTGCTGGAAGACAGCAATGCCGTGCTCAGCGACCAGTCGGTGCACGACCCGCTGACGGGTGCCTTCAACCGCCGCCACTGCGTCAATCTGATGGGGCAGCAGGAAGCCTTGCTGGCCACCAAATCACGAGACCGGACTTACTCTGCCTGCACCGGCCTGATGCTGCTGGACGTCGACCATTTCAAACACATCAACGATACCTATGGGCATTCGGCCGGTGACCTGGTCTTGGTGGAAATGGCGCGGCGAATGCAGGAATTGGTGCGCCAGCATGATGTTGTTGTGCGCTGGGGCGGTGAAGAATTCGTGCTGGTGCTGCCGGGCACGGCCCCGGAAGGCATGCTGGTGCTGGCCGAGCGCGTGCTGAACATCATTGCGGCAGCGCCGGTAGCGGCCGAAGGAAGGACCATTCCGGTGACGGTGTCGCTGGGGTGCGTGTCGTATCCGCAATTTCCCGGCCAGCCGTGGCAGGATGCGCTCAAGGTCGCCGACGCCGCCATGTATATGGCCAAACAGCAAGGGCGTAACCGCGCCGTTTGCCTGATGGGGGTGATTGAAGGGGCGCCGCGCGACTTGCTGCTGAGCGATCTGGCGGCCGCTGCCGCCGCGGGGCAGGTCTTGCTGCGCACGGTGCCCGGACCAGTTGCCGCCGACGCCGTCAGCGCTTGATTGTCCAGTATGTGGTTCTGCGAACATACGGCGTCGCATTGCCTGGTCATAATGGCCGTACTGAACTTTTTTGCAGGCTACCATGCGAACCGTATTGACCAAATCCCTTGTCATCCTTGTTGTCACCGTGGCGACTGTCCGTAGCTATGCCACGCTGGCCTTGCAAACGCGCGTATTGCCGCGCAACTTAGCTTGAGACTCTCATGAAAATCGAAGCCAGTGCCAAGAATACCCGTCTGGACCGCGAACTCGAACGCGAGCGCGAGCAACGCCATCGCAACGATGAAGCACGGGCCGGCATCGTGCCGGATGACGATCTGCGCCTGAAGGATGCGCGCCAGCGCAGCGGTGCGGACGCGCTGCACCGTTACGGCAGCCGCTAGGGGCTACAAGCCCCGTTCAAGCAGCATCAGCTTGCTGCGTGAGCTCGACTTCAAGGCGTACAACTGGGCTGGACGATGTGCGCCTGCCGATTCAAAACATCCCTCGACGGGCTCAAGCATGTCCATTTCCGTGACCTTGCGCCGGAAACTGACCTTGTTGAGCTTTTCTCCGAGCACGATCTCGTAAATACGCTGCAATTGCGGCAGCGTAAACGTGTCACCGGCCAGGAAGCAGGGCAGGGAAGAATACTGGCTTTTGTTGCGCAGCCGGTCTGCCGCCATGCCGATGATGCGGGCGTGGTCGAATGGCAGTGCCGGCAGGCGGTCCACCGGTAGCAGATGCACCTGCGAACCGACAGCGTTTTCAATGATCTCACAGGGCACCAGCGCGTAATGCGCAATCGACAAGGACCAGCCGCGGGGGTCGCGCCCGGGTCCGGACAAGGTGGCCAGCTGTTCCAGATACGGCGGCACGATGCCGGCCTTGCCCGCGATCACGCGCATGGCGGAGGCATGGACATCGGCGTCTTCCTCAGCATGAATATAGCCGCCGGGGAGAGCGTACTGGCCGGCAAATGGCGCGTGCTCGCGCTCGATCAGCGCCGTCATCAATGTGTCGTCTCGGATGGTCAACAGCACCACATCGACCGTACAAATCACTTCCACCATACGTGCTCTCCGGTTCTTCATTTATTTTGCGAAAGTATCGCATACTTAGTTGCAAAAGTAAATTAAGTCGATTATGCTTACTACATAGCATCTAAAAGGACAAAAAGAAATGAAACGGAAGCTCCATCTGCTCATCATCGACCCGCAGAACGACTTTTGCGATTTGCCTGCCGCCTACGTTCCAAGCGGTTCTGCCCCCGCCTTGCCGGTGCCTGGCGCCCATGCTGACATGCAGCGCGTGGCAGCACTGGTGCATGAGGGCGGCGCAGGCCTGACCGATATCAGCGTCACGATTGATTCCCATCACCGCATCGATGTGGCGCACCCCGCGTTCTGGATGGACGCGCACGGTGCGCAGGTGGGTCCCTTTACGTCGATTACGGCAGCAGATGTGGCAGCCGGTACTTATGCGCCACGCGACCCGCTTGCTCTGCCCAGAGTCAGCGCCTATTTACAGGCCCTGGAAGCAGCGGGGCGCTATACCTTGATGGTCTGGCCCACCCATTGCGAAATCGGTTCCTGGGGACAGAACGTGCATGCCGATGTACGCGCCGCGTATAACCGCTGGGAAGAGCGGACCATGGTTTCGGTGAACAAGGTCGTCAAGGGAACCAATCCGTGGACCGAGCATTATTCGGCGATCGAAGCCGAAGTGCCCGATGCGGACGATGACAGCACCCAGATGAATGCCGGTTTCGTGCGCATGCTGGCCGAGGCTGACAAGGTGTATATCACCGGTGAAGCAGGCAGCCACTGCGTCAAGGCGACCACGGAACACATCGTGCAACACTGGGACCCCGCGCAGTTATCAAAGCTGGTGCTGGTGACCGATTGCATGAGCCCAGTGACGGGTTTCGAGCCGCAATACCGCGACTTTGTCATGGCCATGCAGGCAAAAGGCGTGCAAGTGGCGCAGTCTGCCGATGTACTGGGCGAATTGATGGCCAACGGCCGCCTGTCCTGATCCACCCTCTATCGACGAACAAGAATATGAAACCGATCGTACGCAGTTTGCTTGAAACCGATTTGTATAAATTCACGATGTGGCAGGCGCTCTTGCACGGCCACCCATCGGCCCAGGCAGAATATGCCTTCGTTTGCCGCAACAAGCCGGCCTATCCGCTGGCAGAGTTGAAAGCGGATGTGGAGCGCGAACTCGATCATTTATGCAGCCTGTCGTTCACACCTGAAGAAATCAATTATCTGCGCTCGCTGCGCTTCATCAAGAGCGATTTTGCCGATTTCCTGACCGTGTTCCGCTTTCAGCGTCATTTTATTACCGTCGGGACCGAGGGCGAGGATTTGACGATTCGTGCGGTAGGTCCTCAGGTGCATGTGATGGGCTTCGAAATCTTCGTGCTGTACATCGTCAATGAACTGTATTTCCGCCGCTTTGACGTTGACAGTGCATTGGTGGAAGGGCGCAAACGGCTGGCCGCCAAGATTGACCTGCTGCGCGACTTCTCAATCGCACCGGCATGCCGCCATCCTTTTGAATTTTTTGATTTTGGCGTGCGCCGCCGCTTTTCCGGTGCCTGGCATGAAGAAGTCGTTGCCACGCTGGCAGCGGCCGTGCCGCAGTATTTCAAGGGCACCTCCAATGTGTATCTGGCCATGAAATACAAGCTGGTCCCGATCGGCACCATGGCCCATGAATACCTGCAAAGCTTCCAGTCGTTTGGGGTGCGCTTGCGCGACTTTCAGAAGGCCGCGCTGGAAGACTGGGTGCAGGAATACCGGGGCGATCTGGGTACGGCCCTGACCGACGTGGTGGGGATGGACGCGTTTCTGGCCGATTTTGATCTGTATTTCGCCAAACTGTTTGATGGCTTGCGCCACGATTCGGGCGATCCGGTGGTGTGGGGTGAAAAAGCACTGGCCCATTATGCCAAGCTGCGCCTCGATGCCCATACCCGGCGTCTGGTGTTCTCCGATGGGCTCGATCTGCCCACCGCATTTTCGCTGTACCGCCATTTTGCCGACCGCACCATGACCGGGTTTGGCATCGGCACCAATTTGTCGAACGATACCGGCATCAAGGCCTTGAATGTGGTGATGAAGCTGATGTCCTGCAATGGGCAGCCGGTGGCCAAACTGTCCGACTCGGCGGGTAAAACACTGTGCAAGGACGAGACCTTCCTCGCGTATTTGCGCCAGGTCTTTCATCATCCCGTGATTGAAGGAGATAGCCAGTCATGATCAGGATCGCACTTGCGCAACTGAACCCCACTGTGGGCGACCTGGCTGGCAATGCCGCGGCGATCATTGGCGCCATGCACAGCACCCAGGCCGAGCTGCTGGTGTGCACCGAACTGTCTTTGTGTGGCTACTACCCTGGCGACTTGCTGGAGGAAGAATCGTTTCTGCGCCGCGTCGATCACGCGCTTGAAGATGTGCTGGCCGCCTCGCGCACGGTGCCGGCGCTGGTGACCGTGATTGGGACCGTGCGCCGCAATCGCGGACCGGGCAAGCCGCTGTTCAATGCCTTGCTGGCGATCCAAAATGGCGCCATCGTCGCCGAATATTACAAGCAACTGCTGCCCACGTACGGCATTTTCGACGAGCGCCGCCATTTCGAGCCAGGGCCGGAAGGTGCCTGCCTGCTGGAGGTGGCCGGCAAAACAGTCGGCTTCCTGATCTGCGAAGATGGCTGGAACAGCGACGGGCGTGACTACAAGGTCGATCCGTTCGCGGCATTGCGTGCCGCAGCACCGGACCTGGTGGTCAGCATCAACGCCAGTCCGTCGAATATCGGCAAACGCGCGCAGCGCCACGCATTATTTAATGCCGCTGCGATGAAAAACAAGCTGCCGATTGTGTATGTGAATCAGGTTGGCGGGCAGGATCAGCTGGTCTTTGACGGCGCCTCGTTTGCCGTGTCGCCAGCGCAGGGTGTCGCTTTTGAAATGCCCGCATTCGAAACGGGTATCGACGTTGTGGCTTTTGACGATGGCCGCTTCACCGGCCAGTTGCAGGGCAGGGCAATGCCCGACACGGAATTGGCGCGGCGCCAGATCGTGCTTGGCTTGCAGGACTATGCGCGCTGTTGCGGCTTCAAGAAGGCCGTCGTGGGATGCTCCGGCGGTATCGATTCGGCATTGACGCTGGCGCTGGCGATAGAAGCGCTGGGCGCTGCCAATGTGACGGCCATTACGATGCCGTCCGCATTTTCCAGCGAAGGGTCGGTCAGCGATTCGGTCACTCTGTGCCGCAATCTGGGAATCCGTCTGCACACCCATCCCATTCTTGACCTGGTCAGGCAATATGGCACAGGGTTTGAAAGCGCTTTTGACGCGCCCTTGCAGGGATTGACACTGGAAAACCTGCAGGCAAGGGTGCGGGGGACCATTCTGATGGCGTATTCGAATGCGTCCGGCGCCTTGCTTCTGACGACCGGTAACAAGAGCGAAATCTCGGTTGGCTATTGCACGCTGTACGGCGACACCAACGGCGGTCTGGGCCTGATTGGCGATTTGTACAAGACGGAAGTGTATGCCTTGTCGCGCCACGTGAATCAGGTAGCCGGACGTGAAATCATTCCCGAACCGGTACTGAGCAAGCCGCCGTCGGCCGAATTGGCACCGGGCCAGCAGGATACCGACAGCTTGCCGCCATACGAGGTGCTGGACGAGATCTTGAAATGGCATATCGAAGGTTCGCGCCTGCCTGCTGCGCAAGCGCAGCACGCGCAGCAGTTCGTCGAACAGCTGCTCTTACAGCAGGGCGGCGCGGCACTGGTCAAGCGTATCCTTGGCATGGTGGCGCGCAATGAGTACAAACGCCGCCAGGCGCCGCCAATTATCCGGGTGCGTGCGCGCGCATTTGGCAGCGGCCGCCAGATGCCAATCGCAGCCCATTACGCCTGAAAGCGAGTATGTGAATGAACGTCGCAGTCCTTATTGGCCGATTTCAGCCATTTCATCTGGGCCATGCCAGTTTGCTGGCAAAGGCATTGGCAATTGCCCCAAAAGTTATTCTGGTTTTGGGGTCATCTTTCCACGCGCGCAATGCGAAAAATCCGTTCAGCTGGCAGGAGCGGGTGGCAATGATTCAGGCATCGCTCACTGAAGCGGAACGCGCACGCGTGCACTTTGTGCCGGTGCGTGACTATTATGATGACCAGCGCTGGTCAGCAGCAGTCCAGAAAAAGGTGGAGCAAGCCGCGGGGGTGGGCGCGGTCATCACACTGGTTGGTTATGAAAAGGACGCCTCGAGCTATTACCTGAATCATTTTCCGCAGTGGCAAATGGAGACGGTGGCAATGACATCGGCCATCGACGCAACCGACATCCGGCGCGCCTATTTTGAGTCTGAAAACATGGACGTCACCCTGAGCGTGCTGGCGCCCTCCATCCCGCTGCCGGTGCGTCAGTATTTGCGGACCTGGAGCCTGTTGCCCGACTATGCGACGCTGGTGGAAGAACACCGCTTCATCGCGAAATACAAAACGGCCTGGGCGAAAGCGCCGTATGCACCGATGTTTGTGACCGTCGATGCAGTGGTGCGTTGTGCCGGGCACGTGCTGCTGATCCAGCGCGGCGGCCAGCCGGGCAAGGGACAATGGGCAGTTCCAGGTGGCTTCCTGGAACAGCAGGAGCGTTTGCTGCAATCGGCCATTCGCGAACTGGCGGAAGAAACGCAGCTCGGTGTGCTGGCATCGTCGCTGGAAGGCGCTCTGGTGGAAGTGAAGGTATTCGACCATCCCGGGCGCAGCCAGCGTGGCCGCACCATCACGCATGCCCATTACTTCGATCTCGCGCTGGACAGTTTGCCGGTGGCGGAAGCGGCCGACGATGCCGCGCTGCTGCGCTGGGTGCCAATTGCCGATCTGGCGCACATGGAAGCGGACTTCTATGAAGACCATTTCCACATCCTTGATCAATTTCTGCATTTGAGCAGCGATGACTGAGCCGCTTGAAATTGCAGCCAACGTTGCGACGGGCATCGCCATTTTTCTGGCCGGAAGAAACAATGTGCATACCTGGTGGACCGGCATTGTCGGATGCAGCCTGTTTGCCATCTTGTTTTACCAGACCAATCTGTACGCGGATGTCTTGTTGCAGGTCTTCTTTATTGCCTCAAGTGCGCTTGGCTGGTGGCAATGGCTAAAGGGCAATCATGGCAAGGTTTTGCCAGTGACAAACGCCAGCGCACGCACCTTGCTGCTGATTGCTCCCATCGGTCTGCTGACCACGGCGGCCTACGGCGCTTTGCTGCACTACTACACAAATGCCTATGCACCCTTCATGGATTCGGCTGTGCTGGTTTTCAGCATCCTTGCGCAGCTCCTGCTGTTGCAACGCCGCGTAGAAAACTGGCCGCTGTGGGTGCTGGTCAATTCAATTGCCGTGCCCTTGTATGCGAGCCGGGGTTTGTACCTGACGTCCATCCTGTATGCCTGCTACTGGGTCAACGCCCTGGTATCGTGGCATGCGTGGCGCAAACTGGCGCGCGCCGACGGATCGCCTATACTGTCGGCCATTGATCCCTCCACCACCTGAAGAAGATTGCCATGACTGTTTTTGCTGCTTCCATTTTCGATGCCACCGTCGTTTTCGAGGGCAATGAACTGTTCAAAGGGCAGGGCGCAGCGCGCGGCTGGGCAGACAAGGTCGCTGCCGAAATTGGCAGCCCGGTCAGCGTGGAAAAAGTCGGCACGGGCTGGGTATTGTGCGGCAATGTCGATGGTGTGTCATGCCGTTGGGGTATTCTTGGCCAGCGACTCAAGCGCCTTGACTGAAAGAGGATGATTTTCTGAACTTGATTTGCGCACAGTCAAGTTTGAACCGGGCCCAGCTTTTATTGTGAAACTAGCGAAGTCATTCTAGCAATTCACAAGGAGCGCATCTTGCATCCGAGCGACCAACCCCCGCCGACGCCCGGTCGGCCCAGTCTGATTAATTCCGATGATGAAGATTCAGCCAACCGTCCCCGCATTGTAGGCGGGCTCGATTGTCTCGATGGCGAGCCCGCCGCCAAATGGGGGCTTGCCAGGTTTCCCTGGGCATTATGTGGCGCACTGATGCTGGCCATCGGCGCGGCAACCATGCTCTGGTCGGGCGATGAAAGCGGCAAACAAATCATCGTGGCCGGAACCGAGCCGGTGATAGCCGAGCCGCCACCCTTGCAAAACTCTGCGGCCGATGAATTGCTCGATAGCGATGCGGCGCCGCCGATTTTGGTAAAAGAAACGACGCCCGCCGCCGAACTAGCGCCCCCGACAGTCAAACGCATTGAACTAAAACGGGCGCCGCGTGCTATCGAGCATCGCGCGAAGGCCGCAAAACCGGCGAAGATGGTGACGTCTAAGAGGAAGGGCAAAGCGCCGATGCCCGTCAAGCGTAAGCCGATACTTTCCAGAACAGAGTTAATGTCCCAGGCAGACAAGGAAGTTGCGCTGCTAGCTGCGATGGTCACGCATACAAAAGCAACGACGTCCGGGCCGTCTCCATTCTTGGTGAAATGGAAGCAGTGTGGTGCGGCAAGGTCAGTCGCGGCAGCAAAACAATGCCGCGTTATCTTGTGCGCAGAGAGTGCCGATGCGGTCGAATGCCGTGGCGCACGTGGCAGTGGCGCGGGCATTCGGCCTTGATTGTACTTTCGCAGCCCCAAAACGGCGTGTAATATCACGTTCCGGCCTGGTCTTACTGATAGCCTCACAATAGAGCCCGGCAAAAGCGCGACTGGCATCGTTGTGCTGGAGCAGCGATTTCCGCAGTTCGAAACGGAGCGGAGAGCGCGCGAGCTCATTGTATTTTGGACCTATCGGCCCTATTTCCTTTCCAAGTTTAAGATCGTGAATCAAAACAGAGCTGGTGGCTGGTTCTCGACTGAGAAAGACTGACCAGTTCTGCAGGATGACATTTAAAGTCTGCAAAAATGAGAGAAAAAACCTGCCTGTTATACCGCGACTTGGGGAGCCAGATTAAGGGGGGAAACTTTGAAGTCACTTAAAGCAATCGTCACGGGGCACACCCATGGTCTCGGCGCCGCACTGGCAGCAGAATTGGATCGGCAAGCTATACCCGTCATGGGGCTGGCACGCGGTCAGTCAGATGCGCTGTCCCCCGAGAGCAGGCAAGTGCCCATCGATCTCGGTTCCACAGTCCTGTTGGGGGATTGGCTCAGAGGCCCTCAGCTGCAAGCGTTTCTTCAGGATGCCGATGTCGCATTGCTGATCAATAATGCCGGCATGGTGCAGCCGGTAGGCGCTTTGTTCGATCAGAATCCTGCGCAACTCGCTGCATCGGTCTCCTTGAATATTGCTGCTCCGCTGATGCTATCGGCTTCGGTGGCTGCCATCATGAAAGACCGCGAAACGCGCATTCTGCATATTTCCAGCGGGGCGGGGCGCAATGCTTATCCGGGTTGGAGCGTTTATTGTGCGACCAAAGCCGCTCTTGATCATCATGCGCGAGCGGTGGCCTTGGATGCCGCGCCTGGAGTCAGGATTTGCAGCCTGGCGCCGGGGGTGATTGATACTGCCATGCAGGCGCAGATTCGCGCGACGCCGGTGGCGCGGTTTCCGATTCGGCAGCGGTTTGTCGACCTCAAGGAGAGTGGGGGGCTGGTGTCGCCGGCGGATTGTGCGCGGGCGGTGGTGGGGTATTTGTTGAGTGAGCGGTTTGGGGAAAAGGCGGTGGATGATTTGCGGGGTGTCTGACTCGGCGACACTGCGCGACGGTTCAAAGGTGCTATGGGCCCCCGCCTCCGCGAGGGCGATGTAGATTAGGGCTGGTAGATGCGGACGTAGTCGACTTCCATTTGCACGGGGAAGATGGCGTCATTCACCGGGCCGCCCAGGTCCCCGCCTAAGGCCACGTTTAGTATTAGATACTGCGGCACGTCGAAGGGCCATTTCTTCACGTCGCCATCTTTTGGATTGGCAAACTGGAAGAAGTATTTGTTATCCACGCCAACCACGATCTGGTCGGCCTCCCATCGCAGCTGGTAGTTATGGAAAGCATCGCAAGCGTCCGGCACCATGGTCGCCGCGCCTTTTTGGGTATTGATGGTGTGGTTGTAGGCTGCCGTGTGAACCGTGCCCAGAACCTCGCCCTGTTTCTTACCCACATGCTCCATGATGTCAATTTCACCGACAAGAGGCCAGTCTGCGCCGCTGGTGCCCAGCATCCAGATGGCTGGCCAGGTGCCCAGACCGCACGGCAGCTTGGCCCGAATCTCGAAGAAACCGTATTTCCACGCGGCTTTGCCTTGCGTGAGCAGGCGCGCAGAGGTGTAGGGCTGGCCACCGTAATCGGCAGCGGCGGTGAGGCGTTCCTTGCGTGCTTGAATGATCAGCTTGCCGTCGAAGATACGCGAATTTTCCACCCGGTCACGCGAATAATATTGCAGCTCGTTGTTGTACCAGCCATCCTTGTTGCGGCTGGTGTCGAAACCCCATTTACTCGCATCAGGCAAGCCGTTGACGTTGAATTCATCCGCCCAGACCAGTTTCCAGCCGGTCGGCACGCCGCCTACGGGCATGGCCGGTACGACCGGTGCCGGTGCTGCCGCAGCTGGCGCCGGCGCCGGCGCCGAGTTGGCGCTGCCGCCGCCGCAAGCCGTCAGCGCAACAAAACTCGTGCATAGCAATTGCAGTTTGACTCGATTCATCGCTCCCCCTTCATGGTATGTCGAGCAAACTATCACCAATTAATCCGCTTCTCCACCATTTTTTGGAAACGTTCCCAGTGAGTGCAAAAACACAACAACAATTTTTGCTGCACCTGCGATAGTACGGACGAAAAAAATGCCCACGCGAAGTGGGCATGGGCTAATCACCTACTCGATCAGCGCGAGCCGGAGGAGCTGCCGGATTTGCCGCCGGAGCGCGACGAGCCGCTATCGGAGTCGGATTGCTTGCTGCTGCCCGACTTGCCGCCCGAGCGCGATGAACCGCTGTCAGAATCCGACTGCTTGTTGCTGCCCGACGAACCGCGCGAGCCGCTGTCCGAACCGCTTTGCTGATTGCCGCCACCGTGGCTCATCTTGCCTGCCTCGCGTGCTTCTTCCGAGGTGAACTCGTGCGCGTTGCCCGAGGCGTGTGCCGCACGGCCGCCTTCAGCGGCGATTTCACGCTGACGCTCTGGATCCATCGATGCAAAGCCGCGGTTGCTGGTGTCACCGCTCTGGTTGTTGCCACCCTGGTTACCGCCGCGGTTGCCACCCTTGTTGTCCGATTGGTTGTTGCCTTTGTTATTGCCGCCTTGATTGTTCGTTGCCATGGTTAATCTCCTGATGTTTTCGTTGATGAAACCCGCTTCAAACTTGTGCTCGATTGCGAGAGACTCCATCGTAGGCGAACGCAGCTGCGCACTGAGTCGGTGCATTTCCAGCGCGCTTGTAGGAAAGCGCTGCCCTGACTCAGTCTGCATTGGACTACGAAATTTCAGGCTGGAACAAGCTCCTCGTCAACTGCATGCACGCGCACGGACCACAC
Organism: Massilia sp. CF038; assembly: GCF_900129765.1. Taxonomy (GTDB): domain Bacteria; phylum Pseudomonadota; class Gammaproteobacteria; order Burkholderiales; family Burkholderiaceae_D; genus Telluria_A. The sequence goes on from NZ_FQWU01000001.1 coordinate 1,612,653, forward strand.
CACACCGACAGTCAGTAAGGCCATCGCCGCGATCTCCAATGGGCGTGGCAAACGGTGCACGTAAATGAACCCGTACAGCAGCGCAAACAAGGTTTCAAACAAGATCAATTGGCCCGACAAGGTGACTGGCACGCGCCGGCTAGCGATGTTCCACAGATGATTGCCGATCACTGATGCACCCAGTGCCAGCAGGGTGTTGGTGATCCAGAACATCGTCCAGTTGCGGCCGCTGGCCGCGCCTGCCGCGCCAGTGACAGCGTCATGCCACACCGCCAGGCACAGCACACCAATCACCAGTGCGATGATGCCGCTGGCCAGGCCGTACAGGGCAGACCACTCGGCGCTGCTGAAATGGGGATTGCGTTTCAGATAGCGCGCATTGTCGATCGCGTACCAGCTCCAGCACAGCAAGGCGCCCGTTGCGCACAGCAGACCGAGCAAAATGTGGCCAGGGCGCGCGTCTGCCAGCTGCGCTTGCTGGAATACGTCAAGGTTGATGCATGCAATGCCAATGGCCACGATGATCAAGGGCAGCGCCAGCGATTTGAGGGGCAGGGCGCCATGGTCCTTGCGGCCCATGAGCGTGACGGCAATTGGCAACACGCCGATGATGAGCGAGGTGGGGGCGACGCCTGCCAGCTTCACGCCCAGCGCAAGCAACATGTAATAGACGATGTTGCCAGCCAGCGCATGCCGCAGCAAGGCCGCGTAGTCGCTGCGCTCGAGCCGGCCGAACAAGCCTTTCAGCCGGGGCAGCATCAGGCCGAAGGCGATCGCTCCATACGCTGTGTAGCGGCCAACGGCCAGTTCCACTGGCGTGAACGCCGGCAGCAACTCCGGCACGATGAACACCATGCCCCACATGGCCCCGGCCAATAGACCACACAACACGCCTGTCCACATACGCCGATCCCATAGAGTGAATCGGCTAGTGTCTCACAGCGTTGCACTGTGTGTGAAATGCGAAACTATTGCAACGCCGCATAAAGTCTCGTTGACATCGAAAAACAATGGGTGTTATATTTTGCCATCGATTGGGAGCGTTTCCAATTAAAAGGAAACAGCTGCTTCCAGTGAGTACTGAACGTTGGTGTGATTCACCGGCGCCGAGGTGGCGCCGGTATTTTTTCTCATGCCGGCAAGCTGCGAGCAGCACCCAGAAGTTGACAACGAAAATAACAAGGAGACGCGATGTTGCACCCGAATACCAAGCGAACACTTATGAGTCTGGCCGTGGCCAGCGTCTGCGGACTGATTTCCATGTCCGCGCACGCCCAGGCGACAAGTCCGACCCCGCCAGCGGAAGGGCAGGCGGCCGACAAGGACTTCATCCCTGAAGTCAAGGTTACGGCCACCCGCTACTCGACCTCGCTGTTGAAGACGCCGATTGCAGTCAGCGCCTTCAGCCAGGACAATCTGTCGCGCCTGGGTGTAACCAGCGCCAAAGACCTGGCCAATGAAATCCCGAACGTGAACATCCAGCAGACGGGCGACTCCGCCGTGCAGATCACGATCCGCGGCATCACCTCGTCCAACACCACCGAAATTGGCGACCCTGCGGTCGGCTTCCACATCGACGGCTTGTATTCGCCACGTCCACAAGGTGCGCAAGCGCTGATGTTCGACGTTGAACAGGTTGAGGTGCTGCGCGGCCCGCAAGGTACGCTGTTTGGCCGTAACTCCACCGGCGGTAGCGTGAACGTGATTTCGGCTAAGCCGGACTTCAGCGGCAACTACGGCAAGGCGGAGCTGGACATTGGCAATTACAACAAGCGCCAGCTTAATCTGATTCAGAACATCACCGTCAATGAAAGCCTGGCCCTGCGGGCAGCGGTCACCGCGGTCAAGCGCGACGGTTACGCCAATCAGATGCAGGACAAGCGCGAGGCCAACGATCCGGCCCGTGGCTGGATCCCGGACGGCATTCCCGATGTCGACCAGCGCTGGAACGTGCCAGTCTCGAAAAAAGACTTCTACACCAATCAGGACTCGTACGCAGCGCGTCTGGCCGCGAAGCTGAAGGTTAATCCTGACCTGACCCTGAACGCCGCTTTCGAAATCTTCCAGGACAATAGCGCCGGCGGCACCAGTTTTGCCGATTGCGACCAGCGTGCTGGCACCCGCTACGCCTGCACCGGTGGCCAGTGGGATCTGCTGGTGAACGTGCCGGGCCGCACGGACATGACCATCAAGTCGCTGCGTGGTGGCGCCAGCTGGGCCGTCAACAAGAACACCAGCCTCGATTACAACTTCATGGTGGCTGACCAGCGCCGCTTCCAGATCTACGACGCCGACAAGGGCCTGACTGCCGCGTTGCCGTTCCAGATCAGCGCTGACTATCCAAACCGTCCGGACGCCAATAACTGGGGTACCTGGCCGCTGGACGACCGTTATCAGGCCACCTGGGATTCGAAGTACGTCTCGACCGTGCAGGAACTGCAGCTCAAGCAGCAGTACGACACCATCCAATACGTCGCCGGCCTGTTCTGGATGCACGAGAAAAACCAGATCAACTATGAGGTGGTTGACTTCTTCCGCAAGCCGCACGCACTGGCATCGGGCGCGTTCTACGCGCAGCCGAACCGTCAGGTCGATGCCAAGGCGATCTTCGCCCAGGCTGACTGGAAATTCCAGCCTACCTGGACGGCCACTGCCGGCGCACGCTTCTCGCGTGACAGCAAGACCGACAAGGATGGTTTGAATCTGGGTGGCTGGGCCGGCTCCAAGGCCTTCTATAACAACACCTACGATCCGGGCACGCCAAACACGCCGGGCTACCGTATCCCGCAGGGCAATGACCTCGGGCCGACCGTGGGCGGCAGCGCGCAAGCGTATGCGCTGTACGGCATCCCTTCGCCAAACGACCATTCCGATTCGTGGAAAAAAGTCACCTGGCGCCTTGGTCTGCAAAAGCAGGTCACCGACAACCAGATGGCCTACACCGCGCTGTCGACCGGCTACAAGGCCGGCGGCTTCGGCGACAAGGTGGATAGCTGCGGCGGTAACATCTGCCTGGACGGCAAACCAGGTACCCCGACCTTCCTGCCTTACAAGCCAGAGCTGGTCACCAATCTGGAATTTGGCTACAAGGGTAAATTCCTGGACAACCGTCTGAGCCTGTCGGCCGTCGCCTTCATGATGCGCTACAAGGACCAGCAGCTGACCGGTACCTACTTCGTCACCAAGTTCCAGCCACCGGGCAATGTACCGTGCGCCAGCGACCAGCCGAAGTGCGACGTGTATGAAACCTGGCGCACCATCAACGTCGGTAACACCCGCATCTCGGGCCTGGAAGTCGAGTGGGACTACAAGCCATGGAAGGGCGGCAAAGTGGGCGGTTCGTTCTCGAACCTGAACACCTCGATCCGCGACTATGGTTCGTTCAGCGACGACTACCTGTGCGACGAGCGCGTCGAGTTCAACCAGACCCGCTGCCCAACGCCATACGCTGGTGCAGGTCCGGACAACGGCAAGCGTCTGTATGACGTGACGGGCAACCGTCTGCCGAACGCGCCAAAGTACACCATGGCGCTGAACTTCTCGCAGGCGTTCAACCTGGAGAATGGCTACAAGATCACGCCTTACATCAAGGGTAACTGGCGCGACAAAGTGTACTTCGACGTGCGCAATGACGAATTTGCCCACATCGGCCGCTTCCAGAAGGCGTATGCCACCTTCGATGCATCGCTGCGACTTGACTCGCCGGACAATCGCTTCCATGCTGAGGCTTATGTCCGTAACCTGACCGACGAACGCGCCAAGAACTGGGGCGGCAGTGGTCTGGGCGGGCAGATGATCGCCAGCTTCATCGAGCCGCGCATGTACGGTGTACGGATGGGTATCAGCTACTAAGCGTCCCAGAGCCGCCCTTCGGGGCGCGCCAGCCGATGTGGTCTTGCCTGGCAGCGGACCGCATCGGCTTTTTTGCATTTAACGACACGAGGTTGAGATATGGAAGATAAAAAGGTCAGAAAGATTGTCATCGTCGGCGGCGGTACGGCCGGATGGATGGCGGCATCGGCGTTGTCGCAGCTGCTGCCGGCGGGTCACAGTTACCAGCTGATCGAATCGGATCAGATCTCGACCATCGGGGTAGGGGAGGCGACCATCCCCAGCATCCGCAACTTCAATCTTCACCTTGGCATCGACGAGAACGACTTCATTCGCGCCACCCAGGGCACCTTCAAGCTGGGCATCGAGTTCGTCAACTGGGGCAAAAAAGGCGACAACTATATTCACGGCTTTGGCTCGGTGGGGCGCGATCAGCCCACCGCCAATTTCTACCAGTACTGGCTCAAGATGAACCAGATGGGGCATGCACCAACCATGGAGCCGTTCTCGATCAACACCGTGGCGGCGCGCATGGGCCGCTTCTCGCGCGGCCGGCCGGACCTGCCCAATTCGCCGTTGTCCGACCTGTCATACGCATTTCACTTCGACGCGGGGCTGTACGCGCGTTACCTGCGCACCTACAGCGAAGCGCGTGGCGTGCAGCGCATCGAGGGCAAGATCGTTGGCACCGTGCTGCGTGAAGGCGACGGCTTCATCGAAGCGGTCGTGATGGAAAACGGGCAGCGCATCGAGGCTGACTTCTTCATCGACTGCTCCGGCCTGGTCGGGCTGCTGATCGAACAGGCGCTGCACACTGGTTACGAGGACTGGAGCCACTGGCTCCCGTGCGACCGCGCCATCGCCGTGCCTTGCGAGACGGCCGGCAGCATGCAGGCGCTGACCCGGTCCACCGCCCATTCGGCTGGCTGGCAGTGGCGCATTCCGCTGCAGCACCGCACAGGTAACGGACACGTGTTCTCCAGCCGCTTCATGGAACCGGCCGAGGCCGAGAAGATCCTGATGAATAACCTGGAAGGCAAACCGCTGGCTGAGCCCCGCCTGCTCAAGTTCGTCACGGGTAAGCGCAAGCAGACGTGGAACAAGAACTGCGTGGCCATCGGCCTGTCGGGCGGCTTCATGGAGCCGCTGGAGTCGACCAGCATTCATATGGTGAAGACGGCCCTGATGCGCCTGATTACCTTCTTCCCGGACTGCGGTTTCGACCAGGTCGACATCGATACCTTTAACCGCCTGTGCGACAACGAGTACGCCCAGATCCGCGACTTCCTGATTTGCCACTACAAGGTCAACGCACGCGACGACTCGGACTTCTGGCGCTACGTGCAGGAGATGGAAGTGCCGGCCGCGCTGCAGCGCAAACTCGACCTGTTTGCCAGCCATGGGCGCATCCTGCGCGAGAACGAGGAGCTGTTCCCCGAAGACAGCTGGCTGCAGGTCATGCACGGCCAGGGTATGCGCCCGCGTTCCTACAATCCCGTGGTGGACCAGCGCTCGCCGGAAGAAATTGCGGACTTCCTGCACAACACAGCGGCCGTGATCCGCAAGTGCGTGGATGCGATGCCGGGACACCTGGATTTCATTCGGGCCAATTGTCAGGCGCCGGTGAAGAAGGCGGCTTGAACAAAGGTAGCAGGAAGCAAGCGCACTTAGCACCAACATCGCCCTCGCGGAGGCGGGGGGCCATGCCACGTAACCGAAGTCAGTGAAGTGGTATGGGCCCCCGCCTGCGCGAGGGCGATGTTGGTTTTCGGCTTGCACAGGCGATCAAGTCAACTTTACAACGTGCGCTCGTGTTGCGATACTGCGCCATGAACGCAACATTCTGTCTCATCTTTATTTTCGCGCTGATTGCGATCTTGGTCGACCGGTTTTACGTGCGGGCGAAGAGCGCAAGAGCGTTTCGTGCGCGCTTCGACCGCCAGTTTTTGGAAGCAAAACTGGAACTGAGCGACCCACTGTATCAATTCGATGGCGCCAGTGCGACGGTGATCGCTACCGTGGAAGAAATGGGAAAACGGGGCAACGCTGGCTTCCTTCTATCAATTGAGCGCTATGCGCGTAACCAGCACGGCGAATATTTCCTGGTGCGCTCAGACGAACCGGGCGCGCCTTTTGTCAAGCACGTCTCGCACCGCATTGCGAAAGTGATTTTGGCGGAGAAGTATATCGAATCCAACACCGCGAGCTCGCGCACGTAGGTGGTAGCTGCGTCACTCCACACGCACGATGGCCCATTCAAGTCCAAATACTCGATAAAGGACGGCCGTTGTGATTAGTTCAATCAAGCGCGCCGACCAACAACATGGCCCTCGGGCTCGGCGCCCCCCTTGGCGGGGGCCCATTCCACTTCTTCGACTTCGGTTACGTGGCATAGGGAGCTCGCATGCTAGCCGCCTGCGCGAGCGCGATGTCGTATGTCGATTCCATCGATTTTTTAGGCTTGGGATTGAGCCTGGTTTAACCAGGTATTGACGAGCGCCGGCACCACCTCTGTGGCTTTGCCCTGCATGAACGTGTAACCGAAAGGGACTTTATCAAAGTCGAGACAGTTCAGCACCTTTTCTGCGCGGCCGCGCGCGGCTTTGACGAGCCCCGCCGCCGGATACACTGATAGCGATGTACCCACCACTAATACTTTTGCGGCGCTTGCCACGTGGGCACGCGCTTCTTCCATGAATTGGGTTGGCTCACCAAACCAGACAATGTCGGGACGCAGCTGGGTGCCGTGCTCGCACAGCTGACCCAGTGTGATCGGCGCGGCATCGATCCGGTAGCGCAAGCGCGCATCCGATGTACCCCGGGCGTATATGAGTTCTCCGTGCACGTGAAGGATATTGGTCGAACCCGCACGCTCATGCAAATCATCGACGTTCTGCGTAACGACCACAACTTCGTACGCTTGTTCAAGCGCAGCAATGGCGCGATGGGCAGCATTTGGCGCCACCGCGGCCGCCTTGGCCCGGCGTTCGTTGTAGAAGGCGAGAACGGCTTCGGGACGCGCCTGCCAACCCTCGGGTGACGCCACTTCATGCCATGCATACTGATTCCATAGCCCGTTCGAGTCGCGGAAAGTCGGCAGGCCGCTCTCGGCGCTGAGACCTGATCCGGACAGTACGACGATTTTGTTGGGTTGGACTTCAGGCTTCATCTTCACGTTCTTTTGGCACTGTCACCATTGTCCGGGGGAGGGGTGCGGCGGATGGACATGGAAGGCTCAAATAATACTGCATCCGATGAATCAGCTTGCAGTCTTGCGATACCTGAAAAACCCATTTACCGTCAAACGTCCGGTTGCCGGGTCGGCGGTCAGAAGATCGGGGCGGCTGATCTGGGCAGCATGGAACAAGGTGCCATCGTAGAAAATCGCGCGGTTGAATTTCGCTGGCACCGTGCACACCTGTTCGAACCATGGAGTCGATTTGCTCAGGTATGCCGCATCCACAGGTTCGCTGCCATCGGCTGCGCGCTGCAGATAATGCGCCGTTTCCTGCGCCGACCTGGTCGGGGCATAAAAGCTGGTACCACCCATGTCCGGCGCTTCGAACAGATAGGCCACACTGGCAGCCACGCCTTCGTTGTCGGGCATGGTGACGGCATCGCGGTGGCACAGACGCTGCAAAGGACTGAGCTGCGCCGCGGGCAAGGTGGCCATGGCCAGCCGCGCGGATGTATGCAGCGTGCGTCTGCCGCCCAGGGCCCGCCGCACATGCAGCGAGAAAAACGTCTCCAAAGCGCCGGCAAACGCCGGTCCCAGATCCAGCTCGGGGCCCGGATAGTAATTGTCGGGATCAATGGCGAAGCGGGAGCGTTCGGCGGCGGCCCATTCGCGCAGATTGTGCGGATCGAGCAGAAAATCGTCGACCACCGCACAGGCTTGCCCGGGGATGATCGGCACATAGCGAATTGTGGGGCGGGGGTTGAACATTTGCAGCTCCGCGTTGACACTCAAAATCATTGAATGATATAGTCAAATGACTACTTTGGAAACCCTTCCAATATCAAGCGGGCCAAGATCCGCTCCGCTCACTCAGGAGACACGATGTACAAAGCACGACAACTGGCGGTCGCGGCGATGCTCGCCTGTGCCGCCGCCAGCGCGCAGGCAGCCGACCCGAAACCCGAAGTCATTCACTGGTGGACCTCCAACAGCGAGGCCGCCGCCGTACGCACCATCGCCGATGCTTACCGCAAGCAGGGCGGGGTGTGGAACGATACCGCCATTGCCGGCGCCGACCAGGCACGCGCGGTGGCGATCAACCGCATCGTTGGCGGCAATCCGCCCATGGCTGCGCAGTTCAATACCACCAAACAGTTTACTGATCTGATCGAGCAGGGCATGCTCAATAATGTGGACGACGTGGCGCTCAAGGAAGGGTGGGACAAATTCCTGCCCGAGCCTATTCTGAACGTTATCCGCGTCAAGGGCCACTACTACGCGGTGCCGGTCAATATTCATATGCAGTCGTGGATCTGGTACTCCAAGGCGGCCTTCAAAAAGGCAGGCATTGCCAAGGAGCCGGCCTCCATCGAAGAACTCTTTGCCGCCTTCGACAAACTTAAGGCAGCGGGCATTGTGCCGCTGGCGCACGGTGGCCAGTCGTGGCAGGAGAACATCCTGTTCCTGGCCATGCTGGCGCACGTGGGCGGGACCGATCTGTATCTGAAGGTGCTGCGCGACCGCGATCAGGCTGCAATCAATTCGGAGGCATTCAAGAAGGTGCTGCTGACCTTCAAACGTCTGCAGACCTATGTCGATGCCGGTTCCCCGGGCCGCAACTGGAACGACGCCACCGCCATGGTCATCAGCGGCAAGGCTGGCGTGCAAGTGATGGGCGACTGGGCCAAGGGCGAATTCGCGGCTGCCAAAATGACGGCAGGTAAAGAGTTTGGCTGCATCGCCGGATTTAACGCCAAGTCGCCTTATCTGATCCAAGGCGATGCCTTTGTCTTCCCCAAGACGACCAATGCGCAGCAGATCAAGTACCAGAAGCTGTTGGCCAGCACCATTGTCGCGCCATCGACCCAGGTGGCCTTTAACAAGCTGAAAGGGTCGATCCCGATTCGCGGCGATGTGGACGCGTCGAGCATGGACGAATGCGCGCGCATCGGTCTCAATATCATGAAGGACCGCACTCGCCATGTGGGCATCGGCGAGGTGTATCTCACGCCGGACCAGAATGGCGCCATGCAGGACGTGCTGACCGCGTTCTGGAATACCAAAATGCCGGCTGAGAAGGCGCAAAAAGGCATTGCGGCCGCACTCAGGAACGAACAGTGAACGGCCAGCTGGAAGACATCGTCATCGTCGGCGGCGGTACTGCCGGCTGGATGACGGCGGCGGCTTTGTCGCGCCTGTTGCCGGCCGGGCATCGGATTCGCCTGGTCGAGTCGGACGCGATTTCCACCATCGGTGTAGGCGAGGCCACCATTCCCAGCATCCGCGCCTTCAACCATTTGCTTGGGCTGGACGAGAATGAGTTCATGCGCCAGACCCAGGCCACCTTCAAACTCGGGATCGAGTTTCGCAACTGGGGTGGGGAAGGGGACAATTACATCCATGGCTTCGGGCAGATCGGGCGCGATCAGGTGCTGGCCAAGTTTTACCAGTACTGGCTCAAGCTGTATCAACTGGGCGAGGCGGATGACCTGGGCGCCTATTCAATCAATACGCTGGCGCCGCGTCACGGCAAATTCATGCGGCCCCCGGACGACATGCCCAATTCGCCGCTGGCTGACATTGCGTATGCCTTCCATTTCGACGCCGGGCTGTATGCCAAATTCCTGCGTGGCGTGAGCGAGGCGCAGGGCGTCAAGCGCATTGAAGGGCGCATCGTCAACACCGAACTGCGCGGCGGCGATGGCTTTATCGAAGCAGTGGTCATGGAAAATGGCGAGAAGATCAAGGGCGACCTGTTCATTGACTGCTCTGGGCTGAGCGGTCTGCTGATCGAAAAGACGCTGCAGACCGGCTTCGAGGACTGGAGCGCGCTGCTGCCGGCCGACAGCGCTATTGCCGTGCCTTGCGTGTCAGACGGTTCGCTCGCGCCCTACACGCGTTCGACGGCGCACCGCAGCGGCTGGCAATGGCGCATCCCGCTGCAGCACCGTACCGGTAATGGCCATGTCTTTTCCAGTAAGTTCATGAGTGCCGACGAAGCGCAGGCGATCCTGATGGCCAATCTGGAAGGGGAGGCACTTGCCGAACCGCGCCTGATTCGCTTCACCACGGGCAAGCGCAAGAAGGCGTGGAACCGCAACTGCGTGGCCATCGGACTGGCTGGCGGCTTCATGGAGCCGCTGGAGTCGACCAGTATTCACATGGTGCAGACGGCGATCATGCGCTTGATCGCGCTGTTCCCGGACCGTTCGTTCCGCCAGGCGGACGTGGACATGTTCAATGCGCAGTCCGATGATGAATACGAGCGTATTCGCGATTTCCTGATCATGCACTATCACGTGAACCGGCGTACCGATTCGCCTTTCTGGACCTACTGCCGCGACATGGCGGTGCCGGATTCGGTGCGCGAGCGCATTGCGCTGTACCAGGGGCATGGGCGCATCTTCCGCAAGGGCGATGAGCTGTTTGCCGATGCGAGCTGGTTGCAGATTATGCATGGCCAGGGGCTGCGTGCGCAGAGCTATCATCCACTGGTTGATCAGCGTAGCAAGGACGATATTGCAGCTTTTGTGGGGGCGGTGCACAAGACCATTGCGGCTTGTGTTGAGGCGATGCCAAGTCATGCGGAGTATGTGGCGGCGATGTGTCCGGCGCCGAAGATGGCGGCTTGAGGATCGGCCGCGGGTGGGCGACGGTAAGGCGCAGCGGACTGGTTCTACCTTCCGAAGTCGGATAGGTGGTATGGGTCCCCGCCTGCGCGAGGACGGTGTGTGGTTATTCTGGGGGTGTCGGCCATGTTAGCGGTAGCATGGGGTGGGGCCCCCGTGCACGGCAGTCTTGCCTACTTGTACAGCCCCCCTTCATTGCAGTATCCTTAGCCCGTTATTACGGACGAAAGCACGCGTGGCAACCCTTAAAGACGTAGCACAGCTGGCCGGTGTCGGCCTTGGAACCGCATCACGCGTCGTCAGCGGGAAGGGCGCCGTATCGCCGAAGACGCTGGCCCGCGTACGCAAGGCGATCGAGGAACTCGACTTCCAGCCTTCCCACGCGGCCCGTTCCCTCATGTCGGGTAATTCGCAGATGGTGGGGGTGTACATCCCCTTCCTGAGCGGTACCTTTTATACCCCGATTCTGCAGCTGGTCTATGCCGAGCTGCGTGCGGCTGGCCTGAACATGGTGGTCGGTTTTGGCACCGGCAGTGTCGATGAACGCCAGCAGGCTGTGGAGGGCATCGATTTTCTGAATCAGCGCGGCTGCGATGGCGTACTGGTGATGACCAACGCGCTCAAGGCCGAGGACATTGCCGCGCTGGGTCCGCGCAAATCGCGCATGGTCCTGCTTAACCACAGCCTGCCCGGCATGGAAGAGCGCTGCTTCACGGTCGACCATCATCTGGGCGGGCGCATGGCCGCGCGCGCACTGCTCGACAAAAAGCACAAGAAGATCGCCGTCATTACAGGTCCCAATCACGCGCCCGATAACGTGGAACGCATCGACGGCTTCATGCAGGAATTGCGCGAAGCGGGCATCAACACCGACAAGTTGTGGGTCACCGAAAGTAATTTCGCGCCTGAGGGTGGCTGGGATTCGGCCAAGGCGCTGCTGGACTCGGGCCATGAATTTACTGCCGTCTTCTGTGCCAACGACGAGATGGCAGTAGGGGCGCTTTCGTACTTCCAGCAGGCTGGCGTGGACGTGCCGGGCAAGGTATCGGTGCTTGGCTACGACGATACGCACAGCGCCGATTTCACCGCGCCGCGCTTATCCTCAGTGCATATGCCCTGGACCGAAATGACGCTCAATGGCTTGAACTGCCTGCTCAATCGCTGCTACGACATGAACCGGCCGTACACCCACGAGTATGCAGTCAGCGTGACCGAACGTGCTTCGCTCGCCAAAGCAAAAAAACCGGACTAATTTGGCTCATGGCCGGTTTTTTTTGTGTTAAAGTGGAAGCGATTCCAATTTATTGGTAAGCAACTTTCAACACACGATAATTTCATGACGACTCCAAATCCTGAAGTGCACGGTCCCTTGTCCCGCTCCGATTTCGGTGACGAATTCCAATGGGGCTGCTCGACGTCGGCCTTCCAGATCGAAGGTGGTGCGAGCGAGGGCGGGCGTGTCCCGTCCATCTGGGACACCTTCTGCGAGACCCCAGGCAAGATCCGTGATGCCTCCAATGGCAAGGTCGCCTGCGATCATTTCCATCGCTGGCCGGACGATATGGCGCTGGCGCAGTCGCTGGGCCTGAATGCTTACCGCTTCTCGATTTCGTGGCCGCGCATTTTCAGTGCGCGCGGCGCCGCGCCCAACGAAGAAGGCCTGGCCTTTTATTCGGACATGATCGATGGCATGCTGGCGCGCGGGCTAGTGCCATGGGTCACGCTGTATCACTGGGATTTGCCGCAGTATCTGCAGGACCAGGGCGGCTGGACCAACCGCGATACGGTGGCGGCCTTCGTTGAATATGCCGACGTGGTGACCAAGCGCCTGGGCGACCGCGTCAAGAATTGGATTACACACAACGAGCCATGGTGCACGGCCATCCATGGCAATCTCGATGGCATGCATGCGCCGGGCATCAAGAGCGTGCCAACCGCGCTGCAGGTATGCCATAACGTGCTGCTCTCGCACGGTCTGGCGGTGCCGGTCATTCGCGCCAATGTGCCCGGTGCGCGGGTTGGTATCGCGCTGTCGCTGCATCCGGTCGAACCGGCCAGCGATTCCGTGGCCGACCGCGATGCAGTCGTGCGCCACGATGCGTTCCGCAATCGCTGGTTCCTCGATGCTTTGTATGGCCGTGGCTATCCGTCCGTGCCGATGACGATGCTGGGTAAGGACGCGCCGCATATCGCGCCGGGCGACATGGAGGCGATTGCCGTCCGCACCGACTTCCTGGGAGTGAATTACTACTTCCCCGAGGTGGTGAAGCATGATGCCGAAGGCGGCTTCCTGGAGACGACGGTGGTGCTGCCCGAAGGCCGCCAGCGTACCGATTTTGGCTGGGAGGTGGCGCCGGCTGGTTTGACCGCGCTGCTGGCACGTATCGCGCGCGAGTACGATGCCGGCGACTTGTACGTGACCGAGAATGGCTCGTGCTACGACGATCATCCAGATGCAGCAGGCAATGTGGCTGACAGCGCGCGGCGCGATTATCTGGTGCGGCATTTGCACGCGGTGCGTGCCGCGCGCGAGCAGGGCGCGCCAGTGAAGGGGTATTTTGCCTGGAGCTTGCTGGATAATTTCGAGTGGTCGGAAGGGTATTTGCGGCGCTTCGGGATTGCGTATGTGGATTTTGAGACGCAGCGGCGGACGCTCAAGTCGAGCGGGCAGTGGTATAAGGGCTTCCTGCGCGGTTAAATCCATCACCACATCGTCCTCGCGGAGGCGGGGACCTATACCACGCATGCGGTAGCGTTAATGCACGCGTGGTATAGGTCCCCGCCTTCGCGAGGACGATGTGACTTCGGTTAAACCCTCGGCGGATCTGTCTCGCGCTCGTACACACGGTGCCTGGCCAGCATCTCCTTGAACTGCAGCAGTCCAGCCTCGCTTTCACCACCATCCACAATGATCACCCCCGGATCGGTCCCGCCATCCGGCAGCGGCAGCACCACCCCCGCGACGATCAGCAACTCCGACCCATCCCCCACACCCAGCATCGGCTTGCCATGCCGGTACTGCTGACGCAGGAATTCAAGCGCATTCGCGTCTACCCCCAGGGTGCCCGCCAATTCGCCTCCGTCGGGCACGATCACCGCGTCAAACAGCACCGATGGCATGGCCTCGAACGTGGTCTCCACATCCAGCGGACAACCGTCAAGCGAAGACACTTTGCCCAGGCGCTGTCCGACCAGACGCGGTTGCACGCTGTCGGCCAGCAGCGAGGCGTACATCGCCCGCACCATCGCGCCATCGACGCCATTCCCGACCAGGATCGCCACGCGCCGCGCCTGGATGCTCTTGACGCCAGGGCGGCTCAATAGCGACAGCGAAGGCGAGGGCGGGTAATCCGGAATCGGCAATTCCGTCGCGCGCGGCAGCGGTTCCGGCACCGGCAGGCCCAGGCCATCGGCCACTGCGGCAGCCAGCAACGGATCCACATTCACCAGCCCGGCCAGCATGCGCACCCTGATTGCCGGCACCTGCACCCGCGTCAGCTCGAAGCGGAACGCGTTGATGATGTGCTGCTGCTCGGGCGCGCTCTGGCTTTCCCAAAACAGGCGCGCTTGCCCGTAATGTTCGCCGAACAGCTCGGGCTTGCCGCGCACCTTGTCCTCGGCAATCGGTTCGGGGAAGGTGACAAAGCCGGCCCGGCCCACCTGGAACGGACAGCCGCCCGCCAGCGAATTGGGCTCGTAATTAACGCGGCCACGATTGATCGACTGGCGGTGGAAGCCTTCGCGCTGGTTGTTGTGGATCTCGACAATCGGCGTGTTGATGGGAATTTCGTGGAAGTTGGGCCCGCCCAGTCGGCTGATCTGGGTGTCGATATAGGAGTGGTTGCGGCCCTGCAGCAGCGGGTCATTGCTGAAGTCGATGCCTGGGATGACGTGCGCCGTGCAAAACGCCACCTGCTCGGTCTCTGCGAAAAAATTGTCGGGATTGCGGTTGAGTACCAGCTTACCGACCGGGATCACCGGAATCAATTCCTCGGGCACGATCTTGGTGGCGTCAAGCACGTCAAAGGGGAAGCTGGCTGCCTGTTCCTCTGTGAATACCTGCAAGCCCATCTCGTACTCGGGGAAGTTGCCGGATTCAATGGCTTCCCACAGGTCGCGCCGATGGAAGTCGGGATCGGCGCCAGAGATTTTAACGGCTTCATCCCACACCACCGAATGGGTGCCCTGCAGCGGCGTCCAGTGGAACTTGACGAAGCGCGACTCGTTCGCAGCATTCACCAGCCGGAAGGTGTTCACGCCAAAGCCTTGCATGGTGCGGTAGCTGCGGGGGATTGCGCGGTCCGACATGACCCACATCAGCATGTGAGTAATTTCTGGACTCAGTGACGCGAAGTCCCAAAAGGTGTCGTGTGCGCTCGATGCTTGCGGCATGTGGTGATGCGGTTCGGGCTTGACGGCATGGACCAGGTCAGGGAACTTCATCGCATCTTGAATGAAGAAGACAGGGATATTATTGGCGACCAGGTCCCAGTTGCCTTCATCGCTATAGAACTTGGTGGCAAAGCCGCGCACATCGCGCGCCAGGTCGGTGGAGCCGCGCTCTCCCACCACGGTGGAGAAACGCACAAACACCGGTGTGCGCTTGCCTTCGGCTGCGAATACGGTGGCACGGGTGATGTCAGCCAGGCAGCGATAGGACTCAAAGTAACCATGGGCTGCCGAGCCGCGGGCATGCACTACCCGCTCGGGAATGCGCTCATGGTCGAAATGGGTGATTTTTTCGCGCAGGATGAAGTCTTCCATCTGCGTAGGGCCGCGCAGGCCGATCTTGAGCGAATCCTGGTTGTTCGACACCGGTATGCCCTGGTTGGTGGTCAGCCGTTCACCCGTGTCATCCACGCGCACCCGGTCCAGCGGTGCGGTCAGGCGGTTTTCGCCTAGCGGGGGAATGCCGCTGCCGACTTTGGGCGAGGCGATGTTTTCGGTGCTGGTGCTGGCTGTGGCCAGCGGCGTCGGGGGCGGGAACTGCTCACCAACATGCGGTTCGCGCGAGTCTTCGCCATACTCCAGTGGCTTGGTGCCGTTGAACGGGCGCTCGGCAGACAGGTCGTCATTGCCAACGCGTTTTTCAAGCAGGCGTTCGGCAATCGGATCGGGGGTGCCCAGGCTGGTGGGCGGCTGGTCGGTCGAGGGACCGGAGATGGTGCTGAGGATGGAACCGGCGCCGTCAAGCGCGCCGTTCTTGTTTCGTGTGGCCATGGAACACCTCGCAATAATGGAAGGGAACGATGGCCGTGCGCTGGTCCCGCACGGTCAATGGCTGAGTTTGCCTTGCCGGGTCGGGACGCTTGTTGATGCCGCGTAAGTGGCGGTGGCCTTAGTACATCAAGCCGCCACCACGTTTGAATAGTGCAATGTCAACATATTGCGAGAGGTTGTTGTCGCGATCGCCCTGGACGATGGTCATGCCGCCCAGATCGATGGGCGCCTTGCCGGCGCTGCCCGGTTGCATGGTCCGCACCAGCGTCTTGGCCACCGCAAAGCCTTCCAGGGTCAGAGCGGAAGCGGGTTCATCGCGGAACTTTTTCATCATGTTGATGTGTTCACTTTGCAGCACGGACGCGGTACTGCCCGGGTTGGGCACCACCTGGGAAAACACGGTGAACTCGGTGGCCTTGCTGCCGGCGATTTGCGACAGCATTTCAAGGTTGATCAGCGATGTGCCGGCAACGAAGGTGGATGGGTTCTGTTTGCGGAAGGCCTTCAAAAACTGGGCCGAGGCGACTGTATCGGCAATCGTGATGACCATCTTTGCACCGTTGTCGTTCAGGCGGCGGGCGCCTGCGTCGGTGGCCGCCGCCGTGGCGCCAATGTCGACCATGGCAGCCAGCGTCATGCCGCGCTTTTGCAATTCGTCGACCACGACCTGGTACGACCGGTCATTTTGCGCATTGCGCTGCAGCGCTACGCCGACCCGGGTGACGCCGAGATTTTTGAAGTAGGCCAGGATGAACTGAAACTCGCGGTCTGCGCTGGGGCGCCAGAATACCGCGCGGCCATTCGGCACCGTGAACGAATCGGCCAAGGGGGCAAACAGCGCGTGTTTCGACTGGCGGAAGGCGGGCGCTGCCAGTTGGGCCTTGGTGGCCTCGGCGCCGATAGCGCCAAGCAGGTAGTCAGCCTGGTCCTGCGTGATCAAGCCGTCGACCAGTTTTGCGCTCTCGGCCGCAATGCCGCGGTCGTCGCGCACGATGTAACGGATCTTCTTGCCGTTCACGCCGCCCTTGGCGTTGATGCTGTCGAAGTAGGTGGTAATGCCAGCGACATAGTCGCGTCCAATGCTGCCATTCGGGCCCGACAGGTCGATCGCCTGGCCGACCGTGATCACACTCTCGGCCGCGCCGGCTTGGGCCGCCAGCATCAGACTGCCGCCCAGCAGCAATCGCGCACACAAACTTCTTACACTCACAGCCAACCTCCCGCATGGAAAGCGCAGATCGTACGCGGGCTGTGTGACCGGATGATGACGCCCGGGACTTACGATTTATTCCGGCGCAAAAGGATGCGCAGATCATCCAGAATCGGCACGCTGGCCAGCGCGACCAGCATCAGCGCCAGCGGTACGGTGGCGCTGTAGCCGACGTGCTTGAACCCGAGCGCGCCCAGTACGCCGCCGCCGAAAAACGCCAGTACCAGCCAGGTTAGCAACGCCAGGCGCGGTCGGTTGGCAGCGACGCGCTCTGCCGGGGCGGTGCCCGGTGCGTTGCGGTAGGCCAGTTTGCCGATCTCAATGCCAATATCAGTTACGATGCCGGTGATATGGGTGGTGCGAATTTCGGCGTTCGATAATTTGGTGATCACCGCATTCTGCAGGCCCATCATGAACGACAACAGCATAACCGTGACGGAGACGAACAGCCCGTCAATGTCCGATAGCCGGGCGCCCAGCAAGCCGAACAGCAGCAGCAGGCAGGCTTCCAGCATGAGTGGCAGCGCGTATTGGCTGTGCAGGGCGTGCACGCGCGAATAATTGACCAGAATTGCCGAAGTGGCCGCGCCGATGACAAACGAGAGCAGGGCGCCGAATGCCGCCATCACCAGTGGCAATTGCGCGAGGGCGAGATTGTCCGCCATCGATGAGACGATCCCGGTCATGTGTGAGGTGTACGTCTGGACTGCGAGAAAACCGCCGGCATTGGTGGCGCCGGCGACGAACGCCAGCGCCAGACCGAGCTGGCGGTTGGCATCCGTACTACGATGCCTACCGGTCAGTTTGCGGGAGTAGTTGAGTGGCATGTCAGCTTTCGGGGACTGGACCTGGGGACGGTGTTTTGCGGACCGAATCAAAAAAACGCGCGCAAACGAACGATGCTGTTCGATTCCCCGCGGGGTGGGTACGGAATCGCGCGCACAGCGCACGCAAGCGCACGATTTTTGCACGATTTTGCACGCGCGCTTCACGATTTTTCACGACGTGCGGCAAAAGGGCGATCGCGAAAAACCGTGCGCCGCGCGTACGATTTCGCGCAGAAATCGTGCGCTTTCGTGCGCCTTGCGCGCCTTATCGTACGCTTTTCGTGGCATCGCGCACGCGCTTCGTGCGGATGCGCGCGGTTTTGGGCATTTGGCGCGTGGCGCGATTTATTTGGTCCTCTCCACCCCGTCGAACAAGGGTTTGGACTTGTCCACCACATGCACCGTGTATAGCTTGAGGGGCTTGGGGCCGATCACCTTAAAGCCGCCGTGAAAGATACCTGGCAAATTCCAGATGGGTGCGCCGGTTGCCATCAGTTGCGGTTCCTTGCCCGGCAGCTGAATCGTCGCGCCCTCCAGTGCATACCCGCTCTCGATGCCATTGTGAAAATGGCGTGGCACGGTGGCGCCAGGCTGTACTTCCAAAATGCTGCTGATCACTTCCATGCCGGGCGCGCCAGGCAAGTCGGCGCGATTCAGGATGGTGCGGGTTGAACCGTCCTGGGCACTGGCGACCAGGGGCAACAACAGGCTGAAGATAAGAAAGGTAGCGAGACGACGATGCAGAGCGTTCATACGGTCTCCATGCAAGATTAAATGGCGGAAACCATACTATGCCGCATCCGTGCGGCAAAGCTATTGCAATTTTTCCAGACGCTCGCTGGGTATCCAGCCTTCAATCTGCTTGCCGGTGCGCGGGTCGCGGAAGTAGGCAAAGCGGAAGTCATCCGCATCGAGCGTGAGCACCAGCAGGTCGCCGGGTGCGACACTCAGATCCTTGAGCTGGCAACCAGGGCTGGGTGCGCTCGACAGGTACACCGGCCCGACGCCTTTTACGCGCCGCTCGTCGCGCCGGGTCGCGCCGGACAAATCCACATTGGTACGGGCCACGAAATCGGCGGTATTGCAGGGATTGGTGGACGAGAACACTTCACTGATCTTGCCGCGCTTGAGCAGATAGGTGGTAATCAGAGGCTGTCCCTTGCGCGCTTCGCTTGCCGAACCGCGCAGGTGGACCACAGGATCGCTGCCGATGAAACCAGCGCCGGCCATGTCCAGACAATCGCCAAACTGCGCCGATACTTGCGGCAAGCCCTTCGAGAGGGCGACGATGCGATAGAAGTGGCGGCAGGCAGTACCTGCCTGCCAGCCTTGCAGTAGCACGAAATCGCGGTTCTCGTTCTTGGGCGTGATGCGGTAGACAGCGGCGCGTTTGTCGGCCAGCGTGAGGACGGTTTTGCCGCGATAGACGATCGACGTATTGCCCGCATCGGAGCGCACCTCGACAGTCCCGAAGCGGGTTTTGACGCTGTCGCCCACCGAGGACGCA
Organism: Massilia sp. CF038; assembly: GCF_900129765.1. GTDB lineage: Bacteria > Pseudomonadota > Gammaproteobacteria > Burkholderiales > Burkholderiaceae_D > Telluria_A. The sequence goes on from NZ_FQWU01000001.1 coordinate 1,632,055, forward strand.
GCCTGTGCCCGCCACGGAAACGCCGACAGCGCGAGCGCGCCGCACAGCAGACCTAGCGCGCCCCGCCAGCGCCAAACTTTTTCCATAAAACGCGACCTCCGATGATGCACAAAAAGCCAGATTGCTTAGGCATCATGGTTTCCGCGAGCGTGCTTGTCAACACCGTTATGCGGCAAGAATTTTTTCAAATAGATCCATTGCGCATTGACCACCGATCAAATCAAGCCCAAACCCGCCGAAATTGGCACAAAGTGTGGTCTTTTTCGTACATACAAACCGTTAACTTGGTGTTAATGTTGTCAATTCGGAACAGGAGCGCCGAAATCAAGACGACTGCCCTGTGCACAAGGACAGCGAACCGAAATCGTTCCATCTCTAAAACGGGAAGACCATGAAGACGAAAACTACCTCGCTGCTGTTACTCGCCGCAGCCTTCGGCACCAGCGCCAATGCGCAAAACGCGACGCCCGCCGCTGCACCTGCGAAAGGCGTGCTGATCGGCGATGCCTCGACCGTTCTGCAAGGCTTTGCCAACCAGCGCGCCAATGCGCGTTCCATGGTGGCCCACTCGGTCCAGGGCGCGTCGGTTGCCACCAGCATCCGCGACTACTTCGAGAAAAACGGGGTCGTGTCGATCACCGGTACCGCATCGGATACCCCGAATTCGGTATTCGTGATGAAAGGTAACAAGAAGAAGGTATACGGCTACCTGGTCAAGTACGACAGCAAGAAAGCGTTCGAATACACGACCGATGCCGCCGGCAAGGTTTGGCTGACGGAAGTCGACATCACCAAGATCATTCCCGACTTCGACCCCGAATTCCGCGACAAGCGCACCAGCGCGATGTTGCTGGCAGGCGTAGCGCACCCGGTCTACAGCCCGATGGCTAACCGTCAGGCCCGCCACATTGGCCCGTACAACAATGAAGATGTGACCCAGCTGCAAAGCAAGCCGGGCAGCCCATGGGTGTTCTACCTGAACACCACCGCCGTCATGAGCGGAAACACGCCACTGAATGGCGTGACCAAGGAAAACATGTACCGCGCCTGGCAGTCGGTGGCCGACCAGTACTCGATGCTCCAGATGAACATCACCACCAACCGCGCCGTGTATGACGCCGCGCGCGCTGCCAACCCGCTGCGCACCGGCATCATCAACTTTGTGAATCAGGATGGCCGCTCGTTCGCGCCAATCCATTCCTTCGGCACCACCGCGGCCGGTACCTTGTACCGCAATCCGGCATCCGGCTGGGACTACGGCTACGGCATCGGCATGACCGGCTCGCACGAAATCGGCCACCAGATGGGCATGTACCACGACCACGGCGGCAGCGGCGGCGAATACTTCGAAGGCATCGCGGCCTTCCAGTGGGGCCCAATCATGGGTAACTACTGGATGGGCGGCAGCTGGGCCAATCAGCTGTTCACCTGGAGCAAAGGCGAGTACACCACCGCCACCAACTTCGAGGACGATCTGAACATCATGACGGCCGAGGAGCAAGTGCCGTACGTGGTGGACGACAACCCGACTTCCAAGCCGCTGACCTTTGCTACCGGCGGCGTCATTGATCCGCTGCGCAATTTCGGCCAGATCGAGCGCAACAGCGATACCGATACCTTCACTTTCACCACCAGCGGCACCTCGACCCTGAACCTGCGTATCGATCCGCTTGAATACCTGCGCATGCTCGACGTTGATGCCACGATTTACAACGCAGCCAATGCCGTCGTCGCCCGCAGCAATCTGTCGGTCAACCGTTCGGCCGAGTTCAAGAGCTTGTCGCTGGCAGCGGGTAACTACCGTCTGGTGATCCGCGGCGGTGCGGAAGGTACGCCGCAGAATGGCTTCTCGAACTACTCGTCGCTGGGCTTCTACGGCATCAAGGGCACCCTGACGGGCGCCGTGACCACCTACCCAGGCTTGATCAACAACATCGCGACCACCGGCCAGGCTGGTGCAACGGGCACCTGGAAGTACTACTATATCGACGTACCAGTCGGCAAAACCAACGTGTCCTTCACGCTCGACGGTGCCAACGGCGACGCCGACATGTTCGTACGCCGTGGCGACCTGCCAAACGCAACGACGTACAACTGCAAGTCGGACGGCCCAACCAGCAAGGAAACTTGCAGCATCGGTTCGCCCGTCAATGGCCGCTACTATGTCGGTATCTACGCCTACACCGCCTTCAGCGACCTGAAAGTGACGGCCAAGTACTAAGCAGAAAACGCTTCACATCGCTTCGAGTATCGTCGCGATGCCCTGGCCGCCCCCGATGCACTGGGTGGCCAGGGCGTAACGGCCGCCTTCACGGACCAGCAGCGCCGCTGCCTTGCCCGTGATGCGCGCGCCGGTTGCGCCCAGCGGATGGCCAATCGCCAGCCCGCCCCCGTCCAGGTTGACCCTGGCCGGTTCCAGACCCAGCTCACGGATGCAGGCCAAGGCTTGTGAACCGAAGGCTTCATTGATTTCCACCACATCCAGATCGTCCACGGTCAGACCGGCACGTTGCAGCGCCAGCCGGCTTGCGGGCACCGGCCCCATGCCCATGAAGGCAGGATCGACGCCAATGGTGGCCATGGCCTTGATGCGCGCCGATGGCTGCAGGCCATGACGCTGTGCAAACGCCTCGCTCGTGACGAGAACCGCAGCGGCCCCATCGGTCAAGGGGGACGACGTGCCGGCGGTCACCACGCCGTCTTCCAGAAAGACTGGTTTCAGCGCCGCCAGTGCGTCCAATGTCGTGCCGGGGCGAATGCAGCCATCTTCCGCCACCACGCCGTCGGCCACCGAAATCGGCACAATTTCATCTTGCAGCAGGGCAGCGCTGCGCACAGTGGCGGCCTTGCGGTGCGAGTCGGCCGCCAGTTGCTCCTGGTCGGCGCGCGCCACGGCATAGTGCCGTGCCACGTTTTCCGCCGTCATGCCCATGCCGATGTAGGTATCCGTCTCGGCGAGTAGTCCAGGATGGGGCGAAAAGTTAAAGCCGCCCTGGGGCACCATCGTCATCGATTCGACCCCGATGCACAGGTAAGCCTCGCCAATGCCCGCTTCGATTTGTGCCGCCGCGATATGGATGGCCGACATGGACGAGCCGCAGAAGCGGTTGATGGTCATGCCGCCCACTTCCTGCGGAATGCCTGCCAGCAGCGAGACGATGCGCGCCAGGTTATTGCCTTGGGATGCCTCGGGATAGGCGACGCCCAGAATCACGTCGTCAAGCAGGGCAGGGTCCAGCCCGGTGCGTTGCAACAAGCCGCGCACGACCTGGGCGGCCAGATCATCGGGCCGGACATTGGCCAGCGCGCCTTTGCGGGCGAAGTGGAAGGGGGACCGGGCATACCCGGACAGAACTGCTTTCATGGTTTTCTCCGTTGACTCAGGCGACTGGGTGCAGTTTGGGCGAGCGCAGCGATGGCTGGCCACCGGCGATGGTGTCGGCACTGTCGGCAATCTGGCGGTAAGGCGTACCAAGGTCGACCGCGCTCACATGGTCCAGGCGCGCAATGTGCGCCGGGCTCAGCGTCAGTTTGAGCGCGCCCAGGGTGGCATCGAGCTGGGCCTTGGTGCGCGGTCCCAGCAGCGGCACCAATGCGGTCGACGATTGCGCATCGCGTGCCAGCAGCCAGGCAATGGCCACGTGGGCGGGCGGGGCGTCCGCTTCCGCTGCAATCGCCAGCACTGTGTCGAGAATGGCTGTCTCGCGGCCGGACGATTCGCTGTGGACCAGCTTGCCCAGATTCTGCAGGCGCGATTCGCCCGTTGGCGCGCGGTATTTGCCAGTCAAGAAGCCGCCTGCCAGGGGCGACCACAAGGTCCCGCCCAGGCCCAGGGCTTCGGTCATCGGCAGCAGCTCGCGGTCGGCAGTGCGCTCGGCAAGACTGTATTCGAATTGCAGACCAATCAGGGGCGACCAACCGCGCAACTCGGCCATCAGGTCGGCACGGGCGACACGCCATGCGGGAAAGTTGGACAGACCCGCATACAAAATCTTGCCGGAGCGGACCAGGTCATCAAAACCGCGCAAGATTTCTTCTATGGGCGTCAGGCCATCTGCAAAGTGGGCCCAGTACAGGTCAATGCGGTCGGTGCCCATACGCTTGAGGCTGGCGTCGACCGCTTGCATCATGTTCTTGCGGCTGTTGCCGGTGGTGCCAGGGTGTTTGCCGTTGAGTGTGTACTTGGTGGCGATGACCAGATTGTCGCGCTCGGCGGCCATGAGTTCGCCCAGAAACTGTTCGGACTGCCCGCCCTGATACACGTCGGCCGTGTCGATGAAGTTGCCGCCGGCATCTATATAAGTGTCAAACATGGCCTTGGCTTCTGCCTTGTCGGCGCCATGGCCCCAGCCTGTTCCAAAGTTGCCGGCGCCGAGGGCCAGTTGGGAAACGCGCAGGCCGCTGCGGCGGCCGAAGGTTTTGTATTGCATGCTCATGGACACTCCCTTTTTAAATTACGATCATAATCAATGCGTCTTATATTACGCTCATAATGTATAATGTCAAGACCGATCCGAAAAAATGTGGGGGAGTCATGAAAGTGAGCAAAGAGCAGGCCGCGCAGAACCGCGAGCGCGTGGTCGAGACGGCGGCGCGGCTGTTTCGCGAGCATGGTTACAACGGCATTGGCGTGGCCGACTTGATGAAGGGGGCAGGGCTCACGCATGGCGGCTTCTACGGCAACTTCGGCTCCAAGGAGGCACTATTGGCCGAGGCCGCAACCCAGGCCGTCGATGCTTCATTGGTGCAATGGGATGCGATGGAGTCGCGGCACCCCGAAGCGCCGCTCAAGGCAGTCACACAGGCGTATCTGTCGGCCCGGCACCGCGATCATCCCGGGCTCGGCTGCACAGTGGCCGCACTCGGGCCCGAGGTGGCGAGGCTGTCGCCCGAAGTGCGTCATGCTGTGAGTGAGGGCGTCAGCCGGCAGGTGGGCAAGCTCGCTTCCCTGATGCCGCCCGGTAGTGAAGAGCAGCGCCGCAAGGATGCGTTGGCAACCTATGCAGCCATGGTCGGCGCGCTGGTGATTGCCCGTGCCGTCAATGACGAAGCGCTGTCGCAGGAGGTGCTTTCCGCGGCATTGGAAGCAATTAACAGAAATACCGAGGAATAGTTCCAGTACGCGAAGTCCGTAAAGACGGTAGAATCCGTCTTTTTTTCGCGGGAAATATTATGAGTTTGGTAAGAAGTGCAGCGATGGTGACGCTGTTGGCATGCGCAGCGCTGCCGCTCAAGGCAGCCGAGATCAAGGGCGCAGGTTCCTCTGCCGCACAGCCGCTGTACGTGGCCTTGTCTGGCGTGTATGCCAAGAAGCAGCCGATGACGCTGGTGTACGAACCAAGCGGTTCGACCGATGGTTTTCGCAAGATGCGCGGCAATACCGTCGACTTTGGCGCTACTGACGTGGCCTTGACGGCCGACCAGCGCAAGTCCGCCAAGATGCTCTGCTTCCCCACGGCGATTTCAGGTGTGGTGCCGGTTGTGAACATTCCTGGGGTAGAAAAGGGCAAGCTGAAGCTGACGGGCGAAGTGCTGGCCGACCTGTTTGCACGCAAGGTCGTCAAATGGAATGATTCGAAGATCAAGGCACTCAATCCCGGCCTGGCGCTGCCGGATCTGGCCGTTACCGTCATCGTGCGCGAAGAGGGCTCTGGCTCGACCTTCAACTTTACCGATTACCTGAGCAAAGCCAGCCCTGACTGGTCCGGCACGATCGGACGCAACTTCCGCGTGGTCTGGCCTGACGGCGTCACCAAGATCAAGGGCAGCAGCGGTGTTGTTGCCGAACTGAAGAAGACCAGCGGCGCGATTGCATATGTGGACTACCAGTACGCGGTCAAAAATGATCTGGTGTCGGCAGCACTGAAAAACCGCGAAGGCAAGTTTGTCACTGCCGGCCGCTCGAGCTTCTCGTCAGCCTTGAACAACAGCGCCTGGATCGTCGCCGGTACCTATGAAGAGTTGCTGACCAATCGTCCGGGCAACGCGAGCTGGCCAATCACCACCAGCACCTTTGTGCTGATTCCGCAGGTGAGCGAAAATCCGGAAAAGACAATTGCCGCGATTAAGTTCTTTACCTGGGGCTTCATCCACGGCGACGGCGCAGTCGGCAAGGCTGACTTTGTGCGGCTGCCGGATGTGGTACAAGGCCGTATCTTCGGCGAACTGACCACCGTGACCGACACCAGCGGCGTGCCGCTCAAATGGTCGCTGTCGGAAGTGCTGGCACAGATGTAAGATGGCAGTCCTTTAACGAGCATCAGGCCGGCGTCATGTCACTGAAACTATCCAGGATTTTGCACGCCGGCTATGTGTTTGAATGCGAAGGCAGGCAGATCGCCTTCGACCCCATCTTCGAAAACCCCTTCAGCCGCAATTGCCACGCCTTCCCCGACGTGCGCTTCGATCTGGACCAGATCCGGCAGGCACGCTTCGCGGCCGTCTTCATTTCCCACTTCCACGATGACCATTGCTCTATGGAGAGCCTGGACTTGCTGGACCGCAGCACCCCCATTTACCTGTATTGCCAGTTCGAGGCCATGTTCGACATGATCCGCGCGCTTGGCTTCCGGCAGGTGCACGCCTTGCAAGTCGATGTGGAGGTCACCCTTGGTCCATTTACCGTGACCGCGCGGGAAGCCATCGATGCCGACGTTGACGCCATGTTCCAGGTACGCGCGGGCGGCATGAATGTGTTGAACGTGGTCGATGCCTGGATTGCGCCGGTAGCAATGCGCGAGCTGGCAGCGCAGGCGCCCTGGGACATGGTGCTGTGGCCGTTTCAGACCATGCGTGAAGTCGAAGTCTTGTCCCCCTCGCGCGCCCGGCCCGAACCGGTAACTTTGCCGGAAGAATGGATAGACCAGCTGCGCAAGCTCGATCCGCGCTACATCGTGCCCAGTTCCTGTCAGTTCGTGCAGGAAACCTGGTCCTGGTATAACCATGCGTTTTTCCCGATCAGCTACCGCCAGTTTCAAGCCGATATCGAGGCTGCGCTCCCGGGCGCACGCGTGGCCCGTCTGAATCCGGGCGTGGCAGTCGTGCTGGACGCAACCGGTCTCAGCACGGCGGCGCCCCTGTCCTGGGTGCTGCCCGTGGGCGAGCAAGACGTCGATTATGATTACCGGCCCGACCTGCCAGCACCCACCAGCGCGCAGATTGCCACGCGCTTTCCGGCGCTGGATGCAGCCCAGGCGGCGCGCGTGCAAGCCTTCTGCCAGCATGGCTTGCTGGAGAAATACCGGGCGATGGAGCTGGAAGAGGGCGGCTACTTCGATCAGCCGCGTCTGTGGCGACTGTCTCTATACGACCACGAGGGTGCATGTGTGCAATGGCATTACCGGGTTGTGGGCGACTCCATTGCGCTCGCGCAAGAGGGGAGTGCGCCGCTGGCCTGGACCACGGAGATATCGCAGCACAAGCTGTATGCAGCCCTGGAACTGGGCGAATCGCTCACGTCGCTGTACCTGCGCATCAACGATATGGTGTTTGCTCCACCCGAGGAAGCGGCGCTGGAAGACGCCGAACTGGTCGACGATCCGCTGATCCGCTGCCTGTTCAATGACGCTTTCGGCGCCTACCAGGCTGCGCAGTTGCGGCGCCTGGGTGTGCGGTGGCAGGATTGTACGGATCAGGAAACTGGAGGATAATGAGCCCCCATGAACGATACCACCACACTCCCCCCACTGCCGGACCGTCTGTCCATCGATCCACGTAGCCCGTATCACAACGCCGATGTATTCCAGCGCGATGTGGGCATTATGCTCAACGGCAAAGAGCGCACCAATGTCGACGAGTACTGCATCAGCGAAGGCTGGATCAAGGTATCCGGCGGCAAGGCACTCGACCGTAAAGGCAACCCCATGCAGATCAAGCTCAAGGGTACGGTCGAGGCGTTTTACAAGTAAGGCTTAACGCTTGACGGGTTTCGGATAGCGACCCGTCAACGCTGCTTCCAGGGCCGGATCGCGCCCGTAAATGTCTTGTGCAAACAGCGCCGTGCCATGCTGGTCCGTGATGGCAGTGGCGTAGAACAGCACCACCGGGATCACCGGCTTCACACTGACCGTGCGCATGGGCGCCGGTTCCATCGCCTTTTCGATATCTTCTGCCGTCATGGTGGCATGGCCGCCCAGGACGAACTGCGCCAATTCCACCGGTTTTTCCACGCGAATGCAGCCGTGGCTCAGGTCGCGCCGAGTTTTCTTGAACAGCTCGCGCGCCGAGGTGGAGTGCAGGTAGATGTTGTCCGGGTTGGGCATGGCAAACTTGACTGCGCCCAGCGCATTGCTCGGGCCCGGACGCTGGCGCACGCGGAACTTGCCCTCGACCAGACCCTGCATGGTGGCCGCATCAACGGACTGGATGGGCGCGCCGGCGCCGCTCAACGGCACCAGCTCCATCTGATTGTCGACCAGGTAATTCGGCTTAGCCCGCAGTTTCGGGATGATTTCTGCCTTCTCGATACTCTTTGGCACGTTCCAGTACGGGTTGAACTCAACGTAGCGCATGGTCCCAATGAACAGCGGGGTCTGATTCTTGACGGCGGTGCCCACGATGACGCGCATTTCCAGCGGTGGCGGCGGTTCGGCCATGCCCAGCTGGAAGGCCCACAGGCGGAAGGTCGGCAGGTTGACGGCAATGATCGGGCCGGGGCCAAAATCGGGCAGCCAGCGCAGGCGCTCGAGCGTCAGTTCCAGCTGGCGCACGCGTACCCGCAGTGGCACGTTCAGGGCGGCAATGGTGCCACGGCCGAGCACGCCGTCATCGGTCAGGCCGTTGCGCGCCTGGAATTTGCGCACAGCGTCCGCCAGTGGTTTGGCGTAGACATCGTTGGCCGTGGCAGGCGCATCGGCAGCCAGGTCGCCCAGCAGGGCCAGGCGCTGGCGCAGCAATCCCGCATGCGGGTAAGGATTGCCTTCCTCGATCTTGGTCTTGTCGGCCAGAGCAGGAAGCGGTGTTTCAGCTTGCTTGGCCAGCTCGCGGTACTGGGCCAGCAAGACTTTGACTTTTTTGTACAGGAACACCTTGGGCTGGGCCGCCTCGACCGCGGCAGGTAGCTGGTTCTGGTTCAGTGCGGCACGCAGTTGCTCCACCGGATCGAAAGCGGAGAGGCGCGGATCGGGCAGGGTGGTGTGATATTCGGAGCGGACCCGGCCCACTTTCAGGTCGGCCAGAAAGTGCAGCATCGATTCGGTCAGCGCCACGTCGGTCGCGGGGGCAATGGCGTCGCCGCGCAGGGCGGTGGCCAGCCCGTCGGCGTTGTAGTCTTCGCTCGACAGGCCATTGGCCGGCGCATCCTTGAGCAAGGCCAGCGCGGCGCGGGCGGTGCCGATTTTCCAGGCGGGTGCATAACTGTTTTTGCCGTAGAAGCGTTCCAGCCAGTCCTGTTCTTCGTAAGGGCTGTCGTGATGCTTGGTCTGGCTGGCGGCTGCGGCCAGGGCGCGGATATCGTCGGCCGGGGCGGCCTGCAGCGAGCCCGTGGACAGTAACAGCAGCAAGATGAGGGCGAGGGCGTTTCCGTGTTTGGTTTTCATGCTGCTTCTTTTAAATTCAACAGGCTAAATATTACCACTCAGAACGTTATCAGACAATTAATAATCATGGTTGTTGTTTCCACGTTTATGCGCATCGGTGCACGCATCGCGTGCGGCGCGTTATAGTGGCGGCCAGCCTGCGTAATCAAAGCAAAACGAGATGACAGAACCAATTTTAGATGATGGCAGCGACGACGTCCTGCTGGGCGAACTGGGGCTCGATGCCCTGGGCGCGCGCCTGGTCAAAATGGAAGGACGGGTGTTCTTCCGCTTTGCCGGGGTGGTGGAAGCGGGCGGCTTGCGCGTGCCCTACGAACTGGTGCCGCCACAAGGCGTGCTGGCCAAGCCGTCCAAGTGGCGCAAGCTCGAGCGCGACGCACGCGCTGCCTTGCTGCAGGAGCGTGTGACGGCCGACGTGGCAGACGCGCTCAATGCCAGCGTGGCCGAGTTTGTAGACGCTATTTCCGCCCAGTGCGAAGACGCGAACCTCGATCCAGTGGTGTTTCTGGCGCCGCTGGCCGAACTGAAAACGTCGGAACCGGCCAGCTTCCTGTTCGAGCGCATTGGCCAGCGGGTGGAACACGCGATCGAGCGCGAAGCCGAGGAACGGCACGCCGAACGCACCAAGCAGAGCATCAACCTGGCTGAGTATCCCGACACCTTCGAGGTGGCGCGCCGCATGCCGCGCCGCTTCATTGCCTTGCTTGGTCCCACCAATTCGGGCAAGACCCATCGCGCCATGGAAGCGCTGGCAAAAGCGTCGTCGGGTGTCTATCTTGCCCCCTTGCGTTTGCTGGCGCTGGAAAACTTCGAGCGCTTGCAGGCAGCCCGGCCGCACGGCAAGGAACTGGCCGTCAGCCTGGTCACGGGCGAAGAGCGGCGCCTGGCCGAGGGCGCGACCCATGTGGCCAGCACGGTGGAGATGCTGGATACCCGTACCCGCGTCGAAGTCGCCGTGATCGACGAGATCCAGATGCTGGCCGACCGCGACCGCGGCTCGGCCTGGACTGCTGCCGTGTGCGGCGCGCCAGCGTCGGTCGTGTACCTGGTCGGCGCCCCGGAAGCGCGCCGCGCCATCGAGGCATTGGCCGAGCGGCTGGATTGTCCGCTCGAAGTGCACGTGTTAAAACGCATGGGTCCGCTGTCGATGGAAAACACGGCGGTGCGCAAGCTGCGCAACATCCAGCGCGGCGATGCGGTAATTGCTTTTTCGCGGCGCGAAGTGCTGATGTGGCGCGACATGATTACCGAGATGGGTTTGTCGGTCGCCACTGTGTACGGCAACCTGGCGCCGGAAGTGCGGCGCGCCCAGGCTGAACGGTTCCGTGACGGCACGGCTGACGTGGTGGTGGCAACCGATGCGCTGGCCATGGGTTTGAACATGCCGATCGCCCGCATCGTCATGACCACAACGGTCAAGTTCAACGGGGTGGAGGAGGAAGAAATTTCGGCCTCGCTGGCGCGCCAGATTGCCGGCCGGGCCGGCCGCTACGGCGTGCACGAGGAAGGCCTGGTCGCCGGCTACGACGACGATACCCACGAGGTCATGCGCGCATTGCTGCGTGAGAAGCTGGCCCCCATCAGTGCCAGCGGCTTCATGGTCGCCCCCACGCTGGAGCATTTGCATCGCATTGCTTCCGTTACCGGGGAAACGTCGCTGTCCAAACTGCTCAAGCGCTTTGTGCATAATATTGACGTGCCGGATGGCTTCTTCTATCCGCGCATCACCGAGGAACAAGCCGAGCGCGCGCTCTGGCTTGACACCTTGTCGCTCTCGGTGGCGGAAAAGTTCATGCTCTCGCTGGTGCCGGTCTCGACCAAGGTGCCGTCCTTGCAGCGGGCCTGGGAACAGTGGGCGCACGCGCTGGCCAAAAAGAAGATCTGCAAACTGCAGCCCGAGCAGACCGACCTGTACGGCCGCAATTTGCAGGAGGTGGAAGACGCCTGCCGCCTGTATTCCGCCTATGCCTGGCTGGCCTACCGTTCGCCCGAGTATTTCCCTAGCGTGGAACAGGCGCAAAGCCTGGCGCGCACGGCCTCGGAACGGGTCGATTCGATCCTGCATGCGCAGAACGCTGCCAGCCGCAAAAAACACGATAAAAAATTCGGGCGGGGGCGCTGAACACGGCTTGACCTTCCCACAATGGGAACCATTAAAGTGCAGCGCATTCACCCTCATCAAGGATTCGACATGAACAAATTTCGCGTGCTCTTTCTGAGTCTGGCTGTTGCGTTGAATGCGCCAGCGCTGGCCAACCCGGCCGAGAACATGGCCGACGGAGAAATTCGCAAAGTCGACATGGACGCCGGCAAACTGACGATCCGTCACGGAGAGCTGAAAAACCTCGACATGGCGCCCATGACGATGGTATTTCGCGTCAAGGACAAGGCCATGCTCGGTCAGGTCGCTGCCGGTGACAAGGTACGCTTCAGCGCCGAAAAGATTGAAGGCGCATTGACGGTGACGGCGCTGGAGAAATCGACGCCGGCCAGGTAAAAAAATCCCACGCGCACGTGGGATCAAGGCCAACCGCGACGCGACGCCTACCGGCGGCGCCGTGCGCGCAGCACACTGATGGTACCAATCAGCATGCCCAGGGCAATCAAAGGCAAGGAGCCGGGTTCCGGCACCTGACGCTCGCGGTCGATCGTGCAATCGCTGCAGATCCACAGCTGTTCGGCGCCGCCGTTATTGCTGTAATACTTGATGTTCAGTTGCAGGAACCATTCGCCGTTTTCGACCTTGGTGGCAGCGTCGTGCAAGGCCTGGTTGAAGGCCGCGAATTCGGCCACGCCGGTGCTGGTGTTGTTGTCGACGTAGTAGCCGCCCGTGGGGTGGCCAGCGGAGACCTTGCAGTCGTTGTCATTGCCTGCACCGCCAATGTTATAGGCGACACCAGTTCCCTTATCGACGCAGAAATTGGTCGCGCCAGCAACGTATTTGGCATTGGCTGGCGTCGGGTTGGCGCCCGTGTCGGCGCAGCCCGCGTTACCGGTGCTGAGTTCCCAGCAGCCGCCCACGGTGTTGCCATTCACGTCGACAATGCGTGCCTGGCCCCACAGGAAGATGAAGGCAGCCGTGCGGCTCTGCGCCTGGTTGTTGTCGAACATGAAGACCAGGTCGTGGCCATCCAGGTAGGACTGCAGCAAACTCAGTTTGATCTCCCAGCGGTTGGCCTGGTCGCCTGTGAACAGGCCGCCGGGTTCGGGCTCAAAGCCGCCCATGGTGTAGGTGCTGCTTTGATTGCCTGTGGGCGTGAGCATGCGTTCGTCGACTTGCGAACCAGCAGGGAAAGGATCGGGGAAGTTGGTTTGGCCGTCGGCGGTTTGCAGTACCACGGCTTGGTCGGCAATTTGACCCGGGCCCGAGTGGACTGGCAATCCATTGCTGGGCAGGCAGCGCGGATCCAGGGCGGCAGCGCAACTTTTTAGCAGGTCCAGCGAATAGACAGTGAAGCTGTTGTACGTGCCCGTCGACATTTCATTTGCAGCGGGCAAATCGATTGCGTCGGCGCGCACAGCGGAAGAGGCCAACAGCGCGGCGGCGAGGGCCGCACTTCTTACTAAGGTCGACAGTTTCATGGGACACCCTTATCGGTAGAGTTATGCAGACAGATAATGCACAAAGCATGCCAATAATAAATATCCCTACTGAATCAGCAACTTATCAATAGGCTATTTTTATTGATAACATTGCATGTAAATTTATTCGACAGAAAGAAGCGTTTCCAATGTAAAAACTGGTTAAGCGCGAGGAAACAAACACATCGCCCTCGCGTAGGCGGGGGCCCATACCACGCTTCCGAATCCGGGAGCGTGGTATGGGCCCCCGCCTACGCGAGGGCGATGTGCTTCTGATTACATGGTGATCTGTGCTTTGCGCTCAGCAATTTGCTGGCCCAGCATTTCCAGATCCAGCTTGGCATCACGGGCCTTCTTGAACATTTCGTTCTCTTCTTCCTCAACGTGGTGCTCAATCAGCTCGGACAGCACTTTGACCTTGGCATCGAACAAGTCCTCAGTCGCTTCCATTTCCATGATCTGAGCGATCAAGTCTTTGGCGGAGGCATGTTCAACCACGGCCTCATCGACCATGTCTTCCTTATCCTTGCCTGCCGCACGCACGGCTGGATAGAAGATTTCTTCTTCAGCGGTCGCATGCTTGGTCAGCTCGGTGCAGATCTCGGTGGCCAGTTTCTTTTTGCTTGCATGGGCACGGTCGCCCAAACCTTCATATTTCTCGAACAGCGCTTTGACGTTTTCATGGTCTTCGGTCAGAAGGGTGATCGCGTCAATGCCTTCTTCCGACTTCGACATGTTTTTCGGCGTGTTACGGGTAGTCGTGGATGAGGTTCTCATGATTGCTCCTGTTAGTGTCATGTATCAGTCTCGCTGGAAACATCGCTGTTTCGTGGCAGAGTTTCATGTTAGGCGAACGGAAACAGAGGACGAGTAGGCGCACCCCCAGCAGCAACGTAGGACTTCACCTCAAGGCTTGCCATCCACCACATCGCCCCCGCCTGCGCAAGGGCGATGGAGATTCGCGCGGCCTCTTCCTTGCACCGTCGGATATACTTGCCCGCTGGGATTAACTACATTAGAACGGGCAACACGTGGATCAAGACCGCAAGCCATCGGACCCTGCGCGCCAGGGTGTGAAGCACTACCTTGCGACCGCTACGGCATGGGCGCGCGCGCGCACAGCGCAGGCACGCGCCTACCTGATGGCCAGACCGGCATGGAAGCGGGTGGCGCTGGTGGGATTGTGGGGCGGTGGCGGTCTGTGCGTCCTGTTACTGGCGTACGTGCTGATCCTGATCCCAATGACACCTGGCATCAAGGACCTCAAACAGGCGCGCACGGCCAAAGCGTCGGCCATTCTGTCGGCAGACGGCAACCAGCTGGCGACCTTCGAGGAGGGCTTGCACGAACGCGTCAAGCTCGATCAGATTTCGCCGTTTGTGCTGCAAGCGCTGATTGCCACGGAAGACCATCGCTTCTACGACCACAACGGCATTGATTACCGGCGCACCGTGGGATCGGTGCTGCACACCCTGGGTGGCGATCCGCAAGGTGGCTCGACCATTACCCAGCAGCTGGCCCGCAATATGTTCCCGGAAGAGATCGGGCGCTCGCGCAGTCTGAATCGCAAGCTCAAGGAAATGATTACCGCGGTCAAGATCGAGTCCACCTACAGCAAGACGGAGATTCTCGAAACGTACCTCAACACCGTGCCGTTCCTGTACAACACCTTCGGCATCGAAACGGCAGCGCGCACCTATTTCGACAAACCCGCGCTCAAGCTCGATATTCTGGAAGCGGCCACTCTGGTTGGCATGCTCAAGGGAACGAGTTACTACAATCCGGTATCGCGCCCCGAGCGGTCCGTCGAGCGGCGCAATGTGGTACTGGGGCAAATGCTCAAGCATGGCATCATCGATGAGAAGCGTTTTCAGGTGCTCAAGAAACGCCCCTTGCGCCTGCACTTCACGCGCCAGTCGGAACGCAATGCGTCCGACAGCCATTTCACCTCTTATGTGCGCAAGTGGCTGATCCAGTGGGCCGACGAGAACGATTACAACTTGCAGCTCGATGGCCTGGTGGTGCACACCACGCTGGACTACACGCTGCAAACGGCGGCCATGCGTGCTGTCGACCGCCAGGGCGCGGCGCTGCAGATGGTGGCCGACGTCGAATGGGCGCAGGCCGACAGCGGCTCGTCGTCCTCCATCGGTTCGTACGCCGGCATGCACGGCTCGGTCACGCCGTTTGAGTATTTCTGGCGTACCAAGGGCAATCTGGTCAGCAACTTCATTCGTGAAACACCCGAATTCAAGAACGCGGTGGAGGAAGGGGGCGATGGCGCCGTCGTGCTCAAGCGCCTGCGCGCCGACAAGGCGTTCATGGCCCAGCTGCGGCGCGCCAAAACACGCCTGGAAACGGGTTTTGTAGCGATGGATCCCAGCAGCGGCGAAGTACGAGCCTGGGTCGGCAGCCGCGACTTCCAGAAAGACCAGTTTGACCACGTGGCGCAAGCGTCGCGTCAGCCGGGCTCGACTTTCAAGCCCTTCGTGTACGGTGCCGCACTGGAAAAGGGCATCTCGCCCGAACGGACCTACACCGATGAAGTGATGGCCATTAAGGCGGGCGACGGCACCGTCTGGCGCCCGACCGACATGAGTGGCGCCAGCGGCAACCAGATGACGCTGCGCGAAGGTTTGATCATGTCGAAAAACACGATTACGGCCCAGGTGATGCAGGACGTGGGCTTGCCCAGCATCGTCAAACTGGCCCGCGACCTGGGCATTCGTGACAGCAAGCTCGACCCCGTGCCCTCGCTGGCGCTGGGCACCAGTCCGGTCACGCTGCTGGAAATGGTGTCGGCCTACAGCACCATTGCGGCCCAGGGTGAATACCACAAGCCAGTGTTCGTCAAGCGCATTACCGATCGCGCAGGCAACATCGTTGCCGAATTCGGCAAGGAGGTGCCGCAGCGCGCCATGACCAGCGAAGGCGCGGTCCAGCTGATTGACATGATGCGTGGCGTGATCAATCGCGGCACCGGCACAGCCATCCGCTACCGCTTTGGCATCACGGGCGACGTGGCCGGCAAGACGGGTACCACCCAGAACAACACCGACGGCTGGTTCATCATGATGCATCCAAACCTGGTGGCCGGTGCGTGGGTCGGGTTCAACGATAATCGCGTGACCATGCGCAGCAGTTACTGGGGCCAGGGCGGCCACAACGCGATTCTGGTGGTTGGCGACTTCTTCAAGGCGGCACTGGACAGCGGCAAGGTGCCCACCGGCGCCGCCTTCCCCGGCGCGCCACGCCAAGCGCCGGCGCCGGTCGAGGAAGAGGCGCCCGATGTGATCGAAGAAGGTGGTGTCATGCAACAGGATGGTGTCGCACCCGAACCTGAACCCGCGCCCGAGGAAATGCTCGAAGACGATGGCAGCGGCGAACCGCCGCCGCCGGAACTGGAGCAGCAAGCCGCGCCGGCAGCACCGCTGGAGCGCGGCGACCGGGTCGAGCCAGTGCAAAATTGATAAGTTCTAGTAAGGAATAGTTGTAAAATGACTATTCCCTTCACTTTGAAAGCGCTGCATGAACACCCACCACCGGATTGCTGGCATCCTGCACATCGTTCTTGGCGCTCTCGCCACGGGCGGGATCCTGCTCTTCATGATTTTCATGAATGCCATGTTTGGCGCAGTCCAGGAAGCGCCGATGTGGGCAATGCGGCTGGCCAATGTGCTGGCCGTGCCTTTCCTGCTGCTGGCCGCAGGCCAGGTGGTTGCCGGCATTTGTTTCCTGAACGGTAAGCCGCTGGCGCGCGTGTTCCTGCTGATTTACGCCTGCTTGAGCTTGCTCAATTTCCCGTTCGGCACCCTCGTTGGTGCCTACACCATCTGGGCTTTGGCCATCCGCGACCAGAGCACCCCCAGCGTCGCCTGAGCGAGGTCAGCGCAGCAGAAAATTGCGGCCCGGGTTGGCGAGCGTGCTCGCCTCGGCCGGTGTCTCGTCCTTGAGTGCCACGCCGGACAATTGCCGCTCGCGCGCCTGTGACAACAGCCAGCGCAGCTTGTGCGCCGCGCTGTCGTACGACAGGCCTGCCGGCCTGACATTCGAGATGCAATTGCGCTGCGCGTCGCTGCAACCGCGCTGCGGCGCCCAGGTCAGGTACAAGCCCATGCTGTCGGGCGAACTGAGCCCCGGACGTTCGCCAATCATGACCACCACTGCTTTCACGCCCAGGGCAGCGCCGATATCGTCGCCGATCGCCACCCGCGCCTGGGTCGCCACCACCAGGGGCGCGCAGGTCCAGCCATCGACAGCCAGATCGTCGTACAGCCGGCGCAGGAAGGGCAGTGCATTCTGCTCGATGGCCAGCGCCGACAAGCCATCGGCCACCACCAGCGCCAGATCCCAGGGGCTAGACTGCAGGCTGGCGCGATCCTGCTCCGCCAGCTGCCTTCCCAGATCGGGACGCTGCAAATAAGTGGCACGGTCCGGGCAGGCGCTGCGCACGCACACTACCGGCATGCCAACCTGCGCCAAACTGGCCGCCAGCGCGGGCGCGTCGAGCGCCTGGTGCACGGCGTCGCGCGCACGTGCATGGGCCAGTTGAAATTCGAGCTGGCGCGCGCTGGGCACGCTCACCCCGGCGCGGCCGAGCGCGATGCGGGCGTCGGTCAGCGCACGCAGCGCATGCCAGGCATTGGGAATGACGTGGCGCGGCGCGCTCATAGCCGCGCCAGCGCCTGCTGAAAGCGGCCCGGCAGCGCGGTTTCCAGCTTGCCGTCGCCAAAAATGCCCACGCTGTGCAGCCATTGTTCGAACTCGGGCGCAGGTCGCAGCCCCAGCACCTGGCGCACATACAGCGCATCATGAAACGAGGTACTTTGGTAATTGAGCATGATGTCGTCCGAGCCGGGCACGCCCATGATGAAATTGCAGCCGGCCGCGCCCAGCATGGTCAGCAGCACATCCATGTCGTCCTGATCGGCTTCGGCATGGTTGGTGTAGCACACGTCGCAGCCCATCGGCAGTCCCAGCAGCTTGGCGCAGAAGTGGTCTTCCAGACCGGCGCGCAGAATCTGCTTGCCGTCATATAAATACTCGGGCCCGATGAAGCCCACCACCGAATTGACTAGCAGCGGATCAAAGGCGCGCGCCACCGCGTAGGCGCGCGCTTCGCAGGTTTGCTGATCGACGCCGTGATGGGCATTGGCCGACAGCGCGCTACCCTGGCCGGTTTCGAAATACATGACGTTGCTGCCGACCGTGCCGCGGCCCAGGGCCAGCGCAGCAGCCTGCGCCTCGGCCAGCAGCGACAGCGAAATGCCGAAGCCGGCATTGGCAGCCTCGGTGCCCGCAATCGACTGGAACACCAGATCAACCGGCGCGCCCTGTTCAATGGCGGCCATGGTATTGGTCACATGGGTCAGCACGCAAGACTGGGTGGGAATGCCGTACTCGCTGATGATGGCGTCGAGCATGTGCAGCAGCGCCACCACCTGCGGCACATTGTCGGTGGCCGGGTTGATGCCGATGACGGCGTCGCCGCTGCCGTACAGCAGACCGTCCAGGATGCTGGCGGCAATGCCGGTGGCGTCGTCGGTGGGATGGTTCGGCTGCAGGCGCGTGGCGATGCGCTGCTCCAGGCCCAGGGTATTGCGAAAGGCGGTGGTGACGCGGCATTTGCGCGCCACCAGCACCAGGTCCTGCACGCGCATGATCTTCGATACGGCCGCCGCCATTTCCGGGGTGATGCCGGGCGCCAGGCGGGCCAGGGTAGCGCTGTCGGCGCTATCGCCCAGCAGCCAGTTGCGCAAGTCGCCGACCGTCAGGTCCCCAATGATGGCCAGGGCGCGCGCGTCGTGGCTGTCGATGATCAGGCGCGTGACTTCGTCGTCTTCGTAGGGAATCAGGGCATGCTGCAGAAAGGTCGACAGGGGCAGGGCAGCGAGCGTCATTTGCGCGGCCACCCGTTCTTCGGCGCTGTGGGCCGCCAGGCCGGCCAGATGGTCGCCCGAGCGTGCCGGCGACGCCTTGGACATCAGGGCGCGCAGGTCGGCAAACGCATATGTGCGCGCGCCGACGATATGGGAATAGGCAGGTCCGGTCACGTGGCATCCAGGTGGCAAGGAAATGCCAGCATAGCATGCAGGCACATATATGCATGTTGCGCGCCGTCTTCATCGTTCTGCAACAAATTTTGGCGGGATTGCGCAGTTTTTTGCTCAGCAGGTGCATAATCGGCGGACACCGTGCGATGTTAAAAATTCGGAGACCAGGCGTGCAAATAGAAAATAAAATGAAGCGGTTCCAGTATGCAGCCGGCGCGCTGTGCGCAGCCTTGCTGCTGGCCTCATGTGGTGGCGGCGGGGGTGGCAATCCACCGCCGGCCGTACCAGTCACGCCAGGCTTGCCGGGTTCGTATGCCGATCCCATCACCTATTCCAGTGCCGCCAATGGCAGCCTGAGCGCGCCCGCCGAAGGCGCTGCCGTGGTGCCGATGCGCATCACGCTGGCCGGTAAAACGCTGGACTACACCGCCACCACCGGCCACCTGACGGCCACCGATCCAGTCTCGGGCCAGCCCGTGGTGTCCTTCTTTTACGTGGCTTACACGGCAGGCACGCTCGATCCGTCCAAACGCCCGGTCACCTTCTTTTATAACGGCGGCCCCGGTTCATCGAGCCTGTGGCTGCACCTGGGTTCCTTTGGACCGAAGCGCATCGTGACGGCCATTCCATCAAGCGTGATGCCGTCGCCGGTGCAGCTGGTCGAGAACCAGGAAACGCTGCTGGCCAATTCCGACCTGGTGTTCGTGGACGCGATTGGCACCGGTTTCAGTCAGGCCGTGGCGCCGCGCACCAATCTGCAATTCTGGGGCGTGGACAGCGATGCGGGCGCCTTCCGCGACTTTGTGCGCCGTTACGTGACCGTTAATAACCGCCAGACTTCGCCCAAATATCTGTTCGGCGAGTCGTATGGCGCGCCGCGCACGGGCGTGCTGGCCAATCTGCTGGAAGTGGCCGGGGTTAAACTGAGCGGGATCGTGCTGCAATCTGCCATCATGAACTACAGCTCGAACTGCGGCGTGCTCACGCCCGGTACCACCAGTTGCGAGGGTTACATTCCCAGCTACGCCGCCGTCAGCGCGTACTACAAGCTGACCACGCCGCCGGGTGACTTCAATACCTACCTGAAGGATGTGCGCGACTTCAGCGCGGCCAGTTACCGCCCGGCCGTGGCGACCTGGCTGCAGACGCATGCCACGCCACCGGTAAATGTGGTGTCGCAGCTGATTAGCTACAGCGGTCTGGACAGTACCTTATGGAACCAGAATTTCGCCCTGGGGCCGGATTTGTACCGCACCCGCGTGGCGTCGAACACCATGATCGGGCGCTACGACGCACGCGTCAGTGCCGTGAACGGCAGCGCGCTGACAGTGGACAACGACCCCTCGCTGACGGTGGTCAACGCCGCGTTCAACAACACCATCCAGGCTTACATTCTGAATGACTTGCGCTATTCAGCGCGTTCATCGTACGTGCCATTCAATGACATCATTGGCCGCTGGAATTTCAGCCACGATGGCAAGACACTGCCCGATACCATTCCCGATGTGGCCGCCGCCATGACTTTGAATCCGGCGCTGAAAGTGGTGGCCATGAGCGGCTACTACGATCTGGCCACCCCGTTCTACCAGACCGAGCTGGATCTGGCACGCCTGGGCAACAATCCCAACATCCAAATCAAGAACTACGCCAGTGGCCACATGTCCTACCTGGACGACGCCACGCGGCGCGCCCAGCGCGACGACATGCTCACTCTCTACAACAGCGAATCGGTGGCAAAATGACGATCACACCCCGTACCTTTTTCAGCGCTGTGGCATGCGCTCTGCTGTCGTTGAATGCCTGCGCGCAGACACCCGCCAATCACCAGGGGCCCTATCTGCCGCCCGAATTGCGCACGCCCGCGCCCAGCAAGCCCGCCTCGGGCCAGGCCTTGCATAACGAAGCGATGGCCAAACTCAAGCAGCGCTTCGACCAGGCAGATCTCGACGCCGACCGCAGCATCACGCGCGAGGAGGCGAAACGCGCCGGGCTGGGTTTTATCGATGCCAATTTCGACGACATCGACGTGAGCGGGCGCGGCAAGGTCAGCTTCGACGACGTCCGCAAATTCCTGGCCCAACGCGGCAAGTGAGTCCCGGCATGGCTTGAGGGGCCTCAAACGCGCTCGCGCGTGCGGGCCTATCCTGAGTGCTTGCGCCGCCTCCGAGCGGCTTACCGGCAGGGGACAGCATGACTAGCGGCCATCGGCAACTGCTCACTTTATCGGTCGATTCGGTGGTGCTCGAAGGCGTGCTGGCCTTGCCACCTGCGCCGCGCGGCATGGTGCTGTTTGCCCATGGCAGCGGCAGCAGCCGGCTCAGTCCGCGCAACAACGCCGTGGCCGCACACTTGCGCGAGGCCGGCATGGGCACCTTGCTGATGGACCTGCTGGGCGAGCACGAACAGCCCGACACCGCGGCCCGTTTCAATATCGCTTTGCTGGCGCGCCGCCTCGGCGTGGCCGCCGACTGGCTGGCCGACCACAGCGCCACCCACCATCTGCCATTGGGCTTGTTCGGTGCCAGCACCGGTGCCGCCGCCGCGCTGTCGCTGGCGGCCGAGCGCGCCGCATTGGTCAGGGCCGTGGTGTCGCGCGGCGGGCGCCCTGAACTGGCCGATGGCGCGGTGCTGCCTGCCGTGCGCGCACCCACCTTGCTCATCGTCGGTGCGCTCGATGCCGAAGTCGCTGCACTGAACCGGCGCGCCCTGGCGCTGCTGCAATGCGAAAAGCGGCTCGACATCGTGCCTGCCGCCACCCATTTGTTCGAAGAAGCAGGCGCCTTGCAAACGGTGGCGCAGCTTGCTGCTGGCTGGTTCAGTCAGCACCTGGCCGGTGACGTGCCTGCTTAGGCGGGGTTCTGGCGTACGTCGACCGTGGGCGCGCCGGTCATGGCTTGCAGCTGCGCCGGTGTCAGGTTGAATACCGCATGCGGATGGCCTGCCGCGGCCCAAACGCTGGCGTAGCGCAATAACTGGCCGTCAATCAGCACCACGCTTTCTTGCAGGTGCCCGATCGGGCACACCCCGCCAATGGCATAGCCGATTTTATCTTTCACAAAGCGGGCGTCTGCCTTGCCCACGGCACCCACCAGCGCCGCTACCTTGGCTTCATCGATGCGGTCGGCGCCGCTGGCGATCACCATCACCGCGGCGTCGTCCTGCAGGCGCCGAAATACGATGGACTTGGCAATCTCGGCCACATCGCATCCCAGCTCGGCGGCCGCTTCGGCCGAGCTTTTGCCGGTGGAAGGCAACATCACCACCGGCTTGTCGTGACCGAGTTCGCGCAGCAAACGGGCGACCCGGGCTGCGCTTTCCGGCATTGCACTTGTGCTATCCATGCGATTCCTGTTGTTCATTTTGATTTGGATATTATGCATTGAACATGCAGCCGTGTGGCATTTGCCCTTGTACCCTTGTTCGCGGTAAGCTTGTTTCATCGCGACACGAGAGGATGCCGATGACTGCCGACGTCAGCAGGAACGAAATTGCAAAGCAACAAGCACTGCGCATGCGGCGCGTGCTGCTCGCCTCGATCTCGTATTTATTTACCTTGACGCTGGTCGCCATTTTTTGCTGGCTCGGGTATTTCGGCGTGCCGGTTCTGATCAACTATTTCCTTGCCGTCCTCGCACTCAACCTTGTTTTCTGCCTGGCCATCCGCACCAATCTGAATTTGCGCTTTGCCGACCCCAGCATGACGCTGGTGCAGATTTGCGCATCCATCCTGCCGGGTTTGTACGTGATGTATCACGCCCAGCAGCCGCGCACCGTGTTTTTGCTGTTGTGCATTTCGGCTGCCATGTATGGACTGTTCCAGTTCCGCCCGCGCGACTTTGTCATCATGACGCTGGCCATCGTGGGCGGCTACGCCAGTCTGATTGCGCTGGTGTACCTGAACCGGCCAGGCGAAATCACGCTCCAGGTGGAAATCCTGCAACTGTTTGCCGTGTTCGCGACCTTTATCCAGTTTAGCGGGCTGGGTATCTATATTGCGGGCCTGCGCACCAAGGTCAAGGACAAGCACAAGGAGCTGGCCGCCCGCAACGGCGAACTGGAAACGGCCCTGGCCAGGATTGAGGAACTGGCCATGCGCGACGAGCTGACCGGTGTCTTCAACCGGCGCTACCTGATGGAGTCGATCAGGAATGAAAAACTGCGCTGCGAGCGCAGCGGCGGCGTGTTTTCAATCTGCATTCTTGACGTCGACTGGTTCAAGCAAGTCAATGACACCCACGGCCACCTGGCGGGCGACCAGATCCTGCAGGCGATTGCCCGCTGCGGCCAAGGCGCGCTGCGCCAGAGCGATCTGTTTGGCCGCTACGGCGGCGAAGAATTCGTCATGGTACTGACCAGCACCATGGTCGAAGGCGCGATGATTACTGCCGAACGGCTGCGCGCGCGCATCGAGGCGCTGACGTTTCCTGCCATCGATCCGCAGCTGCGCGTAACGGTCTCGATCGGGATCGCGGAGTCGCGCGCCTTTGAAGACACTGCATTGACCTTCAAGCGCGCCGATGAAGCGCTGTACCGCGCCAAGCAGGCCGGCCGCAACCGCAGCGTGATTGCCGCTCCGGCGCAGCCATCGGAAGCGCTGGCCTGATGCCGGCCGCTGCGGCTATTTGCAGGCGTAAAGCTGGTCGTTGCGGCCCTTGCCCTCGAGTCCTGCAAGCTGGCCGCGTTCATCGATATTCATTTTGATCAGGCGGCCGTCGGCCAGCGTGGCCGAATAGAACAGCTTGCTCAAGCCGTCGGTGAACAGGGCGCTCTGGCGCCGGCTGGTACCAATGTCGAACTGCTCGGCGTCGAGCGAGAGGACGCCGTTTTCGAGTGCAAACATGACTTCCGCGCTCTTCAGGGCGCCAGTGGGGATGCAGCTGAGCGGGCGCCGGGGCGTATCGATTACGCGGGCAATCAGCGCGTACACGTTCAAGCCGTGCAGGGCGGCTGGTGCGGTGGCTTGTTCGCAGGCCACGGCCTGGTCGCCATTGGCCACCATGGCCGTCAGCCCGCGCTGGGCCCCTTTGTCGGCCAACATCAAGGTGAATTCGCCCACGCCCGCATTGATGGCGGCTGTCGGCACCTCGTTGTCCATTGCGCTGGACAGCGAGATGTCGGCGCTGCGCAAATCGCCGCTCAATTTGCCGGCACTGACCTTGCCGCCCGCTGCAATCACGATTGGGCCGGGGAAGGGTGCCGGATCGGGTGGGCGCAGGCACTGGCCGCCATAGCTGCCCGCCACCAGTGGCGCAATCAGAGTCCAGTAGTTGACGCTCGGTGTGGCTGGCACGGAAGCTGCGGCAGGTGCATCGCTGCTCTTGCCCTGGCATGCGCTGAGCATGACCGCGGTCAGAAAAATAAACCGCGCAGGGCTGCTTGGCATGCTGATGCTCCTCGAGTAAATTGAAACCTTAGCATGGAATTATTCGCCAGTGCTAGAATTCAAGCACTTCGTCAGACTTGGACATGCCATGCAATTTGACACCCTGTCGGTCACGCTTGACCAGCACATTGCCACCATCACGCTGAATCGGCCGGACAAGGCCAATGCCATGAACCTGGCGATGTGGCACGACATTCGCAGCGCGTTTCGCTGGGTCGACGCCACCCCCGAGGCGCGGGTCGCCATCCTGCAGGGAGAAGGCAGCAACTTCACCGCCGGGATCGACCTGCAGATGATGATGGGACTGGGCGCGCAGATCCAGAACGATTGCGAAGGGCGCATGCGCGAATCGCTGCGCGCCGTCATTCTCGACCTGCAGGATACCCTGAGCAGTCTGGAACGCTGCCGCAAGCCGGTGCTGGCCGCCATTCACGGCGCCTGCATTGGCGGCGGCATCGATCTGATTGCCTGCGCCGACATGCGCTACTGCGCGGCTGACGCGACCTTTTCAATCAAGGAAATCGATATCGGCATGGTGGCAGACGTCGGTACCCTGCAGCGCTTGCCGCGCCTGATTGGCGAAGGCATGCTGCGCGAGCTGGCCTACACCGGGCGCCGCATCGATGCCGCCGAAGCGCGCGCCATTGGCCTGGTCAACCGCGTGTTCGATACCCGTGCGGCCCTGCAGGAAGGCGTGCGCGCGATTGCCGCGACCATCGCCGCCAAGTCGCCATTGTCGATCCGCGGCTCGAAAGAAATGATCAATTACGCGCGCGACCATACAGTAGCCGATGGCTTGAACTATGTCGCGACCTGGAACGCTGCCATGCTGATGTCCGATGATTTGCAAAAGGCGTTGATGGCGGGGATGAGCAAGCAGCCACCGGAGTTTACAAATTGACGACGATTCGGATCCGAACCCTGACGCGCGACGATGCGCCAGCGCTGTACACCTTCGAGATGGCCAACCGCAAATGGTTCGAGCAGCACATCGACGCGCGCGGCGATGCGTTCTACACCCAGGACGCGGTGCGCCGCCATGTGGGTGAGCTGGTCGATGCGCACACGCGCGGCCAGTGGCATGCCTGCGTGCTGGCAGACGAAAACGGTACCATTGTCGGCCGTGCCAACCTGAAGGAAATCGACATCGTCGCCGGAAGGGCCGAAGTGGGCTACCGCATTGCCGGCACCCATATCGGGCGCGGCCTGGCCACCATGGCGCTGCGCCATCTGATCGACCTGGCGCGCGACCAGTGGAAGCTGCACACCTTGACAGGGGTGGCCACGGAACAGAATGCCGCCTCGTTCAAAGTACTGGAAAAATGCGGCTTTCGGCTGCTGGTGCCGTTGCCCGGCGTGGCCGTGGTTCTGGGCACGCCGGTCAACGGCCGGGTCTACGAGCTGGCAATTGCCGGGTACGTGAAACCGACAAAGTGAATCGCGTTGAACGCGAAGTGGGTCAGGATGGCCGCTTCAGTGCGGCCGGTGGCCGCGAAGGCCGCGCCGTAACCGACACCGCACAGCGTTGCCAGCATGGCGTAAGCCGCGCCGCCGCCCAGATGGGCCACACCGAACAAGACGGCTGACAATAGCAGCGCCGCTACCTGCCAGCTGCGGCTGTCGGGCTTGCGCTGCGCCAGAAGGTGCTGCAGAAAGCCGCGAAAGAACGCCTCTTCTGCCACGCAGGTCAACAGCAGATTGGTCACCAAAAACACCAGGGTGTAGTCGGGCCACTTCAACGCAGGGCGCACGACCTGCGTCAGTATCGCCACCAGCATGACGCTGCTGACCGTTACTGCCGCGATGGGCCAGCTGCGGCGCAGCAGGGTGCGCCATTCGGCACCGCTGGCCGCTCGCGGGCACACGAATGCCAGCAAGAGCAGACCGACGGCGCCCTTGTCGAAATTGGCGTACTGCGTGAAGGGCAGCGCGTCTGGCGTGAAGCGCACTCCCGCGATCAGCTGTGGATTAGCAAAGCCGGGTACCTTGTGCACGGCCAGCGCCAGACCAAGCAGCGCCGTGCCGATGCCGGCCACAATCCGCAGCGCAGGCGTCCATTGCGCAGACCCGGTTGCCTGCGCCAGGGCGCCAAATACGGCCAGCGCGGCCAGGCCGGTCAGCGTCAGCACGCCACTGAAGAGGGCCCACACCACGGCGGCGCCAAACAAGGCAATCCAGGGTGGGACCGCAACCGTGGCAGACAGGCGCACAGGTGGCAGCCACAGGGCCAGGATCGCCAGGCCGAGCAAGCCGAACGTGAAAAGCTGCAGTGCCGGTAGCGGCGTCACTGGGCGGCGATCGAGGTCAGAAGCACCGTGCTGACGGTACCGTCGGCGCCGATCGTCACCTGATACAGGCGGTCGAATTCATCGTCGCCGATCGGCGTGCCGGGCGCGCCGCCAAGCAGCTTGACCAGCTCAGGTACGGTGTTTGAATGGCCGACCAGCAGGGTCGGGCCAGGCGTGGCCTTGATTTTGGCGATTACCGCTTCCGGTTTGGCCGGGTCGTAGGTCTGGACCGCGACACCGGCCTTGCTGGCCAGCGGGCCGGCAGTTTGCTGGGTGCGCAGCGTGGCGGTGCTGTACACCTGGCGAATGCCCACTTTGCCCAGCAGGGTTGCCAGCATCGCCGCGCGGGCCTGGCCTTGCGTGGTCAGCTCGGGATCCTTGCCCGCACCTTTTTCGCCGTGGCGGGTCACATAGACCGTGGTCGGTTCGGCCAGAGCCAGTGCCGGTGCCAATAAGGCGCCTGCCATCAGGATTGCGGCAATCAATCGTCTACGCATGGGAGAAATGCTTTCGTTATAAAAAGGCGGAAACGTCATCGTCCTCGCGAAGGCGCAGTCGCATGCGACTGCCCCATGCCACATTTGCTCCATCGCTGAACATGCGTGGCATAGGTCCCCGCCTCCGCGAGGACGATGTGGGTTTAGGTAATGTCGTCTAAAAAAAGACTGACATATATACCATGCCTGCCCAATGGGGAGCAGGGCTGTCGACCCCTCCGGCCCCTGCGATACGCGCAATTTTGGCGAAAATACAACGACTACCGTTCCCTCCGTGGTCTGAATGTTATTTTATATGCTGATAGAATTGCACTTCTGCTAAAAGGTTCTATCAATGGTTTTCCGTATTGGCCCCAATTCAGCCCCCCGGCCGCGCACCTCCGACCTCGCCCTGCGCGCGAAGGTGCCGGATGCAGCCGCGCGCGCGGCCGGTTTTGGGCGCTGGTGGTATGAGGCGGATTGCCAGGCAATGGTGTTCTCGCTGGAGGCGGCGCAGCTGATCGGCGAACCGCCCGGTGTCCACGTCAGTCTGGCCGATTGCTTCACCAGCGTGGTGCCGGAAGATCTGGTGCAGCTCACTGCCAGCCTGGGTACGGGCGCCGAGTGCGAGTTTCGCATCGTAACTGGCAGCGACGGGCTGCGCTTTCTGCGTCTGGTGGTGCTGTCGCCCGCCGGCGCAAGCCAGGACGAAGCCGTCGAGGGCATCCTGATCGATATCACCGCCGTCAAGTACGCGGCCATGCGCGAGCAATTCAGTTTTGAGTCGACCCAGCTGATGATCGGCGCCACCACGCTCGATGATGCAGTCAGCAAGATGATCGCGCTGGTGTGCACCAATCTGGGCTGGGATTGCGGCATGTACTGGTCGATCGCGCAGTCAGGCTCCGAAGCAGGGCGCCTGGTCCTTAGCCATTACTGGAGCGGCGAGGCGCGCGCGCCGGCCGAGGTGTTCGAGAAAACGGGTGGCCACCGCCTTAGCATCGCCCCGCGCGAAGGCGTCGTTGGCGCGGTCTGGAGTACTGGTAAAGCGCGCTGGATCGAGGATATCGCTACCGATCCCCAGTTCCTGTATCCGGCCTATGCCCAGCAGTCGGGCATCCATTCCGGCTATGCCTTCCCGGTCGCGTACGACAGTGATGACGGCCGGCGCCACCGGCCCGGCGTGCTGATTTTCTTCAGCTGTCTGGCGCGCCAGCGCACGGCGCAGCTGCCGCGCCTGTCCGAAGCCATTGGCGGCTTGATTGCGCAAACCGCGCAGCGCCTGTCGCAACAGGAAAATATCCGCGAACTGGCCCAGGTCGACGCCTTGTCCGGCCTGGCCAACCGGCGCCACTTCCATGATCTGCTGGACCTGGCCTGCCAGCGCGCCAGCGCACGCGAAGTACCGCTCGGGGTGCTGTTCATTGACCTGGACCGCTTTAAACCAATCAACGATGGCCTCGGTCACGCGGTGGGCGACGCTGTCTTGAGCATGTTTGCCCAGCGCCTGTCGGACCTGACCCCGCGCGCGGCCCACGCAGGCCGGGTCGGCGGCGATGAATTTGCCCTGTTCCTGTACCCTGGCGATTCGCTCACGCGCATGCGGGAAATGGCCGAGAAGGTGCTGGCGGCAGCGCGCACGCCGTTCATGGTGGACGGGCGCGAACTGGTGATCTCGGCCAGCGTCGGTGTGAGCATGTACCCGGCCGACGGCGCCACCTCCGCCGAACTGCTGCGCAATGCCGATACCGCCATGTACCGCGTCAAGCGCGGCGGGCGCAATGGGATTGGCTACTTTACCGACGACGGTTCGCACGGCGACGCCGGCTCGCAAGACGCGCTGCTGCTGCAGTTGACGGTGGAGGTCGAGCTGATTCACGCGCTGGCGGGCCAGCGCCTGTTCCTTGAATACCAGCCGGTGATCGATGCCGATACGGGCCGGGTGCGCGCGGTCGAGGCGCTGGTGCGCTGGCGCCGCCATGACGGCAGCGTGGTCGCGCCTGACGTATTTATTCCGATCGCCGAAAAGAGCCATTTGATTGTTGACGTGGGCCGCTGGGTGATTCGGCAGGCCTGTCGCGACCTGCCGCGCATGCACGGCGCTGGCTTGCATGGCCTGCAGCTCAACGTCAACATGGCGGCGCGCGAATTCATGAACGAAGCGCTGCCCGCGGAAATGGAAGAGATCACGCTGGAAGCAGGCGTCGAGCCGCGCTTCGTGTGCCTGGAGCTGACCGAAGGGATGATGATGAATCACCCCGAGCAGGTCATTCCGGTGATGCAGGCGCTGCGCGGGCACGGCTTCAAGATCAGCGTAGATGATTTCGGCATGGGCTACTCCTCGCTCTCGCGCCTGAAGGACTTGCCAATTTCTTCGCTCAAGATCGACCGTTCCTTCGTCAGCGGCCTGCCGGCGGACCACCAGGACCGCGCCATGGTGCAAACCATTGTCGACATCGGCCGCAACATGCATCTCGATGTGATTGCCGAAGGCGTGGAGAACGACGATCAGCTGCAATTGCTGCGCAAGCTGGGCTGCAACTTGATTCAAGGCTATTACACGGGCCGTCCGATGTCGTTGGAACAATTAATTCAGGAGCACGGAAGCGCTTAGCGCTGGCCTGCATCTTGCTTGGGTAGTGGGTCATGTGCAGTCATGCTTAACCCTTAATCGCCCACAATGTCTAAAACCGCCTCAGCGCCGCCACGCCAATTGCGCATCGTGGTGGTCAATCCCGTTCTCGCCGACGGCGATGAACACGATGCCGCACTCGCGGCCCAGGTCCGGCGCGGCAGTGCGCTGCGTATCGGCCTGCTCGAATCGGGCTACGATATCGTCGCCTCGCTCCCCGCCGACGTCTATCTGCCCGAGCGCGTCGCTCAGCTCCAGCCCGACATGATCATCATTGATGCCGAATCGGACGCGCGCGATGTGCTCGAGCATATCGTTATCGTCAGCCGCGACGCGCGCCGTCCCATCGTGCTGTTTACCGAAGACGAAGACACTGGCAGCATGGACGCGGCCATGGCCGCCGGGGTGTCGGCCTATATCGTTGCCGGCCTGCAGGCTGAACGCATCAAGCCGGTGCTGAACGTGGCGCTGGCGCGCTTCCGCCAGGAGCAGAAGCTGCTGGCCGAATTGTCCGAGACGCGCCACAAACTGGCTGAACGCAAGGTGATTGACCGCGCCAAGGGCATCTTGATGAGCAACCAGCGTCTGACGGAAGACCAGGCTTACCAGAAGCTGCGCAGTATGGCCATGAACAAGAACCTCAAGCTGGCGGAAATCGCCCAACGCATCATTGACGTGGAAGACCTGTTGGGATGAACAGCACTGCCAGACCCCTGCGTATCGGCTACATGCCGCTGACCGATGCTGCCGCCCTGGTGATGGCGGTGGAGCGCGGCTTCGACCGCCGTCACGGCATCGCCATCGAATTGTCCCGCGAAAGCTCGTGGGCCAGTGTGCGCGACAAGCTGCGCAGCGGCGCCCTCGATGCCGCCCACGCCCTGTACGGCATGGTCTGCGGCGTCGAACTGGGCATAGGCGCGCCGCCCCAGGCCATGGCCGTGCTGATGAACCTGAGCCAGAATGGGCAGGCCATCACCTTGTCGAAGGTACTGGCCGAGCGTGGCCAGGTCAGTGGCGCCCAGGGCTACAGCTTTGCCCACACCTTCCCGACCGGGAACCATGCGATGCTGCTGTATTACTGGCTGGCGGCGCTGGGCGTCGATCCGCTGCGCGAC
Source organism: Massilia sp. CF038 (assembly GCF_900129765.1). Lineage (GTDB taxonomy): Bacteria > Pseudomonadota > Gammaproteobacteria > Burkholderiales > Burkholderiaceae_D > Telluria_A. Next base: position 1,663,120 of record NZ_FQWU01000001.1, read on the forward strand.
GTGCGCACGCTGACGGTGCCGCCGCCGCAGATGGTGGCTAACCTGCGTGCTGGCACCATCGACGGCTTCTGCGTCGGCGAACCCTGGGGCGAGCGCGCCGTGCAGGACGGCATTGGCGTGACTGCCGTGACAAGCCAGCAAATCTGGCCTGACCATCCGGGCAAGGTGCTGGGGGCCACGGCAGCCTGGGTCGACGCCAATCGTGATAGTGCACGGGCGCTGGTGGCCGCGCTGCTGGACGCATCGCGCTGGATTGACGCATCCGAGGCCAACAAGCGCGCCACCGCCGAGGCGATGGCACAGGCGGGCGTGCTGGCCACGCCGTATGCCAGCATCGCGCCGCGGCTGCTGGGCCACTATGAAGACGGTCTTGGCAAGCGCTGGGACGACCCGAATGCGCTGGCCTTTTTCCGCGCCGGCAGCGTCAACTTTCCGTATCTGTCCGACGCCATGTGGTTCATGACCCAGCACCGGCGCTGGGGATTGCTGAGCCAGGACCCGGACTACCGGGCCGTGGCCGAGCGCCTGTGCCGCATCGACGTGTACCAGGAGGCGGCACGCCTGGTCGGGGTAGAACTGCCCGCCACGGCACTGCGCAGCAGTACCTTGTGCGACGGCGTACTCTGGGACGGCAGCGACCCGGCAGGCTACGCCGCCAGCTTCCCCATCCGCAGCTGACCCATCGCGAAGGCGGGGCGGGCTACACCGCCAGCTTCCTCATCCGCAGCTGACACATCGCGAAGGCGGGGTGGGCTACACCGCCAGCTTCCTCATCCGCAGCTGACGCATCGCGAAGGCGGGGCGGGCTACACCGCCAGCTTCCTCATCCGCAGCTAACACATCGCCCTCGCGGAGGCGGGCCTATGCCACTTGACCGAATTCAGTATCGTGCTATGGGCCCCCGCCTTCGCGAGGGCGATGTGGTGGATTTTTATCCTATGTAGGTTTGCACGCCTCCACGCATCATTTTCGGGCGCTTGTGCACCGCAATGTAGCGCGTAAGGCCTCGAACCCCTCCGCACACCCCTTAATCCACATGGCACGCCAATTGCTAACCATGTCATTACAGGATCAATGGCGATCCCCTGAACACAAACGCTGACCCAACGACGGATCGGCAGGACAACGGCGTCCGTCCAACCAGCTTTTTGCAAGCTGGGTTGGTCGGACGCTTTTTTGTTTTTAACGGGATAAAACATGGCCACCAAGTCAAACAGCATCGAGCTCTTTACCTTCAACACGCCGCACATGCGTGCCTTCCATCTGACCTGGATGGCATTTTTCATCTGCTTCTTCGCCTGGTTCGCCTGCGCGCCGCTGATGCCCATCATCAAAGGCGAATTTGGCCTGACCCTGGCCCAGGTGGCCAACATCAACATCGCTGCCGTCGCCATCACGATTCTGGTGCGCCTGATTGTGGGCCCGATGTGCGACCGTTTTGGTCCGCGTAAAACCTACACCGGCTTGCTGCTTGCAGGTGCCATTCCGGTGCTGGGCGTGGCGGCGGCGCAGAGCTACGAAAGCTTCCTGTTCTTCCGCCTCGGAATCGGCGCCGTGGGCGCGTCCTTCGTCATCACCCAGTACCATACCTCGGTCATGTTCGGCTCCAAAGTAGTGGGCACCGCCAACGCGGCAGCCGCCGGCTGGGGCAATGCGGGCGGCGGCGCAGCACAGGCCTTGATGCCCCTGCTGGTGGCCGCAGTGCTGATGCTGGGGGTGAGCGAGACGGCCGGCTGGCGCGTGGCGCTCCTGGTGCCAGGTGTGCTGATGGTGGTGATGGCCTTCGTCTACTGGAAGTTCACCCAGGATTGCCCGCAAGGGAACTACGATGCGCTGCGCCGCGCCGGGATTGCCATTGAAGGTGGCAAGGCCGGGGGCTGGGCCAGCTTCAAGGCGGCCAGTGCCAACCACCGTGTGTGGCTGCTGTTTGTCACCTACGGCGCCTGCTTCGGCATTGAGATCTTCATCCACAATATCGCCGCTGTCTATTATGTGGACCATTTCAGCCTTTCGCTCAAGCAGGCTGGCCTGGCGGCAGGCAGCTTCGGTTTGCTGGCACTGTTTGCCCGTGCCCTGGGCGGCTGGCTGTCGGACAAAATGGCGTTGCGCGGTACCCTTAACAGCCGCGTCACGGTTCTGTTCCTGATGATGATCGGCGAAGGCCTTGGCCTGCTCTGGTTCGCCAAAGCCGACAGTGTGACCTTCGCCGTGATTGCGATGCTGGTATTCGGTCTGTTCACCCACATGGCGTGTGGCGCAACGTATGCACTGGTGCCGTTCATCGATAACAAGGCGCTGGGCGGGGTCGCAGGCATCATCGGCGCGGGCGGCAACGTGGGCGCCGTGGCGGCAGGCTTTCTCATGAAAGGTACCGGCAACATCCAGCAGACGCTGTCGATCCTGGCCGCACTGGTGCTGGTGTCGGCCGGCTGTGCCATCGCAGTGCGGCTGAGCGGCAGCGCCGACGCTGCCCCCGCCGCTGCCAGCAGCGCCATCGCTTAAGGAGACCCGCATGAAAATCATCGTCATAGGCCACGGCATGGTGGGCCACAAATTCCTTGAGTCGCTGAGCGGCGGCATGCTGCCCGGGATGGACGTGACGGTGCTGTGCGAAGAGCCGCGCGCGGCCTACGACCGCGTGCACCTGTCCGAATTTTTTGCCGGTAAATCGGCGCAGGACCTGTCGCTGGTACCAGCCGGCTTTTTCGACAGCGGCAACATGCTGCTCAAGCTGAATGCCCGCGCCACCGCCGTCGACCTGGCCGCCAAAACCGTTACGGTCGGCACGGGCGAAGTGCTGGCCTACGACAAACTGGTGTTTGCTACCGGTTCGTATCCTTTTGTGCCGCCGCTGCCAGGCAAGGACCGCAAGGACTGCTTCGTCTACCGCACCATTGAAGACCTGGAAGCGATGCTCGAATGCGGCAGCCGTGCCAAAAGCGGCGTGGTCATTGGTGGTGGCCTGCTTGGTCTGGAATGCGCCAAGGCCCTGCGCGACATGAAGCTGGCTACCCACGTGGTCGAATTTGCGCCCCGTCTGATGGCGGTGCAGGTGGACGACAGCGGCGCCCGCGTACTGCGCGCCAAGATCGAAGATCTGGGCGTCACGGTCCACACCCAGAAAAACACGCTCAAGATTGTCGATGGCGAAGAGGGCACGCACCGCATGCGCTTTGCCGACGGCAGTCACCTCGACACTGACATGATCGTGTTCTCGGCCGGGATTCGTCCGCGTGACGACCTGGCGCGCCAGTGTGGTCTGGCCGTCGGTCCGCGCGGCGGTATTTCGATTGATGACAGCTGCCTCACCTCCGACCCGCACGTGTACGCGATTGGCGAATGCGCCCTGTGGAACGGCCAGGTGTTTGGGCTGGTTGCGCCGGGCTACGACATGGCGCGCGTGGCGGCGCGCCATCTGCTGGGCGAGCAGGCGGCCCGCTTCAGCGGTGCCGACATGAGTACCAAACTCAAACTGATGGGCGTCGATGTTGCCAGTATTGGCGATCCACACGGCGTTGCCCCGGGCAGCCGTTCCTACCAGTTCACGGATGAGCGCAAGCAGGTCTACAAGAAAATCGTGGTGTCCGAATGCGGCAAATACCTGCTGGGCGGCGTGATGGTGGGTGACGCGGCCGAATACGGCACCTTGCTGCAGATGATGCTCAACAAAATCGCACTACCCGAGGCGCCCGAGTTTTTGATCCTGCCGCAAAGCGATGGCAAGGCCAGGCCGGGGCTGGGCGTGGACGCTTTGCCCGACAGTGCCCAGATCTGTTCCTGCAATGATGTGTCGAAAGGCGACTTGTGCGCCGCCGTGTGCGCGGGCGCAACCACCATCGGCGCATTGAAAAGCTGTACCAATGCCGGTACCAGTTGCGGCGGCTGCGTACAACTGGTCACGCAGGTGATGAAGGCCGAAATGAAGAAGCAGGGCATGGCGGTCAACAATCACCTGTGCGAGCACTTCCCGTACTCGCGCCAGGAGATTTTCCATCTGGTGAAGGTGGGCCACATCAAGACCTTTGCGGACCTGCTGGCCGAACATGGCAAGGGCCTGGGCTGCGACATCTGCAAGCCCGTGGCAGCCAGCGTACTGGCCTCGACCTGGAATGACTTCGTGCTCAAGCCGGAACACGCGAGCCTGCAGGATTCGAACGACTACTTCCTCGGTAATATTCAGAAAGACGGCACCTATTCAGTGGTGCCGCGCATGCCCGGCGGCGAAGTGACGGCCGATGGCTTGATTGCAGTCGGGATGGTGGCCAAAAAATATGGCCTCTACACCAAGATCACGGGCGGCCAGCGGGTCGATCTGTTTGGCGCCCGTGTCGAGCAATTGCCGGTCATTTGGGAAGAACTGATTGCGGCCGGCTTCGAGTCGGGCCACGCGTACGGCAAATCGCTGCGCACCGTCAAATCCTGCGTCGGCTCCACCTGGTGCCGCTACGGCGTGGCCGACAGCGTCGGGTTCGCAATCGAACTGGAGAACCGCTACAAGGGTTTGCGCACGCCGCACAAGATCAAGTTCGGGGTATCGGGCTGTACCCGCGAGTGCGCCGAGGCACAGGGCAAGGATGTGGGCCTGATCGCGACCGAAAAGGGCTGGAATCTTTACGTTTGTGGCAATGGCGGCATGAAGCCGCGCCACGCCGAATTGATCGCCTCCGACCTGGACGAAGCGAGCGTGGTGCGCTACATCGACCGCTTCCTGATGTTCTACACTCGCACTGCCGACCGCCTGCAGCGTACCAGCGTCTGGCGCGACAACCTCGAAGGTGGCCTGGACTACCTCAAGGCAGTGATCATTGACGACAAATTGGGCCTGGCCGCGGACCTGGAACGCGACATGCAGCACGTGGTCAACACCTACGCTTGCGAGTGGAAGGCCGCCGTCAACGACCCCGCCACACGCCAGCGCTTCCGCCACTTTGTCAACAGCGACGAGCCGGACCAGAACGTCGTGTTCATGCCCGAACGCGGCCAAATTCGTCCCGCCACGATCGAAGAGCGCAAGCGGGTCATCCCGATTGCCATTAAATCAGCCTGAAGGAGAACAGCATGCACCGCGATATTCAATTCGATAACTGGACCGCCGTTTGCGCGCTTGACGAGATTGTCCCCAACACGGGCGTGTGCGCCTTGCTGGGCGGCGAACAGGTGGCCGTATTCCATGTGGCTGGCGACGAACAGCGCGTTTTCGCGATCGGTAATTTTGATCCAAACAGCGGCGCCGCCGTCCTCTCGCGTGGCCTGGTGGGCAACCTGGGCGAGCGCATTGTCGTGGCATCGCCCATCTACAAACACCATTTTGATCTGGAGACGGGCGAATGCCTGGAAGCGCCAGAGCATTCAGTGGCCAGCTACCGCACCCGCATCGACGGCGGAAAGGTGTGGGTCGGGGCATGATGCCGGTACCGGTCAGGCAGTCGCTGGTTGTGATCGGCAACGGCATGGCTGGCATGCGCACGGTCGAAGAGCTGCTCAAGCTGGCGCCGGATCTGTACGAGATTACGGTGTTCGGCGCCGAACCGCATGGCAATTACAACCGCATCCTGCTCTCGCCGGTGCTGGCGGGCGACAAGTCGATGGATGACATCATGATCCACAGCCGCCAGTGGTACCAGGAGCAGGGGATTACTCTGCACGCGGGCGACCCGGTGGTGCACATTGACCGGCGCCGGCGCATGGTGCGCGCCAAGTCCGGGCGCGAGGTCTGGTACGACCGCTTGCTGATGGCGACCGGATCAAGCCCGTTCATCATTCCGGTACCTGGCCACAAACTCGATGGTGTGGTCGGTTTTCGGGACGTGAACGACGTCGACACCATGCTGGCGGCGGCCCGCAGCGGTGGCCGCGCAGTGGTGATCGGCGGCGGCTTGCTCGGACTGGAAGCGGCCAACGGGCTGCAGCGGCGCGGCATGGACGTGACGGTGGTGCACGTGACCGACAGCCTGATGAACATGCAGCTCGATAAACCTGCGTCGGCGCTGCTCAAGCAGGCTCTCGAATCAAAAGGTCTGCGCTTCATGCTGGACGCGCATACCAGCGAGATCGTGGGCGACAAACGGGTGCGCGCGGTGCGCTTTAAAGATGGCAGCGAACTGCCGGCCGACCTGGTGGTCATGGCAGCCGGCGTGCGCCCGAACATTGCGCTGGCCATGGAAGCGGGCCTGCACTGCGAGCGCGCCATTGTGGTGGACGACACCTTGCAAACCTACGATCCGCGTGTGTACGCCGTGGGGGAATGTGTGCAGCACCGCAGTGCCACCTTCGGGCTGGTGGCGCCGATCTGGGAGCAGGCGAAGGTGTGCGGCGCCCATCTGGCGCAAAAGGGCCACCGGCGCTACGTGCAAAGCGCCACGCCAACCAAGCTGAAAGTCACCGGCGTCGACCTGTATTCAGTGGGCGACTTCATTGGTGGCGAAGGCAGCGAAGACCTGGTGCTGCGCGACCCGCGCCGCGGTGTCTACAAGCGCCTGGTCCTGGCCGGCAACCGCATCGCCGGCGCGGTGCTGTATGGCGACGTGCAGGACGGGCCGTGGTACTTCGGCCTGATACAGAACCGCACCGATATTTCGGCAATGCGCAGCCGCCTGTTGTTTGGCGAGGCCTTGTGCGCCCAGGCTGCATGATACGGAGCTGACCTTGAATTTATCCCCCATTCCCCTGGCCGTTAAAAGCACCTGTCCGTATTGCGGCGTGGGCTGCGGCGTGACTGCGACACCGCTGCCCGATGGCGCCATTGCCATCGCGGGCGACACCAGCCATCCGGCCAATGCGGGGCGCCTTTGCGTCAAGGGCGCGGCTCTGGGCGAAACGATTGATCTGGAGGGGCGCCTGCTGCACCCGACGCTGCGTGAAGATGGCGCGCTGCGGCAGGCAACATGGAGCGAGGCGATTGACCGCGTCGCCGCAGGACTGCAGGGCATCATTGCAGAGCACGGGCCGGATGCGGTGGCATTTTACGTATCCGGCCAGTTGCTGACCGAGGACTACTACGTCGCCAACAAATTCATGAAGGGCTACGTCGGCAGTGCCAATATCGACACCAACTCGCGCCTGTGCATGTCGTCCGCGGTGGCGGGGCACAAGCGCGCGTTCGGTGCGGATCTGGTGCCCGGCAACTACGAGGACTTCGATCTGGCTGACATGATCGTGCTGGTGGGGGCGAACAGCGCGTGGTGCCATCCGATCCTGTTTCAGCGCATCGCCCGTCTGAAGGAAGCACGCCCGCAAGTGCAGGTGGTGGTCATTGACCCACGCCGAACCGCAACCTGCGAGGTAGCCGACCTGCATCTGCCAGTCAAGCCGGGGACCGATGTGTGGCTGTTCAATGGTCTGCTCAGCTACCTGGCGCGCGAAGGCAAGAGCGATGCCGCGTTTGTGGCGGATCATACCAGTGGCCTGGATGCGGCCCTGGCGGCAGCCGATCTGTCGGTGGCAGAGGTGGCGGCCGCATGCCGGCTCGACCCAGACGCGGTGCTGCGCTTTTACCGGCTGTTTGGCGCGACCGAGAAGGTGGTGACCGGTTTTTCGCAAGGCGTGAATCAATCCTCGGCCGGCACCGACAAAGTCAACAGCATCATCAACTGCCACCTGCTGACGGGGCGCATCGGCAAGCCGGGCATGGGGCCGTTTTCGCTGACGGGCCAGCCAAACGCAATGGGCGGGCGCGAAGTGGGCGGCCTGGCCAACATGCTCGCGGCGCACATGGACTTGCACGATGGCGCGCACCGCGCGCTGGTGCAGCAGTTCTGGCAGTCGCCCCGCATTGCCGAACATGGCGGACTGAAAGCCGTGGACCTGTTTCAAGCCATTGAAGCGGGCAAGGTCAAGGCGGTCTGGATCATGGCCACCAACCCCATGGTCAGCCTGCCCGACGCAAACCAGGTGCAGCGCGCGCTGGAAAAGTGCGAACTGGTGATCGTTTCCGACATCATCGGCAAGACCGATACCAACGCTTTTGCCGATGTGCTGCTGCCGGCACTGGGCTGGGGTGAAAAAGATGGCACGGTCACCAATTCGGAGCGGCGCATTTCACGCCAGCGTGCTTTTTTGCCGGCGCCAGGCGAGGCCCGGGCCGATTGGCAAATCATGTGCGACGTGGCCAGGCGCATGGGCTTCGCGGGTTTCGATTTTGCGAACGCTGGTGAAGTGTTTGACGAACACGCGCGCCTGTCTGCCTGGCGCAACGACAGCGATGGCGTTGCGCGCGTCTTTAATCTGGCGGGTCTTAGCGGCATGACACGGCGCCAGTACGATCAACTGGACCCGGTGCAGTGGCCTGTTCCCGCGCCGGGCGCGGGCAGCGCGCGCCTGTTCGGCGACGCCCGCTTTGCCCATCCGGACGGGCGTGCGCGCCTGGTGCCGACGCCGCCGCGCGCACCGGCGCACGCCACCGACGCCGAGTTTCCACTGGTGCTCAACACGGGCCGCGTGCGCGACCAGTGGCACACCATGAGCCGCACCGGACGCGCGCCGCGCCTGGCCGAACATACGGCAGAAGCCTTCATTGACATGCATCCGCAGGACGCGCTGCTATGCGGCGTGCGCGAAGGCGAACTGGCGCGCGTTGCCAGCGCCTGGGGCGCCATGGTGGCACGGGTGCAGCACGGCGGCGGTATCGCCCGCGGCGCGGTGTTCGTGCCGATTCACTGGAATGGCCAGACGGCGTCGGATGCGCGCGTCGGCACCCTGGTCAACCCGGCCGTCGATCCTGTTTCGGGTGAACCTGAATTCAAGCATACGCCGGTACGCGTTGAGCGCTTTGGCGTGGCATGGCACGGGTTTGTGCTGAGCCGCAGCGAACTGGCGCTGGATGAAGTGGCCCACTGGACCCGCGTGCAGGGGCGGGGTTTCGCGCGCTACGAACTGGCCGGACGCCAGCAGATCAAGGATCGCGGGGCCTGGGCGCGGGCGCTGCTGGGCGTGACTGACCCGGACGCGGACTGGATCGACTACGAAGACCGCAGCGCGGGCGTGTACCGGGCAGTGCACGTGGTGGGCGACCGGATCGCACAATGCATCTTCCTGTCGCCGCGCCAGGATCTGCCGGCGCGCGCCTGGCTGGCCAGCCTGTTCGCCCTCGAAACGCTAGGTCAAGCCGAGCGGGCCGGCATGCTGGCCGGGCAGGCGCTGGGACATCGTGCCGACACGGGGCCGACCGTTTGCTCCTGCTTTGGCGTGGGACGCCACACCATCTGCGACGCCATCCGCGCGCACGACCTGAAAACAGTACCGGAGATCACGGCCTGTCTGAAGGCGGGCGGCAATTGTGGATCTTGTGTGCCCGAACTGAAAGTGATTTTGCTGGAAACCCGGGTGCGGGCAGCGGCCTGATCCAATGGTATTATTTCCGCATTGAATCGCGTGAAACGCGCTGGGGATGGGTATGCTGGACAAAATCGGCTTCGGCTGTTGTACCGTCGGGGCCTCACTGGGCGTGGCGGGGATGCTGTGGCAAGGCTTGCACCTGGGAAAAATAGCGCTTGGCTTGATTTTTCTGGGCTTGCTGTTGCAGTGGATCGCCCACCGCAGCGGTGAAGCCAAACGCGAGGCAATGGGCGAAGCCATGGCAGATCTATCGGACGGCATCGATCTTGACTGAGACCGCTTAAAACAATGCTATTATTTCCGTACTGAATTTTACGGATGCCATCATGCGCGTCATTTTTGGTTTGATTACCTGCCTGGCCGGCGTGATTACCGCGATTTGCGCCCTGAACTACGCCAGCTGGACCATGTTTTTCGCCGCTGTGGTCTTGCTGCTGCTGGGCGCATGGCTGATCTGGGAAGGCCTGCGCCAGGCAGACGATTCCCGCAGCAATGCCATCGACGTCGCCGACGTTGTGATTGACGTGATCGGCGAAGTGCTGGACTGAGCCCGATTACACCTTCCTGACAAACTCCGTCTTCAAGCTCATCGACCCGAAGCCATCGATCTTGCAGTCGATGTCGTGGTCGCTGTCGACCAGGCGAATGTTTTTGACCTTGGTCCCCATTTTGACGGTCCCGCCGCCACCCTTCAGTTTCAGATCCTTGATCACCGTGACGGTGTCGCCATCCTGTAACAAATTGCCGGACGCATCCTTGTAGATCCGCGCCGTTTCGCCAGTGGCTGCTGCTGCCGAGGCTTGCCACTCATGTCCGCACTCGGGACACACATAATTGCTTCCATCCTCATAGGTAAATGCGGACGCGCATTGGGGGCAGGGTGGAAGTGCACTCATATAAATTCCTGATAAATAATTGGTTAAATTCTAAAGTTCCAAAAGGAAACTGATAGTTCTTTGCGTAAACAGATGGGCAAAAGTGCATTTCCTCAAAGCTTTATTATTTCCGTGCGGATACATAATTGGAACACGGTCAAGCCGTTCCATGATTATCCCAAGGAGTACTGCCATGAAGCCTGCACAACCTTCCCACATCGCCCAACGTCTGATGGACCACGTCGCCCGCATTCAGAGCGAGCGCGAGCGCGAGCAGGCCAAACCGGTGGAACGCTTGCCGTTCACGATACGGCGCGTGCAGACCCATGCGCAGTTGTCGAAAGCTGTCGCCATCCGTCACAAGGCCTATGCGCGCCATATTCCCGCGTTTGCCCAATCGCTGATCGTGCCGGAAGCGTGTGATTTTGACAGCGATGCCGTCATTTTACTCGCTGAATCCAAGCTCGACGGCTCGGCGCTGGGGAGCGTGCGGATTCAAACCAATCTGGAGCAGAGCCTGCACGTGGAATCGTCGCTGACCCTGCCGCGCTGGCTGCAAGGACAACGTCTTGCCGAAGTGACGCGCCTGGGCATCGAGGAAGGACGCGTGGGCCGTCTGGTGAAGGTGGCCTTGATCAAGGCATGTTTTGAATTTTGCGAACAAAACCAGATTGAATGGGCCGTGGTGACCGGACGCGCCCCGATTGATCGCCAGTACGAGCAACTGCTGTTTACCGATGTGTGTGCCGACCGCCAGCCGGTCCCCCTGCGCCATGTCGGCAATATCCCGCACCGGGTCATGGCATTCGAGATCGCGTCCGGCGAAGCGCGCTGGAGCGCGGCCGCCCATCCGCTGCTGAACTTCTTCCGCCACACGCGCCACCCCGACATCGATATTGGCGCGCGTACTGCCTTGTTCGGCCGCGCGCTGGCGCCGCGCAAGATGCAGCATCAGGCGATTGGGCCGACCTTCGGCCTGGTGGCAGCCTGACAACGTTGCCTGGGATTGGTGGCCGAAACCGGCCGCAATCAGCATACAATGAGGGATCATTCCATGCAGTGTGGACTCCCCGCTTATGCCAAAGCCGCCGGTTCCTTCGAGCGCGCCATTCCTGGCGCGCGCACATCTCGCGCTCGATGCGGTCTTGCGCTTTACCGCGTTTTACCTGATTCCCCTGTTTATCGCTGCCATGTCGCTGCTGGCACTGGCGTTCTGGAACGACCAGTATGTTGCCAGTGGTGAGCAAGCGCTCGCGCTGAAAGTGGTGCGCCAGGACGGCGCGCCCTTGCCACATGCCGCATTGATGACACGCCTGGACGCGGCCAAGCCAGTCCGGCAGTTCGAAGTGGGCTTGCAACAGGCGCCATTCTGGTTCCGTTTTTCCACGCTGGGCCCGGCGGGCGAGCCTGCCGTGATCGAGCTGCCCTCGCGCCACGCGGTCCAGATCGCTTGCTGGGATCCGCGGACCATGGCCGAGCTGGGGCAATCGACACGCAGCCGATCAAGCGGCGCGCTGGCGCCGGCCAAGTCCGGGTTTGCCCTGGAGCTGGCCAATACACCTGCCAGCGTACTGTGCCGCGCCACGTTCGCGGGTCCGGCCCGCTTGTCGGCCTTGCAGTGGCCACCGGACCAGATGGCACTGTCGGTGCAGCAATTTCACCGCAAATCGGGCTTGCTGGACGGCGGCATGATTGTGCTGACGCTGTTTGTGCTGACGACGGCGCTGATCAACCGCCAGCTGCTGTACGTCATGTTTGCTGGTTGGCTGATCCTGAACTTGCGCATTGGCGCCTTGTCCGCTGGCTGGGACATTCAATGGCTGGGCCAGGTCGTGCCGGAAGCCTTGCTGCTGCCCAGCCGCGCCATCACCATCACCCTGTACGCCTTGTCGAGCCTGACGCTCTATCTGACCCTGTTTGGACAGGAATTATCGCGTACGCGCTACCGCGTCCCGCTGCAGGTGGCGCAGTGGCTGTGCCTGCCGTTACTGCTGTGTTCGATCGTCCTGCCCTACAACGTCTTCCTGCCATTGATGTGGGGCGTGGTGGCCGTCGCGCTGGTGCTGATGACGCTGGGACTGGTGTCAGTCATGCTCAGTTCGGCCACGCGGGTGGCGTTCTGGTTTGCCGCCTCGTTTGCAGTGACCTTCCTGTCCGGCTTGTCGGAAGTCATTGCTGCGGCCATTGGCGTGCGCGAACTGATCGGGGTCGTCAACAGCGTGACGGCAGCGCTCGCATCGAGCTTGCTGGCGGCGCTGGCGGTGGCCGAACAGATGCGCCTGGAAACCCAGCGCCGCATTGCCGCCCAGGCGGAACTGGAACATGCCTACGAGGCCATGCCGGTTGGCCTGTTCACCCTGGACGTGTATGGCCATTTCCTGAGCACCAATCCGGCATTGTGCAAAATGCTGGGCGCGCAAGAGATCGTGCCGGGCCGCACGCGCTGGAAGCAATTTTTCGCCGAAGGTGTATGGAGCCGCTTGCACGAACTGGTGCACGCGCAGGAAGACGCCGAGCTGGCGATCGAAAACCGGGACGGCAACCGCCATTTCCTGGTCCGTGCCACGCTGGCGCGCGGCAAGATCGAAGGCGTGCTGCAAGACACTACCGAGCAGACCAAGGCCACCGAGCAGCTCCATTTCATGGCCAACAACGACCCGCTGACCAAGGTCTTCAACCGGCGCGGGATCGAACGGGCGTTCAATAATGCACTGGGGCCACTGGCTGCGGGACGGCCGCTGGCCCTGGCCTATCTGGACCTGGACCGTTTCAAGCTGATCAATGACTTGTTCGGCCACAATGCCGGCGATGAAGTGCTCAAGCAAGTGTGCGAGCGGATTGCCACCATGCTCGCCGGCGGGCAGCAGGTGGGCCGTGTCGGCGGCGATGAATTCGTCATCGTCATGCCCGATACGGCAATACCGCTGGCGTCGCTGATCTGCCGCGGCATTGTCGGGCGCGTGGCCAACACCCCTTACCGCGTGGGCGAGAAAGCCTTCAATGTGCGCTGTTCGATCGGATTGATCGAAGTGTCCGCCGGCATGCAGATGAAGGATGCGATTTCCACTGCCGACCGGGCCTGCCGCGAAGCAAAAGGCGGCCACAGCGATGGCCTGGTCATTTACGAGCGCGATGCCGCCGCCTTCCTGGAGCGCGAAGCCGAGCTCAGTCTGGTGGCGCGCTTGGCCGGCAGTGATGCGACAGCCGGCATGTTCCTGGAAATGCAGCCCATCATGTCCTTGCGGGCGCCGGAAGAGTCACTCAATTTTGAAGTGTTGCTGCGCATGCGCGAATTTGATGGCAGCATTTCGCCAGCCGGGCCCATCATTGCTGCGGCCGAGAAAAGCGGGCAGGTGGGCGTGATCGACCGCTGGGTGCTGGCCACCACGCTGGCCTGGATCGACAAGCACGCCTTGCGCCTGACCCATACCCAGTTTGTATGCATGAACCTGTCTGGCGCATCGCTCAACGATGAACGCTTTGTGCAAGATACGATCGACATTCTGGGGCGCCACGTGCATGTGGCCAGCCGCCTGTGCATGGAAATCACCGAAAGCGTGGCCCTGCACGATTTGCACAATACGCGCCGCTTCATCGATCAGGTGCGCAGTTTTGGCGTCAAGATCGCGCTCGACGATTTTGGCGCTGGTTATACCTCGTTCTCCTATCTCAAGGAATTGCCTGCCGACGTGCTCAAGATCGACGGTAACTTCATCGTTAACATCAATGCCCATCCGGCCAATGTGGCCATTGTGGAGGCCATCGTCAGCCTCGCAGTCAATCTGGGCATGAAGACAATTGCCGAATGGGCGGAGGACACGGCCACCGTGCGTACGCTGGCCGAGATTGGTGTCGATTATGTGCAAGGGTGGGCTGTGGCGCGGTCGATGGCCCCCGAGCGTTTGCTGGAGGGCGCTTCCGCCGCCGGCTTTATTGCCGACCAGGAGCTGGCCCAACTTGTGCGCACACTGGGTGCACGCGCTGGCATTGCCGAGATCAAGGGTTTGCCGCTGGGCAGGGTATCGGATTTAGGTTGAATCTTTTATGTGCGGCGCGGGTCGAACAGCCATGGAAATCACAGTGACAGCGATCTTCGACGCATTCGAGCTGGCCGAGCAAGCACGGGCTGCCTTGCTGGCAGCAGGGTTTGGCAGCGAGGAACTGCAAATGAACATCGCGAACGATGAAGCCGGCCCCGTTGCCGGCAATTTTACGGTCGGCAATTTGCCAACCCAGAGCCAGCAGCATACCTATGAGCGCAACTACGCTGGCGTGCGGCAGGCAGCGCAGTGCGTGCTCAGTGTGGCGTGTGGGGATCAAGCCCGTGCGGCGCAGGCACGCCAGATTCTTGTGCGCTCTGGTGGCCGCGACGGGGACCCCGCTGCACGCTATGGCCTCTGAGGCAGCCGCGGGCTACGCTTCTGCTTGCGGCGGCGTAGTCGCGTCGCGTTACACCCCGCTGGGATACGTCTCCGGTGGTTCGCTGCCGCCATCGCTTTGCGCATCCAGGGCTGGCAGGGCAGTACTGTTCTCGATATGAATCAGGCCATCAAACTGGCTGGAGACTGAGGCAAGAAAATAGTGGCTCTGGCGTTCGGTGTGCGGCAGATACAGCACGCCGATGGCGCGCTCGAGCAAGGGCTCGGCCAGCGCTTGCGCTGCGGCAGAATCGCTTGCGAACGGTACATAGGCATCGCGGCCCAGTGCCGTATGCAGCATATGCTCCACACTGCCGGGCAGGGCGGGGCGCACCTGTTTGCACTGCGCCGGCCCATCCCAGTGCGAGGCGGCCGTCACCGAGCCGGTATAAGTAGAAAAGCCCAACAGAAAGGTTTGTTCAGGGTAGGCGCGCCGCGTCAGCTGGCCCAGGTTGGTTTCGCCCAGCGCCTGCATTTGCGTTGCAGCGGCATCGCCCAGGTGGGAATTGTGCGCCCACACCACAATTTTTGGTGCGGCGCCCCGTGACGCCTGCAAATGATTTGCCAGCGCCGTCAAGGTTTCAGCCATATGACGGTCGCGCAAATTCCATGCGGCGACGCGTCCCTGAAACATGGTGCGGTAGTACTGCTCGGCGTTTTTGACCAGTCTGGCGTTTTGCTGGGCATAAAAAAACGCATCGCTGGCGCCGGCAATGTCGCTGCGCTGCATGTAGTCCGCTGCCCGCTGCTGCAACTGCTGGAGCTGGCCGATGGCGCCTTGCTCGCACGAATCGGACAAGCCGCTCACGGCCGCATAACCATAGGCCTGGCTGTCTGCGCTGTAGTGGTCGAAGCAGGCGTAGTGCTCGCGTGCCTGGGCAGCGCCTGCCGGATCGACGCGGTCCAGATAGCGCAGCACCGCTTCGATCGAGCCGAACAGGCTATACAAATCAAGCCCATACCAGCCGGCACGCGCCTGCCGCGGTTGCTGCGCGTTGCGCGCGCGCAGCCATGTGACAAAATCGCGCACTTCAGAGTTGCGCCACATCCAAGCTGGAAAGCGGCGAAAACCTGCCAGCGCGGCGCCCGCATCGGCATCCTCGCCCAGCCCGCGCACGTGACAATTGACACGCCAGGCATCCGGCCAGTCGGCCTCGGCGGCAACGGCGCAAAAGCCCTTTTCTTCGATCAGGCGGCGGGTAATTTGCGCGCGTACGGCGTAGAACTCGCGCGTGCCGTGACTGGCTTCGCCGAGGAGGACAAAGCGGGCGTCGCCGATGTCGGCCAGCACGCGCCCGATAGCGGCATCGGTGTCACCGAACGGGACGGCCGCTGCCGCGATGGCATCGGCAGAGGCGCTGTTGGCACTGCGATCCATGTCAAGCTCAATGCAGGACAGCCGATTCTGCCTGGGCCGCAGCGCTGCTGCTGCCATCCGCGCCGCCATGTTCGGCCAGCGCTTTCATGCGTGCCAGATCCTGCTCCAGCTGGCGGCCGGGATCGCTGCCCAGCAGGCTGGCCAGCGCCTGGCCCAAGGCGCCTGCGGGCGGGCGATAGCGCAGGCGCACGGTTACGCGGGTGCCGCTGCGCACCGGCTCCAGCAGCACCTCGCCGGACTGGGCAATTTCGGAGCCGGGTTCGCTTTCCCACGCCAGGCGGCGCGGTGGACTGTTTTCGGTCAGCACGCTGTTCCAGCTTATCTCGCTGCCAGCAGGGCCCTGGATTACCCAGTGCGAGCGACCGTGGCCCAGGTCACGCACCGACAGCACATTGGCCATGTAGCGCGGGAAGTTGTCGTAGTTTGCAAACAGGGTATATACCTGCTCGGGATCGGCATCGATGCGGATGCTCCGGTCGACAGTCATCAAGCGCTGATGTTTCGTTGCGCCCTGGCTGGCTGGCCTGGACGTGACGATGGCGCTGCGGCTCATCAGGACAAGACCTGCGAGCCCGAGCGCGAAGCTGATGGGGGAGCGTGGGCCGAGCAGACCGATCAGACTGAGCGCCCCGCCGCTGAACAGACCATGACTGCGGCCACTGCCGGCGCTGCCGCCGGTGTCGCCCGTGTGCGCTGGCACCGATCGCGCAGGGTACCGGCCCTCGCCGCCATCGCCTGCGTAATGGCGCTGTTGCGCAGCGCTGTTGCTGTTGCGCGCAGTGCCAAATGCACTGCCGATGGCGTCGGTCAGGGCGTTGGCATTGCTGTCTTCATGTGCATCGTTCCGAGGTCGTTGCGCTGCCGCGCCTGCGTGGTCCATTGCCGCGCCCAGATCGTGAACGGCCTTGTCAAGCGCGTTGCCAGTGTGGCGCCCGAAGTTGCGCAAGCGTGCCACGGAGCGGGCCCGGCGTGGGGCCCCGCGCTCCGGGTCAAGCAGATACATGACCGTCGCGCCAGCGGCGGCAGCGGCCAGCAGCCTGGCCAGATGAAGTTGGTGAACGCTGTCCTGATTCATGGTGTTCCTCCGTGCGTGATTAGGTATGTGCGTGCTCTTCAGGCGTGCTGTGTCTGCTCTTGCCATGCCTGTGCCAGCAGATGCCGGACTTCGGTGTCCTCGGTCTGGTCGAAATGCCGGTACCAGGCGCCGACGGCGCCAAACGCTGGCGGTACGATGGGGCAGACCAGTTGATCGACCTCGCGCCGGATCGCGGCGCAGGTATCGGGTGCCGCCACCGGCACCGCAACGGTCAGGTGCGCGGCGCCCTTGGCGCGCGCTACCGCGATGGCAGCGCGC
Organism: Massilia sp. CF038; assembly: GCF_900129765.1. Lineage (GTDB taxonomy): Bacteria > Pseudomonadota > Gammaproteobacteria > Burkholderiales > Burkholderiaceae_D > Telluria_A. The sequence goes on from NZ_FQWU01000001.1 coordinate 1,680,478, forward strand.
ATGCTGGCGCCAGTTGCCATGCCATCGTCGACCAGAATCACCGGGCGCCCCTGCAGTTGCGGCTGGGGGCGGCCCTGCCGGTACAGCTGCTCGCGCGCTGCAATACGACGCCATTCGCGCACGCAGGCGCTGGCCACCTGATCGGGTGCGACATGAAAGGCATGCACGACTTCGCTGTTGACGATCCGCACGCTGTCAGTGCCAACTGCCCCCATGGCGAATTCTTCGTGGCCTGGCAAGCCCAGTTTGCGCACCAGCAGCACGTCCAGCGGCAAGCCCAGCCCCTTTGCCAGTGCGTACCCCACCGGTACCCCGCCACGTGGCAGCGCCAGAATCAGGGCGGCCGCACGCGCTGGCTGCGCCTGCCCAAATGCCAGCGCAAGCTGCTGCCCTGCATGCAGGCGGTCCTTATAGCGCTTATTTACGTTCATTGAATCGGAACATGGCTTGCTGCGCTGCCTTGCCTGTGGGGCAGGGTGGGGAAGAGCACATCGTTTTCCGCGCGCGCGTGGGCCTCCGCCAGTTGGACCTGGGCCAGGAGCGTGAAGCTGCGGACAAATTGGCTCGCGCCGGGTTCGGCGAACAGCGCGCTTTCGCCGCCGCGCTGTTCGCTCTCGCGGCGGGTATGACGCCGGATGACACTCATGATGGGCTCCCGTGCGAATCGATCGGATGCCTCATTTATAGTGCGCGCGGATGCTCGATTCAAGCGGCACCGGGTCTTCTTGGGCCTTGGATTGAGGCGCAACACAAAAGCCAATCAGGCAGGGGAACCAATCGCGTGCCAGCGGTCTGACGCCAAGGAGTTCAAACGATGGACGACCGTGGCACTGGCCGTGGTGGCTCCGCGCCCCCGGCCAGCGCCTTCCGATTAACCCAGATTGCTGCGGTGGAAGCGTAAATGGTCCTCGATCAACGAGGCAATGAAATAGTAGCCATGATCGTAGCCCGGATGGCGGCGCAGTGTCAGTGGCTGAGCCGCCTTGGCACATGCCGCTTCAAACACCTCGGGGTACAACTGGGTCGCGAGAAACTTGTCGCTCAATCCCTGGTCGATTAGTATGCCTTTCGGAAACGGCGTGTGCTGGGTTTCCATTAAGGCGCTGGCATCGTACGCCGCCCACTGGCTGCGGTCCTGGCCCAGGTAGCCGGCGAAGGCTTTCTCGCCCCAGGGGCAGCGCATGGGCGCCGCGATCGGGGCAAAGGCCGATACCGAACGGAACAACGCAGGGTTGCGCAATGCCAGCATCAATGCGCCGTGGCCACCCATCGAGTGGCCGAAAATGCCAATGCGCGCGTCATCCGCACCCAGTTCGGCCACCACCAGTGCGCGCAGTTCCAGCAGGTAGCTGTACATGCGGTAGTGGCTGCGCCACGGCGCTTCGGTCGCGTCGACATAAAACCCGGCGCCAGCGCCAAAATCCCAATCGTCGGTTTCGCCAGCAATGTTGGCGCCGCGCGGGCTGGTATCGGGAGCAATCAGCATCAAGCCGAGTTCGGCAGCCACGCGCTGCGCGCCGGCTTTGATGGCGAAGGTTTCTTCGGTGCAGGTGAGTCCGGCCAGATAGAACAGGGCTGGCAGCGGCGCCTTGGGCGCGGGCGGAATAAATACCGAGAAGCGCATCGGCAGGCCAATCGCCGCAGCCTGGTGGCGGTAAAAACGCTGCACGCCGCCAAAGCTGGCGTGTTCGCTGATCAGTTCAAGCATGGCAGTTCCGTAACAGACAAAACGCCAGTATGCCTCATGGACCGGGGGGCGTGCCGAGGTTCTTGTTGACTACCCGCTCGATGTCGGCAAAGTTGTCACTGGTGGCCATGAGTTGATTGGCAATCACGGTGTAGCGGGCGCGCACTTCGAGCTCGCGCGGGCTTTGCTGGCCTGGCAGGCGGTAGCCGTCGGGTAACTGCGCTGCCGGGTCCATGGAAAGGACTTGCGTATTGCTGGCCCAGGCGCCGACGCGAACACCGGCATACAGCATTTTTGCCTGCAACAGCGAACAGCCACCGGCCAGGCAGGCGTAATAAAACATGGTATCTGCGTCGGCGCGGCGAATGCCTTCTTTGCCCATTGCGGCATCGTGGACCAGCGCGGCGCGCCGGTAGTCACCGGTGTAGGGACTGCCCACCGACGACCAGAGCGTGCGCGGAATGCTGGCACCGTTAATGATGGTGCCGGCCGGCGCATCCCAGCGTCGGCCGGCCGGATCGATGTACCAGAATGCGTCCAGCACGCGCATGTCACGATCGCTGCCTTTGTCGGACAGCCATTCGGTCTTCGGGTTCCCTGAAAATATGCCGTTACCCATGTTCGATCTCCTTTCGTGTAGGCATGCCGGCCGTCGGGCCTTACACCAGACCAAGCCAGCCCAGCACAGCGCCGCTGCCCAGCAGCCACAGGATGTGCACGCGCGTGCGCCACATGAGCAGGGCGCTGGCCACGGTGAGCAGCCACAGGGGCCAATCGCTTGCCGCCTGACCGCTGGCACTGCCCAGAATGTAACTGGTTGACAGCATCAGTGCCACCACCGCGGGCGCCATGCCCAGTTTGAACGCACGCACGGCGCGCAGTTCCCTGTTGCGATGCCCCCATTGCGCGGCACTGTAGGTCAGCACGGTGGACGGGATGAGAATGCCGCTCATGGTGATCGTCATGCCCAGCATGGCCATGCCGATTCCGCCCGCGTTCATGCCGATATGCCACCCGAGCAGCGCCACGAACAGCACATTGGGTCCAGGTGCCGCTTGCGCCAGCGCGATAGATTCGTTGAACTGGACCTGGCTGAGCCAATGCTTGTCTTCCACCAGGTAGCGCTGCATTTCCGGGGACGTGGAAATGGCGCCGCCAATCGATAACAGTGACAGTAGCAGATAGTGCCCAAATAACGCGCCCCAGTCGCCCCAATCCATGACCAGCTGCGGCGCGCTCATGGCTTGAGACGGCGGTAGCACAGCACAACGCCCAGGCCGCCAACGCCAAGCAGCACCCACACCAGTGGCAGGCGCAGCAGTGCGACCAGGACAAATGCCAGTGCGCCGAGGGCCGCGCACCAGGCCGGTGGCAGAGGATGGCGCTGCAGTGCCGTAGCCATTTTCAGGCCGGCTGCGGCAAACATGCCGGCAGATACTGCGGCCATCCCGCGAAACGCGCCTGCAACGCCGGGATGGTCGCCCAGTCGGCCATGCAGCAGAGCCAGCAGCAGAACGATGACCAGCGGCAGCAGCAACATGCCCGCCAGCGCGGCCATCGCGCCGGGCAACCCGAAATAGCGACCGCCGATCATCATCGACAGGTTCACCACATTGGGCCCGGGCATGACTTGGGCAACGGCCCAATCCTCAACGAACTCTTCTTGCGTGAGCCACTGGCGGCGCTCGACCAGTTCGCGCTGGACGATGGCCACCACGCCGCCAAAGCCTTGCAGGGCCAGCAGCGTGAAGGCAACAAACAATTCAGTCAGTGAGGCGGGGCGCGGGCGGGCAGGGTGGGGTGGTGCGGGCATGCGCCATTATCGCGCCGTGCAGCCTGCATGTAAATGCGCGCCTAGCCCCCACCAATGCCCCGCATGACGCGCCCGCTGCCGCCGCATGCCGGACATTCGGCCCCACCTGCCAGCTTGCCTTTGCCGCTGCATTGATCGCAAATGTCTTCGGCGGCACCTGGTGTGCCTGGGGCGGCTTCATCGCCGGGGTTGAGTGGTACGTCACTGGGGGATGGCATGGGAGGCTCGCAAAAAGTGGCAGGAAGTTCGGCAATTCTAGGCCGCTGGGACAGGCCCCGCAGTTCGATACTATTCAGAAACGGCATACAACTTTATTGTTGATTCGATGGGAGCCTGATATTGACTTTGAACTTTATTGACGGATACTCCCTAGGTAGTTTTTGGCTCACCTGCATACCAGAATTTTTTCCACGAGGTAGGGATAGCGATGAATCGACACGAGACGGACCATGGGGGCCTGGCCCTTGCCCAACCCGACTACCAGCGCATCGATGTGCGCCGGCGCGACATCGTGAACCATGGCATTTCGGTCCAGGAAAGCAGCAATACGGTGTCTGCCATTGAATACCTGAAAGCCCACGATATCGACCCCGATGTGATTGAACGTGTCTTGTTGGAACCACATCGCCGGCGCGTCCCGCACAGCCACTAGCCTGGCTTGCCTGGCGCTGTTGCCATTTGCGCAGCTGCACCGGGGAAATGATCAGAACAACAATAAAAACAGGCCTTGACAAGGGCCTTTTGGCGCTGAGTTATGCACAAAAAAGGCGGGTAGGAAATTTCCTAATATTTTTCGGCGCCGCGCGCATTGACTTTGCAAGTGCTTGATTTTAAATGATTAATTTTCTGCCTTTTGAACGGGCATTTTGTTGAAACCCGCATCGTTACTGGTCTCCTGCCTGTCAAGGGGCGCTTATCCACAAAGTTATCCACACTGATTGTGGATATCTGAAAAAGTGCTTTAGAAACGGCCACTTAGCAGCGCAAGCATGCTGTTCACGCAAGCTTTTCAATGTACAGACAAGGTTTTTTTCGTGCGCGGGAACGCATCCGGCTGCGAATGTTCTTGCACGGCAGCACTGGGTAAATGTACAGTATTATCCTTTCCTCCCCGATTGCCGCAAGATGCACGCCGATTCCCCCGCCATCGCCCAGGACGATCCCTTCGCCAGCCTGAATCCGGCGCAGCGCGACGCGGTCGAGCACGACATAGTGCTACCGCCAGCGCAGTCGCGGCCCTTGCTGGTGATCGCCGGGGCCGGTTCTGGGAAGACCAGCACGCTGGCGCACCGGGTGGCGCGTCTAATCACCAGTGGGGCCGATCCGCAGCGCATTTTGTTGCTGACTTTTTCGCGCCGCGCCGCCAACGAAATGGGCACCCGTGCCGGCAGCGTGCTACAGCGCGTGCTGCAGCGCGGCGCCACCCAGGCGCCGGCCAGCCTTCCCTGGGCCGGCACCTTTCACAGCATTGGCGCGCGCCTGCTGCGCCAGTTTGCAGGGCGCATCGGTCTGGATGAGGCATTCACCATCCATGACCGCGGCGATTCCGAAGACTTGATGGGCATGGTGCGCCACGAGATTGGCCTGACCCAGACCAGCAAACGCTTTCCCCTCAAAGGCACTTGCCTGTCGATCTACTCGCGGGTGGTCAACAGTCAGGACACCTTGACGCGCGTGCTGCAAAGTACCTTCCCCTGGTGCATTGAATGGGAGGCCGAACTGAAGACCCTGTTTGGCGCCTACGTCGACGCCAAGCAGGAGCAGAACGTGCTCGACTACGACGACTTGCTGCTGTTCTGGTCCGAGATGGCGTCCGACCCGGAGCTGGGGCCCGAAATTGGCGGCCTGTTCGACTACGTGCTGGTCGACGAATACCAGGACACCAACCGCTTGCAGGCGGCCATTTTGACGGGCATGAAACCGGACGGGGCAGGCGTGATGGTGGTCGGCGACGATGCCCAGTCGATTTACTCGTTTCGCGGCGCGACGGTGCGCAACATCCTCGACTTTCCGCAGCAGTTCAGCCAGAGCGCGCGCCTGGTCACGCTCGAACGCAACTACCGCTCCACCCAGCCGATCCTGGATGCCTCGAACGCCCTGATCGCGGCGGCGCTGGAACGCCACGCCAAGACCTTATGGACCGACAAGGCCTCAAGCGCCTTGCCGCAACTGGTGCTAATTCCCGATGAAGCCGAGCAGGCGCGCTGGGTCTGCAACCGCGTGCTGGAACAGCGCGAAGCGGGTATGGCGCTGACCCAGCAGGCAGTGCTGTTTCGCGCCGCCAGTCACAGTGCTGCGCTGGAACTGGAGCTGATGCGCCGCAACGTGCCGTTCGTGAAATTTGGCGGACTCAAGTTTCTGGAAGCGGCCCACATCAAGGACGTGCTGGCGGTACTGCGCTTCGCCCAAAACCCCAGCGGCCGCATGGCCGGCTTTCGGGTAGCGCAACTGGTCCCTGGCATCGGCCAGACCACGGCCACGCGCTTGCTCGATGCCATGAGCGAGGCGGCCGATCCGTTGTCGGCCCTGCAGGCATTCGCCGCCCCGCCCAAGAGCCGGGCGGATTGGGAGCCATTTGTTGCTCTGTACACGGCCTTGCGCGCGCCTGGCTTGCGCTGGCCCGCCGACATCGAGCTGGTCAAGAACTGGTACGTGCCGCACCTGGAGCGCATGCATGACGACGCCACCGTGCGCGCCGCCGACGTCGAACAACTGGCGCGCCTGGCGGGCGGCTATGGCTCGCGCGAAACCTTTCTCGCCGAGATCACGCTCGATCCGCCCGAAGCGACCAGTGACCGTGCCGGACCGCCCCTGCTGGACGAGGATTATCTGATTCTGTCGACCATCCATTCGTCCAAGGGGCAAGAATGGAAATCGGTCCATGTGCTCAATGTGGTTGATGGCTGCATTCCATCCGATATGAGCACCGGCAACGCCGACGATATCGAAGAAGAGCGGCGCCTGCTGTATGTGGCCATGACGCGCGCCAAGGAGCAATTGCACCTGGTGTTGCCGAATCGCTTTTTCATCAAACAGCAGGCGCAGCTGGGCGACCGCCATGTCTACGCGGCGCGCACGCGCTTCATTACGGGCGCCATGCTGAAGTTATATGAGGAATGCGTGTGGACCAGCGCCGACACCGCGCACAGCCGCAAGCCCATGCCCGACAGCATACGCATGCTGGTGCGCGAACGGGCCCGCAACGCCTGGAAGTAGCGCCTCAGGTCGGGTCGAGGCGAGTGGCCACGGCCACGTACTGGTAGGGCGTGCCGCCAGCATCGCGAAACGCCAGTGCCGCGCAGCGCAGCTGGACGGCGGCGCCTGCATTGGTGTGGGTAGCAATGTCGCCAGCCCATCCGCCTTCGCGCGCCAATGCCTGGACCAGTTCAGTGCGCAATGGTTCGGGGAAAGGGGCGGCATGCAGCGCGTGCAAATCGCGCCCCAGCAAGGCTTCGCGCGACCAGCCCGCCAGCCGGCACAGGGCAGGGTTGGCGTCGGTGATGCGGCCGGCGCCGTCGAGCGTGAGCACCAGCGCATGCTGCTCGACCACGGCATTGAGTTGCTGTGCACGCGACAGCGCGTTGCGCAGCGCCTGGCGCTGGGCGCTGGCCGCGGCCAGTGAGGCGTAGGCGCGCAGCGAAGAAATGACGGTGGTGAACAACTTGCGCGTGGTGAGGTCGGTCTTGCACCAGAAGTCGTTGATATCGTAATCGACGATGATGCTATGTTCGAGCGCCTGACCGGGCTGGCCGGTACGCAGCACAATGCGCACCATGTCATTGCCCAGCTGCTCGCGGATCTGGCGCGCCAGCCACAGGCCGGCATCGGGCGTTTCCATGATCACGTCCAGCAGTACCAGGGCAATGTCCGGCGTTTCCTGCATGATGGCCAGCGCTTCCTGGCCCGTGTAAGCATGCAGGAAGGAGAGGCGGCGCCCCTGAAACTTGGTGTTGCTGAGCGCGAATTTGGTGACCACATGGACATCGACATCATCGTCGACAATCAGAATGCGCCATGGCACGCTGTCCTGCGCGCTGGCCGCGAACAGGTCGTCAGGGTCATCTTCCTGCAGGATGAGGTCGCGGTCGGTGCCGCCGTCAGCGTTTTCAGGCATGGGTCAACACTATGACAGCAGGGCCAGTTTGTCAAAGAAAAATCGGAGTTATCCCCTGTCAGCCGCCTTTGTAGGAATTCGCCTAATAAATGTAGGACGCTGCTCAAGCCCCCATTTCTAAGTACTTGATTTTATTCGAGTTAAATTTTGCCTCTGGAATGAGCAATTTGTCGAAACCCGCTTGAATACGGGGCTTCCTGCTTGTCAAGTGGGGTTTATCCACAACCTTATCCACATGTTTTGTGGATATCAAAAAAAAGCGTGAAGAATCTTAGACTTAGATTAGTTGAGGACGGATTGACCATGGTCCATTTGCAAGCGAATAAACTCTTGCAGAAAAGCTTGCTTGGCCGCGCCGGGCGCCATCGGGACAATGCGCGCGGGCAGGGCGGTAATGCCATCGAGGTAGGCCCACCGCTCGCTTGAGTGCGGCATGAGGTCACGTTTTTCGGTTGCCAGCGCGATCAGGTCGGCGCGTTTGATTGGCTGGTAGTTGGCAAAATCGATGCCGAAGGTCGTTGCGATGATGGCGCTGACCTTGTCTTCCAGTGCGGCGAACTCGGGCAGCAGCACCTTGAGCGGCTTGACCATGTCACCCAGATACGCCTCGGCTGCGTCGTGCAGCAGAGCGGCCAGGCGCAGATCGGCCGGCACCAGGGAAGCGACGACCAGGCTATGCTGTGCGACCGAATAAAAAGCTTGGGTCTGCCCGTTGAACCGGCATTGATAAGCCAGGCCATGCGCAATATCTTCGATGGCGACCCGATCAATACGCGGTTCAAGCGGGTAAAAGCGGTTGCCCAAAAATGTGGAGACGTAGGGCGTAGTCACTGTGTTGGCCGGCGTGGTAGTGTTCATGAGTGCGTCAATACTGTGTTTTTATACAGTATAGAGCAAATCGCCCGGCTTGTCACGCGGCAGTCCGCCCCGCTGCAGCGTTTACAATAGCCGCTTTATTCCTTTCCCCGTGCACGTGACGCGATCCCTACTGCCCCCACCAGCATTGCCCCGCGCGCGCCAGTTGCTGTCCGTGCACGCGCTCATGCACATGGATCGGGCGCAATACCAGCTGTTCGAGGTGGGCTGCGGGACCCTTGCCTTGTTTTGCGGCGCCCATATCCCGGGAGCGCACTGGCTCGATACTGCCCGTCTGGAGAGCGCGCCGCTGTACAACAAAGTGAGCGACGCTGCGCTGTTGGCATTGCTGCTTGAGCTGGGGATCGGTGCACACAGCACGCTTGTGCTGTATGGACGTAACAGCCTTGCCGCCGCGCGCGCCGCGCATTTGATGTTATATGCCGGCGTGCGCGATGTACGCCTTCTGGACGGCGGCTTTCCCGCCTGGCAGGCGGCTGGCTTGCCTTGCGTCAGCGGCGCGCCGCCCGCCCCGCTGCGCTGCGCCAGCTTTGGCGCGCCATTTCCCGCTTGCCCGCACTTCCTGCTGGACATGGCCGCCACACGCGCGGCGCGCTACCAGGGCGGTACCGTCCTGGTCAGCATCCGGACCCGGGCTGAATTTAGCGGCGCCACCTCCGGTTACTGCTACATTGACGCGCGCGGGGACATTCCCGGTGCGCGCTGGGGCCATGCGGGCTGCGAAGGCGATGTTGACAGTATGAGTGACTTTCAGAACGCAGATGGATGCATGCGCCCGGGCGCGCAGATCACGCGCATGTGGGCCAGCAACGGGATCGAACCCGGACGGCACGTGGTTTTTTACTGCGGCACTGGCTGGCGTGCATCGCTGGCGTTTTTTTATGCCTGGCTGATGGGGTGGGACAATATTGCCGTGTATGACGGCGGTTGGTACGAATGGTCGCTTGATCCCGCCAATCCCGTATTGTGCCGCTTGGACACCCCCGAGACCGCCTGAGGGGCGTTGCAATCGCGCATCAACGAGTACGGCCTCTACTCTTTTCGCATTGTATCGGGATGTAACGACATGTTACTATCATTGTCGTTTGGAAATGGACGTTCATGCAACATTTTTGCATGCGCACCTTTTCGGTGCATTCACCCCAGCCCGGCTCGAGCGCGCCCTCCCACCCAAGCAGCGACTGTGCTCCGACGCCGTTGGCGTCGGGTCTGACAGCGTGCTGTGATCGAGCCAGAAATCCATCAGGAGTAGTTCAGCAATGCGTCTCATGCAGCCTTTCCGTGGCGCCGTCCGAGTCACGGTTCAAAATCTTTTGTGGATGCTGCGCGCGCTGCGCTGCGCGCTGTTGCTGGTGTTGTGCGCGCCGGCGCTGGCACATGGCGCATTGCCACTGCCGCAATTTTTGGTGGTTGATTACCATCCGATTTCGAAAACGCAAGTCAAGGGCAGTCCCCCCGGGGCGCCGCTGTTTGACTATGTGTACCGGGTCGACGTGCGCAATGCTGGCGCCGCCGCCGCGGACGTCAGCGGGCGCCTCGCCAGTCGCGTCAACAGCGTGACCATCGTGGATCGCGAGGCCAGTTTCGGCCTGGTAGAGCCGCACCGGATCAAGGCCAGCAGTGATACCATCACCGTGCGCGCGCGCAAGTTCTTTGACCGCCGCCTCGACCCAAGGCGCCCGCATGGCGCCGCCTGGCGCTATGAGGAAGAGGGCAGCGATGATGATGACATCCGGGTTCCCGGTCTTGGTCGCGGGCAGCAAGAGTGGCGCAGCGAAGCATTGCGCAACTTCTACGACATTAAATTCCAGTTCTTGTTCCAGTGGGCGTTCACGGTGCGCGCCGATCAGGCTGCGCCTGTCATCAGCCAGCCGCTGCCGCAAGGCGCGCTCAACACGGCACGCCCACAGCTGAGCGCACAGTTCAGCGACGGCGCCTCTGGCGTGGACGTGAGCAAGATCGTGCTCGCGCTGGATGGCGTGGACGTGAGCGCCAGCGCCAGAAAGAGCGCCGCCGGCGTCAGCTACACGCCAGCGGCCAATCTGGCCGAAGGGAACCACGCGGTGGCCCTGAGCGTGGCCGACAAGGCCAATAATCGCGGCGCGGCGGCCTGGAGCTTCATGGTCGACACCATCGCGCCAGTGGTGACGGGCCAAGCCCCCAACAATGTGACCAACGCCAGTCCTGCGGCGCAGATCAGTGCCCAGTTCACCGATCAGGGTGCTGGCATCGACACGGCCAAGGTCCGGCTGTGGGTCGACAATGTGGACGTGACCGTACTGGCGCAAGTGAGCGCCGGCGCGATTGTTTATCTGCCTGCTAAAAAACTTGCTGACGGCAAGCACAAGGTCAAGCTGACCGTGCCCGACAGCGCCACCAACCTGGCTACGGTCGAGTGGAGTTTCGGTGTGGACAGCAAGGGCGTGAGCATCGACAACCGTCTGCCGGCCGACGGCGCGCAATTCGACGCCCTGGCCATTCCCGTTATTAGCGCCACGTATGGCGGCGCCGCCAACAGCGTCGACACCGGCAAGACCGTGTTGTTGCTCGATGGCCGCAACGTGACCGCGCAAGCCGTGCAAACTGCCGCTGGCATCCGCTATGTCCCAGCCGGCGCCCTCAGCGAAGGCGTGCACGAGGTCAAACTGCGCGTGACCGACAAGCGTGCCAATCTGTCTGAAGCGGCTTGGACATTCACCACCGTGAGCGCCCCGGAGATCACCAGTGTCAGCCCGAAAGACGTGGTCTTGAACGCAGCCACTGCTGTCGTGATCGCCGCGCAATACCGCGACATCGGGGCAGGGATTGACACCGGCGCGGTGCGCTTGCTGCTCGACGGGGTCGACGTGACCGCCGCAGCCCAAATCGGCGCGACGGAATTACGCATGACACCGGCCAGCCCGCTGCCGCAAGGGGCCCATGTGCTGACGCTGACGGTCGGCGACAAGGCCGGCAACCGCAGTACCAGTAGCTGGCGCTTCACGCTCGACACAGGCCTGCCGGTGATTAGCGCGCAAAGCCCGCGCGACGTGCTGGTGGCCAGTAGCGCGCCCACCATCAGCGCCAGTTTCCAGGAAACGGGCGATGCGGCCAGCAGCACCGGGATCGACCCGGCGCGCGTCAAGTTGTTCATTGACAATCAGGATGTCACGGCCCAGGCCCGGATCAGTGCGAGCGCGATTGTGTATACGCCTGCCACGGCGCTGGCCAGCGGGACCCGGACGGTCCAGCTGGTGGTTGCCGACCGCGCCGGCAACACGGTTGACAGTGTGTGGAGTTTCACGGTGGACTTGGACCGCCCGACCATCGGCAATGCGGCCACCCCGGCTGACGCCAGTGTGCTCGAGGCCGACGCACTGCCCGTCATCAGCGCCCAGTTTTCGGACGGTGGTTACGGCATCGACCCGGACCGCGTCTCGCTCGAACTCGATGGCGTCAATATCAGTGCACAGGCGCTGCGTAGCGCCACCTCTGTCAGTTACACGGTGCCTGCCGCTCTCTCCGAAGGCAACCACCAGATCAAGCTCACGGTCGCCGACCGTGGCGGCAATACGGCTGTGCGCAGCTGGAGTTTTGTCACGCGCACGGCGCCGCGCATTTTTGATGCCTGGCCGGTGGAATCGGCATTTATTGGCGCGGTCTCCGGCTTGGGCGCCAGCTACAGCGATATCGGCAGCGGCATTGATCCTGCTTCGTTCCGCTTGCTGCTCGACGGCGCCGACCTGACGGCGCAAATGGTGCATGAGGAAAATACCTTCAGCGTGCCCATCACGCAGGCGCTGGCCGATGGCAACCACCAGGCCACGCTCGAGCTGAGCGACCTGGCAGGCAACAAGACCCGCCAGTCGTGGAGCTTCCTGACGGCAACGCCACCTGTGATCAGTGCGCGTTCGCCCGTTGATGTGACACTGGCGCCGGACAGCCGGCCCGAGATTTCCGCCGCCTACACTGCCGGTGGCCAGGGGCTGAACCTGGCCAGTGTGCAACTGTATGTTGATGAGGTCGACGTTACCGCGCAGGCCCAGGTCAGCGCCAGCGGCATTCGCTACACGCCGCCGGCGGCCATGGCTGCCGGCGAGCATACGGTCATGCTGTCTGTGCAAGACAACGGCAACGGCCGCGCCGGCGCTGTCTGGGGTTTTAGCGTGGCGGCGGCGCCGACGTATGCGGTGGCCATCAAGCAGCCACTGAACGGCAGCACGTCGGCCACGCGCCGGGTCGAAGTCGTGGCACGCGCCAACTCGTCCGCCACACTGGTGGACACCCTCACGCTCAACGGCCAGACCATGCGCGCTGACGTCATCGACGATGGGGATGCGTCCACTGTGCAATATGTGGCGACGACTGAGCTGGTCGATGGCAGCAATACCTTGACCGTGTTGGCCAGCTTCCGCGACGGCAGCACGCGCAACAGCAGCGCCACGGTCAGCTATCGCGCACCACCGGTCATCACGATTCTCACGCCGGCCGACAAAGCGACACTGGGCGCGGTCAACCCCAACAGTCCGCGCGACTTGACGGGCAAGGTCGAACGGCCCGTGCTGATTACCGGCCGCACCGACAAGCCAGTGCAAAGCGTGACGATCAACCAGCAGGCTGCGCTGGTCGCGCCTGGCGGCATGGAATTTCGCTTCGAAAATTTCTTCCTGCACGAAGGGGTCAATTTGCTCTCGGCCATTGCGCTCGATGCGTTTGGCCAGAGCGCCAGTGCCAGCGTCACGGTCGCGGTGGATCAAACTGCACCCTTGCTGTCGGTGGAAGCGCCGCTGGCTGATGCCTTCACCTCCAACGACCGGGCTGATGTGCGCGGCGTGGTCAATGATGCGATCGAAGGCTGGATTGGCGCGCCTTACCCGTCCGTCACCGTGACCAATAGCGCCAACCAGAAGCGTGTCACGGCCAAAGTGATGGACCGCTTCTTCAGTGCCGAAGACGTGCCGCTGGAAGTGGGCGCGAACAGCTTGCGCGTGAGCGCCACCGACCAGGTGGGCAACACGCGCAGCAAGGACGTCACGATTACGCGCATTGCCAGCGGTTCCAAGCGACTCACGATTTTGCGCGGCAATCATCAGCGTGCCCCGGTCGATGCTGAACTGCCGCAGCCGCTGACGATCGTGGCGCTGGCCAATGACGGCAATCCACTGGTGGGCATGGCGGTGCGTTTCGACATCTTGCGCGGTACCGGCACTTTGCGCGCTGGCACGGTCAAACAGGCGCGGAACATTCTGCTCCAGACCGACGCTGCCGGGCGTGCCGAAGTGTGGCTCACGCTGGGCAAGCAGTCTGGCGAAGCCGGCAATATGGTGCGCGTGTCAAGCGTCGGAGTAGGGGAGGATGCGTTGTTCAGCCTGACCGCCGAACGGGGAGCGCCCGCGCTGATCCGCGCCGATGGCGGCGGCGCGCAGTTTGGCGAAACCGGCAGCACCGCCTTCGAACCGTTGGGCGCGGTAGTCAGTGACGCCAACGAAAACCGGGTGCCGCAAGCGCCGGTGACGTTTACCGTCGTTGACGGCGATGCAGTGCTGCTTGACGCTCAGGGCACGCGCCACGCCAGCCTGACCGTCACGACCGACAAGAATGGCCTGGCCGCAGTGCGCCCCTTGTTTGGTACCCGGCCTGGTCCAGTTCTGGTGAGCGCCACCTTGCCCAACCAGGCAGGGCGCATTGGTGCTTTGTTCCAGCTGACTGTGCTTGCCGCACAGACCGGCCCGACCCAGTTGTCGGGCAAGGTCCTCAATCACACGGGGCAGCCCTTGGGCGGGGTGCGCATGTCGATTGGGCGTACCAGCCTGAGTACGACCACGGACGCGAACGGCGACTTCCATTTTGACAGCCAGGTCCCGGTTGGCAAGGTCGACTTGTTCATCGATGGCCGCACGGCCAACGTCCAGACTGCCCAATATCCGTCGCTGCATTTCGAGATGTTGGCCATTCGTGGCCAGAATAATGTGCTGCCGCACCCGATTTTCCTCCCGCCTTTGCTGATGAGTTCGGCAAAGACCGTGGGCGGCGCGCAAGACGTGACGATGACAATACCTGGTTTTGACGGCTTCGAGATGGTCGTCAAGGCGAACAGCGTTACCTTCCCGAATGGCGACAAGACGGGCAAGCTGGTGATCAGCCCGGTGCAGCAGGATAAACTGCCGATGGTGCCGCCAGGCGGCTACAACGGCTTCATGGCGCCGGCCTGGACCATCCAGCCGAGCGGCACCCGCTTTGACCCGCCGCTACAAATCAAGATGCCCAACAGTCTGCTGCTGAAGGCCGGCGAAACGCGCGAAATATACCAGTGGGACCATGACCTGGCGACTTTCGTGCCGATTGGCCGCGCCACCGTCAGCGAAGATGGCGCGCAGTTGATCAGCGATAGCAACAGCGGCGTCACCAAGGCTGGCTGGGGCGGCACCCCTTCGCCACCGCCGGTGCCGGACAAGTGCGCTGTGCAAAAAGAGCCCGATCCCAAGAAATGCGAAGAAACCGTGGTGGTGGCTGGCTGTCCCGTCACCAAGACCTATGATCCAGGGATCAACAAGAAGCCGTTTACCTTTGTCGGCGACGATCTGCTCGAACTGGAGCCCAAGCTGGTGACGCTGCTGGCACGCAAGAGCAAGAAAATCAGCTTGACCGCATCGATAGAAAAGGGCGATCCGGCCGGCATCAAGTGGGAAATCACCAGTAATACGGCCAAAGCAAAGGGCGCCAAGAACATCGCACCTGATAACAAGGAAGGCGCTGAGCTCAGCTTTGAAGTGGACAATGTGGCCAATAAAACCGGCAGCTACGAGCGCAGTGTCGCGGTCGACCTGACGGCAAAGGCGACCATGTGCGGGGTATCGCAGACGGTCCGCCTGCAGCAGGATCAGAAAGACATTATCCGGCAAGAGTATGTTGACTTTAAGCAAGAAGAGGTGATGCACACCAAAGACTCGCCGACCAGGGCGTTTTCCGTCAACGCGCCAGCGCGCGACAAGTTCAACGAAAAGGGCACGTACAGCCCCGCAGAAGGCCTGAACAATCCTTACAGTATCTCGCTGGGCAAGCCCTTTGAACTGGCAAGCCGGATTGCCGGCTTCTATCAAACGCTGGTAAAAGCGAAGTCGACAGCAGCCTACACCAAAGACATGGTGAACGCGACGCCGCAGAAGCGCGCCGAGTTGGAACTAAAGATTCAGCAAGTGGCAGCCGGCACTTTTATGCCGATACTGAACTCGGTCTGGCGCAGTCCACGCCACAACTACATCGTTGGCGGCGCGGCGGGCAGCAACCATTTAATGGGCGCGGCGGCGGACATGAAACCGGGCACCTTGCCGGCCAACCTTAAACCGGTCGACGGTTGGTGTGCCTTGCGGGAAGGCGCGGGTTCGACGGGCGCATCGGAAGTGTTGCTCGAGACAAACAAGGTGGGCGGCGGCGTCGACCACACGGACCATTCTTGCACCGGGAATTATTCATTCAACCATGTCCACACGGGAGATCCACAATGATGAAACGCGCAATTGCTGTGGTGGCCCTGCTGGCAGCAGGCGCTGCCCATGGCGCGCCACCCACGCCTGCTGCCCAGTTGCGCAGCCTGCAAGGGGAGTACGCGGCGCAAGCCGACGGCGGCATCAAGTCGGTCAAGGCGATCGACGCCTTGCTGACCCAGTTGGATCAGCTGCCGCTGCAGCAAGTCGCCCCGGCGGTGCGGCGCGGCGCGCTGGTGCTGCGCGTTGAACTGCTGCTGCACAAATACAGCCTGCTTGAAAGTCCCGATTTTGCCAACAACAAGGGTGGCGTGGCAGTACTGCAGAGCGCGCGCGCGCTGTGCCAGCAATGGCTGGATACCCATCCAGCCGATCTCGATGTGCTTGGCCAGCTGTACAACATCCAGGTCAGCTTGCGCGTCCCGGTACGCGCAACGATTGACAAAATGCTCGCCGCTGACCCCAACAACAGTTTTGCGCGCGAACTGTCGTCGATCAACTACGACCAAGAAGACAAGCTGGCCCTGGCCATGCAAGAAATTTTGCGCGCGACCAGCGGGGAGAAAGTGCCGTCGCGCACCGTCGACCATATGCAAACCGGGATCAGTTACGCCCGGCGCGCAGAGTGCCGCTTTGCCGATGCCTTGCAAGCGATTGTCGACGCCTTGCCGCCTGAAGCGGTAGCCACGGCAGCAGAACCGGTGGCGCGCAAAGGCGCGCCCGAAGCGCCCTGGCTGGCCGCGCTGACGCAAGCAAAAACGCGCTACCTCAAGACGTACGACGTCGACCAATGCCTGGCAACTAAAAAATAAACAGCACGATCCGCCCTGGGCGTCGCCTTGACCGGCAGCGCCCCGTTCTTTGCGTGTGTCATACCAGAATTACCTCAGGAGTAGTACAGCAATGCGTCTTTTCCAACCATTTCCTGCGCGGGTGCTCGCCCATGTCTGCCACCGCGCGCACGCCTTGCTGTGTCTGTTTCTCCTGCTTGCCACCACTGCCTTGCCATCCTGGGCCGGCGCGCCACCGGCGCCTGGCGCTACTTGCACCATCAGTGCGCTCAACCGAAACGCGCCGATCGCACCCGACGGCAGCTTCACCATCTTTAATATTCCCGGCACGGCCGGGCCGTTTCGTGCCCGCGCCAGCTGTTCCGACGGCAGCGTCGGCCAGACGGCGGTTGCCTTCCCCGATTTTGACGCGACCGTGGTGTACACCGGCGAGATTTTCTGGGGGCAGCTCGACCCAACCCCGGTCGCGCTGGGCTTGAGCGCGAACGCCAAGCATCTGAGCACGGGCCAGACAGCCCAGCTCAAGGCCACTGCCATTGCCGAGAATGCCGCCACGCGCGACGTCAGCGCGCGCGCCGACGGCACCACCTATACCATCAGCAACGATCTGCTGGCCTCGGTCAGCGTCGATGGCCAAGTACAGGTGTTGCCCTTGTTTGCCAGCGGCTCGAGCGCGCGCGTGGTGGCCACTGCCACCAACGAGGGCGGCGTGGCCGGCAGCTATATGTTCGTGCTGGGCCCCCGTGGCGCGCTCGCGGGGCAGGTGACGCGCGCGGACGGCACGACCCCCGTGGCGCAAGCCCAGGTGACGGTGATCCGGCATCAGCCGATGGAGCAGGTTGGCACCGCCGTGACCGATGACAGCGGCCGCTACGCGCTGGCCGATGTCAGTGCCGGCACGTTTACGATCTCAGCCATTGATCCGCGCAGCGGCGACCGCGCGCAAGTCGGTGCCAGCATTGATGCTGAAGGCCAGACGCAGCGCGCCGACATCCGCATGAATGGCCAGGGCCAGGTACGCGTCACGGTACTTGACGCCACTGACCAGCCGGTCGCTGGCGTGACAGTGACGCTGACCGCCCTGGGCGCCATCCGTGAAACCCACAGCATGCTGACCGGGCCCGACGGAACGGCCGCCTTTGCCACTGTGGCCGCAGGGGACTTTACGGTCTCGGCGCGCGATCCGGTGTCGCGCCTGGTGGGCAGCACCATCGGCTTGCTGGCCGGTGGTGCGGTATTGCCGGTGTCGCTCAAGCTGCAACCGGTGGGCACCATTACAGGTACTGTGCTCGCTGCTGACGGTGCCACCGTCCAGGAAGGCGTGCAGGTGCGTATTTTGTCGCGCGAGCGCGGCATCGTATCCCAATCGGTCACCGGCACCGACGGCAAGTTCAGCTTCAATTCGCTGCCTCTGGGCGACGGTCCCTATACCCTGGACGCTTTTGTCGACAACCGCCTGCGCACGCGTCTGCCCGGCGTGGTGCTGTCGAGCCCGAACCAGGTGCTGGTCCAGGATCTGCGCTTTACCCCGGTTGGCAGTGTGAGCGGCACCGTCACCGATGCTGACAGCAAGCCCTTTGCCAGCGTCACGCTGACGCTGCAGTCGCTGGCCGGTTCGCGTCTGGCGTTTACGGCCAGTGCTGGACCGGACGGCGCCTTCCTGTTCCAGGGCGTGCCAATTGGCCCGTATACCCTGAGCGCAAGCACCCAGGATGGCCGCAACGGCAACGTGAGCGGCAACCTGCCGGCCGACGGTGCCACCGTTGTCAGTGCGGTACAACTGGCCGCCAGCGGGCTGGTCGGCACCGTGTTCGAACGCGATGGCGTCACGCCAGCCGGGGCCGGGGTCAAGGTATTCCTGATGCGAAATCCGCAGCCGCAACAGCTGGCTCTGACCCTGGACGCAAGTACGGCCGGCGTGAGTGCGGTGGCCAGCACCAATGCGCTAGGCCAGTTCAGCTTTGCCATCGCCAGTGGTGCCACCTATGTGCTGCAGGCCCAAGACGGCAGCAACCGCGCGCGCACCCAGGTCGTGGTCACGGAAATTGTGTCCGGCAAGCCTCTCACAGTCAATTTGCGCTACCTGGGCAAAGGCAGCGTGTCCGGCGTGGTGCGCAACGCCGCCGCCGTGGTGCAGGCCAATGCGCCGGTGCGCGTGGCCAGCGTGGGCGCCTTCTCGGCCAGCTGGGATACCGTCACCGACAGCGCCGGCCGCTATCAGCTGCCGAATGTGTATGTCGGCGACATCGCCGTCACGGCCCAAAATCCGTTGTCCAAACTGGGCGGGCTGGCCCAGGGCCGTCTTATCGCTGAAGGCGATGCGCTGACCCTCGACGTTACACTGGCCGCCACTGGCACCGTGCAGGGCAGCGTGCAAACCGCTGCGGGTCTGGCGGCCAGGGCGCCGCTGCAGGTGGAGCTGCTCAGTGGTTCCACCCCCTACGCGACTCAGCGGGTTGACAGCGGCAATGCTTTCACTTTCACGCTGGTGCCGGTGGGCGAGTTGAGCGTGCGCGTGACCGAACTGGCCAGCGGCGACCGCGGTGTTGCCATCTCCCAGCTGAGTGCCGCCAATGAAGTGCGCACGGTACCGGTGCGCCTGGTGGGGCAGGGCGCCGTGCGTGTGACGGTACGCGACAGCGCCGCCAAGCCGGTGGCCGGTGCCAAGGTGGTGATCAGCAGCGGCTCGCCTTTCGGCGGCGAATTTACCCTTGCCACCGGTGCCGATGGCAGCGTGCTGGCCGCGCCCGTCTTTAACGGCGACGTCAGCGTCCAGGCCAGCAAGCCGGCCCAGGTAGGCACCATTGCCGGTTCGGTGCAGGGCACCGTGGTCAACGGGGCAACGCTGGACTTGGCCGTGACCTTGACCACGCGCCCGCTGGGCAGCATTCGCGGGACCGTGTACGGTCCCGATGGCATCACGCCGCGCCCTGACATGGAAGTGTCGCTGGTGGCCGGCTTTGCCGTCACTTACAGCACCGTGACGAACAAGGATGGTCAATACAGTTTTAGCAACGTGGAAGGCGGTACCGCCTACACGGCGCGCGTGCGCAAGGTCAGCGTCGGATCGGCGCCGCAGGATCGCATCCGCGCCCAGTTTGTCGGGCTGCAAATCAACGATCAGGATGAAGTGCTCACGCGCGACTTCCAGATGATCGGTTCTGGCAATGTGAGCGGCACCGTGACGAAGGCCGATGGCAGTACGCTGGCCGGGATCAAGGTTGCGCTGAGCAATCCGGATCCGGTCTACGGTGCGCGCCCGGGCAGCAACAGCGGCACGTACGAAACGACGACCGATGGCAATGGTAGGTATGCATTGCTGGATATGGCAGCTGGTAACTTCACCCTGCGCGCCACCGATCCGAGTGGCAACGCCGGTCTGCGTGCCGAAGGCCTGGGCCGGATTCGCTTCGATGGCGACGCCCCGGTGATTGATCTGACCCTGGTCGATGGCGCGGTGGCTATGCCCTACACGCTGTATGACGCCAACGGCTTCACGTTTGACGTGCGCGGCGATGGTGCGGTGGCCAACGGCAGGCACGGCGCTTTCCGTGGTTTGGGCAACGAGAGCGGCGGCATGCGCCTGGAGCTGCTGGTCAATGGCGTGCCGGTGCCGTTCCGCAATGGCGATGGCAGTATCGGCAAATTGAGCGACGGCGCGCAGCAGCTCGAGGTGGACGAAGATCATGGTTCGGGTCTGCATGTCACGCGCCGGATCTACGTGCCGCGCGATGCCTATTTCGCGCGCTATCTGGAAGTGCTGGAAAACCGTACCGCGCAAGCGCTCACCGTGGGCGTACGCCTGGTGTCGCACCATGGCAGCGGCGACAGCAATGCGCGCATTGTCGACACCTCCGATGGGGACAACGTCCTTGCCAGCGGCGCTTTCGGCGACCGCTGGCTGGTGGTGGACGACCAGCGCGATGCCGATCCGTTCGAGACGGCGTCGGTGCCGGCCACGGGCCATCTGTTCGACGGCGTGGGCGGCCTGCCTGCCAGCGCCGCGCGCTACGAATTGCTGGGCCAGACGGGCAAGTTCTCTGTCCAGTGGGACAACATCACGCTGCAGCCGGGCCAGTCGCGCGCGCTGGTGCACTTCGCTTTCCATCAGCTCGATCGCTTCCGTGCCCGCGAGGCTGCCTTGCGCCTGGCGCAATTGCCGCCAGAAGCGCTGGCCGGTTTGCGTGCGGACGAACGCACCGCCATCGCCAACTTCCAGGTGCCGGCCGACGGCGTGAGCACGCTGGCAGCGCTGCCCGATGTGACCAGTGCCAGCGTCAGCGGCCGCGTCTTGTCCGGTGACGGCACCACTCCGGTGCCTGGCGCCGTGGTGCACTTCAAGAGCAAGCAAGTGCTGTTCGGACGCGATTGGCAAGTGACCAGCGGCGCTGGCGGCAAGTTCGCGCTGCAGGCAAAAATCGACGGCAGCGCGATGCCGTTGCCACTGCCGCGCTATGGCTTCGACCTTTCGGCCGCGCACCCGATGACGGCTGCGCCGTCGTCGGCCTCTGTCGTCGAGTTCCCGCAGGGCCCGGCCAGCGTGGTGCAGGACTTGATCTTCAACGGCACTGCCAATCTGCGCGGTACCATCACGCGTGCCAACGGTGCCCTGGCGCCGGGCGCGAGCGTGCGCCTGAGACTGCCACAGTCGACCCAATATCTGTACGCGACCGACGCCGGTGCCGATGCCAGCTATCTGCTGACCGGCGTGCCGCCGCGCGATTACGTGGTCGACGCCGTGATGGCGCATCCCCAGGCCGCCCAGGGCGGTGTGGGCATCGTCGGCACCGCCACGGCCACCGCGTTTGCCGGTGAGACCACGGTGGCCAGCGTGGTGCTGGAAAAAGTCGGTACCATTTCGGGCCGGGTCACGGCTGCCGATGGCAAGCCGGTGGTCGGTGCTGCGCTGCAATTGACGGCCGACGGCATCACCTTGCGTCGCACGGCCAGCGATACCGGGGGCTATTACCGCTTCTCGGACGCGCGCGTCGGCAGCTTGCAGGTGAGCGCATATGATGAGGTCAGCCGTGCGGGCGGCGATGCTGCCGTTAGCGTGGCGGCAGAACAGGAAAGCGTGGCCAATATCAGCCTGAAAGGCTTTGGCACCATCGCAGTGCAAGTCAATTTCGCCCGTGGCGCACCGGCACCGGCCGCCCTGGTCAAGATCGATGTGCGTGCCGACGTGCTGACTGACACGAGCGGGCGCGTCAGCTACAGCGTTCCGGTTGGCACTTACCGGATCCGCGCGCGCCACCCGGACAACCGCTACGACGAGAACCTCGAAACGAGCATCGACGTGACGCTCGATGAAAATGGTGCGGTGCTGCCGGTGACCCTGGTGTTGCCGCCTGCCGCTTCGATCCATGGCACCATCAAGCGCCCGGACGGCAGCACCCTGGCCGCGGGCTTCCCGTACAACGTCAAACTGCTCAATGGTTCGTTCAACCAGACCCGCGCCGGGCGCACCGACGCGGCCGGCAACTTCCGCATCGGCGCCCTGGCACTGGGCACGCAACTGGTGACGGCCTTTGATCCGGAACTGAACCGCTTCGCCGACGCCGAGCTGGTGCTTGCCAGCGATGGCGAGGAAGGCGTGCTGGACCTGACCGTGGCCGAGAACCGGATTGCGCTGCCAGCGGCGATGCAAGACGCCAACCGCTTCGGCTTTCCGATCCAGAACGATGGCAGTGTGCAGGACAATGGCAGCAATTTCAGCCGCGCCGCGCAGCTGACCGTCAATGGCCAACCGTATACCGGCGCAACCAGTGCCGCGCTGGAACTGGGCAAGCGCCAGTTTGCCGTGGTCCAGGCCAGTCCGATGGCCGGCTTGCAGGTCAGTCGCAAAGTCTACGTCCCGCGCGGCGGCTATTTCGCCCGCTACCTGGAGATTTTCGACAATCCCGGCAGCAGTCCGGTCACGATTCAAGCGGCCTTGCGCACGACCTACGGCGATGCCGCGCTGCTGGCCTCGTCCAGCGCGCAGGCGGCACCGTCGGCCAGCGATGATTGGCTGGTGTTCGATGATGCCCAGGACGGTGACCCCTTGCTCAATCAATCGCCGGCGGCGACTGCCCATATCCACGGCCAACGTGGCGCGCCCACGGCGCCAGACCTGGTCGCGCTCACGCCGCTTGACGCGCACAGCAGCACGCTTGAACAGCGCTGGAGCAATCTGACGGTGCCGCCTGGCGGCAAGTTGGCGCTGATGCACTTCGTGGTGCAGCAAGTCCACCGTGCCGGCGCAATTGCCTCTGCCGAACGCCTGCAGCAACTGCCGCCGGAAGCGCTGGACGGCTTGCTGCCGTCGGAGCTGGCGGCGCTGGTCAACTTCCGTGCCCCGCAGGGGGGCATCAGTGCCCTCGCTTCACTGCCGAGCCTGACAACCAGTCTGAGCGGGCGTGTGTTCGAAGGCGATGGCGTCACGCCGGTCAACGGCGTGCGCGTTGCGTTCCAGAGCGCGCACCCGCTGTTTAACCGTTTGTGGGGCCTGCGGCGCGACGATTTCTGCGATGCGCCCGGTACCACGGTGGCCGGCATGTTGTCGGCTCAGCGGCCCAATATCGATCCAGCCAAGGTGGTGGAAGGTGCGTTCGCGGTGCAAGGTGTGCTCAACGACAGCGCGTCCATTGCGCTGCCGGCCGACACGGCCGTGCGTTTGCTGGCCCAGCCTGCGTTGGGCTGCTTTGGACAGTACAGCGGGCACGTACTGACCGGTCTGCCGTCACGCGAACTGGTGCTGGCGCCGTCAGCTGCCCATGTGGCCGATGTCATCTTTGATTCCGGCATTCTGACCGGCGCTGTCAGCGGCCCGGCCGACCTGAACGCAACTGGCGGTCGCGTCTGGCGCGCCAGCGACGACCCGGATGCCCCAGGTGCGGTGTATGTCCGCATTGGCGCCGATGGCAACTATGTGTTCCCGGGCATGGCCCCGGGCCGCTACGACATGATGACCGATGTGCCGCATGCCCAGGGCACGCGCGTGCGCGGCCAACGCCTCGATGCCGCGGTGACGCTGGCACGGACCACGGTCACGGACATCCAGCTGCAAGCGAGCGGCGCCCTGGCGGGCACGGTACTCACGGCCAACGGTGAAGCAAGCGTCAATGCCTTGGTGGAATTGCGCGGTGCAGCCGAAGGGCAGCAGTTCGACGCCTGCCTCGGCTGCGTCGGCGCGGCCCCTGCGAATGTGGGTCGACGCGCGGTGCAGCGCAGCACGCGCACCGATTCCTTGGGGCGTTACAGTTTCCACGCGGTGCCGGCAGGTGCCTATGTGATCAAGGCCATCGATCCGGTTTCGCGTGCGATGGTCGAGCTGCCGGTGGATGTGAGCGCGAGCCAGAACGTGGTGCGCAATCTGACTTTGCTGGCATTGGGTACGGTGCAGTTGACGGTCAGTCATGTTGACGGCCGCCCCAGTGCCGACACGGCCGTGTATCTGCAGTCCGACGCGGAAGCGTCCGAGCGGGTCGCAGGGCGCACCGCCGGCGGCAAGCTGACGGTGGCCAATGTGCCCGAGGGCGGCTATCGCCTGCGCGTGGTCGATCCGCGCTTTGCCGGCAGCGCGTATGAGCGTCAATTGCGTGGCACCATTGATTTCGGTGGCCAAGTGAGTGCGCAAACCATCACGCTTGGCGCTGTGGCCAGCGTGAAGCTGCAGGTCCAGGATGGCGACAACGCAGGACGCGCCGTGGCGGGCGCCAACGTGCGCTGGAACAGCCAGCAGGCCGGTGTCACTGCCGAGGATGGCAGTTTCACACTCCATGGCATCCAGGCTGGCACCTATACCGTCGGCGCGCGCCATATTTTTGAAGGCACGGCCCTGGGCACGGATGTGGCACTGGTGGTGCGCGACGCCGATGATGGCAAGAGCGTGACGGAAACGCTGGTTCTGGCGCGTGCCGTAGGCAGCGTGCGGGTCGTGGCGCGCGATGGCGATCATGCCGATGCACCTTTGGCCGGTAGCAAGATTTACCTGCAGATGGGCAGCGGCCAGAAGCGCCTGATGGGTGAAACCGATGCCAGTGGCGCGCTGACGGTGCCGGGCGTGCTGCCAGGCGCGTATCGCGTCACCGTGCTCGCCATGCTCGACGGCGCGCCGGAACAATTGCTGCTCGATGGCGTGGTCAAGCCGGACAACATCGGTACCACGGCTGAGCTGAGCGCGCGTTTCCAGCGCTCTGTCGTGAAACAGAAGTCGTTCGCCTATGTTGAAGAGCGTCATCTGTATTCGGTGCCGGTGACCATTGGCGATGTCTTGACGGTGCAGACCAAAGGCGCTGCCGTGATCGGCGCACCGGCCAGCCGTGCCGTCGGGGTGATCGTGTTTGATCCCGACCACAACAGCAAAGCGTCTGGTGTCGGTTATGGTCCTCAGCGCAATTTTGAGCAAGTCAATTACCAGGGCGACCTGAAAGCGGTGCGTGCCACCATGAGCGGGTATTACACTGTAGCACTGGCTCCCGACGGCAATCAGACGGGCAGTCTGGGCGGCTACGAATTGGCTGCCAGCGTCAATGGCGTGCCCGTGGCGCCGCAGCCTTACCACGACGGCGCGCTTGTCCAGGGTAAGCTCACGCGCGCCGACGGCGTGACGCTAGTGCCGGATACGCGCTTGCGCCTGGCCCGCTACGAGGTGCCTGAGTTGAACGTTGAAACCGTCACGGACGGTGAAGGCCGTTACAGCTTTGCCAATGTGCCGGTGGGAACTTACCGCGTCAACGCCTTCGCTGGCGGCAGTTGGGACAATTCCACCTTGGGCGCGGTCGCCGTGGCCGGGCAAGACGTGAGCACCGATGCCAAGCTGATGGCAGCGACGGTGCTGCGCGTGACCGTGAGCAACGGCGGCACGCCCGCGCCGCAGGCCGTCCTGCAGGTCGCCTACTATGGGCAGAAAAAAACCATCACCACCGACAGCAACGGCAAGGCCACCCTGGACATCGCCAGCGAGACGCCGGTGTCGATCTACGCAGAAAGTGCCGGCAACCGGATGATCCGCTCGGCCACCGAGACTGTGCCGGTCAACGATGGCGCCGTGCTGGACGTGAACTTGACGCTGGCCTCGGCCTCGCTCAGTGGCCAGGTGCGCTCGGTGACCGGCCAGCCGCTGGGAAGCCATCTTGTCCGGCTTAATCTGCCGACGGACGGGCGCTATGATTATCTGGCGGCCGCCTTCTCGGATGCGGAAGGCAATTTCAGTTTTGCAGAGGTGCCGGCCGGCCAGCTTTTGCAGCTCTCGGCCAGCAGTTACTACCAGTACGATGCGCCCACGACCACCATCAGCCTGACGCCGCAAGCGGGGCAGACGCTGAACGGCCTGGTGCTCACCATGGCAGGCCAGGGGCGTATTGGGGGCCGCCTTCTGCTGCCCGGCGCGCTGCCGGCGGCAGGGCAGACCATTGTGGCCAGCTGGACCAACCGCATCCACCCGGATGCGCCGAACTCGGTCTCGGGCCTCACCGATGCCAGCGGCAACTATCTGCTGACCAGGGTCCCCAGCGGGATACCGGTCACGCTCGATGCCTATTATGCTGCCGATAGCGACCCGAAACCGCATGTCAGTACCACCGTGACCGTGCAAAACGGCCAGCTGCTCACTGTTGCGCCGATGACCTTCGATCTTGGCACGGTCGTGCTGGCCCGCTTGAACGCGCTGGATGATTCCACCCGCTATTTCGGCGATTGCAACTTTACCGTCCATGCAGGCGGACTGAGCCGGTCGGCCAGCGGCGCTTGCAGCGACACCCGGATGTTTGCGGGCTTGCCGCCCGGCCCGGCCCAGGTGGAGATCTCGCCTTGGGACAAGCCGAGCTATGGCACGCTGAACGTGACGCTGCCGACCAGCGGTACGGTCGATGCAGCCATTCCCGTGCTCACCGTCCGCGGTCAGCTGCGCTATCCGGACCGTAGCGCGCCGGCGTCGGCACAGATGTACTTGATTGACGTGGCCGGGGTCATGATCAGCCCGAGTGCGCTCGAGCAAGATGGCAGCTTTGTCTTCCACGGTGTGCGCAGCGGCGCCTTCACCCTCACGGCGCAGGATGAGTACGGTCTGACCGCCAGCGTGCAGGGCACGCCGGGTGCGGCCGATCTGCTGTTCCAGTCCGATGTCGAGTTGCCGCCATCGGGCACGGTCAGCGGCATCGTCCGCGGCGCGGACGGGGCACCGCTGGCTGATGCCGGTGTGTTCGTGCGCAACGTCGATGGGGCATTGGAGCGCTACGTGTACACCGATGCCCAGGGACAGTACAGCATCGACCATGTGGCGCTTGGCATGGTGGTGGCCTCGGCCAGCGACCCGGTCAGCGCCATACCGGCCAGCGCACGGGGCGCGCTGCAAAGTGCGGCCATCCCCTTGCTGCTGGACTTGCAGTTGCCGCGCGGGGGGACCCTGTCGGGCACGGTGTTGGGCACGGGCGGGGCGCGTGTCGGCCAGAATGTGCGGGTGGAAGTGACGCTGGCCGAGGTCGGCGCTGCGTATGCGGGCTACCGCGGCGAGGCCGTGACGGACAGCGCAGGCAATTTCCTGCTGTCGAACGTGCCGCCAGGTTTGGTCCGCGTGTTGGCCGGCAGGTTCGGCCCGGCACTTGGGGTCGCGATGGCGGAGGTGGCCCCGGCTGCCAGTACCGTCACCACCGTGCGCCTGGGCAGCGAACGCTTGCTGCCCCTGGCGCTGGGGGGGCTCGATACCTACGAGTATGAGCTCAGCCAGGTGGGATCGCTCGGCGCCCGCGAGCAGGGGCAAGGCTTGCGCTATGACGATTACTATGGCCTGGTGGTCAATGGGATGCCGTTCGGCACGCTGGACACGGCACGGGTGCTGCGCGCCGATCGCGAAATCGAGATTGGACCGCGTCTCATCGAAGGCTTGTCGGTGACGCGCCGCTTCTTCGTGCCCGTCAATGGCGGCTACGTGCGCATCGTCGACAGTTTCACCAATCCGGGACCGGTCAGCATTGCATTGAACGCGCGCCTGCGTGGCGGGGTGCAGTTCGGCGAAGGACCGCTGCGCACTGCAGCGCTGGCGCGTGCCCCCGGTTACGTGATCTATTCGGCGCCGAATTACTATGAAACGCCGCGCGACAGCGTGACCACGGTATTCAATGGCGCCGGCGGATTGGCGCCGGCAGTACAGCAGTTCAAGCTGGACGACGCGAGCTTCAGCTATGGCTGGAACCTCAACGTTGCGCCTGGCAAGACCGTCCGTTTGATGCATTTCAGCGCCCTGGCGCTGTCGGCGCCGTTGACGCGGGCCAGCGCCAAGGCGCAAGCCTTGGTATCGGGCACGCAGGAACAGATGCTTGAGGGCTTGTCGCCTGCTGACAAGGCAACGATTCTTAACTTTATTCTTCCCTGATCCATGATCCTGATTTCCAAAGTGATGCGTGTGCGGTGCGCCGTGCTGGTCTTGGGGGCGGCGTGCGCGCTGTCCGCCCGCGCCGAAGCGCGCCTGTTGCCCGAAGTAATGCTCGTTGACCAGGCAGGTCTGGCCACATCAACCCGCACCTTGCCCCCTGGCGGGCGCTGGGCGCTGATCGTGGTCGAAGCGGGACAACCAAGCGCGCAAGCGCTGCTGGCCAGCCTGGCCAGGCGGCAGGGCGGCTGGACTGGCAAACTGGTGATTGTGGTCGCCGGCGCCGCGCCACAGGCCCAGCGCCTGGTGCAGCAGCATGCCGCGCTGGACGGCGTGACCTGGTTGTTCGATCGCGAACGGAACTTGCCAGCCGCACTGGCGCTGCGCGCGACGCCGGCCGTGCACGCCATCACGGACAATGGCGAGATCGGCTGGCATGTGCTGGGTATGCCGGCGCACGCCAATCTGCCGGCCATGCTGTCCCAATGGCTGGGGACCCAGCCGATGGCGCGTGTACGATGATGGCGGACCCTTGGCCTTGCGGCTTGGCCCGTGCCGCGCTGCTGGTGTGCCTGTCGCTCGCTGGGGGCATGGTGCTGGCCCAGGACGCCCCCGATGCCAGGCGGCGCCTGGAGTTGATGGGTGTGCAGCCGAGCGCTGCTCGGCTGGTGCAGTTTGCTGCCCAGGGCGACCGTACCGTGGTCGAGCTGCTGTTGCGCAGTGGCGTGGACGTGAATGCGGCCGAGCCGCTGCGCCAGGTACGCGCACTGCACAATGCGGCAGCGCAGGGGCGTTTGCAACTTGTCAAGAACCTCCTGGCCCGCGGCGCCCAGATCGATGCGCGCGACTGGCGTGGCAACACAGCGCTGATCCTGGCCGCCTACGGTGGACATGCGGTCGTGGTCGATACATTGGTGGCGCACGGCGCCAGTCTGGCAGCCGTCAGCGAGGAGGGGATTTCCGTGTTGAATGCCGCGCTCTACAGTGGTGAAGATGCGCTGGCACTGCGCCTGCTGGCAGCAGGCGCCCGTCCCAGCGTCCATCCGGTTGCCGGTGCCACCATCGACATCGCGCGGCGCGCCGGACGCCAGGCCGTGGTGCAAGCGCTGGCCGGCCTGACGGGGGAAGCGCCATGACGCTCGCGCGCTACCTGCGCGCAGGAACGCGCATGCTTGTCGTGCTGGCGGTCTGGGCGGCGCATTCGGCAAGCGCGGCGCCGATTCTGTCTTACGCCGCCGAACCCACGCCAGCTGCCGCCTATGACCCGGCCGTGTTTGGCACCAGCGACGCAGCCGAAGCGCAGGCCGCGCTGATGGCCCGGTCCTGGCCCGCGCAGCCGGCCAGCATGGCCTGGACCGCGCTCACGCTCAAGATGATCGTCAAGCACAAGATCGCGCCAACCCGGGCCGCGCGGGGCAGTGCGCTGGTCCATGTTGCCATGCATGATGCCTGGGCATTGGCCGATGCCGATGTGCTGGCGCGCCAGATTGCCGTCTCGACCGCGGCAGCGCATGTGCTGGCGTTCTGGATGCCCAGCGAAGAGCACGGATTCGACCGGATTGTCGGCGCGCTGGCCCGGCGTGCGGCAGCGACCGGCCAGGCCGACCCGGCCACGCTGGCGCGCGCGCTGCAAGTCGGTGCCCATGTCGCGCAGCGCGTCATTGCGCGAGCCCAGGCTGACGGTGCCGAACGGGGCTGGAACGGCTTGCGGCTGGAGTGGTATGGTGATGGGCGCTACTACGGTCCTGGTGCCTGGGAGCCGACAGCGCCGTATTTCTATTATCCGCCTGATGAACCATTCGCGCCGGCGTGGCAAACCTGGGTATTGCGCACGCCTGGCCAATTCCGGCCGACACCGCCGGCGTTTGGCTCCGCCCGTTTCCTGGCCGATTTGCATGAGGTGGTCGCGCTGCAAAAAAACCTGACAGCCGAACAGCTAACCATCGCCAAATTCTGGGTCGACGGGAGCGGCAGCGTCACGCCACCGGGACACTGGAACCAGATCGCGCTTGACCTTGCTCAAGAACATCATCTGGGCGAGGAAGACACGGTGCGCCTGTTCGCCATGCTCAATATGGCACTGGCCGATACCTTTATTGCGGTATGGGACGTGAAATACCATTATTGGACAGCACGCCCGATCACCACGGCCAAGACGGTTCTGGGGATTAACTTGAAAACGGCGATCCTGACGCCCCCATTTCCTTCTTACGTTTCCGGCCATGCCGCGTTCAGCGGCGCGTCAGCGCGGATTCTTGCCAGCTTCTTCCCGGAACAGGCGGCGCGGCTCGATGCGCTGGCGGCCCAGGCCGCAACTTCGCGCCTGTATGGGGGGATTCATTATCGACACGACAATGAAGATGGCTTGCTGCTCGGCCGGGCGATTGGCGAAGTGGTGTTGCGCACCATGCGCAAGGCGCCTTGATCGGTATAGCGCACTGAAAAAGTTGATGGGGATCGGCGTTTTAGGCCACAATTGCTCCATGAAACCAATCGAGTGCGACCTGCTGGTAGTGGGCGGCGGCATCAACGGCACCGGCATCGCGCGCGACGCGGCCGGGCGCGGCTTGTCCGTGATGTTGTGCGAAAAAGATGACCTGGCCTCCCATACCTCGTCTGCCTCAAGCAAACTGATCCATGGTGGCTTGCGCTACCTGGAGTATTACGAATTCGGCCTTGTGCGCAAGGCGCTGATCGAACGCGAAGTCTTGCTGCGCAGCGCCCCGCACATCATGTGGCCGATGCGCTTTGTGATGCCGCACGACCGCGGCCAGCGCCCCGCCTGGATGATCCGCGCCGGCCTGTATTTATACGACACGCTGGCGCGGCGCGAGTTCCTGCCCGGTTCGCAAGCCATCCATTTGCGCCAGCATCGGGCCGGCAGCGACCTGAAACCGGAATTTACGCGCGGCTTTGTGTACTCGGACGGCTGGGTCGACGATGCGCGCCTGGTGGTTCTGAATGCGCTGGACGCGCGCGAGCGCGGCGCCCAGATCCACACGCGCACCCGTTGCAGCGCCGTGCAGCGCGGCGCCGACGGCTGGCGCGCCACGCTGAGCCACGCCGACGGCGCAACCACGCTGGTCAAGGCGCGCTGCCTGGTCAACGCGGCCGGGCCGTGGGCATCCGAATTTTTGCACGGCGCCACCAGCACTGGGGTGCACCAGTCGCTGCGCCTGATCAAGGGCAGCCACATTGTGGTGCCGCGCCTGTTTGATCATGACTACGCGTATATTTTCCAGCACCCCGACGGGCGCATCGTGTTCGCCATTCCGTACGAGCAGGACTTCACCCTGATCGGCACCACCGACCTCGATTACCAGGGCGACTTGAACCAGGTGGCCATCAGCGCCGAGGAAATCACTTACCTATGCACGCTGTCCAACCATTATTTTTCCAAACCGATCACGCCGGCCGACGTGGTCTGGACTTATTCCGGCGTGCGCCCGCTGGTGCAGGACGACGCCGCGAAGGCTGCGGCCGCCACGCGTGATTTCCGGCTGGAGCACGACACCGATGGCGCCCCGATGCTCACCGTTTTCGGCGGCAAAATCACCACTGCGCGCAAGCTGGCCGAGGAAGCGCTTGACTGGATTGCGCCTTTGCTGGGCAATCGTCATCCGGCATGGACGGCCCAGGCTTGTCTGCCCGGCGGCGACTTGTACGGCGAACGGCCAACCAGCAAGAGCGTGCTCGAATTCACCCAGTGGGTAATCAAGGTGCGTGACGCGTTCCCTTGGCTGCCGCCCGCCGTGCTGCAGCGTTATGCACGGGCCTACGGCACCCGCGTGTACTGCTTGCTGTCGGGATGCAGTGCTCTGGCCGATCTGGGGGCTGAAATTGTGCCCGGCCTGTTTGAAGTGGAAGCGCGCTACCTGATCGAGCGCGAATGGGCCCGCACGGCGGAAGACATTTTATGGCGCCGCTCCAAGCTTGGCCTTCACGCCGGGGAGGGCAGTGCCGCCACAGTGGATGCCTGGATCAGGGCGCGCACGCCACCAGCCGAAACTGCAGCGCCAGTTCGTCCTGCACTTTAATCGCACCGCCCATGACCGACATGGGCGTGATGCCGAAATCGGACTGCAGCAGCGTGAAGGCGCCGCTGGCGGTATTCGATTCGACGATGACCGGCACCGCCAACGTTTTGGTCACGCCATGCAGGGTGATGGTCAGGTTCACTTTCTGGCTGTCCGCCGTGCTGCGCTCGGCGTGCAGCTGAACCAGCGGATACGTTTCGGCGTCGAGCACGCGCGTGAGCATATTGGTGCGCGTGCCGGCAATGGCATCGGCATCGGGCTGGGTGTCGAGGCCCGCTTCCTGCCGCAGGCCAGGTTCGTCCACACTCAGGGCATCGAGCCGGAATTGAACATCGGCGCGGCCCGCCGCCGGGGCGGCAAAACCTTCCACACTGCGGCTGGCCACGACGTGATCGTGACCGAAGCGGGCCATGGGGCCGCCCCGCCGCACCAGCACGGTGATGAGGGATTTGGCGCTGTCGATCGCGCACACGAGAACACCGTCTCTGGCAGCTTGCTGATACCAGGCCGGGGCATCAGGCGCGCTAGGTGATGCTGCGGGCGGCGGCACAGGTGGCGGCGCTTGCAGCGCGCAGGACGCCAGCAACAGCGTCATCAGAATCGACAGGATGGGCTTCATGTCTGCCATTGTGGCACGCCAAGCGCTGCTGCGTCGCGCGCCGTTGGCAGCGTTGCCAATAGGTGCGCAATCATCCATAGCGCCACACCGGCATAGAACACGCGTGGCAGCCAGGCCATGATCTCGGACTGGGCCAGCGCCAGCGCTTCGCTTTCGGTGTCGGCATGGCGCATCAGCATTTCGGCCAGGGTGCCGCCTTCCTCGCCCGTCACCACAAACGGATGCAGGCGGCTGATGTCGACCAGCTGCAGCGCGCCGATGGCATGTGCCAGCGGCGCACCGGCGCGTACGCGCGCTGTGATGGTCGACAGATCGGCACGCACCTGGTGATTGATGACCGTATCGAGCGCCAGCGGCAGTGCATCGAACAGGGGCAATCCCGCTTCCAGCAGCAAGGCCAGGCTTTCGCTGAAGTCGCGTGCATTGGCGCGCAGGTGCAGCTTTCCAAACAGGGGCAGGGCCAGCAAGCTGCGCTCCAGCGCCGCGCGGCCCGGGCCGGGCGCGCCGGAATTGAACCAGGCAACCAGGCGCGCCGCAGCAATGCCCGCCACTGCCAGGACGACCATCGGCCCCAGCACCTTGAGCAAATAGCCAGACGTGGACAAGGCGCCAGTGATCAGCTGCGCGATCGGCGCGACAAACAGGGCGATCACCAGCACCGCGACCGGCATCATCATCCGGTTGCGCAAGGTCATGGCCTGGGTGGCGGCAGTCGCTAGTTGGCGTGCCAAACGCTTGTAAGTGGGGTAGGGACTGCCTGCATTGAAGGCGGCGCGCAGCAGGCGCGTTTCAAACGTGTTGAACAAGCCGCTGTTGGCCCCTGCCGTGGGCGGATCGATGCCGCGCGCGACCAGTCGCTGGAATGCCTGCACGCGTGAACGGGACGCGGCGCCAAGATCGAGCAGGGCGTAGGCACGGTCCGGCGGCACGCCGGCTTTTTCCATGGCGGCGAGATGCTGGAACAGCAGGGCGCGCACGGGCAGCGCAAGCGGTCGTAATCGGCTCATGGGCGCGATTGTGGCATACCGTGGCAGCATCCGGTAAATAGCGCTAAGATTGACTTCCTGACCAGACCTTAGGATAGCCATGATCGACCTTTACTCGGCAGCCACGCCGAACGGCCACAAAGTCTCCATCGCGCTTGAAGAACTGGCGCTGCCCTACGAGCTGCATACGCTCGAATTGCAACAGGGCGTGCAAAAAGAGCCCTGGTTCCTCGCCATCAACCCGAACGGACGCATTCCCGCCATTGTCGACCGCGCGCAGGACAATTTTGCCGTGTTCGAGTCCGGCGCCATCCTGATGTACCTGGCCGAAAAAAACGGCCAGCTGCTGCCTGCCGACGTCAAGGGCCGCTCGCAGGTCCTGCAATGGCTGATGTTCCAAATGGGCGGCATCGGCCCCATGATGGGACAGGCCAATGTGTTCTACCGCTACTTCCCCGAAAAAATTCAGCCCGCGATTGACCGCTACCAGGGCGAAAGCAAGCGCCTGTTCCGTGTGCTCGACGCGCGCCTGAAAGATCACGAGTTTTTGGCCGGCGACTACTCCATTGCCGATATCGCCAACTGGGCCTGGGTGCGTACCCATAAATGGTCAGGCGTGGCCATTGACGATCTGCCCAACCTGAAGCGCTGGGTCGATGCCATTGGCGCGCGCCCGGCCGTGCAGAAAGGCATCCTCATGCCCGCGTCCGAACGCGATCTCGAAAAGGCCACCGAGCAGGAGGCGGCCAAATTCGCGGAAAAGGTGCGCGGCATGGTCGAAACCGGGCAGTCAGGCAAGCAGGGGGCGGCATGAAACTCTACGTCAGCAGCTACGCGCCCAATCCGCGCCGGGTCGCCATGTTCATTGCCGAGAAGGGGATCAGCGGTATCGAAAGCATTACCGTCGACCTCAGCGCCAACGAGCACAAAACCGACGATTACCGGGCCAAGAACCCCATGGCAAAAACGCCCGCGCTTGAACTTGACGATGGCCGCGTGCTGGCCGAGTCGCGAGCGATCTGCACGTATTTGGAAGGGCGCTATCCGGAACCGAATCTCATGGGTGTCGGCTTTGAGGAAATTGCCTTCATCGAAATGGCGGACCGCCGCGCTGAAATGCATCTGCTGCTGGGTATTGCCAACTGCGTGCGCCATACCCATCCGGCGCTAGCGGGATTGGAACAGCCGCAGTTTCCCGAGTTTGGATCATCGCAAGGGGAAAAAATGCTGGAAAATGCGCGCTGGTTCGATGGCGTGCTGGCGCGGCAGCCCTATCTGGCCGGGGAACGGTTCACGGTGGCAGACATCACCGCGTTCTGTGCGCTGGAGTTTGCGCGTGGTCTGATGAAGTTCAAGCCGGGTGCGGCGGGGCTTCCGCATCTGCAGGAGTGGCGGGATCGGATCGCCGAAAGACCGTCCGCGAAGGTGAAATAACGCCACATCGTCCTCGCGAAGGCGGGGACCTATAGCACGTTGCCGAAGTCGTTCAGCATGCTATAGGTCCCCGCCTTCGCGAGGACGATGTATCAGCTGATTCGCTTGTACCACGAGTGATGCGCCGCGATCTGCTGGTAGCTGCCTCGCAGTACGTCACCATCATCCATCTCCCGATCCAGTCCCAGCACGCCAAACAGGGCCAGGCTGTCATGGAACAGTTTGAGCGTCTGCTGGCGCAGCACCGGCCCGAAATCGGCCAGCGCATGGCGGCATAAAATCAGCTGGAACTCGTTGAACGAGGCATCGGTCACCATGTTGTACTGGGCCCAGGTGATCCGGCTGCGCAGGCCAGGCTGCAGCACGGCGCGTTTGCCGTGAGTCTCGAAATAGTCCGCCAGGTTGGCGCGCCCGCCGCTCTTGAGATAATTTTCCTGGTACTCGTCCAGGCGCTCAAGCGCAATGCTGGCGCCGGCCACGTCCGCCAGAACGTCCTCGTTGGCCACCGTGGCAAAAATCTCGGTGCGCGCATGCAGCTGCTCGTCCGCCAGCAAAATCGCCAGCGACCAGGCTTCTTCCGCGCCCGCGCATTCGGCCAGCCAGACCTTGGGTACGGCGCTGGCGCGCAGTGACGACGCCAGCACCGCGCGCAGCTGGCGTGCCTGCTGCGGATCGTCAAACAGTGCTGCCGGCTGCACGCTCAGGGCGCGCAGCAGCGCCGCCTGCGCTTGCGGATCGTGCAGCATGCGGTCCTGCAGTTGCGAGACGGTGGCCAGCTGGCGCTGCTGCATCACCGCCTGCAGCTTGCGCTTGAGCGTGCTGCGCTCGTAGGCGCGAAAGTCGAAACCGAAGCGCTGAAACAGCGCTTCGAGCAGCAGTTCGGTTTCCAGCTCCTCGGTGGCGCGCACCGTGTCGGTATGCTGCATATGGCTCAATGCAGCCAGACCCGCATGAGCGACAGCAGCTGCGCCACATCGACCGGCTTGGTAATGTAGTCGGAAGCACCGGCTGCAATGCACTTGTCACGGTCGCCCTTCATTGCTTTTG
This sequence comes from Massilia sp. CF038, assembly GCF_900129765.1. Taxonomy (GTDB): domain Bacteria; phylum Pseudomonadota; class Gammaproteobacteria; order Burkholderiales; family Burkholderiaceae_D; genus Telluria_A. The sequence continues at coordinate 1,716,695 of NZ_FQWU01000001.1, forward strand.
CGGTCAGCGTGATGATCGGCAGCGACTTGAACTTCGGAATACGGCGGATCGCACGCATCGTGTCGTAGCCATCCATCTCCGGCATCATGATGTCCATCAGGACGATCTCGATGGTCGGATCCTTTTCCAGTACTTCAATGCCATCACGGCCGTTTTCGGCGAAGGACACTTGCATTTGCTGGCGTTCCAGCAGCGACGACAGCGCAAAAATATTGCGCAAGTCATCATCGACAATCAGGACCTTGCGTCCGGCCAGACCGCCATCGGCCGCATGGATTTCTTCCAGCATGCGGCGCTGCAGTTCCGGCAGCGAGGCGTGCGAGCGGTGCAGGAAGAGGGCGGTTTCATCGAGCAGGCGCTCGGGCGAGCGGGCATCCTTGATGACGATGGTCTTGGCATAGCGTTTCAGCTTGGTCACTTCCTTGCGCGACAATTCCTTGGCCGTGTAGATCACAATCGGCAGGTCGCGCAGGGACGGGTCTTTGCCGATCAAATCGAGCAGGTCGAAGCCGCTGATGTCGGGCAGGGTCAGGTCCAGCACCATGCAGTCGAAATGCGAGCCCTTGAGCGCTTCCAGCGCGGCCTGGCCGGTTTCCACGGCGACGATGCGCAGGTCGGCGTCGCCAATCAGGGCCACAATCGAGTCGCGCTGCATTTTTTCGTCGTCCACCACCAGCAGGCTGCGTTTGCCGCCCAGCAGGAACTTCTGGATGCGGGTGAATTCTTCCTGCAGCGCGTCGCGGCTGACGGGCTTGTTGATGTACGAGATGGCGCCCTGGCGCAAGGCGCGTTCGCGCTCGCGCAGATTGGACATCACGTGCACCGGAATGTGGCGTGTGCTCGGGTCGCGTTTGAGGCGGTCAAGCACGGTGAAGCCGTCGATGTCCGGCAGGTCGAGGTCGAGAATCACGGCCGAGGGCAGATAGTCGCGCGCCAGCGACAGGGCCGAATCGCCCTTGTTGGTGACGATGGCCTTGAAGTTCTTCTCGCGTGCGAATTCCACCACCTCCAGGGCAAAGCGCTCATCGTCTTCGATGATCAGAACGGACGGGTCGCCCGGTGCGATCAAGCCGCGGTCGTCTAGCACCGAGGAGTATTCCACCAGCTGGACTGGATCGGCTTCGACCACGGCCACGTCCTGGGCAAAGCTGGAGCTGCCCGAATACACCACTTGCGGCGGTGGCGCCGGCGGCGCCATGCGGCCTTGCTGCGGCTGGCGGGCCTGATCGTAGTTGATGAAGCCAGCCCGGTTGTAAGGCAGGAACAGCGTGAAGGTGGAGCCAGCATTGACGACCGATTCGACCCGGATCTCGCCGCCCAGCAAACGCGCCAGTTCGCGCGAAATCGACAGACCCAGACCGGTACCGCCGTACTTGCGTGCGGTCGAGCCGTCGGCCTGCTGGAAGGCTTCGAAGATCAGCTGCAGCTTGTCGGCCGCAATACCGACCCCGGTATCCTTGACCGAGAACGCCAGCACTGCGTCCGCATGCACCAGGTTCGGGTGGTCCGAGGTCCAGCCGCTGGTGACGAGCGAAATTTGCAGCGCCACATGGCCATGGCTGGTGAATTTGAATGCGTTTGACAGCAGGTTTTTCAGCACCTGCTGCAGGCGCGTGGTGTCGGTCATCACGGCCGTTGGCAGGGCGTCGGCCAGTTCCACCGTGAAGCCCAGATGCTTTGCTTCGGCCATGTGACGGAAGGTACGGTCGACGTAGTTGCGCAGATTCGAGAAGCGGTACTCGGACACGTCCAGCGTGACGGTACCGGATTCGATCTTGGACAGGTCGAGAATGTCGTTAATCAGAGTCAGCAAGTCGGAGCCGGAGCCGTGGATGGTCTTGGCAAACTCCACCTGCTTGCCCGACAGGTTGCCCTCGGGGTTATCGGACAGCTGCTGCGCCAGGATCAGCAGAGAATTCAATGGCGTGCGCAACTCGTGCGACATATTGGCCAGGAACTCGGACTTGTACTTGGACGACAGTGCCAGCTGGGTGGCTTTTTCTTCCAGCGCCAGTTTGGCTTGTTCCACCTCGCGGTTCTTGCGTTCCACCTCGATGTTCTGCTCGGACAGCAGGCGCGCTTTTTCGGCTAGCTCCTGGTTGGTCTGCTGCAGCTCTTGCGCCAGCGACTGCGACTGGGTCAGCAGCGATTCGGTCCGGCTGTTCGCCTCGATCGTGTTGAGCACCACGCCAATCGACTCCATCAGCTGGTCGAGGAAGGAGAGGTGGGTTTCGGTGAAGCGGTCGAGCGACGCGATTTCGATCACAGCCTTGACCTGCTGTTCGAACAGGATCGGCAGCACCACGATATTGGTTGGCGGCGCCGCGCCCAGGCCGGAAGACACGACGATGTAATCGCGTGGCACATCGGTCAGCCAGATGCGGACTTTTTCAAGCGCGCACTGGCCGACCAGGCCTTCGCCCGGCAGGAACGAGGTGGCCAGCTTGCGGCTGGAACGGTAGCCGTAGGAGGCGATCATGCGCAGACGCGCATCCATCTCCTGCGAGTCCATCATGTAGAACACGCCGTGGTGGGCCGATACCAGCGGCGCCAGCTCCGACAGAATCAGCTTGGTCACAGCCTGCAAGTCGCGTTGACCTTGCAGCAGGCGCGTAAAGCGCGCCAGGTTGGTCTTGAGCCAATCCTGCTGCGCATTCTTTTGCGTCGTTTCTTTCAGGTTGCGGATCATCTCGTTGATGTTGTCCTTCAGGTAGGACACCTCGCCGCGCGCTTCCACCTGAATGGAACGCGACAAGTCGCCGCGGGTCACCGCCGTTGCCACCTCCGCAATCGCGCGCACCTGGTTGGTCAGGTTTGCCGCCAGCTGGTTAACGTTTTCGGTCAAGTCTTTCCAGGTACCGGCCACGCCGGACACGTTAGCCTGGCCGCCCAGCTTACCCTCGGTACCGACTTCGCGCGCCACCCGGGTGACCTCGGATGCAAACGAGGACAATTGGTCCACCATCACGTTGATGGTGTCTTTCAGCTCCAGAATTTCGCCCTTCACGTCCACCGTGATTTTCTTGGACAAGTCGCCGCGAGCCACCGCGGTGGTCACCGCCGCAATGTTACGCACCTGGCCCGTCAGGTTCGACGCCATGAAGTTCACGTTATCGGTCAAGTCCTTCCAGGTGCCGCCCACGCCCGGCACATACGCCTGGCCGCCCAGCTTCCCTTCGGTACCCACCTCACGCGCCACCCGCGTCACTTCCGACGCGAATGAGGACAATTGGTCCACCATCACGTTAATGGTGTTTTTCAGCTCGAGAATCTCGCCCTTCACGTCCACCGTGATTTTTTTGGACAGGTCGCCGTTGGCCACTGCCGTCGTCACGTCCGCAATGTTACGCACCTGGCCCGTGAGGTTACCCGCCATCGAGTTCACGCCGTCGGTCAAGTCTTTCCAGGTGCCGGCCACGCCGGGCACGTTGGCCTGGCCGCCCAGCTTACCTTCGGTACCCACTTCGCGCGCCACCCGCGTTACTTCCGATGCAAACGAGTTCAATTGGTCCACCATCACGTTGATGGTGTTTTTCAGCTCGAGAATCTCGCCCTTCACGTCCACCGTGATCTTCTTGGACAAGTCACCGTTTGCCACCGCGGTCGTCACGTCCGCAATGTTACGCACCTGGCCCGTGAGGTTACCCGCCATCGAGTTCACCGAGTCGGTCAAGTCCTTCCAGGTACCGGCCACACCTTTCACCTGCGCCTGGCCGCCCAGCTTTCCTTCGGTACCCACTTCGCGCGCCACCCGCGTTACTTCCGATGCAAAGGAGGACAACTGGTCCACCATCACGTTAATCGTGTTTTTCAGTTCGAGAATTTCGCCCTTCACGTCCACCGTGATCTTTTTCGACAAGTCGCCATTGGCCACCGCGGTCGTCACCGCCGCGATGTTACGCACCTGGCCCGTCAGGTTCGACGCCATGAAGTTCACGTTATCGGTCAAGTCTTTCCAGGTGCCGCCCACGCCCGGCACGTACGCCTGGCCGCCCAGCTTCCCTTCGGTACCCACTTCACGCGCCACGCGCGTGACTTCCGACGCGAAGGAGCGCAACTGGTCCACCATCACGTTGATGGTGTCCTTCAGCTGCAGAATTTCTCCGCGCACGTCCACTGTGATTTTTTTCGACAAGTCGCCGTTGGCTACCGCGGTGGTCACCTCGGCGATGTTACGCACCTGGGAAGTCAGGTTACCTGCCATCGAGTTGACCGAGTCGGTCAAATCCTTCCAGGTGCCGGCCACGCCTTTTACCTGCGCCTGGCCGCCCAGCTTACCTTCGGTACCCACCTCGCGCGCGACCCGCGTTACCTCGGACGAGAACGAGGACAGCTGCTCCACCATGGTGTTGGCGGTGGTCGCTGCGCGCAGGTACTGACCCTTCAGGGGATGGCCGTCCACCTCCAGCGCCATGGTCTGCGACAGATCGCCCTTGGCCACCGCGCCAATGACGCGCGCCATTTCCGTGGTCGGGCGCACCAGATCGTCAATCAGGGTATTGACCGAACTGATGATGGTGGCCCAGCCACCCACCACGTTCGGCACCGAGGCACGCTGCGTCAGGCGGCCTTCGCGGCCCACCACGCGCGACACATCGGTGACCGCATGGACCATCTTTTCTTTGGTCTCGATGATGTCGTTAAGGGTGTCGGCGATCTTGCCCGAGATGCCCGTCAGGTCCGATGGCATGCGCGCCGTGAAGTCGCCTTTTTTCAGCGCCATCAGGGTGTTGAGCAGCAGCTTTGCGTCTAATTCGTCGGCAATTTCAGTCATGTTATTCATCGACGTGGTCCTCGGTCGTTTTGGTTGGCGTGGTGGGCAGGCTTGTTTTGCGCCTGGCTCGTTATGGAATCGGTATATTGGGCTTGCAGCATAGCCAGCATGGCGCCTGCCTGCAAGGGAGGACTGAACAGGTCACCCTGGTACTGGTCGCAGCCAAGGGAATTTAACACGGTCAGCTGGTCATCGCGCTCGACGCCCTTGGCCAGCACGCGCATGCCAAGCGCGCGGCCCAGGTGGATGATGGCGGCGGCCATGTCGGCGCCGCTGTCGGTATCGAGGTCGTGCACAAAGGCGCGGTCGATCTTGAGCATGTCCATGGCCAGGGCGCGCAAGGTCGCCAGCGAAGCGCCGGCACTGCCAAAATCGTCCACCGCCAGTTTGATGCCGGCCGCCTTGAGCTGGCGCAGTACGGGCGCCGCGTCGCTGTTGCCGATCAGTAGATGCTCGCAGATGTCCAGTTCCAGCCAGCCGTGCGGCAGTTTGCATTTGCGCAGGTGGCCCAGCACGTTGTCGGCCAGTTCGGTCGACAGGCGCAGCACCGGCAGATCGACCGACATGGTCAGCTGGGGCAGCGACGGGGCGGCGCGGCGCCATTCGGCAGCCTGGGTACAGGCCGCACCGATGGACCACTGGGTCACCTGCTCGAGCAGCGCGTGGTCATTCAGGCCGGCCAAAAATTCGGTCGCGGCGATCATGCCATGCTGCGGGTGGCGCCAGTACAGCAGCGCTTCGATGCCGCTCAGGGCACGCTCGGGCAGGCTGGCGCGCGGCTGGAACAGCAGTTCCAGTTCGTCGCCGGCCAGCGCCTGCTGCAGCTCGGCGATCCAGCGGGCCCGCTCGCGCTCGCGCGTGTTGAGCTCTTCGCGGAAGAACTCGATGCTGCCGCGCCGATTCTGCTTGGCGTGGTACATGGCGGTGTCGGCGTTCTTCATGAGCTGGGCAGCGTCGCGCGCATCCTGCGGGTACAGGCCGATGCCCACACTGGTCGAGGTGTGAACGCGGTGGTGCTTGATCTCGAACGGCTTACTGTGTGCCAGCGCGATCTTGCGCGCTACGCGTGCGGCATTGGCGCCCGCGCCGGCACCTTCCAGCAGGACCACGAATTCGTCACCGCCCAGACGCGCCACCACGTCCGACACGCGCACCGATGCCAGCAGGCGCGCGGCCACCTGGCGCAGCAATTCATCGCCGACTTCGTGGCCGAGCGTGTCGTTAATATGTTTGAATTTGTCCAGGTCCAGGAACAGCAAGGCAAACTCGCTGCCGTTGCGGTCGACCGAGGCGACCGCGTGCTCGAGCTGGGCAATCAGCGAGCGGCGGTTGACCAGACCGGTGAGCGGGTCGCGGATGGAGAGCGCGTTGGCGCGCTCCTCGGCCACCTTGCGTTCAGCCACCTCCGCTTCCAGTTCCTGGTTGATGCGCTCCAGGTCTTGCAGGCGCTGCACGCGCAAGTCCTGATTCAGGCGCGACAGTTCTTCGGTCTTCGCTTGCAATTCCAGGTTTTTGCGCGTCAGGTCGACAAACACCGCTACTTTGGTCAGGAGCACGCTGGGGATCACCGGCGTAAACAAGTAGTCGGCCGCGCCCTTGCGGTAAGCCTCGATGCGGTGCAGCTCGTCGTCGTAGTGCGCGGTAATGAAGATGATGGGCACCGAGGCGGAGCGGGGATGCGAGTGGATTGCCTCGGCCGTTTCAAAGCCGTCCATGCCGGGCATGTTCACGTCCAGCAAAATAACCGCGAACTCGTGCTTGAGCACTTCGCGCAGCGCTTCGCTGCCGGAACTTGCCGTCAGCAATTCGAAATCGGGCTCGCCAGGCCCGGACATGAGGACGCTTTCGAGCGCCATGAGGCTCGCCGCATCGTCGTTCACCAGCAAAACTTTAGGAATTAGCACGTTGCGTGATGCCTTGATCGAAAAAAGAGGAGCCTGCAGCGCTCCCCGCCTATTTTAGCAATCTGCCTATGCGCGAATCGCGCATTTTTAGCAGCCTAACCCAAACAAAATTTCCCCGACGCACAATAAGTGAAATGAAAGCTGGTTGTCTTTACACAACGGTTTTACAATTACGTGAGAATCATGAAACAAATTGCATTCTGTGCAGCAAGTGAGGTCTTTTTTGTCCAGTTAAAGCCCATTTGGTCGCGTGCGGCTGTTACTTTTGGTGTTAATTGGTTGAAGTTTAGTCAAATTGCAAATACGATCTAGTGTCGATCCGACAGCTTTATAGAAAGTCGGACAATTCCGGGGGGAAGTGAATGGTCGAGCAGAGTGAGCTGTTGACGCTGTTGAAGAGCGACGGCGTAAGCGGGTGGCAGGCAGCCTTGTTCAAGCTCGCCCGCAGCCAGGGGTTCGACCAGGTCCTGTATGGGGCGGTGGGGTCGCGCAATGCCAAGCTGGAAAGTGCTTTTTTGCACAGCAATTACTCGGCAACCTGGCGCGCGCGCTACGATGCCGACAAGCTGCATTACGTCGATCCGACGGTCTCGCATTGCCTGACCAGCTCGCTGCCGATCGTGTGGGAGCCGGAAGCGTTCAGCGAACCGGCCCAGCAGGCGCTGTATGAAGAAGCATGCGGCCACGGCATCCGCTCCGGGATTACCTTTCCGATCCATGGACCCAGCGGCGAATTCGGGGTGGTCAGCTTTGCCTCGGACGAAAAGCCCAGCGAAGAGTTCGACGAGACGATTGCGCACCTGATGCCGTCACTGTCGCTGATTCGCGACTATGCGTTTGAATCATCGCTACGCTACATCAACCAGCGCCAGGAAGGGGAAGCACCGCCGCGCCTGACGCGGCGCGAGCTCGAGGTGCTGAACTGGGTGATGGTGGGGAAATCATCCTGGGAAATTTCCCGCATCACCGCTTGCTCGGAAGCCACTGTGAATTTTCACATTGGCAATATCCGGCAAAAATTTAATGTCAATACGCGCCAGCAGGCCTTGGTCAAGGCCATCAGCATGGGCATTCTTACCCCGGAAGATCACCATCGCTAAGCCGGCCTTTCACGTACAGCTTGACCAGGATGGCCACCGGGGGCGGGATGCCAAGCCCGGTTTCGAAGCGGCTGCCGCTGGACTGGGTCACGCCAAAGCGTCCCCAGAATTTCTCCTGACTTTCGCGTTTGCTGATACGGAATTTTTTCAGCTCGGCGTGCGGGGTCGTGGCCGCGAAAGTGGGCTCGGCCGGGACTGCGCCCGAGTCACCTGCCACTGCTTGGTACTTGAAGTCGTCGTCTTGGGCCATATCTTTCCTCTCAAACAAAATTGCAGTATTCCACCCCGGGCCGCGCTGGGCCACCTAGCAACTCTGCTAGTTATGTTTCTATCCTTTTTGCATGATTCTCTATGCGGGATGCATAACTTAACTAAGCGAGGTTCCAGATGGCACTGCACATTCGAATTGCTGCACGACGCGATTTCAAATCACGCGACCTATGGGAGATGCACAAGCTGCGCGCCAAGGTCTTCAAGGATCGGCTCGGCTGGGAAGTGCCGATCCTGAGCGGGATGGAAATTGATGGCTACGATGCGCTCGATCCGCTCTACATGATGATCCGCGAACCGGGGGGCGGCGCCTTGCGCGGGTGCTGGCGCCTGCTGCCCACCGAGGGGCCGTACATGCTCAAGGATTCGTTTGCCCAGCTCTTGCACGGGCAGGATGCGCCGCAGCACGCGCGCATCTGGGAATTGAGCCGCTTTGCCATCGAGACCGATGGCAATGCCTGCTTCGGTTTTTCCGAAATCACCATGGAATCGATCGGCGAGATCATCAGCCATGGCTATCACGCCGGCATCGACCAGTACGTCACCGTCACCACCACCGCCATTGAACGGCTGCTGCGCCGCGCTGGCGTGGTTACACGCCGTTTTGGCGCACCCTTGCAGATCGGGGTCGAGCGGGCAGTGGCCCTGTATGTCGACGTGCCGGCCACCCATGCTGTCATGTTCGACACCCGCCTGGCGTCCTGAGCCGCTTCAGGCCCGCAGGGCCGCTGCCGCCTTGCTCACCAGTGCCCAGTGCGGCAGGGCAGCCTGCAGCTGGCGCGCGGCCAGGCCAGGCGGCTGCTGCGCCAGTGCGCCTGCCTCCAGCAGCAAGCTGTGGCAGGTGCTGGCCGCGGCGCAGCGCAATGTGTCGATGGCCGCGCCGGTATCGTCCAGCCTGCCCAGAAAGCGCGACAGCGCCGGCAGCAAGCTCTGCAAATAATCGGCCTCGGCGCGGGTGGCCATTTGCTCGCCCTGCAACTGGGTCAGCTGGCGCCGCACGCCTTCCAGCGCGCTGGCATGCAGCACCATTTCCTGGCGCAGCGGTTCGGCATGGGGCCCGAGCAGCCAGGGCGCGTCCTGGCGCAAGGCCGCGTCGTCAAGCCGGCTCTGGAGGGCGCTCGCTTGCTGCGAGAGCAGGAAGGCATGCACGGCATCGGCTTGCAGACATTCCGTGACAAGGGCGGTGTCGGAGGCCAGTTCGTGCGACGCGCGCGCCATTTGCGCCAGGTAGCTGGCGACGTCGCGGCTGAGGGTGTCGAGGGCGGCCAAGGGCGCGGCCATGCGGCGGCGCAAGGCGTCGAGGGCGTGGGCGCCGCCTTGCTGGTCCGGCCCTTGCGCCTGCAAGGCTGCCAGAACGGCTGGCTGCGCCATGCTGTGCCCGACAAAAGCGAGCATCGCAAGCGCGCTGCCCAGCGCCGGGCGGGCCCGCGCTTGCCAGGCTGCAGCGAGGGTGCGCACCATGCTCAGGTACTGGCCCACCACCGGACGGGTCACTGCGGCGCGCACCGGCAGGCGCGCCACGTCGTGCGCCAGGCTGTCGAGCTGAGGCGCCAGATCCGCCAGGGCGGCGCTGGCAGTGCCAATGGCGGGACACCAGAAGGCGCTGTCGGCCTCGCCTGGTGCATGCTGCTGGTGAAGAACGGCAAGATTCGACATGCGCCTACTCCCCTTGCGGGACGACCCCGCATCACCCCATTACAGGCGCGCACGTTTGCCGGGCCTAGCTCTCAGATGTACTAGCTTGTATTTACGAGCCAGGCGCGGCTGCGAGGAGGGCGAGCGCGCGCGGCGCTGCGGCGTTGGCGCCCGCCCGCGCCATTTCCTTGAGCGCGCGCAAGCAATCGCCGGCGCGGCCGAACGCGACGCCGTGGGTGCGGTCTGACTGAGCAGTCACCGGAGCACATCATGCACACACCTATAAGCAAATCGGGCAGGCAAGGGCTGCTGGCCTGGCTGCGCGCGCGCCTTCGGCGGCAGCCGCACGGGGCGGCGCTGGCCGCACTGGCCGTTCCACCGGCGCCTGGCCCGCCCGAGGCCGTAGCGCCACCACCGGCCCCCGAGCCGCCCGACGAGATCGACATTGCCGGCTGGCCTGCGCTGGTCGCCCCGTTTTACGACTAGCGGCGCAAGTGGCGGTTCAAGCCAGGGTGTCGCGCAAAAAGCTGTAGGTCAGTGCCCACATGCGCGCCTGCTGTTCGTTGTTGGCCGCGCCTGCGTGGCCGCCGTCCAGGTTTTCCCAGTACAGCACATCGTGGCCTTGGGCTTGCATGCGCGCGACCATCTTGCGCGCGTGGCCGGGGTGGACCCTGTCATCACGGGTCGAGGTGGTCAGCAGCGCGCGTGGGTAGCGCTGGCCGGCGCGCACCTGCTGGTAAGGCGAATAGCGGCCGATGAATGCCCAGTCTGCGGGCAGGTCGGGGTCGCCATATTCGCCCATCCACGACGCGCCTGCCAGCAGCCGGTGGTAGCGCCGCATGTCCAGCAAAGGCACCTGGCACACCACGGCGCCAAACAGGTCCGGCCGCTGCGTCATCGCGGCGCCCACCAGCAAGCCGCCGTTGCTGCCGCCCATGATCCCCAGGTGGCGTGGACTGCTCAGCTTGCGTGCGACCAGGTCTTCTGCCACCGCTATAAAGTCGTCAAACGCGTTCTGGCGGTGCTCGCGCAAGGCGCCCTGGTGCCAGCGCGGACCGAACTCGCCGCCGCCACGGATATTGGCCACCACATGGATGCCGCCGTGCGCCAGCCAGGCAGCACCAGTGACCGCGCTGTAGCTGGGTTTGAGCGAAATTTCAAAGCCGCCATAGCCGTACAGCAGGGCCGGGTTGTTGCCATCGAGTGCAGTGTCGCTAGGCATTACCACAAAATATGGAATCGCCGTGCCATCGCGCGACTGGGCCTGGTACTGGCGCACCTGGCAGCGCGCTGCATCGAACCAGGCCGGCATGGCCTTGAGCGCGTGCCGCGTATTGCTGCCGGCCGTGGCCAGGTATAAGGTGGTGGGCGTCAGAAAATCGTTGACCGTCAAGAAGTAACGGTCCGAGCTGTAGCGATCTTCGGCGCTGACCTCCAGCGAACCGAAGCCGGGCGAGGCCACCGTGCGCCGCTCCCACAGGCCAGCAATGTGGCGCAGCTCGATAATGCGGTTGCTCACGTTGTCCAGTTCAACCAGCAGCAACGCGTCGCGCGTGACGGCCACGCTGTCGAGCGAGCGCGCGGCGCTGGGCTGAAACAAGACCTGGAACTGGCGTTCGCCGGCCATGAAGGCGCGCAAGCGAATGGCCAGTAGCGCGCCTTGGGGCCAGGTCTGGCCGCCAATGGTCCAGTCCGAACGCAGTTCAATCAATAACTGGTCCCAGGCGGTCCAGGCGTTTGCATCGTCGGGCTTGGCGATGGGGTGCAATTGCCCGTGCTCGCGCAAAAACAGATGGCTGGTATAAAACGTGATCTGGCGCTCGACAAACTGCCATGCGCCCTCGGGCGTCAGGGTTTGCCATGCGGCCACTGCCAGGTCGTCCGGCGCCGCCTCGTACACCAGGGCAGCGTCGGCCAGCGCGCTGCCGCGGCGCCATTCGCGCACGCTGCGCGGGTAGCCGGACGCGGTCAGACTGCCGGGGCCGAAGTCGGTCGCCACCAGCAGGCAATCGTGCTCGACCCAGCTGGCACTGCTTTTCGCAGCGGGCAACTGAAAGCCGTCGGCCACAAACTGGCAAGTGCGCAAGTCGAATTCACGCAGCACGCTGGCATCGCCGCCACCGCGCGAGAGCGAAATCAGGCAGCGCTGGCCGTCCGGCGGCAAAAAACGCGCGCCCGACCAGACCCAGTTTTCCTGCTCGGCGCTGGCCAGGTGGTCGAGGTCGAGCACGGTCTCCCATGCCGGCTCGGGCAGTGCATATTGTGCGGGCGTGGTGCGCCGCCACAGCCCGCGCACATGCGCATCGTCGCGCCAGAAATTGTAATACAGGCCGGCATGCTGGGACACAAACGGAATCCGTTCGCGCGAATTGAAGATCGTCTGCAAGCGCGCGTGCAGGGGCGCAAAATGGGGACTGCGCTCAAGTGTATTGACGGTGCTGGCGTTGCGCTCGCGCACCCATTGCAGGGCCGCCTCGCCATCAATATCTTCCAGCCAGAGATAGGGATCGTGGGCATCCTGCGCTGCGCACGCGATTGTCAATTCATTCATGGTTCTTGTCGCTTTGTCTTGTTTCCGGCGCAGCTGGCCGGCCGGGCTCATCCTAGCACCATTGCCCCCTGGCGCGCAGGGCAGGCACGCACTGTTATTTATCAATTGCATCTTATTGCCGTGCCAAGTAATCTGGCAGCGCAGCGCCCAGTGGGCGTCTTGGAAAAAACAGGGCACGATGACGCAAGCGATGACGAGATCGATGAAACGGGCGGTACACGGCATGCCGACGCGCGCGCGCGTGCTGCTGTTTTGCGCCAGCATTGCCGTCTCGACGCTGGTCGGACTGACCCTGTATGCCCTGGCCCAGCGCGTGGTCGAAGCCGATGCCCTGCGCCGTTTCGACGCGGTCGCTGGCAGCGTGCAAGTGAGCCTGGGCGCACGCGTCAAGTCGTACACCGATGCCTTGCGCGGGGTGGTGGCCCTGTTCGACAGCAGCGAGACGGTGCCATCGCGGCTGGCGTTCCAGCGTTATGTGGATTCGCTCGATGTGGCGCGCAATTTCCCCGCCATTGAAGGCGTCAGTTTTGCGCGCTGGGTGCCGGAGGCCGAGCGAGAGCGTTTTGTCAGCGCGGTGCGGGCCGACCGCAGCCTCGAGCCGCAAGGCTATCCTGAATTCGACATCACCCCGCCCGGGCGCCGCAACGGCTATACCGTGTTGCAGTACATCGAACCGATGGCGCCGCTGCGTTCGCGCCATGGGCTCGACATTGGCGCGGAAGCGCTGCGCGGCGCCTTGCTGGAGCAGGCGCGCGACTCGGGCGCCCTGAGCGCCACCAACTTGCCGGTGCTGGTAGCCTCGCCCGAACCGCACGTGGGGCTGGCCATGCGCTTGCCGGTGTACCGGCCCGGCATGGCGCGCACCAGCGTGGCGGAGCGGCGCGCCGCTTATCTGGGTTCAGTGGGCATTGGCTTTTCGGTACCGGCGCTGGTGGAAAGCGCGCTGGCACAGAGCCTGTCACGCAATGTGCAGGTCACGCTGTATGCGCACGGCGCCGTTCCCAGCGCAGTGAAGGTAGCGGGCAAGGCGCTCACATTGGGCGCCAACGACCGCCTGCTGTATCGTGGTGCGCCTGTTGCTACTGACGGCGACGTGCTGGAAACGATCCTGCCCGTCGACTTTCATGGCAGCCTGTGGAAGGCCCATTTCCGGGCCGAGAAAAAGGCGATGTACACCGGCTTCGATCAGCTTTTTCCCGCCATTGCGGGCCTGACCGGCTTCTCCGGGATGATGCTGATCTCGGCCTTCTTCACCATGCTGTTCCGCTCGCGCAGCGGCGCCATCGACCAGCGCTTGCTGCTCGATTCGGTCCTGAACAGCGTCGATGCGCACGTCTACATGAAAGACCGCGAGCGGCGCTACATCTACGTCAACGCCCGCACTGCCGAAGCGATGGGCATGCCGGCGGGGCAGATCATCGGCAAGCTCGATCGCGATGTGCTGCCCCCGGCCCGGGCTGACTATTACTGGGAACAGGACTTGCCCCTGTTCCGCAATGGCGCGCGCCAGCCTGGCCAGCTGGTGGAATTTACCCAGCTCGATGGCGACGTGCGCCAGCTGTGGACCGTGAAGGTGCCAATCGTGGTCAAGGGGGAAGTGACGGCCGTGATCGGTCTGTCGACCGATGTCACCGAGTTGCATCGCCTGAAGGCGCAGGCCGACGCCGCCAACCAGGCCAAGAGCAACTTCCTGTCGAACATGAGCCACGAGATCCGCACGCCGATGAACAGCATCATCGGCATGTCGCACCTGGCGCTCAAGTCGGTGACCCATCCGAAGCAGCGCGATTACCTGGAAAAGATTCACCACTCGGGCCAGCACCTGCTGGGCATCATCAACGACATTCTCGATTTTTCCAAGATCGAGGCGGGCAAGCTGGAACTGGAAGTGCTGGACTTCGGTCTGGCCACGCTGATGCAGGACATTGCCAACCAACTGGGGCAGGCAGCGGCCAACAAGCAGCTGGAACTGACGGTCGATATCGAGGCGGGCCTGGCGCACCAGTTGCGCGGCGACCCGCTGCGCCTGGAACAGGTGCTGCTCAACTTCACCAGCAACGCTATCAAGTTCTCCCACAACGGCGAAGTGCGGATCGTGGTGCGGGTGGTGGAAGACGACGGCACCGACATTCTCGTGCGCTTTGAAGTGCACGACCACGGCATCGGCATGAGCGAGGCCGAAATTGCCGATCTGTTCAAATCGTTCCACCAGGCCGACCCGTCGACCACGCGCAAATATGGCGGTACCGGTCTCGGTCTGGTGATCAGCAAGCAGCTGGCCGAACTGATGGGCGGCGAGGTGGGGGTCGAGAGCACGCCTGGCCAGGGCAGCAGCTTCTGGTTCACCGCCCGCCTGACGCGCGCCCAGAGCTTCCTCAGTGCCGAGCGTGGCGAAGTCACCCCCGAAGTGCTGGCACGCCTGCGCGGCGCCTATCTGCTGCTGGTGGAAGACAATGTGTTCAGCCAGCAGGTCGGCCAGGAATTGCTGGAGCAAGTCGGCGCCACGGTGGTCGTGGCCAACAACGGCAAGGAAGCGATTGACCTGATGCACAAGCACAGTTTCGACTGTGTGCTGATGGATGTGCAAATGCCGGTAATGGATGGCTTTGAGGCGACGCGCATGATCCGCGCCGATCCGCGCTTGCGCAGCGCGGTCGTGATTGCCATGACGGCCAATGCCGGCAGCGACGACCAGAAGCGCTGCATGGACGCGGGGATGGATGAATTTGTCACCAAGCCGGTCGCGCCCAATCTGCTGTTCGAGGTGATCGCCAAGTGGCTCGATGTGCACGCCCAGCGCGGCGCGGCCCTGACGCCGCCGGTGGCGCCAGCGGTGGCGCCATTGGCGGCGCCGCCAATGGCCATGTCCGGCCGTCCCGAGCTGCTCGATCTGGCCGTGCTGTCGACAACCTTTGGGGCCAATCCGGCCAAGATGCGTAAATATGCACTGCTGTTCCTGGAGTCGGCACGCGAAGCGCTGGACGCCATCGAAGAAGCCGTGGCGCAGCGCGATGGCGCCCGTGCCGCCGACCTGGGACACCGCCTCAAATCGTCGGCGCGCGCGATTGGCGCCATGGGCTTTGCCAACTTGTGCGAAGCGCTCGAATCAATGCGGGGCGGGGAAGGGCAGGACGACGCGCCCCTGCTGGTGGCGCGCATGGGCGAGCTGCTGGCCGAACTGGCCGAGCATATCGAGCAGGAAGTGGCAGTGGCGGCGACTTGAAGCGTGCTGCCCTACCGCCCGGGCGGTAAAAATAGTATGCTGTGGCGCTGCGTCCCCACGCATTTTCCCGGAGCACCATGCCATCGCCCGTCACACCCGGTTTGCTCATTCTTCACGGTAATCAAATGGAGCAATTGCGCGCCGCTGTTTTCGGCTGGCTGCGCGCCAATCCGCTTGGGCCGCTGGAGCAGGAAACCATCCTGGTGCAGTCCAATGGCGTGGCCGAATGGCTCAAGATCGCACTGGCCCAGGAGCTGGGCGTGTGCGCCGCCACCCGGGTGGCACTGCCTGCGCGCTTTTTGTGGGAAGCCTATCGCGGTATGCTGGGGCGCGAGCGTGTGCCGGTGCGCGCGCCGTATGACAAAGGTCCCCTGACCTGGCGTCTGATGCGCCTGTTGCCGCTGCTGCTGGCCGACCCGGTGTTCCAGCCCTTGCGCCACTTTCTGCGCGACGGCGACCCGGAGCGGCGCTTGCAGCTGGCCGAACGGCTGGCCGACCTGTTCGACCAGTACCAGGTGTATCGCGCCGACTGGCTGGAAGACTGGTCGCATGGGCGCGATGTGCTGCGCAGCGCGCGCGGCGAAGCCACCCCGCTGGCGCCCGACCAGCGCTGGCAGGCGCAGCTCTGGCGCGCCGTCAACGATAGCGTGCCAGAGCAGCAGCGTGACTCCGGACGCGCCACCATCCATCAGCAGTTCGTCGCTGAAAGCGCCAGCGCGCAGCCAGTGGGGCGCTTGCCGCGCCGCGTGGTGTTGTTTGGGATGTCGGCATTGCCCTACCAGACCTTGCAGGCGGTGGCGGCGCTGGCGCGCCATACCCAGGTGCTGCTGGCCGTGCCCAACCCCTGCCAGTTCTACTGGGGCGACATTATCGAAGGGCGCGAATTGCTGCGCGCGGCGCACAAACGCCAGCGCCTCAAGGATGGCATCGACCTGGGCGCGGTGCCGCTCGAAGAACTGCATGCGCACAGCCATCCCTTGCTGGCCAGCTGGGGACGCCAGGGGCGTGACTTCGTGCGCATGCTTGATGAATTCGACCAGTCCGGCGAGGCCGCCGGCCAGATGCGGATCGACTTGTTCAGCGAAGGCGAGGGCGTGACCTTGCTTGAGCAGGTGCAGGCGGCCGTGCGCGACATGCTGCCGCTGCGCGAGCACCCACGCGTGCCGCTGGCCGAAGGCGACCGCTCGATCGAATTTCACCTGGCCCACAGCGTGCAGCGCGAAGTGGAAATCCTGCACGACCAGTTGCTGTCCTGGTTTGGCCAAGGCCGCGGCCTGCGTCCGCGCGACGTGGTCGTCATGGTGCCCGATATCGACACCTTTTCCGCTGCCATCCACGCCGTATTCGACCAGCACAAGCGCAGCGATCCGCGCTTCATCCCGTTTGAGATCGGCGACGTCAAGGACCGCAGCGTCAACCCGCTGCTGGTGGCGCTGGAGTGGCTGCTGCGATTGCCGCAGCAGCGCTGCCGCCAGAGCGAGGTGCGCGACCTGCTCGATGTACCCGCGGTGGCCGCGCGCTTCGGCCTGCAGGACGACGACCTGGCTACCCTGGGCCACTGGATCGACGGCGCCAGCGTGCGCTGGGGACTGGATCAGGAACACCGCGATGGACTGGGGCTGGGGCAGGCGGGCGAACAGAATGCCTGGATCTTCGGGGTGCGGCGCATGCTGCTGGGCTACGCCAGCGGTGGCGGCGCCAATTACCAGCAAATCGAACCGTATGCCGAAGTGGGCGGCCTTGATGCGGCGCTGGCCGGCTCGCTGGCACAGCTGATCGAAGCCCTGCTGGTCTGGCGCGCGCGCCTGGCCGGCGCGCATACACCAACCGAATGGGGCGAGCACGCACGCGCCTTGCTGGCCGCCTTCTTTGACGCCGGCCAGGAACAGGACCGCCTCACGCTGGCGCAACTGAGCGAAGCGCTGCAAGGGTGGCTCGAAACCTGCGCCAGTGCGGGTTTCGAAGAAGCCGTGCCCCTGGCCGTGCTGCGCGAAGCATGGCTGGGCGCCATCGACGAGCCGACCCTGAACCACCAGTTTGTCTCCGGTGGCGTGACCTTCTGCACCCTGATGCCGATGCGTGCGGTGCCGTTTCGCGTAGTCTGCCTGCTGGGCATGAATGACGGCGACTTCCCGCGCCGCGCGCGCCAGGCTGATTTCGACCTGCTTGCGCTGCCCGGCATGGCGCGCCCGGGCGACCGTTCGCGCCGCGACGATGACCGCTATCTGATGCTCGAAGCCGTTCTGGCCGCGCGCGACAAGCTGTATGTCAGCTGGGTGGGGCGCAATGTGCGCGACAACAGCGAGCAACCGGCTTCGGTGCTGGTGTCGCAGCTGCGCGACTACCTGGCGGCAGGGTGGGACCTCGACCTGGCGCGGCTCACCACCGAGCATGCGCTGCAGCCGTTCAGCCGCCGCTATTTTGAACGGGGCGGCTTGCTGACCTATGCCGGCGAATGGCGCGTGGCCCACGGCGCCGACGGTGTGTCAGACGAGCTGCAGCTGCCAGCCTACGAACTGGAGCCGGGTGCGCGTCTTAAACTGGGCGAACTGGCCAGTTTCCTGCGCCAGCCCGCGCGCTACTTCTTCCGCCGCCGTCTGGGCGTGACCTTTACCGATCCCGATACCGTCGGCGAAGACGAAGAGCCTTTCTCGCTCGACGCGCTCGAGCGCTACTTTCTCGAAGATAGCCTGCTCGACGACGGCAGCGAGCCGGAACCCATCGACGAGGTGCGCGCGGCGTTGTCGCTGCGCGCCGAAAAACTGGCGCGCCAGGGCGTGCTGCCGATTGGCCTGCTGGGCCAGCAATGGCAGCGCCAGCTGGTCGAAGCGCTGGTGCCGGTGCGCACCGCCTGGCTGACACTGTGCGCGCGCTATGCCGCGCCGGCCCCGAAGCTGGCCGTCACGCTTGAATTTGACGGCGTCCACCTGGATGACTGGATCGACAAACTGCGCAGCGGGGCGGGCGAGACCGCGTGGCTGCTGCAAATCTCGTCCAAGGTATTGGACAAAAAGGGGGCGGCGCGAGGCGACAAACTGATCGGCCCCTGGCTGCGCCAGTTGGCCAGCGCCGCCGTCGGCCAACCCGTGACAGGCTACCTGGTGGCGCGCGACGCGGTCGTGACCATGGCGCCGCTGGACCCGGAACAGTCACGCCGCCAGCTGGCCAGCCTGGTGGCCCTGTGGCGCGCCAATCTCGACCAGCCCCTGGCCGTGGCCTGCAAAACCGCACTGGTCACGCTGCAGGGAGGCGACGCCCGCAGCACTTACGAAGGCAGCTTCGAGCTCACCGGCGAAGTGGCGGACCTGTGTCTGGCACGCTTGTGGCCCGACTTCGCCAGCCTGTGCGCTGGCGGCCAGTGGGCTGCCTTGAGCGAAGCGCTGTATGGCGCGCTGGCCCAGTGGCTGGCCGAGGATCTGGCCATTGCACCGCTACAGGGAGAGGCGCAATGAGCGAACTGCTCGACCCCTTGCGCTTTCCCCTGCACGGCTCGCGCCTGATCGAGGCCAGCGCCGGTACCGGTAAGACCTGGACCATCGCCGCTCTGTATCTGCGGCTGGTGCTCGGGCATGGCGGTGAGGACGGTTTTGGCCGCGCGCTGGCGCCGCCCGAAATTTTGGTGATGACCTTCACGCGCGCGGCCACGCGCGAACTGTCGAACCGGGTGCGCGAGCGCCTGATCGAGGCAGCGGCGCACTTCCGCGGCGAGCGTGTGCTCGACGACGCGCTGCTGGTTGCGCTGGCAGCGAGCTACGACAGCGACAGTGCGCGCCAAATCGCCGCGCACCGCCTGGTGATGGCGGCCGAAACGATGGACGAAGCGGCCATTTTCACCATTGACGCCTGGTGTCAGCGCATGCTGCGCGAGCACGCCTTTGACAGCGGCAGCCTGTTTGACGAAGAACTGGTCAGCGACGAACAAGCCCTGTTCGAGGACGCCGCCCACGATTACTGGCGCCAGAATGTGTATCCGCTCGATGCAGCGGCCCTGGCCATTTTGCTGGGCTGCTGGAACGATGTCGAGGTACTCAAACGCGATGTGCGCGAGTTGGTACGCCGCGTGGGCGCCTTGGGCGAAGTGCCTGACGAAAGCCTGGCCACCTTGATCGCCCGGGTGGCGCGCGAACAGGCCGCGCAACTGGCGCAACTGAAAGCCGGCTGGCACGCGCGCGCCAGCGAGATGGAGCAATGGATTGCATACCAGCGCGAACTGGCACCGAAGTGCTTCAACGGTAACAAGCTGCGCCCCGATTCACTGGTGAAGTGGTTTGACGCGCTGCGCGCCTGGGCGCTGGACGAGGCCATGCACATGCCCGACCTGCCCGACACGGCCTGGCACCGCCTCACGCCCGATGGCCTGACCGACGCCTTCAGCAAAGGCTTTTCGGTGGAGATCGCATCGTGCTTCGACTGCACTACCGAACTATGGGATGCGCTCAAGGGCATCGACCCGCTCGCGCACGCGTTGCACCGGCACGCTGCCAGCAGCATTGCCCGGCGCATGGCCCAGCTCAAGCAAAGCAAGCGCCAGTTCGGCTTTGCCGACATGCTCGAGCGGCTCAAAAATGCGCTCGAGGGCCCCAACGGTGAAGCCCTGCGCGAACGGATCCGGGCCCAGTTCCCGGTGGCGATGGTGGACGAATTTCAGGATACCTCGCCCGACCAGTACCGCATCTTCAACCTGCTGTACCGGGTGGCAGAGAACGAGCGCACGCATGGCCTGTTCCTGATTGGCGACCCGAAGCAGTCGATTTACGGTTTTCGTGGCGCCGACATTCACAGTTACCTTGACGCCCGGCGCGCCACCGAAGGGCGCCACTACCAGCTGGGGACCAACTACCGCTCCACGGCAGCGCTGGTGGCGGCGGTGAACCGGCTGTTCCTGCACGCTGAAGGCGATGGCGACCGTCCCGGCTTTGCCGCTGGGGCCTTCCGCTTCCGCAAGGGTGGCGTCAATCCGCTGCCGTTCGAGGCCGTGGACGCGCGCGGGCGCAGCCAGGAGCTGGTCGGCGTCGAAGGGCCGTACCAGGCGCTGGCCATCTGCAGCACGCCACGTGATGATTTACGCGCCGACGATTACCTGGAATTTTTTGCCCACCACGCGGCCGAGCATATCGTCACTCTGCTCAATGACCCTGCCGTCGGCTTCCGGGATGGTGCAGTCTTCCGCCGTTTGCTGCCGGCCGATATCGCGATCCTGGTGCGTAACCGGCGCGAAGCAACGGCCATCCGGCGCGCACTGGAACAGCGCAAGGTGGCCAGCGTCTACCTGTCCGACAAGGATTCGGTGGTCGAAAGCGAGGAAGCATTCGACGTGCTGCGCTGGCTGCACGCGGTCGCCAATCCCCTTGACGGGGCGCTGGCCCGGGCCGCCTTTGCCACCCGCACGGCGGGCTTGAGTCTGGCCGAGCTGGCACGCATGTCCTCGGACGAACTGGCGTGGGAAGAGCGGGTGGAGCAGCTCAAGAGCCTGCACATCATCTGGCAGCGCCAGGGCGTGCTGGCCATGCTGCGCCGCTTCATCCATGAACTGGGCTTGCCGGCAGCGCTGCTGCAAACGCCCGGTGGCGAGCGTCGCCTGACCAATCTGCTGCACCTGGCCGAGCTGCTGCAGTCCGCCAGCGCCCAGCTCGACGGCGAGCTGGCCCTGATCCGCTGGTTTGGCGAACAGGTGGCAGGGCAGGGCGAAGGCGGTGACGAGCGGGTGCTGCGCCTGGAAAGCGATGCGGAGCTGGTCAAGGTGGTTACGGTGCACAAGTCCAAGGGGCTGGAATATCCCCTCGTGTACCTGCCGTTTGCCGTCAGCGCGCGCAAGACCGAGCGGCGCAACCGCAGTTTCTTCGAGTATGTGGGCGCGGACGGCGAGCGCCGCATCGACCTGGGGCTGTCCGACCTGGCCCTGGCCGCCGTGGAGCGGGCCCGCATCGAGGAAGACTTGCGCCTGCTGTACGTGGCCCTGACCCGTGCGCGCCACTTCTTGTGGCTGGGCGTGGCAGCCATTGCCGCGCGCAAGAGTGGCGAGAACAAGCTGCACGATTCCGCACTTGGCTATCTGCTGGCCGGGGGGCAGCCCCTGGGCGCTGGCGAAATGGGCGAGCGCTGGGAGCAGCTGCGTGGCGACATGACCTCGATCGTGCTGCATACGCTGCCCGCCGCCGAAGGCATGACCATGCTGGCGCGCAGCGAAGAGCGCGCGCCGCTGGTCGACGCAGCCCGCTTTGGCGCCAGTTTCGAGCGCAACTGGAGCGTTGGCTCCTTCACGTCGCTGACACGGCAGACCGGCACCGCCCCCATGCGCGCCCAGGAAGAAACCCTGCTCGAGGACGAGGAGCCCGCCCAGGCGCTGGCCCAGCGGGTCGACGACGCTCCCTGGCACCGATTCCCGCGCGGCTCGGTACCGGGTAACTTCCTGCACGAGCAGCTGGAATGGATGGCGCAAGAGGGTTTCGCCGTCGCCGACGATGCGCAATTTACCGAACGCCTCGGGCAACGGGTCGAGCGCGCTGGCTGGGGTCATCGGCGCGAGGACGCCATTGCCTGGCTGCGCACGGTGGCCCTCACGCGCCTGCCGCCGCTGGGCGCGGCGCTGGCGGAGATTGACACCCTGCTGCCTGAAATGGAATTCTGGTTCCCCAGCGAGCAGCTCAACAGCGTCACGCTCGACCAGTTATGCCGCGCGCACCTGCTCAAGGGGACCGCGCGCGCAGCGCTGCCCGAACGCGAGCTGCACGGCATGCTCAAGGGCTTTGCCGACCTGGTGTTCGAGCACGAGGGCCGCTACTGGGTGCTCGATTACAAATCGAATTCGCTGGGCGGCGGTGACGCAGCTTACACCAGAGCGGCCATGGCCAACGGCATGGCCGCACACCGGTACGACATCCAGGGCGCACTCTACATGTTGGCCTTGCACCGCCTGCTGCGCAGCCGCCTGGGCGATGCTTACCAGCCGCATGCGCAGCTGGGCGGGGCCATTTTTCTGTTCCTGCGCGGGATCGCCAACACCAGCACCCATGGCTGCTACCTGCTTGAAGCGGACATTGCACTGCTCGATGCGCTCGACCGCCTGATGGGCGCGGAGGACAAATGAACAAACCTGACCCGATCGAGCAGCTGTGGGAAGGTGTGGAGGCGCTGACGGAGGCGGGCGAACTGCGCCGCTTGTCGGGGACGTTTGCGCGTTTCGTCGGCACGCTGGGGCATACCAGCGCGCCGCTGATGCTGGCCTGCGTGCTGCTGTCGGAACTGGAGGGGCGTGGGCACAGCTGCCTGGTGCTTGACGAACTGGCAGCCGGCCCGGCAGCCCTGATGGGGTGGAGCGATGAACAATGGCGCCAGCTGGCCGGCGCCATCGCGCTGCCGAAAACGGTGGCTGCCTGGCGCACCCAGTTGACGGGCTGCGACCAGGTCTGGCACGTCGGCGACCTCGATTTCGACCAGCCCCTGGTGCTCGATGGCGAACGGCTCTACCTGCGCCGCTACTGGCGCGACGAGACCCTGGTCGCGCACGCGATTCGCACGCGTGCACGCAGCCTGCGGCCGGTGGACACAGCCCAGGCGCGCATCTGGCTCGACCTGCTTTTTGACAGCGAGCTGCGCGCCGAACCGCCCGACTGGCAAAAGATCGCCTGTGCGGTAGCGCTGCGCGGCTCGGTGGCCATCATCACGGGCGGTCCCGGCACCGGCAAGACGTACACCGTGGCGCGCCTTCTGGCCTTGCTGTTTGCGATGGCGCCCGATGCAGCGCGCCAGCGCGTCGCCCTGGCTGCGCCCACCGGCAAGGCTGCCGCGCGCCTGAAGCAATCGATCGACAAGGCCCTGACCGAACTGGCCGACAAGGTGGGCGGCGCCTTGCCACTGCGCGAACTGACTGAACGCATGGGGGCGGCGCGCACCTTGCATAGCCTGCTGGGCGCGCGCCCCGACACGCGCAGCTTCGCCCACCACGCCGGCAACCCGCTTGACATCGACGTTCTGATTGTCGACGAAGCGTCCATGGTGCACCTGGAGATGATGGCATCGCTGCTGGACGCGCTGCCCGACGGCGCGACCCTGATCCTGCTGGGGGACAAAGACCAGCTGGCGTCGGTGGAAGCCGGGGCCGTGCTGGGCGACTTGTGCCGCGACGCCCAGGCTGGCGGCTACACGGCCGACACGGTGGCGTACGCGCTCGCCGCCAGCGGCGAAACCGTGCCCGAGGCCTTCCACGGCCATGCCAACGCCCTGGCGCAGCAAACCGTCATGCTCAGGCGCAGCCGCCGCTTCGGCGGTCCGATCGGGCAACTGGCGCACGCCGTCAACCAGGGCGACGCCGCGCGCGCCGAAGCGGTGCTACGCGAAGGCGGTGTGCTGCACTGGATCGAGCACGCGCACCAGCACCACGTGGTGCAACTGGCCGCTGACGGTTACGCGGCCTACCTCGGCTTGATCGCCGACGGTGCCGGCAGCAGCCCGCATGCACACTGGGTGCGCTCGGTGCTGCACAGCTTTGAATCGTTCCGCATCCTGTGCGCCGTGCGCGACGGCGAATGGGGCGTCGGCGGCTTGAACGATGTGATCGAGCAGCGCCTGGACGCGGCAGGCATGATCCGGCGCCGTGGCGAATGGTATGTGGGACGTCCGGTCATGATCACCCGTAACGATTACGGCACTGGCGTGTTCAACGGCGACATCGGCCTGACCTTGCCCGACCCGGCGCGCCCGGGATCGCTGCGCGTGTACTTTTTGGAAGGCGATGAAGTGCGCAGTGTACTGGCAACCCGGCTGCGCCATGTCGACACGGCCTACGCAATGACGGTGCACAAATCGCAGGGCTCGGAATTCCGGCACACGGTGCTGGTCTTGCCGCGCGAGCGGGGCGCCATGATCGCGCGCGAGCTGATCTATACCGGCATTACCCGTGCCAGTGCCCAATTCACCCTGGTCACGCCCGGCAGCGCCGTACTGGCCGAAGCCATTGCCCGGCGTACCCGCCGCGCCAGCGGCCTGCGCGCCATGATCGACCACTGAGCGCGCCCCAAAAGCAACACCGGGGTCAGACCACTTTTGCCGTTTCGCAAAAGTGGTCTGACCCCGGTGCGGTGGGATTGGTGGGGCGCTTCAGCGGCGCTTGCGCAGGATGGCTTTGCTGTGGCGCGTCTTGGTGCTGCTGACCTTGACGATACGAGCGTTGCTGGCAACCATGACCGGGCCGCGGGCGCGGGCGCGAGGACGGGCATGCGCCACCACGGGGGCCGCTTCTTCACCCGAAATGAAACGCCGGATATTCAACGCGTCCATGATGCGCGCCGAGCTGGCCTTGGCATTGAGCAGCACCAGGGTGGCGTTCTTGCCGGCGGACTTGATCTGCATGATCAGGCATTTGCCTGCTTCTTCCGTGTAACCCGTCTTGGACAGGCCGATTTCCCAGCCCTTGGCGCCGACCAGGCGGTTGGTGTTACGGTACTCGACGTTGCGCCCGTTGATATTGATGAAGTCGCTGGACTCGGTCGTGATCTGGGCAATTTGCGGATAGGTCGAGGCGGCTGTGGCCATCTTGATCAAGTCCTGGGCGGTCGATTTGTTGTTGGGCGACAGGCCGGTTGGCTCTTCGATCACGGTATTGGTCATGCCCAATGCCGCAATCTTGGCGCGCACGGCAGCCTTGAACGCGACCGGGCCACCGTCGAAGGTGCGCGCGAGCGAAGCGGCTGCCCGATTGTCAGACGACATCAGCGCCAGGCGCAGCACATCGGCCCGGCTGATATGCGAGCCCACAGGCACGCGCGAAGTGCTGTGCTTGACGATATCCACGTCGCCCTGCTCGATGGCGATGAGTTCATTCATATCCTGATTGGCATCGAGGACGACCATGGCGGTCATCAGCTTGGTCAAGGACGCGATCGGCACGATTTCGCCGGCGTTCTTTTCCAGCAGCACTTTACCGGTGTCGTTTTCGACCACCAGCACCGACTGCGAGCCGAACGGCACCGCTGCCACCGCCGCCATCGCGGAGATCGACATCAGTACCGATACGATTATTTTTTTGATCATGTGTTGGAATCCTGGCTGGCTATAGCTATAGAGCAACTGTATGCGACGAAGATATCATCATCGCTCAGCTATGTCTACGGTGCACAAAACAAAAGCAGGCGGAAGCAGGGAACTTCCAACAGAAATCTATGCTTTTAGGCAGCCTTTTTGCATATTTGAAAGCAAATCAGGCAATTGGCGAGCGGAGAGCTTGCCGGCTGGCTTTTTTCGGCGGGCACTCGTCGTTTGGGGAATGCCCGCCATTCAATGCAATTACTTGGTTGCGTAAATCTTGTCGAACTCACCACCATCATCGAAGTGTTTCTTTTGCGCAGCTTTCCAGCCGCCAAATACGTCATCCACAGTGAACAGGGAAATTGGCTTGTAGTTGGCAGCAAATTTCTTGGCAACCGCGTCCGAACGCACGCGCAGGAAATGTTTGGCGCCAATGGCCTGACCTTCTTCGGAGTACAGGAAGTTCAGGTAAGCCGTGGCCTGTTTGCGCACGCCGCGTTTGTCGACCACTTTGTCGATCACTGCCACAGGCGACTCGGCCAGGATGGAGACGCTTGGATAGACCACTTCGAAGTTGTCGCCAAATTCGGTACGCACCATTTGCACTTCGTTTTCAAACGTGACCAGGGCGTCGCCGATCTGGCGCTGGGTGAAGGTGGTGGTGGCAGCACGGCCACCACCGTCCAGGACCGGCACGTTCTTGAAAATCTTGCCTACCAGCTCGCGCGCCTGCGCTTCGGTACCGCCTTTTTTCAGCACCGAGCCCCATGCGGCCAGATAGGTGTAGCGGCCGTTGCCGGCAGTTTTGGGATTCGGAATGACCACCGCCACGCCAGGCTTGGCCAGGTCGTCCCAGTTCTTGATCTGCTTGGGGTTGCCTTTGCGGACCAGGAATACCATGGTCGAATAGTAGGGAGCGGCGCCGTTCGGGAACTTCTTGGCCCAGTCGGCCGCGACCAGGCCGCGATCGGCCAGCATGTCGATGTCATTGGCCTGGTTCATGGTCACGACAGACGCTTCCAGCCCGTCCGCAACCGAGCGCGCCTGCTTGCTCGAACCACCGTGGGATTGCTTGACGGTGACGGTCTCACCGGTTTTCTTTTTGTAGTCGGCAATAAAGGCAGGGTTGATGTCCTTGTACAGCTCGCGTGCCACGTCGTAGGACACGTTCAGCAGTTCGGTATCCGCGGCCTGGGCCGTGAAGGGCAGGGCGCTCATGCCCAGCGCCAGGGCCAGGATCCAGCGGCGGGAAACGGAAGTGTTGTTAGTATGCATATGTTCGATTGAGCCGACTATTGTAGGAACGGACTAGCATAGTCTAAAATCCGCAGCCAAAACGGAAGTACTGTTTTGTCATATGCTTAGATCTGTTGGTGCGTCAGTACAACCACGCCTTGGCTGGGTTTGCTGTATATTCGGGTTGCGCGCTTGAGCTGCGGTAATAGGTCTTTCAGGCCGTAACGGTTAATGGTGAGTTTGATATGGTGATCGACATTCGTACTGCCGCACTGGAAGATGCATCCGCCGCTTGCCACGTGCTGCGCCGTTCGATTGCCGAATCCTGCGAACTGGACCACCGCCAGCAGCCCGACATCCTTCAGTCGTGGCTGGGTAACAAAACCCCCGACAACATCGCCAGCTGGATCGCTTCCCCGAGCAATTACACTGCCGTCGCCCTGCGCGACGGCGAGCTGGTTGGCGTTGCCCTGGTCACCCAGGCTGGCAAGCTCTCGCTGTGCTACTTGTTGCCCGAGGCGCAACATGCAGGCATCGGCAAGGCCTTGCTGGAAAAGTGTGAACAGCAGGCGCGCGCATGGGGCGTCAGCGTGCTGCGCCTGCATGGCACCGCCACGGCACGCGCCTTTTTCGCACGCAATGGCTACGTGCTGGCAGGGAAAGAAAAGTCCTGCTATGGCGTCGAGTGCGATTTCTTCTGGAAGAAGTTGAACGTCCCCGCGGGCAGCGAATCGGAGTCGAAACGATTCTGCAGCTGTAGCGCGCAGTAATTCTTGCTTGCGCTATAGTAGCGGCCTCGCTGCCACCTTTGTTTCTTCATGATTTCCCGTCGCGCATTTCTCCATCAAGGCGTCTGCCTGTCCACCCTGGGTTTGATCTCCGTGCCACTGATTGGTTGCGCCGCACCGGCGCCTGCCAAGACCAAGGCCAAGTCCGCCGCTGCCAAGCCGGCCGTTGCCAAGGCCAAGGTCAAGCCGGCTGCACCGAAGCCGGCTGCTCCACCGGTCGAAGCCCCAGCGGTTGCGATGGCGCCGCCGCCCGATATCTTTGATGCCCAAGCCCTGGATCTGGAATTCTGGCTCAAGCCGCGCACCTTGACCGTGACCCGTCCGCAAAGTGGCGAAAAGGCGTCAGTGCTGTACTGGAAAGATGGCGAAATCATCGATTCGGCCTACCAGGAGCTGTGCCACCTGCTGCGCGACGTGAATGGCAAGGAAACCGCGCCGATCGATCCGAAGTTGTTTGAAACTCTGTGGGGGACACAGGCGTTCATCGCCCGTTACGGGATTGATGAGCCACTGGAAATCCTGTCTGGTTACCGGACAGCCAATTCCAACGCCAAGCTGATCGAACAGGGCGTGCCGGCAGCGCGCCAGTCGCTGCACATCCAGGGCAAGGCAGCCGATATCCGGATTGCCAACCTGAATGCGGAAGTGCTGGGCGGTTTGGTGCGCAGTTTCCGTCAGGGCGGGGTGGGGTTTTATTACCGCGCCGGACCGCGTGGCGGCTGGATTCATGCCGATACGGGTTTGCAGCGGATCTGGAAGGGCTGACAGCAGACGCTGCTGGCCAAAATTGGTGCGGGGCCCGGGGATCGAACCCGGTTATCAGTCAGCGACCATGGTCGTTACTGGGCTTTACCAATAAGCGAGCCTCGCATTGACAGAATATGCGAGAAATACCTCTTCACAATAAGAATTTACACTAAACAAGATAAATTCTTTTAAGGCATTCAGTCGTATTGATAGGGTTTAGCCGGTATCTCGTCCTTGTGTTGCTTGTCGAGCTCGTCAAGGTCGACCCGGTGATCCCACCAGATGTACCAGCCGCGCTGACGGTCTTCGACAATGTCGGGCCGCTCGCGCAGGAGCTTGGACAGAAACTGGTCCATCTCGGAGACATAGCCTCCGGAAAAAGGGCGATAGCGTTGGGGCGAATTCATGACATCCTCCTTTGCAGACTGTGACCTTCCCGCGCCAGCAAGGTTCCCTTGTACGCCGCGCAGGAAATGCCGTAGCATGTTGCCCTAACCGCATTTTCTCCAGGAAGCAATGAATCAAGACCCCACGCAGCCGGCACCGCGCTTTCGCCCGGTACCCTGGACCGAGCTGCTGACCCCGCAAGATGTCGAAGCCTGGATCGACGAGCACAACCGCAGCTTGATGGAGCACATCGGTCCCCAGGAAACCGGGGTCGGCGTCTGCTTCACTCTGGCCGAAGGCGGCGATATTTATATGCAGACCACTGCCGACGCCGTGGTCCTGGATGTTGAGCCCGATGCGCAATGGATCGCGCCCTTGATTGTGGCCGCCACCCAGACCCCGGAGCCGGTATCGCAGATCTGGGTGCTCCCCGACGACAAGCTGGTGCAGCTGATCATTGGCTTGTCGACCCTGGTCGCCAGTACCACCTTGGTAAGCGGACACAATTTTGGCGGACGCAGCCGGAAGAGTGCGTATTCGCGTTAAACTCGGACTTTCATTTTCGATCACGATGCCCATGCCGATTTCGTCCCGCCGCCGCCACATCCAGCTTGCCGCTCTCGTGTTTGCTAGCGCACTGGCGCTTCCCGCCCTGAGCGCTGACCTGCTTGCCACCGCCAAGGCGCGCGGCACCCTCAAAATTGCACTGGAAGGCACGTATCCTCCGTTCAATTTCAAGGACAAGGCCGGGCAGCTCGATGGCTACGACGTGGACGTGGCCAAACTGGTTGCCGCGCGCATGGGGCTCAAACCCGAATTCGTCACCACGGAATGGAGCGCAATTCTGGCCGGTCTGGCCTCGGGCCGCTACGACGTGATCATCAGCCAGGTTGGAATCAATCCCAAACGTGAACTGGCCTTCGATTTCTCGATTCCTTACACCTATTCCAGCCCGCAGCTCATTGTGCGCAAGAGCGAAAAGGCCAGCTATGCCTCGCTGGCCGACCTGAAGGGCAAGCGCGTGGGCGTGGGGCAGGGCAGCGTGTACGAGCAGCAGGCCAAAGCTGTGCCGGGGATCGAAGTAAAAAGTTACCCGGCCGCGCCTGAAAATCTGCAAGATCTGGCCGTGGGCCGGGTTGATGCCGCGCTCAACGACAGTCTGATGGTCGCTTACCTGCTGAAAAACTCGGCCTTGCCGATCCAGGCTGGGGCACGCGTGGGCGCGGTTGAACGCATGGGCGCCGCTTTCCGCAAGGGCAATCCGCAATTCAAGGCGGCCATCGACAAGGCGCTGCAGGATGCGGGTGCCGACGGCAGTCTCAAGGCCATCTCCGTGAAATGGTTCGGCAGCGACGTCAGCCGCGCCACCCCGGCCAAGCCTTAAGCGCATGGAACTGTTCGAGCTGCTGCGCGACGCCGCGCCCGTGATGCTCAAGGGTGCAGGCTACACCCTCATGTTTGCCGTGGCGTCGATGGTGGGCGGGCTGGCGCTGGGCTTTCCGGCCGCGATTTTGCGCATGTCGCGCTGGGCCGTGCTGCGCTGGCCGGCTGATCTGTACGTCAGCATGATGCGGGGCACGCCGCTGCTGGTGCAGATTTTCGTTATTTATTATGGTCTGCCTTCGGTGGGGATCGAATTTACCCCCGTCACGGCGGGCGTGCTGGCGCTGTCGCTTAATTCCGGCGCCTATCTGTCGGAAAGCTTGCGCGGGGCAATCCAAAGCATCAGCGCAGGGCAGTGGCGAGCCAGTTTCAGCCTGGGCCTGTCATATTGGCAAACCTTGCACCACGTGGTGCTGCCGCAAGCACTGCGCGTGGCGGTGCCATCCATGGGCAATACCTTGATCAGCCTGATCAAGGATACCTCGCTGGTGTCCGTCATTACAGTCACCGAGCTGATGCTGGCCACCAAGGAAGTCATCGCGACCACCTTCCGCCCCTTGCCCCTGTATATCGCCGCCGCGCTGGTGTACTGGTGCCTGAGTCTGGCCTTTGAAGCGCTCCAGCGGCGCGCCGAGCAGCGCCTGAACCGCGCCCACCGCTGAAGCGGCCAATCGCCTGCTCGACATGGCAGGCAGGCCCATGCTAGTCTAGGTCCGAATACCGTCACCAACCCGCATGCGAGAGGTGAGATGGACAAGGAAACAGACCCGGCGCCCTGGCTTCCCGGCGCGCCGCTCGGCTACCGTGCCAAACCCGTGTTCGCCGCCAGTGCGCACGGCAGCGCTCCCGTTCTCGACCCCAGCGGCGTGACGGCCGAACGTCTGCGCTATGAAGAAGAGCAGTCCTACTACAACGATCTGTATTTGCTGGCACCCGTCGGCTACTTCGTGGTGGCCTTTGACAGCACCATTTTGCAGGTGAACCTGGTCGGTGCCGACATGCTCGGCATCGTGCGAGCCCGCCCCGGCGACCATCGCTTCCGCACCTTCATTGCGCCTGCCTTCCTGGCCGATTTCGACGCCTTCATCAGCGCTGCCCTCAATTCCCCGCAACCCATGCAGTGCCTGGTGCAAATGCAGCGCACGGGCGGCGAAGCGTTTCAGGTCACCATGCTGGCCAGTGCCGACGGGGGCGGCCAAGCCTGCCGCATCGTGCTGGAACGGGCCGAAGGCAAGCTGGCTGCGCTGGAACGCAGCGAAGAGCGCTTTCGGCGCATCGTGCACACGGCCGAAGAGGGCATCTGGGAGATCGACGCAGTGTCGTGCACCACCTTCGTCAATCCGCGCATGGCCGACATGCTCGGCTACAGCATCGAAGAAATGCTCGGCAAACCGCTGGCGATCTTCATGGACGAGGAGGGCAAGGCCGTCCTTGATCACAATATCGAGCAGCGCCAGGAAGGCGCCGCCGAACACCGCGAATTCAAATTCCTGCACCGTGATGGCAGCGCCGTCTGGACCACGCTGGCCACCAATCCCATTTTTGATGCGGCGGGCCGCTACATGGGCGCGCTGGCGCTGGTGACCGACATTACCGGCAACAAGGCAAGCGGTGAACTAGTCTGGCAGCAGGCCAATTTCGATCCGCTGACGCGCCTGCCCAATCGTCATATGTTCATGGAGCGCCTGCGCCACGAGATTCGTAAGGCCGAGCGCAACGATGCCTTCCTCGCGCTGCTGTTTGTCGACCTCGATCACTTCAAGGAAGTCAACGACCGTCTTGGCCATGCCAAGGGCGACCAGGTCTTGCTGGAGGCAGCGCGCCGCATCAGCAGCTGCGTGCGCGGCACCGACATGGTGGCGCGTCTGGGCGGCGACGAGTTTACTGTCATTCTGGCCGGGCTGGAGCTGGTGGGCAGCGTGGAGCGGGTGGCGCGCGCCATGGTGTCGCTGCTGGCGCTGCCGTTCGATCTGAATGGCGAGAAGGTGCATCTGTCGGCCAGCATCGGCATTGCGCTGTACCCGGCCGATGCAAGCTCGCTCGATGTCCTGATCGAGCATGCCGACCAGGCCATGTACGCCTCCAAGAATGGCGGGCGCTCGCGCTTTTCTTACTACACCCCGGCCCTGCAGGAAGCGGCCGAGGCGCGCCAGACCATTGCTGCCGATCTGCAGGCGGCCATCGTGGCGCAGCAATTCGAGATCCTGTACCAGCCTATCGTCTCATTGCAGACGGGGGCGGTGCACAAGGCCGAAGCCTTGCTGCGCTGGCGTCATCCCACGCGCGGGCTGCTGGCGCCAGCCGAATTCATTCCGTTCGCCGAGTCGACTGGGCTGATCGTGGAAATTGGCGACTGGGTGTTCCGGCAGGCCGCGCGCCAGGCGCAGCGCTGGCGCAGCCTGATTGATCCGGCGTTCCAGGTCAGCGTCAACAAGTCGCCACTGCAGTTCCGGCGCGATGTGGAGCAGTACGAAACCTGGCTGGCCTATCTGGCCGAACTGGGTTTGTCCTCGCAAAGCATGGTGATCGAAATTACCGAAAGTGTGCTGATGGACGGTGTGGAGCAGGTGATCGAGCGCCTGCGCCAGTACCGGGCCATGGGGCTGCAGGTGGCCTTGGACGATTTTGGCACCGGTTATTCGTCGCTGTCGCACCTGAAGCGCTTCGATATCGATTTTGTGAAGATTGACCAGTCGTTTGTGGCCACCCTGGAAGACGATACGGGCGATCTGGCGCTGTGCGAAGCGATCATCGTGATGGCGCACAAGCTGGGTTTGAAAGTGGTGGCCGAAGGCGTGGAGACCAAGGTGCAGCGCGCGCTGCTGGTTGATGCGGGCTGCGATTATGCGCAGGGTTTCATGTTTGCGCGGCCCATGCCGGCGGCGGAATTCGAAGCCATGGCCACCGCGGCCCGGCCCGCATTGCCGCATTAAGAATACGCGTAAAAGTACATCGCACTCGCGAAGGCGGGGGCCTATACCACGTAACCGAATTCGGACAAGTGGTATGGGCCCCCGCCTTCGCGAGGGCGATGTGGTGGATCTTTGATCCCGCAGTTCTTGCGGTTCCGCGCGCGGTGTGCGGTTAACGCTGAGGCTTACATCCCCGGATAATTCGGTCCGCCGCCGCCTTCTGGCGTGACCCACACGATATTCTGGGTCGGATCCTTGATATCGCAGGTCTTGCAATGCACGCAGTTCTGCGCATTGATCTGCAGCTTGTCTTCGCCACCGTCCGTTTTGATGAACTCATACACGCCGGCAGGGCAGTAACGCGCTTCCGGACCCGCATACTTGGCCAGGTTGACTGCCACCGGCACGCTGTTGTTCTTGAGCGTGAGGTGAATCGGCTGGTCTTCCGCATGGTTGGTGTTCGAGATGAACACCGACGACAGACGGTCGAAGGTCAGCTTGCCATCCGGTTTTGGATAGGCGATTGGCGCGTAATTGGCGGCCGGCTTGAGGCACTCGTGGTCGCCATAATTGCGGTGCAGCGTCCATGGTGCTTTGCCGCGCAAGACCATCTGATCAATGCCGGTCATGATGGAACCGAGCACCAGACCTTTCGACAGCCACGGCTTGACGTTGCGCGCCACGTGCAGTTCTTCGTGCAGCCAGGACGCCTCGAAGGCGGCCGGGAAGGCGCTCAGTTCGTCGTGCTGGCGCTGCTCGCCCAGTGCGCCAAAGGCGGCTTCGGCTGCCAGCATGCCGGTCTTGATGGCGGCGTGCGAACCCTTGATGCGGCTCATGTTCAGGAAGCCGGCGTCGCAGCCAATCAGCGCGCCGCCCGGGAACACCAGCTTCGGCAAGGCTTGCAGACCGCCTGCGGTAATGGCGCGCGCACCGTACGAGATGCGCTTGGCGCCCTCGAAGAAGGTGCTGATGGCCGGATGCGTTTTATAGCGCTGGAATTCTTCGTACGGCGACAGGTAAGGATTTTCGTACGACAGGCCAATCACGTAGCCGACCACGACCTGGTTGTTCTCCAGGTGGTACAGGAACGAGCCGCCATAGGTATCGTTTTTCAGGGGCCAGCCGGTGGTGTGGATCACCAGGCCCGGCTTGTGCTTGGCCGGATCGATTTCCCACAGTTCCTTGATGCCGATGCTGTACGACTGCGGGTCCTTGCCCTTGTTCAGGTCGTATTTGGCCATCAGCTGCTTGCCCAGGTGGCCGCGCGAGCCTTCGGCAAACAGGGTGTACTTGGCGTGCAGTTCCATGCCAAGCTGGAATTCCGGACCAGGTTCGCCATCACGCTTGACGCCCATATTGCCGGTGGCAACGCCCTTGACCGATCCGTTCTCGTTGTACAGGATTTCCGCGGCAGGGAAGCCAGGGAAAATTTCCACGCCCAGGGCTTCGGCTTGCTGACCCAGCCAGCGCGTCACATTGCCCAGCGAGATGACGTAATTGCCGTGGTTTTCAAAGCAGGCAGGCACCATGAAACCCGGGGTTTGGTAGGCCTTCTTTTCGGTCAGGAACAGAATCCGGTCTTCGGTCACCGGGGTGTTGAGTGGTGCGCCCAGTTCTTTCCAGTTCGGGATCAGTTCGTTCAGGGCACGTGGGTCCATGACCGCGCCGGACAGAATGTGGGCGCCGATTTCGCCGCCTTTTTCCAGCACGCAGACCGATACTTCCTGGCCTTTTTCGGCGGCCAGCTGTTTCAGACGGATCGCGGCCGACAGGCCTGCGGGACCGCCGCCGACGACGACGACGTCGTATTCCATTGCTTCGCGTGGGCCGTATTGTTCGAGTAAATTGATAGGCTCTGTCATGGTCTCATCATGGGGTGAAAAATTTAAGCACGAGTGTGCGGCTTTTTGCCGAGGATTGCAACGTTGGCGCCATTTTACGGGCATTATTAGACTGCACCATCTAATTGGGGCATTTTGTGACATGATTATGCATTCACCAACCCAGCGCACAGGAGCCGAACGTGGGCATTGAAGTCAATTTCGAAGGAAAAATCGCCTTGATCACGGGCGCATCGAGCGGCCTGGGTGCCCGTTTTGCCAAGGCGCTGGCGGGCGCGGGGGCGCAGGTGGTGCTGGCCTCGCGCCGCACTAACCACCTCAAGGAACTGCGCGCGGAAATCGAGGCGGAAGGAGGCGCCGCCCACGTCGTCACGCTCGACGTGACCGACCTGGCCAGCATCAAGTCGGCCATTGCCCATGCCGAAACCGAGGCCGGTCCGATCGATATCCTGGTCAATAACTCGGGTGTGTCCACCACCCAGCGCCTGGTCGATGTGACGCCCGAGGATTATGCCTACGTCATGGACACCAATTTGCGCGGTGCCTTTTTCGTGGCCCAGCAAACCGCCAAGCGCATGATCGCGCGCGCCAAGGGCGACCCCAAAAAACAGCACCGCATCATTAATATTGCGTCGGTGGCCGGCTTGCGCGTGCTGCCGCAGATCGGCGTGTATTGCATGAGCAAGGCGGGCGTGGTGCAGATGACCAAGGCGATGGCAGTGGAATGGGGTAAATACAATATCAATGTCAACGCCATCTGCCCCGGTTACATCCTGACCGAAATCAATGAAGACTATTTCGGCACCGAGCAAGGCCAAAAACTGATCGACATGCTGCCCCGCAAGCGTCCGGGCAAGCCGGAAGATCTGGACGGTTTGCTTTTATTACTTGCTGCGGAAGAAAGCCATTTTATCAATGGTGCCATTATCACCGCAGACGATGGCATGACAGCTCAATAACTTTCCAGGGAGCATTCGTTTCCCTTTTCCCGGCAAACGTCGTGTTTGCCGCGGTTTGTCGATTTTCGACCGTTGTATTTGCCGCTTCTGATTGCTTTTCGTGCAAGCATTGTGGGACAATTCCTACCCTTGTTGCGGGGTAACACAATACTTGTTGTATCGAAGTCAGACTCTACTAGGCGTGGCACCATGCAGTTTATAATGGGCAATCTCTAGTTCTACCAAGAAAATAGCGCCAATGTTTCCAATCGGGCTGAAGTTTTCCATTGCCGCCCATTCAGCCTGGGCCCCCGGCATCACCACGCCGC
The DNA here is from genome assembly GCF_900129765.1 of Massilia sp. CF038. Taxonomy (GTDB): domain Bacteria; phylum Pseudomonadota; class Gammaproteobacteria; order Burkholderiales; family Burkholderiaceae_D; genus Telluria_A. Next base: position 1,752,736 of record NZ_FQWU01000001.1, read on the forward strand.
AGGAATGGGACCGCTGGAGTGCAGAGCCGACCCGGATCGGCGAGGGGCCGGAGCCGAGCGTGCGCGCGATGCCGGCCATGCTGCGCCGGCGCGCAGGTTTCCTTGGCAAGATGGCATTGGAAGTGGCTTACGAGTGCCTGGGCGGGCGTACCGACGTGCCCACCGTCTTCTGTTCGCGCCACGGGGAAGTGACCCGGGCCGTCGAATTGCTCGGCGAACTGGCGCGCGGTGAGGCCCTGTCACCCACCACCTTCGGTCTGGCTGTGCACAACGCCAGTGCCGGACTATTTTCGATTGCCCGGGTCGACCGCGCCAACCATATTGCGCTCGCTGCCGGCCAGGCCACGATCGAGCACGGCGTGGTCGAAGCATGCGGCCTGCTGGCCGACGGTGCCCCGATGGTGCTGCTGGTGGCCTACGATGCGCCCCTGCCGGACCTGCTGGCGCAGTTTGAAGATTGTGATGAACAACCGTATGCGTGGGCCTGGCTGATGACGGCGCCGGCGCAGGACGTGATCACGCTGTCGCTGGAAGCGGCGCTGCCGGCCCAGGCCGCGGCGGCTCCAGGTGTGCGTCCCCCTGGCCTGGATGTGCTGCTGTTTCAGCGCAGCGGGGCACGCCTGTTCGAGCATGTCACCGGCGCGCAGCGCTGGCGCTGGTCGCGCGATGCGTGAGCTGCTGGGCCGCTACTGGCGGGTGCTGGCCACAGGCCTCAGTTTCGCGGCCTTCGGGGTCGGCGGCTTGCTGTTGCGGGTGCTGGTGTTCCCGTGCCTGAATTTGCTGGTGCGCGATGCGGCCCGGCGCATTGCCTGGTCGCGCGAAATCATCCGCCTGACCTTTCGCTGCTTCGTGGGGTTGATGCGCGGTCTGGGCGTACTGCGCTACCAGATCGTTGGACTGGAAAAGCTGGACCGCGGCGGCTTGCTGATTCTGGCAAACCATCCGACCCTGATTGACACGATTTTTTTGATGGCCTTCGTCAAGCGCGCTGACTGCGTGGTGAAAAGCCACTTGTGGAACAACCCCTTTACCAGCGGGCCGGTACGTGCGGCCGGCTACGTGAATAACGAGAGCGGGGCAGCGCTGATCGATGATTGCATTGCCACGCTACGGGCCGGGAACAATCTGATCATCTTCCCGGAAGGGACGCGCACCCCGGCCTGCGGCTCGATCACGCTCAAGCGCGGCGCCGCCAACATCGCGGTGCGCGGCGCGCGCGCGGTCACGCCGGTGCTGATCGACTGCCAGCCACCGACCCTGGGCAAGGGCGAGAAGTGGTGGCGTGTGCCCAAGCGCCATGTGCAGTTCCGGATCGAGGTCAGGGACGATATCGAGGTCGCTTCCTTTGTGGATGGCGACGTCACTGAAGTAATGGCGGTTCGTCACCTGACGGATCATTTGCAACGATTTTTTACAGAAGAGAACCAGGTCCATGCTTGAATTAGAAGTGAAACAACTGATCATCGACGTACTGCAGCTGGAAGACATCGGCCCGGACGATATCGACAGCGCCGCGCCGCTGTTCGTCGAAGGACTGGGCCTGGATTCGATCGACGCGCTGGAACTGGGCGTGGCCCTGCAAAAGCGCTACGGCATTTCGCTGTCGGCCGATTCGGAAGATACCCGCCGCCATTTCGCGTCTGTCAACGCGCTGGCAGCCCTGGTGCAGACGCACCGCAAGAAGTAAGGAGAACGATATGGCAACGACGGTAGATATCAGCACCATGAGCCGCGATCAGCTGCAGGCATGGATCGTGGACCTGCTCGCCGAGATGTTCGAGCTCGATAAATCGGACCTGACGGCCGAGTCCAATCTGTACGCGGACCTGGACATCGACAGCATCGACGCGGTCGATCTGGCAGTCAAGCTCAAACAGCTGACCGGCAAACGCCTGCAGCCGGAAGTGTTCAAGACCATCCGCACCATCGCCGACGTTGTCAGCGCCCTCGAGGGCCTGGTGGTCGAGGAGCAGGCGCTATAAATACGCGTGTCTTGACCGCTGTTGCGGTCATATTGACGCTGCTCTATCCGTTGGCAATCTGGCTGGGCCAGGGCCGGATCGAGCCGCGCTGGCTGGCAATGCTGTTATTGCTGGCCGCCGCTGCTCGTCTGCCCGCCATGAAGGTCAGCGCCGCCGCGCGCTGGAGCGGGGCCGGTGCGCTGCTGCTGGTGGCCGGCGCGGTCTGGTCGAATGCGCTTCTGCCGCTTAAACTGTATCCAGTGCTGGTGAATCTGGCGTTTCTGGCCGCCTTTGGCTGGAGCTTGCTGACGCCCCAATCGATGGTCGAACGCATGGCGCGCCTGAGTGAACCGGACTTGCCGCCGGCCGGCGTGGCCTATACACGCACCGTGACCAAGGTCTGGTGCGTTTTCTTTGTTTTCAACGGCAGCGTGGCGCTGGCCACCGCATTCTGGGCCACCGAAGCGCAATGGTCGCTGTACAACGGGGTGATCGCCTACTTGCTGATGGGCGTGCTGTTCGCGGGCGAGTATCTGGTGCGCCTCAAAGTCAAGCGTGCCGGCCATGTCTGACTGGTTCTCGGTGCTGGCGGCCCGCCCCGCGCAGGCCGTGACCGGCTGGCGTGACGGGCGCAGTGTCGCCCACGGCGCGTTTCTGACGCAGGTGCAGGCCTGGCGCGCGCTGGCCTTGCGCACCCCCGGCACGCAGATCGCGCTCTACCTCGATGACAGCCTTGCATTTGCAGCCGCCTTGCTGGGCGCCTGGCAAGCTGGCAAGACCGTCTGGCTCACGGCCGACACGGTCGACGCCAGCTGCAGTGCGCTGGCCGGCCAGGTCGACGCGTTTTTTGGCAGCTTCCCCGCCCAGTGGCAGGCAATGCAGCCGGCGGCCAGCGACGCCTGCACGCTGCCCTGGCTGGCGCTGGCGCCCGATATGGCCGCGCTGGTCGTGCATACGTCGGGCAGCACCGGCGCCCCGCAAGCGATCCCCAAGCGCCTGTCGCAAATGACGGCCGAAGTGGCAACGCTGGAGCAGCTGTTCGGTGCGGCCATCGGCCCGGCCGACATCGTCGCCACCGTCTCGCACCAGCACATCTATGGCTTGCTGTTCAAGGTGCTGTGGCCGCTGGCGGCCGGGCGCGCAATCCACGCGCACAGCCTGAATTACCCGGAACAGCTGGCGGCCACGCTGGCCCAGCGCCCCTGCGTGCTGGTGGCCAGCCCGGCCCACTTGAAGCGTTTGCCCGAGCACCTCGACTGGCGCGGCGCGCAAACGATGCTGCGCGCCGTGTTCTCCTCGGGCGGTCCGCTGGCGCCGGAGGCAGCCACCGCTGCCGCGCGCATGCTTGGCTGCACCCCCACCGAAATTTACGGCAGCAGTGAAACCGGCGGCATCGCCTGCCGCCGCCGCCAGAGCGCATCGAACGGCGCCTGGGAAGCCATGCCCGGGGTCGAATGGCGCAGCGCTGACGGCGTGGCCCTGCTGGAAGTGCGTTCAGCGCACCTGGAGCACGATGGCTGGATGCGCCTGGCCGACCGGGTCGAGGCGGCCGGCGCCAACCGCTTCCTGCTGCTGGGGCGCAGCGACCGGCTATTGAAAATCGAAGAAAAACGGATCTCGCTGGACGCCATGGAGGCGGCACTGGTGGCCAGCGGTCTGGCGCAAGAGGCGAGGGTGGCGCTGTGCCACCAGGTGGCAGGCGAGCGCCAGGCGCTGGCCGCGTTTGTCGTGCCCACGCCTGAAGGCAGCGCCTTGCTTGCCGCGCAAGGCAAGAGCGCCCTCAACGCGCGCCTGCGCGCCTGCCTGAGCGGCGTGGTGGAAGCGGTGGCCTTGCCGCGTCGCTGGCGCTACCTTGACCAGTTGCCCATCAATGCGCAGGGCAAGACCACCCAGGCATTGCTGCTTGCCTTGCTGGGCGACAGCGCCGATGCCGCGCCCCGCACGCCGCGCGTTACGCTGCTTGAACGCGATGGCACGCACGTGCTGCTGTCACTGACGGTGCCGGCCAATTTGTACTATCTGGAAGGGCATTTCCCAGATGCGCCCATCCTGCCCGGCGTGGTGCAGGTGGACTGGGCGATCGGCCAGGCGCGCCAATACTTTACGCTGGCGCCGGTTTTTCGCGGCATCAACGCACTCAAGTTCCAGCAGGTGATTCTGCCGGAAGTCCCCGTTTTTCTGGAACTGACGCACGATCCGGCCAAGGATACGCTCCAGTTTCGCTATTTCTCGGACGCCGGGCCCCACGCCGGCGGACGCATTTTGTTCGGTAACTAAGGTAAAGCGCACCATGCTCGACAAGAAATTCTCACCGGAGCGCCAGTCGGCCTTCGCAGCCCGTTTCGAAGCCCAGAAGATCGCCTTTGGCCCGGTGGTGTTCCAGTGCGTGCGCTATGCATGGAAGCGCGGCATGCTGCAAACGCTGGCCGATGCCGGCAGCGCTGGTTTGTCGGTCGCGCAAATGGCGGCCACCGGCCGCTGGACCGAGTATGCGCTCAAGGTGGTGCTCGAGACCTGCCTGTCGGCTGGCGTGGTGTACCTGGAAAAGGGCTGCTATGCGCTCGACAAGGCTGGCTTCTGCGTACTGACCGACAGCATCACCCAGATCAATCTGGACTTCAACCACGACGTTTGCTACGAAGGCTTGTTCAAGCTCGACGAGTCGCTCGACACCGAGACGCCGATTGGCCTGAAGGCGCTGGGCGAATGGCCCACCTTGTACCAGGGCTTGTCGCAACTGGCCGAACCGGCCAAGACCAGCTGGTTCGCGTTCGACCATTTTTACTCGGATACCTCGTTCCCCGAAATTTTGCCGGACGTCTTCGCCACCGCCCCGCGCAAGCTGATGGACGTAGGCGCTAACACCGGCAAATTCAGCTGCGCCGCGCTGGCCTACAATGCGGCGGTGGAACTGCACCTGGTGGACTTGCCGCGCCAGCTGGCCGTGGCCGAAGAGTCGCTCAAGGCGGCTGGCGTGCGTGAGCGGGCTCACCTGCATGCGACCGATCTGCTCGACCATTCCCTGGCGCTGCCGGGCGGGATGGACTTGATCTGGATGAGCCAGTTCCTCAGCTGCTTCTCGGAGCCGGCCATCGGCAGCATTCTCAAACGCGCAGCAGCGGCGCTGGCACCCAACGGCCAGCTGCTGGTCATGGATACCTTCTGGGACCGCCAGCGCTACGACATCGCCTCCTACTGCCTGATCAATACCTCGCCCTACTTCACGGCCATGGCGAGCGGGAACAGCAAGATCTACGAAAGCGGCGACTATGTCCGCCTGGCCGAAGCTGCCGGTCTGACCCTGCTGACCACGCGCGACGACATTGGCTATTGCCACTCGCTGCTGCGCTTTGCAAAGGCCGGGACGCCAGCATGAAAACCTGCGTCCTGATCCCCGTCTACGACCACGAACACGCCATTGGCGATGTGGTTCGGGCGGTGCTCGCGCAGAATTTGCATTGCATTCTGGTGGACGATGGCAGTTCGGCCGGCTGCGCCCGCGTGCTCGATACACTGGCACAGACGGCGCCGGGCGCAGTGACGCTGGTGCGCCATGCGCACAATCAGGGCAAGGGTGGGGCGGTCATCAGTGGCTTTCGCCGCGCGGCGCAGGATGGCTTTAGCCATGTCCTGCAAATCGACGCTGACGGTCAGCACAACGTGGCCGATATTCCCCTGTTCCTCGCTCTGGCGCAGCGCCATCCGGATGCGCTGATCGTGGGCAGCCCGATCTACGACGAGTCGGTGCCGAAGGTGCGCCTGTACGCGCGCTACCTGACCCATGTCTGGGTCTGGATCAATACCTTGTCGTTTGCGATTCAGGATTCCATGTGCGGCTTTCGGGTGTATCCGGTGGCGCCAGCGATGGCGCTGATCAATCGGCGCCAGCTTGGCCTGCGCATGAACTTCGATACCGACATCCTGGTGCGCCTGCACTGGGACGGCGTGCAGGTCATCAACCAGCCAACCCGGGTGCGCTACCCCACCGATGGCGTGTCGCATTTTCGCGGCGTGCTCGATAACGTGCTGATCTCGCGCATGCATGCCACCCTGTTCCTCGGCATGCTGGTGCGTCTGCCGCTGCTGCTGGCGCGCAAATGGCGGACCCGATGAAAGCGGCAGGCAGCAGCCACTGGGCGGCGATCAACGAATCGAGCTTCGTGGCTGGCATGCGCCTGCTGTTCTGGGTGTGCCGGGTATTTGGCCGCTGGCCGTTCCGGGTGGTGCTGTATCCGGTGCTGACCTGGTATGTGGCCACCAAGCCGGTGGCGCGGCGCGCGTCCAGCACCTACCTGGCGCGCATGCGGCCGCTGGCCAGTGTGCCGGGCGGCTGGTGGGGCGTGATCCGCCACTTTGCCGCCTTTGCTGAGAACATCCTCGACAAGATGCTGCTGTGGGGCGGCTTGATCGACACCAGCCGGGTCCAGTTTCATGGCGCCGATCTGATGGACCGCTTGCTGGCCGAGCGGCGCGGTGCGCTGCTGCTGTGCTCCCACCTGGGCAATGTCGATTTGTGCCGGGTCTTGTCGCACCAGCAGCCCGGCTTGAAGCTGACCGTGCTGGTACACACGCGCCACGCAAAAGCGTTTAATGACATGCTCGCTGCGATCGATCCGCGCAGCCAGATGAATTTGCTGCAGGTGACCGACATGACGCCGGCCACGGCGATGCTGCTGTCCGAGCGCGTGGCCGCCGGCGAGATCGTGGTCATTGCCGGCGACCGGATTCCGGTGGCGGCCCAGCCGCGCGTGGTCATGGCGCCGTTTCTGGGCACGCCCGCACCGTTCCCGGTAGGGCCGTATGTGCTGGCGTCGGTGCTGCAGTGCCCGATTTACCTGATGTTCCCGCTGCGTGGCCAGCAAGGCTACGAAGTGCATTTCGAGCAGTTGAGCGAGACCGTGCGGCTGCCACGCGCCGGTCGCGAAGCGGCGCTCACGCAGCTGGCCACGGCCTACGCGGCGCGTTTGCAGCATTACGCTGCCCGCTCGCCCCTCGAATGGTTTAATTTTTACGATTTTTGGCATATCCAGTCTGGACATGAAGATGCAACAAGCTGACCTGAACCAACCCCAACGCACGGTCGAATTCGACCGCAACCGTCTGACCATCGAAGATATCGCCGATATCGCAGCCGGCCGCGCGCGCGGCGTGCTCTCGAGCGATCCGGCCTTTCGCGCCGCCATTGCCAAGGGTGCCGATTTCCTCGACCGCCTGCTGCGCGAGGATGGCACCATCTATGGCGTGACCACCGGCTACGGCGACTCGTGCACGGTGGCGGTGCCGCCCGAACTGGTGGGTGAACTGCCGCACCATCTGTACACCTATCACGGCTGCGGCCTGGGCGAATACCTGACCGAAGCGCAGACGCGCGCCGTGATGGCCACCCGTCTGCAGTCGCTGGCCAAGGGCTTCTCCGGGGTCAGCGTGGAGCTGCTGGAACAGATCGCGCGCCTGCTTGACGCCGGCCTGCTGCCATTGATTCCCAGCGAAGGCTCGGTTGGCGCCAGCGGTGACCTGACACCGTTGTCGTACCTGGCTGCCGTGCTGTGTGGCGAGCGTGAAGTCTGGCGTGACGGCGTGCAGGTGCCGGCCGCCGATGCACTGCGCGATGCTGGCATCACGCCGCTGCGCCTGCGCCCGAAAGAAGGGCTGGCGATCATGAACGGCACCGCCGTCATGACGGCGCTGGCTTGCCTGGCTTTCGAGCGGGCCGAGTACCTGACGCGCCTGTGCACCCGCATTACCGCCATGGCCTCGTTCGCGCTGGACGGCAATGCCCACCATTTCGATGAAACCCTGTTCTCGGTCAAGCCGCACGAGGGCATGCAGGGCGTGGCCGCCTGGCTGCGCGAGGACTTGCACGTGGGCCGCCAGCTCGACCGCAATGGCAAGCGCCTGCAGGACCGCTATTCAATCCGCTGCGCCCCGCACGTGATTGGGGTACTGGCCGATGCGCTGCCGTTCTTCCGCAGCTCGATTGAAAATGAGCTCAATAGCGCCAACGACAATCCGATCATCGACGCCGAAGGCGAACGCGTACTGCACGGCGGGCACTTCTACGGCGGCCATATTGCGTTTGCCATGGACGGGATGAAGAACACGGTGGCCAACCTGGCCGACCTGATGGACCGTCAGATGGCGCTGCTGGTGGACAGCCGTTACAACCACGGCTTGCCGGCCAATCTGTCGGGCGCCGAAGGCACCCGCGCGGCCATCAACCATGGCCTGAAGGCCCTGCAGATCAGCTCTTCCGCCTGGACCGCCGAGGCGCTCAAGAACACCATGCCAGCCTCGGTATTTTCGCGTTCCACCGAATGCCACAACCAGGACAAGGTCAGCATGGGCACCATCGCCGCGCGCGACTGCCTGCGCGTGCTGGAACTGACCGAGCAAGTGGCTGCTGCCTTGCTGGTGAGCGTACGCCAGGGTGTCTGGCTGCGCCTGCGCAGCAATCCGGCACTGGAAGCGCCAGCGGCGCTGCTGCAGATGATGGAGGCGCTGGGCGAGGACGTGGCGCCGGTGGTGGAAGACCGCCGCCTGGAGCCGGAATTGCGGGTCTTGATCGCGCACATCCGTGCCCGGCGCTGGAGCCTGTATGCGTAGGGGCGCGCCGCCGAGCCGATGGTTTGCCGAAACCGAGATCGAGATCCAGTTCTATGATCTCGATCCGATGCAGATCGTCTGGCACGGCAATTACGTCAAGTATCTGGAAGTGGCGCGCTGCGCGCTGCTGGACCAGATCGCGTACAACTACAACCAGATGAAAGACTCCGGTTACGCCTGGCCGGTGATTGACATGAATCTGCGCTACATCGGTTCGGCCGTGTTCGGCCAGCGCATCAAGCTGCGCGCCGAGATCGTCGAGTACGAGCACCGCTTGAAGATTGACTACCTGATCAGCGACGCGGCCAGCGGCAAGCGCCTCACGCGCGCCAGCACCAGCCAGGTGGCGGTCGACATTGCCACCGGCGAGATGTGTTTTGTCTCGCCTGCCATTTTATTCGAGAAGCTGGGAGTGACCCCCTCATGAGACACCTTGTATTGAGCGCCTGCCTGGCGCTGCTGTGTGCAGGCGCCAGCGCCACCGCCCCGATTCCCGCCATCCAGGCCATGCTGGCCAAGCCCAGCACCATGTGCGGCCGCTTTGACCAGAGCAAGCAGCTGGCCGGCATGAAAAAGCCGCTGGCCTCGCAAGGGCGCTTTTGCGTGGTGGCTGGCAAGGGCGTGCTGTGGCGTACCCTCAAGCCGTTTCCCAACACGCTGCGCCTGACGCGCGACGAGATCGTCCACTTCCAGGGCGAGCGCGTGGCCATGCGCCTGGACGCCAAGCAGGAGCCGACGGTACGCATGATTAACAGCGTGCTGTTCTCGCTGCTGTCGGGCGAACTGTCCGGACTCGAATCGTTGTTCGAAGTGGACGGCAGCGCCGCGGCCAACAGCTGGCGCGTGGCGCTCAAGGCACGCCAGCCGGCGCTGGCCAAGGCCATCGGCGTGATTTCCCTCGATGGCGGCGCTTACGTCAAGAACATCCATATTGACGAAGCGAGCGGCGACAAGACTGACATCGTGTTCTCCGACATCAAGACCGGCGACAGCGCGATCATGGCCGAAGAGGCGAGCTTATTTTGAAGCGTCAGACTTGGCTTGCCCTGGCCTGGGCGCTGGTGGTGTGCGCACTGCTGGGACATAACGCCTACCTGTGGCTGGGCCAGCGCATCGTGCCCGGCACCGACATCCTGGCCCTGCTGCCGGTGCAGGAGCAGGACCCGATCCTGCAGCGCTCCTTCACCCAGATGGTGGACGCGGCCCAGCAGCGCGTCATTGTGCTTGCTGGCGCGCCCGAATGGGAAGACGCGAAAAAAGCCGCCAGCGCCTACAGCGCCGTGCTGGCCAAGCATCCGGATCTGTTTGAAGCGGTCAGCGTGACTGACCAGGCCCAGGCCGACTGGCTGGCGCCATTCCAGGCGCACCGCATGGCACTGCTGACGGCCAAGCAGGAAGTGCAGCTGCAGATGGAGCCGCCGCAGTTCTGGACCGATACCGCCCTGGCTGGCCTGTACAGCGCATTTTCGGGCCCCAAACTGGGCAGCTTCCGCGACGATCCTTTCGGTCTGTTTGCCGGCTGGGTCCAGGAGCGTGCTCAGGAAACCCCGGTGCGCCCGCGCGACGGCTTGCTGTTTGTGGGCGACGCCAAGGCCCAGTACGTGCTGATGCCAATGACGATCAAACCGTCGGCGTTTTCGCTGTCGGCGCAGGCGCGCATCATCCCGCTGCTGGCGCAGGCCGCTGCCGCCGCCAAGGCAGCCGCGCCGCAGGTGGACGTGATCCAGGCTGGCGTGATCCTGCACGCCGCTGCCGCAGGCAAGCAGGCCAGCACGGAAGTGCACACCATCGGCGTCGGCTCCCTGATCGGGATCATCATGCTGACCTGGTTCTCGTTCCGTTCGCTGCGCCCGATTTTCCTGATCCTGCTGTCGATTGGCACCGGCTTTCTGGGGGCGCTGTCGCTGTGCTGGCTCATGTTCGGCCAGATCCATCTGCTGACGCTGGTGTTTGGCGCCAGCCTGATTGGCGTGGCCCAGGATTACGGCTTGTACTTCCTGTGCAACCGGCTCGCGGCCGATCCGTCCCTGAGCTCGGCCCAGCTGATGCGCCGTCTGCTGCCCGGTCTGGGTCTGACCCTGCTGGCAGCGGTGATCGGCTATATGGGGCTGGCGCTCACGCCGTTCCCTGGTCTGCGCCACATGGCGGCCTTTTCGGCACTGGGCCTGGTGTTTGCCTGGCTGACCGTGGTGTGCTGGTTCCCGTCGCTGATCGGACCGGGCACGCTCAAGAACGGCGCACTGGCGCGCCACTACAGCGCCACGCTGGCCGGCTGGCCGCGGCTGCGCATGAACCGAACATCGATGGCGGCGCTGGCCGTGTTTGCCGTGTTCGCAGCGCTGGGCTGGTCGCGCCTGGGCGTCAATGATGACATCCGTTCGCTGCAGACGCCACCGAAGCAGTTGGTGGCTGACCAAATCAAGCTGGGCAAGCTGCTGGATGCGCCCACGCCGGTTCAGTATTATCTGGTGCGCGGCAGTTCGCCCGAAATGGTGCTGCAGCGCGAAGAGGCGCTCAAACAGCATCTGGACCCGCTGATCAAGGAAGGCCGCATCAGCGGTTACCAGGCCATGTCCAACTGGGTCCCGTCAATGCAGGTGCAGGCTTCGCGGCGCGCACTGGTGCAGGATACGCTGCTGCGCGATGGCGGCCCGCTGTCGGCGCTGGCGCGCGAAATTGGCGAAGACGCCGAGTGGGTCACGGCCACCCGCAAGCACCTGGAATCGAACAGCGAAGCGCTCACCGTCGACCAGTTCCTGACCACGCCGCCGAGCGAACCCTGGCGCCACCTGTGGCTGGGCCAGCAGGGCGGGGTGCATGCCAGCATCGTGGCCGTGCGGGGCCTGAGTCTGGCCTCGCTGCCGCAGCTGAAACAGGCCGCCGTCGGCATGCAGGGCGTGCAGTGGGTCGACAAGGTGGCCGAGATTTCCTCGGTGCTGGGCCGCTATCGCCAGTACATGGGCTGGGTGGTGCTGGGTGCCTACCTGCTGGTCTTCGTGGTGCTGCTGCCACGCTACCGTGGCAATGCCTGGCGCGTGGTGGCGCCGACCGCGGTGGCCAGCATCGCCACCCTGGCCATTCTGGGTTTCGCAGGGCAGCAACTGCAGATGTTCCATATTCTGGCCCTGATGCTGCTGCTGGGCGTGGGGATTGACTACGGCATCTTCATGCAGGAAGACGCGGCCAACCGCGAAACCCCATGGCTGGCCGTCGGTCTGTCGGCCGTGAGCACAGTGCTGTCATTTGGTTTGCTGGGACTGTCCCAGACCCCGGCGCTGCGCGCCTTTGGCCTGACCATGCTGGTGGGCGCCTTGCTGGCCTGGCTCGTGGTACCGATTTTTGCAAGGAATGAGAATGAAGCGTAATCTTGTGGCAGGGATGGGGCTGGCCCTGGCGCTGGCCTTGTCTGGCTGCGCCAGCACCAAACCGGAGCCGCTGGCGCGTCTGGGCCTGAAACTGGCGCCGGCGGGCCTGGGTGAAGCGATCAGCCTGCAGCAGCATCTGACGGTGGAACGCAATGGCCGTATCGACGAACTCGATGCCGCGCTCGAAATCGATGCGCAGCACATCGAGATGGTCGGCCTGGCATTTGGCCAGCGCGTCCTGTCGATCAATTACGACGGCAAGGCACTCACGTCCTGGCGCCACCTGATGTTGCCCAAGCAGGTGCGCGCCGACGATGTGCTGGAAGACATGCAGCTGACCCTGTGGCCAGTGAGCGCGATCGCGGCCAGCCTGCCGGAGGGCTGGCGCATCGAAGAAGCGGGCCTGCAGCGCCGCCTGTACCTCAACAATGAGCTGGTGGCCACCATTGCTTACAGTGCGCAGCCGCGCTGGAGCGGCACCATCACCATGGACAATCTGCGTTACAAATACAAGCTGACCATCCAGTCAGCGCAATAGAGTCAGGATCATGAAGCTGTTTCTCAATGACTGCGGTATCGTGTGCGCGCTGGGCGACTCCGTGGCCCAGGTGCGCGAGCGCCTGTTTGCTGGCCAGAGCGGCATTGCGCCCACCAGCCAGTGGTCGCCCGGCCGCGAGCTGCCGCTGGGGCGCGTGCTGAGCGCACTGCCGGACGTGTCGCAACGTGTGCTGGCCGACCGCAGCCGCAACAACCAGCTGGCCCTGGCCGCGCTGGCCCAGATCCGAACCAGCGTCGACGCCGCCATTGGCCGCTACGGCGCGCACCGGGTCGGAATCGTGATCGGCACCAGTACCTCGGGCGTGTCCGAGACCGAGGCGGCCATGGCAGAACACGTGAAGGGCGCTGGCATGCCCGAGAGCTTCCACTACGCGCAGCAGGAAATGGGGGCACCGGCCCTGATGCTGGCGCGCGAACTGGGCGTCACCGGCCCGGCCTATGTGCATTCAAGCGCCTGCGCGTCGGGCGCCAAGGCCCTGGCCAGCGCGGCGCGCATGATCAATATGGGCTTGTGCGATGCGGTTGTCACGGGCGGGGCGGATAGCCTGTGCGCATTTACCGTGGCTGGTTTTTCGGCCCTGGAATCGGTCAGTGCTGCACGCTGCAATCCGCTCAGCGCCAACCGCAACGGCATCAATATCGGCGAAGGCGCCGCGCTGTTCCTGATGACGCGCGAAGCGTCCGCCGTGGCCCTGTGCGGCTGGGGCGAAGCGTCGGACGGTCACCATATGTCGGCGCCAGACCCGGCCGGCAGCGGCGCGCGCATCGCCATCAACGCGGCGCTGGCACGGGCCGGCATTACAGCGGGCCAGGTCGATTACATCAACTTGCACGGCACCGCCACCTTGCAGAACGACGCCATGGAGTCGCGCGTGGTGGCCGATTTGTTCGGCAGCGCCGTGGCGGTCAGCTCCACCAAACCGTTCACCGGCCACGCGCTGGGCGCCGCCGCCGCGCTGGAAGCGGCCTTCTGCTGGATCGCCATGCAGGACGATAATGCCGAGGGCATGCTGCCGCCCCACCTGTGGGATGGCGCACAGGACAGCGCACTGCCGGCACTGAACGTGGCCGCCACGGGCAGCCGCCTGGGCCGCCCGCTGGCCTGGGCATTGTCGAATTCATTTGCCTTCGGCGGCTCGAACGCGGCGCTGGTGCTGGGGAGAGGCCGATGAACTGGCCGCCCATCGAAGAGCTGGTGCCGCACAGCGGCGACATGGTCTTGCTTGAGCGCGTCATCGAGGCCAGCGACGATGCCTTGACGGCCGAACTGACCATTGGTCCGGACACCGTGTTTTTTGACGGCGCCGGCGTTGGTGCCTGGGTCGGCATGGAGTACATGGCGCAGGCGATCGCCGCGCATGCGGGCCACAAGGCCAGGCTGCGCGGCGACACCGTCAAGGTCGGCTTTTTGCTGGGCGCGCGCCGCTACCAGGCCGGGGTGCCGCTGTTCGCCCTGGGCACGGTGCTGCGCGTCCATGTGCAGCATGCGATGCAGGGTGATAACGGTCTGGCCGCGTTCGAATGCAAGATCACCGATGGCGCCAGCGGCGCGCTGCTGGCCAACGCCACCATCACGGTGTTCGAGCCCGATAATGTCAACGAATTTTTGCAGCGGAGTTTTTCATGAGTACTAACAGCGAAACCATCCTGGTCACCGGATCGTCGCGCGGCATCGGCAAAGCCATCGCCCTGCGCCTGGCGCGTGACGGCTACGATATTGTGGTCCACTGCCACAGCAAACGCGACGAGGCCGATGCGGTCGCGCGCGAAATTGTGGCCATGGGCCGCCAGGCCCGCGTGCTGCAGTTCGACATTGGCGCACGCGAGAGCGCGGCCGCCATCCTGCTTGCCGACGTCGAGCAGCATGGCTGCTATTACGGCGTGGTGTGCAATGCTGGCGTGGCGCGCGACAACGCCTTCCCCGCCATGAGCGGCGACGACTGGGACCTGGTACTGAAAACCAATCTCGATGGCTTCTACAACGTGCTCAATCCGCTCATCATGCCAATGGTCCAGCGCCGCAAGCCCGGGCGCATCGTGACCATGGCGTCGGTGTCTGGCCTGGTGGGCAACCGCGGGCAGGTCAATTACAGCGCTGCCAAGGCTGGCATCATCGGCGCCACCAAGGCCCTGGCCCTGGAACTGGCCAAGCGCGCCATCACTGTCAATTGCGTGGCCCCGGGCTTGATCGAGACCGACATGATCGCCGATGTGCCGCTGGAAGAAGCGCTGCAGATGGTGCCGGCGCGGCGCGTGGGCAAACCGTCCGAAGTGGCGCACGCGGTCAGTTTCCTGATCAGTGCCGACGCGGGCTACGTCACGCGCCAGGTCATTTCCGTCAACGGAGGCATGGTATGAGCCGCCGCGTCGTCGTCACCGGCATGGCCGGCATCAGCCCGATCGGCAACGACTGGGCCAGCATCCGCACGCGCCTGGGCGAATACCGCAACGCCATCGTCAACATGCCGGCGTGGGCCGACTACGAAGGCCTGAACACCAACCTGGCGGCGCCGGCCGCGCCGTTCGAACTGGGTGAGCGCTTCAACCGCAAGGCCATCCGCAGCATGGGCCGGGTGGCCCTGATGGCGACCCGCGCCAGCGAAATGGCGCTGCAGCATGCCGGCCTGCTGGACCATCCGCTGGTCAAGAGCGGCAAGATGGGCATTTCCTATGGCTCGTCGGCCGGCACCACCAGCGCCATGGCCGACTTTGGCCACATGCTGCAGGAACGCACCACGCGCGGCATCAATGCCACCACCTACATCAAGATGATGGCGCACACGGCGCCGGTCAATATCGGTGTGTTCTTCGGCCTGACCGGACGCGTGATCACCACCTCGTCGGCCTGCACCTCGGGCAGCCAGGGTATCGGCTACGCCTATGAAGCCATCAAGAGCGGGCGCCAGCTGGCCATGATCGCCGGCGGCGCCGAGGAGCTGTGCGCGACCGAAGCGGCGGTGTTTGACACCCTGTTTGCCACCAGCGTCATGAACGATGCGCCGCACACCAGCCCGCGCCCCTTTGACGGCAGTCGCGACGGCCTGGTGATCGGCGAGGGCGCCGGCGCCCTGATTTTGGAGGAGCTGGAGCATGCGCTGGCACGCGGCGCCACCATTCACGCCGAACTGGTGGGCTTTGGCACCAACAGCGACGGCTGTCACGTGACCCAGCCAAACGCGGCGACCATGCAGGGCGCCATGCAACTGGCCCTGGACGACGCCGGCCTGGCGCCGTCGGACATTGGCTACATCAACGCGCACGGCACTGCCACCGAACAGGGCGACATTGCCGAGACCAACGCCACGGCGCAGCTGTTTGGCCCGGCCATGCCGATCAGTTCACTGAAAAGCTATATGGGGCACACGCTGGGCGCCTGTGGCGCGCTGGAAGCGTGGATCAGCATCGAGATGATGCGCGAAGGCTGGTTTGCACCAACGCTCAATTTGAACGAGCCGGATGCGCGCTGCGGCCAGCTCGATTACATTCGCGGCGAAGGGCGCCACATCGCGTGCGACTACGTCATGTCGAATAACTTCGCCTTTGGTGGCATCAATACCTCGCTGATCTTCAAACAATGGCGCTAGCGCCCCAGGTATGGCTGGTTGACGGGGCGCCGCTCGATGACGCCCGGCTGGCCGGCTTCACCCACTGGCTCAGTGCTGGCGAGCAGGCGCGCTACCGTGCCTTTGTGCGCCAGGCGCGGCGCCGCCAGTTCCTGATCGGACGGGTGCTGCTGCGCCAGATGCTGGGGCAGATGCTGAACCTGGCGCCCGAGCGCGTGGTCTTGCAGGAGCGCCCGGGCGCGGCCCCGCAGCTGGACCATCCCGACGCTGCCGCCATTGGCTTGAGCATTGCGCACAGCGGCCCCTGGGTGGCCTGCACGGCCAGCCTGGAATGCAAACTGGGACTCGATATTGAAGTGCTTGATCCAGCGCGCGACATTGGCGCTCTGGCGGCGCAGGCCTTCGATGCGCAAGCATGCGCGTGGCTGGCGGCCCGCCCCGAAGCGAGCCGGCTGCGCGACTTTTACGCCATGTGGTGCGCACAGGAAGCGCGCATCAAGCTGGGCCCGTCCCCTGCGCAGCATGTCGTTGCACTGGACACGGCCGCGCTGGCCATTGCCGTCTGCAGCAGCAGCGCGCTGGCACAGGTGCCGGCGCTGCTGCCGCGCTGCTTGTTCGATCAGTCGACGCCGAAGTCGAAGTAGCTGTTGGCAGCCTGGGCGAAGAAGCCGGCAGTGCGCATTTCGCCCGTGTACAGCACCAGCGCGTATTCGCCGGCCTTGAGCGGCGCTTCCGGTGTGATCTTGTACAGGATGAAGCCTTCGCGCGCGCCTGACTGGTCGGGCAGGGCGGTGGTGGTGACCTTCACGACCCGGCTCTTGTTGATGCCGCTCGAATAACTCATGTAGCCGCCGCCAGTCATCACTTCACGCGTGTCGTTATTGCGCACGGCGAAATTGGCCAGGGTGAGGTAATTGTCGGCCTGGGCGTTCTTTGGCACCGAGACGATGAATTCCGGGGTGTTCGAGGCCAGGCGGCGCTGCGCAGCCTTGCCGCTCAGGCTGGCATAACTGGCCATGCCGCCAAAGCCGAGGGCACGGGCGGCAGTGCGGGTTTGCGGGATGATGTACGACATGATCTGCGGCTGGCCGTTGACAATCAGGGTCACTTCCTCGGGGTTGTAGCCGCTGTTGCTGGCTTTGCGCTGCTGACTTGGCGCGCTTTGCTTGCCAGCGCTGGCTGCCGGGGCGGCAGTGGCGCCTGCCGGACGCAGCATCGCACTCAGAATGGCCGGGGTAGCACCCTTGGCCTTGAGGGCGATCAGGGCGTCGGTCGAGGTATCGAACTTCGGTGTGCCATTGGCGATGGCTTGCAGTACAACTTCTTCGGGCATGCCCGCTTCCAGCAGCTTGATGACGTCGGCGTTGCGCACGGTGGCAGCCAGGGCGGCGGTGGAGACCAGCACGGATGCCAGCAGGGCAGTAAGCAGGGGAGTGACACGTTTCATGGGATCTCGCTGTAAAGGAACTTGAAAAAGGAACTGCATTGAAGAATAATTGATTCTTTCACAATATGCAACATTTCAACCTAATATCATTATGAAAGTTTAGTTTCTCCGTGTCAATTTATTGATATAATCCGGCCCTGCGCTGTCTTCCGCCTGCTGACGCCTTTTTCTTCCCCCTCGTTTTCCCGACCATGCCGCACTTGCTTCCGATCTGCCGTCTGCTTTTGGCAACTATGTTGTGCGCAGCGCTTGGCGCTTGCGGCACCCTGTCGCGCATGGAGCTCGACACCGACGCCGCGCCGGCGCAGCGTCTGGCCGCTTCTAGCGACCTGAAAGCGGAAGTCGACGGGCTGGCACAACCCTTGATCGAGCGTGGTGAAAACACCGGCCTGGTGGTGGGCGTGCTGGCTGCGGACGGGCAGGCACAGTATTTCGGCTACGGTGTGACGGCGCAAGGAGGCAACCGTCCGGACGGCGATACCTTGTTTGCCATTGGTTCACTGAGCAAGGGTTTTCTCGGCGGTACGACCGCGATCCTGGTGGAAGAAGGTGCCCTGGGTTGGGACGAGACCCTGGCGACACTGTTGCCCGCGCACGTCAAGCTGAGCGACGATGCGCGCCGCATCACCCTGCGCCAGCTGGTGACCCATACCTCGGGTTTGCCGCGCCAGCCATTCACGCCCGAAACGCTGCGCTATTTCATCGAATACCTGTTCACCGGCAAGAGCTTCTACCGCCATTTTGACCGCGATTATTTGCTCAACTATCTGGCCACCTTCAAGAAAAGCGGCGAAGCACGGCCGCAGTATTCGAACATTGGTTACGGCATTCTGGGCGCCATCCTGGAGCTGCGCTCCGGGCAGCGCATCGATGCGCTGGTGCATCAGAAGATCCTCACACCGCTGCAGCTGGACCATACCGGCTATGTGCCAGCGGCCTTGCCCGGTTATGCCACGCGTGCGCGCGGCCACGCGGGCGACCAGCCCAAAATGATCCGGCGTGGCCAGCCAGTGCCCGATTGGGAATTTACAGACGTGATGAGCGGCTCGGCGGCGCTGTACTCGAATGCACATGACCTGCTTGCTTATGCGCGCGCCCATCTGTACCCGGGCGCGGATGCCCTGCGCGACCGGGCCTTGCGCAACAGTTTGCAGGTCCAGTTCGCGCGCCCGCAAGAGGCCGCCGCCACCGCCTGGATTGTGGACGAGATTGAAGGGCGCAAGATCACTTACCAGATTGGCCTGGTGGCCGGCTACACCGCCTATATCGGCATGGATGTCGAAAGCAGGATGGCGGTGGTGGTATTGCAGAACAATTTCAACTGGACCAATCGGATTGGTCACCGCTTGCTGCTGCGCATGGTGCATGCGCAGCAGGTGCGCACGCGCTAGCGGTTCACCCCCATCAGTTTGTGCACCAGCTCGGACGAGGTGGCTGCTGCAAACTTGCGCATCAGCTTGGCCCGATGCATTTCCACCGTGCGCGGGCTGAGGCCGGTTTCACGCGCAATCACCTTGCTGGTTTTGCCTTCCACCAGAAACGCGGCAATTTCCCGTTCACGTGGCGTCAGCTCGGCGGTGACCGGGCGTTTTTCGCTCACATCTTCAAACGTCCATACACCGGCCCCGAGGGGATCGCGCGCGTCAATGGCGCGCCCGCTGACATGGCACCAGAACAGTTCGCCATTGGCGCGGCGCATGATCCGCTCGTCCGAATACACGCCGCGCGCGTTCATGACGGGAATGATGCGGTCGCCGGTGCGCAGAAACTCGTCGATGGTCGGGTACAGCACCTGGAACGATTGCCCGTCGAGCGCTCCGTGCGCGTAGCCAAACATGGCGCTGACCGCCTCATTGCAGGACTGAATCACGCGATTGACCGAGATGCACATGCCAACCGGCGCGTGACGGAAGATCATTTCAAAATCGATTGCGGGGGCTGCGCTCATTTGATCCAGATTCATTGGTTCAGATAAAAGGAGATGACCGGTATTTCTACGGTATTGTGCTTTTGGCTGGCGTATTTTATGCTGAGAATCCACTTGGCAGTACAGAAACGAGCGCATCGCGCTCACACTATAAAAGGGACAGTATGAACAAAGTTTATCCCGACGCGGCAGCGGCGCTGGCCGGTATCGTGGCCGATGGCCAGACCATTGCCGTGGGGGGCTTCGGCCTGTGCGGCATTCCCGAGGCGCTCATCCTGGCACTGCGCAACTCCGGCGTCAAAGGCCTGACCGCCATTTCGAACAATGCGGGCGTGGACGATTTCGGCCTGGGCCAGCTGCTCACCACGCGCCAGATCAAGAAAATGATCTCGTCCTACGTCGGCGAAAACAAGGAGTTTGCGCGCCAGTACCTGGCAGGCGAACTCGAACTGGAATTCACGCCGCAAGGCACGCTGGCGGAAAAACTGCGCGCCGGCGGTGCCGGCATTCCTGCCTTCTTTACCCGGACCGGCGTGGGCACCATCGTCGCGGAAGGCAAGGAAGTGCGCGAATTCGATGGCGAACAATACGTCATGGAACGCGCTCTGGTGGCCGATGTGGCCCTGGTTAAGGCCTATATGGCCGACCGCGCAGGCAATCTGGTGTACCGCAAAACCGCGCGCAATTTCAATCCGAATGTGGCGATGGCAGGCAAGATCACCATCGTGGAAGTGGAAAAGCTGGTCGAAGTGGGCGAGATCGATCCGGACCAAGTGCACACCCCAAGCATTTTCGTGCACCGCATCGTCGTCAACGCCACGCCGGAAAAGCGCATTGAACAGCGCACCGTGCGGGCCAACTAAGATCAACCGGAGAAAAACATGGCATGGACTCGTGACGAAATGGCCGCGCGCGCGGCAAAAGAGCTGCAAGACGGCTTTTATGTGAATCTGGGCATTGGCTTGCCCACCCTGGTGGCCAATTACGTGCCCAAGGATATCGAAGTATTTTTGCAGTCTGAAAACGGCTTGCTTGGCATCGGCCCGTTCCCGACCGAGGCGGAAGTCGATGCCGATCTGATCAATGCAGGCAAGCAGACCGTCACGGCCTTGCCCGGCGCGGCCTACTTCAGCTCGGCCGATTCCTTCGGCATGATCCGCGGCGGCAAGATCAACCTGGCCATTCTGGGCGCGATGCAAGTGTCGGCGCAGGGCGACCTGGCCAACTGGATGATTCCAGGCAAAATGGTCAAGGGCATGGGCGGGGCCATGGATCTGGTGGCCGGTGTGCGCCGCGTGGTGGTGGTGATGGAGCATGTGGCCACCGCCAAGGATGGCACCACCTCGCACAAGATCCTGAAGCAATGCGATCTGCCGCTGACCGGGGTGGGCGTGGTCGACCTGATCATCACCGACCTGGGCGTGATTGAAGTGACCCCGGCCGGTTTGAAGCTGATTGAACTGGCGCCCGGTGTCAAGCCCACCGAGGTGCTTGCAGCCACGGGTGCGCCGCTGGACGTGTCCGCCTTCTAAGCCGGCAAGGTTTTTCCAACTCGGGCTCGATGATGAGCCCGAGTCAATGCATTACTGCAGCGTCCACACATACTGCATGTGCATCCACTCCTGCACAGGTTTGCCTTTCTTGACTGCGGGCGAGAACTTGCACAGCTTGATGGCCGTGCGCGCCGCTTCATCCAGGTCTGCGTGGCCGCTGGACTTGGCCACGCCGGTATCAACCACGGCGCCATCGGTGCCAATCAAAAACTTCAGCGTGACCGTCCCCGTGCGGTTGGCGGCGAGGGCGTCCGCCGGGTAGACCGGCTTGGCGCAGCTGGTAAAGTTGACCACTGCTGGCTTGTCGGTTGCGGCCAGTGCGCCCGTGCTCAACAACAGGGCGGCGCCTGCCAGTAGCAGCGATTTTGTCATGCTCATCTACATCTCCATTGTGTTGGTGTTGGAGTATGTAGAATAGTTTGTCTAGACACTATTGTCTAGATAATTTCGCGCGTCCAGACATTTATTTCTATTCCAGCACCCAGACATACTCCATCTTCATGACGGAGCGCACCGGCTGCCCGGCGCGCACTGCCGGCACAAACTTGCACAGGGCAATGGCGCTGCGCGCCGCCGCATCCAGGTCGGCGTGGCCGCTGGAGGCAGCAACGCGCGACTCGGCCACGCGGCCATCGGGGCCGATCTCGAAGCCCAGCGTCACGGTGCCGGTGCGGTTCTCGGCGATAGCGCTGACCGGATAGCGCGGTTTGGCGCAGCTGGAGAAATCGGCCACGGCAGTGTGGTCCACAATCAGACGTTCCAGCGCCGGCACGCGCGCTGCCGCATGGGCATACATCCCGGCGCATGCCAGCGCACATACCAGCAAGGGCAAGCCCGCTTTCCAGCTGCGCGCCTGGGTATCTGGTTGCAGCAGGCGCCGCACACGCGTGAGCAGCGCGCCGCCGCTGGCTGCCACCGTGAGCTGGCTGCCTGCAAATTGCAGGCGTTCGAGTTCGGACAAGGCTTGCGCGAGCTGGCGCGGCTGGCCCGTGTGGCGGGCCGCCAGATCGTCGGCGATCTGTTCGCGCTCGTCGCGCACGCGGCCTGATAGCCACCACACCGCCGGATGATAGAACAGCACTGTTTCAATCACGTTCTGGCCCAGGTTGACCAGGTAATCGTAGCGTTTGATGTGCGCCATCTCGTGCGCCAGCAAGGCCGTGAGCAGCTCGGGCGGCATGCCCGACACCAGTGCCGCCGGCAGCAGCACCACCGGGCGCCACCAGCCAACCGTGAGCGGACTGGCGAGGCGCTCGACCACGTACAGGCGCACCGGGCGCGTGACCTTGAAGGCAGCCGCAATGCCGCTGGCGCATGCCTGCCAGTGCGCATCGGTGCGCTGGCGCGCTGCGGTGTGGCCGATCCATGCCAGACCAAGCGCCATGCGCAGTGCCAGCACGGCGGCGCAGACGGCCCAGAAGCCGACGATCAGTGGGAGCGAAGCCTGCAGCAGGGCCAGCAAGCCACCGGAAGCGCCATTGACCGTGTTGACCAGCATGGCGTCGGTAAACCGCATCAGCGGGACGGCTTCGCTGCCGGCGCTCAGGCGCAGTGTCAGTTCGGCCGCGGGCCACAGCAGACAAGTGAGCAGGCCGGCGCACGCGACCAGGTAGCGTGCGCCCGGACCGGCCCGGCGCAAGGCGGCCAGCGCCACGGCACTGGCCAGGCCGATCACGGCGCCTTGCCAGACAAAATGCAGCAGCGTCCAGCCGATGCTGTCGATCAGGGGCGCGTTCATTTGGGTTGATCCCCTTGCTGGAGCAGCTTTTCGATTTCTTCGCGCTCACTCTTGGAAATGCCGCTCTTGAGGGCGGCCAGCACCAGCGCCTTGGCCGAGCCGGCAAAGGCTTTCTGAATCAAGTCCTTGAGCAGCCCGGTCTGCAGGGAGTCCTGGGCCTGGGCGGGCGCGTACACGTGCGATCGCTCGCTCTCGTCGCGAATCAGCAAGCCCTTGGTGTGCATGATCTGCATCAGGCGCAGGACGGTGGCGTAGGTCACCTCGGGCCGCTCCTTGCACATTTGCTGGTGCACTTGCTTGGCTGTGGCGGCGCCCAGAGGCCACAGTACCTGCAGCAAATCGAGTTCAGCGGCGGTGGGTTTGGGTGGGGCAGGGCTTTTGGACATGGGTCAGGTAGAAGAATCCGGGTCTGACTAGGGTAGCGGAACTAGACCGCGATGTCTAACTAAACCCGTGCACGGGGTTTTAATGATGCCTTGCCTGATCGCTGCGCACGACTTAATATAGACAATATTGTCTATATTGGAGCCATCATGTTCAAGCTTGTCCTGTTCGCCTTGTTCTGCGCCATGCCGGCCGCTGCGGCGCTGGCTGCCGATCTGCCAGCCTATCCCTTCATTCACGCCGATGGGGTCGGCAGCGCTACGGTCTTGCCTGATCAGGGCGAGATTGACTTTGAAATCGCCGCGCGCGACGCGGACCCGGCATTGGCGGTGGCCCAGGTGCAGGCGCGTGTCGCCGAGATCCGCGCCCTCATGGACGAGAACGGCATTGGGCCGGATGACGTGGAAGTGCGCGACTTGCGCAAGGAGATCGTCAAGGATGGCAGCGCCGAGGCCCCCAGCTACGAGATCCGCTGTGGCGTCAAGCTGATCGTACGCAACCTGGCCAAGTGGCGCGCCGTGGTGGGGCCGCTGCTGGACAAGCCCAATCTGGATGGCTTCATGACCGTGTTTGACACCGCTGAGCGGGCCCGCGTGGAAGGGGACTTGATGCGCGAGGCGGTGGCCGCGGCACGCCGCAAGGCCGAGGCAATGGCAGCGGCCGCAGGGCGCAAGCTGGGTCCGGTCAGTGCAATCAGTAGTGGGGAAATGAAAAATCTGTCGCGGGCCATGAATCTGGCCCCGGGCGACTTCGGCCGCTACAGTGGCAGCAAGAGCGAGCCGGCCAGCCGTGCCGATCTGCTGGCGGTCACCTTGCTGAAAATGGCGCAGCCGGTCAGCGTGATCTACCGGCTGCGCTAGGGTAAGAGCGTGGTCGCCCTCGCGAAGGCGGGGGGCTATTCCATGGATCCGAATCCGGAGAAATGGAATAGGCCCCCGCCTTCGCGAGGGCGACGTCGCTTCATTTTCGTGGTTTCACCTACGTTGTAGCTGCCAGCGCATCTACATTTGCCCGTCAACCTGCGGATCAGGCTGCCTTACGAACCGGATACAGTTCGCGGTCGTCTTCCAGATGGGTGGGGTGGCGCAGTTCCGATTGCAGGCGCTCGTGGTTGAGCTCTTTCTCCCAATGCGACACCACCACGGTGGCCACGCCATTGCCGATGAAGTTGGTCAGCGCGCGGCATTCGCTCATGAAGCGGTCGATGCCGAGAATCAGCGCCATGCCGGCCACGGGGATGGTGGGCACCACTGCCAGCGTGGCCGCCAGGGTGATGAAGCCGGCCCCGGTAATGCCCGAGGCTCCCTTGGAGGTGAGCATGGCCACGCCCAGAATGGTCAGTTCCTGCATCAGCGTCAACTCGGTATTGGTGGCCTGGGCCACGAACAGGGCGGCCATGGTCATGTAGATGTTGGTGCCATCGAGATTGAACGAGTAGCCGGTCGGCACCACCAGGCCGACCACGGGTTTGGAGCAGCCGAGCTTTTCGAGTTTGCGCATCAAGGCCGGCAGCGCGCTTTCCGACGAGCTGGTGCCCAGCACGATGAGTAATTCTTCCTTGATGTACGAGATGAAGCGGAAGATATTGAAGCCCGTCAGCCAGGCAATGGTGCCCAGCACCACGACCACGAACAGGCCGCAGGTAAGGTAGAACGAGCCCATCAGCTTGGCCAGCGGCAGCAGCGATGCCAGGCCGAATTTGCCAATCGTGAATGCCATGGCGCCGAACGCACCGATCGGCGCCGCCTTCATGACAATGCCGACCACCCCGAAAATCACATGCGACAGGTCGTCAATCAGCTTGGTGACGGGGCGGCCGCGTTCACCCAGCAGCGAGAGCGCAAAGCCGAACAGGATCGCAAACAACAGCACTTGCAATATATCGCCCTTGGCAAAGGCGTCGACCACGGTGGTCGGAATGATGTTGAGCAGGAAGTCGACCGTGCTTTGCGAATGCGCCTTGGCCGTGTATTCGGCAATGGCCTTGGTGTCGAGGGTGGCCGGGTTGGCATTGAAGCCGTCGCCCGGGCGCACCAGGTTGGCCACCACCAGGCCAATGGCCAGGGCAAAGGTGGACACGACCTCAAAGTAGAGCAGGGCCTTGCCGCCCACGCGGCCGATTTTTTTCATGTCCTGCATGCCGGCAATGCCCGAGACGACCGTGCAAAAGATGACTGGCGCAATGATCATTTTGATCAGTTTGATGAAGCCGTCGCCCAGCGGTTTCATGTCCACCCCCAGCTTGGGGTAAAACACGCCCAGCAGAATGCCACAGAAGATGGCGAACAGGACCTGAACGTACAGGATTTTGTAGAACGGTTTCTTGGTCATGGCGGTGTCTCCGGCCGGTGTTGGAATCCTTCCATCATTGTTCAATTAGACCGCGTAATCTATTGTGGATATCCGCAGTGGGTAGGATTTGACCGTAAGAAGACATGCGCGGGACCGATGCGGGCGGGCATCGATCCCCTTCCGCTTACTGCGCGGCCCAGCCGCCATCCATATTCCACGCCACGCCGCGCACCTGGTCGCCAGCCGGGCTGCAGAAGAAGACCGCCAGGGCGCCCAGTTCCTCGGGGGTCACGAATTCACCGGACGGCTGTTTCTCCGACAGCAGCGCTTTTTTGGCGTCCTCGTTGCTCAAGCCTTCCTTGGCGGCGCGGTCGTCGACCTGTTTTTGCACCAGCGGCGTCAGCACCCAGCCTGGGCAGATGGCATTGCAGGTCACGCCAGTGTGGGCGTTTTCCAGTGCCGTCACCTTGGTGAAGCCGACCAGGCCATGCTTGGCCGCCACGTAGGCCGATTTCTGCGCCGAGCCGACCAGGCCGTGCACCGACGCCAGATTGATGATGCGGCCCCAGTTCTTTTTCTGCATGCCGGGCAGGGCCAGGCGTGAGGTGTGAAAGGCGGAGGTAAGGTTGATGGCGATGATGGCATCCCATTTCTCGACCGGGAAATCTTCGATATTGGCCACATGCTGGATGCCGGCATTGTTGACCAGGACGTCAACCCCGCCAAATTTGGCATCGGCAAACTGCATCATCGCGGCAATTTCGTCCGGCTTGGACATGTCGGCGTTGTGATACGCGGTCTGGACATCGAATTCCTTGCCAATGTCGGTGTAGAGCTTTTCAATCTGCTGCGCATCGCCAAATCCATTGAAGACGAGGTTGGCGCCTTGCTGGGCCAGCGCGCGGGCAATGCCCAGGCCAATGCCCGAGGTCGAGCCCGTGACGAGAGCTGTTTTGCCGCTCAGCATGGAAGTTTTCATTGTGTCCTCTGTCGGAAAGGTTAGTGGGTGATGATGTAGAATTCTAAACACGGTAAAGATTGAAACACATATTTGAATTTGGAGTCGGCATGACCGAAGCGAGTATTAAATCCGTCCAGTGCTGCTCTCCAACCGGCCTGCATTCAATGTCGTACAAGGAATGGGGCGCGGCAGACAACCCGAACATTCTCATTTGCGTGCACGGCGTGACGCGGGTCGGCGACGACTTCGATGCGCTGGCACGCGCGCTGGCGGGCAACTATCGGGTGATCTGTCCCGATGTGGTCGGCCGCGGCCGCTCGGGCAAGCTGCTCGACCCGCGCCTGTACAGCGTGCCCCAGTATGTTAGCGACATGGTGACCCTGATTGCACGGGTAACGGCGCACAATGCTTCTGCGCAGATCGACTGGTTCGGCACCTCGATGGGCGGTTTGATCGGCATGGCGCTGGCATCACTGCCGGGCAGTCCGGTGCGCAAACTGGTGCTCAACGACATCGGCCCCACGCTCGATCCGGCGGCCTTGCTGCGCATTGGCGATTACATCGGCCAGGAATTGCGCTTCCCGGACTTCGATGCGGCGGCGCGCTTTGTGCGCGAAGTGTCCCTTTCCTTCGGCGAGCATACCGATGAGCAATGGAACAAGCTGGCCAGCGACGTGCTGCGCCAGCAGCCGGATGGCCAGTGGGTACGCCATTACGACATGGGCCTGGCGGTGCCCTTCAAAAATACCACGCCCGAGAGCAGCAAGGCCGACGAGGCCGCGTTGTGGGCGATTTACGATGCGATCCGCTGCCCGACCTTGCTCATTCGCGGCGCCAATTCCGATCTGCTCTCGCGCGAAACCGCCCAGGCCATGGCCGCGCGCGGACCCAAGGCGCAGTTGATCGAAATTGCGAACGTGGGCCATGCGCCCACCTTCCTCAACGAAGACCAGATCGCCATCGCACGACAATTCCTGATCGGCTAAGCGCCGCTCTTTATCAGACACGGAACCACCATGGAAATTACAAGACTGCACGTAGGAAAACGCTTATCGGAAGTGGCCATTCATAACGGCACGGTGTACCTGGCCGGCCAGATCGCCGAAGACACCAGTGCCGACATTGAAGGGCAGATGCGCGAAGTGCTGGGCCACGTCGACCGTTTGCTGGCCGAGGCCGGCAGCGACAAAAGTTGCATCTTAATGTGCCAGATTTTTATTGCCGACATGGCCCACTTTGCCGGCATGAATGTGGTGTGGGATGACTGGGTCGCATCGGGCCACACGCCGCCGCGCGCCACCGTCGAATCGAAGCTGGCCGATCCGGCCTGCCTGGTCGAAGTCATCGTCACCGCCGCCTTGCGCTAGCCACGGTATGGTTTCCATTGCCGCGCTGGGGAGCGCGACCAGTCAGCTGGTCCAGGGGCTGGGCGCCGAAGATGCCGCCCGGGTCGAGGCTGCGCTTGACTACGCGAGCCAGGCTTACCAGGACAAGGTCTGTACCTCGGGCCAGAACGCGCTCGACTTCGCCGTCGGCGTGGCCGGCACGCTAGCCTTTTTGCGCACTGACGCCGAAACCCGCATCGCCGGGCTGATGTTCGAGCTCACCGTCCTCGACCCCAAGGCAGTACTGGGACTGGAGGCGCGGGTAGGCAAGGAAGCGACCGATCTGGTGACTGGCGTGCGCCAGCTGATTCGCCTGCGCGACATGACGGTCGGTAAAGAGACGGCAGGGCGCGGCAAGAACGCGGCCCAGCAAGCCGTGGCCCAGGTCGAAACGCTGCGCAAGATGCTGCTGGCCATGGCCAGCGACATGCGCGTGGTGCTGGTGCGGCTGGCATCGTGCGTGACCACGCTGCGCTATTTTGCCGACCTGAAGCTGTTTAACGACCTGACCCAGGCTTATGGGCGCGAAACGCTGGAGCTGTACGCGCCGCTGGCCAACCGATTGGGGATCTGGCAGCTCAAGTGGGAGCTGGAAGACTTGTCGTTCCGCTTCATCGAACCGGACACCTACAAGCGCATCGCCAAGATGCTCGAAGAAAAGCGCATGATGCGCGAAGGCTTTGTGCAGACCTCGATCGAGCGTTTGCAGCGCGAACTGGCCGAGGCGGGCATCAAGGCGGAGGTATTTGGCCGGCCCAAGCACATCTACAGCATCTGGAACAAGATGCGCGGCAAGGAGCTCGATTTCTCGGAGCTGTATGACGTACGCGCCTTCCGCGTGATTGTGGCTGATGACAAAACCTGCTACACGGTGCTGGGCGTGGTGCACAATATCTGGACCCCGATTCCGAAAGAGTTCGACGATTACATTTCGCGGCCCAAACCAAACGGCTACCAGTCGCTGCACACCGTGGTGATGGCCGAAGACGGGCGGCCGCTGGAAGTGCAGATCCGCACCCAGGAAATGCACAATTTTGCCGAATACGGGATTGCGGCCCACTGGCGTTACAAGGAAGAAGGCGGTTCCAACTTCAAGGGCCAGAAGTACGACGAAAAGATCGCCTGGCTGCGCCAGCTGCTGGCCTGGAAAACCGACGTGGCCGACGCCGTCGTCAGTCAGGAAGAAACCCAGCGCGAATGGGTGGAGAAGCTCAAGTCCGCATCCCTGGACGACCGCATCTTCGTGCTGACGCCGCAGGCGCGCGTGCTGGAGCTGCCGGTGGGCGCGACGCCGATCGACTTTGCCTACCACCTGCACAGTGAAGTGGGGCACCGCTGCCGTGGCGCGCGTGTGGACGGCGTGATGGTGCCGCTCAATACACCACTGAAAAGTGGCCAGACCTGCGAGATCATTACCGCCAAGGGCGCGCCCGGTACCGCTGGTCCGTCGCGCGACTGGCTTGGCGCCGGCTATACGGTCAGCACCCGCACCCGCTCCAAGGTGCGCGCCTGGTTCCATGCCATCGACCTGGAAGAAACGCTGGCCCATGGCCGCGCAATGGTGGAAAAATCGCTGCAGCGCGAAGGCAAGACGGCGGTGAATCTGGAATCGCTGGCGCACAAGCTGGGCTTTGCCAAGGTGGACGATCTGTTCATCTCGGTCGGCAAGGAAGAATTCAGCCTGCGCCAC
Organism: Massilia sp. CF038; assembly: GCF_900129765.1. Lineage (GTDB taxonomy): Bacteria > Pseudomonadota > Gammaproteobacteria > Burkholderiales > Burkholderiaceae_D > Telluria_A. The sequence continues at coordinate 1,782,163 of NZ_FQWU01000001.1, forward strand.
GTGGAGCAGGCGCTGCACGATACCGGTGAAGTGGCGCCCGTGGAAGACGCGGCCGTGGTCAACAAGAGCCGGGCGTCCAGCGTGGAGCAGGGCGCCAAGTCGGGTGTGCTGGTCGTGGGCACCGATGGCTTGATGACGGCGCTGGCCAAGTGCTGCAAGCCGGCGCCGCCGGACGGCATCGTCGGTTTTGTCACGCGCGGCAAAGGGGTGTCGATTCATCGCGCCACCTGCAAGAATTTTGCCGAGATGCGGGCCAAGGCACCCGAGCGCGTGATTCATACCGACTGGGGGCGTACCGGGCAGGATACGGTGTATCCGGTTGATTTGTTTATTCTGGCGGGCGACCGTCAGGGTCTGCTGCGCGATATCTCTGAAGTTTTTTCGCGCGAAAAGATCAATGTGATCGGCGTGAATACGCAAAGTGCGAAGGGGCAGGCGCGCATGACCTTTACGGCCGAAATTGGATCGACCGCGCAGCTGCAGAAGGCCCTGCTGGCGATCATGGAAGTGACGGGCGTGCAGGAGGCGAGGCGACAATGACTGAGCCGAGGTGGTATGGGTCCCCGCCTGCGCGAGGACGATGTAGTGGTTTTCCGTCGTTCGCATCCCCTCGGTTGCGCGCCAGTGTTACATCGCCCTCGCGCAGGCGGGGGCCTATGGCACCGATGCTCAGCCTCCAACAATGAACAGCTTCCTCACCACCAAACCCTCGCGCTGGGGCCCGCTCCTGTGGCGCTACCTGGCCAGCTGGTGGTATTTGACCCACCTGGGCGCCATCGCCATCGTGATGGCATTCTCGCCGTCCACCTACAACCGGCGCAACCGGATCGCCACGTCCCACTACATCTACACCAGCACCTGGCAAGTGCTGCCCTGGTTCACACTGCTGTCAGCACTGGTCAGCCTGGTCATCATCCGCATCGTGGTGGTCACGGCGCGCAGTTACGGTTTGTCCGCCTATGCCCTTGAAATGGTGGTGCGCGTGCTGGTGCTGGAACTGATCCCCCTCACTGCCGCCATGTTTGTGGCCTTGCGCGCCGGCCTGGCCTTCAACGCCGGCGACGCGCTGGCCGTTGCCGCTGCCGCCTCGCCGGACCGATCGCGCGAAGCGCAGAACCGCTTGCGCGCCGATCTGGTTCCGCAAGTGATTTCAAATGCGTTCGCGGTCCTGAGCCTGGCCATGGTCAGCAGCGTGATCGTGCTGGTGCTGGCCTACATCAGCGTGTACGGCGGCTCGCCATGGGGCCTGGTCGACTACACGCGCACGGTCGGCCGCATCTTCGACCCGGTGGTAACCACCGGCTTCGCGCTCAAGACCATCTTGTTTGGGCTGGCGGTGGCGGTGATTCCAACCGCAGCCATCCTGGAAACCCACCGTACCGGCCTGCGTCCTACGTCGACCGTGCAGCCAGGCGCGGTGCGTTTGCTGTTTGTGCTGCTGGTGATCGAGGCGGCCTCGCTGGCCGTCAAATACATTTGAACAGGAAGTGTCCATGACTGAAGCCGATCTGCCGTCCGAACCGGTAGCCCATGTCGAGACCAAGGCGGTCATTCTGCTGGTGCTGATGGCGGCCCTGATTGCCGCGTTCCTGCTGTACGTGATGTATGCGCGGGGTGTGTTCGAGAGCACCCAGCGCCTGGTGCTCATCGCTGACAATTCCGAAGGCGTCATTCCCGGCATGGACATGACGTTCTCGGGTTTTCCGATCGGGCGCGTGCAGCGCGTCGAGCTGGCCGCAGACGGCAAGGCGCGCATTCTGGTCGACGTGCCGCGCAAGGACGCCAAATGGCTGCGCCAGTCGAGCGTGTTCACGATGGAAAAGAGCATGGTGGGCGAGACGCGCATTCGCGCCTACTCGGGCATCCTGACCGATCCGCCTTTGGAAGATAATGCCTCGCGCACGGTACTTGCGGGCGATACCGCAGCCGAGATTCCCAAGCTGGTGGCGAGTGCCCGCGCCTTGCTGGAAAATCTGGACAACATGACGCGCAGCGACTCGTCCATCAACAACAGCCTGGCCAATATCGAAGCTGCCACTGGCCGCTTCGGCGGCAAATACGGTTTGCTGGGCGGTGCGCTGGGCAGCGAGGCGGAAGCGCGCAAGCTGCTGCAAACGCTGGAGCATGTCGATGCCCTGATTCTGAAAGCGGACCGGCGCGTGTTTGGCAAAGAAGGCGTGATGGACGACGCGCAGGCGGCCATTCGCCAGTTGAATGTGGTGCTCAAGGATGCCAGCGCCAGTCTGAAAAAGGTGGACGCGGTGCTGGTGGAGGCGCAAGCCGTGGCAGGTAACGCCAACAAGGCCACCAAGGACCTGAGCGTGCTGCGCGCCGAAGTGGACGCCAGCTTGCGCAAGGTGACGCGCCTGATCGATGAAATCAACCGCAAGTGGCCCTTTGCCAGTGAAACGGAGCTCAAGCTGCCATGAAGACCCTGACCACACTATGCGTGCTGGCGGCGCTGCTTGCCGCATGTGGCAATCAACCGCCGCAGCCGGACTGGAAGGCCAACGCCGGCTCCGCCCTGGGCGCCTACAGCGACGCTTACCTGAAGGGCGACAGTGCCATCGCGGCCACCGAGTTTGCCCGCGCGCGCAGCGAAGTAGCCAGTACCGGCCGTCCCGATCTGGTCGCACACGCAGAACTTGTGGCCTGTGCCACGCGCGTGGCCAGCCTGGAGTTTGACGATTGCCCGCGCTTTGCAGCACTGGCCCAGGATGCCACGCCAGCCGAGCGGGCTTACGCCAGCTATCTGGGCGGCCAATGGCAGGGCTTGGATGTGGCGCTGCTGCCGGAACAGCACCGTGCCGTCGCCCAGGGCAAAGGGACGCTGGCGGCCATCGCCGATCCGCTGGCGCGCCTGGTGGCAGCAGGTGTGTTGATGCGCACCGAGCGCATTACGCCGCCCGACATCGCCGTCGCCACGGACACGGCGTCCGGTCAGGGCTGGCGCCGCCCGTTGCTGGTATGGCTCGGGATCTCGCTGAAGCGCGCCCAGGCGGCGGGTGACAGTGACGGGGCCGCGCGCCTGCAGCGCCGCATCGATATTGCGAGCGCGCCGTGACGCGGCAGCTGGTTGCTGTTTTTGGATGAGCCCTGTGGCCCTTGCGCAAGCTTGCTGGATGGACCTGTCGCATGTGCACGGAGACCTAAAAACATCGTCCTCGCGCAGGCGGGGACCCAAGGCACGCGCGCGCTGAGGTATTGCTTGCGTGGAATGGGTCCCCGCCTGCGCGAGGACGATGCAGGCTGACTGTTCCTGCGGTCCATGACGCTCGTGGCCCGTGCGCAAGCTGCTGGGTGGACCTGTCGCATGTGCACGGAGACCTAAAAACATCGTCCTCGCGCAGGCTGAACTGCTCCTGCGGTCCATGACGCTCGTGGCCCGTGCGCAAGCTGCTGGATGGACCTGTCGCATGTGCACGGAGACCTAAAAACATCGTCCTCGCGCAGGCGGGGACCCAAGGCACGCGCGCGCTGAGGTATTGCTTGCGTGGGATGGGTCCCGAGTCGTCGGACCGCCGCCTGCGCGAGGACGATGCAGGCTGAACCGCTCCTGCGGTTGACGCTCGCTGCCAGTGCGCAAGCGTGCTGGAGCCGCAGGTGACCCACATGTAAGCCGAGACCAACTGCCTGGCGCGTTAGTGTCGCACGGCGCTGACGTCGAGATACTCGGCATTGACGAGCGTGCTGCCATCGGTGGCCTCGTTGTTGCTGGCCCATAGCGCGGCCAGGTCCTTGCGCAGATTGTCCTTCGATTCGCCTTCCAGCGCGGCCAGCGCGCGCACCGTGGGGCCGTAATACGTGAAGAAGAATTCGGCTACCTCGGCCGGCGGGAAGGGGTAATGCATGGGGTAGGTCTTGCGCACCAGCGACAGGCTGCGCGTGCCGGCGCCCAGCCGTTCGCGCACAGTGTCTTCGTCGCCCCATTTGAGCGGTGACACCATCAGCGGCGAAGGCGGCACGTAGCCGGCGATGGTTTTGAACATCTGGCCGACGTGGCCCTGCGGGGTCCAGTTGGCCATGGCAATGCGTCCGCCGGGTTCGCACACGCGCAGCAGTTCGGCGGCCACCAGGTCCGGGCGCGGTGCGAACATGGCGCCAATCAGGCTGACCACCAGATTGAAACTGGCGTCGGGGTAGGGCAGTTGTTCGGCATCGCCCTCGGCGAAGGTGACCTGCACCCCTTCGCGCGCGGCCCGCTCGCGCGCGTGCGCAATGAGGTTCGAGGCAATGTCCACACCAGTGACCTGGGCGCCCGCGCGGGCGGCGGGGATGGCGATTTGCCCGGCGCCACAGCCCACATCGAGCATGCGCACACCTGGTCCGGCTTCCAGACGCTGCAACCAGGCCAGTGCGCCCGGTTCGAGGTAGCCGGCGAAATGCGCGTAGTCCCCGGACATCCAGGTGGCTTTCAGCCGCGTTTTAAGCGTTTCCATTTCAGGTGTCATGGTGGGCATGTCGTTCTCCTGGTGGCTTGAGAAGTAGACAAGATTGCGCTTGACTGGTTCCGCTGTCCAGTACATTATCGGCTTGTTTTCTTGCAGCAATTCTTTGAAAGTCGCGATGGAACCGATCATTCTGCCCGTCCCCAAAAAGCTGTTCACCACCATGCTCATCGGGTGTGCGATCGTGATACTGGCGCCCCTGCGCCTGTTGTTCAGTCCCTTGCCAGGGGCGACCACGGTGGCGATCGTGGGCATTGTGTTCATTGCAGCCGGCGCCATCTTTTTTGTCATCAAGCTCAATTCGTCGGCGCCCATGCTGGTCATTGACAGCACCGGCGTCACCGACAACGCCAGCGCCGTCAGTGCCGGCTTCTTGCACTGGCACGAAATCAGCAGGGTGGAAATCAAGCACTTTCTTGGAAACGATTTTCTTTGTTTCCATCTGGTCGAGCCGGAGGCGATGCTGGCGCGCATGAATCCCCTCAAACGGGTGCTCATGCGCATCAATGCGCGCTGCTTTGGGGCGGCCCATGTCAACTTGCCGATGCGCTCGCTAGAAATTGCCCCCGGTGTACTGATGGCCAACCTGCAGGGGTGGATTGACGCCAACCGGGGCTAGGTCCGGTAACGCGGCGGCAGACGGTTGTGGATGCGGGTGGCGGCCACGGCAGCCTGGCCGGCAGCCACGCTGATCTGATTGAGGCCGCGTGTAACGTCGCCCACCGCGTACAAGCCAGGCACGGAGGTCTGCTGATGCTTGTCGACGAGTAGCTCCTTGCAGTCAGCCATTTCCGCTCCCAGCGCGGCGGCCAGGTCGGAACGTGCCGTCTCGCCCAGCATCGGGTAGACCACATCGGCGTGGTGGTCCTCGCCGTCTTCGGTGTGCATGACCGGCTTCATGCTGTCGGTCATGCCGATGCCTTTAAGTGGGGAAAGCACGTAACGCACCCCGGCTTGTTCCAGCTGGGCGCGCTGACCCGCGTCCAGATGCGCATCGGCCCCCCGCTCGAACAGGGTGACACTGGTGGAAAATGTGCGCATGAAAAGGGCGTGCCCCACTGGATTGGTGGCCGAACTGACCACGGCAATGCGCTTGTCGAGTACATCGTACCCATCGCACACCGGACACAGGCGTACGGCGCCGCTGGCTACGGCTTCGTGCCAGTTCTCGATGGGCAGGCCGGCGTCGGCGATGCCACTGGCCAATAGAACTGTGCGTGCGAGCAATTGCTGTTCTCCCATCGTCGCTACGAACAGGTCATTTTCGAGTCGGACATCCGTGATTTCGCCCTCGGTCACGCTGCCTTCGTATTTGCCCAGCTGGCAGCGCAGATTCTCAAGCAGCTGCTTGCCCTGAATCCCATCCGGGAAGCCGGGAAAGTTGTGCGTGACAGGAATCAATTGAAGGCGGCTATGCCCTTTGTCGACCAGGATAATGTCGCGCCGGAAGCGGCGCAGATAAATGGCGGCAGTCAGGCCGCCAGGGCCGCCACCGATGATCAGGGTGTCATAGATGTGTGTATCCATGCACAGATTGTCAAAGTGCCGGGCAGTCGCGGCAATCGGTGCGCGTGCCGCGTCCAGGTAAGACGGGGCCCACAGCAATCAGGCGCGCGCCTCGGGCTGGAGCGTGACATGGTCGATCCCGTGGCGGGCCAGCAGCATGGCGTTGACCGCCGCGAGGATGCGCGGCCAGTCCTGCATGCTGCGAATCTGCAAATGGCCAATCAGGGCAGGCTGGCCTGGCGACATATCCCATACGTGCAGATCGTGCACCGACAGCACGCCATCGATCAGGGCCAGATCGTCGCCCACCTTCAGATAGTCGATGTCGTGCGGCACGCCTTCCATCAGTGAATGGTAGGACTCGCGCAGAACGCCAATGGTGGATTTGAGAATCAGCAGCGACACCAGAATCGACAGCAGCGGGTCGATCTGCATCCATCCCGTCTGCCAGATGACGGCGCCGGCAATCAGGGCCGCGATGGAGCCAAGCACGTCACCCATCACGTGCACCAGGGCTGCGCGGGTATTCATGTTGGCCTGGTCGCGCGAAAGCAGCCAGGCCACGCCCAGATTGATCGCCAGGCCGATGCCGGCCACGATGAAGACGGTGCCGCCGGCCACGGGTTTGGGCTGGGATAGCCGGTGCACTGCCTCAAACAGGATCCAGCCGACCACCAGCAGCATGGCCAGACCGTTGACGAAGGCGGCCAGCGCTTCGGCACGGCCAAAGCCGAACGAATGGCGGGCCGACGGCGGCCTGCGCGCGATCAGCTGGGCCAGCAGCGCTAAGCCAAGCGCGGCGGCATCGGTCACCATGTGGCCAGCATCGGAAATGAGCGCCAGCGAGTTGGCGGCCCAGCCAGCACCGACTTCGACGCCGGCAAACAGCAGCGTCAGCGTCAGCGAAAAGGCCAGCGCATTCTGGCTGCGCTTTTCGGCAACGTGTACATGGCGTGCGTCGCCCTCGTGGTGGGCGTGCAAATGGGCGCTGGGGGAGGGCGATTCGGAAGGCTGCATGGCAAGATAGAAAAATGCGATGGCACCAGTGTAGTGGAAAACGCTGCAAGGATGCTGGACTTGTGATGACGGAAATATTTACACTTCCATCACGCATGATTTGTAAGTCTTTGATCTGGAACAAATTTTCGCTCTGGCGCGGCGCTTGCTTCGATTGCCAGTTCCCGTCCTGTCAGGAGAATGCAATGCGTAAGCTGTTGGCAATGTTGTTTGCCGCCGCGATGGCTGTGCCGGCCGTCGTCCAGGCCACGGTCATCGATTTCAATCACGGTCTCGACGAGCATTTCTATTACACGAACATGTATACCACCCGCGGGCCGCGTGGCGGCGACAACGGCTTTGCCCAGATGGTCAGGCTGACTGGCGGGCAGGTCCTGTCGAACCCGTTCGGCGCCCCCCACGCATCGCTGTTTTTGCCGGGCCTGGATACCTTCACGCTTAATTCGCTGTTCATTGGCGGCGCCTGGGGCACCCAGACCGTGTTCATCGAAGGCATTCTCGACGGACGGGTGCTGTATGAACGCTATGTGCCGATCAGTCCGACCCCGCTGGCCTTGCAGCTGGACTGGGGCGGGATCGACTTCATCCGCATTGCCACTGGCGATGATTACGTCAACACGGTTGAGGGCGGCAACGGCCGCAACTGGGTGATCGACAATCTGCTCATCAACGATCCGGTGCTGGTGTATGTGCCCGAACCGGCGCCGTTCGCGCTGCTGGGCCTGGGCGCGCTGGCATTGTTAACGGCCCGGAAAAAGCGATACACACTTTCTGCGAAATAGCCCTTGTTTTTCTGAAAGCGGCTCTCTATAATGCTGGTCTTCGGGCGGTTAGTTCAGCTGGTTAGAATACTTGGTCGACATCCAAGGGGTCGGGGATTCGAATTCCTCACCGCCCACCAGAACATGCAGTACATTATGTAAGAGCGAGAAAGGCACCATGGTTATGGCACCGCGAACTACGACGGGGTTGTTCCAGCGACGCTAGTCGAGGTGACTTCTTTTGCTCTTCAAAAAAGAAAACGCGGCTAGTCCGCGTTTTTTTTCGTCCGCATTTTTGTTAATCTTTACACCGCAGTCTTTGTTCAGGAGAACAGCATGGTTTCAGTCCGACTTCCCGATGGTTCCGAGCGCCAGTTCGATGGCCCAGTCACCGTAGCACAAGTTGCGGCCAGCATCGGTACCGGCCTGGCGAAAGCCGCGCTGGCCGGCAAGGTCAACGGCAAAGTCGTCGATACTTCCTTCCTGATCGAAAGCAATGCCGATCTGGCGATCATTACCGACAAGGATCCGGAAGGGCTGGACGTGATCCGCCACTCGACGGCGCACTTGCTGGCTTACGCCGTCAAGGAATTGTTCCCGGACGCGCAAGTGACGATCGGTCCTGTGATCGAAAACGGTTTCTACTACGACTTTGCCTACAAGCGTCCGTTCACGCCGGAAGACCTGGTGGCGATCGAAAAGAAGATGGCCGAACTGGTCAAGAAGGATGAAAAAGTCACGCGCACGGTCCTGCCGCGCGACGAGGCGGTGGCTTACTTCAAGTCCATTGGCGAGCACTACAAGGCTGAAATCATTGCCTCGATTCCTGCCGGCGAAGACGTGTCGCTGTATGCGGAAGGCGGCTTCACCGATTTGTGCCGCGGGCCTCACGTGCCATCGACGGGCAAGCTGAAGGTATTTAAGCTGATGAAGCTGGCCGGCGCCTACTGGCGTGGCGACTCCAAGAATGAAATGCTGCAGCGCGTGTACGGCACTGCCTGGGCCAAGAAGGAAGATCAGGAACTCTACCTGCACAATCTGGAAGAGGCGGAAAAGCGCGACCACCGCAAGCTGGGCAAGCAGCTCGACTTCTTCCATTTCCAGGATGAAGCGCCGGGCCTGGTGTTCTGGCATCCCAAAGGCTGGACCATCTGGCAGCAGGTGGAGCAGTACATGCGCAATAAGTACCAGGTCAATGGCTACCAGGAAGTGAAAGCGCCGCAAATTCTCGATTCCAGCCTGTGGGGCAAGACCGGCCACTGGGAAAACTATCGCGAAAACATGTTTGTTACGGAATCGGAAAACCGTTCCTACGCGCTCAAGCCGATGAATTGCCCGGGTCACGTGCAAATCTTTAACAGCAACATGCGCAGCTACCGCGACTTGCCGCTGCGCTATGGCGAGTTTGGCCAGTGCCACCGCAATGAGCCCTCGGGCGCCTTGCACGGCATCATGCGCGTGCGCGGCTTTACTCAGGACGATGGCCACATTTTCTGCACCGACGAGCAGATCGAGCCGGAAGTGGTGGCCTTCCACCAGCAGGCGATGGAGGTGTATGCCGACTTCCACTTTGAAAACATCGAAGTCAAGCTGGCCCTGCGTCCGGATAGCCGCATCGGCACCGACGAAGTGTGGGACAAGGCCGAAGACGCGCTGCGTTCGGGTCTGCGCGCCTGTGGCGTAAGCTGGACCGAATTGCCGGGCGAGGGCGCGTTCTACGGTCCGAAGATCGAGTACCACCTGAAGGATAGCCTGGGCCGTCCATGGCAGGTGGGCACCATGCAGGTTGACTTCTTCATGCCGGAGCGTCTGGGCGCGGAATACGTGGCGATGGACAATTCGCGCCAGGTGCCTGTGATGCTGCACCGGGCGATTGTCGGATCGTTGGAACGTTTTATCGGCATCCTGATCGAAAACTATGCTGGCGCCTTGCCACTGTGGTTGGCGCCAGTACAGGTTGCGGTCCTGAACATCTCCGATGCCCAGGCAGACTACGCCCGGGAAATCTCGGCGCAGCTCAAGAAACTCGGGTACCGCGTTCACACTGATTTGCGAAACGAGAAGATTACCTATAAAATACGCGAACATTCCGTCCAAAAACTGCCATATATCCTCGTGATTGGCGATAAAGAGCGGGATGCCAATACTGTGGCCGTGCGAGCACGTGGCAATGTCGATCTGGGCGTCATGTCCATCGATACGCTGGTGGAACGCCTCAAACACGAGGTCGAATCCAAAGCTTAACCAGCATGGCTAATTCATCAGACATTAAAAGGAAACAACATAGCTACTGACAAGTCGCATCGCATCAACGGCGAAATCACCGCCCCTGAAATGCGTTTATCCGGGGTGGACAACGAGCCGCTTGGCATTGTGAGCCTGGCTGAAGCATTTCGTCTGGCCGAAGAAGCGAACGTAGACCTGGTGGAAATTGCGCCAACCGCGCAACCACCAGTTTGCCGCCTGATGGACTACGGCAAGTTCAAATATTCGGAGCAGAAGAAGGCGCACGAAGCCAAATTGAAGCAGAAGATCATCCTGGTCAAGGAAGTCAAATTCCGTCCTGGTACCGATGATGGCGACTACAATATCAAGCTGCGTAACCTGATCAAGTTCCTCGACGAAGGTGACAAAACCAAGATCACGCTGCGCTTCCGCGGCCGTGAAATGGCCCACCAGGATATCGGCTTCCGCATGCTGGAACGCCTGAAAGCCGATCTGGAGCCGTACGGCCAGGTTGAGCAGTTCCCGAAGATGGAAGGCCGTCAGATGATCATGATTCTGTCGCCGAAGAAGAAGAAATAAGCTGTAAGGCTTAATCAAAATACAAGGGCGGGTGAGCAATCACCCGCCTTTGTTGTTTCAGCCACCACATCGTCCTCGCGAAGGCGGGGACCCATTCCACATCGCCAAAGTTGTTCAGCATGCTATGGGCCCCCGCCTTCGCGAGGGCGATGTGGTGGTTGCTCGCGGCTGTGGGGATAACGCGAGCGCCTATGTGAGACTTTTGTTGCTTCTCCGCAGAATCGTGTTAAAATCTCCGGCTTCCTTCTGTAAAGAGGGAAGTCTAATGTGAAAGCAGGCCCCTAAGCGCAGCGCGTTGCTGCCACCTGCAATCCTGCTACTGGAGCTGTCCTACAGGACAGAACTAATATGCCTAAAATGAAGACCAAAAGCTCCGCGAAGAAACGTTTTCGCGTGCGTCCAGGTGGAACCGTCAAGTCGGGTCACGCTTTCAAGCGCCACATCCTGACCAAGAAGACCACCAAAAACAAGCGTCAACTGCGTGGTACCCGCAACATCAATGCGTCCGACGTCACGTCCGTCATGCGCATGATGCCATCTGCTTAATCTCACAACTAAGGAGTTACTATGCCTAGAGTAAAACGTGGGGTTACAGCTCGTGCCCGTCATAAAAAGATTCTTGTACAAGCTAAAGGCTACCGTGGTCGCCGCAGCAAGGTATACCGTGTTGCCAAGCAAGCAGTCATGCGCGCTGGCCAATACGCCTACCGTGACCGTCGTAACAAGAAGCGCGTATTCCGTCGTCTGTGGATCGCTCGTATCAACGCCGCTTCCCGTGAGCATGGCGTAACGTACAGCGTCTTCATGAACGGCCTGAAGAAAGCATCGATCGAACTGGACCGTAAAGTCCTGGCCGATATGGCTGTGATGGACAAGCCGGCGTTCGCCGCGATTGTCAACGCAGTAAAGGCAAAGATCGCTGCGTAAGCATCGATGTTTGTCATGGGCGCCGTCAGGCGCCCCTAGAAGCGGGGCAGAGGTTCAAACCTGTGCCCCGTTTTTGATTGTGGCGCGTGCGCCGTCCAACACCGGAAGACTTTCATCGCATGAACTCCCTCGAAGAACTCGTCGTCTCGGCCCAGGCTGACTTTATCGCCGCCGAAGACGCTGCCGCACTCGAAAACGCCAAAGCCAAGTATCTTGGCAAGACCGGCCAGATCACCGAACAGATGAAGGGCCTGGGCAAGCTCGATCCGGAGCAGAAAAAAGCCCAGGGCGCCCTGATCAACGCTGCCAAGGTGCAAATCGAGGCCGCGCTGACCGCGCGCCGCGACGCCCTGGCGAACGCCATCATGGAAGCACGTCTGAACCTGGAAGCGATCGATGTCACGCTGCCGGGCCGTGGCCGCGCCATGGGCGGCATCCATCCGGTGATGCGCAGCTGGGAGCGGGTCGAGGAGATCTTCCGTTCCATCGGGTTCGACGTGGCCGACGGCCCCGAGATCGAAACCGACTGGACCAATTTCACTGCCCTGAACAGCCCCGAGAACCATCCGGCCCGTTCGATGCAGGACACCTTCTACATCGAAGGCAATGACAGCACCGGCAAGCCGCTACTGCTGCGTACCCACACCAGCCCGATGCAGGTGCGCTACGCGCGCACCCACACGCCGCCAATCAAGGTGATCGCGCCCGGCCGCACCTACCGCGTTGACAGCGATGCGACCCACTCGCCGATGTTCCACCAGGTCGAAGGCCTGTGGATTGCCGAAGACATTTCGTTTGCCGACTTGAAGGGCGTGTACCTCAACTTCGTCAAAGCCTTCTTCGAGACGGACGATCTGCAGGTGCGCTTCCGCCCCTCGTACTTCCCGTTCACCGAGCCATCGGCCGAAATCGACATCGCCTTTGGCAGTGGCCCGCTCAAAGGGCGCTGGCTGGAAGTGTCGGGCGCCGGCCAGGTGCATCCGACGGTGGTCAAGAACTTCGGCCTCGATCCTGAAAAATTCATCGGCTTCGCGTTCGGCTCCGGCCTCGAGCGCCTGACCATGCTGCGCTACGGGATCAATGATCTGCGCCTGTTCTACGAAGGCGATCTGCGCTTCCTGAAGCAATTTAACTAATTCCGAGGTCCATACAATGCAATTTTCTGAAAATTGGCTCCGTACCATGGTCGATCCGAAGATGACTTCGGATGAACTGGCCCACCTGTTGACCATGTCCGGCCTGGAAGTGGAAGAAGTCGAAGCAGTCGCGCCCCCGTTTTCCAACGTGGTGGTGGCCGAAGTGCTGGAAGTGACGCGGCATCCGAACGCGGACCGCCTGAACGTCTGCAAGGTCGATGCTGGCACCGGCACGCTGCTCAATATCGTCTGCGGCGCGCCCAATGTGCGCGCCGGGATGAAAGCCATTTGCGCCATGGCCGGCGCAGTGCTGCCGCCAAGCGCGGACGGCAAGCCTTTCGTGATCAAGGTCGGTGAACTGCGCGGCGTGGAGTCGCAGGGCATGATGTGCTCGGCCAAGGAACTGAAAATCTCGGAAGAGAGCAGCGGCTTGATGGAGCTGCCCTCGGACGCCCCAGTGGGCCAGAACATCCGCGACTACCTCGCTTTGAACGACCTGAAATTCACCATCAAGCTGACCCCGAACAAGGCGGACTGCCTGTCGGTGCTGGGCGTGGCACGCGAAGTGTCGGCCCTGACTGGCACCCCGTTGCAGGCACCCGTCACGCGTCCGGTGGCGGTCAACGGCAGCGAAATTCTGCCTGTCAAAATCAGCGCCCCGGACCTGTGCGGCCGTTTTTCGGGCCGCGTCATCCGCGGCTTGAACGCCAAGGCGGAAACGCCGGCCTGGATGCGTCAGCGCCTCGAGCGCAGCGGCCAGCGTCCGCTGTCGGCCCTGGTCGATATCTCCAACTACGTCATGCTGGAGCTGGGCCGTCCGTCGCACGTGTTCGACCTGGCCAAGATTCACGGCGGGCTGGACGTTCGCTGGGGCAAGAAGGGCGAGTCGCTCAAGCTTTTGAATGGCAGCACCGTGGACGTGGACGAGTGGGTTGGCGTCATCTCCGACGACAAGGAAATTGAATCCCTGGCTGGCATCATGGGCGGCGACGCGACTGCCGTCTCGCTTGAGACCGAAGACATCTATCTGGAAGCGGCCTTCTGGTGGCCGAACGCGATCCAGGGCCGGGCACGGCGCTTTAACTTCTCGACCGATGCGGGCCACCGCTTCGAGCGCGGGGTCGATTTTGCCACCACGGTGGAACACATCGAGCGCATCACCGCCCTGATCGTGGAAATCTGCGGCACCGCGCAGACCGTGGTCGGACCGGTTGACGACCAGATCGTCAACATCCCCCAGCGCCAGCCAGTGCAGATGCGCACGGCGCGCGCGCAAAAGGTGATTGGCGTGCCGATCACCGATGCCATGGTGGCCGACATCTTTACCCGTCTGGGCTTGCCGTTCACGCAGCAGCCTGGCCTGTTCGCCGTCACGGCGCCGTCCTACCGCTTCGACATCGAGATCGAGGAAGACTTGATCGAAGAAGTGGCGCGCGTGTACGGCTTTGAAAACATCCCGGCGCTGCCGCCGGTCGCTGCCAGCGCCATGCGCATCGCGCCGGAGCACACCCGCTCCCTGTTCGCGGTGCGCCATCAACTGGCCGACCTGGGCTACCAGGAAGTGGTCAACATGAGCTTTGTGGAAGCGCAGTGGGAAGCCGACTTCAATGCCAATGAAGCGCCGATCAAGCTGCAGAACCCGATCGCCAGCCAGTTGTCAGTGATGCGTTCGTCGCTGATTGGCTCCCTGGTGGCCAATGTGCGCTACAACCTGAACCGCAAGGCGGGCCGGGTGCGCGTGTTCGAGGTGGGTGCCATCTTCCTGCGCAATGCGCAGGCGGTGGACGGTCCGCTGTCGATCGCCGGTTTCGACCAGCCCAAGCGGGTGGCGGCCATTGCCTACGGCCAGGCCGTGGACGAGCAGTGGGGCGCGGCCGCGCGCCTGGTTGACTACTTCGACGTCAAGGCCGATCTGGAAGCCTTGTTCGCGCCGCGCCAGCTGCGTTTCTCGAAACTGAATCACCCTGGTTTGCACCCGGGCCGTTCGGCTGCGGTCGAGCTCGATGGCGTGCAGATTGGCTTCATTGGTGAACTGCATCCGCGCTGGCTGCAGAAATACGACCTGCCACAGGCGCCGGTCCTGTTCGAGGTCGATGCAGTTGCGTTGCAACAACGAGTGGTGCCGAACTATTCAGAAATTTCGAAGTTCCCGGGCGCCACCCGCGATCTCGCCTTGATCGTCAAGCAAGACCTTGCGGCACAAGACCTGCTCGATACTTTTGCTGCTGAATTACAAGTAAATCCTGCAGGAAAGATTGTGCAAGCCATTGTTTTGTTTGATGAATATCGCGGAAAAGGGCTGTCGGCGGATGAAAAAAGCCTTGCTTTCCGCTTTAGCTTGCAAGATACTCAAACCACCTTGCAGGACGATGCGGTCGACGCTTTGATGTCGGCGATGACCGATGCTGCCAAGCGAAATAACGGCGCGACACCTCGCGCATGAACCCCACGGGTAAGTTCGATTTAAAGGCAGGGCTGGAAAATTAATAACAACGACGTTGATTCCGCGGTACTCCAATCGGCACTGGCGGCCGACCTGCATCGGGCCATGCAGGTCGCCAAAGTGCGCGCCGAGGCCGAAAAAGATTTGCCGACCTTGACCAAGGCCGAGCTGGCCGAACTGCTGTTCGAGCAGGTCGGACTGAACAAGCGCGAAGCCAAAGATATGGTCGAAACGTTTTTCGATGAAATCCGCAATGCGCTCGAGCGCGGCGAGGCGGTCAAGCTGTCCGGTTTCGGCAATTTTCAGCTGCGCGACAAGCCGCAGCGGCCCGGGCGCAATCCTAAAACCGGAGAAGAAATACCGATTACGGCGCGCCGGGTCGTCACCTTCCATGCGAGCCAGAAGCTCAAAGGAATGGTCGAAGAAACCAGCCCGCTGTCCCGTGTCGTCTAGCCTGCTCTAAAAGCGCCCTATGAACGATCGTGCAAGCAAGACCGATCTGATTGTGTTGCCGGCCATTCCGGCCAAACGGTATTTCACGATCGGTGAAGTGAGCGAGTTGTGCGGCGTCAAACCCCACGTACTGCGCTACTGGGAGCAGGAATTTACCCAGCTAAAGCCGGTCAAACGACGCGGCAACCGCCGCTATTATCAGCACCACGAGGTGCTGCTGATTCGCCGCATCCGCGAACTGCTGTATGAGCAGGGCTTTACCATCAGCGGCGCACGCAACAAGCTCGATACCCGCCACGGCGAAGGCGCACCCGACGACGTTGGCGCTGCCGATGCGCACGAGGCCTCGCCCGAGTTCCTGGCCGGTCCCGACATGGCCACCCTGCGGGCCGAACTGAGCGCGATCCTCGCCCTGCTCAAGGGCTGATTACAACCCCACGTCCAGCACACGCCGGCTGCATCTGCTTGGCGTGCGGCCGCCGGATCAGCGATAATCTCTGCGCACGCCAAAATGCCGTGTTTCGATATGCACGTGTGTTTGTATAAAACAATCAGAGTGCTAGAATACCAAGGGATGCGCAGTGCCGGGCGTGGGGTTGGCCTCGGGCTCTTTCCTGTGACAGGGAAAATTTAAGGGAAGACAATGATACGCGTTGCCATTTGTGACGATCACCAGATAGTAAGAGCAGGATTCAAACAGATTTTTTCGTCTTCCGATGACTTTGAGGTCGTTGCTGAAGGCGCTACCGGGCGCGAAGCGCTCGATATCGCACGCCGCGAAATTTGCGACGTGCTGTTGCTCGATATTGCCATGCCCGACCAGAGCGGCATCGATATCCTGCGTACCATCCGTCAGGGCCAGCCCAATCTGCCGGTGCTGATTTTGTCCGGCTACCCGGCGCAGCAGTACGCGCTGAATTTGTTCAAGATGGGCGCCAACGGCTACCTGAACAAGGAGTGCGAAGCGGACGAACTCAAAACCGCGGTACGCACCGTGTTCCAGGGCCGCCGCTACGTCAGTTCCACTGTCGGCGAACTGCTGGCGCAAAGCTTCGACCGTGATCCGAGCACGGCGCTGCACACCGAGCTGTCGGACCGCGAGTTCCAGGTCTTCTTGCGCCTGGCCAAGGGTGCGACGGTGTCCGACATCGGCGTGGCCTTGTCCCTGTCCATCAAGACCGTCTCCACCTACCGTACACGTATCATGGAAAAAATGGGATTGCAGTCGAACAGCGACCTGACCTATTACGCCATGAAAAACAATCTGCTCGACTAATTGTCCCCGCGGCCGGCACACGCCAGCGGCCGCTGTTTTTCCCCCTCACAGATGTGCTTGGCTGCAGCCAGGCAAGGTCCGGACTATAATTGCCTCTCGCTGAGTGTGCGGAGCGCAAAGGATCCTGGATGTATTTCACCATCGACCCACCCCTGAAGGCGGGACTGCCGTTCTACAAGACCGCTGTGGCACTGTTCTGCGTGCTGCTGCTGGTGGCGAACGGGGTGAGTCTGTTCCATAACTACGGATCGCTGAACGCGGCTAACCGCCTGCAAAGCAAGACCGCGCTCGTCACTGACAAGGTGCAATACCTGAACGTGCTGGTCATGGATGCGGAAACCAGCTTGCGCGGCTACTTCCTGTCCGGCTCCGAGGTGTACCTGGGGCCGCTGCGCACGGCCACCAGCAAGATCGACGATCAGTTCGATGAGCTTGGCGTGCTGGTGGCCGACAGCGCGTCCCAGCGCAAGAACCTGGCGCAGCTACGCACCCTCGTCAAGCGCAAGCTGGAAAACATGGAACAGGTGCTGGAGGTGTACCAGAAGGGTGGCCTGAACGATGTGGTGGCCATTGCCGCCACCAGCGACAGCAAGTTCCTGCTCGATGAAATTCGTTTTCAAGTGGTGATCATGGTGCAGGAGCAAACAGAATTGCTTGCTGCCCGCCGCGCCGCGTTTGACAAGGAGCACCGCAATGCCGTCATGCTGGGCATTGGCATCAACGTGCTGGCGGTGCTGGTGCTGGGCCTGTTCTATCGGCTGATCCGGCGCGGTTATTATGAGCGCGTGGCCAGCGCCCAGGCACTGCGCAACGCCAACGAAAACCTGGAATCGATGGTGGTGGTGCGCACCGAGCAGCTGTCGGTGCTGTCGCGCCACCTGATCCGCGTGAGCGAGGAAGAAAAGGCGCGCCTGGCGCGCGAGCTGCACGACGAGCTGGGCGCCAACCTGACGGCTATTAACATTGACTTGAACGCGGTGGCGGACACGCTGCGGCCTGTGCAGCCCGCGCTGGCGGCCATGCTCGACCGCGCACGCGGCACCCTGGTCGATACGGTGGAACTGAAGCGCCGCATTGTAGAAGACCTGCGCCCCAGCATGCTCGACAACCTGGGTCTGGCCAGTGCCTTGCAAAGCTATTGCGACGATTACGCCCGCGTGACCGGACTTGACTGCGAAGCCTTGATCGAAGGCGAGGTCGATAGCGCCGGGCCGATGCAGGCCATCGCAATCTTCCGTATCGTGCAAGAGTCGCTGAACAACGTGGCCAAGTACGCCAATGCCAGCCAGGTCATCGTGCACCTGGCGCGCGAAGGCAGCCATCTGGCGCTGGAAATTACAGACAATGGGATCGGGATCGATGCCGAGGCGGTCAGCAAACCGCGCTCGCATGGCTTGCTGGGCATGCGCGAGCGCGCATTGTTATTGGCGGGAAGCTTGACGGTGAAGCGGGGAATGAACAATCGCGGTACCTGCGTCGAAGCGCACATACCGCTGGGCGGGCCGCCGGAGCGCCCGCCCGGGCAGGAAATCAGCGTGCCACATCCATCAGCAGGCGGTCATATTCCGTCTTTGCCACCTTATAGCACTCGCCCGCATACGCCTCAAGACCTTGTCGGTCGATGACGGTGATATTGCCGCGGCGGTAGGTGATCAGACCATCGTCCTGCAGCTTGCCGGCGGCAGCGGTAATGCTTTCGCGGCGCACGCCCAGCATGATGGAGATCAGTTCCTGGGTGACTTTCAGTTCGTTCGAAGCGGAGCGATCCAGGCGGTCGAGCAGCCAGCGGCACAGTTTTTGTTCGATCGAGCTGTGACGGCCGCCCACGGCGTTCTGCGCCATTTGGGCAAACAGGGCATTGGTATAGCGCATCAGCAGCTGGGGCAGGGCGCCGCCCTGGTTGAAGGCATCGCGCAGGTACTGGGTTTTAAGGCGGTAACCGTAGCCCGCGCTTTGCACCACGGCGCTGCACATGGCGCGCTCGCCCATGAACAGGGACATGCCCACCACACCTTCATGGCCGACCACGGCGATCTCGGTGGTGGCGCCATCTTCCATCACATACAGCAGCGAGACAATGGCAGTGGTAGGGAAGTAGACGTTTTCCAGCTTGCTGCCGTATTCAAACAGTTCTTTGCCGAACGGGAGCGCAACGAGCTCCAGGTGTTCGAACAGCGATTCCAGATCATGGCGGGGAAGGGCGGCCAGCAATTCGTTTTGCTGGGTGCCGCTATAGCTGACAACTGGCTTGGACGCAACTTTCAACTCCTGTGCATTGGCAGGAATCTGGTTTACCGATGGCGCATTGTGCGCGGTGGTACCAAGTTGGGTGTTGTTCATTGTTTTCCTCACTCTCGAACGTGCTTCAGGGGCGACCTGCACACAGCAGCAGATCGCGATGTGTGAACATTAAAGCTATCGTCTGTTGGCGAACATAAGATTAGCAGTCGCCCCCATGTAGGCTGCATGCATACGGCCTTGTGGGCCCAGTCCTACTGGGGAGAAATCGCGTTTTCCCTGCTGAATGCCGCTTTTTTACGCACACTTGCCTAAAAGCAGCACTTGAAACCGGCTGTCAGCGGCACGACATGGGGCCGCAATGCCTGGCGAGATGCTTGGGCGCACAGCGTGCTATGCCTCATAATGTATGTAACGCAACTAAAAGAGCTTCCGCATGCACGTGTTACTGGTCGAAGATGACGCCGTTCTGGCCGATGGTCTGTGCCGCATTCTGCAAAGCCATGGCATGCTGGTCGAGGTGGTCGGCAACGGCACCCAGGCCGACCAGCTGCTGCAGGGCGGCGACATGGCCGTGGTGGTGCTCGACATCGGCCTGCCAGGCATCGACGGTTTTGAAGTGGTACGGCGCCTGCGCGCGCGCCAGGACAATGTGCCGGTGCTGCTGCTGACCGCGCGCGACGCCATCGAAGACCGGGTGCGCGGCCTGGAGCTGGGCGCCGACGATTACCTGGTCAAGCCGTTTGCCACGGCCGAACTGGTGGCCCGCATCAAGGCACTGGCGCGGCGCAATGCGCCCAAGCCGGCTGTGCTCAGTCTGGGCCAGCTCACGCTGGACACCCAGACCCGGCGCGCCCAGGTTGGCACGCGCAGCATCGATTTGTCGGTGCGCGAGTGGGCCGTACTCGAATACCTGGTCCAGCATGGTGGCCGGGTGGTGTCCAAGCAGCAGATCATTGACGCCATTCTGCCCTGGGGAGACGATGTCACCCTGAATGCGGTGGAAGTCTACATTTCGCGCATCCGCCTCAAGACCACCGATGCGGGCATCAGCATCCGCACCATTCGCGGTTTCGGCTACATGCTTGAGCTGGACAAATGAACAGCATCCGCCTGCGCCTGCTGAAGTGGCTGATCGTGCCGATCATCCTGATCAATCTTGCCGGCGCAAGCATGACTTACCTGCTGGCCTGGATTCCAGCCCAGATTGCGTTTGACCAGAGCCTGGCCGATGCCGCCGTGGCCCTGGCCTCGCGCCTGCGCGAAGGGCCGGCCGGCGCCAGCATCGACTTGCCGCGCCAGGCCGAACAGATTTTGCGCGCCAACGATATCGATGCCTTCTACTTCGTGGTGCGCACCGGGAAGGGCCAGATCCTCGCTGGCGACGTCGATTTCCCCTTGGGCGGGCGGCTCGAGGTGGCAGCCCATGACGGCACCATGCGCGGCGAACCGATCCGGATTGCTTTTCTGCCCGTGGTGCAGGGCGAGGAGCATCTGCTGATCGGGGTCGCCAAGACCATGCGCAAACGCCAGCAAGTGCGCTCGGCCATCCTGCGCGCGCTGCTGCTGGTGGAAGGCGTCTTCATTCTCGCGCTGGTCGGCCTGATCTGGTTTTCCGTCACCAACGGCCTGCTGCCGCTGGCGCGCATGCGTGCCAACCTGAATGCGCGCGAAGTCAATGATCTGGCCCCGATTGACAGTGGTGCCGTACCCTATGAGCTGGTGCCTGTGGTGGGGGCCTTCAATGAAATGCTGGGCAAGGTGCGTGCTGGTGCCACCGCACAGCATAATTTTCTGGCCGACGTGGCGCACCAGTTGCGTACCCCGCTGGCAGGCTTGAAACTGCAGCTTGAGTGGCTCGCGGCCCGCTACAAGGGCGATCCGGACACGGTGCGCTCGGTGCAGCTGATGCTGACGTCGAACGAGCGCATGATCCGCCAGACCAACCAGTTGCTGGCCCTGGCGCGCGCCGAGCCAAGCCGGTTCGAGAAAAAACGCCTGGAACAGGTCGACCTGTCGCAACTGGTGGGGCAGGTGGTGCAGTATTTCGTCGACGAGGCGGGCAAGAAGCAGATCGATATCGGCTTCGACCTGCAGCCAGCACCGGTGGCGGGCGATACCAATTTGCTGCGTGACCTGATTGATAACCTGGTCGACAATGCGGTGCGCTACACGCCCCAGGGCGGCACGGTCACCGTGCGCACCTTCGCCGATGGCCAGCAAGGGGTGCTGGAAGTGGAGGATTCCGGTCCCGGGATTCCGCCCCACCAGCGCGGACTGGTGTTCCAGCGCTATGTGCGGCTGGACGACAAGAGCACCGGCAGCGGCCTGGGGCTGGCCATTGTGCGCGACATCGCCCAGGCGCACCGCGCCAAGGCCGAAATCGGCGATGGCCGCGATGGCCGCGGCATGACCATGTCGGTCCGCTTTCCGGCCCTGAAACGGCGCGCCAGTCCGCTGACCATTGCCGCGCTGCCCGGGCGCAGCAGCAGTGGCCGACCGCGCGCCTGAGGGCTGGCGTAATCATTTCACACGAGCGGCTCAAGAATCGGTAAAATTGAGGGTTTTGTGCACAGGGCCAAGCTATGGCTGAGAATATGGCCAACGATATCGATCCAACACTCCCCGACGCCGACAGCGGCGTCACCAGCGCGGCGCGCCAGCCGGTCCAGATTGCGCGTGAAGTCGCGCGCCGCCGTACCTTCGGCATCATCTCGCACCCGGATGCGGGCAAGACCACGCTGACCGAAAAACTGCTGCTATTCTCGGGCGCGATCCAGATGGCGGGTACCGTCAAGGCGCGCAAGAGCGGCCGTCACGCCACTTCCGACTGGATGGAGATCGAAAAGCAGCGCGGCATTTCCGTGGCCAGCTCGGTGATGCAGTTCGAGCATCGCGACCATGTGATCAACCTGCTCGACACCCCCGGCCACCAGGACTTCTCGGAAGATACCTACCGCGTGCTGACGGCAGTCGACTCGGCATTGATGGTGATCGATGCCGCCAAGGGCGTTGAAGCGCAGACCATCAAGCTGCTGGCTGTGTGCCGCATGCGTAGCACGCCGATTGTCACCTTCATGAACAAGATGGACCGCGAAACGCGCGATCCGCTTGAGCTGCTCGACGAACTGGAGTCGGTACTCAAGATCCAGTGCGCGCCAGTGACCTGGCCAATCGGCATGGGCAAGAACTTCCGCGGTGTGTACCACCTGCTGCGCGATGAAATCATGCTGTTCAAGGCCGGCGAAGAAAAGGCCGACGGCGCCTTCGAGATCATCAAGGGCATCGACAATCCCAAGCTACAGGAGATGTTCCCGCTCGAGATCGAACAGCTGAAAATGGAAGTGGAGCTGGTGCACGGCGCCTCGCATCCTTTCGATCTGGAGCAATTCCTGGCGGGCGTGCAGACCCCGGTCTTCTTTGGTTCGGCGATCAACAACTTCGGCGTGCGTGAAATTCTGTCGGCCCTGGTTGACTGGGCACCGGCGCCGCGCGAGCGCGATGCCAGCGTGCGCGTGGTCGCGCCCGACGAGCAGCCATTCTCCGGCTTCGTCTTCAAGATTCAGGCCAATATGGACCCGGCCCACCGCGACCGCATCGCCTTCCTGCGCGTGTGCTCGGGACGGTTCGAGCGCGGCATGAAGGTCAAGCACCTGCGTTTGGGGCGCGAGATCAAGGTGTCGTCGGTGGTGACCTTCATGGCATCGTCGCGCGAACAGGTCGAAGAAGCCTACGCGGGCGACATCATCGGTCTGCCCAACCATGGCAACATGCAGATTGGCGACAGCTTCTCCGAAGGCGAGATGCTGCAATTTACCGGCATTCCTTATTTTGCGCCGGACTTCTTCCGCTCGGTGCGGATTCGCAATCCGCTCAAGATCAAGCAGCTGCACAAGGGTTTGCAGCAGCTGGGCGAAGAGGGCGCGGTGCAGGTGTTCAAGCCGGTGCAGGGCAGCGAGCTGGTACTGGGTGCGGTTGGTGTGCTGCAGTTTGAAGTGGTGGCCAGCCGCCTGCTGAACGAATACGGCGTGGACGCCGTGTTCGAAGGCACCAGCATCAGCAGCGCGCGCTGGGTCAGCGGTGACGACAAGCGCGTGCTGGCTGATTTCGAAACCGCGCTGGGACACAATGTGGCTTACGATGCGGCGGGCAATCTGGCGTATCTGGCCACGTCCAATGTGAACCTGCGGCTGACCGAAGAGCGCTGGCCCAAGCTGAAGTTCCACGCAACGCGCGAACACGCGGCCAAGCTGGGATAAGCACATCGTCCTCGCGGAGGCGGGGACCCATACCACTTTGCCGAAGTTGTTCAGTGTGGTATAGGTCCCCGCCTCCGCGAGGACGATGTTGGTTAGAGCAGCAGCGCCTGCGCACTCGGCTGCCAATTACCCCCGTGCGTGCGCAGCAGATCGGTCAGCTGCGCCGCCGGCATGGGCCGCGCAAAATAGTATCCCTGCATGATGTCGCAGCCTGCGCGGCGCAAAAATTCCAGCTGTTCCAGTGTCTCCACACCTTCTGCCACCACCGTCATGCCCAGGCTGTGCGCCATGGCGATAATGGCGGTCGCAATTGCCTCGCCGTCGCCCGGTACGTCATGCACGAAGCTGCGGTCGATCTTGAGCTGGTCGATCGGGAAGCGCTTCAGGTAGGACATCGACGAATACCCGGTGCCGAAATCGTCAATCGACAAGTGAATCCCGGCTGCCTGGAAGCCATGCAGCAAATCGAGGTTCGCGTTCACGTTCTCCATCAATACGCCTTCAGTGATTTCCAGTTCCAGCAAACGTGGCGGCAGGCCGGTCTCGCGCAGGATCGCCTGGATGTCGTGCATCAGACCATCGTCACGGGTCTGGCGCGCCGACAGGTTGACCGCCACGTGTTCGATGGTATCGAGCAGGCCGGCGTCGCGCCACGCCGCCGCCTGGCGGCAGGCGTGCTGCAGAACCCAGCGTCCGAGTGGAACGATGATGCCACTCTCCTCGGCCACCGGAATGAATTCCGCCGGACTGACGTGGCCCAGTTCTGCGCAGTGCCAGCGTGCCAGCACCTCAACGCCGACCAGGCGCCCGCTGCGCAGGTCGATCTGCGGCTGATAGTGCAGCTCCAGTTCGTCGTGTTCCAGTGCGCGGCGCAAATTGGCTTCCAGCTTCAGGCGCTTTTGCGCCTTTTCTTCCATGGCCGGCTGAAACACTTCAAAGGCGTTCTTGCCATTGTTCTTTGCGTGGTACATGGCCGTGTCGGCACTGCGCGTCAAGGTGCGCGCATCGCCTGCATCGCGTGGATAAATGCTCACACCGATGCTGGCACTGACATACAGCTGGTGACCGTTGACTGCAAACGGGGCGGCCAGCACGGCCAGAATCTTGCGCGCGACCGCTTCGGTCTCGCCCTGATCGCCGGCCGGCTCGACGATGATGACAAATTCATCGCCACCTATCCGGCAGATGATGTCGGTTTGGCGCAAACTGGCCAAAAGCCGGTCTGCTACCTGCTTGAGCAGCATGTCGCCGCAATCGTGTCCAAGCGTGTCGTTGACGACCTTGAAGTTGTCCAGGTCGAGCAGCAGCAGGCCCACCGTCGCGTTGATGCGGTCTGCCTCGCTTAACGCGAGGGCCAGCCTTTCATTGAATTCGTGTCGATTTGGCAGCGTGGTGACGGAGTCCACATGGGCCAGGAAATGCAGGTGCTCCTCGGCCTTGCGCACCCTGCGCCGCATCGAGGCGACCAGTGCCCATGCAAGTGCCAGCGAACACAAGGCCACGGCCAGGGTCAGCACCGCGTAAGCAAGCAGGCGCGCGAACAAGCCGTCCAGCGAGGCGCGGATGGCGATGGTGCCAATATGCTGGTTGTTGACCCGCACCGGTTCGGACACGTCGATGTAGCGTGCGCCAACGTCATAGGCGGAATCGGCCTGCGCGGCCGACGGCGCCTGCAAGGTGATGCGTCCGGCGCGTTCATAGTGCGCCAGGGTTGCGCCCCGGGCGTCGAAGATACTGGCCGCCACCACTGGCGGCGAGGCTGCCAGGCCAGCCAATGTTTCGACGCCGGCACGCTCGTCGCCAAACATCAGTGCCGCGCTGCTGTTGGTACCAATGATGCGTGCCTGGACGCGCAGATCGTCGACCATGGCCGCCCGTAGCGAGACGAATTGCACGGCGATCAGTGCCAGGCTCGCCACCAGCAGGGCGGCGCCCGCGGTGATGATCGTGGTCTGGGTCAGGCGGCGGCCCAGGCCTGGGGCCTGGTCGCTTTTACGCCGATTGTTCATTGCACGCTCCTGGCAAGGCGCAGCAGTTTGGATGAAATGGTGAGCTGCGTGCCGCGTGCCGCGGTCAGGTCGATGTCAAAGCTGACGCGTTGATTTTGCATGGACAGCAGGATGACCGCGCCATCGGCGCCAAGTTCGTCGGACACCGTCAGCACGTGGCTGCCGCCCAGTTCGCGCTTGTATTGGGGCCATTGCTCGTGGTCCGCGCGATCCAGTACCAACACATGGCAGCCGCGCACCGGCGTCACGCTGGATCGCACGGCAATGCGGTGACCATTGACTGCCTTGTCATTGAGCTGCAACAGTGCCGGCAGCATGGCGTTGCCCGCGCCAGCGCAAATATTGAATGGCGCCCCGTCTGGCAGCACCTGGCGTGGCCATTCAGTAAAGACCGCAAAATTGAAGATAAATGCAGCCTTCAAATCATTGGCCTGCACCGGCTGGGCCGCGACGGGTCCCGCCGTGAACAGCGCGAGCACTGACGCGACGGCCAGCAGGGCCCCGCCAATACGCTTAGAACGCATGGCCAACGCGAAGCCGCAGCGCGCGCCCGTCCTGCGCGATGAGCGCCTGCGTATGCTCGGTGGAGCCGGGGTCGGCATAGCGCCGTCCGAACAGGTTATACACCGACAGGGATGCCTCTGTGTGACCCCACAATCGGGCCGTGAGAAGATTGGCATTGGCCAGCCAGAAGCCGCCTACCGGGCCGCTTAGGCCCTGGCGCGGTCCCACGTACTGCGCTTCGATCGCCCCTTGCCAGTTGGCGATGCCGATCGGACCGGTCAGATTGAACTTTGCCAGGCGCGATGGGGCGTTGAGCTGCTGCCCCCCACCGTTGGCGATATGGCTGTAGCTGTAGCTGGCGCGCAGCGCCGCGCCGTTTTCCCAGCGCTGTTCGAATTCCAGTTCCGCGCCCCGGGCCTGAATCTTTGCCTGATTCTCGAAACGGGTGGTGCCATCGGCATCGAATTGCTCTTGAGTGATCAGCCTTGAAACGATATTGCGAAACGCGGTGGCGGTCAGGCGCGCGCTGGTGTCCAGCTGCTGCACGACGGCCAGCTCGGTCGATGCAATCCGTTCCTTGTACAGATCCGGATTGGCCGCCTGGCCACCAGGGCCGGGGTAAGCATAAAAGCGTTCGAAGGCATTCGGCGCGCGAAATGCGAGGCCATGAATGGCTTTAATCGTGGTCGCCTTGCTCAGTGCGTGAATCAGGGCCACACGCGGACTGACGCCGCCTGGCTGGCCGCTGGGCCGGTCATAGCGCATGCCCAAGTTCAGGCGCGATGCCGCACTGAGCGCCAGCTCGTCTTGCAGATACACGCCTGCGCGCCGCGCGCTACGCTGGTCGCTCAGGTAAGTAAAGAAGGGGGCCACATCAAAGTTGTACTGCTGCAGCCGGTAGTCGCTTTGCAATTCGGCGCCGGCCAGAATGGTATGGCCGGCAAACCGGGTGCTGACCAGTGACACTTCGCCGCCCCACCAACGCCCGGCGCTGCCATCGTGATTGAGCGTGCTGGTGGCATTGTCAACGGCGTAGTCGCCAAAGGAGTCGTACTGGCCCCAATACAGGCGCGCCTTCAATTGCTCGGGCACGTCGGTCGCGCTGTGCCAGGACGCGCTCAGGTAGTTCTGGCGGTCGGTGGTGCTGGAACGCGGGTCGTTAAAAGGTTGATAAAACGCGGCCGTGGGCACGCCCTTGACCCGGCGCGCGTGCATCCATGTGATGGCAAGTGCGCCGTTGCCAATCCGCGCCAGTAGACGTTCGCCGCGATCATAGTCGAGCCCTTGCGCGATGCCCTTGTTTTGTGTCGGCGTGTCGAATTCGGCGTAATACAGATCGCGTCCGGCGTCGTCCCGTACGCTGCCCGACAGCAGAACGTCTGTCCCGCCTTCGCTGCGCCAGGCATAGCTGGCACCGACACGGCGTGCGCCCGCGCCGCCTGCCTCGGCAAAGGCGCGCCCGCCAGACAAGACCTGCGCGTTTTTGGTGATCACATTGATCACGCCAAAAATGGCATTCGATCCGTAGATTGAAGAACCGGGTCCGGGCACGAATTCAATCCGCTCAACCAGCTCCAGATCGAGCGGAAATTCGGTGCCCACCGGGGCCTGGTCGTACACGGCGTCGTTGATCCGGTTGCCATCGACGAGCAGCAGAAAGCGTGTGTTGTAATCGCCCGGACGCAGGAAGCCGCGTTCGCCCAGGTAGCTGTAGTTACGGTCATAGCTGACGTACAAGCCGCGCACACTGCGCGCGACATCGGCAAGCGTGCGCCAGCCGTACTGGCGGATTTCCGCAGCGCTGATCACGGTGACCAGGGCCGGCGCATCGCTCGCTTTTTGTGTGAATTTGGAGGCGCTGTATACCTCCATCGTCAACAGTTGTTCAAATGGCAGGGAGGTAAGATCGTTCGCGGCAGCGTGGCCGGTTCCAAGCGCATACAGAGCGGCGGCGAGCGCAACAGTGCGATGGCGTGCTGCCAGTTGATGTCTGAACAAGGCGGTCATGTCTAGCAGTCGCAAGGCGCTTGCGATGTCAATGAATGTTGATGTGGATCAACATGGTGACATCGGTTTTCCTCCTTGTACAGCCGCACACGAAGCATTTCTGTGTCGCGTTTCAACGCCGCCACAGTCGGGAATCTTACCTTCTTAGCGTTCTGATAACCACGCGTCAAGAATGCTCACGGCCCAGCAGCCGACCAGCACATACACGGCGACATGGACGCCGCCGCTGGCGCTCAGCGCCGCCGCACGCATGCGCAGAAACGCCGCGACCAGGTCAATCATTTCTCCTGCGGCGATCTGGATCTCGAGCTGCTCTTTAATTGCCAGCACCGGCTTGAGCACGTCGCTCAGGAATACGCCGACGGCAATCAACGTTGGCACTGCAAAGGCAAGCGCGCGCGCGCGCTTGCCAAGGTACAGCTGGCCCGCGCCGGGGAAGATCAACGCTGACCGTAGCGCAGCCTGGATGTGTCGCTTCATTGCACTCCCTTGTTTGGATCACTTTGATGTAGCGCAAACCGCCCAAGTCGCGCGAGCGTAGATTGCTCCATGCGCCGCGGAAACTTTGTATCAAATGGTGGCGACTATCATACTACCCCCGCGTTCTGAGGAGAATCCGCGTGAGCCAGCAGCGTCGATGGAAAAGCCTGGACCTGCTGGCGCAACTGCGCATCGGCCCCAAACTGCTGTTGGCGCCCGGCCTGGTCTTGCTGATTTTGCTGGCCTCATCGGGCGGCGCGTATTGGGCGCTGTGGCGCCAGAACCAGTCACTCGAGAGCATCGTTCAAGTTCGCTCGGCGCGCATTCGCGACGCGACCGAACTGGTCGCCGAAGCGCAAAGCGCGCACGCACGCGCCTACCAGCTGCTGACCTGGATCAGCGGCAGCTTTTCCCTGGCGCGCATTGATGCGCTGGCAGCCGACATCGAGCGCCGCCACGGCGCCATCGAGCAGCGCTTTTCAGGTTTGCGCGGGCATACCCTACCGGGCAGCGCCGAGCGGCGGCTGCTGGAACAATCGCAAGGCGCACACGCCGACTATCTGCGCGAGCTGGGCGAGGCAATTGAATTGGCGCGCGCCGATCAGACGATCGGCGCCAGCGCGATGCAGAAGCCGCAACGGGCATTCGAGACGGTCGCGCAGCGCCTGCAGGAACTGGCCCAGCTTGAGCGCGAACTGAGCGAGGCTGCCTCGCTGCAGGCAGCGCGCGACTTTCGTGCCATTTCGACCTTGATGCCCTTGCTGGCGGCGCTGTCGGTGGTGCTCTCGCTGGCCATTACGCTGGCCGTGCGACGCTCGCTGCTGCGCCAGGTACGCGGCATCGACGCCACCGCACTGGATCTGGCCAGCGGTAACCTGACGGTGCCGCAGCGCGAGTATGGCGTCGACGAAATCGCCGATACCTCGCGCACCCTGGACGCCAGCATCCGAAATCTGAGCGGTACGCTGAGGGGCATTCTCGATTCGGCCCGGTCAATTGACGACGCCTCGCGCGCGATCACCGCCGGCAATGCCGATCTGACCCACCGCAGCGGCGAGCAAGCCAATTCGATCGAACAGACGGCCGCCTCGATCCTGGCCTTGTCGGCAACCGTCAGCAGCACGGCCGACACGGCGCAGCAGGCCAACCGCCTGGCCGCATCGGCCTCGACCATCGCGCAGAAAGGCGGCGGGGTGGCCGAGCACCTGACCCGCACCCTGGCAGGCATTGGCGTCAGCAGCGCGCGGGTGATGCTGTTGCTTGAACAAGCCGAGGGAATGGCTGCACGCGGCGGAACACTCACCTTGAACGCGGCGGTGGAAGCGGCGCGCCTGGGTGAGCAGGGCGGCGCCTTTGCGGCGCTGACGGGCGAGCTGCGGGCATTGGCGCAGCAGTCGGCCGGCATGCTGGCCGAGATGCGCGCGCTGGTGGCGCAGTCGATGGTGCAGATCGAGGCGGGCAGGACGGCTGCCGAGGAGGCGGGTTTCAACCTGGCCGATATCGCCAGTTCGGTGCGCGAGGTGGGGGATATGATTGACCGCATCAGCCACGCCAGTGTGGCCCAGGCGAGCGGTATCTCGCATGTGAATACGGCCATCGTGCAGATGGATCAGGTGTCGCAGAAGAACGCTGCGCTGGTGGCGCAGGCGGCGACGGCGGCGCAGTCGCTGCAGAGCCAGGCGGTGGCGCTGTCGCGGGCGGTGGCGGGGTTCCGGCTCGATGATACGGTGGCGCCGGTGGTGGCTGGTGGCCGGCCGCGTTTGCGGCTGGCCTCAAAACGCTGATACATCGTCCTCGCGAAGGCGGGGACCTATACCACGTTACCGAAGTTGTTCCGCGTGCTATAGGTCCCCGCCTTCGCGAGGACGATGTAGGGGATAAAAAAATGGCGCGGCGGTTTGCACCGCCGCGCCATGTTTACCACCTTATACAGCGATTACTCGTAATCGCTGATCGGTGCGCAGCCGCAGAACAGGTTGCGGTCGCCATACACGTTGTCGGCACGGCCTACCGGCGGCCAGTACTTCTGCTTGCGCAGCGACGCGACCGGGAACGCTGCCACTTCGCGGCTGTACTTGTGCTCCCAGACGTCGGCAGTGACCACTTCCGCCGTGTGCGGCGCGCCCTTGAGCGGATTGTCCATGCGGTCATACTCGCCGCGCTCGACCTTGACGATTTCGGCGTGGATCGCGATCATCGCATCGATGAAGCGGTCGATTTCGACCTTCGATTCGCTTTCGGTCGGCTCGATCATCAGCGTGCCCGGTACCGGGAAACTCATGGTCGGAGCGTGGAAGCCGAAGTCCATCAGGCGCTTGGCCACGTCTTCGTTGCTGATGCCGGTGGCGTCGGTGATCGGACGCAGATCCAGAATGCACTCGTGCGCGACCAGGCCGTCGTGACCGGTGTACAAAACCGGATAGTGCGGCGCCAGGCGGCGGGCAATGTAGTTGGCTGCCAGGATGGCTGTTTCGGTGGCGGCGGTCAGGCCCTCACCACCCATCATCGCGATGTACATCCACGAAATCGGCAGGATCGAGGCCGAACCGTAAGGCGCCGCGCTGACGGCACCGATGCCTGCTTCGTCGCGGGTATAGCCGGATGAACGCTGGTTCGGCAGGAACTTGGCCAGATGCGCGCCCACGCCGATCGGACCGACGCCAGGACCGCCGCCGCCGTGTGGAATGCAGAAGGTCTTGTGCAGGTTCAGGTGGCTGACGTCGCCGCCGAAGCTGCCTGGGGCCGCCACACCGACCAGCGCGTTCATGTTGGCGCCGTCGATGTAGACCTGGCCGCCGTGCGAATGGATGATGTCGCACAGTTCGGTGATGCCTTCTTCAAACACACCGTGGGTGGACGGGTAGGTCACCATCACGCAGGCCAGATTGGTGCTGTGCTGTTCGGCCTTGGCGCGCAAATCGGCCAGGTCGACGTTGCCGTTATCGTCGCAGGCGGTGACCACGACCTTCATGCCGACCATGTTGGCCGATGCCGGGTTGGTGCCGTGGGCCGACGATGGAATCAGGCAGATATTGCGGTGGCCTTCTCCACGCGACTGGTGGTAAGCCTGAATCACCAGCAGACCGGCATACTCGCCTTGCGAACCGGCGTTCGGCTGCAGCGAAATGGCGGCGTAGCCGGTCAGTGCGCACAGCATGTCTTCCAGCTGGCCGATCATTTCACGGTAGCCGACGGTCTGCGCATCGGGCGCGAACGGATGAATGTTGGAGAACTCTGGCCAGGTGACCGGGATCATTTCCGAGGTCGCGTTCAGCTTCATGGTGCACGAACCGAGCGGGATCATGGTGCGGTCCAGCGCCAGATCCTTGTCGGCCAGCGAACGCAGGTAGCGCAGCATTTCGTGCTCGGCGTGATAGCGGTGGAAGGTCGGGTGGCTCAGGAACGCGCTGGTACGGCACAGGTGGTCGGGGAACGCGGTTTGCGCAGCCGCTTCGATGGCGTCGAAGTCAGGTTCTGCCGGCGCGTTCGAGACGCCCTGCGAGAAAATCGACCACAGCAGGGCGATGTCGTCGCGGGTGGTGGTTTCATCGAGCGAGACGCCAATATGGCTGGCGTCCACGCGGCGCAGGTTCACGCCTTTTTCAGCGGCGATCGCGTGCAGCTCGGCGGCGCGGTCGGTCTTGATGGTCAGGGTATCGAAATAGGTGCTGTTGACGATGCCGTAGCCCAGCTGGCCCAGTTTGGCAGCCAGGATGTTGGTAAAGCGGTGCACCCGGCTGGCGATCTGGGTCAAGCCTTTCGGGCCGTGGTAGACGGCGTACATCGAGGCCATTACGGCCAGCAGCACCTGTGCGGTACAAATGTTGGAAGTCGCTTTTTCGCGGCGGATGTGCTGCTCGCGGGTTTGCAGCGCCAGGCGGTAAGCCTGGTTGCCCTGGGCGTCGATGGTCACGCCCACCAGACGGCCAGCCATGCTGCGCTTGAATTCGTCGCGCGTGGCCAGGTAGCCGGCGTGCGGGCCGCCGAAACCGAGCGGTACGCCAAAGCGCTGGCTGTTACCGACCACCACGTCCGCGCCCCATTCGCCTGGGGGCGTGAGCAGGGTCAGGGCCAGCAGATCGGCAGCGGCGATCACCATGGCGCCCGATGCGTGCAGCTTTTCGACAGCGGCGCGGTAGTCGCGCACGTCGCCGTTCACGCCTGGGTACTGGACCAGCACGCCAAAGCAAGGCTCGGACAATTCGCCAATCGCGCCAGCGGCAATCACGCGCACTTCAACGCCGATTGGTTCGGCGCGGGTCTGGATCACTTCCAGGGTTTGCGGCAGCACGTCGTCGGCTACGTAGAACACGTTCGAGGCCGATTTGCCCACGCGCTGGATCAGCGTCATGGCTTCGGCGGCGGCGGTGCCTTCGTCGAGCATCGACGAGTTGGCGATGCCCATGCCAGTCAGGTCGGTGATCATCTGCTGGAAGTTCAGAATCGCTTCCAGGCGGCCTTGCGAAATCTCTGGCTGGTACGGGGTGTACGCTGTGTACCAGGCCGGGTTTTCAAAGATGTTACGCAGGACGACGCCTGGCGTGTGGGTGTTGTAATAGCCCTGGCCGATCATCGATTTCATGACCTTGTTCTTCGATGCGATGCCTTTCAGCTTGGCCAGTGCGGCCTGTTCCGGCATCGGGTCGAAGAACTGGCCCAATTCCAGCTTGCTCTTTTTGCGGATGTGGGCAGGGACGATTGCGTCGATCAGTGCAGCGCGCGAAGCGTAGCCGAGGGTCGACAGCATGGCTGCCTGTTCGCTCTCGGATGGGCCGATGTGGCGCGGGATGAAGGAGTCGCGTGCTTCAAGTTGGGTCAGGCTGGAGCGGGTCATGAGATCTGAAAGGCCAAAAAGAGAAGAGGAGGGGCGTGCACATCGTCCTCGCGGAGGCGGGGACCCATAGCACGCTGAACAACTTCGGTAACGTGGTAATGGGCCCCCGCCTGCGCGAGGGCGATGTCACTTATTCTGCGGTGGTCTTGCCGTAGGCGGTCGCGTCAAGCAGACCGTTGATGGCGCTCGCGTCGCTTGGTTTGAGCTTGAACAGCCAGGCCGAATACGCATCGCTGTTGATCGAGTCAGGTGCATCCGACACGGCGGTATTGACGGCCACAACTTCGCCCGAGACTGGCGCGTAGATGTCGGAAGCGGCTTTCACCGATTCCACCACAGCGGCGTCGTCGCCAGCGGTGTAGGACTTGCCCACTTTTGGCAGTTCGACGAACACGATGTCGCCCAGTGCATCCTGCGCGTACTCGGTGATGCCGACGGTGACGGTGCCGTCAGCTTCGGCGCGCACCCACTCATGGGACTCGGTGTATTTCAGATCGGCAGGGATGTTCATAAAGTTCGCTCCAGTGAGTTTGATTTGTTTGTGAAAGGTCAGGCAACCAGGATTTTACCGTTACGCACGAAGGGCAGCTTGATTACCGTGGCGGCCAGGCGTTTGTCGCGAATTTCAACGTGCACGGTGTCGCCCACGGCCACATCCATCGGCACGCGTGCCAGGGCGATGGCTTGCTGCATCGACGGGCTGAAAGTGCCGCTGGTGATTTCGCCTTCGGTGCCCGACGCTGCCACCACTTTCTGGTGGGCGCGCAGGATGCCGCCTTTTTCGCGCAGGATCAGACCCACGTATTGTGCGTTCTGGCCGAGGGCCTTGAGCGCAGCCTTGCCGATGAAGTCGCGCTCGGACACCAGGTCGATGGTCCAGGCCAGGCCGGCGTCGAGCGGGTTGACGGTGTCGTCCATATCCTGACCGTACAAGTTCATGCCTGCTTCCAGGCGCAGCGTGTCGCGTGCGCCCAGGCCGGCCGGCTTGACGCCCGCTGCCAGCAAGGCGTTCCACAGCGCGTCGGCCTGGCTGGCAGGGAAGGCCAGTTCGAACCCGTCTTCGCCGGTGTAGCCGGTGCGCGCCACCATCACTTCGCCAAACGCGGTGTCGTTCACGATGACGGCATTGAACGGCTTGAGCGGCTCGGACGCGTCTTTGGTGGTGGGCAGTACTTCCCATACCTTGGCGCGCGCATTCGGGCCCTGCACGGCGATCAGCGCCATCGGGTCATTGCCGTCGCGGCGCTGGGTGATTTTCACGCCGCTGCCGGTGGCGGCATTTTGCGCTTCGATCCAGGCCACGTCGCCTTCGGCGGTGCCGGCGTTGACCACCAGGCGGAACCAGTTCTCGTTGAAGAAGTAAACGATCAGGTCGTCGATGACGAAGCCCTGCGGATTGAGCATGCACGAGTAGAGGGCCTTGCCAGCCACTTGCAGCTTGTCGACGTTATTGGCCAGCAGGCCGCGCAGGAAGGCGCGCACATTCGGGCCTTCCAGGTCGACCACGCACATGTGCGAGACGTCGAACATGCCGACGTCGGTGCGCACGGCATGGTGTTCTTCGATCTGCGAACCGTAATTGACGGGCATGTCCCAGCCGCCGAAATCGACCATCTTGGCGCCGGCGGCGCGGTGTGCGGAATTGAGCGGGGTCGCTTTAAGCGTCATGGAATCCTCGAGGCAGGTGTAAAGGGGTCGCCGAACAGGCATTGACGGCCCCATGGCCGCCAACGGGTGTTCTTGCCCCTCTGTCCTTGATACCTGAGAGATAGCGGTGTGTGTGCCGCCTGCCCCTTCGGTGTGCCGCCGGCATGATGCCGCGGCCGCTCTCCAGAGTTTGACCGGATGCGCTGTGCGCTGCCGACCCCTGACCGGTCCTTTTGCCTGAGAGTTTTTGGGTGATGCCCCTTCGGCGGCAGCGCGTGTCTGCCCTCTCCCGATCAAGAGGGTAGAGGATATGCCAGCGGGCCCTGGATGTCAACCTTCGCCCTCTGGCGCCGGGTGCGCACGGCTGAACGGCGGGCAAGGGCCGCGCACGCCGCTCTTTGTTAAAATAATGCATCCACTAGACGAGGATATGACATGAGCGACGACCTGGAAAAAGCAGCAAACGAAGCCTGGTTTACTCTCTCCGGCGACGTCAACAGCGACATGGTGCACCGTGTGTTCGAAGCCGTGGCCAGCATGAGCGAGTCCGGTGTCGAAACTGCCCACGTACTGATTCAATCGAACGGTGGCTACGTCAGCGATGGTCTGTGCATGTATAACTTCCTGTCCAATGCACCGGTCAAGTTCGTGATGTACAACGGCGGGGCGGTCGCGTCGATTGCGGTAATCCTGTTCCTGTCCGGCAGCCGCCGTTATGCCAGCGAGACGGCGCGCTTCATGGTGCACAAGTCGCATGCCACGGCTTCGCCTGGTGCGCGTCCCGATGCGCTCAACATCATCGTTGAGGGGCTGCGGGCCGACGACGCGCGCACTGAATCCATTTTGCGCAAGCACATCGAGCTCACGCCCGAACAGTGGGCCATTCATCAGTACTCCGATCTGCACCTGACCTCGCGCGACGCGAAAACGGCACGCATGATCGACGACGTGGCCGACTTCGCGCCGCCGCGTGGGGTCCGCATCCGTAATATATAGGCAGTTAGTTCAGGCAGTCAGGCCAGGCGCGTTGCGCCTTTGGCCGTCCCAATACAAAAGAGCCTGTCAACGGCATGGCCGCTGCAGACTCTTTCGATTGCTTCCTGTTTGATCACTGATCGGGCTTAGCCCGGAAACCCGGCTTGCCCCAGCGTGCCGCCTGAGCGGCTACGATCAGCGGTTACCGCTGCTCTTGTTGCCCGACTGGCTGCTGCCGGAATTGGAGCCGGACTGACGCGAACCGCTCTTGTCGTCATTCTTGTGGCTTTGACGGCCAGCTTCCACGTGCTGCTCGTGGGTGCCGCCCTGGGTGCCGCTGCCCGAGCGCGAGCCGGAGCCTTGGTTGCCCGATTGCTTGTTCGAGCTGCTGCTATCGTCTTGCTTGTTCTGACCGCCTTTTTGATTCGAGTTCATGTTCATTCCTTTGTAAAGTTTGAAAATGTCGTGCTCGCCGTTCCGCTGGAAAATTGTTTCTGACCAGCGTTTCCGGAGACACAATGATGGGAGTGGCACTGTTCAGACGGTATCGGATGATCGCTTGAACCCATGTAGGAGCGATTCCTACAGGATTGAAATAGATTCTTAGACGAATTTTTCGCTTCTGCAAGTGCCGGGCCACCACCTCGTCCTCGCGGAGGCGGGGACCCATTCCACGTTACCGAAGTTGTTCAATGTGCTATGGGTCCCCGCCTCCGCGAGGACGATGTGGTGCATCAGTTCAGCGTCATCCCCCCACCATGGGTGGCACCACACGCATGACGGTGGGTGCCAGCGCCTGGGCCGCGCGCGCTGGCTGCCGTGCATTGCAGTGCGCAAGGTGAATCAGCGGCGCTGCCGGATGCGCCGCACCAAGATGCAAGGGCGAAAGGATGCGGGTCAGTGTGGCGGCCTGATCGCGCAGGCAAGCCGCAGTGTGCGCTGCCGATTGCGCGCCAGCGGCGTCGCGCGCCGCGTCCTGCGCCAGCGCGGCGATGGACTCGTGCAACTGCCTGATATCAGGGGCGAGGCTGGCGTTGCCGTCTTCTATATGACGGAGTTGCTGGGCGCCACAGTCGACCGTGCGTGCCGCATCGTCAATCTGGCCGCAGATCCGGGCCAGCGCCGTGCCGGCCGCGCTGGTGCGCGGTGCGATGCTGGCTAGCGTCTGTCTGAGCGCTTGCGCTGCCTGCGTTAGGTGCTGGCTCTGTTGCCGCATGGCTGAAGCGGCCCGTCCCAGGCCATCGCCTGCTGTTCCGGCACGGTTTGCATCCAGCTCGGCACTCACGGCCAGCAGATTCAACTGCAAGGCCAGCGCGTCGATGCTCTCCTGCAGCGCGTTGCCTTGGGCGACGCCGGTCTGGATAGCGGCAATTTCTGCGCGGACGGCGGCAACGGCCGGCGCGATGGGATGGAGGGCGCGCCCTGCCGCAGCCATGCTCAGGCGCGCTCCCTGAATTTGCCCGGCTTGCTCGGCAAAGCCAGTCGCCACGGCGGCGCTCGTGCTGAGCCCGGCCTGAAGGGCGTTGCCCTGTGTCTGGGCGCGCGCAGCCAGCTGGCGGCCGGCGCGCAGCAGGTCGACCGCACTGCTGCCCACGTTTGTGCCTTCTTCCCGCGTTCGTGCAACAATGTCTGCAAGGAAAGCATTCATTTCTTGCATTGTAGAAATAAGTTCATTATTCTTGAGGTTCGGGCGGCTGAAATGGTCGGCATCGAGCTGTCCCTGGGCAGCCTGGCGTGCGATCAGCAGCGCAAGCTCCGCCGGCTCGACCAGGGCGCGCCGAAGCCAATGCGCCATGGCTGCGGTGAGGGCCAGACTCAGGGTCAGTGCGAGCAGGGCGGCAAGGCGCAGGTCGAAAATATGTTGGGCCGACCCACTAAACTTTTGCCGTACAGCAACCGTTAACAAGTTGGGCGCGGTACACTGGCTCAGTACCCCAAGCACGATTGCCGTGTTGATACAGCAGAGCAGGGCGAAGCAGAAGTACAATTTACGGCGGGTGTCGAGCGGGCGCAGGGCAGGCATGGCAGGCATCCTTGGCAAGTGAAGCGGCGGGTCACCTTTGTTATGTTAGGGAAAGGTCTTGGCGCAACTTTGCGTCGGATCAAAAAGTCCCAAAGGCAAGAAAAATCGACTGTTTCTTCGGATTTTGTGAGTTTTTGCAAGATTCTCGATTTTTTTCCCATTACTTTCCTTTTGGCTATTGCCTTGTGGAAAGGCTGTGGCACAATTGATGGTAGCGTAGTCAAAGTAATATTCCTCCGGAGAAGACCAGATCATGGCATCAGCGGCAACATCAACAGTGAATGCAAAGAAAGCGGCGGTCGTGTCGCAGCATGAGCTATTGGATTCGCTGATCGCGATTGTGACAAAGCACGTCAATGAGCAATTGAAGGGCGTGACCACCCGTCTGGTGGCCAGCCTGCTCGACATCGAAGATCCGCGCCTCGACGCGCGCCAGGTGTTCCAGCGTGTCAAATCAGGTAACTTGCTGAAGGAGAACAGTTACGCGTTCATTCATCTCGCTTCAGGTGGCCTGGACAAGGCCTTGCACAGTGCGGTAGACGAGCTATTGCCACGTCCGCGGAAGGTCACGTCGATCAGCGAGGCCAACCTGTCCCTGGTCCCGTTCGAAGAAATGGATCAGCGCGTTGCCTTCGACGCCATCAGCCGCCCGTTCGAAATGAAGTACGCCAGCCAGATCGCCACGCTCAACGTGCGCATCGGCTTCCTGCTCAATCGCGACATTCTGCGCATTGCCCAGAACCCGTTCCGGCCCGAGATGTTCCTGTCGGTCATCAACAGCGCCTGGAAAGAATTCGAACCAAATCAAGAAGCGCACAGTCTGGTCGCGCCGCTGCTGCAACCGACCGTGATGTGGGACTTCGGTCCCATGTACGATGCCCTGTGCGACGCGCTCATCAGCCGTGGCCAGCCTGGCTCGGTCGATTCGTTCAACATCAAGAAAACCGAAACCGCCAAGGCTGCCAAGGCCGAGCGCGCCAAAAAGCAGGATGCGCTGGCCAAGCAACTGCGCCAGTTCCTGGCCGGCGGCGCCGAGAGCGAGTTTGGCGACGATATTCCGATGATTCCCGATCTGCCTGTCATCAGCGGCAGTGGTGGCGGCTGGCGGCCAAGCGGCGCCGAAGGCTTTGGCGTGGAAGCGCCGGCCGAGCCAAGTCAGGTAGTCCAGGGCGGTTCCCCGCAGCACGCCTTCGCCGGCGCGCCTCAGGGTGCCCCGTACACGGGTGCGCCGATGGGCCAGCAGCAGGGCGGCAATGGCCAGCCTTCGCCGCACCACGGTAACCATTATCCGGATCACGGCGCCATTGGCGCGGCACTTGGCCAGGCTGGCTACGGTGCCACCCAGGCGCCCTTGCTCGATATGCTCAAGGCCTTGCAGGCACGCATGCCCGAGCAGTTCGCCGCGACCCCGCTGGCACCGAACAGCGGGCAGGCACTCGATGTCTTCTATTTACCGCGTCTGAAGGAAGGCTTGCCAAAGGGCACCCTCAGCCGCGGCGACGAAAGCACGATCGACTTGCTGTCGAAAGTGTTCGAAACCGTCTTCCTGGATCCAAACATTCCGCAGGAAACGCGTGAACTGATCAAGTTCCTGCAGATTCCCGTCTTGAAGGCAGCCCTGTCGGACAAGAACTTCTTCTTTGAAGAGGCGCATCCGGCGCGGCGCATGATCGACCTGCTCTCGCGCATGGGTCTTGAGCAGCGCAGCCAGGACGATCCGCTGTTCCAGGCCATGCAGCGCAGCGTTGACCGCGTGGGCCGCGAAGCCGACGACAGCGCCGTATTCAGCAGCGCCGTGGAAGAGCTCGAAGCATCGATCAAGGCCGACGAGAGCGAGGCCGTGGAAGCGATTGCCGAGCCGATTGCGGTCGCGCTCAAGCAGGAAAAAGTCTACGCGGCAACACGCTCGGCCAAGACAGCCGTGGCAGCACGTGTGAGCAGCGGTGAAGTCGTGGCCGTGCTCGAGACCTTCCTTGAAAACAAGTGGACCTCGGTCCTGACGGTCGCTTACAGCGTCGAAGAAGACAAGCCTGGCGCCGTCAGCAGTGCGACCAAGACCATGGACGACCTGATCTGGAGCGTCAAGCCGAAGATCACCCACGACGAGCGCAAGCAGCTCATCGCCAAGTTGCCCGGTCTGCTTGCCACCCTGAACAAATGGCTGGACGTGATCAAGTGGCAGGAAGCCGAACGTCTGCAGTTCTTTGCCGAACTGGCCGAGTGCCATGCGTCGATCGTGCGCGCGCCGCTGGACATTACGCCTGAACGTCAGCTGGAAATTGCGGTCGAAGTGGCCCAGGAAGACGCCAAGCGCCGCCTGGAGAAGGAAACCGCCGCAGCTGTCGAGCCGGAAATCGAGATCGACGAAGCCGTGCTCACGGTCGAAACGCTCGAGCGCGGCGCCTGGCTGGAGTTCACCCAGACCGATGGCAGTCTGCTCAAGGCCAAGCTGGCCTGGGTCAGTCCGCTCAAGACGCTGTTCATCTTCTCGCTGGGTGCGCGCAAGGAATCGTTCTCGCTCTCGTCCGAGAAGCTCATTGCCGGCGTGCGCGCGACCAAGGTCAGCGTGGTACGTACCGACGGTCTCGTCGAGCGCGCACTGTCGGACGCCATGTCCGGTGGTGCGGTCAACGACGCCAACGCCATGGACGTCGCTGCCTAAAATACATCGCCCTCGCGAAGGCGGGCTCGCATGCGAGCCCCCTATTCCTTTTGACCGAATCCGGTGATGTGGTATAGGCCCCCGCCTTCGCGAGGGCGATGTGCTTTCGGCGTCAAATATTGCTTCATACCATAACTACTTTCACGCTTTCGGAATGAAAGCAACAAATGGTATGATGAGGCTCTTTTATCATCGCGAGCCAGCCCTGCAACGTGCGTCTATCCTCTATTAAATTGTCGGGATTTAAGTCTTTCGTCGATCCCACCAATTTCCAGGTGCCGGGTCAGCTCGTTGGCGTGGTCGGTCCCAATGGCTGCGGCAAGTCCAATATCATCGATGCGGTGCGCTGGGTGCTGGGTGAATCGAAGGCCTCGGAACTGCGCGGCGAGTCGATGCAGGACGTGATTTTCAACGGTTCCACCCACCGCAAGCCAGCCGGGCGCGCCTCGGTCGAACTGGTGTTCGACAATAACGACGGCAAGGCTGCCGGCCAGTGGGGGCAGTACGCTGAAATCGCGGTCAAGCGCACGCTGACGCGCGATGGCACTTCCACGTATTACATCAACAGCCAGCCTGTGCGCCGGCGCGATATTCAAGACATTTTCCTTGGCACCGGTCTCGGCCCACGCGCCTACGCCATCATTGGCCAGGGCATGATCTCGCGCATCATCGAGTCGCGCCCGGAAGAGCTGCGCGTCTTCCTTGAGGAAGCTGCGGGCGTATCGAAGTACAAGGAGCGGCGTCGCGAAACCGAGAACCGCCTGAACGACACGCGCGAAAACCTGCTGCGGGTCGAAGATATTCTGCGTGAACTGAACACCAACCTCGAAAAGCTCGAGGCGCAGGCTGTGGTGGCCAACAAGTTCCATTCGCTGCAAGCCGACCAGGAAGAAAAGCAGAAGCTGCTCTGGCTGCTGCGCAAAAACGAAGCGCAGGCCGAGCAGGGCAAGTACCTGCGCGACATGGCGCAAGCCCAGACCGATCTGGAAGAACAGACCGCCAAGCTGCGTCACGTCGAACTCGAACTGGAACATATGCGCCAGGCGCATTTTGCCGTGGGCGACCGCCTGCACCAGGCCCAGGGCCATCTGTACCAGACCAATTCCGAAATCGGCAGCCTGGAAGCGCAGATCAAGTTTGTGATCGAGTCGCGCAGCCGCCTGCAAAACCAGCTGCTGGCACTGACCGCCCAGCGCAACCAGTGGCAAACCCAGGGCCAGGACTACCAGCAGCAAATCGAGGAAGCGGAGTTTCTGCTGGAAGAACTGGGCGGACGTGTCGAGCAGTCGCAAATGGCAGCTGAAGCGCAGGGCGAACGTTTGCCGGCGCTGGACGCGGCGTGG
The DNA here is from genome assembly GCF_900129765.1 of Massilia sp. CF038. GTDB lineage: Bacteria > Pseudomonadota > Gammaproteobacteria > Burkholderiales > Burkholderiaceae_D > Telluria_A. The sequence continues at coordinate 1,823,916 of NZ_FQWU01000001.1, forward strand.
CGCGAAGCCCAGCACAAAACCACCGAGTCGCGCGCCAAAATCATGCAGGCGCAGCAGCAGATCGAGCTGGAATCGGCCCATCAGCGCAACGCCTCCAACATTTTGAATGGCTTGCTGACGCGGCGCGAGCGCCTGCAGCAGGAAAAGAGCGGCCTCAATCTCCCCGATAGCAGCCATCTGGCCAACCTGCGCATGCAGCTCGAAGAAAAGCAGCAGGCGCTGGAAGAGCAGGGCATGTTCCTGGAAGAGGCAACCGAACAGCAGCAACGCGTGGAAGAAGAACGCGGCGCGGCGCAAGCCCAGGTCAATGCGGAAACCACGGCCAACGCGCAGCTGGAGGCGCGCCTGTCTGCCCTCAAGCAGCTGCAGGAACGCACCCAGACCCAGGGCAAAGTCACGCCCTGGCTGCAGAAGCACGAACTCGATACTTTGCCGCGCCTGTGGCAGAAGCTGCACATCGAGCAGGGCTGGGAAACCGCACTGGAATCGATCCTGCGCGAACGCACCACGGCGCTGGAAATGTCGAACATCGACTGGGCCAAGGCCTTCTTCAACGATGCGCCGCCGGCCAAACTGGCCCTGTATTCGCCATCGCTGGCCAATGTCGCAGCGCCAGCCGACGTGGCCGGCCTGAAGCCCTTCGTCAACCTGCTCAAGCTGAACGAATCAGGTTTGCGCGGCCTGCTGCACGACTGGCTGCACAATGTGTTTGCCGCCGAAGACGCGCCATCGGCGCTGGCCGACCGCGCGCGCTTGCCACAGGGCGGCTCCTTCATCACGCGCCAGGGCCATGTGGTGACCCAGTCGAGCGTGCGCTTCTACGCGGCTGACGCCGAACAGGACGGGGTGCTGGGCCGCCAGCAGGAAATCGAGAACATCACGCGCCAGCTGCGCGCGCAGACCATGCTGGCCGACGAAGCACGTGCCCGCGCGGTACGCGCCGATGCCGCCGCCTCGGAACTGACGCGCCGCCTGCAGGACACGCGCCAGCGCGTGGCCACGCTCACCCAGTCTGTGCACGCGCTGCAGATCGAGGTGGTCAAGCAGTCCGAAGTCGAAGCGCGCTTCAACCAGCGCAGCTCGCAGATTCAAAACGATCTGGCGGAAATCGCCGCGCAGGAAGCCGAGCAAAAGCAGATCCAGGCCGAATCCGAAGAAAAATTCGAGCAGCTCGATATCGCCCTGGGCGAATTGCAGGGTGCGCACGAAGACGGCCAGACCGAATTCCTCAACAAGGAGCAGGCACTGGCCGACGCGCGCGAAAAGCTGCGCGAACTTGAACGCGCGGCCCAGGAAGCCCAGTTCGCGGAAAAATCCCAGCGCAGCAAGATCGAAGAACTGCGCCGCAATATCGCCACCGCCACCCAGCAGGCCGCCCAGGTCAGCGAGAGCATTGAAGCAGGCCAGCAGGAGCTCGAAACGCTGGAAACGGGCGCCGCCAATGACGGCCTGCAGGAACTGCTGGACCGCCGCACCACCCAGGAGCGGGCCCTGTCGGACGCGCGCCACGAACTCGATCAGATCACGCAGCAGCTGCGCACGGCCGAAGAATCGCGCATGGCGGCTGAACGCAGCTTGCAGCCGCAGCGCGACAAGATCACTGAAATGCAGCTCAAGGAACAGGCCGCGCGCCTGAACCAGGAACAGTTTGCCGAAGCGCTCAAAGCCGTCGAAGCCGACGAAGCGGCGCTGTCCGAAAAACTGCACCCGGACCTCAAACCGTCCTACCTGCAAGGCGAAGTGACGCGCCTGACCAATGCCATCACGGCCCTGGGCGCGGTGAACCTGGCGGCGCTGGACGAGCTGTCGCAGGCGTCCGAACGCAAGAACTTCCTGGATGCGCAAAACAAGGATCTGGTGGAGGCGATCACCACGCTGGAAGACGCCATCAGCCGCATCGACAAGGAAACGCGCGAACTGCTGCAGGATACCTTCGACCGCGTCAATCACCACTTCAGCGAACTGTTCCCGATCCTGTTCGGCGGCGGCAACGCCAAGCTGGTCATGACGGGCGACGAAATCCTCGATTCGGGCGTGCAGGTCATGGCGCAGCCGCCTGGCAAAAAGAACGCGACCATTCACCTGCTGTCTGGCGGCGAAAAAGCGCTGACCGCGACGGCTCTGGTGTTCTCGATGTTCCGCCTCAATCCGGCGCCTTTCTGCCTGCTGGACGAGGTGGATGCGCCGCTCGATGACGCCAACACCGAGCGCTTCTGCCGCATGGTCAAGCGCATGAGCGACCATACCCAATTCCTTTTCATCTCGCACAATAAAATTGCGATGGAAATGGCCAATCAACTTATCGGTGTGACGATGCAGGAACAAGGTGTATCGCGCATTGTGGCGGTGGACATGGAGTCCGCCGCGAATTTCGCTACCGAGGCACAAGCAGCATGACAGATATCGAAATGAGCATCAGCATCGGCGCCGTCATCGTCGCCGGTGTCATTGTGTACAACAAGTGGCAGGAACATAAAGCCCGCAAGAGCGTCGCGCGCGCCTTCTCGTCCGACCATGACGATGTGCTCATGCGCACTGACGAAGCACGCCAGGAGCCCAGTTTCGACCTGCACGGCGGCGCGGCCGACAAGGGCCGCCATGACGAGCAGGACATGCACGACAATGTGCCCATCTTGCACGGTACCGACCCCACCACGCCAGCGGCCGAACTGGCCATCAGCCTGGTCGACCCCCTGATTGACTGCCTGATTCCACTGGCGCTCGAAGTGGCTGTTCGCGGCGATAAAATCCTGCCGATTCTGCAGACCCTGCGCCACGTTGGCAACAAGCCGGTCCACTTCATCGGCCTGCACGTGAATGGCGACTGGGAGCCGATCACCCACGGCGGCGTGTACACCAAGCTGCAGGCTGGCGTGCAACTGGCCAGCCGCACCACCGCGCTTAACGAACTCGAATATTCGGAGCTGATCACGCGCCTGCGCGCCGTGTCCGACGACATTGGCGCCGAGCCGGAAATTCCTGACATGATCGAAGTGATGGGCGAAGCGCGCACCTTGCATCGCTTTGTGGCCGGGCACGACGCGCAGCTGGGTGTGAACCTGCTGTCGAACGGCGCCCCGTGGTCGATTGCGACCCTGATCGGCGCACTGGAAAAACAAGGCTTCGACGTGCGTCCCGATGGCCGCTACATCATGCCTGACGGCGATGGCGGTCAGTTGTTTACGCTCTCGACCAATGTCACTCTGGGCGCCGACACCACCAGCCGCCTGACGCTGCTCCTGGACGTGCCGTGCGTGGCACCAAGCCGCGACGGTTTCGGCCAGATGGTGGCCTGCGCCAAGGCGCTGGTCGGGCGCCTGGACGCGATCATCGTCGATGACAGCGACCAGCCCCTGATGGATCCGGCGCTGGCCGAAATCAACAACCAGGTGCTGGACTTCTATCACGAGATGGAAGCGGCCGAAATCGCAGCCGGTTCCACCCGCGCCATGCGCCTGTTCAGCTGAGGAAGACTGTTTCGTGAGTACTGAAGTCGCTGGCAGTGATGCCCTCAAGCGGATGGCGTGGCTGACGCAGGAACTGAACCGCCACATCTACGCCTACCATGTGCAGGATGCGCCGACCATCCCGGACGCGGAATACGACCGCATGTTCGGTGAGCTGCAGCAGCTCGAGGCAGCCCATCCCGACGCCGTATCGGTCGACTCGCCCACCTTCCGCGTGGGCGCGGCCCCGCTGCCGGAATTCAAGCAGGTGACCCACAGCGTGCCGATGCTGTCGTTGAACAACGCGTTTGCCGACGAAGACATCGACAACTTCGACCGCCGCGTGCGCGAAGGCCTGGGTGCCGAAGAGGCGCTGTACTGCGCCGAACTCAAATTCGACGGCCTGGCAATCAGCCTGCGCTACGAGCACGGCGTATTCGTGCAGGCCGGTACCCGCGGTGACGGTGCCACCGGCGAAGACGTCACTGCCAATATCCGCACGATTCGCGCCATCCCATTGCGTTTGCACGGGGATAAAGTGCCCGCGGTGCTGGAAGTGCGTGGCGAGGTTCTCATGTTCAAGGCGGACTTCAACCGCTTGAACGAGCGTCAGCGCGAGGCAGGGCAGAAAGAATACGCCAACCCGCGCAATGCCGCTGCCGGCAGCCTGCGCCAGCTCGATTCCCGCATCACGTCGTCGCGCAAGCTGAGCTTCTTTGCCTATGGTGTGGGTGCGCTGGAAGGTGCGCCAATGCCACTGTCGCATTCCGGCCTGCTGGACTGGTACCAGGCGCTGGGTCTGCCCGTATGCAAGGAGCGAGGCACCTTCACGGGCGCCCAGCAGTTGCTGGCGTTTTACCGCGACATCGGCAAGCGGCGCGCCAGTCTGCCTTACGACATTGATGGCGTGGTGTACAAGGTAGACCGCCTGGAAGACCAGCAGCAGCTGGGCTTCGTGTCGCGCGCGCCGCGCTTTGCCATTGCCCATAAATTCCCTGCCGAAGAAGCGCTGACCAAGGTGCTGGACATTGAAGTGCAGGTTGGCCGTACTGGCGCCATCACGCCCGTGGCACGCCTGGAAACCGTGTTTGTCGGCGGCGTGAACGTGAATAACGCGACGCTGCACAACGAAGGGGAAGTGCGGCGCAAGGATGTACGCATCGGCGACACTGTCATTGTGCGCCGCGCCGGCGACGTGATTCCCGAAGTGGTGGGCCCCGTGCTCGAGCGGCGTCCCCTTGATGCGCGTGAGTTTGCCATGCCAGCTGTCTGCCCGGTATGCGGCTCGCCCATCGTGCGCCCCGAAGATGAAGCTGTCGCGCGCTGCTCTGGTGGCTGGACCCATTGCGGTGCCCAGAAGAAGGGCGGGCTGATGCATTTTGTGTCGCGCCGCGCGATTGATGTGGAAGGCTTGGGCGACCAGCTCATTGAGCAGCTGGTCGACAAGAACATGATCCATACCGCCGCCGATCTGTACAAGCTGGACAAGGCCAAGCTGCTGTCGCTGGACCGCATGGCCGAGAAATCAGCGCAGAATGTGCTCGATGCGCTGGAAAAATCGCGCGATACCACGCTGACGCGCTTTATTTACTCGCTCGGCATCCGCAACGCAGGCGAAGGCACCAGCAAGGCGCTGGCGGCCCACTTCGGCAACCTGCCGGCGCTGTTGCACGCGGCCACCTGGGAAGGCGGCATTCAGCTGCTGGAAGTCCCCGATATCGGGCCGGTGGTGGCACGCTCGATTCACGAATTTCTGACTGACCCCGACAACCTGGCGCTGGTCAATGAGCTGGCCACCATGTTGCGCTGGCAGGACGGCGCTCACGTCATGACCGCCGCCGGCGGGGGCTTGAGCGGCAAGACCTTTGTGCTGACAGGGACGCTGCCGACCATGGGGCGCGACGACGCGGGCGCCTTGATCGAAGCGCTGGGCGGCAAGGTGTCCGGATCGGTGTCCAAGAAAACGTCGTACGTGGTGGCCGGTGCCGATGCCGGCAGCAAGCTGGCCAAAGCCCAGGAACTGGGCATCACCATCCTCGACGAAGCGGGTTTGCTGGCCTTGCTGGAGAGCGTCAAATCCCAGGAGAGTGCCGCCGATGAAGCCAGTTAGAAAAGCCGTGTTCCCGGTTGCCGGTCTTGGCAGCCGCTTTCTGCCTGCGACCAAGGCGCAGCCCAAAGAAATGCTGCCCATTGTCGACAAGCCGCTGATTCAGTATGCCGTTGAAGAAGCTGTCGCGGCGGGCGTGACGGACATGATCTTCATTACGGGCCGCAGCAAGCGCGCCATCGAAGACCATTTCGACAAGGCCTACGAGCTCGAAGCGGAACTCGAGCGCGCGGGCAAGACCGCGCTGCTGGAGATGGTGCGCAACGTCATTCCACGCCATATCAACTGCATTTACATCCGCCAGCCCGAACCCCTGGGATTGGGCCACGCCGTGCTGTGCGCGCGTCCCGTCGTGGGCGACGAGCCGTTCGCGGTCATGCTAGCCGATGATTTCATGGCGACCGGCGCCGGCACGGTCCCGGTGCTGGCGCAGATGACGGCGATTTTCGAGAAAGAGCAGTCCAGCATTCTGGCGGTGCAGAAGGTGGCGCGCGAACACACGCGCCAGTACGGCATCGTGGCGGCCTGCGCTTATCAGCCGCGCCTGGAGCAGGTGTCGGCCATTGTTGAAAAACCGCTGCCTCAGGATGCGCCTTCCACCTGCGCGGTGGTCGGGCGCTACGTGCTGACAGCGGCCATTTTCGATGCCTTGACCACGGTCCGTGCCGGCGCCGGCGGCGAGATCCAGCTTACCGACGGCATCGCAGCCCTGATGTCCAGCGAACGCGTACTGGCCTATCATTACGAGGGCCAGCGCTACGATTGCGGCTCCAAGCTGGGCTACCTGAAAGCGATGACGGCGATGGGCTTGCAGCATCCGGAAACGGGCGCCGCCTTCCGCGCCTTTTTAGATCAAATGCACCAGGAGCAGCATCAGCCATGACGGTTCACCAAATCCTCAAGATGGGCGATCCGCGCCTGCTGCGCGTGGCCGAACCGATCCGCGACTTCAACACGCCGGCACTCGATGCCTTGATCGCCGACATGTTCGACACCATGTATCATGCCAATGGTGCCGGCCTGGCTGCGCCGCAGATCGGGGTCAACCTGCAGCTGGTGATCTTCGGCTTCAAGCAGAACCAGCGCTATCCGGATGCGCCAGCCGTACCCGAAACGGTGCTGATCAACCCCGTGCTGACGCCCTTGTCGAACGAGACCGAAGAGGCCTTTGAAGGCTGCCTGTCGGTGCCGGGCTTGCGCGGCAGCGTACCGCGTTTTGTGCGCCTGCGCTACGAGGGCGTGGACCAGCATGGCAACAAGATCAGCCGCGACGTGGAAGGCTTCCATGCGCGTGTTGTGCAGCACGAGGTCGATCACCTGCTTGGTATCTTGTACCCGATGCGGATCACCGACTTTTCGAAGTTTGGCTATACCGAAGTCATGTTCCCGGACATGGACCCCAACGACGACGATTGAACCCGATGACAATGAAAAAATTTGCCGTGCTTGCAGCGACCCTGATCGCATGTGGCCATGCATGCGCCGACGATGAAGGCGCAAAGCGCAACGAGCTGTGGCTCGACACCGGCTTTGCGACCTACCACTTCCAGAGCGACAAAAATCTGAACGGCCGCAATCCAGGCATCGGCATCGAATACAAGTTCGATGACGAATACGCGCTCACCGCCGGGCGCTTCTTCAACAGCGACCGCCAGCACTCCAACTATGCAGGTTTGTACTATCAGCCATGGACAATCGGGCCAGTACGTGTGGGTGCGGTGGTGGGTGGCTTTAATGGCTACCCAAAAATGAATGATGGCGGCTGGTTCCTGGCCGTCATTCCGGCAGCCACCTTCGAGTACAAACGCGTGGGCATCAACATCGCCGTGATCCCGACCTACAAGAACCGGCTGCATGGCGGTATCTCGGCGCAGCTGAAATTCAAGCTGTGGGACTGATCAGGTAGTGTTCGAACAGCGCATACGTGCGCTCGTTCGCCAGCCTGGCCGCGGCGGCATCGAAATGCTTGCCGTTGACGCGCGCAAAAGCGTGGTTCTGGCCGGGGTAGGTGTACACCTTGATGTTGTATTTGGCTTGCACGGCGTTTTCAATCTGTGAGCGCGCTTGCTGGTCGATGTATTCATCGGCTTCACCCAGGTGCATGATCAGCGGCGTGTTCAGCTGCGCCACTTCGCCCAGGTACTTGTGGGTGCCGCCGCCGTAGTAGGCAGCAGCAGCGTCGGCGCCATGACGCGCCGCCGTCAGGAAGGTCAGCAAACCACCCGCGCAATAGCCCATCACACCGATTTTGCCGGTTGCGCCGGGCAGGGCGCGTGCCGCTGCCATGGTCGCGGCCACGTCGTCCACCCCTTTGTCGACGTTGAATTTTTTGTAGAGCGCCATGGCCCTGGCCCATTCGGCCTCGCTTTGATCGGTTAGTTCCACGCCTGGCTCCAGACGCCAGAACAGGTCGGGGCAGAGCGCGATATAGCCCTTGGCAGCAAGCGCGTCGCAATGGGCCCGCATATCGGCGTTGATGCCGAAAATCTCTTGAATCACGACCACGCACGGCGCCTGTGCTGCGTCAGGGCGCGCAATGTACGCTTCAAACGCACCGTCCGGCACGGTAATGGTGATGCGATCGCTCATGGCAACTCCTTGGCAGGGAAAAGTGCGGTCATTTTGTCACGGATCAGCGACGCGATCCGCACGGCAGAAGACAATAGCCAGTTGCCACCCACAACAGGAAATCCATGGATACGCCGGACAATGAAAAGATGGAGCGCATCATTGCCGCTGTCGCGCATCTGACGGGCACGCTCGCTTGCCTGGTCGGCTGGATGTCCGGCACCAGCCCGCGCGGTGTGCAGGCCACGGCCATGCTGCTGGCCAGGGCCCGCTACGCGGGCGAGCGTTACATGTGCGCGCACGGCATGCCGGAAGATGTACGCGGCAGGCTGCTCGATCTGCTGGAAACCGTGCGCGAACTCGATTCCTGCAGCACCAGCCTGATGGCGCGTTCTGGCGCCGACATCGAGCGCTATCTGGCCATGGCCAGCGGTGCCGAACACGCGCTGGCCGACATCATCGGCGATCTTGGTTACGTGGCCAATGCCTAACGTTTGACGCGGCCGAGCGGGTCGGTCTTGTTCCACACTGGCGCGGCCGCCGCGTTGGCCACGTCGTAGCCCAGGTTCAGCGTAAATTGCGCCTGCTGCACCATGCCGGACAAATCCCAGCTTGGGTCGTAGCGGTCCGTCACCTGGTGGTAACGGGTGTTGAAGCTCTTGATCTTGTCGGTCGACGCAGCCGGGTCGTGTTCGAACTCGAAGGCGCCATCGCCCGAAAACACGGCCGAGCCCACGTTAAATGCCGGCACGCCTGCCTTGGCAAAATTGAAGTGGTCGGCCCTGAAGTAGGCGCCGCCCAGGTCAGGCGTGGTGGGGGCCAGGCGCAGGCCCATCGTCTTTGCCACCCGCGCCGCGCTGGCGTACAGGCTGCTGCGCTCGGCGCCGGCCACCCCGATATCGCGCGTCTTGCCCACAAAATTCATGCTGTCCAGGTTCAGATCCGCCACGGTTTTCGCCAGTGGCCACAAAGGTTCGCGCACCCAGGTTGCGCTGCCGCTCAGGCCATGTTCTTCGGCAGCAGGCCACAGGAAAATCTGGGTCCGGCGTGCCGGCTTGCGCACAGCCACTTCGGCCATCGCCAGCAGCGCCGCGGCGCCAGACGCATTATCGACGGCGCCATTCCAGATCCGGTCCGGCCCATTCGGCGTGCTGGATTTGCCCAGGTGATCCCAGTGCGCGGAGTAGATGACTGCTTCGTCCTTGAGCTTTGGATCGGTGCCGGGCACGATGCCAGCCACGTTGAATTCTTCGATCGGCCGATGGGTCGCGTCGAGCGCAACGCGCACACGCACGCCAAGGTCGACCGGCTTGAAGCCGCGTACTTCGGCCTGAGCGCGCAATGTATCGAGGTTCTTGCCTGCTGCGGCGAACAGCGCGCGTGCCGTGTCCTCGTGCAGCCAGCCTTGCATGGCGTTGCCCTGGCCAGCCAGGTGGAATTGCTCTTTGCCGTGGCCATTCGAAGCCACGCTCCATGGGTAGGAGGCCGATTCGGTGGTATGAATCAGCAGCACGCCGGCGGCGCCCTTGCGCACGGCCTCTTCGAACTTGTAGACCCAGCGTCCGTACCAGGTCAGCGACTTGCCGCCAAAGCGGTCCGGCTCGGCCGCAGTGGGTTTGGGATCATTGACCATCATGATCAGCACCTTGCCGCGCACGTCGCTGCCTTCGTAGTCGTTCCAGTTGTCGTCGGGCGAGTCGATGCCGTAGCCGACAAACAGCACGGGTGCATCAAAACGCGTTTCGGCAGTGCCATTGGCATTTGCAACGTAGATCTCGCTGCCCAGTTTGGGCGCCAGCGTTTTGCCGCCGGTCTCGAACTTGATACTGGTCGTGGGCCGCGTGATGCTGCCGACCATATTGACGGTTTGCCGGTAGCTGCCGGCGCGGATCGGTTTGAGACCAATGGCGGCGGCCTGCGTTTCGAGGTAGCGCACGGTCAGGTCGCCGCCGCGCTGGCCGGTGCCGCGGCCTTCGAGCAGGTCGTCAGCGAGAAAATCGAGGTGGGCGCGCAGCGGCGCTTCGGCTACTTGCGGTGCGGATGGCGCAGCCTGCACCTGGGCGGCCAGCAGAATGCCGGCCGCGAACGAGTAAAACAAACGCATGTGATCTCCAGCGGACTTAGTTTTTTAGAACTGTTCTTCCGGGCGCAGATAGCGCCACTGGCCAACGGGCAGGTCGCCCAGTTTGACTTTGCCGATGCGCACGCGCTTAAGGCCAATGACCTTCAGGCCTACCATGTCGCACATGCGGCGGATCTGGCGTTTTTTGCCTTCCTTGAGCGTGAAGCTGAGCTGGTCGTCGTTCTGCCAGCGCACTTTGGCCGGCAGCAGCGGCTTACCGTCCATCCACAGGCCGAAGCACAGTTTTTTCAGGTCTGATTCGGGCAGCTTGCCTTCCTTGGTGTACTGCACGCGCACCAGGTATTCTTTTTCGATCGAGGTGTCTTGGCCGATCAGGGTTTTGGCGACGCGGCCGTCCTGGGTCAGGATCAGCAGGCCGACCGAGTCGATGTCCAGGCGACCCGCAGGCACCAGGCTGCGCAACTGGGTCGGGTGGAACTGCTGGTCGGTGGCGGGATCGTCGGCCCAGCGGTTTTCCGGCTTGATGAGGGCCACGGCCGGGGTGTAGCCATCTTCGGCCTGGCCGCTGACGTAGCCCATTGGCTTGTTGATCAGGATGGTCACGCGTTTGGATTGCTCGGCTGCGGCCTGGCGTTCGACGGTGATTTTCTGATGCGGCAGCACTTTGCTGCCCAGTTCGGAGATCACCTGGCCGTCGACCCGCACCCAGCCACGCGCGATCCATTCATCGGCTTCGCGGCGGGAGGACAGGCCCAGTTCGGACATGCGTTTGGAGAGGCGTACTAGTTCGGTCATAAAACCACTTCAGTTAAAGGTAAGTTACATCTTCCTCGCGAAGGCGGGGACCCATGGCACGCGTGCTGCCTCGCAGAGCTGGCGTGGTATGGGCCCCCGCCTGCGCGAGGGCGATGTTGGTTAAGTTCGGCGGTAACGCAGATGCGGCAAGGTTAAACTTTCAGGGCGTCGAGCAAATCGGTTTCGAGCTGGATCTGGTTGCGTGCGTTGTTGAGCACTGCGCCGTCAACCAGGAACACGTCTTCCACCCGTTCGCCCAGCGTCATGATTTTGGCGGTGTGCAGGTTGATGCGGTAGCGCGTCAGCACGTTCGCGATCGAGTACAGCAACCCGGTGCGGTCGTTGGCGGCAATCGACAGCAGATAATACTGCCCCCGCTCGTCCGGCCGCAGATCGACCGTGGGCGTGATCGGGAAGGTGCGCGACAGGCGCGACAGCCGTCCGCGCGTGGGCGCCGGCAAGGGCGCCTGCGAGACCAGCAACTGGCAGATCTCGTGCTCGATCAGGCTGATGATGTCGCGGTAGCTCTTGGCGAAATTCTGCTCCGTGACCAGGAAGGTATCGAGCGCGTAGCCGTGGCGCGTGGTGTGGATCTTGGCGTCCAGGATGGAAAAATTCTTGCGGTCGAAATAACTGCAGATGCGCGCAAACAGATCCGGCTGATCCTTGGTGTACACCGCCACCTGCAAGCCTTCGCCAATCGGCGCCAGGCGGCATTTGACGACCGGCTTGTCGCTGTTGAGGCGGTCGTACAGGGCGCGCGTCTGCCAGGCGATGTCGGATGCTTCATGGCGCAGGAAATAGGCCACGTCGAGCTGGTTCCACAGCGCCTCGTGCGCGTCCGCCGGCAATCCATACAGGCGCAGCGTGGCCTTGGCCTCATCCTGGCGGTTCTTCAGTTCGCGGTCAGTGGAATGAGCTTCGCCGCCCAGCACGCGCAAGGTGATGCGGTACAGGTCTTCGAGCAGCTTGGCCTTCCAGGCATTCCACACCTTGGGACTGGTGCCGCGAATGTCGGCTACCGTCAGCAGGTACAGCGCTGTCAGGTGCCGTTCGTCCTTGACCGTTTTGGCGAAAGCGGCAATCACGTCCGGATCGGACAGGTCCTGCTTTTGCGCCACTTGCGACATGGTCAGGTGGTTCTCGACCAGGAACACGATCAGCTCCGAGTCTTCCGAGCCCAGGGAATGGTCTTCGCAGAACTGCGCCGCGTCCACGGTGCCCAGCTTGGAATGGTCGCCGCCCCGGCCTTTGGCGATGTCATGGAACAGGGCGGCGATGTAGAGCAGCCAGTTCTTGCGGAAGTTGGCGATCAGCTGGCTGCAGAACGGGTACTCGTGCGCGTGCTCGGTCATGGTAAAGCGGCGCATGTTCCGCACCACCATCATGATGTGCTGGTCGACGGTGTACACGTGGAACAGGTCGTGCTGCATCATGCCGACGATGCGGCGGAAGCTCGGTAAGTAGCGCCCCAGCACACTGGTGTCGTTCATGCGGCGCAGCGCGTGCACCAGTCCCACCGGCGCTTGCATGATGCGCAGGAACAGGGCGCGGTTGACCGGGTCTTCGCGGAACTTGGCATCGATCTCGAAGCGGGCATGCCACAGCGCGCGGATGGTGCGCGCTGTCATGCCCTTGATGTGCGGGCGCTCGGTCATCAGCACAAACACTTCCAGCACCGATGACGGGGTATTGGTGAAGGTGTCGTCGTCGGCAATATCGATAAAGCCATTGACGTCGTTGAAGCGCGCATTGATGGCAATCGGTTCGCCCGACTGCGGGAACAGCTGCGCCTCGATATTTTGCAGCATGATGGCATTGAGCTGGGTGACCGTCTTGGCCGCCCAGTAGTAGCGCTGCATCAGGTATTCGCTGGCGCGGCGCGCGTTCAAGCCTTCGCCGGTGGTCTTCAGGCCGAAGGTTTCGGCGATCGGCGTCTGGACGTCAAACACCAGCCGGTCTTCGCGGCGGTTGGTGTGCAGGTGCAGGCGGATGCGGATGTCCTTGAAGGCGCGCTCCTTTTCCATCAGCTGGCGCGCTTCGGTCTGGGTGATCAGACCGCGCGTGGCCAGCTGGCTCCAGGAATTGGCCAGGCCGGCCGCCTTGGCCACCCACAGAATGACTTGCAGGTCGCGCAGGCCGCCCGGGCTTTCCTTGACGTTCGGTTCAAGCGAGAAGGCGGTGTCTTCGTATTTGGCGTGACGCAGCCGCATTTCGGCTGCCTTGGCGTGAAAGAAGGACTGGGCGTCCAGCGCCTTGTCGTAACGCTGCTGCAGTTGTTCGAACAGGGCCGCGTCGCCGGTGACGATGCGCGCTTCCAGCAAGCTGGTTTGCACGGTGATGTCAGCCTTTGACTCGCTCATGCATTCGTCGATGGTGCGGATGCTGTGGCCAATTTCGAGGCCCAGGTCCCACAGCATCTGCACCAGTTCTTCCAGGCGCGCTTGGGTGATGGCGTCCGCCGGCTGGCCCAGCAAAATCAACAGGTCGACGTCGGAGTAGGGAAACAGTTCGCCGCGCCCGTAACCGCCCACGCCCACCAGCGCCGTGTTGGCCGGCAGGCTCACCGATTCCCAGGCTTCGGTGAGGACTGCGTCCACGCTCTGGCGCAGGCTGCGCAGCAGTTTTTCAGGCTTGCCGTCCTCGCGGAAGGCGGCAATATGCGCCAGCCGCTCGGCTTTCAGCCTTTGCTTGAGCAGGTCCCGGCTTTCCTTTTTCAGCGCGGCGGCGGACATGGCTTAGGCCGCAACAGCCTGGTGCGGGGCCGTGATAAAGGCAGGCGGTGGCGGCGAACCAGCCGACAGGGTCAGCACTTCGTAACCGGTCTCGGTCACCAGCACGGTGTGTTCCCACTGGGCTGAAATGCTGCGGTCCTTGGTTTTGACGGTCCAGCCGTCGCCCATCATCTTGATGTCGCGCTTGCCGGCGTTGATCATTGGTTCGATGGTGAAGATCATGCCCGCTTCCAGGCGTTCCAGCGTGCCCGGGCGGCCGTAGTGCAGCACTTGCGGTTCTTCGTGGAAGACCTTGCCAATGCCGTGGCCGCAGAATTCGCGCACCACGCTGTAGCCGTTCTTTTCGGCGTGCTGCTGAATCACGTGGCCGATGTCGCCCAGGTAGGCACCGGGTTTGACCTTGGCAATGCCCAGCCACATGCATTCATAGGTGACGTCGGACAGGCGCTTGAGGAAGGGCTTGGTTTCGCCGACCAGGAACATGCGACTGTTGTCCCCGTGGTAGCCATCCTTGATGACGGTGATGTCCAGGTTGACGACGTCGCCGCTTTTCAGGACTTTGTCGCCCGGAATGCCGTGGCAGATCACGTCGTTGACCGAGGTGCAGATGGCCTTGGGGTACGGCGTGTACCCGGGCGGACAGTAATTCAGCGGTGCAGGGATGGAACCTTGCACGTTGACCATGTATTCATGGCAGAGGCGATCGAGCTCGCCGGTGGTGACGCCTGGCTTCACGAAGGGCGTGATGTAATCGAGCACTTCGGAGCCAAGGCGGCCCGCGATGCGCATGCCTTCGATGTCGGCAGGGGTTTTGATCGAGATGGAATCGGACATATTAAACAATCGACAAGAAATCGTAAGAATCGGTAACACTGGTCCCGGCGCAGGGCTGGGGCGTGCAGAATATGTTGCCATTATAAGGGAAGTAGCCCCGCATCGTCCTCGCGGCGGCGGGGACCCATGCCACGTCGAACGACTTCGGTGACGTGGAATAGGCACCCGCCTTCGCGAGTGCGATGTAGTGGTTTCGGTGAGCGATGTACAGGAAATAACTTTTCCGCCCGTTTTACCTATGACAATGCTTGAACAATTCATGAAATCCGGTTAGAATCTCGGGTTGCTTGAATTCGGTTTTGAGCAATGATGTAAAAGCAGTGCAAATATTTTGTTAAATCGCGAGTCCGGTCGCAAAGGGTGCCTGAATGGTGACTGACCGGATTCCAGACCCAACCCTGGAGAATTACATGTCCGTAACAATGCGTGAAATGCTGGAAGCCGGTGTCCACTTCGGTCACCAAACCCGTTTTTGGAATCCAAAGATGGCACCGTTCATCTTCGGTCACCGCAACAAGATCCATATCATCAACTTGGAAAAGACGATGGGTATGTATCAAGAAGCGATGAAAACCATCAAGCAAGTCGCCTCGAACCGCGGCACCATCCTGATGGTCGGCACCAAGCGTCAAGCACGCGAAATCATCGCTGCTGAAGCTGCTCGTGCTGGCGTGCCTTTCGTCGACCAGCGCTGGCTCGGCGGCATGCTGACCAACTTCAAGACCATCAAGACCTCGATCAAGCGCCTGAAAGACATGGAAGCCCAGATCGAAGACGGTTCGGTTGAAAAGCTGTCGAAAAAAGAAGCCCTGATGTTCCAGCGCGAAATGATCAAGCTGCAGAAATCCATCGGCGGCATCAAGGACATGGGCGGCGTTCCTGACGCAATCTTCGTCGTTGACGTTGGCTACCACAAGGGTGCGATCACCGAAGCCGGCAAACTGGGCATTCCAGTCATCGGCATCGTCGATACCAACCACTCCCCAGAAGGCGTGACCCACGTCATTCCAGGTAACGATGACTCCTCGAAAGCCATCATGCTGTACGCCCGCGGCGTCGCTGATGCAATCCTGGAAGGCCGTGCCAACGCCACCAACGACGTTGTGTCGATGGTGAAAGAATCGGGCGACGACTTCGTCGAAGTGTCCGAGCAGGCTTAATGCTCAGGCAGCCCTGACGGGTTGCCACGCAATAAAAAGGGGTAGCGTCTGCTCCCCTTTTTTTTAAACCGAATACGAAATAATCTAGGAGAAACACATGGCAGCGATTACAGCAGCGATGGTAGGCGAACTGCGCGCGAAGACCGACGCACCGATGATGCAATGCAAAAAAGCACTGACCGAAGCCGAAGGCGATATGGCCCGTGCGGAAGAAATCCTGCGCGTCAAGCTGGGTACCAAGGCTGGCAACGCCGCCTCGCGTATCACCGCTGAAGGCGTAGTAGCAATCCACATCGCCGGCGGCGTTGGCGCTCTGGTAGAAATCAACTCGGAAACCGACTTCGTCGCCAAGAACGACGACTTCCTGGCTCTGGGCAACAACGCAGCACGCCTGGTGGCAGAGCACAACCCAGCCGACGTGGCAGCCCTGCTGGCACTGCCGCTGGACGGCTCGACCCTGGACGAAGTGCGCCTCGCCCTGATTGGCAAAATCGGCGAAAATATGACGATCCGTCGCTTCCAGCGCTTCGAAACCGCTGCCAAGCTGGCTTCGTACTCGCACAACTCGCGCATCGGCGTGCTGGTCGACTTCGACGGCCCGGACGAGCAGGTTGGCAAGGATCTGGCCATGCACATCGCTGCGATGAAGCCAGTTGCTCTGTCGTCGGAGCAAGTGCCTGCTGAACTGATCGAAAAAGAGCGTTCGGTTGCTGCCCTGAAAGCACAGGAAGATGCAGACAAAGCGGTTGCCGAAGGCAAGCCAGTGCAGTCGCCGGAAATCCTGGCCAAGCGCCTGGAAGGTTCGATCGCCAAGTACCTGAAAGAGGTATCGCTGCTGAACCAGATGTTCGTCAAGAACGACAAGCAGTCGATCGAGCAGATGCTCAAAGCCGCCAACACCACCGTGAAAGCCTTCACGATGTATGTGGTAGGTGAAGGGATCGAGAAGAAGCAAGACGATTTCGCAGCTGAAGTTGCTGCGCAAATGGCTGCTTCGAAGCAGTAAGATAAAGCGGGCCGCAAGGCCCGTTTTTCAAATGTGGAGACTTGTTTGAGTCTCTACAGAACGACCCGAATACAATCTGTCATTTATTGGAGCCCTGCACATGTCGAAACCAGCCTACAAACGCGTACTTCTGAAACTGTCCGGCGAAGCTCTGATGGGCGATGATGCCTATGGCATCAACCGCGGCACGATCGAGCGCATGGTCGCCGACGTGGCGGAAGTGGCAAAGGCAGGCGTGGAACTGGCAGTGGTGATCGGCGGCGGCAACATCTTCCGCGGCGTCGCTCCTGGTGCGCAAGGCATGGACCGCGCCACCGCCGACTACATGGGCATGCTGGCGACCGTCATGAACGCGCTGGCCCTGGCTGACGCCATGCGCCATGTGGGCATCACCGCACGCGTGATGTCGGCCATCGGCATCGAGCAAGTGGTCGAGCCATACGTGCGCCCGAAAGCGCTGCAATACCTGGAAGAGGGCAAGGTCGTCGTGTTCGCAGCGGGCACCGGCAACCCCTTCTTCACCACCGATACCGCAGCCGCACTGCGCGGTTCGGAAATCTCCGCCGAAATCGTCCTGAAAGCGACCAAGGTCGATGGCGTATATACTGCCGATCCAAAGAAAGACCCGAACGCCACGCGTTACGAGTCGATCACGTTCGACGAAGCCATCTCGAAGCATCTGCAGGTGATGGACGCCACCGCGTTCGCCCTGTGCCGCGACCAGAAGCTGCCGATCAAGGTGTTTTCCATCGTTAAGCCGGGCGCGCTGATGCGTGTCGTCATGGGCGAAGACGAAGGTACACTGGTACACGTTTAATAATACAAGCCACCGTTTTAGGAGAGCAGCATGACTATCGCTGACGTCAAGAAGAGCGCCAACGAGCGCATGATCAAGTCGATCGACACCCTCAAGGGCGATCTGGCCAAGGTCCGCACGGGCCGCGCCCACACCGGTATTCTCGACCACATCACGGTCGACTACTATGGCGCGCCGACCGCGCTCACGCAGATCGCCAACGTGACGCTGATCGATGCGCGCACCATTGGTGTGCAGCCGTGGGAGAAAAAGATGCTGAACGCCGTGGAAAAGGCGATTCGCGATTCCGATCTGGGCTTGAACCCGTCGTCGCAAGGCGAGATGATCCGCGTGCCAACGCCACCGCTGACCGAAGAGCGCCGCAAGGAGATGGTCAAGCTGGTCAAGGGCGAAGCGGAAGACGCTAAAATCGCGATCCGCAACATCCGCCGCGACGCCAATGAATCGCTGAAGAAGCTGGTCAAGGACAAGGCTTGCTCGGAAGATGACGAGCGCCGTGCATCGGAAGAGATTCAAAAGCTGACCGACAAGTTTGTGATTGATGTTGACAAGCTGGTGGCTGAGAAAGAGAAGGAAGTGCTGACGGTGTAGTCGGCGGGCAGCGACGTCGTCCTCGCGAAGGCGGGGACCTATCCCACGCGGAACAACTTCGGTAACGTGGTATGGGCCCCCGCCTTCGCGAGGGCGATGCAGCTCTGTGCAGCAAGTACGATTTAGTCTGGATTTATGATATTTAAAAGTTCGACCACAGAAGTGCCGGAAGTGGCGGCCGTGCCGCGCCATGTTGCCATCATCATGGACGGCAACGGACGCTGGGCGACCAAACGCTTCCTGCCGCGCGTGGCCGGTCACGTCAAGGGCGTGGAGGCGGTGCGCGACATCGTCGAAGCCTGCGCCTTGCGCGGGGTGGAATACCTGACCCTGTTTGCCTTCTCGTCCGAGAACTGGCGCCGTCCCGAAGAAGAAGTCTCGCTCCTGATGCGCCTGTTCGTCACGGCCCTGGAACGCGAAGTGTCGAAGATGCACGCCAATAACATCCGCCTGAAGGTGGTCGGCGATCTGTCGCGTTTTGATGCCAAGCTGCAAGAGATGATTGCGAATGCCGAGCGCCGCACCGCCAACAATACGCGCCTGACCGTCACTGTCTGCGCCAACTACGGCGGCCGCTGGGACATCATGCAAGCCACCAGCAAGATGGTCAAAGCCAACCCTGGCGTCACCGACTTCACCGAGGCGCAGCTGGCCGAGCACCTGGCCATGGCGTACGCGCCCGAGCCAGACCTGTTCATCCGCACCGGCGGGGAAGAGCGCATTTCCAACTTCCTGCTGTGGCAGCTGGCATACTCGGAGTTTTACTTTACCGAAACCTACTGGCCCGATTTCTCGCCCGAGGCGCTCGACACCGCCATCGCTTCCTACCAGCACCGGGAGCGCCGTTTCGGCCGCACCGGCGCCCAACTGGCTGAAAAGAAAACCTGATGCTCATTACCCGGATTATCACTGCCGTTGTCCTGCTCGTCATCCTGCTGGCGGTTCTGTTCGGCGGATACTATCCGGCGTTCGTGGTCGTTGTGCTGGCCTTCCTGATGGCCGCCGTGACCGAGTGCTTCCAGCTGTTTGGCCGCACCCGCAAACAGGCCGCCATTGTCGCCGTGTTCTGGGTGGCAGCGTTTGCCTATGCCTTCCTGTACAACCCGAACGCGCCGTATCAGTTCTTCTTCGCCATCAGTACAGCGATCTGGCTGATCCGCTTCGTACCGTCGCTGAAAACCGGCTTGCCGCCGCTCGAGAGCGTGCGCAGCACCACCATGGGCATGCTGTACGCCATGACTATCATCACCACCTTCGCGGCGATTGTCATCTTCTTCAAGCAGTCCGCGATTTTCCTGCTGTCGGTCCTGGCGCTGGTGTGGATTGCCGATATTGGCGCTTATTTCTCGGGCAAGGCCTTCGGCAAGCGCAAGCTGGCGCCCACCATTTCGCCTGGTAAATCCTGGGAAGGCGCGATTGGCGGCGGTATCGCCGTGCTGGTGCTGTCGAGCCTGGTAATCCTGTTTGGCGGCCCATGGCTGAATAATACCTTCGTGGTGCAGCTGCATGCGCAAATGGGCTGGGCCGCCACCCTGGGCATTCTGGTGGTGCTGACGGCCGCCAGCGTGGTCGGCGACCTGTTCGAGTCGCAGCTCAAGCGCCGTGCCGGCGTCAAGGACAGCAGCAATCTGCTGCCTGGCCACGGCGGCGTACTTGACCGCATTGACGCCCTGATCCCCACGCTGCCGCTGGCCGCGCTGATTCACCTGGCGCTGTAGAAGGACCTCACATGCAACGCATCACAATCTTGGGCGCGACCGGTTCGATCGGCGTGTCAACGCTGGACGTGCTTGCCCGCCACCCTGATAAATACCGCGTGTATGCCTTGTCGGCCCACAGCCGGGTCGAAGAACTGGCCGCCCAGTGCGCGCAGTTTCGTCCCGAGCGCGCCGTGGTCGGCACGGCTGAAGCAGCCCAGCGCCTTGCCGCGCTGCTGGCGGAGCAGGGCGTGCGCACCGAAGTCGAATACGGCGAAGCCGCCCTGTGCGCGATTGCGTCCAGCGCGGGCACCGATACTGTGATGGCCGCCATCGTCGGCGCCGCCGGTCTGGCGCCGACCCTGGCCGCGGCGCGCGCGGGCAAGAAGATCCTGCTGGCGAACAAGGAAGCGCTGGTCATGTCCGGCCAGCTGTTCATGGATGCGGTGCAGGCGCATGGCGCCACGCTGCTGCCGATCGACAGCGAGCACAATGCCATTTTCCAGTCGCTGCCGCAGTCGTATGCCCGTTCGCCCAAGGCCGCCGGTGTGGCCAAGATTTTGCTGACCGCGTCGGGCGGCCCCTTCCTCAAGCGCGCTGTCGAGACGCTGGAAAACGTCACGCCGGCCGAAGCCTGCAAGCACCCGAACTGGGAAATGGGGCGCAAGATCTCGGTCGATTCGGCCACCATGATGAACAAGGGTCTGGAAGTGATCGAGGCGCACTGGCTGTTTGGCGCGCCCGCTTCCCTGATCGAGGTGGTGATTCACCCGCAAAGCGTGATCCACTCGATGGTGTCGTACACCGATGGTTCGGTCATCGCGGAGCTGGGCAACCCGGACATGCGCACCCCAATCGCCAATGCACTGGCGTTCCCGGAGCGGATCGAGTCCGGCGTGGCCCAACTCGACCTGACCGTGGTCGGCACGCTGCAGTTTGAAAAACCCGATTTCAAGCGCTTCCCGTGCCTGGCACTGGCGTTTGAGGCACTGGAAGCAGGCGGCACTGCACCTGCTTTGCTGAACGCGGCCAACGAAGTGGCGGTGGAAGCGTTTTTGGACAGCCGCATTGGGTTCCGTGAGATCGACCGGGTCATTGCCCGCGTCATGCACGAAAACCCGCACGGCGCTGCCAGCAGCATTGACGCCGTCATGGCGCAGGATGCGCACGCACGGCGCGCCGCCGCCGGCATCATTGCCGGACAGGCCAGATGAGCGTCCTGATGAAAATCATCGCCTTCCTGCTGTCGGTGGGGCCGCTGATTATTCTTCACGAACTGGGACATTACTTTGCCGCGCGCGCCTGCGGCGTGAAGGTGGTGCGTTTTTCCATCTTCATGGGCAAGATCATCTGGTCGCGCAAATTCGGCCGTGACCAGACCGAATGGGCCATTTCAGCCATTCCGATCGGCGGCTACGTCAAAATGCTGGACGACCGCGATCCGGCCACCCGTGCCACGACCCCCGAAGATCAGAAGCGCGAATTCACGCGCCAGAATGTCTGGAAGCGGATCGCCATCATCGGCGCCGGTCCCCTGACGAATTTTATCGTTGCCATCTTCCTGCTGGCCGGCTTGTTCATGCACGGCGTGCCGGAGCCGGGTAACAAGGTACGCATTGTGCCGGTGGAATCGGTGGCTTACCAGGCCGGTCTGCGAGGAGGCGAGGCGATTGTGGCCGTCGACGGCGAGCCGGTTGAGGCCTGGGGCGAGATCCACATGGCCTTCGTGCGCGCGGCCATGGACAAGCAGGAAGTGCGGCTTG
Organism: Massilia sp. CF038; assembly: GCF_900129765.1. Classification (GTDB taxonomy): domain Bacteria; phylum Pseudomonadota; class Gammaproteobacteria; order Burkholderiales; family Burkholderiaceae_D; genus Telluria_A. Next base: position 1,845,518 of record NZ_FQWU01000001.1, read on the forward strand.
ACCTGCGCCAGGAGGGCGGGGGCAACATCGCGGCTGTGATCCCCGCATCCGCAATGTCTGCGAGCAAGCTCGACGGTGATGTGCTGGGCAGCCTTGGCCTTATGGTGCAGCGTCAGGCGGCCACGATCGGCATGGTGTTCCCGGACGGCGCGGCCGCCCGCGCCGGATTGCAAAGTGGCGACGTGGTGCTGGCCGTGGACGGCAAGCCGATGATCGACGGGATCACCACGATTGACGCCATCCGCGCCTCACAAGGCCAACCCCTTGCCGTTCTGGTGCAGCGCGGCGCCGAACAGATCACGCTGCAGATCACGCCGCAGATCGAGCAAAGTGACAAGATCGCTCGCATTAAGGCCGAGGTACTGTCGCCGGCCGTCACGGTAATGGTGGTGCGCGGTCCCGTTGATGCCGTTGCCAAAGGCGCCAGCGCGACCTGGGAGCAGTCGGTCCTGATCGTGAAAATGATCGGCAAAATGTTCACCGGCGAGGTCTCTGTCAAAAACCTGACCGGCCCGATCACCATTGCCGACGTGGCCGATCAGACGATACGCCATGGACTGGTCGAGACGCTCAAGCTGATTGCGGCCATCAGCATAGGGCTGGGGGTAATGAATCTGTTACCAATTCCGGTGCTGGATGGGGGGCTTTTGCTGTATTATTCGCTGGAAGTTTTGACCGGCCGGCCTTTGCCTCCCAAGGTAGACCAGCACGTAAGGACGGTGGGATTTGTCCTGTTTGTGATGCTAATGTCGCTGGCCCTCTACAATGATGTCACGCGGCTGATCAGTTAAGCGCCGCGCATCCCGAATAAATATGTATGTTGTCGAACGATTGACCCATTGAATAACCCCAATGAAATTACACACTGAACGTTTTGCCGCTTCTTTCTTTCGCCGTAGTTTAATCGGCGCCGCCGTTCTCGTTATGTGCGCAGCGCCTGCGCTGGCAGTCAATCCATTCGTCGTCAAGGACATCCGTGTCGAAGGCATCCAGCGCACCGAAGCTGGTACCGTGTTCAGCTACCTGCCAGTGCGTGTCGGCGAAACCTTCGACGATACCAAGAGTATTGCCGCAATCAAGGCTCTGTATGCCACCGGCTTTTTCAAGGACGTGCGGCTGGAAGAAGAAAACGGTGTGCTGGTCGTGCTGGTCGAAGAGCGTCCCGCCATTTCGACAGTGGACTTCACCGGCACCAAGGAATTCGAAAAAGATGTGCTGATCAAGGCGCTGAAAGAAATCGGCGTGGGCGAAGCGAAAACCTTCGACAAATCGTCGGTCGAGCGAGCTGAGCAAGAACTCAAGCGCCAGTACCTGTCGCACGGCCTGTACGGCGTCAAAGTCACCACCACGGTCACCCCGATCGAGCGTAACCGCGTCACCGTGATGTTCAACGTCGATGAAGGCGAGACCGCGCGCATCAAGCAGATCAGCATTGTCGGCAACAAGGCATTCGAAGACAAGGAACTGCGTCAGCTTCTGACGCTGAACACGCACGGCTGGTTCAGCTGGTACACCAAGGCGGACCAGTACTCCAAGACCAAGCTGACGGGCGATATCGAGTCGATCAAGTCGTTCTACCTGAACCGCGGCTATCTGGAAGCGAATGTCGAGTCGACCCAGGTGGCAATCACCCCCGACAAAAAAGACATCTACCTGACCATCAACATCACAGAAGGTGAACAGTACAAGGTTGCCGGCGTCAAGCTCGAAGGCGAAATGTTCGGCCGCGAAGCCGAACTGCAGCAGCTGATTCTGCTGAAGCCGGGCGCGATTTATTCGGGCGAACTGCTGACCGAATCGAACAAGCGCATTTCAGAGCGCATGGGCGAATTTGGCTATGCCTTCGCCAACGTGAATGCCAACCCCGAAATTGACCGCGACAAGCGCGAAGTCGTGTTCACTTTCCTGGTCGATCCGGGCAAGCGCGCCTACGTGCGCCGCATGAACGTGGCTGGTAACACCACCAGCCGCGACGAAGTCATTCGCCGCGAATTCCGCCAGTTTGAAGGCTCCTGGTACGATGGCAACCGCGTCAAGCTCTCGCGCGACCGCGTCGACCGTCTTGGCTACTTCAAGGATGTGACGATCGATACGCCGGAAGTGCCGGGCACGGGCGACCAGGTCGACGTGAACGTCACCGTGGTCGAAAAGCCGACCGGTAACTTCATGATTGGCGGCTCGTTCTCGCAATCGGAAAAATTCACCTTCACGGCATCGATCCAGCAAGCCAACTTTGCCGGTAGCGGCAACACGGTGGGTCTGGAACTCAATACCAGCCATTATGGCCGCACGATCGCGTTCTCGCAGACCGACCCGTACTTCACCGACGATGGCATCTCGCAGTCGTTCGAGCTGTACACCCGTACCTCGCGTCCGCCCGCAGTCAATCAGGGTACCTACAGCGTCAAGCAGTCCGGCGCCAAGATCAGCTACGGTGTGCCGTTCTCGGAAGCCGATACCGTGTTCTTCGGCATTGGTCTGGAACGCACCGTGATCGAGACGGACGAATCGAGCCCGAATCGCTTCCGCGACTACGTGACGCAAATTACCGGCATTCCTGACGGGATCGGCATTGCCAAGGCCAATGCGCTGCCACTGACGGCAGCCTGGGCCCGCGACAGCCGCGACAGCGCCGTCACGCCAAACCGTGGCCGCTTCCAGCGCGCCAATCTGGAACTCGATCTGGTGGGCGACTCGAAGTATTACCGCGCTGTCTACGAGCAGCAGTGGTACCGTCCGATCACCCGCAAGATGACGCTCGCGCTCAAGGGCGAGATCGATTACGGTCGCGGCTTGCAGGGCAAGCAGTACCCGGTCTTCAAAAACTTCTACGCCGGCGGTATCGGTTCGGTGCGCGGCTACACCAGCTCTTCGCTCGGTGTGCTCGACTCGCGTACCGGCGACGTGCTGGGCGGCTCGACCCGTATCATTGGCCAGGCCGAATTGCAGTTGCCATTCCCGGGCAGCGGCACCGACCGCAGCCTGCGCTGGTTCGGTTTCCTGGACGGTGGCCAGGTGTTCCAGGAACGCCAGAAAATCCGCGCCAACGAGCTGCGTTTCTCGGCCGGTCTGGGCTTATCCTGGATTTCCCCGGTCGGTCCGCTCAAGTTGAGTTATGCTTTGCCTTTGAACGACAAACCGCGTGACCGCCTCGAGCGCTTCCAGTTCCAGATGGGTACCGGTTTCTGATCATCCAAGACAGCGGAGAACTATGTTGAACATTGTGAGTGCCTCCATGCCAAAACGGCTGCTTTTGCTGTGCGCCCTGTGCGTGTGCTCACTGGCACATGCGCAGGCACAGGCCCAGCGCACGCCGAGCCGGATCGGCATCGTGTACATCGAACGGCTGATGATCGAGTCGAAAATGGCCAAAGCGGCCGACGCCAAGATCGAGGAAGAGTTTTCCAAGCGACAGAAGAAGCTGCAGGATCAGATTGCCCTGTTCAAGGCCACGTCCGACAAGTTTGACGGCGAAGCGCCTACCCTGGCCGAATCGGACCGGATTCGCCGTGCGCGCGAGCTGCTCGACATCGAAAAGGATGTGCAGCGCGCCCAGCGCGAGTTCCGCGAAGACCTGATTCAGCGCAAGAGCGAAGAACGCGACAAAATTGGCATCAAGGCCAAGAAAATCATTGAGCAGATCGCCGAGCAGGAGCAGCTTGACGTGGTGCTGCAGGATGCGGTGTGGTTCAGTGCACGGATTGACGTGACCGACAAAGTGCTCAAGGCGCTGGATAAGTAATACAGCACGCACATCGTCCTCGCGAAGGCGGGGACCCATGGCACGCTAGCTCAGTATGGGTCCCCGCCTTCGCGAGGACGATGTAGTGGTTTTTTTAATTCTCTTCACTCGAAAGACCAGGATGGGCACTCGACTAGGTGAATTGGTCGAACGCTTGGGTGGTCAACTGGCGGGCGATCCGAATATTGAAGTTCAGGGGATTGCACCGCTGCTTGAAGCCGGCGTTTCGCACATCAGCTTTCTCAGCAATAGCAAACTGCGGGCCCAGGCCGCGCAGTGCGGGGCGGCCGCGCTGATCGTCTCGCCCAACGACGATGAAATCATCGCCGCCACCTACCAGGGCGCGCGCATCGTTACCAAAAATCCGTATGCCTACTTTGCCCGCGCAGCGCAGTATTTTGCGTCGCTGACCGCCATCGTTCCCGCGCCGGGCATTGCGCCATCGGCCGTGGTCGACTCGTCCGCCAGGGTCGCCGCCAGCGCCCATATCGGCGCTCAGGTGACGATTGAAGCGGGCGCCGTGGTGGGCGAGGGCGCCGTCATCGGCGCCGGCTGCTTTATCGGACGCGAGGCCGAAATTGGCGCCGGCACCGAACTGTTTGCCAACGTGACCTTCCACGCCAAATGCCGTATCGGCGCGCGCGGCATCATTCACTCGGGCGCCGTGATCGGCACCGACGGCTTCGGTTTCGCCAACGAGGGCGGGGTCTACATCAAGATCCCCCAGACCGGGCGCGTGATCATCGGCGACGACGTCGATATCGGTGCCAACACGACCATTGACCGTGGCGCGCTGGCCGACACCATCATCGAAGACGGCGTCAAGCTCGATAACCAGATTCAGATTGGCCACAACTGCCACATCGGCGCCCATACCGCCATGGCTGGCTGCGTGGGTGTGGCGGGCAGCGCCAAGATCGGCAAATACTGCACCTTTGGCGGCGCCGCCATGGTGCTGGGACACCTGACCATTGCCGACCATGTGCACATTTCATCGGGCAGCATGGTGTCGCGCTCGATCCTGGAGGCCGGTCAATACACGGGCTTCTACCCGCTGGCAAAAAACGCCGACTGGGAAAAAACTGCAGCAATCGTTCGCAATCTGGACACGATGCGCGATAAAATCCGGGCGCTGGAAAAAACCATCAAAACACTGACAGAACAAAAATGACCACTACAGACAACAGCAAGATGCTCGACATCTGCCAGATCAAGGCGCTCCTCCCACACCGCTACCCGCTGCTGCTGGTGGACCGCGTGCTCACCTGGGAAGCGAACAAGTCGATCACCGCGATCAAGAACGTGACCGCGAACGAAGAATTCTTCAACGGCCATTTCCCGCACAAGCCAGTCATGCCGGGCGTGCTGATGATCGAGGCACTGGCCCAAACGGCTGCCATTCTGTCGTTCCTGACCATGGGCGTGAAGCCGGACGAAAATTCGGTGGTGTACTTTGTCGGCATTGACAATGCGCGCTTCAAGCGCCCGGTCGGCCCTGGCGACCAGCTGAAGATGGATGTGGAAATCCTGCGCGTCTCGCGCGGCATCTGGAAATACAAGGCAGTTGGCACGGTCGACGGCGCGACCGCGCTGGAAGCAGAACTGATGTGCACCATTCGCAGCAGCGCCGACGCGAGCCAGCCAGTGGGGCAGTAATGACAAAGATTCATCCTAGCGCGATCGTCGATCCGAAAGCCCAACTCGACAGTTCGGTGGAAGTCGGTGCGTTTTCCATCATTGGTCCAAACGTGTCGATCGATGCCGGTACCGTGGTTGGCCCGCACGTGGTCATTGAAGGCTATACGACGATCGGCAAGGACAATAAATTCTTCCAGTTTTCGTCGATCGGCGCTGCCCCGCAAGACAAAAAATGGGCCGGCGAGCCAACCCGTCTTGAGGTGGGCGACCGCAATACGGTGCGCGAATTTTGCACCTTCAATACCGGCACCGTGCAGGACAAGGGCGTTACGCGCCTGGGCAATGACAACTGGATGTCGGCGTACGTCCATCTGGCGCATGACTGCCAGGTTGGCAGCAACACGATCTTCTCGAACAATGCGCAGCTGGCCGGCCACGTGGAAGTGGGCGACTGGGCGATCTTGTCCGGCTACGCTGGCGTGCACCAGTTCTGCAAGATCGGTGCGCACGCGTTCATTGGCATGTATACCAGCCTGACCCAGGACGTGCCGCCGTACGTGCTGGTGACGGGTAACCCGGCCGGTGCGCGTGGCGTGAACATCGAAGGCTTGAAACGGCGCGGCTTCTCGCGCGCTGAAATCGACGCTGTGCGCAACGCCTACAAAACCGTGTACCGCAACAACCTGACCCTGGAAGAAGCCAAGGCGCAGCTGGCCAAGGATATGGCCGAAGCGACCGAAGGTGCTTCGTCGATTGGCGCCATGCTCGACTTCCTGGGCAGCGCTACCCGTGGCATCGTCCGCTGACGTCACGGTGGCCATGGTCGCCGGCGAGGTGTCCGGCGACATGCTCGCCGCGCGCCTGCTGGCCGGCCTGCGTCCCCATTTGCCCGAGGCCCGTTTTCATGGGATCGGCGGGCCCAATATGCAGGCCCAGGGATTTGTTTCCGACGTCTCGATGGACAAGCTGACCGTACGCGGCCTGTTTGAAGTCATTCCCCGCTACCGCGAAATCAAGGGCATCCAGAACGCGCTGCGCGACCGTTTGCTGGCCGAGCGCCCGCAGGTGTTCATCGGCGCCGACTATCCCGGCTTTAACCTGGGGCTGGAACAGCAGCTCAAGGACGCCGGCATCCCGACGGTGCATTTTGTCAGCCCGCAGATCTGGGCGTGGCGAGGTGGGCGCATCAAGCAGATCATCAAATCGGTATCGCACATGCTGGTGATCTTCCCGTTCGAGGAAGAGATCTACCGCCATGCGGGTGTGCCAGTGACGTATATTGGCCATCCGCTGGCCGAGATGATTCCCATGGTGCCGGATCAGGCAGCGGCGCGCGTGGCGCTTGGCTTGCCACTCGACGCGCGCGTCATCACCGTCATGCCGGGCAGCCGCATGGGCGAACTGAAGTACCTGGCGGCGCCTTTCATTGCGGCCGTCAAGCTGCTGGCCCAGCGCGACCCCGATTTGCGTTTCGTGGTGCCGATGGCTGGTGAGCGTCAGCGCGCGTATTTCAATCAGCTGGTGGCCGACGCTGGTTTGGCGGACGTGCGCATCGATCTGGTGGACGGTTCGCATCCTGCCATTTGCGCCGCCGATGCGGTGCTAGTGGCGTCCGGTACGGCCACGCTGGAAGTGGCGCTGTTCAAAAAACCGATGGTGATTGCCTACAAGGTGATGGAAGCGTCGTGGCAGATCATGCGCCACATGGGTTACCAGCCCTGGATCGGTTTGCCGAATATCCTCGCGCGCGATTTCCTCGTGCCCGAACTGCTGCAGCGCGCCGCCAGCCCGCAAGCCATGGCCGACGCCGTGTGGCAGCAACTGAACGATGCACCGCAGCGCGCCCGTCTGGTGCAGCGCTTCACTGATATGCACCACAGCCTGCTGCGCGACAGCGCCCAGGAAAGCGCCGCGGCAGTCATGCGCATCATTACCTCGTCGAAGCGAACATGAGAACCAAGAAGGTCAATTTTTATCCGGGGCTGAAGAAAAACGCCTATCCATTCACCGCCGAAGACATCGTCTGCGGCGTGGATGAAGCAGGGCGCGGGCCGCTGGCCGGCCCGGTGTTTGCCGCGGCCGTGATCCTGCATCCGGAACGGCCGATTGACGGCCTGCGCGACTCCAAGAAGCTCACTGCCGAACGGCGCGATGCGCTGGCGCCCTTGATCCGACAGCATGCGCTGGCCTGGGCGATTGCCGAGTGCTCGCACGAAGAAATCGACAAGTACAACATTCTGCAGGCGACCATGCTGGCCATGAAGCGGGCCGTGGAAGCACTGGCCACCTTGCCGACCGTGGCCCTGATTGATGGTAACCGCAGTCCGATGATGGCAATCCGCTGCTGCCCGATCATCGAGGGCGACGACAAGGTGCACGCCATTTCCGCAGCCTCGATTCTGGCCAAGACGGCACGCGACGCTGCGCTGGTGCTGCTGCATCAGCAGTATCCCGAATACGGTTTCGATCAGCACAAGGGCTACGGCACGGCGCTGCATTTGCAGCGCCTGAAGGAACATGGCGCTTCGCCGGTACACCGACGCTCGTTTGCGCCGGTCCGCGCGGTGCTGCCGGTGGCCCCTGGCGACGCTTACCTGGGCGCGTCCATGGCATTTGACTTTGGCGACCTTGACGAGGCACTGGCATGAAGACCATTACCTCGCGCGACAACCCACTCTATAAAGAACTGAAGCACCTGGCAGGCAGCTCGCAAGCGCGGCGCAAGGCCGGCCAGACCCTGCTCGACGGCGTGCACCTGTGCCAGACCTACCTGCAGCTGCGCGGTGTGCCGCGCCATTGCATTTTGTCCGAGAGCGCCCTGGCCAATCCGGAAGTGGCGGACATCCTGATGCAGTGCGAGAACGCGCACGCCCATTGCACTGCCATGCCTGATGCGCTGTACAGCGCGCTAAGCCAGGTGGAGCACGGGGTCGGTTTGATGTTCCTGATCGATACGCCCGTGCTGGCGGTGCCGGCCGTGCTGGAACGCGATGCGGTCATGCTGGACAACCTGCAGGACCCGGGCAATGTGGGCTCGATCCTGCGCAGCGCCGCCGCCGCCGGCATCACGCAGGTATTCTGCAGCAGCGGCACGGCGTTCTGCTGGTCGCCCAAGGTGCTGCGCGCCGCGATGGGTGCGCACTTCGTCGTGGAGATCTACGAAAACGTCGATCTGGCCGCGCTGATCAGCTCGTCGGCGATTCCCGTACTTGCCACCAGCGGTTACGCGAAGCAACGTTTGTATGAAGTTGACTTGCGTCAACAAGTCGCGTGGTTATTCGGTCACGAGGGGCAGGGCGTGGCGGACGATCTGCTAGGATTAGCCAGCAATCAGGTTGTCATCCCACATCTCGGTCAAATCGAATCGCTCAATGTTGCAGCGTGCGCAGCAGTGTGTTTTTTTGAGCAATTAAGGCAGAAACAGATGTAGACGGTTTGACAATCCTTAGGTACTCTTGAAGGCAGGGCTTTCTCGGAGTAATGATGGATATCAGCCACTTACATTTCCTGGTTGCAGAAGGCGACAACGGTCAGCGCAAACACCTTTGCGACATGCTGGCCACGCTTGGTGCCATTCAGATGACGCAAGTCTCCGATGGCGCCGCCGCGCTGCACTGCTTTCATGATGCATTCACACCCGCGGTCCACATCGCCATTATCGACATCGGCCTGGCCCATCCCGACGGTCTGGAGCTGATTCGTGAGCTGGCTGCGCGCAACTGCCGCGCGCGCGTCATCATCATAGGCACGCTCGATACCACGCTGCTGTTCAGCGTTGAAACCATGGCGCAGGCATACGGGCTGGAGCTGCTGGGCACTCTGGCGCAGCCCGTCAACGCCGAGCCCTTGCAAGAAATGATAGGCCACTACCAGCCCGGCGGCCCGGATACCACGCCGCCGCTGCCGCCGCAGATGGACTTCGAGCAGGTTGCCGCAGGCCTGCAGGCGCGTGAATTCGAACCGTATTTCCAGCCCAAGATCGTGCTTGAAACGGGGCATATCAAAGGCCTGGAAGTGTTTGCGCGCTGGCTGCATCCCGAGCATGGCGTGCTGGGACCTGCGTCGTTTATGGGCGCGCTGCAAAAAAACAGCCGCATTGATTTTCTCGACTGGAGCATGATCGAAAAGTCGGTCGCGCATTGTCGCCGCTTTCACGAGCAGGGTTTGCCGGTAGAGATATCGATCAACGTGGCGCCCGAGACGCTGGCGCATCCGGCGTTTATTCAGCAGATCAGTGCCTGCGTTGAACGGCACCAGATCATGCCGCAGTACCTGACGTTTGAGACGCCGGAATCGTCGGTGCTGACCAATGACCCGAGTTTTCTCGAGCGCCTGGTGCGGCTGCGCATGCTGGGGTATGGCCTGGCGATTGACGATTACGGTACCGGGCGCTCCAACCTGCAGCTGCTGGCGCGGGTGCCGTTCACGGAGCTCAAGATCGACCGCAGTTTTGTCGATGGCGCGGCGCGCAGGCGGGCGTTGGGGACGGTGCTCAGTTCCTGCCTGACGCTGGCGCGCAGTCTGGGGCGCGAATCGTGCGCGGTGGGGGTGGAGACGCGGCAGGATTGGGATTTCTTGCAGGGGCTGGGGTGCACGTATGCGCAGGGTCACCACATTGCCAGGCCGATGGCGGCGGAGGCGTTTCCGGGTTGGCTCAAAGACTGGATGCAGTTCTTTGATTAGCCAACATCGCCCTCGCGAAGGCGGGGGCCTATACCACGCTACCGGATTCGGATGCGTGGTATGGGCCCCCGCCTGCGCGAGGGCGATGTGACGGCTTTTTCCCTGCCGGGTATCGCTCCAGCGCTTGCGGCTAATATTCGCGCCGGTCTGGTTTGATCTCTTGCAGGATCGTGGTTGCGATTTCTTCGATTGATTTGGTGGTTGAAGAGAGCCAGCGAATCCCTTCGCGCTTCATCATCAGCTCAGCCTCGTTCACCTCGTAGCGGCAGTTTTCGATGGAGGCGTACTTGCTGCCTGCGCGCCGCTCGTGCCGAATCTCGGACAGCCGCTCCGGCGTAATCGACAGGCCGAATATCTTGGCGCGAAACGGCGGCAGCGAAGAAGGCAGTTTGCCGCGCTCGAAGTCGTCCGGAATGAGCGGGTAGTTGGCGGCCTTGATCCCATACTGCATGGCCAGGTACAGACTGGTCGGGGTCTTGCCCGAGCGCGAAACGCCTACCAGTATCACATCGGCCGATGCCAGATTCTTGTGCGACTGCCCGTCATCGTGCGCCAGCGAGAAGTTGATCGCCTCGATGCGGTTCTTGTATTCCTCGCTGTCGACGATGTTGTGCGAGCGGCCAATGGTATGGGTCGACATCACCCCCAGTTCTTGTTCCAGTGGGGCAACAAACGTCTGGATCAAGTCCATGTGCATGCCGTTGGCCTTGCGGATCACGTCCGACAAGTCTGGCTTGACCAGGGTCGAGAACACGATCGGGCGCTGGTGGTCGGCCTTGAAAGCGTCGTTAATTTTGCGCATCGCGTCATACGCCTTGTCGACCGTGTCGATGAAGGGCAGGCGGATCTGGCGGAAGCGCAGGTCGAATTGCGTCAATACAGCATGGCCGAAGGTCTCCGCCGTGATGCCGGTGCCGTCAGAGACGAAAAAGACGGTGCGGGCCGAGGTGGGCAGAGGAGGGCGTGTTTCTGTGGTCATAAGTTTCCGGTCTGTTCGGATGCTGCCAATGTTTCAAGGTTGTGCGCTGTAAATTTGCGGCCGAGGCTGTAAAATGCTCTGCATCGTAACAATTGTGCTGCACCACACAAAGAATAACAAGAACGGTCGCTAGCCCTGCGCAAAGATTTCTATCAATAGTAAGGGTGTTTATTATGACTAACGCAGTATTCAAGGAGCCGGAACGCACAGGCGTGTATGTCGCGCCATTCGAGCAATTGCGCATGACCGATGTGGAATCGGTGGGCGGCAAAAATGCGTCGCTGGGAGAGATGATCAGCCAGCTGGCCGCAGCGGGCGTGCGCGTGCCTGGGGGCTTTGCCACCACGGCCGAAGCATTCCGCGATTTTCTGACGCATGCGCTGCCGAACGGCCCGTCGCTGGCCGATCGCATTGCCACGCGCCTGGAAGGCTTGAACATCGACGACGTGCGTTCGCTCGCCGCCGCCGGTGCCGAGATTCGCCAGTGGATCGTTGAAACCCCGTTCCAGGACCGTCTGGAACAGGAAATCCGTTCGTCCTACGCACGCCTGGTGGCCGATTCGGAAACCGAAATGTCGTTTGCCGTGCGCTCGTCGGCGACCGCGGAAGACTTGCCTGATGCGTCCTTCGCTGGCCAGCAGGAGTCCTTCCTGAATGTGGTTGGCATCGACAATGTGCTCGAGGCGATGAAGCACGTGTTCGCGTCGCTGTACAACGACCGCGCCATCTCGTACCGCGTGCACAAAGGCTTTACCCACGCTGAAGTCGCGCTGTCGGCTGGCGTGCAGCGCATGGTCCGTTCCGACCTGGGCGCCTCCGGCGTGATGTTCACCATCGATACCGAGTCCGGCTTCAAGGATGTGGTGTTCGTCACCTCCAGCTATGGCCTGGGCGAGACGGTGGTGCAGGGCGCGGTCAATCCCGACGAATTCTATGTCCACAAGCCGATGCTGGAACAAGGCAAGTCGCCTGTCATCCGCCGTAATATCGGCTCCAAGCTGGTCAAGATGGAGTTCACCGCGGAAGCCAAGGCGGGCCGCTCGGTCAAGACGGTCGACGTGCCAATCGAAATGCGCAACCGCTATTCGCTGGACGACGCCGAAGTGGTGGAGCTGGCCAAGTACGCTGTCATCATTGAAAACCACTATGGCCGTCCAATGGACATCGAGTGGGGCAAGGATGGCCGCGACGGCAAACTGTACATCCTGCAGGCGCGCCCGGAGACGGTCAAGTCGCAGCAGAAGTCGACCGATGCGCAGCAGCGCTTCAAGCTCAAAGGCAGTGGCACGGTGCTGGCCTCGGGCCGCGCGATTGGCCAGAAAATTGGCGCCGGCCGCGTGCGCGTGATTCACGATCCATCGGAGATGGAACGCGTGCAGCCGGGTGACGTGCTGGTGGCCGACATGACCGATCCGAACTGGGAACCGGTCATGAAACGCGCCTCTGCCATTGTCACCAACCGCGGCGGCCGTACCTGCCACGCGGCGATCATTGCGCGTGAACTGGGTGTGCCGGCGGTGGTGGGTTGCGGTGACGCGACCGAGACGCTCAAGGATGGCATGCTGGTGACGGTGTCGTGTGCGGAGGGCGACGAAGGCCGCATCTATGACGGTCTGCTGGAAACCGAAATTTCGGAAGTGGCGCGCGGCGAACTGCCGAAGATCCCGACCAAGATCATGATGAACGTGGGTAATCCACAGCTGGCCTTCGACTTCCAGTCGATCCCGAACGGCGGCGTGGGTCTGGCCCGCCTCGAGTTCATCATCAACAACAACATCGGCGTACACCCGAAGGCGATTCTCGAGTACCCGAACATCGATGCAGACCTGAAGAAGGCGGTCGAATCGGTCGCGCGCGGCCACGCTTCGCCAAAGGCCTTCTACATCGACAAGCTGGCCGAAGGAATTGCCACCATTGCTGCGGCGTTCTGGCCCAAGCCAGTGATCGTGCGTCTGTCCGACTTCAAGTCGAACGAGTACAAGAAGCTGATTGGCGGTTCGCGTTACGAGCCGGATGAAGAAAACCCGATGCTGGGCTTCCGCGGTGCGGCGCGTTATCTGTCGGCCGATTTTGCCGAGTCGTTCGAGATGGAATGTGCCGCCATGAAGCGCGTGCGCAACGACATGGGTCTGACCAACGTCGAGATCATGGTGCCGTTCGTGCGTACCCTGGGCCAGGCCGAAAAAGTGGTCAACCTGCTGGGCAAGAATGGCCTCAAGCGCGGCGAAAACGGCCTGCGTCTGATCATGATGTGCGAAGTGCCGTCGAACGCGATTCTGGCCAACGACTTCCTGCAGTATTTCGATGGCTTCTCGATCGGTTCCAACGATCTGACCCAGCTCACGCTGGGCCTGGACCGCGATTCGGGCATGGCGCTGCTGGCAGCGGACTTTGACGAGCGCGATCCGGCGGTCAAGGCGCTGCTGTCGATGGCGATCAAGGCGTGCCGCGAGCAGGGCAAGTACATCGGCATTTGCGGGCAGGGGCCTTCCGATCATCCGGACTTTGCGGCCTGGCTGATGGGTGAAGGGATTGAGTCGATGTCGCTTAATCCGGATTCGGTGATCGACACCTGGCAGAAACTGGCGTCGCTGCAGAAGTAATCGCAAGCGATGGTCGAAAAGCCTTCCCGCGCTCTCGCGCCGGAAGGCTTTTTTACGTCCACTTCATCGCCCTCGCGGAGGCGGGGGCCCATACCGCGTTGCCGAAGTTGTTCACTGTGCCATAGGCCCCCGCCTTCGCGAGGGCGATGTAGTGGCGTCGCTAAATTACCGCCACATTCATCAACAGAACAGCTATTATGAAACCTGCAATATCTTGGACAATTCTTAAGGAGCTGCAATGACAGAATTGACGGGCTGGCTGGTGCTGGCCGGGGTGCTGGTGGTCTTTGAGCTGTTCACCGGGACGTTCTATGTATTGATGATTGCAATTGGCATGGCCTTCGGCGCCATCGCCGCCGCGCTTGGCTTTAGTCTGCCGGTGCAGGTGCTGGTGGCCGCCGTGGTGGGCGTGCTCTCCACGGGCATTTTGCATCGCAGCCGCTTTGGCCGCCCGCTGCGCCAGGATGCCGCGCGCGACCCGAACGTGAACATCGATATCGGCCAGGTCCTGCATGTCGATACCTGGAACGATACCAAAGCGCGCGCCATGTACCGCGGCGCCTTGTGGGATGTGGAACTGGCGCCAGGCGCTATTGCCGGCAGTGGCAATTACAAGATTGTTGAACTTCGCGGCAGCCATCTGGTTGTCGCCAACGCATAACCACTCACTGAAAGAGACTAGGCATGGAAACGTTTGGAATTTTTACCATAGTGCTGTTTGTCGTCGCGCTGGTATTCGTGTTCAAGACCATCAACGTGGTCCCGCAGCAGCATGCATGGGTGGTGGAGCGTCTCGGCAAATATCACGCCACGCTGGCGCCAGGTTTGAACATCGTCATTCCCTTCATTGACCGCATCGCCTACAAGCACATTCTGAAAGAGATTCCGCTGGATGTGCCGCCGCAGGTCTGCATCACGCGCGATAACACGCAGCTGCAAGTGGACGGCATTTTATACTTCCAGATTACCGACGCCATGCGCGCGTCTTACGGTTCGTCGAATTATCTGGCAGCGATTACCCAGCTGGCGCAAACGACGCTGCGTTCAGTAATCGGCAAAATGGAACTCGACCGAACCTTTGAAGAGCGCGATCACATCAACACCACCATCGTCAACGCGATCGACGAGTCGGCCGCGAACTGGGGTGTGAAGGTACTGCGCTACGAGATCAAGGATTTGACGCCGCCAGAATCGATCCTGCATTCGATGCAAGCGCAAATTACGGCCGAACGTGAAAAGCGTGCGCTGATTGCGGCGTCGGAAGGGCGCAAGCAGGAACAGATCAATATCGCGACAGGTGAACGCGAAGCGGCCATTGCGCGCTCGGAAGGTGAAAAGCAGGCTTCCATCAATCGCGCTGAAGGTCAGGCCGCCGCCATCGTGGCGCTGGCAGAAGCGAATGCCTCGGCCCTGCGCCAGATTGCCGACGCCATTGGCGCGCCTGGCGGGCACGATGCCGTCAATCTGAAAGTGGCGGAGCAGTATGTGAACGCCTTTGCGCATCTGGCCAAGACCAACAACTCGATCATCGTTCCGGCCAACATGGGCGACATGAGCGGACTGATTGCCAGCGCCATGCAGATCGTCAAATCGCAGAAGTAGCATTGCCTTGCGCGGGGCCGCCTCCGCGCATATTCTGCTCAGCGGCAAGTGCTGGACTCGTCAAACATTCACAGGCTGGGGACGCAATGCAAGTCATCATCATCACCGGGGCATCCGACGGCATCGGCGCAGAAATGGCACGCCAGCTTGCTGCGCGCGGCAAGGATGTTGGCTTGGTCCTCGCTGCGCGCAATCAGGACATGCTCGACGCCGTCGCTGGTGAATGCGCCGCGCTGGGCGCGCAGACACTGACCGTGGCGACCGATGTCGGAGTGCAGGATCAATGCCGTCATCTGATCGATGCCACCGTGGCGCGCTTTGGCCACATCGACGCGCTGATCAACAATGCCGGCCGTTCGGCCCATGCCCTGTTCGAAGATGTTGCGGACCTGGGCTGGTACGAAGACTTGATGCGCGTGAATTTGTGGGGCAGCGTCTGGTGTACCCACGCTGCCTTGCCGCACCTGAAAGCATCCAAGGGCAGCATTGTTGCAGTGTCATCGCTGGCAGGGCTGGTGGGTGTGCCCGGCCGCTCTGCGTATGGGGCGACCAAGTTTGCCATGACGGGCTTTTTTGAAAGCTTGCGGGCGGAACTGAAAGGGGCAGGGGTAAGCGTGACGACGGCGTATCCCGGCGTGGTGGCCACGCGCATCCGTCACCGCGGCTACAACGCCCAGGGCGGCATCCTTGGCAGCAGCAGCCTGAAGGAAGACGATGCCATGCCGGTCGAGGAATGCGCCCGCCTGATCATTGACGGAATGGCGGCACGCAGGCGTGAAGTGGTGATGACGGCCAAGGGCAAACTGGGCCGCTTCCTGAAACTGATTGCCCCTGGCCTGGTGGAAAACCTTGCCTTGCGTGCTGTGAGCGACGAGCAAAAGCCCCACTAAGGCGCGTGCCTTCCTTACTGCGAACTCTCGTGCACGTCCGACAGAATTTTAAGTGCGGCGCTGCGCTCGACCGGGACCATTGAAAAGAAGCTCTGGCAGTTGTTCATTTTGCCCATGGGGTCATTACCGGTGCCATACACGCCGCCGTGGGCCAGCCCGGCGCCAACACCGGCGCTGATCGCCCGGCCGAGAATCAGGTCTTTGTTGGGCCGAATTTCAAAGAACAGTTCTTCGCCAGGCTTGGCATCGACGCGGACTTCACAGCGGTTCGTTTCAGGCGTCAATTCAACATTGAGCATCTGTTTGCCAGCAACCGTGGTGAAGCTGGCGTAGCCCGCGTGCGCGCAGTATTTTGATTCACGATTGTTGAGCGTGACCTTGGCGTCGCGGCCAGATGCAACCAGGGTTTCACTGGTGCGGAAGACGGTCAGGCGCACCTGTTCCGGCCTGGTTATTTCCAGATCCCAAGCCTGGGCGTCGTAGGGTTTGCCGGAAGCCGCACAGCCGGTGAGGGTGATGGCAACGAGTGCAAGAACAATTGTTGCGAAGCGCATTGCTAGATTCGCTTTCGAAGGGTGAAAGATGCACAATTGTAAAGCAATTTAAATTGCCTTTGGTTATTTTTAAAGCAGCGCAACAGGCATGCAACGCCCGCTTAAGCCAGCCCAAAGTTTGCCCCCGTATTGTTCAGTCATGACAAGCCACCGGAGCCACGCGATGAAGAACTGGGTACGCAGCAATAAAGGATTTGTCCTGTTCCTGCTGCTGTTTGGATTCTTCCGAACTGCCATTGCGGACTGGAACCCGATTCCCTCCGGGTCCATGCGCCCAGGTTTGCTGGAAGGCGATGTCGTGTTTGTCAACCGGCTCGCGTTCAACGTCAAGGTGCCGCTGACCAATATGGTATTGGCGCACACGGGCGAGCCGCAGCGTGGCGATGTGGTTACGTTCTCGTCGCCTGCCAATGGCACGCGCCTGATCAAACGCATCATGGCAGTGCCGGGTGACCGGGTCGAAATGCGCGGCGAGCAGATCATCATCAACGGCCAGGCGGCCAGTTACACGCAAATCGAATCGGTGCTTGAGCCGCACCAGGGCGGCCTGACGCCGGCCTTGCGCTTTGACGAGGTGCTGGGCAAGCAGGTGCAGCGCATTCAGGTGCTGCCGGCTGTGTCCGCGCGGCGCAGCTTCGGGCCCATCACGGTGCCGCCGGAACAATATCTCATGCTGGGCGATAACCGCGACAACAGCGAAGACTCGCGCTTCATCGGCCTGGTGCCACGCAAGCTGCTGGTGGGCCGGGCAGTGCGGGTGCTGGTGTCAGCCGATATCGAGGGCAACTGGATGCCGCGTTTCGAGCGCTTCGGCAAACCGCTTCACGTTGATCCCGAGTAAGAATTTCCAAATACCGGTAGAATTTCGCCTTTGATGAAAAGGCGACCCCATGCAGCGTTTGTTGACCGTAATTCTGGCTTGTCTCGGCATGGTGGGCGCACTGGCAATTGACACCTATCTGCCCTCGATCCCCGCCATTGGCCGCGAATTTGACGTCGGCCCGCTGGCGGTGCAGCAGACCCTGAGCGTGTTCCTGTTTTGTTTTGCCTTCATGATGCTGTTTTACGGCACCCTGTCGGATTCTTTCGGACGCCGGCCAGTGATCCTGGCGGCGCTCTCGATCTATACCCTCGCCTCGCTGGGCGCCGTGTTCGCGCCGACCTTTTGCACCTTGCTGGCCTGCCGCGCGCTGCAGGGCCTGGCTGCCGGCGCCGGCTCCGTGATCGGTCAGGCCATCGTGCAGGACCGCTACAGCCACGACCAGGCACATGCACAGCGCATCATGTCGCACATCATGATGGTGTTTGGCCTGGCGCCGGCGATTGCACCGGTACTGGGTGGCTGGCTGCACGTGAGTTTCGGCTGGCGCTCGACGTTTGTGTTCCTGGCCAGCTTTGGCGCCCTCATGATCCTGCTGGTCTACAAGGCGTTGCCGGAAAGCTTGCCGCGCGAACAGCGCCACGCCTTCCACGGCCTGGCCATTGCCCGCAACTATCTCAAAGTGTTGCGCAACCCGCAGTTTCTGCTGCTGGC
The DNA here is from genome assembly GCF_900129765.1 of Massilia sp. CF038. GTDB lineage: Bacteria > Pseudomonadota > Gammaproteobacteria > Burkholderiales > Burkholderiaceae_D > Telluria_A. The sequence goes on from NZ_FQWU01000001.1 coordinate 1,863,743, forward strand.
CGTGGCCGTCGGCCTGGCGTTTGGCGGTCTGTCGCTCTACATCGGCTCGGCTGCCAACTTCGTGATGGGGATTTTGCATCTGCCGGAAACGGCGTTTGCGTGGTTGTTCATTCCCATGATTGGCGGCATGACGATTGGCTCGGCCTGGGGCGGCAAGGCTGCCGCGCGGATCAAGCCGGCCAGCATGATGTGGCTTGGCTTTGCCATCATGGGTGCGGCAGCGGCCCTGTCGGTGGCCTATAACAGCGTGTTCGTGGCCGCCATTCCATGGGCCGTGCTGCCGCTGGCGATTTATACGTTCGGCCTGGCCGTGGCCATGCCGGCCATTCAAGTTGGCGCACTCAGCCTGTTCCCGGACAACCGCGGACTGGCGGCATCGATGCTGTCGTTCATCCAGATGATGCTGTTTGCGCTGGTGTCGGGTCTGGTGGCGCCGCTGCTGTTCGACAGCGCCCTGAAACTGGCGTGCGGCGTGTTGGCCGGGCTGGTGGGCAGTTTCGCCTGCTGGCGCCTGAGCCTGCGCATGGCAGGGCCGGACCAGCAGGGCAGTGCTGCTTAGCGGGTGTGCGTCTTCATGGCGGCGGCAACTTCACGTTTGCCGTCGCGCTCTTTCTCGGTGGCGCGCTTGTCGTGCTGCTTCTTACCTTTGGCCAAGCCGATTTCGCATTTGACGCGGCCTTCCTTGAAATGCAGATTGAGCGGCACCAGGGTGTAGCCGGAGCGCTCGACCTTGCCGATCAGCTTGTCGAGTTCGGCACGGTGCAGCAGCAGCTTGCGCGTACGCACCGCTTCGGGGTGGGTGAACGAGGAGGCGGTCGCGAGCGCGCTGATGTGGGCGCCGAACAGGAACAGCTCGTCGCCGCGCACAACCACGTAGGCTTCCTTGATCTGGACGCGGGAGTCGCGGATGGCCTTGACTTCCCAGCCTTCCAGCACGATGCCCGCTTCCCAGCGGTCCTCGATGAAGTAGTCGTGAAACGCTTTTCGATTGTCAACAATACTCATGAAATGGCTAAAATAGGTGGTTCAGTTAAACTACTGATGCAAAATACCTCACATCATAACAAACGGTTGATTAATGGCAGTAGTACACAAAACAGTATTTCTTGGATATAGCGCTGAACAGATGTTCGATCTGGTGGCAAAAGTGGAAGACTACCCGAAATTTCTGCCCTGGTGCGGCGGCGTGAAGGTGATCGAACGCAGCGAGGACACCCTGGTTGCCTGCCTGGCGATCCATTTTCACGGCGTCAACCAGAGCTTTACCACGCGCAATCACAACAGCCGGCCCACGCAAATGAAGATGAAGCTGGTTGACGGTCCCTTCAAGACCATGGACGGCACCTGGACCTTCAAGGCATTGCGCGCCGACGCCTGCAAGGTGGAGTTCGATCTGCACTACGAATTTTCCAGCATGATTCTGGAGCAACTGATCGGCCCCGTGTTCGGCGTCATCGCCAATAGCATGGTCGATTCGTTCTGCAAACGCGCGGAGACCGTGTATGGCTGACCTGCTGCAGGTGCAGGTTTGGTATGCGAGCGCGCTCAGTCAGGTGCGGCGCGATGTCTCGGTGGAGGCGGGCACGACGATCGAGCAGGCTATCGTGCAAAGCGGAATTCTGACGGACATCCCCGGGATTGATCTGGCGCAGCAGCCGGTTGGCTTGTATGGAAAAAAACGGCCGCTGGACACCGTGTTACGGGCCCGCGACCGGATCGAGATTTATCGGCCGCTGGTGGCCGATCCCAAAGTTGCCAAGCGCCGGCGCGCCGCCAAGGACGCGTCGGGCACGACTACTTAGCGCAGTCTGCCAGCGCCTTGTTGGCACGCGCGATTTCGGCGGCGCGTTGCTGGTCGTCCATCATGGCCCCGTCGGCACCAGTGCGCATGCGTTGGCCCGATTCCAGCGCCGCCTTGTTCACACGTGCAGCATCGCAGTTGCCTTTCTTGGCGCTCGCAATGGCCGCATCTTCGCTGGCCTTCTTGTCGGCGTCGGCCTTGGCTAACTGGCGTTTTTTATAGTCGGCCTCGCGGTCGGCCAGCGAATTGCCAGGCGCCGCGGCGGGTGCAGCAACGGCTTGTACCTGCTCAGCCTGCTGGACCCCGCGCGGGGATTTCAGAATGTTTTTGGCAGGGATATTGGCTGGCGGCGAGCGGTCCGAAAACTGTTTGACGCCTTTTTCGTCTACCCACACATATTGCGCATGCGCGACGCTGGTGAAGATCAGCAAAGCACTGCCTGCGAGGAAGTGCACGCCACGCATCCAGGTAATCTTGTTCATTTGAATCTTTCTCTGTGTAATCTAGTGCAGATTTAACCGTACATAGCGCGCGCGGTCAACGGTGTTTCCGCAAAACCATCGGTTTTGAGGCGGTCAGGAGACAGAGGGCAAGAACTTCTGTATAATTCGCTTTTGCGCCAATAGGAAAATGCTATGCGTCTACTTCAAAAAGCACTCACGTTCGATGATGTGCTGCTCGTCCCGGCTTACTCGAACATCCTCCCAGCCGACACCTCCCTCAAGACTCGCCTGACCCGCAATATTGCCCTGAACATTCCACTGCTGTCCGCTGCCATGGACACCGTGACCGAAGCCCGTCTGGCAATCGCCATGGCGCAGGAGGGCGGGATTGGCATTATTCACAAGAATTTGTCGCCCAAGGACCAGGCCCGTGAAGTAGCGCGCGTAAAACGTTTCGAAGCCGGTGTCCTGCGTGACCCGATCACGATTCCTCCGACCATGAAGATCCGCGACGTGATCGCGTTGACCGAACAGTATGGCATCAGCGGCTTCCCCGTGGTTGAAGGCAAGACCGTGGTCGGCATCATCACCAACCGCGACTTGCGCTTCGAAGAAGAGCTCGATGCGGAAGCCCGCGCCAAGATGACCCCGCGCGAAAAGCTGGTGGTCGTCAAGGAAGACGCCGACACCGCTGAAGCGAAGCGCCTGATGAACAAGCACCGCCTCGAGCGCGTGCTGGTGGTCAACGATGAATTCGAACTGCGCGGCCTGATCACCGTCAAAGATATCCAGAAGTCGCACGAGCACCCGTTTGCGTCGAAAGACAAGCTGGGCAAGCTGCTGGTGGGCGCCGCCGTTGGCGTGAGCCAGCGCGACGAAGAGCGCATCGAGCTGCTCGTTGCTGCCGGCGTGGATGTGCTGGTGGTCGATACCGCCCACGGCCACTCGCAAGGCATTCTGGACCGCGTGAAATGGATCAAGACCAAGTTCCCGCACGTGGACGTCATTGGCGGCAACATCGCCACCGCAGCGGCCGCGCTGGCCCTGGTGGAGCATGGCGCCGATGCAGTCAAGGTTGGTATTGGCCCGGGTTCAATATGCACCACGCGCATTGTCGCCGGTGTGGGCGTGCCACAAATTACCGCCATTTCGAACGTGGCTGAAGCACTGGCTGGCACGGGCGTGCCATGTATCGCCGATGGCGGCATCCGCTTCTCGGGCGACATTTCCAAGGCACTGGCGGCGGGCGCATCGACCGTCATGATGGGCAGCATGTTTGCCGGTACTGAAGAAGCGCCGGGCGAAGTGATTCTGTACCAGGGCCGTTCCTACAAATCGTACCGTGGCATGGGTTCCCTGGGCGCGATGGCGGACGGCTCGGCCGACCGCTACTTCCAGGACGCCGCTGCCAAGGCAGACAAATTTGTGCCTGAAGGTATTGAAGGACGCGTCGCCTACAAGGGCTCGGTACTGGCCATTATTTACCAGCTGGTTGGCGGCGTACGCCAGTCGATGGGCTACTGCGGCTGTGCCTCGATCGACGAGCTGCGCGAGAAGGCCGAGTTTGTCGAGATCACCTCGGCCGGCATGCGCGAATCGCACGTGCACGATGTGCAAATCACCAAAGAAGCGCCGAACTACCGTTCGGAGTAACAAGCAAAACAACGCGGCGACCAGTTCGCCGCGTTGCTTTTACAGCCAGCAGAATTTCGCAACTACTTAGCGCCCTCCATGCACTCTAAAATCCTCATTCTCGATTTCGGTTCCCAGGTAACCCAGTTGATCGCGCGCCGCGTGCGCGACGCCGGCGTGTTTTCGGAAGTCTATCCCTACGACGTCAGCGACGAGTTCGTTCGCAACTATGGCGCTGCCGGCGTGATCCTGTCGGGCAGCCACAACTCCACACTGGACGGCGAATCGCCACGCGCACCGCAAGCCGTGTTCGAGCTGGGCGTGCCGGTACTGGGCATTTGCTACGGCATGCAGACCATGGCGGCCCAGCTGGGCGGCAAGGTCGAGAACGGCCTGGTGCGCGAGTTTGGTTACGCCGAAGTGCGCGCGCGCGGCCATACCGCGCTGCTCAAGGGCATCAACGACTTCGTCACCAGCGAAGGCCACGGCATGCTGAAAGTGTGGATGAGCCACGGCGACAAGGTGCTGGACATGCCGCCAGGCTTCAAGCTGATGGGCGACACGCCTAGCTGCCCGGTGGCCGCCATGGCCGACGAGGAGCGCCGCTTCTACGCCGTGCAGTTCCATCCAGAAGTGACGCACACCAGCCAGGGCAAAGCAATGCTGGGCCGCTTCGTGCACGAAATCTGCGGCTGCAAGTCCGAGTGGAACATGCCCGACTACATCAGCGAAGCCGTTGCCAAGATCCGCGAGCAGGTGGGGACCGATGAAGTCATCCTCGGCCTGTCGGGTGGCGTCGATTCCAGCGTGGCTGCCGCGCTGATCCACCGCGCCATTGGCGACCAATTGACCTGCGTGTTTGTGGACCACGGCCTGCTGCGTCTGGATGAAGGCAAGATGGTCATGGACATGTTTGCCAAGAACCTGGGCGTGAAAGTGCTGCGCATTGACGCGGAAGACCAGTTCCTTGGCCATTTGCAAGGCGTGTCCGATCCGGAAGCCAAGCGCAAGATCATTGGCCGCGAATTCGTCGAAGTGTTCCAGGTGGAAGCGGGCAAGCTGCAGAACGCCAAATGGCTGGCACAGGGCACCATTTACCCGGACGTGATCGAAAGCGCAGGCAAGGGCAAGAAGGGCCAGACCATCAAGAGCCACCACAACGTGGGCGGTTTGCCGGAAACGCTGAACCTGAAGCTGCTCGAGCCGTTGCGCGAGCTGTTCAAAGATGAGGTGCGCAAGCTGGGCGTGGCGCTTGGTCTGCCGCACGACATGGTGTACCGTCATCCTTTCCCTGGCCCTGGTCTGGGCGTGCGCATTCTGGGCGAAGTGAAGAAGGAATACGCTGATTTGCTGCGCCGTGCCGATGCCATCTTCATTGAAGAGCTGCGCAATACGCCGTGCGAGCTGCCAGCGCTGGAATCGATTGACGCCGGCGAGGCGCCAAAGAACTGGTACGAAGCGACCAGTCAGGCGTTTGCCGTGTTCTTGCCAGTGAAGTCGGTGGGCGTGATGGGCGATGGCCGCACCTACGAGTGGGTGGTTGCCTTGCGTGCAGTGCAGACGCTGGACTTCATGACGGCGCAGTGGGCACATTTGCCGCACAGCTTGCTGGGCAAGGTGTCGAACCGGATCATCAATGAAGTGCGCGGGATTAACCGCGTGGTCTACGATATCAGCGGAAAACCACCGGCGACGATTGAGTGGGAATGATATTGCGTCTGGCGATCGCGCGCATTCAGGCGCAGTAGACAAATCTAAACCCCTGAATTTCAGGGGTTTTTTTCGTCTAAAGCGGCTGAAACTGGCAGTGGCAGGCAGGGGCAAGCGCCTGTCTGCGTACGAGGGCTCTGTCGTTTCCGAGCGCAGGTGGCGTCGGACGGTGTTTCTTTAGAGGGCAAGGTGTCTCGCGATTTCTCTGAGGGGGACCTGCTGTAATGGCAGAACTGGATAAATTGTTAAAAAATGGCAGTCTTACGATGGATAAATTGCGCGACCTGCAAACAAAATGCGAGCACAGTTGCAGAGCTTAAACAAAAGGGGCGTGCAACGACTCAACGATGCGTATAGAGATGCGGATACTGAGATGGAATTTTATATCATGCGGAGTAGTTCGGACCCTAAGGAGATAGGCGTTTCGAACGGGATTATGCAAGCAGAAATACTCAGAAGTGGCTTTTTGAATCCTTCTAAGTATGACGATCTTATGGCAAACCTTGGTTCCAATCTTTATTGGAATCATGTCGACAAGATTCGTTCGATGGTTTTTGATGTGCAATATGCGAAGCTGTTGCCGGATGCAATCCGAACTGATTTTTTGCAATTTGGGCCAGCATTGATTAGCTGTCCGTTTTTGATTTCGACGTCCGCGAAAAACTTGTTAATGCAATTTAATTTGAGCGGTCTATCGCTTTGGCCGGCTACTGTGGCGAAAGGCAGGGAAAGATTTGACTATTTTTTGGCGTACCTTTCGCATGTCCCTGATGAGAGTATTGACTTCGGCAAGTCAGTGTTTTTTACCGGGGGTATGTTCTTGCCGAAGAATTTTCTAAAGTTTTCGGATGCAAACGAAAAACGTCAGTTCGTATCAAAAAATTACGACTTGGGATACCACTCGATCTATTCTGGCAAGGGGTTCGACTCCTCGTTAGATCTATTCGAGCTCTCCAACGCGGAGGTGCTAGTCTCTTCCCGTTTGAAAAATGCACTTGAAAAAGCGCAGCTTTCTGGGGTCCACTTCTTACCCGCGTTTGGCGAAGAAGGCGAATGGCTCAAGCTCTATTGCTAAGCATCGTAGTCGATACGGAGCAACATTTTTACTAAAGAGGCTGGTTTGAGGTCAGGTGCGGCCATCCGCCAGGGGTGCTTCAGTCATTTTATTGGGCGCAGGTTAAGCTACCTCCCGCTTGACCAGCGTCCAATCCTCTCGTTTCAAGTGTGCAGTACATTTAATTGTCTCCCCCAAACGATTCACTTCCCGCCTTTACTGTTGAGCGAGGCAAAAATTGTGCTGGCGACGTCAGCCTGAAAATTGCTGGGGTTGATGGCTTCCAAACGCTGGTGAAGGCGCGCAGCGTCGCGGTCCTGGATGGATCGACAACCGGGTTAAACCCGCGAAGTTCATCTCGCATTCGTCAACTAATGCGTTTACAGACGCAGGTGATGGCACAGCCTCTGTCGCTATCGTGATTAATTGTGGGAAATAAATGAAGTCTTTTCTTGGAAGCGCGTTGCAAATACTTTTGGTTGGCAACCTATTCGCTTGGGTAGTTCCTGTAGTCCAGTTTGCCGATAACCACTTCTTCATTGCAGTGACGGGAGAGGTTGTCAGTTCCGAGCGCGTGTATGTAACCCATAGCTCGCCCCAAGTCGGCGATTACCAAGTAGAGCTGGTGGAAGTGCGCACCGCCTATGTCTATCAAGGCAGCAATTATGTACTGAAAGTCGAAACCAGTTTAGTCGATGGCGTCGAAAAACCCCTCAGGGAAGTTCATTCTTTTTATTCTAGAGGGCGAAAGATTCTGGTTTGGATTGATCCCAACCGCCCATACGACGCGAAGCTCAGTAGAGTCATCCAAACGCCAGTTTTGGCATATATATTTTTGCTGCTTTTAATCGTGACGTTTTTCTTCTATGTGAGACTGAAAAGCGATTCATCGTTTCGCTCCTGACGGTTGCTTCGTTTCTGGCTGCGAAGGAGAACGTCGGCATGCCGAGCTGCTTGCACCAGGTAGCGCCGCAATTGCCGTGCGAGTGCACCTCGACCACAGCATCGCCACCGCCTGATGACAAAGCGACTTGACACAGCAGTCTTCATGTAATATCGTAAGTTACATGAGACGCGACAGCCGATTATCCGGAGTACTTCACATCCTCTTGCACATTGCCAGGCGAGAAGGGGCGCCCATGACATCGGAGTTGCTTGCCAAGGCCATGGAGACCAACCCCGTGGTGATTCGGCGCATCATGTCGGGTCTGCGAGACGCGGGCTACGTCCGTTCCGAAAAAGGTCACGGGGGAGGGTGGACTCTGGCTTGCGATCTCGCCCAATTAACGCTGCGCGATATTTATCTTGCTCTTGGTTCCCCCGAATTGCTCGCGATGGGCAATCGCACGGAAGCGCCCGGGTGTCTGCTTGAGCAGGCCGTCAATGGCGCCCTCAATTCCAGTTTTATGGCTGCGGAAGCGCTGCTGCTCGAGCGGTTCGGACAGGTCACTTTAGCCCAGCTTGATCTCGACGTACGGGCGCTTGAAGCTGGTCGCAAGAACCTTTCGTCGTGTCCCGCCGGCCAGCAGTTGCCATCGCAGCATTCCAAGGAATCCACACATGATGTATGACGCAATCATTGTTGGCGGTGGGCCGGCAGGCCTGTCCGCAGCGCTCGCTCTGGGGCGCGCTCGCAAACACGTGTTGCTTCTTGATGGCGGCCCCCGGCGCAACATGGCGGCACTGAAGGTACACAATTTCGTCACGCGGGACGGAGTGGCGCCGGATGAGTTCAGGCGGATCGGCAGGGAGCAGCTCGCGCATTACCCCAAGGTGGAAGTGCGTGATGCCATTGTCGAATCGATTTCAGGCGTGTGCGGCGCTTTTCAAGTCGCGCTGGCGGCCGGCCCCGTCAACGCACGACGCATCTTGTTGTGTACTGGCATGGTCGACGAGATGCTTCCGATACCAGGATTTGCACAGCTCTGGGGACACGCAATTTATCAGTGCCCGTATTGTCACGCCTGGGAATTGCAGGATCGTGCGTGGGGCTATCTTGTGCATCCGGCGCATGCACACATGCTGCTGACTTTTGCCTTGCAAGCGCGCGGATGGACGTCGGACCTGACTGTCTATACCAACAACGCCTTCGACCTGCCGGCGGAAACCAGCCGCGTTCTTGAGGAGGCAGGTATTCGGCTTGAGACGGCAGCGCTTACGCGCGTGGTCGGAACCGGGCATCAGCTGGAATCGATCGAGCTCGCAAGCGGCGAGCGCGTGGCGTGTGTGGCGCTGTTTGTGCATCCCCCACAGCATCAGACGCGCTTGATCCAGGCACTGGGCCTCGCATTGGATGATCAAGGTTACGTGTCGTTCGATCCAATGAAGCGCGAGACATCGGTGCGCGGAATATATGCTGCGGGCGACCTGACGACGCGGATGCAAGGTGCAATTCACGCGGCCGCCGCGGGCGCGCACGCTGCTGCGATGCTCAATGCCGAACTGACCTCTGAGATGATTTTGAAGCGGACTGTTTGACGGGGCGGAAGGCCGGCTCGCGTTTCCAGTGTGGCAGTCCGGATGTCAGGTGCTGTATGTGTGCCATGCCTAGCTCGAGAATCAATACACCTCGAATCGATCTTCGTATTTGAACTTTAACGGGTCTGGCGTACTTCCATCGAAGAGAACCGGAATGGAGATTGCAGACCAATCAGTGGCACAATCTTCCAAATCCGGCACAAACCAACTGACGACATAATGCCACGACGCTCCGTCGCCCTTTAGCGCGCATGCGTCAAACTTTGGCTCAAAGGGCTGAACTTCCGCAAGCATGCGTTGCACTGCGATCCTTGAGTTGGCAATTGCAATTCGCGGCGAGAGCGGCGGAAACTCTGCGTGTTCCAACCACTGCGGCGCGCGTTTCAAGCAGGCCGGCGAGATTGAGAATCTATACCCGAAGTCTTCGTTCCAATATGTGTAATGCGTAATCATGTGTGCGTCGGTCCTGAATAATGTCCTGCGTGGACTGGGAAGGCGTTCAGTGCCCTGTTTCGCCAAGCTGGGGGCGCGGTGATTGTTCATCGTTCAATTGGACTTCGTTGACGAAATTCCGGCAGCATGAAGGATGAACGCTTCGATTAGCATGTCCTGTACCCCCGACGTCTCGTGGCCCTGGTCCGTCGCCAACACCAGCTCCTTGCGGGCAGTAATCAGATTGTAGGCGGCAAAGGTGGACGTTGGCGGCGTCACCGTGTCGTTATAACCCCAGGTGTAAAAGCCGGGCGTACGCAGGCGCCGCGCGAAGTTGGCCGTATCGTAGTAAGCGGTCGTGATTAACTTTGCTTCTATCGGTTCGTCCGAGCGCGTCCCATTGGCGCCGGGTTTGAACAAATGCGGCCAGCCACCGGTGCCGCCGGCCGCGTAGCCGGACACGTCGCTATACGCAGGATAGCTTGCAGCCAGCGCTGTGACGCGTTTGTCCAGCGCCGCCGTCATGATCGACAATTGCCCGCCTTGGCTGCCACCTGTCACGATTAAATGACGCCGGTCCCATTTTTGATGGCGCGCCAAAAAGTCGGCAGCGCGCAGCACCCCAAGGTACACGCGGCGGAAGTAATAATGGTTGCGGTCATCAATGCGGAAGCGGCTATAGTCGGCCAGCCCACCGCGGCCCAAATCTTCGTACACGGCCGGTGGCAGATTGACGGGAATGCCATGGATGCCAACTTGCAGGGTAATCATGCCCTTCGCGGCCAGCGTCAGCGCGCCATTGTAGGGGCGCACGCCCGCGCCCGGCACCGAAAGCAGGGCGGGGAAAGGGCCGGCGCCACGCGGCACTGCAAGCACACCGTAAAAGTGGCTGGGCCCGGCATAGTTACCGACATTTTGGAAGCGCAGATAGGACACCTCGATCGCAGCGCTGGATAATTCTGGCGCCGGTGTTAATTCCCATGCTGGCGCGATCTTATCAAGGGCGGCGCGCTGCTGATCCCAGAAGGCATCGAAGTCGGCCGGGTCTCGCTGGCTGGCCGCAATCTGCTGCGGTGCGAATCCCAGCGTGGCGCTGCTGATCAGGCTCTTTCCGTCAATCTCGACCCGTGCAATGCACCGCACAAAGCCAGCGTGCGCTTGCGCAGGCACGGCAATGTCCGCGCCTTGTTCCGGGACGATCATTTCGCGCTCCGGTCCTTCGCGCATGTCCGGTCCCAACCTATAGCGCAGCTTGAAGCCCTCGGCAGGGTAGGGGCTGCGCGCCAACCGGACGCGCATCGTGGCCGGCGTATTCAGCGGGTACGTCCAGTCATTGCGATCGGGTACGAGTGTAAGCGGGTTTTCGGGCAGAGCCGCGCCGACAGGCAAAAAGCGAAGGGGCGCCGCTGCTGCGGAAGCGTTTTCCTTCGCATGGGAAAAAGGCGCGCTGACAATCAGAATGAGTAGGAGAGGAAGAATCTTGTTCACGCTTGCTCGCTGGTGGATTGGGGGAGGCAAGACTGACCGACCTGAGTAGTGACCCAACATGGTACCCCACTTCCTTTTGAAAGGCGGGCTGGGGTCAGAAATCATTACAAAGTACGCAACCACAAGCGTGGTGATACACACCGTGCCGTGCACATGGTTTGAATTCCTCGGGCTCAGCCCCCAACTGCCAACGCCATTCAGACACTGGCAAAATATCCTCCGCCAGTATCCTGAGGAAGCCGCCGGCCGGGAACGAACCGGTCCTGTCAAGCGCGTCAATTGCAGCGAACAGGAATGCGAGACTGATCGTGTCATGCGCGGGCACAGTTCCTGCGCATCGCATTGCCGGTCCGGATGGAAGAAAGCCTGAAATCCGCGAGTAGGTTAAGATTTGCGCTTGCCTTACGGGTGCCATTCGCAGGAGTATCGAAAATTTTACAATCGTTCGTCATCGCCGCCGTGCGCAAGCCAAGGCTGACTATTGCTCTCGTATTACTGTTCATGGTCGCCCTGGCCAGTACCATGACTTATGCTGGTTTTCTGGTGGTCGGGGTAGTTGCTGAACATCTCGGCACTGGTCGCGCTTTGGCAGGACTGCTGTTGGGCATTATATTTGCACGAATTCCGCGCATCAGCAAAGGCAAGCTGCAGACGGTGGGGCTGTTGCCCAAGCCTGCGCGTCTGCCAATCATGGTGGGCTTGCTGACCCTCTGCCTGGTGACGTTCCTGTCACGCGGTGACTACGTGGCGGTGGTCTTTGCCGGCATTGCGATGGCCTTTATTCTCACCTTTCCGTGGATTAAGCGCGCTGTATCCGGTCGAGTGTTATCGTCCATTTTCCGACCCGCCACGAATGCGCATCGTCCCCAACAGGCTGACGACACAGTGATTGACGTTGAGTTCCGGGAAAAGAAGGATTAAAAAACGCAAGGTCCCCGGCGCCTGCGCCTGCAATGGCCGGGCGCGGTCCCCTGACTGCGATGCCCAGCCTGCGTTGACGCGCCGCAGCGATTACTGCGGCTTGGACGGCACGAACTCATCCATTACCGCCTTGCGCAACAGCCCTGGCGGTACCAGGCCCTGCGCCAGCACGAAGTCGTTGAACTTCTGACGGTTGAATCGGCCACCCATCGCCACCTCGGCCGCCTGGCGTGTTTCCATCAGGCGCTGGTAACCATAGAAGTAGGCGGTGGCCTGGCCCGGCGCGCGGAACGTATAGCGCTGCACCTCTTGTGTCGCCATGCCCTCGGACAGGCCGACCTCCTGCATCAGGAAGGTCTTCACACCCTCGGGCGTGATCTCACCCAGGTTGACCATCGGATCGAGGAAGGCGCGCGCGGCGCGCATGCCCCGTGCCTGCAGTGCGAACAGCTGGCCGTCGAGCGGCTCGTAAGGCTGCATTTCCGCTTCGGCATACAGGGCCCAGCCTTCGACGTTGACGCTGTTGAAGGCAAACACCGCGCGCGCCGTCGACACCCCGGTCTCGATCATTTTTGCAAATTGCATCTCATGGCCCGGGCGCGCCTCGTGCGCCGTGATCGACCAGGTGCCCGCCTGGTGGGTGAAATCGTCGAACACCAGTTGCTTGCCCGCTGCGTCGGGCGGCATGCCGGTGGTCAGTACGAATTCACCGTACTCGCCGGTATTGCCGATCAGGCGCGGAGGACTCATGTGCGGCGCCGGCTGCGCTGCATTCTCGGCCATCGTCGCCAGACGGATCACAGCGCGCCGCTCGGGCAGGGTGACCACGTTTTGCTCACGCGCTGCCTTTTCCAGCGCAGCCAGGCGCTCGGCATACAGCGGCATCACCTGCTCGGTGGGGATCTGCTGCTTTTTCAGTTCGAGCATGACGGCGCGGTAGTCGGCATTGTTAAAGCCGCGCTCTTTTGCCACCAGGTTGGCCGTGATCTGCATCTGGTTGCGGATTTCCGCGAACGAGGTGAGTGACTTCGCGATCAGTTCCTGCGGACTGATGTCGACGCCGAAATTTTTCAGGTTGTCGGCATAGACTTCCGGCGGCAGTCGATGATCAGCGCGGGCGCGCGGCAGGATCTCTGCCTTCACGCGCGCGTTGTAGGCCGTCAGCTGCTTTTCCAGCGCATCGAAACGTGGCTCCCAGCCTTTCAATGCACTCTTGGCCAGCAGCTCGCGCATGCCCTTGAGCAAAGTGGGGAAGTCGTTGATCGACTGTTCGACCTGACCTTTGTACGGTCCGAGCAGTTTCGGGTTCGCTTTCAGGCGTTCCTGCAGGCGTTCGTGGGCCAGTTCAGTCATTGGCCGATATCCTTTCACCAGCCCCGCATACTTGTCCAGGCGTGACAGCAAGCTTTGCTGGCGCGCGACCGGGATGCGCGGGTCGAGCGTCGAGCGTACGACGCCGAACATCATCCGGGTCAGGTCCTGGTAGGGCATGAAGTACTTGCGCTGCAGGGCCGCCGTCTTGAGCTGGTCCTGGGCCTTGTCGATCAGGATCTGCAGGTCTTGCCTGACCTTGTTGTCGGTCTCGCCGGCCAAGCGCTTTTGCAGTTGCACGATGGCTGCGCGCAGGTCACGGTTGGATGCTTCGAACTGGTCGCGCGACAGGTCGACGATCTGCTCGTCGTAGCCCTCGACGCCGAGCGTGCTGGCGCTCTCGGGAGAGTACTTTGCGAGGACGTGCAGCAAGACCTTGGCATTGGTATTGCTCTTCGTGACCCATGCTGGTTCGGCGGCCGAGGCGGGCAGGGACAGGGCAGCGACGAGCATGCCGAGCAGGGCGGTTTTGGCAAAGGGAAGCTTGGTCAGCATGCGATTCCTCGTGAAAAAGTATGTTGTATGGACTGAAGCTATGGCGACAGCCGCCGCAGGGCACCATTATGCCGCGACTTGCCCCCAGACGGACGCGATCGCGAATACGCGGCGACCAAGCCGGCAATGTGGCAATCCGGCCAGGAGGACTCAGGCCGGCGGCGTCGGCCCTGTTGTCGCTGCGGCATTGGTGCGCGCGCGCAGTTCCTCCAGCAGCCAGCGTCCAGCCGGGCCCAGGGGCCGCTCGCGCAGGTGCGCGGCATGAATCGGCAAGCCCTCGCGCGGCGACGCATCGTCCGCGAAGGTCAGTTCGACCAAATGCCCGCTTGCAATGTGCTCGAGCACCAGGTGCTCAGGCATTCGGCACCAGCCGAATCCGGCAAGCAGAAAGTCAAGGCGCCGTCCAAGGTCGACGAAGCGCCAAAGCCGCGAACCGACAATGCCGAAGTTCCCGGCGTCCGGTGCAACCGGATCGGACAGCACCAACTGGATGTAGGGCTCAAGCGCGTCGCGCGTGAGGGGACCGATGATGGCTGCCAGCGGATGCGTCGCCGCCACGACCGGCACCATGCGCACTCGAAACAGGGCAGTGGCGTCCAGATCGGCAGGCACCGATGGCAGCAGCACGCAAACGCCCAGCGCGGCAGTGCCGGCCCGCAAGCGCCGCAGGGAGCCGCCCAGTCCCTCGGTCGAGAAGCTCAGTTGCAGGTTGGGGAAACGTGTGCCGAGCGCGCGCAGGCTGTCGGCCAACGGTGCGCTGGGCACCAGGGGATCGATGGCAATGACGAGCTCAGGCTCGATGCCGGCGCGCATGTCCGCCGCCGCCGCGGCAAAGCGCTCAGCGCTGGCCAGCACCAGGCGCGCCTGGCCCAGCAGCACCCTGCCGGCCTGCGTCAGACGCGGACGGTGGCCGCCGCGCTCGAACAAGCGCACACCCTGCAGTTCCTCGAGCGTAAAGATGGCCTGGCTGATCGCCGACTGCACGCGCCCGAGTCGACGGGCAGCGGCGGAAAAGCTGCCGGTGTCATCGATGGCCACCAGGATGCGCAATTGGTCCAATGTGAAGTTGCCGATCATGCCGTCCTCTGTTCGATCATAAATAACGATAGAATCTATCATTATTTAATCACTTCCGCTGATGGTTCTCCAAGGGCATAGTGTGCCTGCCAGGCCGGGGTTACGCGGCCGATTGTCGGCTTCGGCCCTGGCCTGTATTCGGTAGAGCACAAGACCATGACCAAGCTTCTCGTAATTGAAACCAGCCCGCGCGGCGAGCGCTCGGTGTCGCGCGCCATGACCAGCCGCTTCATCTCAACCTGGCAGGTGGCACACCCTCACGGCACTGTCATGCGGCGCGACCTGGCCGATGCGCCCCCGGGCTTCATCGACGCCGAATGGCTGCAGGCGTATTTCACCCCGCAGCCACAGCAGACAGCCGAAATGCGGGAAACTCTGCGCCTGTCGGACGCGCTCGTGGCGGAACTGCTGGATGCCGATCACCTGGTGATTGCCACCCCTGTCTACAACTACAATGTGCCGGCCGCGCTGAAATCCTGGGTCGACCATATTGTCCGAAAGGGCATCACGCTTGGCTTTGACGGCGCGCCGCTGGTGCACGGGAAGCGTGCCACGCTCCTGATTGCATCAGGGGCAAGCTATGGCGCAGACTCGCCGATCCGTGAGCGCGATATCGCCACGCGCTGGTTACAGCTGGTGTTGGGGATCATTGGCATAGCCGATGTCAGCGTGGTGGCCGGCGGCGGCGCCAAGGCGGTCGATCTGGGTGCGATGACGATGGCGGCGTTTGTCGACGCGCATGAGGCAGATGTCGTGAAGGCAGCGCAGTAGAGGCGTTTCCGCAGGTTTTGCAGCGGCCGCCTCGGTTGGCTGCACGTGGAATCCGTATCCGATCCGTACATCAAGGCAGGCTATCGTGTCTGCTTGCTCGCCACACGGGCGGCAACGGCCGCGGGATGTGCTCCGCTGAGGTGGGCGTCATGATCGCGGCATGCAATCGCTACTGAGCCCGAGGAACCCGATAATGACCAATCCACGCACACGTCTCGCCAGCGCACTGGCAACGATGCTTGCCTGCGCCAGCATCGCGCCCGCATACGCCGTTGGCGCCGCGCCGGCCCAGCGCGTACAAGCCTACTATGGCGGCTACGCCTGGCACCTGCCCGACTACCAGGCGCCGCAACACGTCGACATGCGTACCATGACGCACTTTGTCTTTGCCCGCATTGGCCCTGGCGGCGGTCAGGGCGGTGGCGCGCCCGGGGACGTGGTACTCGGCGCCACGGATGCCCAGACCCGCACCGACATCGGCCCCGGTGCGCCCGGCAAGACGGTCGAAGACTACATGATCGGGCGCGCCCACCAGGTGGGAACCAAGGCCATGATCATGCTGGGCGGCGCAGGTGATAATGACGGCTTCCGCGTCTCGACCCAGCCAGCCGTGCGCGCCCGCTTCGTCAAACGGCTGGTGGACTATGCGGTGGCGCACGATTACGATGGCATCGATGTCGACTGGGAAGGCATTCCGCAATCGGCTACCGGGGATCAGGACTTGCTTGAGGCGCTGCTGCGCGAACTGCGCGCCGAAGCGGCCACCCGGCCGCGCTATCAGAGCAAGCCATTCCTGATCTCGTTTGCGGCCGATGCGCTCAACCCCAATTACCAGAGGGTGCTGCCGCACCACGCGCGCGTGGCCGCTCTGGTGGACTTTTTTGACGTCATGACCTACGGTATGGCGTGGTTTGGCGATGGCTGGAACACCAGTACCTTTGCGCCGATCAACGGCCGCGCTGGCAACCGCCCGCTGGATGTGGCCAATTCCCTTGCCATGTACGAAGCAGGCGGCGTGCCACGTGCGAAGATGGCATTGGGTATCGGGTTCTACGGTATGAGCTACAAGCCGCCCTACACCAGGCCGGACCAGCCCACCAGTGGCGATGCCAGTGCATTTTCCGCCAACGACGTGCTGTGGAATTACACGCAGCTGAACAAGCACGGCTATCTCACCCGCGGCACTTTCGTGTTCGACCAGGTAGCGCAGATGGGTTACCGTAGTTATGCGCAGGGTTATACGCCCGCCACACGGCCATCCACCACCAGCGGCTATATCAGCTACGAAGATGAACGCAGCATCGCCGCCAAAGGTGCATGGTCGCGCAGCACGCGCAGCGGCGAAGGCGCCGCCGGCACCATCGTGTGGCTGATTAACTACGGCAGTACCGATGGGGTCAATAACCCCTTGATGGCCGCCGTGAAGAAGGGATTTCTTGAGCCTGGGACAACGCCCGATCCGACCCCGCCCAGCGGCATGAAACTCAGTATCAGCACCACCATGGGGAACGATTGGACGCAAGGTTACTGCGCTACGATCAATGTGCGCAACATCGGCCAGAGCGCCGGCGAATGGGTCGTGGCGCAGCCATTCAAGGACCGCATTACAGCACTGTGGAACGGCAAGTACGTGGTGGCAAACGCGGTGCTGACGCTGCGCGGGGAAGAGTGGAACAAGCGAATCGATCCGGGACAGCTGCGCCAGGTGGGATTTTGCGCCACCCGCAGCGCGGCCAAACTGCGCTGATGTCGCAGGCGCACTGAGGCACTTGCGTCCTGCACTGGCGGTAAAGCGCGCGCCGACACCTGTGCGGGCGCGCACCTGTTGTTAAGGTTTGACCCGTGCGTCCGCTGCCTGCTTCATTTTCGATGGCGCCGGCGCCACGCTGCGCCGGCCGCTGCGCAGCACATCGCGTTCGTCGATCGTCACGCCGCGCTGCTGACGCTGCAGCAGGCCCATTCGTCCTTGGTCGAGCAGTGTCAGGTCGCGCAACTCGAAGGGCCCGCGTGCGCCGGCCATGACTGCCGCATCGTATTCGAGCGTTATGCTGCCGGTACCGGCGTTCATCCACTGCGCGGCATGCGCCATGGCCACTGGCTGCATGACGCCGCCACGCATGCCGTACAACTGGGCGCGCACCTCGTAGCGGCCCGGGGCACCCACGTCGACGCCAAGGCGCACGCCCACTGCATCCTGCACATTGAGCATGCTGACGGCGCCGTTCAAGCGCGCGACCGGCATGGCCACCCCAAACGCGTAGCGCAATGAACGCATCACGGTCTGGCCTGCCACTGTGGCACTGGATGTGGCATGCACCTCCCACAGGCCCGGGCTGGGCGCTTCGTTCGCATCCAGCACCAGGGTGGCGCCGGGCCTGCCATCGGTGCGCGTGTGGAACGCCAGCGGGAACATGCGTCCGCCAGGCGACGTGACATAGCCCTCCAGCTTGCCGATTGCATGGCGGCGCTCGCCATTGCCAGCCACTTGTTCGACGAGATCAGGCAGCACCACGAGCTGCTGCCCGTGCAGATAGTTAGGGGCCCCGGTCTGCAATGTGAAGGCTACTTTGCTGTCTGGTTCGACCACGTTGATCAGGTAACGGCCGCTGCCGCGATTGGCGCCGCTACTGAGTTTGAATGCGCCGCTGCCCAGTTTGGGGTCAAGCCGGAAGGCCGAGGTGCCAGGGCCAAAAGCGCTGCCCGCCTTGCTCATCTGCTCGGCAGAGACAAGCAGGTCCATGCCGCTGCCGGCAGCAAAGCTGCGTCCGCCTGCGTCACGCACGGTGAGTGATAGGGGTGCCACGGCTTGTTTCTCCGCCGTGCCGGGTGCTGCGATTGGCTGAATGCGCACCAGTGCGCGCGGGGCGCTGGTGTGGATATCGACGCCGGCAGCCAGGTCATCGGCCGACACCTCCTGATAGTACTCGCGGCTTTGCCCGACAAAGGGAACCGGCGCGGCGCTGGGGGCCTGGGTGGCCCAGTTCAGGGAAACCGGCTCTGGCCGGGTGTTCGGTGCCCCTGCGCTTTTCTGCATGGCCGATGGTGCGACGACGGCAGTTGACGCAAGGTCGCCGCTTTGGGGCGGGAGCAGCTGGGGGCGGGCAGTGGCTGCGCCCGCGGCGAGAAGGGCGGCCAGCATGACAGTGTGACGCAACGTTCCGGTTTGTTTGGTGTGCATGGCGTTCCTCACAGATCGTTGCGCAAAATGGTGTCCAGGCCGAAGCACTGGCGCCGGCTTTGGTTGTGCGACAGCGGTTCGCCGCCGATGGTCCTGGCTTTGTCATAAAACCAGTTGCTGCCGGCCCCGGCGGCACTGCTGCAGTTAATGAAACCGTCCGAGCAGCTGTTCAGCCAGGCCTGGGTCACTTCCAGGCCCACGTTCAGGCCGTATCCGCCGCAGTAGCTGTCGCCGTCCAGCGGCGAGGTGTCGACGTCGGTGCCCACCACGCTGTAGAAAGGTTTGGGCAGAGCCGGGCGCCCCGCGGTCCCGTAGAGCCAGTTGGCGTTGTAGCTGGCCATCCACGACACTTGCTGCTGGCGCACCGCGTCGCTCTTGTAGCCCAGCAGCCAGCCGAGCGACGATTCGAACACGTTGCCGCTGATGGTCGCGTCGGCCAGCGGCGTGCCCAGCGAGGAGGGCGCAATCGCATTCACCCAGCGGATGGCCTTGATGATGGCCGGGTAGCGGCTGTCGCGGGTCGGGTTGGACATGAGCCAGCGCACCACATTGCCACCGTTGGAATGGCTCTCGACGACCAGGTCGGTAATGTTGTTATTGACGATGAAGGGGTATAACTGGTCTGCCAGGCAGCCGGAGGCACCCGCAGCCCACATGTATTGGCTGAAGTCGCAGTTGATCACGATGACCAGATTGCGGTTCGGCAGCCCTTGCCTGACCGAGTCGATCATGGCTTGAGTCCAGTATTCCTTGGCCGCGTCCGGGTGGTGACCGGTGCCATGCACAAAGGCCAGGCCGGTATTGCCGGCGGCGGCTGCCGTCAAGACGCTCAGCAGCGCCGCTCCCAGCAAGGGGCGCATCATATTTTTTATCATTTTATTGGTCATCCATATCTCCATGGTTCTTCGCGACAATCGCCGTTTGATGCTAGGCGCATGCCAATTACTGATCGTGTACAGATGCCGATTTCGCCAATTATTTCCGCTGCGCACAATTGAAATTAATTAATCATTGATTTTGTTGTTCAAGTGATAAACTCCAGTTTCTACAATCCAACCTTCTTGGAGCACGCATGAGCAACGAAACGAGCGGTCATCTGGCAGCAGTCCTGAAAGACAATCACCAAACCTTGCTGGATGGGTGGATGAGCACCATGTTGTCACGCCTGGTTCGTCGCGATCGCAGTGCCGAAGCTGAAATTCACCAGCAAGCCAACCGCTTGCTGCCCTTGCTGGCGCAGGCCACCGGCCAGGGCCGCAGCTACGATATCGATACGCCTGCCTGGGGCGACGTGCGTCACCTGCTGACCGAAATTTCCCAGTCGCGTGTGCGGCAGGGCTTTACCCCGATTGAAACGGCGCAGTTTGTTTTCTCGCTGAAGGACCCCTTGTTCGCACTGCTGCGGAACAAGATGAAAGACGACCTCTCCGCCATGGTGGAAGAGACCTCGGACACCGGTTCCTTGATCGACAAACTGGGTCTGTTCACCATCGAGGAATACCAGAAGACCCGCGAGAGCGTGATCCTGCGCCAGCAGCAGGAACTGCTGGAACTGTCCACGCCTGTGGTGCAACTGTGGCGCGACGTGCTGGCCCTGCCGCTGATCGGCACGCTGGATAGCGCACGCACCCAGGTGGTGATGGAAAATCTGCTGCAAAAGATCATCGATACCGGGGCCTCCATCGCCATCATCGACATTACCGGCGTGCCGACGGTTGACACCCTGGTGGCCCAGCACTTGCTCAAAACGGTGGCGGCAGCGCGGCTGATGGGCGCCGATTGCATCATCAGCGGTATCCGTCCGCAAATTGCCCAAACCATCGTCCACCTGGGCGTGAACCTGGAAGACGTCATCACCAAGGCAACCCTGGCCGATGCCTTCCTGGTCGCGCTGAAACGCGTGGGCGCTTCGGTCAAGTACAACGAACAAGCAGACTGAGCGCACCATGGACCGCATTCCGATTTTAAAGATGGGTAACCTGCTGCTGGTGACCATTCAGGTCGACATGCACGACAGGCTGGCCATGACGCTGCAGGACGACCTGACGGCACGCATCGTCAAGGACCGCGCCCGTGGCGTCCTGATCGATATCTCCGCGCTCGACATTGTCGACTCCTTTATCGGCCGCATGATCAGCAACACGGCCTCCATGGCACGCATTCTGGATGCCAGCACCGTGCTGGTCGGCATGCAGCCGGCGGTCGCGATCACCCTGGTGGAGCTGGGGCTGCGCCTGGAAGGCGTGCGCACGGCGCTGAATGTGGATCAGGGTATCAAACTGCTCAAGCGTAGCGGCATTTGAAGACCCAAGTGCAGACTGGACATTTTCGTGACCGATAACAATGGTGTTCGTACCTTGCCGCTTCGCACCGACGAAGACGTCGTGCGCATGCGGCAGGCGGTGCGCGAACAAATGATTGCGCTCGGCTTCAGCTTGATCGATCAGACCAAGATCGTGACGGCCGCCAGCGAGCTGGCACGCAATACATTGCGTTACGGCGGCGGTGGCGAGGGCCACCTCGAGCGCGTGCAAAATGGCATGCGCCAGGGCTTGTCACTGGCCTTTTCCGACCAGGGGCCCGGCATTCCCGATATCGAGCTGGCCCTGCGTGACGGTTACACCTCGGGCGGCGGCATGGGCCTGGGCTTGAGTGGGGCCAAACGACTGTCGGACGAATTCGACATTACCACAGCAGTGGGTGCAGGAACTACCGTAAAGATCGTCAAATGGAAACCGTTTTAGGCAGCGAAAGCCGCCAGTTGCGGTTCAGTATCAACGAATCGACCCAAGTTGCGGCCGTGCGCCGCGCCGCCAGCGATCTTGCCAGCGAACTTGGCTTTGGCGAGAGCGGCGCCGGCCAGGTGGCCATCGTGGCGACGGAAGCGGGCACCAATATTCTCAAGCATGCAAGCCATGGCGAGATGTTTTTGCGCCGTCTTCAGCGCGATGGCGTGCCTGGCATCGAACTGCTGGCACTGGACCGCGGACCCGGCATGGGCAATGTGGCAGGCAGCATGCTGGACGGCGCTTCAACCACCGGCACCTACGGTGGCGGCCTCGGGGCGATGCACCGCTTGAGCCAGGAATTTGATATCTATACTGCCCCGGGCAAGGGAACGGTGATTGCCATGGCGCTATGGGCGAACGGCGCTGCACCGCCGCCCAGTGCTTTTGAGTACGGCGCGCTTTGCCAGCCCATTTCCGGTGAAACTGCATGTGGCGACGCCTGGTCGCTTGCCGACGATCCCACCACCGGCCTG
Source organism: Massilia sp. CF038 (assembly GCF_900129765.1). Classification (GTDB taxonomy): domain Bacteria; phylum Pseudomonadota; class Gammaproteobacteria; order Burkholderiales; family Burkholderiaceae_D; genus Telluria_A. The sequence goes on from NZ_FQWU01000001.1 coordinate 1,885,856, forward strand.
GTGTTGCTGGCCGACGGCCTGGGCCACGGACCCCAGGCAGCGTTGGCGTCCGAGGGCGCGGCCATGGTGCTGGCGCGCCATCACGACTATCCCGCCGCCGCTTTGCTGGAAGAGGCGCACGAAGCCTTGCGCGGTACCCGCGGCGCCGCTGTGTCGGTCGCCCGCATCGATACCCGCAATGGCGTGCTGCAGTACGCTGGCGTGGGCAACATCGCAGCGCATGTCTACAACCAGGATGGCAGCGGACGGCGTCAGCTGGTCTCGCACAACGGTATTGTGGGCAGCAATCTGCGCAAGGTGCAGGAGTTTTCCACGCCGTGGCCGGCCGGCGCGATTCTGATCATGCACTCCGATGGCCTGGCGTCGCGCTGGGATCTGACTGACTATCCGGGCATCTTTCAGTGCCATCCACGCGTGCTGGCCGCGCTGTTATACCGCGACTTTACCCGTGGCAGGGACGACGTCGGCATCATTGTCGTGCGCGACCACTGCTAGGAGAACCAAGTGAGCTTGCGTATCCTGACCCAGACCATTCGCGCCGAGCTCGACGTCGTCGCCTCGCGTCAGCGGGCACGCCAGATTGCGGCCTTGTGCGGCTTTGGCGCGCAGGACCAGGCCCGCATCGCCACGGCGGTGTCGGAACTGGCGCGCAATGTATTCAGCTATGTGGGAAGCGGTCGCATCAGTTTCTCGATCGAAGGCAGCACCGCGCCGCAGCTGCTGGTCATTACGATTGAAGACAAGGGCACAGGCATCGCTCAGCTTGATCTGGTGCTGTCTGGGCGCTACCAGTCGTCCACTGGCATGGGGCTGGGTCTGCTGGGCGCGCGCCGCATGATGGACCAGTTCGAGATCGACACCGGTCCTGGCGGCACCACCATTGTATTGCGCAAGCTGCTGCCTTCGGGCAGTCCGGTCATGACAGCGGCCCTGATTGGGGAAGTCGGTGGCCAGTTGGCGGGCCTGGCGGCCGACGTGACTTTGTCTGAAATGCAGCAACAGAATAAAGAGCTGCTGGCCACGCTGGCAGAACTGAAAACACGCCAGGACGAATTGCTGGAACTGACGCGCGAACTGGAAGATACCAATCGCGGCGTGGTGGCCCTGTACGCCGAGCTGGACGAAAAAGCCGACCACTTGCGCCGCGCCGATGACATGAAGTCGCGCTTTCTGTCAAACATGAGTCACGAGTTTCGAACGCCGCTCAGTTCGATTCGCGCGCTGTCGCGCCTGTTAATTGACCGCGTCGACGGCGAACTCAACGGCGAGCAGGACAAGCAAGCGCGCTACATTCTGTCCAGCGCCGAGGCCTTGACAGACCTGGTCGATGACTTGCTGGACCTGGCCAAGATCGAGGCGGGCAAGATCGATGTACGCCCGGTCCAGTTCGATGTGGGCGAGATGTTCAGCGCCTTGCGCGGCATGCTGCGTCCTTTATTGGTCAGCAATACGGTCGACTTGGTGTTCGACGAGCCCGATGCGCCCATCTCGATGTACACCGATGAAGCCAAGCTATCGCAGATTCTGCGCAATTTTATTTCGAATGCCCTTAAGTTTACCGAGCGTGGCGAAGTGCGCGTGTCCGCACGCGTGATAGCCGGCGGCACCGTGGAGTTTGCGGTGAAAGATACCGGCCTTGGCATTGCTCCCGCCAACCAGCAATTGATTTTCGAAGAGTTCAGCCAGGTGGAAAACGCCCTGCAAAGCCGCGTCAAGGGGACTGGCCTGGGCCTGCCCCTGTGCCGCAAGCTGGCGCTGTTGCTGGGCGGCGAAGTCAATGTCGAAAGTACGCTGGGGGAAGGCTCCACTTTCCGCGCGACGGTAGCCCTGCAGTACAGTGCACGGCCAGGGACGGCGCCGGATGCGCACGAGCTCGCAGGCGGCGTACCGGATGGCATCCCGATCCTCGTGGTAGAAGATAACCCGGGCGTCGTATTGCTATACAAGACTTTTTTTCGCGACTCGCCGTTTCGGATGGTGGCGGCGCGCAGTATCTGGGAAGCGGATCAGGCCCTGCGCGCCGTGACGCCTGCCGCCGTCGTGCTCGACCTGTATCTGACCGGCGAAGACACCTGGCGCTGGCTGTCCGACTTCAAAAGCGATCCGGCGTGCCGCCATGTTCCCGTGATCGTGGCATCTGAAGTAGAGGATCCTGGGAAGGCCTTTGCGCTGGGTGCGTCCGCGTATTTCAAAAAGCCCTTACGGCGCGAGGATTTAATTCAACGGCTCAGCGAGCTCTGCGCGCTGGCGCCTGACGACAAGGGGCGCGGTGCTGCACCGCGGTAAATTCAATGACGACTGAACAGCAAGCAGAGCTCATTCTGAACGTGGACGATACTGTCGCGGCGCGTTACGCCAAGACACGGATCCTCACCCGTGCCGGCTATCGCGTGATCGAAGCGGCTAGCGGCGCGGAAGCGTTGCAGCGCGCGCGCGACGATGCGCCTGATTTGGTTCTTCTTGACACCAAACTGCCGGACATTAACGGCTTTGAAGTGTGTCGCCGGCTGAAAAGCGATCCCGGCACACGCATGGTGCTGGTGCTGCAGACGTCCGCCTCGTACGTGGGCACGCCGGACAAGATTCGCGGACTGGACAGTGGCGCCGATAATTATCTGTTTGAGCCGATTGAGCCGGATGAGCTGGTTGCCAATGTGCGTGCCTTGATGCGCCTGGGCCGGGTCGAGCGCGAGCTGCGTGACGTCGATCGCCGCAAGGACGAATTTCTCGCGGTGCTGGCGCATGAATTGCGTAACCCGCTGGCGCCGATCCGCAATGCCGCCGAACTGTTGTGCAAGCTTGACCCTGAGGTGCCGGCTGCGCAAAACCACGCCCGCCAGCTCATTTTGCGGCAGAGCGCGCACATGGTGCGCCTGGTCGACGACTTGCTCGACGTGTCGCGCATCTCGCAGGGCAAGATTGCCTTGCATCGAGCCGTGGTCGAGCTGAGCCCGATCCTCGACGCGGCAATTGAAACAGCCCAGCCGAACATTTCCCAACGCAAGCATGCTTTGACGGTGACGCTGCCCGACTTACCGCTTTGGGTACATGCTGATGCTGTCAGATTCGCACAAGTGATCGCGAACCTGCTCAACAATGCATCCAAATTCACGCCGCCGGGCGGCCGCATCGAGGTCGCGGCCGAGCTGGTGGACGAGCAAGTGGTCATCAGTGTGAGCGATAACGGCATCGGTATCGCTGCCCATCATCTTTCTTCCATCTTTGATCTGTTTGCGCAGGGCGGTCACAGCGCCGACCGCGTCAAGGACGGTCTGGGTATCGGCTTGTCCTTGTCGCGCAAGCTGGTTGCTTTGCACGACGGAACGCTGGCCGTCAGTAGCGAAGGGGAGGGCTTGGGCAGCCGCTTTACCGTTACCTTGCCCGCGCTGGCGCCTGCAGAGTTGGCGGCGCCGATCCTCGAGGCACATGCTGTCATGAATGGCCGCCGCATTCTCATCGTCGACGACAATGTGGATTCTGCCGAGACCCTGGCCGCGCTGCTTGGCTACTATGGCCATCAAGTCGGCATTGCCCACGATGGCGAATCGGCCATTGCCATCGCCAGTACCACCAAGCCGGACATCGTGTTCATGGACGTGGGCTTGCCCGATATGAGCGGGCTGGCTGCTGCCGAGCGCATCCGCGCGAACGCGGAACCGGCGGCTATCAAGATCGTCGCCCTGACCGGTTATGGCAGTGACGGAGACCGCGCAGCAGCGCAGTTGAGCGGCATCGATGAATACCTGACCAAGCCGGTCACCCTTGAGCGGCTGACCGAGACCATCGCCCGTTTGTCGAATTAGCGCAGCGCGCGGGCGCGCAGTCGCAAGTGTGCACAAGTTTATTTGACCTTGTGTAAATACTAAGGTACAGTGCCGGCCTCTCGTGTCGGACACCGGCATCGGGCGCACGCGTTACCTCCCTGAACGAAGGCACTCCTTCCTCCATTTTTTCTCCGGCATTGACTGTCGGAGTGAAGGCGCGCGCCTGCGCGTTTGTAAAAAATAGAGGAGGGCATTTGCGTCCAGGCGAGTCCGCGCCGAACCTATTCATCGCTATTCTGGAACTTCATGCCCTTATTTACTCGCTCTACATTCCCTCTGCTGATTGCGCTGTCAGCTGCTGCCAGCGCATTTGCGGCCAACCCGGCAGACACAGCGCGCCAGCCAATGGCAAGCGCCGCCCTGGCAGCACCGGCCTGGTACGCGGCCAAGATGAACAGTGCTGCCGCATTCGACAGTTTTTCCCGGAACGGCGGGGTACTCAGCACCTCGGGCCGCTCGCTCAAGTTCTTGATTGATAACCGCAACCCATCCGCGCGCACCATCAATTTCATCAATGGGAATTACACGGAAAATGGCAGCTCGCCCGATTACGTGAAGTACCACTATGACTTTGCCCGCCGCCGCCTGAACATTGGCGACAGCGTGGCCAGCTTCAATAACAGCACCTACTTCGCGCAGACCAAGAAGTACTTTGCCGGCACCATCCAGACTTATACCCTCGGCGACGCGACCACGCCGATCTACGCGGTGCAGTTCTACCCGGACGACGTGGTGTCCGAATCGGCCTTGCTCGACGCCTTGACGACCGTTCAGCGCGCATTGCCGATACCCGGCGCCAAGCTGGCCTTCGTTGCCACGGGAACCCAGCAGACCTTCAAGAACATCGCCACGCAGGCCCGCGCCTTGAACATCCAGTTGCTGACCATCGACCAAGTGCTCGGCGACATCAAGTTCATCGGGCTCAATCCAGGGGAGGCCTGGGGCTACCTGCGCCTGTTCCCAAGCGACGCGAACGCCCTGCGTCCTACCGACATTGCCGTGTTTGACGAATTGCCCCTCGATTTGTCGGTGCTGGCGGGCGTCATGACGCGTGCTTACCAGGACGTCAATTCGCACGTCAATCTGAAATCGAAGGAACGCAATACGCCCAATATGGTGTTGCGTGATGCCAGCATCAGCCATCCGCGCCTGCAGCAATGGGCCGACCGTCCCGTGCATCTGGTGGTGACCTCGCAAGGTTACACGCTGGAGTCGACCACGCCAGCGATCATCGCCGAGAAGCTGGCCCAAAAGCTCAACCGTCCCTGGACAGCGCTGCCCGTGGTGAACGAAACGCGTCTCCAGAGTTTTGACGAACTGTGCCCGAGCTTGAAAACCGCCACTGCCAGCGCCAGCTGCTTTGACGCGGCCAAACGCTACGGTGGCAAGAGCACCGGCCTGGCCTTCCTCGCACGCGGCGTGGGGCGTGCCGCCACGCCAGGCAGCATCAGTGCGCCGTTTGCCTATGACCTGACGCCAGCCGGCCTGGCCGTGCCGGTGCAGTTCTACCGCGATATGCTCATCATGCCGGAAAATCTGGCGCTCAAGATCAAGGTCGATGCGCTGGCCGCAGCCGAAAAGGCGGGCTACTTGTCGCCGCAGGAACGCGACGCCATGGTGACCGAGGTGCAAGCCCTGTTCTACAAAGCCAAGTTGCCCGTCGGTCTGGCCGATGCCGTCAAGGCGCGCTTGCTGACCGTTAGCCCTGGCACCACGAAATTCAAGTTCCGCTCTAGCGCGACGTCGGAAGACGTGGCCAATTTCAATGGCGCCGGCCTGTACGACAGCTTTGCGATCGAACCGGAAAAGACCGATAACGCCGATTTGTCCTGTGTCGTTGAAGCCGACAGTGTGGCAGGTGTGGTGACCAAGCTGAAAGTCAAGCCGAAGACCGTGCAGTGCGGTATCAAGGCCGTGTACGCAAGCTTGTGGAATTCGCGCGCCCTGGTGGAACGCAGCTTTGCCCGTCTTGACCACGCCACGGCCGGCATGGGCTTGAGCATCAATCCTTCCTATGGCGACGAACTGGCCAACCTGGTACTGGTGACCCGTGTGCTCGGCAGCGATGTGTATGGCTACTCGCTGTCGGTGCAGGTGGGCGAAAATCTGGTGACCAACCCGACCCCGGGCACCATCTCCGAGTACACCATTGCCTCGTTCTCGGACCCGGGTCGCCCGCCGCGGTTCACGCCAGCGCGCTTTGCCAAGCCGACGCCGACCGAGCCGGTACGCACCACGCCCATCCTGACGCAAAAGCAGATGAGCGATATTGTGGAAGTGGCGCGGAAAATCGAAGTGGCGTACTGCAAGGCCAAGCCAACGTACTATCCGCGTGGTGACTGCAATAATGTGTGGCTCGATAAGAACAAGCCCTTGTCACTCGACATGGAAGTGAAGATTCTGCCTGACGGACATTATCAATTCAAACAAGTGCGCGAGTTCCACGGCCGCTAGCAAGTCAGCAGGCGAACTTTTTTCGGGGTAGCATGTCTTAGGCGCTATTGCCACCCCGAAGGATCGCCAACATGACCGCCAGCACGCCGCACCTTTCCAGCCAGTTCGACACCGCCACCATCATGGGTGGCTTGTACGGAGACGGCTTTATCGTCTGCAAGGGCGCACTGGAACGCACCTGGGTCCAGCGCTTGCGGGAAGATCTTGCCGTCCTGTTCGACGAGGCGCGCAAGCAGCCGGGTGGCGCGCTCGAACGCGGGCCCAACCGCTACTACGTCGAAATCCATCCCGAACGCTTGCGCGGCTTTGCCGAGCTGCTGGCCCATCCATGGATTGTGGCTGTGTGCAGTGCCGTGCTCGGTCCCGACTACAAGGTGGTGGAAGCCGGCTTTGACGTGCCGGGTCCGGGCGCCATGCTGCAGCCCTGGCACCGCGACTTTCCCGCGCCGCCCGAGACCCTGATTGGGCGCCGTCTCAATTCCCTCGCTTTCAATATCACCACCGTGGACGTGACCGAAGCCATGGGCCCGCTCGAGATTGCGCCCGGCACCCAGTGGGATGCGCTCAGCGATGGTGACCCGATGTTCCCGGACCGCTCGCTCTATCCACGCTACCAGGCAAGGTGCCAGCGCAAGCTGGCCCAGGTGGGCGATATTTCGGCCCGTTCCGCCTTGACCATTCACCGTGGCACAGCCAATGTGTCAGACCAGTCGCGTCCGGTATTTGTGCTCGGCGTCGATGCGCCGGACGGGCGCAACGCCGAGCGGCACGACCTGCAGCTAACGCGTGGCTATTACGATGCTCTGGCGCCCGAGTTGCGGCGTCATCTGGCGTGCCGGGTGGTCGACACCTTGACGCCCGTGGTGCAAGCCCACACTATCGAGGGGCTGCGGATGGGCGCTGCACCCTGACGCGGCGGACCTGGCTTACCTGGGCTTCTCGGGCGGTGCCAGTGGCACGTTGGCGTACTGGTCAACATGCCAGTTGAAGCGCTGGTCCCCGTGTGCCCCCATCCACGTCCACATGGTTTCGACCGCCGCCCGATTGGCCGCGTAATAGGGTTTGCTGAAGGCGAGCCAGAAATGGTGGACGCGCAAGGGCGTCTTCAGCCGCACCAGCTGGGCACCAAACTTGGCTTCCACCGAAGCATCCATGCGGGTGGGCGCGACCATCGTGGCCGCGTAACCATCGATGCGGTGGCGCGCCAGCTTTTCCAGGTTGCGTGCGCCGTCGTGGGCGCCATCGTCCACCCGGAAACCTTCCGCGCGTAACTGCGCGGCCAGCGACGCGCCGTTGTTGGTCCCAAGCCGGTGGACGGCGAAATAGTCGCGCGGATCCGTGTGCAGCGCGATCTGGTCTGCCGCGCGCACAAACACCACCGTGTACATGCGGACCGCGCGCGCTGCGTCGAGCTTGCCGTCGGCATGCAAGGGCAGGGCAAACTCGGCTGCATCGGCAGGGGTAGCGTTCATCAGGGTCGCGTCGACCTGCTTGCTGACCAGTGCCTGGCGCAGCCGTAGCGGCGGCAGCCTTACGGCAAGCACGGTGCAGCCGGACGCGGCGGCCATCTCGCGGATCAGATCGACGGTGGCGCCGGGCCGCTCCGCTTCGGTGCTGCCATTGCCGATAAAGTAGGGCGGACGATGCTGGTCGACATAGCCCAGCCGGATGGGCGTGCATGCCCCGCTGGCATGCGTTGCCAGCAGCGATGCTGCCAATGCAAATCCAATCCGGGCCGCGCGCATAGGGTAATTTTCGATGTTGTCGGAATTATTGTATTCCTTATCGCATCGAATTTACCCTGGCCGCATAAAAATGTTCAGATTGGAAATGTCAGACCGGGTCGCGCATCTTTTTGTCGACGTAGCACCAGCCCCAGGTTTCGCCAGGTTCCTTGGAGCGGATGACCGGGTGCCCCGTTGCCGCGAAATGCTTGCTTGCATGCTTGTTGCGGGAATCGTCGCAGCAGCCGACATGGCCGCAGCTCAGGCACACCCGCAGGTGCACCCAGCTGTCGCCGAGCTTGACGCATTCTTCGCACCCGTCGGTGTTCGGTGCGCGGGTCTGGATCTGGCTGAAGTGCGGACAGGGTGCGGTCATGAATTGTTTCCTTTGCATGCGTTCGGGACGGTCCACGCCGTCTTTACGGGTCCTGATATTCTGGCATACTGCGCCACTCCCTGCATCGAGGAAACAAGATGGATTACCTGATAGGTGTTGTGCTGGCGGCTGTGGTCGGTCTTCTGGCAACCGTGGTCGGCTTTGACCGTGACCGCGCGTTCTACCCGACGGTCATGATTGTCATTGCCTCCTACTACGTCCTGTTTGCCGTTTCGGGCGCCAGCATGGTGACAATTGCCATCGAAGCAGGCGTGATGCTGCTGTTTGCGGCGCTGGCCATTGCCGGCTTCAAGCGCTCCATGTGGCTGGTGGTGGGGGCGCTGGCGGCGCACGGCGTGTTCGACTGGTTCCACGCCCCGTTGATTGCCAATCCTGGCGTGCCAATCTGGTGGCCGCAGTTCTGCCTTGCGTATGACGTGGTGGCCGCGCTGTATCTGGCGGGCCGCTTGCTGCGTCCCGCTAGTACAAAGGCCGGATAGCATCACGCTGATACGCTTCAAGCTGTCAGCGACAGTCCCAATTTCCACAACCGTGCCGCATTGGCAGGGTCCATCGCATAGTGCGCCACGCCGCGGTAGTCGGCAGGCCGGTGCGTCACCACGGCCGCTTCGTTGCAGTCTTCAAAGTACTTACCACCCACGCCCTCGAGCAGCGGCGACGCCGCCAGCAGCACCGAGGTGGCCGCGCCTTGCGCCGTGTTCTTGCGGCGTGCCTCCGGCGTCTTCAAACCACCCGTGTGCCGTTGCAGATTGGTGGCAATGGCACCCGGATTGAGCGCATTGGCAAAAATGCCCTCATTGGCCCAGCGCCGCGTGGCCTCCAAGGCCAGCAGGGCGCAGGCTGATTTTGATTGGCCATAGGCCACCAGGGGATCGTAGGGCATGAAGGCAAAGTGCGGATCGTCAAACAGGACCGGGGCAATCAGATTGCCGCTGGAACTGACCGAAACAATGCGCGCGCCTTGCGCGGCGGCCAGTGCACGGTGCAGCCCGGTCGACAGCGTAAAGTGCCCCAGAAAGTTGGTTGCAAACTGCATTTCCCAGCCTTCGGCGCTCAGGCTCAGTGAGGGCAGGGCCATGATGCCGGCATTGTTGATCAATAGGTGCAGCGGACCCTGCCATGCTGCGGCAAACGCCTTGACCGAGGCCTGCTCGCTCAAGTCCAGGTAGGCGACCCGCACATTGCTGTGGCCGCCGGCCTGGTTCAAGGCCGTGGCAACGGCCTTGCCTGCGTCAACGTTGCGAACGGCCAAGGTGACTTCGGCGCCCGCTGCGGCAAGGACGCGGGCCGTGTCGATCCCGATGCCCGACGCGCCGCCCGTGACGATGGCGCGCTGGCCATGCAAGTCGATGCCCTGCATGACCTCGTCAGCCGTGGTGGCAAAGCCAAATGGTGTTGTGATCATGTCTGCGCTCCTTTGCTGTGATGCAGTACAGGATAGGTGAGCGAGCCTGATGTGACAATCCGCATAATTGGGGATGCGTTGTTGAAAATAATGGGATAATGACCTGGGCGAAATGCGCCGGACTGGAGCGAACCATGGCCTCAATGAATGAACTGGATGCAGTGCTGGCCGTTGCGCGTTTGCGCAGTTTTCGTGCTGCGGCAGTGGCGCTGGGCATGTCCACCTCGGCACTGAGCCATGCGGTGGCGGCTTTGGAAGGGCGGCTGGGGGTGCGCCTGTTCAACCGCACCACGCGCAGCGTCGCCACCACGGAGGCAGGTGAAACATTTATCGCCAACATCACACCGGCCTTGCAGACCATCCGCCGCGCCATCGACGAGGCCGGCAGCAGCGGCGGCGCGCCGTCGGGGACGCTGCGCATCAACACCCCGGCGGCGGCAGCGGCCCGCTGCATGCCATTGTTTACCGAATTCCTGCGCCGGTATCCCGAGGTCAAGCTCGACATTGTCAGCGAGGGGAAGCTGATCGACATTGTTGCCGAGGGCTTTGATGCGGGCATCCGCCTGGCCGAAAGCCTGCCGCAGGACATGATTGCGGTACAAATTGAATCGTCGCTGCGCTATGTCGTGGTCGGCAGTCCTGACTTTCTCGCCCTGCACGGCCGCCCGGCGACGCCTGCCGACCTGACCGCCTTTCCCTGCATTCGCGTGCGCATGCCCAGTGGCGCCATGTATCGCTGGGAGTTCGAGCGGCATGGCGAAGCGCTGCTGGTGGATGTGCCGGGAAAACTGACGCTGGACCAGCCCATGCTGATGCGCGAAGCGGCGCGGCAGGGCCTGGGCCTGTGCTATCTGGCCGAATGGCATGTTGCTGACGATTTGGCGCAAGGCAAGCTGGTGCAGGTGCTGGACGGCTGGACCCCGGTCGTCGAAGGGTTGTGTTTGTATTATCCCGGGCGGCGCCATGTGGCACCGGCGCTGCGCGCCCTGGTGGAATTGGCCAAAGCGCGCTTTAGTACTCAACAACCCGGCCATGCCGCCGCCAGCGGGCGCTTTGCTGTCTAAATGTTCATGAAGTGACGCTGGCGAACAACGCTCTGTTCGCTGCCGGACAAGCGCTGATATTTCCGCGCTACAATCACTGCATCCACCGTCCCGCATCTGGACGCGTACGCCCGGCCCCACATCGTTGCGCCTGGCTTTGCATTCTTTGGCGCCATTCCCCCGCGCTGACGCAGCCGCAACCGACACCACCGTAACGAATCGCGATCCCTCCGGTACCCCGGCCCGGGGCGATCTGGCCAAGCGCGTTCTCGCCTCACTCGCATGCATTGAATAGGTAAGCAAAATGACCAACCTGCAACAGGACATTGATGAGCGGAGCAATCTGACTGGCTTGAACAAGCTTGAGCTGCTGCTGTTTCGTTTGGGGGGCGATGGCAATGGCGATCACGCGGAAATCTATGGCATCAACGTGTTCAAGATCCGCGAAATTGTCGTGATGCCACCGTTGACCGTCATCGCAGACAGCCATCCGCACATGATGGGTGTGGTGAAAATTCGTGACGAGATCATCCCCGTCGTCAACCTGCCCGCCATTGTTGGCTGTGTGCCGCGCGCGCCGCTCAACCTGCTGCTGGTGACCGAATTTGCCCGCACCACGCAAGCGTTTGCCGTGGAATCGGTGGAGGAAATCGTGCGTCTCGAATGGACCGACGTGATGCCGGCCGACAGCACCACCGCCTCGGCGCTGATTACCAGTATCGCCAAGATCGATGCCGGCACCGATGCCGCGCGCCTGGCCCAGGTGCTCGATGTGGAAACCATTCTGCGCCGCTTCAAAGCGCCGGAGCAAGAGGCTGACGAACAGCAGGCGCTTGGCGGTCCGATCGTGCTGGGGCCGGATCAACTGGTGCTGGCGGCCGACGACTCAAGCGTGGCGCGGATGCTGATCGAGGGCATGCTCAAGGAATTGAAAATCAATTACGAGATGGTTGCGTCCGGCAAGCAGCTGTGGGACCGCTTGAACCAGATTGAAGCGCAGGCTGTCGCTGATGGCAGCGCGGCCAAGAAAAAGGTCGCCATGGTCCTGAGCGACCTGGAAATGCCGGAGATGGATGGCTTTACCCTGACGCGCAAGATCAAGCAGGACAGCCGCTACTCGAGCATTCCAGTGGTCATTCATTCATCCTTGTCGGGCGGCGCCAATGAGGCGCATGTCAACGGCGTCGGGGCCGACGCCTACATTGCCAAGTTTGTGCCCAACGAGCTGGCGGACCTGCTCAGGAAGTTCCTGACCTAGCCGGCTTTACTTCACCGTCAGCGGTACACTGACCGTGGCCCCCGCGGCATCGTTGACGCTGATTGTCGCCTGGCCGGATGCCACCGCCGTGATCGTGAAGCTGGTGCCGTTGATGGCCACCGTGGCGATGCTGGCGTCGTTGGTGGTGACGTTGTAGTTCGGTGTGCCGCCGCCCGCCTTGAAGGTGGCGGTCTCTTTGACACTCATGATCAAGCCCGAGGGCGCCGTCGTGTACAGTGCCGTGCCGGTGGCCAGGCCGGTATCGCCGCCGCCGCAGGCGCTCAGCAGGGAAGTGACGGCCATGCCAAGGCAGAGCAGGGCAGCGCGGGAGAAGGAGGGCGCCTGACGAAGTGGGTTCATGCTGACCTTTGCTGTGTGTGAGCTTGCATCGTCGCACAGGCAGCGCGCGCTGACAAAAAAATCTTCGTGTGCTGTGGCACTTCCATTATTATTCTTCCCAGAAAGCCGACCTTCTTACCACCCCCGCGCCCATGACCGTTCCAGCCTTAAGCTTCGACAACATCACTAAACGCTACGGCAAAAAAGAAGTGCTGAAAGGGGTTTCGCTCGAGGTGCGCCAGGGCGAAATACTGGCCCTGGTCGGCATGAATGGCGCCGGCAAGACCACCTTGCTCAAGTGCCTGCTTGATTTTCATTTGCCTGACAGCGGCACCATCGCCATTGCCGGTGCCAGTCATCGGCTGACCAGCGCGCGCCAGCCACTGGCATATCTGCCCGAACGCTTCATGCCGCCGTATTTCATGAGCGGCCAGGACTTCCTGAAATACATGCTCAGTCTGCAGGACCTGCAGTATGACCGCGCCGCGGCCGTGGCCATGCTGAGCGACCTCGATCTGGAAGAAGCGGCTCTCGATAAAGTGGTGCGCTCTTACTCCAAGGGCATGAGCCAGAAGCTGGGACTGGCGGCCTGCCTGCTGGCGCGCAAGGCGCTGTATGTACTCGATGAGCCCATGAGCGGCCTCGATCCCAAGGCACGTGCCTTGCTCAAGGTCCAGCTCAAGGCCTTGCGCGAGCGCGGCAGCACCCTGTTTTTCAGCTCGCACGCCCTGGCCGATGTGGACGAAATATGCGACCGCATGGCGATTCTGCACGGCGGCCAATTGCGCTTTATCGGCTCGCCAGCCGAATGCCGCAGCCACTATGCCAGCACGACGCTGGAACAAGCCTACATGGCCTGTATTGGCGAGGTCGAGCCCGCTTGAACACAAAGGGCTACTTCACCTGCGGCAATGTGTGCTTTAATTGCGACAGACCTCCTACCCTGCGGCCACCATGTATCTTGCTCATTACGGTCTGAACTTGCCCCCGTTCGGGATCACCCCGAATCCGGATTTTTTCTATTCCGGAAACCAGCGCGGTGAAATTCTCGATGCGCTGCTGTACGCAGTGACGCATGGCGAGGGCATCGTCAAAGTCACCGGCGAGGTGGGCAGCGGCAAGACCATGTTGTGCCGCATGCTGGAACGGGCATTGCCGGACAATGTGGTGCCCATTTATCTCGTCAATCCGACGCTCTCGCGCGAAGAAGTCGGTTATGCCATTGCCGGCGAACTGGGCCTGGACGCGGCCGGACGGCGCGCCGATGAAGTCATCCGTCTGCTCCAGAACGACCTGATCGCCAAGCACGTGGAAGGCAAGCAGGTGGTGCTGCTGGTTGAAGAGGCGCAAGCCATGCCGCTCGAGACGCTGGAAGAAATCCGCCTGTTCTCGAATCTGGAAACCTCGCATCACAAGCTGCTGCAAATTGTGCTGTTTGGCCAGCCCGAACTCGACGAAAGCCTGAACCTGCCGCGCATGCGGCAGCTGAAAGAACGGATCACGCACAGCTTCAAAGTGCCGCCGCTGGCCCCGACCTTGCTACCCGAATTTTTAATGTTTCGCATGCGCGCTGCCGGCTACCGCGGCCCGAACGTGTTCACGCAGGGGGCGATGGCCCTGATTGCCTCGGTCTCGGAAGGCATCGTGCGCAGGGTCAGCATTTTGGCCGACAAGGCCTTGCTGGCCGCGTTTGCCGAAAACACGCACTCGATCACGGCAAAGCATGTCAAGGCCGCCATTCTGGATAGTCAGTTCACTTACTCGGCAGGAAAGCGGCGCAAACGCAAGCTCATTGCTGGTGTGGCCATCGGCGCTGCGGCCTTGCTGGGTGCCGTGCTGTGGACGCTGCTGCCGCGTACCAACGCAGCGCGCGCGCCAGTAAGCTCCGTTGCTGCACCCGTGCCACTGCCCCCTGCAGCCGCGCCGGCGATCGCGGTGCAGGCACCTGTCGCCGCCGTTCCAGCCGCCGCTGCCGATCTGCCCGAGCGCCAGTTGCAGCAGTCGCGCGCCTGGCTGCAGCAACAGGCGCCGACCCGTTTCACCTTGCAGATTGCGCTGGCCGATACGGACCCGCGCAAGCTCGATCGCCAGTTGCGCAAACTGCATGAAGAAGTGGGCTTGTCGAACTTGCACGTTTATCCGACGAAGGTCGCTGGCGAGGCGCGTTTTGGCATCGTCTATGCATCGTTCGCTGCACGCGCCGAAGCACTGGCCATGAAGCAGCAGCTGGCGCAGGAGTGGGGCTATCAACCGCAGTTACGCACCATCGCTGGCCTGCGCGAAGAGATTCGGCGCACGGATAGCGACACAATGTGGCCGAAATAGAAATGCTTTCGTGGAAACCGCCACGGTATCGGTGCGTTACATTAGTTAAATTGAATAAATTGACTTAGAATTGATCTAGAACAACGTTCGATAACCGTTTGATTTATATCGGGTCTAGATGCTAAAAGTCGCTACCCCAATTCTCACCTGCGTGCTGCTCACGGCTTGCGGTGCCAGGCCTCTTGCGCCGTCGACCAGCCACATTCGCGACACTGCGCCCACCGAGGGTGCGATTCCTGCGCCGCTTGGCAATAGTGCGATGCTGTTGCCGCCCAAACCAAGCGTCAAAGCCGAAACCTACAGTGTGGCGGTGCACAATGTGTCGGTACAGTCGCTGCTGTTTGCTCTGGCGCGCGACGCCAAGCTGAATGTGGACGTTCATCCGGGCATCAGCGGGCAGGTGACCCTGAACGCGCTGGACCAGACCATGCCGCAACTGCTTGCGCGCATCAGCAAGCAGGTCGACATGCGCTACGAAATCGACGGACCGAATCTGATCGTGCGGCCGGACACGCCGTACCTGCGCAACTACCGTATTGACTACGTCAACATGGCGCGCGATTCAAGCAGTACCAGCAGCATTGCGACCCAGATTTCCACCACTGGCGCGAGCGAGAGCGGTGGGGGCGGCGGTGGCAGCAACAATTCGACCACCTCCGTATCGAACACCTCCAACAACCGGTTCTGGGAAACGCTGGTGCAAAACATCCGCGATACCTTGCACGAAACCGACAAGATACTGGCCGATACCAGCGAGCAGCCCATGCCTGCCGCGCCTGCACCGGCGGGCAATGGCAAGGGCGGGAATGAAGCGGCCGCGCCAGCGCGTGCACCGACCTTCCGCGAAGCAGCGTCCGTCATCGCCAATCCCGAGACGGGCTTGATCGCGGTGCGCGCCACCAGCCGCCAGCACGAAAAGATCCAGGAGTTCATCGACATGGTCATGTCGAGCGCGCGCCGCCAGGTCATGATCGAAGCGACCGTGATTGAAGTGCAGCTGAGCGACAACTACCAGCAAGGCATCAACTGGTCGAGCATCCGCACCAAGGGCGAAGGCTTGAACGTGATCCAGGGCCAGGTGGGGACCAATCCCTTGCCCTCGAACGTCTCGCAGGGCGTAACTCCCGGCGTGTTTGTGATGAATTACCTCAAGCCGCTCACTTCCATTGGCAACCTGACGGCGACCGTGCAGCTGCTCGAATCGTTTGGCAAGGTCAAGGTACTGTCGAGCCCGAAGGTCAGCGTGCTGAATAATCAAACCGCATTGCTCAAAGTCGTCGACAACAAGGTGTACTTCACCATTACCGCCACCACCACCGATGCCACGGTGGGCGTGCCCGCCAAGTCGACCTACACCTCGGAACTGCATACCGTGCCGGTCGGCTTTGTGATGAGCGTGACGCCCCAGGTGGCCGAGTCCGACGAAGTGACGCTCAATGTGCGGCCCACCATTTCGCGCATTGTCGGCTACGTGCAGGACCCGAGCCCCGCTCTGGCCCAGGCCAATGTGGTGAGCAATGTACCGGTGATTCAAACGCGTGAAATGGAATCGATTCTGCGCGTCGCCAGTGGCAACGTGGCTGTGATGGGTGGCCTGATGCAGGATTCGGTCGACAACCTGAAAGATGGCGTGCCGCTGCTCAGCCGCATTCCAGGCATTGGCGACGCGTTTGCATACCGCAACGAGAAAACCAGCAAGTCGGAGCTGGTGATCTTCATTCGTCCCGTGGTTATCAAGGAGGCCAGCATGAATGGCGACTTCCGCGATTTCCGCAGCTACCTGCCCGACAATACGCCGCCAGGCCGGCCGCCTTACGGTGAACCGCGCAAACCTGCGCCCGCTTCCGGAAAGCCCTCAAAATGAGTCTGCTCATGCAAGCGCTGCGCAAGGCGGAATCGGCCAAGAAGGACCACGCCGCCGTCGCTGCTGCCGTGGCCGAGTCCACCCCACCCGAGGTGGCTGCCGACGCTGCTGCGCCAGCGCCCTCGGCCGAGCTGACGCTCGAAGTGCAGGAGCCCACCCGCGAACAGATTGACACGGCCAAGGAAGTGGCGGCGCAGGCCCAGGCTGCACCGGCGGACGTGACGGCACCAGCGCCGCTGTCGGCGCCGGCGGCCGAGAGCGTCGACTATTTTTCTTCGGAAGTACCACCGCCACGCACGCCCTATGTGCCACCGGAGAGCGCAGCGCCAGCGCCCAGCCAGGGCTTCGATCCCGACCGCGGCTTTGTTGCGCCGGCGCCGGTGCCGCCAGTGGCCCCGGCCGTGGCGCGGGCGCCCGCCGCAGCGCCTGCGCAAGCGACGATGGAGCGCAAAGATGCCCAGGCGGACGCCGAGCGCAGCGCACTGGAGGCGCGCACTGCCGCCGCTGCAGTGTTTGCCGCCAAGCAGCAGGGCGGACGCCATCAGCGCTCGCTGATCCTGGCCGCCTGCGGACTGTTGCTGCTGTCCGCGACCGGCGCGTATCTGTATTACCAGTACATGCGCATTGCGCCGCAGCCCTTGGCACTGCCGCCAGCACCGCCGCCGGTGGTCGTTGCTGTGCAACCGGAGCCGGCCGCCGCCCAGCCAGCACTTCCCGCCGCGCCATCCGAGCCGGCCGCCACGCCTGTGGAAATGGCCGACGGTGGCGTTAAAACGCCGCCCGTCGTCGCTGCCACGCCAGTGACAGCGGCGCCGCCCGTGCCAAAACCTGCCACCGCTGCGCCAGCCGCGCCCGCCAGCGTGCAGGAAGTCGCGCCCAGAACCGTCGCACGCGCACCTGCACGCAGCAATCCTCCCGCAGCGGGCAGGGCAGCAGTGAGCACGCCCGGTATCGAATTGCGCCGCACCGACAGCGCGCGCCAGGTCAACCCGGTGTTGACCAGTGCCTATCAGGCCTTCATGGCGGGTGACGCGGACAGCGCCCGCAGCCAGTACCAGCGCGTGCTTCAGCAGGAACCGGACAACCGTGATGCGCTGCTCGGCATGGCGGCCATTGCCGTGAACCGTGGCCAGAGCGCTGAAGCCGGGTCGTTCTACGCGCGTCTGGTGGAACTCGATCCAACCGATGCCGAGGCGGCAAGCGGCCTGGCCAGTGTCCAGCGCAGCGAGCCCGACCAGGCCGAGAGCAATTTGAAGAAGGTATTGGCGGCCAGCCCGCACAGTGGCCCGGCGTATTTCGCACTTGGCAATGTGTACGCCCAGCAGCAGCGCTGGCCGGAAGCCCAGCAAGCCTACTTCCAGGCGGTCGGCGCCGCACCGGGAAATGCCGATTACGTCTTCAATCTGGCCGTCAGCCTGGACCGGCTTGGACAAAAGAAGCTGGCGCTCGAACACTACAAGCAGACGCTGCAACTGGCCCAGCCCGGCAGCAATGTCAGCCGGGACACGGTACAGAACCGCATCGCGCAATTGCAGAAGGACCTGGCTGCGCCTGCGGCGCGCTGAGTCCGCGCGCGCCATCACCGACACGAAACGATAACGGACTCATGGCTGAAAAACCGAAACTCCCCCTGGGAACCTTGCTGATCCAGAAGCGCGTGATCAGCGAGGACCAGTTGCGCATTGCCCTGATCGAGCAGAAACACAGTGGATTACCGCTCGGTAAGATGCTGATCAGCCTGGGCTTCGTGACCGAAGCCACGGTGCGCGAGGCATTGAGCGAAAACCTCAATCAGCAGTCGACCGACATGGCCAATATGTCGGCCGATGCCAGCGCCATCAAGCTCATCCCGAAGGATGTAGCCAAGCGCTACGTCGTGTTCCCGATGACGTACGACAAGGCGGCCAAGACCCTGATGCTGGCCATGGCCGACCCGGCCAACATTGTTGCGCTGGACCAGATCAGCGCCATGCTGGGCCAGGACATCACGCTCATGCCGATGCTGGCGGGCGAGTCGGAAATCACACGCGCGACCGACCAGTATTACGGCTTTGAACTGTCGATTGACGGCATTTTGAACGAGATTGAAACGGGCCAGGTCAATTACCAGAGCATGCAGTCGGTGTCGGACGAATACAGCCAGCCGATTGTGCGTCTGATGGATGCCTTGCTGGTGGACGCGGTGCAGCACAATGCGTCCGACATTCACTTTGAACCGGAAGAATTCTTCCTGCGCATTCGGTACCGGATTGACGGCATCCTGCGCCAGATTCGCAGCCTGCACAAGACCTACTGGCCGGCCATGGCAGTGCGCTTGAAGGTGATGAGCAATATGAACATTGCCGAAACGCGGGCGCCGCAGGATGGCCGTATTTCGATCGGCTTTTCCGGGCGCCAGATCGATTTTCGCGCGGCGGCCCAGCCCACCACCCACGGCGAAAACTTTGTGCTGCGGATTCTGGACCGGCAAAAAGGCATTGTGCCGCTTGACGGCCTGGGCTTGCAGGACGACGAGCTGACCTTGCTCAAGCTGATGATTGCCCGTCCCGAAGGCATCATTCTGGTGACCGGGCCGACCGGTTCCGGCAAGACCACGACCCTGTATTCGATCCTCAATCACATCAATACTGACAGCGTCAACATCATGACGCTGGAAGACCCGGTCGAGTATCCGATGAGCATGATCCGCCAGACCTCGGTCAATGAATCGGCCAAGATGGGCTTTGCCAACGGCATTCGCTCGATGATGCGCCAGGATCCGGACATCATTTTGATTGGCGAGATCCGCGACAAGGAAACCGCCGAGATGGCGTTCTCCGCCGCCATGACAGGTCACCAGGTGTATTCCACGCTGCACACCAATTCGGCGGTGGGCGCCATTCCCCGCCTGCTCGACATTGGCATCCTGCCTGACATCATGTCGGGCAACATCATCGGCATCATTGCGCAGCGCCTGATCCGGCGCTTGTGCGGCGCCTGCAAGGAGCCGTTCGTGGCCGACGAGGTCGAGCGGCGCCTGCTGGGGCTGACGGAGATCCATCCGCCCGTCACCATTCATCGTGGCGTGGGTTGCGACAAGTGCGCGCACCAGGGTTACAAGGGACGGATCTCGATTGTCGAAATGCTCAAGATGAACGCCGAGCTGGACGACCTGATCGCGCGCCGCGCCACCACCAGCGAACTGAAACGCAAAGCCATGTCCATGGGTTTCCGGCCGCTGGTAGAAGACGCCGTGCGGCGCGTGCTCGATGGCTCCACCTCGCTCGATGAAATTTCGCGCGTGGTCGACCTGACCGACAGGTTGATGTAATGGCACTGTATTCGTACACGTCGATGAATCCAGCTGGCAAGCTGGTGCGCGGCGTGATCGATGCAGCGAACCAGCCCGATCTGGAGTTGCGGCTGCGCCGCATGGAACTCGATCTGATCGACAGCAAGCCGACCGGTCAGCGCAGCTTCAGCTTTGGACGCGGGGCTATCACCCGCAAGGATTTGATCAATTTCTGCTTCCACATGGAGCAGCTGACCGCCGCTGGCGTGTCAGTGCTGGACGCCCTGACCGATTTGCGCGACACGCTTGAGCAGCCGCGCCTGCGCGGCATTGTGGCCGACATGATTGAAGACATCGAGGGCGGTTCGCAGTTGTCCGAAGCGATGCAGCGCCATCCGCAGGTGTTCGACCAGGCCTTCAGCAGTTTGATTACCGCCGGCGAGCAAAGCGGCCACCTGGCCGACGTTTTCAAGAGTCTGAGCGACAGCCTCAAGTGGCAGGATGAACTGGCGTCCCACACCAAGAAGATCGTGATGTATCCGGCCTTTGTGGGCACCATTGTGATGGGCGTGACCATTTTTCTGATGATCTACCTGGTGCCGCAACTGACCGGCTTCATCAAGAACATGGGGCAGGAACTGCCGTTTCATACGCGCGCGCTGATCTTTGTATCGGACATTTTTATCAATTATTGGTATGTGGTGCTGGCCGTGCCGGTGCTGCTGTTCGTGGCGCTCAAGCTGACTCTGAAGAACAGTGCGGCCGCGCGTTTCAAGGCGGACGTCCTCAAGCTGCGCATTCCGGTGGTGGGGGAAATCATTCACAAGATTATCCTGGCCCGTTTCGTGACATTCTTTGCCCTGATGTATGGTTCCGGGATCACCATTCTGGACTGTATCCGCCTGTCGGAAGGTATCGTCAATAACCAGCAAGTGGCGCTGGGCTTGCGCCAGGTGCGCCAGTTGATTTCCGAAGGACAGGGCGTGACCGCGGCCTTCCAGCTGACCGGCATGTTTCCGCCACTGGTGATCCGCATGCTCAAGGTGGGCGAATCGACAGGCGCTTTGGACAATGCCTTGCTCAATGTCGCTTACTTCTACAATCGGGACATCAAGGAAAAAATCGAACGCTTGCAGTCGCTGATCGAACCGGTCATGACGGTGGTCCTTGGCGCGCTGCTGGGCTGGATCATGTTGTCGGTGTTCGGACCGATCTACGACACGATCAGCAAGATCAAGATCTGAAGGGGACCCGTGCAGAAGCAATTGTTCTATCTCACCAACCAGGAACTGGTTGCCTACGCCTGGCAGGGCAAGGCGTTGACGCGGATCGACAGTTACAACAACGATGACGAGGGACGCCGGCGCCTGGGCGCTTATCTGGAACATGCCGAGTCGGTGCCCTCGTACCTGCTGGTCGATGTCATTGAAGAAGACTTTCAGCGGGATACGGCGCCCCACGTGTCCGGTCGCGCCCGTGAAGCGCTGCTCGAGCGCAAACTGCTGCAACTGTACCGCGATACGCCCTACCGCCAGGCCACCTTGCAGGGACGCGACAAGGAAGGCCGCAAGGACGACCGCTACCTGTTCAACGCGCTGACCAATCCGGAACTGCCGCGCTCGTGGTTGCTCGTCATGCAGAAGCAGCGGGTACCGCTGGTGGGCATTTATTCCCTGGCGTCGCTGAGCCAGCTGTTGTTTGACAAGCTGAAACTGGGCAGCGGCGCCGTGCTGCTGGTGTCGCACCAGTCCAGCGGCTTGCGCCAAAGCTTCTTCCAGGATGGGGCACTGCGCTTTTCGCGTCTGACGCCCTTGTTCGACCACGCCCCCGAACGGCTGGCTGAAGCGTTCCGGGTCGAAACGGCCAAGACCCGCCAGTTCATGGCCAACTCGCGCCTGCTGGCGCGCGGGGTGCAGGTGCAGGTGGTGGTGCTGGCGCGGCAGGATAATCTGACCGCGCTTGCCGGCGGCATGCAGGGTAATGCCGAGGTCAGCTATCTGCCGATTGACCTGGAGCAGGCGCGCACGGTGCTGCGCAGCGGCCAGTTTGACACCAGCGCCGAATGCGATCCGCTGACCCTGTCTTTGCTGGCCAGCACTCGCGTGCCTAGCCATTTCCCGCTGCGCGACCTCAAGCATTTTTACCAGTTGCTGCAGGCCCGTCTGCTGCTGTACGGCTTGAGTGGTGCGGTGGCCCTGGCAGCAGTGGTCTGGGCGGCGCTGGACGTGAACAGTATTTTCGCCCTGCGCCGCGAAGAAGCGCGCCTCGATCAGGAAGCCGCCGCCACCGAGCAGCGTTACCAGCAGATCGTCAAGAACATGCCGGTCACGCAAGTGTCGCCGCACAATATGAAGTCTGTCGTCGAGCTGGCAGCCATGTTGGACAACAACGTCCCGCTGCCGAACGCGCAGATGGCGCAACTCAGCGCCGTGTTGAACGGGATTCCGGAGATCAAGGTTACCAAGCTGACCTGGAACGCCGTGGAAGCGGCCACGCTGCAGCTTGAAGTCGATCCGAATGCACCACCACCGGGACCATTGGAAGATTTTTCGCCGCCGCCGGGCTTGCTTGGAATGCCCGACAAGACCGCCCAGACCGTGTTGCTGGAGGGCGAAATCGTGCCCTTCAAGGGCGATTATCGGGCGGCCATTGACAGCGTGGCCCGCTTTGCCGCGCAGCTCAACCGGAATCGCGGCGTGCATGCCGACGTCACCCTGCAGCCCCTGGACACGCGCCCCGGCGTGAAGCTGGAAAAGAGCGCTGGCGCCGAGGATGGCGACGGGCAAGCCGTGTTCACCCTCAAAATTACCTGGAAGCCCTGAGCATGGAAGCGAAAAATCCTGCTACCCCAGCCAGGCCGGGACCGGCCAAGCCCAAGGTCGTGATCGAGGCCTACACCTTCCGCAAGCAGGGCTGGCCCTATATCCGTCAAGCCGGCATCACCTTTGGCATTGTGTTTCTCCTCAGCGCGGTATTGGTCACGGCCGTGCGGCTGGTGCTGCTGCAAGTGCGCCCGGCCACGATTGCCGCCCAGGCGCGCCAGATTGCCGCGAATGAAAAGCTGGCGCAGGTTGAAATGGAACGCGACAACCTGCGCGATTATCAGCCCAAGTTTGTGCAGTTGCGCACGCGCGGCTTTGTGGGCCCTGAAAGCCGACTGGCCGTGATTGAAGCCATCCAGTCGATCCAGAAGCAGCGCCGCCTGTTGCCTGTTGCCTTTGATCTGTCGCCGCAAAAGACCATCGCGCTGGACCCCGCCTTGCTCGAGCCACCGCTGGAACTGCATTCGACTGCGGTGCGGCTGCGCCTGGATCTATTGCATGAGCGGGACCTTGTCGACTTTTTCAATGACCTGAAGACGAAGGGTTTTTTCACCGTGAGTGAATGTCTGATCAATACCGGGCAGGGCGCGGCAGATGACAGCCTGGCAGCACGGCTGAACGCGGACTGCACCCTGTTCTGGCTGACCGTGGACGCGGCTGCGGTGGATCCGGCAGCCGTCCCCGACCCGGCCGCCGTGCCCGTGCCTGCGGAGGCGGTCAAATGAGGCGTCAATTTCTACTTTGGCCCGTGTTGTGTGCCGCACTGGGGATCGCACCGGCAGCGCCCGCACAGGAAATCGGACGCCTGTTCACCACCCCGGCGCAGCGCGCCGCGCTGGACCGGGCGCGCGCTGCCAGGCCGGCCGATCGCAACGCCGCAGTGACGGACAGCGAGGCGCCGGTCGCAGTAGCAGAAACGCCGCTGCGTGAGGGCGAGCAAGTGTTAATGGTCAACGGTGTGGTGCGCCGGAGCGGATCCGGCCGAGACACCATCTGGGTGAACGACACACCCCTTGCCAGCGGCGAGCGCTTGCCCAGCGGTGCCACGGTGGCACAAGGCCGCAACGGCACACTGGCCGTGACTCTACGTTCCGGCAAACGGGTAACAGTCAAGCCGGGCCAGAACGTGGATGCCGTGTCAGGCAATGTGCGCGAAAGTACGCAGGCGCCGGCCGAAGGCCGCTGAGCTCAATGCGGTGAGCGCGCTGCCAGCCTGGCCCGTTCCAGCACCGTGGTGATGGCCGGGTGGCTGAGTATGTCGTCGAAATAGCTGGCGCCGCTCACAGCAACGGGGGCACGGTCGATGAATACAGTGGCGCCCGTGAGCGCCAGGCCATTGCGGTTTGGCAGTTCGCTGCTGCCAGCGCTACCCCCATGCAAAATCCCATTTGCATCATACGCACCCACGCTGTTGGCGCCGTGCATGACCAGCACATAGGGAGCGCCCGTGGACACGGGCGGCGCAGCAGGCTGGCCTGCCCACGCTGGCGCGGGCTGGTTCAGCCAGTTGCCATTGCCGTCCTGGACCTGCAAGCCTTTTCCATACAAGTAGTTATTCGGGTGCATGCACGCATTGCCGCTGCACGGGGCGGGGCTGCAGGCGTTGGCGGCGCCGGTCACACCGTTGGTGCTGCCGGCCGGGTCGCACCAGCTCATGTTCATCAAGGTAAGCAGGTTGCTCGCCAATGCAGGCTGGACGCGGTAACTGATGCGCTGATTCCAGGCGTCGCGGGCCTGGTCTTCGCTCAGGCTCAAGGTGACCCAGGGCACCACGCCATTGATCTGCGTGGCAGGAACGCATTGACCGGTCGACAGATTAATCGCTTCCGTGCCAGCGTTCACCAGTCCGCTCCTGATGGTGCCATTGGCAGGGCAGGGCAGGCGCCGGTGACGCGCGACGAACTCGGCCAGGGCGTGGTCGATGACCGCCATTTGCGCTGGACCGCTGGCGCTCATTTCAAGGGTGCGTTGATTCGCCTGCAGTGCAAACACCGCCAGCACGGCCAGCGACAGCACCATGACGATACCGACGACGGCCAGCAGCACCGCGCCACGCTGCGGATTAGTGCGCGCGCGGTCCAAGATTGGCCCGGTTCAGTACCGTCATGATGGTGGGGTGGCTGAGGTAGTCGTCAAAATAGGCAAGGTAGTACGGCGCCTGCCCCGGTGGCGTGGTGGGGCGCACCTGCTTCAACTCAGCCAGCGGCGCATCCCGGTACACATTGAGCTGGGTTGCATTCAACACCAGCGGCTGGTCTGCCATGTTCGGCAATTCATCGTCGGGATTGATGGAGGAGACGGCTGTACTCACCAGGGTGCCATTGTTGCCGTAAGATCCGGTCCGGCTTGTACCGTGCGAGATGACCACATACGCTGCCCCGCTGCCGTTCGGACGGTTGTTCTGGCGCTGCGCAAAGCCCGCCGCGGCATTGCGCCCGTTCCAGACATCGAGCCCTTTGCCGGCCAGGAAATTCGTCGGCGACGTGCAACTGGCCGAGCCGGTGCAGCTTGCGGCCGGGACGCTGCAGGCGCCGCCAGGCGCGGTCACACCGGTGGCGGCTGGGTCGCAATTGCTCATGTTCATCAGGCCGGCCGTGGACGCCAGTGCCGGATCGACACGGTAAGTCATGCGGCCATTCCAGGGATCGGTCACGTCGTTTTCCGACAGTCCCAGTGTCACCCAGGGGAGCACACCATGCGTCTGGTTAGCCAGACTGCAGGCGCCAGCGGTCACCAATTCCGTGCCTGCATTGACAGCACTGACAGCGAGGCGGCCGTCAGCCGGGCACGGCAGGCGCTTGTGGATGGCGACAAAATTGGCCAGTGCCGTGTCGACCGTGTCGAGCTGCACCCGCACGGCCTTGCGCCGATTGGCATCGAGCATGCCGCTAGTCAGGCCGATCAGCATGGTAGCCGCCAGCCCGATGATGACAACCACGATCGCCATTTCAATCAGCGTAAAGCCGCGGGTGCGGTGGCGTGGGGCAGGGGGCAGGTCGAAGGAAGGCAAGGGGCGTCGCTCCAGGGTTGCAATATTGCCAGTCAAGCCGGCGGTTTCTGCCCGCCAGTTTGCGGCCAAATGTGCGATTATTCTGATTATCAACTATTTTACGGCGCGGACCCGGATTTCATGAATTTTCAGCCGATGCGACAAATCCGTTCGATTGCTTTTTATACATTGCTGGAAGCAGTGCGCAATCGTATGGTGTGGCTGATTGGGGTGGTTGCGCTCATTGCAGTGGGTCTGTCCGGCTTTGTCGACAGTCTGGCCGTGACCGAAAGCCGGCAGATGCAGGCCGCGCTGGTTGCAGCGCTGGCCCGCTTCGCCGCCGTCTTCATTGTCGCCACCTTCGTGGTGACCAGCATGGCGCGCGAGTTCAACGACAAGGCACTTGAATTGCTGCTGGCGCTGTCGCTGCCGCGCGCCGCCTACCTGTTTGGCAAGTTGCTCGGCTACGGCGCCATCGCCTTGTTGCCCGCCGTGCTGTTTGGCGCGCTGATGCTGCTGTATGCGGCACCCCTGCAGGCGGCCATCTGGACGGTGTCGCTGGTGTGCGAATTGTGGATCGTGGCAGGCTTTGGCTTGCTGTGCATTTTAACCTTCAAGAACGTCATGGCAGCGCTCAGTGCGGCCATGACGTTTTACCTTGGGGCACGCTCGGTCAGCGCGTTTGTGCTGCTGGCACAAGGTCAGGCCAGCGAGGCCGGCGCCTCGCAGCGCGTGATCGGCGGCGTGTTCGACACGTTGGCGGCCGTTTTGCCGCGCCTGGATGAATTCACCCGTTCCGATTGGCTGGTGCACAACAGCGGTAGCTGGGGCAATTTGCCGGCCATCGTGCTGCAGACCTTGCTGTGCATGGCTCTGATTGGCGGCGTGGCGCTGTTTGACCTGTACCGCAAGAATATCTAGCAATGCGCGAACGAGCCATTTCCTCGGTCCCCCTGCCAGCCCTGGCATTGCTGGGACTGGCGCTGCTTGCGCAGTTGGCCTGGCACGCGATGGTGCCGCCACAGCAGAACAGCGACATCACGCTGAGCGCGCCGCCTTCGCTGAGCACACTGCGCCTGGCGGCGCTGGGCGACCCGGTCGCGCTGTCCAAACTGCTGATGCTGCAAGTCCAGGCTGCCGACAGCCAGGGCGGCAATGTGGCCCTGGGCCGTCTCGATTACCAGGCACTGGAGGCATGGCTGGAACGCGTTGCCGATCTCGACCCCAAGGCGGCTTACCCCATGTTCGTTGCAGGCCATATATACGCGGAGGGCGGCGATATGGCGCGCAAGCGCCAGATGCTCGAGTTTGTGTACCGCCGTTTTTTGCTGGACCCCAAGCGCCACTGGGGCGCGCTCGCGTATGTGACCATGGTGGCCAAACATCAGCTGCATGATTTGCCGCTGGCATTGCGCTACGCGCGCGCGCTGCGCCAGGAGGCGACGTCGCCGAAGGTGCCATCCTGGGCCAGTCAGATGGAACTGTTTGTACTGGAAGACATGAACGAGCTCGAAAGCGCGAAAATACTGGCCGGCGCCATGCTGGCGAGCGGGCAGCTGACCGATCCAAACGAACGCGCCTTCCTGAACCGGCACCTGAAGGCGCTCAACGCGCGCACGGGCGCCAAATGAGTGGCCTGCGCATCCTGCTGGTGGAAGACGATCCGGCACTGCGCACCATGCTGCGCGGGCTGCTGGAAATGAATGACTTTCAGGTCTGTGAGGCCGACCATCAGGCCGCCGCCATGGCCTTGCTGCGCGAGGACCCGGCCATTCGCATCGTGCTGCTCGACTTCGGGCTGCCGCCGCATGCCCACGACATGACTGAAGGCATCGCCACCCTGAAAGCGATTCAGGCCGAAATCATGACCGCCAAAGTGATCGTGCTCACCGGTCAGGACCAGGATGCGGCCGCACTCGAAGCGATCCGTGAAGGCGCCTTCGATTTTCTGGCCAAGCCGGTCGCTTATGACGCCATCCTGCGCGCGATCACGCGCGCGGCACTGTTCCTGGATAAAGAGCAGCAGCTCAGTCTGGAAGGCATCACCCGCATTGCGGTCAACGCGCAGGCAGGCGAGGGCTTGAAAGGGATCCGTTCCGATGCGGAAGAACGCCTGGTGCGGCAAGTGCTCAAGGAGACGGGCTTCAATGTGTTTCAGAGCGCCAAGCGGCTGGGCGTCAAACGCGAGAACGTCTACTACTTCATGAAGAAGTTCGGTATCGTGCGCGATGATTGAGCAATTTCATCTTTACCTGATCCTCATTGGTCTGACCATTGGCTCGGTCATGGCGGCGCTCTGGTACAAGGCGCGCCAGGCCAGCATGCTCAACCTGGAATTGATTCGCTTGAACGAACAGCTTGGGTTCGATGCGCCTGCCTTCCTGCGCCATGCCTGGGGGTTGCTGGCGCGATCGAGCCTGCGGGGCATGCAGTGGGAGCTGGACTGGTTTGGCGTGCAGACGCGCGAGGAGGTCGGTGTTGCCAAAGGGCGGCCAGCGCAGCACCGGGTCGAGGTGGGCGAAATGGCCTTGGTGCTGACGGTCTACCGCCACGATGGGCGCGGCGAGCAGCGCTACTTTGAAGA
This sequence comes from Massilia sp. CF038, assembly GCF_900129765.1. Taxonomy (GTDB): domain Bacteria; phylum Pseudomonadota; class Gammaproteobacteria; order Burkholderiales; family Burkholderiaceae_D; genus Telluria_A. The sequence continues at coordinate 1,914,155 of NZ_FQWU01000001.1, forward strand.
AGGCCTGATCGAAACGCTGTTGCTGCTGCTGCGCACTGACATGCTGATCAAGGCAGGCACCACCGATGCCGCGCTGTCGCATATGTCCAAGCTGAATCTGTTTCTGCAGCACGACATGAAAAACATCGCGCAGTTCATTCAGCTGATGAGTGATCAACTGGCCGCAGTCCCGGCCGGAAAAGAGCACAAGGTCCTCGACTACCTGCGGGTCGCCACGCCCTTGATCCGCCATCGCGCCGATCGGATCGTGCGCACGCTCACGGTGGGCGCCGCGCCATCTGCGGCGGGACAGCCGGTGCCATTGCGGCCTTTATTGGAAAAACTGTGCGCGCTCTACGATCTGGAATGCCAGATCGATGGCGACGCCGCCGTGGCGACCGACCCGAATGTGCTGGAAACGGTACTGGACAATATCTTAAAAAATTACAAAGACGCGAGTGCGCGCGAGAACATCACGCATCTGCTGCTCGAATTTACCGTGACCGCGCAAAACGATACCGTGCAGCTGACGGTGCAGGCGCCGGCTGCGCCACGGGCGGCAGCACCGGAGCGCATGTTCGAACCGTTCTGGAGCAGTACGCCGGATGGCCTGGGCATCGGTTTATACCAGGCCCGCCACTTGATCGAAATGCAAGGCGGCAGCTTGTCGGTCAGCCAGGACGACGGCCAGCCTTTGCGTTTCCACCTGCATTGCCCCGTTGCCGATTCGACAGGCTTGTCATCCTGACTGTGAAGATATTGCCCGTGTAAAAAATTTAGACAGGTGGATTATTTATTGCGCCATGGTAACTTAGCTTCCATCGAAATCGATCGCGATTTCATTTACGTGGAGCTTATATGAAACATAATTCCTTCCTGTCACGCAAACAGTCCGGTTTCACCCTGGTTGAAATCGCCATCGTTCTGGTCATCATTGGTTTGCTGCTGGGCGGCGTGCTCAAGGGCCAGGAAATGATTGAAAACGCCCGCATCAAGTCGGTCGTTGGCGACATGAACGGCATCTCGGCTGCGTACAACTCGTATTTCGATCGCTACCATGCGATCCCTGGTGACGAAACCGCAGCCACCTTTACCGGTCGCGGCTGGGCTGGCACTGCAGTGGGCAACGGCAACGGCGTGCTGCTGATCACGCCCGCACAAACCTTCACCAACGGCGGTGAGCAAGCGGCACTGTGGCGCTCGCTGCGCGCTTCGGGCATGACTTCCGGCGATCCAACCGCGCCTGCCACTGCAGTCGGCCTGCCACGTGCTGGCACCGGCGGCCTGCTGGGTGTGACCGTCGGCGTGTATGGCATGACGGGCAACGCCATCTGCGTATCGGGTCTGACCACCAAGCAAGCATCGGGCGTGGACACCACGATCGATGGCGCGCTGCCAGCAACCAATATCGGCAATAACGTCGGCAACGCACGTGGTGCAACCGGTGTTGCGCCGCTGGCACCGACGGCTGCCGTGCCAGGTCCAACCGCTTACAACGAAACCACCGTGCTGACCCCATGGACCATGTGCCGTACCCTGTAATCTGACGCGCAAGCGTTGCACTAGCCCACCTTTGTGTGGGCTATTTTTTTGTCTGTACGCGATGGTGCCTAGGTCCTCAGCCCATCAAGAATGGCAGCCACGGCTCGTTCCGCCTCCGTTTCGGCCTCGTGCTGGTCTGCAAACGTGTGATCGGCTGCCACGCGCTGCTTGGCGAACACGCTGGTCATATGCATGGGATTGTCAGACGGCATCGATATCGCGACAAAGGCGCCCCATTCTTCGGTGCCTTTCAGCTGTTCAGCGATAAATTCCACCAAGTATTGATCGATTGTTTTGGTCGGCATGGGTTCTCCAGAAGGCATTGCGTCTTGACGCTCGCACCAAGGATAGCCCGGCTGCGTTCGGAAGCCGAGCACGTTTGGTAGTATGGCGTTTCCCCACACCGAATTGATTATCAAAGGCAAGGAATCCGATGGCCGACCGACCAGCACCATTGACTGCAGAGGCGCAAGCAAGCAACTTCACCGGCTATCAAAAATTTGTCGCAGGCATGCTTGCCTTCCTGCAGTTTGCCGTCATTCTCGACTTCATGGTGATGGCGCCGCTCGGTGCGCTGATCATGCCGGCGCTGGGCATCACGCCCGCGCGCTTCGGCATGGTGGTGTCGGCTTACGCGTTCAGTGCAGGCATCAGTGGCGTGCTGGCGGCGGGGTTTGCCGACCGCTTCGACCGCAAGCGCTTGCTGCTGTTCTTTTACGCGGGCTTCCTGGGCGGCACCTTGTGGTGCGCCATGGCCCAATCGTTCGAATCCTTGCTGGCCGCCCGTATCGTGACGGGCCTGTTTGGCGGCGTGATCGGCTCGGTCCTGCTGGCCATCATGACTGACCTGTACGCCCCCAATTTGCGCGGGCGCGCCATGGGTATTTTGCAGACCGCGTTTGCCGGCAGCCAGATCATGGGACTGCCCATTGCACTGTACCTGTCCAACCACTGGAGCTGGCATGCACCGTTCTTCATGATTGTTGGCGTGGGCATCCTGGGCGGCATCGTGGTGGTGTGGCGATTGCAGCCTGTGAACGCGCATCTGGCACTGCCGCGCGAGACCAGCGCCTTCAAGCATTTGCTCGGTACCGTGGGCGACAAGCGCCATCTGCCGGCGTTTGCCACCACGGCGCTGCTGACCACGGGCGGCTTCATGTTGATGCCGTTCAGTAGCGTCTTCACGGTCAACAATCTGGGCATCCACATTGCGCAGTTGCCGACGATCTATCTGGTCACGGGACTGTGCACCATGTTTGCCGGTCCCCTGGTGGGCAAGGCCGCCGACCGCTTTGGCAAAATGCCGGTGTTCCTTGCCGGCAGTGTGCTCACTTCGGTCATGGTGGTGACTTATACCCATCTGGGACCGGTCCCGCTGCCAGCCGTGATTGCCGTGAACGTGATTCTGTTCATCGGCATTTTTTCGCGCATGATTCCCTACCAGGCCATGTCGGCTTCGGTGCCGGAGCCGGCCAAGCGCGGCGCATTCAGTGCCATCAGCGCCGCGATCCAGCAACTGTCCGGCGGTGTCGCTGCAGTCGTCGCCGGCCATCTGGTGAGCACGGGTGCCGATGGCAAGCTGGTCGGCTTTGCCAACGTCGGCTACGTGGTGGTATGCAGCACGATTGTGGCCGGTTTCCTCGCGCACCAGGTCCACCGTGGCATCGTGCAGCGCGAGGCCCTGGCAGCTGCCGCATCCTGATCGGCAGTTCGTTGACACTCAGGCCGCCAGCCTGGCAAGGCGGGGCGGACGGATTGGGCGCGCAGGCAGGGCGGCGGCACTCTTGGGGCGCGCCGCCGGGGCAGTGTCGAGGCGGAACGTCGCGACGACCTCGCCCAACTGCCGGGCCTGCTGGTGCATCGCAGCCGACGCCGCAGCCGAATCTTCCACCAGGGCCGCGTTCTGCTGGGTCATTCCATCGATCGCGCCAACGGCTTTGTTGATCTGTTCGATGCCGGCAGTCTGCTCGCGGCTGGCCACACTGATGCCAGCCATGATGTCGGTCACGCTGCCGATGCTGCTGACAATCTCGCGCATGGCCGTCCCGGCCTGGTCCACCAGACTGGCGCCCAGCGTCGTTTGCTCGACCGATGCCCCGATCAGGGACTTGATTTCGCGCGCGGCCGAGGCTGAGCGCTGCGCCAGATTGCGCACTTCGGTTGCCACCACGGCGAACCCGCGTCCTTGCTCTCCAGCGCGCGCCGCTTCCACGGCAGCATTGAGCGCCAGGATATTGGTCTGGAAGGCGATCCCGTCGATGACGCCGATGATGTCGACAATCTTTCTGGCCGAAGTGTTGATGGAACCCATGGTATCAACCACGCGGGCGACCACCGTGCCACCTTCGCCGGCAACGGCGGCGGCCGTCTGGGCCAGCAGATTGGCTTGTTGCGCGTGGTCGGCATTTTGCTTGATGGTGGCCGTGAGCTGCTCCATGGACGATGCGGTCTCTTCAAGGGAGCTCGCTTGTGCTTCGGTCCGTGCCGACAGCGCCAGATTGCCGCTGGCAATGTCCGATGCGCCGCGCGCGATCGCTTCAGTGCCAGCCTGAACTTTGCCGACGGTGTGACGCAAGCTGGTGTTCATGTCTTTCAGGGCGCGCATCAGGCGCCCCGTTTCGTCGTCGGAAACGATTGCAATGTCCTGGGTCAGATCACCGGCGGCAATTCTGCCGGCAATGTCGACCGCTTTTTCCATTGGCCGCGAGATGGCGCGCACCAGCCATACTGCCATGCCGCCAGCCAGGACCAGACTGAACGCGACCGCAGTCAGGCAACTGATCCACACCAGCCGGAAATTGCGCTGGGTCTGGTCAAACTCCGCTCTGGCCACATCGAGTTGCAGTTTAAGCAGGGCATCAATCCCGGCGCGCACCGGCTTGTACAGCCGTGCCATCTCACCATGCACCAGGCTGGCTGCGCCCTGGTTGTCGCCGGCACGCAGCGCGACCAGGGCCGGTGCCAGCCCGGCGCTCTGGAAGGCCATACGCTGTTGGGCAAATTGTTCCGCCAGTCGGCTTTCTTCTTCGGTGTGCGCGGTGGCCATGAAGGCGGTCCAGCGCGCTTCGATGGTGTTCATGTTCGTATCAATCTGGTTCAGCGCATCGGGCAGAGCGGGTGCGGACAGGCCCTTTGCCACGATCAGCTGATTTTCATCGAGCAGGCGCACGATGGTGTCGAGCTCGGACATGGGCACCAGGCGGTCGTCGTAAATGCGGTTGGTGGACTGGTTGGCCAGATGCAGGCTGCCGATGCCAATCAAGGCACCGGCCAGCAATTGCGCTGACAGGAAGCCAATGACAAAAAGGAGTCTCGAGCGGATGGTTAGTTTGCTGAACTTCATGTTGCGGTCCTTGCGGGTCTTGGATGGTAGACACCATTCTGGCAAGGTAAAACCGCAAAATCGTTGATGCAAATCAAAATCAAATTCCTTAAAGTAATTTTATCAGGGTGGCCAAGCGTACGGTTAGTTGGAAAAACGGATAGGATAGGCAATCGATACATCATGTAACAAGCCATGGCCCGCCAATTCGACGATCTCCAGCTCGGCAGCATCGAGCTTTTCTGTTCTACTGCCGAGCTGGGCAGTTTCACCGCAGCCGCAACTGCCGCGGGCGTGACGCCCGCTGCGGTGAGCCGCGCGATCTCGCGCCTGGAGGCGCGGCTGGGCGTTCGATTGTTCGTGCGTACCACGCGTACCCTGAACTTGACCGATGCCGGCCGCGATTATTACGAACAGTGCCGGGCTGCGCTGCATCAGCTGGTCGAAGCGGAGCGTGTCGTCACCGGCCGCCAGAGCGCGCCTTCAGGCCTGCTGCGCATCAGTATGGCCACGCCCTACGGCCACTATCGCGTGCTGCCGCTGCTGCCGGCATTTTCCGCACGCTACCCGGAGGTGCGGATCGAATTTCACCTCAGTAATCGCAATGTCGATTTTGGCGAAGAAGGCTTCGATCTGGCGATTCGCGGCCGTACGCCGGCCGATTCGACCATGATCGCGCGTCACCTGGAAGATGCCGAACTGGTGCTGGTGGCCACGCCGGCTTACCTGGCGCGCTGCGGTTCGCCCCGCAATCTGGCCGAGCTGCAGGACCATAATTGCATTCAGTTTGCGTTGCCCAGCACGGGGCGCAATATCGACTGGCTGTTTCGCGACGGTTCGCAGGAGATCGACTTGGCCACGACCGGCTTGTATGGCTGCGCGGAAGACATTCTGGGCGCGGCCACCCTGGTACGCGCGGGCGGCGGCCTGTTTCAAACCTACCGCTTCATTGTCGCTGACGACTTGCGGGCAGGGCGGCTGGTGGAATTGTTGCCGTCGCTGGGTGGACGTTCGCGTCCCTTCTACCTGATTTATCCCCATGGGCGCCACCTGACCACCCGCGTGCGTGCCTTTGTCGATTTTCTCATTGAACATTTGCGCAGCGACGCAACCGCTTGAGCACGTGATTCATTACATCATGTATCGAGTGAATTGATTCAGACCATCTTTTTCCTGTGGCATGCGATGCCTATAGTGCTTGAACGGGTGCACCCACCCGACCCTCAATCACTGAAAAGGAAACATCATGAACAAGGTCCCACGCACCGTCGTCATTACCGGTGCATCGAGCGGCATCGGCCTGGCACTGGCCGCAGCTTACCTGCAACGCGGCGACAACGTGGTGGGCAATGCCCGCAACGCACAAGGTCTGGAGCGGGCTGCCGCCCAGCTGGGTAACCCATCCGGTTTTGTTGGCGTCGCCGGCGACATTGCCGACCCGGCCACCGCGGTCGCACTGTTCGATACAGCCAAAGCGCGCTTTGGCACCGTCGATGTCCTGATCAACAACGCCGGTATCTTCATCGCCAAGCCCTTTCACACGTACACACCCGACGATGTCGAGCGCCTGGTCGCCACCAATCTGATGGGCTTTTTCTATCCGTCGCAGCAGGCAGCGGCGCACATGGTGGCCAATGGCGGCGGGCATATCGTCAACATCACGGCCAGCGTATCCCTGCAGCCTAGCGCGGCCCTGCCGGCCGTTCTGCCAGTGCTCGTCAAGGGTGGCCTGAACAGCGCAACGCGTGCGCTGGCACTGGAACTGGCGCCGCACAATGTCAAGGTCACTGCCGTGGCCCCCGGGATCATCGACACGCCCTTGCATGCCCCGGGCACGCATGACTTCCTCAAGGGCCTGCAGCCAACCGGCCAGTTTGGCCAGGTAAAGGACATTGTCGACGCGGTGCTGTACATGACCGACGCCAGCTTCACCACCGGCGTGGTGCTCAGTGTCGACGGCGGCGCCACTGCCGGCGTCTGGTAGGAGAGCGCCATGCCCTACATTCTGGTTCAGGTGACCGACGAAGGCGTCACCCGCGAGCAAAAGGCCAAGATCATTGCCGGCGCCACCGCGCTGATGGTGGACATTCTGGGCAAGGATCCCGAAGCGACCTTTGTCGTGATCGAGGAGGTCGACACCGACAACTGGGGTCACGGCGGCGAACTGGTGACACTGCGCCGCCAGCGCCAGGCAGCGGGACAGCTGCGATGAGCGAGCGGAACGCGGCAGAAGTCGAGCGGGCCATCGGCCATGTGCTGTCCACCTACTTCGCTGGCCTGTACAACGGCGACACGGCACTGCTGCGTTCCGTATTCGACCCCGACGCCGCGCTGTTTGCGGTGCAGGGCGGGGCGCGCTATCACAAGCCGGTCGAGATCTATCTCGCCGGCGTGGCCACCCGTTCTTCGCCACGCGAACTGGGCGAGCCGTTTGCCATGGCGGTTCTGTCGCTTGAGGTACTGGGCCACATGGGCATGGCCAAGGTACACGTGCCGGCGCGCGGCCATCACTATGTCAATTACTTGTCCCTTCTGCTGGCAGAGGGACGCTGGCTGATCGTGAACAAGCTGTTCGACGACGTGCCCCCATTTTCTATCGAGGAGAACTGAAATGCATCATCCACAACCCGGCACCGCGGTCGTCACTGGCGCATCGACCGGCATTGGCGCCTTGTATGCCGAGCGCCTCGCCGCGCGCGGCTACGATCTGATCCTGGTCGCCCGCAACGAAGCGCGATTGCGCGAACTGGCAGCGCGTTTGCATGCCGGCAGTGGTCAAGAGGTGCGTACCCTTGCCGCCGACCTGACCACGGAAGCGGGCCTGTCTGCCGTCGAGACAGCGCTGCGCACCGACCCCAGCATCACCATGTTGGTCAACAATGCCGGCGTGGGCGCCACCGGACCACTGCTTGGTTCCGACATCGCCAGAATGCAGGACATGATTGCCCTGAACGTGGTGGCGCTCACGCGCCTGACCTACGCTGCGGTGCCGGGATTCGCCGAGCGCGGCAAGGGGACCTTGATCAATATCGCCTCGATCGTCGCGATTGCGCCGGAGCTTCTCAATGGCGTGTACGGGGCCAGCAAGGCCTATGTGCTGGCCCTGAGCCAGTCGCTGCGCCATGAACTGGCGGGCAAGGGCGTGCGCGTGCAGACCGTTTTACCGGGTGCAACCGCGACCGACTTCTGGAAGCTCGCCGGCACCCCGGTGGAATATCTGCCGCAAGAAATTGTGATGCGCGCCGATGCGATGGTCGACGCGGCCCTGGCCGGTCTGGATGCAGGGGAGTTTGTCACCATTCCAGGCCTGGAAGACGGCGCCAAGTACGATGCGTTTGAAGCTGCGCGCATCGCCATGCACGGCGAATTGTCGACCACGACCCCGGCGTCGCGCTATCGGGCATGATGCTGTTATGTGTCTGAATGTGTCTGGCGGCGTTACAGCAACATGGCCCGCCCGCCCAGACACAATCCCGACATTGGCGTGACATGCTGGCGCGGTTTAATGCATGTGTGGACTGCAAAGCAGGCTTCATCCCGGCGCCGGCAAGCATGTCCCTCACAGGAGAACCACCATGAAAGTCACCTACCCGAAGCGCGCCCGCGCAACCTTGCTGCTGGCATCGGCCTTTGCCCTCGGCAGCGCCGCAATGGCCCCAGCATCGGCACAGCAGCTCGACGCCAACGGCATTGGCCGTACCGAGGTGGTGCGCCGCGATCTCGATGCCAAAAACGAGGCGATCCAGGTCCGTGTCGACTTTGGCCCGCACGCGGCCTTCGGCAAGCACGCGCACCCTGGTGTGGAAATCGCGTACGTGCTGGAAGGGACGATGGAGTATGTCCTTGACGGTAAAGCCGTCACGCTCAAGGCGGGAGAGTCTCTGTTCATCCCTGCCGGCGCCGTGCATTCGGCCCGTAACCTCGGTAGCGGCAATGCATCCGAACTGGCGACCTACCTGGTCGAAAAAGGCAAACCAATTCTGGTGCTGGCCAAATGAGCGGCCCGCACAAAACAAAACGCATTGCGCTCATGGCGGGAGCACTGGCCGTGGCCGGTGCGCTGGCAGTGCCGGCGCTCACCGGCCTGTCCCTGGTGGGGGCCGCGCCAAGCGGCAGCCGCCTGCAGGTGGAGGGCACCATGGCCGGTTTCGACGGCGCCACTACCTGGCTCAATTCCGCTCCCCTGACCGCGCCCAAGCTGCGCGGCAAGGTCGTGCTGGTCGATTTCTGGACCTATTCGTGCATCAACTGCATCCGCAGCATGCCCTATGTGCGTGCCTGGGCTGCAAAGTATCGCGACCAGGGGCTGACGGTGGTCGGCGTGCATACGCCCGAATTCAAGTTCGAGGAAGATCTGGTCAACATCAATGCGGCAGTGGGGCGCTTTCAGATCGACTTTCCCGTGGCCGTGGACAGCCAGCACAAAATCTGGCAAGCCTGGGGCAATCGCTACTGGCCTGCCTTTTATCTGGTCGATGCACAGGGCAAAATCCGTTTCCATCAATTTGGTGAGGGCGGCTACGACAAGATGGAACTGGCGATTCAGTCCTTGCTGGCCGAAGCGTCGGGCCGTCCGGGTGACGGCAAGCTGGTCAATCCGCAGGCTGGCGCCGAGCATATGGCGCCAGCCCTGGGCAGCATCGGCTCGGACGAAACCTACGTCGGCTACGAGAAAGCGTCCAATTTCCGTGGCGCGCCACGGCTGCGTGAAGATCGTTTGCAGACCTATACGATGGCCAATCTGGGCTTGAATCAATGGGCTCTGGCGGGCGGCTGGGTGGTGGGCGCCGAAAGCGCGGTCGCTGCCGAATCGGGCGCCGCGCTGGCGCACCAGTTCAGCGCGCGCGACCTGCATCTGGTGATGGGGCCAGGCGCAGCCGGTGCCAAAGTGCGCATCAAAGTGACGCTCGATGGCCGCGCACCCGGTGCCGATCATGGCGCCGATATTGACGCCGAGGGCAATGGCGTGGTGGATGCGACGCGCTTGTACCAGCTGGTGCGCCAGTCAGGCCGCGTAAGCCAGCGGCGCTTTGAAGTGCGCTTTCTCGACAAGGGCGCCGAGGCATTTGCGTTCACTTTCGGGTAAGTCGTCTGCTCTCGCGCAGGCGCAGCCTCCGCGAGAGCGCATTCATCGTTTCAAGGCAGCGTCCAGTGACACGGCGCCAGCGCCACGCCCAATCAGGGGCAGCAGCAAGGCCATCCAGCTTAAATGAGTCGGCCAGGCTGCCGGATACACAAACACCTGGATCACCGCCGTCATTCCCAGCAGGCCCAGCGCCGCGCTACGTGTAAACAGTCCGATCACCAGAAGCAGGGGCAGCAGATGCTCGGCCCCCGTTGCCAGCTGCGCTGCCAACTCGGGGGCGATCAAGGGCAAGGCGTATTCTGAACTGAACAAATCATAGGTGGCGGGCTTGATGGTCATCAGGCCCTCCACTTTGGTGCGCCCGGACAGAAAGAAGATCGAGGCGGCCGACACTCTGGCCAGTAAAAGCAGGGCCGAAGTCGGGATCAAGTGGTCGGGAAGGGTAATTGGTTTCATGGTGGCTCGCACGATCAAGGGTAAGTTCAAGTGCGCCATACGGCAGCGCGTGTCACGCCGAGAACGGCGTCGGCAAATGCTTGTGGTGCTTCACGGGGTAAATCGTGTCCGGCAGCGGCGATATGCAGCACGCGGCTCTGCGCCAAGCGCGCCGGCTGGCGTGCGCTGGCGCCGCCTTCGAGTGCGATGACCGGAACGGTCGGCGCTTTGCGCGCCGCCACGGTCAGTTCGGCCTTGACGTAGCGGGGATCAGGATCGGCATTGCCGAAGCGATAGCGCCAGGCATGCAGGACTGTCTCGATAAAATCGGGGTTGTCGAAGCTGGCAGCAGCTTGCGCAAACGCGGCTTCGTCCATTCGGCCATCGCGGTTTGCATGGCGCCACACCTCTCGCATCACGCCAATGCGGTTGGTTTGCAAGGCCTGCCGTCCGCGTTCCGTCTGAAAGTAGAACTGGTGCCACAGCGCCGCCTCGGCCGCCGGGGCCAGGGGCGTGGTGGCTGCGGCCGCGTCGTCGATGCCTTCGTTATTGGCAAGCACAAGCCCAACGCAGCGACTGGGGCGCAGCGCGGCCATTGCGCATGCAGCGCTCGCCCCCCACCCGAAACCGGCAAACACTGCTTCCGGAATGTGGAGCGCATCGATCAGGTCGAGCAAATCACGCCCGAGCGCGGCCTGCTGGCCGGAGCGCGGCGTAGCCTCGCTGCGATAGCGGGTGGCACCGTGGCCGCGCAGGGACGGAACGATCACGCGCAGGCCCGCGTCGGCCAATATCCCAGCGGCCGCGGCGAAGCTCCGGATGTCGTAACCCAGATCATGGACAAGTACGACCGGGCGCCCATGCTCCGGGCCCAGAATCGCGCACGAAATGGCCAGTGTGTCGGTGTTCACCTGCTGAACCTGCAACCCGGGCAGCGCGACTGCGCCGAGCGCCCCTTTCGCCGCGGCCAGGGCCACAGCACCGGTCAACAGAAATTGGCGGCGGCCGTTGATATGAGGACGGTTCATGCTGCTCTCCGGTTCGTGGGTGTGGCCGCGCTCTGCTCGACACCGATGATCATGTCATTGGCAAGCCAGTCCGCCAGCATGGCGCCAGCTCTGGCCACGCCTGCTTCCTCGCCCAGGCGTTCGGCCAGCAAGGCACACAGCGCGGTAAAGCCACGGTGACCACGGGCTTTGTGGAGGGTCTCAAGTTCGAGTTGCTGCAGCCGGCGCAGGCGTGTACCAAAGCCGCGCCGCCAGATGGCGATGCCTTCTTGTGTCGCGAGCATGCGCGCTTCGGGCGCCGGCTCGCCGTTTTCGAGCGCGATCCAGATCTCGGCGGCGTTGGTGGCAACCGACGCCAGCGCCAGGGATGGGGTAAAGACCAGGCGCGCGCGCTCCCAGTTGACGCCGGCGAGCATGCTCGAGTCGACAGGGGCCGCATCGCGCGCAACGAAGGCAGTCGTCATCGCCCATTCGATCCATGCCAGCTCGTGCAGGTCCGGGTTGTCGGGAAATTGCAGACGCAGCGTATCGACAAAGCGCTCGCCGTAGGCATCCAGCGTCCAGGCCTGCGGCGGACGACGGTTGATGTGCGCGACGGCGGCGTGCTGGAACGCGGTGGCGCCGATGAAGCTTCGCAAGCGCGGGAAAGTCTGTTCCAGGCAGCCGGTCAATTGGCTGCGGTAGTTATTCTGATAGACGTGCAAACCGCCACGGGCAGTGCCCGCGAGCCGTCGGGCGCTGTCCTCATCGGCGTGGATCAGCCAGCTGCGCATCTGGCGCTGCAGGGTGGCCAGCTTCATGTTTGCACCATCGCGCCAATCTGACGCGCGGTATGCAGTTCCGCCATCAACTCTGCCAGCGGTGGAATGGCGGCGTCGCGTTCGATCATGGTGGCCACTGCGCCACAGCGGGCACGCGCGTGCGCGTACAGCGCCCAGACGGCGTCCGCAACGCTGCTGTCGTGGGTATCGATTAGCAGACCATCGCCGCGGCTGTGTCCCGCCAGATGGATTTGGCGCACCATCGGAGCCGGTATGCCCTCGAGGAAGGCGTGCGGATCGAAGCCGTGGTTGACCGAACTGACGTACACATTGTTCACATCGAGCAGCAAGCCACAGCCGGTGCGCTTGCACATGGCCGCAATGAATTCCCACTCGTGCATGGCAGCGCCGGGGAAGCTCAGGTAGGCGGACGGATTTTCAAACAGCATGGCCCGGCCCAGCGTGTCCTGGGCGCGTTCGATATTGCTGCATACGATGTCGAGCGCTTCGTCAGTGTAGGGCAAGGGCAGCAGGTCGTGCGAATTGAAGGCGCCGATGCGCGACCAGCTCAGATGGTCGGACACAAACAAAGGGTCGATTTCGTCTGCCAGTTCGCGCAGGCGCGCAAGATAGTCGGCCCGTGGTCCGTCAGCCGAGCCAATCGACAGCGAGACACCATGCATGGCAACCGGATAGCGATCGCGGATCCGGCGCAGAATGTGGCGCGGCTGACCGCCGTCGACCATAAAATTTTCGGAGATGATTTCGACAAAATCGACGCCGACATCGGTCTCGAGAAAATCCTGGTAATGCTCGCGGCGCAGGCCCAGGCCATAGCCGGAAAACGAATCGGGTAAAGGAAAAGCCGGCACGGTGGGCCTCGCATCAAAGTGATTACTCTGGTCCGCCGCTGAAAGTGGGCGGACCAGCATGGACTTACTCTTTTTCGGTCAGGGTGCCGCCCAGTGCCTTGCACTCGGACGGTGTTTTGACCAGCACACCCTGGCCCTTGCAGTCGTTCAGGCCTTTGCAGTCGTTTTTGGCCGTGGCGCACAGGCTCTGGCCCTTGCAGCTATTGATGCCATAGCAGCGGGTGGGCTGTTCGGCGTCGGCCGCAAAGGCGGGGCTGGCGGCACCAGCAGCCAGAGCGAGAAGGGCGGCGGCGCCGGCAAGGCTGACGCGGGAAGTCAATGTGGTTTTCATGTGATGCTCCTTGATGGTGGTGAAATGCGGGCAGGTGCTGCCTGCCAGGTTGGGAAAATCAGAATGTGTCCAGCGCGGCCTGTTCGATCACCTTGGCCACGTCCTCCGGCCGCGATACGTGTACGGCATGGCTGGCAGCCAGTTCGACCACTTTGGCGTGAGCGCGCTGGTACATCATGCGTTGCGTTTCGGGACTGAGAAAACGGTCGGCGCTGGCCACGATGGCGTAACTGGGCTTGCTGTGCCAGAGCGCCGCGTACGATGGCGTGCCTGCGAAGTCCTGGTACATCGGTACCTGCGAGGCGGCAAAGAAGCTGGCGCGGTTCGGGCTCAGATCGGCCCCGAAATCGCTTTGCCAGCGGGCCCGGTCTGCCCAGTAGACGCCGGACCAGTCGGGTTTGATAGCGGCGCCTTGAGTCGGCACGGCGCGCAGCAGCTGCAGCGCGTTTTCGCCTACCTCGGGCGCCAGCGCTGCCACGTAGACCAGCGCGCCAATCTTGGCGCCACTGCCCGCGTGACCAATCACGCTGCCGCCAATGCCATGACCGACCAGCACCACCTTGCCGATCTGCTGAAACAGGATGCGGCGGGTCATCGATACATCGGCGTCAAGCGAGGTATGGGTGGCCGGGACCACGGTCACGCGGTAGCCCTTGTGGCTGAGGATATCGTGCACGACGTGCCAGCTTGAGCCATCGGTAAAGGCGTCGGGGACGATGACAATATTGCGCGCCAGGGGCAGCGCTGCCGGTTCGGCGGGGGCTGCGCCGGCGAACTGCATGGCCACACTCAGTGCGGCAGCCGTCATCAGTTTGTGGGAAGTGAAAGGCATGATGTCCGCCTTATTTGCGTGGCGTGAGCGAACCGAAGCCCTTTGGGGTCTTGATGGTGGTGCAGGTGCCTTTGGCCACCAGGGTCCAGGCATCGCCCTGGTAATCGGTCTTGGAGGTGGCGGCGCAGCTGGTACCGGCACCGGCTGCACAGTCATTGTGACCGGCTAGCGAGACGCCGTAGCATTTCTCGGTTGGCTTCCTGGCTTCGTCGGCGTGGGCGGCGCCCGCGCTCAGGACCAGAGCGAGAGCGGCGGCAGCGGTGGATAGAGAATGTTTCATGGTCTGGCTCCTTGTGGACGTTGTCGCGGCGGTGGAAATCATCGTTGCGCGATGTGTTCCATTAGACCGGGCGGGTGTGTCGTCGACATCTCGCGCGTGTGTCGCAAGGAGGGGCGATTGTGTCAATGGCCAGGCCAGACACAATCCGAAACAAATCTGTTCTACAAAACCGGGTTTTACAGCGCCGTCAGGACGAGGCGCGCTTCCAGACCGCCTTCGGGGCGGTTGTGCAAAGTGAGTGTGGCTGCCATGGTGCCCGCCAGCTGGCGGGCGATGGCCAGGCCCAGGCCGGTGCCGCCGGTATCGCGGCTGCGCGAACCCTCAAGCCGGTAAAATGGCTCGAATACCGCTTCGAGCATCGCTTCCGGAATGCCAGGGCCCGTGTCGCAAACCCGAATCGTGCAGCGTTCGGGTCCGTCGCGCTCGAGCACAACGTGCGCAGTGGCGCCGTATTTGAGCGCATTGTCGATCAGGTTGACCAGCAGGCGCCGCAGGGCCTTGGGCCGCGCAGGCAGTGGCCCACCGCAGCTCCCCGACATGCGCACTGCTGCCCCTGCGTCGCGGTAATCGAGCACGATACTATCGAGCAGATTGTCGAGGTCAACCACTTGTGCCGGCTCCGGCTTGCCGTGCATGGTGCGGGCATAGCCGATCCCCTCGCGCACCAGGTCCTGCAACTGGCGCAAGTCGTCGCCAAAGCGCGCCTGCTGCACCGTATCGTCCATCAGATCGACGCGCAGGCGCATGCGCGTGATGGGCGTTTGCAGATCATGCGATATGGCGGCCAGAATACGCAGACGTTCGTCGACGTAGCCCGCAATGCGGCGCTGCATGGCGTTGAGCGCACGCGCGGCGCGCACCACCTCGGACGGCCCTTGTTCGGGCATTTCGACGGGGCGCAGGTCGGGGCCTAGCGCATCGGCCACCTCGGCCAGGGTGCGCAGGGGACGGGTGGCCATGCGCACGGCCAGCCAGCACGCCAGGGCAACCAGTGCCAGCTGCGCGGCCAGCATGTAGGGCAGCCAGGGCGAGAGCGGCAAGCCGGAACGCGGGCGGAAGTCGATGGTGATGGTCTGGCCGTCGGTCAGGCGCACGTCGACCTGAAAACGTTCGATCGGGCCCGGCACCGCGTGGGCCGAAAACGGATAACTGCCTTCCAGAGCACGCGCCGTCGAGGCAAGCAGGCGTGCCGAGAGCGTCGATTGCACGGGCGGGCCAGGCTGGGTGGGGCCCGCTTCGAAGCGGTAGGCCCCGCGGGCCAGGCGCGGCATCCAGGCAGGACGCTCGGCGGCGGGCAAGCGGTCCAGCAGGGACACGGCGGCGCGCACATCGACTTCGACCAGATCGATCATCGCGCCCATGGTGGTCTGGTCGCGTTCGCGGATGGCCAGGCTGACAGAAAGCAGCTGCGCGGCAGCCAGGCCCGCCAGCAAAATCAGGGACAGACGCGCGAACAGGCTGGCCGGAACCAGCTTGCGAAGCAGCGCGCCCGCGCCGCTCAAGGTGCGCCCTCGAGCACCGTCACGGCACTGGAAAAGACATACCCTTCGCTGCGCAGCGTTTTGATGTAGCGGGGCTCGCGCGCATCGTCACCAAGGCGCTGGCGCAGGCGGCTGACCAGGATATCAATCGAGCGGTCGAACTGGTCGGCGTCGTCGCCATGGGTCATGGCCAGCAACTGCTCGCGCGTGAGCACCCGCTGTGGATGGTCAAGGAAGACCCGCAGCAGACGGTACTCGCCACCGCTGACGGCCACCACCACGCCGTCGCGATCGAGCAGGTGGCGCGCTTCAGTGTCAACGCGCCAGTCGCCAAACCCCAGCATGGTGGCCACTTGCGTGACCTGCATGTTCGGGGGCAGCATGCGCGTGCGGCGCAGCACGGCGTGAATGCGCGCCAGCAGTTCACGCACCGAAAATGGCTTGGGCAGGTAATCGTCGGCACCCAGCTCAAGGCCGACAATGCGGTCGGTTTCTTCATCGCGCGCGCTGAGCATGATGATGGGGATGGCGCGATGTTTCCCCGCCCGCATTTCGCGGCACAGGGTCAAGCCGTCGTCGCCCGGCATCATGATGTCGAGGACAATCACATCCGGCGTGAAGCGCTGCAGCGCGCTGCGCATTTCGCGCCCGTCGGCCGCGCCCGTGGCACGCAAACCCTGCTTTTCCATATAGGCGCAAATGAGCTCGCGGATACCGCGGTCGTCATCGACAACCAGGACATGGTCGTTTTCGCGCATCGGCGCTCTCCTTGATTTACGCTGGGCCCTTGCCTTTGACGGCATCGATCAGATTGTTGCGGATCTTGACGATCTGCTGCTGCACCGCCGGTACCGCCTCTGGCGCCAGGCCGGTTTGCTCGATCACGCCGCGGCCGATGGCGCTTTGGCGCAGGCGGTGGCCAGCCTCGGTCAGCGCGACCCGGACCTGGCGCTCGTCTTGGCTGTCACGCCGGCGCCGCACATAGCCCATCGCTTCCAGCTTTTTCAGAATCGGCGTGAGCGTATTCGATTCCAGGAACAGCTTTTCACCCAGGCTGCTGACGGTTTGTTCGTCCTCTTCCCACAGCGCGATGATGGCAATGTACTGGGTATAGGTCAGGCCCAGCTCTTCAAGGAGCGGCTTGTATGCCTTGTTGAGCGCGAGGTTGGCCGAATAGATCGCGAAACACAAAAAATCCGACAACTTCCTCACGCCCGGGTCGCCCGGCTGCACACGATCGCTGTTTTTCATGCTGGTCTCCTTGCAGTGCATCTTGTCTGTGCGCCGATTATATGTCGAACCCGATTGATTCAGCATGCTTGATTTTATGCCACCGCCGGCGCGCCGACGATTGCCTTGGCGGCAATGTGGCGGTCGGCCAGCAGCGCCATGCCAAAGGCCAGGGCCACCAGCGCGCCGGCCATCAAGCCGAGGCGGTGCGGATCAAACCAGCCCAGGCCGGCGGCGCCCAGCACACCGGCCGAGGACACGCCCACATACAGGGCTGCCGAATTCAGGCCCATCAGCAGCGGCGCGGCAGCCGGTGCCAGCGTGATCAGGCGGTGCTGCTGTGGCACCAGCAAGCCCCAGCCGCACAGGCCCCAGACCACAATTGCCAGCACCGATGTGACGGCATGGGCCGAGCTCCACGGGGTCAGTGCGAAATTGAGCGCCATGATGACCAGTGCGGCATGGATGATGCGGCGGCTGCCGAAACGGTCCGTGAGCTTGCCGGCTACCAGGTTGCCGATGGTGGCCGCGAGGCCCCACACCAGCAGCAAGCCGGCCAGCATGCTTGAGCTGCCGTGCGTGACCCGGTCAAACACCACGCCAACGTAGGTGTAGACGGAGAATGCGCCTGCATAGGCCAGCAGGGTGGTCAGCAAGGTCAAGGTGATGCGGGCATCGGCCAGGGGTGCCAGGCGCTGGCGCAAAGTGGCCGAGGGCAGTGCCGGAATCGGGGGCAAACTGAACCAGACCGCAATGGCTGCAATGGTGCCCACCGCACTGACGAACCACATGGTGGCGCGCCAGTCGCCCACGCCGGCAATCAGGGTACCCAGCGGTGCGCCGAGCGCGGTGGCACTGGAGAGACCGGCAATCACGATGGCCAGCGCGGCGGCGCGCCGTTCAGGCGCAACCAGCGAGGCACCGGTGGCGGTCGCAGTCGGGCTGTACATGGCGGCGCCCAGGCCGGCAATCACCCGGCTGGCCAGGACCCAGCCGATGCTGGGCGCCAGCGCCGTGATGGCGTTGCCAATCACAAAAATGACCAAGCCCGTCAGCAGCAGCTTGCGGCGCGGCCAGTGGCCGGCCAGCGCTGCCACCGTCGGCGACAGCAGGGCATAGCTCAAGGCATACAGGGTCACCATTTGACCAGCCAGGGGAATCGACACGCCGAGCGATGCGGCAACCTGCGGCAAGATGCCGGCAACGACAAAACTATCGGTCCCGACGGCAAACATGCCGGCGGCTAGAACGAGTAAGCGGCGGTCCATGGTGGCTCCTGATATCGGCGCGTGGCCTTAAATGCCGAGATACAGCGGGTTGGGCGCCACGATCACGCGCACGGCGGGCAATTGCGTACCCGGTGGCAGGATCTGCTTGAGAGCGAACTCATTGACATTGGAATAGGTCGACACTTGCCAGCCAAAGCGTTGGCCATCGAACTCGAAGGTGACGGCTTCGCCATTGGTGACGTGGACATATTTGGTGGCGGCGCTAATCCGGATGACGCGGCCGCTGGCGCCGTCCGTGACGGGAACGCCGTAGTCGGCGCCAGTGGCGGCAGGGGTGAGGGCGTGTGCGCCCAGGCTGAAGGTGGCGCTCAGAACGAGGGCGGCAATTGCAGGCAATTTGGACATGATGGTCTTTCGTGAGTGGGTAGGAAATCAGGCAAGACGAATGGCCACATCAATATTGCCGCGGCTCATTTTGGAATACGGGCAGGTCTGGTGCGCCATATCGACCAGGGCCTGGCCTTGGTCGCGGGCGACGCCGGGCAGGTTGACGGTCAGCCGGGCCTGCAGGCCGTAGCCGTCGGCACCGGTGCCCAGATCGACTTCCGCATCCACGCTCAGATCGGCTGGCAAGGTGATGCCGAGCTTGGTCGCAGCGATGCCCATGGCGCCGATGAAGCAAGCGGACCATCCTGCGGCGAACAATTGTTCCGGGTTCGTGCCAGTGCCTGCGCCGCCGGGTGACGACAGATGGATGTCAAGACGCCCGTCGGAACTGCGGGAAGTCCCGTTGCGCCCGCCGGAAGAGGTGTGGGTTTTCGCGGTGTAAAGCACTTTGTCGAGCTGGATCATGATGTTACCTTTCGAGAATTTCATTGTTCGGCGCATCCGATTGGATCGCATGCGATGCATATTATCAGACTTTCCCGCAAAGTCAAGCGCATGCGATTTAAATTGGGGTGGCCCGGGGCAGGGCCAAGGAGAATCGCTGAGGCGGTCAGGTCAGGCGGCGTTGAAGACCACGGAGTGTGCGAGGTGCACGTCCATCATTGAGTGCTGGGCGTTTTGGGTGAAGCCGCCGCGCGGGTAGGCGCAGAACAGGGAGAAGCGCTCGCTTTGGCACATGCGCGCCCATAAATGCTCGAGCCGGATGGTGGCGCCGCAATGGCCTTTGGCCCATAGCAGGGCCACCATTTCGCCGAACGCCCGCACTTTGGGATAGCGGGGACGCGCCCGCTCCAGCAGAGAAAACACAAAGGCGTTGAAGCGCTGTTCATCGGGCCAGCCGTTGTCGACGAAGGTGTCAATCGCGGCGGCGGCGTCCAGCGCGATGTACTGGTCGCGCTCGGCAGCTGCGGCCAGGTCAAAGCCGCTCCTGGCCAGACGTTCTTCCAGCAGCTTCAGGTGGACGCTGGTGGCAATCAGGATCACCGCTTCGCCTTGCTGCAGACCGGCGCCTGCATAGGCTTCCAGCGCGGCCAGGAAGACATCGTCGTTTTCGTAAATTTGCAGGCAATGATCGCAAGCGGCAATTTCGGCCCAGAAAACGTCCACGTCTTTTGCAGGTTTTTTCGGTAGTGAAGTCATGGGTAAGCTGGTCATTTGGTTGCGACCAGCTTACTGCAATCCCTGTTCCGAATCGGCGGAGCAACAGGCGGGTTGTTTGAGCTATATCAAGCTTTGGTCAGTGAACTTGGGCTGCGACTAGATATTTCTCAAACATTGTAACTATTAGTTGATTCACTTTGGCAATTGCTTCCAATGCTGCATGAGCTTGCGCAGCGCTTCCGGCTTGTTGAGCGGGGTGAAGCCACCGGCCTGATCCTTGGAATTGAGTCCGTGACACGAGGCGCAGGTGCGGATCTCGCCAGGCTGGAAGGTAAGCCAGTTGCGTTCGCGTACCACGGCTTTGCCAGCCGCGTCGGTCAGCTGCCAGGTCATGGCGCGCCGCGCCGGCACAAAGGCCGCGCTGGAGCCATCCAGTCCCAGCTTGACGCTGCCGGCAGGGCCGCCAGTGCCAGTCGGATTTTTCACCTTCGGATCGTGCATGGTCTGCGCCAGTGGCCGCCGGCCCTCGCGCGGGGCGTTCACGCCACCATAGCCGCGGATCTGGTCGGCCTGGAACAGCTGCAAGTGGCTGATGTCATACACTTTGCCGTTGTCGCCTTTTTTGCTCACGCCGCCTGGCACTTGCAGATTGAACGGTTGCTGGCGCTCGCCGCGGTCACGGCTGGTGTTGTCGCGCGTAACGATCAAGGCCAGGTCGTTCGAAGTGAGCCAGGCGCGCAGCTGCGCTTCGTCCACGTTTTCTTCCAGCAGAACGGCCCGCTCCGGCGCTTCCAGTGCATCGCTGCGGCGCGACGGTTTCGCGCGCGGCATCACTTCGACCGGGTCGAGTTCCCACAAAATGCCGTCAAAGTCGACACGCGCATCCGGGTCCCAGTACCACAGCGCCTTGCGCGTACCAGCGGTCAACGCGCGGTCAGCCACAAAATGAACGCCGCTTGGCTTCATCGATTTCAGACGGAACTGGTAACGATAGCGCGGCGCCGCGCGGGTGCCTTCGTTCTGGTCAAGCCGGGTCTCGGCCGTGTGCACCGCCACCAGGGCGCCGTCAGCCATCGGCAGGGGATTGCGGTACATGCCGCTGTGGCTGGCCGCGGGCGTGCCGCCTTCTGCAGTAAAGCCGGCCGTATCAGGATGGGTCACGGCGGTGACGATCATGGTCTCGGCGTTCAGTGTTGGGCTGCCGGTAAAGCGTACGATCTGATTGGCGCCGGCAGTGCCGAATTCACGCACGTTGCTGCCGTAGTAGGTGCCGGGCTGGAGCGGGTCTTCGCGCAGATGGAACAGGCCGCCGTCCGAACGCAGCAAGGTGCGGTTGGCAAAGACGGATTCACGGCTGAATTCCAGCAGACTCGGGTCGTTGTTAAACGCGCGCGGGATGTAGCTTGGGCCGATTTCATGGCGCCCCACGTGGTTCAGCGTTTCTTCCGATGTGCCGTCTTCATTGACTTGCCATGGCATGAAATGGTTGAAGGTGTGGCCGTTGGCGTGGTTGGCGACGTTGCTTGGGTGGTTGTCCAGGCGCGGCTCGGGGAACACTTCGTCGGCCAGTGCCTTGCGCGCGGCGGCCGCGCTTTCGTCGGCGTACAAAAAGGCGCCATTGGGCGGACTGGCCGGGTTGGCGCGGTCGGCGTCGGCCTGCTGGTCCTGCTGCAGGTGATCCCAGCGGGTGAAAATCACCCGTCCAAAGCTGTCCACCGACGGGCTGAAGGCGCCGCTGACGGTGTGATTGAGCAGGAACAGATTGCCGCTGGCCGGATCCAGGCTCCAGATCCCGGTCACGATCGGGAAGCTTTCGTATTCATCGAGCTGCGGGTAGAGATGCGCTTCGCCACCGCGCGGACGGTCCGAGGTAAACAAGACCCGTTCATCGCTGCCGTAAAAAGGCGAGACGTTGTTGTACGCAGGCTGGCGCGCGATCTTGGCGATGCGTGCAGTGGCGCCTTTTTCCAGGCCGCTCACTTCATATACTTGCCACTGATACTGGCGCACTTCGTACTGGGTGGCGGGCGAACCGACGACCATGCTGAACAGGGCCTTGCTGCCGCTCCAGTGCACCGAGGGCTCGCGCACCGCGATTGCGTTGGCGCCCTGGAACCCGGCGCTGCCGAAGCCGGCTTCCTGGGTCAGATTGCGCGTACTGCCGTCGGGGTAGCGGATCATCAGGTCGCCGCCGCGCGGCACCGCCGTCGGACTGGCCAGATGATTGCCAAAGGTGGTGGTGCGGCTGGCAAAGCCCGACACCGGGGTCTGGGTCACATAAAGAATAGGATTGCTGCCAACGGCCACCGGTGCCGCCACGGTCACGGTGGTACTGGCAGTCTTGCTGCCACTGGCGTTGGTGGCGGTCAGGGTATAGGTGACCCCGGCCGCAGCCGTCACCGCTTTGCTGCTGCCGGTAACCACGCCGATGCCCTGGTCAATCGAGATCGCCGTTGCGCCAGTGACGTTCCAGGTCAGGGCAAAACTCTGACCGGCACTGACAATGGCCGGATCGGCGCCAAAACTGGCAATTACGGGAGCCACACCCTGAGGCGGGGTTGGATTGGTGCCTGGTGTGGGTGTCGGTGCCGGAGTTGGCGTTGGCGTGGAGGGGCTTCCACCACCGCTGCCGCCTCAGGCGGCCAGGGTACAGAGAATCAGGCAGGTGAGCAGGCGTTGCGGGTAACGGACCATCGTGTTTTCCAGTGGGGCTGATACTGTCCGTATTGACAGTATTTTGCGACATGGTACTGGAAAATTTACTTAATGCAACAAAATGCACATCCCATTTGCGCAAACGTAGCGCAAATGTAAGTGACGGCGTCCGTGCTGCCAAAGAATTAGGCTAGGGCGCGGTCACCGTCACCAACAGCCAGGCGGGCAGGCCGATGAACAGGGCGGCATGACCGGCCCGTTCCAGCGACTGGCGCACGGCGCCGGTGCGGCCAGGCTGCACCAGCGCGGTCGCCAGGGTGCCGGCAGCAATGGCCGCGCGCAGCAAGGCTTCGCTCAGCACCACGCCGATCGTCCATGCCGCCCACCACAATGCAAAAGCGCTCAAATACGCCTTCAGGCCGAAACTGTAATACTCGCCGAACGCGCCGCCATAGGCAATCTGCTGCTGCAGGTGAAATGCTGGAATGGCCAGGGCCAGAGGCAGCAGCACATACTTTGCCAGCGGGTGATCGAGGCGTGAGCGCGGTGTGGCCAGCGCAGCATGGGTATAGGTTTGCATGAGGGCGCGCGACTGGGGTGGGCTTGCCGCCGCGCCTGTCAGCAGCGCGGCCAGCTCTTGCGGCCTGACGCTGGCCAGGCCATAGCGCCAGCGCGCGCCGGACGTCAGCTGCAGCCACAGGCCGGGGCAAGGCAGTGGCAGGCGCCATAGCTGGACGGAGGCAATGTCGGCCAGTGCAAATTCGATCCGCTGCTTGCCGCGCGTGATCACCAGTGTGCCTTGCGCGACAGTGGCCTTGGCCGAAAACAGGTACAGCACGCACCATGCCGCCGCTTCGGGGACCAGGAACAAGGCGCCAAACATGCGCATCTGCGCCAGCGTATTGGTGCGCAAGGCTTCGTCGCGCAGCAGCGTGATGCCGATCCACAGCAGCCCGGCGCGCGCGCAAAGGCGCAAGATGGCCGCGGCCAGGCGCGCTGCCGGCGCCAGCACGGCCACGGTCTGCGCCAGCGCCGGGCCAGGCCGTGCGGGGCGCGCGGCGGGCGCTGTCAGGCGCAGGGCGGCGCGCCAAGACCACAGGCCCAGGGCGACGAGGAACAGGCAGGCCGCGCGCCCGACCCAGTCACCCCAGCGCACCATCAAGGTCGGGGCGGCGGCGTGCACCGGCAAGTCGGCAATGACCAAGGTGCGCTCGCCCATGCGCGAACCGGCCAGGATGGCGCCGGTGGCATCGATGGCGGCGCTGTACCCGTTGTTGGTGACCCTGAACTGAGGCAGCCCGGTTTCGATGCTGCGGAAGGCGGCGACCGTCTGGTGCATGCGCGCGCCCAAAGGTGCGGCGCTGAACCAGGCGTCGTTGGACATGGTCAGGATGACCTGGGCACCGAGGCGGGCACCATCGGCCGCGAGCGTGGGGTCTACGTCGTCGCGGCAGATCAGCGGCAGCACCGGGATTTCGCGGCCATCTGCCAGGCGCAGGGGGAAAACGCGTGCGCCATTCCCGGCGCGCCAGCTGCCAGTCCAGGGCAGCAGGCGCCGCAGCGCGGGGCTGTCCATCCAGGCCGGCACGTACTCGGTCAGGGGGAACAGGCGCGTCTTGCGGTACATGCCGAGCAGGCCGGTGTCGGGCTGGACAAAGGCGGCGGCATTGTATTCGCCAGCGCTGCCGCGATCGTAGGTACCGAAGATGAAGGGCACGCCGGCCGCTTTGACGGTAGCGAGAATGTGCTGGTCGAATTCGGCGCCGCTCTCACTGCGCGGCTGGCCAAAGGTGGTGGGATAGGCCGTTTCGGGCCACATGACTGCATCGGCATGCTGGCGCACGATGGCGTCGTAGCTCATCGCGAAATGGGTGTCGAGTACATCGCGCACCACAGCATAACTGCCTTTTTCCTGGCGCTGGCGGTCGTAGGCCACGATATTGGATTGAATCAGGCCGATGCGCACCGACTTGGCATCGGGCGCCGGCGTACCCGAAAGCGCAAAGGCGCCATACCCGGCCAGCAGGAGCGGCAGCGCCAAACCCATCGCCAGCGGTGCTGCCAGCGCGCGCACGCCGTTGGCGCGGCGCGCAAGAGCCGCCGTGACGGCCTCATTCACGAGCAGCAGCAGCACGCTCAAGCCGGCCGCACCACCCACGGCCGCCCCCTGGCGCAGCAAGCGCGATGGGTGCAGGCCGTAGCCGATGGTGTCGCCAAGCAGTCGGGGAAGCAGCCATTCGGCGCCGACCCATGCTGCTGCCCCGGCCAGCGCGCCAAGCAGCACACCGTGCCGGCGCCGGATCAGGTGGCGCAGCAGCACGAAGGCGAAAAATTGGGGCTGAAACAGCGGCGCGCCAAGCAGCAGCAAGACCACACCGGCAACTTCGCCAATCTGTGCGTACAGACCGAGTGCGCTGCCAAACCAGGCAAATGCGGCAGCGGTGTAAGCGAGCGCCATGGCATAGGCACGCCACAGTGCGGCACCCACGGTCACGCACGCGTCGAGGGTACGCAGCCACGGTACCAGGAATACGAAGCCGAGGAGCCAGGCGGGCCCGCCGCGCACATACAGGCCCGCCATCACTGCACTTGCCAGTACCGCCGCAATGCTTGGCAAGTTCGTTTTCAGTCGACGCAGCATCGCTTCAGCGGCCCCCATTCAGCGGCCCCCATTGGCGGGCGGCGGAATGACGATCTTGCGCAGGGCCAGGCCGGCCGGCGCCAGTTCGGGCGGGACCACGCCGTTGGCGGGCATGGCGATGGGGCGCCCGCTGGCATCGAGCATTTGAAAGCCGGGGGCGAACATCAGAATCGCCTCGATCGGCTGGCCGTCGTCGGTGGCCTGATGGTGGCGCACGTAGCCCTTGGGCAGAACAAAGTCCTCAGGTACCGCCAGGCCCACCAGCGGCGGACTGGTGCCCGGAGGTGAAAAGGCGCCCAGGCCGGAATAGATGCCGCGCTGGTGCAGGCGCTCGATCACCTCGGCCACGCTGGGGTTTTCGCCGCGCGCGACGTAGCTGGACAAGTCCGCAGTAGGATCGGCGTCGCCCTCCGGGTCCGGCGTCGGTGCGCCGCCTGGCACGATGGGCGAGATCGAGGCAGCTTGCACGGGTGCCGGTGGCGCTGCTGCCGCCTGGGCAGTTGGCGCATCCGGCGCCGATGGCGTCCACCAGGTCAGCAGCAAGGTCAGGGCGGCAGCGCCGGCCAGCAGCGCGACGATGAAGCCCAGACCCGAGGGACGCCAGGCGCGGTCAGCATCGCTGGCCGGCGCCTGTCTGGGATCGCGTGGAGCGTCCAAGTGCGCGTCCTTTCAATCAGGGCGTGGCCGGATTGTAGGTCGACACGGCCCAGCCGATGCGCTCATGCCCGTACTGATTCCAGATCGGGTTCTTGCCAGCGCTGATGGTGCTGTAGCGTGGCGCGCCGCTGCCGGTGGTGCCGCCAAACAGGCCGGAACTGAAGGTGCTGCCATTGTAGGTTGGGTGGGTATCGTCCGACTGGATGTAGTCGTAGCTGCTGCTCGACGAGATAAAGTGGGTGTTGGCGTCGCGGATGGTCGAGCGTAGCGTCGTGGTGATGCGGTTCACATAGCTCGCTTCGCTCTCGCCATCGATATAGCGCAGGCCGTCCGAATCGATCTTGCCATCGCCATTGCTGTCATAGTCGCCCCCCATGTACTGGGCGAAGTTGTCGGCGCATTTGAAACCCTTCTGGCGCGCCACATCGCACATCATGAAGTTCATGCGGGCCAGCGCGGGCAAGAATTTGTCCTGCATCTTGACGGTCGCGCCAGTACCAGGGTCCTTGCACGAACTTTGCACGTTGTCGACCGCGTAGCCGGGATAGTGCAGATTGGAGACCACCTTCAGCTTCACGCCGGCATAGGCGTTGGCGTTGATGTAATCCATGGCCGCCGTGACGTAGGTTTTGCAGCTGTTCTCGGCGGCCGTCAGCACATTGTAATTGCAGGTGCCAGTCTGGCTCTTGAAACTGGCGCGCGCCTGCAAACCATCATTGCCGCACATCTCGAAGGTGACGACACGGGTATTGCTAGCTTGCATGTAGGAACGTTCAGCCACGATCTTGTTGTTGTACACGTCAGAAGCGATGGCACCGGACTTGGTGCGGCGCACGCTTTCCACGTCGCTGCCCCATTGGGCCGAAAGATACTCCGCATTGACGGTGGGGGCCGCATATTTGGCTGCACTGGTGACGGAACCGTTGTAGCCGGCGTAGATCGAATCACCGTAGGCGACCGTGCGGTATTTGGTGCTGGTGCCGGCGCGGTCGATGGTCCACGAGGCATTCTGGTTGATGGTGCTGGCGTTCGCCTGGGGAATCAGGACGGCAAGTGCAATGACAGGTAACAGGGCGTGCAAGGAACGACGAAAGCGTGTGCTCATGTAGTGTCTCCTTATTGTTGGCATTTATGTCAATACATTGTTTTCCAATAAATAAAGCTTGGAAGACAAATGTAGGGCAATTTGGCGGAGACGTGCCAATCGAACATGCAAAACGCATGGAAAACGATAAATAAACTTTATTTGTTGTATGCATGCAGCTTGCTTGGCGACAAGGGCTACGAGACAAAACAGGGATGGCGCAGCGATGGGCGCCACGGGCGTGGAAGGGGGAGGGCAAGCCCGCGCGCGTGGTGCAAATCGCACGCGCGCGGTTGTTTGAGGGAGGGGCGAACTCCCCTTGAAACTAGTTGCTCATTGCCGCGCGTACGGCTGCCGGGTTGTTGCCGACCTTGCTGACCAGGCGCTGCAGTTCTTCTTCGCTGATGCCCAGCGCCTTTGTCCAGTAAGCCACCTCGTGTTTCTCTGTCAGGCTAATCCGGTTTCGGTCCTGTGCACCGCGATTGTTCAAGTCGTCTGCCATGATGGTCTCCTTAAAGTGAGTCCCTATTTTCTGCAGCACGGTTGTACAGTTCAGTGCGCCATCTCACCGTGCACGCCACTTGCTTTCGCGCTTGGCTGTTCGCGGTGGAACAGGCGCTCCTGCAATTGCTTGAGCGTGTCACTCGCGCCCATCGAGGCCGCCAGGCTCAGGGCGGTCATCCCGCGGCTGTCGGTCGCATCAATGCGGGCGCCCCGCGCAAGCAGCAGATCAACGATGGCGGTGCGGTTGAACATGGCGGCCATCATCAAGGGCGTCTTGCCATCCGGACTGCTACCTTCCACGGCGGCGCCGTGTTCAAGGAGGAGGGTGGCAATGTCCAGATACCCCTTGTAGGCCACGCCGGCCAGTGGGGTCTGACCCTGGTCGTTTGCGACGTTAGGATCGGCACCAGCCGCCAGCAAAATGCGCGCGGTGTCGGCGTGGCCGTGATAGGCCGCGAGCATGATCAGACTGTCGCCTTTTTCGTTACGAAAATTTACCGGCAAGCCTTTGCCAATCAAGCCCTCCAGTGACGCCGTTTCGCCCGCGCGGACCAGGGCGAATACGCCACGGATGAAGTCCAGTGTTTCCTGATCCATTTGTCGTGCCTCTGTCATTGCCTGTGTCCTTTTCCGTTACGTGAGAATGTCATCGCGAGCATAGGCGTCTTTTGCCGTATGGCTCTGTACGCAAACACACGCTGTGGCGACGGGGCATCACTGTTTTGTGCGGCCCTTGCAGGGCGTGGAGGCTGGGCGCAAAATTAGTATTCAGCGTATTAAGTGAGGTGCCGCGACAATGTCCGACAGGGGAATGGCGCGCGTCGCGCCAAAGCGCGATCCCGCCTGGTCGACCATGGATATGTTGAACGACCAGATCGCTGTGATCGATGCGACCGGTACAATCATCAGCGTTAACGCGGCCTGGGAAAAGTTTGCCCGCGACAATGGCGGCGATGCGCGGCGGGTCTGCGCCGGTGCCAATTACCTCTCGGTATGTGAACATGCGGCCCAGCAAGGTGATGCCGATGCGCTGCGTGCCTTGCGCGCGCTGCGCGAGGTGCTCGCTGGCGAAAGTCAGAGCGCCACCATGGAATACGCCTGCGATGCCCCGCACGAAGAGCGCTGGTTCCGGCTGCGCTTCATGCGCTCCCCCATGGCGGGGCAGGCACGCTTTGTCGCTGTGCATGAACAGGTGGTGGCGCCACTGATCGCGGAGCGCCAGATCCGTTTGCAGCGCCACTTGCTGGCATCGGTCGAGCAGGCGGTCATTGCCACCAATCTTAGTGGGGTGATCGTTTTCTGGAACCCATTTGCCGAAAAAATGTATGGCTGGTCGGCCGCTGAAGTGTTGGGGCGCAATATCGTCGAGGTCTTGCCAGCGGAATCGGCGCGCCAGCATACGAGCCAGATCATGGCGCGCCTGAACCGCGGCGAAAGCTGGATTGGCGAATACGAAGTGCGTCACCGCAACGGCCGCACGATGCAAGTCCATGTGACGGACTCGCCGTTGCGAAATGAACGCAATCAAATGATCGGCGTAATCGGCGTGTCGACCGACATTACCGAGAAGAAGCGCATCGAAAAGGCCCTGCGCCTGTCGGGCATGGTCTACAAGGCCATTGGCGAAGCCATCATGGTGTTCGACATGCAGGGGCGCGTGGAAGCCATCAACCCTGCATTCACCGCACTGACCGGCTATGCCGAAGCCGACATCGTGGGACGCAATGTGGATCTGCTCAAGTGCGACGCGGCGGCGGGTCTGGTCCCGTTCGAGGGCCAGCCTGTCCTGTCCAAGACCGGGCACTGGGCCGGCTCGGTCAGGGCGCGGCGCAAGAGTGGTGAACAAGTGCTGGAATGGCTGCGGATTGATACCATTTACGACGAGAGTGGGTGCGAAAAACTACGGATAGGCATGTTTTCGCCTGTAACCGACCAGAAACGCGCAAAGGAAACAATCTGGCGTCAGGCCAACTTCGATACCCTGACCGGGCTGCCCAACCGAAGCATGTTCCGCGACCGGCTGGAACACGAATCCCACAAGGCCGCGCGCAGCGGGGCCAGGCTGGCCCTGATGTTCATTGACCTCGACCAGTTCAAGGAGGTCAACGACACGCTCGGTCACGACACTGGCGACATTTTGCTCCAGCAGGCCGCCGAGCGCCTGAGCGCCTGCGTGCGCGCAGTCGATACGGTGGCGCGCATCGGTGGCGATGAATTCACCGTCATCCTGGGTGAACTGGACGGTGCGACCATTGTCGAGCGGGTCGCCAGCCAGATTGTACGGGCGATGGCGCAACCGTTTTATCTGGGAGAGAACAGCGTGTACGTGTCCGCCAGTATCGGCATCACGGTGTTTCCGGACGACGCGCGCGACGTCGACAGCCTGATCAGAAATGCCGACCAGGCCATGTACGCGGCCAAAAACCAGGGGCGCGACCAGTTTCGCTACTTCACCCAGCGCATGCAGCACGAAGCCTTGATGCGCATGCGGCTCTCGAACGATCTGCGCCATGCGCTGTCGAACCAGGAGTTCGAGTTGTTGTACCAGCCGATTGTGGGCCTGGCTACTGGCGCCATTCACAAAGCGGAGGCGCTGCTACGCTGGCGCCATCCAGTGCGGGGCAATGTCAGTCCGGTGGAGTTCATCCCCGTGGCCGAGCAAACGGGCATGATCGTACCGATTGGCGACTGGGTGTTTCAGCGTGCAACCGAGCAGGCTGCCGTCTGGCGCGAGCGCATTGATCCGCAGTTTCAAATCAGCGTCAATTTGTCGCCGGCCCAGCTGCGCCACGTGGGCAATGGGGGCCATCGCTTGCCTGCATGGCAGCCGCCAGTCAGTGCGGGCGCATCGGCCTGCGCCATCCTCGAAATCACCGAAAACATTCTGCTGGAGTCGAACAAGGCCATCATGGCGCAATTGCAGAGCATGCGCGAGGCGGGTGTGCAGCTGGCCATTGACGATTTCGGCACCGGCTATTCGGCGCTGTCGTATCTGCGCAAATTTCATATCGACTATTTGAAGATTGACCGCAGCTTTGTCACCCGCCTTGCTGCCAACTCAGACGATCTGAGCATGTGCGAAGCGATCATCGCCATGGCACACAAGCTTGATATCAAGGTGATTGCAGAAGGCATCGAACGGGCCGAGCAGCGCGATTTGCTGACCCAGGCCGGGTGCGACTACGGACAGGGCTTTCTGTTTGCCGGCCCGTTGCCGGCCGCCTCGCTGTGCGGCATGCTGGGGCGCTGACGTTGTCAACGCGCCGGTACAGGCGGCAAGCGGCTTTCCAGTTCGGCCCGTGTAACCTGGCCCAGCTTGGTCAACACCAGCGTACCGGCGGCATTGAACAGCAGGGTGGTCGGATAGGCCTTGACCTTGAATTCGGCCAGCGTAGCCGGGTTGCCTGCAATGATCGGATAAGTCACATGCAGGACCTGGGCATAGCGCTGGATGCGGGGCAGGTTGTCGCCGTCGGCGGCCAGACCGAGCACCACCAGATCGCCGCGTGCGTGAGACAAGGCTTCCAGCTCCGGCATCTCCTTGATGCAAGGGGCGCACCAGGTGGCCCACACATTCAACACGATCCACTTTCCCTTGTGCCGTTCCAGCGTATGGCGCTGGCCCTGCACATCGGTCAGGTGGAAGGCAGCTGCCGGCGCGCAGGTAAACGCTGCCAGCACGGCAAGCGTCGCGACAGCCCGGGCAGGCAGCGTGCCCATTACAGTTGCCCGGACAGGCCGATTACCAGCGCGCGGTCGGCGCTGAGCTGGATGCCAGTTACATGACGGTGCACGGGTACTTGGTAAAACGCGTACAGCTGCTTGTTGCCGGGTAGCGCAACGCTCAGGCCGGGACTGGCGTACAGGTAGCGGCCACCGCTGCTGTCTGGCTCGCCTTCGCTGCCACGGTCGGCGCGCTTGTAGACATAGTTCAGTTGCCCCAGCAAGCCGACGGTGGCGCTGATTCCCTTGCGTACTCCCACATCCAGGCCGAGCTGGGCGCCTGGACGGTAATTCTCACGCGTGTTCAAGGCATGCTGGAATTGCCCCTGGGCAAACCAGGAAAGGTCGCTGTCGACCAGCTTGCGGTGATAGTAGCCGCCCAGGATCAAATCAGTGGTGCCGGTGCCGGGCTGCATGCTGCGTTCGCCCACAGCGCCTTTTCCGTTGGCAAGATCAAATTTACCCGTGGGCAGCTTCAAACCGAAGGTGATGCCCGCATTGGCTGGCCGCAGCGGATCGTCCATGGTCAGCAGCTGATAGCGCCCTGTCACACGGACGTCGCCCAGTTCGGTGAAAGACCAGCTGTCAAAGATTTGGGCGCCGTGGTGATTGTGAATGTGCTCATGTTCGCGTTTGCCAATCGCGCCGCTCACTTCCAGGCCGAAGCCGTTGCCGAAGCTGTGGCTGTAGCGCACAACAGCGTTGCGATTCATGGTGCTTACTTCGTCATGGTGGGCCTTGATCTCGCCCACCGCCAGCTTGCGCGATCCGGTCATGGGCTGATCCTGCTTGATGCTCTCAAAGCGCAGATCGAATGCGTCGTTTGCTTCTGCCAGTGCGCTCTCGGCGGTCCAGTTGCTGTTGACGGCGCAAAAGGCGGCGCCGCAGCTGGCGCTGGCGAGGGATGGCAAGCATGCGGCGAGGGCGGCAGCGATCAGAGTGGGGACGATTTTTTTCATAGTGGTTTACCTTCGGTTGGCGGGATTGCCGGGTTGGAGAAATCATATATCTCCGATGCATGTTTTACATTTGATGTAAATCAAATTTTCCCAAGTGCATCAAATAACGCTGCCATCTGTCGAATATTTGATGTGAATCAATTTTTTAACATGCATTGCGAATATATGATTTGATCAAGGTCAACAGGTGCAGTTCCGCACCAGACATAACTAGGTGAGAAAAACATGAAAAAGACAATCATTTCGCAGGCCGTCTTTGCCCTCGTACTTGGCGCCGCCAGCCTGGCGCCGGCGCTGGCGCAGCACGCTGGCCACGGCCAGGCTGGTGGCAGCTCGGCAGTGCAGTACCGCCCGGACGTGACGTTCACGCTGCGCACCGATATCGCCGACGGCAAGCTGGTGTTCATCAGCGAAACCGGTGCCAACAAGGGCACCGCGAACCCGACATTGAACGTGCCGGAAGGCGCTGTCGTACAGATCAACCTGGTCAACGGCGATGGCGCCACCCACGATGTGACCGTGCCCGACTTTAACGCCAGATCAAATCAGATCAATGACAAGGGCGCCAGTACCTCGATCGTGTTCAAGGCGGACAAAAAGGGAGAATTTACCTATATCTGCAGCCTGCCCGGGCATGTTGCCGCAGGCATGATCGGCAAGATTATCGTCGGAGGCGCGGTGGCTGCGCCGGTGGCAAAAGGGGCCGACATTTCACGCAATCCGCTCGATGTTGGTACGCCGGTGGGCGCGCGCGGTCCTAAAAAACTCAAGGTGAGCCTCGAGACGACCGAGATCGTGGGCCAGCTTGCCGACGGCACCACCTACCGCTACTGGACCTTCAACAACAAGGTGCCGGGTCCGTTCTTGCGTGTGCGCGTGGGTGACACGGTGGAAGTCGATATGAGCAATGCCAAAGATAGCCATATGATCCACTCGGTCGACTTCCACGCGGTGACCGGTCCTGGCGGCGGCGCTGCCGTGACCCAGGCCGCCCCTGGCAGCACCAAGAGCTTCACGTTCAAGGCACTGAACCCCGGTCTGTACGTGTACCACTGCGCCACCCCGATGGTGGCCCAGCACATCTCGAACGGCATGTACGGCATGATTCTGGTCGAACCGGAAGGTGGCTTACCGAAGGTGGACCGCGAGTTTTACGTGATGCAGGGCGAGTTGTACACCGCGCAGCGCCATGGCACGCCGGGCGAAGCCGAGTTCTCGCTCGAGAAGCTGCTCAATGAACAGCCGGAGCATCTGATGTTCAACGGGACCCACAACGCCCTGACCAAAACACACCGCATGGAAGCGAAAGTGGGCGAGTCCGTGCGCATCTTCTTCGGCGTGGGCGGACCGAACCTGACCTCGAGCTTCCACGTGATCGGCGAAGTGTTTGACCGCGTGTATTCGCAGGCCGATCTGACCTCGCTGCCGGCCAAGAACGTGCAGACCACCACCGTGGCACCGGGCGGCGCGACCATGGTCGAGTTCAAGGTGGAAGTGCCCGGCCGTTACATCCTGGTCGACCATGCTCTGTCGCGCATGGAGAAGGGCCTGGCCGGTTTCCTGTACGTGACCGGCAAGGAAAACCCGGACATCTTCCGCACCGCCAGCACGCCGGACGCGAGCTCGGGGCACTGATTGCCGCCAGCTTCCCCAAGACCCGCTGCATGCGGGTCTTTTTTGCATTTTGAAAGGCGCCTTATGCTTCCATCAAAAATAGACCGGCGCGAGTTCCTCAAGCGCTTGCCCCTGTTTGCCGACTTCAGTCCCGAGGAGCTGGCCGGACTGGCGGCGCGCACCCAGGAGCTGCACGTCGCGCGTGGCATGCCCATATTTCATCGGGGCGACCCCTGCCGCGGCTTTCATATCGTCATTTACGGCCAGGTCAAGCTGGGGTTTCTGTCGGCCCAGGGCGACGAAAAGATCATTGAAATCATCGGGCCGGGCTTCAGTTTTGGCGAAGCGCTCATGTTCATGGAAAAGCCCTACATTGTCGGCGCCACGGCCCTGGCGGACACCATGCTGCTGCATATCGCCAAAGAGGCCGTGTTTGATGAACTCGAGCGTCAGCCCGCTTTTGCGCGCCGCATGCTGGCCGGGATGAGCCGGCGCCTGCATGGCCTGATCAAGGACGTCGAATCGTATTCGCTGCGCTCGGGCAGCCAGCGCATCGTCGGCTATCTGCTCAAGGATGAACCGGAAGGCGATGGCGCGCTCGTCACGCTCACCGTCAGCAAGAAATCATTGGCCTCGCGCCTGAATCTGACGCCCGAATATTTTTCGCGCGTGCTGCACGACCTGGTTGAACTGAAGATGATCAGCGTGCAAGGTCGGCAGATCACCATTCTCGATATCGAACGCTTGCGCGTCTATGAGGGCTGAAGCGCCCGCTGGATCGCGCGGCAGCGCAGGGTGGCGCGCAGCAGCCCGGTGGCCAGCAGCGCACTGGCTGCCGCCAGCAGCAAGGCGGCCGGGCGCGCGAACAGCGCCGGCAGCCATACCCCTGCCAGCAGCGCCCCCAGCGCGGCGCAATGGCACCAGAACTGGCGCCGCGCACTGTCATCGGCCAGGACGTCGCGCAGCGCCGGCACCGTCCCCTTGCGCGCACGCGCGTCCTGCTGCAGGTGGTACCAGAGCAGGAAGGGCACGATCTTGTAGAGCATCCCGTTGACCACGCCCATGGCAAAGCCAGCCAGGAACACGATTGCCGTGGCCAGCGTCAGGCGATCGCTGGATGGGAGCTGGACTAGCAGGGCGCTCAGCGCCAGGCTGAGCAGGGCCAGACGCCAGTACAGCGTGGAGGCGTCGGCCTTTTTTCGCTGCGGCCTCGCCAGCAGCCAGGCCGTGCACGCGGCAAACCCGGTCAGCAGTAAAGTCAGCGCCGCGCTGGCCCAGCCGGTCTGCGCGGGCATCAGTACGCGCAGGGCGCTCCAGGCCAGCAGCGCCAGGCCCAGCGCCAGGGTGCCCCAGCGCGTCACCAGGACCGGATACAGGCGTGTGGACTGGAACATGGGGACCACCTGAAAGGCCACGCACAGCACCAGCATCAGCACCCAGCCCAGCATTCCCCACAGTGCGTGCAGGTCGACCAGCAGCATCAGCGGCAGGACCAGCCAGCCGCCAAAGCCACTGGCCAGCAGGCACCCAAGGGCCAGCGTCAGGACCAGCGCGGCGACGGCCATGCGCATGCCGCGCACCATGGGCATGGCCGCCGGCGCGGCTGGCCGCTGCAGCGCGCGCGCCAGGCAATGCAGCAAGGGCGCGAAGCCCACCACCAGTGCGGCTGCTGCCGGCACAAACAGCGCGGCAAGGTTGCGCCCGAGGGCAAGTGACAGCAAGATGGTACCCAGCGACAACGCGCTCCAGGCAAGTGCGGCGGCGCTGCGGCTCAGGACCGCGGCGGTGCCGGTGACAACGGGAATGAGCTGCAGCATTGAGCCGGCCATGGCCATGGACAGATAGCCAAGTGTGAGCAAATGGGTGATTGCCAGTGTGGGCGTGGCCCAGCGCGACACCAGAGCGCTCTCGCCTGTCCACAACAGCACCAGCGCCGCCAGCAGCGCAAACCAGGGTGCAGTGAGCAGGAAGACCAGCGGCAGCTGCGGGGCGGGCGAGAGTGCGTATGCCAGCTTGCGCTGCATTAGCGCTCCTCGATCACGATCTGGTACAGGCCGGCCTCGGGCTGGGTGCTCTGGTAGCGGTAGTTGTTGCGCTCGAGGATGCGAAACAGGGGATGCGGCTCGCGCTCGATCAACAGCCGTACTTTTTGCCGCGTTTGCAGCGCAGCCAGAGCGTCAAGCACACGTTCCATCGGCTCGGGCGGAAACAGGCCGCGCAGGTCGAGGAACACTTCAGGCGGTTCGGGCAGGGTGGACATGACGGTTCCAGTCAAAGGAAGAAAAGTGGATTCTTGGTGACGGCAGTGGCGCCGATGTAGCCAAAGCACGCCAGTGCGGCAAAAAATGCGCTGCCGCGCTGCAGGCGGGTGCGACCGTATTTCAGGGCGACCGAACCAAGCAGGATGTAGGCGATGAGGGCAATGACTTTGGCGCCCAGCCAGGGGCTGGTCCAGGGCAGTTGCCCGCTCCACCATGCCAGGCCGATGGCGCTGGCCAGCAGAAGCGAGTCGATCATGTGCGGCAAGCTGCGCACCCAGGCGCGCTCCAGCATGGGCGAGGCGGCCAGCATCCACAGGCCGCGCAGCAGGAACAGGCTGCCGCTGAGGGCAGCAAGGGACATGTGTACGTGCTTGAGAAGTAGGTAGTTCATGTGATCGGCAGCGTCAGTCTGGCACAGGGGGTGAGTAGGGTCGATAATGGGACCTGGTCGAGTTTGGCAAGGTAGGCCTCGGTTGCATCCAGCAGCAGACCCTTGAGCTTGCAGCGCCCGGCCAGCGTGCAGGTGTTGTCCTGCGCGAAGCATTCAACCATTTGAAAGTCCGGTTCCGTCATGCGGATCACGGCGCCGAGCATGATCTGTTCGGGCGGGCGGGCCAGGCGGATCCCGCCAGCGCGTCCGCGCAAGTTCGACAGCACGCCCAGCTGGCCCAGCTGATGCACGATCTTGGTCAGGTGATTGTGGGAGATGCCGTGCGCCTGCGAGATCTCGCGGCTGGTAATGATTTCGCCCGGGTGCGCGCCCAGGTGCATCAGCACGCGCAAGGCATAATCGGTGTAGTCGGTCAGGCGCATGGCGGTTTCCCGGCTCAGCCGATGACTTTGAAGTCGATAATGACCGCACCAGGCTCGCGCGCCAGATAGGCGGCGCGCAGGCGTGCGCCAAAATGGTGATCGAGCTGCTGCAGCAGGGGCAGGGGATCGTGGTCGTTATAAAAGCGCATCGTTTCGCCCACCGAGAGCGAGCCAAGCGCGCCGAAGATGGCGGCGTGGCGAAAGCGTCGCGCCACGCCGCGCGCATCGAATTCATAAATCCCGAAGTCGGAGTTGGGTTGGGAGCATTCGTGCATCATGGGGTTCTCCATGTTAAGTCGGATAGTGGCCGGCGCGCGCCAGTTGCACAGCGCCGGCCGGGTTGGATCAGGCAGCGCTGGCCAGGGCCGCTGCGGCCTGGGTGCGCGCGGCGCGGTTCTGGAACACCAGGCGCCACATGAACAGCACCAGGAACAGCACGCCGATCGTGAACACGATGTCACCGGGCACGCGCAGCCACACCATGGTCTCCATGAAGCTCGAGTGCACCACTTCGGCCGAGCGGGCATACCACACGCCACGGGTGATGCTGGCCCAGGCCTGGTAGATGCCGGCCGGGACCAGCGAGATGAAGACCATCATCGCCAGGCCCAGGTTCAGCAGCCAGAACATCGGACGCAGGGCGGCATCGGACCAGGCCAGGCGGTCGGACAGGCCGCGCAGGCAGAACAGCATCAGACCGATCCCAAGCATGCCGTACACGCCAAACAGGGCGGCGTGGCCGTGCGCTGCCGTCATGTTCATGCCTTGCATGTAGTACAGCGCGATCGGTGTATTGATCGAGAAGCCCAGCAGGCCGGCGCCGACCGTATTCCAGAAGCCGACAGCAATGAAGCACAAGATCGCCCACTTGTAATTCTGTACCCATGGCGCCGCCTGCGAGCGCTGGTAGTTGCGGTAGGCTTCAACCCCGATGATCGACAAGGGCACCACTTCCAGGGCCGAGAACATCGAGCCAATCGCAATGACCGACGTGGGCGTGCCGGTGAAGTACAGGTGATGCAAGGTGCCCAGAATGCCGCCGAACAGGAACACGATTGTTTCGAGCACGATGGCCGTGTTGGCCGACGCGGCGCGAATCAGGCCCAGACGGGTGAACAGCAGGGCGATGACGGCGGTGGCGAACACTTCGAAGAAACCTTCCACCCACAGATGGACCAGCCACCAGCGCCAGTACTCGACCATCGAATAATGGGTGCGTGGACCCCAGGTCAGCGAGGTGGCGTAAAAGCCGCCAATGCACACCGCTGCCAGGAACACCATGGCAATCAGACCGCGGCTGTCGGACGGTTTTTTCAGCGCTGGCCACAGACCGCGGCCCAGCAGCGTGGCCCAGAACAGCAGGCCGACGAACAGCAGAATCTGCCACACGCGGCCCATGCTGGTGAATTCCAGGCCCTGGTTGCCGATCCAGAAGGCGAATTCGGTGCCTTGTTTTTGCAGTGTGCCGAGCCAGCCAAACAGGGTCGAACCGGCCACGATGAACAGCAGCGCATAGAACAGCACATTCACGCCCAGTGCCTGGTATTTGGGCTCATGGCCGGAGATGGCGGGGGCGATATACAGACCGGTGGCCAGCCAGGCAGTGGCAATCCAGAGCACGGCAAACTGGGTGTGGATCGTGCGGCTGACGGTAAATGGCAGAATCTGCGCCAGCGGCAAGCCAAAGAAGCTGGTGCCTTCCACCGAATAGTGGGCGGTGATGATGCCCATCCCGATCTGGGCCAGGATCAATGCCACCACCACGAAGAAGTACTTGCGCGTGGCTTTCATCGAGGCTGTGGGCTTGAGATCAAACAGAGGATCGTTCTTGGGGGGGACGGGATCGTCTTCTTCCTTGTGCATGGAATGGAAGAAGATCATGCCGGCGATCGCGCCGATCATCAGGATCACGCTGGCGATCGACCACATGCCGGCGCCTGCCGTGGGGGTATTGCCCACCAGCGGTTCGTGTGGCCAGTTGCTGGTGTAGGACAGGTCTTCCTTGCCAGGCCGGTTGGCGGCCGCGGCCCATGAAGTCCAGAAGAAGAAGCCGGTCAGGCTCTTGCGGTCTGCCGCGACAGGCAGCGCATTGGGCGTCATGGCATATTGTTCACGCAAATTGTCGAGTGCCGTGGCGTCGCCGAACAGATCGTCAAAGTGACGCGCGGTGCGCCGTACCGCCTCGGCGCGGATGGGCGAGAGCACCAGCGCATCGGCCTTGGGGTCGTAGGTGTTGGCGCGCAGCTCCTGCTTGACCAGTACATCGACGCGGGCCCGGTCGCCCGTGTCCAGCTCGGCGTAAGGGCGGCCCAGATCGCGCTCGGCAATGATGTCCTGCAGGGCCAGCGCTTCGCGGTGCAGCCAGTCGGCCGACCAGTCTGGCGCCACATAACTGCCGTGCCCCCAGACAGTGCCCAGTTGCTGTCCGCCAGCGGACAGCCAGGCTTGCTGGCCATGCTGGACATGTTCTTTTGTATACAGGATGTCCCCGGTCGCAGTGCGGACCTGCAGGGGGATCGGCGGCGCCTCCAGGTAGATCTCGCGGCCAACCCAGCCAAGGGCGGCAAACGAAAGTACACAGATGACAGCGAGCCAGGTCCATAGTTTGCGCGTGGCGTGCATGACAATTTCCTTATTGATGAAGTGTGGTGAAACGGGGTGAGGCATTAAGCTGCATTTTATTTGTATGTTTTAGAAGATGTAAATGGAATGTATCTTTAAAATTGATCCAGTTTAGGTTTCGACGTAGATTGCGTGAACGGGTAAAATTATTCTTTCAGCGCTGCAGACCGGATCACCCGATGCGATTGACTTCCTACACCGACTACGCCCTGCGAACGCTCATGTTCCTGGCCGCCAACCAGGACCGCCTGGTCACCATCCAGGAAATCGCCGACACCCACGGCATCGCCAAAAATCACCTGAGCAAAGTCGTCCATCAGCTCGGACAACTCGGCTACATCGATACCTTGCGCGGACGCAGTGGCGGTCTGCGTCTGGGACGCGAACCGGCCGACATCAACATCGGCGCGGTGGTGCGCCAGACCGAAAACGACTTCTTCATGGCAGCCTGTTTCGATACCGCCTCGGCCGGGTGCATCTACGCCGGCCAGTGCAGCCTGCAAGGCACATTAAGCGCTGCCACCCACGCTTTCCTGGCCGTGCTTGACGGCGCCACGCTCGACAGCATGCTTGCGGCGAGCCAGTCCAAAAAAGGACCGCGCGGCGCAGTCAAGGCGGTACAGATGCATTTCAAAGCGCCGAAAGGCGCATGATCGCACTGACGGCAGGCCGATCTTAGCGGGCGCGGGCGCGCCTTGCCCATGATGTAGATCAAATTTTTTCGAAATGCAGCGCTGCCTGCAAATATAGTTTCGAACCCCGCTTTTTTCATTGCGCAGGCCGCCGCCAATCACTAACATGCATTAAAAATACATGTTAAGGAAACCGTGATGGCACTGCTGCACATCGATCCACCCGGGGCGGCGCCCCACACCTACGGCGGCCCGGCCTGGCTGGCGCTTGGCTTTCGTCCTTTCTATCTCGCTGGTGCGGCCTTTGCCGCGCTGGCCATTCCCTTGTGGCTGGCGCTGTACTACGGCCGCGTGGCCGGCGTGCCGCTGGGCGTGGTCTGGCACATGCATGAAATGGTGTTCGGCTTCGTGATCGCCATCGTGGTCGGCTTCATGTATACAGCAGGGCGCAACTGGACCGGGCTTTGGACCCCGCGCGGCGCCTGGCTGGGCTGTATCGCCGGCGTCTGGCTGGCGGGCAGGGTGGCGCAGTTGCTGGCGCCATCGCTGGCCACGGCCGCCATCGACGCGGCCTTCCTGCCGCTGGCAGCCTGGCCCATGTACCGGGTGCTGGCGCGCTCCGGCAACGCGCGCAACATGGTGCTGGTGGTGGTGTTGGCCCTGCTGACAGTGGCCAACCTGGTGTTTCATGCGGCGCAGCTGGGCATGCTGGCCGTGAGCCCGCTGCGGCCGGTCTATGCTGCCATCATTCTGGTCGTGGTGATCGAAACCATCATTGGCGGGCGCGTGATTCCCAACTTCACCGCCAACGCTGTCCCCGGGGTCAAGCCGGTCCCGCGCCCGTTGCTGGAGCGCGCCACCATGCTGCTGACCATCCTGGCTGGCCTGGGCTGGGTGATGGACGTGCCAGTGGCGCTGGCGGCGCCGCTGGCATTCGCTGCTGCACTGGCGCAAGCGGCACGCCTGGCCTTGTGGCAGCCATGGCGCACGCTGTCCCGGCCGATCCTGTGGATACTGCATATTTCCTACGCCTGGATTGCCCTCGGCATGGCCTTGCTGGGATTGGCCGAGATGGGCCTGGTGACCACCAGCGCAGCCGTGCATCTGCTGGCCGTGGGCGCGCTGGGCGGCCTGATTGTCGGCATGATCACGCGCACCGCGCTGGGCCATACGGGGCGTGCGCTGGCTGCAGGGCCTGCCGATGTGGCCATGTATGTGCTGATGCAGCTTGCCGTGCTGGCCCGTCTGGCCGCCGCCCTGAGCAACTGGCAGCGCGACGCTTTGCTGCTGCTGGCTGGTGCCTGCTGGAGCCTTACTTTCCTGATCTACCTGGCCGTGTATGGCCCGCGCCTGCTGGCGCCCCGCATCGACGGGCGCGAAGGCTGAACCAACAACCATGGAGCATGCAATGAACCACACCCCAACGACCGCGGTCGATTTCGATGCCGCCCTGATCGCAAAAATGAGCCAGCAAGGTCCACGCTACACTTCCTACCCGACCGCCGACCGCTTCCGCGCTGGCTACGGCCATGCGGAATACGCCGCCGTGGTGGCGACCCTGGGCCCGGCCCCGCAACGCTTACCGCTCTCGCTGTACCTGCACATTCCATTCTGCGAGTCGCTGTGCTATTACTGCGCCTGCAACAAGATCATTACCAGGGAGCGTGACAAGGCCGCGATCTACCTGACGTATCTGAAGCGTGAAATCAGCATGCAGGCCGCGCTGCTGGGCCGGGATCAGCAGGTCGAACAGCTGCACCTCGGTGGTGGAACGCCAACCTATTTGTCGGACGCCCAGATGGACGAGCTGATGGCGCATCTGCGCGCCTGCTTTGGCTTTGCCGGCGACCGGGACGGCGAATATTCCATCGAGATCGATCCGCGCACGGTCGATGCGGACCGCATCTTTTCCCTGCGGCGCCAGGGCTTCAATCGGATCAGCCTGGGTGTGCAGGACTTCGACCCCGGCGTGCAGGAGGCGGTCAACCGCATCCAGCCCGAGGCGCTGACGCTGAACGCCATCGCTGCGGCGCGGGCGGCAGGATTCCGCTCGATCAGCATCGATCTGATCTACGGTCTGCCGCGCCAGACGCTGCAGACCATGGACCAGACCTTGCACAAGGTGGTGGCGGCCAGTCCCGATCGCATCTCGATCTACAACTACGCGCACATGCCGCAGCTGTTCAAGTCGCAGCGCCTGATCATTGATGCAGAACTGCCCTCGGACCATGACAAGCTGGCCATGCTGGGGCTGTGCATCGAACGCCTGACCGCAGCCGGTTATGTCTATATCGGCATGGACCACTTCGCCAAGCCGGGTGACGAACTTGCGCTCGCCCAGCAGAGCGGCCAGCTGCATCGCAACTTCCAGGGCTATTCGACCCATGCCGATACCGACATGGTGTCGTGCGGGGTGTCGGCCATCAGCGCCGTCGGCCGCTCCTACTGTCAGAATGAGAAGTCGCTCGAGCGCTACTATGCGGGCCTCGATGCGGGCCATTTGCCGGTCGCGCGCGGTATTGCGCTCACGCGCGACGACGTGATCCGGCGCGACGTGATTGGACGCTTGATGTGCGACTTCAGCCTGAGCGTGCGGTCGGTCGAGCACGCGCACGGCATTGAATTTGCCGTGTACTTCGAAAAGGAGCTGGCCCGTCTGCGCGAATTCGAGGCTGATGGCTTGCTGACGATGTCCGATGCGGCGCTGACGGTAACAGCCCGTGGCCGCCTGCTGGTGCGTAATCTGTGCATGGTGTTCGATCAGTACTTCGGCACGCCGAACGACGTGCCCTTGCAGCGCATGCGCTACTCAAAAACCATTTGAGCAGCCCGTTTTCCTAGCCCCCGCAGCCGCCGCAGCAGCTGCCGCCGGCGTGGCGCGTGGCTTGTTGCGGATAGCCGGAGCGGGCCAATACGGTGCCCAGTTCCTGCGGCGAGGTGCGGTTCTGGTCGAAGCGCACTTCGACCACCCGTTCGCCGGACACGGCTTCGACCGCGTCCACTCCGGGTACCGCGCGCAGCGCATCCATGACTTTGATGACGCCGGCGACATCGAGAACGCTGGCCAATTGCAGACTGTGGTGAATCATTTTTTTCTCCTGGTTGACATGGTTGACGCTTTCATTATCGGGATCTGGGAGACGAGCGTCCTTAAAGCAGTTCAAGGATTTGCGCCGCCGTTGCAGACAGCGCCGCAGACAGGGTTCTACAATTATTTTTGCCGTACTTGCGGCTTTTTTCAGGAGATTGACATGAAGACCTTGGTATCTGTTTTACTCGCTTGTGCCGCCGCCACCGTGACCGTGCAGGCCCAGGCCAATGCGGATCTGGCGAAAGCGAAGAACTGCATGGGCTGCCATGCGCTGGACAAAAAGGTGATTGGCCCTGCCTTTCGTGACGTGGCAGCGAAATACGGCGCCCAGAAGGACGCTCAAGCCAGGCTGGTGGCCAGTATCACCAAGGGCAGCACCGGCACCTGGGGCCCCATGGCCATGCCCCCCAACGCCGTGAGCAACGATGAAGCGCAAACGCTGGCGAAATGGGTGCTGGCACAGAAGTAGCAGGGTTAGGCACGGCATGTTTGCCGGGCCCGTGGAACATCAGCCGCAGCTGCCGATATAGTGGCACTCGCCGCAATGGCTGCAGCCGTCCACTTTGTGCAAGGCCCGGGCCCCGCATTCGGGGCATTTGCGTGCGGTGCCGGCAGCTGGCAGCGGCGCCGGCGGCGCGGGCACGGCCGGCGCCGCCAATGTGCTGCGTTCGAGCTGGCGCGCCAGTTCGGCGACCGGGACCTGGTTGCCATTCCGATCCAGGAAGCCACGCCGTATCAGAACCCGTTGCAGCATGAAGGCAATGGCGCCCACTTCCGAGTCATGAAACGCCGGCACCTCGGTGCCATCCTCGCGCGTGAGCGTGCCGCAGCGCACCGGCCCCTTTTCCCATACCACCTCGCGCATGTCGGCCAGGGCTTTTGCCACCGAGCCGCCGGCCCTTGCCGCAAGCGACAGCAGACGCATGGTCGAGGTGATCCATTGCTGGCCGTCGCTGCGCTGATTGGCCGGCATGAAAAATTCAAACGGGCGCTCAATGAGCACCGGCTGGCCGTTCAGCCGGCCTTCGGCGCGGATGAAACTCACGGTCAGGTAGGCGGCCTTGCTGCCTTCCTGGGTTGCATAGCGTACCTTGCAAGTGACCGATTCCAGTTCACCCTGGGGCCGGTTGTCAAAGCGCTTGACCAGCGGATCGTCGTCGGGCAGCGGCGCTGGCGCGTCGGTCTGGGTGACGCTCAGTACACTGGCCAGGCCGGCGTTCGGCCGATACGTGGCCAGGCCCTTGAGGCCCGCCTCCCAGGCGTTCTGGTACAAATCCTTGAAGTCGGCGT
This sequence comes from Massilia sp. CF038, assembly GCF_900129765.1. Classification (GTDB taxonomy): domain Bacteria; phylum Pseudomonadota; class Gammaproteobacteria; order Burkholderiales; family Burkholderiaceae_D; genus Telluria_A. Next base: position 1,958,636 of record NZ_FQWU01000001.1, read on the forward strand.
AAGGGTAGTCGGCCGGCACATTGACCGTCTTGGAAATGGCCGTGTCGATGAAGGGCTGCACCGCCTGCATCATGCCCAGATGGTCACGCGCCGACATCTGCAGCGCGGTCACGAATTGCGGCGGCAGGCGCGCGTCGTCACGGACATCGTGTCCCAGGTGGCGATACACGCGCCAGGCATGGTCGGCCACTTCGTAGCTGCGGGTGCTGCCGTCGGCCATGCGCTTTTTGCGCCAGTACACCCATGAGAAGGCCGGTTCGATACCGTTCGATGCGTTGTCGGCAAACGCCAGCGTGATCGAGCCGGTGGGCGCGATCGACAGCAAATGGGAATTGCGGATGCCGTGCACGGCGATCCGGTCGCGCAGGTGCTGCGGCAGACGCGCCGTGAACTGGCCAGCCAGATAGGCGGATGCATCAAACAGAGGGAAGGGTCCTTTTTCGCGCGCCAGCTCGATCGAGGCATCATAGGCGGCATCGCGCAGTTGTTCGGCGATCAGCGCAGCTGTCTGGCGCCCCTGATCGCTGTCATACGCGATGCCCAGCATGACCAGCGCGCTACCCAATCCAAGAAACCCCAGTCCCACCCGGCGCTTTGTGTGGCCTTCCTGTTGCTGCTGCGGCAGTGGCCATTCGGTTGCGTCCAGTGCCAGATCGAGCATGCGCACCCCGACGGCGGCCACTTCACGCATGCGCTCCAGGTCCAGGCGTGCCTGTGGCGTGAAGGGCGCCACCACGAAACGGGTCAGATTGACCGAGCCGAGGTCGCAGCAGCCATACGCCGGCAATGGCTGTTCGCCGCAAGGGTTGGTCGCGCACAGGCGCTCGGCGTAATACAGATTGTTTTCGGCGTTGATGCGGTCGATGAACAGCACACCCGGTTCGGCGTGATCGTAGGTCGAGGTCATCACGGCATGCCACAGGGCGCTGGCATCAACGGTGCGTTACACCCACAGGCCATCTTCGCGCAGGAAGGCGCCAGCGTCGATCTGGTCGTCCGCCGGTTCTGCCGCATGGGCCAGTTCAAAGGACCGGCCTGCGGCGAGCGCCAGCATGAAGGCGTCAGTCACGGCGATCGACAGGTTAAAGTTGGTAAAGGCGCCGCTATGTTTGGCGCTGATGAAGCGTTCGATGTCCGGGTGGTCGATCCGCAGCACCCCCATCTGTGCGCCACGGCGCGCGCCGGCCGACTCCACCGTTTTGCACGAAGCGTCAAACACTTCCATGTACGAGACCGGGCCCGAGGCACGCGAATGGGTGCCCTTCACCTTGCTGCCGCAGGGGCGGATGGCGCTGAAATCGTAACCGACACCACCGCCCCGGCGCATGGTTTCGGCCGCTTCGGCCACAGCTGTGTAGATACCGGGCAGGCCATCGTGCCAGCCGGTGACCGCGTCGCCCACCGGTTGCACGAAACAGTTCATCAGGGTTGCCTTCATGCCCATGCCGGCAGCCGAGTTGATGCGGCCTGCAGGAACAAAGCCGGCTTGCTGGGCCCACAGGAATTTTTCTTCCATGGCGCTGCGCAGCTCCGGGATTTCATACTGCGCCAGAGCACGCGCCACGCGCGCCTGGATCGCCTCGACTGTGGTTTCACTGCCCTTGGCATATTTTTCGCACAATACGTCGAGCGCGACTTCTTGTGCCGGCAGGGGTTTGCCGAACATGTTTTCGTTTGCGTTCATTCTATTCCTGGAGTCCGATGGCACTGGGCGCCACCATGGCGCCAGCTGCGACGACTATGCGTGAACCGCAGCGCCAGTGCCTTAACGCAGGCTAAGAAATTCCGCTCTTGGGATCAGCGCACCTCGATCCGGCCGCGCATACCCGCCTCGTAGTGGCCCGGCAGCAGGCAGGCATAGTGTACGGTTCCCGCCTGCGCAAAGCGCCACACGATTTGCGCCTGGCCGCCTGGCGCCACGTGCGCCATGGAAGCTGCGCCGTGCGTCATGGATGGATCGCGCCGCATGGCTTGGCGGTGCTGTTCGATTTCGTCAGCGCTGCCAAGCACGATTTCGTGCATCAGCCGGCCCTGGTTGCGCAGCAGCAGGCGCACGGTCTGGCCGCGCTTGACCGTCAGCGTACTCGGTGCGTAGCGCATGCTGTCATACATCGCCAGTTCGACGGCGTGCTGCACGGCGTGTGCGTCTCCCGGTGCACCTGCCTGGGATGGCGCGCCTTCAGGTGCCCCGTGCATGTGGCCTGGCCCTGCACGAACATCGACAGAGAAAGTCAACGCCAGCATCCATATCAATTGAGCGCAGCGCTTCATGGCGCCGCCTTGCGCGTTTTAGATGGCGACAAGCGCGCCAGAAAATGCTCGAAGACGGCGCCGTCAAAGGCGTCCATGGTGTTCTTGAAGATCAGGCCAAGTTCGGTGTCGCCTTCCAGCGTCAGGCGACGGCTGAAGAACAGGCTGTCCGGGTCTTCTTCGCGCCGCGCCAGCAGCCACAGATCGTGCAGGCTGGCGCCAACAGTCAGGTCGGGTGTGGCGCTGCTGTCGGCAGGCTCAAATCGTTGGCCGCGCCAAAGCACATCGAAGGCCAGGCCCAGATCGAGCACGCGCAGGCGCAGGTGCCGTCCTTGCAGCGCCACGCGGGTGTCCGTTGGCAGCTGCGGTGCCAGCACGGCAGTCAAGGCGCGCGCAAACAACCACGAACCAGGGTAGACGGGCAGCCGTGCTGTCAGCGCCGCCAGCGATGGCAGGGGCCGGGGCGCTGGCCGGCACCCGCGCCAGCTCACGCGGCCACCTGCAGCATGCCGCTCTGGCCGTGCCAGTAGCCATTGCAGGCCTCACCGGTCAGCAGCGGCGCCAGCTGGGCGCGTGCGGTCTCGAGCGGCAGCAGTTCCAGCGTGTTCAGGCTGGCCGGTTCCTCGATGGCGTAATAGCTCTCGGCCTCCACTTCAAAACGGCCCTTGCACAAGGTGGGATAGCTGGCGTTTTCGCCCGCGCCGTAACGGTCGATCAGTACGCCGTTCAGACGTGCCTCGAGCGCACCAGGCTTCTCGACCCAGCGCACCGCCTTTGCCGGCGAACAGACACCGTGCGTGTTGGGCGACTCACCGGTGGCATACGATGACAGTGCGCAGCGGCCTTCCACCATCACGCACAGGCTGCCAAAGCCAAAGACCTCGATCTCGACTGGCGTATGGCCGATCAGCTGGCGTACCTGGGCCAGCGACAGCACCCGCGGCAGCACGGCGCGCACGATGCCGAAGTGGCGGTGGTAGAAGTTGATCGCCTCGGCGTTGGTGGCCGAGCCCTGGACTGACAAATGCAGGCGCAGGGCAGGGTGGCGCTCGGCCACGTAAGCCATCAGGGCGGGATCGGCGCAAATGAGTGCGTCGGCGCCGGCCCCGGCGGCGCGGTCGGCGGCGCTGCGCCAGGCGCGCCAATTGTCCGCCTGCGGATAGGTATTGAGCGCCACCAGCACCTTTCGCTCGTGTTGGTGGGCATAGGCGATACCCTGTTCAATGGCCCGGTCATCGAAATTGAGACCGGCGAAATTTCGCGCATTGGTCGCATCGCGAAACCCCAGGTAGACGCAGTCGGCGCCCTGGTCGACTGCCGCCTTGAGCGCGGGCAGACTGCCGGCCGGGCAGACCAGTTCCGGAACGCGGGCTTGATCGGGGGCGCTCAGCATGCTGCCTCCGCCGGTGCCACGGCGGCGGCAGGGTGCTGCAGCCGGCGCACGCCGTTGACGAAGCGCGCCAGCGTGGCCGATACGGTCCCACGCGGAATCATCACTTCGATCAGCTCGAAGCGGCCGCGGCGCGCCATGGCGCGATCAAGCGCTGCGCCCAGTTCGGCGCGCGTATGCACACGGCAGCCATGGCCGCCCAGCGCAGGCGCCATGTCGGCAAAATGCCAGTCGCTTAATTCGGTAAAGCGCGCCTCCGGCTCGAACGCGCGCAGCATTTCCCAGCTCTGGTTGTTGAAGACGATGACCAGCGGATCCCAGCCATAGCGCTGGCAGTTGCCCAGTTCCCAGCCCGTCATCTGGAAGGCGCCGTCGCCTACCAGAATCAGTGGCCGGCCTGCGCCGCCGGCTTGCAAGCCCAGACCGGCAGGGACGGCGTAGCCCATGCTGGCGTAGTAGCCCGGCGCGACCAGATCGGTGTGGACGATATCGAGCGCGGTAAACAGGCAGTCACCAATGTCGGCCGCCAGCGGCAGATTGGGGTGCTGCGACAGCAGGTCATTGATGGCGCGCGCCACATCCTGCGGGCCAATTGGCGCTGCGTCGCGCGGCAGTGTGTGGGCGTATTGCGGCGCCTGCAGGGCGGGCGCACGGACGTCCAGCCGGCGGCCCCGTTCAAGCAGTGCGTCGACCAGGGCCGCGAGCGTGACGGCCGGCCAGCTCTGGTAGCCCATTGTGACCGCGCCGTCGCTGGCCTGGATGCTGCGATGCAGATCGATTTTGCTGGCCGAGACGCCAAAATTGGTGTCCGAGACAATCACGCCCAGCATCAGCAAGGCATCGGCCTGTTCGACTGCATCGGCCAGTTCCGCCGGTCCCGCCACGCCCAGATAGGTGCCAAGGAGCTTGCAGTCGGCTTCGGCCAGCAGCCCCCGTCCCATGAAGGATGTGGCGACCGGAATGTCAAGCAGGCGCGCCAGACGCGCCACCTTGTCTTCAATGCCGTAGCGGCGAATTTCTACGCCCACCAGCATCAGTGGTGCGCGTGCGTTGCGCAATCGGGCCAGCACGGCGTCGACACAGGCATCGAGGGCGCGCGTGTCGGTCCGGGGCGCGGCCAGGCGCGGCACGCGCGCGCACGGCGCCAGCACCATGTCGCGCGGCAGCTCGATGTACACAGGGCGCGACTGCGCCAGGCAGTTGGCCAGTGCCCGCGCCAGATCGGCCGGCGCGCGGGCCGGATCGTCCAGCACCACCTGGTCGCAGGTGATCTCGCGGTAAATGGCCAGTTGCGAGTCGAGCGTGCGCACCTGGTGATGCAGCAGGTAGCCGGAGCGGCGTTCGGCGGCGCCGGGTGCGCCGGAGATGACCACCAGCGGCACTTTCTCCGCATACGAGGAGGCGACGGCGTTGACCATGTTGAGCGCACCAGCGCCATAAGTCACCACGGCCACGCCGGGGCGACGGTGGTAGCGCGCGGCCGCATCGGCGGCAAAGCCGACCGCCGGTTCGTGGCTCAAGGTATAGATGGGAAGCAGGGCGGACGCCTCGGCCTGGCGGAAAAAAGCCAGGATGAAGTCGCCAGGAATGCCAAACAGCTCGCGCGCGCCGTGATCGTGCAGCGCATGGAGAAGTGCCTGTGACAGGTTCATGAATTGGATGCTCAAAGAAGGTGGGGCGGGCCCAATGCCAGCCGCAGCCGCACTGTAGCGCGCACCAGGCGCGCACTTCCTTGACCTGCTTTAAGGATTTTGTAATCCTGGCAGGGGGACAATGGTGACCTGTGCAATGGAGGAACCATGGAGACGATATTCGACCTGCTGGCCAGCGATCATGCCGTGCATGGGGCGCTGTTTCAGCGCGTGTGTACGCGCGTGCGGCAAGCGGACTGGGAGGGCGCGGCGCGCACTTTGCGCGGACTCGGGCGCGCCCTGGTGCGCCATTTGCGGCGCGAGGAAGCGGCGGTGCTGCGCCACTTGCACGATGGTGGCCGCGCCAGTATGCCGGTCGCGCAGCTGCGGGTCGAACAGCGCCTCGTGCAGGGTGTGCTGGCGCGCATGGCGCATAGCCTGCAATCTAACGACCGCAGCGCTTTCCTGAAACATGCTGGCACGTTGCGCTTGCTGCTTCAGTTCCACAATCAGAAACAGTCAACCTTGTATGCGCCATGTTACGCCCGCGCTGCAGCACCGGCAGCAGCGCTGCGTGGGTCTATGTAATACTGGACGCCGCAGCAGCGGCACGCGCTCGGCGTGTCTTGGCACACTATTTTTCGCGAGGAATTAGACATGGGCGCAAAGAAAATTCTGTTTCTGACGGGTGATTTCGCTGAAGATTACGAAACCATGGTGCCGTTCCAGGCACTGCAAATGGTGGGACATACGGTGCATGCAGTCTGTCCCGGCAAGCAGGCCGGCGACAAGATCAAAACCGCGATCCATGATTTCGAAGGCGACCAGACTTATACCGAAAAGCCGGGTCACCTGTTCGCTCTGAACGCCAGTTTCGACCAGGCCGACGCAGCTCAGTACGATGCGCTGATGATCGCCGGTGGCCGCGCGCCCGAGTACTTGCGTTTGAATGAACGCGTGATCGCGCTGGTCCGTGCGTTTGCGCAGGCCAACAAGCCAATTGCTGCCGTGTGCCATGGCGCCCAGCTGCTGGCCGCGGCCGACGTGATCCGCGGCAAGCGCATCTCGGCCTATCCCGCCTGTTCACCCGAAGTGCGGCTGGCAGGCGGCGAATATGCCCAGATCGAAGTCGACCAGGCCGTCACCGATGGCAATTTTGTGACGGCGCCCGCGTGGCCTGCGCACCCGCAATGGCTGGCGCAATTCCTGGCCGTTCTGGGGACCGAGATCAAGCTGTAAGCAACAGCTGATTACCGATCCATTACAAATTCGCACGGTCATTCTATTTTCCTCTGCTGCTGCCGGCTTGCCCCGTTACACTGGGTGCAAGGCCCGGCGGCGGGCCCGCACACAGGAGTAGAGGCAATGAATTTGTGGTTTCGCTTGATCTGGATGCTGCTGACGGTGCGCTGGCGCAGCAAAGTGAGCATTTTTGAATCAGCTGCGCTGACAATGACGGTGATGCCCACCGATCTGGACTTCAATGGCCATGTGAATAACGGGCGCTATCTGACGCTGGCCGATGTGGCACGCATGGATTACATCGTGCGCTCGGGCACGGCGCGCGTGGCGCTGGCCCTGCGCGCGCGGCCCATCGTGGGCGATGCCGTGGCCAAATTCCGGCGCGATCTAAAACTCTTCCAGCGGTTTAAGGTCGAATCACGTTCGCTGGGCTGGAATGCGCGCTGGAGTTTTCTGGAGCATCGTTTTATGCGGGAAGGGCGCGTGCTCGGCGTGGTCGTGATCCGCGGCATGCTGGTCAACAAGGATGGGCCGATTGCACCGCCTGATCTGGCGCGCCATCTGGGCGTGGAGCGCGAATCGCCAGCCGTGCCACCCTGGGTGCTGCAGTGGAGCGACAGCTGCGACATGCTGAGCGACCAGTTGCGCCACGAAGAAGCCGAAGCCATGAAAGCACGGCTTGCCGCCCATAATTAAGGCGGCGCCCAGCGGCGTGTGCCAGCGAACGGAGCCGAAAGTCCACCGGGGCTAGACTGGCTGGCACCATCCATCCGCCCGGGAGACAAACATGCTCAACGATAGTGAAGTGGTCGCCATGATCGCCGTGACCGACATTCATCGCGCCGCCACTTTTTATGAAACCACGCTTGGCTTGCGGCGCGAGACCACCGAAGGCGCCGAAGTCATCACCTACCGCAGCGGCGCCACGCGCCTGAATATCTACCGCTCGGAGTTTGCCGGCACCAACAAAGCCACTGCCGTGTTGTGGAACGTCGGCAAGGAGATTGGCAAGGTCGCGGCCGCGCTGGCCGCCAAGGGCGTGCGCTTCGAACACTACGATATGCCGGGCATGACTGTCACGGATGGCATGTACAGCAACGACAACATGAAGGTCGCCTGGTTTAAGGATCCAGACGGCAACATTTTGAGTATCGTCGGCGTTTAAGCACGCATCGTCCGCTTACTCTGTTCACCTGTATAAAGTTTCATTTGATACAATATGCCCCACTGCGGAGACGCATAGCAAAGGGGCTTCGGCTCTTTCTCACCTCCTTCACCGGAGGTGTTTTTTTTCCGTGCCTTGTGGGGCGCGCCACCGACCAAGCGGAGACACATCTTGAGCCTGTTTCGTACAAAAAATATAGATCACATGCTGGCAAACGCGCGCGGCGACAGCGCCTTGCGCAAAGTCCTGGGGCCGTTCGACCTGGTGTTGATGGGTATCGGCGCCATCGTCGGCACCGGCATTTTTGTGTTGACCGGTACCGGCGCCGTCACTGCCGGCCCGGCCTTGACCTTGTCCTTCGTCATCGCTGCCATCGCTTGCGGCTTCGCCGCCCTGTGCTACGCCGAATTCGCTTCTGCCGTGCCGGTGGCCGGCTCGATTTATACCTATAGCTACGCCACCATGGGGGAGCTGGTGGCCTGGATGATCGGCTGGGATTTGCTGCTCGAATATGGCTTGGCCACCTCGGCCGTGTCGGTGGGCTGGTCTGGCTATTTCCAGTCGCTGATCAGCGGCTTCGGATTGAAGCTGCCAGTCGTGCTCAGCGCCGCGCCGGGCGCCATTCCCGGCGTTGAAACCTGGATCAATCTGCCCGCGCTACTGATCATGCTGGTGCTCACGGCCATGCTGTCGTGGGGTGTGCGCGAGTCGGCCCGCCTGAACGGCATCATGGTCGTCATCAAAATTGCCGTCGTGCTTCTGTTTATTGCGGTCGGCATGGGGCACGTCAAGCCGGCCAACTGGACGCCATTCATGCCGTTTGGTATGAACGGCGTGATGAGCGCGGCAGCGCTGGTGTTTTTTGCCTTTATCGGCTTTGACGCCGTGACCTCGGCTGCGGAAGAGGTCAAGCGGCCCGAGCGTGACTTGCCGATCGGGATCATCGGCTCGCTGGCGGTTTGCACCATTCTGTATGTGCTGGTGGCCGGCATCATGACCGGGATTGTACCGTTTGCCCAGTTTGCCGGGGTCGATCATCCGGTCTCGCTGGCCCTGCAAGTGGCGAAAGAAAACTGGGTGGCCGGCTTCGTTGACCTGGGCGCCATTCTGGGCATGATGACGGTGATCCTGGTCATGGCTTACGGCCAGACGCGCGTGATCTTCGCCATGTCGCGCGATGGCCTGCTGCCAAAACGCCTGTCGCACGTCAATCCGCGTTTCGGCACGCCATTCTTTGCCACCTGGGTGGTGGGCATTGTGTTCGGCCTGATCGCCGCCGTGGTGCCGCTCAATGTGCTGGCCGAACTGATCAACATCGGTACGCTGGCCGCGTTCTGCCTGGTGTCGGTCGCGGTGGTGGTGCTGCGCAGAACGCGTCCTGAATTGCCGCGCGCCTTCCGCTGCCCGTGGGTGCCGGTGGTGCCGGCCCTGGCGGTGGTGTTCTGCGTGATCCTGATGACCTTCCTGAGCAAGACGACCTGGATTGCATTTGGCATCTGGCTGGCGCTGGGTCTGGCCGTGTACTTCGGCTATTCGCGCAGCCGCTCGCTGCTGCACCGTTAAAGCGCCCCGGACGGGGGCGCTTGTCCCTTACTGGCCCCAGACTTCCAGCTCCGCGTAACTGTTCCACAGATTCGCGGAGTTGCCGTGTCCGACGATGCGGATATAGCGCACATCGCCTTCCTTGAAATCAAACCGCTGCAGCCCGTCCACGCCGGGCGCGCTGCGCTTGCCTGTCAACAACGGCGTCCAACTGCCGGGCGTGGCTGCGCCCAGCACGTCGAACAACGCGCTGCGCTTGCTGCCGCCACTAAAGAACGCAATCCGCAGCTGGCCTACCTTGCGTGGCGCGCCCAGATCGATGGTGAGCGATTGCGGATTGCCATAGCCCGACCAGCGGCTGGCCAAATTGCCATCGACCAGGTTAGCGACCACATTCAAACCGTCCACCGGGGCGCTGGTGCGGATGGCGGCCGGATCGATGCGCAGCTTGCGCGCCTGCGAACACTGCACTTCAGGATACACAGGGCGCCCGGCCAGCAGGATGCGTGCGTTTAGCGCACCGTTTCCGTAGAGCTGGGTATTCTGGCCCACCTGATGGCTTTCCAGGCGTTTCTGCAAGCCGGCATCGAAGCGGCCCAGCTTGACGAAACCATCGTTGAACCAGCCACCGTTGCTGCCGCTGCCGTCCAGGTAGGCCGGGTAGGGCTTGGCGGCAGGCCAGACGATGCCGAAAGTTTTCACCAGGCCGGCCATGTCCGTGACCGTGTATTCCTGACACATCGACTGGGCTTCGACCATGGCAGCAATCACCGCATTGCCGTGCGAAACGTCCTGGCCAGGGCGCCCGCTCTGGGTCCAGTTTTCGTTCCACCACCAGGCACCGGGATTGAGCGGATGGGCCCGCATCTGGGAGCGCATCGATGCCTTGTAGTTCGGCATGCCGTGGTTGAAGTTGTTGAAAATGGTCCAATAACGGCTGTTGTCGGTGATGACGCCGAGGTCCATGCCAATGCGCGCCCAGTGCGAGGCCATGTGGATGTTCTGGCGGTAGATGTAACTGTTGGCGCCCCGCGTCTGCCACTTTTCCACGATATGCTTTTCGCTGAAGGCGAGAATCTGCTGGTACTGACTGCTATAGCGCGGATCGTTCAGGAGCTTCGGTGAGGTCTTGATGATGCGCAGCAGAGTCGTCACGTAGCGCCAGGCGAAGCTTTCAAACAGCGGGTATTCCTTGCCATCGTTGCCCAGACTTGGGTGACTGTGATTGGCCCACCCGAGGTAGCTGTCCTTAAACTGACTTTTCGGCAGCGCCGACGACGGGCGCGCGCCGGCAATCATGTTGTTCACGTACAGCAAAGCGCGGTCGAGGTAACGCGTATTGCCGGTCGCCTGGAACATGCTGGTGTTGGCGTCGATGGAATAGGCGAGGTTGTAGAACTGCCAGCTGTCGCCGGAGGTACTTTGGGGATGGGCCGTGTTGTATTCGACTGTGGCGGCGCTCTGAAAGCGCGCCTCCCAGTGCGCCACGGTGTTCAGATTTTGGGCGCCGGCGTGGCTGGATACGGCCAGAAGAGCGGCAATCGCGATTTTGTTCATGGAACTCCCTGATTGGTGTGAGCTCCGATTCTTGCACTCAAGTTCAGGGAATGGGGACCGTGGACCGGTCCGCCGGCAAGGGAATATTGAACCGGTATACCATCGGTAGAAAATCCGGACGGCCGTTGCGCTGACCGGCACCCAGGGCGCCGGTCATGGCCAATGGAGCTCGTGAACTTACTTGACGATCACCACGTGGGTGGCGACCGAAATATCGTGGCCTCGCAACATTGGAATGGCTTTGACGACACCGTTCTGGGTGTACACCGCCTTGTTTGCCACCGTGCTCAGGGTGATCGACCCGTCGGCGGAGGTCAGGGAGTTGCGCGGTGTCAGCGCCGGCGGGAACGACACTGCCAAATTCTTGTTCCATATCACCGGCACAACGCCACCTTGCGGAAGCTTTCCTTCGCCATCAACACGCTCTCCGCCATTGCTGGTGCGCCAGGCCGCACTGTAATTTTTGCCGGCATTGAGATACGTCGCCGCACTTGGCGAATCGCCGTTGATATTCCATTTCACCGCCACCGCGCGCCATGTGTTGTAGCTTCGGTCCGGAATCAGGCTGGGATCCAGAATGTAGCGGAACTCTTCAACCGTTGCTCCAGTGTATTCAACCAATCCCCATGTCGTACCCACCACGGTTTTGCCGTCGGGCGAAATGCCGAACGCTTCGTTGAATATTCCCCCTGCACCAACTGGCAAAGCCCGCACACCGCTCTTCGATGACCAGCGAAACGCAATTTGTTGCGTATTCGGTGCCCCGGAATAATAGCTATGGCCGACAATCACAATTTCCGGATCGTTTGCATAGCTGATGACCTTGCCGGCGACGGCAAAGTAATCGGATTGCGGGTCGCCGTCTTCGCCAATCTGACCGCGGAATGCCGCCACGATTTTGCTCGTGTTGGCTGGCGCTGTCGCGTTCATGGTAACGCTCGCGCCGGGGGCGAGATCCTGATATGCGCTGCCGTTAGGCAGAGGGGTGCGATTGCCGTTTGCATCCTCGGCGTAGATCGCGACAGTGCCCTTCATCGCCTGTGTACCTGCATTTTTGATCGTCCAGCTATTCGCCGTCGCTCCAGGCGCGATGTCGATTTTTCCTCTGAAAAAGTGATTGATCATCCCGGTCGAAAAAGCCGAAGCGCGCGGCATCAACACTTTGTAACCGGCTTTCCAAACCTCTGAATTTTCGATGAAAAATGTTGTTACGATTGGAAATTCGGTAAGCAAGGAGCGTGCGGCCAGGGGCAGTTCTTCCGATTGCAGGCCTGAGTAGCCATCCCATACCGTACCAGCGACGTAAATGGTGTTTCTATCACGCCATACGCCATCCGGGTAAACAACGGGTTTTCCGACAAACATTTCCTTCAAGTAGCGGTTAGCGCCACTCGGAAGTGGAAATCCAGAAGCCGGTTTAATGTTGTCATACCCTGCGTATTGGGTGCCGAACGACGTAAAATTATTGGACGTAAATTCGGCCATGCCAACGTACATAGGCACGGTTCCTGGTGATTGCCAGAAATGTCGCGCTGTCGGAAGCACGACCGGCTTCGGATAAGCATAGTCGCGCAGGGCTAGCTCAACATCTGCTGAATGGTCGAGCGTGTACAGCTCGTACGATGCCCAGTCAGGGTAAGTGTTTAAAAAGGGCACTGGATGCAGGTGCTGATCATTGCGGGTATGCGCAGGTTGTCCCATGTCTTGTACATGGTGCACGACGTGGCCGATATTCTGGAAAACCAAATACATCGCCTTGTCGCGTTCAACTTTGCTGGCCGCAGTCAAGGACCGCAGCAGCGCCTGCTGCCCCTTCCTGTACGAAAATTCCTGAGGACATGGCAGACCGCAATTCAGTGTGCCGCCATGGGCGTCAGCCTGCAGGCCACGATCTTCGAGAATGAAATCGGGCGACGCATTACCCAGCTTTACACCAAGGATCGTAAGTGGTCTGCCCTGCAGATTATTTGCCTGCGGGTCGTAGAAGTGGTTCAGGGCGCGGGTGTTGTAGATATCATCTTCGTTCGTCGCACCAAATGCGATCACATCCCGGGTGGATTCGGCGGGAGCCAGAGGCGTGCCACGGTTATAGGTGGCGCTGGTCCATGGCATGAAGCCGAGGTCGCTCAAAACCGAGGGGTTGGTGGCCAGGACGGAGCGGTCCGCAGCGTGCAAGGTCAACTGCTTGTGGGTGCCGGTTTCATAGGCTGCAGCTGGGACGGCAAGCGTCAACAGCGCCACTTTCATGGCAAATCGCAAAATTTGGTTCATACGTGTCTCTGGTTCAGATCGAAACCTCGCCGCGATGCGACGAGTCTAAAATGGCTGCAATGCCGCTGTGCTGTCAGAATTCGTGAACCATCCACTGTTCGTCGACATACAGGAACGTCACCGGCCGCACGGTGATCTTGCTCTTGTAATTCATCCTCACCGACGCCAGCGCATAGCGTGGACGAAGTTCGAAGATCGCAAAGTCGGAAAGGGTGCCGGAGATGGTTCGGGCGGTTTCCCCCATTTCCCCGAAGGCGCGCGCATATTTCTCGTTTGAACCTGACGAGATATATCGCAGTGCGGTGGCCTTGTCGCCCGCATCGAGCGCCGTTAGCATGGCGTTCCAGGTGGCGGCGACGGTCGCGCCTTGATCCACACGGAAAACCCCGCCTGCATCGGCCACCAGCACCGCCTTCAAACGGTTGTTCACACTCACGCGCAGGTCGGTGCGGCCATCGCCGTTCGTGTCTTTCAGCTCCGCGCTGGTCCCCTCGGCACCGAGGTTGATGCCGATGGTGGCAACGCTGAGCTGTTGTATCAGGCGCAGGGCGCCCGTATCCGCGGCCATCGCCACCACGAAACTGGAAGCACTGCTGTTTTCCGCCTTGATCAGAAGGGCACCGGCGCCTGTGCCCAGTACGTCCCCATACACCACGCGGTGCGTGCCGGCTTGCCAGATGCCGCTGCCGGTGATATCCGCTCCCGGTTTGCTGACCAGGGTGAAGGTACCGCCAGCGCCCGAAAGTAAAACAAAGGTCGGACTTGGCGGCGTAATGGGCAAGGGTACTTGGGTGTCGTCGAGATTGAGCATCACGATCGCAGGGCGCGCCCTGACCAGAATATCGGCAATACCATCTTGATTGACGTCGCCGGACAGGACCTCATACCTGGTTCTGCTTACCGCATTGGCAAAGCTTGCCGCTTGTGCTGTTATGCCGATCTGACAGGCCAGCAAGGTGATACCCAGAAGGACGCCGGGGCGCCGTGCACCGGCCGCAAGGCGTTTGACCACTTTCTTCATGTTTGCTTTCGTTTCAATGCCGTCTGGCGGCAAGTGCTGCCGTAAAAAATGGTGCTTGCCGAGTGCGGAAATTGCCAATCGTGAATTGTTTTATGGCAATGATTCTAGCTATCATTTTGGCAAGTTGCAAGTTTATTTCTTTGATCACATAACTTGTATTATTGCCTGCCAGCTGTCTGCAACTGCTTGGGACACGGGGCCGGATGTCGGGCCTCGCGCCAGTCATCGGCCTTGACGGGGGAACAGGAATGCGTCGCGACCACGGGCAGCGACGTGGACCACAGGGAGGGTGATTGGGGATGCTTCAGGCGCCGGGCGTCACGCAGATCCGGTTGCGTCCGCCCTGCTTGGCCTGGTACAGCATGGCGTCGGGGCGCAGGGGCGCGCGTCAGCTGGCGTTACCGAGCTCGATCAGCACTGGTTGATGATCCGAGCCCGTGTGCAGCGGGAGCACGCGCATGCTGTGAATGTGACTTTGCAATTGCGGCGTAGCAAAAATATAGTCGTAGGTGAATGGCACGGTATCAACGGCATGCACGCACACCGTGGCCGGTGTCGGCTGCCCGGGATAGCGCAAATTCCACGCGTCGCAATAAGGCGGCACCGCGTCGCCAAAAGGCGCGGTCAGGCGCCGGTATTCCGGTTCGTGCGGCTGAAAATTGCAGTCGCCGGCGAGCAGGGCCAGCCTGGCCGCAGCAGGCGCACTGAAAGGACCGTCGGACAAGCGCGGCGACTGGGCCGGTGCAGGGCGCAAAGCACTGTCGTGATGCAGCTCACGCAAGCGTTCGACCTGCGCGCTGCGCTGGCTCGCGGAGAAATATTCTAGATGCGTGGTACTGACCCGCAGCACGCCGATTGGCGTGTCCAGCACCGCTTCGATCACGCCGCGCTGCATGCTATCAACCTCGGGGTCGGGCGGCCATGGCAGGGTGTGGCGGGCAATCTGCAGCAGGGGAAAGCGCGAGAAGAGCATATTGCCGAATTGCTGTCGCGGGTGACGATCAGCATGCCTGTCGGTGACGATGCCATCGACGCCGGTAAAGCCAGGGAGCAAATCGCGCAGCTGGGCGAACTGGTCGACGCCCTCCAAGCCGGGCAAGTCGTGATAGCCGCAGGAAACCTCTTGCAGGCACAGCACGTCGAACTCACTTGCCTCGCGTAACTGCGCCAGCGCGCGCGCGGCATCGCACTGGCCGTCGAGGCCGCGGCCGCGCTGCATGTTCCATGAAATGATTCGCATGCCTTCCTCACGAAAAAACGTCAGGTTGTTAGCATACGGCGCCTGTTTGGGCCGTGCATGCGCGCCATCTAAGTGCGCGCGGCGTGTGCGCTTGCCAACTGTGCTAGGCAAGCGTGGCGAACGCCGATGCAAGTTTGCCCAACCGTAGCACGTGAGCGATTGCCCCTAGGTGTGGAGAAGGTCGTCACCGGCACTGCGCTGGTGGTGGAACAATCCGCTTCAGGCGCCGGGCGCCGCGCAGATCCGGTTGCGCCCGCCCTGCTTGGCCTCGTACAGCATGGCGTCGGCGCGCAGGAACAATTCGTTCTCGCTCTTGTGCTCAGGATAGGCGGCCACGCCGCCGCTGAAGGAAAAGTGGCGCAGTTCGCCGTTGCCAATGTCGAAGGCAATGGCGCCAAAGGCGGTGCGCATGGCATCGAGCCGCTGGCGCCCTTGTTCCAGCGTGCAGTCCCAGAACACCAGGACAAACTCCTCGCCGCCAAAGCGGCTGAGCAAATCGCGTTCGCCCACATGGGGCGACAGGCAAAGCGACAGGCGTTTGATGACGATGTCCCCGAAGTAGTGACCCCAGGTGTCGTTGATGGTCTTGAATTTGTCGATATCGATCACGCCAAAGGCCAGAGGGCGGTTTTCCTGGCTCGCCTGACGGATCAGGTCCTGGGCTTTTTTCTGCAGGCCGATCTTGTTCAGCAGCCCGGTCGCGCGGTCTTTGCCGATCAGGTCTTTATTGACGCGGATCTTGTCGGCCCGATTGATCAGCTGCTCGCCCAGCACGTGAGGATCGGTCATGGGCAAGATGGCATCGAAGCCGCTGGCCAGGGCGCGCCGCGTGAGCGCCGTGTCCGGCGCGTGCTGGAGCAGGGCGATCTCGCGCACAGGATCGGCTTCAATGTTCTTTTTGAGGACACGCACAACCGCTTCGGTGCGCTCGTATTCAAGGTCGGTGATGACCACGATATCGGGCTGCAATTCCTTCACGCGCACGTGCAAGGTCTGGGGATCGGCGTGATAGATCAGTTCGACGCGTCGCGCCAGCAAGGCCGCCGCATCCAGACCGACGGGCTCGCCAAGATAGATCAGGCGCACCAGATCGCCGCGCCGTTTCTGCACGAACAGGGTGAACAGTTTGTCGACCAGCACGTCGTTGGCAATCGGCTTTTCGGCATAGGCCAGGCAATTGCTGTCGACCAGGCGCTGTTGCAAGAGGAAGCGGCCACCCTGGCGCACGGATTGTAAATAGACATAGCTGTGGGTGGCGGGCAAGCGCGCCAGCAATTCGCTCAGCATCAAGGTCTTGCGGCTATCCTGCATATCGGACTGCATGTTATGCAGTGCGTCAAGATCGATCACGAACAGGGAATTGCCCTGGTCGTTTTGCACCGCATTGGCAAAGGCGTGGATCTCGTTGAAAAAGACGATGTCGAAATCGTACTTATGTGCGCACAGGAGCAGCTCGGCCTCGTTGTCCTTGACGAAAAACGTCTGGGACAACATCAGCACATGATTTTTGTACAGTGGCGCGTCGCTGGTCATGTCTCCTCGGCTTTCGTGGCGCTGGCTGATTGCTGCGTTCCCTAACGATACACGTTATTGCAAAACGCGGGTGCACTTCGGTGCGGCCCGATGCTTTCAGGTGCCGGCAAGGGGCGAACCGAACAGGCCGACAGCCAGCTCGGCCCAAATCAGCAGAAGGCTGAGCGCAAGCAGCCCGCCAAGCAAGTAGCGCTGGCGCCGCTGCCGTACCGAGCGCAGCAGCGCAACGTAGAGCAGGCCGGTGGCACCCAGCAAGACGGCCGCCACCGCGAAATCGAACAGTGTCCAGTGAATTGCGTCAGTCAGTTGCATGCCGATGAGTGGCAACAGCAAGACCGTAAGCGTGCCCAAGGCGACCAGGGCGATGCTGCTTCCAAGCGAGAGCGGCGCTTGTGATGGTTTGTTGTTCATTACATTCTCCTTCTTGATGAATAAGTCGCCAGCGTAACGAGGTCGTGTGAAGGCAAGATGCGTTTGGCGTGAAGTGCGGTATGTACATCTTTATAAGATCTTGATTCGATGGCGTTAACAATAAGTTACGCTTCCGGTTCGGCGTCCGTTCTGAGCAACACAGGCCTTCCCTATGAGCAAGCCCCAGATTCGCCATTTACCAACAGTTGACGTGAATCAATTCTTTGCCATCATGTCGTTCTGGATTTACAATCACTAGCTATAACTTGGGAATTAGCAACAATCCTGAGGAAAAGACTAACATCTGCCGGTTCGGCGCTATATTCGACACAGGAAGCCAATGAAAATGCCTCAGAAATTTTTCGGACGTGTGACGCGCGTCGCCGCGCTGCTGATGATGGGACTGGTCAGCACCAGCCTGGTACATGCCCAAGTGCAACAGGGAAGTGCTGCTGCAGCGTCGGCATCGGCCGTCACGGGGCGTACGGCAACTGTGGTCAATGTCGCCCAGAGTGGCAAAAGCGTGGGCGTTTTGCGCAAAGTAAATGGCGTCAACTGGATCGAATTTGACACCTCCGGCGTGGCCGTCTTCAAATACGATGAAGTCAAACGAGATGATTCCTCGGTCCACCTGATCGACAATTCGCGCGGCATTACGCTGCAGGTCGATGTGCGTGCGCGCAAGGTAACGTCGATTGATTCGGTCACCCGTCGCCGCGAAATCATGTACGACGTCCAGTCCGCATCCGCCACCCCGGTGCCGGTCGAAGCAATTGCGGCGTCCAAGGAATTCCGTCCCGTTGGCCCCTTGACCACGCGTGATCGCGCCACCGGTGTATCGAGCACCGTGGTGGTCGAAGAGAAGCCGAAATTCTGCTGGACCGACGCCTTGATGCGTCCAGCAGGCACGATTCCAGGCCGCGTGGCCGATTGCCCGGCTGGCTATTCGCTCAGCGGCGGCAGCTGCAAGCGCACCGCAGACAGCATTGCCGCGCCTTCGCGCGCAGCGGATTGCCCTGCCGGCTACACGAACAGTGGCAACGCCTGCGAGCGTGCAGCGGCGACCAAGCCAAACAGCAACAGTCGTCCTGCAGATTGCCCTGATGGCTATACCAATACCGCTGGCGAATGCTTCCGTCTGTCGGCACCAAAACCGCTCGACGCGAGCAGCATGACCTGCAAAGGCGGCGAAACCAAAATCGACAGCCGTTGCTTCCGCAGCTGCGAAGCCGGCTTCACCAGCAGTGGCGCCAACTGCGTGCGCGCAGCGAGCAGCCTGGGCGCCGACAATATGACGTGCAAGGCCGGTTACCAGAAAAATGCCAAGGGCCGCTGCATTGCAGAATGCGCAGCTGGTTATACCAACACGGGCGAAGCTTGCACCCGCGCTGCCGATGCGCTCAGCGTCGATGCCATGTTGTGCAAAGCCGGCGAAACCCGTAACGGTGGCCGTTGCTTCCCAGCCACCGGCAGCTGCGCCAAGGGCGAAGTTCTGCAAGGCGGCCTGTGCTACACCGCCTGCGCGGCAGGGTACGAAGGCGTGGGCACCGCTTGCATCGCAGCAGCGCCAAAAACCTGGGCCCAGTGTGGCATGGGCGCCGCCAAGGATCTGCCGGCCTGCGCTGCCATGGCCTTCGATCCGGTCGGCGCTGTCAAACAACTGGCGCTGGTGGTGGGCTTGACGGGCGGCTCCGGCATTCCGCAAGCGGCCCGTCTGGCTGCCATGCAAAAAAAATACAAGGAACTCAACGACGCCTACGCCAAGGCCAAAGAGCAGCCGGCACTGAAAAAAGCCCGTGCCGACTGGGAGCAAGCCAACAGCGGCAAGGACACCCTGCTGGCCGTCGACAAAATGAGCAGCGCGACCACGGAAGAAGATATGGTGCGCCACGCAGCGCAAATGATCGCCATCGTTGACCTGGTTGGTCCGATTGACCAGGGATCGTATCCGAAGTGCGCGGCCTTGTTTCCGGTGAAATAAGCAGGCTTGGCGCGCGCAGCAATTGCGCGCTGCAGTAAAACGGCAGGGGCACAACGGCGACGTTGTGCCCCTGTTTTTTTTGCCCGCGCCTTACAGGTTGCTAAGCGGGTCGCGCCGCTTTTTGGCGATATATGCGTCGTACGTGTGCTGTGCCATCGGGTCGGGCTTGGGCGCGGCCGAAGGCTTTGGCTGGCCCGGCTGGTCGGGCTTGAGTACCACCAGCCACTCCGATGCCGAGTTGCCGGTCTTGCGCACGGCAGTCTGGTTCGCGCTGTCGGCGTCGGCCTGTTCCACAGGGACTGCGGTGGCCTTGGGCGCGCTGGCCATCATGCGCTCGCCAGGGGGCTCGGCCGTGATGCGGGCAGGCTTGGCCGGCGCAGGTGGGGCGCTGCTGGCCGGCGTCTGGGCCAGCGCGGGGCGTGCACGCGCCGGCATCGCGGCGACGACGGGCACACGAGCTGGTTTGGGCACATGCGCCACGAGCGGTGTCACCCGTGCGGCCGGGCGCAGGGCGTCCGCATGCCGCACTGGTGGCGCGCTCTTGCTCACCAACGCCAGCTTGTTCTGGGCGCGCCGTGCCGGTATTGCCGCGAGCGCGCGTGGCGCCGCTGGTACGACGGACGGTTTGCCAGGTACACGCGCGGACTTAATGGGCGCCAGGGCCGTGGTCCTGGCTGGCGCGCGCAAGGCCAGCGCAGGCCGCACGGCGGGCGCCGCAGACGCTGGGCGCGCGACGTTTGCCGTGATCGCATGCGGCGCCGGGGCAGGGCGCGCGGCCGTGCGGCTTTGCCGGTCGGGAGCGTGCGCCGCCACTGCCTTGGCCGCTGTCTGGGACGCAGGCTTGACTGGCGGGCGCGCCGTTGGTGCAGCAGGCCTTGGCGGCGTGGCCGATCGGGTTCCCAGGGCCACCACCTTGGCAGCAGTTGGCCGGGCCGGAACGCTGGCCGCTGCCGGGGGCACTGGTCTGGCCGGCGTGACCTGGCGCGGCGCCTGCATGACGGGGGCATTGACGGGCAGGGGCGCGGGCGCGGGGGTGTCCAATGGCGGCACTACTTCGGCCGCAAGGGGCGCCACGGCGTCGTCCACCTCATGGGACGGCGCGTCGTCGAACGGGCGTGGCGCGGGCGCCTCGTCAGGACAGGTACGGCGCTGCATGATCTCGCCACGGCGGTTGACGCGCTGCTCGACACGGCAGCCATCTTCCCAGAATACCTCGCTCGGCATGCGCTCGTAGCGGCGCGCGGGGCGGCCATCGCGCCAGTCCTGGGCCTGGGCGGCAAACGGGCTGGTCAGAAAGGCCAGCGGCAGGATCAATAATCTCATTCGGCGCATGATGATTCCTCCACGTCAGGCTGCCTATCGTACGCCCGCCATGCACCATGAAACGTCCCGTTCCTGTATCACACGTAAGCAATGGTTTCTGGGCTGCGGCTTTGGCACCAATGCAAAATATGCCAAAAGCAATCATTGGCAGGAAGTACAATGGTGAACTTCTTCTCTTATGGACAACGTTCATGACCGACCAGGTTTTCAAGCCGCGCGTCGCGCCCCGCAACCTGGCCGATCTGCTGGTCACGGCCGGCGTCGGCCTGGTGCAAGTGCTGGTGCTGATCGGACTGCCCGGCGCGCTGGCGTACGCGGTCAGCGGCAATCCGTTTATCGCGCTGCTTTGCATGACCGGCGCGAATGTGGTGTTTGCCCTGTTCTCGGTGTCCAAGGTTGTGTGCCGCGCAGATGGCCTGCACTTTTCCCGCGTGCTGGGCACGCCCAAGCGCATTGCCTGGGATGCCATCGTCGGGGTGGCCGAAGCGCCGCGCCGCGAATTGCTGGTGCGCGGCTGGTTATGGCCCATCTTTCCGCCGCGCGAGCTGACCACTTCGCTCACCTCGATCGGACATGTCCGCATCGATTACGGCAGCCGTTCGGTGTATTTTCCGCCATGCGACAGCGCCGCCTTCCTGGCCGCGATCGCGGCGCATCGGGCAGCCGTCAAGCCCGCCGGGACGCTGTAAACATTCCGCTATCGGGCTGGCGTCCGCCGTATAATTGACGCATGGATAGCGATCGAGTTGCACCGAACGCGGCCCGGCGCGCGCTGGTACTTGGCGCTCTGGCTGGGGCCGTTCTGCCTGCGCCTGCCGCAGCGCGCGAGCTGCTGGTGGTGGGCGCCCATTTTGCCCGCGTCTACGAACGCGCCGATGGCAATTTCAGCGGCATGGGTCCGGAGATCCTGCGGGCCATTGCCGGCACCCTGGGTCAACCACTGCATTTCGATCTGCTGCCCTGGGCGCGAGCCCAATCCATGGTGGCCAAAGGCCAGGCCGATTTGCTGGTGGGACCCTACAAATCCCCCGAGCGGCTTGGCTTGTTTGCCTTCTCGGAGCGCGCCTTCTACCTCGATGAAATGGTGTTTTATGCGCGTGTGGGCGAGGGCCTGGCCTGGAACGGCAGCTTTGCTGCGCTGCGCAATCTGCGCATTGTGTGCATTAACGGCTGGGCGTATGGGCCGGCTTTCGACGCAGCACGCGCCAATCTGCATGTGAGCGTGACCAACACGGTTGAGGCCGGTCTGGCCATGCTGGCCCGGGGCCGGGTCGATCTGTTTGCCACCAATCGCCGCAACACCGAAGGGGTGGTCCCCCTGCTTGAACTGGAGGACAAGGTGGCGCCGCTGGACCCCATTCTTGCCACCCAGCGCGGCTATTTTGCGTTTCCCAAGCTGCCCGAGTACGATGCGGCGCTGGGCCGCTTCAACCGCGCCTTCAACGCCTATGCCGACAGCGGTGAACTGCAGAAGCTGGGGCGCCGGCTGCGCGTCCAGGTTGGTCCGGATGCCGCCAACTAGTCCACGCGGGACAGCGCTTAACAATTACAATTTCTCGGCGTAATTTTATGCTTGTGTATTTATTTCAGGAGACATGCCGGTGAGCGTAAAAGCCATTTCAGGCGCAGTGACGGTGCGGGTGCTGGTGGTGGACGACCAGACCATCGTGGTGGAAAAGCTCAAGCAGTTGCTGGCCGGGGCCGAGGGCGTCACGGTCTCGGTGGAGACCGATGGCAGCAATGCGGTGGAAGCGGCCCTGGCATTTCGGCCGACAGTGATCTTGCAGGACTTGATCATGCCGCAGGTGACGGGCCTGGAACTGATTGCCGAATTCCGCAAGCACGATGTATTGCGTGACGTGCCGATCGTGATTCTATCGTCGATGAATACGCCACAGCACAAGGAAAAAAGCTTTGAAATGGGGGCCGACGATTACCTCGTCAAGCTGCCCGACCGGATCGAACTGCTGGCGCGGCTGCGCTACCACTCGGCGTCGTTTGCCAAGGGACTGGAACGCGACGAAGCCTTTGAACTGCTGCGCGTGAGTCAGAAAAACCTTGCCATTGCCAATGTCGAGCTGCAGATTCTCAGTGGTCAGGACGGCCTGACCGGCCTGGCCAACCGGCGCCGTTTCGACGAGTCGCTCAAGAAGGAATGGCAGCGCGGCTGCCGCAACGGCACCCCGCTGTCGCTGCTGATGTGCGATATCGATCATTTCAAAAAATTCAATGACAGCTTCGGTCACGTGGAGGGCGATCTGTGCCTGAAACGCGTTGCTGCGGTATTGATCGAATCACTCAAGCGGCCGGGCGATCTGGCCGCACGCTATGGGGGCGAAGAGTTTGCACTGCTCCTGCCCGACACCGATCTGGAGGGCGCGCGCATCGTGGCCGATCAGTGCTTGCGCCATCTGGCCTATATCGCCATCCCCGCGCCGAGCATGGGCGAGGATGGCGCGGTGGTGACCCTGTCCATGGGCGTGGCCAGCGTGGTGCCCGAGGAGGGCGGCTCGAAAGATGATTTGATCCGCCGGGCTGACCGAGCCCTGTACGATGCCAAACATGCTGGGCGCAACCGTGTGGCTTGCGCGCCGGTGCCCGATAAAACGGCGCACTAGCACCGCCGCTGGCGGCCGAATCCCACTACAATGGGTCTCTCATTTCGCTACCCGGAGACGCCATTGAACACTGCCAAGCTGTCATTACGCGGCGCTGCCGCGCTGCCTGTCCTGCTGCTGGCCTGCGCCGGCGCCACCGCCGCCGCCCCGGCGCCCGTCGCGGTCACCGCCATCAAGGCTGCGCACATGCTCGACGTGCGCAGCGGCGCATTGATCAACGATGCCGTGGTGCTGGTGAGCGGCGAGCGGATCACCGCCGCAGGCAGCAAGCTGGCCATCCCGCCTGGCGCCAATGTAATCGACCTGGGGGCCAAAACGCTGCTGCCAGGCCTGATCGACGCCCATACCCACCTGACCGGCAACCCGGAAGACGCTGGCTATTCGAGCGTGCGCATTTCCGTGCCGCGCGCCGCGCTCACGGGTGCCAAGAATGCGCGCCTCACGCTGCAAGCCGGTTTTACCACTGTGCGCGATGTGGGCAGCGAAGGCTATGCCGACATCGGCCTGCGCGACGCCATCAACGATGGCGATGTACCGGGGCCGCGCATTGCCGCTTCCGGACCGGCGCTGGGCATCACGGGCGGCCACTGCGACGACACCATGCACGCGCCGCAGTACAACGCCATTGCCACCGGGGTGGCCGATGGCGTTGAGGAAGTGACCAAGCGCACGCGCCAGATCATCAAGTACGGGGCCGACGTCATCAAGATTTGCGCCACTGGCGGCGTGCTGTCCATGGGCGACGATCCGCGCGCCTCGCAATATTCGCCACAGGAGCTCAAGGCCATCGTCACCGAGGCGCACCGGCTGGGGCGCAAGGTGGCCGCGCATGCCCACGGCGGCGACGGCATCCGCCTGGCCGTGCTGGCCGGCGTGGACTCGATCGAACATGGTTCCTACATCGATGACGAGGGCATCAAGCTGCTCAAGGAGCACAATACCTGGCTGGTGCCAACGCTGTATCTGGGCGACTGGCTGATCGATAACGCCGAAGCCATCAAGCTGCCCAAGCCCTTGCTTGAGAAGGCCAAGGTGGTGTTGCCGGCCGCGCGCGTCAATATCGGCAAGGCGATCAAGGCGGGCGTGCCAATTGCGTTTGGCACCGATGCCGCGGTCTACCCGCATGGTTTGAATGGCCGCGAGTTCGCCGTGCTGGTCAAGCTGGGCATGACGCCGATCCAGGCGATTCGCAGCGCTACCGTCAATGCCAGCCAGTTGCTGGGCTGGAGCGACAAGGTGGGCGCAATCGAGGTGGGCAAATTCGCCGACCTGATCGCCGTCGATGGCGAACCTCTCAAGGACGTCACCACACTGGAGCGCGTGCAGTGGGTCATGAAGGGCGGGGCCGTGGTGCGCTAGGCGCACGGTATACTGGCGCATTTTTTTCGACTGGATCCGATCATGGCGCCACACCCTGAATTGCGCGCGCAAGCGCTGCGCTGCCTGCTCGAGCCCGATCCGGCGCGCAAAATGGCCAGTATCGGCGCCATGGCGGCCGCCTTCGAGTCCGGCGGCTGGGACATCGCGTCCGAGGCGCTGCTGGTCGCCGATGGTCCGATTCCCGGCCGGCCAGCGCAGCCGGTGCTGGTGCCGCCGCGCCTGGTGGGGCGGCGCTCGATGGCCACGCCCGAAGGCCGCGCGATGCTGATCCACTCGCTGGCGCATATCGAATTCAATGCCGTCAATCTGGCGCTTGACGCGCTCTGGCGGTTTTCGGCCATGCCGGCGCAGTACTACACGGACTGGCTGCGCGTGGCACGGGAAGAAGCCAGTCATTACACCTTGCTGGCAGCCCATCTGCACACCCTGGGGCACCAGTACGGCGACTTCACGGCGCACGACAGCCTGTGGGAAATGGTGGAACGTACAACTGACGATATCGTCGCGCGCATGGCACTGGTGCCGCGCACGCTCGAAGCGCGCGGGCTCGATGCGATTCCCCCGCTGCGCGCCAAGCTGGCGCAGGCTGGGGACCTGGCAGCGGCCGCGATTCTGGACATCATCCTGCGCGACGAAGTGGGCCACGTCCAGATTGGCAATCACTGGTATCTGTACTTGTGTCAGGCGCGCGGGCTCGATCCGGTGCCCACCTACGATGTGCTGGCCGCGCGTTACAGGGCGCCCGTGCTGAAGGGACCATTCAATCTTGATGCACGCCGCGCGGCCGGATTCAGTGAGATGGAACTGGCTGCGCTGGCGGACTGGCCGCGGTGATTACGGCGCGGCCAGCAGCGGTGCCGGGGTCGCGCTGATACCTTCGGCCTCGGCACCTTCGCGTTCGGCCATGCAGGCACGCTGGAAGGCGGGGCGCAGTTTAAGGCGGGCCAGGTAATCGCTGACCGAAGGCGGGAAGGCGGGCGCCATGCCCAGATACTCGGCCAGCAGCAGCGCATAGCCGACCGAAATATCGGCCATCGTAAAACGGCCGGCGCACATGGTCGGCTGGTTGGCCAATAGTGGCTCAAGGGTCTTCAGGCGGCCCAGAAACCAGCGCCGGTAATCTTCAGCTGCCTGCGGCAAGCGGCGCTCCGGCGGCTCGAAACGCTCGTAGCGCAACACGATTGTTTGCGGGAAGGTGAGGGTGGCCTCTCCAAAGTGCAGCCAGTTCAGGAACATGCCGAAGTCGGCTTCGTCCGGCCCGGGTACCAGATCCGAGGGACCGTACTTCACGCCCAGGTAGTGGCAGATGGCCGCCGATTCTGTCATGCGCAGATCGCCGTCGAACAAGGTGGGTACGGTGCCCAGCGGGTTGATACCCAGGTAGGCGCGGTCCACCGCGCGCGGCGGGAACGCGAGCACCTTGAGCTGATACGGCAAGCCCAGCTCTTCCAACGCCCACAATGGCCGGAACGAGCGGGCGGCGACGCAGTGGTAAAGCACAATCATCCGGGGACCTGGTTGGTGACAAACCCGCATTTTGGCAGATTGGCGCACCTGCCCGGACAAACTTGCAAAACGAGGTGTGACCCCGGCTTTTCTGCATAGAATAGGATTTAGCTGATCACTGGGGTAGGATACTTCTGTTTTTTGGAAGTAAAGCTTCATTAATTACATGTTTTATATCTGAAACATGAAAGCTACACTACGCCCCAGTCCTGTCGGTACAGCCGGCTGGCGCACACCTACTTACTGGGGAATAACAACACATGGCAACTGACCAGCCCGGATTCATGATCAAAAAACTTGGTGCGAGCGAGATCGCATCGTATTTGTTTGTCGCAGCGCTGCTGCTGCTGGTGCTGGTCAAGGGCTTGCTGGGCGCGCTGTTCGCCGGCTTGCTGGTGTATTCACTGGTGCACCTGATGGCGCCGCGCATCGGCCGCCGCTTCAGCGACGAACGCTCGCGCATGATCGCCGCCGGCGCCATTGGCCTGGTCATCATTGCCACGCTGGGCCTTGCGGCCTGGGGCGTGTCGACCCTGCTGCACGGTGACGCCAGCAGCATGAGCCACATGTTCCAGAAAATGGCTGACATTATCGACGGTGCGCGCGGCCAGGTACCGCCCTGGCTGAGCGAGCGCTTGCCGCTCGACGCTGACGCCGTGCGCGAAATGCTCACTGGCTGGCTGCGTGAACACGCCTCCGACGCACGCGCGATCGGCGCCGAAGCCGGCATGGCGATTACCCGCATTCTGCTTGGCCTGATTATCGGTGTGATGGTGGCGCTGCACGATACGCTGGCGCCGCATACGCACCGCCCGTTTGCCGCGGCCTTGCTCGAACGCGCCCGTCATCTGGCGCATGCATTTCGCAGCATTGTGTTTGCTCAGGTCTGGATCTCGGGGATCAATACCATCCTGACGGCCGTGTTCATTTTTGTCGTGCTGCCGATGGCCGGCATCAAGCTGCCGTTTTCCAAGACCCTGGTGGCGATCACCTTTGTGGCCGGGCTGCTGCCAGTGATCGGCAATCTGATTTCCAATTCGGTGCTGGTGGTGCTGGCGCTGTCGCATTCGCTCGATGTGGCGCTTGCCTCGCTGGCCTTCATGATCGTGCTGCACAAGCTGGAATACTTCCTGAACGCCCGCATCATCGGCGCGCATATCAATGCCCGCTCGTGGGAGCTGCTCATTGCGATGCTGGTCGGTGAGGCGGTGTTCGGCCTGGTGGGCGTGGTCGCGGCGCCGGTCTTCTATGCCTACGTCAAGGAAGAACTGCGCGCGCGCCAGTTGATTTGATTGCCGCTTACTTGAAGGCGTAATTCAGGCTGGCGTAAAAGCGCCGGCCGCGTACATCGGCGTAGGTCGGGTCGTAGCCGGACAGGAAGTAGTAAGCCTGGTTCGAGTACGGCGGGGCCTTGTCGAACAGGTTCTGTACGCCGGCACGCAGCTTCAGGCCTTTCGTGACCGAATACGCCATCGACGCATCCCACAAGGAGTAAGCCTTGACCCGGTTTGCTTCCACCACGGTACCGCTATCAACGTTGATGGCCGAGTTCTGGTCATCGTATGACGAAGAGAAGGTGTTCGACACGCTGGCCGCCCAGTCGCCCTGTTCCCAGTCCATGGTCACGGTGTGGCGCCAGCGCTGCACCACGCTGTCGGTGACGAACTTGCCCAGATTGCTGATGTAGGCGTCGCCAGGGCTGGTCTGAATTTTCGAGTCCAGCACATAGGTGCCGTTCAGGCGCGCGCCAAAGCGGCCAAAGGCGGTATCAATGCGGTGCAGGTCGATCACCAGATCGAAGCCGCTCGCCACCTGCGCGCCGCGGTTTTCCTTGTGCAGCTCGATGTAGTCGATCAAGTCGTCTTCGTCGCGATGGACCAGGTTACCGTATTTGGCCAGGTTGCCGAGGATGATGTCGTCGCCGATTTCGCTGATCAACTCGGTGCGCTTGATGTGCCAGTAATCGAGGCTGGCGTTCCAGTGCTTCGATGGTTCGATCACGATGCCGGCGGAGTACTGCTGGCTGCGTTCCGGCTTCAGGTTGACATTGCTGTAGCGGCGCGTATCCCAGTTGTCGGCGCAATCGGAATAGTTGTTGTCGACGGTGGCGCAATACACCGGGTCGGGCAGGGTGGCGGTGGAGCTGTACACGGTTGGGCGGTACAGGTCCGACATCGACGGCGCGCGGAAGCCCTTGCCAGCCGACGCACGCAGCATCAGCGATTTGTTCGGGGTCCAGGCCAGGCCTACTTTCGGGCTCAAGGCGCCGCCAACCTGCTGGTAATGGTCGTAGCGCGCGGAGAGCTGGCCTTGCCACTCTTTGCTGAAGGGTGCCAGCAGCTCGCCGAACACAGCCTGCACCTTGCGGCTGTCGCTGGTGGCTTTGCCGCCTTCCGGTGCGGCGTCGTTGTTGATGTTGTCGCTCATGAGCAGCTCGGACGGCGTGAACGAAGTACGTTCGCGCCGTATTTCGCCGCCAAACGCGACACCCAGATCGCCGCCGCCCAGCGCCATCAGCGAGCGTGTAGCCTTGAAGTCAATCGAATCCATGGTGCCGCGCGCGCGGCGCACCACATCGTTGACTTGAATGCTGTTGAGCAGACTGACGCCAGCTGCGCCTGACGGGCCGAATGGATTGATCAAGCCGCTGGCAATGCCTTCCAGTAGCTCGTTGTAGAGCACATAGCCATGCGTGTCCTTGTCCTTGACGGTGTTGACGCTGTGGTTGTAGCCAACGTCGTAGTCCCAGCCACCCGCAGTGCCGTTGACGCCGACGACGAAGCGCTGGCTTTCACTGGTCAGTTCGCTGGTGCGCCTTCCGGCTTCGTTCAAACGCATACGCAATTCGACCTCGCCCGGGATGTCATCATCGAGTTCGTCCAGACCGGTATCGGCCAGCGCCGGAATTTTGCGGTAGTCGATATAGCCAGTCACGCGCGCAGCCGACCCGACGTAATTGGTGCGCGAGCGGCTCAGCGCCACTTCGGCATACGCCTGTGCATTCTCGCCCAGTTTGAGCACGCCACGGGTCAGCAGGTTTTGCTTGTTCGACTCGGGATACAGTTCGGTGTCGCCCATGTAGTCATAGGTGCAGGCGTCAACCCCGCCGGTACCTTCCGGCAGATACAGATTGGCGGGCGGCGCGCAGTTTGGAATCGACAGGTTGATGGTCCGGTTGGTGATCGGCTGGCCGTTCAGCAGGAAGCCGTTTTCCTGCAAGTGGTCGCGCTGGGCCGACGTCAGGCGGATATTGGCGGGGCTGGTAAAGCCCGACAGCAGGTGGCCGAGGCGCTGCGGAATTTTCAGCTCGCCGATAAAGCTGCGCTGGTTGGTCGACAAGCGGTCGGTGTGCTGCACGTCCGCCACCGCAAACACATTAAAGCCGTCTTTTTCGAGTTCTCCTGTGCCCAGGCTCAGCGTGACGGCGCGCTTGCCGGCGCCGCCTTCCTTCGTTTTCAGACCGTAGGCATTGATCTCGGCGCCGCGAAAATCCTTGCGGGTGATGAAGTTGATGACGCCGCCAATCGCGTCTGTTCCGTACAAGGCAGAAGCCCCATCGAGCAGCACTTCCACGCGCGCCAGGGCGGCTGCCGGGATGTTGTTCAGGTCAACGCCGGTATCGTCGCCTGGCGAGGCAAAGTTGGCCATGCGCCGGCCATTGAGCAGCACCAGCGTGGACGAGGTGCCGATGCCGCGCAGGTTGGCGCTGTTGAAGCCGCGCTGGTCGCCGCCCACATTGATGCTGGCGCCGTCGGTCAGGCCGCCGCTGTTGGCCGAGATGCGCGACATCAGTTCGGCCGCGGTGGTGACGCCTGCCTTGTCAATCTGGTCGCGCGTGATCACCTGGACTGGCAACGGCGTTTCGGACTCGATCTGCTTGATGGCGGAGCCGGTGATCTCGACCCGGGCCATGGGCGCCTCGGCCGTCTGCGCCCAGGCGCCGGCATGGGCGGCGAGGGCGGCCGCGAGGGCGATGTGCTTGAGGGTGAGATTGGGCGTGCGATGCTTCCGGTGATGCTTGATCATGGGTGGCGGCTCCGAGGGTCTGAGGGAATTATATTTTTCGTCAATGTTGCACTTTACTCATGAGTATGTCAAAACTCAATTTCATTCTGTTGCATTCGCGCTGATACACTAGCGGCCAATGACAGCGCGAGGAGCGAACTTGACCTGGGATTATCCGCATCCGTTTTTACTGACACTCGTGCCGAAGGCCGAGGATATCGACGGTCTCAATCACACCAACAACGCGGTTTATGTGCAGTGGTGCGAGCAGATTGGCTGGGCGCATTCGCAGCAGCTGGGGTTGGGCATTGAGGATTACCGCCGTCTCGACCGTGCGATGGCGATCCGGCGCGGCGAGTATGACTATCTACTGCCGACGTTTGCAGGCGAGCAGCTGACACTGGCCACCTGGCTGGTGGGCGGCGACGGCAAGCTGGTGATGGAACGGCGTTTTCAGCTGGTCAGGCAGAGCGATCAGGCTACTGTGCTGCGTGGGCGGTGGGATCTGGTGTGTATTGAAATGAGTACCGGGCGGGCACGCAGGATGCCGCCGGAGTTCCTGGCCGCGTACCAGACAACGGCTAAATAAGCATCGCCCTCGCGCAGGCGGGGGCCTATACCGCGTGTCCGGAGTCGGAAACATGGTATGGGCCCCCGCCTCCGCGAGGGCGATGTAGGTGTATGCGGGGCCTGGCTCCCGGCAAAGCAACCGTCGCCCTCGCGAAGGCGGGGGCGATGTAGGTGTATGCGGGGCCTGGCTCTCGGCAAAGCAACCGTCGCCCTCGCGAAGGCGGGGGCGATGTAGGGGTATGCGGGGCCTGGCTCTCGGCAAAGCAACCGTGGACCTCGCGAAGGCGGGGGCGATGTAGGTGTATGCGGGGCCTGGCTCCCGGCAAAGCAACCGTCGCCCTCGCGCAGGCGGGGGCGATGTAGGGGTATGCGGGGCCTGGCTCTCGGCAAAGCAACCGTCGCCCTCGCGCAGGCGGGGGCCTATACCGCGTGTCCGAAGTCGGAAACATGGTATGGGCCCCCGCCTTCGCGAGGGCGATGTGGTTTATGTGCTAGTCCTGCGCGAGGGCGATGTGGTGGTGGTGCCTCAGGCTTTCAGGGCCTCGGTACTGATTGGCAGCTTGCGAATCCGCTTGCCGGTTGCCGCGGCAATCGCATTGGCGACCGCGGGCGCCAGCGGCGGCACACCTGGCTCGCCAATCCCGGTCGGGTTGGCGTTGGACGGCACAATGTGCACCTCCACGCGCGGCATGTCGGCAATCCGGATTGGCTGGTAATCATGGAAGTTGGACTGGTCCACCTTGCCGTCGGTGAGGGTGATTGCCCCATTCATGGCCGCTGACAGCGCGAACCCGACCGAGCTTTCCACCTGCGCCTTGATCACATCCGGATTGATGGCGGTGCCGCAGTCGACCGCGCAAACCACCCGGTCCACGCGGAAGCTGCCGTCGTCCTTGACTGTCACCTCGGCCACTTGCGCCACGAAGGTGTTAAAGGCTTCGTGCACGGCGATGCCACGACCGCGCCGCTCGCCCTTTTTGGCTGCCGCAACCGGCGTTCCCCAACCCGCTTTTTCGGCCGCCAGTTTGAGCACGCCCGCATGGCGCGGATGGTGTTCCAGCATCGTCAGACGCCACGCCACCGGGTCCTTGCCGGCTGCCTGGGCCAGTTCGTCCATGAAGCATTCGGTGGAAAACGCAGTGTGGGTCGAGCCTACCGCGCGCCACCACAGGACCGGCACGCCCACATCGGTTGGGGTATGCAGATCGACCCGCATGTTGGGAATGGCGTAGGGCAGGTTGCTTGCGCCTTCAACCGAGGTGCCGTCGATGCCATCCTTGACGAAGGCGGCAAACGGCGAACCGGCCATGATCGATTGACCGACCAGGCGATGCCGCCAGCCGACCAGCCGGCCCTCACTATCGAGCCCTGCCATAATCCGGTGGTGGAACATCGGGCGGTAATAACCGGCGCGCATGTCATCCTCGCGCAGCCAGACCAGCTTGACCGGCGCGCTGCCCTTGATCGCCTTGACGATGTTGGCCGCTTCCAGCACATAGTCCGATTCCTTGTTGGCGCGGCGGCCAAAACTGCCACCCGCATACAAGGTATGGATCGTCACCTGTTCCGGCTTGAGACCGAACACGCCAGCCACGTTGGCCTGGTCGAGCGTGTGCATCTGTTCGCCATTCCAGACTTCACAGCTATCCTTGCCCAGCTTGATCACGCAATTGAGCGGTTCCATCGCGGCGTGCGCCAGGTAGGGGAAGTCGTAGGACACATCGAAGCTGCGCGCCGCGCCAGCAATGGCTTGTTCCGGATCGCCCTTGCCGCCAGGGGCAGGCAGGCCAGGCTTCTTGGCCAGTTCCTGGTATTGCGCCATAACCTGGTCGGAGCTGCGCGTGAAGGCCGCGCTTTCGTCCCATTCCACGGTCAAGGCATCACGGCCTTTCTTGGCGCTCCAGGTATCCTTGGCCAGCACCGCGACGCCGGTTGGAATCTGCACCACGCTGACCACGCCCTTGACAGCCTTGGCCTTGGCTGCATCGAAGGACTTGACCTTGCCGCCAAAGCGCGGCGCATGCGCCACCACGGCGGTGAGCATGCCCGGTACGTGGATGTCCTGGGTGAACACCGCTTTGCCGGTGGTCTTGTCGACGCTGTCCTTGCGCGGTGCGTGACGCCCGATCAGCTTGAAGTCGGCGGCGTTTTTGAGTTTGACGTCGGCCGGCACCGTCTGCGTGCTGGCCGCGCGGGCCAGCTGGCCAAAGGTGGCGCTCTTGCCGGAGCCCTTGTGTGCCACGACGCCGTTGGCGACAGTGATCTCCGCTGGCGCGACTTTCCATTCCTGAGCGGCGGCGGCAACCAGCATGGCCCGCGCCGACGCGCCAGCCTTGCGCAGCTGCTCCCACGAGTTGGCCATGGCGCTGCTGCCACCGGTGCCTTGCATCGGGCCCCAGGACAGGTTGTTGTAGCGTTTGGCGTCGGCCGGCGCAGCTTCGACCTTCACTTTGGACCAGTCAGCGTCGAGTTCTTCGGCGACGATCGTGGCCAGGCCGGTGTAGGTGCCCTGGCCCATTTCCAGGTGCTTGGAAATGACGGTCACTACGCCATCTTCGCCAATGCGCAGGAAGGCGTTGGGCTCGAAGGGCGCGGCCTGGGGTGCGCTTTTGGCGGCGGCAGCGGCCACCGATGGCAGGTAAATGGCCAGCGTCAGGCCAGCGGCGCCCTGCAGGAAACTGCGCCGGCTTTCGTTTTCAATACGTGTGGTGGTCATGGTGTCCCCTGGCTCAGGCAAGCGTTTTTGCCGCTTCGTGGATGGCGGCGCGAATGCGCACGTAAGTGGCGCAGCGGCAGATGTTGCCGCCCATGGCCTCGTCAATATCCTGGTCGCTGGGCTTGCGGTTGCGGGCCAGCAGCGCCTTGGCGCTCATGATCTGGCCCGACTGGCAGTAGCCGCACTGGACTACGTCGAGCTTTTGCCAGGCATCCTGGACTGCTTTGCCAACCTTGTCGGTGGCCGCACCTTCAATGGTGACGATCTTCTTGCCCACGGCAGCGGACACGGGCGTGCTGCAGGAGCGGATTGCTTCGCCGTTGAGCTGGACGGTGCAGGCGCCGCACAAGCCCATGCCGCAGCCGAACTTGGTGCCAGTCATCTGCAAGGTATCGCGCAGCACCCACAGCAGCGGTGTATCGGGTTCGGCGTCGGCGCGGGTGGCCTTGCCGTTGATATTGAGAGTGATCATGGGACGGGTCCAATCGGCGTGGGGAAGGTGAACTATTGTCATGGTGGAATGATCTAGGGCGATAGTCCAAAGCAACGGATTTCTTGCCTAATTCTCTGACTGGCGGGCCGAACAGGACAGTCCGGGCGTGCGCCGAGGTAACATATGGGCAAGAGGAACCGGAGGACGACGATGAATCAGATGGACGCAAACGCACAGCAACTTGCCCGCCTGGAGCAGGCGCGCGCCAGCCTGGCAGCCAGCGTGGCGCGCTGGGCCGGTCCCGATCAGGATCCCTGGAGCGGCCCCATTCCCGGGCTCAAGCTATTCCAGCGCACGGCGCCGTCGGAACCCATCAGCTGCATGTACGACCCGAGCGTCACTTTGATTGTGCGTGGCCGCAAGCGCGTGCTACTGGGCGAGGATACGTTTTTGTACGACGCCGGCGAACTCCTGATCACCTCGGTCGACTTGCCCGCCATTGGCGAAATCATCGAAGCCGATCCGGCGCGGCCCTTCCTGTCGCTGTCGATGCGGCTGGACCAGCGCGTGATGACGGAATTGATTGTCGAAGGCAAGCTGCGTCCGCCGCGCAGCGAACCAACCGGGCGCGGCATGACGGTGGGCCAGGCGACCTTGCCGCTGTTCCAGGCATTTCAGCGCCTGCTGGACCTGCTCGATGCGCCGGAAGAAATTGACGTGCTGGCGCCCTTGATTCAACGTGAAATCTTGTACCGCCTGATGGTGAGCGAGCAGGGCACGCGACTGTGGCAGATTGCCTCGCTGGGAAGCCAGGGCCAGCGCATTGCGCGCGCCATCGACTGGCTCAAGGCGCATGCCACCGAGCCCTTGCGGGTGGACGAGCTGGCCGCTTCGGTGCAGATGAGCACCTCGACCTTCCACCATCATTTCCGCGCGTTGACGGCAATGAGCCCGCTGCAATTTCAAAAGTGGCTACGCTTGCATGATGCGCGCCGGCTGATGCTGACCGAGCATCTGGATGCGGCCACGGCCGCATTCCGGGTCGGTTATGAAAGCCCGTCCCAGTTCGGGCGCGAATATCACCGCCTGTTCGGGGCGCCGCCGCTGCGTGATATTGCCAGTTTGCGGCGTGCGCCGGCTGCCGTGCATGCGACGGCGCCGGCCATGTCCGAGCCTTAATAGCAGTTGGCTTGCCGCCTTCGGGGCTTCACACCCCTGGCGGCCATTGGTACTTGGGCACCGTCGTCATGGTGGTACCGCTGATGATCAGCACTTCCCGATGGGGCAACAAGGGGATTTGCACCGGGTCGCCGTCATAGCGCTTGATGCTGCCATTCTCAATGATATAAAAGCGCACTGGTCCGGCCAGCCCGGCCGCGCCATTGCGCGATAGCGGCTGCTGCCACAGCGAGAACCACTGCCCCAGCTTGAACTGCTTGGGCACATCAGCTTCCATATGAATGATGCCAGTCACGTCGTGGGTGTGCATTTCGTAGGCGTGATAGCAGCCGGCGTGCACGCGGCCTATCCCGTCAGGAAATCCCAAGCGCTTGCCGTTCTTGTAGATCGAAATCAGCGCGTGCTTGTGATAGTTGCCGTTGACAAGACAGTTCACACCATCGACCGGCTTGCCGGTGCCGAACCACACTGGCCAATATGGCGTCGCGTTGATGGTCGCCGCAATCAGCGGCGTGTACACGGGCGCCAGCTGGATCGTTTCGATCGCGGTGGGCGCGGGCCCGGCAGAACTGACGCCTGTCTCTGACGTATCCGAGGCGGCAGCATATTCGGTACTGGCCTGTTGCGCTGGCGCGGGGACGTCGACACCCGCCCCGCATCCCGCGAGCATTAGCAATGAGAGAAGGGCGCCTGTGGCGGCCAAGGGGTCGGTTGATTTATGAGATAACATCTTTCGCTCCTGCGAGGATGGGTGAGAAAATCTGTCGAGAATGGCCCGATGGAAAACAGTTTCTTCTTATAAGTGCTGGTCTGGCGGTAGAAACTAGTGAAGTTCCAGCTACATCGCCCTCGCGAAGGCGGGGGCCCATGCCACGTTACTGCATCCGGGGACATGCTATGGGCCCCCGCCTTCGCGAGGGCGATGTGCTAACCCAACTGGATGCCCCTTCCATGCTTCTCCATGCAAGCTGAGCGGTATTGAGGATTTCGAGATGGCGTGACGCGTCAACGCCAAACGGTTGCGGCGGCGTAAGGCGCTTGGTTCAAAGAGGAAAATCCGTTGACGAAGGCATGCAGGCTGTCGCGGCCTTCTCACTGGTTCGGTTTGATAGCGCTAACCTGTTCGATTGTGCTTAACTATTCAGACAAGGTTGGTAAATACATACAGAAAACCCTTACAATCAGTGGCAGCATCGCCTCAACACCATGCAGCGTGCATAGTTGGAAAACGAGAATGCCATGATTGAAAGCATAGAAGATTTGCGCCACTGGTTTGCGGCCAGCGGCGTGGCCGATTTGGTCGATAGTTGTATGGGGCCTTTGCCGCGGTCGAAAGCGGCCTTCGGGCGCTGGTCTGATGACCAGCCCGACCACGCCATTCGCACCGTCAGCCCGCACCCAGGTTCCTACCGGCTGTCGCTGATGCTCGAACCGCTGGAGGCGCGCATCTGGGTCGACCGCCGGCCGGTGTGGGGCGGCATGATTCCCGCCCACCGCTTCCGGATTTGCCCGCCCAGCGAACAAGGGCAGTGGAGCCGCCTGAGCAGCTGCGACATCGTCAACATCTTCATTCCCATCGAGCTGGTTGATCAACTGGCCTTGTTGCGCGGCGACCTGCCGACGCCGACCCCAACGCTGGGTGCGCAAACCTTCGTGCAGGACCGCATGGTCGTCGACCTGGTCCACAAGATGCTGGACGCGCAGTCGATGGCGGGGGCGCTGGCACGTGAAGCCTGCGACGGCTTGATGACCACTCTGGTGTGCTATCTGCTGGAACACCACAGCAAACCCGCAGACCAGATTCAGTTGAGTGGCCTGGCCGGGGTGCGCTTGCGCCGTGTGCTCAAGTACATAGCCGAGAGCAGTGCCGAATCGCTGCCCAATGCCGAGCTGGCAGAGATGTGCGGGATGAGCGAGGCGCATTTTTCACGCGAATTCCGGCGTGCTGTCGGCTTGCCTCCGCACCAGTACATGATGAAGCAGCGCCTGGAACGTGCGTGCGCGGCCTTGCTGTCGGACGATGCGCGCATTGTCGATATTGCCGGTCAGTGCGGCTTTGCCGACGCCAGCCATTTCTCGCGCGCGTTTTCGAACCAGTACGGCATGTCGCCCACGACCTTCCGTCATCAGCGTCGCGCTCACAATTGATCGCTTTATACAACGCTTTGTATGCACAAAAGCCGTTTTGTTCAACTTGAGCAGGAAATGCAGCGCACCCGAATCGGATAAAAAAGACAATCTTTGTTCTATATCAATAAAGTCAAACAAGGAGACTCTATGAAGGTACATCCAATGTGGGCACTGCTGTTCCTGGGGCTGGCAGGGCAAGCGGGCCTGGCGCAGGCGGAAAACATTTCGCTGCGCGTGAATTTCAACGATGGCCGCAGTGGCACCAGCTTTACGCCGGTGCGCGCCGAAGTGGGCGCCTTTGGCGTGACGCCCAATTTGCCGGCCCGCGCCGAAGGTCAGCACTGGCGTGTGGTGGCAAAAAATGCCCAGGGCGTGATCTTGCACGAAGTCGCTGTGCAAAACATGCAGCAGCGTCACGTGGAAGTATTCAATCCCAAGACCGGGAAGGTCGATCTGGCGCAGACCGTCAAGCAAGCCGAAGGCGCGTTTGAAGTCTCGCTGCCGTTCGACAAGGCGGTGGCCAGTGTCGAGGTCTTGCCAGCCAAGCCAGCCAGTGGCAACGTGCGCACCATGGCGGCGGCAGGCCCGGCGGCCAGTTTCGACCGCGCCACCCTCGACAAGCTGGTGGGCGCCGGCAAGCTGGCGCGCAGCCAGGGCATGGCAACCGCACTGGCCGCCGCTGCCACCGCCACGACCATCATCGAATCGGGTCCGGCCAAGACCAAAATGGATTATGTGTTCGTGGGCGATGGCTACACGGCAGCTGAAATGGGCAAGTGGGCCGCTGACGCGAAAAAAGTGATTGACGGCTTCATGGCCGATCCGCTGTTTGCCGCCAACCGGGGCAGCATGAACGTGCGCCGGGTGGACGTGGCCAGTAACCAGTCGGGCGTGGATGAGCCGGACCGCGGCATTTATCGCGATACCGCCATGGATGGCAACTTCTACTGCTACAACATCGAACGCCTGCTGTGCGTGAACAATACCAAGGTACTCAATATTGTCGGCTCGGTGCTGGCGCCAGACCAGCGCGATGTGGTGATCGTCATCTCCAACTCGACCCGCTACGGTGGTTCCGGCGGCGCGGTGGCGACCTTGTCGATGCATGCCTCGTCAGTGGAAGTGGCACTGCACGAAATTGGCCACACCGCTTTTGCGCTGGCCGATGAATACGACTACGGTACCTGCAACACCAGCAGCGAGCCGACCGAGGGTGACGTGTCGCGCGTCTGGTCGCGCAGCGTCAAGTGGGGCAACCTGATTGCCGCCAGTACCCCGGTGCCAACCCCGGCAGGCAGTTATCCGAATGGCACGGTGGGTACCTTCCAGGGCGCGCAGTACTGCACGTCCGGCAAATACCGCCCGACCGAAAACTCGCGCATGCGCACCCTGGGCTACCCATGGCACGCCGTCAACGAGCGCCTGGTCAAAGCCGTGTTTGCCAAGTACGCGCCGCCAGTCACCGGCGGGCCAAGCCAGAGCGGCACGCTGAACAACGGCAGCTCGGTGTACGCGCCCAACACCACGCCTGGCTATATCACGGCGGGCAACGGCACCATCACGGGCCAATTGACTGGCGCGGCCGGCACTGACTTTGAGCTGTTCCTGCTGAAGTGGACCGGCAGTGCCTGGACCAGGGTGGCTTCCAGCACCGGCCCCACCTCGACCGAATCGATCAATTATGCGGGTACGGCCGGCTACTATTATTTTGAAGTGAAGTCGTATTCGGGCACCGGAACGTACAACCTGAAGTACGCATTCCCGCCGCAATAACAGCGCGTCGCCGTTATTGCATTGACGAAGTCGGTCAGGACGGTTAGCCTGCGAGCTATTGTAGAAACTTTAATACAATGTCGCGGGCGCCGTCATCGTCCTCGCGCCGGCAGGGCCCTCGCAGGGTTCGCCCGTGCCGGGGCGATGTTGGGCCAGCGCCATAGCCACATCGACCCACTGGCATCGGACAACGCAGATCGTGCACATCTCCTTCACCGCCCACGCGATATCGATCTCTCCGGTCGACGGCATTTTTACCATCGCGCTGCTCGAACGTACCTCGGGCGAGGGCAAATACCTTCTTCTCAAGCGCGGCAACCCTGACGGCGCCGCCGGCAATACCGGGTTCAGCGCCGAGTTATGCGGTCATGCACGGCTGGCCTACGGCGCCATCGACGCCGTCGACGTGGGGCGCAACACGCTGCGCTTTGCGTTCTCGGCAGACGGCGCGCGCTTGCTTGGCGCGCAGGAGGCATGCATTGCGCACGAACTCAAAGGGGCCGATTTCAGCCGTCTGCTGGGCGCACTGAAGCGCATTCTGGGGGCGGCCCGCATCCGCCATACGCTGCCTACCAGCGAGGAGATCGGCAAGCTGGTGCGCTTTCAGGGTGAAGCGCCCGACATGTACGGCCAGATCGATTTGTTTGTGCCTGCCTTTGAGCGCCATTTTCCGGTGCAGATTGAATTGAAAGGGGCAGGGGCAATCTCCGACTATTCAACCAGAGTCATCGCAGACATCCTTTCCATGAACAGCGCGGCACGGGCCAAGATCACCGGCCTGCTGTGCGAGCACGCGTTGAAAACCAGCCAGGATGTGCGCTTTGGCGAAGAGGGCGGCAGCAACAGCGGCGCACCCGCCAGTTTGCTTGGGCGCCTCAGAAACCGGTTCGGCAAACAGCGCTTCATTCCTATTCCGCTGGACGATCCGCGTCATCCCTGTTATTTGGAGAATGGCAGCGCCAGCGTTGAACAAAAAGTCGAGTGGCTGGGTTTTCGTATCGACGAGCGGGCTGCAGTCGCCAGCCGCCTGTGCGTGCTCGATTGCCGGGCCCAATGGGATGAGGACAATGGCGTCACGCTCGTGATCCGCAATGGTGTGCCGGTAGCGACCTCGGATGCGGACGTCAACATTGAGGACTTCGACCGCCCTTGATGGGGCACTGTCTCGATGTAGTAAAAAAACCTGCGCGCCGATAGAATTGTGGCAATATTATGCCCTTGTTAGCGCTCACTGTAGCGCAGTTACAAACAATTCTAATCGGAGACCTCATGCAAAAAATCGTGCGCAGTGCCGTCATCGGCGCCATGCTGCTGCTGGGCAGCACCCAGGCGCAGGCAGACGCGACCAATCCCAAGATCGGTTTTTCCATTGATGATTTGCGGGTCGAGCGCTGGGCGCGTGACCGCGACTATTTCGTCGCCGCCGCCACGCAGCTGGGTGCCAAGGTGTACGTGCAATCGGCTGACGCCAGCGAACAAAAACAGATCGCGCAGATCGAGAACCTGATCGCGCGCGGTGTGGACGTGCTGGTCGTGGTGCCGTACAACGCCACTGTGCTCAATAACGCCATCAAGGAAGCCAAGAAGGCCAAGATCAAGGTGGTCTCGTATGACCGGCTGGCCCTGAATTCGGACCTGGATGCTTACATTTCCTTCGACAACAAGGCCGTGGGCGAAATGCAGGCCAGGGGTGTGGTGCAGGTGCAGCCCAAGGGCAATTACTACCTGCTGGGCGGTGCGCCGACCGACAACAATGCCAAGATTTTGCGCGAAGGCCAGATGGCGGTGCTGCAGCCCCTGATCGACAAGGGCGACATCAAGGTCGTTGGCAAGCAGTGGGTCAAGGAATGGAGCCCGTCCGAAGCGCTGGCCATTGTGGAGAACGCGCTCACCGCCAGCGGCAACAAGATCGACGCCATTGTCGCCTCGAATGACACCATTGCAGGTGGTGCGATTCAGGCGCTGGCAGCGCAAAAGCTGAGCGGCAAAGTGGCGGTCTCCGGTCAGGATGCCGACCTGGCAGCGGTCAGGCGGGTGCTGGCGGGCACCCAGGCCATGACGGTGTACAAGCCGCTCAAGCTGCTTGCAGGCGAAGCGGCCAAGCTGTCGGTGCAACTGGTGCGCAACCAAAAGCCAGCCTTCAATGCCCAGTATGACAATGGCTTCAAGAAGGTCGACACCCTGCTGCTCAAGCCGACCATGCTGACCAAGGCGAATATCAATCTGCTCGTGAGCGACGGGTTTTACACCAGCGCCCAGATCGCGGGTAAATAGCCGGTGTCCGACTACCTGTTGGAAATGAAGGGCATCGTCAAGCAGTTCGGCGGTGTTCGTGCGCTTGACGGGATCGATATCAAGATCAGACCGGGCGAATGCCTTGGTCTGTGCGGCGAAAACGGCGCCGGCAAGTCGACCCTGATGAAGGTGCTGTCAGCCGTGTACCCGCACGGCAGCTGGGACGGCGAGATCCTGTGGGACGGCACACCCCTGCAGGCAGCATCGATTCGCGCCACCGAGGCCGCTGGGATTGTCATCATTCACCAGGAACTGATGCTGGTGCCGGCTTTGTCCGTGACTGAAAACCTGTTTCTCGGGCATGAGCTGACCTTGCCCGGCGGGCGCATGGATTACCCGGCCATGCACCGCCGCGCCAGCGCACTGCTGGCCGAACTTGGCCTCACCGACGTGAACGTGGCGCTGCCGGTCCTGCACTATGGCGGCGGCCATCAGCAACTGATCGAAATTGCCAAGGCGCTCAACAAGAATGCGCGTCTGCTGATCCTGGACGAGCCGACCGCGTCGCTGAGCGCATCCGAGATCGCAGTGCTGCTCGATATTGTCCGCTCGCTCAAGGCACGAGGCGTCGCCTGCATCTACATTTCGCACAAGCTGGAAGAGGTCGCAGCCATCTGCGACACGGTGGCGGTGATCCGCGACGGACGCCATATTGCCACCACGCCGATGGCGCAGCTGGACGTGGCAAGCATCATCACGCAAATGGTCGGGCGCGAAATGCACCAGTTGTACCCGCGTCAGACGCGGGCGCTGGGCGAGGTGCTGTTCGAGGCGCGCAACGTCAGCTGTTACGACGTCGACAAGCCGCAGCGCAAGCGAGTCGATAATGTGTCCTTCACGCTGCGTAAAGGCGAAATTGTCGGCATTGCCGGACTGGTGGGGGCAGGGCGCACCGAGCTGGTGTCGGCCCTGTTTGGCGCTTATCCTGGGCGCTCGGAAGCGCAGGTCTGGCTCCATGGCAAGCAGATCGATGTGGGCACGCCGTACCAGGCAATTCGCGCGGGGCTGGCGCTGGTGCCGGAAGAGCGCAAGCAGCACGGCATCGTGCCGGATCTGACGCTGGCGCAGAACATGACGCTCACGGTGCTCCAGAGGTTTTCGCGTCTGGGACGGATCGACAGCGAGGCGGAACTGGCCACCGTGCAGGCGCAGATGACCCGGTTTGGGGTGCGCGCGGCCAGTCCCTTCTTGCCGATCACCAGCCTGTCGGGCGGGAATCAGCAAAAAGTGGTGCTGTCGAAAATGCTGCTCAGTCAGCCAGCGGTGCTGATCCTGGACGAACCCACGCGCGGTGTCGACGTGGGTGCCAAATACGAAATCTACCAACTGATGTTCGAGCTGGCCACGCAGGGCATGGCCATCATCATGGTGTCGTCCGAACTGGCCGAAGTGCTGGGCATCTCTGACCGGGTGCTGGTGATGGGTGAGGGCAAGCTGCGAGGCGACTTCATCAATGACGGCCTGACACAGGAAACCGTGCTGGCGGCCGCGCTGGCGCATTGAATCGATTACCCAAGAATTGCACAATGAACCAAGTCAAATTCAAGCAGCTGTTTACTGAATACAAAATCCTGGCGCTGCTGGGCGCCATTGCGTTGATCTGGCTGTTCTTCAGCTGGCAAACCGAGGGCGGTTTCACCTCGGCGCGCAACCTGTCCAACTTGATGCGGCAGATGGCGATCACCGGCATTCTGGCGTGCGGAATGGTGTTTGTCATCATCGCCGGCGAGATCGACTTGTCGGTTGGCTCGCTGCTTGGTTTGTTGGGCGGGGCTGCCGCCGTGCTCGATGTCAGTCACCATTTGCCCTTGCCGCTGATCGTGTTCCTGGTGCTGGCCTGCGGCCTGGTGCTGGGCCTGTTCAATGGCTTGCTGGTGGCGTATGCGGGTATTCCTTCTTTCATTGTCGGGCTGGGTGGCATGCTGGCCTATCGTGGCGTGGTGCTGGGCATTACCGGGGGCACGACGGTGGCGCCGGTGTCGGACAATATGGTGTTTCTGGGCCAGGGTTATCTGTCACCGTCCCTGGGAATCGGCCTGGGCATTGTGCTGTTCATCCTCGCAGTCGGGCTGACCTGGCGTCAGCGCGGCAACCTCGCGCGCCACAGCTTGCCCGTGCCGCCGCTCTGGCGTGATGGCGTGAAACTGGCCGCCATTGCTGCCGTCTTGTTCGCTTTTGTGCGCACACTCAATACGTATGAGGGAATCCCGCTGCCGGTGCTGTTGCTGTTGCTTCTGCTGGGAATCTTCAGTTATCTGGCGTCGCAGACGGTGTTTGGCCGCCGCATCTACGCTGTCGGCAGCAATATGGAGGCAACGCGCTTGTCCGGTGTGAATGTGCGCGCCGTGAAGCTGTGGATTTTCGGGCTGATGGGACTGATGTGCGCGCTGGCTGGCTTGATCAATACTGCGCGCCTGGCTGCCGGGTCGCCGTCGGCCGGCACCTCGGGCGAACTCGATGTCATTGCCGCATGCTTTATCGGCGGCACGTCGATGCGTGGCGGTTACGGCACCGTCTACGGCGCCTTGATCGGCGCCCTGGTCATGGCCAGCCTGGACAACGGCATGTCCATGATGGACGTCGACAGTTACTGGCAAATGATCGTCAAAGGCTTGATTCTGACGCTGGCGGTGTGGGTGGACGTGGCGACGCGGGCAGGGCGGCGCTAGTGAATTCGCTGCTGTTAGCCGATGTTATCGTTATTTTAATTAGTATTTACATTCTAATACTGCAAGGTAGATAGTTTGGCAAAGGCGGCATTGCTGGGCGATAATACGGCCGGCATAACGTCATGTCGATGGCATCAGATCGAGGCGGGCTTGCTCCAGGGTTGCAAGAAGCACGTGCAACCGTCTGCAACGATTGAATTCCAAAGGTAGAACATGACGAAGAATGCAGCCCCTGCACTGGTGCGCAATGTAGTAATGGCCCTGGCCGTGGCCACCCTGGCCGCTTGTGGCAGCGGCGGTGACGACAAGCCGGCCGGCGCTATCCCTGCGCCAGGGCCGGCACCGACGCCAACGCCGACCCCGACACCGACCCCGACGCCCGCTGGCGTCCTGAACACCGCTGACCGGGCCTCTGTGCAGCTGTTTTACAACAGCACCATGCTGCCCGCGTTCTCGGTACCGATCGAATGGACCGGGGCCGTATCCGGCTGCTCGGCAGGCAAGACGTCCGATGCCTACAAGGCAGCCGTGGTGCGTACCGTAAACAACTTCCGTTTGCTCGCCGGTTTGCCCGGCAATGTGACGCTCAATGCCGCCAACTCGCTCAAAGCGCAGGAGGCCGCGCTGATGATGGACGCGAACAACAGCCTGAGCCATTCGCCGCCAACGAGCTGGGCTTGCTACACCGCCGATGGCGCGACCGCTGCAGGCAGCTCGAACCTCGCCCTGGGCAATTCCGGACCGAGTGCGATTCACGCCTACATGGCCGACACCGGCACCCCGAGCCTGGGACACCGGCGCTGGGTGCTGTATTCCCGCCTTGGGCAAGTCGGGACCGGCGATACGCCACGTGCCAATGATTTGTGGGTG
This sequence comes from Massilia sp. CF038, assembly GCF_900129765.1. Taxonomy (GTDB): domain Bacteria; phylum Pseudomonadota; class Gammaproteobacteria; order Burkholderiales; family Burkholderiaceae_D; genus Telluria_A. Next base: position 2,003,337 of record NZ_FQWU01000001.1, read on the forward strand.
TTCGGCAACGAAGTCACTGCACCACCGAGCGCGACCACCAACGGCGTGGCCTGGCCATCGCCTGGTTTTGTGCCGCGCACCAACCGTGTTGCCGATCCCCTCCATCCGTGGAGCTTCTCGGTGCCGGGCGCCGATTTCAGCAAGGCGACAGTGACGATGACCGATGACAAGAACCAGTCACTGGCACTGGGCAGTGTTTCTCAGCTGCCCAACGGCTATGGCGACAACACCTTCAGCTGGAAGCTGACTGCCGCAGCCACGCAATGGGATCGCGGACCGTCGGACACCAAGTTGAACGTACAGATCAACAATGTGATCGTCGCTGGCCAAGCGAAAAACTTCCAGTACTCCGTCACGTTCTTCGCACCGTGATGTGCACGGGGCAGCGTCTGCTGCCCCAGTTCGGTTACGGCTGCGACTTTTTGCGCGCGGCCAGCGTGCGGCTTTCCCGCTTGAGTCCCTGTGACACCGGACACACCGCCTGCATGAACGAGGCCAGCGTGTTGGCCAGGTTGTCCGATTGCAGACGATAGAACACGAACTGACCACGCTTGTCGCTGGCAATCAGGCCGGCCGACTCCAGAATCTTCAGGTGTTTCGACAGCGATGGCTTGGTCATCTCGAAACGTTCGGCAATTTCGCCCGCTGACAATTCCGCTTCCGACAGGTAGGCGAGGATTTTTCGGCGCGGGGCGGACGCCAGCGCGGCAAATATTTGATCCATGAGGCAGGGCCGTTTGAGGTAAGGGGCGGAACCGCATCATACACCATCAAATCGCACTTAGTTAATTAGCTAGTTAGCTAAGTATGGTGTATAGTGACTTCATGGACGACAAGACACCCGGCACCGCTAGCACCACGGTCTATTACAACAGCGCCTGTCCCGTGTGCGATGCGGGGATTTGCTACCAGCGCGCGCGCATGGATGTGGCCAAGGTCGATTTTATCGACGTCAACGCGCGGCCTGAAGTCGCAGCTGCTCTGGGTATCGATCTTGAAACACTGCGTGAACGGCTGCACGTGCGCGACGCGCAGGGCCACATGCAGGTGGGCGACCAGGCCTTCGCGGCGCTGTGGGTGCAAACGCGGGGGCAGCGCTGGCTTGCCACGCTGATTGCCCGGCTCGGCTGGCTGACTGGCCCACTCTACAAGCTGGTGGCTCGCTGCCTGTATCGCTGGAACCGCGCGCGCGGCAACTGGTAACCCGATTCATCACTTCAAGGAAGCAATTGTGGAACACATCACCGCAGCAAGCAACGCAGACCCTGCCGAACTGGCCCGCTTCAATGCGCTGGCCGCCCGCTGGTGGGATGAGAAATCAGAATTCAAGCCCCTGCACCGCATCAATCCGCATCGGCTGAACTGGATTGACAAGCTGACCGGACTGGCAGGCAAAGCCGTGCTGGACGTGGGCTGTGGCGGCGGCATTCTGGCCGAGTCCATGGCCAGGCGCGGGGCGGCCGTCACGGGGATCGATCTGGCGGACCAGCCGCTGCGCATCGCGCAGGCGCATGCCGAAGGGCAGAAACTGGCCTTGGCCTATGCACACAGCAATGCTGAAGACTGGGCCGCCGGTCATGGCGGCCAGTATGACGTCATCACCTGCATGGAAATGCTCGAGCATGTGCCGCAACCGGCGGCGGTGGTGGCGGCGTGCGCAGCCATGACCAAACCGGGCGGCTGGGTGTTTTTTTCAACCATCAATCGCAATTCGCTCAGTTTTTTGCTGGCCATTGTCGGGGTTGAGTACGTGCTGCGCCTGCTGCCGCGCGGTACCCACCAGTACCAGCGCTTCATCACACCGGCCGAATTGGGCGCCATGGCCAGTGCGGCCAGCCTGCGCCTGGTGGAACAGCGCGGCTTGGGCTACAACCCATTCACGCAACGCTTCAAGCTGCACCGCTTTACTGGCGTGGGCTACTTGCTGGCGATGCAAAAAGCCTGATATCAGGCGCCCACGATGGATTGGCCGCACACGCGCAGCACCGCGCCGCTCAGGCTCGAGGCGCCTGGTGCGCTCAGAAAAGCAACCGCATTGGCCACGTCCTCGGGCAAGCCGGCCTGGCGCAGCGCATTGAGACGGCGGCCCGCTTCGCGCGTCGTGAAGGGCATCTTGCGCGTCATGGCGGTATCGATGAAACCGGGCGCCAGGGCATTGATCGTGATGCCGCGCGCAGCCAGTGCTGCGGCGCTGGCCGCCACCCAGGCAATGATGGCCGACTTGGCGCAGGCGTAGTTGGTCTGGCCAAAGTTGCCGGCAATGGCGCTGGTGGACGACAGGCAGACAATGCGGCCCTCATCGCGCAGTGTGCCGTGCTGCAGCAGGGCGTCGGTCAGGCGCAGTACCGCTTCTAGATTGACGGCCATCACGGCATCCCATTCCGAGGCTGACATGCGGGCCAGGGTGCGGTCGCGCGTGATGCCGGCGTTATGAACGACGATGTCGAGTCCCCCGAAGCGGCTCTGACAAAACTGCTGCACCTGGGCCGGTGTGTCCGGCGCGGCAATATCGAGCTGCAGCGCGACGCCGCCAATCTGCGTGCACAAGGCGTCCAGTTCTGCGCCGGCTGCGGCCAGATCGGCGCAGATGACGGTAGCGCCTTCCTGCGCCAGGCGCACCGCGGTGGCACGGCCGATGCCGCGCGCGCTGCCGGTCACCAGGGCGACCTTGCCCGCCAGCGTGGCCGCCTGCGGCTGCGCGGCAGGCACGCGGGCAAGGGCATGGGGACGCAGCACCTGACCACTGATATAGGTGCTGTGGTGGCCGCAGAAAAATCGCACGATCCAGTCCATCCGCGCGAGCGCGTCCGGCGCCACCTGGACCAGGTTGGCGGTGGCGCCGTATCTGCCGACTTCCTTGGCCAGCGAACGGGTAAAGCCTTCCAGAGCGCCGGCAGCGGCCGCGCTGGGCGCCTGCGCCGGTGGAGCACCCACCAGCAGCACGCGGGCATTGCTGGCCAGCGATCCAATCACGGGGTGCAGCAAGGCGTAAGCGTCGCGGCAAGCTTGTGCATTCATGCAGCCGCTGGCATCGAGTACGACGATGTCGGGTGCGCCGCCGTCGGCCGGGCTCAGTATGGTGGCGCCGGCGCCAGCGAGAATCTGGCGCAGCGTCTCTGCCGCGTAGCCCTTGGCACCTTGCAGCAGCAAGGCCTTGCGCCCTGACAGCGCTTGCGCGGCAAACGGCCCGGCCGTGCGTCCCAGGAAGGGCGGACGGGGAAGACCAAGCAGCTTGACGACAGGTGCGGTCAGCCAGTGGTGGGCGAAAGTCTGGAGGCGGTCAGTCATGGCGGGATGCGGTTTTTCGGGGGCACCAATCCTAACACGGCGCCACTGTGATAGGCTGGCCGCTCCCAACTTCCGCCCTGTTCCCATGATCCGATTTCTGTCCATTTTGATGGCGCTGTGCAGTGCCGCTGCAGCCCATGCACAATCTGTCGCGTTCACTTTCGATGACGCGCCCAACATGCTGGCGTTGCCACGGCTAAGCGCACCGCAGCGTAATGCGGCCATGCTGGCGGCGCTGGCCAGGCACCAGGTCAAGGCAGCCTTGTTTGTCACGGCAGCCAATGGCGCCACCGGCGCCGAAGGCAAGGCGCTGGTGCGGGCCTGGGGCGAGGCTGGCCACGCAATCGGCAACCACACCATGACGCATCCGGATTTGAACAGCGACAGTGTGAGCCTGGCCCAGTATCAGCAGGAAGTGCTGGACTGCGACGCTGTCATCCGGACCATGCCAGGCTACCGCAAATGGTTCCGCTACACCTATCTGCGCGAGGGACACACCAAGGACAAGCGTGACGGCATGCGCCAGTTTCTGAGCGCGCAAGGCTACCGCAACGCCTACGTCTCGCTTGACACCAGCGACTGGCGCCTGGAAGAAAAGCTGCTCGAGGTACTGGCCAAAAATCCCCAGGCCGACCTGGCACCCATCAAGCGCATGTATCTGTCGCACATTCGCCAGCGCGCGCTGGCCTATCGGGAGCTGGGCCAGCGTTTGCAGGGGCGCGACATTGCACAGGTCATGCTGATGCACCATAACCTGATCAATGCGCTCTGGCTCGATGACGTCATTGCGCAGTTCAAGGCGATGGGCTGGACCATTGTCACCCCGGAAGCGGCGTACAGCGATCCGGTCTACGCATTGCAGCCTGCCAGCGCCGATCCCGGTCAGAGCCTGCTGCTGTCGATGGCGCGTTCGCTGGGCCTGGGGCGGTTTGACGGCTGGGCACGCCTGGTGGACGATGGCGATACCGAAATCGAGGCGCTCAAGGCGCAGGGCTGGTGACGTTCAAGCCGTGACGTCGATGGCCGATGCGCTAGGGGTGTCCTGGCTGTAGGCGCGGCGCACGGCCGCTTGCGGCGCCGCGCCGGTTTGCTGCAGCAGTTGCGCACGCGCCTGCGCGGCCATTTGCTGCGCCTGTGCTGCGACCGCACGATCGGCGCCGGAAGGATCGGCCGGCGCCAGGGCGGCAGCAATGATGGCCTGGGCGCGGGCAATGGTGTCCTGCGGCGTGCTGCCGGCCGAGGTATCGATGCGCACTTCGCCGCCCACCGCATAGTTGACGCCGTCCGGGCCACGCTGGTAGCTGTAGGTGGCGCCGGAGGTGGCCAGGCCGCCAGCGGCGGCAAGGTGGGCCTGTTCGTGCTGGCGCACCTGGGTGTCGCGCGCCTTGAGTTTGGCAATCAGTGCCAGCGCTTCGGCGCTCAGCGCCACGCTGCTGCTGGCGGCGGCTGGGGTGTCACTGGCGGTTGCCGGGCGCGCAGTGGCCTGGCCGGGTGCAGCATACCGGTCAATGGGAGTGGGTACTGTGTCGATGGACAGGCGCATCGGGCGTTCGGATCAGCCATTCAATGTGTTCATATTAGCAAATAGATGCATTGGTTCAAGCTGCAAAATATGTAACAATCGACATCCTTTCCCTGTCAGGAGCTCTGCCATGCTGCGTCGCGCCGCCGCCTTTGCCGTCCTTGCCATGCTGCCGCTGTCGCTGCTGGCCGCCGATGCCGACCCGGCGGCGGTAAAACCCGTCTACGATGCTGGCCTGGCCACCAGCCTTGGTGCAGACGAACGCGGCATGCGCAACTATGTGCTGGTGATCCTCAAGACCGGCCCCAACAAGGTGACCGACCCGGCCGCGCGCAAGAAAATGTTCGAGGGTCATTTCGCCAATATCGGCCGCCTGGCGCGGGAACAAAAGCTGGCATTCGCCGGTCCATTTGAGAGCAACGATGGCTGGCGCGGCATGTATGTGTTCGCCACGGCAGATGTGGACGAGGCAAAAGCGTGGACTGCCAGCGATCCCGTGATCGTGAGTGGCGAAATGGTGGGCGAATACCACAAGCTGTATGGCTCGGCAGCACTGATGGCCGTGAGTGGCTTGCATGCCAAAATCGAGAAAAAGTAGCTTGCAGTAAGGCAACGTGGCGTTTAAGGGACAGCGCTGCGAATCGCTTCGCTGATTATCCTATTTGCATTATAATTGTCATATTGCGCAGTCTTATTGATTTGAAGCAATATCACAGCGACACTTTTCCCACTTCCTTTTATCGCGTCAGGGCACTCCATCATGGCCACCGTTTCCTTTGCCGTCGGCAGCGTTTGCGTCGCAATCGTCTGGGGTACGTTCTTTTACCCGCCGCCACCAAAAGAGGGACGTGCACCGAGTGCGGTCAGTACTGCCGACGAGCCATTGCGTGCCCCTGCGCCATCAAGGCCAGTGCATGCGGGGCCGCTCAAACATCCACCCAGCGTGGTGTCGCAGCTGACCGAACCGCCCATGCTGCAGCTGGCAAGCGGGCACACCAAGTAAGTCTGGCGCGCCTGCGCTGATCAATAACCGCGCGCCTGCAAGAATTCGGCGCGCGCCGTCAGGGCGGTGTCGGCAAAGTCGCTGAACACCCCATCCACGCCAATCTCGTAGAACTGCTTGTACTCGTTCTTCGGCTCCCCTTTGTAGTCCGCCGCCAGGCGCCGCTTTTCGTTACGGAAGGTGTAAGGGTGCACGAACAAGCCTGCTTTGTGCGCATCGGCAACCAGGGTCGATGGCGCCAGCGTGGCGGTGTCGGCTTCGTTGACTTTACCGTCGCCATTGATGTCGGCCGGCTTGCCGTCTGCGCCCAGGGTCGCCTTGATGCTGACGATGTAGCGCTTCCAGGGACCAATGCCGTCGGCATAACTCTTGATTTCGGCCAGACCGGCTGGCGTGACCATGGCGCTGAACAGGCGCTTGTCGCCGGCCAGCTTCCAGTCATACGGCTGATCGTAGGGCGCGGCGTAGCTCAAGGCGCCAGTTTTGAGGTCGACGTCGTCGGCATCGATCAGCTGGATCATTTTCAAGGTGCTGCCACTGGCGCGCATGCGCTTCAGGCTCGACGGCTCGAACGATTGCACATACACGGGCGCCGAGCGCGTGGTCCAGCCCGCTGCGCTCAACAAGGCCAGCAATTTTTCTTCGAGCGGCAAGCCTTGCTGGCGGTGGAAGGTGGGGTTCTTGGTTTCCGGGTACAGCGCGATGGGGCGTCCACTGGCCTTGATCATCTTGATCACTTCTTCGATGGTGGCAATTTTATAGCGGCCATTAAATTGCTGCGGGCGTTCCGCGTCGGTCGAGATGCCGCCCAGGGTCTTGATTTCCGCCAGCGTGAAGTCGCCGGCAAACCAGCCTTCCTGTACCTCGCCGTCCACACTCAGGGTACGTTTGCGGCTGGCAAATTCTGGATGGCTGGCCACATCGGTGCTGTAGACGAGGTTGGGATCGTGGCGCGCAATCAGCACCCCGTCTTTGGTGGAAATCACATCCGGCTCGATGGCATCGGCGCCCATCTCGATCGCCATGGCATAGGCTTCCACGGTTTCTTCCGGCAGGTAGCCGCCAGCGCCGCGGTGCGCCACCACAATGGGCGGCTGGCCGTCGAGCGTGGCAGGGGCTTGCTTGTTGTCGCCGCCACATGCAGCCAGCATCAGCGCAGTGCCACAGGCAGCGGCCAGCGTTGCCGGCTTGTTTGAAATTTTCATGCAGATTGTCCACGGTTGATTGATCACGCGGGAATTCTAGTGACGCAAGATGACCGGGGCATGACGCGGACGCGGGACTGTCGATCGAACTTATTGAACGGTCCGCCTGTCTAGGTATGGCTGAGTTCTCCACCATACCAATAAGGACATCACAATGAAACAAGCAATGTTATGCATGATGATGACGGCCGCAACGCTGACCGCATGTGGCGGCGCTGCTGTGCCCGAGCCAGGGCCGGACAGCGCACCGGCGCCGGTGTTGCTGGCCACAACCGAGAGCGACGCCGTCGCCGAAGACGACGCGGCGGCCGATGCGTCTGGTGACGGGGCCGCCGATCCTGGCGACTTCGTGCTGCAGGGCTATGGGCCCGCGCTGACGGCAAAAGGCGACGCGGCCGCGCCGGCTTCCACCCTGCATGTGTCGCCCAAGGGTGACGATGCCAATCCGGGCACGGCAAGCCGTCCCTTTCGTTCGCTGGCCCGCGCTGTGCGCGCGGCAACGCCCGGCACCCGGGTGCTGGTGGCAGCGGGCACTTATCAAGGTGGTGTGCGCAGCAGGCAAAGCGGACGGCCCGATGCGCGCATTGTTTTTGTGTCGGCGCAGCGCTGGGGCGCGAAAATCGTTCCGCCCAAAAACTCCCCCAACAAGACGGCCTGGGACAATCGCGGCAGTGACGTCGATATTGTCGGCTTCGAGGTCGATGGCAGCAATTACCAGGGTGGCAAACGCTGGACGCTGGGGATCTACAGTGGCGGCTCGCATGTCGTAATCCGCAACAACCACGTACACCACCTGGCCCAGAGCGGCTGCACGCCAGCCGGTGGCGCCGCGATCGGGGTCGACAGTTACTATGGCGGCGTGGCGTCGTCGGTCCTGGCCAACCTGGTGCACGATATCGGCGTGCCGGGCTGCCGCTTTGTACAAGGCATTTACGTCAGCACTTCCGGCGAGGTCAAAAACAATGCAATTTACCGTGTCGCCGAGGCGGGAATACATCTCTGGCACGACGCCCATGATGTGATCATCACCAATAACACGGTGACGGCGTCGAATACGGGCATCATCGTCGGCGGTGGCAATTTTTATCGGACCAAGGGGCCCAATGACCGCACCGCCGTCTACAGCAACATCGTGTATGACAACCGGATGGGTATTTCCGAGCAAGGGAAAACGGGGCCCAACAATAGCTACCGCAACAACCTCGTGTACCAGAACAGCAGGTATGACTGGCATCTGAAAAACGGCTTGCGCCACAACGATACCGTCAGCGCGGCGCCATTGTTCGTGGCCGACGGCCGCAGTGCGCGCCCGAATCTGCGCCTGCAGCGCCTGTCACCGGCCATCGGCAAGGCGACACCGGCCCAGGCCGACAGTACCGACTTCGAGGGCAAGCCGCGCAATGCCGGCGCCGGGTTCGACATCGGCGCCTTTCAGCATTAGTGCAGCTTGCGCTTGGGCGGGCGTTTTTTTGCCGATGCAGGCGCGACGCCGTCCTGCAGGCGCTGCTGCAGCAACGCGACCACGGCGGCTTCTTCGGGTGACAGCGCGTGCAAGTCATGGGCGATTTCGTCGCGGGCACGGACGCGCAATGCCTCGAGGATGGTGCCATCCAGATAGGCGGCAATCACGGCCGGGTGCACATAGCACTTGCGGCAAATGGAAGGCGTGTTGCCAAGCCGTTCGGCCACCGATTCAATGGCGCGCAGGATGTTCTTTTTTGCCTGTGCTTCGGAATCGTATTTTTCGAATTCAATCAGCGCCAGCGCCGCCAGCACGGTGCCGGACCAGGTGCGGAAATCTTTGGCGGTGTAATCTTCACCGCTGATGTCGCGCAGATAGTCGTTGACGTCGGAGGAGTCGATGGCGTGGCGCACGCCGTCGTCGTCCACGTACTGGAACAGTTCCTGGCCCGGCAGGTCGCGCACGCGTGCAATGATGCGCGCCACGCGCTTGTCTTCCACGGTAACGTCATGGAATACACCGCTCTTGCCGCGGAAGCGGAACTGGACCGCACTGCCATCCACCCGCACGTGGCGCACGCGCAGCGTAGTGAGGCCAAAGGAGCGGTTGGTGCGGGCATATTCCTCATTGCCAATGCGCATCATGGTGGCTTGCAGCAGGTAGACGATGGTCGCCAAGATTTTTTCGCGTGGCAAGCCAGGGCGGGCCAGATCGGCCTCCACCTGGGCGCGGATGGCGGGCAGCGCTTTACCGAAGCTGATCATGCGTTCGTATTTGACTTCATCGCGCGTCTGGCGCCACTTGGGATGGTAGCGGTATTGCTTGCGACCGCGGGCATCGCGCCCGGTGGCTTGCAGGTGGCCGTTGTCGCGCGGGCAGATCCAGACATCGGTCCATGCGGGCGGAATCGCCAGCGACTTGATGCGGGCCAGTGTGTCTTCATCCTTGAGCGGTTTGCCGTCCGCATCCAGATAGCGAAATGCGTCGCCCTTGCGCTGGCGCGTGATGCCCTTGGCTTCATCGTTCACATAACGCAAGCCCGCGGCACGGGCCACGGCCGGGGCAGGGGCGGCCGGCAGCGCGCCGGTTGCGGGCTCGGCCCTCATCGAATCAATTGAGCGAGACAAGGCGTTGCGCGCGCACGCTGTAGGTGGCGTTGTCGAGCAAATGCAAATTGGCGCGCGCTGCGCGCAGCGTTGCAACATCGAGTGCCATGGCACGTGTTGGGCGCATTTTGATGCTCAGTGGCGTAAAGCGCGGTGGCAGGCGCCCGATCGTGAAGCGCTGCGGGGTCACAATTGCCTGCGTTGGTGCCAGATTCGATTCGTCCAGCTCGGCCGCGGTGCTGATCACCTTGACCGTCTCGGCGCCACTGGGGCAGGGCGCATCGGTCAAGGTCACGGAGCCGGAAGGCGTGACACATTTGTTGATGTCGCTGGCGTAGGCGCTGCCTGCAAACAGGATGCTGGCGAGAAGGATGGCGCGGGTGGCGGCTGGCTGTTTCATGTCGTGCTCCCAAGATTCATTGCCCCCAGTCTGGGCAATTGCGGAGCGCTTATCTGTTCGTTACCCCACGCAGGCGCCGTTCCGTTCAGGCCCCCACGTAAATGAACTTGGACAGAAACGCAGCGGCGATCACCCAGATGATGGGCGCAACCTGGCGCACCTGGCCAGTCAGCAACTTGAGCGCGGCATAGGCGATAAAGCCGAAACCAATCCCTTCGGCAATGGAATACGTGAAAGGAATGACCAGCACGGTGATGGCGGCAGGCACGGAATCGGTGGTTTCTTCCCAGTCGATCTGGCTCAGTTCGCGCAGCATCAGGCAGGCAACAAACAGCAGCGCGGGCGCGGTGGCATACGGCGGCACCACCGCGGCCAGCGGCGCACAGAACAGGCAGGCCAGAAACAGCAGCGCCACCACAATGGCAGTCAGTCCGGTACGCCCGCCAGCCTGCACGCCAGCCGCGCTTTCGATATAGGCAGTGGTGCTCGAGGTGCCCAGCGCGGCGCCCGCAATGATGGCGCCGCTATCGGCAAGCAAAGCCTTGTTCAGGCGAGGCATCTTGCCTTCCACCAGTAATCCGGCGCGGCTGGCCACACCCATCAATGTCCCTGTCGCATCGAACAGTTCGACCAGAAAGAACACCAGTACCACGTTCAGAAAGCCCGAGGACAGGGCACCCTTGATGTCGAGCTGCAAGAAGGTGGGTGCGAGCGACGGTGGCAGCGACACCAGCTGCCGCACCTGGTTGCCGCCAAACAGGATGCTGAGCAGGGTGACCACGGCGATACCGATCAGAATCGCGCCGCTCACTCTCAAGCGGTCCAGTGCGATGGTGAGCAGAAAGCCGACAATGGCCATCAGGGCGGCCGGCGCGTGCAGGTCGCCAGCGGTGACCATGGTGACGGGATGGGCTTTGACAATGCCGGCGTTTTTGAGGGCAATCAGGGCAAGAAACAAGCCGATCCCGACCGTGATGGCGCTGCGCAGCGCTGGCGGGATGCCCTGAACAATCATGGCGCGCAAACCCAGCACGCTTACCAGCAAGAACATGCAGCCGGAAATGAAGACCGCTCCCAGGGCCGACTGCCACGGCATGCCCATCCCCAGCACGACCGCGTAGGCAAAATACGCATTCAAGCCCATGCCTGGCGCCATGCCGATGGGGTAGTTGGCATACAGGCCCATGATCATCGAGCCCAGCGCAGCAGCAAGACAGGTGGCGACGAACACCGCGTCGCGCGGCATGCCGGCATCGCCCAGAATGGTGGGGTTGACGAAGATGATGTAGGCCATGGTCAGGAAGGTGGTCAGGCCGGCCACCACTTCGGTGCGCACATCGGTGCCGTTCTCGGCCAGCTTGAAATAGCGGTTGAGCATGGGATTCCTGTCATGACGGTGGTACCAGCATTATGCACAGCTTGGGCCAGCTGTTGTCTTGCTCGACGCGCATTTTTTAGCGGCTGGTGGCCTGCCATTTGTTACCATGGCGGGATTGCAGCCTTTCCCCCACCATGCCATGCCCAAAAATAAGCGTCCCGTCCCCCGCAAATCGCACAATCCCGCCGAAGAGGAAGAAGCCCTGGCACTGCGCCTGGCCGAGCTGGCGCTTGCCATGTCCGAACAGGAGCATACCGATGCAGATGACGAGACCGACAGCGCGGCCCAGCAAGCGGAGTTGCGCAAGCTGCTGCGCAATGCCCTGCGCAAGAAAGACGATGATCTCTTGTACGGCGCCATCGAGGCGGCGCGCGACACCGATCTGGGCGCCTATCAATTACTGAAAGGCCAGATCGAGGAAGCCAGCGCAACGCTGGTGCTGCGCAAGGAAGGCACGCCGGCCATGGAAATCAATGCCTTTGCCGTGCCCCTGTTTGTGCATAGCCAGGGTGGCTTGCGCCAGGCCGACACGTTTCAGGACAGCGAAGCCTTCAGCGCGTTGATCGACAGTTTCAAGCAGGCCGGACTCGAGAGCCCCCAGGCCAAGGTGGTCCTGATCAGCCATGCCTTCGATGCCGAGGAAATGGCGCGCATCAGCTACACGCAGCTGGGCGAGATGGTGCGCGACGCGGCCGCGGTCATGACAGAGCGCAAGCTGGTCGCTGCGCCGGCACTGGAGGCGAGCATCAGCGGCTGGGCCGCGTCGCCGTTCGGGCCGCACGACAAGGCCGTTGAATTGCGCTTTCTGGTGGGCTTTGCCTACAAGCGCGAGGACGACCCGTTTTATCAAGTGCCGGCCGATGAAGCCGCAGCCGATGCCTGGTTCGAGGCACGCATGGGGCGCTACCGCGCCTGGACCGAGGCAGCCAGTGGGCTGATTCAACGCTGTCTGCGCACCCAGCCAGGCGCGCTGGACTTGCATTTCCTGTACCAGGACCTGTTTTTCGGTGCGCGCGAACAAGGCATGACGGAACTGGCCATGCTGCAAATGATGGCGACCCTGGGCGCCGCCATCGAGGCCGCCGGCCCCGGCGCGCAGGTGCAGGCGGTGGTTGGCCCGGCCGATGCGGACCATGTGATGCAAATGCGCGTCCAGCTGCTGGGCAGCGACGGCGCCGTGCTGGCCAGCGCCGATAAAGCGCTGGACCTGGCAGCGGACTTGCAGGATGAAGTGGACGATATCGCCGATGCGCTGGCCACGCTGGGCGTGACGCAGATTGCGGTAGCGCGCCGTTTCGACGCTGCCGGCACGGCACTCGACGCCACGCCTTATCGCCAAGCCTGAGATCGACTAAGGCAGGCGCGCATTGGCCAGCAAGGCCCAGGCCACGGTAATGACCACCATGCCGGTCAGGGTGACGCAGGACCAGGTGAAGAACCAGGCCGAGAGCAAGCTGGCCTGCATGGCCCGTTCAAACAGCAGGCCCAGGGCGAAGTCGGCGCAGGTCAGGAACGACCAGCGCCGCAGGTAGGTGGGCAGATAGCGGCACATGCGGCGGTTGTGCTGCAACGCCGCATGGCGCTCATACAGGTCGCGCGCGGCATTCAGGTCGCGAAACAGCCAGCCGAAAAACAGAAAGCGGTACCACAGCGTCAGGAAGGGCAGCTCGGCCACGGCGGCGGCAGGGGCGGGGGTAGGACCGTGTTGCATGCTGAAACCTCCGGCTGAGGGCACATTCGCACAAGGTGCCTCCAATATATACCGATCCGGCAAGGGACGCACTTGCCGCGCGCTACATCGCCAGCGGCCGGGGCTTGCCGATGCAATTGCCTTGGGCGAAGTCGACCCCGATTTCCCGCAGGCGCGCCAGGATATGCGGGTCACTGACGTATTCGGCAATGGTTTTGCGCCCCATCATGTGACTGATATCGTTGGTAAAGCGCACCATTTCGTAGTCGACCGGGCTGGACGACATCATTTGCACGAAGGAACCGTCGATCTTGATGAAGTTGACGGGCAATTGCTTGAGGTAGGAGAAGGAGGTCATGCCAGTGCCGAAGTCGTCCAGTGAAAAGCGGCAGCCGCGTGCGGACAGGGCTTCGATGAAGGTGATGGTCTTCTGCATGTCGGCAATGGCGCCGTGCTCCGTAATTTCAAAGCACAGTTTTCGGGCGGGCACGCTGGAGCTGTCGATCAGATCGGCGGCAAACTTGTGGAAGCTGGGGTCGGCCAGGGAACGGCGCGACAGATTGATGCTGCAAGTGCCCAGCTGCTCCAGATGGTCCGGGTGGGCGGCCAGCCAGGCCAATGTGCTGTCAAGCACCCAGCGGTCGATTTTGAGGATCACGTCGTAACGTTCGGCGGCGGGCAGGAAAATGCCCGGCAAGATGGGCGTGCCACTGCCATTGCGCAGCCGCAGCAAAATTTCGTAGTGCTGGGTGGTCTCGCCATCGTCGAGCGCGACAATGGGCTGGTAATACAGTTGCAGCTGGTCGTGCTGAAAGGCGTGCGTCAGGCGCGTGACCCAGTGCATGTCGCTGCGCCGCTGGGCCAGGTCCAGGTCGCCCTGGTAATGCACGTGCACCCGGTTGCGTCCCCGCTCCTTGGCAATGTAGCAGGCGTGATCGGCGCGCCGCAAGGCGTCTTCCACGCTGGTGGTGGCGCTGTCGATCGGGGTCAGGCCAATACTCACGCCCAGCTGGAACATCTGGCCATTGCAGGCATAACGGAAATTGCGCGTGGCCTCGAGAATTTTGTGGGCCACGGCGAGCGCTTCCTGGACCTCGCAATGTTCGACGATCAGGGCGAATTCGTCACCGCCTATGCGGGCCAGGGTGTCGCGTTCGCGCACATGCTCGGTGTAGGAGGCTGCCAGCAGCTTGAGCAGATCGTCGCCGGCGGCGTGGCCGCAAGTGTCGTTGACGATCTTGAACTGGTCCAGGTCCATGTACAGCAAGGCGGCGTTGTCGGAGCCCGGCTGGCGATTGCGATCGATGGTGCGGGCCAGTCGCGTTTCGAATTCGCGCCGGTTGACCAGGCCAGTGAGCGCATCGTGACTGGCCTCGAAGCCAAGCCGGCGCAGCAGGCGCTTGGACTCGGTGACGTCGTGCAGCACCACCACCGCACCGAGCAAAGCGCCGTCGCCCAGCTTGACGGGCGATACCGTCGTTTCGATCGAGAAATGATGACCGTGGGGATTGGACATGGTCAGGTGCGGTAATCGCGAGATGACTTGCTGCTCCTGGACGCAGCGCTCGACCGCTGCGCCAATGGCGTTGGCGCCGTCAGGCTCGTCGAAATGGAGCAGGTCGTGCAGGGGCTTGTCGCGCGCCACTGCCTCGTCCATGCCAAGCAGGCGTTCGGCCGTGGGGTTGAGGGCAATGACAGCACCGTCCCGATTGACGGTTACGACCCCATCGGTAATGGCAGCGAGCGTGACCAGGGCGCGCTCCTGCTCGCTGGTCGCGGCCTGTTCTGCCTGTCTGAGCTTGCTGATATCGTGCACCACAGCCACGGCAATGTGGGCTTGGCCGTCGGCATCGCTGACCGCGGCACTGGTGATGGCCAGATGCAGTTTGGCGCCATCGTCCCGCTGGTAAAGCAGGTCCTGGACGCTGGCAACCTGCTGGGTGAGGACGGTGCGCGCCAGAGGCAGCGCGTCGCCAGGCACCACCTGGCCCGCTAAGTCAAACAGCTTGAAGCGCCCGTACTGGTCGACACTGTCAACGTCGCGCATGTCCTGGCCCATCAGGCGCCGCACCGCTTCGTTCTGATAAATGACACGGCCGCCGGGAATTTCCGCCAGCACGACGCCGGAGGGCATCTGGTCGAGCACGCTGGCGAAACGGGCCCGTTCGTGGCGCAGAGCCGCCAGCAGCCTGGCCTGTTCTTCCTCGGCCGTTTTGAGCGAACCCACGGCCACGCAGACGCCCATGAACACCAGCGGCGCATCTTGCTTGACCAGGTGCCAGTTGGCCCTGAGGAAGAACCATTCGAAATCGCCTTCCTTGTGGTGGAAGCGGATCTCGGTTTCCACGGGCGCGCTTTCGGGATGGTCGCGCACTTGTTCCAGGCGGGCACGAAACGGAGCGCGGTCGTCCTCGTGGATGAATTCGAGCCAGGCGTCGAACGGCAGCTTGTGGCTGGGGGCATCGTGACCGAGCAGCTGCATCAGGTAGCTCGATACCTCGACATCATCGGTCTCGAGCTCCCACTTCCAGGTGCCGGACTCGGCTGCACGCAGGATGAGATCGATTTCTTCCTTTTCTTTGGCGCATTGCTCAAGCAGCTTGTGGCGCGTGAGGTCCATGGTGACCTTGGAAAAGCCCAGCAGCTCTTCTTTTTCGCCGCGCAAGGCAGTGAGAGCGATGTGGGCCCAGAACAGGCCGCCATCCTTGCGCTTGCGCCATTGCTCTTCGCTGAAAAAGCCATGCTGCTCGGCCATTTGCAGATTGTGCTCGGGTCGGCCGCTGGCGCGATCCTCGTCGGTATAGAGCATGCCCAGATGCTGGCCCAGCGCGTCGTCGGCCGTGTAGCCCTTCATGTCCTGGGCGCCACGGTTCCAGACCGTGATGTACCCCTTGGGATCCATCAGGAACACGGCAACATCGCGGATGCCCACCACCATCAGACGGTATAGCTCGGCAGCTTCGTGCTGCGGCAGGACAGATGCCAGAAAGCGATGCGGCATGTCGAATTCCACCCTTTGCAGTTGAGCAAAAAGCTTCGAGTCGGAAAACGCGCCGAAGTTCCAGTAAATTGCTGAATTGACTTTCGCGGCTGCGCCCACCACCATGGAGGCCTTGCCCTGTCCCAGGATCGCCATGCCCGCACGCCCGTCGCCCAATCGCGCACCCTTGCCGCTCTCGTGCGGCACTCTCGTGGTCGGCCCCGGCGGGCAGTTGCTGTTATGCCATGTGACGGACACGGCGCACTGGGATATTCCCAAAGGCATGCAAGACGCAGGCGAGAGCACGCTGCAGGCTGCCATGCGTGAATTGCGCGAGGAGGCCGGCATCGTGTTCGAGGCGAGCCAGTTTGTCGATCTGGGCAGTTTTGACTACCGGCGCGACAAGCGCCTGCACTTGTACCTGGTCCGCGCGGGCGATGCGCTGGGTGACTTGTCGCAACTGTCTTGCAGCAGTTTCTTTCCCCACCCGCAGACCGGGCTGCCGCGCCCCGAAACGGATGGCTTTCGCTGGGCCGCGCGCGAGGAACTGGCGCGCCTGTGCTGGCCGCGCATGGGACGGCTGCTGCTGTCGCTAAGCTGGTAAGGCGGCCGGGGCGTACCCGGCCAGCAAGTGGAGCAGGGCGTCCAGGTCCACCGGCTTGGTCAGGTGATGGTCGAATCCGGCCGCGCGCGTTTGCTCGCGGTCGTGTTCGCCGCCCCAGCCTGTCAGTGCCACCAGCAACATGCCGGCGTGGGCAGGTTCGGCGCGCAGCGCGCGTGCTGTCTGGTAACCATTCATGCCCGGCATGCCTATATCAAGGAAGGTCACCTGCGGCAAGAACGTGACGGCCAGCCCCACCGCCTGGGCACCGCTGTTGGCGACCGCGACCGTGTGTCCCGTTATGCCGAGCAATTCGGCTAGTGTGGCAGCGGCGTCGACATTGTCGTCGACGACCAGAATGCGCAAGCTGGCAACGGACGCTGGCAGGGATGAGGTACTGGCGGGCGCGGGTTGCGGGGATATGGACAGCGGCAAGCGCACGGTAAATACGCTGCCCTTGCCGGCGCCGGCGCTGTCCGCCGAGGCCGAGCCGCCGTGCAGCTCGGCCAGACTGCGCACCAGCGACAAGCCAATCCCCAGTCCGCCCCGGGCACGGTGGCGTTCCCGGCCGACCTGGGTAAACATGTCGAATACCTCGCCCAGCACCTCGGTGGCGATGCCGATGCCGTTGTCCGCCACGGTGATCCAGGCCTGGTCGCCTTCGCGTCGCGCCCCCAGCACGATGCGGCCGCCGCGCGGGGTGTATTTGGCGGCATTGTTGAGCAGATTGCTGACCACCTGGCGCAGGCGGGTCGGATCGGCATACAGCGGCAGCGCCTCGGCCGTGATGTCGACGCTGAGGGTGTGCTGCTCGGCATCGATCAAGGGGCGCGAGGTCTCGACCGCGCTGGCCAGCACATCAGCCAGGTCGATCCAGCTGCGCTTGAGCTCGATCTGGCCGTGGGTGATGCGCGCCACATCGAGCAAATCGTCCACCAGCGCGACCAGGTGGGTCAGCTGACGCTCCATGACGTCGTGCACGCGGGTGCTGACGTCGGGATCGGTGCCGCGCAGGCGCAGCACTTGCAGACCGCTGCGGATCGGGGCCAGCGGATTGCGCAGTTCGTGAGCCAAGGTGGCCAGGAATTCACTTTTGCGGCGGTCGGCCGCTTCCAGATCGGCCGCGAGCTGGCGCAACTGCTCGTCGGCGCGCACGCGTTCGGTGATATCGGAAAACAGCACCGCGACGCGCGCGCTGCCGGGTCCCTCGATGCGGGTGGCGTAGACGTCATACCACCGTTGCAAAGCATGCGCTTCATCGATGAATCGTACCGGCTGCCCGCTGGCGGCCACTTTGCCGTAAATATCGAACCAGTGGGTTTCGTGCTCGGGGGCCAGTTCCAGAATGGTCTTGCCGATGGCGTTGTCCAGGCCGGTATGTTTGACGAAGGCGGGATTTGTTTCCAGGAAACGGTAGTCCACCGGAAAACCGTCTGCGTCATACAACATTTCGATCACGCAAACGGCGACGTCCACCGAATCAAACAGGGTGCGATAGCGCTCTTCCGAGCGGCGCAGGGCTTCTTCGGTGGCGCGCTGGCGCGTGACATCCATCACGATGCCACGCAGCACGTGGGGCTGGCCGTGGCTGTCGCGGTGCAACTGGCCGCGCGCGATCACGGTGCGCCAGGCGCCGTCGATGCCGCGCACGCGGTAAGCCACATCATAGGCGGCGCCGGTGCGGGCGGCCTGGTCGATGCGCTCGGTCGTATAGCCGACGTCGTCGGGATGGATGGCCTTCAGATACACGGCGATCGGGCCGCCGTTGGCATCGGCTGCGCTCAGGTTGAACATGCGCGCCATTTCCTGATCGGCAAAGACGCGGTCGGTCTGTACGTCCCAGCGCCACGTGGCCAGCTCGGCCGCTGCCAGCGTATCGTTCAATTCGGCACGGGTATCGTTCAGGGCGGCTTCACTGCGGCGCTGGCCGCTGCTGGTGTGGTGCACGTGCAGGAAATAGGCGAGCTTGGCTTGCAAGGCGCTGGGCAAAAGCGGACTGGTGAGGACATCGATGGCGCCAGCCTCGTAGGCAGCGGCAATCACATCGGGGCCAGCCCCGGGTGCTGCCAGCACCAGCAGCGGCGTACGCCGGGTGTCGCCGGAACGCAAGTCCCGTATGCGCTGCAGCATGGCCTCCGGCGCGTTCCACGAGGCATCGAGTGCGACCAGCGCCACCTGGCTGTGCGCGCCCTGGGCAAGCAGGGCCAGCGCTTGCGCGTCGCTGCAGCGCTCCGGCGCGTGGCCGCAGGCAAGGAGCGCTTGCTCCAGGGGGCCAGGCGCGCGGTCAGGCGGGCCAGGCAGCAAGATGCTGGCAGGGGAATGCGAAATCAAATCAGGTCCGTTCTTGTGTGCAGCTGCGCAGCTGCCTGCCGCACGCCACCTGCGGCGGTCAATTGTTCAGTTCGACAATGTAGGGAGAAGCCAGGAAATTGTCAATCGAACAGGACCAACCGTACACGCCTTCTTAGATTGGTGGGGGCAGCGCCTCTTCCAGTGCGCCGCCCTGCGGCAGGGGCAGCTTGCCCTGGTCTGGCTGGAGTGCCTCGGCCAGGGCGCCGCTGGCCGGGCCCGGTTGCAGGGTGCCGACCTGACGTGCTTGATCGGATTGCTGGTCGAGGCTGACTTCTTCAGCGACCTCGGGAGCGCGGTCGTCGGCTTGGTCGGGCAGCAAGCCCTCGGAACGGTTGCTGGGTGTGTTGGTGGTCATGGCGCCTCCAGGTCAAATCGCCTTGGACCGGCGGGCGCGCCGGAGGTTCCTGCGCCCTTTACTCTCGCTTTTTGCCTGGCCAGTTCTTCTCTACAATCGCCCACAGGATCAGGCTGTACGCCAGCAGCCGTACCAGATAATGATGGGGCGTGTCCTCGCTGGCGCTCAGGTCAAAGTTGGCGTAAACCCGGTGCAAGCCTTCGATCAGGAAGGACAGGGCGAAATACAGGAAGAAGCGGTCGCGGGTGCTGCGCCAGAAGCGCAAGAAGAACAGGGCAATGGTGAGTGAACCCATGGCAACGGCACCGGCCAGCAACTGGTTCATTGTGCTTACTCCTTCTCGTCAATCAAGCCATACAACAGCAGTGCCACTGCCACCAGCGCCGATATCAAGCGCCACGGGAGCAGATCTATGGTGGTGGGAAAAACCACCTTGTCGCAAATGAGCAAGACGTTGTTGACGGTCATGCCGACAAAGCAGAGCCCGCTCCAGAACAGGACCCGATGGCCGGTGCGCCGGTAACTGAGCAGCAGCAGGAAGGCGCAGCACAGCGCCGTCAGCGCGCACAAGAGATAGATCGTGATTGCCATCAATCGTCCTTTCGCCATTTGAAGGCATCGGCAAACTGCTGCGCTTTGCGCTCGAGTCTGGAATGTATCAGATGGGTAATTTCAAGCAGTTCGCGGCCGTACCACTCGGCCAGTTGATCAACGGCGGCGGCCAGGGCTGGCGAGGCGGGCTGGTAGAGGAAGCGGGCGGGGGCGTCGGGCGCCGGACCACACAGGCTATCCCGGCACAAGTCGGCCAGCACAGCACCCGCGACTTTTTCCGATACGTAAAGGCGCTCGGCCAGAGCCGCCGCATCCCATTGCAAGTCCGCATGGGCGCGCAGCAGCAACAAGGCTTCCAGGTGCGGTACCGAGGCGATGCGCGCCAGAATAAAACGGCGTATGTCTTCGGGAATGGTGGCGTGAGGCATGAAGGCAGCTGCCGGCGAAAACGCAAAGCCGCATTTTAAAAGATTCTACTCAGCAAGGTATTCTTGTATCG
Organism: Massilia sp. CF038; assembly: GCF_900129765.1. GTDB lineage: Bacteria > Pseudomonadota > Gammaproteobacteria > Burkholderiales > Burkholderiaceae_D > Telluria_A. Next base: position 2,023,730 of record NZ_FQWU01000001.1, read on the forward strand.
TGCGCACCGTCCGGTATTGGCATCCAGCGCAGGCGCGAGCGCTGGCCCGGGTCCAGCACCAGCAGTTCCGGCGTGGCCGCCAGCAGCCCGGCCGCCGTCAGTGCCCGCGCCGCCCCTTCGCAGCATGGCTGCAAGGCAGCCAGCGCTGCCTCGTCGCGCAGAATCCCGATCCAGACCAGCCAGGTGCCGTCGGTGCGAACCGGATGGCGCGGGAAATTGTTGGCTTCGTTCAGGGTGGCCAGCACACCGGCTTCCACCAAGCCGTCACCGCCGTAGGCACTGAACCAGGTTTCGGCGGCGGCCGCGCAGGCGTCGAGCTTTCCATCGGCGACCTGGAACAGGTGGGCGACGGCCAAGCCTTGCGCGCCGCCTGGTTCGGCCACCGGGTCAACTGCCGGCAGGGTGGGGAGGGCGGCGCCTGGGTAGAGCGGGCGCAGCAGGAGGACGTCGTCGCTGTCGAGGATGAAATGGTTGAGCGTGGCCCTGTGCTCTTGCCAGACCGGGCCGTCGTAAAAGGCGGTGTTGGCGGCCAGGCGCGCCGCCATATCCGGATAGGCGCGCAGCCAGGTGAAGCGGGTGATGGCCCCGCGCTCAACAAAGTGGCCTAGCGCCAGCGCCCCGAGTTGCTGAAACGCTTCCGGGAACCATGTTTCAAAATAGCGGGCGAAGGGGCCGGCACTGCCTTGGCGCAAGGTGTAACGACGCAGTTCGATGACCGGGTAGGATACAGGGCGGGCAGACATGATGGGCGCTTTCGAAAGAACGAATACGTCCATGGTAATGCCCAAATAGGGCAGATTCCGCCCTGATTCTCTGCTATTGTTGATCAATGTACCATCCAACTACCCGTGTTCTGGCCGTGCTGGAACTGCTGCAAACCCATGGCCGCCTGAGCGGCGCCGAGATGTCCGCTCGCTTGGCCGTTGACGCGCGCACCTTGCGCCGCTATATCGTCACGCTCGAAGACATTGGCATTCCCATCGTCAGCGAGCGCGGCCGGCATGGCGGTTATGCCTTGATGCCGGGCTTTAAGCTGCCACCCATGATGTTTTCCGACGAGGAAGCCCTGGCCCTGTCGGTTGGCTTGCTGGCTGCGCAAAGCCTGGGCTTTTCCGCCGCCGCGCCTGCGGTGGAAAGCGCACGCGCCAAGCTCGAACGCATCATGCCCGACCGGCTCAAGCAGCGGGTCCGGGCGGTGGACCAGACCGTGCGCCTCGATTTGCTGCGCCCGGCCAGTGGCGCCGACCGCGAAGCGCTGGTGATGCTCAGTTCGGCAGCGGTGGCACAGCAGCGCATTTACCTGGAGTATCGCGCGCTCGATGGGCGCGCGTCGGAGCGCGAATTTGATCCTTATGGTCTGGTGCTGTGGGAACGCTGCTGGTATGCCCTGGGCATGTGCCACTTGCGCGGCGAGATGCGCTCGTTCCGGCTGGACCGCATTGTGCGCACCGAGCCGCGCGCCGTGCAGTTCACGCGCCCGCCGGGATTTGATGCGCTGGACTACCTGCGCCGTTCGTTCAAAAGCATGCCGCGCGCACACAGGATTGAAGTGTTGCTGCATACCGATCTGGAAGCGGCAAGCCGCTGCTTTTTCGACGTGAGCGCCTTGTTCGAACAAACGGCAGGGGGCGTGCTGCTGCGCACCAGCACCGACCACATTGACTGGTTTGCCGGGCTGCTGGCTGGCATGGGGTGCGAGTTCGAGGTCTTGCACCCGCCCAGCCTGAGGGACAGCGTACAGCGGCTGGGTCAGCGCCTGTTGCGCGCGGGCATGGCCCCCGTTCAGCGTTCGAGCACATAGTTGCCTGGTGCCGGCCCCAGGCCCGGTGCCACCGCCCTTGCTGGCACCTGCGTGCTGCTGGCCTTGTCCGCCAGCCAGGCCAGCCAGGCTTCCCACCATGAGCCTTCGTGCTGGTCGGCTTGCGCGAGCCAGCGCTCGGGATCGGTGTAGCAATCCCCGGCGCGGTGCAAACTGCTGTAGTAGTGGCGCCCGCGGTGCCCCGGTTCGCTGACGATGCCGGCGTTGTGACCGCCGCTGGTGAGGATGAACTGCACGTCGCAGCGCGACATCAGGTGGATCCGGTGCACCGAGCGCCAGGGCGAAACATGATCGGTCATGGTGGCTACGGCAAAAATCGGTAATCGGATGTCGGACAGGGCGATCGGTTTGCCATCAACCCGGTAGCGGCCGCAGAACAGGGCATTGTCAAGGAACAGTTCGCGCAGATATTCGCTGTGCATGCGATAAGGCATGCGGGTGGCATCGGCATTCCAGGCCATGAGGTCGGTCATGGGCGCCCGCTCTCCCAGCAGGTACTGGTTGACCGCCAGTGACCAGATCAGGTCGTGGCTGCGCAGCAGGCGGAAGGCGCCGGCCATCTGGCCATTGTCGAGAAAGCCCTGCTGCCACATCAAGTCTTCCAGCCAGGCGACCTGGCTTTCATCGATGAACAAGGTCAGTTCGCCAGCCTCGCTGAAATCGGTCTGGGCAGCCAGCAGGGTCAGCGATTCGAGCGGGCCACTGGACGTGCAGCCCATGGCCGCAGCGGCGATGGTGAGCAGAGTGCCGCCCAGGCAATAGCCAACTGCATGCATGGGCTGGTCCGGCACGACCGTGCGCACCTGGTCGATGGCGGCCAGAACGCCGTCAGTCAGATAGTCGTGCATGCCGAGATCGCGGTCGTTCTGGTCGGGGTTGTGCCAGGAAATGATGAACACCGTGTGGCCCTGTGCCACCAGATAGCGTACCAGTGAGTTGTGCGGCGACAGGTCGAGGATGTAGTACTTCATGATCCAGGCCGGCACGATCAGGATGGGCTCGGCATGCACGCTGGGGGTGACAGACGCGTACTGGAGCAGTTCAATCAGGTGGTTGCGGTACACCACCCGCCCGGGCGTTGCCGCCACCTCGATGCCGGGACGGTAGCGTTCGCTGCCGGGCGCCGCCTCCGCGCTGGCCCTGCGCCGTACATCTTCCAGCAGATTCAGTGCACCGCGCACAAAATTGGCACCGGCCTCGCGCACGGCCGCAGCCGTGACATCCGGATTGGTGGCAACAAAGTTGATGGGCGAGGCCATGTCCAGCAACTGGCGCGCGGCAAATGCCAGCACGTCTTCATGGTGACGGGTGACGCCGTCAATGCCGGTGGTGGCCTTGTGCCACCACTGCTGATTGAGCAGAAAAGCTTGCTGATACAGATTGTAGGGCCAGGTTTGCCAGCCGGGACTGTGCCAGCGCCGGTCTTGCGGGAGCGGCGTGACGCAGGGGGTGGCGCGCAAGCCGAGCGTGCTGCGCATGGCGTAGTCGAGCCAGCGAAGATCTTTGGTGCAGGCCTTTTCCAGTAATTGCTGCCACTTGCCGGGCGAGAGCGCCAGATGCATGGCCCAGTCGAGCCAGGCCAGCGCCAGGCTGGTGGGGGCAATGCCCTGGGTGAATTTACCGATGATGGCGTGCAGCCTGCGGTCGACATTGTCGGGCGCGTCGGCAGGCGCTGGCCGCAGCACGGCGGGGTCGTGCCGCTTCTGCAGATTGTGGCGGCGCTCGGGCGTGACAGCAGCTGGCATGGGCTTTCTCCGGCGATCGGTGGAACTCCAGCATCGTATCGGCGTCAAATCTGCACTTGATGAGCCTCAATGGTGCGCATCGGTCAACAAGGAGCGAGCATGGTCGAAGAAGGGAAGTCAGGGCAGGAGGCGCTGGTTATTCCGGTACTGCGCGAGCAGGTCGCCATTGGCATTCGCAAGGTTGACCGTGGCGGCAAGCGCATCCGCAAAACCGTCAGCGTGCAGGAGCAGCCGGTCGAAGCCACGCTGGTCCGGCACACAGTCGAAGTGCGGCGCGTGCCGGTCGAGCGCATTGTAGCGCCGGCCGAGGCACCCTCTGCGCGCCAGGAGGGCGATACCCTGATCGTGCCGGTGCTCGAAGAAGTGCTGGTACTGGAAAAGCGTGTGCGCATCAAAGAAGAGATTCACATCATCCGGACCGCGCGCGAAGAGCCGTTCCGCGACACGGTGACCCTGCGCAGCGAGCAGGTCAGCGTCGAGCCGATCGCGCCTGGTTCCCCGACCGAAGCAACATCCATGAACGGAGGTACGCATCATGCAACACACACTGATCGCCGTATTTGACAACCGTGGCGACGCCCAGCGCGCGCTCGACGAACTTGTGGCCAGCGGCTTTTCGCGCCAGGACGCGCACCTGTCCGAGGGCGACACCAGCGGGCAGTCCGATCTGACCGGCAGCAGCACTGGTATCGGCGCAGACGCAGGTGCCGATGCTGACGCTGGCAGTTCCATTGCAGGCAGCCTGCGCCATTTTTTCAGTGACATCTTCGGCACCGAGCGCAGCGAGCACGCCAGCATGTATTCTGAAGCTGTCAGCCGCGGCCACTATGTACTCACGCTCGATGCCGACTCCGAGCCGGAAGTTGAACGCGCGGCCGACATCGTCGAGCGTTTCGGCCCAGTCGACATCGACGAGCATGCGCGCCAATGGGCGGGGCAAGATGCCGCGCGCATGGGCGCCAGCGGCATGCAGCAAAGCGCGTCCATGTCACAGCAGTCGGCTGGCAGCGTTGGCGCCGGGGCCGGCAACGTCCAGGGTGGGCAAATGGACGACCTGTCCGTGGCCAATCAGGGCAGCCTGCAAGGGGGAACGGCCAGTGCTTCGCAACAGCGTGCCGACGATGCCACCGCAATTCCCGTCATTCAAGAAGAACTCAAGGTCGGCAAGCGCGCTGTCCAGCGCGGAGGCGTGCGCATTGTGCAGCGCGTGGTGGAAACACCGGTCAACGAAACCATTGGCCTGCGCGAAGAGCATGTCAATGTCGAGCGGCATGCGGTTGACCGGCCTGCCAGTCCGGCGGACTTGAATGCCTTCCAGGAAACCACGATCGAGCTGCGTGAATCCGCCGAAGAAGCCGTGGTTGAAAAAACGGCGCGCGTGGTCGAGGAAGTGGTGGTCGGCAAAGAGGTCTCCGAACGCAGCGAACAGATCAGTGACACCGTGCGCCGCACCGAGGTGGAAATCGAACAGCTATCGCCGACGGACGACGCCTATTTCCGCGGCCACTGGACCAGCAACTTTGCCAACGAAGGGGGCAGCTACGAAGATTACGCGCCCGCCTACAGCTATGGCAGCTCCATGGCGCGCAGCACCGCGTATGGTGGCCGGCAGTGGAACGATGTAGAAAGCAATTTGCGCAGCGATTGGGAACAGCGCTATCCGCAATCGGCCTGGGAGAAAATCAAGGCGGCCGTGCGGCATGGCTGGGACCGCATGACATCCTGATGCGGCCTGTGGGACAGGCGCCGGCCAAACAGCCGGCGCCCGGGTGGCTTACTCGGCAAATGCCTTGCTGGCCGGGGTGATGGTAACGGCCTCAGGCTTGATGTTGAGCTTCATGTTGCCAATAACCTTGTCTTCATCGAGCAGCGACTGCGGCTTGTTGCCATCGTACTTGATGGGCGAATAGGCGTCGCTGACCAGGGTGTTTTTCAAGCCGGCGGCATCCTTGGTGATCATGACGACCGACAGGTTCTTGGCCGACAGGTGGCGCTTCATGGCTGCATTCAAGTCGTCCAGCGTGAGCTTGGACAGGCCGTCGCGCATCATCTTGGTGAACTCGGGCGTGCCATACCACTGCGAATCGAGCGCATAGCCAAGGTACTGGTCTTGCGTTGCCGTCATCACAAACACGTTCTTCATCAGGTAGTCGCGCGTGATTTCGAAGTCTTCCTTGCTCAAGCCTTCCTGGATCGTCTTGTCCAGTTCGCGCAGGGCGATGCGCAAGGCCATGTGGGCGTTTTCCGGTGCCACCGGACGGATCCACACTTCAAACAGCTGCGACTTGCGGCCCAGGTTCGGGCTCGGGAAGAACTGGAACATGCCGCGAGGGAAAGCTTCGATATAAGCGTAGTCGCCGTAGTTCATGCCGCGCAGTTCACGGATGCGCTGATACAGGTGCGCATTCGAGGCGCGGTGTTCACCCAGGAAGGTCTTGGCCAGCCACAGGGCAGGGAAGTCCGCATGGGCGCGGTTGACGGCAATCGGCAAGCCAAACGAGATGGCGGTGGCGCGGGTGTTCTTTTCGATGATCTCGATGTTCAGACCACTGACTTGCTTGCCTGCCGGGGCGGCCAGAGCAGGCAGACCGGCGCCAGCTGGCAGGCGCGCCAGTGCGGTTTTCAGCGAGGCGACCATCTTGTCGTTGACGTCACCGGAAATGCCGACCTTGACCGCGCCCTGGGTGTAGGCCTGCTGGTAGAACGCTTTCACATCATCCAGCGTGATGGCGTCAATGCCTTTTGCCGTGCCCAGCACAGGGTGGCCGTAAGGCGTACCTGCAAACACATTGGTTTGCAGGCGTTCCTTGCCAAATTCTTCCTCGTTGTTGTCCTTCAGGTCCACCACCAGCGCATTTTTCAGCGTGTCTTTCAGGCGGCGGAAGTCTTCGTCACGGAAGCCTGGCGCGTTCAGCAGCGGCAGCGCCACTTCCAGATAGCGGTCCCAGTTATCCTTGTGCACCGAACCGGTGAAGGTGGTCATTTCCTTGTCAATTTGCTCGCTGAACGAGCCTGCCATCGGGAACAGGGCCTTGGTCACTTCATCGATCTTGCGTTCGCTCGAACCAGCCGACGCCACCATCATGGCGGTGAGGGCCGCCAAGCCTTCCTTGCCAGCAGGATCGTGGGCCGAACCGGCATTGAACAGCAGCTTGAAGCGAATTTGCGGCAAGGCCGATTTTTGCACCAGGACGTCAAATTTGGTGTCGCCGGCGACCGCGTCGAAGCTGGCCAGCTTGGGCAACGTGGCAATTGCCTCCGGCAAGGCCTGATTCGACAAGGTGGTGACGATCATGCCTTCATCGTTCAGATACTTGCGGCCGGCGGCCAGCAGATCGGCCGGTGTCAGCGTGTCCATCAGGCGCGCGTACTGGTTCAGGGTGCCGTAGGAACGGTTGTAATGCACGAACGAAGCCAGCGTGCCGGCGATCTGTTCGGTGTTGTCGAGCGTGCGGATCAGCGAATACTTGGTGTTGCCCTTGGCATCGGCCAACGCTTGTTCACTGACCGGGACCGAACGCATCTGCGCGACCGTGCGCAGAATCTGGTCGCGCACGTACAGTGCGTCTTCCGGCTTCTTGACGCGCGCGCCAATCGTGGCCAGGGTCGGGTCGACCCGGCCTGGCGTGAAGTCGAACAGCTGGTCGACCTTCTGTTCATCCTGCACCAGGCGCTTGTACAGGGGCGAGGTGCGGCCGAAGGACAGGGAAATGAGCATCTGCAAGGCCAGCTGGTCCTTGTCCTTGACCGAGAATGCCGGCGCGCGGAAGGCGACGGTCACATACGGCAGGGTCGGGCTTGGCCATGGCACGTGCTTGTAGATGGCGGCGGTGGGGGCAGGCTCTGCCGGCACCACGCTCTTGTAACTGCCTTTTTTCCAGCTGCTCCAGTATTTTTCAACCAGGGCAATCGCGTTTTTCGGCTCCACGTCGCCGGCAATGATGATGGTGGTGCGTTCGGGACGGTACCAGCGGTCGAAGAAGACCTTCGAGTAGGCATACTGGTTCGGCATGTCCTCGATGTCCTTGATGAAGCCCATCGTGGTGTGCTTGTAGGTATGGGTGGTATAGGCGGCGTCACGCTGCACTTCGAGCAGCTTGGACACCGGGTTCGCACTGTTCTTGTTGTATTCGCCCAGCACCGCGCGCGACTCGGTCTTGAAGTCGTCTTCACTGTAGTCGAGGTTCTGGAAGCGGTCGGCCTCAACCTTGAGGATGGTTTCCAGGTCCTGCTTGGCAAAGGTGGTGTGGTAATTGGTCAGGTCGTCGCTGGTATAGGCATTCTGGCGCGCGCCGGATTTGGTGATCACGTCCTTGTACTTGGCGGGCGGGTAGGCCTTGGTACCGCGGAACATCATGTGTTCGAAGAAGTGGGCGAAGCCCGATTTGCCCGGCTCGATCTCGTTGCGTGAGCCCGTCTGCACCGGAATCTGGACCGACACCAGGTTCGGGAAACCGGTGGGTACCACGATGATCTTCAAGCCGTTTGGCAACGTTTTTTCAGTGGCGTTAAAGGGCAGCAAATCTGCCTTGGGGGCGGGGGCTGTGGCGCTCATGGCCAGGACCGGGACCGCGAGCAGGGAAATCGGAATTAGTTTCGACACGTTGTCTCCTAGTGAAAAAAACAGCATCGGGCAGCATAAAATATTCGCTGTATAAAAGACAGCGATATTTTATGCATACACGCACTTTGGGAGTGGCGGTGAAACCAGGGGGCGTCGCGTCAATACGAGGCGGCTTTACAGGGCTTCGGTCAATGGCAGGCTGATCCGGTTGCGGCCCATGTGTTTGGCGCGGTACAGGGCCGCGTCGGCAATGGCCACCAGCTGGCAAGGCTCGCTGTCGGCGGCGCTCAGGGCGGTGGCTGCACCAATACTGACCGTGACGTGGCGTTCGATGCCGGCACCATGCGGCACGCGCAGGCGCTCGACACGGCAGCGGATTCGTTCGGCCACGATGGCGGCCCCCTTGAGTGACTGATTGGGCAAAATCACGGCAAACTCTTCGCCGCCATAACGCGCCACCAGATCGTTGGCGCGCATCTCGTTGGCCACGGCAAGGGCAATCCGTTTCAGGCATTCATCGCCGCCCAGATGCCCGTTGGCATCGTTATAGGCCTTGAAGTTGTCCACGTCGACCATCAGCAGCGACAAAGGCTGGCGCTGGCGCAGCGCGCGCGACCACTCGGCGCGCAAGGTGTCGTCAAAGCAGCGCCGGTTGGCAAGACCAGTCAGGCCGTCGCGCGTGGCCAGTTGCTCCAGCGCGATCTGGGCCGCTTTTTCTTCGGTCATGTCACGCAAGGTTTGCACCACGGCGCACAAGGTCCCGTCATCGGCGTAAATGGGGCTGGCATCGGCCGCCAGGTAGCGCCGCTTGCCGGTGTAGGGCATGTCGCACCAGCTTTCCACACACAAGGGCGCGTCGGCATCGGGCTGCCCCGTGGCGCGCAAATAGAGTTTGTCCAGTTCATCGGTGCGATGCTGGATCACCAGGTCGGCCAGGGTGGGGCGCGCGGCAGCGTAGAAGCTGCGCCAGTGGTCGCGCGTGCCCAGCACCTCGTCTGCCCCGACGCCAGTGAGGCGCTCGCAGGCCCGGTTCCAGACCATCACCCGGCAATTGGTGTCGAGCACGAAGGTAGGCACGGCCAGCATGTCCACCATCTTGCTGGCAAACACGGCGGGCTGTTCGGCCGCCTGCGAACGACGGCATGGGTGGGTGAGGAGGCTGTTCATGGTCCGTCCCTGTGGGTGGAGTATCCGGATGGCAATTGTTGATTGCTTGCAAGACTTGATTTTGCAGCTCGGCCCCGCGCATCCCTTTGATTTATCACAAACAGATGGAGAATGCCGCTAGTGCGCGATGCAGGTCGGAATGAGCGGGAAGGACAGTGTCAGTAAAGTACCACTGCCAGGCTGGCTGTCGATGGCAACGCAGCCACCGATGGCGGCAGCGCGCTCGCCGATCCCTGCCAGACCGTTGCCGCCGGCAGCGCGGCACAGGGGCATGCCGATGCCGTTGTCGCGCACGGTCATGGTCAACACGGTGCCCGAGCGCGACAAAGTGACCGCCACTTCGCTTGCGTGGGCGTGCCGCACCACATTGGAGAGCGACTCTTGCAGGATCCGAAATACGGCGCCGTCGCGCGCCGCATCGGGACCGCCATCAAGGCAGTGCGGCTCGATCTTGAGCTCGTGGGCAATCCCATGCAGGCGGCTCAGTTCAGCCAATTGCCATTCAATCGCCGCCGGCAGGCCGGCTGCCAGCGCAAGCGGACGCAAATCGTTGATCACGCTGCGCAGCGAGGCGATGGTGCGGTCCAGATGGCCAATCATGGTGCCCACTTTTTGGGCCACCTGGGGATGGGCGCCAGTGGTGCTCACTTGCAGCAGCGACAGGTCGATTTTGAGGGCCAGCAGATGTTGGCCAAGATCGTCGTGGATATCGCGTCCGATGCGCTGGCGCTCCGCTTCGCGCACCGATTCTTGCTGCCGCGCCAGCTTGCACAAGGTGACGTGGGTACTGGCCAGGGCCCGCTCGGCACTGCTGCGCGCCTGCCGCTCTGCCTGGAGTTCGCCGTCGCGCTCGCTGAGCGTCTCGTCGAGCCGCAAATGGCGCTGCAGCAGGGCGTGAAATCCCCATCCCAGCAACAACATCCACAGAAATGCAATGATCATGACAGGCATGGTGAGCATGACATCCTTCCGATTTGTCCGAGGTGGCGAAGCCGACTCTGATAAAGTTACATGGGAGGAAAAGCCTGTACTTGTTGAAGATCAACTTACTTGCGGCGGGGCATTAAGCTAACGCAAGTCGCGCGGCGGCGGCTTTTTCCGGCCTGGCCGCGGCACTTGCTATAATGGAGGGTTGACGTTCAGAGGTGCATGCGTGGCTTACAGTATTAAAGAGATGTTTTATACCTTGCAGGGCGAGGGCGCGCATGCGGGCCGGCCTGCGGTATTTTGCCGTTTTTCGGGCTGCAACCTGTGGAGCGGGCGCGAAGCCGACCGCGCCAGCGCCGTCTGCCAGTTCTGCGACACCGATTTCGTCGGCACCGATGGCGACGGCGGCGGCAAGTTTGCCGCGCCAGCCGCCCTGGCCGAGCGCATCAACAGCTTGTGGCCAGCGAGCCACCCGGCTGGAAAATACGTGGTGTTTACCGGCGGCGAGCCACTCCTGCAGCTCGACAGCGCCCTGATTGACGCCATGCACGCAGCCGGGTTCACCATTGCGATCGAAACCAATGGCACCTTGCCGGTGCCGGCAGGGGTGGACTGGGTTTGCGTGAGCCCCAAAATGGGCGCCAATCTGGTGGTCAAGGGCGGCAACGAAATCAAAGTGGTCATTCCGCAAACCAATCAAGACCTTGGCGCGTACGAAGGCCTGGCGTTCGATCATTTTTTTGTCCAGGCCATGGACGGCCCGCTGGCCGACTTCAATACCCGTCTCGCCATCGAGACCTGCAAACGCAATCCAAAGTGGCACCTGAGCTTGCAAACCCATAAACTTTTACAGATACCCTGACCGCACATGTTGACGATTACCCGCAAGCTCGAATTCGATGCAGGCCACCGCATTCCCGACCACAAAAGCCAGTGCCGCAATCTGCACGGGCACCGCTATACGCTGGAAATCACGCTGGTCGGTGCCGTGATCGAATCGGAAGGCAATTCCGACAATGGCATGATCATGGATTTTTCCGACATCAAGGCGCTGGCCAAGGAACATCTGGTCGACATCTGGGACCATGCTTTTATCGTGTACGAAAAAGACGACAAGGTGCGTGATTTCCTGGCCACCTTGCCTGGACATAAGACGGTGGTGATTGACCGCATCCCGACCGTGGAAAACCTGGCGCGCGTTGCCTTTGACATCCTGAAAGCGGCCTACACCGACCGTTTTGGTACCGGCTTGCATCTGCATAAGCTGGTCTTGCATGAAACCCCGAACTGCTGGGCCGAGATCACCGATGCCTGAGCAGGATTTCATGCGCCTGGCGCTTGAACAGGCCCAGCAGGCATGGCAGCAGGGCGAGGTGCCGGTGGGCGCGGTGGTAGTCAAGGATGGCGTGGTCATTGCCACCGGCCGCAACGGCCCGATCGGACGTCACGACGTGACGGCCCACGCCGAAATTGTCGCTTTGCGCGCGGCTTGCGAAGTGCTGGGCAACTACCGCTTGCCAGGTTGCGAACTGTACGTGACGCTCGAGCCCTGCGCCATGTGCGCCGGCGCCATGCTGCATGCGCGCCTGGCGCGCGTGGTGTATGGTGCCAGCGACCCCAAGACGGGCGCATGCGGCAGTGTGCTCAATCTGTTCGACCAACAACAACTGAATCACCATACCGCACTTCTCGGCGGCATCCTGGCGGACGAAGCAGGCGCCATGCTCAAGGGCTTCTTTGCCGAGCGGCGCCTTGCCGCGCGCGCGGGCGTGGTCGGCGGCCCGACCCCGGGCACGTCCGGCTGAGGGTTGGCAGCGCCAAAAATGGTATCCTCATGCCATGCGAACAGGCCATGCGCTGGCATGGCAACAGGAGAACAGATTGTCACGTAACACAATATCAAGACAGGACAAAGCCGACACGGCGCCCGGTCTGGTCCGGCTGGCGCTGGAAATGCGCGCGCCCTGGGAGTTGGGCATTGCCCTGGCAGCTTATCCATTCGTCAAGAGTGCGCCGCGTGGCGATGGTCATCCGGTGCTGGTGTTTCCCGGCCTGGCCGCAGGCGACGTCACCACGGTCGTGATCCGGCGTTTTTTGCGCGACCTGGGCTACGACGCCCACGCATGGGAGCAGGGCCTCAATTTCGGTCCCCGGCCCGGCGTGCTGGAAGCCTGTGTCGAAAAAATCCGCCAGCTGCGTCAGCAGCATGGCCGTACGGTCAGCCTGGTGGGCTGGAGTCTGGGCGGCGTGTATGCGCGCGAGCTGGCCAAGATGATGCCCGACGACGTGAGACTCGTTATTTCGCTGGGCTCGCCGTTTACCGGCAGCCCCAAAGCCACCAATGCCTGGCGCGTGTATCAGCTGGTGTCGGGCGAAAAAGAGATTGATGAAGCGCGTTTTGCGGCCCTCAAGCAAACGCCAGGCGTGCCAACCACCTCCATTTTCAGCCGCACCGATGGCGTGGTTGCCTGGCAATGCAGCGTGGAGCAGGAAACGGCCACCTCCGAAAACATCGAAGTCCACGCCAGCCACGTGGGCATGGGGCTGAACCCGACCGCGCTGTACGCAATTGCCGACCGGCTGGCGCAGCCCGAAGGGGACTGGAAACGCTTTGACCACAAGGCGCATACCGGCATCAAGAAGCTGCTGTTTCTCGACCCGGCCCGCTCGTCATGGCCGAATCCCTTCTTCGGCCTGTATTAGGCGCAGGGTTTCCTGACCGAGTCACGCCCACCATGCCCATTCTGAAAGTCAACGGCATCAAGATCGCCTGCGAATGCGCGGGCGACCCCAAGGCGATACCGCTGCTGCTGATCATGGGGCTGGGTATGCAGCTCATTGCCTGGCCCGACGACCTGGTTGAGGGACTGGTGGAGCAGGGCTTTTACGTGATCCGTTTCGATAACCGCGACAGCGGCCTGTCGGAGAAATTCGACCATGCGGGCAAGCCCAATCTGCTGCTCGCCTTCCTCAAGACCAAACTGCGCTGGCCCCTGAAAAGCGCCTACACGCTCGACGATATGGCGCGCGATGCGCTGGGCGTTCTGTCTGCTCTGGGCGTGGCGCGTGCGCATGTGGTGGGCGTGTCGATGGGCGGAATGATCGCCCAGCAAATGGCCGCACTGTACCCTGATCGGGTACTGTCCCTGACTTCCATCATGTCCAGCACGGGCAGGCGCGGTTTGCCGGGCCCGACGCCGGCTGCCCGCGCGGCGCTGCTGCGCCGGCCGGCCGATCCGGCCAATCTTGAAAGTGTGATCGATAGCGCCGTGCTCACGTTCCAGGCCATCGGTAGCCCAGCTTACCCGACTCCGGAACCACAACTGCGCGCGCGCGTGGCGCGCGCACTGCGCCGCAACGTCTGCCCGGCCGGGGTGGCGCGTCAGATGGTGGCCATTGCCGCGGCGGGCGACCGCAGTGCCCAGGTGCGCACGATCCAGGCACCGACCCTGGTGATCCATGGCGCGGCCGACCCCTTGATTCCAGCAGCCTGCGGCGAAGACACGGCGCGCCAGATCCCGGGCGCACGCCTGGTCTGCATCGAGGGCATGGGGCACGACCTGCCCGGGCAACTGATCGAACGCCTGCTTGCCTTGATCGACGCGCACGCACACGGTAAGATGAGCCCCGACTCCACAGTGCGGCTCTTCGAAAAACAGTGAAAACCCATTCCATTGGCATCGCCATTGTCGCGCCGAGCGGCAATACGCGCGATGCGGCGCAGCTGGCGCGCGGGGTGCAGCGCCTTGAAGCGCTGGGCCACACGGTCCACAATTACTTTGACCCTGCCCAGGTATTCCAGCGCTTTGGCGGCACCGACGAAGGTCGTCTGGCGCAGCTTGACGCGGCTGCCGCCAACCCGCAGGTGCAAGTGGTCATGGCCTTGCGTGGCTCGTACGGCTTGACGCGCCTGCTGCCGCGGATCGATTTTGCGCGCCTGGCCGCAAGTGGGAAAATCTTCGTGGGCTACAGCGACTTCACCGCCTTTAACATGGCGCTGCATGCGGCCACCGGTGCCGTCAGCTACGCCGGTCCGATGCTACTGTCGGACTTTGCGGCGCCCGAGCCGGAGCCGTTTACCATCGACGGTTTTTTCGACTGCCTGACCAGTGCCACCCGCCGGATCACGCAGCCCGCCGTGGGCAACCCGGCCGTGGCCGTGGACGGCACCATCTGGGGCGGTAACCTGGCAATGATCATGTCGCTCCTTGGCACGCCTTATTTCCCGCGCATCGACGACGGTATTTTATTTGTCGAAGACGTCAATGAGCACCCTTACCGGGTCGAGCGCATGCTGCTGCAATTGCTGCAGGCCGGCGTGCTCGCAAGGCAGAAGGCGCTGATTCTGGGCGATTTTTCCGCCTACAAGCTGGCGCCCAACGACAATGGTTACGATTTCGACGCCATGCTGGCCTACCTGCGCTCGACGCTGCCCATTCCCGTCCTCACGGGACTGCAATATGGCCATTGCCGCAAGCTGGTCACGATTCCCTTCGGCGCCAAGGCGCAGCTGCGCAGCGATGCGAGCCACTTCACCATCGATCTAAGCGGCTATCCTGCCTTGCCGAATGCTTAGCGCTGCGGGGCAGGGCGACTACTACCGCGCCACCAGTCCGGGCCAGCGCTACGCGCGCCTGAATGAAGTGCGCGAGTGCGACGTCTGCATCATCGGTGGCGGCTTTGCCGGCTTGTCCACCGCCGTGGCGCTGAGCGAGCGCGGTCACAAGGACATCGTGCTGCTCGAAGCCGAGCAGGTCGGCTTTGGTGCATCCGGACGCAATGGCGGCTTTGTGTTCGGCGGTTACTCGCTGGGCGAGCGCGCCGTTCTGGCCGCGGCCGGTGCCGAAGACGGCCGCAAGCTGTATCACATGACGCTCGACGCGGTGGAGCAGATCCGGCGCCGCATCAAAGCCTATGCCATCGATTGCGACTTGCAGGAAGAGGGCGTGTATCTGGCCAACTGGTTTGACGATGCGCGCATTCTGGACCAGCAGCAGCGCTTCATGGCAGAGCAGCTGGGGGTGGAATGGGAGCGCGTCAGCAGGGCGCAACTGGCTGAAAAAATCCGCTCCGAGCGCTATTTCGGCGCCTTGTTCGAGCCGGGCGCTTTTCATTTTCACCCATTGAAGTACGCGCAGGGCTTGGCGCGCGCCATCAGCGAACGCGGTGCGCACGTGTACGAAGACAGCCGCGTCACCCGGATCGAGGCGGCAGGCGCCCAGTGGCTGGTGCACACGCCGGGCGGCAGCGTGCGTGCGCGCCAGCTCGTGGTGTGCTGCGGCGGCTACATCGAAAAGCTGTATCCGCGCCTGGGCGGGGCTGTGCTGCCGATCGCCACTTACGTGATGGTGACCGAAGCGCTGCACGAGCGTCTGGGCGACGCCATGCGCACGCGCGCGGCAGTGTATGACACCCGTTTCGCCTTTGACTACTACCGGCCGCTGGCCGACAGCCGCCTGCTGTGGGGCGGGCGCATTTCGATCCGCGCCCGCAGCGGTGCCGATGTGGCGCGCCTGCTGTACCAGGACATGCTCAAGGTCTACCCGCAGCTGGCCGGCACCGGCGTTGACTATGCCTGGAGCGGCATGATGAGTTATGGCCGCCACAAAATGCCGCAGCTGGGCCGCCTGCCAGAAGGTATCTGGTATGGCATGGGCTTTGGCGGCCATGGTGTGGCGCCGACCACCCTGGCCGGTGATGTGCTGGCGGCGGCCATCCTGGGCGAGGGCGATGGCCTGTCCCGTTTTCGTCCATGGGGTTTGCCGTCGACGGGCGGCCCGGCCGGTTTGCTGGCCGCCCAGCTGGCCTACTGGTACTACGAAATGCGCGACTGGATGCGGCAATAGTGGCGGCGCGTTCGGCCAGGATCGATGCTGCCCGCGGCTGCGCCGTGTTTGGCATCCTGCTCGTCAATATCTGGGGCTTCGTGCATGGCTATGCGCTGCAGCGCTATACCGACCTTGCCGGCGCCATGCCGCTGGCGGATCAGGCGGTGCTGTTTTTTGTGACTGCCTTCGCCGAGCAGAAGTTTTACCCGATTTTCTCGTTCCTGTTTGGTGCCGGGTTTGTGCTGCAGACCGGGCGCCGGCGTGCGCCCGGGCCGGCGCTGGACGCCATCCGCGCGAAATACCTGCGGCGCGTGCGCTGGCTGCTGGCATGCGGCGTGGTGCACGGCGCCTTCTTCTGGTTCGGCGATATCCTTACCACGTATGCGCTGCTCGGGTTCTGGCTGGTGCAGTTTGCCGGCGTGCGCCTGGCCTCACTGTGGCGCACCCTGTGGCTGCTGGTGGCGCTCAATGGCGCCATCCTGATCGTGTACGCAGTGGCGGTCGTGGCCACGCCGGCCCCTTCACTGGACGACGCCATCAGCATGGCGTACGAGACGCAGCGCATCCATGCTGTCTATACCCAGGGCGGCTGGCTGGCCATTGCGCGCGAACGCCTGTCGGACTATGCGACCAACCTGGCTGCCGGCTGGATCATCTGGCCGCGCATCGCCTTGCTGTTCATGCTGGGCGTGATCGCAGCGCGCATGGGCTGCCTGACGCGCCCGCAGCGGATGCGCCGTTTCTGGCGCACACTGGCCATTCTGGCGCTGGTCGTTGGCTTGCCGCTCAACCTGTGGGCCGGCGCGGCGGCGGTCAGCGCGGCCATGCAGCCGTTTGCTGCGCTGCCGCTCACGGCGCTGGGGCCGCTGGTGCAAGAGCTTGCCGGCCCCTTGCTGGGCGGCGGCTACCTGGCTGCATTCATGCTGGCGCGTCGCACGCTAGCGGCCTGGCTGGTCCCGGTCGGTCGCATGGCGCTGACCAATTACCTGATGCAGTCGCTCATCGCCATGTTGACGCTGCAAGGCTTCGCGCTTGGTCTGGGCAAGACGCTGGGCGCGCTGCATTTGATGCTGCTGGCGTTTGCCATCATGGCCGCCCAGACGCTGTTCTCGCACTGGTGGATGGCGCATCACCCGCAGGGGCCAATGGAGACCTGGTGGCGCCGTTATACAGATGGCAAGCCGCGGGTATAATTGCCAATTGTTCAACTCCTTTGAAAGCGCCCACATGCCCCGTTTTTGCCGCCTGTTGTTCCCCGTCTTGTTGCTTGCCGTGTCGGCCTCCACCTTTGCCGCCGACCCATATTCGGTGGCGATCGGCGAGCCCCTGGTCGGCAGTATTTTGCCGCGTGGGCGCGTCACGCTGGGCATTCCGGTGAACATCGACAAGAGTTGGGATGGCCTGGCCAGTGCTGACCGTAGCGCCTGGCGCGCCTTTACCGAGATGGACGATCCGGAGGTGACGCCACCATTTCCGCTGCCACACATCCGCGGCTTTCTGAGCAAGCTCAACACCTATGATTTTCCGATGGGGACAGAGTCGGTAACGCGTGACGACCGCATTTTCCTGGTCGTGCGGGTTGCCGAGACGGGCGCCGTCAGTCAGGTTGAAACCATGGACGCCAGTGCCGACGGCAAGCAGGGCTTGAGCGACTACGAAAAAGTGCTGGCTGCGCGCTACAGCTTGGCATTGCTTGCAACCAAGTTTTCACCTGCCCTGTACAAAGGCCAGCCAGCGCCCTCGGCGTTTGTGATGCGCGTGAACCAGACCACCAGCTTGAAGTAGCATAAAGCGCAACTTTTGACAGGGGTTTTGCTGCTGGCGGGCCCCGTCCGCAGCCGTGCAATGGTAAAATGCCCGGTTAATCAAATCACCGCTCGCAAAGGCTTTACCCGTGCTCTCCACTGCTAATATCACCATGCAATTCGGCGCCAAGCCGCTGTTTGAAAACATTTCCGTCAAATTCGGCGATGGCAACCGCTATGGCCTGATCGGCGCCAACGGTTGCGGCAAGTCGACCTTCATGAAGATTCTGGGCGGCGACCTGGAGCCGTCGGCCGGCAACGTCATGCTCGACCCGAACGAGCGCCTGGGTAAATTGCGCCAGGACCAGTTCGCATTTGAAGAGATGCGCGTGCTCGACGTGGTCATGATGGGTCACACCGAACTGTGGAACGCGATTACCCAGCGCGATGCCATCTACGCCAACCCGGAAGCGACCGACGACGACTATATGCACGCGGCCGAACTGGAAAGCAAAGTGGCCGAGTACGACGGCTATTCGGCTGAAGCGCGCGCCGGCGAACTGCTGCTGGGCGCGGGCGTATCGATTGACCAGCACCAGGGCCCGATGAGCGCCGTGGCGCCAGGCTGGAAGCTGCGCGTGCTGCTGGCGCAGGCCTTGTTCTCGAACCCGGACATCCTGCTGCTTGACGAACCAACCAACAACCTGGATATCAACACGATTCGCTGGCTGGAAGATGTGCTTAATGAGCGCAATTCCACCATGGTCATCATTTCCCACGATCGCCACTTCCTCAACCAGGTGTGCACCCACGTGGCCGACATGGACTATGGCACCCTGAAGATCTACCCGGGTAACTACGACGAGTACATGTTCGCCTCGACCCAGGCGCGTAACCAGCAGCTGGCCAACAACGCCAAGGCCAAGGAAAAGGTCGCCGAGCTGCAGGACTTCGTGCGCCGTTTCGCGGCCAACAAGTCCAAGGCCCGCCAGGCCACGTCGCGCGCCAAGCAGATCGAAAAGATCAAGGTTGACGACATCAAACCATCGTCGCGCGCCTATCCCTTCGTGCGCTTCGAAGCCGAGAAAAAGCTGCACCGCCTGGCGGTGGAGGTGGAAGGCATCTCGAAAAAATACGACCGTCAGCTGTTCAAGAATTTCAGCATCATGGTCGAAGCGGGTGAGCGCATTGCCATCATTGGCGCCAACGGCGCCGGTAAGACCACGCTGCTGCGCTGCATCGGCGCCGAGCTGACCGGCCTGCAAGCCGACACCGGCCGCGTCAAGTGGGCCGAAAACGCCAACGTCGGCTACATGCCGCAGGATCCGACCGAGGACTTTGCCACCGACGCCGTGCTGACCGACTGGATCGGCCAGTGGACCAAGGAAGGCGACGACGACCAGGCCGTGCGTTCGATCCTGGGCCGTCTGCTGTTTGGCGGCGACGACGTCAAGAAATCGGTGCGCGTGCTGTCCGGTGGTGAAAAAGGCCGCATGATGTACGGTAAGCTGATGCTGGGCCGGCACAACGTCATGCTGCTCGATGAACCAACCAACCACATGGACATGGAATCGATCGAGTCGCTCAACATCGCGCTGGAAAAATACACCGGCACCCTGATCTTCGTCTCGCACGACCGCGAATTCGTCTCGTCGCTGGCCAACCGCATCCTCGAAATCAAGGAAGACGAAATCGTCGACTTCCGCGGCAATTACGAAGACTACCTGACCAGCCAGGGCATCGACTGAGTTCCTGCACGATTAATTGGCTTGTGAGATAGTAACGACATGAACACGATCGCAATTAAAACCGTCGAATACGACCATCCTGTGGCCGGTGCCAGTTGCACCGCCCAGGCCTGGGCACGGACGCCGGCCGCTCCGTCGGCCGAAGAAAAAGTCGCCCTGAAGGCGCGCATCAAGCGCTTGCTGAAAGAGCGCGAAGCGGTGCTGGTGGCCCACTACTATGTGGACGGCGAATTGCAGGACCTGGCCGAGGAAACCGGCGGCTGCGTCTCCGATTCGCTGGAAATGGCGCGCTTCGGGCGCGACCATCCGGCCAAGACCCTGGTGGTGGCAGGGGTGCGCTTCATGGGCGAGACAGCCAAGATTCTCAGCCCGGAAAAACGCATCCTGATGCCGGACCTGGACGCCACCTGTTCGCTTGACCTGGGTTGCCCGGCCGACGAATTTGCCGCCTTCTGCGACGCCCATCCAGACCGCACCGTGGTCGTGTATGCCAACACCAGCGCCGCCGTGAAGGCGCGCGCCGACTGGATGGTGACCTCGTCGATCGGACTCGATATCGTGGCCCACCTGCACGCGCAGGGCAAAAAGATCCTGTGGGCGCCTGACCGTCACCTGGGTTCCTACATCCAGAAGAAGACCGGCGCCGACATGCTGCTGTGGCAGGGTTCCTGCCTGGTGCACGATGAATTCAAGGGCATCGAACTTGATCTGCTCAAGGCAGAGCATCCGCATGCCAAAGTGCTGGTGCATCCCGAGTCGCCCGCCGGCGTGGTGGCGCTGGCCGATGTGGTGGGCTCGACCACCCAGCTGATCAACGCGGCCCAGACCATGGATGCGACCACCTTCATCGTCGCGACCGACAACGGCATCTTGCACAAGATGCGCGCGGCAGCGCCGGGCAAGCAATTTATCGAAGCGCCGACGGCTGGCAACAGCGCTACCTGCAAGAGCTGCGCGCATTGCCCATGGATGGCCATGAACGGCCTGCAGAATCTGGCCGATGTGCTGGAACACGGCCACAACGAAATTCAGGTTGATCCCGAGATCGGCAAACAGGCGGTGCGGGCAATTGACCGCATGCTCGATTTTGCGGCCGCAAAAAAAGCCAAGGCGCTGCCCAGCGGCGACCTGTCCAAAGAAGCACAACTGTTTTCGGGAGTCGGCCCTGCATGAGTAATTTGCGTAACCCCTTTGACCGCCAGGACGATGCGCTGCAGTCGGCATTCGAATCGAACCTGCTGGCCGCGCTGCTGGAAGACGTGGGCACGGGCGACCTGACGGCCCAGCTGGTGCCTGACGGGGTGCGCGTACGTGCCCGCGTGATCGTGCGCGAAGACGCGGTGCTGTGCGGCGCACCCTGGTTCGAAGGCGTGATGCTGGCGCTTGACCCGTCCATTGAAATCGACTGGCAGTACGGCGAAGGCGACATGATGAATGCCGGCAGCGTGGTGTGCACAATTGAGGCGCCTCCGCGCAGCTTGCTCACGGCCGAACGCAGCGCGCTCAATTTTTTGCAGCTGATGTCGGGTGTGGCCACTTATACGCGCAAGTATGTCGAGCTGATTGCCGGCACCAAGGCAGCCATTCTGGATACCCGTAAAACCGTGCCGGGCCTGCGCCAGGCGCAAAAATACGCGGTGCGCGTGGGCGGCGGGCAGAATCAGCGCATGGCCCTGTTCGACGGGATCCTGATCAAGGAAAACCACATTGCCGCCGCGGGCGGCGTGGCCAAGGCACTCAAGGCAGCGCAAGATCTGAATACCGGCGTGTCGATCCAGATCGAGGTGGAACATCTGTCGCAGCTTGCCGAGGCGCTTGAGGCAGGCGCTACCTCGGTCTTGCTCGATAACTTTGAACTCGATGCGATGCGCGAGGCCGTGGCGCTGAACGCCGGACGGGCCTTGCTGGAAGCATCGGGCGGGGTCAACATGGACAGTGTGCGGGCGATTGCCGAAACAGGGGTCGACCGGATTTCCATCGGCAGCCTGACCAAAGACGTCAAGGCCACCGACTATTCGCTGCGTATTATCGATTGACGCTCTGCTGATCGACGTAGATCAGCTTTGCAGTATCAAATCCAAGCGCCTGGGCTTTGTCGACCAGGCGCTTTTTTGTTGTCTCATCCATGGTGGGCGTGCGCGAGAGCAGCCACAGATACGACTTGTTTGGTCCGCTGATCATGGAGTAGCTGTAGTTTTCCTGGTCCAGATCGAAGACGATGTAGGAACCATAGAACGGGCCGAAGAACGACACCTTCAGATAGGCGGTATCAGGCTGCTCGACAAAGTAGGCCTTTCCTTCCGCCTCTTTCCACTCTGATTTTTCCTTGTTGTAGCCGCGATTGAGCACCTTCAGGCCGCCATCATCGCGCTTGCTGTATTCGGCCGTGACCTGGTTCAAGCCGCGCTCGAAGGAATGGTCGAGACGGGCAATCTCGTACCATTTGCCCAGATATTTGTCGCTCTTGAAGTTGGTGACGGGCTCGATCTGGGGCGGTTTGCCGACGCAGCCGGCCAGCAGCAGGGCTGCCATGATCCATAGTTTGTTCATCGCATATCCTCTGATTGGCTTGTAATGTGGGCAATTCTAGCCCAGGCGAAGCAGACTCGTCGGTTACACCGTCAACAGTGCGGGCAGGATGACCTCGGCTGACTGCTCGACCTTGAGTGCGAGCAAATCGTCGGCGCGCGTTTTGCCCATGTTGACGACGGCAATCGGCTTGCCGGCAGCGGCAGCCAGACGGCAGAAGCGAAAGCCCGAGTACACCATCAGCGACGAGCCAATCACCAGCAGGGCGTCTGCCGCTTCCATGGCGGCCAGGGCCTGTGCGGTGCGCGCGGCCGGCACGCCGTCACCAAAGAACACGACGTCAGGTTTGAGCATGCCGCCGCAGTGCACGCACCAGGGAATGTGGAAGTCGGCCAGCGTGTCCGGTTCCAGTTCGGCGTCGCCGTCAGGCAGGGCGCGCGCGGCGACCGTGCCAAACGTGGGATTGGCGTCATGCAGCTGCTGCTGCACAAAGCTGCGCGTAAAGCTGGCCTGGCAATCGAGGCACACCACGTGGTGAATGCTGCCATGCAGTTCGAGCACGCTGGCGCTGCCGGCGCGCTGGTGCAGGCCATCGACGTTTTGCGTGAGCAGCTGGCCAATGCGGCCCTGGGTTTCCAGCGCAGCCAGGGCATGGTGACCGGCATTTGGCGCCGCGCGCGACAGGGTCGGGTAGCCGGCCATGCTGCGTGCCCAGTAGCGGCGCCGCACCGCATCGTGCTTGACGAAGTCGGGCCCCTGGACCGGCGGCTTGCCGCGCCGTACACCGTCCTTGTCGCGGTAGTCGGGAATGCCGGAGGCGGTGCTCATGCCGGCGCCGGTCAGCACCAGCACGCGCGGGTGGCGCGCGATGAAGTGGGCAAGTTGGTGCAGCGGTTCGGACATGGCGTCCATTTTATGCTATCTGCGCGCCGAGAACACGATGCCTGCCACGATCAGGACAAAGGCCGCTGCGTGGTAAGCGTGCGGCGTCTC
The DNA here is from genome assembly GCF_900129765.1 of Massilia sp. CF038. Lineage (GTDB taxonomy): Bacteria > Pseudomonadota > Gammaproteobacteria > Burkholderiales > Burkholderiaceae_D > Telluria_A. Next base: position 2,046,795 of record NZ_FQWU01000001.1, read on the forward strand.
GCCCAGAAAAGCCGACGACAGCACGGCAGCAAACAAAGGGGTCAGATTGGTGAAAAAGGCGCCCACACTGGGCCCGGCGCGCTGCACGCCTGCCCCCCAGCAGCGAAAGGCAATGATGGCCGGGCCGATGGCCACATACAGCAGCGCGGCGGCCACCGGCCAGCTCCAGACGATGTGCACGGTCTTGAGTGTCCATTCGCCGGCCGCGAACAGGCCGGACCACATCACGCCGTAGATGACCTGGGCCAGCAGAAACACGGCCCAGTCGGCGCGCTCCTGCGGGCGGTCCTGATCGGTGCGGGTAAGCAGCCAGCTATAGAAGGACCAGGCGATGGTCGCCAAAATCATGTACACGTCGCCCGCTACCAGGCGCATGGCCAGCAGCAGCTCCCACTGGCCCCGGCACAGCACCAGCAGCACACCCGCAATCGACAGCACCGCACCGGCCATCTGCCGCCGCGTCACGGGAGCCTGGAAAAACAGCGCGCCCACCAGCATCATCCACACCGGCATGCCGGCCGCCACCAGGGTGACATTGATGGGGGTGGAGCTTTGCAGCGCCAGGTACTGGAAGGAGTTGTACAGGCCGATGCCCAGCAGACCAAGCAGGGCGTAGCGGCGCCAGTTGCGCAGCAGGGCCGAGCCGGGGGCAAACAAAGCGCGGCCCAGGGGCAGCAAAATGAGCAGCGCGATCGACCAGCGCAGCAGATTGAGCGTCATGGGCGGCACCGCGTCGCGCACCAGCCGCCCGACGATGGCATTCCCGGCCCACAGCAGCGGGGGCAGGGTCAGCAGGGTGATGGTCGACGGTGACAGGCGCGTGTTCATGCGCAGCGTTTAGCGGCGCGGCGGGGTCAGCACGCTGGGCAGCGCCTTGGGCAGCGTGTTCGGGTAATCGCGGCTGAAATGCAGGCCGCGGCTCTCGCGCCGGGTCAGCGCACTGTTGACGATCAGGGACGCCACGTCGACCAGGTTGCGCAGTTCCAGCAAGTCGTGGGTGATGCGGAAGTTGCGGTAGTACTCGTCGATTTCTTCCTTGAGCAGCGCAATGCGGTGCTGCGCCCGTTCCAGCCGCTTGGTGGTGCGCACAATGCCCACGTAATTCCACATGAAGCGGCGCAGTTCATCCCAATTGTGGGCAATGACGACTTCTTCATCAGCGTTGGTGACGCGGCTTTCATCCCAGGCTGGCAGCGAAGGCGTGTCCCCCTGCGGCATCGCGGCAATTTCGTGGGCGCAGGCACGGCCCACCACCAGGCACTCGAGCAGCGAATTGCTGGCCAGGCGGTTGGCGCCGTGCAGACCGGTGCAGGCGGTTTCGCCCACCGCATACAGGCCTGGCACGTCGGTGCGCCCGGCCAGGTCGGTGACAATGCCGCCACAAGTGAAGTGCACGGCCGGCACCACCGGGATCGGCTCCTTGGTGATGTCAATGCCCAGTTCCAGGCAGCGCGCGTAAATGGTGGGGAAGTGCTCCTTGAGGAATTCCGGGCTCTGGTGGCTGATGTCGAGGTTGACGTAATCGAGACCGCGCTTTTTCATTTCAAAGTCGATGGCGCGGGCGACCACGTCGCGCGGCGCCAGCTCGCCCCGCTCATCGTACATGGGCATGAAGCGGGTGCCGGCGGCGGCGCCGGCTTCGGGCGGCAGCTTGAGCAAACCGCCTTCGCCACGGATCGCTTCGGTGATCAGGAAGGACTTGGCATACGGGTGATACAGGCAGGTCGGGTGGAACTGGATGAATTCCATGTTCGAGACGCGGCAGCCGGCGCGCCAGGCCATGGCAATGCCGTCGCCGGTGGCGGTGTCGGGATTGGTGGTGTACAGGTAGACCTTGCCGGCGCCGCCCGTGGCCAGCACCGTGTGCTCGGCTTCGAAGGTGAGGACCTGGCCGGTCTTTTCATCCTGCACGTACAGGCCGTAGCAATGGGGCTGGCTGCCGCCGGTGGGCTTGATGCCCAGCTTGTCGGAGGTGATCACGTCAATCGCGCAGTGCTGCTCGAACAGGGAAATGTTTGGATGGGCGCGTACCTTCTGTTCCAGCGTGACCTGGACCGCGTGGCCGGTGGCGTCCGCCGCGTGGATGATGCGGCGCTGGCTATGGCCGCCTTCGCGCGTCAGGTGGAAACCCAGTTCGGCGCTGGCGTCGCGCGTAAACGGCACCCCTTGCTCGATCAGCCATTCGATTGCCTCGCGTCCGTGTTCGACAATGAAGCGGGTGGCCGCTTCGTCGCACAGGCCGCCGCCGGCAATCAGGGTATCGTCGATATGCTGCTGGTGGGTGTCGCCCGAATCGAGCACAGCGGCAATACCGCCCTGGGCCCAGTTGCTGGCGCCGTCGAGCAGGGCGCGCTTGGAAATGATGGCGACCTTGCGCGTCTGCGCGAGGTGGAGGGCAACCGAGAGGCCGGCAAGGCCGCTGCCGACAATAGCGACGTCAAATTTCATGATGAGCAAGGTGGTTTGTACAGAAACACCACTATAGACTATTTGCCACGGCTTCGTCTGGCCTGTAGGAAATGGCCAAGCGCGCTTGTTCGTAGTCAATGCCCGCCAGTGCGCTCTCCGCCACACTCAAAGGGCTGTTTTCATCCCCAAGACGGAGGAGCCCCGTGATCCGGATCTTTAATCACTATGTTTCAAAAGTGGCATTTATTTTGCTCCTGCTGGAACTGGTGATGTTGCTGGCCACGGTCAGTGTGGCATCGGCGATCTGGGTGTCGGACGGCCAGGCCTATTTCAGCCCCACCAATCTGTACATTTCTTCGCTTGCATTTGCGCTGGTAATCATCTTCAGCATGAGCGCCCTGGGCATGTACCAGCACAGCACGCGCGAGGGCATGCGCATCACGCTGTTCCGGATCATGCCCTCGTTTGCCCTGGGCTTTGCCCTGCTCAGCGCCCTGATTGCCATCCGGCCCGATCTGTCGGTCGGGCGCGGCGTGAGCAGCATCATCTTTGCCCTGGGTGCTACCGGCGTGGTGCTGACCCGGCTGGTGGTGTTCAAGTCGGCCGAGTCGGCGCTGCTGGAAGCGCGCCTGATCTTCATTGGCAGCGGCCCCATTGCGCGCGAATGCATGGAGCTGGCCGTGCGCAAATTCGGTTTTCACCAGTTTAAGGTGGTGGGCTGCCTGCCGGTGGCGGGCGAAGCGACTTGCGTGCCTGACAGCTACTTGTTGCCAATGGCGGAATCGCTCTTGACGATGGCGCAAAAATACGAAGCCAGCGAGATTGTCGTGACGGTCGGGGAACGCCGCAGCAGCGCCTTTCCGGTCGATCAATTGCTGCAATGCGCGTTGGGCGGCGTGCGCGTGATCGATGCGGCCACCTTCTTCGAGCGCGAAGCGTGCCAGATCCGGCTCGATTCCTTGCAGCCCAGTTATCTGATCTTCGGGGGCGGGTTTGACCAGAGCTTTATACGCGCCAGTTCCAAGCGCCTGTTCGATCTGCTGGCCAGCGTGCTGCTGTTCGTGCTGGGTTTGCCCGTGATGCTCGCTGCCGCCGCCGCCATTGCCATTGAAGGCAAGGGGCCGATTTTCTACCAGCAAGAGCGGGTTGGCCGCCATGGCCAGCTGTTCAAGGTGCTGAAATTTCGCAGCATGCGCAAGGATGCCGAGGAGGGCGGCTTGCCCACCTGGGCTGCTGCCAACGATCCCCGTGTGACCCGGGTCGGGCGGGTGCTGCGCACGCTGCGCATTGACGAATTGCCGCAACTGTTTAACGTGCTCAAGGGCGACATGAGTTTTGTAGGGCCGCGGCCCGAACGGGCCTACTTTGTCGATCAGCTGATTTGCGACGTTCCTTATTACAACGTCAGGCACGGGATCAAGCCCGGCATTACAGGCTTGGCCCAAGTACGGTATCAATATGGCGCCTCCAAGGACGACGCCGTCCAGAAATTGCAGTACGACCTCTACTACGTCAAGAACAACAGCTTATTCCTCGATATTCTGATCCTGATCGATACGGTCCAGGTGGTCCTGCTCGGGAAGGGCAGTCGCTAACGCAAGGAGAGGCGGATGGGCAAACGCAAGTTGCTGATTGTGGAGGATGACAAGGGCCTGCAAAAACAGTTGCGCTGGCATTTCGATGCCTACGAGGTGATTGTGGCGGGCGAGCGCGACGCGGCCCTGGCCCAGCTCAGACGCCACCAGCCGGCGGTGGTCACGCTCGACCTGGGCTTGCCGCCCGATCCGGATGGCGCCAGCGAGGGCCTGGCCACCTTGACCCGGATCCTGGCTGAGGCACCCGCCATCAAGGTCATTGTTCTGTCGGGTAACCGCGAACGCGCCCATGCCCTCAAGGCGGTCGCCATGGGCGCCTACGATTTCCATCAAAAACCCTGCCAGCCGGAACTGCTGGCCCTGGTGATCGAGCGCGCGTTTGCCCTGTATGACATGCAGCAAGAAAATAACCGCATGCTGCAAATCGATGCCGATTCGCCGCTGGCAGGCATCGTCAGCCGCGATCCGGGCATGCTGCGCTTGTGCCGCAGCGTCGAAAAACTGGCGTCCTCGTCAGCGACCGTCATGCTGCTGGGCGATTCAGGCAGCGGCAAGGAATTGTTCGCGCGCGGTTTGCACGCCTTGTCGGCACGGGAGGCCCACCGCTTTGTGGCCATCAACTGTGCAGCCATTCCGGACGACTTGCTTGAAAGCGAGCTGTTTGGCCACGAAAAAGGCGCATTCACCGGCGCCGGGCAGCAAACGCTGGGCAAGATCGAAATGGCACAGGGTGGCACCTTCTTTCTGGACGAAATCGGCGACATGGCACTGTCGCTGCAGGCGAAGCTGCTGCGCTTTGTGCAGGAGCGGGTGATTGAGCGGGTGGGCGGGCGCACCGAAATTGCCATTGATGCGCGCATTGTCTGCGCCACCCACCAGGATTTGAAAGCGCTGGTGCACAGCGGGCGTTTTCGGGAAGACTTGTATTATCGCTTGAGCGAAATCGTGCTGGCCATTCCACCGCTGCGCGCGCGCAGCGGCGACAGTGTCTTGCTGGCACATCACTTCAAGCACCGCTACTGCCTGGCCGAGCGTCGCAGCCAGCTCCATTTTGCCCCCGAAGCCTTGCTGGCAATCGAGCAGTACGACTGGCCGGGCAATGTGCGTGAGCTCGAACATTGCATCAAGCGCGCCGTGATTCTGTGCGAAGGCCCGCAGATCAGACCGCGTGACCTGGGCTTGCCCGAGGCCGCGCCCGGCGTGCTGACGGTGAACCTGCGCAAGGCGCGCGAGGCGGCCGAGTACGATGTCATGGTCAAGGCGCTGGCGCGTGCGGACGGTTCGATCGTCAAGGCAGCCGAGCTGCTGGGCATCAGCCGCCCGACCTTGTACGACCTGATGCACCACCACGGCATCCGCAGCTCACCATGACGCGATCCAGTTGGCACTGAGTTCGGCCACTTCGTCGCGCCATGCGCGGCTGGCAAAGGTGTGATTGGCACCGGCAATGGTGATTTGCCGGCACGTTGCCTGGTGCTCTGCCATGAGGCTGGCGAACTGGCGCCCGATGCGGTCTTCGCTGGCGACGATGAGCAGCGCGGCGCCATCCAGGCAAGCGAGCGCAGCGATGATACGCTGGGGCAGCGGCAAATTGGCCTCGACCGCATGCGCGTGGCGGGTGCCGGTTTTTTTCCAGAAGCCGATTTCGCCAAAGCGTGCCAGCAGTTGCGGCAACAGTGCGCTTTGGGTGGATGCGTCTGCGCCCGGCCAGGGATTGAGCAGGACCAGGCCGCGCACGCGCGGGTCGGTGTGGGCATACAGCGCGGCGGCACTGGCGCCGTCGCCCAGCGCCCAGATCACGACTTCATTGAGCTCGGGCATCTGCCGGAAGAACTCATCAATGGCGCCACTGATGTCAGCGTCGATGGCCGGCAAGGGCAGCGCCGGGGCGTCCCCTTCGCTGTCGCCCGTGCCGCGGCAATCGAAACGCATCACGGCAATCCCCCGCGGGGCCAGCAAACGCGCCATGAGCGTGTATTGACGATGGCTGCCGACCCGGTACTGGGGACCGGCGCTGACGACCAGCACACCACGCGGCAGCGGCCGTTCCGGCACGTCGAGAATGCCCACCAGCGAGTGGCCGTTGCAGCTGAACTGCAGGGCGCGCTGTTCGGCCTTCATGGGAGCAGGCTGCCAAACACGGCATCGGTGGCAGCGAGCAAGGCCGGACACTCGGCCACGCTGCCCTGCCAGAAGGGCAGGCCGTCAATCGGGTGCAGCCGGACCTGGACGCCATGCTGGCCCCAGCGCGCACCCAGGCGAGCGGCCTCGGCCGACAAACGCGCAGGCGCGCCGCCATGGCTGGCAAACCAGTCAATCGTGCAGGCAGGCAGCTGCATGCTGGCTGCGTCGCAGGCATCGATGGCGCGTGCCAACGGGGCCACCAGTTCATAGCCATTGATTTCAATTTGTCCATGGGTGGCAAGCCGCGCCCGCAGGGCAGCGCTGGACTGGGGCCCGGTTTCGGTGGGCAGGCGCTGACGCAAAAACTGGTTGATGGCGCTGCGGCCATTGAGGACCGGTTGCCACAGAATCAGGCCATCGACCGCACTGCTGCGGGCCGCGTCCAGTGCCAGCAAGGCGCCCAGGCGAATCCCCCACAGGTGCATGGGGCCCGGACTGCGCTCGGCCAGCCAGGCGCGCGCGGTGGCCAGATCACGCTGCCACAGCTCCCAGCGCGCTGCATTGAAGTCGCCGCAGCTGTCACCGCAGCCGAACAGATCGATCTGCAGCACTGCGTAGCCCAGCGCGGCAAAGCGGCGCGATTGCAAGGCGGCCATGCGGCGGCACCAATTGAGTTCTTCGGCAAAGGGGTGAACGTAGAGAATGGCGCCGCGGGCTGGGATGTGCGGGGCCGGGGCGTGGTACAGGCTGAAACGGGTTCCGGGATCGGCGTCAAAGAAAAACGGTTCCACGCGCGGCGCGGATAGCAGCGGGGCGTTCATGCTGTAGCTCTCCTGCACGGCTGCCAGCAGGGCCGGCGCCCGCAAAATGGACGGCGCCAATGACCGCCTTGTGGACAGCCTTGTGCGCTCTCGGAAGTCTCCTCAATACCCATGCATTACACACCTGCGGCTGGGCCCGGATATTGCGCACGCTCAAATGCAGCCGTGTCAGTTTGCCATGGGCATGGCCGGCCCGGCGCAGGACAGCCAGTGGCGCGTCAGCGGCAGGCACAAGCCTGGCCCTGCACGCTTACCGAGCGTGACGCGGGGCAGGGCAAACACATCGCTGCCGCAGTGCGCCGCAGCCTGGGCTGTTGTCACGGCTGCCGCAAACCCGGCCGCGCGCAGCATGTTGCCGTGACGGCGCTCGAAGTCGTTTCCCGGCATCCCGTTTGGATAGGAAAACAAGGTGACTGGCGCTTGCACGATGTCTTCCAGCTGGGCGCGGCTGGTGGCAATTTCGGCGCGCGCCTCGGCATTGGACAGGCGCGTCAGCGGGTGCTCGCTGATCGCGCAGGCGCCGATCTCCATGCCAGCGCGGTGCAGTGCCAGCAGGTGATCAGGATGGAGTCCACCGCCCGTGTCACTCTGCGGCACGGCGGCCATGCGGCGCCGGCGTTCGGCAGCAGGCAGGCTCGACAGGGCATCGAGCAACAGTGCAATCACCGCACAGCGCCGCCGCAGGCAGCCGATATCGAAGCTGCCGAAGCCAGCACGTGCCAGGCACAGGCGCGGTCCGGCGGCCTGCCGCACCAGCGCGATGATGTTGTCGCGCCAGCTCGGCTGACCATCAAGCAGGCCGCTGGACACAAAAAAGGCGGCCGGTACGCCATGCCGCTGCAAGACCGGCAGGGCCAGATGCAGGTGGTCGGCGCACACGTCCTCGAACGTCAGCGCAATGGCGCGCGCAGGCAGGGTGCGCTCTTGCAGCTGGCGCACCGCCACGCTCACGGGCAGCAGGCGACACCACTGCTGCAGCCAGCGTATCTGCCGTTCGAAATGCTGCACTTGCAGGGCGCCCGGATGCAGGAGCGCGGGAAGGGTGACGATACGCCGGTATAGAAGGATGGGCAGGGGAAGCTGCATGAGGGAAATCCTGTTGATATGGATCAAAGTTGCACAGGGATGCGCCACTACACTGATTTTTGGCTAAAGAAATATTAGTGCAGCAAGCACGCGGCCTGTTGCGCGTGCTCAGCTGCGAATGCTGTTGCATCCTGAGCCAACGAGGTCATCAATGCGTATTGGAATCGCCCACAGTCCGGTTCTTTACCAGCATGAGGCAGCCCTTGTGCAGCAGATCCGTGCGACCACAGCCGCACTGCAGGCGGCGCATGCCGCGGTGGTGCTGGCGGGCAGCAACGCTAAGCTGGCACGCTTGGATCTGCTGCATGTGTATTCACTTGGCGGCGGCAATGCCCCGCTGCTGGCCGCGGCAGCTGCGCGCGCGCTGCCGGTGGTGTTCTCGCCCTTGATGGCGCCTATGCAGCCGCAGCGAGGCGAAACTGGCAGGGCGGCCTCAGCGCACGGCACCCCAGACGATCTGCGGCGTGCCATGGCGCAGGCCAGTCTGGTGCTGGCGCTCGGTCCGCAGGAACAACAAGCAATTGCGCGCAGCTTTCTGGTTGAACGGCAGCGGCTGGGTGTGCTGCCGAGCGGCGTCGGGGCGGGAATGTTCCATGTCAGTGGCGACTTGTTCCGCTTGCGTACCGGGATGCGCACGCGCTTTGTCTTGATTGATGCACCGCTGGCCACAGTGCAAGCGCAGCTTGCCTTGGCCAGCGCGCTGGCCCAGCGCGGCATGCGTCTGCTGTGGCTGACCAGCACACCGAGCGAGGCGGCGCGCGCCGTGTGCACGGTTCCGATCGTGCCGGGCATCGGCTACCTGAGTCCGCTACAGCACGACCCTGCCATGCTTGCCAGCGCACTGGCCGCGGCGTCAGTCCTGCTGATTCCGGGATGCGACGACCGCTGCGCGCGCACAGTGCTGGCCGCCCTGGCCAGCGGGACGCCGGTGGTGACCAGTCCCGCTGCCGCTGCCGGCCTCGGTGCTGACCCGGCCGTGCTGCGCCGGGTCGGGACGCGCGACCATGCTGCCTGGCGCAGTGCGGTCCTCGACCTGTTGACGCTTGCTGCGCCACGGCCAGCGGCGCAAGCGCTGGCGCGGCCGTGCAGCTGGGAGCACGCCGCGCAGGCATTGATCGCGCACTACGCCCGCGTGTTGGCGCGGGCGCGGGCGCGACCAGCCGTTCAGGCCGAGGGCAGGCTGGCTGCCGCCTGACAGGGGTACAGCTCGCGCGTGAGGGCGTCGTAGACCGCCGTGTAGCCGCGCGCCATCTCGGGCAGGGAGTGGCGCGCAATGACATGGCTGCGCGCGCGCATGCCGTGGCGGGCGCCCATATCCGGAATCCGGCAATAGTCGGCGATGGCGGCAGCGAGCAAGTCCGGGGTGCGCGGCGGCACCAGAATGCCGGTAAAGCCGGGATGGACCAGGCCGGGGTTGCCACCGACGGCACTGGCGACGACCGGCAGGCCGGTGGCCATGGCTTCCAGGATGGTATTCGAACTGCCCTCGGCCAGCGAAGGCAGCACAAACAGGTCCATCGCGCGCATCAACTGGGCCACATCGGTGCGTTCGCCCGGCAACCAGGCGCGCTCCATGGCGCCGGCGCGCACCAGCATGTCGAGGCATTGTGCGCGCTGCGGGCCGTCGCCCACAATCAGCAGGCGCATGCGCTGGTGGGCGGGGTGGGGCGACGCAATCAGGCGCAAAAACGCTTCGACCAGGGTGGGATAATCCTTGACCTCGTCCATCTTGCCGACACTGCCGATCACGAACGCATTGTCACGCATGAAGCCAGCCGGACCGATGGCCGCTGGCGGCCCCAGGCGTGGGTGGAACTGGATGCTGTCGACGCCGTTCGAAATGCGCGACACCTTGTCCGGCTCGGCGCCCACACTGTCGATCAGCCATTGTTCCAGGTCGCTGCTGACGGCGATAAAGTGGCCAATCAATGGCCGCAGCATGCGCCGCAACACCTGATACTTCAAGCGGCGTCCATGCAGATCGTTCATTTCGCGCCCATGTTCGCCATGCACACGCAATTTGACCCCGGCCAGGGCGGCAACCAGCTGGCCTTCAATGCCATGCAGGTTGCGCGTGTGGATCAGATCGGGCTGTAAGGCGCGCAGCGTACGGAACATGCGCAGATAGTGGCCAAAATCCTTGCCTTCGCGCTTGTTCAAACTGATGATCTCGACCCCGCGCGACTGGATATGGGCATGGTAGGTGGAATAGTCCTTCAGGCAGACAATGGCATGTCGGTAGCGGTCGGCCGGCATGTGGCGAATCAGGTTGATGAGGCCATTTTCAATGCCTCCCACCTCAAGCTGTTGCACCAGGTGCACCACCAGGCGCGGCCGGTCGAACGTTATCGTCATGATCTCACTCCGGGTCAGGACCGGCGCCGCCTGGCGCCGGCAATACGCAAAGCACCGGCAGGCCGGTCAATCGTCGTCGCTGTCGTAGGCTTGCCCGGCAAAGGCGCGCGCCTTGTTGCAAATTAGGTCGATCGGGGCACAATGGTCAAGCCGGCGCAGCGCTTCCGTGACCGCGCGCCGGCTCGTCACGTCCGATGCCACCACCAGCAGCACCTGACCCATCTGTCCGGCCAGGACCGCCGCCTCGGAGCTCAGCAGGATCGGCGGCGAATCGAAAATCACGATGCGCGCGGGGGCCTCGCTGGCCAGCTCGGCAAGCAAGCTGCGCATGGCCTGGCTGGCCAGCATTTCCGCCGCGTGCGGGTGCGCCTGGCCGGCTGAGAGCAGGCTCAGGCCGGCAATGTTGGTGCGCAAGATCAGCGCGGACGGCTTGCGGCCGGGCTCGCCCAGCAGATCCAGCAAACCGGGGGTACGCTGCAGTCCAAGCAAGGCTGAAATGGCGGGCCGCGCCACGTCGGCGTCGACCAGCAGCACCGTGTGGTCGCGCTCCATGGCCAGGCTGACAGCCAGGTTGACGCTGCAAAAAGTCTTGCCTTCCCCAGGCAAGGCGCTGGTCAGCAAGACTAGATTGGCGGGCGCGGCGGGCGCGGCCGTGACAGCGCAGGCGCGCGCCAGCAGCCTGCGTTTGATCAGGCGAAACGCTTCGGCTGCGTGGCTGCGGGCGCCGTCCGGCGTCAGGATGCCCAGTTGGGCCAGACGTGCCAGGTTGATGACGACCGGAGCAGGATCGTCAGATGAGTTCGCTTGTGGGCGCAGCGCTTCCATGGCATTCCTTGGTATCGGTCAGGTGCGCAGAACACTGGCGGCAAGCACCGCACCGTAAGCGAACACGAGGGCGCCAAAGGCGCTGGCCAGCACCAGCCGGCTGTGGCGCCGGCGCGCGCGCTCGGCCTCGGTCCAGGTCAGGGACACGGTGCCCAGCACGGGCAGACCGGTCAGTTCGCGCAGGGCGGCCGGGCTGGCAAAGGTGGGACGCGCCTGGCCGATCAGGACGGCAGTCAGCATGCCAGCGCAGAGCGCCCCGCACAGCGTCAGGGTGGTCAGCAAAGGCCGGTCAGGACCGACGGGAGTGAGTGGCAGGGTGGGTGGGTCGATGATTTTGAAGGTCATCATTTCGGTTGTGGAACTGAGCTCACCGGACAATTTGGCCGCTTCGCGCTTGCTGATGAGCTTTTCGTAATTGTCCTTGTTGATCTGGTAGTCGCGGTTCAGCTGGGACAGCTGGGCTTCCACCTCGGGCACGGCCTTGCTTTGCTCAAGCAGGCGCGCATGGCGGGCGCCAAACTCCGCCACCCGCACGCGAATGGCCGCCAGTTTGGCGTCCGCCTCGGTCTGGGCGACCTTGAGCTGCTGCAGCATGGGGCTATAGTTGCGGCCAGGATCGTTGTCGCGATAGGGATGCTTGCTTTCCTCGATCTTGCGCGCTTCAAGCTGGCCAATGAGGCGCTTGGCGGCAACGATGTCAGGATGCTGTTCGGTGTACTGCAGGCGCAGCGCATCGAGATCTTTCGCCACCAGGGCGATGCGGGCATCGAGTTCCGGGTTGTTGATGCGCACGGGGCGGCGGTCTTTCCCCTTGCGCGGCGGCTCGCCCCCCATCTGCGCGCGAATGGCGTTGCGCGCTTGCTCGGCCTCATCCATTTCGAGGCGCGCCGTGTTGAGCGCGTCGGCAGCGTCAGCCAGCTGGGCGCTGTAATCGCCCTGGCGCGGCAGCAGGCCGGTATACCGTACCTTGAAATCCTTGAGGGCATTTTCAGCGCTGATCAAGCGCGTTTCGTAGCCACGAATCTGGTCGTCGATGAAGCGCACGGCCTGGCGCGAATCGTCGCGCTTGCCCGTGAAACTGCCTTCGACGAAGATCGTCAGCAGCGACTGCACCACGTCGCGCGCCTGTTTGGGCTCGCCGCCGCGGTAACTGATGGTATAGATGTCGTGACTGCTGGTGCCAGTGATCTTGATGGTGGCGGCCAGCTGGTCCAGCGCGCGTTCGCGCTGGCGTGCACTGTTTGACTGGAGATCGAGGTCGACCATGCGCATGACGCGCTCCAGATTGGGCCGGCTGAGCAGGGTGCGGCTCATGATCGACACTTGCTGTTCCACATTGGGGACCGTGGTCATGCCGGACAGCAGGGGTTTGAGAATGCTCTGGGTGTCGACGTAGACCCGGGCCGACGCCTGATAGTCGCTGGGCATCGTCAAGACCGTGGCCCAGCCAGCCAGCGCGCACAGCCACATGACGCCCATGGCATACCACCGATACTTCCAGAAGCGGCGGGCATGGACCTGCAACTGGCTGATCAATTCCTCCATGAAAGACGGGTCTCCATCGCGTTTGCAATGCGCGCTGGCCGCGGGCCGCGGCGCAGCAGGGTCAATTATAGGATCGGGGAACCTTGAACAATGTGCTACCCGGTCAGCTGTTGACCAGTGTCAAAAAGGGCCCGCGCACCGCGCCTGCGCGGCGCCCGAGCGAGCCCGGCAACGACTAGCGACGGCGGCGTTTGAAGGCCGTCATGCCCAGCAAGCCCAGCCCGAAAATGGCGAGCGTGGCCGGTTCCGGCACCGCGACGGTGCTTTGCAGGGCGTTGGCCAGGGTGTTGTGCTGGATGGTCAGCTGGTAAACATCGGTCGCGTTGAGCAAGGGCGAGGTGGCCGAGAAACTCAGGGTGCCCGGGTTATAGGTGGTCAGGCCGGGGAAGGTGCCGGTGCGGCTGGCATTGGCTTCGCCGTTGAGTTCGCCCGGCTGGAACACGTACACAATTTCGCCGGTGGTCTGATTGACGATGTTCAAGCTCCAGGACAGACGCGCGATGGCATTGGTGGCCGTGCCATCGGTGGTGTAGGCCTGGGTGAAGGGCGTGGCATCAAAGGCGAAGCTCATGGTGCCAGCCGAGCCGAGCGTGAAGCTGAAGGTGGTCGAGGTGCCAACGTCGGAATCGCCCGAGGCGGAACCATCGGACTGCAGCGACGCGTCGGCGCGGGTTTGGGCCGAGGCGCCGGCCGGTGCACCGCCGATCGTCAGGGCGCTGCCAGTCAGGTTCTGGTCGGCATACCCGAAGGTGCCGGGCAGGGCGGGCGGACTGGGGAAGGGCGTGAACGAGTTTTCCGGGCGCGGCGGATTGGGCAGGCCGACGAACTGGTGCGCGACATCGGGATTGAGACCGCTCAGGATGCTGAAGTCCTGCGGCGTGGCCACGGCGCTGACGCCATTCAGGCTGGCGCGTGCGTGGGCCGAATTGACACCGTCGAGCACATCGAAATCGCTGGGGGCGAAGGCGGTGCCGTCCGCTTGCAGCAGGCGGAAATTATTGATGGTGAGGATGGATTGGGCGAAGGCGTCGGCTTTGGCGGGACCGGCTAAACCGACGCAGAAAGTGGCCAGTGCGGCGGACAGAATCAATGTTTTTCTGACGATTTTCATGCTTGAATCTCCTTGGGGAAAAGAAAAAATGTGAGCAGCGCTCGGCTGCGTATCTGTCCCAATGCAGCATCCGTGCCACCGCAGAATTTCCTATCAATTCAAGCGCTTACGACTGGTGCCTAGGTGCATTCCCGTCCATGCCGGCGCCATGGCAAATTTTCCGACGCTGCGAAGTTTGTCGAAGAACAAATTCTTTAATGAAGCTTTCGGGAACTTCTGTACAGATGGCCCTGTCTGACCTTGCACAACATATCGTTCGCGCCGGAAATCGGCGCCAAAACGCTTACCTGGAAGGACGACAAATCATGATGAAAGAGGACTTGCCCATTGCGACCTTTGCAACGCCCGTCGGCTTGCGCGATTTGTGTATCGGCGAAGCTGGCACCCCACCAAACCTGGACCATCCCTTGGACGTCCAGGTTTTTCATATCAGGATGGCAAATTCCGCGGGGCGGCGTGAAGCGGCCAGCTTGCTGATCCGGAAAATGTACGGCTGGCGCGGCTACTCGGTAGAAGCGCATCAGCCGCAAGAAGCGAACAAGATCACGCTGTACGCCGAAACCGGCGGCGTGGTGGTGGGGACCATGAGTCTGTGCCTCGATAGCCAGGCCTTGTTGCCGGCCGATGACAACTTCAGCGACAAGCTTGACGAATTGCGCGCGCAGGGGCGGCGCCTGTGCGAGCCATCCCGGCTTGCCATTGACAAGGGCGTGACCAAGCGCGTGTTCGCTTCGCTGATCCACATTTCCTATATCTATGCGCACAACATCCACGGTTTCACCGACTACGTGATCGAAGTCAACCCGCGCCACGTGATGTTCTACAAACGGATGCTGGGATTTGTCGATTTTGGCGAGGAACGCACGTGTGACCGGGTGGGCGCGCCAGCGGTCCTGCTGCGCCTGCCTTTGTCCGACATGGGCGCCCAGATCCGCAAATGGGGTGGCCTGATGGAGCAGCATGGCGAGGAGCGCTCGTTCTATCCCTATTTCTTTCCCATCCGCGACGAGCCCGGTATCACGGGCCGCCTGCTGGCCGGGCGCAACTAGAGCGCGTCCATGGCCACCCCGCTCACTGCCACAGCGCTGGACGCGCTGTTTGCTGCCCTGCGCCAGATCGTGGGCGCCGATCATCTCTTGTCCGATCACGCCACTCTGGCGGCCTATGCGCGCAGCACGGCGGCGCGGCCCACACTGCCGTGCGCCGTGGTGCGGCCCGGCTCGCACCAGGAAGTGGTGGCGCTGATGCAGGCCGCGCGTCAGTTCAAAATCCCGGTGTATCCGCTGAGCACAGGAAAAAACTGGGGCTACGGCGATGCCTGTGCCGTGCAGGCAGGCCAGCTGATCGTCGAGCTGGCGCGCATGCGCCGCATCGTGCATGTCGATCCGGAGCTCGCCTACGCGGTCATCGAACCTGGCGTCACCCAGCAGCAGCTGGCCGACCATTTGCATGCGCAGGGCTACCCGCTGTGGATGGATTGCACCGGGGCGGGCCCGGACACCAGTTTGATGGGCAACATTCTGGAGCGCGGCTTTGGCCACTCGCCCTATGGCAACCGGCTCGCCCATGTATCGGGCATGCAAATCGTGCTGGCCGACGGCACGGTGCTGCACACGGGCTTTGGTCACTACCCGAACGCGCGCACCACGCACTTGTTTCCCTACGGCGTTGGGCCATTCATCGATGGCCTGTTTACCCAGTCCAATCTGGGCATTGTGACCCAGATCGGCCTGTGGCTGATGCCCAAGAGCGAGGCCTTGAATCATTTTCTGTGCCAGGTTGCGCAGCACGAGGATATCGGTCCCGTGGTGGACGCCTTGCGGCCGCTGCGCCTGGACGGCACCTTGCGCAGTATTTTGCACATTGGTAATGATTTGCGCGTGCTGTCGGGTGGCCAGGTATTTCCCCGTGAAGCGGCCGGCGGTGCCAGTTGCTTGCCCGACGCCCTGCGTCAGCAATTGCGTGCCCGCGCCGGCGGTGCGGCCTGGGTGGTGTCGGGCGCCTTGTACGGCAGCCGCGCCCAGGTGGCCGCGGCCAGGGCGGCAGTGCGCAAGGCGCTGGCGCCCACGGCGGCCAAGCCGCGCTTTCTCGATGAGCGCAAGCTGCGCGTGGGCAGCTGGCTGGCACGGGTGCTGGGCAATAGCGCAAGCGGTCAGCGTCTGCAGGCACAAGTGGCGCTCGGTTCCGCGCTGTTTGCCATGAACCGCGGCATGCCCAACGGGCGCTTTCTGGCTGGTGCCTACTGGCGCCGGCGCGGTGGCTTGCCGCCCGCATTCCCGCAGCGGGCCAATCCCGCGCAGGACAATTGCGGCTTGCTGTGGGTCTCGCCCATCTTGCCCATGCGCGGGGCCGAGATGCTGGCCCTGCATGCCCTGGTCGCGCCCCTGTTCCAGCAATATGGCTTCGACTTGTTTGTGACCTTCAGCATGATCAACGAGCGCACCCTGGGCGGCGTCATCACGATTGCCTTCGATCAGGATGACCCGGCTGAGGTCGCGCGCGCGCAAGCCTGTTACCAGGCGCTGTTCGACTGTGTCATGCGGGCTGGGTACATCCCTTACCGTGTGGGCAACCAGTCCATGGCGCAGCTCGATCCGCACGGCGACGTGTATTGGCAAACGGTGGCGCGCATCAAGCAGGCGCTCGATCCCGACATGCTGATTGCGCCCGGCCGCTATCAGCCGGGGGCGTGATCGGGCAGCCTCACAGCGACTCGAGCAAGGCCTGCGCTTCCTGGCGGCGGGCAAAGCCCGGGCCGCTGGCAAGCGCCTTCTGCAGTTGACTGCGGGCAGCGCGCTTGTCGCCTTCCTTTGCCAATAGCATGCCGTAGTGGTAAAGAATTTCCGGCGCATGGGGCGCCAGCGCGTTGGCTTTTTTCAGCAGGGGCGCCGCACGCGCAAGATTGCCCTGCGCAAGGTGGATCCAGCCCAGTGTGTCGAGCACGACCGGGCTATCGGGCGCCCTTGCGTAGGCACGCTCGGCAATGGCCAGCGCTTGCCGGTTGCCGACCCGCTGATAGCACCAGGCCAGATCATTGAGGGCACTGAGGTTGGCAGGCTCGACTTGCAATACCGCTTCCAGGTGCGGAATGGCGGCGCCAGGATTGCCACCCACCAGCTTGCGGCTGGCCACATGCAAACGCGTGGGGACGTCTGCCGGATGCTGCGCGAACCAGCGTTCGGCCAGGGCGTCGGCCTCCGCCGCGCGCCCCAGACGGTCCAGCGCGCCACTGATCTGAATCAGGGCCGCGCCCGAGGGCTGCTTTGAGAACGCCAGCTGATAGGCGCCCAGCGCTTCCTTGTCGCGCCCCTGCGCGCTGTACACATCGCCTTCGAGCTTGTCACCGGCGCTGGCACCGGGCTGGCTTTTTTTCAGGGCGCTGGCGACCGCCAGCGCCTGAGCCGGCTTGCCTTGATGGAGCAGCAGGTTGACCAGGGTGATCCGCGCTTCCAGCAAGCCCGGTTCGATCGTCAGCGCCTTGTCCAGCGCCGCCAGGGCAGCTGCGTCCTGCTTTTGCGCGATATGGAGCGAGGCCAGATACACATGGGGCCGGCCTGAACCAGGACTGAGGGCGGCCAGGCGTGCATAGGCCTCCATCGCTTGCGCAAAGCGCCTGGCGGCGACCGCGCTCTGGCCCAGCATGCCCAGCACGGCAGCGTTGCCGGGGTGGAGCGACTGCAGTTGCTGGGCCAGCAAGAAGGCTTTGTCAGGCTGGCCGGCCTGCAAGTACAGCTGGGCCGCGCGCAGTGCCAGCGGCAGCGCATCGGGCTGGGCGGCGCGGGCGCGCTCGATCCAGCTGAGCGCCTCGGGCACCCGCTGCTGTGCCAGGGCCAGACGCGCCAGCGCTTCCATCAGCGCGCTGTCACGCGGCATTTTTTCGAGCGCCTTGAGATAGCGCGGCCGGGTATCGGCACTGCGCTGCTCGAGCGCGTCGAGCCGTTCGAGGTTGGTCAGGGCGGGCAGGTAGGCGGGGTACAGCGCCAGGGCCTTGTTGAAACTGATACGGGCAGCGCGCGCATCGGCGCGTGCCAGGAAAATGCCGCCCTTGAGGTTTTGTACCAGCGGATTGTCGGCCCGCTGTTCCATCTCCTGGGCCACTTGCAATGCCTTGTCGGTCTGGCCGGCGCGCAGATAGCTCATGGCCAGCAGGACCCCGGTGGCGGCCGGTTTGTCGCGCGCCAGCTGGTTCGCGTGTTCGAGTTCGCCAATGGCCCGCTCGCTGTCGCCATGGCCCAGGTGGCTCACTGCCAGCCCGGTGCGGAACGCGGCGCTATCGGGCCGCAGGCTGGCAGCGCGTTCGAACAGCTGCGCCGCCTGGTCGAAGCGGCCGCCGCGCAGACTGGCCTCGCCAGCGAGAGAGAGCAGTTCGAGGTCATCGGGATAGCGCCCCAGCAGCGGTTCCAGCAAGGACCAGGCTGCCTGCGGGTCGTTGGCAGCCAGCCGGATCGACACCAGCAGCTTGCTGGCGTAGGGATGGCCCGGATAGGCTTGCAGGAAGCGCTGCAGATGGGCGGCAGCCTCCTGGTGCGCGCCTTGCGTCATTTGCAGCGCCCCGGCCAATAGCAGACTGGGGTAATGCTCCGGTGCCGCACGCAGCACCCGCTGGACTTTTTCGAGGGCGGCGGCGCGCTGATTGTCGCGAAAGTCGAGCATGGCTTCGGCGTACAGCAGGCCGACACTGTCGCCGGTGAGCTTGCGCGCGCTGGCCAGGGCGCTGCGGGCCGGGCCGATGCGGCCGGCATCGATGTGCAGGTTGGCCACATCGACCAGCGCCTGCGCATTGTGGGGATGCCGGGCCAGGATGGCTTGCTGCAGCGCCAGCGCTTGCTCAGTCTGGCCTTCGGCACGCAGCAGGTCGGCGCGGTAGCGCAGGCAGTCGATCTCGCCTGGATGGGCCGCGAGCGCGCGCACGAGCAGGGTGTGCGCGCGCGCCGTTTGCTTTTCCCATACCGCAATGCGTGCCAGACCCAGCAGAGATTGCGCCGACTCGGGACTGAGCTTGAGTGCCTCCGAGAACTGGGTGCGCGCCTCGTCCACTTTGCCCTGGCCAAGCAGGGCGTTGCCGCGCAAGGCCAGGATGGCGGGGCGCTGCGCGGGCGCCGTTGCCGGCCCGATTTCGCTCAGGACCTGGTCGTAGCGGCCCTGCATGAGGAGCGCCTTGCCCAGCAAAAGCATGACCTTGCCAGCGTCGGCACCGAGCCCGCGTGCGCGGCGCAATTCCTGTTCCGCCGCTTGCGGATCGGCCTGCGCGAGGTACACCTCGCCCAGCAGCAGGCGGGCGCCGCGATGGGTGCTGTCCTTTTGCAGGGCGCCTTTGAGCATGATGACGGCCGTGCGCGGCTCGCCTTGCTCCTGGGCGTGACGCGCCGCCAGCACCATGCTGTCCGGGTCGCGTGGACTGCAGGCGCCAAGACAGCCTGCCAGCAACAGGGCAAGGACCACAGTGACGGGGGAACGACGGGCTTGCGTGGGCATGGTTTCTCCGGCTCGGGACAGGGGCAGACCAGCCATAGAGTACGGACATGTGGCGCGCGCACGTTTGAGCCAGCTCAAGCATTTCCAACTGGCACGCTCAAGTGTGAATGTTCACGCATTTGCTGATTATCAAAGGTGTGACCGGTCCGGTCCGTAGAATTTCCCCATCGCCCCTCAGCGGGCCTTGCCTGCCGTTCCACACGGCGTTTCGGAGGTCGACCCATGAAACATGCTAATTCCAGTGGACCGCTGCGGTCCCTGCCTGGTGCGAGGCGGTGCTGATGGGGACCGCCAAGCCGCAGGCGGCAACCGCTTACGATCGTGCACTGTGCGCCTTGCGCGCGCAGCCCAGGCGCTGGCTGATCACCGGCGTGGCCGGCTTTGTCGGCTCCAATCTGCTTGAAACCTTGCTGCGCAACGGACAGCAGGTCACCGGCCTGGATAATTTCATGACAGGCTACCGCGACAATCTCGACCAGGTGCAAACCCTGGTACCGGCCAGTGCCTGGCAACGCTTTCAATTTATCGAAGGCGATATCCGCTGTCTGGCCAGCTGCAAGCGTGCCTGCAGCAATGTGGACTATGTCTTGCATCAGGCTGCGCTTGGCTCCGTCGGGCGCTCGATCGAAGACCCGATCCTCACCAGCGACATCAACATGATCGGCTTTCTGAACGTGCTGGTGGCCGCGCGCGACGCCGGCGTACGCCGCCTTGTGTATGCCGCATCCAGTGCGACCTACGGTGACCACCCGGAATTGCCCAAGGTGGAAGAGCGGATCGGACGCCCCCTGTCGCCGTACGCGCTGACCAAGCACGTCAATGAAGTGTATGCCGACATGTTCGCGCGCTGCTACCAGACCGAGGCCATCGGGCTGCGCTACTTTAATGTGTTCGGTCCGCGCCAGGACCCGAACGGGCCGTATGCCGCCGTGATCCCGCAATGGTTCAGCGCCATGATCAACAATGCCCGTCTCAATATCAACGGCGATGGCAAAAGCAGCCGCGACTTCTGCTTTGTCGACAATGCGGTCCAGGCCAATCTGCTGGCCAGCCTCAGCACGGACCCGGCCGCGGTCAACCAGGTGTACAACGTGGCGGTCAATGCGCGTACCAGCCTGAACGAATTGTATGCGCTGATGCGGCGCATGCTGGACCAGCGTTTCCCGCACCTGCTCGACTACCAGCCGCACTACACCGATTTTCGCGCTGGCGATGTGCGTCATTCCCAGGCCGATATTTCGAAAGCGGCGCGTTTGCTCGGCTACGAGCCTACCCACCGCCTGGAGGATGGCTTGCGCGAATCCCTTGACTGGTATGTGGCGCACCTGCGCACCCGGCAATGAGCGCACCCGTGCCGCGCGCGGCTAGGGCAGGGCCTTGCGCACGGGTAGCACGCGTACCACGCCCCGAAAATCGACCGTGTGCAGGGTGACTGGCCGGCGCCACAGGCGGGCCACGTAGTCGATGACTTTTTCGGCTTGGGTCAGCTCCAGGCCGCGGCCGTCGCGCAGATAGTCGTGCTCCAGTTCCAGCGTGCCGTCGGCGCCAGTGCGCTTGACGGTGATGGTGGGGGCACCGTAATTGTATTTGGGCCCCAGAATGGCTTCACGGATTGCCACGATATCGCGGTTGACCATGCGTGTTTCGCCGTCCTTGCGTGTCTCGTAGACGAACAGATCGAGTTCGTCGGCCAGTGCCTGATCGAGATAATTGCGCACAAAGCCGAAATCGTCTTCCTCGCGGCAGATCTGGCGCGCTTTCTCCATGCCCTGATGCGCAATGATGTGCTCCCACATGGCAAATCCCAGGTGGTAGGGGTTGACCGACAGGGCCAGGGCTTGATCGTTGCCAAAGGGCCGCACCACGTCGGAGTGGGCCTTGAGGGCGACCAGGTACAGCGCTTCGGGCAGAAAGCGCGCCTCCCGCAGCAGCCGGGCATGCCAGTACGAGGCCCAGCCTTCGTTCATGATCTGGCAGGCAAAGATGGGATGGAAGTAAAACGCTTCTTCGCGCACGGCCAGAAAGATGTCCCGTTCCCACTCGGCCATGTCGGGCGCGTAATGGGCAATGAACCAGAGCAGATCGGCCTCGGGCTGGGGCGGCAGAGGAGCGCGCCGCGGCGCGTCAGCGGCGCCGTCGGGCGGCTCGGCGCCGGCCAGCTTTGCGAAACGCAGGGCGAAGGGATCGGCGCCGGGTGCGGGCGGCGGCGCGAGAAATTCGGGATACAGCGGCCGATGCAGCGGCTGGTTGACATCGATATGGGTTTCCAGTGCCAGCGCGGCGTCCAGCACGGCTTCGACCCTTTCCTGGCCGTGCGCCGTCAATGCCCGTTCCAGGCGGTGAGCCCGGGCTGCGCTTTGCTCAAGGATATGGCCGCCAGCCATGGCCATGAAACGGGTGAAGAGCTGATTGTTTTTGGCGAAATCGGCGTGGCCCAGGACGTGGGCGGTGACCAGGGTGTTTTCCGCCAGCGAGTTTTGTTCCTGTAAAAACGCCTGGCAAGGGTCTCCTGGAAACATGACCTCGAAAATACGCGAGTGGCCCATGTGCTGACGCACCAGCTGGTGGATGTAGCGCACCCCAAAGGACCAGTGGCGCATGCGTACCGGTAGACCATACACGGCAATTTCAAGCATGAAGTTTGCCGGCACCAGGTCAAAACTGACAGGGTAAAAGTCCAGCCCCAGTTCCTGGGCCAGGACGAGAAATTGCTCGGCGTAGTTGTCGAGCGCGGCACTGGTGCTGTTCATGGGCTCACCGCCGTATCTGTCGCCATTTCGCGCATGAAAAAGGCACGCAGTGCGCGCCAGATATCGTCGGGCCCGGACAGCGCGCTGCTGCCCACGGGCAGGCCGCGCCGCTCCAGTTCCTTGCACAGGCGCCGCATTTCGGTCTCGAGTGCGCGGGGCACGCCCGGCAGGGTTTCGACGTAGCCAATATAGTTCACCTGGCTGGCCAGCTCGGCCAGTGCCAGCTGGGCCGGCTGGCGATCTTCGGTAAAGTTTTCGCCGTCGGAGGCGTAGAACAGGTAGATGTTGTCGCGACTGGGGTCGAGTTCCTTGCGCAACAGATCGAGAATCAGGCGGAAGGCGCTGGAGGCGATGGTGCCGCCCATGCCCGATACCTGGAAGAACTCTTGTTCGGTAAATTCCCATGCGTGGGTCGTATGCGCGATAAAGCGCGTGTCAACACGGGCATATTTGCGCCGGATGCCTTGCAGGGCGAAGAAAAAGAAGGACTTGGCCAGCTTGCGTTCGAGCTGGGTCATGCTGGCAGAGACGTCAATGGCGAACAGGATGGTGGCGCTGGTGCTGGGCCGCACCCGGGTGACGATCTGGCGAAAGCGCAGATCGTCATTGGTAAAGGGCAGGGGATCGGTCTGCATGGCGCGGCGTTTGATGGCTTCTTTGACGGTGCGGCGCCGGTCCAGGCGCGAGGGCGCGCCGCGTTTGTCCCAGCCCTGGCGTACCAGCTCGGCCTGGTCGATTCTGGACCCGGGCCTGGGTTGCAGATCGGGCAGTTGGAGTTCTTCCCAGATCCAGTCCATGACATCGTCGATCGACAGTTCCATCAGCAAGCGCACGGCGCCGTCTTCGCTGCCGCCAGCAGCGCCCGCGTCGGGGCCACCATCGTCGGGCAGACCGGGCTGCAGCAGGTCGCCGGGTGCGCCGCCGCCCTGGCCCGCGCCGCGCTCGCTACGGCCTTCGGCCAGCTTGAACCTGGCGTGCTCAAGCATGCGAACAGGCACCTGGACTGTCCGTTGCTGCGGCCCGGTGATCAGGTCCGGACCGGCAATCAGGTCAGGCAAGTGGCTCTGGACCGCGTCGCGCACCTTGTTGTTGTGCCGCAGCCAGTCATGCGCCCCGCGGGAAAACAGTTCGTACCAGGCGCTGTTGTTGCTTGCGCTCACCTTGCCTCCGATGTGGCTACTCTTGCGCCAGCAGGGTGGTTACGTAATTGAGCGCCTCGCGCGCGCTGTGATTGTCGTAACCGTATTCGTCGACCATGCGCTGTTCAACGGCCGATATTTTGCTGCGGACTTCGTCGTCAGGGCGTTTGGTGGAACTGACCAGGCGCAGCACATCGCGCCGCTGTTCGAACAGGTATTGTTGTACCGCGTCGTTCAATTGCAGATGGCTTTCGAGGCTGAACTTGAGGCCACGCTTGTAGGCACCCATGGCCTTGCGTACGACTTCCTGGCGGAACGATTGTTTGCCCGATTCGGAAATGTGGATCTTTTCCTCGACCGCACGCAGAAAGCGTTCGTCGGGGCGCCGTTCTTCGTTGGTGATGGGATCCTTGATGTGGCGGTTGTCAAGCATGGCTTCGACCTCGTCGATGTACTTGTTGAGCAAATCTTGCGCCTCCTGTTCGAAGGAGACAAACAAGGCCTTGTGCACGTCCTCTTTGACCCAGCGGTTGTAAAAGTCCTTGCGCGTCAGGACCAGGTAATCGACCCATTTGCGCTTTTTTTTGGGATCGATCCGGGCATCGCTTTCAATGCCGTCCTTGAGTGCAAGCAGGACATCCATGGTGGACAGGCTCTGGCGGTTGGATTGAATGATGGCGTTGGACAGGGCATTGATCACGAAGCGCGGCGAGACGCCCGCCAGGCCTTCATCGGGTGCTTTTTCGCGTTCCTTGACGCGCCGCACGTCGGCCCGGTTGACCCCGTCCACCTCTTCGTCGGCATGGATACGGATATTTTTGACCAGTTCCACGTCCTTGTCGTCGCCGTCCTGGATGCGGCTGAGAATGGCAAACACGGCAGCGGCGTGCAGCACATGCGGGTCGAGGTGCACATCGCGAAACGCCGGCGCGGCGGCCGAGATCAGCTTGCGGTAGATGCGCGCTTCCTGGCGGTAGTTCAGCGTGTAGGGCACCTGGATGATGACCATGCGGTCCAGCAGCGCCTCGTTCTCGCTTTCTTGCAGAAATTTGCGAAATTCGGCCAGATTGGTATGGGCCAGGATGGTTTCGTCCAGGTAGATCAGGGGAAAGCGCGCCACCTTGACGTTTTTTTCCTGGGTCAGGGTCAGCAGCAGATAAAGAAACTCGCGCTTGACCTTGAGAATTTCGATCATTTCCAGAATGCCCCGGCTGGCGGCGTACACGGCTCCGGACCAGGACCAGGCGCGCGGGTCGCCTTCGTCGCCGTACAGGGCCACTTTGGACAGGTCGACCGAGCCGACCAGATCTGCCAGATCGGCCGTGGTGGGATCGTGCGGTGCATACGTGCCGATCGCACTGCGCCCGGATTCGGAAATGAAGAAGCGCTCGATGGGCATTTGCAGGAAGTCGCCCTGATACTGGTCTTCGAGACGCGCGCGGCAGTGGGGGCAGATGTCGCCGCTGATGTCGATGCCATAGGTATTGCGGCAGCTGGCGCGCATGGTATGCGGCACCAGGTGCAGGGGCGACTCGTGCACGGGGCAGCCGGCAATGGCATACAGGGCGCCGTCGTCGGTGTAGCTGTATTCTTCCAGCGCGCGCTTGAGCAGGATGACCAGCGACGACTTGCCTCCCGACGGCGGCCCCAGCAACAGGAGCAGGCGGCGTCCGACCTCGGACCCGGCAGCGGCCGCCTTGAAATAATCAATCACACGCTCGAGCGCGTCGTCAATGCCGAACAGCTCGTCCTCGAACAGGCCGCAGCGCAGCCGGCCCTCGCTGTCGTGGGTGCAGCGCGCGCGGATCATGTCCCAGATATATTGGTGCGAGCTGCGGGCAAGTTGCTGGGCGGCGCCGGGGAAGCGCTGCTCCATGAACGCGGAAAACGGGCCGGACCAGTGCTCGGCGCGGTGCTGCCGGGTAAAACGCCCCAGATCACGGAGGAATGCGTCTTGCTGTTCTGGCCTTGCATTACCAATGTCGTCGCTCACAGTGCCTCCGCAGATCAAGGCACAGGGCCTTTTTTCCTAGTATCTGTGGGTGCGCCACGAATCGGATGAGGCGCGTCAATGTGCGCCATTGAACCTATTGCCAGCGCCAACGGGCTGAGCCAATTGCGCACCCGCCTCACAAGTTGACTCGACGTAAGTTCGAACCCGCACAGACCTGCCCAGCGTGCGGCGCTAGCATGCAGGCTCTACTTATGCACAAGAAAAGGAAGCCGCATGTCCGCCTACGACCACTCCAGCCAGGTTGCCGAACTCCAGTCCAAAGTCAAAGCAATCAAATTCGCCATGTTTACTACCGTGGATCAGTACGACCACCTGATCAGCCGCCCCATGACGTGCCAGGACATCGACAGCGAAGGCAATCTCTGGTTCTATACCTCGACCGAGGCCGATATCTGGGAAAACATCGCTGCCCAGCCCGACGTCAATCTGAGTTTCGCCAACCCCGACGACAGTGTGTATGTGTCCGTCAGCGGGCGCGCCGAGCGCGTGGTCGACCGCGAGGAAATCAAGGCGCGCTGGAATGCGGCGGTGCAAGCCTGGTTCCCCGCCGGCCCCGACGACCCGCACGCCGTCCTGATCCGCGTGGTGTCCGACACGGCCGAGTACTGGGATTCCAATTCCAGCAGCATGGTCCAGCTGTACCAGATGGCCAAGTCGGTGCTGACCGGGACCAAGCCCCATGACGGCGAACACGGCCGCCTCAAGCTCTGAACGGTCCGGCCCGCGTGCAGGGCCGGCCATGACGGCCGAGGCGGTGCAGGCACAAGGCCTGGCGCGCATGCGCCGCCTGGCCACCGGACTGCTGCTGCTGATGGCAGCGCTGTTTGTGGTTGCCAAATTGCTGGAACCGGGCCGCCCGGCGCTGGGCTTCGTGGCCGCCTTTGCCGAGGCGGCCATGGTGGGCGCCATCGCCGACTGGTTTGCCGTAACGGCACTGTTTCGCCACCCCCTCGGCTTGCCCATTCCCCACACCGCCATCATCCCCGCCAACAAGGAGCGCATCGGCAATAACCTGGCCAGCTTTCTTGAGCAAAACTTCATGAGTTACGACGTCGTCCATGGCGAACTGTCACGCATTGACTTCACCGGCGCGGCGGCGCAATGGCTGGCGCATCCCGGCAATGCACGCGCGGTGGCCCAGGAAGTAAGCAGCGCCGTGCCCGTCCTGCTGCGTATGGCGAACGACAAGGATGCGGCCGACGTGCTGGGACAGGCGCTGGAAGGGGCGATGCGCAATGTCAAGCTGGCGCCCTTGCTGTCACGCTTGCTCAGCGTGCTGGCCGCAGGACGCCAGCATCATGTGCTGCTGGAAAATCTGCTACGCCTGGTGGCCGACGCGCTTGAGCGCCACCGGCCTTACATCCGGCAAAAAGTGCATGACCATAGTCCGCGCTGGTTGCCCAAGGCCATCGATGAAAAATTTTACGAGCGCCTCATGGCGGGCGTGCAATCCACGCTGGACGACATGCAGGGCGAGGACAGCGAGTGGCGGGCACGCTTCCAGAGCGCGACCGAAGAGCTGATTGCCAATCTCGCCACGTCCGACGAGTACGAACAGAAGTTACGGGGCCTGCTGGACAGCACCCTGGGCCACCCCATGTTTCGCAGCTACATGGGCCAGGTGTGGGACGACATTCGCCAGCGCTTGCTGGCCGACACCAGCAAGCCCGATTCGCGCATCGCGGCCCATCTGGAACAAGCCTTGCTGGCCCTGGGCAGTGCGCTGGCGCGCAACCCGGCCGTGCAGCACAAGCTCAACGCATGGATCCGCACCTTCGCTGCCGATACCATTGTCGCCAAACGGGTACTGATCGTCGACCTGGTGCGGCGCGTGATCCATAGCTGGGATACCGACACGCTCACACGCAAGCTCGAGCTGCACGTTGGCCGCGATCTGCAATATATCCGCATCAACGGCACCCTGGTGGGCGGCATGGTCGGCCTGCTGTTACATGCGGTCGGCTTGCTATTTTGAGGCATTTTTGCAAATAAGTTGCCCATAAATTATTAAAATGTCGCAAAGGCATTGTTTAATTAGTATTCCCGTGGCAAGATGTTTGTTCTTTTGGAAATCACGGGGAACCATAACAATGAAAAAACTGACGATTCTTGCCTTTGCAGCAGCAGCCCTGTGCGGCAGCGCCCAAGCCAGTGTGATCAAGATCGAAACTGCCAGCGCGACGTCACCGTTCCTGGGTAGCGCCGCCGCCTACCTGAGCGCAGTCGACAGCGCCTTGCTTGACGCCAGCTACGCGTCGCAACTGGTCGGCAGCTACGACAGCATCAGCCATCAAGCCCTGTTCGGTGGCAATTCGAATTTTGCGTTCAAGTCGACCATCCAATTCAGCCTGGCAGCGGCCACCAGCATGGCCGTGCGCGCCGGTGTTGATTTCGGCTTCGGTGGCGCCATGTTCATTGACGGTGTTGCAGTTGATTTCAAGTCAAACGACATGTGGTGGAGTGGTAACTACAGCAATCCATCCCAGTTCCTGGCAGGCGCCGGCGCCCTGGCCGCGGGCAACCACACTGTGACCATCGTCGGCTTCGAAGGTTGCTGCGACGGTGCCCAGCAGGTGCAATTCCAGCAGGCCGGTGGCAACTGGACCAGCTTTGCCGGTACCGATGGCTTGAACGGCGTGGTGCCGGAACCAGCATCGATCGCGCTGCTGCTGACGGGTGTGGGCCTGATTGGCGCCAGCCGCCGGCGCAAGACGCCGCAAGCCTGATCACCAGGCAAGCAGGCAGAAAAACAGCGCGGCGCCGCAAGGCGCCGCGCTGTTTTCATTTCATGGCTCAGGCCCAGGCCGCGCCAAAGCGGTGGCCGTCCGCCTCTTCGTAGCCAGTGATGAACTGGGTGCGGCGGTTTTCCGCCATCTGCTTGTTGAACTCAGCCTGGAACTGGGCCGCGTCCTGGCCGTGGCGTGCCAGTACCGCAGGCGCCTTTTCTTGCCAGATGGCGGTAAAGTGCGGCGTGCCAGCGTGGGTATAGGCGTTCAGATACATCAGTTTGCGGCCCGCATTGGTGTTGGCGGTGAACTGGCTCTGGTACTCGGCAGGCGTAAGGAAACTCTTGGCGAAGAAGCCGCCCACATCGCGCTTTTCATACAGGCCGGCATAGCACAGCTTATTGTTCGGCGACACCACACTGATGTTGATCGGGCGCCAGCCGTCCGCCGTCAGCGCATTGAAGCGGGCCTGATGCTGATCGCGGCTCAGGCCGTGGTAAGCGGTGCGCGCCGTGGCTGCGCTCTTGATGAAAATGCTGGCATAGCGCACTTCATTGCCACTCAAATAGGATTCAATCTGATGCAGGTGGAAGCCCTGGGCTGAGCGGGCGTCAAATTCCGCCTGGTACTGGGCGCCGCTCATGCCGTGGCGCGCTGCCCAGGCGTGGCCATCATTGGGGTGGAAGATGGCGTTGAAATACACCTTGCCATTCACCTCATACGCATCGACCCACACTGGCCGGTAGCCGGCGCCGGTGGCATGGTCGAACTCGGCCTGGTAGGACGCTTCGGGAATGCCGCTGCGGCTCACTTCTGCCCAGCCTGGTGGATACCAGGCGGGCGCGGTGGTCGCGGGCCACACGGCCATCGGGGTGCTGGAAAAGCCCAGGTCTTCGCCCTTGACCCATTTACCCTCGGGGCTGGGCGGCTTGAGTGCGCTGCGGTCAATCATGTAGAGATTGCGGAAGGGCAGGGGACGCAGCGGGCCGCCCCAAGGCTTGTTGGCCTCGATCGCATGGATGTGCAAGTGCGGGTTGGTCGAATTGCCCGAATTGCCGGCCAGGCCCAGGAATTGGCCCCGTTGAATGACGGCGCCGATCTTGGTCAATGCCGGATTGAGCGATCCCGGCTGCATGTGCGCGTAGACCACCGCTTCGTCACCATGCTGGAGCCAGAAATGGTTGCCTTCGACCGGATTGGGCGTGGGCACCTGGGTCCCCATCTTGGTGTTTTCCGGCATATCGTTCTTGAAGCCGATCACGGTGCCGTCGGCCATCGCATAAATCGGCTTGCCATAAATGCGGTAGTGGCTGTTCAAGCTGCCATCCTTGCCGGGCAGCTTGTCATTCCAGGCATTGGTCGCCTTGTCAAAGGCGATGACTCCCATGTCGTAAGCAAACAGCTGGCTGCCGTCGCCCGCGGCCGCGTGCGATTCTGCGCGCCCGGACCAGTATTCGCCCATGCGGAAGTCCTGCGCCTTGGCAGGAAAATCGTAAGAGCCGCCAGCCACCGGGCTGGTGTGCGGTTTCAGGGGCATGCTCAGGCTGACGGCATCGGCGAAGGTGTCGGCACTGATGCTCATCTTGATCTGACCGGGGGCCGGCACTGGCACCGTAATATTGTTTTCAGGCTGGAAGAACCAGGACACGCTGGCGCCGGCGGCAATTTGCAGCGGCTTCATTTCCACCACATTGGTGATAGGATTCTTCACGCCCACCAGGAGCGGGATCGCCACGGCCGGCAGCACAGGTGCGCCGATAAACGAGACCACCAGGTTTTTCATGGTCACCGTTTTGGCTTCATTGTTCTTGATGGTGATCTTCAGGGCCACCTGGCCGCTGGCTTCGCCGCCTGCCGTTTTGGGCGACAAGGGCAGATACACAATCGCGCCCGCTTCGGCGGGCTGGGCGCTCAAGACCAGTTTTGGTGCAGTCATAATATTATTCTCCTAGATTAATTTTTGTGGTGATTCAGTTAAATGGCGACCAATCTGAAAACCAGGTCAGACAGCTGTTTTGCCGGGAGATTGATTTTCGATTCAGTGGCCGGATAATCCCCGCATTCACATAGCGCGTCAATACTTTTTGGTGTTAAATACACAATGAATTTTTCGTGTATATCCTTGATTTTATTGGCTTCCCTATGGCGTGGGCCGCGCACGTGACCAAGCGCGTATATCCAGTCGGCGACATGATGACCGCATTCTTTCACTTTGGCGCAGCGAATATTTTCTTAATTGAATTAATGCAAGCCGACGATATTTAATTAATAACTTCGTGAATCGTTATTTTGCGTTTGACCCGGATTATTTTTCTTTGCCTCAGTCCATTTTCATGGACAAGGACGTGTCCGGATGGCAAAGTGTCGGCCATGAACACTCGTCTTTATGTCCTCCGCGCCGCCGGGACTGCAACTGCACTGCTTGCGCTGTACACCGCCTTCGGCTTTCTGGCTGTTCCGGCCATTATCAAGAGCCAGGCCCAAAGTCTGGCCGCAGAAAAACTCCATCGCCAGCTGACCATCGAGGCCGTCGACTTCAACCCGTACACGCTGGCACTGTCGGTGCGCGGTATCAAGATGATGGAAGCGAAGGGCGGCAAGGTGTTCGTCAGCACCGAGCGCATCGGGCTGGACCTGGCCGCCGCCTCGCTGTGGCGCATGGCGCCTGTGATTGAGCAATTGCGCGTGGAAAAGCCTTACCTGCATCTGGTGCGCACGCAAGATGGCCACTACAGCATTGACGACATCCTTGCCTTGCTCGCCAGCACGCCGCCGTCACCGGAACCGGCGCGCTTTTCCTTGAACAATATTGCGATCGAGGCTGGCCGGATCGTGTTCGACGACCAGCCCGCTGGCAGCACCCACAAGGTGGAGCAGCTGCGTCTGGGCATTCCATCGCTCTCGTCCATGCCGGCCCAGGTCCAGATATTTGTCGAGCCGCTGCTGTCGGCCAAAATCAACGGCGCGCCGCTGCTGCTCAAGGGCAAGGCACGCCCGTTTGCCGACCCCAAGGACATGGCGCTCGAGCTGCAACTGGACGATGTGGACCTGCCGCGCTATCTGGCGTATTTGCCGTACCAGCCGCAATTCAAGGTCACTGGCGCGCGCCTGGACGCGCGCCTGACAGCCAGCTTCCGCCAGCCGCACGACAAGGGCGCCTCGCTGGTAATTGGCGGTCAGCTCCAGCTCAAGGACGTTGCCGTGCGCGACGGCGCAGACAAACCCATGCTCAAGTTCGCGTCACTCGACGTCGGCCTGGGCAGCCTGGATATTTTTGCAGGCAAGTTCGACCTGGCCCGCATTGCGCTTGATGGCCTCGATACCGCCATCGTGCGCGCCGCAGACGGCAGTCTGAATCTGGCGCAGCTGGGCGGCCCGGCGCTGCCGCCTGCACCGGATACCCCGGCCAAACCGGGGCCGGGCGTCCGCGTGACGCTCAAGGAATTGCGTTTGCGCGATGCGCTGCTGCACTACGCCGAACCCGGCTTGCAGACCGAGCTAGAAAAATGCAATCTGACCGTGCAGGGCATTGCTGCCGATACGGGCAAGAGGACTGTGGCCATCGCTGCCATTGCATCTGACGGCGCGCAATTGCTGGTACGGCGCGACACGGCACCCGCGCACAAGGCAGCGCCGGCGGCAACCGCGCCGGCCGAGCCCGCGTATGCCTACGCCGTCGACAAGATCGGCCTGCAACATTGGTCCCTCAAGGTCGATGACCGCACCCACGCCGAACCCATCGAGATGGCATTTGCGCCCCTCACGCTGGACCTGAAGGCATTCTCGTCAGCAGCCGGTGCGCCCATGCAGCTGGCCTTGCAAAGCGGCGCAGGAAAAATGGGCAAGATTGACGCGAACGGCACGCTGGCACTGGCGCCGCTGCAGCTTGACCTGGCCCTGGCGCTGGACAAGGTCAGCCTGCTGCCGCTGCAGCCTTACGCCAGCGAATCGGTCAATCTGCGCCTGACCCAGGCCCTGTTCACCAGCAAGGGCAGGGTGGCGCTGAAAGCCGATGCCAAAGGCGACCTGAGCGGCGGCTACATAGGTGACGCCAGCATCGAGCGCCTGGCCACGGTGGACAAGGCCAGCGCCAGCGACTTCGTCAGCTGGAAGTCCCTGGCGCTGGGGGGGATGGATGTGCAGATCGCGCCATTTAGCATGACGGTGGACAAGGTCGCGCTGTCGGATTTTTTTGCCCGCGTGATTATCGACCCGACTGGCCGCATCAATCTGCAAGACGTGCGCCGCACCGAAGCCAGCGGCGAGCGCAGCCTGACCGATGCCGGTGAGCGCGCTGCCGCCCCGGCGCCGGTTGCGCAGGCCGTGCCGGCGCCAGCGCCCGCTACTCCGTTGCCGCCGATCCGCATCAATTCCCTGGCCCTGTCAGGCGGGCGCGTGCGCTTTACCGACAATTTTATTCGCCCCAACTATTCGGCCAGCCTGCAGCAGCTGGGCGGCAGCGTCAACGGCTTGTCGTCCGATCCGGCCGCCAACGCCGAGCTGAGCCTGCGCGGGGTCGTGAATGGCGCGCCGCTCTCGATTGCCGGGCGCATCAATCCGCTCAAGCGCGACTTGTTCCTTGACGTCAAGGCCGAGGTGCGCGGCATCGAACTGGCGACCTTGTCGGCTTACTCCGACAAGTATGTCGGCTACGGTATCGACAAGGGCAAGCTCTCGTTCGAGGTGGCCTACAAGCTCGACAATCGTCAATTGCAATCGGAAAACCGCCTCATTCTCGATCAGCTCGCGTTTGGCAGCGAAAGCACCAACCCCGAGGTCAAGAAGCTGCCAGTGCGCCTGGCGGTGGCCTTGCTCAGTGACCGCAACGGCATCATCGATATCAGCGTCCCGGTCGGCGGCACCCTCGATGATCCGCAATTTTCGATCGGCGGGATCATCCTTAAAATCATCGGCAACGCCATCATGAAGACGGTGACATCGCCGTTCTCGCTGCTCGCTTCCGCCTTTGGCAGTGCCGAGGAACTGTCGGCGCTGCCTTTCGATGCAGGGCGCGCCACCATCAGCAGCAGTGGGGAAAACACCATGGGCACCCTGGCCAAGGCCTTGCAGGAACGGCCCGCACTGAAGCTTGACATTGCCGGTCACGCCGATCCGGCCGTCGACCTGGATGCCTTGAAACAGGTGAGCCTGGAGCGCAAACTGCGCACGATCAAGACGCGCGACCTGCAGGAAGCCGGTACGGAACTGCCGTCCGGCGGGGTGGTGGTCAGTGCCGAAGAATACCCGGCGCTGCTGGCGCGCGCCTTCAAGGCCGAGACCTTCAAAAAGCCGCGCAATGTGATTGGCTTGCCGAAGACGCTCACCAATGCCGACATGGAGCAAATGATCCTGGCCAATGTGGAAGTCGACGACGACGATCTGCAAAGTCTGGCGCGGCGCCGTAGCCAGGCCGCCAAGGATTGGCTGATCAAAAACGGGCAGGTGAAGGAGGAGCGGGTGTACATCGTGGCGGCGCACAGCGCGGATGCGGCCGACAAGAACGGGAAGAAGTCCGGACCGCGGGTCGAGTTCGCCCTGCGATGATGTACAGAGTGCACAGGCCTTGCTTGTATGCACAATTTTCTTGCCATTTGTTAATGTTGCCCTTATGATCTTTCCCTTTTGACAAAAGAGAACGCTGGCCGTTCCATCTAGGGAAAAACCATGAAAAAATTATTCTGTGCGCTGATGCTGGTTTGCGGTGCCGCCAATGCCTCGAGTGGCTTCACGGCCGTGCCATCGAGCTGGAAATTGGAGAGCTACAGCGAGCGCGGCGTGGCACTTTGGTTCACGCCATCGACCTGCAACATGGGTTCAGTCGGCTTGCCAGCGACCGCCACCGTCACCGATCATAATCGCCTGTACGCCACCGTCATGGCAGCCAAAATTTCTGGCTCCAAAATGTTCATCTATTACGACGTGGTGGGTGTGAATTGCGTCATCGTCAGCTACGGCATGGCTGAACAATGAGATTGGCCCTGATCCGCAAGGCCGCGCTGGCACTGACGCTGGCGTGCGCGCTGGTGCCCGCTGCCCAGGCATTCAAGGCCGACACCCACATCTGGGTTGGTCAGCAAGTCATCAACGATCTGGCCGATGACGGCAAAATCACGGTCCGTCTGAACGGCCGCAGCGTCACGCTCGACGTGCCTGCCGATGTACGCGATGCCATTCTCGCCAACCGTTCCGACTATTTGCTTGGCAATATCGGTCCCGATTCGGCGCCCGACCTGATCGTAGGGCAGACCATCGTCCACCCGGGCCTGGAGCACGGCTGGAAGACCAATGACTGGCTGCAGCATTTGCTCGACAACTCGCGCGCCAATGCGCCCGCCAAGGCCTACACCTATGGTTACCTGGGACACGCGGCGGCCGATACCTTTGCCCATACCTACGTCAATCAGTACTCCGGCGATATTTTCCTGCTGGAGGACCGCGAAATTCTGGTGGAAGAACGCCACATTGCGCTGGAAGGCTTCATCTCGAAGCTGACCCCGCCGTTGACCGATCACACCGGCAAAGTGCTGGGCCCGGTGACCAGCGTGGTCAAGCCAACCAACGCCTTCGGCACTTTCGCGCGCGATACCCTGGTCATGAACGACACGGTGTACCAGCAATACAGCAGTGTTGCCACGGGCGCGCACCTGGCCGCTTTTTACAAGCTGCGCAAAGGGATCGACAGCCTGGCGCAAGACCCGCGCTGGAACCAGATCGATGCCGCCGTCCTGCGCATCATCGCCCTGCAGTTCAACATCAATCTGTCGCAAGCGAACAGCCAGAAGATCATTGACCGCGCCAACGTAATTATTCCCAAGCTACAAAGGAAGGAAGACAACGTTCAAAGTGCGTTCAACGATATCGTCAACGCCGCAGGCGGCCTGGACGATCGCGTGTTCAAGGGTTTTGTGTCGACGGCAAATCGGATGAATACCCTGGAACACGAGGTGGTGGACCTGAGTATCCGGATTGCGCAGGCAAATAGCCGGCTCATCAGCAAGTCGTGCCCGCCGAAGTGGCTGGACCCGTTATGCAGTGCGGTCCTGAGCGCAGTTGAAAGGGAAATCAATGAAAAGATCTACGCCGAGCTCAGGGGCTTGAATGACAGTGCTGCCAACAAGCGCCAGGAGTTGATCAACCTGACCGTCGGCATCCGTGACGCTGCCGTAAAGGGCCAGAAACTGATCCAGATTGTGACCAACGCGCAAATCGATTTCGCGCAGCGCATGGGCAGCAACACCTCGCCCATCAAGGCCGCGCTGCTGGGCTGGCGCAACGATCTGGACCTGGGCATGCTGGAGTACACCAAGGCAACCAGCCAGATGATCCTCAATTCCACCGATCCCAATGCGGACGCGCTGGCGCCGATGACGCGCTGGATCGATTGTTACGGAAAAAGTGTCATTGGCATTCCACTGGAAGTGAGCGGCTGTGCCGTCATGGATGGCGCCAAGGACTTCACCTGGGCCGTCGACCGGGTCACCAAGCTGGCTGACGAACTGACCTCGGTCGGCGAGCTGTTCGGCCTGCCAAGTCCATCGGATATCGAAGCCTGGAAGAACGAACAGATCGAAAACCTGAAGGCGGAACTGACCGATCAGATCCTCAACCACTTGCTGTCCGACGAAGTCAGGCAATTGATTGGCTTGTTCAAGACCGACATGACCGATGATGCCTTGAATATGTACTTCACCAAGCCTGAGTCGCGCGTCGACAAGAAGTTGATCAGCATTCCGGACATGGCAGCGCGCGTGCGTGCCGAGATGTATCTGAAGAACGGTTACTTCGATCCGGACCGCTACGCTGTGGCGCGCAATGCCGTCACGCTCGCCAAGCTGGCCCTGCTGGACAAAGCCGGCCTGACCCGTCTGGCCGAGCAGGCCGGTGTGGGCGCCAACGCGCCGTTTGCCGCGACCGACAATGTTGTCGCTGGCGCGTTTGCCAGCATCGACGGCAACCACCAGTGGATGGCATTGCCACCCAAGCGGCCGAACTACGAGGGCGGCGCCTCGTACAAGCAGCCGCCATCGTACGCAGCGCCAGCCGGATTCATTCCGTGGCGCTCGGACGTGCGCAGCTCGCTGTTCCGCGCCTTGTTCACTGGTCCATTGTCGCCCGGTATTGACGCACCGGCACTGATCGGGTTCCCGGCCCTGTTGCCCAACGACTATCCATACCGTCCTTGCGTCGGCAGGCCTTTCCCGTCCGACGAAAATGACCGCACCTGCGCTTATCTGCAGGTGATGCCGTCGCTCATGCAATTGCTCGGCATGTAGATGGCAGCAAGAGGGAAGGTGGCTAGCGCTGCCTTCCCTTGTCTTGCCGCTTCGGCATGGCCTGGTCCGACATGGCCCGCATCAAGTTGTCCGACAGCTTGGTGTAGGGTGGCCAGAAGTGCGAGGACCGGAAGAAATTCGGGTTCTCGCGCAACAGCGGATTGTCGACCGTGCGGGTGACGGCGACCATGTTCAAGCTGTGTACCACGCGCTGCTGCACGGCATTGCTGAGCATGTAATCCATGAACAGATAGGCCGCTGCCAGCTTCGCTCCCT
The DNA here is from genome assembly GCF_900129765.1 of Massilia sp. CF038. Lineage (GTDB taxonomy): Bacteria > Pseudomonadota > Gammaproteobacteria > Burkholderiales > Burkholderiaceae_D > Telluria_A. The sequence goes on from NZ_FQWU01000001.1 coordinate 2,083,319, forward strand.
GCACATTCTTGTGCAGATTCATGGTGTCCAGCCACACCGTATTGCCCTCCTCAAACTGCACCATGCGCCAGCGTTCACCGCGCGCGCGCCGCTCTGAAATCTCCGGACCATAGCTGGCCACGAGCCAATCGCTGGCTGGAAACTGGGGCGCTTCATACCAGAACTGTGCCACCTGGCCATACAGTGCGCGCAGGAAGGTTCTAGCCTCGCTGTGCACCAATTCCTGTTTGGCGCGCTCTCTGCGATCCTGGCGCACCAGGTCATCAAGCACAAAGGGCGGCTGGCCACTGGCCATGTAGGCCAGCGCGACGTTGGGCTGGACCTGGCCCGCAGACAGCGCCAGATGGTGTTTCCATTGCGGCGCCAGCAAGTCGTGCAGCCGGCGCGGCAATTGCGCCGCTTTCAGCTGATCCATGTTGGCCCAGATTCCATACGCGCCGCCACCGAAGGGCACATACAGGGGACGCCCCTTGCTCATCCCCATGGGCAGGGCGCGCAACTGGGGCAGGGTGTGGCGGTAGTTTTTCAGGCGGGCCACATCGACAGGCTGCAGCTGGCGCCCGATGCGCCCATCCTGCATCTGGATGTAGTTCACGGTCAGAAAACTCAGGTCGGCGCCGTTCTGCCGCATCACCTGGAACATTTGTTCCGGTCCCTGGGCGTAACTGGCGCTCATGGCCACCGTCACATCGATGCCACGCTGTTGGAGCAGGCGGTTGACGGCGGCCACATCCTGCGCGGTCACATAGCCTTGCCAGGCAAATATGCGCAACACGTCCGCGCCCCGTGCTGGCGCGGCCACGCATGACAACATGGTCAGGACGATCACAAGACTGCGCACGCGCCTGCCTCCATCCGAATGATCAATTTCTCTAATGCAAATTTATCACTGATCCGCGCTGTACGGAAACTTTCCTTTGCACGCCTTCAAGGGAAGCGCGCCAGGACCAGCGCACGCAGCCAGCGGTGCGCCGGATCGGCGTCGAAACGAGGGTGCCACAACAGCGATACGGTCAGCTCGGGCAAGGCGAAGGGGAGCACAAAGGTGTGCAGCCCCGCGCGCAGCACACCAGTCTGGCGTTCTGGCACGGTGGCGATCAGGTCCGATTGCGCTGCCAGGGCCAGGGCGCTGGCAAAGCTGCCGGTGACGGTGGCCACCGAACGTTCCAGCGCCAGGGCAGCCAGGGCGGTATCGAGCTGGCTGTGCGCCTGGCCGCGGCGTGAAACCGCAATGTGCTGGCCGCCAGCGTAACGCGCCGCCGTCACCTTGCCGCGTGCAAGGGGATGGCCGGGCCGCACCACGCCCACGAAACGGTCGCGAAACAGCGCCCGCGTGCGCACTTCCGGTCCCGTTTCTTTGCCGACCACGCCGGTATCGAGATCAATCCGGCCGTCCCGCAAGCCGGTGCTGTCCTTGTCGCTTTTCTGGATGAAAGACAGGCGCACGCCCGGTGCGGCGCGGGCAGCGTCGGCAATCAAGGCGGCGCCGACGTTTTCAACAAAGCCTTCGCGCACGCGCAGCGTAAAGCTGCGTCGCAAGCTTGACAAGTCCACGGCGCTGGCAGGGCGCAGCACGCTTTCGGCTTCGTGCACCAGGCGGCTGACCTGATCGCGCAGTTCGATGGCGCGCGGCGTGGGCACCAGGCCACGGCCGGCGCGCACCAGCAGCGGGTCGCCCGTAGTGGTGCGCAAGCGGGCCAGGGCACGGCTCATGGCAGAGGGACTCAGGTGCAGCCGCTGGGCAGCCCGTACCACGCTGCCTTCGCTCAGCACCGCGTCCAGCGTCAGCAGCAAGTTGAAATCAGGGATGGACATGCTGGCAGTGTAGCGCACACCTGGCGTTGCATGCACTCATACACTGCACATGGTGCGTCTTCCGCCATGTCTGACCCAGCGTTACTGTATCGGCATAGCCACTGCAGGAGCGCCCCATGAAAACCGCCGTCCCCACCTTGCACCCGCACACTTCCCCCGCGGGCGCCCTGGCCGCCCTGGCGCTGCCCATGCTGCTGGCGTCGCTCGGGACCAGCAGTATCAGCATCGCCCTGCCCACGCTGGCACAGCAATTCGGCGTCGCGGTGGCCCCGGTACAGTGGATTGTCCTGTCCTACTTGCTGGCGGTCACGACCCTGGTGCTCAGCATGGGGCGCCTGGGCGACCTGCTGGGCCGGCGCCGCCTGCTGCAATGTGGCCTGCTGGTGTTTATTGCCGGCGCCTTGCTGTGTGCGGCGGCACCGGACTTGCCGCTGCTGGTGGCCGCGCGTGCCGCGCAGGGCCTGGGCGCCGCCATCATGATGGCGCTCAGCCTGGCGATGGTGGCTGATGTGGCGGCCCATGGCCGCAGCGGTAGCGCCATGGGCTGGCTGGGCACCACCTCCGCCATCGGCACGGCGCTCGGTCCTTCCCTGGGCGGAGCACTCCTGTCCGCTTACGGCTGGCAAGCGCTGTTCCTGCTCAACCTGCCGCTTGGCGTGTTGGCGCTGGTGCTGGTGCGCCGCTTTCTGCCGTCCGTGCCGCCTGCGCGCGCAGGCGCGCTTGCCGCGTTCGACTTCGCCGGCACCGTGTGGCTGGCGCTGACGCTGGGCATGTACGCGTTTGCCCTGAGCGCCAGCCGCGCCAGCTTGTTGCTGGTGGCGGCCATGACCCTGGGCCTGTTTCTGCGGCGCCAGATGTCCGCCGCGCAGCCCTTGCTGCCACTGGCGCTCCTGCGCACTCGCACCATGAGCGCAGGCACCATCATGAGCGCCATGGTGTCCGCTGTGGTCATGGCCACGCTGGTGGTGGGACCGTTTTACCTTACCAGTGCTGTGGGTTTGACGGCGGCGGCCACCGGCCTGGCCATGTCGAGCGGCCCGCTGGTCTCCGCGCTGTGTGCCTGGCCAGCAGGCAGACTGGTCGATCGATTTGGCAGCGCGGCGCTGGTCGCGGCCGGCCTGGTTGGGATGCTGCTTGCGTGCATCCTGTTTGTCCTACTGCCGCCGGCAGCAGGGCTGGCTGGCTACGTGGCGCCGCTGTGCCTGCTGACAGCCAGTTATGCCTTGTTCCAGACTGCCAACAATGCCGATGTCATGGGCCAGGCCGCGCCTGGTCAGCGTGGCCTGGCATCGGGCCTGCTGAACATGGCGCGCAACCTGGGGTTGATCAGTGGCGCGGCGGCAGCCGGGGTCCTGTTCGCCAGCGCGAGCGGGCCGCACGCCGGCTTGCAGCGCGTGTTTGCGTGGGCAGGCGGACTGATCACTATCGGCTTGGTCATGGGCCTGGCGCGCCGCCGCGCCAAGCCGTAGCCACATGGAAGGCAGGGCGGTTGTCCGTGCGTGGCGCGCCCGTTTGGGGCTTTTGCCCCAGCCGGGCCACGCCGCGGCGGGACAAAGTGTTTGTTCTTCACTCGCGTGACAAACTGCGAGTTTCTCAGGCCAAATTTGCGCGCAGACTTGTGATTTCGATCAAACATTGCAGGGGCGCGACATGGCAAAGGCAATTGGCAAGGGCAGCATTTCGAAGGCAACCGTGAAAGCCCGGGCCAAGTCGCCCGTGGCGCCGGCGCGCAAGGCATCGGGCCAGAAAAAGGCGGCATCGAACACCCGCATCTTCAACGCGCGCCCGGACACGCTCGACTTTCGCGACAAGATGTACACCCCGACCTTGATCGAAGTGCCGACCGTGGTCCCGGTGGAAGACTTCCTCAAGCATAAGATCCCCGTGCTGGACCAAGGCCAGGAAGGGGCCTGCACTGGCTTCGGCCTGGCCACGGTGGCCAATTATCTGCTGGCGCGCCGCGTGTGCGTGCCGGACCGCAACTGCGTCAGTCCGCGCATGTTTTACGAACTGGCGCGGCGCTATGACGAATGGCCAGGCGAAGCCTACTCCGGCTCCAGTGCGCGCGGTGCAATGAAAGGCTGGAACAAGCATGGCGTGTGCGCCGAATCCGACTGGGCCTACAAGGTCGTGGCAGCCAAGAACGACGGGTTCAACCAGAAACGCATGAGCGAAGCCAAGCGCCGGCCGCTGGGGGCGTATTTCCGTGTCAACCACCTCGACCTGATTGCCATGCATGCCGCCATTGCCGAGGTTGGCGTGCTGTACGCCACCGCCAATGTGCACGAAGGCTGGCAGAACGTGGGCCCGGACGGCAAAATCAAGCTCAGCGACAAGGCATTGGGCGGCCACGCGTTTGCCATTGTTGCGTATGACGCCCAGGGTTTCTGGATCCAGAATTCCTGGGGCAAGGAGTGGGGGCGCAAAGGGCTGGCCCAGATCAGCTACGACGACTGGCTCAAGAACGGCACTGATGTGTGGGTGGCGCGCCTCGGGGTACCTGTGGTGCTGTCGAATCCGGTTTCGTTTGCCACCGCGCATGCAGCCGCATCCGGCCAGTCAGCGGCCTACTCGTATGCGGAACTGCGCCCCCATCTGGTGAGCATTGGTAACGAAGGCTTGCTCAAGCCGGGCGGCGATTACGGTACCACCGAGCGCGAACTGGCCACCATTTTCGAGCAGGACATTCCCCAGTTTCTCAAGGCGAACAAGCGCAAGAGTCTGCTGCTATTTGCCCACGGTGGCCTGGTGGGCGAAGCGGCCGCCGTGCAGCGCGTGGCCGAATACCGGCGCGCCCTGATGGAAGCCGGCGTGTTCCCCCTGGCGCTGATGTGGCACACCGACTACTGGTCGACGGTGACGAACGTGCTGCAGGACGCCGTGCGCCGGCGCCGTCCGGAAGGCTTGCTCGACCGCGCCAAGGACTTCATGCTGGACCGGCTCGACGATGCGCTCGAACCGCTGGCGCGTGCCCTGAGCGGCAAGATGGCCTGGAGCGAAATGAAGGAAAATGCGCTTGCCGCCAGCAGCGGGCAAGGCGCAGTTCGCCTGGTGCTGGACCACTTGCTGAAGTTGAAGGAAACCTTCCCCGATCTGGAACTGCACCTGGTCTCGCACAGTGCTGGATCGATCATTCTGGCGCCGCTGGTGCAGTTGTGGACGACGGCAGGCAGCATAGCGCGCGGGCCCATGCAGGGCAGGGTGGGCGCCGGCCTGCCGCTGGCGACTTGCACCATGTGGGCACCGGCCTGCACCGTCAAACTGTTCGACGACAGCTACCGGCCGGCCATCGAGTCGCGCGCCATCGCCAACTTCTCGCTGTTCTGCCTGAACGACAAGGCTGAGCAGAAGGACGATTGCGCCAATATCTACAACAAGTCGCTGCTGTATCTGGTGTCAAACGCGTTTGAAGACAGCGCCCGCATACCGGGCTTCCGCGAGGGCGTACCCATCCTGGGTATGGAAAAGACCATCCGCGCGGACGAAGGTTTGAAGACGCTGTTCGCGACCAGCAATGCGCAACTGGTCGTGGCGCCCAACAACGACGGTCCCGAATCAATGGCAGCGTCAACGGCGCGCAAGCACGGCGATTTCGATGACGACGCGGCCACGGTGCGTTCCACCTTCATGCGCATACTGGCCAGTGCCCAAAGTGGTGCCGCGCCGCAAGCGATCAAGGAAGATGCCATATCGTTTGCCGCATCGGCGACCCATTTGTCGAGCATCCGGCTGGCAATTGACGAACAGACCCGCAGGAGTCATCCATAAACAGACAGGCCGCGTCCCCACGGACTGGCCCATGACGCATCAATAAGCGGTAGCCTTAACCTATCGTCCTCGCGCAGGTGCTGGGGCATGCCCCAGCCCCATAGCACGCATGCTATGTGGTGCTTCGTATTTGCTATAGGTCCCCGCCTGCGCGAGGACGATGTGCATCTGACCGCGGCGCGAAGGGGGCGGATTGCGGATTTGCCTGTATCACGGCAAGACGGCCTTGCCAACGTTATAATAGCGACCATGCTGTTCCGACGCTTACTCGCCATCCTGCTCATGTTCATCCTTCCGCTGCAAGCAACCCTGGCGGCGGTGGATGGCTGCTGCATGCCGGGCCGCGCAAGCACCTCGCAGCAACTGGACACAGCGTTCGAATCCGGCCACACCGCGGCCGTGCCGGATGCTGCCAGCGACGATTGCTGCGTCAGCTGCGATTTTTGCCAGCATGCCGGCTCGGCCTGCTTCCCCGCGACCCACGCCGCCCCCTTGCTCGCGCAAACGAGCGCGCCGCCGGTCCATCCGGACGCCCCCATCCATTCCTTCATTCCTGATTTAGTCCCCCGGCCCGATCTAGCGGCCTGACCTTCCTCCGACTGGCTGCAGCAGCAGCCGTGCATGGCTTTTGCCATCGATTTTCATCGTTTTCACTCGGAGTTTCACCATGAAGGCAATATTATTGACCTTGCTGGCGGCCGCCCTGGCGGCGCCGGCAAGCGGGCAGGCGCATGACGCTGCCCCAGAGCAAACGGTGACGCTGCCCGCCCTGGTCACCAAAGCGGTGCACAGCAATGGCGAACTGCAGGGGCTCAGGCTCGAGCTTGCCGCATTGCAGGCACGCGCTGAGCAGGCCGGCCTATCCCCCAATCCGACCCTGGACTATCTACGCGAAGGCGACGCAGCCCAGGGCGGCGCGCGCAGCTGGCAACTGTCCATTCCGCTTGAGCTCGGCGGCAAGCGCAGCGCGCGCGTCGATGCCGCAGCGGCAGACCTGGCCGTCGCCGAGCTTGCACTGGCCGCAGGCGTTCTGCGCGTTCAGGCGGAGACGATTGCCGCTTATCACGATGCCTACCTGGCGCAACAGCGACTGGCGCTGGCCGAGCGCGCCGCGCAATCGGGCGCGCAGACGGCGCTCAGTACGCAGCGCCGTGTCAAGGCAGGCAAGGTTTCCCCGGTCGACGAAACGCGTGCCCAACTGGCCCACGCCCACTTGAAAATCGAGACCATTCAAGCGCGCAGCGAGCTTGGCAAAGCCATGCTGACCCTGGCGTTGCTGTCCGGCGCGGCGCCCGATCCTTCCGTGCGCTTGGCGTCCCCGCAGACCGCCTTGCCAGTCGTACCCAACGATAAGGAAATTGCCGCGCGCCTGCTGGAAGGTCCCTCCATGCAGGGCGCTGGGGCGGAACTGGCCGTGCGCGGCGCTGCCGTGCGTCTGGAGCGGGCCAACCGCATGCCCACCATCGGACTGATCGTTGGCACCCGCCGCGAAGGCCTGGCCCAGGAACGGCAAACCATCCTTGGCCTATCGTTGCCGCTGCCATTGCGCGACCGCCATCAAGGCGCCATCCGCGAAGCGCAATTGCGCGTTGAACAGGCCGAAACCACCGTGACGGCGACGCGCCAGCGCTTGCTGACCGAGGCGTTGCAAGCGGCGACCCGTCTGCAAGCGGCGCTGGCCGAAGAACAAGTCCTGCGCGAGGACGTCCTGGCCGGCGCCGCGTCCGCTTATGACGCCACGCGCAAAGGCTTCGAGGCAGGCAAGTTCGGCTTTCTCGATGTGCTGGACGCCCAGCGCAGCCATGTACAAGCGCAAACCCTGCATCTGCGCGCAATCTCGCAAGCGCACCGCGCTGCGGCCGAGCTTGCTGCGCTGATCGGCCCGACTGCGCCATCGAATAGCAGCATTTCCATTCAGGATAAATAATGAACAAGCGTCAAACCATCACCATTGGCATCATGCTGGCCGCCGCCCTGGCGCTCGGCGCCAGCGTGCTCGTGCGGGACCGCCTGGCGCGCGCACCCCATGCAGAAGCGCCGCACGAAGCGCCACATGAAGCAGGCCATGCTGACGACCAGCACGGACCGCAAATCATCGCATTCACCGATGCCCAGATCCGCTCGGCCGATATCGCGCTGCGCACCGCCGGCCCAGCCCGCCTGGAGACCTTTATCCGCATGCCGGGCGAAATCAAGTTCAATGAAGACCGCACCGCCCACGTGACCCCACGCGTGGAAGGCATCGTCGAAAACGTCCACGTCAATCTGGGCCAGCAAGTGCGCAAGGGAACGGTACTGGCGGTACTGGCCAGCGCCGACATTTCCGAACAGCGCAGTGCGCTGGCAGCGGCCATCAAGCGCGCCCAGCTTGCCCACACCATCTACCTGAGCGAAAAACAGCTGTGGGAGGACAAGATTTCGGCCCGCCAGGACTATCTCCAGGCGGAACAAGCCTGGCAGGAAGCCGACATTGCTGTTCGAAATGCGCGCCAGAAGCTGCTTGCCTTTGGCGCGGACAGCGACGCCAGTGGACCGTTTAACCGCCTGGCGCTGCGCGCGCCCTTCGACGGCATGATCGTGGACAAGCATATTGCCGTGGGCGAGGCGGTCGGCGCGCAGACCAAAGTGTTCACCTTGTCGGACCTGAAAACGGTGTGGGCCGAGGTGGTGGTGCCCGCCAAGGACCTGGGCATTGTGCGGGTCGGCACCGAGGCGCTGTTGCACTCGGCTGCGACCCAGGACCAGGTCAAGGGCAAGGTCAGTTTCGTCAGCGCCATGATCGGTGAGCAAACCCGCTCTGCACGGGCACGGGTGGTCATCGAGAACCCGGCGCTGGCCTGGCGGCCGGGCTTGTTTGTGGATGTCGACGTGGTGACCGGCACAGCCAGCGTGCCGGTGGCGGTCGAGAAGGAAGCGATTCAGCTGCTCGATGGCAAGCAGGTGGTGTACTGCCGCGTGCAGGAGGGCTTCGTGGCGCGCACGGTGGTGCTGGGCCGCTCCGACGGGCGCCTGGTTGAAATCCTGTCCGGCGTGCCTGCCGGCGCAGTCTACGCCGCTGCCCACAGCTTTACCGTCAAGGCAGAGCAGGGCAAGGGCGCTGCCGGACACGACGACTGATGGAGACGACCGGCATGTTCAACCGCATCTTACAAACAAGCATCGGCCAGCGCTGGCTGGTCATGTGCATTGTCGCTGCCATGGCCGTTCTGGGCGTGGTCAACTACCAGAAGCTGCCCATTGATGCCGTGCCTGACATCACCAATGTCCAGGTACAGATCAACACCGCCGCGCCCGGCTATTCGCCCCTTGAAACCGAGCAGCGCATCACCTTCCCGATCGAATCGGTGATGGCGGGGCTGCCCAGGCTGGAGTCCACGCGTTCGCTGTCGCGGTATGGCCTGTCGCAGATCACGGTGGTGTTCAAGGATGGCACCGACATCCATTTTGCCCGCCAGCTGGTGGCCCAGCGCATTCAGGACGCGCGCGCGCAATTGCCGGCGGGATTGACGCCAACCATGAGCCCGATCGCCACTGGTTTGTCCGAGATTTACCTGTGGACCGTGGACGCGGCGCCGGGCGCAAAAAAGGCCGACGGCAGCGCCTACACCCCGACCGATCTGCGTGAAATCCAGGACTGGATCATCAAGCCGCAGTTGCGCAACGTGCCGGGCGTGACCGAAATTAATGTGATTGGCGGCTACGACAAGCAATACCTGGTGGCCCCCAGCACGGCCAGGCTGGCATCGCACGGCTTGAATCTGGCCGACGTGGTCAACGCCCTCGAGCGCAACAACGCCAATGTCGGTGCCGGCTATATCGAGAAGGAGGGCGAGCAGTACCTGCTGCGGGCGCCCGGTCAAGTTGCCTCCATGGACGACATCGGCAACATCGTCGTGGCAACCATCGCCGGCACCTCGATCCGCGTGCGCGATGTGGCCGAGGTAGGCATTGGCGCGGAATTGCGCACTGGCGCTGCCACCCGCAATGGCAAGGAAGTGGTGCTGGGCACTGTCTTCATGCTGATCGGCGAAAACAGCCGCGCCGTATCGCAGGCGGTAGACCGCAAGATGGTGGAGATCAACCGCAGCCTGCCCGCCGGCGTCAGCGCGACGACGGTGTACGACCGCACCATCCTGGTGGAAAAGGCAATTGCCACGGTACAGCGCAATCTACTGGAAGGGGCGGTCCTGGTGATTGCCGTCCTGTTCCTTTTCCTGGGCAATCTGCGCGCGGCCCTGATCACGGCCATGGTGATTCCCTTGTCCATGCTGTTTACTTTTTCGGGCATGGTGGCCAACAACGTCAGTGCCAACCTGCTCAGTCTGGGCGCGCTTGATTTCGGCATCATCATCGATGGCGCTGTCGTGATTGTAGAAAATTGCGTGCGCCGCCTGGCCCATGAGCAGCAGCGCCTGGGCCGCCAGCTCAGTCGCCAGGAACGCCTGGACATCGTATTTGCCGCCAGCGCCGAGACCAGGCGCCCCCTGATCTATGGGCAGCTGATCATCATGATCGTGTATCTGCCCATCTTCACGCTGTCTGGCATTGAGGGCAAGATGTTCCATCCGATGGCGTTCAGCGTCGTGACCGCGCTGCTGGGCGCGATGCTGCTGTCGGTCACCTTCATTCCGGCGGCGGTGGCACTGTTTATTGGCGACTCGGTCAAAGAAGGCGAGAGCAAGCTGATGCACCACGCGCAGCGGCACTACGCCCGCTGTCTCGAGTACGTGATGCAGAACCGTCCGGTCGCGGCTGCGGCAGCTGCCATTCTTCTGGGCTTGTCGCTCCTGTTTGGCACGCGCCTGGGCACCGAGTTCGTTCCTAACCTCAACGAAGGTGATTTTGCCGTTCTCACGATCCGCATTCCCGGTACGGGCCTGGCGCAGTCAGTGCAGATGCAGCAACAGATTGAAAAAACGCTGATGGCCGGGTTCCCGGAAATTGCCACCGTGTTCGCCCGCACGGGCACGGCGGAAATTGCCTCCGATCCCATGCCGCCCAGCATTTCTGACGGCTACATCATGCTCAAGCCAGAGAAGGACTGGCCCAAGCCGCGTAAATCGCGCGAGCAACTGCTGTTGGCCATACGCGACGCGGTCGAGCAATTGCCGGGCAATAGCTACGAGTTCAGCCAGCCAATTCAGTTGCGCGTCAATGAATTGATTTCCGGCGTGCGCAGCGACGTGGCCATCAAACTGTTTGGCGACGACCTTGACGTACTGAACGCCAAGGCGGCCGAGCTGGCAGCGACCCTGGCCGGCATTCCCGGCGCGGTGGAAGTGAAAGCAGAGCAAAGTACGGGCTTGCCGATGCTGCAGATTCAAATCGACCGCGAGCGTGCCGCGCGCCTGGGTTTGAACATCGCCGAAGTACAGGAAATGATTGCCACAGCAACTGCCGGGCGCGAAGCGGGTGTGATGTTTGAAGGTGACCGCCGCTTCGCCATCGTGGTGCGTTTGCCGGAAGCGGTGCGTGCCGATATCGAAGCGCTCAAGCGCTTGCCCGTGCCCTTACCGAAGCGCTCGCCCGGCGAGGAGGGATCGAATTACATTACCCTTGGCGAGATTGCCAGCTTTGTGACCGCGCCCGGACCCAACCAGCTGAGCCGGGAGCAGGGCAAGCGGCGCGTGGTGGTTACCGCCAATGTACGTGGGCGCGATATCGGTTCCTTCGTCTCGCAAGCGCAGGCGGCAATCATCAAGCAGGTGGTTCTGCCAGCTGGATACTGGACGGCCTGGGGTGGCCAGTTCGAGAATCTGCAAAATGCCGCCAGACGCCTGCAACTGGTCATTCCCGCGTCCCTGGCGCTGGTATTTGCCCTCTTGTTCCTCATGTTTAAGAACGCCAAGGATGGTTTGCTGGTATTTAGCGGCATTCCGTTCGCGTTGACCGGCGGCGTGTTTGCCCTGGCGCTGCGCGGCATTCCCTTGTCGATTTCGGCGGCCATCGGCTTTATTGCGCTGTCCGGCGTGGCGGTCCTGAACGGTCTGGTGATGATCGCCTTCATCCGCGCATTGCGCGAGCAGGGCATGGCGCTTGATCAGGCCGTGCGCGAAGGGGCACTGGCGCGCCTGCGGCCGGTATTGATGACGGCGCTGGTTGCATCGCTGGGATTTGTGCCGATGGCGATTGCCACCGGCACAGGCGCCGAGGTGCAGCGTCCCCTTGCCACCGTGGTGATCGGCGGGGTGCTGTCATCGACGGCACTGACCTTGCTGCTATTGCCGCTGATGTATTTGCTGGCGCACCGCCGCAAGGCCTGAGTTGCCGTTCACGCTGCCCACGGTGGCGTGAACGGCGCCTGCCCGGCCAGCATGGCCTGGCCACCGACGGGAAGTACGGCGACTGCCCGGAACGGCGCGTCCGAGTGGTTGTTGATTGTAAACGTGGTATGGGCCGGCACGATCAAGGCACTGCCAGGCGTGATCTCGTGGGTTTCGTCGCCCACAGTGGCGCTGGCTTGTCCTTCCAGGCCGATGAACACTTCTTCGCGTGTGAGCTGATGCGGCGTGCCCGGCGTTCCCGGGGCAAGCGCGACCAGCCAGACGGCAGTTTCTGTGGCACCGCGCGTGGGCGAGGCAAGTCCGGTAAAGCTGGCGCCGTGCAGGCTGAAGGCGGGGGCGTCGTGATGAGCAATAAATGGCATGGGGGTTTCCTGTTATATAATTCACCAAAGATTATAAACTGAGGTGAATTAAATGTCGACGCAAGCGGAAATTAATTTTGGCATCTTGCTCAATGTCGGCTTCGGGGTGTTCAAGACCGAGCTGCACAAGGTACTGGCGAAGAAAGGGTATGACGATCTTGGCTCCTCGTTCGGCTACGTGTTTCGCATGCTCAAGGAAAAGCCGCTGAGCCTGAAGCAAGTGGCGTCCAATCTGGGCATTACGGCGCAAGGCGCGCTCAAGGTCATCAACGACATGGAGGCGAAAGGTTACGTCGAGCGCCACGAGGAGCCGGGCGACGGCCGCATGAAGCGCCTGGCGCTGACGGCGCGTGCACTGGCGGCCATGGCCGAAGCGCAGCGCTTCCATATTCAGTATGAACGCGACCTGGCCGAAAGGTTCGGCGACAAACAGGTGGCCAGCATGCGCCGCATTCTCGAAGCAATTTACGCCGGCGCCAGTGCCGATGGCATGGCGCTGGTGCGTCCGTTCTAAGGTCATCCATATGAAATACGACGTCATCATTGCCGGCGCCGGCCCGGTCGGCCTGTTTCTGGCCTGCGAGCTGGCTCTGGCCAGGTGCGCGGTCCTGGTTCTTGAAAAGGCAGCCGATCCCGTCTCGCCGTTCAAGCAATTTCCTTTTGGGATAAGGGGATTGTCAGCGCCCACGCTGGAAGCCCTGGATCGGCGCGATCTTCTCAATGCACTGGACACACCGCAGCGCCGCGCGCATCCCTTCAGCAAAGAAGCGCAGGCACAGGCACCACGCCAGGCCGGGCACTTCGCCGGCATCGGCTTTAACGCCGACCGCATCGACAGCACGCAATGGCCTTATCGCTTGCCCACATCGACGCCGACCAGCCTGATGTCCGAGATGGCGGCGCTGGAAGCCGTACTGACTGACCGCGCCGCGCAGCTGGGCGTGGACATCAAGCGCGGGCAGGCCGTGACGGCGATCAGCCAGAGCGAGGACGCGGTCACAGTCTTCACCGACAGCGCCGCGTTCGGCGGGCGCTGGCTGGTCGGTTGCGACGGCGCCCGCAGCGCCGTGCGCAAGGCAGGGCGCTTCACCTTTGCCGGGACCGAGCCCAGTTTTACGGGCTATTCCATCAAGGCCGATCTGGCCGATCCGAGTGTCCTGGCACCGGGACGCAACCTGACCTCGAACGGCATGTACTTCCAGTCGCAGCCGGGCTTTCTGGTGATGCAGCAATTCGATGGCGGCGCCGCGCACGACACAGGTTTGTGCACGCTCGAGCACGTGCAGGCAGTGCTGCGCCGCGTCTCGAACAGCAACGCCACCATCGCAGCCTTGCATACGGCCAGCACCTGGACCGACCGCGCGCGCCAGGCCACCGAGTATCGCGACGGGCGCATTCTGCTGGCCGGGGACGCGGCCCACATTCATGCGCCTCTGGGCGGGCAGGGCTTGAATCTCGGCCTTGGGGACGCGATGAACCTGGGCTGGAAGCTGGCCGCCACCGTGCATGGCACAGCAGCTCCCGGTCTGCTCGACAGTTATCAGCGCGAGCGGCATCCGATTGGCATGCGTGTACTCGACTGGTCGCGCGCCCAGGCGGTGCTGATGACACCCACACCCGAGGCGAATGCCTTGCGCGCCATTGTGTCGGACCTGATGCAGACTGTTGATGGCGCCACCTATATTGCCGGCCGGGTCTGGGGGATCGGCACCCGGCTCGATCTGGGCGATGGGCACCCATTGGACGGTCACAGCGTGCCCAATTTTGCACTGGACACGGGCGCCACGGTGGGCGAACTGCTGCGCGACGGGCGCGCGCTGCTGCTTGACTTTGGCGGCCTGCGATCAGGCGATGCGCTGGTGCGTGGCTACCGCGGGCAGATCCGTTACCTGGCCGCGCGCGCGCATGACCAGCTGGGACTGGGTGCGCTGCTGATTCGCCCGGACGGCATTGTCGCCTGGGCCTGTGATGCCGGCGTCGATACAGGCACGCTGGCACACGTGGTCGCGCGTTACTGGCTGCCCGAACGGTAACCATCGCAACACGGCACACGGTCCTGTTGATTTATAAATTTTAGCAAAGTGACATTCCGTGTACCTTCTCGCGTTTACGTTTGCTATGCTGGTTTAACGGTTTAACGCACTGCCAATTCCCAGGCCTGCCATTGCAGCGCGAGGGAGCAGGGCGCTGCCGTGTGGTCGCGCCGACGTCACTTTTGTTCTTGTACTTGCGTCAGCAACTACCCATACCAATCAGGTTCACTCCAGGTCTGCAACGGACCTTTCCGGAGCCGGTCGTTCGCGACTATTGGCAGTTACCTCAACGATAAAAGCTGTTCCATCGCTGGAAGCGCCGTCCCATGGCGCGGCCACGCCGATCTATTGTCCTGAAAAAGAAGGAGAAGCTGTCATGAATGAACTCTATCGTCCCGACTTGAAAGCACACGTACTGACCGACGAACGCAATCGGGTGCGCACCATCCGCCACTCGCAGGAATATTGGGAAAGCCCGACCGGCGGTGGCTTGATGAGCGCTGCCGCCTACCTGCGCGAATTCGCCGGCGTGTATGAAATACCGGTCGCAAAATTTGATCGGCTCACCAGCAAAGTGGCGTTTCTCGATCCGGCCGAGCAAGGCGAAGAATATCGCCTGTCCGAAGAAAAACGCCAATTCGATTCCGAGACGTTTGGCTTCTACCAGACTTACCTGAATGTGCCTGTGTGGCGCGCCGGCCTGAAAGTCACGCTCAAGCATGGCCCGAACCGCGTCATCAAATCCGATGACACGTCGCAAAGTGGGGTGAATGCCAAAATGCCTTCGCAGGAGGCGATCGACAAATACAAGCGGCTGTTCACCACAGCCAATTCGACCACCGTGCAACGGCAAGCCCTACAAGCAAATCCGGACCTGCGCGCCGCTGCCGTAACCGCGGTCAACGCGGCTGGCGAAGACGAGAACGATCGCGAAGGCGTGGCGCTGCTGGGCCGTCTGTTCAAATTCGACACCGATGGCGAGGCGCGCGTCACGCAGACGCGCCTGGTACGTGGCCGCTTCTGGATCTATCGCTATGACGCAGCGGCGCGCCTGCCGGACGATGAAGGCGGCACCGTTCCCGTCCCCAAAGAGCAGCCGGCTCCTGAAACGCGCCGCAACTTGAAGAAGGGTGGGGGAGAGGTCGACGACGGCGTGCAGCCTTTGCCGTTTGATCTGCCGGAAGTGTCGCAAAAAATCCGCGACGGCATGTACTACATGGTGGCGGAAATCACCTTCGAGCTGACCTACGGGCAGGATAAGCACATGTGGCGTGCCCTGTTCGAACTTGAGACCGATTCAATTCTCTATCTGCGCCCGCTCGAAGGGCACGTGAACGGCTTCGTACACGCCACCGATCCGATCACCAAGACCGGCACCACGGCACCGTCGAGCGGCTCCACCAATGCCACCTTGAATGCCCTGCGCGACGACATGCTGCTGCAAAATCTGAACGGTCCAAGCGGCGGCGTGCAGCATTTGCGCGGCAGTTTTGCCGAGGTGCGCCAGGTCGAGGGCCCGGACATTGTGGCGCCCACGGAAACGGCGGGTACGAACTTCCATTACGATACCCGCAGCAACAACCTGGCCTCGGTCAGCGGCTACTTCCATGTGGACCGGATTTTCCGCACCATGCAGGACCTGGGCTTTAACGTGGCCACCTACATGGCCAATACTGTATTCCCGATCCCGGTCGACATCCGCTGTTTCAATGATGTGAACGCGCATTGCGTGGGCAACGGCACCGGCGGTATTGGCCACGCCGGTTTTGGCACCATGGACAGCAGCCTGCCGGGCGATCCGCTCGGGCGCGCCTGCGACCCGCGCGTGCACCTGCACGAAGTGCTGGGCCACGGCATTTTGTACGAGGCGGTCGACGGGGCCAACTTCGGGTTTGCGCACAGCGCGGGCGACTCATTGTCGCTGATCTATTTTGATCCCGATTCGCATTGCAAGGGCGTCGACGGCACCGCGGTCGGCAAACCGGGCGACCTGCGCTTTACGTATGTGCCGTGGCACCCCAGTCTGAACCGGCGTTGCGACCGCAGCGTGGCCACTGGCTGGGCCTGGAATGGCGCGCAGGACAATGGCGGCTACGGTTCCGAGGAAATCCTCGCGACAACACTGTTTAATTTCTACCGCTCCATCGGCGGCGACCATCCGGATCTGGGACGGCGCCAGTTCGCCTCGCGCATGGCCATGTACCTGATCATGCGCGCCATTGGCGACCTGACCCCGGCCACCAATCCGCAATACGCGCGCGACTTTGCGGCAGCGCTGATGGCCACCGATGCGCTGAACTGGACCAGCGAAGGCGTGTATGGCGGCGCCTACAACAAGGTGATCCGCTGGGCCTTCGAAAAGCAGGGCGAGTACCAGACCCCGCTGGTGACCAATGGCAGCGCTGCCGACGGCACCATCACCACGGCCGGCAAGCCGCCCCAGGTGGACGTCTACATCAACGACGGCCGCAACGGGGAATACCCGTTCCAGCACGTGCACTGGCAGACCACGACCATGTGGAACCGGCGTGCGGCCGACGGCATCGATGCGCACCAGGAACCGGAGCTGGGTGCGACCAACTATGCCTACGTCAAGATCCGCAACCGTGGCACCCAGCAGGCGCACAACGTGGTGGTGCGCGCCTTCCACACCAAACCTGGCGCCGGCCTGAACTGGCCTGCCGACTTTGCCGCGTTTGCCACGCCTTCCATCAATGTGGGCACCTTAAATGCCAACAACACCGAAGAGAAAATTGTCGGCCCCTTCGAATGGACGCCGAACATCAATGCCTACGGCCACGATTGCATGCTGATGGTGGTCTCGGCCGATGGCGACCCGTCCAATATCGATAACTTCACGGCGGGCGAAACCGTGCCCGAGTGGCGCCTTGTGCCGAACGACAATAACGTCGGTCAGCGCAATGTGACGGTCCTGCCAGCCGGCGGCGGCGAACTGGGCCTGATGGCCGGTCTGAATGGTAAGAGCTTCTTTGTCGGCAATCCTGACCCGAAACGCGGCAAGATCACCTTCAATGTGGTGCTGCCGGCACTGCTGGTCAAGCTGGGCTGGCGGCTGGAACTGGTGGACGTGGAAGGCGGCTTCACGCTTGCGTCCGGGGCCAAGCGCGAAGTCTTCATGCAGCTGCATCCAGGCAAAAACTTCACGCCCGCAGAGGTGGAGGCGACCACCGACCGCGCGTTCCGGATCGATGTCCTGTCCAACGATAACTTGATCGGCGGCATGACCTACCTGCTTGATCCGGCCTTGACCCGCCCTTGGAACGATGACAAGCCAAAAGATGGCGCCTGCTTGAACCAGGCGCAGCGGCTGGCCGAGTGCCTGGGCATCAAGCAGGATGTCGACCAAGTCTGCGTCAAGGAAATCACGGTGAGTCTGAAGATGAAGGGCAATTGCGGTTGCTGATGTTGGCATGCGCGCGTCGCGCCAGGGAGAAAATGATGGCTATAAACTTTGACTTGGCGCCACCGCCAACCACCGTCGATGGGCTGCTGGCTGTGCCCATCGACATCCAGAGCGTCGATGCCGTGTTCGTGTTTGACGGTGCGGCGTCGACCGGCACGGCCGATGTGACCATGGCCTACACGGTCGGCCCGACGGCAGGTAACCCAATCTTCGATCTGCGCCAGAGTATTGCCGCGGCCTGGATCGATGGGGTGGCCGTGCCGCCGGCGCAACTGGCGCACCACAGCTTTGGCAGCGGCAGCTTTACCGACCTGCGCGTGATGGCGGCCGTGCAAGCGGCTGGTTCGGTCCACACCCTGCGTGTGCAGTATGCGCTGGCCCTGCCAGACGCGCAGCTGGGCGGCAGCTATCTGCCCGCCCTGGCGTGGACGCCGGGACCGCGCCTGCGCTTCGTGTTCGGCTTGTCAGACCTGAACCGGGCGCGTTACGCGGAAGCCTGGCTCCCTGCCAATTTGCTGTTTGACCAGTTTGCGCTCACGCTTGAACTAGCGGTGACAGGCACGCTGGCGCCGCATTCGGTGATCACCAACGCGGCCATCACCGTGCTGGGGACCAACCACTGGCGCCTGGTGTTCCCGGCGCGGTTCAGCGCGCTGTCACCCATGCTGGAAGTGCGCGCCAGCGATACGCTGGAAATGCAGACCGACAGCACGATACTGCCGGTATCGGGCACCAACGTCACGCTGGAGGGCTGGAAGCTGGTCGGCAGCGCGACCAATCTGACCACGGCACTCAATTCACTCAAGGTCCTGCTTGCCGAAAACGAGAACGACTACGGCCCTTACCTGCACGGCAACCGCTACGTCGCCTTCTTCAACGGCAGTGGCGGCATGGAATACGAGGGCGGCACCACCACCTCCACCAGCGCGCTCGCGCACGAAACCTTCCACAGCTGGTTCGCACGCGGCATCAAGCCCGCGTCCCAGGCCGATAGCTGGTGGGACGAGGGCTACACCACCTACCATGACGACGGCGCCGACGACGCGCTTCCGTTCGACTTCAGCGCGGCGCCGGTGCTACTGTGTTCGCGCGACCCATGGCAGCGCCACACTGCGGGCAATGCCTACAGCGACGGCGCGCGCTTCTGGAAAGGTATAGCCGCCTTGCTGGGCGTGGCCACCTTCAAGACGCTGATGAAAGACTTGTACCTCACTTACCGTGGCAACCCGGTCTCGACCGCGATGATCGAGGAATATCTGCTGCGTCGTTCTGGCAACCCGCAAGTGGTCGATGCCTTCCATCGCTTTGTGTATGGCCTGGCCAATCCGTCGCCCGCGCCCGACCTGTGGTTGCGCGACGCATCTGGCGACCCGGGCAACGACAGCTGGGATGGCGCCTTCTGGAATTCGCCCGACCTGTGGATCCGCCGCGACAACGACAACGGCATCGTCCACCAGGCGCCCGAATACGGCCAGGACAACTGGTTCCATGCACGGGTACGCAACAAGGCAGGCAGCGGGGCGGCCCAGCACTTCGTGGTGACCTTCCACGCCAAAGGTTTTGCGGGTACCCAATTTCAATATCCGGCCGACTTCCTGCCAGCTATTGCCGCACGCGCCGAGTTCGACCTGGCGCCCGGTGCCACCAAGATCGTCAAAGCGCGCTGGCCACGTGCCCTGGTCCCGGCCGAAGGCACCCACACCTGCCTGCTGGCCTCGGTTATCGCGCGCGGCGATCACCCGATTGCAGGGCGCCATGTTTGGGAGCACAACAATCTGGCACAAAAAAACTTGACGGTCGTGGACATGCTGCCCGACACCTTCTTGATTGTGCCGGTGATCATCGCCAACTGGGAGCCGCGCTTCGGGCGCGAGTTTGCATTGGAACTGCTTGAGGTACGCGGTTCGGCGCCATTTGGCGCCAGTCTGCTGCATGCCTCACCCGAGATCTTTCGCAAGGCGCGCACCAAACCGAAGCAGTTCACGCCGTTTGCCGACCGCAAGCCGCCGGTGGCGCACGACATGGAACTGGAGTGCGGCGGCCACATCGACGGCGGCGCGCACCGTCACGATGGCAGCATCATGACGTCCAACCGGCGCGACCTGATCGAAAAACGTTTTCCTATTAGTTGGGAAATGCCGTTTGCCGCCGACGGCGCTGCCCGCATGACGATCGAGCTGGCGCCGTTTGACCAGATTGTGATGGGCTTGAAGGTCATGGTGCCGCGCGACGCCCAGCCGGGCCAGGTGATCCGCCTGCATTTCGCGCAGCGCAGCCTGAAGGGCAAACACTTGGTTGGCGGCATCTCGGTCGAAGTGCGGGTGCCGAAAAAGGAGGAGCAGCGCTCAGCTTCGTGACACCTTGTGCGCGGTGAGTGGAATCAGCGCCAACGCGACGGCGAGCATCCAGAATGCCGCAGGCAAGCTGCTTGCCTTGGCCACGAAGCCCACTGCTGCCGGCCCCAGTAGTACGCCAGCGTAGCCGGTGGTCGTCATCGCGGCAATGGCCAGGCTGGTCGGCATATCCTGCTGCGCGGCAGCCTGGCGGAAGAAGACAGGCACAATATTGGACGCGCCCAGGCCAATAAGCACAAACCCGGCCAGGGCGAGCGGCGCCAGCGGCGCCGTCAACAACATCACAAACCCGCCCACAGCGAGGGCGCCGCCCCACTGCAGAACGGTGCGGTCGCCCAATCTTGCCGTAATGGCGTCGCCGCTCAAACGGCCGGCGGTCATGGCAATGGAAAACAGAATATAGCCCAGTCCCCCATAACTGACCGGCACCAGGTTTTTCTCGGTGATCAGCAGGGCGCCCCAGTCGAGCATGGCGCCCTCGGCCAGGAAGGTGATGCCGGCAAGCGGCGCCAGCAACAAGACAATGCCGCGCGGGCGCGCCAGGAATGCACCACTTGCAGCCGGCCCGCTCGCCAGGAGGCGCGACGGCAGGAAGAGGGCAACGACGGCCATCACGGCCGCGCAAATGCAGGTGCTGGCCAGTGGCGACAGGCGGGCCGACAGCAGCGCCGTCATGACGGTGGCGCCAGCAAAACCGCCAATGCTGAACAGGGCGTGAAAGCCCGACATCAAGGGTTTGCCCGCCAGCTTTTCCACCTCGACCGCATGCACGTTCATGGCGACATCGATCGAGCCCAGCGCTGCGCCAAACACCAATAGCGCCGCAGCAATCTGCAGTGGCGTGGTGGCCAGCGCCAGCAGCGGCACCGTCAGCGCCAGCCCCCAGGCACAGGCGACGATGACCAGTTTGCTGCCGAGACGGCTGCACAGTCCGCCTGTAACCAGCATCGACAGTACCGAGCCCACGCCCATACACAAGAGCAGCATGCCCAGCAGCCGTTCGTCCAGGTTCAGACTGTGCTTCACGTACGGCACCAGGGGCGCCCAGCACGACAGGGCGAAGCCGGAAATCAGGAAGGCGAGCCGGGTTGCCAGCGCCGCGCGGGAGGGCGGGGCGGGGTGGCGTACGGGCGCAGCGTCGACAATATGCGGTTCCATGTTTTCTGATTGCCCAACGGTCAAAGAATGGGTTATTGTTCGGCTATTCTACATTGGGAGCGCTTCCATGAGTAATTCCAGCCGACTTGATTTGCTTGATGCCTTGCGCGGCTGCGCCATCGTGGCGATCATGCTTTTGCACAATGTAGAGCACTTCAACCTGATGGTGCCGGTGCCGGGCACGCCGAACTGGCTGGCCATGGCCGACCATTTTGTGCTTGCCGCCGGCTACCTGCTGTTTGGCGGCAAGGCCTACGCCGTGTTTGCCTTGATGTTCGGCGTCACCTTTTATCTGCAATTTCGCAGCCGCGCCTTGCAGGGAGAAGACTTCCGGGCTCGTTTTGCCTGGCGCCTGCTGCTCCTGTTCGGGTTTGGCATGGTCAATACGCTGTTTTACGATGGCGACATCCTGTCGCTATATGCCGTGCTGGGCTTCACGCTGATTCCGGTGGCAGGCCTGGGCAATCGCGCCTTGCTGGCAATTGCCATCGTTTTATCGCTGCAGCTGTGGCAGTGGGGCGTGCTGGCCGTGGCGCTGACCGAGCCGCCGCATGCGCTGGGCGCACCGGCGGCAGATGCTTACTTCATCCGTTCTGCCGAGTATCTGGCAAATGGCACGGTGCTGCAGGTGTGGTGGGGCAATCTGACCAACGGCAAAATGGCCACCATTGTGTGGAGCTGGGAAGCAGGGCGTCTGCTGCAAATTCCTGCCCTGTTCATGGTGGGCATGGTGCTGGCGCGGCAGGAACGGTTTCACGTGTCGGAAGCAAACCGGCAGTTCTGGCGCCGCGCATTCGTTTGGGGTTTGCTGGCCTTGATCCCGCTGGCGGCGCTGAAAGCGTCGCTGCCAGCATGGATTGCGAATGAAGCGGTGCGGCGCCCGCTGGGATCGATCGTGCAATCGTGGGCGCAACTGGCGGCATTGCCGGTACTGCTGTCGTGCTTGATTCTGGCCTACCATGCCGGCTTCGCCGGCCGCTTGTTTGCCTGGCTGTCCCCGATGGGCAGAATGAGCCTGACCAGCTACATGAGCCAGTCGCTGGTGGGCACATTCCTGTACTACGGTTTCGGACTGGCCCTGTATCGAACCGCAGGGCCGGCATTGTCGCTGCTGATCGGCGTGGTCATGATCGGCGCGCAGATTGTTTTCAGCATCTGGTGGCTGCGCACGCATCGGCAAGGCCCGCTGGAAGCCTTGTGGCACAGGGCGACCTGGATCGGCAGCGAGAAACATGCGCGGCGGCTAGCCACCTAGCGCTGGCCTTACCATCAGAACCGCACGGACATGCCCAGATCGACCGAACGTCCCTGCCCAGGCAAGGGCCGCAGTGCTCCTTTGTCAGCCGCAAGACCGCTCAGGTAGACGCCGCCCAGCGGGTCGTTGTAAAACTTGTCGAACAGATTGTTAACTCCGGCGCTGAGCAAGACGCTAGTGCTCAGTTGATATCCGGCGCGCAGGTTCAGCAGGGCGTAGCCCGCTGTCCTGCTTTCCAGCCGGCGCTGATCGACCCGGTGCTTCGGACCGACGAGTTTCATTTCAAATTGGCTATTCCAGTGACCGCTTCGCTGTTCCAGCGCAAGCAAAGCAGTCGGTGGCATGATGCGGTACAGCGCGCCGCCGTCCTCACGGCTGCCACGGGTGAAAGCCGCGTTGCCCGAAAAGTGAAGTTCACCAAACGGTGCGGTATGCGCAATTGGCACTTTCCAGGACAGATTGGCGCCGTACAGCGTGGTGTCGTGATTGGCAAACTGCAGCAGCGCGCCTTGCGCCTGTTTTGCCATGTAGGGCGTGAAGCTGGCCAGGGCATCGACGTCAATATAATCATGCACACGGTTGTAATATGGCGCGAGTTTCACAAACCAGCCGTTCGCATCTGTTCCGTGCCAGTGGGCAGTCAAGCTGACAGTGTTGGCAATTTCAGGGCGCAGGTCAATTCGGCCGACGTAGCCATTCCCATCGCCAAACCAGTTTGTCATGGTCATGGCCATGGTGCTGCGGCCCCAGGCAAAGCGCTCATAGAGATTGGGTGAACGGGTTTTGCGCGCATAGCCGAATTCAATCGCGTGCGTGGCGCTGCTCTCGTACTGCGCCGTCGCCGTCAAGTCCAGATTGGCGTCGCGCCGCTGATGCGCGCTTGTGTTGAACAGGGCTGCCGCCCCGGCGTCAGCTGCATTCATCATGTTGCTGCCGTAGGCCTGCACCCGGCCCGCGTCCGAATTAACCCATTCCCCGCGCGCACCGAACTGGGAAATCCAGGCCGTGCCATGGTGAGTCACCAATTCTGCAAACAGGGCAACGCGGTCGCGCTTACCATCCTTGATATTAACGTAGGTCTGCGGGCCCATCATCACCGAGCCCGGTACTGCAGGCCAATAGTCGTTCAGGCGGAAGATGTGGTACTCCTGGCCGGCGCGCAGCAACTGGCGCTCGCCCAGCGGGACGGTGGCGCGCACCGTGTACCCGAGATTGCGGCCCTCAGTCACCATGGGCATCGTGCCGCGCCGCTCCGGCGTGAAAAATCCCATCTCATGGGTGGTGTTTTGCCAGTACAGCGCGCTTTCCAGCTCGCCCCATGCCATCTGGCCGACGTAACGCAGGGTCGCATAGTGACCGGTGTTGTCGGTCATGTCCATGTATTGATTCGGGAAGCCTTCGTATGGAATGCGCTGCACCCCGGCCCGTAACGTCAGGCGGTAGGCATCGCCGCGCAGACCGAATGTCAGGCCGTGGTTCACGCTTTTGAACATGCTGGCCAGCACCCGATCACCATGGCCGTCCTGATAGCTGTGCGCGCGGGTATAGGCGCCATCGTAAGAAAGGCTGAGGCTGTCACTGGCGACCGATGCGCTGACGCCAGTCGAAAGCGCCTGATTGCTACTACGGCCAGTGACGGAAATGCTGCCCTGCGTACGCAAGCCAGCGCCTGGCTTGGCGAATACGGGCGCCGCGGTGGTCATCGAAATGGTCCCGCCGATATTGTCACCGCTGATACTGACGGGCGTAATACCCGCAGCGAGCTCGATGCTTTGTACTTGCTTGGGATCGACGTACGACATCGGGGGATTCATATGATTGGCGCACGCGGCAGTGACTTCGAGCGCATCGACCCTGATTTTGAGACGATCGTCGGCCAAGCCATTTACCACCGGCAGGGCAGAGACGCCGCCACTCGCCGCAACGTTGTAGCCAGCCGTGTTGCTGAGCAAGTCTGCGCTGTCGCTGGTGGGCGCCACGCGATAGGGATAGTGTTCGAGCAGCTTGGCCGTAATCACTACCGTGGGCAAGGGACCATTTTGATCGCTGGCGCGAACAGTTCCATAATTAAGTGCGAGCAAAACGGCGAGCGGGAGAGGTGCGAGCTTCATTTCTTGTTTTCCTTGACATGTTTTCTTTTTATGACTTGACCATGATCAATGGTCTGCCTCGGAATTTCATTGATGGAGATCAATAACTAGAATGTCATCTCAAGAAGCGGATTCGCACGCTGTCTGTATACTGCCAACGATCAAACCGAACAGGACATGCCATGACGATTGACTCGATCCACTTCACACCCTGGACTGCACTGGCCGGCGGCGCCATGATTGGACTGGCAGCCGTGCTGCTTCTGATCGCCAATGGCAGGATTGCCGGCATCAGCGGCATTGCGGGCGGATTGTTACGGCCCACCCGCGGCGATGTCGGGTGGCGCCTGGCGTTTCTGGCCGGTCTGGTGCTGTCGCCATTCGCGTATGGGCTGGCCGCGCCGTTGCCGACGGTGCAGGTGGACGCCAGCGGCCTGCTGCTGATTGTGGCGGGCTTGCTGGTGGGCGCGGGAACGCGCTACGGTTCAGGCTGCACCAGCGGTCACGGTGTGTGCGGCCTGTCGCGCCGGTCACCGCGCTCGATGGCGGCCACCGCTGCCTTCATGGGCGCGGGGTTTGTCACTGTGTATCATCTGCGGCACCTTGCCGCCTGAGGTGGACTGATGAAATCCTCCCTCAGCGCGCTGGCAGCCGGACTGCTGTTCG
Source organism: Massilia sp. CF038 (assembly GCF_900129765.1). Taxonomy (GTDB): domain Bacteria; phylum Pseudomonadota; class Gammaproteobacteria; order Burkholderiales; family Burkholderiaceae_D; genus Telluria_A. Next base: position 2,108,528 of record NZ_FQWU01000001.1, read on the forward strand.
GCATTGGTTTGATCTTCTCGGGCATGAGCAATCCGGCCAAGGTGCTGGGCTTTCTTGACTTGGCAGGGCAGTGGGATCCCTCGCTGGCGTTTGTCATGGGTGGCGCCTTGCTTGTGGGCCTGGCCGCGTTTCCGTTTGCCGTGCGCATGCCACGCTCGCTCACCGGCGAAGCCATGCAAATTCCCACGGCAACCCGGGTCGACCGCCGATTGATACTCGGCAGTGTGACCTTTGGCGCGGGCTGGGGTCTGGCAGGGTATTGCCCCGGCCCCGCACTGGCCTCGCTCGCGACGGGCGGCACGCAGACGCTGCTATTCTGCATTGCCATGGTCGCGGGGATGGCCTTGTTCGCTTGGATCGAAGGCGCGCGCGCCAGCCCGGGCTAGTCGCCTCAACGGTGGGCTGGCGGGCTGGTCTCTTCTTCGCCGGCCGGCGCCACGTCTCCGGCTTTTTCTGCGATCGGTCTGGCGTAGCGCACCAGCGAAACAAGCATCTTGCCCGGTTCCTCGTTGAACATTTCGTGCGCCGAGTTCTCGAACCAGACCAGCGCCTTCGATGGTGCTTTTACGCGCGCGTACCATTCTGCTGCAGCACTGGCCGACACGTTGTAGTCGTGCCGGCCGTTGAACAGGATGATCGGGCACTTGAAGCGGGTGTAGCTGGTGTAGTCGAGGCCGACCACGTCTGCCAGCAAATGTTCAGTTGAATAATCATTGGCTTTCCACATGGTGCTCAAATCAGCGTCGGTATATTCGGGCGCCAGACGCGCCGCGCGCCCTTCGTGTTTGGCATCCTTGCGCCCGTACACGGCGCCACCGTAGTAATTGAGCCACTTGCGTTGCTTGTAGACGTCGGAAAGTGCGGCTGCCCGTCCGGGCGCGGCGTAGTCGCCCAGCGCTTCCAGCTCCGAGATCGCCTGGTCGTTCTTGTCGCGGCGCGCGGCTGCCAATGCGAACTGCAGACCACGGCGCTCGCTTTCTGGCGCGCTGGAGATTTGTCCCATCCCGATGTAGGCATGCAGCCATTCCGGGTGGCGATGGGCGAGCTCAATACCAAGCACGCTTCCCCAGGAATGCCCCAGTACGAAGATGCGCTCCTTGCCGAATTCGCGGCGCAGCCAGGTGACCATTTCCTCGGCGTCTTCAATCATCCGCGCCCGGTTCATGGTGGGGGCCACTTTGGCCGGATCATTGGCCGCGTACGTTTTGCCAGCGCCGCGCTGGTCCCATTGAACGACCGTGAAATAATCTTCCCAGCCACGCTGGAAATACCAGCTGGTCGGCATGGAGACAAACCCAGGCCCGCCGTGCAGCATCAACAAAACCGGATTGCGGCGATCGGTGCCGCGCACCGTAATCCATTGATCAATGCCGCCGATTCGCACCGCTTCCGTGCGTTCGATTCCCTGCGGCGTGACGATGCGCCGCATGTCGGCGATCAGCTTGACTGCTTCGGCGCGGCTGGCGGGACTTTGAGCCCAGGCTGGAATGGATGAAAGCAACAAGGTACAGGCAAAGGCAAGATGGAAGTTCATGGCTCTCTTGAGTTGTTGTCCCCACCATATGTTAGCAAGGGATCAGCGAGTTTGCTCATCCCGGACGCGCCTGCTTGCCATCAGGTGATGCTGCCGCGCGGCGTGCCAAGCGACTCGAGCGCCGCCACTTTGCTCACGGCAGCAACTGCCGGAATGGGCTTCGGCCTCGGTGGCGGATTGTCGGGCTTGAGGTTCTGGGCGGCAAATGGTCCAGTGCTCAAGTTGTAGGCGGCAATGGCAGCGGCAATCGCTGGATCGCGCGCTGCCAGTTGCGCCTGGCTGGCTGGGGAGGGTAGGGCGACTGGCAGCGGCGCCAAGTCCGGCTGGCGACTGACTGGGTCAGCCGGATCGCGCACTGGAATGGCAATTGGCCGGGCCGACGCCGCTGGCAGCAGCCGCTCACGCAAGGCAGGCTCGATGCGCGACAGCACGTCCGTCACGGCGGAATCATCGCGCTGCTGCGCACTGTTACCGGCTTGCTTGGGCTCACTGGTCCGGCTCGAATCGCGCGCCTCGATTTCGGCGGCAAGCGCGGCGCGCACTTCCTCACTGGCGCCGGCGATTTTTTCGTCGAGCAAACGTGCCGCCTCGCGTTCCGCCGCCAGTTGCTGTGCGAGCTGGCGTGCTTCGTCTGCAATGGCGTCGGCCTTTGTGGCGGCTGCGGCGGACGCAGCTTGGACCGCAAGGCTGGCATCTTGCGCTTGCACACCGTTTTCGCGAGCGATGATCGTTTGCGCTGCCGCTGACGGCAGGGCAGGGATGCCCAGTGCCTGTTCAGCCTGAAAAGGCGCAGTTGGTGCTGCCGTCGCGGGTGGCTGATTGTTTGCCGGCGCCACCGCCTCGTCACCGGGAAGCGCAAGGCCATTCGCAGGATCGTCGGGCAGCGCGCTTCCCTCACGAAGGGCATCTGTCAGCAAGTTTTGTACGAACAGCGCTGGCGACCGATCCTCCGCGATCTGGGCTTGCAGCGCAGGCGCGGCCAAGTCCAGCGATTCAAGGGGGTCCTGTTGTTCCTGGTCGAATGGCGCCAGCTGCGCGCTTTGCGACTGTATCTGGCTGCTCACGACGCCGAACAACGCGTCCGCACTGCGTGTCAGCAGGGCAGTGGTATCAGCGAGATCGTCCCGCAATGCGCTTTGCAGCGCCGCATCGTCGACCCGGAAGCTGCCGGGCGTTGACGGCGTTGGTCCGGTGGCGAACTGAAGGCCGATGCGGCCCAGCGTCACCCGGCCTTCGTCTTCGCTTGCGCCAAATTGCGCAAAGAATTGCGATGTCAGCGAACCCTGCCCGATGCGATCGGTCAGCGCACCAGCGTCGTCGACCGGGGCAAGTTGCAGCTCATTAAATACGTTTGCCAGCGCTTGCAGGCTCGCTGTCACGTTCGCAAAGGCATCGCTGCTGTCGTTGTCACGCTCCAGCGAGGCCTGCAATTCCAGCGTCTTCTTTTGAAACAAGGAGGCCAGCGACAGAAAGCGGCCCTGGGTTGACAGGTCGACTGCGGTGGGCGCCACCGATAGCAGACTAAGGGACTGGCCTGCGTCGACGACCGGCGTCTGCGGCGCGGTGATGGGATTGGCTGCCGAAATGGCGCGGAGCGTCGGCACTGCAGTTTGCGTGATTTCCATGATGCAACTAGCTCTCTGAAATTCTGCTCTGCTGATTGTCTTACGCAAGGCCTCTGCCGGACTGTGCGTAGACGAACACAGGCGCCCAACTGAAGTAAAAAACAACGTTATTTTCTGTAGTGTGAGTGTCAACGTTGTTGTGGAGATACCATGCGCCTGCATTCAGCGCATCGTCTGAATACCTTTGCCACAGACAAAATTTTAGGAGTTCCTATGTCGAACCTGCATTCCTCCCGCGCCCGTCACCTGATCGTTGGCGCCTCGCTCGTCAGCGCCGCGTTCGGTGCCATTGCTGCGCCTGCCGCGCCGCTGGACCGCTTCAGCCTGTCGGCTGGTGCTTTCAGCACTGAGCCTGAAATCAGCGTCGATGCGGACACCAATTTTGGCCGCATCGAAAGTGGCGATCAAAAAGGCAGCCGTACGACCTTGCCGAAAGTAAAAGCCGAAATGTTGATTGGTGACCGTCAATCGATTGCGCTCGATTACATTCGCTACAGCAAAACCTACAATCCCACCTTGTCCGGCGATACCGTGATCGATGGCGAAACCATCTCCGGCACGGCCAAATTCGACGGTAAATTGCGCCTGGACCTGAGCAAGGCCGCTTACAAGTGGTGGTTCGGCGACCAGAACGACGTATTCGCCGTGGGCATTGGCGCGGCCTACTACCGCGCCAAGGTGGGCGGCACGGCCAGCGCCACGGTGCAAGGCACAGTTAACGGGCTGCCAGTGTCGCGTTCGGTAAGCGGGACCGATTCCACCAGCGACGATGCCTATGCACCAGTGCTGGACCTTGGCTGGCGCCATTCGTTCTCCCAGGATGTGCGCATTTATGTCGAAGCATCGGGCATCAAGAAAAATGGCGGCAAGATCAATGGCCACATTTATTCCGGCGCGGTCGGCGTGGAATGGTTCCTGGCCAAGAATATCGGCCTGGCACTTGACTACGGCATCCAGAAGATCGACCTGCGTCGCGACAGCGACCGCGATAGCGCACTGCGCATCAAACTGGCGGGTCCGTCGGCGTATCTGAAGGCGCGTTTCTAAGCGTGACATGAACGCCGGCACGGCGTGCCGGCAAGAGGGAAGCAACGCCAACCGGAACCGGTTGGCGTTGGCGTTTCAAGGGTCAATCAAGCGCCGGCCTTTGCGCGGCGCCGCAAGCTTGCACCAATCAGACCGAGTCCCACCATGAACGTGCCCAGGGTCGCCGGCTCGGGCACGGCATTGATCACCGTCCACGACAAAGCATCCGGCCGGCCCGTAAAACTGGTCGTGCCTTCGCCGGTGAACGCGGCGAAATACCACCAGCTGGAGTCGCTATACAAATCGAAGGTGCGTGGCGATGTGAAATTCATCGCGTTCACAAACGGTGGGTACGAATAAACTTGCGCGATTGCGTCCACGGAAATGCCATCGAGGACATTGGTGCCATTGCCACGCATGTCCAGATATTCGTATTCCTCTGTTCCCCGATAGCTACGGGCCAGATACAGACTGGCGCGCCCATAATCGATGCTCCAGGCGTAAGCATGTCCGTCGACCGTCGTGGTGCCGTAAAACTTGGTGGTCGTGTCATTCGCCCATTCCGACACAGTTGTCGGCGTGTACGACTTTGACGGAAGAAAGGCCGTGTCGACCGTCATCGTCTGCGTATAGCGTTTCCCCTCGAGGTTCAGACCCGTTTGAAATAAATTCAGGCCGTCCGTACTACCCGGCGCCAAGGTGCCGGCGGAGGTAAAGGTAATCAGGGCTGCGTGCGCCGGTGACGCGGCTGCGCAGGAGAAGAGGATGGCCGACGCCACCAGTTTGAAGGAAATGGACATGTGGAATTTGGCGTTTCCGCGAATTGTAAAACGCCGATATTATCTTATTTGCATTCTTAATGCTAAAACATTGTTAATCGAATCGCCATGTTGAGCCGTCGGGCCCAGCCACGCGCTGACGCGCAGGGGCCAATTATTCACCCTGCATCATGAACGCCGGTGAATCGGGCATATATGCTCAATCATCCCGCTTTCTTTGAGCAAACGGCTCAAGACTGTCGTTCTCCTTCACCGCTAAGCTCCCCCTCCATTACAAGTTGTGAACAACACCTCAGGGGACAGCAATGAAGCAGCAATACAAACAAACCACCATGGCCGCGGCCGTCGCACTGGCGCTGGCCGCGCCCAATGCATGGGCGCAGCAAAATACCGACGCACCAGTGGCGCGCGTCGTCGTTACCGGCACCAATCTCAAGCGTGTCGACAGCGAAACCGCCTCACCAGTACAGATACTGACGCGCAAAGAGATCGAGCAAAGCGGTGCGCAAACCGTGGCCGAAATTCTGGGCAATGTCGCCAGCAATGACCACGGCGCCATCTCCGACCTGGGCGGCACCAATTCCTGGGCCAGCGGCGCTTCCGGCGTGTCGCTGCGCAATCTGGGCGCGACCGCGACCCTGGTTCTGCTGAACGGACGGCGCCTGTCCTCGTACGGCTTTGCGGACGGGCTGCAAGCGAACTTTGTGAATATCGATGCCATTCCTAGCGATGTGATTGAACGCGTCGAAATCCTGAAAGATGGCGCGTCAGCGATTTATGGCTCGGATGCGATTGCCGGTGTCATCAACATCATTACCCGGCGCGATTTCCGCGGTGTGGGCGTGAAGGTGGCCGCGCAGCAGTCCACCCGAAACAGTTATCTGGACGCCGAGCAGAAATTCTCCGTAACAGGCGGCCTGGGCGACCTGGACAAGGATGGCTACAACGTCTGGGCCCATGTGGAAGGCTTCCATCGGGTCGGCTACAAGGACCGGGATGCCCGCCCGTTCCTGCCGGACTGGTATCTGCGCATGAATCCCGAGCGCAATGCGCTGTCGACCGGCTCCGTTCCAGGTAACTATGTGGGACGTTACCCAGCCAATTACAGCAATCCTGCATTGGCAGGCAAGTCGATCAACACGGCAGCGCCTGGCTGCGCAGCGGCCGATCTCAGCGGCGGGCTATGCTTCTACGATTACTGGAAAGACAGCGATGCACGCGCGCCGGCCGAGCGCCTGACCTTCATGTCGGGCGGGCGCATGAAGCTGGGCGCCACCACCACAGGCTACGCCGAGCTGCAACTGGCGGGCACGCGGGACGATTACCATACGGCGCCACCGCGCAGCAACGTGAATGGGGTAGCACTGTCGTGGTACGACTCCATGAAGGGCGAAATGCAGTACTTCACCGACCCGAAACTGCCGGTCGGCCACGCCAGCAATCCATACAGCTTCCCGATCGGACTAAATTACCGCTTTGCCGACCACCCAGAGATGTTCAAGAACGTTGGTTCCGCCAGCCAGTTCCGCGTGCTGGCCGGCCTGGAAGGGCAGGACATGGGCTGGGACTGGGACGGCGCAGTCGGTTTCATGGGTTCGACGGCGAAACAGCGGCAGCACCTGTACCGCGACCGTTATGCCTACGCCGACGCGATCACCAGCGGCGAATACAAGTTTGGCCAGCAAAACAGCCGCGAGCTGCTGGACCGGATGTTCCCGAACATGGGGTCGCACGGGCAGTACCGCCAAGCGTTTGTCGACTTCAAGGCCTCGCGCGAGCTGATGCAGCTGCCCGGCGGGCCGCTGCAAATGGCAGCTGGCTTCGACCTGCGCCACGAATCGTTCGAGCACAAAAGCAGTGACAACGTGCTGGCAGCGCAGATCGTGCAGTTCAGTGGCGTGTCGATTGCCGGTTCGCGCAACCTGGCTGCCGCCTTTGTCGAACTTGGCGCACCGTTCACGCAAAAGCTGGAAGGCAGCTTTGCTCTACGCGGCGACAAGGCGATTCACCGCGCCGGTGCAGTCGTGCCAAAGTTCGGGCTCAAGTACAAGGTGTCGAACGCGTTCATGTTGCGCGGAACAGCAACCGAAGGCTTCCGCGCGCCAAGCATCCCGGAAACCGGCAATGGCGGCGCATCCTGGTTCAACAATGGTTACACCGATCCGAAGCGCTGCGCGGCCGCGACCGAGCTGCGCAACATCCTCAACACAGGCAATGCCGCCGACAAGAACAATGCGCTGACCGCCTACGCGCTGGGCTGCTCGGTCAGCTTCCCGGCCGCCGTGACACCCAATCCGGACTTAAAGCCCGAGAAGACCAAGAGCTTCACCCTTGGTTTCGTTCTGCAGCCGATGCGCGAGATCAGCATCACCTTCGACTACTACAACATCAAGCGGCGCGATGAGATCGCAGTCAAGAGTGTGGACGAAACGCTGGCCAATGAAGACCGGATTGCCGGCCTGGTGCAGCGCGACCCGCTCAGCAGCCAGGATAGCGAACTGGCCCAGCGCGCCAGCGAATTGGCTGGCCGTAACGTGGGATTCCCGATCGGGCCGATCAAAACCATCGCCGCGCAATACGAAAACCTGGGCAAAACGGCCGTCTCCGGCATCGACGTCGAGGTGTCGAGCCGCTGGATGCTGGGCGAATGGGGGAAAATCAACGCTGGGCTGGAAATGAACCGCCAATTGTCCTACCGTGGCTGGGACGCGTACCAGAACACCTACACCGAGAACTATGTGGGCTTTCGCGGCACACCGCGCATGATCGCCATCGCCAAGGCCAACTGGGAACTGGGCAAGGTGAATGTGGGCTTGCGCGTGAACCACAGCAGTGCCACACAACTGGGCTGGAGTTCGCTCGACACCTCCAATTCGATCGAGGGCTGTGCTGACCGTGACGTGGACGCCGCCGCTTGCCGGATCGCTGCCGATACCACGGCGGACCTGTGGACCAAGATCCAGCTGATGCAAAACACCTCGCTGTCGGCCAATCTGTTCAATGTATTTGACCGCAAGGACCCAGTGCAAATGCGTGTCGGCAGCGGTCTGCCTTTGCGTGGCCGCACCATCTTGCTGACGCTGGAGCACAAGTTCTGATGCGCGCCGTTCCTGCCTTAGCGGCCAGCATTGTTCTGCTTGGCATTGCAGCAGCAAGCAGTGCGCAAGAAAGTGATCCTCATCTGTGGCTGGAAGAAGTACAGTCCCCGCGCGCGCTGGAGTGGGTCGGCGCGCGCAATGCGGAATCGACCCAGGCGTTGACCAGCCTGGCGCAGTACCGCGCCCTGCAGCCCGCCATCAAAGGCGTGCTGGACGCGCCTGGCCGGATTCCCGGCGTGGAAATGCAAGGGAAATGGCTGTACAACTTCTGGCGCGACCCGCAGCACCCGCGCGGACTGTGGCGCCGTACCACGCTGGCAGAGTATCGGAAGGCGCAGCCGCGCTGGGAGACCGTGATCGACGTCGACCAGCTGGCCGCTGCCGAAAAAGAAAACTGGGTCTGGGGTGGCGCCCAGTGCCTGGAACCGGCGGCGCGGCGTTGCCTGGTGAGCCTGACCCGCGGCGGCGGCGATGCCCACGTCGTGCGCGAATTCGACGTACCGTCACGGGGCTTTGTGCGCGGCGGCTTCAGTTTGCCGGAAGCGAAGGGCAGTCTGGCCTGGATTGACCAGAACCGCGTGTTCGTTGATACCGATTTCGGACCGGGATCAATGACCGAATCAGGCTATCCCCGTGTCGTCAAGGAATGGCAGCGCGGCACGCCGCTGGCCAGCGCAGTGACGGTGTTTGAAGGCCGCGAAAGCGATACCAGCGCAAGCGCATGGAAAGACTTCACGCCCGGGCATGAACGTGAGTTCATCATCCGCAGGCCCACGTTTTTCACGAATGAACTATTCATCCGCGAACAGGGCGTGCTGACAAAAATCGCCAAACCGGAGGACGCCGAAGCCTACACCATTGGCGACCAGCTGATGATCGAACTGCGTAGCGACTGGCAGGTTGGCGGCAAGGTCCATGTACAGGGCTCGCTGCTGGCGATTCCGTACCGGGCTTTCCAGCGCGGCGCGCGCAACTTCGATGTGCTGTTCACACCGACGGCAAGCAGTTCGCTGCAATCGGTCGTGGCGCTGCGCGACGCCATCATCCTGGTGGAAATGGACAATGTGCTGGGCAAGGTCGAGGAACTGGTGCATCGCCAGGGGCAATGGCGACGGCGCACCGTGGCCACCCCGTCGTTCGGCAACGTGGCGGTGGCGGCACTGGACGGTGCGCGTTCGAATCAGTACTTGCTGACCGTTGGCGGCTTCCTCCAGCCGACCACGCTGATGCTGGCGCGCGCCGGCAGCGATGAGCACACGCCGCTCAAGTCGATGCCAGCCTATTTCGACACAACGCCCTATAAAGTAGAGCAGTGGAGGGCGCTTGCCGACGATGGCACAGCAGTGCCGTATTTCGTCGTGATGCGCAAGGACGTCGTGTTCGATGGCAGCAATCCCACGCTGCTGTATGAGGGACGGCCGGGATTCGTGTTTTTCACGCCAAAGCGCAGATAAGCCAATGATTTAAAAGGTGAAATCGAACTTGTAGTTGATCGGATCGACAGGCCGGTCGAGATCCAGCGGATACTCTCCGAATCGGTTGATGTGCTCCCTTCTGTACGGCGCAGTTCCCCTCAGAATCTCCTCGCGCAGCGGGAATCCCTTGGCTTGCAGTCCCTTCAGAACGCGGGTCATGCCTTGCACGTTATGCAGGATCACCATGTTGGCCACCAACTGGTTGTACTTCACTACCTTGCGCTGCTCGTGCCGGATGTTTTCGGCGATAACCCCTTCGCCGCCGAAGAACAGCCACTTCACGAAGTCATTGAATTCCTCGCTCTTGTTGGTGGCGGCGTTGATTGTGCGGCGCAGCTCGGCGTCGTCGATGTACTTGAGCAGGAATTGCGTGCGCACTGCCCTGCCCAGTTCCCGGAATGCGTAATACAGCTTGTTCTTGCGGCTGGCAGTGCCCAGGCGCCGCAGAATGGTCGACGGCGCGATCTTGCCGGCCTTGATCGAGATGACCACTCGTAGCATGTCCTTCAGGTGCAGCTCAATCAAATTCCAATCGATGGTGCCGCGGAACAGGCTGCCGATATGGTCCAGGTTATCCTCACGGTCGGCACGGTAGAAGGTCAAGTCCTTGATGTTGCGGATCCGCGGCATCAGGTTGATTCCCAGCAGATAGGCCAGGCCGAATACCGGCGTGCTTTGCGCCTGGGTGTCGCCATGCAGCGTGTCGGGCTGAATATCGGAGAGGTTGTTGATCAGACCGTCGAGGATGTAGACCGCCTCATAGACACCGCATGGAATAAAGTGGCTGAACAGCGCAATGTACTTGTCTGATACGTGGTAATAGCCGATGCCGCCATAGCCGCCGTAGCGGATGTGATATTCGGACAGCAGGTTCTGTTCGTACATATTCCACTTCGTGCCATCCGCGGAGGCGCTCTTGCCTGATCCCCAGTAGCGCGGCAAGGCGAAGCGGTTATAGGCGTTGATGACCCTGAAGATCGCCTTGTCCAGGCGCTGCTCAGTGACGTGTTTAAGGTTAAGCCAGGCCACCTGTTTGCGCGACAAACCCTTGACGGACCGCGCGGTCTGCGTCGGCCCCAGGTTGCAACCGTAGCAGAACAAGGTGGTAATGAAGCGCTTGCGCGGCTCGTCCACCTTGGGCTCGAATCCCGACAGCGGACCGAATAGCTTGTGCAGGTCCAGCCACTTTTCCACTTCGGTGAGTACGTCCAGAATGCTCGACTCGGTCATCTGCTCGCGAATGGCCTGATCCACCACGTCAAGTTCAGGGGGCGGTTTCAGTTTTTCGGGTCGGCGAATGATGAGGCCAGATTCGTCAATATCGACGCCGGCGTTCTCAGGGAAATTGAGATTGACTACCTTGGCCACCTCCTTCATCTGCGTGCGCAGGTTGGCCACGAACGCCTTAGGTTCGAGTGGCATGCCGACCATCTCGCCGTAGGCATGAACCTCGCGTTCGTATTCCTCCCAGCTGACCAGATGATTGCGGTAGTCGTCGAAGTCACCGCTGTGTTCCACATACAGGTCGCCGGACTTGAGCGCAACCATGACCTCGGAGAACACCGCCAGTTCGTAGTATTTGCGGTGGTACGCGGTCACCTCGCTATTCTGGCGACGGCCAAACACCAGCACCCGCCACTTGTCGGGCATCCAGTCATGGTCATCGACGGCCATGCCGCTATCGACGACGGCGATTTGCTCGCGGTGGCTGGAGCGGTATTTCTGCACCTGCGCGATCGCCCGTAACAGGCTGCCGTCCTGGGAACTGGAGCGCAGGTCGAGCGCTTCCATGCACTTGAACAGCAGGCTGCGCTTGGAGGTGTAGCTGCCTAGCATGAACGGGAAATAGTTGTTCCCGGCGTAAGCCATGTGCTCGTCGCAGGCACCGATCCAGCGCGCCAAATCATGGTCCAGCAGCGTCTCCACACGGTCGACTCGTTCCTCGCCGGTACCTTCCTCGCTGAAGGTTGACAGTACGTCGCGGAAGCGGCCGATCAGGCGCTCCACCTGCTCTGCCTGCTGGAGGTGATACTGGCGCAGCCGATCCTCCGCGACATTGTGCATGTTGCGCACCGTCTTGATGAAGATCTCGGCGATATCGTCCATCGCCCGCTGCAACTGGGTCTGAATCAGCAGCACTGCAAGCGTGTAGCGCTTCATCGGCTTGATGGCCTTCATTTCAGCCAGATCCAGCGCGCGGGCTTCAAGCACCATCTGGTCGCGTTTGGTCGCGGCGATGTCGCTGGTGCTCGGCAGGTCGCGCGAGAGCACGCTCATGTTATCGATGTGCGCGAGGAATTCCGTAACTTCCCGCACGTTCGGCTGCTTGGGCTCGCGCTTCAGGCCATCCCAGGCACTGCGGCCGGCGACCGATTTGAACAGACCATTGAGGCGCTCGATCACGGTGTCGGACAACTGACCGACAACCGATTGGTAGACCTGCTCGTTGACGGTGGCACGCGCGTTGCTAGACAAGCGAAACAGTTCGGTAAAGGCAGGCAGCTCGAAGCGCCGCTGCACCAGCTCTTCAATCAGCACGTTGATGATATCGGCCAATTCCTGCTTGGTCCTGGCCGCCTGAAAGGCCTGCTCCTTGAGCCAGACCTCATCGAGCGGCAGCAGCGTGCGGATGCCGACAAAGTCGCGCAGGTGGGCACGGTGGCGTTGCTTGGTCCCGGATTTGTCGTATCGGGCCAGCGCCGACTTGGTCGGCAGCCTGACTTGGGCGCGGCTGCAGATGTGCTTGATGACTTCGTGCGGAACGCTGCCAAGCATGATGAAATATCCGAGGCGCTGCAGCAGCTTGAGCTGGATAAGCAGGAAGGTCTGCAGCGTCACTTGCCGGTACCGCGCCGCGACGAAGCGCAACTCTTCAGGGGTGGGGGTATAGATGGCAACAAGTTCCTGCTCCGTGAACTCGTCCTTCAAGCGAGGATACGCGGTTTCGTGAACGCTGCTCATTGGGGTATCTAGGCCTCTATGTCAACTGAACAATATTACGCTTGGGCCAATGATACCGCTTTATCAATGAAAAGTTGAGCGACATTATGCGTTAGCTGACGTGCAATTTTGGGTTGGGTGACACCTTATTAGGGTTGTTTCATCTAGAGGATGTAACCCGTGACCCCGTTAATCCAACGATCGAGGCCTCGTATCGGGCGTCCCCCTTCTATTGCAAGCGCTATAGTGATAATCCATGTATTTTTACTAAGAGGGAGATTTCGATATGGCCAGCTCAGAAACCAAGAATTTGCAAGATTGCATCGAGGCTTGTGAAGAGGCAATCCATGCCAGTCAAGCCTGCGCGGCAGCAGACATCCGCGAGGGATCGGCCCAGTGCGCACTTATCAACCTGGACTGCGCAGATATCTGTTCAGCTACAATGAATGCGTTGGCGCGAAACTCAGCGCACCACGGCGATTTTTGCAAGTTGTGCGCCCATATTTGCCGCCAGTGCGCCGCAGCGTGCGCCGCCCACGCAAAGGAGCATAAACATTGTGCTATCTGTCAGAGCGCTTGCGAGAAGTGCGCTGCAGCTTGTGAAAAGCATGCGGCAGAAGCGCACGCGATTTAAACCGAGCGTTCCCCGTTCAACGAGCGGGGCTTACTGCCCCGCATCGACGTCCCAGACTTAAACGCCTTATTTTCTGAAATGCTTTCTGCCGTTTAGGTAGAGCGGCTCATTTAACTGTTGGAGACACCGTGATTGAAAATATCAGCGCCTCACTGCAGGAAGCTAGAAAGGCACTCGACGCACTCTTGGCGGACCGACGTCAGCTGGACCATATCGCTGCCGCCGCAAGCTTCTTGATCGAATGCCTGAAACGGCAAGGCAAGGTCATTACATGTGGAAATGGCGGCTCGATGTGCGACGCGATGCATTTTGCCGAGGAATTAACAGGCCGATTCAGACAAGACCGCCCCTCGATGGCTGCGATGGCGATTTGCGATCCAAGCTACATAAGCTGCGTGGCCAATGACTACGGGTATGACCAGGTCTTCTCCCGCTTCGTTCAGGGCCATGGCGGCGCTGGCGATGTGCTGATCGGGATCAGTACCAGCGGCGCCAGCCAATCAGTGGTCCTCGCGGCGCAGGCTGCCAGACAAGCGGGAATGACAGTGATCGCACTCACCGGACGACCAAATTCTGTTCTTGAGCAGCATGCAGACATCACCATCTGCACACCGGGCGGTGATTTTGCGGATCGTTCCCAGGAACTCCATATCAAAGTCATCCACATTTTGATCGAACAAGTAGAGCGCGCCCTGTATCCGGCCAATTACAAGTGAAAACGCTGAGCATAGCTTCCCATCCGCGCGGAATAACTGGAATGCCGACGGCTAATGCCTTGACCTCGACAGAATTTATCGCGCGCGGTGTATGCCTGATTTTTTGCTCTTGTAGCGTCCATGGCGTTTCCCCCGGGTGCGCTACCAGCCATTCTCGTGGTGCAGTATTTTTAGAATTGAGAGGACTTCTCATGAACGCAAACAAACAAGGTATGCAATGCAAGCACATGGCCGCAGGTGAGCGCGTTCAAACTGGGGCGGCCATTTGATGTCGCCCTCATCTAAAAAATCAAGTCGCGCACGCGCCAAGAAAAACGACTCTACGGCCGTGCCCACGCCATCAGATCAGACAGGAAGCTCGCGTCGCCAAAAGACGAATGTGGAGACTGGCAGCACTGCTGCCAGGAGCACCTCTGTCGAGGTGGCGAACGATACGGCGCAGCGGGATATCGAAAGCAATGCGGATATCAGTCAAGAGCAGAATGTTGAAACCGGGTCAATCGATTCGAGGGAATCGTTGGAAGCCCCTGCGGACGATGGCGGCGATGTAGAGCGCATGTAGCGGGCGCTCAAGACCAGTTCTTGCTGTCCAGGGCAGCGAACGTTAGCCCTGTCTGCCCGCCAAACCAACATTGAATCGTCCTTAATGAATCGCGCTATTTGGTGATCGTTGCTTTGGATACCAAAACAGGATTCGACCACGCTATCGCGATTTCCTCACGTGAGCATTTGTGCTTACACAATTGCGGGTGCGGCACTACACGCCACCATAGCATTGCGTGGCACCGCTTGCAGGCCTGCCAATGCACTTGACAAACGGAGGAGACCGACCATGATGCGGGACTATGTGATCCTACGAACGGGCATTGCGTCCGTCGCGTCCATGCTTGTCGCGCCCCCGGACGCAGCGGGTGCAAACCGTTACCGCATCGAAGTGGATGTCGATAGACTCAATGCGCGCAGCTTAGCGGCGCTATCGCGCGATCCGCGTGTTGTGGCCATCGCACCCACGTTACCAATGTGTCTGGTTGCCCCTGCCCGTATCGATCCAGTTTTGGAGGCGCCGGGTAAGCTCACGTGGGGTGTAGAGGCCGTTGGCGCCGCTCTGTCAAAGCGCACCGGTGAGGGCGTGACAGTCGCCGTCCTGGATACTGGAATTGACGCCAGTCACCCCGCGTTCGCGGGAATGTCGTTGGTTCATATGGATTTTACCGGCGAGGGCGGGGGTGATGCGAACGGTCATGGCACGCACTGTGCCGGAACTATTTTCGGGCGTGACGTTGACGGGCTGCGCATTGGGGTCGCTCGTGGAACGCGACGCGCTTTGATCGGCAAGGTCCTCGACCAAACTGGAGCGGGAACGAGCGAGCAGATCGTGCGTGCAATGCTATGGGCAATTGAAGAAGGTGCGCACGTCATATCAATTTCCATCGGTATGAATTTCCCTGGATACGTGCAGCAGATGGTCGAGGCTGGCCTGCCAGTCGATCTTGCCACGTCGCGCGCCCTGGAAGGCTATCGAGCAAACGTGCGCTTGTTCGACACGCTCGCCGCACACGTGAAGGCACGCTCGGAGGTGGGCCAGGCGGCGATTGTTATCGCAGCAGCTGGCAATGAAAGCCGTCGGCAGCTGAGCGAGGACTTCGAGGTCGCCGTTTCGCCCCCTGCCAATTCGGATGGCATCATTTCCGTGGCTGCCCTCGGCCAAAGTCCGACCGGGCTGGTAGCGGCCGACTTCTCTAATACCGGCGCTCATCTCAGTGCACCGGGTGTCCAAGTTGTCTCGGCAGCACTCGGAGGCGGCTTAACCTCGATGTCAGGTACCAGCATGGCCGCGCCGCACGTAGCCGGGGTAGCCGCGCTGTGGGCGGAGCAACTCCTCGCCACCGCCAGGCTAAATACCTTTGCCCTGTCCGCCAAACTGGCCGGGAGCGCCATCACGAAAAGGCTGGCCGATGGATTTCACTCGTCCGATGTAGGCGCCGGAATCGTTCAATCTCCTCTTGATTAGCCCAGAATCATTCGTTCAGTGCGCTGCGCCTTTCGCACTTGACCCACGCACAGATAGCGAAGCTTGGCGCTTAGTCTCACGGCGTGGGAACCTCATCGCTCTCGCCGCTAGAGGGACAATGCGCAGCACACACGGTGTTGCGACCACGATGTTTCGCGGCATATAGCGCTCGATCTGCCGCTTCAATCAGCGCGCCCATTGCCGTTTCTTTACCAGGGCGTGCGACCGCGGCTCCCACGGAAATTGTCAGGTACCCCGTTGGGCTGACGCCTCTATTCTCAATGTGCAGTGCTTCCAAATGCTGAAGGCTATGGTTTGCAATGTGAACAGCGCCTTCAATGGTCGTATCCGGCAGGATGATTGCAAACTCTTCCCCGCCATATCGCGCCACCAGGTCACCTGGACGGTTTAGCTGCTCCGTCAACACAGCGGCAACGCGCTTGAGGCACTGGTCTCCGCCCTGGTGGCCATACGTGTCGTTGTATTGTTTGAAATGATCTATGTCGCACATGAGAAGTGCCAGCGAATATTTGTTGCGCTTCGCGCGTTGCCACTCCACGGCGAGTTGCTCGTCAAATTTGCGTCGATTCGCAATTCCCGTTAAGCCATCCAGGCCGTTGAGTTTCTGGAGCAACACGTTAGCCGCACCTAGCCGTTCCTGGCTAACTTGAAGGCAATGAAACGCTTCGTCGCGCTCCATGTTGGCCAGATAGGCCTTGGAGTGATATCGAATCCTTGCCAAGAGCTCCACGCGGTGCGGCAATTTGACCAGGTAATCGTTAGCCCCTTGCAGGAAGCATTGTTCCTTCTGGAAGGCGTCATCGTCAGCGGAAAGCACGATGATTGGCACGGATTCAAGCTCAAGGGTTTCGCGATACCGCCCCATCAGCTCGATTCCATCGAGGGTTGGCATGACCAAATCCTGCAAGATGACGGTTGGCCGGAATCGTAGGGCCACGTCGACCGCATGCAGCGGATCTGTAACGTACTCACAGACAACTCCACTGTCTTCCAACATCAATTCTAGATGTTCAATGATGATTGGCTGATCGTCAACGACGAGCAATCGTACTGGTTTGTCCGCGTTCATTCTGCCTAGTCCTTCATGTGGCGATTGATACTGTCAGGCGGCCCACGCTCATGCGATGATCCTACAGGCCGTTGGCGGCTATACTGGCGAAAGCGGCTGTTGAATGTGGCGAATCAAGCAAGGAGTGCCAATGTTCCAACGAACCTTTTTGTATGCATCCACGGCAATATCCGAGATTGTTGCGGTCGTCATGGTGCTGCGATGGACGACGCATATCGCGCCTACTCCCTTGACGCTGGTCGCTGCCACAGTCGCACTGGCGCTTTTTCTCTTCCTTCTGCGGTTTCATCCGGCTCGAGAGCGCGCCTATACGGTCTATGCAGGACTCGGCCTGGCTGTCGTCATGCTGTTCTTCTTTATCGTTGACCACGTGGAGCCCACAGAAGCCCCCGCGCTCATCTGGAAAAGCGGCACAGCACATTGAGCATCCGATCCAGACCGTCGCCCCCGGAGCGTCAGGCCGGTCCAGGGCCGCGGCAAAACTTAAAAGTGAAACTGACTGACTCTTGCAGTGCCTCGAATGCACCCCGGACTGCGGCATAGGTCGAGTTCAACCGCATTCCTCAGCTCGACTTGTCTGCCGGCGGGGCCGGCACCGCTAGGTTCTTTTTATAAGCCAGCAACCGCAGTGCGTTCACGACAACAAGCAGTGTTGAACCCTCATGGAACAATACGGCCGTTCCTATGTTCAGGCCAAAAATCGTTGCGGGAATCAGCACGGCTACCACGCCTAAACTGACCCACAGGTTCTGCTTGATAATTCGGCTCGTACTTCTTGACAGCCCAACGGCGAATGGCAAGTGGGCGAGATCGTCGGCCATGAGCGCCACATCGGCAGTCTCAAGCGCTACATCTGATCCCGCTGCGCCCATCGCGATCCCTACGGTTGCATTGGCCATCGCCGGCGCGTCATTCACGCCGTCGCCAACCATGGCAACCTTGCCGTGCTTGTCCCGCAGAGCCTTAATCGCATCGACCTTTTGCTCAGGCATGAGATCGCCTTGTGCTTCAGTCAAGCCGACGGTTTTCGCGACGGCGTCGGCGACGGCCTGATTGTCACCCGAGATCATGATCAGCCTTTCGATGCCGAGCGCGCGAAGCTCACGCATCACCTCGGCGGCCACCGGGCGCGGCGTGTCCATGACGCCAAGTACGCCGAGAAATTGCTGGCCCATGCGCACGATCATCGTGGTGCGCCCAGCAGCGACTAGTTTTGCATTCGCCTCTGCCACCGGTACCGGCAGCGCCGAGTTTGGCAGTTCAGAGAAGAGAACCGGTTTGCCGATATGTACCGGTTGGCCGTCAACAAGTGCCTGGACGCCGCGCCCGGTAATACTTTTTACGTCCGATGCGACCTTCGCCACGAAGTTTTCCCCCAGACGTGCGCGGGCGCCGCCGACCACTGCACTGGCCAGCGGATGGTCACTGTGCTCCTCGACGGCGAGTGCAACGAGCAGCAACTGCGCTTCCGTTACACCATCAGCAGGAACAGCGTCGGTAAGCCGCGGCTTGCCTTCGGTCAGAGTGCCGGTTTTGTCGAAGGCGATGGAAGTGAGCGTGCCGAGGTTTTCAAGCGGACCGCCCCCCTTGACGAGGACACCTCCGCGTGCCGCCCGGGCGACCCCGCTTAAGACTGCGCTTGGCACCGAGATGGCAAGGGCACACGGACTGGCCGCTACAAGCACCGCCATCGCGCGATAGAAGCTCGTCGAGAAGGGTTCATCAATGACAAGACAAGCGAACAACAACAAGGTCACCAGGGCCAAGATTGCGGGAACGAATATGCGTTCGAACTTTTCCGTGAACTGCTGGGTCGGGGAGCGCTGCGCCTCCGCTTCCGTCACCATTTTGACCACCCTGGCCATCGTCGACTGATCGGCCATGCGCGCGACCATGACTTCGATGGCGCCCGAGCCGTTGATGGTGCCCGCAAAAACCCGGTTTTCCGGGCTCGTGCGGTCGAAGGCGGCAAGTGCCGCCTTGGGGTCGGCAGCAGGCTGCTTATCGACCGGTACACTCTCACCCGTAACGGGTGCCTGATTGACACTCGACGTGCCCACCGTAACGACGCCATCGGCCGCGATTCGCTCGTTTGGTTTGACCACGATGACATCACCGATCTGCAAGGTCTTGACGGGCACCTCCTCGGTGCCACTTTCACGGCGTACCATTGCCGTTTCAGGAGCGAGTTGCGCTAAGGCCTCGATCGCCCTTCGGGCCCGGCCCATGGCGTAGTGCTCGAGCGAGTGCCCGAGGCTGAACAAGAACAGCAGCAGTGCCCCTTCCGCCCATTCGCCGAGGGCAGCGGCGCCGGCGGCAGCAACAAGCATGAGCGTGTCGATCTCAAACCGGCGAGCACGCAAATTGTCGATTGCCTCCTTGACGGTGTAGTAGCCGCCGGCGGCGTAGGCCGCGACGTACAGCGCAATCGATAGCCAGGCGGGGGAATCGCCGTAGCGGTTCAGCAACCAACCAGCGGCCAAAAATCCACCTGCCAGCAGCGAAAAGATCAATTCAGATTTCTCGCCGAAGGGGCCGCCATGGTCGTGCCCATGGCCTGCGTGGCCTTCGTCGCTCGGGCCGTGCGCGTGGCCAGCATGATCGTGGTCGTCATGGTCCTGCTCTTTGCCTGCAGCGGCGGTAACGGCGGGCTTCTTGGACGCCTCCTGAGCCGAATCGGTGGTACTGGTGAAAAGCTTCGTCGGCCCGGGTGGGGCAAGCTCCGGAGATGTTTCGCCAAGCGCACCGCCGGTACGTCTATTGGCTTCTTTCAGCAGATCAGTTTCAGAGGTCAAGGTACGATCGAATTCGAGCCGGACAGCACCTGACGGGCCAACGTCGGACACGACCACGCCGGGGATATCTCGCAGATTGTCCGCCATCGATCGCGCTGCGCGCGCATGCAAGCTGTCGCGCGTGCGTAGCGTCAGATGGCCATATCTGGCAGTTACCTCAGCGCCAGATGCGTGGATCAACTCGCGTACCCTGGCCAAGGTCAGAACGGTCGGGTCGTAATGCAGGCACAACTGAGGCGCGCCTTCATCTGGCCTGACCAGATGGACATTGGTGACTCCTGGTCGCCCACACAATCTCTCCTGCAGGCGCTTTATACACGCGTCATCCTCATCTTCGATATTTGGGAGGATTAATGGAAGCTCAAGCCGTAGCTTTTCGATGTCGTTCATATTATTTTCGCTTTTCACATGGATTAAAAACCGGCCTTCACCTGGCGTTACCAGCAATGCCCCTATTTGCCCATCTCAGCCTGCAGCCTCATTGATATCTCTACTCTAACCTGGCCTTGTTCCATTGTCGGTGCGTCACCGAACGGGATCGGCGCCGTCAGTTTCAAAAGCTTTTATCCCCTTCGTCAAGTGGCCCCCATCGAGGGAATTAAGACTGCTTCCCCGTCTTATTCGTCGCGCCGGAACAACGTTGAATGCGGTACGCTTTCGCCATACCATGCTCATTTAACGGATTCATGAAAAATCGATGAAAACAGTTAATGGCTCTCCTTCGAGCGAAGAACGGTCTTGGGAGAATTCACTTTCCGTTTACAGCAAACGACTCGAATTAATCGCCTCCAATATTGCCAATGCCGATACTCCGCATTACAAGGCGCGGGACCTCGATTTCAAAGCTGCCATGTCCCACGCGATGCAAGCGGCCCCGCTACCGACCGGCCAAGCCGCCCGCACACTGGCTTCGCCGGACGTCCTACCTGTTCTCTACCGCGTCCCTGCCCAGGGCAGCGCCGACGGGAACACCGTTGACATGGACGTCGAGCGAGCAGCATTCGCAGAAACGTCGCTTCGCTACCAGCTCTCTGTTCAACAGGTCGCCCACGAATATAAAGAAATGAGCGAATTGTTCAAATCTGTCCCGTATTGAGCAGGTGACGATTTTCCACCAGGCGCAGCGTCCCATAGGCGGCGTACATGAGTGAGATAGCAATCCAGGCCGACCATAATGTGTGCGTCATAAAGTGGGCCCCACGCACTTGCTGGACGATCCCCATCGCGATACCAACACAGAGCAAGCTGCCGCCGACACCCCATGCAATGTGAGGCTTGCCAGGCAGCCAGAACAACATGATCGATGCCAGCCAAAGGCCACCGGATGCGTGACCTGCCGGGAAGCATTGTCCTGGTGACGCGCCAGCCGGAATACGGTCGAGGAGCCGGACGTAGGGCTCGACGCCGCCAAACAGCGCGATGTCCCAGGGGCAGTGCGTGCGGCTCATTTGTTTAAGCATGCTGATCGTGGTTGGAACCAGAATGGCACACAGGGCCACTGTCCGGATCCGCCACCCGGTTTGACGCGTCCAGTACTTCCCTGGACGCCAATAGTCCACCAAGGCACACGTTAAAAAAGCGACGCCGATTGTCACCACGAACAGCTTCATGTACCCATGGAAAAATTGGCTGGTGAACCAAGCGTCCCTTAGGGGGAACCGCCCGCTAGCCGCGTCGTAACTGAGCGTGGCGATATCGAGATCAATATCAGTGGCTTGGCCGAGCCAAAGCAGAACCGCGGCGGAGCATGCCAATGCACAAGGCATGAAAAGGCCGGATTTAGCGTGCATGGGTGCACCCCGCAAAAAGATCCAGCGTCGGGTTATACACCTTTGTTTGAATTTGAAGCATGCCAAGTATCGAATGGAAGATATTGTCATGCGAGAGCGCAGTATCGCGCCGCGCAGTCAAACACGCTGCATCGAGGTTGATTCTTTTCTGGAAGCCGTCAGACATCCACACCATTAACGGAACATGTCGCTGTTCGATTGGCGAAATGACATAGGGGGCGCCATGTAAAAACAGATTTTTTTCGCCCAGCGATTCCCCATGATCGGCAAAATAGATGAGTGAGCTGTCGATCTCACGGTGTTCGCTCAGCAGCCTGATCGCCTGGTCAATGACATAGTCGGTGTAGAGCACGGTATTGTCGTAGGCCGAGACGATCGACTCCGTCGAGCATTCGCTGAACATGGTGCTCTGGCATGCAGGCCCAAAGCGCGCAAACTTGGCCGGATAGCGCCGCCAGTACGCAGGCCCATGACTGCCTTTCTGATGCAACACCACAACCAGGTCGCTGTCTGCCGCTGCTATCCGCTTTTCAAGGCCCGCAAGGAGCCGCTCGTCAAAGCATTCGTCGGTTCCACAGAAGGAAGAGCCCGGTTCCGGAATGCTGAGATCCTCGTACTCCACGCCCTCGCAAGTGCCCTTGCACCCCGAATTGTTGTTCCGCCACAGGAGCGAAAACTGTGCGTACTTCAAAACCGCCATCAATCCCTGCTGGGAGCCCGCTTTCTCGTCCGTGAAATTCTCCCGGCCGAGCGACGAGAACACGCACGGAACCGAAACCGCCGTAGCAGTACCGCATGACTGAACGTTGGTAAAATTGAAAAGATCACTGCGCTGCCCCAACATGGGATTGGTCTGGCGGGCGTAACCGTTCAGCGAAAAATTGGCTGCCCTTGCGGTTTCCCCCAGGATGATCAACGTGACCGTCTTTCTTGGATTCTGCACCCAGGCGCTGCTTTTGCGCGCATCAGTTCCAAGCGGGGTGACCACGCCTTGACGCGCGGCCTTCATCTTCCGAACCCCGTTAATCGCCTGAATATAGTTAGTCGGCGCGAGAAGGTAGCGCAACTCACGATGCTGACGGAACACGGGCGCGAGCGTCTTGTAGAAGGCAAACACAAAAAGGGCAAGCGCCATGCAGGAAACTGAAATAATCAGGAACTTTCGCGCCAGCCCCTCACGCCAATTCCCATAGTCAATTTTTGTGGCGATCACAATCGCAGCGGGCACTACACCGAGGAAGATTACCGTCGTCGCCAACGAGTAGCTAAACAGTTCCGACGCCTCCCGCACGTCGGTTTCAAGTACGTTCTGCATCATGCTCTTGTCGATCGTCGCACCGTACTGGTCCGTAAAATAGGCCGCGATCGAAGTGAGCAGGAAAAGAACAACCAGAACCGGCTTCAACATGTAGCGAAAGCTGACCAGGGTCAGGCATGCGTTGAAGAGAATCACGATAATGATAAAGCTAAAGCCGATCAATGCCGCCCCGGACATAGTCCAGCCCCCGGTGGCGGAAATAAAAGTCGTCCAGAATTTCTGGTTATAAAGCAAGCACAGTAGAGCCGACGCGGCCAACGTGACGTATTCCGATTTGACTCGATATTTGGTGAACATGTCTATCTCGATGAACTCTTTGAATCGCCTGGAATCCGAGCGCAGGAAACACAGCCAGGAAAAAAAGGCTGAACGATCCCCCGCGACACTGAAGCGCTTCATTTTCTAATGCGGTTAATTTGGGCTATCGTCTTTTCAGACGCAGCGTGATAAATGTCGTAATACTCAAAATGGCTGCGATGTCATACAGGGCAAAGCCGACCGAGGCGCCAATCGCACCCGTTGCCCAGATACTGGACGCTGTCGTATTACCCCTGATTTCGCTATCCCCTTTCATGATCGTTCCGCTGCCAATGAAACCTATGCCTACTATCAAGCCGTACAGGACGCTGGACAGTTCGGTCGACTTTTCACCAAAGGCGCCGACTCCCACCAGAATGAAACCGCAACTGGCCATCGCTACAATCGGGAAGGTACGCAATCCTGCTCCCCCCTGGGTAGCAGCCTCTCGGTCCCAGCCAATCGGTAGCGCTAGCAGATAGGCGAGCGCCATGTCGATCAGATGAGACGCCACGTCAGCCCATACCAGTGCCTGAAAACGAAACATTCGGCTCCTTCCTGTTGGTGATGCCCGCCACGACGGCGCGCAACTTAGCGATAAGGCTTTCGGCCCTTGACTTTTCGCCGGGAAGACGATTTGGCGTTGGTCACGTTTGGCGGAGGCTCTTTCCGTTTTTGGCGGTCCTTCCACGTCAAGAATAGAAACAAGGCGCCGATCGACACCACCGAGCCGACCAGCAGCAGCAAGTAGACTGAGTCAGGTAAATTGTGCCTGTCCATTACAGAGACTTCCCATCGGATCGAGCAGCGTCGCCATCGGGGACGATGGCCGATGGAGACTCTGCGGATTGCTGTAGTGACGAGGACGCATAAGAGTGCTCAGCCACTCCCTGCTCGCACACACTGTTCTCAAGCTGGATAGTGGCGTGAAAAATCGAGAATTTTTCACCCAGCAAGCGCCGGATTTCGTCAGTCAACAGCGGCCAGCGCTCTGGCGGGTGTGTGCTCGCCAGGTGGACTGTCAGGCTGGCCTTGCCGCTCGAGATGGACCACACATGCAACTCGTGGACGTTGAAGATGCCGTCAACAGCCAGAAGAACCTTCTTGATGTCGTCAACGCCCAAGCCTTCCGGTACGCCTTCAAGCAGCACGTTGACGCTTTCCTTGAGCAGGGTCCAGGTTCGTGGGAGTACCCACAGTCCGATTGCAACGGCAATGACGGAGTCAACCCAGCTCCAGCCGGTGAGCTTGATGACCACAGCCCCTACAATGACGCCGATGGAACCGAGCATGTCGCTCCACACCTCCAGGTATGCGCCCTTGATGTTGAGGCTCTCATCCTTGTCCTTTGTCAGAAGGCGCATGCTGATCAAGTTCACTACCAGGCCCAGTGCCGCAACGGCGAGCATGGTCATCGATTCGATCTCCGCCGGCTCGCTTAGTCGTTGATAGGCTTCGTAGATGATGTACATCGCGACGAGAAAAAGCAGAATCGCGTTGAAAGCCGCGGCCAGAATTTCGAAACGATAGTAGCCAAAGGTCCGTTTCCCGTCGGCGGGCCGGCGACCGATGCGAATCGCAGCGAGTGAGACGGCCAGGGCCGCTGAGTCGGTGAACATGTGCGCTGCATCGGAAATGAGCGCCAGGCTGTTCGTCAAAATTCCCCCAATTACTTCGGCGATCAGAAAGGCACTGGTGAGGATCAAGGCAATCCACAACGGTCGTTCGCCTTGGCCCTGAACGGCAATGTTCGAATCAGTAGAGGTCACGTTTTCTCCATTTTTGTTTTCAAATTGCCTTTGCCAGCCCATCCGGGACGGCAAAGGCTCACTCAACTTAGGCGCGTTTAAGGTGCGGGAGCGACGCCGGGCTTGAAGTTCTCATCAGTATCAGAGTGCCTCGTGAAATCCTCGACACTTTCGTCTTTGCCATGGGCCCAGCGGTACAGCAGAGGGAGAACGAGAAGGGTCAGGATTGTCGAGGAGATGATGCCGCCGATGACAACGGTGGCCAGCGGCCGCTGCACTTCTGCGCCGGTACCCGTCGCGATCGCCATCGGGATAAATCCGAGCGATGCAACCAGTGCCGTCATGAGGACCGGCCGCAGGCGGGTGAGCGCGCCGACATTGATCGCTTCGTCCAGATCCATACCTTCTTCGCGCAGCGTCCGGATAAAGGACAGCATGACAAGCCCGTTGAGAACCGCGACCCCGGACAGCGCAATGAAACCCACGGCCGCCGAAATCGACATCGGAATGTCGCGCAGCCACAGCGCCAGGATGCCGCCGGTGAGGGCGAATGGAATGCCGGTAAAGACCAGCAGCCCATCCTTGACGTTGTTGAACATCACGAACAGGAGAACAAAGACGAGGAACAACGCCAGCGGCACCACAATCTGCAGTCGCTGCGTCGCCGATTGCAACTGCTCGAATGTGCCGCCCCAGCTCGTCCAATAACCAGGCGGTATTTTCACTTCCTTGCGGATCGCGCTTTCCGCTTCAGGTACAAAACTGCCGATATCGCGACCCCGTACGTTGGCGCTGACGACAATACGGCGTTTGCCATCTTCACGGCTGATCTGGTTCGGTCCTGGCGCAAAATCAAGCGTGGCCACTTCCCCGAGCGGGATGTAGCTGACCAGTCCCTCACCATCGGCGCCTGCCGCAGGCTTTGGCAGCGCAATCGGCAGCCGGCGCAGCGCCTCGAGGTCCGTACGCAATTCTTCCGGCAAACGGACAATGATATTGAAGCGCCGGTCGCCCTCGAACATCGTCCCGGCTTCAGTACCGCCGGTGGCAATGGCAATCGTCTCTTGAACGTCGCCGATGTTCAGTCCATAGCGCGATGTTTTCTCGCGATCGATGTTCAGTGTGAGCATCGGCAAGCCTGAGGTTTGCTCGATCTTGACTTCGGATGCGCCTGGTACCCGCCCAAGCACCGTGGCCACTTTGGTCGCCGTGTCATTGAGCACGTCCATATCGTCGCCGAAGATTTTCACCGCGACGTCGCTGCGCACACCGGAAATCAGTTCATTGAAGCGCAGCTGGATCGGTTGCGAGAACTCATAGTTGTTGCCAGGGTACTTGTTGGCTGCCTCCTGCACGGCGGCCAGCAATTCATCACGCGTCTTCTTTGGCTTTGGCCACTCGCTCTCCGGCTTGAGCATGACGTAGCCGTCTGAAATGTTCGGAGGCATCGGATCGGACGCAATCTCCGCAGTACCAGTCCTGGCAAAGATACGTTCGATCTCAGGAAACTGTGCCTTCAAGCCAGCCTCGATTTGCTTTTGCATCTCCAGGGACTGAGTGAGGCTGGTGCCGGGTATGCGCAAAGCCTGAATAGCAAAATCCCCCTCGTTCAGGCTTGGTACGAATTCGCTGCCCATGCGAGACGCCACAGCCCCCGAGAGAATGACAAGCACAAGTGCACTGCTGACAACGACTGCTTTGTTGAGCATGACTTTCTCAAGCAGAGGCTTGTAGGCCCGCTTGGCGTAGCCCATCAAGAAATTTTCCTTTTCGCTCACGCGCTCGCCGATGAACAGTGCGACGGCAGCCGGAATGAATGTCAAGGACAGGATCATGGCGCCAACGAGAGCGGCCACCACCGTGAAGGCCATCGGATGGAACATTTTTCCTTCCACGCCAGTCAGGGCAAAGATCGGAATGTAGACGATCATGATGATCAGCTGGCCGAACAGCAGTGGACGACGCGCTTCCTTCGCCGCCGCGAACACTTCATGGAATCGCTCGGTCCGGGTGAGCACGCGCCCCTTGTGCTCCTGCGCGTGGGCCAGGCGCCGGACACAGTTTTCCACGATGACGACGGCGCCATCAATGATGATGCCGAAATCGAGCGCACCCAAACTCATCAGATTTGCGCTGACTTTGTAGGTAACCATGCCGGTAAAAGTAAACAGCATGGAAAGCGGAATGACCATCGCGGTGATGAGCGCCGCGCGGATGTTGCCCAGAAAGAGGAACAGGATGACAATCACCAGCACTGCGCCTTCAAGCAGATTCTTCTTGACGGTGTTGATTGCTTTGTCGACCAGGACTGTACGGTCATACACGGTGACGGCGCGTACGCCTGCGGGCAAGTTGCGGTTGACTTCCTTCATCTTGACGTCGACCGCTTGGGAGACCACGCGACTGTTCTCACCGATGAGCATGAACACGGTCCCCAGTACAACCTCGCGTCCATTGTCGGTGGCGGCCCCGGTGCGCAGCTCGCGGCCGATCTCGACGTTTGCCACGTCGCGGATGCGGATCGGAACACCCTGGACGTTACTCAAAATGACGTTCTTCATATCGTCAATGGAGCGAACCTGGCCGGGGGCGCGAATCAGGAACTGCTCGCCGCGCCGTTCGATATAGCCGGCCCCGACGTTATTGTTGTTGCGATCGAGTGCCGTGACAATGTCAGCCAGCGTGAGGCTGTATGAACTCAGCTTGGCAGGATTTGGCGTGACGTGATATTCCTTGGCGTACCCGCCAATAGAATTGATTTCCGTGACGCCTTTCACATTGCGCAATTGCGGCTTGATGATCCAGTCCTGTATCTCGCGCAAATCGGTCGGCGTGTAGGCAGTGCCATCGGGCTTTTTTGCGCCCGGTTCAGTTTCCACGGTCCATAAATAGATCTCGCCCAAACCGGTGGAGATGGGCCCCATCATCGGCGTCACCCCCGAAGGTAGCCGCTCCTTGGCTTCCTGCAGTCGCTGGTTGACCAGCTGGCGTGCAAAATAGATGTCCGTTCCGTCTTCGAAGATGACGGTAATCTGCGACAAGCCATAGCGGGACAATGAACGCGTCTGCTCGAGCCCGGGGAGGCCTGCCATGACGGTCTCGATCGGGAAGGTGACGCGCTGCTCCATTTCAAGCGGCGAGTAGCCGGCAGCAGAAGTGTTGATCTGGACCTGTACATTGGTAATGTCCGGCACCGCATCAATCGGAAGTTTTTGATAGCTGAAGATGCCAATGCCCATCATCCCCACGACGGCGAGAATGACAAGCCATCGGTGCTCGATGGAAAAGCGAATTATTCGTTCAAACATGATCTTTTCTCCGCTTAGTGGGCATGCTCGGCGCTGCCCTTGCCCTGTTCGGCTTTCAGGACGAAGCTGCCTTGAGCGGCATACTGGGTGCCGGCTTTGAGCCCGCTCACGATTTCGGTGTACTTGCCGTCGCTGCGGCCGAGAGTGACCGGCACGGCGATGAATCCGCCCTCGATTTTGGCAAACACGGTGGGTTTGTCGGCAACCGCCTGGATCGCGTCGGAGAGGACTGATACCGCAACATCGCGTTTGTCCGCGGTTAACTCCACGTTGACGAAGAGGCCAGGGCGCCAAGCATTGTTCGGGTTGGCCAACGTCACGGTTGCTTTGGCAGTTCTGGTCTGCTCGCCAAGAAGGGTGCCGACATAGGTGACGGTGCCCGTAGCGCTTTGCGCAAGCGAGGTCGCCTTCACTACCGCTTTCTCGCCAACACGCACAACGCCGAGGTCCTTGGCCGGCACGCTCACATCGGCCCAGACCGAAGACAGGTCGGATATTTTAAAGACGTTGGCATCTTCTTTGACGGACTCGCCCAACGCGATGTGCTTTTCGACAATGGCGCCATCGAAGGGGGCTCGCAATTCGAAGCGGTTAAGCGCGCCCGATGTACTGCTGGCCGAGGCCCCAATGGCGAGCAACTTCTGGCGCGCATTTCGCGTCGCAATTTCCGCTTCCCGCATAACCTGCTGGGCCTGCAGATAATCCTGTTCAGCCGAAATCTTTTCTTGCCAAAGCTTTTTCTCGCGCACGTACGTCACCTGCGCCAGTTCTTGCCGCCGCTGCGCCGACAGAAACTCACTGCGCAGTTCGGACACTTCCGAGCTTGCGATGACAGCCAGGAGGTCGCCCTTCCTGACCACCTGGCCAATGTTTGCCTTGACGCTTTCGACCACACCTGCCATGCGCGGCACGACGTGCGCCGTGCGATCTTCGTTGAACCGGATTTCGCCCGAGAGCTGGAAGGCGCTGCTGATCGATGCTGGAGCAGCAGTGGCGACTTGGACGCCCGCAGTTTTAAGCTGTGCGTCACTAATTTCAATCTTCCCCTCTTCACTCTCGAGTTCGATTTGCAGCACATCGCTGCCTCGGCGTACGACAATTTTGGCCGAAAATATATGCGGTTCGGCAATCGGCTGCGCGGATAGCTGACTATCCTTGTCTACTTTGAAGGTGATCTTTTCCACACCGCCCAGTGGCCGGCTCAGCTCTTCCGTCACTGTGACCGTGCTAGGTGAAATCTGCTTTCCCTTTTCGAAAAACCACAAGCGATGGCGCGGATCGCCGCCTTCCTCTGCGAGCAAGACCTCGGCGCCGAACTCGCCTTTGGTGAACAACTTTCCTCCATGGGGTCCGGCCTTGTATGCAGGGGCATGATGTTCCTTGTCACCGTGCTCCTTGTCGTCATCGTGCTTCGCGGTGCTTGGTTTGTCATGATGTTCACCATCGTCATGACCAGCCTTCTCACTGTGCCCCGCGGGCTCCTCGCCGCCAGGTGAAGACGCTGACTTTCCTGTACTTAAAATGAGCGCCAACAGGATGGCGCCGATAGCTAATACGATCGCGATCGCAAATCGTGTCTTTTTTTCGATGACGGGGATGTTCATTTTTGTTCCTGATTGGAGACGGTCGGATTGATGAGGCGGCCATGTTGTTCAACATTGCCTACGACACGTTCAATGTCGGCCGCCGCGCGATGCGACTCGGCAAGCGCGCGGATGTACTGGGATTTCGCCTGGTTCAAGGTGCGTTGCGCATCCAAAACGTCAAGAAAATTGAACTTGCCCAGTTCGAATCCCTTGGTGGCAGCTTCGTACGCACTTTGCGCCCCAGGCAAGATCTCGTTGCGAAGGACCACCAACTCGCCCCTTGCCGAGTCGAGCCGCAGCGATGCCTGCGTCAGTTCGACGGAAAGGCTGGTTTCAGCGACCACCAGCTCGTCGCGGGCTTTGTCCGCTCTGCGTAATGCGCTCAGAATATTGCCCTGGTTGCGGTCAAACAGGGGGAAAGGGACCGATAGGCCGACAATGGTCTGCCGGACGCCGACCTGTTCGTCGCGCTTGCTACCGATGCTGAGCGTGAGATTGGGAATGCGACGGCTTCGCTCGACGTCGGTTAGGGCTCTTTGCCGCTCGATCTCGAGCCTGGCTCTGGCGAGCTGTGGCGAACCTGGCAAATGCGCGAGGAGCTCAGCCGTTGTGGGGTGTGCGCCGATCAAGCCCTGGGGGGCCTCGAGCGTTTCAGCACTGCCGAGCTTGTTACCCCACGTAGCGCCGAGGCGCTGACGCGCGAGCGCGAGCTCGTTTGCAGCCTGGCTCAATTCGATCTTGGTGCTGGCTTCAGCTACACGCGCACGTGTTTCTTCGACAGGGGATATTTTGCCGGCGGTGACACGCCGCGATGCGGCGCCCGTGACGCGCTGCGACAGCTCTTGCGACGCCTGCGCCAGGGTGAGCCGCTCCTGAGCCGCTAACACGTCAAAGAACGCCGTGACCACGTCCGCCCTCAGAGTGGCCCGGTAGGTGGCAACATCCGCGGTAGCGATATCCAGTTCCCGGTCCGCCGACGCGATCCGCGCTCCCCGCTTTCCGCCCAATTCAATTTCCTGATTGAGCTGGACTGTCGTTGTGCGACGATCCTTTTGCTGCCCCTCCCGGAGGTAAGAGACCTCCGGATTGGGGATCTTCCCGGCCTGCATGCGCTGACCGCTGGCAATGTCAATATCGCGACGGGCCGCGCGCAGTCCAGGGTTATGTTGAAAGGCACGCTCGATGGCTCCCGCCAGCGTCAGCACTGGCGCGACAGTCGGACTACCGGCGATGAAAGCCGGATCGGAAAGGGGAGCAGGCGCAGGTTGCGCGTAAAGCGAAAAAGGCTGAAGCAATAGCACCGCCAGCCCGAGCGGGACAGAATGAAAACGCATAGATTCTCCGAAAAATGAAAATGGAAGAATCCGGCAACGTTTTACCGCAACCTAAGCAAAAATGGGAGGGGTTGGACTTGTTGCCGGACTAGGCGGCAAAAATCCATTGGGGGCGTTCGGGCGCGCCGAGGTAGGGCGCAGGCTGCACAGTCAGACTTGGAAGAAGCTCATGGCCGACGATAGAAACGATAACGCGTGTGGAGGCGAATGGCAGCACGCTGGCGGGCGAATGACTACAGCTTGCGCAGTCCGGGTCGCCGCCAATGGTATTGGGGGAAGGCGACCCATCGTCGCCATTCTCGCCACTGCTGGCGGAACCCTGATGTTGATGCAAGTGATGACCAAAGTGCTGACTGGCTTTACCTGTCTCATGCCCGCAATAAGCACTGGCCACACCCCAGGTGAACTGGAGTGTCAGTGCAACGATGAGCAGTTGAAGGAAGCGTTTGACCATGAGGCGATTATAACGTGTTTTGTAAAAAACGAATGCGTGAATACATCAAGACAACAATGTCAGATGTTGAGAGCGCGGTTATCGACAGCAAGGGAAGCCTCCCTTACCGCCTCGTAAAGGGTTGGGTGAGCATGGCAAATTCGCGCGATATCCTCCGATGACGCATGGAATTCCAGAGCCATCGCGGCTTCCCCGATCATCTCGGAGGCCGCCGAACTGACGATATGAACCCCTAGCACCATGTCGGACGCCGCGTCTGCGAGGACTTTGACAAAGCCTTCCGTTTCGCCGTGTCCGAGGGCCCGGCCATTCGCGGAGAATGGGAATTGTCCAGATTTAAAGGCGCGGCCCTCGCGTATCAACTCCTGTTCAGTTTTGCCCACCCAGGCCGCTTCCGGATTGGTGTAGATCACGAAAGGAATGGCGCCGTAATTCACGTGCCCAGCCTGTCCCGCAATGATCTCGCACACCATCACCCCTTCCTCACTGGCCTTATGCGCCAGCATCGGTCCGCGCACGACGTCGCCAATTGCGAAAACGTTGGGCAATGCGGTTTTACAACGCTCGTCAACTGGTATGAATCCGCGATCGTCCAGCTGCAGGCCGATGGAATCCAGAGCGAGCCCATCGGTGGATGGGACGCGTCCGATGGCTACGATCACTTTATCGGCCGCCAGGTCGACGCGCGCTCCTGCCCGGTCGCGATAGCTCACCATCGCGCCATCCGGTGTGCGTTCTATCCGTTCGATGGAAATCCCAAGCGCGAATTTCAGTCCCTGGCTGGTCATCGCTTTCAGCATTTCCTTGGCGACGGCCGGATCGGCCGCAGGGAGAAATTCCGCCATGGCATCGATCAAGGTGACTTCGGAACCCAGCCGGCGCCACACGGAGCCGAGCTCGAGGCCGATCACGCCGGCGCCGACGATGCAGAGACGTTTCGGAATTTCGTCAAACTTTAGTGCGCCGACGTTATCGCAGATAACTTCATTGTCGATGACAACAGCCGGGAGCTGGCGCGGCTTTGAGCCACTCGCAATAATAATGTTTTTGGCGTTGATCCTGCTCGTCGCACCGGCACCGGACAACTCCAGGACGTAATCGTCCCCGACTTTGCCGGCGAATTTTGCTTGGGCCTTGAGAAAGTCGACCTTGTTTTTCTTAAACAGATATTCGATACCTTTGGTCATATTTGTGACCACGCCGTCCTTACGGTCGATCATCTTGCCTACATTGACCGCAGGATTTTCAGTCAGGATCCCATGTTCGGCAGCGCGATGGACGATCTGGTCATACAGGTGACTCGACGCCAGCAAAGCTTTGGAGGGAATACAACCCACATTCAAACAGGTTCCGCCAGGACGGGGCTCGCCCCGGGGATCGGCGTATGCGTTCCCCTCGATACACGCTACCGATAACCCCAGTTGACCCGCCCGAATGGCCGCAATGTATCCGCCGGAGCCGGCCCCAATGATCGCAACGTCGTACTCAGTATTTGCCATTCGTCTCTCTCAAAATAACTCAGCAATGGTTAGTGCCTGTATATCATCAGGCGATACCGTAGACCTGTCGTGCAGCAACCGCGAAATGCTTCCTGCGCAAAACGGGGCCGCGGCCGCCTCGTGAAGTCGTCAACAGTTCGACTGCCTGCAACTTCATATTAATAGTTGCCACCATTGCAATGGTAGTGCAATAATTGATCAAACGCCGTACGGTTCAGAAACCCCGTACTGGAAGAGCTGCGCGATGCCTGCCCGTATGGCCCGACAGAATCTGTTGGACCACAGGTGTCACCGCCGTCCTCGCCACACGCTGTGGCGATTCAATCGCGTGACGATGGCAAGGCCGTCAGCCAAGCGTCAATACAAGTGCTAACGTCCACCAGGGCGGGATATGCAGGCGCTGGAACGAGAGCTGGCCGGGTTGCTCGGTTTTTGCACCAGGTCCGGGTGTTTGTACATCATGCATGCCGCTCCGAGACCTTCCCATGACGGAGCAATCGCAGGCCGTTGAACACCACGATCAGGCTGGCTCCCATGTCGGCGAAGACGGCCATCCACATGGTAGCGTACCCCGTAAAAGTCAGCACCAGGAAGATCGCCTTGATGCCCAGGGCCAGGACGATGTTCTGTGTCAGGATGCGCGCTGTCGCGCGCGACAGCCGGATGAAAGCGGGTATCTTGCGAAGGTCATCATCCATCAGTGCGACGTCGGCTGTTTCAATCGCGGTGTCGGTCCCTGCGGCGCCCATGGCGAACCCGATGTCGGCGCGTGCCAAGGCGGGCGAATCGTTGATGCCATCGCCAACCATGCCGACTTGCCCTTCGTCGCTGACCAGCGATTCGACAACGCTGAGCTTATCTTCCGGAAGCTGATTCCCGCGCGCCTCGTCGATGCCGACTTGCTTCGCGATTGCATCGGCGGTGTGGGGATTGTCTCCGGTCAGCATCAGCGTGCGCACGCCAAGCGCATGGAGATCCGCAATTGCCTGGCGGCTGGACTCCTTGACCGTGTCGGCGACGGCAAATACGCCAAGGACCTTGTCCTTCGAAGCCAGCATGACTGCGGTCTTTCCTTGCCGTTCCAGTTGCTCCAGCTCGGCGCTCAACTCCGGGGTGGCAAGCCCCAGCTCCGAGATCAGACGATGATTGCCCAGAAATAGCCCTTGTTCGGCGACCTTGCCGCTGACACCGCGGCCAGGAATGGCCGCGAAATCAGCGACGTCCTGGAGTGCGATCTGTGATGCGCCGGCGGCGCGCGCAATCGCTTGCGACACCGGGTGATCGGAGCGCGACGCCAGGCTGGCGGCCAGCGATTGAACGACGCCTGCATCGCCATCGAGATGCTTGAAGTCCGTCTGTTCCGGCTTGCCGTGGGTGATAGTGCCTGTCTTGTCGAGCGCCAGCGTGGTCAGTTTGCGGCCGCCTTCCAGGTAGACGCCGCCTTTGATCAATATTCCCCTGCGGGCCGCTGCGGCCAGGCCGCTGACGATGGTCACTGGCGTCGATATTACCAATGCGCACGGACAGGCGATGACGAGCAGTACCAGCGCCTTGTATAGCCAGTCCATCCAGCTTGCCCCCATCGCCAGGGGCGGCACCACGGCCATCAGAACCGCGACGACGAAAACGGCCGGGCTGTAAATGCGCGCGAACTGGTCTACAAAGCGCTGCGTGGGCGCCCGGCTGCCCTGAGCCGATTCGACCGCGTGGATAATGCGGGCCAGCGTCGAATTGCTTGCCAGGGCAGTCACCCGGTATTCGAAGGATCCGGACTCATTGATGGTGCCGGCAAAGACGGTGTCGCCAACGGTCTTTTCCACAGGCAGGCTCTCACCTGTGATCGGGGCCTGGTTGATCGCCGATTGCCCGGCCATGATGACGCCGTCGAGGCCAATGCGTTCGCCCGGTTTTACCCGCACCAGCGCCTCAAGGGGGACGTCCCTGGCGGGGATATCGGCCCATTGTCCGTCGCTCTGGCGCACCGTCGCCTTCTCGGGAGCCAGTCCCATCAGTCCGCGGATGGCGTTGCGTGCGCGATCAAGCGATTTGGCTTCGATGATTTCGGCGAGGGCAAACAGGAACATGACCATCGCAGCTTCCGGCCAGTGGCCGATTACCATGGCGCCCGTGACGGCAATGGTCATCAGTGCATTCATGTTCAAGTTGAGGTTCTTTAGGGCAATCCATCCCTTCTTGTAGGTCGGCAAACCGCCGCTCGCGATCGATATCAGTGCCAGCAGGACAACCGCCCAATGGTTGCCATCGTTAATCCAGTAGACGAGCTCGGCCAACGTTGCGGCGGCGCCGGAGGCCGCGACAATCCACCAGTTGGTTTGCGTGGCGGGCAGCACTTCGTCCGCCCCCGCGCTTCCACTGGTTTCAACCTCCGCGTTCAGGCCAAGATTGGTGAGGGCTGCGCGAATGGCGGGAAGCGCGTCGGGCGAATGGCGCACAGTCAATGTGCGCTGCATTAGGTTGAACTGGAGAGCGGCTACGCCGTGCATGCCGCCGATCTTGTTGCGGATGAGACTTTCCTCCGTAGGGCAGTCCATCTTCGCGATACGCAGCACGGACGTGCGCTCATTCCCGGCGGCCATGCGGCGCGCATTCATGCCGATCGCCGATAACGCGGCCTCGATCGGGGCGTCGGAAGGAAGAGAGTGCTGTACCGCAAGCGTTCGCTGGATCAGGTTGAAATCGAGACTGTTGACACCCGCGACCTTGCCCAGCTTGTCCCGGATCAGTGCTTCCTCGGTCGGACAATCCATGTTGTCGATATGGTAGATCGAGGTCGGCACGGACGCCGCCACCGCGCTCCGCGCTGACTGCGGCGCGCTGCAGCCGCAGTCCGTCGGTTCGGGTTTGTTCATTTGTTGCTCCTTGTTTCGTTTAATCCAGACATTACACACCCTATAGTTACTAGAGAGTCAAGCGTGCACGCCAGGCGCGGCGCCGATGCGTCTAACGAGCCTTTTTTAGTACCATATCTGCAACACAATGACGGCGAAAGTACCCTGCATGCCAGATGGCGCGCCCGAACTGGACGTGGCCGCCCACAGGCGCTGCGCTAGCCGAATTGGGCAGCGCTGGCGATGTCGTTCGTAAAGATCTATCCTCGTCATCGAATCTCCAAACAAACAGGGATATTCGGCGGGAGGTTTCAACAGCGCCCAGGTCAAAGCGCTTGAGAAATTGTCTCCCGCCGGCGCAGCTGGCGGAAATCCAATTGGGGCGGGTCGGACCGTCGGAGACGTGTGATCGATAGAGGAATGCGGCGAGGGCTCGGGGCCGGACCTAAGCATGAAGCGGATCTTCCCAGGGCCCGTCGTCGGGCTTCGAAAGCCCGGCCAGGATGGGGCAATCTTTACGCACAACGCCGACACCGCATTGACGGCGCAGGTTGTTCATATAGATTTCCAGCATCCTCAGCTGTTCAATCCGCGTTTTCACCCGCTCGATTTGCGCATCGAGCAGTCCGTTGATGTCGGCACAGCTTTCCTGTGGTTGCGCGCGAAACTGCAGCAGCCGCTCGATATCGACCAGCGGGATGTCCAGCGAACGGCATTGCCGAATGAAGTGCAGCGTTTCGAGATGCTGCGCGCTGTACGAACGATAGTTGTTCCCGGTGCGCGCCGGAGCCGGCAGCAGGCCAGCGCTCTCGTAGAAACGCACAGTGACGACATCGCAACCGGCCAATTTCGCAAGCTCACCAATTCTCATAGGGCACACCACATTTCCACGTCCGGGCAGTATCAAGTGGCTATAGTAACTTGAGGGTTTTGGAGTTGCAAGCGCTAAACCTAAGTTATAATCATTCTCATTTGGCGTCCATGCCACGACCATTTCAGGGTAATGTCGTATGAAATTCCTCCACTTCGCCGCGCTCGCCATCGCGTTTTGTCTGTCGTCCATGCCGATACATAGCGATGCCGCCGACCTTGCCGACCAGGCCAAGGCAAAGCAGATTTGGCAACTGCTCGATTACCTGGCCGTCGACTATGGCAAAGCCGTCAAGGGTGGCGTGGTCGTCAGCCAGGATGAATACGCGGAAATGGGGGAATTTGCAGCGGCGGCGGAACGCCAACTGGCGGAACTGCCGACCACGGCCGCTCTGGCTGGCCTGCAGAAGGAGGCGACCGGATTGCGCCAATCCATCGCGACCAAGGCGGAGCCGGCGCTCGTGGGCGAACAGGCGCGGCGCATGGCGAACGCGTTGCTCGCCGCCTATCCCGTCCCGATGGCGCCGGCCAAGTCGCCGGACCTGCTACGCGGCGCGCGGCTCTATCACAACCAATGCGCATCCTGCCATGGCGCGACCGGCCGCGCCGACGGCGTGCTCGCCTCGAAGCTGAGTCCGCCTCCAATCGCGTTTTCCGACCGCGAGCGTGCCCAGCACCGCAGCGTCTTCGCCCTGCAGCAGATCGTCGCCAACGGCGTGGACGGCACCGCCATGCCGGCCTTTGCGACGCTGACGGACGACGACCGCTGGGCATTGGCGTTCTTCGCCTCTACCCTGTCTTATTCCGACGCGGAGCGCAAATCGGGCGCTGCGCTGTGGGCGTCCGACCCGGCGGTTCGCCGCGCCGTGCCCAATTTGTCCGCACTGAGCCAGACGTCCGAAGCGGCGCTCTCAGCGCACCTGTCCAAGGAAAATGCGAGCCAGGTGTTGGCTTTCCTGCGCAGCTTTCCGGAAAAACTCGATGCGGCAAGCGCCGACACGCTCGCGCTTGCGAAGGAGCGCTTGGCCGACAGCCTCGCGGCATTGCGGCGTGGCGACGCCGCGCAGGCGACGCGCCTTGCGCTGTCGTCCTATCTGGATGGATTCGAGCCGGTCGAGCCTGCGCTAGCCGCAAAAAACAAGGCGCTTTTCGAAGCAATCGAAAAGTCGATGGGCGCCTATCGCGGCGCCATTTCCGCCGGAAACAAGGACCTGGCGGAGCAAATTGCGCCCCGCCTGCAGGGTATGCTGTCGGACGCCCAAGTGGCGCTTGGCGGCTCGGCCGATCCGTGGGCAACTTTTCTGGGAGCATTGACGATCCTGCTGCGCGAAGGGCTGGAAGCTCTGCTGGTCGTCGTCGCCATGATGTCCTTTCTCAAGAAGGCGGAGCGCACTGATGTGCTGCCCTACGTGCATGCGGGATGGGTCGCTGCACTTGCCTCAGGCGGGTTGACTTGGGCGGCTGCCACCTATCTTGTGGATCTGAGCGGCGCCAGTCGCGAAATGACGGAGGGCTTCTCGGCAGTCTTCGCCGCCGTCGTCTTGCTGTGCGTCGGCATCTGGATGCACCAGAAGAGCCTGGCGGGACGCTGGCAGTCGTATGTCAAACAGAAGCTCGCTTCCGCATTGAACAGAAAATCGGCGATGGTGCTGTTCCTGCTCTCGTTCGTCACGGTGTACCGCGAAGTCTTCGAGACGGTGTTGTTCTACGCGGCGCTCTGGACGCCGGGCAATGGCATGTATCTGCTGGCCGGACTGGCCTGCGGCGTCGTGGTGCTCGGTGCAATCGCCGTCGTGCTGTTGCGTTCTGCGGCACGGCTGCCCATCAGCCAGTTTTTTGCCTTCAGCTCGGCCATGGTGGCCGTGCTGGCAGTGGTACTCATGGGTAAAGGCGTGGCAGCATTCCAGAAGGTGGGCGTGCTCGACATTACGCCGATCGCATTACCACGCATCGATTTGTTGGGCATCTACCCATCCATGCAAACGATTCTGGCGCAGCTCGTCATCATCGTGATCATCATCGCCAGCGTCGCCTATAACGTTCGTTCGCAGCGGGCAGCAGCGGCGATCTAGGCGATTCAATTGTCGGGTTTGGACACCTTTCCCGCCATTTGGTAAGGTCACCCAAGCTCACAGTTCCTGCTGACACGGCATGCTGGCCACGCTAGTCATCTTTTGCCCCAGGCATAGTAGATGAGTAGCGCAACAAGGACCGCCCAAACGATCGCCGACGTCGTGTTGATCCGCTGGTCATACGAGATTCCAAACAGGCTGAATTGAACGCCGGCAGCCGCCAATGCGCCATGAGTGAGTGCCTGATTGGCGGCAACCCCGGTAAAGAATTTTGCGAATTCTTTCATTATCTGGTTCCTTGCTTTAGGTTTAAGGTAGGCCGCCGCGATCGTCAAGCCGATCAGCCGGGGCGATGCGATGCCTTGCAAAAGGGTCTGCGCCTTCGACATAGCGCAGCGCCGACTGGACGTTTTTCCAGCCTACGTATTCCATCAGCGTTTTCACATCCCATCCGTTCGACGTTGCCCAGTTCGCGAAGCCGCGGCGCAGAGAGTGACCGCTGTATTGTAGCGGGGACGCGATGCCGGCATCGGCGAACACCGAACGCAACAGCGGCACAAGACTGTTGATATGCAA
Organism: Massilia sp. CF038; assembly: GCF_900129765.1. Classification (GTDB taxonomy): domain Bacteria; phylum Pseudomonadota; class Gammaproteobacteria; order Burkholderiales; family Burkholderiaceae_D; genus Telluria_A. The sequence goes on from NZ_FQWU01000001.1 coordinate 2,147,952, forward strand.
TCCAGCCTCGCTCACGTGGCCCCATCGATCGATGGCGCGAAAGACGGCGCCGTCGCGCAGCTCGGCAAGATCGACCCACGCGGTGTAAGCGCTGACCGGGCATAGGCGGGCCAGCGCGGGCGCCTTGAAACTCGTTCCACCGTATTGGCGGTCCCCTTTGGTTCGCGCCAAAAAACAGGTCATCCCTTCACTTGGCGCGATCTCCACATGTTCGACGCGCAGCCGGGTCAGTTCGTCGCCGCGAAAGCCGCGCCAGAAGCCGAGCAGCAGCAGCGCTTTGTCGCGGGTATGGCGAAGGCGGGATGGCCGGTCGCCGGCGTCGGCTGCCGTGCAGATCGCGCGGTCCAGCCATTGCGACACTTGTTCGAGCTGTTCGAGTTGCAGCGGCCGCGCCTGCTTTTCCCTGGCGGGATGCAGTGCCTGGATGCCGCGAAAAACCTTGCGCACCACCGGCGCCTTGGTCGGATCGGGAAACCCCTGGTCGATGTGCCATTGCGCCAGCGCTGCGAGACGCTGGCGCAGCGTGTTGATAGCAAGAGAATCGGCGTGGTCGACCAGATAGCGTGCGACCGCGTCCGCTGTCGCGGGCAAAAAGCCGCCCCATTCGACTTCGAAGTGGTGGACGGCAGCCTGATAGCTGCGCCGGGTATTCTCCCGGGTGGCGGCGTGCAAATAGACGTCGATCTTGCTCATTGTCGGAGGCACTTTGCTGGTACAGGCTGGAAATGCCCAATAATACGCTTTTTGTCGCGTTACACGGGATAATCTTAGATTATCCAGGATGCCTTTTCTTGAGTTGGTACTTTATTTCGCTTAATATTGATACATAATTACGTGGTATGTAATCCATTACGCTATTTCGTGGAGCCCTTATGGCGCGCACCGGCTTGTATCAATCGGAAGTGAAGAAGGCGCGCGACGCGCTGATCGCACAGGGCAAGCATCCGTCGGTCGACGCGGTGCGTGTCGCATTGGGGAACACGGGGTCGAAGACTACGATCCACAAATATTTGAAGGAGTTGGAGGAAGTGGACGGCGGGGCCGGCCGCAAAACCTCAGTCAGCGAGGCGCTGCAGGATCTGGTTGCGCGCCTGGCCGCCCGGCTTCACGAGGAAGGCGACGCTCGCGTGGAGGCGATCGAGGCACGCAGCGCGGAGGCCGCGCGGCTCCACGGCGAGGCGCTGGCGGCCTTGCAAAGAGATTTCGATGCGACGGTGGGAGAGCGTGACCGGCTGGCCGCGGCTGCGCATCAGGAAGCGGCGGCGCACGAGCTCACGCGCAGGGCATTGCAAGCCGAAACCATCGCGCGGCATACGGCCGAGGAACAGGTGGCCGGGCTAAAGGCCCGCCTTGATGAAAACGACGCCCACCTCATATCGCTGGAAGAGAAGCACAAGCATGCTCGCGAGGCGCTGGAGCACTACCGACAGTCCACGAAGGAGCAGCGCGACCAGGACCAGCGTCGGCACGAGCAGCAAATACAGCAGCTGCAGGCCGAAATCCGGCAGTTGCAGCAGGCCCTGGTAGTCAAGCAGGACGACGTGACGCGCCTGAACCAGGAAGGCGCGCGTCTGGTGGCCGATCTGTCGCATGCCAGGCAGGGTTTGTATGATCAACAATTGCAGGTCCGGGAGCTTGCATCTCAACTGGCAGCATCGCAGGAACTCGCCCAGCAGGCCGGCGTACTAGCAAGCCAGGTGGCCAGCAAGGATGAGCATTTGGCGGCGCTCCGGGTGCAGCTGGAATCGGCGACTGGCAATGCCGAAACGCTGTCCGCGCGGGTCCGAGAGCTCGAACTGGCACTAGCGACTTCGCAGGCTACACTGGCATCGCAGCAGGAGATCGCGGCAGCGCTGCGTGCCCATCTGACCAGCAGGAAGAACAAGGGCCAGATGGGCCCCGTCGATTCCGCATCGTGATTCCAGGTCTGCAATCGAAAGAACTGATCGGACATTTCCCCACCATGAACGTCACTAGCGAGCGCTGCACGGTGGGTTGCCTTTCTAAGTATAAGGATGCGACGAAATGCGAACAGCGGCCGATGAACTAACAGAAAAGAGACAGTATGAATCTAGCACCACTCGACGAAGCCCTGATGGCAATGTCTGCCTTGCATGATAGCTTGGAGCCGAACGATAACGGGCAACAGGACGCAATCGTTCCTGCGGCCGCATTACGCGACTTCGTAGACACTCATGCTAGGCTACTCTTTGAACGCAAGCAGAGTTTGGGCCATCCGAGCGCAACGGACTTGCGCAGCGCCTTGCAAGCAATGGTCAGTGCGCAGCATGCAGGACCGATAACTGATGAAATGCACGCTGCCTGGAGAAATGCTGGGCAGCTTTTGAATCGCTTTAAGGAGCAAAATCATGAGTGAACGGGCGGTGGTGGAAGCCGAATCAACGTTTGATGCCGAGAATCGCACTGAGGCGGCTTTTCTCGATTTTCAGAAAGCGGTACATGTTGCAAGACCAGACCTGACTTTTACGTTCGACCGAGGACCAAGCTTCCAGGCGAAGTGGACGTTCCCTGGTGCTCGGTTCGGTGGATCGGCAATGTGGCTCAGCGGGACGCGGGACTTGGGCTGGGGAATGGCTCAAGTCGATATTGATGCATGGCGAACCTACGAAGCGAGTTGCGGTAGAGAGCCACGCTGGACATAAAGCTTTTCGCATCTTATTTCTATTACAGAACAAAGACTTAATTCAACTTTGGCGCAATAAACACGAATCCCGGCCGCACCTCTGTATGGGTACGGCGGCTTCGAGCTCACAATGCGTCCCTCATACAGCGGCGTTCTGGCCAAGGGCTGGCTGGAGCAGGGCGGGGTGTATGTACTGGCCAATATCCGAGGCGGGGGCGAATTCGGGCCGCGCTGGCACAACGCTGCCTTGAAGGAGCATCGGCAGGTGTCGTACTCGGACTTTATCCGCGTGGCCGAGGATCTGGTCGCGCGCAAACTGACCACGCCGCGCCATCTGGGCATCATGGGCGGCAGCTTGGGTGGCATGCTGGTGTCGGTAGCGATGTTGCAGCGGCCAGACCTGTACAACGCGGTGGTCAGCCAGGTTCCGCTGACGGACATGCGGCGCTATCACAAGATGCTGGCCGGAGCCTCGTGGATCGATGAGTATGGTGATCCGGACGTGCCGGCCCAGTGGGAATACATTCGCAAGTATTCGCCATATCACAACGTCGAGGCAGGAAAACACTACCCGGATATCCTGTACACCAGTTCGACCCGCGACGACCGCGTGCATCCCGCCCATGCGCGCAAGATGGTGGCCCGCATGCGCGAGCAGGGGCATTCGGTGCTGTACTGGGAAAATACGGACGGCGGGCATGGCGGCGCCGTGAACAACGATCAGCAGGCGCAGTTGCTTGGCATGGTCTACGCCTTCCTGTGGGATCGGCTCGGACCGGAGCAAAAACGTCACACGGCCAGCCATTAGCAGCGGCGCTGAAAGTGCACGGTGAAATCCCAATATTTTCACCGTGCATTTCTCTACAGCCTTTGATCCGGACGTGGGAGAATGTTGATGTCATTTTCCCCACAAACGCAAAGGCGATCATGTTTAAGAAATTTGCAGCAGATGCACTCGGTATGAGCGATATCGGCGTCATTGTCGAACCGGCCGACTATAACAAGGTCGATGCGGACGACTATCTGTTCAACGAAGACGGCGAAAAAATCTTCTTCCTCATCAAGAGCAAGAAGGATGAATACTGCTTCACCAATCTGGCGCTGATTCACGTGGATGGTGATTCCGCCATGTCTTCAAAGCGGTCGATCAAGCGCTACGACTATTCGACCAACCAGATCTCCAGGGTGACCATCGAGACAGCCGGCACGCTGGATATGGACATCGAACTCAAGTTCGACGTGCAAGGCACCGTGTTTTCAATCGACGTCAAAAAGAATTTCATCGAACAGCTCAAGGATATCTACAAAGCCTTGATCACGATTGGGAAGCAGCAGCAACGCGACGCGGCGTGCCGCGAGAATGCCATGCGCACGCTTGATGCCACCGCTTCGGTGCATAAACTGAATGTAGCGCCAGGCGAGGGTGGATTGGTCAGCAGTTATAACTCGTTACTCGAGGCTTTAAACAGCGCGATGTTTGAAACGCATACAAAGCGCGACTTCAACGACGTGTTCACGAAGTACATTCATAACTAAGGTTTGCCTTTTGGGGAAAGTCCGACTCATACGGAAGTACGGAGACGGATTTTCTCGCACGTTTCAAATTCATCCGATGAAGCGGCAGCGCACCTATCTGCGCACGGATATAGCGACGCGCTTAGGCTGTCGGCGACATTTTTATACCTCTCTATTGACTGTAGTTTCCTTAGCCTGCATTAAGTAAACTGGAATTGTCAGCGGCTTTGCTGTTCCATGGACCGGCATTTTGGGTCAAATTTCAAAGTCGCCAGCACAATCCGACCCTTTGGGCTTGATTTTGAACATTCACCTTGCAATCAGAAAAACACTAGCAAGGTGCTGCCATAGCCGGGAACATCAACTAATAGTGGCCGATGTCCGGAATTCAATTTCTAGGGGTTGAAATCGCTGGAAAATCTCCTGGTAGCATAGTGGTGTCTTCTGCAGGACACACCTTGGGGAGTTCCAACGCATCTGCACTTCAAAAGAGTTCGGCGGGGAGCGCAAAATGGGAATGAGGAAAGTCAGGCGGGAAGCGTTCTTGGCGGCCCATCCATATTGTATTTTTTGTGGAGGAGAGGTCAAAACCGAAACCGTTGAGCACTGTCCACCTCGAGCGATGTTTCAGGATCGCGCATGGCCCGAAGGATTCGAGTTCCCGGCGTGTGAAAATTGCAATCACGGCAGCGCGGATGATGACTTACTTGTGACGCTACTGGCGAGGACCGATCCTTTCACCGAGGCAGGGGACAGGGATGGACGCATGACGGAAATTATTCGGTCGGTTAATCAGAAATTTCCCGATCTCATCGGCAAGATGATGCCAACCGCCATCGAGGCCCGTGCGATGAATCGACGCCTCGGCATTGCACCCGCCACCGGCCAAACCAACCAGGAAGCGGGCCCTGTACGTGTCACCGATGAAATGCACCGAGCAGTCCGCGTTTTTGCCGGGAAGCTGACAAAGGCCATTTTCTACATGCACACTGGGCAGGTCTTTCCCACGGACGGGCGGATAGGTCTTAATTGGTTCACGAATGCAGCTCTCATCACCAATGCCGGCCGATATCCGGTTTTCGACGTACTGCAGGGACTGGATGGCTTAGCTCCTGCGTTGGTGCGGTCCAAGTCGCTTCTGAACGACCAGTTTGAGTACAAGCTGAGCATTTCTCACGAATCCGACCTGCTAGCTCTGCAGGCTAGGTTCGGCCAGGGCTTCGGATTTGCGGTATTCGCCTGCACAGCAGGTGACAGGCTCGATGCGCTCTTCGCGAACCTTGAGGTGCGAACCGGAAGGCGCAATCCGTTCGCGCTGATCTGAATCACCCTTAAGGGCCGCAATCGCGGTAACAGTCCAGCCGCCTGGTCCATTCCAACCGGCGCGAAGGAGCCACATTCCTGAAGAGGCACTTTTAATTCAGAAGGAGTGGCATTTCTACTTCAACCGACGCGCTATGAGGGAATTACGGCTCACATCTCCCATTCGCATTTTACATAATATAAATTATGCGAAATTTGGCTGTAGTGAGCAGTGTAGGGTTAGACGGACAACTCTACGTACAAACTGGACAGTAAATACAAGCCCCCCGCATAATACTTCGCTGCCGATTGCATCAGATTACCTCTTCAGAAAGAAAACAATACCGTGAAATCGATGACGCAAATTTGGAACCTCCCAGCCTTGGCACTTGTTTCTGCCACCGTTCTTACCGCATGCGGCTCTGGCGCGGGCGAAACCAGGCAGCCGACCCAGGCTTTGTCGGCCACGTCGACGTCGCCTAGTGCGCCCACCACAAACACACCGCAACCAGACACGCTCCCGCCGCCGCCCGATAACGTTGTTCTGCCGCCGCTGGACGAACCACCACCGAATTCTGTTTCCTTACCGGCCGTGCCAGTACCCGCCAACCCGGCGCCGCCGCTCGCTGCGGGCTGCACCTATCCGGCAGCCGTTCAAAGCGATTTCGCCGCTCGCGACAAGCTTCCGCAGTTCATACCGCAAAACGCCTATGGCAGCTGGGGCCCGTGGCCTGCGCGTTATGCCGTACCGGCGATTCCTGCAAACTGCGAATCAATCCAATGGCGGCGTGAACGCGTGCTTGCGGTCGCTAAGAAATACATTGGCCTCGGTTATCGCCATCACCACGTGCCTGGTTATGACGGCGGCGACGGCAAGGGTCTCGATTGCTCCAACTTTACTGCCTGGGTGTACAACTACGGGCTGGGCGTCAGCATGAATAGCGCAATCGGCACGCAGGCCGAGACCGCAGGCCGCCGCTTGAGTGGCGATGAGCCTCTGCGTGCTGGCGATCTGCTGTTTATCAAGTCAGCCGATGGCACTGCCATTGCCCACGTCGTTATCTATATCGATCAGCTCAATATCATTGATTCGACGGGCCCAGGCGTACAGATTCGTCCCTTCAAAGGCTGGTATGCGTCGCGCTTCTCGCATGCGCGGCGCGTGATCGAATAATCAGCACGCCAATAAAAAATCCGCTTCGTTTGAAGCGGTTTTTTTGTTTTCGCCAATCCTTACGATGCGGCTATGGCGCGTGCCAGGTGCAGTTTTTTGTAGCTGTCGATCAAACGATGGTGACGGTCCAGACCTTCCAGTTTCATGCTCGTTGGCGTCAAACCATGGAATCGCACACTGCCGTCTACAGAACCGAGCACCGCGTCCATCCGGGCGTTGCCGTACATGCGGCGGAAATTGGCAACGTAATCGTCCAGCTCCAGTTCGTCGTCCAGCAGCACTTCCAGCACGACGTTCACTGCCTGATAGAACAGACGGCGCTCGACGGTGTTGTCGTTGTACTGCAGGAAGGCTTCCACCAGCTCCTGCGCCGGTTCGAGTTGTTCCAGTGCCAGGTGAATCAGCAGTTTCAATTCCTGGATCGTGAGCTGGCCCCAGTCAGTGTTTTCGTCGAACTCGATACCGATCAAGGTGGCGATATCGGTGTAGTCATCCAGTTCGCTGTCTTCCAGGCGCTCGAGTAAGGCTTCCAGCTGGGCGTCATCCAGGCTGTGCAGGTTCAGAATATCGGCGCGGAATGCCAGGGCGACGTTGGTGTTATCCCAGATCAGGTCTTCAACCGGATAGATTTCCGAATAGCCTGGCACCAGAATCCGGCACGCAGTGGCGCCAAAATGGTCAAATACGGCGGTGTACGCTTCCTTGCCCATGGTTTCAAGGATGCCAAACAATGTGGCAGCTTCTTCGGCATTCGAATTTTCGCCATGACCGGAGAAATCCCAATCCACAAACGGGAAATCGGCTTTGGCGCTGAAGAAGCGCCACGACACCACACCGCTGGAATCGATGAAGTGCTCGACAAAGTTGTTTGGCTCGGTGACGGCATTGCTGGCAAACGTCGGCCGTGGCAAGTCGTTCAAGCCTTCAAAGCTGCGGCCCTGGAGCAATTCGGTCAGGCTGCGCTCCAGCGCAACCTCCAGGCTTGGATGGGCGCCGAACGAGGCAAATACGCCGCCGGTTCGCGGGTTCATCAAGGTCACGCACATGACCGGGTAGATTCCGCCCAGCGAAGCATCTTTGACCAGGACCGGGAAACCCTGTTCTTCCAAGCCCTTGATGCCGGCCACAATGCCAGGGAAACGGTTGATGACTTCTTGCGGCACATCCGGCAAGGCGATTTCACCCTCGATAATTTCGCGTTTAACCGCCCTCTCGAATATCTCGGACAGGCATTGCACCTGGGCTTCGGCCAAGGTGTTCCCGGCACTCATGCCATTGCTGACGTAGAGGTTTTCGATTAGATTCGATGGGAAGTACACTTCCTGACCGTCGGACTTGCGTACATACGGCAGCGCGCAGATGCCGCGCTCGACATTGCCTGAATTGGTGTCGATCAGGTGCGAGGCGCGCAGTTCTCCGTCCGGGTTGTAAATCGCCAGGCAGTATGGATCAAGAATCCCGGCCGGCAGCGCGTCCTTTTTGCCTGCCTTGAACCAGCGCTCGTTCGGGTAATGCACAAACGCGGCATTGGCGATGTCTTCACCCCAGTACACGCCAGCGTAAAAGTGATTGCAGTTAAGCCGTTCCAGGTATTCGCCCAGGGCCGATGCCAACGCGCTTTCCTTGGTTGCCCCTTTGCCATTCGTGAAGCACATCGGCGAATGCGCATCGCGGATGTGCAGCGACCAAACGTTCGGCACGATATTGCGCCAGGATGCGATTTCGATCTTGATGCCCAGGTTGGCCAGAATGCCCGACATATTGGCAATGGTTTGCTCAAGCGGCAGATCCTTGCCCGGAATGAAGGTCCGGGTGCCTGCATCGGGATTGAGCACCAGTAAGGCCTGGGCATCGGCGTCGAGATTCTCGACTTCTTCGATCACGAAATCTGGGCCTTCCTGCACCACTTTTTTCACGGTGCAGCGGTCAATCGAACGCAAAATACCCTGACGGTCCTTGTCGGAAATGTCGGCTGGCAGTTCGACCTGAATCTTGAAAATCTGCTTGTAGCGGTTCTCGGGATCGACGATATTATTTTGCGACAGACGGATATGCTCGGTCGGGATATTGCGCGTGTCGCAGTACAGTTTCACGAAATACGCGGCGCACAGGGCTGACGAGGCCAGGAAGTAGTCAAACGGGCCGGGTGCCGAGCCATCACCCTTGTAGCGGATGGGCTGGTCGGCAATAACGGTGAAATCATCGAATTTGGCTTCGAGGCGAAGCTTGTCGAGGAAGTTGACTTTAATTTCCATGGGGCGGTGTCCAATAATATGCGCGAAATGATCCAGCCGCTATTATACGGAGCCCCCGCCCCTCCCCGCCGATCGTTTTTAGCCGCCGTGCTCGACGGCATCACGCATGATCACGCGCATCAGGTGCTGCGGCTTCCTTGCCGCAGGCGTGCGCGCCTGGGTCAGGTAGGCGCCAATGCGCGCATCGTCGAAGTCCGCGTCCCCTTCTTTCTTCAGCTTGATGGACAATTGCACGATCTCGGCCAGAATCGCGTCGCTGATCTTGTCCTCCGCGCTACCGCCCTTCCCTGTTGCCAATGAAACTGCCTGGCCCGCACGCACGGCGGCCAGGGGTTCGCGCGCGGGCATCTTCATCAGTTCCCGCACGGCTTCCAGCTTTGCCTTGTACAACTGGGTCAGTTGCATCTTGTTGCCGTCCGTCAGATCCGGGCTGGCAAACAGCTGCTGGGCGCAGGTGACCATCAAACGGTCGGCTTCGTCCAGATGGCGGGCGATCATTTTGGCGCGCGCTTCCTGCCAGGTTTTGTGGAATGGCATGGACGTGTAGTCGCCGCGTGTGGCTTGATGCTCGATCTTGATCAGGCAATAGTCGGCCGCGTTGAAGGCGCGTCTGGCGCCGTCCACCACTTCAAACAGCTGGTCATCCTCGATCACCAAGGCGGCATCGTTCAAGGTGCCTGCATCAGCTGCAATAAATGCGATATGGCCAGGGCTGGGCCGGGCTTGCTGGCCCACCACGTTTTGTTCGGCCAACAGGCACTTGGGCTCCGCGCCGCCCAGCACCTTCATGGCTTCGCCAGTCAGTTTGTCGGCCATACGCAGATAACTTCCCAGTCCACCCACGTCGACGCCATCGAAAATCTTTTCGACTATCGCAAAGACCGACTTGCGCCAGTCCTTGAGCGGGATCTGGCACAGGCTGACGAGCAGGCTCACATCGCCGCCAGCGTAGGGCGTTGGCCCGACGATCAATTGATTTTTAAACTTGATGCGCAGTACGCCCGTGATACCGGCCTCAGCCAGTTCCGCGACTTTGGCATTGCTGACCATGATGGGATGCCGGACAGGTGCGCCATTGTAGAGATAGGTGGCCACAAACAAGGCTGCAGGTGCGACTTCCGTCATCCAGCGCCGGTCGTCCGTGAGCCGCATTTCGCACAGGCGCATCTGGAAATAGCCGTCGCCATCGTCATCGGCAATGACTGCCTCGGCGGACGCTGGGAATACCCGGGTCAGATGCTGCGCTGAAGGCCGATGTTTGATGTAGCTTCCGACGTCAAGTTCCAGCAGATCGCGCAGGCCATTCCAATTCATTCACTTCTCCTGTTGATTCAATTCGGTAATTGGCACTCCATCGATTGCATGAACAGCAAAGGCGCCGTCCAGATCGAGTTGCTCGGGTTGGCCTGATGCAGCTTCGCCTTGGCGCGCATGTGCGCATATTCCAAAAATCCCCGCTGCGCCGACGGCGCCGGCAAATCCTGGAACAGCTCGGCATAAAACGCTTCCGAGAACGATCTTGCCACGTCATCTGGAATTGGCCAGGCATAACCTGCCACCGCCGGAATATTCCGCTCCAACAATTTCATGACGAAGCGCGGATGGGCGCTCAGGCAACTGTTCAGGAATACAAACTGCGCCATATTGGCTGCACGGCCGAACTGGTCTACGCTAAGGATATCGCCTGGATCTGGCCCCATGACCAGGTAACCTTCGCCATCACGCGCAAAATCGGAGTGCCCAGTGTAGTGTATCAGCTGCCAGCCACCCTGCTCCAGCGCCTGCAGCACCAGCTGACCGAAGCCGCCGTCAGGGTGGTCGCTGTGGCGCAGGACTTCAACGGTGGCAAGACCGAATTTTTCGCTGTTCTGAGTCAGATAGCCTTTGATCCAGTCAACTTCGTCGCCGGCATGCGAGAGTGCCGGGTAGCGGCTCACGCGGCCGCCACTGGGCGCGGCAAATTCGTCGGTACAACCCTGGATCACCAGGCAACGCACACCGTTCTCCCGGCTGGCGCGATCCTTGTACAAGGGCAGCCGGTCGCTGCGCGAGCAGAACCGGCGGAAGATTGGACTGCGCAGCATCCAAAGGTCTTCCTTTTGTTTGCTGCCGCGCACTGGCCGCGCCATGGTTTCCACCAAGAGATGGCTGGTGCGGTCGTCCACCTGAAAACGGAAACGCAGCGCTTCAATCTGGTCCCAGCCCGAACTGCGGGTGCAGATTTGCTCTCCTAAACCCTCGCAGCGCGCGCTATCTTCCAGGATGCAGCGGTAAATGTCCCGTCCCAGCCGACGTATCAGTTCCCCAGCCAGGCCTTGCGAATCCGCCCGGGTGGCACCCACCAGTTCCGAGTGGAACAGCAAGGTGTCCAGATCGTCTGGAGGAATCGAAATGATGCCACCCTCTTCCTTTCCCTCCCCGTTTTTGCCGTGCAAATGCCAGCATGAACCCGTGCCTGTCCCAGTGAGAGTAATGTCGACGTCGAGAATATGGTGGCGGCCCTGCTTGGCATTCACTTCGCCCTTGACCAATTCCCGTATGGCGGCGGGCAAGGCGCGTGCCACATCCATGATGGGCAACAGGCGCGCATTGGGCATGCCCTCGAGTGCCTCGAAGCAGCGCGCGCTGGGCTGCGCTGCCAAAAAGATGCATGGCGGCAGAGTGCCATCGGGGAAATTTCGCCGCAAATACTCGATCGAGATCGGGGCGCTGCGATCCATGTCGATGGGTGTGTGCTTATCCAACGGCACATTGCAGCGGCAAATGATCAAGGCAAATCCCGCCGTACCATGGCGGCGCAGCGCTGCGCTGGCGTCTTCCAGATGCTGCGCAAACAAGTAGTCGCCGGACAATTCTTTTACGGCGAAACCGCCAAACAAGGCGCCGAATTCGGCGTCATCATAAATGACTAGGGTTCGCATGGGCGTGCTCCCGGTTCCGCAAATTGTGGAAACTCGATCTCCATCCGGCATTGCTGTTCGAAGTCGCAGCGGTAAGCGCCGCCATACTTTTGCGCAATGCGCTCAATGACGCTATTACCCAGCAACAGATCGCTGATGGACTTGCGCCGCCAGCGGTCCATGGCGTCGGGTTCGTCGTCCAGTGCCAGTGCGGGCACCCAGTCCCCTTCCACCACGAAGCGTGCAATGCCATCGGCTTGCTCCAGGTGGATATCGAGCATCTTGGACAAGGGCCGCGACCGAATGCCAAAGGCGATAAATGATTCGATGCAGAATTGCAGGTCGTCAAACAGCACGGCCACCGGCACGCTCTTCGAAGGCAGCGAGGGATTGAGGCATTCGACCATGTTGCGCGGCAGCTCAGACAGCGTGACGAACACCGCCTGGCGCATATCGGCATAGGGCCGGCTGACAATGCGGTGTTCAGCTGCCGACAAACGCATCAAACGCTCCAGGGGCAAATCGGCACGGGCCAGCTGACGCGTGACTTTTTCGATGGCTTCGCGTGTTTCGGGGTTTTCCTGAACCGACAATTGCAGCCAGGTCGCGGCGAGTGCCAGCGGGACCCGTCCTTCCATCGCGGCCTGGCGGAACACCACTTTCAGTTCATTGAGCCGCTGCACCTCTTTTTGCGTCGTCAGATCCGTGACGACATAGACCAGTCCGCCAAGTTGCTGCGGCATTGGCGTCACCTCGATCGACACGCTGAGCTGGCGTCCATCGTCGCGGCGCAACACCAGCTCGGTGGCGCTGGCGCGTAGTTTGTAGCGCCAGACTTCACGCTCTTGCTTGTCGTTGATGAACTCGAAGACTGTGCGTCCCACCAATTCTTCCTGCACCACGCCAAGCAGGCGGCTTGCCGCCGGATTGGTGGAGCGGATTTCCCCATCCAGATCGGTCTCGAACACGGCATCGGAGATGGCGTTCAACACCGCATTTTGCATGCCAATCATGGCAGAACGGGCCAATACGCCGCCGGCCTCGCTGACGAGGATTTTCAGCAGGTCGATTTCTTCGGTGGCGAAGGCATTGCTCAGACGTGATTCCGCGTTCAACACCCATTGCAAGCCGTTGGCGGAAATGGCGATGGCGACTTCCGACCCTTGCGTGGCACTCTGCTTGGTGGACGGAAACACACCGCCGCTGCGCGTGTTCTCGACGATCACCGGCTTGCCGCTGCGCGCGGCCAGGGACATGACCCCACCGCGTGACGGCTGTTCTGCCAGCACCGTGTCATCCAGCCAGTTGAGAACGCAAGGCTCAGGCAAGCGTGGCATGGCGGGATGGGAAGCCTGGCAAATCAGGCGCAATTGCTGGCCTTCCGCCTGAAACACCGAAACGTGGTCCCAGCCATAGTTGCTTTGCAAACGGCGCACCAGAGTGTCGGCCACCTTCAGCACATCGTCTGAATGCTTGCTCACTTGCCGTATCAGTTTGAGCGCGCTTTGATGCCGCTTGCGCTGCTCCCGGTTCAATGCGGCAACAACTGCTTCCGCGATCGGCAACGCCATCAACAACGCCAGGGTGGTTTCGTCGTAACGGCCATCCACGCGGGAGTCGAGCGCAACAAACCCGATGATACGGTTACCGCGCGTGATCGGCAGACTCAGAATCTGTTTGACACCGGATTCAAAAAAGGCGCGGCAGGTCGCATCACGCTCGATCAGATCCTGGTAGTGCGGCTCGGCCCGCATGGTTTCGACCACCAGCACATCCGGCACATACTGGTCCAGCGTTTCCAGGATAAACGTCGGCATTGGCCACCAGCGGAAGGGATATTTGGTGGCGGCCTGCGGATCCGTGGAATACACGGTGCGCAAGTGCTGGCGGCTTTGGCTGACCGCAGTGACGCGAAACTCGTCGAAATCAAATACGGTGCGCAATTGTTCGACCACGCGGGCAAACAGCGCTTCGTTTGTTCGGCTCAGCTCGATCGCCTGATGAATGCCGGCGCGCGCGTTTTCAATACGCATGTCGCGCAGTAGAACCAGTGAACCAGTCACTTCGCCACTGGGTCGCGCGTCCGGCACCGCATGCACGCAGACCGGGATGGCACTGGCGTCCGGACCGTCATGGGGGCGCCGGAATGCGGTCTGGTACACGGCCGACTTGCCATCGAGCCGCTCCGCCAATTGCTGCTTGATGAAGCGAAGCTGCTCAGCGTCGGGAAACAGGAGCGCGAGATCGACGTGCTCGCCGTCATGTACACCAAGCAGATCGAGGCCGGTCTGGTTGGCGTACGTCATGACGCCACTGCGGTCAAAGCGGGCAACGGCAGTACCGACCTGGCGGAAGGCGTCGGGCTTGTGGGTGAAATCTGGAACCATGCAACTCTCCTTGCGCGGGCAATCAGGAGTGAGAAGAGGGAGAACCAGAGATCAATGTAGTCGAAATTGGCGGAGCTAAATACGTGAAAAGTAACATTGTCGAAGTGACTAGCGAGCTTGTGACTTTCGCACTGGGCCGGCGCGGCAAACGTCCCTTCTTTCAAGTGCTTCGATCCTATGACACAGCGGTCAAGGGACCTACGGTGTGGTTTTTCCGCTCGCCACTAGCTTGCTTTTTTTGCCGCCCGCTTGCGCGCAGGCTTGACGTTCAGGGCCGCCGCAGCCTGAATCAACGCCTTGAACGCGGCTGGATCGAGGCGCTCGCCTTCGTGGAGATCAATCGCGCGGCGCGCATTGCCGTCCAGGCTGGCATTGAACAAGCCGGCAGGATCGCTGACGGCAGCGCCTTTCAGAAACGTTAATTTGACGGCCGCCTTATAGGTCTCGCCTGTGCAAATGATGCCGTTGCTGGACCACACCGGCGTGCCCATCCATTTAACTTCTTCCACCACCTCGGGCAGCGCATCGTGAATCAGCTTGCGCACTTCGCTCAGAGCGGCGCCGCGCCAGTCGCCAAGGCGCGCGATTTTTTGGTCGATGAACGCGCCCGGCGGCATGCTATCGGCGAGGTCGGCCACGGTCATGTTGTGCTCTCCTGGTCTGCGTATTGATTGAAATATAACGCTGTCCGGAATGGTGCGTCAAAGGGAATGTGCACCAAAAGGTGTCACGTTCGCATCAACGAAATCCACGAGTGTTGTTAGTTGATCGTGCAAATACATACGGATACATCTGCAGGCTTTTAGTTGCCGTTCATAAACAGTAGAATGGTATCAACTGTGAAATGTTCCTCAGCACAGTGTGACCATAAGCGACGGAGAAAAGATGACCGCAGTAAGTAAATTCAGCAAAGCTGTACTTGCATGTATGTTCCTCGTCATGGCCTCCGGCCAGACCATTGCGGCAGTCGATGCCGGCGGAGTCAAGTACGAAGACACGATGGCCTTGGGGGGCAAGGAATTAGTGCTCAACGGCGCTGGTGTGCGGAACAAGTTCGTCGTCAAGGTGTACGCCGCCGGCCTGTATTTGGCGGAAGCGCAAAGCACCGTCGATGGGGTGCTGAAGGTGGACGGTCCGCGCCGCATGCGGCTGGTCATGCTGCGTGACATTTCCGCCGAAGATCTGGGCAGCGCGTTCATGGTGGCACTGAGCCAGAACACGAGCGAACAGGACATGGCGAAGATCGTCACCCACGTCAGCAAGTACGGCGAGATGTTCGGCCAGGTCAGCTTCTTGCGTCGCGGCGACATCATCGATACCGACTGGATTCCAGGTGTGGGTAACCAGTGCTACGTCAACGGCAAGAAAGTCGGCCCGAACATTCCTGACCCGCTGTTCTATAACTCGGTCCTGCGTATCTGGCTCGGTGACAAGCCTGTCGATCCTGCACTGAAGGCCAAGCTGCTGGCCCCAGCCAAGAAATAATTGCTGTCTTACAGGGATGGCCATGCCATCCCTGCCGGCCCGCCCTCAATGCAGGGCGGTGACCGCATACCCTTTTTCGGCAATCTGCTCGCTCAGATGCTCGATATCGTAGTCCTCGATTTTTTCCGCGTCGTCATCGACTTCAAACGCCCTCGCCTCCACTTCCCAATCCGTATTGGTCGCTTCGTTGGGGATATTGCGGCTTTCAGGCACAGCAAGGTAAGAGAACTTGCCATCGTGTTCGGCACGGCGATAGATATCAAGGCGCATGATGATTCCTGGGTCAAGGTGGACTGCTTAATGTAAAGCACGGCAAGCCGTGCGTCTGTTAAATGCCCAACACTGACATTGCTGGACAAATCCCGCCTGCGTTGCTCGAACTAAAAATAAATTGTTACATTCCGCGTATTTCTTCTAAGACAGGACTAATATTATTCTCATCAGTAAAACTTTTGGGAGGCGGACATGTTCATCTCTTCGATGTTTGGCAAACTCAAATTGTGGCAAACCTTCACTGCCTTGAGCCTGCTGGGCTTGCTACTGGCAAGCATTCCCACCTATTTATACACCAAAGAAGCGGGCAAGGCCCTTGAAGCCTATACCGGCGAGCAAAATGGTGTCCCCGCCGTGACTGCGGTCTTGAAGGCTGTTCAGCTCACCCAGCAACACCGCGCCTTGTCCGCACTGGCACTGAGCGGCGTTCCCGAGGCCGATGCCAAACGCGCCGCAGTACAGGCGCAAGTCGATGGCGCATTCGACCAGGTCGACCAGGTCGTCCAGCAAAGCGGCAGCGCGGCATTGGCCGAAGTCTGGTCTGCACCGCGGCGCGAGTGGGCCACGCTGCGCGCTGCCGTGGCGGGCAAACAGGCCAGCGTGCCCGACAGTTACGCCGCCCATGTGCAACTTTTGGCCAAGATGCTAAAGGTCAATGAATTAATCGGCGATGAATACGGTTTGAGTCTGGATCCGGACAAAGACACCTACCAGCTGATTCAAGCCATCTATTACCAGTTGCCAGCGCTAACCGAAGACTTGGGGCAACTGCGGGCCAAGGGCGCAGGCTTGCTTGCAAAGAAAATGGCCGCCCCCGACGAGCGGCTCGCTGTCTCGGGCAACATTGCCCGAATCAATGAACGGATGGCGCAAACCGGCAACGCTTTCAGCAAGGCGGCCCGTGATAACGCTGTGATCGCCGGCCGGCTCGGGCCGTTGATGGCGGAAGCAAACAATCAGGCGCGGCAACTGGCAGAAACGGCCCAAAGCGCCATCGTCCCGCCCGCCGAGCTGACTGGCGAGCCGAGCCAGTACGTGGAGCAAGCCACGCGCGCCATTGACGCCCAATTCGCCCTGATCGACGCCACCCGGGTCGAACTCAGCGGCATGTTGGCCGATAAGATTGCAGCTTTCCACAAAACGCGCTGGACCATGCTCGGCTCCATGCTGGCGCTGGTTGGGCTGGGCGCCGGGCTGACGTGGATGATTTCGCATGCAGTCACCGCGCGCCTGAACAATGCGGTGGCGGTTGCCCAAGCTGTCGCCCGGGGCAACCTGGTGCAGGATTTTGATGTCGGCGCCGACAATGAAGTGGGCCAGATGCTGCGCGCACTCAAGGAAATGAATGACAGCCTGCGTGCCATCGTCAGCGACGTCCGTGCCAGCGTGCACACCATGAGCGCGGCAACGCGCGACATTGCCAGCGGCAATGCGGACGTCTCGCAGCGGCTTGAGTCGCAAGCATCCAATCTTGAAGAGACAGCCTCGTCCATGGAAGAACTGACCTCGACCGTACGTCAGAACGCGGACAACGCGCGCCAGGCCAATGCCCTGGTGATCGGCGCCGCAACGGCGGCCACCAAAGGCGGCAGCGTGGTATCACAGGTGGTGCAGACCATGGGCGACATCAACGATGGCTCGCGCAAGATTGTTGACATCATTGGCGTGATCGACGGCATCGCCTTCCAGACCAACATCCTTGCCCTCAATGCCGCAGTGGAAGCAGCGCGCGCTGGCGAACAGGGACGCGGTTTCGCCGTCGTGGCAACGGAAGTGCGCAATCTGGCGCAGCGCTCCGGCGCTGCGGCCCGGGAAATCAAGGACTTAATCACCAGCAGCGTGGAAAAAGTCGAGGCTGGAAACCAGCTTGCCGATCAGGCCGGTCTTGCGATGGAAGAGATTCAGAGCAGCGTGCGCCGGATCACGGCCATCATGTCGGAGATTGCGGTCGCGTCCGCCGAGCAGGGGGAAGGCATTGAGCAGATCAATCAGGCCGTCACTCAGATGGACGATATGACACAGCAAAATGCTGCCCTGGTAGAGCAAACGGCGGCGGCATCAAGCAGCCTGGAAGAACAAGCGGGCGCGCTGGTGAAGGCGATGAGCATCTTTACTCTCGGCGACGAGGCGCACGCACTTGCGGCCGGGCCCGTCATGGTGGCGGCGGCACGGCCACCGCGCCAGCGCCCCATGCTGCGGCAAGTCATCCGGAATTAACGTCCGGGATTGCTGCCCAGGATGCGCGCCGGCAGCATCACAATGGCGCGCAGCAGTTCGAACACGGCCTCAACGCCGACACCGAGCAAGCGAAACGGCAGCAGGATCAGCCACACCAGGGGATACAGGACCAGGGCCAGCAAGGCCAATGGCCAGCACAGGAACAGCACCAGCAGCCAAATCAGGAAAGTCAGCATTGCACACTCCGTTACGGGAAACAATCGGATGTGCAGACTGTAAGGAAGCAGCGGCGTTGACGCCAGCGGCATGCGATGGGCGGCATGCTGGGGGCGATCAAGCCGAAAAAAACGGGGATGAATGGTGCGGCTTGCGCTGCCTTACTGACCGACGCAGATGATCTTGGTGGTGTATTCGTGCGCGTTGGGTTTCTTGCCGGTGGCCCAGTTGATGGCTTCCTGGGCTTCCGCCACGGTCATGACCGTGGCTTTTTCCTTGTTCTTGATAAAGGAAACACCTTCGAATTTGCCCTCTTTGCTGCGCATGACTTTGGCAAACACGGGCGGTTTGGTGTCGCCATCGCTGATTTTGTTTTGCTGGACGAGGTAACGCTGATCGATCGATTCCATGGGGCGAACTTAAATAAGGTGAGGAAACCGCCATTTTAAGGCTTGCCGCCCCCGCATGCGGAAAAATCAGGCGTAGGCCGACAGCTGCGCGTTGCTGCTGTGGGCATGCGCGTGCACAAGCTCAGTCCGGATGGACGCTTCCAGCGATGGGATTGATCCCCCTGCCCGGTACTGGAAACTGACCTGCAGTACATCGCCTGGTTTTACCTGAATGGGCTGGCTCATAGGTACGCTCATGTAATGGTTGAGCCAGTCGATCGTGCTGTTCTCTTCGGGAACCACGGCAAGAATGTTCTTGGTGATAAAGCGCATGGCATTGACGATGCCGGCTTTTTCAATGGCAAACTGGCCTTGCCAGGCAATGGCGCTGTCCGTCGGCTGGCTGAAGTCCAGGATGCTGTAGACCGCCGGTGCAGCCAGTTCCACCGTACCTGGCTTGGCTGTCGAGGTTTCCTGGAACTGCACGATGGGCGCGTAGAACCCCTCGAAGTCATAATCCTGCTGCAATGGCTGCGCCGCCATGATCACCGCCTCGGGCAAAAACACGGGCAGCGGGCCGCCGAAACGGGCCAGATAGCGGCGCTTGAACGATTCCATGACTTCGACCTGCTTTTCACGCAGCATTGCCACGTGAATCATCTCGCAGATGACGACATCGACCGGCTCCGGCGGCAAATACTCGAAGGCATCGGCATGCACCACTTCGACTTTGTGGCCGTTGGGATTCATGGACAGCATTTTGCGCGCAGCCTTGACCATATCGGGATTGAATTCGACACAGTAGACCTTCGCCGCGCGGCCCGCCGCAAACCAGGACAGCACCCCGGTGCCGCCACCCAATTCGAGCACCTTGGCGCCGGGTTTAACCGCGTAATTGATGGCTGACTTGAACCCGTGCATGCGGTTCTGGTCCATCAACATATTGTGATGATAATGGACCGGGATAAATTGCCCCAGATAGCAGCTTTCAATTTCGCGTTCGTTGAGCATGGCGTTCCCTGGTGTGCAGTTTGAAGTCGATGTCACCATTATCAACAAACACCCATCGCGTCGAATTGCCGAGAAAAATCGCTTTTCCCCGTCAGTTCAGCGCATGCACATCACAGAAACAACTTCAACTTATCGCTGCACGCCCTTGAATAAATTGAAGAAGTTACTGGTGGTCTGCTCCGCCACCTGGACCAGCGGAATGCCTTTCAGGTCGGCGATGTATTCGGCCACATGCTTGACGAAGCCCGGCTCGTTCATTTTGCCCCGGTGCGGCACGGGCGCAAGATAGGGCGAATCGGTTTCAATGAGAATGCGCTCCATGGGCACTTCCCTGGCCACTGCCTGCAGATCTTTCGCGCTTTTGAACGTGACGATGCCGGAAAACGAGATGTAAAAACCCATTTCCAGGGCCGCTTGTGCGACCTCAAGCGACTCGGTAAAACAGTGCATGACGCCGGCCACACCGCCTTTGTCGGTCCCTGCGCCCTCTTCCTGCATGATGCGAATGGTGTCTGCGCTTGCTGCTCTTGTGTGAATAATCAAAGGCTTACGCGTGATTCTTGAAGTACGGATGTGGACGCGGAAGCGCTCGCGCTGCCATTCAAGATCGCCTTCGAGCCGGAAATAGTCGAGCCCCGTTTCGCCAATGGCAATGATTTTTGGATGTGCTGACAGTGAGACCAGCTGGTCCACGGAAGGTTCGGGCGTATCCATGTAATCGGGATGCACGCCAACCGAAGCGTAAATGTGGGGGTAAGTTTCGGCCAGCGCCAATACTTGTGGGAAATCGGGCAAGTCGACCGAGACGCACAGTGCGTGCGTGACCTTGTTCTCGGCCATCTTGGCGAGAATTTCAGGCATCCGGGCCGACAGCTCGGGGAAATTGATATGGCAGTGGGAATCGATATACATCCCACGATTATAAAGTCTAGCCGACGCGCCTGCCGAGGATAATCAGGTCGCGCTCAATGCCGTCCAGGTTGGCAACCCGCGGCAAATTCGCCCAGGTATCAAAACCGAACTTGCGGAACAGCGCCAGACTGGGCACATTGTGGCCAAAGATAAAACCAAGCAAGGTGTGCACAGCAATCTTCGGAGCAAAGGCCACGGCCTCCTCCAGGCAGTAGCGACCAATACCCTTGCCGCGCCAGGCCTCCTCGATATAAATCGACAATTCGGCCGTGCCCGAGTAGGCCGGACGGCCATAGAAATTGGAGTACGACATCCAACCCAGGACGGCAGGTGCCGCCGCCGTATCGGCCGCATCGTGAATGATCCACAGGGGGCGCCGTTCAGGATGGTGGTCGTCAAACCATTGCTGGCGCGAAGCCACCGAGACAGGCTCGGTATCGGCCGTCACTTCACGCGACGCAACCGTCGAGTTATAGATGGCAACAATGGCAGGCAAATCATCGGGACGGGCAATGCGATGGGTAAAAGACGGCATAGTACGAAACAAGGTTGAACCAGAGTGATAGACGCACGCTCAAAGCGTGTGGGTGGCGCGCGACGAACGCAGTGCCGCACCGAGGATTTCCTCAATGCGCAGCTTGGCACGGTGGCCCGTTTCATCGTCCGGGAAATGCACACCGATGCCCTGCGCCTTGTTGTTATTGGCGCCAGCCGGGGTAATCCAGGCGACTTTCCCCGCGATCGGGTACTTGTTCGGGTCGTCCATCAAGGCCAGGATCAGGTAGATCTCGTCGCCCAGCTTGTACGGCTTAACGGTCGGCACAAACATGCCGCCGTGTCGAAGAAAAGGCATGTATGCGGCGTACAAGGCCGCCTTTTCCTTGATGGCCAGCGAGAGCACCGAGGGCCGCGCAGGCTGCGTGGCGGTCGGGTCAGGTGGTTTGCCGGTCATGTAAATCCTTTCAGGTGCAGCATGTAGTGTAATCGAGCAACAAATCTTCTAAAAACAGTTTCGGCGACAAGGGGTGATCCGCAGTCGCCCGGCGCGCGTTGGCGCCCTTGATTGCGCGCAGCAGATTGGAAGTGTGCACTTTCCCGGCTAACGCTGCAAGTTCCTTCTGATATCGGGGGAAATATCTGATGCTTCCAGACAGTTTGTAGGAAAACACATCATAAAGCCAGCGTTGCTGCCAAGACACCACAGAACTGAGGGGTGTCTTGCTTAATTTATCAGCCGTTTTCAGCGCGCCGTCAACGCTGGGGTGGGCCAGCAGCTGCAGCAGGGTTTCCATTTCATCACGGTTGCCGGTCTCCGACTGGGCCAGCGCCGCCAGCGGCGCCCCGCCCTGTTCACGCAGCCAACTGTCGGCGTCGGCCAGACCTTGCGCTTTCAGCCAGGCAGCGGCCTGGGCGTGGTCGGGCATGGGCAAGGCAAACTTGCGGCAGCGCGACAGAATGGTCGGCAGCAGCCGGTCCAGGCTGTTCGAGGACAGCAGGAACACGGTGCCCGGCGGCGGCTCTTCCAGCGTCTTGAGCAGGGCATTCGAGGCGGGGGTATTGAGCGCCTCGGCCGGGTACACCACCACCACGCGTAAACCTTGGCGGTGGGTAGAAATGTTCATGAAGTCGGCCAGGTTGCGAATCTGCTCGATCTTGATTTCCTTCGATGGGGTCTTGCTGGCCTTGGCCTTCTTGCCCTCGCCGTCCGTACCTTCTTCGCCTTCCGGCGCCTCGTCTTCAAACGATTCCGGACGCACGCGCCGATAGTCCGGGTGGTTGTGCTGCGAGAACCAGCCACAGGATACGCAAGTGCCGCAAGCATGGCCGTCTGGCCGGCCGTTTTCGCACAACAATGCCTGGGCAAAGGTTTCGATAAAGTCAGCTTTTCCAGTCCCGGCGGCGCCGTGGAACAGGATCGCATGCGGCATGCGCGACCGCAGCTGTTGGAGCTGGCTCCACGCGGCCTCTTGCCATGGGTAGATAGAATTACTCATTTAATCAACAGCTTGCGACAAATAGATGAAGTCATTTCGAGCTTCACTTAAAGTAGTTTCTCAAGTATGGCCGCCAGCTGTGCGCGGATTGCATCTATACTTTGCGTCGAATCGACAACGACTATGCGTTCTGGAAACTGGGCGGCACGCCGCAGATATTCGGTGCGGCACGCCTCGAAAAAGTCCGCCTGCTCCTGCTCGAATTTGTCGAGCGTGCGGGTAGCGTCCAGACGCGCTCGCGCCACGGCCAGGGGCACATCAAACAGCAGTGTCAGATTGGGCTGCAGCGTGGGATGCACCCATTGCTCCAGTGCTTCCATCTTGCTGCGGTCCAGGCCGCGTCCGCCACCCTGATAGGCAAAACTGGCATCGGTGAATCGGTCGGAAACAACCCAGTCGCCGCGCGCCAGACCGGGCGCAATGACTTGGGCGATGTGTTCGCGCCGGCTGGCAAACATCAGCAGCGCCTCGGTTTCCAGGTGCATCTTTTCGTGCAGCAGCAAATCACGCAACTTCTCGCCCACGGTGGTGCCGCCAGGTTCGCGGCTCGACACCACGGTCTTGCCATGCGCCCCCAGCCACTCTGCGACAAAGGCAATGTGGGTCGACTTGCCGGCACCATCGATGCCTTCGAAACTGATGAACTTGCCTTTTACGGTGCTGCTTTGAGTCATGGAACGGCGACGCTTTATCGTTGGTATTGATTAACTGCTTTGTTATGGTCGTTCAAGTTATCCGAGAACTTGCTGGTACCGTCGCCGCGCGCCACAAAATACAGGGCATTGCTTTTGGCCGGCCCCAGCGCTGCCGCCAGCGATTGCACGCCTGGCAGGGCAATCGGGGTGGGCGGCAAGCCGCTGCGGGTGTATGTATTGTACGGGGTATCGGTCTCCAGATCCTTCTTGCGGATGTTGCCAGCGAAGTTGTCACCCATGCCGTAGATGACGGTCGGATCGGTCTGCAGCATCATGCCCTGCTTCAGGCGGTTGACGAACACGGCCGCAATCATGGCGCGCTCGGACTTCTGCCCAGTTTCCTTTTCGACAATCGAAGCCATGATCAGCGCTTCATACGGGGACTTGTATGGCAGGCTGGCATCGCGCTTTTCCCAGGCCGCGTTCAAGCGGTTGAGCAGCAGCTCATGGGCTTGCTTGTAGACGGCCAGATCGCTCGATCCCTTGGCAAACAGGTAGGTATCCGGGAAGAACAAGCCTTCAGGCGACTTGAACTCGCTTGAAATGCGCGCCAGCAGCTCTTTGTCGCTCAGCTCGGCCGTATCGTGCTTGAGGGTCTTGCTGGCGGCCACGGCCTGACGCATCTGCTTGAAGGTCCAGCCTTCGATGATGGTCAGCGACTCTTGCGCAAACTCGCCACGCACCAGCTGATCAACCAGCGCGCGCGGCGTTGTGCCAGGCTTGAGCTCGTAACTGCCGGCCTTGATGCGCGACGCCTTCTGGGTCACGCGCGCCAGCGTGGAAAACAAGTAGGGATTGATCGGCACCCCGGCACGGGCAATATCCTGCGAGGCAGCCGATACGCCACTGCCTGGCGCAATGACAAAGGCAATCGGCTCGCCTTCGGTCGTAATGGGCTGCTTGGCCCAGTACGAAAAGCCGGCCACCGCGGCAAGTGCGATCAGGATGACGAGATAGATGAATTTTTTTATGGCTCGCATGGGTGACTTGGCGGTTTTGTGCGGCGTCCGGCGGGATTTTCTCGACATCTCTATAATGAGCCCGTAATGATAAAGCTTTAATCAAAAATACATCAATTTATATGACCACCTGGAATGACTTACTCTTGGCGCAAGGTGCGCGACATAGTGCCACAGAGCAGCCGCATGTGCCAGATTTTGGACGCACATTCAGCGCTGCCGAGCTGGCGGCCGGTTTTGTGGCTGTTACCGGCGGCCTGGGCGTCATCGCCGTCAGCGGCGACGATGCCGCCACTTTCCTGCACAATCAGCTGACCAACGATGTCGAGCATCTGGGGCAAGGCGACGTCCGTCTGGCCGCCTATTGCTCGCCCAAGGGACGCATGCAGGCCTCCTTCCTGATGTGGCGCACGGCAGAAGCCGTGTTCCTGCAACTGCCGCAGCAATTGCAGCCTGCCCTGCAAAAGCGCTTGTCGATGTTTGTGCTGCGCGCCAAGGCCAAACTGGCTGACGCCACGCCCGAAGTGATCCTCGGTTTCGGTGGCGCAGCCGCTGGCAAGGTACTGGAAGGCATGTTCGGTGCGCTGCCAGCGCAGCCTTATACCCGGATCGACCATGCGCTGGGCACGCTCCTGCGCCTGGCCGACGCCTTTGGCGCACCCCGCTATCAATGGCTGACCACGGCTGCGCAGGCGCAGAGCGCCTGGCCCACGCTGAGCGCTGCCCTGATCCCCGCGGGCAACGATGCCTGGCAACTGTCGGCCATTCACGCCGGCGTGCCGGAAATCACGCTCAAGACGCAGGAACAGTTTGTACCCCAGATGGTCAATTTCGAGCTGCTGGGCGGCGTCAACTTCAAGAAGGGCTGCTACCCCGGCCAGGAAATCGTGGCACGTAGTCAATATCTGGGCAAACTGAAGCGCCGCACCGCGCTTGCCAGCATCGACACGACCGCAAGTGCCGGGGACGAAGTCTTTTCCGCCAGCGATCCCGACCAGCCCTGCGGCATGGTGGTGAACGCCGCGCCCAACGGCAAAGGTGGCGTGGATGCGCTGGTGGAAATGAAGCTGGCCGCCATCGAACAAGGCGATGTGCATCTGGGCTCGGCCAGCGGCAGCGCCCTGCACTTCCAGCCCATGCCCTACCCGCTCGACGCCATTGACGTCTGACCGCATGGACCTGTACATCTACTATCGCGTCCGCGACGAGCATGCCGCGCAACTGGGGCCGCGCGTGCGCGCGATGCAGGCGGCCCTTGGCGGCGCCGGCCAGCTCAAGCGCCGCCCCGGCTCCAGCGACGGCGTCCAAACCTGGATGGAAATTTACAGCGCCACGGCAGCGGATTTCGAAGCCCGCCTGGCGCTGGCCGTGCGCGAGGCTGGCTTGGCAACATGGATTGCT
This sequence comes from Massilia sp. CF038, assembly GCF_900129765.1. GTDB lineage: Bacteria > Pseudomonadota > Gammaproteobacteria > Burkholderiales > Burkholderiaceae_D > Telluria_A. The sequence goes on from NZ_FQWU01000001.1 coordinate 2,173,642, forward strand.
GGCGAGCGTCATACCGAAGCCTTTACGGACGTCGCCCCATGTGCCTGATCGTTTTTGCATGGCAAGTGGTGCCTGGCGCACCGTTGATTGCCGCTGCCAACAGGGATGAGTTCTACGACCGCCCTGCCGCGGCTGCCGGCACCTGGCCCGAGCACCCGCAGGTGTTTGCCGGGCGCGACCTGAAAGGCGGCGGCAGCTGGATGGGCATTACCCAGGAAGGCCCGCACGGCCCCAAGTTTGCCGCCCTGACCAACATTCGCGGCCCACAGGAACGCCGTCCCGACGCGCCATCGCGCGGCGCGCTGGTGGCCGACTATCTGGCTGGCGACCTGGATGCGCCCGCCTACATCGCCAAAATTGCCCAGGAAGTCGCCGACTACAACGGGTTTAACCTGGTGCTGGGCGACCGCGAAAATATGTACTGGTTTTCGAACCGCGCCATGGACGACGCGCGCAACGGCCAGGCGCTGGCGCCCGGCATCTACGGTATTTCCAATAGCTTGCTGGACGCGCCGTGGCCGAAGGTGGTGCGCACCAAGGCGCAGTTTGCCAGCCTGCTGTGCCAGGGCGCGCCCGAGGAAGCCTACTTCGAAATGCTGGCCGACACCACGCGCGCGCCGGACATGCGTCTGCCAGACACGGGCATTGCGCTCGACCTGGAACGCGTGCTGTCCGCCGTGTGCATTGAAACCACGGGCTACGGCACCCGCACCTCAACCGTGGTCAAGCTGTACCAGGACGCGCCCGCCGAACTGCACGAGCGCGTGCTGCAGTAAATTACTGGGCCGCCTTCATCTTGCTGCGCAGCAGATCGCGCACATGGGGCGTGGCCTTGTACGGATCGCTTGGGTTTTTCGCGTGCACAATTTCATCCATGCGGTCGGCCACGCCGCCCAGCGCGCCCGGATGCGAATAAATATAGAACTGACCGTTGGCGATGGCGTCAAACGTCATCTGCGCCACTTCGGCAGCAGATACTTTGCCAGACTCCACGGCTTTCACCGTCATTGCCTGCGCCACCTTCTGGCTGGCGGTAGCGGGTGTGGTCATGGCCACGTCTGCCGGGCGGTTGCGGTGCGACTGGCTGATGCCGGTGGGCACAAAGTAAGGGCACAGCACCGAGGCGCCAATCGGTGCTTCCACCAGTTGCAGGTCGTGATACAAGGTTTCCGACAGCGATACCACCGCGTGCTTCGACACGTTATACACGCCCATGGTCGGCGCATTGAGCAAGCCGGCCATGGATGCAGTATTCACAATATGGCCTTCATATGACGGATCTTTGGCCGCACTGTCGAGCATGAGCTTGGTAAAGGTGCGCACGCCGTGGATCACGCCCCACAGATTGACGCCTAGCACCCACTCCCAGTCGCTGACACTGTTTTCCCAGATCAAGCCCGCCGATCCAACGCCGGCATTATTGAACACCAGATGCACCGCGCCAAAGCGGGCCATGGTGGCGTCTGCCAGCGCTTGTACTTCCTCGGCGTGGCGCACGTCGCAGCGCATGGCAAGTACCTGCACGCCCTGCGCTTCAAGCTCGCTGCGGGTCGCGTCCAGGGCATCTTGCTGCACGTCGGCCAGCACCAGTTTCATGCCCAGTTGCGCTGCCTTGAGGGCAAATTCACGGCCCAGACCACTGGCGCCGCCGGTGATCACGACCACACGATCATTGAAATTTTTCATGGAATAAGTTGAACCAGTTGTTTGCCAAAGTTGCGGCCCTGAAGCAGGCCGATAAAGGCGTCGGGCGCTGCTGCCAGCCCCTGTGCCACGGTTTCACGGTATTTGAGCTTGCCGCCGGCAACCAGCGCGGCCAGCTCGGCCAAGCCTTGCGGCCACAGATCCAGGTGTTCGGTCACGATAAAACCTCGTACGCTCAGGCGGCTGGTGAGCATGAAGCGCAGATTGCGTACGGCCAGGTCGTCGCCGTTGTAGCCAGCGATCAAACCGCACAGCGCAATCCGGCCAAAGGCGTTCATCAGCGGCAAAGCTGCGTCAAAACAAGGGCCGCCCACGTTTTCGAACAGGGCATCGATCCCATCCGGCGCCGCGCGCGCCAGATCGGCCGCCAGATTGCCCGCTTTGTAATCGACGCAGGCATCGAAGCCAAGTTCGTCGATCACGTAGGCACATTTTTCGGCGCCACCAGCAATGCCCACCACGCGGCAACCTTGCAGCTTGGCCAGCTGCCCTACCGCGCTACCGACCGCCCCGCTGGCTGCCGACACGAGAATCGTGTTGCCGGCCACCGGCTTCATGATGTGGTTCAGACCGTACCAAGCGGTCATACCCGGCATGCCCACCACGCCCAAATAAGCGGACAAGGGAATGCGGCTGGTGTCGACCTTGCGCAGCAAGGCCCCGTCGCACACACCCATCTCGGCCCAGCCCAGCATGCCGACCACGTGGTCGCCCGCAGCAAAGCGGGCGTGTTTGGAGGCGAGCACTTCGCCGGCCGTGCCACCAAGCATGGTCTCATCCAGCGCCTGCGCGGTGGCATAGCTCTTGGCCTCGCTCATGCGCCCGCGCATGTACGGGTCCAGCGACAGGAAATGGTTGCGCACCAGGACTTCGCCATCCTGCAGTGCTGGCAAGGTCGCGGTTTCCAGTCGGAAGTTCTCGGGCTGGACCGCGCCGCGTGGACGGGCCGCCAATACAATACGTTGATACTCGGTCATGCTCAAACCGCCGAAACGCCACCGTCCACGGCCAGCGTCTGGCCCGTGATGTGCTTGCCGGCATCAGACGCGAACAGCAAGGCCACGCCCTTCAAGTCTTCATCGTCGCCAATGCGGCCCAGCGGCGAACCCTTGGCCAGCGCTTCTTCACCTATGCTCTCGAGCACGCCCTTGGTCATCTTGGAGGGGAAGAAGCCCGGCGCAATCGCATTCACGGTGATGCCGTGCGCGCCCCATTCGCCTGCCAGCGTGCGCGTGAAGTTGATGACCGCACCCTTGGAGGTGTTGTACGCCACCGTTTTCATGGTGCCTGGCGGATTGCCGGCCAAACCGGCGATGGAGGCGATATTGATGATGCGCCCGTATTTGCGTGGAATCATGGACAGCTTGCCCACCGCCTGACTGACCAGGAAGATGCTGCGGATATTCAGGTTCATGACCTTGTCCCACGCTTCGACCGGGTAGTCTTCGGCGGGTGCGCCCCAGCTGGCGCCGGCATTGTTGATCAGAATATCGATATGGCCCAGGCGCTTGATGGCTTCGTCCACCAGAGGGCCGATATGCGCTTCCTGCGACAGGTCCGCTGCAATGGCCGAGGCCTTGATGCCGCGCGCGGCAAGGTGGGCCACTGCCTCGTCCAGATCGGACTGCTTACGGGAGGACAGCACCAGCGTGGCGCCCTGCTCGCCCAGCGCCTCGGCCATTTGCAAGCCGAGACCACGCGAGCCGCCCGTGATGAGTGCCGTTTTGCCTGCGAGCGAAAATAATTCTTGGGTAGTACGCATCAGTTTTCCTTGGTCGGTCAAATTTCGTAGTCCATGCATTGCCGTTCAGCGCGTACGGCGCCGATGAACGGAATGAGGGCCTTGTGGGTGGGATGGGCGGCGTATTCGGCCAGTGCCGCGCGGTCGCGGAATTCCGAATACAGAATCACGTCGTACGTCGCTTCCAGGCCAGGCTGGGCCAGTACGACTTCAAACTTGATCGTGCCGGAGGACAAATTGGCACAGGCATCGAGGCGCTCCTTCATCAGGCGCGCATTGGTGGCCCGGTCGGCGCCCTCGGCGTGATCTTTTAACTTCCACATGACTATGTGTTTGAGCATCGTTATTCCTTAGAACCAGGCATCTTGCATGTCCAGCGTGGTGGTGTCGATACTGGCCAGCAGATCGAGTTGCTGCGGCACCTTGGGCAATTCCCACTGGAAGAAGTAGCGGCACGCCTGCAATTTGCCGTGATAGAAATTGGCATCGTCCTCGCTGGCGCCGGCCAGCTTGCCGCTGGCGACCAAAGCCTGTTCCAGCCACATCCACGCCACCACCGCATGCCCCACTGCTTCCAGATACAAGCTGGCATTGGCCAGGGTCTTGTTCATGTCGCCGGCTTCATACAGCGTGGTAGTGACCCGGCCGATGCGGGCCCAGACTTCTTCCAGCTGGGTAGCGTAACCTTGCAAGTCGGGCGCGTCGGCCAGGCGGACTTTGCCAATGCCGGCGGCAAGTTCGGCGCTGATCGCCTTGAACAGCGCGCCTTTCTGCATAGACACCTTGCGGCCCAGCAGATCGAGGCCATGGATGCCATGCGTGCCTTCGTGAATCGCGTTCAGGCGGTTGTCGCGGTAAAACTGTTCGACGTTATATTCGCGCGTATAGCCATAGCCGCCGTGCACCTGGATCGCCAGGCTGTTCGCCTCCACGCACCATTGCGATGGCCACGATTTGGTAATCGGCGTCAGGAAGTCCAGCAGCATGCCAGCGTGCGCACGCGCTTCGGCTTCCGGCGCCGTATTGAAATCGTCGACCAGCCTGGCCGAATACATGACCAGCGCCATCGCGCCTTCCGCGTACGCCTTCTGCGCCAGCAACATGCGCCGTACATCGGTGTGTTCGATGATGGCCACTTGCGGCCGTACCGGATCTTTTTCCGCCGGATGGCGGCCCTGCGGCCGGTTGCGCGCGTAATCAAGCGCGTGCAGATAGCCAGTCACACCCAGTACCGCAGCGCACATGCCGACGCCGATGCGGGCTTCGTTCATCATGTGGAACATGTTCATCAACCCCTGGTGTGGCTCGCCCACCAGATAGCCGATCGCGCCCGCCTTGCCATCGGGCTTGAAGCGGCCTTCGCCAAAGTTGAGCAGGCAATTGGTGGTGCCACGGCTGCCCATCTTGTGGTTCAGTCCCGCCAGCACGACATCGTTGCGTTCGCCTGGCACGCCATCTTCGCCCACCAGATACTTGGGCACGATAAACAGGGAAATGCCCTTCACGCCAGGAATCAGGCGGCCGTCGGGGCCGGGAATCTTGGCCAGGACCAGGTGCACGATATTGCCGGCCAGGTCATGCTCGCCAGCGGAAATCCACATCTTGTTGCCGGTCAGCCGATATTGGCGCTCGCCTTCCGGGCCGGCCACGGGATCGAGCTCGGCGCGAGTGGTGATGTCGGACAGGCTGGAGCCAGCCTGCGGTTCCGACAAGCACATGGTGCCGAAGAATTCACCCGCCAGCAAAGGCCGCACGAAGCGCTCGATCTGGCGCGGCGTGGCGGTCTTGAGCAAGGTGTTGGCATTGCCGACCGTAAGGAAAATATAGGCCGAGGTGGCGATATTGGCCGAGGTGAACCAAGCCGACAAGGCCTTGTCTACCACACACGGCAGCTGCATCCCGTCGAACTCGTAGTCCTGGCCAGACGCCATCAAGCCCGCTGCCGAAAACGCGTCCAGCGCTGTTTTCACCTCGGGAATAATGGTCACTTTTTCGCCATCGAAATGCGGTTCGTTGGCGTCGTTCTTCTTGTTATGGGGGGCAAACAGATCGGTGGCAATCTGCTCGGCGGTATCGAGTGCAGCGTTGAACGTTTCGCGGCTGTGGTCCTGGAAACGCGGACGCGCCGTCAGCGCCTCCACGTCCAGCCACTCGTACAACAGAAAGTCGATGTCGCGGCGCGACAATATCTTCGATTGCATGAGAATTCCTGGGGTGATGCCAGGGTGCCGTGGCCAGGGCGGCCACGCCCCGGCTGGGTTTACACGACTTCGAACAGGCCGGCAGCGCCTTGGCCGCCACCGATGCACATGGTCACCACGACATACTTGGCACCGCGGCGTTTGCCTTCGATCAGCGCATGGCCAACCAGGCGCGCACCGGACACACCGTAAGGGTGGCCCACGGCAATCGCGCCACCGTTCACGTTCAGGCGTTCCATTGGAATGCCCAGGCGGTCTGCGCAATACAGCACCTGCACTGCGAACGCTTCGTTCAATTCCCACAGACCGATGTCGGACACCGACAGACCCGCCTTCTGCAGCAGCTTGGGAATGGCAAACACAGGGCCGATGCCCATTTCGTCCGGCTCGCAACCAGCGACGGCAAAGCCGCGGAAGATGCCCAGCGGCTGCAAACCACGGGCCTCAGCCACCTTGCTGCTCATCAGGATCGATACGGAGGCGCCGTCCGAAAACTGGCTGGCATTGCCCGCGCTAATGACACCGCCAGGCACGGCCGAGCGGATTTTGGACACGGCTTCGATGGTGGTGTCGGCGCGAATGCCTTCATCAGCGGAAATAGTGACTTCGCGCGAGAGCAGCATGCCCGATTCTTTGTCGGCCACACCCATGATGGTGGTCATCGGCACGATTTCGGCATCGAACTTGCCGGCCGCCTGGGCATTGGCAGCGCGCTGCTGGCTCTGCACACCGTATTCATCCTGGCGGTCGCGTCCGATGTTGTAGCGCTTGGCGACCGTTTCAGCCGTCTGCAGCATCGGCCAGTACAGTTCCGGCTTGTTTTGCTTGAGCCAAACCTCGGCCAGCATATGGGTATTCATTTCCTGCTGTACGCAGGAGATCGACTCGACGCCGCCGGCGGCATACACCTCGCCTTCGCCGGCAATGATGCGCTGGGCCGCCAACGCAATGGTCTGCAAGCCCGAAGAACAAAAACGGTTGACGGTCATGCCCGCCGTGGTGACCGGGCAGCCGCCGCGCAAGGCGATCTGGCGTGCAATGTTGGCACCAGTGGCGCCTTCCGGATTGGCGCAACCCATGATGACATCTTCCACCATGCCTGGCTCGATGCCGGCGCGGGCGATCGCCGCCTGCAGCACATGGCCGCCGAGGGTGGCGCCGTGCGTCATATTGAAGGCCCCTTTCCACGATTTGGCCAGGCCGGTGCGGGCGGTCGATACGATGACGGCGTCTAACATGTTTGTCTCCTGAGATGGAATGTTGTGGGTGCTGCGATCGATACGAGAATAGCACATTTTAGTACGACCGTTCGCAAATTTATCGCAGTAAGTTTGGCGTAAGTTTCAAGCAAGGATGACGTAAGGTTCAGCATAGACACTCTATTGCAGCTAAGGAAATATTGGCTAAACCGATGACGCAACGAACACAACTACACGGAGACAACATGGCTATTACATCGGCGACAAACGGGCGCAAGCCGGTCCCGACGACGGAAGGACTGACCAAGGAAGAAAAAAAGGTCATTTTCGCTTCCTCGCTGGGCACCGTTTTTGAATGGTACGACTTCTACTTATACGGCTCGCTCGCAGCCATTATCGCCAAGCAGTTCTTCGTTGGCGACCCCACCACCACCTTCATTTTCGCGCTGCTCGCGTTTGCAGCCGGCTTCATCGTGCGTCCATTCGGCGCGCTGGTGTTTGGTCGCCTGGGCGACATGATCGGCCGCAAGTACACCTTCCTGGTCACCATTCTGATCATGGGTGCATCGACCTTTGTAGTCGGCCTGCTGCCGTCGTACGCCAGCATTGGCATTGCCGCACCAATCATCCTGGTCACCCTGCGCATTCTGCAAGGCCTGGCACTGGGCGGTGAATACGGCGGCGCGGCCACTTACGTGGCTGAGCACGCACCGCACGGCAAGCGCGGCTTCTTCACCTCGTGGATTCAGACCACCGCGACCATGGGCCTGTTCATGTCGCTGCTGGTGATCACCAGCACCCGTACCTTCCTGGGCGAAGCCGACTTTGAAGCCTGGGGCTGGCGCGTGCCGTTCCTGGTCTCCGTGCTGCTGCTGGGTATTTCGGTGTGGATCCGTCTGTCGATGAGCGAATCGCCAGCGTTTGCCAAGATGAAAGCCGAAGGCAAGACCTCGAAAGCACCGCTGACCGAATCCTTCCTGCGCGGTAAGAACGCCAAGATCGTGCTGCTGGCGCTGATCGGCCTGACCATGGGCCAGGCAGTGGTGTGGTACACGGGCCAGTTCTATGCGCTGTTCTTCCTGACCCAGACCCTGAAAGTGGACCTGCTTACGGCCAACATCCTGGTGGCCATTGCGCTGTTGCTGGCGACGCCATTCTTCATCGTGTTCGGCAGCCTGTCGGACAAGATCGGGCGTAAATGGATTATTCTGGGTGGCTGCCTGATTGCTGCCCTGACTTTCTTCCCGATCTTCAAGGGTCTGACCCACTTTGCCAATCCAGCCCTGGAAACCGCATTGAAGAACTCGCCAGTGCGTGTGATTGCCGATCCGGCCACCTGCCACTTCCAGTTCAAACTGACCGGCACCGAGAAGTTCCCATCGTCCTGCGACATTGCAACTGGTCTGCTGACGGCCGCATCGGTGAGCTACACCACCGAGCCGGGCGAGCCATTCTCGATGGCCAAGATTGCCGTGGGCGACAAGGAAATCACTTCCTTCACCGCTGGCATGACCGCTGACGGCCTGAACTTCGACGCAGAAAGCAAGGCCAAGGAAGCCGCGCTGAAGAAAGAAGTTGGCGCTGCCATCAAAGCAGCTGGCTACCCAGCCAAAGCCGATCCGGAGCAAATCAACAAGCCGATGGTCGTTGTGCTGCTGTTCATCCTGGTGCTGTATGTGACCATGGTGTATGGTCCGATTGCCGCGATGCTGGTTGAAATGTTCCCGACTAAGATCCGCTACACCTCCATGTCGCTGCCGTATCACATCGGTAACGGCTGGTTCGGTGGCTTGCTGCCGACCACGGCCTTCGCCCTGGTCGCGCTCAAAGGCGACATCTACTACGGTCTGTGGTACCCGATCATCATCGCCGGCATCACCGTCGTGATCGGCGCCCTGTTCGTCAAAGAAACGAAAGACAACGACATCTACGCCGCCGACTAAGCCGGCCTGCTGTCACCCCAAATGCCGCTAGCAATAGCGGCATTTTTTTTGCCGCCTCCCTCAGGGGGATATCCAAGAAATATGCACTGACCCCGGTTTGGTATGATGTCGCCACTTTTCAAAAAACAATGGGGATGAATTAATGATTTCACGTCTGTTCCTGCTCGCGGCCGGTGCGTTGGCCGTCAATACCGCCTTTGCCGCGCCACGTGGTTTTACTGCCGATGATCTGGTCCGGCTTGAACGCGTCGGCAGCCCGGCGCTCTCGCCCGATGCGGCGCGCGTGGTCTATACCGTGCGCAGCACCAATATGGAAAAGAACCGCGGCAATACCCAGCTGTGGATGCTTGATCTGCGCAACGCAAAGTCGTCCCCGCTGCGCCTGACCAACAGCGATGCCAGCAGCAGCGATCCGGAATGGTCGCGCAGCGGCGATGCCATTTACTTCCTCTCCGCCCGCTCGGGCTCGTCCCAGGTCTGGCGCCTGCCGGTCAACGGCGGCGAAGCCGTGCCCGTGACCGATCTGCCAGTCGACGTCGACAATTTCCGCCTGTCGCCAACTGGCGACCGCATCGCCTTGTCGCTGGCCGTGTTCCGCGATTGCCCTGACCTGGCTTGCACCAAAACCCGCCTCGATGGCGCCGCCAAAGACAAGGCCACTGGCAAAATCTACGATCGCCTGTTCGTGCGCCACTGGGACACCTGGGCCGATGGCCGTAACGCCGTGCTGTACTCGGCCCCGCTTGACGCCAGTGGCCGCGTCAGCGCTGCCCCGGTCAGCCTGAGCGGCAGCCTGGATGGCGATGTGCCATCGAAGCCCTTCGGCGATCGCGAAGAATACAATTTCAGCCCCGACGGCAAATCCATCGTCTTCGGCCTGCGCGTTGCTGGAAAAACGGAAGCCTGGTCGACCAATTTTGACCTGTTCCAGGTCCCGGCCGCTGGCGGCGCGGCGCCGCGTAACCTTACCGAGGGCAATCCTGCCTGGGATGCGAAACCAAGTTTCTCGCCAGACGGCAAGACCCTGGCCTACCTGGCCATGCGCAAGCCCGGCTTTGAGGCGGACCGCTTCCACCTGATGTTCATGGATGTGGCTACTGGCAAGACCCGCGAAGTTGCCGAAAGCTGGGACCGTTCGATCGCCGACTATCGCTGGACCGACGATGGCAAGGCCATCCTGGCCACCGCCGATGACATTGGCAACCATCGCCTGTTCTCGATCAACGCTGCCAGCGGCAAGGTCAGCCCGATCAGCGGTAAAGGTTACGTCAGCGCCTTCGATGTCAGCGGCAAGACGCTGGTCACGGCGCAAGCTGACCTGGCCAGCCCGGCCCAGCTGTTCCGCGCAACCCTGGGCGACAGCAAGACCACCCAGATCACCAACCTCAATGCGGACGCCTTGAAGGACGTGAAATTCGGTGAGTACGAACAGTTTTCCTTCACTGGCGCCAACGGCGAAACCGTCTACGGCCACGTGATGAAGCCGTGGAACGCGGCGCCCGGCGGCAAGTACCCGATCGCCTTCCTGGTCCATGGTGGCCCGCAAGGCAGCTTCGGCAACTCGTGGAGCTACCGCTGGAATCCGCAGACCTACGCCGGCGCCGGCTACGCCAGCGTGTTCATCGATTTCCACGGCTCGACCGGCTACGGCCAGGCCTTTACCGACTCCATCAGTGGCGACTGGGGTGGCAAGCCGCTGGAAGACCTGAAGAAAGGCCTGGACGCGGCCGTCAAGAAGTTCCCATGGCTGGACCGCGAGCGCAGCTGCGCCCTGGGCGCCTCATACGGCGGCTACATGATGAACTGGATCGCCGGTAACTGGAACGATGGCTTCAAGTGCCTGGTCAACCACGACGGCGTGTTCGACACACGCGGCATGGCCTACGCCACCGAAGAACTGTGGTTCACCGAATGGGAAAACGGCGGCACCTATTACGACAAGCCGGCCGAGTACGAAAAGTTCAATCCAGTCCACCACGTGAAGAACTGGAAAACGCCAATGCTGGTGATTCAGGGCGACCTGGACTTCCGCATTCCGACGTCCCAGGCGCTGGGCACCTTCAGCGCCTTGCAGCGCCAGGGCGTCGAGAGCAAGCTGATCGTGTTCCCGGACGAGAACCACTGGGTACTCAAGCCAGCCAATTCGGTGCAGTGGCATAACACCGTGAAGAACTGGCTGGATGCGCATATCAAGCCCTAAGAAGTAGCCGGGATGCCACCGTGCCGAAGGCGCGGTGGCCTGTCCGTTTGAACCGAGCGCAGCATTACCGCGTCAGGCATCCGCCCAGCGCCATTTGAATAAGGTCGACATGAAACTGTCCGGTCGCTTGACCCAAGGGTGCGCCAAGGCCCTGCTCGCCAGCATTGCCTGCGCCGCGCCCTTGCACTACGCTCACGCCCAATTTTTGCCTACCGCCCAAGCGGTGGCCGAGGATAATATCGGCTTCGGTGATTGCAACCAGTTGCCCATTCCACCTCAGGCATTCGAGAAGAACGAATCAGGCATTGTCACGCTTGAGATTCTGGTGCAAGCGAACGGTCAGGTCATGGACGCCAAAATCCTGTCGAGCAGCAAGTCTGCCCTGCTGGACCAGCGTGCCATGCAGCGCGTCCGCGCGTGCCGCTTCTTGCCGTTTCGCGATCTCGATGGCAAGGCACAGCCAAGCCGGATGATCAAACGGTATGAGTGGAGCCCGGATGAGTTCGTCCGCCATACCGCGTCGAAGCCGCCCGCACCAGACGTGCCGGTCTCTGGCCCCGCTGCGCTGATGCTGCAAACCCGAACTTGCGCCAAACCGGTGTGGCCAACCGCTTCGCTGCGCGCAGAAGAAACGGGTACAGTGACGATGCGCTTCCTGGTCAATACCGAGGGCAAAGTCACGAAAAGCGAAATCCTGAACAGCTCCGGATTCCCATTGCTGGACAACGCTGCCCTGGACGGGCTGAGCCTGTGTCGCTTTGCCTACACCGACAAAAGCCCGATTGCAGCCGCAACCTGGGTCAAGATGCAGTACGTCTGGACGCTTGAGTAAAACCTGGTCAAGCTGGAGGGAATAACGGCATCATCAGTGGCAGTACCGGCAATCGGTTCTGCCATTTTTTTATGCGCAGTGAAACCAGGGTAGCCAGGTTCGCCCTAGTCGTCGCTTACGTCGCCGCGGGCTAACAGCGAACAGCCATCCCCACCGTCTTCATAGTAGAGATGCTGCGAATATTGGCCGGACGGTGCTGGTGGCTCGCGGTGCATGGCCAGCACCATTAATGAACCCAGAAGGGGCACGAACCAGATCATGCCAAATTGGGCCAATCGTTGTTTCGGTTCCGACAAGTCATCCTGCAGGACCCGCCGTGTTGCTTGCGCATTGATCGCTAGCAGTGCAACTGGCACGAGTCCGACAATCAGGTATTCCGTGGTGATCGACATAATGCCCTCATTGCAGATTTACAAACCGGGTGCCCGATGGCGCCGAGTATGCCCGCAAATTATTGAGATGGCAATGCAAAAAAAGCCGCTATCGCTAGCGGCTTTCATTTGCTGAAGTAACGCTGTTAGCCGTTAAAGCCCTTCCCCTCACCGGCCAGCTTGACCATCAGCGGCGCCGGCGCCCAGGCATCGCCATGGCGTCCCTTGGCATATTTCTGCATCGCGGCCAGTACATTGGCCAGGCCCACCGTATCGGCGTAGAACATTGGCCCACCGCGGAACACCGGGAAGCCATAGCCGGTCAGGTACACCATGTCGATGTCGGAAGCGCGCATCGCAATGCCCTCTTCCAGAATGCGCGCGCCTTCATTGACCAGCGAGTACACCAGGCGTTCGACGATCTCCTGATCGCTGATCTTGCGCCGCTCGACGCCAATGTCGGCCGAGTGCTTGACGATCATGTCATTCACGTCGCTTGAGGCATAGGCCTTGCGGTCACCGGCCTTGTAGTCGTACCAGCCGGCGCCGGTCTTCTGGCCAAAGCGCCCCATTTCGCACAGCAGATCGGCGGTTTTCGAGTAGGTGATTTCGGGCGACTCGACATAGCGGCGTTTGCGGATGTACCAGCCAATGTCATTGCCAGCCAGGTCGCCCATGCGGAACGGGCCCATGGCAAAGCCGAATTTTTCCACCGCCTTGTCCACCTGCTCCGGCAGGCAGCCTTCTTCCAGCAAAAAGCCGGCCTGGCGGCTGTACTGTTCGATCATGCGGTTGCCGATAAAGCCGTCGCACACGCCCGATACCACACCAGTCTTGCGCAGCTTTTTCGACAGCGCCAGCGTGGTTGCCAGCACGTCTTTGCCGGTCTTGGCGCCGCGTACGATTTCCAGCAGCTTCATGACATTGGCAGGGCTGAAGAAGTGGGTGCCGACCACGTCCTGCGGGCGGCTGGTGAAGTCGGCGATCTTGTTCACGTCCAGGGTCGAGGTGTTGGACGCCAGGATCGCGCCCGGCTTCATCACGGCGTCCAGCTGCTTGAACACGGTCTCTTTGACGCCCATGTCTTCGAACACCGCTTCGACCACGATGTCGGCATCGGCAATGTCGGCATAGGCCAGCGTGCCGCTAATCAGACCGACGCGCTGCTCGAATTTTTCGGGCGTCAGTTTGCCCTTCTTCATGGTGTTTTCGTAGTTCTTGCGGATGGTCGCAATGCCCTTGTCCAGCGCTTCCTGGCGCGTTTCCAGCAGCACCACGGGAATGCCCGCGTTGACGAAGTTCATGGCGATGCCGCCGCCCATGGTGCCGGCGCCAATCACGGCCGCTTTTTTGATGTCGCGGGTCGGGGTATCGGCCGGCACGTCTGGCACCTTGCTGGCGACGCGTTCAGCGAAGAAGGCATGGCGCAGAGACTTCGATTCCGGCGTCTGAATCAGATGCATGAAGCGCTGGCGCTCGAAATTGAGGCCGTCTTCAAACTTCATGGTCACGGCGGCAGCCACGGTCTCCACGCATTCGAGCGGCGCCGGGAAGGGGCCGGCCATGGCCTTGACAGTATTGCGCGAGAACTGCAGGAAGGCTTCGTGGTTCGGGTAATCGACCTTGCGGTCGCGCACGCGTGGCAGCGGACGGACATCGGCCACCTTGCCGGCAAATGCGATGGCGGACGTCAGCAAATCGGCATCGGCTGCAAACACTTCGTCAAACAGCGCCGTCTTGGCCAGCTTTTCGGACATGACGGGGGTCCCCGAGACCACCATGTTCAGTGCCATTTCCAGACCCAGCACGCGCGGCAGGCGCTGCGTGCCGCCGGCGCCTGGCAGCAAACCGAGTTTGACTTCGGGCAGCGCGATCTGCGCGCCTGGCATGGCCACGCGGTAGTTGCAGCCAAGCGCCAGTTCCAGCCCGCCGCCCATGGCGACCGAGTGAATGGCAGCGACCACCGGCTTGGTCGACGCTTCGACGATATTGATCAGGGTGCCCAGCGTGGGCTCGGTCATCGCCTTGGGCGAATTGAATTCCTTGATGTCGGCGCCGCCGGAAAACGCCTTGCCGGCGCCGGTCAGCACGATGGCTTTCACCGCGTCGTCGGCGAGCGCCTTGCGGATGCCGTCGGCAGTGGCAGCGCGCGTCTCAAGGCCCAGTCCGTTGACGGGCGGATTGTTCAGAGTGATGACAGCAACACTGCCATTGACCAGGTATTCGGCGCTCATGTCTCTTCCTTTATTAGTTGAAGCAATCTCTCAACTATACATGAATAATAGTACGGTCGTATTATTTTATTGGCGCCTAGACTTCCAGCCATTCCTTGCGCACGACCGCATTCGCCTTGAGCTCTTCCGGCGTCCCTTCGAAGACGATGGCGCCGTGCCCCATCACGTACACGCGCTGCGAAATTTCGAGCGCAATGGCCAGCTTTTGCTCAACCAGCAGCACCGAAATGCCCTTCTCCTTGAGCGCCAGCAGATATTCTGCCACCAGGGCCACGATCTTTGGCGCCAGCCCTTCGGTTGGCTCGTCAATCATGATCAGGTCCGGGTCGCCCATCAGGCTGCGGCACAGCGTCAGCATCTGCTGCTCGCCGCCCGACAGGAAGCCGGCCGGCACGGTGCGCCGCTCTTCCAGGCGCGGGAACATGCGGTACATGTCGGCGATCGACCAGCGCGGGCTGCTGGTGGCTTTCTTCTGCCCCAGAATCAGGTTCTGCTCCACTGTCAGGGTGGGGAAGATGTCGCGATTTTCCGGTACGTAGGCCAGTCCCTTGTGCGCGATCTGAAATGCCTTCAGTCCCAGCATTTCCTGGTCCTTGAACTGGACCGAACCCGTCGCATTGACCTGTCCCATGACCGCCTTGACCAGGGTTGAGCGTCCCACCCCGTTGCGCCCCAGCAGACTGACGATCTCGCCCCTGCCGATACGCAAATCGACACCATGCAGAATATGCCCCTTGCCGTAGTAGGCGTGCAGGTCCTTCACTTGCAGGATGTCGCTCATGCGTGCTCCCCATCGCCCAGATACGCTGCCTGCACGGCGGCGTTGGAGCGGATGTTGGCGGGCGTGTCGCAGGCAATCACTTCGCCATACACCAGCACCGCGATCTTGTCGGCCAGGCCAAAGACGACACTCATGTCGTGCTCCACCATCACTAGCGATTTACCTACCGTGACTTTGCGGATCAATTCCACCGCGGCGTCGGATTCGGAGCGGCTCATGCCGGCGGTCGGCTCGTCGAGCAGAATCACCTCGGCGCCGCCTGCAATCGTGATGCCAATTTCAAGTGCGCGCTGCTCGGCGTACGTCAGCACGCCGGCCAGCACCTTGCGCTGGCGCTGCATGCCGATCTGCTCCAGCACCTCCTCGGCCCGTTCGTGGGCGTCGCGCAAGCCGTTCAGGCGCTGCCAGAACGAGTACTTGTAACCGAGCGACCACAGGACCGCGCAGCGCAGATTCTCGTACACCGACAGGTTTTCGAACAGATTACTGATCTGGAAGCTGCGCGACAGGCCAAGCCGGTTGATTTGATACGGCCGCAGACCGCTGATGCTGCTGCCGTTCAGGCAGATGTCGCCGCTGCTGATGCCAAAGCGGCCCGAGACCAGATTGAACAAGGTGGACTTGCCGGCACCATTTGGCCCGATCACGGCCACCCGCTCGCCCTTGGCCACGGCCAGGCTGGCGCCGCGAATGATCTCGGACTTGCCAAAGCTTTTGCGGACATCCTTTAATTCCAATGCGTTCATGCCATGCTCCCGCGCTGTTTGGCCACGATTTGTGCATTCACGTCGCTCCAGGCGGCGTAATACGCAGGCTGGAACCAGCGGTAGCCCACCACCGCCGAGGCCAGCAGGGCGCCCGCAATCACCCATGGCAGCGCGGTCTTGGTATCGATCTGCTGGCGCCACAGCGTCATGGTGCTGCCGTTCGCGCCTTCCAGCGTCAGGTGGTAGAGCATCTCGATGCCCATCACAAAGCCAATCAGACCCAGAATCGCAACCACCGTCAGAGCCAGCAAACCCTTCCAGATGCGGCGCAGATGACCGTGCGCCACGACCCGCATCAGCATCAGGATCAAGCTGGCCAGACCGGCAGGCGCATAGCGCACCATCAGAATGAAGAACAGGCCCAGGTAAAGCTGCCAGGCCGGCGTGAAGTCGGACAGCATGACCGAGAAGAAGACGCCAACCACAGCGCCAAGCAAGGGGCCAAAGAAGAAACCGATCCCGCCGATGAACACGAACAGCAGCACGGCGCCTGAGCGGATGGCGCTGACGTTTTCGGCACTGACGATCTCGAAATTGATTGCGCCCAGTCCGCCCGAGATGCCGGCAAAAAACGCCGACAGAATGAGTGTCAGGTAGCGCACCCACTGCGTGTCGTAACCAACAAACTCGACCCGCTCGGGATTGTCGCGCACAGCATTGACCATGCGCCCCAGCGGCGTTTGCGTGAAGGCGAACATGGCGATGGTGCTGACGAACAGCCAGGCCGCAATCAGGTAATACACCTGAATCTGGGGGCCATAGCTGATGCCCCATAGCGCGGTGCCGCGTACCCGGTTGGTGGTGACGCCGCCCTCGCCGCCAAAGAAATCAGGGAACATCAGCGAGCTGGCAAACACCAGTTCCACCAGTCCCAGTGTGATCATGGCAAAGGTGGTGCCCGATTTTTTGGTGGTCACATAGCCAAACAGGATGCCAAAGCCCATCCCCGCCAGGCCACCCACCAGGGGAATGAGCGCAGTGGGAATGGCCGCGCCCACGCCACTGCTGTTCATGGCATGCACGGCAAAGAAGGCGCCCAGACCGGAATACACCGCGTGCCCGAACGAGAGCATGCCGCCCTGCCCCAGCAGCATGTTGTAAGAGAGCGCGAAGATCATGACGGTGCCGATCTGGGACAGGATCGACAAGGCAGCGCCCTTGGTGAACACCATTGGCGCCAGCAGCAGTATCAAGGCGAATGCGCCCCAGACGAAGTAGCGGCCAAAATTGATTGGCGAGTAGGTCAGCCTCATTCGCGCGTCCCCATCAAGCCCTTCGGACGGAAAATCAAGATCAGCACCAGCAGCAGGTACGGCAGGATGGCCGCGCTTTGCGAAATGGTCAGCTTGAAGATGGCGTAACCGGGCGTAGCCTCATTGATGCTCGCACCCATGCCGTTCAGGAGCGACATCAGCGAGTAATCGAGCGCCACTGCAAAGGTCTGCATGACGCCGATCAGAATCGAGGCCACAAACGCACCCGCCAGCGATCCCATGCCACCGACCACCACGACCACGAAGATGATGCTGCCCACGGTGGCCGCCATGCCAGGCTCGGTGACAAAGGCGTTGCCGCCAATGACGCCAGCCAGCCCGGCCAGCGCGCAACCGCCGCCAAACACCCACATGAAAATACGCGGCACGTTGTGGCCCAGCGCTTCAACCGCATCGGGATGGGTCAGTGCAGCCTGGATCACCAGGCCGACCCGGGTGCGCGTGAGCACCAGGTAGATCGCCGCCAGCATCGACAGCGCCACCAGCATCATGAAGCCGCGATACATGGGAAAAGTAGTGCCGAACAGGGTGAACAAGGGACCGTCCAGCGAGGCCGGAATGGCGTACTTGACTGCTGCCCTGCCCCACAGCAGCTGCACCAGCTCCACCACCAGGTAGGACAGGCCGAAGGTAAACAGCAGTTCGACGATGTGGCCATATTTGTGCAGGGGGCGCAAGCCGTAACGCTCGACCAGCGCGCCGATCAGGCCCACTGCCACCGGCGCCAGAATCAGGGCTGGCCAGAATCCGATGAAGGTACTGATGGTGTAGGCCATGTAAGCCCCCAGCATGTAGAAGCTGGCGTGCGCAAAATTGAGCACGCCCATCATGCTGAAAATGAGCGTCAGTCCGGACGAGAGCATGAACAGCAGCAGCCCGTAGCTGACGCCGTTCAACAGGGTGAACAGCGTGAATTCCATGGAGGGATCGCAGACGTAGGAAGAAGAAAACACCCGCGGCCCCGACCGGGCCGCGGATCTGCAGTGCTTAGGCGCCTGGGCGCTTCATCTGGCACGAAGTTGGCTGCGTCGCATAGTACGCATCGATCTTCTTGTCCATCTTCCAGCCGTAGCCGGTGTTTTCCTGGTCATACTTGACGGCCTTGCCATCGACTTTGGTCCAGGTGCCAATGTACAGCGGCTGCTGCAGCTGGTGATCGACCTTGTTCATCATGACGCCGCCGTTCAGGCTCTGGAACTTGGCGCCTTCCATGGCAAATGCCACTTTGACCGGGTCGGTCGACTTGGCTTGCTTGATCGCCTGCGCCAGCATGCCGATGCTGCTGTGGGTCTGGGCCGTGTAGAAGTCGTCGTTGTACTTCTTTTTGTAGCCTTCCACGATGTCCTTGCCGCTGGCCGGATCGGCATTGATCATCCAGTTGCCCACGATTTTAACGCGGTCGGCGCCAGCAGCGCCCATGGCCGTCGGCACCCCGGTGGTGACGGCGTAATAGGTGTAGAAGTTGGCCTTCAGGTCAGCGTCTTTGGCGGCGCGAATCAGCAGGGCCAGGTCGGCGCCCCAGTTGCCGGTGATGACAGTGTCAGCCCCGGAGGCCTTGATCTTGGCCACGTACGGCGAAAAATCCTTCACCTGGGCGATTGGGTGCAGGTCGTCGCCCACAATCTTGATGTCCGGCCGCTTGCGCTTGAGGTAATCCTTGGCCGCGCGGCTGACCGCCTGGCCGAACGCGTAGTTCTGGCCAATGATGTAGACGTTCTTGATGTCCTTGTTGGGCGCCATGTAGGTGGTCAGGGCTTCCATCTTCATGTCGGAATTGGCGTCGAAGCGGAAGTGCCAGAAGCTGCACTTGCTGTTCGTCATATCCGGATCGATGGCGGCGTAGTTGAGGAAGACCACTTCCTTGCCCGGGTTGCGCTCGTTGTGCTTGTTGATCGCGTCCAGCAAGGCCAGCCCGACGCCCGAGCCATTGCCCTGGGTGATGTAGCGGTAGCCCTGGTCAATCACGGCCTTGAGCTGGGTCAGCGACTCTTGCGGGCTGCCCTTGTTGTCGAAACCGACGACTTCGATCTTGTGTTCGCCCGCCCATTTACCCTGGTTGGCCAGGTCGGCGATGGTCTGGAAACTCTTGAGCTGGTTCTGCCCGACCGGCGCAAACGGACCGGAAAGCGGGTCGATGAAGGCGATTTTTACGGTCTCGGCCTGCGCTGCAACGCTCATCAGAGCGAATGAAACGGCCAGGGTCAACGGGCGAATTGTCTTGATCATGAGTCTCCATCCTTCGGTTTTATAGTGCGGGTCTATGCCCATCGCAGCAAAGCGCTGCCCATCGAACTGCAAGGTGAAACGAATCAGGCGGTCGGTAGCTTGTACTCCTTGAATTGTTCGCGCAGCTTGTTTTTCTGGACCTTGCCGGTAGCGCCCATCGGCAAGGCATCGATAAAGACCACGTCGTCGGGCATCCAGAACTTGGCGATTTTGCCGTCGTAGAAGTGCAGCAGTTCGTCGCGCGTGACGTCCATGCCGGGCCGGCGCACCACCAGCAGCAAGGGGCGTTCATCCCATTTCGGGTGGGCCACGCCAATGCAGGCGGCCTGCAGCACCGCCGGGTGGGCCATGGCGATGTTTTCCAGGTCGATGGTGCCGATCCACTCGCCGCCGGACTTGATCACATCCTTGCTGCGGTCGGTAATTTGCATGTAACCGTCTTCGTCGATGGTGGCCACGTCGCCAGTGGGGAACCAGCCGTCCACCAGCACATCGCCACCCTCGTTCTTGAAATAGCTGCTGATGATCCACGGCCCCTTCACATACAGGTGGCCATAGGTCACGCCGTCCCAGGGCAGCGTTTTGCCGTCGTCGTCGACAATTTTCATGTCGACGCCAAACACGGCATGGCCCTGCTTTTGCAAAATCTTGCGTTGCAATTCCTTGGGCAGGGCCAGATGCTTGTTCTGCAGCACACCGGCGGTGCCCAGCGGCGACATTTCCGTCATGCCCCAGGCGTGAATGACTTGCACATCCAGCTTGTCAATCAGGGTATCCATCATCGCTGGCGGGCAAGCCGAGCCACCAATGACAGTGCGGCGGAACGTGGAAAACTGCAAGTTATTCTGCAACGCATAATTGACCAGACCCAGCCACACGGTGGGCACGCCGGCCGAGAACGTGACGCCTTCGGCTTCGAACAGCTCGTACAGCGACTTGCCATCGAGCGCAGCGCCCGGATACACCATCTTGGCACCCGACAGCAGCACTGAATACGGCAAGCCCCAGGCATTCACGTGGAACATGGGGACCACCGGCAACACGGTATCGCGCGCCGACACATTCAGTGCGTTGGGCATCGCGGAACCATACGCATGCAGCACGGTCGAACGGTGTGAGTACAGGGCGCCCTTGGGGTTGCCGGTGGTGCCAGAGGTGTAGCACAGCGAGGCAGCCGCGTTTTCATCAAACAGCGGCCACACGTAGTCGTCGCCACTGGCAGCCATCAAGTCTTCGTAGCACAGCAGGTGGGCAATCTTGGTCTCCTGCGGCATGCGGTCGCGGTCGGCCATCAGCACAAATGCTTTCACGGTCTTGCAATGGGCTGCCACCGCTTCGATCAGCGGCAGGAAGGTCAGGTCAAAGAACAGGTACTGGTCTTCCGCGTGGTTGACGATGTAGGCAATTTGCTCGGGGTGCAGGCGCGGGTTAATGGTGTGCAGTACGGCGCCGGAACCAGACACGGCGTAATACAGCTCCATGTGGCGGTAGCCGTTCCAGGCCAGTGTGGCCACGCGCTCGCCCATGGTCACGCCCAGGCCGGCCAGTGCATGGGCCATCTTGCGGGCACGCAGTTCGCAGTCGCGGTAAGTATATCGGTGGAGATCGCCTTCAATGCGGCGCGAGACAATTTCTGAATGGGGGTAATGCTTTGCTGCGAATTCCAAAATGCCGGAAACGAGCAACGGTTGGCTCATCATCTGGCCCATCACGGGACTCATCTGGTACGACGTCATCGACACTCCTGTTCACGCGCGGCGGTAGGAGACTCAGTTTCGTACGACCGTGCTAAAACAGTCAATGTTTTTCGGTTGTGCATTGCAACAAGAGCATTTTTCACACCAGTTACAAGATGTAAGGACAAAAGGCCGCTACCGTGCAGCCGTCTAGAATCGGCCCAATACGGTAGAATTCTGTCATCTTAAATTCCACTGACTGCGACTGGAACTGCCATTACTGCCGACGACCTTCCCTTCGACAACGCGTTCGCCGCACTGCCGCCCGCGTTCTTCACCCGCCTGATGCCGACGCCCCTGCCCGCGCCCTACTTTGTGGCAGCGAGCCCGTCTGCCGCAGCGTTGGTAGGACTTGATGCGGAGAAACTAAAAGACGCAGAATTGGTTGCCGTCTTTACAGGCAATCACGTACCACCGCGCGCCAAACCGCTTGCTGCCGTGTATTCCGGGCACCAGTTCGGGGTCTGGGCTGGCCAGCTGGGCGACGGCCGCGCCATCTTGCTGGGCGAACTGCCGGGTCCGGACGGGCCCATGGAAATCCAGCTCAAGGGGGCCGGACTGACCCCGTATTCGCGCATGGGCGATGGGCGGGCCGTGCTGCGTTCCTCGATTCGCGAGTTTCTGTGCTCGGAAGCCATGGCCGCGCTCGGCATTCCGACCACGCGCGCCCTGATGATCACCGGTTCCGACAAACCCATCATGCGTGAAACGGTGGAAACCTCGGCCGTGGCCACCCGCATGGCGCCCAGCTTCGTGCGCTTTGGCTCCTTCGAGCACTGGTTCTACCGTGACCATCCGGAAGAATTGCGCATCCTGGCCGATTATGTGATTGACGCCTTCTATCCAGCGCTGCGTAGCCAGCCCAACCCGTACAAGGCCCTGCTGGCCGAGGTGACCCGCCGCACCGCGCGCCTGATTGCGCAATGGCAGGCGGTGGGCTTCATGCACGGCGTGATGAATACTGACAATATGTCGATCCTGGGCTTGACGCTCGACTATGGTCCCTTCGGCTTCATGGAAGCCTTCGATTCCCAGCACATCTGCAACCATACAGACCAGCAAGGCCGCTATGCGTATGCGAATCAGCCGCAAATTGGCCATTGGAATTGCTTTGCCCTGGGTCAGGCCCTGCTGCCCCTGATCGGCACTGTGGAAGACGCGCAGGAAGCGCTGGGCGTGTATGAGGCCGAGTTTGCTGCCAAAATCGACGAACTGCTCCATGCCAAGCTGGGCCTAGGCATGTTCTACGAAAACGACCGCGCCCTGTTTGAATCGATGTTTTCGCTCATGCACGATAACCACGTCGATTTCACCCAGTTCTTCCGTAAACTGTCCCTGCTGCAGGTGGACTTGCCCGAGCTCGACGCGCCCATTCGCGACCTGTTCCTCGACCGCGAGGCCTTCGATGCCTGGGCGCTGGACTACCGCGCCCGCCTGCGCAAGGAATTGCGCAACGATATCGAGCGCCGCCGCGCCATGGACCAGGTCAATCCCAAATTCGTGCTGCGCAACTACCTGGCCCAGGTGGCCATTGAAAAGGCCCAGAACAAGGATTTTTCGGAAGTGGAAAAATTGCTGTCAGTTCTGGCCCGCCCCTTCGACGAACAACCAGAGAACGAGGCGTATGCCGCGCTGCCGCCCGACTGGGCCAGCCATCTTGAAGTAAGCTGTTCGTCCTGATCCCCGAATCGACAAGGAAAGCACGATGACCGACGATGTAAAGAAGACCGTGACCAAGACGGATGCCGAATGGCGCGCCATGCTCGACCCGATGGAATACCAGGTCACGCGCCACGCCGCCACCGAACGTGCCTTTACCGGCAAGTTCTGGGACCACCATGAGCACGGCATTTACACCTGCGTGTGCTGCAATACACCGCTGTTTGCCTCCGACGCCAAATTCGATTCCGGCTGCGGCTGGCCCAGTTACTTCAAGGCCCTGGACCCAGCCAATGTGATCGAAAAAACCGACCGCACCCATGGTATGCTGCGCACCGAGATTATTTGCGCCGTCTGCGACGCCCATCTGGGGCATGTGTTCCCCGACGGTCCACCACCGACAGGATTGCGCTATTGCATTAATTCCGCATCGCTGCGGTTTGACCCTACCTGATTCCCATGAAACTTCTGTTCGATTTTTTCCCGATTGCCCTGTTCTTCGGCGTATATCGACTGGCGGCCATGTTCCAGCAGCCGTCGTTTGATTTTGTCACCAAATACATGTCGTGGATGATTTCTGGCGGGGCCATCAAGCCTGACCAGGCGCCCATGATGATTGCAACTGCCGTGGCGATCGTCGCCACGACCTTGCAGGTGTCCTACGTAAAACTGCGCGGCCGCAAGGTCGACACGATGCTGTGGATTTCCTTCCTGATCATCACCGTGTTTGGTGGCGCCACCATCTATTTCCATAATGGCGATTTCATTAAATGGAAGCCGACCATCATTTACTGGGTGTTTGGCACGGCGATGCTGGTGGCCCAGCTGGCCTTCAAGAAAAACATGATTCGTCAAGCGATGCAGGAGCAAATCAAGCTCCCGGACGAGGTATGGGCGAAGCTAGGGAGCGCGTGGATGCTGTTCTTCTTCCTGCTGGGCGCGGTGAACCTGCTCGCTGCCTTCGTCATTTTCAAAGATAACGACAGCGACTGGGTGACCTTCAAACTGTTCGGCATGATGGGCATCATGTTCGCGTTTATCGTTGGCCAGACCATCTATCTATCCAAATACATCGAGGAAGAGAAGGCATGAACGCGCCCACCCGCGCCGAGCGCATCGAGCAAAAGTTGCAGGCTGCCCTGCAACCGACGCTGCTGGAACTGACGGACGAATCGGCCCTCCACGCTGGCCACGCTGGCGCCGCGTCCGGCGGCAGTCATTTCCGCCTGAAAATTGTCTCTGCCAAGTTCGAAAGCCTCAGACTCGTCATGCGACATCGACTCGTGTATGATTCCGTGCACGATATGATGCACAGCGAGATCCATGCGCTTGCCATCACTGCTCTGGCACCGTCCGAGCAGCCATAGGGAGCGCCTTGATTCAGCGTGTCTTAAGAAATCTGTCTGACAATTGAACCGCAAAGTAAAACAACGAACTTGTCCTAGTAACTTTTTCCCCCAACAGGAATTGATAATGACCTTGAAGCCATCCCGTTTGCTGTTTGTCCTGATCGCCCTCGCTGCAGCGCCTGCATTCGCGCAAAACGTCGCCGTTGTAAACGGTAAAGCCATTCCGATGTCGCGTGCCGATGCACTCGTCAAGCAGTATGTTGCACAGAGTCAGCAGCCAGAAACGCCGGAACTGCGCGAAATGGTCAAGAAAGATCTGATCTCGCGTGAAGTCCTGATGCAGGAAGCAACCCGTCAAGGCTTCGACAAGAGCCCAGCCGTCAAGCAACAGCTGGAAGTGGCCCGCCAGAGCATCATCGTCAACGCCATGGTGCGTGACTACCTGAGCAAATCGCCAGTCAAGGACGAAGAGATCAAGGCCGAATACGACCGCTACGTCACTCTCATTGGCAACAAGGAATACCACGTGCGCCACATCCTGGTCGACAGCGAAGCCGATGCCAAGGCTGTCATCACCAAGCTCAAGGGCGGCGCCAAGTTCGAAGAACTGGCCAAGACCTCCAAGGACACCGGCAGCGCTGCCAATGGTGGCGATCTCGACTGGCATAGCCCAAGCGAGTTCCCGAAGCCATTTAGCGATGCCTTCGTTGCGCTGCAAAAAGGTGCCATTACCGAAACCCCAGTGCAAACCCAGAACGGTTTCCACGTGATCAAGCTGGACGACGTTCGCCCGCTGAAGGCACAAACGCTGGAAGAGCTCAAGCCGCAAATCGGCGAGCGCCTGCAGCAAGCCAAACTGGCCAAGCTGCAAGAAGAACTGCGCAAAAAGGCCGTTATCAAGTAATGCAAAGCGGGTAGCATCTGGTATGCTGCCTGCGCATTGCTTGCCGTGCACGCTTTCGGGCGTGCACGTTTATTTTTATTAGGATCAGAATCATGAAGTTGATGCCCGCCCGTTTGCTATTGTCCCTGTGTGTTCTGAGTGCCGCGCCCGCTTTTGCGCAGGTCGCCGCGACTGTCAACGGGAAACAAATTCCTTCAAGCAAGGTTGAGCAGGGTGTCAAACAACTGCTTGCCCAAGGCAAATACTCGGACACGCCGCAGCTGCGCGATGTCATCAAGCGCGACCTGATCACCCGGGAAGTGATGATCCAGGAAGCGGACCGCCAGGGTTACGGCACCCGTACCGAAGTCAAGTCAGCGCTGGACAATGCGCGTCAGAGCGTGGTCATCAACGCCCTGCTCGCGGCCCATCTGAAATCTCACCCTGTCGAAGAGTCCGACCTGCGCGCCGAATATGCCAAGGTCAAGGCCGGCTGGCCAGAGAAGGATTACCGCGCGCGCCACATCCTGGTAGAAAGCGAAGACGAGGCGAAGAGCATCCTCGCCAAAATCAAGGCGGGCAGCAAGTTCGAAGACATGGCAAAGCAATATTCCAAAGATGCGTCGGCAGCCAATGGCGGCGATCTGGACTGGGCCAGCCCGAACCGCTATGTTCCGGAATTTTCACGCGCCCTGATGGCCATGCAAAAAGGCGCCCTCAGCGACGCACCGATCAAGTCGCGCTTCGGCTATCACATCGTGCGTCTCGACGATACGCGTGCCGCCAAGATTCCGGCCTACGAAGACGTGCGCCAGGAATTGGGCGAAGGCTTGCAGCAACGAAAACTGCAAGCGTACAAAGAAGAGCTGATGAAGAAGGCCAAGATCCAATAGGTACTTTTTGTGCGTCACAAGAGCCGCCCCAGTCATTCTGCGGCGGCTTTTTTGTTATGATGCTCCCATGTCGCCGTTCCGCCACCTGTTCACTGTGCTGTTGCTGGTCCTGATGCCGTTCCAGGCCATGGGCGCCACGTACTCGAACACGGCTGCGCCAGCGCTGGCCGCTTGCGAATCGATCATTGCCCTCGCTTACTACGAAGACGATGGTGCAAACGGCGCTGCCTGCCAAGCTGCGTGCAGCTCGGCAGCAGTGGCGCTGGCTCCCCCGGTCATGCTCATTCCCCAGGCAAGCAAGGCCACCGCAGCCGCTGCCGTCGCTGGCCCTGCTCTGCTCCCCGCCTCGCATATTCCCCACGGCCCGCAACGGCCTCCGTGCGCCCAGCGCTGATCTGCGGATGCGTCTGGCTGCGCTGGACGCGTTGAAGTTGGGAATACAATGAAATAGACAAATCACAGCCGATGGGCGTGCACCGCGGTGCATGCCCGCCCGGCTCACCTGCTTTAAGGCCATAGCCAGATGCTCGACCAAATCACCACGCCCATTTTGCACGGCATCGCCGATCCATCGCTGCTACGCGAGGAAATTCTGGCCGAACTGCTGGAAGCGAGCGCGCGCCGCACCCCCGAACAGATCGCCCTGATATTTGGTACGCGTCAGCTCACCTACGCCGAACTCGATTCGCTCAGCGCCATCGCAGCCTCGCGCCTGATGGCACGCGGGATCGGTCCAGGCGCAATTGTCGGACTGTGGCTGGAACGCGGCATCGCACTGCTGGTCCTGCAGGCCGCCATTGCCAAGGCCGGCGCAGCCTGGCTGCCGGTAGACCAGGACACGCCTCTGGAACGCTTGCAGGTGTGCCTGGACGATGCCAGCGCGGCCGGCGTCATCGCCAGCGCGGCTGCATGCGCTGGCCTGGATGGCGCGATCAGCGCCGAATCGCTGATGGCGCCGCTGGCCGCTGGCGAAGTTCTGACGCAGCGCGGCGCCGTCTCGCCCGATGCACCGGCCTATATCATTTACACCTCTGGCTCCACCGGCAAACCGAAGGGCATTCTGATTTCGCAGCGCAGTATCTGCCACTTCCTGCGCAGCGAAAACCAGGTACTGGGCATTCGTGCGTCGGACCGTGTCTACCAGGGCTTTTCGGTTGCCTTTGACATGTCGTTCGAAGAGATCTGGATCGCCTACCTGGTCGGCGCAACGCTGTGGATCGGCCCCAAGGACATCACCGGCGACCCGGAAACGCTGCCACGCATGCTGGCCCAGAACAGCGTGACGGTGCTGCATGCCGTGCCTACCCTGCTGGCGCTATTTAGCGAAGACGTCGCCAGCCTGCGCCTGATTAACCTGGGCGGCGAAATGTGTCCCGAGTCCGTGGTTGAACGGTTCGCGCGACCGGGGCGCGAGATCTTCAATACCTATGGCCCGACCGAGGCCACGGTCTCGGCCAGCCTGGCGCGTCTGGCACCTGGCCGCCCGATCACCATCGGCACCCCGCTGCCCAATTACGGCATGCTTGTCATCGCCACCGAAGGCACCGGGCTGCGCCTGCTGGCGCGCGGCGAGACGGGCGAACTCTGTCTGACAGGACCGGGACTGTCTGCCGGCTATCTGGGCCGGCCCGATCTGACGGCTGAAAAATTCCTCACCAACCCTTGGTCCAGCGGCCCACATGACGGGCGCCTGTACCGTACTGGCGATCTGGCACGCATCGACGAGGAAGGCACGGTCCAATGCCTGGGACGCACCGACGACCAGGTCAAGATTCGCGGCTTCCGGGTCGAACTGGGCGAGATTGAGGCGGTGCTGGCCCAGCAAGCCGGCGTGGGCACGGTCGCGGTCCTGCTGCGCAAGGACGACGGGATCGACCAGCTGGTCGCGTATCTGGTCCCATCGAGCGGCAACGAAACGCTGGACCCAGCTGCCTTGCGCCACGCCCTCAACGCCCACCTGCCGCCGTACATGGTGCCGGGCCGCTACGAACAATTGCCGCTGATGCCGCGCCTGACCTCCGGCAAAATCGACCGCAAAGCCTTGCGCGCCATGCCGCTGCAGGCCGCGCCCGTGGGCACAGGCGAATCCGACCTGCCCGAAACCGCAGCCGAAAGCGCCTTGTTCAGCGCCCTCGCCCAGCTGTTCCCCGGCCAGCCGATCAAGCGCGAGGCCGACTTCTTTACCGATCTGGGCGGGCACTCCTTTTTCGCAGCGCGCCTGGCCACGGCCCTGCGCGCGGACAGCGCCTTCGCCCACGTGACGGTGCGCGACATTTACCAGCATCGCCAGATCGGCAAAATCGCCAGCGCCATTGGCAGCGCCCCGGTTACCGCAGCCGAGCAGGATTGGACGCCACCGCCCGCGTGGCGGCGCTGGACCTGCGCTTTTGGCCAGGCCTGCGCGGTGCCGCCCCTGGTCACCTTGCGCATGACCCAGTGGTTAGCGCCCTTCTTTACCTATCACTTCTTTACCGGTGAACCGGGCGACTCGGTGCCACGTGCGATTGCCGCCTCGATCGCCGTCTTCCTGCTGGCGACGGTCCTTGAATTCGTGGTCGCCATTGGCGGCAAGTGGCTCATCGGCGGACGCCAGCGCCCCGGCTCGTATCCCTTGTGGGGCTGGACCTATTACCGCTGGTGGCTGGTCGACCGCCTGCTCGAAGGCGCGCCAGTCTATTTGCTCAGTGGCTGTTCGCTGTACGTGTGGTGGCTACGGGCGCTGGGCGCGCGGGTTGGCGATGACGTGATCATCGGCTCCATGACCTTGCGCGCGCCCGACCTGCTGGCACTTGGTCACAACGTCAGCATCGGCAACGCGGTCAACTTTGAAAATGCGCGGGTCGAGCGCGGCCGCCTGCTGCTTGGCCAGATCACCCTGGCCGACGACGTGTGCGTGGCCTCCTTCTCTGTCCTGGAAGGCAATACCTCGGTGGGCGCGCGCAGCCATGTGGAGGGCCAATCGGCGATTGCCGATGGCACCACGGTGCCACCAGGGCGGGTCTGGGGCGGGTCGCCAGCGCGCGACCTGGGCGCCTTCGTGCCGGCCCTGCCGCCAAGGCCAGTGGCGTCGCCTTTACGCCTGCTGGGCGAGACACTGTTTTTTGTATTCGGCATCGTGCTCGTCTCCACCCTGTTCTTCATGCCGGTGTTCCCCAGCTTCGTGCTGATCGACTCGCTCGATGAAGCTGGCGTTCTGCCATGGCTGCAAGGCAGCGAGGTGCACACGCAGCTGCTGCGCTACTTTGTGCTTGCCTTCCCCGCCAGCGCGGTGCTGATCGTGCTGACTGCGCTGGTTTCGGCAGGCATCCGCTGGGGCGGTCTGCCGCGCCTGAAGCCCGGACGGTCGGCGGTACACAGCAATATCTACTGCGCCAAATGGCTCGTCAGCCACATTCAGGAATCGAGCATGAACGTGCTGCACGGGATTTATGCGACCGTCTTCGCCCCCTACTGGTATCGCCTGCTGGGGGCCAAGGTCGGGCGCGACGCAGAAATCTCGACCGCCCTGGGCGTGGTGCCCGACATGCTCACCCTTGGTGACGAAACCTTCATCGCCGACGCCGTCATGCTGGGCGACGAGGAGATCGATGGCGGCTGGATGACCATGCAGGAGACCGTCGTCTCGCACCGGAGCTTTGTCGGCAATGGCAGTTATGTCCCGGACGGCACGGTACTGCCGGAGCGCGTGCTGGTGGGGGTGCACACCCATGCCCCGGCCAATGCGCAGATGGCCAGCGGCGACACCTGGCTAGGCTCGCCCCCGCTGCATTTGCCGGCCCGCGAGGAAGCCAGCGGCTACCCGGACCACCTGACTTACCGGCCGTCGGCCCTGCGCCGCCTTGGCCGCACCGTGGTTGAAACGTTCCGCATTGTCGCGCCACATGCGCTGGTGATTGCGGTGGGCTACACCATCGTGCTGGACGTGATGCCCGCCGCTGGCGCGGGCCGCTGGGGCGAAGTCGTGTTTGATCTGGCTCTGGCGGGACTGCTGTACGGGATCGGCAATTTCCTGTTCGTGCTGATCATCAAATGGCTGCTGCTGGGACGCTACCGCAAACGCGCCGAGCCGATGTGGACCCCGTTCGTGTGGCTGTCCGAGGGCGTGACCAATCTGTACGAAGGCATCGCCGTGCCCAACTTCATGCGCTACCTGCGCGGCACGCCGTGGCTGCCAATGGCCTTCAGCATGCTGGGCGCAAAAATGGGCCGTGGCGTGTATCTGGACACCACCGACATCACCGAGTTCGACTGCGTGTCCATCGGTGACTACAGCGAGCTCAATGCGCTGGCCTGCCCGCAAACGCACCTGTTCGAAGACCGCATCATGAAAATTGACCAGGTCGACATTGGCAGCAAGGTGTATATCGGGCCACGCGGCTGCGTGCTGTACAGCGCCCGCGTCGGTGACAACGCCCGCCTCGGGCCGCTGACGCTGGTAATGAAAGGCGAACATATTCCCGCCCACTCGGCATGGGCCGGCTGTCCAGCGGCGCCAGCGGGCGCATGAGCGACCAGGTGACCCTGGTGACCGTGGCGCATGCGCCAGGCACGACTCGGGCGTCGGCGCGGCTGGCGATCCGAACGGTGCTGTGCCAATCCATCATGGATATCCTTGGCGTGGCCAATGTCAGCGTTGCCTCCCTGCCCGGCATGGCGCCTTGTTTGCTTGTCGGCGGCAAGGCGACAGCCATTGGTATCGCCATCAGCCACACTGACGCGTTCTCGTTTGCGGCCTGGCATCCGTACGCGCCGGTCGGACTGGATGTGATGCAGGTGGTGGATGTCCCGGAGTGGCGCGCGCTGACACGCGACTATCTTGGCCCGCAAGCTCTCAAGCGCCTTGACGCAGTCGCCGGCCCTGACTTGGCAAGCGCTTTCGCGCGTGAATGGACAGCGCGCGAGGCGTGCCTCAAAGCCCTGGGCCTGGGGATCGCCGAATGGACAGCGCTGCCAACTGAGTGCATGCTGAGGCAGCTGTCGCCGCGACCCGGCTACGTAGGCACCATTGCCAGCGTATGATCCGCCACCACATCGCCCTCGCGCAGGCGGGGGCCCATACCATCGTGGAACATCGTTGCCGCCTCTCTGAGCGAAGGCGCCATGGGTCCCCGCCTTCGCGAGGACGATGTGCTGGCGTCAGCAGGTACGCCCCCTTCACCACATCGCCCTCGCGCACCATCGTTGCAGCCTCTCTGAGCGAAGGCGCCATGGGTCCCCGCCTTCGCGAGGACGATGTGCAGCGAAACCGCCTGATCGGCCACCACATCGCCCTCGTGGAACATCGTTGCCGCCTCTCTGAGCGAAGGTGCTATCGATCCCCGCCTTCGCGAGGACGATGTGCAACGAAACCGCCTGATCGGCCACCACATCGCCCTCGCGCAGGCGGGGGCCCATACCATCGTGTACCATCGTTGCTGCCGCTCTCAGCGAAGGCGCTATCGGTCCCCGCCTTCGCGCGGACGATGTGCTGGCGTAAGCAGCTACTTACTATAAACCGCAAATGAACGTCACCCTCCATCCCATCACCATCGACAATTTCGAAGCCGTCATGGACCTGGAACTGCCGCCGGAACAAGCGCGCTATCTTGACAGCAACGCGTACTCCATCGCGCAAGCGCATTACTACCCGGACTGGCAACCGCGTGCCATCTACTGCGATGGCACTCCCGTCGGCTTTGCCCTGTACGACACCAGCGGCGACGACGAACCGGGGCATTACGCCATCTATCGCCTGATGGTGGCGCATCATTTGCAAAACAAGGGAATTGGCAGGCGCGCCATGGCGCTGCTGCTAGACGAGATACGAGCGCAGCCCGACGTGCGCCGCGTCACGATTTGCTACAAGACCGACAACCCCACAGCACGCCGCTTTTATGCGTCGCTGGGCTTTGCCGAAATCGGACTCAGTGAAGATGGCGAGATGGTCGCGCAACTGCGTGCGTAACCACCTCGCCGCGGGCTGAATCAGCCGACGAACTTGCGCGCGTTGCGGAACATGCGCATCCATGGCGAATCCTCGCCCCACGACTCGGGGTGCCACGACTGCTGCACCGAGCGGAACACGCGCTCGGCATGCGGCATGATGACGCTGAAACGTCCGTCCGCCGTGGTCACACCGGTCAAGCCGGCTGGCGAACCGTTCGGGTTGAACGGATAGGTTTCGGTGGCCGCACCCCGGTTGTCGACAAAGCGCATGGCCTTGACCACAGCATCGATGTCGCCCGTTTGCGAGAAGTCGGCAAAGCCTTCGCCGTGGGCGATGGCAATCGCGGTCTGGGTGCCTGCCATGCCCTGCATGAAGATCGACGGCGAGTCGAGCACTTCAACCATGGCAAAGCGCGCCTCGAACTGTTCCGACTTGTTGCGCGTGAACTTGGGCCAGGCTTGGGCACCCGGAATGATGGACTTCAGATTGCTCATCATCTGGCAACCATTGCACACGCCCAGACCGAAGCTGTCGGGACGGGCAAAGAAGCGGGCAAACTGTTCGGCAAGTTTGTCGTTGAACAGAATCGTCTTGGCCCAGCCTTCGCCGGCGCCCAGCACGTCGCCGTACGAGAAGCCGCCCACGGCAATGATGCCCTGGAAGTCATCGAGCTTGGCGCGGCCGGCAATCAAGTCGCTCATGTGCACGTCCACCGCGGCAAAACCTGCCTGGTGCATCACCCATGCCGTCTCGATATGCGAGTTGACGCCCTGCTCGCGCAGAATCGCCACGCGTGGACGCACGCCAGTCGCCAGGAATGGCGCGGCCACGTTCTCGCTTGGGTCGAAGGTCAGCTTGGGTGAAATGCCCGGGTCGGTTTCGTCCAGCAGACGCGCATATTCGGCGTCGGCGCAGGCCGGGTTGTCGCGCAGGCGCGCGATGCGCCAACTTGTTTCGCTCCACAGGCGGTGCAAGGCGCTGCGCTGTTCACTGTAGATCACTTTGGCGTCGCGCGTGAATTCAATCACGCCGCGATCATTGAGTTTGCCGATGATATGGCTGCAAGCGCCCAGATTATGCTCGCGCAGCACGTTCATGACGGCAGTCTTGTCGTCCGCACACACCTGAATCACGGCACCCAGTTCCTCGTTGAACAGTGCGCGCAAGGTCAGTTCGTTGCGGCGTTCGGCCACCTGCCCGGCCCAGTTCTTGGCGTCGCCCCAGTCGGCGGCATGCTCGCCTTCCATGGTCAGAATGTCGAGATTGACCGTCACGCCCGCGCGGCCGGCAAAAGCCATTTCGCACAGCGTGGCAAACAAGCCGCCATCGGAACGGTCATGGTAGGCCAGCAGCTTGGCGTCCTTGTTCAGTTGCTGGATCGCCGCGAAGAAGCCTTTCAGGTCTTCGGCGCTGTCGACGTCCGGCACCTCGTTGCCAAGCTGCTGGGTCACCAGCGACAGGGCCGAAGCGCCCAGGCGGTTCTTGCCGCGCCCCAGGTCGATGGCGATCAGTGCGGTCTCGCCATGGCCGGTTTGCAGCTGTGGCGTGAGCGAGCGGCGGATGTCGGCCACCGGCGCGAACGAGGAGACGATCAGCGACACCGGCGAACTGACGGCTTTCGCTTCGCCCTCGTCCTTCCAGGTGGTGCGCATCGACAGCGAATCTTTGCCGACCGGGATACTGATGCCCAGTGCCGGGCACAGTTCCATGCCGATTGCCTTGACGGTGTCAAACAGGGCCGCGTCCTGGCCCGGCTGGCCGCAGGCGGCCATCCAGTTGGCGGACAGTTTGATGTCCGAAATATCGTTGATGGCGGCAGCGGCGATGTTGGTGACCGCTTCGCCCACAGCCATGCGGCCCGAGGCGGCGGCGTTGATCACGGCCAGTGGCGTACGCTCGCCCATGGCCATGGCTTCGCCAATGTAGCCTTCAAAGCTCATGGCGGTCACCGCGCAGTCGGCCACCGGTACCTGCCATGGTCCGACCATCTGGTCGCGCACGGTGGTGCCGCCCACGCTGCGGTCGCCAATGGTGATCAGGAAGGATTTGTCGGCCACGGTGGGCAGCAGCAGCACGCGTTTGGCAACGTCGGCCAGTTCCAGCCCGGTCAGGTCGATGGCGGGGAATTCGTTGTGCACGTGATGCACGTCGCGCTGCATCTTGGGTGGCTTGCCAAGCAAAACGTCCATCGGCATGTCGACCGGTGCATTGCCCTGCTCCGGGTCGATCAGCTTGAGCTGGCGTTCTTCGGTGGCCACGCCCACAGCGGCAAACAGGCAGCGCTCACGCTCGCACATGGCGGCAAACAGCGCCAGGTTTTCAGGTGCAATCGCCAGTACATAGCGTTCCTGCGACTCGTTGCTCCAGATTTCTTTCGGCGCCATGCCGCTTTCTTCCAGCGGGATCTTGCGCAGGTCGAAAATCGCGCCGCGCTTGGCGTCATTGGTGATTTCCGGGAAAGCGTTCGAGAGACCGCCCGCGCCCACGTCGTGGATCGAGATGATCGGATTGTCCGCGCCCATCTGCCAGCAGCGGTTGATCACTTCCTGGGCCCGGCGTTCCATCTCCGGATTGCCGCGCTGGACCGAGTCGAAGTCCAGGTCGGCGGTGTTGGTACCGGTGGCCATCGACGAGGCGGCGCTGCCGCCCATGCCGATGCGCATGCCAGGGCCGCCCAGCTGGATCAGCAGGCTGCCAACCGGGATGTCGTTCTTGTGGGTGTGCTGACCGGCGATGTTGCCGATACCGCCGGCGATCATGATCGGCTTGTGGTAGCCGTACACGGTGTCACTCACACCCGCGGTAAGGCGCCCAACGTTTTGCTCGTAGGTGCGGAAGTAGCCACCCAGGACAGGACGGCCGAATTCATTGCTGAACGCGGCGCCGCCGAGCGGCCCTTCAATCATGATCTGCAAAGGCGATGCGATGCGGTCAGGCTTGCCGTAGGCTGGTGCTGCTCTGCGGCCGGCCAATGGCGCGGTCACGCTGGCGGCGTTTTCCCACGGCTGCACGGCATCCGGAATCATCAGGTTCGACACGGTGAAGCCGGTCAGGCCGGCTTTTGGCTTGGCGCCGCGGCCAGTCGCACCTTCGTCGCGGATTTCGCCGCCGGCGCCGGTGGAGGCGCCAGGGAATGGCGAAATGGCGGTTGGGTGGTTGTGCGTCTCGACCTTCATCAGCGTGTGCGTCAGTTCGGTCGACGCTGCGTATTCGTGCCCTTCTCCGCGCGGGTAGAAGCGCGTGACGGTGGCGCCTTCCATGATCGACGAATTGTCGCTGTACGCGACGATGGTGCCTTTCGGCTGCAGCTGGTGGGTGTTCTTGATCATCTGGAACAGGGACTTGTCCTGCGCCACGCCGTCGACGATCCAGTCGGCGTTGAAGATCTTGTGGCGGCAATGCTCGCTGTTCGCCTGCGCGAACATCATCAGTTCGACGTCGGTCGGGTTGCGCTTGGCCTTGGTGAAGGCGTCCAGCAGGTAGTCGATTTCGTCGTCCGACATCGCCAGACCCAGATCGGTGTTGGCCTTTTCCAGCGCGTGTTTGCCGGCGCCCAGCACGTCGATCGATTCGAAGGGCTTGGCTTCCAGGGCGCGGAACAGGTGGATCGCGTCGTCCGCGCTGCGCAGCACGGTTTCGGTCATGCGGTCGTGCAGCAGGGCCGCCACGGCCTGGGTTTCAGTCTCGTTCAGGTGCTTGGTCGAACCCAGGCTGGTGCCCAGAATGCCGCCCTTCAGGAACACGGTAAAGGCGATGCCGCGTTCAATCCGGTGCACATGGGCCATGCCGCAGTTGTGCGCGATGTCCGTCGCTTTCGAGGCCCATGGGGAAATGGTGCCCAGACGCGGAATGACGAAGAAGGCTTCGGTGGCGCCCTCCTGGGCTGGCGCTGCGGCAGGTTCGCCGTAGGTCAGCATCTTGCCCAGGCGTTCCTGGTCGTCCTCCGACAGCGCGGCGCTGCTATCGATGAAGTGATAAAAGCGGGCCTGGACTGCCACGATCGCGGGCGCGACAGCTTGCAATTGGGTCAGGAGGCGTTGGCTACGGAAGGCGGACAGGGCATTGGAACCCGGCAGTATCAACATGATTGGGAGATGGTTGATGCAGCGTGGCTGCGGGTTAAAGGTAAATAGGGCACTAGATCGAGTGAGGCTGAAATCCTTTAGGCCAGTATTATACCGCGTTGCACCATGTACAGCGAAGCAACATGTTGGCATGCAGCCCGACATTAGCGTATCTTACAGTTTCAAGACATTCGCCTTTCGACCGTTAACATTTGTAACGACCCGCGCCGCGGGCTTGAGAGCAGAACACGATGCAAGATAACAGCGCCCTGTCGGTCCTCGTCATCGATCCCAATCCGGGCATGCGCGGCAGCCTCCAGAACATGCTGACGCTGGCAAATATCACCAAGGTCGACTTTGCCGTTAGTTCCGGCACCGCCATTCGGCAGCTGGGCAAGCGCTCGTACGACATCATTTTGTGTGAGTACGACCTGGGCAGCGGCCAGGACGGACAGGATGGCCAGCAATTGCTGGAAGACCTGCGCCACCACAAACTGATCGGCCTGACGACCATTTTTATCATGCTTACCTCCGAGGGCGTGTACAGCAAGGTGGTCAGCGCGGCCGAACTCACCCCCACTGACTACATCCTCAAACCCTTCACCGTCGACGTGCTCAGTCAGCGGATTTCGCGCGCCATCGAACGGCGCGCGGTGTTCTTGCCGACTTATCAACTCATTGGCCAGGGCAACCTGCGCGAAGCGATCAAATCCTGCATCAGCGCCGAGTCGGCCAATCCCCGCTACGCGGCCGATTTTGTGCGCTTGCGCGCTGAAATGCACAGCAATTTGGGCGAACTGGAAGAAGCCGCTGACCTGTACAGTTCCGTGCTGGCAGTGAAGCCGGTTGGTTGGGCCCAGCTGGGCCTGGCGCGCTCACTGTTTGGCCAGGGCCGTGTGGACGAGGCTGAACGGGTGCTGGGCGTGCTGATTGTCGACAATCCCAAGCTGATGGCCGCCTACGACTTGCTGGCGCGCTGCCGTGAAGTCAACGGCAACACGGCTGGCGCGCAAAAAGTGCTGGAGGACGCCGTCGGCATTTCCCCGCATGTGATCCGGCGTCTGCGCAAGCTGGGCGAAGTGGCGCTTGAGGCGGGCGACGTTGGCACGGCCGAAAAATCCTTCAAGCAGGTGGTGGCAAAGGCCAAGTATTCGGAGTTCCGCAATCCGGAAGACCACGTCAATCTGGTCAAGACGCTCATCAAAAAAGGCGATGCAGCCCAGGCCAGCGGCGTGATCCGGGACATGGAGAAATCCCTGCGCGGCAATTCGAACGTGGATGTGTGCCGCTCGATCTCGGTGGCCATGCTGCACGAGTCCGCTGGCAACAGCGCCGCGGCCCTGACCGAGCTCAATTCGGCAGTCGGGGCCGTGCGCACGGCGACGGGCTTGTCGGCAAATCTCAAAATCGGACTGGCAAAGACCTGCCTTGGCAACCAGCTGGACAAGGAAGCATCCGAAGTCATGCTGGCGGTGATGAATGACGTCAACAGCGGCGTATCAGTGCAGGAAGTGATCCAGGTATTTTCCCGCGCTGGCCGCCCCGACCTGGCCGAAGGCATGAGCGTACAGCTCAGGCAGCAGTCGAACGAACTGCTCAGCGTGGCTGCGGAAAAGACCAATATGGGCGACTTCCGGGGCGCGGTGCAGACACTGACCGAAGCGCGCCACAAGTCGCCAGGCAGCCTGCCAGTGATGATCGCCCTGGCGCAAGGCATTTTGCGCCAGCTCGACGAACTGGGCTGGGATCATCCGCTGGCCGAACAGTGTCATGCCCAGCTTGACGCCATCCGCAAGCTCGATCCAGGCCATCCCAAGCTCGAGGCGCTCGCCAACGAGTACATTGCCATGCAGCGCAAGTACGGTATTGCCGCCTGATTTCAGCGATAGCGCGCGAGGCATTCGCGCACCAGTTCGCCATGCTGGCAGCGGATTGCCGGCCCTGCCTTGCTTGCCGCGGCCATGATGGGCTTGCGCCATGCGGTGCTGGCGGTAATTGGCTGCGGACGGTTTTTTGCACGGGCTACCGTGCGCCCACCTGGCGCAGCCACGCGACGCCTGGGAACGCTGGTTTTTTGCACAGCGGGAATCGCACGGGCGGCTGGCGCAGGCGGCACCTCGGCCGGCACGGCGGGCTCGGCCACCATGACCATGGGCGGCACATCGGTGACGGGCGCGGCTGGCTGCGCGACTGCCACTGCGGGCGCAGCTGGCGCCGGCATGCTTGCAACCGTGGCGGGTGGCGCTGGTGTCTGCGAATCGCCCAGCCACAAGCCAAATGCCACCATCAATGCCGTGGCAAGCAAGGTACCGGACCAGGTGACGACTGGGTTGCTGAGCGGGCCAGGCGGCACAGGTTGGGCATCCGGTGCCAGCCAGGACGGCAAGTCATCCGTATGCTGGAGCACGGGCGGTTCGGCTTGCTCGGGCGCCACTTCCCGGTGTTGGAGGGTGTCGTTCATATCCACGATCTAACTCGGCAGTGAAGTCAGATCGCAGTGTAGCGATTTTTACAAAACCCCAGAGCACGAATGAGCTATTGCTCTACGTCTCCAAAGCCACCACCGCCCGGCGTTTCCACGACGAAAATATCACCCGCCTGCATCTGCGTCTTGCCGATGTGCGCCAGGTGGTCGACGCTGCCATCTTGCCGCTCCACGCGATTGATGCCGGTGGCGCCGGGCTGCCCGCCCTGCATGCCAAACGGCGCGTGCACACGGTTATTGGACAGGATGGCGGCCGTCATGGGTTCCAGGAAACGCACTTTGCGGATGCCGCCATTGCCACCGTGCCAGCGCCCCGCACCGCCGGAGCCGTGCCGAATGGCATAACTTTCCAGCCGTACAGGGAAGCGGAACTCCAGGATTTCCGGGTCGGTCAGGCGCGAATTGGTCATATTGGTTTGCACGACATCGGTGCCGTTGAAGCCCTCCCCGGCCCCGGATCCGCCTGAGATCGTTTCGTAGTACTGGTAGGTCGCATTACCGAACGTGAAGTTGTTCATCGTCCCTTGCGAGGCCGCCATGACGCCCAGCGCGCCATACAGGGCATTGGTGATGCAGGTCGATGTTTCCACATTGCCCGATACGACAGAAGCCGGGTAATGCGGGTTGAGCATCGAGCCAGTCGGGATGATCACCTCGAGCGGCTTGAGGCAGCCCGCGTTGAGCGGAATTTCATCGTCCACCAGTGTCCGGAACACATACAGTACGGCAGCCATGCAGACGGCCGATGGCGCATTGAAGTTGTTGGGCAGCTGGGCCGAAGTGCCGCTGAAATCGATTTGTGCACTGCGCTGCGCCTGATTGACGCGGATCGCGACCTGGATCCGGGCACCGTTATCCAGTTGGACGGTGTAAGCGCCATCCTTGAGTGCCGTGATCACGCGCCGCACCGCTTCTTCGGCATTGTCCTGCACGTGGCCCATGTAGGCCTGCACCACGGCCAGACCGAAGTGCGCGACCATTTTGTGCAGTTCTTCCACGCCCTTCTGGTTGGCGGCCACCTGGGCGCGCAAGTCCGCCATGTTCTGGTCCGGATTGCGGGCCGGGTAGCTGGCGCCGGCCAGCAAGGCGCGCGCTTCCTGATCGCGCAGCAGGCCATTGGCACCGTCCACCAGCTTGAAGTTATTGATCAACACCCCTTCCTGCTCGATCGAGACCGAATCGGGTGGCATCGAACCGGGCGTGGTGCCGCCGATATCGGCGTGGTGGCCGCGCGATCCGACGTAGAACAGGATCGTCTGGCCCGCCGCATCGAATACAGGCGAGATGACCGTCACGTCAGGCAGATGGGTGCCGCC
The DNA here is from genome assembly GCF_900129765.1 of Massilia sp. CF038. Taxonomy (GTDB): domain Bacteria; phylum Pseudomonadota; class Gammaproteobacteria; order Burkholderiales; family Burkholderiaceae_D; genus Telluria_A. Next base: position 2,213,426 of record NZ_FQWU01000001.1, read on the forward strand.
GTGGTATGGATCGTTGAGCATGAACACGTCGCCCGGGCGCATCTGCCCCTCGTTGGCCGTCATCACGGTCTTGATGCTCTCGCCCATGGAGCCCAGGTGAACTGGCATGTGGGGTGCATTGGCGATCAGATTGCCGGCCGCGTCAAAGATGGCGCAGCTGAAGTCGAGCCGTTCCTTGATGTTGACCGAATACGCAGTGTTCTGCAGGCGCAGGCCCATTTGCTCGGCAATCGACATGAACAGATTATTGAATATCTCCAGCATGACCGGATCGGCGCTGGTGCCCATGGCGCGGCGCTCCGGCATCGCCTGCACGCGCTCGAGCACCAGATGGTTGTGCGGCGTAACGCGCGCCTGCCAGCCCGGTTCCACGATGGTGGTGGCATTGTCTTCGGCGATGATGGCCGGGCCGTCGATGCTGTCGCCGATGCGAATGCCGGCGCGCTGGAACAAGCTTGTTTTGCGCCAGGCGCCGCCTGCGTACATGTTCACCGTATCGAAAGCGGCCAGGCCGCCACTGCGCGGCGCCTCCTGCGCCAGCGTTTCGGCCGGCGCATCGGAGACGCCAATGGCCTCGACCGAAATCGCCTCGACGACCAGCGCCTTGGTCGGCATCAGGAACGAGAAGCGCTTTTTGTACGCCGCCTCGAACTGCGCCTGCATCTGCGCCGCATCGGCAAACAGCACGATGATGGCCGAATCGGTCCCCTCGTATCGCAGGTGCACGCGCCGCACCAGCCGGATGCGCGCTGCAGCCACGCCTTGCGCTTCCAGCTCGCCGGTGACGGTCTGGCCCAGCGTGTCCAGGCGCGCGGCCAGGTCGGCCGGGGGCGCCGCGTCAAGGCGCAGTTCCACGGCTTGCTCGCGCATGGCGCTCTGGTCGGCCAGGCCCATGCCGTAAGCAGACATGACACCAGCCAGCGAATGCACGAACACCTTCTTCATGCCCAGGGCATCGGCCACCAGGCAGGCATGCTGGCCGCCGGCGCCACCGAAACTGGTCAGCACATATTCGGTCACGTCGTGGCCACGCTGCACCGAGATCTGCTTGATCGCATTGGCCATATTGCCAACGGCGATCTGGATAAAGCCTTCCGCCACCGCTTCCGGCGCCGGTGTGGTGCCGGTGGCGGCGCCGATCTCGCGCGCCATGGCCTCGAACTTGTCGCGCACCGCCTGCGGATCGAGCGCCTGGCTGGCATCCGGCCCGAACACCTTGGGGAAATGCGCGGGCTGAATTTTACCGACCATGACGTTACAGTCGGTCACGGCAAGGGGCCCGCCGCGACGGTAACTGGCTGGCCCCGGATTGGCCCCTGCACTGTCGGGACCGACGCGATAGCGGCTGCCGTCGAAGTGCAGGATCGAGCCGCCGCCGGCAGCCACCGTATGAATGCTCATCATTGGCGCGCGCATGCGCACACCGGCGACCTGGGTCTCGAACACGCGTTCGAATTCGCCCGAAAAATGCGAGACGTCGGTCGAGGTGCCGCCCATATCGAAGCCGATCACGCGCTCAAAGCCGGCCAGCTGGCTGGCCCGGACCATGCCGACGATGCCACCCGCGGGGCCGGACAGAATGCTGTCCTTGCCCTGGAAGGTATGGGCGTTGGTCAGGCCGCCGTTGGACTGCATGAACTGCAGGTTCACATCCGGTAGCTGTCCTGCCACCTGCTCCACATAGCGGCGCAGAATGGGAGACAGGTAGGCATCGACGACGGTGGTGTCGCCGCGCGCCACCAGCTTCATCATGGGGCTGACTTTGTGCGACACCGAGATTTGGGTAAACCCGATGGCGCGCGCAATGCGCTCGGTGGCCGCTTCGTGCGCGCTGTAGCGGTAGCCATGCATGTAGATGATGGCCAGCGAGCGCAAGCCACGCTGGTACAGCCCTTGCAGCGCGGCGGCGGTGGCTGCTTCGTCCAGCGCCGTGATGACATCGCCATGGGCGCCCACGCGTTCGTCGATTTCCACCACCTCGCTGTACAGCAGTTCGGGCAGCACGATGTGGCGGTCAAACAGGCGTGGCCGGTTCTGGTAGGCTATGCGCAGTGCGTCGTGAAAGCCGCGCGTGATCGCCAGTGCAGTCCGCTCGCCCTTGCGTTCCAGCAGTGCGTTGGTGGCCACCGTGGTGCCCATTTTCACTGCTTCAATGGTGCCCACTGGCACGGGATCACCTGGGGCAAGTCCCAGAAGGTGACGAATGCCGGCCACGGCCGCATCCTGGTATTGCTCTGGATTTTCCGACAGCAACTTATGTGTTTGCAGAGTGCCGTCAGGTTTGCGCGCCACGATGTCGGTAAAAGTGCCGCCCCGGTCGATCCAGAATTGCCAATCCATATGCATGCCTCAAGCTGGTAGGTGTGCGCTATTGTAGTGCCGCAGCTTCAAAATTTTATGTGGAAATAGTGACGATGACACCACTTTACAGCGTTGCCGAAATTCGCGGCATTGAACAAGCCGCCGCGGCCAGCCTCCCGGCTGGCAGCCTGATGCAGCGCGCCGGCCTGGCCGCCGCTGCCGCCGCGCTCGACATGGCGGGCAACGGCAGCGTGCTGCTGCTGGCAGGACCGGGCAATAATGGCGGTGACGCGCTGGAAACGGCCGCCAATCTGTCGCAGGCCGGGGTGGAAGTCGCTGTGCTGCATTTGCCTGGCGAGGGCACGATATCGGCCGAGACAGCGCATGCGTTGGCGCGGGCGCGGGCCAGCGCCGCCCGCTTCGTGGACGCCCTGCCCGCTCACGGTGAATGGGCGCTGGTGGTCGATGGCCTGTTCGGCATCGGCCTCGCACGGCCGCTGGCGGGCGCCGCGCGCGCGCTGGCACTGGCCATCAATGACTGGGATTGTCCAGTACTGGCGCTGGACGTGCCCAGCGGCCTGGATGCCGACAGTGGCGCCGTGATCGGTCCTGACGGCGTGGCCATCGAAGCCACCCGCACCATCACCTTCATTGGCGACAAGCCGGGCTTGCACACCTTTGCCGGGCGCGATGTGGCCGGCGACATTCTGGTGGCATCGCTCGGCATCGATACGGCGCTTGTGCCCGCGTCCAGCGCTCACCTGGGCAGTGCGCAGCCGTTTGCATCGCGGCTGACAGCGCGCCGCCACAACAGCCACAAAGGCAGCTTTGGCGACGTGGCCATTCTGGGCGGGGCTGCCGGCATGGCCGGTGCGCCCGTGCTGGCGGCCCGCAGCGCGCTGTTTGCCGGCGCCGGCCGCGTGTTCGTGGCGGCCATCGACCCCGGCGCCGCGTTCGACAGCGCCCATCCGGAGATCATGTTCCGCGCGGCCGCCGGCTTTGCAGGCACCGACAGCACGCTGGTGGCCGGCCCCGGCATGGGTGATTCGGCCGCGGCCATCCGGGTGCTGGTCAAGGCGCTCGACAGCATGGCGCCGCTGGTGCTCGACGCCGATGCACTCAATCTGGTGGCGGCCAGTCTGGATTTGCAGGGTCACCTCGCGCAGCGTCAAGCTGCCACCGTCCTCACGCCCCACCCGCTTGAGGCGGCGCGCCTGCTGGGCGTGACCACGGCCGTGATCCAGGGCGACCGCCTGGCCGCTGCGCGCGAAATGGCAGCGCGCTTTCAGGCGGTGGTGGTGCTCAAGGGTTCAGGCAGCGTGATTGCAGACCCCGACGGCGCCGCCGTGATCAATCCAACCGGGAACCCGGGCCTGGCCACCGGCGGCACCGGCGACGTGCTGGCAGGCCTGTGCGGTGCCTTGCTGGCGCAGGGCTGGACGGCGTGGGAAGCGGCGCTGGGCGCGGTATGGATGCACGGGGCGGCGGCGGACCTGCTGGTCGCGCAAGGCGTGGGTCCGGTCGGACTGACTGCCGGCGAACTGGCGCCGGCAATCCGCACCGTGTTCAATCAACTGATCAGACAATACGCCCGGCAGCGATCGTGATGGTGCGCCCGCAGCGGGCTGCAATGGAAGGGTCGTGCGTAACCAGCACCAGGGTCGAACCGCGCTCGCGATTGAGTTCAAACATGAGCTGAATAACAGCTTCACCGGTGGCGGCATCCAGACTGCCGGTCGGTTCGTCGGCAAACAGCAAGGGCGGCTCGGTCACGAAGGCCCGCGCCAGCGCCACACGCTGCTGCTCGCCGCCGGACAAATACTTGGGATAGTGTTTCAGGCGGCTGGACAAGCCGACCCGCTCCAGCATGGCGGCGGCCTTGTCTTTCGCTCCATCGTCTCCACGTAACTCCAGCGGCAGCATGACGTTTTCCAGCGCATTCAGGTGTGCCAGCAGCTGGAAGGACTGGAACACAAAGCCCAGCCTGGCCTTGCGCAGACTGGCGCGGCCATCTTCGTCGAGCGCAAAAATATCCTGGCCACCGAGGATGACTTTGCCGCTGGAGGGGCTGTCCAGCCCGGCCAGCAAACCCAGCAGGGTCGATTTGCCCGATCCCGAGGCGCCCACAATGGCAAGCGTCTCGGCAGCTTGCACTGTAAAATCGACGCTATGCAGGATGGTCAGCTCGCCGCTGGCGTCGGCCACCCGCTTCGACAAGTCGATGACCTCGATGGCGGGCGCCGACTTATTGCTATCGGAAACGTAACTTTTGGAAGCTTCAGGGATGTCACGCATGCAAATTAATCTCAAGAGTTGGGCGATTGGCGGCCTGTTCATGCTTGCCGTATCAGCGAGCGCCCATTCTGCACCAAAAACCGTGCTTGTGCTGGGCGATAGCCTGTCGGCCGAATACGGCCTGGCGCGCGGCAATGGCTGGGTCGCCCTGCTCGAGCAAAAACTCAAGCAGGAAAAAATCGACGCCAAGGTTGTCAATGCCAGCATCAGCGGCGAAACCACCAGCGGCGGGCGTGCGCGCCTGCCTGCCCTGCTGGGCCAGCACAAGCCTGACGTGGTGGTGATCGAGCTTGGGGCCAACGACGGCTTGCGGGGCCAGCCTGTCAGGGCGGCCGAAGCCAATCTGCGCGCCATGATCGAGCAATCGCAAAAGAACAGTGCGCGCGTGCTGCTGATCGGCATGCGCATGCCGCCCAATTATGGGCGCGACTACACCGAACGCTTCTTCGGTATGTACAAAAACCTGGCCGGTCAATACAAGTCGCCACTGGTGCCGTTCATGCTGGAGGGCGTGGCCGACAAGCCCAAGCTGTTCCAGGCAGACCGCCTGCACCCGAATGCCGAGGCCCACCCCATCATTCTGGCCAATATCTGGCCGCAGTTTGCCCCGATGGTCAAAGCCCGATGAAGTATCCGGAACTGCTGAACTTCAGCCATGTGCTGCCGCAGCTCGACCAGTTCGACTGCATCATCGATGCGCGCAGCGAGGCGGAGTACGCGCTTGATCATCTGCCCGGCGCCATCAACTGCCCGGTGCTCGATAACGCCGAGCGGATCCGCGTTGGGACCATGTACAAGCAGGACAGCGCGTTTGAAGCGAAGAAGGTGGGCGCGGCACTGGTAGCAAAAAACATCGCGCGGCACATCGAGACGCTGTGGCTGGACAAGCCGCGCGAATGGCGCCCGCTCGTGTATTGCTGGCGCGGCGGTAACCGCAGCGGGTCGATGGTGCATATCCTGGCGCGCATCGGCTGGCCCGTGGTGCAGCTTGACGGCGGCTACAAAGCCTATCGGGCTCACGTCAGTGAAACCCTGCTGGAAGCGCCGCAGGTGGAGTTCAAGGTGGTGTGCGGCACGACCGGCAGTGGCAAGAGCCGCCTGTTGGAGGTGTTGGCCTCGGTCGGCGCCCAGGTGCTCGATCTGGAGCAGTTGGCGGCCCACCGCGGATCGGTTCTGGGCAGTCTGCCCAGCTGCCCGCAGCCGTCGCAAAAAATGTTCGAGACAACGATCTGGGATGCCCTGCGCCGTTTCGATCCGGCGCGCCCGGTGTTTGTGGAGTCCGAGAGCAAAAAGGTGGGCCAGTTGCGCGTGCCCGATGCCTTGATGGACAAGATGCGGCGCTCGCCGTGCATCTCGCTGGCGCTGTCGCGTCCTGACCGGGTGCGGCTGCTGATGGAGGACTACCAGCACTTTACCGCCAGTCCGGACATACTCAACGCGCAGCTGGACTGTCTGGTCAAGCTGCACGGCCGCGAGAAGATCAATGCATGGCACGAGATGGCCAATGGCGGACGGATGCCGGAGCTGGTGGATCAGCTGCTGGTGGAGCATTACGACCCGGCCTATCTGCGTTCGATTGACCGCAATTTCGTGCGCTTTAACGAAGCGGAGCTCGTGGAGCTGGGCGATATCGGCAAGGATGATTTCCTGGCCGCGGCCACACACCTGAACCGCTGATACATCGCCCTCGCGAAGGCGGGGGCCTATAGCACCTTGCCGAATTCGGATAGGTGGCATAGGCCCCCGCCGCCGCGAGGGCGATGTGCGGTTTGTTTATTCCGCGCTGCCGATTACTTCGCCGCGGCCAAACACCTGAACCGCTACTACATCGCCCTCGCGAAGGCGGGGGCCTATAGCACCTTGCCGAATTCGGATAGGTGGCATAGGCCCCCGCCGCCGCGAGGGCGATGTGCGGTTTGTTTATTCCGCGCTGCCGATTACTTCGCCGCGGCCAGTCACCCGAACCGCTACTACATCGCCCTCGCGAAGGCGGGGGCCTATAGCACTTTGCCGAATTCGGATAGGTGGCATGGGCCCCCGCCGCCGCGAGGGCGATGTGCGGTTTTTTTATTCCGCGCTGCCGATTACTTCGCCGCGGCCAGTCACCCGAACCGCTACTACATCGCCCTCGCGAAGGCGGGGGCCCATAGCACCTTGCCGAATTCGGATAAGTGGCATAGGCCCCCGCCTTCGCGAGGGCGATGTGCGGTTTCGGGACGAAAAAAAACCGGTGCTCGCGAGAGTCACCGGTTTTTTATTCGACCGCTGCGGATTACTCCACCGCGTCAGCCGTCTTGGTCAACGGCTTGTCGCTGACTTTGGTCTTGGCCTTGGTCTTGAGCGCGTTCAGGTAAGCATACGACTCCTGCTGCGCCACCATGCCGTCAAACTGCTGACGTTCCATGCCACGGCGCGCCAGATCTGTCTCGGCAGGCTGGGTCACCTTGTTGATGCGGTACACGCCATAACCCACGCCTGGCAGGTTCACACCCACGTACGCCGGCAGTTTGGTCACGTCGGCCTTCATCAGATCATTCACCGCAGCAGATGCGACTTCCGGCTGCTTGTTACGGCTGATCGACTTGGTGGCACCAAAGCCTTCCGCATCGCCTGCGGCCTTGGCAGCAGCGATCTTCGCTTCGCCTGCTTTGCGGGCCAGCTTCTCGGCTTCCTCTTCGACGACAGTTTTACGGATCGCATCAGCCACTTCGGCCAGCGGACGCTTGGCGGCCGGCTTGTAGTCGACGACGCGGCCTGCAACCAGGGTCGCTGGTGCCACTTCAACGGCTTCGGTATTGCGCTTGTTTTTCAGTGCGTCATTCGAGAAGATCGCCTTCAGGAACTTGGCGCTGTACACCGGCGGCGAATCCGGACCGGCCTTGGTATCGCGCTTCAGGTTGTCAATCGTCTGGATCGGCAGTTTGAGCTTGTCAGCGACAGGCTTCAGGCTATCCGACTGCTCGTAGACGATGTTGGTGAACTGCTCGGCCAACTCCGAATACTTCTTCGACATCTGCGCCTTTTTCAGCTCGGCGACGATCTCGCCCTTGACTGCTTCAAATGGCTTGATGGCGGCCGGGTTGATCTTGGTGACCGTCACAATGTGATAGCCGAATTCCGACTGCACCAATTCAGCCTCGCCCTCTTTCAGCTTTGCTGCTGCCGCTTCGACTTCCGCGCTGGCCAGCGATGCTTCGCCGCCGACGGTGATCGAGCCGAGAGTGCCGCCCTGTTCCGCCGACGCAGGATCGTCCGACTTGGCTTTAGCGACTGCAGCGAAGCTCGCTGGCGCCTTGCGCACTTCAGCCAGCAGGGCTTCAGCTTTGGCCTTGTCGGCTGCTGCATCTTTTTTGGCGACCAGGATGTGGCTCACAGCGCGCGTTTCCTTGGCGGTGAACTTGTCCTTCGAGGCGTCGTACACCTTCTGCGCGTCAGCGTCGCTGATCGCGATCAGACCTTCCACCACGCCAGCGTTGAGCACCACGTACTCAACTTTCACCTGCTCGGGCGCCTGGAACAGCGTGGCGTTCTTGTCGTAGTAAGCCTTGACCATGTCATCGGTGACTTTGACCTGGTCGGCAAAATCGGCAGCCTTGAACAGCACTTCCTGCACTTCACGTTCCTGGGCACCCAGGTCGGACAGGCGTGTTGCCAGGCTGCGCGGCACAAATGCGGTGCCTGGCAGCGCCGAACCCAGCTGACGCTTGGTCAGCTCGGTGCGGATCTGGTGTTCATACTGCAGGGGCGACATGTTTTGTGCGCCCAGCAGTGCTTTGTACTTGTCCAGATCGAAGCTGCCGTCGGCCTTGCGGAACGACGGGACTTCGCTGATGTTCTTTTGAATGGAAGCGTCGCCAACGGTCATGTGGCTATTCTTGATTTCGGCGTCGATGGCGGCATTCTCGACCAGTTTGTCGAGGATGAAGCGCTTCGCTTCTGCGGATTCGAATTCTTTTTGATCGAAGCGTTCGCCCATCTGGGCACGTGCGTTATCGATATAGCGGCGTTGCGCTTCATCGAACTGCTGCTGGGTGATTTTTTGGCCACCGACGTTGGCTACTTCGTTGGCCGCACCACCACCGCTGCCATAGCTGCTAACACCGACCACCACGAACGACGGCACGATCAACAGTGCCAGCAGGATCTGCATCCATTTCTTGTGTGTACGAACAAAATCAAACATGGTTTGCCATTCGATAAAAAAACGCAGTTAAAACGCAAACGAAAAAAAAGGCGAACTCTCGTTCGCCCTTTTCTTCTAAGCTGGCGGAGCGGACGGGACTCGCCTGCACTTTGCAGGCCGCGGATTTCCTCGTAGGGAAATCCCTTCGAGTCCCAACCGTGTTTCCCGCAGGGGAAACACTCCTTACTACTCTAAGCTGGCGGAGCGGACGGGACTCGAACCCGCGACCCCCGACGTGACAGGCCGGTATTCTAACCAACTGAACTACCACTCCTGAATTTGGGTATTTTTTGGCGGAGCGGACGGGACTCGAACCCGCGACCCCCGACGTGACAGGCCGGTATTCTAACCAACTGAACTACCGCTCCTAAAAAATACGGGTACTGCATGTTTGGTGGTGGGCGCTGAGAGGCTCGAACTCCCGACCTAAGCCTTGTAAGGGCTCCGCTCTACCAACTGAGCTAAGCGCCCGAGTCTGTCACAACCTGGGCCTGCCAAACATTCTCCGGTGATTGTCACCTCACCGAAGGCAATTAGTTTACTGCATCTTTGAGCGCTTTGCCAGCTTTAAATTTGGGAACTTTCGCTGCTGCGATGTTGAGCACTTCCTTGGTGCGCGGATTGACGCCGGTACGGGCCGCGCGCTCGCCAACCGAGAAGGTGCCGAAGCCCACCAGGGTGACGGGTTCGTTGTTCTGCAAGCTGGTGGTGACGGCTTCGAGCACGGCGTCGAGGGCGCGCGTGGCGGAGGCTTTGGAGATGTCGGCCGACTTGGCGATAAATTCGATCAGATCTGTTTTGTTCATTGGGGCCTCGAGAATAGAAAGTGCAACCGCCTATTATAAGAGCTGACATCGTCCTCGCGAAGGCGGGGACCCATACCACATCGCCGAAGTTGTTCAGCGTGCTATGGGTCCCCGCCTTCGCAGATACTGTGTCAGCTAGAGTTTTGCAAGCGCTAGCTGCGGATCGAATCTGGTTCCGGACTTGATGACGCCGACCATCCAGTG
>NZ_FQWU01000003.1 GCF_900129765.1 Massilia sp. CF038
GTGTTGATGGTAATGCCGCGTGCTTTTTCTTCTGGTGCTGCATCGATCTGGTCGTATGCTTTAGCTTCGCCGCCGAATTTCTTCGACAGAACGGTAGCGATAGCTGCAGTCAGGGTGGTCTTGCCGTGATCAACGTGTCCGATGGTACCGACGTTGACGTGCGGCTTGGTCCGTTCGAATTTACCTTTTGCCATTTTAGACTCCTAACGATTTTTAACGATTACCAGGCACACGCCTGACTGTCTTGAAATTACTGCGACCAGCGATGTTGCGAATTCTGGTGCCCTTTACGTGGATTGAACACGTGGCCTCTCCCTTACCAAGGGAGTGCTCTACCACTGAGCTAAAAGGGCTATTTTTTGCGATGAATTAACAGCGCATTGCGAGAACGTCTGGAGCGGGTGAAGGGAATCGAACCCTCGTCGTAAGCTTGGAAGGCTTCTGCTCTACCATTGAGCTACACCCGCGAGGACTGTCTTCTCAGACACTTTACAACTTCACCAACTCAAACATTCCTGCAATATCTTGGTGGAGGGGGCTGGATTCGAACCAGCGTACTCATAGAGAACAGATTTACAGTCTGTCGCCTTTAACCACTCGGCCACCCCTCCGCGAGGAACCGCAGAGTATGAAGCAAGCACAAAAAACTGTCAACTATATTTGCTGATCCGCTTGCGCAGATCCGTTGACGTCTTGCTTCGGGGCGTAATTGTAACCGGGGGCTGCGACAGAGTGCAAGGGGGTTAAAGCAAAAGGTGAAAAATGGGTGGAAAATATTTTTGGGGTGGGCGTGGTGCTGCGGCCACACATCGCCCTCGCGGAGGCGGGGGCCTATAGCACCCTGAACAACTTCGGCGGCGTGGTATAGGTCCCCGCCTTCGCGAGGACGAGGTAGCTATGGAGCGAGCGCCACCAAGACTTGGCCTTTTAGCGCCTTGATCAAGGCGGTTTCATCAGCCGGCACACCCTCCGGCGCCAGCTCGGTGCGGTCGGCGTAGAACAGGCCCAGCTGCAACTTGCCCACCACCAGCGGCAACACGATGAAGCTTTTGGCGTCGGGCAGCAGCTGGCGGTGCCAGGCCGGCAGCAAATCGCGGATCTTGGGCGTGGCCGCGTCGGCAATCATCAGGTCCGCATCATTTTCCATGGCCAGGTGAAACAGATCGCGCGAGCTTTCAAGCGGAAAAGCAAACCGGGCCTGGCGCTCCGCATGCGCTTCGCCAAACGCCACCCGCGCCCGGTACTGTCCGCTGCGAGGATCTTTCAGGCACACGGTCGCGAAGCGAAAGCCCATGCTGGTGTACAAGGTTTCAAGAACCGCAAGAATGACGTCATTCACCTTGCTCTTGCCCGCCGCCCGCATCTGCGTCACATCCTGCACGCCGGCCAGCAGCAGATCACGTGCATTGAGCGGCTTGCCACTGGGATGAAATCCCACCGGGGCCGCTTCGCCGCCGCCCATGGTCGCCAGCAGCAGCACATTCGGCAAGCCGCCCAGCGCATCAGGCTCGTCTTCCACGATCGGCGTGGGCTTCATGTTCATGCTCTCGAGCAGGGTATCCATCTCCCCCTGTACGGTCTCGAACAGGGCCGCCATGGCGTCATTGTCGAGGTCGAGTGCGGCGCCATAACGCACCAGCAGTGCACGCGCTTCATTGCTGCTCTTGGGGTCGCTGGAGCGTGCCATCAGGCGTGCCACATCGATACTGAACGAGGCCACCTGGCGCATCCACTCACCACGGTTGGCCGCCACTTTCAGCGTACCGGCAGGGAAAGGCGCCAGCGTGCGTATCAGCACATCCGGGATGTTCCACTCGGCCAGCACCGCTTCTGACAGGGTTTCGTAACTGCAGCCCAGGATCATTTGCGCGGCCTGGGCAAGGGTGTGTGCGTTGCCCACCAACAGCGCATTGATTTCGCGGTAGCGGTCCGGTTCGTGTGAGGCCACCAGCAAGGGTCCAAGGTTCTTGAACAAGGCCCCGATCGAGGCTTCTTCGGCGCCCTGGTAAAAACTGTGGCGCGCCATTTCACGCCCCACCAGGCTGGCGCACAAGGCTGCTTGCAGCTCGACCATGACGGCCTTGGCGTGGGCGCTGTTCGATAGCGCATCGACCAGCAGCATGGCCAGCGCCGTGGTCTTGACGTTGTCAAAGCCCAGCAGGGAAATGGCACGCGAAATGGTGGTCACGTTCGTGCCCGAGGCGGTGCGGTACTGGGCTGTATTCGACAAGCGCAAAATGCGCTGTGTCAGGGCCGCATCCGACAGCACGTAGTAGGCCAGATCGTGGGTGCCCTGGTCATCCGACGAAGCCATTTGCACCACGCGCGCCACCGAACTGCCCAGCGCGAACATTTCCTCGTCACCGCAGACTTTTTTCAGCAGCGCCGCGCGCACCTTGCGCGGTTCGACGGACGGCCCTGGTGGTGCGGGAGGTTGTGCTGGATTTGCCATGATCGTCTCGTGTGGGCTGCTACGCCGTCTTCAGGCGCGCGCCCTTGTCATATTTTGCCAGAATGGTTTGATGCAAGCCGGCCAGCGCCGGCAGCTTGGGATTGAGCGGGTCGAGCCGGCGCACGCTGTCGATCAGGGTCCGCGCGTACTGGCCCAGCTTGTCTTCCCAGCCCATATTTTCCAGACACTTGAGCACCGCCACAGCCGCATTGAAGACCACTTGCGGATTGTCGGGCAACTGGTCGACCGCATCGATCATCAGCGTGACCGCGCCGCGGTAATCGCCTTCCTTGGCCTTGTTGGCGCCGGCCGCCACCAGCTCGACCACGGCCTGCTTGCTTTCCTGCGCCAGGGCGTCGGCCAGGTCGCCCCGCCCCGCTTCTTCGAACACGCGCATGGCGCGCGCCATGGCGGCATTGTTGGAAGCATTGCGCATCACGTCGCGCATGACGTCGGCAGCGCCCTCTTCCATATTGTTGTTCAGACAGTTGCGCGCCAGTTCCAGCTTGACCTCGGACGACAACCCCGGGCTATCCTTGCAGGCAGCCAGGGCCGTGTTCAAGGATTCGGCCAGACGCGTTTCGTTGCCCGTGAATTCGTGCACCATGGCCGAGGAAATGGCGCTGCAGGCACCCACATGGCGCTGGCCCGCCATCGACTTGTCGAGATCGCGGATCACGGCGGCGGCCTGCACCGGGTCGCCCTTCTTGATCAGGGTCTGGACCAGCCGCACATGGTCTTCCGGATCGCGAAAGGCCGAATACTTGGCCTTGCTGACCACTTGCTTGAGCACGCGCTCGGCGGTATCGGTGTCCCCTGTTTCCAGCGCCACTTCGCCCAGCTTGCGCAGGCGCCGCACCGCATGCGGCGACACCGCCACGGCTTCGGCCAGCACTGCTTGCGACGCCGGCAATTCACCCATGGCAGCGAGGGTGCGCGCCAGCCAGTCGTAGGCATCGACAAAACGCTTGTTCCCGTCAATGAGGGCTTCCAGGATCGCGCGCGCCTCCGCGTAGCGTTCGCGCAGGAACAGGGTCTTGGCCAGGCCAAGCCGCGCCCAGCCGATCTGGCGGGCGTCGACCAGTTGCTGGAAAATGGCTTCGGCCTCGTCAGTCTGGCCCAGCACCAGGTGCAGCTCGGCGCGCAGGCGCATGAAGTCAATGGCGTAACGCGGATGACGGCTCACGCCCTCGACACAGGCGGCAATCGCCGCAGTTTGATTGCCCAGATCCATCAGATGATAGACCGGCAGGAAGGCCGAGCGCTTTCCCAGGGCACGCGCGATCCGCTCAAGCAAGCGGTCCGCCGTAAAGGGTTTGAGAATGTAATCGGTGGGGGCCAGCTCGGCCGCGCTGATGACTTTGCTGAAATTGCCTTCGGCAGTGACCATAAAGAACATGGTCGACAAGGAAATGAGCTTGTGGTGGCGCATGTCCTCGAGCAGCTGCTGGCCGTCCTGGCCGCCGTCGAGATCGTATTCGCACAAGATCATGTCGAACGGGCGCGAGGTCACCTGGCGAATTGCCCCGCTCGATTCGGCCGCATCTTCGATTTTGCTCAGCCCGCACAGATTGAGCATGTTATGGATGCTCGCGCGCATGCCCACATGGGGCTCGATAATCAATGCCGAGAGTCCGTCGAGTTCACTCATTGCTGGTGTTCCTTGGCTGCGCAGTCACGCCTGGGTCGCCTGAGTATAGTATGCCCCGACCATCCGTCAGGGCAATTCCGCTTAGCAAGATAGGGCCGGCCGGGAGCGCGGCCTCAGTGCCCTTCCGCCGGCGCCGGCGGGCTGCGCTCGATCACGTCGAGCAGCGCGTCGACCACGTCCGGATCGAACTGGGTGCCGCGCCGTTCGCGGATGTAGGACACCACATCGAGGTAAGGCCAGGGTTCCTTGTAGGGGCGGCGATGCAGCAGTGCGTCAAACACGTCGACCACGGCCACGATGCGCGCACACAGCGGAATGGCGCGCCCGCTGGCGCCATGCGGATAACCGGAACCATCAAAATGCTCGTGATGACCGCCCGCAATCATGGCGCCGTACGTCAGGTAGCTGACCCCGTCCACCATTTTGGAAGCACGTTCCAGAATGGCCCGTCCGATCTGCGCGTGCGTCTGCATGACGCGCCGTTCCTCGGGAGTGTGGGCGGCTGGTTTTAGCAAGACCTGGTCCGGCGTCGAGACCTTGCCCACATCATGCAGAATGCTGGCCAGGCCGATCATTTCCAGCAGCTGGGGCGTCAGTTCCGGGTCGTCCACATTGCGTTCGGCCATGCGCTCGGCAATCTGCGAGCTCAGGTTCTGCACGCGGCGCACATGGCCGCCGGTGCCATGGTCGCGGAACTCGGCCAGATCGGCCAGCGCCACCACGGTGGCTTCCTGAGCCTTGCGCAGCTGGCCAAACATGTACAGATTGTCGAAGGCGGCGGCAATGCGTTCGCAAAACACTTCCAGCAAATCGCGCTGGATCGCAGCCAGCGGCCAGGGCGGCGTGACCGAGATGCACAGCTCGCGCCCTTCCATGGTGTGAATGAACAACACATTGGCGGGATGCTCGAACTGGCTGTGTTTTTCTTCAAACGCTTTGTGAATGGCCGGCAGCAGCGCGTGCTCGGCCGGCATGACTTCGTTGTCGGCCAGCGGCGCGTAGCTGCCAGTGGCGGCCACCACCGTGGGGTCGCCGCCTTCGGCCGACATCACGCACAGCACGCCATCGGCGCCCACGTCCAGAATCGCGCTCACCTGGTTCAGCACACCCGAAGCAAATTCACGCAGCGAATGGATCTGGTACAGATTGGTGGCGCCGGCCAGGATTTTGCCCAGGCCAATGCGGCTGCGCTCGAGCATCATCAAGCTTTCGTAAGCGCGCAGGGCCGAAATGACGGTGGTGAACAGCTTCTGGGTGGTGAGCTCGGTCTTGGCCTTGTAATCGTTGATGTCGTATTCGATGATCACGCGCTGCTCGGGCGCCTGGCCCGGCTGGCCGGTGCGCAGCACCACGCGCACGATTTGATTATTCAGTTCTTCGCGGATGCGGCGCGCCAGAATGAGGCCGGCGTCATCGGTTTCCATCACCACGTCCAGCAGCACCAGGGCAATGTCAGGCGTGTCGCGCAGAATTTGGTAGCCTTCCACCCCGCTGTAGGCCGAATACAGTTCCAGCTCGCGGCCCTTGAAGCTGACGTTGCGCAGCGCCAGGCGGGTGACCGCGTGGACGTCGACATCGTCGTCGACAATGAGCACGCGCCACAGGCGCTGGTCGATGGCCGGCTGCACGCCGGCGCCGGCGTCGTCATCTTCGTCCAGAAGCCAGTTGTCGTCGGCTTCGGCGGTAAGGTCGGTCATACAGGCTCCTAACAGGCGCACCGGAACGGACTGCGGGCGCCATGCGATTGACGAGGCGGCGTCACTGCCACGCTGCATCCGGGGCGGTGATACGGCATCTATTTTTCTGACGGACCGGGCAGCGACTGTCACATCAGCGCTGCCAATTTCACATTTTTATTATAAACAAAGTATCACCCAAGTCTAGCTTTCCGACTTCTTATTTTGCGGACTGGCAACACTGTCAGACTCGTGTTTCGCCCCGGACTCTGGTAGGCTAGCCAGGTCTGCCCCTGCGCTGCCATGCAACCTTGTTCTTACAATAAGGAGAGACCATCATGCAAGCTTCCGCCACCGCCAAAGATGCCGCCGGCCACGAGTTCCTTGCGTTCACACTTGGCTCGGAAGAATACGGGATCGATATTCTGAAGGTCCAGGAAATCCGCGGCTACGAAGCGGTCACGCGCATTGCCAATGCGCCGGAATTCATCAAGGGCGTCATCAATCTGCGCGGCATCATCATTCCGGTGATCGACATGCGCATCAAGTTCAAGCTGGGCGAGCCGGTGTACGACCAGTTCACCGTGGTCATCATTCTCAACATTGGCGGGCGCATCATGGGCATGGTGGTCGACAGCGTGTCCGACGTGACCACCCTCTCGGCCGACCAGATCAAGCCGGCGCCTGAAATGGGCACGGCCTTCAATTCCGACTACATGATCGGACTGGGAACCATCGACGAACGCATGCTGATTCTGGTCGACATCGACAAGCTGATGTCGTCCGGCGAGATGGGGCTGATCGACAATCTCGCCGCTTGAGGCGCTGCGCTAAGGCGCTACTTGCGCCATCGGGTCCGAGGCGGCGGCCTTGCGCCGCACCAGGCAATCTTCGCGCGTGCCACCCACGCTGATGTTCTGGTAGCGCACTTCGTATTTGCCCACAGACAGGTCATCGACGGTAAAGGTATCGTGCGCCTGCACATACACATGGCGCACATTGCTGTGGCGCGCCATGTCGATCACTTTCACGAGCACGGGCGAGCCATTGCTTGAATTGTCGACCAGGATTTGCATGGCGCTGCCCTGGTTTTCGCGCGGGAAGCCATCGATATATCCGGATTGCACCGGCCAGCGTTCGCCATTGGGCGCCACCAGCGTGTGCAGTTCACGCTCGCAGTCGGGGGCCCGGGTGGGGATTACCAGTTGGGTGACAGCCAGTGCGCGCACTTCCGGCGCGGGGGCACTGTCTGGCTGCTGAGGCTGGCCGACCGCCCAGCTGTCGGCCGCATCGGCTTCCACCGGCGGTGCCGGCGGGCGTGGCGGCGTGGCCGCTGGCACGATGACGGGTGCCGGGTCCGGTTTCGCGCCCAGGGCCCGCGCCAGCGCGCCGGGCACCAGTGTGTCGTGCAGCACCAGGGCGCTGCCGGCGGCGCCCAGCAGCACACCCAGCGCCAGCGCCAGCCACCAGCGCCGCGCCGCCCCCGGCGCCACGGCCGGCACTGCTTCCTCGTGGGGAACGCTGCCGATTTCATGGTTGAGCAATTCGCGGTCCTCGGCGTGGGTGCTTTCCAGCCACGCGATCTCCCACTCCTCGGCCGCAATCCAGTCATCGTGTTCGCGCCGCCGCAGCGGGTCCGACAAGGTGCCATAGGCGCTGTTGAGAATGGCCATGATGCGCGCCGCTTTTTCGTCGCCCGGATTTTTGTCAGGATGGTATTTCTGGCTGAGCGCCTTGTAGGCCGCACGAATGACTTCCTGCGGCGCTTTGCGCGCCACTTTCAGGTTGTCATAATGCGTGTGGATCTTGGCCATGGCGTTCGGGTCAGGGGGCGGTTTCTTGCATGATAGCCGATGCGGACGCGATCCCGGCGTTGCGCCCGCGTCAAATTATAGCCACATGGCAATGCTTTTAAAGCAGTGCACGATTGTGTTTCAACGCCCGAGCTGCTATGTTTGCACTTTTTGCAAGCAAGGAAACCCATGCGCTCCCCTCTGGTTCTTACCCTGATCGCCGGCGCACTGCTGGCCGCCGCGCCAGCCCATGCAAACGGGCCGTCCGAGCGCCTGGCCGCGCTCACGGCTGCCGAAGCCAATCTGGCCGCCCAGCGCAGCAAGAGCACGACTGCTGCGCTCAAGCAGCAGCTGGTCGGCCCGCTGCAAACCGTGGGCACCTTGCAAAGCCTGACCGGCGCGCCCGACGCTGCCATGGTCACCTTCGACGAGATCGCCGCCCTGCAGGCCACCGCAGCCAATTCGGCGCCTGGCAACAGTGCCGCGATCGCCTGGACCACGGGACGCGACGCGGTTGGCGTCATTGTCGAGCAAGCCCGCAACCGCCAGGTGGTGATTTTGAACGAGGCCCAGCATGTGCCGGCGCAGCGCGCCTTTGCCATGCGCCTGGCGCGCGAACTGCGCAAGGTCGGCTTTACCCATCTGGCAGTCGAAGCGCTGGGCGACAATCCGCTGGCCAAAGGCTACCTGACCCCGGCCAGCGGCATGTATGTGGCCGAGCCAACCTTTGCCAACTTTTTGCGCGACGCCCAGCAGCAGAACTGGCACCTGATTGCTTACGAGTTCAAGTTCGATGGCCTGGGGCTCGGCGCCGATGACAACGTCAGCGCGCGCGAACAGGGCCAGGTGGACAATCTGGTCAAGCGCGTGCTGGCACGCGAACCCAAGGCACGTATCTTCATTTACGCCAGCGCCAACCACGTGCGCGAACGCATCGCGGCAGGCGACACCTGGATGGCGGGCTATCTGCGCGAGCGCACCGGCATCGATCCGCTGACCATCGATCAAGCCACCATGATCTCGCATGGCGGCGGCAGCGGCGAGCACCCGCTGTATCAGCAGCTGCTGGCCAAGAACGGCGGCAGTGGTCCATTTGTGCTCACGCGCGTGGGCAACCCGGAAGTGTTTGGCAAATACCGGGGTGAAGTCGACATGCAAGTGGTCCACCCGCCCTATCCGCTGGTCTCGTCCACCGGCCGTCCGCAGTGGATGACCAGTCTGGCCGGCTGGAAGTCGTACTCGATTCCGTCGGCGCTGTGGCCAAGCAGTGGCCGCCGCCTAATCGAGCTGCGCCGCAAAGGTGCGCCGCCGGATGAAGTCGCGCTGGACGCCGTGCTGGCGGTGGCCGGCCAAAAACCGCCCTCCATGATGGCGCCGGCGGGCGACGTGGAATTCAGCGCCAGCGAATAGCCCGGGCGCGCGCCACCGCTACAGGCGGTGGCTGCGGTCGGCGCGGACCAGCGCGTCGGGCAGCTGCACCCCGTGTCCGACCACCAGCACCTTGAACAACTCGCCCATCTCCGCGGGCGAGACCAGTTTTTGCACCGCATTTGCCTGTGGCAGGTAGGCCAGTGCATCGGCCGGATCGAGCGCCGCCATCAGCTCCCCCAGCCCCGCCCCCAGCAGAAACGCCGCCTGATTCATGTAGGCCAGCACTTCGGCGCCCGCGTCCTGGGCTGCCAGCGCCATGGCCGTAAAGTCCACGTGCGCCGTGATGTCCTGCAGCCCTGGCAAGTAAAACGGTTCCGGGTGGGCGTGATGCCGGTAGTGGCACATCAAGGTGCCGCCGACGCGCTGGTCGAGATAGTATTCATGCGCTGGGAAACCGTAGTCCAGCAGGATGGCAGCGCCCTTGCCGGCACCGAGCATGCGCGCCAGCGACGCCATGAAAGCACAGCCGGCAGGATGCAGTTCGGTGGTGTAGCCCGGCTCCAGCAGGGCCGCGTCGGGGATCTGCTGCGCCACCCGCGCTTCCAGGGCCGTGTCAGGCGCGCCTGCGATCAGGGCAAACGCGCCCCCCTCCACCGTCACCAGCAGTTCGCGCCAGCCGTCGCTGGCCTTGCGCACCAGTTGCACCGGCATGGCGTCGAGCACCTCGTTGGCCAGTACCACCCCGCTGAACGCGTCCGGCAGCGCATCGAGCCAGCGCACCTGGGGGAAGTCCTTGAGTGCTTCCTGCTGCCGCTGGCGCAGTTCGCCCGACAGTTCCAGAATGTCGTAACGGGCTAGCGTGACCCCGGCCGCGCCCAACGCGGTGAGCACGTCGCGCGCCAGTTTGCCGGTGCCGGCCCCGAATTCGAGGATGTGTGGCGCACTTTGGGCGATAATAGCGGCTGCCACCCGGGCCAGCGTGGCGCCGAACAGGCCGGACATCTCGGGCGCGGTCGTAAAATCGCCGGCCTGGCCCAGTTTGGCCGCGCCGCCGCTGTAATAGCCCAGCGCTGGCGCATACAGCGCCAGTTCCATGAAGCGGGAAAACGGGATCGCACCGCCGTTGCCGGCAATTTCGGCGGCAATCTGGCGTTGCAGGGCGTGGGACGCGGCCAGCGCGTCGCTATCGGGCAGGGGCAGGGACATGTCGGCATTGTAGCCATTACAGGACGGATCAACAATTGAAGCAGACCAGTAGCAGCGCAGCAGGCAGCACGCCCGCAGTGGCCCTCGTGACCGGGGCCGGCAAGCGGCTCGGGCGCGAGATCGCCCTGGGCCTGGCGCGCGCCGGCTGGGACGTGGCCGTCCACTACCGCCACTCGCGCGCCGAAGCGCTGGACACCGTGACCGAGATCGAAGCGCTGGGCCGGCGCGCCGTGGCGCTGGCCTGCGACCTGGCCGACGAAGCCCAGGTACGGCAGCTGGCGGCGCAGGCTGGCGCGGCCCTGGGTACGCTCGGCTGCGTGGTCAACAGCGCCTCCCAGTTCGAGTACGACAGCGCCGCTGATTTTTCGCCGGCCCTGCTGGCGGCCCACATGCAAGCCAATGTGGCGGCGCCCATTTTGCTGGCGCAGGCGCTGCACGCGGCCACTCCGCCTGGCAGCCAGGCCGTGGTGATCAATCTGCTCGACCAGAAGCTGTACAACCTCAATCCCGATTATCTGTCCTACACCCTGTCCAAGGCGGCCCTGCATTCGGCCACCACCATGCTGGCGCAAGCGCTGGCGCCGACGGTGCGGGTGGTGGGCGTGGCCCCGGGCCTGACCATGGTGTCGGGCGAGCAGACCGAAGCCGGTTTCGCCAAGGCCCACCAGGCCACCCCGCTGGGCCAGTCGAGCCGCGCCGGCGATATCGTCGACGCAGTCGTCTACCTTGCCGGCGCGCGCGCCGTGACCGGCACCACTTTATTAGTCGACGGCGGCCAGCACCTGATGCCGCTGCCGCGCGACGTCATGTTCCTCGCAAAATAAATCCTTAGAAAGCCTCTATGCTGTCCGCCCTGACCCATCCCAAACTGACCGATTGCCGCCGCCTGTTCCTGCGTAACTACGAAGTGATGATCAACATCGGTGTGCACGACTTCGAAAAAAAGGGCGAGCAGCGCGTGCTGATCAACGTTGACCTGTACATCCCGCTGGCCCAGTCCACGCCCAAGGACGACCAGCTGGAAGAAGTGGTCGACTACGACTTCATGCGCGTGACCATCGCCAACCGCATGGCCCAGGGCCATGTGCACCTGCAGGAGACCCTGTGCGACGATGTGGTGCGCTCGATGCTGGCCCACCCGCGCGTGCGGGCGGTGCGGGTCTCGACCATGAAACCGGATGTGTATCCCGACTGCGAAGGCGTCGGTGTGGAAGTCTTTCAGATCAAGGATGAAGCATGAATACGGCCGTGATGGAGCGTAGCGACGACAAAGTCGCCTACGAAAACAACAAGCTGCACAAGCGTCTGTGCCGCCTGGTGGGCCAGGCCATCGGCGACTTCAACATGATTGAAGAGGGCGACAAGGTGATGGTCTGCCTGTCTGGCGGCAAGGACAGCTACGCCCTGCTGGACATCCTGATGACGCTGCGCGAACGCGCGCCCATCAAGTTCGAGCTGATCGCCGTCAATCTGGACCAGAAGCAGCCCAATTTCCCGGCTGATATCCTGCCCGCCTATCTGAGCAAGCTCGGCATCCCCTTCCACATTGAAAACCAGGATACCTACAGCATCGTCAAGCGCCTGATCCCGGAGGGCAAGACCACTTGTTCGCTGTGCTCGCGCCTGCGCCGGGGCATTCTGTACCGCGTGGCCGACGAGCTGGGCTGCAACAAGATCGCCCTGGGCCACCACCGCGACGACATTTTGGAAACCTTCTTCCTGAATATGTTTTTCGGCGGTAAATTGAAAGGCATGCCAGCCAAGCTGGTCTCCGACGACGGCAAGCACATGGTGATCCGGCCCATGGCCTACGTGAAGGAAGAGGATTCGACCCGCTACGCCGAGGTCAAGCAGTTCCCGATCATTCCCTGCGACCTGTGCGGCTCTCAGGAAAACCTGCAGCGCAAGCAGATCAAGGGCTTGATGCGCGAATGGGAGAAAAAATTCCCCGGTCGCGTCGAGAGCATCTTCTCCTCGCTGTCGACGGTGGTGCCCTCGCATCTGATGGACCAGTCGCTGTTTGGCTTCAAGGACCTGAAGACCGATGGCGTGGCCAATCCGCTGGGCGACATCGCGTTTGACGAAGAACCCTGTGCCACGCCGGCACCCGGCACCATTGCCTTGCAGCCGCGCTAGCCGCGCGCTGCGCACGGAGACGAAAAAAAACCCGCACGCAGCGGGTTTTTTTACAAGACGGGGTGGGCTTAGAAGCTCACTGCCACGCCGGCGCTGATGTTGCTCACTTCTTTGTACAGGCGCTGGTATTCCAGACGGCCTTGTACAGCAGGGGTGAAGGCGTAAGCGGCGCCGATGCCGATCACTGGCTTGTTTTCGGTGAATTTCTTGTTGTTGCCGCGCAGGGAAACGCGGTTGTAGCCCAGACGGCCCAGCACGCTGAAGCCCGACTCGCCCAGAGGGATCGTGCCAACTGCGGACAGAGCGATCTGGTCGGCTTTGACGTCAACGCCGTTGACTTCGGTGTCAGCCAGCAGACGGGCGCTGCCTTCGATAGCGATGAACGGGTTGAACTGGTAGCCCAGGAAGGCGCCAGCGCCCATGCGGCTGATGTCGCTCTTCAGTGCAGGCGTGCCGTCAGCGTTCACGAACAGGTCCTTGTCGATGATGGTGCTGCCAAGGTCAACACCAGCGTACATGTGCGGTTCAGCGGCCAGGGCCGACGACGACAGAAGAGCAAAGGTTGCTGCGATTGCGATTTTATTGAACATGAAAATGCCTTATTTATTGTGAACGTTGCGCGGTCAGCGAGACTGCGACCGGAGCGAAATTATCGCATAATTCGTGGAACTTTTTCTTTGTGCAACGTTTTTTGTCCATTAAAACAACAGGTTGGCGGCTGCCCTTGGAAGCGACGCGCCACGCCGGCGTGTATCGAATTAGCAGATCGCAAACACAATTCCTGTCCTTACCGCCATGCCCGCGTGACCATCCAGAAATAAAACAACCCGCCGAAGCGGGTTGATTGGTCATGCCTGCACTGCGAACAATCAGAAGCGGAACGCCACGCCTGCGCTGATGTTGGTGATGTCGCCGTCCGGCTTTTGCACTTCGAGGCGGCCAGCCACGGTCGGGCTGAAGGTGTAACCCAGGCCAATGCCGTACAGGGCCTTGTTCTCGTGGTCCTTGGCGCTGACGTTGCCGATGGTCGCTTCGGCGCCGATGCGGTTGTAGCCCAGGCGGCCATACACGCTGAAGCCGTTGCTCAGCGGAATAGTGCCAATGCCGGACAGGGAAATCTGGTCGACCGTCAGGTCGGCGCCCAGCGCGGTGGTGTCGGCCAGGCGGCGGTAGCCGGCTTCGATGCCGAAGTTTTCGTTGATCTGGTAACCGGCAAAGGCGCCGTAGCTGGTTTCACGGTCGGCACCTTCGACCTTGCTGCTGCCGGCGTCAAGCCCGGCGTAGAAATACGGCTGGTCGGCAGCCATGGCAGCGGACGAGGCAATGGCAAAAGTGGCGGCAATGGCGAACTTTTTGAACATGATGAGGCCCTTAAAAGTTGTTAATCAAGAGCGGTCGATAACGCTGTATGGACCGGGGCACAAATTATGGCACGATTCAAAAAAGCGGCTTGCCACGCACGCAAGATTGTCATCTATGTACAACAGCGCTGGGCAGAATCGACGAAAAAAAACCCGCCGCAGCGGGTTTGATTTCTGGCAAAGCGGCAATCAGAAGCGGAAGCCGACACCAGCACTGATGTTGGTGATTTCCCGCGCCACCTTTTGCACCTCCAGGCGGCCCATGATGCTTGGCGTGAAGGCGAACCCTACGCCGAGTCCATACAGCGGCTTGTTTTCGGAGGATTTGTACGACTCGTTGTCACTGTAATTGGCCTTGCTGCTCAAGTGGCTGTAACCGAGGCGGCCAAACACATTGAACCCATTGCTTAATGGGATGGTCGCCACGGCGGACACGGCGATCTGGTCCAGCTTGATGTCGTACCCAAATTCCGAGTCAGACGCCAGACGATGGTAGGCGCCTTCCAGCGCGAAATTCTGGTTGATTTGATAGCCACCGAAGGCGCCATAGCTGGTCTCTTTGTCACCGTAGCGGAAGTCGGTGTTACCGATGTCGCCACCGGCATAGAAATACGGTTGGTCAGCTGCCATCGCGGCGGAAGACAGCAAGGCAAGGCTGGCTGCAATAATCAGTTTGTTGAACATGTGTCGGTCTCAAAAAGGGGTGAATGCCGCTGCCCGCGCAACAGCGCGCAGCAGCAGGCGAACAAAAGTGGCAGGTACGATCAGAAGCGGAAGGCGATACCGGTGCTCAAATTGGTCGTCTCGTCCGGCAAGCGCTGAACTTCAATGCGTGCCGCCACGGCAGGGGTGATGGCGTAGCTGAAGCCAACGCCGAACAGCGCGCCGCTATCCGACCCTTTGGCGGAGTATGGGCCGCTGCTCACCTTCTGGCTCACCCGCGCATAGCCGAGCCGGCCATAGACCGTGACTGCATCATTCAGGGGCATGCTGGCAGTCCCGGACAAGGCGGTCTGGTTCAGTTTTGCGTCGTACTCGCCGTCCGAAACGTGCGCCAGACGGCGGTAGCCGGCTTCAACGCCAAACGTGCTGTTGATTTGGTAGCCGACGAAGCCGCCAAAGCTGGTCTCGCTGCGGTAGCTCTGGAAGTCTGAGCGGCCCAGGTCGCCGCCAGCATAGAAGTAAGGCTGGTCGGCTGCCATGGCAGCCGACGACAGCGCGGCCAGCGCGGCCGCAAATGCGATTTTCTTGAACATGAAATGCCCTTGTATAAGTGAACGAAGAGCGGTCAATCTCTATGTATTGACCGGGCGCCCATTATGACGGCATTCCATCTGGAAATTAACTCACATTTAACAATACTTACAATTCGGGTCAGGGCGCCCTGTCGGTACGCACGACCGGATACAGGTTGAAGCGCTCATCCCACGAGTCGTGCAGGCGCGCAAAGAACTCCAGGCGTGCCTCGCCACTGGCGGCAAAGGCGGGATCGGCCGCCAGTTTTGCCTTGAATTCGGCCGCCAGGGCCGGCTTGGCCGCCATCATCTGGCGCGCCACGTCCTCGGCCACGTAGTCTTCCATGTATTCCTTGCGCTCGAAGGCATTATTGAAGCGGCCCCAGGCCAGCAGAGAGTCGGGCGCCTGGGGTTCCAGCAACGCCATGACCAGGCGCGCGCGCGGCTGCGCCAGCGGCACGTACAAGGCGCCCTGCGGCATGCTGCGCGTTTCCTTTTTCCAGGCGCCGCTCAGGGTCATGCGCTGGTGCGATTCGACCGAACCAGCTGCCGCAGTTGCCTTGTCGGCGCGGAAGGTTTCCACTTCGGCCGGGGCGAGCGCCGTGTCCAGCACCCGGTAGCTGATGTTGTGCTGCTTGAGCGCGGCAGCGACCATGGACGCATGGGCTGGCGGCACCAGGTAACCGCCCCGTGGCGCGTGCACCACCAGGCTGGGCACCATCTCGTCGCGCAGGGGCACGGTCCAGATCTGCGGCTTGGTTTCGTCGTAGCGTGTCATCAGCTGACCAGACACCTCGGACATCGTGCGGGTATAGGCATAGCCGCGGAAATCAATCATGCGCACCTTGTCGCTGGCCTTGTAGCTGAGCACCACATCGGTGCCGGGCAGCGCCTGGGCGCGGGCATCGGCAGCGCGCGCGGCCGCCAGCCATGCACTGCCATGCTGCGCCACCTGCGACAGTACGGAGACGACCGCATTGCGGGTGATGCGCACCCGGGTCGGGTAGTCTTTCCAGGAGTGGGTTTCGACCAGCATCGCCATCCGGTTACGCAACGGGAAGTAGCCGGTCGAAAAACGCGGATCGGAGACATTGTCGATAAAGCCTGACGCCGGGTTGTCGGTTTCGGCAAACGACATGTAGAAAGCGTGCGGCAGCGAGCCTTGCCTGGTCAGCTCGTCGATCACGTTCGTGCGCAGGGCTAGGCCAGCTTCGCGGAAGGCGGTGTCGGCCGAATGGACCGGCTCGACCTGGATCGAGACATCGTGCTCGAACTTGGCGCCGTCGGTCACGTGCAAGTCGACGTAGGCCAGCGGATCCCAGGCATTGACCAGGGCCAGCATGGCTTGCATTTCGGGCGAGTCGGCCTTGGCGTAATCGCGGTTCAGATTGAAATTCTGGGCCGTGGTGCGCCAGCCCATTTCCACCGGCCCGCGCTGGTTCGGACGGTTCCATTTGCCGAAGCGCTCATGGCCATCGACGTTAAAGACAGGCACGAACAGCAGCACCTGACGTTCAAGGGCACCGGGCGCTGCCTTGTTCTCGAGGATTTCGCGCAAGGCTAAAAAACCAGCATCCTTGCCATCGATTTCGCCGGCATGAATGCCGCCCTGGATCAGCACCACCGGCAGCTTGCGCTGTTGCGCGGCCTGCGCGCTCATGGCGCCGGTGCGGGTGACAATCAAGGCTTTCATGGGCCGCCCTTCCGGGGTGCGCCCGAAGTCGATGCACTTGACCGCCTTTGGATAGGCGCGCTGGAAGGCACTGCACAGCGCAATCACTTCATCGTAGCGGCCGGTCTGCTGGAACTGCGAGCGTTCCGACACAGTGGTCAAATCAGGCGCAGGCGCGGCAGTGGCGCTGGCGGAAACGGCAAGGGCAAGCAGCAAGGCAGAACGGATCATCGGCAGGTCTCCGGCAGTATTTGTGTGCCGGAAATTATAGTCGCCTTGCGCCATTGGCGCTGGCCTTGATGCGTGCTTACACCTGGCGCCCGATTTGCTATGCTGGCAACTCCACCATCGACCCGAAGGAATGCAATGACGACCGAACTGACACTGTTGGGATGGACCCTGGTACTGGCGCTGGTGCAGATCATGCTGGCCGCCAGCATGCGCAGCAGCGAAACCGGCCTGTCTTACAACATGGGCCCGCGCGACGCGCCAGCGCCACCCATGCGGCCCATGACGGCACGCCTGAAACGGGCCCAGGCCAATCTGTTCGAAACGCTGCCCCTGTTTGCCGCCGCCGTGCTGGCTGCCCACGTGGCCGGGCGCGAAGGCGACTGGACCTTGTGGGGCAGCTACGCCTACCTGGGCGCGCGCGTGCTGTACGTGCCGCTGTACGCGTTTGGCGTGCCGGTGCTGCGCTCGGTCGTGTGGACCGCGTCGGTGGCGGGACTGGTGATGGTGCTGGCCGCCCTGCTCAAATAAAGTACGGCCGTTCCGGCGCAAACAGCACCGTGCGCACGACCTTGCGCCATTCGTCCGGCGCTTTTTTGCCAAGCAAAACGATGGCGCCCGCGTACGCATGGGCGCGCAGTTCGGGGCCGACGCCCACCAGCAGGCGCTCGGCCTGAGGCGCCGGCATTCCCTTGCGCACGCCATCGAAGAACGCCATCATCGACGGACCGTAGCGACCGGTGATTTCGAGCGCCTGCGCGCGCCGGGCCGCAAGATCCTCGCCCTGGCGCGCTGCCACCGCCAGCATCACCCAGGCACTGCCCAGGCTTGTGCCCTGTTCGGGCGGCAAGGCCAGTGCTTGTGCAATCTGTACGGCGCTGGCGCCATCCGACGCTGCGACCAGGCGCAGCAGATAAGCCTTGGCTTGCGGGTCGGTCTCGGCCGCGTTCAGCGCCCCCGCCAGATTGCCTGCTGTCAGCAGGGAATACATCTGCCCCGGTCCGGCAAGCTGCCCTTCGCCACGCTCTTGCTTGAGCAGTTGCGCCAGGCGCGGCGAGCGCGCGGCCAGCGCCGCCAGGTCAAGCTGCCCGCCGCGATAGCGCTGGATGCGCGCGATGTTCAAGGCCAGCAAGGGTGCACGGAACGGCAAGGCTTGCATGGCCGCTTCCAGTTCCGGCAGCGCGTCGGCCCAGTTGGCCGATTCGAGCGTGAAGTAGGCGGCGGAAGTGCGCATCCAGCCGTTCTCCGGCCAGCGTGCCAGCGCGCGCCGCGTCCTCGCTTCGGCGCTGCTGTCTTCGCGCTGGCAGCGCAAGGCCAGGTAGGCGCGGTTACCATCGTCAGGCGCGCCAGCAGCGCGCGCGGCGGCCTCGGCGCACAGCGGCGCGCGCGCGTCGGCGGCGGCAGCATCAAGTTGCACACGGCGCAGCAGCACGTCGTCCGGGGTGCGTGCCAGGCGGTCGGCAAGAACCGGGGCAAAGCCGCTGTCCAGGCTGGCGTATCCCAGCCATTCTTCCGTGTCCGGGAGCGTGGTCGAATCCCAGCGTGCATGCGTCAGCGCCAGGCGCGCGCGGTCGGCGTCCTTTTTCAGAATGCCGAGCTGACTTTCCGGGAATGCGCCGGCGCCGCCAGCCAGGATGCTGCGATAACTGCCGCGCTGGTACTTGGAGCCGGAGACGGACGCTGGCGGCTCTTCGAATCGATGGTCGGCGTACGAATTGATCCAGCGCGGTGCGCCCAGGTGTTGCGGCGCCTTGTCCGGCACGCTGCCGTAGGGCGCATACCATTCAACCATGGGCGCCGCGCCGGCGACGTTGTAGACCGGATGGCTGCCCTCGAGTTCGTTTTCATCGAACTGCTCGATCAAGCTGCCGTCCGGGCTGCGTGCTTCGATATGGTGGCGCCCGGCCGCAGGCAGCACCAGCGGCGCGTGCGCACCCGGGGCCACCGTCACGCTGCGGCCATCGACCGTGACGCTGACGGCCACGCCGAGGCCGTTGTAGACGGAGAGGGCCGGCTCGGCGCTGAACACCGAAGTACCATGCCCTGCGCTGAAATTGCTGGCGCTCAGGACAGCGGCAACAATTGCGGCCGCTGCCAGCAGGCGGGCGCCGCCGGGCAACCAGCCATCGGCGCGCTGGAAGCGCGCCCACCAGTCCAGTTTGGTCTGGCGCTTGCGCTCGGCCCCTGGCAGCAGCAGCGCGTAACCCTGCGGCGCCTGGGACGGCGCCGGCGCCGCGTCCACGCTCTCGCCGCTGCGCGCAATGCGCGCGATCATGGTTTCGGTGACCAGCAATTCTTCCAGGGCGGCCGTGCGCAGCGCACTGTTGCTGTTGGCCAGGGCGCGCACCCAGCTGTCGACCACGCCCAGCCAATTGTCGATATTCTCCCGCTGGCACAGTCCCAGTTCGAAGCCGCCGACCGCTTGCTGCCAGCTGCCCTGCAATTCAAGGCGCTCGCGCAGGCGCACGTCCGGCGTCACCTGCCCGGCCTCCTGGTAGGCGCGTTCCAGGGCAAAGTGCAGCTCGTTGGCGGCAAAGATGACGCGCGCCACACCGGCTTCGCTGACCTTGCCCACGGCCGTGACCACGGCCGTCGTATTGTTCAGCAAGCCTTGCGCATCCTGCACATTGGCAAGGGCGTGTTCGGCATAATGGATCAGCGCAAGCAAGCCATCAAGATAAGCCTGCCAGCCGCCGCCCAGGCGCGCTGCCGTATTCTGGTGCCAGCTGCGGCACAGCAGATCGTGCTGCTGCAAGCGACCGTTCACGGTGGCGATTTCTTCTTTCACGCGCACCAGCGCTGCCGGCAAATCCTTTTTCCGGTAGGCGACCCCGCGCACGTGGACCAGTTTCGCCGCCGCGCTCATGGTGCCGGCGATCAGCGCCTCGATCTGCGCCGCCTCGGTTTCCAGCGCGCGCAGGGCCGTGATATCGGCCGTCAGCGAGGCCGGATACAGCGTGGCCAGCTGCTCGATCAATGCGGGACGGGCTGGATCGCGCAAGGCCTGGTAAGTCTCGGCGTGGCGCGTCAGCGAGCGGCCGAAGAAAATGCCGCAGTAGCGCCGGTTGTAATGCTCGCGCTTGAACTGGCGCCCGAGCGTCTTGAGTGATTCTTCCAGCTCCACCGGTTGGGCCTCGCCTTCCATGCTCTCGAGCAGGCGGCCGGTCATCTCTTCGCGCACCAGGTTGGGATAATCAAACAGCGACCAGGCACTGGCCGGATCGATGGGCGCCGCCACGTACAGCTTCTTGGCGTTGGCTTCGCGTTCATGATTGAGCGGGTGCGTCAGCCACATGCGCGGCGGCTGCGCCAGTTCGACCTTGAAAATGCGGTGCTGGTCCTGGCCCTGGGTCGGCAATGGCGGCACATTCTGGTAGGCGTCGTCATTGAGAATGGCGCTCATGCGCGCGAGCATATGGGTCTGCACCGCGAACACGTCACGGGTGGCGCGGCCGTTGGCTTTTTCGCCGTGCACGAACCCCAGCGCGCGATCCCAGGCATCATCGGCGCCTTGCAGGCGGTGCAAGGCGTGGATCAGGGCATCGCTGCCGGTGAGCGAGACCGCCACCAGGTCGGCCTGCATTTCCATTTCGCGTGACAAGGCCCGCTGCATCAGGATCACGGCATTGAACAGCGACTCAACCAACGAGCGGATCGACCAGATGATCAACTGCACCACCGCCACCACGGCGCGCACGCGCAAGTCGATATTGCCGACCGTGATCAGGAAGTCGTCGAGCGCATCGCGCCGGGTCACCAGGTGGGTGGCGATCTGCTGGGCCACATACACCCAGCGGCCGACGGCCATCGAACGCTGCGCAAAATGGCCAAATTCGTGGGCCAGCACTGCGCGCAACTCGCCCAGCGTGACCGTGTTCACCAGCGCCAGACCAATTTCCAGATTCTTCCTGGACGGGAAAATCAGATTGAACAGGGACAGGTCGTAGAACACGGCCGCGTTCACGCGCGCCGACAGAAATACCTTGTGCGGGCGCGGCGCGCCGGCCGCATCGGCCAGCTGGAACAGGTAGGCGAACAGGCGGGGCTGGTCTTTGGCCGTGATCTCATGCAGGTCGGTCGGCTTGGCGTTTTTCACTGAAAAGATCGCCTTGACCATGAACACACCAATGAACAGCGAGCACAGGGCCATGATCCAGGCAATCACGCCCAGATCACTGCCGGCATTGCGGAAAAAGACGCGGTAGGGCGTGTACAGGAACCAGCCTGCCAGGGCCATGTACACCGTCACGAACAGCAACAGGCCGGCCACAGCCAGCCGGGCGCTGTTTTTGTAAGACGGGGAAGGTTTGGTCAGCAGCGCGGCCAGCTCGGCAGGCGGCGCGGTAAAGTTGGCGTTGATGGAAGGCTCCCGGGAGATGCTACTTTTTAGCAAAAATTGTTGCCTAAATTCTAGTGCACAAAATGCATTTTTGCGAAACATTTCCCGTTTCTGCGGCGTCCTTACGACACTTTGGCGATCCGGACTAGGGACTGGGCGCTGCGTTCAGGGCAGCACATAGTCGAGCGCGTAATAATGCTGACGCTCGATGATATCGATCGTGAGCGTGCCTTGAATGCCCTCCAAGTCGCCCGTGCCGGAGCCGGGCACGATGGAGATGGACAACTGGCTGTCGCCGGCATGCATGACGCCGCTGTGCTGAAGCGCAAAACTGCCGCTGCCGCTGCCAAGGGTGGCGGTGACGTGCTCGATCGCGACATAGCCGGCCGAGCCGCTGGCGGGATTTCCTGCGGATAGCATCTCACCCTGGCCGACGCCGATCAGGTCGCCGCTGTATTGCTTGTCGATCAGCATACGACCAACGGCAACGCGGCCAGCGCCCTCGCCGGCAGGCGCCGGCTTCATTTGAATCTCGAAACTGCCTTTTGCCAGACTCATGTTTGCTCCTCATAGACGATAAGCCATGATATCGCAAACAGTCGACGTAAAAACATCGCCCTCGCGTAGGCGGGCTCGCATGCAAGCCCCCCATTCCATCTGACCGAATTCGGTGAAGTGGTATGGCCCCCCGCCTACGCGAGGACGATGTTGTTCAGGCGACGCGGGTGATCGCGCTGTCACGCATGTTTGCTCCTCAAAAACGAGAAGACACGATGAAGCAGACTGCCGACGCAAAACACATCGCCCTCGCGAAGGCGGGGGCCTATACCACTTCACCGAATTCGGTCAGGTGGTATGGCCCCCCGCCTGCGCGAGGGCGATGTGTTTCAGTGCCCGGATCAGGCGACGCGGGTGATCTCGCTGCCTGGCTTGCCAAAGTTGGCCAGCAGCGTGGCCTCTTTCTGCTTGGCCGCCTTCAGATGGCGTTCCTTCACGTGACCGTAGCCGCGGATGTCTTCCGGAACGCTGGCAATGGCCACGGCCTGGGTCAGATTGTCGGCATTGAGTTTGCCCAGCAGACCACCCACGGTTGCGTGATACTCCTTGATCAGCGCGCGCTCCATCTTGCGTTCGGCGGTGTAGCCGAAGATGTCAAACGCGCCGCCACGCAAGCCCTTGAACTTGGCCAGTACGCCAAACGCCTTCATCATCCATGGACCGAATTCCTGCTTGACCAGGTGGCCTTTGGAGTCGGTCTTGGCCAGCAGCGGCGGCGCCAGGTAGAACTTGAGCTTGTAGTCGCCTTCGAACATGCCGGCCACTTTTTCGGCGAACGCGCCGCTGGTGTACAGGCGCGCGACTTCATACTCGTCCTTGTACGCCATCAGCTTGTAGTAGTAACGGGCCACAGCTTCGGTCAGGCGGGTGCTGGTGCCAACCTTGGCTTCGGCCGCGCGTACCTGGTCGACAAACGCCTTGTACTGATTGGCGTAGTTGACGTCCTGGTAGGCGGTCAGCAGTTCGACGCGCTTCTTGATGATGTCGTCCAGGGTCTGGGTACGCTTGAACTCGATGACCTTGGCCGGCGTGGTCATCTTCACCAGCGACGGCAAATCGTGGGCAGCGGTGCGGCCCCAGTTGAAGGCGCTCTTGTTGAAGGCAACCGACACGCCGTTCAGTTCAATCGCTTTCAGGATCGACGCTTCGGTCAGCGGAACCTGGCCCTTTTGCCACGAATAACCCAGCATGAACATGTTGGTGGCAATCGAGTCGCCCATCAACGCGGTGGCGATCTGGCCGGCATCGATGAAGTCAACCTTGTCGGCGCCGCAGGCCTTGACGATTTCCGCCTGCGAGCTGGCACCCGGGAACTGCCAGTCCGGGTTCTTCACAAACGCGGCGGTCGAGGAACCGGTCGAGTTGATGGCCGCATAGGTGCGGCCTTCGCCCATGCGCGAGAGCGCATCGCGGCTGGCAGTGACGATCAGGTCGCAGCCAATCACCAGGTCGGCGCTGCCGGTGCCCACGCGGGTGGAATGCAGGTCGGCCTGATTGTCGGCCAGGCGCACGTGCGACATCACCGGGCCGCCCTTCTGGGCCAGTCCGCTCATGTCGAGCACAATGGCGCCCTTGCCTTCCACGTGTGCGGCCATCGCCAGAATCTGGCCAACGGTCACCACGCCGGTGCCGCCGATACCGGTGATCAGAATCCCGTACGGCGCTGCGGTGCTCTTGAGTGCCGGGGTTGGCAGCGGTGGCGGCGACTTCTCGCCGCTGGCCGCCTTCTTCGGCTTCTTGAGCGAGCCACCTTCCACCGTCACGAAGGACGGGCAGAAACCGGTCACGCACGAGAAGTCCTTGTTGCAGGACGACTGGTTGATCTGGCGCTTGCGGCCCAGTTCCGTTTCCAGCGGCTCCACCGACAGGCAGTTCGACTGCACTGAGCAGTCGCCGCAGCCTTCGCACACGGCTTCATTGATCACGGCGCGCTTGGCCGGATCCGGGTACTCATTGCGTTTCCGGCGGCGGCGCTTCTCGGACGCGCAGGTCTGGTCGTAAATCATGGCCGACACGCCTGGCTTGTCGCGCAGTTCGCGCTGCACATCCATCAGTTCCGAACGGTGACGCACGGTGACGCCCGGCGCCCAGTTGTAATCGTCCGGGTATTTTTCGGGTTCGTCGGTGACCACGATGATCGGGGTCACACCTTCGGCCGCGATCTGGCGGCTGATCATGCCCGGGTCGAGCGGACCGTCAAATTCCTGGCCGCCGGTCATGGCGACGGCGTCGTTGAACAGGATTTTGTAGGTGATGTTGACCTTGGCCGACACCGCCGCGCGGATCGCCAGGATCCCCGAGTGGAAGTAAGTGCCGTCACCCAGATTGGTGAAGACGTGCTTTTCGTTGGTGAACGGCGCCTGCCCAACCCAGGTGACGCCTTCGGCGCCCATGTGGGTAAAGGTCGAGGTTTCGCGGTCCATCCACAGCACCATGTAATGGCAGCCGATACCTGCCAGGGCGCGCGAGCCTTCCGGCACCTTGGTCGAGGAATTGTGCGGGCAGCCCGAGCAGAAGTACGGCGTGCGGTCGGTTTCCGGATTCGGTTTCAGGCCGGCGCTCTTCAGAACCAGCTCTTTCGCTTCCAGGAAGGCGATGCGTTCCTTGACGCGCTGCTCGACCGGATGGCCGGCGCAGTAGTGCGAAATGCGGCTGGCAATGGCGCGTGCGATCAGGGCCGGATTCAGCTCATACGTCGCTGGCAGCAGCCAGTCGCCGTGGCCGGTGCCGCCCTTGTTGGACCACTCGCCCGTGTCGTCGAACTTGCCGACCACGCGCGGACGCTCGCCGTCCGGCAGGTTGTACAGTTCTTCCTTGAGCGCGTATTCGAGAATCTGGCGTTTTTCTTCCACTACCAGGATTTCATCGAGGCCTTTGGCGAATTCGTGCACGCCGTCCGCTTCCAGCGGCCAGGTCATGCCGATCTTGTACAGGCGGATGCCGATATCGGAAGCGGCTTGCTCGTCGATGCCCAGGTCGGCCAGGGCCTGGCGCGTATCCAGGTACGATTTGCCGGCCGTGATGATGCCGATCTTCGGTTTCGGGCTGTCCCAGATGATTTTATTGAGCTTGTTGGCACGCACATAGGCCAGCGCGGCGTACCACTTGAAGCTGTTCATCCGCACTTCCATATCGAGCACGGTGTCCGGCCAGCGGATGTTCAGGCCACCTTCGGGCAGCGTGAAGTCGGTGGGCAGTTCAATCTTGACGCGGTCCGGGTCGAAGTCAACCACGGCGCCGGACTCGATGATGTCGGTCACGCACTTCATCGATACCCACAGGCCGGTGTAGCGGCTCATGGCCCAGGCATGCAGGCCGTAGTCGATGTATTCCTGCACCGAGGCCGGGTACAGCACCGGAATGCCGCAGGCGTTCAGGATATGGTCGGACTGGTGCGCAGTGGAAGACGATTTGGCAGCATGGTCGTCACCAGCCAGCACCAGCACGCCGCCGTGCTTGGCCGAGCCGGCGTTGTTGGCGTGCTTGAAGACGTCGCCGCAGCGGTCCACGCCAGGGCCTTTGCCGTACCACATCGAGAATACGCCGTCGTACTTGGCATCCTTGAACAGATTGGTCTGCTGGGTGCCCCACACCGCAGTGGCGGCCAGGTCTTCGTTCATCCCGGGATGGAACTTGACGTGGTGCGCGTCCAGGTGCTTCTTGGCCTTGACCGCGGTCATGTCGACCGAGGTGACAGGGGAACCGCGGTAGCCGGTGATGTAGCCGGCCGTGTTGAGGCCTGCTTTCAGGTCGCGTTCGCGCTGCATCATCGGCAGGCGGATCAGGGCCTGGGTGCCGGTCATGAAAGCGCGGCCGCGCTCGAGCGTCCATTTGTCGTCGAGCGAAATTTCGTGCTCAGGCTCGGCGCCCAATTTGCTTGGGTCTAGTGGTGCATTCATTGCTGTCTCCTGCCGCTTAGGCTGCGGTTTTAGTGGTGTCGGCCAGTACGCCGCGCTTGATTTGGTCCAGCTCAATCGATTCGAACAGAGCGCGGAAGTTGCCCTCGCCGAAGCCCTGGTCGCCCTTGCGCTGGATGATCTCGAAGAAAATCGGACCGATCACGGTCTGGGTAAAGATCTGCAGCAGCAGTTCGCGCTCGGTCTCGCTGCTGTGGCCATCGATGAGAATACGCAGGCGGCGCAGCTCGTCGAGGTTTTCGCCGTTGCCCGGCAAGCGGCGATTCACCAGCTCGTAGTAGGTCTCGATGGTGTCCTGGAATACGATGCCGCCATCGCGCATCTGCTGGATCGACTGATAGATATTGTCGGTGCCCAGGGCGATGTGCTGAATGCCTTCGCCGTGATACTGGTCGAGGTATTCGGCGATCTGGGATTTGTCGTCCGACGATTCATTGATCGGAATGCGGATTTTGCCGCAGGGCGAAGTCATCGCCTTCGACTTCAGGCCGGTCAGCTTGCCTTCGATGTCGAAGTAGCGCACTTCGCGGAAGTTGAACAGGTTCTCGTAGAACTCTGCCCACTCCTTCATGCGACCGCGGTGCACATTGTGGGTCAGGTGATCGATATAGGTCAGGCCATTGCCGACCGGGTTGGCGACCGCGCCGGGAATAGCGACGAAGTCGACGTCGTAGATGGAGATGTCGCCGATGGCGCCAGGTGCGAGCTCGCCCTCTTTCGCGCCCTTGCCGCGCCAGCGGTCCACAAAATACAGGAGCGAATCGCCCACGCCCTTGATGGCGGGGATGTTCAATTCCATCGGGCCGTTCTTGTTGTCGAAGCCCCAGGCGCCCAGTTCAAGCGCGCGCTTGTAGGCAAACGCGGCGTCGTCAACGCGGATCGCAATGGCGCACACGGAAGGGCCGTGGGTGCGCGCGAAGCGCTGCGCGAACGAGTCTTTTTCAGCGTTGATGATGAAGTTGATGTCGCCCTGGCGGTACAGGGTTACGTCCTTGTGGCGGTGGCGCGCAATGGCGCTGAAACCCATTTGCTCGAACAGGGCACCCAGCGCTTTCGGATCCGGCGCCGCGTATTCGACAAACTCGAATCCGTCGGTGCCCATGGGGTTCTCCCAAGGCGTAAATTGCATGACAGTCTCCTGATTTTATTAGCGCACAGTATAGTCCCGCAGGTCCGGCATTAAATTCCAAACCACGCACGCGACGCGGCGATTTGAGCAATAATATTGCGTATAAAATGGCCTTTTGGAGAAAATATGTCAAAAATCGAGCTGGATAAAACAGATCGCAAAATTCTGGCGATTTTGCAGCAGGATGGGCGGTTATCGAATCAGGACGTGGCCGACCAGGTCAGCCTGTCGCCGTCGCCCTGCCTGCGGCGCATCAAGCGGCTCGAGGAAGCGGGCGTGATTCGCCAGTATGTGGCGCTGCTGGACCCGGCCCAGATTGGCCTGGGTTTGCTCGCGTATGTGAACGTGCGCCTGGAAAAGCACAGCGAGGGCTCAAGCAATGCGGCTGGCGCGCGCCGCCCTACCAGCTCGCCGCATGCCGATTTTGCGCAGTCGGTCGCGCACTGGCCGGAGGTGGTGGCCTGCTATGCGATGACGGGGGAGATGGATTATCTGCTGCGCGTGCACGTGGAGGACATGGACCACTTTTCGCGCTTCATGATGCAGACCTTGCTGATTCACCCCGCCGTGGCCGATGTGAAGTCCAGCTTTGCGCTGCAGCGGATCAAGGATACGACAGCGCTGCCGTTGATGTGAGCGCTGACCGACATCGCCCTCGCGAAGGCGGGGGCCCATACCACTTTGCAGAAATCGGTAGTGTGCAATAGGCCCCCGCCAAGGGGGGTGCCGAGCCCGAGGGCGATGTCGGTCAGCGGCGGGTGCCGAAAAACTTTTCAGCAAAGCGCTTGTTGGCCTTGAAGTTGTAATCGATCGTGGCAACCTGTTCCTCGATCGCTTCCTGCAGCATGCTCGCCGGGTTTGGCGGCAGCAGGCGCAGGTAGGCATCGGCTTCGCCGCGGTCACGCACAATCTTCATGCCGGCCTTCTTCGCAATATGCATCATTGTCTGGTTGGACGACAGATAATGCATATACAAAGTATCAACATCGGAATTGCGGCAATGGATGGCCGCCCGCTCGAACAGCTTGGAGCCGATCCCCAGGCCCCGTGCACTGGCCGACACCGACACCCCAAACTCGGCAATGCGGTCCTTGGTGGTGCTGGACGGGCCAGCCGGAATTTTGTCCTTGGGCGCAAACGCCAAGTGGCCAACCGCCACCAGCTTGAACACGCGGTTGTACACGCCATACACCGTGTCGTGGCTGAAATCGATGCGCCCCACATAAGCTTCAATTTGTTCGTCAGGCAACACAGTACCGAATCTGAGTAAGCGGTCACTATCGTCAAGCGCCAGGAAGTGCTTGAGCATGCGGCGGCGATCGCGCTCTTCCAGTTGCTTGACGAGCACGGTCCGTTTCGGTTTGTTGCTGCTTGGCTTGCCTAGCCAGCGGTTCAGATTTCCAGGCAAGATCGTTGAGAACATATTGTTTTTCCTGCTATTGTGCATCGCACCATTACCCACATTCTATAGGAATGCCGAGTTCGGTTTCGAGCGCGCACTCTAGCGCACCCTTACTGCATGGCCCGCTCCAGGGAAGCAAACAAGTCTTCAGGATCGAACACATTCAGCACCGCCGGGCTGCCGTCCGGACCGGTCACATCGATCACTTCGCGCACATGGGCCAATGCGCCCTCCCCGGCCAGCATGCGCGGGCACGGGCGGCGCTCGTCACCAGATACGGTGAGCAGATTGTCGACTGAGTCGACCAGCAGGCCATAGCATTCGTCGCCGCGCTCGACGATCAAGATCTTGCTGGCCTGTGGATCGGCCGCCGGGCCCATCCCGTACAGGCAGCGCAAATTGACGACCGAGATCATCTGATGGCGCAGATTGAGCACCCCATGCACGCAGGGCGGCAAACCAGGCGGCTTGACCATACCCGGACGCCAGGAAATGATCTCGCGCAGCTGGCCGATTTCCACAGCCCACGGACTATCCATCCCAAACACCACATACACGCCGCGATTGCGGGCCGAGCGCACGCGCTGGCCGCCGCCAGCTGCCTCGGCCTCGGCCTGGTACAGACGCACATGGCCGGTGCCAATTTCCACCAGCTCGGTCTGCGAGAAAATGCCCTCATGATTGAGGAACAGGATGTCGTCGCCCTCGGCGCGGCTGACGCAGCCAATGAACATGGCGGCACGCGCTTTTGACAGCAGCGGGATCGGCAGGACCTCGCCCACTTCGAAATGGAAGATCGAGTCGACCGAGTCCACCATGAAGCCGATCAGGGTCTCGCCGACCAGCGCCACCAGAATGCGGCGCTCGGGCGCAGCTGCCGGTTGGTGGGCGCCGAAGTGCAGCAGCGCGGCAAAATCGACCACTGCCACCGCATGGCCGCGGAAGTTGATGCGCCCCAGGCACAGGGGGCTGGTCATCACGCTGGGCATCAGCTCGGGCACCATGATAATTTCGCGGATGGCGCACATTTCAAAGGCAAACGCGGTACCGCCCACACTGAAGCTCACGCATTGGCGGCGCTGGGCGCGCCGCTCGAACTGGCGTCCCTCGGCGTGGCGGCCAATATTGCGCAGCATTTGGACATGCGGGACGTTTTCGATATCGGCCAGCGCGCTGGGGTCGAGAATCTGCAGCAGGCGCGCGCCGTCATCGAGCGAGATGGTGCCCGAAACGACTTTGCGGATGCGCTCATCGCGGTACTGCAGCATGCTGCGCTGCTCGGGACGCACGCGCAGCACTTCGCCCGTATCGTGAAACAGCACCCCGACCTGCACCTCGCCATGGTCGACGATGGCAATTTTGTGGGTGCGTTCAGCGGCAGGTGCCGCAGCGTCAAAAATACGCGCCAGATTCAGCACCGGAATGACCTGGCCGCGCAGGGTGAACACGCCTTCCAGAAAGGCTGGCGCCAGCGGCACGGGAATCATCTTGTCGGGGAAGTTGACCACCTCGCGAATGCAGCTGGCCGCGAGCGCAAATTCCTGCCCGCCCAGGTGGAAGGAGCCGAACAGTTCGAGCGTGGCGGACGACACCCGCGCCAGCTCAAGCGCGCGCGCCGCCACCATCTTGGTGGCCGGTGGTACGACCGCGGCGACACTCTTTAATTGTTCTTCAGAGACTTGCATGATCCAACTCCTGGGGGTGGCGATCGACCGAAGCGATCGAGACGCGGTAAGTGCTGCAGTCGATGCGCAGGGTACGGCCACGGCGCCCACCCACATCGCGCTGGGCCACCAGCAGCCCGTGGGCGGCAATGCTGCGATGCGCCGCCTCGACATTCAAGGGACCCACGCCACTCGACATGCCGGCCGCGCCCAGCATGTTGGCGCCGCCAGTGAGAATGACCTCGACCTGGTCCAGATCCTTCTGACGCAGCGCCATCATCGACATCAAACTTGGCAAGGCGTGGTTAACATAGCGTGCGCTCATCGCCCATGCACCTTCTTTCGAATCGGGCAGAAGGCAGTGCGCCAGGCCGCAGCAGCGACCTTGCGGCCATACCAGGGCGATGCCCACGCAGGATCCAAGCAGGCAAGCCAGGACATCACCAGCACGTCCGACCTGCACCGCGCCGCTGGCAACCTGAATCAAGTTGGTGCTCATGCGGCATCCCGGTGGTAAATATGGGCCTGCTGATATTGCAGGGCGGTGCCGAGGCGGGTAATTGACTCCTGCTCACCAAGCACCAGGCGGGCGCCGGGCGCCATTTGGCGCTGGACCTGTTCGAGGACCTGGCGCTGATTGGTTTCATCGAAATAAATCAGCACATTGCGCAGCATGACCAGATCGAACGGTGCCGCATCGAGCTTGCGCAGCAGATTGTGGCTGCCGAACTGGACGTGCTGTTTCAGTTCGGGGTTGACCGTGATGCGCGTGCCACTGCGCCGGCAATAGCGAGCCAGCAGCTGCGGGTGCGAGGCTTGAAAGCGCTCCACCGATCGCCCCTCATATTGGCCAGCGCGCGCCGCTTCGAGCGCCGTCGCCGAAATGTCGGTGCCCACGATCTGATAGCGGAAACCCGGATGGCGTTGCAAAAACTGCTCGCACAGCATGGCCAGCGAATAGGCTTCTTCACCCGTCGCGGCAGCGGCCGACCAGATGCGCAGGCAGCGAGCGGCGTCCCAGTGCGGCAAAAAATCACGCTCGATGTAGTCCCACACCGCGGGCGTGCGGAAGAACAGGGTGTCGTTGGTGGTCACCATGTCGATAAACACCTGCACCTCGGCGCCGCCGGCGCGCACCAGCGCCATGTATTGTTCGTAGCTGGGGATGGCCAGCGCGCGCAGACGCGGACCAAGACGGCCCTGCAGCAGCACGCTCTTGCGCTCATTCATGGCGATGCCGGTGTACTGGCGTACCAGGGCAATGAGCGCTTCGAGCGTGCGCTCGCTTAACTGCGCCTCGCAATCGGCCAACATGTCACACCTTGAACATCGACACGGTTTGCTGCAAGCCACCGGCGCTGTTGTTCAAGCCATCGGTCGAACGTGCGATGCTGTCGCAGGCGGCAGCCGACTTTTCGGTTTCCTCGGCGATGTACTGAATGGCGACTGACACTTCGCGCGCCGTGACCAGCTGCTCGTTGGTGGCATTCGAGATGTCCGAAATGGCTTGGGTGGTCTTGGCCACGCCCGCGACGATCTTGTCGAAGGCTTCGCTGGCCTGGCGCGAAATATCGCTGCCGACGGACACCCGCTTGACCGACTCGTTGATCAGCTTGGAAATCTCCTTGGTGGCCTGCGAAGAGCGCTCGGCCAGCTTGCGCACTTCATCAGCCACCACCGAAAAGCCCAGCCCGTGCTCGCCCGCGCGCGCAGCTTCAATGGCAGCATTGAAGGCCAGCATATTGGTCTGGCTGGCGATCTCGCTGATGACCTTGACGATTTCGCCAATGTCTTCGGATGAGCGGTTGATCAGCTCCATGGCTTCGATCGACTTGGCCACTGCCTTGGCGCCCAACTCCGCCTCGCCTTGCGTGGCCTTGGCCAGCTGGTCGGCGCTGCGGCTGTTGCCGGCGATGGAATTGATCGATGAAGTCAGGCCATCGATCGATGCATTCATTTGTTCAACGGTGGCACCCAGCGCCTGGGCACCGGATGCCACGCCGTTGGAACGCTCGGCAATCACGCGCGAGGACGTTGACAGACCACCCGCCGCTTCCACCACGTTGCCGATGACTTCACGCAGGTCGGTGATCATCTTCAGCACGCCCCCCGCCAGCTGGTCGATCGGGTCCTGCCCGCTCACCTTGATCTGGCAGGTCAGATCGCCATGGGCCGCGCGGCCTACAGATTCCAGCAGACGCGCCACTTTCTCGCTGTCGCTGGCTGCCTTGGAGGCGACGCCCTCTTCCATCTTGACCTGCTCGGTAATGTCGACGGCAAACTTGACTACCTTGTACGGCTTGCCATTGACGTCGAGGATGGGATTGTAGGTCGCCTGCAGCCACACCGCCTTGCCATTGTTACCGATGCGGCGATAGCGGCCCGTATCGAATTCGCCCCGATTGAGCTTTTGCCAGAATTTGCGGTACTCGGCGCTGGCCGCGTAGTCGTCTTCGCAGAACACACGATGGTGCTCGCCGCGGATCTCGTCGAGTTCATAGCCCACCACGGCCAGGAAGTTGTCATTCGCGTCCAGCACATGGCCGCTCATGTCGAATTCAATCATGGCCTGGGCCTTGCTGATGGCACTGACCTTGCCTTCGTATTCGGCGTTGCGCACCTTCAGCGCGGTCACGTCGGACGCATACTTGACCACCTTGAACGGACGGCCTTCGGCGTCGAAGATGGGATTGTACGAAGCGTTAAGCCATATCTCGCGCCCGCCTTTGGCCAGACGCTTGTATTCGCCGGTATCGTAACGGCCTTCACCCAGCCGGCGCCAGAATTCGCTATATGCGTCAGTGGCGGCGTACGCCGATTCGCAGAACATGCGGTGGTGTTTGCCGATGACGTCGGCCTGCTCGTAGCCGGTGGTGGCGAGGAAGTGATCGTTGACCGACAGGACCGTGCCATCGAGTGCGAATTCGATCACGGCCTGCGACTTGTAGATAGCATTGATCTTGCCTTCGAATTCAGCATGGGCGCGCTTTTGCGCGGTGATATCAGTGGCGAATTTGATCACGCGCACGGGCTTGCCGTCGTCGTCGAAGACCGGATTGTAAGACGCGTTGATCCACACATCGCGCCCGCTCTTGTGCTTGCGTCGATAATCGCCGCGATCAAATTCGCCCTGAGCCAGGCGGGCCCAGAACTGCTTGTATTCGGTGGTGGCGGTGTACACCGGGTCGCAGAAAATCGCGTGGTGCTTGCCCTTGACTTCGTCGAGAGCGTAGCCGAGCGTGTTGAGAAAATTTTCGTTCGCGTCGAGGATGGTGCCATCGAGGTCGAATTCGATGATGGCCTGGACCCGGTTCAGGGCCGTATGTATGGCCTGCATATCCGCTTGCGAACGCGCGGCTGATGGGGTGCTGTTCTTCATGTCCAAACCTCTTTTGTCGAGCAAAAATGAAATGCCAGCCAATACTGCTGGCGAGAGCGCTACATAACTTGCGTGACGTGGTTTGGGTCAGCGATCTGATCAGTCTGCTTGAAACGCAAGACGAGCAGAGCACGCGGCGAAAAATAAATCGCGAAAGATGCCAAACAAAAAAGAAATGCGTTGCGATGGGCCAACACAAAATCACCCAATATTCACACTTGGATAGTATTGGTTACAAAGGGGGGTGGCGGGTCGGTGTCAGACAGACAGACGGGCGTTGACCGCGTCTATGCGCGCCGCATGAACGGCTGCGGGAATGGCCGCCTTGTCATCGCCACAACGGGCGGCAACGTCACCGGCGGGAACGGCGCGTGCGGCTGTCAGCGCCGTGTGCAGGCGAGCCGCGGGCGCCCATGCAGCACCGGGTTGGCCACCATGCTCGCAGGCGGCGACCTCCAGCATCTGGACAAAGCGCTCAGGCTTGCGCAAGGCGTCGCAGCGCACCAGCAGCGCCACCAGATCGGCGGCAGTCAGACCGGCGGCATGCTGTACGACTGCGTCTTCGCGCGCATGCATGACGGCCAGATCGCGGCAGTCGCTCGGCACCTTGAGGCGGGCGCACACCGTATCGATTGATGCCAGCGCGGCGTGGGCGTCGTCGCCACCGAGCGCGCGCATTAAAACAGCAAAACGCCCGCACAGCGGCAGAGCGCAAGCGGCGGCGTGGTCCAGCATCTGCAGTACGGCGGGTGCAGCGCCCGCCGCACCGGGCCACAAAGCATCGAGTTCCGGCAGGATGCGCACCAGCGCGCCGCAGTCGCGCAGCACGGCAAACATGCGTGAGGGCCGCGCTTCCATCAGCCCCCGTGCCAGCTCCTGCCACACCCGTTCCGCGACTAGCGCATCGACTTCGCCGGCGGCGACCATGCTGCGCATCAGCGCCAGCGTTTCCGGCGCGACCGTGAAGTCGGCAAAGCGGGCAGCAAAGCGGGCCAGGCGCAAGATGCGCACCGGGTCTTCCAGGAATGCGTCGGAGACGTGTCGAAACACCTTGTCGCGCACATCGCGCTGGCCGCCGAACGGGTCAACCAGGGTGCCGTCGTCGGCGCGCGCCATGGCGTTGATGGTCAGGTCGCGCCGCACCAGATCTTGCTCAAGCGTGACTTCTGGCGCGGCGTGGAATACAAAGCCGCGGTAGCCGGGCGCGGT
Source organism: Massilia sp. CF038 (assembly GCF_900129765.1). Lineage (GTDB taxonomy): Bacteria > Pseudomonadota > Gammaproteobacteria > Burkholderiales > Burkholderiaceae_D > Telluria_A. The sequence continues at coordinate 34,379 of NZ_FQWU01000003.1, forward strand.
CTTGCGTTCGGTGCGCGCCAGCGCGTACTCCTCGTGCGTGACGGGATGCAGAAACACGGGGAAGTCCTTGCCAACCGGGCGGTAGCCCTGGGCCAGCATGTCTTCCGGGGTGGCGCCGATGACGACCCAGTCGCGGTCCTGCACCGGCAGGCCGAGCAAGCTGTCGCGCACGGCGCCGCCGACGATGTACGATTTCATGCGCTTAGTCCGGCACCATCACGGCGCGCGGTCGATTTCGTCGTCGTGAATGCCGGCGGTTTCCGTTTCGAGCAGGGCTTCGCTGACCCAGCGCGCCACGGCCGGGTGGGCCTGCATGCGGTCGCAGTAGGCTTGCAGCGCAGGCGCCAGCGCCACGCCGTAGGTGCGGAAACGCATCACCACTGGTGCGAAGAACGCATCGGCAATCGAAAACTCGCCAAACAGGAATTGGTGGTGGCCAAAGCGCGACAGGCACTCTTCCCAGATCTCGCTGATGCGGCCAATGTCGCCCTGCGCCTCGGGCGTGCGGCCGCGACCTGGCAAGTGACGCCGAATGTTCATCGACATGGCGCTGCGCAGGCCGCCGAAGCCGGAATGCATTTCCGCCGTGACGGAGCGGGCCATCGCGCGCGCGGCCACGTCCTGCGGCCACAAGTGCTTTTCAGGGAACTGCTCGGCCAGGTATTCGCAAATGGCCAGGCTGTCCCAGATCGTCATTTCGCCAGCGACCAGCACCGGCACCCGTCCGGCCGCGGAATACTCGGCGATGCGGCTGCCGGTATCGGGCTGGTCGAGCAGGATGCGCACCTCGGTAAAAGGAATGCCAAAGGCCGTCATCGCGACCCATGGCCGCATGGACCAGGACGAGTAGTTCTTGTTGCCGATGACGAGCGTCAGGCCTGCCTTGCGGGCGTCGAGCAGGGTTTGCGAGAGCGTGGGATCGAGTTCAGTCGTTTGCATGGGCGGTATGGGATTAGCGCCCGGCGCGGGCGCGGAATTCGTCGAAACGGTCGTGCGGCGACAAATAATGCGGCGCCACCGCCTCTAGTGGTGTCAGTTTAATACCTAACGCGGCCGCCGTGGTGGCCTGGATGGCCGGATCGACGACGTTATCGACCGTCATGGAGTCGAGATTGTCGCGCGTGAGCATCGGCATCCCGGGCAGCATTTCAAAGAACAGCGCCTGCAACCGGCCCAGCGCCTCGGGCACGCCAAACACCGGACGCTGATGCCCGGACCATGCCCCGACCAGGCGCACCAGTTCGGCCAGCGAATAAATCTGCGGCCCGCCCAGGTCATACACCTGGTGACGCGTGCGCGGATTGGTCAGCGCATGGAAGAACGCTTGCGCCACGTCGCCCACATACACCGGCTGGAAATCGGCATCGGCGGCAGGCACCGGCACGAACGGCAGGAACTTCTGCAGGCGCGCGAAGGTATTGAGGAAGTTGTCTTCGGGGCCGAACACCACCGAAGGCCGGAAAATCGTCGCCGCCACCGTGGGCTGCGAGCGCGCGGCCAGTTCGCCGTCTGCCTTGGAACGCAGGTACATGGACGGACCGTCGGCAGCGGCGCCCAGGGCGCTCATGTGCAGATAGCGCGGCACGCCTTGCGCGGCGCAGGCAGCCACAATGCGGCGCGGCAGCTCAACGTGGGCGCGCTTGAAATCAGGGCCATACGGCATGGCGCGGCGTGAATGCAGCAGCCCGACCAGATTGATGGCGGCATCGCGCCCGTGCACCATGGCGCGCAGCGCCGCATCGTCGTAGATGTCGGTTTCAATCACTTCCACGCGCGGCAGCGAAATCAAATGCTTGGCGCGCTCGTAGCGGCGGGTTGGCACGATCACGCGCGCGCCCTCGGCCGACAAGCGGGCCACCAGGTGGGCACCAATGAAACCGGTGCCGCCAAATACCACTACCGTCAAATCTCTCATCTTGTTTCTCGCTCTTGTGGGCTGGTTTTTATCGTGTCAATCAGGGCAGATCGCTGGGCGCATCGGTGCGCGGCGCAACCCGGCCCAGGCGCGCCTTGAGCGACTGCGGCCGGTTTTCAAACAGGGCCGCGTAATTGGTGGCGTTGGCCATCACGTTCTTCACATACACCCGCGTTTCCATGTAGGGAATCGACTCCGCAAAGACCGCCCCTTCCATGGGCTGCGACAGGGTGGCGCGCCAGGCCCGCATGCGTCCCGGGCCGGCGTTGTAAGCTGCCGTGGCCAGGGTTTGCGAGCCACCCGCATTGGCCAGCACCATGTTCATGTAGTTCGAGCCCAGCACCAGATTGGTGTGCAGGTCGTTGAGCTTGTCCTTGACGTAGTCGCCCAGGCCGATCTTGCGCGCCACGTATTGGGCGGTGGCCGGCATGACCTGCATCAGGCCCGATGCACCGACTGACGAACGGGCATCGGTCATGAAACGCGACTCCTGGCGGATCAGGCCATATACCCAGGCCTTGTCGAGCCCAAGCTGGTTGGTGGTGGGGCTGAGCAGCTCGATGTGCGGCGACGGGAAGCGCTGGGTGTAGTCGAACTGGGTGCGGGTGCGTTCGGAGGTGTGCACCATACGGTCCAAAATCTCGTTACGGCGCGCGAATTCGGCCGCGGCCAGCAGTTCGCGCTCGCTGAACTTGCGCAGTTCCCAGTTCCATTCGCGCGTGCCTTCGGGGCGCAGACGCAGGCTGAAGAACTTGACGGCGCGGCGCAAGCCCGCGTTGGCAGCAACCGGCACCAGTTCCTCGGTGGTGAGCGCAGGGCCGGGAGGTGGAATCGAAATTTTCTGGCCCAATTCTTCCAGCGCCAGCTGGCCATAAAAATTGTTCTGGTCGGCGATGCGCTGATACAGGGCCAGCGCGGCCTCGGGCGGCGACGCAGGATCGGTCTGCATGGCACGCGCCTGCCAGTAGGTCCAGGCACTCTGGCTGCGCAGCGGGGCTGGCATATCGGCGATCGCACTGCGCACGGTTTTCCAGTCACCCTGGCGCAGGGCGATGCGCGTTTTCCACTGCACCTGTTCGGCCGTGAGGGGAGCGCCAGCGCTGTTGCGCCAGTATTCGGCCGCATCGGGATCGAGCTTGAGCGACGCGGCGTGCGCCAGCACGGCCCAGCCAATGGCTTGCTCCTGGGATGACAGCAAGGGCAGGTTCTTGCGCAGCGCTACCGCTGCCAGCTTCAGGCTGGAACGGGCCATGCGGCTGATCGCCACCAGATAGATTTCGTGCTCGGCGCGGGTGGCACCAACGCCACGCGCCATGGCCAGGGCCGGAAAATCGACCGCCTGGGCCGCGTGGGCGTCGGACGCGCCCAGCAGCGTGGCAATGCGCCGTGCCGGCCCGGTGGAGGCGGTTTCGCCGGCCAGGCGCAGCTGCACCAGCAGATCGTTGACATCGAACTGGTTGGCCTGGGCCAGCGCCACCAGCAAGCCGTTGCAGGCGTCGCCATAAGCTTGTGGATTGACCAGCGCGGCGCGGGCTTCTTCGGTGACGCGCTCGCCCCGTGCCACGCGCGACATCAGGCCGTAGCAACGGACCTGGGTGTCGTCGTTCAGAACAAACAGAGGCAGCTGCTGGTCAAAATTGACCCAGTCGCGCGCCCGGCCCAGTTCCAGCAGCCAGTCGTTGCGCAGGCGGTCGGCGATGGCCGAACCCTGATAGCGTATGAGAAAACTGCGGATTTCATCGGGCGAGGTGCTCGCCAGGCGCGGTTTAAGCCGATAATACTCGACATACGACGGCAGCGGATACTGCTGCAGGCGGGCGGCGTACGTGTCGACGCGGGCCAGATCGTTCAGGCGCGAGGCATCGCGCAGCATGACGAAGGTGTCGTCGTCAGGATGGGGGCCAGTCAGGCCGCGTTCGGGCACACTGGGTGCGGCGGCAACGGGAACCTGGGCATGGAGTTGGCCAAGGCAGACCACGCCGAGCACCCAACCCGCAAACAATTTCGGCAAAAACTTCAAGATGACCTTCTATGTATGCTGTATTTAAAGAATGAGCGGCGAACCAAGAATACCATGCGGCGATGCAGCGCAACCAGCTCCCATCGCACACAACTCGGCAAGCAGTCACATGGTTGACACAACGATGGAAAAGGCCGCGCTGCGCAAGGCCCTGCTGGCCGCGCGCGCCGCGTTGACACCCATGCAAAAAGCCGCATTCGACGCGGCGATTTGCGCGCGCGTGCTGGCCTGGTGGGAGGCCAATCTGGCAGGCAGTAATGCCGTGCTGGGGGTGTACTGGCCGCTGCGCGGCGAGCCCGATCTGGCACCGGCCTATGCGGCCCTGTCGGCGCGCGGGGCGGCGCTGGCACTGCCGGTGGTGCTTGAGCGTGACGCGGCGCTGGGCTTTGCCGCCTGGACCCCGGGCGAAGCGCTGCTGCGCGACGCCATGGGCGTGGCGGTGCCGGCAGCGTTGCGGATGGTGGCGCGCCCGCCGGCGCTGCTGATTCCCTGCCTGGGATTTAACGCGGGCCGGTTCCGGCTGGGCTACGGCGGCGGCTACTACGACCGCACGCTGGCGCCGCTGCCGCGCCCACTGACGGTGGGCGTGGCCTACACCTGCCTGGCGGCCGACTTTGCCAGCGCCGCCCACGATGTGGCGCTGGACTTGATCATCACGGAAGCCTGAGGCTCAGGCCTTGACCAGGCGCTGCCACAGCGCCGTGGTGGGCGCGGCCTGGTTCATGCTGTAAAAGTGCAAACCAGGCGCGCCGCCGGCCAGCAGGCGCTCGCACAACTGGGTCACCACATCCAGACCAAAGGCCTTGATGGAGGCAGAATCGTCGCCAAAACTGGCCAGCTTGAGGCGCACCCAGCGCGGGATTTCTGCGCCGCACATATCGGAAAAGCGCATCAACTGGGTGTAGTTGGTGATCGGCATGATCCCGGCCACGACAGGCACATCGATGCCCAGCTTGGCGGTCTGGTCCATGAACGAAAAATACGCGTCTGCATTGTAAAAATACTGGGTGATGGCGGCATCGGCGCCTGCCTGGACCTTGCGCGCGAAGCTTTGCAGATCGTCCTGGGGCGAACGGGCCTGGGGATGGGTCTCTGGGTAGGCCGCGACCTCGATGTGGAACCAGTCGCCGGTTTCGGCGCGGATGAACTCGACCAGCTCGCTGGCGTAGCGGAACTCGCCGCCGCCACCGTAACCGCTGGGCAAGTCGCCGCGCAAGGCCACCAGACGGCGGATGCCATGCGCCTGGAACTGGTGCAGGATATCGCGGATCGACTCGCGCGAGCCGCCCACACAGGACAAGTGCGGCGCGGCAGTATGGCCTTCGGACATGATCTCGAGCACGGTGTCGAGGGTGCCCTGCTGGGTGCTGCCACCAGCGCCAAAGGTCACCGAGAAATACTGCGGATCGAGCTGGGCCAGCTTGGCGCGGGCCACGCGCAGCTTGTCGGCGCCCTCGGGCGTTTTGGGCGGATAGAACTCGATGCTGAAATTATGATTGGCCATCTTTTTTCAGAAGTAAGGTCGACAGGGCCCAGGAAATGATGCTGTAGACAATGGAAGCGAGGAAAGCCGACCAGAAACCGGTCACGGCAATGCCTGGCACCAGATTGGTCACGCCCCAGAACAGCAAGGCATTGAGGACCAGAATGAACAGGCCCAGCGAGAGCAGGGTCACCGGCAAGGTCAGCAGGACCAGCAGCGGACGGATCAAGGTATTGACCAGACCCAGCACCAAGGCGGCAAGGATCGCGGCGCCAAAGTGGGTGACGGTGACAGAGCTGAGCAGGAAAGGCAGGGCAAACAGTGCCGCCGCGTTGATCAGCCAGGTTAGCAATAAGCGCATGGAGAGCCTGAATTATCGGGGGAAAAAAGCGGTGCTGTCCCCGCGCGGGGACAGCGCCGCATCTTGCTTAGTAGCGGTAGTGATCCGGCTTGTAAGGGCCTTCCTTGCTGACCGTGATGTAAGCGGCTTGCTCGTCGGTCAGGACGGTCAGTTGCGCATTGAGCTTTTTGAGCTGCAGGCGCGCCACTTTTTCATCGAGGTGCTTGGGCAGCACATACACGCCGACCGGGTACTTGTCGCGGTTGGCGAACAGTTCGATCTGGGCGATGGTCTGATTGGCAAACGAGGAGCTCATCACGTACGACGGGTGACCGGTACCGCAGCCCAGATTCACCAGACGGCCTTCGGCCAGCAGAATGATGCGCTTGCCGTTCGGGAAGATCACATGGTCGACCTGGGGCTTGATGTTTTCCCAGGTGTACTTCTTGATCGACGCAACATCGATTTCATTGTCGAAGTGACCGATGTTGCAGACTATGGCCTGGTCCTTCATGGCCAGCATGTGCTGTTCGGTCAGGATGTGATAGTTGCCGGTGGCGGTCACAAAGATGTCGGCGTGCTCGGCCGCGTAATCCATGGTGACCACGCGATAGCCTTCCATGGCTGCCTGCAGGGCGCAGATCGGATCGATTTCCGTGACCCAGACCTGGGCCGACAGGGCGCGCAGCGCCTGGGCCGAACCCTTGCCCACGTCACCATAACCAGCAACCACGGCAACCTTACCGGCGATCATCACGTCGGTGGCGCGCTTGATGCCGTCGACCAGCGATTCGCGGCAGCCGTACAGATTGTCGAACTTGGACTTGGTGACCGAATCGTTGACGTTAATGGCAGGGAAAGCCAGCTTGCCTTCCTTGTGCATCTGGTACAGACGGTGCACACCGGTGGTGGTTTCCTCGGTCACGCCCAGAATTTGCGGCAGACGCTTGGAATACCAGGTGGCATCCTTAGCCAGGTGCGCCTTGATCGAATTGAACAGGCAGATTTCTTCTTCCGAACCGGGATTGGCCAGCACCGAGATATCGGTTTCCGCGCGCGTGCCCAGATGCAGCAGCAGGGTCGCATCGCCACCGTCGTCGAGAATCATGTTCGAGTACACCGGCTGGCCGGCTTCGCTTGGCCACTCGAAGATGCGGTGGGTGTAATCCCAGTATTCATCCAGCGTTTCGCCCTTGACGGCGAACACCGGGGTGCCGGCGGCAGCGATGGCGGCAGCGGCGTGGTCCTGGGTCGAATAGATGTTGCACGAAGCCCAGCGCACCTTGGCGCCGAGTGCCTCCAGAGTCTGGATCAGCACGGCGGTCTGGATCGTCATGTGCAGCGAGCCGGTAATGCGGGCGCCTTTGAGGGGCTGGGACGCGGCGAATTCCTCGCGGATGGCCATCAGGCCCGGCATTTCGGTTTCAGCGATCTTGATTTCCTTGTCGCCCCAGGCGGCCAGGGAGATGTCGGCGATGTGGAAGTCTTGCGAAGTTTTGAGTACGGCGTTCATCACGCCCTCCTTTCAGTTAGAAAAAAGTAACGTGAGCGCAGTTGCGGTAGAAGTCCCGAGCCTGGCGAAAATTGTGTTTTCGTCGCAACGCTCCTCGGAACGGCCAAGTATACCAGCTTCTCCCCCACCCCGCCATCGCCACCCCAAAAGCAACACCGGGGTCAGACCTCAATACTGCAAGATTGCACGACGACCAAGATATCGGCGCTTGGGCCCGCTTCGGGACGCCGCTCGGCGCGATTTTCGGCGCATCCGGAACGCGAAGCGGGCGTATATTCGCGCTTCCACAACGAATTCGTTGCAGTATTGAGGTCTGACCCCGATTAAAAAATAAATGGGGCGTAAAAAAACCGGGGCGGGCCCCGGTTTGGCTGGTCCGGTGAGGGACCGTGTCTGGCTGCAGACCAGCTGTCTTAGGACAGGCCGGCTTCGGCGCGCAGCAGCGCGACTTTGTCGGTCCGCTCCCAGGTGAATTCGGGCTCTTCGCGGCCGAAGTGGCCGTAGGCGGCGCTCTTTTGGTAAATCGGACGCAGCAGGTCGAGCATCTGGACGATGCCTTTCGGACGCAGGTCGAAGTGCTCCATGACCAACGCGGCAATTTTTTCGTCGGAGATCACGCCCGTGCCTTCGGTGTACACCGTGATGTTGATCGGCTTGGCCACGCCAATGGCGTAGCTGACCTGCACCTGGCACTGGCGCGCCAGACCGGCTGCCACCACGTTTTTGGCGACGTAACGGGCCGCGTAGGCTGCCGAACGGTCCACTTTCGATGGGTCTTTGCCGGAGAAGGCGCCGCCGCCGTGCGGGGCGGCACCACCGTAGGTGTCAACAATGATCTTGCGCCCGGTCAGGCCGCAATCGCCTTGTGGACCGCCAATGACGAAGCGGCCGGTCGGGTTGACCAGGTAGCGCGTGCCCTGCAGCCATTCGGCCGGCAGCACTTTTTTGATGATTTCTTCGATGACCGCTTCTTCGATCTGGCTGTGGCTCACTTCCGGCGCGTGCTGGGTCGAGAGCACGACGGTGTCGACGCCAACCGGGCGACCGTCAACGTAGCGCAGCGTGACCTGGGACTTGGCATCCGGACGCAGCCATGGCAGGCGGCCATCCTTGCGCAGCTGCGACTGGCGCTCGACCAGGCGGTGCGCGTAGTGGATGGCGGCGGGCATCAGTTCGGCGGTTTCGTCGCAGGCATAGCCAAACATCAGGCCCTGGTCGCCGGCACCCTGGTCAAGGTCGAGACCGGCGCCTTCGTCCACGCCCTGGGCGATGTCGGGAGATTGCTTGTCATAGCAGACCATGACGGCGCAACCGCGGTAATCGATGCCGTAATCGGTGTTATCGTAGCCAATGCGCTTGATGGTTTCGCGCGCAACCTGGATGTAGTCCACATTGGCGTGGGTGGTAATTTCGCCCGCCAGCACCACCAGACCGGTGTTGCACAGGGTCTCGGCAGCCACGCGTGCTTTCGGGTCTTGCTCGAGGATGGCGTCCAGAATGGCGTCGGAAATCTGGTCGGCGACTTTGTCGGGGTGACCTTCCGAGACGGATTCGGACGTGAAGAGATAATCGTTTGACATGCAATGCTCCTGATACTGTTCAGATTGAAGTCGCAGTAACCGGGGCCTGCGACGCTTTAGCGACATTTATATTCCGCTTCGCAAGTTGTCTATTAACTCGGCGGATCCTGCACTACGTGGTATTTTACGCGCTTTGAAGAATTTTGGTCAGGCAACTGACCATTTATGATCGCTGCTCAAACCCATGCTTGTACATTTATTCCGTTTGTTGTCGAAGCTACCATTGCGCGTCCTGCATTGGCTCGGCAGTGCCATCGGCTGGCTCGTGTATCTGGCCTCGCCTTCGTACCGCAAGCGCTTGCGCGCCAATCTGGAAGGCGCCGGGTTTGGCCAGCATCTGGCTGCGGCCGTGGCCGAATCGGGCAAGGCGATCGTGGAACTGCCTTTTGTCTGGTGCGCCCCGCCTGAAAAGGTCGCTGCCCACGCCACCGATGAAAACTGGGATTATGTGCAAAGCGTGCTCGACAGCGGGCGCGGCATTGTCTTTCTGACACCGCATCTGGGTTGCTTTGAAATTACTGCCCAGCAGATCGCCTTGCGCACCAAGCTGACCGTGATGTACCGGCCGCCTAAAAAAGCGGCACTCAAGCCGCTGATCGAAGGGGCCCGTGCGCGTCACAATCTGCACCTGGCGCCAGCCAACCTGTCGGGCGTGCGGATTCTGGCCAAGTGCCTCAAGCGGGGCGAGCCGATCGGGGTCTTGCCGGACCAGGTGCCGCAGGAAGGCGAAGGCGTCTGGGCGCCGTATTTCGGCCGCAGCGCTTACACCATGACCTTGCCCGCCAAGCTGGCCCAGATGGGCGACGCCGCCGTGATCCTGGTGTACGCCGAACGGCGCCCGGCCGGGGCGGGCTTCATCGTGCGCTTCGTGCCTTTCGAAGGCCCCCTGAGCGGCACCGCGCAGGAACAGGCCACCATCATCAATGGCGCCATGGAGCAATTGATTGCACGCTGCCCGGCCCAGTATTTCTGGAGCTACAACCGCTACAAGCAGCCCGACGGCGTGGCCGCGCCCGACGCGCAGGTGGACGCGTGAGGCTGGCGCTTGGCCTGATGTGGCTGCTGCACTGGTTGCCGCTGCCGCTGCTGGGACGCTTTGGCGCTGCTGTCGGCAGTGTGCTGTTTGTGCTGCTGCGCAAGCGGCGCCGGATTACGCTGATCAACTTGCGGCTGGCCATGCCGGAACTGAGCGAGCAGGCACGCGTGCGTCTGGCGCGCCAGCATTTCCAGGCGTATTCGCGCAGCGTGTGGGAGCGTGCCATTCTGTGGTGGGCGCCGCAGTCGCGCTTGCGCCGCCTGATCCAGGTCGAGCCGGGCGTGCCACTGGACCAGATCGCGGCCGGCCCCACCATTTTGCTGTGCCCGCATTTTGTGTGTCTGGATGTGGCCGGCGTGGCGGTCATGTTGGAGTCGTCTTTGTGCTCCATTTATGTGGCGCAAAAGAACAAGGCCTTCGACGATGTGCTGCGCCGTGGCCGCTCGCGCTTCCGCCCGGTACAACTGTTTTCGCGCAAGGAGGGGGTCAAGCCCATCATCCGCGCCATGCGCGACAAGCTGCCTTATTTCATGCTGCCCGACATGGACTTTGGCGCCAAGGATGCCGAATTCGTGCCGTTTTTCGGGGTGCCCGCGGCCACCCTGACGGCGCCGGGCCGCATCGCCTCGGCCACCGGCGCGGCCATCATTCCCGTGGTGGCCACCTTCCTGCCCGGCTACCGCGGCTACAAGGTGACGTTTTACCCGGCCTGGGACAATTTCCCGGGTGAGCACATGGTGGCCGCGGCGCGCCGCATGAATGCCTTCATCGAGGAGCGCGTACGCGAGGCACCGGCCGAGTATTTCTGGACCCACAAGCGCTACAAGACCCGGCCCGAAGGCGAGACCTCGCCCTACGCCTGAGCCCTTGCTCGGCTATACTGGACGGCATGAAAATCCCGTTCACCAAAATGCATGGCGCCGGCAATGATTTCATTGTGATCGACGCCACCCGCCAGGCCCACGGCTTGTCCGAGACCCAGTGGCGCCAGCTCGCCGACCGCCGCTTCGGCATTGGCGCCGATCAGATCCTGGTGGTCGAGCCAGCCACCACGCCAGAGTGCGACTTTCGCTATCGCATTTTTAACAATGATGGTGGCGAGGTCGAACAATGCGGCAATGGCGCGCGCGCCTTTGTGCGCTTTGTCACTGACAAGGGCTTGACCAGCAAGGCGGCGATCCGGGTTGAAACCATGAAGGGCATCATCACGCCGCGCCTGGAAGCGGACGGCAGCATCACGGTCGACATGGGCGCGCCTGTGCTCACGCCGGCCGAGGTGCCGTTTGACGCTGCCGGGGCCGCCAGCGAGCAGCAAGGCAGCGACACCCTGTTCCGCCTGCCCTTGCGTCTGGATGGCGCCGAGGCCAGCGTGCTGGTATCGGTAGTCTCGATGGGCAATCCGCATGCGGTGCAGGTGGTGGCCGATGTCGAGCGCGCCCCGGTGGAACAGATGGGGCCGCAGATCGAGCACCACCCGCGTTTTCCGAACCGCGTGAATGCGGGTTTCATGCAGATTATCGACCGTCATCACATCCGCCTGCGCGTGTATGAACGGGGTGCCGGCGAAACGCTGGCCTGCGGCACGGGGGCGTGTGCGGCCGTGGTGGCCGGCATCCGGCGCGGCCTGCTCGATTCGCCGGTGCGCGTGTCGGCCCGCGGCGGGGAGCTGCGCGTGGCGTGGCAGGGCCCCGGTGCACCGGTCGCCTTGAGCGGCCCCGCGGTGACCGTTTTTGAAGGCGAAATCACGCTGCCTTGAACCAGGGCGGCCGGCGTCAGCGCCGCCATGGTGCAGCCAGCCCGGCACTTGCCGGGCAAACTCAGGCAGCCAGCCGGAAACCCTCGGCATCGGGTTCATCGCAGCCCACCGCTTCCGGCAGCAGGGTTTTAAGGCGGTACAGCCGCTGCCGGTAATTGCCTTCTGGCCCGCCGGGGCCACTGTCGATCCCGGCAAACTGGCGCAAGGCCTCGTCGATGGCGGCCCGTTCGGCTTCGCTGGCCACGGTAACCAGGCGCCGCTTGCTGCGGCCGTAGCTGGCGCGAATATCAATCACCAGGCAATGCCCCTGATCGGCGCTGCGCACGTCGAGCAGCAGGGCTTCGGCCCGGCTCAGCCCGAACACGGCGGCCAGCTGCAGCCTTGCGCCCAGCAAGGGCTGGCGTGCAGCGATGCTGGCGTGGGCGCCGGCAGCGAGCAAGCCAAAGGCCGACGCGCTCTGGCGCGGCGCGATTTTCTGCAAGCTGGCCGCGGCCTCGGAACAACCCTGCTCGGCAGCCCTTTGCAGCCAGTAAATGGCACGCACATCATTGCTTTCGTGTTCGCGCCTGGCGCGCCAGGCATTGCTGCCACATTCAAGCTGGGCATCGCGATAACCCATTTCAGCGGCCCGCTCCAGATACGTCTGGGCATCGGCGATGTTGCGTTGGGAGAATTCCGGCTTGACGTAGATGCGCGACAGGGCGTACCAGGCTTCGGCCAGTCCCTGCTCGCCTGCCAGGCTGAGCCATCGGATGGCCTTTTTGAAGTTGGCCGAGCCGGCCCCGCCGGGGATCCGCTTGCCGTCGACCCGCATGCGTGCATGCCACAGCCCCACGGCCATTTGCGCGTGCGGTTCGTGTTCGGCGGCTGCCAGCAGGCGGTAGCGCTCGATGTCGTCCGGCGCGCCAGCGGTATGCTCGAGCGCCTGAGCGCAGCGCGACAGCAGTACCGCGTCGGCCGGCGTCAGCGCGGCCGGCGCGTGGGCGCCGTACTGGGCGCTGGGCGCCGGCGCCAGCGCGCGCGCCTGCGGCAAGGCCAGGGCCAGATACGCGGCCCAGTCACCCTGGGCCCACAGCTGGTCGCGCTCGGACACCTGTTCTGGCGCAGCCGGGGCCGCTGGCGCCACGGGCCGGGCGGCACTGGCGCGGCCAGCCGCAGCGCCCGCCGCCGAAGCCGCGCCGCTGCCGGCATAGCGCGCATACAGGCACTGGGCTTCGACCACCCCGTCGCGGGCCGCCGCTTCGAGGGCGCGCAAGGCCTTGGCGCGGCGCGCCTGGTCGGGCGCCGCGCCATCGTTCTGTTCCAGCGTGAGGTGGGCCAGCACGATGCCGGCCCGCTGCACCCCGGCGTCATAAGCGTGTTCGTACCACTGGGCCAGGGGACGCGGGCTCTGGCGCGCCAGTTCGAGCGGAATATAGGTGCCGATCAGTTCGCATGCCTGGCCACAGCCTTGCTGGGCCGCGCGCTCGAGCCAGTGCAAGGCAGTGGGCAAGCTTTTGGGCAAGCCGGCGCTGCCATATAAATAGAGGCGCCCCAGTTCGAGCTGGGCGTGGGGCTGGCCGCCGCGCGCGCCACGGATGAGTCCTAGTTCTTCACGATTTGCCATCGGTATCCCGTGCCTGATCCAGGTGGAGTTGCGACGCCGCGAGGCCGTCAAAGCGGGCCGCGACACTGGATTCCAGTCTACGACAGGGCAGGCAGGCGTTTGCGGCAAACAAGCGCTTCCTTGATTTTGAACAAACTCGCTGTCGATGTATTGGCTGTGCAGGAACAAAAACCCGCTTGTGCGCCGTTGAACCTGCCCCCTATGACGCACCGTTGCAGGAGTTTCAAAAATACAACAGGAGCAATAGTATTATTGGATCAGATCCAATTCCTGCAGTCATAATCGGTTGGACCGGTCAGCAGTTCAGGAGACACCGGCAGCTTGCCAAAACCTACTCGAACGTCTCACTTTACAAGGACGCGATTCATGAAAAAATCCCTGTTGGCCATTGCCCTGCTGGGCGCCTACGCCGGCGGCGCGCACGCGCAATCTTCCGTTGTCATTTACGGCAACGTGGACGCGGGCCTGATCAAGCGCACCGACCAGACCCTGAACATCGGCAAACGTGCCAACAATACCCTGGGCTTCAAGGGTAGCGAAGACCTGGGCAACAATCTGAAGGCGATCTTCCAGCTCGAGATTCGCTACGAGCCCGATACCGGCACCCTCGAGCAAGGCGCGGGCGGGATCCAGCGCCCCTTGTTCCAGGGCCAGAGCCGGGTCGGCCTGACGGGGGGCTTCGGGACCTTCCGCATCGGGCGTGGCCTGACCGCGTTCCAGGAGTCGAGCATCGCGTTCGAGCCCTTCCATGGCATTCCTTCGCCGTCGGGCTTCCAGACCGATCTGACCGTGGCCGGGTATACCTCCGATCCGCTCGGTCTGCCAGGCAATTCCACCAACCGTTTCTCGAATGCGGTGTTCTACAACACCCCTGAATATGCTGGCTGGCAGCTCAACGCCACGGTGGCCACCAAGGAAGCCAATGGCGCCGCCGCGCTGGTCGGCACCGGCACCACCGCCCTGCCCCAGTACCCGGCCGGCTCGGCCGCCTCGGCCAACCCCTTCTCCATTTCGGCCACCTACAAGCAGGGCAGGATCGGGCTGATGCTGGCGCACGAGGAAAACGCCGTCGAGAGCAAAGTCAGCTCGGTGGCCGGTTATGTGATGGCCTTGCCTGAAACCAAACTGATGGTGTCGTACCAGGTGCAGGATCAGTCGCATACCAAGCTGATCAACACTGACACCAAGGCCTGGGTGCTGGGTGCCAACCACACCATTGGCGCCAGCAAGCTGATTGCCGGCTATGGCCAGAAACAGGTCGACGGCGCCAACAAGGTCAAGCAGCTGTCGCTGGGCTACGAATACAGCTTGTCCAAGCGCACCTATATTTATGCCGACATCTCGAACAAGAAAGGGGCTCCAGCCATTGCCCCCAGCACCAATACCAGCATCAACTTCTATTCGCTGGGCGTGAACCACTCGTTCTGATCCTTACCCCAGCCATCGAGGGCGAAGCCGGGTTTTCCCGCCTTCGCCCTTTGCCATTGAGAACGTATGCATGAGCCGTCGCGACACAATTGCAACGCTTTGTGTCATTTTCGCAACCGCACGCGCGCACAGCGCCCCGCCACCTGTACAAGGATGGTGATCGATGGCATATTGGTTAAAAGCGAATTAGTACGCACGTTCGTTTTTACATAAATTTAATTTCGGAGACGCAATGAAAACAAAATTAATCGCTGGTGTAATCGCTTCCTGTTTCGCCGCCCCGGTCATGGCCCAATCGAGCGTCCAGATCTACGGTATTGCTGACGCCGCCATCATGAAAACCCAGGGCGAAAAAGCCAAGCTGGTCAGCGGTGGTGCTGACGGTTCGCGTATCGGCTTCAAGGGCACGGAAGACATCGGCGGTGGTTACAAGGCGATCTTCAACCTGGAAGCGCGCGTCGAACTCGACACCGGTAGCCAGACCCCTTCCCTGATTCACAACAACGACGGCCTGTACCTGATGCGCGGCCTGGGCAGCCTGCCACCAACCATCCAGGCTGGTCTGCAAGCACAGCTGCGCCAGTTCGGCGTGGCCGCTGTCAACAGCGAAAAAGCCCTGTTCGACCGTACCGCCATGGTCGGCCTGGTGACGCCGGTCGGCGCTATCCTGCTGGGCCGCATGTACACCCCTGGCTATGAAGTGTTTGCTGCATCCGACACGTTCGAAAACGGCACCCCTGGCGCATGGGGCGGCATCACCGGCGGCACCGCCGGCTTCACCGCACTGGGCGCGGACATCCGTTCGGCGAAATCGATCCAGTACCGCGTCGCGACCCCGTCGGGTCTGGGCGGTTCGGCCATGTACGGCTTCAAGAATTCCGGTTACCTGGGCCGCTACAACAAGTTCTGGGGCGCTGCGCTGACCTACAAGGCCAACGGTTTCGACGTTGGTATCGCGCACAACCAGGGTTACGACCAGACCGACCAGAAATCGCTGACCACCTCGACCATCGGCGGCTCGTACACCTGGGGCGACTTCAAGTTCTTCGCTGGCTACCACGACCAGAAGAACGAACACTCGGCCCTGCTGCGCGACTACATCGCCGCCTGGGATACCTCGATTGCGCCATCGCTGGCACCACTGGGCGCGCCAACGGCCACCGCCCTGCGTACTGTGTTCGTCACCAACATGGCGCGTAACACCCAGATCGATGCCAACAGCGCGCAGATCGGTTTGCACTACAAGATCGGCGCTGGCCGCCTGATGGCATCGTGGGCACGTCAGAATGACCGCACCACGTCCAACAGCGATGCCACCCTGATGGCAGTCGGTTACGACTACAACCTGTCCAAGCGCACCGATATCTACACCGTGTTTGCCAACATCCAGAACCAGAATGATGGCCAGTACACCCCGGGTTCGGCCGGTTCGCCAGGCGGCTTCACCAAGGTGCCAGGCGAAGACAGCCGCGCACTGCAGGTTGGCATTCGCCACCGCTTCTGATCCACGGCGCGATCGCGCTGCATAAAAAGACGCCTGCGGGCGTCTTTTTTCATGGGCGGCCCGGTCCGCTCGGTTAGAATTGCGCTACCCACACTGAATGACTCCATGACTGACATGACCGACCCGCTGGACTCCACTGCCGTCGCCGCCTGGCTGGCCGACAATCCGAACTTCTTCGCTGAACACGCCGGCCTGCTGGGCCAGGTTCGCCTGTCCAGTCCGCTGACCGGCAAGGCCGTGTCGCTGCAGGAACGCCAGATGGAAGTGATGCGTGACAAATACAAGGCGCTGGAACTGCGCATGGCCGAGCTGATTCATCTGGCCCAGGACAACGCCGCCATTGCCAACAAATTCCACGCCTGGACCCAGGGCTTGCTGGCCGCGCGGCGCGATGCCGACCGCCCCAGCGCCGTGGCCGACGGCTTGCGTACCGGCTTTGCCGTGCCCCAGGTCACGCTGCGCCTGTGGGATGTGGACCCGATCTACAGCGACGCCTGGTTTGTCGAAGGCGTGTCCGACGATGCCCGCATTTTTGCCAACAGCCTGCTCACGCCTTACTGCGGCAGCAACCACGACTTCGAAGCGGTGCGCTGGCTGGGCGACGCCGCCGCCGTGCAATCGACCGTGATCCTGCCGCTGCGCGCCGGCGGCGTGGCCTTCGGCTTGCTGATCATGGGTTCGCCCGACCCCGAGCGCTTCTCGGCCCACATGGCCACCGACTTCCTGATCCACATTGGCGAAACCGCCAGCGCGGCCCTGGCCGCCTTGCGCGCCTGATCCCCATGGACGGCCAGGCCCGCGTGGACGACGACTGGGTCGCGCGCTACCTGGCCCAGCTGGAGACCCAGCGCAAACTCTCGGCCCACACGGTCCAGGCCTACCGCCGCGATCTGGCCCAGCTGACCACCCTGCTCGACGGCACCGCCTGGCAAGACGTGGTGCATGCCGATGTGCGCCGCCTGGCGGCCAAACTGCACGCGCGCGCGCTCGATCCGCGCTCGATCGCGCGCAAGCTGTCGAGCTGGCGCGGCTTTTTCCACTGGCTGGCGCGGCACCTGCCCCTGGCAGCCAATCCGGTGGAAGGGGTGCGTGCGCCCAAGCGGGCCAAGACCCTGCCCAAGGCCCTGTCGGTGGACGACGCGGTGCACCTGGTGGCGCCGCCCGCGCAGGCCACCGCCGGCATGGAGCCCCCGGCCCTGTGCGACCGCGCCATGTTTGAATTGCTGTATTCCAGCGGCTTGCGGGTGTCGGAGCTGGCTGGCCTGGACCTGCACTACAGCCCGGCCGCACTGGGCTGGGTCGACGCCGACAGCGCTGAAGTCACGGTGACCGGCAAGGGCGCCAAGATGCGCAAGGTGCCGGTCGGGCGCCATGCCCTGGAGGCGCTGGCCGCCTGGCTGACCGTACGCGAAGCGCCGCGCGACGGCAGCAATGCCCTGTTTTTATCCAGCCGCGGCA
Organism: Massilia sp. CF038; assembly: GCF_900129765.1. Taxonomy (GTDB): domain Bacteria; phylum Pseudomonadota; class Gammaproteobacteria; order Burkholderiales; family Burkholderiaceae_D; genus Telluria_A. The sequence goes on from NZ_FQWU01000003.1 coordinate 52,018, forward strand.
GCCGGATTTCACCGCGCGTGGTGCAACTGCGCCTGAAGGCGCACGCGCTGCGCGCCGGCACCACGGTCGACGTGCATCCGCACGTGCTGCGCCATTCGTTTGCCTCGCACGTGCTGCAATCGTCAGGCGACTTGCGCGCCGTGCAGGACATGCTGGGTCACGCCAGCATTGCCTCGACCCAGGTGTACACCGCCCTCGACTTCCAGCACCTGGCTGCCGTGTATGACAAGGCCCATCCGCGCGCAGCAGCCAAAACAAAAAAGTCCTGATCCGTATCAAGCCGCAACCGGGTATTCGGAAGCCTGGCGCGAATTACGGCATAATCGCTCGATTCATTTGACGTCCCCAGCTTAATGGAACCCATGGCACTCATTCCCAGCACCATCCTCACCGGCTTTCTTGGCGCCGGCAAGACCACCCTCCTGAACCGGATTTTGCGCGAAGACCACGGCTTGAAAATCGCCGTCATCGAGAACGAATTCGGCCAGGAGAATATCGACAATGAAATCCTGGTCCAGGACAGCCGCGAGCAAATTGTCGAGATGAACAATGGCTGCATCTGCTGCACCGTGCGTGGCGACCTCATCGTGGCGCTCAGTTCGCTGGCGCAAAAGCGCGCCGCCGGCGAGCTCGATTTTGACCGCATCGTGATTGAAACGACCGGCCTGGCCAACCCGGGCCCGGTGGCCCAGACTTTTTTTGTGGACGAAGAAGTTGGCGCCCACTATCTGCTGGACGCCGTGGTCACCGTGGTCGACGCGCGCCACGCCATGGCCCAGCTGGACGAGCACGAGGAAGCCCAGCGCCAGGTTGGCTTTGCCGACAAGCTGCTCATTTCCAAAACAGACCTGGTGGACGCGGCCAGCCTGGCCGAACTGAAGCTGCGCCTCAAGCGCATCAACCCGCGCGCGCCCATCAGCCAGGTGGACTTTGGCCACGCCCCGCTGACCGAGGTGCTGGACATTCGCGGCTTTAACCTGAATGACAAGCTGGAAATCGACCCCGCCTTTTTAACCGCCGATGAAGCGCTTGACCACGACCACAACCATGGCCACGACCACGACGGCGAGCACGAACACGTGCACACCGAGTTCTGCGACCACAGCAACGACCACCACCATGCCCACCACAGCGACGACATTGCCGCTTTCGTGTTCAAGAGTGAGCGTCCGTTCGACACCGCCAAGCTCGACGAGTTCCTTGGCAGCCTGGTCCAGGTGTTTGGCCCGCGCATGCTCCGTTACAAGGGCGTGCTCTTGATGGACGGGGCCGACCGCAAGGTGGTATTCCAGGGCGTGCACCAGATCATGGGCACCGATATCGGCGCCAAATGGGGCGAAAACGAAACACCGTGCAGCAAAATGGTCTTTATTGGCAAAAATTTACCGAAAGACGTCTTTATCCGCGGTTTGGAACAATGTTTGGTATAAACTATCCCGGTTTTGTGATGCACGGTCGGACGCCGGCAAGGTCGGCATCCCAGACGGCTCGCGTGCATTGCCTTTGTTTGACGACTGAATTGCCAACACGCCATAGCGGCGAGGGGAAGACATCGGGATGGCAATATGAAGGAAACCGTGACGAAGACCGTCAAGAAGACGGGCAAGGCGGGCGTGGTCAAAGCCGTTGCCGGCGCGCTGGCTAAAAAGATCGCGGGCGCATTGACGCCGGCAGTCAAGGCCAAGCCGGCAGCCAAACCAGCGGCCAAGGCGGCAGCGCGGCCCGCGCCCAAGCCAGCGCCGAAAAAAGCGGCCGCCGGCAGTAGCGCCAAAAGTGCGGCGGTCAAGGTGAAGGCAGCCGCCAAAGCGCCGGCCAAAACCGCGAGCAAGAGCGCCCCAACAAGCGTGCCGAAAAAAAGTGCAACAGCGGCAACGAAGGCAGCAAAAACGGTGACAGCCAAAGCAGTCACGAAGGTCGTCGCGAAGGCCGCCACGAAGGCGCCAGCCAAGGCGGCCCCAACGACGCAGGCCAAACCGGCCGCCACAACAGCCAGGCCGGCAAGCAAGGCGGCGCCAAAAGCGGCCGCGGCGGTGCCTCGGACCAGCACGAAACAGACGGTGCAGCAGCAGGCCGTCAAGGTAAGCGAATCGGGTACGCGTGCCACCACAGACAAGGGTGGCAGCGCCGAGATAGCTGATAAAATGAAAACCTCTGTCGTATCGAAGGTAAGTGAAGTCATGACCAAAACAACGAAATCCACCCCCGCCGTTGCCACAGAAGGCCGCCTCCTGTCCGAAGAAGAAATTCGGGCCATGAACGAGAAGGACTATATGAACCCGGCCCAGCTGGCGTTCTTCAAGGCCCGCCTGCAGCAGCTGGAAAAAGACCTGCTGAAAAATGCCGGCGAAACCACCGAACACCTGCGCGAAACCGTGCTGGTCCCCGACCCGGCCGACCGCGCCACCATCGAAGAAGAACATGCGCTCGAACTGCGCACGCGCGACCGCGAGCGCAAGCTGCTCAAGAAGGTGCAACAGTCGATTGCCGCCATCGATGCGGGCGACTATGGCTGGTGCGAAGAGACAGGCGAACCCATCGGCATCCCGCGCCTGATCGCGCGTCCGACCGCCACGCTGTCGCTGGAAGCCCAGCAGCGGCGCGAACTGAAACAGAAACTGTACGGCGATTGAAGCAGCTCGTACACTGAGCGAGGAAAGCATGCGGCGCCGCCGCATGCTTTTTTATTTGGAAGCATGCATTCGTGCGAACGCAAAGTTTGCCCATCGGCTACACTAGCACCGTGGGCGGCGATGTGATCACGTGACTCTACACAGCAGGCATGCTACCGTGCTAAGGTGTCGACGGTGCGCATGGCGCATGGTCCAGCCGGGCGAACGAAACAGGGAACGACGTGGGAATTTTCTCAATTTTCAAGGGAAAAAATAAACAGCCGGAGAGCGCCGAAGCGCCACCGGAGGCACGCCTGCGCGGCGAGCCGTCGCGTCTGATCATCGATGGCGACGCCGAACGGGCCCGCCAGCGCGAGATCGCCCGTGCCACCGCCGCCAAGATCGACGCCATCGAATCGGCCATGGCCGACGATATCTTCAACACCCCGGAACCGGCCTGGGGCAGCGGCACCCGCCGTAAACCGGGCCAGAAGGTCGACGACGACGGCGACACCCTGCCGATGCTCGAGATGGCCACCACCGAGCTGCTGTCCGACGACTACCTGACCGAGTCGCCGGTGCACCCGCAAACGGCGCCCGTGATCGAAGAAATCGCGATCATGTACGCCAACGACCAAAAAGAATTTGCCGAACAGATGCTGCAGGAAGCGCTGCGCGATGTCGGCCGCACCGACCGCACCGTGTGGTGGATGCTGTTTGACCTGTACCAGGTGATGGGCCGCCAGGACGAGTTCGACAACGTGGCCATCGATTACGCCAGCCAGTTTGAAACCTCGCCGCCGACCTGGGCGCCGCCCGTGGTCCCTGGGACCGAAGAAAGCAATTTTGCCGGGGTCACGCCGACCGAAGTGTTTGCCGGCGTGCTCGATGCCGAAGTCGCCCCGCGCCTGGAACGTCTGCTCCAGCTGGCCGAAGAAAATCAGGTCATGCGCCTGGAATTTGGCCGCATTGCCGATGTCACGCCAGAAGGTTGCCAGCTGCTGCTGGACACCCTGACCACACTGCGCAAGCGCGAACGCGAGCTGATCGTCGCTGGCGCCACCGAATTTGCCGAGCTGGTGCGTTCGACCATCACCATTGGCGACCGCGACGCCAGCGAAGCGCCCTGGATGCTGCTGCTGGCGCTGCTGCAACTGATGAACCGCGAAAAAGACTTCGAAGAAACGGCGATGGATTACTGCGTCACCTTCGAAGTGTCGCCGCCCTCTTTCGAAACGCCCAAGCACGTGGCCACCACCAGCACCATCACGGCGCCACCACGCACCGAATGCTTCATGCTGCCGGCGGTCATCAACAGCGGTGCCAATTCGCTGTTTGACGCCATCGACGCGTATGCATCGCAGTCGCCGACGCTGCTGATCGATTGCTCGCGCCTGGCGCGGGTGGACTACGGCGCGGCCAGCGCCCTGCTCAACCGCCTGCGTCCGATTGCCGCCGAAAAGAAGATCGAATTCCGCGACATGAACCACCTGGTCGCGGCCCTCTTCAAACTGCTCAGCTTTGCCGAAGTGGCAAGGTTATTCCCGCACAAGTACTAAGCCACTACATCGCAAGCGGACGCGCTTACCCACTACATCGCCCTCGGGCTCGGCGCCCCCCTTGGCGGGGGCCCATGCCCCGTTTCCGAATCCGGTAAGATGGCATGGGCCCCCGCCTCCGCGAGGGCGATGTAGCAGCAATTTCACTCCGCGTACATACAACAAGTATCTTGCAATTTGCGTTAACACCCCCATTCTTTGGGGGAGATAACTACGAGGCAGATATGGAACAATTTCACGGCACCACCATCCTGTGCGTGCGTCGCGGCAAAACCGTGGCGCTCGGCGGCGATGGCCAGGTCACACTCGGCAACATCGTCATGAAGGGCACGGCCCGCAAGGTACGCAAGCTGTACCAGGGCAAGGTCCTGTGCGGCTTCGCCGGCGGCACCGCCGACGCCTTCACCCTGCTCGACCGCTTCGAAGGCAAGCTCGAAAAGCATCAGGGCAACCTGTTGCGCGCCTCGGTCGAACTGGCCAAGGACTGGCGCACCGACCGCGTGCTGCGGCGCCTGGAAGCGATGCTGCTCGTGGCCGACCACGAATCAACCCTGGTCATCACTGGCAATGGCGACGTGCTGGAGCCGGAAGACGGCATCGGCGCGATCGGCTCCGGCGGCACCTACGCCCAGTCGGCCGCAAAAGCCCTGCACGAAAATACCGAACTGTCGCCTGCGGAAATCGTGTCCAAATCCCTGACGATTGCCGGCCAGCTGTGCATCTATACCAATCTGTCCCACATCATCGAAACGCTGGATTGAACCCATGAACCTGACACCCCAAGAAATCGTTTCGGAACTCGACAAGCACGTCGTTGGCCAGGGCAAGGCCAAGCGCGCCGTTGCCATCGCCCTGCGCAACCGCTGGCGCCGCCAGCAGGTGGCCGAGCCCCTGCGCCATGAAATCACGCCCAAGAACATCCTGATGATCGGCCCCACCGGGGTCGGCAAGACCGAGATCGCGCGCCGTCTGGCGCGCCTGGCCGATGCGCCCTTCATCAAGATCGAAGCGACCAAGTTCACCGAAGTGGGCTACGTCGGGCGCGACGTGGACACCATCATCCGCGACCTGATCGACATTGGCATCAAGCAGACCCGCGCCGCCGAAATGAAAAAGGTGCGCGAACGCGCCGTGGACGCGGCCGAAGAACGCATCATCGACATCCTGGTGCCGCCGGCACGCGACTTCGGCTTTAACGTCACGCCCGCCGCCACCGAGTCCAAAGATGGCGACACCACCCGCCAGACCTTCCGCAAGCGCCTGCGCGAAGGCGCTCTCGATGATCGCGAAATCGAACTCGAACTGGCCGACGCCGGACCGCAAATGGAGATCATGGCCCCGCCGGGCATGGAAGAAATGACGGAGCAGATCAAGTCAATGTTCTCCGGCATGGGCGCGGCCCGTAAAAAGCCGCGCAAGGTCAAGATCGGCGAAGCGCTCAAGCTGCTGATCGACGAGGAAGCGGCCAAGCTGATCAACGACGACGACATGAAGCAGAAAGCCATTGCCAACGTCGAACAGAATGGCATCGTGTTCCTCGACGAGATCGACAAGATCGCCTCGCGTTCCGAAATGGGCGGGGCCGATGTCTCGCGCGCGGGCGTGCAGCGCGACCTGCTGCCGCTGGTCGAAGGCACCACGGTCAATACCAAGTACGGCATGATCCGCACCGACCATATCCTGTTCATCGCGTCCGGCGCCTTCCATCTGGCCAAGCCAAGCGACCTGATTCCGGAGCTGCAGGGCCGCTTCCCGATCCGGGTCGAGCTGGAATCGCTGTCGATTGCCGATTTCGAATGCATCCTCACCAGCACCGACGCCTGCCTCACCAAGCAGTACGAGGCACTGCTCGATACCGAGGGTGTGAAAGTGGAATTTGCACCGGACGGCATCACCCGCCTGGCCGAAATCGCGTTCTCGGTCAACGAACGCACCGAGAACATCGGCGCGCGCCGTCTGTACACGGTGATGGAAAAGCTGCTGGAAGAGGTATCCTACGACGCGAGCGAAAACCGCGGCCAAGTGGTGCAGATCAACGCTGCCTACGTCAACGAACGGCTCGACAAGCTGGCCGTGGACGAAGACTTGTCGCGTTACGTACTGTAAGGAGAAGGCCAATGGCCAACAAGGCACTGGCCACGCGCCAGAAAATGCGCCTGACGGTGTCGCCATCGCCGCCGCCGCGCAACCCAGTGGCGGTGGCAGCCAAGCTGCGCGCGGCAGGTCCGCATGCCAAGGGGCCAGGTGCCGAACGGCAGGCGGCCAAGCGCGCGCTGAAAAAAGCCAAGCTGGAGCCGGAAGAGTAAGCCACATCGTCCTCGCGGAGGCGGGGACCCATAGCACCTCAGCTCAGAGATGTGATTTTTCTCTGACCATAGGTGATATAGGTCCCCGCCTTCGCGAGGACGATGTAGTGGTTTTTTGGGGGGGGGAATTGGGTGCTGCAGATAGTCGGGCCGCCAGCGGAAGCCCGTTCGGGGCTCCCGCTTTCTGGCCATCAGTGCGTAGTCTCCCCTGTTCTCCCCCGGCTTGCCATCACCTTGTGCGAAGCACCGTTATTCGGTACATTCGGTACTGCCAAACGCTACATCGACCACAAGGATTCCATGAGTTCACCCGAACAAGTCATTACCGTGCTGCGCGCCGAGCTGCGCGCGGCCAGCATCACCTATAAAGAACTGGCCGAGCGCATCGAAATGAGCGAATCGAGCGTCAAGCGCATGTTCGGCCAGAAGGACATGGCCTTGTCGCGCCTGGCGCAGATCTGCAAGGCCGCCGGCATTCCCATGGAAGACGTGCTGCGCCGCGCAGCCGATGCACGCACCCACGCCGACACTCTCACGGCGGCGCAGGAAAAGTCGCTGATGGCGAACCCGCACCTCCTGCTGGTGGCGATCTGCTGCCTTGGTCACTGGACGCTGGACCAGATCATCGAAACCTACAGCGTCAGCGAACCGGAATGCATTGGCCTGATGGTGGAACTGGACCGGCTTGGCCTGATCGAGCTCAAACCGGGTAACCGCTATAGCCTGCGCGTGTCGAACGCCTTCCGCTGGATTGCCGACGGGCCGGTGCAGCAGTACGTACGCGAGCACGTGGTGGGCGATTATTTTGGCGGCCGCTTCGACGGCCACGGCGAAATGCTGATGTGCGTGCCGGCGCGGCTGTCGGCTGCCAGCGCGCAGGAGATGACGCACAAGGTGCAGCAGCTGGCTGGCGAACTGGCGCGCCTGCACCAGAACGACCGGCGCCTGGCCAGCAGCGAACGCGATGGCTTCACGCTGTTGTTGGGACTGCGGTCGTGGGAGTTTGGCGCGTTCACGGCGCTGCGCCGCAAGTAGCTGCACTGAGAACATCGTCCTCGCGGAGGCGGGGACCCATAGCACGCTAAACGAATTCGGTCACGTGGAATAGGTCCCCGCCAAGGGGGGCGCCGAGCCCGAGGACGATGGTTTTTTTACCAGACCGGGCCGAGGAACAGATACAGGGTCCGACTGCCCTCTTTCGTCGCCCCGGCCCCCACATACGCCGGTCCAAAGCGCGTATCGACCGACAAAAAGCCCGACAGCGCCTGCTTCACCTTGCTGCCCTGCGAAGGCTGATTCAAATCGAAGCCGCCCCCCATCTCGAGCGAGAATCCAGCGCGGACAGTACCCCCCAGGGTCACCGGCAGCGCGCCAATCCGGCGCGCCATCACCAGGCGTCCGAAGGCCATGGTCCTGCCCTGAATCGAATCGGGCACGGTACCAGACAGGCGCAGGAAGCCGCCCAGACTGAGCGGCGCATAACCATTGTTCGAATGCGCAAACTCGCCATACAGGTGCCCGGCCCAATTGCCACCGCTGATTGCCGCCATGCCGATCAGACTCGAATGGGCTTCCGCCGCAGCGCCGCTGCCGCTGCCAGGCACGCGCTCCAGCCGCGCATCGAGCAGATAACCGCGGCTGGGGAAACCCAGCGAGTCGAGCGTGTCGGCCTGGTACTGCACGAACTGGGTGGTGCCAAAGCCGCGCAGCGCAGCCGAATCGGGTTCTTCGGGAATCACCGACTGGACGCCGGCCTTCTGACGCGTGACACCGATCCGGATATCACCCGAGGTACCCAGTTCACGCCCCAATACCAGGCTGGCACTGCTGCCGGAATAGGCGTAGCGCCGTTCACGCCGTCCTGCCACAAAGCTGTCGAGCGAGGTGGACCCGTATTCCAGCGCGGGCGCCACATACCACTGCGAACCGGCACCCAGCGGCTGGTAGAACTGCATACCCAAACCGCGTACATCGCCCGCCTGGGCCAGAGTACGCAGTTCGCCGCCCCAGCTGTTCATCGAGGTCCGCACGTGCATCAGCTTGAGCGCGAACCGGTTCGAATCATCGAAGTCGCTGGCCAGCTCCAGACCCACGCGCAGACGGCTGGTCGCCCAGGCGGCCTCGGTGGCCTTGATCGCCACGCTGCGCTTGCCGTCTTCGTCTTCGATATCGGTTTCCACCCGTTCCAGGTCGCCCCGGCCGTACAAGGTGTCGGCGGCCTGGCGCACTTGTTCGCGCGTCATGCTGGCGCCCTTGGCAATGCCGGTCTGCTTTTCCAGAATGGCCGGGTTGATGCGCTGCGTGCCAGTGACGGTGACCGAGGCAATCGCTGCCGGCGTGTCCGACAGCGGCGGCGGCGCCAGCCGGTTGTTCTCGAACAGCGCGTAGTCTGCCGGCTCCAGGGCCAGCGCCGCCAGACGCGGTTCCAGTTCATGCGCGGCCGTCTCGCCCGCCGTCATGGCCGCTTCGATGCTGCGGAAATCCAGAAATCCGATGCCATCGAGGGCAGGCGCAATCAGTATGTCCTGCGAGCGCAGCTCGCGGATCGAACGCTGCACATTCTGCTCGGTCAGGATATTGATCATCTGCTGCGCGACGCCAAGCGCGCTGCCCAGATTCTTTTCTGGCGCCAGTGGCGTTCCCACATTGACGGCAATGACGATGTCGGCGCCCATTTTGTGGGCGAGGTCGATCGGGAGGTTGCGCACCAGGCCACCGTCCACCACCAGGCGCTGATTGACGCGCACCGGTGCGAACACGCCCGGCACGGCCAGCGAGGCGCGCATGGTCAGAAACAGGGGCGTGTCGACCAGGTCCACCAGGTCGCCCGTGACCAGGTCGGACGCGACCGAGCGAAACGGCAGCGTGAGCTGGCTGACCGGGCGGTCGCGCGTACCTGCCGGCAGCAGGCGGCTGAGCGCCTGTTCAAGGGCGGCGTTGCCGGCCGCCGAAGGCGGCAGTGATATGCCATCGGAATGGACCCCGAATTCGAGGCGGGATGGCAGGATGGTGTCCTCTTCGCGGCGCCGGAATTCCAGGTCTTCGCGCGCGGGACGATCGGCTACCACGCGGTCCCAGTCGGTCTGGCGCGCCATTTTTTCCAGGTCGGAGACACCCGCGCCTGCGGCGTAGGCGCCGCCCACCACGCTGCCCATGCTGGTACCAACCACCATATCGATGGGAATGCGCATGTCGCGCAAGGCGCGCAGCACACCGATGTGAGCAAAGCCACGGGCGCCGCCGCCGGACAGCACCAGAGCGATGCGCGGCCGCGCCGCCGGTACGACGGGGCCGGCGGCGACGGGAGAAGACAGGGGAACCGTATCGTCAGACTGGGCGCACACGGCCGGTGCGCTGGTCAGAAGCGCGCACGCGAGCGCGGTCGCGAGAGCACGCAGGAACATGGGGAACCTTATCGAGTGGGATTACCGGACATATTGCGGGTTGGTGCCGGCATCTGGGCTGGGGGCGGCGGCGGTGGCACGCCCTGGGGCTGGCCCTGCTGACCTGGCTGCGGCTCGGTCGGCTGGCCTGGCTGCGGCGGCGGTACCGGCACGCTGCCCGACATGTCGGGCACCTGCATTGGATTGGGTATCTGCTGCGGCGGCGGGCTGTCGCCGCCGGTCATCGAATTTTGCGCCGGTGGCGGTGCCGGCTGCGGCTGCGGTGGCGGCATCGGGGTGCTGCCCATCGGCGCGGCCAGCGCCAGGCTGGTGCCGGCCTTGTCGTCCGTGGCCAGATCAATGCGCTTGAGGATGCCGCCTTCGGACAGCATCACATACTTGGGATGGACTTCCTGCAGCACCACGCCGCTGGAGAACTCGTGACCGACCTTGAGCGCCTTCGGCGGCTGGCCGTCGGCGACCAGAATCGCGACGCCTTCGGCGCCGGCAGCGACCACACCGGTCAGCTGGTAATTGCTGGCCACCACAGCCAGCGCCTGCCCGCCAAACAGCGTGGCGGCAGCGTCCGGGCTGGGCTCGGGCAAAGCGGCTTCGCTGATGGCCGCCAGCGGACGCTGGGGCGGCTTGTACAGTTCCAGCACCCAGTAGGCGACCGACGCCGACAGCGCGATCACGGCAAGCAGGCTCAACATTAATGGCAAACGCTTCATTACATTCCTTGGTTACCGCACCAGCTGATTAATTTCGATGATAGGCATGAGCACCGCGAGCACGATCAGCAGCACCACCACACCCATCGCCAGGATCAGCACCGGTTCAAGCAGACCTGCGATGGTCAGGGTGCGCCGCTCCAGATCCTGCTGCTGCGAATTGGCGGCCCGCTCCAGCATGGCTGGCAGCTCGCCCGTGATTTCGCCGGCGCGGATCATGTGGATCAGCATCGGCGGGAAGTGTTTTTGCGCCGACAGCGCGCGCGCCAGCGACACGCCCTCGCGCACCGCGCCGCTGGCCTGTTCGACCAGTTCTTTCATGGCCACGTTGGAGAGCGTGTCGCGGCTGGTATCGAGCGCGCGCAGGATCGGCACGCCCGAACCGGTGGTAATGGCCAGGGTGCTGGCGAAACGGGCAGTATTCAGGCTGCGCTCGAATTTGCCGTACACCGGCGCCGTCAGCAGCCAGGCATGCCAGCGCCGCTTGAGCACCGGATTTTTCAGCGCATTGCGCCAGGCCCAGAAGGCGCCGATCAGCGCAATCAGCACCACGATGCCGTAGGCGCGCACAAAGTTCGATACTCCCAGCATGATCATGGTCAGCAGCGGCAGCTTCTGCTTGGTGTTGGTGAACACCGAAACAATTTGCGGCACCACGTAGGTGAGCAGGAAGATCACGATCGAAAACGCCACCACGGTCACAATGGCCGGGTAGGTGAACGCCAGGCGCACTTTTTGGACCAGCGCGTTGCGGCGCTCGATGTAGTCGGCCAGGCGCGTGAGCACGCGCGCCAGATGGCCGATCTGCTCGCCCGAAGCCACCAGGGCGCGGAAGATTTCGGCAAAGTCGCGCGGGTAGCGCGACAGCGCATCCGAGAACGAGGCGCCGCCCATCACTTCGGAACGGATCGAGGCGATCAGGTCGCGCACATACGGACGCTCGGCCTGTTCCAGCAGCGCGGTAAAGGCTTGTTCCAGCGGCAGGCCGGCTTCCAGAAGACTGGACAGCTGGCGTGTGAACAGCGCCAGCTCCACTTGCGTCAGGCGCTCGCCAAAGCCGCGCCGCGTGGCCACGCCCTTGTCGTCGACCTGGGCGGCAATGGCTTCCACGTTAAGGGGCGTCAGTCCTTGCAGGCGCAGGTCCGAGCGCGCCGACTTGGCGCTGTCGGCGTTGACCACGCCCTTCTGGGTGGCGCCGGCGGCGTCCACGGCTTCATAGCGAAATGCTGGCATGGCCCTTAATCCTTGGTCACGCGCAGCAACTCGGCTTGCGTGGTGGTGCCGTCTTCAAGCCAGCGGTTGCCGTCTTCGCGCATGGTTTTCATGCCCACGCGCTGGGCCGCGGTGCGGATGTCCGCTTCCGAAGCGCGGTTGTGAATCTGGGCGCGAATTTCGTCGGTGGTCTGCAGCAGTTCGTACACGCCCACCCGGCCGTGGTAACCGGTAAAGCCGCACTTGTCGCAGCCCACCGCGCGCCACTGGGTGCCGTCGCTGACCTTGCAGTGCACGCACAGCTTGCGCACCAGGCGCTGGGCCATCACGCCCAGCAGCGACGACGACAGCAGGAACGGTTCGATCCCCATGTCGAGCAGACGCGTGACGGCGGCGGCGGCATCGTTGGTGTGCAGCGTGGCCAGCACCAGGTGACCGGTGAGCGAGGCCTGCACCGCGATCTGCGCTGTTTCCAGATCGCGGATCTCGCCGATCATGATGACGTCGGGATCCTGACGCAAAATCGCGCGCAAGGCCTTGGCAAAGCTCATGTCGATCTTGGCATTGACCTGGGTCTGGCCGACGCCGATCAAGTCGTACTCGATCGGGTCTTCGACGGTCAGGATATTGGTGGTCGACGCGTTCAGGCGCGACAACGCTGCATACAGCGTGGTGGTCTTGCCGGAGCCGGTTGGTCCGGTGACCAGCACAATCCCGTGCGGCTGGTTGATCAGGGTATCAAATTCAGGCAGCAGCTCGGGCGCCATGCCCAGGTGCGACAGGTCGAGGCGGCCGGCTTCCTTGTCCAGCAAACGCAGCACGGCGCGTTCGCCGTGGCCGGTCGGCAGAGTCGACACGCGCACGTCCACGCCCTTGCCGCCCACGCGCAGCGTGATGCGGCCGTCCTGCGGCAGACGTTTTTCAGCAATGTCGAGTTGCGCCATGATCTTGATACGCGAAATCAGCGAAGCGTGAATGGCCTTGCGCGGGCGTACGATGTCGCGCAGCGCGCCATCGATGCGAAAGCGCACCACCGAGGTCTGTTCGAACGGCTCGATGTGAATATCGGAGGCGCCTTCGCGCAGCGACTGCGTCAGCAGCGCGTTGATCATGCGGATCACGGGCGCGTCGTCCGAGGACTCAAGCAAGTCTTCGATGGCCGGCACGTCCTGCAGCAGCTTGGTCAGATCGAGGTCGGCATCGAACTCGTCGGCCACTTGCGAAGCGTCGCCGCCACCGCCCGCATACGCGCTGGCGATGGCCGCTTCCAGGTCGGCGCGTTCCATCGAGCGCAAGGCGATGCGGCCGAAGCGGCGCGAAACTTCCGCGATCGCCGCTGGCGCAGTCGCGCCCGAGATCCACACCTCGACGGTGTGCTCGGCCTCGTCGCTGTAGCGCGCCAGCACGCCAAAGTCGCGTGCGAAAGCGTAGGGTAAGAGATTGCTCATCGTTGTATCAGCGATTCGGTTGTGGCGCAGGCGCTGGCTGTTCGCCCGGACCCGGACGCGGATCGACCGGGACCAGAATCGGACGCGGTGGCACCTTGACCATGGTGCCGCCGTCCGGCGGCTGGCCGCCGTTCAGTTGCGGCAGCACCGGGGTTCCGTAGTCCGGCACCATGATGCTGTCCTTCTTGGCGGCGGCGTCCTGGCCGGCACTGCGCATGAAGTCGTAGCGGTCCGCTGCCACGGCATTGCTGTCTTCCTTGCTGCGGATGATGACCGGACGCAGGAACACCATCAGATTGGTCTTCTTGCGGGTCTTTTTACGGTACTTGAACAGATTGCCCAGCACGGGAATGTCACCCAGGCCGCGCACTTTTTCTTCGTTGCCGCCAGTGTCGTCGCGGATCAGGCCACCGAGCACGATGATCTGGCCATCGTCGGCGATGACGTTGTTTTCGATCACGCGCATATTGGTGGTCACGCCGGACGGGCTGTTCTCGGTGCCGGTCACCACGTCGGACGTCTCGTGGTAGATCGCCATCTTGATGGTGCCGCCTTCGGAAATCTGCGGACGTATCTTGAGCATCAGGCCCACGTCCTTACGGTCGATGGTCTGGAAGGGGTTGCCCGCCGCGCCGCCGGCATTGGTGGTGAAGGAGCCGGAAATGACGCCGATGTTTTGACCAACCTTGATGGTCGCCAGCTCGTTGTCAAGCGTGATCAGGTTCGGCGTCGAGAGCAAATTGGTAGACGTGTCCGCTTCCAGTGCCTTGGCAATGGCGCCCAGCCCGAGCGCACCGTTGATCTGCTTGAACACGCCAATTGACAGGCCCGCACCGGGGTTGGGTACCGTCGAGGTCAGCAGACCCGCCAGCGAGGCGCTGCCCGGGGTGGCAAAGTTCTGTATGCCGCCGACCCGGTAGTCACTCGTCTTGTTGCCGGACAGGCCAAGCCACTGCACGCCGAATTCGGCCGAGCGTTCGGCTGACACTTCGACGATCAGCGATTCGATATATACCTGGGCACGGCGCACGTCGAGCATGTCGATCACGGCGCGCAGATTGCGGTAAATCGCGTCTGGCGCGGTGATGATCAGGGTGTTGGTCGAGGCATCGGCCTGGATCCAGCCGGCGCCACTACCACCGCTGCCGCCGCTGGCGCCACCGGCGCCGCCGAATTTGTCGCCCTGCTGGTTGCCGCCCTGGCCCTGGTTCGACTGCATGCCGCCCTGGCCGCCATTCTGGCCGGTGGACGATTGCACGCTGCCGCCGCTGGTGCCCGACTGGGTTTGCTGCAGTGCTGATGAATCGGACGATACCACCGCGCGCAGCGTGGCGGCGAGTTTGGTGGCGTCCGCGTTTTTGAGGTAGACCACGTTTACGTTGCCCGCCACCGTGGTCGGCTGATCGAGCTTGGTGATGAGCGACTTGGCCAGGCTGGCGCGGGCGCGCGACGGCGCCTTGATGACCAGCGAATTGGTGCGCGGGTCGGCCACCACGGACACGCGGCCCGAGTCGCCGCCCGGTGCTGGCTGCAGCAGTTTTTCCACCAGCGTTGCCATGTCGGAGGCGATGCCGTAGCGCACCGGGACGATGTCGACGTCGGCCGCGATGGGCGCGTCGAGCGTGGCGATGATCTTCGACAGGCGCGCCAGGTTGTCAGCGTAGTCGGTGATGACCAGGCTGTTGTTGCCCGGGTTGGCCATGATCGAATTGTTCGGCGAAATCAGCGGGCGCAGTACGGCCGTCAGGTTGGCTGCCGATTCGTAGTTCAGATGGTAGATCTGGGTGGCGACCTGGTCGCCCTTGACGCTGTTTTTGCCGGTGCCGACCATGGTCGGCGAGCTTTGCAGCTTGGCTTCGGCTTCCGGCACCACCTTGGCGTAGCCGTCGCCGGTGACCACGGCGTAGCCTTGCAGGCGCAGTGCGGACGTGAGCAGGCTGAATGCCTGGGCCTTGGTGATCGATTTTTCCGACACCAGCGTCAGCGTACCCTTGACGCGCGGGTCGATGATGAAGGTCATGCCGGTGTAATGGCCGACCGCCTTGATCACCGATTCGATGTCGGCGCCCACGAAGTTGAGCGCCGCCTGATCTTCAGGCGCGGCCCACAATGGGGCAGGCGCGCCCGCTACTGCGCAGCACAGCATGACGCCGGCCGCAACGCGGCGCAGCGCCGGAAATTGGAGTGTGCTACCAGACTGTTTTTTCATCATTTGAACTCTAACGCGATAATTTTCTTGCCGCCCACCATTCGGCGCTGGCCCAGTAAATTCAGGAGATTGCCCAGCGTTTCTTCATATCCGTCCGCCGCCTGCGCCTGTCCAGAAAACTGGAAGCGGCCCTTGTCGAGCGCCCCGGTTCCCGATAACAGCAGCGCGCCGCGCACGGTACTCAAACTCATTTGCGCCTGCTGCCCGCGCCAATCCATTGTCAGCTCATAGCTGCCGAGCGGTTTGACCGGCGCCATGCGCGAGCCCATGTCCGCCAGCGACAACAGCGTGCGGCCCTGCACGTCCACGCTCTGGCCGGCCTTGGCCAGCTGCAGCGTGGTCCAGGACAGCTTGACCACCCCTGACGGCGCCAGCGTATTGAGCGGCGCCCCCAGACCGGCCAGGCGTTCGGCCGGCAGCAGCAGTTCGGCCGGACTGACCTGCCACTGGCTCATGCTGCCCGAGACGTTGACAGGCTGCGTCAGCGCTTCCGGGTTTTCCAGCGTCAGCTCGACCTGGCCAAGCAGCAGCATGGGCGACAAGCGCCAGCTGAAGCGCCCCGGCAGCAGCGGCGTCACCGCCCCGCCCACCCCGGCAGCACCGCCGATGAAGGCCGAGCCGCGCCAAAGCGTACCTTGGGCGTCTCCCAGAGTCAAACGCCCGCCAGTCTCGGTCTCGACCATCGAGCCAAGCCAGCTGGCCGGCAGGAACACCAGCACCGTCAGCGCAACCGCCAGAACGATGGCGAGCAGCCATAACACGGCACGCTTCATCGGGACGCTTCACCGGTGTTCTGGCGCAGCGTCAGCTGGGCATCCACCTGCCCGGCCGGGGTACCGGCCGTGAAGCTGGCGTCGTCCACCCCGATCCGGTTTTCGCGGCGCTGGGCGTCCAGCCAGCTGTATACATTGGCAAACGAGACATTCGTCAGCTGAATCTTGGCGTATTCGCCCGTGATGATCAGCGACGTTGGCGTGATCCCGCGCGCAGTCAGGCCGGCGGTCAGCGTTTCACGCGTCATGGGTGTGACTTGCGGCGCCGGACGGGCAGCCAGTTCGCCCGCTTCCAGCGCCAGCGCCTGCATGGTTGCCGCTTCCACCCGCAGTTGCGGCAAACTGACATTCAGTTTGGCCTTGCCTTCAATGGCCGGGCCAATGAACAACATGTAAATCAGGGCGCCCACCACGGTGGCGCCGCCCACGGTCAGATACTTGCGTTCCTGCTCAGTGCGGGCCAGCCAGTACAGCGCCAGCTGGTCCTTGAATTGGCCAATCACGGTCATGGCGCTCATTTCTTACCTCCCGCACTGCGAATCACATACACACCGGCACCCGAATCGGTCAGGTCCAGTTTGCGCTTGGCCAGGAAGTCGCGCAAGGCCGCCGTGGTGGAAGGCTCGATGCTGTCCGGTTTCAGCTTGACTGTGGTGGCGCGCTCGCGGAACTGCATCGTGGCCAGCACCGGCGGCTTGGGCAGGCTGCGCGCCGCTTCGCCAAAGGCCGCTGCCTGGAAGGTGAATTCGTCCGGCGTCAATTGCCCTTGCACGGCCTTGGCACGATTGATATTGAGGCGCATCTGCGCCGCAGGGTCGCTGCTGATCACGTTTTCCTTCGGATAAGCAGCCTTGAAGGTCTGCTTCATGCCCAGCGTGATGGCGTCGGCTTCGCGCTTCATGCGCAGCCACTGCACATTCAGGCCGACCAGGTTGATGACCACGGCCACCAGCGCCAGGCGCAGCGGCCAGCGCCATTTTTTCCAGTCGCGCGCCTGGGCACCTGCCGCACCAAGGGCAGGCACCAGGTCCATCGTGCTGCTCTTGGAGCCGGACACCCAGTGCGCCCAGTGTTCCGCTTCCAGGTTGATGCCTGGGCCGGCTTCGGCCACCAGCGCCTTGTATTCGCCCAGCTGAGCGTTGGGCACATACAGATTCAGGGGCGAATCGCCGGCCAGCGCGCGCGCCGTCTGCAGTGCGACCGCAGGACCGCCCGACACCGCCAGCCCCAGACCCTGGTACTGACCGTGGCGCAGCGTGATGCCGCTGGCGTCGATGCTGCCCGATACATTGCCAGGCGTGAGCGGCAGGCACAGTTGCGCCGGCATCGCAGCCACCGTGCGTGCCCCATGCGCCAGCATGCCCTTGACTAGCGACTCGAGGTAACCGCGCTGCACCACCGCGATGGTGCGCATGCCGTCTTCGTGCTGCACGGGCGCGGCCACCAGCACGCAGTCGTCCGGGTCGCCCAGAATGTGTTCTTCCACCAGGCTGGGCAAGGCGCTCTTGAGGCGCGCTGGCGACAGCGGCGGGGTTTTGACCTGCAACAGCGTGACGTCGGCCGCGGCCAGCATCAGCACCACGTGGCGGCTGGCGGCAACGGCGTCGCCCATGCTGCGCAATGCACCTTCACCTTGCTGGACCAGCGAGCCGCCGTCGGCCACCAGGGCGAAGCGCGCCAGGGCGCCTTCTTGCTCGGCGCGGGCGGGAAGCCGGATATATAAAGTAGTCAAACAGTCTCGCTTTCGTTCTAGTTTTGGCGTACCCAGACCGTACTGGTCTTGAAGGTCTGGTCATCGAGCTTGCGGTTGACCAGCGCTTCGGCGTCCAGCGCGGCGCGGTCCAGGCGCACACGCGAGAGCACCAGGAAGTACTCGCTTTTTACATCAAACAGCGCCTCTTGCGCCGGAGCGCCATAGAGCTGCTGTACAAAATCCGACTTCTGCCGGTAATACGCCTGCTTGCGCCGTTCGACCAGCGCATTGGCCTGCGATACCGAAAAATTGGGCAGCAGGGCCGCAATCACTTCGGGCGCCGCCGTGTTCACATTGACCGTCACGGCATCGGCCGGCAGCACAATGGCGAACTGGCGCAGCTTGTCGACAATGGCCGGGGTATAACCCTGGATGGCCAGCAGGTCGTCCAGCTGGGTCAGCGCAATGGGCGCGCCCGTGCGCACCACCACCGGCGAGGTATCGCCCTCTTCGCGCGGCAGCGGCGGCGCCGACGCCGCTACCAGCTTGGCGGTGCGTTCAGCCAGGGCCGGATCAAGCTGCAAATTGACCAGCAGGCGCTTGTACACCGCCAGATGATCAACATTGACCTTGGGCCCCGTTGCCAGATTCGTCAGATTGTACCGCGAGGTGGCGTCCACAATCCGGCCCGAGAGGCTGGCATCGAAGACTTCCCCCTCCACCCGCTCACGCTCAATGTACTGGTCCAGACGGGTTTCCGCCAGCGGCGTATTCCAGACCGAGGTCAGCGAAGTATAGGTACGCGTGTCCATGCCATCCTGGCGCAGCACCAGACGGGCCCAGTCCAGCGCGCCGCGCAGAATCCATTTGGTCTGCAGGTGAAGACGCTGGTTTTCCATCGAGCGCACCTGCACCTGCTGCGACCAGAACAGGCTGGCCACAATCGTCACCGCCAGGGTGGTCAAAAGCAGCGCCGTGATGACCGCCACGCCGCGCTGCCGATGCAAGCGCTTCATAGGCCCCCCAACAGGAAGGATTTGATCATCACCGCGCTCACACCCTGCACCTGCAGCGCGACCTGCAGACCCGAAGGCGGCAGTTCCAGCGCGGTGGGATTGTTTTCGCGCGGCTTGCCGCCGGTTTGCCAGCGGTTGGTTTCCCAGGTCTGGACCACCATGCCGGTGACGCCCTTTTGCAGCACCACGGGCGCGGTGGTGTCGGTATTCGAGGTGGCCGCCTTCCACAGCACGTCCAGCTGGACCAGGTCGCGCGTGCCGGGCGATTCGCGCCGCGTCAGCAAACCTTCTTCGACCCGGTACGACACCACCTGCAAGGTGGCCGCTTCGTTCTCGCGGTAGACATTGCGCACCAGGATCATGCGGTCGGTGTCGGCCAGCAGGAAGGGGCGCTTTTGCAGCGCGGCCGGATTGGCCATGTGTTCGGCGTCGCTCTGCAGCTGGGCAAAGGCAAGCTGCATGCCGCGCGTCGATTCAATCTGCTCGGTCAGGGCCACGCGCGAACGGATGATGCCGTCCAGCCCACGCCAGCCAAGGACGGCGACAATGGCCAGAATGCTGATGGCAACGAGCAGCTCGATGAGCGTGAAGCCGCGGCGGGAACGCAAATGCATCATTCGTTGAGCACCAGTTGGACCAGCTTGATGATGCGGCGATTCGGGTCGGCCATGTCATACACGCTCACCTCAACCCGGCGCAGGCGCGGATTGGGGCTGGCCAATACTTCCTCCTGGCAGACCAGTTTCAGGTCGCCCTGGGGACACTCGAAGCTGCGCTTTCCGGTACCGGGGAATTCGTGCTCGAGACGGATCTGCACCAGCCGGTTTTCGGCCGACCAGGTGGCCATCATGGCCGCGCGCAGGCCGGCGCTGTTGGCCGTCAGGCTGCCCACCGCGCGCAGCGACGCGCCCAGCGCGGTGCCGACGATGACCAGCGCCACCAGCACTTCAAGCAGCGTGAAACCACGGCGGGAGCGGAAATGGCGCATCATTCGACAACAAAATGGCCGATACCGTCGGCCCGGATGGCGACGCTGGCGTCACCACTGGTCATGGTCAGCACGAAGGGCTTGTCGACCGGCTCGCGCCCGAAGGTGATGCGCATCGGGTTGCCAGTGCCGGCCGACGCCGGGTCGATCAGCAGGTTGACCGGGCTGCTCTTGAACGGGCGTTCACGCAGCAGATCGTCCTTGGTGACCGGGTCCCAGGTTTGCTCGTTGCGCACCAGGAAGCGGTAATGCTCGCTGTCGGCCTCGAACGCGACCAGGCGGTTGCGCACAATGGCTTCGTCGCGCGCCAGCTGCAGCAGCAAGGCGATGCGGCTCGCCTCGGCCTGCAGGTTCTGACGCGGACTGGGAATGGCGTTGATCGAGACCATGCCAAGCGTGATCCCGATGATGACCATGACAACCATGATCTCGATGAGGGTAAAGCCGCGCATTGCGCGGCTTGTCCGTTTCAACGCCACGACCGTAACCTGTTATTCCCAGGAGCCGACGTCGGCGTCGTCGCCGGCACCGCCAGGCTGGCCGTCTGCGCCCAGCGAGAAGATATCCACCTCGCCTTTGACGCCTGGCGACAGGTACTGGTACGGGTTGTGCCAAGGGTCGTTGGGCAGCTTGTCGAGGTAGCCGCCGGTTTTCCAGCCATTGGCGGCCGGGCCGGTGGTCGGCTTTTCGATCAGGGCCTTGAGACCTTGTTCGGTGGTGGGGTAACGCTGGTTATCGAGCTTGTACAGCTTGAGCGCCTGCATCAGCGAACTGATGTCGGCACGGGCAGCGGTAATGCGTGCCTCGCCGGCACGGCCCATCAGCTTGGGCACCACCAGTGCGCCAAGAATGCCGATGATGACCACCACCACCATGATCTCTACGAGGGTAAAACCGCGCTGCAGGGCGGCGCGGCCAGATGATGCTTTTTGCATAATGTGTCAACAGATGAAATAGTTGGAAGGCAGAGTATAAGGCCGAAAGTGATTCGGACTACAACTTTTGTCAGCACATTGTAAGGCAGCGTGGCCCCGTGGGGACACGCGTTTTTACTTTAATCAGTGGCGGGCGCTGCCTTCGAGTTTTTGCCGCACTGCATCATTTCCGCCAGCGGCGATGTTGGATGACACCGGAGCCAGCGGTCGGACAGCTGGCGCATCTTTGACAAACGGGACGATGCCAAGTTCCTTGTCGACTTCATGCGGATACACCAGATAGCCACGGGTGATCACCGCCGCCACCTTGCGGATGTCGGCAATGTTCTTGGTCGGGTCACCATCGACCAGCACCAGATCGGCCAGTTTGCCCGGGGTGATGGAGCCGCGTTCGTGGCTGGTGCGGGTGTAGCGGGCACCGTTGCGGGTGGCCACTTGCAGGGCCTGGGACGGGGTCAAGCCCGCCTGGACCAGCAATTCCAGCTCGGCCTGGAGGGTGAAACCGGCCATTTCGTCGGTGCCGGCCACCAGTGGCACGCCGGACTTGTACAACAGACCGACGAATTCCACCATCTTGGCATACGATTTTTCGTAGCGCGCCTGAGTGGCCGCGTCGGCGATCTTCATGGCGCCCACATGGAAACCGCGCTGCACGTCAGGCGGCATGTGCGAAGCGATGGGCGCGAACGGCGTATTCATGTCGCCATCCTTCTGCTTGAGGAAGGCGAACGTGGCCAGGGTCGAATCGACCACGGTGCCCTGCTTTTTCAGGCGCGCGATGAACTGCTTGACCACAGGTGCGTTGAAATCGAGGCTGGCGACTTTTTCGGCCGGCAGAATAAAGCGTTCCAGGGTGCGCGTTTCGGTGGTGGGCGTGGCCAGGAAATTGAGCATCACCTGGTTGATGTGGTTGATTTCGTCAAAGCCTGCATCGAGCGCCTCGCGCGCACGCAGGCCGGCTGGAATGTGGCCCGATACCCGCATGCCGCGCGCGTGGGCGTACGCCACCGTCTCGGCCAGGATCGCTTTCGGGAAGGAGTTGTAGATCTTCAGCTGCGGGTAACCATGTTCGGCGTACCAGTCGATCGCGTTCTTCGCCTGCGGCAGGTCCTTGATCACGAATCCCAGGTTGGCCGAGTACGGGCTCTGGCCTTCCAAAAAGCCCGATGGCACCACTTGCGGTCCAAGCAGGCGGCCGTCGGCGGTTTCGTCGAGAATCTGCTGCATGGTGGCGTTGTCGTTGCCCATGTCGCGCACCGACGTGACGCCGGCAGCGATGTTCATGCCGCCTTCCCAGCGGCCCACGTGGCCGTGCATGTCGAACAGGCCAGGCAGCAGCACCCGGCCGGCGCCGTCGATTTCGTTCTGGGCGCCGCGAATCGGGGCACCGGTTGGCAGCACGGCCGTGATGCGCCCGCGCAGTACATACACGTCGGACGGCGCACCCAGGACGGCTTTTTCACTGTCGAACACGCGCACGTTCTTGACCACGGTCAGGCCATCGAGCTTGTGCTGCAAGCGCTTGGCCACGTCTTGCAGCATGCGCGTTTCAGCCACTTTCTGACGCTCGGCCAGTTGAGGACCCACGCTGGTCCAGCCTTCTTCGGCCATGGTCATGAAACCCGGCACGATCATGGCGAAGAGGCGCGGTTTGGCGCCGGTGGTGGCCCAGAAAAACTGGGGCGACAGGCCCAGGCCCGTCAAGGCCACCAGCTGTACTTTGGTGCTCTTGCCGCCGGCAGTGACTTCCATTTCGTCGAGCACGCGCTGCGACAAGGATCCCGAGGGCAGCAGCGGCAGCGGCGCGCCCTTGCGCTCGGCCAGCGCGGTCAGCGCGATGGAGACGATTTCCAGCGAATTATTCAGCGGTACATACATGGCGCCGGCAGCCTGCGCCTTCTCGCCTTTTTCGGAGGTGGAGCGCCAGCTGGCCTTGCCGTCCTTGAGCTCGAACTGCTCATCGACGACCGAACCGAAGGTGGTGTTGCCCTTGACCGCGAACTGGGTCATGGTGCCGTCCGGCGCCAGGCGGAAGGTTTCGTTCAGGTCAGGGCCGCGGCCATTGTTCTTGTAGCTGAAGCGCACCCGGGTCAGGCCGTCGTCGTCGCGCTCGACCACCTGCTCGCCCATGCGGGTGCCGTTTTCGGCCACCACGTCGTAGCGGATGGTCTGGGTGGCGGCGCTGGCGGCCGAGGCAAAGGCGGCCGCAATGGCCAGGACGATTATTTTTTTCATGTCGTGATGTCTCCAGGGGTAGAACAAACGGGGCAAACGGGGTTGCGGGCGACGCCGATACTGGTCCATTCCATGGCGCGGCCGTCCAGCAGCAGCAGGCGCCCAGTCAGTGCCTGGCCAATCTGCATGATGAGTTTGAGCGCTTCGGCCGCCTGCATGGCGCCAATCACGCCGACCAGCGGCGCAAACACGCCCATGGTGCTGCAGGCGGCGTCCTGGTAACCCTGGTCAAGCGGGAACAGGCAGTTGTAGCAGGGCGAGGCAGGTGTGCGCGGGTCGAACACGGCCAGCTGGCCGTCGAAACGGATCGCGGCGCCAGACACCAGCGGCACGCGCGCGGCGACGCAGGCGCGGTTGACGGCGTGGCGGGTTTCAAAATTGTCGCTGCAGTCCAGGACCACCGAAGCGCTGGCCACCAGTTCCTGCAGGCGCGCGCCCTGGGCCCGTTCGCGCAGGGCGACGACCTCGATTTCCGGATTGATCTGGCGCAGCGCGGCGCTGCCCGAATCGACCTTGGGCTGGCCCACGCGGGTGGTGGTGTGCATGACCTGGCGCTGCAGGTTGGTGAGGTCGACATCGTCATCGTCAACCAGCACAATGCGCCCCACCCCGGCCGAGGCCAGGTACATGGCGGCCGGCGAACCCAGGCCGCCGGCGCCGATCACCAGCACGCTGGCGGCCAGCAGCCGTTCCTGCCCTTCGATCCCAATTTCGTCGAGCAGGATGTGGCGCGAATAGCGCAGCAGCTGCTCGTCGTTCATGGGCGCGGGGTGACTCGCTGGGCCAATCGGTGGATCACTTCTTGGTGCCGTTTTTCAGTTCGGGGACGGTGGTCTCGGGCTTGAGCGGCGCGACCGGGTCTTCCTTCTCCGTCTTGTCTGCCTTCGCCGGCGCGCTGGACAGCTTGACCGGCAAACCCTTGAAGTGGTTCAGGGCCTGGGCCAGCTGGAAGTCGTCGGCGCTGCCGAATTCAAGCGGTTTGCGCGACTTGGCAAGCGCCAGCGCGCGTTGCTCTTCTTCCAGGCTGTCGCGCTTGAGTTTGAGGGCCGCATCTTCAGGCACGCCGCTGCCGTCGGACAGGTGTTTTTCAAGGTCGGATTCGCGCACGCGCAGGCTGTTGAGGCCATCGCCGTCAGCGTATTCATCGACCAGGATGTCAGGCGTGATGCCCTTGGCCTGGATCGAGCGGCCGGTCGGGGTGTAGTAACGCGCCGTGGTCAGCTTGACCGCGGTGGCATTGGGCAGCTCGCGCAGGGTCTGGACCGAACCCTTGCCGAAAGTCTGGGTGCCCATCACGATGGCGCGCTTGTAGTCCTGCAGCGCGCCCGCCACGATTTCGGAGGCCGAGGCCGAGCCGCCATTGACCAGCACCACGATCGGGATGTTCTTGAAGGCCGGCGGCAGTTTGGAGAGCGGATCGGCATTGCTGCCACGGTTGGCGTAGAACTCGCGGCGGCCATAGAACTTGCGGTTCGAGTCCGGCAGCTGGCCGAGGGTGGAGACGATTTCCTGGTCATGCGGCAGGAAGGCGGCCGACACGCCAATGGCGCCGGGCAGCAGGCCGCCCGGGTCGTTGCGCAGGTCCAGCACCAGGCCCTTGAGCTTGGGATCCTGGGCATGCAGGGCGGTGAGCTTTTTGGCCATGTCTTCGACCGTCAGCTCCTGGAACTGGCTGATGCGCAGCCAGGCGTAGCCCGGCTCCACCATTTTGGCCTTGACGCTCTGGACCCGGATTTCCTGGCGCACCAGCGGCACGATCCAGGGCTTGTCGTCACCCTTGCGAGCAATCGTCAGCACCACTTTGCTATTCGGTTCGCCGCGCATTTTTTTGATGGCTTCGTCCAGCGACAAGCCCTTGATGGGCGTGCTGTCGATGCGGGTAATCAGGTCGCCCGCCTTGATCCCGGCGCGAAACGCGGGCGAATCTTCGATCGGGCTGACGATCTTGACGTAGCCATCTTCCATGGCCACTTCGATCCCCAGGCCGACGAATTTGCCTTCCATGCTGTCGCTTAATTCGCGATAGGCTTTTTTGTCGAGGTAGACCGAGTGCGGGTCAAGCGAGGCGACCATGCCGGCAATGGCTTGCGAGAGCAGCTTCTTATCCTCGACCGATTCGACATAGTCGGACTTGATCAGACCATAGACTTCGGTCAGCTGGCGCAGCTCGTCGAGCGGCAGCGGCGCGTCTGCGCTTTTCTGGGCCATGGCCGAAAACTGCAGGGAGGCGCAAAAACCCAGTGCTGCGCCTATGCCCACCAGTCCGATTTGTTTGACTTTCATGTTGAACCCTTAAAAGCTGACCCAGGTCGCAGGATTGAAGGCCGCACCGCGATGCCGGAGCTCAAAGTATAGCCCCGAATCTTCGCCGCCGCCGGTGTTTCCCGCTGCGGCAATCGGGTCGCCGCCCTTGACGGCATCGCCCACGCGGCGCAGCAGGGATTGGTTGTTCCCGTAGATCGACAGGTATTCGCTGCCATGGTCGACGATGATCAGGTTGCCGAAGCCGCGCATCCAGGCCGCAAACACCACGCGCCCGGCGGCAATGGCCTTGACGTCGGCGCCTTCGGGCGCCTTGATGAAGACGCCCTTCCAGCTCGGCCCACCATCGCGCTTGGCGCCGAATTTGGCAGCGACCTGGCCGCTGACGGGCGCGCGCAATTTGCCCTTCAGGCTGGCAAACGCGCCATCCGGGGCGGCTGGCGCCAGCGCGATATCGGCAGCCTTGGCCTGGTTCGGGTCGGGCTTGGGTTCGGCTTGCGCCACGGTCGGCTCGTCGGCGTCGATTGGATCGGGCTTGAAGGTGGGCGGAATCACCGGCTTGCCGGGTTTGCCCGGTTTGGCTGCCGCTTCGCGCGCCAGACGTTCTTTTTCGGCCTGACGGGCCTTGGCGAGCTCGGCTGCTTCTGCCTTGGCCTTGGCTTTGGCGGCGGCAACGGCTTCAAGGCGGCGCTTTTCTGCGGCGGCGGCTTCGGCCTGCTCCTTGATCAGCTTGGACAGTTTGTCGACCAGGCCGGCCATGCGCTGTTCGTCACGCTCGAGGGTGCCGATTTCCTTGCGCTGGGCCACCAGCTTCTTGGACAAGCTGCCCAGCAAAGCGGCGCGGCGCGCTTTTTCTTTTTCCAGCACGGCCTTCTGGTCGCGCTCTTCCTGGGCGATTTCGTCGAGCTCGTCCTTGGCATTCTGTTCTTTTTGCTGCGTGCTTTCGACCTTGGCCAGGTTCACCCGCAGCGAGGCGAGCAGTTTGGCCTGGGCCTGCGACACGTAAGCCATCAATTGCAGGTCGCGGTTGATGCGGTTGGGATTGTCACCCGAGAGCAGCAGCTTGATGCGGTCCTCGTTGCCGGCCACATATTGCTCGCGCAAGAGCGTGGCGAGCTGCTTCTTTTGCGCGTCCACCACGCCGGCCAGACGCGTCTGCTCGCTGGTCAGGCGGGCCAGCTTGGCATTGGTTTCGACTTGTTCTTCCGCCAGCTCGTGCAGCTGCCGGTTGGCGTTGGAGATCGCTTCCTCGGACTCGGCCAGGGTGTCAGCCGCGTCTTCACGCGCGTCTTCGGTGCGCGAGACTTCGCTCTTGAGCTTGGCCAGCTTGGCGGCGATCTCGGCGCGGTTCTGTTCGGCTGCCAATTTCTGCTTGCTGCGCTCGGTCTGGCGCGGCGCGGCCGTGGCGGCGCCGACGGACAGGGCCAGGACCATGCATAGCATCGTCCTGCCCGGTAATAACTTCAGGTTCAAAGACAAAACTTACTTGGCCTTCCCTTGATTGGCAACCGCGGCAACAGCGGCGGCAATGGCGTCCTGGTCACCCAGATAGTAGTGGCGGATCGGCTTCAGGTTCGCGTCCAGCTCGTACACCAGGGGCTGGCCGTTGGGAATGTTGAGGCCCACGATGTCTTCGTCGCTGATGCCGTCGAGCATCTTGATCAGGGCGCGCAGGCTGTTGCCGTGGGCCGAGATCAGGATCTTTTTGCCTGCGCGAATGGCAGGGGCAATTTCCTCGTCCCAAACCGGCATCACGCGTGCGACGGTGTCTTTCAGGCATTCAGTCAGGGGAATGCTGTCTTTTGGCACGCCGGCGTAGCGCGGGTCGTTGAACGAAGTGCGTTCATCGTCGGCTGCCAGGGGCGGCGGCGGGGTGTCGTAGCTGCGGCGCCATACCAGCACTTGGGCGTCACCGTATTTGGCGGCAGTTTCGCCCTTGTCCAGGCCTTGCAGGGCGCCATAGTGACGCTCGTTCAAACGCCAATCGTTCTTGACCGGCAGCCACATCATGTCCATGTCGTCCAGCGCCAGCCACAGAGTGCGAATGGCACGTTTCAGGACCGAGGTGTAAGCCACGTCGAAGGTAAAACCGGCTTCCTTGAGCACTTGGCCAGCACTTTTCGCCTCGCGCACGCCTTTTTCGGTCAGGTCGACATCGGTCCAGCCGGTAAAGCGGTTTTCCAGGTTCCAGGTCGATTCGCCATGGCGCATG
The DNA here is from genome assembly GCF_900129765.1 of Massilia sp. CF038. GTDB lineage: Bacteria > Pseudomonadota > Gammaproteobacteria > Burkholderiales > Burkholderiaceae_D > Telluria_A. The sequence continues at coordinate 79,589 of NZ_FQWU01000003.1, forward strand.
AAGACGATTTTGTACATGTGCTTTATTCCAAAAAAGGGTGGGATAGGAGGTAATGCATTCAGATTCGCCTTCTATTTTATAATGCGCGGATTGCCTTGTCTTAAACCATTGACCATTGGAACCTGTGTGAAATTTATTCTCGACAATATTTTGCTCGTCAGTATCGTGATTCTGTCCGGCGGCGCCCTCCTGATTCCAGCCCTGATCCCGCGCGGCAAGCGCGCCTCCACCCTGGAAGTGACCCAGTTGCTGAACCGCGGTAAAAACGTTCTGGTGGACGTGCGCACGACGGAAGAATTTGCCGCAGGGCATTTGCGCGACGCAAAACACATTCCGCTGGCAGACTTGACCTCACGTATCGGCGAACTCGACAAGTTCAAGGACAAGACCGTGATCGTCGTGTGCCAGACCGGTGCACGTTCGGACAAGGCCATGAATTTGCTCAAGGCCGCCGGATTCACCGACGTGGTCGCGCTGGATGGTGGCATTGCCGCATGGCAAGCAGCCAACCTGCCGACCGTCAAGTAAGGAAAGGAATTGCCATGACAGCCCCAGTCAAGATGTACACCTCCGCGTTTTGCCCCTACTGCACCCGGGCCGAACGCTTGCTCGACGCCAAGGGCGTGACCAACATTGAAAAGATCCGGGTCGACCTCGATCCGGATCAAAAAGTCGAAATGATGCAAAAGACCGGGCGCCGCACCGTGCCCCAAATCTACGTGGGCAGCACGCACGTGGGCGGTTTCGACGATTTGTATGCGCTCGATCAAGCTGGAAAACTCGATCCCTTGTTAAATGGGGCTTGACGAATTCATGCGATAAGCTAAAGGTTTGCGCAAAACTATTTCTAGCTCATTGGTTTTGATACAATTACCGTCGCCTTTGAACCAAGCACAATTTGGAACGGCTCCTGGCCGTTCTTTTTATTTCCCAACGAAAGCGTTCCATGTCTGACGAAAACCTGCAACCAGTATTCCAAATCCAACGCGTCTACCTGAAAGACATGTCGCTGGAACAGCCGAATTCCCCAGCCATCTTCCTCGAGCAAGAAGCGCCTGCGATCGAAGTATCGCTGGACGTTGGCGCCGAAGCCATCGCTGACGGCATCTACGAGTCGACCGTGACCATCACCGTCACCGCCAAGATCAAGGACAAGGTTGCATTCCTGGTTGAAGGCAAGCAAGCTGGTATCTTCGAAGCGCGCAACATTCCTGCGGACCAAATGGATCCACTGCTGGGAATCGGTTGCCCGAACATCGTTTACCCTTACCTGCGCGGCAACATCGCCGACGTGATCACCCGTGCCGGCTTCCCGCCAGTGCACCTGGCCGAGATCAACTTCGAAGTGTTCTACCAGCAGCGTCGCCAAGCTCTGGCCGAAGCCGCAGCAACCGCACCAGCAGCAAACTAAGCATCTGTAGCAAGGCGGGTGGGCAGTTCTGCCCGCCCTGCCAACCACTGGCGAAGGCCACTCCATGACATTCCCTCGTATTTTTGCCAGCGCCTTGCTGCTGCTTGCTTCGGCTGGCGCACAGGCATTTGACTTCAAGTCGATTGGCGCGGCTCCGGCCATCCTGTACGACGCGCCCTCGGTGCGCGGCGGCAAACTGTTCATCGCACCGCGCGGCATGCCGGTCGAAGTGGTACTCACCTACGGCGAGTGGGTCAAGGTGCGTGACGCCAGCGGCGACATGGCCTGGACCGAAGCGCGCACGCTCAGTCCCAAGCGCAATGTGGTGGTGCGCACCGCCAACGCCAAAGTGCGCCCGACTGCCGACGAGAACGGCATTCCGCTGATGACCGCCGACAAGGGCGTGCTGCTGGAACTGGCCGACCCGCAAGTGTCGACCTGGGTCAAGGTGCGCCACAAGGATGGCATAATCGGTTACATCAAGGCTGTCGACATCTGGGGCATCTGACCCCGGCCACACTGGGGCCCCATGCAAACAACTGCAATTTCTCGCAAGATCACCGTGCTGGGCGCTGGCGCCTGGGGCACGGCGGTCGCGCTGGCACTGTCCGCGCGCAATGACGTATTGATCTGGGGGCGCGATGGCGCCGCCATGCTCGCCATGGACGCGGCGCGCGAAAACACCCATTACCTGCCCGGCGTTGCCCTGCCGCCAGCACTGCGCGTAACGGCGGACTTCGATGCCGCCGTGGCCCACGCCAGCGGCGCCGATGCGTTGCTGATTGCAGCCTGCCCGGTGGCTGGCTTGCGCCCGCTGCTGCGCCAGCTGAAACCCTATCCAATTCCCAATGTCGTGTGGCTGTGCAAGGGCTTTGAATACGGCACCGGCTTGCTGCCGCACCAGGTGATGCAGGAAGTCATGGGCGACACGGTGGCGGGCGCGGCCTTGTCTGGCCCCTCTTTTGCCCAGGAAGTGGCGCGCGGCTTGCCTTGCGCACTGACCGTGGCGTCCAGTTCGGAAGCCTTGCGCGAGCGCGTGGTCGCCAGCGTGCACGGCGGCAATCTGCGCGTGTATTCCTGCGACGACATGGTGGGCGTGGAAGTAGGCGGCGCGGTCAAGAATGTGCTGGCGATTGCCACCGGCGTGGCGGACGGGCTTGGGCTGGGCTTGAATGCGCGCGCTGCGCTGATCACCCGTGGCCTGGCAGAAATTACGCGGCTGGGCAATGCGCTGGGGGCGTCCAGCGCGACCTTTATGGGCTTGACCGGCATGGGTGATTTGATTCTGACCTGCACCGGGGACTTGTCGCGCAACCGCAAGGTGGGGCTGGGACTGGCGCTGGGGAAACCATTGGATACCATCGTGGCCGAACTGGGGCATGTGGCGGAAGGCGTGCCTTGCGCCAAGGCGGTACGCGAACTGGCGCGCAAGCTGGGCGTGGATATGCCGATTACCAATGCGGTGGCCGATGTGCTGTTTGATGGCGGGACGCCGCAAGCGATGCTGGCGCAATTGCTGGCGCGTGATCCGAGGGATGAGCTGGCTTAGACCCACGCTGTTCGTCGCATAAAACCACATCGCCCTCGCGAAGGCGGGGGCCTATAGCACGCTGCCGAATTCGGACACGTGGAATAGGCCCCCGCCTTCGCGAGGGCGATGTTGTTTTAGCGCTGTGGTTTCTCGAGCGCTGTGGTTTCTCCAGCGCTGCGGCTCAGTTCTGATTCAGCAAAATCGTCAACAACGCCACGGCATCCACATTCGCCCGCAAGCCATGCGGCACGCCACCGAGCAAGTACAACATTTCCCCCGGCCGCAGCACGGTCGAATTGCCATGCGCATCGCAGACAATCTCCCCCTGCAGGCACAGCAAGGTAATCTCGCCATCCACCCGGTGCACCGGCATTTCGCGCTCTTTGGGCAGCACCAGCCGGATCAATTCCATGTGCTCGGTTTTAGCCAACGCCACCGACGTGAAATGCGCAATATCGTCGTCGCTGCGCTGCAGCCGAATCAGTTCGCCGGAAGCGGCATGTGGTAAAGCCATCGCTACTCCTGTCAGTCTGTTCCAGAACCTTATTCTTGCCGAATTCGCCAAACGGTGGCGCAGGATTGGCGCTTGCTCACGCGCTCATTCCTCGGCGGGCGCCACCTCGACCGAACGCAGCCAGGACACCAGCGCAAATGCATCCTTGTAGGCGCGCGCCAGTTGCGGCACCAGCTCGTCAGGCGAATTGAGCTTGAGCTTCACTTCGGTCCAGACGAAAAATCCCTTGAGCTTCAAATATTCGATGTGCGGGTGGTCGGGATCAAAACCCTTGGGTGGGCGCTGCAGCTTGTGCTCGGTTTCCATATCGCCAAAGGTAGCGCGCAAGGCCTTGTTCTTGACCAGCTTGCCGAAGCCGGCGGCATCGTCCACGATCTGTGCGCGAATGGCCTTCAAGCGGTCCGGCGGCGGCAGGTATTCCCCCGCGCCCATGCCCAGCGTGCCATCGCCTTCAATGTGGAAATAATAGGTCGGCCCGCCACCGGCACTGGGGCGGCGCAGGTCACGCGGGGTAATTCCCGCGGAAAAACGCGTCTTGTAAGGCCGCTTGTCATGGGAAAAACGAATATCCCGGTTGATGCGGAACATGGCTTTCTTGGGATTGCAGGCAACCACTTGCGGGTCGAAACGGGCAATCGCGGCAATCAGCTCGGTGACCACGGTCTCGAACTCTTCGCGCAAAATGTCATAGCGCGGCTTGTTGTGGATGAACCAGGGCCGGTTATTGTTATCGCTCAGCTCGGTGAGAAATTGCGTGAGGTCGCGCAAATGCATGCTTGAGAATCCAAAGAGTAAATTATTGAGGAAGGCGGGGCCGCTTGGCGACGTCAACGTCGATGGCGGCCTCGCGGTGATTGCGCATGACCGTCATGGTCGCTTTCTGGCCTGGTTGTAGCTGAGCGATCAGGTTCAGCATTTCGCTGGTGTTGGCAACCGGCTTGCCGGCCACGGTCAGCAAGATATCGCCCGGTTTGATGCCCGCCTTGTCGGCCGGCCCGTTGCGCACCACGCCAGCAATGATGGTGCCGGATTCTTTGTCGAGGCCAAAGCTTTCCGCCAGTTCCGGCGTGATGTCCTGGCTTTCGATGCCGATCCAGCCGCGCACCACCTGGCCGTGCTTGATGATGCCATCCATCACAGTTTTGGCAGTGCTGACGGGAATGGCAAAGCCGATGCCCACCGAGCCGCCACTTTGCGAGTAGATAGCCGAGTTAATGCCCAACAGATGGCCGTTGCTGTCGATCAGCGCCCCGCCCGAGTTGCCAAAGTTAATGGCCGCATCGGTCTGGATGAAGTTTTCAAAATGGTTGATGTGCAGATTGTTGCGGCCCAGCGCGGAAATGATGCCCATCGTGACCGTCTGCCCCACGCCGAACGGGTTGCCAATGGCCAACACCACATCGCCCACCCGCGCATCTTCCGCGTGGCCCAGCACAATCACGGGCAGATTTTTGGCGGCAATGCGAATCACGGCCAGATCGGTTTCGGGGTCGGTGCCCACCACCTTGGCCGGCGCCTTGCGGCCGTCGGCCAGCACAACATCGATTTCGTCGGCGGCTTCAATCACATGGTTGTTGGTGAGGATGTAACCGTCCGGACTGACGATCACGCCGGAGCCCAGGCTCGATTGCTGTTCCGGGCGCGGCGTGCGGTCGCCAAAAAAGCGGCGGAAGAACGGGTCCTTGAGCAGTGGGTGCTCGCGCCCAAGCGACTTGCTGGTGAGGATGTTGACCACGGCCGGCATGGCGCGCCCGGCTGCTTCCCGGTAACTGCCCGCCAGCGCCGGCACGCGCGCCGATTCGATCACTGGAACCGCATTGCCAACCCTCCCCACCTGGGCTTGCTGGCCCAGTCCCCGCAGCCACTCGGGCCGCAGGGATGCAACGACAAAGTACAGCGCCAGCGCAACAGTAACAACTTGTGCAAACAACAGCCAGAGACGTCGCATTGCGGGCGCGGCCTTTCCTTACTTTTTGAGGGAATCGCGGATTTCGCGCAGCAGCACGATATCTTCGGGCGTGGCGGCCGGGGCGGCGACCACTGGTTGGTTGCGCTTGAGACGGTTCATCAGGCGGATCATCTGGAAGATCACGAAGGCCAGAATGATGAAGTTGAGCAGCACGGTGAAGAAGTTACCGTAAGCCAGCACGGCGCCCAGCTTTTTGGCTTCGGCCAGCGACAGGCCCATGGCTTGGCCATTGAGGGGAAGGTAATAGCTGGCGAAATCGAGACCGCCAAACAACAGGCCGATGGGGGGCATGATCACGTCCGCCACCAGGGAATCGACAATCTTGCCAAAAGCACCACCGATGATCACACCGACAGCCAAATCGACGACATTGCCCTTCATTGCGAACTCGCGGAACTCGCTCATCATGCCCATGTTTTCCCCTTTTGTGTTGTGAAAGAATGACAGGCCGATCATACAGCGAACTGCTTAGAAACCAAACGCCGCCACGCAGTTCCAAACCGGCCTGGACGTGAAAACCGCGAAAAAGCGTGTTTACTACGCCCAAACGGGTCGGAAACGGTTCAAAATGCGCGCAGCTTGGGCACGCGGCATCATTTTTTCTTCATTTCGATCACCGCTTCCCTTATAATTTAAGGTTGCTAGAAGCTCTAAGTGGCTTTTTAAGATTTCGCATTTTGACTGATTGGGGTTGGTATGAGTAACGAAAAGCAGGTCGATTCAGGCCGCCGCGTTTTGCTCGGAGCTACATGCGTGGCGGGTGGCGCAGTAGGTTTGGGCGCGGCGGGCGCCTTGGTAAGCACCTTCCAGCCGTCGGAAAAGGCGAAAGCCGCCGGCGCACCGGTGGAAGTAGACATTGCCGGCATGGCGCCGGGCGAAATGAAAACCGTGGAATGGCGCGGCAAACCCGTATGGATTCTGAAGCGTTCGCCAGAAATGGTCGAGTCGCTCAAGAAGACCGACGCTGCCGTGGCCGACCCGAAATCGGAACGCGCCCCGGACGAACTGACGCCAGAGTACGCCCGCAACGAACACCGCTCGATCAAGCCTGAATTCCTGGTCGCCGTCGGTATCTGCTCGCACCTCGGCTGCTCCCCAACCAGCAAATTCGCAGCCGGCGCCCAGCCCAACCTGCCAGACGACTGGGCCGGCGGCTTCCTGTGCCCATGCCACGGTTCGACCTTCGACCTGGCCGGCCGCGTATTCAAGAACAAGCCAGCGCCGGACAATCTGCAAGTGCCGCGCCACATGTTCACCAGCGACACCCATCTGGTCATCGGTAAAGACGAGAAAGGCGAGGCATAATCATGGCCGCTTTTAAAGAAACCAAATTGCCGGCCAACGCGCCAGTCGCCGAAAAAGGCCTGGCCTGGGTGGACGACCGTTTCCCGCTGACCAAGCTGTGGAATGATCAGTGGGGCAAGTACTACGCTCCAAAAAACTTCAACTTCTGGTACATCTTCGGCTCGCTCGCGATGCTGATCCTGGTACTGCAGATCGTCACCGGTATCTTCCTGACGATGCACTACAAACCAGACGCTAACCTGGCTTTCAGCTCGGTTGAATACATCATGCGCGAAGTTCCGTGGGGCTGGCTGGTGCGCTACATGCACTCGACCGGCGCTTCCGCGTTCTTCATCGTCGTCTATCTGCACATGACGCGCGGCCTTCTGTACGGTTCGTATCGCAAACCGCGCGAACTGATCTGGCTGTTCGGCTTTGCCATCTTCCTGGCGCTGATGGCCGAAGCCTTCTTTGGCTACCTGCTGCCATGGGGTCAGATGTCGTACTGGGGCGCACAGGTGATCGTCAACCTGTTTGGTGCAATTCCTTTCATCGGCCCTGATCTGTCGCTGTGGATTCGCGGTGACTATGTTGTGTCCGACGCGACCCTGAACCGCTTCTTCGCCTTCCACGTGATCGCGATTCCTCTGGTTCTGCTGGGCCTGGTTGCTGCCCACTTGATCGCGCTGCACGAAGTTGGTTCGAACAATCCTGACGGTATCGAAGTCAAAGAGAATCTGGGCCCGGATGGTCACCCTGTGGACGCGATTCCTTCGCATCCTTACTACTCGGTGCACGATCTGTTTGGCGTGTCGGTGTTCCTGTTGATCTTCAGCGCAGTGGTGTTCTTTGCCCCGGAAATGGGCGGCTACTTCCTGGAATACAACAACTTCATTCCAGCTGACTCGCTCAAGACCCCGGCGCACATTGCACCGACCTGGTACTTCACGCCGTTCTACTCGGTACTGCGCGCCACGACCGCTGACTTCATGTACGTGCTGATGGCTGCCATCGCCCTGTATGTGGTCTTCATCTGGCTCAAATCGCGTCTGCCACAGCTGGTGAAAATCGCGATTGCCGTTCTGGCCATCCTGATCATTATCGGCATGCTGCCGCAGGTGCTCGATGCGAAGTTCTGGGGTGTGGTGCTGTTCGGTTCGTCGGTGATGATCATTGCCGCGCTGCCATGGCTGGATCACTCGCCTGTCAAGTCGATCCGCTATCGTCCGGACTGGCACAAGTATGTCTACGCAGTATTCGGTCTGTCGTTCGTGACCCTGGGCTACCTTGGTACCCAGCTCCCGACTGCGGCATTCACGATTCTGTCGCAAGTGTGCACGCTGATTTACTTCAGCTTCTTCCTGCTGATGCCTTGGTGGAGCTCGATGGGCACCTTCAAGCCGGTGCCGAAACGTGTGACGTTCCATCCGCACTAATCGACGACACCACACAAGCGAAAAAGGACATTACATGAATTTTCCGAAGAAACTGATCGCTATGCTGGCATTGCTGCCAGCGATGGCATTCGCCAGCTCCGGCACGCATCCGCTGGATCGCGCGCCAGAGCGCACCAGCATGGCCGCCCTGCAGAACGGCGCCAAGCTGTTCGTCAACCACTGCCTGAACTGCCACTCGGCCTCCTCGATGCGCTACAACCGTCTGCGCGATCTGGGTCTGACCGAAGACCAGATCAAGGCCAACCTGCTGTTCAGCCAGGACAAGGTCGGCGGCATGATGACCACCGCCCTGCGCGCTGAAGATGCCAAAGCCTGGTTCGGCGTGGTTCCGCCGGACCTGTCGGTGATTGCCCGCGCCAAGGCCTCCTCGGGTGGCACCGGTGCCGACTATCTGTACACCTACCTGCGTACCTTCTACAAGGACGACACCCGTCCGACTGGCTGGAACAACCTGGTGGTACCGAACGTCGCCATGCCGCACGTAATGTGGGAGCAACAGGGCGTGCGCACCGTCAAGATGGTGGAAGAAAAAGATCCGCATGATGAAACCAAGACCGTGCACAAGTTCGCTGGCTTCGAGCAAGTCTCCAAAGGCACCATGACGCCGCTGGAATTCGATGAAGCGACGTCCGATCTGGTCGCCTACATGGAATGGATGGCCGAACCGGCCGCCGGCACGCGCAAGAAACTGGGCGTGTGGGTAATCTTCCTGATGACCATCTTCGCGACCTTCGCCTGGCTGCTGAGCAAGTCGTACTGGAAAGAAGTTAAGTAAGTCATTTCATTGCCCGCCTGTGCGGGCAATCATTTTCGGGGTGATCCGCTAGTCGTTTCACCCCCTTTGTTTCTAAGGAACTATAAAGATGATGGTTCTCTACTCTGGCACCACGTGCCCGTTCTCCCAACGCTGCCGCCTGGTCCTGTTCGAAAAGGGCATGGACTTCGAAGTGCGCGATGTGGATCTGTTCAACAAGCCAGAAGATATTTCGACGATGAACCCGTACGGCCAGGTGCCGATTCTGGTTGAGCGCGAATTGATCCTGTACGAATCGAACATCATCAACGAATACATCGACGAACGCTTCCCGCATCCGCAACTGATGCCAGCCGATCCGTTGATGCGCGCCCGCGCCCGCCTGATGCTGTTCAATTTCGAAAAAGAATTGTTCGTGCACGTGCACGTGCTCGAAAGCGAGCGCGCCAAGGCCAACGACAAGAGCCACGACAAGGCGCGCGCGGAAATTCGCGACCGTCTGACCACGCTCGCGCCGCTGTTCCTGAAGAACAAGTACATGCTCGGCGACGAGTTCTCGATGCTGGACGTCGCTGTTGCCCCGTTGCTGTGGCGCCTGGACCACTACGGTATCGAACTGTCGAAAACCGCTGCCCCGCTGATGAAGTACGCCGAACGCATCTTCTCGCGTCCAGCCTACATCGAAGCGCTGACGCCGTCCGAAAAAGTCATGCGTCGTTAATAGCCGTTCCGGCTGCCTGCACACCGGCGCGCGCCTTGCGGCGCAAGGCCTTACACTGGTGTGCAGGCTGTCCCCCACTCAGAAGAACATGTCCGAACTCTCAACCAAGCCCTACATGCTGCGCGCCATTTACGAATGGTGCACCGATAGCGGCTTCACGCCCTACCTGGCGGTCAAGGTCGATGCCGCCACGACGGTGCCGATGGAATACGTCAAGAAGGGTGAAATCGTCCTCAACATCAGCTTTGGCGCCACTTCGGGCCTGAAGATGGACAATGACGCGATTCATTTCCACGCACGCTTCGGCGGCGTCTCGCGCGAGATTTACGTGCCTGTGCAAAACGTGCTGGCGATTTACGCCAACGAAAACGGTCAGGGCATGGCGTTTGAAGTAAGCACCACCGCCTCGGAAACTCCGGCACCAGTTGCTCCGGAAGCCCCACTGGCCAGTGTGCCGTCGCTGGCATCGGTCCCGACCGCGCCGGCGGAAGCACCAGCCAAAGACAGTGCCCCTGCCCCGGACGACAACAACGATCCGCCGAAAAAGGGTGGACGCCCGACGCTTACGCGCATCAAATAGCGTATAATTTGGGCCAGTAAAAGTTTTCGCCGACTTAGCTCATTTGGTAGAGCAGTTGATTTGTAATCATCAGGTGGCCAGTTCGAAACCGGCAGTCGGCACCAGTCTTAGTAGCAGAGAATCACGGAAAACCCAGGGTTTGCTTAAGCGGCGAATCCTGGGTTTTTTGTTTGAACTTGCAGATCGCCTCAAACCAGCGAAAGCCCGTTGCGAAATTGTTGGAACCTGGCTTCCACACGCTCCTGAGCGTTCTCCGAATGTCGGATTGCGCCGGCCATAGCGCGTATCAGCAAATCTCGTTGCCCGTCTATCAGCTCGATGATTGCCGCCCGCGTTTCGTCCTTCACTAGCCGCGCCACATCTTTCCCAAGCAGACATGCGCCAGCCAAGTCCGGATCGTGATCGGCCGCCTCCAGCAGCGAATACTCCGCATCGTACAGCCGTGCTTCATTGCCAGCAGCGGCATAATTGTTCATTAGTTGAAGCAGATCGTGTGCGTCCTTGGGATTACCACGGCCCCGGTCAGACCAGGCGATCAGCTTGAGCACCGCCAATCCAGGCAGCGAGGCGACGCGGCCCACCAGGCCAGGAGCAAACTCCACTTCTTCGGCTGACGCCAAAACGTCCTCGTAACCAATCACACTCATGACCACGGCCATGTCGGGCGGCCAGACGATCGCACTCTGCTCGCCGGCAATTGCACCGAAGGGCACCAGATCCAGCGGGTAACGCTGCGGTGATGCGTCTTCCTTGTAGTAGAGACGCTGGGCTGCTGTGTAATCCAAGGTGAAACCGGGCCGTGCAGAAATGCCTGTCTTCAAGCGCTCGAACTGCGCCCAGCTGGCCACGGCCACTGCAAAATCAACGTCGTAGGTAGCACGTCCCGCGGGCAGACCGAACACATGCGTCAACAGGATGTCACGCGCTGTCGCCCCGACCAGCATGTACTCGATGCCCGCCCGTGCGGCCTCTTCTGCGACTGCGCGCAGCACCTGCAGCAATATAGGGTCGAGCGGCCGCTCAGGCCGGATTGAGGTCGCCATTGGTCCATTCCTTACGCATCAGGTGCGCCGTCTCCGCAGAACGTGGATCAAGCGACGCCAGCAAATCAGCGTATACCAGCGCAAACGGTGCGATACCAGGTCCCGATTCCAGACCCTCGCCCCAGAACTTATCCAGCACTTCCAGCGAACCGTTCGGATCCGGCTTGGCGCGGTAGGTCGTGACAAGTCCCTTCAACCAAGCGCCGCGCGCGGCCGGGGCGACGTAAATGGTTTGCGTCGCAGGCTTCAGATAGCCGGTAAGGTGATGGGCAGCTACTTCACCGCCCCACACCGCGCCAGACATGTCCAACTGGGCATCTTTCCACCAGTCTGTGCTGGGCACGCTGTAGCGCCTGCCGTTCAGCTTGGGCCGCAACTGAATCGGATAGTTTAGGGTCCATTCTTCGAGCAGTTTCTCCGGCTCCAATAGTGCACGGCGCTTCCCTGCTCCGCCCGAAATGACGTAACCACGCCGCTCCAGATCCTCCACGGCATTGCTCACCGCGCCCAGCGAGACCCCAGCCTTGCTGGCGATTTCGCGATAAGGGGCCGCCACCATGCCCGAACTAGTTAGCAACGTGAACGCTACCCGCAGTCCGGCGACCGTCGTAACGGCGCCGGTCGAACGGCCGGGTTTCGCGCCCGTCTCTCGACGTTCCCCCGTGACATACACGAGCAGACCCGGCCCCTTCAAAAACGCATTGCCGTGTGTGTCGATGAACTGTAAATCGATGTCGCGGCAATACGCAGCCATTTCCTTGCTGAGATAGGATGTAATCAGGAGGCCGGGCGTAGCAACACTTTTGAGTTGCTGTTTTACCTGTTGCGCCACATCGCGTCGATCGACGAAGGTCTTGCACTCGACAGCATAACGACGCGGCTCGCCTTGCACGAACAGGTCGATTTCAGCGTCGTGGCGTCGCTGTAAGTCCGGATAGGGGCCCATGCTTGAGATCTCGGTCTCAATGTCCAGCCGTTCACGCAGGGCGGCACGAGCGTGTTCAAGCAGCTCGCTTTCAAGAATAACGCCAGTGATTAGCGCGCCCATGCAGCCCCCTGTTCATAAAAGTTTAGTGTACATGTTCCGTGAACATTAAACCATAATGAACGCAATTACTCATATTTTCTTTGTTCACGATCCGTGAACATCTGAAAAACTTGAACAAAAGTACGCAAATGCCTGCTTGGTGTGGGAATCCTGCCAAAGATCGCCGCGCCAACGAAGGTCAGCACGGCGAAGGGTGAGACTAAGGCATCACGGGAACGAAGCTTGGCTGGCCAAACTGCATGCCGGGAACATTAATCGGCGTGACGCGTGCGATCATCAGCGGCGAGAAGTACACCACACCTGTGCCCGGCGGCTGGGCTGCGGAATTCATCCGCTCGTTGGCGCGGTAGTAGCCGTAATGGAAGTTGTAGTCGGCTGCGGCAGATTCAATGGTGGCGCCGTCGCGACGGCGTACCAGGCGGTCGTTGACGTACAGCTCGAAGAAGCCATCCGATCCCGTCGACACCTTCTCGTGAATCTTGAAAGTCATCCACTTGCCGCGTGAGGACGATACCGAAGCGATATAGCTCTGGCTGTAGTCGCAGGAATTAACCGGGCAAGAACCAGGCAGCACGAAGTCCAGCTTGTCACCATGCGCGTTGATGCTGAACCAGGACTTGGTCACACTGGCATTGGCCAGGTTGTCGAACTTACGCTGGAACAGCGTTGCCCATTTATGGTTGGTAGGGAAATCCGCTGCCAGGTACATCGACCAGGTGGCCCAGTATTCATCACCCTGCTTGACCACATTCTGGCGCGGTGGTGTACGGCCGCGGCGCGCCTCTTCACCATCGACGGAGAAGAATTCCGCGCGCGGATGGTCCCCTGCGGTACCCGGCGACGCATGATCGCTTGGCTTGACTTCAAACCGATACGACGGATAGCTGGGTGAGCCAGGACTCGGCACCGTGGTCACGGAGGTATTGCGCATGGTATCGGCCCAACGCCACTGCAGTGAATTCCACACGCCATCCGAGTAGGCATAGTTGCCCTGCACATTAGGCGCCTTGCCGGGCGACTGTGCCCAGGATGTCTGGTGGATCTGTGCATTCGGCACGGACCAGAATGTGCGCGAGCCACCATAGATATTCTGGCTGCCTGGCGGAACATAACCGTAGACCAGGCGATGGGTTGTCGATGGCGGCACACCCACGCCCACCTTCACCACCACTGGCCAGTTCTTGTGCAGTGTGCCGGAATCATATTTGACGAGCACGTTGACGTCGCCAGCAGGCGTTCCGGCAGCGACATTGAAACGCAGTGTGGCCTGGGCAGTCTGACGCAGCGGCACATTGACCGCCACTGGCGGCATCGACACACCGTTCATGCTGGCCATCGAGACCATCACGGTCCCGGCAAAGCCGCCGTGCGACTCCACATCCAGACCGATGGTGCCGCTGCCACCCGCTGTGATGTTGACCGTGGTTACTTTAAGGATTGGTGTGAAGGTGCCGACAGTGGCTGCTGCCAACCGGATATCAGCCGCAGCCGCATACGGCGCGTGCGTAAGGAAGGCGCTGGAGATAGCCGCGCACAGCACAAGTTTTTGCAGATTCATATCAGCCTTGATTGAGGGCGCGCACCGGGATGGCGCACGCAAACGCAGCCTTGTGGCTGCGGAGTTGGAAAGATGGAATGGAGTAGAACAGGCGGAATTGTCACACCGAAAACTATCGAAAAATCACGCTGTTGCGTGGATGCGAACGCAAGTTTCGAATCAGTAGGCGATGTGTAGGGCCGCTCGGCGTAAGTGCGCTCCACGGTGTTGTGTTGCGCGCGGATGGCAAATTTATTGCCCATCGGTGCGTGATCGGTACATATGCCCCCTTTACATTCACTGCGGGCCTGATGCTGGCGACGTAACACGTCGGCAATTCAAGCGCCTGGTTCGCGCACTTGCGCTATGCAAACAGGAGAAGCAATGAAAATAACAAGAAGGTTAGGCAATTTCGCCCTCATCGCGGCAGTGGCCGCGGCCGTGGCGCCAGTGACGGGCGCGGCGCCCGTCGGCAACCGGGGCGTGTCGGTGCTGATGGGTGCGCCCATGCAGTTCAATTTCACCGCGCCAAGCGGCAATCAAACCATTTCAAACGGCGGCAGTACCTGGACCGTGCCGAACGGCCAGATTCACCAACGCGCAGCCGGCCCGAATATCACGGGTACCTGGGCAGTGCCGGTCTCCCACACCACCGGCGGACGCTGGAAGAATATGTACTTCCGCTGGGCCGATACCACGCGCAACAACGCGATTCAGGTAACGCCGGGTACGGGTGGCACCGGGCCAGTGCCGGCCTACCGTATGGAAATCTCGCCAGCCGATGGCAGCGCCACCAGCACACCCCGCGCCGAACTGATCTCCGTTGATCCGAAAGAAGATGCGCGCTTGAAAGAACCGCCGCTCGAAAACGTCATCCAGAATGGCAACGATTACTGGGTCACGTATGCGATGCATCTGGATCCGAAATTTCCGCTGAATCATCGCTGGGCGACGCTGTTCCAACGCATCGGCGACGCCAAGCAAGATGCGGTGACCAAGATGACGGGCTTCGAAATTGCGGTCCACGGCGACAAGCTGTCTTACTGCATGCCCGGCGGCGTGCGCAATCAATGCGACTACAAGCAATTGATGACCGTGAGCGAAGCGCGCGGCAAATGGATTCAGTTCACCTTCCACGAAGTCGCGTCGACCGATCCGGCCAAAGGCTTGTTTGAGGTGTATGCCAACAATGCCTTCGTGGCACGCTACACGGGTGCAACCATCGACAGCACTACCGCCAACTATGCCTTGCACTACGGTTACTACCGCTCCAACGCGGCGCGCAGCAACGACATGGCGCCTGGCGTCGGCGTGGCTTACTTCAGCCCGCTGATGATTCGCCGTAACGATGTGTTCGACATGCCGCAGGTGCCACTGATTAATGGTACCGCCCCCGGCACGCCGATCATCGTGCAGCCGGAAGTGCTGGTCAATGCACCGGCCCAGCCTTTCTCCAACGCGAGCAACGAGCGTGCTGTACTGGACGAGAACTTCGATCAGTTCCCAACCGACCTGCAATGGGGTTCTTCCTACGTCAAGCGCAGCGATGGCACGTCCGACCGTTTCCAGCTGAGCAGCCGCGGCCGCTCTGGCAAGGCAATGAAGTTCACAGTGCAACCGGAAGACAAGGTCTCGAACGGCAATCGTTCAGAAGTGCACCTGGTATCGCGCAAGTTTGGCTCAGTTGGCAACGAGGCCTGGTATCAGGGCTACGTGATGATTCCAAAAGACTATTGCGACACGTGCTGGACCGGCAGCGAGCCCAAATTCCAGCGCATGGTGATCATGCAATGGCACGACAGTCCGGAAAATGGCGACTGGAATAATTTCGTCAGCCACAGCCCATTGGCCTCGCTACGCTATACGGGCGAAGGCGGCGTGCCGCGCTTCACCCTGAACCACGGCTGGGTAACATCCAACAACACGACCGCGATTGCTGAAAAGCCGATTGAAAAAGGTCGCTGGTACAAGTTCACCGCGCACATCCGTTGGGCCAAGGACACCAGTGGCTTCATGGAAGCGTTCCTCGATGACGTGCCGTTCGGGCCGAAACATTACGCCCGCAACATGACGAACAACTATCCGGCCTACATGAAGATCGGCATGTATCGCCATACGAGCAACATTGAGAACATTAACTTCCGCTGGACGGTGCCACGCAACAGTATCTACTGGGATGACGTGACCATCAGCGATCAGCGCATGCCTTAATCGCGCACCGTGCAGACCGGCGTACCCACACGGACGCCGGTCATTTTCTTTCTGGCGCAGTCGCGCCCTCCTCTTTCGAGACTCTATGAAACTGACAAAACCACTTTGCCTGCTCGCGCTTGCGACAGCGGCAGCGGCTCTCGTCGCGCCTACCTTCGCCGGCAGTACGCTTGGCAACAAGGGCGTCGCCGTACTGATGGGCACGCCAATGAAGTTCAACTATCAGCCACCGGAAAGCAGCACCACCGTTTCCAACGGCAGCAAAAGCTGGACGCTGTCGCGCAACGTGATTCATCAGACGGCCACCAGCGCCGGTACGGCTGCGCCCAACATCAAGGGTACCTTTGCTTATCCCGTGGACATTCCCAATAGCGATGGCTGGCACAACCTGTATTTCCGCTGGGCCGATACCACGCGCGCGGACGCGATCACCATGGTGCCAGCAGCAGGCGCGGATGGCATTCCCGCGTACCGGATGGAGCTGGGCCCGGTGGACGGCGGCTTGCCAGGTACGCTCAACAATGCACCGCGCGCCGAACTGGTCTCCGTCGATCCGCGTGAAGACTTGCGCCAGAAAGATGCCCCACGCAACAATGTGGTCAAGAATGGGGACGAGTATTGGGTCACGTATGCGATGTTCCTGGATGCGAACTTCCCGCTGAACCACAAATGGGCCGACCTGTTCCAGCGCAAGTTTGACAAGGTGTTCGAGCCCAGCGCCAAGAAGACATGGTTTGAAATTGCAGTCCATGGGGACAGCTTGTCGTACTGCATGCCAGGCGGCATCCGCAATCAATGCGACTACAAAACAATCATGCCAGTGCGGGAAGCACGCGGCCGCTGGGTGCAGTTCACCTTCCATGAAGTGGCATCAACCGATCCAGCCAAGGGCTTGTTTGAAGTGTACGTGGACAATAACTTCGTCGGCCGCTACAACGGGGCCACGCTGGAAAGCGCCGCGGCGAATTACAGCTTCCACTACGGCTACGAGCGCAGCAATGCCGCGCGCAATGGCGATACCGCGCCTGGCGTTGGGGTTGCCTACTTCACGCCCCTGATGTTCCGGCGCGGAGACGCGCGGGACAATCCACTGGTGCCTCGCATCAGCGGCGGTGCGCCGGGCACAACGCCCCCAACGATTCCACCCACCATCCCGCCAACAACACCGCCAGGCGGCACGGACGTCTTTGGCGTGACCATGCTCAATCCGTCCAAACCGGGCGGCGAAAGCTGGGCGCTGGCAGCAGACGCCACGCATGACAGCCGCTTCGACCCGCAAAACACGATCACCCGCAATGCGGACGGTTCGTGGAAGATCAAATCGAATCAGGTGCGCATGTCGGTGTTCACTTCCACCGGCTACAACGCAGGCCGCATCGCCACTTACGACCGCGACGATCTGGCGCGCCAGGGCTACATGCAGGCGGCTAATGACTGGAAGAATATTGAAATGACGGGCTACGTCAAGCTCAATGCGGCGTCGGACATGAGCGACAATTTCGACTGGTACGCCCGCGGCGGCAAGCACAATGACAATCTGTCCGGCTGCGAAGGTTCTTCCTACAAAGGCGCGCTGCATTACGATGGCCGCACCCGCTGGCAGAAGGAAACCTGGCACGTGAGCTACGAGCAGGCGCCCTACAAGAATGCCACTACCTCACTCAAAGGCCGCTGGGTTGGCTTCAAGGCGGTGATGCGCAACACGCCTGTCAATGGCAAAACGGCGGTGCGGCTTGAGCTGTTCTTGAACGACAATGCCGACAAGGTCAGCTGGCGCAAGATTTACGACTTTGTCGACGCCGGCGACTGGGGCGGCGATGCCAGCCATTGCGGCGGCAGCGTGAATGCAGCCCCGATCACCTGGGGCGGACCGATCTCGGTATTCCGTTGGGATAACGCGAACGATGTCGACTTCAAGTGGCTCAGCGTGCGCGAAATCGCACCTTGACCACGGCTGGCTGTCCCGGTCAGGCTTTTGGCAGCCAGCGCTTGAAGGACTCGCGGTCCTTGTCCGAAGGAATGTACCACTTGCGCGCGGCTGCATCCCAGCGCGCGCCCATGGATTTCGCTTCGTCCTTTTCGGCAAACGGGACCACGAGATAGAACGCGCCTTCCTTTGGGGCAGCTGCAGCCGGCCGGCTCTTGTCCTTGCCAGGCGCAACGCTAGTGGCCGATGGTGCGCTTCGATGTTCTTCCATGGCGCGCGCAAACTCCGGCGACAGCGCCTGGTACGGTGGTTCAAATGGGAGCGGATTGGTCATGAATCACAGTCAGGGCGGATGATCGTTCGATTATAAGCCGCCCGGACCGATGATTCGGGCACTGTCAGGGCGCGCAGCTCATGCCAGGCTGTCGCGCAGGGTCGCTGCCCGCTTTTTCAACAATAAAGTGATACACCTCCGAGACACCGGTGGTCGAGCCAAAGTTGCGCGCGGTGGCTCGCAGCGATGCGCGGGTGGCGCCGCCCTTGAACTGGTAGACCGACATCAGGGTCACAGTATCGAAGGCTTTGACGGTGCTGTAGCCCACTTGCACCACCGCAGTGTTGGGCCGCAAGCCCGGATTGGGAAACGTATCGCCGTTGGTCTGGGTTGGTTCAGCCGGGCCGGGAATTGCGGCAATGTCGCCGGGGTTGGTACGCACCGACACGGCGTCGAACAATTGCGACGGTCCAATAATGATCGAGCGTACCCCGCCGGAGTCCGCCACATTGGCCACCACGCCAAATGTTTCGTTCACGAAGATGCAGCGGTTGGCATGCAAGGAGGTGTCCGTCGTGATCTCCACATGCGGCGTCGTCAGACCCGGCGTTTCGTAGTGGATCCGAAAACGCATGGTGGCATTGGTGGTGTCCTTGAGATCGGGAATGGTCTGGCAAGCTGCCAGCATGGATGACGCGCAGATCAATACGGATGACATTTTCACGCTGAACCTCCTTGGGTTGTTGAAAAGACATCCCCAGTATCGGCATCCGCAAACTTGTCGTCAATACAATTTTTTAAATAAAAAAGCCCGCACGCGGCGGGCTCCTGCACCAGCTTGCGGGCTGACTTATTTTGCTTTAGCGGCGCGGCGGCGGGCAGCACCCAGGCCCAGCAGACCCAGACCCAGCAGGGCGATCGAGGTTGGCTCAGGTACGGCCGTGATCTTGGTGCTGAAGTAGGCAGCATCGTTGTCCCATGCGTGGCCAGCCCAGATCCAGGTAGCCGAGTCGTCGATGTTTGGACGGTTGCCCCATGGACCAACACCATCCACGCCCAAGTTGCCCAGAGCACCGTATGCGCCGTTGAAGCCGGTCGTGTTGCCGGTCCAGTCGGTCGTGTTGGTGGTCATGAAGGTGCCGCCGTTGGCAAACTTGTGGCTGCCGCCGGTCAGGCTGAAGTCGCCCAGTACGCCGGCGATGCCGCCTTGGTCGTATGCGAACAGGTGCAGGTAATACGACACGCCCGGGGTCAGGACGGTGCTGTCGCTGTAGGTGCCGTACCAGTTGTTGGCGCTGCCGAAAGCGGCGCCCGCTGCGTTGTCGGTCGTGGAGATGTAGATCACGTAGCCGTTGTCGACGCTCAGGTTGCTGCTCAGGGTGGCTGCCGAGCTGGCGCCTGCGCACAGCATCAGAGCAGCAGCGATCGGGGCCAACAGAGTGCGGATGGTTTTTTTCATGGTGTCGTCATGGATGAAAGTTATGATGATTTACCAGAAGCAATTAATATGCCAATAAATTGCAAATCGGAAAAATCTTTTGTTATCAAGCACTTGCTCTGCCATCGCCGAGAGGACAGCAAAAGTACTGTAAAGAATTTCGACAAGGAAATTGAAGATTCTTTATTGAAATTCCATGCTTTGCCGTCGAACCCTTCCTCAGGCGTTTTCCGCATTTCAGCCCGCCAAATCCGCAGTCCATCGCATTCCGCTCGTTGACAAGATGGGGCTTGGCTATAGTTCACTCAACCCAAACGACTTACACAAAGGAAGACATCATGAACATCGCAAAAAACATGGAAATTATTTTCGTCGCCGCCCTGGCCATCATCTCGACGACGACCTTCGCTACCGCTGGCGCACAGCCGCGCAAGCTGGCCGCACCCGAAGTCGTTAAAGTCGGCGCCGCGCCCACCATGACCGTCATCACTGTCAGCGCCAAGCGTCTGACGGCCGCCGAAAAAGCCCAACTGGCCGACTAAGCACAACGAACCAATCATCTACGGAGCGCGCAATGAATAAATTTTTCGGCACGGCAGTCATGGCGGCAACGCTGGCAGTTTCGGGCGCGGCGCTCGCAGATGAACAAATGACGCAGCAGCGCGCCATCGATGCGCGCGCGGTCAAAATCAAGCTGGGCGGCATTGTCGACTTGCGCGTCAAACAGGGACCGACGCCATCCTTGACCATCATTGGCGACCGTCGTCTGGTGGAAAAAGTGAGCGTGGTCCAGGACGGCGAAACCATCACCATCGACACCGAGTCGCGCGGCATCAATTTTGGCAATAAGTCGCGCGGTGAGCTGCGCGTCGAACTGACAATGCCCGCTCTGACGCAACTGGTGTCGAACGGCGTCGGCGCATCCGATGTAAAAGGCTTCACCGGCCCGGAAATCAAGGTCTCGCTGGAAGGCGCAGGCGCCGTGAATTTGGATAGCAACTATCGCAGCATCGTGGCCCGCCTTGGCGGCGTCGGCAGCATGACATTGAACGCGACGGATGCCGACCAGGTCGATCTGAAGCTCGGTGGCGCAGGCGCAATTGCCGTCAATGGCAGCAGCAAGTTGCTGCGCGCGCAGTTGGGTGGCGTTGGTAGTCTGGATGCCAAAAAACTGATGGCCGATACGGTTGTACTCGACATGTCCGGCCTGGGCGGCGCCACTGTGTATGCAAAAACCACCGCCAATCTGAAATTGAGCGGCCTGGGTTCTGCCACGGTCTACGGCAAGCCTGCCACGCGCACGTCGGAAGCACGCGGCCTGGGCAGCGTCTCCTGGCAATAAGTTACCTCACAATGACGAAAGCCGCCTGCTCGGACCAGGCGGCTTTTTTCTTTTGCGGGTACTTAGCGCTTGACGGTCATGTCGTTTTTCACCGATTTGACGCCGGAAATATCGCGCGTCATTTGCACGGCCTTGGTAATGTCTTCCGCTGAGCTGACGAAGCCGCTCAGCTGCACCGTGCCCTTGTAGGTTTCGACATTGATTTCGGTGGCCTTGAGCTGCGGGTCGGCCACCAGTGCCGCCTTGACCTTGCCGGTGATGACGGCGTCGTCAATGTATTCGCCCGTGCCTTCGCGCTTGGCGGTCGGTGCGCAGGCAACCAATGCGACAACGAGTATGCTGGAGATAAATGCAGTGAAACGGCGTGCGATCGTCATGTGGAGCTCCTTGAAGGGTAAAAGTCTCCACTGATTGTCCTGTGACGCTTTTGCACGCGTTTGATCTCGGCCAATCGAACAGACTTAACCCGCACCCGGCTGGGACTTTTCGACCGCGACCAAAGCAGCCTTGTTCGCGGCAACTCGGTCATGTCCCAGAACCACGCGAATATCCGCACGTCCTGACGCGCCAGGCATGAGCATGGGCACGCCCCCAACACGCGTGGCCAGGCGCTCGGCCGCCAAGCGGAAACTAGCCTGGTATTCCACCCGCGTCTGGCGCACGCCGAAGCCTTTTTGATTGGTCAGGCGCACGACCCTGCCCTGGTCGGCGCCGATGCTGCGCGCCACCGCGCGCGCCATGCCTTTCACGCCATTACCGTTGCTGATCTCCAGCGTCAGCGTTTCGCGCGGCGCCGCTTCGATTCGCTCCAGAACGAACATGCCGCTTTGGTCCTGCCGAATTTCGGTGCGGGCCCAGCGTGTGTC
This sequence comes from Massilia sp. CF038, assembly GCF_900129765.1. GTDB lineage: Bacteria > Pseudomonadota > Gammaproteobacteria > Burkholderiales > Burkholderiaceae_D > Telluria_A. Next base: position 101,496 of record NZ_FQWU01000003.1, read on the forward strand.
TTCATTGCTGTCGACCTTTACCGCCTTTTCAATGGCTGGTACGCCGGCAACCGCCGCAATCGCGTAGTCCGACTTGAAATCGTGCCCGCGCAGTGCGGCGGCTTGACGGTACATGGCTTGCGCCCGCTCGCGCTGCCCTAGCTTGCCCAAAACATTGCCCAGATGGTGCCAGGCGCGATCATTCAAAGGATCTTGCAGGCAGGCGCTTTCAAGCGCGGTCTGTGCGGAACTGAGGTCGCCGCGCAAATAATAGGCGTAGCCCAGATTGCTCAGCAGGTAACCGCTGTCGACGCCGGCGGCGTTCGCCGTCAAGCCTTCCCAAAGCGCAATTGCAGCATCGAGATCGCCTGCTTCAGCGGCCAGCACGGCCAGGCCGTTGCGGGCGTTGACATGCCCTGGGACCGCGCGCAGCACTGCTTCGTAGTCCGCCCGGGCCTGCTCGAACTGATGGGCCAGATGGTGGACTCGGCCGGTCCGATACGCATGCTCGGCCGAGGGCACGGGGTCGGACTGCGGCATCCGGTAACCCATATCCGCGCACGCAAGCAAAAGCGCGCCGCTACACAAGATGACAATGCGTTTGAGCGAGGGTTTCATGTTGCTCTCCAGTTCAGTCAGTGCCTGCAATCTTGCCCATGGTGCGTCCGATCTGGATGGCCGCCGGACCGACCAGCACAATCATCAAGGTAGGGAAAATGAAGAAAATCAAAGGGAACAAGAGCTTCAGCGCAATTTTTGCGGCAGCTTCTTCCGCCATCAACTGCCGTTTCGAGCGCAGATTATCCGAGTGCACGCGCAGCGAGGTACCCATGCTGGTGCCAAACCGCTCGGACTGGATCAGCATCGCCACCAGCGTATCCACATCCTCTACCCCGCTGCGCAGGGCAAAGTTGCGCAGCGCGCGTTCCTTGGTGAATCCGGCCCGCATTTCCATCAGCACCAGTTGCAGCTCCTGCGCGAGAACCATGCTTTTGATGTGAATTTCGCCTGCCACCTTCACCATGGCGCGCTCCAGGCTCAGGCCTGCCTCCACGCACACGGTCAACAGATCGAGGGCGTCGGGGATGATTTCGAAAATCTCGCGCTGGCGCCGGCGCGCCACCTGTTCCAGGACCACGTTCGGGATGTAGTAGCCAAAGGCGGCGGCAGCGAGCAGACAAAACATGAAGCGCTGCCCCGGCATGGCGGGCACGTAGTGCATCAGCACCATGGCGATGATGCCGGGCAGCAGAAGAGCAAGCAGCGTTTTGGACGCAAAGTACAGGGGTGCCGCCGCGCTGTTGCGCCAGCCGGCATTCATGAAACGCGTGCGCAGGGCCGAGCGCTCCCACCCTTCCTCCGGCAACGATAATTTGCTGAACGGCTGGGCGACCTTGACGATTTTTTCGACCCAGCCATCGCCGCTTTGCAGTGCACCGGCTTCCGTCTTGGCGCCAAAATGATCGAGCCGGCTACGCATCGCACCGGGCACGAAGACGGCCATGCCCATCATCGCCAGGCCGCAGACGATGCCAAATACAACCAGCAGGAAGATCACGTTTGCAATCGTCATGTCGTTCTCCTTATACCCGAATGTGAATCACGCGGCGGATCCACAGCACGCCGATGAGGATCATGCCGGCGCCGTACCACAGCATCGTCTGCCCGGTAGGGTCGGTCCACAGCACGCTGACGTATTTGGGGTTCGCTATCAGCATGAAGAACATCGCGCAGAACGGCATCAAGCCCAGAATCCAGGCCGACATGCGCCCTTCCGCCGACAGCACCCGCACTTTGCCCAGCAGCTTGAGGCGGGCGCGAATGATATGGCTGATATTGCCCAGGATTTCAGCCAGATTGCCGCCCGACTCGCGCTGAATCACTACGGCGATGACCAGGTAACGCAAGTCGGTCAGCGGAATCCGGTCGGCCAGGCTATATAACGCCTCATTAAGCGGCACGCCGTAGTTGATCTCCTCGTGGGCAGTACGGAATTCGCCAGACAAGGGTTCCGGCAGTTCCGAGCCAACCATCTGCAGCACATTGGTAAACGAATGCCCGGCGCGCATGGCACGGGCCAGAAAATCAGCCGCTTCCGGCAGCTGTTCCTCTATCTTGATCAAGCGCGCGGTGCGTGCGCGCCGCGCAAGCACGTAGGGCGCCGACATGAACATCAGCGCGATGACCACTTGCGCCACCGGAGGCGCGGGCCGCATTTGCAGCAACAGCAGCGCCACGCACATACCGCCGAACGCCGCGCCCATGAACTGCGCAACCGACCAGCGCAAGCCCGCCTGCAGCAGCAGCCGGTCGATGGCCTGGGCCAGGCGGCGCCGATGCAGAAAAGCGTCCAGCCAGTCGTTGTCGCAATAGCGGCGCTGCTTGAGGATGGAGACCTTCTCGCCGTTGGCATCCATCCCGCCCGACATCAGCCGCAGGCGACGCGCAATGCGCTTGGCGCCGCCGCCGTGAGTACCCGACCACCACAGATACGCCCCCTCGATCATCAGGATGACTGCTGCGAACAGCAGGACCGTAAAGCCGTAGAACACTGCATCCATCATGGTCTCCTGGCGGTTATTCGTACACGCGGGCGGGATCGAAGGCGGCGTCCGGCACGGCGGCGCCAAACAGGCGCAGGCGGTCGGCAAAACGCGGGCGTACTCCGGTGGCGCAGAAGTGGCCCATGACCTTGCCGTCGGCCGCCACCCCGGTTTGCTCGAACTTGAAGATCTCCTGCATGGCGATCACTTCGCCCTCCATGCCGGTGATCTCCTGCATGCTCACCAGCTTGCGGGCGCCGTCGGTCAGGCGCGTCACTTGCAGCACCACTGTCACGGCCGACGAAATCTGCTGGCGCGTGGCGCGCGGGGTCAGGTTCACGCCGGCCATGCCGACCATGTTTTCCAGCCTGGCCAGGGCGTCGCGCGGTGTGTTCGAGTGGATGGTGGCGAGGGAACCTTCGTGGCCGGTGTTCATCGCTTGCAGCATGTCGAGCGCCTCGGCCCCACGCACCTCGCCCAGGATGATGCGGTCGGGGCGCATGCGCAGGGCATTGCGCACCAGCGCCCGCTGCGACACTTCGCCCTTGCCTTCGATGTTGGGCGGCCGGGTTTCCAGGCGTACCACGTGCGGCTGGCGCATCTGCAGCTCGGCCGCATCTTCAATCGTAATGATGCGTTCATTGGCGGGAATGAAACCGGACAACAGGTTCAGCAAGGTGGTCTTGCCGCTGCCGGTGCCGCCCGAAATCAGAATATTGATCTTCGAGTGGCCCAGTGCCTGCAGCACCTGCACCATGGGCGGTGTCACGCTCTTGAACGAGAGCAGATTTTCAGCCGTCAGCGGGGCAGCGGAAAAGCGCCGGATCGACAGGATCGGCCCATCCACCGCCAGTGGCGGAATGATGGCATTCACGCGCGAGCCGTCCGGCAGGCGGGCGTCGACCATGGGGCTCGATTCGTCGACGCGGCGGCCCACCCGCGAAACGATCTTCTCGATGATCTTCATCAGGTGGGCGTTGTCGTGGAAGGTGATGTCGGTCAGTTCCAGGCGGCCGCGCCGCTCCACGTACACCTTGTTCGATGTATTGACCAGAATGTCCGAAATGGTGGGGTCGACCAGCAAGGGCTCGAGCGGACCGAAGCCCAGCATTTCGTGCTGGATGTCGAGCACCAGGTTGTGGCGCTCGTGCTGATTTAGGACGATGCGTTCTTCTTCGATGATGCGCTGGATCAGCAGCGCCAGCTCATGCTTGAACTGCTCCGTGGTGAGCCGCTTGAGCCGCTCCAGATCGATCCGGTCCAGGATCATCTGGTGCATATTTTTCTTGAGCTCCTGGTAGGCATGGTTCGAGGTTTCGGAAGTGGGGGCGGCGGGCCGCGTGTCATCGACGGCGCTCAGGCGTTCACGTAAGGTCATGTTGTCTCCAGGGTTCATGCTTCGCCGTCGCCACGCCCGAACAGGCGGTCGAACAGGCCTTTGTTTTCGGGGACGCGGCGCGCCGTGATGGTTTCAACCAGTTCCGCCATGCTGCGCGAGACCGGCGATGAGCGTGACAGGCGCAGCACCGGCACGCCCTGATTGACCGAGTCGGTCACGGCGATGTAGTCGTTGGGGATGGTGTGCACGATCTCGGCACCCAAGGCGCTTTGCAGATCCTGCAGGCGTAGCTTGCCGCCCTTTTCGTAGCGATTGACCACCAGACGCGTGTTTTCCAGCGGATAGCCCAGCGAGCGGAAGATATCGAGCAGACGGCGGCCATCGCGAATATCGGGCAGGCCCAGTTGCAGTACCGGGTAGATGCCGTCGGCGCTGTCCAGCGCGCGCAGGGAGATCGCATCGATCTGGCGGCCGACATCGAGCACGATGTAGTCGTAATGCTGGCGCGCCACGCGCAAAATCGCATCCATGTGCTCGGGTTTCAGGTCCACTGCGTGGGCCGGGTCATCCGCTGCGGCCAGAATGCCGAAGCCGCCCGTCACGTGCACCAGGCACGACTCAAGAAAGGCGCCGTCCACGCGCGCGATCTGGCTGCACACATCCGACAAGGTCATGGCCGGGCGCTGGTCCGACACATACAACGTGGCGTCGCCAAACTGGCCATGCAAGTCGATCAGCAGTACTTTCTTGTCGGCCAGCGTGGCCAGGGCGTAGGCAAAATTGGTGGAGATGAAGGTGGCGCCGCTGCCACCCTTGCAGGAGATGAAGGCCAGCACTTTACCGTCGCGCATTGTGGTTTCGCCGGCCACGGCGGCGATCCTGTCCATCGCTTCATGGAAGGCGCGGTGCACCAGCGGCAGCTGCAGCACTTCACGCACGCCGGCGCGCATGGCGCGAATCAGCAGGTCTTGCTGGTGCTCGTGCGTGAGCAGCATGAAACTGGCGTCGGGATAGTGCTTGGTCAGGCGCTCCAGCATGTCAGCCTCGCTCGGCTCGAAATCGCTGGCGTCGACAATGACCAGGGCCGGCGCATCCGGAACCGGCCGGTCGAGCGCATCGCGCATGCTGGCGCGTGTTGCGGCCAGGTTCAGCGGCGGCACTCTGGCCGCGCCTTGCGACGCGATTTCCGCGTGCAAGGCGTTGTCACGGGTGATGAGTAGGGCTTTCATGGGCGGTCCTCGTTGGTGGGCTTTACAGGCAGTTGCCTGCCACGCCAGGCTGGTAACCCAGCGTTGCGACTGGGGTGACGGTGGCGAAGCTGGGGAAATGCAGCGGCGCACCGGGGAAGAAATTGGCGCCGATGATGGGCACGTACTCCACCCGTGAGCAATCCGGTCCCGACCCTTGGTAGCACAGGCGTACACGCACGAAGCGGATACAGCTGGCTCCTTCCGGATCCTGATTGCAGTTGATGATGTTTTGCTCCGGGCAGGCCGGCATGGGGCTGACCTGCTCAAGCGTGCCATTGAGGTAATCGATCGCCAGATGCTGTTCCTGCAGATTGCCGCGCAGCGGCATGCCACCCGGAATGTCCCCGAACATGGCTACCCGGCGAACGCCATCGAGCGCACCTGCGTTGCTGAAGTCCGTAAAGGCGGCAGCGCGCGCCGCGCGCCGGGTCACTTCGACCATGGTGCTGTAGGCATACAGGGCGCGCGCCAGTTCCAGCACCCCAAACACAAAGGTGAAGAACAGCATGGAGCCCAGCGCAAACTCGACTGCGGCAACTCCAAACTGGGAACGCGGCGATGACTTGGGTGTGAAATGGCGCATGGCGGGCTCGTTCTCGGGCTTATTTGGTGAAGGGGACGGTGGAACGTGCGGTGACTTCCCACGTGCCTTCTTCGGGGTCGGTCCAGCGGCCGGTCAGCGCGTTGAACATGGCATCGTCAATCGTGAAGGTCACCGTCACACCGAACAGCTGCGGCACCATGCCGGCGCAGGAGTGGTTGTCGCATTCGACGTAGGCCTGTTCCACCCTGGTGGACCCGCTCATGCTCGCGCCCATCGCGGCTTCTTGCACCATCCGCTGTGCCAGGACGATGGCGCGGGCACGCTCGCCGTCATCCTTGATTGCCGCCGGCGGCAGGCTGGCCAGATAAGAAGCCGCATCTCGGGTCGCTTCTTTCATCACGCTGTATTGAAAGAAGACTTTCGCAAACAGTGCCACGGCCGGCAGCAGCACAATCGTGGCCGACAGAATGACTGCCAGCTCGATGGCTGCCGCGCCACGGGCCAGCCGCCGGATTGCGCCGCGAGGGGACGCTGCCGGTTTCATTTGTACAGGACTGCGGAAGCAGCCAGTTCGCCGTACGTGGTCAGGCCGCCGAATTCGGCATGGATGGCCGGTGGCGATTCAGTGGCGGGCGTTGTCATCAAAAACCTCCCTATGGCTAAAACACGGGCGCTGCCGCCGCTGACGGGGCAGTCGAGCAGTGGCACATTCAGTACCCGGCGTTTGGTGATGCCGGACATGCCAACAGGGGACTGACGGTGTGGCGAAAGACCGCGCTCGTAGGGCGAATCGGCAAAGGTGTAATTGGAGCTGAGGGCGGCGCCGGCGGTGACCGGATACAGCTTGCTCCAGTCATTGCGTGTGAACGGCGCGCCCAGGGCGCCGCCCGCATAGCGCACAGGCCGGCCGAAGGACCATAGCGTGCCGTAACTGGCGGCGGTGGTCCCGGGTGGCAGCACGTCGGCGTCGGCCACTGTGAACAGTTTGCCTTGCGCAAAGTAGGAAGCTGCACTGCCGTTGAGCGGGGTCGGTGCGCCCGAAATGTAAAAGCCGCCATACGGTCCGCGGAAGTCAATCACATTGCTGTCGGGCGGCGCTCCATAGCGGGTGCAAACCGAGCCCCCGTTAAAGCTGGCAAAGCGGGCATTCAGTTCGCGCACCATCGATACGGGAAATGGCTCGCGCACATACAGACTGCTGCCGCCTTCGATGCGTGGCGCCGGCATGTGGCCGGTGCAGACGAAGGGGCGCAGTGCGTCGTCGGACTGGTGCGACACGCGTGCTGGTGCCGGTGGAAAGTCGAGCGGGTTCACAATGAAGCTGCGCGCCGTATTGCCATGCGAGTTCAAATTGAGCAGGTTGTAGCCGACCCCGCGCCGAAAGCCATATTCCACTGCTTCCTCGGCATTGGCTGCCGGCGCATTGCTGCGCATGGCCAGCGGCGACTGGCTGAGCGCGCACACGGCCACGGGACCAATGCTGCTTTCCTTGCGCCCGGCCACGGCACGGCGGGCCAGATGCTGCTCGCCCGCCACGCCGACCACGCGCAGGAAGGCAATTGCCACCCGCCCGTACCGCTCATCGAGCGCGCCTGTGTCGACCCGCGCAAACAGCATGTTGGGCAGGTCGCTGCCGTTGGCTGAGTCGGCCAGCGTCCAGGGCCCGTCACGAGTGGGACCCACGCTCAGCGCGCTCGAGGTCCAGTCGATTGTCTCGGGCCGCAGGAAGCGGTATTCCGCCGTGCGCGCAGTAGTCCTGGCATTCTCCTTGGCGCGCGCCAGGCCATCCGGCGTGCCATCGAGCGCACGCGCTGCCGCCAGCGCGGCGCTGTCGGCAATGGCTTGCAATTCATGGCCACGGGCGTACATCATGGACAGGTCGATGGCCAGACCGACCATGCCCAGCATGACCGGCAGGATGATCGCGTAGATCACCCCAAAGGCGCCGCGTTGCCGGCGAATGCGCCGGCGCGGCTGATGCGGCGTGCTCATTTTGCGCTGCCCGTGGTCATCGAGCTTTGCGGCTCGGGCGGCATGAGGAAGGATTGCTCATAGCGCTGCTGGCTGGCGCGCGCGGCACGCCCGTCGATGCCGGTGACCGGATTGGTGTTGGCGGCAGCGGCTGGGTCGGACACCTGCGCGGCCACCGCGGCACGCACGCTGTTGCCAAAATTGCGCTCCGCTTCGGGCGCGCTGGCGGCGCATCCGGCCAGCAGCCCCAGGGCGGCCAGCGCGGCAAGGGCCGTGTTCGATGTGGTTTTCATGGTCACTCCTTATTTGAGTTCGAAGCCGGACGCGGTTTCTGCTGACGGCTGCTCGGCCGGTGCGGATGCTGCGGGCACTGGCGCCGCGGCCGGTGCTGGTGCGTCAGGCCTGCCTTCCAGGCGCCCGCCCAGCAGCAGCTCGGCGCGGCTAGGCGTCTTGACTTTGTCAGTCGGTAGCGTGAAGTTGGCCGGCAAAGGCTTGACCAGATGGACGGTGGCCACGAAGACCAGCTCAGTTTTGTCCTGCTGGTAGTCGGCACTGCGGAACAGCGCACCCAGGATCGGCACCTCGCCCAGGACCGGCAAGCCTTTCAGGCTGTTGACCATATTGTTTTTGATCAGGCCGCCAATGGCGAAGCTTTGGCCGTCATACAGCTGGACAGTGGTGCTGGCGCGGCGCGTGGTGATCAGCGGCAGTACCGCGCTGCCATTGAAACCGCTGGCGGAAATACCGATCCCTTCGCGCGAGACTTCCGACACTTCGGGCGACACCCGCAGATTGATGCGCCCGCCAGCGAGCACGGTGGGCGTAAAGCGTAAGCCAACCCCGAATTCCTTCTCTTCCAGCGTGATCTTGTTGTTGTCCTGCGCTACCGGAATGAAGATGCGGCCGCCCGCGAGGAAATTGCCCTCCTGGCCACTGACCGCCATCACGTTCGGCTCGGCCAGGATGCGCACCAGGCTGTCCTGCTTCTGGGCGTCGGCGCGCAGGCGGTTGCCGTTGGCCTTGGTGGCCCTGAGGGAGCCCGGCGCGCTACCTGTGAGGAAGTTCGAGACAAGCGTGGTGGCCCAGCTGCCCGATCCGGTGCTCCAGGTAACGCCGCCTTCCAGACGTTCGAGCAAGGTTTTCGACACCTCGGCGATTTTGACTTCCAACATGACTTGCTGGGGCGCCGTCACGCTCAGCAGATTAATCACCCGCAGATTGGCAGGCTGGCTGCGGTCGGGCGAGGCGGCGCCATTGGCGTTTTCGCCAGCGTCATCGTTCTTGCGTGCCAGCGTACGTGATGATTCGTACACGAACGCGCGCGCCAATTCCTCGGCGCGCACCAGGGCGTTGCTGTCGGATACGGTGCCGGTCAGGACCACCGATTCGTTGGCGCTACTGACTTTGATGTTTTTTTCATCGGGCAATGCAGAAGCCAGACTTGCTTCAATTCCAGCCAGATCCATGACCACCATCAGGTCGACTACACTGCATGCCCCGCTGCGGCCCTGGATGATCATATTCGTGGTGCCCACATCGACGCCCAGCAAGTACAGTGTATCGGGCGAAACCAGCATTGCCTGTGCCACGCCGGCATTGCCGACGCTGCGGTGACGTACCGGTTCTGGCAGGCGCATCAGCGTCGATTTGCCCATCAGCAGTGTCATCTTGCCAGGCCGTGCTGCCTCGCCCACACATTGGGGGCCGCTGTCGGCGCGGTCTTGCGGCGGCTTGGCCGGCTGGCTTTTGGGCGCGGGCTGGCCGGTGCGGGCTCTGGCTGGTGTCGTCAGCGGATCGGCAGCCAGGGCGGTGCCCGAGGCAAGGGCCAGCACCAGGCCGGCGGCGCCATAACGGCGGACGTGACAATGGGGTTTGTTCATTTCGCTCATCCCTAAAAGGTCGTTGCGTGAAAAATCAGAAGCATTCTTGCGATGTTTGCAGGCCGTTCAGCACGCTGACGCAGTCGCGTTTGGGCTGGGGCGCGGCCACTGCTCCCGGCGCGCTCACGGGCCGGGAGCGCACGGCAACGTGCTTGACCGGCGCGACAGGCGCTGGCTTGGGTTTGGCGGCGACCTGGGCCAGTTCGTCGAGCAAGGTGCGCTTGGTGGCACCGGCTGTTTCGGGCACCGTATGGTCGATTTGATTGCGCAGAGCCAGCGACAAGGTGCCCACGCCGCGCGCCAGGTCCAGGTTTTCGGCTTGCTCAGGCGTCACTTCCAGTGTGACCGCGTTGACGACCTTGGGCTTGGTTTCGTCGCGGCTGACTTCTTGCGCCACGGCCAGCACCAGGATCCGTTCCAGCACAATTTTCGATACATCAAGCTGGCCGTGATTGCTGCGCTCGCCTTCGGCCGGGTCACGCTCGGTGTGGACGATGATGTCGACGTAGTTGCCCGGTAAGGCAAAGCCGGCCACGCCAATCACATCGTTCACGCGCACCGTGATGGCGCGCTTGCCCTCACTGATGAGGGCGGACAAACCGCCCATGGTGCCGGCCGGCGCCAGCTTGGATTCGGCCACCACCTCCCCTTTTTGCAGATTGACCTTGAGTACACGCTCGGTCAGGGTCAGGGTGTCGGTGAACGCATCTTTCGGGATCTCCTTGGCCGGGCGCTCGACCAATTTAAGCATTTCCGGGGCCAGGCGCTGCCCTCGGTTGACGTCCGTGGTGGCCACCACGACGCGATTGGAGTTGGCGTTGGCCTGGCCTTGCAGCCACTTCCAGGCCAGCGCCACTGCGGCGATCCCGAACAGGACCGCGACGGCCATCATTACAAGAGCACGCTTGTTTTTCATGAGATTCTCTCAAGCAAGGAGTCGCCGCAATCGGCGAGGAAGGGGACGGTGGGCTGGGACGGCACCGGAGTGCCGCTACGACTTCCCGCAAACAGACTGGACCAGGCCTGGTCGAGCGCGGGCACAGTCAGGCGTGGTTCAATGCCTGCAAAGCGCGCGAAATCGGCAAGCCGGTCCAGCAATTCACGGGGGGTGCTCGCTAACAATGCACGCCCGCTGGCAGCGTGCAGATCGTTGAGCAAATGCTCGACCACGGCGTCGTCACAGCCAAGGCCGTTCACGCGGCACTGGCGCCGGAACAGCGCCCTGTAATGGGGCTCGCTCAGCGCGCCCACATGAATCTTGTAGGCGATGCGGCGCATGGATGCATCGTCCAGCAACAGCTGGGGCGGCAAGTTGGTGGCGAACACCAGTGTCACATCGAAGGGCACGCCCAGCTTGCAACCGCCGTGCAAGGTCAGGTGGTCGGTATGGGTATCGAGCGGCGCGCTGAAACGGTTGAGCAGATCGGCGCTGGGCATGCGCTGGCGGCCCAGGTCGTCAATCACCAGCATGCCGTTGTTGGCCATCAGGTGAGGCGGCGCGTGGTAGACACCGCCAGCAGCATCGTGGCGCAGATCGAGCATGTCGGCGCAGAATTCAGCGCCCACCTGGATCAAGGGACGCTGGCACAACATCCAGCGGGTATCGCAAGAGCGGCGGTCTTCGGCCTGGCGTGCCTGGGCGGCGGGCGCCAGATGCACGAGCGGGTCGTGCACCAATACAATCTCATTACCGGCCAGCACCGCGCACGGCACGGCAACAATGCCTTGCTGCAGCTTGCCGAGCTTGCGGGCGATCATGCTTTTGCCGCTGCCCGAGGGACCGTACAGCAACATGGAACGGCTCGATTGCATGGCGGCGCCCACCATGTCGCGCACGGCGGGGTCCAGGCTGTCTTCGCCGAAGGCCGCTGCCACACTGGCGGCGCTGACCCGATCCATGCTGGCGTGGCGCGAAGATTGGCGCGCAATCAGATCGCAGTAGGCTTGCAGGGTGACGGGCGCCGGGCCCAGATAGCGGCAGCGGTTCATAAAATCGCTGGCGCGCAGTTTGCCTGTGTGGGTCAATTGGTAGCTGACGTCCAGATCGGAATCGCCGCGGGCAGCCACTTCGACCAATTGTTCGGTGAGCATGAAGCCCAGGACTTCGCGCAAAACATTGATGGAGAGACGGAGTTTTCCGGTCAGGACTGGCAGGTGTAATTTGCCGCAGACGTACATCACTTTGGTGACCAGCTCGACAATCAATGCCAGTTCCAGGCCGGTCTCGCGCACCGTTTTCGGTTGCGGCGGCATTCTGATCATGTCGTCCTGCCCATTCTCTTCCGCTGACGATTGCGCTTCGATCATTTGTCGCTCCCGATCACTGTTTCTGGATGTCACGAATTGATTTTAGCCACGCGTTTTTTGTTGCCTTTGACCCAAAGCAAGCAATGCCTGACCGCAAACTCAGCTGTGGCGCAGGACCATCACTGTCAGCGTGCCGGCACTGATTGCCAGCGCATACGGCATGCCGCCAACACTGATGGGCGCCGCTTCCGGCGCCAGCCGCACACCACCCAAACGCATCACGATCGGCAGCATCAAGGCCCGCACGTTGGCAAACGCGGCACGGCTGCGGCGCCTGGCCAGTACGATGACCAGCGCCATTAACCCGCCATAACAATAGGTGGCCAGGCTGCACTGACAAACCAGCGATGGCCCGACGAAGGCGCCAACGGTGGCCATCAACTTGACGTCGCCGGCGGCCATGCCACCGGCAAGGTAAAGGGGAAGAAACATGATCAGGCCCACGGCAAAGCCCGGCAGATAACTGGTGACGAGCGCGGCGGGATGGCCGGAGGCCAGCTGCAGGATCAAGGCCACCAGCAAACCCAGCGCCAGCAGGCGGTTTGGAATGCGGCGCTGGCGCAGGTCGAAGGCGCTGGCGCCGAGCAGCAGGAGGGCAAGGGCCAGATCGGACAAGAGGATGGTGGACATGGCGAACCTTCCGATGACAGGCAAAAAAATGAGCTTCCGGGGCGGGCCCGCCCGGGAAGCTCGACTTATTTATTTATGGCAGGGCATCGGCAATTTTTTGGAACGCGCCGTCGACCTTGCCACCCAGCACGCCGACGACGGTGACGATCACAGCCGCGATCAGAGCGGCGATCATGCCGTACTCCAAAGCGGTCACGCCATCCTCGTCAGCCATGAAGGACTGAACAGCCGAGACAAATTTGCTCATGACAAACTCCTTAAGTGTGGATAAGAGACAAACCCTGACGTAGCCTGGAACTGCCCGGGAAAGCAGCTACTCCATTGGAAAAACCAGCTTCGGTCGTCCCGTTGCTGCGCCATTGAGACCACTATAGGGGTGGCAAAACGGCGTGAACTTGAGACGAAACAACCTTTCTCCAGAGCACTACTTCGGGCTTGATCCAGGCAGACAAAGTAAAAAATTTCTCGCCTCATGCCTGCGGGGCAGCGGTCAAGGTAGAATCAGGGGAATAAACGTGGGATTTGTCGCACTTATTGCCAAATATGCAATACGCATGAGGATTTCGCCAGGCGAAGGCAGTGGACGACGCAAGTACAGGTAGATTACATTTCAAAGAACGACATGGATTCCCTTCTTAAACACATGGTGGACATGACTGGCCACCGCGATCACACGATGCTCGACATCTCGGTGATCTCGGCCGTCCAGGAATTGGCAGGGGCGTCGCAGACGCGCGTGCTGACCATTGTCAGTGTGCGAGGAAAGAAGTTTGTGCGTTCCCGGGCCATCATTTGCGCCGGGGAAGCAGCCCGCATGGAAGACCATCCTGACGCCAATTCGGTGGGCGACCCGATTGAATCCTTCCCGGAATTAAATACCTGCATCATCGAGCAAACCGCCAGCGCGACCGCACTGTCGCACGATGGCCGCTCTACCCTGTGGCTGCCGATCTGGATTGGCGACAAGGCCGACACCTGCCTCGAAATCGTGCACAACTCCCCTTACCACCCGGATACCATCCAGGTGATTGGCGGTATTGTCAGTGTGTATCGCAACTTCCAGAACTTGCTCGACTACAGCGAGCGCGACTCGCTGACGGGCTTGCTCAACCGCAAGACCTTCGATGACCAGCTGACCAAGATGCTGCAAGCGTCCACGGCCGAGCCAGAGGCGCCTTTGCCTGGACAGCCCGAGCGGCGCCAGCCTGCGGATGAAAACAAGCAATGGCTGGCGGTCGTGGACGTGGACCATTTCAAGGCCGTCAACGACAAGTTCGGCCACCTGTATGGCGACGAAGTGCTGATTCTGATCGCCAACCTGATGACGTCCTCGTTCCGCTCCCAGGACCGCGTGTTCCGCTTTGGCGGTGAGGAATTCGTGGTGCTGCTGCGCTCGACGACGCTGGATAACGCGCAGAAAATCATCGACCGCTTCCGCACCAATGTGGAAAGCCACGTGTTTCCGCAAGTTGGGCAGGTGACGGTCAGCGTGGGGTTTGTGTCGATCAGCCCGTACGAGTCGCCGGTGAACATTCTGGGCCGTGCCGACCAGGCGCTGTATTACGCCAAGAGCCATGGCCGCAACCAGGCCTGCCATTATGATCAGCTGGTGTCAGGCGGGATGCTGGAAGCGGCTGCATCGAACGATACGGCCGAGTTCTTCTAAGAACGGTTCAGCTTTGCAAAGCTGAACTCCTTAGTCGATCACAAGAAACTTCATCGGTGCAGCAGGGGCGCCTGCGGAACGGTTCAGCTTTGCAAAGCTGAACTCCTTAGTCGATCACAAGGAATTTCATCGCGTCGACATTCCACTTCTGCGGCGATTCCGGCCGCACAATCTTGTCACCGCCGCCAAAGCCCAACGCCTTGGACAAATCCACGGTTTGCGGCTTGACGTAGGTATTGCGCTTGGTGTCGAAGAACACGTTCACCTTTGGCGCCAGCAAATTGGTTTCGTGCGGCTCAATCACCACGCCCAGCCGGCCTGATTCCAGCATCACCATGGTGCCCACTGGATAGATCCCCACGCAGCGCATGAATTCCTGGGCGAACACAGGATTGAAGTGGAACTTGCTCCACTCATAAATTTTGCGCAAGGCTTCCGCCGCCGAGACACCCTTGTGATAGCAGCGGTCGGCCGTAATCGCGTCATACACATCGACAATGGCTGCCATCTGCGCCAGCTCGCTGATGCTGCCCTCACCTTGCTTGTCGGGATACCCGCTGGCGTCGCGCCGCTCATGGTGGTGCAAGGTGATGTCGAGCGGAATGGGGCCGACCTCGGGCGACCTCAGCAAGATGTCATAGCCATCGCGTGGATGCTTCTTGACGATGTCGAATTCTTCATCCGTCAGCCGCCCGGGCTTGTTCAGAATGTGGTCCGGGATCAGTGCCTTGCCTGTGTCGTGCAGCAGGCCGCCCAGCCCGGCCTGGTAAGTCGTTTCGGCATCCATCTTGCGCGAACGGCAGAAGGCAACCAGCAAGGTGCAGACACTGACGGAATGCAGGAAAGTGTAGTCATCCTTGTTCTTGATGCGCAGCATGCCGGTCAGGGCGCCGGGGTTGCGTAGAATTGATTCGGTGATGCTCTCGACCACGGGTGACACCTGGTCCAGCTCGATTGCCTTGCCCAGCCGCGCATCCTGCATCACCGTACGCACCAGACCCGAAGCCTGATGCCGGATCTGCGCCGCACGGCGCAATTCCTCCCCCAGCGACACGCGCGTGACGATCACGGGCTGTATGGCAATCTGCACCAGCTCGGATTCAAGCTGCGCATTTGATTCTTCCAGCGTGGGGGCATCCTGCACATCGAGACCCTTGTCGCTGTCGATCACCACATCGTGGATACCGGCATCGATGATCTTGCGGATTTCGTCATCCTTGGTGATCAGGAAGCGCTGACGGATGAACGGATGGGTCATCCAGTCACAACTCAGATCGTGGATGTACATACCTACTAGTAGTTGCGACGAATCGACTTTTTTCAGCATGTCATGCCCGGCTGTGCTTTAATCACTGCAACGTGAAGAGTGCGTTTCTTTTAAGAACTTTAAGTTTCCATTTTACATTAAAAATTAGTGTTGATCCTCAGCGACAACATTAGCACGAACTTCCATGGAATTACGCCAGCTCCGCTATTTTGTTGCCATTGTCGACCACGGTTCCTTATCCAAGGCGGCCCTGGTATTGCATGTTGCGCAGCCGGCCCTGACCCAGCAATTGCGTCAGCTGGAAGAAGAGCTGGGCGCCCAGCTGCTGCACCGCTCCGCCCAGGGCGTGCTCAGCACGGACGCTGGCAAGGTATTTTATGAACACGCGCAGGCCATCCTGAAGCAGGTCAGCGACGCGCGTTCCGCAGTGACCCAGTCGGCCACGCGCCCGTCCGGCAGCGTCACGCTGGGGCTGCCGCACAGCATTTCTGGCGCGCTGGCCCTGCCCTTGCTGATGGCCGCCCGCGCCAACTATCCTGAGATTACCCTGCAGCTGACGGAAGAACTGTCGGGCAACCTGCTGGAACAACTGAAATCGGGCCGCATCAATCTGGCTGTGCTGTTCGACGATGGTCAGCTCAGCCCGTTTGCAAGTACACCGCTGGTGGAAGAGACACTGATGTTCATTTGCCGTGCCGGTTCGCGCCCTGCCCCTGAACATGGTGAAGTGCGGCTGGCCGAAGCGCTGGCCACAACCTTGATTTTGCCGGCCCAGCAGCAAGGCGTGCGCCCCCGCATCGAAAGCGTGGCCCGTGGCGCTGGCCTGGCGCTGGGCCCGGTCATCGAAATCAACTCGATTGCGATTTTGAAGTCGGCATTGCTGGCAGACATGGGCGCCACCATCCTGCCGCTGGCCCCCTTGCTGACCGAGGTCGGCAGCGGCGCCCTGCAGGCCTGGCCCATCAGCGATCCGCCAATCGCCCGCAGCGTCACCCTGTGCGCCTCCAAGAACATTCCACTGACCAATGCGGCCGCTGCCGTCAGCCGGCTGGTGCATCAGGTGACGCGCGATCTGTGCGACAGCGGCACCTGGATCGGCGCAAGATTGCCTGATTAAAAGGCAGCAAGCTGAGCCGGCCCGGCAGGCCATCGTTTTTTCTTATACCCCTATCCCGAATCGCTATTTCCCCTTCTGGCGACAAGGACATACACTCCACGCCTCAGGTAAAACCCGCGTGGTCTGCCTGTAAAATAGTCGTACCCACGACGCCCTGCCCTGCCATTCCGGCGCCTACCCGGCGCCCTCGTGACGGGGGAAATTCCCGAATACCCTTTGGAGCCTCACCATGCCAGATACCACGGCGACCCAACCTGTCAGCGCGCAGGATGTCTCGAACCGCCTGACCACCGTCAGCCTCGACGATAAATACACTGCGACTTCAGGCAATATTTTCCTCTCAGGTATCCAGGCGCTGGTGCGCCTCCCGATGATGCAGCGCGAGCGTGACCTTGCCGCCGGGCTCAACACGGCCGGTTTCATCTCCGGCTATCGCGGCTCCCCACTGGGCGGGCTGGACGAGAACCTGTGGAAAGCCAAGGGCCACCTTGAAGCCCACCACGTGCAGTTCGTCCCCGGCGTCAACGAAGACCTGGCCGCCACGGCCGTGTGGGGTTCGCAGACGGTGGACCTGATCGGCCCGGCCAAGTACGACGGCGTGTTTGCCATGTGGTACGGCAAAGGCCCGGGCGTGGACCGTTGCGGCGACGTTTTCAAGCACATGAACCATGCGGGCACGGCCAAGCATGGCGGCGTGCTGCTGATCGCGGGCGACGACCACGGCGCTTACTCGTCGACGCTGCCACACCAGTCCGACCACATCTTCTCGGCTTGCATGGTGCCGCTGCTGTACCCATGCAATGTGCAGGAGTATCTGGATCTGGGCGTGCATGGCTGGGCCATGTCGCGCTTTTCGGGCTGCACGGTCGCCTTCAAGGCGCTGGCCGACACGGTCGAATCGAGCGCCTCGGTGGACGCCAATCCGCACCGCGTGCAAGTGAAAATCCCGAAAGATTTTGTGATGCCAGAAGGCGGCCTGAATGCCCGCCTCTCGTCCGACCCGCTGGGACTGCAGGCGCGCAAGCAGGAAGCGCTGATGCAGGACTACAAAATCTACGCCGCGCTGGCTTATGCGCGCGAGAACAAGCTCAATCACACCACGATCGACAGCGCCAACGCCAAGCTGGGCATCATCGCTTCGGGCAAATCCTACCTGGACGTGCTGGAAGCGCTGGAAGAACTGGGCATCGACGAAAAAATGGCAGCCGACGTCGGCCTGCGCCTGTTCAAGGTCGCCATGCCATGGCCACTGGAGCCGGACAGCGTGCGCGAATTTGCCCAGGGCCTGGATGAAATCCTGGTGGTGGAGGAAAAGCGCCAGATCGTCGAATATCAGCTCAAGGAGCAGCTGTACAACTGGCGCGACGACGTACGCCCACGCGTGATCGGCAAGTTCGACGAAAAAGGCGAATGGGTCGCGCCGCGCGGCGAATGGCTGCTCACTTCCAAGGCCGACTTCTCGGTCTCGCAAGTGGCGCGCGTGATCGCCTCGCGCGTGTCGCGCCTGATCACCGATGAAAAAACCTGCGACCTGATCAAGGCCCGCCTGACCTTCCTGGACGCGAAAGACGCGGTCCTGAAAAAGGCCATCAACACGCCGTTCCGTCCTGCCTTCTACTGCTCCGGCTGCCCGCACAATACCTCGACCAAGGTCCCGGAAGGCAGCTTCGCGCTGGCCGGTATTGGCTGCCACGTGATGGCAACCGCGATCTACCCCGAGATGAACAAGCTGACCACCCACATGGGCGGCGAAGGCGCGCCATGGATCGGCCAGCAGGCGTTCTCCAAGGTGCCGCACGTGTTCCAGAATCTGGGCGACGGCACCTACTTCCACTCCGGTTACCTGGCCATCCGCGCCACCGTGGCGGCCAAGGTCAACATGACCTACAAAATTCTGTACAACGATGCCGTGGCCATGACGGGCGGCCAGCCGGTGGACGGCCAGACTTCGGTGCCGATGATCGCCCAGCAGATGGCTGCCGAAGGGGTCAAGCGCATCGCGCTGGTGACGGAAGATCTGTCGCGCTACACCGACCGCAGCGCACTGCCAACCATCGTCAGCCTGCACGACCGCAAGGAGATGGATGCCGTGCAGCGTGAGCTGCGCGAAGTCGAAGGCGTGTCGGTCATCATTTACGACCAGACCTGCGCCGCCGAAAAACGCCGCCGCCGCAAAAAAGGCGAGTTCCCCGACCCGAACAAGCGCATGGTCATCAACGACGCTGTCTGCGAAGGCTGTGGCGACTGCGGCATTCAGTCGAACTGCGTCTCGATTCTGCCAAAGGAAACGGAATTCGGGCGCAAGCGCACCATTGACCAGTCGTCCTGCAACAAGGACTACTCGTGCGTGAAGGGCTTCTGCCCATCGTTCGTCACGGTCGAAGGCGGCTCCCTGAAAAAGACCCGCACTGGCGTCACCAAGAATAACCAGGATGACGGCTTTGGCGCGCTGCCCGAGCCGAAACTGCCAAGCATCGAGCAGCCATACAACATTCTGATCAACGGCATCGGCGGCACCGGCGTGATTACCGTTGGCGCGCTGATGGGCATGGCCGCCCACCTCGAAGGCAAGGGCGCGTCGGTGCTGGACATGACCGGCATGTCGCAGAAAAACGGCTCCGTCACCTCGCACGTGAAGGTGGCACGTTCGCCGGCCCACCTGCGCGCGCAGCGCATCGCCACTGGCGAGGCCGACCTGATTCTCGGCTGCGACATGCTGACCGCAGGCGCGCAGGATGCAATTTCCAAAATGCGTCCGGGCCGCACCCTGGCCGTGGTCAATCTGCACGAGCAGCCACCAGGCACCTTCGCCCAGAACGCCGACTGGCAGTATCCGGTGGAAGACGTGCGCGCGCTGATCGTGGAATCGGTGGGCGGACCTGATGCGGCCGACTTCATCGACGCCACCAAGCTGGCCACCGCGCTGATGGGCGACTCGATTGCCGCCAACCTGTTCATGCTCGGTTACGCATGGCAGAAAGGCCGCATTCCCTTGAGCGAAGCGGCGCTGCTGCGTGCGATCGAGCTGAATGGCGTTGGGATTGAATCGAACAAGAAGAGCTTCCTGTGGGGCCGCCGCGCCGCCGTCGATCTGAAGCGCGTGGAAAAAGTCGCCACGCCGACCCAGGCCATCGTGGTGCAGATGCCGCAGTCGCTGGAAAACGTGATCAAGAAGCGCGTCGAATTCCTGACCGCGTACCAGGATGCTGCCTACGCTGCGCGTTACGAAGATCTGGTGGCCAAGGTGCGCAAGGCCGAAACGGCCCAGGGCCTGGGCAACAAGCTCTCGACCGCCGTGGCCAAGTACTACTTCAAGCTGATGGCGTACAAGGATGAATACGAAGTGGCGCGTCTGTACACCGACGGCAAATTCGTCGAGCAGCTGCAGTCCCAGTTCGAAGGCAACTTCTCGGTCAAGTTCAACCTGGCGCCGCCACTGCTGGCCAAGAAGGATGCCAAAGGCCACCTGGTCAAGGCGGAATTCGGTTCGTGGATGTGGAGCGCGTTCAAGCTGCTGGCCAAGTTCAAGGGCCTGCGCGGTGGCGCACTCGATATTTTTGGCTACACTGAAGAGCGCAAGATGGAGCGCGCGCTGATTGTGGAATATCGCGAGATGGTTGAAGGTCTGATTGCCGGTCTGAGCGCCGAGAATCACGCGACGGCCGTGGAGCTGGCCAATCTGCCGGAGCAGATTCGCGGGTTTGGCCACGTCAAAGAGAAGAATGTGGCGGCATTCCGGGTTGCCAAAGCGCGCTTGCTCGGCGGCGCCTCCAACCAGCACGCAGCCTAAACACATCGCCCTCGCGGAGGCGGGGGCCTATAGCGTACCGAACAACTTCGGTGACGTGGAATGGGCCCCCGCCTTCGCGAGGGCGATGTGGTGGTTTGCTTGACGTTAACGTAAACGTCATATACCGTACCAGTACGATTTCGCAAGGAACATCATGAACGACCTGACTCCCGCCGCCAAACTGAACGTCCCCGATCAACCGAAGCTGGCCAACAAGGTCCGCTTCGTCACCGCGGCCTCGCTGTTCGACGGCCACGACGCCTCGATCAACATCATGCGCCGCATTTTGCAGTCGAACGGCGTGGAAGTGGTCCACCTGGGCCACAACCGCTCGGTCGACGAAGTGGTCACCGCCGCGCTGGCCGAAGACGTACAAGGCATCGCCATCTCCAGCTATCAGGGTGGCCACGTCGAATACTTCAAGTACATGATCGACCTGCTCAAGCAGCGCGGCGGCGCCCACATCAAGGTGTTCGGCGGCGGCGGCGGCGTGATTGTGCCGGACGAAATCGCCGATCTGCATGCCTATGGCGTGACCCGCATCTTCAGTCCGGAAGATGGCCAGCGTATGGGCCTGGTCGGCATGATCCAGTCGATGATTCAGGCTTGCGACATCGATCTGTCGACCTATTCCCCAACCACGTTGGCGCCGCTGCAAACGGGCGACGTGGCTTCGCGCCACCGTCCATTGGCCCAGCTGATCACCGCGCTGGAAAACGAAAAAGCCTCGCCGGAACTGCGCAAGGCCATCTTTGACGCGGCCGAAGGCTTGTCCGTGCCGACGCTGGGCATCACCGGCACCGGCGGCGCCGGCAAATCCTCGCTGACTGATGAACTGATCCGCCGCATCCGCCTGGACCAGGGCGACACGGTCAACATCGCCATCATTTCGATTGATCCGTCGCGGCGCAAGTCGGGCGGCGCGCTGCTGGGCGACCGCATTCGCATGAACGCGATCAATCCCTGGAATGGCGAGGCGCGCGTGTTCATGCGCTCGCTGGCCACGCGCGAAGCCGGATCCGAAATTTCGCAGGCGCTGCCGGACGTGATCGCCGCCTGCAAAGTGGCCGGCTTTGATCTGGTGATCGTTGAAACCTCCGGCATTGGCCAGGGCGACGCGGCCATCGTGCCGCACGTGGATGTGTCGATGTACGTGATGACGCCGGAATTTGGCGCAGCCTCGCAGCTGGAAAAAATCGACATGCTCGATTTTGCCGACTTCATCGCGATTAATAAATTCGACCGCAAGGGCTCGCAGGACGCCTTGCGCGACGTGGCCAAGCAGTACCAGCGCAACCGCGAAATGTGGAGCAAGCGGCCGGAAGAAATGCCGGTGTTCGGCACCCAGGCTTCGCGCTTCAATGACGATGGCGTGACCGCGCTGTATCAGGGCCTGCTGCCCAAGCTGGCCGAATTCGGCCTCAAGACACGGCCGGGCAAGCTGCCAGCATCGGATATCCGCTTCTCCAGTGGCAAGCACGTGATCGTGCCACCCGCACGCGCGCGCTACCTGGCCGAAATTGCCGACACCGTGCGCGGCTATCACAAAAACACCAGC
Organism: Massilia sp. CF038; assembly: GCF_900129765.1. Lineage (GTDB taxonomy): Bacteria > Pseudomonadota > Gammaproteobacteria > Burkholderiales > Burkholderiaceae_D > Telluria_A. The sequence continues at coordinate 123,337 of NZ_FQWU01000003.1, forward strand.
AAGCAGGTCAAGCTGGCGCGCGAGCGCCAGCAGCTGCAGGAAGCCAAGCGTATGCTGGCTGCGGCATCCAAGTCGGCCGATTTTGACGATCTGATCACCGAGCGCGATCATGCGCTGGACGCCAACGCCAAGAAGCTGCTGGCCATGTGGCCGGACATGCAGGCCGCTTACGCTGGCGACGATTATGTGGTCAAGATCCGCGACAAGGAAATCCGCACCCGCCTGATCCAGCACACCCTGTCGGGCACCAAGATCCGCAAGGTGGCACTGCCCAAGTATGAAGACCACGGCGAAGTGCTGCGCTTCCTGATGCTGGAAAACGTGCCAGGTTCGTTCCCGTTCACGGCCGGCGTGTTCGCGTTCAAGCGCGAAGGCGAAGACCCGACCCGCATGTTTGCCGGTGAAGGTGACTCGTTCCGCACCAACCGCCGCTTCAAACTGGTTTCAGAAGGCATGGACGCCAAGCGTTTGTCGACCGCGTTTGACTCGGTGACGCTGTACGGTGCCGATCCGGCACTGCGGCCCGACATTTACGGCAAAGTGGGCAACTCGGGCGTGTCGATCGCCACGCTGGACGACATGAAGGTGCTGTATGACGGCTTCAACCTGTGCAGCCCGTCGACGTCGGTCTCGATGACGATCAACGGCCCGGCGCCAACCATTCTGGCGATGTTCATGAATACCGCTATCGATCAGCAGATCGTGCGCTTCGAAGAAGAAAACAAGCGCCAGCCAACCGCGGACGAAAGCGCGAAGATTCGCGCCTGGGTCCTGCAGAACGTGCGCGGCACGGTGCAGGCCGACATTCTGAAGGAAGACCAGGGGCAGAACACCTGCATCTTCTCGACCGAGTTCTCGCTCAAGGTGATGGGCGACATTCAGGAATACTTCGTCCACCACCAGGTACGCAACTTCTATTCGGTGTCGATCTCGGGTTACCATATTGCCGAAGCAGGTGCGAACCCGATTTCGCAGCTGGCGTTCACCCTGTCGAACGGCTTCACATTCGTGGAAGCGTATCTGGCGCGCGGCATGCACATTGACGATTTCGCGCCCAACCTGTCGTTCTTCTTCAGTAACGGCATGGATCCGGAATACACGGTGCTGGGCCGGGTGGCACGCCGCCTGTGGGCCGTGGCCATGCGCGACAAGTATGGTGCCAATGACCGCAGCCAGAAGCTCAAGTACCACATCCAGACGTCGGGCCGTTCGCTGCACGCGCAGGAAATCGACTTCAACGATATCCGCACCACGCTGCAGGCGCTGATCGCGATCTACGACAACTGCAACAGCCTGCACACCAACGCCTACGATGAAGCGATCACCACGCCGACGGATGAATCGGTCCGGCGCGCGCTGGCAATCCAGCTGATCATCAACCGCGAATGGGGCCTGGCCAAGAACGAAAATCCGAACCAGGGTTCGTTCATCATCGATGAACTGACCGACCTGGTGGAAGAAGCGGTGCTGCAGGAGTTTGAGCGCATCGCTGAACGGGGCGGCGTGCTGGGGGCGATGGAAACCGGTTACCAGCGCGGCAAGATTCAGGAAGAGTCGATGCTGTACGAGCACCAGAAGCACGACGGCACGCTGCCGATCATTGGCGTGAACACCTTCCGCAATCCGAAAGCCAACGACACGCCACAGAAGATCGAACTGGCGCGCTCCACCGACGATGAAAAGCAGTCGCAGCTCACGCGTCTGGAAGACTTCCATCAGCGCCACGCGGCACAAGCGCCGCAAGCGCTGGCAGCGCTGCAGCAAGCCGCCATTGACAATGCCAATGTGTTTGAGAAGCTGATGGATGCGGTGCGTGTCTGCTCGCTGGGTCAGATCACCACGGCCTTGTTCGAGGTGGGTGGGCAGTACCGCCGCAATATGTAATCACCAACCACATCGCCCTCGCGAAGGCGGGGGCCCATACCACTTTGCCGAATTCGGTAACGTGCTATGGGTCCCCGCCTGCGCGAGGACGATGTTATCACTGCTCTCCGTTCTTAATCCCGGCACGGCCCGGTACTGGCACCCTCCAGCAACACCGGCTGCCACAGCGCATGCTGGCTGGCCGGTGCCGCCCCACCCACAACCGCCGTTAGCATCTCGATCAGCTTGGCACCTGCCTGGTCAATATCGGGCAGGTCAACCGTGGTCAGCCGCGCACCGAGCAGGGAATCCTCAATCCCGCCCCACACGATCACCGACATCTCGCGCCCAATATCGATGCCCGCATCAAGCAAGGCGCGCACCGCGCCCACCGCGGACAGATGATTGTCCACAATCACCGCGCTGGGGCGCGGACTGGTCGCCAGCAGCTGCTGCATGGCCTGGTAGCCCGAACGTCGGTCATGGGTATTGTCAACGCGGTAGTGCGGCGCGGGCGGCAGATCGGCGCGCCGCAGGCAATCGCTGAAACTGTCGCTGCGCTGGCGCGCAAAATTGAGGGTAAGCGGCGCACTGATCAGAGCGATGCGCGTGTGCCCCAGCGCCAGCAAATGCTCGCAGGCCAGACGCATGCCGGCCTCATTATCGTAATCGAACCAGGCGTAGGGAGATTTGGATTCCGTGCGTCCATGGGCGACGAAGGGAAACCCCTTTTTGGCCAGGAAAGCGATACGGTCGTCATGCACGCGCGTGCGCCCCACCACCAGCGCATCAACGCGGCGCGCCCGCACCATTTGTTCGTAGGAAGGCAGTTCGTTCTCGGCCGAGACGGGCACGATGATCAGGTTCTTGCCGCTTTTTTCCAGGGCCGAGGACATGCCGCTGACCACGTTGAGGAACATGGGATCGCCCAGGTCGCTGGAGTGCAAGGGATAGATGATGCCGAACACATTCGAGCGGCCCACGGCCAGGCCGCGTGCCATGGGGTTGGCTTCGTACCCGACTTCGCGCGCCGCGGCCAGGACCCGCTCGCGGGTACGCGCATTCACTTCCGGATAACCGTTCAGCGCACGGCTGACGGTGGTTTTGGATACGCCGAGTGCATCGGCAAGACTCTTGAGGTTCATGGCGTCGATCTGCAGGGCGGTGAGGCGAACCTGCGATTATAGCAACGTCATTACAACCTATGGACAAAGTGTAAAGATCCGCGGCGCAAGGCCGCGGTGGGATACCTGCAATGGGACCTGCGCGACCGGCTTAGTCGACGATCCATGTGTACTTGACCTTGGCCCAGGTCGCTGCAGACTGGTCGCTCGCTGGCTTGAACTTGCAGCTGGCGCCAGCGCGGATGGAGGCACGGTCTACGCGCGGGTAGCCGCTCGATTCGACCAGTTTGGAATCGAGGATTTTGCCATCGGCGCCAACCAGGAATGCCACCACGACATTGCCGCTGTCGCCTTCATTGAGCCAGCGGGCCGGGAATTCAGGCTGCGTGCAATCTTTTGGGTCGACAGTGGCGGACATGGCCAGCGGCGCGGCCAGGGTCAACAACAGGGCGGAAGCGAGTGCGCTGAAATGCTTGGTGGACAACATGAGAACCTCCTGAGATCGGGATAGATTCCTGGAGCGGGCGCCGGAACCAGCTGCTGAACGGCCAGCAGATGGATCCACAATACTGCGTTGCACCATTTTTTCTAAATTTATTATTCCAATGCCAGATATACCTGGAAATCATAACTAGTTGCCTTGCACCAACAAATTGCATACGCTTTTTGTATACCTGTTATGCAATCCTTTTTACGGTGCGGAATTAACGCCTGACAAGCCCTGACGCGCTAAAAGGGGTCAGCAAGCGGCCTTCCCGCACGTCCTCAGGGCGCCGTTGCGATTTCACCACGGCAAGAAGAATTGGATGACTCCGCCACACAATCGACCTGTTTCCACCAGTGCGTGAAGGCTTGCGGCTGCTTCAAATCCAGTGCCTGGCCCATTTCGGGCGTGGTCATCGGCACTTTTCCTGCCTCGGCCAAGGCCGCAATGCGGTCAAACGGCTCGCGCCAGGCGTGCATGCCCAGGTCGAAAGTGCCGTTGTGCACCGGCATTAGCCACTTGCCCTTGAGGTCGATGAACGCTTGCAGCGTTTCTTCTGGCTGCATGTGGACGTCGGGCCACAGCTTGTCGTAGGCACCGGTCTCGAGCATGGTGACATCGAAGGGGCCGTATTTCTCGCCAATGGCTTTGAAGCCATCGAAGTAGCCGGTGTCGCCACTGAAAAACACATTCAAGTCCTGATACTGGATCACCCAGGAAGCCCACAGGGTCGAGTTGCGGTCGCTCAGACTACGGCCCGAGAAGTGCTGGGCCGGCGTGGCAACAAACTTCACGCCCCGCACTTCCGTCGATTCCCACCAGTCAAGCTGTTCGATTTTCGCCGCGCCAATGCCCCATTTGATGAGTCGGTCGCCGACGCCCAGCGGGGTCAGAAAACGCTCCGTCTTGGCGGCCAGCTGCAAAATGGAAGCGTGATCCAGATGGTCGTAATGGTCGTGCGACAAGATCACGGCCTTGATCGGGGGCAGGTCTTCAATGCTGATCGGGCTCTTGTGAAAACGCGCGGGGCCGGCCCATTGCACCGGCGAAGCTCGTTCAGAGAAGACAGGATCAGTCAGGAAAAACTCGTTATGGATCTTCAGCAGCAGGGTCGAGTGGCCCAGGCGGAACAAGGTATTGTTCGGCGCTGCGACAAGTTGGGCGCGAGTGAGTACTTGCACCGGGATCGTACCAGAGGGTACCGTGTCCGGATTTTTGCCGGTGGCAAAGGTCCACATGAGCTTGAGCTGCTCGCCCATGCTCAATTCCTTCATCTGCACCGGGTTGCGGAATTTGCCGTCGCTATATTGCGGCGACACATGGGGCTGGACACCATTGGCGGCGAGTGTGGAATAGGTCATGGTCGAAATGATCCCAAGTAAAAGGAGACTGAAAAGGAGGCGCTTCATGGCTTGCCTGTCTAGAATGTACACTACACAGTGTAGTTTCAATTTTTGGAAAAGTAAACTACGCGGTGTAAAATATCTGCATGAATGCTCCTCAACGCCTGACCGACCGCAAACGCCTTGCCATCCTCGAAGCGGCAGCTGACCAGTTCCGCCGCTTTGGTTTCGAGGCCACCAGCATGGACAAGATTGCCGCCATGGCCGGGGTGTCCAAGCGCACGGTGTACAACCATTTCCCCAGCAAGGATGAGTTGTTCGCGGAAACGCTGATGCAGTTGTTCCACAGCAGCGCGGCAGCCCTGGACCTGCCCTACCGCAAGGACGTACCGCTACGCGAGCAATTGCTGGCGATGATGCGCTTGAAAGTGGGCATGCTGGCGGACCGCAATTTCCTGGACCTGGCGCGGGTGGCGATTGCCGAAGCGGTGGTGGCGCCCGAGCGGGCGCGTCCGATCATTGCGCGCATCAACGAGCGCGAGGAAGGCGTGACGACCTGGATCCGCGCCGCGCAGGCCGACGGCAGACTCAAGCCGGGCGATCCTCTGTTTGCCGCCACCTTGCTCCATGGTCAGGTGAAAGCCATGGCGTTCTGGCCGCAGGTGACCATGGGCGCGCCACCGCTGGCGCCTGAACTGATGGCGCCGCTGGTGGATGCGGCCGTCAGCATGTTTCTCGCTTACTTCGCGAACGACACCGCATAAATCGGTGGCAGCGTGGTTGACACGGTATGCCAGTGGTCGCCACCATCCTCGGTGGCCCAGAGGCCGCCGCTGGTCGACGCCATCAGCAATTGCTTGCCGTCGGGCGAAACGGCCAGGCCATGCCGATAGACCAGATCGTAACAATCCTGCTGGGGCAAGCCTTCGCGCAGGGCAGTGAAGGTCTTTCCACCATCCGTGGTACGGGTGACCGCCATGGCGCTGTCGACGGGAATGCGGCGCTGGTCGGCTTCGGCCGGGGCGAACCAGGCGGTGTTGCCGTCCTGCGGATGCACGGCCACGGCAAAGCCAAAGGTTGACACCGGCACCTGGCGCAACTCCTGCCACTGACGCCCGCCATTTTCAGAATGCCAAATGCCATTGTGATGCTGACACCACAGCCGGTCGGGCGTGCCTTCTGCGCGCACCACGCGGTGGGGATCCTGGACCGCTTCGTTTTCATTGAGCTCGGGCGGCATGTAGTCGGCCCGCATGCCGGTGGCCGACACCGTCCAGCTGGCGCCGCCATCCTCGGTGCGCCAGACCCCGCCGCAAGAGACCGCCACCAGTACATGGTCGCTATTGCGCGGGTCGACGCTGATGCTGTGAATGCCGGGCACGTCGTAGCCGCCGCCAAACCATTCGGCCCGCTGCGGCACGTCCCACAGGGCGCGCACCAGTTGCCAGGAGTCGCCCCGGTCGCTGGAACGGAACAAGCCGCCAGGCAAGGTGCCGGCCCACAGCACGCCGGGCTGGTCCGCACCGCCGGTTTCCAGCGACCAGATCAGCTTGTTTTTCCATTCGACTGAGTCGCTGCTGTCCTGCGGTTTGAGAGGATAGGCTGGTGCCGCGATTTCTGTCCAGCTGGTGCTGCCCTTGTCGCGCCGATGCAGCTTGACGCCGAAATGGCCCAGGTTGAGCGCGGCATACAAGGTGCCATCGCGCCCGTCTTCCAGAGCGATCGAGACCGGGTCGCCCAGGAAATGGCGGGCGCCGATCTGCCAGCGGCCAGCATGGCGGTCGAGCTCGAACAAGCCCTTGCGGGTGGATAGGTATGCGCGATCGCTCATGTCAACCTCCAGAAAGTGCCTGCAATATATAGACTTGGGAATCGGGCGCCAGCGCATCGGTCAAGTGCACGCGCTCGCTGGCGCGGCGTCCGTCAATGAAGATGGCGACGTTTTCGCGCAGATGGCCCTGCTCGTCCAGCACATACCCGCGCAGCACGGGGTTGAGGGCAAAGGCCGCTTCCAGGCCCGCGCGCAGATCGGCAGCGCCGGTCTCGACCTGCGGTACGGTGGTGAAGCGGGCAAGCTGCTGGGTAAAGAAAAGGCGCGCCATATGCGGTCCCGGCTTGGTAAAAGCTCAGGAATTTTATCCCGGATCGACGTGCGTGTCGCCACCCTGGCCTAAAATGGGGCGTCCCAATCATCGAAAGAGCGCCATGCCGATCAAACCGGACGAACTCGCTGCGCTGATGCTGGAAGTGGAGTTGGAAGACCCGATCGACTTTGCCGACCTGCCCTTTGGCGAAGCCGAATTGCGCCAGCTGGTTGCATCCCACCTGTGCGACATGGCAGCCGCCATGGAAAACTTCAGCACCGAGGACCGTCTCATGACACTGCTGGCCGTGTCGGCCAAGCTGGTGCTGGAAAACCTGGTGCTGCATCTGCAACTGCTGCGCCGCCATGGCTTGCCGGTCAGCGACAGCGTCGAAGAACTGCTCAGCCGGCTGCGCAAGCCCGGCTGAACTCAGATGCCCCGCTCGGCCAGGCGACCCAGCATGGCCAACAGCACCGTGCCAACCGTCTCGCAGCAAGTCTGGGCGCGGCGGCGCGCGGCAGCGGCGATATTCTGGCGCGGAGCGGCTGCAAACAGACCGCGTTCCGCGATGCGGCGCAAGTTGTCGGCGTGCCAGTGACGTTCAAGCGGGGTGGCAAAGTCACCCTTGCCCAGCAACTCGTCGAGCGGCAGGCGCGCGATGGCTGCAGCGGCTTCGCTATCGGGCAAGCGGGTGCGCAAGTCGCTGACGCGCGCGCCCAGACGGGACAAGTAGGCGCGCGCATTGCCCAGGGCCCGGTTACACACGGCGGCTGTGTGGCGCGGCACGATGCGGGTGCGGCCCTGGTCGAGCAAACGAACCAGCTTGTCGTCGGCCTGCTCGGGCGATAAGGGGCCCAGTACCGCGATATTGCCCACAATACTGTCACCGACAAATTGCAGATCCGCGCTTGGCACGTCCACATACAAGCCGTCATCGCGTTGCTGCAGCGCCAGGGTATGGCGGCCCCATTGCAGTTGGGCGGGTGCGTGGTGCGGGTGCACCAGCTGGGCATCGGGAAACAGCGCCGCGGCGGCGGCATGCGCGCCACGTGCGTCAGTCAGGACAATCGTGGTGACCTGCTTGCCTAGCGTGCCTTCCAGATAGTCGCGCAAATCGATGGCGTCGTACTGGCTGGCCAGCGCATCGACCAGCAACACACGCTCGCCATCGATGAACGCGGTGGCCAGGGCGGCCAGGCTGTCGCCACGAAACAGCAGGATGTCGGCACTAAGATAGTCGATGCGCATGATGGGCTTTCGTGAGTGGGTATGCAGCCATCTTAGGAAGTGGCCAGTGCGCCGACAAACGAAAGCTTCTCCGCTTCAGATGAATGAAACTAATCTGATAGACTGCTTGCATTCCATTCCGACCCGACCTTTACCATGGCCGCCCGTCCCAACCCGCCCCTGATTGCCGCCCGCAGCTTCGAGGCAGCGGCCCGCCACGCCAGCTTTCTGAAAGCGGCCGACGAGCTCAATGTGACGCCCACCGCCATCAGCCATCAGGTAAAAAAACTGGAGCAATACCTGGGGCAGGCGCTGTTCGTGCGGCTCAACCGCGCGGTGCAGCTGACGGCCGAGGGGGCAGCGCTGGCAGCGACCCTGCACACCCTGTTCGCCAGCCTGGATCAGGCGCTTGATCCGCGCCGGCGCGCGGCGCGCAGCACCATCGTGATCAGTGCCATGCCTTCGCTGGCCGGCAAGTGGCTGGCGCCGCGGCTGGGCGAGTTCGAGGCGCTCTACCCGCAGTGGCGCGTGCTGATCGATGTGGAAGACAAGCTGGTCGACTTCAAGAGCAGCAATATCGACATGGCCTTGCGCTACGGCCCCGGCAAGTACCCGGGCTTGCATGCGCGGCGCTGGATGGGCGCGACCATCGTGCCGGTGTGCAGCCCTGCCCTGCTGCAACGTACCCGTCTACGCCAGCCTGCCGACCTGCGCCGCCATAACCTGATCCACAACACCACGGCAGCGCGGCGCGTGCGCCCGCCCGAGTGGGAAGAGTGGCTCGCTGCCCATGGCGTGGAGGGCGTCGACGCCACGGCCGGCCCCCTGTTTACCAGCACCTACATGGCACTGGAAGCGGCCCAGGCTGGCCATGGGGTCACGCTGGCGCCAGCCCCGCTGGTCGAACGCGACCTGGCCGATGGGCGCCTGGTCAAGCCACTGGCGCTGGAGATGGCCAATCCCTGGTCGTTCTGGATTGTGTGCCCGCGCCAGAACCTGCAGGATGAAAAAATCAAGGCCCTGACCGCCTGGCTGCTGCAGCAAGCCAGGACCTGAGCGCCGCCCCCGCCTAGTGCAGTTGCTGGGGCTTGAGGACCACCTTGATGCAATCTTCCTGCTTGTGCTTGAAGATTTCGTAGGCGTGCGCCGCCTCGTCCAGCGCCATGTGGTGGCTGATGATGGCGGCCGGATCGATCTCGCCTGCCACCACGCGCTCCAGCAGCGGCTGCATGTAGCGCTGCACATGGCACTGCCCCGTGCGGATGGTGAGCGAGCGGTTCATCACGGAGCCGAACGGGATCTTGTCGCTGAAGCCGCCATACACGCCGGGTACTGACACGACCCCGCCATTGCGGCAGCTCATCATCGCTTGGCGCAGGGCTGTCGGCCGGTCGGATTCAAGCCGCATGGCTTGCTTGATGCGGTCGTAGGCGTAAGCCACGCCAGCGCCATGCGCTTCCATGCCAACGGCATCGATGCAGGCATCGGGGCCGCGTCCGCCCGTCATGTAGCGCAGGGCGTCGGGTACATCGACCTGGTCGAAGTTGAGCGGCTCGGCCCGCGTGAGTCGGGCCGCCAGCGCCAGCCGCTCGGGGTAATGGTCGATCGCGATGACCCGTTCAGCGCCCAGCAGGAAGGCGCTCTGGATGGCGAACTGGCCCACCGGACCGCAGCCCCACACGGCCACGGTGGCGCCGGGCTGGATGTCGCAGGCTTCGGCCGCCATGTAGCCGGTGGGCAGAATATCGGACAGGAACAAGACTTTGTCGTCCGGCAGATCGGGCGGCACCACCAGCGGGCCCACATCGGCGTACGGCACACGCGCGTACTCGGCCTGCCCGCCCGCGTAGCCGCCGGTCAGGTGCGAATAGCCAAAAATGCCGCCCGTGCTGTGGCCCCACATGGCTTCGGCCAGATGGGCGTTGGGGTTGGAGTTTTCGCACACGGAAAACAGCTTCTGCTCGCAGAAGAAGCAGCGCCCGCATGCAATGGGGAACGGGACCACGACCCGGTCGCCCACCTTGAGGCGCTTGACGCCGGCCCCTGTTTCCACCACCTCGCCCATGAATTCGTGACCCAGAATGTCGCCCTGCTCCATGGTGGGCACAAAGCCGTTATACAGGTGCAGATCGGAGCCGCAGATGGCGGTGGAGGTAATGCGTACGATGGCGTCACCGGGATTGAGAATGGTGGGGTCGGGCACCTGGTCGACCCGCACATCCCTGGCGCCATGCCAGACTGCCGCTCTCATGGTTCGACTCCTTTGCGAAACAGGCTGGCCTTGAAGGTACGCTTGCCTTCCGGCTGGCCTTTGGTGGTGGCGATTTCGCCGGTTTCAATGAGTTGCTTGAAGCGGCGCAGATCCGCGCGCACCTGCACCAGCGGCTCTTCGCCGAACAGGCGTGCAATCAGCGCACCGGCGCGCCCTGCGGGGGGCCGGTAGCGCAGGTCGACCGCGAGCAGGGTGCCCTGCCCGCCCGGCCCCGCGTCAAAGCGGACTGTGCCTGCATTGTCGACGTCGGCACCTGGCACCGACTGCCAGGCCAGCAAGGCGCCCGGCTCGTCCTGGGTGATGTCGGCTTCCCACTCGACCCGGGTACCGGCCGGGCCGCGCGCGCACCAGTGCGAACGGCGCGCATCGAGCACGGTGACCGATTCCAGGTGCTGCATGAAGCTGGGCAGGCGCTCCAGCTCGCGCCAGAAGGCGTAGCAGGTCTGCGGGGTCTGGTTGATGTGCAGGGTTTCGCGCACCTCCAGCGTGCCGCCCGCGCCAGCCAACGCCTGATGCGAAGGCGTCAGCCGCGGCGGATTGCCGGCGCGCAGATCGAGCGCGGACAAGGCGCCCAGCGCCAGCGTGGTGGAGACCAGACGGCGCCGGTCGCTGGCCGGGTGCAAGGCCGCCACGCCCAGCAGGCTCAGGTCCATGGCGTCGCCCGCCACGCGCACCCAGCGCCATGCTTGATTGTCGGGCTGGCGCAGCAAGCCCACGCCGCTGGCGATTTCGCGCAGGCCCAGAGCACGCATGAGCAGCGGCCACTCGGGCAAGCCGGCCGTGCGTGCCACGGCGCGCGGTGCCAGCAGGCTGGCCACGCCGAGGCCGACGCTGATCCAGCCCAGCGCCAGGCCTAGCTGCTGCTCGCGCGGTGCCGCGCGGCCCGGCCGCGGCGCCTGCGTGGAAGGACCGGCTGCTTCAGTTGCCGGGGGGGCGGCATCGGCCGCGTGCCAGGGGCCGGGCCGGACTTGCCGGGCCGCCAGATGTTCGCCAGCTTGGTTCATCACACCTCCTGCACACAAAATAGGGATGCAATTTAGTCCCTGCGGCAGGCCGCATGTTCCCGTCAAGACGCAATATTCACGATCCGAGCGCCGCCACTTTGCGCGCGCACAAACGAAATCAGCTTGCGGCACAAATACGACGGGCAGGCGCTGGCGTACGCGCACGTCATCAATAATGTTGCTTTTTAGCCAGCATTCATGTCACTATGCTAGCTTGGCGGCGGCCTTCGGGCGCGCCCATTTTCAGAGACGACATCACAAGGACTACGACATGCCGCGCAACGCACACAAGCTGACCCTCACCGCCGCCGTGGTATCCGGCGCCATTTTGCTGGGCGCGGGCATCAGCGGCTGCAACCGCTCGCAGTCGGCCGACACGCTGGTGGCCGAAGCGAAGGCGTATCAGCAAAAAGGCGACAACAAATCGGCCCTGATCCAGCTCAAGAACGCTGCGGCCAAGAGCCCGGAAGACGCTGCGATCCGCCTGGCGCTGGCGCAGCTGTACATCGATACCGGCGACGCCGTATCGGCCGAGAAAGAATTCCGCAAGGCGGGCACGCTGGGGGCCACCCCGGCCCAGCACTTGCCAGGCCTGGCCCAGGCACTGCTGGCCCAGGGCCAGTACAAGAAAGTGATTGAAGAAACCGAAGCCGGCGTCGCCAGCGCCGATCCGACCCTGCTGGTGTCGCGCGGCAATGCTTACCTGGCGCTGGAACAGAAAGACCTGGCCCTGGCCAGCTTCGACAAGGTGCTCGCGGCCCAGCCCAACAGTGGCGCGGCCCTGCTGGGCAAGGCCGGACTGGCGTTTGCCAACAATGACATGGAAGGCGGCCAGCGTCTGGCCGAAGAAGCGACCCAGAAAGACCCCAAGAATCCGGACGTCTGGATGTACCAAGGCATGCTGGCCGGCCGCATGGGCAAGCCGGACGTGGCCCTGGCCGCCTACGACAAGGTGCTGGCGATCAAGCCCGATCACCGCAGCGCCCACATTGAAAAGGCGTACCTGGAAATCGGCATGGGCAAGTTCGATGCCGCCAAGGCCGACGTCGAGGTGGCGCGCAAGGCCAACCCCGGCAGCCTGATCGTGACCTACACCCAGGCGCTGCTCGACTTCACCCAGGGCAAAAATGAAGTGGCAATGGAATCGGTGCAGAAAGTCTTGCGCGGCGCCCCGGAACACATGCCCAGCATCTTGCTGGCCGGCGCCATCCATCTGAACCTGGGCCAGCTGGAACAGGCAGAACAGAACCTCAAGAAGTACCTGGAAAAATACCCCAACACCCTGTATGCGCGCAAACTGCTGGCCACGGCCCAGTTGCGCGCCGCCCATCCAAGCGAAGCCGCTGCCACCTTGGCGCCCGCGCTCAAGGACCCGTCCGAAGACGCCCAGCTGCTGGCGCTGGCCGGCGAATCGTTCATGCAGGCGCGCGACTACGACAAGGCCGCCGAATATTTTGAAAAGGCCTCCGGACTGTCGCCCAAGTCGGCGGCGCTGCGCACCTCGCTGGGTTTGAGCAAAGTGGGCCAGGGCGACAAGGAACAGGGCCTGGCCGACATGGAACAGGCGGCCGCGCTTGATCCGAAGTCGCAGCAGGCCGGCATTGCGCTGGTCCGCACCGCGCTTGGTCTGAAGCAATACGACAAGGCGCTCAAGGCAGTGCAGGCGCTGGAACAGCAGCAGCCCGACAACGCCATCGTGCAAAACCTGAAAGGCGGGGTGTACCTGGCCAAGAGCGATACGGCCTCGGCCCGCGCCGCCTTCATGAAGTCGGCCCAGCTGCAGCCGAACTACTTCCCGTCGGTGGCCAACCTGGCCCAGCTTGACCTGAGCGAGCAAAAGCCGGCCGATGCCAAAAAGCGCCTGGAAGCCTTCCTCACGCTCGACAAAAAACATATTGGCGCCATGACGGCGCTGGCTGAACTGGCCATGATGCAAGGTCAGAAGGCCGAGGCCACCACCTGGCTCGAACGCGCCAGCAATGAAAATCCGGAGGTGCCGGAAGCGGCCATGCGCCTGTCCACCCAATACCTGAAGACCGGCGAGAAGGCCAAGGCGCTGACCCTGGTGCGCAAGCTGCAGACGGCCAATCCGACCAACCCGGACCTGATTGATCACCTGGGCCAGGCCCAGATCGCCAACAACGATGCCACCGGCGCCCTGGAGTCGTACAGCAAGCTGGTGGCCATTGTGCCGAAGTCGGCCAAGGCCCATCTGCGTCTGGCCTCGGTGCAAACCCTGCTCAAGAACGAAACCGCCGCTGCCGAATCCATCAAGCACGCGCTGGCGCTGGAACCGAACAGCGTGCAGGCACGGTTGGCCGAGATCGATCAGATGTTGCGCAAAGGGAAAAGCGATGATGCCCTGAGCGCGGCCCGCAAACTGCAGAAGGACAATCCGAACTCGCCAGTGGCGTTCCTGATTGAAGGCGACATCCTGCTGTCCCAGAAAAAGCCGGAACCGGCAGCGCGCGCCTACGAACAAGCGTACAACCTGGGCAAGTCGGCCCAGCTGCTGGTCAAGCTGGCCGCCACCCAGCGCATGCTGGGCAAGAACCGGGAAGCCGATGCGCGCCTCGCTGCATTCTTGAAGGACAACCCGGGTGAGCCCTTGGCCGCGATGTACTCGGCTGAATCAATGATGTCGGCCAAGCAGTTCAAGTCAGCCATTGCCCAGTTCGAAACCATCCTCAAGCGCTATCCGGACAATGTGGTCGCGCTCAACAATCTCGCCTTTGCTTACCAGCAAGATAAAGACGCGCGTGCCCTGGCCACCGCTGAAAAAGCCTTCAAGCTGGCACCGCAAAATCCGGCTGTGGCCGACACCCTGGCCTGGATCCTGATTGAACAGGGCGACACCAAGCGCGCCATTCCTGTTTTGGAACAAGCATTGTCCCGTGCGCCAGATGCGAACGATCTTCGTTACCATCTGGCATTTGGTTTACACAAAGCAGGGGACAAGGCGAAGGCACGCAAGGAAGTCGAAAAAGCATTGGCTAGCGGCAAGGATTTCCCGCTGGCCGATGACGCGCGCGCCCTCTTGAAACAACTGTAGGACAGCGCTGGTCACGCCGCGCGGTGCAAGCTGCGCGGGTGATGAGATTCCATTGATGCACCAGTTTTACGGCTGAGTTCGTGCGCCGTGCTTTTCGCAAGGAAGTAGGTTATTCTTTGCAAAATGCTACGTGGTTGGATACGAACAAGAACAATAGCCCGCCCTTAAACTTGCGCACTGGAATAACATCATGCTGTTATTTGACAGGCTGTTCGGCAAGCGTGACATCCTCATCCCCTACTTCGATTTCAGCAAGGTACTGCGCGGAAATATGGAGTCCTTCATTCTGAAGGAAATCTATCGTCTGCGTTACGAGGTGTACTGCCTCGAATGTGCCTATCTGGAAGCGAAGGATTTCGACGAAGGTCTGGAAACCGACGAGTTCGACGATTGCTCGATTCACTTTGCCGCGTACACGCTCGACCGCAACATCGTCGGCACAGTGCGGCTGGTGATGCCACCGGAAGGCCAGGATTATCCCTTCCAGGGGCATTGCAAAGTATTCGACGACTTCACGTTTCCAGCCCATGCCCAGGCGGGGGAAATTTCCCGCCTGGTCGTCAGGAAAACCTTCCGCCGCCGCCGCGGCGATTCGATGGAAGGCATCTCCAAAGACTTTGTGGAAAAAGGCACCACAGCCAGCATCAAACCGCCAGCGGCGTCGCACGATAAGCGCGGCAACAGTCCGCTGTTATTGCTGGGTATGTACCGGGAAATGTACCGCCACAGCCGCGCCAACGGAATTCGATTCTGGTACGCGGCGATGGAGCGGTCACTGGCGCGTTCGCTCGAGAAGATGGGGTTCAAGTTTCTGCCGATTGGTCCGCAGGTTGATTATTACGGACCGGTCACGCCGCACATGGTGGACCTCAACGATCTGAACGATCGACTCCAGAAGGACAATAAATTCCTGGCCGCGTGGTTCAACGATGAGCCGATTCCGATCTGGGTAATGATTCGTACCCTGGCCGGCAACGTGCTCGTCAAGCGCACCAAACGCAAACAGTAAGGTGCGCATTGGACGAAGAGTGTATGAATGGAATACGTATTTCCCGCCCTTGACTACAAAGCGTTTTTGTCCCGAGCCGAATTCGGCTCTCATGAAGAAACTGTTGACCACGTCAACCGCCAGATTTTCCGCTCCTACCAGGGGCAGAAACCAGGCGAAGTGCCGCATGAATTGTTCAAGCTGCGCTATGACGTGTATTGCATCGAACGGGCCTTTCTGAATGCCGACGATGCGGTCGATGGCATGGAGTTCGACGACTTCGATGATCGTTCGACCCATTTCGCCGCGTTCACGATGGATGAGACACTGATCGGGACAGTGCGTCTTGTCACGCCCCGTCCGCTGCAGCCGTTTCCGTTCCAGCTCCACTGCACCACCTTCCCGGATTTCCGCATGCCCACGCACCACCAGTGCGGCGAGATTTCGCGCCTGGCGGTCAAGCGCACGCACCGCCGCCGGCGTGCCGACAGCGTGCTCGGCATTCCCGGCTTTTCGCCGCTGCGCGCGCAGCCGCTGGTCCTCAACCCGGACCTGGAACGGCGCAGCAGCAATTCGCCGATGCTGCTGCTGGGGATGTACCGCGAGATGTACCGGCACAGCCGCGCCAAGGGGATCCGCTACTGGTTTGCCGCGATGGAGCGTTCGCTCGCCTATTCGCTGGAAAAGATGGGATTCCGCTTCCGCGCCATTGGCCCGGTCTCGGATTACTACGGCGAAGTGACGCCTTATCTGCTGGACCTGGGCGCGCTGGCGCCCGAGCTGGCCGCCAGCAATCCCCCGCTCGGGGCCTGGATGGAAGAAAAGCCGCTGGTGTTTGCCAAGCCGCGCAGCAAACACGTGCGGGTCAGGACGGGCGCGCCCAAGGGCTTACTTGCTGATATCGATTAATTTGGTGACGTGGTTGCGGAAACTGTGCGCCACCATCTGCGGCGAGGCCGGCACCGGCATGCCAGCCAGTAAGTCGTGCATCATCGACACGGCCAGCGCCGCCACCGTGAAGCTGCCCACCGAAATTTGCGAGGCCGGGCAGGGCCGCCCATCTTCCATGATGGTCAGCGCCTTGGCCACCTGCTCGACCACCTGGCGGTCGAGGTGGGCGCCAATGCGGCCCATGATCTTGCCGAACACGGCCGCATAACTGGCATCGCCCTCGCTGCTGGCCAGCGCAATATCGTTCTGAATGATCTGCGCCAGCGAGGCCTTGGAGTCGGCCGGGAAATACAGCACGCCCGCGCCAAAGCCGATCGACAGCGCCGTAAACACCCCCTTGCCCTGGGCCTGGGCCGTGGTGTGCAGGGCAAGAATCGCTTCCAGATCCAGAAAATCGATGGTGTCGAAAATAATGTCCACCTGGGTCACCAGGGCCACCGCATTGGTTTGATCGAGATTGGCTTGCACCGCCTCGACCTGGGCTTGCGGATTGATGCGCAAGATGTGCTTCTTCAGGGCCTGGACCTTGGGCGTGCCGATATCGTCGAAATCGTAGAACTGGCGGTTCAGATTGTGGGCATCGACCGTGTCACCGTCAATCAGTACAAAATGCTGGAACCCCATGCGCGTGGCGGCAATGGCAGTCGAGGCGCCCAGCCCGCAGCCCGCGATCAGGAGCCGGGTTTCCCGGATCTTGCTCTGGGTGGTGGCATCAACATAACCAGTATTGCGGGTGACAAAGGTATCGTAATTGAACGCTGCGCTCATGATGGTCCTCGCTTGGTGGAAGGGTTTGCCAGCTGTGCCTGCTCGAGCATAGTAGAACAAAATGGGCCGCCGCGCGATTGCAAACATGACATCACTTTCCGCTGTCGGCGTTTCTTACACCTCCTACCCGGTGTATGCGAGAGGAATGTAGGCATAGTCTTACTAAATAGAGGAAAACGACAATTTTCCATTCTAGCTGGAAAGTTAAACGTGCCGCCTCTTGCCATTTTCATTGCATTTATTTACACACTGCAAGTTCTAGATAACTGCACAGAAAGCAATGTCGAATTTTCTTACAGGACTTGTCTTTATTGCAAAATAGCATCCATGGAAAATGCCGGGAAAAATCCATCCCTCCTATGAGATTGCGCAATATGCGCGTTGCATAGGCCATCTGGCACGGGGTTTGCTTACAAGGAGGGAACGCTACATAAACAACTCAGCGCCTTCAACGAATCGGAGAGTAATAATATGAATATCAAGAAAATCGCAATGGCAGTAACGCTGGGCCTGGCTTCCTTCGCCGCAGCAGCTGATCCAATCACCAGCGTCACTGGCGCCCTGGAAATCAAACTGGGCGGTCTGACCACCGAGTCGAACCGTACCGCTGGCACCAATGAATCGACCTGGGGCGTTGGCTACCTGAGCACGATCAGCTCGTTCAACACCGACTCGTCGTGGACCGCAGGCGCCACCGACGGCTACCTGTACTACATGATCTACGGTATTGCTGACCAGTCGATCATCGCCAACAACACCAATGGCTTCGACATCTACAACATCGGCGCCACCGGCGGCGTTGCTGACGGCAAGATCCACCTGGATCTGTACTACTCGCCAACCAAGATCAAGGCAATTGACCAGTTCAAGAACGCCAATCCAGGCGACCGCACCGGCTTCGATTCGTACTCGGCCTTCGCTGGTCTGGGCCCAGCTTTCCTGAAGCTGACCTTCGGCCAAGGCATCCAGTCGGTTGACCGTCCAGAAACCGTCGGTATCGACGAGTCGCTGGCGACCATGGTGCAGGACGTGAACGCACAAACCCTGCCAGCTTCGGGCAGCGGCCGCTTCTTCCTGGACGTTGTCGGCGGTACCGATGCGATCCACTGGGATACCAACACCCGCGCTGGCGGCCACGACATGAGCGGCAACTTCACGCTGCGTCCTAACTTCGGCGCTGACAACAACCCGAACTGCACCCAGGCACAAGCCCTGGCAGGCATCTGCTTCGCTGGTCTGATCAACGATCCGATCCTGACCGCACGCGCTGTTCCTGAGCCAGCATCGCTGGCCCTGTTCGGCCTGGGCCTGGTTGGTCTGGCAGGTCTGCGTCGTCGCAAAAGCGCGAAGTAATTCCCGCTAGCGTCAGATTGAAAAGCCGCCGGGTGCAAACCCGGCGGCTTTTTTTACGTCTTGGGCGGAGAAATAAAGGCTTTGTGGAACAGGTGGCGCGCCAGCAGCAGAGGCGGCATGCGCAGCCAGTTGC
The DNA here is from genome assembly GCF_900129765.1 of Massilia sp. CF038. Taxonomy (GTDB): domain Bacteria; phylum Pseudomonadota; class Gammaproteobacteria; order Burkholderiales; family Burkholderiaceae_D; genus Telluria_A. Next base: position 141,983 of record NZ_FQWU01000003.1, read on the forward strand.
CGCGAATGTACAAGGCCTTGCGCGCCGCCGCATCACCGGGACGGGCGCAACTGGCGTGCATGGGCAGCAGTGCGCGCAGGAACAGCGCGTCCATCAGGGCCCGCAGCGGCTGCACCGGGCCGGCCTTGGCCAGCGCCGCGGTGACGGCCGCCGGCACCGCCGTGCCCAGCAGGCGGGCCGTGTAACGCAAGGCATAGAACAAGGGCCGCGCCAGTTCGAGTTCGTAGGCGCGCGCGGCCAAGCCCTCCCAGAAGCCGGGCTGCCCGCCAAACTCCGTCAACAGGCGATGCAAGTCGAGCAAGTCGCGCAAACCCTTGTCGAACTCGCCGTCGTAGAACAGATGGGTGGCGCTGTGAATCACCATGTCGGCCGGCGCCAGTACCAGCACGCCGCTTTGGCCCGGCACCGGCAGCGCGCTGGCGCGCAGTTTGGCTGGATCGGGCCGGGCGCGCGCGGTGAGCGGCAAGATGGCGTGGTGCACATCGATCACGCTGCCGCGCTGCACATGCTGCATTGGGGGAATTTCGTGCATCCAGACGCGGTAATAGCGCTGGTCGTAGGCGTCGTGATGGTGGGACATCCAGCCAGCCAGCATCAAGGCCGGCTCGACTTCGTCAATCCGCTCTTTTGGCACCAGGATATCGATATCGGAAAACAGGCGGCCACGGCTGGCAGCCAGGCCGCTGACCGCATAGGCAGCGCCCTTGAGCAATATCAGCGGCACATCCAGCTGAGCCAGCGCGGCGCGGATGCGCGTCACTTCCCATTGCACCCCGGCGCCATGGCGGCGCAGCAGCGACGCGGCCCACTCCAGATGGCGGCGCGGCGCGGCCGGCACCGCGTGCAGCACGCGGTATTGCTCGGCCAGCCCGTGCAGGGTGGCTGTCAGATTTGCCGCCAGCGCCTGGCGCAGCAGGAGATCCCATTCACTGAGCGTGAGCGCGCCCATGCGCTGGGGTTCGCGCAGCACTTCCAGCAGCAAAGGCTCGGTGTCGGATTCAGGCACGGGTGCAGTCAAGGGGTCGGGGGCGCCAGCTGCGCGAAGGTAGCCATCGCATCATCGAGTGCACTGTAGCAGAAACGGAAGCTGCGGCTGCCCTCGATCAAGCCGGCCAGGGCCGCAAAGCCCTGCTCGGCCAGCAGACTGTAATTGAAGGCATTCTGCGCCACATCCATCATGGCCTGACCCTGGGCAATGGGGGTGAGCACGGGCGCGGAACCGGCCACGTATTGCGGGAACACGATCCAGGCGGCACGCACCGCGTCGGCCGCGCGCGCCACGCTTTCGGCCGGCGCCCGGACATGGGCCACCGTGCCCTTGTTGGTATCGGCCACCGGACGGCTAAACACGGCATCGGGCGCATAGCCGCGGATCACTTCGATCGAGGCGTTTTTCAGACTGATGGGGCGCGGCAGCGGTTCGATCAGGCCGTCGGACAGGCGCACCATGGTCAGTTCGTCCGACAGCAAACGCCAGCCGCGGCTGACCAGCGCGGCGCACAAGGTGCTTTTGCCCGAGCCAGGCGGGGCCGGCAGGATGGCGGCGTGGCCGCCCCGCTCCACCACGGCGGCATGGATGATCAGGTAATCGTGGGCCCGGCTCGACACGCACCAGTTCATGGCCCATTCAAACATGGGAAAGGCCTGGTCGACCGGCAAGGGTTTGAACGGTGTATGGCCATCGTGGTCAAACAGGACCTGGCGCCCGGCAAAGCGGCGCAGCCCGGTCGAATGCATCATGTTGACCTGAAAATCCGTGAACGGCGCATCTGCCAGCAGCGGATAGGCGCCGTACAGCAGGCCAATGCCATCGGCCACGTGGCCGATGTCCGAGCGCAGGCGCGTCACAAAGGCGCCGGTGCGCAGGCAGATGCCAGGGCCGGCCAGGCGGGCGCGCAAGGTGGCCGGGTCGAGCGCGCCAACGGTCAGCATGGGAGGAGTTCAATCAAAAACAGCGCGGCCAGCTGGTCCAGTACGGCGCCGGCCTGCTCGTCAAAGGCGGCGTCGCGTGCGCTGTCATGGGCAGCGGCGAGCGCGTCCAGCAGACGGGCAGCGGGCGCCGGCCCCTGCTGCAGCAAGCTGAGCAGATGGGCCGCGCTGTCGCCCAGCAGATGGGTGTCGCCAGAAAGATCGTTGTACACGACGACCTGGTCGTCGAACTGCCGGAAGCGCAAGGCCTGGCCCGGCATCAGCCGCCACATGCCCAGCGCTCAGGACATGGTGGCAGACAGGTAGTCGACCAGCTGGCTGCCGCTCCATGCCTTTTTGGCCCCGGCCGGCGTGTAGGTGCCGTAGGTGTTGTACTGGGCCCAGATATCGAGCACGGCTTGCGGCGTGAGGAAGGTGATGCGGCCCGACAGCACGTTCAGGTAGGTGGCCAGAATGTGCATGGCCACATTGTTTTTGTCGGCTTTTTGCTTGTTCAGAATTTGCATGCAGCTGATGGTGCTGAGCGGGCCGGAACAATAGAAATGCTGGGAAAACTTGTCGCTGGTCTTGACCTGGGCTGGCCAGGCGCTCGGATGGTTCTTCCAGTAGCCTGGCGAAACGCCGTTGCAAACCACGTTCGGACGCTGGCTGTTCAAGTCGCCCGACAAGGCGCCCGACGGCGACTTGCACACCAGGGCAGCCATGGCATGGTTACTGGCCACGGTCATGACCACACCGGATACGCCCAGTCCGGCCAGACGGCGGCGGGAAGCGCCCGCAGGCGACAATGGCGGAATCGCTGCTGGCGCCGCGGGGGCGACGGCATTTCCGTCTTGATGTTCTTGGTTAACCATGGCGCTGGTTCCTAAATGATGCAACCGTTCGGGTTACAGAGAAATACAGATCTGTCCAAAGACAGAACAAACTTTTCCAATAAGGAAGCAAATATCATTCCACGTAGTTACATGCCCAAATGCATTTGATATAAATCAAACACTTATGGTGTGGTCCCGCGAAACCGGGTGAGCTTGTCCTTATGACAAGCACCCCGGCCTGTAAAGTCCACCGACAACTCTATGTCTTAGAAGAAACTTTCAGGGATCACCAGCACGTCGCCCGGGCGCATGGCCGTGTTGGCCGAGATATCGCCTTCCTTGATCAAGTCATTCAGGCGCACTGGCATCTTCTGCAGTTTGCCATCGACTTTACGGATGATACTCGCGTTGTTGCCAGAAGCAAACTCCGTCACACCGCCCACGGCAATCAGCACATCCATCAAGGACATGTCGCGGCGGTAAGGCAGCGCCTGCGGACGGGCAGCCTGGCCAATCACGCGGATCTGCTCGCCATAGGTGCCGGTGAAGCCGGTCACCACCACGGTGACCACAGGTTGCTGAATGAACTTGGCCAGCGCTTTTTCGATGTCGCGCGCCAATTCAGTCGATGTTTTGCCGGAGGCTTGCAAGTCTTCCACCAGCGGGGTGGTGATCTTGCCATCGGGACGCACCGGCACCGACATCGACACTTCCGGATTGCGCCAGACAATGATGTTGACGTTGTCGCCAGGGCCAATCAGGTAGTCGTGCAGCGGCGCTGCGGTCATGTCGCCGGCCACCAGTTCGCCTTTGGTGGCGCAACCGCCCAGAGCCAGCGCCGACAGGGCCAGCGCGCAGCAGGCCAGGCGCTGCAACATATGTGTCATCTTGTTCTTCATGATTCGGATTTCCTCAGTGCGAGTGCGGCGGATGCCGCGCTGTCGGGTTGTTTTCAAGACAAACTGCTTACTCTTTAATAATTGTCTTTTAAATACTAAATGCGCCATTGTAAACCAAGAAAACCACCTGCACGGGGCGGCGACGGACAATTATTTTGCACGCGTGTCTTTACGCTGCAATAAATCGCGGGCATGGTTGGCAGGCACGGCATAGGTGATCCCGCTCGGGTCGGTGATCGCGCTTTCCTTCAAGCCCTTCACGAACACCATGTTAATGATGCCGTAGACGGTGCCGCTGGCCGGGTCATACACGGGGCTGCCACTGTTGCCGGGATAGGCGGTGGCATCGAGCTGGAAGATCGGAAAGCCATCCCTTTGCAAGGCTGCAATCGCGCCGGGTTTGAGCTTGCCCGAGGTGAGCGAGGGCATCACCACGGGCGTGATGGCGGACAACAGCGCGCGGTGGGTGACCGGGTGCAAACCGAGCATCATGCCGAGCGGGTACCCAGTGAAGGCCAGCTCGCGTCCTTCCTGCATCTGGCCCGAATCACCCAGTTGCAGGGCGGGCAGCGGCTTGCCGGAAATGGCCAGGTGGGCCAGGTCGTGCTCGCGGTCAATGCTGACCACGACAGCTGGGCGGAATTCAAAGTTGACGCCGTGGCCAATCGAGATGCCCAGCGTTTCCATGTTGTTGGTGTCGAGCACGGATGGGACCACATGCGCGTTGGTAATGATCTGCAAGCCGTCGCCCGTGGCGAAACCGGTGCCATTGAAACGCACGGCCGGGCTGCGGGTTTTCTGGAAACTGCCGACGCCGACCACCGATTGCTTGACCTGGGCAATGGTGGTGGGAAAGTCAGCGGCCAGCCCGGGCACGATGGCACCGATTGAGCAAAAAAGCAACACTATTGATTGTCGGAATGACATCGAGGTCTCCCTGCTGGACAAGTTGAAAAGTTTTGTAATTTTCACATTATATATAGCGTTTTGTCTTAAGCAACAATACAATGTGCATGGGTCCGAAACCGGCCCGCGCGGCCGCCCTTCCCGGCCTAGGGGACGATTCATTTGAATGCATGAGCTGCACAAAAAATGTGTATCATGCGACATTTATGCTGTTAATTAAACAACGGAGTTGCGTTGTGCAGGACGGCGGTACAGCACCGCACCGAAGGCCGTGGCTGGCTTGTCACACTTTTCCATAATGCAATTGCAATTGCAATGTTTGCAAGCGATGATAGCCAGCCCGGCCCCACTTTTTGCGCACCAGCGCTCCGACAGATTCTTATGATGGCGAGATCGACGAGATGGCAGAACTGACAGCCGTATTACTTACCTTTTTAAAGGCGATCGGCAAGTACCGCTGGTACGCCGTGGTGATTTCCTGGACCGTGGCCGTGATTGGCTGGTTCGTGGTGTATTCCCTGCCCAACGACTACCAGGCCTCGGCGCGGGTGTACGTCGATACCCAGAGCGTGCTCAAGCCGCTGCTGTCGAACATGGCCACCTTGCCCAATCTGGACCAGCAAGTCATGTTCATGCGGCGCACCCTGATCAGTCGTCCGAACGTCGAACGCGTCATGCGCATGGTCGACCTGGACGTCAAATCGACCACCCCCAAGCAGCACGAAAAACAGGTCGACGAGCTGATCGAGAAGATCAAGATCACTGGCACCGAACGCGACGATATCTACACCATCTCGTACAACAATCCAAACCCGAAACTGGGCAAGGATGTGGTGCAGTCGCTGCTGACCATCTTCGTCGAAGGCAGTTTTGGCGGGAAGAAACAGGATTCCGACAAGGCCATCCAGTTCATTGATGATCAGATCAAGTCGTATGAAGAAAAGCTGACCGCCGCCGAAAACGAGCTGAAGGACTTCAAGATCAAGAACATGGGCATGCTGCCACGCGGCAACACGGACTACACGGCCAGCATGGTCGAGATCACCGACAAGCTCAACCAGGCACGTTTGGAACTGGTCGAAGCCGAGCAGAGCCGCAATGCCATCAAGCGCCAGATTGGCGACAGTGGTTCCGGCAAGCCAGGCAGCATTGCCAATCCAGAACTGGACGCACGCATTACCCAGGTCAACAAGCAGCTCGACGCCCTGCGCATGCAATTTACCGAAGAGCATCCGGACATCGTTGGCGCCAAGCGCCTGCTGGCCCAGCTGGAAGAAAAGAAAAAGGAAGATGCCCGTACCCGCGTGCCTGGCAACGATCCTGGCGTCAACTACAGCCCCATGCTGCAACAGATGAAAGTGTCGCTGTCGGAAGCCGAATCGCGCGTGGCGGCACTGCGCGCCCGGGTCGACGAATTCTCCTCGCGTGCCCAGCGCCTGAAATTGCAGAGCACGACAGCGCCAGAGATTGAAGCACAATTGTCGCAGCTCAACCGTGACTATGCTGTAAACAAGGAAAACTATCAGAAGCTGGTAGAGAAGCGCGAATCGGCCAAGCTGTCCGGCGACATCAGTTCCGCCACCGACATGCTGACCTTCCGCGTGATCGACCCGCCAACCGCGCCCATCACGCCGGCTGGCCCCAACCGTCCACGCCTGTTCTCGGTCGTGTTCGTGGTGGCCCTGGCCTGTGGCCTCGGTGTGGCATTGCTGATGAGCCAGTTCCGTCCGACCTTCCTGAGCCAGGCTTCCCTGCGCGAAGTGACGGGCGTGCCGATTCTGGGCAGCATCAGCATGAACTGGACGCCGGAACAGCAATCGCGCCATAAAAAGCGCCTGTACGGTCTGGCGGCGTCGGTATTCATGTTGTTTGGTACATACGGCGCCGTGATGGCGGCCATACTGATCAGGCCTTCGGTCTGACCGACGATCACGGGAGAACTTTGTGAGCATCATCGAAAAAGCAGCAAAACGGATGGACGAAAAGCGCGAGGCAGCCGCGCTGCACGCGCCTGTTGACGGCGCTGCACCGGCCCCAGCCGCGGCCACCGCCGCAGCAGTGCCTGCACCAGCACCTGCAGCACCGGCAGCAGCGACCGGTCCGGCAGCAGCGCCCGCCATGGCGGCCCCGGCCCCGGCCGAAGCGCCGCGCGCCCGCGCTGCCACCAAGCGGGTCGAGCTGGACCTGAACCACATGCGCGACTCGGGCATGGTCACCGCCGCGGGCGGACGCACCACCCTGGTGGAAGACTTCCGCATCATCAAGCGGCCCCTGATCAAGCGCGCCTTTGCCGCGCGCAACCCGGGCGACAAGCCAGGCAACCTGATCATGATCACCAGCTCGCTGCCGGGTGAAGGCAAGACCTATTGCGCCATCAATCTGGCCATGAGCATTGCCATGGAGCTGGACCACACGGTCTTGCTGGTCGATGCCGACGTGGCGCGTCCTTCAGTGCTGCGCGTGCTTGGCCTGCCAGCCCAGCGCGGCTTGATGGACCTGCTGCTCGACGACAAGATCGACATGGCTGACGTCATGCTGCGCACCAACGTTGACACGCTCAGCCTGCTGCCCGCCGGCACCAGCAACGCGCGCGCCACCGAACTGCTGGCCAGCCACACCATGAGCCAGTTCGTCACCGAAATTGCCAACCGCTACCCGGACCGGATCGTCATCTTCGATTCGCCGCCGCTGCTGCTCACCAGCGAAGCGCACGTGCTGGCCAGCCACATGGGCCAGATCGTGGTTGTGGTGGAATCGGAAACCACCACCCAGCATGCGGTCAAGGAATCGCTGCGCCAGCTCGAAGGCTGCAGCAACGTCAATCTCATCTACAACAAGACGCGTGAATTCCCCGGTGTCGAAGAAACTTATGACTATCACTACGGCTAAGCTGGCACAGGCGGTTGCGCACGCCTATGCCCGCCCACTGGCCGTGCCGCTGGCGCTCACTGCGCTGCTGCTGGGTCAGGGCGCGCGCGCGGCCGACGCGCCGCCCCTGATGCCGGAAGCGCCCGTGGCCCCGCTCACCCCGGGCGAAGCTGAAACCGGCTTGAGCAAGTGGGCGCCGCTGGCCGGCCGTGACGTGCCGACTGCCAGCTTCCCTCTGGCCGCACCGCTGCTGCGCAAGGAGAAATTTTTCACGCCCACGCTGGATTTGCGCCAAAGCTATTCCGACAATGTGGCCCTGCGTCCTGATGGTCTGGAGCGCGGCAGTTTCGTCAGCGAAATTGCACCTGGTTTCCGCGTCAAGCACACGGGTCCGCGCCTGGCCCTGAACGGCCAGTACGAGTTTCATTATTACAAAATGTCGGACAGCGACATCCCGGGCGTGCGCCGTTCTTCACGCATGCTGCGCGCCGACGGCAAGGCCGAACTGGTCAACGAATTGCTGTACATGGATGCCAACGCCGGCATCGCGAACCAGAGCATTTCCGCCTTCGCCCAGACGCGCAGCGGCAGCCCCTACACCACGGCCAACCAGACCGAAGTGCGCAGCTGGCGCATCAGCCCCTACCTGGTGCACCGCTTTGGCAGCACCGCCAGCGGCGAGCTGCGCTATGCCCGCGACGCGGTCGACTCGGGCACCAGCGGTCTGGGCAATACCGATGGCGACACGCTCTCGCTGCGCTTGAACAGCGGCCCCAGCTTCAAGAAATTCAGCTGGAACCTGACTGCCAGCCAGCAGGAAATCAGGGACACGGAACGCAACGATTCCACCATCAAGACCACCAACCTGGGCATGGCCTATCAGCTCGGCCACACCTTCAATGTGCTGGCCGGCGTGGGCTACGATGACTACGATTACCAGGCCCTGGGCGGCAGCACAGCCGGGCGCGCCTGGAATGCGGGCCTGGGCTGGACGCCCAGCCGGCGCACCAGCATCCAGGCCACCCTGGGCCACCGTTATTACGGCCCCAGCCGCACCCTGAACGCCACCCATCGCAGCCGCCGCACGGTGTGGAGCATCAAATACGACGACACTGTTACCACCACGCGCGCCAACTTCATCATCCCAAGCGCGGTCGACACTGCCACCTTGCTGGACGGCTTGTTCCTGGGCACCTTCCCGGATCCGGCCGAGCGCGCCCGCGCGGTGGACGCCTACATCCGCGCTGCCGGTCTGCCGCCTTCGATTGCTGACAATATCAATTTCTTCAGCAACCGTTACATGCTCCAGAAACAATTGCGCGCTACCATGGCATTTCGCGGTGGGCGCAGCGGTGCCGTGGTCAGTCTGTTCCACCTGCGGCGCGATGCGCTGTCAGTGCGCGCCACCGACAGCGAACTGCTGGGCAGCTCGCTCAATACCATTAACGACAACGTCAAGCAAGCCGGGATCGAAACCCAGTTCAGCTATCGGCTGAGCGGGCGCACCAACCTGAACCTGGTGGCAAATGTCACCAACAATGAATCGCTGACCACGGCACTGCAGACGCGTACCCATGCCCTGCGCCTGAGCGCAAACCACCAGCTGGGCGCGAGAATGGTCGGCACGGTCGAACTGCGTCACATTCGCGGCAACGCGGCGGTGCAGATCGACAATCCGTACACCGAAAATGCGGTGGCGGCATCCATTTCAATGCAGCTATAGCGGAGTCGAATCGCGATGTATGAATCATTCTACGGGCTCAGCGCCAAACCATTCCGGCTGCGCCCCGATCCCCACTTCTTTTTCGGAAGCAAGGGACACAAGCGCGCCATGGCTTACCTCGAGTACGGCCTGTCGCAAGGCGAAGGCTTCATCGTCATCACTGGCGAAGTCGGGGCCGGCAAGACCACGCTGGTGCGCAACCTGTTCAACAAGCTCTCGTCCGAGCAAATTGTCGCTGCCCACATCGTCAACACCCACCTCGATTCGGATGATACCTTGCGCATGGTCGTGTCGGCCTTCGGCTTGCCATACGAAAACGTCAGCAAGGCCGATCTGCTGACCCGCCTGGAACAATTCCTGCGCGCCTCCGACCAGCAAGGCCGGCGCGCCCTGCTGGTGGTCGATGAAGCGCAAAACCTGAAGCCGGGCACGGTGGAAGAGTTGCGCATGCTGTCGAATTTCCAGACCGATGACAAATGCCTGCTGCAAACCTTCCTGATTGGCCAGCCGGAATTTCGCGGCACCCTGCACAGCCCCGGCATGCAGCAGTTGCGCCAGCGCGTCATTGCCAGCTACCACCTGGGTCCCATGGATGCGGAAGAAACCCGTCTCTATATTGAACACCGTCTGAGCACGGTCGGCTGGAAGGGCGACCCGCGCTTTTCCGATGGCGCCCACGATGCGATTTTCGCCTACACAGGCGGCATTCCGCGCAAGGTCAACACCCTGTGCGACCGCATCCTGCTGATGGGCTTCCTGGAAGACATGCATGCCTTCGAGGAAAGCGACGTGGCCAACGTGATTGGCGACATTGCCGAAGAGTTCGAAGTGCCCCTGAGCGCCGCGCCCGCACCGGCCCCGGCCGCCAGCCCGGCACCGCGCCGCGCCCAGCCCGATGCCGAGCTGGACGGCGACGAACTGCCCCTGTCCGACACCAGCCCCTTGCTCGACGAGCGCATGATGCGCCTGGAAAAATCGGTGGTCTCGGTGCTGAACATCCTGAAAAAAATCGTGGCCACGCCGGCCGGGGCGAATTCGCCCCTTAACCACAATAACGACTAATGATCCTCGCTCCTGCACGATCCCGCGCCCCGGGCGCGCCGATTCCGAACGCCATGACCTGCGACGTGGAAGATTACTTCCAGGTATCCGCCTTCGCGCCCCACATCGACCGCGCCAGCTGGCCCACGCGCGAATGCCGGGTCGAAGCGAACATCGACCGCATCCTGGCGCTCATGGCTGACGGCAACGTCAAAGCCACCTTCTTTACCTTGGGCTGGATTGCCGAGCGCTATCCCGCCATGGTGCGCCGCATTGTCGACGGCGGCCACGAACTGGCAAGCCACGGCTATGGCCACTTGCGCGCTTCCGACCAGGATCTGGCTGCCTTCACTGAAGACATCACCAGCAGCAAGAAAATGCTGGAAGACATAGGCGGCCAGCAAGTGCGCGGCTACCGCGCGCCCAGTTTTTCGATTGGCACCGGCAATCTGTGGGCGCTGGACGCCCTGCTGGCCGCCGGCTACCGCTACAGCTCCAGCATTTATCCGATCAAGCACGACCATTACGGCATGCCGGACGCGCCCCGCTTCGCGTTTTATCCGAACGGGACTGACGGTTTGCTGGAAGTGCCGATCACCACGGTCCGCATGGGCCAGCGCAACCTGCCGGCCGGCGGCGGCGGCTATTTCCGCCTGCTGCCCTACGCCCTGTCGCGCTGGATGATGGCCAAGGTCAACGACGACGATCAGGAATCGGCCATTTTCTACTTCCACCCGTGGGAAATTGATCCGGGCCAGCCGCGCCCGGAAGGCGTGGACCTCAAGTCGCGCTTCCGCCACTACGTCAATCTGGACCGCATGGAAGGGCGCATCAAGGCCCTGACCCGCGATTTTGCGTGGGACCGCATGGACAACATTTTCCTGGGCCGCGCATGAGCACCATGACCGATACCGTTCTGGCGCAAGCCGGCGCTGCCGCTGCCAGCCCCGCCGTCCTGAAACTGCTGACCCCGGCCGAGTATGCCCGCTGGGACGCCTTTGTCGACGCCACGCCCGACGCCACCTTCTTCCACAAGGCTGGCTGGCAAACCGTGATCGAGCGCGTCTACGGCCACAAGACCTGGTTCTATTATGTGGAGCAGGACGGCCGCATCGTCGGCATCTTGCCGCTGGCACAAATGAAGAGCCGCCTGTTCGGCCACTGGCTCGGTTCGCTGCCGTTTTGCGTGCTGGGCGGCGCCATCGCCAGCACCGAGTCCGCACGCACCATGCTCGACGCCGCCGCCGACAAGCTGGCGCGCGAACTGCAGGTCGGCCATCTGGAATACCGCCAGCTGGTGCGGGCCCATCCCAACGACCCCAACTGGCATACCAAGGAACTGTACGTCACCTTCCGCAAAGCCATTTCCGCGGACGATGAAGAAAACCTCAACGCCATCCCGCGCAAGCAGCGCGCCATGGTGCGCAAGGGCATCAAGCTGGGCCTGACGGGCGAAATCGACCAGGGCGTGGACCGCTTCTTCACCTGCTACGCCACGAGCGTGCACCGCCTGGGCACGCCCGTGTTTCCGAAGTCGTATTTCAAAGTGATCAAGGAAGTCTTTGGCGAAGCCTGCGAAATCCGCGTGATCGTGCGCGAAGGCGAGCTGATTGCTGCCGTAATGAGCTTCTACTTCCGCGACGAAGTGCTGCCTTACTACGGCGGCGGCATGCCCGCTGCGCGCGAAACCGCCGGCAACGACTTCATGTACTGGAACCTGATGCAGGCGGCCGCCGCACGTGGCGCACGCATCTTCGACTTTGGCCGCAGCAAGCTGGGCACCGGCGCCTTCGACTTCAAAAAGAACTGGGGCTTCGAGCCCACCCCGCTGGAATACGAATACCGTTTGTACGCGGCCACCGAGCTGCCGGACAACAATCCGCTCAACCCGAAATACCAGCTCTTCATCAAGATGTGGAAAAAGATGCCGATCGGATTGGCCAATTTCCTCGGCCCGTTCATCGTCCGGAGCCTGGGCTGATCGTGGAAAACCTGCTCCTGCTGATCCACCGGATTCCCTACCCGCCCAACAAGGGCGACAAGATCCGCTCCTACCATTTGCTCAAGCATCTGGCGCAGCACTACCACGTGCATCTGGCCACCTTTGTCGACGACGAAGACGACTGGCAGCACGTGCCAACGGTGCAAGCCATGTGCACCAGCAGCCATTTCGGCAAGCTCAACCCGCTGAGCGGCAAGCTGCGCAGCCTGGCCGCGCTGACGTCAAAGCGCTCGCTCTCGTTCGACTACTACCGTAGCAGCGCCATGCAAGCCTGGGTCGACCAGACCATGGCGGCCCACAAGATCGAGCGCGTGCTGGTGTTTTCCTCGCCCATGGCGCAGTACGCCGAAGCGTATCCGGCCGCGCGCCGCGTGGTTGATTTCTGCGATGTCGACTCCGACAAGTGGCGCCAGTACGCCAGCCAGAAGCCATGGCCCATGAGCTGGCTGTACCGGCGCGAAGCGGACACCCTGCTGACCTACGAACGCCACGTGGCCGCTACCTGCGACGCCTCGCTGTTTGTGTCCGATCCGGAAGCGGAATTGTTCCGCACCCTGGCGCCCGAAAGCGCGGCCAAGATCGGCTACTTCAACAACGGCGTCGACACCGACTATTTTTCGCCCGAGCGCACTTACGCGCGGCCCTACGCTGCCGGCGAGCGCGCCCTGGTATTCACCGGCGCCATGGACTACTGGCCCAACATCGACGCGGTGCAGTGGTTCGCCAACGAGATTTTCCCGCCCCTGTTCAAGGCCAATCCGGCGCTGCGCTTTTACATTGTGGGCGCGCGTCCCACGCCGGCTGTCAGCGCCCTGGGCCAGCTGCCTGGCGTGACCGTGACCGGCACCGTGCCCGATGTGCGGCCGTACATTCATCACGCCGAAGTCACCGTAGCGCCGCTGCGCATCGCTCGCGGCATCCAGAACAAGGTGCTCGAGGCGATGGCCATGGCGCGCCCGATGGTGGTCTCGCCCCAGGCGCTGGAAGGCATTGACGCCATTCCCGGCAGCGAATTGCTGCTGGCCGATGGCGCCGACGCCTTCATTGCCACCTTGTCGGCCCTGGTGGCCACCCCCAACGCCGCCCTTGGCAGCGCCGCCCGCAGCAAGGTTGAACGCCAGTACAGCTGGCCGAGCAATCTGGCGCGCATCGAAGCGAGACTCGAATGCTCCTGAACGACAATCCCGCGCTGGCCGGTTCCGCCACGCCGCCGGTGCCTGCCCTGTCTGCGGCCACCCTGGCCATGATCGTGCTGGCCATCCTGGCGCCCTTCCTGTTTTACTTTGACACGGCGCGCTCGATCGTCGAGGTGTGGAACAGCTCCGAGACCTTCGCCCACGGCTACATCATTGCCCCCATCAGTCTGTGGCTGATCTGGCGCCGGCGCGCCAACTTCCGCGCCCTGCCGCCGGGACCATGCTGGCCCGCGCTGCTGCTGTTGCTGGCGCTGGGCGCCGGCTGGCTGGTGGCGCGCATGGGCGAAGTGCAGGTGGTGCAGCAGTATGCTTTTGTCGCCATGCTGCCCGTGATTGCGCTGGCCATTCTGGGGCGCCGCCTGGCCGGCTCGCTGGCCTTTCCCCTCCTGTTCCTGCTGTTCGCGGTGCCCTTTGGCGAAATCTTCATTGGCCCGCTGATTGAATTTACCGCCGACTTCACCATCTGGGCGGTGCAGGCCACCGGCATTCCGGTCCTGCGCAACGGCACCCATTTCGAACTCCCGACCGGCAACTGGTCGGTGGTGGAAGCCTGCAGTGGCGTGCGCTATCTGATTTCCTCGGTCACCATCGGCAGCCTGTACGCCTACCTGACCTACCGTTCGACCCTGCGCCGGGCCGTGTTCATTGCCGCCTCGATCGTGGTGCCCGTGATCGCCAACGGCATGCGCGCCTACCTGATCGTCATGATCGGCCACACCAGCAATATGGAACTGGCCACCGGCGTGGACCACCTGATCTACGGCTGGATCTTCTTTGGCATCGTCATGTTCATCATGTTCTGGGTGGGCAGCTACTGGCGCCAGGATACCGACGCCGAAAGCGCCGCCCTGCCGCCGGCGCGCGCTGCCGACGCTACGGCACCGGCCGCCATCGCCAAAATGCTGCTGGCGGTGCTTGCCGCCTGCGCGCTGTGGCCGGCGTTCGCCTATTACAGCGACCGCGCCACGCATAATCCGAAACCGGTGGCCCTGGCGCCGATCACTCTCGGCGGCGAAGCTGCCGGCGCATTCTCAAGCTGGGTACCGAGCTTCATGCCGGCCGATGCAGGCTTCAACAGCGTGGTGCAAAGCCAAGGCGGCAAGCCGGTGGCACTGACCATTCTGTACTACCGCAACCAGACCCGCGACAAGGCCTTGATCAGTTCCGTCAACCGCCTGGCTGCCGAGAAGGACCCTTACCATGAGCTGGGCGGGGCAGTGCGCACCGAGCAAATTGACGGGCGCACCCTGACCGTGCGCGAAACGCGCATGCGCGGCGCGACCGGCACCTTCCTGGTCTGGCACTGGCTGCGCGTGGACGGCCACCCGGTCACCAACCCGTATGCGGGCAAACTGCGCCAGGCCGCCGCCAAGCTGATGCTGCGCGGTGACGACGGCGCTGCCATCATGCTCTCTTCGCCCTACAGCGAAGATCAGGAAGCCGCACGCACTGCCCTGCGCGCCTTCCTCAATACCAATCTGAAAGCGATCGACGCCGCGCTCGATACGACCGCCGCGAATTAATTCCATGCACATCATTATTTTCACGGCCAATCTGGATTTCAACGTGCGCTGGGGTGTCATCACCCTGGCCGAGCGTTTTCCGGATGCCCGCTTCACAATCGTTCAGCAGGTGGCGCACAAGCCGCTCAAGCGCCTGCTGCGCAACCAGGTGCGCAACCTGAGCCGCCACGGCTGGCGCTGGGTACCGTATCAGGGCGCCGAAATCGTCAGCCTGTTGCTGGGCCGTGGCCGTCAATCGCCCGTGGCCAGTCCGGACCGTCCGGGCCGCATGTACGGCTCGGCTGCGCTGGCCAGCCACCCGCGCATCGCCGTGCGCCAGTTCAGCGCCATCAACGGTCCCGAAGCCTGCGCCTTCGTGCAATCGCAGCAGGCGGACCTGGGCATTGCCCTGGGCGCGCCGATTCTGAAAAGCGCACTGTTCGAACTGCCCCGCCTGGGCACCATCAATCTGCACAAGGGTAAGCTGCCGGACTTTCGCGGCATGCCGCCGGCATTCTGGGAACTGCACGCAGGCGCGGCCAGCGTCGGCTGTACCGTGCACCGGGTGGCCGCTGGCCTGGATACCGGCGAGATTCTGCTCGCGCGCGAGGTCCCGGTCGACGCCTTTTCCACCGTGGCCGGCATGCAGATCAAACTGCACCGCGTCGGGGTGGAACTGGTGGCCGAAGCAGTGGCCGCGATTGTGGCCGGCACGGCGCAGTTCCGTGCCCAGCCTGCGGGCGGCAACACCAACACCCGGCCCACACTGGCGCTCGAAGCGCGCGTCAAGGCGCAGCTGGCCGCACGCGATCCTTCGCGTGGCAGTGCGCCCAAGCGCCTGGCCAAACATCTGATGTTCCGCAGTTATGCCCAGCTGCTGACCCCTGCCATCAATTACTGGCACGGCCTGACCGGCCAGCAGCGCGTTATCATTTTGCTGTACCACCGCGTCAGCGACCAGTTCCGCGACAACGTCACCATCGGCATCGAGCGCTTTGACCAGCACATGGCTTACCTGGCCGCCAACTGCCAGGTGGTGTCGCTGCGCCAGATCGTCGAAGGCGACATCGACCGCCATGCCAAAAAGCCGGTAATTGCGGTCTCGTTCGACGACGGCTATCTGGACAACTTCGAGCATGCGGCCCCGATACTGATCAAGCACCAGGTGCCGTGCACCTTCTTCATCAGCACCGAAAAAATCCGCGACAACAAGCCGTTTGACCACGACATGCGTGCGCTCGGCTTCGGCCTGGACAACATGAGCTGGGACCAGGTGCGCCAGATGCGCGACTGGGGCCTGCACTTTGGCAGCCACACGCGCAACCACGTCAACCTGGCCGAGATCGACGACGCCCTGGCGCACGAGGAACTGGCGGGCTCGCTGGCCGACATTCGCGCCGAACTGGGTCAGGAACAGGTCTACATCGCCTTCCCTTATGGACGCAAGAAGCACATCACGCCGGCGCGCATCGAGACCATGCGCGAACTCGGTTACGGGGCCTGCTTCTCCGCTTACGGCGGCTTGAATGACGCCAGCATGGACCGCTTTAACATTCGCAGGATCGGCGTCAACTGGGCCTTCGACCTGACCACGCTGCAGGCGCGCCTGCGCGGATGGGACAAGACCCAATGAGCGAACGTCCCCTGATTGTCCACCTGACCTATGTGCTTGACTTTGGCGGCCTCGAGACCCTCATCGTCGAAGCCATCAACAAGATGCCGGTCGACCAGTACCGCCACGCGATCATATGCCTGACCAAGTTCACCGACTTCCGCCACCGCATCACGCGCCCCGGTGTCGAAGTGATCGCGCTGGACAAGCAGCCCGGCCTGGGTCTGGGCACCCACGCCACCCTGTGGCGCCTGCTGCGCCGCCTGCGCCCGACCATTCTGCACACCTACAATCTGGCCTGCGCCGAATATGCGTTCACGGCCACCCTGGCCGGCGTGCCGGTGCGGGTGCACGCCGAACATGGCCGCGACGCGGCCGACCCGCAGGGCAAGAACCGCAAGCACCAGTTGCTGCGGCGCCTGCTGGCGCCCTTCATCGATTGCTATGTGGCCGTCTCGGACGACTTGCAGCAATGGCTGCTGCGCGAAGTCGGCATCGCACGCGACAAGGTCCTGCTGATCGACAATGGCGTCGATACCGCCCGCTTTGCACCCGCACCCGCGCCTGCCGCACCGTCGCTGTTCGGCTTTGCCGACGACAGCTTCGTCATTGGCACCGTGGGCCGGGTCCAGGACGTGAAGAACCACGCCTGCCTGATCGACGCCTTCATCGCCCTGCGCGCCCTGCTGCCCCACCAGCGCGATCGCATGAAGCTGGTCATCGTTGGCACCGGCCCTCTGCTTGGCGCGCTGGAACGGCAAGTCGCCGCGGCCGGACTGGGCGACGCGGTGCTGCTCACGGGCGCGCGCAATGACATTGCCCAGATCATGCAGTCGTTCTCGCTGTTTGCCATGTCCTCGATTGCCGAAGGCACGCCGGTCACCCTGCTTGAAGCCATGGCCAGCGGCTTGCCAGTGGTATCGACCCGTGTCGGTGGCATTCCCGACCTGGTACGCGAAAACCACACCGGCGCCCTGGTCCCATCCGGCGACCCGCAGGCCATGGCCAGCGCCCTGGCAGCCTACGTCGAAGACCCGGCGCTGGCGCGCCACCACGGCGCCGCCGCGCGCGCGCTGGTGGTCGGCAAATACAGTATCGACGCCATGCTGGCGGCCTACACGGCCCTGTATGCGCGCCTGTGCAAAAGTAAAACCCATTCAAAAGAAAACATCACACCATGTGCGGAATAGTCGGATTGTTTGATATGCGCGGTGGACGAGAGATCGACCGCGCCCTGCTGAACCGGATGAACGAGGCCCAGTTCCACCGCGGCCCGGTCGAAGGTGGCTTGCACCTTGAGCCCGGAGTTGGCTTTGGCCACCGGCGCCTGTCGATCATCGACCTGGCGTCCGGCCAGCAGCCGCTGTTCAACGAAGATCACAGCGTGGTGGTGGTATTCAACGGCGAGATCTACAACTTCCAGGCGCTGATGGCCGAGCTGCAGGGACTGGGCCACACCTTCCGCACCCATTGCGACACGGAGGTCATCGTGCACGCCTGGGAGCAGTGGGGCGAAGCCTGCGTGCCGCGCCTGCGCGGCATGTTCGCCTTCACCATCTGGGACCGCAACGCGCAAGTGCTGTTCATGGCGCGCGACCGCCTTGGCATCAAACCGATGCACTATGCCTTCCTGCCGGACGGCATGCTGGCCTTCGGTTCCGAACTCAAGACACTGCTATGCCTGCCCAACCTGTCGCGCGAAATTGATCCGCGCGCCGTGGAAGACTATTTCGCCTACGGCTATGTGCCCGAGCCGCGCACCATCTTCACCAGTGCGCTCAAGCTCGAACCTGGCCACACCCTGACGCTCAAGGTGGGCCAGAGCGCACCGGCGCCAAAAAAATATTGGGACGTGCCATTCACACCGCACGCCCCCATGCGCGACGAAGAGATGGAAGCCGAACTGGTAACGCGCCTGCGCGAAGCGGTATCGAGCCACCTGATTGCTGATGTACCGCTGGGCGCCTTTCTGTCGGGCGGAGTCGATTCCAGCGCGGTGGTGGCCATGATGGCCGGCCTGTCCAAGGAACCGGTCAACACCTGCTCGATCGCCTTCAATGATCCACGCTTTGACGAATCCGAATACGCCAGCCAGGTGGCGGCCCAGTACAAGACCGACCACCACCGCGAGACCGTGGAGTCCGACGACTACGGCCTGGTCGACACCCTGGCCAGCCTGTACGACGAACCCTATGCCGACAGTTCGGCCATTCCCACCTATCGCGTATGCGAACTGGCACGCAAGCGCGTGACGGTGGCGCTGTCGGGCGACGGCGGCGACGAAAACTTTGCCGGCTACCGGCGTCACCGCTTCGCCATGGGCGAAGAAAAAGTGCGTTCGATGCTGCCGCTGACAGTGCGCAAACCGCTGTTTGGCTTCCTGGGCAAAACCTACCCCAAGGCCGACTGGGCGCCGCGCATGTTCCGCGCCAAGACCACCTTTGAAGCACTGGCGCGCGATCTGGTCGAAGGCTACTTCCACGGCGTGTCGGTGCAGTCGGACCGCGTGCGTGACCAGCTGTTTTCGGGCAGCTTCCGCCAGCGCCTGCAAGGCTACCGTGCCATTGAAGTGATGCGTGCGCACGCGGCCAATGCGCCGACCGACGATCCGCTCTCGGTCATCCAGTACATCGACATGAAAACCTATCTGCCGGGCGACATTCTGACCAAGGTCGACCGCGCCAGCATGGCGCACGCGCTGGAAGTACGCGTGCCGCTGCTGGACCATCAATTCGTGGAATGGGTGTCCGGGCTGCCATCGTCATCCAAGCTGCGCAACGGCGAAGGCAAGCATATCTTCAAGAAGGCGCTCAAGCCCTTCCTGTCCGACGATATCCTGTACCGCAAAAAAATGGGCTTCACCATTCCGCTTGGCGACTGGCTGCGCGGACCCTTGCACGAATCGATGCGCAAGGCAGTTCTTAACCCGGTGCTTCTGGAGACCGGTATTTTCAATGAAAGCTATCTGAAGCAAATGATCGAACAACACCAAGCCGGCACCCAGGACCACGCCGTCACACTATGGTCGGTATTGATGTTCGAAGCATTCCTGCGCAAGAACGGCGCCTCGGCGGGAGCACACTGATGCGCATTCTGCACGTACTCGATCATTCGATCCCGCTGCACAGCGGCTACACCTTCCGCACCCGATCGATTCTGCGCGAGCAGCAGGCGCTGGGCTGGGAAACCTTCCACGTGACTGGCTCCAAGCAAGGCCCGACCGACGCACTGGAAGAAGACGTCGACGGGCTGCATTTCTACCGCACGCCAAAAGGCACGGGCGCGCTGTCCAAGCTGCCTGTGCTGAACCAGAAGGAAGTCATTGACGGCCTGACGCGCCGTCTTGAGCAGATCATCCCGCAAATCAAGCCCGATGTGCTGCACGCCCATTCGCCCAGCCTGAACGCGGTTGCCGCTTTGCGCGCCGGTAAAAAATTCGGCATCCCCGTGGTGTACGAAGTGCGCGCCTTCTGGGAAGACGCCGCTGTCGACCATGGCACCGCCAAGGAAAACGGCCTGCGCTACCGCCTGACACGCGCGCTGGAAACCTACGCCCTGAAAAACGCCAGCGCCGTGACCACCATCTGCGAAGGCCTGCGCAAAGACATCGTCGCGCGCGGCATTGCAGCCGACAAGGTCACGGTGATTCCGAACGCGGTTGACATCGACAAGTTCGCCGTGGGCGGCCTGGCCGACCTGGAACTGAAACGTTCACTGGGCCTGCAGGACATGCGCCTGATCGGCTTTATCGGCTCGTTCTATGCCTACGAAGGACTGGACGTCCTGCTGCGCGCGGTACCGGCCATGGTCGCGAAACAGCCCGATCTGCGCGTGCTGCTGGTCGGCGGCGGCCCCCAGGATGCGCAGCTGCGCCAGCTGGCCAAGGATCTGAAGATCGAAGACAAGGTGGTATTTACCGGCCGCGTGCCGCACGATCAGGTGGCGCGTTACTACGACCTGCTCGACGTCCTGGTCTACCCGCGCCTGTCGATGCGCCTGACTGACCTGGTCACGCCGCTCAAACCGCTCGAAGCGATGGCCCAGGGCCGCGTGCTGGCCGCCTCCGACGTGGGCGGGCACCTGGAACTGATCGAACATGGTAAAACCGGGGTGCTGTTCAAGTCGGACGATCCGCAATCGCTGGCCGAAAACGTGGGCGAGCTGCTCGCCGGCCAGCAGCAATGGCCAGCGCTGCGCGCGGCCGGGCGCCATTTTGTTGAAACGGAGCGCAACTGGCCAGTCAGCGTAGCCCGCTACAAGGCGATCTACGGCCGCCTGACGGGGCAGCAGACTGCATGAAGATTTTGACGTTCAGCACGCTGTTCCCGAACGCGGAAAAGCCCGGCCACGGCATTTTTGTCGAGACGCGCCTGCGCCACCTGGTCGCCAGCGGCCAGGTCGAAGCACGCGTGGTGGCACCCGTGCCCTGGTTCCCGTTCAAGCATCCGCGCTTTGGCAGCTACAGCGCGCACGCGCGTGCGCCGGCAGCCGAAATGCGCTCCGGCGTGCCGGTGCTGCACCCGCGTTACCCCGTGCTGCCGAAAATCGGCATGAACATGGCCCCGAAGCTGCTGGCCAATGCCGTGCGCCCGGTCATCGCGCGCATGATCGCCGAAGGCTTCGATTTCGACCTGATCGACGCCCATTACTTTTACCCTGATGGCGTGGCCGCAGCGCTGCTGGGCCAGTATTTCAACAAGCCGGTGGTGATCACGGCGCGCGGCTCCGACATCACCCTGATTCCCTCGTTTCCGAAGCCGCGTGCCCAGATCGACTGGGCCGCGCGCCAGGCTGCCGGCGTGATTACGGTGTGCGATGCGCTGCGCGATGAAGTGCTGCGCATGGGCGTCGATGGCGCCAAGGTTGTCTCGCTGCGTAACGGCGTCGACCTGCAGCTGTTCCAGCCGGTCGAGCGCGATGCAGTGCGCGCGCGCCTGGGTTTGAACGGCTTTACTTTGCTCGCGGTGGGCCACCTTGTGCCCGTCAAGGCGCAGGCGCTGGCCATTGGCGCCCTGGCCCAGCTGCCCGATGTGCAGCTGCTGCTGGCCGGGAATGGGCCTGACCGCGCCATGCTGGAACAACTGGCGCACAGCGAAGGCGTGGCCGGGCGCGTGCGCTTCCTGGGCGCGCTGCCGCAAAACCAGCTGCGCGACTATTATGGCGCCGCCGACGCCTTGGTGCTGCCGTCCGAGCGCGAAGGCTGGGCCAATGTGCTGCTCGAATCGATGGCATGCGGCACCCCCGTCATCGCCAGCCGCGTCTGGGGCACGCCCGAAGTGGTGGCGGCACCCGAGGCGGGTCTGCTCATGAGCGAACGCAGTGCGCGCGGCGTGGCCGACGCTGTCAATGCGCTACGCAGCGCCTACCCCGACCGCGCTGCCACGCGCCGCTATGCCGAGCGTTTCAGCTGGGACGCGACGACCGCTGGCCAGCTGGCCCTGTTCCGGCGCATACTGGCGAAAGAGGGAGTGCCAGAGCATGCCTGATGCCTTGAACGGTCTGCAGCAAAGCCTGATCCGCGGTGCCGGCAATTTGTTCGCCCGCAGCGGCAAGGGCAACGAGCGCCTGTGCGTGGTGAATTACCACCGCATCCTGGAGCACAAGGACCCGCTGCTCGAATCCGAGCCCGATGTGGCCACCTTCCGCTGGCAGATGGCCACACTGGCCAAGTGCTTCAACGTGCTGCCACTGCACGAGGCAATCGCCCTGCTGGGGACCGGACGCATGCCGCCACGCGCGGTCTGCATCACCTTCGACGACGGCTACCGCTCGGTGCACGATCTGGCGCTGCCGATTCTGAAGGAATACAAACTGCCAGCCACCGTGTTCGTCACCACCGGCTACATTGGTGGCGGCAGCATGTGGAACGACCGCATCATCGAAGCGGTGCAGAACCTGCCGGCCGGTCAGCTTGACCTGTCCGAACTGGGACTGGGCGCGTATTCGCTGGCCAGCCTGGGCGACCGCAAGCAAACTGTCGGCAAACTGACCGAAGCGTCCAAGTACCTGCCGCCCAAGGCGCGCCTGGAGCTGATCAAGCGGCTCGATGCGCTGGTGGGCGAAGACATCGACAACGGCTTGATGCTCACCCCGCAAATGGTCATCAACCTGGACCGCGCCGGCATCGAGATTGGCGCGCACACGATTTCGCATCCGATTCTCACCAGTCTGGACGACGACAGCTCGCGCGTGGAAATCGCAGGCGGTAAAAAGGACCTGGAAGCCATCATTGGCAAACCCGTGCGCCTGTTTGCTTACCCAAATGGTAAAGTTGGCAAGGATTTCGACCAGCGCCACACGCGCATGGCCGAAGAAGCAGGATTTACGGCCGCTTTCACCACCAGTGTGGGCGCCGTCACCAGCACCCACGACCGCTTCCAGCTGCCACGCAGCCGGCCGTGGGACAAGACGCCTTTCCTGTTCGCCCTGCGCCTGCTGCGCTGGCTGGCATGGGACGAGCGCTACGACCATGCGCATGACCAGTACCACACGCACGACCATACATCGACCCGTCCGGCGCTTGCGCCGCAAGACGGGCATGCGGGTAGAGAGCCCCACGGAAAACAACCAGTCATGAATAACAGAGTACTACTCACCGCATTTCACTTTCCGCCGCAGGCGGCCAGCAGTGGCATCCAGCGCACGCTGAGTTTTTCGCGCCATCTGGGCACCAATGGCTGGGAGCCGATGGTGCTGTCGGCCAGTCCGCGTGCCTACAGCGTGCAAAATCCATCGCAGCTGGCCAGCGTGCCGCAGCAGCTGGTGGTCCGGCGCGCCTTTGCGCTCGACACCAAGCGCCATATCGGCATCAAGGGCCGCTATCCCGAAGCACTGGCCCTGCCCGACCGCTGGATTTCGTGGTGGTTTGCGGCCGTGCCGACCGGCCTGTCGCTGATTCGCAAATACAAGCCGCAAGTGTTGTGGTCCACCTTCCCGATCGCGACCTCGCACCTGATCGCGCTTGCCCTGCACCGCATGACCGGTCTGCCCTGGGTGGCCGACTTCCGCGATCCCATGCTGCAAAGTTCGTATCCGGTGTCGCGCCCGCAGCGCAAGATCTACGCCTGGATCGAACGCGAAACCATCATGCGCTGCTCGGCGGCCGTGTTCACCACCCATAGCGCACGCGACTCCTACCGCGAGCGCTTTCCGATGCTGGCACCCGAGAAATTCCACGTGATCGAAAACGGCTACGACGAAGACGGTTTCGGCGACCAGGAACCGGTACCGACCAAACCGGGCACGCGCATCACGCTCATTCACAGCGGCGTGCTGTATCAGACCGGGCGCGACCCGTCCCCCTTCCTGCAAGCCATTGCTGCGCTCAAGGCCGGCGGCAAGGTCAGCGCCGACACGCTGCGCGTGGTCCTGCGCGCGCCAGGCGAGATCGACGAAGTCCAGGGCATGGTCGACAAATGCGGCGTGACCGACATTGTGGCTGTCGAGCCACCGGTGCCTTACCGCGCCGCCCTGTCCGAAATGCTGGCTGCCGACGCGCTGGTGGTGTTCCAGGGTACACCGTTCAACACCCAGATTCCTGCCAAGATCTACGAATACTTCCGTGCCCGTAAACCCATCCTCGGCCTGGTCGACACCAGCGGTGAAACCTGCCGCGTACTGCGCGCCGCCGGCTTTGACAGCGTGGCATCGATGGACAGCTGCGAGGCCATTCTGCCGGTGCTGGAACGCTTTCTGGACGAGGTGCGCAGCGAACGCGCCTACGTCGCCACCGAAGAACTGATCGCATCCTCGTCGCGCACCCACCGGGCAAGCCAGCTGGCGGCAGTGCTCAACCAGGCGGTCGGCAATGGCGTCTGAAGCAGACGTCGTCAGCGGGATCAAGTGGACGTCGGTATCAACCTTTGGCCGCCGCATCCTGTCGCTGCTGGTCAATATCATTCTGGCGCGCCTGCTGCTGCCGGAAGACTTTGGCCTGGTCGCCATGGCCGCCGTGGTGCTGGGCTTCATCGATATTTTCAAGGACCTGGGCACGGGCGCGGCGCTGATTCAGCGCAAGGAAGTCAGCGACGATCTGTTCTCCAGCATCTTCTGGTTTAACGTCGGCTTCGGCGTGCTCGCCACTGGGGTGACCATCGCCTGCGCGCCGCTGGTAGCGGCCTTCTACAAAGAGCCGCGCGTCACGCCGGTGCTGATGGCCATGTCGGTATCGTTCCTGCTGTCGGCCCTGACCATCGTGCACAATGGCCTGATGCAGCGCCAGATGCGCTTCATCACCCTGGCCAAGATCGAAGTGGCGGCAGCGGCTGTGTCGTACACGGTCGGCATTGGCGGCGCCCTGCTTGGCCATGGCGTATGGAGCCTGGTGTACCAGGTGGTGGCCAACAGCGCCGTGTTCCTGGTGCTGATCTGGTTCGTCAGCAGCTGGCGTCCACGCTTCATGTTCCACTGGGGCGAAGTGCGCTCGGTGATGAGCTACAGCCTGAATCTGGCAGTCTTCAACGTCTTCTTTTACTTCGCGCAAAACGTCGACAACTTCCTGATCGGGCGCTACCTGGGCAGTGAAGCGCTGGGCTACTACGACCTTGCCTACAAGCTGATGACCTTCCCGATGCAAGCCATTTCGGCCGTCTTCGGCAAAGTCATGCTGCCGTTTTACGCACGCGCACAGGACGATCTGCCACGCTTCCGCCAAGCCTTCCTGCGCTCGGCCGAGGCGATTGCCTTTATCACTTTCCCGCTCATGCTGGGATTGCTGGCCACGCGCGAGCCGTTCGTGATGACTGTGTTCGGTCCCAAATGGACGCCCGTGATCACCCTGCTGGCCCTGTTTGCACCAGTCGCCGCGATCCGCTCCATCACCACCACCACCGGATCGATCTTCATGGCGATGGGCCGCGCCGATCTGCAGCTGCGCTGGGGCGTGTTCACCAATCTGTTCGTGATCGCCGGTCTGGTCATCGGCCTGCAGTGGGGGATCATTGGCGTGGCAGCAGGCTTCACCATTGCCACCCTGCTGCTCAGCTACCATTATTTTGCCGTGCCGCTGCGGCTAATTGACATGCGGGTTGGCGCTGTCGTCGACGCTCTGCGCCCGACCACGATCTGCAGTCTGCTGATGTTCATCGTGATTTTTGGCGCCGATATGGCACTCAGGGGCCGCTTTGCACCAGGCGTGCTGCTGGTGGCTTACATCGCACTGGGCGCGGTGGCCTACACCGGCTTTACCTGGCTGTTCAACCGCAAGCTGCTGCTGGAATTCCTGCACACGGCAGGCATTCGCAAACAGGCAGCGTAAGCGTCAGACCAGTACTTCAGCTGCCTGCGGATGGCTGAGGAAGCTGGCGGGGCTGGCCGACAGGCCATAAGCGCCCGACTGGAACACCACCACCAGGTCGCCCACCTGGGCGTGGCCCAGGTCCATCTTGTCTGCCAGCAGATCAAGCGGTGTGCACAAGGGACCGACCACATAGGCCGGCGAATCGGGTTGTTGCGCAACGCGGTTGCCAATCACGACCGGATAGTTCTTGCGAATCACCTGGCCGAAGTTACCCGATGCTGCCAGGTGGTGATGCAGACCGCCATCCGTCACCAGGAACACCTGGCCGCGCGAGACCTTGCGGTCGATTACCCGGGCCACGTACACACCCGCTTCACCCACCAGATAGCGTCCCAGTTCAATGGCCAGCTGCGCCTGCGGCAGTGCGCTGGCGACCTGCTGCTGCAGCTGCGCCAAGTGGGCACCAATGGGGGCGATATCGAGCGCGGCTTCGCCAGGAAAGTACGGAATGCCAAAGCCGCCGCCGATATTCAGTGCGCGAATCGGCGCCGGTGCCTCGGCCGCCAGACGCAGTGCCAGTTCCACCGTCTGCGACTGGGCGTCGATGATGGCGTCGGCCTTCAGGCTTTGCGAGCCGCTGAAAATCTGAAAACCGCGAATCTCGATACCGGCGCCGTGCGCTAGCGCCAGCATGGCCGGCACCTGTTCGGCGTCGATGCCGAACTGTTTGGCACCGCCGCCCATCTTCATGCCCGATGAGCGCAATTCGAAGTCCGGATTGACCCGCAATACCGCCGCCGCGCCGACGCCGGATTGTTGCGACAGCGCGGCCAGTACGCGAATTTCGCGCTCCGATTCGATGTTAACGCACACCCCGGCAGCCAGTGCCTGCGACAGTTCGGCATCCGACTTGCAGGGACCGGCAAAGCTGATGCGGCCTGGTGCCATGCCGGTATCGAGCGCGACCTTCATTTCGCCGCCCGAGGCCACATCGAGGCCGTCAACCAGCGTGGCCATATGCTGCACCAGGGCCGGCATCGGGTTTGCCTTGATCGAAAAATGCAGCGCCACCTGCGGCGGCAGGTGGGCGCGCAAATGGGCCACCCGCTTGCTGAGCAGCGCGCGGTCATAGGCATAAAACGGCGTGCTGCCCACCCGCTGCGCCAGCCGCGTGAGCGGCATGCCGCCCACTTGCAGGCAGTCGTCAATGACAGGGAACTGGGTCTGCGGTGCGTGCACCGGCTTGGAACCGCTCATGGTGTGGGGGTACTTTCAAACAGCGTTGTATAGGAAAGGCGCAGCAGCTTGCGGTCGATCTTGCCGTTCGGGTTGCGCGGAAAGGTCCCGGCATGCAGCGCGATATGGGCCGGCACCATATAGGCAGGCAGGCGGCGCTGGCAGTGCTTGAGCAAGGCATCGGCATCGGTGCCGCTTGCCACTGCCAGCACGACGATGGCCTGCCCCAGCACGGGGTGCGGCACGCCAAACGCCACCACTTCACTGACCAGGCCTGTGGCGTGCACCACCTCTTCGATTTCGGTCGGGCTGATGCGGTAGCCAGAAACCTTGATCATTTCGTCGCTGCGGCCCACAAAATACAGGAAGCCTTCCGCATCCTGGCGCACAGTGTCGCCCGACCAGACGGCAATCTCCTGCAGCGGCAGCGCCGGGTCCTGGCCGGGCGCGGGTTTGAAGCGCTCGGCCGTTTTGGCGGGATCGTTCCAGTAACCCAGCGCGACCAGCGCGCCACGGTGCACCAGTTCACCCGGCTCGTTCGGATCGCAGCGGCTGCCATCCGCCCGCACCACCATGATTTCGGCATTGGGAATGGCGCGGCCCATCGAGTCCGGGCGGCGCGCCAGTTCCGACGGCGGCAGATAGGTCGAACGAAACGCTTCGGTCAGTCCGTACATGAGAAACAGGTCGGCATTGGGCAGCGCCGCGCGCAGGGCAGCAACGGTGGGCTGCGGCATGGCGCCGCCCGAATTGGTCAGATAGCGCAAGCTGCAGTTGGCAGGCCAGGCCAGCGGCGCCAGTTGCATCCACAAAGGGGGCACGGCGGCCAGGCCGGTAATGGCTTCTTCCTGCACCGCCTTGACGATATCGCGCGCAAACAGATGATTGATCAGGACCACGCTGGCGCCCGCATGGAAAGCGGTCGTCAGCTGGGACAGGCCGTAGTCAAAACTGAGCGGCAGCACGGCCAGGACCCGGTCGGCTGGTGTGAGCGCCAGATAGCTGGCCACGCTGACGGCGCCGGCCACCATGTTCCGGTGCGACAGCACCACGCCCTTGGGGTTGCCGGTGCTGCCCGATGTGTAGAGGATGGCGGCCATGTCGGTGTCGATCACCCGGTGCGGCTGTGCGCTACCCGCGCCTGCTTCCCACGGGCGGATCGTCAGGCCGGGCACCTGCGGGATGTCGGCCGGCGCGCCGGCCAGCAGCACGGTGCGCAGATCGGGGCAGCTGGCCAGCACTGGCAGCAACAGCCGCAGGCGCTCGACCGAGGTGACCAGGACACGCACGTTGCAGTCGGCCAGGATGTACGCCACCTGCTCGGCCTTGAGCAGGGGATTGACCGGCACAAAGACGGCACCGGCCAGGCTGGCGCCGAAGCAGGCAGCGACGGTTTCGATGCGCTTTTCCAGATACACGGCGACCCGTTCCGCGCGCCCGATGCCGGCGCCCAGCAGCGTCTGCGAAGCGTCCGCCACGGCCTGGGCCAGAGCGGCATAATCGAGCCGCGCGGCGCCGTAAGCGAGGGCCGGCGCGGCAGGCGTACGGCGCGCCGAACAGAAGATGAAGTCGTGAACCAGGTCGCTCATTAAAACCCTGTTTTTCGGGCACATCAAAGGTGTCATCTTAACACCTCGACCAACCGGGCTTGCACCGTTTATACTGAATGATGCTCACAACGATTGCCCCACCAGCCACAGGACGTCCACGGGTTCCGCTCGCACCAGTCCTGTCGCGCGCGTCGTTTGTTTCCGGCGGCTTGCCGCAGCCGCCCTCGGTGCTCGATGCCGGCGCCGTGCGCCTGGTTACCAGCGGGCGCATTGCAATTGCCCTCGCCTTGCGTGAAATGGGCATCCGCGCCGGCGATAGCGTGCTGGTACCGGCCTACCACAGCATGTCGATGGTGGCGCCGGTCCTTGCCTGTGGCGCGCGTCCGCAGTTCTACAAGGTTGGCGCCGATGCGGCCATCGATCTGGCCGATGTGGCCAGCAAGCTCGATGCCTCGGTCAAAGCCATCATGGTGACCAGCTATTTCGGCTTTCCCCAGCCGCTGGCGGCCGTGCGCGCATTTTGCGACCGCCACGGCATCGCCTTGCTGGAAGACTGCGCCCATGCCTTTTTTGGGCGCCACGGCGGCCGTTCGCTGGGCTCCTGGGGCGACTACGCCATTGCCAGCAGCATGAAATTTTTTCCCATTTACGAAGGCGGCGCCCTGGTGTCGGCGCGCCACGCGCTGACGACTCCCGCGCCCCACTCGGCCGGCCTGGGGTTCGAAGCCAAAGCGGCACTCAACGCATTGGAAAACAGTTTTTCCTGGCGCCGTCTGCCGCTGGTGCACGCGGCCTTGTGGCTGCCGCTGCGCGTGAAGGCGTTGGTCTGGCGCCTGGTCAAACGGGGCGGTGCGCCCGCCCTGACGCCATCATCGTCCGACAGCAGCTACGAATTCGATCCGCGCTGGCTTGACAAGCGCTCCTCGTTCTTTTCGCGCCAAGTGCTGGGGCATGCCTCGCACGGCCGCATCGTGGTGCGGCGGCGGGCCAATTACACCGAACTGGCCAATGCCCTGGGCAGCCTGCCAGGCTGCCGCCCGCTGCACGCACAACTGCCCGAAGGGACCTGCCCCTGGCTGTTTCCACTGCTGGTGGACGATCCCGAGCCACTGGTCCAGCGCCTGCTGGCAGCGGGCGTGCCGATGACGCGCTTTGCCGAGACGCTGTGGCCGGGCGTTGATGCCAGCGTGTGCGCCAACAGTGTGCACCTGTCACGCCACGTGCTGGGCTTTCCGTGTCACCAGGAACTGCAACCGGACGAAATGGCGTGGCTGATTGACGCCATTGACAAGGCGGTATGCACATGAAGTGGCGCCTCACACCGGCAAGCGAGTTTGGCGCGCACGCGAACGCATGGAATGCGCTGCATGCCCAATGCCAGGCCTCCCCCATGCTGGCATACGAGTTTGTGGCGCCGCTGCTGACTGAATTTGGCAGCGGCGTGGAGCTGCTGGCCCATTGCGAAGATGGGGGCCGCACCATCGCCATGGCTGTCATTACGCCGCAGGGCAAGGGCCGCTGGGCCAGCTTTCAGCCGGCGCAGGCCCCCATCGGACTGTGGCTGCAGGCGCACGATCTGGCCTTGGCGCCCCTGCTGGAAACGCTGATGGGTGCGCTGCCAGGTGTGCCGCTGGTGTTCGGCCTGACCCAGTGCGACCCCGACCTGCTGCCACGGCCCGCACCATCGAGCCAGCTGCGCACCATGGATTACATCGATACCGCCAAAATCACCCTGCGCGGCAGCTTCGACGACTACTGGAATGCGCGCGGCAAGAATTTGCGCAGCAACCTGAAAAAGCAGCGCGCCAAGCTGGAGAAAGATGGTGTCGCGTTGCGCATGCAAGTGAGCCGCAGCGCGCAGGATGTGGCTGCAGCCGTGGCCGACTACGGCCGTCTCGAGAGCGCCGGCTGGAAGGCTGGCGGCGGCACCGCCGTCAGCGCCGACAACGATCAGGGCCGCTATTACCGCGCCATGCTCGAAGGCTTCTGCCGGCGTGACGCAGGCAGTATCTACCGCTACTGGTTTGATCAGCAGCTGGTGGCAATGGACCTGTGCATCGAGGATGCGCAGCAGATCATCGTACTCAAGACCACCTACGACGAGAGTGTGCCAAAAAGCCTGTCGCCGACGCTGCTGATGCGCGAAGAAGCCTGCCGCAGCCTGTTTGACAGTGGCCGCTTCGCACGGCTCGAATTTTATGGCAAGGTGATGGAGTGGCACACGCGCTGGACCGACGAGGTGCGCACTCTGTACCATGTTAATTACTACCGCTGGCCGGCCCTGGGCCGCCTGCACGCTCTGTGGCAGTCGCGCCGCAGCCGCACCCCGAAAGAAGACCATGTATCTTGACGATGTAAAGCAAATCCTGATCGACGTACTCGCACTGGGCCCGCAAGGCCAGTCCCTGAACGCGCAGTCCACTCTGCTGGGCAGCATTCCGGAGCTCGATTCGATGGCAGTGGTGAACCTGATTACCGCGCTGGAAGAACATTTCGGCATCACCGTCGAAGACGACGAAATCGGCGCAGCCACCTTTGAAACGCTGGGCAGCCTGGCCGACTTTGTGGCCGCCAAACTGGCTTGACGATGCCTGATCACGCGCCCGCGCATGCATTTTTCCTGGCGGTGCCGCCGGGAGAGCGTTACTGCCTGTACCACGCCCCCGTGGGGGCGTGCCGCGGGGCGCTGGTCTACGTCCATCCGTTTGCCGAAGAAATGAACAAATCGCGCCGCATGGCGGCCTTGCAGGCGCGCGCGCTGGCAGCGGCCGGCTACGGCGTGCTGCAGATCGACCTGTACGGCTGTGGCGACAGCGATGGCGACTTCGGCCAGGCCCGTTGGGAGCAGTGGCACGCGGACCTGGCCGCAGCGCGTGCCTGGCTGGGGCAGCAACTGGGCCGTCCGGCCGGTTTGTGGGGCCTGCGCCTGGGCGCCCTGCTCGCGCTGGAGCATGCCCACACCAATCCGGTGCCGCAACTGCTGCTATGGCAGCCGGTTCTGCAAGGCGCGAGCTACCTGACGCAATTCCTGCGCCTGCGAGTTGCCAACGACATGCTGGACGAGGGTGCAAACAGCGGCGGTACCAAGGCCCTGCGCGCTGAACTCGACGCAGGCCACGCACTGGAAATCGCCGGTTACGAACTGGCTCCGCAACTGGCCGCCCGTATCGATGCACTCGATGCGGCGCAACTGGCACCGGCATGCCCGACCCACTGGATTGAGATCGTGGCTGCCGCCGAGCGCCCGCTGCCGCCGGCCGCAGGGCGCGTGGCACAAACATGGGGCCAGCAGCCACCGGTCAAGGTGGCTGGCGCCGCCTTCTGGTCAACCCAGGAAATTGCCGAATGCCCGGAACTGATCGCAGCCACCTGCGCAATGCTCACGGATGCACAGCATGTCTGAACAGCGCGCACTGACCTTTGCCTGCGCCGGCAACTGGCTGTACGGCGTCGCGCACGTACCGGCTGTACCGCACAAACGTGGCGTACTGGTGGTGGTCGGTGGACCACAGTACCGGGCCGGCAGCCATCGCCAGTTCACGCTGCTGGCGCGCAGCCTGGCTGGTGCGGGCGTAGCCTGCATGCGCTTTGACTACCGCGGCATGGGCGACAGCGAAGGCGCCATGCGCGACTTCGAGGACGTGGGCGAGGACCTGCGCGCCGCAATCGATACCTTTTTTCAGCAAGTGCCGCAGCTCGAAGAAGTGGTGCTGTGGGGCCTGTGCGACGCCGCCTCCGCGGCCATGCTGTATGCACGCAACGACGCCCGCGTCGGTGCGCTGGTCCTGCTCAATCCCTGGGTGCGCACCGACGCCGGCGCGGCCAAGGCCACGATCAAGCATTACTACCGGGGGCGCCTGCTCGAGGGCGCCTTCTGGAAAAAAATCGTCAGCGGCAGATTCAATGTGCGTGCGGCAGCGGCGTCGCTGTTCCGCCTTGTGGGTGCGGCCGCGGCCAAGCCGGCATCGGGCGCCCTGCCCGACCGCATGCACGCAGCCATGGCCGAATTCAAGGGCAAATCGCTGGTGATTCTGAGCGGCGCCGATCTGACTGCGCGCGAGTTCGAGGACCTGGCCGGCGCCTCGGACAAGTGGCAGCAGCTGATGCAGCCCCCGCGCGTAACGCGGCACGCGCTGCCGAAAGCCGACCATACGTTTTCGCGCGCGGAGTGGAGCGAACAGGTCGCCCGCTGGACCGCTGACTGGGTTCAGTCCTTCTGAACGAAGCAGGCAGCAATGTCGTCGAACGCCCCGTAAGAGAGCGTGGTGGCGCGGACCGCGCCACACAGGTCCGGCACAAAGTCGGCGCCCCGTTCGCGCCTGGGCGGTTCGCCACTCCATGAAAAATTGAATGCTGCCGGGTTGGCAAACAGGCTTCGCACCGGATGGTAGCCCGCATACAGCAGCGCAATTGGCGTGGTCTTGTTATCGATCAGACGCACCGCGCCCCCATTGCGCGCGCGGATGTCGCCATCAATCAGATTGCCCTCGATATCGGCGCTGCTGGCCGGGAAGCGGACCTGGATGCCGCCCGTATCGAGCAGCGTATTGTGCGTGACCTTGCTGGCCGCGGCGCTGTTGATGTAGATGCCATCATCGGAACAGGCTGAAATGAGGTTGGCACGAATTTCCGATTTTTCCTGCTCCACGATGCAGCGCTTGTCACGGCAGTAGTCCTTGCCGGTGCCGCCGCCGCCCAGCGACAGGCCGACACGCTGGCCAGGCAAGCCTTGCAGGCGCGCTTCGCACAGCACCAGGTTCTGTTCAAAGATATTGTCACTGCCCGCGCCCTTGGCGAAGGCGCCGTAGCTGATGCGGTCCCCCGATCCTTTGACGAAGTCGCTGATCTGGTTGCGCCGGATGCGCCAGTGGCTGGCGGCCACCAGGTCGATCAGCGTGACCGGATTCATGGTCTCGCGCACGCTGTCGTTGCGCAGGGTATTGTCCTCGATGCGGCCATGGTCGGGAAACTGGCCGCGCATGCCATTGATTTTGAAATGCGCGTTGAAGTCGACAATGGTGTTGTTACGCGCTCTGAAGTCGGCCGCGGCGCCCACCACGTGGAAGGCGTGCTCGCAATTGGCCTGCACCTTGCAGGTGCCACGAATGGTCAGATTTTCAAAATACCAGTGCGGGGCACTGACCTGAAATCCTTCGGCCAGGTCCATCTCGATGGTGACGCTGCCCGGCGCGGCGGCGCGCACCACGATCGGTGCCAGGGCGGTACCGGCGCGGCCAGCTGTCAGCGGGGTGCGCTCGAAGCGGTACACGCCGGGCAGGAAGGTGATGACGTCGCCAGGTGCAGCTTCGGCCAGCGCGCGGCGCGCATCGTCGCTGGTGGAGACCAGCCGCACGGTGCCGGCTGCTGGCGCGGGCACCGCCGCGGCACGCGCGCCCACGCCGCCGATGGCAGGGGCGCCGCCGACCACGTCGCCGCGGTCGAGCCGCACCAGCAGGTCGGCACTCCACTGGCCAAGCCCGGTAATGAGGGGGTTATGTCCGGAACTGCGTTTTTCGATGTAGGGCGCGAGCGCACGCGGCGTGACACTCTGCTGCTGCAAAACGAAGGCAGCAACGCCGGCAGCGAGCAGGCCAAGCAGCAGCAGAGCGGCCAGCCAGCGCAGCGCGCGTGCCATCGGGATCAGGTCCCCGTCTTGATGTTGTGACGGCTCATCAGGTCGTACATGGTGGGGCGGCTGATCCCCAGCAGTTCGGATGCCTTGACGATGTTGCCATCGACCCGGGCCAGTGCCTTGATCAGCGCCTTGTGCTCGGCCTCGTCACGCACCTGGCGCAGGTTGAGCGGCTCGTCTTCGGGCGCGGCGGCTGACAGGCCCAGATCGTCGGCGCTGATCTGCGGGCCGTCCGTCATGATGACGGCGCGCTTGATGCAGTTTTCCATTTCGCGCACGTTGCCGGGCCAGCCATAGGTTTCGATGGCGCTCATGGCTTCGGACGAGAAATGCAAGCCCGAACGCGACTCCTGCGCGCTGAACTTGTTCTTGAAATGGTGGGCCAGCAGGGCCGCGTCGCCAAGGCGCGCGCGCAGCGGCGGAATGGTGACCACGATCTCGGACAAGCGATAGTACAAGTCTTCGCGGAAGCGGCCGGCAGCGGTCAGGTCTTTCAGGTTCTGGTGGGTCGCACAGACGATGCGTACATCGACCGGAATTTCTTCGTGCCCGCCCACGCGCTCAATCACGCGTTCCTGCAAAAAGCGCAGCAGCTTTGCCTGCAGCGCCATGGGCAGGTCGCCCACTTCATCGAGGAAGAAAGTGCCGCCGTGGGCCAGTTCGACCTTGCCCTTGGTTTGCTTGGCGGCGCCCGTGTACGCGCCTTTTTCGTAGCCGAACAATTCGCTCTCGAGCAGATTTTCGGGAATCGCGGCGCAATTGATGGCCATGAAGCGGTTGTTCGCGCGCGGCGAGAGCTGATGCAGCGCGCGCGCCAGCACTTCCTTGCCGGTGCCGCTTTCGCCCAGCACCATGACCGAGGCCGTGGTGGGTGCGACCTTCTCCATCATGCGGCACACCTTCTGCATGCCGGCGTCGCGTGTGATCAGGCCAGTCATGGGCGAATCAGCCTGCAGCTGCAGCATGCGCTGGTTTTCCTGCTGCAACGCGTGCAGGAAGAAGGCGCGCTGCAGCACCAGGCCCAGCACTTCGCTGTCGCAAGGCTTCTGGTGGAAGTCATAGGCGCCCAGGGCAATCGCCTTGACCGCGTTGGCGTGGTCCTGGTTACCGGTCAGCACGATCACGCGCGTGGCCGGCGCCAGCGCCAGGATCTGCTGCAGCGTGGCCAGGCCTTCGGTCGAGCCGTCCGGGTCGGGCGGCAAGCCCAGGTCCATGGTGACAACCGCCGGTTCGTGGCGGCGAATCTGGGCCAGCGCGCTTTCGCGGTCGCCGGCGACCACCACATCGTAGGCGTCAAAACTCCAGCGCAACTGCTTTTGCAGTCCCGGGTCGTCTTCGATGATGAGCAGCTTTTGTTTACTTTGGGTCACAGCAATCCTCTGGCCTTATACGGCGAAATCGAGCGTTTGCGCTTCGTGTTGGTGGAGCGGCAAAATGACATGGAAGGTGGTGCCTTCGCCGGGCACGCTGACGACATCGAGCTTGCCGCCCAATTCGCCAATGTACTCGCGGCTTTCGAATACGCCAATGCCCATGCCGGCGGATTTGGTCGTTTCGAAGGGTTTGAACAGGCGTTCGCGAATGAATTCTTCACTCATTCCTTCGCCCGTGTCGGTGATGGTGATCAGCGCGTTGGCGTCGTCGCGCACCAGGGCCACCGTGACCGTGCCATCCTTGGGCGTGGCTTCGATGGCGTTCTGGATCAAGTGGCCCAGCACGCGCTCGAGGCGTTCGCGGTCGGCCAGCACCTGCAGCCCGGCCTGCTTGACGTCGACCAGCGGATGGGGCTCGAACGCCGCCTTGAGCGCCACCGCCTGACGCAGAACCTGGTCCAGTGGCAGAGGCGCCAGTTGCTCGGGCGACTCGTTGCGCGACAGGCGCTGCAGCAGCAGGGTCATTTTCTGCACCGAATGCTTGACGGTGTCGAGCATGTCGCGCTGGAACTCTGGATTGTTGCGGTGCTTCTCGGCATTGGGAATGAGCAGCGACAATTGCGACACCAGGTTCTTGAGATCGTGCACCACAAAGGTGGACATGCGATTGAAGGACTCGAACTGGCGCGCCACCATCAGGGCGTTCGCCGCTTCCTGCTGGGCCAGGTAGCTGGCGGCCTGGCTGCCGGCAATCTTGAGCAGATCGATCACTTCCCAGTTCAGCGGCACCGGGCTGCGCGGCTGGGTCAGCAGCATGAAGCCGAACAGCTTGCCTTGCATCATGAGCGGAACCACCAGCCAGCGGCGCTGGAACTGGTTCAGCCAGTCCGGCATCGGCACGTCTTCGTACATGGCGGGATTGGCATCGTATTCTTGCAGATCAACTACCCACTGCTTGGTTTCCAGAAAGCGGCAAAACCGCGAATCGGGTGCCTCGCTCACCACCCGCGCCGGCACCTGGCAATAGGCAGCCGGTTCAAAGGCGCCGCTTTCGGCACGCAGAAACAGAACGCCGCCCGGACTTTCGACCAGTTCGCCCACCGCCTGAATGGTGCGCACGCCAAGTCCTGGCCCATCTTCCGACAAAGTGCGGGTAAAGCGCAGCCATTCTTCGCGATAATCGTAGTTGTAGCTGTAAAAGTGCTTGCTGATGAAGACCTTGAGCCAGGCACGGAAGGTGCCGGAGAACAGAATGACAACCAGCAGAATCAAGGCCCCGAACAGGAAGGCCGCTTGCATTACCGTGCCCCAGCTGCCGCCCACGTAGCGCAGATAGTAGCCAGCCGAACCCATGGCCAGCAGATAGATCGCCGAGCCAAACAAGGCTGCCGAATGGAACATCACCCGCCGCGACAGCGCCATTTCGGACGACCAGGTGGCGCTGCGGCTCATGGAAATGGCAATCAAGGGCACGGTCAGCGCATTGATCACACCGCGCGCGGCCCAGATGTCGATATCGATCTGGTGGAACAGCATGGTGTTGCTGTACAAGTAAAAATCATAGGCAAACATGCCGCCGATGCCCAGGCAGGCAAACTTGATGGCCCAGCGCTCGGCCGGTGGCTTGTTGCGGTACAACTGCTCGACCAGCACGATGCCCAGCACGGCACTGCCGACGCGCGCCGTGACATTGGCCATCAGGCCCGCCTGCTGCAGGAAGTCCAGATGCCAGGCGCCGGCTGCGGTGGCAAGGAAAAACACCAGATAGAAGGCGGCCATCGCCAGCGCCCAGCCGGTCAGCTTGAGCGGCAGCTTGCTGGCGGGATCGCGGTAGTTGCCGATCATGAGCACCAGGAAGGCGGACCAGGCGCCGTTGCGAATGACCTCGACGCAATCGTTCCAGGCCGACCATTCCGCCGGATGAGCGGCAGACCAGGACATGGTGGCGCTCCAGGCCAGGCTGGCCAGGGCCGCGATGGTGATGGCCGTCGCCTGGGTACGGCTGCGCCAGCGCGTCATCAGCATCAGGCTGAGGAACGCGAACGCCAGGGCAGCGATCAAATAGCTGTAGGTTGCGATACTGGTCAATGTGCACCATCCATCAGGGCAGCCATCCAACGCCCGCGCAAGCGTGGCTTGCGCGCGCACATTCGCATTAACGACCGCTGCGGAACAGAACGACCTTGAGCGTATCGATGAGGATCAGGATATCCAGGAACAGACTGTTGTTCTTTACATAGTACAGGTCGTATTGCAGCTTCTGCAAGGCGTCGTCCGCCGATGCGCCATAGCCGTAACGAACCTGGGCCCAGCCGGTAATACCGGGTTTGATGCTGTGACGTACGTTGTAATAAGGCACCACATCGATGAGTTGCTCGACGAAATAAGGCCGTTCCGGACGCGGGCCGACAAAGCTCATCTCGCCCTTGAACACGTTCAGAATCTGCGGCAATTCATCGATCCGGGTCTTGCGGATGAAGTTGCCCACGCGGGTGACGCGCGGATCGTTTTGCGCCGCCCACTGCGGCTTGCCGCCTTTTTCAGCGTCATTGCGCATGCTGCGGAACTTGAGCACATTGAACGGACGGCCATCGAGACCGACCCGCTCCTGCGAATAGAAAATTGGCGAGCGGTCTTCGAGATAGATGACCAGCGCAGTGAGCACCATCACCGGGAACGACACGGTCAGGATGATTGCGCTGCAGATCAAGTCAAAGCCGCGCTTCATGAAGGTACGGATGAAGCTTTGGTCAAAGCCGCCGCCGAACACCAGCCAGCTTGGCTGCAGCGAGTCGACCCGGATCTGGCACGTTTCGCGTTCAAAGAAGTTGGCGGCATCGGTCACCTTGATGCCTTGCAGCTTGCAAGCGAGCAGCTCCTTGATCGGGAAGCCGGCACGGCGGTTTTGCACCGATACGACAATTTCTTCGACATTGTGGGCTGCTGCCAGCGAAGCGAGGGACTCGCCTTCACGCACCTTGAGCAGCATGCTGGTTGGCACGCAGCACTCTTCGGACGGAATCGGAATGAAGCCGGCAATATCGTACTTGTGGTAACTGGTGTTATGCATGGCCAGATCGCTGCATTCCTTGGCCAGCGGACCGCCGCCGAGGAAGATGATGCGCGACTCGAGGAAACGCAGTTCGCTGGTCTTGAAGAACACCATGCGCGCAATAAAGATGCCGCCTGCACCGATCACGAACACCGCCAGCAGCACGCCGCGGCCGATTTGCAGTTCGGGGGCGATGTAGAAGATCAGCGTCAGAATCACGAAGCCCATCGCGAACGAGGGCATCAGCTTGAGGAAGAAGGGATTGCGCAAGCCTTCGGTAAAGTTGAGCTGGTACATGCCCATCGCGCTCATGGAAAACACGATGGCGACCGCAAAGCACACTGCCGAGAGGAAGAAGTGTTCCAGATGGGGCCCGGTGGCCCCGCCCAGGTCGAAAAAGCGCACGGCAGCGCCGGCATAGGCCGCGCCCACCAGCACCATGACTTCGACGAACAATAGGAAGAACACTATTTTCGACACGTAGTGATTAGAGATCTTTAACACTTTTTCCTCCGGAATTCTTATTACCTACTGGGAAGCGAGCACGGTGCCACCTGGCACCAGCGCGACCTTGCACTCAGCGCGTTCGGTCGAGATGGTCGATGTACCACGCCATGGCTTGCTCCATGCCTTCGCCGATGCGATGGGTAGGGGCAAAGCCAAGCAGGGTTTCTGCTTTTGAAATGTCCGCTTGCGAGTGGCGTACATCGCCCGCGCGGAAATCCTTGAACTGTGGCTGATGGTCTGCCACGTGGGGATACTTGCTGCTGAGAAGATCGCGCATCATCGCGTGCAGCTGGTTCAGGCTGGTGCGCTCATTCAGGGCCACGTTGTAGACCTGGTTGGCGGCGCTGGCCGGGGCCATGGCTGACAGCAAATTGGCTTGCACGACATTGTCGATGAAACAGAAGTCGCGACTGGTTTCGCCATCGCCATTGATGAACAGGTCGCGGTTTTCGATCAGCGCGGCAATCCACTGGGGAATCACGGCAGCGTAAGCGCCGTGCGGATCCTGGCGCGGGCCGAACACATTGAAGTAGCGCAGGCCAATGGTTTCGGTGCCGTAGCAGCGCGCAAACACATCGGCAAACAGCTCATTGACGTACTTGGTGACCGCGTACGGCGAGAGCGGATTGCCAATCACCGACTCGACCTTTGGCAAACCTGGATGGTCGCCATAGGTGGAGCTGGAGGCGGCGTACACGAAGCGCTGGACCTTGGCGTCGCGCGCGGCGGTGAGCATGTTCAGGAAACCGGTGACGTTGGTATCGTTGGTGGTGATCGGGTCCTGGATCGAGCGCGACACGGAACCGAGCGCGGCCTGGTGCAGCACAAAGTCGACACCTTCGCAGGCGCGCACGCAATCGCCCAGCTGGCGGATATCGCCTTCGATGAAGCGGAAGTTGGCCCACGCCTTGGCGCCCACCAGCTCGCGCACCTCGTCCAGATTGCGCTGGTGGCCCGTGGCAAAATTGTCCAGGCCGGTGACCTGCTGGCCCAGCTTGAGCAAGGCCTCGACCAGGTTCGAGCCGATAAAACCGGCCGCTCCGGTCACGAGCCAGTGATGGCGTTGCTCGCGCAACTGCGCCTGCACCTCGGTAAACTTATTCACGATATCCTTTTTACTGGTCAAGCCATGCATGTTCGGGCTGCTGTCGGTGCGCTTACAGGCGCCAGACGCTGTAACCAGCTTCGATCAGCGCGTTCTTGTCGAACTGCGACTTAACGTCGATAAAGCAACCGTTTGGATTGAGCTTGGATTGCAGGTCGCCCAGCGGACGGGCCATCAATTCCTTGTGCGCGACAGCAGCAACCACAGCATCGGCACGCGGCAAGTCTTCCCAGCGGTCCAGGCGGATGCCGTATTCGTGCTGGGCTTCATCGGCCTCGGCCACCGGATCGTAGACATGCACATCCACGCCGTAGCTCTGCAATTCATAGACAATGTCCGCCACCTTGGAGTTGCGCAAATCGGGGCAGTTTTCCTTGAACGTCAAACCAAGCACATTGACCTTGGCACCTTTGACATGGAAACCAGCGGCAATGATGGACTTGACGGTTTTTTCGGCAACGAATTTGGCCATGCCGTCATTGATGCGGCGCCCGGCCAGGATCACCTGTGGGTGGTAGCCGATCATTTCGGCCTTGTGGGTCAGATAGTAAGGATCGACGCCGATGCAGTGGCCGCCCACCAGACCCGGACGGAAAGGCAGGAAGTTCCACTTGGTGCCGGCCGCCTTGAGCACTTCCAGCGTGTCGATGCCGATCTTGTCGAAAATGATGGCCAGTTCATTCATCAGGGCGATGTTCAGGTCGCGCTGGGTATTCTCGATGACTTTGGCGGCCTCGGCCACTTTGATGCTGGAGGCGCGGTACACGCCGGCAGTGATGATCGACTCGTACAGGCGGGCAATGCTCTCAAGCGTAGGCGCATCGTCGCCCGAAACCACCTTGAGGATGGTGGTCAGGGTGTGTTCCTTGTCGCCTGGATTGATACGCTCTGGCGAGAAGCCCACGTGGAAGTCCTGCTTCCATTTCAGGCCGGAATGCTTTTCAAGGATGGGGATGCAGACTTCTTCCGTGGCGCCCGGGTACACGGTGGACTCGAAAATGACAATCGCGCCCTTCTTCATGTGCAGACCGACGGTCTTGCTGGCGCCGGCGAGCGGCGTGAAATCAGGGTTGTGGGCTTCGTCCACCGGGGTCGGCACAGCAACCACGATGTAATCGGCGTCGCGCAGCGCGGCGGGATCGGTGCTGACCGACAAGCCCTTGGCCGCGCGCAGTTCGTCGCTGGACAATTCGCCGGTCGGATCGACAAAGCGGCGATACGCCTCGATCTTGGTGGCGGACAGATCAAACCCGATGGTGGTGCGTTTTTTACCGAACTCTACGGCCAAAGGCAGACCCACATAACCCAGGCCAACTACCGCGACGACATCATCTGATTTCATTATCAAGTTCCGTTTAAGAATTAGTTTTTGCAATTATACTAACTAGAATAGCATATTTTTATGCATTGCCTCAATATAAAAAGCAATGAGATTTACAGCAAGGCAACATCACCTTCATATAAACATTGATAAAAACACACCACTATAGACAAAATTTTGGGGCGCATAAACCACCCCCTGTGTTTCCTTGCCGTGCGCTTGCCACTTTTATGCAATCTGCATGTCACCCGTTCCAGAACCAGCAGTTTATGCAAGCAATGTGACGCTGTTTTGACACGCGCCCGCTGGCGTTACTGCTGCCACGCGGATCAAGCCGACGCGGCAAGAACGGAAACGGGCCGGTTTTCGCACCCCGATGCAAGGCCACTATACGCAGTTTGACGTGGTCAAAAAGCGCATTTTGTAACACTGTTGTTATGCACCGGCAGACAAGAAAAAGTGCTGTTCAATTGAACGGCGGAATGTCATTTTATCATTTTTTTGGACAGAATGGCATGTCGCACAATTAAGCGTGTGTTGTCATTACGCCGCAAAGCCGCAGTCGGAGCTGGCGCGAATGCCGACGTGCGGCGCCAGGCCATGGAAGATGGCTAAAGCGCCAACTGGCCGTAGCGGCGCTTGCGCTCTTCGGTGAAATCCCACCAGGGACGCGGCGCGCCACCAGCCAGAAAATCGCTCACCGACATGAACACATCGAGCACGCAGGGATCCTGGCGCTGGCCGGTGGCACGGCACAGCGCCTGATACAGATGGAAGGGATCGACGCCAAGCAGCTGGGCGGGTGCGCTGTAGCCGAGCAGGGCAAAGTCGGCGGCGCCGGCCTTGCCGATGTTGGGCAGGTCGGTGAAGTGCTGCAGATGTGCGCGTCTGACTTTGGATGGATGCATGGGCCGATAACCGCTTTCCGAGAATGGCGCGGGTGCATTGAAGAAGACCTCAGTCGCAAAGTATACACCGGGGTCTGACCCCGTTTTTTGCAATGTGACCGAGCGGAGGTCTGACCACGGGGTTGGAGTAGAGGCGCTGTTGATATCGCAATGCGTAGTGGGGCGATGCAAGGGGAAACGGCAGGCTGATGCGAAACGATGTGCGCGCCGCTTCCTTGGCAGTACACGCTCGACAGACAATGAAGGGGAAAAACTGGTGCGGCTGGCGGGGATCGAACCCACGACCCTTGGCTTCGGAGGCCAATACTCTATCCACTGAGCTACAGCCGCGTAGGGGGATTACTTGAAGAGAGCCGAAGGATACCGTTTTTCTGCCACTGCGTCCATGGAAAGTGTCGTTCCACGGGCAATTTGCGTTCCAAAACAGGGCCTTTGGGTCTATAATCGCGGGTTTGGCGAGCATTTGCACAATCCCTATGCAAAACGCAAGCGCCCACGCAGCTTTTTGAAAATAGTACTAAGGACATCATGAGCGACGCACACAACGAACACGAATCCGCGATCCGGACCCCTAAGCAGCTGGTCGCTGCGATCGCTGGCTTTTTCCTGGTTACCGTCATCGGCATCATTCTGCTGGTGAAATTCGTGACCACCACCAAGCTCGAAGGTGCCGGCACGGAAAGCCAAAGCGCCGCTGCCGTGGAAACCCGTGTGCGTCCAATCGCTGACGAAGGCTACACGCTGAAAGACGCCAACGCACCGAAAGTGCTGCTCGCTGGCGATGCTGTCTATAACGCAAACTGCGCCGCTTGCCACGCCAGCGGCGCGGCCGGTGCACCAAAACTCGGCGATGCTGCTGGCTGGGGCAAGCGCATTGCACAAGGCGTCGACACCCTGGTCAAGCACGCGATCGGCGGCCTGAACGCCATGCCTGCCAAGGGCGGCAATCCTGACCTGGACGACGTGGAAGTGGCCCGTGCCGTGGTATTCATGGCCAACAAGGCTGGCGCCAAATTCGATGAACCGAAAGTACCAGCGCTGGTCACCACTCCGTCACCAGCTGCCGATGCCGCCGCAGCACCTGCTGCCGCGCCAGCCGCAGCGCCTGCCGCAGCGCCTGCACCAGCAGCTGCACCGGCAGCCGAACCTGCAAAAGTCGCCATCGACGGTCAGAAAGTATTCAACACCAGTTGCGTGGCTTGCCACGGCGCCGGTATCGCTGGTGCACCCAAAGTCGGCGACAAAGCTGCCTGGGCAGCCCGCATCAAGCAAGGCAACCCGGTTCTGTACGAGCACGCCGTCAAGGGCTTCCAGGGCAAAGCCGGGATGATGCCTGCCAAAGGCGGCTCGAGCGCGTCCGATGACGAAGTCAAAGCTGCTGTGGATTACATGGTGGGTGCTTCGAAGTAATTTGCGCTACGCACATCAAACCGCCTTTCGGGGCGGTTTTTTTACGTCTGTCGCCGCCCCCATGTATACAGTACAGTGCCCGGCAAACCCATCTGTCGGCCAATCGGTCTATCATGCGGTACTTGCCACTTCTGCACGCCTGCCCATGCCGCGCTTTCTGACTGGTCTGCTATTCCTGCTTGCAAGTGCGTCGCTGCCATCGGCCGCCCTGGCACAGGCGGTTGGCTTGCCGGAAGGCCATCCGGTGCGCATGCCGGGGACCACCCCCGCCTCGCCGGTGCCCGCCGCGGCCGCCAAAGCCGCGCGCTTGCCCAAGCCCGTCAAACCAATGCCTGGCGCCATTACCGCCCTGTGGCTCGAGAGCACGGCGGATGCAGTTCAGAACGCTGTGCCGCTTACCTTTGGCCAGATCTTTGCCGCAGGCGATCTGCCGGCCGGCCAAAGCCTGGTTGGTAAACTGGACGATGGCACCCGGATTGCGCTCCAGGTCGATGTGAAGGCAAGTCACGCGGATCGTTCAGTGCGGCACGCCATTATTTCCGCCATTGTGCCCGCGCTGGCGCCAGGACAGCCGTTACGCCTCAGTCTGCTCAAAGCGGCGCCGGCCGCCAGCGCGCCAATCGAAGCGGCCACGCTGCTGGAAAAAGGTTTTCGCGCCGGTGTCAGCCTGACCGTTGACGGAAAAAAATATCAAGCGTCGGCCGATGCCTTGCTTCGCAAACATGACAGCACTACCTGGCTGGCTGGCCCGGCCGCCACCGAATGGCTGCTCGACGCGCCCTTTACCGACGCCGATGGCAAGCCCCACCCGCACTTGTCCGCCCGCTTTGCCGTGCGCGCGGCCGGGTCAAGGGCGCGGGTTGATGTGACGGTGGAAAACGACTGGGCT
The DNA here is from genome assembly GCF_900129765.1 of Massilia sp. CF038. Lineage (GTDB taxonomy): Bacteria > Pseudomonadota > Gammaproteobacteria > Burkholderiales > Burkholderiaceae_D > Telluria_A. The sequence goes on from NZ_FQWU01000003.1 coordinate 186,697, forward strand.
TTTGAGCCGGGACCGCGCAACTTTACCTATGACGCCAGCATCAGCGTGGGCGGCAAGCAGGTCTGGCAGCGCCAGGCCCTGACCCACTTTCACCACGCGCGCTGGCGCAAGGTGTTCTGGTGGGGGGCCGAACCGCAAATACATGTTCGCCACGACAGCGCCTATCTGATCGCCTCGCGCGCCCTGCCCAATTACGACCAGCGCATTGTGGTGGCCGAATCTGCCCTGGCCGGCTGGCAGCGGGCATGGACCGGCCCGGCCACGGAACCCATGGGGGTCGGGCTGGCCAACCCTTACATGCCCACTACTGGCGGGCGCCCCGACCTGGGCCTGCTGCCAGCCTGGGGCGCTGCCTATTTGTTGAGCATGGATGCGCGCGCCCGCCTGGTCACCCTGGGCACGGCCGATCTGGCCGGCAGCTGGTCGTCCCACTATCGCGACAAGGCCACAGGACGCCCGGTCACCTTGGCCGACTACCCTTATATGACGATACTGGGACAGCGCAGCGACACGCTCAATCCCGCCACCAAGAAACTCGAAGCCTTCCCGCCCTGCGCCACGCCCGACGGCTGCAAGACACCCAACACCCACGACGCCTCGCACCAGCCGGCGTTTGCCTATCTGCCCTATCTTCTCACGGGCGACTATTACTATCTGGAAGAATTGCAGTTCTGGGCCATGTGGAATGCCTTCATGAACAACCCCAGTTACCGCCAGCATGCCAAGGGTTTGCTGCAGGGCGAACAGGTGCGCGGCCAGGCCTGGAGTCTGCGCACGCTGGCCGAAGCAGCGTACATCACGCCCGACGCCGACCCGTTCAAGGCCCAGCTGCGCGCCATGCTCGATGCCAATCTGGACTGGTATAACCGTACTTACACCAATAATGAAGACGCCAACCAATTGGGCGCCCTGGTCCATGGCTACGCCGTGGTGTATCACGAAAACACGGGCCTGGCGCCCTGGATGGATGACTTTTTCACGGCCGCCGTGGGGCATGTCGCCGAACTCGGCTTTGAGCAGGCAATACCGCTGCTGGCCTGGAAGGTGCGGTTCCCCATCGCCCGCATGGAAGGCAAAGGGGCATGCTGGCTGACCGCAGCTGCCTACACGCTCAAGGTGCGCGACAGTGCCAAGGCACCGATCTATGCCGACATGGCTCAGGTGTGGAAAGCAAGCAACACCGACAGCATTGCCCAATTGCCTTGCGCCAGCCCCGAAATGGCGCAGGCGCTCAAGCTCAAAACAGGCGAGATGAGCGGGTACGCGAGCTCCAATGCCGGCTATCCATCGAACCTGCAGCCAGCACTTGCATATGGCGCGGAGGCAGGCGGCGCGGCGGGCGAACGCGCCTGGGCCCGTTTCGTCAGTCGCAAAATTCAGCCCGATTACAGCACAGCCCCGCAGTTCGCCATCATCCCCCGCCAGTAAATCGTCCTGCCTTCCACTGCCCCGCCACCCCCTCCGCAACTTGCCGGAGGTGAAATCTTTTCGGTATCTTTTATATTCTTTTAGGCACTATAATGCCAATCGATAATTGAGTTTTAGGCAAAGTATCTAACTGATAACGGTCATGGCGTTGTTGGCAACATGGAAGAATTTACCGGCGAAATCGCGGAATTTGTTAGTGAACTGAGTTTGTTTCCCACTAATTTAGTGTTGTATTCCCTGCGAAATCTCACGCACGATTAAAATTTCCTGCCGGCATTTAATTGAACAGAGTAATCTTGACGTACTGCATTATTTCGTCCTGACTCTGTACTGCTTTTTGGAAACTACATGCGTAAAATTTCTCATCAAACATCCGGCCTGATGGTCGCCCTGCTCAGTGGCGTGTTGCTGTCCGCCTGCGGTGGCAGCGGCGATTCATCCTCCGCCAAGTCGCCTGCCGTGCTTGGCACGCCACCGACCGAGGTGACGCCGCCTGCCGGCACCACCCCGACGCCCACACCAACGCCAACGCCAACACCGACGCCGACCCCGACGCCGACGCCAGCGCCGCCATCGAACACCACGCCGCCAACCGATGCTGACATCGTGGGCGAAAACGTGGTGACCAATATCCGTTTCGAAGCGACCACGACCACGCCCCAGCCGAAGGTACCAGTCACCTTTGGCCAGGTGTTTGCCAAAGGCGACCTGGACGCCGGCCACACTGTCACCGGCCGCCTGAACGACGGCACCAGTGTGCCGCTGCAAGTCAATGTCAAGGCGCGCCATCCGGACGGTTCGGTTCGCCACGCCATCATTTCGGCCAAACTCAACAACCTGCTGGTCGGCCAGTCGCAAATCGTCCAGATGACGCGCGTGGCCACCAGCGCCGATGCGGCCCCGACCGCGCCAACCGCGCTGCTCGACAGCGGCTTCACGACCAATGTCAGCGCCACCATCGCCGGCAAGCCCTACACTGCCTCGGCCGATTCGCTGTTGCGTTCCGGTAATTACAAGACCTGGCTGTCGGGTCCTGTGGCCAACGAGTGGATGGTGTCGGCGCCCTTGAAGGATGCCAACGGCACGCCGCATCCGCACCTGACCGCCCGCTTTGCGATCCGCGCCTTTACCGGCACCAGCCAGGTGCGGGTTGATGTCACGGTGGAAAACAATTGGGCCTTCGAGCCAAATCCGCAAAATTTCGTCTACGACGCCAAAGTCACGGTCAACGGCCAGGCCGTCTACACCAAGGCGGGCTTGACGCACTACAACCACGCACGCTGGCGCAAGGTGTTCTGGACCGGCGGCGAGCCGTATGTGCACGCCAAGCACAATGTGCGCTACATCCTGAACAGCCGCGCGCTGCCGAATTTCGATGCCAACGTGCGCTTCACCGAAGCCAAGCTGGCTTCGTGGAAAACCGCCTTTAGCGGCGCCAAGACCGAGCCCATGGGCGTGGGCCTGGCCATGGCCTACATGCCGACCACCGGTGGCCGTGACGATATCGGTATTCTCCCTGCCTGGGCTGCCACTTACCTGATGACGCAGGACAAGCGCGCCAAGGATGTGACTTTGGGCACGGCCGATCTGGCCGGCAGCTGGTCCGCCCACTACCGTGACCGCAATACCGACCGTCCGGTCAGCGTGGTTGACTATCCGTACATGACAATTCTGGGTCAGAAAACCGACACCTACAATCCGGTCACCAAGAACTTTGAAGCCTTCCCGCAGTGCGCTGCCGGTGCCGACTGCAACACGCCCTACACGCACGACGGCGCCCATCAGCCCGCCTTTGCCTACCTGCCGTATCTGGTCACGGGTGACTACTACTACCTGGAAGAATTGCAATTCTGGGCGATGTGGGACATCTTCATGGCCAACCCAGGCTACCGCGACCATGAAAAAGGCTTGATCAAGGCCGATCAGGTGCGCGGCCAGGCATGGGATCTGCGCACCGTGGGCGAAGCCGCCTACATCACGCCCGATGCCGATCCGCTCAAAGGCCAGTTGAACAACTTCGTCAACAACAACCTGGATTGGTACAACCTGAACTACACCAACAATCCAGACACCAACGTGTTTGGCGTGCTGACCCATAGTTCGGCCATGGGCTACAACGGCGGTTCCGGCATGGCCCCGTGGATGGATGACTTCTTCACGGCCATCGTCGGTCACATCAATGAACTCGGTTACACGAAAGCACTGCCGTTGCTGAAGTGGAAGGCGAAATTCCCGATCATGCGCATGACGTCCCCGGATGCATGCTGGATCTCGGGTGCCATTTATTCGCTCAATATCCGCAACGGCGCCAACGGTCCGTTCTACACCTCGATGGGCGAAGCGTACCGGGCCAGTGCACCAGCGTCCCTGCTGCCGCTGGGCTGCAACAGCAACGCCATGGCCACGGCGCTGTCGCTGCGGGTCGGTGAAATGACGGGCTATTCGGACTCGAACACCGGCTATCCGTCGAACATGCAACCTGCCTTGGCGTATGCGGCCGAAGTGGGCGGCACGTCCGGCACCACGGCCTGGTCGATCTTCATGGCGCGCAGCGTCAAGCCCGATTACGGCCTGGGCCCGCAGTTCGCGATCTTGCCGCGCTAAGCTGCAAGGCAACCCACCCTGAACGGGGGCAAGGCGCAAGCCTTGCCCCCGTTGTCGTTAACGCTGTTGCATCGCTGTGCGAGCCAGATCAAAGAGGCTGCTGAACTTGTTTCTTAAATGGCAATCTTCTGTTAAAGTCATGATCTGCCTGATGCCTGATCGCGCCCGATGCTGTTCAACTCCTTCAGTTTCCTGTTCCTGTATCTGCCCGTGGTTCTGCTGGGTTTCTTCGGCCTTGCCCGCCGCAGCAAGACCGCTGCGGCCGCATGGCTGGCGCTGGCCTCGCTGGTGTTTTACGGCTGGTGGAGCGTGGCCTACATCCCGCTGCTGCTGGCCTCGATTTTGTTCAATTACGGCGCAGGCTGGCGCATTGGCCACAGCGCCACGCCAGGCGCCCGCAAACGCTGGCTGATCGGCGCCATCGCGGCCGACCTGGCCTTGCTGGCCTACTTCAAGTATGCCGACTTCTTCATTGGCAGCGTCAACGCCCTCAGCGGCAGCCAGCTTGAGGCGCTGCACGTGGTCCTGCCAATCGGCATTTCCTTCTTCACGTTTACCCAGATCGCTTTCCTGGTCGACACCTACCAGGGCAAAGTGAGCGAATACCGCTTCGTGCACTACCTGTTGTTTGTCACGTATTTCCCGCACCTGATTGCCGGACCCGTGCTGCATCACAAGGAAATGATGCCGCAGTTCGACCAGGACGCCAGCTACCGTCCCAGCCGCGCCAACTTCGCCATCGGGCTGGCCATCTTTGCGATTGGGCTGGCGAAAAAAGTCCTGATTGCCGACAATCTGGCCCCGCATGCCGGTTTCTTTTTTGACAGCACCGAGCAACCATCACTGCTGCTGGCCTGGGGCGGGGTGCTGGCTTACAGTTTCCAGCTGTATTTCGATTTTTCCGGCTATTCGGACATGGCCATCGGGCTGTCGCGCCTGTTTGGCATCCGCCTGCCGCTCAATTTCCATTCGCCCTACAAGGCGGTCAACATCATTGAATTCTGGCGCCGCTGGCACATGACGCTGTCGCGCTTCCTGCGCGACTATCTGTACATCGCCCTGGGCGGAAACCGCCACGGCACCGCACGCCGCTATGCCAATCTGATGACCACCATGGTGCTGGGCGGCCTGTGGCATGGGGCCGGCTGGAATTTTGTGATCTGGGGCGCCCTGCACGGCAGCTATCTGATGATCAATCACGCCTGGGCAGCCCTGGCGGCGCGCCTGCGCCTAAATACCGGCAACACGGCCTGGCGCGCTGCGGCCTTGCTGCTGACCTTTGGCGCGGTGTGCGTGGCCTGGGTATTTTTCCGTTCCGCCGATTTCGAGCGCGCCATCACCATCGTGCGCGGCCTGTTCGGCGCCTATGGCGTGGGCTTGCCTGATTCAATCGGCAACCATCTGGGCAGCCTGCGTGCCAGCCTGGAGCGCGCCGGGGTCGATTTCTACCTGGGCGGCGGCAGCCGCTTCGTGCAAACCTGGAGCTGGGTCGCTCTTGCCACCGCGCTTGCCTTCCTGTTCCCGAATACCCAGCAGATCATGGGCCGTTATGGGCCCGCGCTCGATTATCAGCTGGCGCGTGATGGCGGCGCCGGCAAGCTGGCCTTGCAGCCGTCGCGCCGCTGGGCCGCCGTCATTGCCGTGCTGTGCCTGGGCAGCCTGCTGTCCCTGAGCCGGCCCGCGGAATTTCTGTACTTCCAATTCTGAGGACTTGCATGGAATCATCGACCCACTTCGGCCGTTTTCTGGCCTGGACCGGCGCCGTGACGGTGCTCGGGGCGGCGGCCTGCGCGGCGCTGGTGGTGGCCGTGGATCCCTACCGCCTGTATGGTCTGGTGGAGCGGCCCGGCTTCAACCAGGTCAAGCCGCAGCCGGAACGGTACCAGAAGCAGATCAAGCTGGCCGGGGTGCGCGCCATCCACGGCGATGTGCTCATCGTCGGCAATTCGCGCGCCGAAATCGGCCTCGACCCGGCTTACCCGGCCCTGGCCGCTGGCGGGCACACGCCCTACAACCTGGCCCTGGCCGGCACCCGGATTCAGGTGGCGCGCGAGCAGCTGGAACAGTTGCACCGCATGGGCCAGCACCCACGCCACCTGATTGTGGGCGCCGAATTCCTGGACGCGCCGCTCGATCCGGCCCGTCCGCCTGCACCGGCGCCGGCCACCGCGGCGGCTTCGCCCGCCGCCGAACTGGCCTGGCGCTTCGATGCCGTCTTTTCACTTGATTCGCTCCGCGACGCACTCAAGACCATGCGCCTGCAAGACGCGCCCGAGGCGCCGATGATGAGCATGCAAGGCTTCAATCCCCTGCGCGAATACGGCAAGATGGCGCGCGAAGATGGCTACCATGCCCTGTTCCAGCAGCGCGCGCTGGAATATGGCAAACGCCTGGCCAAATTGCCGCGCGCCCTGGTCGGCCCCGACGGCAGCGCCACCAGCTTCGAGCAGCTGCGCGCTGTGATCGAACACGGGGCCCAGGACGGCGCCCGGGTCGATGTGGTGATCTATCCCTACCATGCGCAGCTGATGGCGCTGATTGACGACGCCGGCATGGAACCCATGCTCGACGAGTGGCGCACCCGCCTGACCGCCCTGGTGGCCACGGCGCGCGCGGCCCATCCCGACGTCAAGATTACCTTATGGGATTTCAGTGGCTATGCGCCCTACCAGTGCGAAGCCATTCCCGCCAAGGGCGACCGGCGCAGCGTGACACGCTGGTACTGGGAAGCGGGCCACTTCAAAGGCGCGCTGGGCAATCTGATGCTGGCGCGCATACTCGATCAGCCGGACCAGGATCCTGCCTTTGGCACCGTTCTCGACAGCGCCAGCCTGGCTGCCAACCGGACCCGCCTGACGCGCGAACGCCAGCAATGCCTGGCGGCCAACCCGGCCCTGTTCAAGGAGACTGCGGGCTTGCTGGCACATCACTAGCCTTGCCACGCAAGTCGTCCAGGCTGCGCGGAAACAGCCAGCGCCGCAGCGGCGCCGTCTGCATGACCAGCCTGGCTAATGCCAGCGTCAGCAGCACAGTGGCGGCCATCGAGAGCGGGAACTGCCACACAGGCGAGCCCTGCGGCGATACCAGCATCAGCAGCTTGTAAATCGCCAGCGCAACAAAGGCGTGGAACAGGTAGATCTGCATGCTGACCTTGCCGCAGGCAGCGATCACCCCATCGAGCGGCAGACGTGCGATCTGGAACAGCATCAAGGTGCCGCACACGGCTTCCAGATCATTGATGACCAGCGCCAGCGGCGTGCGCACATCCGCCACGAAGGCAAATCCCACTTCGTTTTCCAGGCGCAAATGCATCTGCAGCGCCTTGACCACCACAAACAGCAAGCTTGACAGGGCAATTGCCGGCGCCGTGCCCATGGGCGCGAACCAGCGCTGTTGCGCGGCTACACCGGCGTAGGCCAGAGGAATCATGTACAGCGCTGGCAGCAGGCCCAGCGGTAAATAATCCTGGGTTGCCTTGGCCACGATGCCGATCACCAGATGGGCAGCGAGCAGCAGCACCAGCGCCGTTTGCCTTACCCGCCCGCCCTGCGTGTCGATCAGGTTGCGTATCGTCACCAGGGCGATAAACGAGGGCAGGAACCACAGCAAGCCCATGTGCACAACTTGCTTGAGCAAATCGGCATTGCCGCTGTACAGCACGGCGCCCAGCAAACCCAGCCGGGTGGCCAGCGGCGTGCTGCCGCTGACGGTGACCACCAGCCACAAGGTGCAGCACAGCAGCAGGAAGGGGTAATACAGGCGGAAGACGTAGTTGGCAAACGCGCTACTTGCCACCTGCATGGGGGGACGCAGGAAGGGAATGGTCATGAAACCGACCACGTGGAAGGTCAGCCCGCGGAAGAATTCGGGGAACAGCGAACGGGTAAATTCATTGTGGTCTGCGATCACCAGAATGATCAGCAGACCCTTGAGAAAATTCTGGTTCATGCGGGCGCAGGCGCTGGCACCGGCTTGGGCACGACCGCCGCGGCGGCCGCTGCCGCCGCGGCCAGCGTGGCCGGCAGAATGCGCGAATGCAGCACCTGGACCAGGGCGCAAATTGCAAACAGCAAGTCGAAATAAGCAAAGCTGAGGGCGGCGCCACCCAGGCAGAAAGCAAACAGGCACAGCTGGAGCATGGTGCCCAGGGTGGCGATCCAGGCCGTCTCGGCTTGCAGGCGGGCCTTGATCGAGAGCGCGCGCGTGGTCAGGAACACCCGCACCAGCATGCACAGATAGATGAACAGGCCGACAAAGCCGTGGTCACCCAGCACCTGGAAGTAGACCGAGTGGGCAGCGCGGGCGCGGTGCGTTTCCGGCAGCGTGTCGCCCGTATAGAAGAAGGCATACGAGAAAAAGTCCGCCGACAGCGACTGCCACATCGGGAAGTATTCCAGAGTCTTGAAACCGCCCCCGAAGAAGGGGTGGCGGGTGGCCATGATGAAGCTGAGCTTCCATGCCACCACGCGACCCATGAAGGAGGCGTCGGCATTGGCTTCGCCGATGGTGTCCATGCGCGAGGTCCATTCGTCCGATACCACGTACGACATGGCCATGACGAGTGCCACGCCCAGGATCGAGAGCAGCACCTTGCGGTCGCTCTTGACGAAATAGTAGGCTGCCAGACCCAGCAAGGCCACAAAACCGCCACGCGACTGGGTGCCGACCACGGCCGCCACCAGCAAACCCATTGCGCCCAGCAGCGCCAGCCGCAGCACTTTTGATTGCTTGCCGTATTCGCCCAGCAGATAGGCGCAGATCGGCAGCGTCATGACAAATGCCAGCGCCAGTTCATTGCGGTCGCCCAGCACGTGGCCCTGGAAGCCCTCGATCTTGTGGCCGCCGCCGCTGGCGACAAACTTGAGCGCTTCCAGGCAACCGTAAAAGCCGATCGACAGCGCCACGCACCACAGCACAAAGTCGACATGCAGCTTTTTGCTGACGATCAGGATCACAAATACAAACAGCAAGAATACTTTGAGGAAGCGCGACCAGAATTCCCAGGTCACTTCAGGCAAGCCCTCGGTCATGATGGTGGACGCCGTTGTCCACAGGAAGAACATCAGCACCAGGCCGCCAATGGCGCCAAAGCTGACCTTGGGCTTGTCGCGCATGACCAGGTAGCCCAGCATGGCCAGACCGGTGAAAATCAGGTTATAGCGGAAGCCGTTGGCCATGCCGTACAGCCAGGCATTCGGGTAAAACATCGCGGTCCACAGCCACATGCCCACCGCAATGAAGGGCCGTCTGGCCATGGTGTAGAGCATCAGTGGCAGCAAGGCCAGGAAAAACAGATCGCGCATGGCTTACTTCACTTTGTTTTTTTTCGGTGGCAGGCCGCCGTCCTGGCGCAATGCCCAGAAGCACAGGTAGACAACTGCGAGCAGATTGCAAGCCCAGAGTAGCGTTTCCATTGAATCATTCCTTGCCGTTTTGATGTGCAAGCATTGTACGCGAGAGACCCTGCTTTTCGCTTGCGAAAGATGTAAAAAAGGCCACTTACGTGGCCTTTTTGAAATCATGCAACAGCGTGTTTACCAGATCGTGACGCGCTCTTTTGGCGGCAGATACATCTTGTCGCCTTCCTTGACGCCAAACGCATCGTAGTAGCCCTGCTGATTCATCAAGGTGCCGTTCGCGCGGAACTTGCCTGGCGAGTGAGGATCCGTCTTGACCAGCTGGATCTGCTTGGCTTCACGCATCTTGATGCGCCATACCTGGGCAAAGCCCATGAAGAAGCGCTGGTCGCCGGTCAGGCCGTCGATGACCGGTGCGGTCTTGCCCTTGAGCGAGAGCTTGTACGCCTTGTAGGCAATCGCCACACCGGAGTTGTCGCCGATGTTTTCGCCCAGCGTCAGTTCGCCATTGACCTTGTAGCCGTCCACGGGTGAGTAGGCGCCATACTGGTTGACCAGCATCGCGGTCTTGGCCTTGAACTTGGTGCGGTCTTCGGCGGTCCACCAGTCGCGCAGGTTGCCGTTGCCGTCAAACTGGCTGCCCTGGTCGTCGAAGCCGTGGCTGATTTCGTGGCCAATGACCGCGCCAATGCCGCCGTAGTTGGCTGCGTCGTCCGCGTTCATGTCAAAGAATGGCGGCTGCAAAATCGACGCCGGGAACACGATTTCGTTCAACTGCGGGTTGTAATACGCATTCACGGTCTGCGGCGTCATGCCCCACTCGTCGCGGTCGATTGGTTTGCCCAGCTTGTTCAGGTTGCGGTTGTAGTCAAAGGTGTTCGACCGCATCACGTTACCCACCAGATCGTCACGGGCGACGGTCAGCGCGCTATAGTCCAGCCATTTGTTCGGGTAACCGATCTTGGGTGTGAACTTGGCCAGCTTGTCCTGGGCTTCTTTCTTGGTGGCCGGTCCCATCCAGTCCAGCGTGTCGATGCTTTGACGGAAAGCTTCCAGCAAGTTCTTGACCAGCACTTCCATGCGCGCCTTGCGCTCGGCCGGGAAATACTGCTCCACGTATTGCTTGCCGACGGCTTCGCCCATGGCGCCCTCCACCAGGCCCACGCCGCGTTTCCACACCGGTTCCTGCTCGGTCACGCCGGTGAGGGCGGTGCCGAAGAAGGCAAAGTGGGCATCGCTGAATGGCTTGGACAGGTAACCGGCATAGCTGTTGAGCAGTTGCCATTCCAGATAGGATTTCCAGGTTGCCAGGTCGGTCTTGGCCAGCACCTTGCTGAAGCCAGTCAGATAGCTCGGCTCGCTGACGATGACGTAATCGGTCTTGGCAGAAATGCCGGTCGCTGCCATCGACGCTTTCAGGTCGAAACCCGGGGTCAGGCTGTTCAGCTTGGCCAGGCTCACCTTGTTGTAGCTCTTGACCGGGTCACGCTGCTCGACCTTGGTCCACTGCACCTTGGCCAGTTCGGTTTCCAGTGCCACGATGGCCTTGGCGGCAGCGGCGGCATCCTTGCGGCCCGCCATGCCGAGGATCTCGGCCACGTGTTTTTCGTACTTGGCCTTGATGTCGGCCATCTTTGCGTCATCCGCCTTCAGGTAGTAGTCGGGATCGGGCAGACCCAGGCCGTTCTGGTACACGTGGGCGGCGTAGCGGGTCGAGTCGCGCGCATCTTGCCCAACGTAAACGCCATACGGCGCGGTCACACCGATTTTGGTCAGGTGCGCAAACATGGCTGGCAGCGCCTTCTTGTCGCGCAGGCCGTGGATCTTGGCCAGTTCGGCGCTGAGCGGCTTGAAGCCCAGTTCATCGCGCCGCGCTTCGTCCATATAGCTGGCGTACAGATCGCCCACTTTACGCGCCTGCGAGCCGGCCTTCTGGCTGTCATCTTTTTGCAGCGCTTCGATGATCGAGCGGATTTGCGGCGTGACATCGTCGCGCAGCTTGGCGAAGCTGCCCCAGCTGGCTTTTTCCGCTGGAATTTCAGTGCTCTTGAGCCAGCCGCCATTGGTGTGGACAAACATGTCGTCCTGGGCGCGCACGGCCGGATCGACGTACTGGGTGCTGATGCCGGAAGCGAGGGTGCCTGCGGCGGGAGCGGCGGTCGTGGCGGGAGCAGCGGTGGCCGCTGGTTCCGCGGCGCCGGCGAACGCGGCCATCAGGCTCAGCGTCAGGGTGGAAAGCAAATAACGTTTCACAGTAAGTCCTTGGTAAGGCTGGAAGAAAACGGCTTGTGGCCGCGCTGGGAAAACTACAGTTTCATTTCTAACCTGGCACTCCAGGTGGTGTAAGTGCGCGCCGTCGAACTGGCGCTTTCAAAACCGGTATCGGTCGCCACCACACGGCCGGCCAGGTAATCCTCGTTGCGCAGGTTGTTGGCACCCACGCGCAATTGCGTATTCTGACTGAACTTCCACAAACCGTAAGCATCAAACTGACGCTTGACGCCCGTGCTGGCGCGCTCGGTAGGGCTCACCTGCACCAGTACGGCCGGGGTCCAGTTATAGCTGCCGCCCAGGGTCAGCGGCAGTTTTTTCATGCGGTAATCGGCGCCCACATTGGCGGTCTGTTTGGCTTGCCCGTCAATCCGGTTGTCGGGTCCGGGAATGCCATCCACGCTGGACCAGAAGCGGCTGTAATTGGCGCGCACGTCCATGCTGGGCGCGTTGGGCAGCAAGTCGGCCAGCTGCATTTTTGCTTCCAGCTCAATGCCGCTGGTGCGCGCGCTGCCCACGTTCGACGGGGTGGACAAGTAGCGCGTCTGGCCATTGGCCTGGTAGGTGGTCAAAGCGCGCCGCATCAGGTCGTCGATCTGGCGCACAAAGCCGCTCACGCTGACAATGCCGCTCTTGCCGATGTAATGTTCGTACGCCAGGTCAATGCCCTGCGCCAGTTCCGGCTTCAGATCGGGGTTGCCGCTGCGGTCGGGCCGGGTCGGGCTGTTCGGCTCGCTGAAGCTGGGCGCGGCGATCAAGTCATTGACCTGGGGCGCGCGGTAGCTCTGGGTCAGGCTGGCGCGCAGCTGGTCCTTGTCGTGGCCGGGGATGCGCCACACGGTATGCAGCACCGGGCTCCACACGGCGCTGGTGTTGCGAATGTCGCGCGCGCCACTGGTGGCCGCCGTGCGGATGCCTTCCCAGCGCAAACCCAGGTACACGCCCCACTGCGCGGTGATGTCCCATTCGTCCTGGATATACCCTGCCAGGCGGCGCGTGTCGGCGCTTACATTGTCGCCACTCTGGCCAAAGCGCGACTGGCCGTCGCGCAGGGCCAGCGCATCCTGGGTGCGGTGCAAGGCTTCCAGGTCCCAGCCAGCCGCGAGCTGGTGTCCCTTGCCCATCGAGCGCGTGTACTTGCCGCCGGTCGATGCGCCGGCATTGCGCGAACTGTCCTGGTCGACAAACACACCGTTCAGAGCGCCGTCGGCATCGTATTGATTGCGGCGCGTGTCGTTGCGGCTGCGCCCGCCGCCGAAGCCGAACTTCACGTCCAGTTTGGCGCCATCGTCGAGCTTGTGCAGCCAGTTGCCAAAGCCGCGCAAAAAGGTGGCCGAAGCGCTGCCGTTCGACACTGCCAGGGCGTACTCGGGCGTGCTGGGGCCGGCACGCTGGGTCAGCACCGCGCTGGTGTTGAATTCCGAGCGGTTGGCAAACAGGAAGGGCTGGAAGTTGACCGTGTCGCCATTGGCAAAGCGGTAGGAAAGACGCGGCATCAGCTGCAGGCCGCGGCTGCTGCGGTCCGTGTGGCTGCTGATGGTCTGGTCGCGCACCAGGCTGCCGTCAGGCGTGCTGTCCTGGTACAGGCTGGCGCCCTGCTCCTGCTGGCGGTTGCCCGACAGACCGGCATTGAGCAACCAGGTCAGCGCCCCCTGCTTGCCGGGCATGGTCAGCGACAGGCTGGGGCTGTGCTGTCCTGCCTCGACGCTGTCGGCCACCTTGAGCTGGATATCTTTTTGCTGGTAACCCTCGCGCAGCACGATGTTGATGGTGCCGGCAATGGCCTGGGTGCTGTGTTCGGCCACCGGGCCGCGCATGATCTCGATCCGCTCGACCTGGTCGGGCGCGAGCGACTCCAGCGAAAAACCGGCCGGCGGCCGTTCGCCGTTGACCAGCATCTGGGTGTAGCCATTGCCCATGCCGCGCATGCGCACGCCGCCGCCACCGCGCCCTGGCGGGCCGCCCATGGTCACGCCCGGCAAGCGCTTGAGGATTTCGCCGACATTGCTGTCGCCATTGCGGTCCAGTTCTTCGCGCCCAAAAATCATCTTCGAGGCGGTCGCATTGCGGCGCTGCTCGGTTTCGTTGGCGCGCGCGCCGCTCACGGTAATTTGCGGCACCGGTGCAACAGCGGGCTGCGGCACGGCAACGTCGGCCGGCAAGACGGCCTGACCGGCGGCGCCCGCAGCGACAGGCACGGCCAGGCAGGTGAGAAGGAGCAATCGATTCATGTTTCCAATGCGCAACCCCGCGGAGACGGAGCGAGAGTGGCATTCTAGCTGGCGCCAGCTTGCCCCGGGACAAGCGGCTTCGGCTTTTTTACTTTTCGATACATAAACAGGGCATTTTGCGACAGCAGGTTATGATCATGGGCGTACGCCCCCCCTTTTATTGCAAATCAGAAACTCAACCAGCAGCGACCCGATGGACAAACACTTTTCCCTGTACCTTGACCTGGTGCGCTTTACTGCCGCCGCGCTGGTGGTGCTTTCCCATTACACCCAGCATGGGGTGTTTGGCCCCGCCGTCAAGGCCGCCGGCCACAACCTCGGGCGGGAAGCGGTGATTGTGTTTTTCATCTTGTCCGGTTTCGTGATCGCCTGGAGCGCCGTGGAAAAAGCCCTGACCCTGCGCCAGTACGTGGTGGCACGCGCTGCCCGTATCTATGCGGTGGCGGCGCCGCTGGTGCTGCTGGCGTTTGGCACCGGGCTGCTGGCCATGCATATCGCTGGCGTCAGCGTCGAAAGCGGCTACCAGTTGCTCAAGCCCTGGGTCTACTTGCCAATGCACCTGCTGTTCATGGGCGAACTGTGGACGCTGGCGGAAACGCCGCCCTGGCTGGTGCCCTACTGGTCGCTCGGTTACGAAGTCTGGTACTACGTGCTGTTTGGTGTCGTGTTCTATGGGCGCGGCCGATGGCGCTGGCTCTTGACAGCGCTGGTACTGCTGGTCATGGGACCGAAGTTGTGGCTGCTGTTGCCAGTCTGGCTGGCAGGCGCCTGCCTGTACCGCTACCAAGGCTTACTGGCCATCAGCACGGCGCAGGCGCGCGCCGGTTGCGTGCTCACGCTGGCCGCCCTGCTGGCGTACAAACTGCTGGCGCTGGACGTGGTTTTACGCGAAGCCGGCGTGGCCTTGTGGCCCTTCCCCGGTTTCCCACTGAGCAGCGCCAACCGCTACCTGGCCGATTACCTGGTGGCGGTGCTGATGTATGCACACTTCTGTTTTGCCCGTCAGGCCTGCTTTACCGTGCCGGCCCGGTGGCAGCAGCCCATCCGCGCGCTGGCCGCCTACACTTTTCCCCTGTATCTTGCGCACGGCCTGGTGCTGGGCTGGTGGGAACAGTTTTATGGGGTGGAGACGGGCGGCGCCTTCGACGTCCTGCTGCTGACCGTCTGCATCGGGCTCGCCACGTATGCATGCGGCGTGTTCACGGAGCGCCAGCGTGACTGGCTGCGGCGCCGCTTCGACCGGCCGGCGCCACTGGCGGCCCAGGGCATGGCGTAACAGCGAATTCACCAGGCGCAGCGCGCAGCTGCCAATTTCAGGTTTATACTGGATTCACGCCAACACAGGCGGCATTTATCAAGCAGGTAATCCATGGGTCCCAAACTGAAGAACTCCGGCCTGATCGGCATTGGTGCAATTGCTGGCATTGCCATCTCGATGCAGTTTTCCGCGATCGCGCAAAAACCGGTGGGCCAGGGCATGCCACTGGAAGAATTGCGTCAGCTGGCCGATGTGTATGGCTTGATCAAGTCCGACTATGTTGAACCGGTACAGGACAAAAAGCTGCTCACCGAAGCCATCTCGGGCATGGTTGCCTCGCTCGACCCGCATTCAGCCTACCTGGACCAGAAGGCCTACCGCGAACTGCGCGAAGGCACGGAAGGCAAGTTTGTCGGCCTGGGCATCGAAATCGGCATGAGCGAAGAAGGTTACATCCGCATCGTGGCGCCCATCGAGGATTCCCCCGCCTGGCGCGCTGGCATTCAGGCCGGCGACCTGATCACGCGTGTCGACAACAGCGTGATACAAGGCATGGCCATTGACGAGGCCATCAAAAAAATGCGCGGCGAACCGAATACCAAGGTCACCCTGACGGTCCTGCGCAAGGGCTTGCCGCAGCCCCTGATCGTGAGCATCACCCGCCAGGAAATCATCCAGAAAAGCGTCAAAGGCAAAATCATCGAGCCGGGCTACGCCTGGCTGCGCATTTCACAATTCCAGGAGCCGACCCTGGATGACATGGCGGCCAAGCTGATCGAACTGTATCGCCAGGATCCGCAAATCAAGGGCATGGTGCTCGATCTGCGCAACGATCCGGGCGGCCTGCTGCAAGGCGCCATTGGAGTTTCGGCCGCCTTCCTGGCCAAGGATGTGGAAGTGGTCTCCACCAACGGCCAGCGCACCGACTCGAAAGAGCATTACCTGGGCAACCCCGAATTTTACGCAGCACGCGGCGAGACCGACGCCCTGGCGCGCCTGCCGGCCGCCCTGAAAAACGTGCCGCTGGTGGTGCTGGTCAATTCCGGCTCGGCATCGGCCTCCGAAATTGTCGCTGGCGCCCTGCAGGATTACAAACGCGCCACCATCATTGGCAGTCAGACCTTCGGCAAGGGGTCGGTGCAAACGGTCCGCCAGCTGTCGGGCGATACCGCTGTCAAGCTGACCACCGCGCGCTACTACACGCCGAAGGGCCGCTCCATCCAAGCCAAGGGCATCGTGCCCGATTTCCTGGTCGATGAAACCGCTGAAGGCGATGCCCTGGCCGGCCTGCGCATGCGCGAAGCCGACCTGGAAAAGCATCTGATCAACGACCGCGACAAGGAAGAAACAAAAACCACCAACGACGAGCTGGAAGAGCAGATGCGTCTGGTTGCGGCAGAGCGCAACCGCAAGCCGCTTGAATACGGCAGCGCCAGTGATTTCCAGCTGCAGCAAGCGATCCGCCATCTCAAGGGCCAGCCGATGCAACTGTCCAAGTCCACCAAGGCCAGCCTGGCACATCAGAGCAGGCCAGCCACGCCGTAAAGACACAATGTTGGTTTCCGGCCAGCGCTTTTTGCCCCGCCTTCCTGCCATTGTGTAGAATCAGCCCCACGCGCCGGGCTGCCCCGGCTTATCCTATTTGAAAGTTTTACTATGAAACAAGTCGTCATCAGTGGCACTGGCCTCTTCACGCCGCCCAATTCGATCTCGAACGAAGAACTGGTCGTGGCCTTCAATGCCTACGCCGAGCAATTCAACGTCGACAATGCCGCCGCCATCGCCGCTGGCGAAGTGACGGCACTGGAAGGCTCGAGCGCTGCGTTTATTGAAAAAGCGTCCGGTATCAAATCGCGCTATGTGATGGAGAAGGCGGGGATTCTGGACCCCGCACGCATGACCTCGCGCATTGCCGAACGGGGCGACGAAGAATTGTCGCTACAGGCGGAAATGTGCGTGGCCGCCGCGCACCAGGCGCTGGACCGCGCCGGCCGCAGCGCCGCCGACATTGACATGGTACTGGTCGCTTGCAGCAACATGCAGCGCGCCTACCCGGCCATGGCGGTGGAAGTGCAGGAAGCGCTGGGCATTGATGGCTACGGCTTCGACATGAACGTGGCCTGTTCCTCGGCCACCTTTGGCATTCAGACCGCGGTTGCTGCCGTGCAAAGTGGTCAGGCACGCGCAGTGCTGGTGCTGAATCCGGAAATCACCAGCGGTCATCTGAACTTCCGTGACCGCGACAGCCATTTCATTTTTGGTGATGCCTGCACGGCGATTGTGGTGGAAGCGGCCGACACCGCGCGCAGCACGCACCAGTTCGAAATTCTGGACACCAAGCTCAAGACCAAGTTCTCGAATAACATCCGCAACAACTTTGGCTTCCTGAACCGCTTCGATGAAAATGGCGTGGGCCAGCCGGACAAGCTGTTCCGCCAGCAGGGCCGCAAGGTGTTCAAGGAAGTGTGCCCAATGGCTGCTGAAATGATCAAGGAGACGGTGACCAATGCCGGTCTGCAGATCGAGCAAGTGTCGCGTTACTGGCTGCACCAGGCCAATCTGAACATGAATCTGCTGATCACGCGCATGCTGCTGGGGCGCGATGCCGAGCCGCAGGAAGCGCCGGTGATTCTGGATACCTATGCCAATACGTCATCGGCCGGTTCCATCATCGCCTTCCACAAGTACCAGGACGACATGCCATCCGGTTCGCATGGCGTGATCTGCTCGTTCGGCGCGGGGTACTCGATTGGCTGCGTGGTGGTGCGCAAGAAGTAAAGCAAAACCCCGCAAGCACAAAACAACATCGCCCTCGCGAAGGTGCTGGCGCATGCGCCAGCCCCATACCATGTTACCGAATTCGGACAAGTGGTATGGCCCCCCGCCTTCGCGAGGGCGATGTGCTGGTGGCAGTCAGTCTGCCGCACCAGTTCATGCTGTCACAAAGGTCCGCGGATCAGTGACACGTGCAAAAATTCCCTCTTCCCTTTGCGTCCGGCGCTATCGAGCTGGACTCGCGCCTGCAGGAATTCGACACCATCGCCCTCAACGGCAACCGATTCGCCATAGGGCACATTGCGCTGCCCGGCCGCATCAAGCGTGTGGGCAGCCAGCGCCAGATCGAACCCGCTACGGTCAGCGAGTCGGTGCAGGCGCCGCAACAGCTGCGCCGCCTTCGCATATGCCGCAGACGGCGTAACCACGCCGGAGAAAAGATGAATTCCGCGAATGCGCAATTCGGTGACCACATACTCGCATCCGCCATGCCGGATATGGACCGTTTCACCGTTTGCAAGCGTCAGATTCTCGTCGGCTTCTTGCCCGGAGCGCGCGACAAAACGATGTTTCAGCACGCCCGCTTGCGCACTGCTAAAAGCAGGCTCGGGTTCGGCGCGCACGCAATCGCCGGCGCTGGCGCTTGGCGCGAGCGTGAGACCGCAGAAAAGCAGCAGAACAAATAAATGTGATTTCATCAGGGCAGAATACAACATCGCCGTGCTGACGAGGATGACTGACTGACAGCCAGGGCTGCGAGGTGTTAAATAAACCCGCGTCGCAAAACAACATCGCCCTCGCGCAGGCGGGGGACCATGCTATGTTCCCGAATTCGGAGAAGTGGTATGGGGCTGGCGCATGTGCCAGCACCTTCGCGAGGGCGATGTGTTTGATGATCAAGGTTGAACGACTTGCGAAGCGCCATCCCGGCATGGGTCGCTTTTCAAGTAAAGGCCCCAGGCGATGGCGCAGAAAACCAGCACGCAAACTGCGCCCACCCATCGCATCACAAGCTGACAGCCAGCTCCGCGCCTTCCTTGATGGCGCGCTTGGCATCGAGTTCCGCCGCCAGGGCTGCGCCGCCAATTTTATGGAAGCGCGGTCCGCCCGTGCTGCCTTCCGGCGGCATCAATTCGGTCAGGCTGTCCTGGCCCGCGCAAATGACGACGTGATCAACCGGGATCAGGCGCGCTTCGCCACCCACGGTAACGTGAATGCCTTCATCGTCGATCTTGTCGTAGGCGACACCGGCCATCATCACCACGCCATTACGCGTCAGCGTAGCGCGGTGCACCCAGCCGGACGTTTTGCCCAGGCCCGCACCAAGTTTACTGGTCTTGCGCTGCATGAGGAACAGCTGGCGCACCGGTTCCGGTGCATCCGGTTTAACCAGGCCACCGCTAGTGGTGGCGTTCAAGTCCACGCCCCATTCGCCAGCCCAGGTGGGAATCGGCAGCGGCAAAGGATGGGCAGGATTGTGCAGCAGGTACTCGCCCACATCGAAGCCAATACCGCCTGCGCCAATGATGGCCACGCGCTTGCCGACCGGGACCTTCTTTTGCAGCACATCGATATACGACAGTACCTTCGGGTGATCAATGCCCGGAATCGGCGGCATGCGTACCTTGATGCCGGTGGCGACAATCACGTCGTCATAACCGCCGGCCAGCAACTCGTCGCGCGTGACGCGCTGGCCCAGGCGCAGCTTGACGCCAGTCAGCTCGATCTTCTTGCTGAAGTAGCGGATGGTTTCGTTGAATTCTTCCTTGCCCGGGATTTGCATGGCGATCTTGAATTGGCCACCCACGCTGTCGCTCGAATCGAACAGGGTCACGTCATGGCCGCATTCGGCCGCCACCGTGGCCGCCGACAGGCCCGCCGGACCGGCGCCCACCACCGCCACCTTGCGCTTGACCGCGGCCGGTTTGTAGACCAGTTCCGTTTCGTGGCAGGCGCGCGGGTTGACCAGGCAACTGGCGCGCTTGTTGGAGAAGGTGTGGTCCAGGCAGGCCTGGTTGCAGCCGATGCAGGTATTGATTTCGTCAGCGCGGCCGCTGGCGGCCTTCACGACGAACTGCGAATCAGCCAGGAACGGACGCGCCATCGAGACCATGTCGGCGTCGCCGCGGGCAATGATGTCGTTTGCTTCGAATGGCATGTTGATGCGGTTCGATGCCACCACCGGAATCTTGACTTCGCGCCGCAGACGTCCGGCCACACTGGCAAAGGCCGCGCGCGGCACCGAGGTAACGATGGTCGGCACCCGTGCTTCATGCCACCCAATGCCGGTGTTGAGAATCGTGACGCCGGCTTTTTCCAGCGCGTGCGCCACCGTCAGCACTTCTTCCCAGGTGTTGCCGCCTTCGACCAGGTCCAGCAGCGAGTGGCGATACATGATGATGAAGTCATTGCCCACCGTCTTGCGGATGCGCTTGATGATTTCCACCGGCAGGCGCATGCGGTTCTCGATGCTGCCGCCCCAGCTGTCCTGGCGCAGATTGGTACGCGCGCACAGGAACTGGTTGAGCAGATAGCCTTCGCTGC
This sequence comes from Massilia sp. CF038, assembly GCF_900129765.1. Lineage (GTDB taxonomy): Bacteria > Pseudomonadota > Gammaproteobacteria > Burkholderiales > Burkholderiaceae_D > Telluria_A. The sequence continues at coordinate 207,165 of NZ_FQWU01000003.1, forward strand.
CCATGACTTCGATGCCGTCGTAGCCGGCCATCTTGGCCAGTTTTGCGCAGCGCGCGTAATCGCGGATGGTCGCTTCAATGCCGCTCTCGGTCAGCGCTTTCGGCTTGAACTTGGAGATCGGCGATTTTTTGCTGGAGGCCGACACCACGAACGGCTGGTAGCCGTAGCGGCCCGAGTGCAGGATCTGCATCAGGATCTTGCCGCCTTCTTCGTGCACCGCACTGGTCACCTTGCGATGATTGAAAATGTCGCCAATGAAGTTCATGGTGCCGCCAAACGGCAGCAGCCAGCCCTGGCGGTTGGGGGAGATGCCGCCAGTGACGATCAGCCCGACCCCGCCCTTGGCGCGCTCGCGGTAGAACGCCGCCAGCTTACCGTAGTTGAAAAAGCGGTCTTCCAGACCGGTGTGCATCGATCCCATGATGACGCGGTTGCGCAGCGTCGTGAAGCCAAGGTCGAGTGGAGCGAGCAGGTGGGGGTAGGTTTGATTTGTCATTCTAGTTATAGGTTTAAGTAACAATGGGCATTAAAGCCTAGTTCTGTAGATGCCGGGTTCTAATTTTGCCGATTGTCATTTTTCGGCACGCGCGTGTCACATTCCTTTTTTATGCCCGATGAGCGTGCTGCGCTTGTCAGCATGCGGGCTTTACCGTAGGCTCGGACACATGATTGCACGCATTCTCCTCTGCTCGGCACTTGTGTTTACGCTACCGGCGCTGGCGGACGAGCCGCGCGCGGACGTGGCCGTCAAGCGCGTCGACCTGGAAGGCGAGCAGGTATTCGATGTGACAGCGCACGGCACGGTCAAGGCTTCACCGGCGGCCGTTTGGAAGATTTTGACCGATTACGAGCGCATGCCCGAATTTGTGCCCGATCTGGAGCGGACCAAGGTCCTGTCGCGGGCGGGCAACCGGGCCACGGTGGAGCAGTTCGGGCGCGCACGCTTTCTGTTTTTCAGCCGCGAGATCCATCTGGTGGTGCAGGTGCTGGAAGAACCATCGAACGCAATCGACATCCATCTTGTCACGGGCGACATGAAAGTCTATCGCTGCCGCTGGGAGATCACGCCGGTGCCGGAAACGGGCGGCACCCGCATTTCTTACGCAGGCAAGATGGTGCCGAAGTTTTACGTGCCCGGCATGCTGGGATCAAACATCGTCCGGCGCGACATCGAACGCATGATGGACGCCGTGCTGGAACGGCTGGACCGTCCCGACGAATAAACTTATACCGTGTAGCTGGCGCTGTCGCGCAGCTCGGCGAAGTTTTCCAGGCTGCCGATCTTGATGGTTACCGGATTGAGGCTCAGCTGCGGCGCCATCGCGCGCCAGGCGAACTGCCACTCATGCTCATTGGCTTCCGCGCTTGACTTGGTAAAGGCCGCCCCCAGTGCGGCGCGCACGCCATACTCCACTGCCCCATCGATGCCCGCCCAGCTGGGCAGGGTGCGCTGCACTGCGCGGTGCAGGCGTTCGCCGAATTCTTCGGTGTTGTGAATGACCAGGCAGCAGTCGGCCGAGTGGACCTCGAACAGCTCTTTGTCCCACACCTGGGAGAACGACAGGGTCAGGCAGTTGTTGGCCGGGACCAGGCGAAACTGGCCGGCGCTGAGCGACAGTTCGAGTTCAGCGCGTGGCGCGTAGCGGTGCAGCGTGGGTGGGCGTTTGTAGTCGTGCATGAGGTACTCGATCTTGAATTAGTTTGTGACAGGGCGCTTGTGACGGCGCGCGCGCACGGCTTTGGACGCGACAAAAATCTCGCGCAGCAGGTAGACGAAGCTGCCGGTCAGGGTGATCATGGCCACCACGAACAGGCCGGCAATATACCGGTCCAGCGGCAAATTGGTGGTATCGCCCAGGAACAGCAACGCAATCACGATGCAGATCGCCAGGCCGCAGGCGGTACTGAGCGCGATGGCAAAATTGATCAGGTGCCAGCGCGCGTACAGCTGGTCCGCCTCGTCCATATAGGGTTCGTGATAGGCGATGTCGAGCCGGTCTTCCAGCACGCGGGTACGGTCGATGATGCGCGCCAGGCGGTTGGTCAGCACCATGAGCATGGTGCCCACGCCTGTCAGCAGGAACACGGGGGCGATCGCCAGCTGGATCACATGGCCAATGTCGCTGATCTGGATATTCATGGCTTGCAGTTATTAGGTGGCTTCGTCAGGCGCTAGTGTAGCAGCCCGACCGGGAAACAGCGCCAAACTGGCGCCGGCGCCGACCCTTACTCGAAGCGGCGCAGGCGCTTGAACTGCTCGGTCGCGGCCACCAGCGCGCGCGCGATCCCGGCTTCCAGTGCTCCGTGTCCTGCATCGGGAATCATTTTCAGCGTCGAGCCGGGCCAGGCCTGGTGCAGGCGGTGGGCCGACAGCGGCGGGCAAATGACATCGTAACGTCCCTGCACAATGACCGCCGGCAGATGGGCGATGGTGGACACATTCTCGAGCAGCTGGTTATCGCTGAAAAAACCCAGGTTGGCCATGTAATGCGACTCAAGCCGGCCCACGCCCAGGTCCAGCGTGTCGTTCGGCGCTTCCTCCGGTTGCGGCATCAGGAACACACGCCGGCCTTCGAAACGGCTCCAGGCGCGCGCGGCAGGCCAATACACATTCGGGTCGTCCGACAGCATGCGCGTGGTGTAGGCCTTGAGCAGGTCGCCCCGTTCGGCTTCGGGAATGGGCGCGGCAAACGCTTCGTACAGCTCCGGGTAGAACCATTGAATGCCGTTGATGAACCAGTCGATTTCGGCCTTGGTACACAGAAAAATACCGCGCAGGACAAAGCCGAGGCAGCGCTCCGGGTGGGCCTGTCCGTAGGCCAGCGCCAGCGTGGAACCCCAGGAGCCGCCAAACACCAGCCACTGCTTGATGCCGAAGCGTTCACGCAGTTTTTCAATGTCTGATACCAGCAGCTGGGTGGTGTTGTTACGCCATTCGCCCAGCGGGGTCGACTTGCCGGCGCCGCGCTGATCGAACAGGATGATGCGGTAGTATGCCGGGTCGAAGAAGCGCCGGTGCTGGGGCGACAGGCCTGCCCCTGGTCCGCCGTGCAAGAACACCACCGGCACGCCATCCGGGTTGCCGACCTCTTCCCAGTAAATGGTATGCATCTGGTCGACTTCGAGCTTGCCGCTGCGGATAGGCGCAATCGGTGGAAACAGGGCGGTCGGGGTCGATGGCATGGTAGTTCTCTTGGTGGCGGAAGCGACGATTGTAGCGTACTAGAAGAAGGTGTTCACGGCGTAGCGTACGCCGTAGTCATCGTCAACGGCCAACAGCAGCGGCCACTTGTCGAAGGTGGTGCACGGGTGCGAAATGCCGCAGCCAACCAGGTCGCCAACCGCCAGGGGATCGTCTTCAGACAGGCGCAGATACGCGTGCTGATCGTTCATCTTGATGATGCTGGCACCTTGCGCCAGCTGGCGTGGCTGGCCGGGCCCGGGACGGTGGGCCAGCAAGGGCGTCGGCAAATCCACGTCGTAGGATGCGTCGCGCTTGCCCATGGTAAGGATGGCCAGTGTCGGCTCCGGGCGCGACTGCACCATGCTCCACACTTCCAGTGCCGGGCGCAGGCCGTCGGCCAGCGATTCGCGCGTATTGAGTTCTTCCAGGTGGCGGTGGTAAAGACCATGGTCGCTGGTCAGATAGCAGCCGCTGCGCAGAATGGGCAGGATCGGCCGGCTGATCGCTGCAAGATCCTGGAAAGCCCGCGCCACCAGGTCGAAGTACGACGACCCGCCGGCCGACAGCAGAATCTGCGCGCCGCCAAACAAGCCTTCGGCATCGCACTGGCGCACCAGCGCCACCAGCTGCGCCAGATAGGCGTCGACCGCTTGCACGTCAGCCGCGCGGTCGTGCGTGACCAGCAAACCCTCGTAGCCTTCGATGCCGGCCAACTGCAGACCGGGTGCAGCCGCAATGGCACGTGCGATCGTCAGCGCTTCTTCTGCCGTGCGGCAGCCGGCGCGCCTGCCGGCAATGCCCAGCTCCACCAGCAGCGGCAAAGGCCGCGCCAACGCGTGCGCCGAAACCGCGCGCGACAGGCGGTCCACACCGTCGACCGAATCGGCCAGCGCATAGAAATCGAAATCGGGATCGTCGTGCATCAGCGCCAGCACACTGGCGATATCCGCGCGCGCCACCAGCTGGTTGGCCAGCAGCACGCGGCGCACGCCGAAGCGATGCGCCACCTGCACTTGCGGCGCGGTCGCCAGCGTCATGCCCCAGGCCCCGTTGGCCAGTTGGGCGCCGAACAGTTGCGGGCACATGGTGGTTTTGCCGTGTGGCGCCAGCACGGCGCCGTGGCGTTCACAAAAGTCGCGCATCCAGTCCAGGTTGTGGCGTAGTGCCGCTGTCTTGAGCACCGCGACCGGGAAACTGGTGTCGGCCTGCAGCACATTCCAGCCCTGGACGCCGATGGCCCCCTGACGCAGCGGCTCGGTAAGCGGCAATCCTTTTACGCCAGGATGCAGCAATTGTTCGTCGAGGCTGGCCAGGGACAGGCCGCCTTTGGGTAGAGTGAACATGGCGGTCTCGCTATTCTTCGTCAGCGAGCAGTTGCTCAAGCCGACGTTGGTGGTTGTTCAAAAAATCGCGGGTGATGGCGTAATGTTCTGTATCTTCGTAAGCCACTTCAGTGATCCCGGTGCCGTCAAACTGCAGGATTTTCGCGTTGGGGTACGAGAGCAGGATCGGCGAATGGGTGGCGATGATGAACTGGCATTCCTGCTGCACCAGCTGATGGATGGCCGAAAGCGCAGCCATCTGGCGGCTGGGGGAGAGAGCCGCTTCGGGTTCATCGAGCAAATACAGTCCCCGCGGACCGAAATCGAGCATCACATCCATGAATGCTTCGCCATGGGAGCGCAAATGCAGAGACGGCTTAGACGGCGGCCCCAACTGGTCGATGTAGGTGAACACGTTGAACAGGCTTTCTGCTCTGAGGAAGTAGGAGTAGGCTGGCTTGCGGAAGCCTCGCACGATTTTCAGATACTGGTGCAGTTGCGACACCTCTTGCTGGTCGCGGTGCACATTGCGCGATCCGCCTTCACTCGGCAGGCCCATTGCAACAGCGATCGCTTCCAGAATGGTCGATTTCCCAGCGCCATTTTCGCCAACGAAAAACGTCACATCCGCGTGGGGAACAATGGTATCCATGTAGCGCACGGCAGGAATCGTGAACGGGTAATCGTCCTCGTCAAACTGCGCGTCGGCGCGGATGGAAATTTCCCGCACATAGGGTTTGGCTTGCATCTCGCTGTTTGCTCCATTCAATAAAACAGGGCGGGAAAGCTCACGCTCGCCCGCCCCGCGTTTGCAGTGACGCGATGCTTACGACATATGCTGCCCGCCATTGATGGCGATATTAGCACCAGTCACAAACGCAGCCTCATCCGACGACAGGTAGGCCACCAGACCCGCCACTTCTTCCGGCTTGCCCAAGCGGGCCATCGGAATTTGCGGAATGATTTTGCTGTCGAGGACGTCCTTCGGAATTTCCATGACCATCTTGGTGCCAATGTAGCCTGGCGAAATGGTGTTGACCGTCACGCCCTTGCGCGCCACTTCCAGCGCCAGCGCCTTGGTGAAACCGTGCATGCCGGCCTTGGCAGCCGAGTAGTTGGTCTGGCCGAAAGCGCCCTTCTGGCCGTTGACCGACGAGATGTTGATGATACGGCCCCAGCCGCGGTCGACCATGCCATCGCACACTGGCTTGGTCATGTTGAACACGGAATCGAGGTTAGTGGCCATGACGGCGTCCCAGTTCGGCTTGTCCATTTTTTTGAAGGTCATGTCGCGCGTGATGCCGGCGTTGTTGACCAGGACGTCGATGGGGCCGACTTCCTTCTCGATTTTGGCCACGCATGCCTGCGCGGAATCGTAATCGGCCACATCGCATTCGTACGCCTTGAAGTCGTAGCCGGCGTCGCGCGTGCCCGCCAGCCAGCCTTCCACTTTCTTGTTACCAGGCGAATACGTTGTGACGACCTTGTAGCCCAAAGCGGCCAGCTTGAAACATACCGCTTCACCCAAACCGCCCATGCCGCCGGTTACCAATGCCACTCTAGCCATTTTGTCTTCTCCTGTTTTTATCTTCAGATGTCCAACTTGTTGCGGGAACGACTTAATCCCGCTCGACTGCCAATGCAACTCCCATGCCACCGCCAATGCACAGACTTGCCAGGCCGCGCTTGGCGTCGCGGCGCACCATCTCGTGCAGCAGCGTGACCAGTACGCGCGCACCGGATGCACCGATTGGGTGCCCCAGCGCAATCGCGCCGCCATTCACGTTGATTTTGCTGGTGTCCCAACCCATTTCGCGGTTGACCGCAATAGCTTGTGCCGCGAAGGCTTCGTTAATTTCCATCAGGTCCACGTCTTCGTGGGTCCAGCCGGCTTTTTTGAGGCACAGCTTGGTGGCGGACACCGGGCCCATGCCCATGATGGTCGGGTCCAGGCCAGCCGACGAGTAGGCCTTGATGCGGGCCAGCGGCTTGAGGCCAAGTTCCTTGGCCTTGGAGGCCGACATCATGATCACGGCGGCAGCGCCATCGTTCAGGCCGGACGCATTGCCGGCAGTGACGGTGCCTTCCTTGTTGAAGGCCGGGCGCAGCGAGGCCAGCGATTCGAGCGTGCTGCCATGCTTGGGATACTCGTCGGTATCGAACACGACCGGGCCTTTTTTGGACGGGATTTCCAACGGGATGATTTCATCCTTGAACTTGCCGGCCTTTTGCGCGGCCTCGGCCTTGAGCTGCGACTGCAGCGCGAATTCGTCTTGCGCAGCGCGCGAGACGTCAAATTTCTTGGCGACGTTTTCGGCGGTAATGCCCATGTGGTACTGGTTATAGACGTCCCACAGGCCATCAACGATCATGGTGTCGGTCAGTTTGGCGTCGCCCATGCGGAAGCCGTCGCGCGAACCATTGAGCACGTGCGGCGCGGCGCTCATGTTTTCCTGGCCGCCCGCGATGATGATGTCGGCGTCGCCGCACTTGATGGCTTGCGCCGCCAGGTGGGTGGCCTTCAGGCCGGAACCGCAGACCTTGCCCACGGTGAAAGCAGGCACCATGTCGGGCAGACCGGCCTTGATGACGGCCTGGCGTGCCGGACCCTGGCCAACGCCGGCGGTGAGCACCTGACCCATGATGACTTCGTTGATGCTGGCCGGATCGAGACCGATCTGTGCGACCAGGTGTTTGATGACGTGCGCGCCCAGTTCGGCGGCGGGAATTTTCGCGAGCGTACCGCCAAATTTGCCTACTGCGGTACGGCCAGCGGCCACGATTACGACGTCTTCCATGTGATTCTCCGATATCTGGCGCAATGGCCAGTGGTTTTAAGTGTGCCGCCGAAGCCGTGAACGCGCTTGCGGAGGCGGTTACAGAGTCAGGTCAGGCCGGCTGCGCGGCCCCGCTGCAGCCCGGGTTAGCCGGTTGCAGCAAAGCTAGCTGTGCGTCTGGACCGGGTGGCGGCCGTGACGCAAGCGAACAAGTGGAAACTTCAGCGGTTGAAAACATGGATCCCTTCATCGGATGATCAGGCTTTGACACCTGTTCGGCGACAAAGTCCGCTATCTTAGTTTTCAGCCCGTCGCTCATGTTTGAGCAAAATCAATCTTATCAGCTTATTCAGGGCAAAGACCCTGCACGCTAGTCGATTTTTCCCAGCAATTAATTCATGTCAGCAACTTGATGCCGTCGAGCGTGCGTGCGCATTGCTCGCGGATCACGCTGACAAAATCGGCCACGTAGGCTTTGTCGGCCAGCGCCGAGGGCACCGAGACAAAGGCGTCACTCCACAGGCCATTGATGCCGACTGGCTTGGCCAGTACGTAGTCGTAGTCGACGTAATTTTTAATGGCCCAGTTAGGCAATGCGGCCACCCCGCGCCGGCTGGCCACCAGCTGCAGGATCGCGACCGTGAGTTCGGCCGTGCGGCGCTCGAACTGCACACCAGCCGGGGCCAGCACTTCACGGATCAGGTCGATACGTTCGGTGGGGACCGGGTAGGTGATCAGGGTTTCGCCTTCGAAATCGACCGCTTCCAGGCGGCGCAGCGTGCTCAGGCGATGCTTCTGCGCCATGACCACCAGGATTTCGAAGCGGAACAAGGGGAACACGGTGAAATCGGGCCCGCAGGCCGAACCGATTACCAGATCGGCCTGGCCGGAGCGCAGCAGCTCCACCGGGTCGCTGTGAAAGCCGGATACCAGATCGATCTCGACTTCCGGCCAGCGGTGGCGGAATTCATCCATGACCGGCATGAGCCAGTCGAAGCAGGTGTGACATTCCAGCGCAACGCGCAGCTGCCCATGGTCGCCCTGCGACAGGCGCGCCACGTCGCGCTCGGCTTGTTCGACGGCAGGCAACACCGTGTCGGCCAATGCCAGCAGGCGCGCGCCCGTGGCCGTGAAGGCAATCGGCATGGACTTTCGTTCAAACAAAGGACCGCCGTAGCGGTCTTCCATCAGCTTGATCTGATGAGACAGCGCCGACTGCGTGAGGTTCAGCAGCTGTGCGGCGCGCACCAGACTGCCGGAGGAATGCAATGCGCTCAGGGTACGGAGATGGCGTAGCTCTAGCATAGTCAATGTATATGAATTTTATTCACGCTATTGCGCAAAAGGTTTCGTTTTGATTATACGACGGTTTGCAGCAAACTTTACATATTGTTCATTACTACCTTATGACACCATGCAAAGCATTCATACCCATACACTCGGCTTCCCCCGCATCGGCGCACGCCGCGAGTTGAAAACCGCTCTTGAAGCGTACTGGCGCGGCGACACAGACGTCAATACGCTGGAGGAAGCCGGCCGCACCCTGCGCGCCCGCCACTGGGCATTGCAGGCGCAAGCCGGCCTCGACCTGGTGACGGTAGGCGACTTTGCCTTTTATGACCAGGTGGCCAACCACATCCAGCTGTTTGGCTGCGAACCGGCGCGCTTCGGCTTTGACGGCACCGAACCGGCCCTGACCCGCTACTTCGCCATGGCGCGCGGCGACCGCGAGCACGACGCGGCCTGCTGCGGCGGCCAGCACAGCGTGCACGCACTCGACATGACCAAGTGGTTTGACACGAACTATCACTATCTGGTGCCGGAGTTTTCAGCCGCCACCGACTTCACGCTGTGCGCCAGCCGTCTGCTGGCCGAAGTGGCAGAAGCGCAAGCGCTTGGGCATGCGGTCAAGGCTGCCCTGATTGGTCCGCTCACCTTCCTGTGGCTGGGCAAGGCAAAAGAAGCGGGTGTCGACCGGCTTGATTTGCTGGAACGCTTGTTGCCGGCCTATTCTCAGCTTCTGACGCAACTCAAGGAGGCCGGCGTGGAATGGGTGCAGATCGATGAACCGATCCTGGGCCTGGATTTGCCACCGGAGTGGCGCAACGCATTTGAGCCTTGCTACTGGCAGCTCAATCAGAGCGGTGCGCGCGTGATGCTGGCCACTTATTTTTCGCCGCTGGAAGAAAATCTCAGCCTGGCCTGCCGGCTGCCGGTGGCCGGCTTGCATGTGGACGGCGTGCGCGCGCGCCAGGAACTGGTCAATGTGTGCGACTGGCTGCCGGTGCCGAAGGTGCTGTCGATCGGCATCGTGGACGGCCGCAATATCTGGCGCACCGATCTGGACCAGGCGTTGAGCGTGCTGCGGCCCTTGCTGGAACGCCGCAATGGCCAGTTGTGGCTGGCCCCCTCGTGCTCGCTGCTGCATGTGCCGTTCAGCGTGGCGGACGAGACCGCGCTCGACCCGGAGCTGGCGTCCTGGCTGGCATTCGCGACCGAAAAGCTCGATGAACTGGCCACCTTGAAAACCGCTCTGCGCGGTGACGACGCCGATGTCGCTCTTGCCACCGCCCGCGCCGCCATCGCCAGCCGCGCCCGCAGCAGCCGCGTCCATAGCGACGAAGTGGCGCAGGCAGTGGCAGCGCTGCCGGCCGACGCCGACCGCCGTCATGCACCGTTCGCCCAGCGCCAGGCAGTGCAGCGCGCGCGCCTGCGCCTGCCCGATTTTCCCACCACGACCATTGGCTCATTCCCGCAAACAGCCGCCATTCGCGCTGCCCGCGCTGCGCTGAAAAGCGGCTCAATCGCGGCGCAGGAGTACGAAGTGGCCATGCGCGCCGAAATCGCGCACGCGGTGGGCCGCCAGGAAGCGCTAGGGCTCGATGTTCTCGTGCACGGCGAGGCCGAGCGCAACGACATGGTCGAGTATTTTGGCGAACAGCTTGACGGCTTTGCCTTCACGCGCTTTGGCTGGGTGCAGTCGTACGGCTCGCGCTGCGTCAAGCCGCCCATTATTTTTGGCGATGTCGCGCGTCCGCGTGCAATGACGGTGGGCTGGACCACGCACGCGCAAAGCTTGTCGCACAAGCCGGTCAAGGGGATGCTGACCGGGCCGGTGACGATTCTGCAATGGAGTTTTGTGCGCGACGATCAGCCGCGCTCCCTGACGGCCCTGCAGATTGCGCTGGCCATGCGTCACGAGGTGGCGGACTTGCAGCAGGCCGGCATTGGCATTATTCAAATTGACGAGCCGGCCCTGCGCGAAGGTTTGCCGCTGCGGCGTGGGCGCTGGGATGAATATCTGAACTGGGCCACGCGCGCGTTTCGCGTTACTGCTGGCGTGGCGGACGATGCGACCCAGATTCATACACATATGTGCTACGCCGAGTTCAACGATATTCTGCCGCAGATTGCCGCGCTTGATGCCGACGTGATTACCATTGAAACCAGCCGCTCAGATATGGAGCTGCTGGATGGCTTTGGCAAGTTCAGTTATCCGAATGAGATCGGGCCGGGCGTGTACGACATTCATTCGCCGCGCGTGCCGGGAGTGGATGAGATGGAGCGTTTGCTGCGCAAGGCGGCGCAGGTGATACCGGCGAAGCATTTGTGGGTGAATCCGGATTGCGGGCTGAAGACGCGCGGGTGGAAGGAGACCGAGGTGGCGTTGACGAATATGGTGGCGGCCGCGCACCGTATGCGCGCGCAGTAGACGTATTCCCAAACCATCGCCCTCGCGAAGGCGGGGGCCCATCCCACTCGTCCGAATTCGGGGAAATGGAATAGGCCCCCGCCTCCGCGAGGGCGATGAGGTGGTAACGCGGACGCGATGGGGTGGGTGACGCGAACGCGATGGGGTGGATGACGCGAACGCGATGAGGTGGGTAGCGCGAACACGATGTGTGGGGTAGCGCGCATGCGGCGATTTTAGCCACCTGCCTTCACCCATCCCGCATAGCCATTGCCCCGCGGAACATTCAGTGCTTCCCTCCCCATTCCCCATTTTTCAAAGTAGAATGCACGAGTTCTGCGCCACTTTGGGCGACGTTAGCCCATATCTCACGACTCGTTTATGCTCAAAAGCCCGTCTCAACTGCCCATCGAAATCAAAATCTCCACCGTCGTTGCGATCTCCACGATCCTGTATTCGGCTGACCCGCTGGCGATTGACGCTGCACTCAAACAGATGACCGGCGGCGTAGCGGACTTCTTCGAAGACGAGTTCGCCGTGATCGATGTCAGCACCATCGCCGAGAGCGCGCCCGCGATCGACTGGCGCCAACTGGCCGACGTGCTCAAGAAATACCGCCTGAACGCGGTCGCGGTGCGCGGCGCCAGCGCCGCCATGGGCGACGCCATCCGCGCTGCCGGCCTGTCGCTTGACGATGGCGTGTCCGGCATCAAGCCCCGCGAAGAAGCCGAGGCGCCTGCCGCGCTGACGGCCGCGCCCGCACCGATCCCCGCGCCACCGACCGTCGCCAGTCCTCCGGTACCGGCTGCCACGGCCAACGCGGGCGCCGCCACCGCCGTGGTCACGCCCGGCACCATGATCATCGATACCCCGGTGCGCGCCGGCCAGCGCGTGTATGCGCGCGGCTGCGACCTGATCATCACTGCCACCGTCAACAATGGCGCCGAAGTCATCGCCGACGGCAGCATCCATGTTTACGCTGCCCTCAACGGACGCGCCCTCGCTGGCGCCTCCGGCAATGCCGAGGCCCGCATTTTTGCCTTGGCCATGCAGCCGGAACTGGTTTCAATAGCGGGCGTGTACCGCACTTTCGATGAAGGCTTTCCGCCGCAACTGGCGCGCCAGCCGGCACAAATTCGTTTGGTGGGCGACCGAATCGATATACTATCGCTCAGTCCGGCTTCCGCCTCCAATACCAGATCTTGATAAAGGACACTCTAGTGGCACGAATTATTGTTGTGACGTCCGGCAAAGGCGGCGTCGGAAAAACGACCTCCAGCGCCAGCTTCTCCACCGGTGTGGCCATGCGCGGCCACAAGACCGCGGTTCTCGACTTTGACGTGGGCCTGCGTAACCTGGACCTGATCATGGGTTGCGAACGCCGCGTCGTGTATGACCTGATCAACGTCATCAATGGCGAAGCGTCGCTGAACCAGGCGCTGATCAAGGACAAGCACTGCGACAACCTGTTCATCCTGCCTGCCTCGCAAACGCGCGACAAGGATGCCCTGTCCGAAGACGGCGTCGAGCGCGTGCTGCACGACCTGATCAACATGGGCTTCGAATACATCATCTGCGATTCGCCTGCCGGTATCGAGCACGGCGCGCTGATGGCGCTGACCTTCGCCGACGAAGCGATCATCGTCACCAATCCGGAAGTATCGTCGGTGCGCGATTCGGACCGCATTCTGGGCATCATCCAGGCCAAGTCGCGCCGCGCCCAGACCGGCGCCGAGCCGGTCAAGGAACACCTGCTCATTACCCGCTACTCGCCAAAACGCGTGGAAGCGGACGAAATGCTGTCCTACCAGGACGTGCAGGAAATCCTGCGCATTCCCCTGATCGGCATCATTCCTGAGTCCGAATCGGTGCTGCACGCATCGAACCAGGGCAATCCCGCGATTCACTTCAAGGGTACCGACGTGGCAGAAGCCTATGAAGACGTGATCACGCGCTTCCTTGGCCAGGATGTGCCGCTGCGTTTCACGACCTACGAAAAGCCGGGCATCCTGCAGCGAATTTTTGGAGCGAAGTGATATGGCACTGCTCTCATTCCTGTTTCCCTCCAAGCCGAAAAGCGCGACGGCTGCCAAGGAGCGCCTGCAGATCATCATCGCACGCGAACGCAATCACCGCGGCGGGCCGGACTTTTTGCCGGCCCTGCACCGTGAACTGATCGAGGTGATTTCGAAGTACACCAAGGTCAGCGCCGACGACATCAAGCTCTCGCTGGATCGCCAGGGCAACCTGGAAGTGTTGGAAGTTAACGTGGTGCTGCCGGACGCCTAAGTCCGGCCCGGCCGTTCAGGACGGCCGCACCACGATCAATTCATTGGCCACGCGGGCGCATGCCTCGACGTGCTCATACCCGAGTTTGCGGAACATGGTGAAGCCAATCGCCGCCGCTGCCATCTGCCCTGCAATCGGCACGAAACGCGAAGCCGACTTGGCCATCATCTTCAGGCCCACGCGCTTGAACAATTGCGCCAGCAATTCACGCGTGACGAGTTTACCCACCATCACCCCACCCACGCCGACTGCCACCTTGTAGGCAATCAATTTGTGGTTTGGCTGCATCTGGTCGATTTGCGCTTCGGTCAGGCCGAATGCCTCGTTGACATCGTCGACCAGTTTTTTGAACAGCGACAGGTCCGACACCACATCCACGCCTGGAATCGGCACCGCCGACACACCGGCCGAGATGGCGGCGCGGCGCCGCACCATGCGCCGGCAACGTTCCCGGGTCGCTTCAATCTGGCTTGGATTGTCGGGAATCAAGGTCCAATCGGTACTCATAGGCTTCCCCAATTTAAAAATTTATTTCCGCAAAGACGCATCAAGAGCATTGAATTCGGGATTTATAAAGTGTAACGTGTAATTTAGCGACGGGCATGCACGACACATAAAGTGTTGCCGGATGTAAATTTCTTTCTTGATTCGCCGTGTTACTTTGTAAAAGTCTGTTATATTCTGAGTAACTTATGAGTCTTGCAGGTAGGATTCCTCCTACAAAAACAAGCTTTACGTTCGACAACGCCTATTATGAGAATTGCAGTCCTAGACAACGACCGCAGCCAGGCAGATCTGATATGCCAAGTGTTAACTTCGGCAGGACATGCATGCCAGTCCTACGATAACGGCAAGGACATGCTGGCACAATTGCGAAAAGACAGTTTCGACATGCTGATTCTCGATTGGCAAGTCGCCGACCTCAATGGCGCGGAAGTACTGCGACGGGCCAAGGAAAAGATGTCGGCCACCACCCCCATGATGTTCCTTACCAACAGTTCGGCGGAAGATGACATCGTCGCTGGCATTGCCGCCGGTGCTGACGACTACATGATCAAGCCGATCCGCCGCGGCGAACTGGTGGCCCGCGTGCAAGCCCTGCTGCGCCGCGCCTACCCGACCCAGAATGGCGCTGAACAACTGCAGTTCGGCCCTTACATCTTCGAAACCCGCCCCGGCCGGCTGCTGATGGATGGGGTGGTCATCGAAGTCACGCACAAAGAATTCTACCTGGCCCTGCTGTTTTTCCGGAATATTGGCCGTCCGCTATCGCGCGCCTACATTCACGAAGCGGTCTGGATCCGCGAAACCGCGGTGCCGTCACGCACCATGGACACCCATGTGTCACGTGTACGCAACAAACTTCAGTTGCGCCCGGAAAACGGTTTCCGCCTGGTGCCGGTGTACAGCTACGGCTATCGCCTGGAAAAACTCGGCGCCTAAGTTACATCGCCCTCGCGTAGGCGGGGGCCCATGCCACGCTTCCGAATTCGGAGAGGTGGAATGGGCCCCCGCCTCCGCGAGGGCGACGGCGCCTTTCCTTGACGCATCTTTTCAGCCCCCACCGCTGAAGGCCTTGACCTATCACGGTATAATGACGGCACCCATCCGTACACTGTATAGATATGCAACTGCTCGCCGTCGGCCTCAATCACACCACTGCACCGGTCTCGCTTCGCGAGCAGCTGGCGTTTGGTCCTGAGCAGCTGGGCCATGCAGTGCGTGCGGCGCAAGGCTGGTTTGCCGGCCTGGATCCGCGCGGCAGCGATGAAGCTGCAATCTTGTCGACCTGCAACCGTACTGAAATGTACGCTGCCAGCCATCTCGACAATCCGCTCGACGCGGGCGCCCATTTCCTGGCCGACTATCACAAGCTCAATTACGCGGAACTGCGCCCTCATCTCTACATGTTGCCTCAAGGCGAAGCGGTACGCCATGCGTTCCGGGTAGCATCGGGCCTCGATTCCATGGTCATGGGCGAAACCCAGATCCTCGGGCAAATGAAAGATGCCGTGCGCGCTGCCGAAGAAGCAGGCGGCATGGGCACTTATCTGCATCAGTTATTCCAGCGCAGCTTCTCGGTGGCCAAGGAAGTGCGCAGCACCACCGAGATTGGCGCGCACAGCGTGTCCATGGCCGCTGCCGCCGTGCGCCTGTCACAACGCATTTTCGACAAGATCGCCGAGCAGCACGTGCTGTTCATTGGCGCCGGCGAAATGATCGAACTGTGCGCGACCCACTTTGCGGCGCACAACCCGAAATCGATCACCATCGCCAACCGCACCATGGAGCGCGGCGAAGCACTGGCCCACCGCTTCAATGGCAAGGCGATCCGCCTGGCCGCCCTGCCCGAGCAGCTGGCCCAGTTTGACATCGTCATATCCTGCACCGCCTCCACGCTGCCCCTGATCGGCCTGGGCCTGGTTGAGCGCGCAGTCAAGGCGCGCCGCCACAAGCCCATGTTCATGGTCGACCTGGCCGTGCCGCGCGATATCGAAACCGAAGTCGGCCGCCTTGACGACGTGTTCCTGTACACGGTCGACGATCTGGGCCAGGTAGTGCAGTCAGGCCTGGAGCACCGTCAGGCGGCAGTGGCCCAGGCCGAAGCCATTATCGAAACGCGGGTCCAGTCCTTCATGCACTGGATCGACGACCGCGCCATGGTCCCGGTGATCCAGGACCTGCAAGAAAACAGCGAAGCGATGCGCCTGTTCGAACTCGAACGGGCCCGCAAAATGCTGGCACGCGGCGAGGATATCGACGCCGTGCTCGACGCCCTGTCCAAAGGCCTGACCGCCAAATTCCTGCACGGCCCGCAGCAAGCGCTGCACCGGGCCCAGGGCGACGAGCGCGCCCGCCTTGCCTCGCTGCTGCCCCAGCTGTTCCGCGGCCGCCGTTAGCGCCCGCACGTCCGCCTTGCCTGCCGCTTTTCGCGGCCGTTCCCACTGACCTTACCGAGTACCCTATGAAACCATCCATGCTGGCCAAGCTGGACCAACTGGCCAACCGCCTCGTCGAACTCGATGAACTGCTGATGCACGAAGGCGCCACGTCGAACATGGACAGCTACCGCAAGATGACGCGCGAGCACGCCGAGATCGGCCCGCTGGTGGCGCTGTACAAGGACTTCCAGCGCGCCCAGAGCGACATCGCCGAAGCGCAGGACATGCTGTCGGACCCGGACATGAAGGAGTTCGCGCAGGACGAAATCGAAGCAGCAAAAAGCCGTGTCGCCCAGCTCGAGCTGGACCTGCAAAAAATGCTGCTGCCGAAGGACGTCAACGACGAGCGCAATATCTTCCTCGAGATCCGGGCTGGCACCGGCGGCGACGAATCGGCCCTGTTCGCGGGCGACCTGCTGCGCATGTACACCCGCTTTGCCGAGCGCAATCGCTGGCAGGTTGAAATGGTGTCCGAGTCGGCGTCGGATCTGGGCGGCTACCGCGAAGTGATCGTGCGCCTGATCGGCAACGGCGCCTACTCCAAGCTCAAGTTCGAGTCGGGCGGCCACCGTGTGCAGCGCGTGCCGGCCACCGAAACCCAGGGCCGCATTCACACCTCGGCCTGCACCGTGGCCGTGATGCCCGAAGCCGACGAAGTCGAAGACGTCAACATCAACCCGGCCGACCTGCGCATCGACACCTTCCGCGCTTCGGGTGCGGGTGGACAGCACATCAACAAGACCGATTCGGCCGTGCGCCTGACCCACCTGCCAACCGGGATCGTGGTCGAATGCCAGGACGACCGCAGTCAGCACAAGAACAAGGCGTCCGCGCTGAAGGTGCTGGCCGCGCGTATCAAGGATGTGCAGCTGCGTGAACAGCAATCGAAGGAAGCGGCCACCCGCAAAAGCTTGATCGGCTCGGGCGACCGCAGCGAGCGTATTCGCACCTACAACTTCCCGCAGGGCCGCATGACTGACCACCGCATCAACCTGACCCTGTACAAGCTCGATTTCATCATGGACGGCGAACTGACCGAACTGACCAACGCGCTGGCAGCTGAACACCAGGCCGAATTGCTGGCCGCGCTGGGCGATTAAGCTTCTAATAAGCCTGCCGCGATTTAATGCAATACTCACCACTTTGACCGCCACGGACCACCCATGCCAAGCAACCGCCAGATCCTGATCGCCATCGCCCTGACCTGCTTCGCCCTGGTTGGCGGTGCGCTCTACTTCCAGCACGTCAAGGACATGCTGCCTTGCCCCCTGTGCGTGATCCAGCGTTATGCCTTTTTGTTCACCGGCCTGTTTGCCCTGATTGCCGCCTTCACCCGCAAGGCGCTGCCATGGAAGGTGCTGTCGCTGGCCGGTGCGCTGGGCGGCCTGGCCACCGTGGGCAAGCATCTGTACGTGCTGGCCAACCCCGGCTTTACCTGCGGGATCGACCCTTACGAGAACTTCCTCAACAACCTGCCAACGGCCAAAGTGATGCCATGGCTGTTCGAATCGAACGGCCTGTGCGAAATGGCCGGTGACCTGATCATGGGCTTGTCGCTGCCACAGTGGTCGGCCCTGTCGTTTGCCTTGATGACAGCCGGCCTGGTGACGGTGCTGGTGCGCCGCGCCAAATGATCGCTGCCGGCGTCCGGGTTGGCGCGCTGCAGGCTGGCCTGCCGCTCGACCCACTGGAAAACCGCATCCTGCTGTGCCACGCGCTGGGCTTGAGCCGGGTCGGCCTGATTACCCAGTCCGAACGTGAAATCAGTGCCGCCGAGGCCAGCGCCCTGGAGGCCTTGATCGAGCGCCGGCTGGGGGGCGAACCGATTGCCTACATTGTGGGCAAGCGCGAATTTTTCGGCCTCGATTTTCGCGTCACCGATGCGGTGCTGATTCCCCGTCCGGACACCGAACTGCTGGTGGAACTGGCGCTGGACCGCCTGCCCCCGGGCGGGCGCGCGCTCGACATGGGCACCGGCAGTGGCGCCATTGCGGTGGCGATCGCCCATACCCGGCCCGACGCCAGCGTCAGCGCGCTTGATGTCAGCGAAGCAGCGCTGGCCGTGGCGCGGTCGAACGCAGCAGCCCATGGCGCAGCCGTGCGTTTCATGCACAGTGACTGGTACGGCGCCGTCGCGGGCGAGGTGTTTGAACTGATCGTCTCCAATCCACCCTACATTGCCGACGGCGACATCCACCTGTCGCAGGGCGACCTGCGCTTCGAGCCCAGTGGCGCCCTGACCGACCACGCCGATGGCTTGTCGGCCTTGCGCACCATCATTGCGGGCGCGCCTGCGCACTTGGTCAGGCAGGGCTGGCTGCTGATGGAGCATGGCTATGACCAGGCCGCCGCCGTGCGCCAATTGCTTGCTGAGCAAGGGTTCAGCGAAGTCCAAAGCTGGCTGGATCTTGCCGGCATCGAGCGTGTCACGGGCGGGCGCACGCGCTAGGGCAAACGGAACGTCCCGGGGCGGCCGCCTTTGCTAAAATGGCTACCCCGCCACGGAGCTCTTCGCATGCGCCAACTGCTCGTCATCCCCGCAATCTTGCTCACGCTGCTGGCGCCGCCAGGGGCCAGTGCAGGCAGCGCGGACCAGGCGGCCACGGCCTTGTTCGAGGCCGACTGGCAATGGCGCCTGCAATCCGAGCCCGAATACGCTACTCTGGTCGGTGACTACCGCTTTGACGGCACCCTTGCCGACACAACGCTGGCGGCCGGACGCAACAGCATCGCGCACACCCGCGCCATGCTCGAGCAGGCGCGCCTGATCCCGCGCGAACAGCTCACCGGCAGCAATCCGCTCTCGCACGACCTGTTCATCTACCAGAAAGAGCAGCTGCTGCGCGGCGCCGCCTTTGTGCCCTTCAACCCTCAACCCATTACCACGCTGCAGGGCATCCACGTGAGCCTGGTGCAAACCGCGGCGCAAATGCCGTTCGCCACCGAGCTAGACTACCGCAATTACCTGGCCCGCCTGAACGCGGTACCGGCCCATGTGGCTGGCATCATCGAGCAGCTGCGCGAAGGCGTGCGCACCGGCTGGACCGCGCCCCGGGCGGCAGTGCGGCCGGTACCGGGCATGCTGCGCCAGCTGCGCGAGGGTGCAGTCGATGGCGCGCTGGGTCTGCCTTTCCGCCAGATCCCGGCCACCATCGACAAACCCGTGCGCGACGCCCTGGCTGCCAGCGGCCCGGAGGTACTGCGTACCCGCGTCATGCCCGCGTTGCAGGAGCTGGAAGATTTTTTGCGCAAAGATTATCTGCCCGCCGCGCGCGAGAGCATTGGCGCCAGCGCCCTGCCCGGCGGCCAGCCCTACTACGCCTTCCTGATTGCCCAGCACACCGGCAGCAGCATGAGTGCAGCCGAAATCCACGCGCTGGGGCTCAAAGAAGTCGCGCGCATCCAGGCCCAGATGCCGGCGGCCATTGCACGCACCGGTTTTGCCGGTTCCTTTACCCAGTTTGCCACCTTTGCCAACAATGATCCGCGCCTGTTCGCCGCCACCCCCGAGGCGCTGCTGGGGCGCTACCGGCGCCTGCTGGAGCGGGCCGCGGCTGGCATGCCCAAGCTGTTTGCCAGCGTGCCCACGCAGGAGCTGCTGGTCAAACCGGCACCAGCGGAAGCAGGCGCCGAACTGGGCGCCGCATGGTACGAAGCCGGCACCAGCGAGCGCCCGGCCGCCCTGGTGATCAATACAGCGCGCCTGGCCACTCACCCGCTGTGGGAAGCCGAAACCCTGGCCCTGCACGAGGGCATGCCCGGCCACCACATGCAGGCCGCAAGGGTGCGCGAACTGGGCGAGCTGCCGCCGTTCCGGCGCTTTGGCTGGAACGCGGCCTTCGGCGAAGGCTGGGCCCTGTACGCAGAGTCACTGGGCCCGGAACTGGGCTTTTTCAAGGATGCGTTTTCGGCCTTCGGGCGGCTTAACGCGGAGCTGTTCCGCGCAGCCCGCCTGGTGGTCGACACCGGTATTCACAGCAAGGGCTGGACGCGCCAGCAGGCGCTCGACTTCATGAACGCCAATACCGCCAATCCGGTGTCCGACAACGAAATCGAAGTCGACCGCTACATCGCCTGGCCGGCCCAGGCCCTGGGCTACAAACTGGGCGAGCTCAAAATCAAGGCACTGCGCGAGCAGGCCCAGGGCGCACTCGGCGAGCGTTTCGACGTGCGCCGTTTCCATGCGGTGGTGCTGGACAATGGGCCTTTGCCGCTGCCGCTGCTCGAGCAGCAGGTGGCGCAATGGCTGGCGGCCGCAGCGCCCAAACCGGCGCCCGTGCCCCAGCCAAAATAGAAAACGCGCCGGCTCCGGCGCACTTGGCGTTTTTCGGTTAATCTCGCTGCAATTACCTATTTGGCAGTACAAGAAAGGAAGCACCCGTGTCGAACCAACTGACCCGCCGCCTGGCACTGCTGGACGAAGAAGAAAACCGGCCCCTGCTCGGCCAGGGCTTGCGTGGCATCGAGCGCGAAACGCTGCGCGTGGATCGACAGGGCCGGCTGGCCCGCACCCCGCACCCGGTGGCACTGGGCTCGGCCCTGACCAATCCGCAGATCACGACCGACTACGCCGAAGCCCTGCTGGAATTTATCACCCCGGCTGAAAACGACATCGGCCTGACCTTGCACAAGCTCGACGCCATCCACCGCTTCGCCTATACCAAACTGGGCGACGAAATGCTGTGGAGCGAATCGATGCCATGCGAACTGCCGTCGGAAGAAGAGATCGAAATCGCGTGGTACGGCACCTCGAATATCGGCACGCTCAAGCATGTGTACCGGCGTGGTCTGGCACTGCGCTACGGCAAAGCCATGCAGTGCATCGCCGGCATTCATTACAACTATTCGCTGCCCGAAAAACTGTGGCATCTGTTCTCGGTTGACCAGGGTGTGCCCGAAGAGCGCCGCTGCGGCCTGCGCGACTTCCAGTCCGAAAGCTACATTGCCTTAATCCGCAACTTCCGCCGTTACAGCTGGCTGCTGATGTATCTGTTCGGCGCCTCGCCGGCGCTGTCGAAAGGCTTTTTGCGCGAGCGCCAGCACAACCTGGAAACGCTGTCCGACGACACCTTGTACCTGCCCTACGCCACCAGCCTGCGCATGAGCGACCTGGGTTATCAGAACGATGCCCAGTCCGGCCTGACCCCGCACGAGAACTCGCTTGAGAGCTATGTACGCACGCTGATGGACGCCGTCAACCGGCCGTACAAACCGTACGAAGCGCTGGGTACCAAAAAAGACGGCGAATGGATTCAGCTGTCGACCAACGTCCTGCAGATCGAGAACGAATACTATTCCACCATCCGCCCCAAGCGCGTGATCCGCACGGGCGAGCGCCCGGTGCAGGCGCTGTGCAAGCGTGGCGTGCAATACATCGAAGTGCGCTGCCTGGATGTGGATCCGTTCGAGCCGGTTGGCATCAGCGTTGAAACCGGCCGCTTCATGGACGCCTTTTTGCTGTTCTGCGCCCTGGACGACAGCCCCATGATCAACCAGATGGAAAGCCAGGTCCACGCGCGCAATTTCTCCCGCACCGTGAAGGAAGGCCGCCGTCCAGGGCTGACGCTCACGCGCGAGGGCGAGGAAGTCGCCTTGCAGGACTGGGCCAACGACCTGATGGCGCGCATTGCGCCTGTGGCAGCCCTGCTCGACGAGCAGCACAACGAAGGCGGCGTGCATGCCCAGTCGATGGCGGCCCAGCAGGCCAAGATCGACAACCCGGCGCTGACCCCGTCGGCGCGCGTGCTTGACGAAATCCGCGCCCTCGGCTCGGCCGCGGCTTTTGGCTTGCGCCAGAGCGAGGCGCATGCCGCCTACTTCCGCGAAAGCCCGCTGCTGCCGGCAGAAGAACAAATGTTCATCGAGCTGGCTGAAAGCTCGCTGGCCGAACAGCGCGAGATCGAACAGACCCAGACTGGCAGCTTCGACGATTTTGTCGCTGCCTACAACAGCAGTACACTGTGCGGTGACTAAGATCAGGAGCCGCCTTGCTCACCTTTTATAACGAACACCACGCCCAGCACCGCGGCCGCTTCGAGATGTTCCGCGGCGAGCAGGTGCCCTGCTTCGAAAAGCCGGAACGAGCGGACATGGTACTGGCCGAATTCGAGCGGCGCGGGCTGGGCAAGGTCGTCACGCCGCATGGCGTGTCGCTGGTGTCGCTCGAGCGCATTCATACCCCGCGTTACCTGCATTTTTTACGCAGTGCCTGGAGCGAGTGGTGCGCGCTTGACCCGGCCAACGCGGAGCGCGACGCCTTTCCTTCGGTATGGCCGATTCGCGGCATGCGTCACGATATCGAACCGGACAACTTCGCCGCGCGCATGGGTTTGTACTCGATGGATTCTGGCACGCCGCTCACGGCCGGCACCTGGATCGCCGCCAAGACCGGAGCCGACTGCGCCGTCAATGCAGCCCATGCGTTGCGCCTGGGCCAGCGCGCCACCTTTGCGCTCACGCGCCCACCCGGGCACCACGCGGGCGCTGATTTTTTTGGCGGCTACTGCTTCCTGAACAACGCCGCGCTGGCCGCGCAGCACCTGCTCGACGACGGTGCCAAAAAAGTCGCCATTCTCGATATCGACTACCACCATGGCAACGGCACCCAGAGCATTTTTTACCAGCGTGACGACGTGCTGTTCATCTCCATTCATGCCGATCCGCGCAGCGAGTATCCGTTCTACCTGGGCCACGCCGACGAAACCGGGGCGGGCGCCGGGGCCGGCTACAACATGAATCTGCCGCTGCCGCACGGTAGCGGCAGTTCGCAATGGTTCGCCGCCCTGGAAACGGCCTGCTACAAGCTGGCCGCGTTTGCACCGGACGCGCTGGTGGTCTCGCTCGGGGTCGACACCTTTGCCGGCGATCCGCTGTCGCACTTTACGCTGCAAAGCGCGGACTTTTTGCGCATTGGCGAGCGCATCGCCCACCTGGGCCTGCCGACCGCTTTCGTGTTCGAGGGCGGCTATGCCGTGACCGAAATCGGCATCAACGTGGTCAACGTGCTCGAAGGTTTCGAGACCGCGGCCTGAACCGAAGGAGAATGCCATGTCACGCTACCGGCTCGCTCAGCTCAATATCGCCAGGATGCAGGACGCGATCGACTCGCCGTTGATGGCCGATTTTGTGGCCAATCTGGACCGCATCAACGCGCTGGCGGAGCAGTCTCCCGGCTTTGTGTGGCGCCTGCAAACCGAAGAAGGCAACGCGACTGCGCTCAGCCCACTTGGCCACAACGAAATCGTCAACATGTCGGTGTGGGACGATGTGGCAGCGCTGAACCACTATGTGTACAAGACGGCCCACGTCGAGATCATGAAGCGGCGCAAGGAGTGGTTCGAGCGCATCGCCGAAGCCTACGTGGTGCTGTGGTGGATACCGTACGGGCACAGACCGACGGTGGATGAAGCGATTGCCCGCTTGCGCACCTTGCGCGCGCACGGGCCTACCGCGCAGGCCTTCACATTCAAGCAAGCGTTTGCCGCACCCGACGTTGCGGTCGATTCCGCCGGCCCATCGTTCGGCGACGCCTGCCCTGCACTTTAATTTCAAGGAAAACCCACATGACCGAATGGCAGCGCAGTTCTTTTGCCGACCTTGCCGTGGCTGATTTGTACTGCGTGCTGCAGAAGCGCCAGGAAGTGTTCATCCTCGAGCAGACTTGCTTCTACCAGGACTTCGATGGCCTGGACCAGAACGCGCACCACCTGCTGGGGTGGCACACGGTGGACGGCAAGCGCGAACTGGGCGCCTATCTACGGGTGCTGGCGCCCGGCGCAAAATACACCGAAATGTCGATCGGGCGCGTGCTCACATCGAAGGCGGCGCGTGGCTCGGGCATCGGGCGCGAGCTGCTGGCAGAAGGCATCGCCTACGCCGAGCATCTGCACCCGGGCCATCGCATCCGGATTGGCGCGCAGCGCTATCTGGAGAAGTTCTACACCGGCTTCGGCTTTGTCACCTTCTCGGAACCCTACGACGAGGATGGCATCATCCACGTCGACATGCTGCGCTAAGCGGCCGCCCTGCGCCGCAGCCCGATCAATCCCAGGCCGGTCAGCATGAGCACCCAGGCTGCCGGTTCAGGTACCGGGGCAAGGTCCAGCAGCAAGGCGGCGCAATGCTCGTCGTCGCGACAGCCATAGGCCGCGATTTGTCCGCTGTCGTTGATGCCGTGCGCGTCGTACAAGGTCCAGCCAGAGTGCGGATCGATCAGGGTGTTCAGGTTGGTCATGACGCCGTGCTCGTACAAATAGGCGTAGTAATAGTCGTCGTTTGGGTCGTTCGCGTTGCCCACCACCTGGCCTGCATTGTTGATGTCATAGGCGAAGCTGCGCCGCCCACCCAGCGTGCCCAGGTCCTGCATAACGCCATCCTGAAACAGGAAGGCATGGTGGCTGCCCTGCACCCAGCCGAAGCCGGCGATCTGGTCATGGTCATTGATGGCGGTGGCTTCGCTCAGGCTGGCATCACCCATGGTGCCCAGGTCGGTCATCACGCCGTCGGCATAGTAGAACGCGTGCGAGAGCCAGGGCGAACTGTCGTCGAGCGCGGAAATGCCGACTGCATGCCCTGCGTTGTTGATGCCGTTGGCCCAGGTATCGTTTCCGCCCAGGCTGCCCAGATCGACGCTGACACCGCCACGTTGAATATAGGCGCGCATGCCGCGATCGGCGCTGTAATAGCCGCCCGCGATATGGCCGTGGTCATTGATGGCGATGCCGTAGTTGGTGGTCGAGTTGAATACCTGTAGCGCTGTCATGCGGCCTGCCGCGTAGCTGAAACCGCGATTGTCGGCGCTGCCCGTGGCGGAATAACCGACGACCGTGCCGCTGTTGTTGATGGCCAGGGCGCTGCTGGTGGGACCGCCCAGGGTGCCTATCTGCACCAGGGAGCCGTTGGACCAGACGAAGCCACGCCAGCCGCCGTCGACCGTGATGTCACCGATGATCTGGCCGGCATTGTTGATCCCGTTCGCACTGGTGCCAAACGGCAAAGCGGTGATGGTGTAACGGGGTGTGGCCAGCGCGGCCAGTGGCGCACACAGCAGCGCCAGCAAAAAATGTCGTGGAGTCATGGCCCATCCTTTGATCAGTGAGATAACAAAGGATGGGCGAAAACGGGGCGCGGCCCCTGCGCCAGATCAGCTACAGTACTTCGACCAGCTCCATCTCGAACACCAGACCAGAGTTGGGTGGCACTACGCTATTGCCGTTGGCGCCGTAGCCGAGCGAACTTGGAATCACCACGGTGCGCTTACCGCCCACGCGCATGCCGAGTACGCCCTGTTCAAAACCAGGAATCACTTGATTGGTGCCAATGGTGAACGTGAATGGTGCCTTGCCGGCCGAGCTGTCGAATTGTGTGCCCTTGAAATTGGCCATGTTGGTGTTGTACAGCCAGCCCGTGTAATGCACTTTCACGGTCTTGGCGGCCACGGCTTCAGCGCCGGTGCCAACACTGATGTCCGTCTTGCTCAGTGCAGCCGGGCTGTACACCGATGGCGTTGGGGTATCGTTGCCGCCACCACCGCAGGCGGACAGGCTGGCGACGGCAAACATGGCGGCAGCCAGAGAAAGCTTGAGTTTCATAGATTCCTTCGGAGGTTAAACAATGCCTCCGAAGTGTAGCTGCCGCCACTGCCACTGGCTACGCGCAAAAGTGTCACCAAATGTCTTAAATTTCCACTTGGGTACCGAGCTCGATCACGCGGTTGGTCGGGATCTGATAGTAGTCGGCAGCGCCGCGTGCATTGCGCGACATGCCTACAAATAAATGCTCGCGCCACGGCGCCATGCCCGCGCCCGGCGTGGAGATCACGGTCTGACGGGCAATGAAGAACGAGGTTTCCATCATCTCGAACGGCAAGCCATGCTCGGCGCATTGGGCCAGCACGCGCGGAATATCCGGTTCATCCTTGAAGCCGTAGTACACATTGACCTGGAAGCAATTGTGGCCCAGCTCGACGACCTTGGCCTGGTCTGCCACCGGTACCCACGGCTCCTCGACCATATGGACAGTGAGGAAGACCACGCGCTCGTGCAGCACTTTGTTGTGCGACAGATTGTGCAGCAGTGCATGCGGCACGCCATCGCTCTCGCCACGCAGGAAGATCGCGGTGCCGTACACACGGGTCGGTGGCGCCACGAACAGGGAAGCGAGGAAATCTTCCAGCGGAATCGCGTGCTTCTGCAGGTTCTGGAACACCAGATGGCGCCCCTCTTTCCAGGTCATCATGCCGGTGAACAGCACCGCACCCAGCAGCAGCGGGAACCAGCCACCGTGGAACAGCTTGAGCGTGGTCGAGGACAACAGCATGATGTCCATGATCAGGAAGAAACCAGTCGCACCGAAGCACAGCGCCAGCGGCAGATGCCAGCGGTAGCGCGTCACGAAGAAGGTCAGCACAGTGGTGCACAGCATGGTGGCGGTGACCGCGATGCCGTAGGCGCCGGCCAGATTGTCGGACGACTGGAAGATCAGGACCGCGAGCAGCACGATGCTCAATTGCAGCCAGTTGACGGCCGGGATGTAGATCTGGCCGATTTCGCTTTCCGAGGTGTGCAGCACACGCATGCGCGGCAGCAGGCCAAGCGCAATGGCTTGCTTGGTCATCGAGAAGGTGCCGGAAATGGTGGCTTGCGACGCAATCACAGCGGCCATGGTCGAGAGCAGCACCAGCGGATAAATCAGCCAGCCCGACACTTGATTGAAGAAAGGATTGCTGACCGCATCGGGATGGGCGATCAGCAGCGCGCCCTGGCCCAGATAATTAAGGGCCAGCGCCGGGAAGCAGACCATGAACCAGGCCGCGCGAATCGGCTTCTTGCCGAAGTGGCCCATGTCGGCATACAGGGCTTCGGCGCCGGTAATGGCCAGCACCACGGCACCCAGCGCGACAAAGGCGACAAATTTATTCTCGACCATGAACGCCAGCGCGCACAAGGGATTGAGCGCAGCAAGAATTTGCGGCGCCTGCGCGATATGCACCACGCCCAGTACCGCCAGGGTGCCGAACCACAGCACCATCACCGGCCCGAACCAGCGGCCAATGCCGGCCGTGCCATGGCGCTGCAGCATGTACAGGCCGATCAGCACGGCAATCGTGATGGGCACCACAAAGCGCGTCATGCCAGGCGCGGCCACTTCCAGACCTTCGATCGCGCCGAGCACCGAAATGGCTGGGGTGATCACGCTGTCGCCGTAGAACATGGTGGCGCCAAACACGCCGACGATCATCAGCGGCAAGTGCCAGCGCGAATGGCGCGTGACGGCATTGAGAACCAGGGCCATCAGCGCCATGATCCCGCCCTCGCCGCGGTTGTCCGCACGCAGCACGAGGGTGACATATTTGAGCGACACAATCATCGTCAGCGCCCAGAAGATGAGGGAGATGACGCCCAGCAGATTACCGCTGTTGAGGGTGAGACCGTGGTCCGGATCGAAGATTGCCTTGAGGGTGTAGAGCGGGCTGGTGCCGATATCGCCGTAGACGATCCCGATGGCGGACAAGGTCATTGCCGCCAGACTGCTTTTCTTGTGTTCCGAGGTCAAGATTGCACCTTATTGTGGTTTTGTTGCATCGCACAATAGAATACGGCTGGAGAAAAAGCAAGGAGGATTCGCATGGTGGTGGGCCGCGCCGGCATCTGTGCAAGACGCTCAACTGTACCACCAGCGCGGTACATACGAGGTGTTCTGCGGGCACCGTGGCGAGCGCTGGCGCCGGGGGCGTGGCAAGCAAGGGCGGGACAAACGCGCCATAATGTTGATCCACCGAATTTTTTAGATCGCCCACCCATGCGTACCGGCATTTTGTCCGCCGCCCTGGCATTTCTCTGCTGGGGTCTGTTCCCGCTGTATTTTCATGCCCTGAGCGCGGTGCCGCCGACCGAGATTCTGGTGCATCGGGTGCTGTGGTCGCTGCTGTTTCTGGCCATTGTATTGACCGTGCGGCGGCAGTGGAAATGGCTAGCGGCGCTGCGCGGGCAGCCGCGCGTGATGCTCAGCTTCGCACTCAGCTCGCTCCTGCTGTCGGGAAACTGGCTGCTGTACATCTGGGCCGTCAACAGCGGGCACGTGATTGAAGCCAGTCTCGGCTACTTTATCAATCCCCTGGTCAATGTGATGCTGGGCTACCTTGTGCTCAAAGAAAGGCTGCGGCTTGGCCAATGGGCGGCGATCGGCCTGGCGGGCCTGGGCGTGCTGTGGCTGACCTGGCAGGCCGGGCACATGCCCTGGATTGCCCTGATGCTGGCCGCGTCCTTTGGCGGCTACGGCCTGATGCGCAAGACAGCGGCCCTGGGCGCGCTGGAAGGTTTGTCGTTCGAGACCATGATCCTGTTTCCGTTCGCGCTAGGCTACATTATCTGGTTGACCGTGCATGGACAGAACAGTTTCATCACAACCGATTCGGACAATGTGCGCTGGCTGCTGGTGGCAGCCGGGCCGATCACGGCGGTGCCGCTGCTGCTGTTCGCTTCCGGCGCGCGCAAGATTCCCTTGTCGGTTCTGGGCCTGCTGCAATACATTGGCCCCACCATCCAGCTCAGCCTGGGCATTTTCCTGTTCCACGAAGCCTTCACCAGCGCGCGCCTGGCCGGCTTTGCCCTGATCTGGAGCGCCCTGGCCCTGTACGCCGCCGAAGGCATGCTCAAAAAAACCTGAACCAACAATGTTTGGGGTTGGCGCGGCGCGGGGTGCTTTCCGGGCCGTGTTTACTGTATCCTGTTGCACTTCCGTTCAATACCCGAGACTCCTTAATGGCCAATTACGTCTATACCATGAACCGCGTGGGCAAAATCGTCCCGCCGAAACGCCAGATCCTCAAGGATATTTCGCTGTCGTTCTTTCCAGGAGCGAAGATCGGCGTGCTGGGCCTGAATGGTTCCGGCAAGTCGACTTTGCTGAAAATTATGGCAGGCATCGATACTGACATTCAGGGCGAAGCCGTGCCAATGCCGGGCCTGAATATTGGCTACCTGCCGCAGGAACCGCAGCTTGACCCCGAGATGACGGTCCGCCAGGTGGTCGAGTCCGGCCTGGGCGAAGTATTTGAGGCGCAAGCCAAGCTTGACGCCGTGTACGCCGCCTATGCCGACGAAGATGCGGACTTCGACGCGCTGGCTGCCGAGCAGGCGCGCCTGGAAGCCATCATTTCCACCTCCGATGGCGGCAACTTGAATTTGCAGCTGGAAATGGCGGCCGATGCGCTGCGCCTGCCACCCTGGGAAGCCAAGGTCGGCGTGCTGTCGGGCGGTGAAAAGCGCCGCGTGGCGCTGTGCCGCTTGCTGCTGGCCAAGCCCGACATGCTGCTGCTCGATGAGCCAACCAACCACCTGGATGCGGAATCGGTCGACTGGCTCGAGCAATTCCTGCTGCGCTTCCCGGGCACTGTGGTTGCCATCACCCACGATCGCTACTTCCTCGACAATGCTGCCGAGTGGATCCTGGAACTGGACCGCGGCCACGGCATCCCTTGGAAAGGCAATTATTCGACCTGGCTGGACCAGAAGTCGGCCCGCCTGAAGCAGGAAGAATCGAGCGAATCGGCACGCCAGAAGGCCCTGGCCAAGGAATTGGAATGGTCGCGCCAGAATCCGAAGGCGCGCCAGGCCAAGTCCAAGGCCCGTCTGGCCCGCTTCAATGAGCTGAGCGAGTACGAATACCAGAAACGCAACGAGACCCAGGAGATTTTCATTCCTGTGGCCGAACGTTTGGGTAACGACGTGATCGAATTCAAGAACGTGTCGAAAGCCTTTGGCGACCGCCTGCTGATGGACAACGTCTCCTTCACGGTTCCACCTGGCGCGATCGTCGGTATCATCGGCCCCAACGGTGCCGGTAAGTCGACCCTGTTCAAGATGATTGCCGGTCTGGATACGCCAGACAGCGGCGAAGTGGCCATTGGCCAGACGGCGCGCATTTCGCTGGTCGACCAAAGCCGCGACAAGCTGGCCGACAACAAGTCGGTGTTTGACGATGTCTCCGGCGGCGCCGACATGCTGACCGTGGGCCGGTTCGACATGCCATCACGCGCCTACCTGGGCCGCTTCAACTTCAAAGGTTCGGATCAGCAAAAGTTGGTGGGCAACCTGTCGGGCGGTGAACGCGGCCGTCTGCATCTGGCCAAGACCCTGCTCAAGGGCGGCAACGTGTTGCTGCTCGATGAACCATCCAACGATCTGGACGTGGAAACCTTGCGCGCGCTGGAAGATGCCTTGCTGGAATTTGCCGGCAGCGTCATGGTTATTTCCCACGATCGCTGGTTCCTGGACCGGATTGCGACCCACATCCTGTCCTTCGAAGGTAACTCGCAAGTCACCTTCTTTGACGGCAACTATCAGGAATACGAAGCCGACAAGAAGAAGCGTCTGGGTGAAGAGGGCGCCAAGCCGAAGCGCATCCGCTACAAGCCGCTCACGGTGTAAAACAAAAAGGGTCCCATGCGGGACCCTTTTTTCATGCTGCCGAGAACTTAGAAGCTGAACTTGGCGCCAGCGGTGATGGCGTCTGCCTTGGCGCCCACATCCTTGCTCTTGCCATAGCGCTCATATTCGAGAATCAGGGCGGCCTTGTCGCTCAGGTTGTACTGGCCACCCAGGCCAGCGTACACCTCGGTCTTGCTGTCGCTGCCGGACAGGCCAGGCGCCGTGGTGCTCAGCTTGGTCTTGGTGTAACCAGCACCCAGCTTGCCGTAGACCGAGAATTGCTCGTTGACGGGCATGGTTGCCTTGCCCGCCAGATAGGCACGGTGACCGTCGGTGGTGCCCGTGTAACCGGTGCCGCCAATGTTGAACGAGGTGTCCGCCTTGCGCAGGTCGGTGTAGCCGGCTTCCATACCGAAGGTCGGGGTGAAGTCGACGCCGCCGAAGATCTTGGCCGCTGGCTTCCAGCCTTCCGCGTCCACATTGGTCGCGCCGCCGATCTTGAATTCGTTCGAGGCGCTGGCCACTGCCACACCCACGTACGGTTTGCTTTGGGCCATGGCAGCGCCACTGAACACGGTTGCACCAGCGATCATTGCAAAAATAATCTTTTTCATTTGCGGTTCCTTTTTTAAAACGGTCTGTTCCGCAATTCCCGATGAATCGCGGAGTAATCAAGATAGCATCGGGATGTGTCCTGCGCTTTGCCGTTTAAGTAAGAAACGTAAGCGAATGTTACTGACTTTCCAGTCATCAATATATGCATGTATTGACCGAAATTGCCGGAAATTAGGCGATGAAGCGGAAAGTGAGGTTGACGCGCGGTCCCAAAGGCCGGGTGGATTTGTTGATGCCGTGCTGCCAGTTAGCTTGAGTATTGCCTGCCATGAGCAGCAGGCTGCCATCGGTCAGATCGATCTTCAGGCTGCGTTTGCTGGCCTTGTGGCGCAGGATCAAGGTCCGGGTTGCGCCGAAACTGACCGAGCCGATGGCCGGCGCCGGGCCCAGCTCGGCTTCATCGTCGCTGTGCATGCCCATGCTGTCGCGTTCGTTGCGGTAATAATTGAGCAGCACGCTGTTGAAGGCCCGGCCGGTCGCCGCCTCGACGGCAGCCCGTATTTCGGCCAGCAAGGGTGTCCATGGCAGAGGGTCCAGGGTCAGGCCGGAATAGCGGTAGCGTGCGTCACCGTGCCAGGCCGTCAGGCGCGGCTGCAGGAAAGATTTGCCCCACAGCGTGATCGAATCGGCCCGCCAGTCGGTTTCGGCAATCAACTGCGCCAGCACGCTCTCGTTGCTGTGCGCGAGCGGCAACTGGGACAGCATGGCCAGTTCCCCATCTTCCAGTGGAATCGGGCGCAAGGTGGCGTCAGGGGCGAACAAGTCCATGGGCGAAGCGGCTATGATGGCGGAAACAGAAACGAGGACATTTTCGCATGAATAAACGTGACTTCATGGGCGCTGCCCTGCTTGCCGCCAGCGGCGCCGCCGCGGCGGGCACGGCCAAGGCAGGCAGCGGCGGCCCAGTCCTGCTGACCCTGACGGGCGCACTGGGCAAGACCAATCGCGGGCAGTTCGATCCCGGCCGGGACATTCTGATGGGCAAACACAAGCTGGCATTCACGCAGGCGTTCAGCCTGGACTTTGCAGCGCTGGCTGGCTTGCCTGCCGTGACCATCCGGCCGACCCTGGAATACGACGGCAAGGTCCACACGCTGCGCGGCCCCTTGCTGACACAGGTTCTGGCCCTGGCCGGGATACGCTTGCAGGATGGCAGCAAATTGGCCTTGCGGGCGCTGGATGGCTACGCCGCCAGCGTCAGCGGGGCCGAGGTCAGGGACTTGCGTTTCATTGTTGCCACACACATCGACGGGCAGCCGCTGGCACTGGGCGGACTGGGCCCCTTATGGGCTGTGTTTGACGCCGACCGGGTGCCTGCGCTGGCTGCCAAACCGCTCAATGAACGGTTTGGCAATTGCCCCTGGGGCATGTATCACATCGAGGTGCTGGGCTGATTCAGGCGTAGGCTTCGGCCAGGGTCATCACGCGCGGGGTGACCTGAATACCCATCCCGGCAAACAAGGCGTCGATGGCAGCCAGATTGGCAGTGCACTCCTCGGTTTTCCAGCCATTAAACAGGTCGGTCCCGTTCTTTTGGTAATGCAGGTCAAGCACTTTGCCGCGGTCGCGGTGGGTATAGGCCTGGCTGTGGGTGTTGGTGAAACCCATTTCCGCCAGCGCTGTCAGCAGTGCCGTGGGTGGGTTGTCGGGATCGGTCGCAAGAAAGACGCCGAACGTCTTGCCCGGTGGCTTGGCAGCGATGTCGACTTCGTAAATGCCAGGCGCCTTGGTCTCTGAGGTGCTCTTCAAAAATAACATCGCTGTCTCCTTTGCGGACCGCTTGTCTTTCCGAGTCGGTGCAGCTTCTGCACGAGTAATCTAGCTTATTGCGATTCGCGGCATTTGTCGATGCATCATTGCATGTTTTCTTACGCAAAACCACGGGCCGGACGCAGCCAGCCCATAACGGTGTCGGTTTCCGCTTCGCCCCGCGCATTGTTGACCCGTGCCCGCAGCCGCCCTTCTTCGACGAAACCAAGCGAGGTGTACAGCTTGCGCGCCTTGACGTTGCTGTCGCGCGCAAACAGTTCCACCCGGGTGATGTGAGGCATCTGTTCCATCACTTCGTCCAGCAAGCCCTGGAACAGGGCGCGCCCCACCCCACGCCCTTGTGCATGGGGCGCCACGGCAATGGTCAGATCGGTCAGCAAGTGGGCCAGGCTGGCAATGCCCACCCGCGAGGCGTGGATCTCGCCCAGCAGCTCACCCTCTTCCTCGTAGACGAGCTCGATGCCGTCGGCCGCCGCCTTGCCCATGAAGCCGGCCACATAGGCTTCGCTGACCTCGTCCGGCGTGCGCGCCAGGCCGTCAGGCACGGCTGCCACTGCACGGTACAGGCGCAGCAATTGCGCAAAATCGTCTTGCCTTGCATGTCGAATCATCACGTTTTCCGCTTTGTTTTCTATAGGGCATTCTAACCACAGTCATGCCAACAATCCATTGCACCGCTCCGACCCCTGCGGCATACTCGGGCGTTGCTCAAAAATTACCAGGATAAGTGACACACTGATGCGTCTGTTTGCAGCGAACTACCGCTTGCTGGGCTGGATTACACTGATACTGATCGGCGGCTTTTTGACGACCAGCGTGGCCGCGTACATTGCGTCGCGCGATGCCATCGAGCACAGCATTTCCGAGCAGGCATTGCCTCTTACCGGCGATCTGATCTACTCTGGCTTGCAGAAGGACATTCTGTACCCGGTGTTTGTGGCCTCGCTGATGGCGCAGGATCCGAAAGTGCGCGACTGGCTGGCCGCCCCCGACAAACACGAGGCCGCCATTCTGGCCTACCTGGGCGACATCAAGGCCCAGTACGGGACCGTGGCCAGCTTCATGGCGTCTGACGCCAGCCGCAAGCTGTACCACACCTACGGTGCGCCCGATGAACTGCTGGAAGACCGGCCCATCGACAAATGGTTCTTCAAGATCAAGGCACAGCCGCGTACCAAATACGACACCAATATCGACATCGATACCGAACAGACGGGCCAGCCCACGCTGTTCATCAATCACCGGGTGGTCGACGCCAGCGGTCATTTTGTCGGCGCGACCGGGGTCGAGATCACGCTGGCCGCCCTGAATGAGGTGCTGGCGCGATATCAGCAGCGCTATGGGCGCAACATCTATTTTGTCAACGGTGAAGGCAAGGTGGTGCTGTCCGGCTCCAGCGTCAAGCCGGACCAGAAACTGCTGGCGCGCCGCACCGGCATGAAGGACATCGCCCCGGCCATCCTGAACCGCAGCACCGAGCCGACCAGCCTTTCTTACGGCAATGGCAAATCGGAGGTAATGGTCAATTCGCGCTATGTGCCCGAGGTGAACTGGTATCTGGTGGTGGAGCAGAACGTGAGCGGCAATATCCAGCCGCTGACGCGCATCTTTGCCATCAACTTTGGCATCAGCTTTGGCGTGACCCTGCTGGTGCTGATTGTGACCCTGTTTACCGTCAACCGCTTCCAGCGCCGCCTGCAGAAAATGGCGACCACCGACGTACTCACTGGCCTGCTCAACCGCCAGGCCCTGGCGCTGCTGTTCAATCAGAGCGCCCTGCTCAGCAAGCGCACCGGGCGGCCCCTGTCGGCGATCTTGTTCGACATCGACCACTTCAAGACCGTCAACGACAATTTTGGCCATACGGCGGGCGACGCGGTGATCCGCCAGGTGGCCGCCATTGCGCTCGACGCCGTACGCGCCAGCGACGTTGTCACGCGCTGGGGCGGCGAGGAATACATGGTGCTGCTGGGCGACTGCAACCTGAGTCAGGCGATGGCGATTGCAGAAAACCTGCGCATGCGTGTGGCCGAACATGATTTCGGCCTGCGCAACGATGGCGCACCGGTCACCATCAGCCTGGGTGTGGCCCAGTTCCATGACGACGAGACCCAGGCCGCTTTCTTTGCGCGGGTCGACGATGCGCTGTATGCAGCCAAGAACCGCGGGCGCAACGTGGCCAGTGCATCGCACCCGGCCACGCTGGCGCACCAGCTGTTCTAACGGCCTTGCGCCAAGGCCGTGGTGGCCACCGCCAGGGCCCGATACAGCTCGCCGCTCGGTCCGTCCCAGTCGTCCAGCGCCGCCTGCTGGCGCGCGACGGTAGCAAAGTCGCCCCGTGCGATCGGCCCGGTCAGCGCCGCGCCGGCGCCCAGGCGAAATACATTGGCCATCGATTCCTGGGCCAGCGGGGCTGCCAGCTCGCGCGCCACGCTTTCAGAGATGCCCGCAGCCTGATAGGCCCGCAGCGCGGCATCGAGTACTGTCACCAGGTAATTCGAGGCAAACACCGAAGCGGCGTGATACACCGTTTTTGCCGCGGCGTCGATTTCAACGCAGCGCGCGCCAATGGCGGCGAAGGCCGGCAGCAGCACGGCCAGCGCGTCGCTGTCGCCTTCCACGCCACAAAACGTCCCTTCAAACTGCGCCGCCACCTGCGCCGGATCCGCAAAGCTGCGGATCGGATGCACGCTGGCGGTCATCGCGCCCGCGGCGCGCAAAGACGCCAGTTCCAGTGCCGAGCGCGCGCCGCTGCAGTGAAACACGATGGTGCCAGCCATATCGGCACGTGCAGCGAGGGCGCTGCCAACAACGGCCAACTGGTCGTCGCCGGCCGCCAGCATCCACACCTGCGCTGGGCGCATGGCGCTCAGGCTGGCAGCCGCAGTGCCGGCGCCGATGAAATGCAGCGCCTCGTGCGCGCTGGCGGGAGAGCGCGTGAGCACATCCTGGATAACAAAGCTGCCGCCGGCAGCAAACAGGCGGCCCAGCGTACGCCCGACCTTGCCCGCGCCAACAATATTGAGAGTCGGTGCCATCAAAAACCGGACCCTGGCTGCGCCAGGTAATCGACTTCTTCGGGCGTGGAAGCACGCCCCAGAATCGGATTGCGGTGTGGGAAGCGGCCAAAGCGGGCAATCACCCCACGGTGCTTGTGCGCGTAATCGAGCGCGCCTTCAAAGCCCGGGTTCTCAGCTGCCAGTGCGCCGAACAGCGCCACCGATTGCTCCTGCATGCGGGCATCCTCGGCATGTTCGAAGGGCATGTAGACAAACCAGCGCTGCAGCGGCGTCAGGCCGCGGTCGGCGCCACGCGCGACCAGGCCTTCGGCCGCGGCCAGCGCCAGCGCGTCACCCGAAAACGAGGCCGGGGTGCCGCGCCAGGCATTGCGGGTGAACTGGTCCAGCACCAGGATGCGCGCCAGTACGCCAGCTGCGCCCTGCTCATCCCATTCGCGCAAGCCACCCGCCACTGCTTGTTCGAGCACGCCGCCAAAGCGGGTTTTGATGGCGGCGTCGACCTCGTCGTCCTTGCGGAACCAGAGCGCGCGCTGCTCGCCATGGCCAGGGCTGCCAGGTGGCAGAAACCAGAAATCAAGTACGTCCTGGGGGCTCATTGCAGCTCTCCTTGGGCAGTGAATCAGTTACGCGCGTGCGAGATCTGGAAGCTGTCGATGCCGGCAAACGCGGCCAGTTCGGCCGCCAGCGCGGGCAGCGGCGCACCACTTTTTTTCGACAGCGCCAGCGCCACAAAACGCCACTCCTGCATGCCTTCGGTGCAGCCAATGGTGAGCGAACCGCCAGCAATGGCGTAGCCGCGTTCCAGCGCAATACGGCGCAGCGCATCTTCGCGCGGTATGTAATCTTTTTTGAAGCGCATCATGATGGCAACCGCGTGGCGCGATGGCAGCCAGGCCTCGATCTTGGACAGGTAAATCATGATCATGGCCGACATGAAGGCCAGGCCCATGGCCGCCATGTAAAAGCCGACACCCACCAGAATCCCGATCACGGCCGAGGTCCAGATGGATGCCGCGGTGGTCAGGCCGCTGATGTTGAAGCCCTCGCGCATGATCACGCCGGCCCCCAGGAAGCCGATGCCGGTGACAATGCCTTGAATGATGCGGGTCGGGTCGCCCGCCGTCATCATGGCGGCACCATTGCCACCAAACCAGAAGCCTGGGTAGCCGCCCACGATGGTCAGCGCGGCCGACGCCATGCACACCAGACCATAGGTGCGCATGCCGGCGGCGCGGCCATGGTAGGAGCGTTCGTAGCCAACCAGCAGGCCGAGTGTGAGCGCGCCCATCAGGTTCAATAAAATCACCAGGTTGGTGGCGATTTCGGGTTTCGACCAATAGGCCGCGAT
The DNA here is from genome assembly GCF_900129765.1 of Massilia sp. CF038. Taxonomy (GTDB): domain Bacteria; phylum Pseudomonadota; class Gammaproteobacteria; order Burkholderiales; family Burkholderiaceae_D; genus Telluria_A. The sequence goes on from NZ_FQWU01000003.1 coordinate 244,552, forward strand.
CAATTCACTAAACGTCATGCGATGCTCCTGTGGCGCCAAGCGCCTACGGCTTTTTGCGCGTCAGCTGTTTTTCGAACGCCACATCGAGCTTGCTGACGCGGCGCGGCGTCTGCGGCCCCAGGCCGTTGACAAAGGCGACAAATTCGTCCAGCTCCAGCGGTGCGCACAGTGGCGGTTCGCCCGGTGCTTCGGACAGAAAAAACAGGCCTTCGCCCGTGCGTGCCATGGAGTAGCCAGGATTGCCGCTCCTGACCTTGAGGCGGTCGACGGCGGCGCTGGCGCGGGTGGAACGTGCGGTTGACATCAGATTGCCTCCGTGGTGCGTTCGAGCCAGTGCGCCGCCGCGCCTGACACATGCGGCGCCAGGCGAGTGCGCACCAGCGCGTGATAATCATTGAGCCAGGCCCGCTCGTCCGCGTGCAACAGATCGGGATCGATGCAGCGCACGTCAATCGGGCACAGGGTCAGGGTTTCAAAGCGCAGAAATTCGCCAAACTCGGTCAACCCGGCACTCTGGTTCAGCACCAGGTTCTCAAAGCGCACACCCCAGCGCCCGGGCCGGTAAATACCCGGCTCGATGGAGGTGATCATGCCCTGTTCCATGGCGGTCTGCGGCTCGGGCATGGCGGTGGCGGAAATCGATTGCGGGCCTTCGTGCACATTCAGGAAGAAGCCGACGCCGTGCCCGGTGCCGTGGCCGTAATCGATACCGGCTGCCCAGATGGGTGCGCGCGCCAGCGCATCGAGCATGGGCGCACGGGTAGCGCGTGGAAACTGCGCGGCCGACAGCGCAATCAGGCCCCTGAGCACCAGCGTGCAGTCGCGCCGCTGGGCTGCTGACGGCGTGCCGACTGCGACCATGCGCGTGATGTCGGTGGTGCCGCCGAGGTACTGGCCGCCGGAATCGATGAGCAGCAGGCCGTCGCCTTCGATGACGGCATCGGTACCGGCCTGGGCGCGGTAATGGATCACTGCGCCGTTGGCGTTAAAGCCGGCAATGGTGGCAAAACTGGGGCTGACAAAGCCGGGACGGCGCGCCCGCGCTTCGGTGATGGCGCCGTCGATCATGCTTTCGGTGAGCGGTGCGCGCAGCGGGTCGGCCAGCTGCTGTTCGAGCCAGGCGAAAAACTCGCACAGGGCCGCGCCATCCTGCTCCATGGTGCTGCGCACGTAGACCGCTTCGGTATCGTCCTTGCGCGACTTGGCAATGGTGCTTGGATTGATCGCCTCGATCACCTTGATGCCACCATCGAGGGCAGCGCGCATGCCAGCCGTGACGCGACGCGGATCAAGCAGCAGCACGGCGCCCGAATCGAGGTCGGACAGGGCTTCGCCCGCTTCGCCGTAGCGCGCCACTTCAACGCCTTGCTGCATCAGGCGCTGGCGCAGTTCGGGGCTGATTTTGCCGTCGCCCACAAACAGGGTCGCGCCTTGCGGACCAATCAGGGCGTGGGCCAGGAACACGGGGTTGTAGCTGACGTCGGCGCCTCGCAGATTGAACAGCCAGGCGATGTCGTCGAGGGTGGAAATGAAATGGTGGGTCGCACCCAGCTTGGCCATGGCGGCGCGCGTGGCCGCCAGTTTGCCGACCCGGTTGATGACGACATACGGCCCCTTGTGCTCGTACACCGGCGCCTTTGGCAGCGTGGGGCGGTCGGTCCAGACCGTGTCGAGCAGGTCGACATCGGTCAGTAGATTGATGCCGCGCACGTGCAGCGCGTCCGCCATCAGGCGCGCGCTGGCCAGCGCCAGCACCTGCGCGTCAACGGCCACCGTATGCCCGCGCTTGAGGTGAGCCGCCAGCCAGTCGATATGCTGCAGGCTGGCGCCGGAACTGGTCTTGTGCAGGGCGATGCCGCTGCCGGCCAGTTCAGCTTCGGCCTGGGTCCAGTAGCGCGCATCGGTCCAGACGCCGGCGCCATCGTGGGTCACAATCAGGGTGCCGACCGAGCCGGTAAAGCCGGACAGCCATTCGCGCCCCTTCCAGCGTTCGGGCAGGTATTCAGACAAATGCGGGTCGGACGACGGCACGACCAGCGCGTCGATGCGGTGATGGCGCATGGCTGCGCGCAAACGTTCGAGGTGGGTGCTGCGCTGTCCGGATGTTGCGGGTGGTGTCATGGTGTTCCATCGCCCTTGCCGACCGGGGCGACGTGTGTTTTTTCAGATGCCTCCATCATACCCCCTCAGGCCTGGAAATGACGCAAGCCTTCCAGGTCGAGGATGCGGATGCCGCCATAGTCGAGCCGCAGCAGCCCCTCCTTTTCCAGCAGCTGCAAGGCCTGGTTGGCACGCTGGCGCGAGGCGCCCGACAGATAGCCGATCTCCTCCTGCGAAATCTGCACGACTTTTTCCAGACCCGGGTACAGGTGCGAATTGAACATCGCGGCCAGGCAGCGCGCCACGCGGGTGTCAATATCGAGCGTGCGGTCACTCTCGACCTGGCCGATGAACTGACCCAGACGCTCATTGAGCTGCATGAGCAAAAAGCGCGTGAACGGCAGGCTGGCGTCCAGCAGCCAGATGAAGGTGGCACGCGGCATGCGCGCCACGCGCGTATCGCGCAGGGCCATCACATCGTATTTGCGCGCTTCATCCTTGAGCAGCGAGCCTTCGCCAAACCACCCGCCAGGCGGCACACCGGTGAAGGTGACGCTTTTCCCTTCGGGCGAAAAATTGTTAATCTTGACCAGGCCTTCGATGATGCCGACCCAGTTTTCGGTCAGCTCACCCTTGCGGCATACGTACCCGCCTTTGGGCACGAACTGCTCGAAACAGTCGGCTTCCACGCGCATCATTTCGGCGCTGGTCAGGGCGCGGCTCCAGATGGTGGCACGCAGATGGTCGATCAGAGTTTGTGGCTGGCTTGTCATTGTGCGACGCAACATCGAAAAGGGCGCAATTGTCATTCAAAAGACAACACGCGATTCAAACGCAAGCTACTATCATCACACAAAAAGACCCCTGCGCGGCAGGGGCGAGTACAGGGGGACGCTGGTGCAAGCAACCGAACTGCCAACTTTTCCGCGGCGCCTGCTGGCGCACGGTCAGGCGCGCCCGACGCGTCCGGCCTTCCGCGAAAAATATCTGGGCATCTGGCAGACCTGGAACTGGCTGCAAGTGAACGAGGAAGTGCGCGCGCTTGCCTGCGGCCTGGCGTCGCTGGGGTTCGCACGCGGTATGAATCTGGCCATCATTGGCGACAATCGGCCGCGCCTGTACTGGTCCATGCTGGCGGCCCAGTGCCTGGGCGGTGTGCCGGTACCGCTGTACCAGGATGCCCCTGCCGCCGACATGGCGTATGTACTGAACGATGCCGACATCGCCTTTGCCATCGTCGAAGACCAGGAGCAGGTCGACAAGCTGCTCGAACTGCGCACGCTGTGCCCGCAAATTGCCCACATCGCGTATGAAGATACGCGCGGCATGCGTCACTACCACCAGGATGCGCTGGTTTCGCTGGCCGACCTGCAGGAACGTGGGCGCGCCTGGGACCTTGCCAACCCTGGCTACTTCGAGGCCGCCATTGAGGCCGGCCGGGGCAGCGACACCGCCATCATCCTGTACACCTCCGGCACCACCGGCAAACCAAAGGGCGTGTGCCAGTCGCACGCCTCGCTGCTGGCGGCCGGCATGGGCGGGGTTGCCTTTGACCGCCTGACCGAACACGAAGATATTCTGTCCTACCTGCCCATGGCGTGGGTGGGCGATTGCCTGTTCTCGCTGGCCCAGGCCATGGTGGCCGGCTTTACCGTCAACTGCCCGGAGTCCGGCGATACAGTCATGACCGATCTGCGCGAAATCGGACCCACTTATTATTTTGCACCGCCGCGCGTATTCGAAAACATGCTCACCAGCGTCACCATCCGCATGGAAGATGCCGGCCGCATCAAGCGCCACATGTTTGCTTATTTTATGGATGTGGCCAGGCGCTGCGGTGCCGAAATCCTCGATGGCAAGGCGGTCTCGGTTGCAGACCGCGCTGCCTATGCACTGGGCCGGTTGCTGGTGTATGGGCCGCTCAAGAATGTACTGGGCTTGTCGCGCGTGCGCGTGGCGTACACCGCCGGCGCAGCCATCGGACCTGATTTGTTCCGCTTTTACCGCTCCATCGGCGTCAACCTCAAGCAGCTGTACGGTTCCACTGAAACCTGCGCCTACGTGTGCCTGCAGCCGGACGGGAACATCAAGTTCGACAGCGTGGGCCTGCCGGCGCCCGGCGTCGAAGTGCGCCTGGCCGATAACGGCGAAGTGCTGGTCAAGTCGGCGGCCACCATGGACGGTTACTTCAAGCGCGCCGACGCCACCGCCGAAGTGATCGACGCCGACGGCTACTTCCATACGGGCGACGCCGGCCTCTTTGACAGCGAAGGCCACCTCAAGATCATTGACCGCGCGGCCGACGTGGGCAAAATGCGCAGCGGCGCGATGTTTGCGCCCAACTACATCGAGAACAAGCTTAAATTCTTCCCCTTCATCAAAGAGGCTGTCGCATTCGGCAATGGCCGCGCCCAGGTTTGCGCCTTCATCAACATCGACATGGAGGCAGTCGGCAACTGGGCCGAACGGCGCAACATGGCCTATGCCGGCTACACCGACCTGGCCGGCCATGCCAGCGTGGGCGAACTGATACGCGGCTGTGTGGAAAAGGTCAATGCCGACCTGGCAGCCGAGGCGCTGATGGGTGACACCCAGATTCACCGCTTCCTGATTTTGCACAAGGAGCTCGACCCCGACGACGACGAACTGACCCGCACGCGCAAGGTGCGGCGCACCTTCATTGCAGACAAATACGCAGTGCTGATCGATGCGCTCTACAGCGACAAGACCAGCCAGTTCATCACCACCAAGGTCAAGTTCGAGGATGGCCGCAGCGGCAACGTCAGCGCCGATCTGCGCATCTGGGGCGCAACCACCTATCCCAGTGTCGCGAGAGCGGCGTGAGCGGAACCGCCGACATGCAGATGAATGAACTGAACACATCGAACCAGCCGCCAGCGCCGGCGCGCACGCCCGGCCCGGTGATCCTGGACCTGAAAAATATTTCGCTCTCGTTTGGCGGCGTGAAGGCACTGACCGACATTTCCTTCGACGTGCGACAGCATGAAATTCGCGCCATCATTGGTCCGAACGGCGCGGGCAAGAGCTCGATGCTCAATGTGATCAATGGGGTGTACCGGCCGCAGAAAGGTGAAATCGTTTTACGGGGCGAGCACCGGCGCAATATGGATTGCTATGGCGCGGCAAAGGCCGGCATCGCGCGCACCTTCCAGAACATCGCCTTGTTCAAGGGCATGACGGTCCTGGATAACATCATGACCGGCCGTAATCTGAAAATGCGCTCCAACTTTCTGATGCAGGCCCTGTACTGGGGCCCGGCACGGCGCGAAGAAATCGCCCACCGGGAAAAGGCCGAGCAGGTCATCGATTTCCTCGAGATCCAGGCGATCCGCAAAACCCCGGTCGGGCGCCTGCCTTACGGGCTGCAAAAACGCGTCGAGCTGGGACGGGCCCTGGCGGCCGAGCCGGACATTCTGCTGCTTGATGAACCGATGGCTGGCATGAACGTCGAAGAAAAACAGGACATGTGCCGCTTCATTCTGGATGTGAACGACCAGTTTGGCACGACCATCGTGCTGATTGAACATGACATGGGCGTGGTGATGGATATTTCGGACCGGGTCGTGGTGCTTGATTATGGCAAAAAGATCGGCGATGGCACGCCGGATGAAGTGCGGGCGGACCAGGCGGTGATCAATGCGTATTTGGGAGTCGCACATTAAGAACAACTTGGGCCCCCGCCTTCGCGAGGGCGATGTGGCACTGATTCGTCGTCCTCGCGAAGGCGGGGACCCATACCATGCATAAGCAGCTAAGAACATGAGCTTTTTTCTTGAAGTGTTAATCGGCGGTCTGCTCTCCGGCGTGATGTACGCGCTGGTGGCCATTGGCTTTGTGCTGATCTACAAAGCGTCCGGCGTCTTCAACTTCGCCCAGGGCGCGATGGTGTTCTTTGCCGCCCTCACCTGCGTCGGCATCATCGACAAGTTCGGGGTCTCGCTCTGGCTCGCCATTCCCCTGACCATGGCTGTGATGGTGGTACTTGGGCTGGCCATCGAAAAGGTGGTGTTGCGGCCCCTGGTCAACCAGCCGGAAATCACGCTCTTCATGGCCACCATCGGCCTGGCGTTTTTCATCGAGGGCCTGGCCCAGCTGATGTGGGGCTCGCAAGTGCACAAGCTGGACTTGCCGATTGACGACGTGCCCATCGCCTGGCTGATGGAAGACCACAACATCATCGTTTCGCAGTTCGACGTGACCGCGGCCGGCATCTGCGCCCTGCTGGTGACGGCGCTGGCACTACTGTTTTCGCGCACCAAGGTGGGGCGCGCGCTGCGCGCCGTGGCCGATGACCATCAGGCGGCACTGGCTGTCGGCATTCCCCTGCAACGCATCTGGGCCGTGGTGTGGTCGGTTGCCGGGCTGGTGGCGCTGGTGGCGGGCTTGCTGTGGGGCGCGCGCAACGGGGTACAGTTCGCGCTCACCTTCATCGCGCTCAAGGCGCTGCCGGTGCTGATTCTGGGCGGCTTTACGTCGGTCCCGGGCGCCATTGTGGGTGGCTTGATCATCGGCGCATCCGAAAAACTGGCCGAGGTGTACATCGGACCCATGGTCGGTGGCGGCATCGAGGGCTGGTTCCCTTATGTGCTGGCCCTGTTGTTCCTGCTGGTGCGGCCGGAAGGTCTGTTCGGCGAAAAAATCATCCGGAGAATCTGACCATGTTTTACCGCGAAGCCGGACAATTCAAGACCAGCTATGCCTCGGACGGCCAGATCTTCCCGATCCGCCAGGACCGCATCGCCCTCGGCATTTTGCTGCTGGTCGCGCTGGCGGCGGTACCCCTGTTTGCCTCACCCTACCTGCTGTCGGCGATTCTGATTCCCTTCCTGATTTTCGCGCTGGCCGCGCTGGGGTTGAACATCCTCACCGGTTATTGCGGCCAGCTGTCGCTGGGGACGGCCGCATTCATGGCCGTGGGCGCCTTTGCCTCGTTCAATTTTGTGGCGCGCATCCCGGGTCTGCCCATGCTGCTGGCATTTGTGCTGGGCGGTCTGTGCGCGGCCATGGTCGGCATTGCGTTCGGGTTGCCGTCGCTGCGCATTCGCGGCTTTTACCTGGCCGCGTCCACGCTGGCTACCCAGTTCTTCGTGGTCTGGTGCCTGACCAAGATTCCCTACCTGACCAATTACAGCAGTTCGGGCGTGATCACGGCGCAGAAAATCGTCATTCTCGGCTACCTGTTCGACACCCCGGTCAGCAAATACATGCTGGTGCTGGCGATTGTGGCGGTCATGGCCCTGATGGCCAAGAACATGATCCGCTCCAACGTGGGCCGCTCCTGGATGGCCGTGCGCGACATGGATGTGGCAGCCGAGGTGATTGGTTTTCGGCCCATGCGCACCAAGCTGCTGGCGTTTGCCGTCAGCTCGTTCTACTGCGGCGTGGCGGGCGCGCTGTACGCTTATGCCTATCTGGGCACGGTGGAACCGGAAGCCTACAATCTGGACCTGTCGTTCCGGATTCTGTTCATGATCATCATTGGCGGCGTGGGTTCGGTACTGGGCTCGTTCCTGGGTGCGGCCTTCATTGTGCTGCTGCCAGTGGGGCTGAACATCCTGGCACACGCCCTGTCGCTGCCGACATCCGTGGCATCGAATCTCGAATTGATGGTATTTGGCGCGTTGATCATTTTCTTCCTGATCGTCGAGCCACACGGGCTGGCACGCCTGTGGCAAGTTGGCAAAGAGAAGCTGCGGCTATGGCCGTTCCCGCATTAACCTCAGGAGACAAGAACATGCATCAGATCCGGAAAATCATGCTGTGCGCGGCGCTGGCAGGCGCATTCACCCAGGTGCAGGCGGCCGATCAGTTTGTGGCCCTGCCGTCCTACCGCGTGGGGCCGTACGCGGCTGGGGGTTCGGGCTTTTATGGCGGCGCGATCGACTATTTCAATCTGGTCAACGCCAACGGCGGCGTCAATGGCGTCAAAATCCAGTGGGAAGAATGCGAGACCGAATACAACCCGTCGCGCGGCATTGAATGCTACGAGCGCCTGAAGACCAAAAATGGCGGCGCCACTCTGGTGGAACCACTGTCAACGGGTATCGCCTACGGCATTCTGGACCGCGTCGGCACCGACAAGATTCCCCTCACCACGCTTGGCTATGGCCGCTCGGACGCCGCCAACGGCAAGGTCTTCCCGTACGTATTCCCGCTCATTACCAGCTACTGGAACCAGGCTGCCGCCATGGTTAAGTACCTGGCCGACAAGAGCGGCGGCTACGACAAACTCAAAGGCAAAAAGATCGTCCACCTGTATCACGATTCGGCCTTTGGCAAGGAACCCTTGCCGGTACTGGAAGCGCAAGCCAAACAATACGGATTTGAACTGATCAAGATCGCGGTCGCGCCACCCGGCAGCGAGCAGCAGTCGCAGTGGCTCCAGATCCGCCAGGCCAAGCCGGATCACGTGATCCTGTGGGGCTGGGGCGTGATGAACTCGGTGGCGCTCAAGACCGCCCAGCGCAACGGCTTCCCGCGCGAGAAAATGCTGGGCGTGTGGTGGGCCGGTTCCGAAGAAGACACCATCCCGTCGGGCGACGCGGCCAAAGGCTATACCGCAATGACCTTCAACACGCCGGGCAATTACCCGCTGATCGACGAGATCCGCAAAAAGGTCTACGCAGCCGGTAACGGCAATCTGGCCGACCAGGCGCGTATTGGCTCGGTCTATCACATGCGCGGCATGACCATGGGCGTGCTATGGGTGGAGGCGATCCGCACCGCCCAGGAAAAATTCGGCAAGGGCAAGGTCATGACGGGCGAGCAGGTACGCTGGGGCCTGGAAAACCTGGATGTGAACGAGGCGCGCCAGAAGAGCATTGGCGTTCTGGGCATGTTCCCGACCGTGAAAACCAGTTGCGACGACCACGAAGGTTCGGGCGCGGTCAAGGTACAGCAGTGGGATGGCAAGAAGTGGAACGCGATCACGCCAAAATGGATCGTGGGCGACAAGGCACTCACGCGCAAGCTGCTGGAAGAGTCGTCCAACGCCTATGCGGTGGAAAAGAAAATCACCCCGGCCTGCATGAAATAAGACCATGACGACTGCACCGTACCTGTCGGTTAATAACATCGAGGTCATTTATGACCACGTGATCCTGGTCCTGAAGGGCGTCTCGCTACAGGTCCCGAAGGGCAAGATCGTCGCCCTGCTGGGAGCGAATGGCGCCGGCAAATCGACCACGCTGAAAACCATCTCCACGCTGCTGCGTGGCGAGCGTGGCGACGTCACCAAGGGCGAGGTGCAGTTCAACGGCGAACGCATCGATCAGCTCACCCCCAATGAACTGGTGCGGCGCGGCCTGTCGCAGGTGATGGAAGGACGGCACTGCTTTGGTCACCTCACCATCGAAGAAAACCTCATGACAGGCGCTTACACGCGCACCGATTCGCGCGCTGCCATCAAGGCATCGCTGGAAGCGGTGTACCACTATTTTCCGCGTCTGCGCGAGCGCCGTACCAGCCAGGCTGGCTACACCTCGGGCGGCGAACAACAGATGTGCGCCATTGGCCGCGCGCTGATGGCCAAGCCATCCATGATTCTGCTGGACGAGCCGTCGATGGGCATTGCGCCTCAAATTGTGGAAGAAATTTTTGACATCGTGCGCGATCTGAACCAGAAGGAAGGCGTGTCCTTCCTGCTGGCCGAACAGAACACCACCGTGGCCCTGCGCTATGCCGATTTTGGCTACATTCTGGAAAACGGCCGCGTGGTGATGGAAGGCGCGGCTGCCGACCTGGCCAGCAACGAGGACGTCAAGGAGTTCTACCTGGGCGTGTCGGGGGCAGAGCGCAAGAGTTTTCGCGACATGAAATTTTATCGCCGCCGCAAACGCTGGCTGGCTTGAGGAACACCCATGAACTTTGAAGCCGCAAAGGCGCTGTGCCGCACTTTTCCTGGTTGTACAGAGGACGTGAAATGGGGATGCGACGCCGTATTTTCCGTAGGCGCCAAGATGTTCGCCGTCACCAATCAAGACGTACCGGCTACTGGTATCAGCTTCAAGGTCGATGACGACCGCTTTCTTGAGCTGACCGACAGGCCCGGCATCATTCCGGCCCCCTACCTGGCGCGGGTCAAGTGGGTGCGGGTCGAAAAGGCGTCAGCCTTGAGCGACAAGGAAGCGGCGGCATTGCTGCGCCGTTCCTACGAGCTGGTGTTCGCCAAGCTGAGCAAAAAAATGCAGCGCGAGATTACCGCAGCGCACGGAGACGCCCAATGACGGTCGACACCCTCGACGCGCTGGAACGGCGCGACCCACAGGAGCGCGAACACGACCTGATGGCGCGTTTGCCGCAACTACTGGCCCGCGCCCAGTCCGCGCCTGGCTGGGCCGCCATTCTGGACGGTGTGGATCCCGCCCAGGTGACCAGCCGCGCCGCCCTGGCCGAGCTGCCGATCACGCGCAAGGCCGATCTGAAGTCACTGCAAAAGCGCGCCATGCCGTTTGGCGGGCTGGCCGTCACACCGGTGGGCCAGCTGGGACGGGTCTTCGTCTCGCCCGGCCCGATCTTCGACCCCGAGGGCCGCGGCCCGGACTGGTGGCGCTTTGCACGGCCCATGTACGCCGCTGGCATTCGCGCCGGTGGGCTGCTGCAAAACTGCTTCTCGTACCACTTCACCCCAGCCGCTTTCATGGTGGAAGGCGGCGCGGCCAGGATCGGCTGCGCTGTCATTCCCGCCGGCGCCGGACAAACCGAAATGCAGGTGCAGGCAATTGTGGACCTGCGGCCCGACACCTACGTCGGCACCCCTTCCTTCCTGCGCATCATTATCGAAAAGGCGCGCGAGATGGATGCCGACATCAGCTGCCTGCAGCGCGCCGTGATGGGCGCCGAGGCGCTGCCCGAGTCGCTGCGTGCCTGGTTCCGCGAGCACGGCGTGCCACATGTGTTCCAGACCTACGCGTCGGCCGATATCGGCAGCGTCGCCTACGAAACCGCCACCGACGGCGTGCTCAATCCCGGCATGATGCTTGACGAAGACGTGATCCTCGAGATCGTACGCCCCGGCAGCGGCGAGCCAGTCGCGCCAGGCGACATTGGCGAGATCGTCATCACCTTATTTAATCCGGACTATCCGCTGATCCGCTTTGCCACGGGCGACATGTCGGCCCTGCTGGTCGATACGCCGCCGTCCAGGTGCGGGCGCACCAATCAGCGTATTCGCGGCTGGCTTGGCCGCGCCGACCAGACCACCAAAGTGCGCGCCATGTTTGTGCATCCCACGCAGGTGGACAACATCACACGCCGCCACCCCGAGATTTTGAAAGCGCGCCTGGTGGTGTCGGGCCGCATGGCCAACGACGTCATGACGCTGCGCTGCGAGGTGCGCAGCACGCCCGCCCCCGAAAAGCAGGCGCTGATTATCGAATCCATTCGCGAGGTGACCAAGCTGCGCGGCGAGGTTGAATTTGTGGCGCGCGGGGCGCTGCCGTCGGACGGTGTGCTGATCGAGGACGCGCGCGACTATCGCTAGGCAGAAGGTTGTCGCATAAAACCAACTGCTGGCCGTTTGTGCACTGCGATATGCAGGATAATCAAGCTGTGTGCATTTTCAGCGAATAATCATGCAACAGTTCCATGTAGACCGCGCCCGTACCCTTCTGGCCAATGCGGAGGAAATCTTCGACGCCACTACCGTGCAGCGCGCGGTGACTGATGTAGCCAACAAGCTCAATGCCCGCTTCGACCGGCCCGAAGACGAAACCTTCCCGCTGGTGCTGGGCGTGATGGGTGGCGCGGTGGTATTCGTGGGCCAGGTGCTGCCGCAGCTGCGCTTCCCGCTCGAATTCGACTACATTCACGTCAGCCGCTACGGCGACGACGACCAGGGCGGACGCGTGGTGTGGAAGGTCATCCCGCGCCCCAACGTAGCCGGCCGCACCATCATCGTCCTTGACGATATTCTGGACGAAGGCGAAACGCTCGCTCACGTCAAACAGCGTTTGCTCGACATGGGCGCCGCCGAGGTGATCGTCGCAGTTTTCGCCGACAAGGCCATCAAGCGCGCCAAGCCCCTCAAGGCCGACATCGTCGGCTTGACCATTCCCGACAAATTTGTGGTCGGCTTCGGGATGGACGTGTACGGGTACTGGCGCAACTTGCCCGGTCTGTGGGCCATCCGTCAGGAAGACCTGAAGGGCAAATAGGCCCTACCACCCGCGCTCGGTCTCGGTCCACGTCGCCAGACGCAGCGATATTGGGCCGAATACCCATCCCACAATACCCGCCTGTTAATTTTTTCATCAATACCAGTCGCAACGGGTATTAAATTGGTCCTGTTTTCAGAAGCCGCCAATTTGCCGTCTACGCCCTTGCTATGTCCCTCAATATTACTTGCACAGGCCCAACTGGTATGCTTGTCATGCCACTGTCATAAAACCACTTGACTACCAATTTTGCCGGTCGCATTCTCAATCCGCTTTACGCGAACGTTCAAAATAATAGGAGAGAAACATGGAGAATAGAAAAAGCGGCGTGCTACTGGCGCTGATCGCAGGGATGCTGGCAGCTTGCGGCGGCGGCACCGAAACAGGCAGCGCACCGCAAACCAAGCTGCTGGCCGCAACAACGCAATGCTTTGCAGCCTGGAGCGCTTCTGCTGTCTACACGGGCGGACAGACGGTGAGCTACAACGGCACCAACTACACGGCGGCTTACTGGACCCAGGGCGACAACCCCGGCACCAGCAGCGGTGCTGCCGGCAGTGGCAAACCTTGGACCACCGGGACCTCGTGCGGCGCTACCCCAACGCCGACGCCAACCCCAACACCTACCCCAACACCGACACCAACACCAACACCGACGCCTACCCCGCCAACGCCAACCCCGACGCCACCGCCTTCGTGCGCCATCTGGGCTGAAGGCGTGACCTACACGGCAGGCAAAGTGGTGAGCTACCTGGGTCTGTCGTACACGGCACTGGTTACGCACACTGCCTACGCGGGCACCAACTGGAATCCGAAGGATTCGCCAACGCTGTGGGGCGCAGGCGGCAACTGCAACACGCCAACCCCAACGCCGACGCCTACTCCAACGCCTACTCCAACGCCTACGCCTACGCCGACTCCTACACCGACGCCTACGCCTACACCTACGCCGACACCGACGCCTACGCCAACGCCTACGCCAATCGGTGGCCGTGAAATCGGCTCCTACTTCGCACAGTGGGGCGTGTATGGCCGCGCTTACGAGGTGGCAGACATTCACACCGCCAAAACCAACGTGGGTGGCGTGCAGACCAGTGTGGCGGACCAGCTTACCTTCATCAACTACGCCTTCGGTAACGTCTACGCCAAAAACGGCGGTTACGAATGCGACATGGTGACCAAGGCGGAAATCGGCAACGATTCGCCGACATCGCCAGAGGCCGGTACCGGTGGCGACGCCTATTCGGACTACCAGCGCTCGCCGGCACGTACGGTCGACGGCAAGGCAGTACCATGGGACGCCAAACTGTCGGGTAACTTCCTGCAGCTCAAACTGCTGAAGGCAGCCCATCCGAAGCTGCGCATATTCATTTCGCTCGGTGGCTGGAGCTGGTCGAAGAACTTCTCGGCCGCATCCAAGACCGACGCCCTGCGCAAGCAGCTGGTCCGTTCCTGCGTCAAGCAGTTCATCGCTGGCGACCTGCCGGTACAGGATGGCCGCGGCGGTCCGGGTGCGGGCAAGGGTGTGTTTGACGGTATCGACATCGACTGGGAATACCCAGGTGGTGGCGGTCAACCGTACAACACGGTCGACACGGTCAACGACAAGCGCAACTTCACGCTGCTGATGCAGGAATTCCGTACCCAGCTTGACGCGCAGGGCGCCATCGATGGCAAGCGTTACGCACTGACGGCGGCAATTGGCGCGGGCACCGAGAAGATCGCCCAGACCGAGCCTAACCTGTACGGCCAGTACATGGACTGGGTCAACGTCATGACGTACGACTTCCACGGCGGCTGGGAAAGCAGCACCAACTTCCACGCGCCGCTGTATCATGATCCTGCCGATCCATCGACTGGCGTGATCGCAAAGTACAATTCGCATGATGCGATCACTGCTCTGGTAGCAGCCGGTATGCCGAAGAACAAAATCCTCCTGGGTGTGCCGTTCTACGGCCGCGGATGGAAGGGTGTTGCGGCAGGTCCGAACGGGAATGGCCTGTACCAGGCAGCGACCGGCGGCGCAAGCGGCGCATACGAAGCAGGTATCGACGACTACAAGGTGCTCAAGGCGAAAGCCGGCCAGCGCTGGATTCATCCGGTCACCAAGCAGCTGTTCCTGTACACCACGGGCGGCGAATGGTGGAGCTACGACGACCCGGCCGTGATCCGCACCAAGATGCAGTACGTGCGTGACCAGGGCCTGCGTGGCGCCTTCTCGTGGGAGCTTGACGGCGACGCGAGCGGCGAGCTGACGACGGAGGTCTGGCAAGGCCGGTAAGGCTTGAAGCGTGGCGCTGGCGGTTCCCCCGCCGTCAGCGCCCTTTCCGATTTCACCAATAATTGCGGGGACAGGAGACAGCAGTGAAGACTCAAGCAAAAGTGCAAACGATGGCGCGTGTCGGCGATGAATGGCGGCGCTGGATTGCAGAGAACCTGATGCTGGGCGTTGCCCCTCCTGCCATTGCAGCGGTTCTGGTCAACGCGGGCATCAGCAGCAGGGAAGCGAATGCGGAAATCGAAACCGCCATCCGCAGCCCATACCTGCATGGTGCGCGGCGGCTGGTCAACCGCATCAATAAACGTGACTGGGTGTTGTCGATCCAGTCAAAGCTGAACCGCATTGGCGCAAACGAAATCGAACGACGCGAAAAGCTGACCGGGAACGAGTTCCTGGAGCAGTACTACCGCACCAACCGGCCGGTCATCATCACCGGCATGCTGGACCACTATCCGGCACGGACCAAATGGAACCTCGACTATTTTGGCGCGGAGCGTTTCCGCGACCGCATGGTGGAAGTCCAGTTTGGCCGCAACGGCGATGCGAACTATGAACTCAACAGCATTGCGCACAAGCGCAAGCTGCCATTCGGCGAATATGTGGACATGGTGCGCAACAGCGGCACCAGCAACGACTTCTACATGACGGCGAATAACGACTCGCTCAACCGCGAGGCGATCAAGGAACTGTGGGATGACGTGGGCACGCTGCCCGAATATCTGGACGACGATCCGGCCCGCAAAGGCTTCTTCTGGTTCGGACCGGCCGGCACGATCACGCCCTTCCATCACGACCTGACCAACAACTTCATGTCCCAGATCCTGGGACGCAAACGTGTACGCCTGATCGCACCATGCGAACTGGCAAACGTCTACAACCACCGTCACTGCTTCACCGAAGTAGATGCGCGCAACATCGACCTGCAACGCTTCCCCGCCATGAATGGCGTGCCCGTACTTGAATGCGTGCTTGAACCAGGCGAGATCCTGTTCCTGCCGGTCGGGTGGTGGCATTACGTTGAAGCGCTCGACATCTCGGTCACGCTCGCGTCGACCAACTTCCACTGGCAGAACGACTTCTACACAAACTACCCGCCGGACCACGACTTCTGACGGGTTAACAAGGAGTAGTACATGTACAAGCACCGACTCATCATCGCCGTGCTAGGCGGAGCTTTGTCCGCTTGCGGCGGTCAGGCCCCAGCGCCCACGCAGCCGGCCACCAAACTGCTGGCCGCGACGGCCATTTGCAATACCTGGTCGGCCAGCGCCGTCTATACCAAGGACGATTGCGTCACCTATCAGAACAAGACGTACACCGCCAAATGGTGGACGCAGAATAATGTGCCCGGGGCAGAGGAATGGGGACCGTGGGCGCTGCAGACGACGCCGACGCCGACTCCGACTCCGACTCCGACTCCGACTCCGACTCCGACTCCGACTCCGACTCCGACTCCGACTCCAACACCAACACCAACACCAACACCAACCCCTACTCCGACTCCGACTCCAACTCCCACTCCCACTCCGACCCCGACACCGACACCTACGCCGACGGTTGCCTGCCGCCCGGACGGATTGCGTTCGACGGTTGCAAACGTGCCGTATTGCGGCGTGTACGATGCCAACGGCCGCGAGGTTCTGGCGCACGGCTTGAATCGGCGGATTGTCGGCTACTTCACAAGCTGGCGTACTGGCAAAGACGGTACCCCGTCCTACCTGGTGAATAACATCCCATGGGACAAAATCACCCACGTTAACTACGCGTTTGCGTCGGTCGATACCAGCACGTCCAAGGTACTGATCGGGAGCGGTCCGAGCAACCCGGACACCGGCCTGACGTGGCCTGGCAATCCCGCTGCCGCAATGGATCCGAGCCTGCCCTACCAGGGCCATTTCAACCTGCTGGCGCAGTACAAGAAGAAGTACCCTGACGTGAAAATCATGCTGTCGGTCGGCGGCTGGGCGGGCAGTGGTGGCTTCTACACCGCCACTACCAACATCGACGGATCGCTTAACAGCGCGGGGATCGACACGCTGGCCGATTCAATGGTCGCCTTCCTGCGGCAGTACCGCTTCTTCGATGGCATCGACATCGATTACGAGCACCCGACGACCAACAACGCGGCCGGCAATCCGCTTGATTTCTCGCTGTCCAAACCGCGTCTGGCCGGTCTGATGAAAGGCTATAACGTCCTGCTGGAGCGCGTGCGCAGCAAGCTCGATGCAGCCGCAGTCGCCGACAAGAAGTACTACATGCTGACCATTGCCGGCTCGGCATCGGCATGGATACTGCGCGGAGAAGAAAACCTGTCCGGCCTCAAATACCTCGACTATGCGAGCTTGATGAGCTACGACCTGCACGGCGGCTGGAACCAGTATGTCGGTCCCAACGCAGCGCTGTTCGACGACGGTAACGATGCCGAGCTGCGCGCCGGGAACGCCTACCAGTTCGCTAACATCGGCTACCTGAACGTGGACTGGGCATACCGCTACTATCGCGGCGCCTTGCAGGCCGGGCGCATCAACCTCGGCGTGCCTTACTACACCCGCGGATGGAAGAACGTCAGCGGCGGCACGAATGGCTTGTGGGGCACCACCGCCCTGGTCAATTCAAGTGTCACCTGTGCTGGCGTACCGACCTGCGGCGAAGGCGCGGTCGGCATCGACAATCTGTGGCATGACCTGGACAGCAACGGTCAGGCCGTGCCGGGTGGCGGCAATCCGCTGTGGCACGCGCTTAACCTGGAAAAGGCGATCCTGCCCGACTACCTCGACGCCTACAAAGTGCCTGACAAGGTCCTGACCGGCACTTACGCACCGAACTACAGCGCCACAATGGCCGCACCGTGGCTGTGGAACGCGAGCAAGCGCGTGTTCCTGTCGACCGAGACTGCGCAATCGATCGGCGCCAAGACCAGCTACATCGTCAACAACAACGTTGGCGGCATCATGATCTGGGAACTGGCTGGCGACTACGCGTGGAACCCGGCGGCCAATGCAGGCAAAGGCCAGTACTTCATGGGCTCGACCCTGACCACCAACATCTTCAATGCCTTCAAACTGGCTGGCCCGTATGGCAACCAGCGGGCCGAGACGGCAGTGCCGGCAACCAGCGCCAATGTGAGCATTGAACTGGGCGGATGGAAGCTTGGCGACAGCAACTACCCGATCAACCCCGTCATGACGATCACGAACAAGTCTGCACTGACCATCCCTGGCGGCAGCGTGATCGAATTCTCGTACCCGGTGGCGGCGCCGGCGGACATGAGCGACCAGTCGGGATACGGACTGAAGGTGATCAGTGCCGGATACAACGGACCAAACAACATCGGCGGCTTCAAGGCCAATTTCAACCGCGCCCAATTGACCATACCGGGCTGGCAGGCGCTTGCGCCGGGTGCGTCCGTGTCGGTCACACTGAACTACAAGCTGCCGATTACCGGGCCGTCCGCCTACGTGATCACGGTCGGTGGCGTGCGCTACGCCCTGGCTGACGAATATCCGGAACTGCCGGTCGGGCTGCGTTAATACCAACTACAAGAGAGAACAAGATGATACGAAATCAATTATCAGTACTGGCCACCGTGCTGGTGGCCGGCGCGCTGAGTGGATGTGGCGGAAGCGACTCCGCACCGCAGCCGACGGCGACCAAGTTGCTGGCAACAACAGCGGCGGCCTGTCCAGCGTGGAATGCGGCCTCGGTCTACACCCTGGGCATGTGCGTGAGCTATCAAAGCAAGACGTACAAGGCGAAGTGGTGGACGCAGGGGAATGTGCCGGGCGCCGAACAATGGGGGCCGTGGGAGCTGACGACGGAGACGCCGACACCAACTCCAACTCCGACTCCGACTCCGACGCCGACTCCGACTCCGACTCCGACGCCAACGCCTACGCCCACGCCGACGCCGACGCCTACGCCTACGCCGACACCGGGCGGCATCCCCACAAAAGCGCAAGCATTGGCACGCGAAGTACAGCTGACGGACAACGCATTCTTCCGCACGATGAAGGCATCACTGCGTACGCTTGACAACGCGTCGCTTGAACAAGTCACGCCGGGTCGTGCTGCGAACCCGATCAACGTTCGGCGTGTGGAGCGTCTGCTGCCTGCGGCGAGCTGGGACTACTACTTCCCGGTACGCGAAGCGAGTTACACCTACCAGCGCTTCCTGCAAGCGATCGCCAAATTTCCGGCCTTGTGTGACGACTACAGTGATGGGCGCAACGCGGACGCCATCTGCAAGCATTCGCTGGCCACCATGTTTGCCCACTTCACGCAGGAGACCGGGGACCACAATGCCAGCGGCAGCGTGCCCGAATGGCGCCAGGGCCTGACCTATTTGCGCGAGCTGGGATGCAACGAGACAGGGCCTGGCTGCGGCTACAACGCCGAGTGCGCGGACCCGGTTTTCAACGCCGTGTGGACCTGCGGTAAAAACGCCGACGGCTCATTCAAGAAGTATTTCGGGCGCGGCGCCAAGCAGCTCTCGTACAACTACAACTACGGACCGTTCTCGCAAGTGATGTTCGCGGGTGACCAATCGGTGTTGTTGCGCGATCCGGACAAAGTCGCATCGACCTGGCTGAACCTGGCCTCGGCGACCTTCTTCTTCGTCTACCCGCAGCCGCCGAAGCCATCGATGCTGCACGTGATTGACGGCACCTGGGTACCGAATGCGGCCGACAAAGCCGCGGGCACGGGGAACAACTTCGCCACCACCATCATGATCATCAACGCCGAGTGTGGTGGTGGAACAGAGCGGCTGGCCGCGCAAAACCGGATCGACTACTACAAGCTGTTTTCCGCCGGTCTGGGCTGGAACATCGGCAGCGAACAACTGTCGTGCGCCACGATGCAGCGCTTCGGTCCGAGCAGCTCGGCCGCGTACAGCATCTACTGGGAAAAGAACTGGAACAGCGGCGGCGAGTACCAGTGCCAACTGGTGAACTACCAGACCCCGTACAGCGCGCTCATCCCCGACAACTACGTCAAGTGCGTGCAAGACAACTGGAAAGTCAAACTCCAGTAAGCAAATTCGGGGTCAGACCTCAATACTGCAATTCGAGGTCTGACCCCAATAATGCAACGAAAATGCCCGATTATTCCTATCTACACAAAGTTTCATCCACTTTTTCAGATGATTGAAAGCTGATTTCTTCGCGTTTTCAATCGAATACGCTTGCAAGCTCGCCTTTCGGCAACAAATCGACCCAAAAAAGTTTTTTAATCGGGGTCAGACCTCTAGTTGCAGTATTGAGGTCTGACCCCGATTTTGAAAGATTTAGAGGGCGAGGCGGGCGCGGGCGGCGCTGTATTCGCGTTGCAGGCGGGCGACCATGTCGGCGACCGTGGGGACGTCGTCCATCATGCCGACACCCTGGCCTGCGCCCCAGATGTCGCGCCAGGCTTTGGCGGTACCGTCGCCAAAGCTCATCTTCGATTTGTCCGACTCGGGCAGCGCGTCCGGATCCAGTCCGGCGTTGACGATCGATTTTTTCAGGTAGTTGCCGTGCACGCCGGTGAACAGGTTGGTGTAGACGATGTCCGCTGCCGAGGATTCGACGATCGCGTCACGGTAGCCCTGGGTGACGTTCGATTCCTGCGTCGCCAGCCAGCGCGAACCAATGTAGGCAAAGTCGGCGCCCATGGCTTGCGCGGCAAGTATGCCGTCACCGGTGGCGATCGATCCGGACAGTGCCACCGGTCCGTTGAAGAACTTGCGCACTTCGCCCACCAGGGCAAACGGCGACAGTGGTCCGGCGTGTCCCCCTGCCCCTGCGGCCACTAGAATCAAGCCGTCCACGCCTGCTTCCAGCGCTTTTTCGGCATGCCGGATCGAGACCACGTCGTGCAGCACGATCCCGCCATAGCTGTGAATCGCGTCGAGCATGTCCTTCGGCGGCGCACGCAGCGAGGAGATGATGATCGGGACCTGGTGTTTGACGCACATGGCGACGTCGTGCTCGAGCCGTTCGTTCGACTGGTGCACGATCTGGTTCACGGCGATCGGACCTACTTTGGCGCCAGGGTTGGCCAGCCGGTAGTCGTCCAGCTCTTGCTTGAGGTCCGTCAGCCAGGTGTCGAGCATGGCCGCGGGCCGCGCGTTCAACGCCGGGAAGGAGCCGACGATGCCAGCCTTGCACTGGGCCGCGACCAGGGCCGGGCCGCTGGCGATGAACATCGGCGAGCCAATAACGGGAAGGGACAGGTTTTGCAGGGCGACAGGCAGGGCCATGACTTTCTCGCAGTCGAAAAAAGGGTTCGGAAAAAATACGTTCCGGCCATTATAGTGCGAAAAAAGTACGGTCGTGCTGGAAAAATGTCCTTACAGCTCGCCGTTGAGCAGGAGGCCGCCTTCGCGCCTGGCCGCGCCAGCCCGGACTAGCGATTGCACGGCCCATTCGGCCAGCTCATCCGCACTGCGCTTGAGGAAGCGGCGGCGCGCGCCTTCGATCACGGGATTGGCTTCGAACATGGCCGGCAGGCTGTCCAGCGCAAACTGCTGCCGTTCGAGCAGCAGGAACTTGAGCATGACTTTGACGGCATTTTCGGCATTGCGCACGGGGTCGGCCGCCATGTAGTCCAGTCGTGAAAGCGCGCGGCCCAGCGCCGCTTTCACATCGGTAAAGGGGGCGCCATGGCCGGGGATAACCAGATCCACATCGAGTGTGTCGATCAGCGCCAGCGTGGCACGCGCTTCGGCAAAGCCGGATTCGCCCTCCAGTTCGGGGAAAATGACACCGAAGCCGTTGCGCCACAACGCGTCGGCCGAGATCAGAATGCGCTCGCTCGGGCAGTAAAAAATCAGCGAGTGCGGGTCGTGCCCCGGTGCGCCCAGGGCTTGCCATTCCAGGTCGCCCAGCATCAAGCTGTCGCCATGCTGCAGCGTGGTGTTGAAGCCGAAGCGCGCGCACTGTTGGCCGGTGGCGCGGTAGCTGAGCGCCTCTTCGTCCCAGGCTGCGACCTTGGCCGCTTCGGCCGCGGGAATGGCGGTGCTGCAGCCATAGCGCGCCTGCAGCGCGGCGTTGCCGCCGCAATGGTCGGAGTGCAGGTGGGTGTTGATGATACGGTCCAGCGTTCGGCCGCCCAGCGCATGGTCGACCAGCGCCAGCGTCTGCGGCGCGTGCGTCAGGTAGCCGCTGTCGACCAGGGCGGTGTCGTCGCGGCCGATGAACAGCACGTTGTTGGACGAGAGCCAGCCGCGCTCGAACACGCGCATCGATGCCGGCAGCGCCAGGCCCGTGTCGTTCATTTTTTGGCCTGGAAGGCGAGCGAGATTTTGGCGAATTCGATCAGCACTTCCGGGGTGCCGCCGTTGAAGGTCATGAAGGCGTTGCCGGTCCGGACCACCATCCGCGGCGGGAACAGCCACGATAAATAGGGGATGCCGATCATCTTGGCACTGCGTACCTGGTCCCAGCTGACGTATTTGTCGTACACCCAGCTTTGACGGATGCCGCTTGCGTCGATGGTGGTGCGCGCGCGCAGGAACCAGTAATAGCTCACACCGAGCATGATGCCGGCCAGCGCCAGCAGAGCCTTGACGCCAACGCCAAAGGACAGCATGGGAAAGCGCCAGGCGACGCTGATGCCATACACGGTCAGCACGGTGGTCAGGATGGTGGCGACCATCTTGAAGCCTTCGCTGTACGAGGGGCCGCTCACATGGCGTTCGGGCTGGTAAAAACTCATTTGAATTCCAGGGTCGCTTCGCGGCGGCGGATTTCGGCCCATACGCTGCGCTTGTAGTCATCGTCGGCACGGCTCCAGGCGACGATTTCTTCGATCGTGCGCATGCAGCCGCGGCACAGTCCTGTATCGGGCGCCATTTCGCACAGGCTGATACACGGCGAAGGCACCGGCGTTTGCAGTTCGGGGGTCATGCGGCTTTCCTTTTTTGTTCCAGTTTGGCGGCAAAGCGAAGCGGGTCGATGATGTGCCGTTCGTGGGTGCCTTCGCAAATGCGCTCGACATCATCCCATGCTTCGACCTTGAACAGCACGCGCCGCCCCGCCACTTCCAGCACTTCGCCCTTGATGCGCAGGGTCATGCCGGGCGGGGTGGGTGCGAAGTGGACGAAGTTGACCATGGTGCCCAGGCTTTGCTCGCGCGGCCAGTCCATGTACGGCAGCATGCCGTTCACGCAGGCCAGCTCCATCATGCCCACCATGTAACCGGTGGCCAGCACGTCCGGCATGTCGAGACAGAAGGCGGTGTCGTGGTAGAGCTGCGGCACGGTGGCGCGCTCGGGCACGGTGTAGGTCCATTCAAACTGCAGGCCGGGTTGAAAGTCGGGACTCATGCGGCGATCAATTCGATGCGGTTGCCAAACGGGTCGAACAGGTTGCCGCGCAGGCGCCCGCCCACTGTTTCTTCCGGTGTCAGCGCCACGCCGTGGCCAGCCAGCATGGCAGCGAAGGCGGCGAAATCGCTGACGACCAGCGCCGGATGGGCTTTTTTGGCTGCCTGGAAGTTGCTGTCGGCGCCCAGGTGCAACTGCAAGGTGCCGCACTGGAACCAGGCGCCGCCGCGCACGGCCAGCACCGCCGGCTTGGGAATTTCGGGCAGGCCCAGAACGCCGCTGTAAAACGCGCGCGCTTGCGCCTCTGCGCCAACTGGCATGGCCAGCTGGACGTGGTCGACGCCTGTGATCCGGGCGAGGTTGGTTGCCATTGCCGCTCCGCTGTATCTCGAATCCCACATTATCGCATTGAGACGAATCGCGCTTGACCCAAGCCCCCAGATCGGTACACTACCATCCATACAGATGGTGAATGGATGCCACAAGGATGATTTCTGGAGCCGTATGAACGCCCCTGATTTAAAACCGAAACTTTCCGAGTCGGAAAAGATCACAATTAACCTGGGTCTGATCGACCTGGGACAGATTGATCTGCTGGTCAACGAAGGTTTTTATTCGAACCGAACCGACCTGATTCGCACTGCAATTCGCAATCAGTTGAATAGGCATGCTGATGTGGTCCGCCAAACGGTGGCGCGCAAGTCGCTGGTATTGGGCATGCACCATTATTCCCGTGCCGATCTGGAGGCGGCGCGCGAGGCCGGTGTCCGCCTGCAGATCCAGGTTCTGGGCATGGCAAGTATCGCCAGTGATGTGTCCGAAGAACTGGCACTGGCGACCATCGAATCAATTTTTGTGCTTGGCGCGCTGCATGCCAGTCCCAGTCTCAAGACCGCCCTGGCAGGCCGCATTCAGTAGTGCACCTTTTTAGGATAGCCAAATGAAATTTAATGAACGGCTGATGGCGCAGATGCGCGCGGCCACCAATTCGCTCAAGAACGGCCAGGGCAGCAAGAGTGCCACGGCAACCATCCAGGAGGCGCTGAAGGTCCTGTCGCCTAAAAATACGGCAGGCCAGGCGCAGCCGGCGCCGGCAATGCGCGACATCAATGCGCCGCCTTCGCATGCCCAGCCGCAATCGCGGCCCGAGACGGCACCGCAGCCGGCGTCAGTCCCGCCCCGTTCTCCCATGGACGAGGTATCCGAGGTGTTGCGCAATATGGTGCCGGAGATGATGGCCAATCTCGATCGCGCTGGCACCATGTCGGGCGGCAGCCTCAAGATGCCTTCATTCGAATTGCCGGGGGGCCTGAACGGCACGCTGGCGTCCGCGCCTTCGCTGCCTGGTCAATTTATCGACGGCAGCTACAGCAATGCCGCTGGCAGCCGCGACTATAAACTGTATGTGCCCAGCACTTATACCAGTGCGCCCATGCCGCTGGTGGTCATGCTGCATGGCTGCACCCAGGACCCGGACGACTTTGCCAAGGGCACCCAGATGAACCTGCTTGCAGAAGAGCTGCAATGCTTCGTCGTGTATCCGGCCCAGTCGCAGCAAGCCAACCCGTCGCGCTGCTGGAACTGGTTCAATGAACAGGATCAGCAGCGCGGCATGGGGGAGCCTTCCATCATTGCCGGCATCACTGAAACTATCATGCATAACCACAATGTGGACCGCAGCCAGGTCTACGTAGCGGGCTTGTCTGCGGGCGGTGCCATGGCCACCATCATGGGCACGCTGTATCCGGACCTGTACGCCGCAGTGGGCGTGCACTCGGGCCTGCCGTTTGCGTCGGCCCACGATTTACCGTCGGCACTGGCGGCGATGAAAGGCCAGTTTGGTCGCAGCGCATCGGGCAGCAAGCCGATTCCCATCATCGTGTTCCATGGCGACAAGGACACCACGGTGCACCCCGCCAATGGTGACGAGCTCATCAAACAAGGCGCGCACAAGGCTGCCAGGAAGGTCGTGGTCGAGCCTGGCCGGGTGCCGCAAGGTCACGCCTACACGCGCACGGTGCACCATGGCGACGATGGCACTGCCCATGCGGAACAATGGCTGATTCACGGCGCAGGCCATGCCTGGTCGGGCGGCAGCGCCCATGGCAGTTATACCGATGGCAAGGGGCCGGATGCCAGCCGGGAAATGATGCGCTTCTTCCAGACGCGACGCGCCTAGCGTTCAGGGCGCCGTGAGCAGGCGGCGGATGGCGGGCGGCATGGCGTCAAGCAAGACCGCTTTGCGCGGCTCGCTGGCGTCATAGACCAGCGGCTCGCGTGCTTCGTCGCCCAGTTGCGCGGTCTGGTGGCTGGACACGCAGGCTTCGTGCACGACGCCGTCGGCGGACTGGAACTGGAAATACACCTGGTACACGGTTTGGCGATTGATTCGGGTGCTGGTGGCGACTTTTCTGGCGACTTTGCCCGTCGTTAGTACCCCATACCGCACCAGATGCAGATAGCGCCTGCAGCGCCTGGCGGCGAAATACAGCATCAGGAAGCCGATCGCCGGAAAGATTGCGGTCATTAAGCCGGTGATCGCGCTGAACGGCGCGAGCCGCATGCCGTCGATGCGCGAGCGGGCGGGATTGTTTGCGGCATATTGCACCAGCACCGCGTCGCCCGGATTGCTGCTGGTGTAGGTCGAAAAAGCCTGTCCCTGGTAGCGCGCCGCGCCGACGCGGTAGCGGTAGTTATATTGGTAGATGCGTTGTTTGTTCACCGCCGCGTTCACGGGCTGCTTGTCGACAAGAACGCCAGCCACCAGCGGATCGCCGCTGCGAAAAAGGAAGGGGGATTGAAAGTCGCTGGCCCTGGCAAAAAACAGCGTGAAGACACATCCGGCGACAAAAAACAGCACGCCGATCCAGGCGAACGGGTGACCAAAAAAAATGCCGCACTTGCGCTGCCACGGCAGTTGGCGCGGCTCAAGCATGGAGCCGGCGCGCGAAGTACCACTTCATGCCCAGAACGCAGGACGCCAGCACCAGCGTGATGGCATTGGCAATGACGACCGGCCATGATTTCAGCGCCAGGCCGTAGAACAGCCAGAGCGCGACGCCCAGAATAAAAATCAGATACATGCCAGATGAAATACCGGGGGCACCGCGCTGGCGCCACACCATCAGCACTTGGGGAATGAATGCACCGGTTGTACAAAACGCCGCGGCAAAACCGAGGTGATTAACATCCAGAAGCATGCTGAACTTTCATTGACGGCAGAGCTGTCAATTATAGTGCAGAGAAGAAACTAAAATCGAGCACATCGCTGATGCGCCCCGGCACCTGTTGCGCGAATCCGTCGCGGGGGGCCAGCGCCGATCCGGAGTTCAATCCGGCTTGGTCGACTCGGGGGAACTTTTCTGCGTGAGCTCGATATGCTGTTTCAGGCAGGTCGGGCACCAGCAACTGGCAACGCCGCTTGGGACTGCGACCACCGGCGGCAGGCTGATACACCAGCACTCCCCCGGCAAGCCGTCCGCCATGGCGCAGCCAAAGTCGGCGCCGCAGCGGCTGCACACGCTCACGGCTGCATGTCCTCGGGCGGACCACGGCGCATCGCGCGGCGCAACAAGTCCATCTGGCCATTGAATCGGGTACAGGCTTCGCACACCACCAAATGCAGACGCATGCGCGTCCGTTCGACCAGACTCAGTTCACGGTCCATGCCCTCGGACACGAGACGGTGTACTTCACGACAAGTTGGTTTTATGCCATCCATATGCTTTCCTGTCAGCGCGTTGCGCGGGTGCCGAACCAGTTCAGGTCCAGGCATTCACGCAGGCGGATGCGTGCGCGGTACAGTATCACCCATGCATTAGCCGTGGTAATGGCCAATTCCTTACAAATTTCTTCGGTATCGAGTTCCAGCCATTCGCGCATCATGAAAATGCGGGCGGTTTGCGCAGGCAATTTTTCCAGACACACTTCCAGCACACGGAAGAAATCTTTCTGTTCCAGGGTCGCGTCCGGATTGCCCCAGGCGCGCGGCTGCTCCGTGGTGTGGCCGTCCGCGGCAAACAGGGCGTCGATGGCGTCGTCTTCGGACTGGTCGTCACAGCTGTCGATCTGGCGTTCCCGGCCGGCGGCGCGCAAATTGTCGATGATCTTGAATTTGAGGATCCCGGTAACGTAGGTACGCAGGGTGGACTGGCCGGCGAAGCGCTCCGGTTTCTCCAGCACCGCGATCAAAGCGTCCTGAACGGCATCTTCGGCCAGCGCTTCGTTGCGCAACTGTAAATGGGCAAAACGGACAAGCTGGGGCCGCATGGCTTGCAGCTGGCGGTGGAGGTCGGTGAGGTCGATGGTCATTTGCCGCCCAGCCTAACGGATCAGGAATTAAAATACAACAAGATGGCCCTATAATGCCTACAGGGTTCGCCCTGTTGCCTGTAAAATCTCGCAAAATTTCCATAACGGACCTGCCATGACCGCACCACTGCCCCCTTTGAAGACTGACCAGTCTGACGACCTGACCGCGGTTTCGCCGCAAATCAAGGCGCAGATCCTGGCCGAGGCGCTGCCTTACATCCGTAATTTCCATGGCAAAACCATTGTCATTAAATACGGCGGCAATGCCATGACCGACGAGCGCCTCAAGCACGGCTTCGCGCGCGATGTCATTTTGCTCAAACTGGTGGGCATGAACCCTGTCGTGGTGCACGGCGGCGGCCCGCAGATCGACAATGCGCTGAAAAAAATCGGCAAGCAAGGCAGTTTCGTTCAGGGCATGCGCATCACCGACGAAGAAACCATGGAAGTGGTGGAGTGGGTGCTGGGCGGCGAAGTGCAGCAGGATATCGTGATGCTGATCAACCACTACGGCGGCCAGGCAGTGGGCCTGACCGGCAAGGATGGCGGCCTGATCCGTGCGCGCAAGATGGCCATGCCGGACAAGGAAAACCCGGGCGCCTTCCTCGACATCGGCTTTGTCGGCGAGATTGATGCGATCAACCCGGCCGTGGTCAAGGCGCTGCAGGATGACGCTTTCATTCCGATCATTTCGCCTATCGGCTTCGGTCAGGATGGCCAGGCCTACAACATCAATGCCGACGTGGTCGCAGGCAAGATCGCGGAAATCCTGAAAGCCGAAAAGCTGATCATGATGACCAACATCGCCGGCGTGCAAGATAAAAAAGGCAACCTCGTGACCGACTTGTCGGCCCGCGAAATCGATGAAATGTTCGCCGATGGCACCATTTCAGGTGGCATGCTGCCAAAAATCTCGTCCGCACTCGATGCCGCCAAGTCCGGCGTGAACACCGTGCACATCATTGATGGCCGGATTGAACACTCTTTGCTGCTCGAAGTCTTGACCGAGCAGGCATTTGGCACTATGATCCGGTCGCACTAAATATTCTTGGCGGTGCAGTTCGCCGCCAGTCTGCCGCCCTTTTAGCTCAGTGGTAGAGCACTCCCTTGGTAAGGGAGAGGCCACGTGTTCAATCCACGTAAAGGGCACCACTCCCCTCAGTACACCCGTTCCACGCTCAGCCCGCGCGCGCTCAGCAGTGCCGGTACGCTGGTGTCGCCAATCAGGTGCAGGATGCCGATGGCCGCCACAGTGTTGTTTTCCCGCTTCAGCATGCCAGCCAGTTTGTCTGCCAGGCCGATATTTCGTTCGTCGAGCATGAATTTCTTAACGAATTGACCAGACAGAGTGTTGTCGGCGGCAGCGCGCGCGGCAATCGCGTCCAGCGCATTGCGGTCGGCCGTGCGCCAGGCTTCGACGATCTCGCGCACCTCGGCGCGCTGCCGGCCCGACTCGATCAGGGTAAGGCTCTCTTCCAGAAAGCGCTGCTGCTGGGCTTCGCTCAGACGGTCGAACATGCTCAGCTGTGCGCTGGGGGTTTCCAGCGAGACGATCGGCACCTTGTTGGCCTTGGCCAGCTGGGACAGATGTGCTTCAACCGACAACTCCGTCAGGTAACCCTGGGAGCGGTACTCGGCAATGGCCAGCACCGTGGCCAGCAGCCACGGCCGGTAGCTGCTCATTTTGTCCGCATTCATGCCGGCCCTGGCTGCGGCCTGGCGCAAGCGCTCCCGCAGGGACGGTTCCAGCAACTGGCTGGTGCCTTCGCGGTACAGGCCGTACATCTGCTGGGCTTCGGCAAGGGCGCTGTAATCGGCCTCGGCATCGACTTCCAGCGCCAGCTTGGAGGCGCCGGAAACGGCTGCTACGATACGCGGTTCGAGGGGGTAAAATCCGGCCTGGCCTACGTGCATGGTGCCAAACAGGTACATGGTGTGGCCTTCGCCGACCACCTTGAACAGGGCGCCGCGGTCGGCGCTCCAGGCCTTGGGCGACACCAGCAGGAACAGGCTGAAGAACACCACTATAATCTGACGTTGCATGAATTTCCTTGAAGTATTTTTTTAGAGTCTCCTGTGTCGAATCTTACCGCGTCCACTCCCGTCTGGCTGTTTGATCTGGACAATACTTTGCATGATGCTTCCCATGCAATTTTCCCCAGCATCAGCGCCAACATGAACATTTACATCGCGCGCGTGCTCGGTGACGGGGTGACGCCGGCCAGCCAGGCCGCGGTGGACGCAGCGCGCATCGGCTACTGGAAACGCTACGGCGCCACCCTGCTGGGCATGATCAAGCACCACGATGTGCGCGCTGCCGATTTTTTGCACGAAACCCATACCATCGGCGATTTGCGCGCCTTGATGCGCTTCGAACGTGGCCTGGCGGCCATGCTGCGGCGCCTTCCCGGCCGAAAGATTTTGCTGACCAATGCACCGATGCGCTATTCGTCGGACGTGCTGCGCCACCTGAAACTCAAGCGCCACTTCAGCCACCACATCGCGATCGAAAACATGCAGGTGCACGGGCAGCTGCGGCCCAAGCCGTCCAAGCTGATGCTGCGCCGCCTGCTGCGCAAGCATGGCCTGGGCGCGCGCCGCTGCATTCTGGTGGAAGACACGCTGGAAAATCTGCGCAGCGCCAAGCAGGTCGGGCTGCGCACGGTGTGGCTGACGCGCTACCTGCGCCAGGTCGAACCGAGTGGCAGCGCCAGCCTGCCAAAAATGGCAAAGCAACCCACTTACGTCGATGTCAAAGTAAAATCACTGCGGCAGCTGCCCGCCCGCTTGCACCGCTTGCGCTGACCTTCAATCCACCTTAACCATCGAGACAACATGGCAAGCACCAAGCCAGGCCAGCGCAAGCTGCAAATCCTCCAGGCCTTAGCGGGCATGCTGGAACAGCCCAAGGGCGAAAAGATCACCACCGCGGCCCTGGCTGCACGCCTGGAGGTGTCCGAGGCGGCCCTGTACCGGCACTTTGCCAGCAAGGCCCAGATGTTCGAGGGCTTGATCGATTTTATCGAGTCCAGCGTCTTTGGCCTGATCAACCAGATCACCGAACGCGAGGCCAACGGGGTCGACCAGGCCCACGCCATGCTGCAAATGCTGCTTAGTTTTGCTGCCAACAATCCGGGCATGACCCGGGTGCTCATTGGCGACGCGCTGGTGGGCGAAGACGAGCGCCTTCAGCTGCGCATGAACCAGTTCTACGACAAGGTGGAACTGGCATGCAAGCAGGCGCTGCGCCTTGCAGTGACTCAGGGCCACGGGCAGGAACAGGACGTGGCAGCGCGCGCCAGTCTGCTGGTGAGCTATGTGGTCGGGCGCTGGCACCGGTATGCCAAGAGCGGCTTCCGTCAAAACCCCACCGAAGGCACTGCACTGCAGATTGCACTGATGCTGGCTGCCTGAGCGCATGGACAGTGCCGATTGCTTCGCCCTGCTCGACGACGCCAGCGCCGCCGACCCGCACAACGCGCGTTCGCGTCTGTACGGCGGACATGCAGGCACGCTGCGCTGCGACGACATAGGCCAGTGGCCACGGGTGCTAGCCGACATGCAGGCAGCGCTGGCCAAAGGCCTGTACGCGGTACCAGTATTAAGCTATGAATTGGGCGGACACTTGCTCGGCATCGATGCCCATGCAAACAGCGCGCCGCTGGCACAGGTGCTGCTGTTCGAGCATTGCCAGTTTCTGGCACCAGAGGAAGTGGCTGACTGGCTGAGCGCACGGGCTGGTGCCGCGCCAGCCGGTATTGCCGCGATCGAAGCCAACGTCAGCGCAGCGCAGTTCGATGCCGCGCTGGCGCGGGTGCATGCCTACATCGAGGCGGGCGATACTTACCAGGTCAATTACACCTATCGGCTGCGCTTCGACGCCTTCGGCTCGATCTACGCGCTGTATGCGCGCCTGCGTGCGCGCCAGCCGGTGCCGTACGGCGCGCTGATCGGCCTGCCCGATGGCGGCGCCTTGCTGTCGCTGTCGCCCGAACTGTTTGTGCGCCACGCGGATGGCGAAATCGTGGCCCGGCCCATGAAGGGCACCGCGCCTGCCGACGCCAACGACGGCGAGAACGCGCGCCGCGCCCATGCGCTTTCGCAGGACAGCAAAAACCGCGCTGAGAACCTGATGATCGTCGACTTGCTGCGCAACGACCTGGGACGCATTGCCGTCACCGGCAGCGTGGCGGTGCCGGCCCTGTTCGATGTGCAGCGCTATAGCTCCGTGCTGCAGATGACGTCAACCGTGCGCGCGCGCCTGCGCGCCGATGCGTCGCTGGCCGACGTTTTTACGGCCCTCTATCCCTGCGGCTCGATCACCGGGGCACCCAAGCGGCGCACCATGGAAATCATCCGTGAACTGGAACCTGCCGCGCGCGGCGTCTACACAGGCGCAATTGGCTGGTTCGATCCGCCGTCAACGGCAGGCACAATTGGCGACTTTTGTCTGTCAGTGCCGATCCGTACCCTGTCGCTACAAGCGCCCGGCGATGGCGTGCGGCGCGGCGAAATGGGCGTGGGTGCTGGCATTGTGTTTGACAGCGACAGTGCCGAGGAATACGCCGAATGCCAGCTCAAGGCGCGCTTTCTGACCGGCCTTGTCAACGATTTCGAGATCTTTGAAACCATGCATGCCAGCGCTGCCGAGGGCTGCCGCCATCGCGGTCTGCATCTGGCGCGCATGCAGGCATCGGCACGCTACTTTGGTTTTGTGTTCGACGCGGCGCTTGCCGTGCGCACGCTCGACCAAGCGTGTGCATCGATGGAAGCGGGGCCGCAGCGCCTGCGCCTTGCCTTGCGCTGCGATGGCAGCTTCGTCACCACTGTGGGCGCCCTGGCGCCGCTGTCCACGCCGGTGCGCTTGCTGCTTGCGCCGGATGCGATGCAGGCCGACCAGCTTTTCCTGCGCCACAAGACCAGCCACCGCAAGCGCTATGACGAAGCGTGGCGCACTGCCGAGGCCGAGGGCGCCTTTGATACCTTGTTCTTCAATGAGCGCGGCGAGCTGACCGAGGGGGGGCGCAGCAATGTCTTCGTGCGCATTGATGGGCAATGGCTGACCCCACCTCTGGCGTGCGGCGTCCTGCCGGGCATCATGCGCGCGGTGCTGCTGGCCGACCCGGCATGGGATGCAAGGGAAGCGGTCATTACGCGCGCCATGCTTGCCAGCGCCAGCGAGATCGTCGCATGCAATGCCCTGCGCGGGGCACTGCCCGCTACGCTGGCGTGAACCGGCGCCGGTAAGCGCCAGGCGAGGTCGCAGTCACGCGCCGGAAGTGGTGGCGCAACGATTCCTCGGAACCGAATCCGGCCCGCTGCGCCACCAGCGCCAGCGGCAGATCGCTAATCTCCAGCAGATCCTTGGTCAGGGCGACGCGCTCGCGCGTGACCCACTCCACCGGGCCGAATCCTGTGGTGTCCTGGAACTGGCGCTGCAGCGTGCGCGCACTCATGGCGGCGCGGGCAGCCATGCTGGCCACAGTGTGCTTTTCCTGCGGATGCGTGCGGACCCAGTCCATCAGGCGCGTCAGCCGCCCCCGTTCGTCGTGCGCCATCGGCCGCGGCAGGAACTGCGCCTGGCCACCTTCGCGGTGCGGCGCCACCACCAGCCGCTGCGCCACCAGATTGGCCACGCGTGCGCCGTAGTCGCGCCGTACCAGATGCAGCAGCATGTCCAGTCCCGCGGCCGATCCAGCTGACGTTATAAGCTGGCCGCTGTCGACATACAGGTCGCCCGGCAAAACGTCGATTGCCGGAAAGCGCTGCGCCAGCTGCTGCGCGTAGCGCCAGTGGGTGGTGGCCCGCTTGCCATCCAATAGCCCGGCTGCGGCCAGCAAAAAGACGCCGGAACAGATCGAACACAAACGCGCGCCCCGCGCGTGAGCGGCACGCAGCAGCGCCAGAATGGCTTCCGGTGGCGCTTCGTTGGGGTCGCGCCAGCCCGGGATCACGATGGTGTCTGCGCGCTCGAGCAGGGTCAGGTCGTGCGGCGCGGCCAGCGTGATGCCGCCAGCGGCGCGAATGGGCCCAGCTTCCATGGCGCACACGGCAAAGTCGTACCACTCGACGCCCAGTTCGGGTCGCGCCAGCGCGAACAGTTCGACCGTGCAGCCGAATTCGAATGTGCATAGCTGGTCGTAGGCCAGCGCAACCACCAGATGTTTGTTCATGGCGCAATCTTACCGGAGATTGGCGATTGCGCCACTTCTGCCGGCGGCAGGCGGCATTGATAATCAGGCTTCACTTTTCAAAAAAGGAGTCCTCCATGTCCCGCGTTACCGATGTCGCCCCGGCCGCCAGCGCAGCCGCCCTCGCCCACTTCGAGAGCCAGTTTTCGTTCGAAACCGATTGCTGGGATGTGCATGACAGCTTGAGCGGCGGTGCAGCCGACTTTGTGCTGCTGGACGTGCGCGGGACGGAAAAATACGCAGCCGGGCATGTGCCGGGGGCAGTCGATCTGGCGCAGCGCAAGATCATCGGTTCGCGCATGGCCCAGTTCCCGCAAGGGACCGTGTTCGTGACCTACTGCGCCGGGCCGCACTGCAATGGCGCGGCGCGCGCGGCCATCCGGCTGGCGCGGCTTGGCTTGCCGGTCAAGATCATGAGCGGCGGGATCACGGGATGGCTCGATGAAGGCTTTGCGCTGGCTCAGAGCCAGGCCAGCAACTGATCGCTGACCTGCCGGGACGATAACAACTGCATGTGGTTGGTCTGGTACAGCACCAGCGGCTCGAGCGGCAGACAGCGTGCCGGATCGGCATGCTGCCCCAGCGCGCTTGGTACAGGCACCAGGCCGTCGCCGGCGAGAAGATTGTCTTTCCAGTCGCCTTCGCGCTGGCCAACGGTGGCGGCAACGGCAAGGCAGCGCACACCTGGCGGCAGCGGCAGCACGGTGGGCAAAGGCACGCCATGAGCGAAACGGTCCTGCTGCGCATCGAGCACACTGCCGTGGCGCAGATCGGTGATGCCGGCGCTGCGGATTTTAGCCAGGCGCGAAAACGGGGCGCTGTAGACCGAGCTGTCCGTCAGCAGATGCACCCAGTTGCCGCCCCGTTCAAGTGGCGCGCCATGGTGTGGCGTACCCAGAAACACCATGCTGCGCAAACGCTGCAGCCAGCCATGCCCTGACTCGGCGGCGGCATGGCAACTGCTGCGCGCCACCAGCCCACCCATGCTGTGCGCGACGATGGCGATTTCCTCGACCGGTACTGGCCAGCCGTCGACCAGGGTTTGCAGCTGAGCCGCTAGTTCACGCCCGTTGTCAGCGATATGGCGGCCGCTGTTGTAGTGCAGGTAGACGGGCGTGTACCCACGTTCGCGCGCCAGCATGGCGCCGTGGTCGTGGCGATCGCGCAGCCACTGCGCATCGTTCATGCACAGGCCATGGGCCAGCAGCACAATGCGCGCAGATGGTTCGCCAGCCACACGCAAGCGCATTGGAATGGCAAGCGCATTGCCGCTGGCGGCCAGGCGGTCGCCCAGTACGCCGTTCAGTGCAGCAACCAGGGCCTCGCGGCCGGCCCATTCAGACGGCGATCCCAGTGCGGGAGCGAGGCGCCCGAGCACGGCATCGAGGCCGCCGCCCACCAGCCGGGTGGCGCCCTTGACGCTGCGGTAGACCAGGGAAGTCACGCCGGAGACAGGGCGGATCAGCGGGGTGCCAATCGCCTTGTCGAGCACATTCATGTGGACTGCTTCGACGAGTTCGGTCACCCCCGTCACCGCCTCGAGCACGAGGCGGGAAGCGCCAAGCAGATCGGCGCCGACGGTGGGTTTGGCAGGCATGGCCTAGGAGCCGAGCGCCTGTTCGATCTTGCCCACCAGCGCAGGGTCTTGCGGCGTGACTTTGCTTGGGTAGTGCTCGATCACGTTGCCCTTACGGTCGATCAGGTACTTGGTAAAGTTCCATTTCGGTTCCTTGCCAGTGGCCTTGATCAACTGGCTGTGCAGCGGGTTGGGCGTGCTGCCGCTCACTTGCGACTTGGCGAACATGGGGAACTTGACGCCATAGGTGTTGT
The DNA here is from genome assembly GCF_900129765.1 of Massilia sp. CF038. Taxonomy (GTDB): domain Bacteria; phylum Pseudomonadota; class Gammaproteobacteria; order Burkholderiales; family Burkholderiaceae_D; genus Telluria_A. The sequence goes on from NZ_FQWU01000003.1 coordinate 279,745, forward strand.
AGCAAAGGTCGGCGATTTCCTTGGCGCTGCCCGGTTCCTGCTTGCCGAAGTCGTTCGACGGGAAACCCAGCACCACCAGACCCTTGCTGCCATATTTGGCGTACAGCGCCTCCAGGCCCTCGTACTGCTTGGTGTAGCCGCAGTAGCTTGCTGTATTGACGACCAACACCACCTTGCCCGCGTATTGACACAGGTTCTGCGGCGCGTCGTCCTGCAGGCGCGGGAAGGTTTTATTGAGCAGTGCCGGGCAGGCTGCTGCTGCCGGGGCGGCCGCCGGGGCCGGGGCTTGCGCCATGGCTGCCGGGGCGGCGCTCAGGGTGGCACCCAGCGCTGCCAGGATGAATGCGGTCGTCTTGATCATGATCTGTTCTTCCATCCAATAAGAATTGAAAATCGATTCTATGCCAATTCGGCCGCCCCTGCCGGCCCTACTCGATTACCAGTTCGGACAAGGCCGGATCGGCCGCCGGGTAGGACAGCTTGAGCGCCGCCATGACCTCCAGCAGCAGCGTGGAGATGATCAGGTTGCGGTGGGTTTTCGAGTCCGCCGGAATCAGGTACCAGGGCGCGTGCGGCGCATCGGTGGCCATGATGGCTTGCTCGTAGGCCTGCTGGTACTGGTCCCAGTATGCGCGCTGGGCGATGTCGTTGCGGTCGAATTTCCATTGTTTGTCGGGGTCGTCGAGCCGCTCCTGCAGGCGCTTGCGCTGCTCGTCGCGCGAGATATGCAGGAACAGCTTGACGATCACGGTACCGGTTTCAGCGAGCATGCGTTCAAAGTCGCGGATGTGCGCATAGCGGCGTTTGCGCTCCTTGTCGTCAATTTGTCCATGCACGACCGGCACCAGCACGTCCTCGTAGTGGCTGCGGTTGAAAATGGCGATTTCGCCGCGGCCCGGTACCTGGCGGTGCACACGCCACAGGTAGTCGTGCGCCAGTTCCTCGTCGCTGGGCGCCTTGAACTGCACCCCGCGCAAGCCCATGGGATTGATTTGCCTGAATAGGGCGCGCACGGTACCGTCCTTGCCCGAGGTGTCCATTCCCTGCAGTACCAGCAGCAGCTTGTGCTTGCGCTGGGCGTACAGCATTTCCTGGATTTCGGCGATGCGCGCGGTCAGTTCGGCGGTGGCTTCGCGCTCGCGCGTTTTGACTTCGCCTTTGGCCGCCTGCGCGTCACGCAGCGGGGTGGCGCCGGCGTCTTCGTCGCGCAGCTTGACCCGCTCCGGGGCGCGAAACTGTGCGCGCGCCTTCATCGCGTGCCTGCCGCGTGCTCGACCTTGATGCAATGGTCCATGACGACATCGAGTCCGGCAGCGGCGGCAAGGTCGGCAGCCGCCTGATTGACGACGCCAAGCTGCATCCACAGGCAGCCCGCGCGCACGGCCACCGCGTCACGCGCGATGGGCAGCATGTCGTCGGGATTGCGGAAGCAGTCGACAATGTCGATGGCGGTGCCGCTGGCAGCGAGCGCGGTCGCCGCATCGTGCAGGCTGGCGTAAACGGGTTCGCCAAGAATCTGGTCGCCCGTGTAACTGGGGTTGACCGGCACCACACGGTAGCCGTTTTGTTGCAGGTACTTGGCCACGGTGTGGCTGGCGCGTTCAGGTTTGTTCGACAGGCCGACCACGGCGATGGTCTTGCTGTCCTGGAGGATTTGCGCAATGGTTCTCATGCTGGTGCCTGGTAGTTGACGGGTTGTCCACTAGCGTAGCAGGATTGGCCACCACGGTGGCGCGCAGCATGCCAGTGCCGAGCCAGTCGCGCAGCCAGGTCGCGACGAGTGTGGCTGCGTCGTCGGACTGGGCGTCGGCGCAGATGGCGCCAAAGCTGGCGCCTGCCCGCAGTGCCATCAGCGCTGCTGCTTCGTCCACCGCAAGCGAGCGAAAATGCGGCTGCAGATTGTGGCGCCAGACCAGCCAGGTCTGGGGCGACGCGAGCGCTGCCGGCTCGGGCGGGCCACACGCGTCGCCCAGTCCCTGCCACAGGGCGACACTGTTGTGCTGCATGGTCAGCAACTGAACGGCGGGATGCAGGACAAAGGTCTGCGCAGCCCAGTCCTGCGGCGCCAGTAAGCGCAAGGCGTCCATGCTTGCTGGCGCCGCGTCTGGCGCATCGAACGCCAGGCCCAGCGTCCATTCAAATTGCGCCAGTTCCGCCACGAAGGGATGCTCGGCCAGCTGCTCGCGCAAAAAGGCCGGAAAGGCGTCGCCGTACCAGCGCAGGTTGTGAAACGATGAAGGATGCGCCAGCAGGTAGGCGCCGGCCATCTGGTTGAACAGATCGTCGCCGATATAGGTCCAGGTGCGTTCGAATGCTTCGCCCAACGCCTCGCGCATGCGGGCCCGATACGCATTGTGATAGATCGCCAGGCGCGCCGCCGGCGACAGTGCGCCCTGCTGGCGCACCGCAGGCAGCATGGGCGTCGCGTCGCCCTCGCCAAGCACATAGTCCTGAAACGCGGCCTGAAGTTGCGGCAGTGCGTTCATGCTGCCACCTTGCCGCACACGCGCGCGGCGATGGCGCGCGCCATCTCAAGTTCGCTGGCCAGTTCGGCCAGCGGCGGAATGGCGTCGTCGCGCTCAATCATGGTGGCCACGGGACCGAAGCGCTGCAGCGCGCGCGCGTACAGCGACCACACCGGATCGGCCACGGCGTGATCATGGGTGTCGATGATGATGCCCTCCTGGACGCTGTGTCCGGCCAGGTGGATTTGCTGCACGCGTGCCGGCGGCAAGGCGCGCAGATAGGTGTCGGGGTCGAAGCCGTGATTGACGCTGCTGACATAGACGTTGTTCACGTCCAGCAGAATCAGGCTGTCGGATTGTTCGGCGACTGCGCTGACGAATTCCCATTCAGGCATCGTGTCGTCGTTAAAGGAGAGATAGCTGGAGACGTTTTCAAGCAAAATGCGGCGTCCCAGAACGTCCTGCACGCGGCGCACATTGGCCACCACAGTGGACAGCGCCTCGTCGCTGTACGGGAGCGGGTACAGGTCGTGCAGATTGCGGCCCAGGGTGCCAGTCCAGCACAAATGATCGGACACCCACAGCGGCTGCACGCGGTCGATCAGCGCCTTGAGCGCTTGCAGATAGTCCGGCGAGGGTCCATCGGCGCTGCCGACGGACATGGACACGCCGTGCATCACCAGCGGGTAATCGCGGCGCACCATCTCGAGCATGGCCAGCGGCTTGCCGCCGCCCAGATAATTTTCGCTCAGGATTTCAAACCAGTCCACGCCCGTTTGGGCCGGCGTGGTGTCCGCCAGTTCGGCGTAGTGCGCGCTGCGCAAGCCCAGGCCGAAACCGGGTGACGGCATCTGTCGTAGTCGGTTCATGGTGGGCTGCGCAGCGCTGCGGCTTACTTGTTCAGATCGATGATCTTGCCGTTTTTGGCCAGGCATTCGCCCGCCTTGGTGGCCAGGAAGCCGTGGCCTTTGCAGCTGTTCTGACCCTTGCACTTGTTTTCCGCAGTGGCGCAGTCGCTGGTGCCCTTGCAGCTGTTGATGCCCGCGCAATGGACGACGTCCGCTGCAGCGATGCTGGTGGTCGGGGCGGCAATGGCCGATGTGGACATGGCCAGGACGGCTGCTGCTGCTGCAATCATGGCGCCGGCTTTGTTGGTGTTGTTCATGGTCTCGTTCCTCAATAGTTTGGTGGGTTTGGCTGGTTCCGCCCGCGCCTTCCTTGACGCTGGCTTGGGAGTCAGTCGGACCGGAGAAGGATCTCCTTACAAACTTTTCAACTTTTTTTCATGGCCAGCGATAAGCCATGCATGTATGATGAAACAATGTTAAGCAATCGATAAGGAATCAGCATGATCACCATCCGTGCCTTGCAAGCAATCGTTCTGGCCAGCGCCATGTTCTCTGTTGCGGCCGGCCAAGCCCAGGCAACCCCCGTGTCCGGCGCCATTCACATGGAAGCCGAATACGGTAATCACGTCGGGTACGAACTCGACAATGGCGCGGCCAGCTGGCGTCATGGCCTCGACGGCACCATGTACACCAGCGACAACATCAATTGGGCCAATGACGGCGTCAATATGTTCTTCGAACGGGGCGACCAGCGCTGGTTGATGCAGTTTGTAGCGCCGCTGTACGATCCGCGTGACGGCAGCGATGATGGGCAGATGCTGCAAGTGGGCCTGTACGACAATGTCAATGGCGACGCGCGCTACGCCCCCAACCAGGCAGGCATGGCCATCTCGAGCCCCCTTGGGTCGATGGTGGAATGGTCAGGCTGGTTCCGCGTGCTCGATATCGCGTACGGCAATGACGGCAATCTGAGCCGCTTTGCGGTCGACTTCATGCAGTACGACACATGGAATCAGACGGGTCCTGCGCTGAGCGGCTCGCTGCGCTACAACTCGGCACTGCCGATCAAGGGCGTGTCCGTGCCGGAACCTGGTTCGGTCCTGCTGCTGCTGGCGGGCCTGGGTATACTGGCCGGGGCGCGGCGCCGCATTTAACGGTGACGCGTATCGAACGCGTCGTTCCAGCTGGGCTTGGTCGGGGTCCGGTTGATGAAGGGCGCGTTGGCTTCTTCGATGTTGTAAATTTCGGTCAGCACCTCGGGTGGGAAGCCGGCCCGTTTGGTGGCGCGGCTTTGCACCGATAGCGAGATCAGATATTCCTCAAGATGATTGGGCTCGGTGCAGAACATGCAAATCCGTTCCCACACGTGAGGATAAGCTGCCTTGGTATGGCCCAGCGGCGCCAGCGCTTCGAGCGCCTTGACGGTCAGCGAGGTGGCACGCGCGAAGGTAATGCTGGGCATGTCGTCAAGCAGGCTGCCCGGGGCGGAAGCGAGATTTTCCGCCTCGTCCTTGGCAGCGGCCGGTTCCGCGTAGGAGCCGAACATGCGCTGCATCTGTTCGCTGGTAGGCAAGTTCTGCTTGTCCCAGCAGAAATGACGGATGCTTGCGGAGCGCAACAGCTGGGCGTTCGAGCCCGGTGTGTTGTCAATCACGCCGCCGGACTTCAATTCAATCACGCACAGCAAAGTCAGGCGGGCATCGAACACCGCGTAATCGACCTTGCGGCCCAGTAAATATTCCTTCTCCGAACGGCGTTGCCGGGTATCCGTGCTGACGGGGGTCATCAAAGCACGCAACTCCACATCCGGGAACACATAGCACTTGGGCAAAGCGCGCCGCAGCCTGCCATAAAACGCCTTTTGCTCACTCCGGAAGAATGGCTTTTTGGTAAAAGCCGGAATCGCTTCTGGAGGTGAGTTCTTCTTTAAGAGGCGCGAGAGCATGGTGGGATATTTACTGGGAGAAGTGGGTAGACAGTGTGCAATTTCTTTGTAAATAACACAAGAAAAATCGGCAAAATGTTATCACTTTCTATGAAAAATGAATAGTTATTGCACCATAGAACTGTAGCGTTTGCACCAATATGATCGTTTCATTATGCCGATTCCTGTACAGACGCTTGGGTAAACATGAGCAAAGACGTTTTTACGGCGCCAATGCCGACTTTTACGCGAAAGTTCCGGGCTAGTATGGCCTCCGCCTAAAGGCCAGGTAGAACGCGAGTTACCCACCTTCGCGTTTGACACGCAGCGCAGTCCCGATCCCGGAGTGCGTTTGCGTGTCACCACCCAACCACCAACGGAGAGAGACCATGATCATAAAAAAACCAACGCTCGTGCTAGCCGGCGTTATTGCCGTCTGCGCCAGCAGCACCGCTTTTGCAGCAGCCCAGGCAAACGATGGCCACACGCACCAGCGCCTCAAGCAAGCTGAACCACCACACGCCCGCACCATCCTGCCGCCGTCGCTCGAGCAATCGACCTTCAAGCTGCCCGCCACCACCAAACCACGCTATGACCTGATGCCGAAAAATCCGGCATTGCGGATGCAGGCAATGGCAGCGACACCGGAATGCAAGAACATGGATACCCTGGCGGGCTACCGCGGTGCCGCACTGGCCGAATACCTGGCCACCCTGCCTGACTACGAGTGCACCTATCCGCTGTTCTCGCTGAGCGCTGCGCAAGCTGCCACCGTGTATTCGGCCAGTAATTTCGCTGCAGTGGTGAGCCGCTTCAGCAGCGAAGCGAGCACTTACTCTGCCTCCAACCGCGCACTGGTCAACCTGGCCTTGTATCTGCGCGCTGGCTACTATCTGGCAGGCAGCAACACCATTCCGGCCCCGGCAACCGCGCAGACCACAGCGCTGCGCACGCCGATCCGCAATCTGGTGGAAGGATCGGCACTGTTCCGCCCGAACGCGGTCGCAACCACGACTGCGGGCGAAACCATCCGCCTGATCACCAATATGCATGACGAGGCGTACTACCTGCCCTCGATGAAGAAGGTGCTGGCCCGCTTTACCAATTCGTCCAGCACGCCGAACGCCGCAGATGCAGTCAAGGACCCGAGCGCGGCCGGTGGCCTGACCTCGGCACTGACGGTGATTTTCTATGCCCATTCCCGTCCGGATGGTGTGCCCGTGCTGCAGAACGATAGCTCCTACCCTATCGCGCTGAACAACTTTGTCACGCAAAACAAGGCTGCCCTGCTTTCGTCTTCGGTCGCGTATCAGCTGACCGACGCCGCCAACGAAGCCTTCCGCTTCATGCAATACAGCGGCTTAAAAGCCACCGTCAAACCGATGGTGCAAGCCACGCTGGCCAGCAGCAGCATGACCGGGACCGACAGTGGTCTGTGGCTGGCAGGCGCGGCAGCGGTGAAATACTATGACAACGCCAACTGCGCGCAATACGGCACCTGCGACTATGAGAAGAAACTGGCTGACGCCGTGCTCAAGTACAGCTACACCTGCAGCCCGTCGCTGCGCATTCGCGCCCAGGACATGACGACCGCCCAGCTGCAGGAATCGTGCGCCATCCTCGGCAAGGAAGAAGGCTATTTCCACGACATGCTGCAAACCAACCGCAAGCCAGTCGCCAACGACTTGAACTCGACGCTGGAACTGGTGGTGTTTGACGACTATGCCAACTACAGCAAGTACGCGTCGGTCATTTACGACATCTCGACCGACAACGGCGGCATGTATCTGGAAGGTGACCCATCGGTGGCTGGCAACCAGGCCCGCTTCATTGCACACGAAGCCTCGTGGCTGCGTCCGACCTTCTCGGTCTGGAATCTGCAGCACGAATATGTGCATTACCTCGATGGCCGCTTCGACATGAAGGGTGACTTTGGCGACGGCACCACCAAGCCCACCGTGTGGTGGATCGAGGGGATCGCCGAGTATCTGTCGCTGGGCAACAATAACCAGCAATCGATCGATATTGCCAAGAGCGGCACATACAAGCTGAGCCAAATCTTCGGCAACACCTATTCAATGGGCGACTACACCAACCGTGCCTATCGCTGGGGTTACATGGCAACGCGCTTCATGAATGAACGCCACCGCGCCGACATCGACGCCGTTGTCGCCAAGTTCCGCGTGGGCGACTACGAGGGTTACCAGACCTATATGAACTATATCGGTACCCGCTACGACAATGAGTTTGCCGCCTGGGTCCAGACTGCCACCACGGCCGGCACGCCACCGTTGCCAAGTACCGGCCTGCCGCCTTGCACGCAAGCCAGCTACCTGGGCAAAGGCTGCTCGATCTACAACCTGTCGGGCAACAGCGAAGCCTATGTGTATATCCAGGTGCCAGCCGGCGCCAAGAACCTGCGCGTGTGGACCAGCGGTGGCACCGGCGACGCCGACCTGTACATGGCCTTGAACCGCTACCCCACCACCACCGGCTACACGATTGCCTCGGCCACGGCTGGCAATAATGAAAGCGTGAAGCTGGTGTATCCGGTGTCGGGCTACTGGTACTACATCATGCTGAAGGCCAAAACGCCGTTCTCGGGTGTGACCGTCAGCGCCACTTACGACTAAGTTTCACGATCGCCTCCTTCGGCCCTGCACCGTGTCCCCGGTGCAGGGTTTTTTTTACTTCAGGCGGCTACCGGGATATTCCTGCCCGTTCTGCAACAAGACCAGCTTGTCATTGCCGTCAAAGCGTACCTTGGCCGGGACGTCGCTGACAGCAAACACGGATTCCGATTCGGCCACCAGCGCGTAAGCAGGCTGCCCGGTCACTTGACCGATGAGTTTGTCGCCCTCGCGCTTGATGGTCAGGACAACCCGCGGCGCCAGTTCAAAGCGGCCGCTATACGCGTCCAGGGTCGTCTGGCTCACCGGAAAGCCTTTGGCGGGCGGTGGTGCATCACCGGTGCGCTTGCTGACGATATCTTTTCCGTCCTCATGCAGGGTGAGCTGGGTCACCTGACCCTTGGCATCGCGCTCGAACGTGAAGGTGGAGAACGTGTCGGGGACAAAATAGCTGTCCTTGGCATAAGGGACGATCTCGACCGGTGAACGGTCGCCACGCTGCATGGTCAGTTTGCCCCCAGCGAAGCGTACTGTCCGCAGCAGTTTTTCATCCTGCTGGTACACGCCAGTGGCCGCGGCCAGGACGGCCGGGTCGGACTTGATGGCTTTGAGCACCGGGAAAGGGTTGCCAGCGGCTATCGCTGCGATTTTACGTGCGACAAAATCCGGCGACGCCAGGCCGCCGTCGATGTTGGCTAGTACGGCGACGAACACCTTCTTCTCAGGCAATCGCAAGGCAAAGGTGGAGAAGCCGTTGATGCCGCCGCCGTGCGCGATCATCGGCGTGCCGCGCAAACTGTCGATGCCCCAGCCGTAACCATAGTTGGTCAGTTTACCGTCAGCCAGCTTGTACGAGGTGAAGGCCCTGGCCCAGCTGTCGGGCTTGAGCAGTTTGCCGGCACTGATCGCGGCGTCCCAGATCGCCAGATCGTCCACGGTCGAGACCAGCGCGCCGGCTGCATAGGGTTGGGTCATGCTCAGCGGTGTTGCCAGCACGAAGCCGTCGCTGTCCTTGCTGTGGCCCACTGCCCGCAGCGGCGGCACTTTTTCACTGCCTTCATAGGCGGTATGAACCATGCCCAGCGGTGTGAAGATGCGCTGCTCCAGGAAGTTTGCGTAGCTCACTCCGGAGATTTTTTCGATGATGGCCCCGAGCACGAAATAGCCGGAATTGTTGTACTTCATGCGCGTGCCCGGCTCGAATTCAAGCGCGTCATTCTTGAACGAGTCGATCATTGCGCTGGGAGTCAGGTCGCGCGTCATGCCTTTCACGTAGTCCGGTTTGCCGGTAAAGCTGACGATGCCCGACGTATGGGTCAGAAGGTGTTCGATCGTGATGATCTTGCCCTGCATGGGATAGTCGGGCAGGAATGTGGTGATCGGGTCAGACAGGCTCAGCTTGCCCTCCTCGGCCAGCATCAGAATTGCCACTGCAGTAAATTGCTTGGTGATCGAGCCGAGGCGCAAAGTCATGTCTGGTGTCATCGCGACCTTGCCAGCCACGTCCGCACGGCCGTACGCCTTGCGCAGGACGGTCTTGCCTTCCTTGGTGACAATGACGGTCACGCCCGGTTCGTCTGCCTTGTACATGGGAGCAATGGCTGCGTCAATTTTGGCAGCGAGTGCCTGGTCGACCTTGGCGGCGACCGGGGCAGCCTGCACGACGCTGACAGGTAATTGAAGCAGAAGAACAGCGGCGAGGCAAAACGGGGTGAGCTTGAGCATGGAAGCGTCCTGTTACGTTGGTTTTAAAGAAAAATCAATATAAGACCAACGCAACAGCGGGGACAGCGCCATGCGACGAACGGTGCTTACGGCGTGATCAGCGGAAAAAAATAAGCCTTGATCAGCCGATGGCGTTGAGCTTTCGGATGCTGTCCGGATCGAGCACCAGACTGCCGGCAAGCATGTTATCGCGCAGATGCGCCACTGAGGTGGTGCCTGGAATCAGCAAAATGTTGGGCGAGCGCTGCAGCAGCCAGGCCAGCGCCACCTGCATGGGGTTCGCGTGCAATGTCGCGGCCACCTCGGACAGGACGGAAGACTGCAATGGCGAGAAGCCGCCCAGCGGGAAGAACGGTACATAGGCAATACCGGCCTGGTTCAGCTGGTCGATGAGCGCGTCGTCGGTCCGGTGCGCCAGGTTGTACTGGTTCTGCACGCACACAATGTCGCAGATCCCACGGCCTTGCTGAACTTGTGTGGCAGTGACATGACTCAGGCCGATATGGCGAATCAGGCCGCGCTGCTGCAGTTCTGCCAGGGCCGCGAGCGGTTCCTCGATCGAGCCCTCGACCGGGTGATGCACGTCGAGCATGATGCGCAAATTGACCACATCCATCACCTCCAGACCCAGATGGCGCAGATTGTCTTCCACCGCGCTGTGCAGTTCCGCCCGGCTTTGGGCCGGCAGCCAGGCGCCGTCGCTGCCACGCCGCGCGCCAACCTTGGTCACAATCGTCAAATCGTCCGGATACGGCGCCAGGGCGGACTTGATGAGTTTGTTGGTGACATGGGGACCGTAAAAGTCGCTGGTGTCGATGTGATTGACGCCCAGTGCCAGCGCCTGCTCCAGGACGTGCTCGGCGGCGGCCTGGTCAGCGGGCGGGCCGAACACGCCCGGTCCGCTCAGGCGCATGGCGCCGTAGCCGATGCGCTTGACGGTGCGCTGTCCCAATTGATAGGTGCCTGCCGAATTCAAGTTGTTCATGTTCTTTCTCCAAGTGGTGGACGACTGGGTACAAGAATAAGCGCTGGGGATTACTTCAACAATTGGGCATAATGTGTACGGGCTGTGCGGATTGATGGACAATGAAAACAGAACTGAACGACTTGCATGCATTCCTGGCGGTGGCGCGCGCACGCGGATTTCGGCAGGCCGCGCGCGCTGGTGATGTCAGTTCATCCCAACTGAGCGAGGCGGTGCGGCGTCTGGAAGCACGGCTGGGGGTGCGGCTGTTGCACCGCACCACGCGCAGTGTCACGCCCACCGAAGCGGGCGCAAAATTAATCGATCAGCTGGCGCCGGCACTGGGCGCGGTTGAGGCAGCGCTGGATGCGGCAAGCAGTGTCGGCGAACGCCCGGCTGGTACGCTGCGCCTGAACGTCCCCGTCAGTGCGGCCAGGCTGGTGTTGCCGTCCATCCTGCCCGGATTTCTGGCTGCCTATCCGCAAATTCAGGTCGACATCGTGGCGGAGGACCGGTTTGTCGACGTGCTTGAGTCAGGCTGCGATGCCGGCATCCGTTATGACGACCGCCTGGAACAGGACATGATTGCCGTGCCCATCGGCGCCCGCGTGCAACGCGCGGGTCCCGCCGCGGCGCCGGCTTACCTGGAGCGGCATGGCCGGCCCAGTCATCCGCGCGAGCTGCTGCAGCACGCCTGCCTGCGTGGCAGGTTTTCTTCGGGAACAATGGTGCCGTGGGACTTTGAACGCGATGGCGAAGTCGTGCACGTCAAGCCGCATGGACCGCTGATCGTGCAAGTGGGTGGCGCCGCCGACCTGAGCGTAGACATGGCCGTGGCCGGCGTCGGCATCGTGTATCTGTTTGAAGAATGGCTGCGCCCGCATCTGGAGAGCGGCGCACTGGAGCCGGTATTGCCCGACTGGTGGCCATCGTTTTCCGGTCCGTTTCTGTACTACTCCGGGCGGCGCCTGGTGCCGCCTCCCCTGCGCGCTTTTATCGACTTCATCAAGACGCTGGATCAGCGCTGAAGTTCGATGCGGTTGTTGGTATAGGCGTAGCCTTGCGGCGGACCAAACACACGCAGGTTCTCTTTTGAATCCGCGTTGCCCTGCTCGCGCTTCATGCGCCGCACCAGGGCCGGATCGGTGAGCTCGGTGTTGTCGATGGTGTAGACGTCGCGCCGGACCGAGGCCTTGGCATCGTAGCCGCGCTGAATCCAGGTCAGCGTCCGTGTGCTCGGGTTGTAATACAGGCGCATCGGGTCGGTATTCATATCCTGGATGAACAAGCCGCTTTCCTGCCACTGCGCATAATAATGCTCGCTGCAAACCGCTTTCGGCTCCCGCTTCCACTCGCATGCCAGCAGAATCAGCAAGTGCTTGTCGTCGATCTTTTTGATGGTAATGCGGCTTTTGCTGAAGCCCCATTTGCTCACCGGGGCCGTGTCCGACGAGACCAGACCGTAATTGCCTTCCAGCGAAACCGGTGGCGTTTGCGCGTGGGAAATCAGGGAGACAGACAAGGCAGCCAGCGCGGCGGCGATACGGTAGAGGGTTCGTTGCATGTTTGGTTCAGAGATGGACTAAGATTGCATATTATGCATCAGCTCGGACAATAAAAAAGGCAGCCGAGGCTGCCTTTTTGCTTGCTGCTGTGCTGCTTAACGCTTGTGGCGAAGCTTGGCGATGGCCGCCAGTTGCGCGATCGCGGTGGCCAGTTCTGCTTGCGCAGTGGCGTAGTCGATCTTTGCATCCTTGTTGACCATCGATTCCTCGGCTGCTTTTTTGGCAGCCAATGCTTTCGCTTCGTCCAGGTCGTGACCGCGGATCGCGGTATCGGCCAGAACCGTCACACCGTGAGGCTGCACTTCAAGGATGCCGCCAGCGACGAAGACCAACTCTTCGTCCGCCTGGCCAACCACCTTGATGCGCACCGCGCCCGGCTTGATGCGGGTGATCAGCGGAGTGTGGCTGGGATAGATCCCCAGTTCACCCGATTCACCCGGCAACGCGACGAATTCGGCTTCGCCCGAAAAGATGCTCTCTTCGGCCGATACCACGTCAACGTGAATAGTGTTTGCCATAAGTGTCCTATCGGCTCTTACTTAGTTGAGCTTCTTGGCTTTTTCGATTGCTTCTTCGATCGTGCCAACCATGTAGAACGACTGCTCTGGCAGGTGGTCCAGTTCGCCCGATGCGATCATCTTGAAGCCTTTGATCGTGTCTTTCAGCGAAACGTACTTGCCTGGCGAACCAGTGAACACTTCAGCGACGTGGAATGGCTGCGACAGGAAACGCTGCATCTTACGCGCACGGGCCACCAGCAGTTTGTCTTCCGGTGCCAGTTCGTCCATACCCAGAATCGCGATAATGTCACGCAGTTCCTTGTAGCGCTGCAGGGTGCCCTGTACGGCGCGCGCGGTGTCATAGTGCTCTTGACCGACGACGAGCGGGTCCAGCTGGCGCGAGGTCGAATCGAGTGGATCAACTGCTGGGTAGATACCGAGCGAAGCGATGTCACGCGACAGAACCACGGTCGAATCCAGGTGACCGAAGGTGGTCGCTGGCGACGGGTCGGTCAAGTCATCCGCAGGAACGTAGACGGCCTGGATCGAGGTGATCGAACCGGTCTTGGTCGAGGTGATGCGCTCTTGCAGACGGCCCATTTCTTCGGCCAGGGTCGGCTGGTAACCCACTGCGGAAGGCATACGGCCCAGCAGTGCGGATACTTCGGTACCGGCCAGCGTGAAGCGGTAGATGTTGTCCACGAAGAACAGAACGTCTTTGCCTTCGTCACGGAACGATTCAGCGATGGTCAGACCGGTCAGCGCCACGCGCAGACGGTTACCTGGTGGTTCATTCATCTGACCGTAGACCATGGCCACTTTCGAGTTGGCCGGGTTTTCCAGGTCAACCACTTTGGCGTCAGCCATCTCGTGGTAGAAGTCGTTACCTTCACGGGTACGCTCACCCACGCCAGCAAACACGGACAGACCCGAGTGTGCTTTTGCGATGTTGTTGATCAGTTCCATCATGTTCACGGTCTTGCCCACACCTGCACCGCCGAACAGACCAACCTTACCACCCTTGGCGAACGGGCAGACCAGGTCAATCACCTTGATGCCGGTTTCCAGCAGGTCTTGCGACGGCGACAGTTCGTCGTACGCAGGGGCCACGCGGTGGATCGAGGCGGTTTGCTCGTGCGAGACAGGACCGCATTCGTCGATCGGGTTACCCAGCACGTCCATAATGCGACCCAGGGTTGCCTTACCGACTGGCACCATGATTGGTTTGCCGGTGTTCTGGATGCTCATGCCGCGACGCAGACCGTCGGACGAGCCCAGCGCGATGGTACGGACAATGCCGTCGCCCAGCTGCTGTTGTACTTCCAGGGTCAGTTCGGAGCCTGCCATTTTCAGTGCGTCGAAAACCTTCGGCATTGCGTTGCGTGGAAACTCAACGTCAACAACAGCGCCAATACACTGAACGATTTTGCCATCAGCCATGTTCGTTCCTTCTATATATATTTAAAATCGGGTTAGACCGCTGCCGCACCGGCGACGATCTCGGAGAGTTCTTTGGTAATCGCAGCCTGGCGGGTCTTGTTGTAGACCAGCTTCAGTTCACCGATGACGTTACCGGCGTTGTCGCTTGCCGATTTCATCGCGACCATCCGCGCCGATTGCTCGGACGCGATATTTTCAGCGACAGCCTGGTAAACCAATGCTTCCACATAGCGCACCAGCAATTCATCGATCACGACTTGCGGTTCCGGCTCGTACAGGTAATCCCAGGCGTGTGCGCCCTTGTCGCCTTCGAGCTTGTCGGCCGACAGTGGCAGCAGTTGCTGGACCACCGGCTCTTGCTTCATCGTGTTAATGAACTTGGTGTAGCAGATGTAGACTGCGTCGAGCTTGCCTTCCTGATATTCATCGAGCATGACCTTCACAGGCCCGATCAGTTTGTCCAGGTGCGGGGTGTCACCGATCTGAATCGCATGCGACACGACCCGGACACCAACCCGATTCATAAAACCCAAACCCTTGTTGCCAATGGCAACCGCTTCAATCTTGTTGCCAGCTGCTTCCAGCTCGCGCGTTTTTTGCGTCACCATCCGCAGCACGTTGGTATTCATGCCGCCGCACAGACCCTTGTCGGTCGTGACGACGATGAAGCCAACGGCTTTTGCCTGCACGCTCTTGGCTTGCGCCATGAACGGGTGGGTGTATTCCGGATTCGCAGTAGCCAGATTGGAGGCGATATTCCGAATCTTGTCACTGTAGGGACGGGCGGCGCGCATGCGATCCTGCGCTTTGCGCATTTTCGATGCGGCGACCATCTCCATCGCCTTGGTGATCTTCTTCGTATTTTCTACGCTCTTGATCTTGCCACGTATCTCTTTGCCTGATGCCATGAGTCCTTACTCCTTTTGCGCTTTCGAGCGCCGCGGTACAGCGACGGCGCTCTCAGTCAATTAATATGCGCCGGATTTCTTGAAGTCAGCAATCGCAGCGGACATGGCGGCTTCGCCGTCTTTGTCCAGTGCTTTGGTTTCTTCAATCTTGGACAGCAGGGCAGCTTGCTTGGACTTCATGTAACCATGCAGGCCGGCTTCGAACGCCAGTACCTTCTTGATTTCGACGTCGTCGAAGAAGCCCTTGTTCACTGCGAACAGCGACACGGCCATCATCGAGATCGACAGCGGCGAGTACTGCGACTGCTTGAGCAGTTCGGTCACGCGGGCACCGCGGTCGAGCTGCTTGCGGGTCGATTCGTCCAGGTCGGAAGCGAACTGCGCGAACGCAGCCAGTTCACGGTACTGTGCCAAGTCGGTACGGATACCGCCGGACAGGTTTTTGATGACCTTGGTCTGAGCAGCACCACCCACGCGCGATACCGAGATACCTGCGTTAATGGCCGGACGCACGCCCGAGTTGAACAGTGCGGTGTCCAGGAAGATCTGGCCGTCGGTAATCGAAATCACGTTGGTCGGCACGAATGCCGAAACGTCGCCTGCCTGGGTTTCAATAATTGGCAGTGCGGTCAGCGAGCCGGTCTTGCCTTTGACTTCGCCTTTGGTGAACGCTTCGACGTAGTCCGGGTTCACGCGTGCTGCGCGCTCGAGCAGACGGCTGTGCAGGTAGAACACGTCGCCTGGGTACGCTTCGCGGCCTGGTGGGCGGCGCAGCAGCAGGGAAATCTGACGGTAAGCAACTGCTTGCTTGGACAAGTCATCGTAGACGATCAGTGCGTCTTCGCCGCGGTCACGGAAGTATTCGCCCATGGCGCAACCGGAGTAAGCGGAGATGTACTGCATGGCAGCCGATTCGGACGCCGAAGCAGCAACCACAATGGTGTATTCCATCGCGCCGTGCGTCTCGAGCGAGCGCACGATGTTCTTGATGGTCGATGCTTTTTGACCGATCGCGACGTAGATACAGGTCATGTTCTGACCCTTTTGATTGATGATCGCGTCAATCGCCACAGCCGATTTACCGGTCTGACGGTCGCCAATGATCAGCTCGCGCTGGCCACGGCCGATTGGTACCATCGAGTCAATCGACTTCAGGCCGGTCTGCATTGGCTGCGACACGGACTGACGGGCGATCACGCCTGGGGCGATCTTTTCGATCGGGGTGGTCAGCTTGGCGCCAACTGGACCCTTGCCATCGATTGGCTGACCGAGCGCGTTCACAACGCGGCCGCGCAGCTCAGGACCGATAGGCACTTCCAGAATGCGGCCGGTGGTCTTCACGGTGTCGCCTTCGGAAATGTGCTCGTAGGCGCCCAGAATCACGGCACCGACGGAATCGCGTTCCAGGTTCATTGCCAGACCAAACGTGTTGCCTGGGAATTCCAGCATCTCGCCCTGCATCACGTCCGACAGGCCGTGAATACGGCAGATACCGTCGGCTACGGAGATAACCGTGCCCTGATTGCGAATGTCAACGGAACCTTCGAGGCCTTGGATACGGCTCTTGATCAGTTCGCTGATTTCAGATGAATTAAGTTGCATGCTAACTCCTAATAGTTTCTTGATGCGTAGGGCAAGGGCGCGGTCGGTGTGGCTGCTCGGTCGTTACGACGCCAGCGCAACATGCATCTGTTGCAGCTTGGCGCGTACCGAGGTATCGAGCACTTCATCACCGACGACAACGCGCACACCACCGATCAGCGCAGGATCCACTGTCACCGTTGGGTTGAGCTTGCGGCCAAATTTCTTTTCCAGCGAGGCGACCAGGCTAGTAACCTGCTGCGCCGAGATCTCATACGCACTGACGATGCTGGCATCTGCCGCACCGGCGTCCGCGTTCTTGAGTACCTCGAACTGCTCGCCGATTTCCGGCAGCAGCGCTACGCGGTCGTTCTGGACCAGCATCGCGATCAGGTTGTTCACTTCCGGGGTCGCAGGCGACTTCAGGAGCGATACCAGGGCGCTGGTCACGTGTTCCGGCGCCACATTCGGGCTGGCAGCGTAAGCGAGCACATCAGGATGGAGACCAAGTTGCGCCAGTTCGGACACAACTTCGGACCAGGCTGCCATGTTGCCTTGCTTGGCAACACGGAACAGCGCTTCGGCGTAAGGACGGGCGACGGTTGCGATTTCGGCCATGATTACAGCTCGGTCGAAAGTTGCGACAGCATGTCGGCGTGAGCCGATGCGTTCACTTCACGCTTGAGGATCTGCTCGGCGCCTTTGACAGCCAGACCAGCAACCTGAGCACGCAGTTCGTCGCGCGCGCGCGAGACTTGCGATTCAGCTTCGGCTTTGGCGTTGGCCAGAATGCGCGCAGCTTCGTCAGCAGCGGTTTTCTTGGCTTCGTCGATGATCATGGCAGCGCGCTTTTCAGCGTCCACGATGCGCTTTTGTCCTTCGTCACGAGCGGTTGCCAGTTCGGCGTCGACACGCTTCAGTGCTACTTCCAGTTCGGTCTTGCCGCGGTCGGCAGCAGCCAGACCACTCGCGATCCTCTGGGCGCGCTCGTCGAGCGCTTTCATCAGTGGCGGCCACACGAATTTCATCGTGAAGCCCGCCAGGATGAAGAAGACCACGAACTGTGCAAACAGGGTTGCGTTTAAGTTCACGGTGTTTTCCTTCTCACAAAAACGGATGCCGAACCGCGAGGTTCGGCCATTCTTTAACTACGGCGTGACGCTTGAATTTAAGCGTGGAACGGGTTTGCGAATGCGAACAGCATTGCGATACCAACACCGATCAGGAACGCAGCATCGATCAGACCAGCCAGCAGGAACATCTTGGTCTGCAGGGTGTTCATCAGTTCAGGCTGACGAGCCGAAGCTTCGAGGTATTTGCCGCCCATGATAGCGATACCGATACAAGCGCCGATAGCGCCCAGACCGATGATCAAACCGCAAGCCAGAGCAACAAAAGAATAGTCAGTCATGAGAGTTCCTTCAAAAAGTAAATTAAAAAATCAAAAATCAAAAAAATTACAAACTTTGCTTACAACCACAATCTTTTTCTGTTCGAGCGGTGCCGATCAGTGGCCTTCATGCGCTTGGCCGATATACACCAGCGTCAGCATCATGAAAATGAACGCCTGCAGGAACACGATCAGGATGTGGAAAATAGCCCAGATCGAACCGGCAATCACGTGGCCAACGAAGCCGAACGTGGTAGCCATCGCACCCAACAAAGCGATCAACAGGAACAGCAGTTCGCCAGCAAACATGTTGCCGAACAGTCGCATGCCGAGCGACACGGTTTTTGCTGCGTACTCGATGATGTTCAACAGCAGGTTGAACGGCGCCATATAGATGCCGAATGGTGCTGCGAACAATTCGTGGATCCAGCCGCCGAAGCCCTTGATCTTGATGCTGTAGAAGATCATCAGAGCAAACACGCCCAGGGAGATACCCATGGTGCCGTTCAAGTCGGCGGTAGGCACGACGCGCTGGTAAGGGAACTTGTCGCCCAGGCCGAGGAAATTGATCAGTGCCGATGGCGCGTCTACTGGCAGGAAGTCCATCGAGTTCATCAGGGCAACCCAGACAAACACGGTCAATGCCAATGGCGCGATGAAGGTACGGTCGCCGTGGACGATGCCCTTGGCCTGGTTGTCGACCATTTCAACGACCATTTCAACGGCAGCCTGGAAACGGCCTGGCACGCCGGAGGTGGCTTTGCGCGCGGCCATCCACATTAGCAGGCAGCCGAGTACGCCACACAGGACCGACCAAAAGATCGTGTCCATATTGATAATCGAGAAATCGACCACACTTGCTTGGTGGTGATTCGAATAATGACTCAGGTGGTGCTTGATGTACTCTGACGCGGTTGGTGCGTGCGCCGCTGCGCCTTCAACTGTTGAACTCATAGTATCAGTGCCTAAATAATAGAATAATGTAACTTTTCAGTGCCACGATGAAGCCGCCAATTAAGGCGAACCAGTTCAAATCGCGGTACAGCGTCGCGGCCGCGCCTATCAGCGCCACCGTCAGTGCAATCTTTATGAATTCCCAGATAAAAAACGAGATCGGGTCAGCGCCACCAGGCCGCTTCGTGTTGAGGAACAGCCGCCCCGCCATGATCGCGTTCGGCACCACACAACACAGCCCCCCGAATATTGCAGACACCATCGCCGCCCAGCCTCCCAGCAGTCCGGCCACCAGGCCAGCGACGACTGTAACGATCAATTGCAGGGAGACTAAGCGCAGCATTTTTTGTTCTTCGCGCCAGCCATGATGAAAGCTGTTTCGGGTATTGGGATCACGTGAATCAGCGGGATTATAAGGCGATACGCACATATGCGTCAAACGTTGCGGCGTCGACAAAGAGATTAAATGTGGTGATATGTCACCTTTTTTTCGAGCGTCCGCACTAATTGAGGGCAGTCATCACTGGCAAAGGAATTGTTTCGCATAGGAAACGATTTTCATGATGAGAAACGGATGGGCGCGTCACTCCACATCGCCCTCGCGGAGGCGGGGGCCTATACCATGTGACCGAAGTCGCTGCCGTGGTATGGGCCCCCGCCTTCGCGAGGGCGATGTGCTTATTCCGCTGAGGACGATCAGGCGCGTAGTCTTGCTAAAACGCCATCGAGCACATCGAGATCGGCGAAATCGATGATCATCTGGCCCTTGCCTTTGGCGCCCATCTTGAACAACACCGGCGTGGCCAGTTTGTCGGAAAGCTCTTCTTCCAGGCGCACGATGTCGCCCGACTTCTCTTTTTGACGCGCCACCGGCGTGTTGGCCTGCTCTTCCATCGCGCGATTGACCAGCTTTTCCGTTTCACGCACCGACAAACGCTTGGCCACCACCTGATTCGCCAGGCTGATCTGGCTGGCCGAGTCGACTGCCAGCAGCGCACGGGCATGCCCCATGTCGATGTCGCCGGCCATGAGCATGGTCTGCACCGGTGCCGCCAGGTTCATCAGGCGCAGCAGATTCGACACCGCGCTACGCGAACGGCCAACCGCGCTGGCTGCTTGTTCGTGGGTAAAGCTGAAATCGGAAATCAGGCGCTGGATGCCCTGGGCTTCTTCCAGCGGATTAAGGTCTTCGCGCTGAATGTTCTCGATCAGGGCCATGGCGGCGGCAGCCTGGTCGTCCACATCGCGCACCAGCACCGGAATCTGCTCCAGGCCAGCCAGCTGGGCCGCGCGGAAGCGGCGTTCGCCGGCGATGATTTCGTACTTGGTGGCGCCGGTCAGCTTGTCGGTACCGACCGGGCGCACCAGCACCGGCTGCATGATGCCCTGGGTTTTGATGGATGCGGCCAGTTCGGCCAGCGCGCCTTCGTCCATGCGCGTACGCGGCTGGTATTTACCAGCCTGCATCTGAGTGACCGGCAGCGAGGACGGGGTGCCCGGGTCAGGCTGGGGCGCATCGCCATCGCCGCCCAGCAGTGCTTCGAGACCGCGGCCGAGGCCCTTGAGTTTTTTGGTTGCCATGATTCGGTAAGTCTTTCTGCGAAATTCTGATTACAGTGTTTTGATGCGTTTGACCATCTCGGCGCCGAAAGCAACGTAGGCTTGCGCGCCTTTCGAGGTGGGGTCAAAGGTCACACCGGGAATGCCGTAGGACGGCGCTTCGGCCAGGCGCACATTGCGCGGGATGATGGTCTTGAAGACCTTGTCGCCGAAGTGCTCTTCCAGCTGGGCCGACACTTGCTGCGACAGCGTCATGCGCGGGTCGAACATCACCCGCAACAGGCCGATGATCTTCAGGTCCGGGTTGAGGTTGGCATGCACTTTCTTGATGGTGTTGACCAGGTCGGACAAGCCTTCCAGCGCGTAGTACTCGCACTGCATCGGGATGATCACGCCATGCGCGGCGCACAAGCCATTGAGGGTCAGCATCGACAAGGCGGGAGGGCAATCGATCAGAATGAAATCGTACTCCGCATCGACCACGGCCAGCGCATCCTTGAGGCGGCGTTCGCGATGCTCCAGTTCGACCATCTCGACTTCGGCACCGGCCAGTTCACGGTTGGAAGGCAGCACATCGAACCTGCCTGCTTCCGAACGCTGGCGCGCGGTGGCCACGTCGGCCTCGCCCAGCAGCACTTCATAGGTGGACGCTTTCAGGCCGGCCTTGTTGATGCCGGCGCCCATGGTCGCGTTGCCCTGCGGGTCCAGGTCGACCAGCAAGACGCGCTGGTCCAGGCTGGCCAGTCCGGCCGACAGGTTGACAGTGGTGGTGGTCTTGCCGACGCCGCCCTTCTGGTTTGCAACGCAAAATATTTTTGCCATGTATCTTCTTAGCGTAGGACGCAACAATAATGATTTATACCGTTTATACTATCAACATCGTTTATTCGATATGTATAGTATATCTGGTATAAACCAGGTAAATGGTTTATACGGTTTATTCTGATTTCTGGATAAACACGAGGTGACGCTCTGCCTGCAGTCCTGGAACCGTGATAGGCCGTAATTCGCTCACTTTCCACTCTGCCGGCAGCCTTTCCTGCTCTTCCGGTGGCGCCGTTCCTTTGAGGGCAATAAAACGCCCGCCCTCTGCCAAAACGTGTCCCGACCAATTGACGAAATCCGACAGATCCGCAAAAGCGCGGGAGGTGACGACATCGAATTTCTGTGGCGGCTGCAGGTCCTGCACCTTCATCGTGTACACGGTGACGTTGGCCAGGCCCAGTTCGGCTTTCACTTGCGTCAAAAATGCGGTCTTCTTGTGTACCGTGTCGATCATCGACACTTTCGTCTGTGGCAGGCTGATGGCCAGGACCATGCCTGGCAAGCCGCCCCCTGCCCCCACGTCCAGCACGTTGTGCGCGTCTGCGAAGGCGGAAACGGCGGCCAGCGAGTCGAGCACATGGTGCGTCATCATTTGCATGGGATCGCGCACCGAGGTCAGGTTATAGACTGCATTCCATTTGAACAGCAGCGCCAAATAGTCCAGCAGCTGTTCTTGTTGCTTGTCGTTCAGGTTCAGTTGCAGTTCTTTGATACCGTTGGCCAGGATCTGCGCCAACGCAGGCCGGTCGAAAAACTTCATTGCGCCAGCTCCTCATTGAGGGTGGCAAAACCTTTCGCACCGCGTTTCTTTAAATGTACCAGCAAAAGCGAGATCGCGGCAGGTGTCACGCCAGAAATTCTTGAGGCCTGGCCCAGCGTTTCAGGACGTTGCTTGTCCAGCTTTTGCCGCACTTCGATCGACAGCGCCGTGATGTCCAGATAGTTAAACTCGGTCGGCAGTTTGAGGTTTTCGTAGTGGTCGTGGCGTTCGACTTCCTTAGCCTGGCGGTCGATATAGCCCGAGTATTTCAGTTGAATCTCAACCTGCTCGCGCACGGCCGGATCGGTCACGCCGGGCCCGGCCAGGTCCTGGCCTTCCACACCGGACAGGCTCATCAGCTTGTCGTAAGCCACGCCGGGACGGCGCAGCAGGTCGGCCAGATTGTATTCGCGCTCGATGGCCTGGCCAATCACACGCTCCGATTCGGCCGCCGCCAGGATGCGCGGGTTGACCCACGTGGTGCGCAAGCGTTCCAGTTCGCGCGCCACGGATTCACGTTTGCGCTCGAAGGCTTCCCACTGGGCATCACCCACGCAGCCAAGCTTGCGGCCAATTTCCGTCAGGCGCATATCGGCATTGTCTTCACGCAGGCTGAGGCGGAACTCGGCACGACTAGTGAACATGCGGTAAGGCTCGGCCACGCCCTGGGTGGTCAGGTCGTCGACCAGGACGCCCAGGTAGGCGTCGGCACGGCCCGGCACCCAGGCGTCGCGGCCCTGGGTCATCAGGGCAGCGTTGATACCTGCAAGCATGCCTTGCGCCGCCGCTTCCTCGTAACCGGTGGTGCCGTTGATCTGGCCGGCAAAGAACAGGCCCTGCACTGCCTTGGTTTCAAGCGACATTTTCAGGCCGCGCGGATCGAAGTAATCATATTCGATGGCGTAGCCAGGGCGCAGGATGAAGGCGTTTTCCATGCCCTTCATCGAGCGCACCAGGTTGATCTGCACGTCGAACGGCAGGCTGGTCGAGATCCCGTTCGGGTAAAACTCGTTGGTCGTCAAGCCTTCCGGCTCCAGGAAAATCTGGTGCGATTCCTTGCTGGCGAAGCGGTGGATCTTGTCTTCGATTGATGGGCAATAGCGCGGACCCACGCCTTCGATGACGCCGGTGTACATCGGGCTGCGGTCGAGACCGGCGCGAATAATATCGTGTGTCTGCGCATTGGTGTGAGTAACCCAGCATGGTACCTGGCGTGGGTGCATGGTCGTGTTACCCATGACCGAGAACACGGGGACCGGGTCCAGGTCGCCTGGCTGTTCCAGCATCTGGGAAAAGTCGATGCTGCGGCCATCAATGCGGGGTGGCGTGCCGGTCTTCAGGCGCCCCTGCGGCAGCTTCAATTCCTTCAGTCGGGCCGAGAGCGAGATGGCAGGCGGGTCACCGGCGCGGCCGGCGGAGTAGTTTTGCAAGCCGACGTGGATCTTCCCGTCGAGGAAAGTACCGGCCGTCAGCACGACCGCGCGGGCGCGGAACTGCAAACCGATCTGGGTAACGGCACCAACCACCCGGTCGCCCTCCACCATCAGATCGTCGACGGCCTGCTGGAACAGCCACAGGTTGGGCTGGTTTTCCAGGCGCGAGCGGATCGCTTGTTTGTACAGAATACGGTCGGCCTGGGCACGGGTTGCACGCACCGCCGGGCCTTTGGACGAGTTCAGGATGCGGAACTGGATCCCGGATTCGTCGGTGGCAATGGCCATCGCGCCACCCATCGCATCGACTTCCTTGACCAGATGACCCTTCCCAATCCCACCGATGGACGGGTTGCACGACATCTGGCCCAGGGTCTCGATGTTATGGGTGAGCAACAAAGTCTTCTGGCCCATGCGGGCGGAAGCCAATGCAGCTTCGGTACCGGCGTGACCGCCGCCGACGACAATGACGTCGAATTCAGTAGGAAATAGCATGATGGAAGTGTGGTGCGAGGAGTATGAGGGCAGATTATAGAGTCTTTTTGGCCCTCAGACTTTTTTCCGGCTAGATATCCGCCTCTAGCACCACGATTGTTCCACGTGAAACATTCCCGATTTGGGGTTTTGGAATGTTTCACGTGGAACAAAAGGAGCCTACCAGCGAAGCCATGCGTCGTAACTGGTCTTGAAAATCAGCAGAGTAACAACGATCAGGAACAGCTTGCGAACAAAGCCGCTGCCATGTTTGATGGCGAGTTTTGTCCCAACGAGCGAGCCGGCCACCTGGCACGCCGCCATCAATAAACCCAGTTGCCAGAGAAGATGACCACTGACGCCAAACCACATCAGCGCGGACAGATTGCAGGCCACGTTCACCACCTTGGCTGCCGCTGACGCGCTCAGGAAGTCGAACCCGAAAAAACGCACAAAGAGGAACAGGAGAAAGCTCCCGGTGCCGGGGCCAAAGAAGCCATCGTAAAACCCGATGCAGGCACCCATGCCTATGGCCAGGTAGCGCTCGGCATTACCGGTGTGCACAGGCGCGTGGGCCGCACCAAAGTCCTTCTTCTTGAAGGTATAGATTGCGACCGCCACCAGCACCACCGGCAAGAGCGTTCGCATGAAGTCCGCTGGCACCTTGGTCACCGTGTATGCGCCAACGAAGGAAAGGATGAAGGCGGCTACCGCCGCTGGCGCCGCAGCGCTCCAGGCCACCCTCACCCGTCGCGCGTAATTCACGGCTGCTGCGCTGGTGCCGAAGATACCGGCCAGCTTGCTGGTGCCAATCAAGGTAGCGGGTGCCTCGCGAGGAAACAACGAGAACAGAACGGGTAGCTGAATCAGACCACCGCCGCCAACCACCGCATCGACCAATCCAGCAGTAAAGGCTGCCACACCAAGCAAGGCAAAATCGAACATGGAGACACCAGAAACAGGGGAAGCATCCATTGTACGGAAGAAACTCCCTGCGCGTTCACGATGGCTCATCCTTGGTGTAAGCTTGTCGGATCAACCCGGAAAGCCAGATACCATGAACAATTTCAGCTTCAGTACGGTCCCCAACATCATCTCGGAAACCGGCGCGGCCAAGAATCTTGGCACGCACATCCGCAGCCGCTTCCCGCAGGCCAAACGGGTGATGGTCGTCACTGACCCGGGCTTTCTGCGCACTGGTCGGGTAGACCTTGCCGAATTGAGTCTGAAACAGTCGCAGCTCAAGGTGCTGGTGTATTCAGACGTGGTGGCCGATCCACCGGAAGCAGTTGTCCTCGGCGCAGTCGAGTTTGCACGCATGAATGAGGTCGACATGATTATCGGCCTCGGTGGCGGCAGTTCGATGGACGTGGCAAAACTCATCGCAGTGCTTGCACCAGGAACGCAGGCGATTTCTCAGATCTATGGGATCGGCAATGTCACGGGTACACGCTTGCCGCTGGTACAGATCCCCACCACGGCCGGCACCGGATCCGAAGTCACCAATATCGCGATCGTCACCACTGGCGAGACCACGAAGATGGGTGTGGTGGCGCCGCAGTTGTACGCCGACCTTGCCATTCTGGACGCGGAGCTGACGCTGGGTTTGCCACCCTTGGTCACGGCAGCAACGGGCATCGACGCCATGGTGCACGCAATTGAGGCCTACACCAGCAAGCACAAAAAGAATCCACTGTCCGATTCCTTGGCACGGCAGGCGCTCGGCATGCTGTCCGCCAACCTGACGAAAGCCTGTGAAAACGGGCGCGATCTGGCTGCGCGACAGGCCATGCTGTTGGGCGCCTGTCTGGCGGGGCAGGCGTTTTCAAACGCACCGGTCGCAGCAGTGCATGCGCTGGCTTATCCGATCGGCGGCATCTTCCACGTACCACATGGTCTCTCGAATGCGCTCGTGCTGCCGCACGTTCTTCGCTTCAATATGGAGTCAGCGGCACCGATGTATGCCGAACTGGCCGGAATCGTCGCACCCCATGTGGCCGGCACCGACGAGGCACGCGCGGAGGCGCTCGTTGTTGCGATGCAGCATATCGCAACCATGACAGGCATCGAAACGACCTTGCAACAAGTAGGAATCGGCGAAACTGATCTGGACCGGCTGGCCGACGACGCGATGCTGCAGACCAGACTCTTGGGAAACAATCCGCGCGAGTTAACCCGCGCGGACGCGTATGGAATTTACAGAAGCGCCTTGTAAACCTCAGGCGCTCTTTTTACTGCGACCGGCAGCGGCGAGGGCCGCGCCGATCTCACCCACGATGCCCTTGCGGAACAGCAGCACACAGGCAATAAAGATCAGGCCCGTGACCATGCCGACCGACTCGCCAATGCTGGCAAACCACTCTACCCCGGTCTGTTGCGCGAGGAAGTTGCCCACATCGCCCAGCTTGTTCTCGAGCGCGATGATGATGAAGGCGCCGATCACCGGCCCAACCAGCGTGCCCATTCCGCCGACCAAGGTCATCAGAATGACCAAGCCGGACATTGCCCAGTACACGTCAGTCAGCGTCTCGAATCCAAGCACAACAGTCTTGGTGGCGCCGGCCAAGCCAGCCAATGCGGCCGACAAAACAAATGCCAGCAACTTGTACTTGTCCACGTCAAAACCAAGCGAAATGGCGCGCGGCTCGTTTTCCTTGATGGCCTTGAGGACCTGACCGAACGGGGAATGGACGGTGCGGACGATCAAGGCGAAGCCAGCCAGAACAATTGCCAGCACGACGTAATACATCACCAGGTCATTGCCCAGATCCACAGTAGCCAACAATTTGCCGCGCGGTACACCTTGCAAGCCATCTTCGCCGCCCGTGAACGGCGCACGCAGCGCGCCGAAGTACACCATCTGCGCCAAGGCCAGGGTGATCATGGAGAAATAGATGCCCTGCCGGCGGATTGCCACCGCACCCATCACGAGACCGATCAAGGCACTCGCCCCAACGCCGGCCAGCACCGCCAGCTCAAAAGGCCAGCCTTTGTCGCGCAGCATGTACCCGGCCACGTAGCCAGCCGAACCGAAAAACGCAGCGTGTCCGAACGATAGCAATCCAGTGAAACCGATCAGCAAATTGAAGGCGCAGGCAAACAAGCCGAAGCAAAGCAACTTCATCAGGAAAACCGGGTAGCCAACAAACGGGGCCGCCAGCATCAGTGCGAGCGCGATCAGATAGCCATAGTTCTTGTTTAGCATGTGCAAGGCCTTCCTACTTTTCTTTGCCGAACAAGCCGGCTGGGCGGAGCAACAGAACGATGACCATCACGACAAACACGACCACCTCCGAGCCGGGCGGGTAGAACACCCGGGTCAAGCCCTCGATCACGCCCAGTGCAAGACCAGTGATGATCGAACCCATGATCGAACCCATCCCCCCGATCACTACAACGGCGAACACGACGATAATCAGGTGCGAACCCATCAGTGGAGTCACATTGATGATCGGAGCCGCCAGCACCCCTGCAAAGCCCGCCAAAGCGACGCCAAAGCCATAGGTGAGCGTGACCATCAACGGCACGTTGATGCCAAAGGCTTCCACCAGTTTCGGATTCTCTGTCCCAGCACGCAGATAGGCGCCAAGTTTTGTCTTTTCGATCACAAACCATGTTCCGAGGCAAACCACCAGGGACGCCACGACGACCCATGCCCGATAATTAGGCAGCACCATAAAGCCCAGGTCGGTGGCTCCCTGCAGGGCGTCCGGCACAGGATAGGCCTGGCCAGAAACACCGTAGAAAGAACGGAACACACCTTCCAGCACCAGGGTCACGCCAAACGTGAACAGCAAGCCGTACAGGTGATCAAGCTTGTAGAGCCAGCGCAGCATCGTGCGCTCGATCAAAATCCCGAAGGCACCGACAAGCAAGGGCGCTACCGCGAGCATGACCCAATAATTGACGTCAAAGTAACTGAGTCCCATCCAGGCAAGAAAGGCGCCCATCATGTAGAGCGCGCCGTGCGAGAAATTGATCACATTGAGCAGACCAAAGATCACGGCCAGCCCGAGCGACAGCATCGCGTAGAAGGAACCGTTGACAAGGCCCAGCAGCAGCTGACTCATCATCGCCTGATGAGGAACGCCGAATATTTCCATGGCTTCACAGTACAAAAGAAGGAACATCCAGGACGGCGCGCAGCACCGCCCTGCCTGGCGCGACTAACTTATTTCCAGAGCGAGCACTTGGTCTCGGCCTTGGTGGTATAGGCCTGCGCACCTGGAATGGTTTGCACGACCTTGTAGTAATCCCATGGGTATTTGGAATCGCCAGGCTTTTTCACTTCCATCAGGTACATATCGTGCACCATGCGGCCATCCGGGCGGATCTCGCCGTTCTTGGCGAACATGTCGTTGATCTTGGTCTTCTTGAGGTGCGCCATGACCTTGTCGGCATCGTCGGTCTTGAGGGTTTTGACGGCAGCCAGATAGTTCATGGTGGCCGAGTAGTCCGCCGCCTGCAGCATCGACGGCTCCTTCTTCATCTTGCTGAAGTAGCGTTTGGACCAGGCGCGGCTTTCCGGGCTTTGGTCCCAGTACCACCCGTCCGTCAGATACATGCCCTGCGTGGTTTTGAGGCCGAGCGTGTGGATATCGTTAATGAACACCAGCAAGCCTGCCAGCTTCATGGATTTGGTCACGCCAAATTCGTTGGCGGCCTTGACCGAGTTGATCATGTCGCCGCCGGCATTGGCCATGCCCAGAATCTGGGCCTTGGACGATTGTGCCTGCAACAGGAATGAGGAAAAGTCCGACGCCGACAAGGGATGCTTGACGCTGCCAACCACGGAGCCGCCATTGGCCTTGATGACATCGGTCGTGTCCTTTTCCAGCGACTGGCCGAAGGCGTAGTCTGCCGTCATGAAGAACCAGCTCTTGCCGCCCTGCTTGACGATGGCGCCGCCCGTGCCGCGCGCCAGTGCCACCGTATCGTAGGCGTAGTGTACGGTGTAGGGCGTGCACTCTTCATTCGTCAAACGGGCCGAGCCGGCGCCAATGGAGATGAACACCTTTTTCTTGTCGGCGGCGACCTTGGCCATTGCCAGGTTGGCGCCCGAATTGGTGCCGCCGATCAGCATGTCGACGCCCTGCTGGTCAAACCACTCGCGCGCCTTGCTGGCGGCGATGTCGGCTTTGTTCTGGTGGTCGGCAACAATGAATTCGATTTTCTTGCCTTCAATGGTGCCACCCATGTCGGCAATCGCCATTTTGACTGCCTCGGCACCGCCGGGCCCGTCGATATCGGAATAAACGCCGGACATGTCGGTCATCAGGCCGATCTTGATGGTGTCGCCCGATACCTGCGCGGCGGCTGGAAGGGAAAAACCGAAAGCGCATACGGCGGTTACCGCGACGGCAAGTGCTTGACGTTTCATTGTTGTCTCCGTGTGAGGGATAGTTCTTGTGGTTTGCTTACACACCCAGCAGCTCGGTCAGTACCGGCATCTTGGCGCTCAATTCGGACGCAGCAAAAGTCTCGACAATCTGACCGTGCTCCATCACATAAAACCGGTCCGCCAGCGGTGCTGCGAATCGGAAATTCTGTTCCACCATAACAATCGTGTAGCCCTTGGACTTGAGCGTGGTGATCATGCGCGCCAAGCCCTGCACAATGACCGGCGCCAGGCCTTCGGATATTTCATCCAGCAAAAGCAGGCGCGCGCCGGTACGCAGAATGCGCGCCACTGCCAGCATTTGCTGTTCGCCACCAGACAGCCGTGTTCCCTGGCTGTGCCTGCGCTCTAGCAGGTTCGGAAACATCTCGTAGATTTCCGCCACCGACATACCCTTGTCCGGACCAGCCAGCTGCGGCGGCAGCATGAGGTTTTCTTCGGTGGATAAGGAAGAAAAAATGCCCCGCTCCTCCGGGCAATAGCCAACGCCAAGATGCGCCACGCGGTGCGTGGGCAAGCCAATTGCCTCGACCCCGTTGATTTTGATCGACCCTTTGCGTGCCCCGGTTAGACCCATCAGCGCGCGTAAAGTTGTGGTGCGCCCGGCGCCGTTCCGGCCCAGCAAGGTCACCACTTCGCCCTGGTTCACGGTCAGATTGACGTCGTGCAGAATATGGGACTCGCCGTACCAGGCGTGCAGGCCGGTAATTTCCAGCGCGGCCGCCATCAATGGGCCCCTTCCAGCGCCACTTCGGCAGTGCCCATATACGCTTCCATGACTTGCGGATTGGCGGACACTTGCGCATAGGTACCTTCGGCCAGCATGGCGCCGCGCTGCAGCACGGAGATTTTGTCGCAGATGCCGGAGACCACGTTCATATTGTGTTCCACCATCAAAATGGTGCGGCCGGCGGAGACCTTCTTGATCAGCGCGGTCACGCGATGCACGTCTTCGTGGCCCATGCCCTGGGTTGGTTCATCCAGCAGCATCAACTCCGGTTCCATTGCCAGCGTGGTGGCAATTTCCAGCGCACGCTTGCGGCCATATGGTAAATCGACAGTGAGCGTATCGGCAAAGGCAGCCAGGTCCACTTCGGCCAGCAATTGCATGGCGCGCTCGTTGAGACGATCAAGACGGCGCTCGCTCTGCCAGAAATGAAAGGACGTGCCCAGTTCGCGCTGCAAGCCGATGCGCACATTCTGCAGCACAGTCAGATGCGGAAAGACCGCAGAGATCTGGAACGAGCGGATGATGCCCATGCGGGCAATCTGCGCCGGCTTCGCACCGGTGATGTCGGTGCCATTGAACAGGATCTGTCCTGCGCTGGGAGTGAGAAACTTGGTCAGCAGATTGAAGCAGGTGGTTTTTCCTGCCCCGTTCGGACCGATCAGGGCGTGGATATGGCCACGTTCAACCTTGAGGTTGACGTCACTGACTGCGGTAAACCCCTTGAACTCTTTGCTCAAGTTCCGTGTTTCCAGAATGACGTCTGTCATCGTGTCTCCGTTTTCTGGCCTTTTGTTAAGCTCTGAAAAACATTTTTAGACAGATAATACACATGAAGGTTTTTGCTCACAATACAGTAGAACTACCTTTACGTATTGGGAAAGTCTAGGCGGTATTGACGATCATTTGCGCCGCCTTTTCCGCAATCATCAAGGTCGGCGAATTGGTGTTTCCGGATGTGATGAACGGCATCACGGATGCGTCAACCACGCGCAGTGCCTTCACGCCGCGTACCCGCAGCTGACTGTCAACCACGGCCAGATCATCGTCCGTTTTGCCCATCTTGCAGGTACCCACCGGATGGAAAATCGTGGTGCCAATTTGCCCTGCGGCCTCGGCCAATTCGTCCTCGGTGCAAAAATGCACACCCGGTGCGAATTCTTGCGGCGCGTATTTTGCCAAAGCAGGCGCGGCAACGATGCGGCGGGTCAGTGCCAGCGCAGCGCCGGCAACACGACGGTCTTCTGCCGTAGTTAAATAGTTCGGCGTGATTTTGGGTGCAGCGTAGGAATCGCCGGAAGCAACGCGTACATGGCCGCGCGAACTTGGGCGCAGGTTGCACACACTGGCGGTAAATGCCGGGAACGGGTGCAAGGGGTCGCCGAATTTTTCCAGTGACAAGGGCTGCACGTGATACTCCAGATTCGGCGTTGCCTGTGATGGATCCGAACGCGCAAAGGCGCCAAGCTGCGATGGCGCCATCGACATCGGCCCGCTCTGCCGGAGTGCATACTCAAGCCCGATTTTAAATTTGCCGAACCAGCTTGCCGCGCTGGTGTTCAGTGTCTTTGCGTTGCTGACTTTGTAGATCATCCGCAGCTGCAAGTGATCCTGCAAATTTTCGCCGACGCCGGGCAAATCACATTGCACGGCAATGCCCTTGTCTTGCAATAAGGCCGCGGGCCCGATGCCTGACACTTGCAGAATTTGCGGCGAGCCAATCGCCCCTGCTGTCAGCACTGTTTCACGTGAAGCATGCGCGAACCAGGCCGTGCCGCCGCCTGTGAATTCCACGCCGCTGCAACGCTTGCCTTGATCGCTGTCCTCCAGGATCAGGCGCTCCACGTGGCACCCGGTCATGATGGTCAAGTTGGGGCGCGCGGCCGCAGGCTTGAGGAAGGCCTTGGCGGTATTCCAGCGAATACCACGCTTCTGATTCACGTCAAAATAGGCGCAGCCTTCATTGTCACCACCATTGAAGTCCTGCGTTTTGGGGATGCCGGTTTGTTCGGCGGCATCGCGAAACGCATCCAGGATTTGCCAGGACAAGCGCTGCTTTTCCACACGCCATTCACCGCCGCTGCCATGGGCAGCACTGCTGCCGCCGTAATAGTCTTCGCTTTTCATGAACATGGGAAGCACTCGGTCCCAGCACCAGGAGGAATCGCCGGTGACCTCGGCCCAACGGTCGTAATCCTGCGACTGTCCGCGCATGTAGATCATGCCGTTGATGGAAGAACTTCCGCCCAATACTTTGCCGCGCGGGTAGATCAGCGAACGGCCACCGAGGCCAGCTTCCGCTTCGGTACGATACAACCAGTCGGTGCGCGGGTTGCCGATGCAGTGCAGATAGCCGACAGGAATATGAATCCAGAGATAATCGTCGCGCCCGCCCGCTTCGATCAACAGTACGTTGACGTCACGATTGCGGGTCAGCCGATTGGCAAGTACACAGCCGGCTGTTCCAGCGCCGACAATAATATAGTCATAGTCACCTGCCGATTCCAATCCACGTCTCCTCTACTTGGTGCGCATTTCCGCGACCAGGGTCTGCATTAATTTGGCAACGGACATCGGGCGAGCGCGGCGAATATCGGCGCCTGCCCATAGGGACATCAAACCCGTGTCGCCCTTTGCCGCAGCAGCAGCACGAATGCCGGTTGTCAAAGCGTTTTGCACAGGATACGCGGGAACGCGCGTTTCCACGGCTTTCATTTCTTGCATGAAGCGATTTTCAAGTCCGCGCGCATAGCGGCCGGAAAATGCCCGTGTCAGGCGGGTAGGCGTGTCGCCAGCATGAATGAGGGCGTTACGGTAATGCTGGTTGATGCCGGACTCATCACAAACCAGGAAGGCGCTGCCCATTTGTACTGCCTCTGCTCCCAGAGACATGGCCTCAAGGATATCAACACCGGTCATGATGGCCCCGGCAGCAATGGTCGGAATCTTGACCGCGGCAGCGACCAGGGGCCACAAGGCCTTGGCGGACAAGGTCGCCTCCTCCTGCGGACCGAGGAACGTACCTCGATGTCCCCCTGACTCGACACCTGACGCAATCACGGCGTCGGCACCCACCGTTTCCCAGGCCAGGGCTTCGTCCACCGTCGTGACAGTGCCAATCACAAAGATACCGGCGCTATGCAGGCGTTCGACCTGGGCCGGGGTAAGAATGCCAAAAGTGAAGCTGGCTGCCGCAGGACGCAATTCAATCAGTGCAGCAAGTTGCCCCTCAAAGCTTTCGCACCAGGCCGCCGGAACGGACAGGCGGTCCCATCCCAGGCTTTCCCACAGCGGCCGCAACAATTCGGATGCCTCTGCAATGTCTTCCTGGGAGGGTGACGGCGTCTCAAGTACGAACAGATTGATCAAAAACGGCTGCGTGGTCATGGAGCGGATGATGGCGGCCTGATCGCGCATGACAGAGGGTGACAGCAAGGAAGCTGCCAAAGAACCTAAACCACCGGCATTGGAAACACCGGCAACCAGTGCAGGCGTGGTGGCGCCGCCCGCCATCGGACCCTGAACAATCGGAAACTTAAAAAGATCCTGTAGAAGCATGACTACCCCCCCTTGTGGATAACCGTCTGGATATCCACAGGTGCCATTTGTGGATAAACGCGGTTTTATGCACAGCCTGTTTTTTGTCCAGATTTGACCCCAAGCAGATACAGAGCAAGCAAGCGCCTTATACCGGCTGTAAACCCATGATTCGATGGAACTAAAGAGGCTTATCCACAGAAAACAGCATGCGTTAACAACTACTATTAAACATATATATTACCTTCTTAAGTAAACAAACAACGGAGCACCCCGAAAAACCAAAGGCGCAAACCTCGGCAACAAAGTGCTCTGAAGACAAGAATCTCAACATTGAACAAACGCGTGAAATTTGAAAATTGCAAGAAGTGAACTCCGATCCTGACACTGACGCAATTGCTCTGAAGACAAAAAAAAAGACGGTGAAGCCAACACTCTGTGGATAAGTCATTGCATATCCACAGGATGGGATGTGTAAAACCGCTCTACTTGTGAACAACCGAAAACTTATCCAATAAAGCTCCTGTTTTCCTACACTGTTTGTCCAGCCACTTTTTTTGCACGCAAGTTCTTGATCCTTTGGATAAATCGCGACTTATCCACAACTTCTCTCTCGTTTACTATCACTACTACTTTATGTATACATACAAGTTATATAAAACAGTAAACCAGGCGAAAAGCGTGCATAAAGCAGAGCCAAACTTTCTTTGATATGCATAAGCCAGCAAAATGTAAATATTGCTTGTTGATATGCTATTCTGGGCACCGCCTGTACAGGCCATCACCCACCTTCTCGCGAGCATACGTTCCTATGGAAATGACCAAAACTGCCGACATGCCTGGCAACTCCCCCTTGAGCGCAGTGACATCCATGTTCTATGAGCCATCAAGAGCGTTTGCCATGCTTTCGCCGCGTCGCTATGGATGGTTGCCATTGCTGTTGATCGTGGCTTGTTCACTCATCGTCATGGTGTGGTACTTCACCGCCGTCGACTTTCCTTGGCTGCGCGAGCAAATGGTTGCAAACATGCCTGCGACTGAGCGTGACGCAGCTGCCAATATGATGAGCAAAGGCATCTTGATGGGCGGTAGCATCTTTGGGGTACTCGTGGGAACGCCGATCATCATGGCCATCATGGGCGTCTATTTCATGCTGGTTAGCAAAGTTACCAACAAAGAGTTCACCTTCAACGACGGCTTTTCTCTGGCCACCTGGTCCAGCATCCCTACCATCCTTTCGTTGCCGTTGGCCGCGATCCAGATTTTGATGTCGTCCAATGGACAACTGACGTTTTCCGATCTCAACCCCTTGTCGCTGAACCAACTGATTTTCCATTACGAGTTTGGCAGTTCAATGGCAGGCGTCATGGACGCAATCAGCTTGCCGATGCTCTGGAGTATTGCGTTGACAGTCATCGGCTACCAGATCTGGGCCAAGGCCTCACGCATGTCCGCGCTGCTGGTGACGCTGGTTCCCTACGTAACGATCTATGGCATCTGGTTTGCGTTTGCCATGAGTAAGGCAGCATGAAGGGCAAATACCTGGGCATAGCTGCGGTTGTTGTTATGTTGTGCATCCCTGTGGTGCTCAAGATCACCCGGGGCGAACCTGCCCGCGCCGTGGAAACAGACAAGATCGCCTTCCGTGAAATCAAGTCGTCCATTCTGGCTTCCGGCCACCTGCTCTATGAAGAACAGGTGCTGTTGTCGCCGGAAGTGATCGGCAAGGTCAGCACCATCTTTGTAAAAGAAGGTCAGCAGGTCAAAAAAGGTGATCTGCTGTTGCATCTGGACGATCAAAGCTATCGCGCCGAAGTGGCACAACAGGAAGCAGCGGTTCGCCAGCAGCGCATCAATATCGAGCAGCAGCAGCTCAATCTGGCCAACCAGGAAACTCAGCTCAAGCGCAAGGAAGAACTGCACCGCATGAAAATGATCGCGGAATCGCAGATCGACGATGCGCGGTTTGCTGTGAATTCCGCCAAGATCGAGCTGCGTAACAGCCGATCGCGCCTCGAGCAAGTGGAAGCAATTCTCAAGCAATCAAACGAGCGGCTTGCCAAGACCACGATCCGGGCGCCGATTTCGGGCACGATTACCGCGCTAGACATCAAGGTTGGCGAAACCGCCGTTGCCAGCCAGGTCAGTATTGCCGGTTCCAGCCTGATGACGATTGCCAACACCTCGACCATGATCACTGAAGTCAATGTCGATGAGGCCGATATCGGGAAGATTGCTGTCGATCAGGAAGTGGCGATTCACACTGCCGCCTATCCAGACACGCCGATCAAAGGCAAAGTCACGATGATTCCCCTGTCGCCGAAACAAAATGCCGCTGGCGCGGCGCAAGGTGGGAATTCCTTGGCCCGCAACTACAACATCAAGGTCAAGTTGCTCGATTCGGGGAATTTATCCCTGCGGCCAGGCATGACTTGCCGCGCCGAGATCTTTACTGCGCATTCCGGCAAGTCGCTGGCCTTGCCTTTGCAAGCTGTGTTGTCGAACAACGATGAAAATACCGAGCTTGCCAACAAAAAGGACGGCAAGAACGCCAAGGTCCAGATCAAGACTGAAAATTACGTGTTCGTTGCTAAGAATGGCAAAGCAGACAAACGCATCGTGACTGTCGGCATTTCCGATGACAGTCAGCAGCAGATACTGGCCGGTGTGGAAGCAGGTGAAGCGGTGATCGTGGGGCCCTACAAAGTTCTTCGCCATTTAAAACAGGGCGATCCGGTCAAGGCCGAGCCAGTCAAGCCGGTACCGGGAAAATTGACGACGGAAAAAGCCAAGGCATGACCGTCGCAGCGCCGCTGATCCGCCTGGAAGGCATTACCAAGCATTATCAAATGGGTGGAGAGACCATTGCCGCGCTTGATGGGATTGACCTGCAGGTGGCCCGCAACGATTATGTGGCCTTCATCGGCTCGTCGGGTTCGGGCAAGTCGACCATGATGAACATTCTTGGTTGTCTCGACAGTCCCACTCAGGGTAAATACTTTCTCAACGGACGAGATGTGGCGGGGATGAGCGAAAGCGAACTGGCCCGTACTCGCAATGAAGAGATTGGCTTCATTTTCCAGAGTTTCAACTTGCTCACGCGCGCCACTGCCTTACAGAACGTGATGCAGCCACTCATTTACCGTGGCATGCGTCCAGCGGAACGGGCGCGCCGGGCACGGGAAGCAATGGCCCGGGTTGGATTGGAAAATCGCCTCGATCATTTGCCAAATCAACTGTCTGGCGGGCAGCGGCAGCGCGTCGCCATTGCCCGCGCACTATGCAGCGAACCGTCAATTCTGCTTGCCGATGAACCAACGGGTAATCTGGACT
Organism: Massilia sp. CF038; assembly: GCF_900129765.1. GTDB lineage: Bacteria > Pseudomonadota > Gammaproteobacteria > Burkholderiales > Burkholderiaceae_D > Telluria_A. Next base: position 316,686 of record NZ_FQWU01000003.1, read on the forward strand.
CCACCACGGCGGCCGATATCATGGCCCTGTTCGATACCTTGCATGCCGAAGGCCAGACCCTGATCGTTGTGACCCACGAGCCCGATATTGCCGCCCATTGCAGGCGCTCAGTCCGCCTGGCCGATGGACGGGTACTCAGTGATGTGATGAACGCGCCGCGAATGGCTGCAGGCCATGAGGAGAGCGGCCATGTTTAGCATCATTGAAAGCTTCCGCTCTGCCCTGCAAAGTATTCGTGCCCACAGTTTCCGCAGCTTCTTGACGTCGCTGGGGATCATCATCGGGGTGGCGTCCGTCATCGCGGTAGTGTCCATCGTACAAGGCCTGTCCGCTTCCATCAGCAATGAATTCAAGGGACTTGGCTCGAACAGCCTCACCGTGCGCGCCGATACCCCGATGGAAGAAATCATGCAGGGCAAAGTCAACGTGCTCAGCATGGCGGACTACGAAAAAGTGGTCGCCCATATCGACGACATCAGCAATGTTTCGCCCAGTTTTATGCCCTTTGGCGATTTTGGTACGACAGTGCGCCACACGGGTCAGTCGGCCTTCACGCAGGTGATGGCCATCACCGAGGCTTATCAGGACGCGCATCAAGTGTTTCCGGACAAAGGCCGCTTCATCCGCATGTCCGATGATCAATCGCGCCGTAAGGTTTGCGTGATCGGGACCAAAGTCCGTGAGAAACTCAAGCTGCCTGACGACCCGGTGGGGGAATACCTGGAAATTGGCGGCGAGTGGTTCAAAATCATCGGGATGACGGAAGAAAAGGGTGAAACCTTTGGATTCAGCAAGGACGATTACGTCCTGATTCCTTTCGCTGTCGGCAATGCAATCGCTGGCAACAAAGCTCGCCTTAACGTTGCCATTACTTTTACAGTGAATGACATCGAGCAGGTCGACGCTGTTCAAGCGCGTCTGGTTTCCTTGCTGCGCCAGGCGCACCGCCTCAAGCCAGGCCAGAGGAACGATTTCAAAGTCCAGACCTCGCAGCAGCTGGCGGACAGTTTTGCGACCATCATCAACATGATGACGGCCGTGCTGGGTGGTATTGTTAGCGTTTCCTTGCTAGTGGGCGGTATTGGCATCATGAACATCATGCTGGTGTCGGTCACGGAGCGCACCCGCGAAATCGGAATTTGCAAAGCGCTCGGCGCGCAGCGGCACCACATTTTGCTGCAATTTCTGATTGAGGCGACCACGTTGTCCTTGCTGGGCGGCCTGGTTGGCCTGGTGCTTGGTTATGCACTGGGCTTTGGCGCCGCTAAAATGATCCCGAACTTCCCCGATGCCGTGGTGCCATGGTGGGCGGTGGCAATGGCATTCGGTTTTTCCAGTCTGGTCGGTATTTTGTTTGGCATCATGCCGGCGGCAAAGGCCGCCAATCTGAATCCGATCGACGCCTTACGGTACGAGTAAATACGGCACACATATGCGACTTGGCATCATCAGCGCGCTTCAGGAAGAACAACAGGGCCTCGTGGAGGCCATGCAAGGCCCCGCCAAGCTCATCCATGGTATGCGGGAGTACACCCGGGGCCGGATTGGTGCCGTTGAGGCTGTGTGCGTGCTCTCGCGCATCGGCAAGGTAGCCGCCGCGACCACAGCGAGCATGTTGATTGAGCGCTTTGGGGTAACCCACGTTTTGTTCACCGGGGTGGCAGGCGCCGGGCATGCTGGTGTGCGCGTGGGTGACATTGTTGTGGCCGATTCGCTGCTTCAGTACGATATGGATGCCAGCCCCTTGTTTCCGCGGTTTGAAGTGCCGCTGACCGGGTTGGCGCATTTTCAGACGGACTTGTATTTGACCAATCGGCTGGCTGATAGCGCCGAGCGCTTCCTGGCGCACGACTTTGAGGCGACGATTGATGCGGCCGAACGGGGCCAGTTTGCCCTCGGCCAGCCGCGGGTGCATCGCGGGCTGATTGCGAGTGGCGATCAGTTCATCAGCAGCGCGCAGCGGATCAATGCGCTCGGCGAGGCTTTGCCGGGAATGCTGGCGGTGGAGATGGAGGGTGCGGCCGTGGCGCAGGTGTGCTTCGAGATGGGGGTACCGTTTGCCGTCATGCGCACCATTTCTGATAACGCGAATGAGGCGGCGGCGACGGATTTCATGCGGTTTGTAAGTGCGGTCGCGTCGCGGTATGCGTTTCAGATAGTCACGCGATTCTGTCGCGAGCTGGAAACCTAGTCACATCGTCCTCGCGCAGGCGGGGACCCATTCCATGCATGCGTGCTATGGGTCCCCGCCTCCGCGAGGACGATGTTTTTATGCGGTTTGTGAGTGCTGTGGCGTCGCGGTATGCGTTTCAGATAGTCACGCGGTTTTGTCGCGAGCTGGAAACCTAGTCACATCGTCCTCGCGCAGGCGGGGACCCATACCATGCATGCGTGCTATCGGTCCCCGCCTCCGCGAGGACGATGTTTAGACGAGCAGTGATTCTGCGGGGGTGTAGGTATAACCCAGATCTCTCGCCACCGCTTCGTACGTCACTTTCCCCTGGCAGACATTCAAACCATTGCGCAGATGCGCGTCGTCAGCCAGCGCTTTCTTCCAGCCTTTTGTAGCCAATGCCACAGCATGTCCGATCGTCGCGTTATTGAGCGCGAAGGTCGAGGTGCGCGCGACCGCCCCTGGCATGTTGGCCACGCAGTAGTGCACCACCCCGTCCACCACAAAAGTAGGATCGGCATGCGTGGTTGCATGCGAGGTCTCAAAGCAGCCACCCTGGTCGATCGCCACGTCAACCACCACGGCGCCCGGTTTCATCCGCGAAATCATGTCACGCGTGACCAGCTTGGGTGCAGCGGCGCCCGGCACCAGCACGCCACCAATGACCAGGTCCGCCGACAACACCGCTTCCTCGATCGCATGCGCATTCGAATACTGCGTCGAAATGCGTCCACCAAACACCAGGTCGAGCTGACGCAGGCGTTCAATGCTCTTGTCGAGCACCGTAACGCGCGCACCGGTGCCAACAGCCATCTGCAAGGCATTGGTGCCAACCACGCCGGCACCGATGATGACGATATGACCGGCAGCCACACCAGGCACGCCGCCAAGCAGCAGCCCCATGCCGCCCTTCGATTTTTCCAGATGCGCGGCACCAGCCTGGATTGCCATGCGCCCTGCCACTTCGCTCATTGGCGCCAGCAGCGGCAAACCACCGCCGGCCCCGGTAATGGTTTCGTAAGCGATGCACACAGCGCCAGACTTGACCAGCGCGGCCGTTTGTTCAGGGTCCGGCGCCAGGTGCAGATAGGTGTACAGAATCTGACCCTCGGACAGCATGGCGCATTCGCCTGGCTGCGGTTCCTTGACTTTGACGATCATCTCGGCGCGTGCGAAAACGTCTTTGGCCGTGTCGACAATGGACGCACCGGCAGCGACATACTGCTCGTCGGCCAGGCCAATCTCGGCACCGGCGCCTTTTTGCACCAGCACCGTATGCCCGCGCAGCGTCAGTTCTCGTACGCTGGGCGGGGTCAGTCCGACACGGTACTCATGGTTCTTGATTTCCTTCGGTACGCCAACAATCATGTCTTCCTCCAGGGTTAAACCATCTTATTGTCCGATTCAAAGTCCAAGTGTCATCAAGCTGGCATTACCGCCCGCGGCCGTGGTGTTCACGCACAGCGCGCGCTCCGCCACCAGGCGCCAGAGCGGGATCGCACCTTCTTCGGTGGTGTCGATCACGCCGACGATGGCGCCATTACCGGCGGCCAGCTGCGCGCGCAGGCTGCCTGCCAATGCCGCTTCCACCAGCGCGAGCTGATAGTCGGTCTTGACGGCTTCAATGCTGGCAGCAAAGTCGATGCGCTCTTTTACATCATTCGGCAAGCCTTGCGGGATCACGTCCTTGGACTGGGCCACGACAATGGCGCGGTTACCGGTTGCCAGCACGGCAGCCAGTTGATTCAATAGCACGCCAATGTCGGACGCGGCGCACAGCACCGATCCGCGCGCAGCAAACGCAAGTGCATTGCGCTCTCCGGTAGGACCGGGCAGACCAAGCGAGGTGCCCAGCAAGGTGGTACGCATGTATTGTTCGGCCAGCGTGACCACGCGCTGGTGGCCGTGGGTACGGGCCCATTCCAGCAGCGAGTCGAGACCTGGCGCGGCCTGGCGTTCGTGCTGCAGGAGCGGCGCAGCGCCCTTCTGCAAGCGTTTGAGGTAAAGCGGACCGCCGGCCTTGGGACCGGTGCCCGATTTTCCTTCGCCGCCAAACGGCTGCACGCCAACCACGGCACCGACGATATTCCGGTTCACATAGATATTGCCGACGTGGGCGCGCGCGGTGATGAAGTCGATGGTTTCGTCAATGCGCGAATGAATCCCCAGCGTCAGGCCGAAGCCGGTGGCGTTGATCGAGTCGACGATCTTGCCCAGGTCGGCGCGGCGATAACGCACGATGTGCAGTACCGGGCCAAATACTTCCTGCGTCAGTTCGGCCAGCGAGCCGATTTCCAGCACGGTTGGCGGCACGAAGGTGCCTTGCGCTGCCAGTTCGGGCGGCAGTTCGAGCGCGAAGTGGGCTTTGGCGCTGGCTTTGATGCGGGCGATGTGCTTGAGCAGATTTTGCTGTGCTTCGGCGTCGATCACGGGGCCGATATCGATCTGCAGGCGGTCCGGACTGCCAACGCGCAGTTCCTGCATGGCGCCTTTGAGCATCTTGATGGTCTTGTCGGCGATGTCTTCTTGCAGGAACAGCACGCGCAGCGCGGAGCAGCGCTGGCCGGCGCTGTCAAAGGCCGAGGTCATCACGTCTTGCACCACTTGTTCTGGCAGTGCGGACGAATCGACGATCAACGCGTTCTGGCCGCCGGTTTCGGCGATCAGGGCGATGTCGGCGTTTTCGGTGGCCGAGCGCTGCGCCAGGGTGCGGTTGATCAGTTGCGCTACTTCGGTGGAGCCGGTGAAGATGACGCCCTTGACGCGCGCATCGGCGCACAGGCGCGCACCGACGATTTCGCCGCGGCCCGGCAGCAGCTGCAGCGCGCCACGCGGCACGCCGGCCAGGTGGAACAGTTCGACCGCGCGATGCGCGATCAGGGGCGTTTGCTCGGCCGGCTTGGCCAGTACCACGTTACCGGCTGCCAGCGCTGCCGCTACCTGACCGGTAAAGATCGCCAGCGGGAAGTTCCATGGGCTGATGCAGGCAACGGGACCAAGCGCCAGGATGTTCTGCGTGCCTTCTACCTGCACCGCGTAGTAGCGCAGGAAGTCGACTGCTTCACGGATTTCGGCAATCGCGTTCGGCAGCGATTTGCCGGCCTCGCGTACGGCCAGCGCCATCAGTTCTTCGTAATGTTGTTCGAACAGGTCGGCCACTTTGGCAATGATGGCGGCGCGCTCGGACGGCGACGTGGTCTGCCAGTCCATGGCATAGGCGTTGGCGGCATGGATGGCGACTTCAACATCGTGCGCACTGGCTTCGGCCACGCGGCCCACCACGTCGGCATGCTGCGCCGGGTTGACGATCTGTTGCCAGTTCGGGGCGCCTGGCGCACCATCGATCAGCGGCGCTGCGCTGTAGGAGCGCGGCGTGGCCAGGGCGGCGGCCAGTTTGCGCAGTACGTCTTCATTGGCCAGGTCGAAACCTGCCGAATTTTTTCGCTCGGCGCCAAACAGCTGCACTGGCAGGACGATGCCAGGGTGCGGTACCCCGCCCTGGGCACGCGATGCTTCGAATGGATCGGCGATCAGGCTTTCAATGGCGACCTTTTCGTCCACGATCTGGTTCACGAACGACGAGTTGGCGCCGTTTTCCAGCAGGCGCCGCACCAGATAGGCCAGCAGCGTTTCGTGTGAACCGACCGGCGCGTAGATGCGGCAGGGCTTGTCCAGATTGTCCTTGCCCACCACCTGGTCGTACAGGGTCTCGCCCATGCCGTGCAGGCACTGGAATTCGTAGTCGGTGATGCCGTCGGCCTTGGCCCACGTGTAGATCACGGACAGGCTGTGCGCATTGTGGGTGGCGAACTGCGGATAGATCACGTCGGTCGCGGCCAGAAGTTTTTTGGCGCAGGTCAGGTAGGACACGTCGGTGTAGACCTTGCGCGTGTACACCGGGTAGCCAGGCAAGCCATCGACCTGGGCGCGCTTGATTTCGGCATCCCAGTACGCGCCTTTGACCAGACGCACCATGAAGTTGCGGCCACTGCGGCGCCCCAGGTCGATCAGGTAGTCGATCACGAACGGGCAGCGCTTCTGGTAGGCCTGCACCACGAAGCCAATGCCGTCAAAGCCGGCCAGGGCGGGATCGAAGGCCAGCACTTCCATCATGTCGAGCGATATTTCGAGGCGGTCGGCTTCTTCGGCGTCGATATTGAGGCCGATGTTGTACTGCTTGGCCAGCAGCAGCAGGCTGCGCAGGCGCGGCAGCAGTTCGCTCATCACGCGGCCATGCTGGGCGCGGCTGTAGCGCGGGTGCAGCGCCGACAGCTTGACCGAGATGCCCGGCCCGTCCTTGATGCCACGCCCGTTCGACGCCTTGCCGATCGCGTGAATGGCTTTTTCGTACGAGGCGTAATAGGCCTTGGCGTCAAGCTCGGTCAGCGCTGCCTCGCCCAGCATGTCGTAGGAATAGCGGTAGCCGCGCGACTCGTTGTCACGGCTGTTCTTGAGCGCTTCGTCGATCGTCTGGCCGGTCACAAACTGGTTGCCGAGCATGCGCATGGCCAGGTCCACGCCCTTGCGGATGAGCGGCTCGCCACCCTTGGAAATGAGCTTGGTCAGGGCCGAGCCGAGCCCTGTTTCGCTGCTGGTGTCCACCAGTTTGCCGGTGATGAGCAAACCCCAGGTGGCGGCGTTGACGAACAGCGAAGGCGATTCGCCCAGGTGTTTGCGCCAGTCGCCCTTGCTGATTTTGTCGGCGATGAGGCGGTCCGCGGTTTCGCTGTCGGGAATGCGCAACAACGCTTCGGCCAGGCACATGAGCGCCACGCCTTCTTCGGACGAGAGCGAAAACTCGTGCATCAGTGCGTCCACGCCCGACGAGCGGGTGCGCTTGCTGCGTACCGCAGCAACCAGGCGGTGCGCCAGCGCGTGCGCGTCGGCATGGGGACGTACGCCCTGGGACAGCAGCCAGCCGACGGTGTCAGCTTCATCGCGGCGGTAGGCCGCCGTGATGGCGGCGCGCAACAAGGAAGGCTGGCTGACGACTTCTTCCTGAAGTGCGGCAAAAGGGAGGAACGAGGGGGCCGGGGCGGCTGCAGTGTGCATGGAAAGGTGTCGCTTCAATAGAGGAGAAATAACGTCTGCCGCACGCAAATACAATGCGCGGCAATTTGATTCGATTGTAGTGGGGTTTCTTCTGGATTAATTCTGGTATTACAGAAGACTAGCCATAGATAGTTTTTGGTGAGACAATTTCACCAAATTATATTAATGGTGGAGCATAGAGCGAAATGTTGGACAAGATCAGCAAGAAGATTCTGTCGGAATTGCAGAGCGACGGACGCATCAGCAACGTGGAGCTGGCAGCCCGTGTCAACCTGTCTCCGGCAGCCTGCCTGGAACGGGTGCGCAAGCTCCACGAAGCCGGCTATATCATGGGTTATACAGCCCAGCTCAACCCGCAGCTGCTCGATGTATCGCTGCTGGTCTTCATTGAAGTCGTGCTCGACCGGACCACACCGGAAGTCTTTGATGCCTTCAAAAACAGTGTGCAGCTGATTCCAGAAGTGCTGGAATGCCACATGGTGGCGGGCGGCTTCGATTATCTGGTCAAGGCGCGCGTGAAAGATATGGCGGCGTACCGCGAATTCCTGGGTAAGACGCTGCTCCAGAAAGGCGTGCGCGAAACCCACACCTATGCGGTGATGGAAGAAGTAAAAAATACCACCAAGCTACCTATTAAATAACTTTTGGTCGCGAAGTCACAAATGCGTTGAGCTCACGGCGGCGATGAGTTACGGTAACAGTTATTGATACCGTAGCCACAGCGACGCCGAGGAGTTTCATGAAGCTGCTTCATTTGTCCGCCCCCCATCGCCGTCTGGCGCTGGCCCTGGCAGCCGTGCTGGCAGGCGCGCTGACGACACTTTTGATCAATTGGATCAGTGGCGGCACCCTCGGCCCCGGCTGGAGCGCGCTGCTGGCCAGCACCCTCTCCCTGATCGTGTTCTTGTTCACCTCGAGCGATCGCGGTGGTGAAGACCGCCAGATTTTGGCCGTGGTCGGTCACTCGATCGATGACATCATGATCGGCGCGGCCGAAACGTCCTACTTTGTCGACTCCGTCAAAAAGAAGATGCACGATGACGTGCAGATCACGGTACGCATCGCCGGCAGCGCGAGCGAGGTGGCCGACAGCACCGTCCAAATTGCCGGCAACGCCGAACGGGCCGCCGGGATCGCCGCCCAGGTGCGCAGCGAAAGCGTGGCTGCCCGTGCCGAAGTGGACCAGGGTTTGCAGCGCATCAGCAGCGCACGTACAGAGGCGGGCCAGGCCCAGGCCAACATGGTCGCGCTGCAGCAAAAGTCGCGTGCGATTGCCGGATTTGCCGAAGTCATCAGCGAAATTTCTGCGCGCACCAATCTGCTGGCCCTGAATGCGGCCATCGAAGCGGCCCGCGCGGGGGAACATGGGCGCGGCTTTGCCGTGGTGGCGGGCGAAGTGCGCCAGCTGGCGCATCGCACCCGTGAAGCGACGGACGAGATTGGCACGATGGTCAAAGCCATCACGCAACAGGCCGAGCAGGCAGCACTGGGCATGGCCTCGCTCAATGGCAGCGTCAGCGACGCCGCCGGCAATGTGGAGCGGGTGCATGGCTTTCTTTCCACGATCGAGCAATCGGCCTTGGTATCGGAGCAAGAGATCGGGCAGATCGCGGGCGCCGCACGCGCGCATGTGAAGACGACCCAGGGGATCACGGCCTCGCTGGCGCAGATTCGCGACAGCATGTTGTCGACCGATCAGGCCTTGCCCCGAGCCACGGAATCGGCCATGGCGCTGGCGGAAAAGGCGGAATCGATTGCCGGCGCGCTCGGCATGTCATCGGTGGAAACGCCGCATGACGCGATACGCGAAGCGGCGCAGCGGGCCGCGCACGAGGTGGGGCAACTGTTCAGCGCCGCCATAAAAGCCGGACAAATTTCGCGCGAAGCCTTGTTCGACCGGCGCTACACGCCCATTCCCAACACCGATCCGCCCAAGCACCGCACCGCTTTTGATGCATTTACCGACCGCGCCTTGCCTGATCTGCAGGAAGGCTTGCTGGCGGCTATGCCGCAGCTGGCCTATGCGGGCGCGGTGGATAACAATGGCTACTTCCCTACTCACAACAAGAAATTTTCTCAGCCGCTGACGGGGAATTACGATGTCGATATCGTCAACAACCGCACCAAGCGCATCTTTAACGACCGCACGGGCGCGCGCTGCGGCGCCAATACCAAGCCGTTTTTACTGCAAACCTACAAACGCGATACGGGCGAGGTGATGCACGACCTGTCGGCGCCCATTTACGTGGATGGGCAGCACTGGGGCGGGTTCCGGGTGGGCTACCGCTCCAGCGCGGGCTGATCAGTCGCTGGTGTTGACGGTGCGCAGCTGGTTGGTGTTCATGCCTTCCAGATGCTTGCGCAGCCATTTGTGGGCGGGGCTGCGGGCGTCGCGTTCATGCCACAGCATGTCCAGGTGGACCGCCGGCAGCGTGAACGGCAGTTCGCGCCAGACCAGTGCATCGGTCATGCCGGTCGAGGCTATCAAGTGTTTTGGCAAGACCGTGATCAAGTCCGAGTTGGCAACCACCCGCCCTGCCGTGAAGAATTGATTCACGGTCAGCAGGATGCGGCGCTCGCGCCCGATCTGGGCCAGCGCTTCGTCGACCAGGCCATGGGCCCGACCGGAAAAGCTGACCAGCAAGTGGTTGGCTGAACAATAGTTCTCCATACCCAGTTCGACCTTGGCCAGCGGGTGATTCTTGCGCATCACGCATACATAGTGGCCGGAATACAGCCGTTCGTGGCGGATCGGGGAACTGGTGTCGCTCGACAATTGTGCAGCCACGCCGGGGAAGAAACCCACCGCCAGGTCAATATCGCCACGCAGCAGCATGGGACGCGGCTCGCGCGTGGTCAGGGGCACCATGCGCACGTTGACGCCCGGGGCTTCGCTTTCAATCGAGCGCATCAGCGACGGTAGCCAGAAGGCGGCAGTGGCGTCCGCCATGGCCATGCGGAAGGTGGCGTGAGCCTTGGAAACGTCGAAAGTTTCCGGCGTGACGGCGGCTTCCAGACCCGCCAGGGCCTGGCGGACTGCCGGCCATAGTGATTCGGCACGCGGCGTCGGTTTGACGCCGTAAGCAGTGCGGATCAGCAATTCATCGCCCAGACTTTCGCGCAGGCGTTTGATGGCGTTGGATACGGCGGGCTGGGTCATGGCCAGGTGGCCGGCAGCGCGCGTCAGGTTCTGTTCTGTCATTACGGCGTCGAATACACGCAGCAGGTTCAAATCCAGGGTCAGGAAGCTCATGGGATCCAGAAAGGGTTTTGATGGTTAATCATACATTAACGCATTCACATTTGATATAACCGATATGAGCACACGCTATTGGCCCTATATGTTGCGTTGCACTATAGTTCCACATAGAAACATCGAACTCTTGGAATCCGCGTGTCTAGCTCTGCATTTGTACTTCAACATGGTATCCCGGCCGGGGCCGCGCTCCGTCTGCTGGCGGCGTTCATCCTCGGCGCTGGCGTACTCTTTCTGTTTCGCCCCCTGCTAACCGGCATTTTTCGCGCAGCGCTGCTGTTGGTGCGGCCACGGCTGTCGCTCGAGCAGCGCATTGCGCGTGCCAAACTGCGCGACCGGCGCCTGATGCAAACGATGATTGCCGCCTCAAGCGGTCCCAGCCATGCAGCCGAATTGCGGGCGATGGGTGCGCGCGACTAAATCCGCCGGCTGAAAAAAAGCGGCGCCGGGTTGCCCGGGCGCCGCTCGCCAGCCAGGATACTGTTATTTCTTGGCTGGTGCCGGTGCTGCCGCCGCTGGGGCCAGCAGTTTGGTTTTGAGGGTGTTGTCAGCCGGCTTGTCGCCCAGCCAGATGCGCAGGATGGAGTTGTAGAACACCAGATCCGGCGCTGTCTCGCCAACCCGCTTGCCGTTCAGATAGCACTGGGTGCCGGTGCCAGGAATATAGTCGAGGTCCAGGACGTCGCCTTTTTTCAGCGCGTCGATCTGCGCGAACATTTCGCCAAATTTGCTGATCTGGGTGACGATCTTCGACTTGTCTTTGTTGTCGACGTTGTTGTTCAGACCGCTCATGAAGGCGTTGCCGAAATCGTCGGACGTGATATCGCGCATCATGATCAGCTGCATGCGGCGCGGGCCATCGGCCTTGAGCACTTCGTCAACCGTCGATTCTTTCTGCTGCAGATAAAGGCCGGCCGCGTAGACTTTCACAATGAACTTGGTGCGAACACCCAGGCCATTGAGCAGCAGTTCCTTACCGCCAACTTTGGCGGTATCCGGGAACTTGACGCCCGCGACCTCCGCTGCGCCCGCGGTTTGCAAGAAAGCGCAAGCCAGGAACATCCCAGCCAGCAAACCCGTGATACGCATTTTGTTCATTGCACTCATGTTGTCTCCGTTGTTGTCATTAAAATCATCAAAATTCAGAACTCTTCCCAGTCTTCTCCGTTGGACTGTTTTTGGGTGATGCGCGCCGCCGGCTTGGCTTCCGGCTTCTTTTCCTTTAACGCAGCAGCGGGCTTGACGGTGGACACCACCTGCGGCGCCGACACTGAGGCGGCATTAGCGTCGAGCTTGAATACGCTCACCACCCGGGCCAGACCGGCTGCCTGATCCTGCATCGATGCCGCGGCAGCTGCCGCTTCCTCGACCAAGGCAGCATTCTGCTGTGTTGTCTCATCCATTTCAAGTATTGTCGTGTTGACATGTGCAATGCCCACGCTTTGTTCCTGGCTGGCCGAAGTAATTTCGCCCATGATATCGGTCACGCGGCGCACGCTGGCCACCACTTCTTCCATGGTCACGCCAGCTTGTTCAACCAGGGTGCTGCCTTCGCGCACCTTGTCGACCGAATCGCCGATCAAGGCTTTGATTTCCTTGGCAGCGCCAGCTGAACGCTGGGCCAGGTTGCGCACTTCGGCGGCCACCACGGCAAAGCCGCGGCCCTGTTCGCCAGCGCGGGCCGCTTCCACGGCCGCATTCAGGGCCAAAATGTTGGTCTGGAAGGCAATGCCGTCGATCACGCCGATGATATCCACAATCTTTTTCGACGACGCCGTGATCGAGCCCATGGTATCGACCACGTGCGAGACCACCGAGCCGCCTCGCGCAGCCACTTCGGACGCTTTGGCGGCAAGCTGGTTGGCTTGACGGGCGTTGTCGGCATTTTGCTGCACGGTGCTGGTCAGTTCGCGCATCGAGCTGGAGGTCTGGCCCAGCGAGTTGGCTTGCTGCTCGGTGCGGGAAGACAAGTCCATATTGCCGCTGGCGATTTCCGCCGACGCTTCCGCGATCGAATCCGTGCCGCTGCGCACTTGCGCCACAATCTTGATCAGGCTGGCGTTCATGTGGCGCAGCGCTTCCATCATCTGGCCCGTTTCGTCGCTGCTGCTGACATGGATATCGCTGGTCAGGTCGCCGTTGGCGACGCGCTGGGCCACACCGACGGCTTCCTTGAGCGGAGTGGTAATGCTGCGCGTGGCAAACACAGCCACCACCAGCGACAGCAGCGCCGCCACACCGGCCAGCACCATGATCATCAGCTGGGTGCGCTGGGTCTGGGCCGATGCATCCTGGCCTGCCTTGACCATTTCCTCGTTCTGGTAAGCGACAAACTTGTCGAGCTGATCGAGGTATTTGTTTTGCTGGGGACGCAGCGAGAACATGAATTTGACCATCGCGTCATCCTTCTTGTCCTCGTTGATCAGGCCGACAAACGAGGCTTGCCCTGGGATGAAGCGGTCACGCACGGTGGCAATGTTTTTCAAGATTTCCTGACCCTTGGCATCGGCGGTGGACTTGCTCAGCTCGGCCAAAGCCTTGGTGGCGGCCGCGTTGCGTGCCTCGATGTTGCTCAGTTCCTTGGCGATCTGGCTGGGGTCGGTCATGATCAGCACGTTGAGCATGCTGCGCGTGGCTTCGCTGACATCGGTCTTGATGCTGTTGGCCACCACCGTTTTGGGATAGCGGGCATCGACCATTTTGGCCACTTCCTGATTCAGACTGGCAATCCGTACATACGATAAGCCAGCCAGCAACAGCAATAAGGCAATCACGACGCCAAAACCGAGCGCCAGGCGCTGGCCAATGCTGAGATTTTTGATCATGGAAATCCGTGTCCCGAAAATAGAGTGGTCGTGCGAAAACCTGCTTCGCAAAATATACCATCTAAGACCGCACACAGTTGCCGTGGAGGACGATTTAGAAGCAGTTCGTTATCGTTTTCCCACTGAAGCTGTGGTGTTTGTGCCGCTTGCCATCAATTTGGCGAATATCAGGTATTCGCCCGCCGCATAGTGCGACGCGCGCCCTCAGGACTTGGCAGCCGTCAGGCGTTCGTACTTTGCCATCAATTCGTCCTTGGTTTCGCGCCAGGCCGGATTAAAAGGAATGCAGCTGACAGGACAGACTTGCTGACACTGGGGTTCCTCGAAGTGGCCGACACACTCGGTGCACTTGTTGGGATCGATTTCGTAGATTTCTGCACCCATGTAAATGGCGTCGTTCGGGCACTCGGGCTCGCAAACGTCGCAATTAATGCAGTCATCGGTAATGAGCAGGGCCATGGCGAAGCAACTTATTCAACAGGAGGCGTCATTGACGCGATTTTTTTCTGGAGCCAGCGGTCGACCGACGGGAACACAAACTTGGACACGTCGCCGCCAAGCATGGCGATCTCGCGCACGATGGTGCCGGAGATAAACTGGTACTGGTCGGACGGGGTCAGGAACAGGGTTTCGACATCGGGCAGCAGGTAACGGTTCATGCCCGCCATCTGGAATTCGTATTCAAAGTCCGAGACAGCGCGCAGGCCGCGCACGATGACGCGCGCATCATGCTTGCGCACAAAATCTTTGAGCAAGCCGGAAAAACTCTCGACTTTCACGTTGGGATAATGGCCCAGCACTTCGTTGGCGATTTCCAGGCGCTCGTCCAGGGAGAAGAAAGGGCGCTTGTTCTTGCTGTCGGCCACGCCGACCACCAGCGTGTCGAACAGGCCGGAGGCGCGACGCACCAAATCCTCGTGACCGCGGGTGAGCGGATCGAAGGTTCCTGGATATACAGCTACAACCATTGCGGCTCCTGAAATGCACCAATATAGAAGGCGCATTATGCCTGAAATCGAGGGGGAGCCTGCGGGGTGGCCGGGGCCCGCAGGGGCCGACCGGCCTAGGGCAGGTATTTACGCGGATGCGGCCACGTTCTTGCGCAGTTGAAGCAGATGATAGAAGACCACGCCCGCCTTGTCCGAGCGCACCAGCTCCCAGGGGGCAAGCCAGTCGGGCGGCGCACTGCCATCTTCTGGGGCAAACGGCAAAGGCGCACCGGCTTCGGCGTAGACCAGACCACCGGCGGTGAGCAAGGTCTGACACAGCGGCAGCGATTTGGACAGGAAATCCTGGTGATACGGCGGGTCCAGGAAAATCAGGTCGTAGCGCTGGCCACGCAGGGCCATGCCCTGGGCGCTGGTGAGGGCGTCGCCGCGCAGAATCTGCACATTGTCGGCCTTGAGTTTGGTCTGGATGGCTTCCAGCTGGCGCACCACGGGCGTGTGGGAATCAATCATCGTGACGGCGCGGGCGCCGCGGCTGGCGGCTTCAAAGCCGAGCGCGCCGCTACCGGCGAACAGATCGAGGCAGCTGGCGTCAGCCCAGTTCGCGTTCCACAGATGGTTAATCCAGTTGAAGACCGTTTCGCGCACGCGATCGGGCGTGGGACGCAGGCCGAGCGCATCGAGAACAGGCAGCGGCGTGCGTTTCCAGGCACCACCAATGATGCGTACCTGCTGTGGCGGCGGGGCCCGGTGGACCGGAACTTTGGCTGGTTTTTTTTGCATGACAAGACCCAAATTCAATGGGCGGCACTATAGCATGCGCTCCTCAAGCCCCGCCCCGCCAGACCTGATTACTTGGCCGCCGCGGAAAGGGCCTTAAAGTCGTCAATCCAGCCTTGCATGCGTTTCTGGGCGTGCGCTTTCTGGGCCGGTGTCGAAATCCGTATTGCCGTATGGACCAGGTTGATGGTGCTGTCGATGTAACTGTCAAAGAAGGGCTTACGGTCAAGCGACTCGAAGCGGCCGAAAATTTCTTCCAGCAGCTTGTGGAGCAAGGCCATGGTCGCGTCCTTGTTCAGCCTTTTCTGATGCACTTCGCGCAGCACGGCAACAATGCGCTTTTGCCGGATGATGCGCTCTTCCAGCCAGATTTCATTGTTCAAGGGACGCACGTCCGATGCTTTGCGCAATACGGCTTCCTGCTCGCTGCTGAAATTGCCGAACCACAGCTCGAACTGCTCCATCGATTTTTTGTAGCGCAGTTGCTGCTTTTTCTCGGTGTCGATCTTGACGAATTTTTTGCGGAAGGTCTCGTTGTTCTTCTCGAATTTCTTCTCGATGTTGTCGATTTGATCCGGCTTCACCGACAGGGCCAGGTCGGCCAGTTCGGGCAAGGCCTTGTATGCAAGCAGCTCGGTGCGGGACTTGATTTCGCGGTAATGGGTCTTCAGGTCAGCCTGGCTCACGTTGCCGCTGGCAAGCTGGCGCTGCCCATTGGCCAGCAGCTGTCCGTAATCCTTGAGCTGGGTCTTGCGGTGCCAGTTGATGAGCTGGCCGATATCTTCCTTGACCGAACCGGCTTGCTCGGAATCGAGGTCGACATAGGCGTCGAGCCACCAGTACAACAGGGTGTCGCCCTGGTTGTAGGCAAAGCGAACGCTGCTGCAGGCGGCCAGCGCCAGCATGACTGCAATCACGCACAGGAAGCGAAAGCGCTGGAAGAAAGGGTCCTGCGTGTTAAACTTTTTCATCTTTATCAACTCTTTGACCAACTGCTTATGAACGTTGTGATCCTCGCCGCCGGTATGGGCAAGCGCATGCAGTCCGCGCTCCCGAAAGTTTTGCACCCACTGGCTGGCAAGCCGTTGTTGCGGCACGTTATCGATACCGCACGTACTCTTGCACCGAGCAAATTATGCGTTATTTACGGCCACGGTGGCGCAGCGGTGCCAGAAATGGTTCAAAAGCTCAATGATGGCAGCCATGCCGCGATCGACACCGCCCTGCAGGAGCCGCAATTGGGCACCGGGCATGCCGTCATGCAGGCTGTTCCCCAGCTCGATGAAAACGTGCCGACCCTGATTCTGTACGGCGACGTGCCGCTCACCACGGCCGATTCCCTGCAGCGCCTGGTTGAAGCGGCGGGTGGCGACAAGCTGGCCATTCTCACTGTGGAGCAAGCCAACCCCTTCGGCCTGGGCCGCATCGTGCGCGAAAACGGCGAAATTCGCCGCATCGTCGAAGAAAAAGATGCCAGTACCGAAGAGCGCGCCATTCGCGAGATCAACAGCGGCATCATCGTCGCCCCCACCCGTCATTTGAAGAAATGGCTGTCTGCACTGCAGAACAACAATGCCCAGGGCGAGTACTACCTGACCGACATCGTGGCCCAGGCCGTGGCTGATGGCGTACCAGTGGTGTCGGCCCATCCTTCGGCCGAGTGGGAAGTGGCGGGCGTGAACAGCAAGGTGCAGCTGGCTGAACTGGAACGTCGCCACCAGCTCAATATTGCCCAGGCATTGCTGGAAAAAGGCGTGCATTTGCTTGATCCGGCGCGCATCGACGTGCGCGGCGAACTCATTTGCGGGCGCGATGTCAGTATTGATGTCGGTTGCGTGTTCGAAGGCCGGGTCGAACTGGCCGATGGCGTGACCGTCGGTGCGCACAGTGTGTTCGTTAATGCGCGCATTGAGGCTGGCGCGAACATCAAGCCGTTCTGCCATATTGAAGAAGCGGTGGTTGGGCCGAAATCGGTGATTGGACCGTATGCCCGCCTGCGCCCTGGCACCGAGCTGGCTGAGGATGTGCACATCGGTAATTTCGTCGAAATCAAGAACAGCCAGATTGCCGCGCACAGCAAGGCCAATCATCTGGCGTATGTGGGCGACGCTACGGTCGGTTCGCGCGTCAATATTGGTGCGGGCACCATTACCTGCAATTACGACGGGGCTAACAAGTTCCGTACGGTGATTGAGGATGATGCGTTCATCGGCAGCGACAGCCAGTTGATTGCGCCGGTTACCGTGGGCAAGGGCGCGACCTTGGGTGCGGGGACGACCTTGTCCAAAGATGCGCCGGCAGGCAAGTTGACGATTTCGCGGTCGAAGCAGACCACGATTGATGGGTGGACACGGCCGGTGAAGGTGAAGAAGTAATCAGGCGGAGGCTGGCGGTCTGCCAGCCCTGTCCCTGACCAGGAGACTTGACAACATCGTCCTCGCGCAGGCGGGGACCCATACCACGCAAGCAGTACCTCAGCGCCAGCGTGCAATGGGTCCCGAATCGTCGGACCGCCGCCTACGCGAGGACGATGGGGGGCGTTAAAGTTTTTTCGCGAATTGCGTCAGGCAGCTAGAGCTGGGGCGATTGCGGCGCGGGCGGCTTTGAACGCGGGCACGAGGCTTGCCAGCAGGGCCACCGCCAGCACCGTCAGCACGGCCATTCCCATGCGGTAAAAATCCAACTCGACCAGCATCGGGGCGTTGCCAATGCCGGGACTGACTGCGTACGACAGGGCGGCCCGGTTGATGACCCACGCGATCGAACCACTGCCCACCAGGCTGAGCGCCACGCCAGCCAGCGCCATCCACAAACCCTCCATCACGAACATCACGAACACGCCACTGCTGCGCATGCCCAGCACACGCAGCGTCCCAACCTCGCGCCGCCGTTCAAGCGCGTTCATGGACATGGTGGCTGCCACCGTGGCGGCGATAACGGCAAATACCATACCGGCGACGCTGTCGAAGGCGATATCTGTGACGCTGCGCTCGCTTGCATACACGGCCGATTGCTCCTGCCATGATTTGATTTGCGCAGGAATGCCGGCCGCGCGCAACGATGCTGCCAGTGACAGGCGCCGCTCTTCGGCGTGCTGGGGATCCGACAGGTAGACCACGATTCGCTCGGTGCGTTCCGTATCAAGCAGCGATTGGCTCAGCGCGAACGGCAGCAATATCGGCTGGCGGGCCCGTGCAGTGACGCCGCTGTAGATGTCGACGACCTGCGCCTCGATTGTCCGGGCGCGGGCGTCGAGCGTGGCGCCAGTCAGGGTGAGCGTGCTGCCAGTCGACAAGCCCAGCGACTTGGCGTCGCGGCTGCCAACCGCGATGCCGTTTGGCGCAGCCGAATTGAGCTTGCCCGGTAACTGGCGCGTGGTGTCGGACTGTTCTGCGGTTAACACAATGCCCTGGCCCTGAAACAAAGCCGAGCGTTGGCCAGTGCTGGCTACGCCGTCCACACGCATTTGCGGCACCACCAGCGCAACGCCTGCGTTCGATTCGGCCAGGCGGATCACACGCTCCGCTTCATCCGGCGTGAACATGCGCTCTGTGGGCGCGGCGCCGGGCGCGGGCGCACGCACGATGGCCAGGTGCCCAAGCCGTTCGCCAATCACGGCCTCGTATTCCATGTGCGCGCGTTCGCTGGCAACATGGCCAGCGTACAAATCCAGCACGCACAGGCTGGCGGTAATCAGCACCACGGCCAGTAGGCTGCGCGTGCTGCCGCGCAACAGCGAGCGCAGCGCCAGGCGCGCCGGACTCATAGCTGCACTCGCAGTGGCCGGCGCGATCCTGTACTGGGAAGACTCTGCAGCCTACCTTCGCTCAGTTGCAAGGTCCGGTCGGCACGGCTGAGCTGTCGCTGGTCGCGCGTGGAAATCAGAAACGCCGTGCCTTGCTCCTGTTGCTGGCGCGAGAAGAGGTCCATCACAAGGCGGATGCAGCCGTTGTCCAGACGCGAGGTGGGCTCGTCGGCAATGACCAGGCGCGGCCGTGTGACCAGCGCGCGGGCAATCGCGACGCGCTGGCATTGGCTTGCGGTCAGCTTTGATGGGTAGTGCTGGGCCTGGGTTGCCAGCCCGACCTGGGCCAGCAGCGCGTCGGCCCGGTCGTGGGCTGCCGACAACTCTCCCTGTGCAAGACTGCCGCGCAGCAGCAGAGGCAGCAACACGTTCTCGCGCGCCGTCATTACTGGAATCAGGCTGAACGACTGGAACACAAAGCCAATCATTTCGCCGCGCAAATCGGCGCGGGCTTGTTCCGACAGCCGCGATACCAGCAGGCTGGCAATGACGACGTTTCCTTCGGAAGCAATGTCGAGCATGCCTGCAATATTGAGCAAGCTGGTTTTGCCGCTGCCGCAAGGTCCGCACACGGTCACCATTTCGCCCGTTGCGACGTGCAGCTCGATATCGTGCAAGGCATGCACGCCCGCGATCCCGCCGCCATACACTTTGTGCACACGTGACAGGCTGACCAAGTCGCCGGGAATGCCGGTCAGCATCGCTTTTCGGCCATTCAAGAGCATCGCATCCATCGCCGCATCCTTGCCATGTTTCAAAACACTGCCAGTAGACACTGTTTCTACAAGGAATCGCTTGCGATGGCTCAGACGGCGATGCGGGTTTCGAACTTGCTGCGGTAGGTGGAAAAGTACGCTTTGACGTTGCGCACATTGGTGTGGGTCGCAAACAGGCGGTGCGCCAGCGCATGGTAGGCGGGCATATCGGCAACTTGCACGATCAGCACGAAGTCCGGTCCGGGCGCCACGCGGTAGCACTGCAGAACCGCGGCCTCAGCTGCAACGTACTGCTCAAATTCGCTCATGCGTTCGGCTGCTTGCACATCGAGCGTGATTTCGACCACGGCGGTCAGGCGCACACCCACCTTGTCGGGCGCAACAATGGCGACCTGGCGCTCGATCACGCCGCTTTCCGTCAGTTGCTTAACGCGCCGAAGGCAGGTGGGCGGCGAAACATGGACCCGTTCAGCCAACTCGGCATTGGTCTGCGAGGAATCAATTTGCAGGGCATTGAGGATGCGACGATCAACTTCGTCGAGATCAAGTGGTGACATTGTGTGTCCGCAATAAGGAAATACAAAAAAACTGCCGTAAAAATGAAATATTATTTCGATCAATGCTATTAATGAAATAATATACCAATTAGATAGTAAATTCGACAGCATATTTCATTGTGTTACCACTACTATCTGTCCATTGTAATTTTTTCATGAGGTTATCCCATGTGTGGCATCGTCGGAGCAGTAGCGCAACGTAATATCACCCCCATCCTGGTCGAAGGCCTGAAGCGCCTGGAGTACCGCGGCTACGATTCCTGCGGCGTGGCTCTGCACGTGGATGGCAAACTGCAGCGCTCGCGCAGCACGGCCCGCGTCGCCGAACTGGAAAGCCAAATTAACGAAGCCGGTATGCAAGGTTTTACCGGCATCGCCCATACCCGCTGGGCGACGCACGGTGCGCCGGCCTCCCATAACGCACACCCGCACTTCTCGCCGAACGAAGCCAACGCGCGCATCGCGCTGGTGCACAACGGCATCATCGAGAACCACGACGAACTGCGCGCCGAGCTGAGCGCCCTTGGTTATGTGTTCCAAAGCCAGACCGATACCGAAGTCATTGCCCACCTGGTGGACCATATGTATAGCGGCGACCTGTTCGAGACCGTGAAACTGGCGGTCAAGCGCTTGCACGGCGCCTACGCAATTGCGGTCTTCAGTCGTGAAGAGCCGCACCGCGTGGTCGCCGCGCGCCAAGGTTCGCCGCTGATCGTCGGTGTTGGCAAAGGCGAAAACTTTGTCGCATCAGACGCCATGGCGCTGGCCGGCACCACCGACCAGATCATTTACCTGGAAGAAGGCGACGTCGTCGACCTGCAACTGGGCAAGTGCTGGATTGTGGATGTGGACGGCCGCTCGGTCGAGCGCGAAGTCAAAACCGTGCACGCGCACACCGGCGCTGCCGAACTGGGCCCATACCGTCATTACATGCAGAAAGAGATCTTTGAACAGCCACGCGTGATCGGCGACACCCTCGAAGGCGTGACCGGCATCATGCCGGAACTGTTCGGTGATGGCGCCGCGCGCGTCTTCAAGGAAATTGACCGCGTCCTGATCCTGGCTTGCGGCACCAGCTACTACGCTGGCCTGACCGCCAAGTACTGGATCGAGTCCGTTGCCAAAGTGCCGGTCGCCGTTGAAATTGCCAGCGAATACCGCTACCGCGATACCGTCCCGCATCCGAAAACGCTGGTTGTCACCATTACCCAAAGCGGCGAAACAGCTGATACCCTGGCCGCACTCAAGCATGCGCGCAGCCTCGGCATGGTGCACACGCTGACGATCTGCAACGTTGCCACGAGCGCCATGGTGCGAGAGTGTGCGCTTGCTTACATCACCCGCGCGGGCGTGGAAGTGGGCGTTGCTTCGACCAAAGCGTTTACCACCCAACTGGCGGCGCTGTTCCTGCTGACCCTGACGCTGGCCCAGGTCAACGGCCATCTGAGCGACGAACAGGAAGCCACTTACCTCAAGCAAATGCGCCACTTGCCAGTCGCGATTGCAGCAGTGCTGGCGCTGGAACCACAGATTATTGCCTGGGCGGACGACTTTGCACGCAAGGACAACGCCCTCTTCCTGGGCCGTGGTATTCACTACCCAATCGCGCTGGAAGGTGCGTTGAAGCTGAAAGAGATTTCGTATATCCACGCCGAAGCTTACCCAGCAGGCGAACTGAAGCATGGCCCGCTGGCGCTGGTGACCGATGAAATGCCGGTGGTCACAATTGCCCCGAACGACGCTCTGCTGGAAAAACTGAAGTCCAACATGCAGGAAGTACGCGCCCGTGGCGGCCAGCTGTATGTGTTCGCCGACGTCGATTCGCGCATCACCTCGGGCGATGGCTTGCACGTGATCCGCTTGCCGGAACACTATGGCCTGCTGTCACCGATTCTGCACGTCGCAGCGCTGCAACTGCTGGCGTATCACACGGCGCTGGCTAAGGGCACGGATGTGGACAAGCCGCGCAATTTGGCCAAGTCGGTGACCGTCGAGTAAAGCGTGGTTGAGGCGAGACCAATGACTAGAGCAAATAGAGTTGGTCGAGCCAGAATAAAGTTGGTCGGGTGAGGTGATCTGTGCAATCACCGGCAAGCTGGGCGGGGCGAGCAAGCTCATGTACAGTGAGCGCGATCGACGGGCAGTTGTCGGCCAGATGCGGACAGTTCGATAGCCTCGTTCATTTTTCAATCTGCTTCTGTAAAGGGTAAAATTTGTGAGTCCAACTAATAACATTAAAAATGCCCTGCTGGATACGGAGGTCGATGTAAAAATTAAACTGTCCGGCCTATGGGCTGCGACGCTTTTTTGCTATCTCTACGGGGACTATTTCGAGTTATATGTTCCTGGAAAACTTAGCAGTATGCTTGATGGAAAAATTCTTCCGTTAGGTCCCGTGACTCAAGGAATCCTAGTGGGAACCGCATCCATGTTGGCGATACAGAGCGTTATGGTCTATCTATCGCTGATATTGAAACCTATCATCAACAAATGGATGAATCTCATATTCGGATTCGTATTTGCGGCGATTGTGTTGTCCGTGATTACCCAAGGTGGATGGATTTTCTATAAGCTCCTAGGCGCGGTAGAGATAGCACTTCTCTTGGGAATTGTCTGGCATGCTTGGACTTGGCCAAGAAACGAATAAGGGTCTAGAGAGATAGCTCGCTCCGAATGTCCGCTTTGGGGCGTAAGCGGTCCATCGCGACCGCGAGCACACGACGCGTGCCAGTACGAGTTCGACCAACTTTATTTGCTCGCGAGTCCGGACCATCGCGTAACTCACACAGCCCGACCAACTTTCGTCCTGCGGCGACGGTGTGAAATCAACGGGTTAGCCTGGCCAGCCCGACCAACTATATTCTGTGTGGTCAACAACACCACTAGGGCGAATAAAGTTGGTCGGAGCGGGCCCTTGCCTGTCGCAGCCCATGGTGGCGTCGACAGGCACGCTCACGTACAGTGAACCCTGCTCCTGCCTCTTCAAGCCAGGAGCAGTCGGTGACGTACTCGAATTGTCCAACCTGATCGCGATACTTGAAGCGGCAGGTCATGCCTGGCATGCGGGTGCGTGCGAACTCGTTCGTGATGTGCCATCGGGCTCAGCGCACCTGCGCCAACCGGGCCGGCGGCGAGGCACTCAGCTTGCCGACAAAGAAAGTGCCGCTGTAAGCCGGGTCGTCCACGCCCAGCGCAACGGCCGGCGTATCGCGCCGGGTCACGCCGTCGAGCGCGTCGTCCATGCTGTCCGGTCCGCACTTTGGCGTGCAGGACCAGGCTGACCCTGCCAGGTAGCGCAAGTCCAGGCTGACCAGTTTGCTTACCTTGTCGCGCACTTGCATGGCGAAGGGCGTAAAAGCGGTATTCCACGGCATGCCTTGCTGCAGGCGCGCATGCGTATTCCCGGTGAATACCAGGGAATATCCCTTTGCCGGGATAGCCGCCAGGAGGTTGGACGCCATGATTTTGTCGCGCATACTGTCGGAGACACTGTCCGGTGTGTCGTACGGCATGTCGAACGGCGTCACGCTGCGTACCCGCCCGGCGGCAGTGTCCTCGCGCAACGCGCGCAGCAGGGCCAGCATGGCCTGGCTCGATCGGCCATCTTCAGAACCCCAATGGGCGCCTTCGAGCAGCGCCTTTTCATCAATGCGCGACGCCATGAAGCCGGCCAGACGCGCGCGCTCGGAGGTGCTCATTTCCAGGAATACGGCGGGTCGCTCGCCCCGGGCTGCAAACTCGCGCACGCATTCGCCGAAGAAGCGCGGCGCTTCCTGGGTGCCGTGATATTCCCCGAACACCACCACGCCGCCGTCCGGCAGTGCGCGCTTGAGTTCCTGATAGCAGCTGGCACGCGCGCCAGCACAGCTGAACAGAAGCAGCGCAGCGATCAGGACATGGCGCGATGCCGGTTTCGGGGCAGAAGATGGGGTCGGGTTCAACGGCATAGTTGTGCGCATGATTGATTCAATAAAATTGCTCTTACATTAACATGGCAAGTCCCTCAACAGGCGGTTGGAAGCGATTTTTTCGTTCGGCATGCGCGCCGCTGCCCTGCCCTCAACGCTTCGCATTGGAGATGTACACGGGCGTCTCGGACTCGCCTTTTTCCGCCATTGCCAGCATGCCCTGCAGTTTGATGCGCTCACCTTCATCCGTCGCTGATGTCACCAGATCGCGCAAGATGGCAACATGGGCCGACTGCAACGCTTGCGCTGCGGGCACGGCGATGTTCGGCTTCACACCTACGCGTTCCCAGCTGGTTTTGGTGATGGGATTGATGGAGCGTCCATCCGGGATCGCGGCCACGATGCCGTGCCCAAGGCGATACGGGCTCACGGGATTGGCGGCGCCCAGGGTGGTTTCGCCCACCACGGTGCCGCGCTTCTGCGTCTGGAAGTTATAGGCGCATTCTTCGGCAGCCGAACCTGTACGCGCCGAGGTCAGCACGTAGACGGGTTTGCGGTAACGCTCCGTGACTGTCGTCAGCGTCCAGTACTCCCTTGTTGTGTTCGACGGCCGGTCATAAAGATCGTTCAGGTGACGCTTGTCGCCAGCAGGGAAGAAATGGCTCATCAAATAGGCGACGCTGGATGGGGAACCACCCCCATTGCGGCGCAGGTCGAGAATCAGCGCATCAGCGCCCGCCATCAAGGAAATCGCAGAAGTGTAGG
This sequence comes from Massilia sp. CF038, assembly GCF_900129765.1. Taxonomy (GTDB): domain Bacteria; phylum Pseudomonadota; class Gammaproteobacteria; order Burkholderiales; family Burkholderiaceae_D; genus Telluria_A. Next base: position 341,470 of record NZ_FQWU01000003.1, read on the forward strand.
CAGGACCGACCACATCCGCGGGGCCGAATTTGCTCAGCTCTATGTAGGCAACGTTGCCGGGAAGGCGCTCAATTTTTTCGATGCCGTATCCCGCGCGGATGGCTTGGGTACGGGCGTCGTCCATATCGTTCGGGCGGGGTGCGGCGGCTTCGCTGCTGGGCTTCAGTAAACGTTCATCAAACTTGACGTTGAAATGCAGGTCTCCGCTCAAGTCGCGCAGATCCTTTGCCAGAGCCGCGCTGAACGCCTGCGCACTCGCCGCGGAGGCATAGCCGCCTTGCGCATTCTTTTTGGCGATCGCATTGCCGACGCGTTTCGCTACAGCGGGATCGATGTAATTCGTGATCAGTTCTGTTGCCAGTGTCTGCAAGACCGCGGCGCGCGCGGAGGCGCTCAAGGGCGTCTCCGGCGTGGCGAAGACGGGAAGCGACAACATCGCACCTAACACGACGCCTGCAAAAAACTCCTTCTTACCTGACATATTTGCCTCCAGTTGGACTTCACATCGATGATTCGTGGCGTTGCATCACTCCGCATTCTTGTTCAGCTGTTGCAATGCCGCCGTCAGGGCGGGCATGTAGGAGCGGCTGGCGCGTAGCACGCTGCCGTCGCGCAGACGGAGCAAGGCGTCGCGGTTTGTGAGCGGACAAAGCTCGGCGATCATGTCCAGCCGCACGATGGACGAGCGGTGCACGCGGTGGAACTGGCGCGGGTCCAGCTGCATGATCAAGTGGTGAAGGCGTTCGCGCAGCAACCAGGTTTTACCGTTCGCGTGCAAGGTCGCGTAGTCACCATCAGCCTCGATGCGTTCGACTTCAGATGCGGGGACCAGGACTGTGCGTGATCCGTTGCGCACGCTGAAGGTATGTATCGCAGGGGCAGCCGGGGCTGCGGCACGCACTTGGCCACGGTATGGGAATGCTTGCTGCGCGCGGTCAAGGGCGTCGTCAAAGCGTTCATCATCGACAGGCTTGAGCAGGTAATCGATGGCCGCTAATTGAAACGCTTGCAGGGCAAAGCTGTCGTAGGCCGTGAGCAGAATCGCCATGGGCCGCTGCGCTGGGGCTAGCGCGGCCAACATCTCCAGGCCGGTCTTGCCGGGCATCTCGACGTCGACAAACACCAGGTCGGGCTTGAGCGCCAGAATACCTTCGTGCGCGCTGTCGCCGTCACCGAATTCACCGACCAGCTCAAAGGCGTCGCGCTGCGCCAGGCGGACTTTGACCGCCAGTCTGGCCAGTGGCTCGTCATCGACGATCACGACGCGGATCTTCATGCTGGCGCCCCAATTCTGTGCAGTGGCAGGGAGATGTGGACATGAAAGCGGCCATCCGCACGCCAGCTCGCGTCCACGCTTTGATGATCGCCGTACAGGTGGCGCAGACGTTCCCTGACGTTGGTCAGGCCAATGCCGTTTCCCGCCGGCGTCTGCTGCAAGCCGTCGTTCTGCACGTCGATGATCAGGCGCTCGCCGGCGCGCGCGACAAGGATGTCAAGGTGTCCGGGCGTGGACAGCGTTGCGATCCCGTGACGAATCGCGTTCTCAACCAACGGTTGCAGCACCAGGTAGGGCACGACGCTGTCCAGCAAATCGGGGCCGGCTTTCATCGTCATGCGCAGGCGGTCACCGAGCCGCGCCTTTTCAATCGCCAGGTAGGCATCGAGCAGCGCCAGTTCGTCGGCAAGCGCATGCTCGTGGCGGCCGTCGTGCGCGAGCGTGGTGCGCAGGAAGTCGGCCAGGCAGCCGATCATGCGGTTGGCTTCCTTGTTGGACTGGGCGGACACCAGCGCGGAAATGGCGTTCAGGGAGTTGAACAGGAAATGCGGATTGACCTGCAGCCGCAGCGCGCGCAACTCCGCGTCGCGCGTGGCGCTTTGGGCCTGGGCGAGATGGAGGTGTACCCGTTGCAGCGACAGATAATAAGCCGCAACCGCATGCACGGCGCAGAACGCAATCAGCGCCAGCCAGCAGCCATCCAGACCGCGCGGCAGATCGGCCCACTGGTAGCGGGTTTCCAGTCCCAGCGAAATGGCAAGGCGCTGCCCCATCAGCGCGTTCAGGATCGACATGGCGTAGCTGGCTGACAGCAGCACCAGTGCCATGCGCAGCCAGGGCCATTCGCGGCGCCACATGGCCCGCTGCAGCAGCGCCAGTGGAAACAGCCACGCCATACAGCCGACGAAAAACAGCGAACGGAAGGCCACAACATGCCCATGGCCGTAGGAAGGCAAGCCGAGAATGGCCATGCAGGCGCACACTGGCAATGCGGCAAGCACGGGAACAAGCAGGGGTGTTTCTATTTTCACGTGGGGGTCCTGGAATGCGATCGTTCAGTCACCCATCGAAAACAGCATCGAGCTGATCTTCCACCCTTCTTCTGCGCGCACCATCTGCCAGCTCTCGCTGCCGCGATTGCTCACCTTGCCGTCAACGAGGAAGTCGAAATCGAACCACACCGACGCCACTGCGCCATTGGTATCGATGCGCACGTTGTAGAAGCGCTCTTCAACTGGTTTGTCTGAATTCTGAATGTATTGGGAGAACTCTTTCCAGCTCGATGGTACCACCTTGCGGGCTTGCGGATTCCGCGCCTTTATCTCGGGCCATAGCGCCGCATCGGCGACCGACAACCAGCTGTCGTGGTCCTGCAGGAAGAGGCCGGCGAGCGTCTTGCCGTCATGCGCGATGATGGCGGTTTTAAATTGCTCGACCACCTTGTGGATGGCCGCAACGTCTGCCGCGTGCGCGCGGGCGACGGACCGATCCGCAGCGTGGGCCGGGCCAAGCAGGCACAAGGCGAAAAGAAGGAAGGATAGTAGAACGCGCATGGTCAGTCCCGAGGTCAGAAAGTGGTGACCTTAGGCGTTCGGCGGAGGGCGGTCCAGTCAAATGCGCCGAGCCGTGCATCCGGTGCGGTCAATCGGTTGGTCGGGGCAGGCATGCGAGCTTTGTTTCACTTGTAAGAATCTGCTTCAGAGTCACCGTGCTGATCGGATCGGAATTATATTGAACCCATCGAGATTCCAAACGGAGACACACATGAAACGCCTTCTCAACATTGCCATGATCACCGCCCTCAGTGCAGCCGCGCTGCTGCCCCTGTCTGCCAGCGCTGACAGCCGGGTGCGCGTCACCATCAATGCCGGCGCCCCGGTGTACAGCCACGCTGGCTATACCACGCATGAGCGCGTGCGCTACTATCAGCCCGCCTATGTCTACGCACCAGCGCCCCGCTATTACCGCGACGACCGCTACGTCCAGCAGCGCCAGTGGGGCGAGCGCAGCGGGTATGGCAGTGAGCACCGCCGCGGACGCCGCGACCTTGACCGCGATGGTATCGCCGACCGTTATGACCGCGATCTCGACAACGACGGCGTTCCCAATCGCTATGACCGCGACATGGACGGCGATGGCGTGCGCAACCGCTACGACCGCCGCCCGGATAATCGCTACCGGTATTAATGCTGTTACGACATGGCCCTCCGTCCGAGGGCCATGTTTGCTTTCGCCTGCCTAATACCGTTAGGCAACTTTGGCGAAAACACCACACAACCATCCCGAATTTCTCCCCTTCCCGGTCCAAGTTTTGACAATCCGTCAAACGTGCTAGATACTCAACGCTCGTGGAAACGCTTCCACGGAGAGCTCTGGTGCCGACCATATCGGCTGGAAGCGGTTGTAGCCCGAACGTCAAAACCCAAAATAAATTCGGAGACTTTCAACATGAAGATGAAGACGCTTAACATTTTGCTGGCATCCATTGTGGCTGCCGGCACCCTGGCCGCTTGTGGCGACAATTCGCCAAGTCAGACTCCCTCGGCGCAGGCCCCCGTCTATCTGGCCCAGACCGGCACCGCAGGTAGCGCCAGCTATGGCTACAACCCTGCCTCCACCTCCATCCAGTTTTATGTCAACAGCGCAGCCTGGGCTGATTTGCACTACACCGTCAACGGCGGCGGGCAGAACAATGTCCGCATGACTGCCTCCGGCGGCAATAACACTTACACGGTGCCGAACCTGAAGTCAGGCGACGTGGTCCGCTACTTCTTCACCGTTGCCAGTGGCAATGGCGCGCTCGACACGGCATGGCTGCAGGCGACTACCGGCGCCAGCGGCGGCGGCACGACCGTTGCCTCCACCTGTACTTTGCAGGCCGAGAATTATTCCAACGCCTTTGACACCACCGCAGGCAATACGGGCAACCAGTACCGCACCGACAACGTCGACATCGAAGCCACTACCGACGCTGGCGGCGGCTACAACGTGGCGTGGACCGCCAACGGCGAATGGCTGGCCCACAACAACATCACCTTCCCCACAACCGGGGCCTACACCCTGGCCTACCGCGTCGCGGCCCCGTCGGCAGGCGGCGTGATTTCCGCCGATCTGAATGCCGGCACCATCCCGCTGGGCACCACGGCCGTACCGGCCACGGGCGGCTGGCAAAACTGGACCACCGTCCAGCGCACCATCAATGTGAACGCTGGCACCTACAACCTGGGCACCTTTGTCAGCAATGCAGGCTTCAACCTGAACTGGATCAGTATTGCCGGCGCCAGCTGCGGCACCACGACCCCGCCAACGACGCCACCCACCACGCCGCCTTCGGGCTGGACGCTGGCATGGGCGGACGAGTTCAACGGCAGCGCCCTGGACGGCTCGAAATGGAACATCGAAGTCAACGGCAATGGCGGCGGCAACAATGAGTTGCAGTACTACACTGCGCGACCGGAAAACATCCGGGTGACCGGTGGCGAACTGGTGATTGAAGCGCGCAAGGAGGCCTACAACGGCAAGCAGTACACCTCAGGCCGCATTACCACGCAGAACAAAGCCAGCTGGCAGTACGGCCGCATGGAAGCGCGCATGAAGATCCCGACCGGCAAGGGTACCTGGCCTGCGTTCTGGATGCTGGGTAACTCCATCGCCACGGTGGGCTGGCCAGCCAGCGGTGAGATCGACATCATGGAGCACGTCAACTCGGAAGCAATGACCCATGGCACCATCCACTGGTCGGACGCAAACAACAATTACGCCAACTATGGCGGCCCATCGGGCAACCTGGACTTCGGCCAATACCATGTGTACGCCGTGGAATGGGATGCGTCGGCGATCCGCTGGTATGTGGACGGTAACAAGTTCCACGAAGTGAATATTGCCGGCGGCGTCAACGGCACATCGGAATTCCATGCGCCGTACTTCCTGCTGTTTAACCTGGCAGTAGGCGGCAACTGGCCTGGCAGCCCGGATGGCGCGACGGTGTTCCCGAACCAAATGAAGGTTGACTGGGTGCGCGTGTATCGCAAGTAAGGCCTGTTTGATTTCTCTCTGTTGACCGTTCATGGCGCCCCCACCCGGGGCGCCTTTTTTTTGTCCGCAAAACGCGCAGGGCGCTTACGCGGCTGCGGCGGCGACCGTCCCCTGTGCAGGCATGGCGCCCTTGTCCTTTTCATGGCTCGCGTCGTTGCTGCCGTCGCTGAACTGGAAATCGCCCGACGCATGCAGCGCCCATGCACCCTCACCCTGCAAGTGCAGTACATGGGTATGATGCCGCAGCACGGCTGGCCGGTGCGCAATGCTGATCAGGGTAGCGCCGCTTTCGCGCAGGCGCCCGTACAGGGCTGATTCGTTGCCACTGTCAAGCGCGCTAGTCGCTTCGTCCAGAATGACGATGCGCGGTGCGTGCACCAGCACGCGGGCAAATGCCATGCGCTGCTGCTCGCCGACGGACAACAGTTTTTCCCAGTCCTGCACGGCAGACAAGCCGCCCACGCGTTCGGCCAGCTCGGGCAAGTACACCTGGTCCAGAATGGCCAGCAATTGCTCGTCGCTCAGGTCGGAAGTAGCACTGGGATAAATCAACTGGCTGCGCAGCGACCCGTGTTGCAGGTAAGGCTGCTGCGGGAGGAAGAAGAAATCTTCCAGCGGTGGATGATGGATCCGGCCGCTCCCCGTTTGCCACAGCCCTGCAATTGCCCGCAGCAAGGAACTCTTGCCGCAACCGCTGTCGCCGGTAATGAGCAGGGCATCACCGGGCTGTAAGACCAGGCTCAGTTCCTTGATCAGTACCCGTTCCGACAGCGGCGGATGGAGGGTGAGACTTTCCAGCGAAAGCTGGGTACCGGGATGCAGTTCGATCCCGGCTGCCTTGGTCTCGCCGGGGGCTTCGTGTATGCCGTTGGGCAGAATCTTGTCCGACAATGCCTGCAGGCGACCCACACCGGCGACAAAGCGGCTCAGGCTTTCAAAGTTATCCACAATGACGCCCACCGCGCCAAGCACGGCCGTGAAGGCGCCGGCAGCCTGGGTGGCGCTGCCCACTTCCAGCTCGCCAGACAAGACGCTTTGCGCAAGAATTGCCGCCGGCAGCACCAGCGTCAGCTGGCTGAAGGTGCGCTGGTACAGGTTGAGCGAGCGCTGCTTCTTGATCAGCTTGTCGAAGTTCTGGATCACGCGGTTCAGCTTGCTGTCGATGTGGGCACGCTCCTGCGCTTCGCCCCGATAGAAGGCAATGGATTCGGCATTCTCGCGCACGCGCATCAGGCTGAAACGGAAATCCGCTTCGCGCCGCAGCTGCCAGAAGTTCAGGTGGATCAAGGGGTTGCCGAAGGCATACAGCGCAAAGGCCGTTCCCACCAGGGCGTACACCACCAGCACGCCCACCAGCAGATGGGAAATCGACCACAGCACGGCGCTGAACGCCACCAGCTGCATGGCCGAACCCAGGAAGATCAGCAAAAAGTTGATGGAGCGGCCGGTGAAGGTATTGATGTCTTCGCTGATGCGCTGGTCGGGGTTGTCCATCTCGCTGTCCGCGCCCAGGGCATAGTATTTGCGCTCCTTCAGGTAGCCGTCCAGCAGGCGGCCGGTGAGCCAGCGCCGCCATTTATTGGCGAACAAGTCGCGCATGTAGTAATAGAAGGCGTAGATCGGCACGGCAAAGGCCAGTACAAACAGGCAGGCGCGCACCGAAGCCCAGAAGCGGTCGCCCTCTTTTGCCGCCAGTGCCGAGGTCATCTCGCCAGCCTGGTTATTGAGCATGACTGCAAACTTGGTTTCAAACAGCATCAGCACGATCAGCAGCGTCAGCAAGACCCAGGCGGTCTTTTTTTCCTCGCCCAGCCAGTATGGTTTGGCCACGTTGAGGAACTGGCGCCACGCAGCGAGCGACAGGAAGGCAGTGCGGCGTCGCTTGGGCGGCGGTGGCGCGTCGTCAATATCAGCAACAGGACGCGCGGAGGTAATGGTAGCCATGGTTCAATCTTGCAAAAGGGATTTATGTCTTTCAGAATATGCCGCGATGCAAATCCGTTCAGTGCGGAAACAAACACAAGGAGAGCAATGGATCACGATCGTGAAGAAATGTGTGTGCCTCAGCCGATCCCGGCAAACATCGCCAGTCTCGTGGATGGATATGCCTGGGCACGCGATACCGTTGGTGAATCAGGCGGAACCGTATATCGGCTGCATGGCAAGTCGGATGCGCCGGATTTGTTCTTGAAGCACGGCCAGGGCGTCTTTGCAGACGACGTAATTGGCGAGATGGCCAGGCTGCGCTGGCTGGCCGGCCACATCGCCGTGCCTGCGATCGTGCAGTTTGTGGCTACCCCGGACGGGGCATGGCTGCTGATGAGCGCGATGCCCGGCAAGACGGCTTACCAGCTCATGTCAGATCAGGCCGGCTCGGGCAACGCTGTCGTCGACGCGCTGGCCGACTTTTTGCGCCGCCTGCATGCCATTCCGGTGGCTGCCTGCCCGTTTACGAGCGCGCATGCACATCGTTTGCATCTGGCGCGCGCGCGCATCGATGCCGGCCTGGTGGATGCGGACGACTTTGACGATGAACGCGCGGGCTGGTCGGCGGAGCAAGTATGGGATGCCATGCAGGATTTGTTGCCGCTCGCGCCAGACCTGGTGGTGACCCACGGCGACTATTCGCTCGACAACGTGTTCATCGTTGATGGCAAGGTCAGCGGCTGCATCGATGCCGGACGCGTCGGCATTGCAGACCGCTACCAGGATCTGGCGATCGCATGGAATTGCCTGAGCGAGTTTGGTCCCGCCTTGCAGAAAAGGTTCCTGCAACAATACGGCGTGACCCAGCCCGATCAAGCCAGGCTGGCATTCCACTTGATGCTGGACGAGCTGTTTTAAACGGGTGCCTTGATTTCGCCCTTGAAGCGGCCTTTGAATACCAGCTCATCAAGCGGTACGCGTTGCGACGGCGTTTCGCGCTGGCGCAGCGCGTCGGGCAAGCTGGCCGCATCGCCCTGGTAGCCGATGGCCACGGCTGCCTCGACCTGCAGATTGTCCGGCATACCCAGCACCAGCGGCACTTTGTCGTATTCCACCCCAGCCATGCCGTGCGCCACCAGACCCATGGCGTGCGCCTGCAAGCTCAGCGACATGAAGGCCGATCCGGCGTCAAAGCTGTGGGTGCGGATGGGGCGGGTGCCGTCGTAGGAGGTGACGGAGGCAATGATCATCAGCGCACCGGCATTGCGGGCCCAGCCTTCATTAAATGGCACCAGCAGGCTCAGCAACGTATCGAATTCCGGCTCGCCCCGTACGCCGTAGAAAAAGCGCCATGGCTGCAAGTTGGAGCCTGACGGCGCCCAGCGCGCCGCTTCCAAAACAGTCAGCACCTGTTCATGGGTGACTGGCTTGTCGGCAAAGGCACGCGGCGACCAGCGCTCGGTAAATTGCGGGTCGATCGGGTGGTCAGGGGTGCGAGCGTTGCTCATGGTGGTTCCTTGTCGGTTGAAAGGGGCTTGCAATGGCTAGGTCGAGGGCTTGTTATTTTGGGTCTGCGCCATTTCCAGCGCAGGCAAGGTCACGCTCAGGAACGACGATACCTGGACAATCAGATCGGCTGCCTGCTGGCGCACCTGTCCCATTTGCAGGATCGACAGTTCGGCCTGGCGTACGGCTTGCTGAATCAGGGTGCGGCGCTGCTGCAGTACGTCGAGCAAGGTTGCATCGTGGGCGCGGGCGGCCAGATCGGACACCACTGCCAGTGCGACCCAGTGCAAGGTCAGGTTTCTGGCCGACGCATCCAGGTCGGAAGTGGCCAGCTCGCTGTCGAGCATAAGTTGTTGCAACTGGCTGCGCGCGGCAAGCAGGCGCGGCTTGAACTCGGCGGGCGCCGCCGGCCGGCCAAACAGTTTGCCGAACACGCCGCTGGGCGGGCGCGTGCTTTCAAGTGCTGCATCAAGCAAGGCTGGCACTTCCATCTTCGCAAACTGGCGCACCAGCTCGGTCATGGGCTGCAACAGCGCGGCCTGCTCCATCAAGGGCTGTTCGGCCCATTCGGTCACGAGCGACAGCCTGACTGGCAGCAGGCGCCGGAACAAGGCTGCCAGGCGCTGTTCCGACTGGTCGAACAAGGCCGGATGGCCAACGCGCGCGCTGGCCAGGGCATCGCGCACGGCTGGGTGGTCTTCGCTGTCGAACAAAGGCTTGGGCGTGGCCGGCTTGGGAGGCATGCGTGCGGCGCTGGCGCTTTCCGGCATATCGTCGAACGAGAGCGCCTTGGGGGGCGTGCCAGCGGCCGGAGCCGCTTGCTCCTCGCCAAAGTCGAATGCCCGCGGCGTCGCAGCGGGCGTGGCGGGTTCGGGAACCGGGTCCTCGCCGAAATCGAAGGCCTTGGGCGGCTGATTGCTCATCGTGCAGTCGGAATCAGGCGCCCTGCAGCCGTCCTCAGACGGTGCCGCCGAGCTTGCGAATGAAGGTGGCAAGATTGAGCTTGAAGCCGGCGCCGACGGCCTGGAAGCGCCATTCGCCATCTTTACGGTAGAGCGAGCCGAATTGCAGCGCGGTCTTGTCGGAGTAGTCTTCGTTCAGGTTGTAGCTGGCCAGTTCTTCGCCCGTGTCGTCGTTGTACACCTTGACGTAAGCACCGTTCACGCGGCCAAAGTTCTGCTTGCGCACTTCGGCGTCATGGATGGTGACCACGATCGGCATTTCGACCACTTCGGGCTGGACTTTGGCCAGGTCGACGGTGATGACTTCATCGTCGCCATCGCGGTCGCCGGTACGGTTGTCGCCCGAATGCACCACGGCGCCGTCGGGCGAGGTGGTGTGGTTGTAATAGACGAAATGGGCGTTGCTGAGCATGACTGGCTCGTCAGCGTCGTTCTTGCGGCACAGGAAGACGGACGAGTCCAGGTCAAAGGCCTGGCCGTCAGTGGCATTGACGTTCCAGCCGAGGCCGATGCGCACCTTTTTCAAGCCAGGGGCGGTTTTTTCGAGATTGATCCGGTGGCCGGTTTCGAGCGTCGTCGACATGGACTTTCCTTGGATGGTGAAATAGATATTTTAGGCGTAGTGAGCGCTAAGTGCAGACATCGTCCTCGCGAAGGCGGGGACCCATAGCACGCTGAACAACTTCGGTACAGTGTTATAGGTCGCGAGGCGTCGCACCGCCGCCTTCGCGAGGACGATGTATTTGGCTATTTTAAGGTCAGGGCGCGGGTGGCGAAAAGCGCTCGATCAGCTCGCGCTCAAGCGCCTGCAGCTTGGGCAATTCGTCCTTGCGTCGTTGCTGGCCTTCTTTCGAGATCTGTTCCAGCTTGTCGAAGGCGGTAATGAGCTGGGTTTGCACGTGCTGCGCGGTTTCCAGGCTGACCAGGGAGCGCTGCTTGGCGCGCGCGACCGTCTCGGTATTTTCAAGCAGCATGTCTGCCTGGGCGCGGAAGGCCGCGTCAGTCGCGTCGTAAGCGGCATTGGCCACGGCCGCGCTCTGCTTGGCTTCGAGCTGCAGCAGGTACAGCGAAAACACATTACGCCAGGCGGGAATCGAGACGTTGACGATGTCGGTAAAGGTATCGGTCAGCGCGCGCGCATTGTCTTGCGACAGGCGAATTTGCGGCACCATCTGGGTGGCCATCAGCATGGCGCGGCGCAAGTCGTCGACGCGCTTTTCCAGCCGTTCGAGCCGGCGCTTGAGTTCGGTGGCCTGCTGGGCTTCAAAGGCATTGGCTGCGGCTGGCAACTGGGCCACGGCTTGCTGCAGTTGCAGGATCCAGCCTTCGCCTTTTTTGACGTCGGCATCGAGGCCCTGGTAATACACTTCCAGGCCTTTGTACATTTCGTCGAAGTCGTGGATGCGGCCCTTGTGCACATTGGCGTGGCGCGTCATTTCGCTGACCAGGGTATCCATGCGCGATTCCACCACCTGGAATTGCGACAGCATTTTTTCTTTCACGGAGCCAAACAGGTTGGTCACGCGCGAGAGCAAGCCGCCAGAGCGCAGCTTGGCCGGGTCCAGGCCCTTGGAGGTGGCAATCAGTTCGTTGAGCTGAGCGCCAAACACATCGGCGTCCGAGGCGCGCACGGTGCCAAGCAGCTTGGCCGAGACCTTGGCCACGCCGGTGCCGGTCGAGCCGCCCAGCGACTCGATGGCCTTGTCGTCAATACCGGAAATATCGACCCGCACCATCGGCGTTACGTCGGCCTCCGGGCGCAGGGCTGGCAAAGCGCCCGTGGTACCGGCGGGATCGAGCAGCGGGGCCAGGCTGGGGAGCGCGGCCGCAGGCGGCGCCGATGCCGGTTGCGCTTCTTCGTCGGAGGAAAACAGCGGTTTCATAAAATTCCTTCAGGTTGGAGGTGACGACGGTGATAGCTTACCACTGGACAAAGCGTCAACGCGAGCGGCGCGTCGACGGCGCGCCCTTCGTCAATACCCCACCACAGGATCGCTGCAGACCGCTTCGATATTATGGCCGTCGGGGCCGATGACAAATGCTGCATAGTAGTGTGCATGGTATTGAGGGCGCAGACCGGGTGGCCCATTGTCCCGCCCGCCAGCCTCCAGTGCCGCATGATAGAACGCGTCCACTTGCTGGGGCGTCGACGCGGCAAACGCCAAGTGCAGATGGGCCGGCTTTTCGTTGGTCTGGAACAGGCACAGGGTTGCGCGCGCGTCGGCACACAATTCCACGCCGTAGGCGGGATCGCCTTCAGCTGCCACCCGCACGCCGAGTGGCGCAAGGGCTGCAAGGAAGAACGCCTTGCTGGCGGCGTAGTCGCTGACCCCAAACTTAATGTGATCGAACATGTTCACTTCTCCAAAGTGCCGGGCTCAGGCCCGAAAGCGTATTGCCTCGATCACCAGCGCGCGCGACGTCTGGCGGCGGCGCGGGTAATCGGCATGCAGGCCCGGGAAATGCGGGCAGCGGTCGTCCATCACATGCCGTGGCTTGCTGGCTGCGGGGAAAGTAAGACTGGTCATAGCGCACTCCGATTTTGTGGGTTGTGCAGAATGGTAGCCTTGAAGGCGAGGTACAAAACGGCTGAAACTTGCATGGGTTTATGAATCTTGCCCATGAATGCTGCGAATTTTGCGGGTATGAATTTCATTAAACTGCTTCTGCGTGCAGCGGGGTGCACGTTTTGCGCACTTGTACATTTGCTAAGTCGGCACTATCCTTGGGTGAGGCGGCAATTTCACCGCTGCGCATTCCGGAGGATTGCCATGGCTTATGTCGTACGGTTCCGCTCTTTAGCGTGCGTGCTTGTGTGCGCGCTGTCCCTGATCGGGTGCAGCCACGCGCCGCTGCGCCCGGTGCCAGCGGTGGTACTGGTGGCGGACCAGACCAATGCGGTGGCTTACTGGCACGATATTGGCGCGGCTACGGTCACTGCGGCCGCTTCGGCTGCGGGAACGGAAGCTGAGCAACATCCCGCTTTTCCGGCCGACATGGCGACCTTGCATCTGGCCATGTACGACGCGGCGATGGCCATCGCGCCGCGTTATCGTCCGTTTCTGTACCGACCCGATGCGCCGTCACCCCATGCCTCGCTCGATGCCGCAACCGCCGCCGCGGCCTATCAGGTGCTGCTGGCCCTGTTCCCCAGCCGCGTCAGCGTGTACCAGAATGCCTACCTGCAGTTTGTTGCGGCGATTCCCGAGGGCCCGGCCAAGGTCAGCGGGCTGAGTCTGGGTGCTGCCGCCGCCGCCGCCCACCTGCAGCGGCGCACCCGCGATGGACGGGCCACGCAGTTGCCTGTCTATGCGCCTGGGGGCACGCCCGGGCAGTTCCGGGGCCGCGATCCGATCCTGCGCGACTGGATTTCGATCAAGCCCTTTGTGCTGCGCAGCCTGGCCCAGTTCCGGCCGGCGCCCGCGCCCGCACTGACCAGCAGCGAGTACGCTGCCGACTTCAACGAAGTCAAGGCGCTGGGCGGAACGGCCAGCCTGCTGCGTACCGCCGAACAGCTTGAAACAGCACGCTTTCATGCTGAATTGCCGCCGGTTCAAGTCACACGCAACCTGGGGCGCTTTGCGCGGACCACAGCCGACCCGGTCGCAGCTGCCAGACTGATGGCGGCCCTGTACACCAATTACGCCGATGCCATGGCCGCCTGCATGGAAGCGAAGTACCACTACGATACCTGGCGCCCGCAGTCCGCCATACCCCTGGCGGCAGAGGACGGCAATGCCGCAACACTCGCCGATCCCGACTGGAAGCCGGTGCTGGCGACGCCTAACCATCCGGAATACCCGGCCGGGCATGCCTGTTCATCTGGCACCATCGGGGAACTGTTGCAGCAGTACTACGGTACCGATCAGGTGGCCTTCGACTGGGACAGCAAAGTCACCGGCACCATCCGCCACTATGCCAATACCAGCGCCCTGGCCGATGAAAGCACGGTCGCGCGCATTTATGGCGGGATGCATTTCCGCTACGCGACGGTGGCCGGCGTGACCCTGGGCCGGCAAGTGGCCCGCTGGACCATGCAGCATGCTTTCCAGCCACAACCCTGACCAGGACTGATTCCGGATCGTGGCTTCAGGATGTTAATGTTAGAATAACGTTTCTTTGGCGCATTAAGCGCCACCTCTCCCTTTCCTCTTGCCCTCCTCTCTTATGATTTCTTCCTGCTCGCGTTTTGCCCGTGCCAGCCGGGCGTCCTGCCTGGTGCTTGCCGTTCTGTCTTTGTCTGCTCAGGCTGCCATCAAGGAAAGCACCACGTTTTCGAATGGACCAAAAGCGCCCGTGCTGCAATGCACTGACGTGGAATCGGGCAAAGCGGTCGAGTGTCCTGAAGCCTCCTTCAAAGAGAACTACGGGACGGCGCCGGTGGAGATTGCGTTCCATGGACACGACTTCGAAGAGCTCGACGCCATTTATGATCAGGTTGCGTCGGGCGAAAAGCAGTTCAACGATGGCGTGCCCTACCTGAAATACTATTTCGGCACGCTGTCCCGAATGATAACGACGTGGGAACGGTGGGACGCCGATCTGGTCCGCATCCAGAAATGGCAGCGCGCGCGTCCGACGTCGGTTGCGGCCAAACTGACCGAAGCGGTGTATTGGCATGCGTATGCCTGGAATGCGCGCGGCACCGCCTTTGCCTCCGAGGTGCGGCAGGAAAGCTGGGATCTGTACCGTGAACGCATCGCCAAAGCCAAGGCGGTGCTGGAAGAAATCAAACCACAGGCCAAGCAATTTCCCGCCTGGTACACGCTGCGTATTGACCTGGCGGCGGAGTCGGAATCGAAAGAGGCAACCCGGCGCATTTTTGATGAAGCGCTGACGCTTCACCGGCAGTACTACCCGATCTTTTTATCGATGGCCCATGCCTACGAGCCAAAATGGGGCGGCAGCGTGGCGCAGTTTGAAGCGTTTGCCGACGAGGCCGTCGTGCTGTCGAAGGGATTCGAAGGGCCGGGCATGTATTCCCGCATCTTCTGGACCATGGATTCGGTGCATGATCTGCCCTTCCGTTCCAAGGAGGACGCGGTGCCAAGCTGGACCAAGCTGAACGCCGGTTTTGCCGATTTGCTCGCGCGCCACCCCAAGAGCCACAATATTCTTAATCAGTATGCCTCGCTGGCCTGCCGTGCCAATGACGGGCCCCTGTACCGCAAGCTGCGCACCCAGCTCGGTGACTACCTGATGGAGCGCTACTTCACCATGGTGCCGGTGGAAGCCTGTGATCGGCGCCACCAGTGGCCGGCCGCTGCGAAGAAGAAGGCGGCGCGATGAGGCGCGCCAGTCTGGCCGCCTGCCTGCTGCTGGCATGGTGCGCCCATGCCAATGCCGGGGCCAGGATCGAACGGGGCCACGCTTTTCCGCGCGTGCCCGGCACGGATTTCGACGCTTTCGAGTGCGTGGACAGCGTGACCAGAACCGCGCGGCCCTGCCCGGACGTGACCGTCATTGACGATGCCCAGGCCGCGGCCGTGGTCCAGCCTTACGAACGGGCCGACTTCGATGCGCTCGAAGCCACCTTTGCGCGCTGGCGCGACGGCGGCAAGCAGTTCGACGATGGCAGCTGGGAACTGGCCCTGTACTTGCCAGGCTTGACGCGCGCATTTACCAACTTGACTGCCGACAGCGCCGTGCTGGCAAGCTGGCAAAAGCGCAAACCGGGCTCGCTGGCGGCGCAGATCGCCCAAGCCCAGCTCTGGTATGTGTACGCGCTGCGCGTGAAGGGGAATGACCCGCATGCCGTACCAGGGCCGGAGGCGCAGGCGATTGCTGCCGAGCGGCTCAATCAGGCGGCCGCCTTGTTGCGCACCTTGAAAGCGCCCATGCGCGGCAGCCCGCTCTGGTATGAGCTGGCAATTGCCGTGGCCAGAGAGCGCGCCGCCTTGCCCCAGGCACGTGCGCTGTTTGCCGAAGGTAGCAAGCGCTTTCCGCGCTATCACCCCTTGTATCTCAGCATGAGCGAAGCGTACACGGGCGCCGCGTTTGACACCTTCGCCGGCCAGGCGGTGGCGCTGACCAGGCAGTTCGAAGGCAGTGGCATGTACGCACGCCTGTACCTGCAGGCAGATCGCAGCAATCGGATGCGATTCGATCCGCAGCGCGCGTCGTTGCCGGGCTGGCCGCGCTTGCGCGCTGCCTACGAGGATTTGCTGCAGCGCTATCCGGACAGTATTGGCCTTGCCACCAGCTTTGCATCGGCCGCGTGCCGCGCCGAGGACAGCCCGTTGTACCGGCAACTGCGCAGCCGGGCCGATGTCTACCTGCTGTCCGAACGCTTCATCCTGGTCCCGGTCGAAGCCTGCGACCGTCGTCATGGGTGGACCGCCGACTAGATTGTTGCTTTGCAAGCTCATGCACAAAAAATAAGTTCATTATTTTTTGACTAGGACTATTCCGCACAGATTTGTAGGACTATACTTACAAGTATTTTCTACTAAGAAATTTGTGTTTATGAAAACCAAAGTCTGCCTGAGCGTCGATACGGAATTCAGCATCGGCGGCGCGTTCATTGACACGCGCAATGTTCCGATCGCTGAAAAGCGGGTCTGGTGCGACGTGGAGGGCAAGTCCGAGGGCTTGGGTTTCATCCTCGATTGTCTGGAACGCCATCGAATCACTGCCACGTTTTTTGTCGAAGCGTTGCAGCAGCACTATTTCAAGCACGATCCGATGGCGCCCATCGCCCAGCGCCTGCATGGCGCCGGGCACGAGGTGCAGCTGCATGTCCATCCGTGCTGGCATCTGTTCCAGCATGAGGACTGGAAAGAGCGCCTCGGTCAGAAGAGCCGCGTGGACGCCTTTTTTGGGCGCGACGAAGATGAGTCGCTGGCGCTGATCCAGGATGCAATGGCGATTTTTGCCGGCTGGGGCATTCCGGCGCCGACGGTGTTTCGCAGTGCCAGCCTGCAGCACGACGCGGCCCTGTACCGGGCCACCGCGCGCGCGGGCATTCCTTATAGTTCGAATATTGGCGTGGCCATCTTTGACAGCGGCGATCCGGACTACAAGCTGTATGGCGGCCGCCATCTGCGCCACGGGGTGATTGAATGCCCGATCCTGACCTTCAGCGACTGGGACATGTTTGGCAAGCAGCACCTGAAAACGCTGACGATTACCGGCACCAGTTTTGCCGAAACCCGTACCTTGCTCGAGCGCGCACAACGTGCAGGCATCGAGCAGGTGGTAATTCTGACCCATCCATTCGAGTACGTGCAGTGCGGCGACTTCACCATGCGCGAAATGCGGCGCAACCGCCTGAACCAGCGACGCCTTGAGCAGGTGGCTGCGTATCTCGATGCGCGCCGTGACTTGTTCGACACCTGCGGGATCGGCGCTGCCGCCAGCATGCCCATGGCCGCAACATCGGCCAACAACGCACTGCTCAAGGGCCGTCTGTTGCAGGCTTTGCCGCGCATGGCGAGCCAGTATGCCTACGAGCGCTATGGCAAGTGGCAACTGGCACGGATGGCACGCCAACCGCGCCCGGTCGCGGCCGGCACCGCGCCGATCGCGGACCTGGCCTAAGACAGCACTCCGGCGAAAGAGCGATAACTAAAAAGTATCGGTCGTGCGAAAAATGTGATCGGTCGTAAATATGGGGCTCTGCTAGACTCTGCAGCAATCTTGTCATTCTAGCAGTTCCACTTTTTTTCGCCCCTCCCATGACCGCTTTGCTTCGCCCAATGCCGGCTGTTGCCGTCGCCCTGTTCCTCCTTTTCTCGACCCAGGCCAGTGCGGCCAATTGCAGCGCCCCCGTGCTGGACGGCCAGTTGTACAGCATCGCCAGCCGCGCGTCGGGTAAGGTGCTCGACATTCCTGGCGGGGCGACCCAGACCGGCAGCGCGGTCCAGGTCTGGGACTACGCTGGGGGCAGCAACCAGCAATTCCGTCTGCGCAGTCTAGGCAACGACTATTGGAGCATCCAGGCGCGCCAGAGTGGCTTGCTGCTGGATGTGGCCGCCGCCTCTCAGGCAGAAGGCGCGCGCCTGTTGCAGTGGACTGCGAACGGGGCCCAGAACCAGCAGTGGCTGCTGAAAAAATCCAGCGCCGGCGGCTACAACGTGGTGGCGCGGCATTCCGGCAAATCACTCACGGCCATCGACACCGGCAGCGGGGCGCGCATCGTGCAGGCCAGCGATACCGGGTCGTCTCTGCAGCGCTGGTTCTTTAATCCGGTCAACGGCAATTGCGCAGGCGCGCCGGATGGTTTTGCCGCTCAGCCCGGTCCCGACAAGCTGGCCACCACCACCGGTGGCGGCAGCGCCCCTTCGCAGCTGGTGGCTTCGTGCAGTGCCCTGGTCAGCGCGCTCAAGTCGGCCAGCCCGGCGGTGGTGCAGATCGCTGCCGGCAGCACCATCGATTGCCGCACGGCGCCCCGCAGCCAGAGCGCGTGCGCGGTCGCTTGCCCCAGTTATCAGGATCCGGGCAAGACCACCTACCGCATTCCGGTCGGCAGCCAGACCTGCAAGGAACTTGGCTCGGCCAATGAAACGCGCTACAACCGGCCGCGCGATGAGATCACGATTGCCGTGGCGTCCAACAAGACCTTGCTGGGACTGGGGCCCGACGCGCGCTTGATCGGCGCCAGTCTGAACCTGGGCAATGCGCACAACATCATCATTCGCAATCTGGCGATCGAGAACATCAACCCCGGCCTGGTCGAAGGGGGCGACGGGATTACCCTGGACCGCTCCAGCCACGTCTGGATCGACCATGTGCGCTTCAAGCTGATCAGCGATGGCCATGTCGACATCAAGAACAGCGCCAACGTCACGCTGAGCTGGAATCGCTTCGAAGGCAGCAATCCAGCCGTGTGCGGCAGCCAGCATCACTACACCAACATGGTGGACAACTCGTCCGTCACCCTGCATCACAACTTCTGGAACAAGACCTCGGGCCGCAATCCCAAGCTCGATGGCGCAGCCACGCGGGCCCACTTGTACAACAATTATTGGCTGGACATTACCTACTTTGCGATCAACGGGCGCGATGGGGCGCAAGCCAGAATCGAGGGCAATTACTTTGCAAACACGGCGCGGCCGCACTGGAACACGGGCGCCGCTCTGTTCGATGCGCCGGCAGGGTCGAACCGCTACACCGGCATCTCGGCGACGGACCTGTACAAGAACAGCGGTGCCAGCGTGTTTGGCGATGTGAGCATGTACCGCTATGTGCTCGATCCCGTGGGTTTGATTCCGGAACAGCTGAGCGCGGGGGCTGGGCCGCGGTAAGCGCGACTGGTTTGTATGGTTTTGCCAACGTATCGCGCCATGTAAAGATAATTGTTTTATTAAAAAAGCAAGCTGATAAAATGACCAAGATAATCATCTTCTACTGAGGAAACCCGCGCATGAAACTTCGCCCTACCGCAGCGTTCGGATACACATTGGCAGCGGCGAGCGCGCTGTCTGGTTCGGCAGCATGGGGGCAGGAGGCGCAGTCAAACCAGATTGAAGTGGTGCGCGTGACCGCGCAAAAGCGCCAGGAAGATCCGAACAAGGTGGCGATGAGCATTTCCGCGGTCAGCGGCGTACAGCTGCAGGCGCAGCATGTGAACGACTTCACCGATCTGACCCGGCTGGTCCCCAATATCTCATTCACGGCTGCCAGCGGCAACGGTGGCGCCGGTCCGGGCACCTCGAACATCGAAGTGCGGGGCATCAGTTCGGCAGCAGGCGCGGCCACGGTCGGTGTGTATCTGGGTGAGGTGTCGATCACGGTCGGCAATGTCTACACGATGGGCTCGGTGGAGCCGAAGTTCTTTGACATCGACCGCGTTGAAGTGCTGCGCGGCCCGCAGGCCACGCTGTACGGTGCCAGTTCAATGGGCGGCACCATCAAGTTCGTGCCGGCCGAGCCGGATCTGAAGGAACGCGAGTTCAGCACCTACGGTGAATATTCGTCAACCAAGGGCGGCAGCGCCAATTATTCCGCCAACGTGGTCGGCAACTTCCCCCTGATCAAGGACGAGCTGGCGCTGCGCCTGGGCGTGCAAGCGCAGCGCCAGGGTGGCTTCATCGACCAGGTCGACGGCAACGGCGCGCTGCTGGCCGAGAACATCAACAAGGTGGACGACCAGGAAATGCGCATGGCGCTGAAGTGGAAGCCGGTGCGCGCGCTGACCATCACGCCGTCGCTGTATTACCAGAAGGTGGACGCGAAAGACATTT
Source organism: Massilia sp. CF038 (assembly GCF_900129765.1). Classification (GTDB taxonomy): domain Bacteria; phylum Pseudomonadota; class Gammaproteobacteria; order Burkholderiales; family Burkholderiaceae_D; genus Telluria_A. Next base: position 361,359 of record NZ_FQWU01000003.1, read on the forward strand.
CCGCCTTTAATCTGGAGCTGCCCAACTATCAGGCACAAAAGCAGGTGCGCGAGCCGTCCAAGGACACCTTGTTCGCGCCCAACGTGACCGTCAACTGGGATTTGGGCAGCACCGACCTGACCTCCAGCACCAGCTATTTCCAGCGCAAGTTCGACCGCACCCAGAACGGCTCGGCCTATAACAGCTATTCGCTGTCGACCTTTTTGACGTCGACGGACGATGGCGGCACTGCGCCGCCTGCGCTGATTGACGCGGTCGCGGGCTTGCCGTCGGCGGTGTACCTGAACAACCAGGTGCGCCAGATCTCGCAGGAACTGCGGCTGTCTTCGCGACCCTACGATGCGCAGGTGTCGCCATGGACCTGGCTGGGTGGCGTGTATTTCTCGAACCAGCACACCAATATTACGGAGAACGATCCGATCTTCGGCGTCAACGATACGTTTGCGCAGTTCGGCTTCAGCACGTCCGATCCGGACATTCTGCCTGGCGCCACGGCCAATGCCTTCCCGAACGATAACGCCTTCTTTGGCACCTTCCACTATCGCGAAAAACAAAGCTCGATTTTTGGCGAGGCCAATTACTACTTCACGCCCGCACTGCACCTGACGGTGGGCGCGCGTTATCTGCGCGGCAGCTCGACCTTGAACCAGCAGAACGGCCTGTATCTGGCTGGCGCCGGCAACAACGGCAGCTCCAGCCTGTCATCGAAAGCGTTCACACCAAAGTACGCGCTGACATGGGAAGTCGATCCGGCCCACACGGTCTACAGCAGCGTGTCGAAAGGTTTCCGCCTGGGCGGGTCGAACGTGTTTGTGCCGCCGACCACCTGCGGCCCCGATCTGGCAGCGAACGGAATCGAAAATGGCCCGCCCACGTACGCGCCAGACAGTTTGTGGAGTTATGAAGTGGGCAGCAAGTCACGCTTCTTGAACAATAGCGTGACCTTCAATGCCGATGTGTTCTACGTGAAGTGGAAGAACATCCAGCAAGGCGTGTACTTGCCGACCTGCGCTTACACCTACAACGCCAACGCAGGCGACGCCACCAGCCGTGGCCTGGAGTTTGAACTCAAGGCCAAACCCATGGCCGGCCTGACGCTCAATGCGTCCGGCGGCTGGGTCAAGGCGGAATTGTCGAACGACAAAGGCCTGCAGAACGGAATTGTGGGCGCGGTGGCCGGTGCGCCGATTCAAGGCGTGCCGAAGTACAACGCCAGCATTGGTGCGCAGTACAATTTTTCGGTATGGGGCGACAAGAGCGCGTTTGTGATGGGTGGTGTGCACTGGGTGGGCGCCAGCAAGGGCTCGCTCGACCCGGAGCAGACCGATTACGAGCGCCCGGCTTACCATACGGCCGACTTCAGCGCCGGCATGACGTTTGATCGCGTGAATGTGAGCGTGTTTGTGAAGAACGCGCTCGATACCGATACCGTGATTCAGCATCCGCAGGTGGCGTCGATTGTGCAGGGTTACCGGGTGCAGCCGCGCAGCATCGGCATGAGCGTGGCCGCCAAATTCTGATGTCGCTTGCAGTTGTCAGTGCCAGGCATCAAGCAGACTGGCGTTCCGCCTCGGGTTCGACGGCAAAGCGCAGGCCCGCGTATTGTTCCAGGCGCGGGATCAGTGCCAGTCCCATGGCGCTGCCGGCGGTCCAGACGCCGCCGCCAGCCATGCTGCGTTCCGGGTCGCCTACCAGGCACAGGGCGCTTTCGGCGATCATTTTCGAGGTGGACCCGTAGCCAGGGTCGCGGTCACCCTTCACGCTGGCGCGCAAGCGCTGGCCGCCCGCGGTCTCGCCAATGAACAGCAAATCATAACGCCCGCTCTCGCGGGCTTTTTTGTCCGGCCCTTCGCCCGGTTTGGCCAGCACGAAACGGCGCAGCAGGGAACGGGCGGGACCGAAGCCAAGCGCGATGTTCTGCAGCCAGGTCATACGGGCCAGGTTGCGCGCGCGACGCGCTCCTTTGGCGCCATCGCCCGTCATCATCTTTTCATCGTAGCGGAAGGCTTTGCCCCACGGGTGGCCAAGCACCGCGTTGGTGCGGTGCACATTTTTGGTATTGATGGTGGCCATCATGAAGGGCCCGGTCCAGGATTGCGCCCAGTCGTCGTGGCTGGCGCTGTCGCCATCGGGCTGGGGCGGGCCGCTGAAACCGGGCGTGAGGGCAAACGGGTCGGCCATGGTGGCGGCCAGGGCCGGTTCGCGTTCGATGCGCTCGATGGTGGCCATGGCGCTGGCCAGGGTGCCGCCGGAAATGCCGCCCTTGATTCGGCGTACCCGGCCGCGCACGGTGGTCAGCGGCGCGCCAAAGCGCAGGCGCGCGTGCTCCTGCAGATATACCACGCCCAGGTCGAATGGGATGGAATCGAAGCCGCAGGAGAAGACGATGCGGGCGCCGCTGGTGCGCGCCACCACTTCCAGCTGGGGAATCATGTGCGCCATCCAGCCTGGTTCGCCGCACAGGTCGACGTAGTCGGTGCCCGCTTCGGCACACGCGCGCACCAGGGCTTCGCCATACAGCTGGTAGGGGCCGACCGTGGTGATGACGACTTTGGCGCGCGCCACCAGCGTGCGCATGGCGGCGCCATCGGCCGCATCGGCGGTGATCAGTTGCACGCTGTCGGGGGCGCCAACCAGGGTGCGCACCTCGGCCAGCTTGGCGGCATTGCGGCCGGCCATGGCCCAGCGGATGTCGCTGCCGGCGCCGTAGTGCTGGCTCAGATACTCGGCTACCAAGCGGCCTGTGAAACCGGTGGCGCCAAACACGATCAGGTCGAATTCCTTGGGCATGCAAGCTCCTGCAAAGGTGGTTGGCAGATGTGCATGATGCCAGAGAAAGCGGATACACTGTTGTGCATCCAAGCACGCCGACGAGAGTAACCATGAGCACGCCTGACCCAGTTTTCCATGCCCGGATCAACCCGCTGATCAAGCCGTTTCTGGTGGTGCAGATCGGCTTTACGATGGTGATCACGATCATTGGCATTCCGCTGGCGATTGTCTGGTTTCTTGGCCTGGGGCGCTGGTGGGCCCAGCATTATTACGACAAGCTGGAATGCCACTTGAGCGACCGGACCCTGCGCTACCGCAAGGGCATTCTGGTGCAGGTGGAAAAGACCATTCCGCTGGAGAACATTCAGGATGTGACCTTCGTGGAAGGGCCGATTCTGCGCCACTTCCAGCTCAGCACACTTAAATTTGAAACGGCTGGCAGCGGCGCCGGCCAGGCCAATGACATGCATTTGACGGGCATTGTCGATGCCCACGATTTCCGCAACCGGATTCTGGCTGCGCGCGACAAGCTCAAGCAGGAGCAACGGGGTGGCGCGCACGATCCTGCGGCAGCCGACGCCCATCTGGCCGCGCTGCGTGCCATCGAAGGCAAGCTAGATCAGATCATTGTGCTGATGCAGCGCTAACAGGAACTACCCCACATCGCCCTCGCGAAGGCGGGGGCCTATTCCAACTGCCCGAATTCGGCAAAGTGGAATGGGCCCCCGCCTTCGCGAGGGCGATGTAATGGTTTGCTTACACCTGCACTGGCAGCGAGCGGCAACTTGCAAATGCTACTCCGGTCGCTGCACCGTATAGCCACGCGCTTCCAGGGCTTGCAGCACCCCTTTCGGGTCGAGCAGGCGGCCGATGGACATCAAGCCGAAGGTGGAAACGTTGTTCTCAAGCGCCTTGTCGGCGGCGGCCAGCCAGGCTTCCTGCATGCGGGCGTTCAGCGACTGGAATTCGGGCGAGTCGCGCAGGGCTGGACTGCTGGTCATGGCGTCATTGCACACCCGCTCGGCGTTGACAAAGCTAATTTTCTGAATTTGCTCGATATCGCCCACGGCCCATGCGTTGGCGCGCGTGCGCATGGTCTCGATGTCGTTCTCCAGTCGATCGAGCGTGGCGGTAAAACAGGCTACGTCTTCCATCGATGATTTTTTGAACTCTTTGAGCATGGCGCGTGGCTCCTTGATCGGCAGCAGCACGGTGGGGCTGGTGACCTTGATCTTGTTCTTCTTGACGATGGCGTCAATGGTGGCACGCACGCGGTTATCATTCTCCAGACCGGCATGCTGCATGGCGGCGCGGTTCAGGCGCTCGGCCACGAAGAGGGGGCGCTCGCGCTCGAGGTCGTCGTCACGGCCAATGTATTTTTCCTTGAGTGGCAACCAGCGCGCGTAGACCTCTGGTGGCAGCACGTCCTTCAGGCGCGCGCCGTCGGGGTTGTTGCGTACGCCAATCGCCAGTGGCAGCAGGGTCAGCGCGCGCAAGACGCCAATATCCGTTTTGGCCGAAGACGGCTGGAGAAATTCCTGCGATTGCGCCAGGATGGTTTCAACTTCGTGGGCGCGCCATTCCATTTTGGTGGGCAGCGGCGCGTGGGTGCCGAACAGCCATAGCACGTGCTCGCCTTTGGTGACTTTCCACAAGCCAGGGCCGGGGCGCTGGCCCACCACAAGGATTTGTTCGGGCGCGGGTTCCGCTGGCGCTGGCTCGGGTGCGGTCTGGGCCCAGGTGGAGGATATGAACAGGGTCATGCATACAAGGGCGGACAGGCGTCGGGGCATGGGGAACTGGATTTGGTCGAGGGATGGCCAGTGTAGCCTTGCCGCGCCGCGCTGGGCGGCGGTTTGGGATGAAATGCAAGCTCAGGGTGGGAAGCGACGATTTGAGGGGATAGTTTGCAATTTCCTTGAATGCCCGAGCAGTAAGGCGGAGCAAGCGTGGCATGGGTCCCCGCCTGCGCGAGGACGATGTTCGAACTGATCCCCCGTCCGCGATCGTTGCAAGTGCAGGCCAGATGTTAGAACTCTTCCCAGTCTTCGGCTTCGGGCTTGTTGGCGGGTTTGGGCGCTGCCGGGGCGCGCAGACGGGCGGTTTCTTTTGCGACGACGGGTTTGGCGGGCGGCGGTGGACGGCGCACCGGTGCCGGCGCTGCAGTGGCCTGGTGTTCGCCCAGCTTGAACACGCTCACTGCCGCGGCCAGCCGCGTGGCTTGCTCTTGCAGACTTTCCGCCGCCGCTGCCGCCTCTTCCACCAACGCCGCGTTCTGCTGGGTGACGCCGTCCATTTGCCCGATCGCCTGGTTGACCTGGGCAATACCATCACTTTGCTCGGCCGTGGCCACGGTGATTTCGGACATGATGTGGGTGACCCGGCTGACGCTTTCCACCACTTGCTGCATGGTGCTGCCCGCTTCATCGACCAGCTTGCTGCCAAGGGCAACTTTGCTGACGGAATCGTCGATCAGGGTCTTGATTTCCTTGGCCGCGGCCGCGCTGCGCTGGGCCAGGCTGCGCACCTCGGCGGCGACCACGGCAAAGCCGCGCCCTTGTTCGCCAGCACGCGCCGCTTCCACTGCGGCGTTCAGCGCCAGGATGTTGGTCTGGAAGGCGATGCCGTCGATCACGCTGATGATGTCGACAATCTTGGTCGACGAGGCGTTGATCGAAGTCATGGTTTCAATGACCTTGGACACCACGGCGCCGCTCTTTTGCGCGACTTCAGACGCGGAGCCGGCCAGGTCGTTGGCCTGACGGGCGTTGTCGGCATTCTCGCGCACGGTCACGGTCAGTTCTTCCACGGACGCGGCGGTTTCTTCGAGCGCGCTGGCTTGCTGTTCAGTACGCGCGGACAGGTCGTTGTTGCCGTGCGCGATTTCGGCACTGGACGTGGCTACATTGGCGGCGCTGCTGTGTACCTGCAGCAGCACGGTGTGGATCTTGGCGACGAAGGCGTTGAAGCCTTTGCCGATGATGGCTAGTTCATCCTTGCCTTGCACGTCCAGACGCACGCGCAGGTCTGCATCGCCACTGGCGAGTTCGGTCATGGTGTCACCCAGGGTGCGTAGCGGTTTGGTCAGGCGCGATACCACCAGCACCAAAATCAGCGCCGTGGCCAGCGCGCAGACCAGGGCCACGCCCAGGGTGTAGAGCAGCAGTTCGCGGGCCGAGGCGGTGGCGTAGGATTTAGGGAAACTCAGGTCCACGCTCCACGGGGCAATATCCTTGTGGATGTGCAAGGGCTGCAACAAGTGCAGATAGCCGGCGCTGTCTTCGTATTCGTAGGACAGGCCCTGACGTATCTTTTCCAGTCCGGCGGCAGGCACATTGGTCGCCGGCTTGCCCAGCCACTCGGCCTGCGGATGGCTGGCATACAGGCCGCCGTTCGACAGCAGGGTCAGCTTGCCGCCCTCGATAATTTTTTGTTCAGCCAGAATGGCGGTCAGGCGCGGCAGCATGAAGTCGGCGCTCGCGGTGCCCCGGAAAGCGCCGCCAATCATGATGGGCGCCACCAGCGACGCCATCAGCACCGGCTTGCCGCCGATGGGGTATTCGTAAGGCTCGGTAAAGAAGACCTTGCCCATTTTTTTGGGGATGTCGTACCAGTCATTGGCGCCCGGTTTGGGGTCGAACACGATGGGCTCGACCTGCATTTCGCCGGCGGCATTGCGGGTCCAGTACGGCATGAAGCGGCCGCTGGCGTCGTAGTGCGGCTTTTTGTCGGCGTATTCGGCATCCTTGCCGTCCAGCGCATCGGGCTCCCAGGTAACGGCAGCGCCAATCAGGTCGGCCGAGGCGCCCAGGGTGGCTTTGACCACTTCATTGATCTGTTCGCGCGCCAGCGGCAGGCTGGCGGCCTTGGTGGCGCGCATCGTGTCGGCAACATTGCTGACGGCAGCCAGGTTGGCGCTGATGCGGTTTTGCACGGCCCCAGCGACCTCGCGCGAGGAGGTACGCGCCAGCTGCATGGCAGCAGCTTCGGCGCTGGCGCTGCTCTTGTAGCCGATCACGAGCGCGGTCAGGCCCAGGCTCAGCACCACCAGCCCGGTCGCGGCAATGCAAATCTTGGTATTGAGCGAGAGCTGCAGCAATGCCCCGCGTGCGCCTCCGCCATCGGTATCAAAGTTCATGATGCTGCTCCCCGCAAGGACTTAAAATGTTTTGGTGATCGACAGCACCAGCGTGGCTTTGCCGGGATTGGAACTTTCAATCACGCCAGCCGAATTGGGGATGCCCAGGGTGTAGTTGTCGTAGATCGAGGTCTTGGGGAAGGCCTTGGTCAGTGCCGCCGTGGCCGCCCAGCCACCGCTGTAGGCCTTGCTCAGGCCAATCTTGGCGTCGTTCCAGTTCCATACGTCATTGCCCGCACCTGCCACCCGACCATTGCCGGCATGCAGTTGCAGTGTCATGCCGGCGCCCAGATCGATGTTGGCGCCCACGTCGAGGTAACCGGTGCCACGCGCGTTGGTGATGCCGAAGAACTCGGGGGTGAAGGTGTAGTTGTATTTGGCGTACAGCATTTTCCAGGTCATGCCGAAGGACAGTTCGCCGTAATCGTAGGTGGTGGCGGTGGCTTTGTATTCGGCCCCCGGATAGACGTAGTAGTAGGCAAGCATGCTGTAGCCGAGCGCGCCGGCGCTGCCGCTGTAGCCGCCGTACAGGTCCACTTCCAGGGTGCCGTTTTCAATGAAGCGGTTGGAGACGGTGGACATCCAGGTGCCAACCGACCAGCCGCTGGGGTGCGCATAGTCGGCGCCGCCTTGCAGCGCCGGTTTGCCCCAGCCCTGACGGAAGCCGCGCGATATGTATTGCGAAGCCAGGGTGGCGTTGACCACCACGCCGGGAGCGGCCGGTGCCGGGGCCGGTTCGGGCTCGGCGCCCCAGGCTATGCCCGGCAAGCAGAGTGCGAGGAGCAGGAGACGGAAATTGGAAACGGATCGCATAGGCCACCTCTCAAAAAGGGGAAACACGTCGGACTTCCGGCAATGCGTATCGCATAACCATCAGTCAAGAATAGATGCCGTTAATACATAATGTCAATTCTTGTCTTGAGGCTGGGCACGAAACCGTTGTTTCAGTGGCGTGGGGTCGGTTGCTTCCTCCTGAGCAAACAGTTAGCCTGAGAGGATGACCCTCATGCGCTGCCCCAAGTGCGCTTATCAGCGCTTGCCGACCGATACCCATGTGCACTCTGGCGTGTGTCCCGCGTGCGGTATCGCGTACCAAAAGTATCTGGACCGTCAGGCGGGCGTGCTACCGCCCGTGGCCGAGATCCTGGTCCATGAAACCGTGCTGCCGGCACACGAACAACTGCGGCTGCGTTTGCTGGAGATGCCGGCCGAGGTGGATCAAGTCACCCTCGGCGGACGGGCGCTGGCCTGGACCGCCTTTGCCCTCTGGACCATCTGGTTCACCCTGCACGGCGTGAGCTGGGAAGTGATCGGCAGTTCTTTCCTGCACAACGTGATCCTGCCGTTTCACGAATTCGGGCACGTGCTGTTCCTCCCCTTTGGCCGCTTCATGACCATTCTGGGCGGCAGCCTGTTCCAGGTGCTGATGCCGCTCGGATTGATGCTGGCGTTTCTGATCAAGCAGCGCGAGACCTTTGGCGCCTCCGCCATGCTGTGGTGGGCAGGTCAGAGTCTGGTCGATCTGTCGCCCTACATTCGCGATGCGCAGGATCGCAGCCTGCCGCTGGTGGGCGGTGGTGGCGAAGAATCTCACGACTGGGGCAACTTGCTGACCATGCTGGGTTGGCTCGACCATACGGTGGCCATCTCGCGCCTGTGCTTTGGCGCCGGCGTGATCGTGATGCTGGCAGCACTGGTCTGGGGCGCGCAGCTGTTGCGCCTGCAGTACGAAAAACTGCAACAGCAGCGAGCCGCCTGAAGCGCCATGCATCCCCTCCTGTCCAATCCCGTCTGGGAATCGCTCAGCAGCACCCACGCCGGCTTCGCGCGCCAAAGCGGCGCGATGCTGCGCTTCCTGCCCGAGGTGGCGCCGTTTTGCGCTGTGCCCGAAGATGGGATCAGCCTGACCGATCCGTCAGGCCTTGCCGCCGGTGAGATAGTGTATTTCCTGGGCCCGATGCCAGCGTGGCCTGCGGGCTGGACGGTGCTGCAAGAATTTGCCGTGCTGCAGATGGTGTATGGGGGCGGCCAGCCCGACGCGGACAGCGCGTCTGCCCAGGTGCTGGGCGTGCACGACAGGGCCGCCATGCAAGCCTTGACGGCCCTGGTCTACCCGGAATTCTTTCGCCCTCGCACGGCTGAGCTGGGCATGTACATCGGCCATTATGCGCAAGGGCGGCTGGCCGCCATGGCCGGACAGCGCATGGCTTGTCCGGGTTACCGTGAAATCAGTGCGGTGTGTACCCATCCGGCCCACCGGGGCGAGGGTCATGCGGGGCGTTTGATTGCTCAGCTAAGCGCCGCCATTCTGGCCGATGGCGACACGCCCTTCCTGCACGTTAGTGCAAGCAACAAGGGCGCGTGGTCATTGTATGAACGGTTGGGGTTTGTGCCCGGCAGGACGCTACCTTGCGTCAAGGTGCAGGCGGCGGCCACGCCCTAGCGCGCAGGGCGGCGGTGGCTGCGCGCGAGCAAGCTGTGCTTGAGGCGCACACCAGGCGAACGGATGCCGCCGATCATGCCCCAGGCGGCTGCCCAGCGCGCTGCCTTGTCTTGCTCGGCAGGCAGGTCGGCGTCGATCGCCCTGCTGATCGCTTCGGCCATGCGCTGCATGGCGTAGGCTTTCCGTTCTTTTCTCGTATGCGCTTTCATGCGACTTAAAGTAACCCGCTGTGGCTCCCGGGACAGTTAAGCAGCGAACCATGCATGACAATCAGTCAATTTGTTTCGCTGCTCGCTTGCGCAGGATATAACCAGCAGAACAGCAAGGTCGCTGCCGCAGCGCCAGCCAGTTGCGCGGCGATAAAGCCGGGCGCGTCTTGCGGGCGAATGCCGGCAAAGGTGTCGCTGGCTGCACGCGCCAGCGTCACGGCCGGGTTGGCAAACGAGGTGGAAGCAGTGAACCAGTAGGCCGCAGTGATGTAGGCCGCCACTGCAAAGGGCGTACTGGCGGGGCGGCTGCGCGAACAGCCGATGATGGTGGCCAGCAGTCCGAAGGTGGCGATGCATTCGCTGAACCATTGCGCTGGACCAGTGCGCACGTGCTGCGCTGCTTGCAGCAGCGGCAGGCCGAACATGGCATGCGCTGCCAGTACGCCGATCAGCGCGCCCGCGCATTGCACCGCTATGTAAGGCAACAAAGCGCGCGGCGCCAGTTTGCCCTGCCAGGCTTCGGACAAGCTGACCACAGGGTTGAAATGGGCGCCCGACAGCGCACCGAAGGTCAGAATCAGCGCCAGCAGCCCAGCGCCGGTGGCAACCGCATTGGCCAGCAATGCCAGCGCAACGTTACCGCCAGCCAAACGTTCGGCCATGATGCCCGAGCCCACCACAACGGCCAGCAAGAGTGCCGTACCCACACCTTCCGCCACCAGGCGGCGTGCCAGGGTCATGCTTGCTCAGCCTTGGTGGGAGTGCAGGGTAGGCAAGGGTTGCCGCCGCAGCAGTTTTGCGTCAGGAAGCCAATCAAGTCCTGCATGGTGGCGAAGTTGGCGCTGTAGTGCATGAAGCGGCCTTCCTGGCGTGCCGTCACCAGCGCCGCGTGGGCCAGTTCCTTCAGGTGGAAGGACAGCGAGGACGCGGGAATGCCAAGCTGTTCGCCAATTTTGCCGGCCGCTAAACCGGCCGGTCCTGCCTCGACCAACAGGCGGAACACGGCCAGCCGGGATTCCTGCGCCAGCGCGGCCATGGCCGAGAGTACGTGTTTGGTTTCCATAATATTTCCATATTAGTGGAAATATGGAAGCCGATCAAGCATCGGTCTTTACAATACTTTACTGACCAGAAATGCTGCGTTGACAGCGGCGCCCTACAGTACAAGCATGCCAGCCCGATTGAGGCTGGACCCAACGAAAGGCACACCATGAACACAGAGAACACGACCGCCACCACCCCACGCAAGAGCAGCGCGGGCCGCCGCTGGATGCTTGCTGCCGCCACGGTTGCCGCCGTAGGCGCAGCGGGCTTCGCGGGCAGCAGCATGGCTGGCACCGATGGCGCAGGCCATGGTTTCGGCATGCATGGCGGACGCGGTCACCACGGCGCAATGGATCCGGAAAGCATGGCCAAGCACGTCGACAAAATGATTGAACGCATTGCGCCAGATGCGACGGCCCAGCAAAAGGCACGCCTGTCCGAGATCGCCAAGGCCGCATTCACGGACCTCAAGCCAATGCACGCCGAATTCCGCGATGCCCACAAGCGCTTGCACACGCTGCTGATGGCGCCAGCGATTGACCGCGTGGCGCTGGAAAAAGTGCGCGCAGAACAGATGCAGCGTGCCGACGCCATGAGCAAGCGCGTGCTGACCGCGGTGGAAGATGCGGCCGAGGTCTTGACGCCCGAGCAGCGCCTGCGCTTCCAGAAGCACTTGCAGGGCCGCATGCACCGTTAATTGCGCAAGCCATGTATTCTGGAACCTTCTTGTAACCTGACACGGGCGGCGCCTGCATGGCTCAACGCATCCTCATGATTGAAGACGACCATCGCCTGGCGGCAATGGTCGTCACTTACCTGGCCAGCAATGGCTATGACGTGATTCACGCCGGCACCGCGCAAGCGGGGCTGGCTTTGCTGCGCGCCGAACCGTTCGCGCTGGTGCTGCTGGACTTGATGCTGCCCGATGCCGATGGCCTGGAACTGTGCAAGCGCATCCGCGCCATGGGGGCGCCGCTTGAGTCGATTCCGATCGTCATGCTCACGGCCAAGGGCGATCCTTTTGATCGTGTGGTCGGGCTGGAACTGGGCGCAGACGATTACCTGCCCAAGCCCTTCGAGCCGCGCGAGTTGCTGGCGCGCATGCGCGCCGTGCTACGGCGGCCCGCGCTGGATACGGGCAACCCCAAGTCGGCGGCCCTGCAGTTCGGCCGGCTGGAGATCGATCCCGCCGCGCGCCTGGTGCGCGTGGACGGCAAGGAAAAACCACTGACGGCCTACCAGTTCGACCTGCTGCTGGCGCTGGCTGAACGGGCCGGCCGTGTACTCTCGCGCGAGCAATTGATCGATGCCGTGAAAGGGGAAGCGCTGGAACCGTTTGACCGTTCCATCGATGTGCACATCGGACGTTTGCGCGCTGCCATTGAGGATGATCCGCGCCAGCCGCGGCGCATCATCACCGTACGCGGTTCCGGTTACGTGTTTGCCAAGGTGCAGGATGCGTAAGGGGATTTCACTGTCGCATCGCCTGTATGTGCGGATTTATCTGGCCTTGCTGGCCAGCCTGGTCGCGCTGGGTTGCATGTTTGCCGTTGTGCACTGGCTGTACGCCACTGACGAGGCGCGCAACGGCTTTGACACCTTTGCCGAAGTGGCGAGCGAAGTGTTGCCGCCTGCCTCGGCTAGTCCCCAGGAGCAGCGCCGCGCCCTGATGCGCTGGCGCATGAAGGTGCGTGCCAACATGGCGTTGTACACGCCGGCGGGCGAACTGATTGCGGGCGTGGGACCCGTGTTGCCCCCCTTGCCGTCGGATCAGACCGGCACCGGCAGGATCGACGGCAGCCGGGGTGCCCAGGCGCTCAAGCTGTCCGACGGGCGCTGGCTGGTGTGGCAGCGCATGCACGGGCGCCGCTTTCCGGTCAATATTCTGCTGACGCTGGCCGCGGTCGCTTGCGTGGTCGCCATCGGCGCGTTTCCGGTGGTCCGGCGCCTGACCTCGCGGCTGGAGCGCTTGCAGAGCAGTGTCGACACCTGGGGCAGCGGGCAACTGTCGACCCGGGTCGCGGTTGAGGGCAAAGATGAAGTGGCGCTGCTGGCCAGCAGCTTTAATGACGCGGCGCAACGCATAGAAGCGCTGGTGCAGGCGCAAAAAAATCTGCTGGCCAATGCCTCGCACGAGTTGCGTTCGCCCCTGGCACGGATCCGCATGGCGGTGGAATTGCTGCAGGACCAGGCCAATCCCGCCATCAGTGCCGAGTTACGGCAGAACATCGCCGAACTCGATTTGCTGATCGATGAAGTGCTGCTTGCCAGCCGGCTCGATGCCAGTGCCCAAGGCAGCGCCACCCGCAGCGAGGTGGACCTGGCGGCAATTGTGGCAGAGGAATGTAGTCGCGTGGGTGCTGTCTTCGATGTCAGCAAGTTGACCGTGCAGGGCGACGCGCGTCTGTTGCGGCGCCTGCTGCGCAATCTGCTGGAAAACGCCAAGCGCTACGGCGACGACACGCCGGTCAAGGTAAACCTGACCGGCAACGCAGACGGCGGCGTGGTGCTCGACGTGTGCGATGGCGGGCCGGGCGTGCCAGCGGGCGAGCGTGAGCGCATCTTTGAGCCCTTCTACCGCTTGCCGGGTGCCAGCGAGGCAGCCGGGGGCGTGGGGCTGGGCTTGTCGCTGGTGCGCCAGATTGCTCAGCACCATGGCGGCCAGGTGCAATGTCTGCCAGCTCAGGAACGAGGCTGCTGCTTCCGCGTCAGCTTGCCGGGTGGACGCGAAGACGCGTAATCGCTGCCCACATGCTGGCTGATGTAGGTGGCCAGGCCCTGCCCGCTTTGGGCCAGCTGCTTCATCTGCTCGACCCGGGCGCGGCCCGTGCTGGCGTAAGAATACGTGTAGACAGTGCCGTCAACGAACTGGACGTCGATGCTGTCGTCGCCCACCGCATAGGCAACAACACCGGAGTCGCCGCCCAGCCGGCGGTAGCGCTTCAGTGCCATGCTAGACCGGTTTGGCGACCATGAGCCAGAACACCACCACCAGCGCGAAGAAGGCAGGAATGCCCAGCGCGGTCCAGATGCGCAGGTAGCGCCAGTAGCGCGGTGGCAGCTCGGTATGGTCGCGCGCGGCCACTTGCGCCATGTCGCGCATTTTGAGCTGAATCCACACCACGGGCAGCCAGCATGCGCCCGCCACAAAATACAGCGCGATCGACCACATGATCCAGGCACTTTGCAGCGGATAGCCGGCCAGGTGGATCATGTAGATGCCAGTGACGGGCTGTACCACAACAGTGGTGGCGGTGAAGATCCAGTCGGCCAGCACCACGTGGCGGCTGACCACGGCGATGGCCCGTACGTCCCGGCTCAGGCTGGTGAACAGCATGTAGAAGGCCGAGCCGATGCCGGTGCCAAACAGAAATGTGGATGACAGAATGTGCAGCCACTTCACGACCAGGTACGACATTTATTCTTCCTCACATTGGGCCAGCAGCCAGATGGCGGCGAGCATGGGTAAATTCTTGGTCAGCGGACCGTAGGGGTGGAGCAAAAACTCCGGCAACTTGAACGCAATGACGACAGTATAAAAGCCGATCAGCGCGAGCTGCGCGCGCCACAGCCAGCGGCGCCGCTTGAGCAGCAAAATGCCCAGCCCCAGAGCCAGATCGAAAACGCAGGCGCCGTACAGCATGAGCGGCCCCAGCTCGGGCGGCACGCCTGTGCGTTCCAGTAATTGCAAGCTCAGTTGCTCAGGATAGAAGAAGGCCGATACCACCGCCGTTGCAATCCAGACGAAGGCAATGGACCAGCGCAGGGGCGGCAGTAGCCAGCCCAGCTTGGCTTGCAGGCGCTCGGCCGACGGATGCTCGATGAAAGTGGCGGCGGCACGCGGCGCGTGGCCGAGCAGGCGTTCGGTGGCGGCTGGATCGGCGCTGTTGCCGCGGTCAAGCATGCGCAAGGTGTCGCGGTCGAGCAGGCCGATGCCGGCACTGGCCAGCAGGCGGCCAGCCAGCGCGGGCAGGCGCAGAATGCGCAGCTTGCCCATGCCCATCGCGGCACGCAGCGTTGCCAGATAGTCGGTGAAGGACAACGCCGCCGGCCCCACCAGGGCAATGCGGTGCGCCGTAGCGCCATTGGCGGCCACCGGCAAGGGCTGGTGCAGCAAGCCGACGATGGCGGCGACGACATCGTCCAGGTGAATCGGCTGCACCAGCTGCGGCGCCTTGCCGAACCTTACGCCAAAGGGCATGCTGGCCAGCACTTTGAAAAGGCGTGCGCTGACGCCATCTTTGCCATACACCAGCGAGGGCTGCACGATGCAGGCGCGCAGCGGCAGGCTGGCAAGGTAGTCATCTGCTGCTTTCTTGCTCAGATGGTAGGCGGTGTCGGCGTCCTGATCGGCGCCCAGGGCGGACACCTGGATCACCAGCTGCACGCTGTCGGAGGCGGCGCTGGCGGCAAACAGGGCGCAGGGGGTGTCTGTGTGCAGGCGTGCAAAAGTTTGCGTGCCGGACTCGCGAAAAATCCCCACCGTGTTGATGACGACATCGATGTCCTTCAAGCGCGCCTGCCAAATCGATTGTTGGCTATCCTTGCTGAAGTCCGCCTGTACGAAGGTCAGACGCGGATGAGCCTGCTTTGGCGGACTGCGCATGGCGCACAGGACCTGATGGCCCTGCGCCAGCAAGGCCGCCAGCAGCGGCCGTCCAATCATTCCACTTGCGCCTGTCAGCAAGATACGCATGCTTGTTCCTTACTCGCTTTATCCATAGATACACCGTTTGCATTTCAGTTCAACGCGCATTAGATCACGAGGACGATATGGAAAAATGGAAAACCGCAATCGAGCGCGGCCTGGTGTCGGGCAGCACCGCCAGCGCCCTGTCCACTGTGGCCCTGGCCGCCATGGGCAAACACGAGGCGGGCAGCGGCTTTGCACCCACCAATGCTGTCAGTCACTGGATCTGGGGTGACCAGGCCGCCCGGCACGATGGCCCTTCGCTGCGCTACACCCTCCCCGGCTACCTGATTCACCATGCCAGCGCCACGTTCTGGGCAGTGCTGTTCGAGCGCTTCATGGGCGAGCGGCTCGACCGCAGCAGCGTGGTGCGCACGGTGCAGGCAGCGACTGCCACATCGGCGGTGGCCTGCTTCGTCGATTACCAGCTTACCCCACAGCGGCTGCATCCGGGATACGAAAAGCGCCTGTCGCGCCCTGCTCTGGCGGTGGTATATGGCGCATTCGGGCTGGGCCTGGCGGCGGGTGCATTGCTGTGCCGCCGCGCTGACTGACGATGGAGCCGTTCATCATTGCGCTGCTGGCGCACGGTGTGATCGGTGGCACCGATGTGGTGCTCAATCACGAGCTGATTGCGCGTCTGCCGTCGCAAGCGTCCGCCCGCACCGAGCAAGTGTTGCACAGCGGGCGGGAACTGGCGTTTGCGCTGTTGTTTACCGCGCTGGCATGGGGCGAGTGGCATGGCGCTGCAGCACTGCTAATTGGCGCCATCCTGGTGGGGGAAACATTGATTTCCACGGTGGACATGGTGGTTGAGATCAACACGCGCATCTTGCCGGTCAGCGAGCGTGTGCTGCATGTGCTGCTGTTTACCAATTACGGGATTGTGCTGGCGCTGGTGGGACAAACCTTGCTGGACTGGTGGCAATTGCCGACGGCGCTGGTGCCAGCCGATCACGGCTGGGCCAGCTGGGTGTTGAGCCTGATGGCGCTGGCGTCGCTGGGCTGGTGCGTGCGCGACGCATTGAGCGTGCGTCGGCTTCAGACTACTGCGGCTGCCTGAGCAGGCAACCGCAGCTTTGTTGCATCAGAATGCGTAGGACGCGCGCGCGTACAGGAAGCGGCCGCCACGGCCGAATGGCGCGTAGTTGGCGTACGGCGTGTTACCGGTCGTGTTGAGCGTGATGGGGACCGATTCCGGGTACTCATCAAACACGTTGTCGGCGCCGAAGGCCAGGTTCACGTTCTTGCTGACGGCGTAGCGCAGTTCCATGTCCACCACGGTTTTGGCTGACATGGTGAAGTCCAGCGCCGGCGAGGCATTGGGCGAGAGCACTTCGCCGTAGCGCGTTGCACGCACGGTGGCGCCCACCGCGCCCAGCTTCCAGGTGACGGCGGCGTTGATCTTGTTCTTCGGCTGGCCTTTTTCGAACGACAGCACATTCAGGCGCCCAAACAGCGGTGGCGCCGGGTTCAGCGCAGCCAGCTCTTCCGTCACCGGCACACGGGTGACTTCGGTCTTGGTGAAGTTGCCGGCCAGCGTGAAGTCGAACTTGCCCATGTCGCCAGCGTTGTACGGCCAGCCCAGCACGATGTCGACGCCGGACGTGGTGGTGTCGACCCCGTTGATGAAGAAGCGGCCGCCGCCAATGCCGGCAAAGCCTTGCTGGGTCAGGTAGGCGCGAACATTGTCCTGGGTCAGGTTGTCGGAAAGAACGATGCGGTTGTCCACCTTGATGCGGTAGGCGTCGATAGTCAGGCTGGCTGCGCCAAAGCGCATCACCGAACCGAGCGAGACATTGACCGATTTTTCCGCTTCCAGCGGCTTGGCGCCGAAGGCAATGGCAATCGGATGGTCGGTCTTGAAGGTGGTGATCTCGAACGGCACGCCGTTGATAAAGTTGGTCGAGGTGGTGGTGAAGTTCTGCTGTTGTGGCGACGGGGCGCGGAAGCCGTTTTGCACCGAACCGCGCAGTGCGAACGATTTGGTGAAATCGTAGCGTCCCGACAGTTTGCCGGCCAGGCTGTTGCCGTAGTCCGAGTAATGCTCGCCGCGCACGGCCACCGAGGCCAGCAGCTTCTCGGTCAGGTTTGCTTCCAGATCGGCAAACACGCCAACGGCGGTGCGGCTGGTATCAGATTCATCGCTGGGGCGGAAGCCGGGGAACACCTGGGCGCCCGGTGCCGCGACCCCGCCACCTGGCAACGTGACCCCGCCCTGACGGTAGGAATCCGCTTCGCCTGCGTACAGGCGGTAGCCTTCACGGCGCGCTTCCATGCCGACCGCCACGTTCAGCGGCGAAGCCAGGCTGGCCATCGGCACGGCACGCACGCCAGTCAGGTTGAGCACGGTCTGGTCATAGGAATAGCCGCCCGCTTCGAAGGTGGTCTTGCTGGACGGGCCGATGGAACGGTTGAGCGAGTTTTCCACGCCGAACATCATCTTGTTCTTGCCGAAGCCAAGCGAGGCATCCAGGTCCCAGTCGCCCATGGTCCAGGTCACGCCGCCGGTGGCGCTCATGTCGTCGACCTTGGGCACAATCAGGGGCAGGAAGCCGTCCGGATAGATGGAAGCAATGTTGCGCGAATCGTTGGGCTGGCGGAACTGCCCCGCCGAAATTGCGTCCCGCTTCTGGTAACTTGCCCAGCCATAGAGCTTGACCCCGTCGCCCAGGGTATTGCCGGCATTGACGAACAAGGTCGATTGCTGCATTTCCGGTTCGCCGTACCAGGCGTTGTAGCGGTTGATGGTCAGCTCGCGCGGGTCGAAGCTGCCGTCCTGCAGTTTCGGGTATTGCTGGCGCATGTCGTAGCCGCTGCGCTCGGTGTGATTCTGGTCCTTGTATTCGGCGGCAAGGGTGACGTAGCCGGTCTCGCCCCAGGGCAAGCCTTTCCAGACGCTGACGGTACCGACCTGGCCATCGGTGCGCTTGCGGGAGGTCTGGTTGGTCCAGGTGCCGCCGGCTGGTGCGGTGGCGGCGTTGAAGTCGTATTCGGTCTTGCGGCCGCCGTAGGTGATGGTGCCTTCGCCGCCACTGCGGTCGGTCCGCAGGCGCAGGTTGACCACGCCGGAAATCGCGTCCGAGCCGTATTGGGCGGCCGCGCCGTCGCGCAGCACTTCGATGCTTTTGACGATGGCGGTGGGAATGGTGTTCAGGTCAACCGAGGACGAACCGCGGCCGATGGTGCCGTTGGTGTTGATCAGGGCCGAGGTGTGGCGGCGTTTCGAGTTGACCAGCACCAGGGTCTGGTCGGGACCCATGCCGCGCAAGGTGGCGGGACGGATGGTGTCGGTGCCATCGGCCAGGCCGGGACGGGGGAAGTTAAGCGATGGCAGGGCAACGGACAGGGCCTGGTTGATTTCGGTGGTACCGGAGGTTTTGAGGGTGTCGGCCGAAATGATGTCCACTGGCGAAGCGGTGTCGAGTGCGGTGCGGTTGGCCACCCGGGTGCCGGTGACGACCACCACGCCGCCATCGGCAGGCGGCGCAGTCTGGGCCAGCGCGGCCTGGCTGACAAATAGTGAAGCGATCGAGACTGCCAGTAACTGTTTTTTCGGCGCGAATGTTCCGGTCATAGTTCCCTCGTCAAAACGTTGTCAATAAATACTATCGAAATCTCACAACGATACTGGGACGAAGGGGAGGCAAAGTCAATTGCGCAGCGGGGGGAGCTGGCAGGATAACAACAGAATGCGGGAGGGGTGTCAGGCTGGTGTAAGGCAGAGAACGTTGGTGGTGCTCGCGTATATCTACATCGTCCTCGCGGAGGCGGGCTCGCGTGCGAGCCCCCCATGGCACATATGCACCGAGGTGACGGTTATGTGGAATGGGGGGCTCGCACGCGAGCCCGCCTCCGCGAGGACGATGTGGGGTTTGCAAACGCGTTGGTGCTTGTGGGTGCGGCTCAGGCTTTGCGTTTGAAGAGCTTGGTGACGGCGGTGACGCCCAGCAGTACCAGGCCGCCGGCGATGATGCCGGCCACGGCGTTGATCAGCGACGTCGTCAGCACCGACAGCACGCCGCCCACCACCGCGATCGAACCAGCCGCTTCGCCAGCGCCTTCGACCAGATGGTGCAGCGCGGGAATGCCGTGCAGCAGAATGCCGCCGCCCACCATGAACATGGCAGCCGTACCGACAATGGTCAGCATCTTCATCAGCTTGGGCGCAGCAGCTAGTAGCACGCGGCCAATGGCTTGCACCGCGCCGTTGGCTTTCTTGCTCAGGTGCAGACCCAGGTCGTCGAGCTTGACGATGCCGGCCACCAGGCCGTACACACCCACCGTCATGACGATGGCAATGGCCACCAGCACCATCACGCGCTCAACGAAGGTGGCAGCGGCCACGGTGCCGAGCGTGATCACAATGATTTCTGCGGACAGGATGAAGTCGGTGCGGATGGCGCCCTTGATCTTGTCCTTTTCCATGGCGCACAGGTCGACCGCCGGATCAGCCAGCGCATGGACCAGCTCGTCATGGTGCTTGGCGTCTTCTTCCGGGCTGTGCAGGAACTTGTGTGCGACTTTCTCAAAGCCTTCGAAGCACAGGAAGGCGCCGCCGAGCATCAGCAGCGGGGTGATGGCCCAGGGCGCAAGGGCGCTGATGCCCAGAGCGGCCGGGACCAGAATGGCCTTGTTTTTGAGCGAACCAACTGCCACCGCCCAGACCACCGGCAATTCGCGCTCGGGATTGACGCCCGAGACTTGCTGGGCGTTAAGCGCCAGGTCATCGCCCAGCACGCCGGCGGTCTTTTGCGCCGCCACTTTGCTCATCAGCGCGACGTCGTCGAGGATCGCCGCAATGTCGTCGATCAATGCCAGCAAACTGCTTGCAGCCATCTGTGTTGCTCCAATTCATGTGTAAAGCAGCCATCTTACCCGACTCGGGCGGCGCACAGACAGCCCGGGCCACCCCGGATTTTTGCGTTTCAAGCCCCAAATTCTGCAGCTCGTCGCTTTTTGTCACCGCGGCCATTGTGCATACGTATAGTTCATACACTGCCTGACGCGAAGCCGCCCGGCAGCCAGCCGAATCATTTATGAACTGCGGGAATACCGATTTCCGCGCTCCCTGCGAGGTAAGACCATGCAAACCGAACTCGACACTCCCGCCGCCGCTGCCAGCACAGCTCGTGCCGTCAAGCGCAAAACCCGCATCACGATTTACCTCGACGACGAGGTATTGCAGAAGTTCCGTTCGCTGTCCGAGCAGAGCGGCAAAGGCTATCAAACCCTGATCAATGCTGCGCTGCGGACCCGTCTGGCGCCGCCGCGCATGGAAGGCGCGCTGGCTGAATAAACGGCGCGCGCCGTGGCCGCGCACCCTGCGGCGTCAGCGTTTTGTCAGACAAACTCCGTCGTGATCCAGTCACAGCGGGGCTTACTTTTATATGCCACCTTCAGAATTTATTACATGTGGCAATAATTCATGCTAATCTTCCCGCTCTTTTAACTCGGGAGGATTGTATGAAAAAAGGCGAACTGATTGCGGAATTTGCAAAGCGTACCGAAATGTCGGGCGCAGCAGCGAACACGGCGGTTAACACGATCATCGAGATCATCACCGAGCGTCTGAAAAAAGGCGACACCGTTGGTATCACTGGTTTCGGTACGTTCTCCGTTGCCAAGCGCGCTGCACGCAAGGGCCGTAATCCATCGACCGGCGCAGCGATCAAGATCGCCGCATCGAAGTCGCCGAAGTTCTCGGCAGGCGCGACCCTGAAAGCAGCGGTCAATCCTAAGAAGAAGTAAGCCTTACCCTCGCGCGGCCCGAAGCGAGGGCGCCGGTCCACACCGGTGTCTTCGCTTCGGGACTGCGTGTCTGTTGTTCCCCTTCCCCGAATTCCCATGCCGCTCTCGACCTGGATTGCCTTTGTTCTCGCCGCGGTCGTGATCGCGATTTCCCCTGGTTCCGGTGCCGTGCTGTCGATGTCGCACGGCTTGTCGTATGGCGTGCGCAAGGCCAGCGCCACCGTGCTGGGATTGCAAATTGGCTTGCTGCTCGTGTTCACGATTGCCGGTGCCGGCGTCGGTTCACTGCTGCTCGCGTCCGAGCCAGCCTTCAATGTGGTCAAGTTTGTCGGCGCGCTGTATCTGATTTATCTTGGCGTGAGCCAGTGGCGTGCGCAGCCGGCGCCCGCCGCAGCAAACGGCGTCCTGGCCGACCATCCTTCCTTCGGACGGCGCGTATTGACAGGCTTTCTGACCAACTCGACCAATCCCAAGGGCATCATTTTCATGGTGGCCGTGCTGCCCCAGTTCATCGCCCACGATGCCCCGCTGCTGCCGCAACTGCTGGTGCTGGGCGTGACCATGGTGACGATTGACACCTGCGTGATGCATGGCTACGCGCTGCTGGCTGCGACCATGCAGCAGTTTTTCCGCAATGCCGCATCGGTGCGCAAACTGAACCGCTTCTTTGGCGCGGTGCTGGTTTTCATGGGCGGCGCCCTGTTCTTTGTGCGGCGCGGCGCCAGTACCTGACGTTCATGTGCAACCGTTTGTAACCCCGGTTGTCCATTTTTGACTTCGTGCGTTGTAATCATTGCACGCGCGTGTGCTGACCCCTCGGAGCTTTTGATGCGTACTCGATTCCTGAAAACTGCAGCGCTGATGATCCTGGCCACGGCGTCCGCCTTTGCGCTGGCCGACGATCTGCCGACCCGGGTGGGACGCATTTCGCTGGTGCAGGGACAGGTCGGCATCAGCGCCGAACTGGGCGACGAGACCGAAACAGCCCTGGTCAACTGGCCCGTTACCTCCAACAACCAGATTAGCACCGGGCGCGATTCGCGCACCGAAGTGCGGATCGGCTCGACCGCGCTGCGCCTGGACGCGGACACCTCGATCGACGTCAATCAGCTGGAAGACAATGCCCTGCGCATCACGCTGCACTATGGCAGCCTGAGCATCCGGGTACGCAATGCCGAACTGGCGCAGGCGCTAGTGCTCGATACGCCCGAAGGCACGGTGCGCATGCAGGAGCCGGGCCGGATCCGGGTTGACGCCGGCCGCACCCAGGACACCACCACCCTGCGCGTGTTTGATGGCGTGGCCTCGTTTGACGGCACCGGTTCGCGCCTGATCGTGCGGGCCGGCAAGCGCGCCGACATTGGCCGCGATGACCTGCGCACCGGCGTTGCCCTGCGCGACAGTTTTGATGAATGGGGCATGCTGCGCGACGCGCGCGATGAACGCTCCGAATCGGTGCGCTACGTGACCAGCGAAATGACCGGTTACGAAGACCTGGACCAGCATGGTGCCTGGAGCGAAGACCGTGAATATGGTCCAGTCTGGTATCCGCGTTCGGTGGCAGCTGGCTGGGTGCCTTACCGCGACGGCCGCTGGACCTATCTGCAACCGTGGGGCTGGACCTGGGTCGACAATTCTCCCTGGGGCTACGCGCCTTTCCATTACGGCCGCTGGGTCACCGTGGGCGGGCGCTGGTGCTGGTCGCCAGGGCGCAACGTGACGCGCGCAGTCTGGTCGCCAGCCCTGGTGGGCTGGGTGGGCGGCAACAACTGGAACGTGAGCTTCAATTCCGGCGGCAACCGGCGCGCTGCGCCAGCGACCGGCTGGTACCCGTTGACGCCGCGTGACACCTACGTGCCGACTTACCGCGTGAACCACGATAATCTGCGCTACCTGAACCGCAACGCCGGCGATGTGCGCGACGACATTCGGGGACGCAATCGTCCCAGCAACCGCCAGGTTGGCCTGACCGTGGTGCCGCATGATCAGTTCAGCCAGCGTGGCACCGTGGTGGTGCCGACTGCGCCGCGCGCCATTGTCTCGACATCGCTGCTGACCAATGTGCCGTCAGCGGTGCCGCCGGCACCGCAATACGCCGGCCGCCCGCGTGAACGGGGCGAGTGGCGTGGCCGCGACCGCGATGGTGACGGCCGTCCGGACCGCCGTTTCGAACGCGACGAGCGTGGCCAGGCGCCAGTCGGCTTGCAGACCGGGACGCCGGCGCCGCGGCCGTCCACCATTATTACCTTGCCGAGTCAGCCACAGCAGCCACAAGGCCAGGTCCAGGCGCCGCGGCGCTGGGGTGACGGACCAGATCCGATGCGCCGTGAAAACACCACGCATATGCCGACGCCAGCGCCTGCGTTGCCACCGCAAATGCAAACGCCGCCAGCGAGCCTGGGTACGCAACGCACCGAGCGCAACCCGCAGGCCGAGCCAGAGCGCGAGCGTCCCGCGCGCGGCCCCGGGTACTGGCCGCAGCAGCATACCCAGCGCCAGCCGCAGCAAGGGTTCCAGGTTCAGCAACCGCAGCCGCAAGCGCAGCCACAGCAGCGCGTGTATCAGCAGCCCCAGCCCGCGTTCCAGAGCGCGCCGCCGCAACGCAGCGCACCGCCATCAATGCCGCCGCCGCAGATGCAACAGCAGCAGGCGCCACAGCAGCAGTCGGCGCCGCGCCAGCAGGCACCTGCGCCCGTGGGACAGCAGCCTGCCGCCGAAAAACCGGCGCCGAGCTCGATTAACATCGGGATCGACGAAGGCCGCCGCCGTGGCATGCGCGACAGTAACGACCGGCGCTAGGGCCTGCGCCCCATCCCGCATGCTTCCCTACCCGGGAAGCGTTTTCAGGCCAGCCAAAGCGCTGGCCTTCTTTTTTTGGCTACAATGGGAACCGGCCGGCGCGCTGCAAGCGCGGTCCGGCCATGTTTTTCATTCTAGAACTGGATTTGTATGACTTCCCCCGCAGACTCTCTCATCGAATACCCGAGCGACTTCCCGATCAAGGTGATGGGCGCCACGCATGAGGATTTCGCCGCCACCATCGTCGACGTGGTGCTCGAGTTCGACCCGACCTTCCACATCGGACGCATGGAAGTGCGCCCTTCCGCGCAAGGCAATTACACTGGCCTGACGGTCACGGTGCGAGCCACCAGCCGGGTGCAGCTGGACGATTTGTACCGCGCGCTGTCGGCCCACCCGATGGTCAAGATCGTGATGTAAGACTGGCCGGGACTGTTGATGCAAGTTGCCCTTCCTGCGCTGGTGCGCGAGCTTGGCCGCGCCGATTACGAACCCGTGTTCGCGGCCATGCGTGCCTTTACCGATGCGCGCAAGGCCGACACGCCTGACGAATTGTGGATAGTCGAGCATCCGCCCGTGTTCACGCTGGGTCTGGGCGCTGACCGCAGCCACGTGCTGGCCGACCATGCAGTGCCGGTGGTGCAGACCGACCGCGGCGGCGAAGTCACCTTCCACGGCCCGGGCCAGGTGGTGATTTACCTGCTGATGGACTTGCGCCGCAACAAGCCTGGCGGAAAGTTGTATGCCCGACAATTTGTGGGAAAAATCGAGCAAGCTGTGATCAATACGCTGGCGGCGTATAATCTCGGTGGCGAGCGCATCGCTGGCGCGCCCGGTATTTATATCGCCGCAGGTCCGCGCAAGGGGGCCAAAATCGCCGCGCTTGGCTTGAAAGTGCGCGGCAATGGCTGCACTTACCATGGAGTATCGCTGAATGTGGCGATGGACCTGGCGCCGTTTTCCTGGATTAACCCCTGTGGTTATGCGGGGCTGGAAACGGTGGACATGCGCACGATGGGCGTGAATGTGACGCTGGCCGAGGTGCAGCACAAGCTGGCCGCCGAGCTGGTGCAGCAACTGGCAACAGCGGGCACGCCGTCCGCACCGAACAACGAATTGAATTAATCTACCGCCCTCTGGGCATGCAGCCATGACTTCCGAGACCGATACCAGCACCGTCCCTGCCGCTTACAACGCGACCGACAAGCAAAAAGGCGCCAGCAAGACGTCGCGCATTCCAATCAAGATTGTGCCGCTGGCCCAGGTCGAGCGCCTGAAAAAGCCGGACTGGATCCGCGTCAAGGCAGCATCGGCCTCGACCCGCTTCTATGAGATCAAGGATATCCTGCGCGCCAATAATCTGGTGACAGTGTGCGAAGAAGCGAGCTGCCCGAACATCGGCGAATGCTTCGGCAAGGGTACGGCGACCTTCATGATCATGGGCGACAAGTGCACCCGCCGCTGCCCGTTCTGCGACGTGGGCCATGGCCGCCCCGACCCGCTCGACGTGAACGAGCCGGTCAACCTGTCCAAGACCATTGCCGAACTGCGCCTGTCGTATGTGGTGATCACCTCGGTTGACCGTGACGATTTGCGCGACGGCGGTGCTGGCCACTTTGTCGAGTGCATCAAGCAGACGCGCGCGCTGTCGCCCAACACCCGCATCGAGGTGCTGGTGCCCGACTTCCGCGGCCGCCTGGCCAAAGCGCTGGCGATTTTTGCCGACGGCTTGCCAGACGTGATGAACCACAACCTCGAAACCGTGCCGCGCCTGTACAAGGAAGCGCGTCCGGGTTCCGACTACACCCACTCGCTCGAATTGCTGCGCGACTTCAAGGCGCTGTACCCGAATGCCGTCACCAAATCCGGCATTATGGTTGGCCTGGGTGAAACCGACGAAGAAATCCTGCAAGTGATGCGCGATCTGCGCGCCCACAATGTGGACATGCTGACCATCGGCCAATACCTGGCGCCATCGGGCGACCACTTGCCGGTGCGGCGCTATGTGCACCCGGACGTATTCAAGATGTTCGAAGAAGAAGCGTACAAGATGGGCTTCGTGCACGCGGCCGTGGGCGCGATGGTGCGCAGCTCCTACCATGCGGACGAGCAGGCGCATAACGCCGGCGTGGCCATTACCGCCTGATCGACCAGGCGCCTGCCCAGGTGACCGCGCTTGTCCTGCTTCCCGGCATGGACGGCAGCGGTCATTTTTTTCGTGATTTCTGCCATCATCTGGGGCCCGAGATCACGCCCCTAGTCATCGCCTATCCGCCCGATCAAGCACTGGACTATCAGGGTCTGACTGATTTCGTGCGCGTCAGGCTGCCGACGGACCAGCCCTATTTTTTACTCGGCGAGTCGTTCTCGGGACCGGTGGCCATTGCGCTGGCGGCCGAACGGCCACCACTGCTGGCGGGACTGATCTTGTCGTGCACCTTTGCGCGCAACCCAGTGCCACCGCTACAGGTCCTGCGCCCACTGGTGCGCTTTGCGCCATTGTCGAGCCGCTGGTCGGCGCTGGCGGCCCCCTTTCTGCTGGGCTGGAATGCGCCTTTGGGATTGCGGCAAACCTTGCGTTCCGTATTGGCGACGACTCCTGCGAGCGTGCTGCGCTTGCGCCTGCGCGAGGTGCTGGCAGTCGATTATTCGCAGCGCGCCGCCGCCATTGCGGTGCCTGTACTGTATCTGCAGGCCACGCGTGACCGGGTGGTGTTTGCGGCCTCCGGACGGCATCTGGCGGCATTGCTGCCTTCGCTGTTGCTGGCCAGGGTGAGCGGGCCGCATCTGCTGCTGCAAGTGGCCCCGGCCCGGGCCGCGGAGCATGTGCGGGCGTTCATGGCGGCAGGGCGAACAGCCGAGTAAGCTTGCGTGCCGCGACTATGTGGACGGCGGTGAGGCCCCGCGTGCGTGCTATGGGCCCCCGCCTTCGCGAGGGCGATGGGCTGGTGCTTTTTTGTCGACGATGATGACCTTTAATTCAGGTGCCGCCTTGGTGCTTGTGACGACTTGCTCGGCCACGGGCTTGCGGCTGGGCGGCCGGGGATGCTGAAACCAGAACATATTGTCTCCGTTTGCGTGGGTATGTCCACTCCCGGGATATGCGTCTGCCTGCGCCATTTTGCAAGGTGCTAACCCCGTTTTGCGTTGAAGCGCGTTTCATGGTGACATCCATTCACGGAGTCTTCCATGCGTTCCAGCCCCATTTTTGCAGCTTGTTCACTCGTTTTTGCCAGCGCATCCTGCCTGGCCAGTACCGGCGCGCCGGTTACTGCCGTTGTCCTTTATCCGGGCAGCGCCAGCATTACCCGGACCGCCCAGGTGGTGCCGGGCGCGCACGAGGTGGTGCTGACGGGATTGCCGGCCAATTTCGATGTGCAGACCATGCGCGTGTCGGCTTCGGGCGGTTTGCGGGTCGGCGCCGTCACCACGCTTGATGCTGCAGGCAGCCAGGTGCTTAATCCTGCCGAGGCGTCGCTGCGCGACCAGATCGAGGCGCTGAGCGATCAAAAGGCGATGCTGGATGCGCAGGCGGGCGCCGCGCAGATCGTGAAAACGTATCTGGAGCGCCTGAATGCCGGTGGCGAGGGCAGCAAGCCGGCGCCGGTGGCCGATGGCAAGGCGCTGGCGGGTTTGATCGATACGCTGGGCAAGGGCGCCAGCAATGCACTGGTCAAGATTCAGGCAATCGCAGTCCAGCAACGGACCATTGATCTGAAGATCGATGTGCTCAAGCGCGATCTGGCGCGCTTGCAATCGGGCACGCGCGATGCGCGGGCCGTGACGATTGCGCTGGCCGGGGCGCAGGGTGGCACCGTGACGATCAATTACCAGCTCAATAACGCGGGCTGGAAGCCGGGCTACCGCGCCAGCCTGGATTCGGGCGCATCCACCGTGGAGCTGACCAGGATGGCCACGGTGGCCCAGCACACCGGCGAAGACTGGAGCAATGTGCGCCTGACGCTATCCACGGGCCAGCCGCGCCAGTCGCCGACCGGGCGCGTGCCGCAGCCTTGGCTGCTGTCCTGGAGTGTGCCGCAGCCGCAGAAACCGATGCTCGCCGGGATGGCGCGCGCGGCTGCGCCTGCACCCACAGCGCAGCGGGTTGAGATTACCGGCAGCAGCAACAAGCTCGCGCTTGAAGAAGCCATCGATGCCAGTTTCATGACTGAGGTGCAAAGCACGTTTGCGACGGAGTTCCAGGTGCCCGAGCGGGTCAGCCTGGCGTCGGATGGGCGCGCCGTGACGCTTGCGTTGTCGAGCCAGAATTTGCCTGCCAAGCAGTATGTGCGCGTGGCGCCGCGACTGGAGCGCTTCGGCATCATCATGGCCGAGACCACCCGGCCGGACGGCGTGTGGCCGGCTGGCCCATTGCAGCTTTTCCGCGACGGGAACTATGTCGGGGCGACGCACTGGAATCTGCAAGACGGCAAGCGCACCGAGTTTGCGTTCGGGCGCGATGAATTGCTCAACGTGTCGGTCGACGCGGTGGATGGCAAGACCGGCAGCAAGGGCGTGTTTGGCACGCGCAATGCCAAAAACACCGCCGATGTGTTCACCCTCACCAGCCGCCACAGCAAACCGCTGAACCTGTTGGTGCTGGAGTCCTCACCTGTCAGCACCGCCGACGAGATCAAGGTACAGGCCGTGTTTGCGCCCAAGCCGACTGTGACCGCGTGGGAAGACCGGCGCGGCGTGGTGGCCTGGCAGACTTCGATTGCACCTGCCGCCAGCCTGAGCTTCCAGGTTGAGTACCAGATCGAGTATCCGAAAGACGGCGTGCTGGTCGGCCTGCGTTAAACGGCCAATGGCGCCAGGTACGCGTGCAGATTCGCGCGCCGCGCGCGAAAACACGTGGCGAAATCGGCGCTTATCGCACTTGCTGCGCGCGAAATCGTGCCCGTTTCGCGGGCTTGCGCCGACAAATCGTGCGTTTGCCCGGAGTTTTGGCGTTTTTCGGGCGCGCGCCGATTTTTCGCCTCCCAGGTGGAGGCGCCAGCGGGCCGGTCTCAGGGTTGGGCGGCGCGCGGGTTCCAGCGGTAATGGCCGGTCAGCGGGTAGTCGAACAGGACGTTCTCTTCGCGCGTGCCAGCGCCGATGTTGTGGATGACCATGGGCGCGCCGGTCCAGGCGCGCTGGTCGGACACGATGCCGATGTGTGGCAGATTGCCGGGCAACATCCAGGTAACGACGTCGCCGGCGCGGTAATCGCGGCCGTCGCGGGTGACTGGCAGGCTGCCGCCCTGGCGCTTGAAGAATGCTTGCAGATTGGGGACGCGGCGATGATCGATATTGCTGTCGCGTGCCTTCAGCTGCCACAGTTTGGGATAAGCAGCCCAGTCCCGTCCCATGTCCTCGTGCACCAGCGCCTGCAGGTCATGGCCGAGCTTACGATAGGCGCGGATCACGACGTCGGTGCACACGCCACGCTCCTGCGGCACGTCGCCGTTCGGGTAGGCGATCTTTTCGTAGCGCGGGTTGTAGCTGACGGTGACGCCGATCTGGGTGCGCGCGGCGGTCACCAGGTTGCTGCTGCCCTGTGCCAGCGCCAGTGCAGGCATGGCGATCAGGGCGAGGATCAGGGAGCGAACGGCAGTGGCAAGTGTCATGCGTATCTAGCAAGCAATTTATAGAAGGGTGATAATGGCATGCTACGCCCAATGCATAAAGGAATCCATCTCATGAGCACGCAAAAAACCTATACACCCGAAGCGATGAACCAGTTTGGCGCCACCAGCCTGCCTGGCCACATGGGCATTGAAATCACGCGGGTATCGGAAGGCGAAGTGGCGGCGCGGATCGAGATCAAGCCGCATTTGCTGGCGCCGAATGGTTTTCTGCACGCCGGCACCGTGATCACGCTGGCCGATACGGCGGCCGGTTACGCCTGCGTGGCCAATCTGCCGGAAGGCGCCAACAATTTCACCACCATCGAGCTCAAGTCGAACCATCTGGGCACGGCGCGCGAAGGCGCGATTTGCTGCGTCGCCAAAGCGGCGCATCTGGGCCGCACCACCCAGGTGTGGGACGTGGTGGTGAGCAACGAGGCGAATGGCAAGACCATTGCCCTGTTCCGCTGCACGCAAATGATCCTGTATCCGAAATAGTGTAAATTTGCGGGATGACTACTTCTCTCGCCAAATTGGTCGGTGCCGGCATGCTGGCTATGGCCACTCTCGGGGCGGCGCACGCGGCCGATGACGCCACCTTTCAGGGGCTGGGCGGCAAGGCCGGCATCAAGAAGATTGTTGCGACATTCATTCCGCTGATACAGGCCGATCCGCGCATCAAGGAATCGTTCACCGATATCGACATGAAGAACCTGGCGCTGCGGCTGGAAGAGCAGTTTTGCGTGCTCAGCGGCGGCCCTTGCGAATACAAGGGCAAGGACATGAAAGAGATCCATGACGGCCTGAACATCACCAATGCCCAGTTCAATGCCCTGGCCGAAGATTTGCAGATCGCCATGGAACAAGTGGGGATCGCGTCGCGCTACCAGAACAAGCTGGTGGCCAAGCTGGCTCCCATGCAGCGCGACATCGTGACCAAGTAAGCGCCGCGCTTACAGTCTTACCCAGTTCCCTTTGTAGATGATCGGGCCGGTCGGTCCGTTTGGATTGGGCGAGCCGCCCTTCGGTTCAAGCGTGACCGCCAGCAGCATCACGTCGCCGCTGAGTGCGGTATCAGGCAGCTTGAATTTGCCGCGGTTGCCGGCCAGCACACCCAGCGAACGGGGGTTGCCCGACTTGGGCACCGCCCACAGTTCCAGGCTCTTGTCCGCGGCAATTTGCGCGTTGGTGATCAGGCGCATGTCGAGCGTATGGTTGCGCGTGTCCGCCGTGACCAGCATGGCGGCCTGGGCCTTGTCATCGTTCAGGGTGGCCACATACGCAATCTTGCTGTTGTCGTCAGGTGCCTTGTTCATGACCACGACCAGCAACAACGCTGCCAGTCCGCTGGAGGCAATGCCCAGCCCGCGCCAGAAGGCGATATTTTCCTTGATCCAGTATTCCCAGCCTGTTGCGCGTGCCTTCAGGTTGAGGCGGCGCTCAATGCCGGTCCAGACCGACTTTGGCGGCTGTACGCTGCCGGCAAACTCGGCCATGGGGCTGAGCCGCTGCTGCCATTGCGCGGTGATGTTGCGCAAGTCGGCATCCTGGAACATCCAGCCTTCAAAGCGGCGGCGCGCGCCACCGCGCAGGGTGCCCAGCACGTATTCGGCTGCCAGTTTTTCGCGCAAGGCGACGTTATTTCGGATGTTCATGCTTGCTCCCGTTTCGCCAGGCAGGTGCGCAGCTTGTCCAGGCTGCGCCGAATCCAGGTTTTGACGGTACCAACTGGTAGCTTCATGTGCTCGGCCACTTCGCTATGCGACAGGTCGTGGTAAAAAGCCAGGGCCACCACTTGCCGATGCATGCCTTCGAGGGCGGACATGCACCAGGCCAGCGCCTTGGCGTCGCCTGTCATTTGCAGCGCCTCGATGGGCGTTGCCTGCGGATCCTGTAGAGCATTCATGACTTCGCTATCAAACTGTTCCGCGTCAATTTCAACCGAGACGTCGCTGCGCCGGAGGTGGTCGAAAGCCTTGTTGCGAACAATGGTGGCCATCCAGGTCATCGGTGCGGCAAGATGACTTTGGTAGGAGGCTGCATTGTTCCAGACAGCGACGAAACTCTCCTGCAACACTTCCTCGGCGAGCTCACGCTTATGCAATATACGCAAAGCGAAGCCAAACAGTTTCGGGGAAGTTGCATCGTATAAAGAACGGAAGGCGGCAGCGTCCCGTTTGCCAGCTGCGTGCAGCCAGGATTTGAGTTGCTGCGGGTCGAGCGGTTTTTGATCGTTGGACACTGCGAGCCTTGGTGTTGGGGTTCTCAATTACCGCGCATCGGCGCGGTTGCGCAGGTTGAGGTTATCGTAGATACGTACCCAAATACAACATTATTATTTGCGAAAAAATGCAAAATAGTTGAATCCGATTGCCATCGGCCTGCGTACACCATGTGGCGATGGGACAAAACGCCCGGATGTTTCGTTTGATTACGAACGCGCGCAGGCAAGCGACCGGATAGCGGTATCCGGCGGCAGCGGGGGCAATGGGATGGGGAGCAGGAACCGCAAGCCAGGTATCAGCTTGCCAGTTCCTTTTGCAGGAGAAGGTGCAGCGCTTTGAAGTCGGGCTCGCCGACATAGCGCTTGATAATCTTGCCGTTCTTGTCGATCAGATAGGTGGTGGGCGTGAGCGTGACGTCGTTGAAGGCTTTGGCGATGTCGCCGCCGCTGTCGAGCGCCACCGTGAACGGCAGTTTGCGCGTCTCGGTAAAGTTGATCACGTAATTGGGCGGGTCGTACTTCATGGCGACGGCGACAAATTCCAGGCCCTGGCCTTTGAACTTGTTGTAGGTATCGACCATCTGCGGCATTTCTTTCACGCAGGTGGTGCACGAGGTGGCCCAGAAGTTGACCATCACCACCTTGCCGCGGAGGCTGTCCAGGCCGATCTTTTGCCCTTGCAAATTAATGAAGGTGACTTGCGGCGCGGCTGGCGCGGGTGCGCGGCCCAGCGACAGGTAGGCACCGACAGTCAGCGCCGCCACCACCACGCCGATGACAGCCGGCTTGATCCAGTTTGCGCGTGGGGTGTCTTCTTTTGACATGGCGGTTACAGCGCGACGCTACCCGTGTTGGGCGAAATGGCGCGCATTTCTTCCTCGGTAATGTATTCGAACATCTTGACCACTTTGGCCACGCCGGACACGCCGCGCGCCACATCGGAAGCGACCTGGCCTTCGCGTTCGGTCACACGGCCCATCAGGTAGACCACGCCGCGCTCGGTGACCACCTTGAAGGAGGTGGCGGAAATGGTCTTCATGTCGACCAGGCTGGCTTTGACCTTGGTGGTGATCAGGGCGTCGTTCGAGCGCGAGGTGTAGCTGGCGGGGCCGGCCACTTCGAGTTCGTTGGCAACCGACAGCACGCCGTCGATGGCTTTGACTTCGCGCGCCACGCGGGCCTTGGTTTCCTCGTCCTTGACTTCGCCGGTCAGCAAGACCATGCGGTTGAAGCTGTTGGCGTTGACGTGGGCGTCGGGGCCGGCGATTTTCGGCACGCGCAGGTCGGCCTTGATCGAAATCGATTTGTCGTCGGCTTGCGCGCCCAGCGTGCGGCGGTCGGTGGCGGCGGCGCCAGCGGCAACGGCGCCACCGACGACCAGGCCCACGCAACCGCTCAGGCTACCCATCAGGGCCGCCACCAGGATGGCTTGCGCGCCACGGCGCAGAACAGGGTGATCGAAATTATTCATTGGCATCTCCTCCGAACAAGGCGACGTCGATCCCGTCGCAAATGGCATGGATGGTCACCAGGTGGACTTCCTGGATGCGCGCGGTGCGCGTGTGCGGGACGCAGATGTTCACATCCGCATCGGTCAGCATCTTGGCCAGCGCGCCGCCGTCTTTACCGGTCAACAGGACGATGCGCATTTCGCGCTCGAGCGCCGCTTCGACTGCCGCCAGCACGTTGGCCGAATTGCCGGAAGTGGAAATGGCCAGCAAGATATCGCCAGCCTGGCCAAAGGCCTGGACCTGCTTGGAGAAAATCTCTTTGTAGCTGTAATCGTTGCCGACCGCGGTCAGGATCGAGGTATCAGTGGTCAGCGCCATGGCGGGCAGCGGGAAGCGCTCGCGCTCGAAGCGGCCGACCAGCTCAGCGGCAAAATGCTGGCAGTCGGCAGCCGAGCCGCCATTGCCGCAAGCAAGAATCTTGTTTCCGTTGGACAGGGCGCCGAACATCAGTTCGATTGCCTCGCCGATCGGGTGGGCCAGAGCAGCCGCCGACTGGATCTTCAGTTCGGCGCTCTCGTGAAAGTGTGCAAGGATGCGTTGAGTATTCATAGTTGGGATTATAGTGCAACGGCCATGGAGGCCGGGCAAGAGCACTTAAATATGCTTACACTTGGACGGCGTCGCGCAGCCAGGCCAGATGGGGGCCGTCAATGGCAACCACGTCAATACGGCAGGGCGGCATGCGGGGAAAGCGTTGCAGGTAGCATTCGGCAGCGCGCACCAGGCGGCGGATCTTGGCGGGGGTGATGCTGGCGGCGGCGCCGCCGTGGCTGGCGCCGGCGCGCTGGCGCACTTCGACAAACACCCAGCAGGGGCCGTCGCGCAGAATGAGGTCGATTTCGCCCAGTTTGCAGCGAAAATTGGTTTCCACCAGGCGCAAGCCCTGCGCCAGCAGGTAGTCGAGGGCCCGGTTTTCGCCGGCCTGGCCCTGTTGTTGCCTGGCGCTTTGCCTGGCGGGCGCCATGTCAGCGCTTTTTGTCAGCCAGGCGGTAGGCGCCGCCCTGCACCACCACACCGGTTTCGGTGCGGGTGAAGCGGCTGTTGCCCTGGCCGAAGCTGAAGGTCAGGCGGCCCGTGACCCCGTCCAGCTTGACTGGACCTGTTGGCTTAAGTGCAACTTCGCGGGCGATGCGGAAGGCATCGATGCCCAGCGCGTAAAGACGGTCCAGGTCGGGCGAATTGCTTTCGGTCAGCGCACGCGGATAGACCATGACAGCGGGATTGTCCGGCTGCACCTTCCAGGGCATGTCCAGCAGGCGCACGCCGTCCAGTTCGGCCAGCGAGGCACCGAGTTCGTTGCCAGGATTGACCGAGGCGGTGCCGTAGACAGGGATGGTGGCGCCCAGGGCCCCGCGCACCTGCTTGAGCTGGGCCGGGTCGAGGGCCGCAAAGACAAGGCCGGGCGGTTCGCTCTCGACGCGGGTTTTCAGCTGGCTGAGGCCGGATTCGTGCAGATATCCGCTGGACACCGGGACTTCCAGGGTTTGGGCGACGTTGCCCAGCTGCTGCCATTTGGCCGAAAACGCCGCGGCAATGCGCCGCTGCCAGGGCGTGGTGCCGGTCACCACCAGCGCGCTCACCTTGGGGCGCTCGGCCGCAGCCCACTGGGCCACCTGGCGGGCCTGCTCTTCGATGGACAGGCCAATGACCAGCATATTCGGCGGAATCGGATTGCTGGCCGCGCCACCTTCGGGGTGGTTGAGCGCAATGGTGGGTTTGGACACGCTGCCGCTGGACGCAATGATGGACACGGCCGGGCGCGCCAGGGGGCCGACGATGAGGTCGTTTTCTTTGACGGCCGCGAGGTAAGCATCCAGCGCGTCTTCGGCGCCGTCGCCTGTTTCGATGAGGTTGACCACGAAGCCGGCACGGTCGCGCTCGTAGCCGGCCATGAAGCCGTCGCGCAGGGCCTGGGCCGGGGCGCGCAGCGCGTCCGAGCGCAGCGGCAGCATGAGCCCGATGCGGATGGCATTGGCGGCCGGGGCAGCTGCCTGGCCGGACTGGTCAGGCTGGTCGATGGGCATGGTCTGGACCGAGGGCACCACTGGCCTGGCGGCAGGGGCAGCGATGACAGCCGGCGCCGGGCGCACCAGGGCATCGGCGCGCGGATGGGCGGTGGCGGCGCTTGTGTTTGCACCGTCGGGCGCGCACAATCGGCCCGGCGCATCGCAGGGCGTACTGCAGGCGTTCAGAAAAGTCAGCGCAGCAGCGGCCAGCACGCCGTTTAACATTTTTATTGGCATTACACCCCCAAATGACAGAACAACAGTCCAGTCCGATCGCTCAGCTTCCCGTCATGGGCGAGGCGGCACAGCAGTCCTATCCTACCGCAACCCTGTACATTGTGGCCACTCCGATCGGGAATGTGACCGATATCAGCGTGCGCGCCCTGCACGTGCTGGGGATGGTGGATGCGGTGGCGTGCGAAGACACGCGCAATACCGGCAATCTGCTGACCCGTTTCGGTCTGTCGCGCCCCATGATCGCGGCGCACCAGCATAACGAGCGCGAAGTGGCCGACAAGATCATCACGCGCTTGCTGGCCGGCGAGCGGATTGCGCTGGTGTCGGATGCGGGCACGCCTGGCGTATCCGATCCTGGTGCGCGCATTGTGGACGCAGTACGGGCGGCCGGCTTGAAGGTGGTACCAGTGCCTGGCGCCTCGGCGGCGGTGACGGCGCTGTCGGCCAGTGGGCTGGTCAACGACCAGTTCTACTTTGTCGGTTTTTTGCCGGCCAAGGCCAAGCAGCGCGAAAGCGCCTTGCAGCAGTTGCTGACCGTGAGTGCGACCTTGGTGCTGTATGAAGCGCCGCACCGGATTGTCGATTGCGTGGAAGCGCTGGCAGCGGTGTTCCCGCTCGAGCGGCAGATTGTGTTTGCGCGCGAACTGACCAAGTTGTTCGAGGAGATCCATCGCTGCCCGCTGGCCGAGGCGCTGGCTTGGGTGAAGGCCGACGCGCATCGCGAAAAAGGGGAATTTGTGGTGCTGGTCGAAGGCGCGGCGGCTGGCAGCGATGCCGAAGAAGCGGAAGCGGAACGGATTCTGGGGATTTTGCTGGCCGAGTGCTCGGTCAAGCAGGCGGCCAACCTGACGGCGCAGATCACGGGGCGTAAAAAGAACGCGCTGTATGAGCGCGCGCTCCAGCTCAAGGGCGCGGCTGACGACTGACCGAATTTATTTTGGGCGCGCCCTTGACCGGACTCGCGCCAACCGTTATGATTCTGGTCCTCGGAGTGTGGCGCAGTCCGGTAGCGCACCTGGTTTGGGACCAGGGGGTCCAAGGTTCGAATCCTTGTACTCCGACCAGTATTTCATGAAACCCGTATGTCCTTTGGATGTGCGGGTTTTTTGTTTTTGCGGCGCGCGTGGCGGTTTTGATACATCGTCCTCGCGCAGGTGCCGGCGCGAGGACGACGATGTCAGGTGAGTTTTTTGGCGGCCAGGGCGTTGCCGGCCCGGCTGGCGCCCTTGCGGCCCAGGTGCTGCGAAATGAACTGGCCCGCGTCGACCACCAGGTCCAGATCGACCCCTGTCTCAATACCCAGACCATTCATCAGATACAGTACATCTTCGGTGGCCACGTTGCCGGTCGCGCCCTTGGCGTACGGGCAGCCGCCCAGGCCTGACACCGAGGAATGGAAGATCGACACGCCAATCTCCAGACTCGCATAGATATTGGCCAGCGCCTGGCCGTAGGTATCGTGGAAGTGGCCTGAAATGCGGTCAAGGTGGAAGGCACCAGCCGCGCGCAGCATCACGGCCTGCGTCTTGCGGGCGGTGGACACGCCAATGGTGTCGGCGATATCGAGTTCGTCGCAACCCAGGTCGCGCATGCGCCCTACTACATCGGCCACGGCGTCGAGAGGCACTTCGCCCTGATACGGGCAGCCGAACGCGCAGCTGATCGAGCCACGCAGGCGCAGGCCATGTTCCTTGGCAGCTTTGGCCACGCTTTCGAAGCGGGCGATCGATTCGGCGATCGAACAGTTGATGTTCTTTTGCGAGAACGCTTCCGAGGCCGAGCCGAAGATCACCACTTCCTGCGCGCCGGCCGCCAGTGCCGCCTCGAACCCCTGCATGTTCGGCGTGAGTGCCGAATACAGCGTGCCCGGGCGGCGCGTGATGCCTGCCATGACTTCGGCGCTGGTGGCCATCTGCGGCACCCACTTGGGCGAGACGAAGGACGCCGCTTCAATGTTCTGGAAACCAGCTTGCGACAGACGGTTCACCAGCTCGATCTTGACGGCGGCAGGCACGGATTCTTTTTCGTTTTGCAGGCCGTCGCGCGGGCCGACTTCGACGATTTTGACTTTGCGGGGCAGCGTAGCGTCGCTCATGATTTTTCCTTGATGGTTAAGCGTATTAGGTGGCAGCGGGAGGCAGGACCAAAGAGGCAACGAAACCCAGCCACAGCAGCATACAGATGACGATCCAGACGTAATTTGCGGCGGTCAGCCTGGCATTGCCGGCGCCGTGCGGGTCGCCGCAGGCGCGGTTGATCTGGCCTTGCACTTTGCAGTAATACACCAGCAGCACCAGACCCAGAATAGCCCACAGGGGCGCGGTATAGCTGGCCGCAATGTCGCGAGACCATAGCCGGTCGACCACTCCCCATGCCACAATCAGTGCGATCATGATGCCGGCATCGGTATCGGATTTCCAATTGAGCGGGCGTCCCTGGGCGTCGGCATATTCGTTCGCCTCGCGCAGCAGGTCGTGCAAAAAAAAGATCTGGAAAATCGCGCGCGCGGGTGGCCATTCCTGCCCGTCCGGATGGTGATTCTTGTAGCAACGCCAGTTCTTGTAGTTCCAATACACCGTGTAGTAGCCGGCCGTGACCAGAAACATGATGCACAATTTGAGCGGCGACACCACGTAGAAGGCATCTTGCAGGCGCGGTGGGGCCGGCGGCTTCTCGAAGCTTGCTGCGGGCGGGGCGTAGGGTGCGTCTTCCATGTCAATAGCCGCGCTGCCGGTCAACGACATCGGCGATGGGTTCACCGCGTTCGAACGCCAGCAGTTTGGCGCTGATCTGTTCAATGCTTTCGCGGCGCAGCGTGAGCGCCGAGATGTGCGGGGTAATCGTAATCTTCGGCTCGTCCCAGAACGGGTGCGGCGCCGGCAGCGGCTCGTTGCGGAACACGTCGAGCGTGGCGCCGGCGATATGACCAGCGCGGATCAACGTGACCAGATCCGGCTCGGCGACCAGGGCGCCGCGCGCCACGTTGATCAGGTACGCGCCTTGGGGCAGCAGCGACAGGCGGCTGCGGTCGAGCAGGTTGGTGGTCTCGGGCGTGAGCGGCAGCAGGCAGACCAGTACGCGGGTGCCGCGCAAAAAGTCGTCAAGCTGGGCGCTGCCGGCGAAGCATTCGACGCCCTCAATTTGCTTTGCCGTGCGGCTCCAGCCACGCAGGGGGAAGCCGAACGAGGCCAGCGCATCAAGCACGCGCTTGCCCAGCACACCGGTGCCCAGGACGCCGACCGTGAAGTCGGCCTTGTCGTGCTGCGGCAGCTGCTTCCAGATGCCGCGCCGGGCCTGCTGGTCGTATTCGTCCAGGCGGCGGTAATAGCGCAGCACCGCATGCGACACGTATTCGGCCATCTGGATCGCCATGCCGGCGTCGCCCAGGCGAATCACCGGAACCGGGGGCAGCGCTTCGCTGTATTTCAGGATGCCGTCGGCGCCCGCGCCCGTCAGGAAAATGGCTTTGACGTGCTGCAGTTCGGGCAGCAAGGCGACCGGGGGCGACCACAGGACGGCGTAGTCGCATGGCGCGATGGGAACGCCTTCCTGCCAGACGATGATCTGCGCCTGCGGCAGGCAGGCTGCAAAATCAGCGACCCAGGGATCGGTGATGCCGTCGGCGCGGTGCAAAAGAATGCGCATCTTGTCTCCAGTGTCGCGTTTCGTCATCGCCCTCGCGAAGGCGGGGGCCCATGCCACGCATGCTGCAACGTTAAATCATGGATGCTACAGGCCCCCGCCTTCGCGAGGGCGATGTACTGGTCAGGCGGCTTTGAAGGCCAGCAGCGGCGCGCCGTCTGCGACCTGATCACCCACCTGGTACAAAATCTCTTCCACCAATCCGTCACCTGGCGCGGCGATGGTATGTTCCATCTTCATCGCTTCCATGATCACGAGCGGGTCGCCCTTCTTCACTTCCTGCCCTTTGGCCGCCAGTACCGCCACCACCTTGCCTGGCATGGGCGCGGTCAGGCGTCCGCCAGCCGCTTCCACTTCGCCGGCATGCGCCATCGGGTCATTGAAGGTGAGCGCAAAATGGCGGCCGCCAGTGAACACGTGGAACACGTCGCCGTCGCGGCGCACGGTGCCATGCAACGAGGTTGCGCCCAGCTTGATGGAAAGGTCAGCCCCATCGCGCGCGGTGACCGACAACTCCACGTCAATCCCGTTGACCGACAAATCCCAGCCATGCGGCCGGTAGGTCAGGCTGACTGCATAGGTTTTGTGCTCGTCGGCGAAACCGAGCTGGCGCTGGTAGGCGCTGTTCATGCGCCAGCCCAGCGCATTGCCCCATGGGTCGGCTGGATTGGCCGATTGTGCCGCGGATGACGCTTTTTCTGCTTCGATCAGCGCCACCGCCGCCAGTGCCAGCGCGCCCACCGGTGCCGATTTCGGCGTCGGGAACAATTCGTCGCTGTTACGCTCGATCAGACCTGTGTCCAGATCGGCGCTGGAAAACGCGCTGCCTTCCACCAGACGCTTAAGGAAGGCGATATTGCTGGCCAGGCCCACCAGCTGGAATTCGGCCAGCGCCTGCGACATGCGCGCGAGGGCCTGGTTGCGGTCCGCGCCCCACACGATCAGCTTGGCGATCATGGGGTCGTAGAACGGCGAAATGGCGTCGCCTTCGCGCACGCCCGAGTCGATACGCACCGCCGCCGGCGCACCTGGGGTGCCGCCCAGTTCAAAACTGACAGCCTGCGGCGTGCCCATATGGCGCAGCGTGCCGATCGAGGGCAGGAAGCCCTTCTCCGGATTTTCGGCATACACGCGCGCTTCAATCGCGTGGCCATTGATGGTCAGTTCCGACTGCATTTTTGGCAGCGGCTGGCCGGCGGCCACGCGCAACTGCCACTCCACCAGGTCGGTCCCGGTAATCATTTCCGTCACCGGGTGCTCCACCTGCAGACGCGTGTTCATCTCCATGAAGTAGAACGAGCCGTCCTGGTTGGCGATGAATTCCACGGTGCCGGCGCCCACGTAGCCCACCGCGCGCGCGGCGGCCACTGCCGCTTCGCCCATGGCGGAGCGGCGTTCCGGCGTCATGCCCGGCGCTGGCGCTTCTTCCAGCACCTTCTGGTGGCGGCGCTGCACCGAGCAGTCGCGCTCGTGCAGGTAGACGCAGTTGCCACGCGTGTCGGCAAACACTTGAATCTCGATGTGGCGTGGGCGCTGCAGATATTTTTCGGCGAGGACCTTGTCGTCGCCAAAGGAGCTGATTGCTTCGCGCTTGCAGGAGGCCAGGGCTGCCTTGAAGTCCTCCGAGCGCTCGATCACGCGCATGCCCTTGCCGCCACCGCCAGCGGAGGCTTTCAGCAGAACCGGGTAGCCGATGCGGTCGCCCTGCTGCTGCAGGAAGTCCGGATCCTGGTTGTCGCCGTGGTAGCCAGGTACCAGCGGCACCTTGGCAGTTTCCATCAGCGATTTGGCGGCCGATTTGGAGCCCATGGCGCGCATGGCCGACGCTGGCGGGCCAATGAAGACCAGGCCCGCTTCGACGCAGGCGTCGGCAAATTCGGCATTCTCGGACAGGAAGCCGTAGCCCGGGTGAACCGCCTGGGCACCGGTGGCCAGTGCCACGGCGATGATGCGGTCGCCGCACAGATAGCTCTCCTTGGCAGCTGCCGGACCAATGAGCACAGCTTCATCGCACACCGCCACATGTTTTGAATTCGCGTCTGCCTCCGAATACACGGCGACAGTCTTGATGCCCATGCGGCGCGCAGTGGCGGCCACACGGCAGGCGATTTCGCCACGGTTGGCGATGAGGATTTTTGTAAACATGGGTCGCTGCCTTATCTCGTTCTTGGTTTTTTGTAGGTCGTTCTCAGCCGCCGCAAGCCGCTTTTGGCGCCGAGTCCAGCGTGGCGGCGCGTGTTACCAGGCCCAGCTTGTTGAGCAGGGCGCGGTCGTCTTCGGCTTCCGGGTTGTCGGTAGTGAGCAGCTTGTCGCCGTAGAAGATGGAATTTGCGCCGGCCAGGAAGCACATGGCTTGCACGGCTTCGCCCATCTGGCGCCGTCCTGCCGACAGGCGCACGCGTGCCTGCGGCATGGTGATGCGGGCCACGGCGATGGTGCGCACGAATTCGAACGGGTCAAGCGGATCGAGGCCGTGCAGCGGCGTGCCTTCGACCTGCACCAGGTGATTGACCGGCACCGATTCCGGATACGGGTTCAGGTTGGCCAGCTGCGCGATCAGGCCGGCGCGCTGCAGGCGCGATTCGCCCATGCCGACGATGCCGCCACAGCAGACCTTCAGGCCGGCGCTGCGCACGCGGCCCAGGGTGTCGAGGCGGTCCTGGTATTCGCGGGTGGAGATCACGTTGTTGTAGAACTCGGGCGCGGTGTCCAGATTGTGGTTGTAGAAGTCCAGGCCCGCGTTTTTCAGACGGTCGGCCTGGCCTTCTTCCAGCATGCCCA
Organism: Massilia sp. CF038; assembly: GCF_900129765.1. Taxonomy (GTDB): domain Bacteria; phylum Pseudomonadota; class Gammaproteobacteria; order Burkholderiales; family Burkholderiaceae_D; genus Telluria_A. The sequence goes on from NZ_FQWU01000003.1 coordinate 403,215, forward strand.
GGGTGGCGCAGGTTTCCATGCCCAGCGCTTTGACTTCGCGCACCATCTCTTCGACCTTGTCCATGTCGCGCTCTTTCGGGCTGCGCCAGGCGGCGCCCATGCAAAAGCGCGTGGCGCCGTTGGCCTTGGCCTGCTTGGCCGCGTCAATCACGGTATCGATGTCGAGAATTTTTTTCGCTTCAACGCCGGTGTCGTAACGGGCCGCCTGCGGGCAGTAGCCGCAGTCTTCCTCGCAGCCGCCGGTCTTGATGGACAGCAGGGTCGCCAGTTCCACATCGCCGGCCGGGAAGTGCGCGCGGTGTACCGTTTGCGCCTTGAACATCAGGTCATTGAACGGCAGCTCGAACAGCGCCAGCACATCGGCCAGCGGCCAGGTGGCTGCCTCAGGCAGTTTGATGGCCGCGGCAGGCGGGTGGAAAGAGACGGCGGTAGTTTGAGACATGGTCATTCCTTCTGAGGGTCAGTCGCGCTTGGACGGCCAGCCTGGCAGTCCTGCGAGATCGATAAATTTTGCGGCTTCTGCGGCCGTTGCTTGTTCAAGGTAGGGGATGCGGCCCAGGAGCGGCGCCGGAATCCGTTGTTCGAGCGCGGCGACGTTTTCGTCGGCGAACTGCATGTCGGGATCGATTTCGTTGACCACCCAGCCGGCCAGCACCAGGTCGCGCGTGATGATCGCCTCGATGGTCAGCAGCGCGTGGCTGATGCATCCGAGGCGCAGGCCCACCACCAGGATCACCGGCAGATTGAGCTGTTCGGCCAGCTGGGCGCTGTCGAAATCGTCCGAGAATGGCACCCGGAAGCCGCCCACGCCTTCGACCACCACCGCGTCGGAGGCGGCCGACACTTCGGCATAAGCTGCAATGATGGGCACCGCTTCAATGGTGACACCCTGGCGTGCGGCGGCAATGTGCGGGGCGCAGGCGTCGCGCAGCATGTAGGGTGTGGTGATATTGGCCGGCAGGTGGACATTGCCAGCGGCGATCAGCTGGTCGGCGTCTTCGTTGTGCAGTTCGCCGTCGCGCATGGCGGCACCCGCAGCCACCGGCTTCATGCCGCAGGCACGCACGCCGTTTTCCACCAGCGTGTGCAAAATCGCTGACGACACCAGCGTCTTGCCGATCTCGGTGTCAGTGCCAGTCACAAAGCAGGAGAAACGCATCGGCAGGCCTTCGGCAGCCAGTGCGGGCAGCGGTTCGACCACGGGCGTGGCGACGGCAAGCGGATCGACAGGATCGTTCAGACTCATCGCAATTGCTCCAATTCGTTGATCGCGGCAGCGAGCTGCGCGACTTCTTCATGCGTGTGCGCAGCCGACAGTGTCACGCGCAGGCGCGCCGTTCCCGCCGGGACGGTGGGTGGGCGGATGGCCGGCACCCACAAGCCCATGCCATACAAGCCGGCGCCAATGCGCAGCGCTTCTTCGTTGCTGCCAATGATGATGGGCTGGATCGCGGTGTCGGATTCCATCCGCTGCCAGCGCTTGAGTTTCAGTTCGTGGCCCAGCTGCGCCACCAGCGATTGCAGGTGGGCGCGGCGCGAAGCACCTTCGTCGCTGCCGATGATATCGATACTGGCCAGCAGGGCGTGCGCCAGCGCCGGTGGCGCGGCAGTGGTGTAAATGTAGGGGCGGCCGCGCTGGATCATGGTTTCGATCACGCTGGCATGGGCGGCCACAAAGGCACCGCCTACACCGGCAGCCTTGCCCAGGGTCCCCATGTAGACCAGGTTGGGCGAGCGCAGATTGAAGTGTTCGAGGGCGCCGCGGCCGTGGGCGCCCAGGGTGCCGAAGCCATGTGCGTCGTCGATCACCAGCCAGGCATTGTGCTGTTCGCACAGCGCCAGCAGCTGCGGCAAGGGCGCCAGGTCACCGTCCATGCTGAATACACTGTCAGTCACCACCAGCTTGCTGGTGGCATTGCTGTTGGCCAGCAGCGCGCCCAGCGCTGTCAGATCAGCATGCGGATACACCTTGACGCTGGCGCGGGCCAGGCGGGCACCATCGATCAGCGAGGCGTGGTTGAGCGACTCGGAAAATATCTCGGCATCGCCATCCTGGCCCAGGGTGGTGAGGATCGCCAGATTGGCCATGTAGCCGGTGCAGAACGACAGCGCGCGCGGGGCCACCAGATGGACGCCGACGAATTCGGCAAGGCGGTCTTCCAGCAGCTGGTGGGCCTGGGTGTGGCCGCTGATCAGGTGCGAGGCGCCGCTGCCGGCGCCATATAACGCGGCACCTTCGCGCAGCGCTTCGACCACGCGCGGATGCGCGGCCAGGCCCAGGTAATCGTTGCTGCAAAAGGCCAGCATGGGGCGTCCGCCCACCACCACGCGCGGCGCGCACGCCGTTTCCAGCACGCGCCGGTGGCGCGTGAGGCTTTGCTCGTCAAGTTCGGCCAGCTTGCGGTCGAGGGCGGCAATCATGTCCATCAGGCGTTTCCGATCACCGATTCAAACACCATGCGGGTGCGCTCGGCCAGACCGGCCATTTCGTCGTGGGACAGGATGTACGGCGGCATCAGGTAGACCGTGCGGCCAATGGGGCGCAGCAGCAGCTCGTTTTCCAGCGCGGCGCTGAAGAAGCGGCGCGAGAAGGTCGACGCGCGCGCCGCATCCGGCTCCACCGCGTCAAAGGCCCAGATCATGCCGGCCTGGCGGAAGTGGCGTACCCGTTCGTGCTGCGCCAATGGCGCCATGGCAGCGGTCAGGCTGGCGGCGCGCTGGCGGTTGTTGGCCAGCACGTTGTCGTCCTTGAATATCTGCAGGGTGGCCAGCGCGGCGCGGCAGGCCAGCGGATTGCCGGTATAGGAATGCGAATGCAGAAATCCGCGCGTGACATCCGCGCTGTAGAAAGCCTGGTAGACCTCGTCGCGCGTGAGCACCAGCGAAAGCGGGAGGTAGCCGCCACTGATGCCTTTCGACAGGCACAGGAAGTCGGGCCAGATGCCAGCCTGTTCGCAGGCGAAGAAGGTGCCGGTGCGGCCGCAGCCAACAGCGATTTCGTCGAGGATCAGATGCACGTCGTGGCGGTCGCACAGTTCGCGCACCAGCGTCAGGTACAGCGGATCGTGCATGGCCATGCCGGTGGCGCACTGCACCAGCGGCTCGATGATGATGGCGGCGATCTTGTCGGCCCGTTCCAGGAACAGGTTTTCCACATCTTTGGCGGCACGCCGTGCCACGTCCTGGGCGCTTTCGCCCTCGCCTGCCTGGCGCGCGTCGGGCGACATGACCACACGGGCGGCGCGCAGCAGCGGGCCGTAAGCATCCTTGAACAAGGCCACATCGGTCACGGCCAGCGCGCCGATGGTTTCGCCATGGTAGCTGCCTTTCAGGCAGACGAATTCCTGCTTGTCGGTGCGGCCCGAATTGCGCCACGCGTGAAAGCTCATCTTGAGGGCGATTTCCACCGCCGAGGCGCCGTCGGACGCGTAGAACGCGTGGCCGAGGGTGCGCCCGGTCATGTCGGACAGCTGCTCCGACAGGCGAATCACCGGTTCGTGGGTGAAGCCGGCCAGCATGGCGTGTTCAAGGCGATCGAGCTGGTCCTTGAGGGCCGCATTGATGCGCGGGTTGGCGTGGCCGAACAGATTGACCCACCACGAACTGATGGCGTCCAGATAGCGCTTGCCTTCGTGGTCGTACAGCCAGGCGCCGCGGCCGTGGCTGACCGGAATCAGGGGCACGGTTTCGTGGTGCTGCATCTGCGTGCACGGATGCCATACGCTGCGCAGGCTGCGGTTGACCCAGTCTTGTGGCATGTTCGCCTTCAATCTCAATGCAGCCAGTTTGGCTTGCGCTTTTCGAGGAAGGAGGCCACGCCTTCGCGCCCTTCTTCCGACGAACGGATGTCGGCGATGCGCTCGGCCGTGTCGACTACGAGCGCGCTGTCGACGGTTTTGCCGCTCACGTCGCGCACCAGTACCTTGGCCTGACGTACCGCATTCGGGCTACTGGTGACCAGCGCCTTGACAATGCCAGCCACGGTCGCGTCAAGGACGTCGAGCGCCACCACTTCGTGCACGAAGCCGATGCGATGCGCTTCCTGGGCCGAAAATTTTTCCGCCGTCAGGAAATAGCGGCGCGCGGCGTTTTCGCCCATGGCCTTGATGACGTAAGGCGAAATGGTGGCCGGGATCAAGCCAAGCTTCACTTCCGACAGGCAGAAGGCGACGCCGCTGGCGGACACCGCGATGTCGCAGGCCGCTACCAGGCCCATGCCGCCGGCGTAGCAATCGCCCTGCACCTTGGCGACCACCGGTTTCGGGCACAGGTAGATGGTGCGCAGCATGTCGGCCAGCTTTTCGGCATCGTCGACATTTTCGGCGTAGGTGTAGCCGGCCATCTTCTTCATCCAGTTCAGATCGGCGCCGGCGCAGAAGGCCGGGCCTTTGGCTGCCAGCACAATGGCGCGCACCTCGGCGTTTTCGCCCAGGTCCTTGAAGGCCAGGCCCAGTTCAGCGATGGTGAATTCGTTAAATGCGTTGCGCACGTCCGGGCGATTGAGCGTGATGGTGGCCACACGCTCAACGATGTCGACGGTCAGGGTTTCAAATTGCATCGCAGCTCCTTACATGCGGAAGACACCGAACTTGGTGTCCTCGATTTCGGCGTTCAGCGCGGCCGACAGGCCCAGGCCCAGCACCATGCGGGTGTCGGCCGGATCGATCACGCCATCGTCCCACAGGCGCGCCGTGGCGTAATAGGGGTGGCCCTGGTGCTCGTATTGTTCCTTGATCGGCTGCTTGAAGGCGGCTTCTTCTTCGGCGCTCCACTGGCCGCCCTTGCCTTCGATGCCGTCGCGCTTGACGGTGGCCAGCACCGACGCGGCCTGGTCGCCGCCCATGACGGAAATGCGCGCGTTTGGCCACATCCACAAGAAGCGTGGCGAGAACGCGCGGCCGCACATGCCGTAGTTGCCGGCGCCGAAACTGCCACCGATGATGACCGTGAACTTCGGTACTGCGGCGGTGGCCACAGCGGTGACCATCTTGGCGCCGTTGCGGGCGATGCCTTCGTTTTCGTATTTGCGGCCCACCATGAAGCCGGTGATATTTTGCAGGAACACCAGCGGGATCTTGCGCTGGCAGCACAGCTCGATGAAGTGGGTGCCCTTGAGCGCCGACTCCGAGAACAGAATGCCGTTGTTGGCGATGATGCCGACCTTGACCCCGTAGATGTGGGCAAAGCCGCAGATCAGGGTGGTGCCGTAACGGGCCTTGAATTCATCGAATTCGCTGCCGTCGACAATGCGGGCGATCACTTCGCGCACATCGAAGGGCTTGCGCGTGTCCACGGGGATCACGCCATACAGCTCTTGCGGCGCGTATTTCGGTTCGATCGATTCACGCAGGGCCATTTGCTGCGGCTTGGTGCGGTTCAGATTCGACACAATGGTGCGCGCCAGCGACAGCGCGTGCAGGTCGTTCTGGGCCAGGTGGTCAACCACGCCCGACAGGCGGGTGTGCACGTCGCCGCCGCCCAGGTCTTCTGCGGTGACCACTTCGCCGGTGGCCGCTTTCACCAGCGGCGGGCCGCCCAGGAAGATGGTGCCTTGTTCCTTGACGATGATCGATTCGTCGCTCATGGCCGGCACATAGGCGCCGCCGGCAGTGCAGGAGCCCATGACCACGGCGATTTGCGGAATGCCCTTGGCCGACAAATTAGCCTGGTTGAAGAAGATGCGGCCGAAATGGTCGCGGTCGGGGAAGACGTCGTCCTGGTTGGGCAGGTTGGCGCCGCCCGAGTCGACCAGGTAGATACATGGCAGATTGTTCTGGTCCGCGATTTCCTGGGCGCGCAGGTGCTTCTTGACCGTCATCGGATAGTAGGTACCGCCCTTGACGGTTGCGTCGTTACAGACGATCACGCATTCCTGGCCCGAGACACGGCCGATGCCGGTGATGATGCCCGCAGCTGGCGCGGCGCCTTCGTACATATCGTAGGCGGCCAGCTGGGAAAACTCGAGGAAAGGCGTGCCGGGATCGAGCAGCATCTGGACCCGGTCGCGCGGCAGCAGCTTGCCGCGTGCGACATGCTTGGCGCTGGCAGCGGCGCCACCACCGGCGGCCATGGCAGCGACCTTGGCGTGCAGGTCGTCGACCACGCTTTGCATGGCTGCCACGTTGGCCTTGAAGTCATCGCTGCGCGGATTGAGTTTGCTGTCGATTTGAGGCATTGCGATCCTTATTTGTCCGGGAAACTGCCGTCCAGGTAAAACCAGCGCGCCACCCCGTCGGCCGGCTCGCGCACGAAGCGGCTGAGCTCGTGCAAGCGATGGGCACGTCCGTTGATCTTGTAGCGGGCGACGAATTCTACGGTATCGGCGTCTTGATTTTCTGGCAATTCTGCTTTACGTTGACGTAAACGTAAAGCAGATTTTACCTCAAGTCCGAGCCACTGCAATGCCTCGTTTTCCTGCACGATGGGCTCGTTTGGCAGGGTGCTGGGATGCCAGGTGGCGCGCAGATAGGCTTCATTGCGCTGGGTATAGGCGGTATAGCGCGAACGCATCAGCGCTTCGGCGGTTGCGGGCACGGCTTGCCCTGCGAGGTAAGGGCCGCAGCAGGCGGCAAGCGAAGTGCCGCCGCAGGGGCAGGTGGCTGGTGCTGGCATGGCGGTCTGGCAAAAAAGGAATCCGGCAATTATCCGCCAAATCCGCCATGCGCGAGGGGAGCGATGCGCTTATCGCGCCAATCAGATGAAGCGGCGCAGGAAGCTGAGGCCGCCAAGCGCGGCAAGTGCTGCCAGAATCCCGTAGTGGTTCCAGAAACTGCGTTGGGTATTCTTGAAAGCGTAGGCGGGATCGCCGCGCAGTTTGCTGGCCACGGCAGCTGGCAGGTCCGCGTAGCTGTCCTGGGCGGAAACGGCCACCAGGCTGCAGTTCCAGGTCCAGATGTCGGCCCAGAACAGGCCAAAGTGATCGCATTTGTAGCCAGCCTTGTAGCTGTTCAAATCACGGTATTCGCTGACCATCTCGGCAGGAAACGGTGCTACTTCAAACAGTTCGGAGCCGGTATTAAACAGAAGGAAGCCCTTGGCCTGGGCGGGCAGGCAGAACAGCATGGCGAGAATGCTTGCGAAAACGAAATTTCTAATTTTCATGGGAACGATTCGTTGTATTGACGGAAGGCTACTGTAACCGAAATTTCAACGAATATGGTATTTTGACCAACATACAACAATGCAACATTTCCTACTGGACAGGGTTGTTCAATCATGCATGATGGCTGCCAGCTTTCGCGCCGCGCCGCAGGCAAAAGTAAATCCCAGCGGTCCATGTCCCACGTTCAGCCACAGGTTGGCATAGCGGCTGGCGCCAATCAGCGGCGCCCCGCTGGGCGTCGATGGCCGCAGCCCGGCCCAGGTGGCAAGCTGGGCATAGTCGGCCGCTTGCGGCATGGTGGCGCGCACCTGGCGCAGCAAGCCCTGAACCCGCGCCGCGTCAAGCGTCAGATTCTCGCCTACCAGATCGGCCATCGCGGCAACACGCAGTCGTTCGCCAATGCGCGCGTACAGGATTTTGCGTTCGAAATCGGTCACGCTGACCTGTGGCGCCAGATCGCCGCTGCGGATCGGTGCGGTCAGACTGTAGCCCTTGACCGGATACAGAGGCAGCCGGATATCCGCCGTGGCCGCCAGATCGCGGCTGGCAATACCGGCGGCCAGCACATAATGGTCGGCGACCAGGCGGCCCGCGGCCGTGGCCACCCCTGTGACCTTGCCGCGCGCCCGCTCAAGCTGGTGCGCAGCGCCCGTGACGCGCGCTTGAAAGCGGGGATGCTGGGCAATGCGGCGCATCAATGCTTCGCAAAAGGCATGACAATCGGCCACCGCCTCGCCCGGATTGAAGATGCCGCCGGCCAGTGCCGCTTCCACGTGCGCCAGGGCTGGCTCGCAGCGCACGCATTGCGCCGGTGACAGGAGCTGACCCGCATCCGGTCTGGCGACGGCCACGTCGAGTGCGGGACGCGAGCGATAGATGATCAGCTTGCCTGCTTCGCGCCAGCTGAATTCCTCTTGCGGAATGGCCAGTTCCGCCATGGCCTGGCGGCTCGCTTCGCCCAGTTCAAGCAGGTGGGCGGTGGTTGCACTGTTGGCGGCGGCATTGCAGTGCGCCAGAAAACTGGCCAGCCAGCGCCATTGGCGCAAGTCCAGTTCGGGCCGAAAACGCAGCGGCGCATCCTGCTGGAACATCCAGTGCAGGGCCTTGAGCGGCACGCCAGCGTCGGCCAGGGGCGACACGTAGCGGTAGCTGAGCTGGCCGCCGTTGGCGTAGCTGGCGCCGTTGCCGACCTGGACTTCGCGTTCCAGCAGAGTGACGCCAAATCCCGCCTCAAGCAGCCACCAGGCCGAGGTCAGGCCAATCACGCCACCGCCAATGACAAGTACGTGCTGCATTCAAATCCTTTCACGGAATCGATTTTGCCGGGCACGGCTGAGCGCATTCTCACTTTTTTTCGAGCGGGCGCAGTAGAATGCGACAACGGTTGCTGTAACTTTTACGGGTCCGAGGCGTTATCAGATTACACCGAAGTGCGTTTTTCGGATGCCCCCGTGCAGCACAATGAACCAAAGCGGAATGCAATGAGCGATACCAGCACCGAATTCAAAGCCGATGCGAATGACAATTCACCGCTGTACATGCAGGTGGCGCGCAAGCTCATCGCCGATGTACGGGACGGCCGTTATCAGGTCGATCAGGCGCTGCCGTCCGAACGGCTGCTGTCCGAACAGCTCGATGTGTCGCGCGTCACGGCGCGCAAGGCCATTGACCAGCTGGTCGAACAGGGTCTGGTGGTGCGGCGCCGTGGTTCCGGCAATTATGTGGCGCCGCGCATCGAGCAGCCGCTGTCGAACCTGTCCAGTTTTTCCGAGCAATTGCAGCAGCGTGGCTACCGGCCCGGTTCGCAGTGGCTGAGCCGTGCCGTGGTGGCCGCGTCCGCCGACGAGCAGCTCAGCCTGGGCCTGTCGCCCAATGCGCGGGTGGCGCGCCTGGAACGCTTGCGCATGGCCGACGATATCGTCATGGCCTACGAGGTCAGCATCATTCCCGCCAGCGTGCTGCCGCAGCCTGATGCGGTGGGCAATTCCCTGTACGAACACCTGGCCGCCAGCGGCCATATGCCCATGCGTGCACTGCAGCATATTCGCGCCATGAATGCGTCCGCCACACTGGCCGGGCAGCTGGGCGTGCCTGAAAATCAGGCAGTGCTGTTCATTACCCGCGTGGGTTACCTGGAATCGGGCCAGGCGGTCGAGCTTACCCATTCTTATTGCCGCAGCGATCACTACGATTTTGTCGCCGAAATGCGGCGCGTGGCCTGATTGCGGGTCTGACCAAAGGCGGATCGATGCTCAACACTGAAACTCCCGACCCCAGGCATGCCGATCTCGACCACTATTCCACTGAACAACTTGTCACCGTCCTGGTGGACGACCAGCTCAACGCCGTGCACGCCGTGCGCGCAGCGGCCGGGGCACTGACGCGCGCGGTGGACGCGGCCCTGCCGCGGATCGAGGCGGGCGGGCGCCTGATCTACGTGGGCGCCGGCACGTCCGGCCGCCTGGGCGTGCTCGACAGCGTCGAACTATACCCAACTTTTTCGTGGCCGCATGAACGGGCCGTGGCCCTGCTGGCGGGCGGCATTGACGCGATGTTCATTGCCGTCGAGGGTGCCGAAGATGACCTGGCCAAAGGCGGCGCCGACATGCGCGAAGTCCACCCTGGCCCGAACGATGTGGTGTTGCTGCTGGCCGCTTCCGGCGCCACGCCGTATGTGCTGGGCGCGTTGCGCGCGGCGCGCGAGGCCGGCGCACTGGCGCTGGGCTTTGCCAATAATCCCGGCGCGCCCGTGGCGGCCGAAGCGGACATCGGTATCACCCTGGACACGGGCGCGGAAGTTATTTCCGGCAGCACGCGCCTGAAAGCCGGCACTGCCCAGAAAATTGCTTTGAACACGTTTTCAAGTGCTTTGATGGTGCGTTTGAACAAGGTTTATGGCAACCTGATGGTAGACTTGAAAGCAACCAATGCCAAGCTGGTGCTGCGCGCAGTGCGCCTGACCATGTTTGCCACCGGCGCCGACGAAGCGGCGGCGCGCGCGGTGCTGGAAGAGTGCGATTTCCATGTCAAGGTCGCCATTGTCGCCTTGATGAAAAAAACCAGTATCGACCAGGCCAGGGTGCTGCTCGAGGCGACCCGCGGCAGCGTGCGCCAGGCGCTTGCAGCCTGACCTGGCCACGAAAGAACCATGCAAAAATCGTTCGCGAACAATCCCTGGAGCTGGATCCCCTCGCTGTATTTTGTCCAAGCCATTCCGTATGTGGTGGTGATGTCGCTGTCGGTCATCATCTACAAGGATTTTGGCATCAGCAATACCGACATCGCGTTTTACACCAGCTGGCTGTACCTGCCGTGGGTGATCAAGCCGCTCTGGTCCCCTTTCATTGACATGTTCCGCACCAAGCGCTGGTGGACGGTGAGCATGCAGTTTGTGGTTGGCGCGGCGCTGGCCTCGGTGGCGCTGACCACCCATCTGCCCGCCTTCTTCCAGATCAGCCTGGCCATTCTGTGGCTGATGGCGTTCAGCTCGGCCACCCACGACATTGCCGCCGACGGTCTGTACATGCTGGCGCTGCCGCAGGACAAGCAAGCGGCCTTTGTCGGCGTGCGCAGCACCTTCTACCGCCTGGCCAATATTGCCGGCCAGGGCTTGCTGGTGTATCTGGCGGGCCAGATCACTGAGCGCACGGGCGACGTGGGCTATGCCTGGTCGGTTGTGCTCTACATTTTGGCGGGCATGTTCCTGGCGTTGTGCGTGTACCACCTGACCGTGCTGCCGCGCCCGGCCAGCGATCAGCCGGTGGTGCAGACCGATAATTATTTCAAGGAATTCTTCACCACTTTCGTGCTGTTCTTCAAGCGCAAGGACATTCTGCTGGTGCTGGGCTTTATCCTCACCTTCCGGCTCGGTGAATCGCAGTTGATCAAGCTGGTGGTGCCTTTCCTGAAAGACCCGGTTGCCAAGGGCGGCCTCGGACTGTCCACTTCGGATGTGGGCTGGGTCTACGGGACCGTGGGCGTGCTGTTCCTTACCTTGGGCGGATTGCTGGGCGGTTACCTGATCTCGAAAATCGGCCTCAAGCGCGCCCTGTGGCTGATGGTGTTTGCCGTGCACACGCCGGACCTGGCGTTCGTGTATCTGGCGACCGCCTTGCCGCAGGACTTGCTGACCATCTCGGTTTGCATTGCACTTGAGCAGTTTGGTTACGGCTTCGGCTTTGCCGCCCTGCTGATGTATATGATCATGGTGGCCGATGGCGCCCACAAGACGGCCCATTACGCCATCTGCACCGGCTTGATGGCGGCCGGCATGATGCTGCCAGGCTTTTACAGCGGCCAGATCCAGGAATGGCTCGGTTATCCCCACTTCTTCATGTATGTCTGCCTGATGACACTCCCCGCCTTTTTGATGGCCGCGCTGGTCAAGATCGACCCGGAATTCGGCAAGGCGCCGGCCAAATGAGCGCGGCCAAACGACTGACCTCACTCGATGCCTTCCGTGGATTCACCATTGCCGCCATGGTGCTGGTGAATAATCCGGGCGACTGGTCGCACCTGTATTCGCAACTGGCGCACGCGCACTGGCACGGCTGGACCTTCACCGACTGGATCTTTCCCTTCTTCCTGTTCATTGGTGGGGTCTCGATGTCCTTGTCGCTGGGACGCCTGGCTGCGGCCGGCGCCGACAAGCCGGCGCTGCTGACCAAGCTGGCCACGCGCGCCGTGATGATTTTTTTGATCGGGCTGACGCTCAACCTGTTCCCCGATTTTAATTTCTCCAATGTGCGCATTCCCGGCGTTTTGCAGCGCATCGCCTTGTGCACTTTGCTGGCAGCGCCGCTGGTGGTGTACTGCGGCTGGCGCGCGCAGCTCGCTGCCATTGGCGTGTTGCTGGCGTTGTACAGTGTGTTGATGCTGCTGGTGCCGGTACCGGGCATCGGCGCCGGCGTGCTGGAACCGGGACGCGACATGGGCGCCTATCTGGACCGCATGCTGCTGGGCGGCCACCTGTGGAAGCAATCGGTGATCTGGGATCCGGAAGGGCTGCTCAGCACCATGCCTGCGCTGTGCACCCAGCTGATTGGTGTATTGACGGGGCGCTGGCTGTCATCGTCACGCCCGCGGGTGGAACAAACCGTGTGGCTGCTTTTGTCCGGGCTGGCATTGCTGTGGGCAGGGGCCATGCTTGACGTGGTGCTCATGCCGATCAACAAAGCGCTGTGGACCCCGTCATTCGTGCTGTTTACCGGTGGCTGGGCGCTCCTCTTGTTCGGGGTGTTTTACTGGCTGCTGGACGCCAATCCGCACCGCCGCTGGCGCGCCATTGCCACCCACTGGAGCACGCCGCTGCTGATCTACGGGATGAACGCCCTTTTCATCTTTGCGTTCTCTTCGCTGATTGCCAAGATGCTGATGCCATACGGGCCGGTCGTGAGTGCCATGCTGGCCACACTGGACGTGGCACCCGAATTGCGCTCTTTGCTTTATGCTCTGCTGTTTGATGCTGCCATGTTCATGGTCGCCTGGGTCATGTGGCGCAAGAAGTGGTTCGTAAAAGTCTAGACGCGAGGATTGGTTTGCAGCCTAATTTGAAGAAACGCGCATTTGCGCTCGCAAGCGCGGCCGGCGTCCTGGCCCTGATCGCCAGCTGTACCAGCGTGCCGCCACCGGTGGCCGACAAGCCTGGCGTGGCGCAGCCACCACGCGCGCCCCAAGGTACCGAGACCGAGCCGCCGCCGGCGCCGCGCGAATTCCGTGCGGCCTGGGTGTCGACTGTCGCCAATATCGACTGGCCCAGCAAGGCCAATCTGAGCGCGGCCCAGCAGCAGGCCGAAGCCATTGCCATCCTGGAGCGCGCCAAATCGCTCAATCTGAACGCCATTGTGCTGCAGGTGCGCCCCAGCGCCGACGCCATTTACGCATCCAAAATCGAACCCTGGTCGGAATACCTGAGCGGCACCCAGGGCCAGGCGCCACAGCCCTGGTACGACCCGCTCAAATTCTGGATCGCCCAGGCGCACGCGCGCGGCCTTGAATTGCATGCCTGGTTCAATCCTTACCGGGCACGCCACGCCACGTCCAAGTCGCCCATGTCGGCCGATCACGTGTCGAAGATGATGCCCTCGGCGGTCAAGAGTTATGGCCGCTTTTTGTGGATGGATCCGGGCGAAGAAGTGGCATCAAAGCAGACGCTGGCCGTGATCCTTGACGTGGTCAAGCGCTACGACATCGATGGCGTGCACATTGACGACTATTTTTATCCGTATCCGATTGGCGCGGGCGGGCCTGAAGCAGCGCTCGATGGCGCCGCTGGCGGCAAGGAACTCGATTTCCCCGACCAGGCGGCATGGCAGCGCTATCTGCTCACCGGCGGCAAGCTGGAACGGGCCGACTGGCGGCGTCAGAACGTGAACCAGCTGATCGAGGCGCTGTACAAGGGCATCCACGCCGAAAAAAGCTGGGTGCGCTTTGGCATCAGCCCGTTTGGCGTGGGCCGCCCTGACCGGCGTCCGGCCGGCATCGCCGGTTTCAGCCAGTACGACAAGCTGTATGCCGATGCCGAATTGTGGCTCGAGAAGGGCTGGGTCGACTATTTTTCGCCCCAGCTGTACTGGCCCATCGCGCAAGCGCCGCAAGCGTACGATGTGCTGCTCGACTACTGGCTGGCGCAGAACCGGCAAGGCCGGCATATCTGGCCCGGACTGTTCACCAGCCGGATCGGCGCGCCCACCAAGTCATTCGTACCGCAGGAAATCGTGCAGCAAATTGGTGTGACGCGCAGCCGGCCCAAAGCCGGCGGGCATGTCCATTTCAGCATGGCGCCCTTGATGGAAAACCGCCAGGGCATCAGCGACCAGCTAAGGGCCGGCGCTTACCCGGGTCCGGCCCTGGTGCCGGCCACGCCATGGCTGGGCAGCGAGACGCCGGCAGCGCCGGTGGTCAGCGCCCGCCGCAGCGGCGGCGTGGTGCAATTGAAGCTGGCAGCGAAGGACAACACCCACTTTGCGATCTGGTCGCGCCATGGGTCGGAGTGGCGCTTTGCAGTCGCACCAGCCGCCAGAACGGAATTTACGGTGCCTGACGACGCCAGCGCCGTGGTGGTCAGCGCCATCGACCGGCTGGGCAACGAGAGCGAGCGGGTCTCGGTGCTGAAGGCCGACGGTGTTCCCCTGGCGCCGGTGGCGGGCGCCAGGTGAGCACTGTCGGCCTCGGCATCGATGCCGGTGGCAGCCGCACCCGCTGGGCGCTGGCGCGAGGCGAGACCATCATCGCGAACGGCGAAGTTGGCGGCGTCTCCGCGCTGCAGCTGGGCAGCGCGGCGGGACGCGCAGCGATTGAGGCCGAGTTGCTGGTCCTGGCCAGGGCCGTGCTGGCACACGCGCAGCCTGCCCACGTTGTGGCCGGCCTGACCGGCTTGGGCGACGACAGCGCAGCGTTGCAAGGCTGGCTGGCCGCGCAGCTGCAGATCGCCCCTGCGGCAGTCACCCTGCACAACGACATTCACATCGCCTACCTGGCCCATTTCGCGCCGGGCCAGGGCTACCTGGTTTACGCCGGGACTGGTTCGATCGGCGCTTTCATCGACAGCGCGCAGCAATTTCATCGCGCCGGCGGCCGCGGCGTGATCCTTGACGATGGCGGCGGCGGTTACTGGATCGCGCGCGAGGCGTTGCGCCACATCTGGCGCAACGAGGACGAAGAACCAGGCCGCTGGCGCGCCTCGGCCATGGCGCAGGCGGTGTTTGCCAGGATTGGCGGCGACGACTGGGCGCTGTCGCGCCAGTTCATCTACGGCCAGGAGCGGGGCGCGGTGGGCCAGCTGGCGCTGGCCGTTGCCGCCAGCGCCGATCAGGACCCCGTTGCCACCGCCATTTTGCGTGCCGCCGGCGAGGAACTGGCGCGCCTTGCCCTGGCGCTGACGGCGCGTTTTGGCGAGCGGCCCATCGTGCTGTCCGGCCGCGCCGCTGCCCTGCACCCCTTGATCGCGCAAGCGATGCGCGCCAGATTGCCGGATGCGCTAAGCTTGACACAACATCAGGGCGATGCGCACCATGCCGCAGCACGCATCGCCGCCCGAACCGCTGCCGGAACTTGAAACGATCATGAAAAAACCGACCCTGATAGCGTTATGCCTGCTTGCACTGCTGACCGGTTGCGCCAGCGGTCCGCAGATCGATCGCAGCTTCAGCGCCAAGGGGCAGAGCAGCCGCGTCAAGTTCGTGGTGCTGCATTACACGGTTAGCAATACGCCGGGTTCCTTGCGCACCTTGACCCAGGAAGTGGTCAGCAGCCACTATCTGGTGACGGACGATGCCAAGCCGGTCGTGTATGGCCTGGTGGACGAAAACCGGCAGTCGAACCATGCCGGGGTATCGAGCTGGAAGAACTACACTCTGCTCAATGGCAGCTCGATCGGGATCGAGATCGTCAATCCCGGCTTTACCAAAGGACCCGAGGGCCGGATCTGGCATCCGTTCCCGCAGGCCCAGATCGACCGCGTGATCGCACTGGTGAAAGATATCGTGGCGCGCCACCAGATCCCGCCCGAAAATATCCTGGGACATGCTGACATAGCGCCCATGCGCAAGCAGGACCCCGGTCCCCTGTTCCCCTGGATTCAGCTGGCCCAGCAGGGGCTGGTGACTTGGCCCGACGCACTCAAGGTGGCTGCGTTGCGGCCGCAATTTGAACTGGCGCCGCCCGACACGGCATGGTTCCAGAAGAAGCTGGCCGGCGTTGGCTATACAACGCCGCAGAATGGTGAACTCGATGCAGCGACCCGTGCTTCCATGGTTGCGTTTCAGATGAAATACCGGCCGTCCCTGTTCGATGGCAGTCCGGATGCCGAGACGGCGGCGCTGCTTGAAACGCTGGTGCCGACACCGCCGCCACCACCGGCGCCGCCTGTGCCCACCATGTCGCCCGCACTTGCCGTTCCTGTCGCACCAGCTGCAACGGCAGCACCGGCAACACCGCCCGCACCGGCCGTCCCCGCGCCGGTGCCCGATCTGCCCGCGGTACCGGTCGAACACTGAGGCTGCCGCGATGGAAGATCTCGCTTCCAGCGGCCAGTTCCGTCACCTCTCGACCATCGCCGGCATCGCGGTCGATCTGCGCTATGCCACGCCGAATAACTTTGTCGGGCGCGATCTATACTCTCCCCACGACTGCGCATGGCTGCATCGCGACGCCGCGGCGGCACTGGAACAGTCGGTGGCCTGGCTGGCGACAATGCGGCCCGGCTGGACCGCGCTGATCCTCGACGCGCTGCGCCCGCAGCGGGTGCAGCAGCAATTGTGGGACGCGCTGGCCGGCACCAGCCTGCAGATGTATCTGGCCGATCCGGTGCGCGGCTCGATTCACTCCTTTGGCATGGCGATCGACATCACCTTGCTTGACGCAGCCGGGCGCGAGGTTGACATGGGCACCGGCTTTGACGACATGAGCGAGCGGTCGCACCCGGCACTGGAAGCGGCCATGCTGGCCAGCGGCGAACTTACCCCAACCCAGATCGACAACCGCCAAGTGCTGCGCGACGTGATGGCGCACGGACGCTTCCAGGGCATTGGCAGCGAATGGTGGCATTTCGATTTGGGCGACCGCGATCTGGTACGGCGCACCTACCGGCGCGTACTTTAAGGCTGGCGCGCGTAGCTTGCGGTGAGCATTTCCCACTGGTGGCCATCGGGCTCGTTCCAGTAGACGATCTTGCCGCCGTGGGCGGTGTCGACCTGCGAGTCAACCGGGCCGTGCACGGCGCTGCGAAAGGCAACGCCGGCAGCGCGGATGCGCTCAAGGATGGCATCGAATTCGGCATCGCTGACGCGGAAGCAGTAGTGGCTCAGCGGGATCGGCTCGGGCCAGGTGTCGAAGTCCAGCGTCAGGCCATCGTTGACAAACACTGGGGCGAACGGGCCGATGCCGGTGGTCGACCAGGGAACGCCCAGCAGCTCGGCCAGTTGTCGGGCCGCGGCAACCCTGTCGCGCGCGGGCACCAGAATATGATCCAGAAAAATGGCCATGTTTTCTCCCTCGTGGTGGTCGCATCAATATGACACAGAGCGCGCAAACGCGCACACGCAGACCCACGAAGTTGCCCCGAAAAAATAAGAGTTTACGCCCCTATACAAGCATTGCGGAAGCGTTTCCAATTTGTGTTGACAGCGCTTTCAAGCGGGGCGTATATTCGCCGTCATGCCCGCCGCCGCCGCCCTCCTGGAACCGAACGTCACGCTCGAACTGATCGCGCGCGAGGCCGGCGTGTCCCCCAGTACGGTATCGCGCATTCTCAATGGCACGGCCAAGGTCAGCGACGACAAGCGGCTGGCGGTCGAAGGCACCATTGCCCGCTTCAACTTTGAGCCCAACCTGATGGCGCGCAGCCTGGCAATGGGACAAACCCGCACCATCGGCGTGCTGACCCAGTTCATCGAGAGCCCGTTTTACGGCGAAG
Organism: Massilia sp. CF038; assembly: GCF_900129765.1. Taxonomy (GTDB): domain Bacteria; phylum Pseudomonadota; class Gammaproteobacteria; order Burkholderiales; family Burkholderiaceae_D; genus Telluria_A. The sequence continues at coordinate 420,731 of NZ_FQWU01000003.1, forward strand.
CCTTGCGCGGTGTGGAAGATGCGCTGGCCGATACGCCGTATTCCCCCCTGTTCGTCAGCGGCCACTGGAACCTGAAGACCGAGGAAGCGCGCATGCGCCTGTTGCAGGCGCGCCGCGTAGACGGCGTGATCATCCTGACCGGGCGCCTGTCGGACCAGCAGCTGATCAAGTACGCCGAGCGCATGCCGATTGTGGTCACGGGACGGCAGCTGGCCGCACCGCGTCTGCTCAGCGTCGACGTGGACGACTTTGAAGGCGCACGCAGCGCCACGCGGCATCTGCTGGAGCTTGGCCACACGCGCATCGCCTTCATCACCGGGCCGCACGACCATCCGGACGCGATTGAGCGCTTGCGCGGCTATCAACAGGCCTTGCAGGACGCCGGCGTGGCACCCGCGCCCGAACTGGTGCTGCAGGCGGACTTCATGGAAGGCGGCGGCATGCAGGCGATTGATCAGCTGCTCGCATCGGGCGCCGACTTCAGCGCCGTGTTTGCCGCCAACGACCAGATGGCGTACGGTGCGCGGCTGGCGCTGTACCGCCGTAACATTCGCGTGCCTGACGATATCTCGCTGATCGGCTTTGACGATCTGCCCAATTCAACTTATTCCATGCCGCCGCTGACGACGGTGCGCCAGCCGGTGTATGACATCGGCAGGCTGGCAGCGGTGGCAATTCTCAAATTGATAGCCGGGGAGACCGCCGATATTGCGGCCCCGCCCCTCGAACTTGTCGTCAGGGAGTCCACACGGCGCCTGCGCCGCTAGCGGACCGACGTTCCACGTTCACTTTTTCCGCATGCCCACCGGCAGGCGAGGCCGCGCCTTGGCTGCGTGCCGCTTCAAGAAGGAGGTCACCACACAAAGACACGGGTGCAGTCAGGATTCCGATCATAAAACAGTCAATAACGGAGACAACACATGTTTAGCAATTACACGGATCAATACCGAAGGCTGCTGTTCGCCCTGATGGCGATGCTGCTGCTCGCCATCGGCCAGAATGCGCGCGCGGCCGACTACACGGCCGGCGTGGCCAACATCAACGGCAGTGCCACGCTGTGGTTTCAGGGCGCTTCAGTCACACAGTCAATCGCCCACTACAATGTGGCCGGCGGTGCGCAGCAAAACGTGACGATGGCGTACAACGCCGCGCGCGCGCGGCACGAAGTGACCGTGCCTGCGGCTGTCGGCCAGACCGTCAACTTCTCGTTCACGTACACCAAAGCGGGGCTGGCCTATGACTCGCCTTGGGGCGCGGCGGTAGTGCCAGGCGCGGTCGATCCGAGCAAGGTGGCCAAGCCCAGCTTCTCGCCTGCGCCGGGCAGCTACAGCAGCGCCCAGCAGGTGAGCGCCAGTTCGGCGACTGCTGGCGCCACGGTGATGTGTTCGATCAATGGTGGCGCCAGTGCGGTGTGCGCCAATCCCATCACGGTCAGCGCCACCAGCACCATCACGGCGTATGCCACCAAGGCGGGCATGACCAACTCCGATAGTGCCAGCGCCAGTTACACCATCGGCAGCACCGATGCCGGCTTCACGCATGGCGTCACGGACAACGGCAGCTCGCTGACCATCTGGTTTGCACGTACCCCAAAGTCGGATTGGGTTGACATCCATTATTCACTCAACGGCGGCGCCCAGCAGAATCTGGCCATGGCGTACAACGGCACGCGTCACGAAATCAATGTACCGGTGACGTCCGGCGCAGCGGTGGCGCTGGCCTACAGCTTTACCTACATGACCAGCACCGGTGCGCGCGATGCCAATGGCCTGAGCTGGAGCCGTGGCACGGCCACCGTCGCCACGCCAGTGATCTCGCCCGCAGGAGGGACGTTTACCAGCACCCAGAGCGTGACACTCAGCAGCGCCACCAGCGGTGCGGCGATTCGCTATACGCTGGACGGCAGCACGCCAAGCGCCAGCTCGGCCTTGTATGCGGGCGCCTTCAGCGTTGCTGCGCCAGGCAAAACGGTGAAGGCAATCGCGCTCAAGAGCGGGATGAACAATTCTGGCGTGGCCACGGCGGTGTTCACGATCAACCAGGTCAGTGCGGTGGCCAATCCATCGTTTGCACCTGCTGGCGGCACCTATACCAGCGCGCAGAGCGTGCGTCTGTCGACGCCGACGGCAGGCGCGGCAATCTGGTACGCGGTGAACGGCGGCGCCCAGCAGCTGTATTCGGATGCCGCGCCCATTCAGGTGAGTGCATCGTCGACGCTGACGGCGGTCGCAAAAAAGAGCGGCATGAGTGACTCGGCAGCTGTCTCGGCCAGCTATACCATTAACACCAACAACGGCAGCACCTTCACCCACGGCGTGGCCGAGGATGGCGCCACGGCCCGCATCTGGTTCGCGCCAGGATGGACCACGACCACCAATATCGTGCACAGCTACGTGACGGGCAAGGACGGCGTGAAGGGCGCGCAGCGCGACGAGAACATGGTCTATGACGCAGCTCTCAAGCGCTGGCAGGCGCCGGCCATCGGTCCGGTGGCCACGGGATCGAAGATCTCGTACATGTTCACCTACTCGGCGCAAACTGGCGGCAATCTTGATTCAGCCTGGTTCACGTACACGATCTGCGGCGATGACGCGGCCGATTCTGCCGCTTGCCCAAGTCCGGTGGCAAAACCCGTGTTCTCACCGGCCGGCGGCCTGTATCCAACCCAGCAGAACGTGAGTTTGACGCTGCCTGCTGGCTCGGTGGCGGGAACAAAAATCTACTACACCATCGACGGCAGTGCACCGAACACGACCTCGGCGCAGTATGTGGCCGGCTCGCCGCTGCTGGTCAAGAGTGCGACCACCATCAATGCGATTGCAGTGCGGCCCGATGCGCAGCAGTCGCGCCGTGCCAGCGCGACCTACGACATTGAAGCGGCCTGCACGCAAACACCAGGTGGCTGCACGGTTGCTGCACCGGTGCTGTCGCATGCCGCCGGCAATTACGCGACCAGGATCGGCATCAACATGCTGACCGCGACGCCGGGTGCGACCATTCACTTCACACGCGACGGTTCCAATCCAACCCGCAGCTCGGAGCAGTTCAACGGTGCGGTATGGCTGGAAAAATCGGTGCAGAAGGGCGACACCTTCACGCTCAAGGCGCTGGCCACCAAGGACGGCAAGGATTCGCCGGTCGTCTCGCGCACCTACACCATCACCAACAATGCGGAGTCGGCCTGGAACGGCAACACCACCTTTAATGTGGTCAATGGCACGGGTGGCAAATACGCTGACAGCCAGGTTTACTGGGTCATCATCGGCAAAGACTGGGCCACAGGCCAGTACGTGCGCGCCAACGCCAGCGGCCAATTGGTGCCGGTGAGCGAGGCGGACAACACGATCATGGTGCCATCGCGTGAAAAGGGTTACGCCAACTATGGCGTCAGTCTGGCGACAGCGAAGTCGGTGACGATTCCGCCAATCGAATCGGCACGGATCTACATGAGCGTTGGCAAACCGGTGCTGCTGCAGATTAACCGCGACATCAACGGCAAGACGGGATATGCAGGTCCGGACCTGGAGAACAGCACCGATCCGAACTTGAACACGACGTTTGATTTCGGTGAATTCAATATCAACCGCCAGCGTCCGACCAGCAGCAACCCTGGCATCTACGTTAACACCAGCCGGGTCGACATTTTCGGCCTGCCGCTCAAACTGCGCGTGACCGGGCTCGATGGTTACGACGCGACGGTTGGCGAAACGCTGCTGGAAACGCGCGACGAACTGTTTGCCCGCTTTGTGCTGGAGACACCGGCGCCATTCCAGGGTCTGGCCAAGGCGCCGTACGCACCGGCGCGCATCATGGCGCCGGGCCATGCCACCTTCAATGATGGCTTGAATGTCACCACCGGCGCGCAGGACAAGCCGCGTGGTGAAAACGCCGCTTACCTGGATGGCTACATCAGCGAGGTGTGGAACAAGTATCGGGGCGAAGATCTGGTGATGAAAGTGGGCGACTGGCCGACCTTCCGTGGCCGTGTTGGTGCGGACGATGTGATGACGTTCACGGATGGTGTGGACACGTACAAGATCTATGGCAAGCCAACCACCACCGAGGTCATGCTGGGTAACGGCGTGCTCGATGACGCGACCGGCACGTCGCCGAATACGCCGAAGCACGACAAGCAGCTGCAACTGCAGGCGCAGATCTGTGCGGCGTTGAATCGGCATGTGGCTGACCTGCCGAATGATCGCTGGTATAACGCTGAGTATTTCTACCCGGCTGGTAAGCCTGCCAACTTCTTTACCAAGTTCTGGCACCAGCACAGCATTAACGGGCTGGCGTACGGGTTCTCGTATGATGATGTGGGTGGGCATAGCCCGTCGATTTATTCGCCGTCGCCGATATCGGTGACGTATACGATCGGCAGGTAGGAATGGAAATGGCGCCGGTGGGTCGGCGCCATTTTTCTTTGCGACGCGTAGGTGGAATGGGTCCCCGCCTGCGCGAGGACGATGTACTGGCTACATCGTCCTCGCGCAGGCGGGGACCCATACCATCTATGCTCAGTCGAACATCACTGCACCCTCGCCACCCAATCCACCAGCACATCCAGCGCCGCCCTGCCCGCACCTGCATTCTCGCCATTAATCATCGCCACCACCACACACGGCTGCCCATTCGCATCCGGCGCATACCCCGCGATCGCAATCACATTGCGTACCGTCCCGGTCTTGAGGCGCGCGCGTTCTGCCGCCGGGCTGTCGCGCAAGCGGCGTCGCATGGTCCCATCCATGCCCGCAATCGGCAAACTGGCCTGGAACTCCGGCGCCCACTTGCTGCGTAAACCTGCCTGCAGCAAGCGTCCCATCTGCTGCGCACTGATGCGCTCCGTGCGTGACAAACCTGAGCCGTTGTCGAGCACCATGCCGCTATCATCGATGCCCTGACGCCGCATCCAGCTGCGCACCGCCAAATCGGCTCGCGCCACGGTGGTCATGCCACCGTTGCCGGGCAGCGGCTTGCTGCCTGCAATCGCGTCGCCTTCCAGACTGCCCAGGCTCAGAAACAGGGTGCGCGCCAGCGCATTGTCGGACAGCTTGTTGGTATCGCGCACAATTTCCGGCAGCGCGCGCGACACATGCTGCGCGTAAATGCGCGCTTCCAGCGGCCCGACGCCGTCGATGGTGTCGCCGGCAATTTCGCCGCCCAGGCGCTCCCAGACTTCGCGGAACACGCGGTCCACGTAATCCTGGCGGTCCAGCACATTGATGCTGTTCGAACTCCAGCAGTTTTTTGGATAGGTGCCGCGCAGGATGATACGGATCTTGCCGCTGGCCTCGCGCACGATCTCGGGCGCCTTCCAGCCTTCTTCCCAGCGTCCGCATTCTGCGTTGATCAGGGTCATGCCCGATTCGATGGTCACGCGGTCCAGCTGCGGCTGCATGATGAGCTGCAATTGCTGCTCGTCCGAACGCATATCGAGCAGCAGCATGTTCTTGTTCAGCAGCAGCGCATCGGGGATCACGTTGTAGTACGCATCAGGGGACTCGTCGAAGGGTGGCAAGCCCTGGTCGATACGCGCCGGGTTGAACAGGCTGCGGTCCAGTACCAGGCGCCCTTCGATGCGCCGAATACCCTGGTTGCGCACGGCTTGCAGCATGTTTTGCAGCGATTCGTTGTTCAGGTCGGCATCGGCGCCGCCACGCAGGACCAGATCGCCCATCAGCGTGTCGCCCACGCGAGCGGCATTGCTGCGCAGCTCGGTGCGGCCGCGGAATACCGGCGTCAATTGTTCCAGCGCCACCAGGGTGGTGACCACCTTGATGGTCGAGGCCGGCTGCATCTGGCGGTCGGCCTGGTGCGACAGCACGGCCTTGTCACCGCGCAGCACCAGCACGCTGACGGATTGTTCGGATATCTTGGCAGCCGCCAGTGCGCGGCTGAAGGCCGGCGGCAACTGCGCCTGGGCGGCTGGCAGCCACGCCAGCAACACAGCAAAGGCAAGTGGACGAATCATCGCGGGCCTCATCCGAAGAACAGGTAAGCAACCGCGATGGCGGCGCAAATGCCGGCGAAGTCGGCGATCAGGCCGGCCGAGATGGCGTAGCGCGTTTTGCGGATACCGACTGAACCGAAGTACAGGGCCACGATGTAGAACGTGGTGTCGGCCGAGCCCTGGAAGATGCATGCCAGGCGCCCGACAAAGGAGTCGACCCCGTATGTGGTCATGGCATCGATCATCATGGCTTTGGAGCCGCTGCCGGAGAGCGGCTTCATCAGCGCCGTCGGCAAGGCCGGGGTGAATTCGGTGTTCATGCCCAGGCCGACGAAGATCCATTCCAGGCCTTTGACGACAAAGCCGAGCACGCCGGAATTGCGAATCACGCTGATAGCCACCAGCATGCCGACCAGATAGGGAATGATGGTCAGCGAGGTCTGAATACCGCCTTTGGCGCCCTCGATGAAGGCGTCATACACGTTCTCGCCCTTGCGCATGGCGCCGGCAATAAACACGATGATGATCGAGAACAGGATCAGATTGCTGGCCACGCGCGAAACCAGTTCAATTTCCGGCTTGGTCAGGTATTGAGTAAAGTAGAAGATCAGCGCGCAGATGGCGGCCGTCATGCCGCCCAGCCAGCCCAGCACCACGCGGTTGAGCAGATTGATGCGCTGCTTGATCGATACCACCACGATCCCGGTCACGGTCGCCACATAGGTGGCGATCATGCAGGGAATAAAAATATCGGAAGGATCCTTGGCGCCCAGAATCGCGCGCTGCGCCATGATGGCCAGGGGGATCAGGGTCAGGCCCGAGGTGTGCAGCACCAGGAACATGATCTGTGCGTTGCTGGCGGTATCTTTGGTGGGATTGAGCGTTTGCAGGCTTTCCATTGCTTTCAGGCCGAACGGGGTAGCTGCATTGTCCAGGCCCAGCAGGTTGGCGGAGAAGTTCATTACCATGTGGCCGGTGGCGGGATGGTCCTTTGGCACTTCCGGGAAAATGCGCGAGAAGAAGGGGGATATCACCCGTGCCAGCCAGCCCACCGCGCCGGCTTTTTCGCCAATGTTCATGATGCCCAGCCAGAGTGTCATGACCCCGGCCAGCGGCAAGGCAATATCCATCACACCCATCTTGGCCGATTCAAAGGTGCCATCGATGATCTTTTTGAAGATCTCGGTGTCGCCAAGAAACAGCCACTGGAGCAGGGCGGCCAGAAAGCCGACCAAAAAGAAGCCAGACCAGATGTAATTAAGTGCCATGTCGTATTTTCTATTTGCGTGAAGACCGATGTTGCAGCGAGAGTATAGGCTCAGCTTGCCCGTAAAGTAAAAAAGCTGCGTCCTGCCGTCGCGGCCCCTTATCATGGCGGGGCAACCACGAGAGATTCCATGATCCCTGGCCGTATCGTTTTCGCACTCCTGCTTGGCGTTGCTGCCATGGCCCTGCCCGCGCAAGCGGCCGACAAGGTACTGCATACCTATCTGAGCACCAGCGAAACGGGGCTGGACCCAGCAGTTGCGTCGGACATTGCCACGCTGAGCCTGCTGGAAAACCTGTTTGACCCGCTGTTGCGCTACAACTACCTGGCGCGTCCGCTTGCACTCGAAGGCAATACCGCCGCCGCCTTGCCCGAGGTGGATGCCAGCGGCTTGCGTTACACCTTCCACATTCGTCCCGGCATTTATTTCACGCCCGATCCCGCCTTTGGGGGCAAGCCGCGCGAACTGACCGCCGCCGACTATGTTTACAGCCTCAAGCGCCTGTACGACCCCGCGCTGCGATCCCCCTGGCTGGCCCTGTTCGACGGAAAAATTGCCGGCGACGCCGGCCTCAAGGCCGCGTTCAGCTACGACACGCCGATCCCTGGCCTGCAGGCGCCCGCGCGCTACACGCTGCAAATTACCCTGACGGCGCCGGACCCCAATTTTCTGTTCTATCTGGCCACACCCGCCTCCGCCGTGCTGGCGCGCGAGGTCGTCGACGCTTACCCTGGCCAGGTGGGCAACCATCCTGTGGGCACCGGTTCGTTCCGCATCGGTAGCTGGAAGCGTAGCGACAAGATTGTGCTGCTGGCCAATCGCGGCGCGCCCACGCCGCCCTTGATCGACCAGGTCGAGGTGCGCATCGCCGAAGAGTTCCAGGGCCGGGTACTGGGTTTTCTGCGGGGCGAATTCGACTATCTGGAGCAAGTGCCCGAGGCGATGACGGCGATGGTCATTGCCGGCGGCAAGCTCAAACCCGAGCTGGCCGCACGCGGCCTGGTGCTGACGCGCTTTCCCGTGTTGCAGACCTACTACATGTGGATGAATATGGACGATGCGCTGCTGGGCGGCTATAGCAAGCCCAAGGCAGCGCTGCGGCGCGCCATTGCCCTGAGCTACAACAGCGAGGAAGACATCGGCCTGCTGAAGAAAGGTTTCGCATTGCGCGCTGAATCACCGCTGCCGCCGAACGTGCTGGGCTATGACCCGGCCTACCGCAGCCCGGTGCGTTACAACCCGGCCATGGCGCGCGCCTTGCTGGACCGCTACGGCTACCGCCAGCGTGACGCCGATGGTTTCCGCCGCCTGCCCGACGGCAAACCGTTGACCTTGACCATGCATAGCGAAGCGACGGTGGGCGGGCGCCTGCGCGATGAACTGTGGCGCAAAAACCTCAACGCCATCGGCTTGCGCGTGGTGTTTCGCAGCGATAAGAAGACGGAAATTATCAAGGCTTCCCGCCTGGGGAAGGTACAAATGTTTGAAAGTAACTGGATTGCCGATTTCCCCGACGGCGACAATTTTTACCAATTGCTGTACGGGCCCAACAGCGGCCGCGCCAATTACGCGCGCTTCAATCTGCCTGCCTACAATGTGCGCTATGCGCAGGCACGCGCCCTGCCCGATTCGCCTGCGCGCACCCAGCTCTACCGCGAAATGAACGACTTGCTGCACGCTTACAATCCCTGGGTCCCACTGACGCATCCGGTATCGGCCGATATCCGCCAACCGTGGCTGAAACACTACACCCGCCACCCGGTCGCCCTGACCACCTGGCGCTACATTGATCTGGATCTTGAGCTGCGCGAGCGCAGTGTGAGAGCGTCCCGGTAGCATTCGCCCGCGCCACATTTCTTGCAATTTTGGTAGCCTGCGACAGCAGACTCTTCCCCCACTTGAAGGAGCTTCCATGGATTGGAAACATGGCGCGCACTGGATTGCGCTGGCCGGCACGGCCGCAGCTGCCGTCCCCGCCTTTGCGCAGAGCGAATCCCCGGCGCCCATGGCGCGTGTTGAAATTACGGGCAGCAGCATCAAGCGCATTGCCCGCGAAGGGGCGCTGCCGCTGGATGTGATTACCAGGAAGCAACTCGATGAGCAAGGCATCGTCAATGCCGAGCAATTGATCTCGACCCTCAACGTGAACGGCAATGGTTCCGACAATCTGGCCAGCAATGCGGATGTGGCCACGGGCGCGCAGCGCGGCAACAATGGCGCCAGCTCGGCCAATCTGCGCGGTCAGGGGGCCGACAGCACGCTGGTGCTGCTCAACGGGCGCCGCATTGCCACCCATGGCATGAAAGGATCAGCGGTCGATTTGAACTCAATCCCGTTTGCTGCGGTCGAACGGGTGGAAGTGCTGAAAGACGGCGCCTCCGCCATTTACGGGACCGACGCCATTGGCGGCGTCATCAACTTTATTCTGCGCCAGAACTACAAAGGTCTGGAAGCGCAGGCGTTTACCGACATCACCGAGGCAGGCGGCGCCCGCATCGACCGCTTCCAGGTCACGGGCGGCTTTGGCGACCTGGAGCAGCAAGGTTACAACGTGCTGGTGGCTGGCTCGGTCGGCAAAAACCAGGCGCTGCGGGGCGACCAGCGCAGCTTCGTCAACACCTTCCAGCCCGAGCGCGGCTTGTCGGTCGATACCCGCGGCGCGCCGTTTGCCAATGTGTTTGCCACCACGGTGGGCGATTCAATTTTCAGCCGCAGCAGCAATACCGGGCCTACCTTGCCCGGCGGTGGCCAGGCTTATAGCGGAGTCAGCCTGCTGGATTTGCCAGGCGGGGCCGGTTGCGCCGCGTTTGACGGCATGGGGCCTTACGATGCGGTGCTGTGGGATACGCCCTCGGCCGCCTACGGCTGCGCCTGGGATACAGGCCGCGCTGCCGTGCTGCAGCAGCCTGTGAAGAACTGGAACCTGGTCTCGCGCGCCACCTTCCGCCTGGGCGGCGGGCACCAGTTGTTTGCCGAACTGGTGGGCTCCAGGACCGAGGTCGCCAAGAGCTTCTCGCCCAACCAGATTTCACCCGGCACCACCACCTTTCCCGCCAGCTCGTTCTACCCAGCCACTGGTGCGGCCTACAACCAGGTCTTCAACACCCTGGCTGCCGTGTTTCCCTCGATTGAGGCAAACCGGGGCTTGCCGATTGCCTACCGCTGGCGCTGCATGGAATGCGGCAACCGTGAAATTGCCACCGAAACCGAAGCCGGTCGCATCCAGCTGGGCGCGGATGGCCAGATCGGCAAGGCTGACTATAAAATCGGACTGGGCCGCGCCTACAGCGAATCGCAATCCACCTTGGGCACGGGCTTCAATTACACGGCCGCACTGGCGAACGCCCTGGGCACCGGCATCATCAATCCCTTCCTGATGCCCGGGGAAAAGCAGTCCCAGGCCGCGCTGGATTTGATTCGCAGTACCTCGGCCGAAGGCGTGGTCTTGTATGGCGGCCGCACCACGCTCACCTCGTTCGACGCGGCATTGTCAGGCGAGATAGCACGTCTGCCTGCCGGCGCCGTGATGGCGGCCATCGGCACCGATCTGCGGCGCGAAGAGTACCGCTTCAATGGCGACTTGCGCGAACTGACCAGCCGTCCAGCCATTCTGAACGCGCCGTTTGACGATGTGAATGCCTTGCCCCAGGTCAGCCGCAGCGTGCGCGCGCTGTATGCCGAAGTCATTGTGCCGGTGACGGCCGCGCTGGAGCTGACCGGCGCCGTGCGGCGCGACCATTATTCCGGCTTTGGCACCACCGTCAACCCCAAAGTGGCGTTCCGCTACCAGCCGCAGGCGCAGTGGCTGTTTCGCGGTTCCTACAACGAGGGTTTCCGTGCCCCGGCCTTCAACCAGCTGTTCAATGGGGTGACCGAGTCCACCTACGTGGGCAAGGACCTGGCTGATCCCACCCGCTGCCCCAGTGGGAAAGTTGACACCACGCAGCCCGGGTGCGAATCGATCAATCCGATTATCTTGACGGGCGGCAAAGCGACACTGGGTCCGGAGACCGCCAAGCAAGCGACGGTCGGCTTCGTGTTCGAGCCCTCGGCGCGCTTTTCCATGAATCTGGACCTGTGGGAAATCCGGCGTGCCGATACCATCAAGAGCGTGCCGCTGTCGACCATGCTGGCCAATGCCGGTTTGTTTGCCGACCAGTTTTTGCGCGATGCCAATGGCCAGCTGGTGGCCATTGACCAGCGCTGGGTCAATGCGGGCGCGGGCGTGACACGCGGCGTGGAAGTGGGCGCACGCACCAGCGCCAAGGCCATGGGCGCCAGCTGGGGTGCCGGCATTGATGGTTCCTGGCTGCTCAAGAAAAAGAACCGGCCCTTGCCGGATGCACCGTTCGGTGACAGCGAAGTGGGCCGCTATGTCACCACGGGTGATCTGGGCTTGCGGTGGAAGCATACGGCTTACCTGAGCGCGCGCCGCGGCGACTGGAGCGGCTTGTTGCAGAACGTGTATCGCAGCGGCTATTCCGACCAGGTTTTGCCAGGCGTGGCAAGCGGACGGGTGGTGCCGTCCCAGTACGATCCGAAAGTCGATGCGTATTCGATCTTCCACCTGAGCGCGACCTACACCGGCATTCCCCAGCTGGCGCTGACGGTCGGCATCAAGAACCTGTTCGACAAGGATCCGCCTTTTGCCATTACCTACGACAGCAACACCGGTGCCGGCAGCTCGTGGGAGCCGCGCGTGGCCGACCCGCGCGGCCGCTCGCTGACCCTGATGGCCAACTACACGTTTTTGTGAATGCTATAGTTGGATAAATCCACGAGGGAATATTCGGCGATGGCAGGCAGCAACAAGATCAACCGACGCGCGTTTGGCGCGCTGGCAGCGGCAGCGCTGGCGGCGCCAACGCTTGCCGTGGGCGCCAGTCCGGCCCCGCGCATGCCGCTCATCAAGCCCCCGCGTCTGCGTCTGGGCGATACGATTGCCCTGGTGGCGCCGGGCGGACATACCGATGAAGCAGGCATCGCGTTGGCCTCGGCCCGCATTGAACGGCTGGGCTTCAAAGTGCGCCACAGCCCGAATCTGCGCGCCGTGTTCGGTTTGTATGGGGGCTCGGTTCAGCAACGCGTCAGCGATCTGCATGCGATGTTTGCCGACCCACAAGTGAAGGCCATCTGGTGCATTCGCGGTGGCTCGGGCTGCATTTCGATCCTGAATGCGCTTGATTACGCATTGATCCGCCAGAATCCCACTATCCTGATCGGCTTTTCCGACATCACGGCCTTGCAACTGGCGATCTATCGGCAGGCTGGGCTGGTCACCTTTCATGGACCGGTGGCCACGTCCAGCGATTCGCCGTATTCCAACCAGCATTTGTTGTCGGTGCTGATGGATCCGCAGCCGCGCTACGTGATTGCCATGGCTGAAGAAAACCGCGCACGCGCCTTGCAGGAGCCGCAGTTTGGCGTGCGCACTTTGACGCAGGGAACGGCGGAGGGGCGTTTGCTCGGTGGCAACCTGAGCCTGGTCAGCGCCTTGATGGGCACGCCTTATGCGGCGGATTTTCGGGATGCCATTCTGTTCATCGAAGAAGCCAACGAAGCGCCTTACCGGATTGACCGCTGGATGACACAGCTTGATCTGGCGGTGGGCTTCGCGCAAGCGGCGGCGGTGATGCTGGGCGTGTGCCAGAAGTGCGTGCCCGCCGACGATGAGCCATCGCTGAGTACCGACCAGACGCTGGACCTGCATCTGAAACCGCTGCGCATTCCTGCCGTGAGCGGCTATTCCTTCGGCCATATCCGCGACCAGTTTACGCTGCCGCTTGGCCTCCCCGCGCGCCTCGATACCGCATCACAAACGCTGACCTTGCTCGAACCCGCCGTCAGCTAACAGCGCCCTAGTGCGAGACGATCTGCGACAGGATTGCGTAAGCAGGACCGGTCTGCGGCTGCTCGAGCAGCACGGTCAGCTCGGTAAAGGTGCACATCATGGTCACCACGCTGATTTTGTTCCAGGCCAGTTTTTTCAGCACGCTGTGATAGATGCCAGGCGTTTTCAGCGCTTCGGGATTCAGACGCAGCGTCAGCGCCGTCAGGTTTTCCACGCGCGCCACGTGGCGCTCGCTGACAAACGCCGATTCCACCACGTGCACCAGCGGCCGGCTGCACACCACCAGCATTTCGTGCACGCCCCGCGTGACCGAGACAAAACTGCCGTGATGGCGTTCTGCCAGGGCCAGCAGCTTGCGCTGGCATTCATTGCTGTTGTCCGACAGCCGATAGGTGATCAGCGTCAGTTCGGTGCGGGTGGTCAGTTCGCCCATGCGCGGCGCCAGCATGATGGGTTTCACATCGCTGGGCTGGGGCATGCGCTCGGACAGGCGGCGCAGCGCCATCACCACGGCCGCCTGGCCAACCGGCTTCCATAAATCCGATTCAAGTTGCGGGCGCAGCTGGCGCGCCAGTTCCGACAGGTTGATGAGTCCGAGCGACATTCCCTCAGTCAAAAATGCCGATTCTGAGACGATTTGCTCGACTTTAGTGGCGATCGAAAGCATGTCTATCAGGTCCTCAATGCAGAGCTGACGGCCGCGGACGGTGCGAGGGGCTGTTCACGAGCCCGCCGCCGTCGAGTGGACGCGCGTGGTTACCGTGGTGCGTTGATGCAGTGTGCGGCGCGCTTGCTGCTGCGCGCCAGCAGGTCTGGTCCCGTCAATCCGTGCCGGGGCGGCGCTGTCGCAGAGAGAAACGTGGAGGTGAAAAGAGGTCCGATGCCAGATGCAATGGTGACGTCATGATGTTCCCGTTTAATCGTGGTGCGCTGTGTTTGGAGAAACTTCCCTGCGCTTTTATCAATGTTGCCTGGGTCATAAACCTGACAACTTGGATTGAGTGTAGACCCGTTCAACCAAAAAACGCAATCGAAATGCATACCGAAAACTATCGAATTGTTTCATTTCCGCACGGACCCAGAAACATGCGGGTTGCGTAAACCGCACAAAAATGAGGCAAAACTTTACCGTGACCAACAATATATTCTTTAGAAAATCGTCAAAGTGACCACGCAGTTGCCCGGTAAAAATGTTCATAACTGAACAAACGGCAGCCCGTTGACTAAATTGGCAAGTTTATTGACTCGGCGCTAGCGCCAGGATTAATGTCCCTCCACTCGCGTATTCCGGCCCACAAGTCTGGCTTGCACGGGGAGCTGCCACGGTCCCGTGGCCACGAAAAATCACATTACAACAATGATTGAATACTGGAGAAATAATGAATTTCCCTAAAACATTGCTAGCCGCATCGATTGCAGTCATGCCCATATTCGCCGCCACCGAAGCGCTTGCTTCCGGCCCGATCATGGGTGCACCGGTTGTCCAATCGAAGCAGCAAGCATCGACCCTCGTTGCCAAACTCGACGCTACCCGCGGCTCGCACGGCCTCGACACCAATCACAGCTTCGCCATCATGTCGCAGCATCCAGGCGTGACCGGCACCAAGATCACGCGTGCTGCGCACACCTATAAAGGCGTGCCGATCTTCCAGTCGGAATCGGTGATCGTGACCGATGACCGCGGCAGCATCATCAGCGAATCGGTGTCGGACCGTCGTGCCGGCCTTGGCGCCACCAGCGGCGCGCAAATCGTCGGCGCCAAAGTCGCCAGTCTCGATGTGAAGCCAAGCGTGACGTCAAGCGCGGCCATCGACAGCGTGGTGCGCAAAGTCGGCGCAGGCGCTACCCACCATGCGCCGCCTAGCGCGCAGCTGGTGGTCTTCCCCATCATGAAAACCGTGCGTGTGCCAGGCGCTGAAGCGAAGGCCGAAGCCGAACTCAATGCCATGGACCTGACCGAACAGGTAGCCGGCTACGAGCTTGCCTACGTCGTCAAGACCCGCATGATCAACGGGAACAAGGCGATCTATCACGACACCATCGTCAGCGCCAAAACCGGCCAGGTCCTGCAGCAGTGGCAATCGCTGCAAACCGTGGTTGGCGTGGGCAACAGCCAGTACAACGGCCAGGTGCCAATCGAGACCACGCTGTCGGGCTCGAACTACACGATGAAGGATTCGACCCGCGGTACGGGCGGCACCTTCGGCGGCATGGCGATCACCAACGCCAACCACACCACCAGCGCCGGTTCGATCTACACCAACAGCACCAACACCTGGGGTGACGGCAAACAGTACATCAACGGCGGCAGCACCACCAATGCCAACGGCCAGACCGCTGCAGTCAATGCACTGTGGGGCTTGATGAACACCTACGACACGCTGAAAAACGTGCTGGGCTGGCAGTCGCTGGATGGTAACAATACCGCCACCTACATTGCGGCTCACGTCAACACCGCCTACGACAATGCCTACTACAGCGACACCTGCCGCTGCATGTTCATCGGCGACGGCGGCAGCTCGTTCAACAGCCTGGGCGCGATCGATGTGATCGGCCACGAGATGGGTCACGGCGTTACCGCGGCCACCTCCAACCTGACCTACAGCGGCGAATCGGGCGGTCTGAACGAATCGCACTCGGACATTCAAGGCGAGATGGTGGAAGCCTATGCACGCAATGGCGGCACCGGTTCGGTGATCCCTGGATCGGGCAATGACTGGATGACGGGTAAAGAGATCAGCAAATCGGGCAACCCGCTGCGCTGGCTCTACAAACCAAGCAAGGATGGCCGCAGCCCGGATGCGTGGAGCAGCACCATCAAGAACCTGGACGTCCACCTGAGCAGCGGCCCGAACAACCGCATGTTCTACTTCCTGGCCCAGGGTTCGAACGCCACCGCCGGTTCGGACTACTACAGCCAGTACCTGAACAAGTCGCCGGCAGCGATGACCGGTATCGGCAGCGACAAGGCCTTCCGCATCTGGTTCAAGGCCAACACGACCAAGTTCACTTCGTCGACCAACTACGCCGATGCGCGCAACAAGACCAAGCTGGCAGCTGAAGAGCTGTACGGCGTGGGCAGCAAGGAAGCCATTGCTGTAGTGCGCGCCTATGCAGCCATCAACGTCGGTACCGACGTCGATGAAAACGGTGGCGGCACGCCAGGTGCAGTGTCGATCAGCTCGCAGCCTTCGAGCGTGAGCGTGGCGGCCGGCGCAACCGCGTCGTTCTCGGTCACGGCAACTGGCGGCACGGCGCCGTACAAGTACCAGTGGCGTAGAAATGGTGCCAGCATTGCCGGCGCCACCTCGCAGTCGTACAGCCTGACGGCGCAAACGTCCGACAACGGCGCCGTGTTCAGCGTGGTGGTGACTGACTCGGCTTCGTCGCCAACGACGGCCACCAGCTCGGGCGCCACACTGACCGTGGGCAGCACCGGCGGCAGTGTTGAACGCGTCACCAACGGCGGCTTCGAGTCCGGCACCACCGGCTGGAGCGGCACCACGGGCGCAATCGGCACATTCAGCCAGCAGCCTGCGTTTGAAGGCACCCGCAACGCCTGGCTCGGTGGTAACGGCGTGACCGCGACCGAAACCATCAGCCAGTCGGTGGCGATTCCATCGAACGCGTCGTCCGCAACGCTGACCTTTGCGCTGCATATCGACACCAAGGAAACCACCACCTCGACCGCCTACGACAAGCTGACTGTCACGGCAACCGCTGGCGGTGTGGCCAAGACCCTGGCCAGCTACAGCAACTTGAACAAGGCCGCGGGCTATCAAACCCGTACCTTCGATCTGGCTGCCTACAAGGGCCAGACCGTGACCTTGACCTTCTCGATGAGAGAAGACTCGTCGCTGCAAACCAGCTTCGCGGTCGACAAAGTCAGCGTGATCACGCAGTAATACCACCCTGAGGAGGGCGGCAGCTGCTACTGCCGTTCCCTTTTTTTAGCCCCGGCCACGGCCGGGGCATTTTTGTTTGTACCAGTGCTGTGGGCAGGAGCAAAACATGGCTGCACATGATGGATTTGAAAGCAGGACCTTGAGCGTGGCGCTGGCACCGGAAATGCTCAGCGCGGTGGTGCGCGATGGCGCGCGCGTGCTCGCTTGCAGTGAAATCAGAATATCGCCGGGCAGTGGCGACGGTCACTGGTCGGCCGGGCTGGCCGCCTTTGAAACCTGGATCAGGCACGCCGGACGCGGCCTGGCCGGGGTGCCGCTGGCCATCAGCGTGAGCACGCGCTGGTGCCAGCTGACGATGCTGCCCTGGAGCGACGCGTTGCTGTATCAGGACAGCGCCCAGCGCTATCTGCAGGCGCGCTTCGAGCGCCTGTATGGCAGCGCTGCCCGCAATTGGGAGCTGCTGTGCGACGACAGCGCACGCGGCCAGCCACGTCTGGCGTGCGCCGTCGAAAGTGGGTTCGCGCTGGGTTTGCGCGAAGTGGCGCAAGCGCACGGCCATGACAACGTGCGCATCGAATCGATTGTGACGGCGACCGCGCGAACCATTGTGCCCGCGCCCTGCGATCGCTTTGCGCTGCAGGAACCGGGCCGGCTGGTGCTGGTGGCGCGGCGTTACGGGCGGGTGGTGGGGATCGAGTCGCAGTCCTGCCCGGCCAGCTGGCCTGCTGCGCTGCCGCCAGCCTGGCAGCAGTGGACCGAGCGTACGCCGGAGGCGGGCGAGGTGGCGCAAGTGATCGTGTTTGCACATGACAGCACGGCCGTGACCATGCCGGTGCGGCCATGGCATCCGGACGGCACAGCGTACTATTTTGTGCAAAATGCAGCGCAGTCCAGCCCTGTGATGTTCGCGCACGAAGAAACCGGCCGTCCGTTGCAGCTGAGCCCTACGCGAGACGCAGTGCCATGAAAGTGTGGCCGAGCGATTCGCCATCAATGCGGAACATATCCTCGATTTCGCCCAGCTCACTGAAGCCGCAGCGCAGATACAGATTGCGCGCGGCGTGGTTGACCGACAGCACATCTAGATCGATCCATTCGATCGACTGGCTGCGTGCCCAGGCCACGGCGACCGCCACCATCGCCGCTCCCAAGCCTTGCTGACGAAAGTCGCGGTGCACACCCATGCCCAGCAGGCAGCGGTGCGCGGCTGCTTTCTCCAGGCGCGCGCGCAGGTCGATATGGCCGGCGATCTGGCCATCGGGCGTGAGCGCAATCCACCCGCGGCGCCAGCCCAGCTGCCCCACCGGCGTCTCCATCCCGATCCTGAATGCCGCTTCCTTCTCGGGCGGGAAGCCCGCTTCCGCGTGCGAGATGGGCATGAACTTGGCGGTATTGCCCAGGCCATTATCGGACAGATGATCGTTCAGATAGACGAAGAAGCGGTCCAGGTCATCCCTGACGGTCTTGCGGATCGTGATGGGGCTCGCCATTACAGCGCGCGGGCAATCAGGATTTTCTGGATGTCGCTGGTGCCTTCGTAGATCTGGCACACACGCACGTCGCGGTAGATGCGTTCGACCGGGAAGTCGCTGACGTAACCGTAGCCGCCATGGACCTGGATCGCGTCGGAGCACACCCGCTCGGCCATTTCGGACGCGAACAGCTTGGCCATGGCCGCTTCTTTCAGGCAGGGCAGGCCGGCATCTTTCATCGCAGCGGCGTGGCGGATCAGCTGGCGCGCTGCCTCGATCTGGGTCGCCATCTCGGACAGCTTGAACTGCACCGACTGGTGTTCGAAGATCGGTTTGCCGAAGCTTTCGCGGTCGCGCGCGTAGACCAGGGCTGCTTCGAATGCGGCGCGCGCCATGCCGACTGCCTGCGACGCGATGCCGATGCGGCCACCCTCGAGGCCGGACAAGGCGATCTTGTAGCCCTGGCCTTCTTCGCCAATCAGATTTTCGGCCGGGATGCGGCAGTTTTCAAACAGGATCTGGGCGGTGTCGGACGAATGCTGGCCCATCTTCTGCTCCAGCCCTGCCACGATGTAGCCAGGCGTGCTGGTTGGTACCCAGAAGGCGCTGATGCCTTTTTTGCCGGCCGCCTTGTCCGTCACCGCCATGACAATTGTCACGTCGGCATATTTGCCGCTGGTGATGAACTGTTTGGTGCCATTGAGGACGTACTCATTGCCTTCGCGGGTGGCGGTGGTGCGCAGGGCCGAGGCGTCGCTGCCGGTGTGCGGCTCGGTCAGTGCGAACGCGCCCAACATGGCGCCCTGCGCCAGGGGGCGCAGCCACTGTTCTTTTTGCGCGTCGTTCGCGTACATCATCGCGATCGAGCATACCGGGCAGTTGTTGACCGAGATGATGGTCGAGGTGCCGCCGTCGCCAGCCGCGATTTCTTCCAGCACCAGCGCCAGCGACACATAATCGAGCCCGGCGCCGCCCAGTTCTTCGGGCACGGCCACGCCAAAGGCGCCCAGCGCGGCCAGCTCTTTCAGTTCCTCTTTGGGGAAGTAGTGTTCCTTGTCCCAGCGGGCGGCGTTGGGCGCCAGGCGCTCCTGCGAAAAGGTGCGCAGGGCGTCGCGGATCATCTGGTGTTCTTCGGTCAGTATCATGGATTTCTTCGTGTGTGGCTTACCAGGGAATGGGCGTGCCGTCGTAGTTCAAAAAGGTGCCGTTGGCCTCGGGGCCGGCTTTGGCAAGGGTGGCGCGCAGGCCGCGCACGCTGACGTCAACTTCAATTTCCGCGCCCGAGCCGCCCATGTCGGTCTTGACCCAGCCAGGGTGGAAGGCGATGCAGGTCACGCCCTTGGGACCGTAGCTGATGGCGCTGTCCATCAGCACCGAGTTCAGGGCGGCCTTGCTGGCGCGGTACAGGGTGGCGTTGGCGCCGCCGCGCTGACCGATCGATCCCATGACCGAGGATAGCACCGCGATTTTTCCGCGCACGGTTTCGGCCATGGGCGCGATCAGGGGCAGCAGGCGCATGGCGGCCAGCACGTTGGTGTGCATGACCGTGTCGAATTCCTGCTGGGTGGGAAAGCCGTCGTGACGCGGGCCGAACTGGCCGGCGTTGAGGAAGGTGGCGTCGATCATTTCGCCATCCAGATTCCACCCCAGGGCGGCGATGGAATCGGCGCTGGTGACGTCGAGCTGGTAGCTGTGCGCGCGCATGCCGGCCAGGCGTTTGCAATCGGCCTCGGACCGCGCGGTGGCGATCACGCGCCAGCCGTCAGCCAGGTACTGGCGGACCAGTTCCAGGCCAATGCCGCGCGAGGCGCCGATGATCAGAGCTGTGGGCATGCTTGTTTCCTTTCGCCGTCGCCCTCGCGAAGGCGGGGGCCTATAGCACGTTACCGAATTCGGTCAAATGGAATGGGCCCCCGCCTGCGCGAGGGCGATGTGGGTGTTTCTCTGACGCGTCTTACGCCATCTCGATTGCCATGGCCGTCGCTTCGCCACCGCCAATGCACAGCGATGCCACGCCGCGCTTGCCGCCGGTTTTCTTCAGGGCGCCCAGCAGGGTCACGATAATGCGCGCGCCCGAGGCGCCAATCGGGTGGCCCAGTGCGCAGGCGCCGCCGTGAATATTGACCTTGCTGTGCGGGATATCCAGGTCGTGCATGGCCGCCATGGGCACCACGGCAAACGCTTCATTGATCTCGAACAGGTCGACATCGGAAGCCTTCCAGCCGGTCTTGGCAAACAGCTTTTTCATGGCGTCGACCGGCGCGGTGGTGAACAGATTCGGTTCCTGTGCAAACGTGGCGTGACCGACGATCTTTGCAATCACGGTCAGACCCAGTTCGCGCGCCTTCGATTCGCGCATCATGACCAGTGCGGCCGCGCCGTCGTTGATCGACGAGGACGAGGCAGCGGTGATGGTGCCATCTTTTTTGAAGGCTGAACGCAGGGTCGGGATCTTGTCGACCTTGGCCTTGAGCGGGCCTTCATCGGTATCGATGACGGTGTCGCCGGCACGGCCGCTGACGGTCACTGGCGCGATTTCCCATTTGAAGGCGCCTGCCTTGGCCGCTTCCTGCGCGCGCTTGACCGACGCGATGGCAAACGCATCTTGTGCTTCGCGCGTGAAGGAGTACTTGGCGGCGCATTCTTCGCCAAAGGTGCCCATGGAGCGGCCTTCGCCGGTTTTCTCGTTGCGCGAGTAAGCGTCTTCCAGACCGTCATACATCATGTGGTCGAACATCATGCCGTGGCCGATGCGGTAGCCAACGCGTGCTTTCGGCACCAGGTAAGGTGCATTGGTCATCGATTCCATGCCGCCAGCGACGATCACGTCGGCGCTGCCGGCCATCAGGCTGTCATGCGCGAAGATGGTGGCCTGCATCGCAGCGCCGCACATTTTCGACAGCGTGACCGCGCCCGTGGACAAAGGCAGGCCGCCCTTGATCGCGGCCTGGCGCGCCGGGGCCTGGCCCTGGCCGGCCATCAGGCAGTTGCCCATGTAGACGTGTTCGACCAGCTTGGGGTCGACACCGGCGCGTTCGACTGCTGCGGCAATCGCCACAGCGCCCAGGTCATTGGCCGATTTGGAGGAAAAATCGCCCTGGAAGCCGCCCATTGGGGTGCGGGCGGCGCCGACGATAACGACTGGATCATTCATTGTTCAGGTTCTCCAAATAGATGGGCGGCTGGGCCGCCGGGGTGGTTGTGTTGGTTTGGTTGCAAAAACGGATGTGTTGCGGATAGGGGAACACATCTTCGATATGGCCGTCCAGAATGCGCTGCTTGCGCCCTTGCCAGAAGTCGCGCGTCAGCAGGTCGGCATGGTGCTGCATGAAATACTTGCGGATCTTTGCGTTGCCCAGCAAAAAGCGGCCGAACTGTTCCGGGAAAACATCGTGCTTGCCGATCGAATACCAGGGCTCGGCCGACATTTCTTCTTCCTCGTTGCGCGCTTCCGGAATGTCGCGGAAATTGCAGTCGGTGATGTATTCAATTTCGTCATAGTCGTAGAACACCACGCGCCCGTGGCGGGTCACGCCGAAGTTTTTGTACAGCATGTCGCCCGGGAAGATATTTGCTGCCACCAATTCCTTGATCGCATTGCCGTATTCGACGATACCGTGTTCGATCAAGGCATCCTTGCCGGCCTGCTCTGCATTCGTGAGGAACATGTTCAGCGGCACCATACGCCGTTCGATGTACAGGTGACGGATGATGATGCGGTCGCCTTCGAATTCCACCAGCGATGGTGCGAAATGCATCAGCTCGGCTACCAGTTCCTCGGTGAAGCGGTCGAGCGGGAAGGCCACGTTGGAATACTCGAGCGTATCGGCCATGCGGCCCACGCGGTCGTGGTTCTTGACGAGCAGGTATTTTTCCTTGATCTGGGCGCGCGTGGTTTCCTTCGGCGGCGGGAAGAAGTCCTTGATCACCTTGAACACGTACGGGAAGGATGGCAGCGCAAACACCAGCATCACCAGGCCGCGGATCCCGGGCGCAATTTCAAAGCGGTCGGAACTGTGCTTGAGATGCTGCAGGTAATCGCGGTAGAACAGGGTCTTGCCCTGTTTCTGCAGGCCCAGAATAGTGTAGATCTCGCTGCGCGGCTTGCGCGGCAAGAGCGTGCGCAGAAACTGCACATAGGCCGACGGTACCTCCATGTCGACCAAGAAGTAGGCACGCGTGAACGAGAACAGGATGGTGATCTGCTCGTGGTCGAACAGCACCGTGTCGAGGATCAGCTGGCCATGGCGGTTGTGCAGAATCGGCACAATGAAGGGATATTCCCGATTGCCATTGATGCCCTTGCCAACGATGTAAGCGCCCTTGTTCCGGAAGAACAGGCTCGACAGCACCTGGATCTGGTGATTCGGCTCCAGCGGCTGGTTGCCGAATATGTCTTTGAGGCGCGCTTCGACGGTGCTGATGTCCCGGTCCAGATTGGCGAACGGGCAGTCGAGCTGGAAATTGGTGACGATGCGCTTGAGGGCAAAGTGCAAACCGTCCTTGGCCGGATAGTAGACACGGTAGGTGGGCGCCAGTTCCTCGGTTTCAATGTACTCGGTGGATACCACCGGGCGCACGAAGATGAAGTCGTTATGGAAATACGTGCGGTGCAGGATGTTGCAGCACACCGAATTGAAGAAAGTTTCTGCCAGTTCCGGTTGCTTATGGCCGGACAGCATGCCGATGTAATGGAGCTTGAGTTCGCGCCAGACTTCGTCGCTCAGCTCGCCGTTGTCGTATTCGTCTTCGAGAATCTGCACGCATTCCTGCACGCGCTTGTCGTAAAAGCCGATGCGTTCGCGCGCGGCTTGCTGGGCAATGGTCCAGGCGCCGGTTTCAAAGTGGCGCTTGGCGGTCTGGCTGGTCTGGCGGAACAGGCGATAGTGCTTGTCGAAGCCGTCCAGAATCGTGCGCGCGATATCGAACGCGATCTGGGAAGACAGCAGCTTGGGGAAAGCAACTTGTGTCATGCGGCTTCTCTACGTCGCCCTCGCGAAGGCGGGGGCCTATTCCACGCTACCGAAGTTGTTCAGCGTGGTATAGGCCCCCGCCTGCGCGAGGGCGATGTGGTGGTTTATTTGGTCTCGGCGAACAATTCCCGCCCAATCAGCATGCGTCGAATTTCACTCGTGCCCGCGCCGATTTCGTAGAGCTTCGCGTCACGCCACAAACGTCCTACCGGATATTCATTGATGTAACCATTGCCACCCAGGGTCTGGATTGCTTCGCCCGCCATCCAGGTGGCTTTTTCCGCGCTGTACAAAATGGCGCCAGCGGCATCCTTGCGCAAGTTGCGAATCGCTTCCGGCGTCTTGGCGCGGTCGCAGGCCTGACCCACAGCGTACACGTAAGCCTTGCACGCCATCATGGTCGAATACATGTCAGCGATCTTGCCCTGCATGAGCTGGAATTCGCCGATCGGCTGGCCGAACTGCTTGCGGTCGTGAATGTAAGGCACCACCGAATCCATGCACGCCTGCATGATGCCGAGCGGGCCGCCCGACAGCACGGTGCGTTCGAAATCCAGGCCCGACATCAGCACATTGACGCCCTTGCCCAGACCGCCCAGCACGTTTTCGGCCGGCACTTCGCAATCTTCAAACACCAGTTCGCCCGTGTGCGAACCGCGCATGCCCAGTTTGTCGAGCTTTTGCGCGATCGAAAAGCCCTTGAAGCCTTTTTCGATCAGGAAGGCAGTCATGCCGCGCGGACCCGCTTCCAGGTCGTTTTTGGCGTAGACCACAAGCACGTCCGCGTCGGGACCATTGGTGATCCACATTTTGGTGCCGTTCAGCACCCAGCGGTCACCCTTGAAGTCGGCGCGCAGCTTCATGCTGACCACGTCGGAACCTGCGTTCGGCTCGGACATGGCCAGTGCGCCAATGTGCTCGCCCGAAATCAATTTCGGCAGGTATTTACGTTTTTGTTCTTCGGTACCGTTGCGCTTGATCTGGTTGACGCACAGATTCGAGTGGGCGCCGTAGGACAGTCCCACCGAGGCCGAGGCGCGCGAAATTTCTTCCATGGCAACGATGTGAGCCAGGTAGCCCATCTGCGCGCCGCCGTATTCTTCGTCGACCGTGATGCCGAGCACGCCCAGGTCGCCCATCTTGCGCCACAGATCCATCGGGAACTGGTCGCTGCGGTCGATTTCGGCGGCGCGCGGGGCGATTTCCGCTGCGGCGAACTGTTGCACTGCTTCGCGCAGCGCGGCGATGTCTTCGCCATGGTCAAAGGTCAGGCCTGGAAGATGCAGCATTGTCGTCCTCGATGGGGGTGAGAATTAGAAGCGTCAATCATACTGGTGTTTGACGTTTACGTAAACGTAAGGTGCTATCAGCTGGCATTTGCCCGGGCGCTGGACTCGGCCAGCATGCGCTGGCATTCCTCTTCGTGGGCGCGGATCTCTTCCAATGCCATTTCGATATCTTCGCGCTGTTGCTCCAGCGTGGCGCGCTGGGTCGCCAGAACACCGAGAAAACGGTTCATCTGCGCCACGGTGTCCTTGGGCGACTCGTACATGTCGACGATACTCTTGATTTCGGACAAAGTCAGCCCGAGACGTTTGCCGCGCAAGGTCAGCTTGAGGTGGGTGCGGTCGCGCGCCGTGTAGACCCGGTTGCGCCCGCCCACGCCTTCGCGCTTGGGGTGGAGCAAACCTTGGTCTTCGTAAAAACGGATGGCACGCGCCGTGATGTCGAATTCGCGGGCCAGTTCGGCGATGGTATAAGTACGCATGGGCGGCAACAAGTGGCGGTTGGGGGAACGCGGCCGGAATCGCTTAGAATTGCCCGATAAGCTTCCGTTTACGTCAACGTCAAGCACATTGTAGCGTGCGCCGCCCGCCTGAACACGAAAGATCGTATGAACCCTCTCGAATCCCAGCTTGACTATCCTCTTGGCGAGACCCTGCCGGCACCCGGCACGGTGCACCCCCTCGCACCCGGACTTGGCTGGCTGCGCATGCCGCTGCCGTTCGCGCTCGACCACATCAATCTGTGGCTGCTGGAAGACCAGGTCGATGGCCGCACGGGTTGGAGCGCGGTCGATTGCGGCGTGGCCACCGACACCACGCGCTCTGCCTGGGAGCAGATCTTTGCTGGCGCAATGGCCGGCCAGCCGCTGGTGCGCGTGATCGCCACCCATTGCCATCCGGACCATGTGGGCTTGTCAGACTGGCTGTGCAGCCGGTTCCAGGCACCGTTCTGGGCCACCACCGGGGAATACGGCTTCGCCCGCATGATGGCGGCCGCCTTGCCGGGCGTGGATGGCACTGCCGCCATTCCCCATTTTGAGCGGCACGGCCTGGTGGACCCGGCCCTGCGCGAAAAGATGGGCGAGCGCCGCAGCTACTATCCAACCCTGGTGCCAGCCGTGCCGCAAGCCTACGCGCGCATGCAGGATGGCGAACTGGTGCAGATTGGCGCCCGGCGCTGGCGGGTGATCACCGGCTTTGGCCACTCGCCCGAGCATGCTTCCTTGTATTGCGCGGATCTGAACGTACTTATTTCCGGTGACATGGTGTTGCCGCGGATTTCGACCAATGTGTCGGTGTTTGCGGTGGAGCCGGAAGGAAACCCGCTGCAGCTGTACCTCGATTCGCTGGCGAAGTTCAGCGATTTGCCGGCCGATACCCTGGTGTTGCCGTCCCACGGCAAGCCTTTCCGGGGCTTGCATACCCGCGTCGCCCAGCTGCGCGCCCATCACACCGCGCGCCTGGCCGAGGTGATGCAAGCGGCCGCCCAGCCGGTCTCGGCGGTGGACATCGTGCCCATCATGTTCCGGCGTCCGCTCGATACCCACCAGCTCAGTTTTGCCCTGGGCGAAGCCCTGGCGCACTTGCACAAGCTCTGGTACGACGGAATCTTGCGCCGCGTTACCGGCGAGGATGGCATCATCCGTTTTCATCTGATCTAGGCCAAACCGCACAATCGTGCGGGCCGCTGGCGCGCACGCCCGGACCTAGACTGGGGGCTGGAACTTCACCGCATCGCGCATCCAACGTGCACGAACAGCGCTTGAACATGCTGCCCAATTGTTACATGACAACACCAACTTGTCACAATTGGTCTCATGCGTCAATCGACTGACATTCATGGCGTTGCGTGAAATAGTGCCACCCATGAATTCATCTAACGAACGGGAAAGCTTCAGTGAACGCTTGCAGCAGGCATTGAAGAACGCCCATTACTCACCTGACAGTCCCACCCGCCTGGCCCGGGAATTTAACATTCGCTTCGATGGAAGGCCGATTACGGTGCACGCAGCCCGCAAATGGCTCGTTGGCGAGGCTATTCCGACCCAGGAGAAGCTGCGCATGATCGCCCAATGGCTGGGCGTGCCTGCCGAATGGCTGCGTTTTGGCGGCGCCGATAATGTCGCGCAAAGTGCCGAGAATGGCAGCGCGGTATCGCGTTTCGAGTCGGCCGACGTGAAATTAATCGCCGATTTGCAGCGTCTGGACGATCATCATCGACAAATTGCACGCGAATTCATTCGTATGCTGGTGCGAATTAACAACCAAAAGTAACAGGATTTCCTCTTCTTCAGGCGAGGCGCCGGTCTTGCCACGCGCGCTCTGCCCGGCTTGACGCCGCTCATTGACAATCCACCCGCACGTTAATTTAAATCAATACCCTTCCGCGAATGTGGTGCACAATACCCCATTCGCATAGTGGTTCCGCACAGCAAGTTTGCATATTGTGCAGCGCAAAAGCCCGGAGTGGCTTATAGTCGAAGAGTACCAGCAGCATTGGCAAATTGTTACGTAACGAGGCCGAGGATTTCACCGTCTTATGAAAAGTAACTACAGCAACACCGCGCAGCTCAAAGATCTGATGACCGTTCCACCGATGACCGCCGCCCAGCATGCCGAAGTCATGCGCAAGCGGATCGCCCACCGCAGGATGGTCGAAGAAGCGAAAGAAATGAAGAAAGCCGATACCTGGCAGTTTGAAAAACGTTAGAGCGGGGTGCGGTGATCGAATTGCGCCGGCGTGCGCGCCGGCAGTGCCCCTGTCACCCTATGCATCCGGGGCTTGTTTCATCCCGCCCCAGCGCGGCGCGAGTGCGTGCTCGATGCCAAACAGATCGATCACCCGGGCCACCGTGTGATCCACCATTTCCTCGATGCTGGCCGGGCGCTGATAAAAGCCCGGCAGCGGCGGAAAAATCACCCCACCCATTTCCGTGACCAGGGTCATATTGCGCAGGTGTGCCAGATTGAAGGGCGTTTCGCGCACCATCATCACCAGTCGCCGGCGCTCCTTGAGCACCACATCGGCCGCGCGCGCGATCAGGTTGTCGGACAGGCCATGAGCCACCGACGCCAGCGTTTTCATGGAACAGGGGGCGATGACCATGCCATCGGACTGGAAAGAACCGCTGGCGATCGAAGCGCCAATATCGCGGTTCTTGTGCACCACGTGCGCCATGGCCTCGACATCGCGCCGGGCCAGGTCGACTTCCTGGTGCAGGGTGAGGGCCGCGGCATCGGAGACCACCAGATGGGTCTCGATGCCGGGCGTGGCCGACAAATGCTGCAGCAGACGCACGCCATACACGGCGCCAGTGGCGCCGGTGATGGCGACGATAATCCGCCGCGGGCGCGAATCAGGCATCGAGCAGGGCTTTGAGTTCGCCCGATTCGAACATCTCGTTCATGATGTCGGAGCCGCCGATGAATTCACCCTTGACGTACAGCTGGGGAATGGTCGGCCAGTTCGAGAAGTCCTTGATGCCCTGACGGACTTCCGGGTCTTCCAGCACGTTGACGGTGGCGATATTGTCAACGCCGCAGGCTTTCAGGATTTGGATCGCACGGCCGGAAAAGCCGCATTGCGGGAACTGGGCCGTGCCCTTCATGAACAGCACCACAGGGGTGCTGGATACGGTTTCCTTGATCCAGGTTTGTACATCGCTCATGGCTTGCCTCGGGGGTAAATGGATTAATGGCGCCATTTTATAAGAAATCGGGGGGATGGGCGCAAAGCCGCCTGTACATCGCCCTCGCGGAGTGAAGTGACCCCACAAAGTTGGACGGCTCGTTTTCTATGTTGCGTGAAGCTGGGTCCGGTATTCTACCGGGCTCATTCCGCCTAGTCTTGTTTTGATACGATCAACATTGTAGTACTTGATGTACCGCACCAAGCCAGCACGAAGTTGCTCGATGCTAGCAAATTTCTTCAGGCGGAAGTACTCGGTCTTTAGAACTGCAAAGAAGCTTTCCATTGGAGAGTTGTCGTAGCAGTTCCCCTTGCGCGACATGCTCTGGACCACACCGTGCTGCTCAAGCAGTTGCCTATAAAGCGGCATTCGGTAGTGCCATCCCTGATCTGAATATAGCGTCAAGCGGTCATCGGGACGCAAAGTTTTCAGCGCTTTTCTGAGCATGTTCGTGACCAGATCAAACGTTGGCTTCGGCGCCATTTGATATGCAATGATCTCGCCGTTGCAAAGGTCCATCACCGGCGACAGGTAAAGCTTCTCGCCCCCAACATTGAATTCCGTGACATCAGTCACCCATTTCTGGTTCATTGTGCTGGCATCAAATTGCCGAGCTAGGACGTTGGTAGCTGTCAGCGATACTTCGCCTTTGTACGACTTGTACTTTTTAGGACGTACCACCGATTTCAAGTTCATTTTTACCATCAGGTTCTGAATGGTCTTGTGGTTTATAGGCTTGCCCAATTTGCGCACGGCCTCGGTTACACGGCGATAGCCGTAGCGTCCGCTGTGCCGAGCAAAGACCTTGCGTATACACTGCTTTAAAGCAGCATGCTTGTCGGGACGCGTGGCTACCTGCTGCTGATAGTAGAAGGTACTCCGCGGCAGCTGGACCGACTTAAGTAAATCGTTGAGTGGAAATTGATGCCTCAGCTCAAGCATTACTTGCGCTTTTTCTTTGTTGCCGCGCGCTTCGCTTGATCCAAGGCTTCGAACTTTTTTAGAATTGCCAACTCCATCTCAAGCCGTTTAACCTTTTTAACCAATTCCTCGCGGGTAAGCGATGCATTGTCGGCGGCTGTTTCAGTTTGCTTTGGATTTAAATCGGACATATTTTTAGGTCTGTGCGGAGGACGTGGCGTAAGTGCATCGAAACCGCCGCTGAGATAGCAACTGATCCATTTGCGCACCGCTCCCTGGTCCCGGATATCGAAGGCGGCCGACACGGCACCGTAGGAGAGACTATTTTCCCACATGTGTTGAAGTACTGACAGTTTGAACGCCGCGTCGTACTGTCCTGACTTTGCAGTCAATCCATCGACACCATGAATCTTGAAGAATCGGACCCAGCGCTGCAGAAGTGAGCGGGGGACAAGAAGCGAACGCGATAGCGTTGTAAAGCCTGCCTCGCCGGATAGATACTGCTTCACAGCAGCTAGTTTGAATTGATCAGAATACGTTTTCACTGTAACCCCTGAAAGTTAGGATTGATATCCAACTTTCAGGGGTCACTTCAGGAGGCGGGGGCCTATGCCATGTATCCGAATTCGGAGAAGTGGTATGGGCCCCCGCCTTCGCAGATACTGTGTCAGCTAGAGTTTTGCAAGCGCTAGCTGCGGATCGAATCTGGTTCCGGACTTGATGACGCCGACCATCCAGTG
>NZ_FQWU01000013.1 GCF_900129765.1 Massilia sp. CF038
CCCCGCCTTCGCAGATACTGTGTCAGCTAGAGTTTTGCAAGCGCTAGCTGCGGATCGAATCTGGTTCCGGACTTGATGACGCCGACCATCCAGTGCACCAGTTTTCGCATGACGGCGACGACGACCACTTTCCCGCGCTTGCCGTTGCTGCGCAAACGTTCGGCTAAGGCGATGGCTGCCCCATTGTGCTTTAGTGCCGTCAGGGCTGGCATGTACAGAGCGCGCCTCAGCCTTGAGTGGCCCAATTTACAAATGCGGGGCTTACCCTTCAAGGAGTCGCCAGACTCACGGTGCTGGGGCGACAGCCCCACAAATGCCACCGCTTGACGAGCGTCCTCAAAGCGTTCTGATCGCAGCCAGGCCATGAAGTAGCTACTCGTTTGTTCACCTACGCCAGGAATGGAACACAGCAAATCTTGTTGGCTACGCAAGTCTGGATGATGATCGATGTGGTCTTTGATCATTTTCCGGAGACGCTCTTCTTCGTCTTTTAGCGATTCGGCGACCCGCTCCACCGATTCCAGTGCGACACCTTGGGATTCGTAGCGCCGATTCTGTTCCTGGACATGCATGCCTTGAACAGCTTCCAAACGCGCGATCAAGCGCTGCAACTCGCGCACTTCGCGCGGCGGCGGCTGCCACGGCCGCGGCTGGGTCTGCGCGCAGAACTGCGCGATCAGCTCGGCATCGGCTTTATCCGTTTTCTGCCGTTGCAGACGCGATTCGGCAAATCGTTTGATCTGGAGGGGATTGACGACACTGACTGTAAAGCCCGCGTCGAACAGGGCAAGCGCTACAGCTTCGTAGTATTGGCTCGTCGCCTCCATGGCAATATGACTGTCCTCACTGGAGATGCCGTATTTGGACATCCATTGGAACATTTCCTTGAAGCCAGCTGGGGTGTTCTCGAACGTCTTGTTCTTCTTTTTCCCCGTGGAAGCACACAACCACAGGAGATCAAACTTCCGTTTTGCAATGTCGATACCGATTGCTTCCATCGTAACCTCCATAAATATAGGTTTCGCTGGGACTCTGTCGGTGCATCCTTAAAAACTCAGGCTCGCGGCCTCAGATACTGTACGCACTCTGGTGGACAGAGGGGAGCGCAGGCGGCATATCTGCGAAACAGGCTCACGGCCTTGAGGACGATTCAGCCTGCCTGCGCTCGGTTTTCCAAGCGTCCCTGGAATCATAACGTCTTCGTGACGTATAGAGG
>NZ_FQWU01000011.1 GCF_900129765.1 Massilia sp. CF038
ATAATTTAAGTATTCAAAGACCGAAGTCTTTGGCACCTTCATCAAACGCCCACACTTATCGACTGTTAATTGTTAAAGAACTTATTCGGTACTGCCTTGCTGCTTGGTACGAAGCGTTGTGTTCGTAAGCAGCAGAGAGGTGAGATTATGCAGCGTTTCGCGTACTTCGTCAACTCTCTTTTTTACTGCGCTATCTCTTTCGAAACAGCCCGCTTTTCAGCGGGAGGCGAACTATAGCAAAGCCGTCAGAGGCTGACAAGGGCCTTTCGCGCAAATCCCAGTTAGACTGCGCAGATTACCTTTCCGAGAAAGTCGTCATCAATGGACCCACGTCCTGTGTTGCATGAACTCGCTACGCGCTACGCCCTCTCCCCCGCCGCCACGCAGCAACTACATGCGCTTGCAGCCCGGCCATACGAGCCGGCCAATCTGCGCCGCATACTTCCTCTAGGAATTGCGCTACTAGCCGCCGCCCTCGCCGGACTCGGCGTCGTCTTTTGGGTAGCTGCAAATTGGGATGGCCTGGGCCGCAGCAGTAAATTCGCGCTGCTGCAATCGTTACTTGTGCTTTTCTGCGTCGCAGCAATGCTGGCCCCACGGGCTCGCGTGCCACTCGGTCTGCTGGCGTTCTTATGCATCGGCGGACTGTTCGCCTTCTTCGGCCAAACGTATCAGACCGGCGCAGATGCGTGGCAACTCTTTGCTTTATGGGCCGCGTTGGCGCTTCCACTCTGCCTTGGCGTGCGACACGATGCACTGTGGACGCCATGGGCCCTCATCGTGATGACGGCCGTGACGCTATGGCTCCACGCACATATTGGATTTGGCTGGCAACGTCGCGCTGGAACGCTACCTTACCATCTGGCAGCGTGGATTGCGTCTCTCTTGCTGGCAAGCGCGCTCAGCCCCTTATTCGCCCGCCATACTGGCGCCGGTATCTGGTCGCTCCGAACCGCCTTAAGCTGCGCCAGCGTATTACTGACCGCAAGCGCGCTGGATTTTCTGTTCGACCACCCCGCCATTGCGCTGCCGTATTGCCTGGCGCTAGCCCTGCTGGGCGCTGCCGCGTGGGCGTTCAGCTCGGCACGCCTGCATGATACGTTTGCCCTCAGCGCGCTCGGCCTGAGCATCAACGTCATGCTGGTCGCACTGCTGGTGCGATGCCTGTTTGACGGTGGCGGTGGCGACCGGATCCCGGAACTGATTGTCACTGGTATCGCTGCGGCCGCATTGCTTGCCACGACCGTGCACCTCGTCCTTGGGCAATCCAAACGGCAGGTGCAAGGGGAAGGCGCATGAACCGCTCGCATCTTGAACATCTCGTCGCCCGCGCCATTGGCGAAGGTATTCTCCCGCCGGATGCAGCCCTTCCCGCAGAGGAAGCGCGCCCGTGGCCTGTGGTCATGCTCACCGCCTTCGGTGCATGGCTGGCTGCGATTCCCCTGATCGCTATTTTTTTTATTGCTTTCGGGGGCGTCCTGGATCGCGGCGCCGGCCCCTTTATTGTTGGCATCCCTATCCTGATCATCACCATCGTCTTGCTCCGCAAGCGCACGCTGCCACTGTTTGTCGAGCAGATGCTGATCCCGGCATTTGCGGCAGGCACTGTGATTCTGGCCTGGGGCTTGATAGACAATCTCCCGCTGCGCGTTGCCGCAGCGCTATTTGCGTGTCTTGCCTGCGCGCTGGCCGTCGCCATCAACCGGAGCTGGCTACGTGTGTTGCTCGGCGTTGCCGCGTGTGTCGCGTTCATGCTGGCACTCATGCCCAAGCATGGTTTCCAGAATGGGTTCAACTACTGGGTGGCGATCGACATTGCGCTCCTCGTGTGGATCGCGGCCCGGCTTTTCGGCCGCGCGGCGGTATTGGACAGCCTGGCCAACGGCTGGGGCGTTGCCCTCCTGATTGGACTGGCCCTGCACGCAGGCATGACCTTCCTTCTGGGCGCGCAGCTGGGATCAAGCGATGATCACACCTGGCGCACCATGCTCCAGCCATGGGATAGCGTGGCGCGCACCGGTTCGGTGCTGGCCACAGTCGTGGCTGCCAGTCTGCTCGCTGGCCGGTGGCCGACTCTGCGCGCTACCTGGGCAGCGCTGGCGGTCCCCGTTCTGCTCGGCCTGTCCTGGCTCATGCCTAGCCTCGGCGGCAGCTTGCTCATTCTTGCGGTCAGCATCAGTTTGGGTAACTGGCGCCTGGGCACAGCCGCTGGCGTGGCCGCGGCATGGATTGTTGGCGCTTTCTATTACCAGGCAAACTATCCCTTGCAAACCAAATCAGCGTGGTTGCTGGCGGCCGGCATGTTACTTGGCATCATTGCCGCACTGGCCTTGCGTGGCCAGACAACGGCACCAGCCGCGACCGGGACGGGTCCGGCAGTGCGGCGCTCGCGCTTCGGTTTTGCCTTGTGCTTGCTGGCCGTGCTGGCTGTGGTCAACGTCGGCATCTGGCAAAAGGAAACGCTTATCGCGCAGGGCCGGCCGATTTTTGTCGAGCTGGCCCCGGTTGATCCCCGCTCGCTGATGCAGGGCGACTATATGCGCTTGCGTTTCCGCTTGCCCGCTGAGCTCAACGGCGACACCGTCACCGAAAATATGCCGCGGCGCGCCCATGTCGTGGCCCGCGTCGATACGCGCGGCATTGCGACGCTGCAAAGGCGCGATGCGGGCACCGCGCTGGCGCCCGATGAAATGTCGATCGAGCTGACGCCGTTTCGATCGGGCTGGTCCATCGCCAGCGATGGCTGGTATTTCAAGGAAGGCGATGCAGCCCGCTGGGAGCGCGCCCGCTACGGCGAATTCCGGGTCGATGCCACAGGCCGCGCGCTGCTGGTCGGCATGCGCGGACCTGATTTGGCACCGCTGTGAGCACTACTCGCGCAGCCGGGTCAGCTGGTACGCTGGATCAGCGCGGATTTTTTCGGGCGTGAATGGCAGTAGCGGGAACTCCTTGCGTGAGTACAGGGGCACCTGGTCAGCGTAATGCGGGTTCTTCGGGTCAACCGACTGGCCATAGGTCAACATCGCGTACGCCACCGGGCCGGCATTGTCGAAGGTAACGGTCTGAACATAGCTCGTGCCCCAAATAATGCCGTGATATCCACTGGCAGTGAGCCCGGTCCGCATATGAATCGAGTTGAAGGAGCCATCGATGTCGCCGATGCCGCCGTGCACCGGCACGCGCACGCCGTTGCGGGTGTCGTCCTGATAGTCGCCCAAGCGGCCGTTGAAGGGAATGTTTAGTGCCGTCAGTTTCTGCGCAGCCGATTTAAGCGCCGCCAGCAAGGCCGGTGTGGCCGATGGCGCCAGGCCACGCGGCGTATTGACCGGGTCGGCCACATCCAGCGGCACTTGCCACAGGCCTGGAATCTCAGCCGCCTGATTCCAGAATTCACGGAACAGCACCGCGCCACGGCTGTCCAGATCCGCCTTGCGGTCCCAGGCATTCAAGGCAGCACAGGCCGTCGCGGTCTGCTGGTCCGGCGAATTCAGACAGAGCGGCAGCAATTCCGGCAACACCAGTTCAGCTGCATAGATGCGATTGGCAAATGCCAGCGTCTGCAAATCTCCCACCACCAGACGTCCCCGCTGGGCAATCATTTGCTCCAGCTGGCGGAACGCGATGCGCGTGCGCAGCGATTGCTCGGCATCGGTCGGACCATACAGCGGTGAATAACCCAGCGGCGCAGGCCCAGTCAGAAGCTGGCGCGCATTGCTGAGCCAATAACTGTCGTTCGAGTTGGCTGCGTAATCGGTGCGGATCATGAATGGCCCGTCGGCAGGTGAAAAGATGCCGGCTGGTGCTGTCGCACTATTGCCCCACGCGCAGGCACTGCGCGACCCGTCAAAGGTCAGCAAGGGCGGTACCAGGAAGCAGTCGGAGACGAATTTGTCGCTGGTCACCAGCGGAACCACGCTCGCATCCGCATACATCGCGTTGCCATTGCGGTCTGCTGCAACGGTATTCACCCAGGGCAATCCGGCATGCTTGTCGAGCGCCGCTTTCAGGGCCGGCACGCTGTTTGACTGCCCCATCGCAATCCATTGCTCGAGCATGCGCGTGTTGTTGCGGTTTGGATCGCCCAGTACCGTTGCCTCGGTGGCATTCCAGACCATGCCCGCCTCGGGGTACACCAACACCGCACCCTGCTTGCTGAAGTAGAAAGTCTTGCTGCGCTGGGCCAGTTTGCCGTCGTTTTGCAAGACATCGACAGTCACGGTTTTTGCGCTCATTTTGACGGGTTGACCGTCGTACAGATACGTGGTGCCAGTCGGGTCGCGCGTGTCCAGCGTGAGCTTGAAGGTGGTGAAGTGGACGGCCTTGGTCACGGTATGGGTCCAGGCAATATCTTTGTTGAAACCAATGACGACCATGGGAATACCGCCCAGCACCACCCCCATTGCATCGTAGCGGCCCGGCACCGTCAGGTGCGCTTGATAGAAACGGTCGGTACTGGTCCAGGGATAGTGCGGGTTGCCAAGCAGCAGGCCAGCGCCGGTAGCACTCAAATCGCGTCCGATCGCGATGCCATTGCTTCCCAGTTGCTCGCTGGTGAGTTTGTCCAAACGGCGCTGCATGAAGCCGATATCGCGCTTGCCAGGCTTGGCCTGCATTTTTGCCAGTTGGATGGTCCCGGGCGTCCGGGCAGCGTTGACGATCTCTTGAGCGAACACTTCGCCGGATCCGTGCAAGGCCTTCTCGGCCAGCACCCGGATCATGTCGTCGAGCGTGATCGGCCGCACCCAGGCGGCGCCAGCACACGCTGCTGGCAAGCGGCCAGCGGCATCTTTCAAGTAGCGGTTGTAACCGTCGACGTAACCCGTGAGCAAGTCACGCGCTTCGACCGTGCCTGCCGCATACGCCGCGCGTTGTTGCTCAATATCGATATAGCTCTTGAAAAAGAAATCACTGTCTTCATTCTTGACGTTGAGGTAGTCGATCGCGGCGCCATACTCGCCGTTGGCAGCTTGCGTGGCCGGCGCTTCCCCGCCGAAATAACGCGACCGTTCGCCATTGACGGTCAAGATCGTGTCGGCAAACATGCACACATTGTCTTGCGCGTAAGCGTAAGCAAGACCGTAACCGAGCCCGCGAAAATGCTCCGCTCGCACGTGCGGTATGCCATACGAGGTGCGGGCAATGTCAGCCATCAGGCGCGGGCCCTGCCCGGCGCCATTGACATCAATGTCCACGCGTCCACAACCGGTAAGCAGAAGACCGAGCACGGCCGCTTTCGCCGAAGCATTCCAAAACTGACTTCTCATAGCGTTGATTCCTTTTGCAATTTCACTAAGACGCAATTCGAGTGGCAATACTACGAAGGGCTTGCCTTTACTCCATTGACATCACTCAACGGTGCGCCAGCTCCCGCCCACGTTCAACAGTGCGCACCTGCTTTACTCATCAGCGGTAGTGTTCAGGCATGGAAAACAATCTAAACGAACAAAACGAACAAAACGGTTTCCGCGAAGAGATGCGGAACATCATCGAAGAAGCCAGGGTGATCCTTCCGGGTGTGCAGGCACTCTTCGGATTTCAAACCATTGCCGTCTTCAACGACCGCTTCGCCGACCTGCCTTCCTTTGCCACGCTGTGCCATCTGATCGGCCTGGGCATGGTGATCGTTGCCGTGGCCCTGGTGATGACGCCAGCCGTGTATTACCGTGTGGTCGGCCCAAAATATGTTTCACACCGCATGGTCAAACGTTCCTCCTGGATGATCCGTTCAGCACTGGCGCCCCTGGCGCTTGGCCTCGCGCTCGATATGTTCACCGTGATCTACGTCGCGACTGATCGGGTGAGCGCCAGTATTGCCGGCGCGCTTCTGACATTCGCGTTCCTCAGCTTCCTGTGGTTCGTGTTCCCCTGGACTGAACGCCGGCAGCAGCGTCAGAACCAAGTGTAGGACCGTCCGCGTGCGGCACGAAACAAAAAATTAACATTTTCAGAAATACCACATAAGTAAATATTCGCTTGAGGCCCTGGCCGACCGCAGGTTATGCTCCGTGCATGTCGGCGCAATGCCGACGCCGTATCGGGAAAGTCTGTTGCGCGCGGTTCAGGCGTGACGGCGCCGAAGGAGCAAGCCCGGCCGCCAGTGGCCAAGTGAATCTCTCCGGGCCAGCACAGAGGGGGTCCGCCGCGCATGGTGCGCGCCTGACTTTCCTTTATTGACCCTGCTGGAACATCTGAGTTCATACGAAAACAATTGCAGTCATTGGCGGCGGGGTTTGCCGAGTTTGCTGCCGCCATTCCTCACTACCGTCGTAACACGTCACCGGCGCCATCCACAGGTTGAACCACGGCCTCGCAGCTGCGGCGGCACGGCTTGGCGTGGCATGCCGCGTGAAGCAAGGCCCGCACGCGCATAAACCACACTTTGTATGTACTACAGCCGTTTTGTCCAAATTCAGCAGGATTTACACCGCATTGCCCGCCGAATAAAAACAGAATGTTTGTTGAAGATCAAAACATCCTCGGGGGAGGACAACGCAATTTTTCGCGTTCAATCCATGTCCGTCAGCACACAAAGAGGTGCGGCGGATGTTCCCGCGCTTTCGCGGCGCGGTCCTATGCATGACCAACATTCAGGAGACAAACACAATGCAATCTAAAAAAACACTGCAAGCGTCCTTGCTCGCCATCTTGATCGGCACGGCAAGTGGCGCGTTGATGCCTGCTGCAGCCCAGGCGCAAAACGTCATCGCCCAGATGCAGAACGCACTCAAGCGTCAATCGGCCGAGGCACTGGCGGCGGCGCAACGTGACTTTGCCCAGTTCGCTACTGCCCAGCAGCAAATGCGCGGCAGCGGTGCGCCGGTCGACTTTCCCCTCGACATCACCGACCTGCAGGATCTGAAGCAGGCTGTCGTGAGCTACGGCTTCCCGGTCCATACCGTGGATCCGAACGAAATGCTGGCAGGCCGCAGCAGCATGCAAGGCATGGCGAAACCAACCGCGCAGTGGCGCTTCGTGATCACGCTGCACGACCGCCCCATTGGCATGGCGACCGTTGAGCGCAGCAATGGCCGTTACGAAACGGTCGAATATGGCGCCAGTGTGCTGTCAAAAGATGTCGACGCGATGGCCGGCTTCCATGGCAATGCGGACAAATCGAATTTGCGCTTCGTGCGCGTGTACCAGGCACGATCGGATTTCCTCGAAGTGATGGGCCAGGATGGCCGTGCCCGCTTTGCGCCCCTGCATTCCGCGCGCGAATCGCTGATGCTCAAGCAGCGCGCCAGCAAGGCTGGCAAGCCCGATGACGGACTGCTCGATGAAGCGGACTTCATCCAACCGCTGCGTTCGGCCGTCAAGCTGAACATGGCTGCACCACGCTAACCGACCGCCTACGGAGATACCATGAACAAGAACCTCAAACAACTGATCGTCGGTGCGGGTCTGCTACTCGCCATTCCTGCAGCAATGGCCCAATGGCGTACGCTGAGCGTGCCGCTGACCACGCAGGAACATAGCCAGTGGTGCTGGGCGGCGTCGAGCAAGGCCGTGCTGAACTACTACGCGAAGACCCCGAGCCAGTGCCAGATCGTGAACTGGGCATTCGGACTGAACTACGCCTGCGGCAATACGAACTTCAACTGGAACAGCTACGCGAACCAGCCAAACAATATGTATGGCAGCAACGGCAGCGTGCAGAATATCCTGAATGCGTGGGGCGTATCGAACGGCGCGTACAACGTCGCCTCGTCGTGGTCCAGCGTGGTATCGGACATCAACGCAAACCGGCCATTCGTGATGCGCTACGGCTGGACCAACGGCGGCGGCCACATCATGGTCGGGCGAGGCTATGAGACCTACAACGGTGTGAATTACGTGTATATCATGAACCCATGGCCAGGCGAAGGGCAGACCTACCGGACCTACGCCTCAGCGGTATCGGCGTACGACCACCGCTGGACCCATACCCAGCGGATGAACATCAGCCGCTAAGGTGAAGCCGGTGCGATTCGTCTGAATACGCACCGGCATTTTTTATGGCGCGCAGGTAGCAACGTCGGCCGGCTTGCCCGAGTCGAAGATACTGCCCATCTGGACAACCTCGAAATCAGATGGGCGGATGGCACGCAGGGCCTGCAGATCGCTATTGTTCCAGCGCGGATCGGGCGCGCCGCTGATGTAGAAGTTCGACCCGATATCCGCCAAAATAATTCCATATGTTTTCATGGCAGTCAGGATCACGCGGTTGTTTGCGGAATACCCGCCGATATTCACGCTGGCCTTGAGGCGCAGCCGCATACCCATGGGCGTCGGATAGGCAGCATTGGTATTGGTACCATTGACGTAATGGCGCGCAGGAGCAACGAACATCGGACTGACCAGGCTCTTGTTCAGGGTGAAGCGGATCGGGTGCCGAATCGTGCCAGAGGCCACTTCATCGTAACGGACCAGGCCAGGAAAAATCGGCAAACCGGCAGCATCGGCCGAGGTGTAACACAATGGACGCAAAGCGTTACTGTTGAGGTCGAACTTGGCCCCCGACGAAGCTTGCCACCCTGTGTTGGTCACGCTTGCATTGTAGAGCTCGTACAGTTTGTGATTTGCGGCATCGACCGCGATCACATGACTGTCGCCACCGCCATTGCCTTCCACCGGTGCTGAGAGGGGAATCGGGAAGGGACCTGGATCGCTTTCGTTTCCATAATTGCCATCGTAGGTATTTCCGCGATACGTGATGGGCACCGTTGGCTGGTTCCCGCACACCACCACGAAGGGAATACCGATCGGCGAACCGAGATAAAGACCACTGCCGAAGTCATTGAACAACGGCGCGTTCGTCTGGTTCAGGAAATTGATGATGGCCGAAGAGCGCGCGTCCAGCGGCGCCTGCGAAATATCCTTCCGCCATGGATTGTCAGCTGGGAAGATACTAAGGTTGGCGAGTGCGCTGGCGTCGGGCACGCACGGCGTGGGTGTTGGCGTTGGCGTTGGCGTTGGCGTTGGCGTTGGCGTTGGCGTTGGCGTTGGCGTGGGCGTTGGCGTCGGTGTAGGCGTCGGTGTTGGTGTCGGCGCGGGCGTTGGTGTCGGGATCGGGGTCGTTGACGAACCGCCACCGCCACATGCGGCCAGGGTCAGCGCGAGACCTAGCCCGCAGCCAGCTTGAATCAATGATTTCACAACGGTCTCCCAGAATTGCCACAAGAAAACGAAAACTATACGCTGTATTGACTGCTTGAGTTGTTACTCAATTGCAAGCAAATGTTGCGGTGGCAAAGCGCAAGACGAAAAAAAACCCCAGAAGCATTTCTGCTCTGGGGTCTTTCTTTTATAACTAGCCTGACGATAACCTACTTTCACACTGG
The DNA here is from genome assembly GCF_900129765.1 of Massilia sp. CF038. Classification (GTDB taxonomy): domain Bacteria; phylum Pseudomonadota; class Gammaproteobacteria; order Burkholderiales; family Burkholderiaceae_D; genus Telluria_A. The sequence continues at coordinate 9,321 of NZ_FQWU01000011.1, forward strand.
TTGCAGCACTATC
>NZ_FQWU01000002.1 GCF_900129765.1 Massilia sp. CF038
CGAAACAGGCTCACGGCCTTGAGGACGATTCAGCCTGCCTGCGCTCGGTTTTCCAAGCGTCCCTGGAATCATAACGTCTTCGTGACGTATAGAGGACGATGTAGTGGCCAAAAAAAACAGGCACCCGAAGGTGCCTGTCTACTACAGCGATACTACCGGTTTAATGTTTCACGATATCAGTCGCAGCTTGACCATCGACCGCGGCAGGCGCCACTGCAACCGCAGCAACTTCCACCACTGGCGTCGGCAAGCGCTCCAGTGCAATTTCCAGGACCTTGTCAATCCAGCGCACCGGCACGATTTCGAGCTTGTTCTTCACATTGTCTGGAATGTCGGCCAGATCCTTGACGTTCTGCTCCGGAATCAGCACCGTCTTGATGCCGCCACGATGCGCCGCCAGCAGCTTCTCTTTCAAGCCACCGATTGGCAACACTTCGCCGCGCAGCGTGATCTCGCCTGTCATGGCCACATCGGCGCGCACTGGAATGCCCGTGAACACGGAGACCAGCGCGGTCGTCATGGCGATACCAGCAGACGGACCATCCTTCGGCGTCGCACCTTCCGGCACGTGAATGTGGATGTCCGCTTTTTCGAACACATCATTCTTGATGCCCAGGCGATTCGCACGCGAACGCACCACGGTGCGGGCCGCTTCGATCGATTCCTTCATCACGTCGCCCAGGGTACCGGTGCGCACAACAGCGCCCTTGCCCGGCATTTGCACCGCTTCGATGGTCAGCAGATCGCCGCCCACTTCGGTCCATGCAAGGCCGACCACCTGGCCAATCTGATTCTCTTTTTCCGCCACGCCAAAGTCGTAGCGGCGCACGCCCAGGAACTTGTCCAGATTCTTGCCCGAGACGATGACCTTTTTATCGGCCTTCTTCAGCAGCAGCATCTTGACGACCTTGCGGCAGATCTTCGAGATTTCACGCTCGAGCGAACGCACGCCGGCTTCGCGGGTGTAGTAGCGGATGATGTCGCGGATCGCGCCCTCTTCCACCTTGATCTCTTCTTCCTTCAGACCGTTGGCCTTGACTTGCTTCGGCAGCAGATAGCGCTGCGCGATGCTGGTCTTTTCGTCTTCGGTGTAACCCGACAGGCGAATGACTTCCATGCGGTCCAGCAGTGCTGGCGGAATGTTGAACGAGTTCGAGGTCGCCACAAACATCACATCCGACAGATCGAAATCAACCTCGATGTAATGATCGGAGAACGTGTGGTTCTGTTCCGGGTCCAACACTTCAAGCAAGGCCGAGGAAGGGTCGCCGCGGAAATCCGCACCCATCTTGTCGATCTCATCGAGCAAGAACAGCGGGTTACGCACGCCAACCTTCGCCAGCGATTGCAGCACCTTGCCTGGCATCGAGCCAATGTAGGTCCGGCGGTGGCCGCGGATCTCTGCCTCGTCGCGCACGCCGCCCAGGGCCATGCGCACGAACTTGCGGTTCGTTGCCTTGGCAATGGACTGGCCCAGCGAGGTTTTACCCACACCTGGAGGACCCACGAAGCACAGAATCGGCGCCTTGAGCTTGTCCACACGCTGTTGCACCGCGAGATATTCCAGAATGCGTTCCTTGACCTTGTCCAGGCCATAGTGATCGCCTTCGAGTACTTTCTCGGCGTTGCTCAGGTCGTTATTGACCTTGGATTTTTTCTTCCACGGCAGATTGACCAGGGTGTCGATGTAATTGCGCACGACGGTCGCTTCAGCGGACATGGGCGACATCAGCTTGAGCTTCTTGAGTTCGTTGGTGGCCTTGTCCAATGCCTCTTTCGGCATCTTGGCGGCAATCACCTTCTTCTCGAGTTCGTCGATATCGGCACCGTCTTCGCCCTCACCCAGCTCTTTCTGGATCGCTTTGACTTGCTCGTTCAGGTAGTACTCGCGCTGCGACTTTTCCATCTGGCGCTTGACGCGGCCGCGGATGCGCTTTTCCACTTGCAGAATATCGAGCTCGCCTTCCAGCTGGCCGAGCAGATGCTCAAGCCGTTTGGCGACGTTGAAGATTTCCAGGATCACTTGCTTCTGCTCGAGCTTGAGCGGCAGATGGGCAGCAACCGTGTCAGCCAGACGGCCGGCGTCGTCAATGCCTGCCAGCGAGGCGAGGATCTCAGGTGGAATTTTTTTATTCAGTTTGACGTACTGGTCAAACTGCTGAACGATCGCGCGGCGCATCGCTTCGACTTCGGAATCGTCACCGATTTCCGAATCGAGCGGCGTCAGGTCCGCGATAAAGTGCGTCGGCGCATCGCTGATGTGGTTGATGCGCGCACGCTGGGCTCCCTCGACCAGCACTTTGACGGTGCCATCGGGAAGCTTGAGCATTTGAAGAATATTCGCCACGCAACCGATCTCGTAGATGTCGGACGCGGACGGTTCGTCCTTCGCGGCAGCCTTTTGCGCGGCAAGCATGATGCTCTTGCCCTGCTCCATGGCGGCCTCGAGTGCCTTGATCGACTTGGGACGGCCGACGAACAGTGGTATCACCATATGCGGGAAGACGACCACGTCGCGCAACGGCAGTAATGGCAGCGTCGTTTGCTCGGTTAATTTGGAAGTTGTCATGGCATACCTTATAGAAAGCGTGTTTATGATGTTGGCACTCTCTGCCAAAACACAAGACCGGCGGAAAACAATATTTTCTACAAGTAGTTTGAATAATTCAGCAACTTGAATCGAATACAACCGGGTTAATCTAAAAGAATTTATTAGAACATCAAATAAAAAAGCCACCGCGCAGCTTGTTGCTGCGAGTGGCTTTTCGAATGAAGCCTGATTCTTTTATTGAGGTAAATTGTACCGCCAAGAATTAGGTATTCAAACCCTTTTTGTTGCGTGCACGCGGCAGATGTTTAGTTTTCTCCGGATGCCTTGGCAGTTTCGCTATAGATCAACAGGGGTTTTGCCCCATTCGTGATCGTATTTTCATCAATAACCACTTTGATGACATTCTGCTGATTTGGCAATTCGTACATAACATCGAGCAATGCATGCTCCAGGATCGAACGCAAGCCACGCGCACCGGTTTTGCGTGCCAATGCTTTACGTGCAATGGCGTGCAAAGCAGCCGGACGAATTTCCAGTTCCGCGCCTTCCATTTCCAGCAATTTTGAATATTGCTTGATCAAGGCATTTTTTGGCTCGATCAAAATCTGGATCAGTGCTTCTTCAGTCAACTCGCTCAATGCTGCTACGACAGGCAGACGGCCAACCAGTTCCGGGATCAGACCAAATTTGATCAGATCTTCCGGCTCTGCATCGAGCAGCACATCGCTGTTGTCGCGCTGCACCTGGCTCTTGACGCTGGCCGAGAAGCCGATACCGCTCTTTTCGGAACGGTTCTGGATAATCTTGACCAGGCCGTCGAAAGCGCCACCGCAGATGAACATGATGTTGGTCGTGTCGATCTGCACGAAGTCCTGGTTCGGGTGCTTGCGCCCGCCTTGTGGCGGTACCGAAGCCATGGTGCCTTCAATCAGTTTCAGTAACGCTTGCTGCACGCCCTCGCCCGATACATCGCGGGTAATCGACGGATTGTCGGATTTACGCGAAATCTTGTCGATCTCATCGATGTAGACGATGCCGCGCTGGGCCTTGTCGACTTCGTAATTGCAGCTTTGCAGCAGCTTCTGGATGATGTTTTCCACGTCCTCGCCCACGTAACCGGCTTCGGTCAGGGTGGTGGCATCGGCAATGACGAAAGGCACATTGAGCATGCGTGCCAGGGTCTGGGCCAGCAGGGTCTTGCCCGAGCCGGTAGGACCGACCAGCAAAATGTTGCTCTTGGCCAGTTCGACTTCATCTTTCTTGCCGAGGTGCTTGAGACGCTTGTAATGGTTGTAAACGGCCACCGACAGGATGCGCTTGGCCTTTTGCTGGCCAATCACGTACTGGTCGAGCAAGTCCTTGATTTCATTCGGCGTCGGCAAGTCGGACTTGGCACCGGCGACCGATTCCACGTTCGAGGTTTCGTCGCGGATGATGTCGTTGCACAAGTCGATGCATTCATCACAGATGAACACCGACGGTCCTGCGATGAGTTTCTTTACTTCGTGCTGGCTCTTGCCGCAGAACGAGCAGTAAAGGAGTTTTTCGCCGCTGGAGGATTTTTTGTCTGACATGGGCAGGTTTCTAATGGATTGCTATAAATATAACGCTAAGACGAGCGCGCAACAAGTGCGCTGCGCATTGCCATGCTACCCGAAATAAAAAACAAACGCCCGAACGTTGTCGCGCTCGGGCGTTTTTTCAGCAACAGAATTCGGCTTGCATCAAGCGCGGGTGGTCAGTACTTTGTCGATCAGACCATATTCCGCAGCTTCGTCACCGGACATGAAGCGATCCCGGTCGGTATCTTTGTGGATCTGTTCCATCGTCTTGCCGGTACGCTCAGCCAGGATGTGGTTGAGGCGTTCGCGCAAGTACAGGATTTCCTTGGCCTGGATTTCGATATCCGAGGCCTGGCCCTGCGATCCACCGGACGGCTGGTGAATCATGATGCGCGAGTTTGGCAGCGAGAAACGTTTGCCCTTGGCGCCAGCAGCCAGCAGGAAAGCGCCCATCGAAGCAGCCATGCCCGTGCACAGAGTCGACACGTCAGGCTTGATGAAGTTCATCGTATCGAAGATCGCCAGACCAGCCGACACCGACCCGCCAGGCGAGTTGATGTAGAGGGAAATATCCTTGTCAGGATTTTCGCTCTCAAGGAACAGCAGCTGGGCCACAATCAGATTGGCCATCTGGTCGTTGACCGGGCCGACCATGAACACCACGCGCTCCTTCAGCAGGCGCGAGTAAATGTCGTAGGAGCGTTCGCCGCGGCCACTCTGTTCTACAACCATCGGGATCAGACCCAAGGATTGCGTATCCAATGCCGGATTTCGGTTCATCGTTGTCTCTTCCTTAATTAGGCGCGCAAGCCCGAAGGCTCGCGCCGAAGGCTTACGCTTGTGCGTTACTTCCCATCAATTCGTCAAAAGCGACCACTTTGGTGGAAACTTTTGCCTTACCGAGCACATAGTTGACGACGTTTTCTTCCAATACAAGGGCTTCGACTTCCGACAGACGACGACGGTCGCTGTAGTAGTACTTGAGCACTTCTTTTGGATCTTCATACGACTGGGCGAAATCTTCGATCTGGGCCTTGACCTGCTCGGCCGTGGCTTGCAGTTTGTTGTCAGCAACCAGTTGCGACAGGATCAGACCCAAACGCACGCGACGCTCGGCCTTGGTGGCGAACAGTTCTTGTGGGAAAGGCATGTTCTTGACATCCATACCGCGCTGGGCCATGTCCTGACGGGTCATTTCAGCCAGACGCTCGGAATCCTGGGCGATCATCGACTTTGGCACTTCCATGTCGGTCACGGCAACCAGGGCATCCATCACGGCATCTTTATTGCGCGCCTTGACGCGGCCAGCGACTTCGCGCTCGAGGTTGACCTTGATGTCAGCGCGCATTTTGTCCAGATCGCCATCTTCCATGCCCAGCGATTTGGCGAATTCTGCATCAACTTCTGGCAAGTGCGCCCATTCCAGCTTTTTCAGGGTGATGGTGAACTCGGCGGTTTTGCCGGCCACATCTTTACCGTGGTAGTCCTCTGGGAAAGCCAGTGGGAAAGTCTTGCTTTCGCCAACTTTCAGGCCAATGGTAGCGGCCTCGAATTCTGGCAGCATGCGGCCTTCGCCGAGCACGAAGGCGTAGTCGTCAGCTTTGCCGCCTGGGAATTCAACGCCATCGATCACGCCGACGAAGTCAACGGTCACGCGGTCGCCACCGGCAGCAATGGCTGCGCCGCCGTCGCCGTGGGCGCCAGCTTCACCTTTGGTGTGGTAGTGCACGCGCTGCTTGCGCAGGATGTCGATGGTTTTTTCGATTTCCGCGTCGGACACGTCAGCCTTGACGGTCTCGATGTCCACAGCCGACAGGTCGCCAACGACCACATCCGGGTAGACTTCGAAAGTTGCGTCGAAGGTCAGCACGCCTTCCGGACTCTCTTCTTTTGGTTCGATTTTCGGGTAGCCGGCAACGCGCAGCTCAGCCTTGTTGGCAGCATCGGCAAACGCGCGGCCGACTTTGTCGTTCAGCACGTCGTTTTCGATCTGGTAGCCATATTGGGCTGCGACCATTTTCATCGGAACTTTGCCTGGGCGGAAGCCTGGGGCTTTGGCCGTTTTAGCCTGTTGTTTCAGGCGCTTTTCGACTTCCGTACGGACGTCAGTCAGCGGAAAAGAGATCGTCAAGCGACGTTCGAGTTTACCCAGGGTTTCGACTGCAGTTGCCATTGTAAAAATCGTCCAAAAAAATATGAATTAAACTCGTGGTGCGAGGAGGGGGACTCGAACCCCCACACCATTGCTGGCGTCAGGACCTAAACCTGGTGCGTCTACCAATTTCGCCATCCTCGCGGGATCGCAACCGTTTATGGCGGATGCCTCTTACCGTCTGAAAACACAAAGGGCGCCCGACGATGAAACCGGCCGCCCTGCACTGCCTTTGTTAGGGGCTACAACATCAACCCGGTATTTTACTGGATTTTCTGACCACATAGGAGAAAATTCGAAACGAGCTCAGCTTGGGTATAATGTGAAACCGATTTCAAGTTCACTGTTATTCCGCTCGCATGCGCATCGACAAATCCAGCCAGCTGCGCAATGCGGGGCTGTTCGCGATTACCTGGCCCATCTTTATCGAGCAGCTCTCGCATATTCTGCCGGGCATCGTCGACACCTTCATGGTCAGCCACCTGGGCGACGGCGCCGTGGCCGGGCTGGCCGTGGCCAACCAGATTGTCGGCTTCTTCATTATCCTGTTTTCGTTCATCGGCATTGGCAGCACGGTGGTGCTGACGCACTACCTGGGCGCGCGCGATCGCGACGGTGCCGCACGGGTCGCCGCCACGGCGGTGGGCGTGAATTTCTGGCTGGGCGTGGTGGTCAGCGTGCTGATCTGGCTGGGATCGGGCGCCATGCTGCGTCTGCTGCACTTGCCGCCCTCCCTGATGCCCTACGCCCAGCCCTTCCTGGCCTTAATGGGCGGCACCCTCTTCCTCGAATCGCTCAATATTGCCTTTGGCGCGGTGCTACGCGCACACGGGCATACGCGCGAAGCCATGTTCATTGCCATCGGCATGAACGTGATCAATCTGCTGCTCAATGTCGTGCTCATTTTCGGTATGCTGGGATTGCCGAAGATGGGCGTGGTTGGCGCCGCCTTGTCGACCGTGGTCAGCCGTGCGCTGGCGTGCCTGGCCCTGGCCTGGGTGGTGCGGCACCAGTTGCAACTGCGGTTACGGCTGCATTGGCTAACGCGCTTTTCGCGTGATGCCATTGCACGCATCCTGCGTATTGGCATTCCCGCTGCCGGCGAGAATCTGTGCTGGCAAGCCAGCTTTATGGTGATCACCTATTTTGTCGGACAGATGGGCGAAAGTTCGCTGGCGACGTTCTCGTACGCCATGCAGCTCTCCATGATCATGATGATGCTGGGCATTGCGATCGGGATCGGCACCGAGATCATTGTCGGCCACCTGGTCGGCGCAGGCGAGCTGGACGAAGCCTATCGCCAGCTGCTGCGCAGTCTGAGGGTCGGGCTGGGCGTGACCGTCATCACCACCTGCAGCGTGGTGGCGCTGGCGCCCTGGCTGTTTGGCATGTTCACCCAAGACCCCGTCATCATTGCCGGCGGCGCCCTGCTCCTGCGCGTCAGTCTGCTGCTCGAACCCGGCCGCACCTTCAACCTGGTGGTAATCAACTCCCTGCGCGCAACAGGCGACGCGCGCTTTCCCGTGCTGATGGGCATGTGCTCCATGTGGGGCGTGGCCGTCCCGCTGGCCTGGTACCTGGGGCTGCACCTGGGCTGGGGCCTGATCGGCATCTGGATTGCCTTCACCTGCGACGAATGGGTGCGCGGATTAAGCATGTACGCCCGCTGGAAAAGCCGCGTCTGGGAAAAACACGCCCGCGCCATCCACGCCTGACAGGGGTCAGACCTCAATACTGCAATTATTTCAGTATTGAGGTCTGACCCCGATTCTGCAACTATTTCAGTATCGAGGTCTGACCCCGTTTGCGCACTATGAAAGGGCCACTTTTCCGACTTCCCAACTGTCGGCCCAAATCGCCACTCCCCTATGAAAAAATCGGGGTCAGACCTCAATACTGCAATTGTTTCAGTATTGAGGTCTGACCCCGATTTTGCAACTTGTCGCGGCGCGTGGCCGTGCCGCTTTGCTTAGCGGTGGGCGGGACGCTTGACGCGGAACCAGGCGGCGTACAACGCTGGCAGGAACAGCAGTGTCAGCGCGGTTGCGACGACCAGGCCGCCCATGATGGCCACTGCCATCGGGCCCCAGAAAACGGAGCGCGATAGGGGGATCATGGCCAGCGCGGCAGCAGCAGCCGTCAGGATGATCGGGCGGCAGCGCCGCACTGCCGCTTCCACTACGGCGTCCCACGGCTCGGCGCCGTTGGCGATGTCGTGCTCGATCTGGTCCACCAGGATCACGGAGTTGCGGATGATCATGCCGAACAGGGCGATCACGCCCAGGTTGGCAACGAAGCCGAATGGCCGCTGCAAAATCAGCAGGGCCATCGCGGCGCCGGCCACGCCCAGCGGGCCCGTCAGGAACACCAGCAGCGCCCGCGAGAAGCTGTGCAGCTGCAGCATCAGCAAGGTGAAGACGATGAACAAGACCAGCGGCACATTCGCGGCAATCGATGCTTCGGCCGCTTTGCTGTCCGCTTCCGCACCTTCCAGACTGATGGTGTAACCAGGCGGCAGCGCGGCGCGCAGGTCGCCCAGCTTTTCGCTGATCTGGCCCGATACGGTCGGCCCCTGGATGCCGTCGACCACGTCGCACTGCGCGGTGATGGCCCATTCGCGCCCTTCGCGCCACACCACGCCCGGCTCCCACACGAAGTGGGCGCGCGCGATCTGCGATATGGTCACCGATTTGCCCGAGGCAGTGGGGATGTTGGTGTCGTTCAGGACCGAAATCGTGGCCCGCTCTTCCAGCGGCTGGCGCACGACGATGTCGATTAACTTGTTGTCTTCCCTGAACTGGCCGATGGTGGTCCCCGACAGGATGGTGTTTGCGGCCCGCATGACCGTTTGCGAGGTCACGCCCAGTGCGCGCAGCTTGTCCTGGTCCAGATCGAGGCGCAGCACCTTGACCGATTCGTTCCAGTTGTCGTTGACGCCGATCGCATTGGGATTGGCGCGCATGATGTCTTTGAGCTTGTCGGCGTATTCGCGCACGGTTGCGATCTCCGGTCCGGCCACGCGGAACTGCACCGGATACGGCACCGGCGGCCCGTTCGGCAGCAGCTTGACGCGCCCGCGCACTTCGGGGAAGTCGTTCTTGAAGATCTCGACGATCTTCAGGCGCACGGCGTCGCGGCTCTTGATGTCCTTGGCCAGCACGACGATCTGCGAGACGTTCGATTGCGGGAAGATCTGGTCCAGCGGCAGGTAGAAGCGCGGGCTGCCTGTGCCGACGTAACTGGTCACGCTTTCGATGTTCTCCAGCTTGCCCATCATGGCTTCGAATTTTTTGACTTGCGCTTCATTGGCGGCAAAGCTGGTGCCTTCCGGGGTCCACATTTCCACCATCAGCTCCGGCCTGCTCGAGTCAGGGAAGAACTGCTTTTCGATGAAGTTGAAGCCGTACACGCCCAGGAAAAACACCAGCAGGCTCAGTGCGATGGTGGTCTTGCGCCATGCGACGCACCAGGTGACGATGCGGCGAAAACGCTGGAAGCCCGGGGTGTCGAACACTTCGTGCCCTGCTTCGCCTGGCGCATGCGGTTTGACCTTCAGGATCAAAAAGCCGATGTAGGGCGTGAACACGACCGCCACAAACCAGGAAATGATCAGCGCAAGGGCGTTCACCGAGAACATGGAGAAGGTGTATTCGCCCGCCGCCGATTTGGCCAGGCCGATCGGCAGGAAGCCGGCTGCGGTGATCAGGGTCCCGGTCAGCATCGGCATGGCTGTCGAGGTATAGGCGAAGGTGGCTGCTTCAAAGCGCGACATGCCCTCTTCCATTTTTCGGACCATCATTTCAACGGCGATGATGGCGTCGTCCACCAGCAGGCCCAATGCGATGATCAGGGCGCCCAGCGAGATCTTGTGCAGGTCGATCGAGAGCATGCTCATGAACAGGAAGGTGATGGCCAGCACCAGCGGTATGGTGAGTGCCACCACCAGGCCGGGGCGCACGTCCAGGCGCAGCGGTTTGGTGTGCAGACCCAGCGCCAGGAAGCTGACGATCAGGACGATGGCAATGGCTTCAATCAGCGTGTGGATGAATTCACTGACCGAGGCGGTCACCGCGCGCGGCTGGTCCGATACCCGCGCCAGTTCGATCCCCACCGGCAGTTGAGAGCGGATTTTGGCCACGGTCTCATCGAGCCCCTTGCCCATGTTGATGATGTTGCCGCCCTTTTCCATCGAGACGCCCAGGCCGATGACCTCCTTGCCATTAAAGCGCATCTTGTCGCCCGGGGGATCCTGGTATTCGCGCTTGATGGCGGCAAAGTCGCCCAGCCGGAAGGTGGTGCCGTTGGCGCGCAGTTCGAGGTTTTCCAGGTCTTTCACCGTCTTGAGCGCACCTGTCACGCGCACCTGCAGGTCGTCGGTCGGGGTGACCAGCACGCCCGTCGATTCGACCGTGTTCTGGGTGGCGATCTGGTTGGCGATCACTTCAAACGGCACGCCCAGTTGCGCAAATTTCTTGTGCGAGAATTCGATGTTGATTTTTTCGTCCTGCACGCCGAACTGCTCGACCTTCGACACCAGCGGCACTTGCAGCAGCTGCTGGCGCACGAAGTCGGCATAGTCCTTCATCTCGGCATAGGTAAAGCCGTCGCCCGACAAGGCGAAGATGGAGCCGTAGGTGTCGCCAAATTCGTCGTTGAAGAAGGGGCCGATCACGCCACCGGGTAGCGTGCCGCGGATGTCGCCGATTTTTTTGCGCACCTGGTACCAGGATGCGGCTGTTTCGTGCGGCGGCGTCGATTCGCGCAGCTGCACCAGGATGATGGTTTCACCCGGCTTGGAATAGCTCTTGATGCGGTCGACGTACGGCGTTTCCTGCAGCTTGCGCTCGAGTTTATCGGTCACCTGCTCTGCCATCTGTACTGCGGTCGCACCGGGCCAGATGGCGCGCACCACCATCACACGGAAGGTGAATGGCGGATCTTCATCCTGGCCCAGGTTCATGTAACTCAGGATCCCGCCCAGCAGCAGCACGGCCATCAGGTAGCGCGTCAGCGGGATGTGTTCCAGCGCCCATGTCGATAGATTGAAGCCCTTCATTTTGCGCCCTCGCCCGCTGCCACGGCTGGCACGCCTTCTGTCGCCGAGCGTTCGCTTGCGAGGATTTTGACTTCCTGTCCTGGCTTGAGCAGGTTGACCCCGGCCGTGACCACGGTCTGACCCGGCTTGACGCCACCGACCAGCACCACTTCGTTGCCGGCCGTGCCGCCCACCTGCACCGGCACCAGCCTGACCTTGCCGTTTTCAACCAGCCACACCGAGGTGGTGGATTTTTCGTGGAACAGCGCAGTCAGTGGCACCCGAATCAAAGGTACAGCGGTGGTGGAGGAAAACTGCACCAGCGCTGTCATGCCCAGCTTGACGTCGGCCGCGCTGTCGGGAATCGATACCTTGACGGCGTACGTACGCGTGGCCGGGTCGGCCACCGGCGAGACTTCGCGCACTTTGCCGGGAATGACCTGGTCCGGACGCGCCCACATCTTCACTGTCACGTCTTCCACCTTGCGCAGCGTGTCGACCTTGTCTTCCGGCAGACCGATGACGATTTCCTTTTCGCCCGCCTTGGCCACCCGGACCACTGGCTGGCCCGGGGTGACGACCTGCCCGACATCCGCGTCGACCGCGGTGACCACGCCATCGCTGTCGGCGACCAGGGTGGCATAGCCGGCTTGATTCGACTGGCCGAAGTAGCCCGCCTGCGCGGCATCCACATTCGCCTGCGCGGCCCGGAAGCTGGCCAGTTTTTCATCCAGCACGGCTTGGCTGACAAAGTTCTTCACGCGCAGTTCCTGATACCGTTTCAGCTCGGCCTTGGCCAGGTCGCGCGAGGTTTCCGCCGCTTGCAGGCTGGCTTTCGACTGCGCTTGCGAGAGGCGCAAATCGGCCGGGTCGAGCTGCATCAAGATCTGCCCTTTCGTCACCTGCGTGCCCGGATCGACCTTGCGCGCCGTGATTTTGCCCGGCACCCGGAAGCCCAGGCGCGACTCGACCCGCGCCCGCACTTCGCCGGAAAACTCGGCGTTGATCCCGACATTACTGGCATGCAGCACCAGCACCCGCACTGGACGCACGTCCGGTGTCTTGGCGGCCTCTTTGGCGCAGCCGCTCAGCAAGACAGCACTGGTCAGCAGACTGATCGACATGAGGTGGCCGGGGGATGCCGGCAGACGCAGGCGCAGGTTTTTCAGGAGGGACACAGTGTTTTCCTTTACTATGCGGTGGGCTATGCAGAGGAGCGCCTGAGTAGTGTCTTGATGCTACTACTGCGGCGCCGCTCGCTGCTAACTGACTTTTCAGTTAGTAATTATAATGTTGCAACTCATAAATGCAAATGACTTTCGCGTCATTTATTTTCCATGCCCGTTGATCACTACGAAAATTTCCCTGTCGCCTCCGTTTTGTTGCCAAAAAAGCTAGTGCCGGCGGTGGAGGCGATTTACGCCTTTGCCCGCAGCGCGGACGATATTGCCGACGAGGGGGATGCGCTGCCGGCTGCGCGCTTGTCCGCTTTGGCAGCGTACGAAGCTGCGCTGGCGTCCATTGCCGCGGGCGAACACCAGAGCGATCCGATGTTTGCGCGGCTGGCGGCCGTGATTGCGCAGTACCAATTGCCGCTGCAACCGTTTTACGACTTGCTGTCCGCCTTCAAGCAGGACGTGGGCACCAAGCGCTATGCCAATTTTCCCCTGCTGCTGGACTATTGCCGGCGCTCGGCCAACCCGGTCGGCTTCCTGATGCTGTCGCTGTATGGGGCAGCCAGCGCACGCAACATCGCCGATTCGGATGCAATCTGCTCGGCTCTGCAGTTAATTAATTTCTTGCAGGACGTGGCGATTGACCGCGAGAAGGACCGCACTTACATTCCGCTCGACGATCTGGCGCGCTTTGGGGTGGACCAGGCGCAGCTTGACCGTGCCGATGCCGATCCCCGTTTCCAGGCCTTGATGCAGTTTGAAGTGGACCGTGCGCGCGAGATGATGGTGGGCGCCGCGCCACTGGCGAAACGCTTGCCTGGACGCATAGGCTGGGAGCTGCGCATGGTCGTTCAGGGCGGCTTGCGCATTCTCGACCGGATCGAGCAGGTGCAGTTCGATGTATTCCGCCGCCGCCCCAAACTGGCCCTGCCCGACTGGCTGGTCATCGGCTGGCGCGCCCTGTGGATGTAAGAAAAACCCGGCGCGCCACCCTGCTTTCAGCCGCTGCACTATAGAATAGCGGCTTCGCATCGAATTCTTGCACTTTTGCCCATGTCCCCAGACGAATACTGCCAACAAAAAACTGTCCAGAGTGGATCGAGCTTTTATTACAGCTTCCTGTTCCTGCCGCAGGAACGGCGCCGCGCCATCACTGCGCTGTACGCGTTCTGCCGCGAAGTTGACGATACCGTTGACGAATGCACGGACCAGTCGATTGCCCGGATCAAGCTGGCCTGGTGGCGCAACGAGATTTCGAGCATGTATGCCGGCAAGCCGACCCACCCGGTCACGCAAGCCATGCAGCCTCACCTGACGGTCTACGACCTGCAGGAGAAGCACATGCAAGCCATTATTGATGGCATGGAAATGGACCTGGACCAAACCCGCTACCTGGATTACCCGGCAATGCAGAAGTATTGCTGGCACGTGGCCAGCGTGGTCGGCATTCTGTCCGCCAGCATCTTTGGCGTGACCAATCCGAAAACGCTGGAATACGCCGAAAAGCTGGGCCTGGCATTCCAGCTGACCAATATCATTCGCGACGTGGGCGAAGATGCACGCAAGGGCCGCATCTATCTGCCGGTCAACGAGCTGCAGCAATTTAACGTGACTGCGGCCGACCTGCTCAACGCGCGCCACAGCGAGAAATTCGAGAACTTGATGCGCTTCCAGGTCGAACGCGCAAAAAAAGTCTACGACGAAGCCTTCGCCTTGCTGCCGAAGGAAGACCGGCGCGCACAGCGCCCGGGCTTGATGATGGCGGCCATTTACCGCACCGTGCTGGACGAGATCGAACGCGACAATTTCCATGTGCTGACCCAGAGGATCTCGCTCACGCCGATCCGCAAGCTGTGGCTGGCATGGAAGACCTACATTCGTGGCTAACACCGCCGCTGTTGTTGGCGCCGGCTGGGCTGGCTGCGCGGCAGCCGTGGAACTGGCGCACGCTGGTTACCATGTGACCCTGTATGAAGCGGCGCGCACCCTGGGCGGGCGCGCACGCGCGGTGGACGTGAACGGCGCACGGCTCGACAACGGTCAGCATATTCTGCTGGGCGCGTATGCCGAAACACTGCGTCTGATGCGCCTGGCCGGCGTTGACCGCGCTCAGGCGATCCTGACCCTCCCCTTGCAAATGCGTTATCCACCCGGACACGGGATGGATTTTGTTGCCCCTCGCCTGCCAGCCCCGCTGCATCTGGCCATTGCCCTGCTGCGCGCGCGCGGCCTGGCCGGCGCCGACAAGATGGCACTGGCGCGCTTTTCCACCACCGCGCGCTGGATGGACTGGACACTGCACAAGGACTGCAGCGTCAGCGAACTGCTGGCGCGCTTCGACCAGACGCCGCGCCTGATCCAGCTGATGTGGCGCCCGCTGTGCCTGGCCGCCCTGAACACGGTGCCGGAACGCGCCTCGGCCCAGGTTTTTCTGCATGTGCTGCGCGACAGCCTGGGCGCGCGGCGCAGCAGCTCGGACATGCTGCTGCCCAAAGCTGATCTGACGGCCTTGTTCCCGGCAGCGGCAGGCGCTTACATCGAAGCGCGCGGCGGCAGCGTGCGCACTGGCACCAAGGTACAAGCCCTACGTGCACAGCAAGACGGCTGGCAGCTTGACGCCAGCGGCGGCGCAGACGGCCAGACACAAACCCGCGCGGACGTGGTTGTGCTTGCAGCCGGCGCACCAGCGAGTGCACCCTTGCTGGCAGCCGTGGGCCAAACCGCACTGGCCGCCCAGCTCGATGCTTTTGACTACGAACCGATTACCACCTGCTACCTCCAATACGCAGCAGGCACCAGGCTGGACCTGCCGTTTTATGCTTTGGTCGACGACCCGGCCAATCTGCACTTCGGCCAGTTTGTGTTCGACCGTGGCCAGCTCGATGAAGTTCAGTCAGGGTTGTTCGCCGTGGTCATCAGCGCCGCTGCAGAAGCTGCCGCAATGGAACGGGATGCCCTGGCCGATGCCATCGCCGCCCAGCTCGCCAGCGTGCTGGGGCAGCCGGCCCTGCGCCAGCCGCTGTGGACCCAGGTCATCACCGAAAAGCGCGCGACCTTTGCCTGCACCCCCGGTCTGCTACGTCCGCAGGTCGCCAGCGGCCTGCCCGGCCTTGCCATTGCTGGCGACTACACCGCCAGCAACTATCCGGCCACCCTGGAAGCGGCTGTGCGCAGCGGCGTGGCGGCAGCCAGGGCTGTGCAAACCCGGGCTTGAGCGGCGCGCGTGCGCACGGTTATCCCCCCATTTTGTCGTTGATGGCGCGATTTATGCAGACTGTCGCATTCCCGTGGCTGACCAGGACGTGTTCTCGTAAAGTAACACCATCGACAACCGCTCCTTGAAACGGACTTGCACAATGAACATCACCTTGGGATTACGCGCGCTGCTCTTGCTGGCTTTTGTTGCCGCAAGCACGACCGTGATCGTCGCACCTGGCCTGGTGGGCGGCAACAATGCCGCTGACAGCGATGTGCTCGACTTGATCGTTGCGATCAACCATTCCTGACCCACACGCAAACGGAGCCATGCCATATGGACAAGATTGAATACCTGGAAGCGCTCAAGCGTGCGATGACTGGCCTGGCGCCGGAAGCGCAGGCCAAGACGCTGGCCTTTTACGAGCAGCGCTTTGTCGACGGCGTGGCCGCCGGCCGCAGCGAAGCAGAAATCGCCGCCGAGCAAGACGATCCTCGAAAAATCGCCATGACCTTGCGCGCCAACAGCCACATGGCTGCCTTTACCGAAAAAAAGAATCCAGCCAACTTTGTGCGGATGGCGTTTGCCGCTGTCGGTCTGGCCATCTTCAATCTGTTCATGGTCGTACCGGCCATGGTGTACGCTGCCATGCTGACGGTGCTGTACGTCTGCGGCTTGACGTTTTATCTCGCTGGCACAGTCATTACCGCCAGCGGCTTGTCGGGCACCGATGAAATCAAGCTCACCGGCCCGCTGCGCCACATCCTTGACGACGGCGAGAGCACCCCGACGCGCGTCACCATCAACGAGCAAGGCATCAACATCATCACCGACCGCGATAGCAGCAAGCAAGGCACCAGCGTGGTAGCAGGCAAAGATGCCAAGGCCAGCAAGGAAGACGACAGCGAAGCTGACAGCAGCGCCACTACCGAAGACAGCCCCAAAGACGACAGCGTGACCGCCCGCGATTCCTCGGTGGAAGCCGATCCCA
The DNA here is from genome assembly GCF_900129765.1 of Massilia sp. CF038. GTDB lineage: Bacteria > Pseudomonadota > Gammaproteobacteria > Burkholderiales > Burkholderiaceae_D > Telluria_A. Next base: position 16,663 of record NZ_FQWU01000002.1, read on the forward strand.
TCGATGCCATTGCCGAGCGCGCCGCCAAGCGCGCCGAGACGGCTGTCAGCGAGCGCATCACCATTGCCAGCGAGTTGAACGATGAAACCCGCGCCACCCAAGTGTTTGTCGGCATCGGCCTGGTCCTGGGCGGCATTCTCCTGATCCTGCTGAGCCTGGTCATCACCCGCTATACCGTCATTGGCGTCAAGCGCTACATCGAAATGAATCTGTCCCTGCTCAAGGGCCATTGAACCCGGATCGGATCCAGCCATGCGTACCCTAGTCAAAATCGGATTCAGCCTGCTGGCCCTCGCGGTCGTGCTGATCATCATCTTGTTCGGCGCACTGCGCGCTCACGGCAGCAATAGCGGACGCGCCAATCCGGAAGGCCGGGTCGTTGCCAGCGAAAGCCGTACCATCAGCGACAGCGTCAATGAAATCGATTTGAGCGGCCCCATCAACATGACCTTGCGTCAGGGTGCCACCCCGTCATTGACCGTGCGTGGCGAGCAGCGTCTGCTGGGCAACATCGAGACCAGCGAAAACGGCCACAAGCTCAGCATCGGCACCAAGGGCATGCTGTTGCACCATCGCCAGCCTTTGCAGGTGGTGCTGACACTGCCCGCCATCAGCAGCATCACCGTGCGCGGCAGCGGCGACAGCACCATCAATGGCTTTAGCGGCGACAAGGTCGACGTCCAGCTGTACGGCTCGGGCAACGTCAAGTTCAACGGCCGTTACAAGGACGTGGCCGCCAGCGTACATGGCAGCGGCGACATGGAAATGAACGGCGGGTCCAGCGACAAGGTGGAGGTAGCGCTGGTCGGCTCCGGCCAGATGACCGTGGTTGGCCAGTGCAAGGAATTCAAGGCCGAACAAACCGGCACCGGCGACCTCGATGCCGAGCATCTGGCGGCCGATCGCGCAGAAATCAGCCTGCGCGGCTCAGGTACCTCGGTGGTGCAGGCACGTAAAACAGCCGATGTGACCCTGCGTGGCAGTGGTGATGTGAGCGTGCTGGGCAATCCCGACGCGCGCACCATCAACCGCACCGGTAGCGGTGACGTTACCTTCCGCGACCAGTAAGCAGCCAGTCCAGCGCGCCCCGGCCAGCTGCGCGGCCGCTGGCAAAACAAGCGGTCAGCAGGTAGCCGCCCGTGGGTGCTTCCCAGTCGATCATTTCGCCGGCCACAAATACCCCAGGCAGCGCGCGCAGCATGGCGCTGGCCGGATCGATCGCATCGAAACGGACCCCGCCAGCACTGCTGATTGCCTCGTCGATCGGGCGGGCACGGCGCAGCACCAGCGGCAGCATCTTGAGCGCGCTGGCCAGGCTGTCGGTATCGGCAAACTGCGCCGCTGTCAGGCATTCGCGCAGCAAGCCCGATTTCACCCCCTTGATACCCAGCCGGCTTTGCAGATGCGAGGACATCGAGCGCGCGCCACGCGGGCGCGTCACCTCGTCCAGCACGCGCTCGGCGCTCAGGTCGGGCAGCAGGTCGAGCCAGATGGTGGTGCTGCCGTGCGCGCCAATCTGGTCGCGCAGCGTGGCCGACAGGGCGTAAATCAGGCTGCCCTCCACGCCTGTCGCCGTGACGACGAACTGGCCCTGGCGCTTTTGCAGCACGCCCTGGGCATCCTTCCAGCTGATGGCCACGGTGGTCAAAGGTTCGCCCGCATGGCGCTCGCTGAAGTGCGCGCTCCAGTCGGTGTCGAAGCCGCAGTTCGATGGCTGCAAGGGCGCCACCGCCACCGATTTCTCCTGCAGCAGCGGCACCCAGGCCCCATCTGAACCCAGCCGCGCCCAGCTGCCTCCGCCCAGCGCCAGAATGACGGCATCCGCTTCTACGCTGCGCTGCCCGTCGGGCGTGGCAAAGCGCAGCGCGGCGCCGTCCCAGCCCAGCCAGCGATGGCGCATGTGAAACTGCACGCCTGCTTCGCGCAGGCGATGCAGCCAGGCGCGCAGCAGTGGCGCCGCTTTCATAGCAGTGGGGAAGACGCGGCCGGAACTGCCGACGAAAGTGTCCACGCCCAGCGCGTGTATCCATGCGCGAACCGCTGGCGCGTCGAACTGGGCCAGCCATTGCGCCACGGCGTCCTGACGCGCGCCGTAACGGCCCACAAAGTCGACGTATGGCTCGGAATGGGTGATGTTCATGCCGCCTTTACCGGCCAACAGAAACTTGCGGCCGACCGAAGGCATGGCATCATAAACATCAACCAGCACGCCGCCCTGACTGAGCACTTCGGCCGCCATCAGGCCGGCCGGACCACCGCCGATGATGGCAACGCGCGAAATTGTGGGAGCTGTGGTCATGGCATGGTCAGGCATGGAATCGACCCGCATTGTAGTCGACTTCGGGCCGCCAAAAGAAGATGTAAAGCGTGCTTGACATGCGTGGTTCGTGTCACTAAGATGTAAAGCATACTTTACTAAGGGAGCTGATCATGAAAGAGCAAGCCGTCCGCAACACCTTCAATCGCGAGCTGATGGGCGCGCTGGCAGTGTACGCTGTCATCCTGATGGTCTCGCTCAGCGCAGGCAAGGGAATGCAGCCAGGCCTGGCGCGCACCCTGGTCATGCTCAGTCCCATGATCGGCTTCATGCTGGCCCTGCGGGTGATGGTGCGCCAGATGGCCAGAATGGATGAATTCCTGCGCCGGACCAGACTGGAAAATCTGGCCATGGCCGCCGCCATCACGGCAGGCCTGAGCTTTACCTACGGCTTCCTGGAACTGGCGGGCTTTCCCAAGCTGTCCATGTTTTCGGTGTGGTGCGTGCTGGGCGGGGCCTGGGCCTCGATCACCTTTTTGCGCTGCCGTGTCAGGTTTGGATAATCCGATCAGGGCCATGCGCAACGAACTGGGCTTGAGCCAGACCCGCCTGGCCCACCGGCTGTTCGCCAAGCCGATCCCGGCTATTTTTACCCCTACGGAGTCACCATGATTGTTCGCCTGTTGTGTGCCCTGCCCCTGACCCTCGCCATCTTGTCATCCGCGCCAGCGCTGGCACAAGAAACCAATCGTTTCGCCTTGACCGAGCCCGCAGCGGAGCGGTTCCAGATCGGCGCCACCCAGGTGCAGCGCTTCGGCCAGGGCAAACCGGCACTGATCCTGATCCCGGGTCTGGCCAGCGGCCCCTGGGCCTGGCAAGCCAGCATTCGCGATCTGGCGCGCGATCACAGCGTGTATGTGCTGACCCTGCCCGGCTTTGACGGACTGCCTGCCGTCCCGGGCCAAGGCATGGGCGCGGCCCAGGCCTCGCTCGGCGCCTTGATTGCCGAGCGCAAGCTCGATCGGCCCGTATTGGCTGGCCATAGTGTGGGCGCGATGCTGGCGCTGGGCTACGCTGCCCAGCATCCGGACAAGGTGCGCGGTGTGATTTCACTGGACGGCCTGCCACTTCTGGCAGGCACGGAAGACTGGGACCTGCCCCAGCGCGGCAAGATGGCAGCTGACCTGGCGCGTCGCAAGCCGACCACAGCGCAGCAGTTTGCGGCCGAACAGCAGGAATACATGAGCGGCACCGGCGTGATCGACATGGCGCGCGCCGATGAACTGGCGCGCCTGACAGCGAAAAGCGATCCGGCCGCCGTGATGCGCTACATGGCCGAGGCCATGACGCTCGATCTGCGTCCGGTACTGGACAAAGTGACTGCGCCAGTGCTGGTCATCTCGCCCTACTTCCAGCTGGACGCCGATCAGCAGCGCATGACGGAAGCGGCCAAGTCGGCCTACTACACGGCGCTGTTTGAAGGCACGGCCGATCTGAAGGTGGTGTCGATTGCGCCGGCGCGCCACTTTGTGATGTTCGATCAGCCCGACCAAGTCAACAAGGCGATCCGGGAATTCCTGGCGCGGCTGAAATAAGTTTGAGCGGCTCAGCCGCCCGTGACGGGCGGGAAGAATGCCACTTCACCGCCATCGGCAATGGCGGTATCGGCGCCGCACATGACGTGGTTAAAGGCCGTGCGCAAGGGCTTTTCATCAGCCAGTGCACTGGCCCACACGCCGCCGCGCTTTTGCAGGAAGGCGCGCACGGCACCGACGGTCAGCACGCCTTCAGGCAAGGCCAGATTTTCGCTGGCCGTGCCCAGTTCCTCGCGTACGCTGGCAAAAAAACGCAATGCTATTTTCATGTGGCCTTAATGGAGTAATTCGCTGAACGGGATGAAGCGGACCATATCGCCAGCGGCAATCGTCTGGCCGGGCGGGTTATCAATCAGGCCGTCGCCCCAGACGGTGGAGGTCAGCACGCCCGAGCCTTGATTCGGGAACAGGTCCAGGCCACCTTGCGCATTGGTGCGCACGCGCAAAAACTCGTTGCGGCGGTCGGCCTTGGGCCAGTTGAAATCGGCGCGCATGGCAAACGTGCGTGGATCGAATGGCCCGGCCACACCCTGCTGATGCAGGATGAAGGGACGCACGAACAGCAGGAAAGTGATAAAACTGGACACTGGATTGCCCGGCAAGCCAAGGAAGTAAGCCGCGCCGCCATCGCGCCGCACTTCGCCAAAGGCAAGCGGCTTGCCTGGCTTGACGGCGATCTGCCACATGTTCAGACGCCCTTCCGCTTCCACCGCAGGCTTGATGTGATCTTCTTCGCCGACCGACACGCCGCCCGAAGTGATGATCAAATCATTGGCGCGGGCTGCATCGCGCAGCGTGGCGCGGGTCGCTTCCAGGGTGTCGGGCACGATCCCAAAGTCGGTCAGTTCGCAACCCAGGTTTTCCAGCAAGGCACGCAGCAAAAAGCGGTTGGAATTGTAGATGGCGCCAGCGGGCAGTTGGCCGCCTGGCGCTTCGCCCGGCATGATCAACTCGTCACCAGTAAAGAAGACGGCCACACGCAGCTTGCGCAGCACCGGCAAACTGGCCAGTCCCACCGACGCTGCCAGTCCCAGTTCCTGGCTGCGCAAGCGCGTGCCTGCACCAAGAATGACACCGCCGGCGGTGATGTCCTCGCCGGCGCGGCGTATCCATTCGCCCGCCTTGGGCGTGTGCCGAACCGTGACCAGGCCCGCTGTCGAAGCTTCGCACTGCTCCTGCATGACCACCGCATCGGCGCCTTCGGGTATCAAGGCGCCGGTAAAAATACGCGCTGCCGTGCCGGGTGCCAGGAACTGGCCCACGTGCCCGGCCGGAATGCGCTGGGCCACACGCAGGGTCGCGCTGCCGCTGGCGCAATCGTCAGCGCGCACCGCGTAACCGTCCATCTGCGTATTGTCGGCCGAAGGCACATCGATGGTCGAGGCTTGCGCCTCTGCCAGCACACGGCCATTGGCAGCCAGCGTCGGCACGGTTTCCGTGGCCAGCGGCACACGCGGCGCAGCCAGCATGAAGTCCAGCGCTTCACGAACCGACAGCATGGGTGGGCGCGGGGCGACGTCGCTCATCTCACAGTCCCGTATTGGAGGCAATGTAGGACTTCATTTTGGCCACGTCGGCCGGCATGACGACAAACTTTTGCGGCAGCGATTCGATATCCTCAAAGCCGGCCGGACGCTCGGCGTCGACGCCGAGCGCGTCCAGAATGGTCTCGTTGAATTTGGCCGCCAGCGCGGTTTCCAGCACGATCATCGGTACGCCCGGCGCCATGTACTGGCGTGCCACCTTGATGCCGTCGGCAGTATGGGTGTCGATGGTGATGTCGTAGTCGTCGGCCACGTCGCGGATGGTATCGAGCCGGTCTTTGTGGGTCGATTTGCCGGACGCGAAACCGTACTCGGACACGCGCTTGAATTCGTCGCCGTCGCTGCCCGGTTTGCCCGACAGGTCGAAACCACCCTCGGTCTCCACCTTGTGGAACAGCTGGCGCACGCGCGCCGCGTCACGCCCCACCAGGTCATACACAAAGCGCTCGAAGTTCGACGCCTTGGAAATGTCCATCGACGGGCTGCTGGTGTGGTAAGTCTCGGCCGACTTGCGCACACGGTACACACCGGTGCGGAAGAACTCGTCCAGCACATCGTTTTCGTTGGTGGCGGCAATCAGGCGGTCAATCGGCAGACCCATCATGCGCGCAATGTGGCCGGCGCAGATATTGCCAAAGTTCCCGGACGGGACCGTGAACGAGACTTTTTGCGTATTCTCGGTCGTTGCCGCCAGGTAGCCACGGAAGTAGTACACCACCTGGGCCACCACGCGCGCCCAGTTGATCGAATTGACGGTGCCGATCTTTTGTGCGGCCTTGAATGGCAGATCGTTCGACACGGCCTTGACCATGTCCTGGCAATCGTCAAACACGCCTTCCACGGCGATATTGAAGATATTCGGGTCCTGCAGGCTGAACATTTGCGCGCTCTGGAAGGCGCTCATTTTCTTGTGCGGCGACAGCATGAAGACGCGGATGCCCTTCTTGCCGCGCATGGCGTATTCGGCAGCGCTGCCCGTATCGCCCGAGGTGGCGCCAAAAATATTGAGCTCGGCGCCGTTCTTGGCCAGCGCGTATTCGAACAGGTTGCCCAGCAATTGCATGGCCATGTCCTTGAAGGCCAGAGTCGGCCCGTTCGACAGCGCTTGCAGAATCAGGGTTTTGTCGCCGTTTTGTTCCAGCACGCGCAGTGGCGTGATTTCGGCTGCTTTCTGGCCTTTGCGCGTGTTGCGGTACACCTCGGCCGTATAGGTTTTTTTGGTCAGCTTGCGCAGGTCCGCTTCCGGAATGTCGGTGGCGAACTTGCGCAGAATTTCGTAGGCCAGGTCGGCATACGACAGCTTGCGCCATGCATCGAGCTCGGCGCCGGTCACTTGCGGGTATTCGGCTGGCAGATACAGGCCGCCGTCCGGCGCCAGGCCGCCCAGCAGAATGTCGGAAAATTGTTGGGGTGCTTGCGATGCGGCGCCCTGGTCGGCGCGGGTAGACACGTAGTGCATAAAGGTGGTTGAGGTCCGTTTAGAGGCTGGCAAGGTGCAGCTGAAACAAGGCAATCGGACGATTATTATAGTGCGGACCGGATTGCCTTGCGTGGAATGCCACTTTTCCCGAATTTATTGCGGAGCGTTTGCCTCAAACTGACCTTGTTACCACCCGTGTGCGAGCGCCTTAGCAGGCTGCGTGATTGACTGTGACCACGTGGATGGCCAGACCGCCCAAGGAGGTTTCCTTGTACTTGTCCTGCATGTCGGCGCCGGTCTGGCGCATGGTTTCGATCACGTCGTCCAGGCTGACGAAGTGGGTGCCGTCGCCCTTGAGGGCTAGCGAGGCGGCGGTAATGGCCTTGATGGCGCCCATGCCGTTGCGTTCAATGCAAGGAATCTGCACCAGGCCGCCGATCGGGTCGCAGGTCATGCCCAGATGGTGCTCGATGCCAATTTCGGCCGCGTTTTCAATCTGCTCATTGCTGCCGCCCAGCGCGGCGACCAGGCCGGCTGCCGCCATGGCGCAGGCAACCCCCACTTCGCCCTGGCAGCCGATTTCGGCGCCCGAGATCGAGGCGTTCTTCTTGCACAGCATGCCGATACCGGCCGCGGTCAGCATGAAGGCGCGCACACCGGTCACCGGATCGCTGGGGCGGCAATCTTCGGCGTAGTAGCGCAGCACCGCTGGGATGATGCCAGCGGCGCCATTGGTCGGCGCCGTGACCACGCGGCCACCTGCTGCGTTTTCTTCGTTGACTGCCATGGCGTACAGGCTGACCTGGTGCAGCGCATCGTGCGGCAGATCGTTGGCGCGGTTGTCGCCATTGAGTGCATCCTGTGCCTGTTTCCACAGCTTTGCTGCACGGCGCTTCACATTCAGACCGCCTGGCAGCTGGCCGTCGGTGATCAGGCCGTGGGCGATACAGTCACGCATGACCTGCCAGATCTTGTCCAGACCGGCATTGAGTTCGTCTTCGCTGATGCGCGCCAGTTCGTTCGCGCGCAGCATTTGCGGGATGGTCTTGCCGGTTGCTTTGCCATGGGCCAGCAGCTGGTCCATGGTATCGAAGGGGAACGGGATCGGCGCGTCGCCACCGGAATTGCTCTGGCGCGCGTGCGATTCGCCGGCAGCGTGAATGAAACCGCCGCCCACCGAATAGAACACGCGCTCGATGGCCGAACCGTCGGCCAGCTTGAGCGTGAAGCGCATGCCGTTCGGGTGCTCCGGCAGGCTCGAACTTTTATGCCACACCAGGTTGGTCTTGGCAGTGAACGGCACTTTCTTGGTGCCCAGCAGCTTGATGACGCCATCGAGTTCGGCTTCGGCCAGCTTGTCGTCGACCGAATCCGGATCCACGCCCTGCGGTGTTTCGCCCATCAGGCCCAGGATGACGGCTTTGTCGGTGGCGTGACCGACACCGGTCAGCGCGAGCGAGCCATACAGGGCCGCTTCCACGCCCACCGCTTCATCGAGTGGACCGCATTCGACCAGGAAGCGGCGCGCCGCCACCATCGGGCCCACGGTGTGGGAACTCGACGGCCCGATGCCGATTTTGAATAGGTCGAATACGCTCATGTCCATCGCTGTGTCTCTTTTCGTTTTTGGTAAAACTGTTTATGCAGCCTGGCTGATACCGACGTCGATGTTTGCGAGCATGTCGGTCACCAGCTGCTCCAGGCCGATGCGGGCTTTCCAGCCCCAGTCGGCAGTTGCTTTGCTGTCGTCCAGGCTTTGCGGCCAGGTGTCGGCAATGGCCTGACGGCTGTCAGGCTGGTAGCCGATCGTGAAGTCCGGCAGCGCGCGGGTAATCGCAGCGGCCAGCTCACGCGGATTGAACGACAGACCGGCGACATTATAGGCGCTTCGAATAGCAATTTGTCCAGCTTGCGCTTCCATTAACTCGATGGTGGCGCGGATCGCGTCGGGCATGTAGATCATTGGCAGCGTGGTCTCGGGGCCCAGGAAGCACTGGTAGGTTTCGCCGCGCAACGCCGCATGGAAAATGGCGATCGCGTAATCGGTGGTACCGCCGCCCGGAGGCGACTTGAAGCTGATGATGCCTGGATAGCGGATGCTGCGCACGTCCACGCCGTACTTGGTGAAGTAGTACTCGCACAGGCGCTCGCCAGCCAGCTTGCTGATGCCGTAAATCGTGGTCGGGTCCATCACGGTGAACTGCGGCGTGTTTTGCGCTGGGGTGTTCGGGCCGAAGGCGGCAATCGAGGACGGCCAGAAGATGCGCAGGGGTTTGCCCTGTTCACCGCGCTCGCGCGCCACTTCCAGGATATTGAGCAGGCCATCCATGTTCAGTTCCCAGGCCTTGAGCGGGGCTTTTTCGCCGGTAGCCGACAGCAGCGCGGCCAGCTGGTAGACCTGGGTGATGTTTTCGTCGGCGATGAATTTGTTCAGGCCAGCGCGGTCAAGCACGTCAAGCTGGGTGTAGCGCGCCGCCTTGTAGACATTGTTGGCACCAATGTCGGAGGCGATGACGTTACCCGCGCCGTGGCGTTCGGCCAGTGCGCCAACCAGTTCACTGCCGATTTGGCCGTTGGCGCCGATGATGAGAATGCGTTCCATATTGTTCTTGTCCGTTCTGTAATCTGATGATGCTTAGTTCTTGAGAATGCCCAGCTCGCGCCCGGCCTGTTCGAATGCTTTGAGTACGGTGTCGAGCTGCTCGCGCGTGTGCGCGGCCGACAGCTGGACCCGGACCCTGGCCTGCCCCATTGGCACGACCGGGTAGAAGAAGCCGCTGAGCAGAACGCCCAGCTCATACATTCGTGCCGCAAATTTTTGCGCGATGGGCGCTTCAAACAGCATCACCGGCACCACCGGGTGGGTGCCCGGCTTGATGGTAAAGCCGATGCGCTCGATCTCCTGGCGGAAGTAGGCGGTGTTTTCGTGCAGACGGTCGCGCAGTTCGGTCGACTTGGAGATGCGCTCCAGCACCGACAGCGAAGCACCGGCGATCGATGGCGCCAGCGTGTTCGAGAACAGGTAAGGACGCGACTTCTGGCGCAGCGTGTCAATCACTTCCTTGCGCGCCGAAGTAAAGCCGCCCATGGCGCCGCCCAGGGCCTTGCCCAGGGTGCCGGTGATGATGTCGATGCGACCCAGTACATTGTGGTGTTCGTGGGTGCCGCGGCCGGTCTTGCCCATGAAGCCGGAGGCATGGCATTCGTCGATCATGACGAGCGCGCCGTACTTGTCGGCCAGGTCGCAGATCTTGTCGAGCTGGGCGATCGTGCCGTCCATCGAGAACACACCATCGGTCACGATGACTTTATGGCGCTTGCCTGCTTCGGTGGCGGCCTTGAGCTGTACTTCCAGGTCGGCCATGTCATTGTGCTGATAGCGATAGCGGCCGGCCTTGCACAGGCGGATGCCATCGATGATGGACGCGTGGTTCAGGGCGTCGGAAATGATGGCGTCGTTTTCGTCGAACAGGGGCTCGAACACGCCGCCGTTGGCGTCAAACGCGGCAGCGTACAAGATAGTGTCTTCAGTGCCCAGGAAGGCGGAAATGGCTTTTTCCAGTTCCTTGTGCACGGTCTGGGTGCCGCAGATGAAGCGCACCGAGGACAGGCCGTAGCCGTATTTTTCGGTCGCTTCGATCGATGCTTGCTGGGTTTGCAGGTCGCCCGACAGGCCCAGATAGTTGTTGGCGCACATATTGATCAGGGTGCGGCCGTCTTCGGCCACCACTTCGGCACCCTGACGCGAGGCGAGCACGCGCTCCGGCTTGTACAAGCCCTGGCCGCGCAGCGTGTCCAGGTTCTGCTGCAGGCCACTGAAAAACGCATTTTTCGCTTGATCGCTCATGTTTATCCTCTTGTTGGGGGTGCCGGCTTGACCGGCGGTTGCAGGATGCTGTACCGTGATCACTCGGTGATGCTGATTCCGAGATATCGAACTCAAATTCAATATAATGGATATTACCCAAGGCCAGTGAACTTGGCAAGCATCAGTTTGATTCCCTGAATATATAAACTTGGTAAATGCATATGAACACTGCCCTGAGCAGCAATTCTCCTCCTGAAGTGGGCGCGACGCTACAGCGGCTGCGCCTGGCGCGCGGGCTGACGCTGGAGGATTTGTCCAGGATTGCCGGGGTGTCGAAATCGATGTTATCGCAAATCGAACGCGAGAAGGCGAACCCGACCATCGCCATTACCTGGCGCCTGGCCAATGCGCTCGGCGTGCAGATCGGGGAACTTTTATCGTCGGAAACACGGATGCCGGAAACGATCCGTGTGCTCGACGCCCACGAAACGCCCACCCTGCCCGGCACCCATGCCGGCTACACCCTGCGCATTTTGGGTCCCATGGAAATGGCGGGAAAGTACGAGTGGTATGAACTGACCCTGGCGCCAGGTGGCCTGCTTGAATCGCAAGCGCACGACCCGGGCACCAGCGAACACATGACGGTGCTGCACGGCGCAATTGAAGTGGAAGTGGGCGTCGACCGCAAAAAGGTCAAACTGGGTGGCACGGCGCGCTATCCGGCCGACCAGAACCATGTGCTGCGCAACACGGGCAAAACCGAAGCGAAAGCCCTGCTGGTGGTGTGCCACCGCTGATCAGGGCCAGCCCTCGCGCGCCTGACTGGCGTACTTGTGGCGGATGGCTTTCATGCTGCCATCCTTTTCCATTTTGCCCAGTTCGGCGGTCAGCCTGGCCACCAGGGCCGGGCTGCATTGCTTTGAACAGGCCAGGTAATTGTCCGTCGTGCTGAGCGCGGTGCCGGCCACGATCTGGCCGCGGCGCGGCTCGTCACGCAGATACACCTGCATTTCTTCCAGCGGCCCGAACCAGGCTTGAATGCGCCCTGCCAGCAGCATGCGCGGCACGTCGTCGTTGAGACTGATCTCAAAAATTTGTTCCGGTTTGAAGCCCTGTTCACGCAGCAAGGTGACGTTGGCTGTGCCGCGCGCCACCGCCACCGCGCCCAGCGTGGTGCGGGCCTGCTCGTAGCTGCGGATTTGCGCGCCGGTGGTGAAGAAACCGCGCTCGGCGTGATACAGCTGGGCAATCCAGGTAAAGTGCGGATCGCGCTCGGGCAGGCGGGCCAGCGGCAAGATCAGTTCGTCGCGACTGGTGGGCAATTGCACCGTGAGAATGGCACGATTTTTTGGCATGAAGATCAGGCGCGGTGTCAAACGTGCCCGCTTCATCGCTTCCAGCACGATTTCGCCCACCACCCCGTGTCCGCCATCCTTGCTGGCCATGGGCGGAATGTCCATCACGTACACTGGCACTTCCTCGGCTGCGGCGGCCAGGGCGCTACTCAAGAGCAAAACAGACAGGGTGCCGCACAAGGTGCGCATAACAGTGATCCGGAAGAACAATATGTTCTCAAGATACATCAAGCGTCTGCTGCGGTCCAGCCGTGATGGCGCGCACAATGACCGCAGCGGCCGCCGCAGCCAGAATATGCTTGAGCGTATGCCCGCTGACCACCGTCAAAAGGGCCATGCCGGCATGGTCGGCCACTTCGCACAGCTTGGCCAGCACGTACAGGCCGATGGCCAGACCGAAGGCGCGCCGTTGCGTCAATGCCGCACCGGCTTGCCATTGCAACAGGGGAATCAGGACCAGTGGCGCCATTTGCAACAGCAGGTAGGGCCGCAAGTCGCCCGTAGCCTGCCACCAGAAGACGCTGGCAACGGCCGCCGGGATCAGCAGCAACAGCGCCAGCGACGATGACAGCACCGTGGCCAGCAAGGCCGCGCAGGCCAGCGCGATGGGCAACCTGTCCCATAGCAAGCGCGCGTTGTCGGGCGCCAGGTGATACCAGGTCGAGCCGAACGCCGTCAGCGCCAGCGCCGCAATAAACACCAGCGCGCCCATGCGCGCATTGCCAGCCAGCGGACTGCGCTTCAGGCGCAGCGCGCCCCACGCTGCTACCAGCAGAAAGAACAGATTGGACAGCACGTCGCCCAAGTGGTCGATCCCGAACCAGCTGCGCTGATCGGCAAAGGCGTGATAGTGCTCGGGCTGGGCGATGGGACCGTATAGCACCATGGCCAGAATCACCGCCATGGTGGCGTACAGCGCGGGCAGCTGCTTGCTGCGATGAAGAGGCGGCGTCATGAGGATCCTTTGCTTGGGTGAAGCGCCAGTGTGCCGCCCTGCCCCCAAAGGTGATACCCAATAGCAAGACGTCGCCAGAAAGGCGACGTCCGGTACTGCATTTTAATACTGCTGCGGCTTACTGCGCGGCCACCTTGGCTGGCTCGTGCATCTTCAGCGCATGGCTGAGAAAGCCCCAGCGGTCGGCTGCTTCTTCAATCACCTTGGCGGTCGGCTTGCCGGCGCCATGGCCCGCCTTCACATCGATGCGGATGATCACCGGCGCCGCGCCCGCCTGCGCTGCCTGGGCAGCGGCCGCGAATTTGAAGCTGTGCGCCGGCACCACGCGGTCGTCGTGGTCAGCGGTGGTGATCATGGTGGCCGGGTAGCAAGTGCCGGCCTTCAAGTTGTGCAGCGGCGAATACTTGAAAAGCGCCTGGAATTCATCGGCATTGTCTGCCGAACCATAGTCCGAGGTCCAGGCCCAGCCGATGGTGAACTTGTGGAAGCGCAGCATGTCGAGCACACCCACCTGCGGGATGGCCGCGCCAAACAGCTCGGGACGCTGGGTCAGTGCCGCGCCCACCAGCAAGCCGCCATTACTGCCACCGCCAATGGCCAGTTTGGCTGGCGAGGTGACTTTGTTGGCGATCAGCCATTCAGCGGCGCCAATGAAGTCGTCAAACACGTTTTGCTTGTGCAGCTTGGTACCCGCTTCATGCCAGGCTTCGCCGTATTCGCCGCCGCCGCGCAGATTGGCCACCACGTACACGCCGCCCATTTCCATCCAGGCCAGGTTGGCGGCCGAGAAGCTTGGGGTGAGCGAGATGTTAAAGCCGCCGTAGCCGTACAGATAGGTCGGGTTGTTGCCGTCGAGCTTGAGACCCTTTTTCGAGACGATGAACATCGGCACCTTGGTGCCATCGCGGCTGGTGAAGAATTGCTGGCGCGTCTCGTAGGCAGCCGGGTCGAAATCGACCTTCGGCTGGCGGAACACCGTGCTCTTGCCGGTCTTCATGTCAAGCCGGTAGATCGTGGTCGGATTGGTAAAGCCGGTGAAGGAGTAAAACGTTTCGGTGTAATGGCGCTTGCCGGCCAGACCGGCAACCGAGCCAATGCCCGGCAAGGCAATCTCGCGCACCAGCTTGCCCTTGCGGTCCGTCACTTTGACCACGCTACGGGCGTCTGGCAGGTACTCGGCCACGATCTGGTTGTTGATCATGGAGGCGCCCACCAGCGTTTGCCCGCTCTCGGCAATGATCTGCTTCCAGTTCGCTTCTGCCGGCTTGCGGGTATCAATGGCGATCACGCGCGAGCGCGGCGCCTTGCGGTCGGTCGTGAAATAAAACACCGGACCGTCATTGTCGATGAAGCTGTAGGATGCTTCGAAAGCGTCAATCAGCGGCACCACCTTGGCGCCCGGCTTGCCCAGCTCTTTGTAGAAGATGCGGTACTTGGCCGCCGTGCCCTTGGTGGCAGTGATGATCAGGTATTTGCCGTCATCGCTGACCTGGCCGCCAAAGCCCCATTCCTTTTCGTCCGGGCGGTCATAGACCAGTACGTCGGCGCTTTGCTCGGTGCCCACCAGGTGGTAGTACAGCTTCTGGAAATAATTGACGCCGGCCAGCTTGGCTGACTCTTCCGGTGCGTCGTAGCGGCTGTAGAAGAAGCCCTTGCCATCCGGGGTCCAGGATGTGTTGGAGAATTTGACCCATTTCAGGTGGTCGTTCAAGTCCTTGCCGGTGGCGATGTCGCGCACCTTCCATTCGTTCCAGTCGGAACCAGAGGCGGCGGTACCGTAAGCCAGGTATTTGCCGTCGGGGCTGACGGCCGAGCCTGCCAGCGCAACGGTGCCGTCCGCCGCCAGGGTATTTGGGTCCAGCAGCAGGCGCGGCGCGTCGGCCAGCGACTGCATGGTGTACAGCACGGCCTGATTCTGCAAACCGTCGTTGCGGCTGTAGAAGTAGCGCCCGCCTTCTTTGTAGGGCACGCTGTAGCGCTCGTAATTCCACAGCTTGGTCAGGCGCGCCTTGATGGCCTCGCGCTCGGGGATCTGGCCCAGCACCGACTGGGTGACCTTGTTTTGCGATTCGACCCACAGGCGGGTTTCTTCGCTGTTGGCGTCTTCCAGCCAGCGGTAAGGGTCAGCCACCGTGGTGCCATGGTACACGTCTGTCTGTTCGACCTTTTTGGTCACCGGATAGTTCAGCGGCGCGGCGCCAGCCGGGCAGGTTTGCGCCAGGGCCTGGGCGCCAAACAGGGCGAGCAGACTGAGGGCCAGGGATGCATGTTTCATTTGCATGGAAGAGAGTCTTTCGGTAAAGAGTCGAGGTCGCCCGGCCGCGTCACGGCGCAGCCGACAGGAAGATGGCGCGGGAGATCATAGCGCGAATCACTGCAACATTGCTATATGCATATGACTAGCTGACAGATTCCTCGTAGGGCAAGCTCAGCTTGCGGGGCGGCACCCAGGATGCAATCCAGGCTGCCATCTGCTCGCCCGGGATCGGACGGCTCATGAAGTAGCCCTGCGCCTGGTCACAGCCGAGGGCAGCGAGCAGGCGCCATACTGCTTCGCTTTCGATGCCTTCGGCCACCACGCGCAAGCCCATGTTGTGGCCCAGGTCGATGGTCGAGCGCACGATCTTGGTGTCGCCAATGTCGTTTTCCATGTTCAGAACGAACGACTTGTCGATTTTCAGCTCGTCCACCGGCAGGCGCTTGAGGTAAGCCAGCGACGAGTAGCCGGTACCGAAGTCATCAATCGACAATTCCACCCCCATGGCGTGCAGGCGCTCGAGTGTAGTCTGGGCCCGCACCGGGTCATCCATGATCGCGCTTTCGGTGATTTCGAGGCAGAACGAGGATGGCGCCAGCTGGTGGCGGGCCAGGATCTCGGCAAATTTCTCGGGCAGATTCTGGTCCATCAAGTCGCGCGTGGACAGGTTGACGGAAAACTTCAGGTGAATGCCCTGCCCGGCCAGCTCGCTGCACAGCGCGGCCGAGCGGTCCAACACCCAGCGCGTGAGCACGCGAATGAAGCCGGTCTGCTCGGCAAACGGGATAAAGTCGTCCGGGAAGACATTGCCGCGCACCGGATGCTGCCAGCGCACCAATGCCTCGGCGCCAATCACTTCGCCCGTATCCAGGCGTAGTTTGGGTTGCAGATGGAGGCGGAATTCACCGCGCTCGATGCCATTGCGCAGCTCGGTCAGCAAGCCCAGGCTCTTGGCGCTGGCCGTGTCCATTGCCGCTTCATACACGATGGCGCCATCGTTGCGCTGCTTGGCCTGGTACATGGCCACTTCGGCCATCGACAGCAATTCCTCGGCGCTTTCGCCAGCGGCAGTGGCGCCCGCAATGCCGAGCCCGGCGCCGATGTCGACGGTCTGTTCATCGAGCGAGAGCGGCGCTTCCAGCGTATGCAGCAGCGCGGCCGCCACGCGCTGGGCCTGCTCAACCGTGCAATCGGGCAGCAGGACGGCAAATTCGTCACCGCCCAGGCGGGCCAGCTGGGCCGCAGGATGCAATTCGGGCACGCGCAGGCGCAGCCGCTCGGCCACCTGGCGCAGCAAGGCATCGCCAAAATCGTGGCCCATCACGTCATTGACATGCTTGAAACGGTCCAGGTCGAGCATCAGCACGTACAGCTTGTGTTCGCGCTTGTGCGCCTCGTCCAGCGCCTCGCCCAGCATCAGCACGAACTGGGCCCGGTTGGGCAGATTGGTCAGCTGGTCCCAGTAAGCCAGGCGCCGAATTTCCTTTTCACGGCGGGCGATACCGTCACGCATGCTGTCGAAGGCTTTGGCGAGGGCCCCGACCTCATCGTCGCCCCGCACCGCAATGTCACCGCGGTAGTCGCCCCGCTCCAGCCGGCGGGCGGTGCGCGCCAGTTCGCGCAGCGGCATGGCAATGCGCTTGGCCGTGAGCACGGCGGCGACGCTGGCCACCAGAATGCCGACCAGTGTGAGCGCCACCAGGGTGCGTTCCAGCCGGGCGTACTGCTCGGTGGCCGCGTCGATCGACTGGGCCAGCAGCACGCGCGCATCGTGGGCCGCGTTGTGGCCGATCGGCAGCAGGCGTGCGCTGTAGCGGCTGCCGTTAATGTTCAGATCGAAAGCGCCCAGCGGCTTGTCGGGTACCGGCTGCAGGTCGCTGCCGAGCTTGGCCCGGAACTGGGGTGCAATGGTGGACTCGGCCACCACCCAGGCGCCCTGCTTGTCGCGGGTGAGCAAGGTCACGTCCAGGGCCGAAATTTCGCGCATGTCGAGCGCAATCTGGCGGTCGATCACAAAGCCCATTACGATCCAGGCAATCGTCACCGGGGCCTTGACCGGCATGACCACGATCTGCACCGGCTTGTGGTCAACCACGGCAATGGCCTGGGCGCCGTTTTCGCGGTCGGCCCGTTCCAGCAGGCCGCGCACCAGCTGTTCCAGGGCACCGGCGCTGACCATGCCGCTCGACACCATGACCTTGCCTTCGCCATCGATCAGCATGGTCAGATCGGCGCGGGCGCGCCGTCCGCTGTTGTCCAGGGCCGATTCGATGGTGGCACGGTCTTCCTCGCCGCCGTTGCCGATGGCGGCCACAAAGGCGGTGTCGCGCGCCAGCACCTGGGCGCCGAAGCGATGCTGCTGGGCGTTTTGCTCGACCAGCTTGCGGAACACTTTTTCGCCGTTGATCAGTTCGGCGCTGATGGAGGCGCGCGCGTTGGCATCGATACCGCGTTCAATCACTAGCAAGCCGAGCACCTGGACCACGATCAGCAGCACCAGGAACAGCAGGGCAATGCGCCCTTCCAGACTCTTGAAGGGATTCAGGCGCACGTCAGTAACCTGCCTCGTTGTCTGGCGCCGGCGGCTTCATGCTCAGCTTGAAGGCCAGTGGCGCGGGCGCGTCGGCCTTGAGCACGAGTGCCTGTTCAGCCACGCTGCCACTCATGTTGTAGTGCCAGGCCGAGACGCTGTAGCGCGCGCCGGGCGGCACCTCGATGCTGACCATGCCGGCCGCGTCGGTCTTGGCAAACCATGGCGAATCGACCACTTTAATGTAGGCCACCATGCGGTCGTGGATGTTGCAGCCAATGACCACCAGGCCCGCCTTGTCGAACACCTGTGGTGCGGCGGCCACACCGGAATACAGTTTCTGGTCGAATTTTTTGGCGGGCGAGAAGGAATAGATGTGGTGCTTGACCTTGTCGTTGTTGGGAAACGACACGGTGCTGCCGGTCTGGATCACGCTTACCATGGGCAAAAACTTCAGGCCGCTCTGTTCAATCTGCGCCGGCCGCTGCTGTTTTGGCACGGCGCCAGTGCCGCCTGGATCGACCACAACGATGGCGTCCGCCAGTGGCTTGCCAGCGCTGTCGCTCACTTGCACAGTGACAGTGGCGGCCGTGGCGGCTGTGCCAAACGTGGCTGCAGCAAGCAGAGTCAGTAATCGAACAAGTTTTTCCATGAGCACGACCGGGAGTGAGTGGAAAGGCCGGACGTCGTGCTGCCGGCTGACCTATTGTAGCGTCTGGCGGAAAAATGCGAGAGGAGTTTTCGCGCCCGTGCGGGACCAGATATCGCACCGACAACAAGGCAAAAAAGACATGCCGCGCAGGCTTCAGGGACGGCGGGCGGCGCCAGCCGGAGCCGTTTGCACTTGCGGCACATGGCGCAGCTGCCACTGGCGCGACAGGTCCAGCGCGCAACCGATTTCAGCGGGCGTGAGACGGCGCGCCACCATGCTCTTGTTGGCGCTGGCCGTTTCATCGCCGGCGTCCGCTGCCAGCAGCATCCACATGTAGGAGCGCACACTGTCGCGCGGCACACCGCGGCCGCTGCTGTACATGCCGCCCAGATTGTATTGCGCCAGCGCGTGACCCTGTTCGGCCGCCTGGCCGTACCAGAACACGGCCATGGCATCGTCTTGCGGCACGCCCTGGCCATTGGCGTACATCACGCCCAGATTGTTCTGGGCACTGGCATCGCCCTGCTCGGCAGCGACGCGGTACCAGCGCGCCGCTTGCATATCGTCTTTGTCCACGCCCTGGCCAGTGGCATAAATAACGCCCAGGTTGAACTGGGCGTTGGGTGCTCCCTGGTCTGCTGCGCGCCGGTACCACGCCAGCGCGCGCAGCGGGTCGCGCGGGGTACCTCGGCCGTTGGCGTACATGCTGCCCAGATTGTACTGGGCCAGCATGTGGCCCTGCTCGGCCGCCCGCAGATACCAGGCCATGGCGGCGCTTTCGTCGCTGGCCACGCCCTGGCCATTGGCCAGCATCACGCCCAGGTTGAACTGGGCGTCCTTGTCGCCCTGGCTGGCGGCACGCTCGAGCCAGGCCATGGCGCGCAGCGGATCGGCGCGCACGCCCAGCCCTTCGGCGTAGGCCACCCCCAGCTGGCGCTGGGCGCCTGCATTGCCTTGCGCGGCGGCCTGGCGAAACCAGCACAGGGCCTGGGCATCGTTCGCCTCTACCCCCTGGCCGCGCTTGTACATCAAGCCCAGGTTCAGCTGGGCCTGCGCATCGCCCTGCACCGCGGCCTTGCGAAACCAGGCCATGGCCAGTGGACAGTTGACGGGGGCGCCGTGGCCGTACAGATAGCATTCGGCCAGCAGACTCTGGGCGCTGGCCACGCCCTGCTCGGCGGCGCGGTAAAACCAGGCCAGGGCCAGCTCGTGGTTCTGCTCGAGTCCGCGCCCTTTCTTGTACATCTGCCCCAGGTTTTGCTGGGCCGAGGCGTCGCCCTGCTCGGCCGCATGGCGGAACCAGTAGGCCGCTTCGGCATCGCTGCGGTCGACCCCGCGCCCGTTGTAGTACAGGGCGCCCAGGTGGTTCTGGGCAAAGGCCAGGCCCTGCAGGGCAGCCTGGCGCAGCCACTTGAAGGCGTGCGCATAGTCGCGCTCGATGCAGTCGCCTTTTTTGTACATGAGTCCGAGGTTGAACTGGGCGTAGGCGTCGCCGCGCTCAGCTGCCTGGCGGAACCACACGTAGGTTTGATAGTTCTCGCGAGATATGTTCTGCCGGTTCATGCTGATCCTCCGGCCAAAGGCCGTGCAAGCGCAGGAGTGGGGGAAATGCCGCAGCATCAGGCGACCTGAAAAGTATTGCTAAAAGTTTAAAACGGGAACAGGCATCTCGTTTGACAGTCCGCAAAGGCGCGCCAACGACAGCAAGATCTGGCACATGAAAAAACCCCGTAGTGATTGCTCACGGCGGGGTTTGTATGCGGCAGGAAAAAAGCGCGGGCGAGCTGGTCAGGCCGGGGGGCGTTCGCGCGCCAGCTTGTGGAGGTAGTCGGGCACCTTTGCAGCGCTGAGCTTGTTGAGCGCGACCAGCAACTGCGGCGCCACCGGGCCGAGCCCGTAGCGGCTGCCCAGGTGGCGGCCCATGTGCAGCAGCAGTTCGGCAGCCACTTCGGCATCGGATTCGGCGCGGTGGGCAGCGCTGCGAAAACGGATGCCCAGCTGGCCCGACAACTGGCCCAGCTTGTAGCTGGCCATGCCTGGAAACACGCGCCGCGACAGCTTGAGCGAACAGACCAGGCCGACGTGCGCCGGCACCAGCGCCAGGCGCTCGGCCTCGGCCTTGAGGAATTTTTCGTCGAAGCTGGCGTTGTGCGCTGCCAGGGCATCGGTACCGATAAAGTCCAGCAGCTGCGGCAGCACCTGGTCCACCGCCGGGGCGCGGTCCACCATGGCCTGGGAAATGCCGGTGAGCGCACTGATAAAGGATGGAATGCGCACGCCGCAATTGACCAGCGACACGTAGCGGTCGGTCACGCGGCCGTGCTCGATGCGCAAGGCCGCCACTTCGGTGATGCGGTCGCCCATCGCGGGCGACAGGCCGGTGGTCTCGAAGTCCAGCATCACGATTGCTTGCTCGAACATGGCGGCCCTAGCTGAATTTGCGCACGGCATCGAGCGCCAGGCCCGAACCGATGCTGCCGAACAAATCGCCCTCGACCTTGCGCGCCTGGGGCAGCAAGGCGCCGATCCGCTCGCGCAGCATGCGCACGCCGCTCGATCCACCGGTAAAGAAGACGGTGTCGACCGCATCCGGGCCGACCCCGGCATCGGTCAGCAGCTTGAGCACAGTCTGCTCGACTGCACCCACCAGGTGCGCAATGGCGTCCTCAAACTCGGCGCGCTGCAGCACCACGTGTTCGGGCGGCGACAGGCGCTCCAGCGAAAGCGGCACCTGCTGCTCGGCGGACAGGGCGATCTTGCCCTCCTCCACTTTCATGGCCAGCCAGTGACCGGCGCGCTCGTCAATCAGACGCTGCAGGCGCGCCAGCTTGGCTGGCTCACGCGCATCGCGCGCCACGTCGGCGAGCTGGGTCCAGGTTTTCTTGGTGTATGCCAAGTTGATCGTGTGCCAGGTAGCCAGGTTAAAGTAATAGCTCGACGGAATCGCGCTATTGTTGTTCAGCAAAGACTGGTAACCCAGCAGGGGCATCACCGATGACAGGCTCAGGTATTTGTCAAAGTCGGTGCCGCCAATGTGCACGCCACCGGTGGCCAGAATGTCGTCGCGCCGATCGGCACGCGCGATCCGCTCGGGCGCCAGGCGCACCAGCGAAAAGTCGGAGGTGCCGCCGCCAATGTCGGCAATGAGCACCAGTTGTTCCGAGCTGATCTGCGATTCATAGTCGAAGGCTGCCGCAATCGGCTCGAACTGGAAGTCGACATGCTTGAAGCCGACCGCGTGGGCGATGCCCTCGAGCGTGTCCTGGGCCAGCTGGTCGGCTTCCTTGCTGTCGTCAATGAAGAACACGGGACGGCCAAACACGGCCGAAGTGAATTCGCGCCCTGCTGCCAGTTCGCCGCGCCGTTTCAATTCGCCAATGAACTGCGCCAGCAACAGACGAAACGGCAAGGCGCGCCCGCCGACTTCGGTCTGGCCGTCAATCAGGCTGGTGCCCAGCAAGCTCTTGAGCGAACGCATGAGGCGTCCATCGTAGCCCGCCAGATAGCCGGCCAGGGCCGCGCGGCCATAGCTGACTTCATCGTCGTCGGCATTGAAGAACACGACCGAGGGCAAGGTGGGCTTGCCGTCTTCGAGCGCGAGCAGGCGCGAACCGTTGGCCGGGGCCTGGGGCGCGACCCACCCTACTGTGGAATTGGAGGTGCCGAAATCGACGCCGCAAGCATTGGCCATGGAACCCCTTGGTAGTAAGGGGCGGTATGTTACCAGAAATCGGGCTGGCGCGACAGTGGCGGGCACGGCCGTGGTGCGCCCGCCACGTCTCATCGAATACGCAACACTTGCTGCGTTTTATATTGCCTTACGGCAATTTAGAAGGCTACACTGCAAGATATATCCCGTTCGCTGCCATGACCAATTCGACTCCTCTTGTATGCGCCTCCATGGCTGACATTCAGGCGCTGATCCAGCGCCAGGCGCGGCGCGTGACCTCGTATGACGTGGCGTCGCTCGCCGGGGTGTCGCAATCGGCCGTGTCACGCTGCTTCCAACCTGGCGCCAGCGTTTCCAAAGCCACCTTCGCGCGCGTGATGGAAGCTGCCAAGGCCCTGGACTATACGCCCAACGCCGCTGCCCGCAGCCTGAATACGCGCCGCTCGAACCAGGTGGCGCTGCTGGTGTCGAATCTGGTGACACTGCACTACCCCGAAATCGTTACCGAGCTCAGCCGTCACTTCAGCGGGCACGGCCTGCGCATCCTGCTGTTTTCCTTCACGGACGAAGGCGATATCGACCGCACCCTGTCCGAGGTCTGGCAGCACCAGATCGACGGCGCCATTGTTGCTGCCAGGCTGGGACCGCAGCAAGTGGCCGAATTCGAGCGCCGCGCCGTGCCGTTCGTGCTATTCAACCGCCACTTGCGCGAGCGCGTGGTCAATGCCGTCGTGTGCGACCAGGCCGAGGCCGCGCGCATCCTGGTGTCGCGCCTGGCGGCCGGTGGCCACCGGCGCTTCGCCCTGATCGAAGGGCCGCGCGGCTCGGTAGTGGCCCAAGACCGCTCGCGCGGGGTCTCGGCGCGCCTGGCCCAGCTCAAGCTGGCGCCGCCCCTGATCGTGCGCGGCAACTACGATTACGACAGCGGCGCGCGTGGGCTGCGCGAAATCATCGCCACCCTGGGCGCGCCACCGGACGCGGTGATCTGCGCCAATGACCTTACTGCGATGGGCTGTCTGGACTGCGCACGCCACGATTTCCAGCTCGATGTGCCGGGCCAGCTGTCCATCACCGGCTTTGATGGCGTGCCCCAGGCGGGCTGGCTGAGCTACCGGCTGACCACGGTGCGCCAGCCGGTGGAGCAGATGACGCTGGCAGTGACCGAGATGTTGACCGACATGATCGCTGGCGGCCCCGGGCGGCCCCAGCAGCGGGTATTTGCCGCCACGGTGGTCGACGGCGCGACCGCACGGCTGGGGCCTGCGTTCTAGCTGTTTCGTGCTTGCTTGAGCGGCGTCAAACCGGCGCACGCGGCCTATCGTCACGGGCTTTTACCTCGTTATAGTCATCGCACCAGCTTTCATCAGCGAGGAAGTGATGCCTGTTCCCCCCAGCAGCGGCGCGCCGGCCGCGTTTGTGGCCAGCCCGTCCCACGGCGCCGACCATGCTGCCCATGATCATCCGCATGGCTGGCGGCGCTGGCTGTACGCCACCAACCACAAGGATATCGGCACCCTCTATCTGTGGTTCTCGCTCATCATGTTCCTGACGGGCGGCTTGCTGGCGCTGCTGATCCGCGCCGAACTGTTCCAGCCCGGCCTGCAGTTTTTCCAGCCGGAGCTGTACAACCAGTTTGTGACGTCGCACGGCCTGATCATGGTGTTTGGCGCCATCATGCCGTCCTTTGTCGGCTTCGCCAACTGGATGGTGCCGCTGCAGATCGGCGCGTCCGACATGGCCTTTGCGCGCATGAACAATTTTTCGTTCTGGCTGCTGCCGCCCGCGGGGCTGCTGCTGGTCGGTTCCTTCTTCGTCGACGGCGGCGCCACCGGTTCCGGCTGGACCATGTATCCGCCCCTGTCGCTGCAAATGGGCGCCGGCATGGACATGACCATCTTCGCGGTGCACCTGATGGGCGCCTCCTCGATCATGGGCGCCATCAACATCATCGTCACCATCCTCAATATGCGCGCGCCCGGCATGACGCTGATGAAAATGCCCATGTTCTGCTGGACCTGGCTGATCACCGCCTACCTGCTCATTGCCGTCATGCCAGTGCTGGCCACGGCTGTCACCATGCTGCTGACCGACCGCCACTTCGGCACCACCTTCTTCAACGCGGCCGGCGGCGGCGACCCGGTCATGTTCCAGCACGTGTTCTGGTTCTTCGGCCACCCCGAGGTGTACATCATGATCCTGCCCGGCTTTGGCATGATCTCGCACATCATCCCCACGTTTTCGCGCAAACCCCTGTTTGGCTATGCCAGCATGGTGTACGCCACAGCCGCCATTGCCATTGTTTCCTTCATCGTGTGGGCGCACCACATGTTCACCACCGGCATGCCCATCACGTCGCAACTGTTCTTCATGTATGCCACCATGCTGGTGGCGGTGCCCACGGGGGTCAAGGTGTTCAACTGGATCGCCACCATGTGGCGCGGCGCGCTCACCTTCGAGACCGCCATGCTGTTTGCCATCGGTTTCATCTGGGTGTTTACCATTGGCGGCTTTTCCGGCCTGCTGCTGTCCATTGCGCCCATCGATATCCAGGTCCACGATACCTACTATGTTGTGGCACACTTCCACTACGTGCTGGTGGCCGGCTCGCTGTTTTGCCTGTTTGCCGGCTTTTACTACTGGGTACCCAAATGGACGGGGCACATGGTGAACGAATGGCGTGGCAAGTTCCACTTCTGGAACTCCCTGATCTGGGTCAACCTGACCTTCTTTCCCATGCATTTCCTGGGCCTGGCCGGCATGCCGCGCCGCTATGCCGACTACCCCGCCCAATTCACCGACTTTCATGCCTTCACCTCGGTGGCCGCCATGCTGTTCGGCCTCACGCAAGTCTATTTCCTGTTCTTTGTGGTCTTGCCCACCATTCGCGGCGGCGCCCCCGCGCCTGCCAAGCCATGGGACGGCGCCGACGGCCTGGAATGGACGGTGCCCAGCCCGGCGCCCTTCCATACCTTTGATGTACCGCCACGCATCATGTAAGCCATGAAACAGGAATGGCACCTCAAACGCAATTGCTCCATGTCACCGCGGCAGGTGATGGCAGCGTACGGGTCCCTGTGTCTGGCGCTGCTCGTGATCGGGTTGGGCTTTGCTATGCGTGGCCTGTGGCCGGTATTGCTATTTGCCTTGATCGACATCGCCGCCCTGTTGCTGGCGCTGTTGCACTATGCGCGCCACGCCACCGACCACGAGCATATTGCCCTGGGCGAGCAAAGCCTGCTAATCGAAAGGATCGAGGCCGGCACCGTGCACCAGGTCAGGCTCGATCCCTGCTGGACCCGCATGCGGGTGCCGCGTACACCGCGCTTGCGCATCGAACTCGAGGCCTGCGGGGTGCGCGTGGAAGTGGGGGTGTTTGTGTCCGAAGAAGCGCGCCAGGTGCTGGCGCGCGAGCTGCGCGGGGCCTTGCGGACGCGTTCCTACCTCAGCTAGCAGCCGGGGCAGCGGCGGCCGCAGCGAAGCGAATCGCATCGTCCAGGCGGTCATTGCCCCAAAACATCTCCGAACCCACAAAAAAGGTCGGGGCACCAAACACGCCGAGCCGGTGCGCCTCGGCCACCTGGTCGCGCAGGCGCGCCTTGACCTCATCGGCACGTGCGGCAGCCATCAGTTCCTGCGCCGGCAAGCCCATGTCCTGCAGAACCGCAAACACCAGGGTGTCGCTGCCGATGTCCTGATCGAGGGCGAAATTGAGCAGCATGATGCGGCGGCTATATTCGCCACCCCAGCCAGCGTCGGCGCCCAGCAGGGCGACGCGCGACGCTTGCACTGCCGTGCGCGGAAAGGTGCTGGGCCGGCGGAAGGGCAAGCCATATTTTTTGCCTTCGCGCGCCATGTCGTTCCAGACATAGGCGCCCTTCTCCTTTTGCAGCACGAAGGGCGAATTGTCCCAGCCAAACGCCTGGAAGATCGGTCCCAGCAGGAACGGGCGCCATACCACCGGCACCCCGCGTTTGGCGGCCGTTGCCTCAATCCGCATGACCGAAAGATAGCTGTAATTGCTACCGAAGTCGTACCAGAAATGAATGGGGGTGGGGACTGTCATAAACGCTCCGCTGTGATGGCGCTCCCATCATACACGGCAGGCGCGCCGCAGCGGACTGCATAAAAACATGTCTTTTTTTCACTTTGGTGATTTTTGGTGATGGACTTTTCAGCTTCGGCGCCTAGTCTGTAGGAGTAGTCCTATCCACCCTCATCCGCCGCCTGAAAGGCCACCATGCGACTCACCGACATGATTTCCGAAGTTCAGAGCACCCTCGGCATTGCCCACGACGGCAAAGCCGGCCCAGAAACCTGGAACGCCATCTACAATCGCATCGTCAGTCCCAAGACGGCCAGCCTGAGCGCAAGCGCAGCCCTGCTGCCGGTCGACGCGCGCAGCGAGAAATGCATTGCTACTCTGCACAGTGCCGTGCAGCCGTATGCGCGTGCCCTGATCGAACGGGCCCGGTCAGTGGGCATTACGATCAAGATCATCAGTGGCCTGCGCACCTATGACGAGCAAAATGCGCTGTTTGCCCAGGGCCGCACCCTGCCTGGCGCCATCGTCACCAACGCCAAGGGAGGTCAATCCAATCACAACTTTGGTATTGCGTTCGATATTGGTATTTTTGAAGGCGGCCAGTACAGGGGCGAGTCACCCAAGTACAAGGTGGTCGGTGCGCTGGGAGTGGAGCTGGGACTGGAATGGGGCGGCAACTGGAAAACCATCCGTGACGAGCCCCATTTCCAGCTGCGGCCGGAATGGGCCCTGGCCATGGCGGAAAAACAAATGCTGGCTGCGCTGAGAACGCGCCACGACGCGGGCGCCGACTTTTTCGCCTGACGCCCGTGCAGGCGCCAATCCGGCTTACACCTTGCCTGCGCCTGGGAGACGGTTGACTTCTTTCTCGTACGCTTCCAGGAAATCCGGACCGAACAGGGTCTTGAAGTTGTCTTGCGCATCGCCAGCCACCTTGCCGTGCTGCTCGCAATAGTTGTCCCACAAGGCTGCCTTGCGCAGCGCAGGCACCAGTTTGTGCGGCAAGGATTCCGGCAGCGCGGCCTCGAAGCGCTCCGGGCGCAGACGTGCGATGACTTTGGTCATACTGGCCTTGGTGCCCGCCACCACGCCTTTTTGATGGCCATGCAAGTCGCCCATTGCGTCGTCGATGGCTTCCAGCGGTTCCATAAACCCAGGCATTTTTTTGCGCAGCATCTGGGTCATCACGGTCTGGCTGTCCGGGAAGAACTTCAACGGGTTGTTGTTACGTAACACCACCACGGTGACACCTGCCTTGACTTCCTGCTTGACCAGCGAGCGCAAGGCCAGCAAGTCAATCACGCCCTGCAAACTGCCCGCGAGGATTTTGCCCATCGTTTCCATGACTTCCGGCGTCAGGGCTGCCACTGCTTCCGGGGGCAAGCCGGCGCCACGCAGGAATGCCTGGCGCAATTGTTCGTTGTTATCCACGTGGTGATCCAGGTCCGTCATGAAGATATCTCCAGACTAATAGTTGTTAGCATTGAGAAATGATGCCAGAGCTTGGCACTGACTGGCAACTCCGTTGCCAATTATTACAATTCGGAACCACAAAACCACGCTTTTGTTCACACTCGGTTAATATCATGAACCTTCGGAAATTTGCACTAGTTACATCACAGGGAAGTTCATGTCCGTCAAAGCGCCGTCCACCCGGTTTTCCCCCTTGTTGTCCCAGCCGGGACGCGTGCAACATCTCCATTTCGCACCTGATCCCTGGATTTTGCAGCAATGTCTGGAGACGGACATCGTCTTTCTGGCCAATCCCCCCGCTTACGAGGAACTGAGCGAGACCTATGCGTATGAGGTCACGTTCGAAAAAGAATCGAAAGCGCGCAAGGAGGCAGAGCCGGTCCGCTATGCCATCAGCACCGCCTTGAAGCGGTTCCGCTCGCGCGTCCTGAAGCGCAACAAGGTCCTCAGCATTCTGAAAACACTGGTGGCCGAGTCGTCATCGCAACGGATCAACGTGCTCGACGTGGGCTGCGGCTGGGGCGAGTTGCTGCAAACCTTGCTGACCTCATTGCCGGAAGCCCAGCGCACGCGTGTGGCACCGCATGGCGTGGAAATTTCGCGCGCATTGGCAAAATTGTCAGACGACAAACTACGCCCGCTGGGTGGACGTTGCATCCACGCCTCGGCGCAGGACGGCATTCTCGGCTTCGACGAAAACTATTTCGACATCATTGTGATGGCTTCCTTCCTCGAGCACGAATCGAATCCCCTCGCGGTGCTGGAAAACAGCCGCAAGCGTCTCAAGCCGAACGGCACCATCATCATCAAGGTACCGAACTTCGCTTGCATCAACCGCCGTTTGCGCGGCGCACGCTGGAGCGGCTTCCGCTGGCCCGATCACGTCAATTACTTCACGCCGGCCACCCTGCGCGCCATGGCCGCCAAGGCCGGTCTCGATATCACCCGCATGAGCGCACTTGACACCACCCCGTTCAGCGACAGCATGTACGCGCTGCTGCAGGTCGCCAAACGGGACTGAACCAGCCGGACTTGGCCGGCCGCTCAGGCTGACAACAGATGCGGCGCCACCTTGCCGCTCTGCGCCGCACCAAAGACAGCCGCACGCGCGGTGTCAAACCGTTCGAACAGCGCCGGCTCGGCCAGCGACGGCATGGTCAGCACTTCCCCCAGATCCAGCGCGCGCATGGCCGCGTCGACCATCGCATCGGTTTGCATGACCGATTCCGGCGCCAGCGCCGACAAGGGCACGCCCGATTTGTCCCAGAGCGCCGTTGCAGTGGCTGCCGGCAGCACAATCTGGATCTTCACGCCGCTATCGGCCAGTTCCTGCTGCAAGCCGCGGCTGAACGCCAGCACAAACGCCTTGGTGCCACTGTAGACGGCACTGAAGGGCAGCGTATGCAGCGCCAGGGCGGACGCGATATTGATGATCAGGCCGTCGCGGCGCGCTTTCATGCCCGGCAGCGCAGCGTGCGTCAGGCGGGTCAGCGCCGTGATGTTCAGCGTAATCTGATCGATCGAATCCTGTACCGGACTGAGCGCGACCGGCGCCAGGCGTGCGATGCCAGCGTTATTGACCAGCACGGCAATGGCGGGGTCGCTGCGCAGGCGTTCTTCGACGCGGTCCTGGCCAGCGTCCGTTGCCAGATCAGCCACCAGCGCTTCGGCGCGCACACGGTGGCGGACGGCGAGATCGGCCGCCAGCGCCTGCAAGCGCTCGGCGCTGCGCGCCACCAGCACCAGATCGTAGCCACGCTGCGCCAGCCGGTCGGCATACACGGCGCCAATGCCAGCCGAAGCGCCGGTGATGAGTGCGATTTTGCGAATTGTTTGTGGCATGTTGCATCCTTCAGTTGTGGTTGGAATGACTGGATCGATACCCCTTGTCACGCGAGCCGCAGATCCTTGCGCAGCCCGGCGTCCAGCAAACCCGCAGGCGCAAAACGGCGCAGCAGACGCAGGCGCGCGGCAAGTTTGCCCGCGGTATAGCGCAGTTTTGGGGTGCCGATTTGCGCCGCCTTGAGCACCGTGTCGGCGACCACCGCCGGTCCCTCGGCAGCGGCCATGAGGGCTTGAATACGGCTGGCCAGCGCGTGGCGTATGGTTTGGTAGGCCGTGAGTTTGGCGTCCGGTTCAACCAGATTGGTGTCAAACGGCGTATTTGTATAAGCCGGCTCGATCACCACCGAACGGATACCCCAGCTGCGCAATTCATGGTCCAGCGACTCGGCATACCCTTCGATGGCGTGCTTGGTGGCAGCGTACAGCGCACCAAACGGCATCGGCAAAAAACCCAGCACGGAACCGATATGCAGAATGCGACCACTGCCCTGGGCCCGCATATGCGGCAGCACTGCACGTGTCATGCGCACGATGCCAAAGAAGTTAATGTCAAAGATTGCTTGCGCCTGGGCGATGGCGCTTTCTTCGGCAGCGGCGGCGCCCATCCCGACGCCCGCATTATTGACCAGCAAGTCGATCCGCCCTTCCGCCTGCATGACCGCGGCGACCGCTGCCGCGACAGAGGCGTCGCTTGTCACGTCCAGTGCCAGCATGTCGAACGGCCGCGCCGCCCCCTGCGCACCGCGGCGGCTGGTGCCGTAGACCTTGAAACCCGCTGCAGCCAGGCGCAGCGCCGTGGCTTCGCCAATGCCTGATGAGGCCCCCGTCACCAACGCAATCTTCTTGCTCATGCCTGTCCCCCGGTTAAAATATGACGATCATCATATTTTTGATTAAAAAAAATGCACCGGCCATGGCGCCTCAGGGCGCCGCTGTCCAGTGCTTCAACATTGCAGCGCTCATGGCGCGCGACAGGTTGGGGTCGTCCACGGCGCGCGCCAGCATGGTCGCGCCAATCAGTGACGCCAGCAGCGCCATGGCCTGTTCGTGGGCCTGCGGCTGACCCCAGTCAGGCATCTGGCGCGCCAGCAGGTCGATCATTTCCTTGATATGGGTGGTGGCCGCATGGCGGACCTCGGGTGCCTGGCGCGGCATCTCCGAGCACAAGGCCGATACCGGGCAGCCCGTTTCAATCGCTTCAAGGTGCTGCGGCGACAAATACGCCTGCATGATGGCCTGCAAGCCCTGCCCCGGCGCGGCCGCTGCTGCCAGGCGCGTGGCCAGTGCCACCGATTCGGCGCCGGCGCGCTCGCCCGCCTCTGCCAGCAAGGCGTCGCGCGATTCAAAATGGGCGTAAAAACCGCCGTGCGTCAGCCCCGCTTCTTTCATGATGTCGGCCACGCCGGTGCCACTGTAGCCACTGCGTCGGATGGCGCGTGACGCCACTTCCACGATACGCTCGTGGCTGATTTCCTTGCGGGTGGCGGCTGGCCGTTTAACGGTGGGCGATTTCATGATGATCATCATATACTATTTTCAAGCCGTGTGCACCGCGTGCTGATCTTGCCAATTTTTGCGCGAAAAAAAAGGGCGGCAACAGCCGCCCTTTTCTCAGCTGGCGTTTAGAAGCAGCAGGAAAGCATCCTGATGCAGCACTCGATACCGCCGCAGCAATCATGGGTGCCTGCCAAGGCCGCGACGGACGTGGCAGCCAGCGCGAGGGCTGCGGTAACTTTAAAGATGGTCGATTTCATACAAGACTCCGTTTATTCGTTGAGATGAGAAAAGTTAGTCACAACACCTTTCTCAGTCAGGCGGCGTCCATACTTCCTTGTACTGACTGGGCAGATGGGTACTGCCTTCCATGCGCCCATGCCCGTTTGCCTCACATCCGGCAAACAGCGGCATTTGCACTTCAGGCGGTGCCAGCGCATTGGCAGGGGGCAGACAGCCCATGTCGACGCATTGCATTGCCGTGCAATCCTGCGTGCCACAGCAGGGACGCGCTTGGGCAGCCGCATATGAGTTGGCGGCCATTGCCAGTGCAAACAGCAGTGCGAGGACGAATTTCATGCGGCTAGTGTAACCGTATTTTTTGATGCGAGCTTCATGCTGGCTACATGCACGACCTGGCGGCACAAAACAAAAAGGCTCGCACACAATCGTGGCAAGCCTTTAAATTACTAAAATTCTTGGTGGGAAGTGCAAGTTTCGAACTTGCGACCCCTGCAGTGTGAATGCAGTGCTCTACCCCTGAGCTAACCTCCCGAAGCGGGGCGTATTATGACATACCGTTTGAAAAACGTCACCTTTTACGCGTAATTTCGCCAGATGCAACTGCCCTTCACGGCCTTGTCGAGCCCGCCCAGTACGCTTTCGTGTTCGGCCAGCTCGTCCGCACTGGCTGCCAGAATGATGACTTCTGCCAGCGCCACCGCCTCCAGCGTGGGGCCGCCAGTGTTTTCTTCCACCTCCAGCTCCATCGACAAACTGTTCTGGCCGCGCGTCATCGACAGATACACGTCCGCCAGCAGCTCGGCATCGAGCAAGGCGCCGTGCAGCTTGCGGTGCGAGTTCGACACGCCATAGCGGTCGCACAGGGCATCGAGCGAATTGCGCTTACCGGGATGCATCTCCTTGGCATGGACCAGGGTATCGATCACGCCGCTGCAATGCTCGGTGAACGAAGGCAAACCCAGCAGCTTGAATTCGTGGTTCAGGAAGCCCAGGTCAAACGGCGCATTGTGGATGATGACTTCGGCGCCCTGGATATAGTCGCGCAGCTCGGCCGCAATCTCGGCGAACTTCGGTTTGTCGCGCAGGAATTCGGTGGTCAGGCCGTGCACCGCCAGCGCGCCCTCTTCCGAATCGCGCTCCGGGTTGATATACCGGTGGAAGTTATTCCCGGTCAGCATGCGGTTCTTGAGTTCGACGCAGCCGACCTCGATGACGCGGTCGCCCGTGCGTGGGTTCAAGCCCGTGGTTTCAGTATCGAGAACGATTTGACGCATGGATCTTTTCAGTGAAGTGACACAATGGCGCGCAGTATAGCAAAGCCTAGCGGCGCACCGTCTCGACGCCGCGATTGGCCAGGCCATCGGCGCGTTCGTTGCCTGGATGCCCATTATGGCCGCGCACCCATTTCCATTCCACCTTGTGCTGCCCCTGCGCCAGATCGAGCGCCTTCCACAAGTCTTCGTTCTTGACCGGTTCCTTGGCGGCCGTTTTCCAGCCGCGCGCCTTCCAGCCATGGATCCACTCGGAAATGCCTTTTTGGACGTACTGGCTGTCGGTGTACAAAGTCACTTCGCAAGGCCGGTTCAGCGAACCGAGCGCCTCGATCACTGCACGTAATTCCATGCGGTTATTGGTGGTGTTCAGTTCACCGCCGAAAATTTCCTTTTCATGGCCGTCAGCCACCAGCAACGCACCCCAGCCGCCTGTGCCTGGATTACCCTTGCAGGCACCATCGGCGAAAATATCCACTTTACTCATTCTTGCTTTCTATTAGTTGCAGGTACCGCTTGCGGCGCCGTGGCCGATTTTTTGCTCCAGGCCGGTCCGATCATGGTCATGCCCTTGACCCGTTTGATCGCGTGCACCATGTAGACCGCGCCCAGATACGGCCACCAGCGCTGACCGCCCTGCTCCATGAAGGCAAAGCGGTTCAGCCACTGCGCGCTGCGGCAAGGCGGCGCATAACAGCCAAAATGGCTGCGGCTCACACCCAGATTCAATAATTTTAACCAGTCTTTCATGCGCGGCATAGAGATGAATTCGCCGGCAACGGGCAGATACGGCGCATTGGTCAGTTTGCCGAGCACCTGGCGCGCGCCCCACAGGCTGGCCGGATTGAAGCCGCAAATGATGACCTGGCCTTCGGGAATGAGCACCCGTTCCACTTCGCGCAGCACCTGGTGTGGCTCGGCAGCAAACTCCAGCACGTGCGGCAACACCACCAGGTCCAGCGACTGGGATGCGAATGGCAACTCGGCAAAATCGAGCGCCACCGCAATCTGGCGCCCGCCCGGCGCCGCCTTGAGTTGTTCCAGCGACGACATGCGGGTGGCGGCCTGCCATTTGTTGGGCATCCGGTTGGCGGCCAGCGCGTCGATTTGCGGCAAGCCGATCTGCACCGCGTTATAACCGAAAATATCGGCCGTGAGCTCGTCCAGACAAGCCTGCTCCCAGGCACGCACGTAGGCGCCAGCCGGCGTCTGCAGCCAGCTGTCG
The DNA here is from genome assembly GCF_900129765.1 of Massilia sp. CF038. GTDB lineage: Bacteria > Pseudomonadota > Gammaproteobacteria > Burkholderiales > Burkholderiaceae_D > Telluria_A. The sequence goes on from NZ_FQWU01000002.1 coordinate 50,299, forward strand.
AGCGCTATAATGGACTTCTCGGATGCCGCGCTATCCATGCTTACCCTTGATCGAAACCGCCACTATGCCCCCTCAATTGCCCACCGCCTTGCGCGTCATCGCAGTTCCCGCGTTTCAGGATAATTACCTGTGGATCGTGCACGATGGCGTGCACGCTGCGGTCATCGACCCGGGCGCGGCCGAACCCGTGATGGCCGCGCTTGCTTCTAATCATCTTACGCTAACTGCCATTCTACTCACCCATCACCATGCTGACCATATTGGTGGTGTGCCAGCCCTGTTGGCCCAGTGGCCGGTACCTGTTTTCGGCCCCCGCAACGATGGCATTGCCGCCGTCACGGTGCCGCTGGGCGAAGGCGAGCAGGTCGAGGTGCCTGGCCTGAACTGGACGGTCAGCGTGCTGGACGTGCCAGGCCACACGCGCGGCCATATTGCCTACGTCAGCGAACGCGCGGGCGCTCACTGGCTGTTTTGCGGGGATACCTTGTTTGGTGCCGGTTGCGGGCGCCTGTTTGAAGGCACGCCAGCGCAGATGAGTGCGTCGCTCGACAAGCTGGCTGCGCTGCCGGACAACACGGAAGTGTATTGCGCGCATGAATACACGCTGGCCAATTTGCGCTTTGCCCAGGCCGTCGAGCCCGACAACGAAGCCATTGCCGCACGCATGGCGCATGATGGCGCGCTGCGATCGCGCCAGCAGCGCACCATTCCCAGCACCATCGCCAGCGAAAAAGCGACCAATCCCTTCCTGCGTTACCGGGCCGCGCCCATCGCAGAGAAATTGATCGCTCTAAATAAACTCGCGCCAGGGGCAGACGCCGTTGCAGCGTTTGCCGCCTTGCGCGAGTGGAAAAACAGCTTCTGACTTAAATTTCTTCGTACAGCGGCAAGGTCAGGAACTCGGCAAACGCTTCCGAGGTGGACATTTCTTCGAAGATTTGCGCTGCGCGGACATAGGTCGGGTTGTCGCCATTGGGCGCCACTTCCTTCACTTTGGCCAATTCCTGCGGAATCATCGCGCGCACCATCTCGGCCGTGACCTTGCGGCCGTCGTCGAGCACACCCTTGGTCGAGCGGATCCACTGCCACACTTGCGAGCGGCTGATTTCCGCCGTTGCCGCGTCTTCCATCAGGTTATGGATCGGCACGCAGCCATTGCCGGCCAGCCAGCTGCCCAGGTAATGGATGCCCACGTTGATGTTGTAGCGCAGGCCGGCTTCCGTGATCGGTGCTTCCGGCTTGAAGTCCAGCAGCTCGGCCGCGCTCACGTTCACATCCGGACGCTGCTTGCTGATCTGGTTTGGCTGGTCGCCCAACACCTTCTTGAATTCGCCCATGGCCAGTTCCACCAGGCCCGGGTGTGCCACCCAGCCGCCGTCGTAGCCATCGGTGGCATCGCGCGCCTTGTCGTTGCGCACGCCGCCCATGGCCACGTCGTTCTTTTCCGGATCGTTCTTAATTGGAATCAGCGCCGCCATGCCGCCGATGGCAGGTGCATTGCGCTTGTGGCAGGTTTTCAGCAAGAGCAGCGCGTAAGCACGCATGAACGGCGAAGTCATCGTCACTTTCGGACGGTCGGCCAGGCAGAAGTCCTTGTCCAGCTTGAACTTCTTGATGCACGAGAAGATGTAATCCCAGCGGCCGGCGTTCAAGCCAGAGCTGTGTTCGCGCAGCTCGTACAGGATTTCATCCATTTCAAATGCGGCCAGAATGGTTTCGATCAGCACGGTCGCCTTGATCGTGCCTTGTGGCAGGCCCAGCTCCTGCTGCGTCATCACGAAGATGTCGTTCCACAGGCGCGCTTCCAGGTGCGATTCCATCTTTGGCAGGTAGAAATACGGACCGGCGCCGCGCGCCAGCTGTTCCTTGGCGTTATGAATCATGAACAGGGCAAAGTCGAAGATGCCGCCCGAAATGCGCTTGCCATCGACCAGCACATGCTTTTCGTCCAGGTGCCAGCCGCGCGGCCGCACCACCAGGGTGGCGATTTTGTCGTTCAGTTTGTAGGTCTTGCCGTTCTGCTCGAGCGAGATGGTGCGGCGCACCGCGTCGCGCATATTGATCTGGCCGGTGATCTGGTTGTCCCAGTTGGGCGTGTTCGAATCTTCAAAGTCGGTCATGTAGCTGTCGGCGCCCGAATTGAAGGCGTTGATGACCATTTTGCGCTCGACCGGGCCGGTGATTTCCACGCGGCGGCATTCGAGTGCCGGCGGAATCGGGGCAATGGTCCAGTCGCCCGCGCGGATATGGGCCGTCTCGGGCAGGAAGTCCGGCCGCTCGCCGGCGTCAAGGCGCTTGGCGCGCTCCACGCGGGCAGCCAGCAATTCCTGGCGGCGCGGCTCGAAGGCGCGTGTCAGCTTGGCGACCAGGGCCAGCGCTTCCGGCGTCAAAATCTGTTCGTAACCGGGCTTGATGTCTGCCGTGATCTGCATGCCGGCGGGGGTGGCGAAAGTCATACGTGCTCCTGTGAAGTGTTGTGAATGCTTGGATGTCTACCTGCGTTCAAGTATATTCACTATTTCGTAGCTAAACGAGACATTAAATACATTCATCTGTGCGTTTTTATCACAGATGGGAAAGCCATCCGCATGGGTCAATTTCGCCAGATTTCCACTTTCGTCGATGTGGTGGCGCGCGGCAGCCTGTCGGCCGCTGCGCGCGCCGAAGGCATCGCCCCCGCCATGATCGGGCGCCGCCTGGATGCGCTCGAAGCGCGCCTGGGCGTCAAGCTGCTGCAGCGAACGACCCGCAAACTGGTGCTTACCAACGAAGGCGCCGCTTTTCTCGAAGATTGCCAGCGCATCCTGGCCGAACTGGAAGAAGCCGAAAGCGCGGTGGCCGAGCGCAGTGCCAAGGCCACCGGTCACTTGCTGGTGTCGGCCCCGGCCGGGTTCGGCCGCCAGCACGTGGCGCCGCTGCTGCCTTCGTTTCTGGCCGAGCACCGCGACGTGACCGTCAACCTGAACTTGAACGACCGCGTGGTCGATGTGGTGGGCGAAGGCGTCGACGTGGCCATCCGCATTGCCAGCCTGAACGATTCGCCCCTGGTGGGCGTCAAGCTGGCCGACAATCAGCGCGTGCTGGTGGCCTCCCCGGCCTATCTGAAGCGGCACGGCACCCCGACCACGCTGGCCGATCTGGCGCGCCACAACTGCCTGGCCATCAGCAGCGAAGGCAGTCAGCGCGGCTGGACCTTCCGCGACAATGGCAAGCTGGTGACCCTGAAAGTGGCGGGCAATATGGTCTGCAACGATGGCGCCGTGCTGCACGATTGGGCGCTGGCGGGCAAAGGCCTGGCCTGGCGCTCGATGTGGGAAGTGAGCAGCGAGATTGACGACGGCCGCCTCAATACTGTGCTGGACGCCTTTTCAGCGCCCGGCAACGACATCTACGCCGTGTTTGCCCAGCGCCGCCATTTGCCGTTGCGCATCCGCGCCTTTGTTGATTTCCTGCGCCACAGCTACGCCCAGCCAAACTATTGGCGAAAAGCATGAATTGCAAAATCGGGGTCAGACCTCAATAAAAAAATGTTTTTCTATTGCGGTCTGACCCCGATTTAAAAAGATTCAGACGAAAAAAAATCCCCGGAAACCGAGGATTTCTTAGTCGTTTGACTCAGCGATATTACAGTGGCTGAATGTTCGAAGCTTGCTTGCCTTTAGGGCCGGCGGTTACTTCGAAAGAGACGCGCTGGTTCTCTTGCAGCGATTTGAAGCCTGCCGACTGGATAGCCGAGAAGTGAGCGAACAGATCTTCGCCGCCTTCGTCAGGAGTGATGAAGCCGAAGCCCTTCGAATCATTGAACCATTTTACGATGCCAGTTGCCATTACAATTTCCTATTTCAGTTAGTTGGGCTTACGCCCGTTTTAGATCGTTTGAAGAAGCAAGAAAGAAATGACAGACAGACTGCACTACTACCTCGAATCCAACGATCCCGCATTATACCCAATAAATCAAAAAAATCACGTTCTCTGCAAAATAAACCTGCGGAACACCCTAATCATTGAATTCCTCAACTTTTACAGTGCCGTATTTGCAGCGGCAGTACGATGAATATAGGGCATGGATGCTATCGAAGTTTGCGCTAGATCAAACGATCGCTGCACCCGTGTTGCATTAACGCATAAGCAACAGATCCGTGTCGCGCTATTGAATCCGGTCTTACTGCTCCGGATACTGTTCGGCCTTCGGATTGTGCTCGGCCCATAGCAGGTACGCGTCCAGATCGGCCAGCCAGGCGCGCCAGTCCTGCGCCGCCACGGCGTCGAAGGCCATCAGCACGCGCAAGCGCTGCTCGAGCTGGCGCGCCTGCTGGCCAAACACCCTGAAGCCGAACGTGGCTGCCGAGCCCGCAATCGTGTGCAGGGTCTGGTGCAAGCCCGCCACGATGTCGGCCTGCGGTGCGACCGGGTCAAACGCCGCCTGATAGCCGCGCAGGCGCGTCAGCGTGGCCGGCACGCTGGCGGCAAACTTGTCGTTGAGCGCACTCAGCCGGGCAAAGAAGTCTTTGTCGATCAGGGTTGCCATTGCCGCCGAATCTTACTTGGTGCCAAAAATACGGTCGCCCGCATCCCCCAGGCCAGGCACGATGTAGGCATGGTCGTTCAGGTGCGAGTCAAGCGAGGCGACGTAGATTTTCACGCCCGGATGCGCGGCCTGGAACACGGTCACGCCTTCCGGTGCGGCCACCAGGGCCAGGAAGATGATCTGTTCGTCCGACACGCCACGCTTTTTCAGCACGTCCACTGCGTGCACGGCCGAGTTGCCGGTCGCAACCATCGGGTCGCACAGAATGAAGATACGGTCGGCGGTGTCCGGCAGGCGCACCAGATACTCCACCGGCTTGTGGGTTTCCGGGTCGCGGAACACGCCCACGTGGCCCACGCGCGCCGATGGCACCAGTTCCAGCAAGCCGTCGCTCATGCCGATACCGGCACGCAGAATCGGCACGATGGCCAGTTTTTTGCCGGCGATGACAGGCGCATCGATGGTTTCCAGCGGGGTTTCGATCTTGCGCGTCGTCAGCGGCAGGTCGCGCGTGATTTCGTAGCCCATCAGCAGCGTGATTTCCTTGAGCAGTTCGCGGAAGGTGCGCGTGGAGGTGTCGCGCTCGCGCATGTGGCTCAGCTTGTGCTGGATCAGCGGGTGGTTCAGGATGAAAAGGTTCGGAAAACGTGGGTCTTGTTTCATGATGGTTCTATTTTCATTGTTGTGGCTTATCCCGGCATTATCCCAGCCGCAGCCGGGTTTGTCCGCATTTTGGCAAATATAGTCACTATATTGGCAGCGCCCGCGCCAGAATCGCCGCGCAATCGACACCGGCCGGCAGCCGCCCGTAGGCGCCGCCCACGTCCTGCGCGATGCGCGACGCAATAAAGGCGTCGGCCACAAAGCCTGGCGCATGGGCCAGCAGCAGCGCGCCCTGCACTGCCACCACGATCCGTTCGGCCAGCCGGCGCGCGCCGTATTCGTCGCTTTGTGGCTGCGCCAGATCGGCCAGCAGGCGGTCGGTGTAGTCGTTCAGGGCGCTGTTGCCCCGCCCCGCCAGCGCCAGTTCGGCTGCCAGCGCGTCGCGCGCGGCCGGCGTCTTGCCGAACGCGCGCAGCAAGTCCAGGCACATCACATTGCCTGAGCCTTCCCAGATCGAGTTGACCGGAAACTCGCGGTACAGGCGCGCCAGCGGTCCGTCTTCCACATAGCCGTTGCCGCCCATGACTTCCATCGCCTCCGCGCCAAATCCCGGGCCGCGCTTGCACAGCCAGTATTTGCCGGCCGGCGTCAGCACCCGGCCCAGCAAGGCTTGCGCCGGATCGCCGGTCTGGTCGAAGCAGCGCGCCAGGCGCAGCGCGAACGCGGTGGCTGCTTCCGATTCCAGCGCCAGATCGGCCAGCACGTTTTGCATCAGGGGCTGCTGCGCCAGCGGGCGCCCGAAGGCGGCGCGGCCGCGCGCGTGGTGCAAGGCATGCGTGAGCGCAGCGCGCATGATGCCAGCCGTGCCCACCACACAATCGAGGCGCGTGTAGCCGCCCATTTCCAGGATGGTCGGAATGCCGCGTCCGGGTTGGCCAATCAGCCAGCCCACCGCATCGCAAAATTCCACTTCCGACGAGGCATTCGAGCGGTTGCCCAGTTTGTCCTTCAGGCGTTGCACGCGAATCGCATTGCGGCTGCCGTCAGGCAGAAAGCGCGGCACAAAAAAGCAGGACAGGCCGGCGCTGCCTTCGTCGTCGGTCTGCGCCAGCACCAGGTGCGCGTCCGACTGCGGCGCCGAGAAAAACCACTTGTGGCCCACCAGCGCCCAGGCGCCCTCGCCTTCCTCGCCAAACCGCGCCCGCGCCTGCAGTGGATCGATCAAACTGGCACGCGTGGTGTTGGCCCGCACGTCGGTGCCGCCCTGCTTTTCCGTCATGCCCATGCCGATCAGGGCGCCGTGCTTTTGCTCGATCGGCAGCGAACGCGGATCGTACTGGCGCGACAGGATCTTGGGCAGCCACTTGGCTGCGATTGGCCCGGCCTGGCGCAGCGCCGGCACCGATGCATACGTCATCGTGACCGGGCACTGGGCGCCGTTTTCAAGTTGGCCAAACAGCAGATACTGGGCCGCGCGCGCCACCTGCGCCCCTGGCACACCCGAGTCCCAGGGCGAAGCATGGGCGCCGGCACCGATCATCAGTCCCATCAGCGCGTGCCACGAGGGGTGAAATTCCACTTCGTCCACGCGTCTGCCGCTGCGGTCGAAATTATGCAGCCTGGGTGAATTGACATTGGCCTGGCGCGCCAGATCGAGCGTGTCGGCCTGGCCAAGACGCGCGCCCAGCGCCGTCAGGTCCGCTGCCGCGTCGCCCCCGCCTTCGCGCTCCAGTGCCTCGCGCAGGGCCGGATCGCAGGTGAACAAATTGATGTTTTCAAAGGCCGGCGCCTGATTGAAGACGGCGTGGGTATCGAAATGATTCATGCTGGCGCTCTTTCCGGTGAATTTGTCATATGTGCGTCTACTTGCGCTGGGAGGCTAGCGCAAAGTACCGGGTCAGGCAAGCACCGCCTTAGCGCGTTTCGGGCTTCCATTTCATGATCTGCCACAAACATTGTGGGCGGAATGCCATAGCAAAGACAAATTCGTGCGTTTTAGCATCTTTCAGTGATACATTAGTTCATAGATTTGCAAGCGGCCACCCCTCCACCCGAGCGCGATTGTTTCCATGCCCACCAGCCCTCCTGAAGTGAGCGCCGACGCCAGCCACCGGATCGACCATCTGCTGGAAGCGGCGGGCGACATCGTGTTCCGCCTCGACGCCAGTGGCAAGGTGCTGTTTGCCAGCAGCCGCGCGCAGCGCCTGTTCGGCAGCGTCGATCAGGCGCCGCTGCCCATGCTGGCCGCCCTGGCCGCCGATGTCGACCAGGCAGTGCTGCGCAACGCGATTGCCGATGCCGGCAATGTACCGACCCAGCCCATGGCCGACGAAGGCGCGCTGCTCTCCCCGGAGCCGGTCCGCGTGGCCGTGCGCATGCATGCGGGCGACCAGGAAACCTGGTTCGAATTGCGCATTTCCGCCCTGTCCCATGCCGATACGCCGCAGTTGCTGGTGGTCGGGCGCGACATGTCGTCCCAGCACGCCACTGAAGCGCGGCTGCGCCACATGGCCACCCACGACGCCCTGACCGGCCTGCCCAACCGCCTGCTGCTGTCGGATCGCATGCGCATGGTCATCGCCCAGGCCCGCCGCTCGGGCCAGGGTTTCGCCATTGTCACCATCGGCCTCGATGGCTTTAAAAAGGTCAACGACGGTCTGGGCCACCCGGTCGGCGACGCCGTGCTGCGCATGGCTGCGGCGCGCCTGCGCAAAATGCTGCGCGACAGTGACACCCTGGCGCGCGTGGGCGGCGATGAATTTGTCGCCGTGCTGCCAGGTACCCACAGCGCGGCCCAGATCAAGCTGGTCACGGGGCGCCTTCTGGCCACCACCCAGTCGCCCTTTGAAATTGACGGCCACACCATTTATGTGGGCGCCTCGATTGGCGTGTCCACCTTTCCCGAGCATGCCGAAGACGAGGTACGCCTGGTGGCGCTGGCCGACGCCGCCATGTCGCTGGCCAAAGAAACCGGCAAGGGCCGCGCCCTGACCTACAGTTCGCGCTTCAACGCCGCGCCCGAACATGACATTTCGCTCGAAGCGGCCATGTTCCAGGCCATTCGCGAAGGCGAATTCCTGCTCCACTATCAGCCCATCGTCGCTGCGGCGACCCGCCAGATTCAGGGTTTCGAGGCGCTGATGCGCTGGAAGCATCCGACCCTGGGCATGGTCCCGCCGGCGCGCTTCATTCCGATTGCCGAGACCAATGGCTTGATCAATATGCTGGGCGCGTGGGCGCTCAAGTCAGCCTGCATGCAGATTCGCCAGTTCGCCCAGGCTGCCGGCCGGCCCCTGTACATGTCGGTCAACATCAGCCCGCGCCAGTTCCGCAGCGATAAATTTTTGCAGGTACTGGACGACGCGATCGGCTACGCCGGCCTTGATGGCAGCGAACTGGTTCTGGAAATTACCGAAGGCACCCTGATGATCGATCCGGTGCACGCCGAGACCATCCTGACGCGCATGGCCGAACGGCGCGCGCGCATTGCGATTGACGATTTCGGTACCGGTTACTCGTCGCTGGCCTATCTGAAGCGCTTCCCCATCTCGGTTCTGAAAATCGACCGCGCCTTCATCAAGGATTTGCCCGCCTCCGAAAAAGATGGCGCCATCTGCAACGCGGTACTGGATCTGGCGCGCCACCTGAACCTGTCGGTGGTGGCCGAAGGCGTCGAGACCGAGGACCAGTTCCATTTCGTGGAACAGCGCGGCTGCCGCTACGTGCAGGGTTACCTGACCGGCAAACCAATGCCACCTCAGGTTGCACTGGCGGCTCTGACCGATACCTACCAGCAGCTGCGTGAAGGGGTGGCATGAATCTGAGCGCAGCCATGGCCCCCGCCACCGACGGCGCCGCCACCCTGGCACTGCTGTGGGAACAGGTGCGCAAGCAAGGCGACATGCCCGGCTTCACCAAGGCCATCAACAGCATTCTGGGCGCCGTGCGCGGCGAAGAGGAAAAGGAATTCAGCATGACCGAGGCCGTGCTGTCGGACCCGGTCCTGACCCAGAAGGTACTGCGTCTTGCCAACAGCGGCATGTACTGTGCGTTCGGTCAGCGCATCAGCACCGTATCGAAGGCGGTACTGGTACTGGGGGCCGACGCCATCGGCCACCTGGCATTGGGCTTGAAGCTGATTGAGGAATTGTCGGCTGACGACCCGTCCAGCGCCCACGTCGAGATGGAAAAATCGGTACTGGCCGGTATCGTGGCGCGCCAGGTGGCCGTCAGCGCCGCGCCAGGCGACGCCGAAGAAGCCGTGGTCTGCTCCATGCTCCATTCGCTCGGGCGCATGATGGTCACGTATTACCTGCCCCAGCAATGGCGTGCGCTGCAGGACAGTGGGGGCGCCGGTTTTGAAGATGCTGCCGCCAGCGCCGTACTGGGCCTGTCGATGGAAGACATCGGCCGCGCCGCAGCCGAAAAATGGGGCTTGCCGCATCGCCTGATCCAGAGCATGCGGCGCATGGAGCCAGCCGCGCGCAGCGCCAGTTTCAGTCACGACGACTGGCTCGCGGCGCTCTCGACCATGGCCTCGCAATGCGCCGAATCACTGTGGCATGACGATGAAGCTGGCGACGTCACGGTACGTGCGCTGGCCAGCAGTTTTTCCGAAATGCTGGGCGTGACGCCCGACTCCATCATGAGCGCCGTGGCGCGTGCGCGCGAAGTGGCCGCCGCCGGTTTGTCGCTGGCGCCGCTGGCGCGTCCGGCCGAGCGGCGTGCGCGCGTGCTGGCCTCGAGCCGGATGCGCGCCGAGGGCAACAAAGTGCTGGTACTGGGCGTGACCGATATGCGCGACGCCGTGCGCAGCGCCAGCCCTGGCCAGATGATGTCCATGGCGCTGGAAACGGCCTACCAGGGTCTGTCGCTGACACGCGCCGTGGCCTTCATGCGCATCCGGCGCGAAAAGCAGTACGTGGCGCGGCTGGGGTTTGGCAGCGGCGTCAAGGCGCTCCTGCCCGCCCTTAAATTTGACGATGCCTATACGCCCAACGTGTTCCATGCGGCCCTGGCGAGCGACCGCGTGATTTTTATCGAGCATCCGCGCGAGCCTGATTTTGCCGCCAAAATGCCGGCCTGGTGGAAGCAATCGCTGGAAGGGGCGCGCAGCTTTGTCATCCTGCCGCTCAGCAGCCACGGCCAGCCGGCCGGCTTCATTTATGGCGACTGGGACGGCAATGTCCCGCCGGTGCAGCTGACACCAGCCGAATTTGGCCTGCTCAATGACATGCGCGCGCTGGTGGTCAAGGCCATCGAACGGCGCCAGCTGATCGAAAGCGCCGCCGCGCCGAAGCCGGATTAGACCGGCAAGGCCTCAGGCGGCGGAACGCTCATGGCGCGCATGCATGGCGTACTGCGCCACGCCCGCACCGGCCAGTGCCATCAGAGCCGCACCGTAATACATCTGCTGCGGGCCGAACCGCTCCCATACCCAGGTCATGCCAAGGCCGCCCAGGGTGCCGCCGACACCATACGACAGACTGATATACAGGGCCTGCCCGCGCGCGGCCAGCGCGCCCGTGAACCAGCGCTGCATCGTCATCACGGCGGCAGAATGGTGCGCGGCAAAGGTCGCTGCATGCATCAGCTGCGCCACCACCAGGACCAGGAATACCTGCGGCAGCGCGCCCGTGACCACAAAGCGCAGCACGGCAATGGCGAACGCCCACAGCATCACCCGGCGTGCGCTGAAGCGGCCAAACACCCGCCCCTGAAAATAGAAGAACACCACTTCGGCCACCACGCCCAGCGCCCACATGGCGCCGATGACAGGTTTGCCGTAGCCGGCCCGCGCCAGATACAGAGAGTAAAACGCGTACAGCGCCATGTGCGCGCCCACCATCAATGCCGTGGACAGGAAAAACGCCGCCACTTCCGGCTTGCGCAGCACGCACCACAGAGGTGGCGCCGCCTGCGCATGGTGCTCGTGCGGCAGCTCGCGAATGCGCAGGCTTGCGCCCAGCACCAGCAACAGCAGCGCGCCGCAGTACCACAGCAGCGATTCGGTGCCGAACCAGTCGAGCACATAGCCGCCCGCAACCACGGCAACGATGAAGCCGATCGAACCCCACAGTCGGATGCGGCCATATTTACCCAGGTCGCCGCGCATGTCCGACAGCATCAGCGCTTCCGACAGCGGCGCCTGAGCGCTGGTAAACAGATTGACGATCACCATCGCCGCAAAGAACTGGATAAACGTCTGCGAGAAGAACATCGCGCCAAAACACAGCAGCGCCGCACCGGCGGTGAGGCGCAGCACGCGCGCGCGTGCACTGGTATGGTCGGCCACCCAGCCCCACACATTGGGGCCGAAAATGCGCATGACCTGAATCAGCGACAGCAGCACGCCGATTTCTGCCACGCGCATGCCGCGCGCGGCAAAGAACAGGGCCGCGTAGGTGGCAAAGGTGCCTGCGTAGGCGTAATGCCCGAACAGGAAGAAGGAAAAATTAAAGGCTTGCGGGCGGTGCGCTTGCGGGGCCATGGTTGCGCCGTCCGCCTCAGGCGATCTTCGGCGTCTCCACCCGCACATCGCCACACTGGGCGCGGTGCATCAGTGCATGGTCAATCAGCACCAGGGCCAGCATCGCTTCGGCAATCGGCGTGGCGCGAATGCCCACGCAGGGGTCGTGCCGGCCAAAGGTTTCGACCAGCACTTCCTTGCCCGCTTTGTCGATCGAGCGGCGCGGGGTGCGAATGGACGACGTGGGCTTGATCGCAATCGACACCGTGATGTCCTGCCCGGTCGAGATCCCGCCCAGCACACCACCGGCGTTATTGCCGATAAAGCCGGCCGGCGTCAGTTCGTCGCCATGCTCGGAGCCGCGCTGCGCCACCGACTTGAAGCCGGCGCCAATTTCCACGCCCTTGACGGCATTGATGCCCATCATGGCGTAGGCGATGTCGGCATCGAGCTTGTCGTAGATGGGCTGCCCCAGACCGACCGGCACATTGTGCGCCACCACGTCGATGCGCGCGCCGATCGAGTCGCCGTCGCGGCGCAGCGCGTCCATGGCCTCTTCCATCTGGGTGATCAGGGCCGCATCGGCGCTGGCGGCAAAGAACGGGTTGTCGTGCACATGGTCGAACGACTGGAACGGCACCACAATGTCGCCCAACTGGCTCATGCAGCCCTTGAACACGGTGCCATACTGGGCCAGCAGCCATTTTTTGGCGACAGCCGCCGCGCCCACCACTGGCGCCGTCAGGCGCGCCGAGGAGCGCCCGCCGCCGCGCGGATCGCGCACGCCGTATTTATGCCAGTAAGTATAGTCGGCGTGCCCGGGCCGGAAACTCTCGACGATATTGCCGTAATCCTTGCTGCGCTGATCCTGGTTGCGGATCAGGAGCATGATGGGGGTGCCGGTGGTCTTGCCTTCGTAGGTGCCCGACAGGATTTCAACCAGATCGGCTTCCTGGCGCTGCGTCACATGCCGCGAGGTACCTGGTTTGCGCCGGTCCAGATCGGGCTGGATGTCCGCTTCTGTCAGGGGCAGGCCGGGCGGGCAGCCGTCAATGATGCAGCCAATGGCCGGACCGTGCGACTCGCCAAAGGTGGTAACGCAGAACAGCTTGCCAAATGAATTGCCGGACATGGTCGAAAGAAGAGTGGCGGAAAGGTTAATTCTACCAGCCCCCGCCCGTTTGCTGGCAAAGGCCCCTCGCGACATGCACGAGAGACAAGTACAATGTCCATGTGTCACTATTTTGCATCGGTTTTTCCGGAATTTGTTTTTCTTAACGTTAATTCGCGCAAGTGCCTGATTTCGTGGCATGCTATTGAAAACGCATCCTGGAGAAGTACTACATGCCCCCATCGAGCACGTCCCCTGACAACACCAGGGACGATCACGACGACCTGGTATTTTTGGACGAGCACCCGGCGCCGGCAACGGCGGGCGGCGCTTCCCATGTCTGGCGCGTGATGATCATCGACGACGATGAAGACGTGCATTCGACCACCACCTTCGCCCTCGGCAACCTGGACATGCAGCACCGTCCACTTGAATTCGTGCACGCCTATTCCGCCGGCCAGGCGCGTGAACTGCTGCGTACCGAAGCCGACATCGCCGTCATTTTGCTTGACGTGGTGATGGAGCAGGATGACGCCGGCCTGCACCTGGTGCGCTACATCCGCGAGACCCTGAAACTGGCCGACGTGCGCATTATTTTGCGCACCGGCCAGCCCGGCTACGCGCCCGAAATCGACGCCATTCGCGATTTCGATATCAACGATTACAAGACCAAGTCCGAGCTCACCCGCATCAAGCTGTTTACCACCGTCACGGCAGCCATCCGCTCGTACGAGCAGATTCGCGCCATCAGCGCCAACCGGCGCGGCCTGGACCAGGTGGTGCAAGCCAGTACCGAGCTGATGGCCCTGCACGGCGTGCACAATTTTGCCGCTGGCGTGCTGGCGCAGGTGGCCGACATTCTGGCCATGCCGGCCAACGGCGTGCTATGCGTGCAGGAGTGCGCCGACCCGACCCACCCGGACCAGCTGCAGATTGTGGCCACTGCCGGCGCCAGCCGCCGGCTGGGCACGGGGCTGCTGGGCCAGCGCGAAGACGCCGCCATCCACGACGCGCTCGAACGCACCATTGCCGCGCACCGCAATATCTACGACGCCGGCTACGTCACGCTCTACTTTGCCGGCAAGGCTTGCCGCGACTTTGTCGCCTACCTGGTGCTGTCACGCCCGCTCGACGATATCGACCAGCGCCTGCTGGAAGTCTTCTGCAGTAACGTCTCGGTCGGTCTGCACAATGTGGAACTGGTCAGCCACCTGCACAATGCCGCTTTCTACGACCAGCTCTCCAAGCTGCCCAACCGCACCCGCCTGGTCGAAATCCTGGACGCCACCCTGGCCGGCCCTGGCCGCGCCGACGCCACCCTGTCGCTGGTCGACCTGGACCACTTCGCCGAAACCAACGACGCGCTGGGCCACCATTTCGGCGACACCTTGCTGGTGGCCGTGGCCGGCCGCCTGCAAACGAGCCTGGGCCAGGAATTGACGGTGGCGCGCATTGGCGGCGACATCTTCTCGGTGCTGGGCGACGCCTCGGCGGTGAATCCGGCCCGCATCCTGGCCCTGTTCGAAGCGCCCTTCCCGATCGACGGCCAGGAAGTCCAGCTGTCGGCCACCCTCGGTCTGGTGCGCCTGGGCGAGCATGACGGCACCGGCGCCGATGCGCTCAAGGATGCCGACATTGCCCTCAAGCGCGCCAAGCTGCAGCAGCGCGCCGGCCACTTCTACTTCTCGCGCAGCATGGGCGTGGAAATCCGCGAGCGGGTGCGCCTGATGCACGCGCTGCGCACCGGCTTCAGCAAGGGCGAGCTGTCGGTCATGTACCAGCCGCAGATCGATCTGGCCACGCGCCGCCCGGTGGGCGCCGAAGCGCTGCTGCGCTGGTGTGGCGCCGACGGCAAATTCATTTCGCCCGACCGCTTCATCCCGATTGCCGAGTATTCGGGCCTGATCATCGACATTGGCGAATGGGTGTTGCGCGCCGCCTGCCAGGAAGTGGTGCGCCTGCGCGCGGCCGGCTACCGCGACTTCACCATGTCGGTCAACGTCTCGCAAGTGCAGTTCCGCCATCCCTACTTCCTTGAAATGCTGCGCTCGGCCCTGACCGACACCAATGCGCCGCCCGAAAACATCGAGCTGGAGATCACCGAATCGATGGCGATGGAAGAGCCGGACCTGCTGATCAAGATGCTGGCCCAGATCAAGCATACCGGCGTGTCGATCGCCATTGACGACTTCGGGACCGGCTTCTCCTCGCTGTCGTATCTGCAGCGGCTGCAGGTCGACAAGCTCAAGATCGACCGCGCCTTCGTGACTGAAATCACGGGTTCGGCGCGCGGCAGCAGCATTGCTGAAATGGTCATTCAACTGGGCCGCAACCTGGGCCTGTCCGTGATTGCCGAAGGCGTGGAAGACGAGCGCCAGGCCCAGATCCTGCAAGCGCTGGGCTGCCCGATGGCGCAGGGCTTCCTGTTCGCCCGTCCGATGGCGGTGCCGGCCCTCTACGAATGGCTGAGCAACGACGCCCTGCATCGCGCCGCCTGAGGCTTTTCGCCAATTCCTGTGGTTTGAGGGCAACAATTTGGCGGGCTGTGCGCTGCCAGCGGCCCTACTCAGGTAGGATTGTTGCTCATCTCGGCCCATAGCGGCCACTCTGGGAAATTGGCAATGAGCAGGCTTTCCATTTCGCGTCTTGTAAGCTGCGTATTGCTGTGCGCTGCCGCCTGTGGCATCTGCTTGCCGGCCCATGCGCTGGACCCGGGCAAGGCCTTCCACCATTACGTGCGCAACATCTGGTCAATTCAGCATGGTTTGCCGCAAATTAGCGTCGGCGCCATCGTCCAGGATCAGCAAGGCTACATCTGGGTTGCCACCCAGGCTGGCGTGGCCCGCTTTGACGGCGTGCGCTTTACCATCTATTCGCCGGAAACCAATCCCGAGCTGCCCGGCGTGCTGGCCCGCTCGCTGCTGGCTGACAGCGCCGGGCGCGTCTGGATTGGCACTTACAAAGGACTGGCCGTGTTTGAAAACGGCCAGTTCCGCACCATTCCCATTGCCGACCAGGCCCAGTTCCCCGCGCTCGACATCAACGCCCTGGTCGAGGACGAAGGCCGGATCGTGGCCGCCACCAACAATGGTGTGTTTGACGTCAGTGGCGGCAAGCTGGTGCTGCGGCCGGGCAGTCCGGCGCCGGCCACGTCGCTGCTCAAGAGCGCCGACGGCATTTACGTGGGCACCCTGGGCGCCGTCACGCGCCTGCAGGGCAGCACGACGACCGTGCTGGCGCTGCCCGAGCAGCTGCGTCAAGGCATGGTTACGCGCCTGGCCGAAGCCCAGGGCAAAATCTGGGCTGGCACCAGCGTCGGCCTGCTGGTGCGCAGCGGCGAACAGTGGCTGCCTGCCACCACCGATCCGGTGATCCAGAATTCGCCGATTAACATGCTATTCCAGGACAGCGACCGCAGTCTGTGGGTCAGCAGCAATGCCGGCGTGGCGCGCTTGCGCGATGGGGTGTTGGCCGAGGTGGTCCCCGAAAAAAATCCCACTGCCGTCAAGGGCATCATCGCCGCCTTCGAAGACCGCGAGCGCAATCTATGGTTCGGCAGCCAGTGGGTAGGCCTGGTGCGCATGTGGAATGGCTCGACCCGGCGCCTGTCCGGGGCGGAGGGATTGACCGAGCCGATCGTGTGGTCAGTGGCGCGCGCGCCGGATGGTCGCACCTGGGTCGGCACCAACGACGGCTTGTCGGTGTTTCAGGCTGGCCGCTTCAGCCAGGTGCTGCGCGGCGAGCAACTGCCCCACCCCCATGCCTACAATCTGCTGGCCGAGGACGACCGCATCTGGGTCGGTACGCGGCGCGGCCTGGTGCTCTACCGTGGCGGCAAGATCGAAACACCGTCCGTGTTTGCGCCCATGGCCAACGCCCAGATCAACGGCATTGTGCGCGCCAGGGACAACAGCGTCTGGATTCCCACCAGCGAAGGCTTGTTCCACCTGGTGGGCGAACAGCTCACGCACTACGCCAAAGAAGCGGGCCTGGCCGACATCCGCGTGCGCCAGATCCGTGAGCTCAAGGACGGCCGCCTGCTCGTTGCCACCCAGGACGGCTTGTACGAAAAACGCGGCGAGCGCTTTGTGCTGCTCGGGCTCGAACAAGGCTTGCGGCCCAAGATGGACGTCACGTCCGTCCTGGAACTGGCCGACGGCTCGCTCGTCATCAGCACCCTGGCCGAAGACACCTATTTATACAACGGTCGCAGCTGGCAGCGTTTCAGCCGCGCCGACGGCTTCCCGCCCAACACCGCCTTCTTCATGGCCGAAGACAATGCGGGCTTCCTGTGGGAGGCTGGCATCCGTGGCATCACGCGCGCCACCTTGTCCGAAATGCGCCAGGTGCAAAACGGCACCGCCAAAACCGCCTACGCTGAAATGATCCTCAACGAGCGTGGCGACCGCCGCAGCGGCGAACAGGGTTACTGCTGCAATGGCGCCGGCAATTCCAAGGGCTTCATGGACAGTGCCGGCGTGCTCTGGCTGCCCAGCCGCGACGGCGTGGTCACCCTCGACACCCTGGGCGTGGCCAAGAACATGACCGCGCCCACCGCCGTGATCGAGCGCCTGCGCGTGCACGAAAAATGGCAGGATGTGCGGCCTGGCCAGAACCTCAAACTGCCTAGCGACGCGCGCGACCTGGCCTTCGAATTCACCGCCCTGTCGTTCCAGGATCCAGCCAGCGTGGTGCTGCGCTACCGCCTGCACGGCTACGACAAGGATTGGCGCGAGCTGGCCGCCGGCGCCTCGCGTTCGGTCAATTACACCAACCTGCCAGCTGGCAGTTACACCTTCGAGATCAAGGCCAGCAACAATGCCGACGTGTGGAACAAGTCACCGGCCAAACTCGATTTCAGCATCGCCCCCTTGTTCTGGGAGACCGGCTGGTTCGTCGGCCTGATCGCCGCTGCCCTGCTCGGCACCGTGTATGGCGGCTACCGCCTGCAGCGGCGCAAGCACGAGCGTCAGCGCGCCGAACTCGAACAGCAGGTCGCCGAGCGCACCCAGCAGCTGCACGTTGCCAATCTGGCACTGGAACTGGCCAGCCAGACCGACCCGCTGACCGGCCTGCACAATCGCCGCTACCTGAGCAACCAGATTCCCGCCGACCTGGCGTTCTACGAGCGCGAAACCCGGCGCAAGGGTGGCGGCCAGGAGAACACGCTGCTGTTTGCGCTGGTCGATATCGACCACTTCAAGAAAGTCAACGATACCCACGGTCACAAGGCCGGCGACCGGGTCCTGCAGCAAGTGTCGGAAGTGCTGCGGCGCCAGGTACGCACGGGCGACTACCTGGTACGCTGGGGTGGCGAAGAATTCCTGCTCGTGTGCCGCCCCAGCACGCGCCAGTTCGTGCCTGTACTGGGCGAGCGCATCCGGCGCGCCGTGGAAGAGCACTCCTTCGACCTGGGCGATGGTGTGCATATCTCGCTGACCTGCTCGATCGGCCTGGCCGAGAGCGGCCTGTATCTGAACGGCCAGCAATCGGTCGGCTGGGAGCAATTGGTCGAACTGGCTGACGCTGCCCTGTACTGGACCAAGGCCAACGGCCGCAACGGCTGGTCGGCGCTGCGGCCACAGCCGAATGTCGATTTCGCCGAACTGATCGAAAAACTGCATCTGGGTGCCCAGATCATGATCGATACTGGCCGCGTCGTCCTGATCAGCTCGGGTGATGAGCTGTCTGCACAACACGCCGCAGCCCTGGAAGAAGCCGACGACGTTGCAGGATAACCCCGAAAGCTTGCTTCCATTGCAAATGAGCAACACGTTCCCTATTGCGGTAGTGTAAGATTCGTATGTGCGTCTGTCGCACTACAAACAACCTCTCGCCTGTCGATGGCGCCCAGACGGAGTCGTCCGCGTGTTACTTGAAGAAATTGCATTTTTTGTCGTCCTGATCCTGGTCGTGGCGGTCGCCTTTATCATGCTGCGCGGGCGCCGCCGCCCGCCGGAACAGGCACGCGCCCCAAGCACCCACTTCATGATCGATGAAGGGGCCCCGCTCGACCCGGCCACCATCGACCAGATGCAGGAAGACCGCCTGCACAAGCTGCGCTCGGCCGCCGACGAAATGGACGCTGCCGCCACCCGTGCCGGCACCAGCACCTTGATGGACATCCAGTCCATGCTGGACCCGGCCGTCATCTTCCGCGCCGAAGACGAGCGTATTGCCGCCCACATGGCCGCGCGCGCAGAAGCCGAGCGCATCGCTGCCGAAGCCGAAGCCGAGCGCGCCGAAACGCGCCGCGTGGCCGAAGCGCACACCGCCCGGGTGGCCGCCGAAAAGAAGGCTGCAGCCGAAGCGGCTGCCGCTGAAGCGGAACTGCGCCGCCGCGCGCGCGACGTCGCCCGCCTGGAAAACACCGACGCCAAGACCATCGCCGACGATCAGGCCCTGCGCGACGAAGAACAGCGCGTGGCCGCCGAAGAAGCCGAACGCCTGCACACCAAGATGCTGGCCGAGCAAGCCGCCGCCCGCATCGCAGAACGGCGCCAGATTGAAGAAGAAGCAGCGCGCCTGGAAGCCCAGCGCGCCATCGCTGAAGCAACTGCCCGCGCAGAAGCGGAGCGTGTGTCGGCAGCCCACCACGCCGAACTGGCCCGCATGGCGGCGCAAAAACGCGCAGCCGCCCAGGCTGCCGAAGACGAAGCAGAACGCATCGCCAGTGCCCAGGCCGCGGCTGCCGAAGCCGCCCAGCGTGAAGCGACCAGCGTGGCCGAACGCGAAGCAAGCCGGCTCGAGGCCGAGCGCCCCGCTGCCGAAAAAGAAGCGCAGCGCCTGGAAGAAGAACGCATCGCTGCTGAAGAAGCGGCGCGCGTGGCAGCCGAACGGGCCGCCGCGCTCGAAGCAGCACGTCTGGAAGCGATGCGCGTGGCCGCCGAACTGGCGCAGCGCATCGAGGCCGAACGCATCGCCGCGGCCGAAGAAGCGCGCCTGAAAGCCGAGCAGGAAGCGGCCCAATTGGCCGAGCAGGAAGCCGCGCGCGTGGAAGCGGCGCGCGTGGAAGGCGAACGACTGGCGGCCGAACAGGCCGCGCAGGCCGAGGCGGCCCGCATCGAAGCCGAACGCCTGGCGGCCATCGAACAAGCGCGCCTGGAAGCGGCGCGCGTCGAGGCCGAGCGTCTGGCCGCCGAGGAAGCGGCGCGGGCAGAAGCGGCCCGGATTGAAGCCGAACGTGCCGCTGCCGCTGAAGCGGCACGGCTCGAAGCCGAACGGCTGGCGGCGCTGGAAGCGGCGCGGATCGAAGCAGAACGCCTGGCGGCGCTGGAAGCGGCCCGCATCGAAGCCGAACGACTGGCCCAGGAAGAAGCCGCGCGCGTGGAAGCGGCGCGGGTGGCCGCCGAAGAAGCGGCGCGGGTGGAAGCGGCGCGTCTGGCTGCCGAAGAAGCCGCGCGCATCGAACAGCAGCGCCTGGCCGAAGAACGTGCCGAGCAGCTTGAGCGCGAGCGTTTGGCGGCGGAGGAAGCGGCCCGCGTCGAAGCACGCCGCCTGGCCCAGAAAGAAGAAGCACGTCTGGAGGCGAAGCGCATCGCCGACGAACACGAGGCGCGGCGCAACGTCGAAAAACGCGAAGCCGAAGAAATTGCCCGCATCGCCGCCGAGCGCAAAGCCGTGGCCGACGCCAAAAAGGCAGAGGAAGAACGCCTGGCGGCCGAAGAAGCGGCGCGCGTCATCGCCGAACGCCACGCTGCCGCTGAAGCCATGCGCATCGAGGCCGAGCGCGTTGTCGCGGCCGGCAAAGCGCGGGTGGAAGCGAAGCGCATTGCTGCCGAAGCGGCGCGCGAAGAAGCCGAACGCGCCCAGGCCGAAGCCGACCGCGTGGCAGCCGTGCGCGCGGTCAAAGAATCGGGCGCCGTGCCACCGAAGCCAGCGGCGCCGGTACAGAAAGCAGCGGCCGACACCGTGGTGATGATCGCCGACGACTCCAAGGTGGTGCGCGTGAAGACCAACCGCTTCCTGACCAACAACCAGTTCCAGGTGCAGCAGGCCGAAGATGGCCTGGACGCCGTGCGCCAGATCACCGAGCGTATGCCGGACATTTTGATCACCGACGTCGAAATGCCAGGCATGAACGGCTTCGAACTGACAGCGCACATCCGCTCCAGTCCCACGCTCAAGCACATCCCCGTGATCATGATCAGTGCCGAAGAGAGCTACGGCCCCAAGGCCAAGGAAGCCGGCGTCGACGTGCTGCTCGGCAAGCCCTACGCCGACGACGTCATGCTGTCCCACATCCAGCGCTTCCTGCGCGAAGGCCGCCCCGCCTGATCTGTCCCATCCCGGCGCTGCCTTCAGGCGCTGGAATTGGGACAGCGATTGCGATTTTTTTCGGGGAATTAAAGAGCGATGCTGCCGTCGATGACGGTGACGCAGTGCCCGCCGATCCACGGCGCGCCTGCGCGGTAGTGCACCGCGATCCGGCCGTCACACTGCAAGAGCGTGCCCTGCCGCGCACGGTAGCCACTGGTGTTGCCGTCGGGGAAGCCTTGTGCTTGCAGCACGCGGGCGATGCAGGCATTGGCGCTGCCCGTGACCGGGTCTTCGGCCAGCTGGCCTTGCTTGGTGAAGAGGGCCCGCACTTCGTAATCGGCAGGACCGCCCACATCATGCTTGCCGTACATGGCGATGCCCACCACGCCCTGGCGCAAAAATGCGCTCAGACCGGCTGCGTCCACCCGCGCGTCCAGGCAGGCTTGCGCACTTTTCATGCGCACCACCAGCCAGCCGATGCCCATGGTGGCGATCAGCGGTGGCGGCTCAAAACAGATTTGCTCGCTGTTCAGGGTGCTCGACAGCGCAGGAAACAGACTGGGATGCAAGGCCTGCAATTGCGCCTCGGGCGAATGGAAGGCAAGCGCGCCGCCCTCGCCCAGATCGATCGGCACCAGGCCAACGCCACACTCCTGGATCAGCTGCCCTGGTGTTTTGGGACGCAAGCCCGCTTCCAGCAGCGCGTGCGCGGTGCCAAGGGTGGGATGGCCGGCAAAGGCAAATTCGGCACCGGGCGAAAAGATACGCACCCGATAATCAGCCAACGGCGAGGTCGGCGCCAGCACAAAGGTGGTTTCGGATAAATTGGTCCAGCGCGCCAGCGCATGCATCTGCGCTTCGGACAGGCCATCCGCATCGAGCACGACGGCCAGCGGATTGCCCAGCAGTGGCACGCTGGTGAAGACGTCGACCTGCTTGAATCGGCGTTGCACCAGCATGCGCTTATTCTTCCTGCGACGCTTCGGCTGGCCAGTCGCGGATGTAAGCCTTGAGCATGCGGTTTTCGAAGTTTTGCGCTTCCAGCATGGCACGCGCCACGTCGTAGAAGGAAATCACACCGAGCAAGGTGCGCGCATTCATGACCGGCAGATAGCGCGCGTGCTTTTCCAGCATCATGCGCCGCACTTCGTTCACTTCGGTATCGGGGGTGACCGTGATCGGATGGTCGTCCATATGCTTGCGCACTGTGTCGGTGCCGATGGCGCCACCGTTTTTATGCAGGACCTTGATCACTTCGCGGAAGGTCAGCATGCCCACCAGATCGCCAAATTCCATCACCACCAGCGAACCGATGTCTTTTTCGGCCATGGTGTTGACGGCCTCGACCAGCGGCATGTCCGGAGTGGCGGTGTACAGGATGTTGCCCTTGACTTGCAGAATTTCCGAGACTTTCATGGTGGCCGCCCTTGTCTGATGAGGTATATGGTGAGTTGTTTTTATAAGCCTTAGCTCCGAATGTAGCGTAAGCTTGGCGAAAAATCCAGCATTGCGACGAATCAAACTTTAGCGGGATGATCGATCGACTTCCACGCTATTTTAGCCAGGAAACCATTCTTCTGTGCGGTACGGGCATGCTACGATTCGCGCCATCCCATTTCAACCAGATGAGTCCACCATGAGCGGTCCTCGATACCCCGGCTTCGACACCATGTCGCTGCATGCCGGCGCCACGCCAGATCCGGCCACCGGCGCACGCGCTACCCCTGTTTATTTCACCTCGTCCTTCGCGTTCAAGGATTCCGATCACGCCGCCGCGCTGTTCAACATGGAGCGCGCTGGCCACGTGTATTCGCGCATTTCGAACCCCACCAACGCGGTACTGGAAGAGCGCATTGCCGCCTTAGAAGGCGGCGTGGCGGGCATTGCCACCGCCAGCGGCCAGGCCGCCATGTTCCTGGGCCTGGCCACCATTGCCGGCGCCGGCTCGCACATCGTGGCCTCGCGCGCTCTTTACGGCGGCTCGCAAAATCTGCTGGGCTACACGCTCAAGCGTTTTGGCGTCGAGACCACCTTTGTCGATCCGCGCGACCATGCTGCCTGGCGCGCCGCGATCCGCCCGAATACCAAGGTGCTGTTCGCTGAAACGCTGGGCAACCCGGGGCTGGACGTGCTGGACATCGGTGCCGTGGCCGACATCGCCCACGCTGCCCACCTGCCCCTGATGGTCGACTCCACCTTCACCACGCCCTACCTGCTGCGTCCCTTCGAACACGGCGCTGACCTGGTGTTCCACTCAGCCACCAAATTCCTGTGCGGGCACGGCACCGCCATTGGCGGGCTGCTGGTGGATGGCGGCACCTTTGACTGGCAAGCCGCGTACGACCAGAGCGGGCGCTTTGCCGAATTATGCGAGCCGTATGACGGCTTCCATGGGATGGTGTTTGCAGAAGAATCGACCGTGGGCGCGTTTTCGCTGCGCGCGCGGCGCGAGGGCTTGCGCGATTTCGGCGCCATCATGAGCCCGCACAATGCCTTCGCCATCCTGCAAGGGATCGAAACACTGGGCTTGCGCATGGAGCGCCACGTGGCCAACACGCGCAAGGTGGTGGAGTTTCTGCTGACGCATCCGGCAGTTGAATCGGTCTCCTATCCGGAGCTGGAATCGCATCCCGATTATGCACTGGCCAAACGCCTGCTGCCAAAGGGTTGCGGGGCCGTTTTCTCGTTCAGCCTGAAGGGCGACCGCGCTGCCGGACGCCGCTTTGTCGATGGACTCAAGGTGTTTTCTCACCTGGCCAATGTGGGCGACGCCAAGTCGCTGGTGATCCATCCCGCCTCCACCACCCATTTCCGGGTCCCGGTCGAGCAGCTGGCCAAGTCCGGCATTACCGAAGGGACGATGCGCCTGTCGGTTGGACTGGAAAACGTGGACGATCTGATCGACGACCTGGCGCGCGGCCTGAAGCTGTCGCAGAAGGGAGCCTGAGCATGATCGTGACCGTACAAGACCAGGCAGCGTATTTCTATACCGGCGGCAAAGCCTTCGATCCTGCCCGCCCCAGCGCCATCTTCATTCACGGTGCCCAGAACGACCATTCGGTCTGGGCCCTGCAAACCCGCTATTTTGCCCACCATGGCTTTAACGTGCTGGCGCTTGACCTGCCCGGCCATGGCCGCAGCCAGGGCGCGGCAAAACAAAGCGTCGAGGACATGGCCGACTGGGTGCTGGCCCTGATGGACGCTGCTGGCGTGGACAAGGCCATGATGATCGGCCACAGCATGGGTTCCCTGATCGCGCTGGAAGCATCGCAGCGCGC
Source organism: Massilia sp. CF038 (assembly GCF_900129765.1). Lineage (GTDB taxonomy): Bacteria > Pseudomonadota > Gammaproteobacteria > Burkholderiales > Burkholderiaceae_D > Telluria_A. The sequence continues at coordinate 74,547 of NZ_FQWU01000002.1, forward strand.
GCCGGATCGCGTCACCCGAATGGCATTGGTGGGCACCACCTACCCGATGAAAGTATCGGACGCGCTGCTTGCCAGCGCGCGTGACGACGAACAAGCCGCAATCGACATGGTCAACATCTTTTCGCACTCGTCGATGGCGCAAAAACCGTCGTGCCCGGGCCCCGGCTTTTCCACCATGGGGGGCGCGCGCCGCTTGATGCAGCGTATGTCGCAACGCAATCCCGCGCAGCTGTTCTTCACCGATTTCTACGCCTGCAATGCGTATGCCAATGGTGAACAGGCCGCGCAGGCAGTACGCTGTCCGGTGCTGTTCCTGTTCGGCAGTCTGGACATGATGACGCCACCGCGTTCGACCAAAACCCTGACGGCGGCCATCAGCCACGGCAAGGTGGTGCAGGTCGCGGCCGGACACCAGATGATGGCCGAGCAGCCCGACGCCGTGCTCGACGCCTTGTTTGCCTTTGCCACCGGGAGTTAGCCATGACTGAGCGCTATACCAGCTTCAGCGAATTCTATCCGTTTTACCTGACCCAGCATGCCAACCGCATTTGCCGCCGCACGCACTTCATCGGCAGCAGCGGCGCCCTGGCCTGCCTGGCAGCCCTGGTCGCGACTGGAAACGCCTGGTGGATCGTGGCGGCGCTGGTGTCTGGCTATGGCGGCGCCTGGATTGGCCACTTCGTCTACGAAAAGAACCGCCCTGCTTCCTTCGCCCAGCCGCTGCTGTCGTTTCGCGCCGACTGGGTCATGTACTGGCAGATGCTGACGGGTAAGCTGAGCTGGTGAGGTAATCAGCTTAAGCAGCCACCCCAAAGTGGTCTGCCAGCGTCTGATCCAGCCCGCCTTCAACGGCCTGCTCCACCTGCCGCGCCAGCGCGCTGGTATCGAGCGTCAACGGCGACGTGCCATCCAGATCAAGCGCCTTGGCCGCGTCGGCGGCGGTACCGCTGAACACGAACAGGCGGTACACATCGGCCAGCCGCAGCTTGTGCACGTTCACCAGCAAGACCCAGTTGTCCGCGCCTTCGCGCGCCCGCTTGCCCCAGCGCGAGCGGGTCGTCACATCTTCCTGCACGCGGCCCACCCAGCCCACGCGCAGCATTTTCTCCAGCAGTGTGGTCATTTCGTCGTAGCCAAAACGGGTATGCGCGCGAATCGACGCCGACGACACCAGCGCCGTGTCGTTTGCCTGCGCGCTGCCATGCAAGACCTTCAGAATCGCCATGGCGTCGACAAACGCGCCACCTGGCACCGGCCGATACCACCAGCGCTCGTACTTCACCACCGGCAGCGCGGCCGCGATCAGGGCGCCAATCAAGGTGATCATCCAGGACAGATAGATCCACAGCAGGAACAGCGGCAGCGCCGCCAGGGCGCCGTAAATCACTGCATAGGTGGGGAACTGGCGCACGAACATGGCAAACAGGCGCTTGGCGATTTCGAATGCAATCGCTGCCACCACCCCGCCCCAGACCGCGTCGCGCCAGTCGACGTGGCGGTTCGGCACAGCCATGTACAGCAGCGTGTAGCCACCCGTGGTCAGTGCCACGGAAATGAAGGTGTACAGGATGCCGCTGGCCAGCGGGACCGCCTTGGCCAGCCCGCTGGTAGCCACAAACAGCTGCGACGACGCCGAGATCGACAAGCCGAACAGCAATGGTCCCAGTGTGACCAGGGCCCAGTAAATCACGATGCGCTGTCCCAGCGGGCGCACCCGCTTGACGCGCCAGATCTGGTTGAAGGCGCGCTCGATCATCCCCATCATGGCCGCCGAGGTAAACAGCAGCGCCACCGCGCCCACTGCGGACAGGCTTTTGGCCTTGCTGGCAAACTGGGTCAGGTTGGTGACAACGGTGTTGGCGATCCCCTTCGGCATCATGGTCTGGACGAAGTAGGCATCCATCGACGCGCGGAAGTTGCTGAAGATCGGGAACGTCGTAAACAGGGCCAGAATGATCGTCAACAGGGGCACCAGCGCCAGAATGGTCGTAAACGTCAGGCTGCCTGCCACTTGCTGCAGCTTTTCTTCGGTGAGGCGGCGGCGCGCAAAGTACAGCAGGTCGCGCGCTTCGCTCCACGTGAGGCCACGGACGACGTCGACGCTGGAGTTGATCATCTGGTTGGTAGAACGGGAAATTTTGGAAAGCATGAAGTCTGAAAAACGCGCCCGGGTGGCGATGTCGGCCTGTAAAGCGCCCTATAATACCAATGATGAACCCAACCAATCCGATTATTCTTGTTTTGTATTACTCGCGCCATGGCGCCACGCGCAAACTGGCCGAACTGATCGCCCAAGGCATCGAGAGCGTGGCCGGGGTCGATGCCCGCCTGCGCACGGTGCCTGCGGTGTCCACCGTGACCGAGGCCACCGAGTCCGATATCCCGTCGGCCGGCGCACCCTATGTCGAGCTGCAGGACCTAGCCGACTGCGCCGGCCTGGCGCTGGGTTCGCCCACCCGCTTTGGCAACATGGCCGCTGCGATGAAATACTTTCTTGATGGAACGGCAGCGCAGTGGCTGTCCGGTACCTTGTCGGGCAAGCCGGCCGTCGTGTTCACCTCCACCGGCAGCCTGCACGGCGGCCAGGAATCGACCCTGCTCACCATGATGATCCCGCTGCTGCACCATGGCATGATGGTGATGGGCTTGCCTTATACCGAGCCGGCGCTGATGACCACCTCCAGTGGCGGCAGCCCCTACGGCCCCACCCACTGGTCCGGCATCGACGGTAACAAGCCCATCAGCGACGATGAAAAAAAACTGGCCATCGCCATGGGCAAACGGCTAGCCGAAACGGCAGTGCGACTGCAGGGAGCTCGCTGATGGAAGCGCCAAAATATTTTCACATGGGGGCCATTGCCAGTCTGGTGCTGCTGATCGTCTGGCTGGTGGCCTGGGAAACCGTGGTCGCGCCGCTGCACCCGGGCTGGTCGTGGGTGGCCCTGAAGGCGGTGCCGCTGCTCATCCCCCTGGGCGGCGTGATCAAGCGCGATATTTATACCCTGCAGTGGTCGTCCATGGTGATCCTGCTGTACTTCACCGAAGGCGTGGTACGCGCCTGGAGCGACCGTGCCGCCATTTCGCAAATCATGGCCTGGGGCGAAATCGTTCTGGTCTGCGTCTATTTCGTGTGCGCGCTGCTGTACCTGCGTCCATATAAAAAGGCGGCCAAGCGCATCGCCAAAGAATTGCTCGAAAAGGTCAATTCGGCCAAATGACGATGGATTTCCTGGCCCGCTGCCGCGCCATTGCCGGCACCGATCATGTGCTGACCGCCGCCACCGACATGGCGCCCTTCCTGACCGATTGGCGCGGCCGCTTTACCGGAAGCGCCCTGGCGGTGCTGCGCCCGGCCGACGTGCAGCAGGTCGCTGCCCTGGTGCGGGCCTGCGCCGACTGGCGCGTGCCGCTGGTGCCGCAAGGCGGACGAACTGGCCTGGTGCTGGGCAGCGTGCCCGACGCCAGTGCCAGCGCGGTGGTGCTCTCGCTCAGCCGCCTGAACCGCATCCGTTCGCTGGACGCTGTCAATCGCACCATCACGGTCGATGCCGGCTGTATTCTGCAAGCCATCCAGGACGCGGCCGCGGCCGAGGATTGCCTGTTCCCCCTGTCCCTGGCAGCCGAAGGCAGTTGCACCATTGGCGGCAATTTGTCGACCAATGCGGGCGGCACTGCCGTACTTCGCTACGGGAATACCCGTGAGCTGTGCCTGGGCCTGGAGGTGGTGACCGCCCAGGGCGCCATCTGGGACGGCTTGCGCGGCCTGCGCAAGGACAATACCGGCTACGATCTGCGCGACCTGTTCATTGGCGCCGAAGGCACGCTGGGCGTGATCACCGGGGCGGTGCTAAAACTGTTCCCGCAGCCGCGCGCCGCACTTGCCGCCATGGTGGCCATCGATACGCCGCGCCACGCGCTGGACTTGCTGCATCTGATGCAAGCGCGCTGCGGTGCCAGCCTGACCGGCTTTGAATTGATGTCCGACCTGGCCATGCGCCTGGTGGCCACCCATTTCCCGGCCTTGCCCAAACCCTTTACGGCGCGCCACCGCCAGTACGTGCTGGTGGAAGTGTCGAGCAGCCAATCGTGCGAGCATGCGGTCGAACTGCTGGAAAGCGCCATCGCCGACGCGCTCGAACGCGATCTGGCCGACGACGCAGTGGTGGCCACCTCGGTCGCGCAGGCGCGTGGCTTGTGGCAGGTGCGCGAACATATCTCGATGGCCCAGGCTGCCGCCGGCAAGAACATCAAGCACGATATTTCCCTGCCCATTTCCCGGATTGCCGACTTCATTAGCAGCACCGACGCCCTGCTGGAGGCCGCCTTCCCGGGCTGCCAGCTGGTGTGCTTCGGGCATCTGGGCGATGGCAATCTGCATTACAACGTGGCGCCCCCCGAGGGCGCCAGCCATGACGCATTCCTGCTGCATCAGGAGGCGGTCAACCGCATCGTGCACGACAGCGTGGCTGCATTCAACGGCTCGATTTCGGCCGAGCATGGCATCGGCATGCTCAAGCGAGACGAGCTGATCCGCTATAAATCCGAGATCGAGCTGAACATGATGCGTGCGATCAAATCGGCACTGGACCCGCTCGGCATCATGAATCCTGGCAAAGTCCTGTGAACCCTGGGAGAACCACTATGCAACGTCTGTTACCTGTTTTAATGCTGTGCCTGCTGCCGCTGGGCGCCTCGGCGCAATCGCTGTATAAATGCCGCATCGATGGCACCCTCACTTATTCCGGATCCCCCTGCCCCGGTGTGTCCAGTACCGCGGTCGAGGTGCCACCACCGGTCAAGGCGGAAGCGGGGACCGAGCCCGATCTGAAGAAAATGCAGGCCGACGCCACCAAGCTGCAAAAGGAACGCAACGCCAAGGAGCAATCGCAGGCCAAGCTGGATCAGGCTGCCGCGCGCCTGGCAGAAAGCAAGCGTCAGCGCTGCGGCAAACTGCGCCTGCAGAAAAAATGGGCCGACGAAGCTGTTGCCGCCGGCAGTGCCAGCGCCAAGGACAAGGCCACCGAAAAAGCGCGCCGCCTGGGCGACCAGCTGCAGCTCGAATGTCCGTTCTAAGTCCGCTCTCGCGCTGGCTGCTGTTCGGCGAGTGGCGCGCCCATCCCGTCCGGGCCTTGCTTGCCATTGCTGCCATTGCAGTCGGGGTGGCGATGGGCTTTGCCATTCACCTGATCAATGCTGCCGCCTTCAACGAGTTTTCCGCCGCGACCAAAAGCCTGGCCGGCGAAGCGGACGTGCAAGTGGGCGGACGCGAAAAATGGTTCGATGAAGCGATCTACACGCGCCTGGCCGAACACCCATCGGTGCAACTGGCTTCGCCTGTGTTGCTGGTGTACGCCGGTGTGCCGGGCAAGACCGAACCCTTGCAGGTGGTGGGCGTGGACGCATTTCGTGCAGGTGGCGTCACGCCTGGCTTGCTCGGTGCAACCGCCAGCGGCGACCCCGCCGACATCCTGGCCGATGACGCCATCTTTCTGTCGCCAGCGGCATCGAGCTGGCTTGGCCAAAACAATGGCGGCACGCTTAAACTGCGCTCCGGCACCACCGATTTTAGCCTGCGCGTTGCTGGCTCGGTGCCGCAGGCTCGCCCCGGCCAGCGCATTGCCGCCATGGACATCGCCGCGGCCCAGTACCACTTCGCCAGAATCGGCCAGTTGTCCCGGGTTGACCTGAAACTGCGCGCGGGCGTGAGTCGCGACGCCTTCGAACAGTCGCTGGCACGTGAGCTGGAACGCGACTTTCCCGGCCGCTTCGTGGTCTTGCAGCCCAGCGACGGCAAACAGGAAAGCCGCAACAGCGGCATGAGCCGTGCCTATCGCGTCAATCTGACGGTGCTGGCCCTGGTTGCCCTGTTCACTGGCGCTTTTTTGGTGTTTTCGACCCAGGCCCTATCCGTCATGCGCCGCCGCAGCCAGTTTGCGCTGCTGCGGGTGCTGGGGGTGCAGCGCAAGCAGCTGCTGCGCCAGGTGCTGCTGGAAGGGGCCAGCCTGGGCCTCGTGGGCGCGCTGGCGGGCATTGGCGGCGGCTACGCTTTCGCCGCCATCGCCCTGCACTATTTTGGCGCCGACCTGGGCGCGGGCTTTTTCGCCGGTGTGCGTCCGCAAGTGGCTTTCCCGCCCGTGGCCGCGGCCGTGTTCTTCTCTCTTGGCCTGGGCGTGGCCTTGCTGGGCTGCCTGGCACCGGCCTGGGAAGCGGCGCGCGCCGCCCCGGCCGTGGCCCTCAAATCGGGTAACGATGAAGCGGCACTGTCGCGCCTTGCCCGCATCTGGCCTTCGCTGGTATGCCTTGCGCTGGCGGGCATGATGGCCTTCGCGCCGCCGGTCTTCGAGCTGCCCCTGTTTGGCTACCTGGCCATCGGACTGCTGCTCATTGGCGGCATTGGCATGATGCCGCGTCTGGCCGCCAGCGTGTTCACCCTGCTCAACCGGCGCTCCATGCAGCGCCAGGCCCAGCATCCGGTGCTGGCCCTCACGCTGGCGCGCCTGGCCAACGCCTCCGGCCAGGCGGGTATCGCTCTCGGCGGCGTGCTGTCGAGCTTTAGCCTGATGGTGGCCATGGCCATCATGGTGTCGAGCTTCCGCATTTCTCTGGACGACTGGCTGGTACGCCTGCTCCCGGCCGATTTGTACGTGCGCGTGGAGAACAGCGGCAGCGCTGGCGGCATTGGCCCCGCCCAGCAGGCGCAGCTGCGCGCCCTGAATGGCGCCAGCCGCATCGATTTTCTGCGTGCGCGCCCGATCACGCTCGACGCGGCCCGTCCCGACGTCGCCCTGCTGGCCCACGCGATTGACGCGGCCGACCCGGGCCGCAACATGCTCATCGAAGGCGCCAGCGCGCCGATTCCTGCGGGCGCGCGCCCGGCGTGGGTGTCGGAAGCCATGCTCGACCTGTATGGCACCAGGGTCGGCGGCGATATTCAACTTCCCCTGAACGGCAAGCTGCAGCGCTTCTTTGTTGCCGGCGCCGTGCGCGACTACGCCAACCAGTCAGGCGCCGTGCATATTCGTCTGGATGACTACCGCGCCCTCAGCGGCGACGTTCTCGTCAACGACATCGCCATGTGGACGCGCGCCGGCATCGACGCCGACGCGCTCGAGGCGCAGGTACGCGCACTGCCCTTCGGCACGGCGCTCAGTTTTGCCAAGCCAGGCCAGATCCGCACCATGAGCATGCAAATATTTGATCGCAGTTTCGCCGTCACCTATCTGCTTGAAGCGATTGCCATCGCCATTGGCATGGCCGGGGTGGCGGCCACCTTCTCGGCCCAGACCCTGGCGCGCTCGAAAGAGTTCGGCATGCTGCGCCATGTCGGCGTCACCCGCGGACAAATTCTGCGCATTCTTGCACTCGAAGGCGGCGGCCTGTCGGCGCTGGGCGTGGCCTGCGGTTTTGGCCTGGGCCTGCTGATCAGCCTGATCCTGGTGTACGTCGTCAATCCGCAGTCCTTCCATTGGTCGATGCAGCTGCATCTGCCGTGGGCGCTGCTGTCGACGGTGGCGGCGGTCCTGCTGGCCGCCTCTGTCATTACGGCCCTGGTGTCGGGCCGCTATGCGTTGTCCGGCGGGCCGATTCGCGCCGTCAGGGAGGACTGGTAATGCGTTTTCTTTGGATCTTGCTGCTGCTGGCAGCACAGAGCTGCTGGGCCTTTGAAGCGGTCACGCCGGGCCGGGTGCTGCGCTTCCCGGCCGATTACGGCGCCCACCCGGAATTCAAGACCGAGTGGTGGTACGTGACTGGCTGGCTCAATACGGCCGACGGCAAGCCGCTGGGGTTTCAGGTCACCTTCTTCCGCAGCGCCACTGGCCAGGGCAAGAACAACCCCAGCGCCTTCGCGCCGCGCCAGCTCATTATTGGGCACGCTGCATTGTCCGACCCGGCTGCCGGCAAGCTGGCGCACGACCAGCACGCCGCGCGGGAAGGCTTCCAGCTGGCGTTTTCCAAACCCGGCAGCACGGATATCAGGCTCGATGACTGGCGCATGAAGCGAGCCGCCGATGGCAGCTACACGGTCAACATCAAATCGAGCGAACTGCAATTCGACCTTGTATTGACGCCAACCCAGTCAGTATTGCTGCAGGGCGAAGGTGGCTACTCGCAAAAAGGCGCCGATCCCGGCAACGCAAGTTACTATTACAGCGAGCCGCAGCTCAAGGTCCATGGCAAAGTCAATGGCAAGGCGGGCCCGCGCACGGTGACGGGCACCGCCTGGCTGGACCACGAATGGTCCAGCCAGGCGGTCTCGACCGAGGCGGTGGGCTGGGACTGGATTGGCGCCAACCTCGATGACGGCGGCGCCCTGATGGCTTTCCAGGTCAGGGACAAACAAGGTGGTAAACTATGGTCGCACGCGATGTTGCGCGACCGTGGCGGCAAAGTGACCCAGTTTGGCCCCGGCCAGGTCAGTTTTACCCCGCAGGCGCACTGGACTTCGCCGCGCACCCATGCCGCCTATCCGGTTGCAACCACCATCAAGACCGGGGACACCAGCTGGCAAATCATCCCGCTGCAGCAGGACCAGGAGCTCGATTCGCGCCGCTCCACGGGTGCGGTGTACTGGGAAGGCGCGGTGACCATCCAGCGCGACGGCGTGCAGGCCGGACATGGCTACCTGGAATTGGTTGGTTATGTCACGCCCATGAAACTCTGAATTAACACGAATAACGAACAAGAACACAATGACCAACAGCACCACCAGCAGCACCAGCGCCGCCAGCACGATCAGCACGAGCACGAGCACGCCGCCAGAAGCCAGCCGCAAGGGCAGCCTGTCGGCTTTTAAGGGCCTGCTGCCCTTCCTGCGGCCGTACCGCCGCCATTTCGTCATGGCCGGCATTGCACTGGTGGTCGCAGCCGGCGCCACGCTGGCCATTCCGGCCGCCTTCAAGCAAATGATCGACCATGGTTTTGGCGCTGTCGCCGGCGCGCAGAACGCGGCCCAGGTTGACGCCACTTTCCTGGCCCTGTTTGCCGTTGCAACGGTGCTGGGCGTGGCAACTGCGGCGCGCTTTTACACAGTTTCGTGGCTGGGTGAGCGCGTGACCGCCGACATCCGCAGCGCCGTCTACAGCCACGTGGTCGACCAGAGCCCTGAATTTTTCGAGACCACCCAGACCGGCGAAGTCCTGTCGCGCATCACCACCGACACCACCCTGATTCAGGCCGTGGTCGGCACCAGCATCTCGATGGCCTTGCGGAACATGCTGCTGTTTGTCGGCGGCCTGGTCATGCTGTTTATTACAAGCGCCAAACTGACCTCCATCATTCTGGTGCTGCTGGTGCTGGTGGTGGTGCCCATCATTCTGTTCGGGCGGCGCGTACGGCGCCTGTCGCGCGACTCGCAAGACCGCATTGCCGATGCCTCGGCCATGGCCGGCGAAATCCTCAACGCCATGCCAACGGTGCAAGCCTATACCCACGAAAAGCTGGAAGCGCAGCGTTTTGGCGGCTCGGTCGAAAGCGCGTTTCAAACAGCAATGCGCCGCATCCGCGCCCGCTCGCTGCTGACCATGGTGGCCATCGTGCTGGTGTTCGGCACCATCGTGTTCGTGCTGTGGCTGGGCGCGCACGCTGTGCTGGAAGGGACCATGACGGGCGGCGATTTAGGGCAGTTCATCTTGTACGCCACCATGGTGTCCGGCTCGATTGGAGCGTTGTCGGAAGTGATGGGCGAAGCCCAGCGCGCTGCCGGCGCCACCGAACGCCTGCTGGAACTGCTGGCGGCCAAGTCGTCGATCCAGAATCCGGCGCGGCCACTGCCGCTGCCAGGTCGCACTGCCAGTGGCGCCTCGCTGTCACTGGCCGACGTGACGTTCTCTTATCCTTCGCGTCCTGAAACGGCCGCACTGTCGCATCTCTCGCTGTCGATCGCGCCTGGCGAAACGGTGGCCGTGGTCGGCCCATCCGGTGCGGGCAAAACCACGCTGTTCCAGCTGTTCCTGCGTTTCTACGATCCGCAGAGCGGCGCCATCAAACTCGATGGCATCGACATTAAGCAGCTTGACCTGCACGCGCTGCGCGACGCTATCGGCATCGTCCCGCAAGACACGGTGATCTTCTCGGCCGATGCGATGGAAAATATCCGCTACGGCCGCGCTGGCGCGACCGACGAAGAAGTCATCGCCGCAGCGCGCATGGCAGCGGCGCACGAATTCATCGAGCGTCTGCCGCAGGGTTACAAATCGTTCCTGGGCGAGCGTGGCGTGCGCTTGTCGGGCGGGCAGCGGCAACGCATCGCCATCGCGCGCGCGCTGCTCAAGAATCCGCCGCTGCTGCTGCTGGACGAAGCCACCAGCGCGCTCGATGCCGAATCCGAACGCCTGGTGCAAAGTGCGCTGGAAGCGGCCATGGTCGGCCGTACCACCGTCATCATCGCGCACCGCCTGGCCACAGTGCAGCGCGCGGACCGGATCATCGTGATGGAAGATGGCAAAATCGTGGAAACCGGTACCCATAACAGCCTGGTCGCGTTGGGCGGCATCTATGCCAACCTGGCCGCCCTCCAGTTCCACAACGTCCATATCGCCCATTAATTTCCCTGACACGGAGCCATTGTGACCGACGCCGAATTGCTGCAGCAGTGCCACACGGTGATCCCAGGCCACCGCGCACGCGCGCCTGCCGCAATGTTCGCCGCCATGGCTGAATGGTGCGAAACCCATCAGATCGCGCATGATGTCTATGGCGATGGCGCGCTGATCGAAGCCTTCGAAGACAAAGTGGCGCGCCTGCTCGGTTTTGAAGCAGCCGTGTTCTGCATCAGCGGCACCATGGCCCAGGTCACTGCACTGCGGCTGGGCTGCGAAGACCGCGACAGCCGCCTCGTGGCCCTGCATCCCACCTCGCACATTCTGGTGCACGAAAAATCCAATTACCAGCTGTTCGGCCACTTCAACATGGTGCAGGCAGGCGACCGCCATCGGCCCGCCACCGAGGCCGATCTGAACGCCATTCCCGACCGCCTGGGCGCCGTCGCGATCGAACTGCCCATGCGCGAAATTGGCGGTCAGGCGCCAACCTGGGACGAGCTGCAAGCCATCAAACTGCACTGCCGCCAGCGCAACGCCCACCTGCACATGGACGGCGCGCGCCTGTGGGAGGCGGCTGCCGGCTATGGCCGCAGCGTGACCGAGATTGCAGCCGGATTCGATTCGGTCTACGTTTCGCTGTACAAGGGCATCGGCGGCCTGGGTGGCGCCATGCTGGCCGGCTCGCGCGACTTGATTGCGCGCGCGGCCGAATCGTTCCGCAGACAAGGCGGCAATGTGATTCACCGCTCGCCGTATGTGGTGGCGGCAGCCATGCAGTTCGACCAGCGCCTGGCCGCCATGCCCGCCCTGTTCCGCCGCACCCAGTGGCTGTACCAGCTGCTGCGCGACTTCCCGGCCTTGCGCGTCAACCCGGCCGCACCGCAGGCAAACATGCTGCATCTGCACCTGCCGGTGGGACGCGAACGCGCGCTGGCGATCCGCAATCAGCTGGCGGAGCAGCATGGCATCTGGATGTTCGGCCGCGCTTCCAACGCCGCCCTGCCCGACACCAGCGTCGTGGAGCTGTACGTGGGCGACAATCTGGCCAGCCTGCCCGACGACAAGGTACGCGCCGCATTTGCCCTGTTCGAAGGCGCCCTGCGCACCTCAGTTACAATCACGCCTTGACACTTTAAGTAAGCACCATGCGCCAATACCTCGATCTGATGCGCCATGTGAAAGAACATGGCACCGACAAAACCGACCGCACCGGCACCGGCACCCGCTCGGTGTTTGCGCACCAGATGCGCTTCGACCTGCAGGAAGGCTTCCCCCTTGTCACCACGAAGAAGCTGCACCTGAAATCGATCATCCATGAACTGATCTGGTTCCTCAACGGCTCCACCAACATCGCCTACCTGAAGGAAAATGGGGTCTCGATCTGGGACGACTGGGCCGACGCCGAAGGCAATCTGGGGCCCATCTACGGCTACCAGTGGCGCAACTGGCCGACGCCCGACGGCGGCCATATCGATCAGATCACCCAGGTCATGGATCAGATCAAGAACAACCCGGATTCGCGCCGCATGATCGTCTCGGCCTGGAACGTGGCCGACGTGCCGAACATGAAGCTGCCGCCCTGCCACGCCCTGTTCCAGTTCTACGTGGCCGATGGCAAGCTGTCGTGCCAGTTGTACCAGCGCAGTGCCGACATCTTCCTGGGTGTGCCATTCAATATCGCCTCGTACGCGCTGCTGACCCACATGATGGCGCAGCAGGCCGGTCTGGAAGTGGGCGATTTTGTCTGGACCGGGGGCGACTGCCACCTGTACGCCAACCATATGGAGCAAGTCGACCTGCAGCTGTCGCGCGCGCCGATGCCGCTGCCGCGACTGGTCATCAAGCGCAAGCCCGACTCCCTGTTCGACTACAAGTTTGACGACTTTGAATTCACCGGTTACGAGCCGCATGGCCTGATCCGGGCACCGGTGGCTGTATGACGCGCGCGCTCACCATGATCGTGGCGCTCGATGCCGAGCGCGGTATTGGCGTTGACAACAAGCTGCCCTGGCACCTGCCCGAAGACCTGGCGCACTTCAAGCGTCTTACTTCCGGCCATCCGATCATCATGGGCCGCAAGACCTTCGATTCGATTGGCCGCGCACTGCCGAACCGGCGCAATATTGTCATTACCCGCAATGCGGCGTGGGGTCACGATGGTGTCGAGGCGGTCGATTCCTTGGAGGCGGCAATTGCACTGGTGGGCGACGGCCCGGCTTTCATCATTGGCGGCGCGCAGATTTTTGCCGCATCCATGGATCTGGCCGAGCGCATGATCATTACCGAGATTGACCATACTTTTGCATGTGACACCTTCTTCCCAGCACTGCCGGCCGGCCAGTGGAAGGAAACGGCGCGGGACGCGCATCACAGTGAGGCGAATGGCTATGATTACGCGTTCGTGACGTACGAAAAAGTGAACTAACCTCGTCCTCGCGAAGGCGGGGACCTATACCATGTCCCCGAAGTCGTTCAGCATGGTATAGGGCCGGCGCATGCGCCGGCGCCTCCGCGAGGACGATGTTGGTCTGCTAGTGTGCGCCGCCCGAGCCTGCTTGTAGTTATCCTAATATAAGTTTTTTCACCGGATTGCGGCCTTTTCTGCGAAAATCCGCTTCTAATTTTTTTCTCGGTGCCGTGAGCGACGTTCTGCCCCCAGGTGGACAGCCCTCACGGCGCTTCGCTTTGGAGCTGTCCATGAAATTTCGTTTCCCTATCGTCATCATCGACGAGGATTTCCGCACCGATAACACGTCCGGCCTGGGCATCCGCGCCCTCGCCGAGGCCATGGAAAAAGAAGGCATGGAAGTACTCGGCCTGACCAGTTACGGCGACCTGTCGCAGTTCGCGCAGCAGCAGTCGCGCGCGTCGGCCTTTGTGCTGTCGATCGACGATGAGGAATTCGGCGAAGGCTCCGCCGCGGAGACCGATTCGGCCCTGATCGCCCTGCGCGCCTTTATCAAGGAAATCCGCCACAAGAACTCGGACATCCCGATCTACATCTACGGCGAAACGCGCACCTCGCGTCACATCCCGAACGACATTTTGCGTGAGCTGCACGGCTTCATTCACATGTTCGAGGACACGCCAGAATTCGTGGCGCGCCACATTATTCGCGAAGCCAAGTCCTACCTCGACAGCCTGGCGCCGCCGTTCTTCCGCGCGCTGGTCAACTACGCCAACGACGGTTCCTATTCGTGGCACTGCCCTGGCCACTCCGGTGGCGTGGCCTTCCTGAAGTCCCCAATCGGCCAGATGTTCCACCAGTTCTTTGGCGAGAACATGCTGCGCGCGGACGTCTGCAACGCGGTGGAAGAACTGGGCCAGCTGCTGGACCACACCGGCCCTGTGGCCAAGTCCGAACGCAATGCCGCGCGCATCTTCAACGCCGACCATTGCTATTTTGTGACGAACGGCACCTCGACCTCGAACAAGATGGTCTGGCACTCCACCGTGGCGCCAGGCGACATCGTCGTGGTCGACCGTAACTGCCATAAATCGATTCTGCACTCGATCATCATGTGCGGCGCGATCCCCGTGTTCCTGATGCCGACCCGGAATCACCTCGGCATCATCGGCCCGATCCCGCTGGAAGAGTTCACGCCCGAATCGATCGCACGCAAGATCGAAGCCAATCCGTTCGCACGCGAAGCCGTCAACAAGAAGCCGCGCATTCTGACCATCACCCAGTCAACCTACGACGGCGTGGTGTACAACGTTGAAACGCTGCGCGAAATGTTGGACGGTAAAATCGACACCCTGCACTTCGACGAAGCATGGCTGCCACACGCCACCTTCCACGACTTCTACAAGAACATGCACGCCATCGGCAAGGACCGTCCGCGCGCCAAGGAGTCGATGATCTTCTCGACCCAGTCGACCCACAAGCTGCTGGCTGGTCTGTCGCAGGCGTCGCAAGTGCTGGTGCGTGAATCGGAATCGGTCAAGCTGGACCAGGACGCCTTCAACGAGGCCTACCTGATGCACACCTCAACCTCGCCGCAGTACTCGATCATCGCCTCTTGCGACGTGGCTGCGGCCATGATGGAAGCGCCGGGCGGCACCGCTCTGGTGGAAGAGTCGATCCTCGAAGCGCTGGACTTCCGCCGCGCCATGAAAAAAGTCGACGAAGAATGGGGCAAGGACTGGTGGTTCCAGGTCTGGGGTCCGAGCACCTTCAGCGAAGAAGGCATCGGCACCCAGGAAGACTGGATGATCCGCGCCGAAGACGACTGGCACGGTTTCGGCAAGCTGGCGCCGGGCTTCAACATGCTCGACCCGATCAAGGCAACCGTAGTCACCCCTGGCCTGTCGCTCGACGGCGCCTTTGGCGAGACCGGCATCCCGGCTTCCATCGTGACCAAGTACCTGGCCGAACACGGCGTGATTATCGAGAAGTGCGGGCTGTACTCGTTCTTCATCATGTTCACGATCGGGATCACCAAGGGCCGCTGGAACACGCTGGTCACGGCGCTGCAGCAGTTCAAGGACGACTACGACAAGAACCAGCCGATGTGGCGCATTCTGCCGGAATTCGCAGCGGCCAACCCTCGCTACGAAGCGATGGGCCTGCGCGACCTGTGCCAGCAGATCCACGACTTCTACCAGACCTACGACGTGGCACGCCTGACGACCGAGATGTACCTGTCGGACATGATCCCGGCCATGAAGCCGTCGGACGCATTCGCCAAGATGGCGCACCGCGAGATCGAGCGCGTGGCACTGGAAAACCTGGAAGGCCGCATCACCGCCATCCTGCTGACACCTTACCCGCCGGGCATTCCGCTGCTGATTCCGGGCGAGCGTTTCAACAAGACGATCGTCGACTACCTGCGCTTCGCACGCGACTTCAACGAGCGCTTCCCCGGCTTCGAGACGGACGTGCACGGCTTGGTCAAGCGCGAGGTCGACGGCAAGCGCGGTTACTTCGTCGACTGCGTCAAACAATAAGCCGTTTGATAAAAAGAGCCCGGCCGCTGCGAAACGGCCGGGCTTTTTTACGTTTGGAGCGGCTTATTTTGCTTTGCGGCGGCGGGCAGCGGCGATGCCTGCCAGTCCCAAACCCATCAGCAGCATCGATGCTGGCTCCGGCACCTGGCCAGGGGTGGTGGCGGTGTTGGTGAACGAGAAGCTCAGGTCATTGAAATCAAAAGGACCGCCCAGCAGATCTTCAAAGCTGACCAGGGTCGTGTTCAAAGCCCAGTTTTCCTGCACGCGGGCGTGGAAGCTATTGTCGGCGTTGCGGCTGGCGGCGCCGGTGTAGTAGTCGGCATTGGTGTTGTTCACGTGCAGGCGGAACACCAGTTCGGTGCCGAAGGTGAATGCGCCCAAGTCGACCATGCTGCCAACGGGCGAGGTGTGATTGTTGAAGATGAATATGTCGTTGTTGTCGACGCCGTCGTCGGTGACCAGGTACAGGTCGTTGCTGTAGGACGCCGAGTTGCCTTGGTAGGTAGCGACCACGGCGCCGTTACCGGCCAGTACAGCAAGACCTTCGGTACCAGCGTCGGCGATGGGGAAGGCAAAGGCGGCGGCAGGAGCGGCCAGCAGTGCGGCGGCGATGATTTGACGAATTTTCATGGCGGGTGTCTTCCAATAGATTAGTTGCCAGACGTAAAGCATATCTCGTGCCAGCTGTAAATACTGCCAAAGAATCAGGCAGTTACCAATCCGCATAACGGAATGTGTAAAAGTTCCCGACACCCCACATCGTCCTCGCGGAGGCGGGGACCCATAGCACGCTGAGCGACTTCGGCGACGTGGTATGGGTCCCCGCCTCCGCGAGGACGATGTAGTGGCGAAAAAAAAGGCCCCTTTCGGGGCCCTGGCACATTTGGTCGTGGATCAATCAGGTTTTCGGCAGAGTCACCCCATGCTGCCCCTGATACTTCCCGCCGCGATCCTTGTACGAGGTTTCGCACACTTCATCGCTCTCAAAGAACAGCACCTGTGCGCAACCTTCGCCCGCATAAATCTTGGCCGGCAGCGGCGTGGTGTTTGAAAACTCCAGCGTGACGTACCCTTCCCACTCCGGCTCGAACGGCGTGACGTTGACGATAATGCCGCAGCGCGCGTAGGTCGATTTGCCCAGGCAAACCGTCAGCACATTGCGCGGAATGCGGAAGTACTCAATGGTGCGCGCCAGCGCGAACGAATTCGGCGGAATGATGCAGACATCGCTTTTGATATCGACAAACGAATTCGAATCGAAGTTCTTCGGGTCGACAATCGTGCTGTTGATGTTGGTGAAGACCTTGAATTCGTCGGCGCAGCGGATATCGTAGCCGTAAGACGAGGTGCCGTAAGAGATAATCTTGCGGCCATCAGCCTCGCGTACCTGGCCTGGCTCGAACGGTTCGATCATGCCGGTGGCCAGGGCCGTGCGGCGGATCCATTTATCGCTTTTGATTGTCATCGCGGAGATTCTCTTAGTGGGGGTGAATTTCCCGCGATTTTACGCGAAAAGTGGCCTCAAGTCGCCTGTCTTGACGCCCTGCCCTCGCGCGACGCGAGCAGGCGCGCAATCATGTCACGCGTCAGCCGCGCCGCCTTTTCAGGCGACTCCATCGGAAACAGGTGCCCGCCTTCGATTTCGCTGAAATACTCTCCCACCAGCGCACGGGTGGCGGTCAGCCCAGCCTGACGCAGCTCGACCGAGTCTGTCCCGCCCACGAAACCGATCGGCACCGGGTAGTCGTCGTTCATCAGGCTGCCCAGGTGATGCGGCAAGGCGCGGTAAATTTCGGTCTCGATTTCGCGTTTGAAGCGCAGCTGCACGCCTTCTGGATGCGGCTCCAGTCCGTGCTCAAGATAGTCGTTCAACACACCGGGGGCCCAGGCCGCAAACATCGGTTTGCTGATGAAATGATCATGGGCGGCCTTCGCATTCGGCCATACGTTGCGCCGCTTCAGCGAGAATTTGGCCGGCGAAAAATTGTCGCTCCAGGACTGCTTTTTGGTCAGCCGCCACAACATGGCACGCCAGCCGGCCACCACGGGCGAATCGAGCATGACAACGCAGCGCACCAGGTCCGGCCGCTGCTTGGCCGCCATCAGGCTCAGCATGCCGCCCAGCGAATGCCCGACCAGGATGACTGGTTCCTTGTACTCTTCGAGGGCGCTGATCAGGTGTTCCACCAGCTTGGGCCAGCCGTCGGTGACCGGGTAGCGCGGATCATGGCCGTACATGTCGATGGAGCGAATATCAAAATCGCTTAGATAGTCGAAAAACTTCCGGTAACTGCCAGCGGGGTAGCTATTACCGTGAGAGAAATGAATGATGGGTTTGCTCATCGGTAAATTGTAAGGCGATTCGGGCCGATTCGATTCCTAATTAGAGGGAACCCACTAGTTGTGCTAGCGGCCGTACCAGTAGCGCGCATGTTCGCTGCGGTACTGGCGCGGCGCCAGGCCGGAGGCGGAATCGAGGAGGACCGCCCCTGCCTCGTCGCTGCGAATACGGACAATTCCCAGGCGCTCGTAGCGGGCATATACCTGGGCCTTGGGATGGTGATAGCGGTTCCGGTACCCGACCTGGAACAGCGCAACGCGCGGCTGCACCGCTTGCAAAAAAGCCAGGGTCGAGGAAGTGCCGCTGCCATGATGGGGCGCGAGCAGCACATCGGCGCGCAGGCTGGCCGGCGCATGCGTGACTAGCGCCGCTTCTTGCGCCGCCTCGATGTCGGCTGCCAGTAGCAGCGTGCCGCCAGCAGCCGTAATGCGCAGCATGCAGCCGCGCGCGTTGGGTTTGAGCGCCGTGTCGGCATAGCTTGCCACCGTCGGTTGCAGCATGTCGAAGGCAACACCATCCCACCGCCACGTCTGCCCGGCCACACAGCGCAAGTGCCGCGGGGCCGCTGCCACGATCGGATGATCAAACCACAGCGACGACGCCACCCAGTCAAGCTGGATGGCGCGCAGCACCTCGAGCGCGCCGCCGGCATGGTCCGCATCGCTGTGGCTGACGACCATGCCGTCCAGACGGTCGATGCCGCGTGCTTTCAGGTAGGGCAGGATGACCCGGTTGCCGCCATTCGATTCCGGCGAATAGATTGGGCCTGTGTCGTACAGCAGCCGGTGTCCACTGGTCTCGATCAGCAGCGCCATCCCCTGCCCGACATCGAAGGCGGTCACCTTGAACTGGCCCGGTTCGGGATGCGTTGGCTGGCCGGACAGCAGCGGCAGCCAGGCCACCAGGCCAAGCCAGCGCCGCGGCCACCCACGCGGCGCCAGCATCCAGATCGTCCCCAGCAGCGCAAAGCAGAACACCCAGGGCTGCGGCGTTGGCGCGCTCCACACCGCGTAAGGCAAGCTGCTCATCCATCCCAGCGCCTTTGCCAGCAGAGCCACTAGCGCGTGCGCCAGCGACAACAGCAATGTCGACAGGGGCGCAGGGAGCAGACTGCCCGCCAGGGCCAGCGGCGTGACGACAAGGCTGATCAGGGGGATGGCGAGCGCATTGGCAAACGGACTGGCCAGCGACAACTGCGAGAACAGCAGCATGGTGAGCGGCACCAGGCTGACCGTGGCGACAAACTGTGCATGCACGCCAAGGCGCAGGGCCTGCATCAGGCCTGGTCTGCTGCGCGCGATGCGCCCGGTCCCGGCGTACAGCAGCATCGCCACGGCACCGAACGAAAGCCAGAAACCCGGTGCCAGCACTGCCCAGGGGTCCAGCAGCACCACCACGCCGAGCGCGGCGCACAGCACATGCGACACGCTGGACAGCCGACCGAACCAGAGGGCAGCGGCCACCACGCACAGCATGTACAGCGTGCGCTGGGCCGGGATGCCAAAGCCGGCCAGCAGCACGTACAGCAGCGCAGCCAGTGCCCCGGCCAGGGCCGCCACCTTTTGCGCCGGCAGCAGCAGCGGCAACTGCGCGTTGGTGAAGAAGGAGTGGCGCCACAACGCCGACGCCAACTGTGCAAACAAGGCGGCTACCATGGTGATGTGCAGGCCAGAGATCGAGATCAAGTGGCCGACACCGGTGCGGTTAAAGATATTCCAGTCCGACTGGTCGATGGCGCGCTGGTCACCCACCACCAGTGCCACAATGACGCCTGCATATGGCTTGTTCGCCAGTGCATGCTCGATGCGGGCGCGCAGCGCGGCCCGGCAGCGCTCCACCACATTCGATACAGACCAGGCGAAGCTGTCGATGCGTCCATCGCCTGCTGCCAGGGGACGGACATAGCCTGTGGCGCGCACGCCCTGCTCCAGCAGCCATACTTCATAGTCGAAGCCGTGCGGGTTGGCGTTGCCGTGCGGGCGTTGCAGGCGCACCGTCAGCTGCCATCGCTCACCCGGCAGGACCTGCGTCAGCGGCCCTGCGCCATACCAGGCAAGTGCGACGCGCGGTGGTACCGTCGCATCGCGCTGGCGTACGCCCTCCACCGCAAAATTGAAGCGCACACCCTGCTCAAAGCGATAAGGCAGACTGTCGATGGTGCCGGTCAGGTTGAGGTCACGCCCCTCGTCGCTTCGCGCCAGTTCGTGGCCCAGCGCCAAAGATGCCAGCAGGGCCGCCCAGCAAAACCCGGCAAGTGCGCCAGCCAGTGCTTTGGCGCTGACGGGCTTCAGGCCGCAAAGCAGTACGGCCACCGCTGCCAGAGCGGCGCTGGTGGCAGCAGCTGGCAGTTCGGCGCAGGTCTGGAGTAGACCAACACCGCCTGCAAAGCCCAATATCGCGCATCGCATGAATAGGCCCGTAATGGGGAAACACCTAGTGTCTTGCGGCGGAGCGGCTGAACGTTTGTGAAATATCTAGCGACCGCCAGATTGTCAGGGTTGGAGGAGCCTGCGCAAGCGTGGGATGGCCACAAAGGCATTGCTCATGGTGGTAGCTTTAACCTGATCCACGTCGATGCCGCGCAATTCGGCCAGCATGGCACCGATGGCAGGCAGCTGCTCCGGGCTGTTGCGGCCCGGGTGTACCCACGCCGGCGCAATATCCGGCGCATCGGTTTCCAGCACGATGGCCTCCAGCGGCAGCGTTGCGGCCAGACGGCGGATCTGCAAGGCGCGCGTGAACGTCATGGCGCCGCCAAAACCCAGTTTGAAGCCCAGGTTAATGTAGGTTTGCGCCTGCTGAAAACTGCCATTGAAGGCATGCGCGATGCCGCCGGCCGGTGGTATCTGGCGCACATGCTTCAGAACCTGGTCTTGGGAGCGGCGTACGTGCATCAGCACGGGCAGCTCGAACTCGCGCGCCATGCGCAGCTGCTCGCGGAAGAAGTGCTCCTGCTTTTCGCGCATCGCCGGTTCGCACAGCAGCGGAATGAAGTGATCGAGACCGATTTCACCAACGGCGACAAAGTTCGGGTCGGCCATGGCAGTGCCGATGGCAGCGCGCAGCGCGGCCAGATCCGATTCCTGCGCCTGGGGCACGAAGATGGGATGAATACCCAGACCGTAACTGGCATTCGGTGCTTGCGCGGCCATGTTGGCGACGACTGCGAAATTGCCTTGCTCAACCGCGGGGATCACGATCATGCCCACCCCGCCCTCGCCTGCGCGGCGCGCCACGTCCAGCGACTCGGCGCCAAATTCGTGCGCATCAAGGTGGCAGTGGGTGTCGATCCACATGATGGTCAGGCCTGCGCTTGCAAGCCGTGTTCGGACAAACGCAGCACGCGGTCGCAGCGCCCGGCCAGCTCGTTGTCGTGCGTGACAATCACAAAGGCCGTGCCCAGGGTCGACGACAGGTCGAGCATCAGGTCGAAAATCTGGTTGGCGGTCGCATGATCGAGATTGCCGGTCGGTTCGTCGGCCAGCACACAGGCTGGTTGCGTGACCAGTGCGCGCGCCAATGCCACGCGCTGACGCTCGCCGCCAGACAACTCGCCCGGCACATGGATCGCGCGTTTGGACAAGCCCACCCGCGCCAGAATCGCTTCGGCCTTTTCCACTGCGACCGCACGCTTTTCGCGCCTGATCATCAGCGGCATGGCTACATTGTCCAGCGCCGAGAACTCCGGCAGCAGATGGTGGAACTGGTAGACAAAGCCCAGCGACTGGTTGCGCAAGTCGCCGCGCGCGCTCTCGGACAGGCTGGCAAAGTCATTGCCCAGCAAGGAGACAGACCCGGTGCTTGGCGTATCCAGCCCGCCCAGTAAATGCAGCAAGGTCGATTTGCCGGAACCGGAGGCGCCGACAATGGCCACGTGCTCGCCGCGCCCGACGCTGAAGTCTACCTTGCTCAGCACCGGAACCTGGTAGGCGCCCTGGGTGAAGGTCTTGCCCAGGCCTGCGCACGAAAGAACGGGATTACTCATAGCGCAGCGCCTCCGCCGGCTTCACGCGCGAGGCCGAATAGCTCGGATACAGGGTGGCCAGGAAGGCCAGCACCATTGCCACCACACCCACGCCGGCGATGTCGCCAAGGCGTACGTCCGACGGCAAGGTGCTGATGAAGTAAATATCCTTGGACAGGAAGTGAATGCCGAATAAGCGTTCCAGCGCGGGGATGATCACGTCGATATTAACGGCCACCAGCACCCCGAACCCAACCCCGAGCGCGGTGCCGGCAATACCCACCAGTGCGCCCTGCACCATGAAGATCTTCATGATCGAGCGCGGCGAGGCGCCCAGCGTGCGCAAAATGGCGATATCGGCCTGCTTGTCCGTGACCGTCATGACCAGCATGGCTACCAGGTTGAAGGCGGCCACGCCGATGATCAGGCTCAGAATCACGAACATCATTGTCTTCTGGCTCTGCACGGCCGCGAACCAGATCGTGTTCTGCTTGGTCCAGTCGCGGATGAACAGGTCGCCCGACATGCTTTGCTTGAGTTCCTGCGCCACTTGCGGCGCCTTGTGCAAGTCCGCCAGCTTGAGACGCAATCCTGCCGGCGCATCCAGATTGGCCACCGACTGCGCGTCGGCCAGGTGCACGAAGGCCAGGCCCGAATCAAATTCGAAGTGACCCACATCGAAGGTGCCCGAGACAGTAAAGTTGACCATGTGCGGCGCCATGCCGGCAGAATCGGTCTGCGCCGGGGCCACGGCCATGGTGACCTTGTCGCCCACGTTCAGCGACAGCGCCCTGGCCAGTTCGATGCCCAGCACGATGTTGAATTCGCCGGCGCGCAAAGTGTCGAAGCTGCCCTGGGTCACATGCTTGGGCACGTCGGACACCTTGCCTTCTTCGGCAGGCAAAATGCCGCGCACAATGGCCGGGCGCATCACGCCGTCGGACATGAGCATGCCCTGGGTTTCGGCGAACGGCGCCGCCCCCGTCACGGCCGGATTGCGCTGGGCTTCCAGCTGCGCTGCCTGCCAGTTGGGCATGCCGCCGCGGGCGTCGAAGACTTCAATGTGCGCCAGCACCGACAGCATGCGGTCGGTCACTTCCTTCTGAAAGCCGTTCATGACCGACATCACGATGATCAGGGCGGCCACGCCCAGCGCGATGCAGCTGATTGAAATGAGCGAAATGAACGAGATGAAGCTGTTGCGCCGGCTGCGTTTGCCGGCCCGCGTGTAGCGCAGGCCCACGGTCCATTCATACGGCAAGGTGTCGATAAAACTCATAGGGTACTCAGTCAGGATTCGGCCGGATGCAGGCCGTGTTCGGTCAGGCGCAGCACGCGGTCGCAGCGGCGCGCCAGTTCGATATCGTGGGTGACGATCACGAAGGCGGTGCCCAGCGTGGATGACAGGTCAAGCATCAGATCGAAAATCTGCTGCGCGGTGGCCTGGTCGAGGTTACCGGTCGGTTCGTCGGCCAGCACGCAGCCGGGTTGGGTGACCAGGGCGCGGGCCAGTGCCACGCGCTGGCGCTCGCCGCCCGACAATTCGCCCGGCACATGGATAGCGCGTTTCGACAAGCCGACCCGCGCCAGAATCGCCTCCGCCTTCTCGACTGCCACGGCGCGCTTTTCGCGCCGGATCAGGAGCGGCATGGCCACGTTATCGAGCGCAGAAAATTCGGGCAGCAAGTGGTGGAACTGGTAGACAAAGCCAAGCGACTGGTTGCGCAAGTCGCCGCGCGCGCTTTCCGACAAGGTGGCAAAATCCTGCCCCAGCAGCGATACCGTGCCGGTGGTGGGCGTATCGAGCCCGCCGAGCAAATGCAGCAGGGTCGACTTGCCCGAGCCCGAGGCACCCACGATGGCCACGTGTTCGCCGCGCTGCACATGGAAATCGATCTTGCTCAGCACGGGCATCTGGTATTCGCCCTGGACAAAGGTTTTGCCCAGACCGGTGCAGGAAAGGACGGTGTCGTTGACGCGGTTATTCATAACGCAGTGCCTCCGCTGGTTTCACGCGCGAGGCGGCGAAGCTGGGGTAAATGGTGGCAAGGAAGGACAGCAGCACGGCAATGCCGGCAATGACGAAGACATCCATCCAGTGCATATCGGACGGCAAGGCGCTGAACTGATAAATATCCTTGGACAGGATCTGAATGCCGACCAGGCGCTCGAAGAATGGGACGATCACGTCGATGTTGAGCGCCACGGCCACGCCAGCCGCTGTCCCGGCAAGGGTGCCGAAAATGCCGATCAGCGAGCCCTGGATCACGAAGATCTTCATGATCGAATGGGGCGAGGCCCCCAGCGTGCGCAAAATGGCGATATCGGACTGTTTGTCGGTCACGGTCATGACCAGGGTCGACACCACGTTAAATACCGCCACGGTGATAATCAGCGCCATCACGATCAGCATGACCTTTTTTTCGATCTGCACAGCGGCAAACCAGGTTTTATTCTGTTTGGACCAGTCACGCACATTCAGTTCGCCCGGCATGCTGGCCTGGAGCGCATCGGCGACGTCGGGCGCCTGGTGCATGTCGGCGATGCGCAGGCGGATGCCTGACGGCGCGGCCAGCCGTTCCATCTTCTGGGCGTCTTCCATGTGCACAAAGGCCATGCCGGCATCGAATTCATGGTGGCCCGCCTGGAACACGCCCACCACATTAAAGGAGCGCATGCGCGGCACCATGCCGGCCGGGGTGACCTGGGCTTGCGCCAGCGCCATGGTGACCTTGTCGCCAATGTTCAGGCCCAGCGAGCGCGCCAGCGAATACCCAAGCACGATGTTGAACTGGCCCGGCTGCAGTGCATCCAGGCTACCGTATTTGACGGTCTTGGCCACATCCGACACCTTGGGCTCTTCCGAGGGCAGAATGCCGCGAATCACGGCCGGGCGCATCACGCCATCGCGCAGCAGCATGCCCTGAGTTTGCACGAACGGCGCAGCGCCCTTGACGGCCGGGTTCTTGAAGGCGTCCTGCATGGTCTTTTGCCAGTCGGGCAGGCCGGCCCCATTCTTGTCCAGCACTTCAATATGCGCCAGCACCGACAGCATGCGGTCGGTCACATCCTTGCGAAAGCCGTTCATGACCGACAGGACCACGATCAAGGCGGCGACGCCGACCGCGATGCCGGACACGGAAATGAGCGAAATGAAGGAAAT
Source organism: Massilia sp. CF038 (assembly GCF_900129765.1). Classification (GTDB taxonomy): domain Bacteria; phylum Pseudomonadota; class Gammaproteobacteria; order Burkholderiales; family Burkholderiaceae_D; genus Telluria_A. The sequence goes on from NZ_FQWU01000002.1 coordinate 99,506, forward strand.
GAAGCTGTTGCGGCCGCTACGCCGGCCAGCGCGCGTATAGCGCAGCCCGACCAGCCATTCGTACGGCATTTGATGGGTGAGACTCATGAGCTCCAGCAGTGTATTTTAAGTAAGCCCGAAGTGTGCCATACAAAGCACTTCCTTGACAGGGTTGCCACAATTGAATCGCCATGGCATCAAGACTGAAAAAAGGGTTGAACCCGGCCCCGCCTGCGACAGTCCAATCCTCATTAGCAACGGGAGGACATATGGCATTCAGCTTATTCGATGCAAAAGGCATCCCGCTTGACCAGCAGCGCTTCACCTGGCGCGACCTGGTTCAAAAGCCCATCAGCAAACTCGACGACGACGCATTTACGCGGGTGCGCGTCATCCTCATTAACGGGCTCGAGAACGAGGCCCTGCGTTTCGGCCACATGGCCGCGCGCTTTAACCGCGAGCTGCGCCTGCCCCTGGCCAAGGTGCGCCGCTGTGAGCAGCACCAGGCCACCATGGTCAACTGGCTCATCGCCGCCGACCATTCACCGCTGGAAACCACCATCGCCTACGAACAGGTCGCCATCGAGGTCACGGCTGCCATCGCGCAAAAGGAACCCGACCCGTATCTGGCCCAGGTCTACCGCTTCGGCCTGCTGGAAGACTTCGACCATCTGTACCGCTACTCCGCCCTGCTCGACCGGCTCGAGGGCAAGGACGCCAACAACATCCTGCAAAGTTATACCGACGTTCTGCATGGCCGCCCCACCATGGAGCACCATCGCGCGCCCGAGGATGACTTGCGCACGCCGTATGACGCGAAAAACGCGGCCTTCCTCACCAAGCTGCACGCGCTGACCATAGTGGCAAGCGAATACCAGACCCACGACTACTATATGAATGTCGGCCCCCTGTTTTCCGATCCCGTGGCGCGCCAGCTGTACGCCGAAATCGCCTCGGTGGAAGAGCAGCACGTCACCCAGTACGAATCCATGCTCGACCCGCAAGAAAGCTGGCTCGAGCAGTGGTTGCTGCACGAGGCCACCGAGTGCTACAACTATTACAGCTGCGTGGAGCAAGAGACCAATCACCACGTCAAGGCCATCTGGGAACGCTTTCTCGACTACGAGCTGGGCCACTTTCACATGGCGTGCGAACTATTCAAGCAGTTCGAACGGCGCGATCCGGCCGAGGTTGTCACCACCGACTTTGCGGCGCCCCTGGAATTTCGCAGTCAGCGCGAGTATGTGCGCAAGGTCCTCGTCAACGAGGTCGACCTGCGCGCCGACGGCACGGCCTTCGTACCGCGCCAGAACGAAAGCGCAGCGTCCATCCAATATCGCCACCAGCTCAACGCCGACGGTTCCCCCAGCGAAGCGGTGGCCTCGGGCTATGTATGGACGCCCGGCACCGAACTGAGCCGCAAAAGCATTGCCAGCGCGGTCAGCGACCTCGCGCCCTGAACTCAACCTGAAAGGAAGCACCATGTCTTTACAAAGCACCTCCATGGGCATGAACCGCACGGGTATCCAGATGTCGCCATTCGACAGCAAGGCCATGCAAACCGTCGATCCGGCCATTGCCAGTACCGATACCGGCGACGAATCGGCCTGCGCCGACCTGCGCAACGACTACATCGCCAATGCTGATTCGCTTGGGTCCGTCCCCATGCCGGGCACCTTGCAGGGCGCCGTCACCATGGGCATCAAAATGCTCACTGGCGACAGTCCGCAAATCTTGCTCGACAAGCTAGGCGAGCGTCTGGCGTTCGAGCGCACGGGCACCCGCCTGTACGATGCGCTGATCACCAAGTGCGAAGTCATGCTCGATGGCGACATCAGCATGACGATCGAAGACTTGCAGCAAATCCGCGCGGACGAGGCGCGGCACTTCCGCATGATCGCCGAAGCAATCGAGTCCCTCGGCGGCGACCCCACCTCGCAAACGCCCAGTGCCGACCTGGCCGGGGTCGAATCCATGGGTCTGGTGCAAGTGCTGAACGACCCGCGTACCAGCATTGCGCAATCGCTGCACGCCATCATTACTGCCGAACTGTCCGACAAGGCTGGCTGGGAGACCCTGGTTGCACTGGCGGACGAACACGAGATCGATAGCATGGTGGACGACTTCACCGACGCCCTCAACCAGGAGCGTGAGCATCTTGCCCTGGTGCAAACCTGGTACGAGGAAGCGATTGGTCTCACCTACGGCGATGTGGAGCTCGACGACAACAGCAGCGGCGCCACATCGGCGGTTTGATGTCGAACAAACTTACACAAAATTTAACTTTTTAGCGAGATTTCCCCTTAAGCCTTTGAATCGATAGCAGAAGTCCGCACGGGCACGGCCATTGCTTACCAAGCTATCTTTTCAATCACTTAAGGGAATCTCATGTTCAAGGCAAAACTGGCGCTGTTCCTGGCATGCATCACCCTGTCGTTTAACGCGTGTGCGGGCTGGGTGCAATTCACTTTTCAAAATGCCGTGCTGGACAACGGCTCGGTGCTGGAAGGGTATTTCATCCAGGATCTGGAAGACCGTTCCATCGCGTTTTACGAATTCCGTTTCCTGGGCGGCGGCAATCCAGGCATGATCAACATGTCCCCAAGCGGGATCTTCAACAACATCACCTCGGCTAGCAATAGTCTGCCAGGCACCGGACCGACAAGTTTCAATGCGTTTGATTTGCTAGAGGAGAGCTATTACCACGAAATGGGGTTCTACTTCAGCGGCGCGGGCGTGGGCGGCATCTATGACTTGAATGGCTACCGTCTGCAGTCGCCCTTGATTTCGGATCCGGAGATCGTGCCCGGCTACTTCACGATTAGCGGCCAGGTGATTCGCAGCGCGGTCCCCAGCGACATGCTGCTGTATCTGCAAGCGGCGGAAGACAATGGCGAGCTGATCGGTGGCCTCACCAGAATTATTCCCTCAGGGCAAATTGCAGTGCCTGAGCCAACATCCTTGGCGCTGCTGTTGCTAGGCGCGGCAGCGCTGTTCGGCAGCACCCGACAGGCACGCCGCACGCGCTAAACGTCCCATGTGCCCGCATTGCGGTATCCGAATGGCATTTTCCTGACCTGCCATTTACCCTACAATGCGGGCATGACTCAAATTACGCTTGTTCTTCCCTTCGCCCTTCCCCCTGCCGAACTTGCAGCCGATCTGATCCGCGCCATGAAGGCGCCCGCCCTGGCCGGCCTGCTAGCCCGCTCATCGCTGCAGGAATTGCCCATTGATGAGACTCAGCGCGTGCTCCCGCACGAAGCCTGGCTTGCGCGCACCCTGTCTCTCGCCAGCGACGGCAGTCCGGCGTTTGCCGCTGCCGCCATGCGCGGTTTCGGCCTCGATCCTGGTCGCGACAGCTGGTTCATTGTCAATCCCGCGCACGTGGAAATTGCCCGCAGCACCTTGTCGATTACCGATCTGCGCCAGCTGCGGCTGTCCAATGTGCATGCCAAAGGCTTGTTTGAAACGGCCAAGCCAGTCTGCGACGAAGCCGGCAAAACGCTGGTCTACGGCGACGCCTATACCTGGTTCATGCGCGCGGCCGACTGGACTGGCCTGGAAACGTCTTCGCCCGATGCGGCTGTTGGCCTGAACCTGAACGACTGGCTGCCAACCGGCCCGGGTGCGGCCGAGTTCCGCAAACTGCAAAATGAAATCCAGATGCTGTGGTTCGAGCATCCCAGCAATGTGGAGCGCGAATCGCGCGGCATGGCCTCGATCAACTCGTTCTGGCCATGGGCCTTGTCCGACGCCAGCGCAGCAGTTGCGCCGGCGCCACTGTTTGCCGCGTCGGTCGTGCCATCCTGGTTGTCGGCCATGGAAAATTGCCCGGCCACCGAACTGCCCAATCCCTTCAGCGGCGACGCCACTGACAGCATTTTGCTGCGCGGCGACCTGAGCGAAGCTGCCATTGCGGGTGAATGGTCAGTCTGGCTGGAAAGCATGCAGCGCTTCGAGGACGCCTTGTTTGCACCTGCGCTGGCAGCACTGCGCAACGGCGGCAAAGCCAAATTCACCATGGTCATGAGTAACCGCCATGGCCTGCGGCAATTCAGCACCTCGTCATGGGCGCAGCGCGCCTTCTGGCGTTCGCCCAGCCTGGACCGTCTGCTGCCATGACCCGTATTGCCACCCGCCCTTGTTCGTTCCGCACGTCCGAAATGCTGCGCCAGAGTGGCGTGCACCCCGTACTGGCGCGCCTGTACGCGTCGCGCGGGCTGAGCGACGCGCGTGAACTGTCGAGCGAACTGGCCGCCTTGATGCCACCCTCCGGCCTGCTGCACATCGACGCTGCCGCCGTGTTCCTGGCCGACGCCATCGGGGCGGGCAAGAAAATGGTGATCGTTGCCGACTACGATTGTGACGGCGCCACCGCCTGCGCGACTGCTTTGCGCGGCTTGCGTGCCATGGGTGCGACGGTCGACTTCATCGTCCCCAACCGCTTCGAGTACGGCTACGGCCTCACGCCCGAAATTGTGGAACTGACCGCACGCGAAAAATCGCCCGACATCATCGTTACGGTCGATAACGGCATCGCCAGCATCGACGGAGTGCTCGAAGCGAAGCGGCGCGGTATCGACGTCGTCATCACCGACCACCACTTGCCGGCCGACCGCCTGCCCGACGCGCGCGTGATCGTCAACCCCAACCAGCCCGAATGCGGCTTCCCCAGCAAGCACCTGGCTGGCGTGGGCGTGGTGTTCTATGTCCTGCTCGCGCTGCGCGCAGAACTGCGCCGGCGTGGCGTGTTCGACGCGCAAACCCAGCCCAAGCTGGACAACCTGCTCGACCTGGTGGCCCTGGGCACAGTGGCCGACGTGGTCAAGCTCGATACCAATAATCGCATCCTGGTCGCGCAGGGTCTCAAGCGCATGCGTGCCGGCCGCATGCACGCGGGCGTGGCGGCATTGTTCCGCGTGGCCGCAAGACAGGCGCGCACCGCCTCGCCCTTCGACCTGGGTTTCGCCCTGGGCCCGCGCTTGAACGCGGCAGGCCGCCTGGACGATATGTCACTGGGCATCGAATGCCTGATTACCGACGACGAAGGCCGCGCCTGGGCAATCGCGCAGCAGCTCAACGAAATCAATCTGAAGCGGCGCGAGATCGAAGCCGAGATGCAGGACGCCGCTCTGCTCCACCTGGACGCCTACGAACCCGCCGAGAGCAATACCATCAGTGTGTTTGATGACAGCTGGCACCAGGGCGTGATCGGCATTGTCGCCTCCCGCCTGAAGGAAAAGTTCTACCGCCCGACCATCACCTTCGCCCCCGGTAGCGACGGCTGGATCAAGGGCTCCGGCCGCTCGATCCCCGGTTTTCATTTGCGCGACGCGCTCGACCTGGTATCAAAACGGGCACCGAGCCTGATTGACAAATTCGGCGGCCACGCCATGGCAGCCGGCTTGACGATCCGGGCCGATGCCTTTGACGCCTTCTCGGAAGCGTTTGAGGCCGTGGGCCGCGCGTGGCTCAGTGCGCCTCAGCTCGAACGCATCATTGAAACGGATGGGCCACTGGAAGACGCCTACTACACCACCGAGTTCATCGACCTGATGGATGGCCAGGTATGGGGCCAGGGCTTTGCGCCCCCCGTGTTCTGCGACGAATTCCGCGTGATCAGCCAGCGCATTCTGAAGGAGCGGCATCTCAAGCTGCAGCTCGAGCGCAATGGACAACGGTACGATGCGATCTGGTTCGGCCACACTGCCTCGCTGGGCGAGCGTGCGCGCGTGGCATTCCGCCTCGATGCCAATGAATACAACGGCGTCACCCGGGTGCAACTGATGGTCGAACACGCCGAGCCCGTGTAACGCGGCAGCGGCTCAGGCAGGCGCCTGTTGCAAAGCAGCCGGGCTCAGGGCGCCGGCTTCTTGCAATCGCACAGCGGCTCGCCCTTGTCGAACACAATCTTCCACTTGCCGGCGGGGTCGCGCCGCCAGATGGAATTGAAGCGCGCAATCAGTTTCCCATCTGGTCCGTACACCGGCCCCGATGATGCAGCAAGTTCGCCCGATGCCAGCACTTCGACCTGGTCCGGCTCCCACGAGAACGGCGCCTCGGGCTTGTCATAGAACTTCTTCCAGAACGCACCGACGGTTTTCTTGCCATGCAAGGGCTCGGGCCCGTTGAAGAACACGGCATCATCGGCAACAAAGCTGACGAAACCCGCATGATCACGCGCCTTCATGGTGGCGGCGAAAGCGCGTTCCGTGTCAGCCACCTGCTTTTTCAGATCCGCATTGCTTCCCGGTGCTGCATGCACCGTACCTAGCCCGCCCAGCAGTCCTGCAATGACGAAAATCTTCGCTAAACCCATACCTAGCTCCTACAATTAGGAAACGAAAGAGAAAACGCTCCGAAATCGGCGCGCGCTTGCACTGAAACCGGATTTGGAGTATAAAGGTTCCATAACCGGAGGTATCGCACCATGAACCTGGCCTACGCCTACCCAAAAAGCCGTTTCGAACCCGCCGTACTGGTGGACCTGAATGCCCGTGCCGAGCGCGAACGGCTTTCCAAGTCTGCCCTGATCGGCTTTTTCAAGCTGGTCGCCGCCTGGAAGCTGCGCGACGAAGACGCGCGCGAATTGCTCGGCGGCCTGTCCTCCTCCACGTTCTACGAGTGGAAAAAAAACCCGGACCGCGTGCTCGAAGTCGACCGCATCACACGTATATCGTATTTATTGGGCATCTACAAGTGCCTGCACATCCTTTACGGCGACAAGCTCGCCGACGAATGGATCACCCTCCCGAATAAAAACCCGGTGTTTGGCGGCCGTACGCCGCTGTCGCAAATGCTGGCCGGCGGCTTGCTGGCCATGCAAATGGTCCGGAAATTGCTGGATGCCCGACGCGGAGGTCTTTAATCTTGCCCGTCGTTCCCAAACTCACCACACTGCGCCAGTTCGATACCTGCCGCCTGATCCCGTCCCGCTTTGCCGACGTTGAAGATTCTGTCCTGGCCCCACTGGCCGACAGCGACGCCGTGCTGCGCGACTTGTTCACGCTCGACAATGCCACCAGTGAACGCCTGCGCGGCGAGTACGGCGGGCTGCCCGGCATCGGCGTGGACGAACTGGTCTTTGGCGTACCGAATTTCCGTATCATCAATGCGGCCTATACCTACCCGCGCCCGGAAGGCAGCCGCTTCAATGACGGCGAACGCGGCGCCTGGTATTGCGCTTTCGAAGTCGAAACCTCGCTGGCCGAAATCACGTTCCACAAGACGGTGGAATACATGGAAATCGACCGTTTCGACGACAGCGTCACCTATCAGGCCATGCTGGCCGACTTCACCAGCATCTTCCACGATATCCGCGGCATCGAAGCCTACGAAGGCTGCCTCGATCCAACCAGCTACATCGAGTCGCAGCAGCTGGCCAACGACTTGCTCGACAGTGGCTCGATGGGTGTGATTTACCCCAGTGTACGGCGCCCGGCCGGCAATTGCCTGGCCTGCTTCCGCCCTGCCCTGGTCGGCAATGTCCGTAAAGGGCAAGCGTATCGCCTGACCTGGTCCGGCTCCCCTACGCCCGTGATTGAAACCATTTAAAGCAACAGTCCCAGCATGAAAACCAAACCCGAAAACGATACCGACCTGCGCATCAAGGTCAACCGTGAAACCGCCCGTCTGCCGTGGTCTGAACTGCAGCGCCATTTTGCCCAGGGCACCGTGATTTACGTCAGTGAGGAACTCGATCTGGTCGATGTAGCCGTACGCATTTCGCACGACGACAAGGACAATATCGCCAAGTGGATGGCAGAGGGCAAAATCGGCAAGGTATCCGACATCCAGGCGCAGACCTGGACCGAATCGGACGCTGCGCTATGGACCTCGGTGGTCAGTCCCTTCGTGCTGGTGCAGCCCGAAAAGAAAAACGTGCATTAAGCGGCAGCGCGCTGCCCGCTTTGCCAGTCGGACTGGCGCAGGATAAAGTAAGTATCTTTTTCGTCCTCCCGCTCGACAGTCCAGCCTTGCAGCGCATAAAACTGCGCTGCCCGTGTCCTGGCGCCGGTACTCAAGCGTACCGCAGGCTGGCCCTGCTCGAACAACCAGCTCACGGCCAGTGCCAGCAAGCGCCGGGCAAGGCCGCGACCTTCGAACGCGGGCGCGATGAACAAGGCCCAGATCGAGGCATCGGTGCTGTTGGCATACGAAAATCCAACGATGGCCCCGTCGATTTCTGCCACCCAGCCGCGGCCCAGTAAATCCAGATAGTCCTCGTACATGCGGGTCGTGACGCGGGTGGGGTCGGACAGCACATTTTCCTTCACTGCCAGGCGAATGGCGGACATTGCGGGAATATCGCTGGGCAGCGCGCGGCGAAAAGATGGTGTTTGAGCTGGCGACATTGCAATTCCAAGGTGGAGAACCGGCAGTATAAGGTGGTTTCGGATTCCCGCCACCATCAGGCCGCCTGACGCGACGTCAACACCCGGTCAATCAAACCATACTCCGCACCCTGGCTGGCCGACATGTAGTTGTCGCGGTCCGAATCCTTTTCAATTTGCGCCAGCGTTTGCCCCGTCCTTTCGGCCAGAATGGTATTGAGACGATGGCGCTGGTACAGCACTTCACGCGCCTGAATCTCGATATCGGCCGCGACGCCTTGCGAACCGCCGTGGGGCTGGTGAATCATGATTCTGGCATTGGGCAAGGCATACCGTTTGCCAATGGCCCCGGCAGCCAGCAGAAACGAGCCCATACTGGCAGCAAATCCTGTGCACAGCGTCGACACATCGGGTTGAATGAACTGCATGGTGTCATACACGGCCATGCCGGCATACACCGAGCCACCTGGCGAATTGATATACAGCGAAATATCCTTGTTCGGATCGTCGGACTCCAGAAACAGCAGCTGGGCGACAATCAGATTGGCTGATTGCTCGGTCACCTCCCCCACCAGAAAAATCACCCGCTCCTTCAGCAGCCTGGAATAAATATCGAAGGCACGCTCGCCGCGCCCGGTTTGCTCGATCACGGTGGGCACCAGCCCCAGTGCCATGGGATGAATTACAGTCATCGTCGTCCTTTTGCGGTAAAGTTGAATTACTGACCGCTTGACGTCCCTGCTGATATCCCATGTGACAGAAAAAAATAAATAATTTATGTGTCACATAGTGACGATGACAAGCGTCAAGTGGCACCAGCACCCTGCAAGGAGATCGACAATGCAAGCAAGTCCCGATTCTGGCACTGCGCTATTCGCGCAGATGCGTCCGCGCCTGATTGCCATCAGCTGCCGCATCCTGGGCAGCCAGGCCGAGGCTGAGGATGTGGTGCAGGATTGTTTCCTGAAGTGGCACCGGACCAACCAGGCTTTGCTGGCCACGCCGGCAGCCTGGCTCACCACCGTGGTACAGCACCAGTCCATCGACCGTCTGCGTACGCGTGCGCGCGATGATGCCTCCGCGCACACCGCTACTGAGCTGATCGGGCAAACGCCACCCGCCGCACCCGAGGACGAACTGCTGCGCCGTGACACTCTCGGTCAAGCGCTGGCACATATAACGGCATGCCTGTCACGCGCCGAGCAAATGGCGTTGGTACTGCACGAAGCCTTTGACTGCAGCCACGCCGATATCGCAGCAGCCCTGGGCACGTCCACCGTCAATGCACGCCAGCATCTTGCCCGCGCACGCAGACGGCTCCTGGACAACAGAGACAGTCTGACGCACGAGGAAAAAATGTCACGCGAGCGGATCCGCCACTTTCAGGCAGCCATTAACAGCATGGATGTACCTGCCATGGTTACCCTGCTTGCTGGCGAACAGCCTGTCTCCGTATGCGACGTGCCGCGCCATCGCCAGCGCGATACCTGCGCCAACGACAGCCATTTCCACCTCGCACTGGCAGCGTAGGCAGGCACGCTAAGGCCGCTCCACGAAGCGGGGCCCGACAAAGACCCGCGTGGCATTGCCCCGCTCGGCCTGCGTGTGACGCAGGCGCCGGTCAGACTTGCCCTGTGCCACCGCCGCGTTTGCCAAATCCGCCAGCTTGCTTGCCAGCAGGCGCGCAGCGAGACGTTTGTTCGCATGCTGACTGCGCTCGCTTTGCACTTTAACGGACAAGCCACTGCCCACATGCGTGGCGCGAATGGCACTATCGGTCTTGTTGACGTGCTGTCCGCCAGGCCCGGAAGCACGGGTCGCTTCGTAGCGGATCTCGCCCAGCCCGGCGTCGGCGTCCGGCGGCACAAACGCGCTCCCCGCGAGGAACCAGTTTTTGCGCTTGTGCAAAGTGCGATAGGGGCTTTCGCATACCCATAGCAAACTGCCGCACCAGCGCTCGGCCAGAAGACGGTCCGCATTGCCTGAAGCAGGATCTTCCAGCTCCAGCAACACCGAGCGCAATGTGCCCGACACCGGTCCGTCGATTTCTTCGATCAGGCGAACGCTGACCCCGTCCCGTGCGGCCTCGGCATGAATCACCCTCAGGGCCTTGTGTACGCCGAGACAGCACTCGATGGGACCTGTATTGGCCGTAATTTGCAACCAGATCATTAGCAGCACTCCCCACGCGTCTTGTAGGTCAGCACCGGCTTGCTGCGAGCGACCACCCGCGCCAGTCCCGCCCCGACCAGGCAATCGAGAACGCTGTCGACAGTCTTGTACGCCTGCGGCGCCTCCTCGTAGATCAAACCCCGATCGTTGCAGATCACGCGCCCACCCATTGAGGTGCGGCTCAATTGCGCCGGCGTGGCAATGCGCTCCAGACGCCCCTTGCAATCGGTGCGCTGCCATTTTCGCCCGGCGCCGTGCGCCAGCGAATGCAGGCTCAATGCGCCAGCGTTGGCGACTGGTGCAAGCAAGTAGCTGTAGTCGTCGCGCGAACCTGGCAACATGACCGGGCCCAGATCACTTGGTGTGGCCCCCTTGCGGTGCAGCCAGCCCTTCGCACTATCGACTTGCGCGGGTACAACCGTGTTGTGATTGACCTCAAGCACGGGAACCGCCCCGCAACGCAAACGCTGGCAAATCCGTGCCGCAATCACCCGGCGATTCAGTTCGGCGAACTGAACAGCCGCATCGTGTTGCGCCAGGTAGGCCAGCGCGTCCGCCGTACCATCAGCCAGGCCTGCATGACTGAATTGATCGACATGGTAACGCAGTACCGCTTGCCCCAGGCCACGGGAACCGCTGTGCACGAGCAACTGCAAGCGCTTCGGTTCGATTGCTGTTTGCGCCACCGTATCGGCGCATTCGACCTGATCGACCACCTGCAGTTCGGCAAAGTGATTACCGCCCCCAATGGTGCCAAGCGAACGCAGATGCGAGGTATCAAGACCGGCGTCCGCCAGCGCGGCCGTCAGCGTTGCTTTGCGCTGTACTAACAGCGGATCGCGCGCTGTCAGCAGCGCCCACTCATCCTCATCCATGATGCGGTCGAGATTGCCGATCTGCTTGTCGAGCTTGTCGAGCTTTGCCTTGCTGGCGAGGATATCGGTTTGCCACAAGGCCATGCCGCAGCCGATATCATTGCCAACCAGCGCGGGATAGAAGCGGCCAGTCGAGAAAAATGCCGCGCCGACCGGGTAGCCCCGACCCGGATGCAGATCGGGCAAGCCCACCACGCGCGCCATGCCAGGCAATTGCGACGTGGTTTTCAGTTGTTGTACAGCAGCGTCTTCGAGCCAGAGGCGTGCCGACGCGATGATCGCAACGCGATCAGAAATAATTTGAACAAAATTGCCCATGTGATGCCAATCCAAAAGATGAAACGAGGGATTGGGCGTGGCGGCGCGCGGACGAGGAACTCGTCCTGAAAGCGCTAACGATTAGTGCAGGACGTGACCAGCCAGACCCAGAAAAGGAGTGTTGGACGTAGTAACTTTCATGGTGACTCCTTTCGTTAAAGTGGGTTGGCTTGCTGAGGTCGGGGATAGTAATTTATTTTTATTCAGATGACAAGCAAAAAATACACGAATCAACTCGGCGTTTTGCGATAGACCGTCTTGCACAGCGCTTCCGTGTAAAACAGCAATCCGTCCTCCACACTGCCGCGCTTCCATGTGACCATGATCGCGTTCGATTTGGTGAACAGCTTGCGTATCGCCTGTTCTTGCGGTGTCTCGCTGGCGGCGCCGTTCGGATGTGCGGTCCGATATTCCTCGGAGTCGTACATGTCGGCAAAGGGCTGCGCCTTTACCTCGCTACCATTCTTTTGCAGAATCGCCACCACGCCGGACGGTGATTTCACCCCTTTGAAATCGGGATAATTATCGTAAAGATCTTGCAAGGGAACACAGCCGAGTTGCATGTTCACCGGAAACCAGCCTGGCTCGGCGGCGGCGCTGTGCGTTGCAAGTAGGAGCGTCGGCAACGCCAGCGTCAGAGACAGGATCAGGCGAACAAGCATGGTGACTTTCAAAGATAAGAAAAGAAACGCAACGGCTGCTGCGGGCGTTTAACGCCGTTTCAGAATGGAACCGAGCACGCCGCGAATAATCTCGCGCCCCACGGTCGAACCAATGCTGCGCGCGGCCGACTTGACCATTGCTTCCATGGGCGTCTGGCGTTTGCTGCTGCTGCCAAACAAATCGCCCAGCCCGCCAATCATGCCACCAAAGCCGCCCGAATCCGCGGGTGCTGGCGCTGGTTGCGATGCCGGCGCCCGCTTGGGCACTTCAGCGCGGATCTGCGCCTCTTTCTCGGTCGCTGCCGTTGCAGCTGTGCGGCGCGAAATAATTTCGTAAGCGGACTCGCGGTCGACGGTTTTTTCGTACACGCCCGCTACCACCGATTGCGCCAGCGCCGTCTCGCGGGCGGCCGCATCGATCGGACCAATTTGAGATGCAGGTGGCAAGATAAAGGCACGTTCAACCATATTCGGCCTACCCTTTTCATCCAGGAAGGACACTAGCGCCTCACCCACGCCCAGCTCGGTAATTACCTGCGCCGTATCGATCGCGGGATTGGGGCGGAACGTTTCGGCAGCCGCCTTGACGGCCTTCTGATCGCGCGGTGTATAGGCGCGCAGCGCATGCTGGACGCGGTTGCCCAGCTGACCCAGCACGGTATCGGGAATGTCGAGCGGATTCTGGGTAATAAAGAACACGCCCACACCCTTGGAGCGAATCAAGCGCACCACTTGCTCTATCTTTTGCAGTAACTGCTTGGGCGCGTCCGTGAACAGCAAGTGCGCTTCGTCGAAGAAAAACACCACCTTCGGCTTTTCCAGGTCGCCTACCTCGGGCAAGTTCTCGAACAACTCGGACAGCAGCCACAGCAGGAAGACTGAATACATGGCGGGCGCCATCATCAACTTGTCTGCCGCCAGGATATTGACGATACCCTTGCCACGCGCATCGGTCTGCAGCAGGTCATCGATATTGAGCATGGGTTCGCCAAAGAATTTGTCGCCGCCCTGCTCTTCAATGGCCAGCAGGCCGCGCTGGATCGCCCCAATGCTGGCCGCAGAAATATTGCCGTACGTGGTGCGGTAATCGGCTGCATTGTCGCCCACGTTTTGCAGCATGGCGCGCAAATCCTTGGTGTCCAGTAACAGCAGGCCATTGTCATCGGCGATCTTGAACACCAGTTGCAGCACACCTTCCTGGGTATCATTCAAGTTCAACATGCGCGAGAGCAGCAAGGGCCCCAGATCGGACACGGTTGCCCGCACCGGATGGCCCTGCTCGCCAAATACATCCCAGAACGTGACCGGGCAAGCGGCCCAGGCAGGCTCATCAAGCTCAAGCGCCTGCAGGCGCGTCTTCATTTTCTCCGACGCCGCGCCGGCCTTGGCCATGCCGGACAAATCGCCCTTCACGTCCGCCATGAAAACCGGCACGCCGATATTGGACAGCGATTGCGCGATGGTCTGCAAGGTCACCGTCTTGCCGGTCCCGGTCGCGCCGGTGATGCAGCCGTGCCGGTTGACCAGGCTCGACAACATCTCCAGGGACAGCGCCGGCTTGGCGTTCATGTTTTTTGCGATCGGCAGTGAAACGGACATGGCGGTAACCTTAATATAGAGACAGGAAAGTGTAGCTTACTTTGGCCCGCCCACGTTCACCATTCCCTTGAAGTCATAGGGAATCACCACCGTGTGGACCTTGCCCTCGGCGATGCCTTCGGCGATCTTCATCTGGGCCTGCGCCTGCATGTAGCTGATGGCGCCGGCGTTGGCATTCAGCGCGGAAATCCGCTCTGCCTCTTTCTTGGCGATCTGGACTTCGACTTCCTTGGTTTTTTCCTCGTTTTTGGCGCGTACCAGATTATCGGCACTGGCTTTGACAGCATCGCTTGGCACCATGCTGAATACCCGTACCTGCGAAATGATCACGCCGTTCAGTTTTTCGTCGGCCAGGGTCTTGCTCATGCTGCTCTGGATTTCTTCTTCGATCTGGGCGCGGTTATCGTTCATGTTCAAGGCCTCGTATTTGCGGGCGGTCTTGTACACGGCATTGCGCGCGGTCTGGTAAATATACTGGTGCATCAGATAGATATCGCCGGAGTTGTCCACCATATGGAAGGAGCGGCTCTTGTTGATATACAGGTCAGATACGGCCGAAGGCACGATGTTATAGACCACGCTGATATCAAAATCCTTCATGGTTGAATTGTCCGAGGCCAGCGGGTTCAAATCGCGCACATCGACGCTGACATCCTTGATCGGGAAGGTGAGCACCTTGCCGATCACGGTTTGATTGAAACTGCCGGCCACCAGCTCCGTGCCTTCTATCGTTTTATCAAAATTGACGCGCAGGCCGACTTCGCCGGTTTCAACAATGGTGCAGCCGGAGGTGGCCAGACCAACACACATCGCAACCGCCACCACTGGAATCAATTTCTTCATTTTTCGCTTTCAAGTGAAATTTTTGCGCGCACAAGCGCGCTTCTAGAAGGCAACATTACCTATATACTGTGTAAATGTAAAGACGGCTTGCCCCGACACCACATTTGATCGTCAACTGCCATTTTTGGAGTAATTCTGAACACTGAAACGCTGCGTATATCGCCAGACATCGCGCTTGTTCCTGTCTCACTCAGCCATGCCAACGCCTTGTCCACCCTGGTCCAAGAGAATCAAGCGCATCTGAAGACCTACATGCCCCGGCTTTGCACCTTGAACACGCCGGAAGCAGCCCAACACCACCTTCGCCAAGCGATCGACAGTGCCGCAAAAGACGAATTATGCGAATGGCATATTTTTTCTGGCGACCAGCTCTGTGGCGCTGTCCGCATCCACCAATTTGAACCGCACAACCGCAAAGCCGCCATCGCCTACTACATCGGCGCAGGCCAGCAGGGTGGCGGACTGGCGACCAAGTCGGCACGCGCCGTACTGGCTTACTGCTTCCGGCGGCTGGACCTGAACCGGATCGAACTGCGCTGCGCGGCCGACAACCTGGCCAGCCAGCGCGTGGCAAAGCGGCTTGGCTTCACCTGGGAAGGCATGCTGCGCCAGGCCGAACTCAATAACGGTGTGTTCATCGACCACTTCATCTACAGCCTGTTGCGCCAGGACGCCAACGCCCTGCTTCAATCGGCGTGAGGATGGTGCTTCATCGCGTGCGCCAGCACCGCCATCAGATGCGCACTGCGGGCCGGATCGGGCGCATACCCTAGCGTGCCGTACTGCAGGTATTGGGCAAGCTGCTGCAGCGCCTCGGGATGTTCGCGCTCGGCCGCGCGTTCGAGCCAGCCGCGCGCCTGCGCCTCGTCTCTGGCGCACCCCTCCCCTGCGGCCAGCATGTAATGGAGCGTGAACATGGCCTCGGGATGGCCTGCTTCGGCCGCCGATGCAATCAGCGCGCAAGCCTTGACAGGATCGCGCGCCACGCCAATGCCCTGCCGCGTCATGCGTCCAAGATCAAACCGCGCCGCGGCAGACCCTGTGGCCGCTGCCGCGCGCACGGCGGGGAGATCACCCGGCTCCAGCGGCCGCGCCACGGCCTGGCTCAGCGCCAGGCCAAGCAAGGCGGCGGAAATCCAGCCGGCTTTCACTTGGACAGATCGATCTGATACAGAGAAAAGCCCTTGCCCTGGCCGTCATCGGCGCGCAGCAGCGAGACGTTGTCCAGTCCCGCGTCGCGCGCCAGTGGCAGCACATCCGGTGCCGAGCGAAACACCACTGGTCCAGCGGTGCGCACTTTGGCAAAGCGCCAGGTGCGCTGACGGCCAAACGCCTCGCGCGTGAGCGACTTGGTCTTGCGAATGTAGGCGATCAGCACATCGCGGTTGGTATCCGGCGCCGCAATGACAGTCTTGCTGCCATCGAGGCCAGGGAAATTGCCGCCACCACTGGCGCGGTAATTATTAGTGGCGACCAGGAAGGCAGCGTCGTCCCGCACAGGCTTGCCACGATAAGCCAGGTGAGTGATGCGTTCGCCCACGGGGCGGGTCAGGTCGATCTCGAAACTGATGTCGCTCGATGTGGGCATATCAAAGTTGAAGGCCGGGTAGGACGGGTTGATCAGTTCCTGGGCTTCGCTTTTGGCCGGATCGATGGTGTTGAAGCGGGTGGCGGAGCGTTCCAGCCAGGCTTTTAACTGCGCGCCATCGACCTTGACCGCATACAGCGTATTCGGATACAGATACAAGCCCGCCGCGTTATTGAGCGCCATTGGTCCCGCCGCCACATCGGTAAAGTCGGCGGCGCCGGCAAAGCCGGTCTTGAAAGGCGACGCCATTGACAGCACCGGCAGCCTGGCATACTTGGGCAGCCCTGCCTTGACGGCGCGGCGCACATAATCGGCCTGCGCGGCATTCACCACGGCCAGGGCGGAAACGTCGCCCACCTCTGCAAAGTACGACGACATCCGGAATTTGGTCTCGCCCACGGGCGTTTTGACGTACGCGATGGTTGCCTCATGTTCTTGCGCGACCAGCGCCGCGATGGAGGCATCCGCTGCCACATACGTTTTATCATCGAGCTTTGCCGCGCGCGCCTCGACAGTGGTCCGGCTCTTGTCGACGACCCAGCGTTCGCCATCGTGCGTGAGGTGCAAACCAATCACGCCCAGGTGTTTGCCGAACATATTCGCCATCACCGTCGGCACGCCATTCACCAGGCCCTTGGCTTTGTCCACACCGGGTAAATTGAATTGGGCCGTTTTGCTGGCGGCGTTGGGGAACACGTCGTGCGAGTGGCCGATCAGCATCGCGTCAATGCCTGGCACCTTGGCCAGATGCCAGTTCCCGTTTTCCATGGTGGGTGAATAGGCGCTGTCATCGAGCCCGCCGTGCGAAATGGCGACGATCAAATCGGCGCCCTTGGCCCGCATCTCGGGAATGAATTTGTTCGCGCTTTCGCGCAAACCTTCGGTATAGACCTTGCCGTCCAGCCAGCGCTTGTCCCAGGCCAGGATGGTGGGCGGCGTAAAGCCGATGATGCCGACTTTGAGTGTCATGGTGGCCGGCTTGCCATCGGCGCCGGTCACGGCGATCTGCTTGTCGATGATGCGGTAAGGCGCAAACAGGGGCTGTTTCGATTTGATGCTGTATACGTTTGACAGCACCTGCGGGAAGCTCGGTCCGGCGCAGCGCGGCTTGGTTGGATCGACGCCGGCGACATCGAAGCGATTACCCGTCACCTGCGACAAATAGGCCAGGCCGTAATTGAATTCGTGGTTGCCGATGCCGCCGCCGTCAAAGCCCAGCGCGTTCATGGCTTTATAGACCGCCAGGGTCTTGTCGCAGCCAAGCGGCTTGACCAGCGCCTCGTAGTCGGCCAATGCCGTGCCCTGAATGGTGTCGCCATTGTCAAACAGCAGATTGTTCGGGTACTGCTTGCGCGCCTCGGCGATCAAGGTGGCGGTTCGGTCCAGACCCAGCGACGGGTCGGGCGCGAGGCGGAAGTAGTCGTAGCCGAGGACATTCGAGTGGACGTCGGTGGTTTCGAGCAGGGCCACCACGGCGGTGGAACCTGGGGTGACCGCACTGGCTTGGGCGCACAGCAGCGCAGCGAGGGAAATGCAAAATTGATAACGCATAGTCAGGGATGTGAGATTCGGTGCGCTGATCATATCCCAGGTCAGCACTCCCCACTACATCGTCCTCGCGAAGGCGGCGGTGCGACGCCTCGCGACCCATGGCAAGTTAAGCAACTTCGGGGACATGCTATAGGTCCCCGCCTTCGCGAGGACGATGTTTCAGGGGCACGGGCCATCCTTCAAACCCCGCACTCTCACTCCAGCGCCGCTGGGGTATAATCGAAGGTTCGATTTAACCAATTCAAGAAGACCGGAACGCCATGGAAGCCGAACGCATCAACGCACTGTCCGCCCTGCTCAACGACCTGACCGAACGTCAGGCCGAACTTCGGAGGTATCTTTGACTTCGATAAAAAGTCAGAGAAGCTCGAACAGGTCAACGAAGAACTAGAAGATCCAACCGTCTGGAACGATCCGAAGCGCGCACAAGATCTCGGCAAAGAGAAAAAAGCGCTGGAAGCGGTCGTCCACACCCTGATCAAGGCCGCCAACGACCTGACCGACGCCAACGACCTGTTTGCCATGGCGCGCGAAGAAAACGATGGCGACACGCTCGAAGCGGTCGTGGCCGACGCCGACACCATCAAGGGCGTCATCGAAGGCATGGAATTCCGCCGCATGTTCAGCGGCCAGCTCGACGCCAACAACTGCTTCATCGACATCCAGGCTGGCGCCGGCGGTACCGAAGCCCAGGACTGGGCCTCGATGCTGCTGCGTCAGTATGTGCGCTACTGCGAACGCAAGGGCTTCAAGGTCGATATCATGGAACAGTCCGACGGCGAGGTTGCCGGCATCAAGACCGCGACCCTGAAGGTCGAAGGCGAATACGCCTATGGCCACCTGCGCACTGAAACCGGCGTACACCGCCTGGTGCGCAAGTCGCCGTTCGACTCGGCCAACGGCCGCCACACTTCGTTCACCAGCCTGTTCGTGTACCCGGAAGTGGACGACTCGATCGAGATCGACGTCAATCCTGCCGACATCCGCGTCGACACCTACCGCGCGTCCGGCGCCGGTGGTCAGCACATCAACAAGACCGATTCCGCAGTGCGCATGACGCACGCGCCGACCGGGATTGTGGTCCAGTGCCAGAACGACCGCAGCCAGCACCGCAACCGCGCCGAAGCGATGGAAATGCTCAAGGCCAAGCTGTACGAGCACGAACTGCGCAAGCGCATGAGCGAGCAGCAGAAGCTGGAAGACTCCAAGACCGACGTGGGCTGGGGCCACCAGATCCGCTCCTATGTGCTGGACCAGTCGCGCATCAAGGACTTGCGTACCAACTTCGAGACCGGCAATACCAAGGGCGTGCTGGACGGCGACCTGGACGACTTCATCTCGGCCTCGCTGAAGCAAGGTGTGTAAGCGATGACCAAGCGCGCATTCATCTTTGACATGGACGGCACGATCGTCGACAACATGTCCTTTCACACGGCATCCTGGATCACGTTCTTCCAGCGCCGCGGCAAGGCGATTGATGCCGACGAATTCTTTCGCACCACCGCAGGCCGCCAGGGCAAGGAGATCATCCGTTCGCATCTCGGCGACGAGCTGCCGGACGAAGAAGTCCATGCCCTGAACCTGGAAAAGGAATCGGTCTACCGCGAGCTGTACGAACCGCACCGCAAAACGGTGGACGGTTTCGACGACTTGGTTGCACAAGCCAAGCTGCGCGGCGTGGCGCTGGCCGTGGCCACGGCCGCGCCCAACGCAAACATCACGTTCACGCTGGACGGGCTGGACCTGCGCCGCCATTTCGACCATGTCGTCGGTGCCGCCGATGTTGCGCGCGGCAAGCCGCATCCAGACGTATTCCTGCTGGCGGCCGAACGCTGCGGCGTCGCGCCCGAGCATTGCATCGTGTTTGAAGACGCGCCGCTGGGCGTGGAAGCGGCGCGTCGCGCAGGCATGCGCTGCGTGGTGCTGACGACCACCCTGCCCGCCACCGCCTTTGCCGAATTCGACAACGTGATTCATATCGCCAGCGATTTTTCGCAGCTGACGATCGACGAACTGTTCCCTGCATAACCCAACAAAAACCGAACGACACCCATCATGACTACGGATAACCTAGACCAAGCCGCTGCTCCAGCCGACGAAAACAAGATCATCGCCGAGCGCCGCGTCAAACTCGCTGCCATCCGCGAAAAAGGCATCGCTTTCCCGAACGACTTCCGCCCGCAGCACAAGGCGGCCGATCTGGTGGCGCAATATGGCGAGAAAACGCGCGAGGAACTCGAAGAGAACGTCGTGTCGGTGGTCATGGCTGGCCGCATGATGCTGCACCGCGAAGCGGGCAAAAAAGCGGTGTTTGCGGTGCTGCAGGATTCGTCCGGCCCGCGCGCCGACGGCCGCATCCAGATTTACGTCACGCTCGACGCCACCGGCGAAGCGGCCATGGAAGCGTTGCGCACCTACGACCTGGGCGACATTCTGGGTGTCGAAGGCACGCTGTTCAAGACCAAGACCGGCGAACTGACCGTCAAGGTCGCGCAACTGCGCCTGATCACCAAGTCGCTGCGTCCGCTGCCAGACAAATTCCACGGCTTGGCCGACCAGGAGACCAAGTACCGCCAGCGCTATGTCGACATGATCATGAGCGAAGAGACGCGCCGCACCTTCAAGGCCCGTACCGCCGCCATGTCTTCGATCCGCCGCTTCATGGAAAAGCACGACTTCATGGAAGTGGAAACGCCGATGCTGCATACCATTCCTGGTGGCGCCGCGGCCAAACCTTTCATCACCCACCACAACGCGCTGGACATGGAAATGTTCCTGCGTATCGCTCCCGAGCTGTACCTCAAGCGCCTGGTGGTGGGCGGCTTTGACCGCGTGTTCGAAGTGAACCGCAATTTCCGCAACGAGGGTGTCTCGCCGCGCCACAATCCGGAATTCACCATGATGGAGTTCTATGCGGCCTACACCGACTACCAGTGGATCATGAACTTTACCGAAGAAGTCATTCGCCAGGCCGCAGTCGATGCGCACGGCACCGCAGTGCTGACCTATGGCGGGCGCGAGCTGGACTTGTCCAAGCCATTCCACCGCATGACCATCGTCCAGGCGATCAACAAGTTCGCGCCGCATTACACCCATGAACAGCTGCACGACATGGCTTTCCTGACGGCTGAACTGCTCAAGTTCGGCGTCAAGCCATTCTCGACTTCCGGCCTGGGCGCACTGCAGCTGTCGCTGTTCGAAGAAACCGCCGAAGCGCAGCTGTGGGAGCCGACCTTCATCATCGACTACCCGGCCGAAGTGTCGCCACTGGCGCGCGCCTCTGATACCACCGCCGGCATCACCGAACGCTTCGAACTGTTCATGGTGGGCCGCGAAATCGCCAACGGCTTCTCGGAGCTGAACGACGCCGAAGACCAGTCAGCCCGCTTCCTGGCGCAGGTTGCAGCCAAAGACGCAGGCGACGAAGAAGCCATGTTCTACGACGCCGACTACATCCGTGCGCTGGAATACGGCATGCCACCAGCCGGCGGTTGCGGCATCGGCATCGACCGCCTGATGATGTTGATCACCGACTCGCCAAACATCCGCGACGTGATCCTCTTCCCGCACTTGCGCCGCGAAGAGTAAGATAAAAGGGCTCCTGAGGGAGCCCTTTTTTTTGTATCGCATATTGACAGGGACCGCATGAAAAACTTACTGGCCAGCGCACTGATTTTCTCCGCACTGAGCGCACTGCTGCCCGCGGCCCTTGCGGCCCCGGCCACCGCCACGGAGGACCGGGAACGTATTCTGCAAATCGTCGACAGCTATCGCAACGCCATCATCAAGAAGGACCGTGACACCTTTCTCAAGCTGTTTTTCGGCGGCGCAGTACCTTTTATTGGCGTGACCACCGACCAGAGCCTCGAATGGGAAAACGCCAACAAGCGCAACGCCAGCGCACCGGATGGCGCCAAGCTGTACACCTCAAGCAATCCAAAAAAATTCATCGACGGGATCGTCAACAACCCACTGCCCGTCGAACAGACGAACGACAAGGTCAAGATCGACACTGACGGCGATGTGGCCCAGGTCTGGTTCGACTACACCTTCATCGAGAACGGCTACAAGTCCAACTGGGGCAAGCAATCCTGGCAAATGGTGCGCGACAAGGACGGCTGGAAGATCAACGCGGTCATCTGGTCGATGGAGTTCAATCCCGCAGCCCCACCCCAGCGGTCACGAAAATAACCGGTCTTTAGACCGCGTCCTCTAACGAACGCACTAGGGCGCGCGCTAGACTGTTGTCTCCGATGCAATACCACGAACAAGGTAAAGGGGACCGCATGACCGAGTACATTCGCTACCACGACGCGCTGGAGCAAAAGCAGGAAAACGAAGACGCCATCATTGACGCCGTGGTCGCCTCCATGATGCGGGTGAATGAACGCGTGTTCGACAAGCACCGCCACGCCACGCGCGATGCCCATGCCAAGAGCCACGGTGTGCTGGTGGGCGAAGTGACCATCTACGACCAACTGCCTGCGCATCTGGCCCAGGGTGTGTTTGCGCGCCCCGCCACCTACCCCGTGGTACTGCGCCTGTCGACCGCGCCTGGCGATGTACACAGCGACAAAGTGCCCTCCCCGCGCGGCATGGCAATCAAAATGCTGGGCGTGCAGGGCCACCAGTTTCTACCTGAACGGCAGCAGGCCAGCACGCAGGACCTGCTACTGGTGAACCATCCCGTCATCGCCTTTGGACACGCCGCAGCCTACCTGCAAACCCAGAAGCTGCTGGAAAAGCACATGGACGATTCGGACACCACCAAGCGCATTTTTGCGGCGCTGGCGCGCGGCGGCAGCAAGGCGCTGCACGCCTTTGGTATCGAAAACCCGACCATCGATACTGTCGGCGCGCCCAACACCCACATCCTGGGCGAGACCTTCTTCAGCATGGCGGCAGTGCGCTATGGCGACTACGTGGCCAAGCTGTGCGCCGCGCCGCTGTCGGCCAACGTACGCGCACTGACAGGTCAGCTTATCGACAACGACGCCGGCGACTCCGCCCTGCGTGATCTGGTGGTCGACTTCTTCCGCCACCAGGGCGCCGAGTACGAGCTGCGCGCGCAGCTGTGCACGGGCACCGACAAGATGCCGATTGAAGACGCATCCATCGACTGGCCGCAGGATCTGTCGCCGTATCAGCCAGTGGCGCGCCTGACGATCCCGCCGCAAGAGGCATACAGCCCGGCGCGGCGCGTGTTCGCTGACGACATTCTGTCATTCAACCCGTGGCACTGCATAGACGAACACCGACCGCTGGGGTCGATCATGCGGGCGCGCATCAAGGCCTACGAGGCTTCATCGGTATTCCGGCACCACATGAACGCCCAGCCGCGCATTGAAATTGACGACATCAGCCAGGTACCACGCTGACGCCAGTTACAGCGCCGGCATCTTGCCAAAGCCGATGGCAAGACGGTTCCAGCCGTTGATGGTGGAGATCAGCACGGTCAGATCCACCATTTCCTGTGCGCTGAAGTGTGCCTTGAGCGCCTCGAAATCGGCGTCGTGCGGGTGCTGCTGTGCGATGCCCGTCATCTGCTCGGTCCATGCCAGGGCCGCGCGTTCGCGTTCGGTAAAAAATGGTGTATCGCGCCACACGCTCACCGCATACAGACGGCGCTCAGTCTCGCCATCCTTGCGTGCATCTGCCGCATGCATGTCGACACAGAAGGCGCAGCCGTTCAACTGCGAGCTGCGCAAGCGCACCAGTTCGGCCAGGGGCTTCTCGATGCTCGACTCCGCGAGATAGGTCTCAAGTGCCATCCATGCCTTGATGGCTTTCGGCGAGGCGGTATAAAAATTGAGGCGTTCCATGATGCGTCCTTTTTCAAAGTGGTTTACAGTTTGCTTTTATTCGTCTTACATGGATTAGACGAAACGGCCGCTCCTCTTGTGACAGCCAAGGCAAAAAACAATGAAAAATACTTCGACAAGTGCGCTGACCGAGTTTCAACGCATGCGCCCGCGCATGTTCGGCATTGCCTACCGCATGCTCGGGTCGCGCGCCGATGCCGACGACATGGTGCAGGAAGCCTGGCTGCGCTGGAGCGGCGGCGAAGCCCCGCCCAATCTGGCCAGCGTCGATGCCTGGCTGGTCACCATCGTCACCCGGCTGTGCATCGACCGTCTGCGTGGCTTGAAGCAGGAACGCGAAGATTACATCGGCCCGTGGCTGCCGGAGCCGCTGATCACCCACGAAGCCGACTCCCCTGAAATGCGGCTGGAACTGCTCGGTGATGTATCGACCGCCTTTATGCTGATGCTCGAGCGGCTAGGACCAGAAGAACGCGCAGTCTTCCTGCTGCATGACGTATTTGACTTTGATTATGTGGACATTGCCGCCATCATGGGCAAGAACGAAGCGGCCTGCCGCCAGCTGCTGCACCGCGCGCGCGAACGGGCCCAGACCGACAAACAGCGTTTTGCGGTAGACCCTGCGGTGCATCTGGATGTGCTGGGCCGCTTTGCCCAGGCCATGCGTAGTGGCGACCGCGCCCTGATGGCCAGCCTGTTCACGGGCGACGCCATCTTCTCCGGCGACGGTGGGGGCAAGGTGCTGGCGACGATGCGCGTGGTGGTGGGTGCGGATAAAATTGCGCGCTTCTACGCCAGTTTTGCCGAACGCCACCCGCAGATCGCCTTTGAAAGCGCGACCATCAATGGCTTGCCGGGATTGCTGGGCACAGTCAACGGCAAGGCCGACACCGTGATGTCGTTTGCCTTCGAGGGTGCGCGCATCAGCGCCATCTACATCGTACGCAATCCCGACAAGCTAGCGCTTGCCGGGACCGCGTTCGCATAAGGCTTACTGGATCACCTTGTAGCAAGGCGTATAGGTTTTACCAGGCAGCTTCATGCGGCTTTGCGCCACGAACGATGACAGCAGTGCGTCCATCGGCCCCATCACGGCCGGATCGCCGTGGATTTCGAAGTGACCGAATTTTTCGATGGCGCGAATGCCCTCGTCCTTGACGTTACCGGCCACCACACCCGAGAACGCGCGCCGCAAGTTGGCAGCGAGCAGATGCTTCTCCTGATTCTTGTGCAGGCTCAGGTTGCGCATGTTTTCGTGGGTGGGCTTGAACGGGCGCTGGAATTCTTCGTCGATCTTGAGCAGCCAGTTGAAATAATACGCATCGCTGCGCGACTTGCGGAATTCGCGCACCTGCTTGATCCCCTGCTGCATCTCGCGCGCCACCATTTCGGGATCGTCGATGATGATCTTGTAGCGCTTTTGCGCTTCCTCGCCCAGGGTATCGGCGATAAACTGATTAATCTGGATGAAGTAATCGCGCGCTGTTTCAGGGCCCGTGAAAATCAGCGGATACGGCATGTCGGCGTTATCCGGATGGAGCAGGATGCCCAGGATGTAGAGAATCTCCTCGGCCGTGCCTGCGCCGCCCGGGAACACGATAATCCCGTGACCGGTGCGGACAAACGCTTCCAGGCGCTTTTCGATATCGGGCATGATGACCAGATCATTGACAATCGGGTTGGGCGACTCCGCCGCAATAATGCCCGGCTCGGAAATGCCCAGATAGCGCCCGCGCGCCAGGCGTTGCTTGGCATGGCCAATGGTGGCGCCCTTCATTGGTCCCTTCATTGCGCCCGGGCCGCAACCGGTACAAATATCCAGGTCGCGCAAGCCCATCTGGTAGCCCACTTCCTTCGAATAGTTATATTCGACCCGGTTAATCGAGTGGCCGCCCCAGCACACCACCAGATTCGGGTTGCGCTGCGGCTGCAGCACGTTCGCATTGCGCAGAATATGGAAGACCGAATCGGTGATGCCTTCGGTGCGCGTCATGTCGAACTTGGGGTTGTCATTGACTTCGCTGCTGATGAACACAATGTCACGCAACACGGCAAACAGGTGCTCGTGGATGCCCTTGATCATCTTGCCATCGACAAAAGCGATCGCAGGTGCGCCTTTTATTTCCAATTTGATGCCGCGTTCGCGCTGAACGATGCTGATTTCAAACGATTTGTAGCGTTCCAGCAGCTCCTTGCCATCATCGATGGAGCTGCCGCAGTTAAGCACGGCAAGCGCGCAGTTACGGAAAATCTGGTACAGGCCGCCCTGGCTGGTGTCGAGGAGTTTGAAGACTTCCGCTTTGGAGAGTACTTCCAGCTGGCCTTCCGGGGAAATCAGGGTATCGACAACGTCGTGTTCCATAGTGCGCATTCCTTGTGTGGTTCCTAAAGTTCAATCTAGTCTGCAATGCCAATATACGACAAGTCAAGACAGTGCGTGGCGGAGTTTATATTGTGCATGTGACAGCGCATTTACACGCGCATCTAGCACACTTTGCAAAAAGTGGCTGGGCATGACCGATTTACATTAGAATGCAGCCCTATTGGAGCGCCGGGGCCACAAGTTCTGGTCTTCATAATAACAATCCATCCCCATAACCATAATCCAGGAGATACCGGATGAGCGGTACCACTTCAACACCGAACAAGGAAGTCGTCATTCCCGAGTTTAAGCAGATCATGGGGCACCCTAGCCCCCTGTGGATGCTGTTCATGACCGAATTCTGGGAGCGATTCGCTTTCTACGGCATTCGTTGGGCGCTCGTCCTGTACATCGTGACCCAGTTCTACGGCGGTAATTCAGCTGGCGAGCAATCCGCCAACCTGACTTACGGTTCCTACCTCGCGCTGGTGTATGCCGGCGCCGTCTTCGGCGGTTATGTGGCCGACCGCGTCATCGGCTACCAGCGCTCGATTCTGATCGGCGCCATTTTCATGGCCGCCGGCCTGTTCATGATCACTGTACCCAATGAAGACATCTTCAAGCTGGGCCTGGCGACGATCATCGTGGGTAACGGCCTGTTCAAACCGAACATTTCGACCATGGTCGGCAAGCTGTATGCATTGAACGACACCCGTCGCGATTCCGGCTTCACCATTTTCTACATGGGTATCAATTCGGGCGCATTTCTGGCCCCGATCTTCACCCAGATTTTGGCTCAGAAAGTCTTCAACGTCGGCGACACCCCGGCCTACAAGGTCGTGTTCTTCGCAGCCGGCATCGGTATGCTGATCAGCCTGGTGTGGTTCTACATCGGCCGCGCCAGCCTGAAAGGCATTGGCGCGCCGGAAGGCGAAGCCAAGAACCCGATGCGCATGGTCATGGTTGTCATCGGCGGCCTGCTGGTCATTCCGGTCATGTATTTCCTGCTCAAGGCAGGCGCCGGCAATTTGCAGATCGTGCTGACGATCCTGTTCCTGATCCTGGCCGCGATGCTGATGGTCGAAGGCATCAAAGAAGGCGCGGTGTCACGCGACAAGACGATCGCCATGATGATCATCTTCGCCTTCAACATCCTGTTCTGGATGTTCTTCGAACAGGCAGGCAGCTCGTTCACCTTCCTGGCCGAAAAAGTGGTCGACCGTACCGGCGCGCTGGGCATGGATGTGTTCCCGACCGCCTGGTTCCAGAGCGTGAACTCGGTCGCCATCATCGCCTGCGCACCGATCATCGCCTGGGTGTGGGTTGCCATGGGCAAAAGGAACGTGAATCCTTCGATTCCACGCAAATTCGGCCTGGGCATCCTGTTCAACGGCCTCGCTTTCGGCCTGCTGATGTACGCCCTGACGTTCCTGGTTGACCCAACCATCAACAAGATCCCGTTCTGGACCCTGTTCGCTGTGTATTGGATCCAGTCGATCGGCGAGCTGTGCCTGTCGCCTATCGGCCTGTCGATGGTCACCAAGCTGGCCCCGACCCGTCTGGTTGGCCTGGGCATGGGTGGCTGGTTCCTGTCTACCGGTATCGGCAACAACCTGTCGGGCATCTTTGCCAGCCATGTGTCGGGCGACTCCGGCATGTCGATCGGCTCCGCTTTGTCCGGCTACACCTTCGGCTTCTGGTCGCTGATGATTGGCGGCGTGATCCTGTTCCTGCTGGCACCGTTGATCCAAAAACTGATGCACGGCGTTAAGTAACATCCGACGCAACAAAACGAACGGCGGCCGCTTGGCCGCCGTTTTTACATCCTGGGTGCAGACCCCGTTGCCCCCGGGGTCAGACCTCATTTCTGGAATTGTTTTTTAATCGGGGTCAGACCTCAAATTTGCAAGGGAATGGCCCATCATTTGTTCCATGGCCGTGCAATAGTCGTCAAAAAATGCCCGCGATTTTCAAACATTCGTGTTTTCCCGTGAATACGGTCCGATTCATCACAGATACAGCGCCTTTTCCGTTGCAAAATCGAGGTCTGTCCCCGTTTAAACGTTGCAAAATCGAGGTCTGACCCCGATTAAAAAACAATTGCAGAATTGAGGTCTGACCCCGATTAAAAAACAATTGCAGAATGGGGGCTAAGCGCCTTAGTTGAGGGTGCGGCTCATTTCGTTCATTTCGGCAACTAGCCAGGCGCGGAAGCGTTGGACTTTTGGCATGTCTTGCTTGCGCGGGTTGACCAGGAAACGGTAGCCGCTGCCGAACGGGGCGCTGCGGCAGTTGATCTTGCGTAGCGAGCCTTTCAGGATGTCCTGGGCGGCGATGCCGTAAGCGACCAGGGCGATTCCTTGCCCAGCCACCGCCGCTTGCGCCAGCACGCCCCAGTGGCTGTAGCCTCGGGAGAAGTCGTATTTACCCTTCAGGGCCTTGTTTTCGTTCAGCAGCTTGAGCCAGGATTCGGGCGTCTTTTCATACAGCAGCGGAAAATTCGGCAGGTCCGCCAGCGTCAGCTCGCTTTGCCCTGGCGCCAGCAGGTCGGGGCTGTAGACGGCAATCAGCCGCTCGTGGAACAGGATGTCGGGGTCGCCATCGCTCACCGGGCCGTACCGTACGGCCACGTCGGTGGTGTCGTCGTCCAGGTTGACCGGGGCGTCGTTCGAGTCAAGCCGGATGTCCAGCTCCGGGTACAGCTTGGTGAATCGATGCATGCGCGGTACCAGCCACTTGATGGCAAACGAGTGGGTGGTCGAAATACGCAAGATGGCTTCTTCGTCCCCACCCTGCAAGGCGCCGACCTTGGCACTGAGTTCGCCCAGCAGCCGCCCCACCGTGATCGCCAGTTCCTGCCCTTTGGCCGTCAGCGTCACGTGCCGCGGGTGCCGGATGAAGAGCGCAAAGCCCACCGATTCTTCCAGGTGCTTGACTTGCTGGCTGATCGCCGCCGGTGTCTTGTGCAGCTCTTGCGCGGCCAGCTTGAAGCTGCCCCAGCGCGCTGCACATTCGAAGTCCAGCAGCCCGGATAGACTGCGAAGATGTTTCAAGGAAACTCCAAGGCTAAGTTATTCTTATTCAAAGCGTCAATATTTCTCGGTTGTTGAATCTTTCTGCTGAGCAGAAAATATACTCGATCAGACAAGGAAATGCTATGCGCAAGAATATATTGGTTATCGGGGGAACGCGGTATTTTGGCAAGCTGCTGGTGCAGCGTTTGCTGGCAGCCGGTCATCAGGTCACCATCGCCACCCGCGGCCACGCTCCAGACCCGTTTGGCGAGCGCATTTCCCGCATCCGGGTCGACCGCCGCAATGAACGCGCCATGCTGGCCGCCTTCCGCGACGCGCCGCCCTATGACATCGTGTACGACCAGATGTGCTATTCGCCGCTCGACGCGGCCATTGCGGTACGTGTCTTTGCCGGCCGCGCCAAGCGCTATATCGTCGCCTCCACCATTGAGGTGTACCGCTCCCTGCTCGGTCAGCAGGACCGTCCCTTCGCGGAAGCAGATCTGAATGTGCTGGCGCAACCCATCGACACCCAATATCCATGGCACGACCCGCGCCTTGCAACCCAGAGCTATGTGATGGGCAAGGTACAGGCCGAGGCTTATTTATACCGGGACGGGTCGCTGCCACTGGTCACAGTGCGCATCGGCCATGTCCTGGCCGGTTCGGAGGACTTTACCGGCCGCCTGGCGCATTATGTGGACCTGGCGCGCCAGTACGGCGCCCTGCGCTACGCCAGCGCTGCCGCTGCCACCTCGTTCATGAGCGCGCAGATCATCAGCGATTTTCTGGTGTGGACAGGTACGCGCGACTTTACCGGCCCCGTGAATGCGGCTTGCGAGGGCGGCCTGTCGGCCTTCGATCTGTACCAGCGCGTGGGCCAGGTGCTCGATACGCCCGTGCGCGCAATCCCGGCGACGGAAGCCGCCGCCCCCGGTCAGCTCAGTCCTTTTGATTACCCTGCCCCGTTTGTGATGGACATGAGCCGCGCCAGATCGCTCGGCTACCAGTTCGGTCACAGAGACGATTTCATCGACGATCTGATTCGCCAGCACGATCTGGCTTTCGTCTGACCCCCGGGCAGCCGGCGTTAAAAAAGCGGAAGGTGCCAACAGCACCTTCCGCTTTTTTTTGGGGCAGCTTGCGCCAGCCCGTCCGCCCACGCCTGTTATGGCGCTTTCTTCTCGCGTGCCACCCAGTACAGCAGCAGCATCAGGGCAGCATAAGGAATCAGCGACAGCAGATCGGAACTGGCGCCGGCAAAGAACGGGTTGGCCGCTTCCGCCCACTTGGTCATCATGGTGTCGAAGTCGGTCAGCACACCTGCGGTGATGGCGATGATGATGCCGGCCAGCGCACCGCCGGCGATGTAGCCCGATGCCAGCAGCACGCCCGAGCTGCGGTCGCCTGCCTGCTGCTGCTCTTCTTCGGTCATGGCCGCGTTATGCGCCAGCTTGTTGTTGCGGCGGTCGACCAGCCAGCGAATGGCGCCACCGACGGCGATTGGCGCAGTCGACACCAGCGGCAGGTACACGCCCACCGAGAACGCCAGCGCCTGCACGCCGGCCATTTCCAGCACCACAGCGATCATCACGCCCAGCAGCACCAGCGTCCAAGGCAGTTGCTGATCGAGGATGCCCTTGATGATGTACGACATCAGCACCGCTTTCGGCGCATCGTATTTCTTCACTTCCGAACCATCCGGACGCTTTGTATGGGTGCCGTTGATGCCCGGGTCGACCAGGTAGGCCAGCGAACCATCGTCGGCGACCAGATATTTACCCGACGGGCCACCAACGGTGTCGGTCTTTTGCCAGACTTTGTAGGTCTTGCTGTCGCTGGCGGCCTGCGGGCCTTGCAGCTGGGCCGTCACGGTCAGCCTGGAGGCATCGACTTTCAAGCCTGGCGCAACCTGCGCCGCCGGTACGTACACGGTGCTGGCGTCGTTCAGCTTGAGCAGGATCGGTCCGAGAATCAGTGCCGACGCCAATGCGCCACCCAGAATCGCGTACTGCTGCAGACGCGGCGTCGCGCCGATCAGGTAGCCGGTCTTCAAGTCCTGCGAGGTAGTGCCCGCGTTACTGGCCGCGATGCAGACAATGGCGCCCACCGACAGCGCCGTCACGTAGTACTGGCCGCCGGTCCAGCCCATCAGAAGGAAGATCAGACAGGTAAACAGCAGTGTGGCCACGGCCATGCCTGAAATGGGGTTGGATGAGGAACCGACTTCGCCTGTCAGGCGCGAGGACACCGTGGAGAACAGGAAGCCGAATACCAGAATCAACAGCGCGCCCAGGAAGTTCATGTGCAGCGGCGTGGCCAGAGAGATCACGGCGATGATGCCCAGGCAGCCAATCAGTACCCATTTGAGGGGAATATCGCGGTCGGTGCGCAGCGATTCGTCGGCCACGCTGCCTTTGCCAATGCCAGACAGACCGGCTTTCAGGCCGTTCCAGATGGTGGGCATGGCACGCGCCAGGCTGATCAAGCCACCAGCTGCAACGGCGCCGGCGCCGATGTACAGCACATAAGCGCTGCGAATGTCGTTGGCGGTCATGTCGCGAATGAGCATGGTGCCCGGCGAGACAGGTACCGTCAGCAAATCGCCGAAGAATTTGATCATC
Organism: Massilia sp. CF038; assembly: GCF_900129765.1. Lineage (GTDB taxonomy): Bacteria > Pseudomonadota > Gammaproteobacteria > Burkholderiales > Burkholderiaceae_D > Telluria_A. The sequence continues at coordinate 131,251 of NZ_FQWU01000002.1, forward strand.
GGGATCAGCAGCAGGTACGACAACACCCCGCCCGCAGCCATGGTCATGGCAATGCGCGGGCCGATGATGTAGCCCACGCCCAGCAGTTCGGGCGAGATCTCGGCGCCGACCGAACCGGCTTTCAGGGGCGCGCCAAATTCGAAATTGGCGGTGTCCTTCCAGCCCTTGAACGAGATGTTGGCCACCTTGTACAGCAGGCCAACGGCAAAGCCGCCAAAGATGATCATGGCGCGCCGCTTGGCGTCACGCGCCGCGTCCGAGCCTTCGACCCGGCTTTCGCCCGCCGCCTCGCGCGAGGTTTCGGTCGCTGCGCACTTGAGCACTTCAGCACACGCGGTGCCTTCCGGGTATTTTAGTTCCTTGTGCTGGTCCACGATCATGGTGCGACGCATGGGAATCATCATCAAAATGCCCAGCAGGCCGCCCAGCACGCCCACCAGCATGACGCGCGAGATCTCCAGGTCGAAGCCCAGAATCATAATCGCCGGCATGGTCACGCCCAGGCCGAAGGCAATCGATTCGCCGGCCGAACCGGCAGTCTGGGTGATGCTGTTTTCCAGGATGGTCGAATCCTTGCCGCCGACTTTTTTGGCCAGGCCGAACAAGGTAATGGCAATCACGGCCACCGGGATCGATGCGCTCACGGTCAGGCCCACCTTCAGCACCAGGTACAGCGAGGAGGCACCAAACACCATCCCCAGCAGGATGCCCATGATCAGGGCGCGCGGCGTCATTTCAGGCAGGTTTGCCGATGCCGGAATATACGGCTTGAAGCCGCCCGGCGTGGATTCTTGTGACATGGAAGATAGATCCTAACTCTGGAAACGCGTGACGCTCGCGAGGGACGCCGCTGATTGAAAGGAAAGCAAAATCGTTGGATTATAATCTCCCGCGAGTGGCCGTCAACACCCTAATCGGCCTGACAACAGCGAGTACCGTTTTGACAACATCAGGCAGAATTCTCTTGCGCCGGCCGCGTGGCCGCATTTTAATCACCCTCCTTCTGCTGTTGGTCTTTGTTGCGCTGCTGGGCGCCGGTGGCGCTGCTGGGTATTTCTACCTGGTGGTCGCACCGAATGTGCCGTCGATCGGCGCCGTGACGGACTACCGCCCCAAGATCCCGCTGCGGATCTATACGTCCGACGACGTGCTGATCGGTGAATTCGGCGAGGAGCATCGCGACTTTGTCGCCGTCAAGGCCGTGCCGGACATGCTGAAAAAGTCGATCCTGGCGATCGAGGACACGCGCTTTTACGAGCATGGCGGCATCGACTGGATCCGCGCCGTGGGTGCGGCGCGCGCCAATTTGCGCGGCGGCCTGCGCCAGGGCGCGTCCACCATCACGATGCAGGTGGCGCGTAATTTCTTCCTGTCGCGCGATAAAAAATTTAGCCGCAAGATCAATGAAGTCGCGCTGGCCTACAAGATCGAACAAGCCTTGTCCAAAGACCAGATCCTCGAGCTGTACCTGAACCAGATCTTCATGGGGCGCCGCTCGTATGGTTTCAGCAGCGCCGCGCGCGCCTACTTTGGCAAGGACCTGGCCGAGCTGACCATTGCCGAAACGGCCATGCTGGCCGGGATTCCCAAGGACCCGGTGCGCAACAACCCGGCCGTCAATCCGCACCGCGCCAAGCAGCGCCAGGAAGTGGTACTGCAGCGCATGCGCGAGCTGGCGTACATCACCGAGGCGCAGTTTGAAGAAGCCCGCAAGGAACCCATGCGCATTGCCAGCGTGCGTCAGGAATTTGGCACCCACGCTGAATATGTGGCAGAACTGGTTCGCCTGCAGGTGCTGGCGCAATTCAAGGACGACGCCTATACCCGAGGCCTGGTGGTCATCACCACCATCGGCAAGGCCGAGCAGGATGCCGCCTATGACTCGGTGCGCCGCAATGTGCTGGCCTACGACCAGCGCCATGGCTACCGCGGCCCGGAAGCCTTCATCAATCTGCCCAGCGGGGCCGAGGAACGGGAAGACGCCATCAACGAGGCCCTACGCGCCCGCCCTGTAAGTGACGGCCTGCTGCCCGTCATCGTGACGGCTGTTTCGCCGCGCCAGGTAACGGTCGAAAATCTGAATGGTGACCGGATCGACGTCAGTGGTCCCGGCCTGCGCCTGGTTGGCGCCGCCCTGGCCGACAGTGCCAAACCAGCGCTGCGCCTGCGCCCGGGCGCGGTTGTGCGCATCACCCAGGAAGACAAGGGCTGGGCCATCGTCCAGGTGCCGCAGGTTGCTGCGGGCTTTGTAGCGATCGACGCCAAAACCGGCGCCTACCACGCGATGGTTGGTGGCTTTGACTTCAATCTGCAAAAATACAATCACGTGACGCAGGCACTGCGCCAGCCGGGTTCCTCGATGAAGCCGTTTATCTATTCGTCGGCGATCGAGCGCGGTTACTCCCCCGGCACGCCGATTCTGGATGAGCCACTTGAGTTCCCCAGAGGTGGCGCCAACGGCGGCACCTGGGCCCCGCAAAACGATGACGGCAAATACGATGGCCAGGTCAGCATGCGCCAGGCCCTGACCCATTCCAAGAACGTGCCATCGGTGCGCCTGCTGCGCGCGGTCAGCGTGGGCTATGCCCATGCCTTCCTGGGCAAATTCGGCTTCACTCCCGAGCGCCAGCCCAAGAACCTGACGCTGGCCCTCGGCACCGGCGCCGTCACCCCGCTGCAAATGGCAGGCGCCTACGCGGTGTTTGCCAATGGCGGCTACCAGGTCCGGCCCTACCTGATCGCAGCCATCCGCGACGCCGGCGGCAAGACGCTGTGGGCCAGCGGCCCGCCCAAGGCACCCGCCGAGAGCACACGCGTGCTCGATCAGCGTAACGCGTTCATGGTCGACAGCATGCTGCGCGACGTCACGCGCTTCGGCACTGGCGCGGCTTCGTCACAGCGCCTGGGACGCGCCGACCTGGCCGGCAAGACCGGCACCACCACCGATGCGGTGGACGGCTGGTTTGCCGGTTACGCTGCCAACGTGGTTGCCGTGGCGTGGATGGGCTACGACGATCCACGCTCCCTGGGCGGTCGCGAATTTGGCGCCACGCTGGCCATGCCGATCTGGATCGACTACATGAAAGTGGCGCTCGACAAGCAGCCGCAACAGGTGCGCCCAACGCCCGATGGCGTGGTGCGTGTGAACGATGACTGGGTCTACGCCGAATTTGCCGGGGCAAGCAAGACCGTCGATGTCGACCAGTTACCGCCGTTGCCGGACGGCGCGGCCGAGGCGGCTACGGAGCAAAGTCCCGCTGACTAAATAACAAGGGTCTCAAGGCAATACTCATTAACAATATTGCACTTGGCATGTTAGGATAGCGCCTACGCGGTTGCCCACACGCCGCGGCCGTCACGCCAGGAGCCGCCTTGTACGTTTGGAAACCACTCTCACCATCGCAACCGGAGCATCTCGCCCTTGGCATTGCCTTCGGCATGACCGATATCGGCAAAGTCCGCGTTTCCAATGAAGATAATTTTCTGATCGATTGCCAGCTGGGTCTGGTCGCCGTGGCGGACGGCATGGGCGGTCACGAAGCAGGTGAAGTTGCCAGTTCCGACGCCTTGTTGTCGCTTTCTCACTACATTCGAACGCTCGACGATCACGCCAACCCCTTGGACTTTGGCGCCAGCACCTTTGATGCCGCTGCCGCCGATCCCCTGGGCGAGTGGAGCGCCGAGAACACGGTCACCATGACTGCGCTGCACGACGCGGTCGAGTTCGCCAACCAGCGCATGTTCCATCTGAACATGGAAAATCAGCATGCCGAAGGCGCCGGCATGGGCACCACCCTGACCGGCTTCTGGCAGCCCGACCCAAGCGGCCCCCTGTTTGTCTTTCATGTGGGCGACACCCGTTTGTACCGCCTGCGCGCCGGCCGCCTGAACCAGCTGACGCGCGACCAGACCATGTACCAGCACGCAATTGAGCTGGGGATTCGCCACAATCTGCCGGGCCGCAATTTATTACTTCAAGCGCTGGGACCGTCAGCTGTCATCCGGCCCGAACTTCAGGTCCGCAACACCGCGCCCGGCGACATTTACATGCTGTGCAGTGACGGCTTGCATGGCGCCACCGCCCATGACGACATGGCGGACATTCTCACCGAAGCGGGCCCCGCGGGGCTGGGCGAGGCCTGCAGCAAACTGATCGATCTGGCCAAGCAAGGCGGCAGCCGCGACAACATCACCGTGGTGCTGCTGCACTGCCACTAAACATGCATCGCCTCGTATGATCGAATTTTTCGATGATAGGAGTGGAAATTTTCCGTTTCCGCTAGTTCAATGATTCGGCGCATAATTTACTTCTGCCCTCTCTTCATTCACCTACAACGATCGGAACCATGATGAACAAATTCAGCGCCTTCCTGCTTGCCGCGAGCTTTTCCCTGTCCGCCTTTGCCGCACCTGACACCTTTGTGATCGACAATTCGCATACCCTGCCGCGCTTCGAATACAGCCATTTTGGTTTTTCGAATCAGGTCAGCCGCTTCGACAAGACCAGTGGCACCATTGTGCTGGACCGCGCCGCCAAGAGCGGTTCCGTTGATGTGACGATCGATACCACTTCGGTCAACACCGGTTTCCCGCTGTTCAACGGCCACATCCAGGGTGAAGACTTCCTCGACACCAAGAAATTCCCGACCATCACCTTTAAATCGAGCAAGCTGAACTTCAAGGGCGACACCCTGGCCAGCGTGGACGGCAACTTGACCATCAAGGGTGTGAGCAAGCCAGTGACGCTGGAAGTGACGTCCTTCATGTGCATGCCGCACCCCATGCTGAAAAAAGAAGCGTGTGGCGCCAACGCCGTTACCAAAATCAAGCGCAGCGAATTTAATGCTGGCAAATATGCGCCGCACGTGGGCGACGAAGTGACCCTGACCATTCCGGTCGAAGCCGTCAAGCAGTAAGCAAGACGCGCTGCCTCGTGCCGCTAGCGCACGGGGCGCACGCCGCGTTTGCAGGCGCTGTCAAAGGCGCTGAGAAATTCAAACGCGCTGCCAAAGCGCTGGGCCCGGTCGCGCGCCAGGGCCTGGCTGATCAAGGCATCAAAACTGCTGCCCAGTCCGGGTGACACGGCCGACGGTGCGGCCTGGGATGCATCGCGCAGTTGCGGCATCGACGTGGCGGCGCGCCCTTCAAATGGCGCCGCCCCGGTCAGAATCTGGTACAGCACGGCGCCCGCGGCAAACAGATCGGCGCGGACATCCAGCGGCTCGCCACGTAATTGTTCGGGTGCCATATTACCCAGCGCACTCTGTGGCGGCATGCCTGGCTCGCCCTGGCGCCGCGCATGGGTGAAATTCGCCAGGTGCAAATCCCCTTCTTCGTCAAGCAAGAGATTCTCGCTGCGCAGGTCGGCGTGGATCACGCCATTGGCATGCACGTGCACCAGGGCAAGCAGCAATTGACGGAAATTGGCCAGCGTGAGGCGATGGCCTTGACCGTGGACGTAGCCACTGGCAAGCCATAACACGCCATCGGCTTCGGCACATTCGTACATACGAACAATGTTGGGATGGTTAAATCCCGCAGCAAGTTGCACTGCATGCAGTATCCGCGCACGGATCAAAATTTCCTTCGGCCGCGCCAGCTTGAGCGCGACCTGTTCCCGGGTCGGCCCTTCGCCTGCGCTGGCCAGCCAGGTACGCGAGCGCGCACGATCACCCAAAAGGGAAATCAAGGTGTACGGCCCCACTCGCTCAGGTTTTTTCATTGGCGGGATATTAATATTCAATGTCACAATGATACTTGTTGTGTCCGCTTATTTGTATTCCTTCTCAGCTTAAATCCGAACTTTCTCGCCTGACACTGTGAATCGTTGCAGGCGGCGCGACAGTCGCACCGACCCAGCCGTGTTCCGCTTGACATTGCAGCAAAAAAGACAACCTGACCGCGGCACAGTTACTTGCCTTAAGGTAAAATCCGTGTTCAAAATCACATTGCACAATAGGTAAGCATGTTTTTACAATGGTTCAGGGGGCGCAGCAACGCGCAAGCCGCGCTGGCAGCGCCAAGCCACGCGCCGCGCATGATGGCGAATACGGCGGCGATCGCGGCGGCGGATGCGGCCACGCCAGTGGCTTTGATGGCCACGCCGCACGCCTTGGCGCCCGCGCTGGACGACGCAGCGCTCGGTCACTTGTTCCACGCCTGGCTGCATGGCAAGACTGCAGCCGATCCGCGCGCCGCGGCCCAGCATAAAGTGCTGCTTGACGCCCTGCAGCGCCTGGCTGCCTCGCCCGGCGCGGGCGCCCACCTGGTGCCGCGCGTGCCGGCCATCATCCCGCAGTTGCTGCGCAGCTTGCGCGATGAGCACATGTCCGGCGCGGATGTGTCGCGCCTGCTGGCGCAGGACGTGGTGCTGGTTGCGCAAGTCATTCGCGCTGCCAACAGCCCCTTCTACAGCCCGCGCGCACCGATCCAGACGATTGAATCGGCTATTCTGCTGCTGGGCCAGAACGGCATGCGGGCGCTGCTTGCGCAAGTGGCGTTCCGGCCCGTGATCAGCACCCAGACCGGCAAGCTGGCCCGCGTGGCCGCGCCGCAAGCCTGGCGCCACGCCGAACTGTGCGCCCAGGCCGCAACCCTGCTGGCCCCACGCCTGCGTGCCAACCCGTTTGAAGCGTATTTGGCCGGGCTGATGCAGAACGTGGGCCTGATCGTTGCCTTCCGCCTGTTCGACCAGATCGACCCCGACTTGGTTCTGCCCCGTTCAGAACCATTTGATGCGGCCGTGGCCGTGCACGCGCGCGCGCTGTCGGCACGCATTGCCGCGCTGTGGGAGCTGCCGCCAAGCGTGGTCGAAGCACTGAGCGGCGCCAGCGACCCTGAAGCCAGTGCGCTGGCACGCACCCTGGTCCTGGCCGACCACGTGGCCAAGTTGCGCGTGCTGGTCGATGCGGGTGTGCTCAATGCAACCGATCCTGCCACCCTGGCCGGCATGGATGATGCGGCGCTGGCCTGCTTTGCCAGACTCGCTGCCCCCGATGCGTGAGCGCATCGGGTAGAATCCGGCGACACGCCATTTTCAAGGAAGCCGCATGCCCTTCGATATTGAAAACAAACTCGTGATTGGTGTCGCCTCCAGCGCGCTGTTCGACCTGAGCGAATCGCACCAGGTCTATCTCGACAGCGGCCCGGAAGAATATCGCGCATACCAGGAACGCAATCTGGATACGATTCTGGGACGCGGCGTGGCCTTCCCTTTTATTCGCCGCTTCCTCAACATCAACAAATGCTTCCCGCATGAACCGCCGGTCGAAGTGGTGCTGTTTTCGCGCAATTCGCCCGAAACCGGCATGCGCGTCATGCGCTCGATTGCCCATTACGGCCTGGACATTTCGCGCGCCGCCTTCATGACAGGCAAGTCCCCCTACTCCTATCTGCCTGCGTTTAACACGGCACTATTCCTGAGCGCCAACGAAGAAGACGTCAAGAGCGCCATTGCCGCCAATTTTGCCGCAGGCCTGGTGCTGCCATCGAAGATCAGCGACGACGAACAGGACGCCGAACTGCGCATTGCGTTTGACTTCGATGGCGTGATTGCCGACGACGAGTCCGAAACCATCTTCAAGCGCAATAACGACATCGACGAATTCCACGCCCACGAGACCGCGCACGTGGCCACGCCCCACCAGCCTGGTCCGCTGGCCGAAATGTTCCGCAAGCTGGCGCACATGCAGCGCATGGAAGAAGACGAGCAAAAGCGCGACCCCAATTACCGCAAGATCCTGCGCATTGCCATCATCACGGCGCGCAACGCGCCATCGCACGAACGCGTGGTGACCACACTCAAAAGCTGGGGCGTATCGGCCAACGAAACCTTTTTCCTGGGCGGGATGAACAAGGCGCGGGTGCTCGACGTATTCAAGCCGCATATGTTCTTCGACGACCAGCTGACCCACCTGAAGGCCACGCCCGGCGGCACCATCCCCATGGTGCACGTGCCGTTCGGGGTGGCCAACCGCCGCCCCCCGGCTTGAACGGCCGCCACCTGGCATTTCTGACGGCGACGCGCCAAACAGCGCTACGGTATAATCGGCAGCTCTCCTTTTTGCTTCCAGCTTCGCCGCCTGCATGCCCTTCGATTTAAAGAAATCTCTTCCCAAACCCGGTACCCGGTTCGCGCTTCCGACCCTGTACGGCTCATCGGACGCGTACGCGCTGGCCGTTGCGGCGCTCGAGCGCAAGGCCGGCGGCCAGATGCTGGTCGTGCTGACCGCCTCGGCCAGCGACGGTCAGCGTCTGCTCGATGAAATTCCGTGGTTTGCATCCGGCAAACTGGCTTGCCATTTGCTGCCGGACTGGGAGACCCTGCCATACGACGCGTTTTCGCCGCACCAGGATCTGGTGTCCGAGCGTCTGGCCACATTACACGAAGTGCAGAACGGCCATTGCGATGTGCTGATCGTGCCGGCCACCACGGCCCTGGTGCGCCTGGCGCCGCCATCGTTCCTGGCCGGGTACACCTTCTTCTTCAAAAAGGGCGAAAAGCTCGACGAGGCAAGGCTGAAGGCGCAGCTCACGCTCGCTGGTTACACCCACAACTCGCAAGTCATGTCACCGGGCGAATACTCGGTACGCGGCGGCCTGATCGACCTGTTCCCCATGGGTTCAGCCCTGCCCTACCGGCTCGACCTGTTTGGCGACGAAATCGAATCGATCCGCACCTTCGACGCCGACACCCAGCGCTCGCTCTATCCAGTGAACGAAGTACGCCTGCTGCCCGGCCGCGAATTCCCCATGGACGACGCGGCCCGCACCACCTTTCGCAGCCGCTGGCGCGAACGTTTCGAAGGTGATCCATCGCGCTCGGTGGTCTACAAGGACATCAGCAGCGGCATCGCGTCGGCCGGTATCGAATACTATTTGCCCCTGTTCTTCGAGCAGACCGCCACGTTGTTCGACTACCTGCCGGCCGGCGCCAGCCTGGCCCTGGTGGGCGACATCGATGCGGCCATCAAGCGCTTCTGGGTCGATACCGAGTCGCGCTACCGCTTCCTGAAGGCAGACCGCGAGCGCCCCATCCTGGCGCCGGACGAAATCTTCCTCAGCGACGAAAGCTTTTTCACGCTGGCCAAGCCGTACGCCCGCTGGGCCATCGCCAAAGATGGCGGCGACGCCGCGTCCGAACTGTCAGCCCCGATCCCGAACATTGCCGTCAACCGCCGCGTGGACGATCCCCTGGTCAATCTGCGCGCCTACCTGATGCAAAGCGCGCAGCGCGTGATGATCTGCGCCGAGTCGAACGGACGCCGCGAAACGCTGCAGCAGTATTTCAATGAATACCAGCTGGCGCCCGCCGCAGTCGAAGGCTTTGAAGGCTTTTTGCAGTCCGACGCCAAACTCGTACTGGGCGTGGCGCCTTTGCAGGCCGGCTTTGCGCTGTCCGAAGCGGCGGCCGGCAATCTGATCTTCATCACCGAGACCGAGCTGTATGCCGGGTCGGGCCGGCGCGCCGGCAAAAAGAAACAGGAAGGCGTGACCCAGGTCGAGTCGATGGTGCGCGACCTGTCCGAACTGAAGATTGGCGACCCGGTCGTGCACATCAACCACGGCATCGGGCGCTACATGGGCCTGACCAGCATGGACCTGGGCGAAGGCGAGACCGAATTCCTGCACCTGGAATACGCCAAGGACACCAAGTTGTATGTGCCGGTGTCGCAGCTGCACGTGATTTCGCGCTACTCCGGCGCCTCGCCCGAAGACGCGCCCCTCCATTCGCTCGGTTCCGGCCAATGGGAAAAGGCCAAGCGCAAGGCAGCAGAACAGGTGCGCGACACGGCCGCCGAGCTGCTCAATCTGTACGCGCGGCGTGCGCTGCGCCAGGGCCACGCCTTCGAATATTCGGCGCACGACTACCAGAACTTCGCCGACAGTTTCGGCTTCGAAGAAACGCCGGACCAGGCCGAGGCCATCAACAACGTCATCAAGGACATGACCTCGGGCAAACCGATGGACCGCCTGGTGTGCGGCGATGTCGGCTTCGGCAAGACCGAGGTGGCACTGCGCGCGGCCTTTATCGCCGTCATGGGCGGCAAGCAGGTCGCCATACTGGCCCCCACCACCCTGCTGGCCGAACAGCACGCGCAAACCTTCGCCGACCGTTTTGCCGACTGGCCGGTGCGCATTGCCGAGTTGTCGCGCTTTAGAACCGGCAAAGAGATCAACAACGCCATCAAGGGCATGGCCGACGGCACGCTCGACATCGTGATCGGCACCCACAAACTGCTGTCGCCCGACGTGCAATTCACCCGTCTGGGCCTGGTCATCATCGACGAGGAACACCGCTTCGGGGTACGCCAGAAAGAAGCGCTCAAGGCGCTGCGCGCCGAGGTCGACGTGCTGACCCTGACTGCCACGCCAATTCCGCGCACGCTCGGCATGGCGCTGGAAGGCTTGCGCGATTTTTCGATCATTGCCACCGCGCCGCAAAAACGCCTGGCCATCAAGACCTTCGTGCGCAGCGAGGACGGCTCCATCATCCGCGAAGCCTGCCTGCGTGAACTCAAGCGCGGCGGCCAGATCTACTTCCTGCACAATGAAGTGGAGACCATCCAGAATCGCATGGCAATGCTGACCGAACTGCTGCCCGAAGCGCGCATCGGGGTGGCGCACGGCCAGATGCACGAACGCGATCTGGAAAAGGTCATGCGCGATTTCGTGGCCCAGCGCTTCAACATCCTGCTGTGCACTACCATCATCGAGACCGGCATCGATGTGCCGACCGCAAACACCATCATCATGCACCGGGCCGACAAATTCGGCCTGGCCCAGCTGCACCAGCTGCGTGGGCGCGTCGGCCGTTCGCACCACCAGGCCTATGCCTACCTGCTGGTGAACGACGTCAGCGGCCTGTCGAAACAGGCGCAGCGCCGGCTGGACGCGATCCAGCAGATGGAAGAACTGGGCAGCGGCTTCTTTTTGGCCATGCACGACCTGGAAATTCGCGGTGCCGGCGAAGTCCTGGGCGAAAACCAGTCTGGCGAAATGCTCGAAATCGGCTTTCAGCTGTATTCGGACATGCTCAGCGAAGCGGTACGCTCGCTCAAGGCTGGCAAGGAACCCGACCTGGCCGCGCCCCTTGCCACCACCACCGAAATCAACCTGCACGTGCCGGCCCTGCTGCCGTCGGACTTCTGCGGCGATGTGCACGAGCGTCTGTCCATCTACAAGCGGCTGGCCAATTGCAACGCGCAAGACAAGATCGACGACATGCAGGAAGAACTGATCGACCGTTTCGGCAAGCTGCCCGACCCGGTCCAGGCGCTGATCGAAACGCACCGCCTGCGCGTGTCGGCCAAAACGGTGGGCATCGTCAAGATCGATGTGCATGGCGAGGCGGCCAGCCTGCAGTTCATGGCCAATCCGCCGATCGACTCGATGCGCATCATCACCCTGATCCAGAAAAACAAGCATATCAAGCTGGCCGGCCAGGACAAGCTCAAGATCACCGCCAGCATGCCTGACCTGTCGGCGCGCGTGACCCAGGTCAAGCAGACCATCAAACAACTACTCGCCTGACAGCGCGCTCACACCATGAACATGAATCTGATATTGCAGGGCCCGCACGCCACCCAGGATGCGCTGGCGGGCATTGCCGTGCTGGCCGCGCCCGCGCGCACCACGGTGCTGGGCGCACATGCTCTGCGCTGCGAGCAGGTCGACGCCAGCGCCAGCGTGCGCCAGGCAGTGGAAACAGCAGCAGCGGCAGCCCGGGTGGACGCCACCTTTATCGAAGCCGGGCGCACGCTGGCCGACTTCAAGCTGGTCGCCATGGACATGGATTCGACCCTGATCACGATTGAGTGCATCGACGAAATCGCTGACATGCAGGGGCTCAAGGCGCAGGTATCGGAAATCACCGAGGCAGCCATGCGCGGCGAACTCGATTTCAGCGCCAGCCTGATGCGCCGGGTCGCCCTGCTCGAAGGCCTGGAGGCGAGCGCGCTCGAACGCGTCTATTCCGAGCGCCTGGCCATCTCAATGGGCGGCGAAGCGATGCTGGCCGGTGTGCAGGCGGCGGGCCTGAAAACGCTGCTGGTGTCGGGGGGCTTTACCTTCTTCACCGACCGCCTGAAACAGCGCCTGGGGCTGGACTACACCCATGCCAATCAGCTCGAAATTGCGGACGGCAAGCTGACCGGGCGCGTGGTGGGCGGCATTGTCGACGCCGACGAAAAGCGGCGCACGGTCGAACGCGTCTGCGCCGAGATGGGCATTGCGCCGGCCCAGGCCATCGTCATGGGCGACGGCGCCAACGACCTGAAGATGATGGGCATTGCCGGTCTGTCGCTGGCGTTTCGCGCCAAACCGGTGGTGCGCGCGCAAGCGGGCATTGCCCTCAACTACACAGGCCTGGATGGCTTGCTGACGATCCTGCGCTGACGTTCAGCCGATCTCTTTGCGCATGCGCGTGAGCGCCACCACCACCCCGCCCGACAGCGGCAATTCGATCCGCTCGAGCGGGCGGAAGCCGTAGCGCAGATAAAGCGGTTCGCCCGGCATGGTCGACACCAGTTCCAGTGCCTTGAAGCCGGCCCTGGCGGCGGCGCCGGTGCAATGATCAAGCAGCATCGATCCCAGGCCACGGCGGGCCATGTCGGGGTCAACAAAGAAGGCGCGGATGCGCGCAGGCTCGGTGGCTGGATCGAGCGGACGGTCGGTGCCGCTTTTGGCCTGGTCGCCGCCGAAATCGGTGGCGCGCCGGCTCCAGCCACCGCAGGCGACAATCCGGCCCTGCGCTTCGATGGCGAAATAGGTCCCGTCTTCCACCAGCGCGCTGTCGACGCCGAACACTTCACGCGTGATCGCCTCGGCCTGCTGCTCGGTGTAGAAACCGGCGGCCAGGCCGATGCCGGATTTTTTGATCAGCGCGTTCAGCGCGCTCTTGTCGTCGGCGTGGGCCAGGCGAATGGTGAACATGACGATCCCTTCATCGGTATCGTCTGATTATATGCGTTTGCCCGCCGCACTGCCGCGGCCTGCCTGCAGCATCACCCCATATGCGGTCAGCGCGCCTGGCGCGGCTGCGCGCGCGATCTTGCGTGAAGCGAACCAGCCGGTCAGGCGGCCATCTTCGCGGTCCACCACCGGGCACGAGGCCGACAGCAGCAGCTCCTGGCCGGGCGTGCCACGCAAGGCGCCGCCGCCAGCCATGACGGCATTGCCGGCAGGGGCACGTACATGCACGCTCGGAAAACCCGTCATCATGCTGGCGTTGCGAATGATGCGGGCGTCGAATTCCACGCCCTCGGTGCCGCGAATGCCAATCACAAATGCGGTCAGGCGCGCCTGGCCGGTGTCGGCCAGATCACGGCCGGTGGCGCCCCAGCCACTGATTTTGCCATCGCGTCCGATCAGCGGGTAGCTCGATGTCAGCACATTGACCGCGCCCGGGCCGGCGCAATTGTCGCGCGCGCCGCCGCCCGTACCAATCCAGCCGGCGCCCAGACGGGCGCTCACGCCCGGTTCGCCCACCATGGCACTGGTGGCGCAAAATACTTGCTGCTCAACGGGCACCGGGCGTCCGCCGCGCGTGACCTTGATGCCAATGGCGTACACCGCCAGCGGAAACGGTTCGCGGCCCGAAGCGGCCCAGCCCTTGTAGACACCGTCGCCATCGCGCACCGGGTAGCAGGACGACAGCACATTGGTGGCGCCGCCGCCCAGGTCGTAAGCGCCGCCGCCCGTGAGGGTATAGCCGTCGGGCAGCCAGGCCGCCGCCTGCTCGCCGGGCAAATTGCCCGCCATTGCCACTGCCGCAAAACTTTCGATGACCACGTCCATGCCTGCCCCTTGTTGTTGTCGTTGCCGCGCTGACGCGCTGCCTCTGGCCTTTATTGCAACATCTGTGCCATGACGAAACACGGGCACGCCAAGGCAAAAGCCAGTCCCGCACCTGTAAAGCAGCGCGCCTTTACATGTAATCGACGGTGTAATTGACATATAATCTGGGCGAAAATTGCCCTAAGGAATAGCCGCGTGATCGATCCGGATAACACCCTGACCACCCATCTGTTCGCACGCGAAGGCGGGCCCAGCGCAGCCTTGCTGGGACTGACCATTCTGTGGCACCCCGACAGTGCCCGCATCGGCGAGCAGTACATCGGTCCCGCCGGCGAAGGCACGATCGAGATCAGCCGCTACGCCCCCTTGTTCTTCCGCCCCGGGCAGGACGGCGTGGCGATCGGCCACCGTGCCATCGCCCGCGCGCCCCTGCAGCTGCGCCGCACTGCCAGCGATGGGCTGATCATCACGCCAGCTGCCAGCGCCATGGCGGTGGAAGTCAATGGCCGCATCCTCGACAGCGTGCTGCAGTTCGAACGCGCCGACATGGCGCGCGGCGTCGTCATCGGCCTGGGCGGCCACGTGCTGCTGTGCGCGCACTGGATGACGTCATTCCCGCGTGCCAACGGCTTGCCCGGTCTGCTGGGTGTCTCCAGCGCAGCGATTGCCACGCGCGACCTGATCCGCCAGGTGGCCGCGACCGACCTGTCGGTGCTGCTGCTGGGCGAAACCGGCACCGGCAAGGATGTCGCCGCGCGGGCCATTCACGGCGCCAGCAAACGCAATGGCCGGCCGCTGGTGGCGGTCAATATGGCCACGCTCAATGAATCGCTGGCGGCAGCCGACTTGTTCGGCGCCGTCAAGGGCGCCTACACGGGGGCGCAGTCGGCCCGCAGCGGCCTGTTTGCGGAAGCCGATGGCGGCACCTTGTTTCTCGACGAGCTGGGCGACACGCCAGCATCGGTGCAGCCGATGCTGCTGCGCGTGCTGGAGACGGGCACCTATCGCCCGCTTGGATCGAGCCAGGATGCCAGCAGCAGCGCGCGCCTGATTGCCGCCACCGACCAGGACCTCGATGCCAAGGGCTTCAATCAGCCGCTGCTGCGGCGCATGGAAGCGTTTGTGATCCGGGTCCCGCCGCTGCGCGAACGGCGCGAAGATATTGGCGTGCTGCTGCTCGAGGCGCTGCGGCTGTGCAGCGAGAATGCAGACGAACTGGCAGCGTTTCCGTCCGCCCTGGTCAGCGAGATGTGCAATTACGATTGGCCAGGCAATATCCGTCAGCTGGTCAATGTCACGCGGCGCGCCCTGATGACGCAGCGCGCCGGCGGCGTGCCGGCACTGGGCCAGTTTGTCGACCTGACGCCGGCAGCCCGTACCAGCGCAACAGCGCTGCCAGCCGACAAGGCCGAGGCGTCCGCGCGGCGCCGCCTGGCCGACATTGGCGCCGACGATTTGCTGCAAGCGATGGAAGACAGCGGCTGGCAGATCAGCGCTGCGGCCCAGCAGTTGGGCGTGTCACGCCCGTCGCTGTATAAAATGATCGAAGCCCATGCGGGCATCCGCGCTGCGCCAACGATTCCCGAACAGGAAATCCACATGGCATGGCAGGCGTGCAGCCACGACGTGGCCGCCTGCGCAGCGCTGCTCAAGACGCCGTCCGAAGCCCTGCGCCGCCATTTGCGTGCGCTGGGCCTGGAACCTGGCGTCTGAGGGACAACGCTTACTGGTTCTTTTTCGGCGGGCTGACACCGCTGCCCACTTCGCCTTCTGGCATCAGGGTCGACATCGCCGTCATGCCAGGGAACGCGTCGCGCGCCTGGATTTTTGGCGGGCTCACACCGCTGCCGACTTCACCTTCCGGATCGAAGGAGAAGGCGCGCTGCTCCGTGGTGCCGTCGGCGCGCTGAATTTCCACCGTCAGGACGAAGGCGATTTCCCAGCGTCCGGTGGCCTTGCCCACGGTCAGTTCGCTATTCCATTCCAAGGCAAATTCGTTGTATTCGGGATCGTCCGGATGGACTGCCGACGGCACGAACTGGCTGCCCGGCAAGGACACACTGGCGCCTGGAATCGCAATTTTTGTGGTCGTGACAAACGGCGACACCGGCGCGAACTCGGTGCGAACACCAGCGCCAATCTGCGTCACTTGCGGCATGGTGATCAGGGTGCAGTCCAGCACCTTGAAGCCATTGAACTGACTGTAGCTGCCGGCGCGCACGCGCACACGGGTCAGTTCGCCCACGGTAAAGTAAATCCCGCCGGCGTAGCGGCCCTTGAGCGGATTGCCATGGCCATCCTTGCGGCTGAAACGCCACTCGAGCGACTGGCCAACCTGGTCAATATCGAAGTTGGCTTCAATCAGCATGGTGGTGGGTTTTTTTTCTATCATTTGGCGCTTTCCAAAATGGTGGACTGGTGAAAACGGGAATCGCGCCGAAGCGCAATCAGGTCGGGCTCGGCATTAATCAAATTGAGCGGATAACCACGCTGACGAGCAAGCAACAATTGTTCCAGGGCCGCCTCGCGCTGGCCCGACAATTCATAGGCCATGGCGGCGCGGTAGCGCACATCGGCGCTGTCGGGGTCGGCAACCAGGGCGCGCCGCGTCAGCGCCGCAGCTTGCTCCCTTTCGCCCAGCCTTGCTGAATACAAGCCCATGCGCGACATCATGGTCGCATCCTTGGGTGAACGTTCGAGCAAGGGCTTGAGCAAGGCCAGCGCCTGGCGATACGCTTCGCGCGACGCTTGTTCGCGTCCTGGAATCCAGCGCAGGGTATCGGCCAGATTGGCCCAGCGCACATAGGTGTTGCTGTTGCCGCGCGCCGAGGAGACGGCGTTTTCAAAGGCCTGCGCCGCGCCCACATAGTCGCCCCGGTTGAACAGCGCGTTACCCAGATTGGTGTACAGACTGCCGTTCGGACGTACCTGCAAGCCTTGTTGCAGCACCTGCAGCGACTCGTCGCCCCGGTCCTGGCGCAGCAAGGCATAGCTCAGATTTGCATACGCCATCACCGAATCCGGTTCGGCCGCGATACTGCGCCGGAACGCCGCTTCGGCCCCCTTGTAATCGCCCTGCTCGAAACGCAGCAAGCCCAGCACGTCGAGCAGCTTGCGCTCGTTCGGGTACACGGCCAGCGCGCTGTCGAGGTGAGTCTGGGCATCGCCAAAGCGCGCCATGCGAATCAGGATATCGGCCTTGATGGTGAGCGCAAAGACATCGAGCGGATCAAGACGCAGCGAATGCTCGATCAGGCGCAAGGCATCTTCTTTTTTGCCCTGGCCCAGGCGCACGGCAGCCTGCGCCGTGTAAGCCATGGCCAGCTGGTCGTTCAGGCGCAATGCCAGCTGGGCGCTGGCGTCGGCCCGCTGCAGCCAGGTCTCATCGCGGCTGTCGCCCACGTGGCGCATGTTGTACGCGATGGCCAGGCCAGCCGCGGCGCCCGCATGGTCGGGCTTGCGCTCGAGGATGGCGTTGAAACGTTCGATGGCAATTTCAAGACTTTCATCGCGGTCGAAGGTCTTGAGGGCATACATCCCCTCACGCATGGCCACCGCTTCCGAGAAAAATGGCGTGTGCTGCTTGTACCAGCCAGACGGCGCCAGCAGCAGCGCCGCACCCAGCACCAGGGCCGCCCCGGCGCCACCCATGAACAGCTTGTTGCGCCAACGCGCAGGCGGGGCGGACGCGGGCGCCGCCGGCAGCACCACGGCAGGCGCACCCAAGGTCGCCAGACGCGCACCCACGGCTTCCATCGAAGGCAGGCGCTGCGTCAGGTCGCGCGCCGTCATGGCCCGCACCAGGGCTGCCACCGGGGCACTGGTCTCGGGCGGAAATTCCCATGTCGCCGACGACGACTGGATGTGGGCCGCAGCCAGCGACAAGCCGCTTAAATGGGCAAACGGGCGGGCACCGGTCAGCATTTCGAACATGACCACGCCCAGCGCGTAGATGTCGCTGGCCGCGCCAGGAGCGGTGCCCAGCATCAGTTCCGGCGCCAGATACGCGACGGTGCCGGGCGACTGCTCGAGCGGCGCCACTTCGGTGGCGTCCGGGTCAATGCGGCGCGCCAGGCCGAAGTCGAGAATGCGCACCGCGCCTTCGGCGTCGAGCATCAGGTTGGACGGCTTCAGGTCGCCGTGAATCAAGTTGGCTGCGTGGGCCTGGGCCATCGCATCGGCCACCTGGCCGACGATCGACAGCACTTGCGGCAGCGGCAGCGGACCGCGCGCGCCCAGTTCGCGCAGCGTGTGGCCAGCCACGTATTCCATGATGATCGACAGCTGCGAACGGTCGCCGTCGATCGAAAAAATGCGCACGAAGGCAGGGTGGCGCAGCGAGGCCGCCAACCGTGCTTCTTCCAGTAAGTCATCTGGCCGTGCCGTGAGCAGATGCGGCTTGAGCCGCTTGATCGCGACACTGCGCTGCAGCCGGGTATCCCAGGCTTCGACCACTTCGCCGAAGCCGCCCTCACCCAGTACGCGCAGCAGCTTGTAGTGACCTAAATCTTGTTCCAGCTGCAAATTCGCACTCCGTTGTCATACTGCTAGAAAATATTTCTATAGTGTACATTTTTTCCGCCTTTTTACGGGGAAAAGTTTCGAGTTTCCCGCTCTGTGTAACAGCCTGTAATTCCGCCCCTGAAAGGACTAAACTTCTCTATGATGAAATCATCAGAAATGGAAAGGATCCTCCCATGAAATCGCTGCTCGTCATTGCTGTCGTCTCTGCCCTGGGTGGCTGCGCGGTTGGCCCACCGGTGCAGCAGCGCTATGCGCAGCCGGCCGATCCGGGCCAGTGGCGCGTGGTGTCTGTCACGCCGGTGCCGACCGGTACCGGCGCCAGGGTTGCTGCCGAATCCAAGGATGGCACGCCGGTCGAATACTCCAGTGTGCCTGTTGCTCGCGCGCCCATCTATGCGCCAGCGCCCGTGTATGTACCGCCCCCCGTGTACTACAGCGAGCCGGAGTATTACTGGCCGCCTGTGTCGCTCAGCCTCGGCTTTGTATTCGGCAACCGCTGGGGCTATGGCCGCGGTCACTACCGCGGCCACGGACGGCGCCGGTAAATACACCCGCATAGCGTTAAAAAAAGGGCGATTTTGGCAACAAAATCGCCCTTTTCCTCATGTAGAATCCTGCATCCACAAACGATTCCAAAAATCAACATGCGTACGTCCCTGCCCGGCCCATGAGACTGCGCTCCCATTACCTCCTGCTTGCCTTTTCGATCGTGCTGCCGATCGCCGTGTTTTGCGGCATCGCGCTGCGCATGCTCCAGCAAGCCCAGCACGACTCGGCGATCGGGCGCATTGAGGAAAGCGCCGGCCTGATTGCCCAAGTGATCGACGCTGATATTTTCCGCGCACAATCGGTCATCAAGGTGCTGGCGCTCTCGCAGACGTTGGCCAGAGGCGACCTGCCTGCCTTCTACGATGAAGCCAAGTTGGCCAGCGCTGGCCCCGGGGCCTGGATCATTCTGTACGACGAGCACGGCCAGCAACTCGTCAATACGCGCCGTCCCTTCGGTGAGCAATTACCCGCCCGCCCAGATCCGGAGGCGGTGAGCAGCATGCTCGCCAGTGGCCGCGGCCAGGTATCGGACATGCGCTGGGGAATCGTCTTAAAAGGCAATTTCGTGATGGTGGAAGAACCGATCCGCATGCCGGACGGGCGCCGCTACGTGATTGCCCAGGCGTTTTCGCCCGAATTCTTTGCCCAGGCTTTCTCACGCCGCCGTTTGCCAGCCAGCTGGCGCGTGGCCGTGCTCGACCGCAATGGCATCATCATTGCCCGCAGCGCCCGCGAGGGCGACTTCATCGGAAAACGCGTGCGCCCGCACACACTGCAAGTGATCAATAGCGCCACGTCGGGGGTGTTCCGCCATGCTTCCGGCGACGAAACCGAAGTGTACGACGCCTACACCCGTTCCGAGCGGGCCGGCTGGTCCATCATCGTTGGCGCCCCGGTGGCCGAAATCAACGGCGCCGTGGTGCAAGGCATTTCCTTTATCTCCGCCGGGCTGTTCATCGCCCTGCTGGCCGCGCTGACATTGGCGGTGTTTGCCGGCCGCCACGTGGTGCGTTTTGTGGCGCAGGCTTCCGAGGCTGCCGCCGCGCTGGGACGGGGCACCAGCGTCAGGCACCTGCGGCGCTCCGCGATCTACGAACTGGAATCACTGAACGATGCGCTGCGCGATGCCGGGCAACGCCTGCACACCGAAATGGCTTCGCGCGCGGCGGCCGAGAACGAACGCAATGAGCTGCTGGTGCTCGAGCAGCAGGCACGGGCCCGCGCCGAACAGCAAAACACGGCCAAGGACGAGTTTCTGGCCATGCTCGGACACGAGCTGCGCAATCCGCTGAGCGCGGTCGCCGGCGCCGTGGACATCCTCGATCGTGGTGCCCAGATGGCGCCCGAGGCGAGCACGCGCGCGCGCGAAGTATTGCGGCGCCAGACTGAACACCTGCGCAAAATGGTCGACGATCTGCTGGAAGTGAATCGGGCCTTGATGGGCAAAGTCACCCTGCAGACAGAAACCGTGGACCTGGCCGACATTGCCCGGCGCGGCATCGATGCCTTGCACGCGAGCGCCCGCACCACCGGCTTCAGCTTGCACTTCGAGGGCGAGCGCGCGCTGGTGCTCGCCGATCCGGCGCGCCTGCTGCAAGTGGTGGACAATATTCTCGACAATGCCCTGAAATACAGCCCGGGCGGCGGACGCATCGCGGTCGCGGTGCACGCCATCGACGGCAGCGCCGTGCTGACCGTGCGCGATCAGGGACAAGGCATTCCTGCGGCCCTGCTGCCGCAGGTATTCGACATGTTCGTGCAGGGTGCGCAATCGCTGGCACGCACCAGCGGCGGCCTGGGGATCGGTCTGGCCCTGGTGCGGCGCATGGTCGAACTGCATGACGGCAGCGTCAGCATCGACAGCGCCGGCGCCGGACTGGGCACCTGTGTGACGGTACGCCTGCCCCTGGCCGAGGCAGGGGCCGTGCCAGCCACGCCCCCGGCAAGCGCGCCGGCAGCGCCGCCGCGGCGCCGCGTCATGCTGGTGGAAGACAACGACGATGCACGCGAGATGATGACCATGCTGCTCGACCTGCACGGTTGCGAAGTACATGCAGCCAGCAGCGGCCAGGCCGCCATTGCGCTGGCCCCGAGTGCGCAGCCGGTGCTGGCCTTCATCGACATTGGCTTGCCCGGGATGGACGGCTACACCGTGGCGCGCGCCCTCAAGGCCGACCCGGCAACGGCGCACATCGAACTGATTGCATTGACCGGCTACGGCAGCGAAGCCGACCGCCAGCGCGCGCGCGACGCCGGCTTCAAGCACCACTTCACCAAGCCGATCAGGCTTGAGGATCTGCAGACCGCGCTGGCGTGAGCACGGCCAGCGCGTTGGGCACCGACGCGCCGGACGCGGTGTTATCAAACATGAGCCACACGTCGCGCCCCTGCGCTGCATGGGTGCGCGCGTCATGCCCGAGCCGGGCCAGATAGTCCGGATCGTACGAGGAATAATAGATGCGCGGCGAACCGTGCAAACGCGCGTACAGGGCGGCGCTGGTGGGCTCATGCGCGCCCGGCTGCCCCTTGGGCGGATCGGCAATCACGCGCGTGACGCCCCGCGCCGTCAACAAGGCGGTGGCCTCGGCACCGAACCAGTCCGGGTGGCGTGCCTCACACGCCACCATGCAGCCAACATGGTCCTGCAAGCGCGCAAAGAAATCGGCTGCCACAGCGGCGTCGAACCCCAGTTTGGGCGGTAGTTGTACCAGCACGCAACCGAGCTTCGCGCCCAGTGTGCCTGCCTCGGCGGCAAACTGGGCCAGCGGCGCGGCGATCGACTGCAGACGCGCGTCATGGGTGATGGTGCGCGGCAGCTTGACGGAAAAACGGAAGGCATCCGGCACGCTGTCGGCCCACCGCGCATAGGTGGCAGCGCGGTGTGGCCGGTAAAACGACGAGTTGATTTCAACGGCGTTGAATACGGCCGCGTAGCGCTCGAGGTGGCTGCCCTCGAGCGGAAACGCGGCGCTTGCTGCGCGCGGAATGGTCCAGCCGGCGCATCCGATGCGAATTCGGCCCGATTGTGGAGACTGTTCTGACATGGCGCCCAGTCTAGCAGTCCCGCGCGCACTAGCGGAACACCGTAGACCCGCTTCAGGTCTTACAATATGGGCATGCCGACAACATCACGCCATCCCATCATTCAACGCGGAGACACCCATGAGTGAAGCCCAGCACATCGTCTGCCCCCACTGCGACGCCGTCAATCGGGTTGCACCGGAGCGCCTGAACGACCAGCCGGTCTGCGGCAAATGCAGCCGCGAGCTGTTTCTGGCCAAGCCGCTGGACGTGACTAGTGCGCGCTTTGCGCGCCACATCGAACGCAACGACATCCCGGTCCTGGTCGATTTCTGGGCGCCCTGGTGCGGTCCCTGCAAAATGATGGCGCCGGCCTACCACCAGGCCGCCCAGCGGCTCGAACCGGCACTGCGCCTGCTCAAGGTCGACACCGAAAGCGCGCAAGACCTGGCGGCACGCTACAACATCCGCAGCATCCCGACCCTTGCCCTGTTCCGCAATGGGCGCGAAGTGGCACGCCAGCCGGGCGCCATGGACAGCGCCGGCATCATCGCCTGGGTGCAGGCCCAGCTTGGCAAAGCTTAATCCGCAGTCAAACAAGGAAACCTCATGAACCAGCCACTGACCATTGAACGCAAGGCCGAAGACGCCATCAACATGGCGCGCATTTTGTATGCGGCCCACGCCGTCACCTTCTTCTTCTCGCTGGGACTGCTGTCGATCGTCCCCCTGATCATCAACTACGCCAAGCGCCCCGACGCCGAAGGCACGATCGCCTACAGCCACCATGGCTGGATGATCCGCTCATTCTGGTGGTATGCAGCCTGGATGATCATCGGCGGCGTGCTGTTTGCCACCCTAATCGGCATTCCCATCGCGTTTGGCATCTGGGGCCTGGCATGGCTGTGGAAAGCCTATCGGCTGATCCGCGGCTTCATTGACCTGAACAACAACCGCGCCGCGCCGGAATAAGCCACCACGAAGTTGACCAACATCGCCCTCGCGAAGGCGGGGGCCTATACCATTTATCCGGATTAGTTGGCGTGGTATAGGCCCCCGCCTGCGCGAGGGCGATGTTAATGCTCTTTCAGGAAGAACAGGCGGCTACAGCGTGGCGAACGCCCGCGTCAGATCGGCAATCAGGTCCGGCGTCTCTTCCAGACCGATATACAGGCGCACCAGCGTGCCCGTGCTTTCCCACCCTGGCCGCATGGCCTGCATGCGGTACGGTACCGCCAGACTGTGGGCCCCGCCCCAGCTGTAGCCAATCCCGAACAAGGTCAGCGCGTCGACAAAGCGGTCGGTTTGCGCTTCCGTATAGCGAGCGTCAAAGACGACCGAAAACAAGCCGCCGGCGCCGCGGAAATCGCGCTGCCAGTGCGCGTGGCCGGGACAATCCTCAAACGCCGGATGCAGTACGCGCGCAATTTCAGGGCGGCCCTTGAGCCAGGCCGCAATGGCGCGCGCACTGGCATCGTGCGCATCAAAGCGCAGCTGCATGTGCGACAGGCCGCGCATCACCAGGTAAGCATCGTCGGCGCTCACGCCCAGCCCCAGGCGCATGTGCGCCAGGGCGATCCGGTCATTCAAAGCACGTTCGCGCGTGATCACCGCCCCCATCAGCACGTCCGATCCGCCCGACTGGTATTTGGTCAGCGCCTGCATGACGATATCGACGCCATGCTCAAAGCCGTTCAAGGCCAGGCCAGCGGACCAGGTATTGTCCAGCGCGACCAGCACGCCGCGCGCGCGTGCCGCCTTGCACAAGGCCGGCAAATCAGGCACCTCCATCGACACCGACCCGGGCGCCTCGGTCCACAGCAGCTTGGTATTGGGTGCAATCAGCTCGGCAATGCCGGCCCCGATCATGGGATCGTAATAGCGCGCGCTGATGCCAAAATCGGCGCTGAGCCAGCGTGCCATTTCGCGGTTCGGTGCATACACGTTGTCAGGCAAGAGCACATCGTCGCCTGCCTTGAGCAAACCCAGGTTGACCATGGCAATGGCGGCCAGCCCGCTGGGTGCCAGCAGGCAGAAACGGCCGCCATCAATGGCGGCCAGCTTGGCTTCGAGCGTGAAGGTGGTGGGCGTGCCGTGCAGGCCGTAAGTGTAGCCGTGCTTGGTTTTCCAGAGCCCGGCGCGCATGGCGCTGACGCTGGAAAACAGGACGGTCGATGCGTGATGGATGGCCGGCGGGAAGGCGGCGAAGCCTTCCGGCGGCTTGTAATCGCTGTGGATCAGCGCGGTTTGTGGCGACTTTTTCATTCGCCAACTATACCAATTTCTGTCTTAGACGACAGAGGCCCACAAATCGTGTGCGTCAGCTGCCGTGACAGTCACGTCGGCGAATTCGCCCACCGTCAATTTCTTGCCGGGCACCAGGGAACGCTTGATGTGCACAACGCCATCGATTTCCGGCGCATCGGCGGAGGAACGGCCGATTGCCTCCTTGGCGCCGACTTCATCGATCAGCACGCGAATGGTCTTGCCGACCTTGGCTTGCAGACGCTTGGCGGAAATTTCTTCCTGCAAAAGCATCACGCGCGCGCGGCGTTCTTCCCGCAGGGCTTCCGGCACCGGATTGGCCAGCTCGTTGGCAGTGGCGCCTTCTACCGGGGAATAGGCGAAGCAGCCAAGGCGGTCGATCTGCGCTTCCTTCAGGAATTCAAGCAGGTACTCGAACTCGGCTTCGGTCTCGCCCGGGAAGCCGGCAATAAAGGTCGAACGAATCGTCAGATCCGGATTCATGGCGCGCCAGGCCTGGATGCGGTCCAGATTCTTTTCGCCGCTGGCAGGACGCTTCATGCGCTTGAGCACATCCGGGTGGGCATGCTGCAAAGGGATGTCCAGGTAAGGCAGCACATGACCGCCGCTCATCATCGGGATGATCTGGTCCACATGCGGGTACGGATACACATAGTGCAGGCGCACCCAGGCGCCGTACGACTTGGCCAGTTCGCCCAGCGCTTCGACCAGCTGCGTCATGTGGGTCTTGACCGGACGGCCATTCCAGAAGCCGGAGCGGAACTTGACGTCCACGCCATAGGCGCTGGTGTCTTGCGAGATGACCAGCAATTCCTTGACGCCGGCCTTGAACAGGTTTTCCGCTTCCAGCATCAGGTCGGCGATCGGACGCGAGACCAGGTCGCCGCGCATCGATGGAATGATGCAGAAGCTGCAACGGTGGTTGCAGCCTTCGGAAATCTTCAGGTAAGCATAATGCTTGGGGGTGAGCTTGATGCCTTGCGACGGCACCAGGTCAAAGAAGGGTTCATGCGGCTTTGGCAAGTGCAAGTGCACCGAATCCATCACTTCGGCCAGCGCATGCGGACCGGTCACGGCCAGCACTTTGGGATGCACCTTCATGATGATGTCGTCGCCGGCGGCGTCTTTCTTGGCGCCCAGGCAGCCCGTGACGATCACGCGGCCGTTTTCGGCCAGCGCTTCGCCAATGGCATCGAGCGACTCCTGCACGGCGGCATCGATGAAGCCGCAGGTGTTGACGATGACGAGGTCGGCGCCATCGTAGGACTTGGCGGTGTCGTACCCTTCGGCGCGCAACTGGGTCAGGATCTGTTCGGAATCGACCAGCGCCTTGGGGCAGCCAAGCGAAACGAAGCCAACTTTAGGAGCGGCAGCAGGAAGGGGGATACGGCGCAATTCGGACATGATGGAGGCACAATAAAGCAGGGGAATCCGCTATTGTACCTTGTTGCCGCTGGCAATTGGTGGTCGTCGCCCTCGCGAAGGCGGGGGCCTATTCCACGTGACCGGATTTGTCGGCGTGGCATGGGGCCGGTACATGCACCAACCCCTTCGCGAGGGCGATGAAACTTTACTTTTTATCTACAGGCGGCACGACGGGCGGAAACGGGAATGCCCCAAAGATCGATTTACTCTGGCTCTGCATCTGCTCCTGCATCTGCACAAACAGATTTTTGCTCTGGTCGATGTAATTGTTCATCATGCCCTGCATCATTGGGCCCTGGACGTTCATGAACTGGGTCCACATCTCCGGGCTGAATGGCTTGCCCTCAAAGGCGCCAGTGGTGCCGCTGGTGAACTTGTTCTGGATGTCGGTGAACGCCTGGACGTTCTTTTCCAGGTAGGAGCCCATCATGCCCTGCATGGCGTGGCCATAGTAGCGGATGATCTGCGACAGCACGCCCGAGGAAAACATCGGTGCGCCATTGGCCTCTTCTTCCAGGATGATTTGCAGCAGGATGCTGCGCGTCAGGTCTTCATTCGACTTGGCATCAACCACGGTAAATTCGTCGGCATCGAGCACCAGCTGCTTGACATCGGTCAGCGTGATGTAGGAGCTGGTCTGGGTGTCATACAGGCGACGGTTCGGGTATTTCTTAATCAGGCGTTCGGTACTCTTTTTTGCACTACTCATCTCAAGGTCCGCTTATTGCGCCGCAGCGCTTTTATATTGATTTCGAAAAAAAAGCGGACTTCGGTCCGCTCCTGAATAGCCTACTTTTTGCATTATAGGATGGATATTCGCAAAAATACCACTTTGTCTCCTCCCGTGCAGCAATTATTGCGACGCACCTAAATAGGTGGGCTTGAGCAACAACGCTTATCGGCCTTTCAATGTCCTCAGTCCGCCCGAACCTTGACGTAGCGCCCGGGCGCCGGCTCGACCGCCTTGTAACGGGTATTGCCGGGCTTGGCAGGCGCCTTGACATCTTTGCCGCCATGTTCGGCCAGGAAGGCCGCCCATTCCGGCCACCAGCTGCCGGCATGCTCGGTCGCCCCGCTGATCCAGGCGTCGGCGCTGAGCGGCTTTTTGGCAGTTTTGCCCTTGGGCGCATCGTTAGTCCAATAAGAACGCTTCTTTTTCGATGCCGGATTGATCACGCCGGCAATGTGACCAGAGGCGCCCAGTACGAAGCGGTTGGCCTTTGGCTTGGCGGGATTCAGCAGCGCGGTCGAGGCGTAGGCCGCGTTCCAGGGCACGATGTGGTCTTCCTTGGAGCCGTACACGAATACGGGCGCATCAATGCTGCCCAGATCGACAGCGGCGCCGGCGACAGTGAGCTTGCCCGGCACTTTGAGACTGTTTTCCAGATAGGTATTGCGCAGATACCAGCAGAACATGGGGCCGGGCAAATTGGTGCTGTCGGCATTCCAGTACAGGAGGTCGAACGCGGGCGGCTCGTTGCCTTTCAGGTAATTGGACTGCACGTAATTCCAGACCAGGTCGTTCGGGCGCAGGGCCGAGAACGTGGTCGCCAGGTCGCGCCCCGGCATCAGGCCGCCGCCGCCCAGGGTCTGCTCGCGCAGGGCCACCTGGGTTTCATCAACAAATACTTCCAGCACGCCCGTCGATTCGAAATCGAGCAAAGTGGTCAGCAGGGTCAGACTGGCGGCAGGCTGCTCGCCGCGCGCGGCCAGGACCGCCAGCGCCGTGCTGACAATGGTGCCGCCCACACAGAAGCCGAAGGCATTGACCTTCGCGGCCCCGGAGATGGCGCGCGTGACTTCGATCGCCTTGATCGCCCCAGTTTCCACATAATCATCCCAGGTGGTGCCGGCCAGCGCCTTGTCCGGATTGCGCCAGGACACCAGGAACACGGTATTGCCCTGCTCCACCGCGTAGCGCACCAGCGAATTTTCCGGCTGCAGGTCCAGGATGTAGAACTTGTTGATGCAAGGCGGCACCATCAGCAGCGGCACCTGGTGCACCGTGGCAGTGACGGGTTTGTACTGGATCAGCTGGAACAGTTCATTTTCGAACACCACGTCGCCTGGCGAGGTGGCCACATTGCGGCCCACTTCAAATGCCGACTCGTCCGACTGGGAGATGCGGCCCTTCTGCATGTCATGCAGCATGTTGGCCAGGCCCTTGGTCAGGCTTTCGCCCTTGGTCTCGATCAATTTTTGCTGGGCTTCTGGATTGGTCGCCAAAAAATTGGCCGGCGACATGGCGTCAACCATCTGCTGAACCGCGAAGCGGATTTTCTGATGCTCGCGCGGCGGCGCCTCGACCGCATCGGCCATGGCCGTCAGGAAGGCAGCGTTTAAGAGGTATGATGCTGCACTGAAGGCCGCCATCGGGTGGCTCTGCCATTCGGGCGAGGAAAAGCGGCGGTCGTTCAGCGCTGGCGTTTTACCGGACAGAAAATCTTGCCACAGCAAGCCTGCTTTTTGCAGATAATCGTTGCGCAAGGCCTCCAGCGCGTCAGGATTGAGGTGGGCGCCGGAATCCTTGAGCATGCTGGCCATGGGTCCCGCATCCATGGCAGGTACCTTGAAGAAGGCTTGCCAGGCGGCCGGGTCGGAGAACTGGTGCATCCAGGCCGAAGCCATGGTCTGGTGGTCGGGCATGTTCATCTGTGCGTCCATTGTTTCAACCTTTGTATCAACGATTTTCAAGGAATTATATGTGGATTGTCGCCGTTGCCTGGGTCTACGTGGTGGGCCTCATGGCTGTGACCGAACACAGTATCGTCGCCGGATTCATGACGTTTTTCGGTTACTGTGTGCTACCCCTGTCCATTTTGTTCTACCTGACTGGCGGGCGCGCGCGCCGGGCACGGCGTGACGCGCGCAATCATAGTGAAAGCGGCGGCAGCACCAGCAGCCTGGCGGCCGACACCAGCACCTACCACAGCAGTTATACCAGCCACGACAGCAGCCACCGCGGCACGCATGACAGCGACTGTAGCAGTTCCGACAGCAGCAGCTCGGACAGTAGCTGCTCCGACAGCGGCAGTAGCGACAGTGGCAGTAGCAGCGACTGACGCAGTATTGCGGAAACTCAAGTTAATCACTTGAGCCAGATCAAACTCACCTGGCGTCCGGTCACGCCATCACGCCGATACGAGTAAAAACGCTGCGTATCAGTGACCGTGCAATGCTGGCCACCAGCGACCTGGGTGACGCCATCGCGTGCCAGAAACAGGCGCGCGAGCGTAAAAATATCTGCCAAGTATTTGCCGTCATGGCCCGCATGAGGCCGGAACGCCGCCTGGATCGCCGCCGCC
Organism: Massilia sp. CF038; assembly: GCF_900129765.1. Classification (GTDB taxonomy): domain Bacteria; phylum Pseudomonadota; class Gammaproteobacteria; order Burkholderiales; family Burkholderiaceae_D; genus Telluria_A. Next base: position 160,137 of record NZ_FQWU01000002.1, read on the forward strand.
TCGGCCCCGGAACGCGCACCGCCCACAAAACTATCAAGCACATCGTGGCCAACTTCAAATTGTTCCGGTCCGATTGCGGGCCCCAGCCAGGCCAGGATCTCGCCCGCGCCCGCTGCACGCATCGCCTCGACGGTGGCGCCCAGCACGCCACCTGCCAGTCCGCGCCAGCCAGCGTGGGCCGCGCCCACCACCTTGCCGGCACGGTCGGCAAACAGCACCGGCAAGCAGTCGGCCGTCATGACGGCGCACACCACGCCAGGCACGGTGGCAATGCTGGCATCGGCCACCAGTACTGGCCGGTCTGGCTGCACTTGCGCTGCATCGACCACGGCAATGCCGTGCACCTGCGAGGTATAGGCGGGCACGCCCGGCACGTGCTGTGCCAGCAGGGCACGGTTGCGCGCCACCACGGCCGGATCGTCACCCACATGCAAACCCAGGTTCAATCCACCACCGCCCTGCCCGTCGTCGTACGGAGCGGCACTGAAACCGCCCGCGCGGGTACTGGCCAGCGCACCGATGTTGGCCGGTCCACCAGGCCAGTCAGGCACGATGGGATCGAACCCTGCCATTACACCTGCTCCGGCTCTTCGATCCCGGCACGCGCGATCAGTTCGGCAAAATCGTCAGCCAGCGGCACGATCCATTCGCACTGTTCGCCGGTGGCGGGATGGACCAGGCCCAGGCGGCGCGCCTGCAAGGCCTGGCGCGGGAACACGGGCGCCAGATGCTGCTTGCCATACACCGAATCGCCCACCAGCGCATAACCGATCGAGAGCATGTGCACGCGAATCTGGTGGGTGCGGCCCGTTTCGAGCTGGCACTGCACCAGGCTGACCGGACGCCGGTCCAGCATGCCGGTGGCCAGACGCTGGTAGTGGGTGATGGCCGGCTTGGCCGAAAAATTGGTCGAGACTGCCATCTTGACGCGGTCTTTCGGGTGCCGTCCCATGGATGCGTCGATCGTGCCCGACAACTGTGGCGTGCCCCACACCAGCGCAAAATATTCGCGCTTGACGCTGCGCGCCTGCAGCTGGCGCACCAGGTCCGTTTGCGCGGCCAGTGTTTTGCCGATCACCATCAGGCCACTGGTGTCCTTGTCGAGCCGGTGCACAATGCCGGCGCGCGGCACACCTGCCAGTTGCGGCGCGTGGTGCAGCAAGCCGTTGAGCAGGGTACCGGCCCAGTTGCCCGCGCCCGGATGGACCACCAGGCCAGCCGGCTTGTTGATGACGATAATGTGCTCGTCTTCGAACACGATATTGAGCGGAATGTCTTCCGGCGTATAGGCCGCATCTTCGGGCGCACTTTGTGGCACGATAACGACCGTTTCATCGCCATACGCGGTATCCTTGCCGCGCGCTGGCTTGCCGTCGACCGACACGTGGCCGGCGTCGAACCACAATTGCAGTCGGCTGCGCGAAAATTGCGGCACCAGGCCGGCAATGACTTTGTCGAGGCGGTGGCCGCACGCCTCCGGGGTCAGCTCCAGGGTGATCGGCGAAAGGTCGATACCGTCCGCCAGGGGCAGGAACTCGGCGTCGCTTTCCTCGTCGAAATCAGGGTCAAAAGGTAAATCCGCCGAATTCGGCGTTGGAGTTAATGTCACAGCAGTCCCATCGGCTATAATCAGCATTTCGTTGAATCTCGGTTAATACTCTCTTGCACAAAGTTATGCAAAAAAAATTATCTTCTGTTGTTGCTACATGTGTTCTGCTGGCCGTATCGGCTTGCAGCTGGCTGCCGGAAAAAACCGACGAAACAAAAGGCTGGCCAGTTACGAAATTATACGCTGAGGCGCGCAGCGAGGCCGATGCAGGTCAATACGAAAACGCCATCAAGCTGTGGCAGCGTCTCGAAACGAACTATCCGTTCGGTAATTATGCGACTCAGGCGCAGATGGAAATCGCCTATCTGTACTACAAAACGGGCGACCAGGCACAAGCGCTGGCCTCGACCGAACGCTTCATTCGCGAGCATCCGACCCATCCGCAAGTGGACTATATGTACTACCTGCGCGGCCTGATCAGCTTTAACGACCAGCTCGGCCTGCTGAGCGTGGTGTACGAACAGGATCCGACCGAGCGCGACCCGAAAGCGACGCGCGAATCGTTTGCCGCCTTCAAGGCGCTGGTCGACAAGTTCCCGAACAGCAAATACACGCCGGACGCGCTGGAGCGCATGAATTACCTGATCAACGCCATGGCCCAGTACGAAGTGCACGTGGCGAACTACTACTTCCGTCGCGGCGCCTTCCTCGCCTCGCTCAACCGTGCCCAGGGCGCGGTGTCGGAATACCAGAATGCGCCAGCCCGCGAAGAAGCGCTGTACCTGATGATGCGCAATTACGAGAAACTGGGCATGCCGGACCTGCGCAAGGATACCGAGCGCGTGCTCACCACCAACTACCCGAACAGCCGCTTCCTCAAAGGCGGTCAGCAGGACAGTTCGTGGTGGAAGTTCTGGTCCAAGAACGAGAAGTAAGAAAAAACCGGGCGCGTCCCGGTTTTTTTTATCGCCGGGTCAGCTCTCGAGCTTGCGCGTGAACACCCAGTGGCTGGCGTCCGATCCTTTTTTGTCGAAGCTGTAGCCGTCCACATTGAATCGCTTGAGCTTGGCGGGATCGGTGATCCCCTTGACGGCGGCGTAACGCGCCATCATCCCGCGCGCACGCTTGGCAAAGAAGGAAATGATCTTGTACTTGCCGTTTTTCCAGTCGTGGAACACGGGTGTGATCACGGGTACCGCCAGACGCGCCGGCTTGACCGATTTAAAGTATTCTTCGGACGCGAGATTAATCAGCACTTCCGCGCCATTGTCGGCAATCGCGCCATTCAGCGCGCCAGTGACGGTCTCGCCCCAGAATGCATACAGGTCCTTGCCGCCCGGGTTGTCCAGGCGGGTACCCATCTCGAGCCGGTGCGGGTGAATCAGGTCAAGCGGGCGCAGCACGCCGTACAGACCGGACAGGATACGCACGTGCGCCTGGGTGTACGCCAGCTGTGCGGGTTTCAGCGAGCGCGCATCGAAACCGGCATACACATCGCCATCGAAGGCCATGATCGCTTGCCGCCCTTCACGCGTGTCCATGGTCCAACTGGCGTAGCGGCCCACGTTCAGATGGGCCAGCGTGTCGGAAATATCCATCAGGCTGGCCAGCTCGGCAGGTGAAAACCCACGCAGGCGCTCGATCAGCTGGGCAGAGCGATCCAGAAAATCGGGCTGGGTGTGCAACTTGGTGGTCGGGGGCGTCTCGAGGTCGAGGGTCTTGGCAGGCGATAATACAATCAACATAACATTCAAACGAGTAAGCAGACCACTATGATACCCGCTCCAGCCCAACGCATCGTGCTTGACACCAATGTTTGCCTCGACCTGTTCGTGTTCCGCGATCCGCGCTGGGCCAGCCTGATGGCGGCCCTGGAAAGCGGCGCCGTCGAAGCGGTCACGCGTAGCGATTGCCGCGACGAATACCTGGTCGTGCTCCATTACAGCCATCTGCCACTGGACAACGACAGCCGCCCCCTGGCGGCACAGCGCTTCGACGCCTTGATCAAGGTGGTGGCGCCCGCGCCCAAGCTGGTGCGCCTGCCGGTCTGCACCGACAAGGATGACCAGAAATTTCTGGAAGTGGCGCGCGACGCCGATGCGGCCATCCTGGTCACCAAGGACAAGGCCTTGCTCAAGCTGGCCCGCAAAACCGCACAAGCCGGCATGTTCCGCATCATGGTCCCGGAAGCCTGGCTCAAACTGGCTTGAACCGCTCGGGGTAAAATGAGGGTTCGTGCAACTTTTACTGACGCTTCATGTCCACCCCTGCCCTGCCGTCCCGCCTGCCTGCCGTTGGCACCACCGTCTTTTCCTTGATGTCGGCCCTGGCCGCCGAACACGGGGCCGTCAACCTGGGCCAGGGTTTTCCTGACTTTGCCTGCGACCCTGCCCTGATTGACGCCGTCGGCGCCGCCATGCGCGCCGGCCACAACCAGTATCCGATGATGACGGGCGCGCCCGTGCTGCGCGAGGCAATTGCAGCCAAAATCGCGGCTGAATATGGCGCCACCTATCACGCCGCCAGCGAAATCACCGTCACCGCCGGCGCCACCGAAGCGCTGACCACGGCCATTCTGTGCTGCGTGCATCCCGGCGACGAAGTCATCGTCATCGAACCGAGCTACGACAGCTACCTACCCGCAATTGCGCTGGCCGGCGGCGTGCCGGTGACGGTCTCGATGACCGTGAACGAACTGGGCTACACGGTGCCGTGGGACCAGGTGGCGGCAGCAGTCAGCCCGCGCACGCGCCTGATCATCATTAATTCGCCGCATAATCCGACCGGTTCGATCTTGCGCGCCGCCGACATCGCCGCCTTGACCGATATTGTGCGCGGCAGCGACATCCTGATCTTGTCCGATGAAGTCTACGAGCACATGGTCTACGACGGCCAGCGCCACGAATCGGTGTGCCGCACACCCGAACTGGCAGCGCGCAGCTTTGTCGTCTCCAGCTTTGGCAAGACCTACCACGTCACCGGCTGGAAAGTCGGCTATGTGGCCGCCCCCGCTGCGCTCAGCGCGGAGTTCCGCAAAGTCCATCAGTACAACGTATTTTCGGTCAACACGCCGATGCAGCACGCCCTGGCCGCCTACATGGCCGATCCGGCGCCCTACCGCGATTTGCCCGCCTTTTACCAGCGCAAGCGCGACCTGTTCCGCGAGGGCCTGGCGGGATCGCGCTTCACGTTGTTGCCAGCCGACGGAACTTATTTCCAATGTGTCAGATACGATGCGATTTCCTCTATACTGGAGTCGGAATTCGCGCAATGGCTGACCACCGAAATCAAGGTGGCGGCAATCCCCGTTTCGCCCTTCTACAGCCAGGGCCGCGAGTCGGGCATCGTGCGTTTTTGCTTTGCCAAACAGGACGAGACCTTGCGCCTCGCGCTGACGCGCCTGGCCAGGCTCTGAGCGATCCTCTTGCAACCTGCAGCGATCAAGGTCAGACCGACACCATGGCCATTCGACGTATCACTCTTGCCGACATCGTGTTCGGCCAGCCGCTGCCCTGGGACGTGTTCAACACGCCGGCCGCCACCCGCCCGTTGCTGGAAAAAGGCAAGGTCGCTGCGCCGGAACAGCTGGAAGGCTGGCTCGATGCCGGACTGTATGCCGAAGCAGGCGGCCAGGCCTCCATCCTGCAGCACCTGAACCAGCTCAACCGCCGTCTGGAAGCCATCCTGCTCAGCCTGCGCGACCAGAACAGCGCCGACAGCGACTTGCGCCAGCTGGCCCAGGAACTGATCGACACGGTCGAACGCGACCAGGACATCGTGCTCGCCGCCATTTTCCTGAACCAGATCGCGGGCGCCTATGCCGTGCGCCACTGCACCGAGGCGGCCATCGTCGTGTGCCTGATCGCGCGGGCGATGCGCAAGTCGGCGCCGGAAGTGCTGCTCGTCACTGCTGCCGCCCTGACCATGAATGTGGGCATGGTGCGCCAGGCCGACCTGTACCAGAACCGTGACAGCGCGCTGAGCAGCGAAGAACGGGCCGCCATCCGCCGCCATCCGTCCGACAGTGTCGACATGTTGCGCTGGGCGGGCATTGAAGATGACGCCTGGCTTGACCTGGTCTTGCTGCACCACGAGAACGATGACGGCAGCGGCTATCCGCAAGGCCGGCTGGGCGACGAGATTTCCCAGAATGCCAAGTTGATTGGTCTGGCGGACCGCTACTGCGCCTTTGTCTCGGCCCGCAACTACCGGCGCTCGCTGCTGCCGCCTGTGGCCCTGGGCAAGCTGGCCTGCGACAGGGAAATGCCGATCGATCCCGCCGTGGTAGCCCATTTTTCCTATGAAATCGGCCCCTACCCGCCTGGCACCCTGGTGCGCTTGCAAAATGGCGAGATCGGGGTGGTGTCGCGCCGTCCGGACGCCGAGGGCACCTTGGGTGTGCACATACTGCGCGCCGCCGATGGCAGCACCCTGCCCCAGGCACACCCGCGCCGCACCTGCGATGAGGGCTGCGAAGTGGCCGAGGCGCTGCACGAGGACCAGGCCAGGGTCCGCTTCACGATGAAGCTGATCTGGGGTGAGGCTGCCAGCCTGTAAGCACTGGGGCGCCGCGCCTTACCGACCCAACTTCTGCAATTTGCGATCGACGAATTCCTGCAACGGGGCCGTCAGCGTGCGGCTTGCTTTGGCGCGCTGAAACGCTTGCACCGCTTCGCCGTTGCGCTGCTCGGCCTCGAGCGAAATTCCCATCCCCATCAGCCAGACGCCGTGCTCGGGATTGGTCCGCAGCGCCAAGGCATACTGATCAATTGCTTCAGGGTGGCGCTGTTCACGCTGCAAAGCGCCAGCCAGGAAGGCGTGATAATCACCATTGCCGGCCGCAGCCGGCAAGCTGCGCAGCAGCGTGGCCACACCGGATTGGCCGGCATCGATCTGCATCCGCGCCAGCAGCATGGCCAGCGCCGGCTGCCCTGCATCGGCGGCCAGACCTTGCTCGAGCTGCTGCATCGCTTCCGCCTTGCGTCCGCTTTCCACCAGCAGGCTGACCAGACTCTGGCGGGCACCTTCATGGCGCGGGTTTAACACCAGGGTCTGGGACAGCACGTCCATGGCTGCGCTGGCGCGGCCTTCATCGAGCATCGTCATGGCCTCGCGATAGCTGCGTTCAGCGCGCTGTTCGCTGGTCATCTGGCGTCCGCCTGTTGGTGCGGTGCTGCCGGCAGGCGCATTGTGCGCGGTGCTTGCTGCTGGCGCCACCTTGCTTGCGACCTTGTTTGCCGCCTTGGCGGGCGCGTTGCTCGCTGGTGCCCTGGGCGCGGTAACTGTCGCGGCGCCGGCCGGCTCTGGCTGAACCGGTGCGACCGCCACTGGCGCCGATGGTGCCTGTTTGGGACCGTCGGGCACAACGCCCTTGTTCGTGACCGTGGCAGGCACCGCCACGCCAGGAACCGGCACGGAGGGTGGCGGCGTCGCAGTGGGCGCATTCGCCGCAGGTGCGTCCATGGTCAATGCACGCGGCCCGGCCGGCTTCTTGAGCCAGAACCACGCCCCCATCGCCAGTGCGAATACGATGAGCACCGCGGCAGTGGCGATCTGGCGTACAGGCAGGCGCGGCTCGGCCACCAGCACCGGTTTGATTTCAGACTGCATGCCGGTGCCCGATTGGGAACCGCGCGCATCCAGGTCTTGCAGCATTTTGTTTATCAGACTCATTTGCTAAACATCCAGGTTAGGCCGGCCAGGGCCACAAGCGCGGGCACGGCAGCCAGCGCCCAGCGCGGCGCGGCGGCTTTGCTTGCCAGTGTGTCTTTGGCGGCTTCGGCCACATGGGCCCGGCTCACTTGTTGCGTTCCCTGACCAAAACTGACCATCAAGGACTTGTGCGCCAGAATATTCACCAGCCGTGGAATGCCGCCACTGGCGCGGTACAGCTTGTTCAGCGCCTGGCGCGTGAACATGCGCGAGCCACCGTAGCCGGCAATGCGCAGCCGATGCACCAGGTAATACTCCATGTCATCGCGGCTCAGGGCGCCCAAGTGGTAGTGGAAGGTAATGCGCTGCGCCAGCTGGCGTATCGACTGCTCCTGCAAGTTCTTGTCCAGCTCGGGCTGGCCAAACAGCACGATTTGCAGGAGCTTGCGCTTTTCCGTTTCCAGATTGGTCAGCAGGCGCAGTGCTTCCAGACTTTCAATGGGAATCGCCTGCGCCTCATCAAGGCACAGCAGCACGCGCTTGTCGTCCGCTGCCAGTTCCAGCAGACGATTGTTAATCGACTTGAGCAACTGGTGCTGGTCCACATCGCGCCCCAGCGCGATCTCCAGTTCATCAGCCAGCGCAAGCATCAGCGTGCGCGGCTCCAGCAAGGGATTGGGAATGTAAGCGGTGACGTATTCCTTGCCCAGCGTCGCCATGAACTTGCGGCACAGCAGCGTCTTGCCGGTGCCCACCTCGCCCGTGATCTTGATGAAGCCTTCGCCATTGCGCGCCGCCACCAGCAAGGTGTTGAGCGCCTCCTGCGAGTGGGGGCTGGTGAAAAAGAAGCTGGTGTCCGGCGTGATGCCGAACGGTGCTTCGCGCAAGCCGAAATGGGCGGTGTACATGCTTATCTGCGCTCCTGCGACGGCGGCGCCAGCTGCTCGATGCGGCGGCTGGCGTCGAGCATGTCGTTGCCAAAGGCATTCGGATTGCTGTCGTCGACGATGGTCGGCTTGATCAGCACCACCAGCTCGCGCTTCTGGTTAACCCGCCCTTTGCTGCCAAACAGCGCGCCCAGCACCGGCACCCGCTGCGCGCCCGGCACACCGGACTGGTCGTTGGTGGATGACTGGCGCATCAGGCCGCCAATGGCGACCACCCGGCCATCCTGACCGCGCACCATGCTGTCCATTTCGGATGTGGACGAGGCTGCCAGCGGCAGCGACAGCGAACCAGCCGTGCCCAGGTTGATCCCCTTGCTCACGGTGGACACCTGGCTCACCGACGGGTGCACGTGCAGGATGATGTTGCCCTTCTCGTCGATCTGCGGGGTGACGTCCAGCACCACACCGGAGAAGAAGGGCTGCAGCGTCACGCTCGGCGTGGACTGGGTATTGCCCGTCAAATTCGTGCTGGTGTTATTCGTCACACCGGTCACATAGTATTCATCGGTACCGATCTTGAGCACGGCCTTCTGGTTGTTCATGGTGGCGATGCGCGGGCTGGACAGCACGTGCACCGTCCCTTGCGATTCCAGGAAGGAAATCAGGGTCGCAAAATTCTGGGTCTGGAATGCCAGCCCGAACAAGGAGCCAGCTGCCGAATTTGCCGCTGCAATGGCAGAGCCGGCCACTGCACTGACGCCTGCGGGCCCGGTATTGGCCAGCGTGCCCGTCGGTGCCAGTCCCGTGCCGGGCTGCAGCAAGCCGGCGGAAAGGCGGCGGTCGCCACCACTGTAGTTCCCGAAACCGGCCCAGTTGATGCCCATCTGGAAGCTGTCGTTCAATTCCACTTCGAGGATCTTCGCTTCCAGGATCACCTGGCGGTTGACCGACAACTGGCTGGCCTTCAGATACTCGGCCACGTTGCGCAAATCCTCGGGCATGCCGCGCACCACGATCACGCCCGATTGCGGACTGATGACGACGCTGCGGCCATCGCCGGGCACCACAATGGCCGTCAGCGCGGCCTTCAGTTCGGCCCAGAACTCGCTGTTCGAGGTGGTGGTGATCTGGCTGCTTTCCTGCGGCCCGTTGTTGCTGGTGTCGCCGCCGCCATTGTTATTATTGTTGTTATTGTTCTGGCCGTTCCCGTTCTGGTTGTTCTGATTATTGTTATTGTTACTGTTGTTGGCCGCGGAACTGACCGAAGTCGAGGTCACTTTCAGGCTGGATGTGCCCTTCCGGTTACCGATCAGGTAATTGATCTGAAAAACACGCGTTTGCATGGTGAGCGGCTTGATCGAAATGCGGGTGCCCTCGATCTTGTAATCGAAGCCGTACATTTCACGGATGGCATCGAGCGCTTCGACCATCGTCACATCTTTCAAGTTGGCCGAAATGGTGCCGCTCACGTCCGGATGCACCAGCATGTTATAGCGCGTGCCTTCCACAATCGAGTGGTAGAACTGCTGCACCGGCACGTTGTTGAAGGCCACATTGAAGCGCTCTTCCTGCGCAGCGCGCCCGCGCGGCAGGCGGTTGTTCATCACGGCAACGGGTGGCAGCAGCGCGTCGGCCACGGCGTCGGGCTGGCGCACCGGCGCGTTGCTGTTGCGCGCGGCATCTTCCTTGAGGCCATTGCTGAGCGTATCGTAGGTGCTGCGCGTGGCCGGCGGCGCGGCGCAGCCCGCCATCGTGCTCAGGGCCAGCATACAAGCAATCCAGGTAGTTTTCTGCATAACAGGTTCTGTCTTTTAAGGTTGGGCTGCGGCCGCGCTCTCGGGCGGCCGGAAAAGCTTCAGGGTCACGCGCTGCTGGCCGCGCTTGAGCACCACTTCAGTGGGACGGATCGTTTCCAGGATGGCGTCGCCAACGCGCTGGCCCTGGCGCACCGGCTTGCCGTCGATCACAGCCACGCGCCGTCCACCAGGGCGTTGCGATACCAGAATCGATTGCAGGTCAGGCAGTCCGGCCGCAGCGGGGGCGCCGCTTGCCGCCGGCGCGCTCAGCGCGGCAGGCGGCCGGGTTGGATCGTCCAGCGCGTCTTGTGCCATCGCCATGCCAGCAGAGGCCAGCATGGCCACAGCGGCAAGCAGGCGCGCCAGCGCGCTCATAGTTTCACCCATTTCTTGTCCAGGTTGACGGTATAAGCCACCAGCGTCAGGGTGGCGTCGGGATAAGTATCGACCCGCATATTGGCGCTGCCCCAGAACAGCTGGCCATGCATTGCTTCCAGCGCGGCCATGTATGCGACCATGTCCGGATAACTGCCCTGCACCACCAGTTCCACCCCATGCTTTTGCAGCAGCGCTGCCGGCGCGGCTGCCGCACCTGGCGCCGGCGCCGCTTCCACCTCGCTTAGGGTGCGCAAGGATTTAAGCCGCAAACCACGGTGCGCGCGCAGCATCTGTTCCAGCATGGTGGACATGCGCTCGGCCGGCACCATGCCCTCCTGCATGGCCAGCAACTTGTCGGACAGGGCCTTGGCGTCGGCGCGTATCTTCGCCAGGCGTGCGCGTTCGGCCGCGTCCGGGTCGATCGTATGGGTGAGAATGGTTTGCGCCGTTTCTGCGTCGACCGCGGCGATCTGGTCGCGCTGGCGCGCCATCTCGTCCAGCAGCACGCGCTGCTGCGCATAATTCGGATTCAGGTAGAAAAAGAAAGCGGCAAAAATGAGCACGGCAGCTGCCGCGGCAAACATCATGGCGCGCTCGCGCAAGGTACGCGCATCGATGCGCCCGCTGATGATTTTCCAGTATTGCTTCATTTGACCACCTCCGGCGCGGCCGCTGCAGTTGCCAGACTCGATTGCAGACTGAAACTGAGATAGCGCGGCGTAGCTGCGCCTGCGCTCTTGTCGGTTTCCGGCGTGCCGATCTCCAGGGTGGAAAAAGTGGCCCCCTTCATCACCGGTTCACGCGCCAGGCGCTGCAAGTACTGGGGCACCAGCTCCGCATTGAGCGCGTTGCCCTGCACCCCGATTGCATTGCCGCTGCCAGCCACGCGCAGTTCCGTCAGCCACAGGCCATCGACTTTTTGGCGCGCGAATGCACGGAAATACGGAGAAAACCCGCGCGTATCGCCAAACCCGCCGCGCTGCACCGTGTCGGCTGCCTCGGACAGCATGGTCAGCTCGTTTTGCGCTGTCGTGATTTCCGCGCTCAGCGTGGTGCTTTTCGGCCGCGGTGGATATTGCACTTTCGCGTCGGCCAATCGCTGTTGCTTGTTGACCAGTAGCGCATCGGTGGCGGCGGCCTGGGCTTTGAGCGAGCGCATGCGATAGGCGGCATCGGCTGCCAGCAAGGCGCAGCCCAGGCAAATCAGGCCCAGGGACTGCAACATCGTGACGCTCGAAAAATACTTCTTCTGCTTGCGGAAGATCGGATTGAACAGATTGATTTGCTGGCTCAAAGCACCATCTCCTCGTGGCGCAACGCAGCGCCAAGCGTCAGGAAGTGGCGCTGCTGGGCTGCCAGGCCCGTCAGGTCGGGCACTTTGCTTAAATCGAATACGCTGGCCAGGTTGAGCGAATCAACCGGCATGTACAAATTGGATGAGAGGTAATCGGCCAGTGCCGATGATGGCAACGGCGCCAGCACCAGCTTGGACACGTTCACGTAATGGAACTGGCGGTCGAAGTGGTCGAGCGAGCGCTGCAGTTCGAGGGTGACCCGGTCGAAACACTGGTTGCGCCGGTCCGGATCGGTCTCGAGCACTTGCGCCAGCGTGACGTCGATCCGGCGCGACAAATACAGTTCGGCACCGAAGGTCACGGTCAGCAAACCGCCCTCGTCGGCGAACGAGAGCATGGCGAGGCCACGCCCTTCGGGTTCCAGCATGGCCGAGATATTTCGCTGTGCCATTTCAGGGATGTCGATCACGGCCAGATTCACCTTGGCGCTGGCAAACAGGCTCTGGCGCGCTTCGATAACGGCATTGCGCGCGGCAATGGCGAACATCGAACTGGGACGGGTGTTGGCGTTTTTGTCGGCGGGAATATCAAGGACATCGATGGTGGCGTCGTCGACATGAAAGTCGAGCATGTCCTTCAGGCGCCAGCGCACCGCCGCCTTCAATTCTTCCGGCTGCACATTGGGGGACTCGACTGCTAGCATCTGGTAATCGCGCCCGCCCAGCAAGGTGGACACCTGGTACTGCAGCGCCTGCAGTTCGCGCGCGATCTTGTCGAGCGCTTCCGGTGTGGGCGCCAGTTTTGCAGGAAACGCGGCAGCCAGGTCGACCACCGGTTTGGCATCGGGCACCCGGCTCACGCGCGCGGCACACACACCGCCGGCATCGAAGCCAATGGCCAGCAAGCCACTGGTTTTCCTAGTTTTCTTGAAAAAACCCATGCACTGAATCCAATGCTGAAATGATTGTTCAGGAAGCCGCTCTAGCGTCTTGATTATATTCACATTTCATGCGCGGCGACCCCTATTTTTCAATCGGGAAAGCGTTTTTTGACATTTTGGACGAGGCCGGGCACGCGCAATGAAAAACAGGCCAATCGCTTGGCCTGTTTTGACTGACCGGGGCGACCCCGGTGCGTTGGCTTACTGGCAGTTGGCCAGGGTCAGCAGTGCGGTGTCGATGACAGGCTGATTCACTACGGTTGGCGAAGCGCCCACCACGGTGGCGGAACCGGTACCGCCAGCGGTCTGCGTCGCTTCGGTGTAGGTGAAGCGGCAGTTCGGGTGGGTGGCATCAGCCGCAACGCTCAGGGTCGTGGCAGTCGGGGCAGCAGCACCCAGGGCCGGACCGAAGGTGGTCAGTACATAGTCGCCCTGCAGGTTGGCTGCATTGACCATGCCGCCAATGGCGTTCACGGAAGTATTCGTCACGCCATCGCCACCGACTTCAGGGAAGCCGCCAATGGTCAGGATGTTGGTGCCTTCGGCATTGATCACGCTTGGCAAGACGGCAGTACCATTCAGGCCGCAAGTGGCGCAGCCAAGCTGGCCGCCATTCACCAGCCAGGCAGCATGGGCCGTGGCCGAGGCCGAGCGCACTGCACCCAGAGCCGCTTGCATGCGCGCCAGACGGGCCTGGCCAGTCATGTCGAACATACGTGGCAGTGCGGTTGCGGCAAGAATGCCCAGGATAACGATGACGACGATCAGTTCGATCAGGGTGAAACCAGCTTGGGCTTGCTTGCGGATGATTTGGGTGTTCATTGGGTCGGGCTCCTAACGGCTAAAAAGAAGGAAATAAAACTATCTGCTGAGATTGCTCGGGACTTCGTTCAAGACGATTCCCTCAATTGTCGTGCGATCTGACGTCTCGGCAGGTTTTGGGCCGTTAGCGTCCTCCAGGGTTCTTGACAGTTCGATACGGTAACTGAACTGTTTCGATGCTGCGCCCGGAAGTGTTGCACCTGTCCGAGTAATATACACGAGGAGCAATTTTTTTCGATTGAAAAACCAGTTCCCGGGAGAAATTTTAAAGTTCTGTGGCGTAAAGTACTCACCCACATAGTTTGCTGGTTTTTGTGCCAACAAGCTCATCGGATTTATCGTTGCCAACTGTTCAATCTGATGCTGTTTGCCTTCTGCAATCAACTGCGCGGCACGCATGTTCAAACTGCTACGAAGCGCAGCGACAACCCGGTGCATTGCTGCCAACTCGGCTTCTTCCTGATACCAGCGCAGCCGTGTCAGCAAGGTGCCCGTCAGTACGCCGATAATCGTCACCACCACCGCCAGCTCGAACAGCGAAAAGCCGTGCTGGCGTTTCATTTTGTCATGGCCGCTTTGCCCAGGTCCCAGATCGGCATGAAAATGCCCAGCGCCAGGATTGTTACCAGCACGCCCAGGAACACGATCAGGATCGGTTCGATCTGGGCCGACAGCGTCTTCAGTTCGTAATCGACTTCGCGCTCATACATTTGCGCGATCTCATCCATCATGTCGTCCAGCGAGCCGGTCTCTTCACCGACGGCAATCATCTGCAGCACCAGCGGGTTGAACACGCCCGTCATGCTGGCCGTGCGCAAGATGGTTTCGCCCCGCTCCACCCCGTCGCGCATCTGCTCGATGCGCGCGCCCAGATAGGCGTTGTCCACCGTTTGCGCGACCGTGGTCAAGCCTTGCACGATGGGCACGCCGCTGCGGCTGGCCAGCGAAAAACTCCGTGCAAAGCGCGCCATCGTGCCCTTCATCATGATCTTCCCTGCAATGGGCAGCCTGAGTTTGCGGCGGTCCCATTCGTAGCGGCCATGCTCGGTATTGACCCAGGCGCGCGCGCCCAATACGCCCGCAACCGTCCCAATGAGCAAATGCGGCCAGTAGTTGACGGTAAAGGTCGACGAGGCCACCAGCAGGCGCGTCATCAGGGGCAGCGTGGTGTGGAAACTGTCGAACACCTTTTGAAACTGCGGGATCACGAATACATTCACCACCGCAATGGCGATGATCATGGCCACCACCACAAAGCTGGGGTAGCGCAGCGCCGACTTGACCCGCTGGCGCATTTCACGGTCGAACTCCAGGTGGTCAAACAAGCGCAGGAACACGTCTTCCAGGCGCCCAGTCATTTCGCCCACGCGCACCATGCTGAGATAAAAATTATCAAACACTTCAGGGTGGCGGCGCATGGCGGCCGACAATTCACGCCCCGAGTCGAGCGACTCGCGCAGGTCGCCGATCACCCGTCCAAAGGCCTTGCTGGTGGACGACTCCTGCAAGCCAGCCAGGCCGCGCATGATGGGCACGCCCGACTTGAGCAGGGTGTACAGCTGGCGGCTGAACATCTGCACGTCCATCGAGCTGACCTTGCGTTCCATCAGCGCCGCCAACCAGCCTTCCTTGTTGCTGGCGACCACGGGTTTTTTTGCCTCCACAATTTCGACGGGCGTGGCGCCGGTGCCAAACAACTGGTTGGCAATGGCACTGCTGTCAGCGCCCTCGATCACGCCTTCGAGCAGCTCACCGCGGGCATTGCGCGCTTTGTAGGCGTAAAAGGGCACCGTTTAATCCTCGAGCTGGTTACTGATGCGCATCGCTTCCGACACGGTGGTCCTGCCCTGCACCACCAGCGCGACCGCGTGCCGGCGCAAGGTTTCGCCCGCCATCTGCGTGTGGGCCGCTTTCAGGAAGTGGGCAGGATCGGGGTGGTTGGCCGCGTCCACCACTTCCTTGGTCATTTCCAGCAACTCGTACACCCCGGTACGGCCGCGGTAGCCCATGCCATTGCAGTGCGAGCAGCCCTTGCCGTGGAAGTACTTGACGTTGTCCACCGTATCGGCCAGTTCGGCGCGCAGGAATTCGCGCTCCGTCACGGTCGGCTGATATTCGGTGGTGCAGCTTTCGCAAATTTTGCGTACCAGGCGCTGCGCCAGCACGGCTTGCAGCGAACTGCCCACCATGTAGCGCGGCACGCCCATGTCCATCAGGCGCAGCGGGGTACTGGCCGCATCGTTGGTGTGCAAGGTCGACAGCACAAGGTGACCGGTCATGGCAGCGCGTAAGCCGATCTGGGCTGTTTCCTGGTCGCGCATCTCGCCCACCAGCACAATGTCCGGATCCTGACGCAGCGCCGAGCGCAGCACGCGCGCAAAGGTCAGCTCGATCTTGTCGTTCACCTGCACCTGGTTGATGCCCGGCAGGCGGTATTCGACCGGGTCTTCCACCGTGATCAATTTTTTCTCGGTCGAATTCAATTCCGACAGGGCACTGTACAAGGTGGTGGTCTTGCCGCTGCCGGTGGGCCCGGTCACCAGCACCAGGCCGTTGGGCCGCGCCACGATGGAACGGAATTTGTCGACCAGACGCGCCGGCATGCCAATCGCATCCAGGCGCAGCGTGGTGCCACCCTGGTTGAGCAGACGCATGACGACCGATTCACCGTACTGCGTGGGCATGGTGGAAATACGCACGTCGACCCGCTGCTGCTTGACCTTGACGGCAAAGCGCCCGTCCTGCGGCAAGCGCTTTTCCGAAATATCAAGGTCGGACATGAGTTTCAGGCGCAGTGCCAGCGGAATGGCCACCTTGATATCGGCTTCGGTCTGCAGGTGCAGCACGCCGTCGATGCGAAAACGAATGTGCAGGCGCGACTCTTGCGGCTCGATATGAATGTCGGACGCGCGCACCTGCGTGGCATCATCAAACACCGATTGCAGCAGTTTGACAATCGGCGCCTCTTCCAGGTTCGGGTTCGACGCGAGCGCACCAAAGTCGACAAAGCTGTCGCCCAGGTCCTGTTCCACTTCGCGCGCGAAGTCAGTAATTTCTTCGGTACGGCGGTAGATGCGGTCAATGCTGGCCAGCACCTCGGTTTCATTGACGACGGCCAGCTCGATCGGGCGTTTGACCTGGCGGCTGATCTCGTCATAAGCAAACAGATCGGTCGGGTCGGACAGGCCGATCAGCAGCGAGCCGCGCCTCTCTTCCAGGGCAATGGCGCGAAAACGCCGGGCCTGGGTTTCCGGCAGCAGGCGCACGATGTCCGGATTGGTGTTGAAGAACTTGAGATTGATGTAAGGGATGTCAAGCTGCTTGGCCAGGGCCCCGGAAATCTGATCTTCCGTGACGAAACCGCTTTCCACGAACACGCGGCCCAGCTTGCGCCCGCTGCGCTTCTGGTCTTGCAGTGCCAGCCCCAGCTGATCTTCCGACAACAGCTTTTGCTGCACCAGGATTTCACCCAAACGCACTTTTTCCGGCCGTGCCATCCACCCACCTTCATTGTTAAATTCCTGCGGACCATTCTAAGGCAGAACCACCAGAATTTTGTCGATAAGAATGATTTAGCGTCTACCGTGCGCACGAACATTGTGAAATCGCGACACTTGCCTTATTGAAGCGGCAAGCTTGCAATGGGATAGAATCCATCATCGATGTTGTTCACTTGACGGAGTCGCATGCTTCCCCCTTCCTCTTCCCGCCGCCGCATTTACCTGATGCGCCACGGCAGCGTTTCCTATTTTGATACGGCCGGCAACCCGGTCCTGCCCGAGACCGTGGTCCTGACCGAACAAGGCCGGGCGCAGGCCACTGCCGCCGGGCGCGTGTTTGCCGATGCCGGGGTGCGCTTCGACCGGGTGATTGTGTCCGGCTTGCCGCGCACGGTGGAAACCGCGCGCCGCGTGCTGGCCGAGACCGGGCAGGACATTGCCATCGACGCCTGGCCCGAGCTGGAAGAAATACGGGGCGGGCGCCTGTCCCAGATCCCCGACCACGCCTTGCGCGACGCCTTCATGGGTGCCTTCGAGGGCGTGGTCAGCGAAGACAAGCGCTTTCTCGGTGGCGAGTCGGTCGGCGAGCTGATGGACCGCATCCACCCTGCCATCGAGCGCCTGCGCGCTGATCCCGACTGGGACACGGTGCTGCTGGTGCTGCATGGGGGCGTCAACTGCGCAATCCTGTCGCTGGCCCTGACCGGGCAACGCCTGTTTTTGGGGGCACTGGCGCAAACGCCAGCCTGCATCAATGCGCTCGACGTGGGCGCCGAACGGGGCGACTGGGTGGTGCGTTTCATGAACTTTGTACCGCCCTTGCCGCTTCAGACGGATTCGCGCAGCACCACCATGGAACAGTTATATGTGCAGTACCTGAAATCGCGCTGAAGCGGCTGGCAAATAAATAGTACGGGCGTGCTTTTAATCGGCTAGAATAGGCCGGACCAATGACCCAGGAGACACGATGTTCGAAGAAATGATGGGGACCAAACCGGTGTCGGAACGCCAGAAGTTCGACGTCGACGCGCTTGATGCGTATTTGCGGGTGCACGTGCCCGGCTATCCCGGCGGCCCGCTGTCGGTAGAGCAATTCAAGGGTGGTCAGTCCAACCCGACCTTCAAGATCACCGCGGGCGGCCAGCATTACGTGCTGCGCACCAAGCCCGGTCCGGCGGCCAAGCTGCTGCCTTCGGCCCACGCGATCGAGCGCGAATTCCGCGTCATGGATGCGCTGCAAAAAGCCGGCTTTCCCGCCGCGCGCCAGTATGCCCTGTGCACCGACGAGAGCGTGATTGGCCGTGCCTTTTATGTCATGGAGTTTATCGATGGCCGGGTCCTGTGGGACCAGTCGCTGCCGGGCATGACGCCCGCCGAGCGCGCCGCTATTTATGACGAATTGAACCGCGTGATCGCCCTGCTCCACACCACCGATTACGCCGCCATCGGCCTGGGTGACTTTGGCAAGCCAGGCAACTACTTTGCGCGCCAGATCGAGCGCTGGACCAAGCAATACCAGGCCTCCAGCACCGAGACCATCGACGCCATGGACCAGCTGATTGCCTGGCTGCCGCAAAACATTCCTGCGGGTGACGACACGGCCATCGTCCATGGCGACTTCCGCCTCGACAACATGATTTTCCACCCCACCGAGCCACGCATTCTGGCCGTGCTGGACTGGGAATTGTCGACCCTGGGCCACCCGGCTGCCGACTTCTCTTACCACTGTATGAGCTGGCACATTCCCCCTGGCCAGTTCCGCGGTATTGCCGGCTTGCCGCTGGCGGAGATGGGCATTCCCAGCCAGGAACAATACATTGCCGCGTACTGCGCACGCACGGGCAAGAGCATCCGTATCGAAGACTTCAATTTCTATCTGGCCTACAACATGTTCCGCCTGGCCGGCATCATGCAGGGCATCATGAAGCGCTATGTGGACGGCACCGCATCCAGTGCTCAGGCCCTGCAGAACGGCAAAGCGGCCCGCCCCATGGCCGAACTTGGCTGGACCTACGCCCAGCGTGCAATCTCACTGATGAAGGACAAGCAATGAACTTCGACTACTCCGACCGCTGCAAGGAACTGCAGGGGCGCCTGCTCGGCTTCATGGACGAGCACATTTATCCAAACGAAAAAGCCTTCAAGCAGGAAGTCGACGCCAACGGGACCGAAAAAGGCAACCGCTGGATTCCTACCGAACTGATCGAGCGCCTCAAACCGCTGGCGCGCGAACAGGGCTTGTGGAACTTGTTCCTGCCCAAGTCGGCGCGGGCCCCGGAAGGCTTGTCCAATCTCGATTACGCGCCCCTGTGCGAAATCATGGGCCGCGTGGTGTGGGCGCCGGAAGTGTTCAACTGCGCTGCGCCCGATACCGGCAACATGGAAACGATCGAGCGCTACGGCACCGAAGAGCACAAACGCCAGTGGCTCGAACCGCTGCTGCGCGGCGAGATCCGCTCGGCCTTTGCCATGACCGAGCCGGCCGTGGCCTCATCGGACGCGACCAACATCGAAACGCGGATCGAGCGCGATGGCGGCGACTATGTGATCAATGGCCGTAAATGGTGGATTTCCGGCGCCGGCGATCCACGCTGCAAGATTTACATCGTGATGGGCAAGACCGACTTCAACGCCGCGCGCCACGCGCAGCAGTCCATGATTCTGGTGCCGGCCGACACGCCTGGCCTGACCGTGGTGCGGCCGCTGCCCGTGTTTGGTTACGACGACGCGCCCCATGGCCACTGCGAAATTTTGTTCGAGAACGTGCGCGTGCCAGCGGCCAACCTGCTGCTGGGCGAAGGGCGCGGTTTCGAGATTGCCCAGGGCCGTCTGGGACCGGGCCGGATTCACCATTGCATGCGCGCCATCGGCGTGGCCGAACGCGCGCTGGAACTGATGTGCCAGCGCCTGGGCAGCCGCGTCGCCTTTGGCAAGAAAATCGCCGATCAGAGTGTCTGGCGTGAACGCATTGCCGAGTCGCGCATCCAGATCGATACCGCGCGCCTGCTGACGCTCAAGACCGCGTCGCTCATGGATACGGTGGGCAACAAGCATGCGCAGGCCGAGATTGCCATGATCAAGGTGCTGGCGCCGAATGTGGCCCAGCAAGTCCTGGACTGGGCCATTCAAGCGCACGGCGCCGCGGGCGTGTCCGATGAATTCCCGCTGGCCTATCAGTGGGCCGGCAACCGCACGCTGCGGCTGGCCGACGGTCCGGACGAGGTGCACCGCAATGCTATTGCCAAACTGGAATTGGCCAAGCACATGCAGCTGGCTGAAGGGACGGCCCTGCCCGTGACGCGCGGCTGACGGCGGGTATGAGCAGATGCTGCCACAAGTGCTTTTTGTTCAACGTGGTGCGTCTGCTTGTCAGCACGTAAAGTACTTTCAAGAAATCCTCTGCTCGGCTACCATCAGGCATACGGCGTGCGAATGCGCCGCAGCGCGTGGCGGAGGCATTTCTGGTGCAGTTTTCTTCAAGCAAAACCCTTCCTTCAATTCGCTCCAAGACGGCGAAATTGGTGCTGGCCTGTCTGTTACCCAGCTTGATTGGTTTCGCCGCCCTGACCTTCGACTCGTTCAACCGCGAACGCAGCAGGCTGCTGCTCGAGGCCGATCGCATCAGCGCAACGCTCCTGACCGCGGTCGAGCGCGATCTCGACACGGCCGAGACCGCGGCCCGCGCCCTGGCCAGCTCTCCCAGCCTCGCCGCAGGCAATCTGGCCGACTTCCACATGCAGGCCCGCAGCATCCTGCGCCCGGAACTGCCGGCCACGGGCTTTGTTCTGTCCGACCGCGACGGTCGGCCGCTGCTCGACACCCGCGTCGCTTACGGCCGCCCGCTCGCGCCCAACCCGAATGCTGAAACCATCCGCAAAGCCTTTGCCGGCGGCGATGTACTCACATCGGACCTGTACCGCAACGGCGCCGACGCCCCCTATCACGCCTCGGTCGAGGTGCCGGTGTGGCGCAACGGCGAAGTCGCCTACATCCTGTCGGCGCAACTGTCGGCCAGTCACATGACGCGTCTGCTGGAGGAATTGCGCATGCCCGCGACCTGGCATGCCTCGATTCTCGACAGCCAGTACCGCATCGTCACGCGCAGCCGCGATCCGCAACGCTGGATGGGCAAGATGACCCACCCCGACGTCTTGCAGGCACTGGCCAAGTCGGGGCATGGCATGCTGGAACTGGTCACGCGCGACGGCCTTGAAGTCATCCTCAGCTACACCCGCTCGGACCAGCGCGGCTGGGTCGCCAACATTGGCGTCCCGCGCGACGCCGCCTACGCAGGTGTGCGCGCCTCGATGTCCAACATCATTCTCAGCGTTGGCGGCTTGATGGCGGTCGGTTTCTTTTATGCCTGGGTGATCGGCGGGCGGATCAGGCGCTCGGTGCGCGCGCTGTGCGCACCGGCACAAGCGCTGGGCCGGGGCGAGCCGGTCGAAATTCCCCCGCTGCGCATTCGCGAAGCGGCCGAAGTGGCCACCGCCTTGCAGCAGGTCGAAGCCGAATTGCAGCGCTACCGCACCGGGCTGGAAGAGCGGGTACGCGAGCGTACCGAAGAACTGCATAACGCCTATGCCTTGCTGGAGAACGTGTACGCCACCGCGCCAGCTGGCCTGGCCCTGCTGGACTGCGACCTGCGCGTGGTCATGGTCAACGACTACCTGGCGCGCATCAATGCGCGCACGCCGGCCGAGCATATCGGGCGCACCCTGCCCGAGCTGCTTGGCCCCATCGGGGTCGAGTACGAGCGCGCCTACCGCCAGGTGCGCGACACTGGCCAGCCCCTGCTCAATGTGGAAGGCCAGGGCGACGTGCCCTATGATCCGGGTGTGATCCACCACTGGCTGGTGAGCTACCACCCGGTCTACAACAGCGAACACAAAATGGTGGGCGTGAGCGGCCTGGTGCTCGATGTCAGCGAAACCAAGCGCCTGACGGCGCAGCTGCGCGACATCAGCGAACAGTTCCACGTGATTTACGAAATGTCCGGCGACGCCCATCTGCTGGTCTCCCCCGAGGAAGGCTACGTGGGCGGCAACCGCGCTGCCGCCGCCATTTTCGGCTGCAGCAGCGTGGAGCAATTCCTCACCTTGTCGCCCGCGGCCACCTCGCCCGAGTTCCAGCCCGACGGGCGCCGCTCCGCCGACAAGGCCGATCAGTTCATGCGCTATGCCCTGGAGCGGGGCAGCCATCAGTTCGAGTGGCTGCACCAGCGTGTGGACGGCACCTTGTTCCACGCCGACGTTATCCTCACGAGCCTGAACTCCAGCGGCAAGCCGGTGCTGCAAGTCATCGTGCGCGACATCAGCGAACGCATCGCCGCCGAAGCGCGCATGCAGTCGCTCAACGAACAACTGGTGCACGCGGTGGAACGGGCCGAAACAGCCAACCGTGCCAAGAGCGAATTTTTGGCCAACATGAGCCACGAAATCCGCACCCCCATGAACGCCATCATGGGCCTGGCACGCCTGCTGGAAGAGTCGCCCCTGGCGCGGCGCGAACGCGGCTATGTGGCCAAGATCAAGATGTCGACCCGCTCGCTGCTGGGCATCCTCAACGATGTCCTCGACTTCTCCAAGATCGAAGCGGGCCAGATGCGGCTGGAATACACCTCGTTCCGCATCGACCAGGTCCTTGACAGTATCTCGGTGCTGCTCGCGCCCAACGCCGCCAGCAAGGGCCTGGAACTGGTCTACGACGTGGCGCCGGATGTGCCGGTGCAGCTGGTGGGCGACCCGATGCGGCTCGAGCAGGTGCTGCTCAACCTGGTCAGCAATGCCATCAAATTCACCGAACGGGGCGAAGTGGTGCTGGCCGTACGCCGTGGCGCCCAGGTCGACGAACAAAGCATGACGCTGGTGTTTTCGGTGCGCGACAGCGGCATCGGCATCGCACCCGAGCAGCACAGCAAGATGTTCAACGCGTTCTCCCAGGCCGACAGTTCCACCAGCCGCAAATACGGCGGCACTGGCCTGGGCTTGACCATTTGCAAACGCCTGGTCGGCCTGATGGGCGGCACCATCGAAGTTCACAGCGCGCTTGGCCAGGGCGCCGAGTTTGTGTTCGATGCCGCCTTCGGCATTCATCCTGGCGCCGCCACCGTCGGTCTGCCTGACTTGCCGGGCCTGGAACGCCGTTCCGTGCTGGTGGTCGACGACAACCCGGGTGTGCGCGCCAGCATCGCTGCGCAGTGCAGCTGGTTCGGCTGGCGCGTAGAGACGGCAGCGAGCGGCTCGCAAGCGCTTGAGCTGCTGCGCGCGGCCAAAGGGCACGACAAGCGTTACGATTTTCTGCTGCTCGACGCGGCCATGCCGGAACTCGACGGTATTTCTGTGCTCACCTATGCCCAGGCCGACCGCAGCATTGCGCTGCCGCGCACCGCGCTGATGGTGGGCGAAGACACCCGTGCCCAGCTTGACGGCTTGGCCGGCGACATCAAATTTGATGCTGTGCTGAGCAAACCGTTCACGCGCGACGCGCTGGTGGCGGCCATCGTCGAGCTGCACACAGGCCGCCCGCAACTGGCCACGGGGCAGGCCAGCGGCCTGGCCGGCCGCCTGGAAGGCATTTACGTGCTGCTGGTTGAAGACAATCAGATCAATCAGGAAGTGGCCAACTACCTGCTGCTGCATGCGGGCGCCGCGGTCGACATCGCCGCCGATGGCAAGATCGCCGTCGACATGCTTAGCGACGCCCCTACCCGTTACGACGCGGTCCTGATGGACATTCAAATGCCGGTCATGAATGGCTACGAAGCCACGCGCGCCATCCGCAGCATGGGGCTGGCCGACTTGCCAATCATCGCCATGACTGCCAACGTGATGGAAGACGACCGCGCGCGCGCCATTGAAGCAGGCATGAATGGCCATATTTCCAAACCCATTGACGTGGATAATCTGGTGTCGGCGCTGCTGCGGGTCACCTCGGGCGGCGATGTGCGCGAACTGCGCGAAGCGCCACGCAGCCGCTATCGGGCCGATCCCGGCGCGGTGGACGGCGCGCTCCCGGCCCAGATCGAGGGCATCGACCTGCGCTCCACCCTGCCCCGCTTTGGCGGCAATTTCGCCAACTTCGTCGCCCTCTTCAAGCGCTTCGAACAATCCCAGGGCGGCACGCTGGCCGAAGTGCGCCAGCATTTGCGCAGCAACGAACGCGATGCGGCGGTAGCGCTGATGCACCGCTTGCGCGGCGTGGCGGCCAACCTGGGCGCCACCGAATTTGCCGGCCTGGCGCTGGAATTCGAGCAGGCCGTGCGCAAGGATAGCGTGGACATTCTGCTGCCGCGCCTTGATTTGCTGGAAGTGGAACTGGCCAAATTGATGGTGGCCGCGCGCGAGCTGCAACTGCCCGACGCGCCCGGAAACAACACGGCCAGCGCCGATTCCCGCTCCCTGGATGAGAAACTGGCGAATCTGCTAGGATTACTTCAAAATAACAACCTGAAAGCGCTGGCGGAGTTCGATGCGCTGCGTGGCCAGCTGGCCGCGCTGGCCCCGGCGCCAATGCTGGGAGCACTGGCTGACGCGATTGCCACACTGGCGTTTGCCAATGCTGCACGGCAGCTGAAAGAGATCATGGATCGAAGGGTGACGCAATGACTTGGGGCAGCATCGTAAAGAAGGGCCGGATCCTGATCGTCGATGATGCGATGGAAAACATCCAGATTCTGCACCAGGCGCTGCAGGACGAGCACGACGTGCTGTTCGCCATGAACGGGACCAAGGCCCTGCACATGGCCCAGCACCAGCTGCCTGACCTGATTCTACTGGACGCCATGATGCCGGATATGGATGGCTACGCCGTGTGCGCGGCCCTGCGTGCATCCGAGCTGACGCGCGACATTCCCATCATTTTCGTCACCGCGCTCAAAACGCCGGAGGATGAAACGCGCGCACTGAGTTCCGGTGCGGCCGACTTCATCAGCAAACCGGTCAACGCCGCCGTGGTGCGGGCCCGCGTACGCACCCAGTTGACCGTCAAGTTCCAGAGCGATGCGCTGCGCGAACTGACCCTGACCGACAGCCTGACCGGCGTGGCCAACCGACGCGCCTTCGACGAACGGCTCGATGCCGAATGGCGCCGCTGCGCGCGCAGCCAGATGCCGATTGCGCTGATCCTGGTTGACATCGACCACTTCAAGAATTTCAACGACGCCTATGGCCACCAGGCAGGCGACGCCTGCCTCAAAAAAGCCAGCGAGGCGATGGGGCGCGCCGCGATGCGGCCACAGGATTTGCTGGCCCGCTACGGCGGCGAAGAGTTTGCGATCCTGCTGCCGTACGAAGACCTGGGCGGCGCCGAGGTGGTGGCAGGCAAAGTGATTGACGAGGTCGCGCGGCTGGCGATCCCCCATGAACGGTCCTCGGTGGGCCCGATCCTGACAGTGAGCATGGGCGTGGTCAGCGTCATGCCCAGCGACCGTTTCGAGTCCGCCATGATGATCCGCAGCGCCGACGCCCTGCTGTACGAAGCCAAGGCCGAAGGCCGCAACCGCTTCAAGTCTAAAGGCCAGTAGGCCCTAGGCAGCAGCCTTTTCTTTCTTGAACGGGTTACGCTCGGGCGCTTCCTCGTGCTCGATCCCGAGCAGCACGCGCTTCATCATCTTGTTGAGGACTGGCTGGCGATGCCGCACCAGAATGCCGAAGGGCTGTGGCTTGGCGCCCAGCGCCGCCTTTGGTTCGAGCGCGGTGCGCCCGTAGGAAATCTCCTTGCAACCCATTGAAATGGCGTCGGCGATCCCCGCGTGCAGCAGGCGCAGGTAGATTGGCAGGTCTTCCGCAGCGGCGCGGTCAAAACCGATGTGGTAAGCCACGGCAGTGTCGCCGTCCGCCACTGAAATCAGGAAGCCAAGCAGCGCGCCGTCGCGCTTGATGACACTGCAGCGGAAACGCTCACCCGCCGCCGCCTGCAGGGCAGCGAAGTAGTCCGGCACCAGTTCGAACATGCGCACGCCTGCATTCGACTGCACGGCCTTGTACAGCGCATGCAGCTGATCGCGCGCGCCGGCCAGGTCGGCCAGCTGCTCGATGCTGCAGGCGCCATCGTCCATTTTTTTGAAAACCGCATTGCGCACATTGGTGCGGTATTTCGAGGCCAGGCTGGCCAGGTAGTCGTCGTAATTTTTCCAGGCTGGGTTCAGCGTCAGCACCATGTTTGGCTCGGTCTCGACGTAGCGGTAGCTCAAGTGCTCCAGGTGCGCGGCCTGCTCGCGGTGATGCGAGTGCAAGTCCTTGATCATGATGAAGTGGGTCTTGCCTTCCAGTTTTTCGGACTGGCGAATGCGGTACAGCACTTCGGCCACGCCGTGCCAGGCCAGCTTCGGGTCGGCGTCGGGCGCCAGCGCAATGCCATGCTGGCCATAGGTCAGCAGATTGCCGCACGTGAGGATGCGCTGGGTGGTGCTTTTGGCCAGTTCATCGAGCTTGGCGCCGCGGTCTTTCTCCGGCCGCAGCTGCGCCAGGCTGACGTCCGCCATCTGCATGTAGATCGCTGCCAGCGGCCGGCGCTCTTCGCCCACGCCACTGAAAACGAGGGCATAGCGCGGCGACAGATTCAGCGGCAGCACCTTTTCCAGCGCTTTCAGATAGGCGGCCGACATGAAGAAGCCCGATGGTGCCGTCAAGGCCTGCCAGGCATCCTGATCGAGCATCTCGACCGCGTCGGCGATGGCGTAATACAGATCGGCGGGGCCGCGCAGCGCCTTGCGGACCTGCTTGCGCTCCTTGAGCGCGGATGCGATGGACTTGATCTTGCCTGGGATTTTCATGCGTGATTATGCAAAATTGATAACATATGCAGTCTACACGCGCGGCTGCAAACCAGCAACATCGCCACCGCGAAGGCGCCGGCGCCATGGCCCTATTCCACCAGCCGAATTCGCAGACGTGGTGTGGGCCCCCGCCTTCGCGAGGGCGATGGGCGGCTGTTCAGGGGTAGCGGCGCAGCAGCAGCTCTGCCACGCACACGGGTTTGTCACCGCCTTCGCGCTCGACCAGCACGTGCCATTCCAGCTGGGCGCCCTCGTCCAGATCGTCGATGCGGGCCAGCGTCAGGCGCGCGCGCACGCGGCTGCCAACCGGCACCGGCGCCGGGAAACGCACCTTGTTCAAGCCATAGTTAATGACCATGGTGGCGTCGACCATGCGAATGGTTTTTTCAAACAGTGCCGACAGCAGCGACAAGGTCAGAAAGCCATGCGCAATCGGACCGCCGAAGGGCGACTCGGCCTTGCTGCGGGCCAGATCCACGTGAATCCATTGATGGTCGTCGGTGGCGTCGGCAAACTGGTTGACGCGCTCCTGGACAATCTCGATCCAGTCCGACACTGCCAGTTCCTGGCCCACCAGCGCGCGCATCTGCGCCAGGGTGGCGAATTCACGCATCGGCGCCTCCGCCTGGGCGTCGCCCGAACATGCCCATCCCCTCAATGGTGCACACCAGTTCCCCGCGCTGGTTGTGGGCGCGCCAGGTCGACCAGACCACGCCGCGGTCGGGCTTCGAGCTCGATGCCTTGACGGCCGTGGTCAGGTAGCTGACGGTGAGCGTGTCGCCGGCGCGCACTGGCAGGATCCAGCGCACTTTGTCCAGGCCGGGCGAGCCCATGCTCGAGGCGCTGGCCATCATGCCGTCCACCACCAGCCGCATCATCAGGCTGCAGGTATGCCAGCCGCTGGCAATCACGCCGCCGTAGGGCGACGCGGCAGCGGCTGCATGGTCAATGTGAAAGGGCTGCGGATCGAACTGGGTGGCAAAGGCGATGATCTCGTCTTCGCTGACGGTGCGCGAACCGAGCGCCACTTCCTGCCCTGGAAAAAAGTCCTCGAAATACCAGCTCATTCGAGCACCCCTTCGGCGAAGCCGGGCTGCGCAATGAAGCGCTGCAGGTGGTGGTCGGAGTCGCCCAGCGTCAGTTCGATCATGGTCAGGCGCTTGAAATGGTGGGCGGCCGGCAGCTCGTCCGTCACGCCCATGCCGCCGTGCAGCTGCACCGCCTGCTGGCCGACGAACTTGAGCGCCTGCCCGACCCGGAACTTGGCGGCCGATACGGTGCGGCGCCGCTCCAGCGCATCTTCGGCCGCCATCTTGACCGCTGCCAGCAAGGCCATGGAACGGGCTTGCTCGAGGTGGATGTACATGTCGGCCATGCGGTGCTGCAGCGCCTGGAATTTGCCGATTGGCGCACCAAATTGGGAGCGGGTTTTCAGGTAGTCCAGCGTGGCCGCGAAGATCGCTTCCATTGCGCCCAGCGCTTCGGCGCACAGCAGCGTGGCGCCATAGTCGGCGCAGTGGTCCAGCAAGTCCGCGCCGCCCAGCAATGCCGAGGCAGGCAGCTGCACCTGTGTGAACACGATGCTGGCGGCACGCTGGCCATCCAGCGTGCGGTGATCGGTGATGGCCACGCCAGCTGCATCGGCCGGCACCACGAACAGCGCAATCCCGTCAGCGCTGCGCGCGGACACAATCAGGTAGCCCGCCTGGGCGCCGTGAATGACTGCTGTCTTGGCGCCGTCGAGCACATAGCCGTTGCCATTTGCCGCTGCCTGGGTCGTGATGGCAAACAGGTCGTGGCGGGCCTGCCGTTCGTTCAGCGCGCAGGCGAGCTTGAGTTCACCGGCAGCGACCTGCTCGAGCAAGGCATCGTGCCCACCACCGTGTTTCAGAAAATGCGCACCGAGCACCGTGGCCAGGTACGGTTCCACCACCAGGCCGCGCCCCAGCTCCTGCATCACCACAAACATGTCGACCGCGCTGCCGTTGAAGCCGCCCTGCTCTTCCGGCACCGGCAAGGCCGTCATGCCCAGTTCGGCCAGTGTGCTCCAGGCGGTGGCGGATACGCCGGCCGGGGACGCGATGATCTTTTTACGTTCGTCGAAACTGTAGTCTTTGTTCACCCAGCGCTTGAGGGCATCGGCAAACTGCAGCTGTTCTTCCTTGAAGTTGAAGTCCATGTTCAATCCCTCACAGGCCCAGAATCATCTGGGTGATGATGTTGCGTTGAATCTCGTTGGAGCCACCGTAAATGGAGGTCTTGCGGAAATTGAAGTAGTACCCAGCCAGCGGCGCGCCATCGTCGTCGCCTGCGGCACTGTGTTCGGTGGCCGATTCCAGGTAGGCCGGATCGAACGGCAGCGCCATCGGCCCCGCTGCTTCGACCATCAGTTCGGTCAGCGTCTGCTGGATGTCGGTGCCGCGTACCTTGAGCACGGACGCTTCCGGCCCTGGCGCCTTGTGTTCCTGCGCCAGCACGCGCAAGACCGTCATTTCCAGCGCCATCAGTTCGATTTCCAGCGTGGCCACCTTGGCGGCAAACAGCGGGTCGGCCATCAGGCTCTTGCCATTTTTGGTCTGGGCACCTGCGTAGCGCTTGAGGAAGGCCAGCTCGCGCTTGGATCGGCCCACGGCGGCAATCCCGGTGCGCTCGTGGCCCAGCAGGTATTTGGCATAGGTCCAGCCGCGGTTTTCCTGGCCCACCAGATTGGCGACCGGTACCCGCACATTGTCGAAGAAGACTTCATTTACTTCATGGTCTTCGTCGAGCATGATGATCGGGCGCACGGTGACGCCGGGACTCTTCATGTCGATCAGCAGGAAGGAAATGCCTTCCTGCTTGCGCACCGTGCTGTCGGTGCGCACCAGGCAAAAGATCATGTCGGCATGCTGGGCCAGCGTGGTCCAGGTTTTTTGCCCGTTGACGATGTAGTGATCGCCATCGCGCACGGCGGTGGTCTTGAGCGACGCCAGGTCGGAACCGGAACCGGGCTCCGAATAGCCCTGGCACCACCAGTCCTCACAGGACAGGATGCGTGGCAGGAAATGGGCTTTTTGTTCGGCACTGCCAAACGCCATGATGACCGGCGCCACCATGTTGACCCCGAACGGCAGAATCGGCGGGGTGCCAGCGCGCGCGCACTCTTCATCAAACAAGTGGCGCTGCACCGGGGTCCAGCCGGGGCCGCCGAATTCGGCCGGCCAGCCGGGCGCAACCCAGCCCTGCTCGGCCAGGATCTTGTGCCAGCGCACATAATCCTCGCGCGACAGGCGCAGATGCTTGCGCACCTTGTGCTGCAAGTCGGCCGGCAGCTTGGCATCGAGGAAGGCACGCACGTGATCGCGGAAGGCCAGATCCTCGCTCGAGTAATTCAGGTCCATACAGTCTCCTTGTTATCGCCGCCCAAAAAAGCACGACCGTTCACAAGAATTGTACATGATCTGGATTGCTGCGCCATGCCGCCAAAATGAAAAATGCCGCGCGCTGGAAAGCGGGCGGCACTGGCACGTTTTGGCAGACTTACTTGCGGCGGCGGCCCAGCACCCCGGCGCCGAGCAAGCCAGCCAGCAGCAGCATGGCGCTGGCCGGTTCCGGCACCAGTACGGGTGGGGCCGGCAGAGCTTGCTGCGGTGCCTCTGGTGGCGTGGCCACGATCACGTCGACAATGTCGGTGGCTGGCGGGGTAACCATGCTCGCCTCATCGGCGTGGCCCTTGCCGCCGCCCTGGGCGACGTCGGTAAATGGCGGCGGTGCCGACGGGCCGCCAGTGACGCCACCGTTGCCAAGTTGCGAGGTGTCGGCCGGACCGTTGGTGAACACGCCGCCGGATCCATGCCCGGTCAGGTTGGCCGCACCGGAACCAGACACGTTCGACAAGGTCGTCATTGACGGGCCGCCGCGGTCGCCGTAGCGGGCGTGCGTGGTAAAGGTGCCCGGGCCATTCATGACCAGCGGCTGCACCGGGTCAATGGCGGCCGGCATGCTGACCGAATTGATCGACCAGGCCGGGCGTGGCCCGACCGGGGTGGCAGCGACGTCGACGAGACCGGCCTGGGCCAGCGATGCGGCGCCGCACAGGCCCGCGGCAAACAGGTATTTGACGACCATGGAAACGCTCCTTGATGTTGTTGATGTTAGGTTATTTGCATGGGTAAGCTGATGCTAGCATCAGTAAAAAAAAGACAAGGTCCGATTGGCAGGGGCAAAAAAAAGAGGCTCCCTATGAGGAGCCCCTTCGTTCTTGCCAAACAAACTACATCTGTATCGATTTTGTATGATCGACACAACAACTTTTTTAATCGACTGCCTTGTTTGGCATATACGGCATCAAACGTGAGGCCAGGCGGGTATCGGTCTTGACCATGCCGACCACGTCGCTGAGGATATGCGCCGCTTCGTTGAGCATCACGTCCTTGGCTTCCTTGGCGGCCTTCTCAGCGGCCAGATCGGCCACCAGGGAGCGTTCGTCGCCTTGCAAACCGTCATCCTGGCGTGCGCGCTTCTTCTCGGCCAGCGCCTTGTTGCGCCCCGCGCCGACGACCTGCGATGCCTGGCGCTCTTCGCGCAGCTTGGCACGCGCTTCCTGGGCGTCGCGCTCCTTGCGGCGCACGGCCTCGTTCAGCGAAATCGAGTTTTCCTTGCGCAGCTTTTTCACTTCGGCCAGGTCTTCCACCAGGTACTGGAAGTCCTTGTCCTTGGCAACGCGGGCATCGTGGCGCTTTTGCACCTCGTCGATCACCGACTTCAGATTGCCGGCCGAGACGAAAGGCGCCGGTTTGATGTTGGTCCATGGCAAAGCGTTGTCATACGATGATTCGCCGAAGTTTTCTGCATCCGAGGTAACCGGCAGCTTGATGTCAGGCGTGACGCCGCGCAACTGCGTGGTGCCACCGTTGATGCGGAAGAACTGCGCCACCGTCATCTTGAGTTCGCCATTCGGCACGCGCTGAATGTTTTCCAGCGGCAGCAATTGCTGGACGGTACCTTTGCCAAAGCTCGGTTCGCCAATGATCAGTGCGCGGCCATAGTCTTGCAGGGCGGCGGCAAAAATTTCGGAAGCCGAGGCCGAAGCACGGCTGATCAGCACGCCAACCGGACCATCCCAGGCCAGGCCTGCATTGGTATCGCTTTCAATGCGCACGCGGCCGTCGGCATAGCGCTGCTGCACCACCGGCCCCTTGTCAATGAACAAACCCGTCATTTCAACCGCTTCGGACAGCGAACCGCCGCCGTTTTCGCGCAGGTCGATCAGCACATTGTCCACCTTGGCGCGTTTGAACTCGCCCAGGATGCGCGCCATGTCGCGGGTGGCGCTGCGGTAATCCTTGTCGCCGTTTTTGTGCGCGTCAAAGTCGTGGTAGAACGCTGGCAGCGTGATCACGCCAACCTTGCGTTTCTTGGCACCGTCCTGCACTTCAATGATCGATTTCTTGGCCGCCTGCGCTTCCATGTTGATCTTGTCGCGCACCAGCACCACCGTGCTGTGCTTGGCATCCGGACCGGCATCGGCTGGCAGGATATCCAGGCGCACGGTGGAACCCTTGTCGCCGCGGATCAACTGCACCACTTCATCGATGCGCCAGCCCAGCACGTCGGTAAAGGCTGGATTGTCGCCCTGGCCCACACCCACGATACGGTCGCCCACCTTCAGCTTGCCCGACATCGAGGCCGGGCTGCCGGGCACGATTTCACGAATCACGGTGTAGTCTTCGCGCGATTGCAGCACCGCGCCAATGCCGTGCAGGGACAAGCGCATGGCAATGTCGAAGTTCTCGGCAGCGCGCGGGCCCAGGTAATTGGTATGCGGTTCGATCGCGGTGGCGTAGGCGTTCAGGAAGATCTGGAAGACGTCTTCGCTGTTGACCTTGCCAGTGCGGGTTTCATAATTCTCGTAGCGCTTGTCCAGCGTGTCGCGGATCGATTTATCGTCTTTGCCGGCCAGTTTCAGGCGCAGCCAATCGTTCTTGACGCGCTTGCGCCACAAATCGCGCGATTCTGCCTCGGTTTTGGGCCAGGCCGATTTTTCACGGTCAAGCTCAATACGCTCGTCCACGGTGAAGTCCTGCTTTTGCTTGAGCAAGTCACGGGCATACGCGATACGGTCGGAAAAACGTTTCTGGTAGATGCCATAGATCTGGAATGGCACGGCGAGGTTGCCGGCACGGATCATGTCATCGAATTTGGTGCGGTAAGCGCCAAACTGGTCAATATCGCTTTGCAGGAAACACAACTTGTCGCCGTCGAGGGACTTGAAATAGCGCTCGAAGATTTTCTCGGACATGGCGTCATCCAGCGGCACCGCCTTGTAGTGCTCCCTGGTCAACACTTCGGCGGCAATCATGGCCGCCTGCGCCTGCAGCGCTTCCGGCTTGAGCGGCAGCGCGCTCTTCTCGGGAATGGCTGCCTCGCTTGCAAAGGCAAACGCCACCGCCACCATCAATATTGACTTCTTCATTCGATTTTCTCCGGGCGTAAAACGCATGATATCCACTGCCAACAATTCTAACAGCTTGGGCAGTATCGCAGAGCCAGCTTGCGCCATTTCTCTTAAGCGCAGCTTAGGTGAACAGCCCCTGGTGCCAGGCCAGCCATGCCAAAGCGCCAAGAATGAGCGGCCAGGGCCAGGAGCGCAAGGCGATGCGCCAGTCCACCGCCGATGGCCAGAATGACAGGAACTGGGGCGCCAGGCCAAAGGCGATGGCCAGATCCATGCTCTGGAAATGCCACGGCCCGCGGGTGCGCCACCAGGCCACCGCGAGCGGAATCAGAATGATCAGCAGCGGTGCCAGGGCAGTCGGCGCCGCGTTGTACCAGCGCACCCGGGTCAGGGTGACCGAGCCCAGCTGCCAGTGCGCGCCCTGGCGCCGTGGAATGATGGTCAGCGCGCCAGGCCGCGCGCCTGTAAGCCAGCCCACCAGCCAGTGGGCCAGCTCATGGCACATGGTGCCGGCAGCGATGAAGATGAAAAAGACGGGGTGCTTCGCCGCCAGCAGGCGAATCAACAGCGCCAGCGCCACCGAAGGCGCCAGATACAGCAGCAGGTCGGTAT
This sequence comes from Massilia sp. CF038, assembly GCF_900129765.1. Lineage (GTDB taxonomy): Bacteria > Pseudomonadota > Gammaproteobacteria > Burkholderiales > Burkholderiaceae_D > Telluria_A. Next base: position 193,782 of record NZ_FQWU01000002.1, read on the forward strand.
GCTGGCACAGGATGGCCGGCGCGGCGGCGCGGCAGGCGGCGGAAAAAGACATGGCCGCCGTTGCGCTGCTAGCCGGCGTAGAAGCAGCGCCCGCAGGCCTGGCGGTAGGACTCGTTGCCGCCAATGCTGACCTGCTCACCTTCGCGGATACGCCGGCCATGCTGGTCCACGCGCACGTTCATGGTGGCTTTTTTGCCGCAAGTGCAGATGTTCTTGAGCTCTTCGATGTCGTCGGCCAGAGCCAGCAGATAGGCCGAACCGGGGAACGGCTCACCCCGGAAATCGCTGCGCAAGCCGTAGCAGATCACGGGCACGCCGCGCACCTGGGCCAGCTGGTGCAATTGCTGCACCTGGGCGGTGGACAGGAACTGGGCTTCGTCGATCAGCACGCAGGCGACCTTGGGCGCTTCGGCCAGAAAATCCGTGTCCGGACCGAAGGTATCAACCTGGCGCTGCGGCCCCAGGCGCGAGGTCACATTGCCCACACCATAACGGCTGTCGATCACGGCGGTGTACAGCGCCACCTTCTGGCCCTGCTCTTCGTAGTTGTGGGCCACCTGCAGCATGGCCGTGGATTTACCGGCGTTCATCGCCGAATACCTGAAATAAAGTTTTGCCACTGCGTGATCCTGTACCGTAAGTGCGCGAATTATAGCAAGCGCGGCGTCACTGCCCCGGGTGGTATTGGCGCTCCAGGTGCTTCAGGATGTCTTCCTTGTAGAACAGCACCTGCTTGAATTCCCCGCGCGCATACATGGCAGCCTGGTCCTCGAAATGGGGCGAGCCGGGCACGTTGTTGTTGCCGCCGGCGAGAATACTCTTCGCGCGCAGGCGCGGGCCAAATTCAACCACGGCCACAAAGCTGTTGCCGCGGTCACCGTAGATGCGGCGCGTGGTCTGCGGCGCCGACATGCCAAACGCGGCCAGCGAACCCCAGGTGGCCGACGCAAACGGCACCGGCAGACTGGGGCGCGCGTCGTCGTACTGCTGGCGCACATCGCCGCTGGCGCGCTGGAAGCGGTTGATCTCGCCCCAGGGCGTCTGCCAGCTGCCGAAATCGGCCTCCAGGCGGGCCGTGGCGCTGGCCAGTGCCTGCAGGCGCTCGGTGCTGCCGATGCGGGTCTGGATATAGTCGACGACCGGCATCTCGATGGCGCGTGCCGCCTTTGACGACGCGGCCACCATCGCCTGTCCCCAGTAGATCGCCAGCGAGGTCGGCACCGAACTGCTGGCAAAGCGCAAGTCCCAGCCACGCAAGGCCGCCACCTGCGCTGCCAGCGCCGCGCGCTGCGGGTCCTGCTCGGGCAGTGCATCGAAGTCCTTCAGCAGCGCCGGGATCAAGGGTTCAAACGCAGGCAGATAACTGTCGTAGGCGGCAGCGATAAGCGAATCGAGCGTCACGTCGCGCGCGTTTTCCAGCACCCGCAGCGCGTGCAGGCCGCGCGCGTTCTCGGGCAGCGACCACATATACGCCGGATAGTCCTGCTCCCGCGGACTGCTGGCGCCAGCCGCGCGGAACGGCCAGTTGTTGGTATTCTGAATCCAGCCGCTGGCCGGATTGCGCAGGCTGATCAACTCATCGATCGCATGCAAGCCTTGCCATTCGGTGGCTGGATTGCTGCCGTCGACCGGGTGCTTCCAGTCAAAGCGCGGGTCACGCCGCGGCACGAAATTACCGTGAAAATAAGCGATGGTGCCATCGGCATCGGCGTATACCGTGTTGTTCGATGAATTGGTGCGCAAGGCCATGGTCTTGCGGAAGGCCTGGTAATTGCGCGCCTTGGTGCGCGAGAACGATTGCATCAGGGCCTTGAGCGGCTCGTCCATCAGCTTGACGGCCACCCATTTGCCGTCGGCGCTGCGCACCACGGGGCCGTGATGACTGAACCAGGCCGTCACGGTTTTGCTGGCCATGGCGCCACCCGCGTCCTTGTACGGCAACGTGATGGGAACTGCTTTCATTTCGCGCTCGCCGCCGCCATAGCGATAGAACACCTTGCCATCGCGTTCGCTGATGGTTTCGAGGAATTCGTCAATCACGTCGCCACCGCCACTGGTATGCATCCAGCCGGCGCGTTCGTTGAAGCCCTGGTAGACAAAGAACTGGCCCCAGGTCACCGCGCCGTAGGCGTTCAAGCCTTCCGTGCTGGCCACGTGCACTTCAGGGCGGAAGTAGAACGAAGTATGGGGATTGATCAGCAGCAGCGCCCTGCCCGACTTGCTCAGTTTGGGCGCAATGGCAAAACCGTTCGAACCGCGCGGTTCCGGGTCAAACGGCGAGCCTTCGGCAGCGATGACTGGTTTGCCGCCATAGAACGCTTCCAGTTGCTTGAGGTCGATTTCTTCGATATCGCCACCGATGCTGCCTTCACTGAAGGACAGCGCCATCCACGGCTCGAAGCGGGTGATCAGCTTTGGTTTGACCTCGGGGTGGGTCTGCAGATAGAAATTCAAGCCATCGGCAAAACTGTTCATCAGCTTTTTCAGCCAGAGGGGGCTGGCCGTGTATTTGGCTTGCATGGCGGCCGGCGTGATGAACATTTTCATGCGCAGGTCGCGCCAGATGGCTGCCTCGCCTTCCACTTCGGCCAGGCGCCCCATGGCGTTGATGTAATTGAGTTCGATGCGATTGAAATCGTCTTCCGCCTGCGCGTACATCAGGCCAAACACGGCGTCGGCGTCCGACTTGCCAAACACGTGCGGTACGCCCCATTTGTCGCGCAGGATGGTCACGCGTTGTGCGCTGGCCTGCCAGCGCGCCTGCTCGGCCGACAAAGGCGCGTGATGCCCGGGCGCCGCCAGAGCCGGCAAGTACGTCGTGGTCGTGGCGCAGGCGACAAAGGCCAGGGCTAGCAGGCGGGGACGGATCATGGGCAGCGCTTTCGTCAAAGGTGGCAGGTACTAGATGCCAAGCTGCTGGCGCAGCTGATTGTTTTCGGCAGTCAGGGCGTCGACCTTCTCGCGCAGCGCAGCCACCTGGGCGCGCAGCTCGCCTTCGACGTCCGCTTCCGGTTCTTTTTCCTTGGGTGGACGGCTGCCGGCCTTTTGCTCGCGTACCTGGCGCGCCATCTGCTGCAGTTCCTTTTTACCGCCAGCCACGGCGGCCTTCTGTACCGCTTCCGGCAGCGACGCCACATTGGCCGCGGCGTTGATCGAGATCGTCCCGGCGCGCACTGCTTCCACCAGTTCCGGCGTGGCCGCTTTTTGAATGCGCTCGATCTGGCTGATGGTATTGCTCGACACGCGGGCTGCCTTGGCAACGTCTTCGCGCGTGTTCCAGGGCGGCGACTCGGGTACCTTGGCGGCATCCGGCTCGGCCGGCGCATCCGGCTCCGCGGCACGCTGTGCCACGCGCGCGGCGACGATATCCTTCTTGCGCAAGGCCAGCACGCCGCGCTGATAATCGGACACGCTGCGCCGCGCCAGGTGATTGTCAATCACCCACAGCATCACGTCGTCGAGCGACGCGAAATTGGTGTTCTGCACCGTGCGAAATTCGATATTGTGCTTGCTGCAGATGTCGTAGCGGTTATGGCCGTCGATCAGCACCTCGCCCCACAGCACCAGCGCATCGCGGCAGCCTTCGGCCAGCAAGCTGCGCTCCAGGGCGGCATATTCATTGTGGGTAAGCGGATCGATGAAGGAACGCAGTTCCTCGTTGATGGTGATGTTCAATTGCTGTCCTTGTATGTACCGAGCACGCCAGGAACCGGCGCCGCCACGCATGCTACACCAACGGCGCAAGTGGGGAAAGTGGCCGCGATCGCCACGCCTTGTGCTAAAATCCTGCCCGCTGCCCCGATGGTGAAACTGGTAGACACCCGAGACTTAAAATCTCGTGCTCGCAAGGGCGTGCCGGTTCGATTCCGGCTCGGGGCACCAGCAGAAACCCGCCTATCCCTTTGCGAGACGGCGGGTTTTTTGTTGTTGCCGCCAAGCGCTTACTGAACCCGCTCCAGGCGCCCTTCCTTGACCGCCTTGCGCGCGAGTGCAAGCCACGGCGTGGCCGGATTGACCGACTCCACATAGTCGAGCTGTTTGGACGCCTTTTCTTTGTCGCCTGCATACAGATGGGCGAAGAAAATACCCCGTTCAACCTCACTGTTAAAGCGCGGTGCGTGCAGCAGGCGCAGGCGCTCCAGGCTCTTCATTGCCTTGGGCAGGGTCGACGGGTTGAGCGAAATGTACAGATATGCCGCCGAAAAATGACAGCGCACCGAATCCGGGTAGGCCGCAATGCAGCGGTCCACTGTTTCGCCGGCGCGCGCGGCGGTGCCGTCCACATCCAGGTTGTGACCCTGGCGGTACACTTCAGCGAGCAGGAACAGGGTATTTTCGCTGTTGGCATCCTGCTTTTCGATCAGCCAGGCCTGCTGCAAGGCTTGCTCCCACAGCGTGAACGCCTTGGCCCGTTCTTGCGCCGTCGCCAGCTTGGGCGGATACGACCCCAGAATATTGTTCATCCGAAGCACCAAAGGCATCAATTGCTCGTAGGTGCTGAGCTTGACGATGCCTGCCGCTGCCGGCGCGGGCAGGGGCAACTTGGTCGACAAGCCCAATTCCGCACGTGTCTTGAACTGGTTCTGGGGTTGCGGGAGAGTCTGGGCCTGGGCTGCAAGCAGTGTTGTACTGAGCACTGCCAGCAAAAATGGGGAAGAAAAGCGCATGGTATCAATCATGGTGGGTGATGCAGGCGAGTGTACCGAGGCACCCGCCCCTTGTCCATGGCGGCGTTCAGCGCGCCTTTCTGCGGCGCTGCCAGCGGATCAGGCGCCACAGCGCCACAATGAAGGCCAGCGGAATCACCACAACCGCGAGCATCGACCAGCCGAACAGCAGCTCGCTGATCGATCCCACCCAGCCATTGCACTGAAAACCACCGAACCCGAAGGCGCACGATGTGCTGGACAACCAGGCGCTAAACACGGTGGCGGCCAAGGTGAGAAGAAAGAAGCCGACGGACAGATAGGGGAAACGCATAGGCCCTCAAGTTCAGGTAGGTAAAACAAGCTGCATCCGAGCGGCACATGGCGTGCCCCGGGGTTGTAAGTCACCTTAACAGATTATGCAAGCTGGACTTCGTCGCCCTGCGCCATACCGGGCTGCCAAATTCGGTCAGGATTACAACGCTGGTCCGAGGCTACAGTTGAACCTGATTTAGCGCAAACAATCCCGGGCATCGGGGTCGTAGAGTCATCCCAGGAGGATTCAACCATGGACGAGATCGACGATGTGATCGATGAGCGCGCGGTCGCCGCGCGCACGGCATTTGACAAAGCACGCCTGCAGCGCGCGTTCGGCGACAATGTGGCGCAGCGTTTTCTGCTCTCACGCGGGATCGTCGGCGACGCCATGCAGGAGCAGGTGCTGGAGCGGTACGCTGCCAAACAGGCGCTGCGCATCGCGCGCGATGCACTGGCGCTGGCAGCAGCGCAGGCCGCGCCGCCGCGTTTTCAGCGCGCGCCGGCAGCGCCCATTTATGACGCGGGTATGGCACCAGACGGCACACTGCCCCGCTAAGCCAGCGGCGTCAAGCCTGTTGCCGGCGTCCGCTCTGGTCTGGGCAAATCCCAGCCAGTACGGTCATCAGTTCGCAGGTTTTGGCGGGCTTGACGAAGTAGTGATCGAAGCCTGCCGAGACCGACGTCTCGCGCCCGTATTTGTTACCGTAGCCAGTCAGCGCGATCAGGGTTGCGCCGGCGGTCGTGGCGCTGCTACGCAGGCGGCGCGCCAGTTCATAGCCATCCATGCCCGGCAGGCCGATATCGAGCAGGCAGGCATGCGGACTGAACTCGGCGGCGCGCGCCAGTGCGCGCTGCGGTTCGTGTTCGACGGCCACGCTGTGCCCTTCCATTTCCAGCAGCATGGCCAGGGCGTTGGCAGCATCCTGATTATCATCCACCACCATCAGGCGCAGCGTGGCAGCGGGTACCTGCTGGGTGCTGACCGCGCTGACGGGACGCGCACGCTGCCCGTGCCGGGGCAGATAGACCGAAAAGGTGGCGCCCTCGCCCGTTCCGCCACTGGCTGCCGTCACGTGCCCGCCATGCAGCGACACCAGGCTGCGCACCAGGGCCAGACCCAGTCCAAGGCCACCCTGGGCGCGGTCGGACGAGCGCTTTTCCTGTGTGAACAGTTCGAAAATATGGGGCATCAGCTCGGCATCGACACCAATCCCGTTATCGCGCACGTGCAGCTCCACCATGCCGGCGTGCTGGCTCACGGTCAGCGCAATGGCGCCGCCAGGCGGGGTGTACTTGGCGGAATTGTGCAGCAGGTTGGTCAGGACCTGGACCAGCCGTTTGCGGTCGCCCAGCACGGTGACCTCGCCTTCAATCGGCAGGTCGACGGTGAGCTGGTGGCCTCGTTCGGCAATCAGGGGCTGGGTTTGTTCGAGCGACTCGACTGCCACCTGGTGCAGATCGATGGGATGCATGTCCAGCGTAACCAGCCCCGTGTTCACGCGCGAGACGTCCAGCAGATCGTTGATCAGGCTGGTCATATGGTTGACCTGGCGCTCAATAATGACGCTGGACTGGCGCACCCTTGCCACGTTGTCGGGCGCCATGCCAAGCAGGTGGGCAGCCGAGCGGATGGGCGCAAGCGGATTGCGCAATTCGTGCGACAGCATGGCCAGAAATTCGTCTTTGTGGCGGCTGGCCTCGCGCAGCGATTCCTCGGCCCGCTTGCGGGCGCTGACGTCGACCGAGACGCCGCGCACGTGGCGCGCCACGCCATCGGCATCGCTCACCAGGGTGCCGCGGATGTGCAGCCAAACCAGCTGGCCGTTGTCGGGCCGGTGCAGTCGCACAATCTCGCTGTAGCTGCCCTTGCCGGCAAAGGCGGCGCTGCGCTCGGCTTCGAGCCGGCGCAAGTCGTCCGGCTCGATCGCGCTCCACACCTGGGGCATGCTGTCCCAGCTGGCGCCAAACAGCTCGGGCGCGTTCTCGGAAAATTGCACCTGGTTGCTGGCCAGGTCCCAGTCCCACACCACCATGCCGGCGACCTTCATGCCTTCTTTCAGGCGCAGTTCGCTGCGCTGCAAGGCCTGGCGCGCCATGGTGCGCTCGGTGGCGTCGTAGCCTTGCACAAAGATGCCAGTGACCTGCCCTTGCATGACGATCGGCTGGTAGACAAAATCGAGGTAGGCGTCGCTTGGCTCGCTGCCCGCGCTGCGGCACAGGCGCACATGCTGGTCGACCGCCTTGAACGGCTCGCCATTGAGGTAGACCTGGTCGAGCAGCTCGTACAGGCCCTGGCCTGCAATGTCGGGCAAGGCCTCCCGAATGGGCTTGCCAATCAGGGCGCGCTCGCCCACCAGGCGCAGATAGGCGGCGTTGGCAAACTCGAAGATATGCCGGGGGCCGCGCAGGATGCACATGAAGCCGTGGGCCTGTTCGAACAGCGCGCGCAGGCGCTCGGCCTCGGCTTCGCGCTGGGCGTGCAGGTCCTCTTCGGCACGCTGGCGCTGCGAGGTCTGCAGCGCTTCGTGCTGCTGGGCCAGTTGACGCTGGCGGATCTGCTCGGTCAGAGCCAGGTTCATCTGCTCGAGCTCGGCGCGTGCACGGTGCTGCTGGGTGACATCGTTGCAGACCACCAGCACGCCCTGCACGCCGTCGCTATCCTCGATTGGACTGTAGCCGTAAGTCCACCAGACGTCCTCACGTGTGCCATTGCGCGTGACCGGCACCAGCTGGTCTTCGTTCCAGGTTGAACCCTGGCCAGCCATGACGAGCTCGATTTGCGGGCCGATGATGGGCCAGATTTCTTCCCAACACGCGCGTCCCGGCTGGCCCAGCGCATGCGGATGGCGCTCCGGGCCCATGGTGCGGCTGTAGGCATCGTTGTAGAACTGGATCAGGTCGGGGCCCCACCACAGGAACATGGGGTGGCGCGAGGTCAGCATCAGGCGAATCGTGCTTTGCAGTAGAGCGGGCCAGCGTTCCGTCGGGCCGAGCGGCGTTGCGCTCCAGTCCTTGCTGCGCATCAGGCGGCCCATGTCGCCGCCATGCGACAGGAAATTAAAATTGGCAAGCATCAAAGCCCAGAAATCTCGTTACGATTGTTAAATGATCGGTCCGGACGATGCGTCAGGATGAAATGTGAATTTCATCTTAACATTGCTTAATTTATAGGGAAAGCGGCGTTTGTCCAGGGTGTGGCAAATGTGTCCTGGACTTAACGCTGCAGTTCGCTGCCAGCAGCGCGGGATTGACCCGCCATGTGCGGCAAATACGGCAAGCCAGAGGCCGGCACGCCGGACTGGGCCAGGTAACTGGCAATGCAGTACCCGGACCAGCCACGCCCGGCAGGCCGCGCCACCCGCCCGCGCAAGGCGGGCACGTGCGGCCGCTTGCTGAAGGCCGGCAGCGGTGGCTCTGGCGCCAGCGCCGGCGCCTCTGCGGGCAGGCCGGTGGCGGCCGGAATGAAGCCCAGCACATTGTTGTGAATGTCGAAGAAGACGCCGTCTTCGAACCAGCCGATGTGTTCGCCCTTGAGCGAAAAGACCGACAAGCCAAACACCCAGCCCACCGTGTGGCCGGCCAGGTCGCGGATGCAGAAATCGTCAAGGATGGCGCCCGCACAGCCTATTTCGTCATATACCCAAGTAACCAAATTACCCCCAAGGCTTGCGCTCACTAGATGGGACCATTTTAACTTGTAACATTTGTAACCCGCGCACGCTTGGCGCAGCTGTTGTTTCGCTGCCAAGCTAAGGTTTTGACCGTTGATACCGGCAAAAGTGCGGCCTGTCGCAAAACGGGTTCGCCCGTGCCCGACCGGCCCTAGAATGACCCTACTCCAACACAAACAGGACCATTCCCATGCGCGCTCCTCTGATGTTTGCCTTGCTGCTTGGCTGCAGCGCCGCCGGCGCCGCCGAACAAACCCGTACTCTGCCCGCCTTCAACGGCGTGAGCGTGCAGGGGCCCATCAATATGGTGGTCCAGGCCGGCAAGACGCAGTCGGTCCTGTTCCAGGGCGACCAGAAATTCCTGAATAGCGTGGAAAGCAAGGTCGTCAACGGCACGCTGGTCATCACCTTTCCCAAGAACTACAAGGGCGAGAACGTGGACGACGCCAGGATCGTGATCGCGGTGCCGGCACTGCGCAATTTCCAGGTTGAAGGGGCTGGCTATGCCGAGCTCAACAATATCAGCGGGGACGTGCTCGATATTGGTTTCCAGGGCGCCGGCAAACTGGTGGCGCGCGGCAGCGTCAAACTGCTCAAGCTGCAGGCACAAGGGGTGGGCGACGTCGATACCAAGGACTTGCTGGCAGCGCATGCCAATGTCAGCTTCGAGGGAATTGGCACGGTCCGGGTGCACGCGAGCGAGCGCCTGGACGCAACCGTCCAGGGCATGGGCTCGCTCAGTTACTACGGCAATCCCAAGACGGTCAACAAATCGGTCGAAGGGATCGGTTCGGTCAGGGCCGCGGCGCGCTGAGGCTTATTTTTCGGGCAGCAGCATCAAGAGCTTGCCCTTGTCCTCGTCAGTAATCAGGTACAAGCGCCCATCCGGTCCCTGTTTGACATCGCGCACGCGCTGGCCAATGGCCAGCCGTTCCTGGCCGGTGACGTTACCGTCCTTGTCGAGCGCAATCCGGCGCACATCCATGCTGGCCAGACCACCACTGAACAGGCTGCCCTGCCACTGCGGGAAGTCCTTGCCCGTGTAATAGGCCAGGCCGGACGGGCCAGGTGACGGCACCCAGGCCACTTTCGGCCCGGTCATGCCAGGCACCACATTCTGCCCAACCGGTTCGGAGGTGCGGTAATCGCGCCCGTAGCTTTGCAGCGGCCAGCCATAGTTCTGGCCACCTTCGATCAGATTGAGTTCGTCGCCCCCCTTGGGTCCGTGTTCGGTGGCCCAGATGCGGCCAGCGGCATCGCGCGTGATGCCCTGAATATTGCGGTGACCATAGCTCCAGATTTCCGGCAGCGCGCCGCCCTTGGCCACCAGCGGGTTGCCCGGCGCGGGCTTGCCGCCATCGGTCAGGTGCAGAATCGAGCCCTGGTGCGTGGCCAGGTTCTGGGCCTGGTCGCGCGCCAGCATGTCGCCCACCTTTTGCGGCGGGTTGCCGCCATCGCCAATGCTCATCAACAGCGTGCCGTCCTGCATCCACACCAGGCGCGAGCCGAAATGCTGGCCGCCACTTTTATCTTGCTGCACGCGGAACAAGGTTTTGATGCTGTGCAGGCGCTTGCCATCGAACACACCCTGGACCAGGGTGCTGCGGTTGGCCTCGGCCGTGCCGGTGGCCATGGTCATGTAGACCCGCACGTCCTTCTTTTTGTCACCCGGGTGGACGCTGATGTCGAGCAAGCCGCCCTGCCCGCCGGTAAAGACGGCTGGCAAGCCTTCCATCGGGACCGGATCGAATTTCTTACCGTTGAGTATGTACAGACCGCCCGCCTTGGTGGTGACCAGCAGGCGGCCGTCGGGCAGCCAGGCCATGCCCCAGGGATGGGACAAGCCTTCGGCCACGGTGACACTGCGCCAGCCTGTGGCAGGCGGCGGCGCGTCGGAAGGTTGCAGTTGGCTGAAAGCGGGCGCCATGCACATGGCGCCCAGGCACAGGGCCAGGGTGGTTCGCATCATACGGGTCATACCAGTCTCCGGGAGCGCATCAAGAACCCCGATGCTACCCGAAACTGTACCTGTATGGCGAACGCGCCCGGCCCTGGCCGGCCAGCTTAGTGCTGGTAGGCCCCGATATCGAAGCCGGTGCTGGTATTGCGCGGGCGGCCCAGGAAGTCGCTGCTCTCGGCCTGGATCGGCGAACCGCGGCCAATGGCAGGCGAGCTCACGGTCAGGCGCAAGTCCGGTGTCCCGGTTCTGGTGTAGCCGACAAACAGCGGTTCGGACGACACGGTGGCGCTGTGGGTCAGGCCGTTTTTCAGCTGCCAGTTGTAGGTGCTGTTGCGTGCCACCAGATTGTTGCTGTACACATTGTGGGTACCGGTTCTGCCCTGCTCCGAAATGCCCATGGCATTGTCGTACACAATGTTGCTGCGCACCTGGATGTAATCGGCCGGTCCGGCGGTGTGATAGAAGTCACCGCCGCCAACAATAATGCCGGTGTGCGAGGCCACCACCGTGTTGTTGGTGATAATCACGTTGTTCGCGTCATGCCACAGGTGGATGCCGCCTTCGGCCACACGGTACACCACGTTGTTCTTGACCGTACCGGAGGTGCTGATATAAATGCCTTGCACGTAGCGGCAGCCGGCCGGGCCAATATCATTGACCAGGTTGCCGATCACATCGCTGCGCACGCCGTGATAGTAGCTGTCGACCCCAATGGCCGAACCGCCTGCGCTGGTGCAGCTGACGCCTTTGGCGATGTGGTGCACCCAGTTCGATTTGATCAGGTCGTACGAGCCGCCGTTGTAGATTCCGCTGGTCCATTTGGAATTGTTGCCATCAATCTGGAAGCCGATGATGTCGACATAGTTGCCGCGGTTATCCCAGGCCACCTTGATGGTCGAACCGGACACCGGCACGATGCGTGCGCCCCAGGTGGTGGTGGAGACCCAGCGGATGCGCGCGCTGGCGGTGCCGTTGGCGGTGGTCTTCAGGTTGCCTGCATAGGTCCCCGGCGCCACATACACGGTGGTACCTGCTACTGCCGAGCGTGCCGCGCGGGCCAGCGTCTTGAACGGCGCCGATGCACTGCCGGCGCTGCTGTCGTTTCCGTTGGGTGACACATACAACGCGCTGGCAGCCTGTGCGGCTTGAACGAAGCCAAAGCCGACAAGTAGAGCAACGCTGGAAGCGAGCGTTTTCAGGCGAAGTTGCTTGGCGTGGGCAGCGAAAATAGTCATGAGGTTCCTTACCTTTGTCATGTGAATGAGCAAGGTTTGACGTAAATCAAATTCTTAGGTTCAATCATTTTCTAAATAAATTTCGCTGCGGTATCAAACCAGTAAACACTCTTGTTTGCGAGAAATCGAACATTTGCCTGCAACTTGATCGGTCCGCTGCGGTCCTAAGGCTGGACATCACAGGAGCGTGCAATGAGTGAACACATGCAGGTCAAGGAAACACTGCAGGACGGCGAAACGTATGCGGGAGTAATCTTGGGAAAGGACGGCCAACCCGATCAGCATCTGGTGCTGCTGGCGGGCGAAGCGCACGAGGTATCGTGGACCGCGGCGCGCGAATGGGCCAGCGGGGTCGGCGGCGACTTGCCCAACCGGCGCGAACTGGCGCTGCTGTTTGCCAACTGCCGCGAGCAGTTCAGCCGGGCCTGGTACTGGTCGAGCGAGCCGCAGGAACCGCGTGCCCAGCTGGTCTGGGGACAAAACTTCACCAGCGGCATCCAGACCATGTACGGTCGCCCTTTCCGCGGACATGCGCGCGCGGTGCGCCGGCTTGCAATTGAATAGTGGAACTATGTGCCCTGCCGTACAGATGCGGGGCCCGCCTTCCTTTATTGTTGAGCTTGTCTAATCTCCCGAGGAACTAAAAATGAATATGATAATTAACCTCATCATCTATCTGGTCGTGTTCGGCCTGATCTGGTGGCTGGTCAGCATGCTGCCCCTGCCGGCGCCTGTTGCGCAAATCGTGCGCGTGCTCTTCATCATCCTGCTGATCCTGATCGTGCTGTCGGTGTTTGGGATTTTGCCGGGCAACTACCTGCCCCGTCTGAACCTGTAGCAGGCGAACTGGGCTGGTTTTCGGGGCCTGCCCATGGGCGTATAATCGGCGTATTTCCACCGCTGATCGACGCTCATGACGCCCCAGATTCAGGCATTTTTCGACCAGACCACTGCCACTGTCACCTACGTGGTGCATGCGGGTGCAGGCAGCGCCTGCGCCATCATCGATCCGGTGCTCGATTACGATCCCAAGTCCGGCCGCACCTGCAGCCTTGCGGCCGACCAGGTCATCGCCTTCGTGCGCCAGCATGGCCTGCAAGTCGAATGGCTGCTTGAAACCCACGCCCATGCCGACCATTTGTCAGGCGCCCCTTTCCTGGCCCAGCAACTGGGCGGCAAGACGGGCATCGGAGCCGGCATCCGCTCGGTCCAGCGCGCATTTTCTGCCGTGTTTCCCGCGCACGAAGCGCGCTTTGACCATCTGTTTGCCGCCGACGAAGCATTTAGTATTGGCAGCATGCAGGCGCGCGCCATGCACGTGCCTGGCCACACGCCGGCCGATATGGCGTTTCAAGTGGGCGACGCGCTGTTTGTTGGCGACACTCTGTTCATGCCCGACGTGGGCACGGCGCGCTGCGATTTTCCCGGTGGCGATGCCGCTACCTTGTACCGCTCGGTGCGGCGCATCTTGTCGCTGCCGCCGCACACGCGTTTGTTCATGTGCCACGACTACCCGCCGGCCGGGCGCGCGCCCGCATGGGAAAGCACGGTCGCCGACCAGCGCGCGCACAACATCCATGTGCACGATGGCGTGAGCGAAGCCGACTTTGTCGCCATGCGCACGGCGCGTGACCAGACCCTGGCCATGCCGACCCTGATCCTGCCTGCCATCCAGGTCAACATCAATGCCGGCCAGCTGCCGCCGGCCGACACCAATGGCGTGCGTTACCTGAAAATCCCGGTCAACGCCTTTTGAACCGGCTTACTGCTTGACGGGCGCATTCCAGCGGCCCAGCGGGGCGTCCATATTGGCCAGATACCAGGTGTAGCCCGACAGCAGCGCCACATGCCGTTTCAGATTGTCCGGATTGACCTTGTCGAGCGTATCGGCGGCCGTGTGGTGATAGTTGAAGTAATCCGAGCTGTCGATCAGGGGCGAGAAGCACGGCACCCCAAGCTGCTCCAGTCCGCTCAAGTCGCCCGTGCCAAGCACGTCGCTGCGCTGCAGCGCCGCCGCCCCCATCGTTTCCAGCGTGGCCTGCAAGGGTGCAAACGATTTGCCCGCCTCGTAAGGGGCACTATGGCGCATCCCGAACGGGCGGCCCGATCCGTTATCGGTTTCAATGGCGGCAAAGTGCTTGGGCGCGAGAGTGCGATTGGCTTCCGCATAGGTGCGCGCGCCGCGGGTGCCGTTTTCCTCGTTGGCCCAGGCAATCACGCGGATCGTGCGGCGCGGTGTGAAATCGAGCTTTTTCAGCGTTTCGACCACGGCCATGGCGCTGACCACGCCGGCGCCATCGTCATTGGCGCCAGTGCCCAGGTCCCAGGAATCGAGGTGGCCCGAGACGATGACGATTTCATCGGCCTTGTCGGTGCCGGGGAAATCGGCGATCACGTTGAAACTGTCGGCGTCCGGCAGGGTTTTCGGGGTCAGCGTCAGCTTCATGCTGAGCGGGCCGCGCGCTGCCAGGCGCGCCATGAGCAATGCGTCTTCCACCGCCACGGCCGCCGCGGGAATGCGGGCGCCATCCTGCAGACCGCTGGAACCGGTGTGCGGCAGCCTGAAATTGGCGCCCCCTGCCGAGCTGACCAGCACCGCAGCGGCGCCCAGGTCGGCCGCCATCTTGGTGCCGCCGCCACGGAATTTCACCACCTGGCCATAGGCCTGGCCAGCCAGGCCACGGTCGGCCATCGACTGGTCGAAGGGCACGTCGAACAGCACGATGCGGCCTTTCACTTCGGCCGCGCGGGCCTGCAATTCTTCCAGACTGCGCACCACGATCAGCGGTGCGCTCAAGCCGGCTTCCGGCGTGGCGCCCGAGCCGCCCAATGCCGTCAGCACCACTTTCTGCGTCACGCCCGCTGGCCGGCCCTTGTAGTCGACCAGTTCGGCTGTCTCGGTGCCCCGCACCCAGTGCGGCACTTTGACCGGCTGCAGCGTCACCTTGGCGCCCAGCTTGCGCATGGCGTCCGCCACCTGGTTCACCGCTGCCGCCTCACCGGCAGAACCGGACAGACGCGGGCCAATCAGATCGGTCATGTCAGCCAGGCGCTGATAGGCCCAGTCGCTGCGCATGGCAGTGTCGCGAATTTTGGTCAGGGCGGCGGGATCGTTGCCGGGTGTGGCGGCATGCGCACCAGCGCACACAAGCGAGGCGGCAAGGAGGGTCAATACAGGCGTGCGTGACATGCGTTGCATCCTTCAACTATTCATTGGGGAATCAAACAATAACGCATCTTGTCATTCTTTGCACCCTAGGCTGCGACCAGCCGCACGCGCGTGATTTCCGACGGTGCGCCAAAGCGTTTCGGCGGTCCCCAGTAGCCTGTGCCGCGGCTGGTGTAGACCCATAACTGGGCCAGCCGGTTGAGCCCCGCCGTGAACGGCTGCTGCAGCGGCACGAACAGATTCCAGGGGAAGAACTGGCCGCCATGGGTGTGACCCGACAGTTGCAGATCGAAGCCGGCGGCAGCAGCCGCCGGCGCCGTGCGCGGCTGGTGCGCCAGCAAAATGCGGGCGCGCACCGTGTCCGGTGCCCCGGCGGCGGCGCGCTGCGGATCGCTGCGGTGCGACTCGTCAAACAGGTGGGCGGTGAAATCGGTAACGCCGGCAATCATCAGCGACTCGCCACCGCGTTCGCACAGCACGTGTTCGTTCATCAGCACCTTCACGCCCAGGCGCCGCATCTCGGCGATCCATTCCCTGGCGCCCGAATAGTACTCGTGGTTGCCCGTGACAAAAAACGCGCCGTCGCGCGCCACCAGGCGCGCCAGCGGCTCGGTGTGCAGCTGCAGGCGCCGCACGCTGCCATCGACCAGGTCGCCCGTGATGGCAATGGCGTCCGGTTGCAGCGCGTTGACTTTGGTGACAATCGCATTCAGGTAGCCGCGCTTGATGGTGGGCCCCACATGCACATCGGATATCTGCACGATGGAGTAGCCTTGCAGCGCGGCCGGTAAATCCTTGATTGGCACCGTTACTTCCACCACGCGCGCCACCCGCCTGGCATTGACCAGGCCGATCAGGGTCACGCCCACTGCCAACAAAGGGACGCCAATGGCACTGCCCTGCACCAGGGCGGGCGTCGCCGCGTCAAACAGCGACAACATGCCCAGCGCCAGGTCGCGCAGCAGGGTCAAGACAAATAGCGACGAAAACAGCCCCATGGCCAGCAGACCGGCCCAGGCCAGCTGGTCGGCGCGCTTGAAGCGCCGCGCACGCGAAGCGATCAGGCCGGCCGGCATCAGGACCGTTGACAGGGCCAGCAACAGGCCGGCGCCGACAGCACCCGCCAGCGGGACACCCGAGGCGGGAATCAGGCGCCAGCCTATGTAAAAATGCAACAGTACGAGCAGACCCAGAACGGTCACGATCACACGGCGTGGAGGCATGGAAAATCCTGTTTCAGCGGGTATCGCCTTAAGATGGGGGTGTCAGGCCCATGTGCAAGGGCCATGTTGCGCCAGCCCCGTTAGCTGTTACAGACCAAGCCGATTTGTAAGATTCTGTATTAACAATCGCTTTTTCATGTGCTCACGCTATAGTTCACTCATGCCCCAGCGCTATGGTGATCATCCCGATCTCGACTGAGGCCACAAAGGAAACGCCATGTTCAATACCAAATTTGTAGGTGCTGCCCTGATTATCGCCGCGACGGCCGTCACTTCGACGGCATCGGCCAGCGACCGGGGTGTCAATACCGCAGTGGGCGCCGTGGTCGGCGCGGCCATCGGGTCGAGCACCGGCAGCCGCAACGGCGCGCTGGTGGGTGGTGTCCTTGGCGCGGCAGTGGGCAATTCGGTCCGTACCGACGGCCGCAGCCGCACCTATGTCGACACCCGCGTCAACTACTATGGCGGCGACGCCCGCTACGAAGACCGTCGCTATGACGACGGCTACTACGCCGCCCCTGCACCAGTGTATGTACAGGAGCGCACCTACTACGAGCCGGCACCGGTCTACTACCGTCCTGCCCCACGCTACTACGCACCACCTGCCGTGGTGTATGTCGAACCGCGCGGCTACTACCGCGGTCATGGCCACCGTCACGGCCGTGGTCATGGCCGGGGCCATGGCTGGTAAGCAGCACCTTGCAGCACACAGAAAACCTGGCCTTGCGCCAGGTTTTTTTTCGTCCCCGTTTTCCCCCACCCCCGACTAGTTGCGCCTGACGGCAGATGCCGTCGCCACGGGGAGACGCAGCATGCTGGGGGACGGCGATATCATCACACTCGGTGCAGGTAACTACCGCCTCGGCACGCGCCTGGCCGCGTCGTCCTACGGCGTGGTGTGGCAAGCCCGGGGGCCCCAGGGCGCCGAGGTGGCGCTCAAGCTGATCAACGAAGAGCAGATGGGACGCGCCGATCCGGCCCTGCAAGAGCGCTGGATCAGCAGCGCCGCCACCGAGATCGATTTCCTGTGCAGCCTGGCGCCCTGGGATGAGCGCCACATTGTGCCGCTGCTTGACCATGGCGTGCACCAGGGCTTGCCCGTGATGGCGCTCGAATTGATGGGCCCGGACCTGGCCCGCGCGCCCAACGCCGCCGGCTCCTTCCAGCACATGCTGGAATGGGTCGGGCAGATCAACCAGGCCTTGGCCGCCGTGCACCGCCACGGCTGGCTGTATCTCGACCTGAAACCGGCCAACGTGCTGGTGGGGCGCAGCGGCAGCGACGTCAAGCTGGCCGATTTTGGCACCAGCCGCCTGCGCGCCGCGCTGGCGCCAGGCGTGTACTGCGGCACCGCCAGCTGGCAGGCGCCGGAGCAGTTCTTCCCGACCGCGCAACACACGTTTCAGACCGATACGCGCAGCGACTATTTTGCGCTCGGTGCCATGCTCTACTTCCTGGTGACCGGTGGGCGCCAGCTGCGTTTTTGCAGCAGTTGCGGCGAGGCGTGGCGCGTGCATCTGGCACAGGCGCCAGCGCGCCTGCTGGCCGAGCATGGCGGTCAGATCCCACCCACCTTGCAAGAGGATGAAGCGCAGTTGTTCGCGCACGCGGCGGGGAGCGCCGCCGCACCCGCCGCGCTGACCCTGCTGCGCGCACTGCTGGCCCAGGCGCCGGCAGCGCGCCCGCGCCACGCGCTCGACATCAGCCGCATGCTGGCCGCAATTGGCAGTGCAGCCTGCCCCGTTGCATCGAGCGGCGATGGCGCGGCCGAACCCCACTTCTGGCTGCGGAGCGCAGCATGAGAACGCCCACCGCCTGCGCCCTGCTAGTGCTGTGCCTGCTGCAGCTGCTGTGCCTGTGGCGCTCCCCTGCCGTGCATGCACCGGCGGCCATTAGCGTTGCACTGCAGCCGGGACAAGCGCTGCAGCTGGGCCGCGCCGAACTGGCGGCCCCGCAAGCGGCAGCCCATCATCTCGCGCTCCGGCGCGCGCGCGACGGCGCATGGTGGATACGCAATGTCAGTGGTACAAAACAGGTGCTGCTTGAACGCGCTGGCAGCGACCGCCGCATGGGTTCCGGCGCGCCGTCGGCCGGCCAGCAGTGGCGCATTGGTGCTGCCACCTTCACCGTTGCCGATGCCACCCCGCGTGAGGTGGAACTGGCTGGCGCAGGCAGCCGCTGGCGCTATGACGGCGCCACGCTGCTGCGCGATGGCAAAGCCCAGGCGGCATGCCCGGGCAGCGGCATCGGCGCGCGTACCGTCGCCCTGTGGAACCGGCTGGCGCCACAAGCCATGACGAGTGCACGGCCGCTGGCGTTTGGCGGCAATCTGTATTGTGGCAACCGCTTGCCGATCGCCGGCCTGGGCGGCGCCAGTGCGGTGCTGGCGCGCGGCCAGCACGCGCTTGTGCTGTCCAACATTGACCCGCAGGCGCCGCTGCTGGTGGACGGCGCCGACCTGGCGCGCCAGGAAGAGCGGCTCGACGGCGTGACCTCGCTGGTGGTCGGACGCACCCGCTTCGCGCTGCAGCGCGATGACGCGGCACTGCTCTTGCGCCCCCTGCGCCATGTGGGCCTGTACACCGAACCGAGCGTCACCCTGCCCCCTGGCGTCAGCTGGCGCTGGCAGCAGCGCGCCCTGTGGTCGCTGCCTGGCGGATCGGCATGGGCACTGATGCTGGCCCTGAGCGCAGCTGTGGCCGGGGCGGGGGCGCTGGCATGGCACGGCGGGCGCTGGCCATGGGGCCGCGACAGCACCCCCGCACAGCGCCTGGGCGCGGCGGCCACGCTGCTGCTGGCCATTGCCGGCCTCGGCGCCATGCTGCTGCAGCGTTCAGGTGCTGGCGTGGGCATCGGTGTCTCGCTGCTGCTGGTGTGGGCTGCGTTGTGGACCTTCTTGCTCGGCGCCGGGCGCGTCACGCTGGCCACCAGCGCCGGGGTGCTCCTGCTTGGCATCGGCATGCTGCTGCAGCTCGAGCTCGGGCTGGGCGCACTGGAGTCATCCTGGCCACGCCACTTCCAGAAGAGCGCTGCCTTGCTGGCCATCGGCCTTGGCCTCGCTACCCATCTGCGCCTGCGTCTGCGCGCGGCCCCACTGGCGCTGCCCCAGCTGCGCCTGGAGTACCTGCTGGCGGCGCTCGCTGGCCTGGCCCTGCTGGCCCTGGGGCTGCAAGTCATGCTGGGCGACGAGACCGGCGTGTTCGACTTGCAGCCGGTTGAATTTGCCAAGCTGGCGCTGACCGCGCTCACGGCCCACTGTCTGGCCATCGGCCTGGGCTGGCAGCGCGGCTTGCCGCAGCACGACAGTGCGCCATTGCGCTGGATGCGTCTGGCCGGACCAGCCCTGCTGTTTGTTGCCCTGCTTGGTCTGGCGCTGCTGGAAGTCGACGATTTTTCGCCGCTGATTCTGCTGCTGGTATGGAGCATGGTCATGGCGCTGGCATGGGCGATGGCAGCACGGCGCCGCAGCGCGGTGGCGCTGCTCGCCGCTGTCATTCTCGGCGGCGCCGCCGTGGTGGTCCTGCTGCGTTACCAGGGCGGGGCCGATCTGGCGCAACTGGGCTTTTACGCCGACCGCTTTGCTGTCTGGCTCGACCCGGCCAGCCATCCACACACCGGTCAGCAACTGCTGCTGGCGGCGCGCGCGGTGGGCGATGGCGCCTGGTGGGGCAACGCCAACTGGCTCGGGATCGGCGCGCTGGGCCAGTCGGCCGGCGATGCGCTCGCCATTCCCGCCGTCCAGGATGACTTTGCCCCCGCCTTTTTCATCCAGCGCCATGGTTTGCTGGGGGCACTGGCCTTGTGGGGCTTGCAAGCCATGTTTCTGACCGGCCTGCTGCAGACAGCAGCTGCCGCCTTTGCCGCCAGCGAGGCAGCGCGCGACTTCCGCCAGGCCTGGCAATGGCGCCTGCGCTGCTTTGTGCTGTGCGGCGGCGCCGCCTTCGTGCTGGGCCATTTGCTGCTGTCGTGGGGGACCAACCTGGCCATCTTCCCCATCATGGGCCAGCCCATGAGTTTTCTGTCGGCCGGCGGCAGCCATCTGCTGTTTTTCATCTGCCCCCTGCTAGCGTTCCATGCCATCAGCGCGCAATCAATCGAGGAGAAGTCATCATGCCGGTCTATGTCCAACACGAAGTCCTGGGCAAGGTAAGCGACGTATTCAATGCCGAGGCGATCTGGCAGGCGCCCGGATTGGCCCTGTTCACCCGCCGTCCCCTGCTGCGTGACCTGCTGGAGCGCTCGCCGCGCGAACTGCGCGGGCGCGCGCCCGTGCGCTGCTTCTCGCACGTGACGCTGATGCTGGCCCAGGAAGAGCTGGACGACGACCGCCACCTGACCCGCGGCGCCCGTGTGCGCGATCTGGCGCAGTCGCTCACGGCGCTGCATCAAAAGGATTTCGGCGACCTGCTCGGCAGCGACGACGTGCGCTACGACGTGATTGGCACCGAGCAGCTCGAGCCAGGCGAAGTCGAAGTCAAATTCGGCCATGCCGTGTACCTGCCCAGCGCCGGTGAAAAGGTCCTGTACCAGGTCAGCAGCTCGCCAGATGGCAGCAGCTGGCACCCCGTGTGCGCGATGTACCTGCACCAGCGCCTGGCCCTGATTGGCCAGGACGGCGAACACGCCAGCCATGGCGCACCTGGCTGGGCCTTCGGCAGCGACGGCGCCCTGCTGCTGGTCAATGACGGGCCGGATGCGCCGATCGAAGTGCATGTGCGTCCCAAGGGCGCTTTTGAGTGCAGCTTCGATGGCGAGTCGGACGCGTATGCCATTACCCGGCGCGGCGTGCTCGATGGCGCGGGCGAACCAGTGCGCCTGCTGCTCAAGATCGCGCGGGTGCACGCCGCCGCCCCGGCCGCACGCAGTATCAGGCCGGCAGCGGTCTGGAAGAGCCGCACGGATGCCACTGCCGTGCCGCTCAGCCAGCGCCCACGCGGGCCAGTGGAAAACGACGCTACCTTCGCACCCGCGGCGCAGCAGCGCGTCAGCCTGGTGGCGCTGGCCTTGCCGCGCCTGTCGCGCTATCGCGACACGGGCGCGACCCGGCTTGACATCGGCCTCGATCACGCGCTCGCGCTGACGCCGCAAGGCATGCCGTCAGCCATCCGTTTTTGCGTCGATGGCGACGATCAGCTGCAAGCCATCATGGGCGAGCAGGCCCAGAACGTGCAGGCGCCAGCGCGCTTCGCGCCAGGCGGCACGGCCGCGATCGAGCTGCGCGCCGTGCCAATGGCCATGGCGGACCGCTACTGCGCCACGCTGATGCTGCCGCAGCCGGCCAGCCTGCCTGTGGCCGGCGGCACGCGCCTGGTGTTCGGACGCAGCGCACCCATGCTCGCTGCGTTGCGCGTGCTCGATTCTCCCCGCTTCTTGCAGCAAAGCGGCGCTGCAGCCAGTGCTGACCGGCTGGGACTGTCGCGCAGCGCCTTCAGTTTCGAGGCAGGCAGCGCCGGGTTTCAGATCCACCGGCTCAGTGCGACCCAGGCGCTGTACCACCTTGACGCCGATCTGCAATACGTGGCCACCATCAGCAGCGACCAGGCTTATCTGCTGCCGCCGGGCCACCATCTGGTCGCCGGCCATTACGTGCTGCGCTTTGACGCCTGAGCGGGAGTAAACATGATCCACCTGAGCTATCTGAGTATTGCTGCCGTCGCCATCGCGCTGCTGGTGACCTTGATGCTGGCCGCCTGGCTGACGCCTGCCCACTGGTGGCGCCAGCTGAACGCGCGTGCGCTGGCGGTGGTGGGCCTGGGCACCTGGGCCATTGCCAGTCTGATTTTATGGCTGGCGCCAGCCACCGCGCCGGCGCTGGCGGCCACGCCCGCGACCACCCTGTCGGCCAATGCGCGCGACGCCGGGCGCAGTTACCGGGTGCACGAAGACCTGAATTTACGCAGCGCCATTGGCACGGCATCCAGCCGGATTGCCGTGGTGCCGGCTGGGACCATGGTCACCACCACGGGCGTGCGCCAGGGCGACTGGTGGCAGGTGCAAGCCAGGGTCGATGGCAAGACGGTGGAAGGCTGGTCCAGCAGTCTGTGGCTGCGCCGCGCCAATGAGGGCGCAGCGCACTAGAAGCACGTGCGGCGGCCTACTCGCGCACGAACTGGGCGGCACCGGCTGCGACGCCGCTGGCCACGGTGATCTGCTCAAGCGTTTTGCCATGCAAATCAACCTGGCGCAGCACAATATCCATCTTGCGCACGGGTTCGCGTACCAGCGCGCGCCACCACTTGCGCGGGCTGCGCAGATCGAGCTTGTCGCTTGCGCTCAGCACCCACAAAGTGGCGCCGCTGTCAGGCACCAGCACGTCCAGCACTTTTTCATCCGGCAGGCGCAGCAGCTTGTGCAGCGGCGCATCGGTGTCGGCCCCGTCCACCAGGTACAAGTCCTGGGCCGGGCCATAGTCGGCGCTCCACATGGCGCGGCTGTCGCCATGGAAGGCGATCTTGTCCACGTGCTGGGTCGCGTACACCACGCGCTTGGCGCCCGGTGACCAGAACAGGGTGCGCATGCCCGCCGGGCATTGGGGCGTGATGACGCGCAGGGGCGCAGTGTCCACCACCGCCTTGCCGCGCCCAAACTCGCCAATCAGAATCAGCTTGCTGCTGCCCGGAACCGGCACGAAGGTGGCCGTTTTGACGAAGTAGTCAAGCTGCTCCTTGAGCGGCGCCTGCTCGGCCGGATACTTGCTTTCGTCCAGCCCGCATGCCAAAAAGGCGGCCGCGTGGGCAGCGGCGATCGCACTCGCGTCGGGGCGCGCTTCCAATGGCAGTTGCGCCTTGCGTTCATCCGGCGCGCGGCTGCGGCTGGCGTTGCCGGCATCAACTTCCAAATACGGTTTGCCATCAGAAAAAACATGGACTTGCTGGGCGCTCGCACTGGCGGCGGCCGCACACAACAGTGCTGCCCCAAATTTACGCATGCACACTCCCTTCAAATTGCATTGGATGGAAAGCGATTCCGTTGCGAGACTGCACGGGCGCAGTGGGAACGAAGCCGAGCGCGCGGTACACGGGCACGGCGCCAATGGCGGCATTGACGGTCATCTGCGCCGGATTGCCGGCTGCAGCACGGGCGTGCTGCCACAAGGCCCGGGCCACACCCTGGCGCTGATGGGCCTGATCGACAAACATGTGGAACACATGGCGCCGCTCACGCACGCCGATAAAGCCAAGCAGCACATCGTCTCTGGTGGCCACGTGATACGCCATGCCGTCTGCCAGATGGCGCGCGATCCCGTCGGCGTCATGTTCGCGCAGGAAGGCCGCGGCATCGACCGGGGCGCAGTCCTGCACAATGCTGCGCTCGGCCAGCAAGCGCAGCAAGCTTGCTGCGGCGGGGATATCAGTCGCGGACAGTGGTCGGATTTGCATTTGACAACAATAACATGCCCGCCAGGCCAAGGACGGCGAGCACGAACAGGGACAGCGTGCCCGGCTCCGGGACAGCGGCAGCGGCAAGCGGACGGATGGACGTCAGCAGCAGGCGGTCGCCGTTGCCCACCATGATTTCAAAGTAAAACGTGTTGGACGGCGTGGGAGAAGAAAAGCCGGTCAGCTTGAACTCGCCGCCCTGGCCGCCGCCGCAGGCGCCGCGGGAGCTGCCGAACAGGCAACCATTGCCCAGGGTCTGGCCAATCAGCTCGCGGCTGAGGTCCAGGTCCTTCGCTTTCAGGAATTGCAGATTAAAGAAATCGGCCACGGTGAACGTGCCATTCCCGACGCCAGCGCCGGCAACATGCATCACAAACGATTCAAAGCCGGGCGCGATGATCGTCGATTCCAGGGCCAGCAGTGAATCGTCAAGCTTGAGCACCGCGTTGGCAGTCGCGTTGTTCTGGAACGACGCGCCGCTCCAGCTGATGTCGAAAGCAATCGGGGTCGCGCTGGCGGGCGCATGGGTTACCAGGGTCAGCGCCATGGCGGCTGCAAAGGTGCGGAAAAAACGTTTCATCAGGGTCTCAAAAAAAGCGCAAAGCGCGCGGGCAGCGCGGAAATCCGCGACAACATTATCATAACAGCAACGTGCTCGCGCAGCAATTCGCTGCAGCGCCCCCTCAGCGCGACGGCACAGCCGAAACAGTGCCCGAACTGGCTTTTGACAGCAAAAACACAGCAGTCAAACCCAGCGCTGCCAGCGCGAGCAGCGCCAGGGTACCGGGTTCGGGCACGCTCGCCACCGGCAGGATGGAGGTGACCAGCAAGCGGTCGCCATTGGCGACCATGATTTCAAAATACCAGGTACCGAAGGGAACGGGAATGTTGCTGAAGACGTTGAAGTCGCCCCCGTTGCCATCGCCGCAAGCGCCGCGCGAAGTGCCGTACAGGCAGCCGTTGCCCAAGGGCTGGCCAATCAGTTCGCGGCTCAGGTCCAGATTCTGCGCTTCCAGAAAATCGATATAAAAGAAGTCCCGCATGGTGAAGGTACCGTCGCCCACACCAGCGCCGGCAATCTTCACTACGAGCGAGCCGAACAAGGGATTGTCGCCGGTGATCACGCCATCTTCGGCCAGCAGCGAGTCGTCCAGCCTGAGCAAGCCGATGCCAGTGGCGCTGTTCTGGAAGGCCTCGCCGCTCCAGGTAATGCGCAAGTTGATCGGGGTGGCGCCCGCGGGCGCGCCGCACAGCAGGGTCAGTGCGAGGCAGGCGGACAATAAACGAAAGAATGTGTTCATGTTGGTCCCGAAAAAAAGTGGCGCGCGTGGCGCGGGCGCAGCCGCGCTGCGATGTCGTTATCATAACCGGCGCCTGCGCCGCGCCACCGCGCTGGCGCAGCAATTTCGCCACAGCGCACCCTTTGTTACACCTGCTTGCATTGCCGCATCACAAGTAAGTTGACCATGTGCACGCTGGCCCCGTAGACTAGCTCATCATGTCCAAAGATAGCTTGACCGCTCCCTTGCCTGGCACACCGCTGCGTCCCAGGATTGCGTTGACGACCCCGCTGCGTCACGCGCGTTACCGCCAGCTCTGGCTTGCCAACCTCATATCGAATCTCGGCACCTGGACCCAGACCTTTGCCTCGGCCTGGCTGCTGGCGACGGTCTCGACCTCGGCGTCGACCAGCACCCTGGTCCAAACCGCCACCTATGTGCCGGTGTTCCTGTTTGCCCTGCTGGCCGGGGTGGTGGCAGACCGCGTCAACCGTCCGAAATTCCTGTTCCTGTGTAATCTGTTCATGGCCGTGTGCGCCTGCGCGATGGCCGCGCTGGTGATGAGTGGCCATACCTCCGCTGGCCCGGTACTGGCGCTGACTTTTTGCCTGGGCAGCGGCTCGGCCTTCGTGTGGCCGGCATGGCAAGCGTCCCTGTCGGGGCTGGTCGAACCAAACGAAGTCGAGGCGGCCGCAACCTTGAACAACCTGTCCTACAATGTGGCGGCCATCGTCGGCCCGGCACTGGGCGGCTTGCTGTTTGCCTGGGTCGGTCCCGGCGCCTTGTTCCTCGTGAATGCCGCCTCCTTCATCGGCTTGTTGGGCGTCTACTGGTTCTGGTGGCAAGAACAAGGCGCGGCGCCCGCACCCTGTCACGCCGGGTTTCTGCGCAATATGAAGGCGGGCCTGCATACCGCGCTCGGTTGCGCGCGCTACCGTCACATCCTGTTTAATGTCTGCACGGTGTTTTTTGCCACGATCGCATTTGCGTCGCTGCTGCCCGTGTTCGTCAAGGACGTGCTGCACCTCAATTCGCGTGTGTTCGGCCTGTTGATGGGCAGTCTGGGTGCCGGCGCCGTGCTTGGCGCCGTGCTGCTGCCGACCATCCGCCAGCACGTGGGCAAGACCCGCCTGCTGGCCGCTTCCCTGCTGATGTACGGCACCATGCTGCTGGCCTTGCCCCAGCTGCGCTCCCTGTATCTGATGGTGCCGCTGATCATGATGGCCGGGATGGCCTGGTCCGCCACGGTGTCGACCCTCAACGCCGCTGCGCAGCTCTCGTTCCCGCCCGCCATTCGCGCCCGCACCTTGTCGATCTACCTGTTTGTCATGGCGGCCGGCTATACAGCTGGCAGCGTGGTGTGGGGCCGCCTGGCCGATGTGGCTGGCGTGCGCCTGGCGCTGACCGTGGCGGGCGCCTGTGTTGTCATCAATGCTATTGCGCTGATGACAGCAAAGCGGGAAAGCCCTATCTGATCGGTGCTTTGGAAATTCGCCCGATGGGATAAGCTGTCATGATTGCCCATCACTGCGTAGCGAACCATGCCCCTGTCGTCCCACCCTGCCCTGTTTGCCCCCGGACTGGACGTGGCCGCGCGCTCCGAAGCCGGCGCGGGCGAGGTGGTGCGCGCGGAAAACCAGGACAATTACCTGCTGATCGATGGCACCGGCCTGGCCCATTTCCTGAAAAACCAACGAGCTTGCGAACAGCAGATCCCCGGCTGGCCGCTTGGTCACGCCCGCGTGGCCGTACTGGACGGCATGGGTGGCCATGGTCGTGGGCGCGAGGCGGCTGAAGCTGTGGTCGATGGCTTGCTGGCCCTGCCGCCCTGCACCAGCCTGCATGCAATGAGTGAGCAGCTCGAGGTCTTGCACGCCCGCTTGCAGCAGCAGTTCGGCACCGACGGGACCGACGACAAGCGTCCCGGCACCACGCTGACCATGCTGGAGTTGCGTGCCGGCCAGGCCGCCATGCTGTACCACGTGGGCGACTCGCGCCTGTACGAGGTGCAGAACGGGCGCGTGACGCCTCTGACCATTGACCATGTGCCCGCAACGGCCTGCGCCATGGCCGGCATGCTTGACGAAGGCGAATGGTGGCAGCAAGTCCATGGCGAACACCGTTCCCAGATTTCCCAGGCTTTTATTCTGGGCAATGCGTTCTCGAATACTGCCGAGCTGAGCGATCCGCTGTACGCCCTGTCACCGTTGAATCTGCCGCCCTATCTGTACCACCTGCCGGACCGGCGCGTGCTGGAACTGCAGGCTGGCGCCGTCTACATCCTGGCCAGCGACGGCTTCTGGGCCTGCGCTGAACCGGTGGCGCCGATTTTGCGCTGGCCGGCCCTGTTGGAATCGTGCCACAGCGCAAGTGCGATGTGTGATGCCCTGTTTGCCGGCGTGGAACTGACGCCCCCGCTGGAGCTGTATCCCGACAATCTGACCGCCATTGTGCTGCGCCCCTGCCCGGGCAGCGAAACGGCCTTGCCCGTGGCGGCTGCATGACACGCTATTGGATGCCGCCGGCAGGCAAAACCGCGTAAGCTAGAACTAAATTCGATTGGGCATTATTGCTATGAAAAAATGCAACAACGCACAGCATCCGCACTGCACCCACTGGGTGCTGCCGGGCGACAGCGCCTGTGCCAGCGGCCATGCGCAAAGCGCGGCCACGCCGTCGAGCTACGAATTAATTACCGCCCTGCGCAGCGCGCGCCCGGCCACGGTGCAAGGCGCGATCGCGCCGCGCGCCCTCGAATTGCCCGAACGCGCCGCAGCCCCGCTGGAGCAGCCGCACCTGCACATCAGTGGCTTTGACCCGCGCGCTGCCGGCGGGCGCCAGGCCATCAAGCTCGATTTGCGCGGCCTGCCCGCCACCTGCGAACCGCTGGTGACGGTGCAGCTGCATTCAGCCCTGTTGCCTGAAGGGGCGGCGCGCCACACGGTGGCACGCACTCTGCGCGGCGACTGGCGCCCCTTGTTCATCGAGTTTTCCTCGCGCGACAAAGAGCACGGCCAGTACCGCATCGAGGTCGAACTGTACTGCCAGAAAGATGCCCGCATCAGCCACAAATGGGTGGCCACCCTGGTGATCCTGGTGCCGCGCCCGGATGCCACCCTGACCGAAATTCACCAGACCTTCCTGGCCACTCACAAGAATGTGCGCGTGATGGCCGACGACGCCTCGATTGCGCGCGTGAACGCGCAGTCGGCGGGCGGCCGGGTCGACATCGACCTGCACGCGCGCAATGCGTCCATCGCCAACCTGAACCTCGAAGAGCGCCCGGGCAAGGTCGACATCAGCTTTTCCACCATCGCCTGGGATGAAGACCTGATCGAAATCGACGTACCGGCCCAGAGCTTGCCGCACCCGCACCAGGCGGCCATGGCGTGCCTGGTCAATGCTGCGCCCGAAGCGGGCGCCCAGCGCCAGGTGCGTTTGTTCTCGATGCAGGAGTGCGTGCTGGGCCGGTTCGAATTGTATGACCCTGAAGCCGATGTGCTGCTGACCCACTTTGGCGCCGACGGCCAGGACCGCGACGGCCTTACGCGCCGGCTTTCGGGGCGCCACGCCCTGATCCGGCGCGGCGCCGGCGGCTTTGAAATTGAAGACGTGTCGCGCTATGGCTTGCTGCTGGACGGGGTCTGGCCTGGCAAGGGCAAGCCGGTGCAACTGCGCCTGGGGATGCGGATCGAACTATCGGCCAGCATCAAGGGCATCGTTGTGCTGAGCGTGACGGCGCTGCTGCCCAATGGCGTGATCATGCATCGCATCGATGAAGGCGCGCAGGCGGAATGCTTCTATTTCCTGGAGCCGGGCTGCCATCCGGGCTTCCCGGTGCCGGCTTATACCGCCTTGCCGAAGGCCGCTGCCATGCCGCTGCTGTTTCACCAGAACGGCGGCTTCTGGCATCTGGACCCGGACAGCGGCAAGGAAACCGCGCTCACGCCGAACACGCCGCTGGAAGCCTTGCGCCAGATCCCGCCGCACACGCGCTTCGCCGCCGAATCCTATCCCGAATGCTGGATCGTGCGCACCACACTCAAAGTGCCGCATGGCGCGGCTTTGATTGACATGTACACGGCCTGAGCGACTGAACAACATCGTCCTCGCGCAGGCGGGGACCCATACCACGCATGCGCTGTCGTGGGCCACGCTGTCTATGGGTCCCCGCCTGCGCGAGGACGATGAGTCAAAAAAAACCCGCTTGCGCGGGTTTTGTTTTTACTGCACCGTCAGGATCACCTTGACGCTGTCATCCACCGCCGACTTGTCGATATACCCAATCGCCTGCGGATCTGCCGCAACCGCCTTCTTCACCTCGGCCGCGCTCTTGTATTCCTTGGGCGCCGTGCCCTTGCCGGTGAACACCAGCTTGGACCAGATCGCCTTGACCTGGGCTGAATCCTTCTGCAGCACCTTGGTATGGAACTCATTCCGGATCGCGACCCCATCGTCATACTCGATCGGAGTAAACAGGGACGACTTCCCCAGGAAGAACTGGGCCGCCTGTTCGCTGAACATGCGCGAGGCGGGATTTTTCGGATTCACGATCACCACGATCTCCGCGGCGAACACGGGCGCGCTGGCCACGACCAGGCCTGCGGCCAACAACATCATGCCGATTTTCGTTTTCATGGCTTCTCCTTAGAATACGAAGTCGATGCCAGCGGCATATACATTGACGGGGCCCTTAAAGCCGGGCTTGACGTTCACAAAGGCGCCAGGTCCATCCTTGGGCGACACGTGGTCAACCTGCACCTTGAGCGCAGCTGATTTGCTGAAGTCCCAGCGCACGCCAACCGCATTGGTCGACTGCAGCGCGGCCTTGACCACCGAATTCACGCCGGCAGTCAATGGCGCCAGCGGGCCGGTGGTGGGCAAGCCGGCATAGGTGCGTGGATCGTCCTGCTTGATATTGCCGTAGTAGTAGTACGGCGTGACCTTGCCGAAGCGGTAGCCCAGCATCGCGTAATACGAGGTGGTGTCATGCACGGTGCGGGTGTCGGTCTTGCGCACCGCGTACTCGGCCTGCACCAGCACGTTCTTGTAGTCGAGCGTGTAACCGAGCGAGGTGAAGGAGCCGCGCACGTCTTGCGCTGCAATGTCGTTGGCAGCCTGGGTCAGGCCCACCTGGCGCAGCGTGGCCACCAGGCCGTTGAGCGTGGTGTTGTTCTCGATCGAGAAATCGGCATCGGCGCGGCCGAAGCGGAAGCTCATCGGGCCGTGTTCGGCAACGATGTGCAAGGCCGTCAGCGGCTTGAACACGACGTTCACATTGTTCGGGGTCTTGCTGGTGGTGCGGCCGACGCCAAACTGGGCCGTCACGGTGGTCTCGCCAAAGGTGTCCTGGTACACCAGGTCGGCGCCGTCAAACGAGTCGGCCGTCACCTGACGATAGACCTCGGCAGGCGGTCGCAGCATGGTATTGGCGTAGCCCACGTTGCGGAAGTCGGAAATCATGTACACCGGCAGGCCCATGCGGCCGACGCGAATGTCGAGCTTGTCGGTGGCCTTGAACTTGGCAAATGCCCAGGCCAGTTCCGCACCCCAGTGGCCGCGCTGCTGGCGCCGTGCCAGGCCTTGCGCGGTGAGCGAAATGCGGTCGTTCATCTTGGCCGTGGCTTGAATCCCGAAGATGGAATCAACACCCGTGCGCGCGTCTTCGCCGGCACCGGACGCCTGGTTCGGACGAATGAATTCGGCCTGGTCGTTATCGGTCATGGTCACGCCAGCCGTGCCGAAGCCGCTGACAGTGACGGTGGGGCCGTCGGCGGCCTGTGCCGTGATGGCGAAAGCGGCCAGCATCGCTGTCACTAAGGTCTTTGGAATGGGATGCGTCATTGTTACTCCTGAAAGTTGATCGTTCATTTGCTCCAGCTAGTTTGTTCCTTCGGCGCAAAATTGTGTACTCAAACTTAGGGAGTTTTGACGAATGTGTTGTTTTGAACGGACACATATGGCTGTAGGCCCGCTTCAATATTAGCGAACAATTAATCTTGCGAGGAAAGTGGCGTGATCAAGCTGGCAAGCCGCCACACGGGCCGATCACCGGGGTCAGAAATGCAGACGATAGACGTGACAATTCATCACCGGCATCAACCGGTGATGAACAAGTCACACTGCCAAAATTACATGATGACAAATAAGACCAGAGCCGCGCCCGTGAGCAGGATCGCTTCAAGTCCGAACACCACCGCTGGAATGCGCAGATCTTCAGGAATTTGCATGATCGCCTCCGTTCAGTCAGACACACTTCCAGTGTAGGAAGCGGCGCGCCAAATGCAAGTCAGATCAGCGTGCGCGCCACCCGGAAGCCAACAATATCGTTGCTCAGTGCGGCAGAGAAGCCATTGCGCAGTGCGGAGCGCAGATAGCGCGGGTTGTACAGCCACGAGCCGCCACGCAAGATGCGGCGGCTCTGGTCGCCGCCCTCTTCCCAGGCCACACCCGTGTTCGGTGCGCCTTCGTAGTTGTCGTGCACCACGTCCTGGACCCATTCCCACACATTGCCATGCATGTCGAACAAGCCCCAGGGGTTGGGCGGAAAAGTACCGGCCGGCGTGGTGCCCTGCCGGTATTCGCCCTTGGGACTGCCGTTATAGGTGTAATTGCCGTCGTAGTTGGCCAGCGCGGTATTGATTTCATCGCCAAAGCTGAACGCAGTCTTGGTGCCGGCGCGGCAAGCGTATTCCCACTCCGCTTCGCTGGGCAGGCGGTAAGCCTGGCCTGTCATTTCGCTTAGCCAGCGCAGGTATTGCTGCGCGTCGTACCAGGTCACGCCGACCACCGGATGGTCGTCCGCCTGGCGAAAACCCGGCGCTGCCCAATTGACTTCACCTTGCGACTGCCAGCCGGTCGCGCGCACGAACTGGCGCCATTGCCCCACCGTGACGGGATAGCGGCCCATGGCCAGCGGCTGCTCGATACCCACCCAGTGCTGTGGCGTTTCACGCTCGACCCAGGACAGCTGCGAGCCCGCCTCCATGGCCTTGCGCCGTTCCAGCTCGTTCGATCCCATCTGGAAGCGGCCAGTAGGAATCAGCACCAGTTCGGGTCCGCTGCCGCTGCCATCGTGGAAGCGGTCGCGCAGCACGCCTTCGGTGTCAGCCACCGGCCCATCGGGCACGGGCAGATTCGCCGGCGGCGCAACCGACGGCGCATCGACGCCGCGCGTGGCCTGTTCGGCACGCGCGCGTTCCTGCTCGCTGCGGTAAGCGGCCACCGCCTTGGCCTGCAGCGCTTTGCGCTGCGCTTCTTCCTTGGCCAGGCGGGCCTTGGCCGCGTCGGCCTCGCGCCGTTCCAGCAATTGCTGGCGCAATGCCTCCTTGCGTTCGCGCTTGGCCACTTCGGCCTCGGCGCGCTCGATGGCTTCCTGCTCGCGCCGCTGCTTGTCCTTGACCAGTTGCGCGGCGGCCGCCGCTTCCGCTTCGGCCTTGCGCCGCACAGCCAGCTGCGCCAGGCGCCGCTCTTCCTTGGCGCGCGCCGCCGCCTGTTCGACCGCCAGTTCCTCGGGCGTGGGGCCGACTGCCTCGCGCAGCGCCTGCAGCAGCGCGCCCACCGAGGCGGGACGCTGCTCCGGATCCCAGGCAAAGCCCGACTGCAGTACCTGCCACTGGCGCTCGGTCAACGCCTCGGGGCGCGGCGGCTCGTGCAAGGCGCTGCGCGCGCCTTCAAACGGAATATGCCCTTCCACCATCTGGTACAGCATCACGGCCACCGCATACACGTCCAGCGCGCGTCCAGGCTGGCGCTGCAGCGTGCCCGCTTCGGGCGCGCGGTAGCCGGCCGTGCCGGAATTGGCGGGCGCTTCCAGGCCAATGCTGCTGGCACTGCTGCGGGCGCGGGCGGCAATGCCAAAGTCAAGCAGCTTGACCTCGCCCTTTTTGGTGACGAACACATTGCCCGGCTTGATATCGCGGTGCACCAGCTTGTGCTTGTCCCAGGCGTACTGCAGCGCCTCGGCCACGGGCGTGAGCAGGGCCAGCGCGGGCTCCAGCGGCAGCGGTCCATCGCGCGCCAGCAGGCTGTCGAGGTCCTCGCCTTCCAGGCATTCCATGATGATGAAATAGCTGGCCGTGGCCGGGTCCTGGGCCCATTCGTAGACCCGCACAATGTGTTCGTGCGCGAGCCGGCGCGCCTGGGTCGCTTCTTCGATCAGGAGCTTGGCGTGGCTGGCGCTCTGGGTCAGCTGCGGCGGCAGGATCTTGAGCGCGACCATGGCGCTGTGTCCCAGTTCGGCATGGGTGGCCAGGTCGGTGGCTTGCCACACCTGGCCCATGCCGCCATGAGCGATCAGGCGCTCGAGCCGGTAGCGCCGGTTCTGCGGACCGATTTCCTGGCCCTGCATCAGGCCGATCTCGGTGCCCATCTTGATGTGGATGGCAGCCGGCATGGGCGTGGGCACGCGGCCCGGGGGCGCGTATTCCGCATCCAGTATGGCGTTCTTGCGGCTGTCGAATTCCTGCTGGCTCAGTAAGCCGTCTTCGTGCAGGGCGCGCAGTTCGCGAATCTTGTCTCTAGCCGTTTGCATCGGTCCTGTCAGGGTTGTATCGCCGCGCCGCACTGGGCGCAGAATTTGTCATTCGGTCCGGCTGCGTGGCCATTGGGGCAGCGCCGCGGCGCCGCGCCACTGGCGGATGCACTGGCACGGCTGCCCTGGGCTACGCCCGTACCCAGATCGGCCTGGCTGCGTAATGCCGCCTTGTTCACATCGTTCTGCAGGCCCAGCAGATCGAGCTGGTGGCGCCTGTCCTTGTCCATCTCGGCATCGCGCCGGCTTTGCTCGCGTTCGACCTGCTGCTGCGCCAGGCGCGCCGCATCGGCCGCGCTGACGCTGTTGGTGGCAGCGACCACGCCGGCCAGTGCGCCCAACTGGTCGGGCGACATGCCCGCATGTACCTGGGTTTTCATCACATCGGCCAGGGCCGCCGCGTTCGGGCCTGCCGCCAGCGCCACCTTGGCACTGTCGCTCATGGCGCCAATCGACTCGGCGCGGGCAATGTCGATGCGCGCCAGCTCGGCCTCGTGCGCCAGCTGGGCGTATTTTTCGTCGCGCGCATGGTCAAGCCGGCGCAGTTCCTGCTGCCACTGGGCTTCGTGTTCCTGCAGCCGCAGCGCATGGCGCTGCTGCTCGGCGTCCAGCGCAATCTGCTGGGTCTGACGGGTATGGATGCCGTCGACCTCGATCGTGCGCAGCAGTTTTTCGTGCTGGCTGAGCGACTCGGCCGCCGCGCCGGTGCGCAGCAGTTCGCGCTGGCGCTCCAGGGCGAGTTGGTCTTCCCATTCGGCGATGCGCTCGGCTTCGCGCTTGTGCGCCGCGTTGGTCAGGGACAGCGCTTGCCACTGGGCCGTGTGGTGCGCTTCTTCGATCTCGCGTTCGCGCCGGGCTGCATCCTGCTGCTTCTGGTGCAGACGCACCAGCTCGGCGCGCTTGCGCGTTTCATCTTCGATGTTCAGCGCCTGGCTGATTTTGTTCTGGATCTGCTGCTGCAGCAGCTGGTGCGAAAAACGCTGCTGGGCCATCTGGCGCTCTTCGCTGGCGCTTTGCTGGGCCAGTTCCAGTTCGGTGCGCATGTGCAGCTCGGCCAGGCGGCGCAAGTGCGCCCACTGGCCTGCCTCGTCCTGGCGGGCCGCGCCTTTCTTGGCCAGTTCGTGTTCCAGCTGGGCGACGATGTCGCCAGCGCCGCGTTCCAGCGCCTGCTTGCGGTTCTTGGAGTCGACAATGCGGCCATACAGCTCGATTTCGCGCGCGCGGATCGCATGCAGGCGTTCGGCGCCAGCCAGCGATAGCTCGGCATTGCCCGCGTTTTCGTCCTGGCGCAGTTCCTGGCGCCGGCTGCGCAGGCGCGCATCTTGTTCTTCGCGCCAGATGGCTTGCCATTCCTCTTCGTTGTACAGCTGGTCCAGGTGCATGGCATGCTCGATCTGGACCCGGCGCTCGTCCGCGGCCAGCCACAGGCTGCCCACGCGGGCGCGGTTGGCATCGTATTTATCGTGCCGCAGTTCCAGCGTATCGACCTGCACCACGGCCAGGCCGTACTGCGCCAGACGCAGCTTGAGGGCGCCCTGCAAGCGCTCGTCGAGCTGGGCGCGCAGGTCGCGGTTGGCGGCCATTTCGCGGATCGGCTGGGCCGCGACAAATTCGGCGGCCAGCTGGCGCACCGA
Source organism: Massilia sp. CF038 (assembly GCF_900129765.1). Lineage (GTDB taxonomy): Bacteria > Pseudomonadota > Gammaproteobacteria > Burkholderiales > Burkholderiaceae_D > Telluria_A. The sequence goes on from NZ_FQWU01000002.1 coordinate 228,830, forward strand.
AGGGGCCAGCAGTTCGCGCAAATGTTCGGTGGTGACCACGCCCGGCATGGTCATGAAGTGCTGGGCAAAAGCGCTGACCTGTTCGATCCGCACGCTCACGGTAAAGCGCGCTGCCACGGCCAGGTGCTCGGCCGTCTGCAAACCGTCGAAATCGAATTCGACCGGCATGGCGGCGCTGCGCGTGATCAGAATTTCTGCGTGCTGGTTGCGCAGCAGATGATTGAGTCGCGTGAAGAAACCTTCGATCTCGTATTCGCCCTGGGGCACTTCGGTCGCTTGTCCGCCTTGCAAAATGAACGCGCGGGTGGTGGCCGGCACGCGCAGCATCTTGACGAACAGGCCAGACAATTCGCGCACGCCAAAGAAGACTGCCAGTTCGTTGTCGCCAGGAATCCAGCGATTGTCCTGAAAGATGGGCTCGCTACGGCGCGCGCCCAGGGTCAGGCCGCAGGCAGCGCAATAGCCGGCCTCGCCCGTGTTTTTATGCTCGCAGCGCGGGCATTTGACCCCGCCAAATCCAAACATCTGGAACATATGGAGCTCCTGGTTAATCAAACTACTCGGTCGTTATCGTCAAACGCGCCCCGCTCAAGCGATTCTAGCAGGGGACAGCGTGCCCGTACCTGGCCAGCGCCAAGCGTGCGCTGCGGTACTAAATCATGCCTATCCGGTCAATACAGGCCAGGCTGGCGCCGCGGGCGCGCAAACCGGCAACAAACTCGGCCGTTAAGGCCGCTTCCCAGGCCAGCGGCAGCAAGATTCGGTCCCCCGCCACTGCTTCGCGCGCAATCAGCGCGCATTTGGGCGCCCCACCCTCGACCGTATCGACCCGCCCCGCGTGCCAGGCACTGGAACAGCCGCTGGCAATAATGCGTCCGCGCGGCACATAATCGCGCCCGCGCGCCAGGCGGTCGGCCATCACCAGGGCCAGTTCAAACGAATTGCCCTGGAACTGGGGTTGGCCAAAACGCACCACCGTGCGCCAGCGGCCCAGCGCGCGACCGTCGAAATGGCGCGCTGCGCACAAGGCCAGGCGCACCGCAGCCTGGCGCGTCAGGTCCAGGCCCGGCGTGGCAATGCTGTCTTCTTCCTCGCCACCAGCGTGCTGCAGCGGATACACGCTGACCTCCACCCAGCACAGGCTGTCGTTGATGCCGCCGCTGTGAAGCGGAAACCAGGCCCGCGCCGTGGCCACGCTGGCGCTCACATCGGGCTGGCCGTTCAGGCTGCCCAGCCATCCCAGCTCGCCGCCCAGCAACGTGCCGGCCGGTGCCAGGTCATGGCTATCGATACGGCCCGAATGCCACTGCGTTGACCAGCCATTGGCCAGGACCGGCCCTGGCGCCTGCCACACACCGCGCACCAGGCGGTCAGCCAGCACCGCGGCCAGTTCCCAGTCGCGCTCATGGCGCGCGGGGACGGGGTCGATACTCAGGACCACCTGGTCACGGCTGTCGAGCTGCGCTTCGGTATGGCGCGCCAGGCGCACCACTTGCTGCATCCGCTCGGCCAGGACAGGATCGGCCCCGACCGTACACTTGACGTCGGCACGTCCGGCGCGCGGGCGGCGCGTGGCCGTCACCGTCGCCACCACGCCACCAGCGAGCGTGGTGCGGCAGAGCGCCGTGTCCAGGCGCGCGCTCATGGCGTGAGGCGCCGGGCGGCGCATTGCAGTTCGAGGTTGGCGACAATGCGCTCGGCCTGGTCCAGGGCATCGGCCAGGTCGGCCGGCGCCGCCAGCGTCAGGCGCGCCAGCAAGGCCCAGGCCTCGTCGAGCGTGGCCAGCGCCGCGACGCTGTGCAGGGCGCGCAGGCGCTGCTGTTTCGGCGCCAGGGTCACACCCGGCGCCGCCAGTGCCAGCGCGGGCATGGTGGCGATCTCGAGATTGAGCTGGGCCAGCCGGTGCAGCAAACCCTGGTGCTGGCGAAACAGCGCTTGCCCCGGCGGCAGTACCAGCAGGCGCAGCGCGCTCGTCACACAGGGCAGCTCCAGGAACAGGCGGCGCAACGCCGCCGCGTCGTCAGGTGTGACCGGATGCGCTTCGGCAATGGCGCTGTGGGCCGGCGCGTTGGGCGCGCTTGCATGCGCACGGGCCAGCAGCAATTGGGCGTAATCGACCGCGCCCAGGTCGACCGGCACACAGTCAGCCACCGAGACGCCAAAGCGGGTGTACAGCAGCTGGTTCAAGCCGCTGCGAAAAACGTCAAATTCGTCCAGCGAGGTACACGGGGGCAGTTCCAGGTTACCTTGCGCCAGTTCGCGCTGCACAGCCGCTTCCAGCAGCTGGCAAAACGCGGCCAGGGCGATGCCTTCGGCCGCCTCGCTGGCCAAAAACAGGTCAAAACGCTGGCGGGCCACGCGCGGATCGGGACGGTCAAGCGCAAAGGTCAGGCGCAAACCCAGTTCGGGGGCAGCTGCAAACGGCACCAGGTCGGATTGATACGGTCCGGGATGAAAACACGCGGCCTGCTCGTGCACGCCACAGTCGATGCGCGTGCCAGCTTCCACCCGGCGTGTTTGTCCGCCCTGATCGAAAATCACGCCCACGCACGATGGCGGCACGACCGCGCCCCTGGCCAATGCCTGGGCCAGGGTGTCCGCCCCCAACGCCGCCGTGGCAGTGGGCCGGTTGCGGGCGAACCTGCCGATCATAGGCGCACCGGTTCGACCGCAAAGGCCGCGCCAAACTGCTGGAAGTGGGGACCGGGCGCCGTCTCGAATGGCCAGCTGGTTTCGCACTCGCCGTCGGCATCCAGGCTGCCTTGCAGGACGATCGCGCCGCCGCCATCAAGCACGCGCAGCAAGGGCTGTTCACGCAGCAAACGCGCGGCAAACGGCGCGCTGGCGTCCAGCACCAGAATCACGCGCCAAAGCGCCTCGTGTTCCAGGAAATGCAGCGTCCAGTGGCCATCGTCGGTCCGCAGCGCCGTCACGGCACCGCTGCTGGCAGCGCGCAGCATGCCGGCGCTGCCCTGCCAGGCGTCGCGCTGTGCCTGGCGTGCACGCTCAAGCGACAAGTGGCGAAAACGGCGCAGCGTCAGGGGCGAGGCGCGCAGGGCCGCCTGTTCGGCGCCAGTCAGGGCGCGGCTGCCATCGAGTGCTGCGGCCAGCACAGCGTCGGCCAGCAGCAGGCGGTCGCCTTCAATCCGCCGGCCCAGCAGCAGCTGTTGTTCGAGCTTGCGCTCGGCGTCGGCGCTTGTAGTCACATTGCTTCCTTTTGCGCCTGGGGGCGCATGCTTGTTGCATTCAATGGCGGCAGGCTGCGCGCGGCCGCCGCCGTCAGTTCGGCAATGGCGCCATCGCGCCGTTTGCGCAAGGTCGGCAGCGAGACCCCGTCCAGCACGGCCAGCTGCGCCATGGTGGGCAGTTCACCCGTGGCCGGATCGCGCCACTCGGCCGGATAGCTGTCGTCGGCACTGCCCAGCATTTTCAGGTACACCGCCAGCCGCACCGCCAGCGACTGGCCGTGCAGAAGGCGCGCTGTCCAGCTGCCGGCATCCTGCACTGCCCTTGCCAGTTGCATAAAGCTGGGGGGCAGTGAAAGCGCTGCGGCCGCTGCACTTTCGCGCAGCAGTTCGGCGGGCTCGGGATCGGCATCGGGCAGCGCGTCCAGGTCCGGCTCGGGCGTGGGGTCGTCGAGGGGATCGGCCACCGCCGCCTGAATCTGATCCGGCCCGGCGCCTGGCGCTTGCTCAAGTACCCGCCACAAATCATCCATCCAGACCGTCGCCTCGTTGGCGTCACTGGCCCATTCCTGGTCGCGGTTGGCCGACAATTCTTCGTAGTCGGCGATTTCGGCCAGCATGGCGGCGATTTTGTCGGGCTGCTCCTTCAGACTGGCAAAGCGCTTTGAACGGGTATGCAGGGGGCCGGGCCCAGCGCCAAACGCCGCCTGCGACGCGCTCCAGCGCAGCACCCACTCGCCCTTGCACTGCGCTGCAGAGCGCATCTGGCGTACCTCGATCGGCATGGCATCGAGCGGACGGCCCAAAATGGCGCCGACCTGCGCCCGGTGCGTTTGCCAGTCGGCGAACAGGCGCGCAATGTCGCCATACGCGGTATCGAGCATGCGGTAGGCGTACATCCGGTTCGGGCTGCACGGGCGCCCGCAGGCGGCCTGGTAATTGTCGGCATCGACCTTGTCGCGCAACAGCGCATACAAGTCGTTGATTTTTTTGCGCAGCAGCGCTTCCGCGCCGGTCCCGCGCCAGGACGGCTCGCCGGCCAGCACCTGGCACAGGGCAACCCAGTCGGCTGGCCGCGCCTGCAGTTCGTACAGCAGACTCAATGCCAGTTCGAACACGCTTTCACCGTAGCTGTTGCCACTGGCTTCGGCGCGCGCGCTGCGGGCGCTGGCCGACAGCGTTTCGGCCATCAAGTCGGTGTACAGCGCGAGCGCAGCATCGGCCTGGGCGGGCAGCAGCGCCTCGCCAGCACGGGCGAACACCTGCAGGGAGCAGTGCCCAAGCAGTTTGCGCACCTGTTCCCAGCCGTGTTCCTGATACCGGGTACCCGGCAAGCGCATCGCATCCCCGATGTTGTTTTTTACACCAAAATGATGCCATACAACGCGTTTCGGCAAGGCGCGCTTGAAATGCCTATTTACCCTTCTGTTCCCCGTTCTGCGCCGCCAGCGCGGCCAGCACCGCGGCCACCACCGGCGCGGCGTGGTCACCCCCGCTGCCGTCGGAATGGCTGACAAAGGCAGCAATGGCAAGCCGGCCCTTCTGGCCCGGCAGGCTGCCCGGCTCCAGGTAACCGGTAAACCACACCGTGGCCAGTTCACGCTGCACGCCATCGGGCCCGGTCACCAGCGCCGGCGCGGTGCCGGTCTTGCCGAACAGACCACGCCGGACCGCGGCCAGCGCCGGCGCACGAAAGGCGCCGGACGCCGTGCCACGTTCCACAACGCCCTTCATGCCGGCCCGCACCCGGTCCAGCCGCACGCCCAGTTGTTCGCCTGCCGGCGCCTGCGCCGCGCGTCCGTCCAGTTCCAGCAGCAGGCGCGGCACGACCGCCCGGCCCTCGCCCACCGCGCCGGCCACCATCGCCATGTGCAGCGGCGTGGCCTGCATGCGCAAGCCGATGGCCATCTGGCGCAGTTCGTGGCGGCTGTGAATCGGATCGATACGGGCCACGCTCGCTTGCAGCGCATCCCAGGCCGACCAGTGAAAGTCCTCGGGCAGCAGCGCGCCGTCGAGGTGCAATTCACGCCCGAAGCCGACCCGGCGTGCCATGGCGGCAATTGGGCGCACGCTGTCCAGCGCACCCGCGTCAAGCGCCTGCAAGTCCGGCGCCCCGCCTTCGGCTTTTCCGAACAGGCTGGCGTCGCTCAATTCACCGGACCAGGCAAACCAGGTATTGAGGCTGTAAGTAAGCGCCTGCGCCAGCCCAAGGCGGCCATCGACCGCGCGCCGGTCCAGGTGCTGGTCCTTGTAATTGGTGATGTGGGCCAGGCGCGTGCCGAAGGGGTAGCTGGCCGCATCGGTCTGGAAGGCGAAGCCGCGCGTGGCGGCCATGCGGTTCAGGGACGCCAGCGGCATGCCGGCCAGCAGCGCGTCGATCTGCGGGTCGCGCCGGGCGGCCAGCTCCAGCCCCAGTGCGCTGACGATCTTGAAGGTCGAGCCGGGGCTGCGCAAGGCGCCGCCGTCGTGCTGGGTGGCGGCCAGCCGCAGCGCGCTGCGGTCCGGATTGGCGCGGTCGAAATCGCGCACTTCGGCCCAATTGGCGCCGTCGACCGCAGCGGTACCGGCACCGGCGGCAGCCAGCACGTCGCCGCTGGCCGTGTCGATCACCACCATGCCGGCCTGGCGCCCGTGCGGCACCGCACTGGCGCCGCTGCAGTGGGCACCGTCCCAGCGGCCACGCCGCATGCCAATGCAGTCGAGCGCATTCTGACTGGCCTGTTGCAAGGCCAGGTCCAGCGTCATGCGCGCCGTGTGCGCTTCGCCCGAGGGCGACGGCAGCCGCGCCAGCATGCCGGCCACGCTGTTGCTTTGCTCGGCGCGCAGGCCCAGCATGGTGCCCAGTCCGGCCGCCATGGCCGGCGCCGATGGCGCGCCGCCGCTCCACAAGACGGCGCCATGCCGGTCCTGCAAAATCACTGGCGCCGCGTCGGCGCGGCGTGCCGTGCTGCTGTTGCTCGCCAGCGCACGCCACGCCAGGCGGCCACCTGCCACGCGCAGGTGGCGGTACTGCTGGTCGCCGCTCAGTGCGCCCGTTTCCAGCGGCAGGACATCCAGTTCAATACTGCGCGCCCCTGGCAGCGGCGCCAGGCTCAGAATGCGCGCAGCCGACGCATTCGGACAGGCACGCCCGCTGCAAGCGTCCACTGCCGGGCGCACCAGGCGCGCGCCGCTGATCGATTGCAGCTGGCCGACCAGCATGACGTCAATTTGCGCCGGCACAGCCTGCTGGGCAGGCCACGCCAGGCGCAGGCGTGCGGACGCCCCTGGCGCCGCGCCAGGCCAGAGCGCCACGCGCGCCCAGTTGCCCCAGCCCTGGGGCAGTTCGGCAAACAGGCGCGATGCTGCGGGCGGCAGATCGGCCACTGCCGCCACCGGCGCCTCGCCCACGCTGGCTTGCCACGTCAGCCCTGCCTGGGCCGGGCGCAGGCGCCAGGCCAGCAGCCGCCGTTCGTTGTTAAAAATACGCAGCTGCTCGCGCACGTAGTCGCCGTCAGCCATGCGGTACAGGCGCTTGAACAGGCGCGCCCGCTCGGGGTCATCGGTCACGCTGGCCCAACTGGCCAGGGTGCCGGTGCGGGCGCCATCCGGCGCCGCCTGCCATGCAGCCAGATCGCGCGGAGCCAGTTCGGCCAGGCCGCCAGCGTTCAGGCGCACCAGCCCATAGGTTTGCAAGTCATTGAACAAGGCCTGGTCTTCCAGGCTCGCGCGCGCGTTCTCCGGCACGCTGTAGCTGCCAGGTGCCAGCCAGGCCGAGACCGCGTTTGCATTGGCGGGGAACGCCATCACCAGCGCGCGCTGCGCCGCCCCCGGCTGGTACAACTGGAGTACCAGCTCGCCCGCGCGGGCGCAGCTGGACAGGCTGCGCCGGTGCACGCGCAGAGCGGCGTCGCCCCAGATCAGCCAGCCATCGCGGCGCAGTCCGGCGGCACCAGAGTCACCCAGCCAGCGCCCGCGCTCGCCCCCAGCCCTGGGCGTGACGGAAACGGACAGGGCGCGCGCAAAATCGGCGCTGGCGGGACCGCCAATGACCAGCTGCGGCATGGTCTTGAGCGCGGCACTGGCCAGGGCGACATTTCTTAATTGCAATGACTTTCCGCTGGCCAGCAGGCGCGCCACGTCCTCGAACTGCAGTCCGACCCGCAGCGGCGCCAGTCTGCCATCGGCCTGGAGCTGGGTGCACAGGTCAATGCGCAGCGGGTCGGATGCCTGCATGCCCGAGGCTACCAGGATGCGGGCGGCGCCATGCTCGCTCACCCGCACGCCTGGCCGGGACGACACCTCGAAGTGGGCACCCGGCGCGGCGCTCTGCAGCGCCTCGACCGCCACCGCGGCGGCATCGCCTTGCAGGGCCTGGCCGGTGGCGCCCAGCTGGCGTGCGTGGCCGGCGATGATGGCGCCGCCTGCCAGTGCCCCTGCCACGCCCAGTGCAACGCTCCAGCGCAGCCATGGCTGCTGGCTGCGGGCGCTCGTGCGTGCCCCCTGCCCGGCGCGCAGATTGCGCGCGCGCCGCCACTGGCGCCTGCGCTGCGCCAGCGTCTGCAGCGCCGATCCGATCCAACTTGCCATTGCATCCCTCCTGGTTGCCCTGCCTTAGCGGAGGGACAGGGAAAACGTCTTCCAGGCGCACGCGGCGACAACCGATCCGCGATTTGCGCAGGCCGTGCCAGGAAAGCAGCGTTTCGTCGCAATCCGGTGGCGCCAGGGGGGGCCCGTGTCTAAAGTGATCACATCGAAACCCCACATTGAAAGGAACGTCATGAACCTCATCAAACACATGGAAGCCGTTTTCGTCGCGACTGTTGCCCTGGCCGTGTCGGGTTCCTGGATGCTGGACAATCTGCCCCAGGCCCATGCGCAATCGCTGGCCGTGGCCACGGTCAACGCCCCGGCCATCGTGGTGGTCAAGGCCAAGCGCATGACAGCGGCCGAAAAACAGCTGTCGCTGCAGGCCGAACGTGCCGCCCAGGCCGTGGGGCAGATGTGAATGCAGTGTGGCCGCCCGCCCTGCGCCGGCGGCCTCTGCTTACAAACACTGCGTGAAGCTGTTTCAAATGTAAGCACTTGATTCATTTCTCCTGAAGCACAAACGGCATTGATATAGTTAATCAACCGTTCTACCAAAGGAGACGCACCATGAAACGCACCCTCACCTTCGCCGCCGCACTCGCCCTTGGCGCAGCTGCTTTGATGCCGCTGTCGGCGTCGGCGCAAGTCGACATCAACCTGTTCGTCGGCAGCCCGCCGCCGCCATCCCGCTTCGAAAGCATGCCGGCGCCACGCAGCGGCTACGTATGGGCACCGGGATTCTGGAACTGGGAAGGCAACCGCCACGTGTGGGTCGCAGGCCATTGGGAAGCGGAACGGCGCGGCTACCGCTATCAGCACTCGGAATGGGTACGCGACAATGACCGCTGGCGCCTGAACCGGGGCGGCTGGCAGCAGGTGTCAGACGGCGACGGCGACGGTTACGTGCGCATCGCGCCACCGCAGCCCCGCTACGAACCTGCGCCCCGTGCCCGCCCGGGCTATGTATGGGTCGCCGGCTACTGGGACTGGCGCGGCAACCGCCATGAATGGGTCCAGGGCAGCTGGGTGCAGGAGCGTCCCGGTTATGTGTATGCCCAGCCGCGCTGGCGCGAAGTCCACGGCCAGTGGGTGCTGGACCAGGGCCGCTGGGACCGAGGTTATGGCCGCGACCGCGACCGCGATGGCGTTCCCGACCGTTACGAGCGCCATGTGGGCAATGACCGCAACCACAATGGTGTGCGCGACAGCGTGGAGCGGCGCGACTCCGACCGCGATGGGATTCCCGATAAATTCGATCGCGACCGCGACAACGATGGCGTGAGCAACCGCTACGACCGCGACCGCGATGGCGACGGGGTACCGAACCGGCACGACAAGCGCCCCGACGATCGCCGCCGCTATTAAATTTCCCCCACATCGTCCTCGCGCAGGCGGGGACGATGTTTGAGGGGCAGCACTTATCGTTGGCGCCGGTTTTCCGCTATGTACCCGCCATGAGCGACTTTCCCACTTTCTTCAAGGCCGAACCTAACCGGTACGACAAGCACCCAGACAATCGCCGCCGCTATTAATTTCCCCCACATCGTCCTCGCGAAGGCGGGGACCTATACCATGTTACCGAAGTTGTTCAACGTGGTATAGGTCCCCGCCTTCGCGAGGACGATGTTTGAGGGGCAGCGCTTATCGTTGGCGCCGGTTTTCCGCTATGTTCCCACCATGAGCGACTTTCCCACTTTCTTCAAGGCCGAACCGGTACGACAAACACCCTGACAATCGCCGCCGCTATTAATTTCCCCCACATCGTCCTCGCGAAGGCGGGGACCTATACCACGTTACCGAAGTTGTTCAACGTGGTATAGGGCCAGCGCACCTCGGACACGCCGGTTTTCCGCTATGCTGCCGCGATGAACGACTTTTCCACTTTACTTGCGCTGTCCTTCAAGGCCGAACGGCTCAGCGCGCGCCGCCTTGCCGCGCGGGCCGCGCTGGACCAGGAAACAGCGCTGCATACCATTTTGCAGCAAGTGGCGGGAGACATCGGCCTGACCGCTTTGCTCAAGCAGCGCCAGGCACTGCTGGACGCCAGCGTCGCCCGCATCGCCACGCGCGACGCTCAAAAAGCAGCCGCCAACAGCGCACGCATACAGCGTCACGATGGTCCGGCCACAGCATGGCGCGCCTGGTTCGATGGCTCGGCCCACCCCAATCCCGGGCGCTGCGGCATTGGCGCCCTGCTGCTCGGCCCTGATGGCGCCCGCATCGAACTATCGCAAGCGGCAGGCCATGGCAACAGCAGTGAAGCGGAATACCGGGCCCTGCTTGCGCTACTGGAAGCAGCAGTGCAGGCCGGCGCGCGCGAACTGACCGTGTATGGCGACAGCCAGGTGGTCATCAACGATATTCTCGGCGCCGAGGGTGCTTCGGCGCCCTCGCTCAGGGCGCTGCGCCAGCAGGCATGCAGCCTGATCGCGCAGATCGGAACGGTGGCGCTGCGCTGGGTCCCGCGCCACAAGAATGGCGCTGCCGACGCCCTGTCCCAGGCCGCCGTGCGCCGCGAGGCCAGTCTTACGCCAGCTGGCTCGACTTAAGCGCGCTGTCCAGGCGGCGGAACAAATCCGCATGCAGGGAAAGCGTGTACTTATTCATGTGCTTGCGCGTGTGTTCGAGCTCCTTGAGCTGGGCCCGGGCCAGTGCATCGTCCTTGCGTGCCAGCGCCCACAATACGTATTCAGTGCGTGCTTCAATGCCATTGAAACGCTCCACCACCGCGGCAAACGCAGTGCCCGCCTGCGTGTGCTGGCCGGCCGCCGCATACGACCTGGCCAGCAGCAGGCCCAGTTGCTCGGGCCTGAATGAAGGCTGACGGTCGCGCAGCGCTTCGAGCGCCGTGATGGCTGCGGCGCTGTCACCATTGGCCAGGCGCGCATGGGCGGCGGCAAACACGATTTCCGGATCGTTGGCAAACGGCCCGCGCAGGCAGGCGTCGAACTGGGCAACGGCTTCCTTGAACATGCCTGCGTCGAGCATGGCGTTGGCAAGCAGCGTCTGGTTATGTGCGGTCGGGGTCAGATCAAAGGCATTCTGCGCGTCGCGCAAGGCGCGGCCCGGATCGAGCTTGCCCATGACGGCCTTGCCGGCCTTGCCGATGTTTTGCTCCAGACGCGTGCTGGGCATATAGATGGCAAAGAAATACACCACGCTGCCCAGCAGCGGGAAGGAGAACAGGATCAGCAGCCAATACATCTCGCGCCGGTTGCGGATCGCATGGACCGCGAAAAACAGGGCAACCAGAATATGCAGACCCGCGCCAATAAACGGCATAACCACTCCAATGTTGAACAAAGCATCATTTTACGGTATTTGCTGCGCCCCTCCCAAGTGGCGCTGCCGGCGCCATGCCATTGCGTTAAGATAGCCGCTTCCGCCCAGCGACCACCCACCATCTTCCATGAGCAGCGTCCCCGCTACCGATCAAACCCGCCCCGGCAATCTGAATTTTGTCCTGGTCTGCATTTTCATCGACATGCTCGGTATTGGCCTGATCGTGCCGGTGCTGCCGGTGCTGGTCGGCGACTTTGTGCAAGGCCGCGACCAGCAGGCCTTCTGGTTCGGGATCATGTCAGCCACCTTCGGTCTGATGCAGTTCCTGTTCATGCCCATGCTGGGCGCCATCAGCGACCGTGTCGGCCGCCGCCCGGTGCTGCTCTACTCCATGGGCGGCATGTGCCTTAATTTCCTGATCACGGCCTGGTCACCCAGCCTGGCCTTTTTGTTCATCGGCCGCGTGATTGGCGGCATGTCCTCGGCCAGCATGTCGGTGGCCTCGGCCTATGCCGCCGATATCTCGACCCACGAAAACCGCGCCAAGAGCTTTGGCAAAGTGGGTGCGGCGTTCGGTCTGGGCTTCATTTGCGGGCCGGCGCTGGGCGGGCTGCTGGGCGAGATCAGCCTGCAGCTGCCATTCCTGGTGGCGGCCGGCCTGTGCGCGGCCAACTTCTTGTACGGCTACCTGTTCGTGCCCGAGTCGCTCCATCCATCGCTGCGCCAGCCGTTCTCGGTGGCGCGCATGAATCCCCTGACGGCCCTGATCAAGCTGGCGCGCCGGGTCGAGGTGCGCGGCCTGGTGATCGTATTTGCCTTGTCGGCGCTGGCGCAGATGATGCTGCAGTCCACCTGGGTGCTGTACACCACCTTCCGCTTCGACTGGACGCCGCGCGATAACGGTATTGCGCTGTTCTGCGTGGGTCTTGCCGCCGCCAGCGTGCAGGCGGGCCTGCTGGCGATCCTGCTCAAACGCTTTGGCGAGGTGCGCCTGTCGATCCTGGGACTCAGTTCGGGCGCCATCACCTTCATGCTGTATGGCCTGGCCACGCAGGGCTGGATGATGTACGTGTTCATTCTGTGTAATCTGCTCACCTTTGCCGCCCAGCCGGCGCTGCAGGGGATCATTTCCAAGGCCACCGCGCCCGGCGAACAGGGAGAGCTGATGGGCTCACTGCAGTCGATCAACAGCATCGGCATTGTCTTCATGCCGCTGCTGGGCACCGCCATTCTGGGCAAGGTCAGCCATTATCCAGCCAGCGACTGGCGCATCGGCAGTACCTTTTTCGTGTGCGCCGCCATGCAGGCTGTGGCCGTGCTGGCGGCCGTGCGTTATTTTAAATCGCACCACTACAAGGTGTGAACCCGCGCGGCGCCGCTTAGAATTTGGTTTCCAGGGTCAGGCGCAGGGCCGCCTCGCCTGGCGTGAGCGAGCGGCGCACGCTGCGACCGCGCACCGCATCGGCATAGCTGTTTTCGTACACTTCGTCTTGCGCCAGCGCGTTTGAGACCACCACCCGCAGCTGGCTTTGCTGATCGAACTTCCATAGTGCGTACAGCTCCAGCTCGCGCCGCGCGCTCTGCCAGATTGCCTGGCTGGCCGACTGTTGCACCGGTCCACCGCTGCGGAACGAGAAGCTGCCGCCCGTCGTCAGACGCCCTGACTTGTAATCTGCCCCCAGCGTGGACGATATCGGCGTTTGCGCGTCCAGCCGGTTATACGGGCCGGCGATGGCATCCACGCTGGACCAGTTACGGCTGACATTGGCACGCACATCGATCGCGGGCGCACCCGCCACGAGCGCGTTGAGCGGAAACTTGGCATCAAACTCCAGGCCACGCGTGTGCGCCTTGCCGTCGTTGATCTGGCGCGTGACCCAGCGCGTGCCGTCCAGGCTTGTATTCTGGCGCGTGTAGTCGCTGATCTGGCGGGCCGAGGCACTGACCGACACCATTGCCCCTTCGGCCCAGTAATGCTCGTAGGCCGCGTCCAGGCCCAGCGCGAGCTCCGGCCTGAGTGCCGGATTGCCGATGAAATCGGGCTCGTTTTCGCTGTTGTTGGTCGACTTCTGAATGCGTGCAATCAGGTTCTGTGTGGCCGGCGCGCGGTAGGTGCGGGTCAGGGCCAGGCGCAACTGGTCACCTTTGGTGTCGGGCAGCTTGTACAAGGTCTGGAACAAGGGACTCCAGACCCGGCTGCGCGCCGCCACCGGCGTCAGGGTGTCGACGCTCGCATCGGTGAAAATGCCTTCCCAGCGCGCCCCCAGATACACCGACCAGCGGGGTGTGACGTTCCATTCGTCTTGCGCATACGCCGCCAGGCGCCGGATCCGTGCCTGATAGTGGGCATCGCTGTCGGACGGCAGATAGCCGCCGACCGGGTCGCCCGCAAATGCCGTTTCGACGCGGCGTTCGGTGCGCCGGCTCGAGCCGCCATCCCAGCCCATGGCCAGCGCGTGGCCGCCACCCAATGGTGAACTGTATTTGCCGGTACTGGTGTAACCACGTTCATCGCCCTGTGTGCCGACGTCGCTGAAATCGAGCAGCCTGCCCTCCCTGACATCGTAGCCACCACGCGCACTTGCGCTGTGCAGGCTGGAGTCGGAGACGCCCACCTTCAGGTCGAGCTTGGCGCCGGCATCGAGTTTTTTCATCCAGCTCAGGTCCGTGCGCAGATAGCGGCTTCGGGTCGACATGTTCCACGAGACGAAAGGAAAATCGACGGCCGGTCCGATGCGGCTGACTGTATCCGATTGCGCCATGCTGGAATAACGCCCGACATTGGCATAGCTTTGCGAGGTCAGCGTATCGCCATTCGCGAACGTCCAATGCAGGCGCGGCGCCAGATTCAGGCTGCGCATCGTGCCCTCATCGTGGTAGAGACCCACATCGTCCTGCACCAGCGATCCAGTGGGGCTGACACGCTGCTCGGTGCCGGGACTGTCGCGTTTAGAGCGGCTCTGGTAGGCGTTCAGGGCAATCGAATACGACAGTTGTCCGGCACGGTCCGACAGTTGCAAGCCCGCGTTCGGGACATGCGCATTACGCGCAGCGGTGTACCCGGTCTTGAGCTCGCGCTGTGCCTTCCTGACGACCTTTTTCAGCACGATATTGATGGTGCCGGCGATGGACTGGGTACTGAATTCAGCCGTTGCCGCACGCATCACTTCGATGCGCTCGACATTGTCCGGCGCCAGGGTATCCAGCGAGAAGCCGGCCGGCGCGCGCTCGCCGTTGATCAGAATCTGCGTGTAGCCGCTACCGAGCCCCCGCATGCGCACTTCGCGACCGCGTCCGCCGCCGCCACTGACGGTGACACCGGGTATGCGCTTGAAGACGTCCAGGAGGCTGGTGTCGCCGTATTTGACAATTTCATCCTGATTGACCACCACCTTGGAGGCGGTGTCATCGCGCCTTGGGTCGTAGTCGCCGCTGCGGGCGCGTACCTCCACCTGTTCCAGTGCGTCGACTTTTTCGGGTACGGTGGTGGTACTTTCCTGTCCCCATGCGGACTGCGACAGAACGACAGCGAGGAGCGTGAAACGAGGCAAAGTCATTGGACAGCGCGGCAAGTGGTATTGGCCGCCATTGTCCGTCATTCGGCGCGGATTGTGTGATTTCTAAGACAATATTTTTTCTATGCAAGAAGAATAATTGCACAAAACATCACACCCCACCCGTGCGCACGCCCGTTATAATTGCCGTTCGATTTTCCTTACAGGCTGCCATCGTGTCCAGGTTCAAAGTGTTGCCGCAGTATTTGCTCCCGAAACAAGGATTGACCCGCTTTGCCGGCCACATCGCCGGCGCCAAGGGCGGAAGCTATACCACCACGCTGATTACCTGGTTTGTCGGCAAGTACGGCGTCAACATGGCCGAGGCGGCCAATCCGGACATCGCCAGTTACAGCAGCTTCAACGAATTTTTCACGCGCCCGCTCAAGCCCGGTGCGCGTCCGCTGGCCAAGGCCGACTTTGTGTGCCCGGTCGATGGCGCCATCAGCCAGTTTGGCCAGATCGACAATGACCAGATTTTCCAGGCCAAGGGGCACAATTTTTCCACCACCGCCCTGGTGGGCGGCGACAGCGCGCTGGCGGCGCAATTCCAGCATGGCAGCTTCGCCAATCTGTATCTCAGCCCCAAAGACTACCACCGCTTGCACATGCCTTGTGACGGCCGCCTGACGCGCATGATTTACGTGCCTGGCGCGCTGTTCTCGGTCAACCCCACCACGGCGCGCGGCATTCCCAATCTGTTTGCCCGCAACGAGCGCGTGGTGTGCGTGTTCGAATCAAGCCAGCACGGCACCTTTGTGCTGGTGCTCGTGGGCGCCACCATCGTCGGCAGCATGGCCACTGCCTGGCACGGTCTGGTCAATCCGCCCCGCTCGGCCGAGGTGCGCGAATGGCGCTACGACGACCAGAAGATTGTATTGAAAAAGGGCGAAGAAATGGGCCGCTTCCTGCTTGGCTCCACCATCGTCATGCTGTTCAAAAAAGACACCATCAAATTCAATCCTGAGTGGGCGCCCGAGCGTCCGGTGCGCCTGGGCGAGGCGATGGGCAGCAAGCCGTGAACGAGCTGGCCGCCGACGAAGGGGCGCTGCCCGCAGCGCCCGCGCCTGCAGCGGCCGCGCCAGTGACGCGCTTTCCCCTGCGTTTCTGGCTGCTGGAAGGTGCGCGCACCCTGCTGCTGCGCCGCGCGCGCTGGCACAAGGTCGTCACCGGACCAGGCACGCTGGCCTTGTTCGTGCTGGCCAATGCCCTGCTCAACATCGGTATCGAGCGCCTGTATTACGATGGCGCCGTCATATTCCAGTGGCGTTCGATATTGTCGGGCTGGGCTGCAATGATACTCACGGCATGGGCCTGTTATGCCCTGCGCCCCGATCCGCAACAGCGCGCCGACGAGGCGGTCGCGCCAAGCGCAGCGTATCTGCTCACCATGCTGCTGGCGCAGTCGCTGCTGCTGTCGGTCGTGTTCGGCCTGGCATCGGCTGCGCTGGAGCGC
Organism: Massilia sp. CF038; assembly: GCF_900129765.1. Lineage (GTDB taxonomy): Bacteria > Pseudomonadota > Gammaproteobacteria > Burkholderiales > Burkholderiaceae_D > Telluria_A. Next base: position 244,876 of record NZ_FQWU01000002.1, read on the forward strand.
AATGGTCTGTTCGAGCGCGCCGCCCCATGGGGCAACTGGGCCGCCTTCCTGCTGCCGGCACTGTGGGGCACGGTTGCCAGCATCGTGCTGCTGATCCGGCACGGCGACCGCGTTGTATCGCAGCGGGTGCAAGCCATGTACGGCATCGCCCTTGCCTGCGCGCTGACCTTCTACTTCGACCGTCCAGCCGATTTCTGGTACGAAAAGCAGGTCGGCGAGCAGCAGTACGAGCCGATCAAATTTACCCAGGACCGGGTCGAAAACCAACTACCCTTGATGGAAGCGCAGCTCGATGCGCTGGCGCCCCAGCGCGCCGGCGTGGCCGACATGTACACCATCGTCTTCGCACCTTACGAAGGCGAAGAAGTGTTCCGCCGCGAGAGCCGCGTGGTGGCCGACGTGATGGCCAAGCGATTTGACGCGGCCGGGCGCGGCGTGCGCATGATCAATCACCGTGAACATCTGGACGACACGCCCTGGGCCACGCCGCTCAATCTGCAACGCGCCATTGCCGGCATCGCCGAGACCATGGACCGGGATGAGGACGTGCTGTTCATCCACCTGACTTCGCACGGTGCCAGCAACGGCGAACTGGCGACCAGCTTCTGGCCGCTGGAAGTGGACCCGGTGGTGCCGGAAGACTTGAAAAAATGGCTGGACGAAGCGGGCATCCGCCACCGCGTAATCTCGATCTCGGCCTGCTTTGCCGGCGCGTGGGTGGCGCCGCTGTCGAATGTGGATACGCTGGTGATGACGGCATCGGACGCCGACCATACCTCTTACGGATGCGGCAAAAAGTCGGAGCTGACCTTTTTTGGCCGCGCCATGTATGACGAACAGCTGCGCACCAAAACGCGCTCCTTCGCCGAGGCCCACGCCGCCGCGCGCCTGATCATCGACCAGCGCGAGAAAGAAGCCGGCAAGAGCGACGGCTACTCCAATCCGCAGATCAGCATGGGCACGCGCATTGGGCCCTATCTGGAAAAGCTGCGCGCACGCCTGGAGCGTTAGCGCCTAGATCACCAGGCGCAAGCGCTTGCGCGCCTCGACGCAGCTGAGCGACTCCATCATGTCCAGGAAGGCCCGGGTCTTGGCTGGCATCAGCCGGCGGCCCGGGAACACGGCCCAGCCGGTCACTTCGGGCATGGACCATTCAGGCAAAATCCGCACCAGTTCCCCGCGCTCGACGCTCGCTTCGGCAAACATGTCCGAACTGGCCGCAATGCCCGCCCCGGCGCAGGCAATGCGCGCCAGCAGATCAGGGGAATTGGCGGACAGCTTGGCCGGCAGTTCGCGCTCCCACACCACCTTGCCGCGCGTGAGCTTCCATACCGGCAGGCTGCTGCCGCGGCTGGGCAGGCATAACAGATCGTGGGCAGCCAGATCGTCTGGGTGCTCGGGCAAGCCGCGCCGCGCAATGTAGGACGGCGCGGCATACAGGGCGATTTTTTCCAGCGCCACCCGGCGCGCGCTGAGCGTGGCATCGTCGGGCAAGTCGCCCATGCGAATGGCAATGTCGAAATTTTCGCTGACCAGGTCCACCCGGCGCGGCGACAAGTCCAGTTCCAGCGTGATGGCCGGGTACTGGTCGATGAAATGGGCAATCAGGCTGCTCATGCCCAGGTTGGCAAAGTCGCCCGGCATGGAAATGCGCAGTTTGCCACTGGGCGCGAGCTGGCGGTGCTGGACCAGGGCACCGGCCGCCTCCACCTCTTCCACCACCTTGCGCGCATGTTCGAGCAGGCTGGCGCCAAACTCGGTGAGCATCAGTTTGCGCGTGGTGCGCTGGAGCAGACGCTCGCCCAGTTTTGCCTCGAGCAGCGCAATGCGGCGCGATACGGTCGACTTGGGCAAATCAACCCGCAAGGCCGCCTGGCTAAAGCTGCCTGCTTCCACAATACGGGCAAACAGCAGCAAATCGTTCGGTTCTACGTCCATTTGATTGTCCCACCAGTTGAATAATGATATCCATTTTAACGCCTTCCGGATTGATTTTGGAACGGATAAAGTGTCTACATCGCAGTTCAACCAACACGAAGGACCTAAAATGAACATCTTGCAAATCAATTCCAGCGCCCGCAGCAGCGGCTCCGAATCGACCCGCACGGCTGACGCCATCGTCGCCAAGCTGCGCGCCGCCGACCCGTCGGCAGTGGTGACGCGCCGCGACCTGGCCACCGAACCGCATCCGGCCATCGATGAAGCAGCCCTGGGCGCCCTGTTCACCCCGGCCGACCAGCGCACTGCCGAACAAGCTGCGCGCGTGGCGCTGGACGACGCCCTGATCGCCCAGGTGCAGGCAGCCGACGTGATTGTCATTGGCGCCCCGATGTACAACTTTGGCGTGACCGTGCAGCTGAAAAGCTGGTTCGACGCGATTGCCCGTGCTGGCGTCACCTTCAGCTACACTGCCACCGGCCCAGTCGGCCTGCTGACGAACAAAAAAGTGTATGTGACGTTTGCACGCGGCGGCTTCTATAAAGGCACGCCAAACGACCTGCAGACCCAGCACCTGCGCAACTTCCTGGGATTCCTGGGCATGACCGACGTCACCTTCGTCTACTCGGAAGGCCTGGGCATGGGACCGGAAGCAGTGGCCAAGGCGCAGGCACAGGCAGACGCGGACATCAACGCAGTACTGGTGTAATCAATTAATCAAGGAGGCGGCAATGACGCAACAGGTACAGTCGGACAGCGTGCAGCACGCACGTGGGGTCGAACGCCTGATCAACGGGCAGTTCGTGATGGATGGCGCAGGCGTAAAGATCAACCGCGTGCTGACCCAGAGCCTGCAGCGCCGCCTCGACCCATTCTTGATGCTCGATGCCTTTGGCAGCGACAAGCCGGGCGACTACATCGCCGGCTTCCCGGAGCATCCGCACCGCGGCTTCGAGACGGTGTCGTACATGATCCATGGCAGCATGAAGCATCGCGACAGCGCTGGCAACGAAGGCTTGATCACCGATGGCGGCGTGCAGTGGATGACGGCCGGACGCGGTGTGGCCCACTCCGAAATGCCGGCCCAGACGGGCGGGCTGATGGAAGGCTTCCAGCTGTGGCTGAATCTGCCGGCCAAGGACAAGATGACGGCGCCCTGGTACCGCGACATTCCGCAGGAAGAAGTCCCGCAGTTCGAGACCACTTCCGGCGCCAGGGTCAAGGTCATCGCTGGTACCAGCCATGGTGTACATGGCGCCGTGCAGCGCGCAGTGACCGAACCGCTGTATCTGGATATCGAATTGCCGACTAACGCCAGCTTCGACCAGATCCTGCCGCCCGGGCACAACGCCTTCATTTATGTGTACCGGGGCCAGGTGCTGGTGGACGAACAGAATGTGCCGCAAACACGCATGGCGATTTTGAAGAATGACGCCGGCGCTGACGGGGTGCAGATCGTGGCGGTGCAGCCAAGCCGTTTGATTTTGATCGCCGGCCAGCCCCTGAACGAGCCGATCGCCCAATATGGGCCGTTCGTGATGAACACGCACGACGAAATTCGCCAGGCCGTGGAAGACTTCCGCGCCGGGGCGTTCTAAGGCAAGCAACGCGGCCCCGGCATCTGCCCGGGCCGCGTATTTGCGTTAAACTGGCGCCATGCTTCCCCCTAGACTGCAACAAGCGCTGGCATGGATCAACCGGGTCTGCGGCTTCGACACCCTCGACAGCTTCCCGCCCGGGCATCCCTACGCGCGCACTCGCTGGGTCGGCGCTTATTTCGACATCGCTTCCGACCTCAAACCCGATCAGATCGAGCGCTCCATCTGCGAGCGGATCACCAACACGCCCAGTATTTTTGCCCATATCGACAGTCCCACACCTGGCATGCAGCGCGCATTGCTTGCCGTGATCGAGCAGCGCATGCGCCGTGGCAGCGCCCAGCCAGTCGATCTGATCGCGCTGCTGGTCAACGCCTATCGCAGCCCGTACACAGCCGATGCCGTGCCGGGACTGCGCAACGCCATCATTGCGGCCGATGGCGACGTGCATGGCGTGATGGCGTTCTTAGGTGCCATGCCTGCCGCCTTTGACGTGATTGAAGCCTAGGCGGGCTTTAAATTGCTGGGCACGTGGCGCTGGCGCAGCGCCATGAACGGCATTTCCACACAGCGGTACAGCAGCCAGCCGCCAAACACGCTCAGCGCCAGCATGGCCGCGACGGCGGGCAGGCTCTCCGGCGGGTAGCCGAGTTCGCGCAGCGGTGCGCGCGCCAGAATGCACAGCTGCTTGTGCACCAGATAGATCGCATACGACCACAGGGCCAGACTGGCCGCACCCGGCACCCGCGCGCGGCGCAGCCAGCCGTCTTCGCTCAGTGCGGCGACGATGAGCAAAGAGAAGCCCAGCGCCAGCATCGGAAAACCGGTCAGCGTGACCAGCAAGCCAGTGCGGTCATCGAGAAAAAGCCAGAACGTCAGCGCCAGCAGCGCACTGCCGGCGGCCAGGGCCAGGTTGCCCATCGCAGTGAGGCGCTGCCATGCTGCCGCATGGTAGTTCTTCAGCAGTGCCAGAGCCACGCCAGCAACCAGTTCGTCAAACCGGCACAGGGTCGAGTAGTAAATGTAGCGGAAGTAGTCGCTGCCATCGCTGCCGTCTGGTCCCACATGCAAAGTCCACATCTGATAACGCACCGCGACGCCCGCCAGGACCACCATGCCAATCGCGGCCCAGGCCCAGCGCAGCGATTTGCGCAGACCGGCAATGCACAATGCCACTGCCGGCAGCAGGACGTAGAACTGCTCTTCAATGCAAAGCGACCAGGCATGCGAAAACGCGGTACCGGGTTCCTGATTGATATTGAGCGTGAAGGTCAAAAATCGCCACAGCGGCGGCATTTCCAGCCCGGCGCGAAACCACGGCCACAAGGCATACAGTGCCAGCACCACATAATAGTTGGGCAAGGTGCGCAGGAAGCGGCGCGCGTAAAAACGGCGCAGCGACAAGCCTTCGCTGCTGCGCAAGGCGCTGAAGATCTGATTGCCGATCAGGTAGCCGGACAGGGCAAAAAACAGGTCGACCCCGATCCAGCCAATGCGCCCGACCCAGCCGAAGGTGTCGCGCGCGGCCACAAACAGCACGTAATGGTGCAGCACGACCAGCACAATGGCCAGCGCACGCAGAGTATCGAGGCCGTGATTGCGCTCGCTGTGAAGTGTATTTTTCATTCAGCGGCGATGATGCCATGGCATTCCGGCGCACGCCAGCGATTCCCGCTAGAATATGCCCCACCCCATTCACGGACACGACACAGCATGACGAACCCGCACGCGCTCCAGTTCAAATCGATCAATTACACCGGCCTGGCCCAGGGGCCGCGCCTGATCATCACCGGCGCTGTGCACGGCAATGAGACGTGCGGCACCAAGGCGATTCTGAAAGTGATGCAGGAAATCGACGACGGCAAGCTGCTGGTCCGCGCCGGCAGCGTGACTTTTGTCCCAGTAACCAATCCGCTGGCCTACCAGCTCCAGCGCCGTTCGGGCGACCGCAACCTGAACCGCAACCTGTTCCCCAAGCCCGATCCGCAGGATTTCGAAGACCGTATCGCCAACTGGCTGTGCCCTCTGCTGGCCCAGCACGATGTGCTGCTGGATCTGCATTCGTTCAACGCGCAAAGCCAGCCATTTGTCATGGTCGGGCCGCGCAACAACGACGGGGCGCTGCAGCCCTTCCGCCACGCCGAGAAGGAACGCGCGCTGGCACGCCGACTGGGCGTGTCGCGCTTTGTCGATGGCTGGCTGGCCACGTATGGTCAGGGCGTCCAGCGGCGCATGCAGGGCAGCGACGCGGCGCAGCTTGAAACGGTGCTGCGCTATGGCTTCGGCACCACCGAAACCATGCGCGCCAGTGGCGGTTACGCTCTTACCCTGGAGTGCGGCCAGCATGCCGACCCGGCCGCGCCAGGCGTCGCGTACCAGGCCATCATCAACACGCTGACCTTCCTGGGACTGATCGATGGCCCGCAGCCAGAGCCGATTCCGCTGGCGGAGATGGAGTATTTGTCGATGGTGGCGGTGCACGACAAACTGGCGCCCGGTGACCAGTTCAGCCGCACCTGGTCCAGCTTTGACGCGCTGGCCAAGGGCGACGTGATTGGCACCCGTGCCGATGGCACCCCGGTGACCGCCGAATTCGACGGCAAGATCCTGTTCCCGGATGTGAAAGCGGCACCCAACAACGAGTGGTATTACATGACGCGTCCGGGAACCGACTTCGAACGCATCACTGAGTAAGACCGTATCAGCGGATGCCCCAGACGAACGGGTCGTCCTCGTTGAATATCAACTGGGCCTGGGCATTGACCCAGGCCTTGCCCCGAATGCTCGGCAGGATCCGGTCGCCATCGCGTTTGTAGCTTGCCTCGAAGCGGCTCCCGATCACGCTCTCCTGGCGCCACAGTTCACCCTCGGCCAGCTCACCGTCGGCGGCAAGGCAGGCCAGTTTGGCACTGGTGCCGGTGCCGCAAGGCGAACGGTCGTAGGCCTTGCCGGGACAAAGCACAAAGTTCTGGCCGTCGGCCCCGCTGCGCGACGGCGCATACAGCTCGATATGATCGATGTAAGCACCGCCATCGCCAGTGATGCCATTGGCGGCCAGCGCATCGCGCACGGCCGCTGAAAAGGCGGTCAGCGCGTCGACATTGCCGACCTCCAGCGCCAGCCCATGCTCACCGACCAGGAAGAACCAGTTGCCACCCCAGGCCACGTCGCCGGTCACGCGGCCGTACCCCGGCACCGCAACGCAGACCGCGTGCATGCTGCGATACGAGGGAACGTTGTCGATGGTGACGCTGCCGTCAGCGTCCAGCACTGCCTCGACCACGCCAACCGGGGTGTCGATGCGGTGGCGTCCGGGCCCGATCCGCCCCAGCCAGGCCAGCGAGACCACCACGCCCATCATGCCGTGCCCGCACATGCCAAGGTAGTCGACGTTATTGAAGAAGATGATGCCGGCCACGCAGTCAGGTGCATGGGGCTCGCACAGCAACGCGCCGACCACCACGTCCGAGCCGCGCGGCTCGCACACGACGGCCGAGCGTACATGGTCGAAGTCCGCCCGAAAACGGGCGCGCCGTTCAGCCAGTGTGCCGCTGCCCAGATCGGGGCCGCCGTCGATAATCAGGCGAGTCGGTTCGCCGCCAGTATGGGAGTCAATGATGGAAATGGATTTCATGGTGCCAGAATAGTCCCTTGAGCGATCCTTGTCTTGCCATGCGGTGTGCACCATTGCGTCGAAAAGAACATAACGTTGCCTTTCGTGTTTACGCCGGCGTCAGCAATTTCAGGCCCAGAATCCCCGCCACAATCAGGGCAATGCACAACAGGCGCAATGCGCCTGCCGGCTCACCCAGCATGACCATGCCGGCAATGGCGGTACCCACCGTGCCGATGCCGGTCCAGATGGCATAGCCCGTGCCCAGTGGCAGCGTGCGCAGCGCCAGGCCAAGCAGACCGACACTGGCGGCCATTGCGCCCAGCGTGACCACCGATGGAACCAGCCTGGTAAAGCCTTCCGTGTATTTCAGGCCGACGGCCCAGACCACCTCGAGCAAACCGGCGACCAGCAAATAAATCCAAGCCATGCAACCCCCTATTGAATGGCAAAAAGTATAGCACCGGTCGGGGTCTGCAGCCGCCCGGGTTCAAAGGCATAATAGCTTGATGAAAACTGCCATGACGCCCATCGACATTCTTATCGCGCTCGCTGTGGTCACCATCTGGGGCGTCAATTTCGTCGTCATCAAAATTGGTCTGGAAGATCTGCCGCCGGTCTTGTTCACCGCCCTGCGCTTCCTGTTTGCGGCACTGCCGCTGGTGTTTTTTGTGAAGCGGCCGCAAACCTCATGGGTGCTGGTTGCCGCCTGGGGCCTGTTCCAGTTTGCCTTGCAATTCACCCTGCTGTTTTCGGGCATGCGCCTGGGTTTGCCGGCCGGTCTGGCTTCGCTGGTCATCCAGCTGCAGGCGTTTTTCACCATCGGCCTGGCCGTGCTGGCGTTGGGCGAACGGCCGCACGGCTTCCAGCTGGCCGGAGCCCTTGTAGCCTTTGGCGGCATGGCGCTGGTGGCGCTCAACCTGCACGGGCAAGCCACCATCACCGGCTTCGCACTGGTCGTGATGGCCGGGCTGTGCTGGGCCACGGCCAATATCGTCACCAAGAAAATGGGACAGGTGAACGCACTGTCGCTGGTGGTGTGGGGATCGCTCATCTCCACCCCGCCGCTGCTGCTGGCCTCATGGCTGATGGAAGGCCAGGCCGCCTGGCAGGCGGCGGCACTTGTATTCGGCTGGAAGTCACTGGCCACGGTCCTGTTCCAGTCCTATCCGAATACCATTCTCGGCTTCGGCATCTGGTCGCTCCTGATGCGCAAGTATGCAGCCGCCTCGATCGCCCCGTTTTCGCTACTGGTGCCGGTGGCGGGCATGACCAGTGCCGCCCTGTTCCTGGGAGAGTCGCTGGAATGGTGGAAAATCGTGGCCGGCCTGCTGGTGCTGGCCGGCCTGGCGCTGAACCAGTTTGGCGCCCGAATCTGGGCCAGGGTGCTCTCGCCACGGTGAACGCGGACAGGTACACTGTGGCTTCACTTATAAAAGGAGCCAACAATGGCCGTTGTAACCCAAGTCCTGATCGGTATCATCGCTGCGCTGCACGTCTACTTCTTTTTGCTTGAAACGGTGCTGTTCAAAACGCGTGGCCGCCGCGTGTTCGGCCTGACCGCCGAAAAAGCCGAGATCATGGCGCCTGCCATGTCCAACCAGGGCTGCTACAACCTGTTTCTGGCCGCGGCGCTGATCCTCGGCCTGTTCGTCCCCGATCACGACGTCTCGCGCGCCTTCATTCTGTACGGCCTGTCGTGCGTTGCTGTCGCCGGCCTGTGGGGCGCAGCCACGGTCAAGAAGGTCATTCTGTTCTTCCAGACCGTGCCGGCGGTTCTGGCCCTGATCATGTACCACATCCCTGCCTGAGCGGCAGTTTTTGGACCTGCCCAGCAGGTTTCTGGTTTATATCGTAGACTTACGATATTAGATTCGTAGAAATCCGATATATGCAAATCGACGCCATCCACAAGGCACTTGCCAACCCGGTCCGCCGCGACATCCTGAACTGGCTGAAGGATCCGCACGAGCATTTTGCGCACCAGGAGCATTCACTTGAGATTGGGGTATGCGCGGGCTTGATTGACGCGCGTACCGGCCTGTCGCAGTCGACCGTGTCGGCCCACCTTGCGACGCTGCAGCGCGCCGGGCTGGTCTGCTCACGGCGCGTCGGCCAATGGATCTTTTACAAGCGTAACGAGGAGGTCATCAAAGCCTTCCTCGATCATATGAACCAGGGACTTTAGGAGCAGCGCATGAGCACATTATTCGATCCGATCACCATCGGCGACCTCGAACTTCCGAACCGTATCATCATGGCGCCCCTCACCCGTGCGCGCGCTGTTGGCGGCGGCCGCGTGCCGAACGCGCTGATGGCTGAGTATTACGTCCAGCGCGCCAGCGCCGGCCTGATTCTGACCGAGGCCACCTCCGTCATGCCGCAGGGCGTGGGCTATGGCGACACCCCGGGCATCTGGTCCGACGAGCAGGTCGAAGGCTGGAAGCAGGTCACCGCAGCAGTACACAAGGCCGGTGGCCGGATTTTCCTGCAGCTGTGGCATGTGGGCCGCATTTCCGACCCTGAACTGCTCGACGGTGCACTGCCGGTCGCACCGAGCGCGATCGCGGCCAAGGGCCATGTCAGCATTTTGCGTCCGCTGCGCGACTACGTAGTGCCGCGCGCGCTCGATCTGGAAGAAATTCCGGGCATTGTTGCGGCCTATCGCAAAGGCGCCGAAAACGCCAAACTGGCAGGTTTTGACGGTGTCGAGATCCATGGCGCCAACGGCTACCTGCTCGACCAGTTCCTCCAGGACGGCACCAACAAACGTACCGACATCTATGGCGGCTCAGTGGAAAACCGCGCCCGTCTGATGCTGGAAGTGACCGACGCCTGTATCGACGTCTGGGGCGCCAACCGCGTGGGCATGCACCTGGCGCCGCGCCGTGATGCGCATGACATGAGCGATTCGGACCCGAAAGCGACCTTCGGCTATGTGGCACGCGAGCTGAAAAAGCGCGGCATTGCCTTCATCTGTGCGCGCGAAGGCGTGGGCGAAGACAGCCTGGGCCCGTATCTGAAGCAGGAATTTGGCGGCGTGTACATCGCCAACGAGCGCCTGACCAAGGACAGTGCCGAAGACCTGGTCAAATCGGGCAAGGCCGACGCAGTCGCATTCGGCAAATGGTTCATCGCCAACCCGGATCTGCCGAAGCGGCTCAAGACCAACGCCCCGCTGAACGAAGCGCGCCCTGAGCTCTTCTACCACAACACGTCGGCAGGTTACACCGACTACCCTGCCCTGTAAAACTTCACTCGGCTTTCTTTTCCTCGATGACGGCTTCAACCTGGATGCGCAGTGCGACATCCATCTTGAAGCCGTAGTCTTTTCCTGCCGACAGACCAAATTCATCGCGGTTGAAGCTGCCCATCGCATCGGCGCCGCACATTTCGCGCTTGAGCATCGGGTGCTGGATGCACTTGAACAGCACCAGCTGCAGATTGACCGGCTTGGTCACGCCATGCAGCGTCAGCTCGCCCACTACCTGGGTTGGCGCACCATCCTTGAAGCCCGTCAGCTTGCCCTTGTAGCGCGCGGGGCCATACTTGGCCGCGTCAAAAAACTCCTTGCCTGCCGCCCAGGTATTGAGCACGTCGTGGCCAAAGTCGACACTGGCCGTATCGATGCTCACGTCCACCATGCCGTAACCTGCTGCCTTGTCCAGCGTAACGCTGCCGGAACTGGCATTGAATTTGCCGCGCCAAACCGAAATGCCCATGTGGTCCGCCTCGAAGCTGGGGAAGGTATGGGCCGGATCGATCTTGTAGCTGACCGGGGCAGCGGCAGCCAGGCCAAAGGCCGCGCTCAACATGGACAGCAGTAGCAGTTTTTTCATTTCGTCTCCTTGGTTAAATGGTAGGGTAGATTGGACCTACAGACTGGCAAGATACCCCTCGTACACCTCGTACATGCCGCCGAACCCCTGCTCCATGGATGCGTGGCCTGCCTTGAAGGTATCGATCTCGATCTGGCTGGCGTTGACGGGAGTGGAGTGCAGATGCATCAGGGTGCAGTCACCTTGCTCGGTCAGGGTGACGGTATTGAGTACTTCCACCGGCCAGGTGGGACTCATGGCGTAGCGAATGCGATTGCCCTGCGCGTCGGCAAAGCCATTGATGAACACAATGCGCTCGACCGGCTGCAATTCGCGGTATTCGAACTTGCCATACATTTCAACGCCGGGACCGAAGCGCATACAGTAGTGAAAAACGCCTCCTGCCACAGGCTCGTTCTTCACCACCTCAATCGTGCAGCCCTGCGGCCCCCACCATTTTTGCAAGTGCACGGTCTCGGTCATGGTGCGATACACCAGATCGCGCGGGGCTTTGAAGGTGCGGGTGATGACGAAATCTGCGCTGCTGTCAGGGCTTGTCATTGTTGTTCTCCTTGGCTTGGATAGTGGCGAGGTAGTGTTCCAGGCGATCGAGACCACCCTCCCAGAATGCGCGATACTGGGACATCCAGTCGTTCGCTTCGCGCAGGGGTTCGGCGGCCAGTTTGCACGGGCGCCACTGGGCTTGCCGTCCGCGCGTGATCAGGCCGGCGCGTTCAAGCACCTTGAGGTGCTTGGTGACGGCCGGCAGGCTCATGGCGAAGGGCTCTGCCAGCGCCGTCACCGACGCTTCGCCATCGGCCAGACGCGCAAGAATGGCGCGGCGGGTCGGATCGGATAAAGCGGCGAAGGTGGCACTGAGGTGGTCGTGCTGCATATTAAACTCGAAGGTTAATTAACCTATTGGTAAAATAATACAGAACAGCGGGCGTTGTCAAGTACTACATCGCGCGGATGGACGTCAGGCAAGCCACTACATCGCCCTCGCGCAGGCGGGGGCCTATGCCACCTTACCGAATTCGGCGAGATGGTATAGGCCCCCGCCTGCGCGAGGGCGATGTGGGTTAGAGTTTGGCGGCGGCGCGCCGCTCGCTGTAGCGGTCCACCAGATAGTCGCTGCGCTCGCGCACCAGCAGAGTGAACTTGAACAGCTCCTCCATCACATCCACCAGGCGGTCGTAGAAAGGCGAAGGCTTCATGCGCCCGGCCTCGTCAAACTGCTCGTACGCTTTTGGCACCGATGACTGGTTCGGGATCGTCACCATGCGCATCCAGCGGCCCAGCACCCGCAGCGTATTGACGGTATTGAACGATTGCGACCCGCCCGACACCTGCATCACCGCCAGTGTGCGGCCCTGCGTCGGCCGGGTCGCGCCTACTTCCAGCGGAATCCAGTCGATCTGATTTTTCATGACCGAGGTAATGGTGCCGTGGCGTTCGGGACAGGACCACACATGCCCTTCCGACCAGAGCGACAAAGCACGCAGCTCGGCCACTTTGGGGTGCGTGTTGGGCACACTGTCGGTCACGGGTAGTTCGCGCGGATCAAAAAAGCGCACCTCGGCCCCCATGTGGGTAAGGATGCGACCCGCCTCTTCGGCCAGAAACCGGCTGAACGAGCGCTCGCGCAAGGAGCCATACAAAATCAGGATGCGAGGCGAGTGATCAAACACGGCTGGCGGCTCGAGCTTGGCCAGCGTGGGAATGTCGAACTGCGCTTCGCTCAGATTGGGCAGCGTCTCGTTCATACCCGTTTGCCGTCCGCGCCAATAACCGCCTCGCCATCTTCCTTATTGAAGGGCGCCAGCTGTGGCAGGATCAGAATGTCGAGCACCAGTTCGGACGGGCGGCACAGGCGCACACCGGCAGGCGTGACCACGAACGGCCGGTTGATCAGCACCGGATTGGCGACCATGGCATCGAGCAGCGCCTCATCGCTAAGCGCAGGATCGGCCAGGTTCAGCTCCGCAAACACACTCTCTTTACTGCGAATGGCATCGCGCACGCTCAGCCCGGCCTGGGCGATCAGTTGTGCCAGCGCCACGCGCGTGGGTGGCTTGGCCAGATAGTCAACCACCGTGGGTTCAACCCCGGTGTTGCGGATCAGGGCCAGCGTATTGCGCGAGGTGCCACAGCGGGCATTGTGAAAAATGGTGATGTCCATAGCGTCCTTTGTCATTGCATGATGTTTCCATATTAGTGGAAACGTCGAAATGGCTCAAGTTTTTTTGCATGTACAGCCTGAACGGCGCACTATAGAATGCAACGCACATTTTTCCGCGGCGCAAGTTGTTTTGCCTCGGATGCGTTTATTTCGGAGTACATCATGAGCAACTACGAGCTGCGTGCCGCTTCCCTGCCCCACTTTGGGCAACGCCTGTCACTGCGTATTTTGCAGTTGTTTGGCTGGAAGGTGCGCTACAAGCCCTTGCCAGGACCACATGGCGTGGCCATCGTCTATCCGCATACCTCGAACTGGGATTTTTTTGTCGGTCTGTTCGGCAAATGGGCGCTCGGTCTGCCGTTTCGCTGGCTGGCCAAGGATTCGATCTTCAAAGGACCCTTCGGCCGCATGCTGCGTTCCTGGGGCGGCGTGCCGGTCGACCGGCGCGCCTCGAGCGGTTCCACCCAGCGCCTGGCCGACACCATGCGCCAGTCGGACTGGTTCTGGCTGGCCATCGCCCCCGAAGGCACGCGCAGTTATCGCCCTCACCTGCGCAGCGGGTTTTACCACCTGACGCTGACAGCCAAGGTGCCGTTGCTGCTGGTGTACCTGGATTACCCGAAAAAGGAACTGGGCGTGGTCGACGTGATTCGCCTGACCGGCGACCAGGAGCGCGACATGGCAGCCATCGCGGCGGCCTACCACGGCCATCGCGGCTACCACCCCGAACTGGCGGCGCCGATCAAGCTGGCGCCACCCCGCTCAGACGAAGGCGGTACCGGCAAGCAGGCATAGGCCGGCACTGGCCATCAGGGCGCTGACCCATCGCGTCTGCCCGATGGCGCGGCCAGCCAGCAAGAGCGCAGCGCTCGACAGCAGATAGCCCGCGGCGCTGGCCATGGCCGGCAATTCACATCCATGTGCCTGGCCGTGCAACACGGCGAACAGACCGACGACAATACATGCCATTGCCGATGGCAGCCTTGCGGCAGCCAGCAACACGCCCAATACCAGTACGCTAGCCGCCAGTGCGGATTCTGGCAGCGGCAGCCCGGTCTGCAGGAACGCGCCCAGCGCCATCATCGCCAAAAATGTCAGCGGCAGCGATAGCGGCTGCCCTTGGCGGCGGCTCCACATGCCCACCCCCAGCATGGCCAGCAGATGATCGGCTCCGCTGAAGGGATGCAGGAGGCCGGCCAAAAAGCCGGGTTCCGGTGCGTGTCCGCCATGCGCTGCTGCTGGTAGCGCGATCAGGCACAGGGCCGGTAGGAGTAGTCGTTTCATGATGCTGTTCCTTTCAGTTCGCCAGCAAGCCCTGGCGGCGGATGAAGTCGATCACCTGCGCCACGCCTTCGCCGCTGCGCAGATTGGTAAACACGAAGGGGCGCTCGCCGCGCTGGCGTTTGGCGTCTTGCGCCATGATGTCCAGATTGGCGCCCACATGCGGCGCCAGATCGGTCTTGTTGATGATCAGCAGATCCGAACGTGTAATCCCCGGACCGCCCTTGCGCGGAATCTTTTCGCCACCCGCCACATCGATCACATACAGCGTCAGGTCGGACAGTTCGGGACTGAAGGTGGCGGCCAGATTGTCGCCGCCGGACTCGATCAAAATCAGTTCCAGTGCCGGGAAGTCGGCATGCATGCGGGCGATTGCCTCCAGATTGATCGAGGCATCCTCGCGAATCGCCGTGTGGGGACAGCCACCCGTTTCCACTCCCATCAGCCGCTCGGACGGCAACGCGTTGGCGCGCACCAGGATCTCCATGTCCTCGCGGGTGTAAATATCGTTGGTGATGACGGCCATGTCGTAGTCGTCGCGCATGCCCTTGCAGAGCATTTCGCATAATGCGGTCTTGCCTGAACCAACCGGTCCGCCAATACCAACCCGCAGTGGATTTGAAGTCATATGTTCGTCTCTCAGGAACGGTAAATACGGCCGTGCTGCACTTCGTGCCGCATCGACAGGATGGAAAGGCCAGGGGACCAGTTCGACAGGTCGTCATCGGCCAGGCTACGTGCAGTGCGAGCTGCCTGCTCGATGTCGGCCCGCAGCGACAGCAGCATGCGCTGGCCCGCCACCTGCCCCAGCGGCACCGACTTGACGCACACCAGGACCTGGTTTTCGACCCAGCCAAACAGCATGGCCAGCAGGGCTTCTTCGTGACCGATGCCCAGCGCATCAACGGCGCAGGCAAAGGCGCTCGGCAAGCCAACTTCGCAGGCCAGCATGTCGCGCTTGCCCACGCCCAGTTCAGCCAGCAACCGGGTAAGCGAGTAACCCATCTGGATGGTCTCGGCTCGAAACTCGGCGCTGTCGCGCGAGGCCAGAAAGCGCTCACTCCACAGTGCGACCGATGCGTCATCACCCGCTTCGAAGGCTTTGAGCAAACGCCAGAACAAGGGGCCGTCCCAACGCGCGCTGACCTCGTGCAGATAGCCGCTAATCCAGACGCGGGCGCTGTCGGCGTCGTGCACAATCCCGGCGTCAAGCGCCGCTTCCAGTCCTTGCGAATAACTGTAGCCTCCAATCGGCAAGGCCGGACTGGCAAACTGCAGCAGATGCAGCAAGGCGGCCGCGTTCACAGGCCTGCCGAATCGCTGGGGCGATGGATCTTCTGGCGCAGTGGCACGGGCGCGAGCAAACTATCGGCACCGTGGCTGTGGCCAGCGCCCGCATACGCACCTGCCTCGGGCTCGAACGCTGCCATCTCTTGCTCGACCCGTGCGCCCAGGCCTTCGACCATCTCCTTGAGCACGGCGTCAACCCGGATGCGCAGGAACCCGGCACCAATCTGGGTTTGCGTATGCCGGTTACCCAGGTGAAAAGCGCAGCGCGTCAGGATGTCGGCGCTGGCGCAATGCACGGTGTAGGTCGGCTCCAGGGCGGCACGAACGCGAATGACCCGGCCGTCTTCGCCGGTCAGCAAATCGCCGTCGCGCAGCACGCTGCCACGCACCATGAAAACACCCACCTCCTCGCCATCGGCCAGGCGCGCGCGCAAGCGGCATTTTTCGCGCTGGTCGTAAGCCAGCACCAGTTCGCCGTCGACGCGGTCGGCCTGGGCCAGCTTGGTATGCAGGGTCAGCATCGGCACTCCTTAAAACAGAAAATAGCGCTGCGCCATCGGCAGCACGGACGCCGCTTCGCAGACGAGCAACTGGCCATCGGCGCGCACCTCGTAGGTTTCGGGATCGACTTCCATGTATGGCGTGGCACCGTTGTGAATCATGTCGGCCTTGCGCAGCGCGCGCATGCCCCGTACCGGAATCAGTGTCTTGGCAAGGCCAAGCTGGCGACCGATGCCGGCGTCATACGCCGCCTGCGAAACAAAGGTGAACGACTTTTTGAGGCCGCCGCCAAAGGCGCCGAACATCATGTGGTAATGGACCGGCTGCGGCGTGGGGATGGACGCATTCGGGTCGCCCATTTGCGCGGCGGCGATCATGCCGCCCTTCAGAATCATGGACGGCTTAACGCCAAAAAAGGCCGGCTTCCACAGCACAATGTCGGCAATTTTGCCTGCTTCGAGCGAGCCGACCGCGTGTGCAATGCCATGCGTGATGGCAGGATTGATCGTGTACTTGGCGATGTAGCGCTTGACGCGGAAGTTGTCGTGGCGGGCGCCGTCGGGCGCCAGCGCGCCGCGCTGCACCTTCATCTTGTGGGCAGTCTGCCAGGTGCGCATGATGACCTCGCCCACGCGGCCCATGGCCTGGGAGTCGGACGACATCATCGAAATGGCGCCCATGTCGTGCAAAATATCCTCGGCAGCGATGGTTTCGCGCCGGATGCGCGATTCGGCAAATGCCACGTCTTCGGCAATCGCGGGGTCGAGATGGTGGCAGACCATCAGCATGTCCAGATGCTCGTCGAGCGTATTGACGGTGAATGGCCGGGTGGGATTGGTCGACGACGGCAGCACGTTTTCCTGCCCGACTGCCGCGATGATGTCCGGCGCATGACCGCCGCCCGCGCCCTCGGTATGGAAGGTGTGGATGGTGCGGTCCTTGAAGGCGGCCAGTGTGGTTTCCAGAAAGCCGCCTTCGTTGAGCGTGTCGCTGTGGAGCGCGACCTGCACGTCCATGCGCTCGGCGACGTCAAGACAGTTGTCGATCGCCGCTGGCGTGCTGCCCCAGTCCTCGTGCAGCTTCAGACCGACGGCGCCAGCAAGGATCTGCTCTTCCAGAGGACCAGGCAAGCTGACATTCCCCTTGCCCATGAAGCCCAGGTTCATGGGAAAAGCGTCGGCCGCGGCCAGCATCGAATGCAAATGCCACGGCCCCGGCGTGCAGGTGGTCGCGGCAGTGCCGACTGCGGGGCCGGTGCCGCCGCCCAGCATGGTGGTCACGCCGCTCATCAGGGCTTCTTCGATTTGCTGCGGACAGATGAAGTGAATATGGGTATCGACCCCGCCGGCGGTAACGATCATGCCCTCGCCGGCGATGATTTCGGTGGCGCCGCCGATTGCCATTGTCACGCCAGGTTGAATGTCGGGGTTGCCCGCCTTGCCGATGGCGGCAATCAGGCCGTTTTTCAGGCCAATGTCGGCCTTGACGATACCCCAGTGGTCGACGATTACGGCGTTGGTGATGACCGTGTCCATGACATCTGCATGCAGGCGCTGTGACTGGCCCATGCCGTCACGGATCACCTTGCCCCCGCCGAACTTCACTTCCTCGCCATACAGCGCAAAGTCCTTCTCGATTTCGATGAACAATTCGGTATCGGCCAGGCGGATCCGGTCACCCGTGGTCGGCCCGTACATTTCCGCGTAAGCGCGGCGCGAAATAGACGGCATCAGTGCTCCCCTGGCGGCGGCAGGTCGCCCATGACCAGGCCATTGAACCCGAAGACGCGCCGCTCGCCTGCCAGAGCCACCAGCTCCACGGTGCGCTGCTGGCCCGGCTCAAAGCGCACCGCCGTGCCGGCGGCAATGTTCAGTCGAATGCCGATGGCGGCGCTGCGGCCGAACAGCAGCGCCGTGTTCACCTCGAAAAAGTGAAAGTGCGAACCGACCTGGATCGGCCGGTCGCCGCTGTTGGCCACCACCAGCGTGACCGTGGCGCGGCCGGCGTTAATGGCAATTTCGCCTTCCTGGAGCAGATATTGGCCGGGGATCATGGCAGGCACCTCAAGGGATCGGGTTGTGAACGGTCACGAGCTTGCTGCCGTCGGGGAAAGTCGCTTCCACCTGAATATCGGGGATCATTTCTGCAATCCCGTCCATGACGTCGGCACGTGTGAGGATGGTGGCGCCTTCGGACATCAGCTGGGCCACACTCTTGCCGTCGCGCGCGCCCTCCATGATGGCGGCGCTGATCAAAGCCACCGCCTCTGGATAATTCAGCTTGAGGCCGCGCGCGCGGCGCCGTTCTGCCAGCAGGCCCGCAGTAAATATAAGCAGCTTGTCTTTTTCGCGTGGAGTCAGGTCCATGGATGTACCGTGTCAGGTGTGCCAGATGCGCGGCACGGTGGCCTCGCAACCAAGCAAGTGGGGACGCAGGGTTTGCCAGACGCGCGTCATGACGGCGCGCGCGTGCTCGCTGTCGCCGCACAGCAGACGCGCACAGACTAACGATTTGATCTGCGTGACAGCCAGCGCCGGGTCAATCGCACGCAGGGCGGCCAGCAAAGAGGGCGTCGCTGGCGCACCAACGCCGATCAGGGTTGCGCAGACAGTGGCGCCATTCAGGCCCAGGACGCTATGCATGGCGCTGCCGGCACCATCAAGCCTGCCCTGCTCCCACCACAGCAGGGCGCCGCCGCGCCGAATGCTGGTGCGCTGGGCGATCATGCCGCGCGCGAAGCGCTCGCCCGACGCGCTGCGGCCGAAACACAGGATCTCCCAGCCAATGTAGCGCCCATCGGCGGCCAGCTCCACGTCATGCTGCATGCGCATGTGCGCATCGTTGAAAAAGATCGTCTCCTGCGGCAGCCATTCAAGGGCCGCGCCCGCCCCGACCGTCAAGCGCACTTGCTGACGCGAGATGCGGCCATTGGCCCTGTACCACTTGGCCGCGCCCGGCGAGGTCAGCAAGGCATGGGTGGCAGCACCCGCCGTCACCACAATGTCCAGCGCATCACCGCCGACCACACCGCCAGGCGGATGAATCATGATTGCATGGCAGATGCCGGGGCCTTCTGGATAGAGCGGCTTTTGCACGCGCAGCGGCCCGCGATGCTCGCGCCGCGTCAGGCGCGTGGTACCGCCATCGTCGTCGAAACGCAGACGCAGGCTGGCTTGCCAGGCGGCGGGGTCGGATGGAGATGGCTGGGTGCAGTCGGGCATGCAGCAAGCGGTAGCAGGATGCGTGCCATGCACGAGCGCTCATTTGGACTCGAACGCGCAAGCACACGCACCATGGCGCATCATGGCGCACCGGCGTGGTGCAGCGATAAGCGACGATAGCGCAGCACGCCGCAAAGCAAATCGCCCTCGCGAAGGCGGGGGGGCCATTCCATGTTACCGAATTCGGTGAGGTGGCATGGCCCCCCGCCTGCGCGAGGGCGATGTTGTTTCAGTGGCCGGTTCGGGCGACGCGGGTGATCTCGTCGCCTGAACCGGCATATATCGCATTCCCGGAGTACAAGCAGTAAGCGACGATAGCGCAGCACGCCGCAAAGCACATCGCCCTCGCGAAGGCGGGGGCGATGTTGTTTCAGTGGCCGGTTCAGGCGACGCGGGTGATCTCGTCGCCTGAACCGGCCTATATCGCATTCCCGGAGTACAAGCAGTAAGCGACGATAGCGCAGCACGCCGCAAAGCACATCGCCCTCGCGAAGGCGGGGGTCCATTCCATGTTACCGAATTCGGTGAAGTGGAATGGCCCCCCGCCTGCGCGAGGGCGATGTTGTTTCAGTGCCCGGTTCAGGCGACGCTGATACTAGTCTCGAACGCAAGCGCTAAGCGCGATGTTTCCTGCGATCAATTCCTACTGCATAAATCAGGCCGCGCCGTACAGCACTTCGGCACGCTGAAACAGTATCCAGGAAGTGGCAATGTATTTGTCGCCGCTGCGGGCGATATGGCCTTTGTGCGAATGGGTGAAGCCGGCCGGCGCGATGATCAGGCGCCCCTGCTTTGCTTCGACCTTGCGCTTCTGGTAAAAGAATTCGGTTTCGCCGCCGTCGGCCACGTCGTTCAGGTAGAACTGAAACAGCAGCGCGCGGTGCAGGCTTTCGCCACTGGCGTTTTGCGGATAGATCTCCGAATGCCAGTGATGGTAGCCGCCCGTCGCTTGCAGGTACTTCTGCACGTTGATTTGGCCGGCGCGGTAAATCGTGCGCATCAAGTCGCCCAGATACGGCACGCCACATTCGTCAAAATTATCGATGGTCAGCTGTACCGCCTCACCCGTGACAGGGTGCACCACCTGCGGCGACATCGCGCCCACCAGCAGCATGCGGTACTTGTTCATGTAGGCCTGCAGGTGCTGCTGCACGGCGGCCATCATCGTGTTCGAGACGTCGTTCCAGTCCGGATGCAGGCTGATGGTCAGGTCGTAGCTGTCCTTTTTGGTGGTATCGACGCCCTGCCCGGTCTTGCCGCGCATGACCTTGTCGCTGGCGTCAAAGCGCGCCATGATCTGCTGGCATTGCGATGGCGTTAGCGCGCCATCGTAAATCTCGAGAAAGTCGTCCACAAGCACGCTGTACTGGCAGCTCAGTTGCAGGCTGGCGGCAGCGCGGCCTTGAAACGGTCGAAGCGGCTGCCAGGCGTTTTATCGTCGCCGGTCATGACCAGCTGTGCGCCGTCAAACACGATCGGGACCAGCGCTTCGCGCTTCTGGCCTTTGAAGAGCACGTCGATATGGAGCACGCCGTCTTTGTCGAAGTACCATTTACCTTCGAGCGAGGCGAAGCCCTTGGCCTTGAAGTCGGCCGCTTCAGCACCGCATTTCGGGTACATCCGGTAGACGTGGTCGGCATTGAACTCGATCACATTCCCGGCCGTCCCTTCCGGCAGCTTTTCCTGCCACGCGCCGGTGAGCCTGGCCTCGTTATTATCCTTGGGCGCGTCGGCCGCAAACGCGGCAGACGCGGCGATCATCAGTGCGGCAGGAATCAGCAGTGTCGTCAGTTTCATTGTGCGCCAGGAGCCCGGCGAAGGGCTCGGAGTTGTCGGGAGTCGCGTGCGGTGACGAGTGTGCCTGAATTTCCGCCTTTCGACAACTAAAGCGCCCCTCAAGTCGTACGTGTGATCTCGAACAAGTGTGGCAGCCCGGCCGCAATGCGGGTCTGCCATATGCCGCCGGGGTACGGCTGCTGCAGCGCCTGATCCTGGGCCAGACTATGCAGGACAATGTGAGGATCGGTTTCCCATGTCACTTCGTAGCTATGTGGGTCCCCGTCGCGCACCCGCATCAGCGCCAGCTCGAACTGCGACACCGACACCACCAGGCTGTCACGATGGGCACCCAGCGACGCCAGAAACGCCAAGGGCTGGTACTCCCGAAAAGGCGACACATTCTGGCTGCGGATAAAAGACTCCAGGGCCGGCTCGAGCAAACCGCGCTGGCGCAGCAAGGCCATGGTCAGCACGCAGGTACGTTCCAGCACGTACACACGCCACAGGAAGATATTCCCGCGCGCCTCTTGCAGGTCGGGCGAGGCCGCCACCTGATGAAAATACGGCGGATCCGCGCGCCCCACCTGGTAATTGGCGCGGATCAGTCCCAGTAAAATGCGCTGGTGCTGGGCCAGATCGCTCGGGGTTTCCATGATCAGCCTTGAAAGCGTGCGCGCAGCTGCGCCAGTTCGTGTCCAATGGCGGCGTGTCCCAGACCGGGCACCGCTTCGGGCATGAATTCATAGACCACCACTTGCGCGCTGGTAGCCACATTGTGGATGGCGTCGTACGCCAGATCGGCAGTACGTGGCCGCGTCAGGCGCGAATGCACGTCCAGCATGAAACCGTTGTGCATCACACCACACGCCACGTGCAGTTCGCGCACCGCCTCGCCATTGAGCTCCGCCATGAAAGCGGCGATATTGAGACCGTGATTGTGCTCGTCGCATTCGAGGTTATAGATGTCGAGGATCAGACCGCAGCCAGTGCGCGCTGTCAGCGCATTCAGAAAGCCCGCATCGGAATAGGCGCCGGGACAATCTGGAATCACATGCACGATATTCTCGAGTAAAAAGGGAATGCCGTAACGCTGCTGAATTGCCTCGGTGCGCGCACACACCAGGTCCAGCGCCTGCTCGGTGCGGGGCATGGCCAGCATGATGCCCAGGTGCTGGCCATCGACCTTGGTGTACCCCAGATGCTCGCTGTGCCAGGCCACGTCCACCTGTTCCATCAAGTCGTCCAGCAAATGCAGATAGGTAGGCGCCCAGCCATCGTGCGAACCAATCGACAGGCTCACCCCATGCACGATGATCGGCACCTGCTGGCTGATTTCCTTCAGTTCGGCCAGCACCTCGCGGCTGAGCACAATGGTGTCGCCGTCGACTTCGGCGATCGTCTCCGGCGTCACCTCGACGTAGTCCACGTGCGCCAGCATCTGCGCCATCAGCGCGGGGTCGCGCCCCTCGTAGCTCACACCCAGACTGATGGCTGGACGTGCGGCAGCGCTGGGCAATGGGAGCACGGGGCACATGGCGTCTCGCTCAGTGGCTGGTGGCGCCAGCGATGGCGTGTTCGACCATTGCACCCTGGATGTTTGGAATTTCCATCAGGTGCCGGCTGATGGCCGGGTCGCCGCGCAGAAAGGTCAGGTCAAAACCGGTCAGGCCGCAATTGCATCCGCCCTTAGGCACCATGTGCTTGACCGCGATGTCGAGCGCCTTGTGCAGGTCTTCCAGCGTGACGCGCCCTTCATGCACCACAATTTTGACGTGGTCGTTACTGGCTTGAATTTTGTTGGTAATCATGGCAATCCCCTTATGGCCACTTGATGGGCCTGTTTTGAAAAAACGGTTCCCGATATGGAAGCGGCTTCCCGAACCGGAAGAAGAAACCGCAGCTGCTTGCGAGTCAGTATAGGACGCGGTTTTGGCCGGATGTACACCCTTTGTAACGTTTGCAAAAAAGTTAGAAAAATTCGCGGGAGCACATACCGCAACAGGGCTAGAATGGCGACAGGTTTCTGTTCAACATCTTCTGGTACACACGCCATGGCGAAAGCAGTGACACGTTTTTTCGGATGGAGCTTGAGCGTTGTGCTGGTCTGCTTCCTGTGCGCTGCGGCCGTCATCAGCATGGTCGGCCTGACTGACAGCGCCGAAGAGACTGACCTGGCCGTGGTGCCGGGCAACACGGTGCTGCCAAGCGGTGCCGTCTCGCCGCGATTGAAGGGGCGACTCGATGCGGCGGCGAATCTGTTCCTGCATGGGAAGGTCAAGGCCGTGCTGGTCAGCGGCGGCATTGGCGCCGAGGGCTTTGACGAAGCCGACGTCATGAAGCGTTATCTGGTCGCACAAGGCATTCCGGGCGCCGCCATCGTAACTGACAACAAAGGTATCAATACCTTCGAGACAGCACGCTACACCGCTGCGCTGGTGCGAGAAAAAGGGTATCGGCCCCCCATTGTGGTGACGCAGTTTTTTCACATCGCCCGGATGGAACTGGCCCTGCAAAAGTTTGGCGTAGCGACAGGTGGCCATGTGCACGCCCGACATTTCGAAGCCCGCGACGTGTATTCGCTGGCGCGAGAAGTGTTTGGCTATGCCGGCTACGCGTTCAAGCAGCCTGACAGCGTCCGTTGAAGCGCATGTCATTTCGCGCCGCAACGCTGCATTTGGCGACCTTGTAGGACACTTCGTCGCATCGCCGGCTTTTCCCTTCGCGTTCTCCGTACAGTGGGCCCATCGCACCACAACCCACCGGAGACCCAAGATGAACTTTCTGCTCAAATGTGTATTGGCCAGCGCGCCCCTTTTCAGCCTGGGAATGGCCACGGCCGCCGATCTGACCATTCAGGTCGACGATGTGAAGAACGCCGATGGCGTGCTCATGGTCGCCATTTTCAATTCCGAGGGCAGTTTCCTCAAGCAGCCAGTCAAAGGGGCTGGCGCGCGCGCTGTTGCCGGCACCAGCACCATTGCGCTCACCGGTTTGCCGGAGGGCGAAATTGCATTTGCGATCTATCACGACGCCAATTCCAACGGCCAGATGGACAAGAACCCGATGGGCATTCCCACCGAGGACTATGCATTCAGCAACAACGCCATGGGCAAGATGGGGCCGCCAAAATATGAGGCGGCCAAGTTCCTGCTGCCAGCCGCCGGCGCCACCGTTCGTGTTTCACTGAAATAAGCGGGGACGCCATGCAACGACGCCATTTTCTTGCTACCGGCCTCGGTGTGACCGCACTGGGACTGGCCTCCACGCCTGCCCTCGCCGATGTGCTGACGTTCCAGCGTTTCCACGCCGCCCTGCGCCAGAACCCGAGACTCATCGCCTACGCCGATACGGTGGCTGACCAGGCTGGCGAGGCGGTCGTGACGGGCCGCATGCCGGCCGACCTGGACGGCGTCTACTTCCGCAACGGTCCAGGTCGCTTTGAACTCGGTGGCGAGCGCTACCATCACTGGTTTGACGGCGACGGTTTTGCGCAGCGCTGGCAGATTTCCCAAGGCAAAGTCAGCCACCTCGGCCGCTTCGTGCAAACCCAAAAGTTTGTGGACGAATCGAAGGCCGGGCAGTTTCTATATTCCGCCTTTGGCACCTACCTGGACCGCCGTGGCATCAAAAGCAACGACACGATCAACGCCGCCAATACCAATCTGGTCCCGTTCAACGGCCGCGTGTATGCCCTGTGGGAAGGCGGCTCGGCCACCGAGGTCGACCCGGTGTCGCTGGACACAATCGGCCTCAAGACCTGGCGCAGCGACTTGAAATCGATGCCCTTCTCCGCCCACCCCAAAATCGATCCTGCTGGCGGGATGTGGAATTTTGGCGGCTTGCCAGGCACGGACAAGCTGGTCATCTACCGCATTGGCGCCGACGGCGAGCTGGTGACAAGCAAGGTCATCGACGTGCCGAAGATGGCGATGGTGCACGACTTCGTCGTCAGCGCACGCCACTTGATCTTCCTGATTCCGCCTTACGACCTGGTCCGTGGCGAAGGCAAGAGCTTTGCGGAAATGCACGAATGGGCCGGCAACGGTCCTGGCGCCCGCCCCCTGCGGGTGATGGTCGTGTCCAAAGACACTTTACAGATCCGCAAGGTGTTCGAATTGCCTGCACATATGGTTTTCCACTTTGGCAATGCCTGGGACGATGGCGACGTCACGCGCTTCGATGTCGTGCTGCACGACGGCCAGGCGCTGGCCCGGGTTGGCGGCCTGATGCAGGGTGAGAGTGCGAAAAACGATCCAAAACGCAGCTTTGCCGCGCAAATCAGTCTGGACTACGCGACCGGCACCGCCCAGGTTGCCCGCTTGCTTGGCGCCAGCGAGTTTCCGCGCGTGATGCCACAAGTGGTGTCGTCGCGCCACCGCAAACTGGCCCTGGTCAGCAGCGCGCCGCGAAACGCGCACATGATTCTTGACACCGTCAACCTGCTCGACACCGATTCCGGCAAGAACGACAGCTATCGTTTCGATGCCGGCTGGCTGGCCGAAGAACATATTCTGGTCCCGCGCCGCAACGCCCGTTCCGAAACCGATGGCTATCTGCTGGGCGTGGCGCAAGACACGGTTCGCAAACAAACGGTGCTCACCGTGTTTGATGCGGCCCGGGTCAGCGCCGGCCCCATGGCACTGGCACGCTTGCCCTACCGCGCACCGCACTGTTTTCATGGTAACTTCTTGGCGAGCTGAACGACCGAGACTTCGCCATGCCCAAGCTGTTCATCCTGACTACTTTCACGCTCGCAGCGCTGTGCGGCGGCTGCGCCACGCGAGGACCGGACCGGCTGGACCAGCACGTCCACGCGCTCATGCAGCGCGAGAGCGTGAACGGCATGGCAATAGCGGTCATTGACGGCGGCAAGGTCAGCAAGGTCACCGCCTATGGCTGGCGCAATGTCGAACGCAAGCAGCCACTCACGACGGACACGGTCATGTATGGGGCCTCGCTGACAAAAGCGGCGTTTTCCACCATGCTGCTGCAGCTCGTTGATGAAGGAAAGCTCGATCTGGATGCGCCAGTCACCAAGCTGCTGCCCCGGCCCCTGCCGGAATACCGTGCCAATGGCGCCGATTTTTCAGACCTGGCCACGGACCCGCGCTGGCGCCAGCTCACGCCGCGCATGCTGCTCAATCACAGCAGCGGCTTTGCCAACTTCCGCTGGCTGGAACCGGACCAGAAGCTGCGTTTTCATTTCGCCCCGGGCAGCCGCTACGCCTATTCCGGTGAAGGTTTCTACCTGCTGCAGCTGATCGTGGAACAAGGACTGGGGCTCGACACCGGCGCCGAAATGCAAAGGCGCGTGTTCGATCGCTACGGCATGGCGCGCACCAGCATGCGCTGGCGTAGCGACTTTGCCGGCAACCTGGCCGACGGCTACACCATTGACGGCACATTTGAGCCGCACGACCAACGCAGCAAGGTCCGCGCCGCCGGGTCAATGGACACCACCATTGCCGACCAGGCCAGGCTGTGGGCCGCAGTCGTGCGCGGTGATGGCCTGAGTGCCGCGGCGCGCGCCGAACTGGTGCGCCCGCAGCTGGCCATCGACTCGCGCCAGCAATTCCCCACCCTGCTCGAGGCGGTCGAGCCTCATCATGCCGCCATTGGCCTGGCCGCGGGGCTGGGCGTGGTCACCTTCCGTGATCGCAGCGGGCCGGCCTGGTTCAAGGGAGGACATAACGACAGCACGGGCAACATGGTGATCTGCCTTGAACGCGGCCAGCGCTGCGTCGTCATGCTGGCCAACGACGTGCGCGCCGAACGCATCTACCCCGCCCTTGCCCGTTTGGTATTGGGTGAAACCGATATGCCCTGGGGCTGGGAATACGGCCCCCCCACTTTTGAAAGCGCACCACCTTGAACCAGCAAAAACCATCCAGCCATGTGCTGGAGATTTTCCCGATCTTCCGTCGGTGGCCGCCGACGCCGCTGCGTAATGCGCTCTACACGGTGATCTGGAGTTCGCTCCTGGCACTGATACTCACGGTTGCCGGACGCCTGTTCAATCGAAGCGGCAATGCGTTCTGGGACGACTTCTATCCGACCCTGCTCATCTCCAACATCATTGGCTTGCTAATTCACAGCAGCGCGGTGATCGGGGACATCGTGCTGCGCGGCTGGCCGAGGCGCTCGCGCGGACTGCCACGCGCTGTGTATTACATGGCACTGGTAAGCACCTGCATCGTGCTGGGCATATTGACTGGCACCGGGCTGCTTCAAGGTGTCAATCCCCTGCGCTACATGGCGCGCGCATCGACCATCCTGGGCTTGCTGCCGTTTGCGATGCTGATCGCAGCACTGATGCACTTCGTGTTTGCCAGCGGCGAGCGGCGCGTGGCCACCGAACTGCTGACCGCCCAGCAGAACGAGCAGATCGCCAGCGCCGGGCAGCTGCTGGCCGAAGCACGTCTGCGCGCCCTGCAGTCGCAGATTGAACCGCACTTCCTGTATAACACCCTGGCCAATGTGGTTGGCCTGATCGATACCAATCCGGCGCAAGCCAAGCGCATGCTGGAACGGTTCATTGATTTTCTCCGCGCCAGCCTCGCCGCCAGTCGCGCCGACAACGCCACGCTGGGCGCCGAACTTGATCTGACCGCCGCCTATCTGGACGTGCTGGCAGTGCGCTTGGGGCCTCGCATGCGCTACCGGATCGAGGCCGATGACAGTGTTCGCACCTTGCCCATCGCCCCCATGCTGCTGCAGCCCGTCGTTGAAAACGCGGTTGCGCATGGACTGGAGCCCAAAATGGACGGCGGCGACATCATGATCCGCGCTAGCCGTACCGAGGCGCAGCTGTGCATCGAGGTGAGCGACACCGGAGCAGGATTGAGCGACGCAGCACCCAAAGCGGGCGGCGGCGTGGGACTATCCAACCTGCGCGCGCGATTGCGGAGTTTATATGAGGGCCAAGCTCAGGTACAATTGCTAGAAAATCAACCAAGTGGCATTACGGTAAGAATAATGCTGCCATTGAAAGAGACACCAAAATCGACCAGCCCCGCATCCTGATTGCCGACGACGAACCGCATTTGCTCGATTACCTGCAAACGCAGCTGGCTGCCGCGTGGCCGGACGCGAAAGTCGTCGCCAAGGCCGCCAACGGACTCGATGCGCTGCGGCTGATCGACGAACTGGCGCCCGATGTCGTGTTCCTCGACATCCAGATGCCTGGGCTGACCGGGCTTGGCCTGGCCGAACAGCTGCACCAGGATGGCAAGGCGCCGCAAATCGTCTTCGTCACGGCGCATAACGAATTTGCGGTGCAGGCCTTCGAACACAGCGCGGCAGACTACCTGCTCAAGCCGGTGGCCATTGACCGCCTGGCCAAAACCGTGACCAAATTGAAGGCCGCGCTGGCGAACAAGACCCCCGCGGTGCCTGCCGACGCCCTGCGCTTGCTGCTGCAGCAGTTGGCGGTGCCTGTCGTGGCGGCGCCGCCTGCGGCGCCCCTGCAATGGATCCGCGCTGCACGCGGCGACGAAACGCGCCTGATCGCGGTCGACGAAGTGATCTACTTTCAAAGTAACGACAAATACACCAGCGTATTCCTGGAAAACGAGGAATGCCTGATCCGAACCCCCTTGAGCAAATTGCGCGAGCAACTGGACGACGCCCAGTTCTGGCAGATACATCGCAGTGTGATCGTCGCGGCCAAGCACGTCGCCGGCACCCACACCGACTTTCGCGGACGCCTGGTCGTCAAGCTGAAAGGCCGCAGCGAACATCTGACCGTCAGCCGCAATTACGCCGATTTGTTCAGACAAATGTAAAGAACCATCCATGCACAATGTAACGCACAACCGCCAGCGCCGCCGCGTGCTGCTTTCCGGCGCCGCTCTGGCCGGCGTCGCCCTGACCGGCTGCACCGGTGGTGACACCAAAGACCGCCAGCTGGTCTTTGCCAACCTGGCCGATGCCCTGGCCGAACTGCAGCGCCTGACCAATGCGGTTGCCTTCAATCCCGGCGCGACCTGGACCTGGTCAAAAACGCTGCTGCACTGCGCGCAGAGCATTGACTATTCCATGAGCGGCTATCCGGAGCACAAATCGGCCGTCTTCCAGCATACCGCGGGCGCTGCCGCGTTCAGCTATTTCAAGTCGCGGGGACGCATGTCGCATAATCTGCTGGAAGCCATTCCTGGAGGGGCCACGCTGGACGCCAACGCAGCGACTGCGCACGCGCTGGAAACGCTGCGCAACTCGATTGAGAATTTCAAGAAGTACACCGGCCAGCTCAAGCCGCACTTTGCATACGGCGCGCTTGACCGGGTGGAGTACGAAAAGGCGCATGCCATGCATATCGCCAATCACCTGTCCGTATTTGATCAGCCACCCCGCAAACCCTGACCAACATCGCCCTCGCGAAGGCGGGGGGCCATGCCACCTTACCGAATTCGGTGAAGTGGCATAGGCCCCCGCCTTCGCGAGGGCGATGCAGTGGCATTTAGCTTGTCGCACATTGCCAATCACATGTCCGTATTCGATCAGCCCGCCCGCAAACCCTAGCCTACATCGCCCTCGCGAAGGCGGGGGGCCATGCCACCTTACCGAATTCGGTGAAGTGGCATAGGCCCCCGCCTTCGCGAGGGCGATGTGGTGGCATTTAGCTTGTCGCACATTGCCAATCACATGTCCGTATTCGATCAGCCACCCCGCAAAAACCTGACCAACATCGCCCTCGCGGAGGCGGGGGCCTATACCACGTGTCCGAATTCGGCGAAGTGGCATAGGCCCCCGCCTTCGCGAGGGCGATGTGGTGGCATTTAGCTTGGCGCCCACTGCAGGCCATGCGGCAAAGCGGGCGGACCAAACACGAAGTGGAGCACGCGCCGCCTGCTGTTGCCACTGCCTTTCGATGACGCGTGCAGCAGCAAAGGGCGCAGCACCAGCACGTCGCCTGCCTTTGCCGTGCATGACACCTCGCCCCTCGCCTCGCGCGCGGCGATGGCGTCGGCACTTCCCATCAGTCCTCCAAGATGCGAACCCGGCACCACCCGCAGCGGCCCATCCTGCTCGGCGCAATCGTCCAGATGCACGCGCACGGCGACCATCTGCTCCAGCACCGTGCGCGGGGCTTGCACGAACAAGCCGCCCTCTTTCTCCGACCAGCCGCGCAGTTCCGGTGCCTCCACGCGCTCGGCCACCGGAATGCTTAAATCCTGGTGAATTGGCACCAGCCAGTTACGTCCGGCGGATTTTTCAAAATAATTGCACTGCACCGCCACGCTGGTGCCAAGCAGCTCTGCCAGCGCGGGATGCGCACCCAGGCTGGCCGCCAGCGTGGCGCACCAGGACTGCGCCAGCAGGCAGCGCGTGCCGCCCCTGGCCGGGTCGGACAGGCTGATTTCGGCTGCCGTCGCCGTGCATGCGGCCGGCGTTAGCACGGCCGGGAACAGTGCGAAGCCCTGCTCCGAAAAACTCATACCGACTCGGCCAGCTTGTCGATTGCCAGGACCGCGCTCAGGAATATCTCGCCATTGAGCCGGGCCGGCAAATCGCTCTGCTTGAGGCGGTCCATGACAGGCCCCTTGACCTCGGCCAGATGCAGACCGATACCGCGCTGATGCAGCGACGCGTTCAGTTCACCCAGGGCGAACAAGGCGGTCGTATCGATCTCGCTGACGGCCGTCATGACCAGCACCAGATGACGCGTGGCTGGATGCGCTGCCAGTTCTTCTTCGACTCGGGCGCTGACCGCTTCCACGTTGCCAAAGAACAGATTGGCGTCAATGCGCAGCATCAGCACGTCCGGAATGGTTTCAGCAGGATAGCGATTGATGTTACGAAAATGCTCGGAGCCGGCAATCCGGCCCAGTACCGCAATGTGCGGCCGGCTGGCGCGCCAGATCAGATTGGCCATCGACAGCATGACGCCGACGATGACGCCCGCTTCGATCCCCAGTACGATCACGCCTGCGCAGGTGGCCACCAGGGCCAGCGCATCGCTGCGGTCATAACGCCAGGCGGTGCGCAGCGTGTCCAGTTCCAGCATGCCGAGTACGGCCACGATGATGGTCGCCGCCATGGCAGGCAGTGGCAACAGGGCCAGCCAGCCGGTGGGCGCCACCAGCGCCACCGACAGCAGCAGCGCCGTGATGATGCTGGCCAGCGGCGTATTGGCCCCGGCCGAAAAATTGACCGCCGAACGGGACATGCTGCCGGTGACCGGAAAGCCGCCCGTCAGCGCGCTGCCCAGATTGGCCGCGCCCAGGCCAACCAGCTCGAAATTACTCTTGAGTTTTTCCTGGCGCTTGAGGGCCAGCGTCTGGGCCGACGACATGCTCATCAAAAAAATCACGAAAGCGATCAGCAAGGCTGGCTTGAGCAGGTCGCGCCAGTGCGCGCTGGAGGTGGCCAAGTTCAGGCCCGGCAGACCGGACGGCACCTCGCCGGTCAGCTGCACACCTGCCGCGCCCAGCCCCAGCACGACCACCAGCACGGTCGCGCCCAGCACCACCATCATTGGCCCCAGTCGCCCGCCCACATCGGCGGCGCCGGCGCGCAGACCAAGACGGCGCAGCAGCGCCGCCAGGTAGCGGCGCGCCAGCAGCAGCGTGACGATCGAACCAATGCCCATGGCGGCGCTGGGCCAATGCGGCGCGCTCAGGTCGCGGCTGCCCAGCAAGGGGCCAACCTGCCCCCATGCGATCAGCACTGCCGCGCCGATGGTAAAGCCGCTCATCACGGGACGGGAAAAGAAGTTGGCGAGAAAGCCCACGCGCAGCAAACCGCACAGCAGCAGCACCGCGCCCGAGATGAGCGCCAGCTGCGCCGCCAGCACAGCGTGCAGCCCGGTGCCGGCAGCGGCCAGGGGCGCCAGCGCGGCGCCTGTCATGAGCGATGTAATGGCCATCGGGCCGACCGACTGGGTCATGCTGGTGCCAAACAGCGCGTACAACAGCGGCGGCGCAATGCTGGCGTACAGGCCCACCACTGGCGGCAGGCCCGCCACTAGCGCGTACGCCATTCCCTGCGGGACCATCATCATGGCGACGACGATGCCGGCGCTGATATCGCCGGCAAGCAGGGGTCGACGGTAGTGCCTAAGCCAGTGCAGCATGGTGGAATGCGATTCGGGAAAAGCAGAAGCCTACCACGGGCACCACCTGCCCGGTCAACTCATCGCCAGCTCGACGCAGTTGCGCCCTGCCCGTTTGGCGCGTGCCAGCGCAGCATCAACGCGCACCATCAGCGCGTCCGGGGACTCCTGCTCCGAGAGCTGCCCCACGCCCAGGCTGATGGTGACCCGGTCGCAGCCCGGGACCTCGGTCTGCGCGATGTGCACACGCAGTTTTTCGGCCACCTTGAGCGCATCGATCGCGCTGGTGTGCGGCGCCACGATGCAGAATTCGTCGCCGGCCGAGCGAATCAGCATGTCGCTGTTGCGCAAAATCGCGCGCGCCGCATCGGCAACCGCACGAATCACAGCGTCACCCACCGGGTGGCCAAACTGGTCGTTGATGGCCTTGAAGCGGTCCAGGTCAAAGGCGATCAGTGCCACCGGCAGCTTGTAGCGCAGCGCGCGCCGCGCTTCCAGCTCGAGCAGGTATTCGCCCTGGCGACGGTTGAAGGCCCCTGTCATGGTATCGACGGTGGCCATGTGGGTCACACGGCCAAGCAGTTGTTCATTCTCGCGGCAGACTTCGGCCAGGCGCAGGCCAAAGCCGGCCAGCTGCGCCATGCCGGTGTAGGCCGCCATTTCGTCGCTGCTGAACTGGCGCGCGTGGTCAAACAACAGGCACAATGCGCCGCGCATGGCGCCCGTGCGGCTTGGCGGCAGTGGCAAGCCAAGCACCGCCCCAATGCCGTTGTCATTGAGCTCCATTGCCATTTCCGGTTCGCCCGCCTTGGCAGCAACGTCAAGCAGTGCCATTTCGCCGCTGCTGGCTGCCAGCAGGCCCGGAAATGCATTGCGCAAGGGAGAATGCATCAGTCGGTCGGACCGTTTCAGGATGCGCAGCAGGTTCAGGCCGCGCGTGGCATGCTGTGCTTCGAGCGCCAGGTCGCCCAGTTCGGGCATGTGAAACACGGCTGCGTGCACCACGCCCGGCAGGCTGCACAGGGCAGTGCAGACCCGCTCAGCCATGCGTTCGATGTCGTCGCTCTCGGCGATGGCCTGGCGCACACGGGTGGTGGCCGCGCTCAGTTCGCGCAACTGGCTGACCTGCGCCGCTTGGGTGGCCGCGCCGCCCAGCTGGGCACCGACGGCGGCGCGCAGGTCCTGGTCGAGCAAGGGCATGATGGCGTAACTGACCCTGCCATAGTCGGCCAGCTCAACGATCCAGCGCGCATGCTGGAACGGACACAGTATCAAGGTGCGCTGCACGCCCGACTGGCTGAGCAGACGGCGCAGATGGGGTACGTCGAAGTCCAGGTCGAAACGGTCCAGATCGACAATGAGCAGGTCGACCGGTTGCTGGCCCAGCAATTCACCTGCCTGCTCAACCCCGTCAGCGACAAACAGCTTGCCGAACTGGTCACCGCATAAGGCCTGAAAGTCGACACGGCGCTGGCCGACAGGGTTCAAAAACAGGCCGGTCATGGTGGCGGTGCTTGTTGCTGGCGACGACATGGATTCTCCTGGTTGTTTCCAAAATTCATTGCAATCCGGCTTAGTTTGCCATAAAGCCCACGCCGCACGCGTGCAATGCCAATTTTGTGTGTGCGCGCGCACAGTAAGCGCGGGCTTGCACGCGAATACTCGGCGTTTACAGAGGGAGGTGATCATGGCAACAGACAAGCAGTCCGGTGAAGGCAATCGTTCGATCGACAGCGTGGCCAACCAGCAGCGCGCCATCCAGAGCAGGCAGGACCAGAAGGACGCGGGGAACCAGCAAAAGGAGCAAAGCAAGGAGCCGGTGCAAGCTGGCCCGGCTGAGCAACCGGTGCCGCCGCTGGAGCAGCCACACCTGGTCAAGCCCGGCATCGAGGCGCAAATGCAGCTCAAGCCGCGCTTCATGGCCGAGCATTACAAAGGAAGTGGCAAGCTGCAGGGGCAAGTGGCCATTGTGACTGGCGGCGACTCCGGCATTGGCCGTGCCGTGGCAGTGCTGTACGCACGCGAAGGCGCCGATGTGGCGATTCTGTACCTGAACGAACACGAAGACGCCGCCGAAACCGCGCGCTGCGTCGAAGCCGAAGGCCAGCGCTGCCTGGCCATTGCCGGCGATGTGAAGGACATGACATTCTGCCAGGACGCGGTAGACCAGGTGGTGAGCCAGTTCGGCCGTCTGGATGTACTGGTCAACAATGCCGCCTTCCAGGAACACGCCATGTCGCTGATGGACCTGACCGAAGAGCGCTTCGACGAAACCATGCGCACCAATATCTATGGCTACTTCCATATGGCGAAGGCGGCCCTGCCCTATCTGAAGAAAGGCGCAGCGATCATCAACACCGGGTCCGTGACAGGCCTGCAAGGCTCGAGCCACTTGCTCGATTACTCGGCAACCAAGGGTGCCATTCATGCGTTCACCATGTCGCTGGCATCGAACCTGCTCCCGCAGGGCATTCGCGTCAACGCCATTGCGCCAGGCCCCGTGTGGACGCCATTGAACCCGGCCGACCAGCCGCCCGAAAAAATCGCCGTATTCGGGCAGGATACCGACATGCACCGTCCGGCCCAGCCGGAGGAACTGTCGCCAGCCTACGTGTTTTTGGCCTCGGGTATCTGCTCGAGCTACATCAGCGGCATCGTACTGCCGATTACTGGCAGCGTCGGCTAAGGAAAGGACCGGAATATGGCACGCAGTCTGTGGAAAGGCGCCATCAGCTTTGGGCTGGTGCACATTCCGGTCGAGATGTATCCGGCCGTGGGCGAGAAGTCGCTCGACCTGACCATGCTGGACCGGCGCGATTTTTCGCCGGTCGGCTTCAAACGCTACAACAAGGGCAACAACAAGGAAGTGACCTGGGACGACATCGTCAAGGGCTACGAGTACAGCGACGGTGAGTACGTGGTGCTCAGCGAGGAAGACCTGCGCCGCGCCAATCCCGAGGCAACGCAAACCATCGACATTCTCGCCTTTGTCGACGCCGAACAGGTGCCGCTGCTGTATTACGAACAGCCCTACTATCTGGCGCCCGGCAAGGGTGGTGACAAGGTGTACGCGCTGCTGCGCGAGACGCTGCGCAAGACCGGCAAGATCGGCATTGCCAACGTTGTCATCCGGGTCAAGCAGCATCTGGCCGCGCTGGTGTGCGTGGGCGATGTGATTGTCATGAATACGCTGCGCTACAGCGACGAGATTCGCGAAGCGGGCGACCTGAAAATCCCCTCCTCCAGCGCAAAAACGGCATCGATTTCGGACAAGGAACTCAAGATGGCGATGGCGCTCGTCGAAGGCATGAGCGAAGACTGGAAACCCGACCAGTACCACGACACCTATCGCGAAGACATCCTCGCGCTGGTGGAAAAAAAGGTGAAGGCCAAGCAGACCAAGACCATCACCATGCCGGGCAAGGAAAAGGCGCCCGAAAAATCGGGCAATGTCATCGACCTGGTCTCGCTGCTGCAGCAAAGCCTGGGCAAAAAACCGGCTGGCAAAACCAAGGCAGCCAACGACGAAGACGAAGAAGACGACGAGGCCGACGACAAGAAAGCCAAGCCTGCCGCCCGCCGCAAGGCGCCCGTCAAAGCGGCAGCCACCAAAGCCAAAGCGGCCGCACCGGCACGCAGAAAGTCCGCATAAGCGATGGAAGAGTTTTTCGCGCTGCTGGAGTGGCCGGCCATGGCAATCAGCCTTGCCGCCACGTGGTGGATGGGGTCGCGCAAGGCCGATAAACGGGTATTTGCATTCAGCTTGCTCATCGTTGGTAACTTGATGTGGATTGCCTGGGGCTGGGGTGACGGCGCATGGGCGCTCGTTGCGCTCAACGCTGGCCTGCTGGCTCTGAATGTGCGCGGGATTGTGAAGAATGAAGGGAAATCAGAAAAACTATCGGATTAATATATTTAATTGCCTTTACCTATAGCATTGCCACGCTTACACTGTTTCTCGTCGCAAACAAATCGAGGAGAACAGCATGAGCAATGACCAGCAACTCACCACCGCGGCCGGGATTCCAGTCGCAGACAACCAGAACTCGATCAGCGCCGGCCCGCGCGGCCCGCTTCTTCTGCAGGACTTCCACCTGATCGAAAAGCTCCAGCATTTCAACCGCGAGCGCATTCCGGAACGCGTGGTCCACGCCAAGGGCTCCGGCGCTTACGGCACCTTTACCGTCACCCACGACATCAGCCATTACACCAAGGCCAAGCTGTTCAACCAGGTGGGCAAGCAGGCAGAGATCTTCGTTCGATTTTCGACCGTGGGCGGTGAGCGCGGCAGCGCCGACACCGAACGCGATCCACGCGGCTTTGCGGTGCGCTTTTACACCGAGGAAGGCAACTGGGATGTGGTGGGCAACAACACCCCAATGTTCTTCATCAAGGACCCGATCAAGTTCCCCGACTTTGTCCATACCCAGAAGCGCTGCCCGCGCAGCAACCTGAAATCGGCGCACATGATGTTCGACTTCTGGAGCAAGGCCCCGGAGAGTCTGCACCAGGTGACGATGCTGTTTTCGGACCGCGGCACGCCCGACGGCTACCGCCACATGGACGGCTTTGGCAGCCACACCTACAGCTTGATCAATGCTGCCGGCGAGCGTGTGTACATTAAGTGGCACTTCAAAACGCGTCAGGGCATCAAGAACCTGAGCGCGGCGGAAGCGGGCCGCCTGGCCGGCGCCGACCCCGATTATGCGCAGCGCGATCTGTTTGGCGCCATTGAAAAAGGCGAGTTCCCAGCCTGGGACGTCAAGCTTCAGGTCGCGACCGAGCAGCAGCTGGCCGACTGGGAAGCGCGCACCGGCTGGAACCCGTTCGATCTGACCAAGGTCTGGCCGCATCGCGACTTCCCTTTGCAGCCCGTGGGCACGTTTGAATTGAACCGCAATCCGGACAACTACCATGCTGAAGTCGAGCAGGTTGCCTTCTCGCCGGCCAATGCTGTGCCGGGCATGGGCTACTCGCCGGACAAGATGCTGCAGGGCCGGCTGTTTGCCTACCACGACGCGCAGTTGTACCGCGTGGGTACGAACCACCAGCACTTGCCGGTGAATGCGCCACGCTGCCCGTTCCACAACCAGCAGCGCGATGGCGCGATGGCCATCCATAACGGCGGCGGCGCGCAGAACTATGCAACCGTGCAGGCTGGCGGGACCAATCCGCAGGGGATGGGGCATGGGGAACCGGCGCTGGCCTTGCATGGCGCTGCGGGACGCTACGATGGACGTGGGGTTGAGGATGACTTTACCCAGGCGGGTAATCTGTTCCGGTTGTTGACCGCGCAGGAGAAGCAGAATCTGTTTGATAATCTGGCCGGACCGTTAAGCCAGGTGGATGACGAGATCATTGCGCGGCAGCTGGGGCATTTTGACAAGGCGGATGCGGCGTATGGTGCGGGGGTGCGGGCGGCGTTGAAGGTGGTTGGACGGAACGTCGACTAGGCCTGCATGGGGGCTTGCCACGTTACCGAATTCGGGTACGTGGAATGGCCCCCAGCCTTCGCGAGGGGGATGGAGGGGTTATTTGGGGAGCTTTTTCATGGCGGCTGTCAGGGTGGTGGCGGCTTTGGCGTAGCCGGACCACGGTTCGTTGCCGCGATCGAGCCGGGTGTGGGCATTTTTGATGTTCCATTGGTCGCCCGCTTTCAGCGCATCCAGCTCGTCCCACGCCAGCGGGACTGATATGCCCAGCCCTGAGCGCACGCGGGCCGACCATGCACATGCCGTGGTCGCGCCCTGCCCGTTGCGCAGATAATCGATAAAGATTTTTCCGACGCGGTTTTTCGGTCCGCTCTTGAATGCGAACCGGTCTGGGAGCGCCGAAGACAAATGGCGCACGATCGCCTGCGAAAAATCCTTGACCGTATCCCAGTCCAACGTGCCCTTGATAGGCACCACCACATGCAGGCCCTTGCCGCCACTGGTCTTGAGGAAGGACGGCAGTCCCAGTTCATCGAGGAACGCATGCATCAGCTGCGCTGCTTCCTGCATGGTCTTCCACTCCACGCCCTCCCCTGGGTCAAGGTCGAACACGACCCGGTTCGGCGTTTCGTATGACCCACCCACGGCATTCTGGGTATGGAACTCGATCACATTCCACTGGGCCGCCGACAAAATGCCTTCTACACTGCCCACTTCCAGCATGGGCGGATGGTCGGGGTCGAGTGCCTGGTCCATCTGCTTCATGCCGGGCAGTTTGCCCACTTCGGCGTGCTTCTGGAAGAACAGTTCACCGCCAACGCCACCAGGCGCACGCACCAGCGAAACGGGGCGCCCCTTCAAATGCTCCATCATCAACTCGCCCACCAAGGCGTAGTAGCGCACCATATCGAGCTTGGTTGCGCCGCTTTGCGCATCGATCAGGCGCTCGCCATGGGTGATTTTAAGTGTGGCGGGCAGTTTGCCTTGCGGTGCTGCGGGGTCGGTTTGGGTGTGCACGTCTTCCTCCACCTGTTTGACTTTTTCGCGGCCGATATTTTTGGCTGGCTTGTCGGCCCGCAGTCCATGAAACACCGCATGCCGGATCGAGCCTGAACTAGTCCACTCGGCGAAGCTCACCTCTGCGATGAGCCGGGGCTTCACCCAGTGATGCTTGCGCCCTGCTACCGCCTTGGGTGGAAACGGGCTGTCGTCGGTTGCCAGGTCATCCAGCTTTTTCTTCAGGTCGCGCAAAGTGGCTTCATTAAAGCCGGTGCCCACGTTGCCGGCGTATTGCAGCACGCCCTGGTCGTCATGCGCGCCGAGGAGCAGCGAGCCGATCCCGGTGCGTGACCCTTGCGGATCGGTATAGCCGCCGATGACGAACTCCTGGCGCTGGCCGCATTTAAGCTTGATCCAGTCGGGCGAGCGTCGCTGCACGTAGCGTGAATCGCGGCGCTTGCCGATCACCCCTTCCAGGCCCAGCTTGCAGGCCGCGACGACCAGCTCGTCCGGATCGGTGCCGAACTCCTGGCTGAAGCGCAGCGTCTCATTGCCTACTTTGTCGAAGACGGATTTCAGCACAGCGCGCCGCTCCATCAGCGGCACCGCCCGCAAGTCCATGCCGCCGATGTAGGGCGCATCGAACACAAAATAGACGATATCGGCGGTATCGGAGCCGTCAAACGCCAGCTGCAAGAGGCCGAAATTGGGACGGCCATTCTCGTCGTGGACCACGATTTCGCCGTCATACCAGCCGTCGGGCAGGCCTGCCTGAACCAGCACCTTGTGCAGCTTTGGCAGCTTGTGCGACCAGTCGTGGCCATTGCGGGTGAACAGCTTGATGTCCTTGCCGTCGACACGCGTCAGCAGGCGGTAGCCGTCGAACTTGATCTCGAAGATCCAGTCCTCGGCCACGGACGGCGGTTTGTCAACCAGGGTGGCCAGCTCGGGGGTAAATATGTCGGGCAGCGCTGCTTCCACCGCCGCTTCCGGTATGCCTGACTGGCTGGCGGCCTTTTCTGCAGCAGGCTTGCCCTCATTCGGTTTGGCTGCTTGGGGCATGGGTAAAGACTTGACGCTGTCCGGCAGTTCGTCCACCACCGAGAAAGCATCGGCCGGGCGTGCCAGTTCGTCCTTTTCCTTGATCAGCAACCAGGGTTCCTGCTTTTCGCCCTTGCCCTTCATACGGATGAGGGCCCACTTGCCTTGCATCTTGTGACCATGCATCTCGAACTTGAGGTTGCCTTCCTGGTAGCCCTGATGCGGATCGCCCAGCGGCGCCCAAGTGCCCTTGTCCCAGATGATCACCTTGCCGGCGCCGTACTGCTTTTCCGGGATGGTGCCCTCAAAGTCGGAATACGAAATGGGGTGGTCTTCGACATGCACGGCCATGCGCTTGTCCTTCGGGTCATAACTCGGCCCCTTGGGCACGGCCCAGCTTTTCATGGTGCCATCAAGCTCCAGACGGAAGTCGTAATGCAGGCGGCTAGCCCAGTGCTTCTGGATGACGAAGGTCAGGACATCGGTACCGGCCCGGCCTCCTTCGGCCGGTTCGGAAGTCACCTTGAAATTACGTTTGGCTTTGTACGCCTTGAGCGGATCGGACATGGCATCGGCTGGCTAATGGGGAACGCCCAGTCTAGACGCACCGAATGGGTGCGACCGTTCGCCAGCTAACCGATGTTGGTTGTAAGCAGTTGTA
Source organism: Massilia sp. CF038 (assembly GCF_900129765.1). GTDB lineage: Bacteria > Pseudomonadota > Gammaproteobacteria > Burkholderiales > Burkholderiaceae_D > Telluria_A. The sequence goes on from NZ_FQWU01000002.1 coordinate 285,283, forward strand.
AAGATGGTCAACGTGGCATGCGTGGATCACGTTTGTGTCAGTGCAACACAATAAAAACAAGCCTCGCCATATAACCCAAAGCAAAGGAAACACCATGAAAAAAGTAATCGCAACCCTGATCGCCGGTCTGTTTGCCACTTCCGTTTTCGCTGCTGCTGGCCAGGCAACGCCTGCTACTCCGGCTGCGCACCCTGCCGCTGCCGCACCTGCCGCTGCTGCAACCCCAGCGACGCCAGCTGTTGCTGCAACCCCAGCTGCCAAGGAAGAAAAGCCAGCACCAGTGAAGAAGAGCAAGCACAAAGCCAAAGCCAAGCCAGCTGCGGCCGAAGAAAAAGCACCAGCGATGCCAGCGACCAAGTAATCCCTGCATTGCAGCAAAAACCGGGTGACGACCCGGTTTTTTGCGTTTACCCCATCGCCCAGGCATTGCCCCCGCGCTTTTTGGCGCTGTACATGGCACGGTCGGCGCGCGCCAGCAGATCGTCGGCGCTGTCGCCGGGGCGCAGCATGACAATGCCGATGCTGGCGGAGATTTGTCCCAGTGCGGCATTCAGCGCCGGCTGCGCCAGCAAGGCGGCGATGATTTTTTCGGCGACGATCACGGCATCGCTATCGCCACCCAGCAGTTCTTCCGCCAGGATGATGAACTCGTCGCCCGCCAGACGCGCCACGGTGTCGGTCTTGCGCACGCACTGCGACAGCGTCTGCGCAAAGCGGATCAGCACTGCGTCGCCGGCGGCGTGACCAAGACTGTCATTGATGGCCTTGAATTTATTCAGATCGAGGAACATGACTGCGAGCGGCCGCAAATTGCGCTCCGAGCGTGCCATCGCCATGCGCAGACGGTCCATGAAGGCGCTGCGGTTCGGTAAACTGGTCAGCGCGTCGTGGTTGGCATGATGGATAAAGTATTCCTGGGCCTTTTTGCGGTCGGTGATGTCCTGCACCATCACATAGAAGCCGGCGACCCGCTCTTCGCTCAGATCGGGGATGTAGGTCTGCTCGAAGTGGCGCGTGGCGCCCGCGACCTCGCGCGCCACTTCAAAGACGACCTTCTGGCCACTGAGTGCAGTTTGAACGTTGCCGGCGATTTCGGCATAGTCAAGGCCTTGCTGACCCAGTACTTCAGCCACGGTCTTTCCGATCAATGCCTGGTGCGTCATGTTGCGCCACTCCAGGAAGGTGCGGTTGGCAAAGCGGAAGCGCTGCTGGCGATCGATGTACAGAATGGCCGTCGGCATATTGTCAGTCACCGTCGCCAGACGCAGCTGACTGGCACGGAAGGCGCGCTCCGCCTTGACGCGCTCGGCCTGATTCAGTTCCAGCGCCGCCACTGCCTTGGCCAGCTCCTCGTCACGCAAGCGCACCCGTTCTTCCAGCGCGCGGTGCATCTTGCGCATCGCCGAGTCCTTGTGCGCCAGTTTGCGCATCAAGGCATTGAGTGCCCCGGCCAGTTTGCCAATCTCGTGGTACTGGTTGATCTGCAGCTTCATGCTGCGCACCTCGCCCGTTTCGAGCGCTCTGGCGGCGCTGGCAATGGTGTGCATTGGGGCTGTAATTGCGCGCGCTGCCAGAAAGCCGATCAGGCCAAACAGCAGCGCGGCCGACAAACCGGTCAGCATGATCGTGCGCTGCAGCGTATGTACAGGAAGGTATGCCTCGTCCACGGGCTGGCGCACCAGTACCGTCCAACCCAGACCTGGGTAGGAAAGATGGCCCTGGCTGCGACTGTACCCGACTACATATTGCCGCTTGTCGGGCCAGGCCTCGATCGAAAAGCCGGTCTTGCTTTTGACCGCAGCCTGCATGCTTTCGGTGTTGATCCGCTTGCCAATCAATTCTGCAGGTCCCATCAGCACCACACCCTTGGCGCTCACAATAATGGTGTCAACCCGGTTCCGGCTGGCCAGGGGGCGCAGCACTGAAGCCTCCACCTCTTTGGCCCACTGCCAGCTCAAATGGGCGCCCACCACCCCGGCAAATTGCCCTTGCGCGTCACGGTAGGGGAAAGCCACGTCGACAAAGCGCTGCAATTCGTTGCCGTTTTTCGGCAGCAGATTGGCCAGCAAGACTGATTCGTGCACGTCTTGCAGGTAAATGCCACGGTAAGCTCCCTGGAACCAGGGACGCTTGGACACATCCACACCTTCAAGCAGGCCGCCGCTGGCTGCCATGACCCTGCCCTGCAGATCGGTCACGCCGATCCAGGCATAGGTGGGATAGGTGCGCTGCATGAGCTGGAGTTGACCGCGCTTTGCGTCCAGCGAGATCGCCGGGTCGGCCATGAGGCTGCGTTCGGCCAGCAATTGCACCTCACGGTAGCGTTCAAACAGGCCCCGGTCCAGCTTGTCAGACGCCTGGAAAGCCAGTTCGCTCAATTCGCGCGCGATGGCGGCCTTCATGTCGGCTGCGCTGACCCAGCCAACAAGCAGCATCAGTACCACGGTCAGGCTCGCAACCAAGGCGCCAACCATGAAGGCCAGATAGCTTCCCAATCCCAGTCGCTGCACTCGCCCCATGTGACTGCCCGTCCAATGTGAATCGATTTAACAATGCTACGCTGTGGCATCTTTTCTATCAAGCGCACGATCGTAACCCCGTTTTCACTTGCAGTACGTTCCAGTATGCAAGCCGGACTCAACCGGTATTCGGAGATCGTCATGTTTTTGCGCATTTTTATCCTTGCCATGCTGTCAGGTGCTGCCAGCGCAGCCCACGCCCAGGACCGGCACGCCGCGCTGCCGCCGGTCCGGATGATTGTCGACGATCGGGCCGCGCAGCCAATCGAAGTGCAAAAGCTCGACATTGCCTCCACCCTCAGCGGCAGCACGGCTGAAACCACGGTGCGTATCGTGTTCTATAACCCCAACCGCCGCCAGCTTGAAGGCAATTTGCAGTTTCCCCTTGCCGATGGCCAGCAGGTGAGCGCCTTTGCCCTCGATATCAACGGCAGCATGCGGCCGGCGGTACCGGTCGAAAAGGCGCGCGGGCGCGAAGTGTTCGAAGCGATTGAACGCCAGCAGGTCGACCCCGGGCTTCTTGAAATCACGCAGGGGAACAACTTCAAGCTGCGGGTGTATCCGATCCCGCCGCAAGGCACACGCACCGTCGAACTGCGCTATACCGAAGCGCTGGCGCGCCGTGGTGCAAACTGGATTTACCGCCTGCCGCTCGCCTACGGCAAAGTTGGCCAGTTCAATCTCACCTTGCGCGCTACCGGCAGCGACGCGGCCCCCATCGCGGCAGGCAGCGCCCTCGCCTTCAAGGCGGAAAAAGGAGACTTTGTCGCCACCATGGCGCGCGAGCGCTATCACGCCGACAGCGTGATCGAGGTGGCCACCAAGGCGCGCCTGGAACCGCGCGTGGTGCGCCAGGAGCTGGACGATAAAACCTGGTTCGTGGCCGAAGTACCAGTGGCAGCCACGCGTGTACGCCGTACAGCCCCGCGCGTGATCGGCCTGCTGTGGGACAGTTCGGGTTCCGGTGCCAACCGCGCACACGAGGCGGAACTGGCGGAACTGGACAGCTACTTCAAGTCACTGGCAAATGTTGAGGTACGCCTGACTCGCTTGCGCGACCTGGCCGATGCCATTCAGGTCTTTAAAGTCACCGGTGGTAATTGGACCGAGTTGCGGCGCGCCTTGGCAGCCACGGTGTACGACGGCGCCACCGCACTGGGCGCGTGGCAGCCGCAATCGTCCGTTGATCAGTACCTCTTGTTCAGTGACGGCCTGTCCAACTATGGGGCCGCACCATTCCCGCAACTGGCTCGCCACCAGCAGCTGTTTGCACTCAACTCAGCCGTGTCTGCCGATACCGTTCGCCTGGCAGGACTGGCCGAGCGCAATGGCGGCCAGTTGATCGCTTTGAGCCAAGCCACGCCGAGCGCAGCGGCCAAGGCCCTGCTGTACCAGGATCTCCGCGTGGCCGACATCACCGCGACCGGCGCCACCGACATCGAAGTCGATTCGGGCATGGTGGCCGACGGCATGCTGCGCGTAGCCGGCCGCATGCTGGCGCCCAGTGGCGCGCTCAACATCACCCTGGCCAATACCGGCATCGAAAAGACGATCGTGGTGCCTCTGCCTGCGGATGCCTCGCATTACCCGCGCGCCGCCGCCATGTGGGCGAATTTCCGCCTGCGCCGCCTGGACGCCGACTTTGAATTGCACCGGGCTGAGATTGCCCGCCTGGGCAAACGCTTCTCGATTCCGACGCGCGAAACTTCGCTCATCGTGCTCGAACAGATGAACGATTATCTGCGCTACGATATCGAACCGCCGCAGGAAATGGCGAGCGAATTCAAACGGCTGCGGGAGAATGCGTTCAGCCGCCGTGCAAGCGAACAGCGTAGCCACTTTGAACAGGTCGTGCGTATGTTTGAAGACCGCAAGGCATGGTGGAATGCACCAATTCCCAAGCAATCCAAGTTCGATACGGTGCCTGGCTACTACCGGATGGACGCACCAGCGCTGGCGGCGGCCGCGCCGCCGCCCTCACCTGCGCCAAGGGCGGAGATGCGCATGGCCATGAACGACGCTGCGGGCAAAGAGCGCAAGGCCAAAAAAGGCGGCGACAGCGACAGCGCGCCACAGATTGGCATCTCGCTTAAAAAATGGGAACCGAATGCACCTTACATCGCGCGTCTGAAGCAAGCGCCAGCCGACAAAGTGTACGCCGTCTATCTGGACCAGCGTCCAGACAATATCGCCAGCAGTGCATTTTTCATCGACGCGGCCGATATCCTGCTCGACAAAGGACAGCGCGACCTGGCGTTGCGGGTTTTGTCGAATTTGTCGGAAATGGATCTGGAAAACCGCGCCGTATTACGCATCCTTGGCTACCGCCTGCTGCAGGCGGGTGAACCGACGCTGGCCATTCCCGTCTTCGAGCAAGTGCTACGCATCGCCGAAGAAGAGCCGCAATCGCTGCGCGACCTGGGCCTGGCACTGGCAGCGGCCGGGCGCGACCAGGAAGCGCTCGATACCTTGTACCAGGTATTCCAGAAGCCGTGGAACGGCCGTTTCCCGGAGATTGAAAAAATCGTGCTGGCCGAGTTCAACGCCATTCTGGCCGCATCGGGGAAACGTGCCGCCACTGGGCAGTTCGACAAGCGGCTCATCGCCAACCTGCCGCTGGATTTGCGCGTTGTCTTGACGTGGGACGCCGACAACAGCGACATGGATCTGTACGTGACAGACCCAAATGGCGAGCGCTGCGACTACACCAACAACCGCACGCGCCAGGGTGGCGCAATGTCGCGCGACTTCACCGGAGGCTACGGGCCGGAGGAGTTTTCACTGCGTCGCGCCCGGCCAGGAAAATACAAGATCGAGGCCAATTACTACGGCAACCGGCAGCAGGTGGTGGCCGGCGCGACCACCTTGCAGGTCAAGCTGTTCAGCGGTTTCGGCACGCCCAAGCAAAAAGAACAGCTGATCACGCTGCGCCTGAAGGAACGGAGCGAGACCGTCTTCGTGGGGGAATTTGAAGTGAAATAAGCTGCCGGCTTATTTGTCCAGCGCGTCCAGTCTGGCCTCGAGCTCGGGCGCGACTTTTTCGCGCGGATAGGCTTCACGGAAGCCCTGCCATTGTTGCAGGGCTTTTTCGTTTTCGCCATCCTTGAGCAAACGCTCGATCTCGGCCAGCCATGTTTTGCTGTCAGGGCGTTTGTTGGCCGATCCGGTGATCGAAACACGCTCGGCAACCTCGACGCGGGCAAGCGATTTGCTTTTTTTAGCCTCGGCCATTTCATTTTCGGCCATGTCGCTGCGCTGGCGCGCCGCCAGGGCTGCCGATAACTGGGCTTGTGACGCAGGCGCCGCATTCGCGTACGACTCGACCGTGAGCGGCACGCCAGCCGATGCTGGCGCCGGCGCGGGCGGCGGAGCGGCTGCCGCAACGGGCGCGGACGGCGCCGCGGCGGCGACTGTGGGTTCGGCCCGCACTGGACTGGCCGGTGCAGGTTTGGCGACGGGCGCCAAATCTGCCAGCGCGTCCTCCTTCTGTGCCAAAGGCGGCGGAGGCGGCGATGCCGGGACCGGAGCGCGCGCGCTATCCATCATGGGCGCCGGTGGTGCCATGGCCACGCTCGGTTCAGCAATCGCGTCTGCCGGGGGTGGCGGCACAATCAGGACCGGTGCCGGGACTGCCGTTTCCGCGACCAGGGCTGCATCGCTGGCCTTCTGGGACTGGAACGCCTGGTTGGCGAACACGCCAGCCAGCAAAGTTGCCGCGATACCGACAGGAACCCGCCAGCGGTGCCCGAACGGCTGCGCCAGCCGCGGTATGGGCGTACTGTCGCCAGGGTCATTGGCGGCCACCGGATGGGTTTCCTGTGCCAAGGCCAGGCGTGCGCGGTTGAGGATGGCGGCATCGAGTTCGGCGCTTGGTTCGCCGGTGGACATGGCTTGCAACCGGCGCGACAAGTCCCCTTCCCCTTTCAGGAAGGCGTCGAATTCGGCGTCGTCGCTCATATCATCCTTGTTCACACAAACTCCCTTCGCGCAGCTTGCGCATGGCATAGCGCAGGCGGCTTTTGACCGTTTCAACCGGCGCCGACACGATAGCGGCGATTTCCTCCAGGCTCAGGCGATTCATTTGCTGCAGCACCAGTGCCTCTTTCTGCTCGCCTGGCAGTTGGGCCAGGGCCTGATGCAAGCTGTCGTGGCGCTGTTTTTGATCGAATGCTGTTTCAGGCGTGACCACATCCTGCGCCGCATCGGCCAGCGCGTCAAATGCGTCGAATCCATCCGTGCCGGTGCCCATGTCAGCGGCGAGCAGCGGCTGTTGCTGACGCAGCAGGTCGAGCAGGCGGTTGCGGGCAATTTGATACAGATAGGTGCGGAAGGACGCGTCGGGCTGGTAGCGTTCGCGGGCTTGATGGAGGTTGGCCCAGCTGTCCTGCACGATCTCGTCGACCCAGTCGGCCCGGGGCGAGCGCCAGGCGATAAAGCGATACAAACCGACGCGGTGACGGCGATACAGCTCCTCGAAGGCGATGAAGTCGCCCTCGCGGTACTGCAGCATCAACTGCTCGTCGGAAGTAGTGGTAAGCATGTCCGGCCATTGTAGGGCCGGGGCGGGAAAAAGAGAATACCGCAACCGCAAAACACATCGCCCTCGCGAAGGCGGGCTCGCATGCGAGCCCCCCATGCCATCTAACCGAATTCGGTCAGGTGGAATGGGCCCCCGCCTGCGCGAGGGCGATGTTGGGGGGCGGCCGGATTGCGTTGCTCGTCCACCCAAAGTTACATCGCCCTCGCGAAGGCGGGGGCCCATGCCATGTAACCGAATTCGGTCAGGTGGAATAGGCCCCCGCCTGCGCGAGGGCGATGTATCTACACTTATTCCCAGCCGCCGCCGAGCGAGCGAATCAAGGCCACGGTGGTCACTGCGCGATTGCCACGCAGCTGTACCGCTGCCCGTTCCGCCGCCGCCAGATTGCGCTGGGCATCCAGCAGATCCAGATAGCTCGAACGACCCGCCTGGTACAGCTTCTGCGCCAGATCGGCCGAGCGGCGCGCCGATACCACGGCTGCGTCAAGCTGTTCAGCCTGACCGGCCAGAATGCGCAGACCCGCCAGGTTGTCTTCCACCTCCGCGAAGGCCACCAGCACGTTCTGGCGATATGCCGCTACCGACTCTTCCAGCACCGCTTCGCTGCGCGCGATGTTGGCCTTGTTACGGCCGCCGTCAATGATCGGCATTGACAGCAAGGCACCCAGCACCCACGAACGCGCGCTCCACTTGAACAGGTTCGAGCTGCTGGCCGACTCGGTTCCCAGCCCGCCATTGAGCAGCAAGGCTGGGAACATGGCCGACTTGGCCGCGCCGATACGCTCGTTCGACGCCATCATCGTGCGCTGGGCAGCGGTGATGTCAGGACGGCGTTCCAGCAGTGCCGATGGCAAACCGGCAGGAATCACCGGCATGACCGCCGTCTCTGGCAGCGGGTTCACGTCAGCGGTATAAGCCGCCGCCGATTTACCCAGCAACACGGCCAGGGCATGCTCGTTCTGCACGCGCTGACGCTGCAACCCGATCGCTTCGGCCTTGGCGGTAGCCAGTTCGGTCTTGGCGCGGGCCAGATCGAATTCGCCAATGTCGCCATTGTCGTAGCGACTCTGGTTGACCTTCACACTCTGGGTGCGCAGGTCGACCGATTTTTCCAGCGTGGCCAGTTCGGCATCGGTTTCACGCAGACGGAAGTAAGTCTGCGCCACGTCTGCCTGCAATGCCAGCAGCACCGACTTGTAGGTCGCTTCGGATGCTGCCGCATCGGCGCGGGCTGCGCCAATGCCGGCACCAAGGCGGCCAAACAGGTCCACTTCATAGCTGGCCGTCAGGCTGGCCTGGTACAGATTGGACGGCGCCACCGCTTCGGCACCGGTGCGCTGGACGCCAACGCCAACGCCAACCTGCAGGCCACGGTTCGCTTCCGACAGGCCGGCCAGCGCCCTGGCCTGCTTGACGCGAGCCGCCGCCACCGCCAGGGTGGCGTTGGCGCGGGTCGCTTCGTCGATCATCCCGGTCAGGACAGGATCGTTAAAAGCCAGCCACCATTGACCGCGCGCCTGGGCTTCGGCCGGCTGCGCCACTTTCCAGGTGGTGCCGTCCGGCGCTTCCTTGTAAGCCGACGGCATGTCGATCGCAGGTTGCTTCAGTTCCGGCACCGTCGAGCAGGCCACCAGCAGCAAGGCTGCCAGCAGCGGTGCGATACGGCGTGTGAGCTTGTTCATTAAATAGCTCCTTCGATTTTAATCATGGCCGGAGCAGCAGCTTTGCGCTCCAGGCTTTTTGCAAACGTACGCAGCAGGACGTAGAACACCGGCGTCAGGAACAGGCCGAAGAAGGTCACGCCCAGCATGCCGCCAAATACCGCCACACCCATCGCATGACGCATCTCGGCGCCGGCACCGCTGGAGAACACCAGTGGCACCACACCCATGATGAACGCGATCGACGTCATCAGAATCGGACGCAGACGCAGACGGCAGGCTTCCAGCGCGGCTTCGACAACGGTACGGCCATGGTCTTCCAGTTCGCGGGCAAATTCGACGATCAGAATGGCGTTCTTCGAGGCCAAACCCACCAGCACGAACAAGGCGATCTGGGTGAAGATGTTGTTGTCGCCACCGGTCAGCTTGACGCCGATCAGCGCACACAGAATCGACATCGGCACGATCAGAATCACGGCCAGCGGCAGGGTCCAGCTTTCGTACTGGGCAGCGAGCACCAGGAATACCAGCAGCACGCACAGCGGGAACACCAGCACCATCGTGTTACCAGACAAAATCTCCTGGTAGGTCAGATCGGTCCACTCGAACGACACGCCCTTCGGCAGCACTTCGGCAGCGATTTTTTCCAGCGCGGCCTGGGCCTGGCCGGACGACACGCCAGGTGCCGGGCCGCCATTGACTTCTGCCGATACGTAAGCGTTGTAGCGCTGTACGCGGTCCGGACCATAGCTGTCTTTCACACGCATCAGCGACGACAGTGGAATCATCTCGCCCTTGTCATTACGGACTTTCAGCTGGGCGATCTGGTCAGCTTGGGAACGGAACGGCGCATCGGCTTGCACGCGCACCTGGTAGGTGCGGCCAAACTGGTTGAAGTCGTTCACGTACAGCGAGCCAAGATTGATCTGCAAAGTCTGATAGATGGTTGCCAGGGGCACGCCAAGCTGCTTGGCCTTGACCCGGTCAACGTCTGCAAACAGCTGCGGCACGTTGATCTGGAAGCCGGAGAACACGCCTGCCAGTTCCGGGGTCTGCCACGCTTTCATCTGCAGCGCCTGCACGCTCTTGTACAACTCGTCGTAGCCCACGTTGCCACGGTCTTCCACCATCATCTTGAAGCCGCCGATGGTGCCAAGGCCATTGACTGGCGGTGGCGGGAACACCATGATGAACGCATCCTGAATGCTGCCCAGGCGCTTGTTGATTTCAGCGGCGATCTCGGGACCGGACTGGCCCTTGCCGGTACGCTGGTCAAATGGCTTGAGCGAGGTGAAGACGATGCCGGCATTCGGCGCATTGGTAAAGCCGTTAATCGACAGACCTGGGAACGCGATCGACGATTCCACGCCTGGCACTTGCGAAGCAATGTCTGACATCTTGCGAATCACCGCTTCGGTACGGTCCAGCGAAGCTGCATCAGGCAATTGGGCAAAGCCGACCAGGTACTGCTTGTCCTGCGCTGGCACGAAGCCGCTAGGCACTGCCTTGAACATGAACACGGCAGCGATTGCCAGCAGCGCATACACTGCCACTGACAGGCTCTTGCGCTTGAGGACACCATTGACGCCGTTTTCGTAACGGGTCGATGCACGGCCGAAGAAGCGGTTAAACCAGGCAAAGAAGCCGCCGAAGACTTTGTCCATGCCACGGGTCAGCGCGTCTTTTGGCGCATTGTGCGGCTTGAGCAGGGTTGCAGCCAGGGCCGGCGACAGGGTCAGCGACGAGAATGCCGAGATCACGGTCGAGATAGCGATGGTCAGCGCGAACTGGCGGTAGAACTGGCCCGACAGACCGGACACAAATGCAATCGGCACGAACACGGCGCACAGAACCAGTGCAATGGCGATGATCGGACCACTCACCTCTTTCATGGCCTGGATGGTTGCATCGCGCGGGCTCAGGCCAGCTTCGATGTTTCGCTCCACGTTTTCCACGACCACAATGGCGTCATCGACCACGATACCAATGGCCAGCACAAGGCCGAACAGCGACAGCGTATTGATCGAGAAGCCAAAGCCCAGCATCACCGCAAAGGTACCGATGATCGACACTGGCACTGCCAGAAGCGGAATGATGGATGCGCGCCAGGTTTGCAGGAAGATGATCACCACCAGCACCACCAGGGCGACCGCTTCAAGCAGGGTGTGGATCACAGCCTTGATCGATTCGCGTACGAACTGGGTCGGGTCGTATACAACGCTGTAGTCGACGCCTTCCGGGAAGTCCTTTTTCAGTTCCGCCATCTTGGCGCGTACATCGGCCGACAGCTGGAGCGCATTGGCGCCAGGCGCTTCAAACACGGCGATTGCGGCTGCCGACTTGTTGTTCAGCAGGGAGCGCAGCGAGTAGCTGTTCGACCCCAGTTCCAGACGGGCGACATCGCGCAGACGCGTGATGGCGCCATCGTTACCGGTACGGACGATGATGTCGCCGAATTCCTCGATCGAGGTCAGGCGGCCCTGGGTGTTGACGGTCAGCTGGAATTCAGCGTTCTTGGAAGGCGAAGCGCCCACCACACCGGCAGCAACCTGCACGTTCTGCTCACGGATCGATGCGACCACGTCGCCGGCCGTCATGCCGCGTTCTGCCACTTTTTGCGGGTCCAGCCAGATGCGCATGGCATAGTCACCGGCGCCAAACAGCTGCACCTCGCCCATGCCTTGAATGCGGGCCAGCTGGTCTTTCACGTTCAGCACGGCGTAGTTGCGCAGGTAGACGTCGTCATAACGGCCGCTTGGCGAGACCAGGTGCACGACCATGGTCAGGTTGGGCGAGCTTTTCACGGCGGTCACACCGATCTGACGCACTTCCTCGGGCAGACGCGGCAAGGCGCGCTGAATCCGGTTTTGTACTTGCGACTCGGCCTGCTCCACATTGGTGCCGACCTTGAACGTCACGGTCAATGCCAGCGAACCATCGGAGGTCGACTGGGACGACATGTACAGCATGTTTTCGGTGCCGTTGATCTGCTCTTCCAGCGGCGCAGCCACGGTTTCGGCGATGACCTTGGGATTGGCACCCGGGTACTGGGCGCGCACCACCACCGATGGTGGCACAACGTCCGGGTATTCCGAGATTGGCAGCTTGAAGATCGATAGCAGCCCCGCCACGAAAATGATGATCGACAGGACGGCCGCAAAAATCGGCCGGTCGATGAAAAATTTAGAAAAATTCATGTTCTTACTCCTTGGCCTGCGCCTTTGCCGCTGCGACTTTCACGTCGCTCGGCTTTTTTCCGTCTTCCATGGCGACGACTTCCGCCGTCACCGGTGCGCCAGGCTGAACCCGCTGCAAACCGTTGACGATGATCTTCTCGCCGGGCTTGATCCCGTCACGTACCACGCGCAAACCATCGACTGCCGGGCCCAGTTTGACGGCGCGGTATTCGGCTTTGCTGTCCGCCGAGACCACGTAGACGAACTTACGGTCCTGATCGGTGCCGACGGCGCGGTCGCTGATCAGGATGGCTTTTTTGCCGGTGGACTCGTTGCCTGCCAGCTGAACGCGGGCAAACAGGCCTGGCACCAGCGTGTTGTCGCTGTTGTCGAAGGTGGCGCGCATACGCACGCTGCCGGTCTTGGCATCGAGGCGGTTGTCGACGAATTCCAGCTTGCCCTGGTGCGGGAAGCCGGCTTCGTTGGCCAGGCCGACCTTGACGCCCACGGGCGCGCCTTTTTGCGACTCGCGGGCTACGCGCAGGTAGGTGTCTTCGTCACCGTCGAAAGTGGCGTAGATTTCCTTGTTCGATACGACCGAGGTCAGAATCACGCTGCCGTCCACTAGATTGCCAGTGGTGATTTCCGCTTTCGACACGCGGCCATCGATGGGCGAGGTCACGCGGGTGTACGCCAGATTCAAGCGCGCCGCATCGAGCGAAGCCTGCGCAGCGCGCACATTGGCGTCGAGCTCTTTCAGGCCCGATGCTTTTTCGTCGAATTCGCGCTGGGCGATGGCCTTGTCGGCCAGCAGACGTTCTGCACGCGACTGTTCCAGCTTGGCCAGGTCTGCTTTGGCGCGGGCCGAAGCATACGCAGCGTCAGCGCGCGCTGCCTCGGCCTGGAATGGCCGTGGATCGATCACGAACAGCAGATCGCCCTTTTTGACCACACTGCCCGGCTTGAAATTGACCGAGGTGATGAAGCCGCCCACACGGGCGCGGATATCAACGCGTTCCACCGCTTCCAGGCGGCCCGAGAATTCCTGCGTTTCATTGACGGTGCGTTCGATGACGACCGCAGCGGTGATTGGTGGCCCTGCCTGCGCAGGAGGTGCCGCCGCCTTGCCGTTTGCTGGTCCGCATCCTGACAGCGCGAACGCAGCCAGCCCCGCCAGTGCCAGGCCCGCGATCAGCGGCTTGGCGATGAATTTATTGGTTTTCATTTTATTCCTTTTCTTGATGAAAATTATTAATAACAACGGCGGTACAGCGGCCGACTGCAAAAGCAATGGGCAAAAGGGTCCGTACGCTGCGCTGAGGGTCACTCGGCGCAGCTGCACGGAATTAACTTGTAAGGCGGTTGGCTAGGACGAAGTCGGTGGTTCGTCCAGGGCTGCGAGAAACTTACCTATTTCCTGCAAGGCGGCGGCTTTGCAGGCACATTCGTTACGGGCGGCAGCGTCGTCGATGGGCTGGGCCGCAAGCCGCTTGACCGTCGTCGTGACGCCACAGGTGGTGAGCTTGGCACCATATTGTTCCGCCTCGTCGCGCAATGGATCGTCCTCGGCGGACAGGATCAGCGCAGGCGGTAAATTCTTCAGACGGCTCGACTGCAAGGGCGACGCATACGGGTGCACGCGGTCGGCAGCATTGGGCAGGTAGCCGCGGTAGCTGGCGGCGCAGGTATCGGCGACGCAGGCGGAATTGAGGTCCTTCTTAATTTCGCGCATTGAGCAAGTGCTCAGGCCAGGGTCCAGCATCGGCATGATCAGGATTTGCCCGACCAGCTCGGGGCCGCCGCGGTCGCGTGCCATCAGCGCCGACACGGCAGCCAGATTGGCACCGGCTTCAATTCCGGCCACCACCATGTGCTTGCCGGTCCAGCCGATTTTGGCCTTGTTCTTCTTTGCCCACTTCAATACAGCATGGGCATCTTCCACCGCAGCGGGGAACGGCCGCTCGGTGGCCAGGGTGTAGCGCGCCGCCAGTACCCGCTGCTCGCTCGAGCAACTGGCCAGGTGGCGCAGGAATTCGTCAGCCTCGTCCAGATCGCCACCCACAAAGCCGCCGCTGTGGAAGAACACGATCAAGCCATCGCGCTTGGTGCCGGCCGCGCCTGCTGCATACAGGCGCGCGCCCAGCGGACCTTCCGCGCCAGCTACTTCCAGCTCGCGGATGTTGAGTGCGACAGGGGCCGACATGGCTGTCATTTGCTGGCCTCGTCCGACGCGCCCAGGGAATCGGCAAACAGATTATGTGCAAGTGCATCAAATCCAGCGCTTTCCGCTTGCGACGCTTGCGGGAAGTGGCCACTGTAAACACTGCCCAGGGTGGTGACGGCAGCCAGCACGATTGCCATAAAACCGATAAGACCATTTTGATAACGCATGCTGACTCCCCTTTCCATTCCTGCGGTGGCTACATCCTTTGATGCAGTACGGCCACTTTAAACTTGTTCTACAATCTGATAAAGATGCTAACCGCGAATTGATTGTTCAGAAAATCGAACAATGAAGGGGAATATGAATAAACTGCAAGCCATGGAAGTGTTTGTGCAGGTGGTCGACGCCGGCGGCTTTACGCGGGCCGCAGAAAACATGCAACTGCCCAAAGCGACCGTCTCGACCCTGGTCCAGAACCTGGAACAGGCGCTGACGGTCAAGCTGCTGCACCGCACAACAAGACAGGTCAGCGTGACCGCCGACGGCGCCGCTTATTATGAGCGCTGCCTGCGCATCCTGTCGGACGTGCGCGAGGCCGAAGAGTCGCTGTCGCACAACCGTGCCTCGCCGGCGGGGCGGCTGCGGGTGGACGTGAGCACCAGCATTGCCAACGACTTCATCATCCCTTCCCTGCCCGATTTTTTTGAGCGCTATCCCGACATCCGGCTAGACCTTGGCTGCAGTGACCGCCCGATTGATCTGATTGAAGAAGGCGTGGACTGTGCCGTGCGCGGCGGCGAACTGCCTGACTCCGCCCTGATCGCGCGCCGCATTGGCGTGCTGCAGTTCGTCACGGCGGCCACGCCAGCCTACTTGAACAAGCATGGCCGGCCCCAGCACCCCACCGACCTGGCGCAGCACCGCTGCGTAAACTACTTTTCTTCCCGCACCGGCAAGACCTTCGACTGGGACTTCGTGCGCGGCGAAGAAACCATCTTCGTGCCGGCCCCCGCCTGCCTGGCCGTGAACGATTCGGTCGCTTACCTGACGGCCGGGCTGCAAGGCCTGGGCCTGGTGCAAATGGCGAGCTACAAGGTGCATCCCCTGGTGGCCAGCGGCCAGATGGAACTGGTACTGACCGACTGGACCAGTGTGCCGCTGCCGGTGAACGTGGTGTACCCTCAGAACCGGCACCTGTCGGCCAAGGTGCGCGTGTTCGTGGAGTGGGTGGCAGAACTGTTTGCCGATCATCCGGGGCTGCAACTGCAAAGGAACTGAGATGCACAAGATCGTCTTTCTTGACCGCGCCAGCCTGCCGGCGCACGTGCGCAAGCCCGATTTTGCGCACCAGTGGACCGAGCACGAGGCCAGCACCCGCGCTGACGTGGTAGAGCGCTTGCGCGGTGCGACTATCGCCATCACCAACAAGGTACCGCTGCGCGCGGACGACATCGAGCAGCTGCCCGACCTGATGATGGTAGCCGTTGCAGCCACCGGATCCGACCAGGTTGACCTCGCGGCCTGCCGCGCCAACGGTATTGTGGTATCCAACATCCGCGATTATTCGCTCGTTTCCGTTCCCGAGCATGTGTTTGCGCTGATCCTGGCCCTGCGCCGCAATCTGCGTGCCTACATGGCCGACGTGGAAGAAGGCAAATGGCAGGCGTCGACACAGTTTTGCCTGTTCGATCACCCGATTGCCGATCTGGCGGGCAGCACGATCGGCATCGTCGGCTACGGCGCGCTGGGGCGCAAAGTGGCGGCCATTGCGCGTGCGTTTGGCATGCGTGTGATCGCCATGTCGCGCTCGAAGATCGAAGACAAGGATGTACGCCAGGTCGGCCTGGACGAACTGCTGCGCAGCGCCGATGTGGTGAGCCTGCACTTGCCACTGACGGAGCAGACGCGCAGCATGATCGGCGCGGCGCAACTGGCGATGATGAAACGCGGCGCGCTGTTGATCAATACGGCGCGCGGGGGGTTGGTCAACGAGCTGGAGCTGGCCCAGGCCTTGCAGGATGGCGTGCTTGGAGGCGCCGGCTTCGATGTGCTGAGCAAGGAGCCACCGTCAGCGGACAATCCGCTGCTGGCGCTACAGCTTCCCAACTTTATTCTGACGCCGCACGTGGCCTGGGCCAGTGCGGGTGCAATGCAAACGCTGGCCGATATGCTGGTCGATAACATCGAGGCATTCGAGCGCGGCGCGCCGCAGAATACGCTATGACAGGAACGGCGCAGGAAGAACTGGTTAGGGCTGTCCCATACCGCCCAGTCATGTTCGGCATACGAAGGACGGATGCTCACGGGATTAGTTGATGGCTTAGTGATGTAGAAGGAATGTGAGCGACATCTGGCTGATCACTAATATGATTCCTTACGTATCACGCTCAGCCATGGACGGCGCTCTCCCCGCTGCGCGTGGTGCCTGGCAGGTGTAGTACAGTGATGAACCATGAAACCATTGATACATGCCGTTCGGGCCAACATCACCACCTTGACATTGGACGCCATCGTCAATGCAGCCAATTCCTCTTTGCTCGGAGGCGGCGGGGTTGACGGTGCCATTCACCGTGCCGCCGGACCGGAGCTGGTGCATGAATGCCGCCTGCTCGGTGGCTGCAAGACTGGCGAGGCTAAACTCACCAAGGCATACCGCCTGCCGGCCCGATACATCATCCATACGGTTGGCCCAGTTTGGCGTGGCGGCGATCAGGGGGAACCTGAACTCCTCGCCAGTTGCTACCGCCGCTCAATCGCACTTGCGCAAAGCAACGCGTTGCGCTCAATCGCGTTCCCTAGTATCAGCACCGGAATCTTCGGCTATCCAATCGCCTTGGCTGCAGCGACTGCCGTGCAAACCGTGCGCGAAGCGCTCGCAGAAGCGCCTGAAATAGAGGAAGTCGTGTTCTGTTGCTTCTCCCAGGAAGATCTGGCGGTGTATGAGGACGCGCTCGGTTAAGCTTGTTTTGGTTCACCGATATTGTTCGCGTCAGGCATTCGGGCGGTGAATTCAAGTTCCGCCGTACTGACGTAAGTGCACTTGTGAACCAGTTCAATATTTTGCGGCGATAACAATTCCAGGTCTTAAATGAAAACTCTGCTTTACTTGGCCACCATTCTGTCGTTGGTCGCTTGTTCTAACAATGTGCCCGCGCGCTGGGCGTCCTTGCCATACCCGAAAGAGCATCTTTCAGCCGTCGAAGATACAACTGATGAGCATGGTATTTATCTAGAGTACAAAGGCCTCGACCGGGAGCAACTCTTACAGCAAATTGAAGCTGGGCTGACAGCTTCAGGCTACGTCAAGGTCGGGGAGGCATTCGAGGGAGCCGTCGTCGGGTATGCCAAAGGCGAAGATAAGCTTGCCGTCAAGGTCGATCAATCTGGCGAACAACTGTTCCTGGCCGTGTTTGATGCAGAAGGAAAGGAACCGCTGCTGCATGGCGTCGTGTTCGGCAAGTACCAACTCGGGGAAACGACGTCTGGGGAAAAGGCAAAGGAACAGTTGCTGAACGAACTAGAAAAATAGGATGCCGGTTGGAAGTGGAAACCAGCTTGCCGTTGACAGTTCAGGCAGGAGGGAGCCTTGCTATGATTACCGCCACGAAGGACCCGCCTCTTGCCGATGCGAGACTGATATTCAGGCGGGCGCCGCTCGGGCTCAGACACAGATCGACAGGATGTTATGCACGCAATTTACTTCAAATGGAAAGTGGCTTCTGGACGTGAGCGGGACTTCGAGAGCGCTTGGCGGGAACTCACCGAACTTATTCGTGATGAACGAGGTGGTCTAGGGTCGCGTTTGCATCGGTGCGCCAACGGCGAATATTTTGCGTATGCCCAATGGCCGTCCGAACTCTCCTGGGCTACACAATCCGAGCCTACTACACGCATGCTTGAGCTGCGAAACCACATGCGTGAATTCGCGGAACTTTTGGATGCCCCACTTCGGGGCGACGTCGTTGCCGACCTGCTGATATCAATTGACAGGCCTGAGTGACCGGGGGTGCGGACACCGCCGGGGTCACGCGCCCAGTTCAGCGTCGTAAATCGGCAGCGTATTTTGAAAGGCTCGCGGGTGTCTAGCAAACTCGTGGCGATTCAATTTACGCTCGCCATCAAGGCTGGCCTTGGAGCCCGAGATACTGGATCGATTGAGAAGTACTTTGGGCTAGAGAAAACAATGTCGATGGTCTGCGCGGCTCTCATTGATGTTAAAATTTTCGCATTATTTTCAACCGAAGGCACCTGTGCAATATCCAAGCAACCCGACAGCGCTTACGCGCACTGCCGCGCGCTCCACTTCCGTGAAACCTATCGCGTCGCTGATGGTGGGCGTCTTATTGTGGACAGTCGCCCAACAGGCAGCTGCGATCGACACGCGCCGCTATTTCCCCATCGATTTGGGTGCCACCTGGACCACCAGGACGACGCCTGTCCCCTCGGCCGGTGATCCGCTTCCACCTTACACAACGGTCTCGACGATGGTCGCCGGACCTGTCGTGAACGGCAGAAAGACTTCCAAGCTTTCCTGGTCGAACGACAACGGCGACACCGAGCGCACCGCGGGTGTCTACGTCAACGATAGTACCGGGACCCAATTGGTCGCCGTGGTTCAAATGGCGCCGGACGCGATGCGGGCCGAGTGCCTGCCTCGGCCGTCGAGTCCCCATTACATACTTCCGGGAAAAGTATCGGTCGGCCAGATTTTCTCCGGCACACTCGTTGCGAACTGCGACGGTGCGGTAGTCGACACGTTGGTCACGACCACGGTGCTTGGTTTTGCGACCACCACTGTTCCCGCAGGAACATTTCGCACTTTAAACTTCAAACGGGTGGTCGATGTGCGCGTCACCCAGCCGGGAAAACCACGCGCCGGCTGGAAGGAAATCTCAATGATCTCGTTCGCTAAAGACGTCGGGCTTGTGAAAGATGTCACGGAAAGCTTCTTTACCGGTTTAGCGCTCGAGTTGACGGAAACCGAGGTGCTCGTGTCGACCAATCGGAAGTACGATCCCCTCGACCAGCACGACCAGTGATCTTTCGCGCGTCGTGCCCGATCGGTGGGTCAGGGCATTGAAGCCGCGCGCCACCTTGTTTCCTTTCGGGGTGACATGAACTTTACGCAGTGCGACGTCGAAGCTTACACAACAAGCGATGTGGAAACCGTATTTGCGCTTTTATCGAGCAGTATCGGACCGCTCTCGACCGATAACGCGTCGCACGAAGATCCCAAGATCTATGTTTTTGAGAATACGACGGTCGTGCTTCGGGCAAGCGAGGATGCCTTCCTAAGTATTTGGATTCGTGGAAACGCCAGGTGGCCAACCTCTGTGGCCTTCGGAAGATATCTTGCTGGGGCACTGGAATGCGTCGTCAGGTGCGATCCCGGGCTGGAATATCCTGAGGTGAGCCCATATTCGAGTGTATTCCTTCAGATTGAAGGAGGAGAGGAAAGTTTGGTTACCTGGGAATGAGCTCACAATTGCGTCGACCAATTGAATCTGCAGGTTTGGAAAGCCTAGATCCGCATATTGCCGTTAACGTTCCTGGTCAAGCAGAATGCGCCGATCCACATCCTGTATATCGCGCAAGCCGCAAAACGCCATGGTCAGATCGAGTTCATTGCGGATGATATCCAGACATTTGGTCACACCCGCCTCCCCCATCGCCCCTAACCCATACAGAAACGGGCGCCCGATATAAACGCCCCTGGCGCCCATTGCCACCGCGCGCAGCACATCCTGCCCCGAGCGCACGCCGCCATCCATATGCACTTCAATGCGCTTGCCCACCGCCTCGACAATCGGCCCCAGCGCCGCAATGCTCGACTGCGCACCATCGAGCTGACGCCCGCCGTGATTCGATACGATCAGTGCGTCGGCCCCGCTGTCGGCAGCCAGGCGCGCATCATCAGGATCCATGATGCCCTTGATGATCAAGGTGCCGCCCCAGCGCTTTTTAATCCACTCCACATCGTCCCAGGACAGCGATGGATCGAACTGCTGGGTGGTCCAGGCTGACAGGGACGACATGTCCGACACGCTCTTCGCGTGGCCGACGATATTGCCAAAACCATGGCGGCGCGTGCCCAGCATGCCAAGGCACCAGCGCGGTTTTGTCATCAAATTGATGATGGTCGACCGGGTCGGCTTGGGCGGCGCGGACAGACCATTGCGTATATCCTTGTGGCGCTGCCCCAGCACCTGCAAATCGAGCGTGAGGACCAGGGCCGAGCAGCCCGCCGCCCTGGCGCGTTCAATCAGGCGCTCAATAAAGTCGCGGTCCTTCATCACATACAGCTGGAACCAGAACGGTTTGCTGGTGTGCGCAGCCACATCTTCAATCGAACAGATGCTCATGGTCGACAAGGTGAACGGCACGCCAAAGCGCTCGGCGGCGCGGGCAGCCAGAATTTCACCGTCGGCGTGCTGCATGCCGGTCAACCCGGTTGGCGCCAGCGCCACCGGCATGCTGACGGCCTGCCCCACCATGGTCGAAGCCAGCGTGCGATTGGCCAGGTTGACGGCCACGCGCTGGCGGAATTTGATGCTGGCAAAGTCGGCGCTGTTGGCGCGGTAGGTGGACTCGGTCCAGGAGCCGGCATCGGCATAGTCGTAGAACATGCGCGGCACGCGCCGCTTGGCCAGGCACTGCAAATCGTCGATGGTGGTGATAATGGTCATGCCTGCCTTGCATCAGACTCGATGTCTGTATTGTAAGTGATGCAAACTGGCGCTGGACAAATTCCGGCACTGCGCCTACAATGCTGCTTCTTCGCGGGGGGCATGCCCTCAGCGCAGTGCAAGCAAGTGAGTTTCAAGAAGAAATGTCAAGCAATTGGTACTTCCGGAAATGAAACAAAGCTGCTATAATGCTTGCTTTCGCGGCTGTAGCTCAGCTGGATAGAGTACTTGGCTACGAACCAAGGGGTCGTGGGTTCAATTCCTGCCAGCCGCACCAAAATTCGTAAGACGAAAGGCCTGATGAGAAATCTTCAGGCCTTTTTTCTTGCCCCATTGCAAGCTATAATCAATCTTCCTGCTGAAGATGGTGCGTGCCGTGCAAGAAAACTATCCCCTCCCCACATCTTTGCGCGTAGGCGACTGGGTCATCGACCCGGCCACCGGCTTGATGTCGCGCGACGGACAACAACTCAATCGGCTCGACGCGCGCACGCTCAGACTGCTGCTGTGCATGTCCCGCTTCCCAGGCACGGTCTTCCCGATTGAGGAATTGCTCAAGCAAGTCTGGCCCGGCCTCAACGCGGGCGAGGACATCGTGCACAAGACCATTGCCGCCATGCGCAGCCAGCTGCGCGATGATCCGCGCGACCCCTCGTATATCGTGGCCTTCCCCGGCGTTGGCTACAAGCTCATTGCCAAGATCGAAGTGTCTTCGCAAACTTCCGCATCGGCGGAAGTCGATTCGGTGGCCGCGTTTGGCCCGGCACCTGCACAGCCCCCAGCGGCTGCGAAAACAAAATCATCGTCGAAGTCGAAGCGCGCGCCGCAGGCAACGCCACCAGACACCGCACAAGCCCCTGTGCAAGCGGCAGCTCCCGCCAGCGTTGCCGAACCAATACCAGCTGCGCCCGTCGCCAACGCGGCCGAGATCAAGACAGAATCGTCGCCATCGGAACCTGCATCGGAATCGACAGCAGTGGCCGCCCCGGCCGAGCCTGAAAACCACGCCACGCCTGCAGCGGAGAACGTACTCGCACCAGACCTGATCCTTAAGCCGTCGGCGCCGCGCCGGCCCGAAGCGCTGGCCGAACCGGAGACCGTGGTCGATCTCGATTTTGCGATCGACCTGGGCGTGGTGCCACAAGCAGAACCCACGCTACTGACGCAGACGGAGGAACCCGAGGCGGAACCGGATGCGGTGCCAGGCCCGCCAATGGCGCTGGACATGCTGACCATGCCAGACCAGTTCGATATTCCGGAACAACAGGAGGCGCCCAAAAAGAGCGTCACTCAGGCATCGGATGCGACTCCGTTCCCGCAATTGGGAGCCGGCCGCGAAGGAACGCCGTCGGCCAAGCCTGAAGTGGTGGACGCGGCACCAGCGCAGGAAGCGACTGCGCCTCCTCCAGAAGCACCGCCCATCCCACGCACTGCAAAGCGCGTGGCACAGGCACCGGAAACAACGCCATTCCCGCAGATTGTGCCGCCAAAGCAAACTGCGCAGAAGGCCAGCCCGCCCCCGCCCGCAACACCAGATGCGTCTGTGCCCCAGGTAGAAAAATCGGCCGAGCCATCGACTGCAGCCGCACCGCCCTCGCCGCCTGCACCGGTGGTTGCTGCACCGGTGGTCCCTGCACCGCCCATACCTGCACCGGCACCGGCAGCAGTACAGGTTACGCCACCAGTGCAAGCCGTTGCGCAAGTCGCAAGCAGCGCACCAATTCCAACGCCGCCCGTGGCAGCCGCGCCACAGCCGCCCGCTGTCGCTCCCGCGCCAGCGCCCGTGCCACCTGCCCCGCCCGCACCGATTGCCAAGCCCACGCCAGCGCCGTCTGCGCCCGTCGACACCGCCGAACTGTTTGCACCGGCGCCAAAACGCGGCATCCACGGCAGCTGGTGGCGCATCCTGGCTTGTTTGATCGTGATTGGCGTCTGTATTGCCGGCATGCTGGTGCGTCCACCTCCGGAAACCCCACGCACGGTCGGCGTGCTGCCTTTCATCGATCTGACCGATGCCGCCGTGCGCGACCCCGGCGCGGCAGCCATGACCGAACAAGTCATCGGCAAACTGGCAGCTGTGCCAGGGCTGATCGTGTCGCCGCCGGCGGTGTCGCTCAGCTATCGCGACCGGCCGGCGTCGATCGGCGAATTTGCCACCGCGGTGCAAGTGTCCTATGTGCTGGACGGGAGTCTGCGCAAGACTGGAAGCATCGTTCGCATTGCAGCGCGCCTGAGCCGCGCCACCGACGGCGCAGTGATCTGGAAGCAGACCTATGAGCGGCCCTGGAACGAGCGCCCTGCCATCCAGGACGAGATCGCCATCGAAGTCGGCAACGCGATCGCCAAACCCACTCCGTAATCCCCCACGTCTGACGGTTACATCTGGCGCGTCACATGCGCCAGATGCTTTACGCTGCGCAAAATCATAAATTGATGAAATTGACGATCCAAAGCGATATTTCGTCGAATTTTATGGCAATAAAAACCATCACTGTTACCTTGCAACAACAAAATAGCCATTTTCGTCAAATTCTGCTTTGTTACTTTCGGTGAGTATCATATGCTTCGAAACATCAGCAACGAATTTGAACAGTAAAGCGACTGTGATGGCCACCTCCGACAAAGACGAAATTCTGACCACTGGCGCTGCCGCTGCCCTGCTGGGCGTGGCCGTCAGTACCGCGCAGCAGTGGATCGAAAGCGGCGTGATCCCATCGTGGAAAACGCCAGGCGGACACCGTCGCGTGTATCTAAGCGCGGTTCAGCATTTGTTGGGGACACCTGCTGGTGAGGTGGCGCCAGCCGCGCCGGCAGCTCCCGGGGCGCCAGTCTTGCCGCACTGCGAAGAGTTTCTCCCGGCGGTATCACCGAAGTATCCGGTCGCGGAAAACGAGGCCGACCGGTTGCGGGCCATGCAGGCCACTGGTTTGTTCGACACCCCACCGGAACCCGAATTCGATCGCCTCACCTGGCTGGCAACGCAAGTCACGGACGCGCCCATGGCATTGATCAGCTTGTTGAGCGCGCGCCGTCAATGGTTCAAATCCCGGGTCGGTGTTGACGTGCCCGATACCCCGCGCGACTGGGCATTTTGCAGTCACGCGGTATTGGAAGCGGACCTGTTTGTCGTGGAAGACGCGCTGGCCGACACCCGTTTTCAGAATAATCCCCTGGTCACCGGGGCGCCGTACATCCGCTTTTATGCAGGCTGTCCGCTGCTCGACAGTGATGGTTTCCCTCTCGGTACGCTTTGCATTCTTGATCGCGAACCACGCAAGCTGCGCGCGCATGAAGTGCGCGCGATGCTCGAATTAAGCGCCCTGGCATCGGAAGAAATACAGCGGCGCGGCACCAGATAACTTTTCATAAATCCCTCCCGGCATCGCCCAACCCCCGCGACGCCACCAGCAACCAGCAACCAGTTTATGCGCCGCTAGCGGCATGCGTTTCCCTTGGCCTGTTATGGCTTGGGAGGGACGCGTTCAATCAAAATTTGAAGGAATCGACGTGAATGCTCTAAAAAAACTCAAAATCGGGACGCAACTATCCCTTGCCTTCGGTGTACTCACCGCCCTCATGCTGATCCTGGCAGGCATTACCTTGACCGGCATCGCATCCATTGGCGAGGCAGTCCAGCAGATCGATAAGATCTCAGTCGACCGCCTGGGGCCCTTGTACCAGGCACGCGAAGCGCTGGCGCAAACCGGTTTGGCAGCGCGCAATGCTTATATCTTTTCCGATGATGCACAAGCCCGCAAGGAACTGGCCCTGGTCGATGAGCAGAAAGCCATTTATCTGGCCGCGCTGGACCAGCTCACGCCGGTCTACGCGAATGATGCCGACTTTGCCAAGGTCCGCACCGGCTTGCTGGCCATGGGTGAAGCGCTGAAGCGGCCACGCCAGCTGCGCGACGGCGGCGACATGGAAGCCTTCGCCACATTCCTGGTGAATGACTGCAGCCCGCTGCGGCGCCAGATCGTGGCCGATATGGCAGTCGTGGTCAAGAAGACCCAGGCGCAGATGAACGAGGCCACCTTGCTGTCGGAACAGCGCGCTTCCACCGCGCGTCAGCTCACCATGGCTCTAAGTGCCGTTGCATTGATTCTCAGCGTGCTCATTGCATGGCAGATCAAGCAACTGCTACTCAAGCAGCTCGGCGGCGAACCTGCTTACGCGGCTGACATTGCCAACAAAATTTCGCGTGGCGACCTCGCAGTGGAAGTGGCGATTCAAGCAGGCGACAACGCGAGTCTGCTGTTTGCCATCAAAACCATGCGCGACAGCCTTGCGGCCATTGTCGGCAAGGTCCGCCAGGGCACTGACTCCATTACCAGCGCATCGACCGAGATCGCCAGCGGCAACGAAGACCTGGCTTCGCGCACGGAACATCAGGCAGAGTCGCTGGAAAAAATCGCCAGCGCAATGGAGGAATTGACTTCGACCGTCAAGCAGAACGCCAGCAATGCCCAGCAGGCCAACGCCCTGGCGCAATCCGCATCGTCCGTGTCGCAGCAAGGGGGTTCGGTGATGCTGGAAGTGACCCAGACGATGGCTTCGATTCACGATTCGTCAAAGAAGATCGTTGACATCATTTCGGTCATTGATGGCATCGCCTTCCAGACCAACATTCTGGCCTTGAACGCGGCCGTGGAAGCGGCACGTGCCGGCGAACAGGGTCGCGGCTTCGCCGTGGTGGCCAGCGAGGTACGCAATCTGGCCCAGCGTTCCGCAGCTGCCGCCAAAGAAATCAAAACGCTGATCAACGACTCGGTCGACAAGGTCGGCACCGGTACGACGCTGGTTCAGAAGGCCGGCACCACCATGCAGGACGTGGTTGCCAGTGTCCAGCGCGTGACGGAAATCATGAGCGAAATCAGCGTTGCCAGCGCCGAGCAAAGCAGCGGCATTGAGGACGTCAACGGCGCCATCAGCGAAATGGACAGCACCACCCAGCAAAACACGGCTCTGGTCGAAGAAGCCTCGGCTGCAGCCATGCAATTGCGCGAACAGGCAGAGGCCCTGGCCGATGTGGTCGGCCTGTTCAAACTGGCAGGCAGCGCGAGCGTCGCGCCGTCGGTACCGCAGCAGCCAGTACGCACACCCGTGCGACTGCGCCTGGCGCACGGCTAAGGCCCGTGGCGCCAGGCGGGGTGCGCACGGCTTACTTGTTCAGCCGTGCCAGCAATGCCTGGCCCACCTGCAAAGCGGAAGCCGGATTCTGGCCAGTGATCAGTTCTCGGTCACTGACCACATGCGCGGTCCACGGCGCGGTATTGCTGCTGTAGCTGGCGCCCGCCTTTTCCAACGCAGTCTGCGGCAGCAGCCTCATCACGCCGCCTTTAAGCGCCGCCTTGGCTTGCTCTTCTTCCTGGTTACTGATCACCGTCATGCGATAGCCCGCATAAATCCAGCCCTTTTTTCCCGGCGCGCCGCCCTGCTCCATCGCGCCTACCGAGGCCACCGGATCCTGCAAGGCCGCCAGCAGCGCGGCCGGGCCGTGGCACACCAGGGCAGTCGGTTTGCCACGCTCGTGGAAACTGGTCAGCAAGCGCCCCAGGGCCTTGCTGCGCACCAGGTCCTGCATGGGCGCGTGGCCGCCCGGAATGTAGACCGCATCGTAATGGTCGTAACCAATCTGCTCCACGCGCGCCAGACTGATCACCGGCGAACGCGCGCTGGAAGTAATGCCCAGCTTGTCGGCCAGGGCCTGATACTGGGCCAGCAGCGCCGCGTCACCATTGAAGTACATGGCATCGATCGAGCTCTTGTCGACCGCAGGCGCCCGTCCCAGCGGCGTAGCAAACGTCACCTCATGGCCGGCGTCGAGCAACAGCTTGAGTGGCTGGGTGAGTTCGTTCAGATAAAAGCCGGTGGCAAACACCTTGCCGTCTTTCAGATCCAGGTGGTCCGCATCGGACAGGACCACCAGCACGTTGGCCGCATTGGCAGCAGCGCCAATGGCAAACAGGGAGGCAGCGAGAACGGCGTGAAGCTTGCGCATGATGTTTTCCTTTTCAGGTGTGAATGAAGTGCAAGCACTATATTCCGCACGCCAAAGGAGATAAACTACCGCCAAAGCCAATCATTTATTCTTAAAAGGCAAAAATGGCGCGTCGTTACGATCATCTCGGTGATGTTGAAATATTTTTGAGCGTGACCGACCATGGTTCGCTGACAGCTGCAGCGGTGGCGCTGCGCACAACTGCCTCGGTGGTCAGCCGTGCCCTCACCCGGCTTGAACAGCGGCTGGGCAGCCAGCTGCTGCGCCGGACCACGCGCAGCCTCAGCCTGACCGACGCCGGCCGCCTGTATCTGGACCAGACGCGCGCGGCGTTCGGCTTGATTGATGAAGCCGAACGCACCATTCTGGGCGACGCCGGCCAGGTGGCAGGCCGCGTCAGGCTGAGCGTGCCGACCACGTACGCGCACTACCGGCTGCCACAGCAGCTGGCGGCGTTTTCGCGCCAGTATCCCCTGGTGCAGCTGGAACTCAATATCGCCAATCGCAATGTCGACCTGGTTGCCGAAGGTTTTGATCTGGCCATTCGCCTGGGCGAGCTGCCCGACAGCAGCCTGGTCGGGCGCAAGCTCGAAGACGCGCCCATGTGCCTGCTGGCCTCGCCTGCCTATCTGGCGCGCGCCGGCACGCCCACCAGCCTGGACGATCTGGCGCAGCACCGCTGCATCGGCTTTGTGATGCCCAGTACCGGCCGCGTTGCGCCCTGGCTGTTCCAGGACGGCGCCGAACAGCGCGAATGGAGCGCGCCGGCGGCGGCCATCGAAGTGTCGGGCGATGTGCTGGGCGTGGTGACGCTGGCGGCCGAGGGACTGGGCGTATGCCAGTCATATGAATTCATTGCGCGCGAGCGCCTCGAGCGTGGCGAGCTGGTCGAATTGCTGCCGCAGCTGGCCGGGCGCAGCCGCGCGTTCTCCCTGATTTACGCGCCGCACCGGCGCTTGTCAGCCGCTGCGCGCGCCCTCATCGATGTCCTTGGCAGCGCTTGACTGGAAAAACTTGAAATGTTTGGCCGCTCACTTTGCAGTTCGCGCAACAGCTGCTATAATCTTGTCTTTCGCGGCTGTAGCTCAGCTGGATAGAGTACTTGGCTACGAACCAAGGGGTCGTGGGTTCAATTCCTGCCAGCCGCACCAAAATTCGTAAGACGAAAGGCCTGAAGAGCAATCTTCAGGCCTTTTTTCTTTGTCCGGCGCCCTTGCGGGCAAGCCGCAAGCCTCAGGTACGCGCTTTCTTGTTGATGGCGCGATTGCCCAGAATTTCCTCGATCTGTTCAAAGCGCACCGGCTTGACCATGTGATGGTCGAAGCCTGCTTCAAACGCCAGCTGGCGATCCTTCTCCTGCCCCCACCCGGTCACCGCAATGAGCATCGTCATCGAGCCGCACGACAGACGCCGGATCCCGCGCGCCAGATCGTAGCCGGACATCTGCGGCAGACCAATATCGAGGAAGGCGTAATCGGGACAGAAGCGCGCCGCAGCGGTCAGCGCGTCCGGGCCATTGTGGGTGATAACCACGCTGTGACCCATGGCCGAGAGCAGCGCGCCGATGCTGTTGACGAAGTCGACGTTATCGTCGGCCAGCAAAATACGGTACGTCTCGGCCGTGATGAAAGACGCTGGAATCGTCTTGGCCGGCAGCTCCGGCTCGACCACGATCGGCAGGCGCACCACAAATTCGCTGCCACGGTTGACGCCATGGCTGTGCGCTTCAATCGTCCCGCCATGCAGTTCGACCAGGCGCCGTGCCAGCGACAAGCCTACGCCAAGGCCGGCGTTGGTACGTTCAAGCGTGGAGTCGACCTGCACGAACATTTCAAAGACTTGATTGAGCATGTCGGGCGCGATGCCAATGCCATTGTCGGCCACGTTGACGATCAGGCTGCGCTCTTCCACCCGCGCCGACAGGCTTACGCGCCCGCCCCGGTTGGTGTACTTGGCCGCGTTGTTGAGCAGGTTCGACAGAATTTGCGCCAGGCGGGTGGCGTCGCCATGCAGGAACACGGGGCGATCCGGCAAGTCAATCACCAGTTCGTGCCCGTGCAGTTCGATGTACGAACGCACCACTTCAAGCGCGTCATTGACCACGGCTTTCAGCTCGACCCGCCCCATCTTGATGGCGAACTTGCCGGTGTTAATGCGCGACACATCGAGCAAGTCATCGACCAGGCGCACCATCTGGCGCAACTGGCGTTCCATGATGTCGGTGGCCCGCTGCGTGGCCTGGGCGTCGCCGCTGCGGATGCGCAGAATATCCAGACCGGTGCGAATTGGCGCCAGGGGATTACGCAATTCGTGCGCCAGCGTGGCCAGAAATTCATCTTTGCGGCGGTCAGCCAGCAGCAGCGCTTCTTCGGCGCGGTGGCGCACCTGCATCTCGTGTTCGAGCGTCAGATTCGATTCCTGCAAGGCGTGCGAGCGGCGCCCAATTTCGGCCAGCATGTCATTAAAGGCGGCCACCAGCACCCCGATTTCGCCGCTGTTATTGCCCGGTACGCGCAAGCCGAAGTCGCGCTTTTCCATCACTTCGCGCGCCACATCGGCCACCGCCATCAGCGGATCGGTGATGCTTTTTTGCAGACGCGTGGCCACCAGCGCCGCAATGCCCAGTGCCGCCAGCAGCACCGCCCCCAGAATGGCGGCGTAATTGAGCAGACGCCCCAGCAGATCGAAGCGGGCACGCAGATAGACGGTGCCCAGCACTTCGCCGTTGTCGACAATTTTATGGAAGACGGTCAGTTCGCCCTTGTTGATGGCATAACCGGGCGCACCGGGCTGCGCGGGATAGGCAGCCTCGCGCGCTGCCTGGGTGTACGAAGCAAAGCGTGTCCCGCCCGCGGTGTAGATGGCACCGGCCAGAATTTGTGGCCGGGCGCGCAGCATGGCCAGGTTCTGCTGGGCGGTGCGCGCGTCGTTGAATGCCAGCGCCGGTGCGCTGGCGCTGGCGATGATGTCGGCCTGGGTGGTCAGGTCATCGACCCAGTACTGCTGAAAGGTGCGCAGGTCGTACAGCAGCATGGCGATCGAGGCGGTCAGCAGCGCCACAAACGTGGTCGCCAGCGCCATCCAGATCATTTTGCTGCGAACGGAACCAGTATCGTGCTGCATCAGGGCGACCCTTTGTGGACTTGATTGGCGACCGTCAGAAGGCGTGAGGACAGTTTCACGCTGTTCTTGTCGGCCGCCTCGAGCGAGACATCGAAACGAACGCGCTCATCGACGATCTTGAAATTGATGACACTGCCAAGCTGCAGACCGTTTTCCGCTTCGCTGACCAGCAGCATGGGTGCGGGCTGGGCCGCCTTGAGCACGGCCTTGACGTGGGCGCTGTCGCTGCCCCCAATGAACAGCAGGTGCACGCCGGCCGGCGCCTCGCCTTCGGCGAATACCTTGACCACGATCGGGCGCGACTGGACGCTGCGGCCACTGACGATACGGGTCAGCTCGGCTGCCAGCTCATCTGCGCCCACCACGCCGATGACCAGCGGCGCGCTGGCATCGCTGAAGGCGTTGGCAGGAAATTCAGCGTAACCGAGGAATTTGTACAGGAACGCGGCTTTGACCTTGCGTTCCAGACTGGGCGAACTGGCGTTGGCGGGACCAGGCGCGTCAGCGTGGACGCGCCCCGCCGTCACGGCCAGCGCCGCAAGCGCAAGGGCCGCTGCCGCGAACCGGCGCCGTGCGCCGCGCGGCGCCCGTGCGGTATCCACGCACCGGCTCAAGCGCGCCCATCCGGCAGGCTGGCGCTGACACTGGTGAGGCCGCTTGAGCATGACTGTCGTGGCTGTTTATGCATGATTGCTATCGTAGAACATTTTCCGCTCGCCAGAAAGGCGCGCACATACGGCGGGAGCGTCAAACGTCGTTTATTTTTCTCTATGGAGCAACTGTACAACGAACTCGTCGGCAATGTCGCACTTCAACTTGAATTTCCCTACAGCGTCATTACAAGGTGCCGTACTCGGCGGCGGCCTTGGCCGCCCACAGGGCCTCGTTGTAGCTGGGATACGGCATGTCGTAGTGCTCGACGGCGCCATCGGCGTCCACAAAGCTGTTCCACCAGCCATCTGCCCGAGCGCGAATGGCAATGTCGCCCGGCTTGCACAGCGCCTCAATCTGCTCGCCTTCGTCAAGAATCACAATGTTCACCTTGCGGTGTTTCACAACGGTTGCCATGGCTGCTGCCCTTCTCATACGAAATCTGGATGACTGATATCACAAATGAAAATTAGCAATCTAACTTGCATTGCGGCATGATTACACCTGTCTCCTCTATTCTCTTTCCGAAAATAGATTCAGCCCGCTCCTTGTAGCGGGCTTTTTTTTTGCTGCGGCCAGCGCGTCAGCAGTAACGCCTTGCACGAGGCAATTGGTGTACGATTCATCATCTTTGCGTTTCTACAATTTCAATCCATGATACAGGCAACCCATGCCCGAACCTAGCGCCAGCACCCGGCTCGCGGCACACATCAACTGGCAGGCAAGCGACCTGGGCGAACCCGCCGGCTGGACGCATGCTTTGCGCCTCAGCATCGACATTCTGCTCAACTCCCCCTGGCCGCAATTACTGGTCTGGGGCGAACGTCAAGTCATCGTGTACAACCAGGCGTATGTCGACCTGGCCGGTCCTGGCCACCCGCCCGCGCCTGGCGCACGCGCGCCCGCGCTCTACCCGCCCCTGCTGTCGGCGTCGCTCGATGCCTACCAGCGCGCCAGAGCAGGCACACCCCAGCACCTGATGAACCAGCGTCTGGCTCTACTGCCAGGCACGAATGCGACGGCCATCGATGCTGACCTGCACCTGACCCCACTGCGTGATGAACACGGCCAGGTGGCGGGCGTGCTGTATGCGGTGGCGCGCAGTGCGGCGCCCGCGCATGCGGTGCCCGATGCCACCGGCTTGCGCGTGCTGGTGGTGGAAGACAATCTCGATTCGCAATATCTGGTGTGCGAAATGCTCAAGGCCTTTGGCCACGATGCCGATGGCGTGGCCCATGCCGAAGGCGCGCTCGACAAGCTTGCCGGCGGCCGCTACGACGTGCTGTTTTCCGACGTCAGCCTGCCCGGCATTTCCGGCGTCGACCTGGCGCGCCAGGCCTTGCAGAAAACCCCAGGCATGCATGTCATTTTCGCATCGGGCTACGGCGAAGCACTGTTGCGCCATGTGGACTTCCCGTTTCAGTCGCTGCAAAAGCCATACGAAATTGAACAGCTGCAGGCGGCACTGGCTGCTGTTGCCGGTGGCGCCCGCATTGGCAGCGGCGCGCCAAATGTGTGACTCGGACGGCCCCGGCCGAGCTAGAATTGGCTTGACCCGGGGGCCGCAACGCGGCCGCTGTCCCGTTCACCACGAGCACCGCACCATGATTCACAGCGAACCGATTTCGCGCCATGCCAGTCTGCCATTGCCCTTCGCCGCCATTGGCACGGAGGCTGCATGAGCGACGAACAGGACGATATTGAGCAGATGCGCACGGTAGCGCTGCGCAACGCCAACAGCGTGCTGGTCGCGCGTCAGCGGGCCCAGCAAGAGTTGCTGGAAGCGCGCGATGAACTGCGGCGCGCCAATACGCGCATGGAGAACATGCTCGAGAGCCTGACCGACGGCTTCTGCGCGGTCGACCTCGACTGGAAAATCAGCTACATCAACGGCCGTGCGCTGTCCTTGCTGTCCGCCTTGCACAAGCGCCCTGGCGATTTGCTGGGCAAGGCCATCTTCGAGGTCTTCCCCGAGCTTTCCGGCAGCACCATGGAAACCGAATGCCGGCGCGCGCTGGCGCTGCAGCAAACGGTGAGCTTCGAGTTTTTCCACCCCCAGCTGGGCTGCTGGTTCGACCTGCGCGCCTACCCCTCGGCCGAGGGCTTGACCGTGTATTTTCAGGACATCAGCCAGCGCAAGGCCGATGAACAAGCCCTGCTCGACGGGAACAACCGCCTGCAAGTCGCACTCTCGGCCGGCCGCCTGGGCGACTGGCGCTGGGACAGCGCCACTGACCGCCTTACCCTGGGCAAGCGCGCGGCCGAGATATTGGGCCTGACGCCCGAAGTGCCGCTGCCATGGGCCGCGCTGCGCGCGCGCTTTCACGACGGCGACAAAGAACTGGCGCGTACCGAATTTTTGCAAGCATTCGCCCAGCACACCGATCTGAACATCGAATGCCGCGTCGAACGTGCCGACAATGTGCCTTGCTGGGTGGGCGTGGTTGGCCGCGTCGACTATGACCGTAACGGCCATGTCCTGGGCATGACCGGGGTGGTGCAGGACATCAGCACCCGCAAAAGCGCGGAAGATACACTGCGCGAATCCGAAGAAGTGCTGCGCGCCCTGGCCAACTCGATTCCTCAGCTGGCCTGGATGGCGCAGGCCGATGGCGCCATTGTCTGGTTCAACAAGCGCTGGTACGAATATACCGGCACCACGCCGCAGCAAGTGGTGGGCTGGGGCTGGCAATCGACCCAGGATCCGGAAGTGCTGCCGCAAATGCTGCAGCGCTGGCACGAATCGATCCGCACCGGCAACCCGTTTGAAATGGAATACCCGATCCGCGGCGCCGATGGCCAGTACCGCTGGTTCCTCACGCGTGTCAACGCGGTGCGCGACCGGCTTGGCCACGTGGTGCGCTGGTTTGGCACCAATACCGACGTCGATCAGGTCAAGCGCGTCGAACAAGCCTTGCGCGAGGAATCGAACGTGCTCGAGCTGCTCAACAGCACCGGCAGCGCGCTCGCTTCGCAGCGTGACCTGAAGTCGCTTCTGCAGACGGTGACGGACGCGGCCACCGGCATCAGTGGCGCGCGCTTTGGCGCCTTCTTCTATCATGGCAAGGACAGCGACGGCGACCTGTTCACTTTGTACACCCTGAGCGGGGCGGCGCCTGCCGAATTCGAGCAGTTTGGCCAGCCCCGCGCGGCCGAACTGTTTGGCCCCAGCCTGCGCGGTGAAGGCGTGGTGCGCTCGGACGACATCAGCACCGACCCCCGATACGGGCGCGGCGAACCGTTTTTTGGCGGCCCCGTAGGCCACCCCACAGTACGCAGCTATCTGGCCGTACCCGTCATTGCGCGTTCGGGCGAAGTGCTGGGCAGCTTGTTCTTCGGGCACCCGGAAGCGGGCATCTTCAGCGCCCGCACCGAACGCATCGTGGGTGGCATCGCAGCCCAGGCCGCCGTAGCGATCGATAACACGCGTTTGTACGAAGCGGCCCAGCGCGCCGCCGAAGAACGCAAGGTCCTGCTGGAAAGCGAACGCTCGGCCCGCGCCGAAGCCGAACGCACCAGTCAAATGAAAGACGAATTCCTGGCCACGCTGTCGCACGAACTGCGCACCCCCTTGTCGGCCATCCTGGGCTGGGCCCAGGTGCTGCGCCGCGGCAGCCGCGACACCGCCGACCTGCAGCGTGGCCTGCAAACCATCGAGCGCAACGCGCGTGCCCAGGCCCAGCTGATCGAAGACTTGCTCGACATGAGCCGCATCACGTCGGGCAAGGTGTTGCTGGACATGCAGACCGTGTCGCCAGCCGTATTCATCGACGCTGCCATTGAAACCGTGCGCCCGGCCGCGGACGCGAAAAACATCCGCCTTGAACGCGAATACGATCCGAATGTGGGCCAGATTGCCGGCGACCCGGCACGCTTGCAGCAAGTGATCTGGAACCTGCTGTCGAACGCGATCAAGTTCACCCCGCGCGACGGCCTGGTGCGCATCATGCTCACGCCGTTCGAGGGCCATGTCGAAATCACGGTGCAGGATACTGGCATTGGCATCAAGCCCGAATTCAAGGCCCATGTGTTTGAACGCTTCCGCCAGGGCGACGCCTCGACCACGCGCAAGCATGGCGGTCTGGGACTGGGCCTATCCATCGTCAAGCACCTGATCGAGCAGCATGGCGGCACGGTGCGGGTCGACAGCGAGGGCGAAGAGCGCGGTGCCAGCTTCACCATCGAGCTGCCTTCGACCAACCGGCAGACGCCCTCCTCGCGCCCGGACCGCCCTCCTTACAGCCTGCCATCGCCACATACGCCCGACATCAAGCTGCGCGACCTGTCGCAAGTGAATGTGCTGGTGGTCGACGACGAAGCCGACGCACGCGACTTGATCAATCGAATCTTGTCGGATTGTCATGCCAGCGTACGCACCGTGTCGAGCGCCGAGCATGCCCTGGCCGCCATTGCCGAACACGTGCCCGATGTGCTGGTGAGCGACCTTGGCATGCCCGATGTCGACGGATTCGAGCTGCTGGCGCGGGTGCAAGCGCTTGGCCCCGGGCGCGGCGGCAATGTGCCAGCCGTGGCGCTGACTGCATTCGCCCGCTCCGAAGACCGGCTCAAGGCGCTCGAAGCGGGCTTTCGGGCGCATATTCCCAAGCCCGTCGAACCCAGTGAACTGATTGCAACAGTGGCATCAATGGTGACGCGCCGATAGTTTTTTGCGAAGATTGGCATTCCTACCTGCGCACGCGGCACTGTCCTACAAGAAATGTTCTATTCGCGTGTACACTGCAAAAGTTAATTCTGAATGCTGGACCCTGTTGATTGATCGAGAAACCGCATGCCGAGCCGTGAAGACATCCTGAACGCAAAGATTCTGGTCGTGGACGATTCTGCCGACAATATCGAACTGATGGAAGAGATATTGCGCGAGGAAGGATACGCCTGCGTCAGTTCGACCATGCTCCCCGAACAGGTGTGCCCGCTGCATCGACAGCATAACTACGATCTCATTCTGCTCGACTTGCAAATGCCGGGCTTGAACGGCTTTCAGGTCATGAAGGGGCTGAAAGAAATTGAACACGGCGGCTACCTGCCCGTGCTGGCCCTGACTGCCCAGCCCAGCTTTAAAATCGCGGCCCTGGAAGCAGGCGCGCGCGACTTCATCAGTAAACCATTCGACCTGCTTGAAGTGCACAAGCGCATCCACAACATGCTGGAAGTGCGCCTGCTGTACAAAGAGCTGGCCCAGTACAGCCGTGCCCAGCAGGAGCTGGCGCTGCACGATCCGCTGACCGGCCTGCCAAACCGGCGCCTGCTGGAAGACCGCATCGAGACCACGCTCCAGCATGCCAGCCGCAATCATCACAAGGCGGCCATCATGTACCTCGATCTGGATGGCTTCAAGGCTATCAACGACACGTATGGCCATGCATATGGCGATGAAGTACTCAAGATCGTCTCGCAGCGCTTGCTGGCCTCATCGCGCAAGGAAGACACGGTGGCGCGCCTGGGCGGTGACGAATTCATGGTCGTGCTGGGCGAAGTCAACAGCCTGAGCGACGCCCAGGGTCCGGCGGCCAAACTGGTGGAAGCCGTGTCCGAACCCTTCTTCATCAAGGACCTGACACTGCGCCTGTCGACCAGCATCGGCATCAGCATTTATCCCGACGATGCGGAAACCGTCGATGCCTTGATCAGCATTGCCGATTACGCTCTGTACGAAGCCAAGCGCGGCGGCAAGAACCGCTTCTGCGCGACCTCGGCTGCGCCCGCAGCGGTGCTGCCGGTCCAAAAAAAAGTTAACCTCTCGCCTGGGCGCTGACTGACGCGCGCCGCATTTCATGCGCGACCATGAAAAAAAGCGGGCATTGCCCGCTTTTCTTTTGCCCGCTGAATTGCTTCAGGCTGCTTCGCGCTTGCCCTTTGCAGTCGACGCTTCAACTGCCTTGGCATGCTGGTGATCGGTGCTGGCATCAACCATGTCGGGCGGCACCTCAATGCGCGTAATGCCCGAATCGACAGAGATCGGATCGCTGGCCGGGAAAGTCATTTCGACCGCTTCGTCCAGCAGGGTTTCCTTGGCGGCTTGCTCGGGCGTGTCGCACTCTTCCGAGGCGAGAATCTGGATGGCGCTGGCCCATTTAACGAACTTGAGCTCGGCCAGGTCGCCAATGGTGGTGATGCCGAAGGCTTTATGCAACGCTTCGGCGTCTTTTTTGCTCAGGCCACGCAAAGCGGCCAGCGGTGCGTTTGCGATGTCGCGGAAGCATTTGCCTGCGTAGTCGGCGTCGACGATGGTATTGATGTTCATGTGAATCCTTTCGTGTGCTGCCGGTGGCGGCGAAGAGTCGTTCTGGTCACACTATGGCATTCAGGGGAACGAACGACTGTGCGCTAGCGAACCATGCCAGCAATTGCACGTGCGCACGATTGCTTTTTGACACTGTCGATGGTCATTGTTATCATAGAAAAAATTCGACTCGACGTTGCGCAACGTTGAACGTTTTCACAGAGAAAAATTAGCGTGCTCTGCTATCCTGTCAGCAGCAGCAATCAAGCCAAACACAACATGCGCAGCACAGGAACGACGTGCCCAAAATAGAAAAACCAAAAATCCTCGTCGTCAATGATGATGCTGCGAGCTTGCTGGCACTAACCAGTCTGCTGGATCAATGGGCCGAAGAATCGGGCTACGAAGTCATCGCCGCCAATTCTGGCCAGCACGCGCTGCGCCAGGTCTTGCTGCACGATTTTGCCGTCATTCTGCTTGACGTCAACATGCCCGGCATGGACGGCTTTGAAACAGCCGAAGCCATTCACCAGCGCGCCCGTTCGGCCGACATTCCCATCATTTTCGTGACCGCTTTCCTGGCCGATGAAATTGACCGCCTGAAGGCGTATCAGCGCGGTGCTGCCGACTTCCTGTTCACGCCCGTGATTCCGCAAATTCTGCACGCCAAAGTGCAAGTGTTCGTGGCACTGGCCATCAAGAATGAAGAACTGAAACGCCAGGCGCACAAGCTGAGCCAGCGCACCA
Source organism: Massilia sp. CF038 (assembly GCF_900129765.1). GTDB lineage: Bacteria > Pseudomonadota > Gammaproteobacteria > Burkholderiales > Burkholderiaceae_D > Telluria_A. Next base: position 322,792 of record NZ_FQWU01000002.1, read on the forward strand.
CCGAACTGACTGCCACCAACAAGCGCCTCACGCGCGAGATGGAAGAGCGACAGGCGGCCGAGCGCAAGAGCCACGCCAAAGATGAGTTCCTGGCGATGCTGGGCCACGAGTTGCGCAACCCCTTGTCAGCCATCAGCAGTGCGGCCGCACTGATCGGCCTGCCTGCTGCCGGCCCGGACACGGTGTCGCGCGCCAAACAAATCATCCAGCGCCAGAGCCAGCACTTGTCGCGCATCGTTGACGATCTGCTCGACCTGTCGCGTGCCATGTCCGGCAAAATATTGCTAGCGCGCCAGCCTGTCGAAGTGTCGGCGCTGGTGTCGGCCTGCCTGGACACCTTCAAGGCCACTGGCCGCACCGGCAATTACCAGCTGAACATGGCTCTGGCGCCTGGCTGGGTCGACGGTGATCCGACCCGGCTTGAGCAGATTGCCACCAACCTGCTCGACAACGCACTCAAATACACCCCGGCTGGCGGCGCCATTGATATTGGCGTAGCCGAAGATGGCGAGCAAGTCGTGTTTACCGTGCGCGATACCGGCGTGGGCATTTCCGAAGAATTGCTGCCACATGTGTTCGACGTGTTCGTCCAGGCAAGCACCACGCTGGACCGGGCCCAAGGCGGCCTTGGGATCGGCCTGGCGCTGGTGCGGCGCCTGGTCGAGTTGCATGGCGGTAGCGTCAGCGCCCATAGCGACGGTGCCAGCACCGGCAGCACCTTTGAAATCCGTCTGCCGCGCGCCGTACCGGTGCAACTGGCGCCACGCGATGCGCCCAATTTCGACGATGCCGGCAAGCCCAGCGTGCTGCTGATCGAAGACAACGACGATGGCCGGGAAATGATGGTCACCATGCTCGATGCTTGTGGCTATCCCGTGGCACAGGCCGCCGATGGCTTGCAAGGCGTGCAAATGGCCCTGACCCACCTGCCCGACGTGGCCCTGGTCGACATTGGCCTGCCCGGCATTGACGGCTACGAAGTGGCGCGCCGCCTGCGCGCCGATGCCAGCACCCGCGCCATAAAGCTCATCGCCCTGACCGGCTATGGCCTGGCGGAAGACCAGCGCCGCGTGCTGGACGCGGGCTTCGACATGCATCTGGTCAAACCGGTGGACATCAACCACCTGCTTGAAGCAATCACCCGCTGCGCCCCCGCCAAGGCCGCCTGACCCACCTGCCCGCATGGCGCGCACGGCTGCCGCGACAGCTCCGTGGCGCCTGTTGTATGATTTAAGAAACATTGAATGAGTTTCAGCATGAGCGCATCCGACCCACAACAACTTGAAGCGGAAATCGAACGCCGCGTTGCGGCGCGCACGGCCGACCTGCGCGAGCTGCTTGGCCACCTCACCTTGTGCTGGGACGACGAACGGCGCCAGCTGGCGCGCCAGCTGCACGACAGTCTGGGTTCATCCATGACGGCGCTGACCATGCATCTGTCGCTGCTGACGCAGCAACTTCCTGGCGAATCGCCGCTGCAGCAGCGCACCACCCAGATGAAAAAGCTCTTGACGGGCATCATTAACACCAACCGCAACATGCAGCTGACCATCTGGAACGACAAGCTGGAGTTTCTGGGCATCAAAGCTGCACTGGCAGAACTGGTTACCACCTTTGGCAGCGAACACCAGATGGTGGCGCGTGTGAGCTTGCCTGACGAAGACGTGGTCTATGGGCGCGAGCACGGAGTGGCCTTGCTGCGGGTGGTGGAAGAAGGCTTGCGCAACGTGGCAGCACATGCCGGCGCCAGCGAAGTGGACGTGATTCTGGACGACGATGACGAGATCGTCATGCTGACCGTGCGCGACAACGGCGTAGGACCTGACAAGTATGATGCCGAGTCGCACAGCTGCCACGGCTTGCGCCTGCTGCGGGAACGCGCGCGTTATCTGGGCGGCGCGCTGGTGCTGGGGCCGGCACCGCAACGCGGCAGCGCCCTCACCCTGACCTTGCCGCGCCAGTTGCAGCAGGCCTGACGCCTGCTTTTAATGCAGCTTGACCAGTGGCGAACTGCGCTTGATCAGGAAGCGCGCCACTGCCAGCACCCCGGTTTTGAGCGCCCCCAGCACGGCCGCATGGTGCATCAGGTGCAAGCTGGCATACATCATGCGCGCAAACAAGCCGTCGACAAAGAAATTAAGCCCCTTGAGCGAGCCCATCAGGCTGCCCACGGAATTGCGGTGCCCGAACGAGACCAGCGAGCCGTAATCGAGATACACATACGGCGCTTCGCCTGGCGACTTGCGTGTGGCAATGCGCAGCAGGCGCTTGCGCAGATAATCGGCCTGCTGGTGCGCCGCCTGCGCCCGCGGTGGCACCTGCTTGCCGTCCGGCCCGATATTGGCGGCACAATCGCCCAGCGCATAAATATCTGTAAAACCTTTTACGCGCAACATGCCATCGACCTCGATCTGCCCGCCCTTGTTGGTGGGCAGGCCTAGCTGGCCCAGAAATGCGGGGGCACGAATGCCTGCGGCCCAGACGCACAGACTGGCCGGATATTGCACGCCTTTGGAATCGGTGACCCGTTGCGCTTCGATGCTGGTGACGCGGCACTCCGTGACCACCGTCACGCCACGCTCGGTGAGCAGCTTGTGGGCAGCGGCCGCCACCCGTTCCGGCAGCGGCGCCAGAATGCGCGGCGCGCCTTCGAGCAAGGTGATGCGCACATCGCGCTCGGGCCGCAGATTGGCGAAGCCGTAGCTGGCGTAGACGCTGCTTGCCTCGTACAGCTCGGCCGCCAGCTCCACCCCGGTGGCGCCACCGCCGATGATGACCACGTTGACGTGCGCATCGGCACCGGCGCCACGGGCCGCATCTGCCTGCGCCAGCTGTTTGAGCAGGGACAGACGAAAACGTTCCGCGTCTTCGGTGGCGTTCAGGGAAATGGTGTGTTCCTGGGCGCCAGGCACGCCAAAGTAATTGGAGGTGCTGCCAACGGCAATGACCAGGGAAGCGAATTCGACGACGCGCTCAGGCAAGATCTGCTCGCCATCGGGCGTGAGGACAGGGCTCACGCTCAGTTTGCGGGTTTGGGTATCGAGCGCCGTCAGCGCGCCGTAGACGAAGGTGAAACCATTGTCATGCGCCAGCATCTGGTAGGACAAGCCTTCCTGATGGGCATCGAGGGTGCCGGCAGCCACTTCGTGCAGAGACGGCTTCCAGATATGGGTCAGACGGCTGTCGACCAGCATCACGCGGGCGGGGCCCAGCTTGCGCCCCAGTTTGCTGGCCAACTCCAGGCCACCGGCCCCGCCTCCGACAATCACGATCTCGCCACGCACGCGCTTCTCCTGTTTACATAGATGACAACTAGTCTACTATGCGACGCCGGAAAACGCGCGCACGCGGCGCGAAGGATCAGTCCTTGTGCTTGCCGTGACCCTTGCCGTGGCCGTGACCGTGGCCATGACCGCGGTCGTCGTCGCGGTCGTCGCGGCGGTCGTCACGATAGTCGCGGCGGTCGTCACGGTAATCGCGGCGGTCGTCGCGGCGGTCGTAGCCATGCGAGCTGCGATAGCGCGGCGCATAGGTATTGCTGTACCACTCGTCACGGACGAAATACACCTGGCGGCCGCAGGCGTTATACGCGCCGCAATGCTTGCTCCATTTTTTCATGTGGCCAGGTGGCACGCGCAGGTACACCGGTTCTTCGCGCACATAGCGCGGGCCGCGTTCAACAATGATCGGCTGTGCGTACACCACCGGCGGAGCGCGGAAGTCACCCAGTTCGATCTGACCGTAGAAGCCAGGCTGGCCAATATTGATGCTCACGCCCACTTCGGCCATGGCGCTGGTGGCGCCCAGCAGCAGTGCAGCTGCAATGATCAGTTTTTTCATTTTAAGTACCTCTTTTATGTTAACGATACGCCCGGGGCGCAGCAGCCGCAATTGGTGCGGAATACTGAATAGTTTAACAGAGGCAACATGAAATTCCGTACGCCAGCGCACACTGAAACCTTTCCTTACAGTTTTACATGTTGCGGAACAACGCCATAAAGGGTTGACTTACTGACAATGTCTCGGGGCGGTTGCGCAGTTTGACGATGCCGCGGCCTGTCTCGTCGCGGGTGATCGACGCGATCGCGCGCAAATTGACGATGGTGGAACGGTGAATTTGCTTGAAGATATTCGGGTCGAGCACATCGAGCAGTTCGCGGATCGGTTTGCGCAGCAGCGCTTCGCCGGCCGCCGTCATCACCACCGTGTACTTGGTATCGGACTGGAAGTAGGCGATATCCTCGATCATGATCAGGCGTGTCTCGTTGCCGGCGCTGGCGGTCAGCCAGACCAGGGGCGGCTCCTTGCTGCTGTTGGCCATGCCCTGCCCCAGTTTGGCCACCAGCTCGGCCAGCGCTGCGGCATCGTGGCCGCCGCTGGCAAGACGCGCCTTGATGCGCGCAATGGTCGCCTCCAGGCGCGGCCGGGCCACGGGTTTGAGCAGATAGTCAACCGCGCCGCGGTCGAAGGCGTCGAGCGCATACTGATCGTACGCCGTCACAAACACGGCCTGGGTCTGGGGGCTGGCCTGTGGCAGTGCGGCCGCCACTTCCAGGCCGGTCAGACCGGGCATGCGGATATCCAGAAATGCCACCTGGGGGCGATGCTCGGCGATGGCCTCGAGAGCGCTGCCGCCATCGTCACAGACGGCGACAATCTCGAGCTCGGGCCAGACCTGGGCCAGCTGCTCGACCAGGGCGTCGCGCAACAGGATTTCGTCTTCGGCGATGACGCACTTAATCATGGTCGGCTCCTTTTTCAGCTCCCTTTGGTGCGGCGTTGGGCACGGTGATGGTGGCGGCCACCCCGCTCGGGAAGTTGGCCACAATGGCGAACGACGCAGTGCTGCCGTAAGCCAGGCGCAGACGTTCGCGCACATTCCGCAGGCCAATCCCGGTGCCCCCGCCTTCGGCCGAGAAGCCGCGGCCATCGTCGGCCACCGTGACGGCCACGCCATGGTCCGTGGTGCGCGCCAGGATCCATACTGTGCCGCCGCCCGGTTTCGGCTCCAGGCCATGCTTGATCGCGTTTTCCACCAGCGTTTGCAGCATCATCGTCGGGAACGGGAGCGCGCGCTGGGCGGGCGCCACGTCAACCTGCAGATTCAGGCGGCTACCCATGCGGATCTTGAGAATATCGAGGTAAGCCTGAACGCGTTCGAGCTCCTCGCCCAAGGTCGACAAAGCGTCTTCCGTGCGTGGCAGCGAATGGCGCAGGTACAGAATCAGATTGCCCAGCATTTCGTCAGCACGGGCCGGGTCGGTGCGGGTGAGCAGCTGTGCGCTGGCCAGCGTATTGTATAAAAAGTGCGGCTCGACCTGGGCATGCAGCAGGCTCAGCTTGGCGACGGTGAGCTCCTTTTCGGTGGCCGTTTGCGTCACGCTGGCCGTTTCGCGGCGGCGCAGTTCAGCCACCCGGCGCGTCACCGAACGCACGATCGCCTCGGCGTTTTCCAGGTTGGTGCCAAAGTCGACGACAAAGCCATCGGTCCAGGCGCTGCGTTCCGGTTCGCACAGCAGCGTGACGCTGCCGGCGTCGCCATTGGGTGTGACCGTCATCAGAATCTGGTTGCGGCGGGTGCGGAAGTATTCCGCCAGGCGCCAGGGGCTGGCGTCACCACGGTACGGGTCGAACCGTTTGACCTTGGCACGCACCTGCAGGCTGTCGCGGGCTGTCTCGACCTCCTGGATGCCGGGCAGCTCGCGAATGGCCGCCTCCACCATATCAAAGGCGACACCGGCTTCGAACGGAATTTCGATCTGCCGGCGCTGGCGGTTTGACAGGGCAGCGGCATCAACCGCTCCCGTAATCAAGCGCACGCGGCGCAAGTGCGAGAACGCCGTCACGATCACGATCGCGCATACAAAGGTGCCGAGCAGGACGAAATAGCCGCCCGTGTTTTCCTCGACCTCGCGCAGGAAGGTCTCGTGGAACAGGATCGCGCTGAGCAGGTAGGCAAGAAACCAGGCCAGCGTCAGCCGAAAAATGAAGAAGAAACTAGTAATCATGATGAAGGTTCCAGGACAGTGGGCTTGGAAAAAGCATAGCAAGCGCCCCACATTGGCCCCGGCATTATCCGACAGAACCGTCCAAACGCCGACGGAACCCGCAAAAACCCCTCCCCGGGACCAGACTGCGCTCCCCCGGCGAGCGCTGGAGGGCGCCACTCTGTTGCGAATCTGGCTACGATGACGTTTTTGATGGGAGGTCGCGATGAACAGGATTCTTCGAGTGTGCCTGGCACTGGCAGCGGCTGCAGGTTTGCTGTTGACGGGCTGCCAGGACAAACACGAACCAGTCAAACCAACCGTTGCCACTGCCGCCATGCGCTAGCAACGCTGTTTCGCCCCGCAGGGCCCGGGACAGAGTAAACTGTCGGCTTCCCCACGTTTTGCCGCCAGGCCGCTTCCCTATGTCGTTCGCTTCCCTCGGTCTGATTGACCCGCTTTGCCGTACCCTTGATGCGATCGGCTATCCGTCGCCCACGCCGGTTCAGACCCAGGCCATTCCGGCTGTGCTGGCCAAGCGCGATGTCATGGCCGCCGCCCAGACCGGCACCGGCAAAACGGCCGGCTTCGCCCTGCCCCTGCTGCAGCGCCTGACCATGGAAGGCCCGCAGGTGGCCAGCAATTCGGTGCGCGTGCTGGTGCTGGTGCCCACCCGCGAGCTGGCCGAGCAGGTACACGAGAGCTTCAAGACGTATGGCGCCAGCCTGCCGCTGCGTACGGCCGTCGCTTATGGCGGCGTGAGCATTAATCCGCAGATGATGAAGCTGCGCAAAGGACTGGACCTGCTGGTCGCCACGCCCGGCCGCTTGCTCGATCTGTACCGCCAGAACGCGGTCAAGTTCAATCAGCTGCAAACCCTGGTGCTGGATGAAGCTGACCGCATGCTGGACCTGGGCTTTTCGCGCGAACTCGATGCGGTGTTCGCGGCCCTGCCGAAACAGCGCCAGACCTTGCTGTTCTCGGCCACGTTCTCGGACGAGATCCGCGCCATGGCGGGCAAGCTGCTGGCCGATCCGCTCAGTATCGAAGTCAGTCCGCGCAATACCACAGTGCAGAAGATCCGCCAGTGGGTGGTCCCGGTCGACAAAAAACGCAAGCCGGAATTGTTCTTGCACCTGCTGGCCAAAAAACGCTGGAGCCAGGTGCTGGTGTTTGTCAAAACACGCCGGGGCGTCGAGCAGCTGGTCGATATCCTGGCCGAGCATGGCGTGGCCGCCGATTCGATCCACGGCGACAAGCCGCAGCCGGCCCGCTTGCGCGCGCTCGACAGCTTCAAGGCCGGCCAGTGCCGCATCCTGGTGGCGACTGACGTGGCCGCGCGCGGACTCGATATCGACGACCTGCCGGTGGTGGTCAACTTCGATCTGCCGATTGTGGCGGAAGACTATATCCACCGCACCGGCCGCACTGGCCGGGCCGGCAATGCGGGCGAAGCGGTGTCGCTGGTGTGCGCCGATGAAGTGACCCTGCTGGCAGCCATTGAAGTCCTGACAAAACAGACGCTCCAACGCATCGAGGAAGCCGACTTTTCACCGGAACACCGGGTCCCGGTGACGAATACGGCGGGCGAGATTGTCAAGAAACCAAAGAAGCCCAAAAAACCCAAGACAGTGGGCGAGGTTTCCAATGTTGACGTGCGTTTTGCGCGTCGTCCATAAGGTATCATGTGGCGATGAACGATCTGATCCCCAGCAGCCCCGTTATCAATATCGGTACGCTCAAGTCCAGCTGCGCCAACTGCAGCATGCACCAGCTTTGTTTGCCCATGGGCCTGGACGACAATGACATCTCGCGTCTCGACCAGATCATCGGCCGCCGCCGCCGTCTGGCGCGCGACGAGCGCCTGTACCAGATGGATGAGCCGTTCCGCAATCTGTACGCGATCCGCTTTGGCCATTTCAAGACCTACCAGGTCAACGCCGCCGGCGAACAGCAAATCACCGGATTCCAGATGGCCGGCGAACTGCTTGGCATGGATGCGATCAGCGCGGACCGTCATCATTGCGATGCAGTGGCGCTGGAAGACAGCGAAGTGTGCGAAATTCCGTTTGGCCGCCTGGAAGAATTGTTCGGCCATGTGCCCACGCTGCTGCGTCACTTTCATCGCATCATGAGCCAGGAAATCACGCGCGAGCAGAATGTCATGCTCCTGTTGGGGAACATGCGCGCCGAGCAGCGCTTTGCGGTATTCCTGGTCAATCTGTCGGCACGCTACGCAGCGCGTGGTTATTCAGCCAACAGCTTCCAGCTGCGCATGTCGCGCGAAGATATCGGCAATTATCTGGGGCTGACCATCGAGAGCATCAGCCGCCTGCTGTCGCGCTATAAAAAGCAGGGCTGGCTCAAGGTCGACAAGCGCGAAGTCACCCTGCTCGACCCGGTCATGATCAAGGCGCTTGCTGCCGGCACCGAGCAGTGTTCGCCGATGGCATAAGCCAGGTTCAAAAACGGGGGTGCTCGCCCTCGGGCACCACCAGCAAATAGCAGGTCAGCAGACAGCCTAGGGCGCTCAACGCCCAGAAACCGAAAAAGCCGATGGTGTAGGTCGCCATCGGCGACATGCCGGCCAGGTGCTCCGGCTCGAACAGCGAAAACACGCAGCCCACTATCAGCGCTGCCGTTAAAAACGACGGCCACAGTACCGACATCGCCAGACGCAGCAAGCCCTTCTTCATGGCGTGGCTGCCTTGTCAGCCTGGATCGAGACCGTTGCCTGAGCCGGCCAACGCCAATCCGCCGCCAGCCGCCATTCACGCTCTGCCCCCTCCACAGTCACGCCCCAGCGGGCCCGCTCAAGCGGGGCGATGGCGACGCTGAAGCGCCCTTCAGAATCAGGCTGCACGAGTAGTGCCAAGTCTTTCTCGGGCTGGGTGGAGTGGCTCATGCTGATACGCAGCGGCAGAGCCAGCGGCCGTCCAAAACTGCGTACCTGCCCCCGTAACAGCCCCGCCTGCGCGTCGTACTGCGCATCGAACGCGAGCTGCATCGCGCTGGCGGCACGGTCGCGCCGCAAATCCTGGTTAATGGCCTTGCCCTGCTTGTAGTAGTCGTCGACCACCATCGCATCCTGACGCGTGTAGGCAAGATAGCCGGTGATGGTGCCGGCGACGACGACCAAGGCAGGTCCGAGCATCAGTAGCCACGGCCAGCGCTGCGCGTACCAGGCGGGACTGTTATTCAAGGCATGGGGAACGGTGCTTTGCATGCTGCTTCCTTTGTTATCTGGGGACGATGAACACGGCTTTTTCCGTCACGCGCAAGGACGGATCGTCTTCGGCGGTCAGGATGAAGCGAATTTCGTTGGAACCTTTGTGAGCTGCGCCACGCGCCGCCTGTACCCGCACCGGCACGGCACGCGTGCTGGCGGCATCGAGTTCGGCCACGCCGCCGTCGGCCAGCGCGATGCCTTCGATGCCGGCCACTTGAATGGTGAAGCGGTGCGCGGTTTCGGCGGTATTCATGATCTGCAGCCGGTACACGTTCTCGATCATGCCGTCGCCCACTTCGCGTCCCATCGAGCCGCGGTCACGTATCACATCGAGCTTGAGCGGCGTGCGCGAATACAGTGAGAACATAAAGCCGACTACGATCACCGCCAGCAGCGCGGTGTAGATCAGGACGCGTGGACGCGCCACCCGCCGCGCAATCTGGCGCGCATCCCAGTGCTGGCTCAGCGCGCGGTCAGTGGAATAGCGAATCAGCCCGCGCGGCAGGTCGATCTTGTCCATCACGGTGTTGCAGGCATCGATGCAGGCAGCGCAGCCGATGCACTCGTACTGCAGGCCCTTGCGGATGTCGATTCCGGTCGGGCACACCTGCACGCACATCGAGCAGTCGATGCAGTCGCCCTTGCCTTCGCGCTTGGCGCCAGCCTGTGGGCCGCGCGGCTCGCCGCGCTCGCGGTCGTAGGTGACGATCAGGGTGTCCTTGTCGAACATGGCGCTCTGAAAGCGCGCATACGGGCACATGTACTTGCACACCTGTTCGCGCAGCCAACCGGCATTGCCATAGGTGGCCAGGGAATAAAAGCCGATCCAGAACCACTGCCATGGCCCGAGGCTAAGCGCCAGCACGGCGCCCATCAGGGAGCGGATCGGCGCAAAATAGCCGACAAAGGTGAAGCCGGTCCACAGGGCGACCGTGCCCCAGGCCAGGTGCTTGCTGGTCTTCTTGACGATCTTGTCAACGGTCCAGCCCTGGCGGTCCAGGCGAATGCGGGCGCTGCGCGCGCCCTCGATGCGACGTTCGATCCACAAAAAGATCTCGGTGTACACCGTCTGCGGGCAGGCAAAGCCGCACCACACCCGACCGGCGATGGCAGTGACGAGGAACAGCAGATAGGCACTGATGATGAGAAGCGCGGCAAGATAGATGAAGTCCTGCGGCCACAGCACCAGGTCGAAGATATGAAACTTGCGCGCTTCCAGGTCGAACAGCACGGCCTGACGCCCGTTCCAATTCATCCATGGCAGGCCATAGAACACCAGTTGGGTGATCCAGACACAGGCCCAGCGAATGGTGGCATAGCGCCCTTTCGCTTCGCGCGGATAGATTTCTTCGCGCGCGGCGTACATCTTGATCACCGCGCTCTTGCCTTTTGCTTCACTCATTTTTTGGCCAGCACCTTCTCTTCATTGGACAAGCTCCACACGTAAGCTGCCAGCACGTGGGCCTTGTCGTTGCCAAGGAAATCTTCGAACGCGGGCATGGTATTGCTGCGGCCCTTGCGAATGGTTTCCATGATGGTCTCGGCACTGCCGCCGTACAGCCAGATCTTGTCCGACAGGTTGGGCGCGCCGATGGCCTGGTTGCCGCTGCCGCCGGGGCCGTGGCAGGCCATGCAGGCGCCAAACTTGGATTTGCCGAACGAGACACGAATCGGGTCGGCAGTCATGCCCGACAGGCTCTTGACGTAGTGCGCCACATCCTCAACATCCTTTTCCGAGCCCAGGGCTGCGCCCATCGGCGGCATCATGCCGTTACGCCCCTTGAGGATGGTGGTCTTGATCACCGACGCTTCGCCGCCGTACAGCCAGTCCTTGTCGGTCAGGTCGGGAAAGCCCTTGTTGCCGCGTGCGTCAGAGCCATGGCACTGGGCGCAGTAGGTCAGAAACAGGCGCTCGCCAATGGCGTGCGCTTGCGGGTCGCGCGCCACGGTTTCCAGATCCTGGCTGGCGTACTTGGCAAACAGCGGGCCGTAGTCGGCTTTGGCACGCACCAGTTCCTGCTCGTAGGCGCCGCTCGACTTCCAACCCAGCTTGCCGGCGTAGCTGCCCAGACCCGGATACAGCACCAGATAGACAAGCGCGAACACAATGGTCATATAGAACAGCCACATCCACCAGCGTGGCAGCGGCGTGTTCAGTTCCGTCAGATCTTCGTCCCACAGGTGGCCGGTGGTGCCGTCGGTGGCTTCGCCGGGCTGGATGCGATGGGTGGCCTGGGACCACAGCAAAATGCCGCAGCCGGCAATCGACAGCAGGGTGATGATGCCGATGTACAGATCCCAGAATCCGCTGGTGAAATCAGCCATGACCGCTCTCCCCGTCTTCGTCGGCGAACGGCAGCGCTGCCTGGGCGGCAAAATCGGCGTTGCGTTTGAGCGCGAAGGTCCACAGCAGGATGCCAAGGAAGGTGATGAAACTAATCAGCGTCATGATGCTGCTCGCGTTGTCAAAAATTTGTTGAAGTGCCATGTCAGTTCCTCGATTTGATCTGGGTGCCCAGGCCCTGCAGGTAGGCGATCAGCGCTTCCTGCTCGGTCTTGTCGGCCAGGGTGGCCGGGGCTGCGGCAATTTCTTCTTCCGCATACGGCACGCCCAGCCGCTTCATGGCACGCATCTTGGGAATGACCTGCTCGGGCACCAGCTTGTTGGCCGCCAGCCATGGGTAGGACGGCATGTTCGATTCCGGCACCAGGTCGCGAGGGTTGTCCAGGTGGGTCTTGTGCCACTCGTCGCTGTAGCGGCCACCGACGCGCGCCAGATCCGGGCCGGTACGCTTGGAGCCCCACTGGAACGGGTGGTCATACACAAACTCGCCAGCCACGGAATAGTGGCCATAGCGTTCGGTCTCGGCGCGGAACGGACGGATCATCTGCGAATGGCAGTTGTAGCAGCCTTCGCGGATGTAGATGTCGCGTCCCACCAGCCGCAGTGCGGAATACGGTTTCAGACCGGCCACCGGTTCGGTGGTCGACTTCTGGAAGAACAGCGGGACGATTTCCACCAGACCGCCGATGGAAACGACCAGCAGAACCAGTCCAATCAGCAGCCAGGGATTTTTCTCGATCCACTCATGGGAAAATTTCATGAAGGGCTCCTGGTTAAGCGTGTGAAGGTAAAAGGGATGGAATCCTGGCGTCCTGACTGACGGTGTTGCGCATGGTCTGCCAGGTGTTATAGGCCATCATGAGCATGCCGGTCAGGTACAGCAGGCCACCGCCGAAGCGAATCACGTAGTACGGATAGGTGGCCTTGACGCCTTCCACAAAGGTGTAGGTCAGGGTGCCGTCCGGATTGACGGCGCGCCACATCAAGCCCTGCATCACGCCGGCAATCCACATCGAGGCGATGTACAGCACGATGCCGATGGTGGCAACCCAGAAGTGCAGGTCCACCAGGCTGGTGCTCCACATGGCTTTTTTGCCAGCCACGCGCGGGATCAGATAGTAGATCGAGCCCATCGTGATGAAACCAACCCAGCCCAGGGCGCCGGCGTGCACGTGGGCGATGCCCCAGTCGGTGTAGTGCGACAGCGAGTTGATGGTCTTGATCGACATCATCGGGCCTTCAAAGGTGGCCATGCCGTAGAACGAGAGCGACACGATCATGAACTTCAGGATTGGATCGGTGCGCAGCTTGTGCCAGGCGCCCGACAGCGTCATCATCCCGTTGATCATGCCGCCCCACGATGGTGCCAGCAGAATCAGCGAGAACACCATGCCGATCGACTGGGTCCAGTCAGGCAGCGCGGTGTAATGCAGATGGTGCGGGCCGGCCCACATGTAGGTGAAGATCAGCGCCCAGAAGTGCACGATCGACAAGCGGTACGAATACACGGGACGCTCGGCCTGTTTTGGAATGAAGTAGTACACCATGCCCAGGTAGCCGGCCGTGAGGATGAAGCCGACCGCGTTGTGGCCGTACCACCACTGGATCATGGCGTCCTGCACGCCGGCATACACCGAGTACGATTTCCACAGCGTGACCGGCATGGATGCGCCATTGACCACGTGCAGCAGCGCCACGGCGATGATGTAGGCGCCGAAGAACCAGTTGGCCACGTAGATATGCTGCACCTTGCGCTTGATGATGGTGCCGAAGAAGACCACGGCGTAGATGACCCACACCACGGTGATCAGAAGCGCAATGGGCCATTCCAGTTCGGCGTACTCTTTGCCGCGCGTGAAACCCATCGGCAGCGTGATGGTGGCCAGCACCAGCACCGCTTGCCAGCCCCAGAAGGTGAAGGCCGACAGGCCGTCCGAGAACAGGCGCGCCTGGCAGGTGCGCTGCACGACGTAGTACGAGGTGGCGAACAGGCCGTTGATGCCGAAGGCGAAAATGACGGCGTTGGTGTGCAGCGGGCGCAGGCGCCCGTAAGTGAGCCAGGCGATGTCGAAATTGAGGGCGGGCCAGGCCAGCTGGGCGGCGATGAAGACGCCGGCCAGCATGCCGATCACACCCCAAAGCACGGTGGCGATCGTGAACTGCCTGACAATCTTGTAGTTGTAATTTAATGCGGTGTCCAAAACACTCTCCTGGGAAATACGTCGATGACAGCAGAAGAGTAAATTTCTGACCTTCAAAAATCCTTGATGTGAATCAAAAACGGCAGAGTCACGTCAAATCGTCGTCGTGCAGAATGCGCATGCCCGGACCATCGAGATCGTCGAACTGGCCGCTCTCGGACGCGCCAAAGAAAATCCACACTGCCAGTACGACAATGCACAGCGACAGGGGAATCAGCAAATACAGCGCTTCCATCTACACCCCCTGGCGCCGCAGGCGCAATGCATTCATGACAACCAGCGCCGAACTGGCCGACATGCCGACCGCCGATACCCACGGGTTGATCAGGCCCAGCGCCGCGGCCGGAATGGCAAAGGCGTTGTACAGGGTGGCCCAGGCCAGGTTCTGGCGCACCACGCCCAGCGTCCGCGCGCCCACCTCGGCTGCTTCACGCAGCGAGGCCAGGCGGCCCGACATGAGCACGCAGTCGGCATGCAGCTGGGCCAGGGCCGCGCCCTCGCCCATCGCAAACGACACATCGGCGGCGCCCAGCACTGCCGCATCGTTGATGCCGTCGCCCACCATGGCCACGCGCGCGCCCTGCTGCTGCAGACGCCGCACGTAATCGAGCTTATCGGCCGGCAGCTGGCCGCCCAGAGCCGTGCCGATGCCAAGTTGCGCGCCCACGCTCGCGGCCACCTCGCGCGCATCGCCGCTGAGCAGCACCACCTGCTTGCCGCGCTGGCGGAAGTAGTCGACGACGGCGCCCGCTTCGGGGCGTAGCCGGTCGGCGATTTCGAAGCGTGCCAGTGGCACCCCTTCCGCAGCCAGATAAACGCAGGTCACACCCGGATCGGGCGTGTCGGCGCCGGCTTCCAGGCATACAAAACTGGCACTGCCAAGTTGATAACGCACGCCGTCAATGGTGCCGCTCACGCCTTTGCCAGCCTCGCTGTGCAGCGCCAGCGCGCTGGGCACGGGCCCGCTACAGGCAGCGCGAATCGCACTGGCCAGAGGATGAGCGCTGCCCGCTTCCAGCGCAGCGCCGATCTGGCGGCAGCGTTGCGCGTCCAGCGCGCGCAGCAGGGTCACGGCGACCACCACCGGTTTGCCTTCAGTGAGGGTGCCGGTCTTGTCGAAGACGATATGGGTGGCGCGATGCAGCGTTTCCAGCACGTGTGGACGCACCACCAGGATCCCGCGCCGGACCAGGGCGTCGGTGGCGGCGGCCAGCGCGCTGGGCGTGGCCAGCGACAGCGCGCACGGGCACGACACCACCAGCACGGCAATGGCCACCTGCCATGCACGCGCAGGATCGATGTGCTGCCAGAGCGCGAATACCACAGCCGTGAAGACCAGCAGCGCCAGCACGAACCAGGCGGCCACACGGTCAGCCCACTGGGCCAGTTGCGGCTTGCCCAGACTGGCGCCTTCCACCAGGGCGACCAGGCGCGACAAGGTGCTGTCGCGCACGGCGCGGGTGACGCGCAGCACGAAAGCCTGCCCGGCGTTGATGGCGCCGCCGGGCGCCTCGTCGCCCGATGCGCGGGCCTGGGCCAGACTTTCGCCAGTGAGCAGCGCCAGATCAAGGCGGGCGTCGCCTTCGACAATGACGCCGTCGGCCGGCACGCTTTCGCCTGGCGCCACCATGACCAGGTCGCCCGCATCCAGTCCTGCCGCCGCCACCATGGCGCTCTCGCGGGTGCGCGGATAGTCCGTCAGCTGGCGCGCCGACGCGGGCAAGCCATTGTGCAGGCGTTCCAGTGCTTGCCCCGCCTTCTGACGGGCATGCAGTTCCAGATAGCGCGACGCCAGCAGCAAGAAGACGAACATGGTGACCGAGTCAAAATACACCTCGCCCGCGCCACGCACGGTGGCCACGATGCTGGCGACGGAGGCCGCCACTATGCCCAGCACCACCGGCACATCCATACCCAGGGTGCGCTGGCGCAGGCTGGCCCAGGCCCCCTTCAGGAAAGGCTGGGCCGAGTACACAAGCACGGGCAGCGTCAGCAGCAAGGAAGCCCAGCGCATCAGCGCTGCCATGTCCGTATCCATGGTGCCGTCGTCGGCAATGTAGGCGGGCAGCGCGTACATCATCACTTGCATCATGGCCAGGCCGGCCACGAACAATTGGCGGAACAGGGTCTTGCGCGCCTTGTCGCGCTGGGCGCCCTGGCGCGCGGCATCGTGCGGATAGGCCACGTAGCCGGTGGCGCGCAAGGCCGCGATGATGGCGCTCGGCTTGCACAGCGCCGGATCCCAGCGCGCGTGCAGCCGTTCGGTGGCGACATTGACCTGCACTGCGCCCATCCCGGGCAGGCGTGCAAGGCGCCTTTCGATCAGCCACACGCAGGCACCGCAACGGATGCCTTCAAGCGAAAAAACGGCGCTGCAATCGGCCTGGCCGGCCGCTGGCTGCGCCAGGGCCGGATCGCTGTCGTACAGCGCCAGCTGGGGTGGCACCAGATCGCATTCGGCTGCATTGGCGCTGAAGGCGCTGCGGTTGCGGTAATAGTCGGCAAAACCGGCATCAACAATACTGTGCGCCACCGCTTCGCAGCCGGGGCAGCACATCGGGCGCGCCTGGCCGTCAATAGTCACACGCCAGGACGCGCCGGCGGGCACCGGCAAACCGCAGTGATGGCACGCCAGCGGGGCCAGCACCGCGCTCATGCCATCGCCCCGTTCACGCACAGCACATCGAGCCAGCCGTGCGGCAGGCCGATGATGGCGCGCGCCATGCCAAGCAGGCCGAAGCCGGCCACCAGTACGCCAGCGGCGCGCCGCACGGGCACGCGCTGCAGCGTAGCGTGCAAGCCAGCGCCAGCCAGGCCAAGCATCAGCAGCATCGGCAGGGTGCCCAGACCGAAAGCGGCCATCACGGCCGCGCCGCCTGCCGCCGAGCCGCTGAACATGGCGGTCAGCAGCACGCTGTAGACCATGCCGCACGGGATCCAGCCCCACAGGGCGCCCATGGCAAACATCTTGAGCGGGCTGTCGAGCGGCAGGATCAGGCGCATCAGCGGCTGCAAACGGCGCCATACGCCCTGCCCCAGCTGTTCCAGCGCGCTCAGTGCGCGCCAGGCATCCATCAGGTACAGCCCAAGGAGCACCAGCATCAGGTTGGCCAGCCAGTAGCCAGCGGCCTGCCATTCGGCCAGTCCGGCCAGGGTGCCTGCGCCGCTGGCGAGGCCACCGGCCATGGCGCCAGCCACCGCGTAGCTGCCAATGCGCCCGGCGTTGTAGGCCAGCACGCGCGCACTGGCGGCAGCGGCGCGCGGCGCATGGTCGCTCACCACTGCCACCGGGAACGGTGCGCGCGCGACTGGCGCCAGCGAAAACGCGCTCACGATCCCGCCGCACATACCGATGCAATGGACGCTGCCGGCCAGCCCGACCAGGAATACCGGTAGCAGATTGACGCTCATTGCTATACCGTGCGCGAGTGGCGCGGGCCGGCCGCACCGGTACCAAGATAGCGGTCGAACACCATGCACACATTACGAATCAGGAGCCGGCCGCGCGCCGTGACATTGATCCAGCCCGGCTCCAGGGTCACCAGGCCGTCCTCCTGCAACTGGTCCAGCTGCGCCAGTTCGGCGCCAAAGTAGCTGGCAAAATCGATCGGGTAGGCTTGCTCGATGGCGGAGGTGGACAGCTCGAACTGGCACATCAGCATCTGGATGATCGAACGGCGCAGCGCGTCGTCCATGTTCAGGGCGATGCCGCGTTCGATGGGCAGCTCGTTACGGTCAATCAGGTCGTAGTAGGCATCGAGCGTCTTGACGTTCTGGCTGTAGGTGGCCGCCACCGCGCTGATGGCCGACACGCCGCAGGAAATCAGATCCATCTCGGCGTGGGTGGAATAGCCCTGGAAGTTACGGTGCAGGCGGCCCTGCTGCTGCGCCACGGCCAGGTCGTCGCCAGGCAGGGCGAAATGGTCCATGCCGATATAGACATAACCGGCCGCGGTCAGGGTGGCAATGCACAGCTCCAGCATGGCCAGGCGTGTGTCGGCAGTGGGCAATTCGCTGTCGAGAATGCGGCGCTGCGGTTTGAACAAATGCGGCATGTGCGCGTAGTTGTAGACGGCGATGCGGTCGGGCGCCGCTTTGATCACCTTTTGCAGCGTCCTGGCCATGGTGGCGGTGTCCTGGCGCGGCAGGCCATAAATCAGGTCGATGCTGACCGAGCGATAACCAGCCTCGCGCGCCGCGTCGATGATGGCCTGGGTTTCGTGCTCTGGCTGCACCCGGTTGACGGCCTTCTGCACTTCAAGGTCGTAATCCTGCACGCCCAGGCTGATGCGGTTGAAGCCTTGCTGGCGCAGGCTGTGCACGCGCTCGCGCGACACCGTGCGCGGGTCGACCTCAATCGAGTACTCACCCACCTGGTCAGGCGCAAACTGGAACCAGCGGCGCAGATGCGCCATCAATTCGCCCATCTGCTCGTCCGACAGGTAGGTCGGCGTACCACCACCAAAATGCAGCTGTTCGATCTGGTTCATGCCGGCGAACAGGCGGCCCTGCATTTCGATCTCGCGTTTCAGGTAGCTCAGATAGACGCTGGCTTTGTCACGGTTCTTGGTCACGATCTTGTTACAGGCGCAGTAGTAACACACGGTGTCGCAAAATGGAATGTGTACGTACAGCGACATCGGCTTGGCGCTGCCCTTGGTGCGCAGGCCGGCCACCGCCTTCAAGTAATCGCGGTAGCCAAACTCGGATGAGAAGCGGTCGGCTGTCGGATAGGAGGTATAGCGCGGACCGGACTTGGTCAGCTTGCGGATCAGCGCCGAATCGAACTGCAGATTCTGCACTGGGATGAACTGGCGTGTAACGGGCTGGGATGTTGCAAGCATGCTAAGAGACTCCTGATCTGACATGGTGCGAGTCTATTGATCAGGGTCGCCAAAATCCTTGAGGTGCATCAAAAACGGCCAAACGGGCGCTATTCCAGGGGCAGGCGCAGGTGCATCGTGTCGTCAGCCGGATTGGGCGTGACGTCGAAACCCAGTTTGCGCACCAGTTTGATGAGGCGCGCATTTTGCGGCATGGCCTCGCCCACGATGGCGCGCGTGCCCCGCCGGCGGCAGTAGGCAATCAGCTTTTCCATCAAAATCGGACCCAGGCCATGCCCTTTCAGGTCGGAGCGCACCGTGACGGCAAATTCGGCCTCGATGTTATCAGGGTCGGCCACCACCCGCCCCACGCCCAGCGTCTCGGCCAGGCCGTCGGGCCCAGGCCGGGTGGCAATAAATGCCATTTCGCGGTCGTAGTCAATCTGCGTGAAGCGTGCCAGCTGCGAAGGTTGCAGTTCGCGCACCCGCACAAACATGCGGTAGCGGACGTCGTCGGCCGTCAGCGCATTGAAGAAGGCCTGGTGGGCGACGCCATCTTCGGGCCGGATCGGGCGCAGCAACAGCGGCCTGCCTTCCCATTCGATCTGCTGCTCCAGCTCGCGCGGGTAGGGCCGGATGGCCAGGCGGTCGAGCGTGCTGGCCGATTTGTCGGCCAGCGCCACCCGCATGCGCGCGTCGAGCACGATGGCGCCGGCACTGTCGGCCAGCAGCGGGTTGATATCGAGTTCCACCAGCTCGGGCAGGTCGGCCACCATTTGCGAGATTTGCATCAGGATCCAGACAATGGCGTCCAGGTCGGCCGGCTTGCGGTTGCGGTAACCGGCCAGCAGGCGCGCCACCCGGGTGCGGCTGATCATGTCGCGCGCCAGCACCACGTTCAGCGGCGGCAGTGCCACCGCATGGTCGGCCGTAACCTCGACTGCCACCCCGCCCTGGCCAAACAGGATCACCGGCCCGAAAGTAGGGTCGGTGGCCACACCGATGATCAGTTCATGCGCATCGGGCCGGCGCGCCATCTGCTGGACCGAAAAGCCCTCAAGGTGGGCCGTCGGCGCCAGTTCAAGCAGGCGTTTCTGCATGCGCAGTGCGGCCGCGCGCACGGCCGCCGCGCTGTCCAGATCGAGGGCCACGCCACCCACATCGCTTTTGTGGGTAATGTCGGGCGAGAGCACCTTGATGGCAACCGGATAGCCGATGGTATCGGCGGCCGCCACCGCTTCGTCAATGCTCGCGACACTGCGCGTGGCCACCACCGCGATGCCATAGGCAGCCAGCACTTCCTTGGACTCCGGTTCGCTCAGCAAGGCGCGGCCCGCGTTAATAGCGCCGCGCACAATGCCGGCCGCCTTGTCGACATCGGCCACAAAGCCGGTACCGGCCGACGGGGGGACCTGCATCAGCAGGTTCTGGTTACGGCGGAACTGCACAATCTGCAGATAGGCGTTGACCGCTTCTTCGGGCGTACCGAAAGTGGGAACGCCGGCGTCGGCGCATATGCGGCGCGCCTCGGCCACGGCATCGCCGCCCAGCCAGCACGCGAGGATGTTGCGCGACGAGCCCTGTGCCAAGGGGGCGATGGCGCGTGCGATGTCGGCGCTGGGCACAATGGCGGTGGGCGCATGAATGAACAGGATGGCATCGGTCTGCGGGTCGTCGAGCAGAATTTGCAGCGCGCGCACATAGCGCTCAGCCGGCGCGTCGCCAATGATGTCAACTGGATTGGCGCGCGACCAGGTCGCTGGCAGCACGGCGTCAAGCTTGGTCAGTGTGTCCTGGCTCAGCTGCGCCATGACGCCTTTGCCGCACACCAGCGCGTCGGTGGCCATGACGCCCGGCCCGCCCCCATTGGTCAGAATGACCACACGCTCGCCAAACAGGGGCCGCGCGCGCGACAGCGTTTCCACTGCCGCAAACAGGTCTTCGGTGGCGAGCACGCGCAGCATGCCGGCGCGCCGGAAGGCGGCGTCGTACACATCGTCCGATCCGGCCAGTGCACCCGTGTGCGAAGCGGCGGCGCGCGCGCCTTCGGCCATGCGCCCGGCTTTGAGTATCAGGGTGGGCTTGCTGCGCGCGGCAGCGCGCGCCGCCGACATGAACTTGCGCGCGTGCCGCACGTCTTCCATGTAAAGCAGGATGGCGCTGGTGGCAGGGTCGCTGGCCAGGTAGTCCAGCAGATCGCCAAAGTCGACGTCGGCGCTGTCGCCCAGCGATATGAATTTGGAAAAACCAATGCCGCGTGAATTGGCCCAGTCCAGCACGCCCGTGACCAGCGCGCCCGATTGCGACACGAAGGCCAGCTTGCCGGGCAAGGCGTTGGTGTGGGCAAAACTGGCATTGAGGCCGATTCCCGGCACCAGCATGCCCACGCAGTTGGGCCCCAGCAGACGCAGTACATAAGGGCGGGCTGCGTCCAGCGCGGCCTGGCGCAGGGTTCTGCCCTGGGCGTCGACCATGCTGCCCAGCCCCGCCGTCAGAATAATAGCCGCGCGGGTGCCCCGTTCGCCCAGCTGGCGCACGATGGCCGGCACCGTCGCCGGCGGCGTGCAGATGATGGCCAGTGCTGGTGCTTCCGGCAGGGAACGCACGTCGGGATACGCCAGCAGGCCGCCCAGCGTATCGTACTTGGGGTTGACGGGGTAAATATGCCCCTTGAAGCCGCCACCGACAACGTTGCGCAAAACGGTCGCGCCCACGCTGGCGGCACGCTCGGAAGCGCCGATAATGGCCACGGAGGCGGGGGCAAACAGGTGCTGCAGATTCCTGACACTCATGTGGGCAGTATGCTTTCTCTATTAAGGCAAATGCAGAGTAGACGGCAGGACATGGCTTTCAGTTGATGTGCATCAAATTCGCCGCAAGATTCCTTTGCTTGAAACAATTGTGGCTGGACGCTCCTCATGCTAGCGCATACGCTGGCGAAGTCCAATCAACTTGTGGAGTCAGTCGCATGTCCTACAAAACCATCCTGGTGCACGTGGATGCATCGCCCCATTGCGCGTCTCGCGTTCAAGTTGCCGCCACGCTCGCGCGCGCACACGGCGCCCACCTGATCGGCGCTGCCATGACCGGCATTTCGCATTATGTCTATGCGAACGACAATGTCGATTTCAGCCAGATGGTGGTGGCCATGCACGTGGAAGCGATGCAGGCCAAAAATCGCGCCGCGCTGGCGCAGTTTGACGCCGTTGCGCGCGCTGTCGGGGTCGACTCGTTCGAGTCGCGCCTGTTGAACGACGACCCCGAAAGCGCGCTGGTGCTGCAGGCGCGCTATGCCGACCTGGTGGTCGTGAGCCAGACCGACGTCAAGGACGCCAGCGCGCGCGTCACGCCGGGCCTGCCAGCCTATACGATGCTGGCCAGCGGGCGACCGGTATTGGTGGTGCCGTACGCCGGCACGTTTGCGCAGGTGGGCAGCAAGGTACTACTGGCATGGGACGGCGGCATGGAAGCCACCCGCGCCCTCACTGCCGCCCTGCCCTTGCTGGTGCGCGCTGCCGAGGTCTGCGTGGCGGTGTTCAATGCCGACGAAACGCACGGCGCCCAGCCCGGCGCCGACATCGCCCTGTATCTGGCGCGCCATGGCATCACTGTGACGGTCACTGCGCAGCGCACCGGTATTGACGTGGGCGAGGCCTTGCTGTCGCTCGCGGCCGACCAGCAGTCCGATCTGATCGTCATGGGCGGCTATGGCCACACCCGCCTGCGCGAACTGCTGCTCGGCGGGGTGACCGAAACCGTGCTCGGCGCGATGACGGCCCCCGTCCTGATGGCGCACTGAACCGACGTTGTATCAGGGCCACGGCACCGCTGAGTTAGCGCAAAGGTGAAGCAACGCATATAGGACGGCGCCAGACTAGGTTAAACTTGCCTGTATGAATAATTCCCGAAAAGTGGCAAGTATTGCCGGCGCGCTCAGCGTATTGTGGGTCGGTGTGACGGCGGCAGTTGCTGCAAGCCAACGCCGGCTGGTGTTCAACCCGACCAACAAGCGCGAAGTCGACAAGCCGCGCTCAAGCGGCCACCGCACCCGTCCGATTGTGCTGCGCGCCACCGACGGCACCAAGCTGTCGGGCTGGCTGATGACGCCGCAAGTGCCGGGTCCGCATCCCGCCGTGATTTACTTTGGCGGCCGTTCCGAAGAAGTGTCGTGGGTGGTGCGCGATGCCGGCAAGCTGTTCCCCGGCATGGCGGTGCTGGCCGTGAATTACCGCGGTTACGGCGCCTCGCAGGGCGATCCGGCCGAGCAGCACATGGTCGAAGATGGACGCCTGTTGTTCGACTGGCTGTCCGAGCGCCACCATGTCGATCCGAAACGGGTGGCCGTCGTTGGTCGCAGCCTCGGTTCCGGCGTGGCTGTGCAAGTGTCCATGGAGCGCCCCGTACATTCGGTGGTGCTGATTACCCCTTACGATTCGATCCTGGCCATCGCCAAGCGCCGCTTCCGGGCGGTACCGGTGGAATATGTGCTGCGGCACCGCTTTGAATCGGTCAAGTATGCGCCGGCCCTGACGGCACCCACCTATGTGTTGCGCGCCGCGTTTGACGACATCGTGCCCCACTCGCATACCGATTTGCTGGTGGCCAAACTGGGCAAGTTGCATCTGGACGAAACCGTGCCGGAATCGGACCACCTGAACATCCCCTATCTGGAGGCGACCCAGACCCGGATTGCCACTTTCCTCACTGAACAGTTCAGCCGCCCGCATCCTCTCACTGAGCCAGCAGCCGTGCTGGCCACGGCCGAAGTTTTGCCAATCAATTAATTTCCGTTAAGGAGTATGATGGAACATCGCCGAGACCGTTTCGGCACCTCCAGATCGGAGCAACGCCTTGATCATGCAACAACGACTGGCGCAATTTGCCCGCTTGCAGCAGGCCGCGCCTGCGCTCTACACCGCTTTTAACGGACTCACCCGAGCGCACGGCTACTTTCAGGGCGCGGCGGGACTGCGCTCCATTTCCGTGTCCGACATCCTGAGCAACGGCAGCATCGAAGCCACGTTTCAGGGTGTGCGCATCAAGTTCGAGGCCTTGCTCATCCAGGGAACCGACCGCAGCCCGCGCATGCGCGTGATTTGCATGCAGTGCCACTGCACCTACGGCAAACCGGTACAGGAAATGCTGGGTTCGTTTTCCTACGGCGAGGATGGCGTGACCGACCTCGATCCGGACCGCGACGGCATGTCACCCCGCATTGACAGCGAAGCGCCGGACATTTTGCTGCACTTTCTGGACGCAGCCATCCAGGCAAATAAATCCATTTAGGAAATAAAGCCACACGCGCGTGGCATGGGCGATTGAGGCATATCAAAGTCCAGATAATTTCCGTTTGGCAACCACGTGCTTGCCGTACCTTCTGATAAAAACTCGTCAGAAAGGCGGCAACCCATGCAAACCTCCCTTCTCCGCTTTGCCTTTGCCGCTGCACTGCCCGCTTGCGTGCAGGCCCAGCACGTCGATCAACAACGCGCCTGGTGGTCCATCGCCGCAACCGCCCGTCCTTTGGGCAGCATCCTTGCAACAGACCAGATGACCGAACCGGCGCAGCTGCGCCAGCGTATCCAGCCCGAGGTGTCCAGCGTGGCCCTGCTTTCCTTTCACTATGCGTCCCGGCCGCAAGGGTCCCTGTGGCGCCCGGCCATGCGGGCGCCGGCCTTACTGCCGCCTGCCCATCATCTGTCGATCGCGGTCGCCTGGCCCCTGTCCAGCCGGCCCGAACCGCCTACCCTTGGCACCCTGCCACAGCACCCCGCCCTCTTGCCCAGCTTGCGCATCACCTTCAATACCACTTACTGAAGGGTTCGAATTGTCCTTGGCATTGCATGGCGCAAATGCTAACGTGGGCGCGTTTTGACACAAAAGGGAAACGCTTCCATGCAGGCACCGATCAACCGCCTTCCGTCGGGACGCGTCGTTTCGCTTGATGTATTTCGCGGCCTGACCTTTGTCCTGATGTTGTTCGTCAATTTCCTGGCGGGCGCCAGCGGCATTCCTGCCGGGATCCATCATGTGACGGCTGAAGTCGATGGCATGGGACTGGCCGACGTGGTGTTTCCTGCCTTCCTGTTCGCCGTCGGCATGTCGATTCCCTTCGCCTTGAACGGGCGCATTGGCAAAGGTGACACGCCGGCCCAATTGCAGCGCCATGTGGGCTGGCGCGCTGCCAGCCTGATCATGATGGGCCTGTTCATGGTCAATATGGAGTCGGGCTATAACGAACAGGCGATGGGCATGCCAATTGCGTTGTGGGCGCTTGCTTTCTATGCGGCCGTGGCCCTGGTGTGGGGCGCGTATCGCTGCCGCAGCGCAGTCGCCGAGCGGCTCTGGCGCGCCGTCGGCTTGTTCGCCCTGCTTGCACTGGCTGCGCTTTACCGCGGCGGCGATGACGGCAGCGGCTGGATGACCACCCAATGGTGGGGCATCCTCGGCTGCATCGGCTGGGCCTATCTGGCGGGCAGTCTGATCTATCAGCTGGCACGCGGGCGGGCGCTGCTACTCGCGTTTGCCATCGGCCTGTGCGTGGCCTTGTTTGCGGTCAGTTCCACCTTCAATATCCTGCACGTCAGCGCCATGCATGGCACCCATACGTCCATCGTACTGGCCGGGCTGCTGTGCGCACTGCTGTTCTTCGACCTGCACCAGGATGCCAGCGCAGGCACGCGCTTGCGGCGCGCCCTGGTGCTGGCGGTGTCATTGGCTAGCGTGGGCTACCTGCTGCACCTGGTCTATCCCGTTTCCAAGATCGGCGGTACCCCGCCCTGGGCCCTGTATTGCGCCGCCCTGTGCTGCGGCGCCTTCGCCCTGCTCTACTGGCTGACGGAGATGCGCCAGCTGCGGGGCTGGACCGCCCTGGTCGAGCCGGCCGCGAGCAGTCCGCTCGTCACCTACCTGATTCCCTTCGTGCTGGGCTCGCTGATGGCGCTGTTCGACCTGTCCTGGCCGGCACCGCTGGTACGCGGCACGGGGGCGCTGCTGTTTGCCCTGGTCTTTTCGGCCGCCGTTGTGGCCCTGGTCGGACAACTGAACACCATTAACTGCAAACTCAAACTGTAAAGGATCACCATGAAGCGTCGCCTGCTGCCCGTCCTGCCCCTCCTGCTGGCTCTGCATGCCGCGCTGGCGGGCGCCACCGAAGTGGGCTCCTACTACACGGCCTGGAGCGCCGAGGATGGCTTTCGCCTGAAACAATTTGACCAGTCAGGTGCGGCAGCACGCTTTACCTATCTCAACTATTCCTTTGGCAATGTCTACAAGATGGACGACGGCAGCTTCCGCTGCGACAGCGGGCGCGACGTCAAGGAAGCGGGTGACGGCACCGGCATGCGCTCCACGCTCGACTATGCCAGGCGGCACAGTTCAGCCGAGTCAGTCGATGGCAGCGCCGACGCCGCCGGCCAGCCGCTGGCGGGCAACTTCAACCAGCTGCGCCAGCTCAAGCAAAAGCACCCCAAATTGAAGGTCATGATTGCGCTCGGCGGCTATCAGTGGTCGCGCTACTTCTCGGATGCGTCGGCGACGGCGGCGCGCCGGCAGACCCTGGTCGCGTCCTGCATCGACACTTATATCCTCGGTAACCTGACCCCGCTGGATGGCCACGGCGGCAAAGGCGCCGCTGCCGGCATGTTCGATGGGATCGACATTGATTGGGAATATCCGGGCGTGCCCCTGATGGCGTACAACAGCGTCAGCCCCAAGGACAAACGCAATTTCACCTTGCTGCTGGCGGAGTTTCGCAAGCAGCTCGACGCGCTGGGCAAGCGCCAAAACAAGCGCTACTACCTGACGGCTGCTCTCAACAGCGGGCAGCAAACCACCGACGCGACCGAGCCAGAGCGCTACGCGCGTTCGCTGGACTGGGTCAACCTGATGACCTACGATTTCCACGGCGCCTGGAACAAGCAAGGGCCGGCGGATTTCCATTCGAACCTGTTTTCCGATCCTGCCAGCCCCGACCCGACGCACCCCAGCGTTGACCGTGGCGTGACCCGCATGATCAAGGCCGGTATTCCCGCGCACAAAATCGTGATCGGCGTGCCGTTTTACGCGCGTGGCTGGTCGGGTGTGGGCGCTGCCAACAACGGCCTGTACCAAAGCGCCACCGGCCCGGCCACCGGTTTCGAAGAAGGCGCCGAACGCTACAGCGCCATCGTCAAGAGCGCGGCCCCGGTGTTCCGTCATCCGGTCACCCGGCAATTGTGGACGTACCAGGACAACACGTTCTGGAGCTATGACGATCCGGCTGCAATCGCCGAAAAGGTGGCCTATCTGCGCCAGCGGGGGCTGGGCGGCATCATGTCCTGGTCGCTCGATCAGGACGATGCAGCGTTTTCGCTGTCAAAAGCGATGAGTGCCGTTCCTGGGGCAAAATAGCAACACAAATTACTACTGTATAACAGGCCCAGCAAACTAGCGCTACACCACCGTGGCATGGCCAATGCTGGCCAGCCACGCCTCGGCGGTGGCAACGGTTTCCGCCAGCTCGCGATCGAGCTGTTCGAACAAGGGCACGATCGCCGCCCCGCCAGCATCTTCGCGCAGCAATTCCTCCAGCTGCAAGCTGACCCGAATGAAGCGGCGCGCACCGACGATGCCGACCGTGCCGCGCAAGCTGTGCAGTTCCTTGCCCGCCTCAACATGGGAATCGGCCGCATACGCCGCGCGCGCCGCGGCCAGTTGCGGCCCGGCCTTGGCCAGCACCCGGCCGATCAGTCCGACCAGTTCCTGGCGCCGCTCGGGATGCTTTTCGTTCAGTTTCATCAGCGCTTGCACGTCAAACACTTCGGACACCATGCCATTGACAGCCGGCGCATGCCGTTTCAGCGCCGCAAACAGCGACGCGGCATCAATCGGCTTGGCCACAAAATCGTTCATGCCCGCCTCCAGACATTGCTGGCGTTCCGATGACAGCACACCGGCGCTCATGGCGATGATGGGCATGCCGAGCTTGAGCGAATGGCGGATCTGGCGCGTGGCAGCCAGGCCATCGAGCACCGGCATTTGCACATCCATCAAAATCAGGTCGAAACGGGCATCGAGCGCCAGCAGATCGATCGCTTCCTGGCCGTTGCCAGCGACGCGCACGGTCATGCCTTCCGCTTCCAGCATACCGCGCGCGACGATCTGATTGAGTTCATTGTCTTCCACCAGCAGCAGGCGCAAATTGCCCAGCTGGGCTCGGGCAGGTTCGGCCCGGCCATGGTCTGCCTTGCTTGGCGCGGCGGGCAGCGACAGGACACTGGCGATGGCTTCCGTCAGGCCATCGCGGGTAACCGGCTTGAACAGGAATGTGCCGCGTCCGTCCACGCCCTGCATCTCGCCCGACTGCTGGCGTCGCCCTGCGCTGGCCAGCAAGACAAACGGCAAGCCTTGCACGCCACCCAGCGCATGGCAGGCTCGAATCGC
Source organism: Massilia sp. CF038 (assembly GCF_900129765.1). Classification (GTDB taxonomy): domain Bacteria; phylum Pseudomonadota; class Gammaproteobacteria; order Burkholderiales; family Burkholderiaceae_D; genus Telluria_A. Next base: position 350,799 of record NZ_FQWU01000002.1, read on the forward strand.
CTCCAGGCCACTCATATCAGGCAGACTGGCGTCGACCACGATCACATCGTACGGGCAGGTGATGCCGCCATACGCTTTCAGCTCAGCCAGCGCGTCGGCGCCGCAGGCCGCCACATTGCTGTGCCAACCAAGCGCCTGTGCGGATTCCGTCAGCGCGCGCTGGCTGATGGGACTGGCCTCGATGAACAGCAAGCGCACGTCGCGCAAATTGTCCGGCAGGTCCGGCATGGCGCTGCTGTCGCCAACGATGGCGAACGGCAGCGTGACCGTGAACTCGCTGCCCTGGCCTGGCGTGCTGCACATGGCCAGTGTGCCGCCCATCAGTTCCACCATGCTCTTGGAAATGGTCAGGCCCAGGCCGGTGCCGCCAAAGCGCCGCGTCATGGAGGCGTCGGCCTGCGTAAACGGCGAGAACAGGCGCGCCTGCTGCGCAGCATCGATGCCGATACCGGTGTCGCGCACCACAAAGCGGATCTGCACGGTGCTGCCATCGCGCCCTGCTTCTTCGGCAAACAGGGCGACGGCGCCGGCGTCGGTAAATTTGATGGCGTTCGAGGTGAGGTTGGTCAGCACTTGCTGCAGGCGCAGCGCATCGCCGAACAGGCGTGGCGGCAGCTGCGGCTGGGCCGACACCACCAGCTCGAGCGTCTTGCTACCGGCGTTGACTGCCATCATCGAGGCGCACATGTTCAGCACGCTGTTCAATTCGAAGGTTTCGGGCGCCAGCTCCATGCGCCCCGCTTCCACTTTCGAAAAATCAAGCACGTCGTTGATGATGCCCAGCAGCGACTGGCCGGAATTGCGAATCATGTCCAGGTATTTGCGCTGTTCGGGCGCCAGCGCCGTCTTGCCCAGCAAGTGGGTAATGCCCAGTACCGCATTCATCGGGGTGCGGATCTCGTGGCTCATATTGGCCACGAACTCGCTCTTGGCGCGGCTGGCCGCCTCGGCCAGTTCCTTGGCGCTGACCAGTGAGGCCTGCAGGTGCTGCTGCTGCTCAATATTGTGGGCAATGCCCAGGTAACCGGTAATTTCACCACTGGGGTCGCAAATGGCCGTCACCACCAGGCTGACAGGCACGTGCGTGCCATCGCGCCGCACATAGGTCCATTCGCGCTGCTGTCCCTGGCCGGGGCGCACGGTGGCGACCATCAGAGAGAAACCGCTGCCCTCGATCCCATGTGTGCGCCTGACCTCGGCATCGTGGGCTTCAATTTCCTCCGGCAAGTGCAGCAGCGCCGGCGTGTGCTTGCCGATTACTTCGTCCGCCGCATAGCCGAGCATGCGCTCGGCACCGATGCTGAACACCCGGATCACGCCGTCAAGGTCGGTGGCAATGATGGAAAACTCCAGCGCCGAATCGACCAGGGATTCGAACTTGTGTTCGGACGCCACCAGCGCCGACTGCATCTGCACGGCGCGCGCGGCAGCGTATTCCTCGCGCGCGGCCAGTGCCCGCACCACGCCAAAGAACAGCAGGCTGATCAGGGTACCGGCCACCAGCACGATTTGTGCCTTCTGCCGGTCGACCGCACTTTCAAAGCCCGACAGCGAGGTCACGCGGATGGTCCAGTCGTGCTGCTGCAAATGCAGCGGCACCACGGTGGTAAACGGATTTGGATAGTCGCGCTGCTCCTGCGCCGAACGTACCGTGCTCACGTACATGGGCGAAGCGGGACCGATCCTGTCGCCGTCGAAAATTTCAAGCGCCACGTCATTGACGGCCGCATGCAGCACGCCCTCCATCAGATCGTTCATGCGAAACGGGCTGTACACCACGCCTTTGAGCGCTGCGCGCCGCTGTTCGGCCGTGGCGAGGGGGTAGCCCGTCTGGTACACCGGCACGAACATCAGAAAGCCAGCCTGCTCGGCCACGCCGCTCTCCTGCACCAGCCGGGTGCGGCCTGAAATGGCCGCTTCGCCTGACGCCTCGGCTTGCAGCAGTCCGCGCGCACGCACCGGTTCGGATAGCAGGTCGAAGCCAAAGGCACGCTGATTTTGGGGCGTGAACGGTTCCAGGTAAACAATGACCAGGGCGCGCTCGCCGTCGCGTTTGGGCCAGATGGCAAACTGCGGGTAGCCTTCGGCGCGCACGTCGCGCTCGACAAACGCACGCTGGCTCGGCTGCACCACGCGGGCATAGCCAAACCCCTGCACGCCCGGGAAATTTTTCGAAATGGCCATGCTGTCGACAAACAACTGCCACTCCTTGCGCTCGACCGAATCGGAAGCGCTGAACAGCGCCTTGGCGCTGCGCAAGCCTTGCTCGTAAGTACGCATGCGCTCGGCAATGCGCTGCTGCAGGCTGGCCACGCGCGCATTGAACTGGTCGCGCGCCCGATGCTCGGTGGCGGCCGACACCATCTGCCACACCAGTACGGTCATGCCGACGCACACAAACAGAATCAGCCAGTGCGCCGCCAGCCGGTGCCGCAGCGGCACTTCAGCCTTGCGTTCGCGCGTTTCATACAGGTCGGCGCACAGCACCATCCCCACCAGGCAGCACAGGGCGACGAAGGTCTGGATGCCGAACAAGGCATCGTTGAGCGTGCCGGTGGCAAACGGACCCAGACCCTGGGTGGTTCCGGCCACCGCGCCGCTGGCAATCACCAGGCAAGCGAACGTGGTGCCGCGCCGGCCATGGCGAAACGCGGCCCAGCCCAGGGCCGGCACCAGAATGTAGGCCACCCAGCGGCCGGCCGCGTCGGGTTGCACCTTGTGCCCAAAGATGGCAACCAGCACCAGGCACAGACCAGCCAGGGACAGCAGCGCTTCTGCCCGCAGCAAGGCGCGCAGGCTGCCACCGCCGGCCTGGCGCCACGCAATCACCAGCGGCGCCAGCACCAGCACGCCCACCACATCGCCCAGCCACCAGGTACCGAGCACGGTCCAGATCAGGCCCACCGGGACGATATTGCCAAACAACAGTGCCGAGCTGCCCACCAGCGCACTGACCGCGCAGGCACAAGCGCCAATAATGGCGAATTTATAGACTTGCTGGAGCTGGGTCAGCGGCGTCGTGTCGCCTGCCGTGCGGCGCAGCAGCCAGGCGCCCAGGACCGCCTCGCCAGTGTTACCGGCGGCAATGGCAGCCGAGATCAGGAGGGCATGCGCGCCCTGCGCGACGCCGTTCGCGTAGAACACAACCATATTAGCAACCACCGCGCCAATGAATACGCCGGGCCACAAGCGCAGGCCACCAATGAGCAGGGCGCCGAAGGCCAGGCCCGACGGGGGCCACACGGGGCTGGCGTTGCTGCCCGCGAAAGCGAGCATCAAACCCAGGCGTGCGGCGCCGTAATAGACGACCGCAAGCACGATGATGGGGAGCAAGCGGCTCATGGTCTGGCGCAGTCCGCCCAGCTCAGCCGCCCTGGTGGTCATGTTCGGTTGTCCCGTTCGGCGCGCTTGCGCTGCAGGTTGGCGATGGATTTTTTGACCGCGTCTTCGACGGTGCCGGCCCGGAAGGGCTTGATGATGAAGCCGGAAGCGCCGCTGGTGACCGCGCGCTCGATCGAGTTGCGGTCGTTGTTGGCCGTGACCATCAGTACTTCCGTCATGGGCAGCGCGTCCTTGATGGCGGGCAGCACGTCAAGTCCGTCCATGCCTGGCATGACAATGTCGAGAAAAACGATATCGGGCTTTTCCCGCAGGCACAGCTCCAGGCCGGTGCGGCCGCTGCTGGCCTCGGCAACGACTTCGGTCAACTCCGGCGGCAAGGCCAGGCGCAGCGCGGACCGGGTCAAATCGTTGTCGTCAATTAATGCCACGCGAATTCGACCAGATGCTTGCACGTATGCCTCGATTCAAACGGTAGGGAAAACGGTTTCTCCCCTGTCTGGTACATGCTATCAACAGCGCAAAATCCTGGCAATCGTTTCCGCTATGTGAGTATTGCGACAATGTAATAAATAGGCCATCAACAAAGATCACGGTACTTTCCACGCCGCATAATGTGAAAGCGAAGAATTTTGCTTGGCGAATGGGCTTTTGTTTGATTTTAGAAACAAATCTCTAGATGCCGCTGTTTACATATTTGCGGCTATGCAGCATGATTACTCCGTCTCCTCCAATTTCTCACAAGATTTTGGAATTTGCCCACCCTCGCGGTGGGCTTTTTTTTGCCTGCAGCTCAGGAATCGGCGGTGTCCTTGCTCAGCCGATTCAGCCAGGCCATAGTCGAGATGCGTTTTTTCTTGCGCCCTGCCACTGCAACCTGCGGCTGGGCAGCCGGGGCGGTTTTTTTCAGAGCCTCGCCGCCACTCTTTGCCAGGCTCGGATCACTCAGCGCCACCCAGGCGTTTGCCGTCGCCGTCACAGCCTGCAAAATCGCCACCGCAGTCAGATTTTTCGCGATGTTGTCGGCCAGGGCTGCGGCAAGGTCGATGGCGCGCGCCACCACTTCTTCCGGCGGGCCTTTGATGCCGCTGAACTTGGCCATGAAGGTCTCGTGCGCAATTTCGAGCAACGCAATTTCGCGTTCGATATCGTAGCCCGCTACGCGCGCCAGCAATTGCTCGCGCTCTGGCAGGCTGGTATCTTCCGCCTGCCGGTCAGCCTCGTCCAGCCCTGCCCGCGCAGCGTCCAGCGCGAGGAAGTAATTCAGGATGTATGTTTCACCGGCGCTTGCCATGATGTCCTCCAGGATGGGTTTTCTGCATTATTTGTTGTCGGCTTCGGCGATCTTCTTCTTGTTGGCCTCGACCGCGGCTTTGACTTCTTCATAGAACTGCCGGCTCTCGGCCAGGCGGGTTTTGTGCGACAGTTCGGTCCCCATTGCCGCCATCGGCAGCTGTACTGCTGCAATGCCCTGTGCGCTTTGCGGCAGAGGCTGCATCAGCTTGGCCAGGCGGGCATCGATCTCGGCGCTTTGCAGCTGTGCGCTGGCGCGGTCCCGCGCCAGCGCATCGGCGGAGTCGCGCACCGTTTCAAACAAGGCGGGTCCCACCGGATCGCGCGCAATGCGATGCAGGCGCAGGCGCGAAGCGGTATCAATCGCACCGTTTGCCGTGCGCACCTCAATTTTGCGCAGCGACGCCAACGACTGATCGGTAATCCGCTCCTGCACCTGGCGGAACTGGTTCAGTTCATTGTCCAGCTGCGACAGCAGGCCAACCGTGTTGTTGGCCTGGTCCATGGCCACTTTCGGGGTGCTGCAAGCGCTGAGCACGAGTGCGCACCCGATCCCAAACAAGGCTTTCATCAATTGACTCCCGCAGCAATGATCAGCAAGGCGACGCTATTGAGTGCGCCGATGACATGCTCGCTCTTGACGCCGGTGGCGCCAAATTGCGCCATCTGGTCGACCGAGGAACCGATCAGCGACTGCCATTGCCGCACATTGACCTCCGCCAGGCTGAGCTGCTCCTCCTGATCGGCCGCCATGATCTTGTAATCCGCCTTGCGCCATTCCGCGTCAAGCCGGCCCTTGGCATCAAAATAAATGCCCAGCGCTTCATGGATGCGGCGCCGGTCTTCCAGCTGCGGCAAGGCATCAACTTTGCGGGTCTGGGCCTGCAGTGCTGCCGGCGTCAGGCGCGACAGCGAGCCGCGCGCCTTCAGATACGCCTTTGCCTGGGCCAGTTGCGCATCGAACTTGGCCTGACCGAGTGCCAGCCGGGTTTGTTTTGCCGCGATGCGGCGGTTGGCTGCTTCCAGGTTGAGCTGTTCGAAATTACGCCGCATCACTGCCGGGACCAGCAGCGGTTTTTTGGCGTCGGCAAACCAGGACCGCGTATGGTCAGCCAGATCGGGCAACAGAATCAGGGCCATGGCAGCGCGGCCCGTGTCTGCCGGCGGCTGCGCGCCAGCCTTGGTGTCGGCAACGGCACCAAGGAAGGCGCCCACCGCGTCGCGCTTTTCCTTGGCCACGAATTGGGCGCTGAAGACGTCATCAAGTTTAAGTATGACGTCGAACCTGGCCCGCACCGTCTCGGCCAGTTGTTTGACTTTGGCGCGCGCGTCCGGGCTGGGGTTGGTGCCCAGCTGGGCTGCCAGATCGGCGTAGTCGGCGGCCGCAATACGGTAAGCGTTCCGCGCATTAAGCGAGGCTGCGCGCAATTGTTCCATGGCGGCGGCATCGGCTGCGATCATGGCGCGGGTGATGCCGAGCCGGCTGGCCGCCGCGAACGGTGTTTTCTTGCGGTCGAACTCGGCGACGCGTGCCGTTTCAGCCTGGCAGCGCTGCCCTGCCGTATCGAGCGCATGCTTGATGACAGCGCCGTCCATGCCAGGACGGGCAGCGATCCACGGGGCGAAGGCGGCACTCGCCTCGCCCGACACCAGGTCGGCGCAGGACGGCATTTCAAAACCGAAGCGGCGCAGTTCCTTTTCGCGATCGGCCATCGCGGCCTTGAATTTGGCAAGTTCGGCCTGGTTGTCGCGCCAGTCGGTCAGCGCGGCCTCGCTGCCGGCGGCAGTGATCACGTCTTCGCCGATGGATGTATTCAATGCGGCCACGGTGCACGCGGCGCAGGCCTGGGCGGGATCGGCGCTGCCCGCGTCGTTATCGCCAAACACCAGGGCCAGAATCTGGGCGTCGCGGCTGGCAAGCGCAATACGGTCTTCGGCAGCGAGCTGCTCGGCCAGCAGACGGACATTATTTTCGCGTTGGACCGCGATCACTTTGTCCACCTCAGCTTCAGCCCAGGCCTTTTTGACCGCTTGCCCCTGCTGGTCCCGCGTTTCGCTGTAAAGCCGCAAGGGCTGGTTGGCACAGGCGTTGAGCAGCAACAGTACGCCAACCAGCGGCGCGCAAGTTTTGAATCTAAGCATGTTCGCTCCGAGGCGGCCGAGCACGGCCAGCGCGTCGACAAGCCTGATGTGTTTGATGGTGATCAATGCAGGAAATATTATGAACATTACACTCTTGCGCCGCTGAGTCAATGTTTTATTGCCGTCTGTTCTTCTTTTTACGTCAACATATCGGCCGGGGCGGCAACCAGCGACGTCTCGCCGGCGTCGTAACGCAGCAAGCGCAGCACATCCACTTCCCCGCTGCCGGTGTCACTCAGCAGCGCGCCGGGGGCAATGCCGAGGATCTGGCGGAAGTCGTGAATCATATGGGCCTGGTCGTGGTAGCCGGCCAGATTGGCCACGCCGGTGAGGATGCCGCGCTGGCCAGGCTGGCGAATCAGCATGCCGAGCGCGGTGACGTAACGCGCCATGCGGCGGTTTTCGCCCAGGGTCAGGCCGTACGCAGTGCGGTGCTTGCGTTCGAGCTGGCGCACGCTCAAACCAACCTGGCGGGCAATCTCGCTGGCCGGCGCGAACAGCATCGCTCCGGGCAGCGCAAAGCCGCCCAGCAGCCGCATTTCGCGCTGGCGCGCCAGGTTCAGCAGCCATCCTTCCATGCAAGCGACGGCGGCACGCGGCGAGACTGCACCGTGCAGCATGTGGGCCAGAGTGGCGCTATGGAGATGCGGGGCCACCATGTCGATCGGTACTGAGCGGTCGCGCAGCTCCGCCAGGTCGACCCCGAACAAGGTGCCAAAACTGGCCGGCGCGCAGATCGCCGAAACAAAGCGGGTGCCGGGCAGCCAGTGCGCTGCAATGGCAGTCGACTGGGGGCCGGACAGCAAGGGCCCGGTGTAGAGTGTGGTGACGGCGCCAGGGCCGTGCACCACCGAGCCGCCTGACAGCATGAAGGTCAGCATGGGGTACGGCGACGCAGGAATCATCACCTGGCCAGGGGTACCCGATTCGACGTGGTAATAGCGTACCAGCGCGCGCAGCGATGGCGCGGGCGCGCACAACATGCGCCATCTGTCCTGGATTGCCTGTTCCATCATGCTGGTCCGCCCCGCCATCGCTTGCGCGCGAACGGCCATCTTATCACTGGCCAACGGTCAGCCTTGTCAGCGTGCCAGTTCGTTGGGCGCCCTGCCGCTGCGCGGGCCCTGGATCTTGCGCTGCAGCTGGATCAGGCCATACAGCAGCGCTTCCGCCGTGGGCGGGCAGCCAGGCACGTACACATCGACCGGTACGATCCGGTCGCAGCCGCGCACCACAGAGTAGCTGTAGTGATAGTAGCCGCCGCCGTTGGCGCACGAGCCCATGGAAATGACGTAGCGCGGCTCAGGCATCTGGTCGTACACGCGGCGCATGGCAGTGGCCATTTTGTTGGTCAGGGTACCGGCGACAATCATCAGGTCGGAATGGCGTGGCGAGGGGCGCGGCATCATGCCCAGGCGGTCCATGTCGTAGCGCGAGGATGCCGCGTGCATCATTTCAATGGCGCAGCAAGCCAGGCCAAAACTCATGTACCACAGGCTGCCCGTGCGGGCCGACTGCAGCAGCGAATCCACCGAAGTGACGATGAAGCCATCGTGTTCCAATGTCGTATCCATTGCTTTCCTTTTCGTTTGCGGCAACGATAGCGCAAACGCGGCGGGGAAAATTGTATGAATGCGACATGATGCCGCCTGAGAGCTGACTTCTACATCGTCCTCGCGAAGGCGGCGGTCCGACGACTCGGGACGCATTCCATGTTACCGAAGTTGTTCGAGGTGCTATAGGTCCCCGCCTGCGCGAGGACGATGTAAATTAACTTTGCCTTTACCGTTTCGTGCCTTCGATGCTCACTTCGACGCGCCGGTTCGGCTGCAGGCAGAGATCCGGCGGATCAGGACCTTCGCATTCGCTCAACGTGCGCACTGACAGGTGCATGTTGCGCCATCAGTTCGGTCACCCAATCGATGAAGACACGCAGTTTTTTGCTCAGATGCCGGTTTGCCGGATAGGCGATATACAAGGGCATGGGCTCCAGCGACCAGTCTGGGAACAAGCGTACCAGAGCGCCCGACGCCACCTGGGCCAGCGCCATGTAATCGGGAAGCCACAGGACGCCCATGCCGGCAACGCCGGCAGCCAGGTAAGCGTTGCCGTCGTCGGTGGCGACCACATGGTGGCCTTGAATCGTGATGCGCTCTTGCTCCCGCCGCATTGCAATAGGAAAGTAGCCGCGACTGCTCCACCGGTAGCGCACGATCCGATGCTCTGGTCTTGCAGTTCTTCAGGATGCGCAGGGATGCCGTGGCGCTCCAGGTATGCCGGTGCCGCGTACACCCCCGGCGCCAATTGGCCAATCTGGCGCACGGCCAGGGCCTGGTCAGTCATCTCGCCGCCGCGCACGACGCAATCGACCCGGTCTTCGATCAGGTCGACCTTGCGATCACTGGCCCCCAGTTCCAGTTGAATGTCGGGATATTTGGCGTGGAACTGCGGCAAAGCCGGCATGAGGATCAAGGTCGCCAGCGGACTTGGCACATCCACCCGCAACTGGCCCTGGGGTCTTGCCGACGCGCCAGGCAAGCCGCTTTCCACATCGTCAATCTGGTCCAGCAGCTGGACCAGGCGCTCGTAATACAGGGCGCCATCTTCGGTCACGTTCACTTTGCGCGTGGTGCGATGAAGCAGCTTCAGCTGCAGACGTGCTTCCAGTTGCTGCACCAGTTGGGTCACGGTAGTACGGCTCATGTGGAGGGTGGCAGCGGCTTTGGTAAAGCTGCCCGCTTCAACCACCCGCACAAATGCCCGCATTGTGTCGAACCTGTCCATCGTTTCTCCTTCGCGATTGTTTGGATTATACAAACAGTTCTTATCGCAACCGCGTGTTTATCTGGACAAAGGCAGGCCGTAGAGTGTGGTCAGCGCCGCCATTTGTGCGGCATAACCAAGGAAAAAATCATGACTGCACGCGATGTTGTATTCCCACCGGGTCGGCAGGCCCTGTATGAAAAGAACCGCTATTCCCCGGCGGTGCGCGCCAACGGGCTGTTGTTTGTGTCGGGCCAGGTCGGCAGCCGCGAGGACGGGTCGCCCGAGCCCGATTTACAGGCGCAGGTCCGGCTCGCGATGCAAAATCTGCTGGCGGTGCTGGGAGCGGCCAACTGCACTTTCGATGATGTGCTTGACGTCACGGTGTTCATGACCGATCCGCAGGCGCAATTTGAACAAATCTGGCCTGTGGTGCAGGAGTTCTGGGGACAAGCACCGCATCCAACCGTTACCGCGGTTGGTGTCACGTGGTTGTATGGGTTTAATTTCGAGATCAAGGTGATTGCGAAGGTGCCGGAACAAACGACGTAGCGCCCCTGACGACCTGACCGCGCCACACCGCCTATTCGCCGGGTGCTGACGCATTCGATTTGCGCCTGCAACCGGGCGGATTCGGTGTCATGCCCATTTTTTCTAAAGCGACACTGGCGGTAGCTGCAGCACTTATTCCGGTCATGTTACATGCTTCACTGGAAACGATGTGCTGCAACCTGGGGGCATGGATTGCCGCGCGAAGTCCGAAGTTTCCCAGGGCGGCGGCAGTCCATAAGCGCACCGCCCCACTGGGGGAATCCAACAGGGCCGCCAGTGCGGCTAATTGGGTGTCGCCGATCTGCGCGGCCGCGCTTCCATGGGTGATATTGGCGAGCTTCTCCGCTGCCGAGTGATCGCCTGAGCCGGCTTTCTTAATCAGTGATGCCACTGTCTTCGTCAGCGGTCGGTCTATTTCCGAAGCTAAACTTGTGCTTTGGAGTGACAGCACTGCTGCAATGAAAATGGCGGTGAATAATGGGATGGGGATGTTCATTTGCAGCTTGTTTTTGCAGTTGGTGCAGTCGATGTGGCGTTCTGGGTTGCATCGTGTTTCTTGCTGAGCTTTTTTGTCAGCATACGTTAATTGCGGGGTGATGTTGGAGGGAAATTTCTGCGCAGCAGAAATTTTTCGGCGCCTGCGGCGCGCTGCCGCACAGCGGCAGCAAAGTGGGTCCCTGGCGGAGGGCGCCTCAGGCGCCCCGCCGCGAAGCGGCGGAAGATGGGCGATTCGGAGAGCCCCGCCCCGGTAGGGGCGGGTCTTCGAATCCCACCGGCTCCGTCCGAACAAAAAAAAATGGCCTCCCGCAGGGGAGGCCATTTTCTTTTCGTTCTGGCGGAGACGGTGGGATTCGAACCCACGATAGAGGTATAAGCCCTATGCATCCTTAGCAGGGATGTGCCTTCGGCCACTCGGCCACGTCTCCTTTCTTATCCGGAAAACTTCACCAGATCAGAAGACCGCAATGGTACCGGCTGGGAGCGTGTTTGGTCAATGGAACACGCCCACTTTTTTCGAAAAAAGTTATGCTTTTTCCAAATCAAAGGCCTTGTGCAGGGCCCGAACCGCCAGTTCCATGTATTTTTCATCAATCAGCACCGAAATCTTGATCTCGGAGGTGGAAATCATCAGGATGTTGATGCCCTCTTCCGACAAGGTACGGAACATCTGCGATGCCACGCCCACGTGCGAACGCATGCCCACGCCCACCACCGACACTTTCGATACCTTGGCGTCGCCCACCAGCGTGATGGCGCTGACTTCTTCTTTCACCGCTTCCAGCACGCCCATGGCCTTGACGTATTCGCCGCGGCTGACAGTGAAGGTGAAGTCGGTCTTGCCTTCCACCGACTGGTTCTGGATGATCATGTCGACTTCGATGTTGGCATCGGCAATCGGTCCCAGGATGTGGTACGCCACGCCCGGCTTGTCCGGCACGCCCAGGACGGTGATTTTTGCCTCATCGCGGTTGAACGCGATACCAGAAATGACGGCTTGTTCCATGTGTGTATCTTCCTCAAACGAAATCAGGGTACCCGAGTTGGCTTCTTCTTCCAGCGGCATCAGGGGATCGGTCAGCGACGACAAAACGCGGGTCGGTACGCGATAGTTGCCCGCGAATTCCACCGAACGGCTCTGCAGCACTTTGGAACCGAGCGAGGCCAGTTCCAGCATTTCTTCAAACGTAATCGTCTTCAGACGGCGCGCTTCGGAAACCACGCGCGGGTCGGTGGTGTAGACGCCGTCGACGTCGGTATAGATCAGGCACTCTTCAGCTTTCATCGCGGCGGCGATCGCCACGGCCGACGTGTCCGAACCACCACGGCCCAGCGTGGTCAGATTACCGTCGGCATCAATGCCCTGGAAGCCGGTAATGATCACGATCTTGCCTTCGGCCAGGTCAGCCTTGACGCGCTGGTCGTCGATCGATTCAATACGCGCCTTGGTGTAGGCCGAATCGGTCTTGATCGGCACTTGCCAGCCCGCGTAGGACACGGCTTTTTTGCCAATGGCCAGCAAGGCCATCGACAGCAGCCCGACGGAAACCTGTTCTCCGGTGGAGGCAATCATGTCCAGTTCGCGCGGATCAGGCTGTTCCATGATTTGCTTGGCCAGACCAATCAGGCGATTGGTTTCGCCCGACATGGCCGATGGCACAACAATGATCTGGTGCCCCGCGTCGTGCCACTTGGCAACGCGTGTCGCGACATTCTTGATGCGGTCCGTCGAGCCCATCGACGTACCGCCGTATTTGTGGACGATTAAAGCCATAAGAGTGAAGTTTCCGCTCAAGAAGAAAAAAGGAGGAGCTTTACTCTACATGCTGCGATGCAAAAAAACAATACGCCCAGCAGGGTAATTCTATACGGTTTGGGTATAAGGTAATTACTACATCGCGTAGTCGTCAGGCTAAACTTGATTCCCAACGGAAAGAAACGAAGGGCCCGGAACCGGTCCCGAAGTGGTGGCAATCCATGCCGATGCCGGCGGCAAACAGCAAATCCTTGCCGCTGCTGACGATCGGCAAACGGGCCCGCTCCCATGCCGGCACGTCGCAGGCCTGGTAGTGGTATTTCAGCGCGCGGGTCGGACGGTTGGCTGCCGGCTTGAGGCGCTCGCCGCCCTGGCGGAAGTCGATCTGCAATGGCTGGGCGCGCAGCCAGGCGGAATCGAACCCCTGCTCCGCCGTTTCGATATGCAACACGCCGCCGTAAGCCGGGAACGCCAGGCTGGCCTCGCCGTTCCAGCGGAAGCGCGCGCCCTCCTTGACCAGGATGCCTTCGTCGTCCGGGTCGCGCTGCCCGGCCAGGTCGGCCAGTTTGGGCGTGATGAACAAGCGGTCGCGGTGGCGCCGGATGTGGCAGTCGGGGTGGGTCACCAGCAATTGCGCGTCGACCCGAGCCTCGACCAGCTGGGCCACCATTTCGGTCAGCCAGGCAGTTGAAGGCATGCGCAAGCCGCGCAAGGCAAACCAGTGGCGCAGCATGTTGTAGGCGCGGTCCAGGCTCATCGCGCGCAATTTGGCCACGTCGATATAGTCGTCGACCAGGCTGGCAGCGAGGTCTTGCTCGGCCAGTTCGGTCAGCAGCCGCTGGGCCGACTGGGCGTGCGCGGCGCTGCGGGCAAAGCGCTCCTGGTAGCCGGGAAACGCTTGCGCCAGGGCCGGCATGACCTGGTGGCGCAAGGCATTGCGCGCGTAACGGGGATGGGTATTCGATTCGTCTTCCACGAACGCAATCGCATGCGCGCTGACGTAGGCCTCGAGCTCGCCGCGCGACACCGGCAGCAAGGGACGCGCCATCACCAGGTCTGGATTGTCCAGCAATTCCGGGGCCGCGTTGGCCGCATCCATGCCGGACAATCCTGCCGTGCCTGAACCTCGCAGCAATTGCAGCAGCACGGTTTCGGCCTGGTCGTCGAGATGGTGCGCGGTCAGCATCAGGCGCACGCCGTGCGCGCGGCACATGGCACCCAGCGCCGCATAACGCAATTTGCGCGCCGCCGCTTCGACACCGGATTTGGTTTTTTCCAGCACCACGCGCGCTGCTTCAAACTCGATGCCAAGTGCGGCGCTGGTGCTGCCGCAATGGGCGAGCCAGGCATCGGCATTCGGGCTGATGCCGTGGTGGACGTGGAATGCGAACACGGCAATGCCGCGCGCCTGCGCGTAGGCATGCGCCAGGTGCAGCAAGGCGGAGGAATCGAGGCCGCCGCTGTAGGCAACGGCGATGGGGTCGGCGGAAACGCCGCGCAGGGCGTCGAGCGCCCGCGCGAACTGCACCGGGATGGTCCCGGCTTGCTGCTGGCTCACTCTTCGGCCGGCGTCGTTTCTTTGAACTTACCGTAGCTCATCAGTTTCTGATGACGCGCTTCCAGCAAGTCCTTGGTCTTCATGCCCTGGAACTGGCGCAGCGAATCGGCCAGTGCGCGCTTGAGCATGACACCCATCTGCTTCGGATCGCGATGGGCGCCGCCCAGCGGTTCGTTGATGATCTTGTCGATCAGGCCCATGGCCTTCAGACGGTGCGCGGTCAGGCCCAGTGCATCGGCAGCGTCAGAGGCGCGCTCCGAGGTCTTCCACAGAATCGAGGCGCAGCCTTCCGGCGAAATCACGGAATACGTGGCGTATTGCAGCATCAGCACGGCATCGCCCACGGCAATGGCCAGCGCGCCGCCGGAGCCGCCTTCGCCAATGATGGTGGCAATCAGCGGCACTTTCAGTTCGGCCATCACGTACAGATTGTGACCAATGGCTTCGGACTGGCCGCGCTCTTCGGCGTCAATGCCGGGGAAGGCGCCAGGGGTGTCAACAAAGGTAAAGATGGGCAGGCCAAATTTTTCCGCCAGCTTCATCAGACGCATGGCTTTGCGGTAGCCTTCCGGCTTGGGCATGCCAAAGTTGCGCATGGCGCGCTCTTTGGTGTCGCGCCCTTTCTGGTGGCCGATCACCATGCAGGCTTGGCCATTGAAGCGGGCCAGGCCGCCCACGATGGACAGGTCGTCCGCATACGAGCGGTCGCCGTGCAGTTCGTGGAAGTCGGTGAAAATTTCGTTCACATAGTCCATGGTGTACGGACGCTGCGGGTGGCGCGCGATCTGCGACACTTGCCATGGGGTGAGCTTGGCGTAGATATCTTTGGTCAGCTGCTGGCTTTTTTTGGCCAGGCGGTCGATTTCTTCGGAAATGTCGACGGCCGAATCGTCTTGCACGAAACGCAGCTCTTCAATCTTGGAGTCGAGTTCCGCAATCGGCTGCTCGAAATTGAGGAAAGTCGTTTTAATCATTCTACCTCCGGGTATTATTTTAGCCGCAACAAATCTTGCCGTACGGCTGATACAGGCGCTATTCTACCGGAATCGTGCCGAAAACAGGGAATTGGCGCGGCCTTGACCGCTGCATTAATCTTGTGACACCGGATCCAGACTACGCCACAAATACCAGGTGGCGACCGTGCGATACGGCTCCCAGTTGGCCGACACTTCGCGCGCATCGCTGCGCGAGACCGGCTCGCCCGAGAAGTAATTCTGGCTGATCCCCTGGATCAGACCGGGGTCGTCGAGCGGCAGGACATTCGGCCGGAGCAGATTAAATATCAGAAACATCTCCGCTGTCCAGCGTCCGATGCCGCGAATCTGCACCAGTTCGGCAATGACGGCTTCGTCGTCCATTTCGGCCCACTGGTTCGCATGCACGCGTTTGGCCTTGAAGTGGTCGGCCAGATCGAGAATGTATTCGGTCTTGCGCTTGGAAAGGCCGCAGGCGCCCAATTGCTCGGCACCTGCCTTGATCACTTGCGCCGGCGTGATTTTGGGACAGACCGTCAGCAATTTATTCCAGGCCACGTCGGCGGCCTTGGTGGTTACTTGCTGGCCTACCACCGAACGGGCCAGCGTGGTGAAGGGATCGCCGTGGCCAACCAGGTGCAGGTCGCCAAATTGCGGGATCAGCTTTTTCATGATGCGGTCACGCTTCATGAGTTCGGCCTTGGCTTCTTCCCAGTAGGCAGGTACTTCCAGCACCAGGGAGGTTGCCCCCACGTTATCCTTGAGTAGTGCCATCATGCGCGGCGCCAGTTGGTCGTACCGTCCGGCTTGTCTTCCAGGACGATGCCGGCAGCGAGCAGATCGGCGCGAATTTTGTCGGACTCGGCAAAGTTGCGCGCCTTTTTGGCGGCACTGCGGGCTGCAATTTGCGCTTCAATCGCGTCTGGCGACAGCGCGCCCTCGCCCGTGCCACCTTGCAGGAATTGCTGTGGCGTGCGCTCAAGCAGGCCAATCACGGCGGCCAGCGCTTTGAATTGACGTGCATGTTCGACCGAGCGGCTCTTGTTCAGTTCCGTGGCAAGGTCAAACAGGGCCGCCAGTGCCAGCGGCGTGTTGAAATCGTCGTCCATGGCGTCGCCGAAGCGCACGGCATGGGCTTCGTTCCAGTCCACGACCGCCGTTCCGCTGCCAAGGTCGATGTCGGCCAGCGCGGTGTACAGGCGGGTCAGCGCAACCTTCGCGTCTTCCAGATGCACGTCGGAATAATTGAGCGGACTACGGTAGTGCGCGCGCAAGATGAAGAAGCGCACCACTTCCGGATCGAAGACCTTGAGCACATCGCGGATGGTAAAGAAGTTCCCCAACGACTTGGACATCTTCTCGCCGTCGACGCGCACGAAGCCGTTATGCACCCAGAAATTGGTCATGGGATGGCCAAACGCGCCTTCCGACTGGGCGATCTCGTTTTCGTGGTGCGGGAATTGCAAATCGGCGCCGCCGCCGTGAATGTCGAATTGTTCGCCCAAGGTCGCGCACGACATGGCCGAGCACTCGATATGCCAGCCCGGCCGGCCACTGCCCCATTTGGATTCCCATTTGACTTCGGCTGGTTCCGATTCTTTGGACGACTTCCAGAGCACGAAGTCGAGCGGATCGCGCTTGTCTTGATCCGGCTTGTCCGTATTGACGACATCGCGCGCGCCGGCGCCGGCAACCAGGTCGTCAATCGATTTGCCCGACAGCTTGCCGTAACCGGGAAATTTGCGCACCGCGAAATTGACGTCGCCATCGTCGGACTGGTACGCCAGCCCTTTTTGTTCGAGCATCTCGATAATGCCCAGCATCTGCGGCACATATTGCGTGGCACGCGGCACCACGGTCGGCGGCAAAATGCCCAGCGCGGCCGTGTCTTCATCCATGTACTGGGTAAAGCGCGAGGTCAGTGAATAAATCGATTCGCCATTTTCCACGGCGCGCTTGATGATTTTGTCTTCGATGTCGGTGATATTGCGCACGTACGTCACCTGGTAACCCGATACCGTGAGCCAGCGGTACATGACATCGAACGCCATCATCATGCGGGCATGACCGATATGGCAGTAATCGTAAATGGTCATGCCGCACACGTACATGCCCACCTTGCCGGCTTCGATTGGGACGAATAACTGCTTATCACGGGCAAGCGTGTTGTAAATCTTAAGTTGGCTCATCAGATTTCTACTGTTTACAGCGTGCGCCGGATCCGGGCAATACGACAACCTGACGCAGTCGCCTTATGGGCGCGCACCGGGGAAATCGGGGATTGCAGCGAGATCGTCAGCGCCCTCTGTCTTGTTCTTCTTTGATAGAATGGGGCGTTCTTCGCAAAGTATAGCATTGATAAAATCCCGACTGTCCGCATATGGATCAGGTTTATTTTTGCGTTACGGGCTTGACAGCCAGTTCGCCACTTTACCTCAAACAGTTACCGCCAAGGAAGCCATAATGCAAGAATCACTGATGTTCCGCATCCCCCTGCTCGCCCGTTTCCTGACCGTTTTCTGCGGCCTGACGCTGAGCCACGCCGTCATGGCCGGCGACGCGCCACAGGTCACACTCAAAACCAGCATGGGCGAAATCGTGCTCGAACTGGACCAGGAAAAGGCGCCCAAAACAGTGGCCAACTTCCTCTCGTACGTGAAAAACGGCCACTATAAAGGTACGGTGTTCCACCGGGTGATTGACGGCTTCATGATTCAGGGCGGCGGCATGGATGAAAAGCTGGTGACCAAACCGACCGGCAAACCCGTCAAGAACGAAGCCAAGAATGGCTTGAAGAACGTGCCCTACTCGGTTGCCATGGCGCGCACCGCCAATCCCGATTCGGCCACCTCGCAGTTTTTCATTAATGTGGCCAACAATGAAGGCCTCGATTATCCGGGCCAGGATGGCTTCGGCTATACCGTGTTTGGCAAGGTCATTGCCGGCCAGGATGTGGTCGACAAGATCAAAGGCGTGGTCGTGGACGATGTGCGCGGCCAGCAGAACGTGCCGGTGGTCCCCATCTTTATTAAAAACGCGAGTGTCGTCAAGCCTGTAAAATAACGGGGCTTGAACTTCGCACACGAACAATAACTCTTTGAATTGGACATCATCATGACCGTACTGATCACTACCAACATGGGCACCATGACTGTCGAACTGGACGCTGAAAAAGCGCCAAAGACGGTTGCCAACTTCCTCGACTATGTCGCCAAGGGCCACTACACCAACACGATTTTCCACCGCGTGATTGCCGACTTCATGATCCAGGGCGGCGGTTTCGAGCCAGGCATGAAGCAAAAGCCGGCTGACCAGACCGTCGAAAACGAAGGCAAGAACGGCCTCAAGAACGATACCTACACCCTGGCCATGGCCCGCACCTCGGACCCGCACTCGGCGTCGGCCCAGTTCTTCATCAACGTCAAGAACAACAGCTTCCTCGACTACCCAGGCCAGGATGGCTATGGCTACGCCGTGTTTGGCAAAGTCGTTGATGGCACCGACACCGTCGACAAGATTCGCAAGGTAAAAACTGGCCGCAGCGGCATGTTCGCCGACGTGCCAGCGGAACCAGTCATCATCGAAAAGATCGAAGTACTGTAATGCTGAACGGGCATCGGCGCTGGGTCACACTGCCATGACGATGCCCGCGCGCACGCTTGCGCTATTTGTTTCAGACCTGCATCTGCAGCCATCGCTGCCGCACACAGCGGCGGCCTTCTTCTACTTCCTTGAAGAACGCGCGATGGCTGCGCAGTCGCTCTACCTGCTCGGCGATGTGTTCGAGTACTGGGCCGGCGACGACGACCTTCCCGACCCCTTCCATCAGCAAGTCGTGCGCGCCCTGCGCCAGGTTGCCGATGCGGGCGTCAACATCTTCTGGATCGCGGGCAACCGCGACTTCCTCGTGTCCCAGGCGTTTGCCGATGCAGCGGGCCTGACCCTGCTGTCCGAACCGCATGTGATCGAGCTGGCAGGACAGCGCGTGACGCTGGTGCATGGCGATGCCGAGTGCACGGGCGACACCAATTACATGGCCTTCCGCGCCCAGGTGCGCAACCCGGCCTGGCAGGCGCAATTTTTGGCCATGCCGCTGGAACAGCGCAAGGGCATCATTGCCGGCATGCGCGAAGGCAGCCGCCAGGCCCATGCCACCAAGTCCATGGAGATCATGGACCTGGCGCCGCAGGCCATCGAAGCGCTGTTCGCACGCACCAGCAGCCAAATCATCATCCACGGCCACACCCACCGCCCAGCCCTGCACGAAGCAGACGGCAAGCGGCGTTACGTGCTGCCCGACTGGGAACCGGATGCCGAACCGCCACGCGGTGGCTGGATCGCCATCACCGCTGACGGCGCCATCACACGGTACGACCTCGACGGCAAAACGGCGGCCTGAGCCCCAGCGTCCTCGCGCCCGAGCTGGCGCATGCGCCATCCCCATGCATATCAAAAACCTGTTGACTTCGTTTTTTGTAGTGTTATAGTTCACTACAACACCACTTCGATACCTCACCAACAGGGAGGCTGTATGCAGCAAGCAGTAGCACACCAGCAGGGGGGCAGAACATGACTGCCGGCTGGAACGACAACACACCTATTTACCGCCAGCTCAAGGACCGGGTCATCGGCATGATGCTCGATGGCGCGCTCAAGGCAGGCGACGCCCTGCCCTCCGTGCGCCAGGTGGCGGCGGAATACCAACTCAATCCGATTACTGTCTCGCGCGCTTACCAGGAACTGGTCGACGAGAACCTCGTAGAAAAAAGAAGGGGAATTGGCATGTATGTGACTGAAGGCGCGAGTGAAAAATTACTGGCCAGCGAGCGCGAGCGCTTTGTGCGCGAAGAATGGCCGGCCATGATGGAACGGATCCGCCGCCTGGGCCTGAGCCTCGAGCAGCTTCTGCAAGCCAGCGCGCCGGGAGCCCCAGCATGAGCGCCGTCATTTCCGCCAAGGGCTTGAGCAAAAGCTACGGCAAGCATCTCGCCGTCGACAACATCAGCTTCGACATTCCGGCCGGCAGGATCATTGGCTTGATCGGCCCCAACGGCTCGGGCAAGACCACCACCCTGAAAGCGGCCCTGGGCCTGATTCCTTTCGATGGCCAGTTGACCGTGCTGGGTATGGATCCCCGCACCGACCGCGACGCCTTGATGCAGGACGTCTGCTTTATTGCGGACGTGGCAATTTTGCCGCGCTGGCTGCGCGTGGGTGATGCGATAGATTTTGTCGAAGGCGTGCATCCGCGTTTCAATCGCAAAAAAGCCGAACATTACCTGGCCAACACCAAGCTCAAGCCATCGATGAAGGTCAAGGAAATGTCCAAGGGCATGGTGGCGCAGCTGCACCTGGCGCTGGTGATGGCCATTGACGCCAAGCTGCTGGTGCTCGATGAGCCCACGCTGGGGTTGGACATCATGTACCGCAAGCAGTTCTACCAGAATCTGCTGGAAGACTATTTTGACGAGAATAAGACAATTGTCATCACCACCCACCAGGTCGAGGAAGTCGAACATATCCTGACTGACTTGATGTTCATCCGCGAAGGCAAGATTGTGCTCTCGGCCAGCATGGATGAAGTGGGCGAACGCTACACCGAAGTCATGGTCGCAGGCGACAAGCTCAACGCTGCCAACGCCTTGCAGCCCATTGACCAGCGCACGGTGTTCGGCAAGTCGGTGATGCTCTTCGATGGCGTGTCGCGCGCGCAACTGGCCGCGCTCGGTGAAACCCGCAATATCAGCGTGGCCGATCTGTTCGTCGCCACCATGAAAGGAACGTACGCATGAAAACGATGAAATGGCTGCTCCGGCGTGAATTCTGGGAGCACAAAGGGTCGATGGCCTGGGCCCCCTTGATTGTCAGTGCCGTCATGGTCCTGCTGGTTGGCAGCATGGTCGCCTTTGGCGCAAGCCAGGGCAAGCTGACTGGCAACACCACCATCGTTCGTGATGACAATGGCGTTACCACCACGTCATTCCAGAGCATTCCGCCGGAAAAGCTGCAAGAAGTGGCCGATGCCGTGGCCAATATGTATCTGGGTGGCGCCCTTCCCCTGTTCATCATGATGGGCTTTATCGGCTTCTTCTACTGTTTGTCCGCGCTGCATGACGAGCGGCGCGACCGCAGCATTTTGTTCTGGAAGTCCTTGCCGGTGTCGGACACGCAGACCGTGGCCGCCAAGGTGCTCACTGCGGCCGTGGTCATTCCCTTGATCACCGCAGCGATCGGCATCCTGGTGTCGCTGATCCTCTTGATCCTGGTCGGAATCGTGTTTGCCGTCAATGGGATCAATATGTTTGGCCTGGTGCTCGGCAACCGCGACTTCTACTTTGCACCGTTGCGCCTGCTCGGATTGTTACCCGTGTACCTGATCTGGGCGCTGCCAACCATCGGCTGGTTGATGATGGTGTCGGCGTGGGCGCGCTCCAAAGTCTTTTTGTGGGCGGTGGGCACACCTGTGATCCTGGTGGTGATCGTCAAGTGGGCGGAATATATTCTTAAGACCGGTGTCAATATCGACTGGTTGGTGGAAAACGTGATTGCCCGCGGTCTGGTTGGCCTGTTCCCGGGCAACTGGTTCCCATTGACCGATGCCAGCCCCGAACAGATGGTGAACGAGCACAGCCTGACTGTTGCCGGCGACATGTTCAGCCAGTCCTGGATGACGCTTGCCACCCCGCACGCCTGGTTCGGTGCTGCCATTGGTGCCGCCATGATCTACGCTGCGATCCGTCTGCGCCGCTGGAAAGACGAAGGATGAGCCTGCGCTTGATGCAAGGCGCCGCTCTGGTCCTGGTCTGCGGCAGCTTGTTCAGTGCCGCAGCCCTGGCCCAGGAACCACCGAAGGCGGTCGAGATCAAAGGCATGAAGGACCCGGAGTTGCGCTTGTTCCGCAGTGTCACTACCGGGCTCGACACGTTTGACGAATACCGCGAGCTGGCGCCTGCGGTCGGCACACTGCGCTTTCGTCTGAAGGCGCGCGAAAGCACGCTGGATAAGTCAACCGACACGATTACGCTCAAAATTGTTGGAGACAGTCCGGCGATCCCGGTGGCAATCGAAGCAGACGGTGGCTTTACGATAGCGCGCAACCAGAGCGCTTACGACGAGAACGCCGAACTGGTGTTCAATCGCAAGCGCCGCCAGTTCATGTCAATTGCCGACATCCGCACGCCTGGCGTGCCCGCCAACGCACGCCGGCTGGGCGACTTGCGGCTCGAGTGCCTGGTTAACATTGCCATCATCAAGACCGAAATCCCGTTCCTGGTCCGGGCCACCATCAACACCTTTTTGCTGACAACAGACTGGTGCAGGAAGCTCCCGATCTATATGTCGCTGCCGCCCACCCAGCACATCAGCAAAGCAACGCTGATTTATGGCGAGCGACGGCGGGAATTGACGCACGATGAGTTCAGCAACGGCTTCGAATCGCCATTGCTGGACCCGGCATGGCCGGACGATACGCTACTGGAAATGCAATTGGCGCCCGAAATGCCGGCGCCTGTCGCGGCAAGCTAGGGTTCAGGCAGACAGCGCAGGCGGCATGGGAATCCGCCTGCGCAATTCGATGAGCTGCGCGATACTGACCATGATCAGGACCAGCCAGGCTGCAATAGCAAGCCCGCCGCCGATCATCACGTGGTTCGGAATTGCGATCACCCAATAAAACAGGAAGTAGCCGGCAAAGCCCGATGCAGCCAGCAACAGCAAGGGTTCCCAGAAACGCCTGGCAGCCAGCGTCGCGACTGGCGCCAGAAAAACCGTGAGCACAATCAGAAAAAAACCAAGGTCGCGGGTGCTACCTGTTGCCAGATCTTCGACCGAAGATTGGATCAATTCGCTGCCGTAAAAAACCTTGTCCGGGTCTTGCTTGCCTGTTGCCAGATTTGTTTCGCCATCGCACTTGGAGAGCGGCAAAAATATGCAAACCAGCAGAAGCAGCGAAGCAATCCGTTTGATCGCGCCGAGATGCTTGAAGAAGAGCCCGACCATTCAGTCGAACTGCTTCTTGAATTCGTCAAACTGCGCCTTGAGCGATGCAACCTCGCTGCGCAAGGCCGCCACTTCCTGCTCCAGCTGCCCTACCCGGCTGCCTTGCGCCGATGGCGAGGCGCTACCGAAGGAGGATTCCTGCTGCGCCAGTGCCGCATCGCCGCCGAGTAATTGCCCGTAACGGGGTTCCTTGGTGCCAGGTGCCAGTGCCAGACGCGCCACGATGGGCGGATATTTGTCGATCAAAAACTGCAGGCAGGCTTCCACATCGGCCACGGATTTGAATTCGTGCAGGCGACCGCTGCGGGTGCGAATCTCGCCGGCAGTTTGCAAGCCGCGCAGCATCAGAATGGTCAGCACGGCCAGCTTGTCTTGCTCGAGCGACCATTTGACGCGCATGCGATGCTCGTATTTGGTCACGCGCGCGCCCGCCTGGGTGATGCCGTTCACATATTTGCGTTGCATCAGGCTTTGCAGCACTTCCTGCACGGTCTCGTCCGACAGCTGCATCACCGGGTCGCGGCTGGACAGTTGATTGCAGCCATTGGTGATGGCGTTCAGGGACATCGGATAGTTGTCCGGCGTGAGCGCTTCTTTTTCGGCCAGTACGGCCAGTACGCGAATCTCGAACGGATCCAGTACGGCAGCGCCGTCCGTTGTTTCTTGGGTCATGCGCAGGTTCCTTACTCGACGAGTTTGTTCAGCTCTACCGAGTTCAATTTATCACATTCAGGCATGCTCGAGCAGGCGATGCCGGAGGACTTCATCAGTGCGGTCAGGCGTTCGATTTGTTCATCCTGGCGGGCGGCGTGGTTGATCAGGCCATGCAGTGCTTTCGACAGCGGATCGTCGCCGTTGGGTGTGACGCCGTAGGCCGAAAACAGGTTGGCGCTACGTGCGTCAACGTCTTTTTGAACGATATGCGCCGGATTGCCGACCGCGGTGGCGCCGGCAGGCACGGGCTTGATGACGACGGCGTTCGAGCCGACCTTGGCATATTCGCCCACCGTGAACGAACCCAGCACCTTGGCGCCGGCGCCAATGATGACGCCGCGTTCGAGCGTGGGATGACGCTTGGTGCCGCTGTTGAGCGAGGTGCCGCCCAGGGTCACGCCCTGGTAGATGGTGCAGTCGTCACCCACGTTGGCGGTTTCGCCAATGACCACGCCGAAGCCATGGTCAATGAAGACGCGCCGGCCGATGGTGGCGCCAGGGTGGATTTCTATGCCGGTAATGATGCGGGCAAGATAGGAGATGAAGCGGCCGATCCATTTCAGACCTGAAACCCAGCAAGCGTGCGCCCAGCGATGCATCATGATCGCTTGAAAGCCTGGATAACAAGTGAAAACTTCCCATCCGTTACGGGCCGCAGGGTCGCGTTCAATGATGCTCTTGATATCTTCGCGCAGGTTGGAGAACATAGGATGGAAGGTAAAAGCTGTTGCAATACGAACATGGTAGCGCATTCGCACCAGGCTTGCTTGGCTGGTCGCAAGGGGCTACTTCGGGGTACGGGAACTCACCACGCAGCGACACAAACCACGACATCGCACAGGGGAAGCATGCGTTCCAATACATCGCCCTCGCGAAGGCGGGGGCCTATCCCACGTTACCGAATTCGGCAGCGTGCTATGGGCCCCCGCCTTCGCGAGGGCGATGTAGTGGTGAGCCTGCTCCAGGTGCTACGTAGTAGTGGCGGTCGATCAGCCTTCTTTGGCCAAGCGCTGACGGCGTGCTTCGTACAGGCACACACCCGACGCCACCGAAACGTTCAGACTTTCAACAGATCCGAACATCGGAATACCAACCAGCAAATCGCACGTTTCGCGCGTGAGGCGGCGCATGCCCTCGCCTTCCGAGCCCATCACCAGCGCGGTCGGGCCGGTGAAATCGGCTTCGTACAAGCCTTTATCAGCATCGTCACTGGTGCCGATCAGCCAGATACCGCGATCCTTCAAGTCGCGCATGGTGCGCGCCAGATTGGTCACGGTGATATATGGAACAGTTTCCGCAGCACCGCTGGCCACTTTGGCCGCAGTAGCGTTCAAGCCCACTGCACGGTCCTTCGGCACGATCACCGCATGCGCACCGACACCATCTGCTACGCGCAGGCAGGCACCCAGATTGTGCGGATCGGTGATGCCGTCAAGGATCAACAGCATCGGCGGGCCTTCAATTGCATCGAGCAATTCATCCAGGTTGCGTGCCAGCGACAACTGGCTGGCAAACGCGATCACGCCCTGGTGACGGCGGGTGCCGACGATCTTGTCCAAGCGGGCCGATTCCACCGGCATCACGCGCACACCGGCAGCCTTGGCGCCGGCGATCAGGTCGCTCATGCGGCGGTCATTGCGCGTGGCATCGACAAAGATCTCTTCCACCGAAGCGGCCTCATGACGCAAACGCGAGGTCACTGCGTGGAACCCGAAAATCATTTTATTCTTCATTACTTCTTATCGCTTATTCTTGTTGGACTTACTCGTTTTTGCCGCCGTTTTGGATGTGCGCGATACCGGCTTTTTGGCCGCGCCGCCAGTGGCCTTGCTGCGCCGCGGCTTGGTCTCGGCTTCGCCCGTGTCCAAGTCGTAGCGCCCTGCCGTGTTGACTTTCGGCTCGCGCGACTTGCCCGGCTTGGCGTCCAGCGCCTTGTGGGCGGCGCTTTTCGGCTTGCCCGCACCGGTGTCGGCTGCAACGCTGCTGCCCGCGAGCACCAAGTCGATCTTGCGTGCTTCCAGATCCACCTTGGCCACCTGCACCGTGACGCGGTCGGTGAGCTGGTAGCGTTTGCCGGTGCGCTCGCCGCGCAGTTCGTGGCGCGCATCGTCGTACTGGAAGAAGTCGGTACCCAATTCGGTGATGTGCACCAAGCCTTCCACATACAGCGCATCGAGCTGCACGAAGATGCCGAAGGTGGTCACACCCGACACCACACCGGTAAATTCTTCACCAAGTTTGTCTTTGATGAAGTAGCACTTGAGCCAGGCTTCGACATCGCGCGAGGCTTCGTCGGCACGGCGTTCGTTGGCCGAACAGTGCACACCCAGGGCATCCCAGATGGTCAGGTCTTTTTCGTTTTTCTGCTTGCCTTCGGCCTTGTCCTTGGCCTGCTGCTTGCGCGTGGCGTTGGAGACGGTCGTGTTCAGGCCGGACAGTTCGATGCCTTTCGGCTCGTACTTTTTACCCAGCAAGATGGCCTTGATGGCGCGGTGGGTCAGCAAGTCGGGATAGCGGCGAATCGGGCTGGTGAAGTGGGCATACGCCTCGTACGCCAGACCGAAGTGGCCGATATTGTCCGGGCTGTAGACTGCCTGCTGCATGGAGCGCAGCAGCATGGTCTGCAGCAAGGACGCGTCGGGACGCTCCTTGATCTGCTTCATCAGTTCGGCGTAATCGCCCGCGGTCGGCTTGTCGCCGCCATTCAGGTTCAGACCCACCTGCTTCAGGAAAGTGCGCACCTGGGTGAGCTTTTCCTTGGTTGGCGAAGCGTGAATGCGATAGGTACCAGGATGCTTGTTGCGAATCAGCAGGTCAGCTGCGCAGACGTTGGCGGCCAGCATGCATTCCTCGATCACCTTGTGCGCATCGTTGCGGGTGCGCGGGATGATCTTTTCGATCTTGCCCAGGGCATTGCAGACGATGTAGGTTTCGGTGGTTTCGAAGTCGATCGCACCACGTTCCAGACGCGCTTTTTGCAGCGCGTGATACACGTCGTACAGATTGAGCAGATGCGGCACGATGGCTGGACGGCGCTGCGCTTCAGGACCGGCGGTGTTGCCCAGGATCTCGGCTACTTCGTTGTAGGTCAGGCGCGCGGCAGAATGGATGACGGCCGGATAGAACTGGTAGGCCTTGATCTCGCCCTTGTCGGAAATGACGGCGTCGCACACGAGCGTCAGACGGTCGACCGCGGGGTTCAGCGAGCACAAGCCGTTCGACAATTTTTCCGGCAGCATGGGAATCACGCGGCGCGGGAAGTAGACCGAGGTGCTGCGCTCGAGCGCATCGACATCAAGCGCGTCGTTCGGTTTGACGTAATGGCTGACGTCGGCAATGGCCACGATCAGACGGAAGCAGTTGGCGCGGCCGATCTTGACCGGTTCGCAGTAGACGGCATCGTCAAAGTCGCGCGCGTCTTCACCGTCGATGGTGACCAGCGGCACGTCGCGCAAATCGACCCGGTCGGCCAGGTCCGACTCGCGCACTTCGGCGGGCAGCTTGGCGGCGGACTTGAGGGCGGCGGCCGAGAAGATGTGCGGCACGCCAAACTTGCGTACGGCAATTTCGATTTCCATGCCAGGGTCGTCCAGGTCGCCCAGGACTTCGACCACAGTGCCGGCCGGCTGCTTGAAGCGCGAGGGCTGCTCGATCAGCTCGACGCTGACGATCTGCCCTGCCTTGGCTTTGCCGGGCGAGCCGGAGACCAGGATGTCCTGGCCGATGCGCTTGTCTTCCGGCGCCACGATCCAGACGCCGTTTTCGTTCAGCAAGCGGCCGATCACATGGGTATTTGCGCGAGAGACGACTTCGACAATGGTGCCTTCCTGACGTCCACGGCGGTCAGTGCCGGTGACTTTGGCCAGCACGCGGTCGCCATGCAGCACTTTCTGCATTTCTTTGTCGTTCAGGAACAGGTCTTCGCCCGGCTCATCCGGGATCACGAAGCCGAAGCCGTCGCGGTGGGCGCTGACTTTACCGGCAATGAAGCCGGAATGGTCGGCCAGCGCGTAGTGACCGGTGGAATCAGCGCGGATCTGGCCGTCGCGTTCCATCGCATTCAAACGCCGCGTGAGGACTTCGATCGCTGCTGGCTTGACCTTGAGCGTACGCGCTAGTGCGTGCACGTCGAGCGGTGCAGCGGCGGTACGGAAGATGCCGAGAATGTCCT
This sequence comes from Massilia sp. CF038, assembly GCF_900129765.1. Classification (GTDB taxonomy): domain Bacteria; phylum Pseudomonadota; class Gammaproteobacteria; order Burkholderiales; family Burkholderiaceae_D; genus Telluria_A. Next base: position 378,557 of record NZ_FQWU01000002.1, read on the forward strand.
CGCGGCTGGGAATGGTGTGAGTAATTTGGTTCAATGGTTCTCTATATTTGTTTTTGTTGGTGACGGTGGATTGCCACTGTCGCGACTAAGATTGACACCGCGATACGCGTAGTGTAACGGAGGTACATGCAAATCGCCTAACGCAGCGTGGCGTGAAGTTTCTGTTGACGGGGCTTTGACATTTCAAAATGTTCCGCTATAATTTTGGTCTTTCGCGAAGACCTCAAGTCAAAGCGGAAGAAAATGCAGCAGATTAGTCGGAGAAATGGCAGCGCGGGTAACGAAAGTTAGTCTGGCGCAAAACTTCAAAGGCTAGTATGATAGCAGAAGTCAGCGGCAACGCTGGCGCAGCAAGCAGCAACAGTGCCCACGTGGCGGAATTGGTAGACGCGCATGGTTCAGGTCCATGTGCCGCAAGGTGTGGGGGTTCGAGTCCCTCCGTGGGCACCACTCTACCGGATTGTTTTCCGCGAAAGCAGTACCGTAACGATGCGCCGTAATCGTTCATGATTGCGGCGTTTTAGTTTGAAGCAGTAGCGTTTTGTTGTATCAGTGCCCACGTGGCGGAATTGGTAGACGCGCATGGTTCAGGTCCATGTGCCGCAAGGTGTGGGGGTTCGAGTCCCTCCGTGGGCACCATCTACCGGGTTAGTCCATTCCCGCAGAATTCGTTGAACGCCGCAGTCCTTGCAAAAGGCTGCGGCGTTTTGCGTTGGGCGACACAATTTGCCCCGATGATGTTAAATGGTCTACACTGAAACTCTTCGCTTTTGCCGGGGATGTGCGTGCCAGACAGCCAAGCACTGACGGTGGACTACCGGGTCATGATGGAATCGTCGCCCGATGCCGTCATCCTGCTCGATCTCGATGCCGGGCAGCTTGCCCACGCCAACGGCAAGGCCGCCGCCCTGTTCGGCATGCCGGTCGAAGCGCTCCTGGGCGGTTCCCTGAGCGATCTGTCTCCACCTCAACAGCCCGACGGCACTTGCTCGCACACCCTGTTTGCGCACCAGATTGGGCGCGTGCTTGCCGGCGCCATTGTCGGCTTTGATGCCACCTTGCGGCATGCCAGCGCCCGCCCCATCGCCTGCGAAGTGCGCATGATCCGGCTGGCCATGGCCACGCGGCGCCTGGTGCATATCCGCTTTGTCGATATCACCGAGCGCAATCGCGCCGATCAGTTGCGTGTCGGCCAGGGGCGGATGCTGGAAATGGTCGCCCGCGGCGCGCCACTGGGCGACACGCTCGACCAGCTGATGCGCCTGATCGAAAGCCAGTCCGATGGCGTGCTGTGTTCCGTTCTGCTGCTGGCCGACGACGGCGTCACCATGCGTTCCGCTTCCGCCCCAAGCCTGCCTGCAGCCTATATGGCTGCTCTGGATGGCGTGGCCATCGGTCCCGGCGTGGGCTCTTGTGGCACTGCCATGTTCCGCAAGCAAACCGTCATCGTGGCCGATATTGCCAGCGACCCGCTGTGGGCACCGTACAAAGATCTGGTGGCGCCCTACGGCTTGCGCGCCTGCTGGTCCACGCCCATCTACCTGGACCGCGACCAGGTGCTTGGCACGTTTGCCATGTATTACCGCGAAGTGCGCAGTCCCACCGACGATGACATGCGTTTGATCGCTGTTGCCACCCACCTGGCCGGGATCGCCATTGAACGCACGCGGCGCGAACGGGAACTAACTTTGCACCGCGCCCACCTGGAAGATCTGGTGGCCGTGCGCACAGCCGAGTTGACGGCCGCGCTTGATACCTTGTCGCTGACGCAGGAGGAACTGGTGCGGCGCGACAAGCTGGCGGCGCTCGGCACCCTGGTCGCGGGCGTTGCGCACGAGCTCAACACGCCCCTGGGCAATAGCTTGATGGTGGCAAGCACCATGGCCGAACATGCCCAGGCGCTGGCTGACGACATGGCGCAAGGATTGCGGCGCTCCGGGCTCCAGCGTTATCTGGACCAGGCCGATGAGGCAAACACGATTTTGATGCGTAATCTGCAGCGCGCCGCGGCCCTGGTGGCCAGCTTCAAACAGCTGGCGGTCGATCACAGTCTGTCGCAGCGGCGGTCGTTTTCCTTGAGCGCGCTGATGGACGACCTGGCGACGCAACTGCGCATCAATATCGGCACCCGTCCGCTTACGCTGGAGATCGCCATCGAACGTGCGCTGGTGATGGACAGCTATCCTGGCGCGCTGGCGCAGGCCTGCAATCATCTTTTTGATAACTGCCTTATCCATGCGTTCGCCCCTGATGCCAGCGGCACGATTGCACTGACCGTGCGTGCCGGCGCGCGCGACTTGCTCGCCATCGCCGTTGGCGATACTGGCAGCGGCATGGCGCCGGAGCTTGCAGCGCGGGTGTACGATCCTTTCTTCACCACGCGGCTTGGCTCCGGCGGCTCCGGCCTGGGTCTGCACGTGACCCACAATATCGTGACCGGTATTCTGGGCGGGCGCATCGAACTGCATACCGAAACGGGCCATGGTTCCGTGTTTACCCTGCTGTTGCCGGCGGTGGCGCCGGGCTTCACCCTGCCCGCTTAAGTGTATCGGGCTTGACATGGCCCGTTAACCGGCTATGCTCGGCAATAAGATGAAAAAGATTCCAGCAATTGCACTCATCACCCTCGTGGCATGCACCTGCGCAGCTGCTGTGGCTGGCCCTGCGCCCTGGTTCAAATGGCGCAGCAAGCTCAATGGCAAGCAAGTCTGCTCGCAAACCCCGCTCGGCCCCGGCTGGGAAAAAGCCAGCGACGCCTTCAAAGATCCGCATTGCAGCAAACCTGCCCCCTCACCCCGTTAAAGGAGATTGTTTCAGTCGCTCGCAGCACCCATTCCAATACTCAGGAGACGCCCATGTTTACAAATCCCGAACAATTTGCATCCGCCACCAAGACACTTTTTGAACTTCAAATGATGACCTTCAGCGCGTTGACCAGCAAAGCGGTTGATGGCGTAGAGCAAGTGGTCGCGTTGAATATGGCGACGGCAAAAAATTCGGTCGAAGGATCGATGGCGGCCGGTAAGGAAATCAGCAAGGCGAAAGATCCCAAAGCCGCCATGGCGATTGCCGCGGCGCAGGCGCAACCGGGCATGGCAGCGACCGTGGAATACGGCGAGCAGCTCAAGGTCATCATCGACGACATCCACACCGAATTTACCAACGCGGCAGATGCGCACATCGCCGAAGCCAAAAGTACCTTGTCGGCGCTGATCTACGACGTGACCAAAAACGTCAAGCCGGGTTCGGAAAACGCGGTGGAAATTATTAAGACAGCGATCGACAATGCCTTCCAGGGCTACGAACAAGTCACGCAGGCCACGCGCCAGGCGGTGCAAGTTGTGGAGGCCCAGATCGCCAAGGCAACCGAGCAGGTGGTCGCCAGCAAAAAAGCGCGGTAAGACACGGGTTCAGGCCAGCGCAACGCCGCTGGCCAGCGCGCCCGCACAAATCACGGCCAGCAACATCAGGGCCGTTATCCGCTTGCGCGCATGCAAGCCGGCTACGAAACATTGTTTCGGTACGTTCATGTGATTCTCCTATTTCATGGCTTCGATGGTGGCCGGCTTTGCCTTGGGCGCCGGCAGGATGATGTCGCCGCCAATGCTGGCGCGCAGCAGCTTGGCCAAGTCCTGGGCTTCGGCACGCACGCTGCCGGTGAGATGGTTCTTGATGGTCAGATCGGACAGGGCCTTGCTTGACACCCGCAAGCCGCTCACGGCAACCAGGCTGTGCGCCAGCATGTCATCTGGATCGCGCTCCAGAACTTGCTGGGCGCTGGCGATGGTCTCGCCGTAGTTGTGGCATTCAAACTGGATTTGCGCGATGCGCATGAAGGCGGCTTTGTTGCGCGGATAAGCAAGGCTGGCGCCGTGAAAAATGGCAAGTGCCTGCTGCTGGTGCCCGTTCTTGAGCGCGGCTTCCGCGTCTTGCAGCAGGGCGCCCAGAGTCGGTGGCGCTTTGGCTGGCTCGGGCGCCGTGGCGCAGCCGGCAAGCAGAATCAAGGTAGCCAGACAGCACAGCAAACGGGTGGGGTTCATGGCGGGCCTTTGAAAGAAATTCCAAAAACCCATTATTGAGAGTGGGGAGGCTTCGCTAGTTGTGACGAATCAATGAATTGCTCTAGCGCGACTTAGATCAGTACGGCCTGGCGCGAAATGTTTCAACTTAGGAACAGTTTCCCGAACAGGAGCATGCCGTGTCCCCCACCGACGACCATACGCTCACCGCCCCCAGCAAAAAGCCGGCGCGACGCAGCATCAGCGCCAGTGATTTCAGCCTGCCTAAACCCTACCGCCGGAAAATTAAAAGCGACCAGCCGCGCACCAGCGCGCGCTTTCGCATCTCCTTGCTGGTCTTGAGCATCGTACCCATTGCCGCCCTGCTGGCCGCGCTGGCGCTGATCGTGCACGAGAACGTGACCACCCCGCGTCCCTTGCCGGTCGCAGCAGTCAGCCGCGAAGAACCGCCTGCGGTGCCGCCTAAAAAGAGCAGAATGGCAACCCGTCCGGGGGCCAAACCGGCGGCCAGCGCTGTGCTTGCTGCTGTCTCCGATGCGCCGCCTACGCCCAAAGCGTCGGGGACGCCGGGCAAGCTCAGGGATCCCCTTGGCATGCCCATTCCTTTTCAAGCCGCTGCGCGACACGCCGATGCCATGCCGGACGGCGCCCATCTGCCCGCCCCGGACCCGGATGTGGACCTGATTGCGTCCATCTTGCTGCTGACACCGGCGCGCCAGTTGGCCGCACCCTGCTCGGCGCTGGTTGACGAGGCATGCCGCGAACTGCCGCAGCTGGAACCCTGAAAAACCACGGCACGGGGAATTTTCTGGGCATCGCCGGGGTCAGACGCTATACTGTACATAATCACAGTTAGTCGAGAAGTCCGGCAGTACACGATGCGCAAGGTACTTGAGAACGAATTCTATTACCTGGACAATTTCCACCGGGTATTGGAATGGATCAGCGAGCGCTACGGCGATCTGCTATCCCCGCAGGAGCATGCCTTTATTGGCACCTTCTGCGCTTTGCCGCGCCCGTCCCGCGCCCTGTTCGTGCGCATGGTCATGCGCAAGGGCACACACTTCCGCGCCAGCAAACTCAATTACGCCGAGATTGGCTGTCCGGTCGAAGCGGCGCGGCATCTCTTGCCCACCGGCTGGCTGGCGCAGGACCCTGTCATCACGCTCGACGAACTGTTCGACTTGCTGCTCAAACCCGAAATTGGCAGCATTTTTCGCCTTTCCCTGCACGAAAAAGGCGCGCGCAAGGGGGAGCAACTGGCCGCGCTGCGCGCCGACTTTGGCGACCCACGGCCGTTTTCCAACTGGTACCGCGATTCGGGCGATGCGGTCTACAGCATCCTGGTCAAGCCGCTGTGCGAGCGCCTGCGCCTGATTTTCTTTGGCAATCTGCGCCAGGACTGGACCGAATTCGTCCTGTCCGATCTGGGCGTTTTCAAATACGAGCAGGTCGAATTTTCCAGCGCGGCGCGCGGCTTTCGCGACCGCCAGGACGTGGACGACTATCTCGCACTGCACGCGTGCAAGCAGCGCTTCGAAGCTGGCGAGGACTTGTCCAGCGTGCTGGAGGCATTGCCGCGCGACGTGTTTGACAATGACTGGATCAACAGCCGGCGCGAGCGCTTGCTGTTCCAGATCGCCCAGCACGTTGAAAAATGCAAGGACTGGGACAATGCCTACGCCCTGTACGCGCGCTGCCGCTTCCCTGGCGCCCGTGGTCGGGCCATCCGGGTGCTCGAAAAAGACGGCCAGTACCAGCAAGCGCACGCGCTGCTCAAGCAGGCGGCCCAGGCGCCCGAGAGCGATGCCGAGCGGCAGCAGATTGCCCGCATCGGGCCGCGACTGGCGCGCAAGCTGGGGCTGGAGAACAGCCGCTCGCGCCGCCCGCGTCCACCGCAGCGGCTCGACCTGAGTTTGCCCATGCCGCAGCAGGACTGGTGGGTCGAAGGCGTGGTACGCGACCATCTGATGCGCGCCGAAGCGCCCGTGTTCTACGTCGAGAACGCGCTGATCAACGCGCTGTTTGGTTTGCTGTGCTGGCGTGCGATCTTCAGCGCCATTCCGGGTGCGTTTTTCCATCCCTTCCACCGCGCCCCGGCCGACCTGCACAGCGCCGACTTTGCCGCCCGCCGCGACGCGGCCTTCCGCGCCTGCTTCGCCGAGCTGGACACCGATGCCTACCGCGCCACCATCCTGCGCACGTATGCAGAAAAGGCAGGCATTCAGTCACCCTTCCTGATCTGGGAAGCGCTCAGCGAGGAGCTGATTGTTCTGGCGCTCGACTGCATTCCCGCGGCCCACCTTAAAAAATGGTTCGAGCGGATTCTGCTCGATGTCAAAAACAACCGCAGCGGTTTTCCTGACCTGATTCAGTTCTGGCCGGCCGAGCGGCGTTACAACATGATTGAAGTGAAGGGACCGGGCGACCGACTGCAGGACAACCAGCTGCGCTGGATCGACTACTGCGCCGCCCATGACATGCCGGTTTCGGTCTGCTATCTGCAATGGTCGGAGACGCGCGCTTGAGTTACGTTGTCGCGGTTCGCGCGCTATGCGATTTCACCGCCAGGCAGGGCGATCTCGACCTGCGCTTCACGCCCTCGCCTACTGCCCAGGAAGGCATCGCAGGCCACACCGAAGTGACCAGCCGGCGCGGCCCCGGCTACCAGACCGAGCTCAGTCTGAGTGGCAGCCATGGACCGCTGCTGGTGCGCGGCCGCGCCGATGGCTACGACCCCGAGCAGCAACTGCTCGAAGAAATCAAGACCTTCCGCGGCGACCTTGACCGCATGCCGGCCAACCATCGCCATTTGCACTGGGCGCAGCTGCGCGTGTACGGCCATTTACTGTGCCAGACCCTGGGTCTGGCGCAGGTTAACCTGGCGCTGGTCTACTTTGATATTGGCCGGCAGACGGAAACCGTGCTGCGCGAGGTGCAAAGCGCAACCGACCTTGCGGCCATGTTTGCCGACCAGTGCCAGCGCTTCGTGGCCTGGGCCGAGCAAGAGCTGGCGCACCGCGCCGCGCGCGATGCGGCGCTGGCCGCACTGCGCTTCCCGCACGCCGATTTCCGCCCTGGCCAGCGCGATCTGGCCGAGACCATATTCAAGGCCAGCAGCAGCGCGCGCTGCGTGATGGCGCAGGCGCCGACCGGCATTGGCAAAACCATCGGCACACTGTTCCCGGTCCTGAAAGCGGCGCCGCAGCACCAGCTCGACAAGGTTTTTTTTCTGGCCGCAAAAACGCCCGGCCGGCGCCTGGCACTCGATGCTGCCGGTGCCATCACCCGCAGCGCGCCCGACTTGCGCCTGCGCGTGCTGGAGCTGGTGGCGCGCGACAAGGCATGCGAGCATCCGGACAAGGCCTGCAATGGCGACTCCTGCCCGCTTGCCAAAGGCTTTTACGACCGCCTGCCGGCCGCGCGTGCGTCAGCGGCCAGCAGCGGCGTGCTCGATCGTGCAGGTTTGCGCCAGGTGGCACTGGCGCACGACATCTGCCCCTATTACCTGGGCAGCGAAATGGCAAAATGGTCGGACCTGATTGTCGGCGACTACAACTACTACTTCGACCTGGGCGCGATGCTGTATGGCCTGACCTTGTCCAACCAGTGGAAGGTCAGCGTGCTGGTGGACGAGGCCCACAACATGGTGCAGCGCGCGCGCCAGATGTATTCCGCCGAACTGGAACGGGGCGCCCTGCGCGCCGCGCGTGCCGCGGCGCCAGCGTATCTGCGGCCGGTACTCGACAAGATCAGCCGCAGCTGGCCCGCGCCGGGGGTGTCGCCGTACGAGGTGGCTGACGCGCCGTCCGACAAGCTGCTTGAGGCCTTGCGCGGGGCCGCTGCCTCGATCACCGACTACCTGGCCGAACATCCTGCCCCCATCGATCCGGCATTGCAGCGCTTTTATTTTGACGCCCTGCATTTTGCGCGCATGGCCGAACTGTTTGGCGAGCATTCGCTATATGACATCACGCGCAGTGGCGCCAAGGACTCGACGCTGTGCCTGCGCAATATCGTCCCTGCGCCATTTTTGCGGCCACGTTTTGCGATGAGCCACTCCACCGCGCTGTTCTCGGCCACGCTCAGTCCCTGGAATTATTATGCTGACCTGCTCGGACTGCCCGACAACACGCCCTGGGTGGACATTGCCTCCCCTTTCGTGGCCGAGCAGTTGACAGTGCATGTGGCAGCCGGCATTTCAACCCGCTTTCAGCACCGCGCCGCGTCCGCGGTCCCGATTGCGACCCTGATCGCGCGCCAGTTCCAGGAAACGCCGGGCAATTACCTGGCCTTTTTCAGCAGCTTCGATTATCTCGACCAGGTGGCCGATCTGTTCGAGCAGCTCTACCCCGAAGTCACGGTATGGCGCCAGCCGCGCCGCATGGCCGAAGCCGAACGCGAGCAGTTTCTTGATCGATTCACGCTCGATAGCAGTGGCATCGGCTTTGCCGTTCTGGGTGGCTCGTTCGGGGAAGGCATCGACCTGCCGGGCGCGCGTTTGATCGGCGCCTTCATCGCCACACTGGGCCTGCCGCAAATGAACCCGGTCAATGAAGAAATCCGCAAGCGCATGCAGGTCCTGTTTGGCGCGGGCTACGATTACACCTATCTGTATCCTGGCATGCAAAAGGTGGTGCAAGCGGCGGGCCGCGTGATTCGCACCGAGAGCGACCAGGGCGTGGTGTACCTGATTGACGACCGCTTCGGGCAGCAGCAAGTGCGCGAGCTGTTGCCGCGCTGGTGGCATGTGGACCAGCTGGGCCCACCTCAGCGCACGTCTGCAGGCGACGGCTCAGCCGACTAGATTCTTCACCTTCTGATAGCCGCTGCGGCTGATCGGCACGCGGGCACCGTCATGCAAAATGGCCGTGTGCGTGTCCTTGCCCTGCTCGATCCGGCTCACACTGCCAATATTGACAATGTAGGAGCGGTGCACGCGCACGAATACATCCGGGTCAAGTTGGCTTTCGAGGTCGGCCAGGCGCTGGTTCTTCAAGTACCCCTTGCCTTCGGAATTGATCTGCACGTAGTCGTCCTGCGCCTCGATGAAGTCGATCTTGTCGACACCAATCACGTGCACGCGGGCGCCGTCGCGAATCAGAATGCGGCCCAGCGGCTTGTTGCGCAATGCTGCATCCGCCACCACCGCATCGACGCCCTGGCCTGCCCGCAGACTGGCCCGGGCGTGCGCCAGGGCTTCGTCGAAACGCTGCTGGCTGTAGGGCTTGAGCAGATAGTCGACCGCATGCACCTCGAAAGCCTTGAGTGCGTACTGGTCGTAGGCAGTCACAAAGATATAGTGCGTTTTGCGTCCTGCCAGCTCGACCACCTCGAAGCCATCGAGCTTGGGCATTTGGATATCCAGGAACACCAGGTCGGGCACCAGCTCGGTAATTGCCTTGACGGCATCGAACCCATTGGCGCATTCAGCCACGATGTCAATGTCGGCATGAGCAGCCAAAAACTCGCGTACCAGGCCACGGGCCAGGTCTTCGTCGTCCACGATAATCACACGCATATTGCTACTCCGTTGTCTCTGCGGGCAGCGCCACGGCCACCCGGAATGTATGTTGTTCGCGCGTCCAGTTCACACTGGCCTGGTGGCCGTACAGGGTGGCGAGACGCTGGCGCACATTGGCCAGGCCGATACCGCGGCCCGGTCGCTGATCCAGGTCGGTATCGACATCGTTTTCGACCACAACATGCAGGATCGAGCCGGCCCGTTGCGCCGTGATGCGGATCGTGCCGCCCTGCGCCAGATTGCCAATGCCGTGCTTGACGGCGTTTTCCACCAGTGGCTGCAGAAGCATCGGCGGCAGCAGACAGTCCCTGGCATCGTCAGCCACCATCTGCTGCACCTGCAAACGGGCGCCGAAGCGCACGGTTTCGATGGCCAGAAAATGCGTCACCAGGCGAATCTCCGCTTCCAGCGGCACCTTGCGGTGCGCCTCCAAGCCCAGCGTGTGGCGAAAAAATTCGGCCAGCTGCAGCGTCATTTCACGTGCGCCTTTCGGGTTTTGCGAAGTCAGCGCACTGATCGAATTGAGGCTGTTGAACAAAAAATGCGGGTCGATCTGGGTACGCAGCATGCGCAGTTCGGCTTCTTGTGCCATCAGCTTCGATTCCAGTTCGCGCCGCTCGGCGTTGCGCGCACGCTGGAATTCGATGGTTAGATAGTGCGCGATGGCCGACAGGCCGTACAGCACCACGCCCAGTCCGAACACGGTTGCTTTCAATGCCGCGCTGAGGGGCACGCCCAGTTCCAGCCACAGGCTGTTCCACAAGATGCAGAAGCCAGTCCACAACAGGGCTGAAATCATGGCGCTGAAACCAAACACCACCAGGATGGCGCCGATCCGCTTATCGTCCAGCGGATAGGCACGGCACAGGTAGTATGAGGAAAAGCCCGCAGCGCAGCCGTACACCAGCGTGACCGGCAATGCAAACAGCAGCCCGTTGAGCCAGCCCGCCCCGGTTGCGCTGATCAGCGATCCGGCAAACACCAGACCGAGCAGCAGCCATACCATCAGATACAGGGCTGCGCCGCGGCGACTGGAAAACAAGCCTTGCATCAGTTGCGCACTTCCACGCCGCCCATGATGGCGTACCCTTTGATGATCAGGCGTTTCAGATTGTGCGGCGGCGTGATCGTTTTCTCGTCAAAGCCCCCCATGATGGGCGTACCGTGCAAGATCACCGTCCAGTCGGGCGGCACCTTGAGCGTGATGCCGCCCATCGCCACAAAGACGTTGACCACCGCTTCGCCTTCGATCGACGAGTTGCGCAGATCGAGTTCACAGCCGCCCATGATCGCGGTGACCTCGCCGCCACGGAAACTCTGGCTGGTGACGCGCCGCTCAAAGCCACCAAGTACCGCCGTCACTTCCACCACTGAATCGCTGCCCTCGTCCACTTTCATGGCCGATTCAATGGTACGGCGCCCGGTCAGGGAGCGAAACACCATCACGGCGCCGGCGCCAATGGCCAGCAAGGGCATGATCATGCGCCAGTCAAAATTGATGTAGCCCAGCCGATTGAGCGTCAAGCCGATGCCAAGCGCCGTAAATACGCAGCCGAGCAACACACCATTCGGCGAGCGCGTATCGAGCAGTTTGACGACGCCAATCAGAATGAACACGGCGGGCCAGAACGAGACGGCGCGGTGGAAGTCGAAGATGTTCAGGTTATCGAGCAAGAACAGAATGCCGATGCCGATGATGAACACCCCCAGGATTACCTGGCCAGGTACGCTTTTGCGGAGTTCATTTTTCATTGCGGACCTCTTCGTTTGGTGCAAAACGCTTGCGTATCAATGGTTCCAGGACCATGGTGATGCCGCACACGATAATTGGGAACGGCCAGCTGTTGCGGAACGTCAGGCCAAACTCGTTTTCAAATACCGCAAACAACCACAAACCGATCAGCATGGTCCACAAGCCATCCGTGAAATGCTTGGCGGTCGGGTAACCGATCATTTTGTTGATACCGAGGATGACCATGAGCAGCGGCCAATAGTGCCACAGTTGTTGCACCTCGATGATCTCCATCTGGTCCAGCAAAAAAGTGACGCCCACAGCGATCAGGACCAGACCCCACAAGAGCTGTTTGCGCCATTCGTAGGAATTGTCAGTGTTCACATTGCCCTCCGTTGAAAGAATAGGGTGACAATACATGGACACAAACGCAAGGAAAACCGGATTTCGGTGAATGGCGTGCCGCTATCGGTGAACGACGGTGTTTTCTGCCAATAACGCAAAAAAGCCCGCATCGGGCGTCCGATACGGGCTTTATTTGGAAAACTGTGGCGTCAGGCGGGTGGCAATGCGCCAGCGACGGCAGGTTGATTGCGAACCTGGTTGCGGTATTTGGCCTTGGCCAATGCCTTTTTAATGGCTTCGCGTGCGATGTTGGTGCGCTTGATGTCCTTTTTTTCTGCCTTGCCGCGCAGCTGTGCTTCGTCTTTGTTGCCGATTCGCTTAGTCATGGTGCTCTCCTGTTGTCGAACTTTTTTACAAGGAAATCAGGAACGGTTGTCGGCCAGCTTCATCCCAGCGCCTGCCATGCCCCAGCCCAGCTGACGCCGGATTTCTTCTGGCGTTGGTGGCGGTTTCGGATCGCGTGAACGGCGTTCCAGATAAGCGCGCACCACATGTTTGGGCGGGTGGGTAAAGGTAGCCATGACAACCTCCGTTTTTCCAGTTACTGCCACGGTGGCGTGATTACCACCGCGGCGAAAATTGGTGCCGATCCTTGAGGCGACCGGCTAACCTGTTGAGGAGCGGCACCGCGGTATTGTTGATTCTTTTCCGCCGGTCCCTCACTCACACAGCTTCATCATAAGGGCCGCGCTCCCGCTCAACCGTTCGTTGCCGCACACTGCGCTTCGCCCTCTTGGCACTGTCGGAATTTTTTACAATTTCGCATACGCCCTGCAACGACGGGCGCGCTTTTATTTATTCACACTCTGAAAACAGGCTCGGCACGCTTCATGCGTCGTAGTCCTACAAGGAGGTGAGAATTTATGGAAGCAATTTTTGGCGGGATTTTGTCACTTGCTCTGGCCCAGGCATTACAGCCGTTCACCGCCCTGCCACCCGCGCAAGACGGGCAACATATTCCATCGCTCGATATCGACAACAAGAACGTGACATTCGAAGCGCAGCGCGGCGGCCATGTCAGCGGCGCCGCCGGTCGCATCCAGTATGTTCAGGTGGCGCAGGGAGCACTGGCCATTTACGACAAGCGCAGCGGCGCGCTGCTGCGCCCACCGCTGGCCCTATCCACACTGTTTTACGCCGCTGCGCCATCCCGCGCGCTGCAAACCTGCGCGCACTTGCATCAAGGTCCCGTCTCGATGTTGTACGACCATCTGGCAGAGCGATGGATGTTCGCCTACCACGCCAGCCAGGCGCCCTATCTTTGCTTGCTTGTTTCAGCGGGGGCGAATGCAGCCGGCCGCTATCACGCGCACGCGATCGCACTGCACGGTGCCGATGGTGATCCCGCACTGGCCATGTGGCGCGACGCAATCCTGCTCACGTTTTCCATTCGCACCGGTGGCACGCGGATTTGCAGCATGAACGCCAGCGCGATGGCGGGGGCGCAGCCGAAGCTGCGCTGCAGTGAGCTGGCCGCCAGCGGCGTGACGGCTGCCGCGATGGCGCCGAACGCAGCAATCAAGACCGGCACACCCGCCCTTCTGCTCGCGCTGGACTTTGCCGCAGCCGGCCGCGGTAGTGCGCTCTCGCTATGGCGCTACGATCATGCGAACAATCGCATCGCCGGTCTGGTGAAGATTCCGGTCGCGCCTTTTATCGCCGCTTGCACGGACATCGACGCAGGCATCTGCATGCCACAGCCGCACGCCGGCGCCCTGCTGCCCGCGCACGCCAACCGGCTGGCGCCGCGCATCATTTACGACGGCCGCTCGCTGCTGCTCAATCATTCTGTACTGCTGGCGCACGGCCAGATCGGCCTGCGCTGGTACGAGATCAGGGATGCGCTGGGAGCACCGCAGGTCTATCAGCAAGGCACGCAGGGCACCGATGGCGACAATCGCTGGATGGGCAGCATCGGCATCGACAAGATGGGCAATATCGCACTTGGCTATGCAGTCGCCTCGGCCGCGACGGCAGCCACGATTCGTTACACTGGCCGGTTGCACAGCGATCCGCCAGGCCGCATGCAGGGCGAACAAACCGTCGTCAATGGCAGCGGCGTGCAGTCGACCCGCGTGGGATTGTCGCAACCAGCGGGAATGCTCGCTCTCGATCCCACGGACGGCTGCACTTTCTGGTACACCCAGCAATATATACAAAGTAGTAGCGCCTCCGCCTGGCAAAGCCGGGTAGTGTCGTTTAAATTCAGACAGTGCGAGTGAGCTTGGTTGTGCGCGCCGCCACGAAAAGCTACCATGCTGCATGCGCATCCTACCTGTCCTCGCTTTGTCCGCTCTGTTGTGCGGTTTTGCCAACCCGGCGTCCAAGCCAATTTACCGCATGTCGCCGCCAGAAGCGGGCAACTACATCGCTGCCATGCAGCAGGCGCAGCCCGACTTGCGCAAGCGGATTGCAGCCATCGGCCGCCAGAACATCGGCCAGCCTTATGCGCTCAATCTGCTGGGCGAGTTCCCCTATGAACTGCACGACGCGCTGCCCCTGTACAGCCTTGAAAAAAGCGATTGCGTGGTGTTCGCCGAGCACACCTATGCAATGGCGCTGAGCCAGTCGTGGGAAGCGTTTTTCTGGACGCTGCAGCGCATCCGCTACAAGGATGGCGTCATCGGCGTGGCAAGCCGCAATCACTACACGGAAGTCGACTGGAACGTGAACAACCGCTGGCTGCTGACCGAGATCACAGCCGAACTGGCGGGCAAGGATGGCCCCAGTTACGCGATGACGGTGGACCGCGCAGCGTTCCTGAAAACCCGTCATCAGACCCTGAGCGCCATTCCCGTGCAAACCACCCGCGAACCGTATCTGCCAAAGGACAAGCTGAAAGCCGTGCTGCCCAAGCTGCAGGAAGGCGACATGGTCAATGTGGTATCCATCATGGACGGGAACTATCTGGTGACGCACGTGGGTCTGATTGTATTGGGTCCGGATGGCGAAAGGCGCTTCCTCAATTCTGCCGAACCGGCGGTGCGTGAAGAAAGCTTCGACGCCTTCTTTGCGCGCACGGCCGAGCGTGAAGCCCGCAACGGCAAACGTGGCCGCAAGCTGGCCGGCTTCAAGCTGCTGCGCCTGAATGACAACATTATCATCCCCCCTGCCGCGCCGCAGCCGCGCCCAGGCCCGGTCAAGGGCTGAATCCGGGCTCCAGCGCGGGCCAGACCAGGCGCGTTTTGCCGGTCCAGGCGATCCGCTCGGCCAGCCCGATGCTGCCACCATTGATTAACCGGGTCACCAGCGCCACGTCGTCCAGATCAGCGGCCTCGTTGCAGCCGCGCGCCTGCCATTCGGCTGCCGCCACCTGAAGACACCACGCGGCCGATACCACGGCATCGGGCTCGCGCGTCAGGTCCGGTGCCGCGCGCGAGGCCTGGCGTAAGAGTGTGGTCGCATGCGCATAGCCGTCCTTTCCAGTCAGCTGCAGCAATCCGCGACCACGGAAAACATAACCATCATTCGGACCCACATTGCCCAGGCGCCCACCGTAGACCGCATTGGCCAGCTTTTGTGGCCGATAGGCGTAGCGCGCCGCGTTGAGCGGACCGCGCGGGCGAAAGCGCGCGGGCCAGATCTCGCGCAGACGGCGCGCGCTGTAATTGAGGTTTTCAAACTGCAGCGTCAAGGCGCCCGTTTCGTGCAGAATCTGGGCAAAAAAATGCGCCACCCGCAAGGGCGACTGGGCAATTGCATACTGCGCCAGCACTGGCTGCCCGATCGCGAACGCAGCGCGGTAGGCAGCGCCGCAGTCGGGCGCGAGCCGGTTTATCTGTTCGAGCGAAACGATCACAGCCATCTTCAATTCCTTCGGGACGCAACTCCATCGTAGTAATTCCTGCCCGCACGACCTTTACCGACATCAAATAAGGTCAGGTCAATTCGCCATTTCCGCGCCAAGGCTGCGGTTGATGATTGTCAAATCAACCATTCTGACCGACGTTGATAATCAACTTACAAAACGCCAAGTCATCCACGTCTACCGAGCAGTTCATCCGCCATGCCGACGCCCTCCCTTCCCTCGCTTGCCACTTGCTGCACTCGTATGGTGTCGATGAACCGCACCGCCAAGATCCTGCTGATGGTTGGTGTCGATGTGCTGGCACTGCCGCTGTGTTTTCTGGTTGCCATGACGCTGCGTCTGGGCGATACCGGTTCCGCCACCCGCTTCGGGATGGCGGCCTACCTGGAAGTCACCCTGGTCACGGTGGCCGCGTTTTCCGTGTCCGATGTGTACCGCGCCGTGATTCGCTTTATCGACCAGCGCCTGCTCACCGCAACTGGCCTGGCGCTTGGGGGCGCTGTGCTGTGCGTGTATTTTGGCCTGCTCCTGACCAAAGACGAACAGCTGCCGCGCGGCGCGCTGGCCATTTACTGGTTCATCGCTTTCTCGTACGTGGTGACCTCGCGCATTTCGGTCAGAAATTTCTTACGCAACCATATCAGCGCCCGCCCTGCCAACGAGCACACGGTGGCCATTTACGGTGCGGGCGAAGCCGGGGCCCAGCTGGCATTGGCCATGCGCAGCAGCAATGAATACCGCCCCGTGTGCTTCTTCGACGAAAAGCATGTGCTCAATGAGCGCACCATCGACGGCCTGCGGGTATTCCATACCGACCGCCTGAGCGAGATGGTCAGCTCCTTGTGCATCCGCTCGATCATCATCGCCATTCCTTCCGTGTCGCCCGAGCGCCTGCGCGACATCATGCAGCGGCTTGCCGCGGCCGGCGTGACCACCAAGATTCTCAGCCGCCTGCTCGACCTGGCCGATGAACGCGCCCCGATTGAATCGATTCGCGAACTCAAGTTCGAGGATCTATTGGGGCGTGCGCCCGTGCCGCCCCGGATCGACCTGTTTGCCCGCTGCGTCCACCAAAAGACCGTGCTGGTCACCGGCGCCGGGGGCTCCATCGGCAGCGAACTGTGTCGCCAGATCGTCACGCTTGCGCCGGCCCAGCTGCATTTGCTGGATCACTCCGAGTTTGCGCTGTATACCATCCGCCAGGAATTGCAGACCCGCTTTCCCGATCTGCCCATCATTGCCCACCTGGGCTCCGTGTGCAGCAGCGCCCTGGTGGAACGCATCCTGCAAGACGAGCAGGTCGACACGATCTATCACGCGGCTGCATACAAGCATGTGCCGCTGGTTGAAACCAATATCGTCGAAGGCTTGCGCAACAACGTCCTGGGCTCGCAAGTCATCGCCGCCGCTGCCGGCAAATTCAAGGTCGAGACCTGCGTACTCATTTCCAGCGACAAGGCGGTGCGTCCCTCGAACATCATGGGCGCCAGCAAGCGCATTGCCGAGCTGATTTTCCAGGCCGCCGCGTCGCGCTATTCGGCCGACACCACCTTCTGCATGGTCCGCTTTGGCAATGTGCTTGGATCGTCCGGATCGGTCATTCCCCTGTTCCAGCGCCAGATCGCACATGGCGGACCGCTGACCATTACCCACCCGGACGTGGCGCGCTACTTCATGCTCATCTCCGAAGCGGCGCAACTGGTGATTCAGGCAGGCGCCATGGCCAAGGGTGGCGATGTGTTCGTGCTCGACATGGGCGCGCCGATCAAGATCGTCGATCTGGCACGCAGCATGATTGTGCTGTCCGGGCTGACCGAACGCTCGCCACTGAACCCCGGCGGCGACATCGACATCAAGTTCGTGGGCCTGTTCCCCGGTGAAAAGCTCAACGAAGAGCTGCTCACCGAGGGCCTGGTCTATCCAAGCGAGCATCCGCGCATCATGCGCATGAAGGAAAGCGCGCTGCATTCAGGCGTGCTGGAAACGTACATCACCTTCCTGATGATGGCATGCGACACCAACGACCGCGGCATGATCGATTCGATGGTCAAGGCCATCGTGGCCGAGTACACGCCGCAAACGCACATGGCGTCGGCGCCGAGCGTCCTGGCTGGTGGCAAACAGACACTCACCAAAATCATCCCGTTTCGGATCTAGATTCACATTGACCTAGTGGAGAGAGCAATGCGCGACCACCATGCAAGCAGCTATTTGGCCCGACTGATCGACAAGTTCGAGACCCGCAGCGCCCTGATCGGGATCATCGGCCTCGGCTATGTGGGATTGCCACTGAGTTTGCGGTATGCGCAGGCAGGCTTTCGGGTACTCGGGATCGATATCGATGCATTCAAGGTCAATCGGCTCAATCAGGGCAGAAGCTATATCGAACACATTGCCGAAGCTGACATTGGCAGTGCCGTCGCCGCAGGCTTCGAGGCCAGCACCGACTTTGCCAGGGCGCGCGAAGCCGACGCGCTGATCATCTGCGTGCCCACGCCGCTCAACGACTACCGCGAGCCGGACCTGAGCTTTGTGCTGGCCACGGCCGATGCCTTGCTTCCCCATCTGCGTGCCGGCCAGGTCATTTCCCTGGAAAGCACCACCTACCCCGGCACCACCGATGAAGAGCTGCGCCCGCGCCTGGAATCGAAAGGCTTCACGCTGGGCGAAGACATGTTCCTGGTGTTTTCACCGGAACGCGAAGACCCGGGCAACCGCGATTTTGCCACCCGCACCATTCCCAAGGTGTGTGGCGGCGATACCGAAGCCTGCCTGCAGGCCGGCCTGGCATTGTATGGCGGCGCGATCGACCAGGTGGTGCCGGTCAGTTCCACACGCGCGGCCGAACTGACCAAACTGCTGGAGAACATCCACCGCGCCGTCAATATTGGCCTGGTCAACGAGATGAAGATCATTGCCGACAAAATGGATATCAATATCCATGAGGTGATTCGGGCCGCCGCCACCAAGCCGTTCGGGTTTACCGCCTACTACCCCGGCCCGGGCCTGGGCGGGCATTGCATCCCGATCGATCCATTCTATCTGACCTGGAAGGCCCGCCAGTACGGGCTGCATACACGCTTTATCGAACTGGCCGGCGAAATCAACAGCGACATGCCGCACTGGGTGATCGGCAAGCTGGCCGATGCCCTCAATGAGCGCGGCCGCTCGGTCAAGGGCGCCAACATACTCGTGCTGGGGATCGCCTACAAGAAGGATATCGAGGACATGCGCGAGTCGCCGTCGGTGGAACTGATGGAGATCCTGCGTGACAAGGGCGCGCTGGTCTCGTATTCAGACCCGCATGTGCCCTCCTTCCCCACCATGCGAGCGCACAACTTCGAGCTCGACAGCGTGGCATTGACGCCAGCCTCGATCAGCGCGGCCGATGTGGTGCTGATCGCTACCAGCCACAGTGCCTTTGACTACGCGCTGATCCAGGCGTACGCGCAACTGATCGTCGATACCCGTGGCGTGTACCTGGATGCGCCTTCCAATGTCGTCAAGGCCTGAGGCCGAGGAATCGATCATGCGCTACTTCTCACCTGCCGTCGTGGACCGCAAAATCCGCTTTGCCCTGGTCGGCTGCGGCCGTATCGCCGCCAATCACTTCAACGCGATCGCGCAGCATGCCGACCGCTGCGAACTGGTGGCCGTGTGCGACATTGACCCCACGTGCCTGAGCGCCGCGGCCAAATCGACCGGTGCGCGCCCCTATCGCAGCCTGAGCGACCTGCTGGCGCGGTCGGACGCCGATGCCGTCATCATCGCCACGCCGTCCGGCCTGCACCCGGAACAGGCGATCCAGATTGCCGCGGCCGGGCGCCACGTCATCACCGAAAAGCCGATGGCAACGCGCTGGGAAGACGGCAAGCGCATGGTGGGCGCCTGCGACGCCGCTGGCGTGCGCATGTTCGTGGTCAAGCAGAACCGCCGCAACGCGACGCTGCAACTGCTCAAGCGCGCGGTCGACCAGAAGCGCTTCGGCCGCATTTACATGGTCAACCTGAACGTGTTCTGGACCCGGCCGGCCGATTACTACAACAGCGCCAAATGGCGCGGCACCTGGGAATACGATGGCGGCGCCTTCATGAACCAGGCCAGCCACTATGTTGACCTGATTGACTGGATCATCGGCCCGGTCGAAAGCCTGCAAGCGTACACCGCCACCCTGGCGCGCGACATTGAGGTGGAAGACACGGGTGTGATCAGCCTGCGCTGGCGCAACGGCGCGCTCGGCTCCATGAACGTCACCATGCTGACCTACCCGCGCAACCTGGAGGGGTCGATCACCATCCTCGGTGAAACCGGCACCGTGCGCATTGGCGGGGTGGCCGTCAACGAAGTGCAGCAATGGGAATTTGCCGCACCCCACGAAGACGACATGCTGGTGCGCGACGCCAGCTACCAGACCACGTCGGTGTATGGCTATGGCCACCCGCTCTACTACGACAACGTGATCAAGGTGCTGCGCGGCGAAGCCGAACCCGAAACCGATGGCCGCGAAGGCCTCAAGTCGCTCGAGGTACTGGTGGCTGCCTATAAATCCGCACGCGACGGCAAGCGCGTTGCCCTGCCTTTGGAGTATTGAGATGAGTGACCAGCCAATTCACGCCAGTGCCATCGTTGACGCCGGCGCCACGCTCGGGGACGGCACCCGGGTCTGGCATTTTTCGCACGTGTGCGGCGGCGCGCGCATCGGCGCCGGCTGTTCGCTGGGACAGAATGTCTTTATCGGAAACGACGTGCTGGTCGGCGACCGCGTCAAAATCCAGAACAACGTCTCCGTGTACGACGCTGTCACGATCGAAGATGACGTCTTTTGCGGCCCCAGCATGGTGTTTACCAACGTCTGGAATCCGCGCGCCGCCGTGGTACGCAAGGACCAGTACCGGCGCACCCTGATCCAGCGCGGCGCCACCATTGGCGCCAACGCCACCATCGTATGCGGCGTCACGGTCGGCCGCTACGCCTTCATTGCAGCCGGTGCGGTGGTCACGCGCGATGTACCGGCCTTTGCCCTGATGGCAGGCGTGCCGGCGCGCCAGACCGGCTGGATGAGCCGCCATGGCGAGCGCCTGGCACTGGGCGTGGGCTCGACCGGCAAGGCCGCCTGTCCCCATACCGGCGACATCTACACCGTGCGTGACGGCAGCTGCACGCTTGACAACGGCCCCGCCCACACCTGACCTGACAAGGAGACAGCTCATGGATTTTGTCGACCTCAAATCGCAGTATCAAGCCTTGCGCACGCATATCGACAGCCGCATTCAGGCCGTTCTCGATCACGGCCAGTACATCATGGGCCCGGAAGTGGGGCAGCTCGAGCAGCGCCTGGCCGCCTACACTGGCGCGCGTCATTGCATCACCGTGTCGTCCGGTACCGAGGCGCTCCTGATTTCACTGATGGCGCTGGGGATCGGCCGCGGCGACGAAGTCATCACAACGCCGTTTTCGTTCATTGCCACGGCCGAAGCCATCGTGCTGCTGGGCGCCACGCCAGTCTTTGCCGATATCGACCGAGCCACCTGCAATCTCGATCCGGCCCTGGTCGAGGAGCGGATCACGTCGCGTACGCGGGCCATCATGCCGGTGTCGCTATACGGTCAGCCGGCCGACATGGACGCCATCAATGCCATCGCGTTCCGGCACGGCCTGCATGTCATCGAAGACGCCGCGCAGAGCTTTGGCGCCACTTACCAGGGTAAGCACAGCTGCAACCTGTCGCACATCGGCTGCACCAGCTTTTTCCCCAGCAAACCGCTGGGTTGCTACGGCGACGGCGGCGCCATTTTCACCAGCGACGACGCACTGGCCACGGCCATGCGCGAAATCCGCGTGCACGGCCAGTCGCGCCGCTACGTGCACACCCGGGTCGGTGTGGGCGGGCGCATGGACACGCTGCAGTGTGCAATCGTGCTCGCAAAAATGGAGTGCTTCGACTGGGAGCTGGCCCGGCGCGCACACATCGCCGCCACCTACGACGCCCTGTTCTCCGGCAAAATCGGCCTGGTCACGCGCATGCGCGAACGCACCAGCGCGCTGGCCCAGTACACGGTCGTGCTGGAAGAGCGCGACCGCATCCAGGCTGTCCTGCACGCGGCCGGCATTCCCACCGCCGTGCACTATCCAGTGCCCATGCATATGCAGCCTGCCTACGCCCACTTGTGTCAGCCGGACGACGCGCCCGTGGCCATGGCCATGGCCGGCAAGGTGTTAAGCCTGCCGCTGGGCCCCTATATGGATCCCGGTTCGGTCCAGGAAGTGGGCGAAACGCTGCTGCGCGCCGTTGGCGAAAGCGTGCCCGGGTCCGACGAACAGATCATGGCACTGCTGTAGTCCACACGGGCGCGTCATGAGTCTGCATGTGCCGACCTACTGGAAGCACGTCATCACGGTGCTGGGCGGCGCGCTGGGCGCGCAGGCGCTGCCTTTGCTGGCGGCGCCCCTGATCACCCGCCTTTGCTCGCCAGCCGAGATGGGCGCCTTCATGGTCTGGTTCGGGATCGTCGCCGTTGCCGCCATTGGCGCGACGCTGCGCCTGGAGGCCGCCATGATTCTGGACCATGGCAGCGAACATCAGGCCACCTGCTTCAATGTCGTGGCCTGGTCAGCCACTGTCACCGCCGTGCTGGTGACGCTGGGCGTGATGGTGGCGCGCGCGTTGGGCTGGCGCATGGTTGCCAGCCTGTCGTGGGGCGCCTTGCTGACACTGGGCCTGGGCACCTGGCTGACTGCCTACATGCAGACCACACTGGCCTACGCCACGTCGCGCAACGCCTTTGGCACGGCAGCGCGGGCCAAAATTCTGGGCGCGGGCAGCATCGCCCTGTCCCAGGTGGCATTGCTATGGGCCGGTGCAGGAAGCAACGCGCTGCTGGGCGGGCATCTGGCCGGCCTGACGGTGGGACTGGCTGCAGCGACCGTGCTGCTGCAACCGCCGCGGCCGCGCCTGTCCCTGCGCCCCACTGCCGCCATGCGCCAGTATTTGCACCGGCACCGCGCCTTCTGGCGCTTCTCGCTGCCCTCCAACCTGCTCAATGTGGTGGTCGGCCAGCTGCCGCTGCTGATGATTGGCGCGCGCTACGGTGCGCTGGCCGCTGGCCTGTTCGCACTGACCCAGCGGGTGCTGTCGGCACCGGTGGCGCTGCTGGCGTCGTCGGTGCTGGAAGTGTTCAAGCGCCAGTCGGTGCACGACTTCCAGACCCACGGCAACTGCCGCGAAGCTTACCGCTACACCTTCAAGGCGCTGGCCCTGCTTGGCATCGGCCCCTCGCTGGTCCTGCTGCTGTTCTCACCGCAGCTGTTTGGCTGGGTGTTCGGTGCCAACTGGCGCGCTGCGGGCGAGATGGCGCAGATCCTGGCGCCGCTGTACTTCCTGAACTTCATTGCCAGTCCCCTCAGCTATGTCTTCTTCGTGGCGGGCAAGCAGAAAATGGATCTGATCTGGCAGATCGCGCTGTGCAGCATGACGCTGGGCGTCTTTCTGGCGCCCGGCACCTTGCAGCAAAGCCTGGCCCGCTATGCCATCGGCTACTCGTTGCTGTACCTGGTGTACCTGCACATGTCCTGGCAGTGTTCCCAGAACCGGACGGCGGCGGCATGAAACGCTGGCTGCGCAGCTTTACCTGGTCCGGCCACTCGGTCGGCATGCTGGCGTTTCTTGCCTTGTTCCCGGGCTTCTTCTTCTATCACACCCTGCTCGGGCTTGGACTGATGAGCGCGGTGCTGGGCGGCTACTTCGCCCCGGCTTCATTGCTGTTTGCGCCACCGCTGCTGTTCTTCTACGCCTACACGATACGGCGCCGCGCGGGCCAGCTGGGACGGCCGGACGTGCTGTTCCTGCTTTACATTGCCTACTTTTCCATCGTGATCGGCATTCACGCCGCAGTTGGCGCCAATCCCGTCATTATTGGCAACCATCTGCTGGGCATCCTGTTTACCGTCAATCTGTTCCTGATGTTCCGGC
This sequence comes from Massilia sp. CF038, assembly GCF_900129765.1. GTDB lineage: Bacteria > Pseudomonadota > Gammaproteobacteria > Burkholderiales > Burkholderiaceae_D > Telluria_A. The sequence goes on from NZ_FQWU01000002.1 coordinate 402,014, forward strand.
TGACGGACTTCGGCAGTGCGGCTTTCCGGGTGATCTGTCTGGCCACCATTGCCGCCATGTCGGCCATCGTGTTTGCGTATTCGGTCGATGGCTCGTTTTATCTCGCGCCGCTGGGTACGGCCAAAAATCCCGAGAGCCTGGCGACGTACCAGGGCTTCTCGCGCTCTTACCTGCTCACGTTTATCGTCGCTGTCTGCTTCAGCCGCGCCTTGGCCCTGCGCGTTCTGCTGTATTGCGTGGCCGCGCCAACCTTGTTCGTCAATACCGCGCGCAGCGAGTTTGTTGCCATGCTGTTCGTGGTGCCGATCATCGAACTGTATTACTCCCAACGCAAAGTGCTGATGGCCAGCGTGATCGGCGTGCTGTGCTTGCTCGTGTATATCAACCTTGACCAGATTCTGGCACTGCTGCCAAGCAACCGGATCCTGGAGCTGCTTGACTTGTCACAATCGACGTCGGCCAACAAGCGCCATCATCTGACGATGTACGCAATGAACACCATCGCGCAGTTTCCGGTATTCGGGGATTACGCCAGCTACAACCCGGGGTTCTATTCGCACAATGTGCTGTCGGCGTGGGTGGATACGGGCTTGTTCGGCTTTCTGTTCGTGCTGGCCATCCTGGTGCTGCCGATTCTGCAGATGCTCTTGCGCGGCTACTTTCTGCCGTCGCACAGCAGCAGCTTCATCTTGCCGTTCGTGCTTGCATGCAGCACCTTGCTGCTGTTGGCTACCTCCCACTATTTCACCGACATGGTGATAGGCGCGGCGCTTGGATCGTATTCACGCTACCGGTATGGAAGAAAACATGCGACGCATCGCTCATCTGACGTCAGCCCACCCGCGCTACGACACGCGCATTTTCATCAAGCAGTGCCAGACGCTCGCGCAGCAGGACTATGACGTCACGCTGGTGGTGGCCGACGGACTGGGCGATGCGCACGAAGCGGGCGTGCGCATCGTCGACGCCGGAAAGCTGGCAGGCCGCGTGCAGCGCATGGTGCGCAGCACGCGGCGCGTGCTGGCCCAGGCCTGCCAGATTGATGCCAGCATTTACCACCTGCACGACCCGGAGTTGATTCCGGCCGGCCTGCAGCTCAAGCGCATGGGAAAAACCGTCATTTTCGACGCGCACGAGGACGTGCCGATGCAACTGCTGTCCAAGCCCTATCTGAACCGTCCGCTGCGCCACCTCGCGTCGCGCGCCTTTACTACCTACGAGGCGTACGCCTGCCGTCAGTTCGACGGCATTATTGCGGCCACGCCTTTCATTGCCGAGAAATTCAGGCAGATCAACCCGCGCACCGTTGCCGTCAATAATTTTCCGCTGCTCGCTGAATTTGACGCGGCAGCCCCATGGGAAGGCAAGCAGCGCCGTGCCTGCTACGTTGGCAGCATTGCGGCCGTGCGCGGCATCCGCGAACTGGTGCGTGCATTTGCCTTGCTGCGCTGTGGCGCGCGCCTGGCGCTGGCGGGCCAGTTTTCCGAGCCCGCGCTGGAAGCGGAGGTGCGCAACTACCATGGCTGGAACAAGGTGGACAGCCTGGGACAGCAGAACCGCGCCGGGGTGCGGGCCGTCATGGCGGGCGCAATGGCGGGCCTGGTCACGCTGCATCCGGAGCGCAATTATCTCGATGCACTGCCCGTCAAAATGTTCGAATACATGGCCGCCGGCATCCCCGTGATTGCGTCCGATTTTCCTTTATGGCGCGCCATTGTCGATCGCAGTGGCTGCGGCCTGTGCGTCGACCCGCTCGATCCGGTGGCCATTGCCGGCGCGCTCGATCAATTGATCACCCAACCTGAACTGGCGCGCGCAATGGGACAGAACGGACGGCGCGCCATTCTCGACACCTATAACTGGGCGACGGAATCGGTCAAGTTGCTCGCGTTCTATGCCCAACTGCGCGCGCAGGCGCCTGGCTGATCAAGAACAAGACAAGGCCAATCGCCGGGATCGATTTAAGCAAATTCAATAGCGCCGCAAGCCACGCCGCTACAGTCAACAGAACCACCCGCGCAAAGCAAGTCCACATTACCGTGATGCCCCACACCATGAACCCATTGCTGCAGCATGTGACAACCCTCAGAACGCTGCTGCGGATGCCAGCCGCATTCTTGCGTTTCAATGCCGCGATCGAGCCTGTGAATGTCGCCTCCACCTACCGCTACTACACCAAGCCCCATCCGAAATACAAGCTCATCCAGCACAAAAGCTGGGGCGCAGCACTGATCGATGTGCGCCAGTACTGCTCGCGCGATGGCTATCTCGATTGCATCAAAGGAAAAAACTGCGGCGCCTACCATGCGCGGCGCGCCCGCAACCGGGGCTATGTCACGGCCCTTATCGACCGCAATGCGCATGTGGACGCCATCCATGCCATCAATACCTCGGTGGGGCAGCGACAGGGCCGGCCGATGGACCGCAGCTACCAGGAAAAGCAGACGCGCTTTGACGTGCTGAGGAACTTCCATTACTACGGCGTGCTTGATCCGGACGGCAAACTGGTGGCCTACGCCAACATCGGCCGTTACGGCAACTTCAGTGCATTCTCGCATCTGATTGGCTATCGCAACAACGACGGCATCATGCACTTGATGGTGTGCGACATCGTCAGCCGCCTGATCGACGAGGGCGAGGTCGACTACGTGATGTACGACACCTTTTTCGGCGCCCTGCCCGGCATGCGGCAATTCAAAACCATCCTCGGCTTTCAGCCGTATCGCGCGCGTTACAGCATCCAATGAAAAAACTGATCAACCGCATGTACAGCGACTACCTCATGCCGTCCCGGCTCGGTTACTACGACACGCTGGTGCGCACGGCCAAAGAGCGCGGCTACGACCAGCTGTCGCTGCGCGAATTCCTGTGCCCGCCGCCAGCGGAAGGACGTGGCCTGAGCCTGGTTCACCGGCACGATATCGACAGCGATGTGCGCACGGCCGCCAAGATGTTTGCCATCGAAGTCAGACACGGCATTACAGCCAGCTACTACTTCCGGCTGTCGACCCTCGATTTCGGCTTGATGCGCGAGATCGACGCCTACGGCAGCGAAGCGAGCTACCACTTTGAAGAAGTCGCCGATTTTGCCAAGCGCCACCATATTCACGACCCGGATGTCTTGCGCAGCCGCTTTCCGGCCATCCGGGTGCAGTTCCGGCAGAACTTGCAGCGCATCGAGCGCACCCTCAAGCGCAAGCTGGTCACTGTGGCCAGCCATGGCGATTTTGCCAACCGGCGCCTGGCGGTGATCAACAACGAGATCTTGCTTGACCCCGAATTTCGCGCGCGTTGCGGCATTGCCTGCGAGGCCTACGACGACGACTTGCTGCGCCAGTTCGATGTGTCCATCAGCGACCGCCCTCACCCGGTCTATTTCCACCCGCTCGACCCGCTGGCGGCACTGGGCCGCTACCGCAGCATCTGCCTGCTGACCCACCCGGTGCAATGGGAAACCAACTGGCGCGAAAGTACCCGTTGCAATGTCAGGCGTCTGGTTGAAGGTCTGGCCTGGTAGCGGCGCGCCCAACAAGGAGCCATTGTGAACATCCTGCTGATCAACCACTACGCCGGGTCCCTGCGCCATGGCATGGAATACCGGCCCTTCTATCTGGCCAGGGAATGGGTCAGGCTGGGGCACCGGGTCCGCATCATTGCCTCTGCCCAGTCGCACATCCGTGCCCAGGCGCCGCACCTGCACGGCAAGGCGCAGCTCGATGAAGTGATCGACGGTGTGGAGTACCAATGGATCGCCACGCCGGCTTATCGCGGCAACGGTGCTGCGCGCGTGATCAACATGCTGGCGTTTGTGACCCAGTTGTACCGTCAGGCCGGCCAGCTGGCGCAGCAGCTTGGTGCCGATGTGGTGATTGCCTCAAGTACCTACCCGCTCGACATCTGGCCGGCGCACCGGATCGCGCGCATGAGCGGCGCGCGCCTGCTGTTCGAGCTGCACGACCTGTGGCCCTTGTCCCCCATGGAACTGGGCGGCTATTCGCGCTGGCATCCGTTCATCATGTTGCTGCAGGCTGCGGAAAATTTTGCTTGCCGCCACGCGGACGCGATTGTGTCGATCTTGCCCAAAGTGCGCGACCACCTGGAGGCGCACGGCATGGCGCCGCATAAATTGCATATTGTGCCCAACGGCGCCGACCCGGCCGAATGGCTGGCCGACGATGGCCCGTTGCCGGGCCTGGCTGGCGCGCGGCTGGACGCCCTGCGGCGCCAGGGCAAGTTTATTGTTGGCTATGCGGGCACCCATGGCATTGCCAATGCGCTGGACACCCTGCTGGGGGCGGCCAGCCTGGTGGGTGATGAGCGGCTGGCCTTTGTGCTGGTGGGCGGCGGCCCCGTGAAAACCGCCTTGCAGCAAATGGCGCGCCATATGCGCCTGACCAACGTCCACTTCTTTGACCCGGTGCCAAAGCAGCAGGTTCCCGCCCTGCTGCGCAGCTTTGACGTGGCCTACATCGGCTGGCAGCGGCAGCGCCTGTACCGCTTTGGCATTGCGCCCAACAAACTGATTGATTACATGATGGCGGGCTGCGCCATCCTTCATTCGGTCGATGCCGGCAACGATCCAGTGGCCGAGGCCGGCTGCGGCCTGACCGTCGCCCCCCAGGATCCCGCCGCCGTGGCGCGCGGTCTGCTGGCCCTGTTCATGTTGTCGCCGCCCGAGCGCGCCGCACTCGGTGAACGGGGGCGCAACTACGCCATGACCCATCTGACCTATCCCGTGCTTGGCCGGCGCTTTTTGCAAGCCTGTGCCTGAAGACGCGACCACCCAAGGAGCGATCATGCCCGAAGACAGTACCAAATTGAACGAGGCCGTGCCCTTCCTGCCCTTTGCCTTGCCTGATATTGGCGAGGAAGAAATTGCCGCCGTCGTCGAGTGCCTGCGCTCGGGCTGGGTCACCACCGGGCCCAAGACGCGCCAGTTCGAGCAGGAATTTGGCGCCTACCTCGGTGCTGGCGTGGAAGCCATTGCGGTCAACTCCGCCACGGCCGGCCTGCATCTGGCGCTGGAAGCGCTGGGGATCGGGCCGGGCGATGAAGTGATCGTGCCGACGCTGACCTTCACCGCCACGGCCGAGGTGGTGCGGTATCTGGGCGCGCAACCGGTGTTTGTCGATACCGACGCGGCCACCCTCAATCTCGATCTGGCGGCAGTGGAAGCGGCAATCGGCCCGCGCACGCGTGCCATCATGCCCGTTCACTATGCCGGGCTGGCCTGCGAAATGGATGGCATCCTTGAACTGGCCAAAATTTACGGCTTGAAGGTCATCGAAGATGCGGCCCATGCCTTTCCGACCCGCTACAAGGGCAAGCTGGTCGGCACGCTCGACAGTGACGTGACGGTGTTCAGCTTTTACGCGAACAAGACCATGACCACCGGCGAAGGCGGCATGATCGTCACGCGCAACGCTGCGGTCGCCAGGCGCGTGCGCCTGATGCGCATCCACGGCATCAGCCAGGATGCCTTTCAGCGCTACACGGCACGCACGCCAGCCTGGTTCTACGAAGTGGTGGCAGCCGGCTTCAAATACAACCTGACCGACCTGGCCGCCGCTATGGGCATTGCTCAGCTATCGAAAATGGCGCGTTTCCTCACGCGCCGCCAATGCCTGGCGGCCGAGTACAACACCGCCCTGCGCGATCTGCCCCTGCGCTTGCCGGCCCTGCCCGTGGGCGACAGCACGCACGCCTGGCATTTGTACGTGGTGCGCCTGCGCGATGACGCCCCGATCGAGCGCGACGCGCTGATCGCCAGGCTGTCCGAGCGCGGCATCGGCACCAGCGTGCACTTCATTCCCCTGCACCGCCAACCCATCTGGCGCGACAGTTGCCAGCTGCGCCCGGAACAATTTCCAGCTGCCGAGGCGGCCTATCAGACCATGCTTTCCTTGCCGCTGTACACGAAGATGAGCGATGCGGACCAGCAGCGCACCATTGCCAACCTGAGGGAGTTACTGTTATGAACAAGCGCATTTTCGATTTCATTGCCTCCCTGCTTGGGGTCGTCCTGCTCTGCCCGCTGTTTCTGGCAGTGGCGCTGTGGATCAAACTCGATTCGCCGGGCCCGGTCTTTTTCCGGCAACAACGCGTGGGCAGAGATGGCACGCTCTTTAACATCATCAAGTTTCGCACCATGCAGGACGATGCGCACGAGACCCTGCTCACTGTCGGCCACGACCGCCGCATCACGCGCGCCGGGCGCTTTCTGCGGCGCCACAAGCTCGATGAGTTTCCGCAACTGTTCAATGTGATTGCCGGCAGCATGAGCCTGGTAGGGCCGCGCCCGGAAGTGCCGCGCTATGTTGACTGCTATCCAGCCGAGGTGCGCTCGGTCGTGTTGTCGGTGTCGCCGGGCATTACCGACTGGGCATCCATCTACTATAAAGAAGAAAATTCCTTGCTCGGCCGCGCCGCGGATCCAGAGCAGGCCTACCTCGACACGATTCTCCCTGCCAAGCTCAAGTACAACCTGCGCTATGTGCACGAGCGCAGTTTCTGGAACGACGTGCGCATCATCTTCACCACCCTCGCCACGCTGGTGCGCTAGCGATGCTCCCCTGTCGACGCTTGATCGAACTGGGCGACCTGAGCCTGACCCTGCCCACCGCCGCTGCCTTGCTGGCCGCCTTGCTGGCATCGCGATCCTGGCGCATGGCGTTTTGCTGGAGCGTGCTGTTTGCCAGCTGCGTGCTGCTGGTGGGCGCCAGCAAAATCGCGTTCATGGGCTGGGGCGCAGGCTGGCCCGCCGCCTGCTTCAAGGCGCTCAGCGGGCATGCTGCCGGTGTCACGGCCGTATTTCCCATGCTGTTTTTCCTGTTGCTGCATCACCAGGGAAGGCGTGCGGGCTGGTTTGGCCTGGCCCTGGGCCTGGTTCTGGGCGCGGTGGTGGCATGGTGGCTGGTGCAATTGCATGAGCACAGCGCGATGGAGGCAGTGGCTGGCTGGCTGGCGGGCGCACTGGTCAACCTGGGCGCCCTGCGCCTGGCCGGCGTGCCGCCGCCCCTGCAGCCGCTGCCGAGTGCGGCTGCCTTTCTGGCGGTCTTTCTGACCGGATCATGGCTGATGCAATGGGCACCAGTGGGTTACTGGATGATCCTGGCCGCCCGCTTCCTGTCCGGGAACCGGCATTTATTCTCGCTCGGCTATTTATAACGACAAGGAGATCGTGATGGCGTTGCAAGTCCCGCGGCTGCGTGTGATGCCGCATAGCCAATTGAGCGAAGATTCCTACCACTCGCTTCTGATCAGTCTGCTGCGCGGGATGGCCGCGCTGCAAGTGGCCGCTGCCCACCTGCGCGCGGAATTCATGCCCGGCCTGCGCGGCATGGAGCAGCCCGCCTTGTGGTATCAAGCGCTGGCCTTCGCCACCGGGTTTGCGCACCAGGCCGTGCTGGTCTTCTTTCTCATAAGCGGCTGGCTGGTGGGCGGCAGTCTGCTCAACAAGCGGGCTCAGGCAGATGCGGTCAAGCTGTACGCGATTGATCGCCTGACCCGGCTCTGGACGGTCTTGCTACCCACTTTCTTGCTGATCCTTGCATTCGGCATCCTGACCGGCAAGATCGACCCGCGCCAGGTCGACTTCGCACGCGAGAATGCCTACTCGGTGACCGCCCTCGCCGGCAATCTGCTGGCGCTGCAAACCATCAGCGTGCCCCAGTTTGGCGGCAACTATCCGCTCTGGAGCCTGGCCAACGAAGCCTGGTATTACCTGCTGTTTCCCTTGCTGCTGGCCTGCGCGGGCGGCAAGTACCGCGGCTGGGCCGCGCTGGCTCTGGCGCTGGCTGCCGTCTTGCTGCCGCTGCAGATCAGCTTGTACTTTTCGATCTGGTTGCTGGGCGCCGCCTGTTCGCGCCTGCGTCTGGTGTGCGGCGCGGGCACCCGCCTGGTCCTGCTGCTGCTGACCCTCGTTCTATCCGTGCATTTCCGGCTGACGGGTCGCAACGATGGGCTCGAACTCGACTCGTTTGTCCAGGACCTGACCCTGAGCGTGCCATTCATGCTGTTACTGTGCAGTACAGTGGTCAAGCCCAGTGGGGCCGTGCGCCTGGCGCCCGCGCGCCGTGTTGCCGATTTCTTTTCCAATTTTTCATTCACCCTGTATGTGGTGCACATACCCGTGCTGGGCCTGCTGGCCTGGCTGGGTGACACCTTGATCGGCCGCAGCCGGATGGACGCCAGCCATCCTGTCCAGCTGCTGGTATTTGCTGCCCTGCTCGCTGTGGTCGTGCTGTTTTCGTATGGCTTTTACTGCCTGTTCGAAGCGCGCACCCATCAGGTCAGGCGCTGGCTCAAACAGGCGCTGCTGGCGCCTCAGCCGGGCTTGCGTGCCATGTAAATAAAATGCGAACGCAGCACTGGGGCAAAGGTGACCAGAACCTCGCTCAGCAAGCGCGGCGCCCCAGCCAGGCGGCGCGCAATGGGCGGTGCCAGCAGCAGCGTCTGGTGGCGGCTGATTCGGCTGGGCCAGAACGATTGCAGCTGGCGCCAGTCCAGGCGCTGCACGTGTGGATTGCGGGGGTTGTTATAGCGGAAATCGAAGACCATGCACCAGCCACCGGGCATGACGGCACGCCACATTTCCGCCGCCAGGCGCGCGCGCTGCGCCGGCTCAAGAATGGACGAGAACACCGTGTTCGCCACGGCCAGCTCAAAACTATTGTCGGGGGCAAAATCAAGGTCGCCCAGGTGCCAGTGGACACCAGGCGCCGTGCGCAAACGCGCCTGGCTCAAGCGCTCCGGCTGGTATTCGGTCCCGGCCAGGCGATGCGGATCGGCACCCCAGTCGATGAGCTGGCGCAGAAAGCCGCCCGAGCCGCAACCCACATCGACGATCCGTGTTTGACTCAAATCGGGACCGAGGGTGTCGGCCAGCATGGCACCGGCCACCCGGTGCCGTGTATTGTCCTGTTCCATGATATCGGGACGGTGCCAAGCATAGGCGGCAATGCGCTCCTGTGCCAGCCAGTTGCGGTAGACGGCGCGGATGCGCTCCTGTTCCGAGGATGATGGGTCGGGCTGCGGGTCCATGCATCCATGGTAAAAGCGGCGCGCGCGCGTGCTTTGACTGAGCGCATCGCTTAGTGTTGGAATGCGCCAATATCCTTTGCTGCGGCGGCACGGCGCCCTTGACCGGCAAAATCGAGCGCTGGCGCATGCATGGGCGCTGCCTTGCCAATGGCGGGCGAGCCGGCCCGCAGGCGCAAATCCGGGCTGCCGGTCCTGCTGTAGCGAACGAAGCCGGGGTCCGCGCTGACCGAGCCAGTGGGCAGCAGGCCATTCTGCAAGCGGTAGTCGTCCAGCTCGTTACGGTAGACCAGATTGTTGATGTAACGATTTTCCTTGCCGGTGTCACCCAGTTCTGCAATGCCGGTCTGGTTGTCGAACACAATATTGTTGGCAACGACGGTGTGGTCGTTGGGTCCGGAGCGGAAGTAGTAATTGCCAGCACCGACGATGATGCCGGTGTGCGAGCCAGTGACGGTATTGTTGTTGATCGTGACCCGGGTGGCATCGTGCCAGAGATGGATACCCGCAGCGGCCACGCGATACACAATATTGTTGGTCACCGTGCCTGAAGTGCTCACATAGATGCCTTGCACGTAGGGACAGCCAGCAGGACCAATGTCGTGCACCAGATTGGCCACCACCTTGGCGTCGACGCCACGGTAGTAACTGTCGACCCCGATGGCCGAGCCGCCGGCACTGGTACATGGGACGTCGGTTGCAAGATGATGCACCCAATTATGTTGAATCAGGCCGTACGAGCCACCGTTATAGATGCCATGGGTCCATTTGACGCCGTTCTGTGGCAGGCGTCCGTCGATCTGAAAGCCGATAATATCGACATGGCTGCCACGGTTGTCCCATGCCGTGTCAGTGCGCGAAACCGGCGGCGGGACGATCTGGGCACCCCATTGCACGGTCGAGACAAAGGCAATGCGCGCCCCGGGCGCACCGCTCTGACTGGTACGAAATCCGCCAGCATAGCGGCCCGGCGCCACATGGATCGTGCTGCCCGGTCGGGCCAGGCCCCCCGCCCTGGCAATGGACTTGAATGGCGCCTGGCGCGTGCCGGCGTTGTTGTCGTTGCCTTCGGGGGCAACGTACAGCTGCGCCGGTGCCAGGTTCAGGGCGGCTGCGGCCAGGGCGAATAACAGGGTGGCCATGATGCTGGCACCACCCTACTCGCGGCTTTCCAGCTGCGGGACATGCCCGTATGAAAATTGATAGGCATAGCCGCCTATGCGCAGGGGCATGTCGTTGAACACCACCCCTTGCGGGGCGATGCCGGCGTGATTGAGGCGCTTGACGGACTCGGTGATCTCGCCTTCGGTGGTAATGCCGGCGCGCGCCAGGATGAACACCGCCCCCACGTGGGCACCGATGATCAGCACATCGGACACCGCCAGAATCGGCGGTGGGTCGATCACCACCATGTCATAGTCCGCGCTGACCGTGTCAAGCAAGTTCGAGAAGTTGAGATGCTGTAAAAACTCGGCCCGGTTGGGCGGCAAGGCACCGGTGGGAATGAAGTCCAGGTTTTCCAGCACCCGGTGGTGAATGATGTGTTCCAGCGGCATGGCGCCGGCAATGGCCTTGGTCAGGCCCTGCTCCCGGCTGACCCCGAAATAGCGGTGCAAATGGCCGTTGCGCAAGTCAGCGTCGATCAGCAGCACGCGTTTGCCGCTGGCGGCAAGCACGGCCGCGAAATTGGCGGCCACGAACGACTTGCCCAGGCCGCGCCCCGGTCCGGCAAACATAATGATGTTGTTTTTCATGTGCGGCATGGAAAAGAGCAAGGCGGCGCGAAAGCTGCGCAAGCTTTCGATGGCAATGTCTTCGGGGTAGGCTTGCGCCAGCAGGGGCAGATAGCCGGGAATATGGCGCGCCTTGCGCGCCAGCTTGTCCTGATTACTGCTGTGGGGAATGCTGGCATACACCACGCGCGCGCCCAGCAAGCGTTCGATCTTGTGCGGGTCGTCGATGCCGCCGGACATGGCCTTGCGTGCAAAGGCAATCAGGGTGCCCATAAACATGCCCGTGACAACTGCCAGGATGACGATCAGGGGCCGGTTCGGCTTGAGTGCTCGCTCCGGCGCCATGGGCGCGTCGATCAGGCGTACATTGCTGACCCGGCCCACCGAGATCAGGCGCAGTTGCTGCGCCGTATTCGACAGCGCCGTGTACAGGTCGGTGTTGACCTTGATTTCACGCACCAGGCGGGCCTCGTCCTGCTCCAGAGCCGGCAATGCGCGAATCTTGCTGGCCACACTGGCGATCTCGTCTTCCACTTCCTTGCGCTGCCGGTTCAGTCCGATGAGGATGGGGTGGTCCTCGGTGAAGCGGGTCAGCAGTTCGGTGCGTTTCTGGTCCAGATCGATGCGCCGAATTTGCGCCGAGGCCGCCTGTTGCAGGCTCATGCGCGCCTCTTCGCCCATGTCGATGGTGCCGTGACTGTTGCGGAAATTATTGTATTTTTCTTCGGACTGTTCGAGTTGGCGCTTCAGAGCCGGCAACTGCTCGTTCAGGAAGGCCAGCGATTTCTCTGCTTCCTCGGTCTTGCGCGCCAGGTTCTGGCGCATGTATTCGCGGCCGATTTCGGCCAGCATGCTGTTGATGCGCTGCGGATCGTCGCCCTGCAGCCTGACTTCAATGATGCCGGACTGCTTGCCTTGCTCGGAGATGACCATGGCCGTCTGGATGCGTTCGATTGCCGACAGGCGCGAAGAGCGGCGCAGCTTGAACTGGGCACCGTCGCGGCCATCGAGACGGTCGACACGCAGTTCGATGTTGCCGCTTTTGGTTACTGCCTTGAGCGTGTTGCCGACCCTGCCCTCATAGATGGCTGGCAGGCCGGCGCCACTGAGGTGGTAGCGCCCGCCACCGCGCGCGGTGATGGTGAAATCGCGGTTATACCAGCCTTCCGGCACGTCAAACACCGACACATCGGCGCGTTCCGGCCCCCACACATAGCCACCGTAGCCAAACACGCCCGGCTCGGACAATTCGGCTGCCTGGCGGTCGGCAAACCAGAAACCGACCACGGGGAAATATTTCGGGCGCACGTCGATATACAGTTGCAGGTTGTCGACCGCATGCGAGACGACCATGCGTGAACGCAGCAGCTCCATCTCCGCGATTGCCGCTTTTTTGGTTTCGAACAGGGACGACACTTCGCTCAAGATATTTTTGGAGGCGTTCGGGCTCTCTTCCTCGACGTGAATCATGAGGTTGGCCTCGTACACCGGGCTGGCAATGAGCGCGTACACGATGGCCATGACGGTGACCAGCGCCGTGATGGCGCCAATCAGCCAGCGGCTGTCGTACAGGATATTGAAATAGCCCTTCAGATCGATGTCATGCGCATCGCGCTCGTATTCCGGCGCACGCGACGGCAGCGGCATGCTCAGAATCGGCACATTGTGCGTGACATTCTGCAGCGGGTGCGGCTCAGCTGGATGGTTCATCATCTTTCCTTCGCTGCAAAATCAAGGCCTGCTTGCGCTGACGGCCTGGGTGAGCGCCCCGGGGAAAATCATGCTGAGATTACGGTGCCAGTTGGCCAGCGACGAGGCCGCTACATACACCAGATCCTTGGGATGGAGCTCGAACGATTCAGCCATCGCCAGGGCGCCCGCCTGACGCGCATCGAGCTGAAACACGCGCGTGCCTTCGCTGCTTTTACGCACCACATAAATTTGCCTGGCGTCACCCGTGAGCGGGCTGATGCCGCCCGATTCGCCCAGCGCCTCATTGAGCGTCAGGCGCCCGTCGTGCATGGTCAGCGCCTTGGGCGCCACCACTTCCCCTGAGACAAAGACCTTGCTCTCGTCGCGCGAATGAACGCGCACCAGGTCGCCATGCGCGAGCATCACATTGCCCGGATTGATGCCGCTTGCAACCAGCGCGCGCAAGTCGATCAGGTAGCGCGTGCCGCCACGCTCGAGCGCGATGCGGCTCTGGTCGGCGGTGGGCAGCACGCCGCCAGCGCGGTTGAGCGCTTCGGTCAGGGTCATGGGAATGTCGTTAATGGCCTGCAAGCCAGGCTGCCTGACTTCGCCATCGATATACACGCGCTTGCTGCGGTAGGCCTGCACCCGCAAGGTGACATTGGGCGAAGCAATGTAACGTGCCAGGCGCCGCGTCAGCAGCATGCGCGCCTGCTCTTCGGTCAGGCCGGCCACGGTCAGCTCGCCTGCAAACGGAAACTGTACCCGCCCTTCGTGATCGACCACGAAGCCGGCCGGCGCCGGTGCCGGGCTCTCCATCGGGTTGCTTGCAGCGGCAATCCCCTGCCCCGCCAGTTCAGGATGATCCCAGACCACGATGGACAGGAGATCGCCGCTGCCGATCGTATATGGTGGCGGCGTCGGCACGACCAGGTGCGCGATGTCCTTGTTGATGTGCAGTTCGCGCTGGCGGCGCTCGGCTTCGATCAACTGCTCGGTGATGAGCTGGGTTGCCGGTCCGCCCGGCTCGGCCGGCAGGCCGGACTGGCGGCTCATGGGCCGGCTGGCACACGCCGTCAGGCAGCACGCCAGGAGGATGAGGGACAGACCGCGCAGGGCGTGCTCCCGCAATGGAATTTTCATGATGGTTGCCAAATTAAACACTGTCTGATCCAGAGTAAGGGAGCAGGCATGGCTCGACTTTGGCGTGGATCAAACGCTTGGCGCGGCGAACTCGAGTGTGAAATGGTCTGATGTGCGCGATGCAAGATGCCGGGTCAGGCTGGCGACCCGGGACCTTCCGCGGGGAATCGAGCGCTGACGCTAGCGCAATTCTTCCAGCAGTTTGAGCTTGTCATCGAAGCGCCAGACACGGCGGATCTCGATCACGTCGTAGCGCTGCGCAATTTGCGACGGGAACGGGGAATAGCGGGCGTTGACCCGCACGATGCGGCGAACCGCCTCGTCCATGTCGGCGCGGCCGCTGGAGATGATGATGGTGACATCTTCCACGGTGCCATCGCTGCGCACGGCAACACTGACCAGCGGATCGGTCTTGTCTTCATCGGCCCAGGCGCGCGGATAGTTGATGCCACCGTTGCGTTCGATTTTCTGGCGCCAGCTTTCCACATACATGCGCAACGGCAGATCGCGTTCGTTGGCACCAACGGCGACGCGGCGCCCCTCGCGCAGTGGCGGCGGCGTGCGCGGCGGATCCCCGCGCAACACGTCGAGTCCTTTGACCAGGTCGCGCGCGCGGTTGGCCGCATCGCTGCCGAGCATATTGCGTGGAATTTGCGGCCCGCCAGTGCCGCCGGCACCGGGGCCTTTGCCTTCGGTGCCGCTACCGCTGGACGGGGTGCCCGCAGGTGCGGTGCCGCGTGGCTGTCCTGCCTGCTGGGCCGCCTGCTGAGCGGCCTTTTGTGCAGCCTGGTCAGCGCGCTGCTGGTCCGCTTTCTGCTGATCGGCACGCTGCTGCGCGGCCCTTTCCTGGGCGGCCCTTTCCTGAGCAGCCTTTTCCTGGGCGGCCCTTTCCTGGGCGGCCCTTTCCTGCTCGATCTTCTGTTGCTCGGCTTTCTGTTGCTCGGCTTTCTGCTGCTCGGCTTTCTGCTGCTCGATCCGCTGCTGCTCGAGTTTTTGTTGCTCCAGCTTTTGCTGATCGAGTTTTTGCTGATCGAGTTTTTGCTGATCGAGCTTCTGGCGCTCCAGTTTTTGCTGTTCGAGCTTCTGCTGTTCCAGTTTCTGCTGTTCTTGTTTCTGCTGCTCGAGCTTCTGTTGCTGCAACTTCTGCTGCTCAAGTTGTTGCAGCTCGACTTTCTGTTGCTCTATCCTTTTTTCGTCGGCCTTTTGCTGATCTGCCTTCGTCTGTTGGAGTCGCTGCTGTTCAAGCTGTTGCTGTGCCAACTTTTCCTGGTCCAGGCGCTGCTGCGCAAGACGCGCCTGTTCCAGTTTCTGCTGCTCGGCCTTTGCCTGCGCGATCTGTTGTGCAGCGACCAGGTCGGACTGCTTGCGCTCGTCGTCCAATTTGGCTTGTTCGGCCAGCGCCAGCTGTTTTTGCAACCTCTCCTGCTCGGCCGCTTTGCGCGCTGCCTCCTGCTCCGCCAGCTTGGCCTCCTCAGCCAGTTTGCGCGCTTCCGCCTCCTCGGCGGCCTTGATCAAGCCTGCCTTGGCAGCAGCCGCTTCGGCGGCAGCGCTGGTCTCGGCATCGCCGTCGTCTTCGCCATGACGTGATTTCGCCAGATCAAGCGTCTTTTCTTCGGCCTCTTCCGGCCGTTCCAGCGGCACAGTAAAGTCGTTGCGCACATTGTCCTGGGTAATGACGCGCGCAGGTTCGACCACGGTATCGCGTGCAGGCACCGGCGGGCTGATGCGGCGGGCACGGCGCGGTTTGTCTTTCCTGACGGCTGGGCGGGCTTTGGGCGGCGGCGCAGGGGCAGGCGCCGCTTCCACCACGGGATTGACCAGGCGCATGCCAGTCGTTGCCAATGGCTTCGATGGCAATGGTGCTGGCGTATCGGGCACAGCGGCGGGAACGGGCTCCGGCACCGGGGCCGCAGGCGGCGCGGGTGCGATGCGCACGGTCAGCGGCGGCGCGGCGCCCTGCAAGCCCAGATTCGTGACCCCGAACTGCAACAGCAACAGCAAAGCGTGCAGCAGCAGCGACACCAGCAAGCCCCAGGCGAGGCGCCGGTCGGCCTGACTGGCGGATGACGCGCGCTGAACTGCTGGTGATGCCATAAAACCTTCTATTGGGGAGATCGCCCCCGAATTCTAAGCGAAAAGATTGCGCACGGTTGAATTTATAGGAGGAAAACTGAGTGCGCCAAGCAATACATGCCCGCGCTATGATGCTGCAATGAAGACTGGCTTCCTGTTATTTTCACTTTTGGGCATGTCGGGCCCGGTCTGGGCCGACACGCTGACCTTTGCCGTTTCGACTGGCAGCGCCATGCCAATGACGCAATTTCACGGTGAAATGCTGAGCTCGGGATTGCTGAAGGATTTTGGCGATGCTCTGGCGCTGGAGCTAAAGCTTGAGCCACGTTACCTGAATTTGCCGCGTAAACGGGTCGAGGCCGCATTGCTTGATGGACAAGCGGACTTATTATGCGATTTACGGCCTGAATGGCTGGACCGCAAGGGCTGGCTGTGGACCGGTACGGTTTTCTCGAACAATATGATCGTTGTCAGCCGTATCGATACCGCGACCTTGCCCGCGCTGTCCGGCCTGAGCGGGCAACGGGTCGGCACCCTGCTCGGCTACCGTTATCCCGAGATGGAGCAAGCGCTGGGACGCAGTTTTGCGCGCGACGATGCCGCCAGCGACGATCTGAATACCAGCAAGCTGCTCGGGAAACGCTTCAATTACATGGTGTCGAACTCGCTTTATTTCGACTATCAACGCATGGTCCATCCCCAGAGCGCCCAGCTCAACCCAGCCGTGCTGACAGTGCGTTCGTTCGACACCTTCTGTGCGCTGCCGCCCCGCGGCAAGCTGCAGTTGGACCGGGTCAACCGCGCCATTATTGCGCTTCGTCAGCGCGGTACCATGCGTGCCATTTACGAGCGCTACCGGCCCTCACGCTAGTGCCCCGGCTTGTCGGGCATCAAGGTCACTCCCAGGTCCCCAATTAGTATGGATTGATGCTTCGTCAGGCGCCGGGCGTGGGCATTCGGCACGGCCACCTGAAATGCCACCGGACATCGCCGCCATGACCAATCAGCTCAAGTTCGTCAACCATGCCAGTTTTTATATTGCCAACGGCGAAAGCTTGCTGCTGGTCGATCCCTGGGTGGAAGGGACCGTGTTTAACAACGGTTGGCGCCTGCTGGACAGCACAACGTCCAACGCGGGCCTGATTGGCGAGCTGGCAGCGCGCAAATGCAATACCTTCATCTGGTTTTCACACGAACATCCCGATCACTTTTCCATCACCTTCATCCAGAAACTCAAGCAAGCGTTTCCAGGCAAAGTAACCATGCTGTACCAGCAAACCAGGGACCGCCGGGTACTCGCCTTCCTCAAGAAAAATGGCTTCGACGTCATTGAATGCGCCCCCGGCATTACCATCACGCTTGACCGCAAGCTGTCCATTACCGTGTATCCCTTTGCCGAAGGCGATTCGTATTGCCTGATCCAATCGGGCAAACGGTTCATCCTCAATTTGAATGACTGCCCGGTATCGACCCAGGCCTTGTGCCGGAAGGTGCGCACAAGCATCGCGCCCGTCACCGACAAGATTGATATTCTCTTCACGCAGTTCGGCTATGCCAACTGGGTCGGCAACCCTTTCGAGCCAGGCTTGCGCAGGCGCGCCGCAGCCGAAAAGCGTGAGCGCATCAGTTTGCAAATGCGCACCCTGGCGCCGGGCCTGACGATTCCGTTTGCCTCGTTCGTGGCATTTTGCAGCATCGAAAACAGCTACCTGAACGACTATCAAAACTCGGCTTACACCATTCGGCAGTGGTCCAGTCTGTCGCAAGACACCGAGAACCTGCGGTTCATGAAGCCGGGCGACAGTGTCGATCTGGATCACGCCACAGCCGGCAATACAGTCCGCATGAGCCAGGCGGCGGTGGCGCATTGGGAGCAGTTAGGATGCATGACACGCCCTTTGTTGCCGCCTGAACCGAGCGCCAGTCTGGCCGACCTGAAAGCGGCATTTACCCGTTACCGCAAAGTCATCGCCGCCCACCTCCCGCTGCTGCCGCATGCGTTGGAGCGTCTCGGCCTGATCAAGCCGCTCCGGATTCACTTTCCGGATTTGCGTTTGAGCGTCAGGTTTTCTTACGTGTCGGGCTATATCGCTTTACCGCCAGGTAGCGCATTTGATATCTCGATGAGTTCAAGCAGCGCCGTGTTCATGTTTACGAACGAATATGGGTTTAACACCACGCACGTCAACGGGCGCTTTCGTACCGCCAACAACACGGCGCTGTTGCGCTTCTTTCGGTTTTTTATGCCGCAAAATATGGTTCGTCAGGGCTATGGCATCCGCCATCCGCTTGCCACCGCCACCCGCCTTGCCGGCAACGTGCTGGGACGCCTGCGCGCCGGGGCCTGACGCGCACAAAAAAACGCGGTACGATGACGCACATGTGCGCCAATTACACTCCCAGCAAACGCGAAGCCTTCAGTCACCATTACGGCCTGGAACGTGCGGCATTCGACTTCCCGCCTGAATCGTTCCCTGGTTACGTCGCGCCCGTGTTGCGCGAATCGCGCGAGGTGGCGGGCGAGATGGAATGCATACCCGCCGTGTTTGGCATGGTACCGCATTGGGCCGACATGAAGCTGGCCCGCCAAACCTATAACGCGCGTACCGAAACGGTCGCCACCAAGCCGTCGTTTCGCAATGCATGGAAACGCAATCAGTTCTGCATTGTCCCCGCGGAGAATTTTTATGAGCCGAACTATGCCAGCGGCAAGGCCGTGCGCTGGCGCATCGAACATGCCGATGCGCAGCCCTTGAGCATTGCGGGGATCTGGGAATGGAAGGCTGAAGGTCCGGACGGCTTACCCGTACTGTCATTTTCGATGCTGACGATCAATGCAGACAGCCACCCGCTGATGATGCAATTTCACAAGCCTGGTGACGAAAAGCGCATGCTGGTTCTGCTGGAACCGGACCAGTATCAAGGGTGGCTTGAGGGCGCGCTTGTCAACGATGATGCGGTCTATCAGCCCTACCCTGCCGAACGACTGGTCGCCTGCGCCGACCCGTTGCCACCGCGCAGCAAGAGCAAAGATCCACAGGGTTCGCTGGAACTAAAAGCTGCCTGAACAAAGGGCCTGTCCTACACGGGAACAAGGTGTGTGCTGACGGTGCCCACCTGGGTTTGGCGCGACCATGACGCTTGCTTTTACACTGGAGCGAGATCATGCATGGCGCACACGATACAGGACACGAACAATCGATTGGCAGCGATAGTCCGCAGGCGGTCGACGGTATTGCTGGTACCCATGCGGGAACGCAGGAACCTGCTGGGGCGCACGTGGATGCGGGTACGCCTTCGCCAGGCAAGCCGCCAGAAGATCAGGCAGATTCAGCCGAGCCAGGCAAGGCGCGCGCTATTCGAAATACGACCGCTGCCGCAACCGGGTCGATGACGGCGTTCCCCCATCAACGTGGCTTTAACGGTTCCGTCATTCGAGGCGGAAAGGCAGTGAGCGTATTCACGGGCTGCGGCTCGATCGGGCGGCGCTGACTCTGGCGCTGGGCCCCCATGATGAGCAGCCACAAGCCGATGGCGATCTCGCCCACGGCTGCCGGCATGCTTGCATAGTTGCCCATAAAGCTGTGCTTGTAATTCGCGACAAGCACGACGCCGCCCAGATCCACCAGATAAGCGACACAGCCAAACATCAGCAAGATACCTAAAAACTTCGGCAATACCCCCGATTTGAAGACCAGATAGCCGAACGGTGCCAGCCACAATCCCCAGAATAACTTGCTCACTAACAAACCGCTGGCATACTGGTCCAGCGCGAGCACAATCTTGGCGCTGAGCTGTCGCGGTGAATAGATGTGCAAGAGATTCGCATCATTTAATAACGACAGCACTTCAAACTGATGGCGCAGATTGCTAAGTGCAATCGGAACACTGAGCAAAGCAAACGTCACCATCAGCGCGCCAGCATAGCGTCCGTAGCCGGACAATAAACGGTACAGCACGAGTGGCAGGAGGAAAAAAGCCGTGTAGCACAGGACGGACGCCATCATGCCCAGGCGGTACAGGGTTTCGTCCTCGTGCAAACTGCGCACGATCTGCAGAGCGTTGCCGCGCAGGCCAAGGCCGGCCGGCACATATACCAGGCTGAACAAGCTAGTGATCACCACAATCAGATAAAGCAAACCGGCAAGTCTTGCAGTCTTGTTATTCGGCTGATCAGTGTTTAGCATGGCAATGTAGCTGGCACAAACGATAAGATATGTGGTTGAGGTAGCAAGATAAGCCCCCCACTATAGCCGATCTTGGGCAACATCGCTAAAAAAATAACAAAGGCCGGAGCCTGCAAGAAACAGACTCCGGCCTTCCGGCACGGCAAGGTACGCTTTTGCTTACGGCAAGGTCTTCAGGGTCGCCTTGACGGGAGCCGAGAAGTTGTAGCCGTCATGCTTGTCCCAGTTGATCGACCAGGTCATTACGCCGCGGAACTCCGGATAGGCTTTCACCGGTTTGATCGTGCCGCAATTGAGCAATTGTGTCAGACACTTGAGCGCATTATTCACGTTTGTCGTGGTGGTGAAGCCTGAGCCAGCCGAGCTTGGGCCAGACGGCACACCAAAGCCGACCTGATCCGGACGCAAACCTGCAAAGTTGTTGCCGCCGTAGGTAAAGCCCTCGATCAGCATCTTGGCCGTGGCCACCAGCTGATCGGTCGAACCAGCGGTGAGCGCACCGCTCGAGTACGGCGTGTAGATATTGCCGTTGTTGTAGTACTGCGGGTGCAAGATCGTCAGCTCGTTACGCAAGGCATTGATGATCGGAATGTACGCGCCCCAGATCGAGCCATAACTGGTGAACCCGCCTTCCACGTAGACCCATTCTGGCGCCATGGACAGATAGAAGCTGGCGCCAACCTTGGCTTTCAAATTCTTGACTGCAATCGGCAAGTAGGTCTGGATCGCCGCGCCCTGCGAGACGCCGTTTTCGAGATCGAGGTCGATCCCGTCAAAGCCGTACTTGGTGATGATCGCGTACAAGGAATTGGTGAAATTGGTCGCCTCGGCAGTCGACCCGACAGAGACCGAGCCATTCTGCCCGCCCAGCGAGAGAATCACCTTCTTGCCGGCCGCTTTCTTGGCCTTGATATCGGCAATGAACTGGGCTTCACTGCCCGCGTTCGGATCAAGTGTAAAGCTGACGTTACCGTTGCCCGCATTGTCGGCAAACGACACGACGATGACGTCCCAGTCATTGCTGACCTGTCCAATCGGGTAAGTATTACCAGCCGGATTGGTGAAGTTATGCCAGTAGCCAACCAGCGCGTGCTTGGCCAGACCTGGGGTTGGCGTTGGGGTTGGGGTTGGCGTCGGCGTCGGGGTCGGCGTTGGGGTCGGGGTCGGCGTTGGCGTTGGCGTTGGCGTTGGCGTTGGTGTAGGCGTCGTGCAATTGCCGCCGGCACCCCACAAGGTTGGCGAGTCCTTCGGATTCCAATTCGTGCCCACGTACGCGGTATGGGTAACAAGGGCCGTGTACGACACGCCCAGATAGCTGACAACTTTGCCAGCCGTGTAGGTAACGCCTTCCGCCCACACGGCGCAGGATGGCGTTGGTGTTGGTGTTGGCGTTGGTGTTGGTGTTGGCGTCGGTGTTGGTGTTGGTGTTGGTGTTGGTGTCGGGGTCGGCGTTGGCGTTGGCGTTGGCGTCGGGGTTGGGGTCGGTGTTGGCGTCGGGGTCGCGCCGCACGAGGTGCCTACAGTCCAAGGCTTCCCACTACCTGCTGCGCCGCTATTGGTCGCAGGATTGTCGCCCTGGGTCCAGTAGGCGGCAGTGTAGTTCACGCCATTGTAGCTAACGGTATTGCCGCCAGTGTAGACGGCGCTGCTGCTCCACGCGGCATAGCATACCGTTGTCTCGGCAAGCAATTTAGTTTGTTGATTCGATTGCGACGATTCGCCGCCGCAAGCCGCCAGTGTCCCGCCCACCAGGCCACAGATGAGGCTATTGATGATAGTCCTGTTCAATTTTGACTCCATTTTTTAAATGTTATATGACCGCCAGCAGCGGATGGTTCTACGACCGGTTTACGCGCGAAGCACGATGCAATGTTTCATAGAAAATAAGGTCGCAATACCAATATAACACCAATATGCATACATCGCATACCAAATTAGATCAGAGCAATACCAAAATTGCGGACAACAGCCGTTTGAAGAATCGCGCTTGGGCTGCGTCACTCTTGATATGCGGAAGTCCGGGCGAAACGTTCTCGAAAAAAATTGTGCCGACGCATAAGGCTCTTGATGGCCAGCGCTATTGTTACCTCACCTCTCCGAGAAGAGAGGAAATTCGCGGGAGGACGATTTTCTCCCACTCATCAAGGAGGATTGTATGCAAGAGCTAAATTTAGATGAGATTGATCAGGTCAGCGGCGCCCGGCGCGGTGCAGGATCGGCTGTCGCTGCAACACTAGGGTTGATGGCGTTTGCTGCAGCAAGTCCGGTCGTGATCGGGGTCGGATGTGCGGCAATTGTCGGACATTTTGTACTGGAATATTTGAATCAATAACGACGATTGAAGACATTCTCTGGCCCGGCCGGTAGTAATACACCGGGCCCCCTTTCACAAGGAGGCCAAAATGAATTGGCGATCGACATGCCGCTTCCCAATAACCAAGGTCGGCGAATGGCAAGTCAGCAAAACGGGCGCTGCCCAGCCTTCAGCATTGGGTCTTGCGGCAGTCCAAGAAGCAATCGCCAAGTGGCACCCTCTCTCATCGGTGTTAATTTCATCGCCCCACTCCACTCAACTGCTTCCCCCACTTTGCGTCGAAGAAATCAGCGCACAAGCCCACACGAAATTTTTATTCCGCAGTCGACTGAGCATTCAGTTTCTTTTACTCTGCGCATCGATATGTGCTCTGGCAGGGCAAGCGAATGATGCATCAGATGGATGGCAATTCGCGGCCTTACTGATCGGACTGTCCGCATTTTTGATGTCCGACTACGCCACAGTTTTACGCAAGATCGATGCAACGAAAGAGCGAGCACTATTCGCCAATTGGGTAAGAACAACATCCCGACCCGATCTTATATTTTGGGGATGCACCATGCTGGGAGCCGGCGCCACTCAGTTTGGGTGTGAATCGTGGCTCGGCGGCGCAGCACCCTACCTGCATCAATTTGGAACCACGTTCCGGGGTTTGGAACAAGGCGAATATTGGCGCCTGTTGACCGGCCCATTTATTCATCATGACCTTGTTCACTGGGCCAGCAATAGCTGTCTCACCGTCCTCGTCGGAATCATTTCGGCGAAGATTTCGCGTCCCGTTTCCGCCCTCACTTTCCTCACTGGATCAGCCGCAGGCGCCATCACAACCTGGCTAGTTGGAGATCCACTATTCACAAGTTACGTGGGCGTATCAGCCGGCACACTGGCAATGCTCGGTTTCTGCGCCGGCACCGCATGGCGCCATCCCGAGCTGTTTCCCAAAAGTTTTGCTTTCACACTTGTCTCATTTGGCGTCATGAACGTATTCGTCTCGTGGATTTATAGTCAGGACGCTGCAAACGAAGCACATGTAATAGGCATCGTCATTGGCCTACTTGCCGGATACCTCACCAGACCAAACAGAAAATTTTCAATCGAACAGCAATAGTTCACAGACTACATTTGCGTCGGCAAGGCCGCGAAATTGCGATAGCGCTGCGGCTGGCGCACGGCAGGCTGCCAGAGACGGCCCAGCGGGGCTTCAACAAGGTGGAAAAACAATGCTCCAGCGCCCAGACTGGCACCCCAGGCTACGAGCACGCCTGCGCCTTGCCAGTACGGATCGGTGGGAAAAAAACGCACGAAGGCTGCATTTACGACCAGACACACCGGGAAGTGCACCAGGAATATCGAATACGAGATCCGGCCAAGCCCATTGATGGATTTGAACACCCGGCTCGATTGCAGTGGTAAGCGGGCACGACCAAACAAATACAGCACCACCGCGACCGCTACCGCCAGGGCAATTCGTTCACGGAATTCAATCACCAAGGCAAGCAAGGTCGGCAGCAAGATCATGGCCAGCAACAGCAGCACATTGTGCGTCGGACGCGTGCGCTCGCTGGCCCACCATGCCACGATGCCCAGTCCGTAACTGCCAAAGAAGTAAGGCGCCCATACGTCCCAGTCGCCATCGAGGTTGAAGTACAACACGGACGCACTGGCACACAGCGCAATGGCAACCGGCATCAGCCATGGCCGTGTCTCACTGCCGGCAAGCCGTCCCAACAGCCAGAGCATTGCTGCAAACATGGCGTACAACTGGAAATCGATGGCAACATACCAGGCGCCGGCAGAGAGGGATTCATAGCCGAGTACGCCGTGCAGAAGAAATGCGTGGGCAAGCATCTGGTCCAGGCTGGCGGGTGGCGAAATCGAGTCGTGATTCATCCAGGTGCGCGCCAGGGCTGACGCTGCCACGGCCAGCATCATGGCCACCAGAAACGGCGGCACCAGCTTTGCGTAACGCTTCCAAATCGTCTGCAAGGGAGTGGACAAGCCTGCGAAGCCTTTCGGCGACAATGATTTGGCAGCGAGAAAGCCACCCATCACAAGGAACACCTGCACCGCCAGACGTCCCCAATCCTCCAGCCAGTCCAGCAGGGCCGGCATGATCGGGCGAGCGTAGTCCGACATGGGACCGTACAAGGCCAGGTGATGCAGAACAATCAATTGAGCCGCAGCTGCTTTCAACAAATTGATCAAGCCAAATTGCGGTCTGGCGTCTTTCACACCCACCGTCATCGGGAAAAATTCCAAAGGTACTGCCGCGACATCATCGCCATCTTCATCTTCCTTCTTGAAGGCACACGCGGGTATAGCCGCGTCCAGTGCCGAAATAGGTAGTGCAGCAAAAGCTGCAGCAAGGTCTGGACCGCGCGCGAGAACTTCAGGCGCAGCGGTGCGAATTTTTACAGATATGCAACTTGGATAGCAACACCGTTGACGCGTGCAATCGCACCGCACGTGTGCTTGGGGCAGCCACAAGGGCTGTTATCATAATGCCCACAGCGAAAAGACGCCAGTCTGCCAGAGTTCGGCTGCTCCGCCCTCTGCTTTCGCATTTGGTAACAATTTGTTGCAATAGTCTTTTAAGATAAGCAACTTTTGATCGAACACTTCAAACCGCCCCACCCCATTGATCGGTGTAGACCAGATCGACCAGCGTACGCCGCTGCGCCCAGGCTTCCATCTCCAGCATTGGCTTGGGATAAAATTTTTCAACGTGGCCCAGGCAGATGATTGCCACCGGCGTCGCGCCGGGCGGAATGGCCAGCAATTGGGCCAGCGCTTGCGGTTCAAATAAAGACACCCAGCCCATGCCCAGCCCTTCCGCACGCGATGCCAGCCACATGTTTTGAATGGCGCACGCGACTGAGGCAAGGTCCATTTCGGGCATGGTGCGGCGCCCGAAAATGTGGGCTTCACGCTGCCCCATGAGCGCTACAACGATGACTTCGCCGCACTCGCGCAAGCCCTCGACCTTCAAGCGCAGAAACGCGTCAGCGCGCTCGCCCAGGGCGCTGGCGGTACAGTCGCGCTCGGCTTCAACAAGTTGCACCAT
This sequence comes from Massilia sp. CF038, assembly GCF_900129765.1. GTDB lineage: Bacteria > Pseudomonadota > Gammaproteobacteria > Burkholderiales > Burkholderiaceae_D > Telluria_A. The sequence continues at coordinate 427,259 of NZ_FQWU01000002.1, forward strand.
CTGTGCGCGCAGCGCAGCATCCTGAATCCGGATGAAGCGCCAGGGCTGCATCAGGCCGACACTGGGTGCCAGATGCGCCGCGCCAAGAATACGGGTCAGCACCGTCGGGTCAACGGCATCCGGGACGAAATGGCGCACGTCGCGCCGCTGAGCCATGACACGATAGATCGCATCGATTTCCTGTTGGGTAAAGTCTGGAATAGCTGTTTTCATATGCATTCTTTGCCAGGCCGATCGCGTGAGCGTGGGGCGCGCTGCCGGAAGGCAACCACTTCGAGCCAGCGAGGGCCCGTATTCTACCTAGGAAACACCAGCAGATGAGAGCAAATGAGGTTTTGGCCTGCCCAACAGGAATCGAACCTGTGACCCTCAGCTTAGAAGGCTGATGCTCTATCCAACTGAGCTATGGGCAGTCTTTGCCACGCAGAAAAGCGTAGCTGAAATGAAAACGGGCTGTCAATGAATGACAGCCCGTCCTTAATACTTGGTCGGAGTACAAGGATTCGAACCTTGGACCCCCTGGTCCCAAACCAGGTGCGCTACCGGACTGCGCCACACTCCGAAGGCTGTATTATACGTCGCCGCCGCAAACGCGTCAACTTCGCGAGGTGACGTATGTGCTAACGGCTATTGCGGACCGGAATCAGGCTGCGACTTTGTCCGCAATGCGGCGTGCCGATGATTCGGCCAATGCGGCCGACTTGGCTTCCACCATCACCCGGATCAGGGGTTCGGTGCCGGAAGCACGGATCAGCACGCGGCCAGCGTCGCCAAGTTCTTTCTCGGCAGCTTCTTTTTCAGCGACCATGGCAGGATTCTTGGTCCAGTCGAAGCCGGCTGGCACTTTCACATTGATCAGGGTCTGCGGGTACAAGGTCAGCTCGCTGCAGCATTCATCCAGGCCCTTGCCACTGCGCTTTAGCGCCGACAGCACTTGCAGTGCCGAAACGATACCATCGCCGGTGGTGTGCTTGTCCAATGCCAGCAAGTGGCCCGAGCCTTCCCCGCCAAACAGCCAGCCCTTCTCTTGCATGACTTCCAGCACGTAACGGTCGCCCACCTTGGCGCGGGCAAAGCCGATGCCCAGTTCCTTGAAGGCCACTTCGAGCGCCATATTGGTCATCAGGGTGCCCACGGCGCCGGCGACCGGGCCGGTTGACATGCGGTCGCGGACCATGATGTAGAGCAGCTCGTCGCCGTTGTAGACACGGCCCTTGCTGTCGCACATGACCAGGCGGTCGGCGTCGCCGTCCAGCGCGATGCCCAGGTCGGCGCGGTGCTCGAGCACGGCGTCGGACATGGCTTTTGGTGCGGTAGCGCCAAAGCCGGCGTTGATGTTAAAGCCGTCCGGCTTGGCGCCGATGGCGATGACTTCGGCGCCCAGTTCGTGGAACACGTGCGGGGCGATATCGTAGGCCGCGCCATGGGCGCAGTCGACCACGATGCGCAGACCGCGCAAGTCCAGCTCGTTCGGGAAGGTGCTCTTGCAAAATTCGATGTAGCGGCCCTGCGAGTGTTGCAGGCGCTTGGCGCGGCCCATTTTTTCGGGCGACACGCACTCCATCGGGACATCAATCATTTCTTCGATTTCCAGCTCGACCGCGTCAGCCAGCTTGGTGCCGTGTTCGGAGAAGAACTTGATGCCGTTGTCCTGGTAGGGATTGTGTGAAGCGGAAATGACGACGCCGGCCGACAGACGCAAGGCCCGTGTCAGGTAGGCAACGGCCGGCGTGGGCGTCGGCCCTGCCAGCAGCACATCGACCCCGGCAGCATTGAAGCCGGCTTCCAGGGCCGATTCCAGCATGTAGCCGGAAATACGGGTGTCTTTGCCAATCAGCACAGTCGGACGGCCAGTGGCGGAGCTGCTGGACTTGGCCAGGACCTTGCCGGCCGCGTGGCCGAGACGCATCACAAAATCAGGGGTGATTGGCGCCACGCCGACCAGACCGCGGACACCATCTGTACCAAAATATTTACGTGCCATATGTGCTCTTCTCAAAAATTAATTTTCGGTGGCAAGGTGCCACACGTTCAAGGCATCCACCGTTTCGACTACATCATGCACGCGCACGATGCGGGCGCCGTGCGCTACCGCAGCGAGCGCGCCCGCCAGATTGCCTGCCAGACGCCGCTCAACCGGCTTGCCGGTGGCCGCGCCAATCATCGACTTGCGCGACAAACCAGCCAGCACCGGCAGGCCCAGTTCGCGCTGGATCGTGCCAATGTTGCGCAGCAAGGCAAAATTATGCTCCACCGTTTTGCCGAACCCAAATCCCGGATCCACGCAGATGCGTTCGCGTTCGATGCCAGCGCCGACCATCGCTTCCACGCGTTCCTTCAGGAAACCGATTACTTCATTCACCACGTCTACATAATGCGGGTCGCGCTGCATGTCGTGCGGCTGGCCCTGCATATGCATCACGCATAGGCCACAATCGCTCTCGGCCACCGCCGCCAGCGCACCAGGTGCACGGAAGGCGTTGACGTCGTTGATCATGTCGGCCCCGGCCAAAATGGCTTCACGCATCACTTCCGGCTTGTACGTATCGACCGAGAGTGGCTTGCCCATCTCGCGCAAGGCGTACAGCACGGGCATGATGCGTTCCAGTTCCTGCGCCAGCGGCACACTGGGCGCCCCTGGCCGGGTGGATTCGCCGCCGATGTCGATCATGTCGACGCCTTCGGCAATCATTTCCTCGGCGCGGGACACGGCAAATTCAAGCGACTGGAACTTGCCCCCATCGGAGAACGAATCCGGCGTCACGTTCAAAATCCCCATGACCAATGCCTTGCGCCCCAGGGAAAAGCCAAAACGGCCACATTGCAGATAATGTCGCATTCAGTTTCTTGATTGGATTGTATTGCAAATCATGAAATAAAAATGCCGCTCTGTTGTTGCCAGAGCGGCATTATATACTGCAATTCAGATATGAAACGAATCAGGCGGGCGCGGTCGCGTTTGGCGAGACGCCGTCCGAACCATTGTCACCCGAAGGTGGACGTTTGGTCAGGATGCCCGACTTGGGCGCACGTGGCTCGTTGCCTGCCATGATGTCGTTGATCTGGTCAGCGTCGATGGTTTCCCAGTCGAGCAGTGCACGGGTCATTTTTTCGACTTTGTCGCGGTTTTCTTCAAGCAAGCGGCGCGCCAGGGCGTACTGCTTGTCGAGAATGGCACGAATTTCAGCGTCGACCTTTTGCTGGGTCGCTTCAGAAATGGTCTTCGTGGCACCACCGAAGAAACCTTCGTTCTCGCTGTCTTCGTAGACCATGACGCCCATACTGTCGCTCATGCCGAAACGGGTCACCATCGAGCGCGCCAGTTTGGTGGCACGCGAGAAGTCGTTGGAGGCACCGGTCGACATCTGGCCGACGAAGATTTCTTCGGCAATACGGCCACCGAACAGGATCGAGATCTCTTCCAGCATCTTGTCCTTGTAACCGGACAGCGCATCGTGCTCTGGCAACTGCCAGGTCAGGCCCAGTGCATAGCCACGCGGCATGATCGTGACCTTGTGGACAGGATCGGCCTTGGGCAGCAGCTTGGCGATCACGGCGTGGCCAGACTCGTGGTAAGCAGTGTTGCGGCGCTCTTCTTCGCGCATGACCATCGACTTACGCTCAGGACCCATGTAGATCTTGTCTTTCGCGTCTTCGAAATCGGTCATTTCCACCAGGCGCTTGCTGCGGCGGGCCGCAAACAGCGCTGCTTCGTTAACCAGATTGGCCAGGTCGGCGCCCGAGAAACCAGGCGTGCCACGGGCCAGAATGTCGGCCTTGACGTCGGTTGCGATAGGTACCTTGCGCATATGCACGTTCAGGATCTGTTCACGGCCGCGGATGTCGGGCAAGCCAACCATGACCTGGCGGTCGAAACGGCCTGGACGCAGCAGTGCCTTGTCCAGCACGTCGGCACGGTTGGTGGCCGCGACGACGATCACGCCAGAGCTTGCTTCGAAGCCGTCCATCTCAACCAGCAACTGGTTCAGGGTCTGTTCACGTTCGTCATTGCCGCCGCCCATGCCGGCACCACGATGGCGGCCAACAGCATCAATCTCGTCAATAAAGATGATGCAAGGCGAATGCTTTTTGGCATTCTCGAACATGTCGCGCACGCGGCTGGCGCCCACGCCGACAAACATTTCAACAAAGTCGGAACCGGAAATCGAGAAGAACGGCACCTTGGCTTCACCGGCAATGGCGCGCGCCAGCAGAGTCTTACCCGTGCCCGGTGGGCCCACCATCAGTACACCGCGGGGAATACGGCCGCCCAGCTTCTGGAACTTGGTTGGGTCTTTCAGGAAATCGACGATTTCGTTGACTTCTTCTTTCGCTTCGTCGCAACCGGCGACGTCGGCGAAGGTGACGGTATTGTTGGTTTCATCCATCATGCGCGCTTTGGACTTGCCGAAGGAGAAAGCACCGCCCTTGCCGCCGCCCTGCATCTGGCGCATGAAGAAGATCCATACGCCAATCAACAGCAGCATGGGGAACCACGAAATCAAGATGGTCGACAGGAAGCCTTGCTCTTCAGGCGGCTTGGTGTCGAAATGGACGTTGTTATTGACCAGGTCACCGATCAGACCACGGTCGAGCTGGGTGGTGGTGGTGGTGACCTTGGAATCATCAGTACGGGTCGCGGTGATCTGGTTGCCCTGAATCAGGACATCCTTGATGCGGTTCGCTTTGATTTCCCCGAGCAGTTCCGAGTAAGCAATGGTTTTGCTGTTGCCGCTCGTGCCTGCCCCCTCGAAATTGCGGAACAGCATGAATAACAGCAGGGCTACGACTACCCAGATGGCCGACTTGGAAAACATATTATTCACGAAAACTCCTTCGATGCAGGCGCATCTTCTACCGATTTCAGAACGCCGATTTTACTCGTAATAAGCAGCCGGTGCCACGCGCGCCCCGCTGCGGGGTCGAAAAAACTGGCGAAAACCCGCGATTCTTACTCAATTCGCATGCTTTTCGCACTGTTTTCCCGTCTGATGTGCGGCCCAAGTCGTCAAATATCAAGGGCTGAATCGTCTTCCAGTGCGGTGTTGGTGGCAGATGGATTCTTTAATCCTTTGCCAACAAGGAAAATCTCGGAGGATTTGTCCCGGCTCGCCTTCGGTTTGATCTGTTTCACGACCTTGAATTCAGCACGGAACTTTTCAACGATCTGGCTAAAACCCATGTCTTTAAAACACTTTACCACCAGCGCGCCCGACGGCTTCATGTGAAACTGCGAAAACTCGATTGCCAGGTCGATCAAATGCTCCATGCGCGCGGCATCGGCGGTGGGAATACCCGACAAGTTAGGCGCCATGTCCGACAGCACCAGATCGCATTTGCGGCCAGCCAGAATGGTATCAAGCTGACGCAGGATGCGCGCCTCGCGGAAGTCGCCCAGAATAAAGTGCATATCGGCGATGGGCTCCATCGGCAGCATGTCGAGCCCGATAATGGTGCCATTGATGCCCCCGCCGTCTTTACCGGCCAGCTTGCGGCGCGTGTACTGGCCCCAGCTGCCCGGCGTGCAGCCAAGGTCGACGATGACCTGGCCGGGTTTGATCAGCTTTTCACTCTCGTCAATTTCCTTGAGCTTGTAGGCGGCGCGTGCACGGTAACCCTCTTTCTGCGCCAACTTGACGTAGGGGTCGTTGATATGGTCGTGCAACCAGTTTTTGTTTAATTTGTTCTTGGCCATTCGCGTAGAATACTGCTTTTAAAGGATTATCTAAAATATTATGCAAAAACTTACACCCGTCGAGCGCAGCGCCCTGCGCGCTGAAGCCCACGGCCTGAAGCCGGTCGTGATCATTGGCGAAGCGGGCTTGACGCCCTCCGTCATGAAAGAAATCTCGGCCAGCCTCGATTCGCACGGCCTGATCAAGGTCCGCGTGTTCGGCGACGACCGCGAGATGCGCACGGAAATTTACGAAAACATCTGCACCGAACTGCAAGCCCATCCGGTTCAGCACATCGGCAAGCTGCTGGTGATCTACCGCCCGAAAAAGGAAGTGGTCAAAGAGCGCAGCACCAAGTCCGGCAAGGGCATGCGCGAAGTGACCATCGTCAAGGCCAGTGCCAGCGGCACCAAGCGTCCAAGCGTGACCAAGGTCATGATCAAGGGAAATGAGCGCGTGACAGAAGGTGGTTCAATCAAGCGCGCGAAACCGCGTCAGAAGAGCACCAAGAAGAGCGTGCTGGCTTAAGGTCAGTCACCACATCGCCCTCGCGGAGGCGGGGGCCTATAGCATGCTGAACAACTTCGGTAATGTGGCATAGGTCCCCGCCTTCGCGAGGACGATGTTGTAGCTAATCTTAATGGGGTGGCTACGGGTTCTTGACTACCAGTATTACCGCCAGCACCGCCTGCACCAGGTACAGCACCATCGAGACCCCGTGCAGCATGCCGAAGCTGGCTCTGTCCCCTGCTTCGCGCATCGATGCCATCACCGGCTGCAGGCCGAAGTGGCTAACCAGAGTGCATACCAACATCCCCACCACGATCAGCACCAGCGTCTTGCGTCGCTGAACCGTCACGTCCTTTGCGGCGTACAGCAAGCCGATCACGGCGGCCCCACACACCAGCGACAACCACGCCTCCACCCGAAACATGCTGCCAGCAATCGTGCCGGCCAGCGCGCGGTCTGCCAGCGTGCCGAACAGCGTCGGCGCGACCAGATAGCCGACCGTCCACAGGCTACCCGCCCACAGCGTGATCAGCAGCAGCCGCGCCTTGGCGAGAAGCATCAGATGTATTTGACTTCGAGGATTTCGTATTCGCGTGGGCCGGACGGCGCCTGCACTTCCACCACGTCGCCGGCGTACTTGCCGATCAGCGCGCGCGAAATTGGCGAGGTCACGGAAATCTTGTTCAGCTTGAGATCCGCTTCGTCAAGGCCGACGATCTGGTAGGTCACTTTCTGGCCGTTTTCCAGGTCTTCCAGGTCGACCGTCGAGGCAAACACCACGCGCCCCTCGGCGTCCAGGGTGGCCGGGTCGATGATCTGGGCGGAACCAAGCTTGCCTTCGAGTTCGGCGATACGGCCTTCAACGAAGGCCTGGCGCTCCTTGGCAGCGTCGTATTCCGCGTTTTCGGACAGGTCGCCATGCGAGCGCGCTTCTGCGATCGCGTCGATCACGATGCGGCGTTCCTTGGTCTTGAGCTGGTGCAGCTCTTCCTTGAGCAGTTCGGCGCCGTATTTGGTAAGTGGAACAGTAGTGTTCATATCGTATTAACGTTTCTACGCAAAAGTGAAAACCACAGAGGCGCGCAGCAATACTGCGCGAGCTCTGTGGTTAAGGGTACTGCCAACGGCTTAGTTTAAGGTTTTATGCAGACCTTGTAAATCATACACGCGCAACTCGTCGAGATGACGCATGCCTTCGACCGCAGCCTCGGCACCCGCTATTGTAGTGTAAGTCGTCACGCGCGACGCCAAAGCCGAAATCCGGATGGCGCGCGAGTCGACGATCGCACTGCGTTTCTCTTCCACGGTGTTGATCACCAGGGCGATCTCGTGGTTCTTGATCATGTCGACCACGTGCGGACGGCCTTCGATCACCTTGTTAACTGCCTGGCAAGGAATGCCGGCGGCGTTGATGACGGCGGCGGTGCCCTTGGTGGCGGCAACCTGGAAGCCCATCTCGTGCAGGTCACGTGCCACCTTGATGGCGCGCGGCTTGTCCGAGCCTTTCACCGACAGGAACACCTTGCCAGTTTCCGGCAGCTTGACGCCGGCGCCCATCTGCGACTTGACGAAGGCTTCACCGAAGGTCATGCCAACGCCCATGACTTCACCGGTCGACTTCATCTCTGGTCCGAGAATGGTGTCGACGCCCGGGAATTTCACGAACGGGAACACGGCTTCTTTCACGCTGTAGAACGGCGGGATCACTTCCTTGGTGATGCCCTGCGCCGCCAGGCTCTGGCCGACCATGCAGCGCGCGGCGATTTTCGCCAGCTGCAGACCGGTGGCCTTGGACACGAATGGCACCGTGCGCGATGCACGCGGGTTCACTTCCAGCACATACACGGTGTCGCGCATTTCGCCATCGCGTTCCTGCTTCTGGATCGCGAACTGCACGTTCATCAGGCCAACCACGTTCAGGCCCTTGGCCATCAGCGAGGTCTGGCGCTTGAGTTCTTCAATCGTCTCGGGCGTAAGCGAATACGGTGGCAGCGAGCAGGCCGAATCGCCCGAGTGCACGCCAGCCTGTTCGATGTGCTCCATCACGCCGCCAATGAAGGTGGTGTGACCGTCGGAGATACAGTCCACGTCCACTTCAATCGCGTCGTTCAGGAAGCGGTCCAGCAGCACGGGCGAATCGTGCGATACCTTGACCGCTTCACGCATGTAGCGCTCCAGGTCGCGCTGCTCGTGTACCACTTCCATCGCGCGGCCACCCAGCACGTAGGAAGGACGCACCACCAGCGGGTAGCCGATTTCCTGGGCCAGTTCGATGGCTTCGGGTTCGGTGCGCGCAGTGCGGTTCGGCGGCTGGCGCAGGCCCAGCGTCTGCAGCATCTGCTGGAAGCGCTCGCGGTCTTCGGCAGCGTCGATCATGTCCGGCGACGTACCGACGATCGGCACGCCGTTCGCTTCCAGATCCAGTGCCAGTTTCAATGGGGTCTGGCCGCCGTACTGGACGATCACGCCCACCGGTTTTTCAAGGGCGACGATTTCCAGCACGTCTTCCAGGGTCAGCGATTCGAAGTACAGACGGTCGGAAGTATCGTAGTCGGTCGACACGGTCTCCGGGTTGCAGTTGACCATGATGGTCTCGTAGCCGTCTTCACGCATGGCCAGCGCGGCGTGCACGCAGCAGTAATCGAATTCGATACCCTGGCCGATACGGTTCGGGCCACCGCCCAGCACCATGATTTTTTTCTTGTCGCTAGGGTTGGACTCGCACTCTTCATCGTAAGTGGAGTACATGTAAGCGGTGTCAGTCGAGAATTCGGCCGCGCAGGTGTCCACCCGCTTGTACACCGGACGAATGCCCATCGCGTGGCGCGCTTCGCGCACCGCCTTGTCGGTGGTATGCAGCAGGAAGGCCAGGCGGCGGTCCGAGAAGCCTTTTTGCTTGAGCTTGTACAGCAGCGGCTTGTCGAGCGCGCCCAGCGACTGGGTGTCAAGCCACAGTTCGATGTCGACGATTTCCTTGATCTGGATAAGGAACCATGGATCGATGTGGGTCAGCTGGTGCACTTCTTCCAGCGTGAAGCCTTGAGCAAAGGCGTCGCCCACGTACCAGATGCGGTCCGGGCCAGGTTCGCCCAGTTCTTCTTCGATCTTTTCGCGGTCCTTGGTCTTTTCGTTCAGGCCGTCCACGCCCACTTCCAGGCCGCGCAGCGCTTTCTGGAACGATTCCTGGAAGGTGCGGCCAATGGCCATCACTTCACCCACGGACTTCATTTGCGTGGTCAGGTGCTGGTCGGCAGCGGGGAATTTTTCGAACGTGAAGCGCGGGATCTTGGTGACGACGTAATCGATCGATGGCTCGAACGAGGCCGGGGTGGCGCCGCCGGTGATCTCGTTGCGCAGTTCGTCGAGCGTGAAGCCGACCGCCAGCTTGGCCGCCACTTTGGCGATCGGGAAGCCGGTGGCTTTGGATGCCAGCGCCGACGAACGCGACACGCGCGGATTCATTTCAATGACGATCATGCGGCCATCGTCCGGGTTGATCGCAAACTGCACGTTCGAGCCGCCGGTGTCCACGCCGATTTCGCGCAGCACTGCCAGCGAGGCGTTGCGCATGATCTGGTATTCCTTGTCCGTCAGCGTTTGCGCCGGCGCGACCGTGATCGAGTCGCCCGTGTGCACGCCCATTGGATCCAGGTTTTCGATCGAGCAGATGATGATGCAGTTGTCCGCCTTGTCGCGCACCACTTCCATCTCGTACTCTTTCCAGCCGATGAGGGACTCTTCAATCAGCAGTTCCTTGGTCGGCGAGGCTTCCAGGCCGCGCTTGCAGATGGTTTCGAATTCTTCTTCGTTGTAGGCGATGCCGCCGCCCGTGCCACCCATGGTGAACGATGGACGGATGATGGTCGGGAAGCCCAGCTCGCGCTGCACTGCCCACGATTCTTCCATCGAGTGGGCCACGCCCGAGCGCGCTGAACCGAGACCGATCTTGGTCATCGCTTCCTTGAACTTGGAACGGTCTTCGGCCTTGTCGATCGCTTCCGGCGAGGCGCCGATCAGCTCCACGTTGTACTGTTTCAGTACGCCGTTGTTGTGCAGGTCGAGCGCGCAGTTCAGCGCCGTCTGGCCGCCCATGGTCGGCAGGATCGCGTCTGGACGCTCCTTGGCGATGATGCGCTCGACCACCTTCCAGGTGATCGGCTCAATGTACGTCACATCGGCCATTTCGGGGTCGGTCATGATGGTCGCCGGATTGCTGTTGACCAGGATGACTTTGTAACCCTCTTCGCGCAGAGCCTTGCAGGCCTGGGCGCCGGAATAGTCGAACTCGCAAGCCTGACCGATGATGATCGGGCCCGCGCCAATAATCAGAATACTTTTAATATCACTACGCTTTGGCATTTAATTTTTCTCCGCGGCTTGCATCAGGCTGATGAAGCGGTCAAACAGGTAACTGACGTCGTTTGGTCCTGGCGACGCTTCCGGGTGACCCTGGAAGCAGAACGCAGGCTTGTCGGTGCGGGCAAAGCCCTGCAGCGAACCGTCGAACAAGGACACATGGGTCACGCGGCAATTGGCCGGCAGGGTTTGCGCGTCGACCGCGAAACCGTGATTCTGCGAGGTGATCATCACCTTTTTGGAATCGAGATCCTGCACCGGGTGGTTGGCGCCGTGGTGGCCGAATTTCATTTTCAGGGTCTTGGCACCGGAGGCCAGCGCCATGATCTGGTGGCCCAGACAAATGCCGAAGGTCGGAATGCCGCGCTCGATCAGTTCTTTGCTGGCCGCAATGGCGTAGTCGCACGGCTCCGGGTCGCCCGGGCCGTTGGCCAGGAAGATACCGTCCGGGTTCAGCGCCAGTGCGTCGGCCGCGGTGGCTTGCGCCGGCAGGACCGTCACTTTGCAGCCGCGCTCGGTCAGCATGCGCAGGATGTTGCGCTTGACGCCGTAGTCGAAGGCCACCACGTGGTACTTGGCATCCTTCAATTTGCCGTAGCCCTCGCCCAGCGTCCATTCGGTTTCGGTGAACTCGTAGGCAGTGGTGGTCGAAACCACCTTGGCCAGGTCCATGCCCGTCAGGCCGGGGAAGGAACGGGCCAGGTCCAGCGCTTGCGCTGGCGATGGCTCGTTGCCCTGAGTTCCCGTCAGGATGGCGCCGCTCTGCGCACCTTTTTCGCGCAGCAGGCGCGTCAGCTTGCGGGTATCGATGCCGGCGATGGCGACGATGCCTTCAGCTTTCAGGTAATCAGAGAGGGATTGGGTGGAACGGAAATTCGATGCCATGAGAGGCAGGTCACGGATAATCAGGCCGGCGGCGCTGACTTTACCACTTTCGACGTCTTCGGGATTGACGCCGGTATTACCAATATGGGGGTAAGTCAGTGTGACGATCTGACGCGTGTAACTGGGGTCGGTCAGGATTTCCTGGTAACCGGTCATGGAAGTATTGAAAACCACTTCCCCGGTTGTATGGCCGGCGGCGCCAATGGAAATACCTTTAAATATCGTTCCGTCTGCAAGCGCTAGAATGGCTGGAACGGCTGGGCCAGAAAAAAATGGCGGCAAGGGCAACTCCTGATAAAGTTACCGTAGCTGCGCCACGTCAGTTCCGACTGCCATGCGTCCCGAGCAGCTTCACTCAAGGGGGATGGCGTCATGTTGAATGAGTGTTGAGTGGGTAGTCGCTACGGTATGTGGTGAATGGCTAAACCTCCGAATTATAGCGCAAAGCCGCCCTCTCGGCAATCACCGGCGAAGGCATTGCAGCACATTTTTGATTTGATACGGAAATCGCAATCTGGAGAGTGAACATGAGCTTGTTTGGTCTCGAAACCCCGATGGAACGGCCCAGTCCGGGCAAACGCGCTGCTGTCTTTGTGCCCAAGTCCGGGGGCGATCAGGCCGGGGGCGGCTTGTTTCAAAATGGCTCAGGCATGGTCGGCTACCGCAATCCGGATGGCACGATGACGATCTACTTCGAGAATAATCGCTTCAACGATTCTGCCTTGCATAGCTGGCAGAACAAGGTCTTCAAGGCGTACGACAGGCTGGTGAATGGCTCACCGACTGTTAACAAGACCAGCTGCGATGCCACGTCCGTGGTGCAGATCGGCTTTGTACAGGGGCCGGAGATTCTGGTGATCGAGATGCCGCAACTGACGGACTGGCTCACGCGCAGCAATGCGCTTGATTCCGCGCCCGAAGGGCCCAACATTCACGCCTAACCCACATCGTCCTCGCGAAGGCGGGGACCTATAGCAAATGTGAAGTGCCATGGGTCCCCGCCTCCGCGAGGACGATGTGGGGTAAAGGTTTATTCAGCCAGGTTGGTCCGCGCACCGGCCGTGGCGAATGCCTTGGCTTTCACATTCGATGCCACTGCCGGCGTGTAGCTGTAACCAACCGAACCATACGCCTTGGTCGTCGCCCAATTGGTCGCGTTCACATAAGGATCATCCGCGGTGGTCCAGGTGATGCCGTTACCAACATAGTTGTTGTGCAGTTCCCAGTAGCCAATGCTGTCGCTGTCACGCGAGGTGACCGGGTTCTTCACATTCTCAAAATAATTCGACTCGATCAAGGCCATCGCACCCATCCGGATATTGATGCCCGAGGTTTCCACATTGCCGAAGTAGTTATTGAAGATGTGCGCTTTGCCCCGGCGCAGCAGCGGCAGGCGCGACTTGACGTTTTCGAACCGGTTGTTATGGTAGGTGGTGAGCGAACCGGCATTGAGGGTATCGCTGTCGCTGTAGCCATTCAAAGCGACCTTCTGATAGTTGTACACGTGGTTGTACGAAATCGTGATGTGGTTTGCGCCCTTCTTCATATCAATGCCGCCATCAAACGAGGCATCGCCCGCACCGGAGCACGACGTCAGCGATGCGAAGATGGTGTTGTGGTCGATCCAGACGCGGCTAGGCTTGCCGGTCGAGTTGCCTTCGATGGAAATGGAGTCCGCCGCTTCGCCACCCTGCAGCAAGCCGATCATCATGTTTTGCACGATCACGTTATTGGCATTGCCGACGATGTGAATCCCGAAGTTGGCACTTGAATCGGGCGCGCCCTTGATCGTGATGTCGCTCTTGTTCTTGATTTCCAGCGTTTGCGCAGGCTTTTTCCATTGTGCGCACACGTCGGTGATAGTCGCGAAATTGAATTTGCCCGTGTAGTACAGCACCAGGCCGCCGCTGCCAGAGTAGGCGTTGATCTTGGCCTGCATGTCGGCCAGGGTGGCCACCGAGACCGGGGTTTTGCTGCCGCCGCCCGTGGTGGCCGCGCCGTAGCCGACAGGACCTGCCACGGCTTGGCCCGCTGCCACAACCCCAACCGCCATCATTGCCAACTTCAAAGAAGTGAATTTCATTGCTGTCTCCGTTAATGTTTTTGTTCCGCCAGAGTTGGCGGTGGTTGACCGGACATCCGCTGATCTGAAATTAAACTGACAACGTTGCAGGTCTGAAGTGAGAATGCGTGCTAATTGAAGTTTGCGTCAACGGAGACTTCGCGGCCCAAGCGCTTCAAAAACGTTCAAATATGAACATTTCGAAGCAAGTTCGCCCTTCAGGCGGGCTATGACGCGCATTGAGGAGGAACAGTCAGTGAAAATTTGGACCGACCAATTTGAGAAAAAATTTACATATAGCTCATAAAAACAACATTTGGTCTGACCACATTCGAATTTTGGTAAGACCGTAAACAACAACGTCACCCTGGCGCCCATGTCGCGAGGGTGACGTTGGATGGAAGCCGGCGTACCGGCTGAATCAGACGAGGGCGGCGATCCCTGCCTTGGCAATCTGGGCATCCTGGTCCGACTTGACGCCGGAGACACCGACCGCGCCAATCACCTGACCATCCACAATGATGGGCACGCCGCCCTCCAGCATGCCGTCCAGGAACGGCGCACTGAGGAAGGAAGTACGGCCGTTATTGATGATGTCTTCGTAGATCTTGCTCTCGCGGCGACCCAAGGCCGCCGTCTTGGCCTTGGCAGGCGCAATATGGGAGGAAATTGGTGCCACGCCGTCCAGACGCTGCAACCACAGCAGATGACCGCCATCGTCAACGATGGCAATGGCCACCGCCCAGTTATTGGCCAGCGCTTCGGCTTCAGCGGCCGCGGCGATTTTCTTTACATCAGCCAGTTGCAGTACAGATTTGGTCAGCATGGTGTTTCCTTGTCTTTATCAATTGCTCGGCATTGTAGAGCAGCCAATTGCGACGCCGATATGGCGCGCCGTATAAGCACTATTGCTGTTGCGCAGCCTTGAGCTTGGCTTTGATCTGCGGCATTACCGCTGCCGCCGCTTGCTCGCCAGCCAGAATCGCCAAATTGCGTGCTGCAAAGTCGTTGCCAGCCATTTTGCCGAGGGCCGGCTGGATGACGATGTCCGCATCCTTGAGCTCGTAGACGTTCAGACGCTGCCCCATGATGGCAAAGGTTTGCAACAGCACTTCGACCGAGCTGACCGCCGCCTGCGCATCGGCCTGCGTCGAAATATTGACCGCGATGATGAAGTCGGCGCCCATTTCGCGTGCGAAGCGCACTGGCACCGGGGCCACCAGGCCGCCGTCGACATAGGAATGTTTGCCGATTTTTACAGGCTGGAACACACTGGGCACGGAGGACGAGGCGCGCACGGCCTGACCGGTATTACCGCGCTGGAACAGGATCGGCTTGCCGCTATTCAGGTCCGTCGCAACGGCGCCGAATTTGCGCTTGAGTTTTTCCATTGGCGCATTGCGCACCGCCTTGTTGACGTAGTCTTCCAGCGCCTCGCCCTTCAGCACGCCCGACGACTTGCTAAACAGCAGTGGCAAAGCCCAATCGGAAATGCTGGCTTCATCCATCTCCATGGCCGAACGCTGCAGCGCAAAACCGTCGTTGCCGGCTGCGTACAGGGCGCCGACCACACTGCCGGCGCTGGTGCCGACCACGATTTCCGGGTAGATGCCCTGCGCTTCCAAGGCCTTGATCACACCAATGTGGGCAAAGCCGCGCGCGGCGCCACCGCCCAGTGCCAGGCCAATGCGTACTTTTTTGGGCGCCACGGGCGCCACCACCACCGGCGCGACCACGGCAGGCTCGACTGGCGCCACAGGTGCCGGCGGCGGCGTGGTACCGCAGGCAGTCAGGAAAGAAAGCAGGGAAATCAGGGCAAAACGTTTCAAATACATATAATCAGTACCGGTAGCTGGGGGAAGGCAAGCGAACGCGATTGTACCTGCATTCATGCAGAGCGCCTACCGCGCCCCTCCCCGCTCAGGCCGCAATCAGGGCGGGCGGCAGGGTCACGATGAAGTTGCTGCCTTTGCCTGCTTCGGACTTGATGCACAGGTTGCCGCCGTGGCGCAGCAGCACGTGCTTGACGATGGCCAGGCCCAGCCCCGTGCCCTGGGTTTCGCGCGAACGGCTCTTGTCAACCCGGTAAAAGCGCTCGGTCAGACGCGCTATGTGGATCTGGTCGATTCCAATGCCGGTGTCGGATGCGACAAACTGCGGGCCTTCGGGCGTGTTTTGCCAGATCAGATGGATGGTGCCGCCAGACGGCGTGTAACGCACGGCATTCGAGGCAAGATTGCCAAAGGCGCTGCGCAGTTCTTCCGCGCTGCCCGTTACATCCGGGCCTTCGACGGTGGTGGTCACCAGATGCTGGCCGTTGGACAGCGCCCTCGCCTCCTGGGCAATGTCTTCCACCATGGTCTTGATGTCGACCCGCTCAGGCCGTAGCGGGTAATCAACCGATTCCAGGCGTGACAGGGTCAGCATGTCCTCGATCAGCACCTGCATGCGCCTGCCCTGCTCCGTCATCAGCTTTAAATGGGAAGCGCGGGTGCCGGCGTCCAGATCGGGCTCGCTGGAAGCAATTTCGAGGAAGCCGACAATGACCGTGAGTGGCGTACGCAGTTCGTGGGAAGCGTTGGCGATGAAGTCGCGCCGCATTTCCTCGATCCGCTGGGTTTCGGTCGCATCGTGCGTGACCAGGATCTGGCGCCGGTTTTCGAACGGGATGATCTGGCAGATCAGCTTGCGGTCGCGCAGCGACAGCGTCAGCGGCTGCTCGTAGCGGCCCAGGATGATGTAATCGATAAAGTCGGGGTGGCGGATCAGGTTGGTCACCCGCATGCCCTTGTCCTTTTCCAGCGTCAGGCCCAGGTGGCGCTCGGCAGCCGGGTTGCACCATTCCAGGAACAGGACGTCGTCCATGATCGCCACGCCATCGGGCAGCAGGTGCATGGCCTGACGGAAGCGGGCCAGCCATTCGGTCAGCTCGGACTGGTTGCGTTCATCGTCGCGGCGCAGGCGGTACAGGCGCGAGAAGATGTTGGTCCAGGAGCCCCAGCCGTCTGGCAAACGGGTGCTTTGCGGGTCGTCCAGCCAGCTGCCCAGCTTGTGCAGGTAGTCGAGCTGGACGATCAGCAGCGACAGCACCGCCAGCAAGGCCACGCCCAGACCATAGACCGGGCCGAACAGCCAGCCGACCACGGCGCTGCCCAGCAGAATGAAAAAGACGCGCAACAGCGCGGGGATCCAGAACAGCAGTTTGGGGTTCATCGGTTGATCATTGAGGCAGCTGACTGCATTGTTAACCTTCATACATCGCCCTCGCGAAGGCGGGGGGCCATTCCACGCATCCGAATGCGGCGCTGTGGTATGGGTCCCCGCCTTCGCGAGGACGATGTTGTAGTGGTGGCGGTGTTACTTCACCGACAGCATATACCCAACGCTGCGTACCGTGCGGATCAATCCTTCGGCTTCTTTCAGCGCCTTACGGAGACGCAGCACGTGCACGTCCACCGTGCGTTCCTCGATCACGGCATGGTCGCCCCACACCTTGTCGAGCAGCTGGCTGCGCGAAAACACGCGTTCCGGGTGGGCGAGGAAGAACTTCAGCAGCTTGAACTCGGCATGGCCAATCTCGATCTTGCTACCGCTGAGCGACACGGTGCAGCTGACCGGGTCAAGCGTGACCTCGCCTGCGCTCATCGCGGTTTCGGCATGCTCGGGGCTCTTGCGGCGCAGCAGAGCGCGGCTGCGCGCCAGCAATTCCCGGGGCGAGAACGGCTTGGTCACATAATCGTCAGCACCAGTGTTCAGCCCCGCAATCTTGTCTTCTTCCATGCTCTTGGCCGTCAACATGATGACGGGAATATCCTGGAAATTACGGTCGGCACGAATCCGCGACAGCAGACGCAGACCAGTCTGATCAGGCAGCATCCAGTCCAGCAAGATCAAATGCGGACTGCGCTGCAAAATGAAGTCCCAGGCATCGGCCACATTTTGCACCGACTTCACATTCCAGCCCGTTTCCCGCAGCGAGAACGTGACCAGCTCAATGATGGCTGGCTCATCTTCCACAATCAGGACGGTGGTTTTATCGACTGCCATCCTGCTTACGCTCCCGGCAAGGTCACCGCCGGCAATGCAGGCTTGGTGTGACGGATGTCCTTGCCTTCGACCACGTAGATCACGTATTCGGCGATGTTTTTCGCATGGTCGCCAATGCGCTCGATGGCCTTGGCCACCCACAGCGTGTCCAGCGCGGAAGAAATGGTACGCGGGTCTTCCATCATGAAGGTGATCAGGTTGCGCATGATGGACTTGAATTCGTGGTCGACCACGGCATCCTGGGCAATCAGTTGCAAGGCTTGCTTGCCGTCCAGACGGGCAAACGCGTCCAGCGCATCGTGCAGCATGTCCGAGGTGGAAGTGGCAATGGTGCGCACCATTTCATAGTGGTTCAAGCCAGGCACGC
Source organism: Massilia sp. CF038 (assembly GCF_900129765.1). GTDB lineage: Bacteria > Pseudomonadota > Gammaproteobacteria > Burkholderiales > Burkholderiaceae_D > Telluria_A. Next base: position 445,161 of record NZ_FQWU01000002.1, read on the forward strand.
CGCGGCTGTGCAGGCTTTTGGACGTGCGGGCGATCTTGCTGGCCTCGTCGCCAATGCGTTCCAGGTCGGTAATGACCTTGATGGTGGCCATGACCGTGCGCAAATCGTTGGCGGTGGGCTGGCGGCGCACGATCAGGTGGCTGCAGGCGTCGTCGAGCGCCACTTCCAGCTGGTTGACTTCGTCGTCCTCGGCAATCACGCGGTCGGCGCGTTCCGGGTTACCGATGCGGAAGCAAGTCATCGCGTCAAGGAACTGGGTTTCGACCAGGCCACCCATCAGCAATACCTTGGAGCGGATGGTTTCAAGTTCGTGGTCGTACTGCTTGGATGAGTGTTCACCTATCATTACTGCTCTCCGTATCTAATTTTTCTGATCAGCCGAAACGGCCGGTGATGTAGTCTTGCGTTTCCTTGCGGGCTGGATTCATGAAGATTTGGTCAGTTTCGCCAAATTCCACCAATTCGCCGAGGTACATGTACGCAGTGTAATCCGAGCAGCGCGCGGCCTGTTGCATATTGTGGGTCACGATGGTGATCGTGTAATCCTGCTTGAGTTCGCTAATCAGCTCTTCCACCTTGGCGGTCGAGATCGGATCCAGTGCCGAGGTTGGTTCGTCCAGCAGCAGCACGTCCGGTTTGACGGCAACGCCACGCGCGATGCACAGGCGCTGTTGCTGGCCGCCGGACAGCGACAGGCCGCTCTTGGTCAGTTTGTCCTTCACTTCGCCCCACAAGGCCGCCTTTTTCAGGGCCCATTCCACGCGCTCGTCCATTTCACCCTTGGACAAGTCTTCGTACAGGCGCACGCCAAAGGCGATGTTGTCGTAGACCGACATCGGGAACGGGGTCGGCTTCTGGAACACCATGCCCACCTTGGCGCGCAGCATGTTCACGTCCTGGCCAGGTTCGAGGATATTGCGGCCGCGGTACATGATCGAACCTTCAGCGCGCTGGCCAGGGTACAGATCGTACATGCGGTTGAGGGTGCGCAGCAGCGTCGACTTACCGCAGCCCGACGGGCCGATAAAGGCCGTTACCTGCTTTTCGTGGATGTCGAGGCTGACGTTCTTCAGGCTTTGCGTTTTACCGTAAAAGAAATCCAGGTTCGAAATCTCGATCGTCTTGTTCTTCGGCGTCACAACTTGGTTTGGTGCAGGCAATGGGCTCATGGCGATTTCTTCAAATGATTTATTTTGGTGTTTTCTGGGTGAACACGGTACGGGACAGCAGGTTGAGCAGCAGCACACTGAAGGTAACCAGCAGTGCAGCGCCCCAAGCCAGGGATTTCCATTCGTCGCTCGGGTTCATCGCCATCGAGTTGATCATCACCGGCAGATTGGCCATGGCGCCATTCATGTCGAGGCTGAAGAACTGGTTGTTGAAAGCGGTGTACAGCAGCGGCGCGGTTTCGCCAGCAATACGGGCCACAGCCAGCAGCACGCCGGTGACCACACCGGCCTTTACCGCACGCAGGCGCACCATGGTGGCCACCTTCCAGCGTGGCGCGCCCAGCGCGAAAGCCGCTTCCAGCAAACTGCTTGGGACCAGGCGCAGCATGTTGTCGGTGGTGCGTACCACCACTGGAATGGCGATCAGCGACAAGGCCACCGCACCAGCGTAGCCAGAGAAATGCTTGCTCACATTTACATACATCGACCACACGAACATGCCCAGCACGATGGACGGCGCCGACAGCATGATGTCCGTGACGAAACGGGTGACCTGGGCGAACTTATTTTCTTCGCCGTATTCAGCCAGATAGATACCGGCCAGCACGCCGATCGGGGTGCTAATGAAGGTGGCCAGGCCGACGATCATCAGACTGCCAATAATGCCGTTGCGCACGCCGCCGTTGGGGGAGCCAGGCGCCGGCATGTCGTTGACGAAGAAGTCCAGCGAAATGCCGCCCAGGCCCTTGAGCACCAGGGTGGCCAGGATCCAGAACAGGAAAATCAGACCTAGGGCCATGGCCAGTACCGACAGCGAAATGCCGATACGGTGGGCGAACAGACGTTTGCGGTAGACGGGATTGACGACACTGGTACTCATTTGACGCCTTCCTTGCGGGACATGCCAGCCAACATCAGTTTGGCGGCCGAGAGAACGATAAAGGTGATGATGAACAGAATCAGCGCCAACGTGAACAAGGAGGACACGTGCAGCGGCGACTGGGCCTCGGCAAATTCATTGGCCAGGGTGGACGAGATACTGCTGCCGGCCGAAAACAGTGACCAGGACAGCTTGTTGGCGTTACCAATCACGAAGGTCACGGCCATGGTTTCGCCCAGGGCGCGGCCCAGGCCCAACATGACGCCGCCGACCACGCCAATCTTGGTGTAAGGCAGTACGACCTTGCGCACCACTTCCCAACGCGTGCAGCCCAGACCGTAGGCCGACTCTTTCAAGACGGCCGGCACGGTTTCAAACACGTCGCGCATGACCGAGGCAATAAAGGGGATGATCATCACGGCCAGGATCAGGCCGGCGGTCAGCACGCCGATCCCCATCATCGGACCCTTGAACAGTTGCCCGATGACGGGCAACTGGCCCAGGGTGCTCTTCAGGAAAGGCTGGGCATATTCCGCAAACAAGGGCGCAAACACAAACATGCCCCACATACCGTAAATGATCGACGGGATGCCGGCCAGCAGCTCAACTGCGGTGCCCATCGGCCGACGCAGCCATACTGGGCAAATTTCGGTCAGGAACAAGGCGATACCAAAGCTGATGGGAAACGCGATCAGCAAGGCAATGAAGGACGTGACCAGGGTGCCGACAATGGCGATCGCGGCGCCAAATTCATCGTTGGCGGGGTCCCACTCGACCCGCCAGATGTAGGACACGCCGAATTGCTTGAAGGTCGGCACGGACTCGATCGCCAGCATCACGATAATGCCCAGCAGAACCAGCAGCACTGACCCCGCAAACATCATCGTCAGCTTGTGAAAAATAAAATCCTGAATACGCTGTTTGCGCATCGTTGAATGCATCGCAGCCAGCTCGGCTTGACGCTCGGCTGGCTTGGGAAGATCCAACATTACAGTGGGGTTTGCACTCATATTGTTCGGGTAGTCAGGGTGGAAAAGCGGAGCGCCCACCAGCTAGGCCGGCGCTTTGCTTTTCCACCCTGCGCCGCGGGGCGCAGGGTGGAAGCAGGTATTACCAGACAGCCTTGCCGGCTGCGTCTTTCAGGTTTGCTTTCCAGGCATCGGCCACCAGCTTGGTGACGGTGTCAGGCAAAGGAACGTAGTCCAGTTCGACAGCGGCTGCGTCACCGTTCTTGAACGAGTAGTCGAAGAACTTGAGTACTTCCTTGGCCTTGGCAGCGTCTGCCTGCGACTTGTGCATCAGGATGTACGACACGCCGGTGATTGGCCAGCTGGCTTTGCCTGGCTGGTCGGTCAGCACGATGCCGAAACCTGGGGTCTTGGCCCAGTCAGCCGATGCTGCAGCTGCCTTGAACGCGTCGTCGTCCGGCTGCAGGAACACGCCTTCCTTGTTCTTGAGCTGGGTGTGCGCGATCTTGTTCTTCTTGGCAAACGCCCATTCAACGTAGCCGATCGAACCCTTGATCCGCTGAACGTTGGCAGCAACGCCTTCGTTGCCCTTGCCGCCCACGCCCACAGCCCATTTCACGGCTGCGTCAGCGCCGACCTTGGTCTTGAATTCCGGGCTGGTTTTCGACAGGTAGTCGGTGAACAGGAAGGTGGTGCCCGAGCCGTCAGCGCGGTGCACAACGGTGATTTCGTCGGCTGGCAGCTTCATGCCTGGGTTCAGCGCAGCGATTGCTGGTGCGTTCCACTGGGTGATCTTGCCCATGTAGATATCGGCGATGACCGGACCGGTCAGCTTCATGGCGCCTGGGGCGATGCCATCCAGGTTGATGACGGTAACCACGCCGCCCATGATGGCCGGGAATTGCATCAGACCGGCTTCGTCCAGTTCTTCCACTTTCAGTGGCTTGTCGGACGCGCCGAAGTCGACCGTCTTGGCCTTGATCTGCTTGATGCCGGCGCCGGAGCCGACCGATTGATAGTTCAGACCGTTGCCGGTTGCTTTCTTGTAGTTCTCGGCCCATTTCGCGTAGATTGGGTACGGGAACGTTGCGCCCGCGCCGGTCATGTCGGCGGCGATTGCGGTGGACATGGCGCCAAAGACCGATGCACCAACGACGAGGGAAGCTAACAGCTGTTTCATTCGCATATCAAATCCTAAGTTGGGTTAATGAAAGAAGCGTGTACTTCAGTCAATGCTGCGCAGTCTAGCGGCGCAATATGACACGTTTATGACATGAACGAAATTTGATGAAATATGCAGTTTCCCGAGGCATGATACCCTTGAAAAGATGCTCGACACGCTAGTTTCCTTAGCGCACTGTCACTAACTTGTCATATTTCCAAACTACACTAAAGGTCATTTATTACACGCCCTTCAAGACGGAAACCGATGAAAACTGGCACTGCTGCAACCTTGTCCAACGTCTTCCTCGACCGCGAACTGTCCCAGCTGACCTTTAACCGGCGCGTTCTGGCGCAGGCGGAAGACAGCGCCCTGCCCCTGCTCGAACGCTTGCGTTATTTATGCATTGTGAGTAACAACCTCGATGAATTTTTCGAGGTGCGCGTGGCCAGTCTGCTGGCACAAGGCAATCTGGCAGAAGATCCTGGCCTGGCCGCTTCCCTGGCCCGCATCAGCGCTGAATGCCACAACCTGGTCAAGCGCCAGTACGAGATCCTCAACACCGAAGTCTTGCCGCAGCTTCAAAAAGCCGGCGTGCATTTGGTGCGCCATTCAGACCGCAACGAAGCGCAGCGGGCCTGGGTGAAGGAATATTTTGAACGCGAAGTGCGGCCCCTGCTCACTCCCATCGGGCTGGACCCGGCCCACCCGTTTCCGCAAGTGGTTAACAAGTCGCTCAACTTTATTATTTCGCTGTCGGGCAAGGATGCATTCGGCCGCGGGACTGCCATTGCCATCGTCAAGGCGCCACGGGTACTGCCGCGCGTGATCCGCCTGCCGGACAATCTGTCCAAGAACGGGCCCTCGTTCTGCCTGCTGTCATCCATTATTCACTCACATATCGAAGACTTGTTTACCGGGCGCGATGTGCTGGCCTATTCCCAGTTCCGGGTCACGCGCGACAGCGACCTGTGGGTGGACGAGGAAGAAGTCAAAAACCTGCGCCAGGCCCTCAAGGGCGAATTGCAAGGCCGCCAGTTCGGCACCTCGGTGCGGCTGGAAGTGGCAAAAAATTGCCCACCAGAACTTTCGGAGTTTTTGCTGGACCAGTTCAGCCTTGATCCAAGCCGCCTGTACGCAGTGGACGGCCCGGTCAACCTGGTGCGCCTGACCGAGCTGATTGATCTGGCCAAGCAGCCCGCCCTGCGCTTCCCACCGTTTGTGCCGGGCTTGCCGCCAAAAACGGCCAATACCGGTATTTTTGAGCAGCTGCAAAAACACGATCTGCTCTTGCACCACCCTTTCCAGTCCTTCCAGACCGTGGTGGACTTTGTCACCGTGGCCGCGCAAGACCCGCAAGTGGTGGCCATCAAGCAAACCATCTACCGCACCGGCATGCACTCGGAGTTGATGGAAGCGCTGATGAATGCGGCCCGCGCAGGCAAGGAAGTGACGGTGATTCTGGAACTGATGGCGCGCTTTGACGAAGAAGCCAACATCAACTGGGCCGACAAGCTGGAACAAGCCGGCGCGCAGGTGGTCTATGGTGTGGTGGGCTTGAAGACCCATGCCAAAGTGGCTCTGGTGATCCGGCGCGAGGAAACCGGCTTGCAGTTCTACGCCCACCTGGGTACCGGCAATTACCACCTGACCACCACGCGCCTGTACACCGATTTTGGCCTGCTGACGGCCAATCAGGACATGGGACACGACGTGAATGAAGTCTTCATTCATCTGACCAGCCTGACCAAGCCCAACAAGCTGCACCACCTTTGGCTGGCGCCCTTTGCCCTCCACAACGAAATTCTCAAGGCTGTGCGCAACGAAGCGAAGATTGCGAAGTCCGGGCGGCCGGGGCGTATTATCGTCAAGGTCAATGCCCTGGTCGATGAAACCCTGATCCGCGCGCTGTACGCGGCCTCGCACGACGGCGTGAAGATCGATCTGATCGTGCGCGGCGCCTGCACCCTGAAACCGGGTGTGCCGGGACTGTCTGAAAACATCAAGGTGCGTTCGATCATCGGGCGCTTCCTGGAACACAGCCGCATCTATTACTTCCGCAACGACTTGCAGCACGATGTGTATCTCGCCAGCGCCGACTGGATGAGCCGCAATTTGTACCGGCGCATTGAAGTCGCCTTCCCCGTGCTGGACAAGAACTTGAAGAAGCGCGTGATTGCCGAGGGACTGAACCCCTACCTGAAAGATAACTCGAACGCGTGGGAACTGGACGCGGACGGCCACTACCACCGGCGCAAAGCGCGCGGCAAACAGGCCAGGTTCTCGGCCCAGCAGTATCTGATGACGCTGCTCGGCTCCCCGTCCACCGACACCTGAAGCTGAACTGAGGAGGAAGCATGGATCTGATCTTATGGCGGCATGCAGAAGCCTTCGATGCCGAAGCCGGCGAAAGCGACATGGAACGCGCCCTCACTCCCAAGGGCCAAAAGCAGGCCAGACGCATGGCCGAGTGGCTGACCGCGCAATTGCCGGAAGGCTGCAAGGTGCTGGTCAGCCCGGCCAAGCGCGCGCTGCAGACGGTCGAACCGTTGAAGCGCAAGTTTAAAATTGTGGCGGCATTGGAGCCGGGCGCCGACGCCGAAGATGTGCTGCAGGCAGCGAACTGGCCAAACGCGAAGGAACCCGTGCTGGTGGTCGGGCACCAGCCTACATTGGGCCAGGTAGCGGCCCTGCTCATGTCAGGGGAGCCACAGGATTGGGAGATCAAAAAGGGCAATGCCTGGTGGCTGGTGCAGCGCGATCCGCTTGACCCGTACAGTCTGTATCTGAAAGCGGTGATGGCGCCGGATCTGGTGGTCAAGGCCTGAGGCTGGGGCCTGTGCAGCTCAGTAAGCCGCCATATCGACCACCACATCGCACTCGCGGAGGCGGGTGCCTATGCCACCGCACCGAATTCGGTAGCACGGTATAGGCCCCCGCCTACGCGAGGGCGATGTGCTGGTAGACATCGTGCGGGTCGCCACCACATCGCACTCGCGGAGGCGGGTGCCCATGCCATCTTACCGAATTCGTTAGCACGGCATGGGCCCCCGCCTACGCGAGGGCGATGTGGTGGTAGTCACACTTTTGTTCCACGAATATCCAGCGATGTGGTGGTAAGTCGCACTTTTGTTCTACGAATATCCAGCGATGTGGTGGTAAGCCAGGCTGTCACTACCCGTGGAGTGGCCCCGCTACACGTGCAGCAGCAAATGCTCACGCTCCCACGGACTGATGACCGTCATGAATTCAAGATGCTCCAGATCCTTGATGGCGGCGTACACGTCAACAAAGCGCTCACCCAGCACCGCACGCAGCGGATCGGCTGCCCGCAGCAGCTTGAGCGCTTCGGGCAAGCCTTGCGGCAGTTCGAAATCGAGCGCCTGGGCGCTGCCGGTCATGGGCGGCGCCGGTTCGCGCTGTTCGGTCATGCCCAGGTAGCCGCAGGCCAGCGTCAGCGCAAACGCCAGGTAAGGATTGGCGTCAGCACCAATCACCCGGTTTTCAACGTGGCGCTCCTGTGGCGTTGCTTCCGGCACCCGGAAGCCCGTGGTGCGGTTGTCCCAGCCCCACTGCACGTTGATGGGCGCGGTGGCATTGCGCACAATGCGGCGGTAGGAATTGACGTAAGGCGCAGCCAGCGCCATGGCCGAGGGCATGTAATGCTGCAAGCCACCAATGAAGTGGTAGAAGGCGCGCGAGGGCGACCCGTCGGGATTGCTGAACAGATTGGCGCCGCTGTCGGCGTCCAGCACGCTTTGATGCAGGTGCATGGCCGAACCCGGCTCGTGCGCGAGCGGCTTGGCCATGAAGGTGGCGTACATATCGTGCTTGAGCGCCGCTTCACGCAGCATGCGCTTGAAATAGAACAGGTGGTCAGCCATGGCCAGCGGCGTGCCGGTAAGAAAATCCATGCCGATCTGGCCAGCGCCAATTTCGTGAATCAGGGTATCGACGTCAAGCGCCATCAGCTCGCAATAATCGTAGATGTCTTCGAACAGGGGATCGAATTCGTTGACGGCGTCGATGCTGTAGACCTGGCGGCTGGTTTCCGCGCGGCCGCTGCGCCCCACTGGCGAGCGCAAGGGCAAGTCGGGGTCGGTATTGCGGGCGGTGAGGTAAAACTCCACTTCGGGCCGGATGGTGGGCGCCCAGCCCCGCTCCGCGTACAGGCGCAGCACGCGCCGCAGCACGCTGCGCGGGGCAAAATCAACCAGGGTGCCATCGGCAAAGTAGCAGTCGTGCACCACCTGGGCAGTCGGGTCCAGCGCCCAGGGCACCATGGTGATGGTAGCCGGGTCGGCCTTGAGGATCATGTCGCGGTCAGTGGCGGCAATGGCGCGCAGATAAGCGGCGTCGTCCTGCGGGTAGTTGCCGGTGACGGTCATGCCGAGCACGGCTTCGGGAATGCGCATGCCCCGCTCTTCGGCAAACTTGGCACGCGGCAGAATTTTGCCGCGTGCCACGCCGGTCAGGTCAGGCACCAGACATTCGATTTCGGTGACACGGCGCTCGTCGAGCCAGCGCTCCATGTCGGTATAACTGAAATTGAGGCGATTCGCCATCGGCAGCTCCTGCCTATGCACACGTCTTTACGTTAGCAGATTTTGCGTCCGGCCGTGGTTCGCGACGTTCAAAGCGGCGTCAGTGCAAGAGCTTGGACAGGACTGCCATGGCCGACAAGTCCAGGTTGACGAACTGGAAGCCGACCTTGAAGCCTTCATTGCTCAAGATGCAGTACTGCACCTTGGAGCGTGCCGTGATCGGCTGCAATTTGCCATCGTGAAAAACTTCAAAGTGCACGGTTGCGAGCGCGCCCGGCTTGAGCGGATTGTCCGTCACCAAGCACACGCCATCGCTGCCCACGTCGAGCGTGCGCGCCTTTTGCGTTTCCAGTCCCTCCACGTTGAGCAGTGCTTTTACCTTCAATATCTTACGGCTTGCATTTCTTTGATCGCTACGCACTCGTTCATCCAAAAAAGTTAGTTGTTATTAGTCCAGCTCGCGCAACTTGTTGAAGGCTTCGTCGATCCGTTCCACGGCAACGATGGTCATGCCTTCGATTTTTTGCTTCGGCACATTCGATTTCGGAATCAAGGCAATCGAAAAGCCCAGCTTGGCCGCTTCGCGCAGCCGTTCCTGACCGCGTGGCGCCGGGCGAATTTCACCGGCCAGGCCCACTTCGCCAAACACCACCAGGCCGCGTGGCAAGGGTTTGTTGCGCATTGACGAATTGATCGCCAGCAGCACCGCCAAGTCCGCGGCTGGCTCGGTAATCTTGACCCCGCCAACAGCATTGATAAACACATCTTGATCGAAAGCCGCAATGCCGGCGTGACGGTGCAGCACCGCCAGCAGCATGGCCAGGCGGTTCTGCTCCAGGCCCACCGACAGGCGGCGCGCATTGGGCAGGTGGCTGGTGTCGACCAGGGCCTGGATTTCCACCAGCAGCGGGCGGGTGCCTTCCTGGGTCACCATCACGCACGAGCCGGGCACCTGGTTGTCGTGCTGGGACAGGAACAGGGCCGAGGGATTGGACACGCCCTTCAAGCCTTTTTCGGTCATGGCAAACACGCCCAGCTCGTTGACGGCGCCAAAGCGGTTTTTAATGGCGCGCACCAGGCGGAAGCTGCTCTGGGTATCGCCTTCGAAATACAGCACGGTATCGACAATGTGTTCCAGCACGCGGGGACCAGCCAGCGCGCCTTCCTTGGTCACATGGCCCACCAGAATGATGGTGATGCCAGTCTGCTTGGCCACGCGGGTGAGCTGCGCGGCGCATTCGCGCACCTGGGCCACGGAACCGGGCGCGGACGTGAGCGCGTCCGAATACACGGTCTGGATCGAATCGATGACTGCCACTTCCGGCTGCAGATCGGCCAGGGTGGCAAGAATTTTTTCCAGCTGGATTTCAGCCTGCAACTTGAGTTCGCGCGCATCCACGGCCAGGCGTTTGGCCCGCAGGGCGATCTGGGCGCCGGATTCCTCGCCGCTGACATACAGGGTCTTTTTCAAATGCGAAATGTTGGCCAGCGCCTGCAGCAGCAGGGTCGACTTGCCGATGCCCGGGTCGCCGCCAATGAGCACTACCCCGCCTGGCACCAGGCCGCCACCCAGCACGCGGTCGAATTCTTCGATGCCAGTGCCGAAACGGGGAATGTCGATCGCTTCAATGTCGGCCAGCGACAGCACTGGCGCCGTTTGCGCCAGGCTTTTATGCTGCGGCTGGGACAAGCGGTTCACGCCAGGCGCCTCGATCACGGTTTCGACCAGGGTGTTCCAGGCGCGGCAGGACGGGCACTGGCCCGTCCATTTACTGCTGATGCCGCCGCAATCGCTGCAGACGTAACTGGTTTTTGGCTTAGCCATGATGCTCCAATGGACCTTCGAGCACGCGCACGCGGGGCGCGAGCGCGCACATTAATTCGTAACCGATGGTGCCGGCGGCGCTGGCCACTTCATCGATTGGCAAGCCGGCGCCCCACAATACTACAGGGGTCCCGACGCACGCGTCGGGGATGGCCGACAGGTCAACGGTGAGCATGTCCATCGAGACGCGCCCGACCAGCGTGCTGCGCTGGCCCGCCACCAGGACCGGCGTGTCGGGGCCGGCGTGGCGCGGATAACCGTCGGCGTAACCGCAGGCAACGATGCCGATGCGCATGGCACGATCAGCCACAAAGCGGCTGCCGTAACCGACACTGTCGCCCGCTTCAATCTGCTGGATGCCAATGATTTCGCTGGCCAGCGTCATGGTCGGCAATAAACCGAACTCGGCCGCCGTCTTGCCGCCCGGGGTACCGCCGTACAGCATGATGCCTGGGCGAATCCAATCGGTCGTCAGACGGCCAGCCAGCGCATCGTGGTGCAGCACACCGCCCGAATTGGACAGGCTGCGCAGGCCGGCAAGGCCCGCCGCGCCGCTGGCAAAGCGCGCCAGTTGCTCGCCGATGGTCAGGCGCGGGTGCTCAAGCTCGTCCGCATTGGCGAAGTGGGTCATCAGGGTAATATCGCGCACGGCGGCAATGGCGCGCAGGCGCGCGTAGGCGGTGGCAAAGGCTTCAGGCGTAAAACCAAGCCGGTTCATGCCGGTGTTCATTTTCAAATGGATATCGATCGGGCCCGCCAGGGCTGCCTGCTCCAGCAGCACAATTTGCTCCATTGTATGGACAGTGCTGTCAATCCGGTGCGCTGCCAGCATGGCCGCATCGGCCGCGTCGAACAAGCCTTCCAGCAGCAAAATGGGCTTGGTCCAACCCAGCTCGCGCAGGCGCAATGCATTGTCGGGCTCGATCAGGGCCAGGCCGTCGGCATCGGCAAAGGCGCGCATGCCCCGTTCCAGGCCATGGCCATAGGCATTGGCCTTGACCACAGCCCAAGCGCGCGCACCGGGCACGCAGGCACGGGCCCGCGCCAGGTTGTGCGCCATCGAATCGAGATGAATGGTTGCGGTCAGCGGCCTTGGCATAGAGAAATTGTCAGCAAATCAAAGAGGCGTATTTTACCGGACCGCGCCCGTTTCGCAGAGTGCATTTCTTGGGGTTCAAGGCCATTCATGGTATAAAGCAACCCACACCAGCTTTTAGAACGTTACGAATGAATCGTGGTTTTTACACCATTATGGCGGCGCAGTTTTTATCGTCGCTGGCGGATAACGCCCTGCTCTTTGTCGCGATTGACCTGCTGATCACGATGAAGGCACCTCAGGAACTGACGCCGCTGCTCAAGCTCTCTTTCGTTCTGTTCTACGTGCTGCTGGCCGCTTTTGTCGGCGCCTTCGCTGATGCGCTGCCCAAGGGGCGCGTGATGTTCATTGCCAACCTGATCAAAATCTGCGGTTGCGCCCTGCTGTTCTTCCAGATCCATCCGCTGCTGGCCTACGCCGTGGTCGGCTTTGGCGCGGCCGTGTATTCGCCGGCCAAATACGGGATCCTGACCGAGCTGCTGCCGCCTGAAAAACTGGTGGAAGCGAATGGCTGGATCGAAGGCTTGACCGTCATGTCCATCATTTTGGGGACGGTCTTGGGCGGCGCCCTGGTCAGCGCGGCCGGCTCCACGCTGCTGCTGGGCTTTGACGTGCCTTTCATCGATACCCCGATCAACAGCACCACGGAAGCGGCGCTGACGGTGGTGATCGGCATGTACATACTGGCGGCCATCTTCAACCGCTACATTCCCGACACTGGCGCCAAATATGCGCATCAGGAACGCAATCCGATCAAGCTGATTGCCGATTTTGCCAATTGTTCGGCCACGCTGTGGAAAGACAAACTGGGCCAGATTTCGCTGGCCGTGACCACCTTGTTCTGGGGTGCGGGCGCGACCTTGCAATTCATCGTGCTGAAGTGGGCTGAAAAATCGCTGCACATGACGCTGGACAAGGCGACGGGCCTGATTGGCGTGGTGGCGCTGGGTGTGGCCGTGGGCGCGGCGGCGTCGGCCAAGATCATTCCCTTGAAAAAATCGCTGACCGTGATTCCACTCGGGATTGCCATGGGCCTGGTTGTGATGATCATGACTATGGTGCATTCGGTGGTGCTGGCTTATCCGCTCTTGATCCTGATTGGGATGCTGTCGGGCTTCTTTGTGGTGCCGATGAATGCGCTGCTGCAGCACCGTGGCCACGTCCTGATGAGCGCGGGGCACTCGATCGCGGTGCAGAATTTTAATGAAAATCTGTCGATTCTGACCATGCTGGCGCTGTACGCGATCATGATCCGCATGAATCTGGATTTGAACGTGATTATCATTTTGTTTGGCGGGTCGGTGGCCGGCATTATGTACATGATCATGCGCAAGCACGCGGCGAATCAGAAAGAACACGATTCGCTGGCTTTGATTGGCGAGCACAAGCACTGATTTATTTGCTTGCTAAGTGCTGCTGATCTTCATACACAAGCCTGAGTTACCCCCACATCGCCCTCGCGAAGGCGGGGGCCTATACCACGCTACCGAATTCGGCGACGTGGTATAGGCCCCCGCCTTCGCGAGGGCGATGTGGCTATAACTCTTTGCGATGCACTCACTGCTCTAGGCGATGCGCTGGCTGCTCTTACGGTGCCGCCACCATGCGCTGGCGGAACGCGGCGCGGGCGCGCCAGTCGTCGGGGACGATGAAGCCACGGGCCGTTTCCACCAGCATCTCCCCTTCCCGCTTGACCGCCGCCACCAGCACTGGCATGGGCAGCGTGACGAACTGCTGCGCCAGCTGCGCTTGCAACTCGGCCGCGTCGACGCTGGCACCGTGCCCCACGTAAGGCGCCAGCCATTGCAAGCGTGGCAACACGACAAATTGCCCGCCCTGGAAGACTGGCTCGCCCAGCTCGGCCAGGGCGCACCAGAAGCCGCGGCAATGGCTGGCTGAAATGGCGCCCGACGCTGCGCCGGCACCCGCCGGATAAAACAACCAGCCTTTCACCAGCGCGCGCGCCCGCACCACAGGGCGCGGCAGCACGGCGGCGGCAGCCGGATGCTGGCCCAGGGCCAGCTGGCGCTCGAAGATCTTGCGCATCTTGGCGCCCAGGCTGTCCGCCAGGTTGGGGCCAACAAAGCCGTCCAGGCGTTCGCCAGCGGCCCCTTCCAGCAGATAAAACTTGGTGGCAAATTCGATGTGTTCGACACCATCCTGGCCGGCGTCGAGCAGGAAGTCGAATTCACCCACGGTATCGTTGCGCGCAGCGCGCACCTGCAAGCCGTGGGCCACCAGCATGCCGTGCTGGCGGTAGTAAAAGGCCATCAGTTTTTCGGCGTACAGGCCAAGACGGGTGTAGACGCGCGTGCCCAGTTCGGCCTCCAGCGGGGCCGGATCGGCGTCAAGCGCGCGCAGCCAGGCGATGGTGGCTGCGGGCAGTGGACCGAGGCTGGCAATGCGGCCCTGCCAGTGCGGGTCGGCCGGATCGAGCAGATCGGGGGCGTCCAGCAGCCAGGCCAGCGCGCGCACGTGCGGCTGGCGCAGGTGGCCGAAGCGCTGCTCGAAACCAGCTTGAAAGGTGTCAGCCAGGACGGCCATCGTGGGCTCGCGCCAGGCACAGGTCGGCCCAGGCGAGCGCCTTGTCGGCGCCGCGCCGCAGCAGTTCGCCCGGGTGCAACGTGGCCACCAGCGGCACGCCGTTGAAGGCATGTACGCTGCCGCGGGCGCCCGCGAGTGGCTCCTGCAAGGGCTTGTCCTGCAACGCGTTGGCGGCAATCTGGCCCAGGGTCAGGACCATGCCGGCGCCGCTGAGCGCCAGTTCGCGCGCCAGGAAAGGGCGGCATGCCATGGCTTCATCCATCGTGGGGGCACGGTCGCCGCCCGTGGCGGTCGAGGGCCTGCACTTGATCAGATTGGTGACGTAGACATTCTCGCTGCGGGTTAGCTCGACCGCGGCCAGCATGTTATCGAGCAGTTTGCCGGCGTCGCTGGTCAGCGGGCGGCGCTCTTTTTCGTCGGCGGCCGTGCTGGCGCCAGCGGCCACCAGCCACAGGGCTTGCTGGGCACCGCTGCCCTGCACTGCCTTTTTGCCGCTCTTGCACAGGTCGCAGCGGGTGCAGTTGCTGATGGCAGTTTTCAGCTCGGCCCAATCCATGCGCGCGATGTCTTCGTCAGTGACAGGCGGCGCTGGCGGAATGTCGCCCCAGGCCGATTCCGCCGCTTCGCGGGGGCCGAACTGGGATGAAACCGGCGGCGTTTCCAGCGCGCGGCGGCGGGCCAGCGTGGTTTCGTCGGGCTCGGCGGCGGCGCGCGGAATGACAGGTTCAGCGCGCGCAAGGGGCGCCGGTTCAATTTGCGCGACGGCTTCCGCTACAGCTTGGTCCAACGCGGGCGGCGCCTCGGCGACAGCGCCACGCACACGCCACAGCGGCGTGATGCCCATTTCTTGCAGGAAGGCGGCGCTGCGCGGGTCGATGGCGCTCATAGGGGCAGTCTCATGACGATGGCGTCTTCACGCTGGCCGTTGTGGGCCGGATAATAGGCTTTGCGGCGGCCGATTTCCTGGTAGCCGTAGCGCGCGTACACCTTCAGGGCGCGCAAGTTGGAGGGCCGCACTTCGAGCAAAATCGAGTCAAGCGCGAAGCCGCGCGCGCACTCGCTTACCTTGTCCAGCAGGTAGTGGCCCACGCCCTGCCGCTGGTAATCGGCAGCGACGGCGACGTTGAGCAAATGGCCTTCGTCGACCACTTTCATGAGCAAAAAATACCCGGCCAGGGCGCCGTCGGGCGCACGCAGCACCCAGCCGCTGTAGCCGCTGGCAAGCGAATCGACGAAATTGCCGCGGGTCCAGGGATGGGGATAGACCGCCGTTTCAAGCGCGAACACGGCGTCGATATCGTCCGTGACCATGGGCGCATAGCTGAACTGGTCAACATCCTGAGCCAGCATCATGCGGCAGCCTTGGCAGCGTTGATGACCTGGCGCTCGGCGCTGGTGTAGGCAATCTTGTTGCGCAAGTACAGGGGCTGGGCAGCCGCGGGTGCCACCGCAGCGCCGGCAGCCAGAGCGGCGACGGCCAGCTGCGCGATCTGGGCTGCGTGCGGCATGATCTCGGTCAGCGCGCCGGCGCGCCAGGCACGATCGGCAAAGGCCTCTGGGTAGGCGGACAAGCCGTTGCCGCAGGCCGTCAAGGGGCCGTCCGTTGGCAGCGCAGCCAGGTCGGCCGGGGCGCACAGGGCCGGGCCAGCGGTCAGCACGCCGTCGTGGTATTGGGCCCAGTAGACTTCGCCCATGCGCGCGTCCAGCACGGCCAGGATGTCGCGCGCACCGCTTTGTTCGCGGCATGCGAGGGCCATGGCGTCAAGCGTCATGAGCGGCAGCACCGGCAAGCCGGCGCCGTAGGCCAGACCCTGGGCGATGCCGCAGGCAGTGCGCACGCCGGTGAAGGAACCGGGGCCGGCGCCAAAGGCGATCGCGTCGCAGTCTGCCAGGGTGATGCCTGCTTCGGCCAGCAATTCCTGCACCAGTGGCAAAATGGCCTGGGAATGGGTGCGCACGCCGGACGAGGCGCGCGCGAACAGTGTGTCTTCCTTGAGCAAGGCGCAGGAGGCCAGTTCGGACGAGGTTTCAAGGGCAAGAATGATGGGCATGTGCGTATTTTAACCCGAGCAAGGTAAAATGCGGCCATGCATAGCCATACTCTTGACCTTGACAACCGCGGCTCGCTGGCGCAAACCCTGGCCGGCGACGACTGGATCGTGGCCTGCCTGTGTGCGGCCTGGTGCGGTACGTGCGCCGGTTACCGCGCTGCTTTCGAGACCATGGCGGCGCGCCATCCGGATATGCATTTTGTGTGGATTGATATTGAGGATCAGGCCGAGGTGGTGGGCGAGCTGGATGTGGATAATTTTCCCACCCTGTTGATTCAGCGGCGCGATGTGGTGGCGTTTTTCGGGACCATGCTGCCGGATCCGGCGCTGGCCGAGCGGCTGATTGCGGCGCAGGTGGCCACGGACGAGGCGGAGCTGGTCCGGCTGGCTGGCAGCAGCGCGGAACGGCGGCAGTGGCAGGTGGAGTGTAATTTGCGTACGCTGCTGGCGAACGCGCAACGCTGACGTCGTCCTCGCGAAGGCGGGGACCCATATCACGCTGAACAGCTTCGGTAACGTGGTATGGGCCCCCGCCTTCGCGAGGGCGATGTGGGGTGTCACGGGCTGAACAGCTTCGGTAACGTGGTATGGGCCCCGAGTCGTCGGACCGCCGCCTTCGCGAGGGCGATGTGGGGTGTCACGGGCTGAACTACTTCGGGGCCGTGCTATGGGCCCCCGCCTACGCGAGGGCGATGTGGGGTGTCACGGGCTGAACTACTTCGGGGCCGTGCTATGGGCCCCGAGTCGTCGGACCGCCGCCTTCGCGAGGGCGATGTGGGGGTTTGCTTAGTTTTTGGGCCAGTTGTCTTGCACGGCCTGGGCGGAGACGGGGCGGCTGTACAGGTAACCCTGGGCGTGGTTGCAGCCGTGGCGCAGCAGGAAGGCGGCCTGGTCTTGCGTCTCCACCCCTTCGGCAATCACCGACAAATTCAAACTTTTCCCCAGCTGGATGATCGCAATGGCGATCGCTTCGTCGTTGACGTCAGTCGAGATGTCCTTGATGAAGCTGCGGTCAATCTTCAGCGTTTGCACCGGCAGCTGCTTCAAATAGGCCAGCGAGGAATAACCGGTGCCGAAATCGTCAATCGCCAGCCCGACCCCGATGGCGTGCAGGTCGTTGATGAAGCCAAGCGCGTCGTCCGTGTTCATGATGACCGATTCGGTCACTTCCAGCTGCAGCCGGGCTGGCGCCAGCCCGGTTTCATGCAGCACGTCGGCCACCATGCCAGCAATGCTGCCGCGCTCGAACTGCTTGAGCGAGAGGTTGACCGCCATTTTTGGCACCCGCAGGCCGGCCTGTTCCCAGCGCACCATCTGGCGGCATGCTTCGTACAGCACCCATTTGCCCAGCTGGTGGATAAAGCCGGAGTCTTCGGCCAGGGGAATGAAGCGCACCGGCGGCACCAGGCCCAGTTCCGGATTGTCCCAGCGCACCAGGGCCTCGACCCCGGTCAGACGGCCTGAATCGATTTCCACCTGCGGCTGGTAGTTGAGGAAGATTTCGTTTTTTTCGATCGAGCGGCGCAGCATCGCTTCCAGGCGCAGGCGCTCGACGCCCTCCCCCGTCATCGATGGCGCGTACAGCTGGTAGCCGTTGCGCCCACGCGCCTTGGCCTGGTACATGGCGACGTCGGCGTTGCGGATCAGCATATTCAGGTCGCTGGCGTCGTCCGGGTACAGGCTGATGCCCACGCTGCCGGTGACGAACAGCTCGTAGTCGGCCACCAGGAACGGTTGCTCGAACATGGACACCAGTTTTTCGGCCACGTGGGCCGCGCCTGATTCGCCGTCGACATCTTCCAGCAGGACGATGAATTCGTCGCCGCCCAGGCGGGCCAGGGTATCGCCGTCGCGCAGCTTGGCGGCCAGGGCGCCGGCCACCTGCTTGAGCAATTCGTCGCCGATGTGGTGGCCCAGGGTGTCGTTGACGTTCTTGAAGCGGTCCAGGTCAATGAACAGCACGGCCAGCTTCTGGTGCTCGCGCGCGGCGCGCTGCAAGGCGTGGTGCAGGCGGTCGTGGAACAGCAGGCGGTTGGGCAGCGCCGTGAGCGGGTCGTGGTGGGCCATGTGGTCGAGCTGGGCTTGCGATTCACGCGCCTTGGTGATGTCGCTGAACACGCCCACATAATGGGTAGTGGCGCCCTGGTCGTCGCGTACGGCCGAGACAGTGAGCCACTCCAGATACAGCTCGCCATTTTTGCGCCGGTTCCAGATTTCGCCGCGCCAGAAGCCGCTCTCGGCCAGGGTATGCCACAGGGCCGCATCAAACGCGCTGTCAGGACGGGCCGCGCGCGCCAGGGTGGCGTCCTGGCCCAGGGCGTCAGCTTCAGTGAAGCCGGTGATCTGGGTGAAGGCCGGGTTGATGGCGACGATCTGGCGCGCCGGGCCAATCACCATCACGCCATCGGCGATGTGTTCAAGCACGGTGGCCGACAGGCGCAGGGTTTCTTCGGCGCGGCGCCGTTCGGTGACGTCGGCGTAGACCCAGATGCTGCCCTGGTTCGGGTGCAAGGGGTCGAGCGCGCGCCCGCTCACCAGGCACCAGAACAGGCTGCCGTCGGCGCGCTGGTACTGGCGCTCTTCGCTGAAATCCTTGTCCAGGGCCAGGGCCGGGTACTGGATCTGGCCGGCCGCTTCGAACTCGGCCTGGCTGGGAAACAGCACGGCCGTGGATGCGCCAGCCAGGCCGCCCGCGGGATAGCCAAACAATTCTTCGCAGCGGCGGTTGACCGAGACCACACGCCGGGCACGCACAAACATGACGCCAAACATGACGTTGTCAAGAATGGCGCTTTGCTCGGCCAGCAAGCCCTGGATCCGCATTTCATTGTGTTTGCGCTCGCTGATGTCGGAAATGATGCCGTCGATCCAGGCGGCGCCCGTGGCTTCGTCGCGCTGGGGCTGGCCGTTTTCGGCCACCCAGCGTTCGGTGCCGAGGGCGTCGATGATGCGGTATTCAATGTCGTAGGGTTTGCCGCCCTGCATCGCCGCCTGGACGGTGCGCGCCTGCATGCGCCGGTCCTGCGGGTAGATGATGTCGGACCAGCGCGCCGCCGGGCTGCCCGTGAGCAGCGCGGCCGGGTAGCCGGAAATGTCTTCGATGGCGTCGCTGACAAAGTCAATCGGGCCGTTGGGGCGGACCCGGAACACGGCGCCCGGGACCTGGGTGACGATGGTGCGAAAACGCTCTTCGCGCCGGCCTATGTCTTCAAACAAGTGTTTGATGGCCACGCGCATCTGTTCCATCTGGCTGGCCAGACGGCCCAGCTCGTCGTTGCCGGCCAGATCGAGCCGGGTTTCGAAGTCGCCGCGCGAGAGGCGGTCGGAAAACTTCATCAGCTTGCGCAGGGGCACCAGCAGGCGGCGATTCAGGAACAGCACGATCAGCAAGAGCGAGACCGTGAGCTGGAAGGCCAGCACGAAAGCATAGTTCGATTGCTTGTTGCGCAATTCGGCCTGGCTGCGGGCATCGTCCATTTCCACCAGGATGCGGCCAATGCGCTCGCCGCGCACCAGAATGTCGCGCTCGGCCCGGTAGACATTGCCAATCGGGCGGTTGGGCGAATGCACGTTCATGAACTGGGTGTCGGCCTGGCCGATCACCTGAATTTGCAGCACCGAGGGGTCACGCATGACCGATTCGACCAGCGAGTGGGCTGATTCGGCGTTCATGTTCCAGAGGGATTCCTGCATGCCCAGGGCCAGGATGTCGGCGTTGCGCTGCAGGGACTCGTGCAGGGCGCTGCGGGCGGCGCCCTGTTCCTGCACCCCGATCAGGACGTAGCCGCCAATCAGGGCCGGGATTAACAGACCGCCCACCACCACGGCCAGCAGGGCGCCATAGATCGACACGCCATACAGCGAGGCGAGCCAGGCGCGGCAGCGTTGGTAGGCGGTGTTAAGCATGCAGCAAGATGGGCATGGGGGCGCGCGTGAGCGTGGTTAGCCGTTACTGAGTGGAATTATGCACGGAAAGCCGGGCCGAGGCCACGCGCCGATGCGCGCCCTGCACAAAGCGCAGCAACTTGTTATCATCGCTGCACTTTTACAAGGGGAATTTCATGACGTTTTCGATGTATGCGGCCTCGGTGCCGGTGTTCAAGCAGATTCTGACCAGCCTGTCGGCCATTCTGGACAAGGCCGAGGCGCACGCGCTGGAGAAGAAGATCGAGCCGGCGGCCTTGCTGCAGGCGCGTTTGTATCCGGACATGTTCCCCTTGCTGCGCCAGGTGCAGGTGGCGTGTGATTTTGCCAAGGGGGCGTCGGCCCGGTTGGCAGGGGCGGAGGTGCCGCGCTATGAGGATACCGAGCAGAGCTTTGCGGAACTCAAGCAGCGCATTGCCACCACGCTGGCTTTCATTGACAGCTTGCCGCAGGATGGGATTGAGGCGTCGGCCGGGCGCGATATCAGCACCAGCAGCGGCGCCAATGCCAAGCAGTTCAAGGGCCAGGTGTATCTGGTGCATTATGCGCTGCCGCATTTTTACTTCCATGCCACGACCGCGTATGCGATTTTGCGGCATAACGGGGTGGAAGTGGGCAAGAAGGATTTTATTGGCAGTTTTTGAGGTAAGTGAATGAACCTACATCGCCCTCGCGCAGGCGGGGGCCTATTCCACTCCACCGAATTCGGTAGCGTGGAATAGGCCCCCGCCTTCGCGAGGGCGATGTTGTTCAGGTGTTGCGGCGGGGGTAGCCTTGGGCCAGGATGCGCTGCCAGACCAGTTCTTTGGCTTCAGCGCTCATCGAGACCCAGTGCGCCACTTCCACCACGGTGCGCCCGCAGCCGCGGCAGACGTCGTCAAAGGTGGTCGAACACACGGCCACGCAGGGCGTGTCGGGTCGGATCGGCAAGCTCACGGCTGCCTCATTGGGCGGGGCCGACATCGAGTTTGTCCCAGCCTTCGTGGCCCAGTTGTTCCATGGTCGCGATATTCTTGTCGAAAATCTCGGCCGCTTCCGGGAAGGCCGCCACGGCCCGTTCAATGCTGTCTTCGCGCAGCAGGTGCAAAATCGGGTACGGGGCGCGGTTGGTGTAGTTGCTGATGTCGTTCTGGTCGGTCTCGGCAAACTGGTAATCAGGATGGAAACTGGCCACTTGCAACTCGCCATCCAATTGCATGTCTTCCACGGCGGCGTCCGCCACATCCAGGAATTCGTTGTAATCCAAGAAATCATTGAGCACAAAGGGGTGGATCAGGAGCGTGGTGTCGATCGCTTCCGGATCGCTGTCGGAGAGCAATTGCAGCTCGTCCATCAAGGTTTCCAGTAATTGTTCCGGGCTGGTGGCGGGCGAGACCACGTAACGTATTTGCTTTTTGACATGGACCGCCTTGGCAAAGGGGCACAGGTTCAGGCCGATGACGGCGCGTTCGAGCCAGCGTTCGGTGGCGGCGATGATCTGGTCATCATCGGCGTTCAGATTGGGGGTGGACATTGCAGCTTTCAGAAAGTCGGTCTTCGAATTGTACGCATTCTTTGCCACAGCTCATAGTTTGACGCGCGCCCGGGTGCTAGCTTGGCGGGACAGGTTGGTGTGCGATTGGTATTGCCGGCGAGCATTGCCAGAGCCACCACAGGCTGGGGCGGGCGCCGCATGTTGCGCGCTTTGTCGGCAAATTGGTCTGCATTTGGCTGCCAATCTTGTCTAAAAGAGTTGCCAAACAATTTCCCGCACACGGCTCGCAATTGCTTGACGCGAGCGTAAAAGGCTACGTACACTCCGCTCTACTGTCTCGCGACACACTATGGAAACGCCATGACCGAACCGACCCGCACCAAGGTAGCCCTCGCCGCATTCGCCCTGTTTCTTGCCCCGGCCCTGTGCCTGGCAGAGGCTGGCAGTGCCGATGCTGCCCCGGCCCAGATCGCCAAGCCAGCCGCGCCCCTGATGGCCGAGAGCAAAGTTATTGAAACAAAGGCATTTGAATACAAGGAAACCGATGTCTGGGGCCGCATCCGCACTGGCTACGCCATTCCCGACATCAACAATGCCCTGGTGGCCAAGCACGTCACCTGGTACAGCAGCCGTCCCGATTACATTGCGCGCGTGGCGACCCGGGCCAACCGCTATATGTTCCACGTCGTCACGGAACTGGAAAAGCGCGGCATGCCGACCGAACTGGCCTTGCTGCCCGTGATCGAGTCCGCCTTCAATCCGCAAGCCTATTCCAGCGCCAACGCGTCCGGCATGTGGCAATTCGTGCCAGGCACGGGGCGCGACTACAACCTGAAACAGAATATGTTCAAGGATGAGCGGCGCGGCGTGCTGGCCTCGACTGACGCCGCCCTCAGCTACCTGCAGCGCCTGTACACCATGTTTGGCGACTGGCCGCTGGCCCTGGCTGCCTACAACTGGGGTGAAGGCAATGTGCAAAAAGCCATCAAGAAGAACCAGGCTCTGGGTCTGCCGACCGACTATGAAAGCCTGGCTGACCTGATGCCGGCCGAAACGCGCAATTACGTGCCCAAGCTGCAGGCCGTGAAGAACATCATTGCCAATCCGGCCCAGTACAACGTGGCCCTGCCCGTGATCGACAATACCCCCTACTTCACGGCCGTGGACAAGACCAGCGATATCGACCTGGTGATTGCCGCCCAGCTGGCCGAACTGTCGGTGGAAGAATTCAAGGCGCTCAATCCGCAGTTCAACCGCCCCGTCATCACGGGTGGCGAGCAGACCAAGATCTTGCTGCCGTCGGAAAACGCGGAAAAATTCCATTTGAATCTGGCGCAATGGGGCCGTGCCCTGTCGACCTGGACCACGCACAAGATCACCGGCGCGCGCGAAAGCATTGCTTCGCTGGCGTCGCGCTTCGGGACCACGCCGGAAGTGATTCGCCAGGCCAACAATATTCCCGTCAAGACCCGCTTGAAGGCTGGCTCCACCATTCTGGTGCCAAAAACCTCCGCGTCGGTGCATAGCGACATTGCCGAGCAAGTGGTCGACAATGCGGTGATGGCCTTTGAAGCCGAACGCAGCGGGCGCAAGCCGGCGCGCAAGCAGAAGGCGACGAATGCCGAGCGTATCAAGGCCAAAGTGGCTGGCATCAAGGCGCGCGTGGCACGCTGAGAACGCCTGAGCGCGGGGTCGGGACCGGCGCAGGCCGGGGTCTGACCCCGGTTTCTCTACGGATTTATCTATACAAGCACAGTGAAACTACTGTATAGTACTGTTTGTGCGCTGCAATACGTTTCTCGCAATTAGACTGTGCGATGGCTGTTGCCTGTACCTGAAGTAAAACTAGCAGCTTCGCAAGCCTGGGCGACTTCCCTGAGAAGTCCCCTCAATAAAGCCCTCCCGCCTTGTGTGTCGCACCTGACACCGTCCCGGCGCAAAGCTTTTGTGCCGAAATTTCTTTCTACCTGAGTCATTTCGTTGTGTTGGTTGGCGTTGCTATTTTGCGCTCGGAGCATGTGCCCGAGTGCTGATCTATACCGAAAGAAAAGAACATAATGAGTTTTGAAGCATTAGGCCTCCACGCGTCTATCGTAAAAGCTGTGACCGATGCCGGTTACACCAAGCCGACCCCAGTGCAGGAGCAAGCTGTTCCTGCTGCGATCGAAGGACGCGATTTGCTCGTCTCGTCGCAAACCGGTTCCGGCAAAACAGCGGCATTCATGCTGCCTGCCCTGCACAAATTCGCTGTCGCTGAACAATCGCCTGCCGCCAAGACCGCGGCCCAGGAAGCGCAATCGGCGCGTGCGCGCGGCGAGCGTCCCCGTTTCAAGCCTGCCCAGCCAAAAATGCTGGTGTTGACCCCGACCCGCGAACTGGCCCTGCAAGTGACCAGCGCGACCGAAAAATACGGCACCCAGATTCGCCGCATCAAGGCGGTGTCGATTTTGGGCGGCATGCCGTATCCAAAACAGATGCAACTGCTGTCGCGCAATCCGGAAATTCTGGTGGCCACGCCTGGCCGTCTGATTGACCACATGGAATCGGGCAAGATCGATTTCTCGCAGCTGGAAATGCTGGTGCTGGACGAAGCGGACCGCATGCTGGACATGGGCTTCATTGACGACATCGAGAAAATCATTGCAGCGACCCCGGCCAACCGCCAGACGATGCTGTTCTCGGCCACGCTGGACGGCATGGTCGGCAACATGGCGCGCCGCATCACGACCAACCCGATGACCATTCAGATCACCGGTTCGGCCAGCAAGCACGAAAACATTTCGCAGCGCGTGCACTTTGTCGACGATCTGTCGCACAAGAATCGCCTGCTGGACCATCTGCTGCGCGATGAGACGCTCGATCAGGCCGTGGTGTTTACCGCCACCAAGCGCGATGCCGATACCATTGCCGACCGTTTGAACATTGCTGGTTTCTCGGCTGCGGCACTGCATGGCGACATGCATCAAGGTGCGCGTAACCGTACTCTGGACGGCTTGCGCCGCGGCCAGGTCAAGGTTCTGGTGGCGACTGATGTGGCTGCGCGCGGGATCGATGTGCCGAACATTACCCACGTGTTCAACTACGATCTGCCGAAGTTCCCGGAAGACTATGTGCACCGTATCGGCCGTACCGGCCGTGCTGGCCGCAATGGTCTGGCGATTTCGCTGGTCAATCACGCCGAAGGCATGAACGTCAAGCGCATCGAGCGTTTCACCAAGCAGCTGATTCCGGTCAATGTCATTGAGGGCTTTGAGCCGAAGAAGACGGCGTCGGCACCACGTTCGGCCGCCCGTCCAGGCAGCTGGAAGCCGGGTGACAACCGTTCGGCTGCCAAGCCGGGCCAGCGTACTTTCAGCAAGCCAGGTGCGCCGCGCAAAGATGGCGCCGGTGCTGGTGGCGGCTACAAGGGTTCGAACCCGCGTCCGGCCGATGGTGCACGTCGCTCGTATGGCGATCGCTGATCTGGGTTGATCATTGCGGTGGGGGCTTTCGGGTTTCTTCCGTGATGGGGATGGTTTGAGAAACGGCTACTTCGGTGGCCGTTTTTTTTTTGCGCTGTGCGGGTGCGGACGCGGGGACGATTTCGTTTTGCTGCGGAGGTGTGCGGATGGCGCGGCTCTGGCGGCGTGGGATGGGCCCCCGCCTTCGCGAGGGCGATGTGGGGTGCTGGTGAGGGCGCGTCGTTAGTCGTAGCTGCAGGTGTCTGCAAGGTCGTCGGAACGGCGACCTTGCCCTTCCCTGCGTCGGTCGGGGTCGTGCGGACCAGGCACGTACTGCGGCGCCGGGCCGTCGTCGTGGGCGAGACGCGCCAGTGCTTGGGCAAGCTGGTGCGCCACTGTGGGCTGGCGGAGCGCGGCTGGTGGCACGGTTGGTGGCACGGTCTGGTGCGCAGTTGGGTGCACAGTTGGGTGCACAGTTGGGGGCGCGGTTGGGGGCGCGGCTGCAGGCAATGCTGAACGCCATTGTGAATGCATTGGTGGATGCGCGGGTCCTGTTGCTTGCGATGGTGGCATGCAAGGCGATACTGGTGGCGGCGGGTAGCAAGCGGGAGGTGCCGGGTACGGTACCGCGGGACGTGGTCCGGCAGAGCGGACAGGCGCGACTAGGCCCAACGCTTGCAGCTTCTTGTAGCCACGCTGGTGCGGGAAGAATCGCGGTCGGCCATTGGCTTCTTCGCAGGCGATGTCGATACGCGCGCAGCTGGCCCGTTTCCAGTGCCGGGCGCCTGGGAAAAGGATGACGAGGTCGCGCCAGGCATTGCGCCCGTTGCCCGTCACCGCCAAAGTCATGCCGCGCGGCGAAACACGTTTGTTCTGGTAGCGGATTTCGTGTCCGATGACCTGGGCAGTGTGGGTGTGGCCGCCGTGTTCCATGCGCAGCTGGGTGCCATGGGGCAGAAAAACCGTTTTCCAAAGATAGCCGGGCGTGGTTTCGAGCGCGGCAGGTAAATCTGCAAGGCGTGCTGTGACAGGATGTTTTAGCGCGCCCCACGCGGCAGCGGCGCGATCGGTAGCGGCGCGATCGGTAGCGGCGCAATCGGTGGCGGCGCGGTCAGCTGCAGCTCTGTCAGCGGCAATCCACGCCCGTACGGCCAGCGCAGCAGCTTGTGGCATCGACAATGGGCTGCCGGACGCACGCAGATAGTCTGCAAGTTCCGCCCGCAGTGAGGTGGTGCCTTCCATTGTTCTCAGTGGGGCATCGTGTCTCATTTTGTCTCCTTTTGTCGATTCCTGTCTGGTTTTGACTCGTCTGGACCCTCAACGTTCAAAAATAGGCAGAACAAAGCAAAACGAGACAAAATAAGACAGAAAGAGACCCGATACCCCACTGGAGCGGCGGGACATCCCGACCCTCCCCCTCTCGCCGCAACCTGCGCTACAGCTACAACGCGCAGGTCCGGAAACCGACGAACATATCGTCGCGTTCGGGGCGATAGAAGTTGCGGTAGCGTGCCGAACCAAAACGCGCTGGGGTCGCAAAGGAAGCGCCGCGCAGGACCTGATGGGTCATGAACCAGGGTTCCGAATACTCCCGGTAGCGGTCAGGCGCAAAACCCGGATAAGGCTCGAACGGGCTGGCAGTCCACTCCCACAGCTGGCCCCATGCAAAGCCGGCTTGCCCAGAAAGTGCAGCAAACTCCCACTCGGCCTCGGTCGGCAAGCGCCGTCCCAGCCAGGCGCAATACGCTTGCGCCTCGTACAGGCAGATATGCCGCACCGGTTCCGCCGGCGCCAGCGTCATCAATCGCCCAAACCGCGTCGTGATCCATTGCCTGTCACCCTGCCTGTCGCCCTGCCCGGCGCCCTGCCTGCCGCCTTCCCTGTCACTCTGCCCACCGCCTTGCCCGCCTTGCTGCGCCCCGCCCAACGCGCCCGCCTCACGCTGCCAATACCTTGGCGACGAGCGCTCCTGCTGCATCAGCCAGGCACTGCCTGCCACGCTCCAGAACTGCCGGTTCTGATAGCCGCCATCGGCCATGAACTCGGCAAACTGCGCATTGGTGACCAGCCCCGCATCAATGTCGAACGGCGCCACATAACACTGGTGCGCCTGCTTCTCATTGTCAAACACGAAACCGCCCTCCTGCGCGCCAAGCGCAATCGTCCCGCCCGGATACGCAATCCTGGCCGAGGGCGAGCGCACCGGCTCATCGCGCGACAGCGACGGCGGCACTGGCACACCCAGCGTCTGCAGCGTGTACAACAAGGCCTCGCCATGCATGTCTTCATGCGCCAGCGCCAGGCGGTACGGATACAAGGCTTCATCCGTGCCGGGTTCGCGCGACAGCTTGTCCAGGGTCCGGTCCAGCACTTCATGACAGTAAGTCTTGAGCGCGCCAGCCGACGGCAAATCCAACGTCCAGCGGCTGCGGTGCGGCACCGTGTTGGAATCGAACCAGTCGTCGCCGCGCGTCAGCAGCGACGCGCGCTGCGCATCGGCCGGATGGCTCGACAGGGCTTCACGCAACACAAACCACTCGGTGAACCAGGCCAGATGCCCCAGCTCCCACAAGGGCGGATTAATGGTCGGCAAATGGGGCACGCGCGTGAGCACGTCATAGCCCATGCCAGCAAAGCAGTCGAACAGGCTGAGCGTATAATTTCTGGCGCTCTGCATGGCGTCGGCAAGCTGTTGCGGACGGGCGTGGCGAAACGATGATGCAAGCGACGATGTGGTGGAATTCATGGTGCAGATTGTAGCGAATTTTCAAGGGGACACCGTGCAAGAGAAGCAAGAAGAGAAGCAAGTACTGATCGCCAGCCCCGCTGGCGCGAAGGAAAACAACGGCAACTGGCAAACTGCCAGCCGCTGGGCATCCTTTTTGCGCGAACGCTACCAAGTCAGCATCGTTGCCAGCGCCGACTACGGTGCGGGCACGCTCCATGGCGCCGCGGCCGACGCCGATTTGTTCATTGCCCTGCATGCGCGCCGTTCCGCCGCCGCGCTGGCCGCCTTTGCTCAGACCTGGCCTGCCCGCCCACGCGTCCTGGTTCTGACCGGCACCGATCTGTACCGCGACATCCATCACGATCCGACTGCGCGCGCCGCACTGGAACACGCCACCGACCTGGTGTTGCTGCAAAGCGCCGGCGTGGCCGTGCTGCCTGCCGGGCTGCGCGCGCGCCTCCACGTCATCCACCAGTCGGCGCCCTGCACCCAGGCCGGACCCGCCCTCACGGGCGTCGATGCCGGTGCCGGTGCCGGTGCCGGTGAAGGCCCGCAAGACAAGGCATTTTCCATTTGCATGGTCGGCCACCTGCGCCCCGAGAAGGATCCCCTTACCTTCATGCGCGCCAGTACGCTGGTGCATGACAGCAGGATTCATCTGCAGCACATCGGGCGCGCCCTGGACCCGGACCTGGGTGCAGCCGCCGCCGCTGCCAGCGCCAGCCACGCGCGCTATGAATGGCTGGGCGATCAGCCGCACGCCACCACCCGCGCCCTGCTCGCGCGCAGTCACGCCATGGTTCTCTGCTCCCTGATGGAAGGCGGTGCCAATGTGATCATCGAAGCGCTCACCTCCGACGTGCCCGTGCTCGCCAGCGACATCAATGGCAACCGCGGCATGCTGGGTGAGGACTACGCCGGTTATTTCCCCCCAGGCGATGTCCAGGCGCTGGCCGCGCTGATCGAACGCAGCGTGGCCGACCCGGCCTTCCACGCCCAGCTGCTGCACCAGTGCCGCGCGCGTGCCCCGCTGTTTGCCCCGGCTGCCGAGCGGGCCGCCGTGCTAAGCCTGGCTGAACGCCTGCTCGCCGCCCCGCCTGCCGCCGCGCATGCCCCGCCCGAGCCCTGAGCGGCAACTTGGCGCATAATCCTGCCTGAGCCCACTTCACCACGGAACCACCATGTCCACTTCCCCCATCAAACTGACTTCCTTTTCCCACGGCGGCGGCTGCGGCTGCAAAATCGCCCCTGGCGTGTTGTCGGAAATTCTGAAAAATTCCAGCGGCTTCCCCGTGCCCAAGGAATTGATGGTGGGCATAGAAACGGCCGACGATGCGGCCGTCTACAAGCTCAACGACGAGCAAGCCCTGATCGCCACCACCGATTTCTTCATGCCCATCGTCGACGATCCCTTCGATTTCGGCCGCATTGCCGCCACCAACGCCATCTCCGACGTCTACGCCATGGGCGGCACGCCCATCATGGCCCTGGCCCTGGTTGGCATGCCAATCAACAAGCTGCCGCTGGAAACCATCGGCCAGATCATCCGCGGCGGCGAATCCATCTGCGCCGAAGCTGGCATCCCGATTGCCGGCGGCCACACCATCGATTCGGTCGAACCCATTTACGGCCTGGTGGTCCTGGGCCTGGTCCACCCTTCACGCGTGAAACGCAATGCCGACGCCAGGGCAGGCGACGTCCTGATTCTGGGCAAACCGCTGGGCGTGGGTGTGCTGTCTGCCGCTCTGAAGAAAGAGCAGCTCGACGCCGCCGGTTATGCCGCCATGATTGCCAACACCACCAAATTGAACAAGCCAGGCAAGGCCTTGTCCGAGATGGCAGGCGTGCATGCACTCACCGACGTCACCGGCTTTGGCCTGCTGGGCCACCTGCTGGAACTGGCGCGCGGCGCCCAGCTGCAGGCAACGCTGAAGATGGCCAGCATTCCGCTGCTTCCTGGCGTGGAACAACTGGCTGCCGACGGCTTCTTCACGGGCGCCTCGGGCCGCAACTGGGATGCCTATGGCAAGGACGTGCAGCTCGACCCGGCCATCAGCGCCGCCCAGCACGCCTTGCTGACCGATCCGCAAACCTCGGGCGGCCTGCTGGTCTCGTGCGCGCCCGACAGCGCAGCGGCCGTGCTGGCCCTGTTTGCGGCCGAGGGCTTTGGCCACGCCGCGGTGATTGGCCAGATGCAGGCCGGCCCCGCCACGGTCCAGGTTTTGCCCTGAGGAAGCGCGCGCCAGCGGGCGCGGCGCCGGCGTAGGATGCCTGTTCACCAACTCAGGAGAACGCCATGCCCTACGTCGACGGCTTCATCATCCCCCTGCCCAAGGACAAGATCGAGCATTACCGCAGCATTGCCACCCGCTGCGGTGAACTGTGGCGCGAACATGGCGCCCTGGAATTTCGCGAGTGCGTGGCCGACGATGTCCAAATGGGCGAGCTGACTTCTTTCCCGCGCGCCATCCAGCAGCAAGACCACGAAACCGTGATCTTTTCCTGGATCGTGTACGCCTCGCGCGAAGCACGCGATGAAATCAATGCCAAGGTCATGGAGGACCCGCGCATGAAAGCCATGATGAACCCGGAAAACATGCCGTTTGACGGCAAGCGCATGATTTTTGGTGGTTTCAACGTGCTGGTCGACATGTAAAGCGGCGCGCTTGACAAGCCAGGCGGACCTGCTTTACAGTAGGTCCATGTTCACCTCCCTGCCCCTGCCAACTTTCCTATCGCTAGCGCTACGTTAATCGTCGCGCAGTTTCTTTCGTGCCGCTTGCCGGCTTCGTAAAGTCCCAGGAAAGTTCCAGATGCATCGCACCAGCACCACCAGCACCACCACCCTGTTTCTACTGCTAAAGCTACCGATCGGTTGCCTGGCCTAGCGTTCCGTGGCCGCCATGCAGCCTGTCGCCACCGCCCCGGCCCGATGCCATCCCCGGCAAAGCCCCCCCAGCAGACAACAGGAGTTCCCATGCAGCCCAGCCACCCCAAATACCGCCCTTTTCCTGCCATTGACTTGCCCCAGCGCAGCTGGCCCACGCGCACCATTGACGCTGCTCCCATCTGGATGAGCACGGACCTGCGCGACGGCAACCAGGCCTTGATTGAGCCCATGAGCCCGGAAAAGAAATTGCGCTTCTTCGAGCAGCTGGTGCAAATTGGCTTCAAGGAAATCGAGGTGGGCTTTCCATCGGCCTCGCAGACCGACATTGATTTTGTGCGCCAGCTGATCGAGCAAGACCGCATCCCCGCCGACGTCACCATCATCGTCCTCACCCAGGCCAGGGAAGAATTGATCCGGCGCACCGTAGAAGCGGCCGCCGGCGCCAAAAACGCCATCATCCACCTGTACAACTCGGTGGCCCCCGTGTTCCGCCGCGTCGTGTTCAACATGGATGAAGCCCAGATCATTGACATTGCCGTCACTGGCACGCGCCTGGTCAAGCACCTGGTGGCCGACCACCCGCAGACCAATTGGGGCTTTGAATACAGCCCGGAATCGTTTTCCACCACCGAGCTGCCGTTCGCCCTGGCCATTTCGGACGCCGTCAGCGCCGCCTGGGGCCCCACCCCGGCGCGCAAGATGATCCTCAATTTGCCCTCGACGGTCGAATCAAGCACGCCCAATGTCTACGCCGACCAGATCGAGTGGATGAGCCGCCATCTGGCCCGGCGCGACGCCATCGTGCTCTCGGTCCATCCGCACAATGACCGTGGCTGCGCCGTGGCCGCCGCCGAACTGGCGGTGCTGGCTGGCGCCGAGCGGATTGAAGGCTGCCTGTTCGGCAATGGCGAGCGCACCGGCAATGTCGACCTGGTCACCCTGGCCCTGAATCTGTACACCCAGGGCATCGATCCGCAGCTCGATTTTTCCGACATCGATGCCGTGCGCCAGCTGGCCGAAGAATGCAATCAGTTGCCGGTGCATCCGCGCCACCCGTATGCGGGCGACCTGGTATTCACCGCCTTCTCCGGCTCGCACCAGGACGCCATCAAAAAAGGCTTTGCCAAACAGCAGCCTGGCGCGCTGTGGGAAGTGCCCTACCTGCCCATTGACCCGGCCGACCTGGGCCGCAGCTACGATGCCGTCATCCGCGTCAACAGCCAGTCCGGCAAGGGCGGCATGGCCTATCTGCTGGAACAGGAATATGGCCTGGCCTTGCCGCGCCGCCTGCAAATCGAATTTGCCCGCGCGGTGCAGGCCGAAACCGATGCCAGCGGGCGCGAAATCGACGCTGCCGGCATCTATGCCATCTTCGCCCGCACTTATCTGGAGCGTACGACGCCCTGGGCTTACATCAGTCACCAGCTGAGCGAAGACAGCAGCCGCGCCGTGCCAGTCCAGATCAGCGTCTCGCTCGACCAGCACGGCGCTGCCCAGCAACGTACCGGCAGCGGCAATGGTCCGATTGACGCCTTCGTGGACGCCCTCGGCCTGGAGATCAAATTAATGGATTACCACGAACACGCGATCGGTGCGGGCGCCGATGCGCGCGCTGCCTGCTATGTGGAAGTGCGGGTGGCGGGCGGGCCCACCGTGTTTGGCTGCGGCATCGACCCGAACATCGTGACCGCCTCGTTCAAGGCCGTGCTGTCGGCCCTGAACCGCGCGCTGGGGTGATCAGTGCAGGCCCGGCCGCGCCGGGCCCTGCATGGCTTGCTCCACGTCGTTCACCAGATCGGCCAAATTGCGCGGACAAGGCAAGTCGACATACGCCGAGGCCAGCTCCAGCGGATCAATCATGTTGGCACCATGCAGGCGGAACTTGCCCACCACGCAGCGCCCGAACAGCGCCGAACCGGGCGTCTCATTGACAAACCAGTGGCCGCTGTAGCGCTGGGCAAAATACTCGCCGATAAAATACATCATGCGCGCCAGCAACCAGCTGCGGTCCTCGGCATCGGCAATGGCCATATCGCGCAAGGCCCGCTCGACGTAAGGCAGATATTGCACGGCCTGGGTCAGCACCTCGCGCGGCGGCTCGATCCCCAGCACATCAATGAAGTCGACCAGCACCGGGGCCAGTTCGGCATGGAACAGATCGAAGCGGGTCTGACGTTCGACCGGAGTCGCGGCTTGCTGAAGTGGCATGATGGGAACGGGATCGAAAAAGAGCTGAGCCAAGCTTAACTGAAGCGGCCGCGCAGAGCGATCTTTCTCGCGCCCGGTGACGCTAACACCCAACACAGAAGCCAAAACGACAACGGCGCAGACGAAAAAAAAGCTCGCCTAGGCGAGCTCTATTCCAATGTAAAACCAATGCTTTAATCGCTGCCAGGACCCATGCTATCTGCGTGGTATCCGGCGTCTCAGGCGCCCATGCTATCTGCGTGGTGCCCTGACGTGTAACTCGACCAACGTATCCGGAAAAACAAACCCCGTTCGTCTGCGTCATCTGCAACAACAACCTTACACGGGTTGCCGCGCGGCGCAGCGGGCGGGATGTGGCGTTCACCACAAGACGAACTATACCACGAATTTTGTGCGACGCAACAATTATTTACATCGTCCTCGCGAAGGCGGGGACCCATAGCGCGTTACCGAAGTCGTTCAGCATGCTATAGGTCCCCGCCTTCGCGAGGACGAGGTTGCTTTACTCAAGGTTTCGCTGGCATCGTCCTCAACCCCTGCGCCCCACCCTGTTCCCGCCGCCCCACCCGCTCATACTCCGCAATCACCTGCGCCCCAAACAGCAGCAAAATCGCCCCAATCTCCAGGCTGAACATCACCACAATGGCCGTGGTCATCGAGCCATACACCACATTCACCTGCGACAGCGTAGAAAAATACCAGACCAGCACATGACGCGCCACCTCCCACAGCAGCGCCGCCGTCACCCCGCCAATCAAGGCATGCGAGAACGACAAGCGCCCCACCGGCATCACCAGATAAATCGAGCTGAGCACCAGAATTTCCCCGGTCAGCCCCAGCAGGTACAGCAACACCCCCGACACCCCGCCCAGCGACCACTCATAGCCAAGAAACAGCACACTCTCCTCGCCCATCACCTGCAGCGTGCCGGCCACCAGCGTCACAATCAAAATCCCCAGCCCCAGCCCCACGATATAACAGTAAGGCAGAATGGCCGAAATAAAGAACTTGCGCCGCCGAATCGCCACCCGGTGATAAAAAATCACCGACATCGCATTTTCCAGCGCCGTGAAGGCCAGCGAACTAAAAAACAGCATCACCACAAACAGCACCCAGGTCACCAGGCTGCGGTCATTGAGAAAATGCGCCAGCTCGGCCACCACCGCGCGCGACTGCGACGGCACCAGCCACTCCAGATAGCGCGCCAGCGTGGCCAGCAGCACGGCCTGGTCAATGAAATGCGACAGCGCCACCACCACCAGCATCAGGAAGGGCACGATCGACAGCAGCGCGTAATACGCCACCGCGCCGGCCAGCAGCAAACCCTGGTTGGCGCGAAAGCCCTTGAGCGTCTGCCACACAAAGCCCAGCGGATTATGCAGAATGTGGGCATTGGCGCGCCGGTTCAGAATGCGCACCCGTCCCAGGCGAAAGCTCATCGGGCCAGCCTCAGTCCCGTGAACTGCCAGCGCGCGCCGGCCGGGAAGAAATTACGGTAACTGGCGCGCGCGTGGCCAGGCGGCGTCACGCATGACGCGCCGCGCAGCACATATTGGTTGAGCATGAATTTTCCATTGTATTCACCGAGCGCACCGGGTGCGCTGGCATAACCCGGATACGGGCTGTAACTGCTGCTGGTCCACTGCCAGCAAGCGCCAAACAATTGATCGAGCCCGGGCCCGGCCACCGCGGGATGCAGCGCCCCGTGCGCGATCGACGCACCCTGCGCCGCCAGTTCCCACTCCGCTTCGGTGGGCAGGCGCGCGCCCATCCAGTGCGCGCAGGCGGCCGCTTCGTACAGCGACAAGTGGGTGACCGGCCGCGCCAGATCGAGCTGCTGCTCGCCGTGCAGTGTGAATTCGTACCACTGTCCATCGGCGTCGCGCCGCCAGTACAGGGGATGGGCCAGGCGCTGCGTGCCCACCACATCCCAGCCTTCGGCCAGCCACAAGGCCGGGTCGCGGTAGCCGCCTGCCTCGATGAAGGCCAGGTATTCGCCATTGGTGACCAGGCGCGCGGCCAGTTCGAACGGCGCCACATACACCGGGTGACGGGGCAGTTCATTGTCGAAGCAAAAACCGTCGCCCGCGTGACCCATCTGGCGCAAGCCGCCGTCAAAGGCGTGCCAGGTGAGCGCTGGCGCGGCGCTGGCCGGCGCCAAGGGCGTAGGCCAGTAGGCGGGCAGCAGCGCGCTTTGCGCCAGCAGATGCTTGACGTCGGTGAGCAGCAATTCCTGGTGCTGCTGCTCGTGCTGCAAACCCAGGCCAATCAGCGCGTCCAGATCGCCCCGCACTTCCAGCAGGCGCAGCACGCGCGTGTCGACATTGGCGCGGTACGCACGCACCTCGGCCATGCTGGGGCGCGTGAGCAAGCCGCGCTGGGCGCGCGGATGGCGCTCCCCAATACCGTTGTAATACGAATTGAACAGCACCCGAAAGGCCGGATTGAACGGGGCGAAATCCGCTTCGTGCGGCTCGAGCACAAAGGTTTCGAAGAACCAGGTGGTGTGCGCCAGATGCCATTTCACGGGACTGGCGTCCGGCATCGACTGGGCCCCGCAATCTTCGTCCGACAGCGGCTCGGCCAGCTGCAGGGAGCGGCGCCGCACGGCGCCGTACTGCTCAGCGAGCGAGGGGGCGCGCATAAATCAGGGCAAACCATTGATCGGGATCGGTCCAGGCGTGCACCGTGCCAAAGCCCGCCTGCTCGAGCAGACCCAGTGCCTGCGGCAGCCGGTACTTGTAGCTGTTTTCGGTGTGGATCGCTTCGCGCTTGGCAAACTGGCGCGCGCCACCGGGCCAGCGCACGGTCAGCGCTTCGCGCGCTTCCAGGTGCATTTCCACGCGCTGCTCCTGCGCATTGTAGTAACCCAGATGGCGCCACTGGGGCACGGCAAAGTCGCTGCCCAGCAGGCGGTTCACATGGCGCAGCAAATTCAGGTTGAAGGCGGCGGTCACGCCCAGCGCGTCATCGTAGGCCGCGTCCAGCAAGGCAGTGTCCTTGACCAGGTCAATCCCGATCAGCAGCCCGCCTGCCTCGTCGCTGGCGGCGCGCACGCGCTGCAGGAAGGCCAGCGCTTCGTCCGGCGTGAAGTTGCCGATCGACGAACCGGGATAAAAGAACACGCGCCGCTCGGGCCGCACCACAGCGGGCAGCACCAGCTGCTGCGAAAAATCCAGACCCAGGCCGGTCATTTCAATGTGTGGAAAGCGCTGCTGCAGGCGCCCTATTGCTTCATGCAAAAAGTCGTACGAAATGTCCACCGCCACGTACTGGGCCGGATGCAGCAGCGGGAACAGGGCCGCCGCCTTGGCGCAGTTGCCCGCGCCCAGATCAATCAGGGTCGCGCCCGGGCCAATGGCGCGCGCTATCTCGGCCCCGTAGCGCGCCACGATGGCCGCTTCGGTGCGGGTCGGATAGTACTCGGGCAGCTCGCAAATGGCTTCAAACAGCTTCGAGCCGAGCGCGTCATACAGGAACTTGGGCGATACATGGGCGTGGGTGGCCAGCAAACCTTGCTGGAGTTCGGCGCCAACGGCAGGCGAAGCGAGGGGATGGGGCACATCGGCAGGGCGCGTGATCGGCATGGTCTCGTATAGAATCTCGGCAAGGCGCTTCAAAGGTTTTTGTTATCATAGCTGATTCTGTTTTTTTCAACGGGCACGCTTGCAATGTCGTGCCCGCCCCTCCGCCACTTTCACAAGGGATTCCATGAAATCTTTCTCCATCGCGCGCACCGTGCAATCGCTCCTGCTGGCAGCTGGCCTGGTGGCCGCCTCCGGCGCCGCCCTGGCCCAGGCTGTGCCTGGCGTGCTGCGCGTCTCGGCCATCCCGGACGAAAACCCGACCGAACTGCAGCGCAAATTCAAGCCGCTCGGTGAATACCTGGCCAAGGCCACCGGCCTGAAAGTCGAATTCACGCCCGTCACCGATTACGCCGCCTCGGTCGAAGGCCTGGTCACCAACAAGCTTGACATGGTCTGGTTCGGCGGCTTCACCTTCGTGCAAGCGAACGCCCGCAGCAAAG
This sequence comes from Massilia sp. CF038, assembly GCF_900129765.1. GTDB lineage: Bacteria > Pseudomonadota > Gammaproteobacteria > Burkholderiales > Burkholderiaceae_D > Telluria_A. Next base: position 482,091 of record NZ_FQWU01000002.1, read on the forward strand.
GCCAGGTCGTGCCGCTGGTGCAGCGCGACATCGATGAAAAATTCCGCTCCGTGTTCATCACCACCGACAAGGGCATCAACAAGCTCGAAGACCTCAAGGGCAAAACCCTGTCCTTCGGTTCCGAGTCGTCCACCTCGGGCCACCTGATGCCGCGCTCCTACCTGCTCGCTGCCAAGATCAATCCGGACACCGACCTCAAACGCATTGCCTTCTCGGGCGCGCATGACGCCACGGTCGCTGCGGTTGCAGGCGGCAAGGTCGACGCCGGCGCCCTCAATATCTCGGTGTGGGAAAAACTGGTGGACGCCAAGAAGGTCGATCCAGCCGTCGTGCGCGTCTTCTACACCACGCCTGGCTACTACGATTACAACTGGACCGTGCGCAGCGACATGGCGCCGGCCCTGAAAAAGAAAATCACCGACGCCTTCCTCGCGCTTGACGCCAGCAACCCCGAGCACAAGGAGATCCTGGCCCTGCAAAAGGCCGGCAAATTCCTGCCGACCAAGCCAGAGAACTACAAGTCGATTGAAGCGGCCGCGCACAACGCCGGTCTGCTCAAGTAAGACCATGGCCGCCTTGCAGCTCGAGCAGCTCAGCGTGCGCCACCTGGCCGGCAGCCGCGCCGAGGCCCTGCACGCGCTCGATCTGCAAGTGCAGGCTGGCGAACAGCTGGCCATCATTGGTCCTTCCGGGGCCGGCAAGACCACCTTGCTCAATACCCTCGCTTGCGCCCACCAGCCTGCCGGCGGACGTTACACCGTGCTCGGTCAGGACCCCTGGGCCTTGCCCGAAGCGGCGCGCCACCGCCTGCGTGCGCGCCTGTTCCTGGCGCCGCAAACGCCGCCGCTGCCACCGCGCCAGCGCGTGGTCAATGCGGTGCTGGCAGCGCGCCTGCCCCACTGGAGCTTGTGGCAGGCCCTGCGCTCGCTCGTCACCCCGCTCGACCCGGCGGCCGCCCACGCGGCGCTGACCCGCGTTGGCCTGGGCGACAAACTGTATGCCCGTGTCGACCGTCTGTCCGGCGGCGAACGCCAGCGCTGCGCCCTGGCCCGTCTGCTGCTGTCCTCGGCTGAACTGATTCTGGTGGACGAGCCGCTCTCCGCACTCGACCCGGCCCTGGCCCATGTCACCCTCACCACCTTGCAGCAGGAAGCAGCCGCGCGCGGCGCCACCCTGGTGTGCAGCTTGCACCAGGTCGACATGGCGCGCGCCCACTTTGCCCGCATTGTCGGCCTGCGCGACGGGCGCGTGGTGTTTGACGCGCCGCGCGAACAGGTCACCGACGCCATGATCGCCGCCCTGTACGAGAACGAAGCGTTCGACGCGCCGCCCGCCATGCCGCACGAAACGCCCGAACGCCTGGCCGTGGGCGCCTGTTTCTGAGCATGGCAAAGGCTTACCCGGATCCCGCCTGGCGCACCCGTGTCGGCAGCGCCGCGCTGCTGCTGGCCCTGCTTTGGCCAGCCATGGTGTTTTCCGAATTCAAACCCTGGCTGCTGCTGGACGCGCAAAGCTTGCGCGCCGCCGGCGCCTTCCTGGCCGGCTTTTTGCAGCCCGCCCACGATGCCGACTTTCTCGCCATGGTGCTGCGCGAAAGCTGGCAGACCGTGGCCATTGCCACCGCCGGCCTGACGCTGGCCCTGGTGGGCGCCATTCCCGCCACCCTGCTCATCACCGAAGGCTTGTCGATCTCGCGCCTGGGCACCGGCCGCATGCGCCTGCCGGCCGCGCTGCTGCGCCAGCTGGTGCGCTGGGTGCTGGTCCTGCTGCGCAGCGTGCCCGAACTGGTGTGGGCCCTGCTGCTGGTGCGCGTGGTGGGTCTGGGACCGACCGCCGGCGTGCTGGCCATTGCCCTCACCTATGCGGGCATGCTGGGCAAGGTGTATGCCGAAATCCTCGAGTCGTCCGAAGCCCATGCCACCGACGCGCTGCTGGCCAATGGCGCGGCGCGCTTGCCCGCTTTTTTGTATGGCGCCCTGCCCGCGTCCGCATCGGAACTGGTGTCCTACACCGTGTACCGCTGGGAATGCGCGATCCGCGGCTCGGCCGTGATGGGCTTTGTCGGCGCTGGCGGCCTCGGTCAGCGCATGGATGAATCGATGCGCATGATGGAAGGCGGCCAGGTCTCGACCATGCTGCTGGTGTTCGTGCTGCTGGTGGCGCTGGCCGACCTGGTCTCGCGCCTGTTACGGCGCCGCCTGGGATGAATAACCCGCTGCCACAGGCGCCCCGGCGCGCCCTCTCCACCTGGCTGCTCATCGCCGCCCTGCTGGCCCTCGTGGTGGCCAGCTTCGCCTCGCTGCCGCTCAAATGGGCCGCGTTTTTCACCAGCGAAGCGGCCAGCACCACGGCAGAATTTTTGTCCGGGTTCGCCCCGCCCGAGACCAGCAGCGGCTTTCTGCGCAAGACCGCGCTGGCCACGCTCGAAACCTTGTCCATGTCGGCCCTGGGCACCTTGCTGGCTGTCGTTGGCGGCATGCTGCTGGCACTGCCCGCAGCGGGCCGCTTTGGCGCTGCCGTGCGCGCGGCCAGCCGCGCCTTGCTCAACGTGCTGCGTTCGGTGCCGGAACTGGTGTGGGCTTCGATCCTGCTGGTTGCCGCCGGCCTCGGTCCCTTTGCCGGCACCCTGGCCCTGGCCGCGCACACCAGCGGCGTATTGGGCCGCCTGTTTGCCGACGCCCTGGAAAACGCCGACCCCTCGCAGGCGGCAGCGCTGCGCGTGAATGGCGCCTCCGCCTTGCAGGCGTTTTTGTACGCCACGCTGCCGCAAACGCTGCCGCAGATGCTGTCCTACACCCTGTACCGCTGGGAGAACAATATCCGCGCCGCGGCCGTGCTGGGCGTGGTTGGCGCCGGTGGTCTGGGCCAGATGCTCAAGTATCACCTGTCACTGTTCCAGATGCCCAGCGCCGCCACCGTGGTGCTGGCCATGCTGCTGCTGGTTGCCCTGGTTGATGCTGTCAGTTTCGCGCTGCGGCGCGCCCTCACCCGTTAGAAAGTCGGCATGCTCGAGTTACGCGATTTAAAAAAAACCTATGGCGGCCGCGCGGTGCTGCACGGCTTGTCACACCAGTTCCTGCCGGGCGAGTTTGTCGCCATCATGGGCGAGTCGGGCGTGGGCAAATCCACCCTGCTCAACCTGATTGCCGGTCTGGATGCGCCTGACAGCGGCGCCATCATCGTCGATGGCCAGCCCATGGGCGCACTCGACGACGATGCCGCCACGCTGCTGCGCCGCACTCGCATGGGCTTCATCTTTCAAGCCTTCCACGTGTTGCCGCATCTGACCCTGGTGCAGAACGTGGCACTGCCGCTGCTGCTCAATGGCCAGCCGCAGGCGCGCGCCTCGGCCATGCTGGCCGCCGTGGGTCTGGCCGGGCGCGATGGCGACTTCCCGCGCCAGTTGTCGGGCGGTGAAATGCAGCGCGTGGCCATTGCCCGCGCCCTGGTGCACCAGCCGGCCCTGGTGCTGGCCGATGAACCAACTGGCAACCTCGATCCCGAGACCGCCGACAGCGTGCTGGACCTGCTGCGGGCGGAGGTAAAGGCCAGTGGCGCCAGCGCAATCATGGTCACGCACTCGCACGCGGCAGCCGCGCGGGCCGACAAAACCCTGGTTTTAACCCGTTCCGGACTGGAATTAGTATCTTTCCCGCACTAATCAATTATTTTTGTTCAATTTTTCGTCAACTTTGCTGCGAATATATTCTTATCGTAGTATCATCAATCCAACCCGGGTGGCATAAAATTATCTCCAAATGTCACTAATGGGCCGAGAGTTGACCATAAGTCGATCAGTCCCCCCACTATGAAAGCAACCTTTGGAGGAGAGTACGATGAACGTACGACAGAAAAAATTGGAAATGATCGAAGCGATGAACCGTGCCCGTGCACTGGAACCATCGAGTTTCGTTCCGAACAAGCTGCTCGACACCTTGATCGAAAAAATGAATCTGAAAAACGACGCTGAACTGTGCCGCGTGCTGGAAGTGCAGCCGCCAATCATCAGCAAGATTCGCCACCGCAAGCTGGCTGTCGGCGCAACGATTTTGCTGCGCATGCATGAAAAATCGGACATGAGCATTCGTGATCTGAAGGAACTGTCCAACTCGTCGATGCACTGACGAGACGCAATGCTGCCCGGCGCCGGCAGCCGATCATGTGGTCCAGATCGGCGGCGCCCCGTTCCTTTCATGCAGCATGCCACGAAGCGGCGCACCCAGAACCCGTGCCACCGCCTCCCTCTTCCCTTACTCGTTCTTTGGTCGACCGGTCTTGAGCTGCGGCAAGCTCGCCAGGATCTGTTGTAGCGTCGCCATGTCCAGCTGACTGATCAAGGCCACGCCAATGCGCAGCAATTCGCTCTTGCGAATTTCAAAGCCTGCCTTCAGGCATGCCTTCTTTACCTGACCCAGCACCGCATATTCCTGTTCCGGCATGGTGAAACTGTCGCGTACCAGTTTCGGCTTGCGCACCTTTTCGCGCACGGCTTCCGGCGCTGCGCTCTCGGCCACGGGCGCGGCTGGCGCCGCCACCACTGGCTCGGCCTTGGGGCTGGCCTTGCTTGCTGGCTTGACTGCCGGCTTGACCGCGGGTTTGACCGCTGGCTTGGCCGCTGCTTTGACCGCTGGCTTGAGCACGGGCTTGGCTGCCGGCTTGGCTGCCGGGGCGGCTGCCGCCTTGCTTGCCGTTTTCACCGCAGGCTTGGCGGCAACTTTGCGCGCTGGCGCTGCGGCCTTTTTTGCCGCTGGCTTGGACGCGGCCGGTTTGCTGGCGGCTGTTTTCAGTGCAGGCACTTTGTGGCCATTGGTTTTAGCCGTCGGATTTTTTGCCATGTCGAACTCCGGAATAAATGAAGAAAACAATATATATCATTTATCCCGTATAGGAAAGTTCTCCCGTCAGGGGGCATTCACGGTCCCATGGGAAATATGACGCGCGGACGCCGGATCCGCCACGCAAGCCAGCGCCAGGGTGAACTGCAAGGCATTGGCCTGCACCGTAATGTGCCCGCCCATGCCCTTGACCAGCGCTTGCGCGATGGCCAGACCCAGGCCGCTGCCGCCCTGTGCCCGCGCCTGTGCTTGCGCGGCCTGGCTGTACGGCGCAAACAGGGCTTCGGTATGGGCGGCCGAGAAGGGGCCGCTGCTCACGCAAAAGCGCAGCCGTGCCACGCCGCCTTCCTGGGCCTCCATGGCCAGCGCCAGTCCCACATGGCCGGTGCCGGTCTGCAGCAGCGCATTGTCGAGCAAATTGAACCACACCTGGCCAATGCGCAGCGGGTCGCCCGTCACGCTGCGCGGCAGGGCCGGATCGAGCTCGAGCCGGCACTGCAGCTGGTGGCCAGCCGCCCTGGCCGCAGCCGCCGCATGCACCTGGGCCGCCAGCTCGGCCGGCGAAAACACCAGCGACTCGAACTGCAGCGTGCCGGCCTCGATCTGGCTGTGATCCAGCACATCGTTCATCATCTGCAGCAGCGACTGCGCGCCCTGGCCGATCTTGGCCAGCGCGTCATGCTGGTCCTGCCCGCTGCGCTCGGCCAGGGCTGCCAGGGCGGCAATGGCGCCGACCGGGGTGCGCATGTCTTCGTTCATGGCGCACAGATACGCGGCCTTGCGCGCGCTGGCCGCCTCCATTGCCCGGTAGGTAGCGTTTTCGCGCCCCAGCAGTTCCAGTACATTGGCATTACCCAGCGAGATGGCGCCTTGCGCCGCCAACAGTTCAAGCATCAGCACCCGCGCCGCGGTAAAGACCCCTGGGGCCAGATTATTATCCAGGTACAGCGCGCCAACCAGCACCCCGCGCCGCAGCAGTGGCACGCACAGCACCGAGCGCAGACGCGCGGCGCGAATCATCGGATCGTCACGAAACTGCGCGCTCTCCTGGGCATCGTCGACCAGCACCGTCTCACGCGTGCGCAGCACAAAATGCAGCAGCTGCAGGGGCAAGGGCGCCGCTTCCAGGCTTAGCTGGGCCGCCGCCACCCGCACCGTGCCTGCTTCCAGCTCGGCCTGGGCCACGCAGCCATAGCCGTCCGCGCGCGGCAAAATCAGGAGCGCGCGCGCGGCCCCGGTCAGCTCGATCGCACTGCGCAGCAGCTGCGCGCCCAGCGCCCCGCTTTCCAGGGTGCCTGACAGGGCTTGCGAGGCACGCAGCGCGGCCATCAGATCGAGCACGGGCCCGCCCGCCACCGCCTGCGCGCCCGGCGACGGCACCCGCACCAGGCCCGGATACTGGCCTTCCAGCTCGCGCATCTTGGCGTAGGCACCCCAGCGCCCGTACGCGGTCAGTGCATCGCGCGCGTACGTGACGGCGATCTTGTCGAAGCCGCGCTGGCGATAGAAGGCGGCGGCCAGTTCCGCTGCCAGTGCCTCGTGCTGGACAAAGCCGCTGGCGCGCGCCGACGCCAGCGCGCCGTCGTAGGCCCGCATCGCTTCCATGTCGCGCCCCTGGATGCGCGCCATTTCGGCGGCCACCAGCAAGTAGCGGTTATCGAAATTGGCCGGACAGTGGGCTGCCCATGCGCGCAGCCGGTCCTGTTTGTCCTGCAGCGCCGCCATGAAGCGCACCTGGCGCTCGCGCGGCGCATCCGGATACAGCGCCGCCATGGTCAGCGCATGATAAAAATGGTGGGTTGCTTCATTCACCGAGGCGAGGAAGAAGTACTGGTCTGCGCTGGCCGCGTCGGCCGCCTGCAAGGCTTCGTCAAAGCGCCCGAAGGTAAACGCGGCAATCTGGCGCATCAGGTGAAAGCGCGGGCGCGCCGCGCCGTAGTTGGCACGGTCCATCAGCGCCAGCGCCTCGGCGGCGCAAAAGTGCTCGTCGTCGAATTCGCCCGGCACCCCGGTCGCGCCCTGCAGGCACAAGGTCAGCTGCTCGTAGCAGCGCAGCAGCTGCATCAGTACTTCATTGTTTTGCTGGCGTGCGAAATCCTGGTACTTGCGCGCGCGCTGCTGCACTTCGCCCAGGGCGGCGCCAGCTTCAAAGCTGTTCCACACTGCCACGTGGGCGGCGTAGCCAGCATGCGGCAAGTCACCCGCCTCCTGGCAGCTGATGTGGGCTTGTTCAAGCAGCGCCACGGTCGCTTCGATCGGCTGGCGCCAGCAATGCACGTAGGCCGCGTGCACGAAAGCGAGCCGCCCGCGCCGGCGTGCCCCGGCGCCATCGCGCTCGGCCAGGCGCAGCGCCAGTTCGGAAAACGCAAACGCATCGGGAATGGCACCAAGCGACACCAGCAGGATCGCATAGCGCGAATACGTCATGCAGCTGGTGGCGGTACTGCCAAAGCGCAGTGTGAAGTTCAGCGCCTTGACCGCCAGCAGCGAGTACAGCTCGGGTCTGGCCGAAAACACCGACGAGCCCATGTCCGACAGCAGTTCGCTGACAATCGCTAGTTCCGGATCGGCGCTTGGCGCCTCGTGCTCCAGGTCGGCGATGGCGCGTCCCGCCATGTGCTTTTGGACGGCGCTTTGCTCGGCCGCCAGTGACTCGGCAATGGCGCTGCTGCCGTCCGGGAAATGGATGCCAAACAGCGCCAGCGCTTCGACTGCCACGGCCGCGGCCAGGTCAAACCGGCCCCACACCTGGTACAGGGCCACGCGCATCAAGGCCACCCGCGCCAGGGCCAGGCGCGAACTGGCATGCACGCTCAATTCGCCAAACAGCCGATCAGCGCGCTCCAGGTTGCCGCACAAGTATTCGCATTCGGCCAGTTCGCTGAACAAGGCGAAGGTGGCGGCGCCATCGTCCTGCCAGCTTGTGGCCGGCGTCAGGTTCACTGCCTGCTCGTAGTAATGGCGCGCCGCGTCAAAGGCAATCGCGCGCCGCGAACGGGCGCCGGCCAGGGCATTGAGCGCCACCAGCCGTGCCAGTTCGGCGCCGTCGGTAATGACCTCGCGCGCGCGGTTCAAGTGGCCCACCACGGCATACACGTCTTCGCCCAGATCGGCGCTGTCGCGCGTGCCCAGCAACAGACGCCCGATGTGCAGATGGCGCTCTGGCAGGCTGGCGCGCGCCATCAGCGAATACGCCGCCTCCTGTACCCGGTCGTGCACAAAGCAGTAGGCACCGGCGCCACGCGCCACCAGGCCCAGACGCGCGGCTGGCCACAAGCCTTCATCGGTCTCGAGCGCCGTCATGCCGGCAGCCTGGGCGATCATCTCGAGCGGCGCATCCTGGCCCAGGCAAGCCAGCAGCTTGACCAGCTCCAGCGTCCCGTAAGGCAGCTGCTGCAGGCGCGCGATCATCAGGTCGACCACGTTGTCGGAAAACTCGCGCGCGCGAATGGCCTGCGCATCCCACTCCCACTGGCCGCTGGCATGCTCGAAATGCAGCAAGCCGCTTTCCACCAGGCGCGCCAGAAATTGCAGCGTGAAGAAGGGATTGCCGCCTGTTTTGGCAAACACCAGCGAGGCCAGCGGCGTGCAATCACTGCCAAGGGCCGCAGCCACCAGTTCGCCGGAATCGGTCTTGGACAGCGGCGGCAGCTCGATCCGGCGCACGCTCGCGCCCTGGCGCCGCAGGCGCTCGTGCAGCAGCGCCAGCGGATGGGCGGCGCCCACATCGCTTTCACGGAAGGCGCCCACCACCAGCATGTGGCGCACATCCGGATGGCTCACCAGATGGGTCAGCAGCTTCAGGCTGGCCGGGTCGATCCATTGCAAGTCGTCCAGGCACAGCAGCAGCATCGAATCGGCACCGGTAAACGCGCCCAGAAACTGGCGGAACACCGCCTGCAGGCGCCCTTCCGCTTCCACCGCGGCCACCGGCGGGGGCGCCGGCTGCGGCCCCAGCACGAATTTGAGTTCCGGGATCATTTCCAGCATCAGGCCGGCATTGCCGCCCAGCGCCTGCTGCAGCACACGGCGCCAGTTCACCAGCGCCGCTTCGCTCTGCCCCAGCAGCTGGCGCACCAGCTTCTGGAACGCCTGCGCCAGCGTGGCGTACGGCACCCCGCGCTGGTGCTGCTCGAAGCGGGCCGCCACCACGATCGCGCCGGCGACTGCTTCGCTTTGCTGCAAAGCGGCCAGCAAGGCCGATTTGCCAGTGCCGGCGTTGCCCGACACCATGACCAGTTCCGGCGTGCCACCGGCGCCCACGTGCAGCGCCGCCTCTTCCAGCACGCCCAGCTGGGCTGCGCGCCCGATCAGGCGCGCCGGTGTTTGCAAGCGCGCCGCGCCATCGTTGCAGCCCAGCGGGAAGGCATCGGCGCGCCCGTGGGCCTGGACCATGTCGGCGCAATGGAGCAGGTCGGCGTGCAGGCCCAGCGCGCTTTGATAGCGCTCGCTCGGACACTTGGCCAGCAGCTTCTGTACGATCGCGGCGCAGGCCGGATCGACCCCGGGCAGCACTTGGTCGGGCGGCGTGGGCAGACGCGCCACATGGCAGGCCAGACTGTGGCCCGGCCCCGCTTCAAAGGGCAGCACGCCACACAGCAAGCGATACAAAATCACCCCCAGCGCATACAGGTCGCTGCGGTAATCGACCGGCCGGTCCATGCGGCCGCCCTGCTCGGGCGACATGTAATCGGGATGGGGCGCGGCCAGCGCCGCCAGGGCCGCCGCTGGCATGGCCAGCGGCCCGGCCAGGCCAAAGCCGCACAGGCGCACGCTGCCAGCCGCGTCAATCAGCACATGCTCGGGCCGCAAGTCGTGGTGCACCAGCTGGCGCCGGTGCATCTGGACCAGCGCTGCGGCCATTGCGCTGGCCAGCCGCACAAACGGCGCCGTGGGCAGCGCCTGCGCCGGCAGCGGGGTCAGCGGCGTGACGCCATCGTCGGCCAGCACCAGCGCCAGCGTGGCGCTCGAGCGCACCAGCTCCAGGGGCAAGGCCGCCCAGGCGGCATCGAGCTCGCCACGCAGGGCATATTCATTTTCGATGCGCAGGCAGGCTTCGGCGCTACCGTCGCGCGCGACCAGCACCAGCACAGGGGCGCCGTCGGCGTCGCGCAGCGCGCGCAGCAGAACGAATTGTGGGTCGTCGCGCAATAGCTGCGCGACCGTGTAACCGGGCAGGGCCTGAATCAAGGTCTCCCCTTGTGATTTTTTGAACGCGATGCACTGGTATCAGGCATCTCAAGTATGCCACTGGCAACCGCGCGAGTGTGAAAATCAGGCCTGCAAATTGGTAACTAGTTGTTAGCGGAAATATTACCCTTAGGCAAAAGTGCGCACGCTGAAATCGACGTCGACCTCATCCCAGCACTCCTGCTCTTTCTCGAGCCAGAACGCCAGCGTGGGATGCACGGCCAGCGTTTCACGCCGGATTTCGAGCTCGATCCGGTTCTTCATGCGCAGCTTCAGTTCGCCAGGCACCGCTTGCATGCGCGCATGCATCAGCAGCACCGCCATGCGCAGCGCCAGCACCGCCTTGCCAAAATCGGCGTCCGGCAAGGCCTCGGCCACTTTGCGCAAATTGCCTTTCTGGGCCAGCAGCAGGCGCGCCATCAGCTTTTGCTCGCGCGCCGTGAAGCCTGGCAGGTCGGCATGTTCGACCATGTAAGCAGCATGCTTGTGGTAACCCGTCTGCGACACCACCATGCCGATTTCGTGCAGTTGCGCGCACCATGGCAACAAACGGGTGAAGGTGTCGCCAGCTGGCTTGAGCTGCACGTACAGCGCGGCCGCCTGCTGCGCCACCGCGGCCGCGCGCGCGCCATCGACATGGAATTTGCGCGCCATCTCGGCCACCGCCAGTTCGCGCCGGTCGCGCTGCATCGAGCGCAGGTACAGGTCCCACATCACGCCCATGCGCAAACCTGCTTCGACCGCGACAATATGCTCGATGCCCAGTTCGCGCACCAGCGCAATCAGGATCGCCAGGCCGCCAATGATGGTGCCGGCCCGGTCCGGCCGCAAACCGGGCATGTCGATCTTGCTGACCTGGCCGAAAGCAATGAACCGCTGGCGCAGCGCGTCGAGCCCGGCACCGCTCAGGCGCCCGTCCCCCAGGCCATTTTTGGCAATGATTTCGCCAATCGCCCTGACCGTGCCCGACGAGCCATAGGCCACGCTCCAGTTACCGGCCTGGTAAGGCGGCGCCGCATCCTCGAAATGGCTGCGCGCCGACAGAATGGCTGCCTCGTACGAGGCGGCATCAATGCGCCCGCCAATAAAGAAGGACAGGCTTTGCTTGACGGTGCCGATGGAAAACGATTCCACCCGCTCGATATCGGGCCCGCGTCCCAGAATCAGCTCGGTCGAGCCGCCGCCAATGTCGATCACCAGGCGCCGCTCCAGCGGCGCTGCCAGGCCATTCGACACACCCATGTAGATCAAGCGCCCTTCTTCTTCGCCTGAAATAATTTCGATCGGGTAGCCGATGGCCGCTTCCGCCGCCGGCAGGAAAGCGGCGCTATTGCCCGCCACGCGCAGGGTCGAGGTGGCCACTACCCGCGCCGCATCGAGCTTGTAGCCGCGCAGCACCTGGGCAAAGCGGGCCAGGCAAGCCAGTGCCCCGGCCATGGCGGCCTCGGTCAGATTGCCTTGCGCATCAAGGCCGGCTGCAAGCCGGATCGGCTCGCGCATACTTTTGAGCACGCGGATGGTATCGCCGTCGTGCTTGCCTACATGCAGGCGAAAACTGTTGGAACCCAGGTCAACTGCGGCAAACATCGAAGCCTCTTTGGTTGGCGTGTGCATCAAAACGGCTCCCTGGCAGTGAAAAAAATTCTGCCAGAATAACTGCGCCAGATGACACTGTCATGACAGGGGCACCGCGGCCGCGCTGGCCTGCACCACCTGGTTGCGTCCGCCCTGCTTGGCCGCCTGCAAGGCGGCGTCGGCGCGCTGGAACAGGCTGACCGAACTGTCTTCGGCGCGAATCGTCGTGACCCCGAAACTGGCAGTCAGGCTGACCATGGCGCGCTCGGTCTTGATGGCGGCAGCGGCAATGGCGGCGCGCATGCGCTCGGCCACCAGCATGGCCTCGGCCTCGCCCGTGCGTGGCAACAGCAGGGCGAACTCCACCCCCACCATGCGCCCCAGCTGGTCCGAGTCGCGCAACTGCTTCTGGCACACCTCAACCACCTGGCGCAGCACGGCGTCGCCGGCCGGATGGCCATAACTGTCGTTGACGCGCTTGAACTGATCGAGGTCGATCAGGACCAGCGCGGTGGGCTGGCCGGGCCGGCGCGCCAGCGCCAGCCAGGGTGCCAGCTTGTCGAAAAAACCGCGCCGGTTGGGCACGTCGGTCAGGGGATCGACCAGGGCCAGGCGCGCCAGTTCCGCCTGCACCTGCTCGCGTGAGAGCAGCAAATAGCCAAAGCCGCCCAGCAGCATCAACAAGTAGAATGCGCCCGACGAGAACGCCTGCAGCATGCCGTTCGAGAGCCAGCCCCACCCTTCCGGCATGAGCAGCACCAGCGCGCCGCGTGCCGCCACCAGCAGCGCCAGCAAAGCGCTGGCCAGCACCAGGAAGCGGCGCAGCATGCTGCCGCCGCGCCAGCCGGTGGCCAGCGCCGCCGTGCAGGCCAGGTAGCAGGCGCCCAGGATCAAGGCCCCGGCCACCACCCGCAAGCCCATTTCATCAATTGCATAGCAAGCCAGATAGGTGCCGATGGCCAGTGTCAGCAGCGCGTACGTGGGACGGCGCCAGCGTACATAGCCGGCCGCTTCCCACAAGGCGCCCGCTTCCAGCGCCACCCCGGCAAACAAGGCTGCGTAGCCAGCCGGAATCGACACCGGGTCCGGCAGCACGCCATTGCCGCGAAAATACAGCAGCAGCCAGCCGGCTGCCTGGCACTGGCGCGCAATGGTAAAGGTCGACAGCGCAGCTGACTTGCGCTGCTCGTAGTCAAAAAAGAACAGGGCTGCGCACAGGGCCAGATTGCCCAGCGCCAGGGCCAGCACCATGGTGGTGATATCCATGCGCGCGCCGGATCAGATTTCGTGTTCGACGTTGGCGCTGCCGTCGCCGACCTTGCTGGCCCAGGCCTGGCGGAAGAAGTCGCGCTCGACATCATTGGGCGCGTCGTTCCAGAATACGATCAGGGTGCCCTTGTGGTCGTGCAACTGGGTGAATTTTTCGATGAAGCCCGTTCCCATGCCAGCCGCATCGGCCAGCGCAACCACATAACCATACACGCGCGTGAGCCGCTCAATGCGGTCCGGTTCGGTCAGGCTGTTGGTGGCAGTAAGGGTGGGGTGATCTAGAAACATGGCTCCTCCGTGGCGGTCGGGATCAGCTTATCAGAAACGGTCGCTCTGCAACAAGCGCATGCGGACAGGCATGCTGCCGGTTTATACTGGGCACCGATGACCGCGCCATCCCTTCCGCCCCCGCCACCGCCGCTGGTGACCACCCGCGGCCAGCTGCGCACGCTCGAATTCATCGCTGGCGACGTGCAAAGCGCGATGCTGCTGTCCGCCCCCACCCGCCTGGTGCTGGCCTATTGCCGCGCCATCATGTGCTTTGCCCTGTTCGTGCCGCATCCGCGCCACATCATCATGGTCGGCCTGGGCGGCGGCTCGCTGCTCAAATTCTGCTACCGCCATTTTCCGGCCACCCGCATCACGGTGCTCGAATCGCGCGCCGACGTGATTGCCCTGCGCAGCCAGTTCGCCATTCCGCCCGACGACGCGCGCCTGCAGATCGTGCATGCCGACGCCGCTGTCTGGCTGGCCGGCCAGCACGCCGTGGCCGACGTGCTGATGGTCGACGGCTTCGACCGCAGCGGCTTGCCGCCCACCCTGGGTAGCGCCCGCTTCTACGGCCATTGCCGGCGCGCCCTGTGCGATGGCGGCGTGCTGGTGGCCAATATCTTCAGCTACGATCCGGCCTATCCGCGCATGCTGGCCCGCCTCGATCTGATGTTTGACCGGCACTTGTGCTGGTTCGACGGGGTGGCCGGCAACAACCGCATTCTGTTCGCCCTCAAGGCCGGTCCCCGGGCCGCCCCGTCACGCGCACTGCGCCTGCAACAGCGGCTGGCCAAACGGCAGGGCCTGGGCAGCAAATGGCTCAATCGTCTGTTCGTGCGCAGCCTGATTATCTGGCTGTCAACAAAGTGAAATCGTTCCGAAAGACAACACAAAAGCACAGAATAATGTTGCTTGTTCGCAATGTATTTGCTGATTCGCTTGGAACTATGACACACTGACGACGCCCCCAATGATGGCGCCCAGCGCCCGCCCCATCTCAGGAATTTGCCATGCCCGCTCGTCCCTTGCCGCTGCCCTTGACCATCGCGGCGGGCCTCACCCTCGCGGGCGGGCTAGCCATCTCGCTCTTGTTGTTCGTGGCGGTGAGCCGGCTTGAGATTGCTAATCTGACACTCGCTTTCCAGCAGCGCGCCAGTCTGCGCGCCACGGCCATCGGCCACGGCCTCGATGACGCGGTCGAAGTGCTGGCGGTGACCAATCAACTGTTTGCCACGGTGCAGCCAGTCACGCGTCAGCAGTTCCATGACTTTACCGCCCCGCTGCTGGCGCGCCATCGTTTCATCCAGGCCTTCAATTACCACCGTATTTTGGGCGCCGATGAACGCGCCGCCGCCGAAGCCGAACTGTCCCGCGTGGTGCCGGGCACCAGAATCACCGAAATGGCACCTGGCGGACGGCGCGTGGCGCCGCCACGCGAGCGCTACAGCATCGTTGACTATCTGGAACCCATGCAGGGCAACGCCGCCGCCTTCGGCTTGAATGTGGGCGGCAACCAGACCATCTCGCAGGCCATTGATCGGGCCGTGCAAAGCGGCCAGCCCGCCTCCACCGGCCTGCTGACCCTGGCCCAGGACCCCAAGCACAACGGCGGCTTCGAACTGATCATGCCGGTGTACCGCTTTGGCGCCCCGCTGGGCAGCGCCAGCGAACGCGCCAGCGCGCTGGTGGGCGACACTGCCACCATCATGCGCGCCGGGGTACTGGTCGAGCAGATACTTCAGAACGGCAATCTGAAAAACGATCACGTGGTGCGCCTGTGGGTATTCGAAGGCGCCCAGGCCGAGCCGTCCAAGCTGGTCTATTCCAGCGCCAACGCCGACCCGGGCGCCGCCCTGACCGACGACAGTACGGGCGTCGAGCGCTGGCTGGGCCCGGCCGGTGGCGAACGCTACGCCGCCACGCTGGACGTGGCTGGCCGGCCCTGGCTGGTGGTGGCGCGCGCAGCGCCCCAGCCTTTCCTGCCCGCCCACCTCAGCTCCCTGTCGGCGCTGCTGGGCGGCATCTTGTTTACCGTCCTGATCACCGCCTTTGTACAAACCCTGGTGCAGCGCTCGCGGCGCGTGCAAAAACTGGTCAACGAGCGCACGGCCGACCTCAAGCTGTCCAATGAAATGCTGCAGGAAGACGTGCTGGCGCGCCGGCGCACCGAACGCGCCCTGCAGGAAAGCGAACAGCGCTTCCGCCAGCTGGTGTCGATGTCGTCCGACTGGTACTGGGAGCAGGATGCCGATCTGCGCTTTGTCAACATCACCGGCGGCATTGCCGAAAAAGGCGGCATTGCATCGGAGCGCCTGATCGGGCGCACGCGCTGGGAAACCGTGGAAGGCATGGCCGACAGCGACTGGGGCCAGGCCCACATGGCCGTGCTGCAGGCACGCGAACCGTTTGCCAACTTTGAATACGCCACCCGCGTGGAAAACGGCGAAATGCGCTGGTTCTGCATCAATGGCGAACCGCTGTTCGACCAGGACGGCGTGTTCTGCGGCTACCGCGGCACCGGCACCGACATTACCTCGCGCAAGGTCACCGAGCAGCGCATCCATCACATTGCCCAGCACGATGTGCTGACCGGCCTGCCCAACCGCAGCCTGCTGCAGGACCGCCTGGGCCAGGCCGTGGCCTATGCCGCGCGCAGTGGCCATTCCGTGTGGGTCATGCTGCTCGACCTGGACCGCTTTAAATACGTCAATGACAGCATGGGCCACAAAGCAGGCGACGTGCTGCTCATGACCATTGCTGCGCGTCTGCGCGCCAGCCTGCGCGATACCGACACCGTGGCCCGCCTGTCGGGCGACGAATTCGTGATCCTGCTCACCGAGCACGACGACGAACAACTCTCACCCGAGATCGTGCAGCGCCTGATGGGCGCCGTGGCCCGCCCCGTCATGCTGGGCACCAAGGAATTCTTCGTCACCTGCAGCATTGGCGTGGCAGTCTGCCCGACCGACGGCGCGGTGGCCGATGGCTTGATCGAGCATGCCGACATTGCCATGTACCGGGCCAAGAAACTGGGCCGCAACAACTTCCAGTTCTACACCCCGGCCATGAACGAGGAAGCGCTCGAGCGCGTGCGCATCGAAACGGCCCTGCGCAGCGCGCTGGAACGCAATGAATTCGTGCTCCACTATCAGCCCCAGGTCGACCTGGCCACCGGCCTGGTGGTGGGCATGGAAGCGCTGCTGCGCTGGCAGCACCCGGAACTGGGCATGGTCCCGCCCGACCGCTTTGTCTCGGTGGCCGAGGAAACCGGCTTGATCGTGGCCATTGGCGCCTGGGTCATGCGCACGGCCTGCGCCGACAACAAGCGCTGGCAAGACCTTGGCCTGGGCATGCTGCGGGTGGCAGTCAACTTGTCTGCGCGCCAGTTTGCCTCGCCCAATCTGGCGGCCGACATCGGTGCCGTGCTCGACGCGACCGGCCTGGCCGCCGACTATCTGGAAATCGAACTGACCGAAAGCCTGTTCATGAGCGACGTGACCGAATCGGTGGAAACGCTGCATGGCATGAAGGCGCTGGGCGTGAGCTTGTCGATTGACGACTTCGGTACCGGCTACTCCAGCCTGTCCTACCTGTCGCGCTTCCCGATCGATGTGCTCAAGATCGACCGCTCCTTTGTATCAGGCATCAACGAGGCTGACGGCCAGGCCCCGATCGTCGCCTCCATCATCGCGCTGGCGCATAACCTGCAACTGACCGTGATTGCCGAAGGCGTGGAAACGCTGGACCAGATTGCCTACCTGCGCCGCCACGGCTGCGACCAGATGCAGGGCTATTATTTCAGCCGTCCGCTGGCAGCCGATGCCTTTGAACAGCTGCTGCGCCAAAAAAGAACCCTGGCCTTGAGCCAGAACGCGAACGAAACCGTGTCCGTCTGAAAATATTTCAATTTTTTCGTGGCTTTTTGATCATCTTTGTCGGGAAATGGTCTATCATTTGCCCAGACACACGGTCCCACGAAGGAACTTATTATGATTCAGAGCAACCATCGCGCTCCGCGCACCGATTTCCGCACCCGCGACGTGGTGAATCAGGCGATTGCCGCGATTCCCCAGCTCGGCCTGCAGCAAGTGGCCGAATACCTGAACGCCATGAACGTGCCGCCAGAAATCGCGATCCGCACCCTCGTGTATCCTGAGCGCCGCCGCAACTACTGATTCGGCTTGCCCAAAGCAAAACCGGGGTCAGACCACTTTTTCCAGTTCGAAAAAGTGGTCTGACCCCGGTTTTGCTTTGGGGCACAGATTTATTTTTGCGCGGCCTGGGCTTCGATGTCGGCCAGCGATTCGCGGCCCTTGTCGGTGAGGGCGTGGCCGCCGCCTTCCAACGCGATCACGTGATTCTTTTTGCCGAGGAAGGCGGCCAGATCGGCATCCAGCGGCGCCTGAGGATCGGCCAGCAGGGCACGCATGGCAATGATGCAGCGACGCAGGAACAGCACCTGGCGCCCTTTTTCCGTCAGCGCCACCTTGCCGTCGCGCGAATACTCAATCATTTTCAGGCCGGACAGGCGCTTGGCGTTGCGCCCGACGCAGGCATTGACCCGGTCATGCTTGGCGCCGCGCTCGATGTGGCCAAGCGCGTCGTATTCGTCTGTCGTCAGGGTTTCATTCTTCATTGGGCTTTCCATGTGCGGCCAAAAATCGGCCCCCATGGTAACCGCCCGCGTCGCTGCGGGCAACCGGCAATCGGGCCGGACGCGCCTTACAGCCAGAGTTGCAGTGCCATCCACACCAGTCCGATGCTCACTGCGGCTGCTGCCAGCAGCGCCGCCTGCAAGGGCCGCGAATCACGCACCGCATGGCGGCCCAGCGGGATTTTGTTGTGCAAGGAATTGCCCATGTCGTTCTCCTGAGGGACAAAAAAACCGTGATGAATGATTATAGGAACGAACGGGCAGCGCCGCGCACCATGCATACCAACTTTATTTTTCTTGTGGCCATAAAGCAACGATCGTTGTCATAAATGCCCATTGGTAATGAACGACATTGCCACGGCAGCCTTGCTAGCATTTGCCCTTCTTGCAACCAAGGAGCGTACGATGTCCCCTACCCCACACACGCATGACCCCGCTGCCACCAGTCCGCCGTTGAGCGACGAAGCCGATATCGGCAGCGGCGAAAAAACGCCGGCCCAGATCGAGACCGAAAAAATGATTCGCGACATCCCGCCGCTATCGCCTGCGGGCAATCGGCAGCAGCAGACGCCAGCGCAGTCTGACTCTGGCCAGGCGCCGCAAAACCGCCAGGGTCAGGACGACGACGCCGCCTGAACCCAGGCGCGCACCCGAAGCCGCCTTCCTGAGCCGCCTTCTTAAGCCGCCTTCTTAAGCCGCCTTGATGGGTGGCTCGGGAAAGCGCGGTTCTTCGATCGGCGCGTTCACGGGCGCCGGTACGTCGTCCGGCACCGGTGTCGGCGTGGTCGGCGCTTCGTCCGGGTCAGGTGTCGAGTGCGCACGCATCGGCAGAACGCCGCCATCAGTCATGGTGGCCATCCTAGCGATGATTCTGCTTTTGCTTGGCACCGCCACCGGCGCCTTCATCCTTGCCCGCCTTGATGCGCGACTTGGCGTCGCCGCTGCTCTTGTCGGTCTTGCCAGCGCGCTTTTGTGCGGCGTCCGCTTCCGACTCGTTGCTCGACTGCTTGTTCTGGGTACCGCTTGATTTCGATTGGGTCATGCTGTTCTCCCTGCGTTGGTGGATGAAGCTGGCTTGGCAGAACGTGCCATGGCCAGAATGTTGTCAACCTCAATGCGCGCCACTTCCATGCCCGCCGTGGCGGCCGCACGTTCGGTGCTGTGCCCGCCAGCGCTTTGGGCGCGCGTAATCGCCGCTGCAGGGTCGCCGTCCTGGCCGCCCTGCCCGGTCTTGGTAATGCGGTAGCTAAAGTCCCACAAATCGCCGTTGTCGCGCACTGGTGTCACGACGATGGTGAAGCCTTTGTATTCTTCGCTAAAAGTTTCCATACGTTTCCCTCATGGTTTTTGGCAGACTAGCATCGGTGCGCGCCGCCTTCTGTACGCTGTCTCACGCCTGAGGCGAAAGCGCGCCAGGCTGCAGCTTCCAGCCCTGGTCCAAACTCGGTATAGTTCGCCTACTCTCACTCTCGGAACGACGCCACGATGCCTACCCGCCTGCGCACCCTGTTTTCCGCTCTCTTCCTGTCCGGCGCCGTCCCGCTTGCCACTGCCGCGCCCATGGTGCTGGCCGACTATCTGGCCCTGAGCGGCCCGGCCCCCAGCGGCACCTTCGCCTACGGCAGCGCGCCCTCGCAGTTCGCGGAACTGTTCCGCCCGGCCGGACCGGGCCCCTTCCCGGTCGTGGTACTGATCCATGGCGGTTGCTGGACGGTGGAATTTGGCGGCATCAAGCAGATGCACAATGTGGCCGGCGCGCTGGCAGCGCGCGGCATCGCGGTGTGGAACGTGGAATACCGCCGCGTGGATGAAGAAGGCGGTGGTTATCCAGGCACCTACCAGGACATCAATGCAGCCCTCGACAAGCTGGCTGCCGAAGCGCCGCGCCAGCAACTCGACACGGCCCGTATTGTGGCTGTGGGCCACTCCGCTGGCGGCCAGCTGGCACAGTGGATTGTCGGGCGCAGCCGCATTCCGGCGACCAGCCCTCTCTTCCAGGCCCAGCCGTTGCCGATTCGCCAGGTCATCAGTCTGGGCGGGTTGGCCGACCTGCGCAACGAAAAGGAATTAATTAAGACCAGCTGCGGCCGCGAAATGGTGCAACTGGCCGGAACCGCCAGCGCCATCCGGCCTGACATTTACGCCGACACCAATGCCGCCGAGCTGGTGCCGAACGGCAGCACGACGGTGCTCATCACGGGCGAACATGACACAATTTCACCACCCCGTGCAGCCCACGATTTTGCCCGCCGCGCACGCGCTGCCGGTGACCGCGCGGAGGTGGTGATTTTGCCGGGTGCGAGCCATTATGATGAGATCGCGGCCAGCTCGCCGGCATGGAAATTGATCCTGCCAGAAATTGAACGGGCCCTAGGCATTGTTAGCTTGCCATGAACAAAAGCGGCGTTCGTTGTAGTGGTGCAACGAGCGCTGCGGTTTTCGCTCAGGACTTAACGTTTCAATCGAAAACCGATTAACAATCACAATTTCTTCCAGTACCTTGTCCATAGCCACCCCATTCCCCGCTGGCGTTAAACACCAATACGAAGCCCCATTCGCTTCTAGTAAATTTAACGATTGTCAACACAGTGCGACGACGCGCGCGCTGTTGTTAAACCAAGCATTAACGGGAGAAATACATGTTCAAGAACAGCACGGTACGCACACGCTTGCTCGCCGGTTTCCTGATTGTTGCCATCCTGGGCGCCATTGTCGCGGCGGTCGGGGTGATCAACATGAGCAAGATGAACGCGCAGGCCGAACGCGCGTACGCAAGTGACCTGCTGGGGCTATCCGCATCCAAGGAAGCCAATATCAACCTGATTTACATCGGCCGCGCCATGCGCAATGTTCTGCTTTCGACAACGCCAGCCGAACGGAGCAAATTTCAGGGCGTGGCTGAGTCTGCCCGCAAGACCATGGCACAGCAACTGGACATTGCACGCCCGCTGTTTTATACCGACACCGGCAAACGCCTGTTCGCCGAAATTGACAAGGGCCTGACCGAGTACGACACCTCTCGGGCCGAATTAACCCGCCTGGTGGGCGATACCAGTCCTGAGGGCCACACTGCCGCCGTTGAATATGCGTTTGGCCCCCTGGCCGTGAAAGCGAACTACGTCGACGATAAATTGACCGAACTGGGCAATGCGAAGCAGAAGACCGCAGCTGCTGCCGCAACGGAAGCGTCCGAGCTGTACCACGGCAGTCGCACCCTGATGATCGTGCTTGTCCTGTGCAGCCTTGGCGCCGGTATTGGCCTGGGCCTGTGGATCACCCACAGCCTGACCAGCCAGCTGGGCGGCGAACCTTCTTATGCAGCGGAAATGGCGGATGCCATCGCCAAGGGCGAACTGTCGACCGTGATCCAGACCCGTTCCAACGACAAATCCAGCCTGCTGTTTGCCATGGAAACCATGCGCACTTCCCTGGTGAAGATTGTAGGCAACGTGCGCATGGGCACGGATACGATTGCCACCGCCTCCAACCAGATCGCCGTGGGTAATCTGGACCTGTCCTCGCGCACGGAGGAACAAGCCAGCTCGCTGGAGGAAACCGCTTCCTCCATGGAAGAATTGACCAGCACCGTCAAGCAGAATGCCGACAATGCGCGTCAGGCCAACGGTCTGGCCAAGTCGGCCTCGGAAGTGGCGATACGGGGTGGCTCGGTGGTGTCCGAAGTGGTTGACACCATGGCCGCCATCAATGAATCGTCGCGCAAGATTGTCGACATCATTGGCGTGATCGACGGCATCGCGTTCCAGACCAATATTCTGGCCTTGAACGCCGCCGTAGAAGCGGCCCGCGCCGGCGAACAGGGCCGCGGCTTTGCCGTGGTCGCATCCGAAGTGCGCAACCTGGCGCAGCGCTCGGCTGCCGCAGCCAAAGAGATCAAAACCCTGATCAACGACTCGGTGGAAAAAGTCGATGCTGGCGGCAAGCTGGTCGACCAGGCCGGCGTGACGATGGAAGAGATTGTCCAGTCGATTACGCGCGTGACCGACATCATGACCGAAATTGCCGCCGCCAGCGCCGAGCAGACCATGGGCATTGAGCAGATCAACACGGCCATCACGCAAATGGATGAAGTGACGCAGCAGAATGCCGCCCTGGTGGAAGAAGCTGCCGCCGCAGCGGGCTCGATGCAGGAACAGGCGGCCACCCTGGCCGAAGTGGTCAGCATCTTCAAGCTGGGCAATGAAAGTGCCATCGCACGCCCCGCCGCGCCCCTGAAGCGGCCCGCGCCGCGCGCTGCGGCACGCCCGGTGCCGCGTCTGGCCGCTAACGCATCATCCAGCAATGTCAAACGCACGGCCAACGGCGCCGACGAAGACTGGGAACAGTTCTGACAAACTCGACGCCCGTTGCTACGCGGCAACGGACGTCGTTAAACTTGCACAAAGTTCTACTATAGCTTCAATAGTTGTTCCAAATCTGCGCCACCCGGCGTATCTTTAGTAGCACCAGCCCAATCCCCTGCTGGTGTTGCTGTCCTCGGTGTCCACACCGACCGTCATGCCCCAAAACGCATACTCCACGTCGTCCGCTCCTATGGCGGTGTTGTGGCCGGACCATGCAGCGCGCTACCGATCACCGTCAATCACATGTACGCATCGAGGGAGCACATCCATGTTTCAACACACCACAGTCCGGACCCGTTTGCTCACAGGCTTTCTGATCGTTGCCCTGCTGGGCGCGCTGGTCGCCGCCATCGGCATTTACAACATGAGCAAGATGAACGAACAGGCCGAGCGCGCTTACGCGAGCGACCTGATTGGCATCTCTGCCGTCAAAGAAGCCAACATCAATCTGATTTACATCGGCCGCGCCAGCCGCAACGTCATGCTGGCCCCGACCCCGGAACAGAAGGCCAAGTTCAAGGATGTTTCCGCCACCGCCTACAAGGATTTGACGGGCCACCTGGCGCGCGCGCGCCCACTGTTTCGCACCGAGGCCGCAGCGCGCCTGTTTGCCGAAGTCGACAAAGGCCTGGCCGACTACGAAGCCGGCCGTGCCGAATTGATGCGCCTGACCGACGACAGCACGCCTGAAGGCCAAAGCGCCGCTGTGGCATATCTGTTCGGCCCGCTTGCCGCAAAGGCCACCTTCATTGACGAAAAGCTGGACCAGCTTGGCACGAATAAAGAAAAGGCCGCCGCTGCTGCTGCGGCCGATGCGGCGGCCCTGTACCGCGACACCCGCCTCCTGATGATCGTATTGGTGGTGTGCAGCCTGGGCGCTGGCGTGGCCATCGGCCTGTGGATCACCCATGCCCTGACCCGTCAACTGGGCGGCGAGCCGGCGTATGCGGCCGATGTGGCCGGTGCGATTGCCAAAGGCGAACTGTCGACCGTGATCCAGACCCGCGCAGGCGACAAGCAAAGCCTGCTGTTTGCAATGGAAAGCATGCGCCTGGCCCTGGTGCGCATTGTGGGCGAAGTACGCAGCGGCACCGATACCATCGCCACCGCCTCGGGCCAGATCGCCGCTGGCAATCTGGACCTGTCCTCGCGTACCGAGCAGCAAGCCAGCTCGCTTGAAGAAACCGCGTCCTCCATGGAAGAATTGACCAGCACGGTCAAGCAGAATGCCGACAATGCGCGCCAGGCCAATGGCCTGGCCAAGTCCGCCTCCGAAGTGGCGGTGCGTGGTGGCGCCGTGGTGGCCGAGGTGGTCGACACCATGGCAGCCATCAATGAATCGTCGCGCAAAATTGTGGACATCATCGGCGTCATTGATGGCATCGCCTTCCAGACCAATATTCTGGCCTTGAACGCCGCCGTGGAAGCGGCCCGCGCTGGCGAGCAGGGCCGCGGCTTCGCCGTCGTCGCCGCCGAAGTGCGCAACCTTGCCCAGCGCTCGGCCGGTGCCGCCAAGGAAATCAAATCCCTGATCAACGATTCGGTGGAAAAAGTCGATGCGGGCGGGCGCCTGGTCGATCAGGCCGGCAGCACGATGGAAGAAATCGTGCAGTCGATCACGCGCGTGACCGACATCATGTCCGAAATCGCCGCCGCCAGCGCCGAGCAAACAATGGGTATCGAGCAAATCAATTCGGCCGTGTCGCAAATGGATGAAGTGACCCAGCAGAATGCGGCCCTGGTCGAGGAAGCCGCGGCCGCAGCCGGTTCGATGCAGGAGCAGGCCGCCACACTGGCCGAAGTCGTCAGTATCTTCAAACTGGGCAACGAGCGCACTGCCGCCACCACGGCCCCCAGCGCCCGGGCAAAAGTCACGCCCATGCGCCGCCCTGCGCCGCCAGCGCCACGCCTGGCCAATCAAGGCGCGCCCAAACGCGCCAACGGTGCCGAAGAAGAATGGGAAGCGTTCTAGTCTGAGCGCGATGGCCGCCGTGCCGCCGGCACCTGCAATTGCAGGTCGCCAAGTGGCACGGCCACGCAAGGCAGAATCCAGCCCGCGGCCTTTTCGTCGGCTGACACCCCGGGCCATTCAACCAGATAGCGCACCGCCCCCGCTGTCATCTGACAAATGCAAGTGCGGCACGTGCCATTGCGGCACGAGCTGGGCAGCGTGATGCCGGCCGCTTCCGCAGCGGCCAATACGCTCAGGCCGTCGGCATTGTCCACCACCCATCCCATCGGTTGCAGCTGCACTTGCATGGCGGTACGCTCTCTTGCGTCTTAGTACGCTGCCGCACAGACGCTTATATCCTCTAGGAATTAATCTGGCCCCATCATATCCAAGGGGCTCCAATGAAACACACCGCATTTTGCATCATCGCCGCCACTGTCGCCAGCGCGGCCCTGTCGTCCCAGCCAGCCATGGCCGCCACGCCCACCGCGGCCTTGACAGCCGACGCCGTCAACAATGCCGCCAAGGGCGACAGCGCCATTACCGGCCCGGCCGCCGTGCTGCGCGCCCAGATTCTGCTGGACCGCGCCCGCTTTTCGCCCGGTGAGATTGATGGCGCCAGCGGCTCCAATCTGCGCCGCGCCCTGGCCGGCTTCCAGCGCCAGAAAGGCATTCCCGACAGCGGCGTGCTGGACGCGGCTACCTGGGCCGCCCTGAATGCCGATGCGGCACCGGCGCTGGCCACCTACACCCTGGCCGAGGCCGATGTGGCGGGCCCGTTCCAGGCGATTCCAGAAAAAATGGCCGACAAGTCCAAACTGACCGCGCTTGGCTACGCCAATGCGCTGGAAGGTCTGGGCGAGAAATTCCATGTCAGCCCTGCCCTGCTGCAGCGCCTCAATCCGGGCCAGGACCTGAGCCGCGCCGGCACCCAGATTGTGGTGCCGAACGTGCTTGACACCGAACCCTTGCCCAAGGCCGGCAAAATTCTGGTCGACAAAACCGACCGCACCCTGACCCTGTTCGATACGGCTGGCAAAGCGATTGCCCAATACCCAGCCTCGTCCGGCACCGACAAGGATCCACTGCCCATCGGTACCTGGAAAGTGAACGGTGTGTCCAAGAACCCGGTCTTCCACTACAACCCCAAGCTGTTCTGGGATGCCAGCCCGGGCGAACAGAAGGCCACCATTCCGGCTGGCCCGAATAATCCGGTCGGCGTGGCCTGGGTGGACCTGTCCAAGCCGCACTACGGCATCCACGGCACACCGGTACCGGCATCGATCGGCAAGACCCAGTCGCACGGCTGCATTCGCCTGACCAACTGGGATGTGATGGCCCTGACCGATGCCGTGGGCCCGGGTACCGAAGTGGTGATGCAGGAATAAAACCCAGTACTTCAAGCAAGCAAACAATAACAAGGAGAACAGCATGAAATTCGTACTCACCTTTTTGGCAGGCACCCTGTTTGGCGCCCTGGCCCTCTTCATCGGCTTGCGCCAGATGGGCCAGGATCCATCGCAGCCGGCCGTGATGGTGGCCGCGCCTGCCCCAGCCGCCCCGGCCGCCGCACCCGTCACGGCGGGCGCCGCGCTGGCGTCCACGCCCATCATCACCACCGACCTGAGCGAGGCCGATCTGCCGCTGCGCCCGGTGCCAAGCGCCGTGAGCGCCGTGGCCGAAGTGCCCAATGTCGCCCAGCCCACAGCGGGCGACAGCAGCACCGCCAAACTGCTGGTGCCGGTCGAAGGCATCAAGGCCGCCCAGCTGAGCGACAATTTCGACCAGCCGCGCGGCAGCGAACGCCACCATGAAGCGCTCGACATCATGGCGCCCAAGGGAACCAAGGTGCTCGCCGTGGCAGATGGCAAGGTGGTCAAGCTGTTCACCAGCAAACCGGGCGGCCTGACGGTCTACCAGTTCGACCCGACCGAAAAGTATGCGTATTATTACGCCCACCTGGACCGTTACGCCGACACCCTCAAGGAAGGCGCGCCCATCAAGCGCGGCGACTTGATTGGCTATGTGGGCGCAACCGGCAACGCCAATCCGGCCGCGCCCCACCTGCACTTTGCCGTGGTTGAACTGACCCCGGAAAAGCAGTGGTGGAAAGGCACGCCCGTCAATCCCTTCCCATTGATGGGCGACTGAACAATCACAACACACAAATAACAACGACAAAAAGGTCTCACCATGAATCCAGCAAAAATCATTGGCATCGTACTCATCGCCGGCGGCGTTCTCGGCCTGGCCATAGGCGGCTTCAGCTACACCAAGGAAACCCACAAGGCCAGCCTGGGCCCGATTGCCTTCTCGGTCCAGGAAAAGGAAACCGTCAACATTCCACTATGGGCCAGCATCGCGGCCGTGGTGGCCGGCGCTGGCGTGCTGGTGCTTGGCGGACGCAAGGCTTGATTCCTGTCACGGCTCATCAACGTCGGCCCCGACGTTGATGGCCGCGTAGGCACGCTGCACCGCCACCGCCTCGCGGCTGTCCGCGCCATAGAGTTCCTGGGCTGCCGCAATCGTCTTGGCGCGCGCATCCTTGTAATTGCTGATGGCGTTGAACTTGGTCGTGGCGGCCTTGAACCAGATCCGGTAGGCCTTGTCCAGTCCGATGCCTGTCATGGCGGCTGGCTTGCGTACCAGGTACTTGCTGTAAAAGTCGCTATCCTTGTCCGCCTTGGACCCCTGCGCCAGGAAGTAGAACATGCGGTTGTTGGGGCCACTGCTGTAGTGCACATCGAGCCGCTTGAGCGAACTTGACCACGCATCCGGGCTGCTGCCATCCTTGCTTGGCTTGTACATGTAGCGCAGCGGCGTGCCGTTCTTGCTGATCTCCTTGCCCAGCACCCAGTCATTGCCCTCGGCCGGCACCTTGTCACCCGTACCACCCGCACGTGCGTACGCCTCCACCACTTCGCCGGCAATGTCCGAACTCGATTCATTCAAGCCGCCCGACTCGCCAAAGTACAGCAGGTTCGAGGTTGACGAGGTGATCCCGTGCCCCATCTCGTGGCCCACCACATCGATCGCGCCCAGGCTGTTGAAGGAAGACCCGTCGCCAATGAACATGCACTTGCAGGTGTCGCTGTAGTAGGCATTGTCGTAATTGGTGTTCACATGCGCGGCGATGTAGGTGGCGGTATTCTGGCCATCGAGTGCCTGCCAGCCCAGGACATTTTTGTGCATGTCATAGGTATTACTCAGTCCCCACATGGCATTCACCGCCGCAGTCTGGCCGTTGGCGTCGGTGGTACTGCCGCCGCTCTTGTACTGCAAACCGTCGCCCCACTCGTTGGCATTGTGAGAGTACACCTCGCCTGCCTCGCTGCCATGGTCGGCGTTGGTGATCGCCATGCCGCCATACTTGCCGCCGCTGCCGCGCAGCGGGTCGACCATGCGAAAACGGTCGCCGTCGGCGCTGGTGCTGAGCGGGACCACCCCGTTG
Organism: Massilia sp. CF038; assembly: GCF_900129765.1. Taxonomy (GTDB): domain Bacteria; phylum Pseudomonadota; class Gammaproteobacteria; order Burkholderiales; family Burkholderiaceae_D; genus Telluria_A. The sequence continues at coordinate 509,647 of NZ_FQWU01000002.1, forward strand.
TACTGGCTCTTGCCGCTGCCCGCCACCGTCTGCAATGCATTCCACTGGTCGATGATATGACCGTCGCTGGCGCTGACCACCGTGTCGTGAAACACCGGCTGCTGGCCGACCACCATGCGCGTGCGCACAAGGTATGCCAGCTCGTACGAGTCCACCACCTCGTTCACGTCCAGCGCGTTTAACTCCTCTTCGCTTTTATTGACGGCAGCCGGTACCCGCTCGGTGCGCATGATGGGATACACCAGCAATTCGGCCCGGGGCGGCGCCAGCGGCACGCCGGCCGGGGCCACCGACTTGACGGCGATGGCAATCGCCTCTTTGGCCGTGAGCGAGGGCTTGACGTTGAACTGCGACTGCGCCGGTTCTGCCACGCCCTGACGCGCTGCGCCCAGCTTGCTGCGACGGTCCGCCACCGACTCGGACAGAATCTGGCCCGCTGTGCTGCTGACGACGACGGTCTCGGAACCGAACACGCGAATGCCCTTGTAGGTATGGTCGGCGCGCACCACCTGGGTCCCGGCCACACCTGGATGCTGGCTGGCGATGGCAAAGCCGTGATCGCCATCGAAGCCGGTGAGCGCGCGCCGCGCCGCCAGTTCGCCCAGCAGCGACGTCAGCGCGGGTGCGCTCTGCAGCGAAGGACCGTTCATCAGGGGAGCGCCCGCAGCGAGCATGGGCAAGCCGGCCACCAGCAGCGCGACAGACGTTGTGCGGATCTTCATCTTGTTCTCCAATAAGAAACGTCGCCCCCGGAACGAGGACGCAGCCGTATCGATCATGGCGAACTTTTGCCCGCAGGATATTGCCGCAGCGCAAATGCAGACTCAGGGCTTGCGCAGGCGCCGCAACGGCCGGTAAAACGCTTCCAGCTCGCGCTGCACCAGGGTCTGACCCTGGTCGATCACAAAGTCCTGGAACGCGGCGGCCACCTTGGCGATTGGATGGTCGGTCAGGTGCATGATGTGCCAGTCCGCTTCCAGCGGGTTGCCCTGCATCGGCAGCAGTTTGATCAGGCCCGCCTCAAATTCCAGCGCGCAGGCGTGCACCGACAAAAATCCCAGCCCCAGGCCGGCCGACACCATGCGCTTGATGGCCTCGTTGGACGACACTTCGGACCCGAAGTTGAGCGGGTAACCGCCATCCTTGCACAGCTTTTCCACCGCTGTGCGGGTACCCGAACCGCGTTCGCGCACCAGCAGATTGGCCTGCAGCACGTCGCCCAGCGTGACCTTGCGCTTTTTCATGAGCGGATGATCGGGACTGGCGACAAAGCCCATTGGATGGCGCGCAAAGCGGGCGGCATTGGTGCGCATCTCGCGTGGCGGCGTGCCCATGATGGCCAGGTCGATTTCCTGGCGCGCCAGCATGCCCAGAATTTCGACCCGGTTCCCCACCTGCAGCTTCAGGCGCACATCGGGCCGCTCCATCGTGAACGGCACCAGCAGTGGCGGCAGCAAGTGTTCGGCCGTGGTCACCGCGCCAATCCGCAAGGTACCGCTGGTCACCCCGCCCAGCGCTGCCAGCTCGTCGCCGGCCTGCTCCCACAAATGCAAAATACGTTCGGAAAACTGCAGCATCACTTCGCCGGCGGCAGTCAGCTGGATCGAACGCCCCACCTTGCGCGTGAGCGGCGTGCCGGTGATTTCTTCCAGCGTGCGCAATTGCAGCGACACCGCCGGTTGCGTCACATGCAGCGCTTCCGCCGCGCGCGACACGCTTTCGTGACGGGCCACCAGAACAAGCGACTGAAGCTGACGGAAGCTGGCGTGATACATAAGGTTTTCCTTATCGATTATTGAAAAAGTCTGATTTTTCTTTTACTTCGTGCCCACGTATATTACCAGTCATGGGAGGGACAATCATGCAAACAATCGTCATCGTTGGCGGCGGCGCCGGTGGACTGGAACTGGCCACACGGCTGGGAGACAGCGCCGGCAAGGCCGGACGCGCACGCGTGCTGCTGGTCGATCGCTGGCCGGCGCACTTCTGGAAGCCGCTCCTGCACACCGTCGCCTCGGGCAAGCGCGACCCGCACGTCACCCAGGTCGACTATGCAGCCCAGGCATGTGAACACGGCTTTGAATTTGTACGGGGCGAGGTCACTGGCGTGGACCGCAGCGCGCGCTGCATCACACTGGCCCCGCTGCTGGCCGACGATGGCGCCGAACTGGTACCGGCCCGCTCGCTGGCCTACGACAAGCTGGTGCTGGCACTGGGCTCGGTCACCAATTTTTTTGGCGTGCCCGGCGCCAGCGAACACGTACTCACGCTCGACGACGTACCCCAGGCCGAAGCCTTCCGCCAGCGCTTCATGGATGGCTGCCTGCAGGCCAGCAGCCGCAACGCCGCCAGTGGTGGCGCCGAGCAGACAGTCGACATCGTGATTGTGGGCGGTGGCGCCACCGGCGTGGAACTGGCGGCCGAACTCAGTCACAGCGCGCGCACCCTGGCGCGCTACAAGGTGCATGCCCTTGACCCGCAGCGCGACGTGCGCATCCGCATTCTGGAACGGGGTTCCCTGCTGCTGCCGCATTTGCATCCGCGTTTGTCCAAGCGCGCGGCGCGCCATTTGCGCTCACTGGGCATCAAGGTGTTTACTGATACCGCCGTGGCCAGCGTCAGCGCGCACGAGGTGCGCGACACCGAGGGTAGCTGCTACCCATCGACCATTACCCTGTGGGCGGCAGGCGTGGAAGCGCCCGCCATCTGCGCCAGCTTCGGCCTGCAAGTGAACCGCCTGCGTCAGATCGTGGTGGAACCCAGCCTCAAGGCGCTGGGCGACGCGCACATTTATGCCATCGGCGACTGCGCCAGCTTTGTCTGTCCGATCCGCGGCACGGTGCCGCCACGGGCCCAGGCGGCGCACCAGCAAGCCATGTTTTTAGCCGAGGTGCTGGCCTGCGACGGCCAGACCAAGGCCCCCGTGTTTGCCTACCGTGATTATGGTTCGCTGGTCTCGCTAGGCCCCCTGGCTGCGGTGGGCATGCTGCGCGGGGCCGTGGGCGAGCGCAAGATGCAGGTGGGCGGTGCGCTGGCGCGCGTGCTGTACGCGCTCATGTACCGCAAGCACCTGATGGCGCTGCACGGTTTTGTGCGGATGGCCGCGCAGACGGTGGTGGACTGGATTCAGGACAAGCTGTCGCCCTCGGTCAAGCTGCACTGACCAGGAATTCCACCAACATCGCCCTCGCGAAGGCGGGGGCCCATACCACGTCCCAGAATCCGGAGACGTGGAATAGCCCCCCGCCTTCGCGAGGGCGATGTTGCGTCATTCGTTGTGCCGCCTACCGCCGCCGTGCGCGCGCCATGCGAGCAGCGCGCACGCCATCGAGCCAGTCAGCGCCCTGACCTGCCAGCGCCGCATCAATCACCTCCCGCGGCAAACAGTACACCGAAGCCCAGGCCGCACGCCCGTCGGCAGTATTAGTGGGGAAATCACGCCGTTCAATCGGCCATTCATACTTGCGCACCAGCGCCCGCACCACCGTGTGCAGGCTCACCTTGCGGTGCTCGAAAATGCTGTCCACGCCGGTCATGTCGTCGGGCGCCAGCATCACGGCCAGTACTTGCGCACGCAAACTGGCCGCGCCCACCGGGTAGGTGCCCGGCGCGGCCTTGCTGCGTTTGGCGGAAGCTGCGCTCAAGGCTTGGCCGCCGCCGGCGCCACCTTGTTCAGCACCACATCGCCATTCTTGATCACCACCGCCACGTTCTCGAGCAGCGTCACATCACGCGTGGGGTCGCCCGCCACCGCCACCATGTCGCCAAAGCGGCCCACCTCAATCACGCCCACATCCTTGCTGGCCAGCGCTTCGGACGCGTTCAGGGTTGCGGCCTGAATGGCCTGCAAAGGCGTCATGCCATACTTGACCATCCAGGCGAACTGGCGCGCATTGTCGCCGTGCGGGTAGACGCCGGCATCGGTCCCGTACACCATCTTCACGCCGGCCGCATGGGCGCGGCGGAAGCCTTCACGCTGTGCATCGGCCACTTCGCGGTCCTTGCGCAGATTGTCTTCCAGGGTGCCGTTCTTCTTGCCTTCGGCCTGGGTGTACTCGGTGTTATAGATATCCATCGACAGCCAGGCGCCATACTTCTTGGCCAGGGCAATGCCTTCATCGTCAATCAGACTGGCATGCTCGATCGTGTTCACGCCGGCGCGGATCGCATCCTTGATGCCCGAAGCGCCATGCGCGTGCGCGGCCACCTGCAAGCCCCACTGGTGCGCTTCTTCGGCAATTGCCTTCATTTCGGCCAGGCTCAGTTGCTGCTGGCCCGGCTCGGTATTGCGCGAAAATACGCCGCCGGTGGCGCAGATCTTGATGACCTGGGCCCCGTATTTGCGCAGCTCGCGCACCATCTTGCGCCCTTGTTCGGGACTGTCGGCGTTGTAAGGGCTGCTCTGCTTCATCGATGGTGGGAAGAAGGTCGAATCGCAATGCCCGCCAGTGGCGCCAAACGCATAACTGGCCGTCACCACGCGCGGACCGCGCACCTTGCCTTCGCTGATGGCCTGGCGCAGGCCCACATCATTCCAGGCGTCCGCGCCCACATTGCGCACGGTGGTAAATCCGGCGTCCAGGGTTTTGCCGGCATGCGGCACCGTCAGCACCGACCAGAAGCGGTCGCCATATTCCAGGCCGGTGTAGCCGCCGTAACTGGGGTCGCTGTCGAGGTGGACGTGCATGTCGATCAGCCCTGGCAGCAAGGTCAGTCCTGGCAAGTCCACGCGCGTGGTCGACGGACCGGGCGTGAAGGCAGCGGCACCCTGGCCGATGGCGACAATGCGCCCGTCGCGTATCAGCACTTGCGGATCGTTGATCATTTTGCCGCTGCGTACATCGAGCAGTTTGGCGGCGGAAACCAGCACTTCGCCGGCCAGCGCCGGCGCACACACGGCAGTGGCGACCAGCGCCGCGAACAAGGTAGAACGGTAGGTGTATTTCAAGGAGAACTCCAGAGCGATGGCCGCCTGCACACCAGGCCCGCAATCTTACACCGGGATAGTACGACTCAGAAATATTTACAGGCAACTGCGCCAAGCTTTGTATCGTGCAGCCATGGCATGCGTGCTATATTTTTCCAAAGGAGGCACCCATGCACGACGACCATTATCTTCCCCGGCCCGACATTCGCACCGCCAAGCAGGTCGAACAGGCAATCGAAGTCCAGCAAGTGCTCGATACCCATGCAGCAGCCCTCTACCTGCACAAGCGCGGGGTCGATTTCGCCGTGGCACTGCGCGTACTCACCCACCCCGAGCGGCGCCGCCGCAGCCACTGAGCCGAGCCCCCGCCCCTGCCACGTAGGACTTAGACGACAGCCAACTATTCTTGTTGCTTACACAAGCGCGTCGATTGCCCTTACATCCCGGCGTCTGTTGCTCCGATGACAGGGCCAGCTCGGCTGTATAAAGTATCACTAACGAAGCGTCACGCAGAAAGCGGACGCGACAGACGAGCAATCACCAAGAACATATTGAACAAGAGGCCTGCCATGTACGCGCAAACCCAACGCTCCACCCCATCCTCGTCCGCAGCAATCCGTGAAATCGTGCTGGGCGACGCCACTGCCCCGGCCCCTGTATCCGCCTCCCCTATCAGCCTGACCGGCGCCCAGCAGAACGAACTGCTGCGCGCGCTGGGCCGCGCCGATCTTGAACACCTGTTCCCTTACCTGGAACTGGTGCCGCTGAAAAAAGGCGACTACCTGTACGACTTTGGCAGCAAATTCGAATACGCCTACTTCCCTACCAACGCCATCGTCTCGCTGCACTATGTGATGGAAGACGGCGCCACCACCGAGATCGCTGTGGTCGGCCGTGAAGGCGTGGTCGGTGTTGCCATGTACGCCAACGAGCGCGCCACCTGCTCGGCCGTGGTGCAAGTGGCCGGCTACGGCTATCGCCTGCGCACCGACGCTCTGCGCGAATTGTTTGCCCAGGGCGGCGCCTTTGCCCAGCTGTTGATGCGCTACACCTTCGCCATGTTCGGCCAGCTGGCCCAGAATGTGGTCGGTGGCCGCCACTGCACGCTGGAGCAAAAACTGAGCCGCTGGCTGCTCGAGCGTCTGGACCGTTCCCTGTCGAGCGAACTGAAAGTCACGCAAGAGACCATGGCCACCATGCTGGGTGTGCGCCGCGAAAGCATCACCCTCACCGCCGGCAAGCTGCAGGCGGAAGGCTTCATCCAGTACCGCCGCGGCACCATCGTGGTGCTGGACCGCGCTGGCCTGGAACTGTGTGCCGGCGCCTGCTACAAGGCAGGCCGGGTTGGCTTTGACCAGCTGCGCCAGCACCAGTAATAGCATCCCACTGCGCATTGCAAGAGGCCCGTTCGCGGGCCTTTTGCATGTCAACTGGATCAAAATGCAACATTTTTGCCCTGATCCCTATTTATTTGCTATCAGCACATGCTTTCTTCGCTACAATATTCCTACTTAGCGAATATCAGGTGAATTGAATGGCGGTTAGCATCAAGGGCAAGCGCAGCATGGCAGTACGGAGCACCCTTTGCTAGACGGCCGCCTTTCCCTGACCACGCCCGAGGGCGTCCGCCTGTTGCTCACGCCAGCCGGCCCCTTCCTGCGCGCCACCGCGATGTTGATCGATTACCTGATCTACGTGATGGTGTATTCCGCCCTTGTTACCATGGTTCCTGCCGGCAAGATGACGCAGGGTATTTTGCTGGTGGTGCTGTTTGTCATGTACTGGGGTTACCCCATCCTGTGCGAGGTGTACTGGGGCGGACGGACCCTGGGCAAGCGCGCCACCGGGCTGCAAGTGGTGCGCGCCAACGGCCTGCCCGTGGGCTGGCGTGAATCAACGTTACGCAATTTGCTGCTGTTCGCCGATCTGCTGCCGATGTGCTATCTCACGGGGCTGATCTCGATGATGTTCGACAGCCGCTTTCGCCGCATTGGCGACATCGTCGCCGGCACCCTGGTGATCCATGTCGAAAAGCCTGCCACCCGGCCGCTGCCGCAAGCAGCTGCCCCGCTACCCCTGCCTTTCCCTCTCAATGCTGACCAGCAACGCACACTGACTGACCTGTTCGAGCGCGAAGCGCGCTTGCCGGCTGAACGCATGCACGAGCTGGGCACCATCGCCGAACCGCTGACAGGCACCACCGGCGAGGCGTCAGTCGAACGCATGCGCGGCTACGTGGCAGGATTTACCCAATGAAGCAGCAACAATTTGTAGCCCAGAACGAGGCCCTGTGGGCATCCATTGCTACCGTCCTCCAAGACAAGCAGGCCGACCGGCGCGACTTGCCGGCCATGTATCGGCGCCTGTGCCAGTGCCTGGCGCTGGCGCGTCAGCGCGGATACTCCCCTGCCATCGCCGCCTATTTACAGGACATGGTGAGTCAATGCCACCGTCAGCTGTACGGCGCTGGCGTGGCCCGTCCCACCACGTTGCTGCGCTGGATGCTGGTCGATTTCCCGTCCACCGTGCGGGCCGAGTGGCGCCTGCTGCTGCTTGCATGCCTGGCGTTTTACGGCGTGGCCCTGGTGGTCGGCTTGCTGATCTGGTTCGAACCCCACTGGGCTTACAGTTTCAGCAGCCCGGAACAGCTTGAAAGCTATCGCAAGATGTACCAGCCCGGCCAGCTCAAAACGGGGCGTGGGGGCGAAGGCGACGTCATGATGTTCGGGTTCTACATCTGGAACAATGTGTCGATTGATTTCCGCACCTTTGCTGGCGGCATCCTGGGCGGGGTTCCGGCGCTGATCAGCACCGCGTTCAACGGCATGCATATGGGCGTGATTGGGGCCTGGCTGAGCAAGGACCCGACCACCCGCCATACCTTCTGGTCGTTCGTTATCACCCATTCCAGTCTGGAGATCCCCGGCCTGCTGTTTTCGGCCATGGCCGGCATGCGCCTGGGTCTGACCCTGATCCATCCGGGCCGGCGTACCCGCGGTCACGCACTGCAGGTAGCGAGCCGCGCGATTTTCCCAGTCATGGTGGGCGGCGCGGTCATGACCTTCGGCGCGGCGTTTATCGAAGCGTTCTGGTCGGCCGCGCCATCCATCCCCACCAGCGTCAAGTATGGTGTGGGCGCCCTGTGCTGGGCCCTCGTGATTGCCTTTTTCGTGTTTGCAGGCCGGCGCCAGCAATAAGAACCGACCATGCAAATAGACCATTTACAGATCGAACTGCGTCCGCGCACCAATTCACAAGCGCTCGACCTGGGCTTCGCCCTGCTGCGTTCCCATGCGGGCGCCGCCTACAAGGCTTACCTGGCGCTGTGGCTGCCCCTGGTCGCTGGCGCCGCTGTCCTGACCTGGGGCTTCCCGCACCTGGCCTGGTGCTGGGCTCTGCTCATCTGGTGGTGCAAGCCCTTGCTGGAACGCGCGCCCTTGTACGTCTTGTCGCGCCAGGTGTTCGGCACCACCGTCACCTGGCAGGAAGCGGTGCGCGCCTGGCCACGCCAGCTTGGCGGTGGCTGGTTCCGTCTGCTCACCTGGGGCCGCCCCTTCGCCCATGCACGCAGCCTGGCCCAGCCCGTCTGGCAGCTGGAAAACGCGCGCGGCGCGGTGGCCAGCGCACGCCGCCGCGTGCTGGGCCGCCAGGGCACCTTGATGACCGCCTTCTTTTTCGGCTTCATCTGTTTCGTGATCGAGCTGATGCTGGTCGTTGGGATCATCAGCTTCATCGGCCTGTTTGTCAGCGACAGTGACGGTATCAATCCCTTTGTCCTGCTGGTCAATCTGTTCAGCGGCGACGGCGACAAATTCTGGCTCAAGTTGCTCATGCTGGCCGTGTATGCAACTGCCACCGCCATCATGGCGCCCATTTACACCGCCTGCGGCTTCACGCTCTACCTGAACCGCCGCGCCAGTCTTGAAGCGTGGGACCTGGAACTGCAGCTGCGCCAGATTGCGCCACCGGCAGCAACGCGCGCACACACGCGCGGCGCGGCCGCCATGCTGCTAGCCTGCCTGATGGTCGCCATGCTCGGTTCACCACCGCCAGCCAATGCCGCCGACGCGGCCCTGCCTGCCGCCACGGGTCGCGGCGCCGACAGCTGCCGCATTCCCGCCCCGGCCGACCCCTTGACGCGTACTGCCGCCAGCAACGAGCAGCAGGCACGCGCGCGGCGCGAGGTCGACGCCCTGTACGCAACGCGCGAAGTGCACGGCTGGATTTGCACGCAAAGCTGGACTCTGAAGGAATTCAATCTCGACAAAAAGAAAACCAAGACACCCGAGATCACGCCGCCGCTCAAGTTCGACACGCTGGCATCGATCCTGAAAGTGACCTTCATTGCCGCCGCCATTGGCCTGGTCGCATGGCTCATGTATCGCTACCGCGACAAGTTCGGTGGCTGGCGCCCGCGTTCCACCCTGGCCCGCGCGACTGAGGTTGGCGGCCTCGACATACGTGCCGAATCCCTGCCGGACGACATCACCGCCACCGTGCGTGCGCTGTGGGCCCAGGGCCAGCGCCGTGGCGCCCTGGCCTTGCTGTACCGTGCCACCCTGTCGCGCCTGGTCTCCGATGATGGCTTGCTGCTCACCCAGGGCAATACCGAAGGCGATTGCCTGCGTCTGGCCCATCGCGCCGCCCAGGAAGCCCGGCTTGGCGCCGGCCGCCTGCAGGTGGCCACCGCCACCACGGCCATGTGGCTCGACGCCGCCTATGCCGGCCGCTGGCTCGACAGCGCATTGCTGGAACAGCGCTGCACCGAATGGGATGCGCAGTTTGGTCCCGCCAGGAGCGCCGCATGAAGTTCTGGCAGAAAGCGCTGGCGGCGCTGCTCGGGCTTGGCGCCATCGCGGCCCTGTGTATCTGGGCCTGGTCCAACTGGATGGAATTGCGCTGGGGGCCAGTCAACAAACCGTCCGAAGCAATGCAAAAAAACCGCATGCACGTGGCGACCCTGCTGCTGAAACAGCGCGGACATCCGGTCAAGGTGGTCGGCACGCTGGGCGAGGCGCCGATCAGTACCCTGCCGGCCGGTACGCTGATCATGGCCGGCGGGTTTGGCAATCTGGCGCCGGATCAGGCCAGGCAATTGCTGGCCTGGGTCGGACGAGGCAATACCTTGATCTCGCAACCGCGCTGGATCAGCCCAGCCGAAGCGGACACCATCAACGCGGTCAACGCCGACAGCGAAGACGAGGACGAGCACGAGCACGAGCACGAGCACGAACACGCCCCCGAAGCAGCCGACGAACAGCAGGCCGAGAGCCCGGCGTCCGCCTCGGCCAGCGCCAGCGCCGCCAGTGATGACGAGGCCGACGAGGCAGAAGAAGAGGAAGAGGAAGAGGACGACGATGACAGCGCTACCCGTGTGCGCGGTCACAGCGGTCCGCTCGCAGCATTGGTGGAATCGGACCCGATCGCAGTCCAGTTTGGCGTGCGGATGAGCACCCTGCCTGTCTCGCGTGCCTGCCTGGCCAAGCAGCGCATTCGCAACGCGCGCAACAAGGGCAAACCCGCCACCAGCTGCCCGGCCCCGATTCCGGAATGCCAAGCCGACGACATGCGTTACCTGATCGTGCCGGGTACACAGCACACGCTGGAACTGGAAACCGGGCGCATGGCCCTGACCAGCATGCCCCAGGCGCGTCCGCCCCTGTGGAGCGACAACACAAAAAACGCCGTGCATGTGTACGGCCACGGCAGAGGCAAAGTGGTGATGGTGGCCACCAATTACTTCTATAACGGCCGCCTGCAGGACAAGGACCATGCTGAATTGCTGCTGGCGCTCGGTGCGCTGGCGGGCGAGACCAGCCAGGTCACCATTGTCCAGTTCTTCGACGTGCTGCCCTGGTATCAGCTGCTGTGGGCGCGTTTCCACATGCTCATGCTCGCTGCCGCCGTCCTGCTGGCGCTGGCCATGTGGGCCGCGCTGCGCCGGTTTGGCCCGCTGCTGCCGGACCCGGCACTGGAACGGCGCTCGCTGATGGAGCATATCGATGCCAGCGGGGCCTGGCTATGGAAGGCGCCGGGCGGCGCCGAGCTGCTGCTGCAAGCGGCGCGCGACGATACCCTGACCCTGCTGCGGCGCCGTGTTCCCGGCCTGATGCGCTTGCCCGAAAACGACCTGGCGGCTGCCCTCGCTGCAGCCTGCCAGCTGTCGCAGCAGCATGTCCAGGAAGCGCTGTTCCATGCGCCCGCAGTGCAGCCCTTGCTTTTCGCACGACAGATACGAACCCTTCAAACCCTGAGAACCCATCATGAACGATAGCATCGACAGCAACGCCGCTCCGGCCATCCCAGCTGACCGCCTGGCGCAGGCCATCGGCATCATTGCGCGCATGCGCGACGAGATCCGCAGCGCCGTGGTGGGCCAGCATACCGTGGTCGACCAGGTACTGGCCTGCTGCCTGGCCGGCGGCCATGTGCTGCTCGAGGGCGTGCCTGGCCTGGGCAAGACGCTGCTGGTCAAGGCCCTGGCCAAGACCTTCGCCGGCGACTTTTCGCGCATCCAGTTCACGCCCGACCTGATGCCGGCCGACGTCATGGGCCACGCCATGTTCGACATCAAGAGCCAGTCCTTCAGTGTGCGCAAGGGCCCCGTGTTCGCGCACCTGCTGCTGGCCGATGAAATCAACCGTGCGCCCGCCAAGACCCAGTCATCGCTGCTGGAAGTGATGCAGGAACGCCAGGTCACCATCGAGGGCCAGTCGTATCAGCTGGCACCGCCGTTCATGGTGCTGGCCACGCAGAACCCGCTTGAGAACGAGGGCACCTATCCCCTGCCTGAAGCCCAGCTCGACCGCTTCCTGATCAAGGTGCGCATCGAATACCCGAGCCAGGCCGAAGAAGAAACCATGCTGCAGATGGTCACGCGCGACCGCGTCGGCGACGCCCTCGAAGTGAGCCATGTGAATACCCTGATCAAGCCGGAAACCATCGTCGCCCTGCAGCAGCTGGTGGCCAAGATCCGGGTCGACGACGCCGTCGCCGCCTACGCCGTGCGCCTGGTGCGCGCCACCCGCGACTGGCCAGGCATTGGCATTGGCGCCGGCCCGCGCGGCAGTATCGCCCTGGTGCGCATGGCGCGTGCCATGGCCCTGACGGCCGGGCGCGATTACGTCACGCCCGACGACATCAAGCAAGCCAGCCTGCCGGTCCTGCGTCACCGCATTGCCATTTCGCCGGAAAGCGAACTCGATGGCCTGTCCAGCGACGATCTGCTGCACGGTCTGATCGAAGAAGTGGCCGCGCCGCGTGGCTGACGCACTGACGCCAACGCGCACGCTGCTGGTCGCCGCCGGGGCCTGGACTGCGCTCGGCCTGGCGGCCAGTTTCGTCGCGCCACTCGCACTCGTTTGGCAAGGTGCCGGACTGGCTCTGGCGGTGGCGGGCGCGCTCGACGCCTGGCTCTCGCGCAAGGCGCCAGCGCTGCGGATCGAACGCGAACTGGCCCACGTGTGGTCGGTCGGCACCTGGAACAAGGTCACGCTCAAGGTCCACAACGACAGCGGGCGCACCTTGCCGCTGGACCTGTTCGATGACTACCCGGGCGAATGGGAAATGGAAGGCCTGGGCCACACCAGCAGCATCGACAGCGGCGCCTGGATCGCTGTCAGCTACCGCCTGCGTCCCGACAAGCGTGGCAAGGCACGCTTTGGCGCGCCCCATCTGCGCGTGGTCTCGCCGCTGCGCCTGTGGAGCCGCATCCATCGCATCGGGCCCGAAACGAGCATCAAGATCTTCCCCGATTTTTCTCAGCTGCTGGGGCACACCCTGTCGGCCACCGACCGCCGCGCCCCTACCGCCGGTGCGGTGCGCAAGCGCCGCCGCGGCGAAGGCACCGACTTCCGCCAGCTGCGCGAATACCGCCAGGGCGACGCCATGCGTTCGATCGACTGGAAGGCCACGGCCCGCACGGGCAAACCGATCACCCGCGAATATCAGGAAGAACGCGACCAGCAAGTGGTGTTTTTGCTCGATACCGGGCGCCGCATGCAGGCGCGCGACGATCTGACCACCCATTTCGACCACGCGCTCAATGCCGTACTGACACTGGGCTTTCTGGCGCAGAAACAGGGCGACGCGGTGGGCTTGATGTCCTTTGGCGGCGACACCCGCTGGCTGGCGCCGGCCAAAGGCCGCAATGGCCTGGACCGGCTGCTGGCCGGCGTGTATGACTTGCACCCGACCGAAATGGCGCCCGACTACACCCAGGCTGCCAGCGATCTACTCAACCGCCTGTCCAAGCGGGCCTTCGTGGTCATCATCACCAATTTGCGCGACGAAGACGACACCGCCCTGCGCTCGGCCTGTGAACTGATCTCGACCAAGCACCTGGTCATGTGTGCCAGCCTGCGTGAAAAAGTCATGGACCGGGCGCGCGACACGCAAGTGGACAGTCTGGCCGATGCACTGCGCTACAGCGCCACCGTGCATTATCTGCAGCAGCGCAAGGAAGCGATCCGGCGCCTGGGCATTCGGGCTGACCGCCTGATCGACATCACCCCGGAACGATTGAGCATGACGCTGGTGAACCGCTACCTCGACATCAAGGAAAGCGGCCAGTTGTAGGCCAGCGTTGCGCGCTGTTTTACTACGCGCGAACCAGGTACACGAACAGTACGATCATCAGCCCCAGGAACATGCTGTAGCCGATCAGCCAGGAGCCGCCTTCGGGCGGCGCCGGGCCAAAATCATTGCTGTCGCTCTCAGCTTCCGCAATGACCAGTACCACAAGCGCCAGCAGACCTGCAGCCGGCACCAACAGCAGCGCGCTCCACCACCCTGAGCGGCCCAGATCGTTCCAGCGCCGGCGGCACAAGTAAAGCAGGCAGATCAGCATGGCAAGCACCGTCAGAATAATGACGATGACGGCGGCCTTATCGATCCATGACCGCTTGAAGATGATCGCAACCTGGGCGGCGATCAACACAAGCGCAATGGCGCCTGCCATGCAAGACAAGGAAAACGCCACAAAGCGCAGCCTGCCAATGCGGGCGTGCCGCGCTGGCGCGCGCGCGTACCCGGTCGACACAGCCGGTGGTGCATACGGATCATGCACGGCGCGCAATCAGTGGGGCAGCCAGTAGGGCCAGGTGCGCCACGATATTGGCCAGGGCGTCGGCGGCAAATTCAACTGCCGTTCCATGGCACTTTGCGTTGTGAGCCGAACATAGAAAAATGCCCCTGTCTGGAGCAGCGAGGTGGCAAGCAGAAGCGCAGCCACGCTGGCAGTGGCAATGGCAAGACGGGCGTTTGCAGCCGGCGCGGGGCCGAAGCGATTCGGCGTGCGCACGCCAGGTGCGGCAAGCAGCCATAGAACGAAGGGGATGCCCAACACGGGAATAAACTGGATCGGCGCCCACCAGCCCGAGAAACCAAGGTCGTGCAGGCGGCGGCGCGCAAGCACCGTCCCTGCAAACAGCAGAAATAGGGCCTGGACCACGCTCGGCGCCATGTACAGGTTCGGGCCAACGTCGATGGGGACAGCAGCCATCGCATACCAGAGCACCATTGCGGCGAACACGGCGCCGAGGCCATACGCCAGATAGCGCACGCGGCCAATACGGCCTTCGATGGCGAACAGGGATGGTGCGTAAGAGGCGTCACCGTGGCGCAGCGCGGACAGGTCAGCTGCGGGTGCGTGATAAGGATTGCTCAAGATGGACTCCGGCGTCAGCACGCCGGCCAGCGCATCAAGGGACCGCCGCCCGGGCGGGCGTGCGGTCGGTCAAAAATTACTCTTGCGAGCCTGGCAGAGCCGATGCGGGTTCCTGCGATTGCATCTGCGCAGCGCGCGCGCGCATGGTGTAGTCCTGGTAAGCCGGCATGGCGATGGCAGCAAGAATACCGATCAGCACACCGAACACCGGGATGGACAGCGCGCCAATGACCACACCCGTCGAGTTTTTGCACGGCGGCAGACCGAAGTCGTTTTCGCCCTGGTCGCCTGGACCAAACAGCAGCCACAGGGAGACGAAGAAGTTGACGAACGGAATGATCAACAGCAGCGAGAACCAGCCGGAGCGGTCCATGTCATTGAAGCGGCGGCGGGCAAGAATGAAAGTGACGGCGAACACCGGAATGTACAGCACGCCAACCACGCCAAGCATGAGCTTGGGGCTGATCGCCATCGTGACTGCGGCAATGATACCGAGCGCGAACATGGCCAGGATACCGAAGACGAAGGAATACGCCAGATAGCGCAGGCGGCCAATACGGCCATTGAGTGCGAGGATTTTTGGTTCGTAGGTAGTGACACCTTCCGAACCATGCGACATGTCCGCTGCAGGCGCGTTGTAAGGATTGCTCAAGTTCGACTCCGGTTCAGGATTATTATGGGATTGCAACGTAAAGATGATACAAGCAATGTTAAATTTTGTGCAGGAAAAAGCACTCGGAAGTTGCTTGTAGACCACACGTAATGCGAATTTCATAAAGGTGGTCGGGGCCGCGCACTTAACGGATTGTCAAGGCGAAAAAAAACGGCCGCGAGCGATGCCGCGGCCGTTCCCCTCAATAACCGCGAGGCGGTTACTTCATGGTGTAGCTCTGCTGCGCGGTATCAATCGCGTAGTTCTTCGCCACATCCCAATACGTGAAGTTGTAGCGGACCACATCGCCCACTTTCAGACCAGTTGTCGTGAAGGTGTTCACGCCACCATCCTGGCGCATGCGGAAGTTCTGCTGCCCGGCCCCGTTGACGGTGTAATGGACGTCTGCCCAGCTGGTCGTGTTGACGCGGAACTGCAGCGCCGTGGCACTGGTTTGCGCGGTGCTGTAGATCGGCGTCGGCGTTGGCGTTGGCGTTGGCGTCGGCGTTGGCGTTGGCGTCGGCGTTGGCGTCGGCGTCGGCGTCGGCGTTGGCGTTGGCGTTGGCGTTGGCGTCGGCGTTGGCGTTGGCGTTGGCGTTGGCACGACCGTCCCGCTGTCCCACACAATATCGTCGATCGCAAACTGGAAAGGTGCCGTCGGCAGGCGATTGGCGTCGCTGGAAATCTGGAACAGGTCCAGCATCGACTGCAAGGCGACCTTGGTGCCGGCCAGAGCCGAGACCGGAATTGTCGCGGTGCCCCACTCACCATTACGCACCAGGCCGTAAGCGGTCGTGTTGGCCGGGAAGTTCACCGCGTTCTGGTTGGTGTAGGTATCCTGCACGCCGATGTTGAACGCGACATTGGCTGGAATCTTTATCTTCAGCTTGACGTTACCGTTGCGGAAGTTGCTCATGTCATGGATCTGACGCGACTGGATGCTGCCGCCGAACCATTGGTTGCTCGAATTGTAGTTCCAGGCGATGACGTTGCTGCCTTCGGCGGGTGCGGTATTACCCGCGCCCACCGTGGCCTGATTCCAGACAAAGATGTCGCTGCTCACGCCCGCGCTTTGCTTGTTGTTGACTGCCGTCAGGTCGGTGAACACGCCAAACTTGCCCACTTCGGGCTTGGTCTGGTTGCCGATGGTGACACTGCCTTTGCCGTCCAGCTCATACACACGAACATAGTCGACGTACATGGTGCCTGGCAACGGCGCCGTCACTTGCCCCGGGCTGGCTGCGTCCGTGAAGTTGCCACCCACGGCAAGGTTCAGCAGCAGATAGAAGGGTTCCTGCAAACTGGTCGAGTTGACGGGCAGGACATTGTCATAGAGATTGTGCTCAACGCCATTATCAACGGCAGTGAAACGCATCTGCGATTCGGTCCAATACAAGCGATAGGTAATGAAGCGGTTCGCCATCGAGGTGGGCGCCACGTAATAGCTCTTGGTATTCCAGGCGGTCGAGCCGGCGCAGCTTTCATTGCCTGGCACGCAAGCAGCCTGCTGGTAGGTGATGACGTTGGCGCCAACAAAATTATTGATCCCTGCCCCACCACGGCCGGCGGCGCGATGCCCCATTTCCATGATGTCGATCTCGCCGTTGCGCGGCCAGCTTTGCGGGCTCACGCCCAGCATCCACGCGGCCGGCCACAGACCAGTATCAAGCGATGGCGTGGCCAGGCGTACTTCCACCATGCCGTATTTCACTGCCACCTTGCCTGCGCTGGAGATTTTGCCCGACGTGAAGGAATTGCTGCCCACGGTTTCACGCCGCGCCTGAATGGCCAGTGCCCGTGTGGCCGATTCAAACGGCACATTCACCACCGACAGGTTATTCGGGCTGTAGTACTCCAGTTCCTGATTGCCATAGCCGCACAGATTGATCTGGCAGCCATTGCCGTCGTAGGCACTCCAGCGGCTGGTATCCAGACTGCTGCCATTGAATTCCTCCGACCACAGCAATTTCCCGATCACCGGGCTGGTGACACTGGCCGACGCGCCGCCGTAGGCCATCAGCATGGCACTGGCGATGGCCGACAACACGAATTTTTTATTGTTTTGTTTCACTATGACTCCTCCTGACTCACTTCGAAATTGGACCTGCCCCCCGGCGCCATGAAAGCGCTTTCAAACCGGAGCGGGACCGCTGCACGCCAACACGGAGATTGGCCTGTTCGCTATTGCGCGCAGCCGCGTTGTGAAAGGAAGTGCGGTGCGAGCGTATCTTGCAATTGGAAGCGATTCCAATTAATGAAAAGAATATATTCCGATTAATATTGTGTGTCAATCAAAACGACGGACGCGCGTAGCCATCGCGCGACTTCCGGCGTAAGATCGAGCGTATGCAAACGTTCTCCCACAAGCCTCTCGCCCTGCTGCTCGCCGCTGTCCTGTTACAAGGTTGCGCGGCCAGCGCAGACCGCTTTTATCGCGACTCTGCCTCTATCAGCAATGCCCAGCTGTGCCGTACCCTGCGCACTGCCGGGGAAGGCAGCGACCCTGTTTTCGCCAGCGATGTGCGGCGCGCGGCCGAAGCGCGCGGCTTGAACGACGCGGCCTGCCAGTCCCTGGTCAGCCGGCAGAATTCCACCATCGCCGCCGCGGGCGTGATCGGTGTGGCGCTGGTGGGTCTGGCGTCGCGCAGCAACAATGTGGGGGTTGGAGTGGGTGTGGGCGTCGGTCTCGGCGGCGGCGGCGAATACCGCGTGGCCGACAGCGATTGGGACTGGGACGAATTTTCTACCCCCACACACGAACGCATGTGGGGTTGCCGCGGCATCCAGAGCGGCCAGCTGGTCGATCCCGCACAATGCGCGGGCAAGGTGCAAACCGACTGGCGCTGGCCGCAAAAGTAAGTCAGAACAACAACTCAGTGCCCTTCGCTGGCGCCGAACATGGTCTTCGCGTAAATCAGACCCAGACCATAGCCGCCGCCATGGGCAATTGCCGTGGCCACAGTGTCGTTGTAGGTCTCGCCGCGGGCCCAGTCGCGCTGTAATTCCAGCAGATACTGGAGCGCCGTCATCGGCCGCGCGCCCGCCTGAATCATGCGTTCCATGGCGCGCTGGTGCGCTTCGTCCGAAATGTCGCCCGATGCGTCGGCAATCACGTACACCTCAAAACCCTGATCCAGCGCAGACAAGGCAGGACCGACGATGCACACGGAGGTCCACAGCCCGGCCAGAACAATTTTCTGCTTGCCGGTTGCGTTGACCCGTTCGGCAATGCGTGCGTCCTCCCAGGTATTCATGGTGGTGCGGTCAATCACTGCTTCGTTTGGAAAGACCGATTTGATTTCGTCGAACATGGGGCCGGAGAACGATTTTTCAGCAACCGTGGTGAGGATGGTGGGGACCTTGAATTCTTTGGCAGCCTTGGCAACCAGCGCGACATTGTTGCGGAGCAGCACAGGATCGATGGATTTGGTGGCAAACGCCATTTGCGATTGATGATCGATCATGATCAGGGTGTGGTTACTGCCGTCGAGCAGGTTTTTTCCTGGTTTTGCGCTTGCAATTGCCATGTTGTTTCTCCTTATTGCCGAAGTGGGCTGAGTGATTCAAAATCGATAATCATCAAAATCATCGAATGGCTGTTCTGGGATCAATTCGGCCTTTGCTAGCTCCGATGAAGACAGTCTATGTCACCAAGCGCATAAGTTAAAACGGAAAGAATCGCGGCTTATGATCGATTTTTTCGAACATACTTGATCATTGTCTTTTTGCGACAGCGCAGCATTTTGCTTTGTGAAATGCGCTACCCGCCTGATGAAATGTGGCACATGCGCAGGAGTTTCCAATAATTAATGATTTTGAGCGGCAGCTCTACTTCATTTAACATGCCCACGAGTAATTTTTGTATAATGGCGTCCTTACACCTTTGCAGTACCGGCGGCTGGCGCGACAGGCATTTTGACTCTCGCGCCGATGTCATGTGTTTTCCCAACGTAGCGTTCCAGACGCTACCCACGACGCCTGGGGCAAGCCGCTGCGCTTTGGCCCAATTCCTGAAAGTGCGTGCCGAACCATACCGCAGCAATCGCGGTGGCCATGCCAAACGACTATTACACTGATCGCAAAATGAAACTGAAACTGAATATCTTCCACAAAGTCCTGATCACCCTGTTACTGGTGACCCTCATTCCCCTGTGCGCCCTCTGGTACCTGGGCAATGCGGCGGCCGAGAAGGAACTGACCTCGAACATTTCCGACAATCTGGTGTCGACCATGAACACGGTTGCCACCGGCATCAACGCCTGGGACGAAACCAATCTGCGCGCATTGCGCCAGGTTGCCCGTACCGACGACATGGTTTCCATGGACGGCGCGCGCCAGACCCCGCTGCTGAGCGCAGTCGGCACCACTTACGAGTGGTCCTACCTGGTCTTCACCACCGCACCGGACGGCCGCAATATCGCCCGTAACGACGGCGGCGCCCTGACCAACTACGGCGACCGCGCCTACTTCAAGGCCGTCATGGGCGGCGCCGACGTTGCCCGCCAGGTTGCATTGGGCAAGTCGACCGGCAAGCCTTCGCTGATGGTCGCTGCACCAATTCGCAATGAATCGCGCGCCGTTGTCGGTGTTCTGGCCATGGCCATGAACCTGGGCGACATTTCGCGTACCGTCACCGACATCAAGATCGGCACCACCGGCCACGCCATCCTGCTCGACGCCGAAAACAAGGTCATCGCGCACGGTGATGCCTCGAAAGTGCGCACCGCGCTGCAGGACTTCAGCACCTACCCTGCGCTGAAAGTAGCCGGCATCACCGAACAGCCAACCGTGTACATGGTTGACGACGTCAAAATGATCGGTTTCAAGCGCGTGCTGCCACAAGGCTGGTCGGTACTGGTTGAACAGGAATACAGCGAAGCCTTTGCAACCCTGTCGAAGATGCAGCACGAAGCGCGCATCCTGATCGGCGTGGCCATCGCTCTGGTGCTGCTGGTCGCTTACCTGCTCGGCAAACAGCTGACCCGCCCGATCAATGAACTGACCGCGATTGCTGAAAAGCTGAGCAAGGGCCAGCTCAACGTCGACATTCCACAAACGAACCGCGGCGACGAAATTGGTTCGCTGGCACGCGCCATCGAACGCCTGGGCATCAGCATCGGCATGGCAATGGACCGCCTGCGCAAGAAGTCCACGTAAAAGGGCGACGACATGGCACAGCCAGAATTCACCCCATTCGTTGAACTGCTGGACCGCATTGCCGGCTTTTGCGCCCAAGGGCACACTGCCACCGTGATGCTGGTCAGCGATGACAATCGCATGGCCCAGATCCACCTGCTGGGCGGACGCATCATCTTCATCCTGTGCCGCGGCCGGCGCGGCAAGGATGGCCTGAGCATCATGCGCACCATGCAGCGTGCGCGCATGACGCTGGACCGCCCCAGCGTGGCCAGCAATGAGCCGCTGGAATGGTCGACCGAGGTCATTCTCGACTACCTGTACGGCAGCATCAACGATCTGCCCGAAGGCGGCGCCGCCTCCACCATGCTGCCCGGGATCGCCCGCCGTGCAGCGCCAGCAGCATCGGCATCGGTCCGCGAAAGCATGCCGGGCGTGTCGGCCGATCAGCGCGCCGTGTTCGAAGCCACCCTGGCCAAGTACATCGGTCCAATGGCGGAAATCGTCTGCGCCGACTACTTCGACAATGCCAGCGACCTGCGCGCGCTGGCCCTGAACCTGGCAGGTGAAATTCCAGGCGCCGACCAGGCGGCCAAGTTCAAGGCCGAAATCGGCAGCGCCCTGTCCATCAGCGGCCTGTAAGCACCCCGCCTCCCCCGCAGGCTTGTTCAAGCCACTGCGGGGGAGCAAACCGGGCCCTCCACCCGGCGCAATGCTAGACTTGCCGTCATCGACATGACGGGACTCCCATGAATAAAATCTTGATCGCGCTGCTGCTGATGGCCGCTGGCGCCGCCCCTGCGCAGGTTCTGACAGTGCGCGAGCAAGCGCGTATGGTCGACACCATTCTGGCTGAGCGGCTTGACGCGCTATTGCCGTCGCTGATGCAGGAAAGCGGCATCGATATGTGGGTGCTGATCTCGCGCGAATACAACGAAGATCCGGTGTTGAAAACCATGCTGCCGGCCGAATGGCTCAATGCACGCCGCCGCACCATGCTGGTATTCCACCGCGACCCGCGTACGGGCAGCGTGGAAAAGCTGGCCATTGCCCGCTATGACGTGGGTCAGGCCATCAAGGGGGCGTGGGATACCAAACGCTTTCCCGAACAATGGGACGCGCTGGCTGATTTGATCAGGACGCGCAAGCCGGCCCGCATCGGCATCAACACCTCGGCCGACTTTGCCCATGCGGACGGCCTCGATCACACCGACTATCTGGCATTCATGCAGCATCTGCCGGCCGGCTTCAAAAACAGGGTGGTGTCGGCGCAGAAGCTGGCCGTAAGGTGGCTGGAAACAC
This sequence comes from Massilia sp. CF038, assembly GCF_900129765.1. Lineage (GTDB taxonomy): Bacteria > Pseudomonadota > Gammaproteobacteria > Burkholderiales > Burkholderiaceae_D > Telluria_A. The sequence goes on from NZ_FQWU01000002.1 coordinate 531,331, forward strand.
GCACGGAGCGCGAAATGGCCTTGTATCCGCAGCTGGTGGAAGCGACCCACAAGATCATTGCCCAAGGCTTTTCGCCACTGGCCGTGGTGCCGGGGCAGACCACGACCGAAGATCTGGAATGGTGGTTCCGCCAGAAGATCCGCGACAGCGGTTACGATACCTGGTTTCACCCATCGGTATCGATTCAGCGCATGGACGCGGCGGGCGCCGGCCGCTCAAATGATTTTTCGACGCGCGAATCGGCCAACGTGATCTTGGCGGGCGACCTGCTGCATGTGGACATTGGCATCAGCTATCTGCGTCTGAATACCGACATTCAGCAGCACGCATATGTGCTGCGCCCTGGCGAAACAGAAGCGCCCGCAGCGTTGAAGGTGGCGTTCGAGAAAGGCAACCGGCTGCAGGATATCCTGACCGGGCAATTCAAGCAGGGCCGCAGCGGTAACCAGATACTGGCGGCGGCGCTGGCCCAGGCCAAAGCCGAAGGTATCGCGCCCACCATTTATACCCATCCACTGGGCTACCACGGTCATGCGGCCGGGCCGACCATTGGCATGTGGGACATGCAAGAGGGCGTACCGGGCAGCGGCGACTATCCGCTCCATTACCGCACCGCGTATTCGATCGAACTCAATGCCCAGTCCATGCTGCCGGAATGGGGCAAGAACGTGCGCATCATGCTTGAAGAAGACGGCTACTTCGACCAGGCTGGCTTTCGCTATCTGAGCGGACGGCAAACCGATATGCACCTGATCCCGGGCGTGCCGCGTCAATAACAAGTATCAACCACATCGCCCTCGGGGTTCGAATACCCACCACATCGCACGCGGCGTTCGAATACCCACCACATCGCACGCGGCGTTCGAATACCCACCACATCGCACGCGGCGTTCGAATACCCACCACATCGCCCTCGCGAAGGCGGGGGCCTATCCCACCTGTCCAACTTCGGACCAGGGTTATGGGCCCCCGCCTGCGCGAGGGCGATGTGCTTGTATCAGCGCGGCGAACTGTTTCGCCGCTTGTATCGCGAACAGTGCTTACTTGAGCAGATCGTACTGGCTGGCGAAGGTCGCACGCGCATGCTTGACCGCTTCAACGGCTTCAGCGTGCACCTGCGCGCGGCTTGGACCATTCGAGGTCGACAGCAGCACCGGCACGTTCAGATTGCGCACTGCGTAGCTCGACTGGGCCGCGGAGACCACCACAACCGACGCGGCCGTGGCCGACACGTTGGCGCCGGCCACATCGGCGGCAAAAGCGGAACCTGCAACAGCGAAGGCGGCAACAGCGGCAAACAGTTTCGATGCATTCATGATTTTCTCCAGTGAACTTGCGGTGACAAGCACGTTTGCCTGTCCATGAAAGACAGTCTATACCTGCTAACCACGGCAATAAAGGCGAAAAAATGCAATGTACTATTGCTTAATCCGGGACAATTATCAGTCTCCCTTAATTCAGGACGGCAATCTGACGCAAACCGCGCGAATAACTGGTGCTGCTCGGATTTTCCACAAACACGCAACGTTTGCCTGTCCGTTTGCAATGCTCCTTCACGCGCCAATAGGCGCCATGGCTGATGCAGCCGGTCTGGCAAATCACCAGGTCGGCCGCCGCCAGGTTCGCGTCCAGCGATTCGCTGCCCTGCTCCTGGCCGCCATCGTGGTGCGCAAAGCGGGCACCGGCTTCTTCGGTCATGCCGCGATAGCTGGGCACACTGGCGCTGCGGCCGCCGACGCAGAGGATGACTTTATCGGCAAGCACGACTGGATCGACCGCATCGGCCGCAGCATCGTCGGCAAGGGCAGCTTGGGACTCCGCACGTTCGTCCTGCGCCGCGGCCAATTGGCGCGTGGCAGCGGCCAGCTGCTGGCGCAGCTGGGCGATCTGCTCATCGCGTTGGACCAGCCTCGCGCTGGACTGGTTCAGTTTTTCGCGCAGGCGCGCCCGGCTTTCCAGGTCTGGCACGCTGTCGTTTAATGCGTCCAGGCGCAACTGCATGACAGCCAACTGCTGATCGCGGCTGGCCAGATCAGCCCGCGCAGCCAGCCATTGGCCCTGCATCTGGGCCATTTCGCCCGCTTTTTCGGCCAGGGCGCGGGCGTGACGCTGCTGGTGCTGCGCCAGCTCCGCTGACAGCGCCGCGTGTTCTTCGTGCATCAATTGATAGCGCGCCAGGTCGATGCGGGTGACGGCACCGGCCTGATGCTGAATCATGTGCATCTCGCGCAGCACCGTATCCTGCACCCGGAAGTCGCTGCGCGGATGGGTGAGCGCGGCCCAAAAGGCGCCCGCGACATCGCCCTGCGCCGTGGCCTCGCGCCACAGCGCCATCACGGCGTCATCGCTGGCGGCCCGTCGGAAGCGGTGCAGTACTTGGGCGAAGCGCACGTCGAGTGCTTCCTGCAGCAAGTTCGACAAGCGATTGCGGCTGGCACACTCGGCCACCGCACCCACGTGAATTTCGTAATCGTCGGCCAGGGTTTCGCCGCGCACGCCCTTGTTGACCAGTTTGCGCAGCAGCCCCAGGGGCAGACACACGCCAATCACGGGGCAATGCGTATTCGCGGGCAACTCCCACAAACGATAGCGGCGCGAGCCGGTCTTGGCCGGTGCCAGGCCGGTCTGCGCGAAAAACTGCGCCAGCGGCTGTTTACTGTCGTTGTCGCACATGGCGCGCCCTTAGTGCAGCTTGGGACCCTGGCGGGCCGTGTCGATGGCCAGCGCTGCCGCTGCCGCCGCGCTCGTTTGCGCCACGTGATCCAGACGCGACTGCGCGGCGGTCACAATGTCAGCCAGGGAACGGAACGCGTCGGGCGTAAAACGCAGCGATACATGGCTGAGCGCCAGGTGCAGCACGCTGCATTCGGGACAAATACTCACCTGGCCAATGTTGCTGTCGGCGATGGTCAGTTGCTGGCAAGAGGCTTCAGGCGGTTCGGTATGTTTGCGCGACACAATGCGTCCTTGTAACAGGTGGGCATCGGCTGGCGGCGGCGGGCTATGCAGGAGTGAATGAATTCAGTATAAACGAGAATCATTCGCATTTGCAAGTGCCACCTGATCGCTTGCGCTTAACCTTCTTGCGGGCCCTCGCCACCAGGGCTAGTACCTGGACCGCCACTGCGCGGGCCGCCCTGCCCTGGCTCACGGCGTCCGCCTTCGCGGCGGTTGCCGCCATTGTTGTTAATGCCGCCAAAGCGGTACGACAAGCCGATATACACAATGCGGCCATCGTAACGGCGCTCGCTTTGCTCATTGAGGTAGCTGGTATTGATGCGCGTGGCCATCTTGTTCGAGTCGAACAGGTCGGTCACATTCATCACCATGCTCAACTGCGGCGTCAAATTGTGCCGGTAGCTCATGTTGGCCGTGGTCTGCGGCTCGCGGTAACCCTGCGCGGTCAGCGTCTTGCCCTGCGTGTTCACGCTCAGCTGCATCGTATCCTTGGGGCTGAGGGTCAGGCTCACCCGGCCGCGCAAGGTCAAGGCGGTCGCGTTGCGCACGGTAAGCAGGCCGGCACTGTCCACGCCGCGCTGTTCGCTCTGCGCCAGGTTGCCGCTGGTATTAAAGTTGAGCCAGGGCGTGAGCTTGCCGCTGAGCGAGAATTCGAGTCCGCCAGAGCGGCTGCTGCCCGCGTTTTCACGCGTGGTCAGCAACACCGTATCGCTGATGAAATAGCTGCGCTCGGAGATCAGATCCTTGTCCTTGCGGAAGTAGGCGCGCAAGTTCGTGTCGACCACACCGAACTTTGTCTCGTAACCCAGTTCAAACGAATCAGTCTCGGAAGGCCGCAGCTGCGGGTTGCCCGCCGAAACATTGAATTCATCGCGGTACACAATGAAAGGGTTCAAATCATTGCCATTCGGGCGGCGGATGCGGTGCGCGTAGCTAAAGCGCAGGTTGGCATTATCCGACGCTTTGTAGCTGACGAACATGCTGGGAATGTAGTTGATATAGCTGTTGCTCGCCGTGGTCCCATCGGTGATCTGCATCACATCGAGGTCAGTGTGCTCGACCCGCATGCCGCCCAGAATCCCCCAGCGTTCGTTCAGCCGATGCTGGTAGGAGCCGTACACGGCAAGGTTGCGTTCGTCGACTTCAAAGCGGTTGGTGCGGCCAGGGTTCACAACGCCGGCGCCGCTCAAGGGATCGATATCAAGATAACTGGTGTCAAAGCCGTTTTCGGTATCGGCAATCTTGAAGCCCGCTTTGACCAGGCCGCTCGCTGTGGGCCGTTCGTAGTCGCCGGTAAAGTCCGTGATGGCATTGCGCGCGTCATTGTGCTGGCGGCTGCGTCGGTCCGGCAAGGCGGCACTGCTGCCGCTGTTGCCGTACACATTGTTGTAAGCGCTGTCGCTGACGTTGTCCTGAGAGGAAACGCGCAGGTCCAGTTTCAGGGTTTCGCCAGGCAGACTGCCTTTGCGATCCATGCGCAAACCCCAGCTGCGGTTGCTGCTCGCGCCGCTGCGTTCGCTGGTGCGCACATAATCGCGCAAGGCCGGATTGCCCTGATCGTCATACTGGTACAAGTCAGTGCCGTGCTGGTCGTTACCGCGCCGCATATAGCTCAGCTGCGCGCCAAACGCCGTCTTGTCATCGTAGTTGTACGTCACGCCGCCATTCAAACCGTGCGAATCGTTCAGGCCAGTCGATTGCGATTCCTGGCGGCTTGCACTGACGGCGCCAGTGGCAGGGTCGATGCGCTCGCGCTCGGTCAGCCCCACCGAATTGCGGCCATCGCGGCGGAAATTGATCCCGCCCTGGTAGCCCCATTTGCCTTCATGGTAGCTGCCCGACAGCGAGCCATTGCCGCGCCCGTTCGGCCCCGCATTCAAGTTGGCCACACCGGTGCCGCCAGGTGTGCGGTTGCGCCGCATCACCAGATTGAGAATCGGCCCGCCCCCACCTTCATTGCCAAACTGGGCACCGGGGTTGTTGATCACTTCAATCGATTCGATGTCCTGTGCCGGCATGGCATTGAGCGCGGCGCCACGGCCATCGCCCTGCAGCATGGCCGAAGGCTTGCCATCCACCAGAATCTGCACATTGGTGCTGCCGCGCAGACTGACCGTGCCGTCCGGGTCCACCGTGACTGAGGGCACGTTGTTGAGCGCGTCCGCAGCCGAATTGTTGGTCGCGCCCACTTCGGCCTTCTGGTCATAGACCTGGCGGTCAATCCGGTTGGTGGGCCGCTCGGCCGTGACCGTGACCACGCCACTGACGGCGGGGGCCGCCTCAACGGGCTTGGCACCGGGTTCGGCCTGCGTTGGAGATTGGGCGGCGGCCACGCCGCTCCATGCCAGACAAGCGCCTGCGACAGCGCAGGCAAGGACGTTCTGACAGCTGGGGAAATTGATCATGGGACAGAATGAAGGCACTAAAGCCTGAAACGAGAATCATTCTTATTATCCCATGGTTGCCGCCAGAAAATAACTGCACCGCGGCGTTTGCACCCGACTTTACAAAACTTTACCTCCCTCCCCCGCATTGCCCATCGGCGATGAGGAGATCGGCCGGAAGTGTTGCCATTACATCGGGCGCGTCCGCGACCTTGTTCTAGATCAGCAGTTAACCCTAAGGAATATGTTCTCCTGAAAATAGTTTCCCGACTTCTCCAAAGGATGAACATCATGGCCAAGCCCAAGTTACGGTTCAATATTTTCCACAAGCTCTTGCTCACTTTGCTTGCCGTGTCGCTCATCCCGCTGCTGGCGTTCTGGCTGGTTGGCAGCATGCAAGTGCGCAAGGACATCAGCGCCAACATCGCGCACAACCTGGTCGCCACTGTGTCCGGCATTGCCGCCGGCATCAATAACTGGGACGACGCCAACGTGCGGGTCCTGCGCTCGGCCAGCAAGATTGACGACATCACCAGCATGGAACGGGCACGCCAGACGCCGGTGCTGCGCGCCTTTGGCGATACTTACGAATGGGCCTTCGTGGTCTACACCATGGACCACAATGGCGACAATATTGCCCGCAGCGACGACAAGCCGCTCATTAACTTTGCTGACCGCAGCTACTTCAAAGGGGCCATGAAAGGCGAGCCGATCAGCCGCCAGGTTTTAATCAGCAAATCCACCGGCAAACCCGCGCTGACCGTCGCCGTACCGATTCGCAATGCCCTGGGCCAGCCAGCTGGCGTCATTGCCATGGCCATGAAACTGGATGACATTTCCAAGGTCATCAAGGACACCAAGATTGGCGACACCGGTTACGTACTGTTGATTGATGCCGACAACAAGGTCATTGCCACCGGGATGAAAGGCCAGCCCAGCGATGCCGTGCAGGACATGGGTAGCCATCCCGCCTTCAAGGTCGAAGGCATTAGCGATGCGCCCGCCATCTACCGCAAGGACGACGGCAAACGCGTGATCGCCTACGTGCATAAACTCCCGCAGGGCTGGACCCTGATCGTGGAACAGGACTATGCTGAGGCCTATGCACCGCTGGAACGGCTGGAACTCGGTGCCCGCGTGCTGATCCTGGTAACCGGCGCGCTGGTGCTGATGATTGCCTCGCTGCTGGGCAAAGCGCTGACGCGCCCGATCAATCAGCTCATCAATGTGGCAGAGCAATTGAGCAAGGGACAGTTCCAGGATTCGATTCCCGAAACCGGCCGCGGCGATGAAATCGGCGCCCTGGCGCGCGCGATTGACCGCCTTGGCGTCAGTATCCGCATGGCGATGGAACGTCTGCGCAAAAAAGCCTGACCTGAAGGAGATATCTCATGGCACAGCAAGACTTGATTCCGTTTCGGCGCATTGTGGAGATGGTGCGCGACTTTTGCAGCCAGCGCCGCAGCGGTACCGTCTTCATTGTCAGCGAAGATAACCGGATGGCGCAGGTTCATCTGGACGGTGGCAACATTGTTGCCCTGCTGTGCCGCGGGCGGCACGGTCAGGAAGCCGTGGCCGGCATGCGCACCATGCAGGCCGCACGCTTGCGCTTCGACGAAAGTGTCCGCGCGGTCAGTCACCCCGAGCCGGTCAACACGAATGAGGTGCTCGCTTCGCTGTGGGCCGGGGCAGCGGCACCGGCCGCCCCTGCCCTGGTCCCGGCGCCTGCCCAGCCGGCCAGTTCAGCCACCGTGACGGCGGTGCAAGCGGCCACACTGGAAAAGATTTTGATTCAGTACATCGGCCCGATGGGCGAAATTGTGTGCGCCGATCATCTGGCGCAGGCCGGCAATTTGAAAGCCTTGATCGCGGTGCTAGCTGACGAAGTGCCGGACAAGGCGCAAGCTGCGCTGTTCACGCGCGAGGCGAACCGGATGCTGGGGGTGGATTAGGAGGCGGCGTCTCACGCGCCGGGCGCTGCCGGCCCGGCGCGCCGGCAACGGTCGGAGCAAAACTTCACGTTTTCCCAGTCGCGCTCCCACTTCTTGCGCCACGCGAATGGCAAGCCGCAGTGCGCGCAGATCTTGCTGGGTAAATCGGATTTTTTGCGCATTTTCATTGGCAACTTCCAAGGGGCGGATTCAGGCTTGAATGCCGCTCCGCCCCCCCACTACCAACAGATCAATTGGCCGGACTGATGCGGAACCAGTTCAAGTTCCAGCCGCCATTATTGACCTTGATGCCGAACTTGTGGGCGCCTGCCGTCAGTCGGACCGTGTGCCGGGCCGTGGCCCAGGTTTGCCAGCCGCCCGTTGCAGGGATGTTGATGGCACCGTAAGACGGCGTTCCACCCGCTTCCTCGAAGCTCAGATTGCCGCCGCCGTTCAGGCTGGCATAACGGTATTCCACAACGTAATCGCCAGTGGCGGCAATGTTCACGCTGGGATAGGACATCCAGTCGCCGGCGTCGAGATAGCCGACATTCTGGCCGCCGCCTGCATCCGTGGTCGCTTCCAGCTGCACGCCGTTCATCACCAGAAAATCTTCTGCTTGCATGGTGATGGCATTACCCGGCGGCGTGACGCCATTCGCTTCAATTTTGAACCAGTTCAGGTTGAAGCCGCCCACCTTGGCGCGAATCGCGATGTTCTGCTTGCCTGCGGCCAGCGTCACAACGTGGCTGACATTGGTCCAGGTTTGCCAGCCGCCGGTATTGGCCACATTCACGCTGCCAAACACGGGCGCGCCGCCACCCTGCTCAAGCTGGATCACTCCGGTACCCACTGTGCTGGCGACGCGGTACGTGACCTTGTAGCTGCCGGCCGTTGGCACGTTGACGCTGTACGTCATCCAGTCGCCGGTGTCGACGTAGCCCACGTTCTGCCCACCGCCGCTGTCGGTGGTCGTTTCAAGCTGCACGCCGGACATGGCGCAGAAGGCTTCGGCCTGCACCGTGCCTGGGACGCTGGCGGTGTTGCAGCCAGGCGGCGGGGTCACGCCCGGCCAGTGCGAAATGATGTCTTTGGCTAAAGCGCCGGATGCCGTTAATTGGTTTGCCGCCCAGCCACCCGTGGCGCTGGCGCCCGGCACCAATGCCGATGCGCCCTCGGCCTTGTCGTTCAAGGCCCAGTTGGCGTTGCTGATATTGTTCTTCTTCATGAAGTCGACCCAGGCAGCGGTCTCGCCTGCGTTCACGGCGCCGTCGCCTGAGGCATCGACCGATCCCCATTCGGTCACGAACAAGGCGATGCCGTTCTGCATTGCCGTGTTGGCCCAGTCGCGCAGGTATTGCCCGTGCGACCCTGCGTAAAAGTGCAAGGTGTAGGCGATGTTCTTGTAACCGGTGATCGGATCGCGCGAGGCTTCATCCACTTTTTGCGACCACTGTGGCGTGCCAACAATGATCAGATTGTCCGGGTCGATCGCGCGGATGGCCCCGATCACCGCATTGGCGTAGGGCTTGATGGTACCGCTCCACGAGATCTGCAATGGCTCGTTGTAGATCTCGTAAATCACGTGCGGATTGTTGCCGTACGTGCGGGCCATTTCCTGGAAGAAGGCGACGGCCTGCCCCTGATATTGCTCGGCATGGTGGGTATGCCAGTCGATGATCACGTACATGTCGTTGGCAATGGCCGCATCCACCACGGCTTTGACCTTGGCCTTGTTACCGGCCGGGTCTTGCAGGTAACCACCGCTTTCTTCCACACCCATGGCGGCTCTCACGATGCCCGACTTCCAGTCTTTCTTGAGCCAGGCGACGGTGCCCGCGTTGTAATACTTTTCCCCACCCCAGCCGTTGTTACCCCAGAACAGGCTATTGCCTGCGAAGCTGGCTTGCTGGCCGCCCGCGAGCACTTTGTTGCCGCTGACCGACAGGGGTTGCACGGCGCTGGCAGTGTGCAGCGAAGCGAGCACGGCGAAACCGACGAACGCGGCGGCTTGCCGCAATGAATGCGTTGAAATAATTTTCATGTCTCGACCTTTCTAAGAATTGGAATACGACAGAGAGTGCGCATCGACGGCGCTTATCCCTCATGATTACGTTGATGTTGATATGAAAACGATTTCAGATATTACACGTATTTATGCTCGCCAAAAGCATTTTTTGTAACATTGTTTTTTTATTAGACATGCATTCCAGACAATGGAATGAGATCGATGCGCATGGCCTGACCATGGCGAGGGGGCGATGTACAGGCAGCGCGCGAGAATGCGCGCCGCCTTCAATTCAACAACTTTGCTTACCAGTCCTTGTCATCGGCCCCTGCTTTGGCCTCAGCTTTCTTGCTCGTTTTGGCTTGCGCCTTCGGCTCTGCCGGTCCATTCGGCTTTTTGGCCGACGAAGGCGCTGCGGCTTGTGCTGCGGCAGCGGACTGTTCCGAACGCGGCGGCAGCATTTCGCGCACTTGCAAAGCGCCAGGTGCCACGCCGTCGAGCTTGGCGGTCACATTTTCGAGTACGCCATACGACATCTTGGGCGCCACGCGCGTGATGACCACGTCGCAGCAATCCGTTTCGGTATTGCCCAGCGATTGCCCGGTCTGCGGATCGCGCAGTTCTTTACCTTGCAGATAGAGGCGATAGCGCGCGCCCTGCACGACGGACGCGCCACCCTGGCTGAGGATCACCTCCATGCCATTGCGTTCCACCACACTGATGGGGAAGGTTTGCAGCAAGATTGCTTCGGCACTACGCTTGGCAATGATCTGACGCATGTCTTGCAGAACCGCGTCGGCATTGATGCCGCTGCCCAGGGTAGTTGGTGCCATCGACGGCGCGCGGCCCTCGATGGTCCCGCTTTGCAGAATCTGGCGGGTGGCCAGGTTGATCATCCGGTGCGAGATCGACCAGCCGCCGCTGAAACTCACCAGTTCGCGGTCCGAGGTCTGCAACTGGCGCGCGTGGCGCGTGTAGTTAAGCTCATTGACCACGCCGACCCAGACCAGATCGGCCGTGAGCGCCTGTCCCAGCTTGGCAAAATCCTGATTGACTGCCTTGCCGCTGGTGATCAGATCGAGTTCGCCTTCCAGCTCGCTTTCAAACTGGCGGTCCAGCACGGTGAAACGGCCAGACTGGGTCAGCGCATCGATCATTTGCTGGCGCAATTGTCCCAGCACCACGTCGGCCGGCACAGCGCGGCCGCCGATATCAAAACTGGCGCGGTCCGAGCGCAACGGCGCGACCACGATCTTGATCTTGCCGCTGTCTGCCGGCGCCTTGAATTTGGCGATGGTGGCGCTGATGTCGGCGGTAAACATGCCACCCTTTTCGGCCGGTGGCGTCATCTTGACGACCTGGAAAGTGGTCACCACGCCCTGCGATTGGGCGACGATCATTTCAGCAAAATGGCTGCTCTGCACGGTCGCGCTGGCCTTGATGCTGTCGCTGCCGCCCGACGTTTCCACGTCGAGCTGGCCGGTAATTTGGGAAAACGTATTCAGGGTTGCCGTGGTCGCTTCGATCTTGGTGCCATTCACTTGCATGATGGCAGTCTTGAGCGCCTGATTCACGGCGGCGCCAGGCGTGGTCGCGCTGCCGCTGGCAGTCACGGGAACCTGTTCGATCTTGCCCACATCGGGCTGCGCAGTCAGGTTAGGGCCGGTCGCGGCCGGCTTGGCAGCAGGTGCCACAGCAGGGCTGGCAGGTTCAGTGGTCTTGTTGCATCCAGCCAGCAGCGCGCACAGCAGCGCCAGCGACAGCAGTTTTGTCTTCATGAGAGAGTCCGAGGTGGAAGAAGGCGCGGCCGAGCGGCCGCGCCGAGATGCATGATTAAATCAGCGAGGTCGCGTCGGTGGCCGACTTGTCCACGGCGATATTATTGGCCTTGCAGTATTCGATGGCCATTTTCAGGGTGTGGGCCAGCGTCTTGGTCGACTCAGGCAGCGATTTGGCCACGTACACGGCCGAAGTGGTCGAGCCGCCCAGCGAGCTGATGCCTGGTTTGAAGCCCGAAGCGTCCTTGCCCAGCGTAACGTACGACACCACGCCCTTGGCCAGTTCGGTCACGCCTGCCGAAAATTTCTTCTTGCCGGCCGCGTCGAGCTTGAGGCTCGAATCGGCCAGCTTCGCTTCCAGCGCTTTGCTGTTGGCGGTTTGCACTTTGACGGATTCTTCCAGCGCATCCTTGGTTGCGCCTTCGGTCAGGTTGGCGGCCTGTGCGGCACTCGCGCTTGCTTCATCTTTCAAGCCGACCGCTTCCAGCATCGACGTGTTGGCGTTCACGACATTCTTGGCACCGCCGACATAGCGTTTGACGATTTGATCGGAGGTGATGCTGCCGCCTTTGGCGCTGTCGCCGCCCTTGAGCAGGCCACCCAGCTGGGCCGAAGCACCGGTGGAAGCGGTTGCCAGAGTGGCGCCAAGTACGACGGTCATGAATGCAAGTTTCATTGGATATTCCTTGTGGTTGTGGTTAATGCTGTCAGAAAAAACGTGCTGGCAACCCCGGGCCGCCAGCATTGAAATCAATGGTTTAACGCACGCCGCCGGCGTTGAGTCGGCTGACGATTTCGCGCGAAGCGGCAATCGAGGCGTCTTTCATGGCCTTGGTGCTGGCCACGGTGCTGTCTGGGGCGACTGCAACATATTGCACGGCTGGGACAGAGGCTACTTCACGCGGACGCGGACCTTGTACATCGAGTACGCGGGCCGTCACGGTCACGGTTACACGGCGCAGGCCGGTCGCAGGGTCGTCGCTCGGCACGCCAGCATCAAACGTGGCCAGCACCACCAGTGGGATACTTTCCTTGCGCAGGGACGCAACGATGCCACGCACGGTGGCCGGGGTCAGGTCGTCGCCCTTGGCATAGTCGGCGTTGACCGATTTCATGTCCGCGTCGGACAGGACGAAATCAGGATCCGATACCTTGAAGCCCGCTTGCGAAAACACCGAGGTGACGGAGGTGCGGTAGTTAGCCATCGACATGACGCGATAGGTCGACTCGTCGGTCTTCTGGGTGGAACTGCCGCCCGTGGTTACGGTCACACTGGTGCTGCCATCGACTTTAACGGCGCGGTTGCGCGAGGCATTGGTCGATACGCTGCTGTTGCCGATCGACTCGCCTTCGCGGCCCTTGTCGCTGACGGACGAGGTGACCTGGCCCTTGGCTTCCACGTCGCGGCGCTGCACGACCTTGGCGTCAAAGCTCTTGACCGAGGCCGCTTCGCGCGCCACGAACACGTACACCATTTCCGAGTTGGAGGCAGGCGCAGCCTTGCCCGCTTCGCTGTTGGCGCGCAAGGTGGTGCGCAGCTTGGCCAAGTTAATTTCGGTGCGAACCGCGATCGAGTACTTGGACAAGGTGGGCTGATCCTGCTCGGTCAGCACGGTCGTGCTCATGACAAATTTGTCGAGGTTGGCTTCGACCTTTGGCTTGATTGCGTCGAAGTTTTCCGCTTCGGCTTCACCGTTCTCGGCAAAGTAGCGCTCGATGGCGGCGACCTGGGCGGCTACGTACGCCGCTTCTTTTTGCTGTGGGGTGATCTTTTTGGTGTAGCTGACCGTCGCCACGCCCTTGGCGTTGACCACTTGGGCCATGCTGGACGCGCTCGCCAGGAGGCACAACAGGGTGAGCAGAATTTTTTTCATTATTTACTTGCCTTTAAGATGTCGCGGGTGGAATCGATCTGTTTCAGAACATTTTTGTCGGCGGCTGCCGTGGTAATCCATTTGGTATCGGCCTGCGGCTGCAAGGCAGCGGCAAATTTCAGATACAAGCCGCGCAGCGCTGCCTCGTAGGCGGCGGCATCGTCGACGCTCACCTGCCCTGCCGGTACCAGCTTGACTTCGCCGTTTTTGATGTCGCTGCGGAAATAATCGGTATTGGTCAGCGGTTCGTAAAAGCGCACATTGCCGTACACCCCGTATGCAAACGAGGTGCCTGCACCGCTCTCGCCTGCTTTGACCTTGACGAATTTGTTCACGCCCACGTCGAACAGGTAGTCGCCCTCGCCTACCTTGAAATCGTAGGCGTCGCCGTTGTCGAGCCGGAAACTCATCGCGCCCATGGCGCCGCCCATGCCGGTTGGCAGCAGCGAAACGCCCAGCTTGGCCGACAACACGGCGCCAAACGCTTCCGACAGCACCTGGCTGGCCAGCGCTGGCGAATCGCGCAAGGCCGCCGGCAGCAGCGCCAGTGCTTCCGGCGTCACCGTGGCTGGCTTGATTTGCATGGTGCGGGTGGCGGGACGCGGCAGCGTTGCCGCAGTGATCCGCTTGACGTACTGGGTCATCAGGCCGCCGCTGTCGGCGCGCACCAGCAGGTCGCGTACCAGTGCTTCCAGTTCAGCAGGCGTGGGCTGGCGGGTGCCGGCATCAAACAGAATCACGCTGATCGGATAATTACGAACGATCGTCTTGGTCTTGAAGTCAAAGATCACAGCATCGCCGCGCAGGTTGACGAAGGTTTTGACGTAGGAGCCGAACTGCTCGGTCGATACTGTTTCGCCGGTGAACAGCAGTACGGACAGCAAGGTCTGGTCGCTCCCTTTCAGACTGGCCAGCTTGTCCAAGGCTGCGCGTTTGAGCTGCGCGTCCGGCTCGGCGTACACGCGCTCAATCACCTGGCGCGTCAGCGGAGTGCCGGCGGCCTTGAGCGATTGGTCAACTTTGTAGGCGTAGGGGAAGCGTTGTGCAGCCTGGGCGTGGTCGCCCGCAAAGGCAAAGCCAGCAAAGCTGACTTCCTGGGCGCGGGCGCCAGCGGCGAGGATCAGCCCGCAGAGGGCGACGATGAAAATACGTGGAATTGCTGGGTGGGAGGGATAGAATTGCTTGTTAAACCAACTTTTTATAATTGCCATTGATGTTTCCTGTTGCCATGTTTAGCAGCATATTAACAGGAAGAAATTGACAAAAGCTCACGAAATGTCACACTGGCAAAACTATTGTGATATTTACAGCAAAAACGGGACATGAAACCGGGCATTGATGCCGCAATGCCGGGTTCAGATAGAGGTGGGACGGACTCAGGAGCGCTTCAACTGACCCAGGACGCTCGCCACCTTGGTAGTGATGACGTCCACGGCCGGACCATTCGCGCCGTGCGGCAAAATGACGTCGGCGTAACGTTTGGTCGGCTCGATGAATTGCTTGTGCATGGGGCGCACGGTCTCGAGGTATTGCGCAGTCACGCTTTCCACGGAGCGGCCGCGCTCGGTGATATCCCTTTGCATGCGGCGGATGAAACGCACGTCGGGAGCAGTGTCGACGAAAATTTTCAGCGACATCATTTTGCGCAGGTCCGCATCGTACAAGGCAAACAGACCTTCAATCACGATCACCGGCGCCGGCTTGACGGGAATCGTCTTGTCCGAGCGATTGTCGATCGTAAAGTCGTATTCGGGCATTTCGATGGCTTCGCCGTTGCGCAGCGCTTGCACATGCTGCACCAGCAGCGGCCAGTCGAAAGCCTGTGGGTGGTCGTAGTTCTGCTTGCGCCGTACTTCGGGGGTCAGGTCGGACTGGTCGCAGTAGTAGTCGTCTTGCATTACGACTGAAACCATGTCGGCGCCGAATGAAGCCAGCACTTGTTGCGTGACTGTCGATTTGCCACTGCCGCTTCCGCCAGCGACACCAATGACAAATGGAGGGGGAGGAATCTTGTTCATGCCAGCATGATACCGGAGCGGAGCTGGATCGGACAGGGCGGCGCCGGGTTTTAGAGGGACTTGCTTAGTGTTGGGCTGCCCATGAGGTCCAAAGGGCGGGCAGACAAATCCGCCCGTAAACAGACTTTCGAGACTTTGTAAAAGAGTTCACAGAAATCCCAAGTCCAGACTTGCACCTAAGCGAGCAAGTTCTTGCAGTGAGAATCTCCTTCGATACCCTTATTGCGCCTACGAGAATCCGCTTTAGACGTTAGTCGCCGAGCAGTACTCCCGATGGCACACCTTTTGTAAAAGGGACCGTAATCATGGCATCGGGCCATTCTGTCAATGAAAACTCAACTGCAAACTGGCCAGACTTATATACCGTAAAGCCGTCGCAAACCAGATCACCGTAGCCTGCAATGAACTCCATCGCCAGTTCGTTTTTGCGCACGAACGCTTTCGCCGAAACGATCCAATCATCAGGCTGGTTCATTAAGCCACGGGCGGTATCAAGCGCGGCTGGCGCAGGACAGTCCTCGTCACCTTCAATCGCGACCCCAATATCCTCCACTTTTCCTGCTGGATACCACATTGTTTGCACACAATTAAAGCGACCAAGCTGCGGATCTTCGAAACTACGTTTGCTCCAAAATTTGAACATGGAAAAACCCTAACATGATAGCGGAATACAGAGTGGCCGATAACTGGCGGTTGTTCGCGACGGTCGCGTGCGTCAGCTGTTTTCGCGCTGACTCGGAATGACAGGCGAGATCGACATACATCACGGTAAATCCGTTGGGGGCATGTCGATTGTACTCTGCCGTTCTGCTGTCGCTCCCAATGCCGGTAGCTGCCGGCCTTTTGCCTCCCGATAGTTAAATGGGGCGCGGCGCTTATTCAGCCATCGCATGCTGCAACCAGTTTCTTACTGCGCCGTTGTCGTGCACATCTAGTTGCTGGCGATAGGATCTCAGCTCTTGGCTGCACTCATTAGCGCGCCCAAGATGTGTGATCGGCTTTAAAGACCACCATCGATCGAAAAGGGATTCGGAAATCGCCGCCTGACCAAAAATCCGAACACGCTTGTCTTTCTCCTGAAAGATGTCAAGGGTTTGTACAAGGTAGGCCAGCTTTACGATCAAAATTACGTCGGTTTCTGTGCAAGCCGCCTTATCCCCAACCTGGTGACTGATTGACTTTCGTTGAGCGGTTCGATTAGGAAGAATCTGTCGTGTAGCGTTTACTCTCACAAGCTCGTTTCAAGACATCCCCAACGGCCGCTTGTGGCCGTTGCCAGACAGATTGGGTTAGAAGTCAAAGCCTTTGCAGCCGTCGCGCACAGCACGTTCTTTGTCCGGCGGTACTTCGCGCTCAACAGGCTCCTCAACACCAAGAAACACCGCGCTTCGGCGACGCCATTGCTTCCCTTTTTCGACAACGACACGCCCACCCTCGGCGCATTTGGCCACTAGAACTTTTTCGTTGTCGGCAATCACCGTAAAGTCCCCCGTGCGCTCGCCTTGCAGTTGGGTGACTGTTGCTATGCTGGGTGCGGCGGAACATAAACGTTCATGGTCCCCGCGGCGAACGTAACAATAGTAATGTGAGCCACGCGAGGTCCGCTCACGTGACACTTTATCGACTAACACGGGGACTTCAATGCCCGAACTAATGCATTCTCCCGACACGAAGGCAGCACCGACAGCTCTTTTCAACGACTCGTCACTATCTGCATCCGCGATTTTTTCTACAGACTCTTGATTTTTTGCAGGACAATAGATCCCCTGCGATTTCACGACATACTGTTCGGGCGCCCCGTACGCAGGAAACGTGGGCAGAAGAAGAAAACCAACTATAAGGTTTCGCATTTCTCTTAATTTTTGTCGATCGCAATTTTCGGAAAAATTTTAATTCGATTTGACACTTTCAAATTAAACCAATCACTTACTTTCGCCTCATGCAAACCCTGGATGACGAAGTACAAGTCGACTCCGCTAATTTCGACCGGCAGGAAGATGGGCGATTCGGAGAGCCGTCCCCCAGCAGGGGACCTCTTTGAATCCCTGCACAGGGCACCTGCCGCTCCGTCGGACGCAAAAAAATAGCCCACGTAAATCAGTGGGCTTTCTTTTGGCGTGCTCCTTCAAACCGACGTGCCATGGGCTACCGAGAGTTAGCTTTTGCGTTGGCTTTGCCTCTAGCGGCCCTAAAGAATAGCCAACCCGAGCCAGCGCCGGCTAATGCACCGAGTAATGCTCCTCTAGCGAAAGGTTCACCCATTAGATACGCGATCAGCGCCCCGCAAAGTACGCCGACTACCACGAACGCCGCACTAACCTGCTTTTGCTTTTGCAGATGCACCACGGCCAATCGCTGACGTTGTGCCTCAGCCCGCCGGTCGACACCGGGCTGCAGCAGTTCATCCGCGGCAGTTTCAATCTGTTTCTTTTCCATATTTTAACTTTCAAAGCATCCACAACGTTTTCGCCAGTATGACTGTCCCTCCATCGAGGGTCAATCGTCACACGTCCAAGGCGCACTGGACAGTTCAGAACCAACCTGAACAACATTTTGGCGAAGAGCGGCGCCTCAGGCGCCCCGCCGCGCAGCGGCGGAAGATGGGCGATTCGGAGAGCCGCCCCCCTGCAGGGGGACGTCTTCGAATCCCACCCGCTCCGTCCGAAGCAAAAAAAATGGCCACCCGCAGGGGTGGCCATTTTTCTTGCTTCTGGCGGAGAGGGTGGGATTCGAACCCACGGTAGGGGGAAACCCTACGCCTGATTTCGAGTCAGGTACATTCGACCACTCTGCCACCTCTCCGGTGTTTCATTTGAACTCTTGGCCAGTTGAGTAGCACAAGGGTGGTCTTCAAATTCTTTTCGCTAACTGCTGCGAGGACAAGATTATAGCAAAGCCTCAGAAAAACGGAAGAGGCAAATCGCAAATAATTTCAAACCCCTCCCCGCCCCTCTCAAACAGCCGGGCTCAAGCGCTCCAACCCGCCCATGTAAGGGCGCAATACTTCGGGAATCACCACGCTGCCGTCCGCCTGCTGATAATTCTCCAGCACCGCCACCAGCGTACGCCCAACGGCCAGCCCCGAACCGTTCAAAGTATGCAGCAGCTCCGGCTTGCCCTGGGCATTGCGGAAGCGTGCCTGCATGCGGCGCGCCTGGAAACCTTCACAATTCGACAAGGACGAAATCTCGCGGTAGGTGTTCTGCGCCGGCAGCCAAACTTCCAGGTCATACGTCTTGGTCGCGCCAAAACCCATGTCGCCCGTGCACAGCGCCATCACGCGGTACGGCAGGCCCAGGCCTTTCAAAATCGCCTCGGCATGCCCCACCATCTCTTCCAGCACCTCGTACGAGGTATCCGGATGCACCACTTGCACCAACTCCACCTTGTCGAACTGGTGCTGACGAATCATGCCGCGCGTGTCGCGGCCATAGCTGCCCGCTTCCGAACGGAAGCACGGCGTATGCGCCGTCATTTTCACAGGCAATTGATCGGCGGTCAGAATCTCGTCACGCACGATATTCGTCAACGACACTTCCGACGTCGGAATCAGGTAGAAGGTCTCGCCCTCGCCTTCCGCGCCGCCCTTTTTCACCGAGAACAGATCAGCTTCAAACTTGGGCAACTGACCGGTACCGCGCAGGGAATCGGCATTGACCATATAGGGGGTGTAGCACTCGGTATAGCCATGCTCGCCGGTATGGGTGTTCAGCATGTACTGGGCCAGCGCGCGGTGCAGACGTGCAATGCCGCCCTTCATGACCGAGAAACGCGAACCCGTCAGTTTGGTGGCAACGTCAAAGTCCAGTCCCAGCGCAGCGCCGACGTCCACATGGTCTTTGACTTCAAAGGCGAAACTTGGCGGCGTGCCGACCTTGCGCACTTCCACATTGCCAGCCTCGTCGGTGCCGACCGGGACCGATGCGTGCGGCACATTCGGGATCGACTCCATGAACGCGGCCAGCTTGGCCTGCACCACGGTCAGCGCGGTTTCGTTGGCCTTGAGCTCGTCGCCCAGACCGGCAGCTTCCGCCATCACGGCCGAGGTATCTTCGCCCTTCCCCTTGAGCATGCCGATCTGCTTGGCCAGCGAATTGCGCTTGCTTTGCAGTTCTTCGGTGCGGGTCTGGATGGCTTTGCGCTCCGCTTCCAGGGCATTGAACCCTGCTACGTCGAGCTGGAACTTGCGCGTCGCCAGGCGGGCCGCGACGTTGTCGATTTCTTTGCGGAGAAGTTGGATGTCTATCATTGTCGAATTGCCGGTATGTCGAAACCGCAATTGTACCAAGACGACAGGGCTTTCCAGCGATTTGCGTCAGTCGCAAATGCCGCGAGGTTCATACCAGCGTATGAACCTGGAAATGGTGCTCGCTAAACTTGTTCGAGCGTACTGCAAATGCGGCAGTGGTCAATCATCTACACAACAACAGCAAATCAGATGGCGGCAGCCTTTTGTGCAGCAGTCAGACGCTTGCCTTTAACGACCACAACGCTCATCTTGCCATCGGCAACTGCAGCCGGGCTTGCTTGTGCGATCTGGACGTTGGGCACCTTGGCGGTCGCGTAAGCGGCAAACGAGGTGACAACAACGGCGGCGATGAAGACGGCTTCGAATTCTTTACGGATGTTCATGATGCGCTCCTGTGGGTGGTGAAGTGGTTTGGTATGGTTGTACTTTACCCACCCACCGCCCGCGCCGCCATGCACTTGCGATGAAATGTTGAAATCGCGGGACAGGATGCTTGTTTTGGCGAACGAAGCGCGCTGCGCCTAGTCCGTGCCGGCGCTGTCATCCAGACTACGCAGCCAGGCCAGCTTTTCGGCAATCTTGGCCTCGATCCCGCGCGGCACCGGCTCGTACCAGCGCGGCTCGGCCATACCTTCGGGCAGGTATGTCTCGCCTGCCGCATAGGCATTCGGCTCGTCATGCGCATAGCGGTACTCGTGACCGTAACCAAGTTCTTTCATGAGCTTGGTTGGGGCGTTGCGCAGGTGCACCGGCACTTCGCGCGACTTGTCCTTTTTAACGAAGGCCACGGCCCGGTTGTAGGCGTTGTAGCCGGCATTGCTCTTGGCGGCGATGGCCAGGTAGATCACGGCCTGCCCAAGCGCCAGTTCGCCTTCTGGCGAGCCCAGGCGTTCATAGGTGGCGGCCGCGTCGTTGGCGATCTGGATGGCGCGCGGATCGGCAATGCCGATGTCTTCCCATGCCATGCGCACAATGCGTCGCAGCAGGTATTGGGGATCGGCACCGCCGTCGAGCATGCGGCACAGCCAGTACAGGGCGGCATCGGGATGCGAGCCGCGCACCGATTTGTGCAAGGCCGAAATTTGGTCGTAGAAGTTGTCGCCGCCCTTGTCAAAACGGCGCGAATTGAGCGTCAGCGCGTTGTCGACAAATTCGCCGCTGATGCGGGTAATGCCCGAGGTTTCTGCGGAAGTCTTGGTTTGCTCCAGCAGGTTAAGAAAACGCCGCGCATCGCCGTCTGCATAGCCAATCAAGGTGGCCACGGCAACTTCGTCAAAGCTCAGGTGGCCAAGTGCACGCTCCTGTGCCCGCGTGAGCAATTGCAGCATCTCGGCGTCCGTCAGCGCCTTGAGCACGTATACCTGGGCCCGCGACAGCAGCGCGGAATTGACTTCAAACGAAGGGTTTTCGGTCGTGGCACCAATCAAGGTCACCAGGCCCGACTCCACGAACGGCAATAAGGCATCTTGCTGCGACTTGTTGAAACGGTGGATCTCGTCGATGAACAGAATGGTGTGCTTGCCGGTGGCCAGATGGTGCTCGGCCTGTTCAATGGCGGCGCGAATATCTTTGACGCCAGACAGCACTGCCGACAGGGCAATGAATTCGCAGCCAAAGGCGTTGGCCGTCAGGCGCGCCAGCGTGGTCTTGCCAACGCCGGGCGGGCCCCACAAAATCATGGAATGCGGCTTGCCGGACTTGAACACAAGGCGCAGCGGCTTGCCTTCGCCCAGCAAATGGCTCTGGCCGATCACGTCCTCGATGGTTGCCGGCCGCAATGCTTCCGCCAGGGGCGGTGCGGGTTCGGTCTTGAATAAGTCGTCCATGCAGGCTATTTCAACAATGATGAGCGCGTAGTCTAGCGCATGGCGGGCGCGCCTGCGCGGCAGTTTCGCAAGGTGCGCTAGGGGCGTTTGCGCAATACCCGGCCGAAGGCGGTATCGGTCTTTTCGCCAGGCACGGTGGGGTCGGTTGCAAATGTGCAGCTGGCAATGTAATCGGCAGCCGCGCTTGCCAAAACATCGTCCACACCTTCGGCCTTGACGCCCGTGGCGGTGCCGTCGGCGGTCACCAGAAAGCGCACCAGCACGCCATCCTTGCTGCTCGGAGTGCGGTTGAATTCTTCAAAGCCGGAAAACCGCGGCGACGCTGCGCAACTGTCAGGCACCAGGCGCGGCCGGTTGCTGGGCGGACCGGCCAGGGTCCAGACAAACTGGATCGGGAAGGTGGCATCGCGCTCGGTCTCGTCCAGATTGGCCTTGAACTTGCATTTGATCAGGGAGGCCAGCGCGGCGTCGTCAAGCAGTTTCCAGCTGCTGCTGGCGGCCACGCGCGCATCTTCAATCGCGCCGTCGGCATTGATGTGGAAGTGAAGCAAGGTGATGCCTTCGACCTCGTAGCGCCGCGCTTCCTTGGGCCACTCCGGCGTGGTGCACGACGACGGCGCCGCCAGCAGCTTGGCCGGAAAGGCGTTGGCCAGCACGCGGTTGGTCCGCGGCGCCTTGCTCGGCGCGATCGTCCACAGGACGAGCCCGGCAAGCGCGGTCGCGACGGCGATCTTCTTCTTGTTCATGCCGGCAATGACGGCTTAGTTCTTGAAGACGTCTGCGCCCTTGGGGACTTCAAACTTGAACTGGGTCGGGCCTAGCGAAGGGTTTTTCTCGAACTTGGGGAAGGCAAGCTGCGAAGTCTGGCCAAACGAATCCTTCAGCTCCATGGCTGCCGGGGTGCCATTTTTCAGGCCAATGCTGATCTGCTGGAACTGGCTATCCTTGGCCTTGGGCGTGGCATTCAGCCATTCCATGCCGTCGCGGCTGCCTGCTTCGGCCAGGGTAAAGTTCTTTTCCAGGTCGTTGCTGCCGAACAGAATGGCCGCTGGCGAGGAACCCAGAGCGTCGCCCAGCTTGCGCACCGTGACCTGGTTCAGGTCTTTGTCGTAGATGAACAGTTGCTCGCCATCGGCTTGCAGCAGCTGGTCGTAGGGTTTGGTATAGGTCCAGATGAATTTGCCAGGGCGGGCAAACACGAAGGTGCCGCTGGAGGTATCGCCCGGCTTGGTCGCGCCGGTTTTTTTGACTTGGCGCTGGGTAAATTCACCACGGGCGGACTGGGTACTGCTGACGAAACTCTTGAATTGCTCCAGCGCGCTGGCCTGGGCACTGCCGATGAACGCCAGGCTCGCGGCCAGGGCTGCGGCGCTTGATTTGAAAATGGTCTGCATTGTTGCCTTTCTTATTGTGCTGCACGGGCACGTTCGCCTTCCCCGGTTAACGGCCAGGGCGGCGATGCGTGCACAAGCAGGTGATTATTCTGCGCTGGCGGCGGGCACCAGGATGTCGCGGTTGCCATTCGATTGCATGGCAGAAACTACCCCGCTATTCTCCATCTGTTCCAGCAGACGGGCCGCGCGATTGTAACCAATGCGCAGATGGCGTTGCACCAAGGAAATTGAAGCGCGGCGGTTCTTGAGCACAACCTGCACCGCCTGGTCATACATGGGATCCGCCTCGCCGCCGCCTTCGCCTGCCGGCGCACCGTCAGCCCCGCCCTCGCCTTCGAGGGTGCCGCCTTCGAGGATGCCTTCGATATAGTTCGGCTCGCCAGTCGACTTCAAGTGCTTGACGACACGGTGCACCTCATCGTCGGACACAAACGCGCCGTGCACGCGGATCGGCAGGCCGGTACCCGGCGGCATGTACAGCATGTCACCCATACCCAGCAGCGCCTCCGCACCCATCTGGTCCAGAATCGTGCGCGAGTCGATTTTTGAAGATACCTGGAACGCAATACGGGTCGGAATGTTCGCCTTGATCAGGCCGGTAATCACGTCCACCGAAGGCCGCTGCGTGGCGAGAATCAGGTGCAGGCCGGCCGCACGGGCTTTCTGGGCAATACGGGCGATCAATTCTTCCACCTTCTTGCCGACCACCATCATCAGGTCGGCCAGCTCGTCGATGATGATGACGATGGTGGGCAGCTTTTCCAGCGGTTCTGGCGAGTCCGGCGTCAGGCTGAACGGATTCGGAATATGTTCTTCGCGCTTGGCCGCTTCCATGATCTTGGCGTTGTAGCCCGCCAGGTTACGCACGCCCAGCTTGCTCATCAGCTTGTAGCGCCGTTCCATTTCGTTCACGGCCCAGTTCAGCGCGTGCCCTGCCTGGCGCATATCGGTGACCACCGGCGCCAGCAAATGCGGAATACCTTCGTAGACCGACATTTCCAGCATTTTCGGGTCAATCAGGATCATCCGCACATCGGCCGGATCCGACTTGTACAACAGCGACAGGATGGTGGCGTTAATCCCCACCGATTTACCCGAACCGGTGGTACCGGCCACCAGCAAGTGCGGCATCTTGGCCAGGTCGGCGATGACGGCTTTGCCGGCAATATCCTTGCCCAGGGCCACGGTCAGCTGGGACGCGCTGTCGTTGTACACCTTGGAGCCGACAATTTCCGTCAGGCGCACGATCTGGCGCTTGGGGTTCGGCAGCTCGAGCGCCATGTAGTTTTTGCCGGGAATAGTTTCCACCACGCGGATCGAGGTCAGCGACAGCGAACGGGCCAGGTCGCGCGCCAGGCCCACGATCTGGCTGCCCTTGACGCCCGTTGCCGGTTCGATTTCGTAGCGCGTGACCACCGGTCCCGGATAGGCAGCGACCACCTTGGCTTCCACGCCAAAGTCGGACAATTTCTTTTCAATCAGGCGACTAGTGAATTCCAGCGTCTCGACGGACACGGTTTCCTGCACTGCCGGCGGTTCATCGAGCAAAGACAGCGGTGGCAAACTGGAGTCGCCCGGCAAGTCCTGGAACAGGGCAGCCTGCTTTTCCTTCTGCACTCGTTCCGATTTGACAACTTCCACAACCTGCGGCTCGATCTTCACGGGCGGCGCGGCAACGTGTTTCTCCACGTGCTTGGCCCGCTCGATGACGACCACTTCGTCACGTTTCACGGCAGCCACTTCGCCCTGCTTGCGGTCTTCCCGATCCTGGTAGCGCAGGCGGAACCATTCCACGCCCGATTCGATGGTGGCGCCAATGCGCTCGGCCACCGACATCCACGACACATGGAAGAACAGGCTGAAACCAAGGCCAAACAGCAACAGCAGCAGCAAGGTGGCGCCCGTAAAACCAAACGCATTGTTGGAGGCATTGCCAATGATTTTGCCCAGCACGCCCCCTGGCGCGCGCGGCAATTGCACGTGGAGCGACCACATGCGCAGGTATTCCAGACCGACGCTGCCGATGAACATCAGCGTGAAGCCGACCCAGCGAATGGTTGCCTCGTGCTGGTGTTCAGGGTCGTTTTCCTTTTCCATCACGTACTTGTTGGTCAGGGTGCGATAGCCCTTCCACACCAGCCGCAGGAAGCAGAAACACCACCACCAGGCCGAGAAGCCGAAAATAAACAGCATTAAATCAGCAAGATAGGCGCCAGCACGGCCACCCAGATTGTGCACGGTCGTGACTTCCACCTCGTGCGACCAGCCCGGATCGCCCTTGTTGTAGCTGAGCAATATCATCACAAAGTAGACGAAGATGGCTGCCAGCGCGATCCAGCGCGCTTCGGACAGCAGGCGCACCAGACGGTTCGGCAATGGTTGCCGGACAGTATCTTTGCGGGTGTAAGTCGAGGCTTGGGGTTGGCTATTCTTTGGCATTCTTGCTGCTGATGAAACTGCGATCCGCCCATTCTAAGCCATATATTGGCCGACAGCCCCATGATTCATGCTCACACGCATCATGGAATATAATGTGAGCATAATTCGCTGGCCCTGAAACATCGTCCTCGCGAAGGCGGGGACCCATAGCACGCTGAACAACTTCGGCGCCGTGGCATGGGTCCCCGCCTGCGCGAGGACGACGGGCTTGAATCCAGCCCGAGCGCCCCCAGTTTCTTTCCATACACACCTGAGCAGACCCCATGACCTCTACCAAACACGCCAAAGTCCTGATTCTCGGTTCCGGCCCAGCAGGCTACAGCGCCGCCGTCTACGCCGCGCGCGCCAATTTGAACCCGATGCTGGTCACCGGTGTCGAACAAGGTGGCCAGTTGATGACCACGACCGACGTCGAAAACTGGCCTGGCGACCCCATGGGTGTGCAGGGGCCGGAACTCATGCAGCGCATGCTCCAGCACGCCGAGCGTTTCAAGACCGATATCGTGTTTGACCATATTCACACCGCCAAGCTGAACGAGCGCCCTTTCCGCCTCATCGGCGACAGCCAGGAATTCACCTGCGACGCCCTGATCATTTCTACCGGCGCCTCGGCCCAATACCTGGGTTTGCCTTCGGAACAGGCGTTCATGGGCAAGGGCGTGTCCGCCTGCGCCACCTGCGACGGGTTCTTCTACCGTAACCAGGAAGTCGCTGTCGTTGGCGGCGGTAACACCGCCGTGGAAGAAGCACTGTACCTGTCCAACATTGCCACCAAGGTCACCATCATCCACCGCCGCGACAAGTTCCGCGCCGAAGCCATCCTGATCGACCGCCTCAACGCCAAGGCAGCCGAAGGCAAAATCGTCATCAAGTACAACCACACGCTGGAAGAAGTCACCGGCGACGACAGTGGCGTTACCGGCATCAACATCAAGTCGACAGTCGATGGCGCGATCACCCCGCTGAAGGTCCATGGCCTGTTCGTTGCCATCGGCCACAAGCCGAATACCAGCATTTTCGAAGGCCAGCTGGAAATGAAAAACGGTTATATCGTGACCAAAACCGGTCTCGAAGGCATGGCCACCGCCACCAGCATTGCCGGTGTCTTTGCAGCGGGCGACGTGCAGGACCACATTTACCGCCAGGCCATCACCAGCGCAGGCACCGGTTGCATGGCGGCCCTGGACGCACAGCGTTACCTGGAAGCCCTGGAAGACTGAGGAAGCAATGCCGTCGATGAAGGATTTTGCCGATCTTAAAGCCTTGAAAGAAGCACTCAAGGACCAGGAACAGGCGCGCGCCATCGAAAAAGCCGAGCGTGAAAAGCGTGAACAAGTGGCCCGGCAAGAAGCCGGCCTGTTCCGCACCGCGCTGGGCGGCGTGAAAAAGCTGCCTGAATCGAACCGGTATGTGCCCAACGCCCCGCCCGGCATCAACGTCACCATCAAGCCGGCGCGTCCGCGCACCCAGGCCGAAGACGATGCGGCCGTGCTGCGCGAGTCCCTTTCCGACGCCTTCGAGGTTGACCACCTGCTCGACGACGACCCCAGCCTCAGCTTTACCCGCGCCGGCGTCGGTTCCGACGTCGTGCGTAAATTGCGCAAGGGCCACTGGCCCGTGCAAGATGAGCTCGACCTGCACGGCATGCGCCGCGATACCGCGCGCGATGCCTTGGGCGACTTTCTGGCACGCGCAGCCAGGCGCAAGCTGCGCTGTGTCTGCGTGATTCACGGCAAAGGCCTGGGTTCGGCCGGCGGCGAGCCCGTCTTGCGCTCCATGGTGCACAGCTGGCTCGAACAAAAAGACGACGTCATCGCCTTTTGCGCTGCCAATGTCGACGGCCGCAGCCATGGCGCCCTGATCGTGCTGCTGCGCGCTGCCCTCACTGCCAAGATCGGCTAAGCGCCCTACCAAGTATCTGTATGGCATGTTAGGCTAGCGGCGTCGCCACTGCCCATCCATACTGCATGACCCTCATAAAGTTTATTGAAATCCTGGCGATTCTGGTTGGCGCGTTCTCCGGTTTTATCGAAGCGCGCCGCAAGCGCATGGATTTGGTGGGCGTATTTACCGTCGCTTTCATCACCGCGTTTGGCGGCGGCACCCTGCGCGACATTCTGCTCGACCGCCGTCCCCTGTTCTGGGTCACGCACCAGGAATACGCAATTCTCATCTTCATTCTGGCTTTGATCGCCGCCCCCGCCATTCGTACATTGCGGCAGGTGGTCTCCGAACGCATGATCGTCATTGCCGATGCAATTGGCCTTGGCTTGTTTTCGATTGCTGGCGTGGCGTCTGCGCTGGAAGCGAACATGCCGATCTTTATCGCCTCGATGATGGGGGTGATCACCGGGATTTTCGGCGGCGTACTGCGCGACATTGTCTGTAACGAAGTGCCGATGGTATTCCGCGACGGGAAACCATATGCCATCTGCGCTTTTATCGGCAGCTGGATGTATTTGATTATGAAAAAATTCGGCGCAGAGCCGGATTTGGCGCTGTGGTCCAGCGCCACCGTGATTACCGGCTTGCGGCTGATTACCTGGAAATTCGATATGCGCATGGGTCGCTGAATCCAGTGAAAGCGCGCGCCCCATTTCGCCAATTTTTTCCATTTAGCCTGATCGCTTTCTTCGCCACGCACAGCACCGCTGCATACATGCGCTGCATACATGCGCTGCAACTTTAAGCGAGAAAAGGAACAAAATGAATTACACCAAGGCTGTATCGCTGTTGATTCTGTCGCTTGCCTGCATGGGCGTGGCCGGCGCCGCACCAGCCGGCAAGAAAAAAACAACGCCACCGAAAACCGCAACGAAAATAAACGCGTGCAAGCCGGACGAGGTGCGGCGCATTGCCACGGAAGTGGCTACGCTTGCCGGCGCCAATGCCCCAACTGGTGCCACCCGCCTTGCTTACGAAGTGCTGTGCGGCTCTGGCCCCCAGTCGGAGGCCGCAATTCAGGCCGGTGTGACGCCCACCATCGCGCACTATGATATCTATGGTTCGGAAGACAAAATGGTGACCACGGAATTACCCGGTAGCTCGGTCCATCCGCAAGATATGCAAGCCTGGAACGTCATCGTGGATATGCAGGACGACATCATCTACGTCAGGTACAACGGTGGCGCTGCCAACGATTACGACTTCACTCTGGTCTTCATTGAGGATGTATGGCGGATCATGACAACGTCCACCTTCCGACCATAGAAAAGGAACACTGTGCTCAAGCTTTATCGAAACATGAAAGAACCCGCCAGGTAGCGCACCTTACACCTCAAAGACGACGCTACCACGCACGCTGCCCACGCCCGGCCGGTCGTATCGGTCGAGCCTTGGACAGTCGCAAATTTAAACCGCCTCCGGTCCCGTTTCGCCAGTCCGGATACGAATGACCTGCTCCACATCCTGCACAAAGATCTTGCCGTCGCCGATCTTGCCGGTGCGCGCAGCCTTGATGATGGCATCGACCACTTGCTCGGACATGCTGTCGTCCACCACCACCTCGATCTTCACTTTCGGCAGGAAGTCGACCACATATTCGGCACCGCGATACAGCTCGGTATGGCCCTTCTGACGGCCGAATCCCTTCACCTCGGTCACGGTCAGGCCGGTCACGTTGACTTCGGCCAGCGCTTCACGCACTTCATCGAGTTTGAATGGCTTGATCACGCAGGTAATCTGTTTCATCGTTATTCTCCAAATTAAAAGTCGAACCTTCCCCCTATTCTAAACGTTTCAGTGGCCCACACCCAGCAATAGCGGCAGCCATGCGGCCAGCAGGATCGCCAGCAATCCCAGCCCGGTCCTGATGCCATAGGCAAAACTACCGGCGGCAAACGCGGCGACCAGCTTGCTCAGCGTGTTGGCCGACAATGCCAGGAGCAGCGCCAGTTCGGCATCGCGTGCGCCAACAGTACCGGCGGCGGCCAGTGACAATACCGATGCCGCCGCCGCGTGAAAATCGAGTAGTCCGGCCAGCACGGCGCCAGCCCACGCGGCTTGGGAACCAAGCCAGGCGTTGGCGTAGGCCATGCCCACACTGGCTGCACTTAAAATCACGGCAAAGCCACACGCCTGGCGCAGACTGAACGCATGTCCGCTGGCGTCAACGCTGCTGCCAGCCTTGCCCTGCAGCGTCATGCTGATTGCTGCGACCAGCATGGTGCCCACGCCGCCCGCGCCGATCAGCGGCGCCAGCACGCCGATTTGTCCCGGCGCCACCGTCAACGTGACGAGCAGTAGCAAAAAGAAGGTCGCGACGTTCGACATCAGCGCCCCGCTGACGCATGCCCCAAACAGGCGCGGGTCACCCTTGGCCCTGGCGCCCATGGCAGCCGTGGTCGCCACGCTGGACACAACGCCTGATGCCAGCCCCGATAAAGCCATGCCGAGCCTGGCACCGGCAATGCGCAGCGCCACATGCGCCGCCGCCTGGATCGTCATGATCAGAATTGCCAGCCCCAGCAAACGGTGAGGGTTAATTCCCAGAAGCCAGGCAGTGCGTCCGTCTGGCAGCAAAGGCAACAGCACCAGGGCCGCTGCGCCCAGCACCAATCCGTCACGCAATTCATGGTCCTTGAGGCAATCACGTACAAAATGGTGCATGTGGCTGCGCAGATGCAGCATCGCTGCCACAACGACGGCGCTCCCCGCCGCAACCTCTGGATGGCTTACCGCTGTTACGCCAAGCAGGTAAGTCACGAACAGCGCCAGTTCGGTGGTGATGCCGGGATCATCGGAACGGTCGCGCCAGCAGGCAACGACGCTCAGCGCCACGACCAGCAAGGCGCCAGCTGCCACCAGCGCGCCTGCGCTCAACTGCGCTAGAGCGCCACCAAGCGCGGTAAGAGCAAAGCTGCGCAGACCGGCGTAGCCTCGGCCGGGACCAGTGCCCTTGCGGCGCTCGCGATCGATCCCAATCAGCAGTCCGCAACCAAGTGCGACTGCGAGCGCACGTGTGCTTTCCAATTCAAATGCCATTGTTCGTTCTTCCGTCTTTTGAAGTGGTGGGGGAGATCGTTCTTGTGCCGGCTAAACGCGCGTGACACGGTTCGCTGGCACGGCCCACCGTCAGGACTGAATCGTGACAAGATGTTCCTGGCGTTCGGCAAACGCGCGCGCATAAGCGAGCGCACCAGGCGATTCCGCATGCAGCGTCAGCAGGGGCTGGCCCACTTCCAGCGTTGTTCCCAGCGGCGCATGAAACACAAGCCCGGCGGCCTTCGCCGTTGGCGCGCCGGCCAGCTTGGCCACCTGCGCGAGCAACCGGTTGTCAATTGCTACCACCTGCCCGCGATGCTGCGCTTCCAATACGTGGGTATGGGCGCTGCGCGGCGGTGACCGCATGCCGCCCTGAGCCTCGCAGATGGACTGGAACTTGCGCCAGGCCAGGCCGGACGCCAGCGTTTCCCGCGCCAGCGCCATACCCTGGCCCGGCCCGGCTCTGCCCCCCATTTCCAGGACCGAGGCGGCCAGCAACAATGCGCGCTGGCGCAAGTCGTCGGGCGCATCGGCCTGGTTTTGCAGCACCGCCAGCACGTCAAAGGCCTCAAGGGCAGGACCAATACCGCGCCCGACCGGCTGGGTGCCATCGCTGGCTACCACTTGCACCGTGATGCCGAGCGCCGCGCCAACCTGGATCAGGCGTTCCCCCAGCGCCCGCGCGCTGTCGGCCGAACGGACCTTGACGGTGCGCCCGACGGGAATATCGATGACCACATGGGTCGAACCGGCCGCGATTTTCTTCGACAGGACTGACGCCACCAGCATGCCATCGCTGTCCAGTCCAAGGGGGCGCTCAACCCGGATCAACAAGTCGTCGGCGGGGCTGAGCGCCACCGCGCCGCCCCAGACGATGCAGCCGCCTTCCTGCTCCACGACCCGGCGCATGTCCGGCAACCCGAGTGCGACCGGAGCCAGCGTTTCCATCGCGTCTGCCGTCCCTGCGGGCGACGTAATGGCACGCGATGAGGTTTTCGGCATGATCAAGCCGCACGCAGCCACAATTGGCACCACCAGCAAGGTCGTGCGGTTGCCGGGCAAACCGCCCACACAGTGCTTGTCGACCACGATATCGCTATCCCAGTGCAGGCGCTGGCCGGCGCCTGCCATGGCACGCGTGAGCGCAATGGTCTCGGCCGTATCCAGCCGGCCGCCCGAGCATGCCGTGATGAAGGCAGCCAGTTCGATGTCCGAATAGCGTCCGGCACTGACATCGCTGATAATGGCGCCGGCCGCGTCGCCAGTGAGCGGACGGCCGTAAATCTTCGCGCGCACCGAGGAAAACGACAGCAGCGGCGCCGGGTGGTTCACCAGCACCGCGTCGCCGTCATCGCCGCCCAGCGCGCGCCAGGCAGCTTCAGACAGACCAATCTCGTCCCCGGCGAGCAAATCAAAATGCACCACGTTCAAGGTCGCCACCACGCACGTGCCGGCACGCCACAACTCGATGCGCGAGCGCGCTTCGAACCCTTCCGACTTGCACACATTGCAGTCGCTGCGCATATACGCCACCGGTTCCTGATAAGTATCGATACCCAGGCGCCGCATGCGCAGGCTGGCGCCCCCGCTCATGTCAAATCCACTTCATCGAGGTAGCCGGGAACCTCGCAAGGCCAGCGCAGTTCGTTCTGCATGCGCAGGCGCAGCGCGTCGGCAGCGGCCGGCTCGCCGTGGGTGATGAAGGTGCGCTGCGGCCGCGTTTTAAACTGGCCCAGCCAGCCCAGGATTTCGTCCGCATCCGCATGGGCCGATAAATTGGTGATCTGCTTGACCTGGGCCCGCACCGGCACATATTCGCCGTGGATCTTGATGGCCGGGACGCCTTCGAGCATGGCTGCGCCGCGCGTGCCACCGGCCTGAAAGCCGGCAAACAGAATCGTGTTGCGCGGGTCTGAAGCAAACGCTTTCAGGTGGTGCAGCACGCGCCCGCCCGTGGCCATGCCGCTGGCTGCCACAATCACCATCGGCACGGTGCGTTCATTGAGCGCGATTGATTCTTCCACGCTGTTGACGATGGTGGCTGCGTGACGCATGGCATTGCACTGCTCATGGCTGAGCCGATGCTGGTGCAAATGCTTCTGGTACAGCGCCGTGGCGTCAGCCGCCATCGGGCTGTTCAAGTAAATCGGCAAATAGGCGGCAATCTCGCCGCGCTCCTTGAGCCGGAACATATCGTACAGCAGCGACTGCGCCCGTCCTACGGCGAACGACGGAATGATCGTCACACCGCCGCGCGCAGCCGTCTCGCGAATGGTCTGGCCCAGCAGGATCAGCGGGTCGGCCGGATCGTGGCGTTTGTCGCCGTAGGTCGACTCGACCACCAGATAGTCTGCGTTGGCAATCGGGGTCGGCGCCACCATCACCGGATCGTTCTGGCGCCCCAGGTCGCCGGAGAACACCACGGTCTTGCCCTCGCAGTACAAGGTGACGATAGCAGCCCCCAGAATGTGCCCGCCGAGCGATAGTTCCGCCTCGATGCCCTCGCTGACAGAAAAACGGGTCCCGAATTCGACCGGCGCAAAGAACTTGAGTGCGCGAACGGCGTCCGCCTCGGAATACAGCGGCAACGCGGGACTGTGCTTTGCATAGCCGTGCCGGTTGGCGAAATTGGCTTCCTCTTCCTGCAGGTGGCCGCTATCAGGCAGTAAAATTTTGCACAGGTCAAAGGTGGCAGCGCTGCAGTAGATCTTGCCCCGGAAGCCATCCTTGATCAGCAGCGGCAGATAGCCGCTGTGATCAAGGTGCGCATGCGTCAGTACCACCGCGCTGATCTCCGAAGGCGGCACTGGAAAGATGCTGCGGTTGCGCAGCCGCAGTTGCTTGTAGCCCTGGAACAAGCCGCAATCGACGAGGACTTGCTTGCTGCCGCTCGTGACCAGATATTTAGACCCGGTCACGGTCCCTGTTGCACCGAGGAATTTGAGTTTCATCGCAACACCTTTCCGTTGTTGATAACGGAATATCGTGTATATGATCAACAAAAACCTTGCGGTGGATCAAATTGGAGACATATGGCTATGGCAGCTCGTCGGGGATGGTTTTCAGATTCGCGAGCCAGACTGCGGCTTCGGCGTCGCTAGGCGCACGCCAGTCGCCGCGCGGCGACAGCGAGCCCCCATTGCCGACCTTGGGCCCGTTCGGCACGCAGGAGCGCTTGAACTGGCTGGTCTGGAAGAAGCGCCACACAAACGTGCGCAAGTGCTTTTTAATCGCCGATAGCTGGTACTTTTCCTGCCAGGCGCAGTAAGACAGGAAGGCCACCTTCGATGGTGCAAACCCGTAGCGCAGAATGTAGTACAGGTTGAAGTCCTGCAGCTCGTACGGTCCGATCGTGTTTTCGGTGCTTTGCGCGGGCTTGTCTTCGCCTGCCTTGCCGGGCACCAGCTCGGGACTGATCTCGGTATCGAGTACTGCCAGCAGCGTGCCCGAGCCTTCGGTCCCAATCTGCCCCGTTTCGGCCACCCAGCGCACCAGGTGGCTGATCAAGGTCTTGGGCACGCTGGCGTTCACGTTGTAGTGCGACATATGGTCGCCCACGCCGTAGGTGCACCAGCCCAGCGCCAGCTCGGACAAGTCGCCCGTTCCCACCACAATGGCCTGATTGAAGTTCGCCAGCCGGAACAGATGGCTGGTACGCTCGCCCGCCTGCACGTTCTCGAACGTGATGTCGTAGTCCTCGGTGCCCTCGGCGTAAGGATGGCCCAGGTCCTTGAGCATCTGGATACAGCTTGGACGAATGTCGATTTCGTGGGCCGTGGTGCCGACCGCCTCCATCAGCTCGCGCGCCTGACGCAGCGTGCGCTCGCTGGTCGCAAAGCCAGGCATGGTGTACGCGAGAATGTTCGAGCGTGGCAGCGACAGCCGGTCCATCGCCTTGGCGCACACCAGCAGCGCATGGGTCGAATCGAGCCCGCCCGAAATGCCGATCACCACCTTCTTCATGCCGCTTTGCGACAGCCGCTGCACCAGCGCCTGCACCTGGATGTTATAGACCTCGGTGCAGCGCTCGTCGCGCAGCGCCGGATCGGCAGGCACGTAAGGGAAGCGCGCCACGGTGCGCGCCAGCGGCAGCGCCTTGTCACGCGCGATCGCGAGATCCACGCTGACGACGCGGAACGCCGCCACCTCGTGCGCATGGCGCCGTACCGAATGCGCGAACGTGGTCGTGTGCATGCGCTCGCGCGACAGGCGCTCCAGGTCCACGTCGCCAAACACGATGTGCGAATCGTCCTGGAAGCGGACCGCTTCGGCCAGCAGTTCGCCTTTTTCGTAAATCAGGTTCTGGCCATCCCAGGCCATGTCGGTCGACGATTCACCTAGACCGGCCGAGGTGTACAAATACGCGGCCAGGCAACGCGCCGACTGCTGCGCCACCAGCTGATGCCGATAGCCGCTCTTGCCCGCCAAAACATTGGAAGCAGACAGGTTGACCAGCACTGTGGCCCCGGCCAGCGCCGCAAACGACGACGGCGGAATCGGCACCCACACGTCTTCGCAAATCTCGATATGGAAGCGCATATTGGGCACATTCGCCACGTCGAACAGCAGATTCGCCCCAAACGGCACGTCCTGCCCCAGCAGTGTAATCTGGCTCGAGACAGCGCTGTCGGCGGCGCTGAACTGGCGCGCTTCGTAAAATTCGCCGTAGTTCGGCAGGTAGCATTTGGGAACCACGCCCAAAATCGCGCCATTGGCCACAACTGCCGCGCAATTGAACAGCTGGTGATCGACCCGCAGCGGCAGGCCGACAATCATGGCCAGGTTCAGTCCGGCCGATGCTTTAACCACTTCGCCCAGCGCCGCTTCGCAGGCGTCGAGCAGCGCTGCCTGGTGAAACAGATCGTCGCAGGTGTAGGCCGACAGGCCCAGCTCAGGGAATGCAACCAGCAGCGCACCCTGCTCGCGCGCCTGCAGGGCCAGCGCGATGGTCTGGGCCGCGTTGAAGGCCGGGTCGGCGATCCGGCAGCGCGGGGTGGCCACCGCTACCCGCGCAAAGCCGTGCGAGTAGAGGTTCAAGAATTCGTTTGTCATCCGGTCAATCCTGTAAATGGCAGAGCGGCGCCGCGCACGGAAAAACGGCGCGCGCCTTTTTGCGTAGAATGGGCCTATGAATTATCGCACGCATATTGCCTCTTCCCTGTCCGAGATCGGCCAGGCCGACTGGGACGCATTGGTCAACGCCCAGGCCGACGCCAATCCCTTCCTGTCCTACGCTTTCCTGCACGCGCTGCACGAATCGGGCAGTGCATGTGCGGAAACTGGCTGGCAGCCGCAATTCCTCACCCTGCACGACGGCGCGGAGCTGGTCGCCGCCCTGCCCCTGTACGTCAAAATGCACAGCTACGGCGAGTACGTATTCGACTGGGCATGGGCCGACGCCTACCAGCGCAACGGGGTCGATTATTACCCCAAACTGCTGTCGGCCATTCCATTCACGCCTGTCACAGGCGCGCGCCTGATGGCACGCGACGAGAATGCCCGGGCTGCCCTGCTGCAGGTGCTGCGCGCCACACAACAGGCGTCCGAAGTGTCGTCCACCCACATCCTGTATCCACCCGAAGCACAGGCGAAGCAGTTGGAAGACGCGGGCTTCATGCTGCGCAGCGGCGTGCAGTTCCACTGGCTAAACGCTGGGTACCGCGACTTCGACCAATTTCTGGACACGCTGGAAAAGAAAAAGCGCAAGAACATCCGCGCCGAGCGGCGCAAGGTCATGGACGCGGGCGTCACGCTGCGCCGTGTGCGTGGCGCCGACACCACCGAGGATGACTGGGTCTTTTTCAACCGCTGCTACCAGCGTACATACAAGGCACACCATTCCTCGCCCTACTTGAACATCGACTTTTTCCTGCGCATCTGGCAGACCATGCCGGAGAACGTTTTGCTCGTGATCGCAGAGCGCAATGGCAAACGGATCGCCGCCTCGCTGGTCATCCACAATGCGGATACGCTGTATGGCCGTTACTGGGGCGAGCTCGAACACGTCCCTTGCCTGCACTTCGAAGCGGCCTACTACCAGCCGCTGGAGTTCTGCATTGAACAGAAGATCGCCGTCTTCGAAGGCGGTGCGCAGGGCGAACACAAAATGGCACGGGGCTTTCTGCCCACCCGCACCTGGTCCGCGCACTGGCTGGCGCACCCTGCCTTCTCCGATGCGATCGAACGCTTCCTGGAGCGCGAAAAAGGCGGTATCGACGATTACATCGACGAACTGAACGACCGCAATCCCTTCAAGGAACCGTCTTGATCTCGCACGTCTTCATCGGCATCACCGACTATGAGCGCGCGTTGGCGTTATATGGCGCCGTGATGGATGCGCTGGGCATGCAAGCCAAGTTCGCCGACGCCCAGAAGCCGTGGGCCGGCTGGACGGCGCCTGGTCAGCCGCAACCCCTGTTTGTGATTGCACGTCCGTTCGACCAGCAAGCGCAGGCCAGCGGCAATGGCCAGATGGTCGCGTTGCTGGCCCCATCGCGCGCGGCCGTCGACACAGCCTACGCAGCCGCGCTTGTACACGGTGCAGTTAGCGAAGGCGCGCCGGGTCTGCGCCCGCACTACCACGCCAACTATTACGGCGCCTACTTCCGCGACCTTGATGGCAACAAGCTCTGTGTCTGCTGCCACGATCCTCTGTAGGATCTAAGCGCGCCGCCGTGCGCGCCCGGGTTCGTCGCGGTCGTGCACAAATAGCGACGGCTGGCTGTCGGCAAAATCGCGCAGCATGTTCCACACGGCGCGCACCCGCTGCAGACGATATAGATCGGTCGGCGCGGCCAGCCAGAACGATCGCTCCGCAAAAAACTGGTCCAGCACGCGCACCAGACGGCCATCATTGGGCACCGCATACGGTGGCGCCATGATCAGTCCCATGCCCAGCGACGCCGCCTCGATCTGGGCCGGCATGCCGGTGCAGCACAAGCGCCGGCGCGGCGTGAATCCTAATTCGTCGAGATAAGTCAGCTCGCGGCTGGCCAGTCGGTCCTGCACGTAATCGACAAAGTCGTGCTGGGCCAGATCCGCATGTTCGCGTATCGGCTTGTGGCGCGCCAGGTAATCGGGCGAGGCATACACGTACAGCCGGAAGGTGGCCAGTTTGGTGATCATGTAGCGCCCTGTGGTGGGCGGATCTAGCATCACGCCCAAGTCGGCCTCGCGGTTGGCCAGGTTGGCAAAGCGCGGCAGCACCAGCAAGTCCACATTCAATTCCGGGTTGGCCTGCAACAGATTCACCAGCAGCGGCGGCACCACGCGCACCGCAAACAGCTCCGGCACGCCCAGTCGCACAACGCCATGTACTGCCACTTCGGCCCCGCTCAACTGCTCGGTGGCCGCCAGGGCTGCGCTCTCCATCGCTTCGGCGTGCGGCAGCAGCGCCTGACCCATGTCGGTCAGCTCGTAACCTTCGCGGCTGCGGTCGAACAAGGTGGTGCCAAGCTGCGCTTCCAGACGGTCGATGCGGCGCGCCACCGTGGTGTGTTCGACCTCAAGACGGCGCGAGGCGCCGGACAAGGTACCGGCACGTGCCAGTTCAAGAAAGAACCGCAGATCGGTCCATTCGGGCAGGGTATGCATGTTGTCTCTCGTTATTTTGTATTTGTGCGACATATTGTGCACTAGTGCACAAGTGAACACCAAACCACGGAAACAACACGTTGCGGCGCATCAAAAGTGTGGGGGAAATTGTACGTACGCCCAATAATGCCAGTACCTTAGCTCGCATTGTGCATTTTTGCACAATGCTTGGGCGTGTCATTATCTTTCGGACAAAATCGAATGAGGGCACACTGCAGGCCATGCGATCACGACCGCATATCACAAATAAAAAAACTAGGAGACTTGCCTCATGGATCATACCAACACCAAGCTGAAGTTACTGACCCGCTCCGTGGCCGCCGCCATCGCCCTGATGGGCACTTCGGTTGGCGCCGCACACGCACAAACGGCCGGTGGCGCAGCACCCGCGTCGGCCACCGCCGCCGATAGCAACCCGGCCGTGGTCGTGGTCACCGCCCGCCGCCGCGAAGAAACGCTGCAGGACGTGCCGGTCTCGGTTACCGCATTCAACGCCGACCAGATTTCCAAGCAGGGCATCCCGGACATCACCGCCCTCACCCTGTCGCTGCCAAACACCACCCTCAAGGCTTCGCGCGCCACCAACTCCACCCTGACCGCCTTCATCCGCGGCGTGGGCCAGCAGGATCCCCTGGCTGGCTTTGAAGCGGGCGTCGGCATCTATCTCGACGATGTGTACCTGGCCCGCCCGCAAGGCGCCGTGGCCGACATCTACGACGTCGAGCGCATCGAAGTTCTGCGCGGCCCGCAAGGCACGCTTTATGGCCGCAACACCATTGGCGGCGCCGTCAAATACGTGACCCGCAAACTGGCGCCCAAGACCGACATCCGCGTGCGCGGCACACTCGGCAACTACGGCCAGAAAGAAGCCCTCATCACTGCCAGCACGCCAGTTACCGACACGCTGCGCATTGGCGGCTCGATCGGCACCTTCCAGCGCAACGGCTTTGGTAAAAACCTCACGACCGGCCAGGACAATTACGACAAAGACGTCACCGCCGGCCGCATTTCGGCAGAATTTACGCCCACCTCGGACTGGTTCATCCGCATCGCCGCTGACGCCACCCAGGACGACTCCAATCCACGCAACGGCCACCGCCTGATCCCTGGCCGCACCAGCGGCGCACCGATACTGGGCAATGTGTACGACACCACCGCCAACCTGACCACAGCGCTGGGCAAGGAGCAGGAAATCACCGCTCATGGCGTGGCCGCCACCATTGAGTACCGCGTCAGCGACACGCTGCTGCTCAAATCGATCACCGCATCCCGCCGCGACAAATCGTACGCGCCGATCGACTTCGATTCGATGCAGCTGACCGACTTCCACGTACCCGCGCTGTACAAGAACAAGCAGTTCAGCCAGGAGCTGCAAGCCACATACACCGGCGAAAAAGTACAGGGCATCGCAGGCGTCTATTACATCGACGCCAACGCCTTCAATATCTTCGACACCGTGTTGAACGGCGCGTTCCCAAGCTCCACCTACACCCGTGGCGACATCGACACCAAGGCCTGGGCGATTTTTGCCGACGGCAGCTACAACTTCAGCGATGCGCTCAGCGTCACGCTGGGTGGACGCTACACGGTCGACAAGCGCGATGCGAGCATCCTGCGTCAGATCTACCTGGGCCTTGCCGGCACGCCCGATCTGGGCAACCCTGCCGCTGTCTTGTTCCGCACCGATACCGACTTCACCCACGGCGAACTGCACCGCGAAGACAAGAAGTTCACCCCGAAAGTCAGCCTGGCCTACAAATACTCGCCAGAACAGAACATCTACGGTTCGTGGGCACGCGGCTTTAAAGGCGGCGGCTTCGATCCGCGCATGAATGTGGTGGGCACCAAGATCAGCCAGGCCACTGCCCGTGCTGGCTACAAGCCAGAAATCATCGACACGCTGGAGCTGGGCCTCAAGTCGGCCTACAACAATAACCGCATCCTGACCAACATCGCCATCTTCGACAGCAAGTACAAAGATGTGCAGATTCCTGGTTCCGTGGCGGTGGACACCAACAACGACGGCGTGGACGACAGCTTTGCTGGCGTCACCACCAACGCCGGCAAGGCCAAGATCAAAGGTCTGGAAATCGAAGCCACTGCGCGCCTGACCGACCAGTTCAGCATGTCGGCCATGTACAGCCGCCTGGATGCCAAGTACACCCAGTTCCTGACCTCGCAGATCGTGGGCGGCGTGCCGACCATCGTCAACGTGGCTGGCCAGCGCTTCTTCCAGAACACGCCGAAGAATTCGGCCAACCTGCGCCTGAACTACGACATTCCACTGCCAATGATGGGCACGGCTGGCACCCTGACCCTGACCGGCGCAGCATCGTACCGCGACGACACCTACCAGTTCGAGTACGCCTCCGCCCTGGACCAGGAAGCCTACACGCTGTATGACGCCAGCGTCATCTGGACCAGCGCCGACAGCAAGATCCGCGCTGGCCTGCATGGCAAAAACCTGGGCAACGAGCATTACAAGACCGGCGGCTATGTGTTCCCGACGCTGGGCTTCGAAGGTACGCTCACCGCCTTCTACGGCAATCCACGCACCGTGTCGGCCACCCTGGAATACCGCTTCTAAGAAGCTCCCGGCTGTACCGACTGTACTGCGCCTCGCGGCAGGCCCCACGGCCTGCCGCCGGGTCGCTGCGTTCCAAAATCCACAGGATGAAACCTGCCGTGTCCACATACGCCGACCTCAGTTTTACCAGCACCGATGGCCTGGCGCTGTACGCACGCGATTACCCGGCCAGCAGCGGGCCCGCACGCCTGCCGGTCATCTGCCTGCACGGCCTGACCCGCAATTCGGCCGACTTTGACGAGCTGGCGCCCTGGATTGCGGCCCAGGGCCGGCGCGTGATCGCGCTGGATGTGCGCGGGCGCGGCCGATCTGCCCACGACCCATCGCCCGCCAACTACAACCCCATGATCTACGCCGGCGACGTCATCAAGCTGGCCCACGATCTGGGCATCGAGCGCGCCGTATTTGTCGGCACCTCGATGGGCGGCATCATCACCATGACACTGGCGCTGCGCAAACTGAAGTTGATTGCCGCCGCCGTATTGAATGACGTTGGGCCAATCATGTCCACCAAGGGCCTGAGCCGCATTGCCGGATACGCGGGTAAAGGCTGCGCGCTCGACTCGTGGGACGACGCTGCCAACTACCTGCGCGACATAAACCTGTCCGCCTTCCCCGCCAACGACAGCGCCGAGTGGCGCAAGTGGGCCGAGCGCGCGTTTGCGCAAAATGAGCAGGGCCAGCTAGTACTGAGGTACGATCCCAACATCGCTTTGCCGATCCAGACCGGGCGCCTGAAGCCCACCTCCTGGATGGGCCGTGTGGCGTTCCGGCGCCTGGGCCGCAAACGCCCGTTGCTGCTGGTGCGCGGCGCGCTGTCCGACCTGGTCGAAGAAGAACAGGCCAGCTACATGCGGCGCGCGGCACCAGCCATGCACTACGCCGAAGTGCCCGGCGTGGGCCACGCGCCCATGTTGTCCGAGCCGCCGGCGCGCGAAGCGATACAACGGTTTCTGTCGCAAGTCGATTGAACGCATGATTTTAGGAGACAGCATGAACAAAAAAACAAGCATCGCACTGGCACTTGCAGCCATTGTTGGCGGCAGCGCAGCCCACCCTGCCCTGGCCGCGGACGACCTCAAGGTCGCCCTCATCGCCGGCAAAACCGGCGTACTCGAAGCCTATGCCAAGGAAACCGAAACCGGATTCATGATGGGCCTGGAGTACCTCACTGGCGGCAAAATGACCATCAATGGCCGCAAGCTCAAGGTCATCGTCAAGGACGACCAGAGCAAGCCCGATCTGGGCCGGACCCTGCTGGCCGAAGCGTATGGTGACGACAAGGTCGACATCGCGGTCGGCACCAGTTCGTCCGGCTCGGCCATTGCCATGCTGCCGGTCGCTAAGGAATACAAAAAAGTGCTGATCGTCGAGCCGGCCGTGGCCGACGCCATTACCGGCGACAAATGGAACCGCTACATCTTCCGCACTGCCCGCAATTCGATGCAGGACGGCCTGGCCGCCGCATCAACGCTCAAGACCGGCAGCGTCGCCTTTTTGGCGCAGGACTACGCCTTCGGTAAAGACGCTGTCAAGGCCGGCAAGGAAGCCCTGGCCGCCACCGGCAGCAAAGCCACGGTGGTGCACGAAGAGTACGCACCGCAAAACGCCAGCGACTTCACCGCCTCGGCCCAGCGCATCTTCGACGCGCTGAAAGACAAGCCGCAACCGCGCGTGCTTGGCATCGTCTGGGCTGGCCCCAACCCGATGAACAAGCTGGCCGACATGAAGCCCGAGCGTTACGGCATTGCCCTGGCCCCCGGCGGGAACATTCTGCCCGTGATGAAAACCTGGAAGAACTACGCCGGTACCGAAGGCACCATCTATTACTACTACGCCTTCCCGAAAAACAAAATGAACGACTGGCTGGTGGCCGAGCACACCAAGCGCTTCAAATCCCCACCCGATATGTTTACCGCCGGCGGCTTTGCTGCCGCCAGCGCCGTCGTCACCGCGCTGACCAAGTCGCCATCGACCGACAGCGAAAAACTGATCGCCACCATGGAAGGCATGGAGTTC
Organism: Massilia sp. CF038; assembly: GCF_900129765.1. GTDB lineage: Bacteria > Pseudomonadota > Gammaproteobacteria > Burkholderiales > Burkholderiaceae_D > Telluria_A. The sequence goes on from NZ_FQWU01000002.1 coordinate 573,372, forward strand.
GACACCCCCAAAGGCAAAATGAGCTTCCGCAAGGAAGACCACCAGGCCTTGCAGGCGATGTACCACTTCCGCATCAAGAAGCAGCAGAAGGACGAGTGGGACCTGCTGGAACTAGTGCGCGAGATCCCGGCCTCGGAGCTGCCGGTACCGGTCAAGAACAAGCGATGAGCAAGCCGTCCCTGTCGACCCGTGACCTGACGATCCGCTTTGGCGGTCACGTTGCGGTCAACCAGGTCACGGCCGATTTTTATCCGGGCACGCTGACCGTGATCGTCGGCCCCAACGGGGCCGGCAAGACCACCTACTTCAACCTGATGTCGGGTCAGTTGCCCGCCACCTCGGGCCAGGTGTTCCTGGACGGCGCCGACATCACGCGATTTGGCGCCGCGCGCCGTACCCGGCTTGGCATCGGCCGCGCTTTCCAGCTGACCAATCTGTTCCCGCACCTGACGGTCATCGAAAACGTGCGTCTGGCGGTGCAGAGCGTGGCCGGCATCGGCTTGAACATCTTTTCAATCTGGTCCAGTCACAAGCTGCTGATTGAACGCGCCCTGCACTACCTGGAGCGAGTGGCCCTGGCCGAACGGCGCGATTCCTACGTGGCCGCGCTCTCGCATGGCGACAAACGCAAGCTCGAAGTGGCCATTCTGCTGGCCCTGGAACCGGCGGTCATGATGTTCGACGAGCCCACCGCCGGCATGAGCGTGGACGAAGTGCCGGTCGTGCTGGACCTGATCCACCAGGTCAAGGCCGAAAGCAAAAAGACCATTCTGCTGGTCGAGCACAAAATGGATGTGGTGCGTTCGCTGGCCGACCGCATCATCGTCCTGCACAACGGCACCCTGGTCGCCGATGGCAATCCGGCCGAAGTCATGGCCTCGGCCATCGTCCAGGAAGCCTACCTTGGAACACCTGCCCATGTCTGAACCGATTCTTCAACTGTCCGGCGTGCACACGCACATCGGCGAATACCATATTTTGCAAGGCGTGGACCTGACCGTGCCGCGCGGCGGCCTGTCGGTACTGTTGGGCCGCAACGGCGCCGGTAAAACCACCACCCTGCGCACCATTATGGGCCTGTGGAAGGCCAGCGCAGGCAGCATCAAATTCGACGGGCGCGAGATCGCCGCCATGGCCACGCCCGCCATCGCCCAGGCTGGCATTGCCTACGTGCCCGAATCAATGGCCGTATTTTCCGACCTGACCGTGCGCGAAAACCTGTACCTGGCCGCGCGCAGCGGCGCGCTGGACGAAGCCCGGGTCGAATGGATATTCGGCTTTTTCCCTGCCCTCAAAAAATTCTGGCACTACCCGGCTGGCAATCTCTCGGGCGGACAAAAGCAGATGGTTGCCATTGCCCGCGCCATTGTGGAGCCGCGCAAACTGATCTTGATCGACGAGCCGACCAAAGGCCTGGCGCCCGCCATCATCCAAAGCCTGATTGCCGCCCTGCGCGAACTGAAGGCAAGCGACACCACCATCCTGCTGGTGGAGCAGAACTTCAGCGTGGTCAAAACACTGGGCGACACCGTTTCGGTCATGGATGACGGCCGCGTCGTGCACGCTGGCGCCATGCGCGCACTGGCTGACGACCAGGAACTGCAACAGCGGCTGCTCGGGCTTGCGCTCGACTCGCACCAATAGAAAGGCCGACATGGACCTTCAAATCCCTCCCACGGTACTGCCTGCGGCGCCGGTCGATACCGCCCTGCCCGCCGCCAAACGCGACATCGCACCGCTGCTGCTGGTGCCGGCCCTGATGCTGGCCATGCTGCCCCTGGTGGGCAGCGTGCCAACCTGGCTCACGCTCACCGTTGCCGGGCTGGCGATGGGCATGATGATCTTCATCATGGCCAGCGGACTGACGCTCGTCTTCGGCCTGATGGACGTGCTTAATTTCGGCCATGGCGCTTTTGTTTCGGTCGGCGCCTACGCTGCCACGCTGGTGCTCATTCCCATGCGCGGCTGGCTGGAAGTCGACTCCGTGATCATGAACCTGTCCGTGCTGGCCCTGGCCATCACGGTGGCAATGGTGGCCACCGCGCTGCTGGGCTGGGCGTTTGAACGCATCATCATCGCGCCCGTGTATGGCCAGCACCTCAAGCAGATCCTCATCACCATGGGCGGCATGATCGTCGCCGAACAGCTGATCAACGTGATCTGGGGTGCCGAGCAGATCGCCCTGCCCCTGCCAACCAGCTTGCGCGGCGCAATCGTGCTGGGCGACGCGGCGATTGAAAAATACCGGCTGGTTGCGGTGGTGATCGGGCTGGTGGTATTTGCCACCATGTTCCTGGTTCTGAACCGCACCAAAATCGGTTTGCTGATCCGCGCTGGCGTGGAAAACCGCGAAATGGTTGAAGCCATGGGCTACCGCATCCGGCGTCTTTTCGTGGCCGTGTTTGCGGCCGGCTCCGCGCTGGCTGGCCTGGGTGGCGTGATGTGGGGCCTGTACAAAGAAACCCTGACGGCGGCAATGGGCAGCGAAATCATGGTCATGGTCTTCATCGTGATCATCATCGGTGGCCTGGGTTCGGTGGGCGGCTGCTTCATCGGCGCCCTGCTGATGGCACTGGTGGCCAACTACGCCGGCTTCCTGACGCCCAAATTCGCGCTGATATCGAACATTGTGCTGATGATCGTGATTTTGCTTTGGCGCCCAGCCGGCATGTATTCGAACCTGCGTCGCTGAAAGGACATCCATGCTGACCCAACTTCTTTCCGGCGATTTGCCGCGCAGCCGCGCCCTGTCGGTGGCTCTGCTGATGATCTTCCTGGGGCTGGCGCTTGCGCCTTTCGTCACCAGCGGTGCGCGCCCTCTCAACACCGCGGCCACCATCTGCGTCTACATCGTGCTGGTGGCCTCCTACGACCTGCTGCTTGGTTACACCGGCATCGTCTCGTTCGCGCACACCATGTTCTTCGGGATTGGCGCCTACGGGGTCGGCCTGGGTCTGGCCAGCGTGGACGAGCCAACTTGGACCGCTGCGTTCACAGGTCTGCTGATTTCGCTGGCAGTGGCGCTAGTACTGGCGCTGATCGTGGGACTGTTCGCCCTGCGCGTGCGGGCGATCTTCTACGCCATGATCACGCTGGCGGTGGCATCGTCGTTTGCGGTGCTGGCGTCGCAGCTGTCGGACTGTACGGGCGGCGAAGATGGCAAGACCTTCAGCGTGCCAGAACTGCTCTCGCCTGGCTTCAAGCTGCTGGAGAATGACTTGTTTGGCCGTACGGTGGACGGCAAGATCATTACCTACTACATCGTGTTCATTGGCTGCCTGCTGCTGTTTTTGTTCCTTCTTCGGCTGGTCAATTCGCCGTTCGGACGGGTATTGCAGGCCATTCGCGAGAACGAATTCCGTGCCGAGGCGCTGGGCTATCGCACTGTTTTGTACCGCATCTGGGCGAATTGTCTGGCTGCGCTGGTGGCGGCGCTGGCGGGTGCGCTGATGGCGCTGTGGCTGCGTTACGTGGGGCCCAAGACCATGCTGGGGTTTGAGGTCATGACGGATATTTTGCTGATCGTTGTTATTGGCGGGATGGGGACGATGTACGGGTCAGTCGTGGGAGCAACGCTGTTTATCATCGCGCAGAACTATCTGAAATCGCTGATGGCGCAGGGATCGAGCGCGCTGGAAGGTGTGCCGATGCTGGCGCACTCGCTGCATCCGGATCGATGGATGCTTTGGTTGGGGGTGCTGTTTGTGCTGTCGATCTACTTCTTCCCTGCCGGTATAGTCGGCAAGCTGCGCATGCGCAAAATTAAGTAACGCCCCAACACATCGTCCTCGCGAAGGCGGGGACCCATAGCACGCATGCGTGAAGGCGGATCAAACGTGGAATGGGTCCCCGCCTTCGCGAGGACGATGTAGGTAAAAAAAAGGCTGGTCGCGTGAGCGGCCAGCCTTTTTTACTTCGTCCGAAAATACTTACGCTTTTTCGAGCTTGTTGAATGCAGCAACGCCATTCAGAATTTCTTGTTTCGCGTCTTCTGGACCGAACCAGCCTTCAATCTTCACCCACTTGCCTGGCTCCAGATCTTTGTAGTGCTCGAAGAAGTGCTGAATCTGCTGCAGGCGCAGCTCATTCATGTCTTCCGGCTTTTGCCAGTGCTTGTAGATCGGCAGGATCTTGTCGACAGGGACCGCCAGAATCTTGGCATCGCCGCCCGCTTCATCCGTCATCTTCAGCACGCCGATAGCGCGGCAGCGAACCACAACGCCAGGAATCAGCGGGAACGGGGTGATGACCAGCACGTCGCACGGGTCACCGTCGTCGGAGATGGTGTTCGGCACGTAGCCGTAGTTGCACGGGTAGTGCATTGCGGTGCCCATGAAGCGGTCGACGAAAATCGCGCCGGACTCTTTGTCCACTTCGTACTTGATCGGATCGGCGTTCATCGGAATTTCGATGATGACGTTGAAATCGTTCGGCACGTCGCGGCCGGAAGAGACTTTATTCAAACTCATGGGGAATCCTTCAATGCGGGGTGTAGTGATGGCGTGATTATAACGAAAAATCGGGGACAATTGGTGCGCCGCAGCAACGGCGCCCCAATTTTAGAGGATGCTCGCCAGTGCGCACTGGCGGAAATGGGCGTTCGCTTCTTCGTGCTGGCCCAGCGCTTCGTGCATCTGCGCCAGCTTCAAATGGGCTTCGCGCACCATGCGCGGCTCGCTCGCGTCGGAAAGGGCCTGCTCCAGATAGCGCTGGGCTTTGCCCCACAACTTCTGCTTCAGGCACAGCGATCCAAGCGTGAGCGCCAGTTCGGCGTCGGTTGGGCGCTGCTTGATCCAGGCTTCGCAATGCTCGATCTGTGCCAGCAGCGATGGCGACCCGGCGCCGCCGGCAGCGTCGCGGTAGGCGCGCACCACGCGGTCGTCCCATTCCACGCGCAGCGCTTCTTCTGCCGTGGCGCGGGCTTCGTCGTGCAGGCCGCGCGCATTCAGCGCAGTTGCGGCGCGCGCAGCGATGTAAGGTTTAACGCGATCAGCCGTTGGCACGGTCGACCACACCCGCATGATCGACTCGGCATCGTGCGAGCTGTCCGACAGCAGCGCTTCGTAGGCCAGTTCGCGCAAGCGCGACGACAGCGCCGGATGCAGTGCCTTGTGCTTGTCCAGCGAACGGACCAGGCGCAACACCTCGGGCCAGTTCTTGGCCTGCTGGTGCGCTTTCATGGACCATTGCAGCGCGTGGATATGGCGCTGGCCGCTAGCGTTAAGTTCAGCCACCGCATCCAGAGCTGCTTCCGGCTGATGGTCGTCGACCAGCAGCTCAGTCATGGTCATCAAACGTGCGGTCTTGAGGCTGTTGTCGTTGACGACGCCGGCCAGCCAGTTGTCACGCCGGCTGGACTGACGCATGCGGTGCGCGGCGCGCGCGCCGATCAGCGCGGCCAGGCCTGCGTTTTCTGGCAGTTCGGCAGCGCGCATGGCAGCTTTTTCGGCATGGCCGAAACGGCCTTCGAACAGGGCCTTGAGCGCGTCGCGCAAGCCCTTGTTGCCATCGCGTTCACGCTTGCGCTGACGATAAGCGGCCACCTTGGCCGGCATGGCCACGGTTGCGCGCAAGGCGCGCAGCATGCCGTACATGATGATGAACAGCGCCGCCGTCAGCACCACGAACAAGTTGAGCGACATGTCGATCCGGTGCGGCGGATAAAAGAACACGACATTGCCGGGATTGAAGCGGGCCGTTACGGCGACACCGATCGCAGCGGCCATCAGGGCGACTAACCAGAGAAGTAATCGCATGGCTTAAGGCTTCGACTTGTAGTTGCGCACAGCATTCAGGCTGTCCGACAGCGACGGCATTTCAATCGCCACGTTATGAGCTTGCACCTGACGCAGCAGATTCTGCGCGCTCTGGGTGCTGGCAGCACGGTTGTCGAAGTGCTTGGCCAACGCATCCTGCACGGCCAGCAGGTCGGTGCGGAAGGCGGTTTCGTTACGCGACATCAGCGCCAGGCGCGCATTGAGCAGGCGCAGCTTGAGGTTTTCGCGCATGAAGTAAGCCTGCTCGGGCGACAGCATCAGTGCATCGGGCGAATCAACCGTGCGCACGCGAATCAGCTGGCGAATATCGGTCCACATTTCGTCCGACCATGCGCGCCAGGTGGCTTGCGCGCGGCTGGCGTAGGTGTCCGGTTCGGGTGCCACGACAGGAGCAGGCGCCGTCTTCACACCCGCTTTGGGCTTCACATCCATCTTGCGCGGGCGGACCACGGGAGCCGGCAGGGCCGGCTTTTCGTCGGCCAGCATTGGCAGCGCGTCAATCAGGGCGATGGCGTTATCGATCCGCAGGGCTACGCCCACGGTGTCGATCGATGGCAGCGCCTTGAGCTTGTCGATATCCTTGGCAATGGCGCGGCGGATGGTGATGAATTGCGGTTTGTCCGAGCGTGACAGCGAACGATCGGCATTTTGCAGCGCAATCAGCGCGCCCTGCACGTTGCCCGACAATTGCAGCTGCTGGCTGGCAGTGGACAGCACCTGCTCAATTTCAGCCAGCGCCCACTCGTCGCGGTTTTTCGACAGATCCTGGTAAAGCTGTTCCAGGGCCAGCTGCTGGCTTTGGGCTTCGAGCTGGCGGTTTTCCAGCGCGGTGACCTTTTCTTGCAAGCCCTTGGCCAGGTCCTGCACCGAGTTGGCCGTAGCCGCCGTCTGTGCATTGACCACTTCGCCCTTTTGCACGCTGCGCGCCATTTCCATGCGCAAGCGCTGCAAGCTATTGCGGGTCGACCAGGCGTTGGCGGCCAGCAGCAGCGCGATCACAATCACCGAAACAGTGAGGGGACGCTGCAAAATGTCGGAAATGGACGGGCCGGCCTGCGGTGCGGCAGGCGGCGGCGGTGGACTGGCGTAGTTCGCCTGAGGCGCGCTCGCCGGGGCAGCGGCAGCCGCTGGTTTGGGTTCTGGAATGGTAGGCAATTCGTTCATGGTCGTGATTGTAACGCGGCAAGCAGTCGTTCGTCGCCTGATCCACAGAGTGTCAGCTGGGTAATTCCGAGCCCGCTCGCCGTTTCGGCAATCCTGGCGTGCGGAACGATCATCCGCTGTTGTTGCAATTTTGCTACATATTCAGGATTTCCCAGTGCATTCACCAGGGCAAACAAGCCGCGCAGAGCTTCCGAACTGGTGATGATCCAGTCATTTTGCGTGTCCAGCAAGCGCTGCAGCTGTTCGCGCAGCGGCGCGCTCATCGGCGGCACGCTGCGCCGGTAGGCAGCCACCGTGGTGACGCGGGCACCGGCGGCGCGCAGGCCGTCGGCCATGAGTTCGCGCCCGCTTTCGCCACGCACGATCAACACTTCTTTACCCGCCAAGCTGGCCAGGTCCAGGGTCTGCAGCAGGTTTTCCGAATCGCTGCGCGACGGATCCTTGGGGCTGATGATGGTCGTATTGCTCGGGTCGATACCATGCGCTGCCAGGGCGGCGCGGCTGCCCTCGCCCAGCACCGCCACCGTTACCTCGGGCGGCCAGGCGGGAATGTGAGCAAAGGCCGCGTCAATGGCGTTGGGCGACACAAAGGCCACCAGCGCGTAACGGCGCAGGTCGGCCAGGGTGGCGATCAGGGCGCACTGGTCGTCCAGCGGAAAAATCTCCAGCAGCGGCAACAGCACCACCTCGCGCCCCAGCTGGGCCACCTGGTGCGCCAGTGCTTGCGCCTGCGCCTTGGGGCGGGTGATGACGACGGCGTCAGTCATCGGCGGCGGCGGCCTCGGCTTTGCAGACGGCCAGAATCGCATTCGCATCCTGGTCGGCCAGCAGTTTGGATACCTGTTCGCCCAGCGCTTCCGGCGCGTCGGCCGGGCCGGACAGTTCGGCGCTGGCCATGCGCGTGCCGTCGGGCGTGGCAACCATGGCGCGCAGGCGCATGGTGCCCTGGTCCACGGTGGCAAACGCCGCCAGCGGAATCTGGCAGCTGCCGCCAAACACCTTGGACACCTTGCGCTCGGCCGCCACAGCCTGCGACGTGGCCAGGTGGTTCAGCGGCGCCAAAATGGCGCGCAGATCCAGCCCATCGTCGCGCTCGGCAATTTCGATGGCCATGGCGCCCTGACCGGCAGCCGGCAGGCTGGTTTCCGGTTCCAGCAGCGCGCGAATGCGCTCTGGCAAGCCAAGCCGCTTCAGACCGGCTGCTGCCAGAATGATGGCCGCGTAATCGCCGCGGTCCAGCTTGCCCAGGCGGGTATCCAAATTGCCGCGCAGCGGCTGAATGACCAGATGTGGGTAGCGGGCTGCAATCAGCGACTGGCGGCGCAGGCTGCTGGTGCCAACAACGGCGCCAGCCGGCAAGTCTGCCAGGCTGTTGTAATGGTTGGAAACGAAGGCATCGCGCGGATCTTCGCGCTCCAGCACGGCTGCCAGGGCAAAGCCTTCCGGCAAGTCCATTGGCACATCCTTGAGGGAATGGACGGCCAGATCGGCACGGCCTTCGGCCATGGCCACCTCGAGTTCCTTCACAAACAAACCCTTGCCGCCGACCTTGGAGAGGGCGCGGTCCAGGATCTGGTCACCGCGCGTTGTCATGCCAAGGATCTCAATGCTGCAGTGCGGATATAATAGTGCTAATCGCGCGCGTACATGCTCTGCCTGCCACATGGCCAGGCGGCTCTCCCGCGAGGCGATCACAAGCTTGGAGGGCGGCTGCGGTAGTTGTTCAGTTGCTTTCAAAACGGATTCTTTCACTGTCGTTAAACCCTAACCGGCATGGCGTCAGTTATCGGCTCTTGCATAAGATCACAAATTTTATCATGCGCCCCCTTTGCAGAACCTGGCCATAAGCCTTTGCACCAACATTTCACTCTGGTCCAACATGGTAAATCAAGCTGCTGCTCAAGAAACCCAACCTGTCCTCGATAAGGACGCACCACTGAAAGAAGACATCCGCCTGCTCGGCCGCCTGCTCGGCGACGTGCTGCGCGACCAGGAAGGCGAGGACGTGTTCAACGTCGTCGAGACGATTCGCCAGACCGCGGTGCGTTTCCGCCGCGAGGACGACGCCCAAGCCGGCAAAGACCTCACCGCCCTGCTCCACAAGCTGACCCGCAACCAGACCATTTCGGTGGTGCGTGCGTTTTCTTACTTCTCGCACCTTGCCAATATCGCCGAAGACCAGCACCACATTCGCCGCCGCCGCGCCCACCTGCTGGCCGGTTCCGCCCCGCAGCAAGGCAGCGTCAGTTTCGCGCTCAGCAAACTGAAACAGGCAGGCGTAAAAGGCGATACCGTGCGCACCTTCTTCCAGGATGCGCTGATCGCCCCCGTGCTGACCGCCCACCCGACCGAAGTGCAGCGCAAATCCATTTTGGATGCCGAGCATGACATCGCGCGCCTGCTGGCCGAACGCGACCTGCCGCTCACGCCGAAAGAGCGCGTGGCCAACACCGCCCTGCTGCACGCCCGCATTGCCACGTTGTGGCAGACGCGCATGCTGCGCTACTCCAAGCTGACGGTGGCCGACGAAATCGACAACGCCTTGTCCTACTACCGCATTACCTTCCTGCGCGAGCTGCCAGGCCTGTACGACGACATTGAAGAAGAAATCGGCAGCCACTATCCCGACCACGAATCGTCGCTGGGCGACGCGGCCTACGTGCAAATGGGCAGCTGGATCGGCGGCGACCGTGACGGCAACCCCAACGTTAACGCCGGCACCATGCAGCACGCACTGGTACGCCAGGCCACCACGATTCTCGATTTTTACCTGGATGAAGTGCACGCCCTGGGCGCCGAGCTGTCCATTTCCACCCTGATGGTGGGCGCCAGCCCGGCCCTGCAAACACTGGCAGATGCCTCGCCCGACCATTCGCCGCATCGTAGCGACGAGCCATACCGCCGCGCCCTGATCGGCGTGTACGCGCGCCTGGCCGCCACCGCCCGTGCCCTGGGCGCCACCAACATCCTGCGCAAGGAAGTTGGCCACGCCGAGCCGTACGCCCAAGCGAGCGAGTTTGGCGCCGACCTGGCCGTGCTGGCCGAATCGCTGCGCACCAACCACGGCGCGCTGCTGATCAAGCCGCGCCTGGCCACGCTGCAGCGCGCGGCCGGCATCTTTGGCTTCCACCTTGCGTCGCTGGACATGCGCCAGACATCGGACGTGCACGAGCGCGTGCTGGCCGAGCTGTTTGCCACCTCCGGCGTAGAAGCGGACTACGCCAAGCTCGATGAAGCGCAGAAGAGCAAGCTGCTGCTGGCCGAACTGGCGCAACCACGCCTGCTGTACTCGCCCTATTCGGACTACAGCGACGAAACAGAGTCCGAACTGACCATCCTGCGCGCAGCGAAGGACATTCGCGAGCGTTACGGCGCGCGCGCCATCCGCAACTACATCATCTCGCACACGGAAGAAGTGTCCGACCTGCTGGAAGTACTGCTGCTGCAAAAAGAAACCGGCCTGCTGCGCACCAAGTCGAAAGAACTGGACGCGATGGTCATTCCTCTGTTCGAAACCATTCCCGACCTGCAGCGCGCGGCCGGCATCATGGACGAATGGATGGCCATTCCGCTGGTGAAGGAACTGATCGCCAAACAGGGGCAGCTGCAGGAAGTCATGCTGGGCTACTCCGACTCCAACAAGGACGGCGGCTTCCTTACCTCCAACTGGGAACTGTACAAGGCCGAAATCAACCTGGTGCAAGTGTTCCAGCGCGCCGGCGTGAAGATTCGCCTGTTCCATGGCCGCGGCGGCACCGTGGGCCGCGGCGGGGGACCAAGCTACGAGGCGATCCTGGCGCAGCCAAAAGGCACCGTGAATGGCCAGATTCGCCTGACCGAACAGGGCGAAATCATCGCCTCCAAGTTCTCCAACGCCGACATTGGCCGCCGCAACCTGGAGCTGCTGGTCGCCGCCACGCTGGAAGCGAGCCTGATGCCGCATGCGACCGAAGGCGACATGGCCCAGCGCCTGGCCGGCTTTGAAGCCATCATGGCCGACCTGTCCGAGCGCGCCTACAAAGCCTACCGCAACCTGGTCTACGAGACCCCGGGCTTTACCGACTACTTCTTCGCCGCCACCCCGATTGCGGAGATCGCGGAGCTGAACCTGGGTTCGCGCCCGGCCTCGCGCAAGTCCACCCGCCGCATTGAAGACCTGCGCGCCATTCCTTGGGGTTTCTCGTGGGGCCAGTGCCGCCTGCTGCTGCCGGGCTGGTACGGCTTTGGCTCCGCCATCACGCAATGGCTGGAAGAAGGCCAGCGCGAGCAAAAGATCGCAACGCTGCAAGCCATGTACAAAGAGTGGCCGTTCTTCGCCACCCTGCTGTCGAACATGGACATGGTACTGGCCAAGACCGACCTGGCAATCGCCTCGCGCTACGCTGGCCTGGTGGCCGATGTGGAGCTGCGCGAGCGGATCTTCAAGCGCATCGCCGCCGAACATGGCACCGCCCTGCGCTGCCTGGAAAGCATCACCGGCGCGCACGAGCGGCTGGCGGGCAACCCGCTGCTGGCCCGTTCGATCCAGAACCGCTTTGCCTATCTGGACCCGCTGAACCATTTGCAGGTGGAGCTGATTCACCGCCACCGCGCCGTCGCTGGCGACCCTGCGCAAATCGATGAACGGGTCCACCGCGGCATCCATTTATCGATCAACGGCGTGGCTGCAGGCCTGCGAAATACGGGTTAATGCAAGGTGCATGTAGAAAGTTCGAAATTGAAACAATTGGAGAGAGTTGATGTCAGATCGCTATGTAAAATAGGTCCTGGATAGTAACCAGGGTGCGACGAACTCGCATCTCTCTCCTGACTAGCCCATTCGCGCACATGAAGAAATTCACGTGCGCTTTTTTTTGCCGTTTGAAGAACTAAGCTAGACGACCCATGAAGAAATAACTGCAGTGCCACATCGCCCTCGCGGAGGCGGGGGCTCGTCCTCGCGAAGGCGGGGACCCATCCCACATCCCCGAAGCCGGGCAGGCTGAACAACCTCGTACCTTATCTAATCACCACATCCGTCGCATCCACGCCGCAAAATAATTCCACTTACACATCGCAAGTTGTAACAAGGCAAGTAATTTATGTACTCTGCGGAAGTATTTCGGTACGCTATTGCGATGCATGCCCCTACCATTTTCCGCCCCCCTTCCCGACTGCTCCACTCCTTCCTGCTGAGTGCCTTAATGGCCACCACCAGCACCGTCTCCGCCGCGCCCCCAGTTGCCAACCCGCCAACAATCGCAACCCTCAAAGCCGAACTCGCGAACGAAGACAACAACCACCCCGAAGGAGCCGTCCCGAAGCTCCGCGCCGCCCTCAGCAACAAGGATTCGCTCCCCCTCGCCGACAAGCTCTGGCTCTTATCCAAGCTCTGCAGCAATCTCTATGAACTGAAAAAATTCGACGAAGCCATGATTCCCGCACGCGAAGGCCTGGCAGCCAGCGCGTCCCTCCCCATGGAACACGTCCGTTTCAGCACCATCGTCAGCGAAATACTGCACGAGACGGGCAAGGACGGCGAAGCCATCCAGGAATACCAGAAAATTGCCACGCTGCTGCCCGCCCTGGCCGCCCCAGAAACCAGCCGCAAAAGCCAGCTAGTTGCCGCCGATGCCTGGCACATGGCCGGCACCGCCCTGTTGGCCGCCGGCCAGGTCCCCGAAGCACAAGACCTGCTGATGCGCGGCCTGCGCATCTTCGAGATGAAGAACGACGAGCCAGGGCAGCAGGTCAGCGCAATGAACGGCCTGGCCATGGTTTACTACCGCACCGGCCGGCTGGACGACGCCATGCGCGAGCAACAACGCTCGATCGATATTGCCGAGCGCGCCAAGCTGCCCGACGCAATTTCCCGCGCCTATCTGCGCATGGCGCACTACCTGTCCAGCGCCGGCCGGGTCGACGAACAATTCCAGGCCTTGCTGACCGCCCGCGCGCGTGCCCAGGAATCCAGGAACGACTACAACCTGGCCGTCATCGCCACCAACCTGGCCGACGTGGCATTGCAGCGCAAAGACTACGCCGGTGCCCTGCAATTTGCAGAGCAAGCCATCCCCTTGGTGGAAAAGTCCAAAGACATTGAGTCCCTGCGCGTCTGCTGGATCAACAAAGGCGTGGCCCTGAACCGGCTTGGCCGGCCCGGCGGCATTGCCTGGATCCAGCGCGGCCTGGACGCCTTTGCCGCCGACCCCGCGCAACAAGACGTGGCCGCCGACGTGCAAGGCGTGCTGGCCGAGGAATACGGATTCAACCGCGATTTCGAAAAAGCCTACCTCGCCGCGGTCGAACACAAAAAGCGCAGCGACGCCGTACGCAAGGCCACTGACCTGAAGCGCATCGCCGAAGCCGATGCCCGTTATCAGGCCAGCAAAAAGCAGCGCCAGATCGAACTGCTGGAGCAAGAACAGCGCGGGCAAAAGCGTTTTCAACTGCTGGGCATTCTGGCTGGCGCGCTGGGCCTGCTGACTATCATCGTGCTGCTGATCAGCCGCATTTACCTCAAGCGCGCCTACCGCTCCGTGAGCGAGATGTCGCTGTCCGATCCGCTGACCGGCCTGCGCAATCGCCGTTACCTGGCCAGCCGTATCGAAGAAGACCTGGCACAAGTGGGCCGCCAGCGCGAAAGCGGCAACGCGCTTAACGCCGACGTGGTGTTCATGATGATCGACATGGACCACTTCAAGTCCGTGAACGACGTGCACGGCCATGCCGCTGGCGACGCCCTGCTCAAGCAGTTCTCCGCCATTTTGCTGGAAGAAGTGCGCGATGCCGACACGGTTGTGCGCTGGGGTGGCGAAGAATTCCTGATCGTGGCCAAGCAGTCATCGAATGCAGACATCCATCTGCTGGCGGAGCGTGTGCGCGCCCGTGTGGCGAGCGCCAACTTCGACCTGGGCCACGGCGTGGTCCTGCACAAAACCTGCTCCATCGGCTACGTCAGCTACCCATTCCCTGCTGCGGATGAGGCCCGGCCGCGCTGGGAAGACGTAGTGGAACTTGCCGACCAATGCCTGTACGCCGCCAAGAGCAGCGGACGCGACATGTGGGTCGGCGCCGTACAACGCGGGCCAGTGGGCGCGATGCCCGCCCGCCTGGACGTGCGGATGGGTATCGCAGAAGCGCTGTTTGACTTACAGCACAGCGAAGGCCGCACGCTTGCGTGGCACGACGGTGCGGAGAGCTGATTTGCGCTTCAGGTGTAGCGTTTCAAAGCCTTTGCAAGCTTCCACACGCCACCGTTGAAAACCGCCAGGATTGTCAGCGAAATGCCAAGCACCACGGGATCGGTCGGGTCGCTTACAACGTCCGCGAAGAACAGCGCCGAAAAGGCGCATAGCGTAGTGGGTATCGCCATCATCAGGAATATTGCGAACGGGCCTGCCTTGCGGATGAAGGCTGGCATGGCTTTGAGAAAAGCTGGTGTGCTTGGCATGATCTTCTCCTTGGTCGCAGGGACGACCTCAAGCGTAGATCGATTGCTGCAAAGCGCCTGATTCTGGAACAAGGAAACCGAGGAGGCCTTATTTCACGGCACGGCATCCATCCTCAAAATTGCGCATATCGTACCCGCCGGCCTTGCTGGAATACGCCGACTTGGGCACCACCACCAGCGTGAATGGTGCTGACATCTGATTGCGGTACTTGCAGCCTTCCGCCAGCACGCCCACATTCACATTCACGTTCAGTGGCCGGGATTCAACGCCAGTGTAGACATACATACTGGCAATTTTGACGGTACCGCTAGCCGCCGCCTGTTCTCCAACGGCGACCGCCACAAACATTTGGCTTTCGAAATCGATGGTGGCAAGCAGCGCCTGCCACTGCGTTTCGTTCAGCGTTGGTTTGACCCAGGACCGCTCCAACGCGGCCCGATCGAGAAAATAACTAACTTGCGGGGTGGGTGGTCCCGCCGTTCCCAAATACACCTGACGAAATGAAACGGATTCCTGATCACACGCGGTGAGGATCAGCATCGCTATCAGGATAAAAATGTGCGCCATCGTTATTCGGGAAAATCAATGTAGGCAACCGGCACGGCATTGGTAAGCCAGACGCCATTGTCCGACATAAAAAACACAAACCCGTCACGATGCATGGCCGCCGCATTGACAACCAATATGCGCGGCTGTCCGTGGCGCGTGCCGACCTTGGTCGCCGTTTCTGTATCTGGAGACAAGTGAACATGTTGCCGAGCGCCGGCGTGCAAGCCCTGCTCGCGGATCGAAGCCACGAAACGACTCGCAGTACCGTGGAATAGCTGCGCAGGCGGCACTTGTGGCGCGAGTTTAAGATCGACTGCAACCGAATGCCCCTGGTTGGCGCGGATGCGAGTACCGTTCGCGTCGATGGCAAAGCGCTGTTTGTCGCTGTTTGCGACGATGTCGATCAGAAGCTCCCTCGTTAAGGGCGTTCCTTTTTTATTGGCGAGTGATATGAGCTGCGCGATATCAGCCCAGCCTTCGGCATCGAGCATCAAGCCGATTTCTTCCGGCTTGTGACGCAAAACCAGACTTAGAAATTTGCTAGCTCTCTCTTGATTCATTTTATTCCTGACGTTTCTGTGGCCACAAATTGCCTCAACGATTCAAGGATTTGCCGTGACCGTTCGGCTATTGGCTGCGCGTGCCCAATCACTAGTCTGGCAGCTTCAGGACCCAGTTTTCTAACGAGTTTCGCATAACACTGCACCTCGCGTGGCGAGTATTCCAGACTCAGCAGCTTGGCCGTTTTAAACAAAAATCGCTCGACTTCCCCAGAGTCCAACAGCTCCGGATGTTGCTTAAGCGCGCGCGCCAAATCACTTTTGATCAGGCGCCCAAACGGCAAATGAGGATCTTTCAAGATCACAGCAATGCCGACCGCCGCTGCGGCGCGGTCACCCTCACGAATCGCACGTGCCACCCGAGTAAAGACCTGGGAAATGCGCACGCCCGGATGGTCGCAGGCAGGACGATCCTCATACGCCTCTAGGTCAAAGCCAAGAAACGGAGTGAGCTGCTCAACGGTTTCAATATGGATCATAAAACACAAAGAAAAGAAGTCCCTGCATTCTAAGCCCTGCGAGCTTCATATCCCCCAAAGCCGCCCCCATCGCCCTCGCGAAGGCGGGGGCCCATACCACCGTTCCGCAGTCGTACGATCTGCCCAAAAAAAACGCTTCCGAAGAGGCGCTTTAAAAGTCATGCTGTCCACCTAAGGCTTCAACGTCACCTTAAATACCTTCGTATTCGTATTATTCGGAATACTATCCTTATCCCCCGCCGCATCGCTGTTGGCCATCCAAAGATTCCCATCAATCGAAGGCTCGACAGTGCGCAACCGGTCATAAGTCCCCACAAAGAACTGCCGCACATTAGTCAGCGCATCACCACTGATATCGCTGCGATACAAGCGATTCCCCGGCAAGGCAAGCAACGTACAACGAATTGCGCACGATGGCGATACCGCTGCACGAGCCTTCAGAATTGCATTCTGTCTGATTGGGCACGATATAACTCGACGTAACGAGGTCGCTGCCCGAACGCGGTTAGGCCTGCACTACAAGCAGGTACGAAACGAATGTTTTCCATGAGGGCGGCACCTTGTGTAACGGCTGTGCAAGCCGCTGGGCGCCTTAAAATTCAGTGGTATGTGTGATGACCTAACATTCCTCAACGGCCTACCAGTGCGGGTGCATCGCGAATCCCTTCCCACCCGCGCGATAGAAGGCGATCCCACAACACCTTTTTACAGGCTGATGAGCGCTACGGCATGTCAGTCAAGACGATCCGCTGAGGCTTAAAAACCGGGTGTTGACTCTTCGGGCATTGAGCCTCGATCGTAAGAACCACTTTATCCAGCGCACCTTCCCATGTATATCTCAACTCCGCGGTTCGTCTACCCGTCTCTATCATCTTCGCGGCATCCCCAGCAAACGTCTGTCTAGGTAACCCTTCCGTGACAATGCGCGCATTTTCCACATGGAATATTTGCTATTTTGACGTTACCTGCTAAAAAAGGATTGCTTCCCCCACGCGGAATAATATAAGAACTGCCGGTGGCCTTGGCGTACAAATTCCGTGGATTAGGTTCGATCAGGATGCTATAGCCATAGACCAATAGTCTAGTTAAAAACGAAATGGCGATTTTTTGCCCAAGGCAGGTTAACCTTAACGAAAGTATCCAAGATATGCTTAAACTAGGTGAAATAACAAAGGATGGTCACGTTATTGCGTCGATAGCTGCGCAAGACGAAGACTTGCTGGTTTATATAACCAACGCAGACCAGATTCGATATTTTACGGCAAGCAATGCTTTCGCGGAACGAATCGATCTTGGAGTTATCAATAGTACGATGAGCAAATTGAACCGGCTGCTAGATGCGTGTGATGACGATAAATTGAAAGCAAAGCTTAATAACCGGATCGCCTCCTCACTTTATGACGCGCTACTTTCAGCATCCACCGAGGCTGCCGAGCGCCGTTTTACTGAAATCCAAGGCACACTTGAAGGATTAGTCGACCGGCACACAGCCAAGCTTAGAATAATGACAATGCACATTTTCTTGACCATCATCGTTGCGGGAGTGATTAGTATTGTCGCGTTCTACTTAGTGGACGGTCGTGAATTCTTACTTTCGGCTGCGGCAGGCGGGGTAGGTGCGCTTTTTTCCATTTTGTCACGCAACTCTGAAATTACCGTGCAACCGTTCTATTCTTTTTGGAACAATTTTCTCGAATGTTTCGCGAAAATGCTTGCAGGGATGATTGCTGCGGTGTTTGTTGTACTGGCGGTCAAGGCGAATGTTGTTTTGGGATTCGCGTCATCAACATTCTATACTTTGTTTTTGTCTGTCCTCGCCGGATTTTCGGAACGGTTCGTCCCCGATTTCTTATCTAACACCGTGAAGAAAATTTCAAGTCAAACGAACAGTAGTGATGGTGACGTCGAGTGACCGATGAGTTTTCATCCTTTCGAATCTCAAAAGGGGCGAGGATTCGGCCGACTAATACGCTGGATATTATTCCGACACGGAACTATGTACGATTGGCAAAATTTGATGGCTGGAAGTGGAACGCAGATATTTGAGGGCCAGCCGGCCAGCGTGCGGAAACGATTACAATGGGGCCGCAACCAGAACACAGCAGCTTTGCGCCCCCCCTGAACAGGAACTGATATCTCCTATCCGCTAGCGTAAATCGCGCAAATGTTAATTTTCTCCCAATAACGTTCCACTAAATTTCACAAGCCTCAGTACAAACAGTTGGCACCACTAGCGACCGAGCAGAATGTTGCATTTGCATCTCCGAGAATGCCATATGTCGAGACTGGCCCACCTGACGGTGTAATTTTTGACTTGACTGCTGGTTTTTTACACAGTAGGTTCACATGATTAGTCAATTCAGTACCACGTAGATGTTTTGTAAAAGCCCGACTCGTCAGCCCCCTTAGGACCGCCTTTATCTCTCGGGTTAAATTTCTCCAAAGACGCCATACAAATAGGGGGCCAGGCACCCTGGGCGGTGCCGAAGCGAAAAATGTAGCCGTTACAAAAATTGTCCGCCCTGCACGCTTGCTGCTCAAGCTGTCATGTTGGATAACGATTCCCTTTGCTGGACTATCAACGGTTATGGGCATGAAGAAAAAAGAAAAGACCAACAAACCGAAGGGAATATCGAACCCAGCCGCCACAGGCGGTGCGGGTAACACTTTTGAGAGTCGCGTTCAAGCCTCGAGGCTCTTGGCAATGTGCCTGGGACACCCCATTCCCGGAAAAACGGACGGACGTGTGGTCGAGCTCAGGTTCCAGGGTCGCGTACATGATCACCATACCGACGACTTGATATGCACATTTGAAGACCGTGCAGGGGTACAAAGCCGAGTTCTGCTACAAATGAAGCTTTCGATGACCGCCAGGGAAAAAGATAAAGTTTTCTCGGATGCAGTTGGCGGCGCGTGGACCGACTTTGTTAATCCAGCCACATTCACGCGAGGAAATGACACTTTCTTTCTCGTCTATGATACCGCCTCGGCTCATGCAATGAGCGCTGCGAGTACGGTCACCGACTGGGCCCGCCGTTCAGCCACCACTGCCGAATTTCTTTTTAAAGTCGAGAAGGAACGCTTTAGCAACGCGGGCAACCGGAATGCGCTCGCGGCCATTCGCGGGGTAGCAGGACAATTCGCAGACCGGACCCTCACAGACGATGAAGTTTTCGATTTCATTAAGCATTTGCATTTCTATCCGCAGGACCTGAACCGGGAAAAGACACCCGAGCATCTGGGATACCTGAAGGATATTCAAATGGCCACGATTCTTTCCAAGCAGAAATTTGACCCACAAGAAGTCTGGGCAGAGTTGATAAATTGCTGCATGGGTTTAAACAAGGACGCAGCAACGGTAACGTTCGACAATCTGAGCGAAATCCTCGGGAGTCGACTAAACCTGCTGTTTGCGACCGCGCGAGGTGTCAATATCTCCACCTTGGATATATTTGCATCGTCGGCGCCCACGCAAAGTTCAGATTCAACTGCAAGTGAACTAACCAGACTCAGCGGACTCATCGAAAGGCTTTCTCGAGACCAGGCTTCACGGACGGTTGATGACGCCATGCCGGCCGCGCGAATCAATTCAATAAACAAGCTGGTTTCGGGCCAACTTGATGCAATCAACAAGCGCATCAAAGCCTTACAGTACATGGATGCGTTCCAAGAAATTCAGATTTTCGGCAGGGACCAGAGCGCGTTCGATAGGCACCAGCAAGCCCGTCTAATGCTCATGCGGGCGGCGTGTCGTTGGCATATCGAGGGCGCGAAGGCTGCTGCTGACGATTTCTTGGCAGCTGCAGACCTATGCGACGACGACGACAAGTTGGCAGCTGCGCGGGTTCGAGGTCTACTGTTGAAAGATAATATTCCCGGCGCAGTTGCCGCAGGACTTGTTGCCAGGGCAAAGTTTCCAGAGTCGTTGGCAGTTTGGCAAATCACAGCAAACGCCAGCTTCCTTCATGGCGAAGACCTTGACCTTGCTGACATCCCTCCGGGACACGGAGACGAGGCGGACGCGCTTCAAATAGTTGCCTGGGCTAAGCACAAGCACGGAGCTATCGCAGAAGCTGTCAGCATAGTTCTCGCTGCGATTGCTAAACCGACTGCCACCTTTTTTACGAGAGATGCTGCGTTGAGCATTTGCTTGGAGAAAGCTCTGGGTAATGCGTTCATATCTACATTCAAAATTGTCGACGCTGAAGACGCAGCCGCCCTAACCACGGCAGCGAACGCTTTTTCACCTAGAGGGCAGCGGCTGTGGACTTTACAGAGTAAGGAAACACTAGCCGCAACGGCCCATAACCTTTCGGCTGCTTTTGCCATTCTAGGGAACCCCGAAGAAGCACTCAACGTTATTTCGGAGGCTCGTTCGCACAGCGTAGATTCCGCAGACCTTGTGCGTGTTGAAATGGATGCACTCGCGTCCACGGATCGCGTTGCCCTCGCTCTTGACCGCGGCCGAGCTGAATTGCACCGCCTACCCAAAGATGGATTAGCCGCGTTCGGCCAGTTTGCTGCCGAACGTGGCGACGTAGCCGGGGTGGATGCGGCGTTCTCGGCCGCACTGCTGCTCGCGAAACGCGAACCCAAGCTCGAACAAATGTTAATTGCGCTTCGTTGGGAGGCAATGTTCCAATCCGACAAGGCGGCGGCAGTCGCCGAAATACAAGCTACCATTATCGACGATACGTCTTCGATTGCTGAACTGGCAGTTGCAGGCCGCATTCTCTTGGTCGAGGCCCCCGCCCTAGCCGCAAAGTTGATTGACTCCGCCGCACAGCGGTTGGTCACTACGAGCGACTCAGGCGAGCGATTCTTAATCGCGCAACTAATGTTACTCGCCAATCGTCTCGACAAAGCTGCGGAGGCCTACGAACTAATTCTTCCTCATGGCTTACATAGCCAAGTTCACAACGACCTGTTGTACTGCTATGTACGTCTGGATCAAAGGGTCAAAGCCAAGGAGCTTATTGATTCGTTTTCCTCGAATTGGATGTGTGACCGCAAAGCTCGCTCGCTTGCAATTGAATTGGGACTAAAGGCCGGCGATTGGGAACTACTCGGCCGGCTAGCTCCGGCGCAAATCTCCAATTTCCCGGCTGCGGCTGGCAGCTGGCTCTTTCAGTTAATGGTTGCCGGGCGCCAAAACGAACATGAAGTTGAGGATATTATATCGACGATTCCGGAGGTGCTTAACGGGAAGGTACGCGAATTAACGCAGATTGCGTCGCTTGAGATTCAGCACGGCCAAAAGAACCGCGCGATGCGCCGGCTGTACGCCATGCGTCGGACGAATTTGGAAAGCGTGGAAGCGGCATCGGCACACCTTATTGCACACGTTACCATTACGGATGACCTCCCTTTTATGGAGGACACTCTTGACGTTATAGGGCCAGGTACATCTGTCTCACTAGCTACTGATGAAGATACGACGGTCGTGTACACCATCGACCCGCTTGGATTCAAGGACCTTCCTGCAACCACTGAATTCGTCGCTCCCGAATCCGATGTCGCTAAGCTGCTACTCGGCGCACACGTGGGAAAGCACATTACCGTGTCCGACGGTTTCGGTGGTAGTCGGTTATATCTGGTCACGCATGTCCAATCTGCCTTTCGCCGACTCCTTGAGCTGTCACAATTGGCGCACAAAACCGCATTGGTTCCCTCTAGGTACGCCATATCAGTGTCAATTGGACATGATGAAGCCGGGAAGATGGACTTCAGCGCCTTGGAAAAGCAACTTCAACGGACTCATGAACGTGCGGCCCGCATCTTAAATGTGTACCACACGTCCCCAATTACCTTGGGCGGCCTCTCCACGCTACTTGGTAAAAGTGTCTTGGACATCGTTTTAGGTTGGCGAAGCGATGGCCCTGCCTTATGCGTTGGAGGCGGAGACCGTGCAGAGCGCCAAACCGCGGTGCAACGACTCCTTCAGTCAGAGGGACGATATGTCCTGGACGGCGCTACGCTGGCGGAGCTCGCCCGGATTGACGGTTTGGACTTGCTGTCGTTGCTTCCAAAAATATGGGTTTCCTCTGCAACGCGGGACTTAATTGAGGGACACCTGGCAGAGGCCCTCATCGGCCGCACCGAAGGGACCGCTTTCATTCACGACGGTGAACTCGCGTTTCGGGCGCGAACTGCCGAGGACCAAGCCTTTGAAGAGGCAATCTTAAGAAGAATGACAGCCGCTATCAAGGCACACTGTGCAGTTGCTCCCGCCTACGGAACGAAGGACTCCGCGACATTGGCAAAGCAAGTTCAAGGTGCGGTGTCCCCAGAAGAGCACGCAGTTCTGCTGCTCGCGGTTGAGAAGGAGGCGACCTTGATATCCGTCGACGCACGGTTGCGCTCCTTCGCCTCGGCAGTTTTTGGACTACAAGGCGTTTGGCCGCAGGCCCTACTAGAGATGGCACGACAGCGAGGAGCTATCACTGAGGACGATTACTCGCACGCCATTATCAAGCAGTTCTTGGCCAACCGTTCGTTCATTTCCGTGAACAGCAGAGACTTATTGTTTATGACATACCAAGGGACTGGCTACCTGCGGTACGGGATGACGGTGCTTGACGATTACCTCGCATCACCTGATACAGATTTTTACTCTGCAGCCGACGTAATGTTCGGTTTTTTGCAACTCCTGGCTGAGAGCAACTGTCACTTCGGTCCAATTGCAACTCTATTGGAGCGCACCGGAGAAGCGCTGCTTAGGCATAAGGATTGTCCGAAGTCGTATGCAGTAGCGCTCACGGTAGCTGCCCAAAGAGAATTTTCTAACGGAAATCCAGCGCGGGAGCACCTGCTCGCTCTGGCCGTCCGACGAGCAGAGATGGCATCTGCTCTTCCGCGAAAAGTCCAGTCCTTGAACGACGTCCAAGTGTTGATGTGCAGTAATCCCCCGATGATTGCCCACATAAAAAAGGACAGGGATGATCAGGAGTTTTCGCAACTTGCGGAACCACCGACCGTTAAAGGTTCCATTTCTAAGGGTTCGACTGAAGCCTCACCCGAAGTCCGAGTTAGGGAGCTTTAGTCCAACAAAAGAGTATCGTAAATTCGCTGAATGTAGTCGAGATTTAAAGGTGCACAACTCACGTGTGCCGCACAGAACGCGGCATTCAGGTCGCCGAAAACCGCTGTTCGTCACGCCCGGAAAATTAGCGTTCGCCCATGGGCGTGCGAAATTTGATCGCTCGCTCGATTATTCCGCGCTTCTCCAGCAATTGTGCATGATCAGTAGGCATGTCGAGCAACGCATTGGCCTGAATAAAAGTAACTCCTTCAGGTGAACAACGCAAATGATACAGAAATAAGGACCGGAAAAACTCTTGCAATTGGTAACATTGAAGCATCGCACTCTCACTCTGGTCCCCGGCATGCACGCTCTTGTTACGATACTCGCGAAGATGCTCGAGCACCTGGGAGTAATAGTGGGGTGTCTCATAAAGAAATGAACAGCGACGTACAATCGCATCTGCATTCTGTTCATGAGGCGACGCTAAACCTTCTAGTGCACCCCATAATTTTATCAACGCGACGTTCTGGTCAGATTCGTCGAGCGCGCGAACGTACCTCAGAAGCGCACTCTCAAGAATATCTCTGTATTGTGATGTATTAATCTGGCGGCGTATCCATGCTGCATTTTTCAAAAATATCCCGGGATGTTCGGGAATATACAAATCCGCACTCACAAAGTTCGGCTCGTGCCAAATAACCGAGGTAGCAAGCAAGCCATCTTTTTTATGAAGTGTATGGATCTGCCCGAGTCGAATGCGATTGATCGGTCGCCACTCGTTGGATGAAAATTGCATTTCAAAATTCGCCAGGTAGCACCAAATCCCGCGCTGCAGATCGATTACCCGAAGGGCTTTAGTAGCTGCCCTGGTCGCGGATTTTGATCGAACATGTATCAAAATGTTTTCGTACGTTCCCGTGGACTGAATAGGGTGAAACGCTGACTCAGCAATCGCGGCGGAGCGCGATATAAATTTCCGTGCCGGTCGACCGATAAAATCGATCCCACCTAAATCACTAAGAATTTTTTTTGCACGAAAATTTCGCTTCAACGAGATGCTGGTTAACAAAAGATAATCGTCTTCTCGCACGCTGTTTTCGTTTTTTACGATGGAACTAAGACACTCCATCAAACGTTCTGCGTTCAACTGTCCCGCAGCGGCCTCTGCGATGGCCTGCCAGAGAATGCGGCGCTTGTCAATATCGCTGAGATCGCTGGGAAACACTAACATAGATTGCAAGGTCAACAAGTCTTCTTGCACAGATGATCCTTTGAATGACACTCGACCTTCAGAAATCTCCACCATACCCTTGATGCGTTCTAAAATTACGGATGGTTTAAGGTTTTTGTTCTTTGTCTTCCAACCCATATTCATATGAATCTCCAGTGCGTAAAACGAATTTACCTTGACGCTCAGAACACATTTAATACGCAATCTACGATTTTAGGAACGAATTGAGTTTCATTCAGTCTAATTGTTTCGCCGGTAAGTCAGTCAGAGGTTTCGCGGTTCTAAAGGCATTGGTTTTAAATTATACTAAGCGCAACAGCTACTAGATAGGTTAAGTTCAACGGCTCTGCCAGCCGTTTGATGGGGAGATGGCACACAGAATCAATCACGTACTGAAACGGCTAGGCCTAAAAAAAACGGCCTACTGACGATCAATGATACGCTTGCTGCTCGTCGCCTCCGTTTGCAAATAACATCGGCGCAAGCGTTCCTGCCTTGCAGGCTTGAAAAACTCTGCTCAAAAAAAGAGCGCCTTAAATTCGGCGCTCTTTAGTCCAAAATAAATTATGGTTTCAATGTCACCTTAAAAATCTTCGTATTCGTATTATTCGGAATACTATCCTTATCCCCCGCCGCGTCGCTGTTAGCCATCCACAGATTCCCATCAATCGAAGGCTCGACAGTGCGCAACCGGTCATACGTCCCAACAAAGAACTGCCGCACATTAGTCAGCGCATCACCACTGATATCACTGCGGTACAAGCGCTTGCCGGCAAGGCAGGCGACGTACAGCGAATTTCGAACAATGGCAATGCCGCTGCACGAGCCCTCCGAATTGCGATAGGTTTGCTTCGGTACGATGTAACCAGTCGTCGCGCAACCGCTCCCTGACCGGGAGGTCACGCCTTCGCAATTCGGCCAGCCATAATTGCCGCCTTTAACGATCAGGTTCGTTTCATCCTGCGTATCGCCAAACTCCTGTTCCCACAAGCGTCCGCTCGAATCGAAAGCCAAGCCTTGCGGGTTGCGGTGACCGTAACTCCAGACATAGTTACCGTAAGGATTATCAGCCGGTGGCGTCCCGTTCGTATTCAAGCGCAGCACTTTGCCTGCCAGGTTATTGACGTCCTGCGCGTACGCGCCATTTTGCGCATCGCCCGTGGTGGCATACAGCTTGCCGTCAGGCCCAAAGCGCAGGCGCCCACCATTGTGGAACTTGTTCCGACCGATCCCCTTCAGCAACACCTCAAGCGTGGCCGTATTCAAACCGCCGTTTTGATACTGCATCCGGACGATACGATTGTCCGTCGCGGTGGTGTGATAGATGTACAGCCACGGATCCGTCGTTGGGAAGCCAGGCGGGATGGCGAGGCCAAGCAGGCCGCCCTCACCATCGGTTCCCTGCACGTTCGGAACGACACCGACTGTCTTCTTCACGCCGGTCGTTGGATTCAACAAAATAATGTCTTTCGCATCGCGCCGGCTATACATGATCGTACCGTCCGGCAGTGCCACCAAACCCCACGGAATATCGGTTTCGGTCGCCACCTGGGTGGTCGAGCAAATCACGTCGGTACACGCGTTACCCGAAGTCAGCGAAACGGTCGTACTGCGTGGCGATACATTGCCCTGCGCATCGCGCGCGGCCACGTTGTATTGGTAAGTCGTGTTGGCCGCCAGCCCGGTATCGGTATAGCCAAGCGTGCCGGTGGCGCCAATCTTCGCGCTGTTGCGATAAATATCGTATGCGGTGACCGCAACATTGTCTGTTGACGCAGCCCAGTTCAAGGTCGCGGTGGTGCCCGACACCGTGCCACGGAACTCAGTTGGCACCGATGGCGGCTGCGTGTCCGACTCGCATTGCGGCACTTTTACCTGAAGCGAAGTACTGGCTTGCGAAACGTTGCCAGCCGCGTCACGGGCGTTCACATAGACACCCCACGTCGCGCCAGGCGTAAGAACCAGCTGCGCGGTGAGCGTACTCGCGTTCACCGTGCCTAGGGCCTGGCCGTCACGATAAATATCGTAGTAAGCGACACCGACATTGTCGGTAGAGGCCTTCCAGGTCAGCGTGGCAGAGCGGCACGCGAGGTTGCTGATTGCCAGGCCGCTTGGCGGTGTTGGTGGCTGGGTGTCGGTCGGTGGTGTGGTGGTACCGCCGACAGTCCATTGCTGATGCGGCGTGCCTTCGCAGCGCCAGGTATCAATGCCGGTTGAATTGGCCGTTGCGGCCCCTTTCACAGTAAGGCACAAGCCAGACGCGGGATTGATGATGGTTTTGTCGGACCGGAGCGTCCACTTCTGATTTGCTCCGCCGTGGCAGGTGTAAGACTGCACTACAGCCTGTGGCTGGGTGCTGCCACCTTTGATGTCCAGGCAACGGGTGCCGTCAAAGGTTCTTAATTCGCCAGCGGAGGTGAATTCCCATTTTTGATTGGCGCCGCCGTGACAGTCGAAGATGATGGCCGGTGTTCCAGGTGCCTGGCTGCCTTTGGCTACGTCCAGACAGCGCTGTGATGCCGCGCTAATCAAGGTCGCGGGATTTGCCGCGTAGCTAGGAACGGCAAGGAGGCTGCCCATGCTGGCAAAAATGGAAGCGAGTGCGTAATTCGAACCGCTCATAGCGTGTCGCATAAGATTCAACCTCAAGGTAATTTAGTGTGGGACGCTCGATAGTCGAGGTAGCAATCTAGCTGACTAGCAAAGCAGAAATTGCACTTTGAACAATTGTGCGAAAAAGTAATGAGCTTAAGAATACGCCCAACCATCGCGACCGGCAAGCCGCACGCGAGCTTCCCAATAAAAACGTGCTCAGCAATAAAAAGGCGCCTCGATCGAGGCGCCTTTTAACGTTCACAACGCCCCATTGCGGTGCATAATTTGGAAAAATGGGTCGATCCGATCATCCGACGGCGGCAGCTATTGCCCCGCCAATAAACGGCTTCATATCATCGGAAATCCACGTTCCAACCATCAGGTCAGGCTCCCGCTCATAGGCGAGACGGATGCGCGCATGCGTCGCGGGATCCTCTCCACCCAAATCCCGCGATAAGTCGAGCCATTTCAGGGCCAACGCACGCACCGCCGGGTCCTTGGGCGCCTGCCCATCCGTCATCGCCTTATGCATCGCCGCTATCAACGCAGGCCATTCCTGCGCGCGCGTCCGGCAATTCGCATCCATGTAGGCATATTCATGCGGCAGCAGATATTTCTTGAATATCGCCAGTCGCTTCTGCGTGTAGGCTTCGCGAATGAATGCAAGCACCTCCGCATCAATCCCGTTCTGGTCGATCACTGCTTGCTCCCGCATCTGAATGTCGGTCAGGCGCACGGCAATGTCAGCGTTACCGCGTGTATCCCATTCCAGCTTGGCCATCCACTCCATCGCCAGCGCTTGCGCTGCTGGCGTTGCCGGCCCCTTTCCCATCGCAGTCTTCACTCGCTGAACCAGTTCGCTCCACTCCTTTGCAGCCTTAGTGTCCGGCGCCAGAAATGGCAATTCGGCGAGTTCTTCTTTCGTAAAATATTGGTCGTACATCGTCATTAACTCCAAAGTAGTAAGCCACTCGGCCAGGTCCGGTTGCGTGCCTGCGGTTACTTGACTGTGCAAGCGCTGCAGCTGCTCGCGCAACTGTGCGGTTTGCTGCAGTTGCGTATCCAGCGCAGTAATCTGCCGGTCAAGCACGGCCGCCAGACTCCCATCCGGCCTGTCGAGAAAAGCACCAATGTCGGTCAGCGACAAACCAAAGCGACGCAAGGCCTGAATCTGGTGGAGGCGTGCGATGTCGTCGCGGTGGTAAAGCCGGTAGCCGGCATCGGAACGCGCTGAAGGGCAAAGAAGACCAATGTCGTCATAGTGATGCAGCGTGCGCACCGTTAATCCGGAACGTTTCGCCAGCTCTCCAATTTTCAACATTCTTTTTTCTCCGTTGTTTCAGCGTGCTGCCAGGTTGCGGCCTTACGCTACGTTAGGGTCAAGCTGTTTTACGCTAAAAGTGGGGCCCAATGTGAAAAAAACCCAAAAGCATTGCTGCTTTTGGGGTTTATGCGGCTTACGTAATCGCTATCAGCCGGATGACCGCATCATGATCGCGAGTAGGCCACCAATGACTGCTAGTGAGACCAGCCCAATCAACACTAGCGGCAGGCGCGAACGCGCCGTAACGGTCTCGCCGCGGATGCCAGCGGGCGCCTTGCGGTTCTTCGAAGGCACAACCGGCTCTGGCATGGGTTCCGGTGTCTTATGCAGCAACTCGATCAGGTCGGCTGTCATGGCCGGTGTGAACTGATATGGATCGAACGACGCCAGCCTGTGACGGCGCAACAGTGCTGCCATGTCCTGCTCGATCGGCACGTATTTCATCGACCAGTCTTTGAACGTAGGCGCTGCGATGGTGGTGCGCGAAATGATTTTCAGGTCGCGGTGGCGCTCGTCCTGCTCCAGCTTGGCGTATAAAGTATTGACCGCTGCTTCGTCACCTTCCAGACACTGGAAAAAACAGCCATCGCCGAAATACAGCACGCCCACCAGGCCATTTTTGCGATTGTTTGCACGCGACTTGGCCAGAATTCTTGCCACGACCGGATCGACAGCGTTACCGGACTTGGTGGGCGCTGCGGAGGCCCTGCTGATGTAAATAATTTGTACCAGTTTGCTCATCCTGCGCCGCCTCGAAAATGTAGAATTATTGCCAAAAGTAAATAAATAAAGCTTAGCAGACAATTCGTACGTATGCGGACGATTCCCGAAGATAAACGGGTCAACGCTGACCCGCAAATGCGGCCTTGGAGGCCAAGAACAGTGAAGAAAACCGTTTGCCAGTCGCGCTAAAACAAAAAAAGCACCTCCACAGAGGTGCTTTTTTCATCCAAAGCGCGCCAAGGCACGCCCAGATCAGTGGTTATGCAAGAAGCTCTTCAGCTTGTCCGAACGCGACGGCTGACGCAGCTTGCTCATGGCCTTCGCTTCAATCTGGCGAATCCGCTCACGCGTTACGTCAAACTGCTTGCCCACTTCTTCCAGCGTGTGGTCGTTCGACATTTCAACGCCGTAACGCATGCGCAGTACTTTCGCTTCGCGCGGGGTCAGCGAGTCCAGCACTTCCTTGATCACGTTGCGCATGGACGCATGCAGGGCCGCATCTAGCGGTGCCAGCGTGGTGTTGTCTTCGATGAAGTCGCCCAGTTGCGAATCGCCATCTTCGCCCATCGGCGTTTCCATGGAAATTGGCTCTTTGGCGATCTTCATGATCTCGCGCACTTTGTTTTCCGGCATTTCCATCTTCAGCGCCAGCGTGGCCAGATCCGGCTCGCTGCCGGTTTCCTGCATGATCTGACGCGAAATGCGGTTCATCTTGTTGATCGTCTCGATCATGTGCACCGGCACGCGAATGGTCCGCGCCATGTCCGCGATGGAACGCGTAATCGCCTGGCGAATCCACCAGGTCGCATAGGTCGAGAACTTGTAGCCGCGGCGGTACTCAAACTTGTCCACGGCTTTCAACAGACCGATATTGCCTTCCTGGATCAAGTCCAGGAACTGCAAGCCACGGTTGATGTATTTCTTGGCGATGGAAATCACCAGGCGCAAGTTGGCGACCGTCATTTCGCGTTTGGCGTGACGGGCACGCTTTTCGCCAGCAGCCATTTGCTTGTTGATCTTGCGCAGGTCAGCCAGCGGCAGTGCTACGCGCGCTTGCAGGTCGATCATGCGCTGCTGCAGTTCTTTGATCGCAGGTACGTTACGGCTCAGCACGGTCGAGTACGGGTAGGCGCAATCGACTTCGCGGTCTACCCATTCCAGGTCCGTCTCGTTACCTGGGAATACCTTGATGAAGTGGGCGCGCGGCATGCCGCAGCGGTCCACGCAAATGGCCAGCACGGCTTTTTCGATCTGGCGCACTTCGTCCATTTGGCCGCGCAGGGTGTCGCACAGCTTTTCCACTACTTTGGCAGTAAAGCGAATGCCCAGCAGTTCGTTGGAAATGACTTCCTGCGCCTTCACGTACTTCGGCGAACCGTAACCGTCTTTGGTGAAGGCGGCAGCCATCTTGTCGAACTCGGCTTCGATCAGGGCAAACTTTTCCAGCGCCCCAGTGCGCAGCTGGTTCAGCTGTTCAGTCGAGAAGCCGGCCGCGCCGCCATTGGCGTCGCCGTCTTCTTCTTCGTGTTCTTCTTCGTCGTCTTCGTCGTCATCCGACGCGGTGTGCACCACCGGCGCGGCAGGCGCGTTCGATTCGTTCAGGTCCACAAAGCCGTCCACCACTTCGTCGACCTTGATGTCGTCGTTGGCAATCTTGTGCGACAGCGCGATGATTTCTGCAATCGTGGTCGGGCAGGCGGAAATGGCTTGCACCATGTCCTTCAGGCCGCCTTCGATGCGCTTGGCGATTTCGATTTCGCCTTCGCGCGTCAGCAGTGCCACGGCGCCCATTTCACGCATATACATGCGCACCGGGTCGGTGGTACGGCCAAAGTCGGAATCCACGGTCGACAGCGCGGTCGCGGCAGCCGCTTCTACTTCGTCGTCGCTGGTGGCGGTGGCAACGGTGTCGGTCAGCAGCATCATTTCTGCGTCCGGTGCACGCTCGTAGACGGCGATGCCCATGTCGTTGAAGGTGGCGATGATGCCTTCCACTGCTTCCGGATCGATGATGTTTTCCGGCAGTTGATCGTTGATCTCTGCGTAGGTCAGGTAGCCGCGTTCCTTACCCATGTTGATCAGGTTCTTGATCTGGGTACGGCGGCGTTCCATGTCCGCTTCGGTCGCTTTTGGATCGGCGGCCAGCACCACGCCGCCCTTGGCCTTGCGTTCCTTGGCTTTGGATACGGCTTTCAGTTCGGCGCGCTCAACCGCGTTCAGCGCCGCGACTTCGTCGTTTTCCGGCGTGAATTCGCTTGGCTTGCGGCCACGGCGGCCAGGCACCTTGACCGACGGCAGCAGGTAGCCGGAGGTGTCGATGGCGGCCAGGGCGGCAGCGTCGGTGGTCTGGCTTACGGACTGGCCGGCGGTCTGAATCACGTTCGGCTCGGTTTCAATGGCTTTCTTGGCAACGCGGGCCTTGGCTGGCGCCTTGACCACCGGCTCCGACGCTTCGGCAACCATTTCGTCGCGCGCGGCCAGTTTGGAGCGCTTGCGCACCACCACGGTGGCCACTTCGTTGGCCGCTTCTACAGCGTCCACTTCGAGGGCGGCATCGACAGCGGCCAGGCGCGTTCCCTTTTTGACGACCGTCACTTTGGCCGCCGCTTCCGTTTCCAGGAAGTAGGAGGTCGCCGTTTTCGGTACGGCCAGCTGGGCAGCGCTCTTGCGCGGTGCTTTGGCGGCAGTCAGGGTCAGGGTCTTGGCTTTGGTCGTCATTGAAACTCCAGTCAATAATCCACCCGGCCTGAAAAAAGGCCCGATGGAACGTAAAGGGTGGCCCCGCTAGGGGCGGCGTCGGTCGCCTGGACCGCGTGTGTGGCAGAACGAAAAAAAGCCCGCTAGCGGAACGGGCTTTATCTACTATCCAACCAAGAATAGAGGGAACAAAGCCTATTATGCACTAACGCAAGTTATCGCGATAATTGATATGTTGAATACCAGATATAACGAAAGCGTATGTTGCGGAACGCCAGGCTGCCTCTTTCATCTTCTGACACACTCTGCGACGCATCAAAACGCACGCAGGGCAAGAGGTCGATGATACACGATTTCGCCCCCTTCCGCTCATCTGAAATGGGGCTTCAGGTGAATAAAATCCACGCACTTGGCAATGTGCCCATGCTATCCTTCCGGTTCCAGCTCTTACAATGAAGTCAATGAATACAACTAGTCTTGTCGCCGAGTCCGCCGACGCACCGGCGCCTGCCACTCCCGCAGCAGCTCCCACCCAGACCGCACGATCCCTGCTCAAACAGTTCCAGCAACAGTTTCCAGCTTTCCGCGATTGCCTGCCTTTGGCCATTGGCATCGACAAACAGATTCTGGCCCGCATGCCAGAACTGGACCGAAAGACCATGCGCACTGCGCTTGGCATCCATACCGGCTCGCTGCGCTATCTGCGCGCCATGGAAAAAGCCACCGTCCGCTTCGACCTGGACGGCACTGCCGGCGCCGAAGTGACCGACACCCATCGCACCCACGCGAAGGAAACCTTGCAGCAGCGCTTCAAGAAAGAAGCTGAACGCAAGAAGGCCGAGCGCGATGCCGCCCAGGCCGAAGAAGCGAACAAGATGCGCCAGGAAAAGCTCCTGCAACTTGCTTCCAAGTTTTCACGCAATACTTAATCACCGTTAATGACTAGCGAATCAGACGAATTGTTGCCGCCTTACGACGGCATCCAGATGGCTGACGTGCGCATGGTAAAAACCGACAAGGACGCGGCCGAGGCCCTGAGTGCCTTGTCGGCCATGGAAGCGATCGGCTTCGATACCGAATCGAAGCCCACTTTCATGAAGGGTGAAGTGTCCACCGGCCCGCATCTGGTGCAATTGGCGACGGACGACGTTGCCTTCCTGTTCCAGATCGGCGCCACGCCTGCCGTTGCCGTTCTCAAAGAAATCCTGGAATCGCCTGCGATCCTGAAAGTCGGCTTTGGCTTGCAGGACGACGTGAAGCGCCTGCGCGCGAAGCTTGGCATCGAGGCGGCCAATGTGCTGGACCTGTCGACTGCGCTGCGCAAAAAAGGCGAACGCAACACGCTGGGCGCCAAGACTGCGGTGGCACGCTACTTCGGCAAGACTTTGCAGAAGTCGAAAAAAATCACCACCACCAACTGGGCCATGCCGCGCCTGTCCGAAAAGCAGATTCTGTATGCGGCCGACGATGCCCATGTCGCACTGAAAATCTATCGTCATTGGCGCAGCGGACAAGCAGGTACCGTTTGAAGCGGTTTCTCCTGCTTGCGCTTGCCGCCCTGCCCTTGCTGGCCAGCGCGCAACTGGCGCCTTTACCCGAGCTGAACATTCACCCGGCAGATCCCGCCAAGCCGATCCAGATCATTGGTACCAAAACCTTTTACGTGTCCGATCTGGTGCCTGAAGGTTCGCGCCCGGCGACGGTGGTTACGGCGTTGCCAGTGAAGCAGAAGACTGGCCGGATCCGCTACATCCTCGATTACGCTGCCTACACCGATCTGGCCGAACCCGATAACGCTGGCGAAGTCGTTGGCAACTTCAAGCTGCAGGCCTGCGTGCCGGGGACCGAGGTGTGCAGCTATCCGCACACCGAAGAACTGCGCAACAGCCGGCGGGCGGAAACGGCGAAACGCAGTAGCGTCAAAGTGGGCGGCGTGACCACCACTTTGCTCAGCCATCGCTGGGAAAGCGGCGCCGAGATCGAGGCCGGTCCCGCCAGGCAGCTATTGGCCGCTATTTCGGTTCCCCCAGCCTTGCGCGGGGTACAAGTACGCGTGACCGTCGTCGATGGCGAATATAGTCTGCAGGCCCCGTCCGCGTTGGTGGTGCAAAAGAATTGGGCCAAGAAACAGGTTGCCGGGCCGTTTACGATCCCGCTGGCCTTGTGCGCAATTTTGCTGCTTGGCTTCGCGGCAGCTGCGCGCTACACCAATTCTGGCTTGCCTGAAGAAGCGCCGAAACTGCTTGGCGGACTGATTGCCGTCTTTGGCCTGGTGTACGCGTTCGCGCCATTTGCCATGGCCGGCACGACGCCGCCGGCCCTCTACGGCGTGATCGCCGGCATCGGCTGGCTGGCCAGCGGCATGTATCTGACGCTGGGCCGTCTGGCCGGACGCCACTGGTACATTGTTACGCTGATTTTCGTCTGGATCTGGTCTATCCTGGAAGCAGGCGGCAAACCTGGCGGCGCGCTATTCGCGCAGGTTGTCCTGCCAACCTTGCTAGCCATCTATATTTGTTCGCGCGGCGTTTCCGAACGGCTCGAATAGCAGACGCGCACGCACCGTGCGACAATGGCATGATCATCAACACCAACATGATCATGCCAACCACTCTCCGGATTGCCGCCCTGTTTGCTGCGTGCTGGCTGACACTGCCCGCCAGCGCAGCTGACCGCCCCCCGGTGTTGCCCGACACCATGGCCCAGCGCTTGATGGCTTGCACTGCCTGCCACGCCAAAAAAGACGTCAACGATCAATATTTCCCTCGCATTTCGGGCAAGCCGGCAGGCTACCTGTACAACCAGCTGGTCAACTTCCGCGAAGGCCGGCGCCAGTTTCCGCTCATGACCTACATGGTCGACCACATGTCCGACGCCTACCTGCGCGAGATCGCCGACTACTTCGCCTCGCAACACCTGCCCTCCCCGCCGTCCCAGCCGTCCGACGCCAGCGCTGCCGTCCTTGAACGTGGCCGCGTGCTGGCAACCAAGGGCGATGCCGCGCTCAAAGTGCCGGCCTGCGTGGCCTGCCATGGCGACAAGCTGACCGGTGTCGCCCCGGCAGTTCCGGGCCTGCTTGGGCTGCCGCGCGACTACATCAACGCGCAGTTTGGCGCATGGCGCAATCAGACCCGTCACGCACTGGCGCCTGACTGCATGGCCGACATCACCCGTAGCCTCAGCCTGGCCGATGTGAATGCCGTGTCCAGCTGGCTGGGCCTGCAGCCGCTGCCGCCAGATCCGCGCCCGGCAGACAGCATGGCCAAGCCCCTTCCCCTTGCGTGCGGGAGCGTGCCATGAAAAAGACCATACTTCTGGCGATTGGATTTATCGCAGCCTTGTTGCTGCTGACGGTGATCATCGCCTGGCCGCGCGAACAGAAAATCGCATCCAGTTCAGCCGCTGCCACGGCGCCCACACCGGAGAACATTGCGCGCGGGGCCTATCTGGCGCAAGTGGGGGACTGCATGGCTTGCCATACCACGCGCGGCGGCGCGCCTTATGCTGGCGGGCGCGCCATCGAGACGCCGTTCGGGCGCCTGGTCGCGCCCAACATTACATCCGACCGCGAAACCGGCATTGGCGCCTGGAGCGCGGACGATTTCTGGCGCGCCCTTCACAACGGCAAGTCGCGTGATGGGCGTTTGCTGTATCCGGCCTTCCCTTACACCAGCTACACCCGCGTCACGCGTGACGATGCCGATGCGCTGTTTGCTTTTATGCGCACGATTCCAGCGCAGAAGGCAGCGAACCAGCCGCACGCGCTGCGCTTCCCTTACGACCAGCAGTTCATGCTGGCGGGCTGGCGTCTGCTGTACTTCAAGCCGGCCGTGTACGAGCCAATCAAAACCGAGAACGCGCAATGGAACCGCGGCGCCTATCTGGTGGAAGGGCTGGGCCATTGCGTGGCGTGCCACAGCAGCCGCAATCCGCTGGGCGCGAGTGCAGACGGGCTTTCCGGGGGGATGATTCAGACTTTGGGGTGGTATGCGCCATCCCTTACTTCCGATCAGGAGGCGGGGCTGGGCAGCTGGGAGGTGCCACACATTGCGCAGCTGCTCAAGACCGGTGTTTCGCCAAGGTCGACCGTGTTCGGACCAATGGCTGAAGTGGTGCAGAAAAGCTTGCAGCACTTGAGCGATGATGATGCCACTGCCATGGCGGTATATTTGAAGGCATTGCCGGCGCAGCCTGCCGCGCCGCTGGACATGCCTAGCGGTCCGCATGTTGACCGGGTTATTGCGCAGGGCAAGAAGCTGTATGAAACGCACTGCATTGACTGTCACGGGGCTGACGGTAAAGGGTTGCCGCCGCATTATCCGCCGCTGGGAGGCAATCGCTCACTGACCACGCGCGAGTCGGTCAATCCGGTGCGGATCGTGTTGAATGGGGGCTTTGCGCCATCGACGGCGGGCAATCCGAGGCCGTACGGAATGCCGCCTTATGGGCATGTGATGAATGATGCGGAAGTGGCGGCAGTAGTTAGCTACCTGCGCGCAAGTTGGGGTAACAAAGCGCCACCGGTCACGCCATCAGAAGTGAACCGCTACCGAAGCGTCCCCCTCGACTAACCCCTACATCGCCCTCGATTAACCACCACATCGCGCTCGACTAACCACCACATCGCGCTCGATTAATCGCCACATCGCCCTCGATTAATCGCCACATCGCCCTCGCGAAGGCGGGGGCCCATGCCATCTGTCCGAATTCGGTGCAATGGCATAGGCCCCCGCCTTCGCGAGGGCGATGTGTTTGGTTCTTAGGCCGCGTCCAGCATGGCGGTATAACACGCATCCGCAAACCCAATCCGGTCCGTGGTCGCATTACGCGCATCATCCATACTGATTTTCTTCTCGCGCAGCAGATTCACCAGCGCCGAATTCATCGAATGGCAACCCGCGTTGTACTTGCCGGTCCCGCCATCCATCAGCGTGCGCACTTCGCCTACGCGCCCCGCTTCAATAATCCGTACCACCTCAGGATTCGACGTCAAGCATTCCGTCGCCAGATAATACCGCTCGCCCTGAATCGACGGCAGCAAAGCCTGGCACAGCACACCGCGCAAAGCACTAGCCAGTGCCTGCGCCTGCGCCTCCGAGTTACCCAGCAAACGCAGCATCTTCTGCAGCCCCAGCTCGGTGGAACGTGCATGCAACGAAGCCAGTACCAGCGGACCCGATTCAGCCAGCGCCAGCGCTTCCTGCGCGGTTTCCGCATCGCGAATCTCGCCAATCACGATCACGTCCGGCCGCTCGCGCAGCGCGTCCAGCGCACCCTTGAAGTAGCTTTCCACGTCACCGTCATGCCCCACTTCGCGCTGCGTAATAATGCAGTGCCGCTGCGGAATCAAAGTCTCGACCGGATCTTCAATCGTAATAATGTGGCCCGAACGGGTCTTGTTAATCTCGTCCAGCATCGACGCAATCGTGGTCGACTTGCCCTGGCAAGTGTCGCCAATAATCAGTACCAGGCCGCTCGTGAGCTTGGCAAAATCCTGTTCCGCAGCGCGCAAGCCCAGCGTGTTGATCGCCAGCGGCTCTTTCGGGAAGCGGCGTACCACGCAGCCCAGGCGTTTTTTGCCCTGGAACGTGAAGCAGTTGGCGCGAATGCGGGCCGTATGCAGATCGATCGAACGATCGAACGCGCGGTCGGCAATGCGCTCTTTCCAGTCTGGCTCAATCACTTCAAAGAACTCTTCCAGTTCTTCCTTGGTGATCGGCGAATCCGTTACCGCAACCAGCCCTTTTGGCTGGCGCAGCATCAGCGGACTGTTTTGATGAATGATGATGTCGCTGAAAATCAGCTTCGAGTTCAGCAAGTGCAGGATCTGCTCGACCAGCGTGCCGAAGACGGGGTGGTCTTCGTTCTCGATGTAGGTCAGCGTGCGAATTTGCGAGGACTGGTGGTTTTCCATCTGGCGGTCGTCTCTTCTAGTCAGCGACAAAATTGTGCGACTAATTATAAGACGAGTAGCCAGATGCGGTGCGGAAAGATTGCGTCAAAGATACACAAAATGATGCGGAAAAACCGCATTCCCGCCTGCTGAAGCGCTTATTTGCGGAACGGCCGCTCAAAACCGGTTTTCAAGTCGGTCGACATCCGCACGCCGGACCGTGTGACCCACACTTCGTCGGGCGGTTCATCACCGGCCAAGGCGCCGGACACGACCGCCAGGCCCTCCCCTTTGCGCACAAGTTCGTCAGCGCGCTCGTACACATTCTTGCAGCCCGTTTCGGCCAGCAAGGCTTGCACAATAGGCACTTTCCACGCATCGACCCCGGCCGCCTGGAACTGGCAGATCAGGTAACCGGCCTTGCCGCCAAACTGGTCCACCAGCAAACCAGGCAAGCCATCGGCCTCGGCGTTGATGAGGCGCACCAATTCTTCCGGGCGGGCTTTTTTGGCCGCCGGCGCGCTCTTTTCCAGCGCAGCTTTCACACGGCGTTTGATCATCGCATGATCGATCGGTTCATCTTCGCGGAAGGTCCAGACGCGCGCGCGGATCTGCGACTTCGAATTGTAGGCAGCGCGTGCCAGAAATTGCTGCGACGAAGACTGGACAATCGCGGTGGCGCCCGGCTTCATCTTTTCATTCGGCTTGCCGTCCACTTTTTCGACTGCGGAGGCATAAATCCAGGTTTCGCCGGCGAGCAAGCTTTTTTCCTTGCCCTGTTTGATGGTGATGATCAGCATGGGGTTCCAGTGTTAGATGTTTCAAGCGCACATGATACTGCCTGTGAGGGGATTTAGAGCCTCCCCTCTAGCCAGATAAGAAATTGTTTGCCATTAGACCGATCGGTCTATAGCATAAACTTCATGAAAACCCCGGACGCCCGCACCCGCCTGATTGCCGCCATGGTCGACGCCCTGCAGCGCCGCGGCCTGCATGGCAGCGGCCTGACCGAGCTGCTCGCTGCTGCACAGGCGCCCAAGGGCGTGCTCTACCACCACTTCCCCGGCGGCAAAACCGAACTGGCCGTGGCCGCCGTCGAAGCCACCGTCGACCGCCTTTGTCTGCTGCTGGACGAGCGCATGAGCGCCGGCGACCCCGCCGTCGCCGTCATGGCCTGGATCGACGGCGCCCAGAAGCGGCTCGCTGGCAGCGGCTACGAAAAAGGCTGCCCGCTTGCCACCATCGCGCTGGAAACCACGGCCGACGATGTTGAAATCCGCGCCGCTCTTGGCGCCGGCTTTTCGCGTATCCGTCTGCGCATGGAACAGGGTCTGTCCGCTGCCGGCTACCCGCCTGCCAGCGCCAGCGCCCTGGCCGCGCTGATTCTCGCCGCGTACGAAGGCGGCCTGCTGCAGGCCCGCGCGGCCGGCACACCCGAACCGATGAATTTAGTGGGCGAGGCCCTCCTCTCCCTCCTGACGCTGCACCGCCCCAAGGAGCAAGACCGATGAACTTCCCCACTGAAGTACTCACCCTCACCACCGCCGACGGCTACCCCATTGCCGCCACCCGCTACCCGGCCCACGGCGAAGCGCGGGGTCACCTGGTGGTGGCCGGCGCCACCGGCGTGCCGCAAGGCTTCTACCGCCGCTTTGCTGAATTTGCCCGCAGCCAGGGCTACACCGTGATGACGCTGGACTACCGCGGCATCGGCCGCTCACGCCCGGCGAGCCTGAAAGGCTTCCGCATGAATTACCTGGACTGGGGCCGCCAGGACCTCGCCGCGGCGGTGGACGCCATGAGCGTGCCCGGCCTGCCGCTGTACATCGTGGGCCACTCGTATGGTGGCCACGCCTTCGGCCTGCTGCCCAACCACCACAAGGTCGACGCGCTGTACACCTTTGCCACCGGCGCCGGCTGGCATGGCTGGATGCCGCTGGCGGAACGCTTGCGCGTCAAACTGATGTGGAGTGTGATTGGCCCGCTGATCGTGCGCCTGAAAGGCTACCTGGCCTGGAGCTGGCTGGGCATGGGCGAGGATCTGCCAATCGATGTGTACCGCCAGTGGAAGCACTGGTGCACCTACCCGCGCTATTTTTTCCAGGACCCGGCAATGGCGCACCTGGCCGCCAATTTCGACAGCGTGCGTAGCCCGATCATGGCTTGCAATGCGCTGGACGACTTGTGGGCGCGGCCCAAATCGCGCGATGCGTTCATGAGCGGCTACCGCAATGTGCAGTGGCTCAAGACCGACATCGACCCGCGCCTGGCCGGCATGGGACCGATTGGCCACATGGGTTACTTCAAACAGCAGTGCCAGCCCCTGTGGCAAGGCGCGCTGGAATGGCTGGAACATAACGGCCGCACCAGCCCTGCCCGACTGTCGCGCTAAACTGCATTCTGTCCGGCGCTCGCTGCGTTTTGTCGCAAACGGCGGGCGCGCGCCGGCCGGTTTTCCTATGATGGCCAACATCAGATAAACAAGGAGACCGACCATGCATCCAACATCCACCGCCGCCAACACCCTGCGTCAGATCGCTCTGGCCGTATCCATGATCGCCTGCGCGATCCCTGCCACTCAGGCCGTCGCCTCCCCGCTGGAGTGGATGGGTGGCGAACGCATTCAAGGCAGTGGCGTCATCAAAACGCAAAAGCGCGAGCTTGCCCATTTCACTGGCGTGAACCTGAGCCTCCCGGCCAACATGGAACTGCGCATCGGCACCACCGAAAGCGTCACCATCGAAACCGATGACAACCTGCTGGCGCAAGTGGAAACCGTGATCGAAAACGGCACGCTCAAAATCCGCCCCGTCAAGCGCACGTCCAATTTCACTACGCGCGCCATGAAGATCATCGTCACCGCCAAGGAAATCAACCGCATTGCGCTGGGCGGCTCCGGTTCCATTGCATCCGATGCGCTCAAGGCGGGCAAGCTGGCCATTGATCTGGGCGGCTCCGGCACCATCAACCTGAAAGCGCTGGAAGCCGATACGGTATCGGTCAGCGTGGGCGGCAGCGGCAACCTGAAAACCGGCGGCGGCAATGCCGGCACGGTCTCGATTTCAATTGGCGGCTCGGGCGATGTGGACCTGGGTCAGGTCAAGTCGCGCGAGGCCAGCGTCAGCGTTGCCGGCTCCGGCGAGGCGACCGTCTGGGCCAGCGATGTGCTGAGCGTGACGATCGCCGGCTCCGGTGACGTGAACTACTTCGGCGACCCGAAGATCAGCCGTTCGGTGGTGGGCTCGGGCGGCACCAAACGCCTGGGCGGCGCACCGCGCTGAGGCACCATTACAAATCCCAGCGCAACTCCGCCAGAACGGTGCGCTGGGTGTAAGGGTGGAACGCCCAGTAGGTCGCGTTATTCAGGTTGTCCACCCCGACCGCCGCACTCCATTGGCGGTTGAAGCGATAGCGCACCCGCACATCGGCCACCGTGTAACGCGACACACCCATGTAGGTTTCGCCATTCGGATCGCTGTTGTCCAAGGTGCCGAACTGGCGCCCGCTGTAGCGCACACCCAGCGTGGTGCTCCACTTGTCATCGATCTGCCAGGCCGCCATGAAATTGGCGCGCCAGTCCGGCACGCGCGGCTGACGTTTGCCGACGCTCGCCGCAAATCCTGCATTCTCGGCGATGATCGAATCGGCATACGTCACACTGCTGGTCAGGCTCAAACCAGGCACCAGCACATGGTCCATCTGGTGCGCCACTTCCAGCCCGTTGGTGCGGATGCGCCCGACGTTTTGCACAGTATTGACCAGCGCCGTCAGCGCCTGGGAATACAAGGCATCGCGCGTCGTTTCATGGAACAGCGTCACGCGCAGCAACGAATCGCCATGGCCGTGTTCAGCGGTCAGTTCGCCAGTCCATGATCTTTCAGCATGCAGATTCGGATCGCGGTTGATGATCACCTGGTCCACGATGGAACCCTGGAACAGTTCTGCCGCGGTGGGATTCCGCACCGCGCGCCCGAGCGACGCTTTCAGGCCCCAGTCGCCCTCGCCCTTCCAGGCCACGGCCGCCTTGGGCGACCAGTTGTTTTCGCTGCGCTCATTGAAAGGCAAAGGCGCTGCCGAACTGGCATTCGAGATCTCGCCGCCAAAGGCGCGCCAGTGCTCATAGCGCATGCCGAGTGTGGTCTTCCACTGCGCATTCATTCTCCACGCGTCCTGCAGATACAGACTCTGAAGCCGGGTATTGCCATTAAAGGTAGACAGGCGCGCACCATTGGCATCGCCGCGCCAGTCGGTGCTGGCCCACACCGCATTGCGCAGCATGGCCGTTTCGCCTTGCAGGCCCATTTCCACAACGTGGCTTGCCACTGGCCGCCAGATGCCCTTGATGGCGTAGGTATTCCATCCGCTGCCGCCAAGGTTGGTCAGCTGCCCTCTTCCCGCACTATCAAGTCCGGCCACCGGCACCGTTGGCGTGCGCACTTCATCACGCACATAATCGTATTTGCTTGCAGCGACTTCCCAATCCCATACGCCCTTGCTGTGCTGTTTGAGCGAGAGACCGTGCATCACGTGCGCCAGGCGGCCCGTGGACGGCGCCAGATCCGAGGCGCGCAGCTCGTAGCGGCGGCCGGCGATGTTGATCATGTTGTTGGCGTCGCCGCGATAGACAGGTGCGCCGCTGGCGTCACGCAAGTACGATTCGGTGCCACGCCGCGCATCGTTGTCCCACCAGCCAAGCGTGTAGCTGGCACGCAGAATGGGCGACAGATCCCAGGCCAGCTTGACCTTTGCATGGTCCTGCACCGTATGCGACTGCCCACTCGCGCCGAGAATCCACCATGGATTGCCGGACGGGTTACGGTCCGCCACGGCACCCGTCACGGGCAAGCCGGCGCTGCTGACGACACCGGAAGCGAGCGCCTTGTTGGCAAAGGCGATGGGCTGA
The DNA here is from genome assembly GCF_900129765.1 of Massilia sp. CF038. Taxonomy (GTDB): domain Bacteria; phylum Pseudomonadota; class Gammaproteobacteria; order Burkholderiales; family Burkholderiaceae_D; genus Telluria_A. The sequence continues at coordinate 615,724 of NZ_FQWU01000002.1, forward strand.
CCGCGGCTGTCCAGGCGCGATACATCGACCCACCACGACCAGGCGCCGCTGCGGTCGCCCAGCGAGGCGCTGCCCTGGCGGCCACCGAAGCGGTCATTGGTCCCGTACACAGCGAACGGCTGCGAGAACGCGGCCATGCGCACGTGCGCTTCTAGCTTGTCTGGCATGCGGGTCTGGAAATCGACCACCGCGCCCACGGAGTTGCCTGGATACGCCGCCGAAAATGGTCCGTACAGCACATCCACGCGCTCAATTTCCTCGGGCGAAACCAAACCCCAGCGCGGCGTGTAAGTGGCGCCATTGCCCAGCAAATTGGACAGCAAAATGCCGTCCGCATACACCAGCGAACGCGCGCTGTTGCCGGTGCCCGATGCGCGGCTGGCCAGCACTGCATGGTCGTAGTCGCCAATGTAGCGCTTGCGCACATTCAGGCTGGGGAAATACTTGAGGGCATCTTCACTGTCGGTGGCGTTGATCCGTTGCTGGATCTGTGCCCCGTTGATGCTTTCAATAGTGGTGGGAATGGCGGTCGGCAGCGAGCTGGGGCGGCCGCCTTCGATGATGACAACGGCGTCGTCGGCGAACGCCAGCGGGGCTGCACAGGCAGCCGCAAAGATGATGCAGGTAGGTTTCACTTATTATTCTCTTTGGAAAGCGATGACGAACCGACAGGCAAGCAGCATGCTTACCTTATCGGAATGGCGAACGGCGGCACATGTGCCGCCACAAGGTCATGCCAAAGAGGGTGGGCCGCGCGGAGGCGCAGCAGTGAGTGCCAGTAATGGCTTGGGAGAACGGTAGAACAGGTAAGGCCGCAGGCCGTGGTTGGCCGACAAGCCAAGCCCCGTAACCATGCGCGGCACCAGCATATCGCTGCCGCCGTGCGGCAAGCAGTAGCCGCAATGCTCCATGCCAAAGGCCATGCTACCGGCAATTTTTTTCACGAAACCCGGCTTGCGCGCAGGATCGCTGACGCAGACAGACGAGGAGAACAAGTCACCTTCAGCGCGCGCACTGGCCACCAGGTGAGACACCGACGGGGCGATCGCGTTCATCAAAACCGCGAAAAACGCGATTCTGACCCACAATTGCCACCGGGCCGGATGTCGGAAGTAATTCAATGTGCGGCAGGCATGGCACCCTCAGGCGCGCTGAAGTTGATCGGCTTGACCGGCACCTTGACGGTGACGACTTCCCGCTTTTTGCTGGGGTACTCGACCTGCAGGTTCAGCTCGACGGTATCGCCGGCCTTGAGCTGTTGCTTGAGGCCCGTCAGCATGATGTGATAGCCGCCCGACGCCAGGTTGACGCCCTGCCCGGCTGGCAGATCGATGCCATCGACCGGCCCCATCTTCATCATGTTGTCCTTCATTTCCATCTGGTGCAACTCGACCTGGGCGGCAGCCGGCGAGCTGACGCCCACCAGGCGTGCCTTGGTCGACGATTGCACGCGCATGAAGGCGCCCGAGCTTTTCTGCGCAGGCACCGTGGCACGCACCCAGGGGGCAGTCACGCTGACTTCAGCCATTGCTGGCAGGCTCAGCGTGGACAACAAGATCAAAGCAGTCGCGATTTTTTTCATGGCCAGAATTATAGCTTAACGTTCGTCTTTAAAATTCTCGCGCTCGACCAGCACAGTCGATTCGCTGTCGGTCAGATAGATCTGGCCGTCCTGGATCGTGCACTGCAATTGCATGTTGCGATTGGCCATTTTCTGCAGCTGCTCGCTGGCGTCGGCCGGGATGTTAATCACGCTCAATTGCTTGGCTCGCTCGAGCTTGTTGGCAATCTGCTTGAACCAGATATGGCTGGTGGCGCTGTAACTGTATACAACCACCTTTTCGCTGCGGCCGCAGGCCTTCATCAGGCGCTTGTCGTCAGGCTGGCCGACTTCAATCCATATCTCAATGGCGCCAGTCAGGTCCTTTTGCCACAGATCCGGCTCTTCGGTATCGAACAAGCCCTTTGTAAACGTCAGCGAATCGCTTGCGTGAATCGCGAACGCCAGCAAGCGAATCATCATCCGCTCGTCGGTTTCGGACGGGTGACGCGCAAGCGTCAGCAGATGCGTCTGATAATAGTTGCGGTCCATATCCGCAATCTGCAGTTCCGCCTTGTAGATTGTTGCCTTGAGTGCCATTGATGCGATGCCCTTGAATTATTTGAAGACGACAGTCTTGTCGCCGTTTTGCAAAATACGATGTTCCACAAACCATTTCACTGCGCGCGCCAGCACCACGCATTCCACATCGCGCCCGATCGCCGACAGTGTCTCGGCATCCATTGCATGGTCCACGCGCTCCACATCCTGTTCGATGATGGGGCCTTCGTCCAGGTCGCCGGTAACGAAGTGGGCAGTGGCGCCAATCAGTTTCACGCCGCGATGGTGCGCCTGCGCATACGGCTTGGCACCCTTAAAACTCGGCAAGAATGAATGGTGGATATTGATTGCCTTGCCGCGCATTGCCTCGCACAAGCCGGGCGATAAAATTTGCATGTAGCGCGCCAGCACCACCAGATCAATCTTGTGCGTGGCCATCAAGTCGAGCACCCGCGCTTCCTGGGCCAGCTTGGTCGCTTCATCCGCACCTGTGGCCAAAGGCAAATGATGGAAAGGAATGTTGTAACTGGCAGCCAGCTGATAGAAATCCATGTGATTCGACACGATGGCCGGAATCTCGACCGGCAGCAGCCCGCTCTTGTAGCGGAACAGCAGATCGTTGAGGCAATGCCCGATCTTCGACACCATCAGCATCACGCGCGGCTTGGCGTGCGCGTCATGCAACTGGCCCTGCATGCCCATGTTGCTGCACAGCGCGGCAAAGCCGGCGCGCAAGGCTGCGTCGCCTACCTGTGCATCTTCCAGGGCAAAATGCACGCGCATGAAGAACAGCTTCGATTCGGCATCGCCAAACTGGGCCGAGTCGATGATGTTGCAGCCATGCTCGGCCAAAAAACCGGAAACGCGGTGCACAATGCCGCGCTGATCGAGGCAGGACAGGGTCAGAATGTATTCGGGATGCGTCATGTTCGCGGGTAGACGATGGTTAAAAATGCCAGCCTTATATTGTCGCACGCGCAGCGTAAAACAGCCTCATCATAAAAAAGCACGGGCGTGCGAATTTGGAGTATAGTAAGCAGATTACAACCTCAACGGAGACCCCTTCCATGTCCACGACCGCCCTGATGAATCAACAATTCCGCCTTGCCGCCCGCCCTGTCGGGATGCCGAAACGCAGCGACTGGCAAGAAGTGAGCGAGCCTGTGCGCGAGATCGCCGACGGGGAAATCGTGGTCAAGGCACTGTATCTGTCGCTCGACCCGGCCATGCGCGGCTGGATGAACGAAGGCAAATCCTACATTCGCCCGGTAGCCATTGGCGAAACCATGCGCGCCGGCGGCGTGGGCGTGGTGGTGGCCAGCAAGTCCGACAAGTTTGCCGTGGGCGACCATGTGTCCGGCGGCATTGGCGTGCAAGCCTACTGGGTGGGCGCGGCCAACGACAAAACCGCCGCCTTCTTCAAGATCGATGCGCGCCTGGCGCCCTTGACCACCTGGCTCAACACCCTGGGCATGCCAGGCATGACCGGTTACTTTGGCCTGATCGAATCGGGCCAGCCAAAGGCCGGCGAAACGGTGGTCGTGTCGGGTGCGGCCGGTGCGGTGGGCATGACGGTTGGCCAGGTCGCCAAGCATATGGGCTGCCGCGTGGTCGGCATTGCCGGCGGCAAGGAAAAATGCGACTTCATGGTCAAGGAGATGGGCTTTGACGCCTGCATCGACTACAAAGCCGGCCCCAATGCCGTCAAGGATGGCCTCAAAGAACACTGCCCAGGCGGCGTGGACGTCTACTTCGACAACGTCGGTGGCGACATTCTCGATACCGTTCTTACCCGCATCAACCTGCGCGCGCGCATCGTCATCTGCGGCGCCATCTCGCAGTACAACAACACCACCGCCGTGAAAGGGCCGGCCAACTACCTGTCGCTGCTGGTCAACCGCGCGCGCATGGAAGGCATCGTCGTCTTCGACTACGCCGACCGCTATCACAAAGGCGTGGCTGCCATGGCCAAATGGATGCAGGAAGGCACCTTCAAGAGCAAAGAAGACGTCGTCGAAGGCCTCTCGACCTTCCCCGAAGCCCTGCTGATGCTCTTCGAAGGCAAAAACTTCGGCAAACTGTGCCTCAAAGTCGCTGACGAATAAGTCCCCCACTTTGTTGCAGAATCGGGGTCAGACCTCAATTCTGCAACGATGTCGCTTTGCCGCCCGTGTCTGTTGACCGGGCGCGCGCCCCTCGCAAGTTCTTGGAACTTGGCTTTCGCTGCACCGTCTACCTCCTGCTCATTTGAAGCACGCGCACCATCGCTGCCATGGTGTCCCCTTGCCATTCTTGATCGAGGTAGCCAATGCCTAGCCAGTCCAGCCGCACCCCATTTCAGCCCGGGCTCGAAGCCCAGGTCGATTTCATGACCGAACTGACGCGCCAAACGTCCGACTCCGTGCGCAAATTCAGCGAACTCAATCTGCATTTTGCACAGCAACTGCTGGAAGACTCGTTCGACGCCACCAGCCGCCTGATGGCCTGTTCCAATCCATTTCAGCTCCCCAGTGCCGCTGCGCTGGCCGCGCAGCCGGCGTGGGAACACCTGCGCCATTACCAGCAGCAGCTGGTGCGCATGCTCACGGGCGCCCAGGTCGACCTGGCCCGCAACACACCTTTGCTTCCCGAAGCCAGCGCCTACACCAAAGGCCTGTTCGCGAGCACGCGCGGCGACGGCGCCAGCGATGCCGCTTCCGGCACCCGTCATTAACAAGGAGCGCTCATGCCTACCCAAGGAAACAAAAAGAGTACATCGAGTGTCGACGCGCTCGATCTGCTCAAGGCCGATCACGACAAGGTCAAAGACCTGTTTCGCGAGTTCGAACAATTAAAAGGCGATGACGACGAAGACGAGCGCAAGTCCGAACTGGTTGACGAAATCTGTTACGAACTGACGGTGCACACCATGATCGAAGAAGAGATCTTCTACCCGGCGCTACGCGCCAGCATCGACGACACCGACATGATGGACGAAGCCGACGTTGAGCACGCGGGCGCGCGTGAGCTCATCAGCCAGCTCGAAGTCATGTACCCCGGCGACGACCATTTCGATGCCACGGTCACTGTCCTGGGCGAAGAAGTCATCCACCACATCGAAAAGGAGGAGCGCGACATGTTCGCTGCCGCGCGCCGCAGCGGCATGGATCTCGACGAACTGGGCGAGCAGCTTAGCGCGCGCAAGGAAGAACTGGACGAAGACTTGTCCGCACCGCCACCCACCATCGAGGCGCTGGCCCCGCGCAATGGCGCACGCCGGCCGCCACGCGCACCCAACTAGCCGGAACTTATCAATTCAACCTTCCTCTAAATGACGGGCACATCACGAAGGGCCCGACATCGAGGACCACACCAGGAGATCGACATGGCGACAAGCAAAGACAGTGGCAACAAGAGCGGCGGGTCTGCGGGCAACGCACAAAAAAGTGCGCCGGCCAAGCGCGGCTTCGCAGCAATGGATGAAAACCAGCAGCGCGAAATCGCCAGCAAGGGCGGCCAGGCTGCGCATCAAAAAGGTACCGCACACGAATTCGATTCCGAAGAGGCAAGGCGCGCCGGTCAAAAAGGCGGCGAAGCAGTCAGCCGCGACCGCGAGCACATGGCAGACATTGGCCGCAAGGGCGGCGAGAGTCGCCAGTCTGCGGCACGCAGCAGCAAAGAAGCCGCCGGTACCAGCAAAGGTTCGCGCCAAGGCAGCAAAAGCGACACATGAGCCAGCGTTGGCACGCCCCTGCCTGGTTCGCGGCGGGGGCCGCCATATCATTCCGTCCGGCGGCTGTTGCATATGCATCCATACCTAAAGATTAATAAAAAGCCTCCGTCAGCGCCTTTATTTTCTATCCGTACGACAATATTTGATGTCATAAGGAGATGACTACCCCATTTTCGGCCTATCCTCATGGTAAGATTTCTCTCCGGCCACGCGGTACATGCGAATGGCATGCACCAGTAATGGAACGACAATGGAATCGCAGGATCAGACCGCAGCACAAGAGCAAGCGCCACAGGCAGGCGACGTGGGCCGCAATGCGATCACGACCACTCTTGCCCAGCTGTACAAAGGCCGCCAGCCGAAGCACTTTGAAAATCCACACCCCATGCATTTGGGTGGTCCGGATCCGCTGGCCGGCATCAGCGTCTGGCAGCGCGCCGAACCGATCCCCCACTGGCATTACGTGACTTACGGCTTTTCCGAGCAACAGTCAAAACAAGGCAAACACGGGAAAAGCGGCTTTGGGTTTGAGCTGACCTTCCGCCTGGCCACTGCGCCCGGGGTGACCGAGCCCCCCATGTGGCCTATCCACATGCTGCAAAATCTCGGCCGCTATGTGTATCGCAGCGGTAACGGATTCCAGCACGGCCACCGCATGAGCGCGAACGGCCCCATCTCGCTGGGGATGGAAACCTTGCTCTGTGCGATGGGATTCTCCTACGACATGGAGCTGCCAGCCATCGACACGCCGAACGGCAGCGTGGAGTTCCTGCAAGTCATCGGCATGACGGCAGAAGAAGAAGTCGCCGCCACCAAGTGGGACACGCGCAATCTGCTGACCCTGATGCTGCCTTACATGCCCTTGTGGATTACCCATCTCGAGCGCGCCTCCTTCCTGTCCTTCCCTGCCATCCAAGCGAAGGTGCTCGGCGGCATGCAGCGTGATGGTTCGTCAAGCGGCATCGTATTCACCGATCTGCTGCTGATCGAAGAACAAAAGCGCTTCCTGCGCCAATCGATTGCCACCGTCACGCTCGGTGCCTATCTGGTAGGGCAACTGGCGCAGTTGCTGCCGCTGCGGCTGGGCTTTGGCAAGCCGTTCACCCTGAGCGGACCGGAATGGCGCATCCATTTCGAGCTCAGCAAAACCAATTCCTGGCGCATCGGTCGCGGTGTTGTGCGCCTGTATGTCACGCCAGCTGCGGTCAAAGAGTTCGCAACCTTGCTACAACAGCGCCAGGGAGTGTATAAACTGCCATCGTTCCAGAATATACTCTGGGACATCAAGCAGACGACGATCCGTAACGCAGAAGGAGAGATCGTCGATATTATTGGCTAGCCCTTTTCCCCCGACGATGATTTCTCACCCGCTGTTTCGGCGCACCGCGCGCCATCCTTCCGCCATTTTGCTGCTCGTCCAATTGAGCGGCATGCTGCTGTATCCCTTCATCGAAGGTACCCATGCCGGGCTGGTGGCATTCAATGCCTTCGGTCTGGTCGTACTCGGATTCACGGTGCGCATGGTGCGCAAGACGCCAGGCGAAACCTGGTACAGCGCCACCCTGGCCGGGACCATCATGGTGCTGCTGCTGTTGCAGTCTTTGCTGGGTATGCGCCATTTGCTGCCATGGTCATCGGCGCTGGAGGCACTGTTCTACTTCCACGCCGCCTACAGCCTGATCTCGTACATGATGGACGACTACCAGGCCACCACCGACGAACTGTTCGCCGCGGGCGCCACCTTCACCCTGCTCGCCTGGGGCTTCACGCACGTGTTCATTCTGATTCAATCGCTGCAGCCGGGGACCTTTGCGGCGGCCGTCAACGCCGACAGCGCGCGCACCTGGACCGAGCTCAATTACCTCAGCTTCGCCCTGCTGTCGTCGACCGGTATTGGCGACGTGATCCCGCTCACGCCGCAAGCACGCGCCGTGGCCAGCGTAGAAATGTTCACTGGTTTGATTTATCTCGCTGGCGTGGTGGCGCGCTTGATTGGCCTGACCATGCAGGGTAAACCCAAGTAAATCGTCTATCTGGTCAGGCGCTTTGCTGCACTGCCCACACTCGCCCTGTCAGGCGTGTGAAGGTCGCAGCCAGGCTGGCCATCAGCGCTTCGAACCGCCCTGCCGCCAGGCGCCCCTCGACCACCACGCTCACCGGACAGCCACCTTCGGTCACACGCAGCACGATGCCGTCGACCACAACACGAAACACGTTGTAGTCATCTTCCTCGGTCCAGGCCAGCGTCCTTCCCGCACCATCGAAACAGTAGCGCGCTTCAAACAGCGCCAGGTCGGGGGCCATGCCCAGTTGTCCGGTCAGCGCTGCCAGCGCCGCATCGGCTGAATCGGACCAGCGTTCCTGCTCCCAGATCACGGTACGAAACGCGAACAGATGATTGGGTTTGCGGTCGACCGGCGCCAGGATGCAGCGCTGCCAGTCTGACACCTGCGTGCAGTGCCACTCCCAGGTGCCCAGGTCAAGCTGCCACTGGTCGAGGTTTTTTTCCCAGTGCATGCGCGCCGCCGGCATGCGCTCGCCGCCCGTCACCAGCAGCCGCGAACCGCAGGTCGACAGCTGCGCCGCATGGCGGCATAGCCAGCCTGGCGCCGCGCCGCCGCACACCACCCGCGTGATCGCAAACGTGGTTAGCGAAAGCAGGTAGACCGGCGTGCTGCCAAAGCGGCGCGCGTCTTCATGCCCCATCGCCCCGACGATGATGACCTGGTCCCCGACCCGGGTGGCTGAATGAAAATCGGTCGGTTCAAATACCTCGCGCGGATAGACGTACACCTCCACGCTGCCGTCGGGCCGCACGAGCACGACGTCGTTGTAGATGTAAAAATCGGGATCGTAGTAATCCTCGTGCTCACCGCCGATGAACAGCAGCGAACCGTCGTCCAGCGCCAGCTGCGCCTGGCCGAAGCGCTGAAATGACCAGCACGGGCCCACTTCAAAGCTCGATGGCCCGTCGAAAGTTTCGTTGGCGCGAAAGCCGCACAGACGGGTACGCACCAGCCAGGTCCAGACGGGATTGTCCATGCGGGTTGGATTGGCGCTGCCATACCGGGGCGCGCGCCAGGCCAGGAAGGTGTCCAGGTCGAAATCGGGATCGACATCGATCCCCTGCGCCTCGTCCTCCGCTTCGTCCAGATACCAATTATCCATGCCGCATTGCCTGCTAAAAATGTTTGCAGTCTATCAATGTTGCATCTTTTGCGCTATTTCTTTCGATGCAAGCAGGATTTTGTGTCGCATTCTGGCAATGCATGAGGGGAGAAACTGTGCCGCAAGTTGGGGCGTGGTACCGTTTCTGGCCACTGGCCTGTCGCTGTTCAAGATGGACAGGCAGATCGATCCGCGCCAGCACCTTTAAGCAAAGCAACATCGTCCTCGCGGATGCGGGGACCCATAGCACGCTGAACGACTTCGGGAACGCGGAATGGGTCCCCGCCTCCGCGAGGACGATGTATTGGATATGGCTTAGTCAGCCTTGGTCTACGGCAACACAATCGGCGGCGGCTGGCGCTTCGTAGGTGGCGCGGCGATATAGCGCTCCAAGTCGTCCGCCGTCATCTTGCGCCCGCTGATGCCCAGTCTGGCGCGGATATTCTGTATCACCTCGCGCACGGTACTGGTCGACAAATCGAGTCGGTCGGCAATCGTCTTGGGCAGCAGCCCCTGCGCGCTCATGATCGCGATCTGCATTTCGCGGGTGGTCAACGGCAGCAAGCGTGAAGGCAGTTCCACGCCCTGGCGCTGGCAGCTGGCGCGCTGCCAGCGGTACAAAATCCCCGGCACCAGATGCTTGGCCCACTCCGCGTCGGCCGGCGTAAAGGCATCGTCGGCGTCATGCCGGTACAGCGTGATCCAGGCCAGCCCAAACGAATTATCGACGCCCGCCAGCATGAGCTGCTCGAAACCGTGCTTGCGCAAATAATTGGCGATCATCCGGCCGGCACGGCCACCGGCAACGCTGCCGGTTTCACGCTCGCTGAGGGCATGGTAATCATCCACCGAAATGGTCTGCACGATGCGCGGATAGGCCGCGAACAGCTGGCCGACCACATCCTCGCCGGCGACAGCCGGATACTCGGCGATAAACGCCGGTGCAATCTGGTGGCAGCCCAGCACCTGCGTGATAACGACCGCACCATCTGCGTCACGCGTGCCGGCACCGGCCAGCATCGCATCAAAACGCACAAACTGCGACAACTCTTCCACCGCAACGTCGAGCATAGCCACTCCGTCAATACAATCGAGCGATTATGCCCCATCCCGGGGTGTGGTAGAGTGCGCGGCATGCAAGAGCTTAAATTTTTAGGAGCGTACTCCGATCAGACCCGGGCCCAGGTCGCGCAGTTGATCGCGCAGGATCGCCTGGCCGATGTGCTGCGTCAGCGCTATCCCAGTGCGCATGCCATCCGCACCGACCGGGCACTTTACGACTACATTCAGGACCTGAAAAACGAGTTTCTGCGCAATGCGGAGCCGATCAACAAGGTCAGTTTCGATTCGAAGATCCATGTGATCCAGCACGCGCTTGGCTTGCACACGTCGATCTCCCGGGTGCAGGGTAACAAGCTCAAAGCCAAACACGAGATCCGCGTTGCCACGATGTTCAAGGATGTGCCACTTGAATTTCTGCGCATGATCGCGGTCCACGAACTGGCCCACGTGAAGGAAAAGCAGCACGACAAGGCGTTCTACAAGCTGTGCTGCTACATGGAGCCGAACTACCATCAATACGAGTTCGATCTGCGCCTGTATCTCACGCAGCTCGAACTGTCCTCTGAACGGCTCTGGTAAATCTCAGCGCCGCTGCAGCCGCCACTGCTGGTTGCTGGCGTTTTTGGCCGGGTACTGAATGATCTGCGTACCGTCGGCCGTGCTGGCGCCCTTCACATCCAGCACCATCCCGCTCAGGCCATTGACAACAGCAGTGTCGCCGGCGGCCGGACTGGCAAAGCGCCACGTCTGGCCCGCCCCACCCCAGTAATCCCACTGCGCGATGCTGGTACCCGCCACCGTCGAGTTACCGTAATTGTCCAGGCTACGCAGACTGCCTGCGTTGATGATGCTGTAGTTCCCGTCGCCGTGACCGAGCACGTACCACGACTGGTGCATGGCCCCGCTGTCGGGTGCCTGCTGGACCAGGGCCCCATTGGTGCGCGCCGCGCCCGCCACCGTCAGCACTTTACCGCTCAGGCGAGACTGGAACACGTACAGGCCGTCGCTCACGCCGCCGCAACTGGCAAAGCTGGCAAAGGCGCTCGAGAGCACAGGCCAGTCACCGCTGTACTGCATTTTGTGGAACTGCAGCTTGGCCTTTCCACCTTCACTGGTGTCGTAGTAGTGGGTCGAGACGAACTGGCAGCCGTCCTGCTTGAGCACGCCCACATGCCCTGGCCCTTTGTGATTGCCTTCGACGTTGGGCAGTACGGTGCGCGTGCCCGAATACGGTCCGCGGATGTTGGTCGCACGCTGTACTTCCACATAGTAGCTGCTGGCCGAACCCTTGCAGCAGGCGCCGCGGTTGACGAACAGGTAGTAATAGCCACCATTGCGCGTGATGTAGGGCGCTTCGATGTCGGCAAAGCCGCCGCCGAGGATTTTGCTTACGCTGCCGGCCAGCTTGCCGCTCGACTGATTGATCTCGGCGAGCCCGATCCCGCCAAAGAAGGATCCGTAGGAGAGATAGACCTTGCCGTCATGGTCGCGCATGAGTGCCGGGTCGATCGCGTTGATCTCGCCAGTGCCGCCAAACGATTCGACCACCTTGCCCAGGTCCTGCCAGCGTGGATTGCGCAACGATGGCGAACGCGCCACGCCAATTGCGGACGACGATGTGCCAAAGGTCGACACCGAGTAGTACAAATAATAGTAGCCGTTCATGTGAATTACATCCGGCGCCCAGTAGTCCCCGCCGAAGTTGGGAATCTTGTTGGCGACCCACGCCGGCGGCGTGTTGAACACCGGCGCCGGGCCGGGACGCCACGTGACCAGGTCTTTCGAGGTCGAATACCAGATGCCCTTCCCGGTCGTGAAGTTAAACCAGGTATCGCCGTCCTTGGTGACGGTGCCGGGATCGTGCGCGTTCTGCAGGCCCGCCAGGGTGATTGCCGATGCGGCGGCGCAGCTGAGCACCATGCAGCACGCGGCCAGTAAATTCTTGATCATATGTCTCCATTCGTATTGATGTTATATGCAGCCGCGATAGCTTAAAACTTTGTCAAGCTAATCACTAATGAAATTATTTCTGACATCGATAGCAAAATCGGCATCGCTCCGGGACTACGATTGTTGCATCCACGCACGAAAAGTTTCCACAATTGCAGCGTTCAATTGGATAACTGTCGACAGGAAATCGCCTGCTCGCTAGAGTTAAGGCTGTTCTTTCCCTATGTAAATCAAGCCGCGCGTCCTTTGCCGGTTTGCCAACACAGCGTTTCCCCGGATCCAAGTAATGCGATTTCTTTCCCCCCGACCTGTTCCTCGCGCCCCACTCGCGCTGCGTGCCTGCGCGCTGGCCGCTACACTGCTTGCGGGGGCAGCCCAGGCTGCCGACGAGGCCATGCCTGCCTGGACCTTCAGCGGTTTCGGCAGCGCGGGCGTGGTGCACTCCGATTATCGTCAGGCCGATTTCACTTCCAGCGTGTTGAAGGGCGAAGGCGCGGGCGGGTCGAGAGCCTGGACGGCTGGACTGGACAGCCGCATCGGCGGCCAGCTTGGCGTCAAGTTCGACAACCGCTGGTCCGGCGTGGTGCAGATGGTCGTGGAGCAGCGCTTTGACCTGTCGTACACCCCCGTGGTGGAATGGGCCAATGTCAAATACCAGGCCACACCCGATCTGGCACTGCGTGCCGGGCGCATCGCGCTGCCGATTTTTCTGGCGGCCGACTACCGCAAGATCGGCTACGCCTACCCATGGGTACGCACGCCGGTGGAAGTCTACGGCGGCGTCCCGATCACCAATAGCGATGGTGCCGACCTGTCCTACCGCTGGCAGTGGGCCGGCATCAAGCATGCGACGCAACTCTTCGCTGGCCGCACCAAGGTTGAGCTGACCGATATCACCAGCGTCAAGGCGCATGGAATTTTCGGTCTGACCCACACCGCCGAAATGGGCCCGACCACGGTGCGGGTCTCCGCCTTTACCTCGCACGTGGACACTGACATCGCGCGCCCGCTGTTCGATGGCTTCCGCCAGTTCGGCCCTGCCGGTGTGGCCATTGCCGACCGCTTTGACGTAATCGACAAGCGCTACACGATCGTCGCCGGTGGCGTCAATTACGACCCCGGCCAGTGGTTTTTGATGGCCGAAGGCGGCACCACCAACGGTCACTCCTTCCTGTCCAAGTCGTCCGGGGTGTACGTCAGCAGCGGTTACCGCGCTGGCGACTTCACGCCCTATCTGGCCTACTCGCGCGTCGATTCACATGCGCCGGCAAACACCCCTGCCCTGCCCCTGACCGGTCTGCCGCCGCCATATGCCGCAGCAGCCGCGCAGTTGAACGGCGGCCTGGCCACGCTGCTTAAAACCATCGCCAACCAGACCAGTGTCAGCGCCGGTGTGCGCTGGGACCTGCGCGCCGACATGGCGCTCAAGGTCCAGTACGACCGCGTCATGCCGCGTGATGGCTCGCGCGGTACGTTGATCAATCTGCAGCCGGGCTTTGAGTCGGGCCGCGCCGTCCACGTTACGAGCGCCGTGCTCGATTTCGTGTTCTAAGGAGCCTGCCATGCGCTTCTCCTTGCTCCGCTTAATGACAGGTCTCTTGTGCGCCACGGCCATCGGCCAGGCCAGCGCCGCCGGCGAACTGGTGGTCATCGTTTCCGCGAAAAACCCGGTTACCGCCCTGCGCCAGGAACAGGTGGCCGACATCTTCCTGGGACAGGTCGCCAGCTTCCCTGGCGGCGGCGAGGCCGTTGCCCTTGACCAGGGTATCGGCTCACCGGAACGCGACGAGTTCTATTCCAAGGTCGCCTCCAAAACACGCCCTCTGGTCAAGGCCTACTGGACCAAGATGATCTTCACGGGACGTGGCCAGCCGCCGCGCGAAGTCGGCAACGCCGCCAGCGTGCGCAAAATGGTGGCCGATAACCCCGCCCTGATCGGTTACATCGACAAGAACGCCCTCGACGCCAGCGTCAAGGCCGTCCTTGTGATCCATTAATCCTTGCCATGACGACGCCAGCGAAGTCCGTACCCAAAGCCAAGCGCCTACAGCGCTGGCTGGGACACGGGATGGAAACGCATATTTCGCTGCCGCTGTTTGCGGCCGTGCTGCTGATCGTGATCTGGACCAGCACCGCGCATTTCATTGAGGTAGAACGCGTTGCAGCCCAACACGCGGCCCAAAACTCCAGCCGCGAACTGCTCGATACCTACGAAGCGCAAGTCCAGCGCAACCTGGGTGGCATTGACCAGACGCTGCGCGTGCTCAAATACGCTGTCGAACTAAAAGGCGCGGCCGGTGCCCTGCCTGCGCTTAACCAGCAAGGCTTGCTGCCATCGGGTCTGGTATTTGTGGTCAGCATCGCCGACCGGCACGGCATGATCGTGGCCAGCAATCCAGCCGCGCCCTTCATCGATGTGTCGATGCAGTCCTACTTCACGTATCACCGTACTAACGACACTGACAACCCCTTCGTCAGCGAGACCCTGCGCGATGCGGCAAACCCGGAATGGCATCTGCACTTCACGCGCCGCCTGAACGACAGCGCCGGCCAGTTCGCCGGTGTGGTCATCGTGGAAGTCGATCCGGCCTACTTCACCAGCGGCTACGAGCACACGCGCCAGGGCGACTCCGGCGCGCTTGGCCTGTATGGCGCCGGCCTGACCTTCCATGCACTGCGCACCGGCGACAAGGTCAGCTGGGGAGAGAGCGCGGCCTCATTGACCCAAGCTGCAGGCAATGGGGCGCTGACGGTCAATGCCTGGGACGGCGTGCGACGCTACACCAGCACGCGCCGTCTGCACGGCTTTTCGCTCAGCGCCATGGTCGGCCTGGCCGAGAATGAGCAAATGGCGCCGTTCGAGCAGCAAAAGCGCAATTACGTACTCATTGCCGGTGGCAGCAGCGCGCTGCTGGTCATCATTGTGTCCCTGGTCGGCCTGTGGTCATGGCAGATGACGCGCACCAGGCGCCGCATCCGCCGTGCGCAGGAAACCTACGCGGCTGCTTCGGAAGCGAGCCTGGATGCCTTCTTCGTGCTGCGCAGCGTGACCGGTCCCCAAGGCCAGATCACCGATTTCGTGATCGAGGCCACCAATTCGCGCGCCGAAAAGCTGGCCCGCCTGAGCAAGCGCGAACTGCGCGGCAAAAACGTATCCGACATCCTGCCAGCGTATCTGACCAATGGGATCTTCGAAGACCTGGTCAAGGTCACGCTGGTCGGCGGCGTGCATGAAGCGGAATGGCAAGCGAGCGAAAATCCCAAGTACGAACAGTGGCTGCACCGCCAGGTGGTAGCGGTGGAAGGCGGTATCGTGGCGATCGTGCGCGACATCACCGAGCGCAAGGTCACCGAGCAGCAGATCCGCCACATCGCCCACCACGACGACCTGACCGGTTTGCCCAACCGCAGCCTGATCCGCGACCGGCTCGACCAGGCCATTCTGCACGCCCAGCGCCGCGAGCGCAGTGTGGCGGTGGCGTTCATCGACCTTGATGGCTTCAAGCTGGTCAACGATGGTCTGGGCCACAACGCCGGCGACGAGCTGCTCAAGGTGGTCGGCCGCCGCATGCAGGAATGCCTGCGCCGCGAAGACACCCTGGGCCGCTTTGGCGGCGACGAATTCGTGGTCATCCTGGCCGACCAGTCGGACAATCCCATGACGCTGGCGCCCATTCTTGAAAAAATCCGCCAGGCCGTGCACGAGCCGGTCCTGCTGGACGGCCAGGAAGTACAGGTCAGCTGCAGCATGGGCGTGGTGATGTACCCGCGCGACGGCGGCGACCCGAATACGCTGATGATGAATGCCGACGCGGCCATGTACCGCGCCAAGGAAATGGGCAAGAATGTCTTCCAGTTCTACACGCGCGAAATGAATGCGTCGGTCGAGACCAAACTGGTCATGCTGGAAGGCTTGCGCAGCGCGCTCGACGAAGGCCAGTTCCACCTGCTGTACCAGCCCAAGGTCGACTTGCGCACGGGCCTGATCATCGGCGTCGAGTCCCTGATTCGCTGGCAGCATCCCGAACAAGGCATCATCTCGCCCCTGCGCTTCATCAGCCTGGCCGAGGAAAGCGGCCTGATTGTGGCCATTGGGGAGTGGGTCCTGCTCACTGCCTGCCGCCAGAACAAGGCCTGGCAGGACGCGGGCCTGGCCCCGATCACGATCTCGGTCAACGTGTCGCCGCGCCAGTTCGAGGAAAAGCGCCTGGTCGAGCGCGTTGCGCTGGCTCTGGAACAAAGCGGCCTCGATCCGGCCTGCCTGGAAGTTGAGGTGACCGAAAGCCTGATCATGCGCGACCTGGCGCAGTCGGTCGAACGCATGCGCGAACTGGAAGCCATGGGCGTGGCCCTGTCGATTGACGATTTCGGCACCGGCTATTCGAGCCTGTCCGCCCTCAAGTCCTTCCCCATCAAGCGCCTCAAGATCGACAAATCCTTCGTCAGCGAGCTGGCCGACAATCCGGACGACCAGGCCATTGCCATGGCCGTGATCTCGCTGGGCCACAAACTTAATCTGCGCGTGATTGCCGAGGGCGTGGAAACCGAGCAGCAGTGCAGTTTTTTACGCGATAACGACTGCGACGAGATGCAGGGCTACCTGTTCAGCGCCCCTGTCCCCGCCAGCCGCATCCACTCGCTGCTGGAAGAACAGGCGCGCATGCTGTCGGACGCGAAACGCGAAGGCATGGAAGATGGTGCCGTCAGCGGGGTGCGTTTGCTCGCCTGATGATGTCAAATTGATAATCTCACGGCCTGCCGGTAGATGTCGTCAATACAAGTTGCGGCAAAACAACGTATTGCCGTACGCCATTCTAATGCTCTCAGGAATCGGACTGATCCATTCTTTTGAGTTCGTGTAGAATGGGCAAATAAATTGCCAGCATGAAATTATCTCCCTTACCGGAGCGGTGCAGACCCCGACCACGTCTGAACACCCCGATTTCAATTCTGAAAGCATATGCCCCAAGCAACTGGGACGCAGCGCACTTACTCCTGCACAAAAAGTTATTTAACAATTTCGGTTTTTGATTTAACTTGAGTGCAGGATCGCATTGTCCCGATGAACTCTGTCCTGCCAATCCGGGCGGCCGATGTGTGTACCCCGTCGCCCCTGGGCAAAGCATGGACGCTTTGGTGCTCACGATATGACAGAAACGACGCAGCCGACTCGCCTCGATCCACCGCCAGCGCAAAGCGCGCAATCCAGCGCGCGTAAAAGCGACCCTGATACCGGTATCCGCGAAGACTTGCTGCACCCCGATCCCCTGCTCGACTGCCTGGTTGAACTGACCCGTATTCACGGCCGCCCCAGTACCCGCGCTGCTCTTGGCGCTGGTTTGCCATTGCCGAAGGAAGGCCTCACGCCGTCGCTGTTCTCGCGCGCGGCCGCGCATGCCGGCTTTTCGAGCAAGGTGGTGCGGCGTGCCTTGCACAAGATCGATGCGGCCCTGCTGCCGGTGATCCTGCTGTTGAAAAATAACGAGGCCTGCGTTCTGCTGGGCTGGAACGAGGAAGGCAAGGCCCAGATCCTGCTGCCGGACGGCGGTCAGGGCGGCGTGGTCCTCACGCGAGAAGAACTGGCCGAGCGCTACACGGGCATTGCGATCTTTTCGCGCCCCCACTTCCGTTTCGACCAGCGCACCCCGCCCCTGGTCGAAGTACCGCAGCGCCACTGGTTCTGGGGCACGATCCTGGAACAGCGTCCCATCTTCCGCGACATCCTCGCCTCGGCCTTGCTGATCAATCTGTTCGGCCTGGCCATGCCGGTGTTTACCATGAACGTGTACGATCGGGTGGTACCGAACTTTGCCGAAGCCACGCTGTGGGTATTCGCCGGCGGGATCGTGATTACCCTGGTGATGGACTATATGGTGCGTCTGCTGCGCGGCCACTTTGTGGATATGGCCAGCTCGCGCGTGGACATCAAGCTGTCGGGCATGATCATGGAGCGCGTGCTGGGCATGCGCATGGCCCACCGCCCCGCTTCGGTGGGCGCCTTTGCCGCCAATTTGCGCTCGTTCGAAACGGTGCGCGACTTTATCGCCTCGGCCACCGTCACCACCCTGATTGACCTGCCCTTTGCCCTGCTGTTCCTGCTGGTGCTGGCCTGGATTTCGTGGCCGCTGGTGTTCATCCCGATGCTGGGCATGCTCATCGTGATCATCTACAGCTATCTGGTGCAGTACAAGATGCGCGAACTGTCGGAGACGACCTTCCGCGCCGCCGCCCTGCGCAACGCCACCATGATCGAAAGCCTGACGGCACTGGAAACGATCAAGGCGCACGGCGCCGAAAGCCAGATGCAGGCACGCTGGGAAAAGTCGACCGCCTTCCTGGCCCGCGTTTCCGGCGAACTGAAGCTGCTGTCGTCTTCCAGCATGAATGGCGCCGCCTTCCTGACGCAACTGGTCAACGTGTGCGTGGTACTGGCTGGCGTCTACCTGATCCACGAGAAAATGATGTCGATGGGCGGCCTGATTGCGGCCACCATGCTGTCGGGCCGCGCCATGCAGCCGCTGGGCCAGATGGTCGGCCTCCTGCTGCAGTTCGAAGGCGCGAAAAATTCGCTCAAGGCGCTGGAAAACGTGATGGCCACGCCGAGCGAACGCAGCGACGAAAGCGCGTTTGTGCACCGCCCCGAAATTCGCGGCGAAATTGAATTCAACAACGTCCACTTCAGCTATCCGGACCGTCCCGAGGAAGCACTGCGCGGCATCAGCTTCCGGATTCGCCCGGGCGAACGCGTGGTCATCATCGGCCGCATTGGGTCGGGCAAATCGACCCTGCAAAAGCTGATCCTCGGCCTGTATGCCCCAACCAAGGGCGCTGTCACGCTCGACGGCGTTGACCTGCGCCAGCTCGACCCGGCCGACCTGCGCCGCTCGCTCGGCTATGTGGAACAGGATTCGCTGCTGTTTTATGGTTCGCTGCGTGACAATATCGCCATTCGCGCCCCCTATGCCGACGACCGCGCTGTCGTCGCTGCGGCAGAACTGGCCGGCCTGACCGAGTTCGTCAACCGCCATCCGGAAGGCTTCGACATGCTGATCCGCGAGCGTGGTGAATCGCTCTCCGGCGGCCAGCGCCAGAGCGTGGCCATTGCGCGCGCAGTCCTGCTCGACCCGCCCGTGCTGCTGCTGGACGAGCCGACCAGCGCCATGGACTACCCGTCCGAAAACCAGTTCAAACAGCGCATCAAGAGCTACGCTGAACACAAGACGGTCATCATCGTCACCCACCGTTCCAGCCTGATGGATCTGGCTGACCGCATCATCGTCATGGATGACGGCCAGGTTGTCGCCGACGGTCCCAAGGAACAGATCATGAAGGCGCTGCAGGCCGGCCAGATCGGGAGGGCCAAGTAATGCAGAAGCTGAAAAAGTTCTGGTTCGCCTCCCTGCGCCTGCTGGAAGCGATCCGGGTCCGGGTCGACAAGGGCACCGCGCACTGGCTCACGCGCTGGAAAGACAGCACCACGCTGACCGAGACCGACTTCATGCAGGACGCGGACAGCATCATCATCCGCCAGGAGCCGCTGCGCGCACGCGTGCTCGGTTATGCCCTGACCGGTTCGGTGGTGCTGTTTCTGATCTGGGCGGCGATCGTCGACGTCGACGAAATCACCCGTGGCGATGCCAAGGTCATTCCTTCGCGCCAGCTGCAAGTGCTGCAAAGCCTGGACGGCGGCATCGTCTCCAAGATCGAGGTACAGGAAGGCGATACCGTGGCCGAGGGCCAGGTCTTGCTGCAGGTCGATTCGACCCGTTTCGAGTCGTCCGTGCGTGAAAACCGCTCCCAATACCTGTCGCTGCTGGCCAAGGCTGCGCGCCTGCGCGCCATCGGCGAAGAAAAACCGTTCGTGCCTCCGCCCGAAGCCCTGGCGGAGGATCCGCGCACGGTGGAAGAAGAACGCCGCCTGTACGAGACCGCCACCTCGGAACTGAACGCCCAGCTCCAGATCGCGCGCCAGCAGCTCAACCAGCGCTCGCAGGAGCTCAACGAAGCCAGCGCCAAACAGCGTCAGGCCGCACAGGCATTCGAATCCACCTCGCGCGAACTGGCTGTCACCAAGCCTCTGCTCAGCTCCGGCGCCGTGTCGGAAGTCGAGCTGCTGCGCCTTGAACGCGATGTGGCTCGTTTTCGCGGCGAGCGCGATATCGCCGCTTCGCAGATCGCGCGTGTGCAGTCCGCCATTTCCGAGTCCTCGCGCAAGATCCAGGAAGTCGAACTCAGTTTCCGCAACACGGCCAGCAAGGAGTATTCGGAAACCATGGCCAAGCTCAACTCGCTCGTCCAGAGCGGCACCGGCCTGGCTGACCGCGTCAAGCAATCGTCCCTGCGCTCGCCAGTGAAGGGCACCATCAAGCGCTTGCTGGTCAATACCGTCGGCGGCGTGGTCCAGCCGGGGCGCGACGTGGTCGAAATCGTCCCGCTGGAAGGCCGTCTTCTGCTCGAAGCGAAGGTCGCCCCGCGCGACATCGCCTTCCTTAAACCTGGCCAGCGCGCCATCGTCAAATTCACCGCTTACGATTTTTCCATCTACGGCGGCCTGACCGCCAGCGTGGAGCACATTGGCGCCGACTCGGTCACCGACGAGCGCGGGAACACCTTCTATACAGTGCGCGTCGCAACCGACAAGACTTCCCTTTCCGGCAATCTGCCCATCATTCCCGGCATGGTCGCGGAAGTGGACATCATCACGGGGAAGAAAACGATTTTGTCGTATCTGCTTAAACCAGTACTCAGGGCCAAGGCATCGGCACTGACCGAGCGCTAAGGAGACGGCCATGACTGCATTTGACCATCTCTTCGTATCGCCAACCGGGACCATGCTGCCTGCGTGGAGCGAAGCCTTCCCCGCCGCGCGCAGCACCGGCACACGCCAGCTGGCTTCCAGCGCCCTGCCCACGGCCGTGCTGTGGCTGCGCCTGGACCAGGACCTGCCCCTCGACATGCAGGTCAATGCCGTGCGCGCGCGCTGCGGCACCCTGCCCATCGTGGTGATGAGCGACCTGCCGCAGGATGATGAAGCCCTGGCGGCGCTGTCGGCCCAGGCGCGTGGCTACTGCAACAGCCACGCAGGTGCCGACGTATTGTCGAAGATCGCCTCGGTCGTCAGCCAGGGCGGCCTGTGGATCGGTGAAACGCTGATGCACCGGATCCTCTCGGTTCAGCACCTGATCCGGGTGCCGGAAGCGGCTGCCCGTCCGGACTGGCGCCTCAAGCTGACCCCGCGCGAAGTCGAAGTGGCCGAACTGGCTGCCGCCGGTACCCGCTACAAGGAGATCGCGCGCCAGCTGATGATCACCGAGCGTACCGTCAAGATGCACATGGCGGGCATTCTTGAAAAACTGGGCCTGCGCGACCGCCTCCAGCTGGCCTTGCTGGCCAGCGAACGTCACCCTGCTGTTGAAGTTGCTAATTAGCTATTTTTGTTGCACCACTGTACCTCGGTACACTGCCTTTCCGTAAGTCAATTGTGTAAAGTCGGAAGATCTCATCATTCCGTACGGAGTCACACATGGCGAACGCAGGCAATATTATCGGCAAAGTAACGCTTCTCGCAGGCGAAGCCACGGTGCGCTCCCCGGACGGTTCGATCCGCACGCTGCAATTGGGCGATGCGGTGTACGAAGGCGACGTGATCACCACCAGCGAGGGTGGCAAAGTCGAAATCGCCTTCGAACAAGGCCGCAGCTATGTGATCGGCGGGAATGAAACGCTGACCCTCGACGCCCAGGTGTATGCCCCCGGCGCCACCGAAACCCACGATGCCGCCCTGCTGCCCGCCACGGGCGAACTGGCCGACGTCACTCAGGCCATCATCTCCGGCAATGGCAGCCTGGATGCCCTGCTTGAAGAAACCGCGGCTGGTTTGAGCGGCGGTGGCGACGACAACGGCAGCTCCTTTGTCGAACTGCTGCGCATCGCCGAATCGACCACCCCGGTCGAAAACACCACCACCGGCATCGAGACCAATACCCGTCCGCAGTTCGAGACCGTCAATGGCGCCGCCGCCGAAGCGCCAAGCTCCATCAGCGTCAATCTGCCCGACACCGTCACCCCGGGCGCCGCTTCGAGCGCCATCACCATTACCGGCAGCACCAGCGCAATCGCCAGCGGCAGCACGGTGACCCTGGTGATCCAGGACAGCGATCCCGCCACGCCGGACGTCACGCTCACCGTCGTCACCGCCAATGACGGCAGCTTTACCGGCACTGCCAATTTGTCTGGCCTGGCCCACGGCACCCTGACCGTGACCGCCACCGTGGTCGACCAGAACGGCACCAGCAGCAGCGCCACCGATACTGCCGTCATGCTCAACGCCAGCCCAGTGGCCGCCGCGGATACGATCAGCACGGCCGAAGACACGGCAGTGACCATCAGCGCCGCCACCCTGCTGGCCAACGATACCGATGCCGATGGCGACGCGCTTGTCATCAGCAGCGTGCAAGGTGCCGTCAACGGCAGCGTTGCCCTTGTCAACGGCAATATCGTCTTCACGCCGGCCGCCAACTACAACGGCCCTGCTTCGTTCAGCTACACCATCAGCGATGGCCAGGGCGGCAGCTCCACCGCCACCGTCAGCCTGAACGTGGGCGCTGTCAATGACGCCGCCGTCATCACGCCCGGCAGTGTGAACCTGACCGAAACCAACCTGCCGCTCACCGCATCCGGCACGCTGGCCATCAGCGACGTGGACAGCCCGGCCGCCTTCGTGCCCGGCACCCAGACGGGCGCCTACGGCAGCTTGAGCATCAATGCGGCTGGCAACTGGAACTACACCGCCAGCAGCGCCCACAATGAATTCGCCGCCGGCAGCACCTACAGCGATGTGTTCACCGTCACCAGTGCCGACGGCACCACCAGCACCATCACAGTCAATATCGCCGGCACCAACGACGCTGCCGTTATCAGCACCGCAACGGTCGGCCTGACCGAGACCAACGCCGCCCTGAGCGCCACCGGCGCCCTGACCATCAGCGACGCCGACAGCCCGGCCACGTTCGTGGCCGGCACCATCGCCGGCACCTACGGCAGCATCGCCCTGCAAGCCAACGGCCAGTGGACTTACACCGCCAGCTCGGCGCACGATGAATTCGTCGGCGGCGCCACCTACAGCGACAGCTTTGTCGTCACCAGCGCCGACGGCACCACCAGCACCATCACCGTCAACATCCTGGGCACCAATGACGCCGCCGTCATCAGCACCGCCAGCGCCAACCTGGTCCAGTCGAACACGGTCCTGAGCACT
Organism: Massilia sp. CF038; assembly: GCF_900129765.1. GTDB lineage: Bacteria > Pseudomonadota > Gammaproteobacteria > Burkholderiales > Burkholderiaceae_D > Telluria_A. Next base: position 638,974 of record NZ_FQWU01000002.1, read on the forward strand.
GCAGGTACGCTGAGCATTACCGACGTCGATTCCGCCGCAAGCTTCGTCCCAGGCACCATCAACGGCACCTACGGCAGCATTGCACTCCAGGCAGACGGCCAGTGGGTGTACACCGCCAGCTCGGCCCACACCGAATTTGTGGGCGGTACCAATTACAGTGACGTTTTCACCGTCACCAGCGCCGACGGCACCACCAGCACGATCACTGTCAACATCCTCGGCACCAATGATGCGGCCGTCATCAGCAGCGCTAGCATTGGCCTGACCGAGACCGACAGCGTTCTCAGTGCGTCCGGCACGCTGACCATCAGCGACGTCGACAGCCCGGCCACCTTCGTGGCAGGCACCATCGGCGGCGCCTATGGCAGCATCGATCTGCAGGCCAACGGCCAGTGGACCTACACTGCCAGTTCGGCGCACAACGAGTTCGCTGCTGGTACCAACTACAACGAAGTGTTCACCGTCACCAGCAGCGACGGGACCACCAGCACCATCACGGTCAATATCCTTGGCACCAATGACGCCGCTGTCATCAGCACCGGCAGCGCTAACCTGACCGAAACCAATGCCGTTCTGGTGACCACCGGCACCCTGACCATCGTTGACCCTGACAATGCAGCGGCCTTTGTGCCGGCAACCATCAGCGGCACCTACGGCAGCGTCAATCTGCAGGCCAATGGCCAGTGGACCTACACTGCTTCGTCGGCGCACGACGAATTTGTCGGTGGCGCCACTTACAGCGACACCTTCACCGTCACCAGCGTGGACGGCGCCACCAGCACCATCACCGTCAACATCCTGGGTACCAACGATGCGGCCGTGATCAGCACGGCCACGGTCAACCTGACCGAATCCGACGTCGCCGGCAGCCCGACGGGTGTGCTCAGCGTGTCCGGCAGCCTGACCATCAGCGACGTTGACAGCCCTGCCACCTTTGTCGCCGGGACCATCACCGGTGCCTACGGCAGCGTGACCGTGCAGACCAACGGCCAGTGGACCTACAACGCCAGTTCGGCCCATCCGGAGTTCGTGGCCGGCACCACCTACAGTGACGTGTTCACCGTCACCAGCGCCGACGGCACCACCAGCACCATCACGGTCAACATCCTGGGCACCAATAGCGCCGCCGTCATCAGCACCGCCACGGCCAACCTGGTCGAGACGGATTCTGTTCTGACCGCATCGGGCACGCTGACCATTTCCGACGCTGACAACAGTGCCACCTTCGTGGCTGGCACCATCGGCGGCACCTATGGCAGCATTGCCATTGACGCGAACGGCGCCTGGAATTACACCGCCAGCTCGGCCCATCCTGAGTTTGTGGCCGGCACCAATTACAGCGATGTATTCACCGTCACCAGCGCAGACGGCACCACCAGCACCATTACCGTCAACATCCTGGGCACCAATGACGCTGCCGTCATCAGCACCGCTACCGCCAACCTGACCGAAACCGACGCCTTGCTGGTCACCTCGGGTACCCTGAGCATCAGCGACGCGGACAGCGCCGCCACCTTCGTGCCGGCGACCATCACGGGCAACTACGGCAGCGTGACCCTGCAAGCAAACGGCCAGTGGACCTACACGGCCAGCTCGGCCCATCCGGAATTTGTCGGCGGGACCAATTACAGCGACGCCTTCACCGTCACCAGCGCCGACGGCACCACCAGCACCATCACGGTCAACATCCTCGGCACCAATGATGCGGCAGTCATCAGCAGCGCCACTGCCAACCTGGTCGAGACGAACGCAGTCCTGTCCACGTCTGGCACCTTGAACATCAGCGATGCCGACAGCGCCGCCACCTTCGTGGCAGGCACCATCGCCGGCACCTACGGCAGCGTGGCCCTGCAAGCCAATGGCCAATGGGTCTACACGGCCAGCAGCGCCCACAACGAGTTTGTCGGTGGCGCCAATTACAGTGACGTGTTCACCGTCACCAGCGCCGACGGCACCACCAGCACCATCACCGTTAATATCCTCGGTATCAACGACGCCGCCGTCATCAGCAGCGCAACCGTGCCGCTGACCGAGACCGGCGCCGTTCTGACGGCCACAGGCGCCCTTACCATCAGCGACGCCGACAGTGCTGCCGCCTTTGTACCTGGTACCCTGACCGGCACGCATGGCAGCGTGGTTCTGCAGGCGAATGGCCAGTGGACCTACACCGCCAGCAGCGCGCACGACGAATTCGCAGGCGGCACCACCTATAGCGACGTGTTCACCGTCACCAGTGCCGATGGCACGACCAGCACCATCACGGTCAATATCCTCGGCACCAACGATGCTGCGGTTCTGAGCACGGCCACGGCCAATCTGACCGAAACCAACGCCGTCTTGAGCACGTCCGGCACCTTGACCGTGTCCGACGTCGACAGCGCGGCCAGTTTCAATGCCGGCACCATCACCGGCACCTATGGCAGCATTGTTCTGCAGGCCGATGGCCAGTGGACCTACAACGCCAGCTCCGCGCATCCTGAATTTGTGGCCGGCACCACCTACAGCGATACTTTCGCTGTCACCAGCGCTGACGGCACCGCCACCACGATCACGGTCAATATTCTGGGCACCAATGACACGGCAGTCATCAGCACCGCAACCGCCAACCTGATCGAAAACGGTACCGTACTGACCGCCAACGGCAGCTTGAGCATTACCGATCCAGACAGCCCGGCCGTCTTCAACCCCGCCACCATCAACGGCAGCTACGGCAGCCTGACCATTGACGCGGCCGGCAACTGGAACTACACCGCCACCTCGACCCACGAAGAATTCGCCGGCGGCACCACCTATGCCGACGTATTCACCGTCACCAGCGCTGACGGCAGCACCAGCACCGTGACCGTCAATATCGTCGGCTCGAACGGCAATGCGGTCATCAGTACCGCGACCGTCAATCTGAACGAGACCAATGCCGTCCTGACCTCGTCGGGCACGCTGACCATCACCGATGCCGACAGCCCTGCAAGCTTCACCGCCGAAACCATCACCGGCAGCTACGGCAGCGTCACCATCGCGGCCAATGGCCAGTGGACCTACACGGCCAGTTCGGCCCACAATGAATTTGCAGGCGGCGCTACCTACTCCGACGTGTTCGTCGTCACCAGCGACGATGGCACGCCAAGCACGATCACGGTCAATATCCTGGGCACGAACGACGCGGCAGTCCTCAGCAGCGCAACTGCCAGCCTGACCGAGACCAATGCAGTCCTGACGACGAGCGGCCAGCTCACCATCAGCGATGTCGACAACCCGGCCACGTTCGCCGCCGGCACCATCAGCGGTACCTACGGCAGCGTTACGCTGCAGGCGAACGGCCAGTGGGTGTACAACGCCAGCAGCGCGCACAACGAATTTGCTGCCGGCAGCACGCACACCGACACGTTTACCGTCGCCGCGACCGATGGCACCACCAGCACCATCACCATCAGCATCCTGGGCACCAACGACGCCGCCGTCATCAGCACTGGCAGCGCCAGCCTGGTTGAAACCAATGCGGTCCTGTCCACTTCGGGCACCCTGAGCATCAGCGACGCCGACAGCGCCGCCACCTTTGCGGCAGGTACGATCGCCGGCACCTATGGCAGCGTGGCCCTGCAGAGCAATGGTCAATGGGTTTACACCGCCAGCAGCGCTCACAATGAATTCGTGGGCGGCACAAACTACCAGGACGTGTTCACCGTTGCCAGTGCCGACGGCACCACCAGCACCATCACCATCAACATCCTGGGCACCAACGATGCGGCCGTGATTAGCACCGCCACCGCAAACCTGACCGAGACCAATGCCGTGTTGACCTCGTCCGGCACGCTGAGCATCGCGGACGCTGACAGCGCGGCCACGTTCGTCCCGGCCACCATTACTGGCACCTATGGCAGCGTCAACCTGCAGAGCAACGGCCAGTGGACTTACACCGCCAGCTCGGCGCACAACGAATTTGCAGCCGGCACCACCTACAGCGACGTGTTCACTGTCGCCAGCGCGGACGGCACCACCAGCACCATCACCGTTAACATTTTGGGCACCAATGACGCGGCCGTGATCAGCACCGCCACCGTCAACCTGGTTGAGACGAACGCCGTACTGACCGCCAGCGGCAACCTGACCGTGTCCGACGTGGACAGCGCGGCGAGCTTCGCGGCAGGCACCATCGGCGGCGCTTACGGCAGTATCAATCTGCAGGCCAACGGCCAGTGGACTTACACCGCCATTTCGGCGCACAACGAATTTGTCGCCGGCACCAACTATCAGGACGTGTTCACCGTCGCCAGTGCCGACGGGACTACCAGCACCATCACGGTCAACATCCTGGGCACCAACGACGCCGCTGTTGTTAGTACCGCAACCGCCAACCTGACCGAGACCAACGCTGTATTGACTACTTCGGGCACGTTGAGCGTGTCGGACGTGGACAGCGCTGGCAGCTTCACCCCTGCCACCGTTGCTGGCAACTACGGCAGCGTGACGCTCCAGGCAAACGGCCAGTGGACCTACACGGCCAGCTCGGCCCACAACGAATTTGTCGCCGGTACCACCTACAGCGACACTTTTGCTGTTACCACCGTCGACGGCACCGCCAGCACCATTACGGTCAATATCGTCGGCACCAACGATGCCGCGGTCATCAGCAGCGCCACCGTCAATCTGCTTGAAACCAATGCCGTGCTGACCGCCGCAGGCACCCTGACCATTTCGGACGTGGATGGCGGCGCAAGCTTCGTACCGGCCACCATCAATGGCACCTACGGCAGCGTCACGATCGACGCCAGCGGCAACTGGAACTACACGGCCAGCTCGGCGCACAATGAATTCCAGGGCAGCCCAAGTTCGATCAACTTCTATAACGATACCTTTACCGTCACCGGTATTGACGGCACCACCAGCACCATCACCGTCAACATCCGCGGCACCAACGATGCCGCCGTCATCAGCACCGCCACGGTCAATCTGACCGAAACCAATGCCGTGCTGACCAGCGCCGGCACGCTCACCATTTCCGACCTCGACAGCCCTGCCACCTTCATCGCCGGCACCCTGACCGGCACCTACGGCAGCGTCAATCTGCAGGCCAACGGCCAGTGGGTCTACACCGCCAGCACCGCGCACAATGAATTTGTGGGCGGTACTACCTATAGCGACGTATTCACCGTCACCAGCGCCGACGGCACCACCAGCACCATCACGGTCAATATCCTGGGCACCAATGACGCTGCTGTCATCAGCACCGCAACGGCCAACCTGACCGAGACCAATGCCGTATTGAGCACCTCGGGCACCTTGACCATCACTGATGCCGACAGTGCCGCCAGTTTCAATGCTGGCACGTTCACGGGTACCTACGGCAGTGTGGCTCTGCAAACGAACGGCCAATGGACCTACACCGCCAGCAGCGCGCATAACGAGTTCGTTGGCGGCACCACCTACAGCGACGTGTTCACCGTCACCAGTGCGGACGGCACCACCAGCACGATCACGGTCAATATCCTGGGCACCAACGACGCTGCCGTCATCAGCAGCGCAATCGTGCCGCTGACCGAGACCGACGCCGTGCTGAGCGCATCCGGTACGTTGACGATCAGCGACGCCGACAGCGCCGCCAGTTTCAATGCCGGCACCATTGCGGGCAACTACGGCAGCATCGCCCTGCAGGCCAACGGCCAGTGGGTCTATACCGCCAGCAGCGCGCACAACGAATTTGTAGGTGGCACCACCTACAGCGATGTGTTCACCGTCACCAGCGCCGACGGCACCGTTAGCACCATCACGGTCAACATCCTCGGCACCAATGACGCCGCGGTCCTGAGCACCGCGACCGCCAATCTGACCGAGACCAACGCAGTGCTGACGGCTTCGGGAACCTTGAGCGTGTCCGACGTCGACAGCGCCGCAAGCTTCAACGCTGGCACGATTAGCGGCACCTACGGCAGCATCGCCCTGCAGGTCAATGGCCAGTGGGTCTACACCGCCAGCAGCGCCCACAATGAATTCGTGGGCGGCACGACGTACAGCGACGTCTTCACTGTTACCAGCGCCGACGGCACCGCCAGCACCATCACGGTCAATATCCTGGGTACCAACGACGCGGCCGTTCTCAGCACGGCAACGGCCAATCTGACGGAAACCAATGCGGTCCTGAGCGCCACCGGTACGCTGACCATTTCCGACGCCGATAGCGCCGCCAGTTTCAACGCCGGCACCATCGCCGGCGCCTACGGCAGCATCGCACTGCAAGCCAACGGCCAATGGACCTACACCGCCAGCAGCGCGCACAACGAATTTGTCGGCGGTACGACCTACAGCGACGTTTTCACCGTCACTAGTGCCGACGGCACCGCCAGCACCATCACCGTCAATATCCTGGGCACCAACGATGCCGCGGTTCTCAGCACGGCCACGGCCAACCTGACTCAGACCAATGCGGTTCTCACCACGTCGGGCAGCCTGACGGTTTCCGATGTCGACAGCCCAGCCACCTTCGTTGCGGGTACCATTGCGGGCACCTATGGCAGCGTCGCCCTCCAGGCCGATGGCCAGTGGACCTACACCGCCAGCTCGGCGCACGGCGAGTTTGTCGGTGGCACCAGCTACAGCGATGTGTTCACGGTCACCAGCGCCGACGGCACCACCAGCACGATCACGGTGAACATCCTGGGCACCAATGACGCAGCCGTCATCAGCACCGCGACGGCCAACCTGATCGAGACCGATTCGGTCTTGGCGACCTCGGGCACCCTCACCATTTCCGACGTCGACAGCGCGGCCACCTTCGTCGCCGGCACCATCGCCGGCGCTTATGGCAGCGTGACGATCAATGCCGCAGGCGCCTGGACCTACACCGCCAGCTCGGCGCATCCTGAATTCGTCGGCGGCACCACCTACAGCGATGTCTTCACCGTCAAGAGCGCGGACGGCACCAGCAGCACGATTACCGTCAACATTCTCGGTTCGAACGGCAATGCGGTGATCAGCACTGCGACAGCCAACCTGACCGAGACCAATGCCGTACTCACCGCTTCGGGCACCCTGACCATCACCGATGTCGACAGCGCGGCGACGTTCGTGCCAGACACCCTGGCAGGCACCTACGGCAGCGTGGTCCTGCAAGCGAACGGCAACTGGGCTTACACGGCCAGTTCGGCGCACAATGAATTCGTTGGTGGCACGACCTACACCGATGTGTTCACGGTCACCAGTGACGATGGCACCACCAGCACCATCACGGTCAACATCCTGGGTACAAACGACGCGGCCATCCTCAGCACCGCAACCGCCAGCCTGGTTGAGACCAATGCAGTGTTGACTGCCTCTGGCACGCTGACCGTTTCCGACGTCGACAGCGCGGCCACGTTTGTGGCCGGAACCATTCCCGGCACCTACGGCAGCATTGCACTGCAGGCCAATGGCCAGTGGGTCTACACCGCCGCCAGCGCGCACAACGAATTCGTCGGCGGAACCAACTACAGCGAAGTATTTACCGTCAAGAGCGCCGACGGCACCACCAGCACCATTACGGTCAACATTTTGGGCACCAATGATGTCGCAGTGCTGAGCACCGCAACCGCCAACCTGACCGAAACCAATGCCGTATTGACCGCATCGGGCAGCCTGACCATTTCCGACGTCGACAGCGCAGCCACGTTTGTGGCGGGCACCATCGCGGGCACCTATGGCAGCATTGCATTGCAGAGCAACGGCCAGTGGGTCTATACCGCCAGCAGCGCCCACAACGAGTTCGTCGGCGGCACCACCTACACAGACAATTTCACGGTCACCAGTGCCGACGGCACTACCAGCACCATCACTGTCAATATTCTGGGCACGAATGACGCCGCGGTCATCAGCAGCGCCACCGTACCGCTGACCGAGACCAACGCTGTCTTGACCGCATCGGGCAGCTTGACGATCACTGATGCCGACAGCGCCGCCACCTTTGTGGCAGGTACGCTGACCGGCACTTACGGCAGCGTCGCGCTGCAGGCCAATGGCCAGTGGACCTACACCGCCAGCAGCGCGCATAACGAATTCGTGGGCGGCGCCACTTACAGCGACGTCTTCACGGTCACCAGCGCGGACGGCACTACCAGCACCATCACCGTCAATATCCTGGGCACCAACGACGCGGCAGTTCTGAGCAGCGCCACCGTCAACCTGACCGAGACAGACGCGGTGCTGACCACCTCGGGCACGTTGAGCGTTTCCGATGTCGACAGTGCAGCAGCCTTTGTCGCAGCTACCATTCCGGGCACCTACGGCAGCATCGCCATGCAAGCAAACGGCCAGTGGACGTACACTGCCAGCAGCGCGCATAACGAGTTTGTGGGCGGCACCAGCTACAGCGACGTGTTCACGGTCACCAGCGCAGATGGCACCACCAGCACCATCACCGTCAATATCCTGGGGGCGAACGACGCCGCCGTGATCAGCAGCGCCACCGTGCCACTGACCGAGACCAACGCCGTCTTGAGCGCGTCGGGCACCTTGACCCTTACCGATGCAGACAGCGCCGCCACCTTCGTTCCAGGTACGCTGACCGGCACTTACGGCAGCGTTGCCCTGCAGGCCAATGGGCAGTGGACCTACACCGCCAGCAGCGCCCACAACGAATTCGTGGGCGGGACCACCTACAGCGACACGTTCACCGTCACCAGTGCCGATGGCAGCACCAGCACCATTACCGTCAACATCCTGGGCACCAACGACGCGGCGGTCCTGAGCACCGCCACGGCCAACCTGACCGAAACCAATTCTGTGCTGACCGCATCCGGCACACTGACCGTATCCGACGTCGATAGTGCAGCAAGTTTCAACGCCGGCACGATCGCAGGCACCTATGGCAGCATCGTCTTGCAGGCCAATGGCCAGTGGACCTACACCGCCAGCACCGCTCACAATGAATTCGTGGGCGGAACCACTTATAGTGATACGTTCAACGTCACCAGCGCCGACGGCACCGCAACCACCATCACCGTCAACATCCTGGGCACCAACGACGCCGCGGTCCTAAGCACCGCCACGGCGAATCTGACGGAGACCAACGCAGTTCTGACTGCCTCGGGCACGCTGACCGTCACCGACGTCGATAGCGCCGCCAGCTTCAACGCCGGTACCATTGCCGGCACCTATGGCAGCATCAACCTGCAAGCCAACGGCCAATGGACCTACACCGCAAGTTCGGCACACGATGAATTTGTGGGCGGCACGACCTACAGCGACAACTTCACCGTTACCAGCGCCGATGGGACCACCAGCACCATTACGGTCAATATCCTCGGCACCAACGATGCTGCAGTGCTCAGCACCGCCAGCGTCAATCTGACCGAAACCGATGCAGTCCTGAGCACATCGGGCACCTTGACCGTGTCCGATGTCGACAGCGCAGCAGCCTTCGTACCGGGCACCATCAACGGCACCTACGGCAGCGTTACTCTGCAAGCCAATGGCCAATGGATCTACACGGCCAGCAGCGCCCACAACGAATTCGTCGGCGGCACCACTTACACTGACAACTTCACGGTCGCCAGCGCCGACGGCACCGCCAGCACCATCACGGTCAATATCGTGGGCGCGAACGATGCTGCTGTGATCAGCAGCGCAACCGTGCCGCTGACCGAAACCAATGCCGTCCTGACGGCATCGGGTACCTTGACCATCACCGATGCTGACAGCGCCACTACATTCGTGGCCGGCACCATCAATGGCACCTATGGCAGCGTGGCCTTGCAGGCCAATGGCCAATGGGTCTATACCGCCTCCAGCGCCCATAACGAATTCGTCGGTGGTACGACTTACACCGACAACTTCACCGTCAAGAGCGCTGACGGCACCACCAGCACCATCACCGTCAACATCCTGGGCACCAACGATGCTGCGGTCCTGAGCACCGCAACAGCGAACCTGACCGAAACGAATGCCGTCCTGACGGCGTCGGGCACCCTGACCGTATCCGACGTCGACAGCGCAGCCAGTTTCAACGCAGGCACCATTGCCGGCACCTATGGCAGCATCGCCCTGCAGGCCAATGGCCAGTGGGTCTATACCGCCAGCACTGCGCACAACGAATTCGTGGGCGGTACCACTTACAGCGACACCTTCAACGTCACCAGCGCCGACGGCACTGCCACCACGATCACGGTCAACATCCTGGGCACCAACGACGCGGCAGTATTGAGCACCGCTACTGCCAACCTAACCGAGACCAATGCTGTGCTGACCGCTGCCGGCACACTGACCGTGTCTGACGTCGACAGCGCAGCCAGCTTCAACGCGGGCACCATCGCCGGCACCTACGGCAGCGTTGTCCTGCATGCCAATGGCCAGTGGGTTTACACGGCCAGCAGCGCCCATAATGAGTTCGTGGGCGGCACGACTTACACCGATACATTCACCGTCACCAGCGCCGATGGCACCGCCAGCAACATCACGGTCAACATCCTGGGCACCAACGATGCCGCCGTTCTGAGCACCGCGACGGTCAATCTGACCGAAACGAATGCGGTACTGACGGCTTCCGGGACCCTGACCGTGTCCGACGTCGACAGCGCCCCCAGCTTCAACGCCGGCACCATCGCCGGCACCTACGGCAGCGTTGCCCTGCAAGCCAACGGCCAGTGGGTCTACACGGCCAGCAGCGCCCACGACGAATTCGTGGACGGCACCACCTACACCGACAGCTTCACCGTCACCAGCGCCGATGGCACCACCAGTACCATCACGGTGAACATCCTTGGCGCCAATGACGCGGCGGTCATCAGCAGCGCAACCGTGCCACTGACCGAAACCAACGCCGTGCTGACCGCATCCGGCACGCTGACCATCACCGACGCCGACAGCGCTGCCACCTTCGTGGCTGGCACCGTTACCGGTACGTATGGCAGCGTCGCCCTGCAGGCCAACGGCCAGTGGACCTACACCGCCAGCAGCGCCCATAATGAATTCGTGGGCGGCAGCACCTACAGCGATGTATTCACGGTCACCAGTGCAGACGGCACCACCAGCACCATCACCGTCAACATCCTGGGCACCAACGATGCGGCTGTTCTGAGCACCGCAACGGCTAACCTGACCGAAACGAATGCGGTCCTGACGGCTTCGGGCACCCTGACCGTGACCGATGTGGATAGCGCTGCGAGCTTCAACGCGGGCACCATCGCCGGCACCTATGGCAGCATTGCCCTGCAAGCCAACGGCCAATGGGTCTACACTGCCAGCAGCGCCCACAATGAGTTCGTGGGCGGTACAAGCTACAGCGATACCTTCACGGTCACCAGTGCAGACGGCACGGCCACCACCGTCACCGTCAATATCCTCGGCACCAACGATGCTGCAGTCCTGAGCACCGCCACCGCCAATCTGACCGAAACCAACGCCGTTCTGACGGCATCGGGCACGCTGACAGTGTCCGATGTGGATAGCGCGGCCAGCTTCAATGCCGGCACGATCGCCGGCACCTACGGCAGCATCACCCTGCAGGCCAATGGCCAGTGGGTCTACACCGCCAGCAGCGCCCACAACGATTTCGTGGGCGGCACGACTTACAGCGACACGTTCAACGTCACCAGTGTCGATGGCACAGCCAGCACCATCACGGTCAACATCCTGGGCACCAACGATGCGGCAGTATTGAGCACCGCCACGGCCAACCTGACCGAAACCAATGCCGTCCTGACAGCTTCTGGCACCCTGACCGTGTCCGACGTAGATAGCGCCGCCAGTTTCAACGCCGGCACCATCGCCGGGACCTATGGCAGCATTGTCCTGCAGGCCAACGGCCAGTGGGTTTACACCGCCAGCACTGCTCACAATGAATTCGTGGGCGGTACTACGTACAGCGACACGTTCAACGTGACGAGCGCCGACGGCACGGCTACCACCATCACCGTCAACATCCTCGGCACCAACGATGCTGCGGTGTTGAGCACCGCAACGGTCAATCTGACTGAATCGAACGCTGTCCTCACAGCTTCGGGCACCCTGACAATTTCCGATGTGGACAGCGCGGCCAGTTTCAATGCAGGCACCATCGCCGGCACCTACGGCAGCATCGCCCTGCAGGCCAATGGCCAGTGGGTCTACACCGCCAGCACCGCCCACAATGAATTCGTTGGCGGCACGACTTACAGCGATACATTCAACGTCACCAGCGCCGACGGCTCCGCCACCACTATCACGGTCAACATCCTCGGCACCAACGATGCCGCCGTCCTGAGCACCGCCACTTCCAACCTGACCGAGACGAATGCCGTACTCACAGCGTCCGGCACCTTGAGCATCTCCGATGTCGACAGCGCAGCAAGCTTCAACGCGGGCACCATCACTGGTACCTACGGCAGCGTCAATCTGCAGTCGAACGGCCAGTGGATCTACACCGCCAGCAGCGCTCACAATGAATTCGTGGGCGGTACCACTTACAGCGACAACTTCACGGTTACCAGCGCCGACGGCACCAGCAGCACCATCACCGTCAACATCCTGGGTACCAATGACGCCGCAGTGCTTAGCACCGCAACAGCCAACCTGACTGAAACGAACGCGGTCCTGACGGCTTCCGGCACCCTGACCGTGTCCGACGTCGATAGCGCAGCAAGCTTCACCGCAGGCACCATCGCCGGCACCTATGGCAGCATCGCCCTGCAGGCCAATGGCCAGTGGGTTTATACGGCCAGCACTGCGCACAACGAGTTCGTGGGCGGCACGACTTACAGCGATACCTTCAACGTCACCAGCGCCGACGGCACCGCCACCACCATCACGGTCAACATCCTGGGCACCAACGACGCGGCAGTGCTGAGCACTGCAACCGTCAACCTGACCGAGACCAATGCCGTCCTGACGGCTTCCGGCACCCTGACCGTGTCCGACGTTGACAGCGCTGCAAGCTTCAACGCGGGCACCATCGCCGGCACTTACGGCAGCATCGCCCTGCAGGCCAATGGCCAGTGGGTCTACACCGCCAGCACTGCGCACAATGAGTTCGTGGGAGGCACCACCTACAGCGACACCTTCAATGTCACCAGCGCCGACGGTACCGCCACCACCATCACGGTCAACATCCTCGGCACCAATGATGCCGCCGTCCTGAGCACGGCGACGGACAACCTGACCGAGACCAACGCCGTCCTGACGGCATCGGGCACGCTGACAGTGTCCGATGTGGATAGCGCGGCCAGCTTCAACGCCGGCACCATCGTGGGCACCTACGGCAGCGTTGCGCTGCAAGCCAACGGCCAGTGGGTCTACACCGCCAGCAGTGCCCACAACGAATTCGTGGGCGGTACCACCTATACCGATACATTCACCGTCACCAGCGCCGACGGCACGGCCAGCACCATCACGGTCAACATCCTGGGCACCAACGATGCTGCCGTCCTGAGCACCGCAACGGTCAATCTGACCGAAACGAACGCTGTCTTGACGGCTTCCGGTACCCTGACCGTGTCCGACGTCGACAGCGCCGCCAGCTTCAACGCCGGCACCATCGCCGGCACTTACGGCAGCATCGCCCTGCAGGCCAATGGCCAGTGGGTCTACACCGCCAGCAGCGCCCACAACGAATTCGTGTATGGTACGACTTACACCGATACGTTCACCGTGACCAGTGCCGACGGCACCGCCAGCACCATCACGGTGAACGTTCTGGGCACCAATGACGCGGCCGTCATCAGCAGCGCAACCGTGCCGCTGACCGAAACCAACGCCGTGCTGACCGCATCTGGCACCCTGACCATCACCGACGCCGACAGCGCTGCCACCTTCGTGGCAGGCACCATCGCCGGCACGTACGGCAGCGTCGCCCTGCAGGCCAACGGCCAGTGGACCTACACCGCCAGCAGCGCCCACAACGAGTTCGTGGGTGGCACAACCTACAGCGACGTGTTCACGGTCACCAGCGCAGACGGCACCACCAGCACCATCACCGTCAACATCCTGGGGACCAATGACGCCGCAGTACTGAGCACCGCAACGGCCAATCTGACGGAAACGAACGCCGTACTGACAGCAACGGGCACGCTGACTGTGTCCGATGTGGACAGCGCCGCCAGCTTCAATGCGGGCACTATCGCCGGCGCCTATGGCAGCATCGCCCTGCAGGCCAACGGCCAGTGGACTTACACCGCCAGCAGCGCCCACAATGAGTTCGTGGGCGGTACAAGCTACAGCGATACCTTCACGGTCACCAGTGCAGACGGCACGGCCACGACGATCACTGTCAATATCCTCGGCACCAATGATGCTGCGGTTCTGAGCACGGCGACCGCCAATCTGACCGAGACCAACGCCGTTCTGACGGCATCGGGCACGCTGACAGTGTCCGATGTGGATAGCGCGGCCAGCTTCAATGCCGGCACAATCACAGGCACCTATGGCAGCATCGCCCTGCAGGCCAACGGCCAGTGGGTCTATACCGCCAGCACGGCCCACAACGAATTCGTGGGCGGCACGACGTACAGCGACACGTTTAACGTCACCAGTGCGGACGGTACTGCCACCACCATCACCGTCAACATCCTGGGTACCAATGACGCCGCTGTACTGAGTACCGCAACAGCCAACCTGACAGAGACGAATGCGGCCCTGACGGCGTCCGGCACCCTGACCGTGACCGATGTGGACAGCGCCGCCAGCTTTGTGGCGGGCACCATCGCTGGCACCTATGGCAGCGTGGCCCTGCAGGCCAATGGTCAATGGGTCTACACCGCCTCCAGCGCCCACAACGAGTTTGTCGGCGGTACCACTTACACGGACAACTTCACTGTCAAGAGCGCCGACGGCACCACTAGCACCATCACCGTCAACATCCTCGGCACCAACGACGCCGCAGTGCTGAGCACCGCAACGGCCAACCTGACCGAGACGAATGCGGTCCTGACGGCTTCCGGTACCCTGACCGTGTCCGACGTCGACAGCGCAGCCAGTTTCAACGCCGGCACCATCGCTGGCACCTATGGCAGCATCGCGCTGCAGGCCAATGGCCAGTGGGTCTACACTGCCAGCACTGCGCACAACGAATTCGTGGCCGGCACGACGTACAGCGACACCTTCAACGTCACCAGCGCCGACGGTACCGCCACCACCATCACGGTCAACATCCTGGGCACCAATGACGCGGCAGTATTGAGCACCGCTACTGCCAACCTGACCGAAACGAATGCCGTTCTGACGGCTTCGGGCACCTTGACCGTGTCCGACGTCGACAGCGCAGCCAGTTTCAATGCCGGCACCATCGCCGGCACCTATGGCAGCGTCGCACTGCAGGCCAACGGCCAGTGGGTCTACACCGCCAGCAGCGCGCATAACGAATTCGTGGGCGGCACAACCTACAGCGACACCTTTACGGTCAGCAGCGCCGATGGCACCACCAGCACCATCACGGTGAATATCCTGGGCACCAATGATGCTGCCGTCATCAGCACAGCAACTGCCAACCTGACGGAAACCAACGCCGTCCTGACCGCGTCGGGCACGCTTACCATTACCGACGCCGACAGCGCCGCAACCTTCGTGGCAGGCACCCTGGCCGGCACCTACGGCAGCGTGGCATTGCAAGCGAATGGCCAGTGGACCTACACCGCCAGCACGGCCCACAATGAATTCGTCGGTGGCACCACCTACAGCGACACATTCACCGTGACCAGTGCTGACGGGACCACCAGCACCATCACAGTGAACATCCTGGGCACCAACGACGCTGCGGTTCTCAGCTCGGCAACGGTGCCCCTGACGGAGACCAATGCGATCCTCACCGCCAGCGGCGCCTTGAGTATTTCGGACGTCGACAGTGCGGCCACTTTTGTTGCAGGTACCATCGCCGGCACCTATGGCAGCGTGGCTTTGCAGGCGAATGGCCAGTGGGTCTATACGGCCAGCACCGCTCACAACGAGTTCGTTGGCGGCACCACTTACAGCGACACCTTTACCGTCACCAGCGCCGACGGCACCGCCAGCACCATCACGGTTAATATCCTGGGCACCAACGACGCTGCCGTGATCAGCACCGCGACGGTCAATCTGACCGAGACCAACGCCGTGCTGACTGCAGCCGGTACCTTGGGCATTACAGACGTCGACAGTGCTCTTACCTTCAATGCGGGTACATTCGCCGGTACCTACGGCAGCCTGACCATCAACACGGCAGGCAACTGGACCTACGCCGCCAGCACAGCCCATAATGAGTTCGCGCTTGGCACGACCTACACCGATACCTTCACCGTGACCAGTGCCGACGGCACCACCAGCACCGTTACCGTGCGTATCGCCGGCAGCAACGATGCGGCCGTCATCAGCACCGCATCGGCCAGCCTGACCGAGACCAACGCGGTCCTGACCACCAGCGGCACACTGACCATTTCCGACGTGGACAGCCCTGCCACCTTCGTTGCAGGCACCATCGCCGGCACCTACGGCAGCGTGGCTCTGCAGGCCAATGGCCAGTGGGTCTACACGGCCAGCACCGCTCACAACGAATTCGTGGGCGGCACGACTTACAGCGACACCTTTATCGTCACCAGTGCCGATGGCACCACCAGCACCATCACCGTCAATATCCTGGGCACGAATGATGCTGCCGTCATCAGCACTGCAACTGCCAACCTGACCGAAACCAACGCCGTCCTGACCACGTCGGGCACCCTGACCATTACCGACGCCGACAGCGCCGCCACCTTCGTGGCGGGCACCCTGGCCGGCACCTACGGCAGCGTGGCGTTGCAAGCGAATGGTCAGTGGACCTACACCGCCAGCACGGCGCACAATGAATTCGTCGGTGGCACTACCTACAGCGACAGCTTCACAGTCACCAGTGCTGACGGCAGTACCAGCACCATCACCGTGAACATCCTGGGCACCAATGACGCTGCGGTTCTGAGCTCGGCCACGGTACCGCTGACCGAGACCAATGCGGTCCTCACGGCCAGCGGCAGCTTGAGTATTTCGGACGTCGACAGCGCAGCCTCCTTCGTTGCAGGCACCATCGCCGGCACCTACGGCAGTGTGGCTCTGCAGGCCAACGGCCAGTGGGTCTATACCGCCAGCACGGCGCACAACGAGTTCGTGGGTGGCACGACTTACAGCGACAGCTTCACCGTCACCAGCGCCGACGGCACCACCAGCACCATTACCGTCAATATCCTGGGCACGAATGATGCGGCTGTGATCAGCACCGCCACGATCAATCTGACCGAAACCAACGCCGTTCTGACGGCAGCCGGCAGCCTGACCATTTCGGACGTCGACAGCGCCGCCACCTTCAACGCTGGCACCATTGCCGGCACCTACGGCAGCCTGACCATCACCGCAGCTGGCAACTGGAATTACACCGCCAGCAGCGCCCACAACGAGTTCGCCGGCGGCACCACCTACACCGACACCTTCACCGTGACCAGTGCCGATGGCAGCACCAGCACCGTGACGGTCCGTATTGCGGGCGTCAACGACGCAGCCGTCATCAGTACCGCCACCGTGCCGCTGACGGAAACGAACGCAATTCTGAGCGCCAGCGGCACGCTGACGATCTCGGATGCAGACAGCCCTGCCACCTTCGTTGCAGGCACCATCGCCGGCACCTACGGCAGTGTGGCCCTGCAGGCCAATGGCCAGTGGGTCTACACTGCCAGCACCGCGCACAACGAATTTGTGGGCGGCACGACCTACAGCGATACCTTCACCGTCAGCAGCGCCGATGGCACCACCAGTACCATCACGGTCAACATCCTGGGCACCAATGACGCGGCCGTCATCAGCACTGGCAGCGCCAACCTGACCGAAAGCGGCGCCGTACTGACCGCCAATGGCAACCTGACGATTTCGGATGTCGACAGCGCCGCGACCTTCGCTGCCGGCACCATCGCTGGCACCTACGGCAGCCTGGCCATTACCACGGCCGGCGCGTGGACTTACACCGCCAGCAGCGCGCACAACGAGTTCGCGCTTGGTACCAACTACACCGACACCTTTATCGTGACCAGCGCCGACGGCACCACCAGCACGGTGACCGTCACCATCGCCGGCACCAACGACGCCGCCGTGATCAGCACGGCCACCGCCAACCTGACCGAGACCAATGCGGTCCTGACGGCAAGCGGCACCCTGACGATCTCGGACGTGGACAGCGCTGCCACCTTTGTGGCAGGCACCATTGGCGGCACTTACGGCAGTGTGGCACTGCAGGCCAACGGCCAGTGGGTCTACACCGCCAGCACGGCGCACAACGAATTTGTCGCTGGCACCACCTACAGCGATGTGTTCACCGTCACCAGCGCCGATGGCACCAACAGCACCATCACCGTCAATATCCTGGGCACCAACGATGCAGCGGTGCTGAGCACGGCGACGGTCGCACTGACGGAAACCAATGCCATCCTCAGCACTTCGGGCACCCTGACGGTCACGGACGTTGACAGCAGCGCCACCTACGTTGCCGGTACCACGGCCGGTGCCTACGGCAGTCTGACCATCAACGCGGCCGGTGCCTGGACCTATACGACCAGCACTGCCCATAACGAGTTTGCGGCCGGCGTCGTGTACTCGGACGCGATTGTCGTCAAGAGCGCCGATGGCACGTCCACCACTGTCACGGTCAATATCACCGGCACCAACGATGCGGCGGTCATCACGCCAACCACGGTCAACCTGACCGAGACCAACGCGGTGCTGACCAGCAGCGGCACGGTGGCCATCACCGACGTTGACAACCCGCTGACCTTCGTTGCAGGCACCACCACTGGCACCTACGGCAGCCTGACCATGGCCAGCAACGGTAGCTGGACCTATGCGGCCAGCACGGCACATGACGAATTTGCTGCCGGCACCGTCTACAAAGACACCTTCACAGTCACTTCGGCTGATGGCACCACCAGCACCATTGTGGTCAACATCACCGGCACCAACGATGCACCAGTGGGCCGCAACGACGTCAACTCGATTACCGAAGATTCCGGTGTCACGACGCTGACGGTCAACGCCGCCAATGGTGTGATCCTGAGCGGCGCCAACGCTGCTGGCCGCGACAGCGATGCCGAGGGCAACACGATGAGCGTGTCTGGCGTACGCACCGGCGACGGCAGCGGCAGCGGCACCGCCGGCACCGTTGGCAGCGCGCTGGTTGGCGCCTACGGTTCGCTGACCCTGGCCGCGGACGGCAGCTACAGCTACGTGCTGCGCAACAGCAGCGTGGAAGTGCAGAATCTGTTGGCTGGTGAAACCGCATACGACAACTTCACTTACACAGTCAGCGATGGCAAGGGCGGCTTCGACACCGCCACCCTGAGCATCGCCGTCAATGGCGCGATGGACCTGACTGCCGCCCCAGCGACACTGACGGCGTTGCCGAATGCCGCCAACGGCCTGTCCGGCTCCTACTACGGCTACAACGAGACCAACGCCGTTGGCACAGGCATCCGTTCGCACAGCGACGACGGCAAGGCCACCTTCGGCATCCACAATGGAACAGGCAACCTCAATTCGGTCGAGGACATGTACACCATCATCGATGGGCGCAATGCCCTGGCCGGTGGTGGCAGCGTGGTTGGCACTGCCAACTCGGGTACTGCCGGGGCGGCCGACGTGGTGTTCCAGGCGCGCACGCTCAGCTACGGCGTGACGCAAAGCGTCACCTCCGCTCTGGGCTCGAACAGCAGCGTTGCCGCCGGCGGCAGCCTGCCCACCACCAGCACCACGTCCACCACCCGCGGTCTGGCGAACTTCCTGTACCAGGATCGCGGAACCGGCGTAGTACAAACTGGCGCTGGGAACACCAACAACACCTCGGGCCTGGGTAACACGACCGACGCCGCAGTGCGCATGAGCGGCCAGTTCTACATGCAGCCTGGTTCGTACGACTTCCGCGTCACCGCCGACGATGGCTTCCGCCTGAACGTGGCCGGCCAGACCCTGCTGGAATTCGACGGCAACCAGTCACCAACCACGCGCGTCTTCCGCAACGTCTACCTCAGCAACGATGAAGGCGGCTTGCAAGACATCGAATTGCTGTACTGGGAACAAGGCGGCAATGCGATCCTCAAGATCGAGTTCAAGGCCAGTAACGATCCGGCATCGGCTTATCAAGTTCTGTCGCTGAGTAACACAGCGATGTTCTCTGCCGAAGCAGCACCCACCTTGTCCGATCCACAGATTCAGGATCTGGTGTACGACACCAACACGGCAAAGTGGCAGATGCGTACCGGTAGCCGTCTCGATGGCGACGGCAATGGCAATACCCTGACGGGCGGCGCTGGCCGTGACCTGTTGAACGGGAATGGCGGCAACGATACCCTCAACGGCAATGGCGGTGCCGACCGCCTTGACGGCGGTGCCGGCAACGACACCTTGAACGGTGGCGATGGCAACGATGTGCTGATTGGCGGCGCCGGTACCGACCTGCTGGTCGGCGGCCTGGGCGACGATATCTACGTGTTGTCCGACCAGCTCGACACACTGACCGAACTGGCCAGCCAGGGTACCGATACCGTGCAGCTCGACGCGGCCTACACCGGCACCTCGTATACCTTGCAGACCAACTTCGAGAATCTGACGGCCCAGGGCAGCGCCAACTTCACGCTGACCGGCAATTCAGTCGACAACCGTATCGAAGGCAACAGCGGCGCCAACATCATCGACGGTGGCGCCGGCAACGACTACCTGATCGGCGGCGCTGGCAATGACACCCTGACCGGCGGCACCGGCTCGGACGTCTTTGCCTGGCGCCTGGCCGACCGCGGCACCGCGGGCGCGCCAGCCAAGGACACCATCACCGACTTCACCTACGGTGGCGGTAACAGCAACGTCGAGTCGGGAACCGCCGGCGTGGCCGTGGGCGGTGGCGATGTGCTCGATCTGCGTGATCTGCTGCAGGGCGAGCACACCACCCTGAGTGTGACCGATCCAGCCTTGTCGCAGGTGGAGATCAGCAATCTGCAAAACTTCATCCACGTGGAGATCAGCGGCAGCAATACCATCCTGCATATCAACAGCACTGGTGGATTCAGCGGCACCAGCAATACCGGCGAAGATCAGACCATCACGCTGACCGGCGTGAACCTGTACACCCAGCTGGGCGTCACTGCAGGCGAAGATGCCAACCTGCTCAAGATGCTGCTGAAGATGGGCACCTTGCGCATCGACTAAGGCATGCCGCTTCGGCGGCTGACGTCAAAAAGCCGGAACAGCTTGCGCTGTTCCGGCTTTTTTCATTCCAATCCGATGCTGGTACCGTTACGTATCGATGGCCGCTGGCGCCGCCTTCTCCTGCACGCCTGGACCGGTGGCGCCGTCGAATCCCAAGCCGCTCAAGGCGTTCAGTTCGTCCACATCGCCGACACCCTCGGCAAACACCTGCATGCCCATCTTGTGTGCGATGCTGTTCAAGCCCTTGAGGAAAATCTGGTTACCTGAATTGCTGTTCAAGTCGCGCACAAAACTGCCGTCGACCTTGACGTAGTTGAGCGCCATATCGTGGACCAGGCCAATTTGCTTGAAATGGCGCCCGAAGTGCTCGATGCCCAGTTTGCAGCCGCTCCAGCGCACGGCATCGCAAAACACGCGGAAGGCGTCGAGCTGGGCGAACACGCCACTCTCGGGCACCTCCAGCCACAGGCGCGACGCCGCCGCCGGCCGCGCCGCGATCAGGTCCAGCAGCTGGTGGCGGAACTCCTTGTCCTGGATCGAGCGGGCCGACAGGTTCACTGCCAGGCCGGGCAGAGCTGCATCCTTGGCCAGCTCCTCCAGTCCCAGCGTGACGGCCACCAGGTCAAGCCGTGTGGTCAGGCCAATCCGTTCGGCGATTGGCAGAAAGCGCGCAGCCGGGAACCATTCGCCGCCAAACATCAGGCGCAATGCAGACTCGCGATGCACGACCCGGCCTTCCAGGTCCAGCACGGGGAAGCTGGCCAGCTTGACCCAGCGCTGTTCCAGGCTGCGCATGATCAGCTTGGCCCATTCGTCGCCGGAGCGCGGTGCTTCGGCGATATTGAGCGGCAGTTCTTCACGCACGGCGCTGACGCCCTGCGCCTCGGCGGTGGCCAGCGCCGTGTCGACCTGCGACAGCAAGGCGCCGAGATTGAGGCCAAACTGGATTTTTCCCATACCGACAAACACGCGCGCCTCCTGGCCACTGCGTTCGCTCGCCTGCGCGCTCACGCCGTCGAGCAGCAGCTGGGCTACGGCATGCGGCTCTGCCCCCCGCAGCACCAGGGCGAAGTCGCTACCGTTCAAACGCGCCGCAAAACCGCCGTGCTGCTGCGCCTGGGCCTCGAACAAGCTGCCGATGGCCGCCAGCATGGTGTCGGTGGCCTTGTGGCCCAACTGGCGATTCAGATCGGCCAGCTGCGACAGGCGCAGCAAAATCAGGCTGCCTTGGGCACCATCTTCGACATTGAGCGTTTCGCGCATTTGCTCCATGAAGTGGTGACGGTTGGCCAGGCCGGTCAAGGCGTCGGTATTGGCTTCGCGCCGGATCGCCTCGAGCCGGTCCGCTTCTTCGGCAAACATCGACTTGAGCAGCACGGAGGCCGAATTCATGGCCGACGTCAGTTGGCGCAGTTCGGGCACGTTCGACTCGGGCGTGGTCACGAAGCGGCGGTCGGCAATGGCCCTGGCCTGCTCGACGACGGCGTCCAGCGGCCGTTTCAGGCGGCGCAGAATCAGCGTGGCAAGATAGCCCGCGACAAGGCCCGACAGCGCCAGCGCGGCGATCATCTGCAAGGTTGAATTCCACAGCGCCTGATAGGCGAAATGGCTGCGACTGACAATGGTAACCGTGCCAACCTGCTTCCAGCCGCTGGCGATATGGGCACTGCCCGGTGCCGCGTGCAGCGGCAGCAATGATGTGAACCAGGCAGGCACGCCGCTGTCGACCGCTGGCGCGCGCCGCTCGACCAGGACCTTGCCGCTCGGGTCGGTCAGTGTGATGACATCATAGTGGCCGCTGTCGAACAAGGCGGCAATGGCCAGTTCCAGCTCGACCGGCTCGGCACCGCGCTGCCCCAGCGACTGCGCCAGCACGTTGGCATTGTCGACGTTCTTCATCTCGAGCTGGGTCTGGAGATAGGAACGCGCGCTCAGCGTGGTGGCCAGCAGGCCGCCAGTCAGGGCCAGTAAGGTTCCAATGATCAGGGCGATCCAGAGTTGGCGGTACATCGACATGAGGCGTCCTCACAAATGGTAATTAGAATGCATTAATCAAAGCCTTCGCGGCGCGCGCGCAGCAGCAGATCCTGCCAGGCCGACAGGCGCTCGGTGCCACCAGCGGCCTGACTTGACGCCGCCACGCCGGCAAACACACCTTGCCGGTTAAAGCTGAATACTGGTGCCAGATCGCTGCGCCGTGCAGCGGGACGTATCTCGCCCAGCAGGTTATCGAGAATCAGTGGATCGGCATCCGGACTGGGGTAGTACGCCAGCACCATGTGCGCTTGCTGCACCGCGCTCGACGGGCCGCCCAGGCGCGCGCGCACGTAAATGAGGCGCAGCTGCGTGTCCGGCACATCCAGGTCGAGCAGGGAAAAGTATTTCGCGATAACAAAATCTTCGCAGTCGCCTTTTCCTTTTAACATCGTTTCGAACGGTGTGGCCCAGAAATCCGACTTGCCCCACACGCCCTGGTCATCGGCAAATTCAATGCGCCGGTTGAAAAAATCATTCACCTTGCGCAGCTTGATGTCGATTGCCTGCTGACGATTATCGTCGAGTAATTTCGCCCAGTCGCGCACAACAGGCGCGGCAGCACCGGCAGCCTGAACCCGCGCTGCCAGCTTTGCGGCATCGAACGCCAGCACCGATCCTGCGCAAAACAGCGCGGCCACCACCACCAAACGCACACGCGCCGACCGCGCCCGCTTGGGCTTGCAGCGCGCAACATGACCTGGGGCGGTGGGGAGTGGCAAGGGCGGAGGTCAGGCTCACGCCCGATTTAATTAACAAAAAGAAATATCTTTTGTGTTTAAGCAAAGATCGTGGAACAAGATTACAATACGTCAAATCGCAAAAAAAGGGAAACGCCGCGCTTTACATAGTTGCGTGGGAACATCCAATTTTCAGCATTCACCGTATAAGCTATACAGCTGACTGTCCTAAAACTCGACGGGCTGCAAAACCATTGCCACTATGCATTATTTTAACGCAAAAAGAAACTGTTCAGTCCCGCCGACTGCCAAGGAAAATCATTGAAAATGAAGTTAAAAAAAACCTGCGCGCTGATCACCCTCGCCTTTGCCTGTGTGGCCACGCAAGCGCAAAGTCAGACCCAGACCCTCAAGGACGTCACCCAGCAAGCCATTCTGTCGAACCCTGAAGTACTGGCTCGCTGGCACGCTTTCGAAGCAGCCAAACACGAGCGCGCAGCCAGCGCTGGCGGCTTTTTGCCCCGCCTGGACCTGACCGCCGGCGCCGGCCGCGACAACCTCGACGACCCGCTCAAATCGAATGACCTGAGCCGCCACAACAGCTCCCTGACCCTGACCCAGACCCTGTTTGACGGCGCCCTGGTGTACAACGACGTGGCGCGCCTGGACCACCAGCGCCTGGCCCGACTGTATGAATTGCGCGACACTTCCGAAACCGTGGTATTGGATGTGGTGCGTACCTACGCTGACGTGCTGCGCTATCGCCGCCTGGTCGAACTGGCCGAAGAAAACTACATCCGCCATCGCGCCGTGTTCATGCAGATCCAGAAGAAGACCCAGGCTGGCGTCAGCCGCCGGGTCGACCTCGAGCAGATCGCAGGACGCCTGGCACTGGCGGAATCGAACCTGCTGCAGGAAACGGCCAACCTGCATGACGTGGCCGCGCGCTTCCAGCGTCTGGTCGGCGTCGTGCCGGCCCCCACGCTCGAACCGATGACGGCGCTGACGGCTGCCATGCCGCAAAGCCCGAATGCGGCGCTGGATGGCGCGCTCAAGTCGCATCCGGCGGTGATGGCCGCAGTTGAAAGTGTGCGCGCCAACGACAAGGCATCGAGCATTCGCAAAGCCAGCTACGCGCCGCGCGTTGACTTGCGCCTGCGCTCTGACCGTGGCGGAAATCTGAGCGGCCTGGCTGGCCGCACCAGCAACGAGGCGGTTGAAATTCAGATGTCGTGGAATCTGTTCAATGGCTTTAGCGATGTGTCGCGCGTGCGCCAGCAGGCAGACCTGATCAACGTCGCCCGTGACCAGCGCGACAAGGCCTGCCGCGACGTGCGTCAGACCCTGCTGATCGCCTACAACGACACCGTCAAACTGACCGAACAGCTGGGCTATCTGGACCAGCACCAGCTGTCGATCGAAAAGGCGCGCGACGCCTACCGCAAGCAGTTCGACATTGGCCAGCGTTCGCTGCTTGACTTGCTTGATTCGGAAAACGAATTGTTCCAGTCCAAGCGCGCCTATGCGAATGCCGAATACGACCGCTACTTCGCCTTTGCCCGCACCCACGCCGGCATGGGCGTGCTGCACCAGGCTTTGGGTTTGTCGCGCCAGGAACCGGGCGAACTGCCCGACCTGGGCAAGCAGGACGACAAGGAAGAACAGGCGCAGAACTGCCCGGTTGAAGCGGCGCCGGTGTACGTGATCGACAAGGTCAAGCTCAACGAGCGCGCCAAGGAGTACATCTTTGAGGCACCGGCGGCAGCGCCGGAAGCGGCGCCCGTGGTGCAGCCACCCGTGCTGACCCCAAAAGCAAAATAAGGTGAAGAGGCACGCGCCGCACTTGCGCGGCGTGTGTCTAGCTGGCGTTCTTTTGCATGAACACCGAGAGCGGGTCCTCGGGATAATCGCCAAATGCCGCGCGCTTTTGATAGCCGAGCCGCTCGTACAGCTTCAGCGCTTCGGCCATCGTCGGCCCCGTTTCAAGCATGAATGTGCGGCATCCCTGCCCTGCCGCCTTCGACTCCAGCGTTTCGATCAGCGCGCGCGCCAGTCCCTTGCCGCGCGCCTGGGGACGGATGTACATGCGTTTGATTTCACCGTACTCGGGCTTGATCACGATCGCGCCGCAACCAAGCGCTGCCCCTTCGGTATCGCGCACCACGGCAAACATCACGCTCGGATGCAGCAGCGAGGCGATATCGAGCGCGTACACGTTCTCGGGCGGGTACAGCGAATACAGGTAATCATCGAGCTCCGCAATCAGCGCGCGGACATCGTCTTGATCAGGCGTTTCAAAAGATATGTGCATAAGCTAGCGGTACCAACATCGCCCTCGCGAAGGCGCTGGCGCATGCGCCAGCCCTATCCCACACTACCGAATTCGGTAACGTGGGATGGCCCCCCGCCTGCGCGAGGGCGATGTTATTGGAGTAGTTGAATCAAGGTGTGCGGATCGGCAGCCACTTTCATCAGCCCGGCATGCTGCGGCTTGATGAACCCCTCATGCGCGGCATGGCCCAAAAAACCCACCAGCTGATCGTAAAACCCGCCCACATTGAGCAGCCCTACCGGCTTGCTATGAATCCCCAGCTGCGACCAGGTCAGCATCTCGAACAACTCCTCGAGCGTACCCATCCCACCCGGCATCGCAATGAAGCCATCGGCCCGTTGCGCCATCAGCGCCTTGCGCTCGTGCATATCGCGCACCACGAACAGCTCCGTCAACCCCGGATGCGCCAGCTCCCGGTCAACCAGCTGCTGGGGAATGACACCGGTAACCTGCCCGCCGGCTGCCAGCACGGCATCGGCAATGGTGCCCATCAGACCCACATTGCCGCCGCCGTAAACCAGCCTGATACCATGATCGGCCAGCGCGCGCCCCATGGCCCGTGCCGCCTCTGCATACACTTCATCGGCGCCCGCATTAGCGCCGCAATACACAGCAATCGACTTCATTCGTCCTCGAGTTCTTCCTTGGCTGCTTCCACATCCAGCCGTTCCATCGCATCCTGCGGCTCGACCGCGGCTGCCTCTTCGTACAGCTTGACCGCTTCCTTCATTTTCTTTTCGCCTTCGAGCGAGACCAGCGCGTTGGCATACTCGATGCGGCCGATCGCGGTATCGGGGTTCAGGTCCAGCGCCTTTTTGAACGCCTTGATACCCTCTTCCTTCTTGACCTTGTAGGTGAGCCCACCAATCATTGCACCGACGCTGCCAATAATCTCGGTGTGAAAAGCGCCCAGCGCGATGTGGGCATCGGCATGCTTGGGGGCGAGTGCGATGGTCTTATCGATGCTGTTGCGTACCTTGGGCGCAATTCCCTGGGCCAGTGCCTTGACGATGGAAATGCCCTGGGCGTAGCGGCCCAGCGCATACGCATGCCAGTACCAGGCAGCCGCGTTATCGGGCTGCTCCTGCTGGTGCCGTTCGCAGCGCTCGGCCACTTCTTCGAACATGGCGATTTTCTTCTTGTCGCTCTTTTCCAGATACGTGGCATACATGCAGCTGGCCTTGTGGGCCACCGCGTAACCCTCCACGCCAGCGTCCAGACCCAGCTTGGCCGCTTTTTCGAACTCGCCTGCGTGGAAGGCAATCCACGCATCGACCAGGGCCGCCTTTTTAGGGAACGGCTCGCAATCGCCCACATGCAGGCGCGGCCAGGCTTTCTTCAGCGTGGCCGCGGTGTACACATAGGCGTCGTCCGGATGCGGGAATTTGGTCCATGCCATAACGCGTCTCCTTACTTGAGTTGTTTGAGATATTCTTCGGACAGTTTTTCGAACAGCAGATGGGTGTCGCCGCGCAGGTACGGCCCCACCAGCGACAGCACCTGGTAGCAGCCGCGCGCCAGCGCGTCGCTCATGGCCTGCTGTTCCGTATATTTGCGCGGATTGCGCACGTACTCGTAAGACAGCCAGTAAGTCGCCACCACCACCATGTTGGTGGCCATGGCATTGATTTCGGCGTCCGACGCTTCCAGCGATTTTTCGCTGCGCAGGTCTTCGCACAGCTGCTTGGCCACCTTTATCTTGTGGGCCAGGATCTGTTTGAAGTGCAGTTCGAGCTTGCGGTTGCGCGACAGCAGATCGTTCAGGTCGCGGTAGAAGAAGCGGTAGCGCCACACCAGTTCAAACATCAGGTGCAGGTACAGCCACACGTCTTCGATGTTGGACCGGCGCCCTTCCGGCACGGTCAGGATGCGCTCGATCTCGGCTTCGAACTGCACGAAGATCGAGTTGACGATGTCGTCCTTGTTGCGGAAGTGGTAGTACAGATTACCGGGCGAGATATTCATCTCTTCGGCGATCACCGTGGTGGTGATGTTCGGCTCACCGAACTCGTTAAACAGCCGCAGGGACAGCTCAAGGATGCGTTCGCGGGTTCGGCGTGGAGCTTTTTGTAGCATGGCGGGCGGTCTGGTGTTTTTCTCACGCAAGCATAACACCGAAACCGCCATGTCAACAGTGCTAGGAGTGCGCCACTTTCAGGTAGCGTTCCAGGTCGTCCAGGCTTTGACGCAGGCGCGCCAGCGCCTGCCGCGAAGGTGCCTGCTGCACCAGCGACAGACTGGTATCGCGCAGCACGTTCATTTTCAGGCGCAAACCGTGGCGCGCCAGCTTGGGGGCGATTTCCGCACGGCGCTCCAGCAGCATCATGCGCGTGTTCTGGTAGGCCTGCTCGCACATGCGGCGCCGGTTCGAGTAACTGAAGATATTGGTGAAGAACAGTTCGGCGTCGTCCTGATTAGGCTGGAACAGCAAAATATCGACCTGGGGATGGCTTTTCTCGTAGCTGGCCATGCCCGAGGCAATGCGCGAGTGCAGGATGGAACGCAGGGTTTGCGACAGCACGTCAACCAGCCCGCCCGACGACAATTTGGCGCCTGCCGCCAGCTGATCGCGGCTGGCCGCGTTGTACGGGACGATCGCATTCACGCAAAACAGCATATCAACCCCGTGTTCCAGGGCGATTGAGGCGTGCATGCTTTTGCGCAGCGCACCATCGACAAAATGGTGGCCGTCGATGTCGACCGGCGGGAACAGGCCGGGCACCGCAGCCGACGCCTGGACCGCCTTCGAGACCGGGGTGTGGTCCCAGCCGGCGTCGCCGAAGCGCACCGCTTCGCCGGTATCGAGATCGGTCGCGACGATCACCAGCTTATGGCGCAGTTTGCGAAAATCGTTACTGCGTCCCGCACGGGCAAATGTCTGTTTCAGATAATGGTGAATGCCATCGCCCGACAGGATCCCGGCCGGCAGCGCCTCCTTGAAGCGCTCGAACGAGGCGAACACGCTCTTGCGATGGCGCGCATAGTGGAACAGGGAGCCAGCCAGCAGGGCCGGCACCATGGCCAGACGCTTGCTCAGCTCCGCGCTGGCGGGCCGCAGCAGGATTTCGGGTTTGAACAGGGGGGCGCCATCACCGGCTTCCACGTCGCTTTCGATGAACAGGCGGCACATCTGGTGTGGTGTGATGCCGTTGGCCAGGGCTGCGGCTATGATGCCGCCGGCCGAGATACCGACGTAAATATCGGCCTCGTTCACGTCCAGGCCCTCAATCGACTCTTCCAGCGCGGCCAGCACGCCGATTTCATAGACAGCCGCCAGCGGACCGCCGCCAGCGAGGGCAAAGCCGATTTTGGGTTTTGAAGGTGTATTCATAAGCGGCGTCATCCCAAGACCCACATCGTCCTCGCGCAGGCGGGGACCTATACCACGTTACCGAAGTTGTTCGAGGTGGAATGGGTCCCCGCCTCCGCGAGGACGATGTCGGTTAAAACAAAAAAGGCCTGCGCAAGCACAGGCCCTTCCTTAAAGCGTGCTCAGCGGCAAATTACGCGCTGGCAACCGGGGTCGAATTGACCTTTTTCGGTGCAGCTTTCTTGGCTGCCGGCTTGACCGCGATTTTCTTGGCGACTGGCTTGGCTGCGGCCTTTTTCGCGGCTGGCTTGGCCCCGGCTTTTTTGGCGGCTGGCTTGGCAGCGGCCTTCTTGGCAGCTGGCTTGGCCGCTGGCTTGGCAGCTGCAGGGGCTTTCTTGCCGCTCAGGGTAGCGACGGCGCGGCTCAGCTGCTCGACGCGCTTGGTCAGTTCCTGGATGTCTTTCTGGGTTGGTACGCCAATGGTCGACAGAGCGCGGGCAACGCGGTCTTCGAAGACCTGTTCCAGCTTGTCCCACGAACCCGAAGCCTGCTTGGAGACGCCGTCGGCGACCTTGGTCACGGTGTCGGTGACTTCGGAGACGCGGTCTTCGGCCATCGAACGGGTACGGCGCTGCAGGTTGTTACCTTCTTCAACGAGCTTGCTGAATACTTTGCCGCCTTCTTCCTGGGCCTTGGCGAAGGCGCCCAGGCCTGCCTGCCAGATCTGGTGAGCGGAGGTACGAACAGCGCTAGCCAATTGTTTGTCTTCGGTTTTTGCCAGTGTCTTCAGTTTCTTTACCATGTCGAGCTCCAGTCTGATTTGTAGTGATTCGAGGTAGATACCTTTTTTGATGAAACCATTCTAGACAGCTAATCTAGAGATCGGATACTAAAACCACCGAGCGCCCCTTCTAAATCGGACGGCCGGGTACAACAGACTCCTTGCCAATCCGTCATTCCCCTGTAATGATTGGACTATCCATGACGGACCATCATAGAACAACCAGCAAAGGGAGACCACGATGCAGTATTTCGTAACGGGAGCGACTGGGTTTATCGGCAAGCGATTGGTAAAAAAGCTGTTGGCACGCAAAGGGAGCGTGGTGTACTTCCTGATGCGCGAAGCGAGCCGCGACAAGCTGCCTGACCTGCTCGAGTACTGGGGCACCACCAAGGCCCGCGCCATCCCCGTATTTGGCGACCTGCGTTCGCCCAAGCTGGGCGTATCCAAAGAGGATACCAAGAAGCTGGCCAAAACGATTGACCACTTCTTCCACCTGGCCGCTATCTATGACATGACTGCCGACGCCGAAGAACAGATGGAAGTGAACGTCGAGGGCACGCGCCACACCGTCGATTTTGCCAACGCCATTGCGGCCGGCTGCCTGCACCACGTCAGTTCCATTGCTGCCGCCGGCATGTTCGAAGGGATCTTCCGCGAAGACATGTTCGACGAAGCCGAAGGGCTGGACCATCCCTACTTCGCCACCAAGCACGAGTCCGAAAAAATCGTCCGTAAAGACACCAAGGGCGCGTTCCGCGTCTACCGTCCCGGCATGGTGGTCGGTGACTCCAAAACCGGCGAGATGGACAAGATCGATGGACCCTATTACTTCTTCAAGCTGATTCAGCGCATTCGCCAGCTGCTGCCGCCATGGATGCCGACCATTGGCATCGAGGGTGGGCGCATCAATATCGTGCCGGTCGACTTTGTGGTCAATGCGATGGACCACATTGCCCACCTGCCCAAGCTGGACGGCCAGTGCTTCCACCTGACCGACCCGGAACCGATGCGCGTTGGCGAAGTGCTCAATGTGTTCTGCCGCGCCGCCCACGCGCCCACCATGAGCATTCGCATCAACGCCGCGCTGCTGGGCTTTATCCCCAAGTCGGTCAAGAAGGGCATCATGTCGCTCACGCCGGTACGCCGCGTGCGCGACGCGCTGATGAAGGACCTGGGCCTGCCGTCGGACCTGATGGGCTTCATCAACTACCCTACCCGCTTCGACAGCCGCGAGACCCAAAAGGCGCTCAAGGGCACGGGCATCGCCTGCCCGCAACTGGAAACCTATGCAGCACCGATCTGGGACTACTGGGAACGCCATCTGGACCCGGACCTGTTCATTGACCACACCCTGCGCGGCACTGTAGCCGGCAAAGTGGTGCTGATCACGGGCGGCTCCTCGGGCATTGGCCTGGCGGCAGCGCACAAGATCGCCGAAGCAGGCGCCATCACCATCATTTGCGGCCGTGATGAAGACAAGCTGGCCGAAGCCAAAAAGGAGATCAACGACCGTGGCTTCGAGTGCATCACCTACCAGGCGGACGTGGCCGACATGGCCGACTGCGACCGCTTCGTCCAGGTTTTGCTGGACAATCACGGCAAGGTCGATGTGCTGGTCAATAACGCAGGCCGCTCGATCCGCCGCGCCATCGAGTCGAGCTACGACCGCTTCCACGACTTCGAACGCACCATGCAGCTCAATTACTTCGGCTGCCTGCGCCTGACCATGGGCTTGCTGCCGACGATGATCGCGCAAAAACGCGGCCACATCATCAATATCTCGTCGATTGGTGTATTGACGAATGCGCCGCGCTTCTCGGCTTACGTGGCCTCCAAGGCGGCGCTGGAAGCCTGGACCCGCTGCGCCTCGTCCGAACTGTCCGACGTGGGCATCAAGTTCACGACGATTAACATGCCACTGGTGCGCACGCCGATGATCGCTCCGACCAAGATCTACCAGAACGTGCCGACCCTGGCGCCGGAAGAAGCGGCCGACATGATCGCCGAGGCCATCGTCTACAAACCTGTGCGCATCGCCACCCGGGTCGGCGTATTCGGGCAGGTGCTGCACGCGCTGATGCCGCGCGTGGCGCAGATCGTGCTTAACACGACGTTCCGTATGTTCCCCGATTCGGATGCGGCCAAGGGTGGCGACAAGAAGGCGCCGCAAATGAGTTCCGAACAGATCGCCATGCAGCAGCTGCTGCGTGGGGTGCACTTCTAATCAGGCTGCATCTGTCACAATCGAAGCGGGCTGCGGCCCGCTTTTTTTCGGCCATGCTCAGCCGGCCAATAATGCGATCATTTCCGGCAACTCGCGTTGTTGCGCCAGGGAACGCGGTGTATGGCCCTGCGCTTCAGCAACTGGCGATGCGCCTCGCTCCAACAAAACCCTGGCAATGTCGAGCTTGCCCATTTCGGCAGCGCGATGCAAGGCCGTAAACCCGCGAAAATCGCGCGCGTTTGGCTCTGCGCCATGCTCCAACAGGAACAAAACCGCTGCCAGATTATCGCCCTGGACTGCATTCATCAATGGCGTCGCCCCCTGATGCGACTGCACATCGACCGAAGCGCCCTTGGCCAGCAGCAGCGACATGATCGCGCTGTCAGGCTGTACCAGCGCCCAATGCAACGGTGCCAAACCGTCGCCTGCCAGCAGGTCAACGGGGATACCGGCGCCCAGGGCTTGGTTGATTTTGTCCATGTCCGCCTTCGCCACGGCGATGTGGAGCAATGAATGGGAACGAAGCGGCATCGTCGGTGGCACGCGCGCAAAGTCGTGCGGGGTTGCGCATTGCGCCTGATTGCCGAACGTGGAAAAACACCATTGGGCAGCCAGCTGCGGATTCTGCGCTAACTCGGCCGGAATCGGCACTGGATAGTCCTGGCCAAGAACATGGCTGCGCAACAGATAATCAAGGGTTTTGGCCGTGAGATTCTCATCGTCGCTCATCTGCCCAAAGCTGCCGTCAATCTTCCTTACAGTAAGAAACTTCCCATCCTGTTCAGTATGCGCCACCACATACACTTCGCGCTGCCAACTGCGCACACAGATGATCTTGTTGTCGCGGTAGAAAATGGCCCATTTATGTTCCATCTGCATGGGCGTGAACAACACGCCGTCAGCCAGCAGGCCATCGATGGGGAACGTCAGATCGGCAGGGACGCTCTCCCTGTCATTTGGCAGCTGCCCGGCAAATGCTTCGCCATCGTCATTGCCATACGATACTGCGTTTGTTGCACAGCGCGGATCAGCCGAAGTCGACATCATCGACTGCGTGAAGGAACGCATATCAAGTATCGGCACGCCCCAGGGGTTCGCATCCGCTTCGACCCAGACGATGCCCGGTTCGGGTGCGCTGTCCGGCACAGTCTTGCCCGCCGGCGGCAGCGTTGGTGGGACAGCGGCGGCCGCGTCAGGCGGAGTGGATTCGTGGGTGTTGTTCATCCCGAGCAATGCTTTAAGCTTTCCCCAAACCATTTCCTAAGTCCTTATCATTCCTGCGCAATTCGCGTTCAAGTGCAGGTGACCGTCCAGGCGTTGTAGTCCAGACCGCTGCGCCGCACCCACACCGTGGCGCTACTGCTTCGATCGCTTTTAAACACTAAACCGGCGAGTACTTCCGAGCTGGAACCTGCGGTGCCAATGTCAATACTGTCGAGTGAAAAATTGAGCGCACGGCGCGAGGCGCATTGCGAATTGCCGCCAAACAGAAGGCGCGCGCTTTTCAGCACCTCGCGTTCATGTTCGAGCAAGCCGACGACGTCGGCATCGGGCATGGGATAGACCAGGCGCACCGGGCGCGCGCTCTTGCTGCAGCCCTTGGCGTCGAGCCAGACCAGCTGGCGCGCCGACTCACTGACTGCCCAGGTCCCGTTATAGGCAAAGCTGCGCCGCTGCATGCGGCATAAGGAACGCAGCCCGCGTCTGGGCGGAGAGTCGGCGACGGCGAGCACGGTTTCCTTGCCGCCGTCGGCGCGACCCACAGTGAACACCGGCTGATCACTGTGATCGTCGGGGAAGGCCTTCTGGTAGAAGTCGTAAAAGGTTTTGCGCTCGGTCTCGCTCAATGCACGCTGGGCCGGCGGCTCGTTGGCTGCCCGCACGTCATGGCCAATAAAGACAGCGGCAAGGATCCAGCTACAGGGGAGAAGCCGACCCATTCAGTGTTCAGCCCCGCGGACGCGGGCCAGTACGCGCGTTGTCATTTGACGCGATACAGCGCGCACAGCTTGTGCCCGTCCGGGTCGCGCACATACGACAGATGCAATGCACCCATGTCGCTCTGGCGCAGACCAGGCGGGTCTTCAATCGACACGCCGCCGTGGGCGACTGCGGTATCGTGGAACAGCTTTACCTGTTCGGCAGAGCTGCATTTGAAGCCGATCGTGCCGCCGTTGGCGTAGCATGCTTCCTCGCCGTTGATTGGCTCGCTGACGCAGAAGGTGCTGCCGTCGTGGCGGTAGAACAGGCGGATGTGGCCCGATGGTGCCGCGTTGCGGAACGGCTGGCCTGCGCCAAGCACGCCCAAAACGGCGTCATAGAACTGCTTTGAGCGCTCGATATCGTTCGAGCCGATCATGATGTGATTGAACATGGTCTTTCCTTGGTCAGGTGTAGGTTTGCAGCTTCAGGATCGAATGATAATCGATTTGATACAGGACCCCAAAACATCGTCCTCGCGAAGGCGGGGACCCATTCCACGTTCCCGAAGTTGTTTGACATGGAATGGGTCCCCGCCTTCGCGAGGACGATGTATCACTGCAGCGCGTCTTGCTCCTGCCCTTGCGCTGGCACCTTGCCACGCCCCTGGCTGCTGCCATTGCCATGCAACTGGCTGTGCAAACGGAAGCCTTCGCGGATATTTTCGCGCAGGACCGCCCCTTTCCATGGTTTGGTATAGAACCGGTCAATCGCGCCATGATTAATGGCGGCCATGATCGGCGTCAGATCGGCATACGCCGACAGCATGATGCGGAAAGTATCCGGACACAGGTTCTTCACCCGTTCCATGAACTCGGTTCCGCTCATGAGCGGCATGCATTGGTCGCACAGGATCACGTGCACCTTGTTACGCGCCAAAATATCGAAGCCCTCGGCCGCCGTCTGCGCGGTCAGGATGCGGTAGCCATCCTGCGCCAAAAAGTCCGACAGCACGTCGAGCATGAACGCATCGTCGTCGACGATGAGCAGCGTTTGCTGGTCGACCAGACCATCTTCCACCGGCGCTGCCAGGGCTTTGCCCTCGTGGAGCATGGCTTCGAACTCCAGTTCCGGCACCGGCTTACTGAAGTAGTAGCCCTGCATCTCGTCGCAGCCATGGCGGCGCAGGTAGGCCAGCTGCGCGTCGCGCTCCACACCCTCGGCGATCACTTGCAGCTTCAGGCTGTGCGCCATGTTGATGATCGCCAGGACGATGGCCGCGTCGTCCGGGTTGCTGGTCACTTCGCGCACGAAGGCAATATCGATCTTGAGCTTATCAATCGGGAAGCGCTTAAGATAGGCCAGGCTCGAATAACCGGTGCCAAAATCGTCAATGGAGATCTTGATGCCCAGTGCTTTGAGGTTGCGCAGCACCGTGATGGTGTCTTCGGCATTGGACATCAGCGAGCTTTCAGTCAGCTCCAGTTCCAGCAGTTCAGGCGCAATTTCGTGCACCTTGATCGCATTGAGCACCTCTTCTTCCAGTCCACCGAGGAAGAACTGCACGCCCGAGACGTTGACCGACAGATGCACCGGCCCTGTCTTGGACTTGCCCCATTTGCTGATCATGCGGCACGCTTCATTCAGTACCCAGGTACCCACCGGCACAATCAGCCCGGTCTCTTCCAGCACCGGGATGAACAGCGCCGGCGACACCATGCCGTGGCCCGGCCGCTTCCAGCGGATCAGCGCTTCTGCGCCGCTGATGCGGCCCGAACCGATATGCACTTTGGGCTGCAGGTACAGCACAAACTCGCGGTTGTCGATGGCGCGGCGGAGCGCATTTTCCAGGTCCAGCCGCGCCAGCGATTGCGCGTTCATTTCCGCCGTAAAGAAGCGGAACGCATCGCGCCCGGCCTCTTTGGCGCGGTACATGGCCGTATCGGCGTACTTGATCAGGGTATCGGCATCGAGTCCGTCGTCGGGGTAAATGGTGATGCCGATGCTGGCGGTGGTGGTCACTTCGTGGCCGTCCAGGTCGAACGGCCGGCGCAGCGCTTCGCGGATCTTGTCCACCACGGCCAGCGCCGACTGCGGCCCTTCGGGCAGCATCAGGATGGCGGCAAATTCGTCGCCGCCAAAGCGGCCAATGGTGTCGCGCACACGCAAGCTGTCGACCAGGCGGCCGGCAAACTGGCGCAGCAGTTCGTCGCCGCAGGGGTGGCCCAGCGTGTCGTTGATGTTCTTGAAGCGGTCAACGTCAAGGAACAGCACCCCAACCGACCAGTGGTGTTCGGCAGCCTGCTCGAGCGAGCGTGTCAGGGCCGAATAGAACTGACTGCGGTTCGGCAGTCCGGTCAGGGTATCAAAGTGGGCCAGGCGCAGCAGGCGGCTTTCGGCTTCCTT
The DNA here is from genome assembly GCF_900129765.1 of Massilia sp. CF038. Lineage (GTDB taxonomy): Bacteria > Pseudomonadota > Gammaproteobacteria > Burkholderiales > Burkholderiaceae_D > Telluria_A. The sequence continues at coordinate 675,781 of NZ_FQWU01000002.1, forward strand.
ACGTTCGGTGATGTCGCGTGCCACGGCCACCAGCACCCAGCTGGCACCCGAGCGCAAAGTGCGGCGCTGTACTTCCACCGCTACGCGTGAGCCGTCGCGGCGCTGCACTTCCAGTTCGGCCATGGCGCCGGACTGGTCGCCTGCCAGCAGGCGCTCATACAGATCCTTGAGCCGTTCCAGGTCAGTGCCTTCGACATTCTGGGTGCCCAGCGCCATGAAGTCGTCGCGCTCGAAGCCCAGCATGCGGCAGGCCGTGGCGTTGACGTCGACAAAGCACATGGCCGAGCGGTCGATCAGGAAAATGGCGTCGGCCGTTGCGTCCATGGCAGCGCGGAAGCGGCGCAAGTCTTCATCCAGGCGGATGCGGGCCGTCATGTCGGCGGTCAGCTGCGCATGATGGCGCTTGATTTCTTCGTACAGCAGCAGGTTTTCGTAGGCCACCGCGATCTGCGCGCTGACTGTGACCGCGACCCGCTCATCGACCTCGGAGAAGCTGCTGCCGCCAAGCTTGTCAACCAGGTACAGCCAGCCGTGCACGCGCTCACGCGAGGCAATCGGCACGCCGAGGAAGGAATGCACTGGTGGGTGGCCATGCGGCAGGCCGATCGCGCGCGCGTCGCCATTGAGGCCGTCGATGCGCTGCGGCTGGCGTTTTTCCATCAGCGTGTTCAGCACACCCACGCGCGGGGTTGCGGCCACCACCCGCGCCTGGCGGTTGTCGCCGCACGAGGAGAAGTAGCTGAGTTCATCGGCGCCCTCTTCCAGCACGCCGATGCAGGCGTACTTGGACACGCAGATGTTTTGCGCCACGCGGCAGCCAATTTCGATCAGCGCCGCGGGGTCGCGTTCGGCGCCCAGGTCGATGCCCAGCTCGATGAGCGAGGTCAGACGCAGACTCACCGCCTGCAGGCTCGATAAAGAACTGGCCAGCCGGTCCGTCATCTGCGCCAGGTCGTACGACGGCCGTGGCGTGTCGCCATCGTTGGCCATGCGCGAGAGCAGATGGGTGGACGACTCGACTTCGTCGAGATACTCGGCCACCGTGTGGTCGATCACAAACATGCGGTTCGCGTCCGAGGCCGCATTGGCAAACTCGGGCAGGCGCGCCGGCTCGTTCATGCCCAGCGCCTCGTGCACGGCGCGCAAAATCACGTCGGGATCGGACGGTTTCGGCAGCACCCAGCGCACACCGCAGGCCTCGGCCATGCGGTTGGCCTCGCGTTCGCGATAGGTGGCGGTATAAAAAATGACAGGTACGTGGGTCGTCTCGGGGTCCGCGTGCAGCGCGGTGACAAACTCGTAGCCGTCCATATTGGGCATCAGGATGTCGGAGATGACCAGGTCGGGCTGTTCGCGCTTGACCACCTTCAAGCCTTCAACGCCGTCCGCCGCTTCGATCAGGCGGTGACCGCCGTAGCCCAGCAGGGTAATGAGGAACTCGCGATTGAGCACATGGTCGTCCACGATCAGGATCGTGGCGCGGCGCGTCTCCGGCATGGCCTCTGACACCGGGTCAGTTGCCTCGGAGGGGAGCTCCCCGGTCTGCGCCCCCGGCAAAAAACTTTCAAGTTCGGCCACAAAGGTGTCCGGCTCAATGGGTTTGCCAACATAGCCGTCGAATCCGGCTGCAAGCAGGCGTTCACGGTCGCCCACCATGGCCAGTGCCGTGACGGCCAGAACGGGAATGTGGCGCAGCGCAGGGTCCTGCTTCAGCGCCGATACGACTCCATAGCCGTCGAGCTTGGGCAGATGAATATCAGAAATGATCAGATCGGGGATCGTCTGTCGGGCGGTTTCGACGCCGCTGACGCCGTCAATTGCCATCAATGGGGTATAGCCGAACGCCGTCAGCAGGTACACCATCAATTCCATGTTTGTGGGGTTGTCTTCAATAATGAGAATTCGTGCAGACACGATTCCACTCCCGTCCTGATTTGCCGCAATGATCATGATGAGTTTGAATGACGCTTGTCTATGACAGCGCACTCTCTTCGACTGTATCACGCCTGAGGAAGATGATGCTAAACAATATTTAGTGAGTGAACAGCTTTGCAATTTCTTGCATTAAACGTTCAAGAACACGGGGGTTGCGCCCCATTGCCACATGGCCAACACCGCCGAAGGCGATGTTATGCGCATCGGGTAAAACGCTCGATGTCTGCGGCGCGACGATATTGTCGTGGTGGGTGTAAAAAGACGTGATCAAGCCCCGCAATTCGGGGGTTTCGGACCTGGACAAGCCTTGCAGCCAGTCGCTCATGGCCTCGCCCCGGCGCTGCATCTGGGCGGCGTTTTTACCCACTCCCATCTGTGCCAGACTGGTGCCATGGTGCGGCGTGCCCAGGGTAAACACGTGGCGCAGCCGTCCCGCACCATGCTCGCGCAGATAGGCGCGCGCCACCAGCCCGCCCATGCTGTGCGCCACAATCACCACGGCCGGCGCCCCACTTTTGGCGCACAGGCTGTCGACCGCCGCGGCCACCATGGGGACGTAATCGTCAATCGCGCCCATCAAGGGTTCCAGGTCCAGCGTGGCGTGGCTGATACGGCGCGCATCGAGAAGCGGCGTCAGATGCGCCCAATAGCCACTGTTGCAACCGTATCCGTGCAACAACAGCACCGGCACACCAAGCGCGTCCGGATACAGCGTTTCGCGCGCGGACGCACGCGTCATGAACCAGGACGATTGCAGCATGGTGGCCATGAATTCTTCAGCAAACAGACGCAGGCGCGCGGGCGGCGCGAGCAGGAAGTCGTCAGGCGTGGGGCTGGAATGGCCGCGCGTGAGCAAAAAGTTATTGGCCGTGATGAGCATGCGCACCAGCAACAGCACGCCCAGCGCCGCCAGCAGCGCCAGGGGCCAGGTAAGACCGGCGCCGTGCGCCAGGCTGGCCACGCCGGCCACCGCTCCCGCCTGCAGCAGCAGCACCCAGCGCAGCAATACCCGCGCCGTCATCAGGCCACCAGGCGCGCGGCCGGTTTGCCTGTCAGGTCCTGGGCCAGCAGGCTGGCAAGGCGCGCCGTGATGCCATAAATCGACAACTGCGGGTTGGCGCCGATCGAGGTCGGGAACAGCGACCCGTCGTGCACCGACAGATTGGTGATGCCGTGATAGCGTCCTTTCGAACTGACCACGCCAAGGCGCACATCGTCCGACATGGTGCAGCCGCCCATCACGTGCGCCGACACCACGCGCGTAATATGCGGCTCGTAACTGAGCGTTTCGATGGCCTTGCGCGCATCAAGCCAGCTGGCATATGGCGCGGCCTGTTCATGTACCGGCTGCACGGTTTTGGCACCGGCCGCAAACTGGATCTCGGCCATGGTCAGGTGGGCGCGCTTGACGCCATCCCACACGAAGCGGCTGATCGGATAGTCCAGCACCGGCGCGCCGTTGGCGGCCAGCCCCACGCTGCCGCCGGGCGACTGCTCGTGAAAACCGTCGCGCAGCAACGCCAGCAAGGCGTGCACGTGGGGGAACTGGCGCATGGTTTCGGCATGCGCTGCGCCGTAGCCGGCCATGGTGGTCGACAACAGCAGCGGATGCAGCGGCGGCGCTTCGAGCTTGTAGCCAATCGGGCCATCGATGGCCTGGGTTTCCATGAAATGGTCGGAATAGATGGTCTGCGGCGCACCGGCAAAACCATCAACGCGCTGCGTGAACATGGCCGCCGAGATCACGGTGGGATGCAGAAAGGTGCGCTTGCCCAGCAAGCCGTGTGGATCGGGGGCCTTGGAGCGCAGCAGCAGCGCTGGCGAGTTGATGGCGCCACCAGCGATGACAAAGTGGCGCGCGCGCAGCGTCAGGCGGCGGCCACTGGCGACAATGCCGCCAGCGTCGAGGGCACTGCAAACCAGGCTGTCGACCTTGTCGCCCTTGAATACGAGGTGCTCGGCGCGTGCGTGCGTGACCAGCGTGGCACCCTGGTCGAGCGCAGCGGGGATGGTCGTCACCAGCATCGACTGCTTGGCATTGGTCGGGCAGCCCATGCCGCAGTAGCCGAGGTTCCAGCAGCCCTTTACATTTCGCATGATGGCGGCAGCGGGAATACCCAGCTTGGCCGCGCCGCGTTTGAGCAGGTCATTGTTTTCGTTGGGCGGCGTGAGCCAGGTGGACACATTCAGGCGCTGCTCCATCATCAGGAACCAGGGCGCCAGCGCCTCGGGCGTGTAGTCCTTCAAGCCGTAGTGCTTATGCCAGTAGTCCAGGGTGGGCGTGGGCGTGCGAAAGCTGGAAGTCCAGTTGACCGTGGTGGAGCCGCCGACCGTGCGCCCTTGCAGGATGTTGATGGCCTTGTCTGCGGTTTTGCGCGCGGCAGATTCCTGGTACAGCGAGGGGTAGGCCTCGGCCTCGCGCATCTTGAAGTCTTTCGAGGACTTGAGTGCGCCCTCTTCCACGATCAGCACCTTCAGACCGGAGCGGGACAGGATCTCAGCACTTACGCCGCCGCCGGCACCGCTGCCCACAATGACCACGTCCGCCTCAAGCGTACGGTCCTCGGCCAGGGTAGCGCCATCGATGACCTTCCAGCCGCCGGCCAGGCCGGCCAGAATCGGGTCGGGGATCATATTCGGGTTGCTCATGCGAGCTCCTTCATCGGGCCGGGGTAGCCAATCGACTCCCAGCTGGACGGATCGGCATACCAGCTGCCGATGATCAGGTCATGCAGCGCATGGTAAGCGCCCTGCAGCATGGCCAGGCTGTGAAAGCGCCACTCCTGCAAGAAGGCGCTGACCTGCTCCGGACGGGCATTGGCCCAGCCGCCGGATACGCCCGTCAGTACGCGCCTCGCTGGGGACAGGGCCAGCAGGCCAAACAGATCCTGGACTTCCTTTTGCGCGTTCAGCGGCAGCCCCAGAATGGCCTGGTGTACGCGCCCGGTAGTGGCGGCAATGGCCGCGCTGCGCGCGGCCGCATCGGGCGGCAGCGCCCCCGCCAGCATGGCCGGGATGATGGCGTCGATGGCGGCCTTGGCTTCGCCGTCGAGCACAAAGCGCTGCTGCGGGCCGGGTGGATGGGTGTAGCGGTAAATGCCGCCACCGGCGGCCAGTGCCAGCGCGCCCAGCGCGCCGACTTTCAAAAACGTCCTGCGGTTTGTCCCCATGTCTCTGATTCCATGTATTTTTTTTGTAGTGTACGCCAAAGGGGTAGCCGGATTTACGTGGAAACTAGAGTGATCCGTCTAGAGGTTTCTGGTACAAAGTGGGGCATGAAGAAAGAACTTCTTGTCCAGAAGCTGGAACAGCAACTCAAGCTGGTAGCGGCCGAGCGGGCCAGTGCCAAGGGCGAGCCTGCGCTGCAGGCTGCGCGCACCGCGCTCAAACGCTATCAGTCGGGCCGCCTGGCGGAAACCCATGCTGACCTGCTGGCCAATCCGAACACGCACGATGCCGCCCTGTTCTTCCTGGAGGAGCTGTACGGCGCGCACGACCTGTCGCAGCGCGACGTCGACCTGGAACGCATCATTCCCACCCTGCAGAAAATGCTGTCGTACGAGTCGCTGCACACCATTACCGAGGCCATTGTGCTGGACGCGCTGTCCGAGCGGCTGGACACCGCCATGGCGCGCGTGCTGGGCACCGAGTTCGATGAGGCCAAGTATGTTGCGGCCTACCGCACCGCCACCACGCACGAGGACCGGGCGCGCCAGCTCGACCTGGTGCAGGAGCTGGGCGACTCGCTGTGCGAGCTGGTGAACATTCCCCTGCTGTCCGTGACGCTGACGATTATGCGCGGGCCGGCCATGCTGGCGCGGCTGGGCGACCTGCACGAGTTTCTGGATACGGGGTTCAGGACGTTTAAAAAGATGAAGAAGCCGGCTGCGTTTGTGGAGACTATCGTGGGCAGGGAACGGCGCGTGATGGAAAAGATCTACGCGGGACGCAAGGATCCGTTCGACGTTTATTAAGTCCCACCACATCGCCCTCGCGAAGGCGGGGGCCCATGCCACGTTCCCGGATTCGGTCCAGATGGTATGGGCCCCCGCCTCCGCGAGGGCGATGTAGGGGGGCTCTTATTCTGTATTGGGTGCTCTTATTCTGTAGTGCGTGCTCTTATTTTGTAGTCGGCTCTTGGCGGCTTTTTAATATATGCCGCGCTATCCCGCGCAGAATATTGACTTCCTCGGTCTCGAGCTGGGTCCGCGAAAAAAGCCGCTTCAGACGCGGCATGAGCTTTTTCGGATTATCCGCGTCAAGAAAATCAATCGCCACCAGCGCTTGCTCCAGGTGCGCATACATCCCCTCGATCTGCTCCAGACTGGCCGCGTCCCCATGAAAGCCCACCGCACTGGCCGGCGCCACCACGCCATCGGCCACCCGGCACTCATACGCGAGCACCTGCAGCGCCTGCGCCAGATTGAGCGACGAATAATCAGGATTGGCCGGAATGTTAATCAGCACATTGCACTGTTCGACGATCTGATTGGGCAGCCCGAAACGCTCGTTGCCAAAAATGAGCGCGGCAGACAATTCGCCCTGCCCCGCCACATGCCCGGCAAATTCGCGCGGCATCCAGACAGGCGGCGAAAATTCGCGCAAACGCGCCGACACGGCGGCCGCAAAATTGATGCCTTCCAGCGCCTCGGCCATGCTGCCGACAATGCGCGCGCCTTCCAGCACGTCCTGCGCGCCGCTGGCAAAGGCCACTGCCTCGGGGTCGGCCAGCGCGTCCGGAAAGCGCGGATTGACCAGTACCAGATCCGAAAAACCCATTGTTTTCATGGCCCGTGCAGCGGCCCCGATATTGCCGGCGCGGCTGGTCTCGACCAGGACAAAACGCAGGCGTTTGAAAACAGAAGTCGGTGTTTCGGGCAGATTCATTTAAAATAGCGCTATCGCGCGGCGTGAAAGGATGCAATTTTAACCTTTCGACGCCGCTTCGCTCTTTAATTCATTCTTGTTCACTACCGTTCGCTGCGACCATGGGGCCGCCGTGGGCGTTAGCGTTCTTTTAACGGAAAATACAATGCACCCAATGCTCAATACGGCGATCAAAGCTGCTCGCCGCGCCGCCACCGTCATCCAGCGCGCTTCGTTCGATGTCGATCGTGTTGTTGTTACTGAAAAACAACATAACGATTTCGTGACCGATGTGGACCAGGCAGCGGAACAGGCCATCATCGAGACCCTGCTCAAAGCCTACCCCGACCATGCCATTCTGGCCGAGGAATCGGGTGCATCCAAAAACCTGAACGACGAGAGTGAATTCGCGTGGATCATCGACCCGATCGATGGCACCACCAACTTCATGCACGGCTACCCTAACTATTGCGTATCGATTGCCCTGTCCCAGCGCGGCATCATCACCCAGGCTGTCATCTATGACCCTGTGCGTAACGATTTGTTCACCGCCACCAAGGGCGCCGGCGCCTATCTGAACGACAAGCGTATCCGCGTCACCAAGCACGACCGCATCTCCAACTGCCTGCTTTCCAGCGGCCACGCAGCCGGCCCGAAAGCGCTGGCCGACTACATCAAGATGTACGGCGTCATGGCCGAACGTTGCCAGGCCATCCGCACCGCCGGTTCGGCCGCGCTGGACCTGGCCAATGTGGCTGCCGGGCGCAGCGACGGTTTCTACGAAAAAGGCCTCAAGCCATGGGATATCGCTGCCGGCGCCTTGCTGGTAACGGAAGCCGGCGGCATTTGCGGCGAGTTCAACGGCGAATCCGAGTACCTGTACAAGGGTGACATCATTGCCGCCAGCCCGAAGGTGTTTGGCCAGATGGTCACGCTGCTGTCGCCTTTCGCGTAAAATACCCGCAAGCGATTGACCGGGAACACGATTGTGTTCCCGCCCACCCTCTAAATTTCCACAGCACAACTAAATTCGTTTAGACTCGCTGTTGTTATGCTGCAATTCCCGGTGGCACCGATTCCAGTGCCTTTGCCACCGCGGTTTTCTAAAATTGATTGCCTGCGACTGGCGCTCCTGAAAGCGAGCGACGGGCCGATCTCCACCATAAAGTTAACATGTCCTTTTCTAAACTCGGCCTGTCCGATGCCATCGTTCGCGCTGTGACCGAACACGGTTACACCGTCCCGACCCCGATCCAGACCCAGGCAATTCCTGCCGTGCTGGCCGGCGGCGATTTGCTGGCAGGCGCACAGACCGGTACCGGCAAGACCGCCGGTTTCACGCTGCCGATCCTGAACCGCCTGTCGACCGATCCGGTCGGCGCCGCGCTCACCAGCAAGACCTCGACCCGCGCGGTGCGCTGCCTGATCCTGACCCCGACTCGCGAACTGGCGGCCCAAGTCGAGGAAAGCGTGCGCGTGTACGGCAAGTACACCCAGCTCAATTCGGCTGTGATCTTCGGCGGCGTGGGCATCAACCCGCAAATCAAGCAGCTCAAGCATGGCGTCGACATTCTGGTCGCCACCCCGGGCCGCCTGCTGGACCATATGGAACAGCGCACCGTCGATCTGTCCAAGATTGAAATCCTGATCCTGGACGAAGCTGACCGCATGCTCGACATGGGCTTCATCCGCGACATCAAGAAAGTGCTCGCTGCCCTGCCTGCCAAGCGTCAGAACCTGCTGTTCTCGGCGACCTTCTCGGAAGAGATCAAGGCCCTGGCCGACGGCCTGCTGAACAAGCCAGCCATGATCGAAGTGGCACGCCGCAATTCGACCGTGGAAGTGATCGCGCAGAAGATCCACCCGGTTGACCGCGACAAGAAGCACCCGATGCTGGCCCACCTGATCAAGTCCAACAAATGGACCCAGGTGCTGGTGTTCACGCGCACCAAGCACGGCGCCAACAAGCTGGTGGAACAGCTGGGCGCCGACGGCATTGGCGCCCTGGCCATCCATGGCAACAAGAGCCAGACTGCCCGTACCCGTGCGCTGTCCGAATTCAAGGATGGCACGCTGCAAGTGCTGGTCGCCACCGACATCGCCGCGCGCGGTATCGACATCGACCAGCTGCCGCACGTGGTGAATTACGATCTGCCAAACATTCCTGAAGACTATGTGCACCGCATTGGCCGGACCGGCCGCGCCGGCGCCACCGGCGAAGCTGTATCGCTGGTGTGCGTGGACGAACATGACATGCTCAAGGATATTGAAAAGCTGATCAAGCAAACCCTGCCGCGTCAGGTCATTCCGGGCTTCGAGCCAGATCCGAACGCACGCCCACAAGCAATCCAGCTGCGCAGCGGTGCCCCAGGGCATGGCGGCCGTGGCGGACGCTCGGGTGGCGGCCAAGTGGTCAAGGTGGGCAGCGGTAACCGCAATGCCGCCAAGCCACGCAGCGCCGGCGGTGGCGGTGGCGGTGGCAATGCAGGCGGCGGCGGCGGCAACAGCCGTGGCCCGCGCCAAGCGCCGCCGCACCGTTCGGGTGGCCGCGGCCGCTAAGCCGTTTCCATTCGCTTCAAAGGCGCCGCCGGTTCAGTCCGCCGGCGCTTTTTTATTGCTGCTTCAGTTGGCGTAGTTGCGAATCACGCCCACCACCACGCCCCAGAGCTGTACCTGCGCGTCCACCGGCATGCGCCACGGCGCCTGGGCGGCGTTTTCGGCGCGCAGTTCAAGGGCGCCGTTGAAGTAGAACAGACGTTTGAGTGTGTATTCGCCCTGCACCAGCGCGATGACCAGGCGCCCGTGTTCCGGAGCGACCGAGCGGTCCACAACCACCTTGTCACCTTGCACGATGCCCGCGTCTTCCATGCTGTGATCGGTGACCGCAAACAAAAAGGCGCCTGTGTTGTCCTGGCTGATGGCGGCCTGCTGGTCCGGTACGGCCGTGCCAAAGCCGGTGGCAATTTTGTGCGCCATGAGCCAGAAGCGCATGGACTTGGGCGCCAGGTTTAAGGGACTCGGTTGTTGGCCTACGCCACGCTCGGATAGGGAAATTGCCAGTTCTGACATGATCGAAAGAAGTACTGTATGAATATACAGTATAGCCAGTTCGCGGCGAAATGGGGAGGATTTTCGCTGGCTCTTTTCTGTTGTCGGGCAGCCTTACATTTCCCTCGGTGCGGAAGCGCTAAGTCCTTGATTTATTGGACTTGGCACGATCCCTGCGTTCCTGTTTGCGCTCTGTCAATTTCGGCAGAATGACTACGTGAAGGACCTCCATGCAATCGAGCCGCCTTGCTTTTCTCCTCCTCGCCCTGAACCTGGCCGCCAGCCCTGCCTTTGCGACGCCCATTGCCAACGGCGCCCACGTCAGTACCTATGTGCGCGATTGCCGCACCGAAGCCGAACGCCTCGCGGGCACGCCCACGCCCAGCCTGTGCGACGACAACACCAGCACCTTCCAGAACACCATCGTCGACCAGCGCTACGACAGCAATTTCGGCGGCCTGACGGCCGCTGCCGGCACCTTGCACCCGCTCGCCACCAATACACGCGGCTCGGTCGATGCGTCGGGCACGCCAGGCACCCTGATTTTGCGTCAGGCCACCTTCAGCACCGCCAGTTACGCGCGCGCATCAAGCCAGGTTGAAGCGATGCAAAGCTTCACCTGGGATGGCACCGGCTCGGCAACGCGCACCGTTGCCGGGCACCTCGATTTTAGCGGCACCAGCGTGGGTACCCAGGCCGATTTTTTTGCCGCGCTGACCTCGGCGGCCTCCATGATTTCGGCCTCGATCCATGTATTTTCGCTCGATACAGTCAGCTTTGATGTCGATACGGGCGTGACCACACGGCCGTTCTTTGACAGCATCGCCAGTACCCTTCCTGACTACCTGAGCAGCGGCAGCACGAGTTTTGAAACCGGCACCGGCAGCGCGCTCGACTGGACCATGGACTTCACCATGGTCGCCGGGCGCACCTACTACATCGATGCCTGGTTTGGCATCTGGGCCAAGTACGGGGCCGAGATCGACGCCTCGCACACCTTTACCGCCACACTGGGCCAGATGGAGAACGGGGTGTTTGTAGCAGGTACGCAGGGCCTGGACCTGGCCGATCCGCTCGCCGATCCTATTCGCGTCAGCAACAACGTGCCCGAGCCCGGCAGTCTCGCCCTGCTGCTCCTTTCTTTAGGGGCACTGGGCTGGCTGCGCCGCCCACGCTAGACAAACGAGTGTCGCCCTCGCATTCTCGAGGGCGACATAAAGTGCTTGACTGCGCATCTTTTCACGACATATACTTGAGTAATCAAGCATTACTAACGAATTACTTAAGGATCAATCATGGATGAAGCACTGACTACCTCGACTGAATTTTGTCTGCGCCTGGCGCGCGCCTATGCCGTCCTGGTGCGCCGTTTCGACAGCGGCCTGGGCAGCCACCACGGCATCAGCTTCAGCGATTTCCAATTGTTGAATCATATTGCGCGCGCGCCGGGCGGGCGGATTCGCCGCGTCGATCTGGCCGAACGGGTGGGCCTGACTGCGTCCGGCGTCACCCGCACCCTGCTGCCACTGGAGAAAATCGGCCTGGTCACGCGCCAGTCCGATCCGCGCGACGCCCGTGTCGGATTTGCCGTCATCACGCCCGCCGGCCACGAACTGGTGGTCAACGCCACGGACGTGGTCGACCTGATCAGCCGCGAAGCCATCCGCGGACTGGCGCCGGAATTAGTGTCCAGCATGTCGGCCACCCTGGGCGACATCGCCGGCATGCATTCCACCAACAGCTGAGGCCATCATGCAAACGCCTGAACGCGCAGTCTTGCTGCGCGAACCGAACTTCCGCTGGCTGATGGCTGGCGGGCTGATCTCCGCCCTGGGTGACCAGTTCACCCTGATTGCCCTGCCCTGGCTGGTCCTGACCACCACCGGCAATGCCTTGCAGCTGGGCCTGGTGATCGCACTGATGAGCATTCCGCGCGCCCTCTTCATCCTGGTGGGCGGCGCCCTGGTGGACCGCTACTCGCCCAAGTCAGTCCTGATGCTGAGCAAGTTCGCCAACGCAATCCTGCTGGCCATTCTGACTGCCCTGGTCTTTGCCGGCCAGGTCAGCATGCCCGCCATTTATGTGCTGGCCTTCGGCCTGGGCCTGGCCTCGGCCTTTGCGATTCCATCGGGTACCTCGATGCTGCCACACGTCGTCGCGCCGGCGCAACTGCCCATGGCCAACGGCGTGATGATGGGCATGCGTCAGCTGACCATGCTGTCCGGCCCCCTGCTGGCGGCCCTGGTGTTTGCCCTGTGGGGCGATGGCAGCAGCGGCCAGCCGGGCGCGGCGCACGGCATCGGCATTGCCTTCGCGTTCGACTGCATCAGCTTCGTGGTGTCGGCATGGACATTGAACAAGGTCCGCACCCACGCTGCGCCACCACAGGCGGCAGCCGAAGGTGTCTGGCAAGCCATTGGCGCCGGCCTGACCATGGTCTGGCGCGACATGTCGCTGCGCGTGTGCATCATGTACTGGGCACTGTGCGCCTTCATTGTGGGCGGCACCATGCAGGTGGCACTGCCAGTCCTGGCCGAATCACGCCTGGGCGGCGCTGCTGCCCTGGGCCTGATCATGGGACTGCACGGCGCTGGCTCGCTGCTGGGCATGGGCATCAGCGGCGCCAGCGCCAAGTTGAAATGGGTGCGCATGGCCAGCTTCGGCAGCACCATTCTGGTGGTCGACGCCATTGCCGGCGCCCTGCTGATGGGCATGGCGGTGATTCGCAGCACCTGGCAGGCGGGCGCTTTCATGCTGCTGCTCGGGCTGCTCACAGGCTTTATCCAGGTCGCCGTGTTCAGCTGGATTCAACAGCGCGTGCCACGCGCCATGCTGGGCCGTGCCATGAGCATTTTCATGTTCATTTTCATGGGACTGGCGCCGCTGGCGGCTGCTATCACGGGCGCCCTGCTGGCCTGGCTGTCGCTGACCGGTTTGTTCATTGGCGCCGGCGCCTTCCTGCTGGCGGCGGCGAGCGTCGCCTTCCTGTTCACGCCGATGCCGCGCATCACCCATGGCACGGCAATCGATTAACATGTGCCATGCCCAAGTTCGCCGCCAACCTCACTCTGATGTTCAATGAACTGCCTTTCCTCGAACGCTTTGCCGCAGCCCGCGGCAATGGCTTCGAGGCAGTCGAGTTCCTTTTTCCCTATGCCTGGACGGTGGAGGAAATTGCCGAGCGGCTTGGCGCCAACCGTCTTAGCCTGGTATTGCACAACTTGCCGGCTGGCGACTGGGCTGCGGGAGAACGCGGGCTTGCGTGCGCCCCCCAGCGCACTGGTGAATTCCAGGACAGCGTGGCGCAGGCGCTCGCCTACGCTGTGCCGCTGGGCGTGCGCCAGCTGCATTGCCTGGCGGGGATTCCCGGCCCGGGCGCCGACCTTAACCTGGCGCACCAGACTTACGTTGCCAATTTGCGCTATGCAGCCGAGTGCCTGGACGCACATGGCATGACCCTGCTGATCGAGCCGATCAATACCTTTGACATGCCAGGCTATTTCTTGACCAGCAGCGCGCAGGCCGCCGGCGTCATTGCCGAAGTAGGCGCGTCGAATCTGTATCTGCAATACGACATCTACCATATGCAGCGCATGGGCGAAGATCTGGCCGGCGGCATCAAGCGCCACCTGCCGCAAATTCGTCACATGCAGCTGGCTGACAGTCCGGGCCGGCACGAGCCAGGCAGCGGCGTGATCGACTACGCCGCCCTGTTCCGCCTGATCGACCAGCTTGGCTACGAAGGCTGGATTGGCTGTGAATACCTGCCGCAGGGCGACACCGCGGCCGGCTTGGCCTGGCGCCGCGCACTGCTGACTTGAGCTTGAGCAAAATGTCACCACCTTAGTGGGGCAAAAATGGGAACTTATGGCGAACCTTTCAGCGTTTGCCTTAAGGGGTCCCATGAAATCCTGCCGATCACTTGCCGCACTCTTCCTTCTGGCCGCCACCGTGCTCACGGGTTGCGCGTCCAGCAATGTCAGCCTGTACGAAGTGCGCGAATTTGCCGACGCCTCGGCCAAGCTGGGCGCGTACGGCGAGCTGTCCAAGCGCTACCGCGACACCTACCTGCGCGAACAACCCTACCTCTCTCCTGCTGCCGACCGTCTGGCGCGCGAAAACGATGCCAAGCGGCGCGCCGTGTACGACGATTTCGTCAGCGCCCAGAAAGTGCTGGTGCTCTACATGCAAACGCTGAGCGTGCTTGCCGGCGACGCCCGCTACGACCTCACGCCCCAGCTCGATGACATGGGCAATGGCATCAAGGCACTGGCTGGCAGCGGGCTGGAGCAAAAACATGTGCTCGCCTACACCGGCATGACGCGCCTGCTCACCCGCGTGATTGCCTCCGGCTTCCAGAATCGCAGCGTGGAAACCATGGTGCGCGATGGCGACGCTCACGTGCGGGTACTGCTCGATGCCATGATGACGCTCACCCGCCTCTACAGTAAAACCCACGACAACGAAAAAAAGACGGTGCTTGGCATTTTCGATGTCGAAATCCCTTTTTCCGGCAAGGCCCAGGACCGCATGCTGGTCACCATGGCCAAGGTGCACTACATGGACAAGCAGCATGAATACAAGGCCCTCGACCGGCGCTACGACATTGCCTTGCAGGGCTTGACCAAGGTCGCGCTGGGCCACCAGAAGATGCGCGAAAACCTGAACAATTTGCCGAGCGAAGAATTGCGCCACAAGCTGGCCGACTACACCCGCGACCTGTATCTGATCCACAAGAACCTGCTCAGCGATTAACGTTGCATACAAGGAGAGCGCCATGAGTTCCCCGTCCCCCGGCCTTGGCAGCGCGGCCCAGATCGAAGCACTGGCCGACCAGATGTCGCTGGCAGCCGACGCCATCCACAAGCGCGTGATGAACGACATTGGCTCGCACAACGGCGGGCCCGTCAGCGAGCAGGACCAGGCGATCGCGCGCGCCCTGCTGGAAGATGAAATTCTGCTGCGCCAGCGTGCCAATGGTCTGTATGCGGAAGCGGCAAGCTACGTGGTGCAGGCTCTGGCCGTGTCACAGCAAGCCTTGATCCAGCTGACCATGGATGCCACCGAAAAGATCCGCAAGATCGACCGCATAGCAGCCGTGGCAGGCCTGGCCGGTGCCTTGCTGCGTCTGGCGGGCGCGGTTGCCACCGCCAACCCGGTGCCGATCGTGGCGGCGATTGAACGCCTGAGCACGCAGGTAAAAGTGGTGAAGGCGACCGAATAAGTTCCCCACTCTGAGACGACGCAAGCTGGGCGCGCAGGCAAGCGTGCGCCCATGTTCAGTGCCGGTCGAACGCGCTACACTGGCAACGTCAGTGCATCTGGCGTCCGACCACTTCTCCCTGGAGCAAGGCATGAACCAAGCGCAGCTTGCGCTCCTTCGATCGCAACTGGAACAGCGCCGCGACGAGTTGCTCGGCCAAAGCGACATGGCGCTCGCCTGCGGGCGCGATCTGCCCGTTTCCGAAGTGGAAACGTCCCCGGCCGACAAGGCCACGGTGCGCCTGCTGAACGACCTCGCGCTGGAAGCGGCTGGCCACAACGTCAGCCAGCTGCGCACCATCCGTCACGCGCTGGCCAAGTTTGACGACGGCAGTTATGGCGAGTGTGAAGAATGCGGCAATCCCATCGGCTTTTCGCGCCTGCAGGCACGCCCCGAAGCGCGTCTGTGCATCACCTGCCAGACGCGCGCGGAAAAGCGTTAGCACATGTGCTGGCCGCCATTAATAGCAATGTTGGCGCCCGTTACAAACGCGGCTTCTTCCGAGGACAGATAGGCAATCAAGCCTGCCACCTCGGCCGGTTCGCCCAGGCGCCCGATGGGAATTTGCGGCAGGATTTTGCTACGCATAATATCTTCCGGCACTTGCTCCACCATCTTCGTGCGCAGATACCCGGGCGAGACCGTGTTGACGGTAATGCCGTGCCGCGCCAGCTCCAGCGCGGCGGCCTTGGTGAAGCCGTGCATGGCCGCCTTGGCAGCGGCGTAATTGGCTTGCCCAAAGGCGCCCTTTTGCCCGTTGACCGATGAAATATTGATGATGCGACCCCAGCGCTGCGCCATCATCGGGTCGATGGCTTGCTTGCACAGATTGAACACGCTATCGATATTGGTGCCCATCACTTCCGACCAGTCGGCCTGCGACATTTTCGTCAGGCTGCGGTCGCGCGTGATGCCAGCGTTGTTGACCAGCACGTCGATGCGGCCCATGTCGGCCAACAAGCGCTGCATCATCCATTCGGTGTCGGCATAATCGGCCACGTCGACCTTGTAGCCACGAAAACGATAACCGTCGTCGCGCTGCGCGCTGAGCCAGCCTTCCGGGGCCGCGTTACCGGGCGAATAGGTGGCGGCCACCTTGAAACCGGCGTCGTGCAGACGGCGGCAAATCGCGGTGCCGAGGCCACCCATGCCACCGGTTACGAGCGCTACTTTTTGATTGTCCATTGCAGCATCCCTGTCATGTTGTTGAGTCCGAGCCCAAGTCTAGGAGCGGCTAACACACGTAACATTGAGCAATATCAAATTTTTGCCCGACTGGTTTAACATGAGGGCTATCACGATCAGGATGACAGGAGGCGTTATGGCTTACCGGACACTCTTGGTGCATGTCGATGGCAGCGCCCACGCTGCCGCCCGCATCGCCTTCGCCATGCGCCTGGCGCGCGACTGCGGTGCGCATCTGAGCGGCGCCGCACCCACTGGCATCTCGCGCCATCTGTACCAGCGCTTGCCGCCGGAACAGGACGATCCGACCCTGGCCCTGCATCTGGACATGATGCGCGACCAGGCGCGCACGGCCCTGGCCGCCTTTGTGAGCCAGTGCGAAGCGGCTCAGCTGGGCGAGTTTGACGCCCGCCTGATTGACGACGATCAGGCCGAAGGCATGTGCCTGCATGCACGCGCGGCCGACCTGGCCATTGTCGGCCAAAGTGATCCGGAGTGGCCCGCGCTGGCTGACCTGGCGCCGCATGTGATTGTGCATTCCGGCCGCCCGGTCCTGGTGGTGCCGCCGGCCCCGGCTGCCGCCTGCGATCATATTCTGGTCGCATGGGATGGCGGCCGGGAGGCGGCCCGTGCCTTGCAGCTGGCACTGCCACTGCTGCGCCAGGCGCGCCAGGTCAAGATTGTGCTGGTCGAGTCGGCAAGCAACCCGCAAGCCGTGGCTGACGCCATGATTGCCGATCCGCGGCCCTGGCTGCAGCGCCATGGCATCGATGCGCAGCTCACGGTGCAGCCGCTGGCGCACCATCGACTGCTTAGCCGTAAGAACGACGTGGGAGAAAGTTTGTTGGCCAAGGCCGCGGCGGAAAAAGCCGACTTGCTGGTGATGGGTGCGTACGGCCATTCGCGTTTCCGAGAAGCGATGCTGGGCGGCGTCACGCGCACCGTGCTGGAGGCGGCCACCTTGCCGGTACTGATGGTGCACTAATATAAGGTCTGGATTGCCGTCGGGGTACGCCAAACGGCGGCGCGTTGCTTACTGCCACGGCAGCTCGCGGATACGCGACACCTGGCGGCGCGCCATCATGGCCCAGACTTCGCGCGCCTGTGCCAGACTGGCCCGCATCTGGCGCGGGGCCGCCAGCGCCAGCTCGCAGTCGCGGTCCGACCACTCTTCAAAGCGCAATTTGCCATCGCTGGAAATTTCGGCCACATACATCAGGCCGTCGTCGTAGCCAAAGCGCAGAGCCGCGCTGGCAGGTTCGGTATCGGGTCGGGGACGGCGCGCATACAACTGGGCCAGGACCGCGGCCAGCTGCGCTTCGCTGGGCGCCGCAAGATCGCGCCCATCCACACCGGTGAGAGTGACCCAGGCCTGTGTCATGGAGGCATCCTCCTGTCAATACGTGCAAGTATCTGCCCATACTACCGAAAAAAAACGCTTCCGGGGAAGCGTTTTTGGATGCGTACCGGCCCTGGTGGCTCAGTGGATCAGGACAGGCAAGCTGAGCGGATTAAAATCGGTCCAGTCGCCGTTTTCGATCGTGCCGTGCGCGCGCTCGATATGGTCGGAGCCCAGGCGGTGCAGCACTTCCAGCGCACGTTCCTCTTCTTCCGGCAAATCGAAGGCCACCGCCACGACCATGCCGGCCTTGCGTGGTTCGTACTGGTTCTCGCCGTGCCCGCCGTCTTCGCCCTCGCCTGCATCCTTCATTTTGGACAGCGAGTACAGCGAACCCACATGCGCACCCACCAGGCCACCAACGATGGGGCCGGCCGGCCCGGTGACCACGGCCGTGGCCGCGCCAATGGCGGCGCCGACAGCGCCCCCGGCTGCGGCGCCCTGCGCCACGCCTTCAGGTGATTCTTTGGCACCAGGCGAGAGCACATGGTCGCCGCCAATAGCGGTCAGGTCGTGCTGACCGGGCTGATTCAGGTAAAAGGCGCTTATGCGCTCTTCCGGAAAGCCTGCACGCATGAGCTCATTGCGCGCGTGCTCGACCTGGTCCTGAAGTTGAAAGTGTCCTGCTACGATAGTCGACATGCTCAATCCTCCTGCGTCTGTGAGGTTTCAGCATGCGCCGAACTGGACGCCGATTCTGTACGCTAACGCACTGATAGCCCCTGCTTTAGTGCCATTGGCCAACGCCGGGCGCGACCCAGGGTTCCAATATCGGCTGCGGCAGCCAGGCGCGCGGGTCGACGCGGTAATACTTGAACAGCTCGCCGAACAGATCAGGATGGCGCTCCGACATTTGCCAGGGCTTTTCGAAAAAGGTTTCCGTGGCCACGGCAAAGAACTCGGCGGGATTGGTGGCGCCGTAATGGTCCATGACGCTGGGCTGACCGTAAATGGCATCGCTGCGCAAGTCGGCGAAATTGCGCGACAGCACGGCCGACCATTCGCGATAATTGTCGGAACTGCCCAGGTAAGGCGCGCCGTTGTTGCTGCCCGACTCGCTGTCGAGCTGGTGGGCAAATTCATGCAGCACCACGTTCTGGCCATCGGTCCAGTCGCCGGCACCGCGCTGGACATGGTCCCAGGATAAAATCACACGGCCATCGCCCCACGATTCGCCCAACAGATCCTGACGCTCCTCCGTCACCACGCCAGCAGCATCGACTTGCTTGCGCGGCACAAGAAAGGCGGTCGGATAGACCAGCACCGCGTGCAGCGATGGGTAGACCTTGCTGGGACGATTGAGCAGCAGCAGGCACGCTTGCCCTGCAATGGTGACGCGCATCTCGTCGGTGATTTCCAGTCCGGCACAGCCGACAAACTTTTTCTGATACAGAAATTGCTGTACCCGCTTGTGCAACTGGTCCTGCAAGGCCAGCGACAGATTTCTGTAAATCGGAATGTTACGGGCCAGGATGGCCTGCCACGCAGGATCGATCTCCTGCTTGAGCACACGCTGCAAACGCCAGCCGGGCAAACGCCAGCCCAGGATCAGGGCGCCACTCAAGGCTGCCAGCAAAATAATGGTTTCCATCAGGTGTCCGGTTGCAGTGCAAAGGCTTGCGCGAGCAAGGCGTAGGAATGGCGGCGCACCGCCGGGTCGAAGGCCCAGGTGTTGACGACGATTTCCTCCAGGCCCAGGCGCTCGGCCAGGGTGCGGATTTTCTCCGCCACCTGGGCACCGGTGCCCACCAGCGCCTTGCTGCGCAGCTGGGCAATCCGATCGCGCTCGGCTGGGCTGTAAGGATGGGCGGCCGCTTCTTCGGGCGATACCAGCGGTCCCAGCAAACCTTGCTCGAAGCGCACCCGCCAGTATTCACGCGTCATCAACTGGCGCTCGGCCTCGGCCTCGGTATCGGCCGCCAAGGCCCACACGCAAATGGTGGCATGGGGCTTGGGAAAACGCGCGCTGGGCACGTAGTTCTGGTGGTACAGCGCCAGCGCCTGTTCCACGCCCTGGCCATCACTGAAAAAATAGGCGAAGGCGTACGGCAGACCCAGGTGCGCGGCCAGCTGCGCGCCATAGCCCGAGCTGCCCAATATCCACATTTCCGGACTGGTCGGCCCCTGCGGCTGGGCCGTGATGGCACGGTACGGATGGCTTTCCGACATGCGTTTGCCTTCCAGCCAGTGCTGCAAGTCCACGATCTGCTGCGGGAAATCATCGGCGCCGGGACTGGCATGGGGATTGAGTGCGCGCGCGGTCAGGCGGTCGGAGCCAGGCGCGCGGCCCAGACCCAGGTCGATCCGGCCCGGCGCCAGCGCTTCCAGCACGCGAAACTGCTCGGCCACTTTCAGGGCCGAATAATGCGGCAGCATCACCCCCGCACTGCCAATCCGGATCCGGCTGGTGGTCGCGGCAATGGCGGCCATCAGTACTTCCGGCGCGCTGCCGACGATGCTGCTGCTGTTGTGGTGCTCGGACAGCCAGTAGCGGGCATAGCCGAGCGTATCGCAGTACTGCGCCAGCGCCAGCGAATCGCGAATCGCGTCCGCCGGGGTCGCACCGCGCACCGCCGGCGACTGATCAAGAATGGACAGTTTCACGGCGTGGCTCACTCAGGCGGCAGCCTTGGCAGCGCCAAAGTGGGCGTCCACGGCATCGGCATTGCCAATCAACTTGCCACCGATGAAGACTTGCGGCCAGGTCATCTGGCCCGTGACAGCGCGCAGCACGCTGCTGTTGATCTTCTGGTCCTGGGTGATCTCGGTAAACTTGATGCCGTGTGCCTTGAGGGTGGCTTTGGCACGGGCGCAATGGGGGCAACCGGGCTTGGCAAACACCACCACCGGTTCCGGCACCTCGGCCTGCGGATTCAGGTAGCGCAGCATGGTTTCGGCATCGGACACCTCGAACGGGTCGCCTTCCTTGTCGGGCTCGATGAAGACCTTCTGAATGACGCCATCCTTGACCAGCATCGAATAGCGCCACGAGCGCATGCCAAAGCCCAGCTGACGCTTGTCGACCAGCATACCCATGCCTTCGGAAAAGTCGCCATTGCCATCGGGGATGACGGTGATGTTTTCCGCATCCTGGCCGGCCTTCCATTCATTCATCACAAACGCATCATTGACCGAGATACAAACAATGTCGTCGACCCCGTTCTGCTTGAACACAGGCGCCAGCTCGTTATAGCGTGGCAAATGGGTGGAGGAGCAAGTCGGGGTATACGCACCCGGCAGGGAAAAGACCACCACGGTCTTGCCCTTGAACAGCTCATCACTGCTGAGATCCTTCCATTGATCGTTGGGCCGCGCTTTGAACGTGACCTGCGGGACGGGTTTGCCTTCCAGGGATTGCGGCGACGGTAGCATGGCGTTTCCTTTCGGTGAATACGTTGGACGGGTAGGCGTCAGCACGCCGAACACCCAACATGGGGCGGCTTGACGGATTTTCAATCGGGGTGCATGACAGAAGATACAGCAAAGCGCTGGCGCGACGCGGACGGTCGCGGCGCCAGGCCGAAAGCGAGGGGCGAAACAACGCCAGCCCGGTCAGTGCCGGGCTGGCGTTCCAACAATTAAGGTTGGATCAGGACGGTTCTTTGTTTGCCGATGGGGCGGCGCCAAACAGGGCGGCGACCAGAGGATCGCGTGCCACCGGGCTGCGGTTGACCCTGATGGCGTAATGGGTATCGTCGGCCAGGATGTGGAAGTGACGGCCGGTACCTGCCATGCTCTGCTCGCGCAGGCCTGGGCGTTCCTTGCGTGGGGCCACACCTTCACGTTTTGGCTGAACAATTGCCGCCAAGAATGCCTTGACGCGTTCAGGGTCAGGCGAAATCTGGTACACGGCCTTGCCCAGGTAGGTGGCAGTGCCCTCGATGTAGCGGGCCAGTTCGATCACGCCTGCTTCGCGCAGATCGCGAATGTATTTACGGGCGCCCGATGGCGAGAATTTGAGGAACCACGCGATTTCGTCAGCCAGCATTTCGTGGGTCGACAGCTCGCCGATCAGTTTTTGCATGTTTTCGATGCGGCGCTGGGTGGCCGAGGTGGAGCGCACGCGCTCGATCGGGGCCATGGAAATGGGGGGACGCTCAGCGGGCTGGGGCGCAACGCGTTCAATCAGGGACGAATTCGCAGAATTGTGGACGGCGGTCATTTCGCCTTGTGCACCGTTGCGCTGGTTGGTGGTTGCTTGCATGTTGAGTACTCCGTCTTGGAAGATAGTCATCGGCCGGACCGGCTTGCAGGTTTGACCTGCGATCTACTGCTCGGTTCCGTCCATCTGAGGTCTATCTTGCCTGCGCTAGATCAACAGTTCTGTGCGCCATCGAACACTCGTGAACAATTTACTTCCTGACGTCATCTTTATTGCCAATCTCTACAGTGTGCGTTGGCGTACAGATTGCCCCTTCGACAGCCGGTATTCTGGTCTCGTTCGCGCGATTGTCGCGTGTGCCTAGACTGAAAACCGAAGTCCCGCTCTGCCTGCCCTCGTGGCGTGCAACACTATTAAAAGGAAATCACCATGAAAATGACCACCCTGTTTGCAGCTCTGCTGGCCGTCGCTTCCCTTACCGCTTGCGAAAAAACCACGGTCAACCCGCCACCAACCGTTGTGACCCCAACCGTTGAAGTGCCAGCCGCAGCACCAGCCCCAGTGGCCGTGCCGGTACCGGTACCAGGTCCTGCAGGCGCCCCTGGCGAACCTGGCAAGCCAGGTGAAAAAGGCGAAGCCGGCGAACCTGGCAAGCCAGGCGACACCGTGATCGTGGTGCCAGAAGCCAAGAACTAAGCACGTCAATACGGCATTCATGCCGTAGAGCATTAAAAGCGGGCTGCCGCGTCTTCCGACGCCGCAGCCCGATTTCATTCCAGTTCATGATCTGTTCAATCATGTTGAACTCATGCGCGAGGTCCCAGTCGAATAACAGCCATCGCTCTTGCGACGTCTTCTACGCTGTTTAACAATCTGGGAGTTCCTTGTGGAAAAAACGAAAAAACTTGCCCTGGCAATCGCCATCACCTGTTGCGCCGGTCCTGCACTCGCGCAAGAGGTCATCAATCCGTCCTGGTACATCCAGCCCTTCGCCGCCGGTATCAAGCCCGACCGGGACTTCGGCGTCGACGAGCGCGACTGGGGCGGCGGCGTGCGCATGGGAAAACCGCTGTCACCCAACTGGGATATTCAAATCGGTGCCAGCCATGCCCGTGCCGAGGCAGATCCTTACCGCTATCGGCAGACCCTGGTGGGGGTCGACGCCCTGCTCATGATTTCACGCGCCCGCTTCCGCCCTTTCATCCTGTTCGGGGTTGGCGCCGAGCGCGACAAGGTCGACAATCCCTTGCGTCAGGTACAGAAAACCTCGCCCTATGCCACCGCGGGCCTGGGCTTCCAGTATGCCTTCACCGACCAGCTGTCCATGCAGCTGGACTTGCGCACCGTCGCCGGCCGCCTGCGCGACGAAGAACTGTTTGGCGTCAAGCGGGTCAACAACCGCTACGTCACCCTTGGGCTGAACTGGGCCTTCAACCCGCCACCTGCCCCACCGCCACCGCCAGCGCCGCCGCCCGCACCGGTGGCCGCAACCCCGGCGCCGACCGAGCCGGCCCCGCCGCCTGTGCCGGTCGTGCGCTTTGAAAAAGTCACGCTTTCCTCCACCGAGCTATTCGACTTCAACAGTGCCAAGCTGCGCATGCCGCAGCCCCGCCTGGACGAGATCGTCACCGCCCTCACCGCCGACCCCAGCGTGACCGACGTCGACATTACCGGCTATGCCGATCGCCTGGGCTCAACCCAGTACAACCAGGCTCTGTCCGAAAAGCGCGCCAACGCCGTGCGCAACTACCTGGTCGCGGCCGGCATCGACGGCGCCCGCCTCAAAGCCTACGGCAAGGGCGAAGCCAACCCCGTCGTCACCTGCAACAACAAGCGCCGCGCCGACTTGATCCAATGTTTGGAACCGAACCGACGAGTCGAGGTCGAGCCGGTTACCATCAACAAACGGGTGCCGTAAGCACCAGCGCGCCGCTGCACAAAAAGGGGCTGCGCGCCCCTTTTTTATTTACCGGAGAAAACCGTAATGATCATGGACGTCAAGGACTGGGTCCCATTTTCGCGCCAGCTGGCCCACGTGATGCGCTGCGCCGTGGACCAGTGGTTCCTGCACCGCGCATCCAGCAAGGGCGCGGCGCTGGCGTTCTACACCGCATTTTCCATCGCTCCCATTCTGGTGCTGGTCATTGCCGTGGCCGGCTTCTTTTACGGGGCCGAGGCGGCCCAAGGCCAGTTACTCAGCGAACTGCGCGGCCTGGTCGGCGCGCAAGGAGCCGAAGCGATCCAGCTGGTGCTCGCTGGTGCGCGCAACAAAGATAGCGGCATGCTTGCCACGCTCATCGCCACTGCCCTGCTGGTGGTCGGTGCCACCACCGTGTTTGCCGAACTCAAAGACAGCCTCGACGAAATCTGGGGCGTGCCCCCACCCAAAGGTGCCACCTGGTGGGTGGTGTTGCGCACTCGTCTGCTGTCGTTCAGCCTGATCCTGGTGCTGGCGTTTCTGCTGATGGTGTCGCTGGTGGTCAGCGCCGCGCTGGCCGTGCTCGACAATTATCTGGGTGGATTGTGGAAAGAAGCAGCCGTGGTGCTGTCCTGGGTGGCGGCAGCCATCAGCTTCAGCGTGATTGCCATTCTGTTTGGCGTGATCTACAAACTGCTGCCGCGCATTAAACTGTCCTGGCGCGATGTGACCATTGGCGCCTTTGGTACCGCTGCCATGTTCACCCTGGGGAAATTGCTGATCGGCCTGTACATCGGCAACAGCGGCGTCGCCAGTAGCTTTGGCGCCGCCGGCTCCATGATTGCGCTGTTACTGTGGGTGTATTACTCGGCCCAGATTTTCTTCCTGGGCGCGGAATTCACACGGCAATATGCGCTGCAACTGGGCAGCCTGCGTCACCGGAACGATGCCGACCCCGTCAGGACAAGCCTGAGCAAGGTCGGCTAAGGAGCCAGGCCGGGCCGGGCTTACTCGCCCAGCAGTTCGGCCAGCACTTCCATGCCTTCAACCCGCTCGGCCACCACCTTGACCATCACCACCACCGGCACGCCGAGCAGCAAACCCCACATGCCCCACAGCCAGCCCCAGAACAGCAGGCTCACAAACACGGCAGCAGGATTCATCTTGGCAATGCGTCCCGTCATCCAGGTGGCAATCACGGTCCCCACCAGCGTGGCGATCGCCATCGAAGCGCCTGTCACCAGCAACACCATCTTGATGGATTCAAATTGCATGAAGGCAGCCAGACCTGTGGCGGTGGTAATCAGCAGCGGGCCAAAGTACGGCATGATGTGCAGCAGACCGGCCACGATGGCCCACGCGCCTGCATTCTCCAGGCCGATCGCGCGCAGGGCCACCCACATCAGCAAGGCCAGCAGGATATTCGTCACCAGCAGCATGAACATATACGCCTGAATCGAGGTATTGATATCGTCCAGAATGTGCACCGTGACTTTTTTGCGGCTCAGCGAGGGCCCCGTCAGCTTGACCAGTTTGCGCTTGAAAGTGTCGCCTGCCAGCAGCAAAAAGAACACCAGAAACACCACCATCGTGGCCTGGGTCAAAAAGCCCATCAGGCTCATCGACCCGGCCAGCACCCAGTCCATCACCTTGAAGGTGCTACCCGTGGCCGCCGGCATGGCCGGTTTGCGCGGGGTGGCACGCTTGTCCTCCACCCCACCCGTGGCTGTCGCCTGCTCGATCTGCGCGGCTGCCGCCTGCATTTGCGCAATCG
Organism: Massilia sp. CF038; assembly: GCF_900129765.1. Classification (GTDB taxonomy): domain Bacteria; phylum Pseudomonadota; class Gammaproteobacteria; order Burkholderiales; family Burkholderiaceae_D; genus Telluria_A. The sequence goes on from NZ_FQWU01000002.1 coordinate 701,271, forward strand.
TGCTCGGCCGGTCGTTCCCGTTGCGCAGCACCTTGGTCACTTTTTGTGTGATGCGCGGTAAGTCATCAATGATATTGAAAACCTCGTCCTGCACCCGGTACATCACCCCCGCCAGCGCACACAGCATGGCCACCGTGACCAGCGTGGCGCCGATCGCGCGCGGAATGCGGCGCCGTTCCAGCCACTGCACCACGGGACTGAGCGTGTAGGCGAGGAAAATGCCGAGTAACAGCGGCACCAGGAAGTCCTGCGCCCATTGCAGCGCATATACAAAGGCGATGGTGGCAATGATGCCCAGGGCCAGGCCACGCGCATTGACGTGGATGGGCAAGCGCAATACGCCATTGTCGCTCAGTGGATCGGTGGGCGCCGGCGCCGCAGCTGGCGCAGGCGGCACATTCAGAATGCCCGCTGGAAGTTCGGGCGCAATGCCGGGCGTGGCCGGCTGGGGGGTATCTGCAAGCTGCATGGAAGGACCGCTATCGAAGTGAGACCACGTGGACGAAAAAGCCGGCCACGAGGGCCGGCCGGTCGGTGTCGCGGCCAGGTAGAATTATTTGACGCGTACGTCGTTCTTGACCGATGTTACACCTTTGACGCCGCGGGCAATTTCCACTGCCTTGGTGGCATCCATCGGGTCGGCCACAAAGCCCGACAGCTGCACGTCGCCCTTGTAGGTCTCAACATTGATTTCCGATGCCTTCAGGGTCGGCTCATTGAAAATGGAGGCCTTCACCTTGGCGGTGATGACGGTGTCGTCCAAATACTCGCCGGTACTGGAACGATTGTCGGTCGAGGCACAACCGGTGGCTGCCAGCATCGACGCGGCGAACAGGGCGGTAGCAAAACGTTGGGCGATTTTCATGGTTACTCCTTGTGGTTAATGGGGCATTGCACTACAGACGAACGGCTATTTGCCGTACTGCTTTTTTGCGGTCGCGACACAGCTGTCCTTGACCGCACCGGCGAAGGCATCGCACTTTTCCAGTGCCACCTTGTACTCCGCCGTCATCTTGTCATCGCGCGCATCGGTGCGCGCCTCGATGGCTTTTTTGTCTGCCTTGGCATCGGCCTCGGCGGCAACCCGGGTGGCCTTGGCTTGCGTGATGCAGACATCTTTGTCATTGCCTGTCAACGCTTCGCAGCGCGTCTTGTCCAGGTCGAAGTTGGCGGACGCGATGCGCAGGCGCGAATCGGTGTACGCCTTGAGGGTGTTGTGATACAGCGCGCTGGCCTCCTGTTCCGTGCGGACACGGCCGGCCTTGGCTTCGGCCACGCAGACGTCGCGCGGGTTGCCGGTGATGACATCGCATTTGGCACGCGCCAGCTTGTACGCAGCTGCCGCGCTGTCTTTGGCCTGCCTGTACGCTGCCTTGGCTTCTGCGCTGGGGCCGGCTGCCATGGCAGTGCTGGCCAGAGCCATGCCGACGCAAACAAACAGGGTTCGATGGAACTTCATGAGGTGCTCTCCGGTGCGCGATTGAATAGGCATAGTTGTACCGTACATTGCCTCACGTCTTCTGTACGCTGCCGAACACTGGCACGTGTTTACGCTGCAACTCGACAGCGATGAACTCCGTGTGGCACCGCACAGACCGGGAACTTTTCGATGATTATCCTGACTCTACACTTTTGTCAGGAGAACAACATGAAATCGACGCAAACCATTGCTGCAATCACCCTTGCCACCACTGCCCTGCTCACCGGCTGCGCCAGCACCTCGAGCGACCCGTATGCCAACGGCAGCTACAACAACAGCCCTGGCTACCAGAACACCGCATCGGCTGGTTACGGCACCATCGACTCCATTCAAGTGACCCGCGCTGCCGGCGAGACCAACGGAACCGGCGCTGTTGTTGGCGGTCTGGTTGGCGCACTGGTCGGTAACCAGGTCGGTTCCGGCAGTGGCCGCACCGCCGCCACCGTAGCCGGTGCCGTCGGCGGCGCCGTGGTGGGCAATAAAGTCGAAGCCAACCGCGCCGAAGGCCGTGATGTGTACCAGATCGGCATCCGTCTCGACAACGGCGACTACCGCACCATCACCCAGGACAGCGTGGTTGACCTGCGCGTGGGCAACCGCGTGCGCGTGGTTGATGGCCGCGCCTACCGCTATTAATTCATCGCAGCACCCATTACAACAACAAGTCGTTCCCCACCAGGACGACCACATAAAGGAGTCCCATCATGGGTACCATCTTGCTCGTTATTCTCGTCCTTGCCTTGATCGGCGTGCTGCCAACCTGGAACCACAGCCGCAGCTGGGGCTACGGTCCCACCGGCATTACCGGACTGCTTGTCGTGGTCTTGATCATCTTGCTCATTACCGGGCGTCTGTAATCAGGATGCTGCAGCCGGCGCCATGTGCGCCGGCTTTTTTTTGCCTCAATCATTCCCAATAAGAACAAGGAGCTGACATGAAACATCAAACTATGCTGATCCGCACTGCTTTACTGGGTGCGGCCATGGTCTGCAGCGCGATCGCGCAAGCCCAGGTGCAAGTGCCTGCGTCGGGTGACGAGAATGTGGCGCCCGAGCTGGCCCGCCACCAGGCCATGGAATTGTCCAAGGGCGATCCGGCGCGCTGGTTCCAGGAAGATGTAACGCCGGAACAGAAACTGCGTACCAGTAGCAAGGAGTCGGCCGCTGCTCTGCGCGAGAATTTGGCTGATTGCAAAAAGCTGGGCAGCCGCGACCGGCGCGATTGTGAACAGCAGGCGCATCAGACCTATCGGGAAGAGATGGCGCGTGCACGCCAGCGGGCGATGGCCAGCCGCTAGGCCGTTTTTAGACGTCCAGGACCTGGGCCTGGTGAGAGCGCGGCCCTGTCCTGGCACGGAATTCTGGGCCGGGGTATGGGCCCCCGCCTCCGCGAGGGCGATGTGGTGTCAGGCTGGCTGGGGGCCACCCGGCGCTTCCAGAGGTGGCAACTCATGCACCACCACCGCCGTATCTTCAGCCACATGCTGCAGCCAGCCGGCGTGGCGCAAGGCCCGCATGGCATCGCGGTAGCCTTGATCCCAGCGCCACTCAATCGATCCCTTGGAAAAATTGACATCCTTGGCTGCCATGTGCCAGTCGCGCCCGGCATAGGGCAAACGCACGATGTGCAAGGTGGCGTCGCAACCGAGCGCCAGCAATTCCGCTTCATCTGCCGCGGTGCGGCTTTTGGCGGGCAGGCGCGCATACAGGTCGCGCAGCTTGCGCTGCATGGCGTGGGTGGCTGCGTAGTCATCGATATGGCGGCGCGAACGCGAGGCGAAGGTCACGTCTTTCTGGCGCGTGGCCACTTCATCCATGGTGATTGGCTCCGGTCCCTCCGCGCTCCACAAATCGACCATGAAACAAATCGTGTCACCGCTGGGCAATTCGTTCAGCACCGATTCCAGCGGCGTGTTGGAATACAGGCCGCCATCCCAATACAGGTCGGCGCCAATCCGTACCGGTGGAAAAGCTGGCGGCAAACTGCCGCTGGCGCGGACGTGATCGGCGCACAGGTCGCCGCTCAGGCTGTCGAAGTGGGACAGTTCCCCCGTGCGCACATTGACCGCATTGACCGTCAGACGCATGCCGCCGTCGGCGTTGAGGTAATCGAAATCGACCAGGTCCTTGAGCGTGTGCGTGAGCGGGTCGGTGGAATAGAACGAGGCTTCTTCGGGCGGCACTTCCATGCCCAGCGAAAAGCCGCTGAAGTAACGCGGCGTGAAGAAGCCGGGCACACCGCGCATGACCGTGTCCAGGCTGTTGAACCAGATGTTGGAACGGCGCAAACTGTCACCCACTTCGCTCATGTTCAGGCTGTCCGGGTGCGCGACCCGGTCCCAGAAAGCCTTGACCTTGTTCAGGCGTTCCTCCTGCGGATTGCCGGCAATCAGGGCGGCATTGATGGCCCCAATCGAGGTGCCCACAATCCAGTCCGGCACCAGCTGGTGCTCGTGCAGGGCCTGGTACACGCCGGCCTGGTACGCGCCCATGGCGCCGCCGCCTTGTAGCACCAGCACAATGCGCAGATTGTCCGGATTGAGTTTGTTAATCTTGTCCATGCAGGCTTTCAGGGTCACAAATGAAAAAGACGGCGCCGAATCCGAAGATCACGACGCCGCTCAAGCCCCACCATATCCTGCGATTATTGTTGCAAGGCCAGGTTCGTCTGCCTGGCATACTACATCAATACACCGTTTTCGCCCGCCGCTGCTGCAGGTAGTAAGCCACCCCGCCCAGCGCCGCGGCCAGACCCAGCGCCGGCTTGAGCATGCGCCGGCGGCGCAGGAAGCCAAGAATGCTCAGTGCGTAAGGCGCCACCGTGGCCACGTTGATGCCGGTCGGGCGCAGCAAACCGTCCACCCGCTGGCGCAAGGCCCAGGTGGCATGGTCCATTGCCGAATGAAACAGGGCCTCGGGCCGCGCGCCCTGGCGGATGCCCGCCTTGGCATGCACGATACCGACCCGATAAAACTCGGCTTGACGCAGCAGCCTGGCCTTGCGTTCGGCCACGCTATCTTGCTTGTCCTGCTTGCCTTCGGATGGTTCGAGTCCGATGATCTGCTTTTCTTCCATGGTGTTTCTCTCCCGGCTTAAAGCAACATGTCACGGTCATGTTTGAGTTCGTTCATGGTTTCAGGGAAGGCCAGCTTGCCTTCCTTGAGCATGGCCCTGGCTTTGAAGCCCAGCGCGGCCGTGGCCACGATGAACACCAGGAACATGACCAGCAGGATTTTCCAGCCCATGGTTTCCCATGCGAGCGCGACAATCACTGCGGTGCCGTAGGCGATGGCAAACCAGCTGCAGATGATGGCAAGTGCAAACACTGCCAGCAGCGCCATCACGTGATTGCGTACCTCCGACAGCTCGAGTGCCGCCAGTTCCACGCGCGACACCACGAGCCCGAAGATATTTTTTGCCAGGCCGGTGACGCCGGCCATCAGGCCGGGGCCATGCACTGTTGCTGAAGTATTGTCCATGGCTTCTCCCGGCGTGGTTTATTTACGGCCCAGGATCACGCCGACCAGCAGGCCAACGCCAGCTGCCGCGGCGATCGTGCGCCATGGGTTCTCCTTCACATAGACATCGGCGGTGTGCGCCAGTTCCTTGCTCTTGACGATAGCCTGACCCTGGTATTGCGAAGCCTTGCCCAGAGCGGTGTCCAGCAAAGCCATGCCGCGGCCGCGCATTTCTTCGGCCTTTTCGCCGGTCAGTGCGGCGGCTGCCGTCAGCAGGGTCTGGGCGTCCTTGACCAGGGTCTTGACGTCGGTTTGCACTGCGTTGACATTGCCGTTCAGTGAGCCGGCGCCGTTGCTGCTGCGTGGGGTGGTTTCTAGCATGATGTTCTCCGTTGGTGGGTGAAAAAAATAGTATTACTTGGCCAGAAGATCACGCATGTCGTCCGCGTGTTCCTCTTCCACAGCCATGATCCCGATCAGCAGATGCTTGGTGGTCGGGTCTTTGTCGCCGATGGCGGCAATCATTTGACGGTAGGATTCAATCGCCACCCGCTCTGCAATCAGGTTGGCGCGAATCATCGCCTGGACATCGTCCGATTCGTCGTACTCCGCATGGCTGCGCGCCACCAGCGTGGCTGGATTGAAGTTCGGCGAGCCATTGAGCTGGACAATGCGTTCAGCCAGCGCGTCGGCATGCTCTTGTTCCTGCTGCGCATGCTCAAGGAATTCGGCCTTGATCGGACCGTTGCTCAGGCCGCTGACGGTGTAGTAGTGGCGCTTGTAGCGCAGCACGCACACCAGTTCGGTGGCCAGGGCGTCATTGAGCATTTGCACAACCGCATCGCGGTCAGCCTGGTAGCCGTCGGTGACAGCGCCTTCGTCCAGATTGGCGGCAGCCTTGCGAATGGCGCCAATGTCGAAGCCGTGCGCCAGTGGCGTCTTGGTTTGTTCCATGATGGTTTCCTTAATCTATTACATTAGCGCGGTGGAATCGGTGCCGACGAATTCGACACCACGATTTCCACGCGGCGATTCAATTGTTTGTTGCTGGCGTTGTCGTTCGGGGCAACCGGATACGCTTCGCCGTAGCCCTTCATGGCCACGCGGCTGGCATCGACGCCCATGCCCAGCAGGGCGGCGCGCACTGCAGCGGCGCGCCGTTCCGACAGACTCTGGTTGTAAGCGGTGCCGCCCACGCTGTCGGTGAAGCCTTCGACCAGCACAGTGCGTTCGGTGTTCTGACCCAGCGCATCGGCCAGCTTGCGCAGATTCGACATGCCGGCCGGCGTCAGCGTGGCCTGGCCCGTGGCAAACAGCACGTCGCCAATGGTGACGATCATGCCGCGTTCGGTTTTTTTGGCTTGCAGTTCGCTCATCATCGCTTCCAGCGAGGCGGCGCGGGCCTGGGCTTCGCGCGCACGCGCTTCGGCATCGGCGGCCTGACCCTGGGCAGCGGCGGCCTGGGCATTGGCGGCAGCGGCATCGGCCTTGGCGCGTTCGGCCTCGTTGGTGCGTGCCTGCAGGCGGACCTGGTCACGTTCGCGGCCGGCATTGGCGATATTTGCCTCGGCAGTTTTCTGCTTGGCCAGTTCCTGGGCGGTGGCAATTTTTTGCTTGGCGATGTAGGCCAGCTTGTCGATCGTGTCCAGACTTTCGCGGCGGGCCGCGGCGGCATTGGCCGCTTCCAGGGCATCGCTGGCCTGCTTGAATTCCAGCGGCGCGTAGCTCGATACGGCGGGATTGTTATTGGCGGCGATGAAGTCGCCGCGGGCCTGGTCCAGCATGGGCGTGGTAGTCGGCATCGAGGAGCAGGCACCCAGCAGGATGGCGCTGGCGAGGACTGCGGATTTGAGCATTGGATATTTCATGGTGCTTCCTTTTTCTTGTTGATATAGGGATGGCGGCGGATTTATTTGCTGGCGCGGTCAACTTCGTCACGCAGTACGCGCAAGTCGGCGTCCAGCGCGTTGGAAGCAGCGGTGGCCTTGGCCGAATTGGCCTTGCTTTGCGCCAGCTTGGCGTCGGCCTGGGCCTGATTGGCCAGATCACGTGCCAGTGCATAGTCCTTGTTGGCCAGGGCGGCGTTGGCACGCATCATTTTGTCGCGCGCTGCATTGATTTCCGCCGGGGCCAGGTCGGCAGCACCGGCGCTCACTGCGTTCTCGACTGCATTCTTCGAGACCGCGACGTCAGCCGTTGCAGGTACCTTTTCTGACGCGCAAGCGGCCAGACTGAGAATCAGGGCGGCGCCGGCAAGGGTGGACAGCGAGTGTTTGGTGTTGGTAGGCATTGTGGTTTCTCCATTTGTTTTGTGATCACGCAGTAACGTTATATGCTGATTCTTTAGCAAGATCGGTTCGCTGACGCACATAGCATCGGGATTGCGGACAGCGCCCCGGCTCTGCGTGCGTCAGCGCACGCAAACTCACCCCGCTTTACGCTAAGCTTCGCCCTAACTTCACAATAAGGATCGCCATGACCGAAGCCGACGCGCACCGCGCCACCCGCTCCCTCTCCCGCCGCAGCAAGATTGTTCTGGCCGTGGCCGGTGTGCTGATCGCCATTCCCGCCGTGGCGCTGGTGGTGCTGCTCAATTACGACTGGAACAAGGCGCGGCCCTGGCTCAACGCCAAGACCAGCGAAGCGATCGGCCGTCCGTTTGTCATTGGCGGCGACTTGCGCCTGACCTGGGACAAGCCGTCGGACACCTTGCGCGAGCGCGACCGCAGCTGGCGCGACCTGGTGCCCTGGCCGCATCTGGTGGCCAACGATGTCACGGTCGGCAACCCGGACGCGATTGGCGGCCAGATGGCCGGCGTCAAGCAGTTTTCCTTCTCGCTCAATCCGCTGGCCCTGCTGGAACACCGGATTAATATTCCGGTCCTGCGCTTTGAGGCGCCACAGATCGAACTGCTGCGCGACGCCGATGGCCGCAACAACTGGACCTTCAAGCAGGCCGACAAGCCCTCCCCCTGGCGCCTGGACCTGGAACGGATCGTGTTTACCAAGGGCACAGTGCACTTCAAGGACGCCGTCGAAAAAGCCGACATCCGGGCCGATGTCGACGTCATCGACGATGCCGTCTATGGCATCAGCTGGAAAGCCAAGGGCAGTTTCAATGGCGCCCCCGTCAGCGGCGGCGGCAAGGCAGGCGCGGTGCTCTCGCTTAAACAGCAAACCACGCCCTTTCCGCTCCAGGCCGACATGCGCATCGGTGCCGTGCGGGTGGCGCTCGAAGGCACGCTGACCAAACCGACCCAGCTCGCCGCGCTCGACCTGCGTCTCAAATTATCCGGCCCCAGCATGGCGCGCCTGTACGCCATCAGCGGTCTGGTGCTGCCGGAAACGCCCGCCTTCAGTACCGAGGGCCACTTGACGGCAGCGCTGGGCGAGACCAGCAATCACTTCACGTATGACAAGTTCAGCGGCAAGGTTGGTTCAAGCGACATCGGCGGACGGCTGGAATACCAGAGTGGGCCGCCACGTGGCAAGCTGAGCGGCAAAGTGGTCTCGAAGTTGCTGCAGTTCAGCGATCTGGGCCCCTTGATCGGTGCCGATTCGAATGCCAGCAAAACCGCGCGTGGCGTGGCGCCGGTGCAGCCGAACGGCAAGGTCCTGCCGGTTGAACAGTTCCGTACCGAACGCTGGACCGCGATCGATGCCGATGTCGAGTACGCGGCCGAGCACATCGTGCGCGAAAAAACCCTGCCCATCAAAAAGCTGTCGACCCACCTGATTCTGAACAATGGCGTGCTGACGCTGGCGCCGCTCAATTTCGAGATTGCCGGCGGCGCGCTCAACTCCACCATCAAGCTCGATGGCAGCGGCCGCGAAGGCAAGGACGCCATCCGCGCCACCGCCAAGGTGGGCCTGCGCCATATCAAGATCAAGGAACTGTTCCCCAGCGTGGAAGGCTTGCAGGCCACGGTCGGCGAGATCAATGGGGATGCCCAACTGTCGGCGCTGGGCAACTCGGTGGCATCGCTGCTGGGCGCCTCCAACGGCGAGGTCAAGACCCTGGTGGACGAAGGCACCATCAGCAAACTGCTGCTCGAAGAAATGGGGCTCAATATCGGCAACGTCGTGGTGACCAAGTTGTTTGGCGACAAGCAGGTCAAACTCAATTGCATGGTCACCGACTTTGGCGTCACCAACGGCATCATGCAAACCCGCGTCTTCATTGCCGACACTGAAGAAGCCATCATCACGGCCGACGGCACCATCAACCTGGCCAACGAGCAGCTTGATCTGACCTTGAAGCCAGAAACCAAGCAACTGCGCATTTTCTCGCTGCGCGCCCCCATCCACGTGCGCGGCGGCTTCAGCAAGCCCGACATCAGCATCGACAAGGGGGTGCTGGCGCTCAAGGCAGGCGGCGCCATTGCACTTGGTCTGGCAGCGCCAGCCGCTGCCCTGCTGCCGCTGGTGAATACCGGCCCTGGCGAGAACAGCGCCTGCGCCAAGCTGCTGGCGGAAGCCCGGGTCAAGCCCGTGGCGCCGCCACCGGGCAAGACCGCGAAACGAAAATAGTGAAAATAAGCATTGTGTGCGTTGGCGAACAGACCACATGAGCAGGCAGGCTCTACTCTACGTCCATCGGTAAGGCATTCTTACCGGACGCTAGTAACAACCGATTACCACCATTAAAGGAAAACAAAATGAAAAACCTGCGCATCGTATCGACCCTGCTGGCTGCCATCATGCTGACCTCCGTTGTGGCTTGCGCCCCAACCGCCAAGACCGAAAGCGTTGGCGAATACATTGACGACAGCGCCATCACCGCACAAGTGAAATCGGCCTTCGCTGTGGACAGCAACCTGAAAGCAACCGAAATCAACGTAGAAACCTACAAAGGCGTCGTGCAGCTGAGCGGCTTCGTTGCCCAGCAAGGCGACATCGCTGCAGCCGCTACCGTGGCCCGCAACGTCAAAGGCGTGAAGTCGGTCAAGAACGACATCCGCATGAAGTAATTTTTAACTGCTAACGAGGTGACCCGATGAAACCCATCCAACAACGCGTAGTGGGCATGATGCTGGCAACAGCCATGCTCGGTCTGACCGGTTGCGCAGGTATGTCGCAACAGGACAAGAACACGGCAATCGGCGCAGGTGCCGGTGCCGTCATCGGCGGTGTCCTGACCGGTGGCAGCACCGCAGGCACGGTCGGTGGCGCGGCAGTTGGCGGCGTCATCGGCAACCAGGTCAAGCCACCACGGTGAGTTGACCACCGTTAGCAAGCAAAAGGCCCCGCAGTGCGAACTGCGGGGCCTTTTACTTTGGGCCTGCGGCGGCGGGAGCGGACGATGGCCCCCCTTTACGCTCAGACGAAGGCAGTGGCCAGCGCACCCGCACTGGCGCCCGCATCTTTGACGATTTCGTAGCATTTGCAGGACGCGGCGGCCAAGCCTGGCACGTCGAGGATCTCGATATTGCCACGGCTGTAGATGATCAGGCCCTGCTGCTGCAAGGCGCTGGCAGCCTTGGTCACGCCAACGCGGCGCACACCCAGCGCGTGCGCCAGGAACTCGTGGGTTAAGTGGAATTTGTCGGACTGCAGGCGGTCGCGCGTGATCAGCAGCGAACGGGCCAGGCGCGCCTCCAGCACATGGAAGCGGCTGCACACGGCGATCTGGATGGCTTGCGCCAGCAGGGTATCGGTGTAGCGGTACAGTACACGCTGCAGCGAGGGATTGCGTGCGAATTCGGTGCGGAACTGGGCACTGTCCATGCGGCTGGCGCGGCCGGCGCGCTGCACGATGGCCCGCACCTGGGAAACGTCGTGCCCCAGCGCCACCGTGGCGCCCAACATGCCTTCGCGGCCCACCAGGCCCACTTCGAGTGTCATGCGCCCTTCCGCCACACCCAGCAGCGAGATCAGACTGTCGTGGGGAAAATAGATATACCGCAGCGGGGCCGATGGTTCGGACAGCACCTCGCCCACATCGACCTGCACTTGCTCAAGCAGCGAGGAGAGGTGATGCAAATCAGCGGGCGGCAGCGCCGCCAGCAATTGATTGCATGCGGGAAGATCCAATTCCAGCGGGGAAACAATGCTCATTTGCATCTCCGGCGCTGAGGGGTGAGGGGCGGACTTCGTTTGAAACGGTGTACGGTCATGGGTGACTTCGGTCAATCTAGGATGGGCAGATACATTTGCAAACAATTTCAATGAGGGTAGCGGTAATAATAGGCAAAGTATGTACGGTGACGCACGGAAGCAGCGTTGCCCGGCAGGGAGAATGGCGCCATCGATGCCCTGTCACGCGATTGGCAGAGCTCGCCACATAAAAAGGAAAACGCCAATGCACACACCAAACCCACAGACTGCCGTGCGCAGCAACTACCATCCACTCTGGATTGCCGCCGCCATTGCCATCATCGTCTTTTGCCTGGCCGGCACAGCCGCCATCCTGGGCTGGCTGCCCAGCTCCATCACCGGGGACAATCGTGGCGAACTGACCGCCAGTGACCGCGCGGCCCTGGCGGCCAACCTGGCGCCTGCCCCTGCCGCCAGCAACGCCGTTGCCGATGCCGAGCGTGCGCGCCAAGACCGGCTCGAACAGGACCGTCTGGCTGCCGAGCGCGAGCGCGACCGCGAGCAGGCCCGCGCCGCCGAACGGCGCCGTGAAGTGAAGCTGGCTGCGGCCGCACCGGCACGCAAATGGTGCGGCAATTGCGGCAACGTCGAATCCGTGCGTGAAATCCGCGAACGCGGCCAGGGCAGCGGCCTGGGTGCGGCTGGTGGCGCCGTGATCGGTGGTTTGCTGGGCAACCAGGTGGGCGGCGGCAATGGCCGCAAACTGGCCACGGTCGCCGGTGCCGTCGGCGGCGCGGTGGTCGGCAACCAGGTCGAAGGCAATATGAAGGCCACGCAATCGTGGGAAATCCGGGTCCGCCTGGACGATGGCAGTGCCCGCACCTTCCAGCGCAGCAGCCTCGATGGGTACAGCACTGGCGACCGTGTCAAGGTCGTGGACGGCAAACTGCACCACATGCAGTAAGGCGCCTTCATAAATTATTGCGACCAGGACAAAATTTGTCGAACAATGTACGCTAACGAACGGAATGAGAACGTGGTCATGTTCATACTGGTTTCAACGACCTCACCGTCGTCATAACAACCCACTGAGGACATATCATGCTCTATACAATCGCCGTCGTACTCCTGATCCTGTGGCTGCTTGGCCTGGTCACTTCCTACACCGTTGGTGGCTTCATCCACATTCTGCTGGTTGTCGCTGTCATCATGATTCTGGTACGCCTGATCAGCGGTCGAGGAATCTAGCTGTTGTCGTAAAAGGCCATCATCCGATGACCGATCCGTTTCGCGGTCGCGCCCGGCATCTGCCTGGTGTGACGGCGAAACGGATTCATTTTTTTAAGGAGCTCTCAATGAAGAAGAATATTGCTAAAAGCGTGATCGCAGTCACCACCCTGGCCCTGCTGGCCGGCTGCGCCGACATGTCGGCAACGCAAAAAGGCACAGCCACGGGCGCTGGCGTGGGCGCTGGCCTGGGCGCCATTATCGGCGGCACCACCGGTGGCGGTGGCGGCAGCCGTGCGACCAAGGGCGCCGTCATTGGTGGCGCTGCAGGCGCACTGATCGGTAATATCTGGTCCAAGCGCATGGAAAAACAAAAGCAGGACATGGAAGCGGCAACGGCCGGCACCGGCATCCAGGTCAGCCAGACCCAGGACAACCGCCTCAAGCTGGACGTGCCAGCCGACGTTTCCTTCGATACGGGCCGTTCGGACATCAAGTCGAACTTCCGTCCCGTCCTTGAGCGCTTCGCTCAGACCCTGAACGACAATCCTGCCACTACCGTGTCCATCATCGGCCACACTGATAACACCGGCAGCGACGCTGTCAACAATCCGTTGTCGATCGACCGTGCCGCGCGCACGCGCGACTATCTGGCCCAGCGTGGCGTGTCGCCCAACCGCGTCATGATCGACGGCCGTGGCGAACATGAGCCAGTCGCATCGAACGAGACCGAATCGGGCCGCGCGCGTAACCGCCGCGTCGAAATCTTCGTCGCCGAACGCCAGGGCGGCTGATCGTCTACCGCGCCCAGCGTAAAAAAGGCCGGCAGTGCGCATCGCACTGCCGGCCTTTTTTTACACTCGCGCGCTTACTTCGGCTTGGCCGCGGCGCCCGCCTTGGACAGGTCGCCCGCGCTCACCACCGACACCTTGGCAGGGTCCAGATACTTGCGCAGCGCCGCATTCACCTGCCCCACCTTGAGCGCCGCCACCTGGGCTTCAAACGCTTTGTCATAGTCGAGCGTGCGCCCGTAGGACAGATAATTGGCCAGGTAGCCGGCCAGCGAACCGTCGTCGGTGCGCGCCACTTCCTCGGCCTGGCGCCAGCCTTTTTTTGCCTCTGCCAGTTCCGCCTCGGTGAAGCCATCCTTCAGTGCCAGCGCGACTTCTTCGCGCAGCGCCGCCTCCACCCGCGCCGTGTTCTGCGGCGCACTGATGGCGTACGCGGCCCACAGTCCGACCGGGTCGCGCGCACTCACATTCAGGAACGAGCCCACGCCGTACGACAAGCCTTCATTCTGGCGAATCCGGTTGGCCAGGCGGCTGTGCAAGGCACCGCCACCGAGCATGTGGTTGGCCAGCATCAGGGCCGGGTAATCGGGATGATCATCCTTGAGTGCCAGTGGCAGCACGGCAAACAGCGTGCTGTTGGCTTTTTCCGGCGTATCGATGACCACCTTCTGCCCTGCCACCTCCTTGACCGTGGCGGCAATGCGCACGTACGGCAGCGTTGCCTGCCAGGCGCCAAACAGGTCGGTCACCTGGGCCTTGAGCGCGGCTGCGTCAAAGTCGCCCACCACGGCCAGGGTGATGTTGTTGGCCCCGTAGAAATCGCGGTGGAAGGCACGCACGTCTGCCAGGCTCACTGCCTTCAGGTCGGCCAGCTGCTGCGGCAGCGTCCGCACGTGGTTGACATGCCCTTCGGGCGTGGCATCGACCAGGCGCGACCTGGCGTTGTCGGCCAGTGCCTGCGGCTCCGGAAGCTGCTGTTCGATGGCGTTGATCTGCTGGCGCAGGATTTCGGCAAATTCGGTCTCGGGGAAGGTTGGGGTCTTGAGAATTTCGGCCACCAGCGCCAGCGAGGCCGCCAGGTTGGCGCGCTTGGTCATGAGCGACACGCTTACGCCGGTAGCGCCGCCACCCATATTGACCACGGTCCCCAGCTTGTCGAAGGCATCGCGGATATCCTGGCGCGTCAAGCGTTCGGTGCCGCGTGCCAGCAAGGCTGCCGTCAGCGCTGCCGCGTCGCCCCGTCCCTTCAGTGCATCGGCGCTGCCGGTGCGCATCTGCAGCGTCAGGTTGACAACGCCACCCTTGGTGGTCTTCGACAGCAATGCGCCACGCAGGCCGTTCGGCAGCGTGAAACGCTCCAGGCGCGCTTCGATATTGGCCGGACTCGGGTCGAACGACTCGCCCTGCGCCGCCAGCGCGCGGCCACGGTAACCATCGACCTGGCCACTCACATCGGCCGCAGCTGGGACTTCGGTGCGCTCGGCCGCATCGGTGGGGATAAAGCGCCCCAGGGTGCGGTTGGACGGCTTCAGATATTTTTCCGCTGCCGCCTGCACCGTTGCCGCGTCCATTTTCTCCAGCTGATCGCGCTGCACGAAGAACAGGCGCCAGTCGCCCGCTGCCATGGCCTCGGTCAGCGCCACCGTCAGCGATGCCGTGTCGTTCGCGGCCAGCTCGATCTGCTTCATCATGTTCAGTCTGGCGCGCGCCACTTCCGCGTCCGTGACGGGCTGCGCCTTCAGGTTTTCCAGCACCTTGAGCATGGCCGCCTCGGTATCGCCCAGCGCCAGCTCTTTCGGCACCACCGCGCCGAAGATCCGATAGCCGGGTTCCAGGTTGCTGACCGAATCGCTGCTCACGCTGGTGGCCAGCTTGGATTCGACCAGCGCCTTGTGCAGGCGCCCTGCCGGCGCCTCGGTCAGGATATGTCCCAGCACTTCCAGCGCCACTGCATCGGGGTGGCCCGACGGCGCCGTGTGGTAGCCGGCACCGACATACTGGGTGCCGCCCACCCGGCGCACCGTGACGGCGCGTTCGCCATCCTGCACTGGTTCGCGCGTGTAAGTCGGGGTCAGCTTGCGTGACGGCTTGGGAATACGGCCGAACAAGTCATTGATCTGGGCCAGCACCTTGGCTTCGTCAAAGCGGCCAGCCACCATCAGCAGGGCGTTATCGGGCTGATAGTAGCGCTGGTAGAACGCGCGCAGGCGCGCCACGTCGACCTGTTCGATGTCGGACCGCGCACCAATGGTCGATTTGCCGTAGTTATGCCAATCAAAGGCAACCGCCTGCAAGCGTTCGGTGGTGACGTTCACGGGATCGTTTTCGCCCATCTCGAATTCGTTACGCACCACCGTCATTTCGCCCTTGCCGGTCTTGGCATTCCACAGATCGTTCTGGTCGATCGGTGAATTGACCATGCGGTCGGCCTCGAGCGCCAGCATCTGGCGCAAATTGGCGTCATTGGCCGGGAAGGTCGAATGGTAATTGGTGCGGTCGTACCAGGTGGTGCCATTGAATTCGGCGCCGCTGGCATTGAGTACCTGCACCACGCTGGGCGTGCCTTTTTTCAGGCCGAAGTTCTTGGTCGGCTTGAACAGCAAATGTTCCAGCAAATGGGCCATGCCTGTTTCGCCGTAGTTTTCGTGGCGCGAGCCCACCATGTAGACAATATTGGTGGTCAGGGTGGGCTTGCTCGCGTCAGGAAACAGCAATACCCGCATGCCGTTGGCCAGCCGGTATTCGGTAATGCCTTCCACGCTGGTGACCTTGACAGGTGCGCCATGGCGTCCCGCCTGCGCCGCCGGTGCGCCAGGCACTGCGGCTGCGTGCAACAAGGTGGGCGACAAGATGCCGGCGCTAAGCATGAGGGCGGAAAGCAGTTTCATAAGTTCCAATCAGGGCTGCACAAAGAAAAAAAGCATGGCCGCATTCTATCCATTCCCCGCTTGCAAGCGCAAACAATCGCGCTAGACTAAGGCATCTTGAAAGGAGCCCACCATGACCCGCCCCCTGCCCGCGCTGGCGTTAGTTTTCCTCTCCGCAATTGTAGTTCCCGCTCAGTCACAAAGCATGCGGCCTGGCTTATGGGAGATCGACAACAAGGTGGGCGCCAAAGATAGCCAGATGGGGCGTCAGATGGCGCAGCTCCAAAAGCAATTGGCAGCCATGCCGCCGGAACAGCGCAAGATGATGGAAGACATGATGGCCCGGCACGCGGGCGCGGCCATGTCCGGCGTGAGCGCGGACGGCGTCAAGGTCACCATGTGCATGAGCCGCGACATGGTCGAGCGCAACGAACTGCCCATGCAACAGACAGGCAACTGTACCCACCAGCGTTTGCCGCAGGTAGGCGACACCATCCAGATGCGCTTCACCTGTACCGAACCGCCCGCCAGTGGCGAAGGCACTGTGCACCTGGACGGCGACCGTGCCTACACCATGGATTTGCGCATGACATCGAGCGTGAAGGGCAAGCCCGAAACAACCACCATGCACAGCGCCGGCCGGTGGCTGGGGGCCGATTGCGGCAATCTGAAACCACCGCCCCTGCCGCCGCGCAAGAACTGAGCGTCAGCCACACGGTGAGATCGCGTACAGACCGCTGCCGTCGCGCGGCCGAGAATGGCGGTTCAGCGCGCTCACCCAGGTTAACAAATGCCAGACGGCAACAAGAAAGTCATCTACGCCGCACTGGCCGGCAACCTGCTCATTGCCATCACCAAGTTTGCTGCCGCCATGTACACAGGCAGTTCGGCCATGCTGTCCGAAGGCGTGCATTCCCTGGTCGATACGGGCAACGAAGCACTGCTGCTGTATGGCTTGCGGCGTGCCACCCTGCCTGCCGATCCCTGCTTTCCCTTCGGGCATGGCAAGGAAATTTATTTCTGGAGCTTCGTGGTCGCCCTGCTGATTTTCTCGCTGGGCGCCGGCGTCTCGCTGTTTCAGGGCATCCACCATCTCCAGTCGCCAGGCAGCATCGAGAGTCCGATGGTCAATTTCATCGTCCTCGGTCTGAGCCTGGTGTTTGAAGGCTTTTCCTGGCGGGTGGCTTTCAAGGAATTTCGCAAGCAAAAAGGCAAGCGCGGTTACCTCGCTGCCATGCGAGCCGGCAAGGATCCGACCACCTTTGCGGTCTTTCTGGAAGACAGTGCCGCCCTGCTGGGTCTGCTGGTGGCACTGGCCGGCCTGGTGCTGGCCCACCTCACGGGCCAGCTGGTGTACGACGCGCTGGCGTCGATCCTGATCGGCCTGATCCTGGCTGCCACCGCCCTGCTGCTGGCACGCGAAACCAAAGGTTTGCTGATTGGCGAAAGCGCGGGCACCGAAGTGGTCGAAGGCATCAGGCGCTTGTTGCAGGGCATGCCCGAAATTGAACGCGTCAACGAGATACTCACCATGCACATCGGGCCCGAGTATGTGCTGGCCAACATCAGCTTGACGATCCGGCCGGCCACTGATCGGGCCCGCGTCCACCAGCTGTTCGAGGCCATCGATGGCCAGATCAAGACCGGCTACCCGCTGGTGCAGCGGGTCTTCATCGAATCAGCCCCAGCCGTCGCCCCCGCCCGCAATCAAGCCAGTTCGGTGTAGGCCAGGTAACGGTCGCGCGCCAGCGTGGCGATGGGCCCCACCGCCAGTTGCCGGTTTTCGTAGCGCACGCAAGGGGTGACCTTGCCATAATTACCGGTGTTAAAAATCTCCACTGCCGTATCCAGTTCTTGCGGCAAGACCGTCCTCTCCTCCACGGCCACGCCCGCCTCGGCCAGCAAGGCAATCACGCGGGCCCGGGTAATGCCGGCCAGGAAGGTGCCGTTGGGCACCGGAGTCACCACCTTGCCTGCCGCCGTGACAAGGAACAGATTCGAGGTGGCAAATTCGGCCACCGCGCCAGCGCTGTCGAGCACCACGCCATTGTCGAAGCCGCGTTCCTTTGCTTCACGCATCACGCGGGTGGAATTGGCGTACAGCGCCGACGCCTTGGCATCGGTGGGGGCCATGCTCGCGTCCGGACGGCGCAAGCGCGACAGGCACGCCGAAAAGCCGGTAAACGGCGGCATCGGCGCATCGAACAAGGTCAGGGCAAAGCCGCTTTGCTGGGGCTCGGGAATCAGGAAACCCTCGCGGCCGAACACCAGGGGCCGGATATACAGTGCCGCGTCAGCAGGGAATTTTGCCACCCCTTCATGCACCAGGGCGGTCATCTCGGCCACCGACAGCGGGCATTGCAGGCCCAGCCGTTCGGCAGAATGGATTACGCGCTGCAAGTGCAGCGCCAGATCGGGCAGTCTCCCGGCAATGGCGCGCGCACCGTCGAAAACCGAGGAACCCAGCCAGACGCTGTGATCCATCGCGCCAAACAAGGGCACATTGCCTTCGGCCCATTGGCCATTGAAATAAGTCAGGTACATACGCATCCTCTCTGGTGGGATATCGAGTGTAACCGAAGCGACCGCCGATGGCAGCAGCAGCGATGATGCGTATAAGAAACGCGCCTTGCGTACGCTACCGTACAAAGTTGCAAGCCTTACCGGAAGTACACTGTATTTTTCTCCCAGCCTTATTTTTCCCCATGCTCGCAACACTGGAACGCATCGATCCGCATAGCGACCGCATTGATTTACTGGTCACGCTGGTGGAACACTTGCGCCCTTCGCGCCGCCAGCCGCCGGCCGCTGCGGCCGACGCCGTCCGCACCTTGACGCAACTGCTCAAGGGCAACCCTGCGCACGCCTCGGCCCTGCACAGCTATCTGGCGCGCCTGCTCGACAGCCGCCGTCATGCCAGCTTGTATACCGACATTGGCATTTTGTCGAACGACGGCTTTGTTACTGAACTCAAGCGCCGGCTGGCCTACCGTTTCCTGCCGCCGGCCCTGGGCGATATTTACCTGAGCGACGCCATCGACCAGGTGCTGTACGCCGACACCGACTACCTCTGGATCAGCGCCGTGCCCACGCCCGACTGGCTGGCCTTGTTCGATACCGTCGCCGCTGCCAAGCCTGCCGCGCACACGGCGCCGGCCGACCCGGGCCGCACGCTGCTGCTGGGCATGCTTGAGGCCATCCGCACTCTGTCCTGCCGCGTCTGCGCTCTGGGTCTGGAGCCGCGTCTGCTGCGCAGCCATGCCGAGATTGAAGACTTCGATTCGCCCTTCCTGATGCAAAATATCGAGGTCAACGATTACCTCGATGGCTATGAACGCTTGCTGGCCGATGGTGCCCCGCCGGAAGATGCGCGCCACTTGCTGGTGATGCTGGACCAGTGCAGCGCCGTCATCGACAAGGTGCGCAAGAATGCGGCCACCCAGGGCACCAGCGTGGCCCTGACCTACCTTTTGCTCGCGCTCACGCAAAGCATCGACCGTCTGCGCAAGCTGTTGTTCCTGGTGGATCTGTCGGGCGCGCTGCCAGCGGCGCCCACGCTGGATCTGGCCCAGAAGGCCGACGAGGCCACGCCTGCCAGCGAACCGCCCACCTCGCTACGCCGCGCTGCCGCCATTGCGCTGGCAGAAGAACTGATCGAAGCGCACAACAAGAAATACGCCGTGCGCGAGATGGTGGCTGCCAATATCGACCTGTTGGCCCGCAATGTCACCGAAAACGCCAGCCGCACAGGCGAGCATTACATTGCAGACAGCCGGCGCGAACTGGGCGGCATGTTCCTGTCCTCGGCCGGCGCCGGTGTGATTGTCGGCTTCATGGCACTGATCAAGATTCTGATGAGCAGCCTGCGCGCAGCGCCCCTGGTGGAAGCCTTCCTGTTCAGCATGAACTATTCGCTCGGCTTTGTCCTGATCCACACCTTGCACTTCACCATTGCGACCAAGCAGCCGGCCATGACCGCCTCGCGCATTGCCAGTGGCTTGTCCAGCAAGGATGGGCGCACCATCGACCTGGACAGCATGGCCGACCTGATCAGCAAAGTGTTTCGCACCCAGTGCATCGCCGTGCTGGGCAATCTGGCCACTGTGCTGCCCGTGGCCTATCTGATTGCATTCGGCTGGGTCAGCCTGACGGGCAAGCACCTGGTGTCGCCCGAAAAAGCCCATCACATGCTGCAAGATATCAATCCCATCGGCAGTCCCGCCTTGTTCTACGCGGCCATTGCCGGTGTGTGTCTGTTCGTCGCCGGGCTCATTTCCGGCTACTACGACAACAAAGCCCTGTATACCCAGATGGCGCAGCGCGTCACCCAGTTGCGCGCCTTGCGCGGCCTGCTGGGGCCGGAACGCCTGCAACGTCTGGGCCTGTACCTGGAAAACAATCTGGGCGGCTTGATGGGCAATTTCTTCTTCGGTATTTTGCTGGGCACCATCGGTACCCTGGGCTATCTGCTTGGCCTGCCGCTGGACATCCGCCACGTCACCTTCTCGGCCGCCAATTTCGCCACTGCCTGGGTCGCGCTGGACCAGCGCATGAGCCTGGAGCTTGCCCTCACCTCGATTGGCGGCTTCTTGTCGATTGGCATCGTCAACCTGGTGGTCAGCTTCGCACTGGCCCTGTGGGTGGCATTGCGGGCACGAAAAGTACGCTTCAAGCAAGGCATCGCCCTGATCCGCACCATGGGCCGGCGCTTCCTCTACGCACCGATCGACTTTTTGATCGGACCAAAACACACGCCTGCGGGCGCCATCGACAGCCTGTCTTCAAGGGGATCAACATGAGTATCTTGCGCGCCGCGGCCCACACCGCCCTTCTCGCCTGCGTCCTGGCGCTGTCGGCCTGCGCTTCCTTGCCGGAGGTGAACGCCGACAGCGTTGCCGTGGCCAAGGAAAATCCGACCATCGCGCTGCCTAGGGGAACATTGGCGCGCAAGCAGGCGGCCGATCTGCTGGCGCGGCGCTGGGCCAAGGCAACGCCCGACATGAAAGCCCTGGCTGTACTGGAAGAAGCGGCCACGGGTGTACCACTTATCGCCGGCAACAAAGTCACCCTGCTGTTCGATGGCCCTGCCACGATGAAGGAAATGATGGCGGCAGTCAGCGCAGCCAAAACCTCGATCAATCTGGAAACCTACATTTTTGACCAGGACGAGATCGGCCTCCAGTTTGCCGACCTGCTAATTGAAAAGCGCAAGCAAGGCGTGGTAGTCAACGTCATGTATGACGCGGTCGGCGCCTTTGGCACGCCGCAGGCATTCTTCGACCGCCTGAAAGCGGGCGGGATCAACGTGGTCGCCTTCAACCCCTTGAACCCGACCCAGCGCGGCGGCAAGTGGGAATTAAATAATCGCGACCACCGCAAATTGATGGTGGTCGATGGAAAAATCGCCTTCACGGGCGGCATCAACATCAGTAGTACCTACGCCAACAGTTCCTTCTTCCGCTCCAAGCGCAAACCCGAGGCCAGCGACAAGGACAAGGTAGGCTGGCGCGACACCCACATCAAGATCGAAGGCCCCGCTGTGGCAGCCCTGCAATGGCACTTCATTGATGCCTGGGTGGACCAGGAAGGTGGCGAACTGACCGAAAGCACCTATTTCCCGCCGCTCGCGCCCGTGGGCGACAAGATTGTGCGCGTGCTGGCCACCGATCCCCAGCGCGATTCAGAGATCTACAAAGCCTTCATGCTGGCCATTCAGGAAGCCAAAAGCTCGATCCACATTACCTCGGCTTATTTTGTGCCGGACCGCCAGTTTGTTGAGGCTATGGTTCTGGCAGCAAAGCGCGGCGTGGACGTGAAGCTGGTATTGCCAGGCGTAAGCGATCACGGCCTGGTCATGCATGCAGGCCATTCCTTTTACGACCAACTATTGAGCGGCGGCGTCAAGATCTACCAGCTGCAAGTGGCCGTATTGCATGCCAAGACCGCCGTGATTGACGGCACCTGGTCGACTGTGGGCTCGGCCAATATCGACCGGCGCAGCTTCTTGCACAACTACGAACTGAACGTCGTGGTGGTCGACTCCGCCTTTGGCCGCGACATGGAAAGCGCGTTTGCCGAAGACTTGCGCGATTCCAAGGAAATCACTCTGGACGCTTGGCGTGACCGCCCCTGGATTGACCGCATCAAGGAAATGGCCTCGCGCCTGACCGAATACTGGATTTGAACGGGGCGCAGCTTAAATGCCAGCCGCGAACAGTCCATCGGTATGGGCGGACCATACATTGCCACGCCGCAGGAAGGGCTCGGTTTTCATCTTGGAAAACGCCTTGCCCACTTCGTCCCAACCATAGCGGTCCACTTCCACGCGCTCTGGTTCGACCCGCACCACGTTGAAAGAGTTCACTTCACCACGTCCCCGGGTTGAGGTGGCGGTGCCAGCCTGGACCACCAGCGCCGCGTACTCGCTCATCTGGTAGCGCTCGCTCGTATTGCCCGCGTGGCTGGTGTGCATATGACCGGACAGCAGCACGTCGACACCGCACTCGGCAAACGCGCGCATGGCCATGGGCGCCCGGTCGACCAGGTCATCCTCATCGTTGGTGACCGGCAGATCGAAGGGATGGTGAGTGACGATGATGCGCACGATCTCGGGTGGCAAACCGCTCAATTGCTGACGGATCACGGACACTTGTTCTTCGTTCACCCGGCCATCCTTGAAGGTCAGCGAACGCGCCGTGTTCACACCCAGCACCGCGATTTCCTCGTCCACGAAGATCGGATCGAGGTCGTCGGTAATGTAGCGCTTGTAGCGTGTGAGCGGCTGCAGGAAACGCCGGAACACGTTGTACAGCGAAATATCGTGGTTGCCCGGCACAATGATTTGCGGGCCAGGCAAGGTGTCGAGCCAGGCCCGCGCCTGTTCAAATTCTTCACTCTTGGCGCGCTGCGTCAGGTCGCCCGACACCACCACCACATCGGGATTGATCTTGTGCACCAGATCGCGCAAGGGGGCCAGCAGCTTGTCGTCGACCTTACCGAAATGCAAATCAGACAGATGAACCAGGGTACGCATGCAATCTCCTTATTTTGGCGCGATGACGCGCAGCGCGCCCGGCCGAATGCGATAACGCAGCGGCGTGGCCATGACCGTCACCTCGCCGTCGGTGGCCACGCGCAAGCGCGGGTGATGGGTGTCAATTTCCATGCTGGCCGTACTGAGGACGTCGAAATCACGTTCTTGTGCCAGTCGCCCCCGCAAGGCGCTCCAGGCCAGACGCAGCAAGCCCAGGCGGCCGGGGCGCTGCGCCACGTACAGGCTCAGGCTGCCGCCATCAAGGCGGCTGCGCTCGCCAATGGAAAATCCTTCCATTGTGTATTCGTTGTTTCCGATAAAAACAAAGGGTGTGCGGCGCGTATGCGCGCGCCCCCCGTCCAGCGTAAAGCTGATATGCAAGAACGGGTAGCGGCGCAGCGCGCCGATGGCCGCCCACAGGGCCGCCAGCCACTTGCCCCGCCCCAGCCGGCGCTGCTGCTTTTCGCGGTCGCGCACAATATCCGGGTACAGGCCCAGGCTCGAATTATTTAAAAAAATGCGTTCGTTCACTTCGCCCACGTCGACCCTTCGCGGCGTTCCTTGTGCCACATTGGCCACGGCATCGTCCAGATCGAGGGGAATCCCCATGTCTTTGGCAAAGTGATTCAGCGTGCCAAGCGGCAGCACGCCAAACGCGGTATCGGTGCCCGCCAGCACAGAAGCGACGGCATTGATGGTGCCGTCGCCGCCGCCAGCGACCACAATCAACAAGCCTTCCGCCAGCGCCGCCTTGGCGGCAGCAATCATTTCCTCGCCGCTGCCGGCGAGCGTCACACGCGCCTGCATGCCATGGGCACTGAATTTTTCGCGCAAGGAACTGGCCTGGGCATCGTCGTGCCCGCTGCCGGCACTGCCGTTGATGATGACTGCGATGGTGCTCAGGCTTGTCTCCGATTAAGTGATACTGCGTCCCTCGGTGCGTCTTCGCAATGTCGACACCCCCGTGATGCAGATTGCCAGCCAGGCGCTGCCGAGCGCCATGGCAGCCAGTACATCGCTCATAAAATGGGCTCCCAGGTACAGGCGGCTAAAACCGACAAGCACCACCATGGTCAAGGCGGCGAGCATGACAGCCACTTGCAGCACCCGGCTACGCACGGAACACACCAGCCAGGCCGCCAGAAAGCCGTACAGTACCGTGGCGCCGGAAGTGTGGCCGCTAGGGAAACTGAAGGTGGCAAGACTGACCAGCGGCTCTTCAAAACTGGGCCGCACGCGCTGGAATGTGTACTTTAACAAAACATTTAGAATCAGGCCGCCCGGCACTGCAAGCACCAGTGCCAGCAGCCAGTAAGGCTCACGGCGCCAGTGCAGCACGCAGGCCAGCACCAGGGCCATGAGTAGAATCCCGATGGGATGATTCCAGTTGGTAAAGGCAAGCACCAGCGGTGTCCAGGGACTGCGCGCAAACTGGTGGAACCACTGCGCCAGTGCCTGATCAATGTGCGTGATCTCGGCATTGGCGACAACGTTGTTGGCGATGAGGGCAAACAGGACGGCGGCAATCACCAGCAAGATGACGCCCACGGTCAGGTGCAGGCCGAATTGCTCGTCCGGATTGAGGCGCGCGGCAAGGTGCCGGTGCAAGCGGGGATAACGTTGCTTCATAGAGGGCGGATGGGAAACAAGCCATCACGATACCAGTTGCAGGATTGACCTTGCAACGCGCTCGGCGGTTCAAGCCAGGGTATTGACCAGTTCGAGCAGTGCGCTGTGGTTGAGTGGCTTGTTCATGAAGGCGGTGGCGCCCTGGCGCAAGGCCCACACCCGGTCCGAATCCATATCCTTGCTGGTGAGCAGAATGACGGGAATGTGCCAGGTGGCTTCGTCGCTGGTGATGGCCCGCGTGGCCTGGAAACCATTTAAACCAGGCATGACAATATCCATGATGATCAGGTCCGGCAGCTCGCTTTTGGACAGGCGCACGGCCTCTTCGCCATCGCACGCCATGATGACCTGATGACCCTCCTGCGTCAGCAGTGCGGCCACCAGCATGCGCTGCGAGGCCGAATCGTCCACCACCAAAATCTTTTGACTGGCCATGATTGCACCTCAGCCGGCAGGCGGCGAAGGCGCCGGGCGCACTTCTTCCGCAGGTTTTTCCTCGGGCATGTAGCGCCAGTAGAAGGCATGCACCTGGACTCGGAATTCGTGCATCAGCTCCTGGGTCACCATCCGCTCGGCCAGATACAGCGCTTTCAGGTTGGTGGTGCGGCCCAGCGTCACATACACCCGCAGCGTGCGCGTTTGCGACGAATTGTGCAAGTCCATGTCGGTGACTTCAATCTCCATGCCCTTGAGCTTCTTCTTGATGTAGCTAGCCACATCTTTCCTGATGACGTTGAAGACTTCAGGACTGAGCACCCGTGCTTGCGCCATGATACTGCCTTAGAAAATTGAGAATAAGTTGCGGATAGGCATCATAACATCGTCAAAAACACCACAAAATAAAAATTTACTGGTTATTCGTACAGTAACTGTGGATTTATACAGTAGTTGTGCTATTCTGGAATCTCTTGATCAACGCAAAACCAACAACAAGGGATTCGCCATGACCACATTAAACAGTAATTTCGGCATGCAATACGCTCCTACCCCATTCATGATGCGCCTTGGCCGCCGTGAAGTGTTGGTCACGCGCGATTTCCGCAAGCGCTACTACCCGGTCAACCCGCTGATCGAGTGCGATACCGGGGTCGAGCCTGGCCACGTCGAAGTCCTGCTCATGAAGCGCTGGCTGCTCATTTTGTCAAAGGCGCACTAAAAAGCGCATATGCAAAGCTGATTTAATTCGTGTTCTTTCTCTTGCTCGGGATTTATTCTAGTTGTACCCGAACACTTTCCAAGAGAGAGCCACCATGTTGTTGAAGAAGATAAGTCAGTCCTTGATCGCGCTTGCCCTGTTCTCGCAGGCGGCAGTTGCTGCCGATGTTACGCTGCTCAACGTGTCGTACGATCCGACGCGGGAGCTGTACCAGGACTTCAACGCGGCCTTCGCCAAGCAATACAAAGCCAAAACCGGTGACAACGTCACCGTCAAGCAATCGCACGGTGGCTCAGGCAAGCAGGCGCGCACGGTGATCGACGGTCTCGAAGCAGACGTCGTCACGCTCGCGCTTGCTTACGATATCGACGCCATCGGCGAACGTGGCCTGCTCAATCCGCAGTGGCAAAAACGTTTGCAGCACAATAGCTCGCCTTACACCTCGACCATTGTGTTCCTGGTGCGCAAAGGCAATCCAAAAGGCATCAAGGATTGGGCTGACCTGGTCAAGCCTGGCATCTCCATCATCACTCCCAACCCGAAAACCTCGGGCGGCGCGCGCTGGAATTATCTGGCAGCCTGGGGCTATGCTTTGAAGCAGCCGGGCGGCACCGAAGCGTCTGCCAAGGAATACCTGTCCAAGCTGTATAAAAACGTGCCGGTGCTGGATTCGGGTGCCCGCGGCGCCACCACCACCTTTGTGGAACGTGGCATTGGCGACGTACTGCTGGCCTGGGAAAATGAAGCCCTGCTCGCAATCAAGGAACTGGGCCCGGACAAGGTCGAAATCGTCGCCCCTTCCGTCAGTATTCTGGCCGAACCGCCGGTCTCGGTGGTTGACAAGGTGGTCGACAAGCGTGGTACCCGCAAAGTCGCGGAAGCCTACCTGCAATACTTGTACAGCGACGAAGGCCAGGAAATCGCGGCGAAGAACTACTACCGCCCTACCTCGGAAAAAATCGCCAAGAAATACGCAGCGCAATACCCGAAGGTCAAGCTGTTCACCATCGAAGAAGCGTCCGGTGGCTGGACCAAGACCCAGAAGACCCACTTTGCCGACGGCGGTCTGTTCGACCAGATCTACCTGCCAAGCAAGAAGTGATCAGCTAGTCTGAACGTGCAAGCGGCCATGATTCCCCCATGGCCGTTTTCACGTCAGCGGTACGCTTGAAAAAGTGCCGCCTGGATGCTGGTGGTAACGATGACGAGGGAAATTCCGAACCGGATCATCCATTGCTTCATGCGGATTTCAAGCGCAAGCAGGTCTTCTTTGGTGGCGTACCTGTTGAGACCTGACTCAAGGTGAGCCACCATGATCATGAGCTGTGCGACATCTTTCTTAAGCTGATCAACGTCCGCTTCCAGCGACGCAAGTCTGGTTTCCATTGCCGCCAATTTAATCTCGATTCGTGCGACCCGTTTGTCGAGTTCGACAAGATCCTGGCGCACGCAGCACGTCGATTTGATCACGGCGATTTCCGTCTTGATCGCACTGACTTCACGTTCCAATATGTCGATTCGATCTTCCATCACACCAGCTTCCCCCAATGCCAGGGCACAGTCAAGCGCAGCACAAGGGTGCCAAGGACAAGCGCGCACCCTCTTGAAACCACACAGGAAAATCATGAATAGATTGAACCCTGCAGTATGCGTCGCCGGCGCGATATTGACCCTTGCCGCCTGCACCCGCGCGCCCGAGAAACCCATCCCACCAAAGGCGCCGTTCCAGGCGGTCGCTTCAATCCAGGATTTGATGGTGTCGATTGTCGACCCGTCCGCCGACGTGTTATGGGAGGCGGTTAGCAGCGAAACCACCGCCAAGGGTATTGAAGAAAAATACCCGCGCACGGCGCAGGAATGGCAAGCCGTGCGCAATCACGCCATCGCGCTGCAAGAGGCAGCCAATCTGCTGATGATGGAAAATCGCGCCGTCACCCATGGCGGCAAGGCAACCGAAGACGCTCACGTCGAAGGCATCTTCTCGCCCCACGAAACGCGCAAGGCCATCGACGCCGACCCGGCGCGCTTTCATGGGGCTGCGCGCGGCCTGCAGGACGCAGCGGGAGAAGCACTGCACGCCATCGACGCCAAAGATCCCGCCAGACTGCTGGTCGCCGGCGGCAAGCTGGATCAGGCTTGTGAGCATTGCCACAGCATTTACTGGTATCCCAACGCGAAGCAGCCACCGCTCAAGTGGCCTGCCCCGCTCAAGAAGAATTGAACCCGGCGCCGGCTATTTCGCCGGCGTTTTGGCGACGCTGCCGAAACCGATATTGTTTTCGGCGCAAATGCGTTCATAGCGTTCAACGACCGGCTTGCCATTGGCCTGATTGATCGCCACTTCGTAATGCCAGCCATCGGTCACATCGCTGCCATCACGCCGGCGCGCCGGAATCGTCGCCGTCCATGAACGCGTGTACACGGTGGGGTCGGTAAAGGTGCCCACGTAGTTGTAGCGCTGGCCATTCGGCGCAAAGATATACCGCTCCACCACCTTCAGATTCTCGCTGGCGAATTCGCCGGTCCGGCCAAACAGCGCCTTGCCGTTGTTATTGGCTGCGTCCACCACCAGCGTGTTGCCTTCCCAGTGGCCGCGCGAATCCCCGTTCCACAGCTTGATCTGTTCCGGCAGATGGGGCTTGCTATCCAGATGGATGATGCGGCTGCCCGAATCGAACAGGAACAGCACGTAGCCAGGATACTGGCGAATCTCGTAGCCATGCCACATCAGCGACTTGGGAATGCCGGCCGGTGCGCAGCGCGCCAAAGGCTCGATGTATTCAGGCTTGGTCGGATTATGGAAGTTCGCCAGAAACTCCTGCTGCTTCGCGCGTGCCCACGGCTGGAACGGGATCTGGCCATCGGCCGGATCGCTGACCCGGCTAGGCGCCCGCGATTCGCGTGGTCCCAGCGGTTTGCGCGGCGGCGTCGGGTCGCCCGGGATGCCACCTTGCGGATCGGTGAAGTTACTGTGGTTCGAGATCGTGTTTGACCAGTGCCCTTGCACGTCGGGCTGACCATCCGGCAGACGTTTGCCGGTCCATTTGCCTTCCGCGATCTGGGTGAAGCTGGGCTCGAAGGCGATGCGGCGCGTGCCGTCAGGCGTCGCACCGGCTTGCTGCGCCAGCGCCGGCAGGGGCGCGAGAAAGAGCAGCGCAATGGCGGCCGCTGTGTGATTGTTCATGCTGTCCTCAATTTGGCTTGGGCGGATAAAACTGCTCGTAGTCGAGCGTGGTACGGTAGTCTTCGATCAGCTGGAAGTTCTTTTCGCGGTGACGGTGCAGAAGAACGCTGATGCTCCACGGTTTAGAGAAAACCTTCGGATCTTCCAGTACTGCCTTGTACTCGATCGTGTTCGGGTCCAGGTAGGTCCAGCGCTCGACCACGTGCAACGCATCGCTGTGGAAGTTGCCGGCCCGGTCCAGCCAGGTCTCGTCGTTGAAGTCCTTCACGTCCACGACCAGGGTGTCGCCTTCCCAGCTGCCGCGCGAGTCGCCCAGCCAGAACTCGTGGGTTTCCCCACCCGGATGTGGCGTGCCGTTGGTGTGGATGGTGCGCACCGAGTGGCCAAACTGGTGGAACAGCGTGATGTCGCGCGGACGCTGAAAAATCTGGAACGGCTCACGCGAATACACAGCGCGTGGCGTTCCCAGGGTCCAGCCCTTGACGCGTGGGTCTGCCGTCTCGCGCGCGGCGAAGTTCTTCTTGCGCTGCTCCAGCGCTGCCGGCAGATACGGAATCGTGCCGCCTTCGACCACGCCTGCGCCGGGTGGCGCATCCTTGCGCGCCGCATGCGGCTCCAGGTCGTAATCTGCCGCGCTGGTGGTCTCCCATATGCCCGAAAAATCCGGCTTGCCGCTGACCGTGCGCGGAATTTTTTGTGCTGGCGCTGCTGCCGGTGCCATACCTGCCGCCACGCTCAGGGCGACAAACAGGGCCAGAGCGTGGCGGCGCCGCTTGCGCGGCTGCTCAATCAATGCACTCAAGATCAGCCTCCCGCACGTGCTGGGGCAGACGGTGCATCCTGCGCGCCGCCAGTCTGGAAGGTGCGCCCGTCGGCCAGCGTGATATACACGCTGTAGCCGAAGGCTTCACCATTCTTGGAACGGTATCCTTTGATTGATACCTCATCGCCCAGTTTGAGATCGGCTTTGGACAAGCCCTTGTTGGCCAGCGCGTTCGGTGCGCCGAATTCCACACCCCAGTTGGTGACCTTCCCGTCACTGCCTTTCACATCGAAGAACAGCCAGCTGTGTGGATTGACCCACTTGGCCTTGGTGATGGTGCCTTTCAGTTCGATCGGCTGCGCGGCATCGAATTCGGCGGCGAAGGCATGGTGCGCATCGGCCGGCGCCGCAGCGCCCAGCAGCACAAACGCCAGTCCGGTCACGCCGGCTCGCAAGTGCTTGGTGTTGATTGACATACTTTGCTCCAGTGTTGAAGTTGAAGAACGCGACATGTATCGCAGGCCTTCCTTGGTGAGCAACCTTCGTGCCACGCAAGCGATTGCGCTAACACCTTGATCTGGCAGGCGCTATGCGCAAGCTGCTGTGGCCATGCTGCTGGCATGGCAGCACACACAGCCCACCCCTGTTGCGAACTCAGCAGCAACAGCGCCATGCCGCGCATGCAAGCGCACCAGGAGCCCCGTCAAATCAAGGACTTGGGCACATCCATCGACGCTGGCACGCTCCCTGCTATCGACAACAGGGCAAGCACACCCACTCAACCACAGGAGCACACCATGAAGGCAGCAACCGTCTTGACCGCAGCAGCACTGATCCTCAGCACCGGCCTGGCATGGGCCCAGCAGACCCCGGCCGCACCGGCCGCGGCCGCGGAACCGTACAAGGCCATCACCCAGAAGCTCAATCGCCAGCAGCTTGATGGCCTGCTTACCTACCCGGACCAGGTGCTGCTGGTCGACGTGCGCCGCCCGGACGAGATCACCGCCATCGGCGGCTTCCCGACTTACCTCAGCGTGCAAGCGAAGGACATTGAAAGCGGCGCCGTCTTCATCCCGCGTGACCGCAGCCTGATCACGATTTCGAACCATGCCGGACGTGCGCTGAAAGCGGCAGACGCGCTGCTGGCCAAGGGCTTCAAGGTGGCCGGCGCGGTTGGCGTGCAGGATTACGAAGCAGAAGGCGGCAAGCTGACCAGGATCGCCGCACCCGCGCCCAAAGTAGCCGCCGTCACCAAATAAGGCAGGACCATGGACCCGATCGAAATTGCACGCCAGATCAGTGAATCAGCCATCGGCACCGCCTTGCGCGAGTCGCTGATCCTGTTTCCGCTGATCGAGGGCATCCACCTGCTCGGCCTTGCACTGTCGTTCGGGCTGATCTTCTTTACCGATTTGCGCCTGATCGGCGTGTTCCTGCCGCACGTGCCGATCTCGCGCATTCTGCTGCAGCTGCGCCGCTGGATCTTTACCGGTTTTGCGCTCACCTTCGGCAGCGGCCTGCTGCTGCTCTGGGCCGAAGCCGACACCATGATCACCAACCCGGCTTTCCTTGCCAAGTGCGTCGCCATCGTCATTGCGCTTGCCAACGCCCTCGCCTTCGAATTCGCCTGGGGCAAACGGGGCGCGGCCTGGGTAGACCAGGCGGTTGCACCGGCCGCTGCCCGCATCGCCGGCTGGGTGTCGCTCTCGTTCTGGACCCTTGCCACCGTTGGCGGCCGCCTGATTCCTTACTACGCCTGAGAACACCATGACACCGATTGCAATTGCAGAAGCGCTGCAACAGACCGCGCTTGGCCTGGCAATGCGCAAGGCCCCAGAAAGTGCTGTTCTGGGCATCCAGATTGCCCACGTACTGGGCTTGATCCTGCTGCTCAGCACACTCGTTCTGATCAACCTGCGCCTGCTTGGCTGGGGCCTGCGCGACTTGCCCCTGCCACAGCTGATGCGCTCGACCCGCAAGGGACTGTGGCTTGGCCTGGTGCTGGCCATCGGTTCCGGTTCGCTGCTGTTCCTGTCGGCGCCAGTGCACTACGCGGGCAATGCCGCCTTCGTACCCAAGATGGCACTGCTGGCGGTGGCCCTGCTGGTGCAGGCCAGCCTGTTTTCCGCTGTGACGCGGCGCGAAGCGCCTGCTGCAATGCTGGCCCGCTCCACTGCCGGGCTCTCGCTGGCGCTGTGGTTCAGCGTTGGCCTGGCGGGCCGCGCCATCGGCTTTGTCTGATTTCTATTTCAACCTGAGGAGAACCCATGAAACACCTGCTTGCATCCATGACCCTGCTGGCCGCCACCGGCGCCATCGCACAAACGCCGCCGGCACCACCGCCACCACCCGCACGCGGCCCGGCGCTTGACCTGGCACTGGAGGCCGCCCGCACGGCAGTTGACAACTGCAGCACGCGCCAGCAAAAGGTCAGCGTCAGCGTGGTCGATTCGGCCGGCGTGCTCAAGGCCCTGCTGGCCAGCGACGGCGCCCATGCGCGCGGTGTTGCGTCCAGCACCAACAAGGCGCAGACCGCGCTTGCCTTCAACAGCGCCACCGGCGCCCTGGGCGAAAAGGCCAAGACCGATCCGGAACTGGCCGCAAAAATCGCCGCCAATCCAAACTTTAACGCCCGTGGCGGCGGCGTCGTGCTGACAGAAAAAGGCGGCGCCGTGATCGGCGCGATCGGCGTGGGCGGCGCGCGCGGCAGCGATATCGATGAAGCCTGCGCCCTGGCCAGTATTGCGCAAGTTCAGAGCCGTCTTCAATAAACAGAAAGGAAGCAAGTCTCATGCACCACCGCTCCACCATCAAACTGACCGTGCTCGCCGCGCTGCTGGCGGCCTTTGGCCCGGCGCAGGCGAGCGGTGTGCCCACTCTCAAGGAGGTGTTGGTCAAGGCTGGCGAGGGCGCACAGCTGGGCGTGGCCGATTCCGCCACCGAAGGCACCGTCGGCGCCCAGCAGATTGCCACTCGCCCCCTCTTGCGTGCGGCCGAACTGATCGAAACCATCCCGGGCATGATCGTTACCCAGCATTCGGGCGACGGCAAGGCAAACCAGTTCTTCCTGCGCGGCTTCAATCTGGACCACGGCAGCGACTTTGCCACCACCGTGGGCGGGGTCCCGGTGAATGTGGTCAGCCACGGGCACGGCCAGGGCTACATGGATCTTAATTTTGTGATCCCGGAACTGGTGTCCACGGTGCGCTACCGCAAAGGCGTGTACGCGGCTGAAGATGGCGATTTTTCCGCAACCGGGTCGGCCCGTATCGACTATCAGCGCGTTCTGGACCAACCCTTCATTGACCTGACGGTCGGCCCACACAACTTCCGCCGCACACTGGCGGCGGGCAGCACCAGCGTTGGCGACCATGCGCTGCTCGCCGCCATCGAGGCCGGCACCAATGATGGCCCATGGGATCAGCCGGAACGGCTGCACAAGGTCAACGCCTTGCTGCGCTGGTCGCTGGGCACGGCATCGAACGGCTATGCCCTTACTGCGCAAGCCTACCGCTCGCACTGGATCGCCACTGAACACGTGCCGGAACGCGCCATTGTCAGCGGCGAAATTGGCCGCTTCGGCGCCCTGTCCGGTGACGACGGCGGCCAGACCCACCGCTACAGCCTGGGCGCTGAATGGGCGCGCAGCGACGCCGCAGGCAGCACCCGTGCCAACGCCTACCTTGTCGACTATGGCCTGAACCTGTTTTCCGCGCCGTCCGGCTTCATCAATGGGCCGGAGGGCGACCAGCACGAGCAGGCCGACGCTCGCCTGTTCTGGGGTGGCGCCGTGCAGCAAAGCTCTCCCCTGAAAAACGGCGAACTGGCCGCTGGGCTGCAACTGCGCCACGACCGGGCACGGACCCTGGGCTTGTACCGCACTGTCGCGCGTGTCCGCGGCGCCACCATTCGCCAGGACCGCGTCAGCGAGACCGAGGCCGGTATGTATGGTGTCTGGCACAACGACTGGGCGCCCTGGTTGCGCACCTCGCTCGCCGTGCGCCACGACCGCATCGACGCCAGCGCCACATCGACCGGCGGCGCCTTCAATGGCGACAACGGTGGCGATGTCAGCGCCGGCCAGACCAGCCCCAAACTAAGCGTCGTGCTCACGCCTTCAGCACAGATCGAAGTCTTCATCAACTGGGGGCGCGGCTTTCACAGCAACGATGTGCGCGGCGCCACCAGCACCGTCAACCCGGCCGATGGCAGTCCGTCAGACAAGCTGGGGCTGTTCGCCCAGGCCAAGGGCGGCGAACTGGGGCTGCGCGTGCAGCCCGTCAAGGGCTGGACCAGCAGCGTCTCGTTGTGGCGCATGTCGCTCGCTTCGGAGCTGGTGTTTGTCGGCGACGACGGCGTCACTGAAGCGCGCGGTGCCTCCCGCCGCCACGGCATTGAATGGTCCAACTACCTGACCCCGGCCCCGGGCATCATCGTCGACGCCGATCTGGCCGTCTCGCGGGCACGCTTTCGCGAGCCGGTCGAGGGCGGCGGCCGCGAGGTGCCCAACGCGGTGCCGCTGACCGCCTCGCTTGGCGTCAGCGTTGACCAGGGCCTGGCCTGGTTTGGGGGCCTGCGCACGCGCTTCATTGGCAAGTACGCGCTGGAAGAAACCGGCGTCCAGAAGTCGCGCCCAGTCTTCACCACCAACCTCAAGCTCGGTTACCGCGTCAACAAGGACTGGCAGCTCGCTTTGGATGTGCTCAACCTGTTCGACCGCAATGCCAACGACATCGAATACTGGGGAGCCGCCTGCACCCGCGCCGAACAGGCCAGTGGCGCCTGCGGCGATGGCATTGAAGGCCGCCTGATCCACCCACTCGAACCCCGAACCTTGCGCGCCAGCGTGCGCGCCACGTTCTGACCAAACACACCACTCCACCATCAGAAAGAAAGCCATGAACAAGCAAGTACCACAGCCATCGATCTTCAAGCTGCGAAAGAGCAGCGCCGCCGTCGTCGTTGCCCTGACCATTCTCGCTGCCCCGGCCGCGCAGTCGCAGGAGGCGCCGAAGGCGGCCGACGAAGACGTCGTCACGCTCGACAACGTCACCGTCACCTCGCGCAACCGCGAAGAGCTGGCGCAGGATATCCCGGTGCCGGTATCGGTCGTCAGCGGCGCCACGCTGGAGCGTGACAACGTGGTCGGCATTGCCGGCCTCACGCAAAAAGTGCCCAATCTTGGACTGTTTGGCAGCAACCCGCGCCAGACTAGCATCTCGATCCGCGGCATTGGCAAGAACGCCGCCAACGACACCATGGAACCCAGCGTCGGCGTGATCGTCGACGGTGTCACCAGCGCTTACGTGGGCCAGAACTGGACCGACTGGGTCGACCTGGACCGGATTGAAGTCATCCGCGGACCACAAGGCACCCTGCTCGGGAAAAACACCACGCTGGGCGTGATCAACATCACCACCAAGGCGCCCAGCTTCACGCCCGCTTACGTGTACGAAGCGCGCCTGGGCAGTTACAACAACCTGGAAGGCAAATTCTCGGCCACCGGTCCGATCGTCGATAATGTCCTTGCCTACCGAGGCTCCTTCTTCATCAACAAGAAGGACGGAGTACTGAACAACACCTGGCAATCGGGCCCTGAAACCTGGAACGAAACCTACCGCGTGGGCGGACGCCTGCAGTTCCTGCTCACCCCAAGCAAGGACCTGTCGGCGCGCATCATCCTCGACCAGATCCAGTCCAGCGAGAACGGCAATAAGTCCCTGCTGGTGAACAATGGCCCTGCCACCTTCGCCGACGGCCCGGCCCGCACCACCACCTTCCAGAGCCGCCTGTCGCGCAGCTACTTTAACAACAGCGACGGCAGCACGTACCAGCCCGTGTATGGGAACAACCAGATCGAGGATTCTCAGGCACGCCCTCAGCGCACGCGCCAGAGCGGTGCCTCGGCTGAAATCAACAAGAATCTGGCGAATGGCTTTGCGCTCACGTCGATTACAGCATGGCGCGAGCAGTACTTCGACATCAAAAATGGTGGCGTAACGCGCTTTGACATCGGCAACGGCGGCCAGCAGCTGTGGAACAAGCAGCTCTCGCAAGAGCTGCGTCTGACCTCGCCGCTGGACGCTAAGATCGATTACCAGGTCGGCCTGTACGCGCTCAAGGCCAAGGTCTACAGCGACGACCCGACCTCCTTCGGTGCCGATGGCGGCGCCTTCAACGCCTCCAACGCGCAGTATGCTGCGCTCAGCGCGCCCCAGTACCGCGGCCTGCTGCGCGCCTCGCAAGATGGCGTCTACCGCTCGTATGTGCTGGAGCCGAAGACCACCAGTCTGGCCGCCTTCGGCCAGGCCAACTGGCATGTGACTGACAAGGCCACGATCACTGCCGGCCTGCGCGACACCCAGGAGAAAAAACAGGGCCGCAACCGCCGCGAACTGGACCGCGCCGGCAGCGCACTCACCAACGACACCGGTACCGACAACAGCAAGGCCGGACAGTATGGTCTGAATCTGGCCAATGCAG
Source organism: Massilia sp. CF038 (assembly GCF_900129765.1). Lineage (GTDB taxonomy): Bacteria > Pseudomonadota > Gammaproteobacteria > Burkholderiales > Burkholderiaceae_D > Telluria_A. The sequence goes on from NZ_FQWU01000002.1 coordinate 737,377, forward strand.
CCGACCTGGCAGCGTGGAACGCGGCCAAGGCGCTCTACACCAATGCCATTGGCGGCGCTGGTGGCGTCTACGACTGGAAACAGGGCGAGCAAATCGACAGCAACTCGGTATCGTGGCTGCTTAGTCCAAGCTACAAGGTGACCGACAATGTGCTGCTGTATGGCTCGGCATCGCAAGGCGAAAAATCGGGTGCGGTCGAATTTGTGACAGCGTCTGGCGCCACCCTCGGCACGCCGCAGAATGTGCGTCCTGAAAAAGCGCGCAACTACGAGCTTGGCGTCAAGAGCGTGTTCCTCAATCATGCCCTGCTGTTCAACGCCAATCTGTACCAGATTACGGTGACGGACTACCAGTCCAACCTGACGGTGGAAGACACGACCTCCACGACTGGTCTGCGTACCTACCTGGGTAACATCCCGGGTGTGCGCGCACGCGGCCTGGAACTGGAAGCGAACTACGCGGCCACGCGCAATCTGAAGGTCAATTTGAATGCGTCCTTCAACCGTGCCGTCTACCTCGATTACAGCACGCTTGCACCGGATACCTCGACCGCGCAGCTGGTCAACTTCGCTGGCCGCCAGCTGCATGGCGCGCCAAAAGTCATTGTGAATGCGGGCTTCGACTATGCGCATCCGATCGGCAGTTACCTGGGACGGGTGTTTGTCAACAACGCCTACCGTTCCGGCACTTACCTGGCGGCCAACCAGTCGGAGAACACCTATCAGGCAGCGTACTCGCTGCTCGATGCTGGCCTGACATTCGGCACCCGCGACGGCCGGTACGAGTTGTCCGTGGTCGGTAAAAACCTGACTGACAAGGATTACGCCACCGGCGCCGGCACCTACAGCGGATCGGGTGCGATCACGGTGCAACCGGGGTATGATCGGACCTTTGCCGTAGTGTTCCGCGCCAAACTGTAAGTAAATACAACCAACATCGTCCTCGCGCAGGCGCTGGCGCATGCGCCAGCCCCATAGCACCTTACCGAATACGTTCAGCGTGCTATGGGGCTGGCGCATGCGCCAGCGCCTTCGCGAGGACGACAAACAGTCCAAGGAGATGCACACGATGACACGATTGACCCAACACGATTTCGACCCCGAAGTGCTCAAGCTGTTCGACCAGTACGTGCACGGCCAGCTTGACCGCCGCGGCTTCCTGTCTCAGGCCGGACGCTATGCGGTGGGCGGCGCCACTGCGGCCAGCCTGCTGACTGCCCTGTCCCCGAGCTTTGCCGCCACCGTGGTGGCGCCCACCGACCCGCGCATCAAGGCCAGTTACGTCGAGTATCCATCGCCCAACGGCTACGGTACCCTGCGCGGCTACCTGGTGCAGCCAGCCAACGCCAAGGGCAAGCTGCCCACGGTGCTGGTGGTGCACGAGAACCGCGGCCTGAACCCGCACATTGAAGACGTGGCGCGCCGCCTGGCGCTCGACAATTTCATCGCATTCGCGCCGGACGCGCTGTTCCCGCTGGGCGGCTACCCGGGTGACGAAGACAAGGCGCGCGAGCTGTTTGGCAAACTCGATCAGACCAAAACCCGCGCCGACTTTGTAGCTGCCGCCGAAGTCCTCAAGAAGTTTCCGAATGGGAATGGAAAAGTGGGCGTGGTCGGCTTCTGCTACGGCGGCGGCATTGCCAACTACCTGCCCACGGTGCTCAAACTGGACGCCTCCGTGCCGTTCTACGGTGCCCAGGCGCCAGCGGCGGAAGTGCCGAAGATCAAAACGCCGTTGTTAATTCACGACGCCGAGAAGGATGAACGCGTCCTCGCCGGCTGGCCCGCCTACGAAGAAGCACTCAAGGCCAACAAGGTCGATTATCAGCACTTTGTGTACGCGGGCGCGCAGCACGGCTTCAACAACGACACCACGCCGCGCTTCGACGAAGCCGCTGCCAAACTGGCCTGGCAGCGCACGGTGGACTTCTTCAAGAAGCACCTGCATGGCTAGGATCTGCATAAGCTAGCGCAGAATCATTCGTTCTCAAAGGCGCCCCGCTTGCGTAGCCTGACAAGCTACAGAAAGGGGCGCATCATGAATAAACTACTTACCTTCCCCGACAGCGCCGGCATGGCGCTGTCGATCCGTGCCAAGGCATTGCTGTTCCACGATCCGCTGTCTTCGCGCCTGCTGGAACAGGTCGAACGCATCGCGCGCAGCGATGCGACCGCCTTGATCATTGGCGAAACCGGCACCGGCAAAGAGCTCATCGCACGCCATCTGCACGCGCAAAGTGGCCGCAGCGGCGCTTTTGTGGCCATCAATTGCGGCGCCTTCAGCGAAACGCTGATCGACTCCGAACTGTTCGGGCATGAAGTGGGGGCATTCACCGGCGCCACCCAGGCGCGCCCGGGCTGGTTTGAAGCGGCCAATGGCGGCACCCTGTTCCTCGACGAAATCGGTGACCTGTCGCTCAATCTGCAAGTCAAGCTGCTGCGGGTGCTGCAGGAACGCCAGGTGGTGCGATTGGGGTCACGCAAGCCGATTCCGCTCGACGTGCGCCTGGTGGCAGCCACCAACGTCGATCTGCACAAGGCAGTTGCGGCGGGCCGCTTCCGCGCCGACCTGTTCTATCGCTTGAGCGTGGCGCCTGTCACGCTGCCGCCGCTGTACCAGCGCCCAGGCGACATTTTGCCGCTGGCGCGTCACTTCATCCAGACCTACGGATCGAAGATGCAGCTTGGCCAGGTAACGCTGGCGGCTGACGCCTGCGCTGCGCTGCTTTCGTATGAATGGCCGGGTAACATCCGCGAGCTGGAAAACGTGATTCACTATGCCCTGATCGTTTGCGGTGGCAGCCAGATTGTCGCCGCCGACCTCAAACTGGTCGGGGCCATGCACCGCCAGCACGCCGTTGCCGCGCCTGCCCAGGCGATCCCCAACCGGCTCGAGAATCTGTTTGAGCAGATGATCGAATCTGGCGAGCCTGCCCTGTACGAAAAGGTTGAGGAAGCGCTGTTGCGCACGGCCTTTTCGTGGTGCCACCAGAACCAGGTGCAAACAGCCAGGGCGCTGGGCATCAGCCGCAATGTCTTGCGCACCCAGCTCAAGCGCTTCGGCATGATCGGCGCGGAGGCCGAAGCGGCCACCGAGTGACGGCCGCTTCATCATCATTTATCCGCCTGGCGCGGTGAGCACGGACAGCTTGCTCACCCCGCTGCGAGAAATGGCCGCCATGGCCTTGGCCACGGGTTTGTATGGCACCGTTTCATCCGCCTGCAGACTCAGGGCCAGCTCCGGATTGGTCTTCAGCAGGCCTTTCAGTTCCAGCTCCAGCGCATCCAGTGCGACTTCGCGCTTGTCGATGAAGACCTTGCCGTCATGGTCAACACTGACCGTGACTGCCTTGACGGCATCTGGCGGCGCGGTGGACGCCGTTTGCGGAAGGTTGATACGCACCGCATTGTTAAGCAGCGGCGCCGTCAGGATGAACACCACCATCAGCACCAGCATCACGTCCACCAGCGGTGTGATGTTAATTTCGCTCAGCACGTCAGCATTGCCCGATCCGGTAGAAAACGCCATTATGCGGTCCCTCCCTTCGCGCTCAGTGGCTTGGCCACCGGCGTCAATCGCGCCAGCCGGTAGTGGCTCTTTTGTGCCAGGTTGAGCAAGTCGTTGGCATAGTTGTCCAGATCAAGCGCTGCCACTTTCAGGCGCCGCACGTAGAAGTTGTACGCCAGGACCGCCGGCACGGCGACCGCAATGCCCACGCCGGTGGCAATCAGCGCTTCGCCAATGGGCCCCGCCACCACGTCAATGCTGGCCGACGCATTCTTGCTGATGGCCGTCAGTGCGTGGATGATGCCGAACACGGTGCCGAACAGGCCCACGAACGGCGCCGTGCTGCCCACCGAGGCCAATACCGCCAGGCCGCTTTCACGCGAAGCGTATTCCTTCTGAATTTGCTGGCGCAGATGACGTTCAAGCAGTTCTTTGCGGTCCCAGCTATGTTCGAGGTCGGTATCAGCGGCGGCGTCCGACACATACAGCGCATCGAAGCCGACGCCCGCCACGCGCGCCTTGGGACCGAACTCACGGTCCAGCTGGGCCGCCGCATCAAGGCTGCTGGCGCTCCAGAATTTGCGGGCAAAGACCTTGTCCTGGCGCCCCAGCGACCAGTTCTGCCAGGCTTTGGCGACAATCAGGACCCAGGTCACGATCGAGAAAAGAATCAGCGCATACAGTGCGCCCTGGACAATCAGCTGCAGATAAAAGTCGTTCATGTGCTTCCTTGAAGTTTAGATTTTAAAATTGAGTGGAACCTGGACCCAGCCCTCGATCGGCGTCTGCCCTCGCCGTGCCGGGGCAAAAGCCCACTGCTGCACGGCCTTGATCGCGGCCTCGTCCAGAATCTGGTGCCCGCTCGATGTGGCCACATTCACGCTGTCAGGCTGGCCGGACGCCAGTACGTGCACCTTGAGCACAACCTTGCCTTCCAGGCCACGCTTTTGCGCCGCCAGTGGATAATCGGGCGCCGGGTTACGCAGGTAGCCCGCATAGCCTTTTGGCTCGGTGACCGGTTCAGCCACCGGTGCGGGGGCAGGTTTTGGCGCGGGCGCCGCTTCGACCGGCATTTGCGCCACCTGCACCGTATCGGCGCTGGCCTCCACCATGGGCACGTCCTTGGCGACCACCGGCGTCGCAGGCGCGCGCGCTGGCAGCGGGGTTTTCAGGCGTGGCGCCGGTGGTTCGAGCTTGGGTGGTGGCGGCGGTGGCGGCGGCTCGACCTTGGGCGGCGCCAGCGAGATGGTGATCGGCTTGGGGGCCGGTGCCGGCACGACCACCGCCTTTGACTGCGACAAGGTATAGATCGCAAATCCATGCAAACCAATGATGGCGGCCACCAGCGCGATGCTGGCAACTGGGGTGCGGCGCTTGCCGGTATCGGCGGGCGGCGCCGCCAGTTCCACTACCGCGATCGGCGGCGCTTGGCGCGCCGGCTTGCGCACGGCAGAACGGCGGGGGACGGCGGAAATTTGATCGAATGTCAGTGTGGCCATGGATAAATCCTCCTTTGCCATCACTTCAGCAGGATCCGTGCCAGTCCATCTGCGGGGCATAGCCCCCTTTTCAGCAAGAAAATCTGTTGCCCAACACGCAGAAGTGCTGTCTGCCTGCTGCCCGCTGCGCAGTAATCAACAGCGCGCCAAGGGAACGAAATTACCCTGTCGACTGTCTTCCACCTATACCCATCACCATCGGGAGGCAGGCATGAAGTTTCGACTCAAACCTTTGCAGCAACAGGTGATTGTCATTACGGGCGCCACAAGCGGCATCGGACTGGCCACGGCACGCACGGCCGCAAGGCGCGGCGCCAGCCTGGCGCTGGCGGCCCGCAATGGCGATGCGCTGGCCCAACTGGAGCAGGAATTCGGTGGCGACGCCGTGGCCACCGTGGTGGCCGATGTCGGGCAGATCGATGACGTGGCGCGCATTGCTGCCAAGGCGCTGGCGCGCTTTGGCCACATCGATACCTGGATCAACAATGCCGGGGTGTCCGTATTCGGTCAGCTTGAGCAAGTTCATCCGGAAGATCACCGGCGCTTGTTTGATACCAATTTCTGGGGCGTGGTCAATGGCTCACTGGAAGCGGTCAAGCATCTCAAGGCGCGCGGCGGCGCCCTGATCAACCTTGGCAGTGAAGTATCGGACCGGGCCGTGCCGCTGCAGGGCATGTATTCGGCCTCCAAGCATGCGGTCAAAGGCTTTACCGACGCCTTGCGCATGGAGCTTGAACACGAAAAAGCGCCGGTCTCGGTCACCCTGGTCAAGCCAGCCGCGATCGATACGCTGTTTACCGTGCACGCACGCAACTACATGGAGCGGGAACCGGCCTTGCCGCCGCCCATCTACGCACCGGAGCTGGCGGCCAAGGCCATTTTGTTCGCGGCCGAGCATCCCAAGCGCGACGTGTTCGTGGGTGGCGCCGCCAAGGCGGTGTCGCTGGGCGGTTTTCACATGCCGGCACTCATGGACAAATACATGTCCGCCACCATGTTCAAGCAGCAGCAAGGCGAGCAGCCCAGCGTCCGCGCCCGCAGCGACGCCCTCCACCAGAGCGACCCCGCACAAACCTTGCGCGAACGCCTGGGCAGTACGCCCAAGGTGGCCGAGTCGGCTCCCTACACGGCGCTCTCGCTGCGCAGCAAGCCATTACTGCTGGCACTGCTGAGCGGGGGCGCCGCCTATGCGGCGTGGCGGATGCACGCGCGCGGCAAGCAATCAGCGCTTGCCGTGCTCTGAGCCTGCTGGGCGGGCCCGTGGGGCACCGGGCGGTGCAGTGTTGAGAAACTCGACATCGTCGTCGTCCAGCGGCACGTCGGGCAGCGCTTCGATGTGGTCGACATCAATGTCGGCACCGTCGCGCACCACGGTGTCGCGGCCGGCCGCCGCGCGTTCGCCGGTGCCGCCGGAATCGCTGTCGCTGTCGAGATTGGCGTCGCCCACGTCGGGACCGGCTGTGCCGCCTGCCGTGCTGGCTTCAAGGTCGGACGTGGTGCCGGTATCGAGATCGAGCGCTTCTTCACCGGCCAGGCCGGCCGCCCCGACCAGGTCGCTACCGCTGTCGGAAGAATCGCTGGGGCCAAGGGCGCCGGTGCCGTGACCAATGCCCAGACTGCGGTCTGGTGGATCAGGGAAATTGTCGGGATCGAGAGTACTGTTGCCTGCCATAATTAACCTCCATATCGGTAAGTGAGAACGTTCTCACAGGCTACCGAAATTTTGGCAATCATGGCGCGGGGGAGGATCAAGCCGCATTGCCTTCGGTAAGGCGGGCGCCCATATCATGTTGAATAACTTCGGGTACATGGAATGGGCCCCCGCCTTCGCGAGGGCGATGTGGCGGCATTTATCCAGGCGCCCGCACCGTCCGGCAACAACGGCCTTAGCGGCGCGTCATGCGCTCGGTCACGTCCATGCCCACGCCGCGATAACCGGCAAAGCGGCTCTCGCTATCGAACATGGGCTCCCCGCTCACCTGCAGGTACTGCACCTTGCCGCTGCTGCTGGTGCGGGTGTACACAAAATCGAGAAACGGCTGGCGGCTGGCGATGTTGGCGTCAAGCTGTGCGCGTTCTTCGGCATTCCATCCCGCGCTCGCGCCCTGCTCCGCGCCAATGCCCAGCATATCGGCCACCGGTCCAGAAAATCGCGTCAGCGTGCCGCTGGCATCCTGTTCCCAGTACCAGTCGGACGACAATTCGGTAAAGCGTTGGAAGCGTGCTTCGCTGGCGCGCAGTTCGGCCGTGCGCTCCTGGACCGCCTGTTCCAGATGGCGGTTGTAGTCGCTCAGGCGCTGGTACAGCAGGCGCACTTCAAGCATGTTTTGTATCCGCGTCTGCACTTCCACCAGATCGAAGGGCTTGCTGACAAAATCGCGTGCGCCCGCCTTCAGCGCCTGCAGTTTGTGCCCGGGCTGCGCGGTGATGACCAGCACCGGCAGGTAGCCACCGGGATCGACGTCCTTGAGTGCTTCAATCACCTGAAAGCCATCCATCACCGGCATTTGCAAGTCCAGCAAAATCAGGTCGTAGCGGTGTTCCTGATGCAGCGCGCGCACCGTGGTCGGGTTCTGCGTGGTGGTGATCTCGGTATAGCCGGCGTGCCGCAACATCTGGTCGAGCAGCATGACGTTGGCTTCCTGGTCATCGACAATCAGAATACGGGCACGGCGAATTTCGGATACTTCTAACATGGTGAACTCTCGAAGAACTTCATTTCTGGCTGGTGGTGGCTGCGTGCTCCAGAGCGACGTCCAGCGCCTCCATGAATTCACGTACGCGTATTGGTTTGGTCAGGTAGCGGAAGAAGCCCGCAGCCATGCCCTTTTCTATGTCACGCGGCATGGCATTGGCGGACAGGGCCAGCACCGGAATGTGATGGGTGGCCGGATCGGCGCGCAAAATTTCAAGCGCATCGTAGCCACTCATGCCCGGCAGGTTAATGTCCATCAGGATCACGTCGGGCAGATAGGCGCGCGCCAGTTCGATGCCCAGATTGGCATTGATGGCAGTGAGGATGCGCAGATCGCCGCGACGCGCAATCAGCTGTTCAACCAGCGCCAGATTGGCTGGATTGTCTTCCACATACAGCAGTGTCGGTTGGCCATCGGCCTCGCTCTTGTGCGGCATGTTCTGGCGGCGCTCCAGCGCCAGCTCGTCGGCGTTGTCGATCAGCAGACGCGGTGCTTCCGACGCTGCAAACTCGACCCAGAACACGGTGCCCACGCCAATGCTGCTTTCGACGCCAATGACCCCACCCATGAGTTCGACCAGCTGCTTGGTGACGACCAGGCCAATGCCGGTGCCCTCCTCGCCGCTATTTTCCTGCCCCAGACGGTTAAACGGCTGGAACAGATGTGCAACCTGATCGGGCCCCAGGCCAATGCCCGTATCCTGTACGCTGATGCGCACGCGGTCCACGCCGCTCAAGCTGCACTTGACGGTGACGGCGCCGCCGACCGTGTTGTACTTGATTGCGTTCGACAGCAGGTTGATCATCACCTGCTTGACTCGGGTGCGGTCGGCATGGACATAGAATTTTTTATCGAGCTTGGTAAATTCGAGCCGGATCCCGCGCTTGGCGGCCTGCGGTTCAATCATGCCCTGGCAGTCGTTGAGCACTTCGCCCACCGACATTGATTCCTGCGACATGGTGACCTTGCCCGATTCGATCATGGCCAGGTCCAGAATTTCGTTGATCAGGCTAAGCAGATACCAGCCGCCTTTGAGAATCTGGTCGATCGAGCGCTGCTGGGACGGCCGCGGCGGTGGCGTGTCCGACGCCATCAGCTGGGCAAAGCCCAGTACCGCATTGAGCGGCGTGCGCAGCTCGTGGCTCATGGAAGACAAGAACTCCGACTTGGCAAGGTTGGCCTTTTCGGCCACGGCGCGTGCTTTTTCCAGCTCCGCGTTGGACACCAGCAGGCGCTGATCCAGCAGAGCCTGGGCTGCTTCGGCGCGCTTGCGCAAGGTGTTGTCGGTGCCGATCAAGAGGTAGCCAATCACGCTGCCATTGGCGTCGCGCAGGGCCGTCACCGATACCAGCGCAGGAAAACGGCTGCCATCCTTGCGGATGTAGGTGAGGTCATAAATGTCTTCGATGCCGCGGCGCGCCTTGAACACCATCGCTTCAAAGCCCGGACGAATCTCGACACCGAGTTCCTCGCTCAGCGCCAGCGCACGTGCAATCAGCTCGTCGCGGTCGGAGATGGCCGCGGGCGTCAGTTTGTCCACCACTTCGGTCGCCACATAACCGAGCATGCGTTCGGCCCCGACGTTGAAAATCTGGATCACGCCCTGAGCATCGGTGGCAATGCTGGAAAAATTCTCGCTATTGAAAATGGCGTCCTGCAGCGCACCGGCCTTGAACATGGGCGCGTCGTGCAAGGTGCGCTCCACGTTCGAGCGAATGCGCATCGCCTTTTCCACCCGTACTGCCAGCAGCGCCAGAAACAGCAGCAACAGAATCACGCTGGTCTTGATCAGGTTGACCGCACCCTCGGACCCGACCGCGTGATTGAGCGCGATCGAGGCGACCAACAGCAGTACCGTCAGGGTGGCGGCAAAGCCAGCCAGTATCAAGCGTTCGACCGATACGTCGTGCAGCATTTTCTTCATGATGTGATGCCTTCCTGGCGTTGGCGCACATCCGACAGTAAACGCGCGAATTCTTTTTTGACGACGCCATAGCATTCGCACACGTCGCGTTCCAGACCGGCCCGGTCCAGCACCGAGATATGCCCGCGCCGGTAACTGATGTAGCCATAGCCCTGCAATCGTCCGGCAGCTTCGGTCACACCCTCGCGCCGTACGCCAAGCATGTTGGCGATCAGTTCCTGGGTCATGGTCAGGCTGGTGCCGGGCAAACGGTCGAGCGTGAGCAGCAACCAGCGGCACAATTGCTGCTCCACCGTGTGGTGGCGGTTGCAAACAGCGGTTTGCGCCATCTGGGTCAGCAATGCTTGCACATAGCGCAGCAGCAGACGCATGACGGGGCCGGCGCGGTTGAATTCTTCCATCAGAATCTTGACCGGCAAACGGTAACCATACCCGCTCGTTTGCACGATGGCGCGGCTGGGGGTGGTATTGCCACCCATGAAAAGCGACACGCCCAGAACGCCTTCATTGCCCACGCCCGCCATTTCGGACGATCCGCCGTTTTCCAAAAGATAGTGGAGCGAGATGATCGCGGTGGTGGGGAAGTAGACATGATGGAGCTTGCCGCCCGACTCATACAAAACGTCACCCAGCAGCATGGGGACCAGCTCCAGATGTGGCGACAGGCGGTCAAACTCGGCGTCGAGCAAGGCGGCGAGAAGATGATTCTGATTCGGATTGGAGACAGGCTTGCTGGACATGAGATGAAACCGATGCTTCCAGCGGCGTAAGTGAGGTAGACAGACAGGGTAGCACTTCTCGTGCTTTCACACCGGAATGTATTTCATTCCGGACACACTGTATGTTCGGTACCGAACTTAGCGTTCAGAAAGAGCGGCGCATCCCCACATTGATGGCCGAAAAGCCGCTGCTGGAGGCCCCGCCACGGCCGAGCAAGGTATCCATGCTGTTGTGCATGCGGATATGCGAGTAGGCAGCGTAGAAATCGGTTTTGCGCGACAAGGTGTAGGTGCCTCCCAGCGCGAACTGGTCAGCATCGCGATTGGCGAGGTCACGGTCGTTCTTGCGCACGAACGAGGCCAGCAGCGTGGTGTGGCGCCCTGCCGGCACGGCCATGCCGACCAGCACATCGCGGCTGTCGGTGCTGGGCGTGGTGGCCATGGCTGCGCCGTAAGGATTGTCCGGATTCCACAGCGGCGAACTACCCCAGCCGCGGCTGGCACTATAGGCCGTGTATGCCTTGACGGGCCCGATGTCGACATTGGCTGCCACAATGGTATTTTTGGCGTCGATGCTGGTGCCAAGCGGCATCGCCGGGGCGATTTTGCCAACGGCCTTGTTTTGATGGGCAGCACGGAAGGTAACCGGCCCGGTTTTGACACCGACCGACACGCCCCAGGCGCGGCTGTTGCGTGCCTCACGCTCAATATCGTACATGTTGACCGCGCGGGCGGTGCTGACGTTGTCAAGCCCCATGCGCTTACCGGGGTAACCGAACACCTTGGTGGCCGAATCGGCCATGCCAGGCTCGATCAGGCTGCTGGCGTCTACCAGCTTAAACCGCTGATGCGGCTTTGGCGCGGAAAGATCTGCGCTGTACACCTGATTTGTTTGTGCGACAGCGCTCATAGTGCAAGCACCAAGGACAACAGCAAACAGGCAGACAGGTTTCATGAGAGGACTCCAGCAGATAAATTGTTTCGCTTGTTACCTTTATCCTCTCTTTGCCTGCACTGCTCTGTCAGTTACCCCACACAAGAAACCAATCAGCGCTGCAGTTCATCCAATATATCACTGATCGCCGCCACCACCGCATCCGGACGATCGATTTGGATGAGGTGTCCCGCGCCCGCGACAACACGCTGTTTTCCGCGTGTGGACAGCGCGGCCATTTCCTTGTGCAGTGCAAGATTTTCCATTTCCACAGCTTTGTTGAGGGCGCTTTGCGGCTTGCCGGGAATGGCATAGGGACTCACGCCACGCGACAAGACCAGCAGGGGCAAATCGCCCCAGGGGCCACGTGCGGCGCGCAACTCGGCGTCACCAACGGCAAAATTGGAGTTTTCCGATTGTGCGGCGCGCCAGAACGCAGCGGAATGCCGCTCAGCCAGTTGGGCGGCGCCCAGCGCGCGGCTGGTGTCCGCCGGCATCGGGCCGATGCAGTTGTTCCACATCGCCGAACCCGGCACAAAGCCCGCTTCCGCAGCGCTGGCACATGCTTTGCTGGCAGCCGCCTGCATGTCATACATGGCTTGCAGCTTTCCACCGGACGCACGGTCCAGACGCGCGGTTTCGTCTTCATGCTGTGCCTCGACCAGTACCAGTCCCTTCACGTCGGCGCGGTGACGGTAGGTGTACAGTTGCACGATGCCGCCGCCGTAGGAATTGCCGACCATGACGTACGGTGGCGCGATGGCAGCGGCAGTCAACAAGCGGTGCAAATCGTCCACCGCGTTGCCTGCCGTGCCAGGCCGTGGCGACGGATCGCTGAACCCCAGGCCGGCCCGGTCGTACACGCAGGCACGCGTGCGCTTGGCCACCTGCGGCTGGACCTTGAACCAGCTCCATCCGGCATCGCCCGACGGTGAATCAAACACCACCGTCACCGGGCCACTGCCGCTGCAATATAAATTCAAGCGGCGTCCGCCGATGTCCACCATCTGCTGCGGCTGGGCAAACGGCCGCTGTGCATCAGCGTTTGGCACTTGCGCAAGCGCAGGCAAGGCCACTGCCGCTACCAGCGTTAAACAGGCATTACGAATAACAAAATCAAGCATCGGTATCCCCATAAAAAAATGGCGGACAGTTACATTACTGTCCGCCACTTTATTCTAGCTTTGAACCTATTTTGTTTGTGCAGCTAGTTGCTTGTTCTGCTCGTCGAGCCAGACTTTGAGCGGTGCGAAATATTCCAGCAGTGCCTGCCCATCGATCTTGTCTTCGCCGCTGACCGCTTTGAGTGCTTCCTGCCAGGGCTTGCTGGCGCCCATGGCCAGCATGGCCTGCAGCTTGTCGCCGGCCTTCTTGTTGCCATAAATGGAGCAACGGTTCAGCGGTCCCACATACCCTGCCTCGCGGCACAGTGCGCGATGGAACTGGAACTGCAGCATGGTTGCCAGGAAATAGCGCGCATACGGCGTATCGGCCGCGACGTGGTACTTGGCGCCAGCATCAAAGCCGCCTTCGGTCATTGGCGCCGGACGCTTCACACCCTGCACCTGCTCGCGCAGCGCCCACCAGGTCTTGTCGAAATCCGCGGGCTTGGTCTTGCCCGAATACACGTCCCAGCGCCATTTGTCGACCAGATAGGCAAACGGCAGGAAAGCCACCTTGCCCAGTGCACGGTCGAGCAGCGGGCCGATATCGTCGCCGGCATCCACCGCGCCCTCCTTCAAGCCCACCTGCTTGAGGTAATCGGGCGTGATTGACAGCGCCACCGTGTCGCCGATGGCTTCATGGAAGCCGTCATTGGCGCCGTTCTGGAACAGGAAAGGCTGCTTGCGGTATGCCAGGAAATAATAGATATGCCCCAGCTCGTGGTGAATCGTGCGGAAATCTTCGGCCGTCGGTGTAATGCACATCTTGATGCGCACATCGAGCTGACCGTCGAGCGGCCAGGCCGAAGCGTGACAGGCCACTTCGCGGTCCTGCGGTTTGGTCAGCAGTGAACGGTCCCAGAACGTGGGCGGCAGCGTCTCCATGCCCAGCGAGGTGTAGAAGCGCTCGGCATACTTGGTCATGTCGACCGCACTGGTTTTGCGTGCGGCCAGGGTCTGGCTCAGGTCGTAGGTATCCTTGCTTGCGGCCGGCTTGAGCATCGGATACAGATTGTTCCAGCTCTGGCTCCACATATTGCCAAACAAATGGGCTGGAATCGGACCCGTGGCCGGCACCACGTCCGCGCCGTAGTTCTGGCGCAGCTTGTAACGTGTGTAAGTGTGCAGGGAATCGTAGAGCGGCTTGACTTGCTGCCACAAACGCTCCATTTCGGCTTCGAAGGCTGCTGGCGGCATGTCGTACAGCGAACGCCACAGTGCGCCCGTATCGGCAAAGCCCATCTCGCGCGCGCCCTTGTTGGACAGCGCCGTGTATTCGACATAGCGGTCTTTGTAGGCCGGTGCCTGCTGGTGCCAGCCCAGCCAGACTTCCTTCAGGCGTGCCGGATCACGGCTTTCCGCCAGAATTTTTTCCAGCTGGCCCAGCGGCATGCAAGGACCGGTGCTGCCATCGGCCAGCTTGGGGCAATATTTGGCCTTGCCGTACGCGCCGTTCAGGCCGGCCGACAGACGCGTGAACGCTTCCCGGTCGCCTGCGTCCGACAGCATCAGCGTCAATTGCATCAGCTTGAGCTTGCGCGCGGTCGCTTCCGGCAACTTGAGTCCCTTGAAGCGGCGGGCCTTGAGCGCCAGCTCGCCGGCGGCGGTCAGCTTTTGTTCGCCGGCCTGCGCCGTGATCGCTTCGGTGTCATCGGTAATGAAGGTCTGGTAGACCCAGTCGGCGCGCGCGGCATTGATTTCCAGCTGCTTCAGGCGCGCCTCGGCCTCGGCCACAAAGCGCTCCGCTTCGGCCACCGTCGGCGCAGCGGTCTTGGGCGCAGCCAGGGCGGCACCGCTGGCCAGCGCGGCAATCAGGAAGGTTAAAAGTTTTTGTTGCATGCAATATCCCCTGTTGTTGTCCTCGCGCTCGGCGGCGCGGCAGACCGGTATTAAAACATGGGCCAGCACCGATGGCGCGGCTGTGTGCCGTTCTCGTCAAAAAAATTGCATCCGATTTACAACTACTTGCGTATGTGCATGGGTGCCCCGGAAAAACGGGCATACGCCACCACCACGACTTCCCCAACCCAAGCGAGGCCACGACCATGCAAACCACCCGACTTTCCCTCAGTGCCACCCTGGCGCTTGCCTTTGCCCTGACTGCCTGCGGCAGCGACAACGGCGCCATGAATATGCCCGCACCAGCGGCGCCCCCGGCGCCCGCGCCCGTGGCTGAAGCAGGCGACACCGTTGTATTGACGTCCAGCAATAAGCTGGTGACGTTCAACCTGGCCAGCGCCGCGACCATCAAGACCGCCGTGGCCGTCAGTGGCTTGCAAAGCGGCGAGAGCCTGATCGGCATCGACTACCGTCCGGCGGACGGCATGCTATACGGGGTCGGCAGCACCGGCCGCATTTATACCGTCAATCCAGCCACCGGCGCGCTCACGTTCAAGGCGGCCATGCTGGCCGATGCCGCCGACGCCAGCGCGCCCTATGCCATGCTGGCCGGCGCCAGCTTTGGTGTCGACTTCAACCCCGTGGCCGACCGGCTGCGCGTGGTCAGCAATACAGGCCAAAGCCTGCGCATCAACGTCGATACCGGCGCCACCACCACCGATGGCGACATCAATGGCGGCCCAGCCGGCACCATGCTCGGCGCCGCAGCCTACACCAATGCGTTTGCCGGCACTGGCGCCACCACCCTGTACGTGATCGATGCAGCCAGCGGCGCCCTGTTCATCCAGTCACCACCGAATAACGGCACCCTGGGCGCACCGGTCTCACTGGGCGTGACTGCCAGCGCCAGCGGCGGCTTCGACATCGACGCGCGCAACAACAAGGGCTACGCGGTCCTGACAGTGGGCGGCGCCCGTAACTTGTATGCCATCGATCTGGCGGCCAGCACCAACGCGGCCACCCTGGTTACGGCGCTGGCAGTGACCGAAGACGTGACCGGCATCGCCGTGCGCACGCCGGCCGCTCCCATGGTGTATGGCTTGACCGATGGCGCGCGCATTGTCGGCTTCAAGCCTGCCACGCCCGGCACCCTGGCTACCGATGTGGCGTTGAGCGGTCTGAATGCCGGCGAAAAGCTGCTCGGCTTCGACGTGCGTCCCAAAGACGGCACGCTGTACGGCATTACTTCGGCCGCACGCATTGTGACCATTGACCCTGTTACTGGTGTGGCCACGGCCAAAAGCACGCTCGCTGCCGACGCTGCCGACCTGACAGCGCCGTATGCCGCCATTGCCGGCACCCAGTTTGCGGTTGACTTCAACCCCGTTGCCGATCGCCTGCGCGTGATCAGCGACAGCGGCCAGAGCTTGCGTATCAACGTTGACAGCGGCGCTACCACCACCGATGGCGCCATCAACCGCAGCGGCGCCACCCCGGTGGTGAGCGCAGCAGCCTACGCCAACAGCTTTGCCGGCACCACCAGCACCATGCTGTTCGATGTCGATACCAGCAGCGACAGCCTGGCACTGCAAAATCCGCCCAATGACGGCACGCTGACCAATGTCGGCGCGCTGGGTGTGGACGTCTCGGGTGATGTGGGTATCGATATCGCGGGCGGCGCCAATGGCCTGGTGCTGGCTGCATTGCGCACCAGCGCTGCTGGCCCGAGCCTGATTTACCGGGTCGACCTGGCCACCGGTGCCGCCACGCCCATCAATGGCGCCGCCACGCCGGCCACCTCCGCCGTTGGCAATGGCAGCATCGGCCTGAGCGACCTGGCCATCGTGCTAAAGTAAGTCTGGCAGGCTAGTTGCGCAGCAAGGACAGGGACAGCTCCCAGTCGCGCGCCCAGTCGTACAGCACATCGTGCGACTGGAAGGCCTTGCTCAAGCGCGGCAGTGGTACCCGGTACATATCGTTCAGGCCCAGCGCCAGCGTGACCGGGTGCCACATGGTCTTGCTTTTGCCTTTTCTGGCGCTGCCCTTGATGCGCGCGCCTTCGTCGCCAAAAATGCCCTCGCCAGCTGCCAGTGCCGCTGCCAGGTCAATCCTGACCATCGCGCCAAAGGCGGCCAGCACCTGGTCGGCGTTGATCCCCACTTTCGATTCGGCGGCCGGTACCGGCTTGGCCGCCACCACCGGGCGGGCCAGCTTTTCCACATCCTTGCGCAGAAACCGCAGTTCGTGCAGCGCGCGCCGCAATCCGGGCGCCTCGAGCTTGACGACCAGCTGGTGCACGTCCTTGGTCATGGTGATCAGCACATCGGCGCTGCCCTGCGCCAGGCGCGTGGTGTCGCCTTCGAAAAAGATCGGCGCCGCGTATCCGCCGTTGGCGTCGCCAAACATCTCCGGCCGGCTCGCATCGTAGTCCAGCCACACGTACGGCGTGATGCCCGCTTCAATCATGCGTGCCAGCGACCAGGGGCTGCCGGTGCGTTCGGCCAGCCAGGCGCACGCCTCTTCGGTGGTGGCGCGGTAGGCCAGTTGTTCATCACTCATATCGTTCAAATCAATCCGTGTACTTTAAAAAAAGCCGTCACTGCGTCGACGCTGGCACTGGGCGCGCTCATATGCGGGCAGTGACCAACGTTGCCGATGATGGCAAGCGTGCTGCCAGCCAGATGCGCATGCAGATATTGGCCGACCTCCTGCGGCGCGATCATGTCGTCGCTGCATTGCAGGATCAGCGACGGCACCCGCGAGGCAGCCAGATCGCGGCGATGATCGGACAAAAATGTCACGCGCGCGAAATGGCGCATGATCGCGGGATCGTTGCGCCTGAAGCGGCTGGCCAGCTCCGCTTGCAGCGCGGGCTGCGCCGTCGCACCCATGATGACAGGCGCCATCGCAGTCGTCCAGTCGTCCAGCTGGCGCTGCATCAGCGCCAGCATGCCGTCGATGTCTTCGGCATTGAAGCCACCCACGTAATCGTCGTCGTTGATGTAGCAAGGCGATGGCCCCAGCATGACCTGGGCCAGAAACCGCTGGGGGCGGCGAATCGCTGCCAGCATGCCAATCATCGCGCTCACGGAATGACCGATGAAGATCACGGGTCCATCGCAAGCCGCGTCGATCACCTCGAGCAAATCGTCCGCATGCCCATGCAGGCTGGCGTGGCGAGTGTAGTCGTAAGCGCCAAGGTCGGACTGGCCGCAGCCGGTCAGGTCGTACAAAACGATCCGGCAGCAGTGTTCGAAGTGGGGAACCAGGAAGCGCCACATGGTCTGGTCGCAGCCAAAACCGTGTGCAAACACCAGGGTGACAGCACCACTGCCACTGCAATGGACGTGATGACGTATGAGGGCGGACATCGAACTCCAATGGTTGCCGGCGCACTCGCAGCCGTATTTACAAATTATACAAGTCCCTGATGTGTCCGCACGATGCCATTTTTTTAATTTTTTCTTGCATTGGTAAATACGAAGCCTATAATCGAAAAGTTGTCGAGTAAATAATAAAAAGCTTCCAAGAAACAACGTCGCTTGTCCTTATGTATGCAAGATGCATAAACAGGCGGCTTTACCGGCCGCATCATCTGGTGGGCCGTCATTTTTCGGAGATTGCCATGAAGAGACTAACAAAAACATTGATCGCAGCAAGTCTGATGCTGGCCGCCGCCAGCGCGAGTGCCGTTGTCCTGCCGATTTTCACGCCCGTTTCGCTGCCGGGCACGACGGCTATCCTGGATCCGCAGCTGGCCGGGGTGGTGCTGGAAGACACAGTGCAGGCGTTTTCCTTTGTCGCCAACGGCGGCGTCATCAGCGGCACGGTGCAATCGCGCGTGGTGCGCTCCAACCTGGACGGCACGCTCGACTTTTACTGGCGCGTGGTCAGCGATGCCAGTTCGGGCAGCCCGATCCAGTCGTTCCGCATCGGCGAATTCTTCACCCCCACCTACGATGCCAACTGGCGCATCGACGGCACGGGTGACACCTCGCCCCTGACAGCCTTACTGTTCCCCGGGCCGGGCGGCCAGGTCAACTTCGACTTCGCCAACATCGCCGGTGGTGGCCTGTTCGCCGACACCAGCAGCTACTTCATGTTCCTCGATACGTCGGCCACCAAATACGCCATGACCGGCCTGTACGATCTGACCAACATCGGCCAGACAGAAATCTCGCAGCTGTATTCGACCTTTGCACCCAGCTACGTGCCGGAGCCGGCCAGCATGGCCCTGTTCGGGCTGGGGATGGCTGGCCTGGCCCTGACCCGCCGCCGCAAAACCGCAGCGCAGTAACCGCCGCCAACGGGAAGGCACTGCCTTCCCGTTTTTCCGCTGGCCTGGCATATAATTCCTGCACCTGCTTCCAGCGCGCACGCGAATGCACCGCACCAGCTTATCTGCCAACTCGTCACCGCAGCACCATGCCCCGGCCCAGGCGGGACCTGCACCATCCATGCGCCACGCATCTGCGCAAACGACGCCCTGATGACCATCAAGGCTGCGCTTCATCCGGCACGGCTGCGCCGCTATGCCACGGCGGCCCTGGCTGCATTGCTGCTCTTGATGGCAGCCGACACCCCGCGCGCCAGCACCACCTCGGCACTCGCCGCCTTGCCCTCGACCATGCTATGGGCCTGGGAACGCCCTGAAGACTTGCGCTGGCTGCCACCGGGCGTGGGCGTTGCGTACGTCGCCGTGACGGTGGAACTGGTGGGCGCCGAAGGCCGTCTGCGCCGGCGCGCCTATCCCCTGCGCGTGCCTCCAGGTTCGGTAGTGGTGCCGATGGTGCACGTAGACGCCGCCTGGCGCACGCCACCCACGCTCAACACCATCCAGCGCGACCTGATTGTCGAACAAGTGCTGCAACAGGCGCAGCGCAGCTCTGCACGCGTGGTGCAGCTCGATTTTGAAGTGCGCGCGTCGCAGCGTGCGTTCCTGCGCGAGGTGCTGGCCGAAAGCCGGCG
Organism: Massilia sp. CF038; assembly: GCF_900129765.1. GTDB lineage: Bacteria > Pseudomonadota > Gammaproteobacteria > Burkholderiales > Burkholderiaceae_D > Telluria_A. The sequence goes on from NZ_FQWU01000002.1 coordinate 756,626, forward strand.
CCGCCTGCCTGCCGATGTCGCGCTGTCAGCCACCGCGCTGGCGTCGTGGTGCGCGGGCGACTACTGGATCGCCGGCCTTGCGGCCGACGAGATCGTGCCCATGGCCTTCCGCATGGCCAGCGACGACAGCCGCATCCGTACCCTGCTGGCTGACAAGGGCGCATTCACGCGCCCGCGCTGCGGCGCCGCGCTGGGCATGGCGACTGACGAAGCACCCATCACGGCGCGCAGCGTCCGCCGCTACTTTTTTTCGCCTCGTGCCTGGGACCAGGCCACGTGGCGCCGTATTCAATAATTTTGCAACCCTGGGATCACGACATGTTTCGACCTTCTCTCTTGCGCACTGCCTCGGCCTTGATGGCCATTGGCCTGTTTTCCTTCTGCGGCACCGTGCACGCCAGCGGCGGCGATGGCTATATCGCGAATCGCTTCATGCCCGAACACTATGTGGCGGTAGCGGAACTGCAGGACTACGCCACTGGCCGGTTGGGCGTGGTGGTGCCATCCTACTGGCGCGTGTACCACTTCCTGGCCTACCGTGCACTGACCGGACATGCACTGTCGAAGGCGGAACTGGCTACGCTGAAGGTGGATGGATTCAACGTGGGCGACCGGCCCGGTGGCTGGGAATTCTCGAGCGAGGACGAAAACGGCATCGCCGCATGGAAGAAAGCGCGCCTTGCCATCAAGGGTGCCGCGCCGGTTGAAATTGGCATCGCCGCAGAAGTAGGCGACTTCAACACCATCTTCAATTGTCCGTCCGACGCCTTTGACCGCGCCAGCAAAACGCTGGCCCAGCGCCTGACGCAGGGCGGCCCTCAACTGGCGGCCGTTTGGCTGGCCAACCAGGACGCCGTGTTTGCCAACTGCAGCCCGACCATGCCGCAGGCAGCGCAAAACACAGTGCCATTGGTACGCCCACTGATCCTGCCGCCCGCCTTGCCGCCCAAATCACCAGTGTGGCTGCAGAAGGATTACGCATATCAGCGCGCGGCTGCCCACTTCTACGCCGGCCGCTATGCCGATGCGCGGACCCAGTTCCTGGCCATTGCAGGTGATACCGCCTCCCCATGGCAGCCACTGGGCAAATACCTCGCCGCACGCGCGCTGATTCGCAGCGCCACCGCGGTCCCAGGTGCGCCCGAGACCGACGCCGACAAGCGCCTGTTCAAGGAACGCCTGGGCCAGGCTCGTACCGAAATGGCCGCCATTGGCGCCACCTATGCGCCGGCCAAGGCCCTGGTCAGCTGGATCGACGTACGTCTGCGCCCTGAAGAGCGGCGCCGCGAGCTGTCCGCCGCGCTGGCAGTCGACCCGATCACCGCCGCCACGCCGCAAATGCTCACCGACTACCTGGTGCTCATGGATGGCCTGGAAGCGAAGCTGGCCTCCGCGTCCGATCCGGTCACCGCGTGGATCGGTGTGATGCAGGCAGGCGCGGTCGACCCCTACAGCAGCGATGCAAGCGGCGAGGCAGCCAAGCGCCGCAGCGACGCTCTGGCGCTGGCCCGCGCCCAGTGGGACAAGGGACATGAAACCGTCTGGCTGGTGGCCGTGCTGACCAACGCCCGCAGCACCGATCTGAAACCGGCCGAGCGCAAGGCCGCGAGCGCCATCAAGGCCGATTCGCCCGCCTACGTCACGCTGCAATACCACCTGGCGCGCATGGCCCTGGCCGAGGGCAAAGCCAGGGAAGCCGACGCCATCGTCAGCGCGCTGCTCAAGACAGCGGGATCGGTATCGACCCGCAACCGTCTGCTGCGCCTGAAGATGGTCAGCGCGCCCAGCGCTGACGCAGCGCTGGCAGCAGCAGCGCGCACCCCAGCCGAACAGGAAGAAGGCGTGAACGCCGCGCCGCAATTCGACGCCGATCTGCGCGCCCACCTCGAACTGCACCTGCCGCTGACGGCTCTGGTGCGCCTGAAGCCTTCGCTGCCCGCGTCGGAACAGGCCAGCAGCGCAGACATGATCTGGACCCGTGCAGTGCTGCTCGGCCAATACGCGGTGGCCGATGGCCTCACCGATGAAGTGGCCAAGACGCGCGCCAGCACGCGCCACCTGTATGAGCGCTTCAAGAAAGCGACGACCCCGGAGGCCAAGCGCGATGCAGCGCTGCTGATCCTTGCCAATGCGCCGGAACTGGTGCCGCATGTCGGCACGGACGACAAGTCCTACGGCCGCAGCGACTACTGGGCCTGCTATGGCAGCCAGGCCGGCGACGACGGCATGGATCTCATTTCACCCGCGTTCCTGACGGCCGAGGAACGCACCCAGGTAGAGAAAGAAAAAGCGCAACTGCGCAAACTGCCACGCCGCAGTTCTTATCTGATCCCGCAAGTGATTGAATGGGCGCGCCAGAACAAGGCCGATCCCGAAGCGCCAAAAGCGCTGCACTTCCTGATCGCATCCACCCGCAACGAATGCAGTGCGGGCGCACCGGAAGCGGCAGCGCCCAAGTATTCGAAGCAGGCCTTCGAGTTCCTGCACAAGCAGTTCCCCAAGAGCGAATGGACGGCCAAGACCCGCTACTATTATTAAGCTTTGATGTGCGGGACGCGGCGATTTGTAAGAGTTGTAACGGCTGTCTACCGATTGAAACCGGGCGGCGTTAATTGAGCACCAGGCAGCAATAACGCTCCCGGATACAACGACCTGAAGGAAGTACAACATGAACAAAATCGCCCTCGTCCTGATCTCCAGCCTGTTCGTCGCCGGTACCGCAATGGCACAAACGCCAGCACCAGCCGCCGCACCAGCACCAGCTGCCGTTGCAGCACCTGCAGCAAAAGCGGAAGTCAAGGCCGACGCCAAAGTCGCTATGCCAGAAGTGAAAGCAGCAGCGGCCACCGACACCAAAGCCGCTCCGGTAAAAACCAAGCACAAGGCAAAAAAGAAAGCCGCCGCTGAAGTGAAGACCGACGCCAAAGTCGAAGCAGCGCCAGCACCGGCCGCAGCCAAGTAATCCAGATTCATCGCATACGCACTGACTACTTTTCGACTTAAAGGAAACGCTCCATGAACAAGATTGCCCTCGCACTGATCTCGACCCTGTTCGCCGCTGGCACCGCACTGGCACAAACCCCGGCAGCCGCGCCTGCGCCAGTCGCCGCGCCTGCCGCCAAGGCAGAAGTCAAGGCCGACGCCAAAGTCGCAGCACCGGAAGTAAAAGCTGCCGCTGCTGCCGACACCAAGGCTGCGCCAGTCCACACCAAGAAAAAGCACAAAGCCGAAAAGAAGGCAGCTGCTGAAGTGAAGACCGAAGTGAAAGCCGAAGCCGCACCAGCAGCATCGAAATAATCAGCATCCTTTAAGTCCGACGACCCGCTCGCGCATGCGACCGGGTCGTTTTTACATGTATTGACATTTCATACACATTGCATATATCCTTGCCCACTTTTAGGTCGAGTGACCTACGACGGAACGGGTGTGGAATGAGTGTGATGCGATGCGTGCCGCTGCTTGCGGCGATATCCCTGGTGAGCGCCTGCGGCGATGGCGGTTCGCCCGCCCCGCTTCCAGCGGCGGCCCCGACACCGACCATGGCGGCCACGCCCAGTCCGAGCGTTCCACCAGAACCTGTCAACCAGACCAGTGTCGACGGTGTGCGTCCTGTTGAATCTGGCGATACCCCGCCGCCGCAGGCCACCGTGCCAGTGGCGCCTGCGGTGCCAGCCGTCGCCGGCGACGACTATATCCTCGACAGCGTCGACTGGCTCGAACCGGTCGTTCAACAGACCGGCGACCCGGACTTTGCATTGACCACCGCGCGCGCCGTACAAATTCGCGCCCTCGTCCGCACAGCCGGCGCGGACAAGCCGGCGCCAAAGGTGCGCATCAATATCACCAATGCCGCTGGTGCGCTGGTCGGCACCGGCCTGATGACAGGGCCCGTTACCGTCAAAGCCAGCGTGTCGCGCGCCAGCATCACCGACAACTATGTGTTCCCGCTCAAGGCCATCTGGGTCAAACCGGGCCTGAAGGTGAGTATTGTGGTCAACCCGGATGGCCTGGCAAGTGATCCTACCCCGGCCAACAACAGCGCCGACCTGGCACCGGCAGTCAATCCGGAAACCGTCATGTACGTGACCGCCGTGCCGGTCACGACTGCGACCGAAGGTACGGCACTGCTGCCCCGCAGCGGCAATGGCCAGGCAGCCACGCGGGCCGCGATTCGCGCCACCTTGATGGCGATGTATCCGCTGTCGGATGTGAAGGTGCGCCTGCATGCACCGTACACGCTGACCGGCGCCACCACCATGCGCGGCAACTGGGGGCTGATGCTCGGTGAAGTGAACAAGCTGCGTATCGCAGAAGGCAATCACGGTCATTACATCGGTTTCATCCCGCACTCGCCGCTGGGTAGTACCACCACAGGCAACTCGTTCATGCCGGGCACCGTGGCCACCGCGATGGGTGCGGCCAATCCGACCGCCTGGCGCTCGGGTAACGTGCAGCATGAGCTGGGCCACAACTTTGGACTGGGCCATGTCGCATGCGCGCCCATCGGCGCGGCTGGAGAATACGGTTACGACGCTGAGCAGAATGTGATTGTGCCACTGGCCGAGCGCAACAACGTGATGAGTTACTGCGGCCCTTCCTGGATCAGCAAAACCTACTACACGGCGACACAGCGCAAATTCGCCCTTTCCGGGCTGGACAAGCCGGATGGCCTGACCATTCCACTGAGCGAGTGGAAGTAAGCGTCCTGCTTACTTGAGGCCGAGGGAGACGGCCAGTTTCTCTGTCTCGGGCGAGGGCACGATCCCAAGCAGGATCGAGAGCGTTTCGCGGCAGCGGCGGTAGACGGCAAAGGCGGCGGCGATGCCATCGAGCGCATGGGCGCAGCGCATGGCACCGCGGTAGTTCGCTTCCGACAAAGGTTCCGTCTCCAGCGCACGTTGATACAGCGCCAGGCCGTCAGCCCAGGCGCCGCCAGCTTCAAGCCGCTCGCCCAGCTGGCCGGCCGCACCAAGGAACAGATGGCGGGCGCGTTCGCGCTCGGGCAGAATCCAGCTTTCGTCACCACCGTCGAAGAAGGGCCCGCGATACAGGTCCAGCAGCGCCGCCCCAGCCTGGCGCAGGCGCGCGTCGCCAACATTGACGGGCATGGTGGCGATGTCACCCACGATCTCGGCCAGCGCGTCCAGATCGGACCATACTTTCACGCCGCACAAGCGAATCCGGCCACCAGAGACAAAAATCACGTCGTCGAACTGCAGCAGCTTGCGCAGCCGATGCACGGTGACGCTGAGCGCCGACTTGGCGACATCGGCATCGCCCCACAACTGGGCCAGCAAGGTTTGCTGGGTGCGGCCGCCCTCCCCGGCTGCGACCAGGCTTTTCAGCAGGGCCAATGGACGCTGCTGCGACTTGCCGCTCCAGACCACCGGTTCGCCGAAGATCGCCATTTCGAAACTGCCCAGCGTGCGCACGGCCACTGGCCATGGCCAGCCAGGCACGCAGCGGCGAGGCGCTGGCAGATTCTGACGCAGGATCAAAGCGCGTACATGGCGCACTTCGATCTGGTGCTGCAGGGCCAGTGCGGCAATGCGGGCAGCCAACTGAGGCACCATCGAAAACAGGCTGGCGCATTCGCGCGCGCGATGCGCTTCCAGGGCATCACGCAACAGGGCCATGCCGGCCTCGGGATGGGCACCCTGCCAGCAGGCATACGCTTCAATGAAGCGGCATTCTTCGCGCAGCTGGCGTCCCTGGACGCCATAGGCCGCTGCTGCAGCGCCCTGGTAATAACGCAAGGCGCTGGCCAGTTCGCCGCTCCAGGCAAGGCAGGCGCCCAGGAATGCCTCGAACCGCGCCCGCTCGTAGGGCGCCATACCGGCTTCCTGGGTCAATCGCAGCGCATCGTGTGCGCACCGGGTCGCGCCATCGAGGTCACCCGACAAGGCGCGCCAGTGGCCTTCCAGCGCACTGCCTTCGGCCTGCTCGCGCTTCGATGCCGTGGCCATGGCCGCAAGCAGCTGGTCGAGCAGAGCGCGGGCCTGCGCCAGTTCGCCGGTTCGCAGCAGGTGTTCGATTTCCAGCGTCTGGCACAGCAGCAGCGGCAAGGCCGACTGGCTGACAATGCGCCTGGCACTGGTGGTACTGCGCTGTGCCTGGCCGTCGTCGCCTTCCTTGCTGTACCAGCGCGCCACCTGGGTGTGCCAACGCACCAGCTGTGCCGGGTCGAGCGCGGGATCATCGTCGATCCTGGCGATTTGGGCGATCAGTGCATTGGCGCGGGCAGGACTGTCGAGCCAGTCGCAAAAAGGCAGCAGCAGTTGGGCCGCCGCCAGCAGTGCCGCGGCGTTGTCCACCAGCGCCATCGCCTGAAGGGCGCGTTCGGCCGCAGGCGCCAGCAGGGGTGACTCGGGTGCACAGGCAAGCAAGGCGCCCGCCAGGCGCGCATGCAGGCGCAGGTCCTGGTCCGGCTCAAGCAGATGCAGATCGATGTCAGCCAGGCCAGCAGACAACTGCCCTGCCCAATACGGCAGCGATGCCGGATCGCTCCACTCGCCGTCGTGCGTGTCGATGATGGCGGCCAGCGCCAGCAGGCGCGCGACAGCGGCGCCGGTGCGCGCAAATTCGCGCTCGGTGCGCATCAGCAGTTTGCGCGCGTGCAGCGGACGCGCCGCTTGCAGGGACAGGGCATGCCAGTACCATAGCCACGGGCGGGCCTCGACCACATCGGCGTCCAGCCAGCTCATCGCCTGCCGCCATGCCTCGCCCCGGCCAGCGGCAATCATCGTTGGGGCATGGCGCAGCAGCAAAGCGGCCAGCGCTTCGCCGGCGCCAGCCTGCTGCAGCAACGCTGCGGCCTGTCCCACGTCCCCCTGGCTGTCAAGAATCGCGGCGGCGCGCACCATCAAGTGCTGACGCTGCGCGGGATCGAGGCGCGCACTCGCCTCGCGCCGAAGGAAGGCGCCAAACAGGGGCTGGAACTGGAACCGGGCCTGTTCCCCGCCGCCGCTGCGCGCAATGAACAGACGCTGGGTGTACAGGCTCTCAAGCAGATGTGCTGCTTCGCGTTCGCCGGTCAGGGCCACCGCTTCGGCGGCCGACACCTGCGGCAGACAAGCCAGTTGCAGCAACAGCTGCTGGCGCGCTGCCGGCAGGCGTTGCAGAATTTCGCCGGCGAAGTAGCGAAACACGGCGTCGTTGCCGATGCCGGCATCGGATGGTCCCGGGCCCTCATCGCGCGCCAGAGTGCGCAGCATCACAATACCGGCCGCCCAGCCATCGGCGTGATCGAGCCAGGCCGGCACAGCCTCGCTGTCAAGGCGTGCCAGCACGCGCGCCTCCACCGGATTGAAACGCAAATCATCCCATCCGACGACGGCCAGGCGGTTGTTCAGTTCCATGCGCGCCAGAGTGGCGGGCGGTGCATCGCGGCTGACGGCAAGCACTGTCACGCCTTGCGGCACCTCGCTGAACGCATGCTCGAGCAGTTTGCCCGTATGCTGCCAGTCCACGTCCTGGACGTTATCGAACACGACGATGGACCCGGCTGGCAAACGCGAATAAAAGGTACGGAAGAACAGGCGGCTCTGGTCTGCGCCGCCCGGTGCCTCCCAGGGCATGGCGCCTGGCATGGTGCGCACTGCTTCAGCCAGATAAAAGAACAAGGTGGCAGGATCGGCGTCGGCCTGATCCAGCTGGCACCACAGTGCCGGCGCCGCGGCGTGATGCAGCCAGGTTCCGGCCAGCGCCGTCTTGCCCGATCCGGGCGGCGCGGCCAGCCAGATGACGGGATGGTTGGCGCGCAAACGGTCGAGCAGTGCAAACAGGCGTGCACGCGCCATGGGCTGATGCAGGCGCGGCCGGCTCAACTTGACGTAGGCCGGTATTCGGGTATCGATGGCATTGGCCATCACCATGTTCGCGCTAGTGCCCATCCTTGTTTCACCGTTCCGTGGAATGATTCGCCGATTCACCGATACAATAAGCGATCACCTGGTATCGCTGCCTGCGCCCGTTTTTCACTTCCATTCCAGCCTATGTCCAACTTCAAGACCAGCAATCTCGCCGCTCTCGGTGCCCAGCCAGCGCTGAGCGCCAACCGCCCCAGCGTCATGATCGTCGACGACATGGACGCCAATGTCTCCGTCATGGCCACCATCCTGCGCCCGCACTTTCACGTGATCGAAGCGGGCAACGGTCCAGAAGCACTGGCACTGGCCGAGGCGATACGCGCGCCGCAAGCGCTGGCCTGCATCATCAGCGACCACCGCATGCCGCGCATGAGCGGCGTGCAGCTGTTCGAGCGCATGCAGCGCCTGCTGCCCGATGCACGCCGCATCCTGGTCACTGGCTACCTCGATATCGATGCCATCATCGATGCCATCAACAAGGGCAAAATTTATCATTTCGTGGCCAAGCCTTTCGATGCGCCCGAATTTTTGCTCACGGTGCGCTGTGCAGCCGCCTCGTTCAAGGCGGACGTGCAGCGTCAGGCATGGCACACCGCCCTGGCGGACCTTCACAGCGCACCCCCGCCTGCGCTGGCCGCTTTGCAGCGCCAGGCCGACGATGCGGACAGTGAGCTGGCCGCGCTGGAAGCCCAGCTGCTGGCATTGCGCAGCAGCGAGGCCGCCTGACACAAGCGTAACCGGCTCGTATGTTGCCATAGATGCATACGGGTGTGGTGTCAGTTGTTGTTTTGTTAAACGCAAAAACACCATCCGTACATCATCCGTAGTGCATCAAACCGTTGCCATGAGGAATTAAACGGCGCCTTCGCCCTGTGCCGGCGGCACCAGCGGCAGCGCCACCGTGAAGCAGCTGCCCTGCCCCGGCACCGAACGCGCACGCAGGTCGCCGCCATGCTTGCGCACGATACCGTACGAAATGGCCAGACCCAGCCCGGTACCGCGCCCCACTTCCTTGGTCGTGAAGAACGGCTCGAAGATGCGGCCGATGGCATCGGGACTGATGCCGCAGCCGTTGTCTTCGAATTCGATCAGCAAGCGGTCGTATTCGATCCGGGTCTGAATCTGCAGCCGCCCGGGCAGCGTGGTATTGCCACTGCGCTGGCGCTGACCGATCGCATCGCAGGCGTTGATGATCAGGTTCATGAACACCTGGTTCAACTGGGCCGGCCAGCACTCCAGCGCCACATCGCGCTCGAACAGGCATTCGATTTCGGTGGTCTCGGCGTAGTGCATGCGCACCAGGCGCACGGTGGACAGGATCGTGTCGCTCAGCGACACCGTCTTGCGGGCCGCTTCGTCCAGACGCGAAAAGGCACGCAGGTTCTTGACGATGTCGCGAATGCGGGTGGTGCCTTCAACGATTACGCTGACCTGGCGCAGCAGTTCATCGGTTTCGCGCCGCAGCAAGGGACGCAGTTCGGTCTCGGCTTCGGCGCCGTCGCCGGCCAGCGCCAGCAAGGTGGCGCGGAACTGCTCGATCGACAGCACCAAGGTCTGGGCACCGGCGTGGGCAAAATTGACGGGATTGTTGATCTCGTGCGCCACACCAGCGGTCAGGGTGCCGATCGATGCCATTTTCTCGTTCAGCACCAGCTGCTGCTGGGCGTCCTTGAGGGCGGCCAGCGCCCCTTCCAGATCGCGGTTGGTCGCGTGCAGCAGCTGCTCGCGCGCACGCAGCGTGGCCCGTGTGTGGCCCAGCTTCAGATTGCGCGCATGCGAAGAAATACCAAATACGAACAAGAACAGCGACATGCCGGCCACGCACATGGCGGTGCCAATGGGGCTCATGTGCGGGTCAAAATGCCAGCCCAGCAGCGCCACCGACACCGCGGCACCGCCGCTGAAAGCCAGCACCGAAAAGATGATCGCCGCTGCGCCGCGGCTGATGGCAATGTTCAGCGAGGTGCCCAGCCATAGCGTGACTGTCAGCCAGCTGGGGAAATGCAGCGACGCCATGCACAGGCCGATCATGAACGAATCGAGCACCAGATTATTGAGCTCGGCCTGCTGCGAATCGGCGGCCAGGCGCGCCCGCAGACAGACCAGATGCGGGTACGCCAGCAGCGGCACAATCAGCATGGCCAGCGTGGCCCCGGCACCAGGCTGACCCCACAGCTCGATCGCCATGATCACGAATGCCATCGTGAAAAAAGCAGTGCGCAGCCGGTAATTGGAATACACGATCCAGTGCGGACCAGTGCCGGCGGCGTTGGAAGCGGAGGTTGCACTGCGCATGCGAGGGCCGTAACAAGGACAAGGAACCGGCTAAGGTAACAGCGTGCGTGCGCACGCGTCAAGAACGGGCGCGCGCGCAACAACGCGTGCCCGATAGCCGCCGCCAATCACAGCGATATAAATTCTTTGGTTGACGCACCGGGGCCGCCGGCATTATCCTTCGCACCATGAAATCACTGGACATCCTCTTTTTTACCTTCGCCTTCCCGGCACGCTGCCATCAGCGTACCGGGCCGCGAGAGTGCGCCCCAGATTAAGTCCCCGGACATCCAATCAAAAAGGCCCTCTCAGGGCCTTTTTTGTTTTTACCGATTCACGATTCACGATTCACATTCAGGAGCATTTATATCATGAAGCTAGCAGACGAAGAACGCGCGCGGGATCACTGAACATGGGTGGTCGCATGGCTCCCGCGGCGCTTGTTTACCCAGACAATCCACGACCGCCCGCTATGAGAAAGCACCATCATGACTGCCACAGTCCTTCGCGCCAATTCGCGCAACTTCGGTATTATTGCCCACATCGACGCAGGTAAAACCACCCTGTCCGAACGCATCCTGTTAAAGACCGGCGAGATCCATCGCACCGGCGAGGTCCACGAGGGCACCGCCACCATGGACAGCATGGACCTGGAAAAAGAACGCGGCATCACCATCGGCGCAGCGGCAACGCGCGCTGCCTGGAACGGCCATGCCTTCACGCTGATCGACACGCCCGGCCACATCGATTTTGCGATCGAAGTCGAGCGTTCGCTGCGCGTGCTCGACGGCGCCGTGATGGTGCTGTCCGGCGTTGCCGGCATCCAGCCGCAGACAGAAACCGTCTGGCGTCAGGCCAACAAGCATGGCGTGCCGGCGATCGTCTTCGTCAACAAGATGGACCGCATCGGCGCCGAATTCGAGCGCGTGGTCGAGCAGATCGGCACCCGTCTGCATACCTTGCCAGTGCCGCTGACGATTCCTGTTGGCGCGGGCGATGCCCTTGAAGGCACGCTTGATGTGCTGCATGGACGTTTGCTGTCCTGGGACGCGGAAGGTGCGATGACGACGCAGAGCGTGCCTGCCCATCTGGCTGCCACGGTGGCAGCAGCCTACGCCCATGCGGCCGCGGTGGCCGCTGACGCGAACGACGAGCTGACGCTGCGCTATCTGACGGACGATACGCTGTCGGTGGACGATATTCGTATCGGCTTGCGTGCCATGACGCTGGCGCGGCGCGCTGTGCCGGTGCTGGCCGGATCGGCCTACCGCAATGCCGGCATCGAACCGCTGCTTGATGCGATTGTCGACTGGCTGCCATCGCCCGACGAACGCGCCGCGCCGGCAGCGACGCTGAACGAGGCGGCGGTCACGGTTGCCACCGGCGACAACGACCCGCTGGCAGCGCTGGTGTTCAAGGTGGTGCATGACGACCATGGTTCGCTGTCGTATGTGCGCATTTATGGCGGCACACTGCGTGAAGGTGACAGCTTGTTCAACACCTCATTGCAAGCGCCGGTGCGTGTGGGACGCCTGTATGTGGTCCATGCTGACCGTAAAAGCGCCATCAAGGAAGCGCATGCCGGCAGTATCGTCGCCATTGCAGGTCTGAAGGATGCATTGACTGGCCATACCTTGTCGACCCGGGCGGTACCTTATGCGCTCGAGACCATCAGTGCCGGGGAACCGGTGGTGGCGCTGGCGATTGAAGCAGGCAATGGCGGCGACCGCAGCAAGATGCTTGCTGCCCTCGACCGCTTCCGCCGCGAAGATCCGTCGCTGCGTCTGGAAAGCGATGCGGCCAGTGGCGAGACTGTCTTGTGGGGCATGGGCGAATTGCACCTGGACGTGGTGCTAGAGCGTGTGCGCCGCGAGACGGGCGTGGAAGTGACGATGGGTGCACCGCAGGTGGCATACCGGGAGACGATTGCCGGTCCTGCGGTCACGGTGGAAGGCAATGTATCGAAGCAAAACGGCGGCAACGGGCAGTATGCGCGCGTCGTGTTGCGGGTGGAGCCATTCGAAGGCACGTTCGCTTTCGAAAACGCGATCAAGGGCGGTGTGGTGCCTGTGGCGTTTATTCCATCGGTCGAAAAAGGCGTGCGCCAGGCGATGGCGCAAGGCCCGCTCGGCTACCCTGTCACCGGTGTGAAAGTCACGCTCACCGACGGCGACTTCCATGCCGTTGACAGCAGCGACATGGCCTTCATGGTCGCTGCCAAGGACGGCGCGCTGGCCGGCTTGCGGCTGGCCAGGCCGCAGCTGCTGGAACCGGTGATGCAGGTCAGTGTCGATGCGCCGTCCGTGAACGCGGGCGATGTGATCGGCGACTTGCAGCGCCGCGGCGGACGAGTGCTGGGCATTGAGGAACGCAACGGCGGCGTTGAAGTCGTCGCCGACGTACCTCTTGCCAATCTGTTCGGGCACACCACCAGCCTGCGCTCGCTGTCGCAAGGCCGGGCGTTTGCCAGTGCAGTATATGCACGTCATGCACCGAAGGCGGCAGCTGCGTAGTCACGCACTGCCTTGACAAGAAAGGCCGGGAAGCAATTCCCGGCCTTTTTTTACATCCAGATACATTACTTCTTGGAAATTGCACAAAGATTAATGTATTGTTTAACCCCGTTCTGCGTGCTGCCCCGTTTCAGGATCGGACCGGCATCAACAATCATCTCTCACCCAAGGAATCCCATGAAGCACGTGAACACATTGACCCGCACCGCAGCCTGCGTTGCAGTGTTTGTCCTGCTCGCCTCCTGCGCAAAAAAAGAAGAGGCCCCAGCGAGCCACATGGCCGAAGACCGCGCAGCAGCGGCGCCCGTCATGAGCATGGCGCCGCCACCACCGCCAGAGGCCGAAGCCAAAACAGCCGGTGTCGACAACGCCGTTACCAGCGCCAGCGCGCAGCAGCAAATGGGCTCCAGCGCGGCCACCTATACCGATAGCGAACGCAAGTTCATCCGCACTGCCGGCGCCCGCTTCCTGGTTAAGGATGTCTACGTCGCCGCCCTCAACATCGAAGACACGGTGGCCGCTCACGGCGGCTTCGTCGTCAAAAACGACATTGAATCGCAGACCGTCAACGCGCAGCAGCATCCTGTCGGTAACGGCAAGCTCAATGTCCTGCGCGCTTACACTGTGGAAGGCAAGCTGGTCGTCCGCGTGCCCAGCGCCAAGACCCAGGAATTTTTGCGCGCCATTGCCAGCCACATCGCCTTCCTCGACAAACGCAATTTTTCCGCGCACGACGCCCAGTTCGACCTTCTGCGCCAGCAGCTGGAAATGATTCGCAACCAGGAATCCCAGGGCGAACTGGGTGAGGCGGTCAAGGACGGCGGCAAGCTGGCCCACAAGACCGAAGCGATCGTCGCACGCAATGCGGTCAAGGCCGAGCGCGATGGTGCCTTGCTCGCGAAAAAAGAATTTGAAGACAAAGTCGCCTTCAGCACAATTGACCTGAACTTGTATCAGAACACGAAAGTGTTGCAGACCGAGGAAACCGATGTACGGCGCGTCTTCCACGATGCCGGCCCGGGTTTCTTCAGCCGCCTCGGCGACAATCTGCGCAGCGGCTGGGAAGGCTTGCAAGAATTTGCCCTGTGGCTGGCCGGGATCTGGCCGGTGGTACTCATTGGCGGCGCGATCGCCGCGGCCATCTGGCGTCTGCGCGGCAAGCGCAGGAAACTGCACAAGCCGGACTGATACGTATAAGGGTGAGTTCTGGCATCATGGGCACACCGACGTTCTCGGAGTCTGCATGCACCCAGCACTTACCCGCCTGCTTCCTGTCCTGCTGATGTTGGCAGGCTGCGCCAGCGCGCCGCCACCCGTGACAGCGTTCCGCGAGGCCGATACGCTCGCCATTCTGAACCGCGTTACCTGGGGCGTGAATGACAGCACCCTGCGCCAGGCCAGCAGCGTCGGCATCAACCGCTACCTGCAGACCCAGTTGCGCCCGCCCCCGGCCCAGTTGCCGCCGGCCGTGACGGCACAGCTGGCAGCCATGACGATCAGCCAGCAATCGTTGCAGGAGATCGTGCAGGCGATGGACCAGCGCCGCAAGGACTTCAAGGCGCAAGCCGACGACGACACCAAAAAAATGGCGCAGCAAGCCTACCAGCGTGAACTGAGCCGCCTGGCACAGGAAGCGGCCAGCCGCTCGCTGCTGCGTGCGCTGTATTCACCCAACCAGCTGGAGGAACAGATGACCTGGTTCTGGCTGAACCATTTCAGCGTCCATCAAGGTAAAAACAACCTGCGCGCCATGGTGGGCGACTATGAAGAGCGCGCCATTCGTCCTCACGCTTTGGGCAAATTCCGCGACCTGCTGGCCGCCACCATGCGCCATCCGGCCATGCTGCAATACCTCGACAATGACCAGAACGCCCAGGGCCGCATCAACGAAAACTACGCGCGCGAACTAATGGAGCTGCACACGCTGGGCGTGGACGGCGGCTACAGCCAGCGCGACGTGCAGGAACTGGCGCGCGTGCTGACGGGGCTGGGCGTGGCGAAATCGGCCACCCCACCCAAACTGCGGCGCGAGCTGCAATCGCAGTATCTGCGTCAGGGCCTGTTCGAGTTCAATCCTGCGCGCCACGATTACGGCGACAAGACATTGCTGGGTGCAGCGATTCGCGCCACAGGTCTGGCCGAAGCGGACGAAGCGATCGATCGCCTGAGCCGCCACCCTGCCACGGCGCGTTTCATCAGCCGCAAACTGGCGACCTTCTTTGTGGCCGACGAACCGCCGCCGGCACTGGTGGAAGACATGGCGCAGGCATTTGCGCGCAGCGACGGCGACATCGCCACCACGCTTGAAACCATGTTTGCCGCGCCCGCGTTTGCCGCCTCGCTGGGCAGCAAATTCAAAGACCCGCAGCACTACGCACTGTCGGCCGTGCGCCTGGCCTGGGATACGACCCCAGTGCGCAACACAGCGCCGCTGCTGTCCTGGCTGAACCGCATGGGCCAGCCGCTGTACGGGCGCCAGACACCGGACGGCTACCAGATGACGCAGGCAGCGTGGGCCAGCTCGGGCCAGATGACCACCCGCTTCGACATTGCCCGGACCATCGGTGGCGGCAACGCGGGGCTGTTCAAGGCAGACGGCGCGCCCGCCCAGCCCAAGCCCGGCTATCCCGCACTGGCCGAGCGCCAGACGGTCAAGGCCCTGCAAGCCGCGCTGGCGGCAGGCACCCGGCAGGCACTGCAGCAAGCAGCCACGCCGCAAGAGTGGAACAGCTACCTGCTATCCGCCCCCGAAATGATGTACCGATAAGCGAGGCACAGCATGCAGCGTCGAACCTTCCTTCACGCGCTGGCAGCGGCGCCGCTAGCCACCACCGGCGGACAATTGTGGGCCGCGCCAGCGTCGGGCAGCCGTCTGCTGGTGGTGTTCCTGCGCGGCGCCTACGACGCGGCCAGCTTGCTGGTGCCCGTTTCGCTGGCCGCCCTTTCGCTGGACAGCAACTGGGGGCTGCATCCCGCCCTGCGCGACAATATCCATCCGCTCTACCAGAACGGGCAAGTCGCTTTCATCCCCTACGCTGGCACCGACGACACATCGCGCAGCCACTTCGAAACGCAGGACACGATTGAACTCGGTCAGCCGCTGGGCGGCAGCCGTAACTACCGTTCCGGTTTCATGAACCGGCTGGCCGCCACGCTGGGCGGCAGCGCCCTCTCCTTCACCGAACAGCTGCCACTGATCATGCAGGGCCAGCTGGCCATTCCCAATACCAGCTTGCGCGCCCCGGCCAAGTCGGCACTGGATCAGCGCCACAGCGAGGCGATTGCCGCCATGTACAGGGGAACGCCGCTGGCCACACCCGTCAACGAAGGCTTCAATGTGCGCGCCGAAGTCATGCGCGACATGGCGGGCGAAATGGAAGCGGCAAGCCGCGGCGCCATTCCCGCCAAGGGCTTCGAGCGCGAAGCACGCCGCATCGCGCGGCTGATGCGCGACAAATACCATCTGGGCTTTGTGGACGTGGGCGGCTGGGACACCCACGTCGGCCAGGGTGGCAGCAGCGGCTACCTGGCTGACAGGCTGGGCGAACTGGGGCGTGGCCTGGCCGCCTTTGCGCAGGAAATGGAAAGCGACTGGGACAAGACCGTGGTGCTGGTGGTCAGTGAATTTGGCCGCACATTCCGCGAAAACGGCAACCGTGGCACCGACCACGGGCACGGCTCGGTCTACTGGGCCATGGGTGGCGCGGTCAATGGCGGCATCGCCGGCGAACAGCAGATCATGAGCGCCAAAAACCTGTTCCAGAATCGCGACATGCCGGTGCTGAACGAGTATCGGGCCGTATTTGGCGGTCTGTTCGAACGCATGTACGGTTTGAACGCCAGCCAGCTCGATACCGTGTTCGCCGGTGCAAAGGCGCGCGATATCGGCCTGGTCTGACTCGCGCTCAACGGGCCGGTTTGCTGTCCTTCGGGTGGCTAGTCGCGTTCTGTTTCGGCGCCGGCTCGATCCGGATCCGGCCCAGCATGGGCGGCGGCTGGGGCACCTGCACATCTCCCATCAGCAGCACCGGCTGCGCCGGCAAGAGCTTGACCTCCACCGGTGCTGTCTGGGCAGGGGGCGGTGGCGCGCCCATCATCATCGAGGGCGCTGGCGGCGCTTCGGTCGCATTGCAAGCGGCAGCGGACAGGGCCAGCGCAGCGGCGCCCGCCATGGCCGGCAGCGTGGTCCAGCTTGAGCGCGTATTCGTTAAAGGCGCACCGCAGTCACTGGTCATGACGGTGCCGTCGGCGCGCCGGTAAAAGCGGACGCACAGCGCGCCGTCGAGATTATCGGCCAACAAAGCGGCAGCATCGGCTTCCGGCATGGCCGACAGGTTGAATACATTCTTGTTGCACGCGCCGCAGTGGCGCACGCGCTCGTTACCTTGCATTGCCTCCCACGAGGCCGTGCAAGGCGAGGCGATGTGAATGCGGTGCAGGGCGATGACCTTGGCGTTTTTCATGAGAGTGTCCGTTTTCCATGTAGAGGCAGCGGGCGGAAAATCCGGCGCCGATGGATAGTGAAACGGACGGGGGCGAAAAACGGGGTTAGGCTGGCAGAATAGTGAATCGAATATTTTTAAA
The DNA here is from genome assembly GCF_900129765.1 of Massilia sp. CF038. GTDB lineage: Bacteria > Pseudomonadota > Gammaproteobacteria > Burkholderiales > Burkholderiaceae_D > Telluria_A. The sequence goes on from NZ_FQWU01000002.1 coordinate 773,865, forward strand.
CATCGTCCTCGCGAAGGCGGGGACCCATTCCACGTGAGATATGGCATGGGTCCCCGCCTTCGCGAGGACGATGTGTCTCGGCGCTTACTTGAGCAATTCCCTGAGCCAGTCCCCATCCGGCTCGCGCAGCACCATCTTGCGGTAATAATCCGTATTCGCCTGCCTGGCAAAATAAATCCCCGGCACGATATACAGCGCATTGCTCAGAATGCCCAGCCCGAAACCCTTCAACAAGACGGCCGCGATCAGCATCAGCAGCAGTGAAAGGCCCACCATCAAGGCCCCCTTCTGCACCATCTTCAAATACAGGTAATACCCAGGCCAGAACACCAGCGCCCACCCATTCCACCGCACCATGCGCTGCTGCCAGGTATCCAGATCATGCAGGCTGGGCAAACTGGCTCCGCCCGCCCTGTCAATCAGCATGAACCTGGCTTTCCATGCCGTCGAAACAGGCAAGGCCATGATGTGACTTTCACGCGAAGGCCCGTCGGAGTCGAACAAACCCGGCGGCGGCGCCGCACGCAGATCAAATTTAGGCATCGTTAATTGAGCTGGAAAGAATTGATGTAGGCATCGATCTGGGCTGCCGACTGTTCCCCGTTGGGCGCCGTCACCGCAATCATGCACAGTTTGCTACCGATGAAGACGAAGCGGGCAGCGCGTTCGCCGCCACCTGCAAGCCGCACGCGCACATCGCGCCCGGTCGCGCCGCGCAAGCCAATTGGCGTGGCACGGATCATGGTGCCGTCGGTACCAATAATCAGGTTCTGGACGGCGTCCATTTCTGCCGTGCGATCTTGCGCCGGGGTGTTCATGAAATCGGTCGACTCCATCGTGTACAGCAGGCCGCCAGCCTCGAGTTTGTACTGATTGGTGCGGGTATCACCGAGCCGGCTGACCTGGTCCGGCGAAAGCTCGACTTCTTCAGCCATGCCCGGAATATTGACGGTAAAACTGTTATCGAGGGGCGTGAAAGGCACCGAAGCCTGGGCCGTCGGGGTACCGGATGCGTACACCGCTGCCGTTTGCGAGCTGGGTACGGGCTTGGCCGCGGCCAATGCGGGCATGGCTTCCTTCAGCGGCGCGGGTACATCGCTGCTTTGCCCCATGCTGATCCACACGGCCACACAGGCCACCATGGCCAGCGTGCCCAAGCCGATTGCGGCTGGCTTGAAATACGGCGACTGCGTCAGTGTGCCGCCCTCCGGCGCAACGTACGCCGCCGGTGCAGGCGACGCGGCCGATGCTGGTGCGGCTGCCGGCGCTGGCGCCGGTCCACTTACACTTTCCACACGCTGCGTCGGCTCGGCACCAATGCGCAGCACCGGCATCGGCGCTGCCGGCGCGGCAGCAGCCAGACGCTGGCGGATCTCGATGCGCTCCTTGGTCATCTTGATGCCGCTGCGCAGCCACTCGACCCGCTTTTTCGAAATGAGGAACGGACTATCGTTCAGCAATACTTCGATCGCGCCATTGTCTTCGATCCGGCACACAATGTCGGTGCCCGACAAGGTGATGATGCCATCGCCCAGATCCGGGTCCAGCCGCTCGCGCAATTCGGAAATGCGCAGTGTGGCCGCACCTTTGGCGCCGCGGTCCATGTGCAGCCAGAAGTTTTTGGGGTCGTCGTCCGGCGAACGCAGGAAGGCCACAAAAAACTTGGTTTTGATAAACATCTTCCAGGCAGGTCCCATCGTGCCCTCGGCCTTGGCAGCCGTGGCAACGTCGCCCCACTCTGTTACTACTTCATCCATATCGTTATGTCTTTTCCAATTGCCTGCTGATACTTGCTCGCGGGACATTATCAGCTTACACAAAAGTGCGCATTCCCGCGATGGAAAGGACGAAAAAAAGCCCCACAGTGTGGGGCTTTCGGGTCAAACCATGCTGAACAACTTATTTGCGCCAGATTGCCGAACGGTAGGAACCGCAGTACCACCATTTGTAGACCGAGTAACCTTGTGCGCCGTAAGTCGCCGTTTTGAGTGCCATGTCGGCGGCCGTCATGCCGTGGTTGGCTACCCATGCGCCCTTGCTTGGCACCCAGGTCGTGTTGTAGTTCTGGCCGTTGTCGGTGCAGGGAATGTTTTCTGGCATTTCACCGGAATCGACGAAGTGGTTGAACCAGCCTTGATAGCGCTCGTCCGGAATGTTGTTCACGGTCCAGTAAGCAGTCGAGTGCGGAGCCCACACCAGGATCGGTCCAGTCGGCAAAGGCTTGCCAGCGACCATTTTCCATGGACCGACAGGCGATGCCGATGCGTTAGCAAACGAGGTGGTCGAACCATGGCTGAACGGCATATCGTACGCCGCGCCATCCTTGGCCATGTGCACGTGCAAGTGCGGCCCGGTGGAATTGCCGCTGTTGCCAGCCAGGCCCAGGTACTGGCCGGCCGTAATGCGCACCCCGTTGCTCACTGCCGCTTCCGGCGCGATCCAGCCGCTCGAACTTGGGGTCGTGAACTTGGTCGCATTGTGCGGGCAAATGCTGGAAGAAATACTGCCCGGGATCATGTGAGCATGCATCGCATACACGCCATCATCGGAACGGATCCACACGTGGTTGCCGCCCACGCCGATGTAGAAGTTGAGCACGTCTGCATCCTTGGTGCCGGCCTTGGCATTGTCCGGTGCGTTGCGCCAGCAGCCGACCACGGTGCCGCTGACCATGGCGTAGACCTTGCGGCCGTAAATCAAGTGGTTCGAATTAACAGTCGGGTCGGCGCCGTCGGAGACCAGGCCATCCCAGCTGTTGCCGCCGGTAGGACGCACCGCGCCGATATCGCGGCCCAGCGCTTGCAGGTAGCCGCCGCCGTGGTTGCCCGTCTGGTAGCGGTAGTTCAGATTCAAGTCGTCACTGCGCAAAGGGAATTCGGCAGCGCCAGCCGATACGGACAGCATTGCTATGCCGGCGAGGACAACCGAGCGAAGCGAGTTGGATACAAAAGCCATGATAAGAGTCTCTTTCAGAGTAATTGGTTAGAGGCATTGTTTTATTGCCTGAATGTTTTTTCGTAACGTCTCAGTTGAGAACTGGAAGCAAACCGATGAAGTGACGACAAGGAGAAGTTTTACACAATTATAAAAATGCTATCACCCTCAATTTTAGGGGAGTGGATTTACACGGCTACCATGCCGCAATAAATAGTGACGGCGGTTATCTTTTTTTGGCTGAAAAAGAGCCTGTTTTCATAGTCAGTGTCGGGAACACGCCGGGCAGGACCTGTCAAATGTAATTACACATGGAAATTAAAAATAGTTGTTAATGTGACATTCAGTGGTCGTGTCAAATCCACATCGTTTTGATGGCGACGAAATCTAACATTGTTAAATTCTGGATAGGTGCGTGGACGCACCGAGCAGGCGCGGCGCAGGCGCTATCGTGGCAAATCACACCACCGACAGGAGAAATACGATGAGAAAGATGATCATGATGGCGCTGGCTGGATTCGTCTGGCGTCAAATCCAGACTCGCATGAACAAGCGCGCTGCCACCCGCACGCCGCTTCGTCAGCACTAATCGGTGCAAACGACGCCTGCTGCGCCAACAGCCACCCGGCCTGGCCGGGTGGCTTACTGCCTTCGCCTTACAGCGCGCTGATTTTCCCTTCCACCAACGTGCTGCCATTGCCCAGATTGTCGTAATCGATCACCTGCGCCTTCGATGCGGGATCGTGATGCCAGATCTTCAAACCGAAACGCCCGTTTACTGTCTGCATCAGGAATTGATAGCCAGCTTTGCCATTGAGCTGGCCGTTACCAGCGTACTGGCCTGCAGCGCCCGCGGGCCGCAGCACGCGACTGCGAAAATTCAAGGTACCAGCCTGAAAATCGAGCTGACCAGGTAGCGCTGACTGCGCGCGCGGCGCCAGGAACTGGAAGTTTGCCTTGCCGGGGACAAGCTGCCCACCCTTGTGCGGCACTTGCCCGGCAATGAAGCCACCGGCGCCCACCGTGGTGCCAGCCCCGTCGTGAACCACCACCTTGCGGCTGACAGCAACGGTGCGGCCCGCAACGTCGCTCACCTGCGCGGTCACTGTGTAGATCCCTGGCCGGGTATAGACATGCTGACCCGTGCCGTTGCCACCGCCCGGATCAGCGCGCACGGCGCCCGCCTGCGATCCGCTGCCATCACCCCACGACCAGGTAAGGTGATGGCTGGCAGTGTTGTCGGCGCTGAAGGCCAGTGTGGCATCGAAGATGGTGCCGGCCTGAACCATGTCGGGGCCATTGACCGGACCCAGCGCGGGCGTGCCAGGGCAGCCGCAAACCGGCACCAGCAGTACCAGCCCGGCGTTGGAGGTGGCCACGATGGACCCGTTGTCGGAAATGGCGATGCCCGCTGACAGCACCAGGCCGGCCGGCGGCTTGCGCAGGCGCTTGTTGAGGTCGATCTTGCCAGTGCGCGCGGTCCACACATAGGCATGGAAATCGTCGCGCGTGGCTGCACCGCCGACCACCTGCCCTTTGGTATTGGCCGCCACCGCGCTGGAAACATCCCCACCAAACGTGCCCAGATTGATCAGCCCGCTCTCTCGGGTCCAGGTCATCCCCTTGTTGTAGGCCGTGTCGCTGGCCAGGACGCCGGTGATTTGACCGTTGGCACTCATGCTGTTCATCCAGGCGCCATCGAAGCCAAGGCTGCCAATGTCGCGCATGCCCTCGGCCCGGGTCCAGATAAAGACCCGCCCATTCGCACTGGCAGGAAAGTAATTGCCCGCCACCTGACCACTTGCACCCACGGCCACCGGTGCCGAATAGCGGGTGCCCAGTGTGTCAATGTCGACCAGGCCGGTCGCCCGCGTCCATGCGAAGGCGTGATAGTCAAAGGCGGGCGTCATGGAGGTGCCTGCGATGACACCGGCATCGTTGATGGCCGTGGCTTGGGAAACGCTGTCGGGCCCGCTGGTGAAAGCGCCCAGATCTTCGATCCCGGTGCTGTACGACCAGCGGTAGGCATGCGCATACTGGAACGCCGGTCCGGTCGAGTACCCAGCCACCACGCCCTTGTTGTTCATTGCCGGTTCCCAGGTTTCGTTATTGCCGGGTATCGCGCCCAGGTCCAGCATGCCTCGCGCCCGGCTCCAGACGAAGCTGCGCACCAGATGCGCCCCGTTGTACGACTGGCCCGCCACCACGCCCGAATTGCTGAGCGCGGTCGGTCGGGCAAAGTCGCCGCCCAGGGTGCCAATGTCCTGAAACCCGGTGCCGTCATAAAAGATGGTACGCGGCGGCGAATCGCGGTCCGCCGTGATCGAAAAGGCCACCTGCCCGCTGGCATTGATGTACGCGCCCACCGGATCGCCCGGGCCAAGATTGATGACCCGGTAGGTGGTGCCACTGGCTGCCGCTGGATCGGGGGCGGCCCAGGCACTGTTGCCCAGCGCCAGCGCCGCCAGCATGCCCAGGCAAGCCCGCGTGCCCGCACGACTTGCCAACGTCCATTGAGATCGATTCGCCATTTTTTGCTCCTGTAAAAGTGAGAGGTCAGCCCGGCAAAAACGCTCAGGTCATTGGCAGGCAGACCACCATGATCAGGTGGCGTGGGCCGCGCCGGCATGGCCGGGATCAAGCCATTCCACGGTTGGCGAGCACAGTTTTTCATGCATTACGTATGGAAATTGTCGCATTGTTGGTTTTAATCAACATGGATAATCGTGCAATATTGCAATATTTCTGCTAGAGTGGAACCGCTCCCATGCAGGAAGGGACCGTGCGGCTGCAGTTTTGACAACACCACCCCAGCGAAGGCAAATGACCATGGCACAGGCCAGATATTCCCCAACGTTCAAGGCAGGCAGAGCGCACAAACGCAGCTACCTGATCGCCCCGATTGTCCTGACATTGCTGCTTGGCGCATGCGGTGGCAGCAGCAACGAGCAAGGACAAAGCAAGCCAGTACTGCTGGCCACCAGCGCCGCTGCGGTGGAAACCTTGCTGACACCGGTAGGCGCCAGCGCCACCTCCAGCGAGCGCGGCGACCTGTCCGCCTCGGCGGCGGTCGACAACAATGACGCCACGCGCTGGGGCAGCGGCTTTTCGGATGATCAGGCCCTGACCATTGACCTGGGCAAATCGCAGAGCATCAACCGGGTCCGCATCAAATGGGAGAACGCGCACGCGCTCCAGTATTTGCTGCAAACGTCGGAAGACGGTGTCAACTGGACCACCATCAAGACCGTCAACGACAGCAAGGGTGGCACCGAAGACTGGAGCGGCCTCACTGGTCAGGGACGCTATCTGCGCATGCAGGGTGTGAAGCGCTCCTCGCAATACGGTTACTCCATATTCGAGATCCAGGCCTGGTCCGGCACCAGCGCCACACCGACGCCAACCCCGACCCCGACGCCCACACCAACGCCAACCCCGACGCCCACGCCGACACCCGATCCCACCCAGCCCGGGGTGGGCCTGAAACCGGTCAGCGCAAGCTCGTCCAAGCTGGAAAACGACGGCATGTCGGCCGCCATGACCATTGACGGCAAACTCAGTACACGCTGGGCCAGCGCCTTTGAAGACAGCGCCTGGATCCAGTACGACTTCGGCACCAAAACCGCCATCGGCTACATCAAGCTGCAATGGGAGAACGCGTACGGCAAGCAGTACGTGCTGCAAGTGTCGGACGATGGCGTGAACTGGTCGCAGCTGCGGTACGTGACCAATGGCCACGGCGGCACCGAAGAATTCTTCAACCTCGGCATCAACCACCGCTTTGTGCGCCTGCAGGGCATGAGCCGCGCCACCCAGTATGGTTACTCGCTGGTGGAAGTGGAATTCAAGTCGCCCGGCAGCGACAACTCCATTCCAAACCTGGCGACCTCGGTCCACCCCTTCCCCGCCGATGGCAGCGGTCTGACCCCGTTGCCGGCCGCGGCCCAGCCGCTCGAAACGCTGCAATTCACCTTGTCCGATGGGACCCTGGTGACCCGCTTCGGCGCGCGTGCACTGGCTCGCCATGGCCGCGAACGCGGTGAAGACTGGAATGAAATCGGCTACGGTCCAAATGAAACGATCGATGCCACCACCGGCCTGCCGGTCGACAAAGGACCGGGCAATTACCTGACCTTTGTGCCGCAGTACTTCAAGAACCGCACCTGGGGTTTCGAGATCATCGATAACAGCCGCGTGGCTGGCGTAACCAAGCCAACGCTGACGGTGAACCAGTACCCGCTGGTCGACTTCCTGCCAGGTGGCGTGGCCTTCTTCCGGGCCTTCGACCGTCCCGGCGTGACTGGCTACGGCTGGATGAACCCGGGCGAACTGGTGGACCGCAACGTCACCATCTGCAAACCCGTGCCCTACCCGGTCAACGGCAAGCTCAATAATGCCAGTGGCATCAATGGCGCCTGCACGCTGCTGGTCAAGAATTACCCTGGTCACGGCGACCTCGATGCAAACGGCTTCCCGAACGGTAAAAACGTCCCGGCACGGCCGCTGGTGGCAGGCGATATCATCGAAGTGTCGCCCTCCTTCTTCTCGACCAAGGAAGCCATGCTGGCCCGGGGCGACAGTGGCGGCATCCGCTACTACTCGGCTGAATGGATTTATGTTGTCGGCTCGGGCCTGAAGCCCTGGTACGGCGTGCAGCCGCGTTTGAATTCAGTGCCGCTGCCGGCCGAAACCCTGTCCGGCGGTCTGGGCTCGGTCTCGTACAACTACACCGACAACGGTCTGTTCATGTTCCAGCAGCCGCACAACAACGTCGGCATGCAGAACGTGCAGCGCTTTGTCGAAGGCCGCCGCCTGGTGCACACCAATTTTACGACGGGCGACCATAACGAAAACGGCAATGACCGCTACACTGCGGCTGTCGGTCTGCAAGGTCCGCGCTTCAACCAGAACGCTTGCATCGGCTGCCACGTGAACAACGGCCGCAGTTTCGCGCCAATCGCCCAGAACCAGCTGCTCGACACCATGTCGGTGCGGGTCGCGGCCAACGGCACGGGCGGCGTGCAATTGCCGCATCCGCGCTATGGCAGCGCTGTGCAAATGAACGCGGCGTCCGCCAGCGGCACGCCGGAAAACTGGGGCAACAACGTGCGTGTCGGCGGTTTCGAAACCCGTACCGCCAAACTGGCTGATGGCACGGTGGTCGAACTGCGCAAACCGTCGCTGGCGTTTGACGGACCGGTACCAGACGCCTACTCGCTGCGCGCAGCCCAGCCAATGATTGGCGCCGGCCTGCTCGAAGCCATTCCGGAAGCGGACATCCTGGCACGCGTGCGCGCCACGCCCGACGCGGACGGCGTCAAAGGGACTGCCAACTACGTGTTCGACCCTGAAAGCGGCGCCGTGCGCCTGGGCCGCTTCGGCTGGAAAGCGTCCAAGGCCAGCTTGCGCCACCAGAGCGCCGCTGCGCTGCTGCTGGACATGGGCGTGACCTCGCGCCTGTACCCGAACCGCGCCTGCGATCTGACGCCAGCCAAGTGCAGCACCCTGCCCGCGCAAAAAGGGATTTCGGACGCCGATCTGCAATCGATCACCAACTACCTGGCGCTGGTGGCAGTGCCGGCCCAGCGCAGCATCAGCAGTGGTTTCCCGAAAGGGGTGGCACCGCTGGACGAACACCGCGTCGATCCACCACAGATCGCCGCTGGCGCACGTATCTTCGCGGCCGCCCGCTGCACCGCCTGCCATACGGCCGAGATGAAAACCGGCTCGGGCCACTTGTTCGCCGAGCTGCGCGACCAGTCCATCAAACCGTACACGGACCTGCTGCTGCACGACATGGGCGCTGATCTGTCGGACAAGCTGGTCGAGGGCCAGGCCAGCGGCAATATGTGGCGCACCGCGCCGCTGTGGGGCATCGGCTATTCCGACAAAGTGATGGGCAACGCTGGCAAAGTCGGCTACCTGCACGATGGCCGCGCCCGCACGCTGACCGAAGCGGTCATGTGGCACGGCGGCGAAGCGGCCCGTTCGCGCCAGCGCTTTGAAGCCTTGTCCAAGGCGGACCGCGAGGCACTGCTGGCCTTCCTGAAGTCGCTGTAAACAATCTGCTGTACCGGCCGCGCCCCCACCAGGGCGCGGCCATGTCAATATCCAGTTCCCTTGCAGTCGATTCCGGTGTTAGCATAACGCTAATTTTTCACCAAGCCTGGTTCGATGCAAACACTGCCTGCCCTGCTCCTCCTGCTGTCGTTTGCCACCGCGGCCAATGCGGCCGACCCGCCTGCACCGCAAGGCAGCGACGCTGCGCCACGGGCGACGTTCGCGTTCCACAGCGCCTTTCTGATGAACTTGCATCACTTCCTGTATGACATGGCGGTCCACAAGGACAAGCTGACAGGTCTTGCGTGGCATGCCAAACCCAATCAGAAAGAGATGGCAGCACTGCAGAACGCCATCGCGTTTTACCGCGCCCGTTACGCAGACAAGTCCTTGCTGCACGACCCCGCAATGACCGCAATCAAACGCGCGCTGACGCTGGACGACGCCATCCGCAGCGCCAGCGGCCGCGGTCTGCCGGCAGAGTTGACGGCCCCCCTCAACCGCGCCGCGCCGGTGTATGCGCGCTGCCTGTGGCCCGCGCACGACCGCAGCAACCGCGACTGGATCGCCGCCGTGCGCAAGCTCGACGGCGCATATGGCGCGGCCATCCAGGCAGGCATCGAACGGCACCTGGGCGCCCCTTTTCCAGTGTCCGCCATTCGTGATGACGTGGTGTTCGACACCGGCACCCGTCAAGGCGCTTACACCGATGACCAAATCGTGATGCCGAGCAGCCGCAGCGAGTACCAGGACCTGGCAGCGCTGGAAATGCTGTATCACGAGGCCTCGCATACGACCGTGACGGCGGCACTGGAAGCGGCGCTCGATGCGCGCCTGAAGGCAGCCGGACGCGATCGCGATGCCGACTTGTGGCACGTTGCGCAGTTTTACACCGTGGGCGCGGTCACGCGCGAGGTGCTGGCACAAAGCGCCAGGCTGCCTTATGTGCCCTACGCTGACAAACGCGGCTTGTATGCTGGTCACTGGGCGCCTTTCATGCCAGCCATTGAAGCGGGCTGGGTGCCGCACATGCAAGGCAAGCTCGATCTGGCGGCAGCGGCCGACGTGATGGTCAGCAGCCTGCCACCGGCCCGCGCGGAGGAAACCCTGTCTGCCGTCAAAGACGTGGCAAGCAGCTGGCTGGTGTCAATGGATGGCGGTGACTACGGCAAAAGCTGGGATGAGGCGTCAACGTTCCTGAAGCACGATTTCAGCAGGGAGTACGCGCAATCGACCTTTCAGTCCCTGCGCGGCCCACTTGGGCAGCTGGTAACGCGCACCTTCCTGTCCGGCGAACTGATCAAGGTGCCGGATGGGGACTGCTTTCATTTGCAGTTCAATTCCCGCTTTACGAATGAAGAGGCGGTGATCGAAACGGTGGAACTGCTGCGTGAAAAAACCGGCGAATGGAAAGTGTCTTTGTGGGCGCAACGCCCCGCCAAACGGAATTAATACACAGAGAAACGGAAGACCAATGAACTGGATGAACAAACTGGCCCTGGCCAGCGCTATTGCGCTGGGCATCTGCGCCAACAGTAGCGCCGCCGCATGGGAAGGCGAATTTCACTCGCCTTACGAAAAGAAGAATGGCAAAACCGTGTTCTGGGTATTTAAAACCAGCTGCAACGGCGAGGCAGACTGCACCATCTCTTCCCGCAGAATGGTCGACGGAAAATACCTGGCGCCAACGGAGTATGAACCGGACACGCCCCCGACGGCGCTGGTACCCGATCCGCAAGTGACCAGATCACTGCGCTTCAGCGCAGCGGACGCGAAAGAGTGGGACAAGACGGACAATGGGGGGCGCGACTATTACAACCCAGCGGTCTACCCGCAAATTGGCGACCCTGCCCACGTGCTTGAATGCCGCGCCGCCGTGGCCGAAATGGTGGCCCTGTGCCGTCTGGACGCGGCGCGCATCGATGTCGGCAAGGGCCAGATGTCGGAATGGGTGCTGCTGGTGGCCGATATGTCTTCCGGCAGCGGCTGCCCTGGCCATGGCTCGGTCTGCCCTCAATTCCTCGTCAAGAAATAAGATCAGGCTGCCGCAGAGGCGGGCGTGCCGTCCTTGGCCTGCTGCGGCATGTTGCGAACATACCGCAGATCGCTGGCCAGACGTCCCAGGAGGCACCCATTGAAGATGCCCAGCAAGGCGCAGACCAGCGCCACGAACAGGGGGTTCTGGCTCGCCTGGGGCTGCACAGCGAAGACAATGGCTGTCACATACTTGGTCAGAAAAATCGCCATCATCAATGCAAATGGCAAAAAGCTGCCGCGTACCAGGACAAGCCCTGCCGTGCTGCCGCTGGTCAGCCGCGTGCCGCCGAATTTGAACACCAGAACCGTCAGACACGCGGCGCCGGCTGTCCATGCTGCCAGAGGAAGCAGTTCAACGCCGAATCGCGCGACAATGCTCTGCAATGCCAGCGCCAGCATGATGACCGGAATGATGAACAGCTTGCCGATGCTAATTTCCCGGTCGCGCATGGCTATCACGCCGCGCAATACCAGGAAAGCAAGAATGGCCCACACGTAGACGGGGGTGTTGGTCAGGATCTGTTGCAGCATGATGGGCTTTCGCAAAAGTGGTGAAGTGCAGCCACTGTGCCAGCAGCGCCCATGTGCCGGAAACGTTTGCGACGAATTGACGCGCGACGGCGCCAGTTGCAGCGTGCCGGCGCCAACTGCAGCGCTGTTCGGCATGCACAGGCATCGTCCCGCGAGGAGTATGATGGGCAGAATGAGCCGGCACCGGATTGCCTTGTTGATTGCTGCATGCCTGATGTTGGCAAGCAGGAGCGCCTGCGCACTCAGCCAGGACGAGGTGGTGGCGGGCGCCGAAAAGCTCTACCGCACCAGGGTGAGCGAACTGGCGCAGGCGCGCATGCTGGACCAGGACCGGCACTTCCTTGCGCGTGTGCAAGCCATCGTGCAAACGCTGGCGCGCCAGGCGCAGCGCGATGATCCAGGCGCCCAGGCCATTGCCTGGGAAGTGCATATCAGCAGCGATACCGACGAGAACGCTTCATGCATGGCGGGCGGGAAGATGTTGCTTGGCCAGCCTTATAGCGAGCGGCTAGGCTTGAACGACGCGGAGCTGGCCATGATCCTGAGCCACGAGATGCAACACGCGATCCTGTTGCACAATCTGGCGGAATACCAGGAAGCGATCCGCCTGGCGCCCGCCTGGCGCGAACGCCCCTTCTCTGCACTGGAAGACGCGGTCGACAATGACACGCGGCTCATGACCCAATTGGCCAGCATCAATCTGGAGCAGGAAGTTCAGGCCGACCAGGCCGGCCTGCTGATGGCCTGGCGCGCGGGTTGGCGCGCCAGCCACCTGGCCGGCTACTACCGCAAGCTGGAGCAAGCCAGTCCCATGAGCCGCACCGGCAGCCCGACCCATCCCGCGCCCCTGCAACGCTGGCGCGCGGCACGGCAGCTGGCTGCACGCCTGGATGCCGCGCACGACGGCGCACAGGCTAGCGGCGGGCTGCGGGAGGCAAGGCGGGACTGAACCTCAGCTGCTTCAGCGTGATCGCGCCTTTGCCGCTGGACCATCCGCCGAGGCCGAAGGAAATACTGGTGGCCCCGCCCTTCCAATAGAAATACTTCACGATCGTTTTGTTATGCGCTTGCGAGGTCGGAATGGCTAGCACCATCACCTTGCCGTGCAGCGAAATGTGCGCAGCGTGCTGAACCGGCTCTGCCGCAGCGACTTCCCAGTCCAGGGTCGCACGCATTTGATAGTAGCCGGCAGGCAGGTCGACTGTTTGCGAGACCAGCGCCGCGTCTGTGTAGGTTGCCGAGCCCACGCGTCTCCCGGCCACGTCAAAGTCGGCATTCCCGAACGTGGTGAAGGTCAAGCGTGTTTCGTCCAGCACGGGCGGCAGCACCGTCACCGCGATGTTCGCGGGCAGCACGTACTGTGCCTGCAGCGCCGGATTCTGACTCAACACGTCCTGCATCGAAATGGCGGCCGCGTCCTTGATGCGGGACCCGCGCACTGCACGCTGCATCTCGCCATACGGCGTGGCCAGTCCGGCGAGCAAGAGCAAGACCAGCGGTATGGTGCGCCAACTGTGCGCGGCGCAGACCAGCGCTTGCGCGCACAGCAAAGCCAGCACCGCCAGCGACGGGATCGAGGCGCGCATCAGCAAATCATTGTAGGCGCCGCCACTGAACACACTTAGCAGCAACATAAAGCTGCAGAGAATGGCCACAATGCCCTTGCTGGCCGGGCGCAGCAACACCAGCGCGCATGCCAGCAGCAGGAATTCGAGCAGCACAAAGAGCACCCATACCACAGGTGAAAAGGCGTGCTTGTACCAGATCACATCAGGCGCATTCCACACGAAGCCGAACGGAATACCGCCCGCGCCCTGCGTCAGGAACAGGGCGCCAAGGACCAGCAGCACGGGCGCGGCAATCATGTTCGAGCGCGAAAAGAGCGCACGTACCCCAGTCGTGGCGCTTGCCCACAATAGCAGGGGCAGCAAGCCGATCGCGACAAAAGGCGACCAGATTGCTGCTGCCGCACCGATCACGCCGGCATTGCGCACCCCCTGATGGGGAAAGCGGAACAGCAAGAGCGCGCCGAGCCAGCCGGCAATGGCGTGCTGGGGTGTCCAGAACAGGCTGGTGACCGCTGAGGGCAATTCGCCAAAATAGCTCCACCACTCGATGTGCATGGACGGCATCGGGCTGGATGGAAAGGCACCTGTAAAGTAAGTCCCGACAATGTCAGCGCCGCTAAACAGCACAAAAATGAGCCCAAGCATGAGCGCGGCGCGGCTAGAGCGCGCTCTGGCATCAAATGCCAACAGCAAGCTCAGGTAGCAGCCAAGCGTGGTCCATGCAAAGATTGCCAGCGGCAAGACGGTGGCGCCGAAACACTTGGCAGCCAGGGCCGGCACCACATAGTACGCCAGCGAATAGCGCAAGGTCGCCATGCCATCGGCCACCAGGAACTGTGGCGGCCAGGCCTGCTCGCCCAGGGCATTGAAAATCGCGTAGTGCTTGTACCAGTCGATGTTTTCAGCAAAAGGCGGCATGGCGCCCGACATCCATGCCAGGATTATCGCCAGCAAAAGATAGGGCCAGGTACGGACCAGCGCACTGAGATTGAACGATGGGATCTGGCCCAACCGCCAGCCAGTCCAGAGGATTGCTGCAGTGGCAGCACCGGCCACCAGGATGGGGTAGCGGGTGAAGCAGGCCAGCACGATTGCAGACGGCAGCAACAAATACAGGAATGCCACCATAAAAGGCCAGGTAACCGCCGTCTGCGCGGCGTGCCATGCTTTACCGTCTTGCGCCTGCTGTGCGGCGTCTGTCCCCACATCTGCTGTCGTTTCGGTCGTACTGGGGTGCCACATTGATAACATTATGTCGAAGAGTATAAGACGGCGCCCATGCGCAAGGGGAGAAGCGTACCACGCCAGGACGCACATTTGCCATCAGGGAAATGCCGCAGCGGCCGGCGCTGCGGACACGCCGTCTGCGCGAACCCTACTTGCGGTGCAGCGCCTGGCGCGACAACTTGCGCTGCTCGGCCTTGGCCCAGCGCGCACGTTGTTCATCATTGGCCGGTTCCAGCGTCGGAACGCGGACAGGTCTGCGTTCGGAATCGACCGCGACCATGGTGAAGTAGCAGCTATTGGCGTGACGAACGGTACGCTGCTGAATGTTTTCAGTCACCACGCGGATGCCCACTTCCATCGAACTGTTGCCTGTGTAATTGATCGAAGCGAGGAAGGTCACCAGTTCGCCCACATGGATCGGCTGCAAGAACATGACCTGATCCACCGACAGCGTCACCACATAGCTGCCGGAGTAGCGGCTGGCGCACGCGTAGGCAACGCTGTCGAGGTATTTCAGAATCGTCCCGCCGTGCACATTGCCGGAAAAATTGGCCATGTCCGGCGTCATCAAGACCGTCATCGTCAATTCATTGGCCAGCCAGCCACGCGGTGTCGGCTGTTCGGTTTGCGTGTCGCTCATGTGGCCCCTTCGTCAGCGGTGTTCGATTCGGTAGTGCAATTCTAGCCGAAGACAGGCACAACACTTGCCGATCATCATTTGACAGCGGCAAATAGAATCTGTATTCTATTTGGATGGTCAGACTCGCTAAATTTTCCGAAGACAGCATCATCCAGGCGTCGATCGAGGTGGTCGCGCATTGTGGCGTGAGCGCGGTATCGATTGCCGCCATTGCCAGCAAGGCTGGCGCCCCCACCGGCTCGGTTTATCACCGCTTCGAGTCACGCGGCGCCATCCTGGCCCGCTCCTGGCTGCGCGTGAAGGCCGACTTCCGTACCGAGGTCGCGTGTCACTGGTCGGACGGACAGACCTGGTCAGCCGTCTCGGCATTATTGGGATGGTGCCGCCGGAAACCGCTGTACGCCAAGTTTCTGCTGCAATGCGAGGACTTCCCCGTATTTAACGAGCCCTTGTCTGGCGAACTCCATGCCGCACTCGAAGCCGAGCAGGACGCACTGGACCTGTGTTTCCGGCAGTGCCTGCGCGAGCTGCAAAAACAGGGCCTGGACAGCGACGGTGACGCGGAAGCGGTGTTGCGCTTTACCTTGTTCGCATCGCCCATTGCCATGATCAAACCCTACCTGCTGCAAGACTTGCCTGTTCCAGCGCGCATCGACGACGTCCTGCGTGCATCGCACGATGCCGTACTGGCTTCCCTGGCCGCCGAAACGGCCTCACTTTAAGATCAACACGGATGCGACTTTCTACTCAAAAAGATTACGGCAAACCGATCCGGCTGCACGATGCCGAGCATTTCGAACACATGCGTATCGCCGGCCGCATTGCCGCGGACACGCTGGACCACATTGCACCGTACGTGCGCCCCGGCATCACCACGGCCGAGCTGGACCGCATTTGCGAAGCCTTCATGCGCGCTGCCGGCAGCATACCGGCGACCATTGATTACCACGGCTACAAGCACGCCAGCTGCATTTCGGTCAATCACGTGGTCACCCACGGCGTGCCATCGGAAACCAAGGTGTTGAAGGCGGGCGACATCGTCAACATTGACGTCACGCCCAAGATTGAAGGCAACTGGCACGGCGACACCAGCCGCACCTTCATGGTGGGCGAGGTCTCAATTCTGGCCGCACGCCTGGTCGACGTGGCGTACAAAGCCATGATGGCCGGCGTGGCGCTGGTCAAGCCAGGCACCACCCTGGGCGACATTGGTGCGGAAATCGACAGCGTGATCCGCGCGGCCCGTTTCTCGTCGGTACGCGATTTTTGCGGGCATGGCGTGGGCCAGATTTTTCATGACACGCCGCAAGTGGTCCACCAGGGCAAGCGCGGCACCGGCATCGTGCTGGAGCCAGGCATGTTCTTCACCATCGAGCCGATGGTCAATGCCGGCGGCTACCAGGTGAAAGTCCTGGGTGACAAATGGACCACGGTGACCAAAGACCATTCCCTGTCGGCACAGTTCGAACACACGGTGGGCGTCACCGAAGATGGCGTGGAGATCTTTACCTTGTCTGCCAAAGAAAGAGCTGAACGCCAATAACACGCGTCGAAGCCAGCCTTACTTGCCTGCGCGCGCTTTTTCGATCGCGGCAATGTCGATCTTTTTCATGGTCATCATGGCCTGGAAGGCGCGGCTGGCCACGGCAGGATCTTTGTCGGTGATGGCCTCGACCAGGACGCGCGGCGTGATCTGCCAGGACAAACCCCAGCGGTCCTTGCACCAGCCGCACTCGCTTTCCTGGCCGCCATTGCTGACAATGGCGTTCCACAAGCGGTCCGTCTCGGCCTGGTCATCAGTGGCGATCTGGAAGGAAAACGCTTCGCTGTGCTTGAAATGGGGTCCGCCGTTCAAGCCGATGCACGGGATGCCAGCGACCGTGAATTCCACCGTCAGCACATCGCCCTGCTTGCCATCAGGATAGTCACCTGGCGCGCGGTGGATCGCATGCACTGCACTGTCAGGAAAAGTTTCGGCATAAAATCGGGCGGCGTCCACCGCATCGCGTTCGTACCACAGGCAAATCGTGTTCTTGCTGGTCATTTTCGGTCTCCTCAAGTTTGCAATGCAGGACCTCGGCCCAGCAGTGTCGCATATCCCACCACACCGTCGCGCACCGGATCAGGGTGTCGGCGGTGGCGGCGCCACCGGCCCGGGCGGAACCGGAACGGCAGGCACACTCGGCGCCGGGGTACCTACCGTGATGGTAGTCTCGGCAAAGTTACTCGCATTTCCCGCGCGCACAGTTACCGTGCCTGCCTGCGTGCCGGGGGTGAACACGCCCCGCTGCGTAATGCTGCAGCCCAGGTTCGGCGAACGAACGCTGAAGACCGTACTGGACCTGCCGCCCTCTTTCTCGACCGTCACAGTCGACGTGGTGGGCGTGGGCCGGGGCCCGCCGCGCACGCGCGCTGGCGTGACTGGCACGGCATTGGGCGTGGCGACAATATTGCGGAACACGGCCGGCCCGACGTAATCTTCGACCACCTCGGGGCCGGTCGCGCCTGGATTGGCGCTGGTGACGGCCTTGATGTGACCGCCCCGCTCTTCCAATGCGCGCCGGTGGGTCGTGCGCGCCACCGGCGTGGCGCCGTAGGTCCGGCTGGGATAGCTCAGATTGTGGAAAGTCTGCACGATCAAACTGGCTTGCGGCAGTGTGAGGGCGGGCGTCGGATTGGACGCGTTCATCACGAATGGCCCGGCGTCGACATTGTGGCCGAAGCTGACATGATCGAGTGCGACCATGGTGGCCGACGCATTGAGGTCCCAGCCTTTGGTCGCATCGTCCGGATCGTGGATGCCCACCACCAGCGGGCCAAACGGGGTCTGCACCGTGAGCTGCTGGCCTACCCCGCCGTCAAAGCGCTCGTTGACATGGGCACGGTTGAGCGTGCTGGCAGTCCCAGCGGCGGTAAACGTCTGAAAGAAATGGCCGCCGTAGAGGCCGCGCGCGTTGGCGGCAGTACCAGTCGTGCCGCCAATTCCGGTGGGAATGGCCGTGAATGTGAACGGCGCAGTTCGCATGGAGGTTGCCGTATCGCCGTTCGGCAGAGTCAGCAACTGATTTACCACGACGTGGGCTGTGCCCCCTGGCTGCGCCGCGGCCACCGTGATGATCCCTGCGGCGTCGATCGTCGTGCCGGTATCGATTGCCGCCGTGTCACCCACCAGGGAAAAGGTCAGGCCGCTTGCGCTGGCTGGCGTGGTCACGGTATTGAACGCCAGCCCCGCTTCCGGCGGCACGGTCACGCGCCGCTCATTGACCGTGGCATCCGTGAGCTGGCCCGCTGCCCCGGGGGTGCGAAACAGCGCAGGCGCGGCCGCCGGCGCTGGACTGGATGGCGCCAGCTGGCCGTCGGATACCGCCACCGCGTGCCGCTCGGCGGGCTCGCCAGGCGTACTGATCCGCAAATCGCCTGTAGGTGCCGCGGCGCCTTGCGGCGCGGCTGCGGCATGGGTCAGCTCATGCGTGAGCAAACGACGCCCTTGCGCCGATGCGGGATCGAAACGCCCCGCAGAAAACACGATCTGCCGCCCGACCGTATAGGCATCGGCGGCAACGGCCTGCGCCGACGCGCTGGCGCTGGCATCGGTGTGGATACGCACATCGGCAAATTGATGGCCAAGCATCGTCTCGGCCTCGCGCCGCACCTCCAGCGGCAGTGGCCGGCCCTGTCCGCGCAAGACCTCGTGCACCAGGGCGGGCGCGATCGCGGGCCCGGCACCGGCCGCGTGACGATGCAAGGTATGGGAGCGTGGGGTGACAGGTATACGGCTGAAATCAAACGGCGCTGGTGGTTCTGCCATTGTGTGGGCGCTGGTGTACTGGCTGGCGACTGGCGGCGCCGCTACAGGCTGCGCTGCGGATACCGGTTTCGGCGCGTGGATGCGCATCGCTGAACTCCCTGGGTGGATCGTTCAATCTTCCGCAGGCAAAATCCGGATCATGTCCCGAAGGTTGCGATCAGCGCCGGCGCCTAAACCTTTACATTAAAGCAAAACTTTGCCGATGGCTAGCAGTTCGTGGTCAGCGCTGCTGCTTGCGGCCCTTGGACCAATAGGAAAACGCTTCTTCATAGACTTCGACGTCGATCTCGGCAACGCGCTCCTGCAGCTTGCCTTGTACATCCGCCACGGCCTTGTTGTACACCACGGGCCCAATCTCCGTCAAAAAAAACGACAGCAGGGAGCCTGCCTCCAGGCTGCCGACCGGCTCGTCCATGTTTTCGGTGAAGTAGCGTTGAATGGACGCGATCGCCTGCTTGGTCGCGTCGGAAGAAATGTCGATGGGCATGTGCGGCTCGGTTGTTCGTCAGGAAAAACCGATTGTGCCCCGTTCGCCTGCAAAGAACCAGTCTAGGCAAGTGGAAAAATTTCTGAGCAAATCACCTCCGCGATACGGCCCTGCAAGCAGCAGGACCGCACCCCGGCAAGTTACGGATTGATCAGCGGTCCAACGCCATTGGCGAAAGGCCAGCCTTGCGCTTCATCGGTATTGATCTGCCAGTCGAAACCACCGCGAATGTCGGGATGGTTGGCCTTGACCTGCTTCCAGGTGGTGATTGCCTGCTCACGCGTCATGTAATTGGTGACGTTGTTGATGCCGAAACCGACCACAACACGGTTCGCGCCCAGCAGATTGACCCACTGGCGGACATTGTCGACCACATAGGCAGGCTGGTTCAGGCCGGGGCCGTCGTAATACTGCGGCGCGGCATAGTCAAGCGCACCGGCGGCGACCATCGCACGGCAGAATTCCTTGTCCACATTATTCCAAGGCGCGGGTGGCGCGGAAATGATAAAGCCGGGGAACAGGCGTTTGAGTTCCAGGCTGATCCAGATCATTTCGCTGGTGTCCGGTGCCTGGCTGCCTTCAAAGGTGTTCCAGTCCATGCCGTCAATCCCGCCCAGCTGGCGATAGATTGCCGCGATGCTGTTGACGAAGGTCTGCGATTTGGCACGGTTGGGGAAGCTCATGCCGTTACCGGCGCCGCCGACGGACAGAATGATCTTGCGGCCCTGCGTGCTGCGCGCGTACTGGATATCGGCATTCAGATTGCTGGCAGCGCCGCGGCCATTGCCTGGCGCGCTCCACGTGACAGCGCCGGTGGTGCCTGGCGCACCGCCGACCGGGGTGGCTGCAAACAGGTAAATCAGGTTGTAGCGCGGGTTAATGTCGCGAATGCGCAGCGGCGACGGCGTCCAGTTTGGATAGTAGCCGGCAACGATCTTCTTGGCGCTCGGCACAACACAGCTGAATGGCTGCCAGTACCAGGTGGAGATGGTCGGCGTGGTGCCGTCGCTGCCATTGCCGGCCACCTGCACGACTTTGTAATACTGGCCGTTCGGCTGGTACAGCACAACGGTGCCGAGCGGATAGTTAATGCCGGGCGCCCAAATCACCGCATTGCAGCCGGCCGCTGCCGCCGTGCTTGCGCCTGCGGCCAGATCAACGCTTGTGCCGGCAGCGGCGGCAACCGCGCTCGACTCCACCCTCGCCTTCTGAATCGGGGCGTTGGCGCTCTTTGGATCGTCTTGCGATCCACCACAAGCGATCAGGAGTGCGCCCATCACTGCCATGCCCAGGTAAGTGCGTATTTTTCTCATTTTGACTCCGTGAAAACAACGATTGATCAGAATATGGAACCGATTCCATTTCTGCAGTATCACTGTCTATTTCAGCTCGGTCAACGGGCGCGCAGGCAAGATAAATTGGGGGATAGGAAGAAAAGATGGAGGCAGAGTACTGGACTTGATTTTCTGGTATCGCAGGAAAAGGCCAGCAGGAATTGAACAAAAAGAAAGCGACAGGACCACTTGCAAGATTGGCCTGGCACTTGAGTCATTTCACGAGGCGCTCCCTGCCCCACCAGGCGACGGTGGCCATACCACTTGCGCGGGGAACAGAAGGACATCGAAGATGTCTTCGAGAAACTCGTCGGGCAGAACGCGAAAATTATTTGTCAAACGCCCGCAGCTTATTCGATGGCGCTGCCGTCTTTGTGCAGAAATAACCACACGCCGTCGACTTGCACGGCCTTCATATCGTCGTCCGGGTAGACCGCTTCGTCGCCTGCACTGCGGTCACCGATCTCCAGATACGTGACGTCTGCATCGCTGTCGTTGAGCAAGCGGTGCGCATTGCCAGTGCCGGCTTGAAAGCCCGCGCACATGCCAGGCGCCATCTGGTGCTTGCCGTCATCGGTATGCAGGATGGGGTTGCCTGAGACGATGTAGATGAATTCATCTTGCAGGGTATGCGCATGCCGCAGTGCTGAACTCGCACCTGGTGCCAGCGTCGTCAGGTTGACGCCAAAGTTGGTCATTCCAAATACCTGGCTCAGGCGGCGTTTGCTGCGGCCCGCCATGCGCGCAGCATACTGCGCGGGATACAAGGACGGCTTGGTATCGGCTGCCACTTCGGCAGCGACAAGAGCAACAGGCTTTTCCATGCCCAGTCAGCGCCCCGACAACGCGAGAATCACGGCCGCCATATCCAGCTTGCCGTGTCCCTGGTCCTGCGCCCGTGCAAATAGATCCAGACACTGGTCGAGCAAGGGCGACGCGATGCCGCCTGCACGGGCGGCGTCATGAATGAGGCGGGTGTTCATCAGCACATCCGTCACCGCCGCCTGCACCGAATAATCCTTTTCCACCAGCTTGGCCAGCTTGATCGACGACACCTTGCTTGCCATTGGCCCAGCGTCAACAATTGCGCGAAATACCGCTAGATCCACCCCGTTTTGTTCGGCGAAATGCGTCGCTTCGGCCAGACCGGCCACCATGGTAATGAGGAACAGATTGACGGACAGTTTCATGCGCAGCGCCTGGGGCACCGCACCGCAAACAAAGGTTTGCGCACACACCGGCTGCAGCAAGGGCTGGACCAGCGCCACGGCCTCGGCATTTCCCGCCAGCATGCCGACCAGCGTGCCCTGCTCCGCCGGGACGCGCGAGCCGGAAACCGGTGCCTCCACGTAGGACCCGCCAGCAGCCACAATGTCCTGCTCCAGCGCGAGGGAATAGTCCGGCGCCGTCGTGCCCATGTGGACAATCGTGTGGCCCTGCACCAATTGGGAGAATGCTGGTGTCCCACGCGCCAGGACATGGTCAATGGCCGCGGCGTTGGCCAGCATCAGAATGACCACCTTGGCCAGTTGGAACACTTGGTCTGGTGCAGCTGCTACGGCAAGCTGGGCACCGGCGGCGGCAAGCGCGTGCGCCTTGTCAACGTTGCGGTTCCAGATGATCAGGTCGACGCCAGCGCGCGCCAGGTTAAGCGCCATGGGCGCGCCCATGTTCCCCAGTCCAATGAAACCGACTTTCATGCAATACCCTCAGAGAAGCGGTGACGCAAGCTGTCACCAGGCTTCATCCTAGCCGGAAATGCACGACCTGTGCCGATACAGGCATCCTGGCAAATCCATGTACAGTCATGGCCAATTGACCAATACAGCTGGCCCGGAACGGCCCGGTCGCGTGACCGGACCGCCCCTGCGTCAATCAGGCGCCGCAGCCATACGTGCGGATCCTGTCATACGCGGCTTTCGCCTGTACCAGGCCATAGCCATACTTGGTATCGCGTCCGGCCGTGCCCAGGTCCAGCGCGCTCTTGCCCAGCGTGGTACGGATTTGCGCTCCTGTGCAGCTTGGGAAGTAGCTCCACACCAGCGCAGCGACGGCGGCCACGTGCGGCGTCGCCATCGAGGTCCCGTTGAAGTAGGCGTACTTGGTCCCTTTCACCGCCAAGGGCACCGTGGAATACACACTCACGCCCGGACCGGCAATTTCCACTTTGCTGTTGTACTGGGAGAAGGACGCCCACTGCTTGTATTCGTTGACGGCGCCCACCATCATCACGCTGCTGTAGCCAGCGGGATAAGAAATCGACGAATTGCCGGCATTGCCCGCCGCTGCGACACTCAAAATGCCGCGCGAGGCCAGGTTGGCAAATGCGTTCGATTCGGTGGTGTTCGAGCCGCTGCCGCCCAGTGACATCGAAATCACGTTGGCCCCTGCAGTGGCGCACTGATTGGCCGCCGACGCCAGCGTCGACGAATAGGCCCAGCCCCCTGCTCCGAACACTTTGACGAAATGCAGCTTCAGGCGCTTGTTGCTGTTCACCCCCACCACGCCCAGTCCACTGTTGTTGACGGCCGCGATGGTGCCGGCCACGTGGGTGCCGTGCGAGTTCTGGTCCTGATACCAGTTGCCGGTGCCGGAATCATACTGGCCGCTCATATTGGCGCTGTTGCCAACCAAGTCTTCGTGAGCGCGGTCCACGCCGGAATCGATGATGCACACTTTGCGGTTGCCGGCGTTGGTGTCAGGCAGCAGATCCGCCTGCACCAGCTTGATGCCGTATGGCACCGACTGGCCGGTCAGGTAAGGATTGCCGGTCGACGGCGTGGTCAAGGCAACCGGGTAGCGCTTGTGGTCTTCTTCGACGTACTCGACGTTCGGATTGTTCTTCAAACCTTCGAGTGCGCTGAGCGGCACTTCAATCGCCATGGCGGTGGTGCCAAAAATTTCATGTTTGACCGTGCCCTTGGCAAACGTGACGGCAGACTTCATGCTGTTGGCGGTCACGCGGCCTTCCTTGAATTTGACAATCACCCGCGTGGTGCCCTCCGCTGCCAGGGCGTTGCCGATGAAGCCGCCCACTGCCACCACTACCACCAAAAGCTTGACCGCCTGAGCGATCGAGGTACTTTGCATCATGTCTTCCTCCGTCGATAGATAGTTTTCAAGTCGCCGCGGGGCTCTGTCGGCCCGCATGCATCGCCTTGCAAATCGGGTAAATCGGCAAGCGCAAACGAGTGTATTTGAAAATTTTTCGGAATCGAATAAGTCACAAAATTAGACAAAATCTGTGGCGTATAACCAAATTCAAAAAAAAAAGATCTGTATAGACGATGTCGTGCTTTTGGGCGATGGTGATAGCAACGCGCGCCCGGCTGTCCAGCCGCCCACGGCTGCGCAACTTGCAAGCAGAGATGCTTTGTCGTAAGCTTGCGTCGTCGAGAATGGTGGACCGGTTTTGGTGAGCCCCGGTCAGCTCCCGCGCCAGCGGAAGCCACAATCCAGCCCAAGAGGGCCGCGGACCACGACGGAAGGCGGACGCGCGTCGTCTCCCCGTCGAAGGTCAGGCTGCGTCACTCTGCTCGTCTTTTCAATCTGGGAAACTTCGTTCGTCCTTTGCCTGGCCTCGGCGCTATTTAAAAGGACGCATCATGCAAGACACAACCACACCCCTGTACACGCCCGTCGTGATCCTCGGCGGCAGCCTGGTCGGCCTGTCGGCCGCACTGTTTCTGAGCTGGCGCGGCATCAAACCCATCGTCATCGAGAAGCACCGCGGCAGCGCGCAGCACCCGCGTGCCGTTGGCTTTACCGAACGCACGCTCGAGCACTACCGTGCCACCGGCATTGCCGATCAAATACCCCAGGTTGCGGCGGGAATGCGCTTACGCCGCGTTCGGGCCGACAGTCTGAGCGGCACCTGGCACGAAGAATCGAGCTGGACGCCGGGCCAGGCCGAGGCCGAGCCCGGCATGCCCTCCCCGGTTACCGGCGCCGCCATCGCGCAGGACAAACTGGAACCCATTCTGCGTCAGGCTGCCCTGGCACAAGGCGCTGACCTTCGCCAGGGCGTGGAAATGCTCAGCGTCGAGCACGACCAGCACGGCGTGCTGCTCACCGTGCGCGAACGCGATCGTGAGCACAGCTATTGCATCCGCGCCGATTATCTGATCGCTGCCGATGGCGCGGACAGCCCCGTGCGTGAAACGCTGGGAATCGCGCGCACAGGGGTCGGCCATCTGCGTACGCTAAGGAGCGTGCTGTTTCGCTGTCCCGAGGCTGACCCGTTCCTCGAAAAAGGCATCCAACAGTTCAGCATCGAGCAGCCGAACTTTCGCGGATTCCTGACCTCATACGGTGACGGCCGGTGGGTGCTGATGTTTGACGACCAGGCGTACACCGAGGCCGACCTTGCCGGCAGGGTGCGGCAGGCCCTGGGCGCCGATTTCGCATTCGATATCCTGACCACGGGCCGTTGGGAGCTGGCTGGGCGAATTGCCCAACACTACAGCGAGGGTCGCGTCTTCCTCGCTGGCGATGCAGCACATCAATTGCCGCCGACGCGTGGTGGCTTTGGCGCAAACACGGGCATCGACGATGTATGGAATCTCGCGTTCAAGCTGGCGTGGGTCATCAAAGGATATGCGTCGCCACGCTTGCTCGACACGTACAACGCAGAACGCCAGCCAATTGGCTGGCTCCGCCATCAGCAAACGTTTGCACGACCTGACTACGCACAATGGGCTGGCGATGCTTTAAAGGGGGAAGCACTGTACAGCAATGCGGCAATGGAACTGGGGCAGTTGTATCGCTCATCGGCCATCATCGGTGCTGATGCCACACTGCCGCCGGCCGCGCATCCCGATGACTGGGCCGGGCAGCCGGGTACCCGTGCGCCGCACTTCTGGGTTCAACAAAACGCACAGAACATATCGACGGTTGACCTGTTCAAGCACGAACTGGTGCTGCTGACTGAAGACAGCAGATGGCTAGCACCGGCTTGCGCGGCTGCGGCCGCAGCAGGCCTGCCATTCACGCCGCAGCACGTCGGTGTTGATGTCGTGTTCGATTCAGCAAAGGCGTTCGCGCATGCATTCGGGGTCCCTGCGGGCGGTGCCACCTTGGTGCGGCCCGATGGCATCGTGGCCTGGCGATGCGGCCACTTTGCGCCAGACGCCATTGCGTCGCTGACGGCGGCAATGCAGGCAATCATGGGGAACCCAGGGTAAATCGGCCCACGGCCGGGCAAGCGCGCGCGGACTACTGACGCGGCGCTTGCTCGGCCAGGATTTTGCCCATCTCTTTACGGCCGTGCATTTTGAGGCCAAACAGGCGCGGCGGATAAGCACGCAAGACGCTGAAGCCCTGCCGCTCCCAAAAGCGAAACGCGCGCTTGTTCTCGTCCAGCACGCACACGAGGATTTGACCTGCGCCAGCCCGTCTGGCAAGGTCCTCGAAATAAGCGAGCAAGGCGGCGCCTGTGCCGCCAGAACGCAGCGCCGGCGTTACCAGCATCAGGCCCAGATACCACGTACCGCGAACGGGATAATCCACCAGATAGTCAATGAGCGCCACCAGCGCGCCGTCGTCCGCGCGTACGCCTGCCAGTTGCTTCTGCGCGGGCGTGCAATCTTGCGGCCGATCCGCAAACTCATCGATGGCAGCGCTCGGCAATGGCAGGCGCCCTTCGCATAGTTGCCAGTAGTCTGAGCAACGGTCGTAGAGTTGCTGAATCGAGGGGGCGTCGTCCAGGGACAAAGATGTTACCGCCAAATGCTGTGGCAAGTTGGTTTCCGTGTTCATCTGCGGTCGCACCGTCGCTTTCATTTACTTGAACCTGTCCGCAATCTCAAGCAAATAGTTCTGCGCCGCCGACTGGGCGCGCGGATCACCGAACCCTGCGCCAGCATGACGCTCGCGCAACTCCAGATACAGCTTGAGCGCTTCATTGAATGCCCGCAAGCAGTCGCGCACCTCATAGCTGCATACCGTTGCGGCCAGCCTTGCCGCCAGTGCCGGGGGCAGAGCCGTTTCTATCCTGCGCACGCCGTACGGTGGCGCCTGGTACAAGGCCAGCGCGAGCGGTCCCAGAACGGACATCCGAAGGAAGGCCAGGAAATCAACCGCTTCCAGCAATTCCCCGCGCGCGATTTTGCCAGCGCCATAGTGCATCCAGGTCCAGAAGCGTGCCTCGATCCAGTCCAGATCCGGGGCGTCGCCGGCAGCAGGCACAGGGGGAATGGCAGGCGCAGTCTGGCCCGCCCACAGCAAGGCATAACCGGGCGCGATGGTGCTGGCGAATTTGAGATCGACGTGCAGCAAAGGCTGGTCGAACAGGCAGATCAGCAAATCAGGCTGGCCCACGTGTTCGCCAGTGAAGGCCGCCAGCAAGTCGCCACAGCCCGCTGCAATCTGCCGCATCTCTTGCCTGAGCTGCGGCAGGTCCTGGTCTGCCACAACAATCAGAAGATCGAGGTCGCTGTACGCATCCATCGTGTCTCGCGCGAATGAACCGCCCGCATAGATGGCACGAACCCGGGCGTCAGCCTGGAACACCGGCAGGCAGCGGGCAAGAAACTGGCGATGCGCATCGGGCAGCGATGCGGGCGTGGCGCACGGCACCGTCCCACCTGGCGCGGCTGGCGCGATCCGTGTCTGCGTGTCGACGTCGACCATCGCGCGCAAGCCGGCCAGCAATGGATGGCGCGCCGTTTGCTTCACGCCGTAAGCAAGATTGAACGCGTAATCAAAGTCCGGACGATTGTGCCCCTGATTGTGCTGAATGATGGTTTCAAGCTTGTCGAGGCCTTTGACGAACACCGCCTCTGGCGATGCGCCGGCCTCATACTCTTCCCATACAGACAGGATGCGCGTACGGATCGCGGGTGGCAGCGATGCGGTCAGGGTGGCAAGGTCACGCCGCTCGCGGGCCGATTTTTCTTCCGGGTCGTGATTTTCGGTGGCGGGCACATCGCCGCCCAGTGTTTCCCCAAGATCGTGCACCAGGCATAGCGCAAGGACCTTCAGCTGGTCCAGCTCCCCCATCTCGTCTTGCAACACGCTGGCAAACAGCGCCAGCCGCCAGCTGTGCTCCGCTGTGCTCTCCTGCCGTCCATTGGACGTGCGGCCCGAGCGCAGCGTGTGCTTCAAGCCTTCAGCGGCCTTGATGAATGAAAGTATGTTCGCCAGATCCTTCGAATCCATCGCTGATGCCAGTAATTAGAGATCGGCAATCTTAGCATTTGTCGTATTTTTGCCGCTCCCTATCCCCTCGAAAACCTTATGCAATGTGAATATTTATGGCGTAAACACAGCAAGCGCGTAAAATTGTCTAATAAATAACGGCTCGACGCGGCCCACAAGAGGAGATCATCATGCCCAGCGCCATTGCCTTGCCGGGAATATCCGGCGCCCTGATCAACTCGCCCGAGCGGCAACTGTTCGCTTCACGAGACCTGTCGCAAACCCGCAGTCTGGTCGGCGACATCATGAAGCCGCACGACTTGCATGTGCATGGCAGCGCCCAGCAGGTCAATGCGCGCATGCACCACATGGCCTTTGGCGGCGTGTCGCTCAACCGCCTCAAGTATGGCGCCGAAGTCAACATCGAGCCCGGTCCGCTTGACGATTTTTACCTGATCCAGATGCCGCTCAGCGGCCACGCAATGATCACCAGCGGCGACCAGAGCATTGGCTCCGACACGGACGTGGCATCCGTACTCAGCCCGACCGACTCGACCGTGATGCGCTGGAGCGAAGACTGCGATCAATTGATGGTACGGATAGACAGGATGCTGGTCGACCGCGCCGTCGGCGCCTTGCGAGGCCGGATGGAACCGGAGACCGTGCGCTTCCAGCTGGGCTTTCGCTGGCGCGAATGCGCGCCCTGGCGCTGCCTGATTCAGTACCTGAGCGACTGTTCCAACGATCCCTTCGATGCCAGCCAGTACCGTTTGATGGTGGCACAGATCGAACAGCTGGTGGTCTCGACCTTGGTCAGCGCCCAGCCGCATGACCTGCCCGTGCGCAAAATCGCGCGCTGCCCTGCGGTATTGCCGCGCCACGTCAAACGCGTGCAGGAATACCTGCGTGCCAATGCGGGGGAGCCGGTCACCGCCGAACAGATGGCACTGCTGGCTGGCGTGAGCTTGCGCAGTCTGTACGCCGGGTTCAAGGAGTACTGTGGCGTCAGTCCGATGCAGTATCTGCGCAGCTTGCGCCTGGACGCGGCGCGCACCGCCCTGCTCAACGAGCCTGACAGCAATATCGCCAGCGTGGCAATGCGCTGGGGCTTCGGCCATCTGGGCCGCTTCAGCGCTGAATACAAGCAGCGCTTCGGCGAAACCCCCAGCCAAAGCGTGGGCCGGCTCGGCTAACACCCTGGGCGCCGCCGCGCGCGCTCATTTCCCCCTCATTTTTCGCGTTTGGCCAGTTTCTGCAGAAATTGGCCATGCCGCGCATTTTCCGGATAGTTGTCGATAAAACAATAATGCACAATGACTTATGCGTTTCCTCTTCGTGAGGTTTTGCAAACAGCAAATTCCTAAAACATCCTTTTTGAGACAAACAATCATGAAAACCACTCTGCTTAAAGTCGTCGCTCCAGTCCTGTGCATCGGCGCATCCCTCCTGTCCACTTCTGCCATCGCCGACGTATTCCCACTGAAAAGCGACGACATGGGCCTCGATCACCGCTACAAGACGAGCGACCACAAGACTGGCGCCAACCAGGGCATGGGCAAGGACATCGGCGCCGTCCGGCCCATCGGCAACAATAAATGGAGCGACCTGATCGAAGGCGCGACCGACCGCACCGTCAATTCCAACCACCTGATCTACGGCAAAAAAGTGTATGCCATGGCAGCCGGTACCGTGGTCAGCTGCTGGCGCAACGCCCCCAACAATGCCAAGGCAGGCACTATCGACCCGGACGCCGAAAGCCATCTGATTGGCGTGGGCGGTAACAACGTGGTGATCAAGACGGCCAACGGCGTGTATGTGAAGCATTCGCACATGATCCCGGGTTCGATCGCTGAAGCGATCTGCCCGAACAACAAAATCCGCTTCGACAAGCCAAGCGGCAATACGATGCCGGCTGAAGCGGCCGTGATCAACGGGGCAAAAATCGCCAAGGGTCAGTACCTGGGCCTGGCTGGCAACAGCGGCAATTCCAGTGGACCGCACTTGCATGTGCACATGTTCAAGGATGACGCCGCGTTCCCGATGAACTTCGAGCACGGCCAGACAACGCCCTTCACGGATGGCACGGCGCCCCTGTCAGGTCCATGGACGCTGCTGAATGGAAGCACCCTGCCAAGCGGACCGATCCTCATCTGGGCACCGCGGTCGCTGGGCCATTGGTATGTGAATGTGGCCGCCGCCAACATGCAGGGCTGGTTCAATCACATGAAAGACAATGGTCAGATGCCTGAAACCATGGCATGCACGAATGGTGGCGCCATCTACAACACCGAATGGGTGCCGGCGAAAGGTGCATGGTTGTCGCGCTTTGGCATGACGGCCAACGAATTGGCCAGCTTCACCAATACCTATGCCGGGCTGGGCTACTCGCAGTACAAGTCGTGGTATTGCGACTCGGTGCGCACTGCAATCTGGCGCAAGTAATCGCGATACGGTGCTGGCATTGCGCCAGCACCGACGCGACAAGGCGAGTGCCATCGCGGCACTCGCCTTTTTTTCCTTAGTTGAAGCTCAAGGCGCCGCTGTTGGCATTGCTGACCTTCTTGCCTTTCAGGTCAATCGTAAAGCGGTCGCTCGGCTTGGCCGAACCCAGGCCCTTAAAGATCGCAAACACTTGCTTGAACTGTGACTGGAATGCGACTTGCACCGCGTTCTGGTCGGACGGTTTGTCGCCAATCCGCACCAGCGCTGTTGGCGCCGCCGGGAACGCTGCCATCAAGACTTTGTACTGGCTGACGCGTTCCGGGCCCATGTCGCGCAAGGCCAGCTCGCCCGCATACACCGTGCGGTGGAAGTCGCCATAGAAATCATAGGGTGTGATCTTGGCAAAGTCATCGAGCTTCAGAGCGGCTGCCGCGGCCAGTTTGTCGGCTTTCGCGGTGGCGTCAGCCCAGTCGGCAGTCAATTGCGCAGCGGACACTGGCGTACCCGCGACCACCCCTGCCGCCGTGCAGGCCGCAGTGATCGGCAACACGCCAGGGTTATCCTTCAATTGCGCCAGCGTGACACTGCTTTGCAGCTGCGACAGTATCAGCATCTGCTTGCCGTTGAGCGTGGTGGCCGCTTCTTTCATTTCGCATGGCCAGTATTCATCCATGAAACGCAGACGCGACAGCTCGCCGAAGTATTGGCGCGTGTAGTCGCCGTAGGAACGGGTATCAAGAATGGTCCGGTCCCAGCGCTTGGCCACGTCTGCCGGCAGCGTGCTGCCCTTCAGATAATCATTTTCGACCTGGTAGTAGGGGAACAGTTCATTGAAGCGATTCACCGAACTCAAGGCCACGGTTTGCACATCGACCGTATCCAGGTCTTTGTAGGTGACGATCTTGTAGGCAGCGCCATACACAGCAAGCGAGGGCGACTGCACGTTGACGAGGTAGTTACCGTTGGCATCGGCGTAGTCGTTGGTGCCATTAAAGTGCATGTGCCCGCCCACGTGCATGCGCAAGCCAGTGGCTGCAACACCGGCTGATGTTGCCGCGTCCGGTACCCGCGCGGTCTGGAACGCGCCCGACTTGAACACGCCCTTCATCGCGTCGGTCTGGTTGGCATAAAAGTCCATGGTCGGATAGTGGGAGAAGGCCATCAACTGCTTGCCCTCGGCCTTGGCACGCGCCGTCACGGCCTTGATCCACTCGACCAGGAACATCTTGTGCGTCAGCACCTTGTTCCAGCCCGCATTGCCAGCGCCGTCGTAGCCACTGAACTTCTTTGGATTGGCCGGATCGAACTTGGCATTCGGGATGAAGACATTGGCATCAATGGAAAGCAGCCACAAGCCCTTTACTGGCTCCACCAGGTAGCTGCTGTCCACCATGCTGGTGCAGCGGGTAAATGGCTTGCCCAGCTTTGCCTCGCCTGCCGCTTTAAACGCACCGCCCGAGCCTTCGAGGCAGATTTCGAACTCGCGCTTGCTCACGGCCGATTGGGTCACTGCTTCATCGTAGCTGTATTTGTTGGCGGTGTATTTGCTGAAAGGGGTTTCCCAAAGAATGTCGGCCTTGTTGGGGTTAAAGCCAAACTCGCCCAGCTTGGTCATCAGCTTGTCGTAGCCCTGCTCCATCAACTGGTCGGTGCAAACCACGGTCGGGTCCTTGGCCACACAGGCAGCGTTGGAGGTCGCATACACTTTCTGCTCTTTGCCGTCCTTGGTCAAAAAATCGTTCTTGCCCGCTTCCATGTCGTCGAAGGGCTCGTTTGGATCATGGTTGCCCGGCGCCAGAAAGAAGCGCATGCCCTTGGCCTGGTATTCCTTGAGCACCTCGGCAATGCCGTCCACGTTCATGGGCTGGGCGTCGTCCGAGTAGTCGCCCGGAAAGGCGATGTGGCGGATGCCTTTGGCGTACGCGTCGTCCAGCGCTGCGCGGAAGGCGAAGTAGTTTTCGTTAAACAGCCGGGTCGAGGTCAGCTGCGCGTACATGGTGCGAATGGTCGCGTACTTGCCATCCTTGGTCGGAATGCCAGGAAACTGGGCATTCTTGAAATCGCCGTAAACGTTGTGAAAGTGAACGTCCGACATGAAGGCCACGCTGGTATTGGCGGCCACCACGGGCGGGCTGACTGGCTGTTGCGGCAAGGGTGCATTTTGCGCCGGCGGCGGGGAATCATCGCTGCCGCAGGCAGACAGCAAGGCCAGCACAACAGCGCCAGCAAACGGCATCAGGCGAACGCGAAACAATCGGGACATGCAGTACTCCGGTCATTGAAAGTGCCGTGATGGTAGCGATTCCAGATTACCGCTTGATTACACAATACCGTCCCGCGCGCGATTGCCATGCCGTGGAATGCCTCGCAAGGAGGCGATTCCACGCATGCAGCTGCCATTGCCTCAATGGCTTCCCGCCTGCCCAATTGCTGCGGGATGCAGCTTCCCTTCAGCAAGCAGCTCGCGCGTGCGTTTCAAGGTCGACAGCAAGGCAGTCTTGTACCCTTTTTCGCTGTCCATCCAGGCTTGCTCAGCCTGCTCTTCCGCACCGCCGGCGACCATGCCGCGCAGCCCGGTATAACAATAGAACTTGAGCTGTAGCGCCCCTGCTTCATCCTCGAACAGTTCGTTGACAATGACGCCTTCGCGCGGTCCGCTGACCTGAAAGAAGGACACCTTCGCCTCCGCTTCAAAGCCGATGATTTCCCGCAGGTCGTTCCCGGAAATCGTCGCCTCGCGCACGATGTGCGTGGCGCTCTCTTCCACCACATCACACCGGGTGCAAAGACCGGGCGGCAGGAACAAGCGTGCGTCGCGCGCCTTGCGCACCAGCCCCTCCCACACTTGCGCACGGGTCAACACGATTTCGCCCTCGGGGTTGACTGGTACTGTTGCAGTCGAATAGATCATCTTGTTCTCCTTAGTTGTGCGCAGGGGCCGCAATCTGGGCCACAAAGTCGCGGTAGGTGCGCAATGGACGGCCCAGCTTGGTAGTCAGGCGCGCCACATCGCCTTGCGCCGGCACCATGCCATCGCTGAGGAAACGTTCACCCATCATGCGCATGTCGTAAGCCATCCAGCCGGGCATGAAGTTGCGCATGTTTTGTTCGAATGCTGCGGTGTCATCGCCCGCATAGGCAATGGTCCGTCCCAACACCGCGGACCAGATGGCGGCGGCATCTGCGCCGGTCAGCGTATCGGGGCCCACCAGATTGATGCGCTCGAGCGGCATCGGCCGCGTTGCATGGTTGCGGTGCAGCAGTTCGATTGCTGCGATCTCGGCAATGTCGCGCACATCGATCATGGCCAGGCCCTTGCTGCCGACTGGCATTGGATACACGCCATAGCCTTGCACGACATCCTTGATCGTCAGCTCGTTGTCCATGAAGTAGGCAGGACGCAAGATGGTGGCGCTGAAACCCATTTGCTCGATCATGCGCTCGACGCCGTACTTGCCGGCAAAGTGAGGCACGTTGACGTAGCGGTCACTGTGCATGACCGACAGATACACCAGCCGTTCAATACCCGCTTCTTTCGCGATGTTGAGGGCAATGAGCGCCTGCGTGAACTCGTCGGCGGCAACGGCGTTCAGAAGGAACAGCGTTTTAACGCCCTGGAACGCACTGCGCAGGGAATCGGGATCGAGCAGATCGCCCTGCACAACGCTGACGCCGGCCGGGAAATCGGCCTTGGCGGGATCACGCACCAGCGCGCGCACATCGGCGCCGCGCGTGACGAGTTGCTGGATGACTTGGCGGCCGACTTGGCCAGTAGCGCCGGTAACGAGGATGGTCATGTAATTCTCCTTTGTGGTTGAGGTGTAGTGCCAATATAGGACTTCCACAGGTGGACCGAAAGACGGTATATTTAGACATACTGTCTCACTGGTGGAACACATGGACTTGCTCGCCTTAGTTGACTTCAACCTCGTTGCCCGCCACGGCGGCTTTGGCCGCGCCGCGCGCGCCTCGGGCCGCCCCAAGGCCACGCTATCGCGCCGGGTCGCTGAACTGGAAAGCAGCCTGGGCCTGCGCCTGTTCGAGCGCGGCGCGCGCATGCTCAAACTGACGCAGGAAGGACAGGCCCTGCACGCACGCACCGGCGCCCTGCTCAGCGAAATTGATGAAGCCACGTCTGCCATTGCCCTGGGCGGGGAGCAAGTGCGCGGCAGACTGAAAATCAGTGCGCCGGCACTGTTTTCGCAGGCGGCCATGGGCAAGCTGGCTGCGGGATTCGTGCGCAAGTATCCCGACATCCGACTGGAAGTCACGTCCGAAGACCGGGCCGTCGACATGGTGGAGGAAGGCTATGACTTGGCCATTCGGGTGAATCCGCATCCCGATGAAAGTCTGATCGGGCGCGTTTTTTTGCGCGACCGGCTGGTGGTGGTGGCCAGTCCGGACTTGATCCGGCCAAAGGTGGGCGTGTCCGCACCCGCCGTGGTGTATGGCGCCGGCGCAGCGACGACGGTGTGGAAGGTCAAGGGTAAAAGGGATAGCGTCAGCATTGCTGTGGAACCCGTGTTGCGCCTGTCCTCGCTGTTCATGGTGCGCGACGCGGTGCGGCTAGGGGTGGGCGCTGGCCGTCTTCCCCTGTCGCTGATCAGCCATGACCTGGCCAGCGGCAAATTGGTCGCGTGGGGCGAACTCGATGGGCCCGACACCGAGTTATGGGCGCTGTATCCCTCGCGGCGTTTGTTAAGCGCCCGCGTCTCGGCATTCCTGCAGTATTTGAAGGAAGCCTTTCCCAAGGGGATGCCGGAGGAACTAGCGCAATACATCGCAAACGATTGAGTACGCGCGCCGGCGTTTGTGAAAATTTGTAATTCTGATGACCTTGGCTGATCATTCCTATAAGATTGTCGTTCTTATAATCGGAAGGAGCAGGCATGAACTCGACGTCCCACAAATTTGCTGTTGCCGCAGCGGCCATGATCATGATGACCAGCGCCTACGCGCGCCAGGACGATGCCGTTGGCGAAGTCGAAATGACCGACAAAGTCATCAGCATCAGTGGCAGCGGACACCAGCGCACGGTCGCCTGCGATGGCCGCAAACTTGAATTGGCCGGGACCGACAACGTGATCACTGCCACGGGTGTGTGCAGCGCGGTCGAAATCCTGGGCGTGAAAAACACCGTCAGTGTGGAAGTTAAACCGAAAGGCAAGCTGGAAGTTACCGGCGCGGATCACACCGTCACCTGGAAATCGGAAGGCAAGATCACACAAAGCGTCGCCGGCGTCGGGCACAAAATCACGCGGGTAAAATAAGTCGATTGCGGCAAACTGCACTGTCGCTTTTGCCGCATCCCCATCATCGCTCACGCACTGGACGCGACAGAAACCGACAGTGCCAGCATCGTCGTTCCCGCTATCCCATCAATCCATTTCCAGGCAACGGGACGCGCAAACAGACGCGACAGCGCCTTGGCCCCATAGCCAAGCGCAGTGAACCACAGCACCGAGGCGCACATGGCGCCCGCAGCAAAGGCAGGCCGGCCCGCTGGCGCGAAGCCACCACCAATGGCGCCCAGCAGCACCACCGTATCAAGATAAACGTGCGGGTTGAGCAATGACAGCGCGAGCACGCTGAGAAAGGCCTGGCGCCGGCTTGTGCGCACCTGATCCGGCGCTAGCTGCACCGAACCGGTGGCAAATACCGAGCGCCAGCTGCGCACGCCATACCAGAACAGGAAAGCCGCACCACCCCACTTCGCGACGGCCAGCAGCGTCGGCGAGGATTGCACCAGTGTGCCGACGCCAGCCACGCCAAGCGCGATCAGCGATGCATCGACCAGAATGCAGGTGAGTACCGTCAAGCCAATGTGCTCGCGGCGCAGACCGGTCCGGAGCACGTGGATGTTTTGCGCACCAATTGCCATGATCAGGCCCGCGCCCAAGCCCAGCCCATTCAGGAAAATCCTCGATTCAAACACCGTTCACCTCGGCCAAAAAAGTCAATGCGACGATTTTGGCCCCGGCAAAGGACAAAAGACAGAGGATTTAATTTATCTCAGTATAATTAAATTTTCCTAATCTGCGAGGAACTTCATGCTGGATTCACGCAAAGGCGAGGCCCTGCTGGCCGTGATCGACAGTGGCAGTTTTGAGCAGGCTGCCGTGCGCCTGCACCTGACGCCGTCGGCTGTTTCGCAACGGGTAAGCGCCATGGAAAGCGAATTGGGCATGCCGCTGATCATCCGCAGCAAGCCATGCCGGGCCACCGCAGCGGGACAACGGCTGGTGCAATACCTGCGACGCAGCCGTTTGCTGGAAGACGAATTTCTGGCCGACAGCGGCGACGGGCCTGCCCGCCCGCTCAGCGTGGCGCTGGCGGTGAACAACGACACCCTTGCCA
Source organism: Massilia sp. CF038 (assembly GCF_900129765.1). Lineage (GTDB taxonomy): Bacteria > Pseudomonadota > Gammaproteobacteria > Burkholderiales > Burkholderiaceae_D > Telluria_A. The sequence goes on from NZ_FQWU01000002.1 coordinate 810,427, forward strand.
CCTGGCTGTTGCCGGGCCTGGCACCGTTCCTGATCGCGGAACATATCCTTCTCGACATCCTGCTCGATGATCAGGACCATACCTACACGCTGCTGTCCCAGGGCCTGGCCCTGGCCGGCGTATCAAGCCAGGCAGAACCGATGCGAGGGTGCGAGGTGCAAATGCTGGGCGCGATGCGCTATCGCCTGCTGGCCGCGCCGGCTTTCGCGCAGACCTGGTTCCCGCACGGGCTGCAGCGCGACGCCGCGCGTGTGGCGCCCTTGATGACGTTTGACCGCAAGGACACCTTGCAGTCAGGATTCCTGCTGCGCGAACTGGGCTTGCCGCCAGGGAGTTATCCCAGCCATTACATGCCGGCCAGCGATGCGTTCATGAATGCGATCCGGCACGGACTGGGCTACGGGATGGTGCCCGAACTGCAATACGGGAAGCTGGTCGAGGCCGGGGAATTGATCGACCTGGCGCCGGACAAGCCGACCGATATCATGTTGTACTGGCATGCGTGGCGGGTGCAGTCGCCCAAGCTGGAACGGCTTAGTGCGCAGGTGGTGGCGGCGGCCCGTGCTGTGCTGATCCAGGTTCCCTCACTCGATCAAACGCGGATTGGCAATTGATCTGGCAGCCGACAGGAACTTCAGCGCTCCCAGGTGTTACGGGCGCTGCAACTGCAGATTCTCCACCATCCAGCTAGCCTGGCTGGCTTGCTCGTCAGTGGGCTCTTCACTCGAAATAAACGAAGCGAGGACGAAGTCTTTTCCATTGCTGAGGAACCAGATCTGGAACCACGCGGCCTCATCCGTGGAGGCCAGAACGGTCCCGTACGTTCCGATCGCGCATTCGCCTGTGGCCCGGCCTCGTATATCGGCTTCGCCGTTTCTTTCGATCACTCTCTCTGCCAGCGTCACAAGCTGCGCGGGCGTTGGATCCGGAATTACACCACCGGTATATTCGGCATGAATGGAAATCTGCAATGCAGCATCACAGTCAGAATCCGCAGGCGCAAACGTGGCGGGACCGTCCGGGTTGCCGCTGGAGATATCTTCCCAGTTAGGGGCCAGAACAAGAGACAGCCGCAATTCAGAACGCATTTCGTTTTCCAATTCAAAAGACAGCCTGAAGGAAGTGCACCGCCATGGCCCCTGGTGCAAAAATGGTGCTCGATGCCGCAATTACTCCGGCGCCGGTCCACCCGCTACGAGCGTGATCAATTCGCGCGCTTCCAGGTTACTGGCGAAGCATGGATCACACCATAGCTTCCAATCGGCGATGGCGTTTGCCGCATCACTCCACCCACGCGAACGGACCAGGGCTTCGTCGCATGTTTCACACCACGCCTGCGCCGGCTCGCCCGGCTCGGCTTCAATCAGCAAGTAAGGCAGGCCAGCGTCATTGTGCAAGTTCTGGCAGATCAATGCGTATGCTGCTGATCCGTGTACCTTGCATTCGATATTCGCCATTGCGTGCAACTCCTTGAGGAACGATTTGGAACCCTGCTGACCGGGCTTGATCGGCACTCGGCAGAATCGGCAGATGATACAGCACGCCCAGCCACCAGCAATGGCGCCTGGCGTCCCTCCGTCAACCACATTTCCTCCTAGCGAAGTATTTATCGTTAAACTGTCGTTTGCACCCCGCAATTGGAGTTTCCTTGGCTTGTATTTTGTTTTCGTTTTCCCTCCACCGCAATCGCATACTTGCCCGCGTCGCGTTTGCTCTCTGCCTTCTGTCGGTCAACGCCGCGTTTGCCTTGCCACCGCTGCTTTCGAGCTACAGCCACACCGCGTGGGGCCCGCAGCACGGCGCGCCCAATGATGTACTGAACTTCGCCCAGTCCAACGACGGCTGGCTGTGGATCGCATCGCCCAACGGCTTGTTCCGCTTTGATGGCGTGCGCTTCGAGCGCATGGACAGCGTACAGGGCCAGCCGCTTCATTCGACCAACGTGATGGGCTTGCTGGCTTCGACCGACGGCAGCCTGTGGGTGGGGCACCGCTTTGGCGGTATCAGCCATTTCAAGAACGGTCAGGTGCACCTGCACAAACCCGGCGACGGGCTGCCGGCCGGCGACGTTTACAGCATCGTGCCGGGACCGGATGGCGCTTTGTGGGCAGCCACGACGCAGGGGCTGGGCCACCTGGGGCCCGGTGCAGACAGATTCACCACGGTTGCCCCGGCGACCGGCCTGCCCTCGGGCGGCATCTATAAGGTTATGTTTGACCGCGCCGGCCGCCAATGGGTTGCCACCCTCACCGGCGTGTTCCATCGCGCGCCCGGCGAGCAGCAATACCATCGGGCCTGGCCGCAGCACCGCATGGTCGCACTGGCGCAGGCGCCCGATGGCACCGTGTGGGGTGCGGACGAAACGCGGATGCACTATCGGCTGCGCGAGATGGCACCGCCCGACAATGCGCGCGCCGAAGCAGTCGCGGGCGGGGCTGACCTGCATATCGACCGCGCCGGCACCATGTGGGTGCTCAAGCTCGATGCCGTGGAACGGCGCACGGCGCCCTACCTTGCTTTGCCGCGCAGTGAAGCCGCAAGCCAGCAAGTGGGCCAGAACACCGGCATCAGCGGCCCGCTGCCGCAAGCGTGGTATCAAGACCGGGAGGGCAATATCTGGGTGGGCACCTCGTCGGGGATTGACCGCTTGCGGCCAAATCGCGTGCACACCTTGCCGGTCAAGGACGTTCTTGACCACCCTGGCGTGATTGCCGATGCCGGCGATGGTGTACTGGTGGGCGACATCCAGGGCGTGTTACGCAGCGCGGGAAGCGAAGGCACGCGCAAGGAAGTCGGCCGGATTACCCTCACCGCCGGCTACCGCGCGCCCGACGGTGCGATCTGGATCGGCGACTTGAACGCACGCTGGCTGCGCCAGCCCGACGGCAGCTGGCAGCGCTACCCGCACCCGGCCCGGCTGCACGGTTATGCCACCCACGCCATGCTGCAGAACCGCGATGGCAGCATGTGGGTGGCCATGCAGACCTTTGGCCTGTTCCGGGTCGAAGGCACAGAGTGGCAGGCAAACGGCAATCTGCAAGGTATGCCCGCTTCGGCCGCACGCGCCCTGGCAGCCGGTGCGTCCGGCCAGGTCTGGGTGGGCCACCGCGATGGCTTGATCAGCCGCATAGACGGCAAGCGGATACGGATTTTTGGCCCGGCCGACGGCATCAACATCGGTCCGGTGCAGATTTTGTTCGCTGACGGAGCGCGCATCTGGGCCGGTGGGGAACAGGGTGTGCGCTGCTTCGACAATGGGCGCTGGCTCGCGGTGAACGCGCCGCTGCGTGGCATTGCCGGCATGGCGCGCACGGCCGACGGCGAGCTTTGGCTGCATGGGAGCGAGGGCATTACCCGCATCACGGCCGCCGAAGTCGCGCGCCTGCTGCGCGAGCCCGATGCGCCTGTGGCGTATGAACGCTTCGATGCGCTGGACGGCTTGCGTGGCAGCGCCGAGCAGATCCGCCCTCTTCCCACGCTGACCCAGGCACTGGATGGGCGCTTATGGTTCGCCAGCGCCAGCCACGTCGCGAGCATGGACCCGCGCCATATCCCGCGCAACCCGCTGCCGCCACCGGTCGAGATTCTTGCGCTGCATGCCAACGGCAAGACCCTGGCCGGTCCCGCCCTCAAACTCCCCACCGGCACCAGCCAGCTGCAATTCGACTACACGGCGCTGAGCCTATCAATGCCGGAACGGGTGCGCTTTCGCTACCGCCTGCACGGCGTTGACAGCGACTGGCGCGAGGCGGGCCAACGCCGCGAAGCCTACTACACCAACCTGGCGCCTGGATCCTACCGCTTTGAAGTGACGGCGGCCAACGAGGACGGCCTGTGGAACACTGCCGGCGCCCGCATGACCGTGACGATACCGCCGCGATTTGTACAAACTGGCTGGTTCATTGCTCTGCTGGCGGGCCTGGCAGCGGCGGCCCTGTACTGGCTGTACCGCCTGCGTGTGCAGCGTCTGACCCGGCGCATGGACGACCTGATGCACGCGCGTCTGGCCGAACGCGCCCGCATTGCGCGCGGCCTGCACGACACACTGCTGCAAAGCGTGCAAGGCTTGATCATGTTCTTCAATCAGCAGTCGCGCCGACAGCGCCAGGACGCGGAAGAGCGCCGCAAAATTGATCAGACGCTCGAGCTGGCCGACCAATTGATGCACGAAAGCCGCGACTACATCGCCGACTTGCGCGCGGTCGGCACACCACAGGAACTGGGCGCTGCCTTGCAGGACTATGGGCAGGTGATGCTGCAAGAGCGCCTGGCTGTGTCGATTGTTGGCCGCCCACACGCCTTGACGGCACTGGTGCGCGACGAATTGAATGTGATCGGACGCGAAGCCCTGTTTAACTGTGCCCGCCATGCCAATGCCACCGAGGTGACGCTGATGCTTGAGTATGGCCCCGACCAGCTGCGCCTTCTGGTTCGCGACAACGGTTGTGGCACCGCGGCTGACCGCGAAGGTCACTATGGCCTGGCGTGCATGCGCGAGCGCGCGCAGGCCATTGGCGCGCTCTACCGCTTCAGTTCACGTCCTGCCGACGGCACCGTGGTCGATGTGGTGATTGATGCGGCGCTGGCCTATGCGGTGCATCGGCCCGAGCCATGGCTGACGCGCTTGCGCCGCCGCTGGTCACGATCCGGGACGGCTTGACGCCGCTGCCCTACCTCGATCGAGGTAGGACCCGCGCCCTCTTCTGGGTGATGCTTTCGGTGCGGCGGCGCTTTACGCTGTTGCCTGTTGAGACGCAATCCATGCATCCCATTCATCAACCCGAAAGCACATCATGCCATCTACTCCCGCGGGCGATTCGCCCAACCTGAGCCGCCGCAATGTTCTGGCCACGGCCGCCAGCGCGGCGGTTGCCGCATCCACTTTGACTGTACCTGCTGCCGCCAGCGCAGCGCCGACCAATAAAGGAAACAATACCGTGGCTACCCTGACTACCCGTGACGGCGTCGAACTCTATTACAAAGACTGGGGCCCGCGCACTGGCCAGCCGATCGTGTTCTCGCACGGCTGGCCGCTGAACTCGGACAGCTGGGAATCGCAGATGCTGTTCCTGGCCGACCATGGCTACCGCTGCATCGCCCACGACCGCCGCGGCCACGGCCGCTCCAGCCAGCCATGGGACGGCAACGACATGGATCACTACGCAGATGATCTGGCCCAGCTGATCGAAAAACTGGATTTGAAAAATGCAGTGCTGATCGGCTTTTCGACTGGCGGCGGTGAAGTGGCTCGCTACGTTGGCCGCCATGGCACCAAGCGGGTGGCCAAGCTGGCGCTGATTTCAGCGGTGCCGCCACAGATGATGAAGACGGCCGACTATCCGGACGGCCTGCCAAAAGAAGTATTTGACGGCATTCGCGCCGGCTCGCTGCAGGACCGCTCGCAGTTCTACCTGAACCTGGCGTCGGGCCCGTTCTACGGCTTCAACCGCCCTGGTGCCAAAGTATCGCAAGGCTTGATCAATGCATGGTGGATGCAGGGCATGATGGCCGGGCACAAAAACACCTACGACTGCATCAAGCAGTTTTCGGAGACCGACTTCCGCGGCGATCTGGCCAAGTTTGACCGTCCGACCCTGGTGATCCACGGTGACGACGATCAGATCGTGCCGATCAATGCGTCGGCGCGTGCGGCTGCGCGCCTGGTCAAGCAGTCGACCTTGCTGGTGTACCCCGGTGCGCCGCATGGCTTGTGCGATACCCACAAGGATCGCGTGAATAACGATCTGCTGGCCTTCATCAAAGGCTGATGCCGGCCCTTTATCCAGGCGCAGGTTTGACCGCGCATGGATACATCACAGCACAATAATGCCGCGTTTGAGCGCGATCGTCACCGCGTGGGTGCGGTCGCGCGCATCGAGTTTGGCGAGGATGGTGCGCATGTGCGCCTTGACCGTTTCTTCGGCAATCTCCAGCTGCTGGGCCACGCGCTTGTTGGCATTGCCCAGCGCGACACAGCGCAACACCGCGATCTCCCGCTCGCTGAGCGCGCTTTCACCGAGGTGCTGCGTCAATGCCTGCGCCACGTCCGGCGCGATGCAGCGTTTGCCCGCATGGACATCACGGATTGTGTCGAGCAAGTCCTTGCGCACACTGCTTTTCAGAAGAAACCCCGCCGCACCCGCGTCGATCGCGCGCCGGATCTGCACGTCGCCAACGTATGTTGTGAGCATGATGATTTTCGCGCCCGGATGCACCGCCCGTATCGCGCGTAACGCTTGCACGCCGTCCATGCCTGGCATGGCAATGTCCATGATGGTGACGTCGGGACGGACGCTGTTGAACTGCTGCACCGCCTCTTCCCCGGTGGCGGCCTCGCCGAGCACGCGCATATCGAGTTGGTCGACAATCGTATCGAGCAGCCCGGCGCGCAGCAAAGGATGGTCGTCCACGACCAGTACCCCAATCCGATCAGGGCTGGCAGGAAGATCGATGCTGCTCAATACGGCTCTCCAGGAGGAATTGGGGCACCGAATGGTGCACTTAGGAAACAATGCGATTATTTTAACGAGGACTGCGGGATGGGGCAAGGCGGCGCGGTCCTGCCCTGAAAACCCGCTGCGCATGTCGAGGAAATTTACACCTAGCGTTATGCAACTTGCATATTCGACAAATTTTACAATTCAATCAAATGCTTAAGCAGCACCATTTTGCGCGGCATGATCATTGCTTACTCCATCGGTCCACACTACCTGGAGATATCATGTCCTTAAGTTCATGGAATAAACTGTTGGTCAGCCTGTCGTTTTTTGCATGCACTTCGCTATTCGCCGCGCCGATTACCATTGATGTCAGTGGCATTGAAAGCTATGGCGAACTGGGCGATGCTGGAAACACCGTCCTCAATTTCGACGTGGGCGCCAGCGGGACCGTCACCAGCATCAGCTATTCATTCAACCTGACCGCGATCGATCCAAGCTGGCTGTCTGAAATTGGCTTATCGTTTACGAATTCGAAGGGAACCGAAGGCGTCGTCTTCAATCCAGGCGTGGGCGATGCCTTCCCAGGTACGGACACCTACTCCGGTTCGGCCAATCTGGCTGATCTGGGCCTGTCGTTCACGGTCGGCAGCGACGGCATTCTGCGGCTTGAATTCTATGAAGACTACGACGATTTCGGCGGCCCGGACGGCATTTGGAACTTCGGCTCGATCACCTTCAACATCGAACCGCAAGTCATCGACGTTCCCGAACCGTCGACTGCCTTGCTGCTGGGTGCGGGCGTCATGTTGATCGGTTACAGCCGCCGCAAGGGCGCGCAGAAGAAAAACCAGGCCAGCACGCACTAAGCCTGCTTGCAATCGTTCCTGGCGTGCCATTCGGCGTTGCCAGGAACGGCGCACGATTTTGCACCACAAGTGCGGCGCAGTACACCAGCTGCGCGTCGCCGGCGCCATCACACTCCCCCACCCGTTCCACACTGCTCGTCCACACATTGCCGAGTTATCGTCGACTGAAGCTCCCATGCGGAGAGCAATATCGTCACGCTGACTAGATGACAGCGGGACGTCTTCAAATAGCCAGCAGACCTCGGCAACGGCATAATGCTCGATGCACGGAAATGACCACGTCAGTGATCAGCAGACGAATTCCGCTGGTCCCCACCTTTTATGCGTCGCAAAACGCGCGCAAATCCATATGAGCGAAATCTATATCAGTACCGACGTCGAAACCGACGGCCCCATACCCGGACCACATTCCATGCTGAGCTTCGGCTCAGCGGCTTACACGGCAGACAAAACGCTTGTTTCCACCTTCTCCGCCAATCTGACGACATTGGACGGTGCTACGGCGCATCCCAAAACAGCGGAATGGTGGGCAACCCAACCCGACGCCTGGGCTGCATGCCGAAAAGATCTGCAAGATCCGCACATCGCCATGCACGCGTACGTCGAATGGATCAAGGCACTCAAAGGCAAACCAGTATTCGTCGCCTACCCGGCTGGCTTCGATTTTTTGTTTATCTACTGGTACCTGATGCGCTTCGTTGGAACCAGTCCATTCAGTCACTCGGCCCTGGACATGAAGTCGTATGCCATGGCAGTGCTCAAGAGCGAGTATCGCGAAAGCACGAAGCGCAATATGCCAAAGCAATGGTTCGATAAATTCCCTCACACGCACGTTGCGCTCGACGACGCAATCGAACAAGGTGCCCTGTTCTGCAATATGCTGCGATTCAATCTTGGGCAAGATCGTTAGTCCACGTCCCGACTCGGCAAAATCGTTTCGGTCGACGGACCCGGCTGACAAAAGAACGTTCGTCAGGCCTTGCATACAAAAACGCCGCCGTATCGCAGAGTAAATACATAGGCGTCGTTTGAAGCGATCTGCATTCCCGATAAGAGCCGCAAGCTTTGTCAACAGCGGGAAGCGGTCGCATGAGATGCGCGCTGACTTGCAGCGTTGTATTTAAGGCATCGTTACAATTCAATAGACTGTTCGTGCCTGCGCAGGACTAAGTTGAAGGTAAGCGAAAACGCGACGTCGTGCGCTGGCCCGAAAAGTATCGGAGCGCTGCGCTTCATTAACAATGCAGAGGCGATCATGAATACAAAACCGTTGTGGCGTCATCAGGCAGTATTCTTCTTCCTTATACAAGCGGCACTGAACGTGCCCGCAACAGCCAGTACGGTTTCCGGCTGGTGGGGCGGCACATGGAGTTGCACAATTGATGGACGGCCCGCCAAAATGAAGTGGGCACCGGCCAGCACGGATGAGGGAAGCTGCGACGGGGAAACGTGCTCCTCAGCCAGCGGCGCGACCTGGAAGGGATCGTTTTCCGATAACGGCTCTGCCTGGGTACCGCTGACAAACGCGCGCCCCGGAACAAAAGGCGGCCTGTACTTCAATCATGCCGATGGGAATCGCTGGTACCTCCCCCCTCCCACGCGCGGGCGTTCAACTGGATGGACGACGTGGCAGAACAAGCGCTACAAGCTGGCTTGCTGGAAGTAGGACCGACGCGCGGCCAACTTGCGCCTGCGGCTTGGGATCATTTCCCGAACAGACAGCAGAATGGGCCGTGAATAGCGCTGGCTAGCTTTTTTGGCAACAAGGGGTATTGGATGCTGTATTCTTGAGATCATTATTCTGAATGATGCGATCCCCGATGACCATTTCCAAATTTTTTTTACGCCCTGCCGCTGTTCTTAATCGTGAATGTCGCTGCCGCCCAATCGAATCCAACTGTCACCATTGAGCCGATGTCCGTTGTCCCGCCAGCGGGCAATGGATGGCAGATCATGCGCAAGGAAACCGGGATCACTTATCAAAAGGTTGATCCGGTCGCGAAGGAGCAACGGACCGCATATGCCAGTGTCATCAAATTCCAGGCTTCGAATGATGTGGCGAAGATTGAGGCGGAGCTCAAATCCGAACTCGCCGGCGCCTTTCCGCGCGAGCTGGTCCTCGGCAAGGTGACTTATGAAACCAGCCGCAAGCGCGGGTATCCTTGTATAACGGCCTTTTCGGAAGCGACGCAATCGGTGCCGCTTCCGCAGGAGAATCGGGTTATCGCCTTGCCCGTTTCGCTGGCTATCATGGCTTGTCGCAATGCCGGCGCGGTCCCATTGGGATTTCTGACGGGGTACTCCTATGCAGCCATGCAGCGGTCCAAACTGGCGCAACAGGAAGCCCGGGCGTTTTTCGACGGCGTGCAGCTGGACATGCGATAAGGTCACGCTTTTCTTTCCCGTGCATGTCACACCTGAGTCAGAGTGGGTCTGGAGTGGGTCTGGACAGGGGATGACGAGCCAGCAAAGGTAGAAAAGTGTCCACAGCACGGCGTCTATCTCAATTCGGCTGGGTGCTGGCTGTGTCATCGCACCTGATCATGCAGGCATTAAAGGAACATATGGAAATTACGCACGAAGCGCTGCACGAACTGCTGAAAACGGCGGCAGATCAGCTGGAAACTGCAGCTGAGCTAATCAGGGATCTTGACCTTGCGCCCGATTCCAACATCCCGAAGGTCGGTGCCTCTCTCGTCAATATCTTTGAAATTCAGGACGACATCTACGCTGTTCGACCGGATCTTCAAGCCAACTTCCTAAAAAATTAGGCCGACTTGTTAATGAGGTTCGTTAAATCGATTTTAAGACGAAGGTACTCGATGTCTGGTCCCGTTTTCTCCCGTAGCTCTTCTGCCCCAGGCGCCGAATGAAGAGCAGCATGGGAATCACCAAATTCTCCGGAGGAGCGGTGACGCTTGGCGACATACTGGCAAAAGTCGGAGAAATTTCCGATGAAGAGACGATCCTATCTCGCCGTCCTTGGCAAACCGACGGAGATGTTTTGTTGATCCGATTGGATGAAGAATGTCGCGTTCCCCTTCCAGCGAAGAACGCGGGATGGGAATATTTCATGGAGATAGCCACTGCAAAGGAGGTTCTGGAAGTATTCGTCGGCGCGCCACCGGCGCCTGAGGAGCGTGTTCAGCTCCTGCTTTTCTACGGCGAAAATGATGCATTCCCAGACTGGGTGTTCGAGCGTTAGATTTTTCGGCGGTATCCCGCACGGTTGCAAATGTACTTACCACGCAGGTTTCAGTAGAATGGGCCGCACTCGGTTGAACGATGAAAGCGGTTAACGGGATGCTCAATGCAAATCAAAACGGATTCACCGTCGCCGACAAATCGCGCCTTCGCTTGCGCTTATCCAAGCTGATATTCACTGACGATTTCAAACAAGGTCGTCGCGTCGCGATTGTGCTGATGACAGCTGCCGTTTATGCAGTTTGCGCTGCATTACTGTACTTCGGCGCCGCGAAAGGGATGTTCGACCCAATGGCGAAAGCACTTGCTGCAGTCGCATTAACGGTCGCGACGGTATTCTTCCTGATTATCCGAAGCGGCTTCAATCTCAGGTTTGAGCACCCGTCGCTCGCCCTCCCCCAAGCGCTCTGTGCGCAATTTGTCGTCGTCGCCGGTTATGCAGTTCTTGGCGCGGCCCACTCCGCCGCGCTCGCGCTGCTTGCGATGGTGATGGTGTTTGGAATGTTCGAGATGGATACCAAACGGGTCTGGATACTGCTGGGCTGCACGCTCTGTCTGACCGTAGCAATTATGCTTTACTGCGTGGCGATCAATCCGTCAGTCTACGATTATCGCGTCGAGCTGGTTCACTTCATTGTAATGGCTGCCGTGCTGACCTCCATCGCCTCGCTATCCATACAACTTGGTAATTTGCGCCAGCGCATGCGCCGGCAAAAGGTCGAACTCGAATCGGCGATGGAACAATTGCGCAACGTCGCAACGCACGACGAGCTGACCGGCCTGCCGAACCGGCGCCAGATGCTGACGCTGCTGGCCGAGCACATCGCGCGGCACACCCGCGGCGGCGCCTCATTTTCCATCGCACTGGCAGACCTGGACCATTTCAAGACTGTGAATGATCAGTTTGGCCATCGGGTTGGCGATGATGCATTGCGGTGTTTCGCGCGCCAGGCCCGCACCCACCTGCGCAGTACCGACATTGCCGGTCGCTGGGGTGGCGAAGAATTTCTGCTGCTGTTGCCCGAGTCGCGTGCCGGCGATCCAAACATTGGTATCGAACGGTTGCGCGGGGCGCTGACGGTTGCGCAAATCAATCCGCAAGCGCCACATCTGCGGATTGCTTTCTCGACGGGCATGACCTCCTATATCGATGGAGAGTCCGTTGATGATTTGGTGGAGCGGGCGGACAAGGCGCTGTATCTGGCGAAAAGCGGCGGTCGCAATCAGACCAAAATTATCAGTGGTGAGCAGAAGGTGTAATAGCGCCAGCCCGCTTTAGGACCGGAGCGTCGGGGTCAGGTGCATCTACAGCTTTTCTTGTTCGCCTTGATATAGGCTTATGGGAGCCCATCCCGGCAAAAGGCCGACTGCTTGCACCTCCAAAAAATGCCATACCGTTGAAATCTCGAGGGTAGTCGAACAGATTGGCTTCGAATTTGAGGTGCGCGGCGACGTCCTCAGGATCTGGGGTTGCATGCCCAAATCGTACGAGGGCTTCCCGCCCGTCTAACACCAATCTGATCTGATCTGAAGATTTTCGTGGCAACTGGCTCTGTTTTCTCACTTGCAAGAGCGCGATACTGGCGCGGCGCAACTATTCCGCCGGTTCCAAAGCATCAAAGCAGTTAGCGCCTGTCGTATTGCCCGTAGGTTCAAGAGCAGGAAACACCCACAATGATCGATCTGATTCCCGTCGTCTTAGTTATATTCAAGCTATTCGTGCTCGGCACGGGCATGTTCTTCGCCATCAAATGGCATTACGATCAAGGGCCGAAGGCGCACGAGAAAAAGAAGGAAAAACGCGCCGTGCTAAGCGCGGCCGTCAAGTTGAGTGCAGTCTTCGTGCTTTTGCTTTTGGGGCTGTTGTTCTTCACCTTCGTCCTGAGCAGAAGGCTTGGTTTGGATTTGTCCATCCCGTAACACTGTCCATACTTATTTCCAAAGCAAGGGTGCAAGCCTAGCCATGGCGCCGTATGGTACCCGTCTAGTACAATCAGCCACGATCGGCGAGGCGAATACGGTCGATGAACCTTTGATGTTAATGGTGCGTCTTGATAGGAATGGACGAACGGAATGAAAAAATATGCGCTAAGCGCTGATCAGCTGAAGCCCCTTGCAACTGGTCGCGGCGAGTGTATTGCGACGGACAGAATCACTGTTGACGGAATGTCTGTTATGCCTCCAGCGATAGAACCACATGATTAGCTATCTCACCCATTTCGCCGTCATCGCTTGCCTGATTGTCTTTTTTCGGTTTTTAAAATACATCTGGACGGCGCCGATCTGTGTCGTAGGAACCGACATTGAACTTGAGCGCACCATTCCTCGGACAATGATGTATCTTTTGAATTTTCCTGGCGAAACCAATGCGCGTCGGGCATCTGGATTTCTCGGCTATTTTTTTTCAGATGTAGAATCGGAAGCGCTTCTGAACGGCCGCTGGAATGTCGAATGCAAACGCCGAGTCAAGCCCAGAAGGTCAACTTTTTTGATGCTGAATCTGGTCGCAAACTTTGCTGCCATTGTTTACCAAGGTAGTTTGACATTCGTCGGGGTACAAATGGAAAGCCTGGAATCGCATCCCTCTTAACCACCAACGAAATAAAGCGCCGTCCCTTGCACCAAGAACTATGCCGCTCTTAGAGTCGCCACAAATGACAAGCACAAGATTTCCATTTCCTGAAAACGCGCCTGGCGCTTTCTATGTCGAAGATGGTTGCTGTACTTCCTGCGGAATGCCATCCAAAGTGGCACCGGGACTTTTTTCATATGCCAAAGATGGTCACTGTTTCGTTAGCAAGCAACCGTCAAATGGAAAAGAAATTTTTCAAATGATTCAGGCATTTGAGGTGCAAGATATTGGCTGTATTCGTTACAAGGGAGCGAATCGCGTCATCAAGATCAAGCTTATTGCAATAGGTGAAGGTGACCAATGCGATCAACTGGAACCGGATCTGCAAGCGCTGAATCAAGAAGTCCAGACGGATCGTCTTGGACTCCGTTAGCCTGGCCTTGCAATGCACATTCGCTTAGCGCACGAGCGCAGCAGCAACTAATGGCGGAGATTCAGTGTCTCCTCAAGAAGTGCGCAAAGAGCGAACTCGAAAATTAGAACGAGCCGTTCTGGCGATTGCAGTCAAACGACGCGTTCTGGATTTTCCCAACGTCCACTGTTCGACTGCCGCTTTCAGCCAGTGCCGTTTTCATTTTCCGAAAATTGCGGTGGCAATGAAAGCCATCCCGATTACCGTAGCGAAGCAAAACAATATAGACAGAATACCGATAAAGATTCTGGAAATCGAAACATCGCCGGGGTGCGCCGCCGCAGGTTCTTTGCCTCGAATCACCCGATAACCGCCGACGGCAAAAAATGCGTACGCAATCAGGCCAGGAACGAGGAAGAACCTGGATGCAGACTTAGTTGTCACGACCAAGCCAAAACTGATCGCCACGCAAAACATGCCGATCAGGACGCACATCAAGCCGTCATCCGAATCGAACGCGCCGATCCTGTGGCTGGGGGAGAAAACGAGTGCGAGACCGAATCGAGCGACTTTTCAAACAGGGTGCGGAGCGATTTAAGAAAATCCATGTTCTTTCACAATTCTGATGGGGGACATGCGCGCAGCGACAGTGTAAATATGACGCCTGATGTTTAGCAGCGCGTTTGACTTCCGAACCTATTAGCGCGACTACAACGATGTAGAATGCGTAGCTCCGGTGGGCCTGTTCGCCCAGACCCAAGTGTTCGCATCATATTTACGCTCCCAGAAATAGAAAAAATTTAGATGAACGATAGAGAAAAAACAGTGAATGCCGAGTTAGTTTTTCAGCTGGGCAAAGCAACACGACGCGCCATCGATGACGCTGGCAACAACCTCGCCCCGGCTGATCTGACGATGATTGCCACCAATTTACTCGAGGCGGGACACGAGAAGGTGGCGAGCGACTTGTTGATGTTGTTTGTTGCTGGTTTTGAGGAGGGTTCCCCTCCTGAACGACGTACTGATCCAGAAAATCGCTAGCAGGCAGATCAAGGGGCCCACCATCCTATCGGCACGACGCTGTGCGCGCAACATATCCTGAGGGCGGCCCGGCTTGCATCCATAAAGAGGTGACTACGTGAGCTTAAACGAACTGGAATCGCTATTGCAGGACGCGCTCGGTCACGCTCCAAGCGATCTCGTGGCGTATTTTGAGGAAATGACGAGCGAAGCTTTCATCGTGTCCGACGCTATGGAATGTGGCAACTTGTTGACCGCCGACGCTGCCATATCGCTGACGCGGCAGTTGTAAGGCGCCCATCCTTTAATGTCCATGCTCGGTGCACTGGTACTGGACGAATCGAATACCAGCGATTACCAGGTGTATCTGGCAAACCCGCCGCTCCAGGGATGCATCATGTACCTGTCACATGACGGGGATAGCCGCATCGTCTACGACTCGCCCCAGGCACTGCCGCTCGCATTTGAGGCCGGCAGATAGCCTGGACTGACGGCGCACTTCTCGTTGACACCGGAGACAGGTGGCGCAACGGCCCGCGCGATTGGTCTGGATAATCGCTAGATTTTGCCTGGAACGGTACGACTTTCATGGCGAGTACACGACCGGCATTCAGTTGGAATCCAGCGGGAGGAAAAGGTCGTTGGGGCTTGTTCATCAGCGGTAACCTCTCATTCTAAGAATTTACGAACGCGTTCGATGAAACCGACATGACCCCGAAATATGCGGGGTCAAAGTATACAGGGTCAGGTTGCGGCAAACCGACACCGGACCTTGGCCCCGCGCATCAAGGCCCGCGGCTGCGATCGAGTTGGGAGACCGCCGCATAGCTTGCGTAGATCAGATCGTGTACGATTGCCGCACCTGACCCTGGCGCTCACGGATCGGCTTCGAAAACTGCAGCATCGTTTGGTAAATCACGCCATGGCGCAAAAGCTCCCCGAGACAACGGCCCCCATGTCGGCGATTCACCACGCGACGGGGATCACGCTTAAGAGCGAATTGAGCTTTGTGCAAACGATGGCTGCTGCGAAGGATGTTGCCCTCGCTGTTCCGCACACTTCGGAATTGCTGCTTGAACTTAATCTGATGCAAACTGCACCGCCGTCGGGAGGCTATGCCATCGCTACCAGCCGAAAAATCATCTAAGTTAAACGGCAAGTCAGGCGTTTTCGGCCCCCACAGGCACTGGCTGCGGTGCCGAGGAACGCGTCGCATTCTTGATTGCCACGAGCAATTCGTAGAATTCATAATGCCAGCCGCTAGGCAAGAATACGTATTTTCCGCCCGACCAGCTCAACTCGACTGCGAGTTGAACAAACGAGATCGTAACGAAGGCGCCATTCCGCATATGGGGCTTGAACTTTGATTCTCTCCTCCTTTCGGCCCCACGAACGTCGTATGCCCACTTGAAGAGTCGCGCTACCAAAGTGCCTATACTGCCGAGCCGACTTGCGGCGGAGACCCATGCCGGCATACTGAAGGTGATGAAGGTAGCACCGATCGTAACGATTGCGCCGACACCAAGCGTCAAGCCGATCATCTTGGCTGCATATGCGAGGTTCGCACTACTTTCCGGGCCCATCTGTTGTTCGACATTCTCCATCGTGGGTTGGCGTGCAATACTTTGCACACTTGAAATCGCGCTTTCAAGCAAAGGACTTTGGGCGGTAGCGGCGTTAAATAGGGTCTTACGTTCCCAGACGCCGTATGTGCCGCTAAAAATCCAGCCATTTCCGGGTTTCGTTTCCTGCACTCTAGTCATCAAATCAATCCGCTCTTTCCAGATTCTCGTGACGGGACCGGTGTGCCATATATACGCACCCTGTGGCGTTCTCTCCCAAAACTTGGCCTGTATCGCCGTTTGTGCCGGCAGGCCATGTTGCTGTCGGCGCTCTTTCGCATGCTGCGGCGCGCGTGTCCTTGCGCTCATGACATTCGCATGCGCTCCTAGTTCCTTATTGTGGTTCGTCCCTATCCCGCTCTTAGGCTGAATGGTCAAATTGAGCCGCTCCTGCTGTTTCGATGCGGGTGGAAATGTCATTCTTACCGGTGTATCGTTTGCCATTTTTGATTGCGTCAAAGTCGCTCGCGTTGGAGGCCGGCAGAAAGCCTGCACTGGCGGCGCACTCCGTGTTGACACCGGAGACAGGTTGCACAACGGCCCACGCAATCCGTCAGGATGATTGCTGGATTTGGCCTGGAGCGGTACGAATGGCATGGCGAGTGCACGACCGGCGTACGGTTGGAATACGCCGGGCGAAAAAGATCGTTGGGGCTTGTTCATTAGCGGTACCCCTTTCATTCTAAGAAATTACGAACGCGTGCAATTGAACCGACCTTCGGCAAGCCGACATCTGGCTTTGGAAGTCTGCATCGACGCCCGCGGCTGCGATCGAGTTGGGAGACTGCAGCAAACCTGCATAAATCAGATTTAGTACGGTTGCCGCACCTGACATTGGCGCCCACGATTGCCGCATCTGCTCTAACGCCCAATTAGACTTCGCATTCATCCGGGCCCGGACATTTCCCTGTGTGTGTCACGTTTGTATATAACCCCTTGGCACCGCTCTTGCTTGAGTTGCACTGGGTGCACGACCAGCGTAAGTTGGCGAGGTCGTTGTACGCTGTCTTGACAACGTCGAGCGGTACACCCTCCCAATGATCGTTCCCGTCGCAATATTCCACGGGCTCCAATCCCGCCGAAACAGTCGCAAAATCATCTATATGGTCAATCCCATCTGCTTTTCCGGTGCAAATACTTGATGAAATTTGACATCCGCTACCCTTACTCTGGTTCATGTGATTTTGGGTTGCGGTAGTCCAGCCCAATCCGTTGCGAAAACCCGTCCAGTATTTGTTACCGGCCTTGTCAGTATGTTGCGGCGATGGTTTAACGCCTTTTGCTGCAAGCCGTTCCGACTTCTTGACCCCGCCAGCTGCGGCCGACGCCTGCAGAACGGGTGATCGCGAGAGCTGTGCATACTGGCCAGCGGAATTGAGTTGACGGGCTTTGAACACGGGCGGGGCGGGCCGATACAATGGCGGCTGCGGGGTAGTTCCTTTTGCCCTCATGCTCTGGCTTAATTTTTCAGACGGTCCTGTTCTTCCACCAACCAGAGTCTTCAAGTGCTTTTGCGGCGGAACATAGAGGCCGAATTGGTGTTTCCCTTGCAACGCCCTCATTTCGCTCAGTGCCCCGTATCCCGGGCCGAGTATTCCCCTAGCGGGCGGCACTGTCTTCGGCCTCGATTGCTCTACTATATTGCGACTCGACTGGAAAGAGGGAGGTATCGGCGGAAGTGTGCGATTCCCCCTTCCTTGATCGGCCTGAGGACCATTAGATCGAAATCCTGGATGCGGTGGCAAAACGACGGTATTCTTGCGACCATGGATCGACACCTGTTGCGCGATAATGTTTAGTTTCCGACCTTGAATTGGCTTGTACATTAAATCCTCGCATGTTTAGATGTAATTCGTCGGCCCGCTTACAGTTCCAATTTAACCGGCCACTCGGAATTCAATCCTCAGTGACAAAATTGGGGCTAATTTTTATTCTGAGCTCACACTTTGCGATACAAGTCACTTGGCAGCTTGCCGCTCACCGCGCCATCGACGTGGGCGGCACGCAGCACATCGCTAGCAAACGTGGTGCACTGGCGTGACTGCGCGCTGAATTTGTACTGCCGCGTCTTGTATTCATCGATCTTCGCCATTGCCGCCTTCGCCTGCGCCGGCGTCAGCGTGTAGCTGCGCGTTTTTACGCCCGGCTTGGAAAACGCCTGATCATCGCGATGCACCAGCCCCGGCACCCCGGTGCGTAACTTGCCGATGTCCGTCTGCGGATTGTAGCGACCATAATTGGCTGGCGAAAAGCCCCAAGTCTCCTGCTTCCCTGTAGGACTTTGCACCGACACGAAAGCGTGCCCGGCCAAGTCAGGCGGCACGCCACCACCGGCAGCCCCCTGGTGCATGTATGCGCCGATGACCAGCTTGTGCGACGCCGGTTTCGCCTGCACGCTCGGTCGCACGGGCGCCGCCATCTTCGCCTGCACCGGCGGGCGAAACGACGCGGCGATGACACCCATGCGATCGGCCTCCGCCTCCAGCGCGTGATCGTTAACCACCACCATCCCGCCGCCGGCCGGCGTGCGCACCCGCCCGCTGCGTTGCTGCAACACATGCGCCAATTCGTGTCCAAGCAGTTGCTGCCCTCGCGCAGTGTCCGGCGAATACTGACCCGGCGCGAAGTAGATGCGCGACCCCATGGTGAACGCATGCGCGCCGATCGACCCCGCCTGCGGTCCCTGGTAAATGCGCACATCGGAAAAGTCGGCCTTGAACACTTGCTCCATCTTGCGCAAGACGCCTTCGGGCATGCTGCGTCCAACGCTGCCGGCCAGATTCAGGCGGCCGGGATCGAGCGCGAAGTTCTCGCTCGCCCCTGCGGGATGGCCCGGCTTGCACTGGAGCTGCCCGAACCCATGGGTAAAAAAGGCCTGAATGACTGTGGAACTCATTTCGCCACTCCCTTCGCTTGCTGCTTGAGCACAGGCGCCGCAGGCACCGCGCGCGACTGTTCCACCACCATTCCGAGACCGAAACTGAGCCCCATCAGCAGCGCCAGCACCACGCCAAGCATCAGGAGCATCCGCCCGTTAAACGAAAATGTGTAATCCATTCAGGCCACCTGCACGGTTGCTTGCCCGGCAAACGAAAACGCGATCATGCCGCCCCACATGCAGGTCAGTTTGCAGGTATTGTTCAGGGCGGGCATATTCCCGATCATCACAGTCGGCGAACCTGGCGCCCATGGCGCCACCGTCGCCGGAATGCAAGGCATGGGCGTCGGCACCCCAAGCGCCGCCGCCGTCGCCGCAATCACCATGGGGTTGGCCATGCTGGTGCACATTCCAAACGTGGGCACATTGACCATCGGCGCGTGATCCATAATGGTCGCCGCCGGCGTGCCAGTCAGCACGGCGTTGGCCGGCAGTACGGCCAGCGGACCCGGCGCCACCCCGAAGCTGCACTGCATGAGCGCTCCCGCGCACACCTGTTCACCCATGATCTACCCCTCGATTAGTTTGTCCAGCCATGTCATCTTGCGCCCAGGCTTGCCGTTCGGGCCGTATTTGCGTACCTCGCCCACAGGTTTGCCGTCCACAAAATGCGCTTCCTCCCGCACCCGCCCATTGGCGTGGTATTGGACCGCCACGCCGTGCTTTTTACCCATCTTGTAGACGGTGCGGGCCAGCAGCGCACCATCGGGCGCGTAATCGCAGGCTTCGCCGTCAAGCAAGCCGGCCACATGATGAACGCTGCGCACCAGCGCGCCGCCGGGCAAAAAGTAGTTCGCAGGGCCGTCCGGTTTGCCCGCGCGGTAGCGCACTTCGCTGCTGGCCGCGCCATCGGGTCCGAACACGACAAACTGCCCCTCGCGCAGCCCGCCCACGTACTCGGCCCGCGCCAGCAAGGCGCCTTCGACGTAGGTCGTCATCGTCCCTTCGATCAAGCCGGCGTTGTACGGAACCGATTGCTCCAAGCGCCCGGCGGCGTCATAGCGTTCGGTCACGCCGTCCAGCAGGCCGTCGACAAAATGGGCGCGGCAGGTCAGCGCGCCCTGCGCGTTCCGGGTGCAGACCTCGCCCTGCAAAGTGGTGACAGCTTGGCTCATCTCAATTGATCTTGACGATCCCTCCCTTGATAGTCAGGGCGCCGCCGCCATCGATCGTTTGCGAGGCGCTGCCCTTGTTGGTCAGGCTGACCCCGGCGTCGTTGAGCATTGTGGTCCCCGCCTTGTTTTCGAACGCGGTGCCGGCGCTGTTATTGATGGTGGTACCGGCCTTGCATGCCATGCTGGTCGCCGCTTCGATCGCGACATCCTTGTCCGACTTGATGCTCAGCGAGCCGGTCACCGTGATGGTCAGGTTACCGTCCACCTTGAGCTCATAGTTCTTGGTCACTGTGTGGGTAAAATTGGCTTTGCTGGTGTGGGTCTCGTCCGCCTCCACCGTCACGCTGCGGGTGCCCTTTTCCACCAGCAGCACCTCATTGCCTTCCGTGACCGTGCAACTGCGATTGCCCTTGCTCACGACCAGCGTGTCGTTGCCTTCCCCGACCGTGCAGCTGCGATTGCCCTTGCTGACAACCAGCGTGTCATTGCCCTCTCCGACCGTGCAGCTGCGATTGCCCTTTTCCACCAGCATCGTGTCGTTGCCCTTGGCGACGGTGCAGCTGCGGTCGTTCTCGACCAGGGTCAACATGTCCTTTTGCGCATGCAGGTACAACTCCTCGGCGTCCTTCTTGTCCTCGAAGCGCAGCTCGTTGGACCCGCCCCCGCCCTTGGACGACTGACTGCGGATGCCGCTGCGGGTCTGGTTGGCCGGCAGCGGCTCGGGATAGGTCTGGGTGGCGTTGTAGACGCCGCCGGTGACAATCGGCCGGTCCGGATCGCCATCGAGGAAGCTGACCAATACTTCCTGCCCCATACGGGGCAAGAAAAAGGCCCCGAAGCCCAGTCCCGCCGAGCCGTGAGCGACCCGGATCCAGCACGAGCTGTCTTCATCGCGCTTGCCGCGCTGGTCCCAATGAAACTGGACCTTGACGCGCCCAAATTCATCGGTCCAGATTTCCTCGCCGCTCTTGCCCACCACCGTCGCGGTCTGGGTTCCGACAATGCGCGCCTTCGGCGTTCTCAGCGGCGCCCGGAATGGCAACGCCAACGGGAACGCCTCGAAGCTGTTGCTGTAGTCCTCGGCGCTCAGCTCATGGGCCACGCGCCGCAGCACATAGCTGCTGTTCAAGTCGTCGCGGAAGTGTCCACTCAGATCGAACTTGCCGCCAGCGGTGAACGCGCGGCAGGTGCTGGCGCCACGCAGCGCCCGGCTTGGCTGCGCCAGCGCCTGCATGCGCAAGCTGGCCAAGGCAGTGCCGCCGCCCGCGTCCATGTACCCGCCCGGATACTGGTACACACGCGTGT
The DNA here is from genome assembly GCF_900129765.1 of Massilia sp. CF038. Classification (GTDB taxonomy): domain Bacteria; phylum Pseudomonadota; class Gammaproteobacteria; order Burkholderiales; family Burkholderiaceae_D; genus Telluria_A. The sequence continues at coordinate 831,921 of NZ_FQWU01000002.1, forward strand.
CCCCGCCCGCGCCTTCCGCGCTGGCGCTCAGCGCGGCCGCCGGCGTCTTGAAGTGAAAATCGCCCGACGCGTATTTGCCGGGCACGGCGCTCTGCTCCATCTCGCAGCGAAACACCAGGTCGAGCCGGTCGCGCGAACTGCTGGTGTCCTGATAGCGCGCCTGCGCCAGTCCCGTACACGGGCGGTAATGGTCCGCGTCGTCCAGCAGCACCATGGTATGGCTGGCGCCTTCATGCTCGAAGCAATAGAAAATACCTTCTTCTTCCATCAGGCGCGAAACGAAGTCGAATGCGCTCTCGTTGTACTGCACGCAGTAGTCGCGCTCGGCATAAGTGCCGCTCAAGGCATTCTTGAAGCCCGAGAAGCCCAGCTCGGCGAACAGCGCGCAGATAATGTCCGGCACCGTTTTGCGCTGGTAGATGCGCGCATCGGCGTCCAGCGTCAACCACCATAGCCAGGGCCGCAATTCGGCCCGGTAGGTGGCGCTGCCCGCGCTGCCCCCCGTCTGCACGAAGCGCGTCACCACCCCGTTGAAGGTGCGCAGCGCGCCGTCAGCCAGCGCGACCGACACCGTGGCCGCCTTGCCGACCATGGCCTGGAGGTCGATGGCGACATCGGCCGAATGCAGCTCGAGGTGGTACACGAACAATTCACTGAGCGCCTCTTCGCCGTGCATGCGGGACAATTGCAGCTGGTCGGCTCCCAGCGCCGTGCTGAGCGAAACAACATTGGTCGTCATGCCGTCACCTCGCTGTCGAAGCTGTAGTCGAACGCGACGCCATCGCCTGCCCCCACCCGCACACTGGCGAAGGGGCGTTGACACGCCAACCGCTCGAGCACCCGTTCAGCCAGTTCCGGCAACAAGGTCTGGGTCAGGATCTGGTCGATATGGCGCGCCCCGCCGAGCGCAGCACCGCAGCGCTGCCCGATCAGTGGCGCCAGCGACGTATCGTAGTGCAAGCGGGCGCCGTGGCTGCGCTCGAAACGCAGGCGGATCCGCTCCAGCTTGAGTGCGACAATGCGCGCGATCTGTACCGCTCCCAACGCAGCGTAGGGAACGACCACCATGCGCGCCAGCAGGGCCGGCGCGAAGTGGGCCTGCAATGCCGCTTGCAGCGCGTCGCCCGCGGCGCCTTCGCCTGGCTGCGCGTGTCCCAGGTTCGATGTCATCAGGATCACCGCATTCCTGAAATCGACCGCCAGACCCTGCCCGTCCTCCATGCTGCCTTTGTCGAATACCTTGTAAAACAGCTCCATCACATCGGCATGGGCCTTTTCTACCTCGTCGAGCAGCAGCACGCAATACGGGCGGCGCCGCACCGCCTCGGTGAGCACCCCGCCGCGCCCGTAGCCAACATAGCCGGGCGGCGCGCCCTGCAGGCGGGCCACGCTGTGGGCTTCCTGGAATTCCGACATATTGACCACTATCATGTTGCGTTCGCCGCCGTACAGCAGATCGGCCAGGGCCCCCGCCGTCTCGCTCTTGCCAACGCCGGACGGGCCGACCAGCAGGAACACCCCAACCGGCTTGTGCGGATCGTCCAGCTCCGCATGAAAGGTGCGCAGGCGGCGCGCAATGGTGTCGAGCGCGCTGTCCTGCCCCACCACGCGTTCGGCCAGGCGGTCCTTCAAATGCAGCATGGTATGCAGCTCGTCGCTGAGCATCTTCCCGACCGGCACCCCGGTCCAGGCGCCCACCACGGCCGCCACCGCCGCCGAATCGACGCACAGCGGCACCATCGGCTGCTCGTTCTGGATCACGGCCAAGCCAGTCTCTAGGCGTTCGAGCTCGATCGACAGCCGCGCAACGCTGTCGGGCGCGTCATCCTCGTCATGATCGCCATCGTCGGCCGCCAGCTGCAATTGCGCGCGCTTGTCCAGCACCGCCTGCACGGCGCTGCGTTCGAGCGTCAGGCGCGGCCCCAGTTCGGCTTCGCGTGCGCGGCTGTGCGCCAGGCGCGCGCGCAACTCGTCGATGCGTGCGGCGTAGTCGGTCCCGGCCAGCGCCTCGCGGCCCAGGGCACGCAATTCGAGCTCGCACGCTCCAATCGTGTGCCGCAGCGTTTCCAGTTCCGCCGGGGCGCCGGTCTGCCCCAGGCCCACCCGCGCGCACGCGGTGTCGAGTACATTGATCGCCTTGTCGGGCAACTTGCGTTCGCTGATGTAGCGCTGCGACAGGCGCACCGCGTCGCGCACGGCGGCGTCGAGCACTGTGACGCCATGGTGGCGCTCCAGCGTGGCGACCACGCCGCGCAGCATCGTCACGGCCGCCTCTTCGTCCGGCTCATCGACGCGGATCACCTGGAAGCGGCGCGCCAGCGCCGCATCCCTGTCGACATACTGCTTGTATTCACTCCAGGTGGTGGCAGCGATGGTGCGCAGTTCGCCCCGCGCCAGGGCCGGCTTGAGCAGGTTGGCAGCGTCGCCCTGCCCTTCGGCGCCGCCAGCGCCGATCAGCTGGTGCGCCTCGTCGATAAACAGGATCACCGCGCCGCGCGCCGCGGCCACCTCGCCGATCACCTGCTTGAGCCGGCTCTCGAACTCGCCGCGCATGCCTGCACCGGCCTGCAACAGGCCCAGGTCGAGCGCCAGGACGGCGACCCCGGCCAGCGCGGGCGGCACGTCGCCAGCGGCCACGCGAGCGGCGAAGCCCTCGACGACGGCGGTTTTGCCCACACCGGGCTCGCCGACGAGCATCGGGTTATTCTGGCGCCGGCGCATCAGGATATCGATAATCTGGCGCACTTCCGCTTCGCGCCCGCTGATCGGGTCGTAGCCACGCGCGCGCGCCTGCGCGGTCAAGTCGACGGTGAAACGCTCCAGCGGCGACGTGCCGGCGCCGCTGTTGCAAAGCTCGCCCAGGCGCGCCCGATCGATTGCCGCCAGCGCGGGCGCGGCACGCAGCAGAGCGGCGCACTGGTCGCCTTCGCGCAGCAGCGCGGCCAGCAAAATAGGCGGCGTCACCTGCGCCTCGTTGTGCTCGAGCGACGCGATCAGCCAGGCGTTTTGCAGCCATGGCAGGATAGCGGGCGCCATGGCGGGAATGCACGGTGCGCCCGCGCCCATGCCGTCGATGGCCAGCCGCAACTGGCCAAGCGCCGCCGCGTGGCCAACGTTCAAGCGCATCAGAATTGCCTTCAACGGGCACGCATCGGCCGCCAGCATCCGTTCCAGCACGTGTTCCACCTGCACCGCGGCATGACGGCGCTGCTGGCACGCATCCGCCGCCTGCTCGAAGGCCAGACGCGCGGGGCCATCGAGCCGCCCGATCAAGGTGCGCAGCGCGATCATCGGTCTTCCCATCGGCCCAGCGCGAAGCGGGTGGTACGCGCGCTCCCGCTATGCTGCCCGAGCCACGCAGTGCGCGACAGCACCCCCAGCGCTTCCTCGCGCACCGCATCGGGCGCCAACGTCAACACGATGTCGACGTCGACATCGTCGCGCAGGTAGAAGCGGGTCATGAAGGTCAGCCGGGGGGCATCGGCCCCGCCAGGCATCAGGGCCTGATAGGCGGCCATCGACAGGGGCCCGAACGTGAGCACGATCTTGCCCCTGGCATCCCAGGCGCGCCGGCCAAGCATGGTTTGCTGGCCCAGCACGCAATTCCGGCCGCGCGCACCAAGCACGCTCTGGAATGCGGCGTCCACCGGCATCCAGCACCCATGATGCTGGCTGCCGCGCACGCCGGTGCCGAAGGCATCGCTCAGCATGGTCTCCAGGCCGGCCATCGCGCGGTTGCGCCTGGCCAGGATGCCGGCGTAGCGCAGCAGGCAACGCGGATCGACTTGCGGTTGCGGGAGCGATCCGCCCTGCTGGCGCACGCCCTCGTTGTAGCCGATCAGCTGAAACAGAATGCGCTCGAGCAGTGCCGTGCGGTGGCGCGATTCAGCCCCCAGCGCGATGCTGTGCTTGCGCCGGCCCCGATAGAAATACGACAGCAGGCGGTGATTGAAGATGTCGAGGAAGTCGCGCGCGTCGTCGTCCGCCTGGCCGGGCGCGGGCCGGTGCAACTGGTGCGCGCCCGCCGGGCGCGCGCGCTGCAACACCATTTCGGAATATGGCTGCGGCAGCGGCCCCTCGTTGCCGGCCAACCCCATGAACGCGACTTCAACCTGGGTGCCGCCCAGCGCCGAGAGCCTGGCCGCCCCGAGCACATCGCTGGTCGAGAACGCAAAGCCGACCTTGGCCCGAAAGCGCACCGCTTCGTGCGCCGGTTCGGCCCCGCCGCCGATCTCGGTGGCTCCCGGCACCGCCCGCTCCAGCAGGCGCACGAGTTGCACGAATTCATAGCGATCGGCCTGCTCGCGCAGATGCGATGGCAGCGTATGCGTGTTTAATTGATCGAAGGCGCCCATGCTTTCACCTTGTTGAGTCCATCCATCACGGTCACGCTGGCGAAGGAATTGACCGACACGTACATCGGCAAGAAGCGCTGCAGCACAGCGGCCAGCATGAGCGGCGTGCCTTCACTGAAGTCGCCCCGCTTGAACGCCAACACCAGCTCAATCCCGCGCCGGAACCCGGGTGCCGGTCCGCTGCGCACCGCACGCACCACCGACTTGTACTCGACGCTCTTGAGCGCCCGGATCTGGCGCGCGCCCGCCACGCTGTCGCCGCTGTTGCACAGATCGAGCAACTGCTGCAGTGCCGCGCAAGCGTCGTTCTGCCCGGGGTCATGATTGAGCGAGAGCTGGTTCAGATTGAGCAAGGACGCCAGGCGCCACAGCGACTCGCCGTCCAGCGGCGGTGCAATCTGGCGCGTGGGCTGGTACAGGCAGGCCGCGGGCAGCACGCCGATGCTGGCGTCGGCCTGGAAGCAGGCCCGCGCGGGCGGCGTGTCGATCTGGTCGGGGCGGATCGCCGCCGCCAGGTCGCGGTTGGTACACAGGACCGTGGCGCTGATCAGGGGCGCCGCCTCGGCCACACCGTCGATGCCGACCGCACCGACAAACGACAGGAACATGTCGGTGCCGCTGTGCCCTGCGGCCAGCGCATGGTCGCGCCGCGCCACCCAGAACGGCGCCTGGGCCGCCGCACCCAGCTGCGCTGCCAGGGCGTACGCGGTGAGCGGCTTGCCGCGCTGGCCGTCCGCGTAGCCAGCCTGCAGCGCCAGGACGGAATGAATTTCCGTGCTCGCTTCGCGCCGTTGATCGGCCACCAGGCGGTATTCGACGCTGCGCTGGTCGAGCCGGATCGCTTCGCTGGTGCGCTCGAACAAGTTGACGGCGGGCGTGCAGCCAAGCTGAAACTGGCTGGCCCGGATCTGCATCGATTGGTCGGCCTGGCCGCTGAACAGGATCAGCAGCTCGACGCAGTCGCGCAGCGGTTCCGGGGCCAGCATGTCGAGCGCGGTGCCGAAGCCGCTCGCGTTGAAGAACATGAACTTGCGCGGAAAGCAAAAGTACTCCTGCAGCAGGCGATAAGCCGGATCGCCGTTGGCGGCAGCAGGCAGCAGCGCTTCATCGGGCCCGAAGCCGACCTCCTGCCAGCCGATGCGGGCGCCGCGCGCCGCGGCGAATCCGCCCCTGGCCACCACTTGCACCTCCGTCAAATTACACAACAGCATGTCATACAGCGGATTGACCTGCCCCCAGTCGCCATACAGATGAAAACGCAGATCGTCCGGCGCGATCTGTCCTTCCTGGCGTCCAAAGCCGGTGCCGCTGCATTGCAGGCGCACGCGCAGCACCTGGGTCACGTCGGACCGCTCCTTGATGGCCGGGTGCAGGCGCGCATCTTCCATCGTCGCTTCGGTCACCGCAATCGGCCAGACGTCGACCGGATAGCAGGTGCGGAACTGGCACGGCACGTCGGCCAGGTCCGGGGTGCGCTCGCGCCGTCCGAACGCGTGCAAGGGCGTGCCGCGTGCCACCGTGCGGCGGGCGCTGGCCAGCCCCTGGCTCAGGTCCGGCGCGAAACGCACCACCGTCATGGCCGGCAAGGGCGCCATGAAGCCCGGCTGCAGCGCTTCGAGCAGCGCCCCGGCGATTTGCGGAAATTCGCTGTCGAGATCGCGCCGCAGGCGGCCGGTGAGGAAGGCGAACGACTCGATCAGTCGTTCCACATGCGGATCGGGTGACTCCAGCCCGCCCAGCTCCAGCCGGCCCGCCATTTCCGGATGCTTGCGCGCGAACTCGCGTCCGGCGTTGCGCAGGTAGTCCAGCTCGCGCCGGTAGTAGGCAAGCGGATCGTCGGCGCTGCGGCTCATCACGCCGCCAGCCCGGCGCCATCGCCATTCGCGCTCAGATTAAAGCGCACCGGCTCGAGCCGGCCGTTGACCAGCACCGCGCCGCGTATGCCCACCTGCAGCGCATGGCGGCAATTGGGCAGCAGCGCGATCTCGACCTCCACCTGGCGCAGGCGCGGCTCGAAGGCGACGATGGTGTCGCGCACCAGCGACACCAGGCGTGCCCGGTCGGCGCTGCTGCCGCTGCACAGGGCCGAGTAATCGGGCAGCCCATAGTCGATCACCGACCGTTCGCGCGTGGCCAGCACCGCCAGCGGGCAGGCGCAGCGCGTGTTGAGCAAGCGCGTGAGCTCCTGCTCGATCGAACACTCCAGCGGTGACAGGTTCACCTCGGTGCCGTCCTGGCGCGCTCCATGCCAGGCCAGCACCGAGGCGTCGCCGCCGCGCGCGTGGAAGCGCTCGAACAGGGGCACGCGGCCGCCCAGGACGTGGTTGAGCGTGCCCATCGCTTAGGCCGCCGTATTGGTCTTCATGTCCCAAATCCCCGGCGCCACGCCCTGCTTGGTCGAATCGGGGTTTTGCGACGTGTAGTCCCACTGGATGCCGGTGAAGTTGAGCGTCATCGTCTCGGACGGCTTGTCGCCTCCCGACGAGGCCGCGCTGATGCTCGACACCATGGCGTCGCGCAGCTTGTAGATCATCAGCGGCATGACAGCGCCGTTCTCGTTGCGGCCGATGGTCACGGTCGCGTCGCCGATCTTCTTGCCTTCGCAGCAGGTCTGGTTGAGCACCGGTGACGCTTGGTCCATGTACTTGGAAATCGTCATGTCCTGGACGTTGGGCTTGCCCGACGTGCGTTCGCGGTTGCTGGGGTCGCTGGTCAGCTGCATGGCGACGGCGTGGCTGAACGACAGACATTCGATCTTGTCTTCAAAGCCTTTGAGCAGGCATTCGCCTTTGATGCCTGGCAAGTCAAGGATAATCACATCCACGGTAATTCCTTTCAATAGTCGTTGTTGTGGCGCGGCCTGCAACAGGCCGCAGTCGGGTCGGTTACGCCGTCACGGGCTGGGGCAGCTCGGCCACCAGGCGGATCGACGCCGTCAGTTCTTCGAGCTGGAAATGCGGCCGCAGGAACACGGTGGCGCGAAATACCCCTGGCTTGGCCGCGTCTTCGGTCACGTCGATGCGCGCTTCGCGCAAGGGGTACTGGGCCTTGAGCGATTGCGACGCATTGTCATTGACCAGTACGTAGTCGGCAATCCAGGTATTGAGGTAGTTCGACACGCTTTCGCGCGAGGCGAAGCTGCCGATCTTGTCGCGCATGATGACCTTGATGTAATGGGCAAAGCGCGAAGCGGCCAGAATGCACGGCAGCTGGGCCGACAGGCGCGCATTGGCGGTGGCCAGCGGCTTGTTGTAGACGGCTGGCTTGTTGACGGTCTGGCCGCCGAAGAAGGCCGCGAAATTTTCGTTCTTCTTGTGGACCACCGCGATGAAGCCCAGGTCATTGAGCTCCTTTTCGCGCCGGTCCGTGATCAACACTTCGGTCGGGCACTTGGCGGCGATATCGCCTTCGGCGGTGTCGAAGGTGTGGATCGGCAGCCCGGCCACGACGCCGCCGCCTTCGACCCCGCGAATGGCGGCCGACCAGCCGTACTGGGCGAATGCCTCGGTGATCCGCTGCGTGAGCAGATAAGCCGAATTACCCCACAGGTAAGCGTCGTGGGCCATGCCTTCGCACGTTTCTTCATACCTGAAGGTGGGAACCGGAACCGTCTTTTCGCCGTACGGCAGGCGCAGCAGGTAGCGCGGCAGCGTCAACGCGACATAGCGTGCATCTTCGGTCTCGCGGAAAGCGCGCCAGGCCGACAGTTCGGCACTCTCGAACGTCTTGGCCAGGTCGCGCGGCACGCCCAGACCGGTAAACGACGCCATGTCGAACAGCTCAGGCGCGGCCGCGGTGATGAATGGCGCGTGCGCCATGGCGGCCACGCCGGCGATTTTGGCCAGCATGCCCAGGTCGGCCACGCTGCGGCTGATGTGGTAATCGCCCACCAGCACGCTGAACGGATTGCCACCGAAGGTGCCGTATTCGTCTTCGTACACCTTCTTGAACATATTGCTTTGATCGTGATCGACCGCCTTCTTGAGGTCGGTGGCCAGCTCCTCCTTGGTCATGTTAATGACGCGCAATTTGAGGCGGGTGCTGGTCTCGCTGTTCTGCACCAGGTCGTGCAAGCCGCGCCAGGATTGTTCCAGCGCCTGGAACTGCGGGGCATGCATGATCTGGTTCAGGCTCTCGGTCAGCTTGGCGTCGATCGCATCGATGCGTTCCTGCAGCGTCTGCATCAAGCTCTTTTCGGCAGGCCGTGGGACGATTTCTCCTTTGACCGACTGGTCGACAAAGCGCTCAAGTAATTTCTTGGCGACCGGATGCTGTTCCTTTTGCAGCGCCATGCGGCCTTCGGTGATGATATCGTCCAGCAAATCCCAGTTGGCAGCGCTGGCGGCCGGCGCGCCGGCCGATGTCTGTGTCTCATTCATGTCGATTCCTCTTGTCGTGGTGTTGATCGTGGGCAGCGTTTATTACGGCGCCTCGGGCGTGGCGGGCGGTGCCTCAGGCGTGGCGGGCGGCGCCGCTTCGGTGGCAGCGCCGGCATCGCGCTTGAGCATGCTGTCCAGGGTGGCCGCGTCGGCGCCCTTGAGCAGGGCGGTGCCGTTGGCATCGGTATACAGCGCGGTCAGGCGCCCTTCCAGCTTGGCATTGCCATCGAGCTTGGCCATCAGGTCGCGCAATTCATTGCGCGTGTCGAACAGTTCGCTCAAGCCGGCGATGGAACGGACGATATGTTCCGGCTCGAAGTCATCAATCTTGTTGAAAGAGATCGTCCCGCCCAGCTCCACGCCTTCGACCGGCCGCATGCGCAGCCTGGCCACGTCCAGGCGCGGGCCGATCTTGGCTAGCACCTGGTCGAAATTGTCGCGGTCGATCTCGACGAAACGGCGCTCATGGATCGGCACCACCGTTTCCGGCATGCCCGACAGGTCGGCGAAAATGCCCACTACCAGCGGCAATTCCTTCTTTTCGATTGCCCCGGCTGTCTCCACATCGTAAGAAATCTGGACCCGGGGCGGGCGATTCCGTTCCAACCACTTCTGTTTGCTTGGCGTATGCATTGCTGCCTCCTCATTCGATGAACCTGATGGACCCACAAACCGGCACGAGACCGGCGCAAAAAACGACTGACCTGCTGTGTCTGGCGGTTAGGGTGGCGCCTGCGCGGCGGGCCGGCTACCGCGCCGCACCACGTCATCCCAGGTGCGGAACAAGGCCATCGGCAGGCCGGCCTGAGGCGCATGGTCGGGGTCGGGCCGGTAATGGCCGGAGCCGTTGCTCCACCAACGCAGGCTGCCGCATTCGAAATACGCTTCACCCGCATACATCACCGCCGCGCCCTGTGCCAGGACGGGATGGCGCAGGCGCGGGTGCATGCGCGTTTCGCCCTCGCGCGTGCGCACGAACAGGTAGCGCGCGTTCGGTACGTAGTGGCCGCGCCCGCCGCGCCCGCGCAAGCCGTAGTGACCGTACCAGTGCTGCAGGGTGAAAATCTGTTCGCGTCCAGTATCGGGCTGGGCCAACGGGCGCAAGTTGGGGTACAGACGCGTCTGGGTCGCAGGCGCGCTCATGGCCGATCGGTTCCCAGCAGGCGGAACACCTGCTTCAAATGCGATTCGTTGTCGAGCAATTCGGTCAGCAATTCTTCGAGCGGCATGTCGCCCCAGGCGCAGGCGCGCCGCACCAGGTAGGGCACAGGGCTGTGCGGCTCGGTGTGGTGCAGGTAGTCGGCCACTTCTTCGAGCAGCAGATAGGCCTGGGCGCGACTGACTATCCCGTGCTGAGCCGGCGCGCTCGGCGCGGGCATGCCGTCGGCGTACGGCAGGTCCGGGGCCAGGTTGCTCCCCAGTTCGGCCAGCGCGTCACCGCAGGCACCCAACACATCCCACAGTGCGCTCAGCGACGGCGCCTCCTTGCCGAGCAAGGCCTCGAGCGACTGGGCCAGCCGCTGCCCGTTCTGCGCGGCGCGCGCCAGCTCCTGTTCCAGCTGCGGGTAATAATCGTGCGCGGCCAGAGCGGCAGCGGCGGCAAAGTGAATCCGTCCGGTCTGCGCGCCCGCGGCTGCCGGCGCCGGGCCCGTCCGCCCGGGCCGGGCGGCGGCCGTGGCGAGCTGGCGTTCGGCGCGCAGCATCGCATCCCATTCGGCCAGCGTGTAGCGGTTGCCGCCCGGCCCCTCGCCCGGGGCCAGTTGCGCCGCGCGCAGGGCCAGCGGCAAATTCCGGTTTAGCCATTCGAACGGCGCGCTGCGAAACCCCAGGTCGCCGCCCTCGGGCAAGGGATGCACCGCGTCCCAGTAGTGGGTGAGCATGGCGTCCATCAGGCACAGGCCGTCGGCCAGCCCCGCCAGGCCGCGCCGGTGGATCCACGCTTCGCACAGCCAGCCGCAAACATTGAGGTCCTTGCTCTCCTCGCGCAGGCAGGTTGTGCACAGCTGCTCGGCCTGGTCCCAGGCGGCGCGTTTGGCTACCGGCTTTTCCCACACGCCCTGGTTGGGGCCGTCGGCCCGGCGCGCCTCGCGGATGCTGGCGTAGGTCATGCCGCCGTTGATGTCGGCGCCGCACGGCTGCGCTGCCGAGATTGGGGCCAGCAGGTCGTCGAGTCCGGCTTGGTCCAGTACGTCGTTCATTTGGCGAGTCCCGTCTGTAAGAGAGGCGGCCTGGCGCGCCGCGCGCCGTCGGCCAGTACCGTGTTCTCGAAGGCCGGCGCGTCCAGCGGGAAAGCGGGATAGGCCAGCAGTGTCTTTTTGTTGGCGGGACTGAGCGCCAGGCGCAGGAACACGCGGGCCGCGCCGGACGCGGGCGCGCCCGTGAGCGGTATCCTCAACTGCAGCGTGTCGTCTTGCGCACCGTTGACCCGGTAGCTGCCCAGCAGGCGCAGCAAGGACCAGGTTTCGTCGAACTCGTACTGCACTTCGCGTCCGGCCACGCGCATATGGGGATCGCCGGGATCGGCCAACGGCAAGGCCGGCGCATTGTCGGCCCAGCGCAGCGTCAGGCGGATCTTCATGCCGATACGCCAGCGCAGTGTGGGCGCCTCGCCTGGCTCGCCATTGCCCGAACGCACAGTCCGGTCGCCGATCTGCAGCGTCCAGGCGCCGATCCGGTTGCCGCCGATTTCACCGGGCAGCGCATTGTTGGCATTGCTCTGGCCCAGTTCGCTGACCCGGAAACGGACCCGTACGTCGTACCCGGCTTCGGCGCCGGGCTCGGGCGCCACCAGCGGTGTCAGGAATGCCACCACCTTGTCGCCACTGGCGAGGAAGCGGCGCGCGCCGATCAGGGCGGCGCTGTCGTCCGCCTCGGCGCGCTCGGTGCGCTGGCGCGCCGCCACGCCCAGCCGGTCCCAGTTCTGGACAAAACTGGCCACCGCCTCGGCTGTGGCCGCCGTGCCCTGACGCTCGCCCACCGGGGCGAACGGGAACCGGTTGGCCAGGTCGGTGCGAAATGCGCGCGCCAGCTCGCCGTAGGCGGATGCGCCGCTGCTGCGCACCAGTTCGCGGCAGCGCATCCCGATGCGCTGGCTCAGCTCGCGCAGGCGGCCGCTGAAGAAATCGTTCCCTGGCCCCGCGGCATGCGACGGCATGTGCGCTTGGCAATTTTGCTGATCCCATTCGGCCAGCTCGGTGCGGATGAAGCTGTGCAGTTTGGCAGCATGGGAGCCCGGTATCTTTTGTGCGAACTGCTGGAGCTCCTTGTCGATCGCGTTCCATTGCTGCGCAAGCCGCACGTCGGCGTGCGCGCCGCTTTCCGTCAGGAGCAGCACGAGCGGCCGCGCCAGCGCCGCGTGCTTTTCCACCACGGCCAGCTGGGCCTGGAGGTAGTCGTCGAGCGTCGCCGAATCGCCCCCGCCGAACAGTTGGGCGAACGGATGGCGGCGTCCATCCCAGCGGCTGAAATCACGGCCTTCGGGCAAATACACGGCCCCGTTCTTGAATGCCTCGTCAATCCCGGCCAACGCCAGATTGGCCTGCTCGCCCAGGCGGGCGGCCAGCAGCTCGCGTTCGGCGTCGCCGTCGAGCCGCTTCAATTCTTCCAGCAGGGCGACCAGGTCCGGCTGGGCCTGTCCCAGGCGCAGATAGGCCTGCGGGAGGTCATTCGTGGCGGACTGGGCGCGTTCGATTTCCGTGATCAGCAGCGCCTTCAGGCGCGCATTGGCGAACTTGCGCAAGCCGAGTTGGAAGTCCGGTGGAAATGCCCCCAGGGACTGGGCCTGATAGGCGTGCCAATCGGCGGCCAGGACGCGCAATCCGGCCAGGGCATTCACATCCCACAACGGCAGTCCCGCCTGGTCCGGGCGCTCGGCCGGGACGGCGGCTTTCTGCATGAAACGTTGTTGCATCAAGGAACTCAGCGATTGTTCCATGTGGGCTAACGCTGGCGTCATTTCCAGATGCGCGCCGTCGGCGCTGCGCTGCAAGACCGCGCTGCCCGTGCCAGCTGCGCCGGTCAGCACCAGGCCAACGGCGTCATGCGCCTCCCGGGCCTTCTTTTTCAACGCGTCCGTGCGCTGGTCACCCAGTATGCCGAGCGCATCGATGCGTCCCATCAGCGCGATATACGGGGCGCTCAGCTGCAACTTCGCGGGATGGAGCCAGGCGCTGCCCGATCCAGCCAGCCATTGCTTCACGTTCGCGAGGTCCGTTTGCAGCGAGCCAAAGCCGTCTTCCGGGCTCGAGGCGCGCAATTGCGCCTGGACCAGGGCGACCCGGGCCGACAGCGGATGCTCCTCAAACACGGTCGACAGCAGCCGGCTGTGACGCGCATCGAGACCGCAGTTGAAGGCCACCTGGTAACCTTCGACCGAGGGCAAGCCTTTGACTTGCTCCACCTTGTGCAGAGCCTGCTTGAGATAGTAGGTGTTCAAGCCGCTGTCCGGCACCGTAAAGGCGCCGGTGAAACGCGCCATGTCTGCGAGCTGTTCCGGCTCGCCTTTGCCGCGCTGCTGGAACTGTGCCAACGCGTCCAGGTGGTGGGTAATCTGCTCCATCTCGCCAACATAGCTGGCCAGATCGAGAAAGGCCGGCAACTGCTCGACGACGTCGTTGGGCTGTATCGCCGGGTCGCCCACGACTTCCGCCGGTCTGTCGCAAGCCCCTTTTTTCAAGCGCAGCGTCACTTCATTGATCGGCGCCCCGGTCAATTTCGCCACCTGCGCGCTGAGCTTCTTGCCGATCGCCGGCAACAAGATTCGGCGCAAGGCGTCGGCGAAACGTTGTTCGATCTGTTCGTCGAGATTGTCATCCGTCCAATGCCAGGACGCGGGAACGGCAAGCAGAAGCAAGGTATCCGAAAAGCGGCTGATCGAAGCCATGCTGTGCTCAGCGGCGGCGCTGTAAAAGGCGGGCCGGACTGATTTCCCTTCCTGGTGCATGCGCGCGACGATATCGACATTTTTCTGGATGCCCACCAGCGCCTTATCCATGTCGGGCACCAGACGAGCAAGCCGGTAATTCGACCAGGCCAGTGCCGGCACCCACACGGCCAGCAAGATGACGGTGGCGAGACGCCATTGGCGCACCTGGCGGTCGCGCGCCCAGACCTGGCCTGGCAAGGGCGCAGCAATCCCGGTTTCGGCAAATAGTTTGGACACCAGCAAGTCGCGCGTGAACACGACACGCTCGCCATCGCTCCCGCACAGATACACACCGCGCAGCAAGGGACTGCGCTGCGAGTCAGGCGTAGCCATCACTTGCGCGATGAAGGCGCTGGCGGGCGCACGCAGATCGGCCAGCGCCGCGCCGAGCCCGAGCAGACCGCCATGCGCTGGCGACGGCGTGCCCGCGGCCAGGATTTCGCAGCTCAGCTCGGCGACGGTGCTGCCGATGGCGTCGAATGCGTCGTCCACCCAGCGCGCGTGGAAGGTGGCGCCGCCCTGCGGGTTGGACCACCCCAGCATGCCGCAGCGCAGCGCGGGCGGCAGGGAATCGGCCAGCGCCGCGAAGCCGGGCACCAGATCGGCCTTGGTCACCAGGACGTATAAAGGCAGACGCAAGCCGAACTGCCACTGCAGATGGGCCACGCGGCGCTGCAGGTGCTCGGCCAAGCGTTCAAGCGCGTCGCGCGGCCCCGACAGGACGTCGGCCCCGACCGCGATCACGATGGCGTCGAGTGGACGGCGCGGGCGATAACGCTGGATGGCCTCGGCCAGCGCATCCCACGCCCGGGCCGGCGCGCCGGGCCGCTGCGCCAGGTCCAGATAGTCGGCGCCTACTTCGAGCACCACGCCGCGGTCAAAAGCGTGCCAGGTCAGCGCGCCGCCGCCAGGGCTGTGCTGCGCCGTGGCCCGCTCCAGGCCACAGGTGGCCAGCAAGTGACTCTTGCCGCTGGCGTTGTCGCCGGCCAGCAAGACCAGCGGCACATCGTAGCGTTGCGCCGTTTCCGGCAGCAGCGCGCCCAGCCCGGAAAAGGCGGCGCTGGCCGCGTGGCGTGTGAGCGCGGCAGGTGCGCCGGTCTCGCTGGCGCCGCCGGGTGCGCCCTCGGTCCCGCGCTGAGCCCGCCTGCGGGCCGCGCGCAGCAGCAGCCACAGCAGCAATAAGCTCAGCACCAGCGCCGCGCCCAGCAGTATGGCAATGGTGCTCATGGACGCGACTCCGCGACCTCATCGGGCGCTTCCAGATGCATGCGCAGCCCATGCGTGTGGACTACCCAGATCAGGTGGCCGGCCGCCAGCATGAGCAGAAAGGCGAACACGAAGCGCGTGCGCCAGCGATTCGGACTGGGCAACAGCACCGGCGCCCCGCCGGCGGCGATGGTCTGATACGGGCGGAACATCACGCGCCGCGCCGCGTTGGAGTCCAGATCGTCGCGCGCCTCGCCAAAGGCCGGATCGGGATTGCGCTCCTGGACCAGCTGAAAGAGCGCATGGCGCAGCCGTTCCAGCTCGCGGTCGCCCTGGGTTCCGCTGGGGACGCTGCCGCGAAAGCCCAGCGCCAGCGCGCACAGATAGGGCAAGGCCATGGGGCGCCGCCGCGCCGCGCCGCCGTGCAGCACGGCGGCAATGCAGTCGAACACGCGCTCGCCCGCGTGACGGCTGCCGAACAGCGCATCCTCCACCAGCCAATCGAGCCAGCACGCGCGGTGCGGCCAGTCGCGCCTGAGCAGGATCTCATCGGCGAAGGCGGCCAACAGGTAGCGCAGCTCGCTGGCCTGGTCGGCTTGCGGACCGCCGCGCCCGGGCGCGGCCAGCGTATCGATGCGGGCCACGATGTCGGCGCGGATCAGGGCCGGTGCGCGCAAGGCGGGATCGGCGTCGGACAGTGCACACAAGGTGCCCATCAATTGATCGAGCCAGGTGTGGAACACGCTGAACTGGTCAATTGGGCTGCGGGCAAGCGCGTTCATGCGTGTTCCTGGTGCCGGAACAGCACTGCGTCGATGGCCCCGTTGCGGGTGCCGTTTTCGAGCACAATGTCGGTGTCGCCCGGATAGTCGCGCTCGGGATCGATGGCGAACAGGGTCAGACCGGGCGTGGACATGCCATGCAACTGGACCTTGCGTCCGCTGTCGCGCAGTGCGTCCGACAGCGGCGCCAGGCTGCCGTCGGAGCGGATCAGGCTGCGTGCAGCGCCAACCCGGCGCCCGGCGCGCCAGTCGGCCTGGCGGCAGGCGGCCGTGATGACGGCGCGCTCCATCCAGCGCACCGCCTGCTCTTCGGACAAACCGCGCAGGCCGATGATGAGGACGCTGCCCGTGTCCCCGGTCAGCGGCCAGCGGTACCGCGCCTGTTCCTGGAATGGATGCAGATAGTATTGTTCCTGCTCCTGGAAGGTGAACGCACTTTCGGTGAACGGCAAGTCGGCCATGCGCAGCAGCGCCTCGGCGCGGGCAAAGATGGCGTCGAAGGTGGCGGCCGGATCGAGGTGGCGGTAGACCGGGAGCGGCTGGCCGAGCACGGCGCCCGCTGCGTCGAGCGCGCCCAGTGCGCCGAGCGCGGCGCACCAGGCCAGATACAGGTCCACCGGGGCGGCCGCGTCGAGCCCGAGCACCCCGCGCAGCGGCGCGATGGCGGCGCCAAAGGCGCACACGCGCTGGCGCAACTCGAGCCAGCGCAACTGGTCTTCAAGGCCGACCGGGCGCACACGGGTAGCCACCAGCAGGTAATTGAGCGTGCGTTGCATGGCATCGGCCAACGCCGCGCTACGCGCGTGGAACGATAGGCCGTCCGGCCACGGCGGCGCCACCCGGCTGTCCAGCGCGGGCGGCATGAAGCGCTCGATCGTGCAACGCCCCTCCACACAGCGAATACGCGCCAGCGGCAGCACGGCATCGCTGGCTTGCTTGGCCAATTCACTGTCGAGTGCCAGACGCATCTGCGGCCGCACCCGTGCCAGGCCGGTCAGCGCTTCGTCGTCGCCGTCGCCGGGCAGCGGCACTGGCATCGAACGGGCACTCCTGCCGCTGCGGTCCATGGCGTCGTTGAGCGGGACGGCCAGGCAAATGGTGGCGTGCTGGGCGCTGGCGCTAAGCTGGGCGCGCAAGGCTTCCGACAGCACCAGTTCCAGGCTGCCGGTGCCAGGACGGTGCGCCACCAGCAGGCCGTCCGGCATGATCGCTTCGAGCGCACTGAGCGAAAAGACGTTGGTGGCCAGCGTCCTGTCGCCGATGACCAACTGACGCACGCCCCAGTTGTACGGGGCCGCGCTGCGCACATGATAGGACACCAATTGTTCCTGGCGCTGGCACATTTGCTGGAAATGGGTGGGTTCGAGCAACAGCCCGTCGTGCCACAGCAAGGCCGCGTCCGGCTGCGCCACCAGGCGCCCCTCGTTCAACTCGCTCATGCAAAATCCTTGTCAGTGATGGGACGCGGGTGTCACGACGCGCGTGTGCCGCAATGCATATCGGGCGGACCGTTCTTTTTGTTGGCAGGCGCCGTTGCCGGCGCCGCCGTCCAGTCCTCGCGCGCGACCGCGACCGCGCCGCCGCCGCGCCATTGGTCGATGCGGGCGCGTCGTTCTTCGGCGCCGAGCACCGTAAACAGGAAGACCGCATGCGCACGCCGGTCAGCCAGCAAGGTGCGCGGCAGGCGCATTTCCTGGCCAGGACTGAATTCGCAGTAGAAGGCTTGCAGCACGGACGGGTAGGTCGCGGCCAGATCGGCGCCGGCGGCGAACCATTTCAGCTCGGGGCTGGCCAGCCGCGCGACCAGCGCCGGGTCGGACACCATCACCACCGCCAGGGTCACCGGACTGTTGTAATTGGCGTCGGCGCTGGCAGCCACCCGGATCTCGCCGATATGCACGGCGGGTACGCCCGCGCTGAACATGCTGCAGGCACACATAGCGCCGCCCACAAGCCAGGCGGCCAGCAGGCGCAGCGACGCGCGCAATAGGTTCAACTGAGCGATTGCCATGACAGATCTCCTGGTGACACCGACAATATGCTGCTGGCGGCGGGTTTATGCCGCGAGCTGGTAGTCACCATTTTGGCCAGTCTATGGACATCCTGACAGCTCAGTTCGGGCTCACCTCAGGATCAGACCGGGATCAGGCGGTGCCTGGCGGCGGCTGTGCCACAGGCAAAAATACCCAAATCTAGATTTTTAACAATGTTATATTGGATACAATGGAAACCGATCCCGCCCTGCTCGCGACCCCGCCCGGCATTCCGGCCGACGGCCGGGTTTTGCTGGACGCGGTGCTATTGAAGCGCTTGCGCAAGGGGCGCGCGTTGAGCCAGGAAGCGCTGGCCAGTCTGTGCTTCGGGCGCCAGCTGTGCGTCTCGATCGCCTCCATCAAACGTGCCGAGGCCGGCAAGCACGTGCTGTATCGCACGGCCCGCCATTTGGCGACCGTGTTCGACATAGATCCCGAGCAACTGCGCTGTTCCACGGCGCCCGGCGCAGTGGCGCCGCCACCGACAGGTCCGCTTGCCGGTTTGGAGCCGGCGCTCGGTGCCGACCACGGCGCCGCGCGCTATGTGATCGAAGTGCACGCGGAATTGGCGGCGTCGCCTGACGAGCGCGACACCAGCACGCTGGTGCTGCGCGTTAGCCAGTTCGGGGGACGGGTGTCGATCTGCCAAGACGGGCGTTTGATCGCCGTGTTCGGGTTGCCCCAGGCCTATCTGAGCGATGCCGAACGGGCCATGCGCTGCGCGCTCGAGCTGGCACGCCATCCGGCCCTGGAAGGCAGCGCCAGCGTTGCCGTGCAACTGGCGCGCTGGGCCGATGCCACCGAGCCGGCAGCCGAGCGCATCCGTCTCCCGCTGTCGGTCAAGGCCGGCGAACCGAGCATCTGGGTCGCGCATGCGCTCGCACTACAGTTACGCAACACCTTCGTCTTTGCGCCAGCGCCGCCGCGGGCCGCGCAGTACCAGCGCTTCGTCGCCATGGCCGCTGGCGCCGCCGGCGCGGCCGGTCCGATGATCGGGCGCTACGCTGAAATGCGTCAGTTCAAGGGCGTGATCGAAACCTTGCACGAGTTTCAGAGCGGTCACATCATCTATGTGCGCGGCCAGGCGGGCATCGGAAAGAGCCGTCTGTTGCAAGAATTCGCCGATGTGGGCCGCCAGGCCGGTAGCGCTTGCCACCACTGCGCGGTGCAAGACCTGGCGCTGCACGGCGCCAGTGCCACGCTGAGCCAGCTGGCGCGTACCCTGCTGGGCGCGGCCGGCGGCAGCGCTGCCATCGACACCGTCATCGGCGCCACCGTGCAGCGCCTGCAGTTGGCGGCCCCAACGGCGTTGTTCCTGAGTTTGCTGACCGACGCGTCGATGCGCAGCGACGATATGGCGCTTCTGGCCGCGATGTCGGTGGCCTCGCGCGAAAACGGCATGCTGCACGCGCTGCAAGACTTGATCGTGGGATCGTCCATCAGCGCCCCCTTGCTCATCACGGTGGAAGACATCCATTGGGGCGACAGCGCGCTGTGCGCCGCCTTGGGCGCGCTTATCACCGGCACGCGCGACGCACCGGTGGTGTGGGTCCTTAGTGCGCGCAGCGAATGCGATATGCTGGAAACGTCCTTGCGGCCGTATCTCGACGAGCTGCCATTGAGCGTGTTCGAACTGGCGCCCCTGTGCGAACGCGAAGCGGCGGTGCTGGCCAACCAGTTTGCGGCGGTCGACCAGGAGCATCAGCGCCATTGCGTGGTGCTGGCACGCGGCAATCCCCTGTTCCTGACCCAGCTGCTGACCAATCCCGGCCATGGTTTGCCGGACAGCCTCATGCACCTGATCCAGATCCGCATGGATGCGCTCAATGCCGAACACCGGCAAGCGCTGCGCATGGCTGCCGTGATCGGGCCCCGGTTCACGCTGTCGATGCTGCGCGCGGCCTTGCGCCAATCCGCTTACCTGCCCGAGAGTGCCGGCCGCCACTGTCTGGTACGGCGCTGCGGCGCCGACAGCTATACCTTCGTGCACGACCTGCTGCGGCGCTGCATTTATGATGCGATCGAACCGGCCCAGCGTCGGCGCCTGCATGGCACGGTGGCCGACCTGTATCGCGACAGCGATTCGGCCCTGCATGCGCATCATTTGTGGTGCGCCAACGATGCCAGCGCGTTCGAAGTTGCGCTGGGCGCCTTGCGCGACAATCTGGCGGCACGGCGCTTTGGCGCCGCGCTTGACTTGAGCGCGCGCTGGCTCCCCACCCAGGCCACCAGCTTCGCGCTGGCACGCCTGCATGCGGACGCGCTGCACGGGACGGGCCAGATTGCCGATGCCCGTCGGGCCTACGAGCAGGCGCTCAGATTGGCGTGCTCGGCCGAGGAACGGATCGACGCGACCGTGGGCCTGGCGCGCGTGCTTAATATCCTGGAAATGCTCGACGAAGCGCAACATGTGCTCGAAGCGGTCTTGCCCGATGCGCTAGCACTCAAGAGCGACATTGCCCTGGCCCAGCTGCTGCACTTGAAGGGGAATATCTATTTCCCGCGAGGTAACTACGTCGCATGCCGCCACTACCAGGAACAATCGGTCTACCATGCGCGCGCGGGCAAGCATGTCGAAACCGAGATTTGCGCCTTGAGCGGCATGGGCGATTCGTACTACGCGCAAGGCGACATGCACCATGCGCGCGCGCTGTACGGTCAATGCTTGGACATCGCGTCGCAGCAACGCCTGCTGCAATATGACGCGCCCAACCGCAGCGCGCTGGCCTCGACCTTGCACTATCTGGGCCAGAGCGCCGCGGCCGACAGCGGCGCGCGCGAAGCGGCCGCCCTGGCCAAGCAGCTCGGCAATCGGCGCGCGGAAATTTTCGCGCGCATGACCTCGGGCTGGATTTTGCTAGGATGCGGCAATACCGACGCGGCACAGGAAGAAGTGGCGACGGCGCTGGACGTGAGCCGCAGCATGGGCGCCGCCCGCTTCGAACCCTTTCTCATGGAAAGCATGGCGCGCATCTCGTGGGCCCAGGGCGACAGTGCGCTGGCGCGGCGGCAAATCCAGTGGGCCGCCGACCAGATCACGCCGCTGCAGCTGCAGGGTTTCCTCGGCGCCTGGCTGCTGGGGACCCTGGCCCTGTTCTCGGACCGGCCGGCAGTGCGCAAAAAGGCGCTGCGCCAGGGCGAGACCATGCTGGCCGGCGACTGCCTGGCGCACAACAGCTACCGCTTCCGCGTGGCAGCGGCGGAAGTGGCCTTACTCGACGGCGACCTGCGCGCCGCACAGCGCCACGCGGGCCACCTAAGCACGATGAACACGACAGGCGCCTGTGCCTGGCTTAACCATCATGCCGCTCTGATCGAGACCTACACGCGCTGGCTGCTCACGCCGGGCGACCAGGTACGCACGCAGTTGCAGCAGTTGCGTGAGCGCGCGCTCGACTTCGGTTTCAGCCACACCATGCCGCGCCTGCACAATGTGCTGGCGCCCCTTTGAGCTTCCTGTTCGGAGCATGCCCATGTCCGTAGCCCAGCCGCACCGCGCCACCGTCGACCAGCATTTGGCGTTGGCCGAGAAAAAACTTGCGCGCCTGCGTGCGCTGACCCCGATATTGCTGGATGTATCTCTGCGCGAGCCCTGCTTCGCGGCACCGATCGGCCATACCTTGCAAAACAAACTGGACTTGTTGCGCCTGGTTGACGAATTTGGCGTGCAAGACAAGATCATCGCCACGCTCGATTACCAGTTCGCACAGCATCCGCAAGTGGAAGACGATTTTTGCCGCCACCTGCAGCAGCATGGCTACGACCGGCGGCGCTGTTACGCGATGACGGCGATCGGCACGCACGCGGCTGGCGCGTTCGTGCCCGGCGCGGGCATGTGCAAACTGGTCGAGTACGGCATTCCCAACACCATCCTGGAATTGGAATTGCTGCCCCGCCACAGCGATCCGGACCAGATGTGGGCCGACCTTGCGGCGAGCGCCGCATGGCTGCGGGCTCGGCTGGCGCCAGTCGATGGCAAGCCGGGACGCATTCTTGTCAATATCGTGGACTTGGTCGACACCTTCATGCAAGAGCGCGATCTGGCTTGCGCGGCGCTGGCACTGCTGGCCACGCTGGCGCTCGATGGTGTGTCGTTCGAGGATGACCGCGGCACCTATTTCCCGTTCCAGGTTGGTGCCGTCGCCGCGGCCGCCAAGGCGATGCTGCGCGCGGACCAGCAAGTGCTGTGCCACGTCCACACCGGCAATGGCATGGAAAACGCCTCGGTGATTGAGGCCTTGCTGCAAGGGGCCGATGGCTACTGGGGCGGGCTGGAACGCACATCGTCGACAATCGGCCACGCCAGTCTGGGCGAGCTGATCGCCAACTTGACGCGCGCAGGCAATCGGCACATGGGTCGCCAGTATCGGATGGAGCGGCTGGCGCCGATCTGCGCCGAGATGCATGAGATCAACACCGGCGCGCCCGTGCCGGACAATTGGCCCATCTTTGGTGCCAGCGCGTACCGTTCGGTGCTGTCCGACTTCGATCAATGCAGCGAGCGCGCCATGGACCTGGCGCCGGAAGCGATCGGCGCCCGCTACCTGCACCGCGTTGCCCCAGTGGGCAGCGACATTCCGGTATTGCAGGCGCGGGTATGGGAAGCGCTGCAGATCACGATCGACGCGGACATGGCGCGCAAGATGATCTTGCTGATGCGCGCTGATCTGCGCGAGAACCGGCGCATTGTCTACGACGAAGTGCCGCAATTGCGCGAACTGCACCGGCGTGCCAGTGCAGCTTGAGGCCGAACGTGAGGGGCAGATTCAGGCGCAGCAAGCGGCGTGGCGCACAGGATGAAGCGAAGTGAGCGTCGTCGCAGTACCGACGTGCGCCGTCCATCGCCTTGCGTGTTAAACGTGCTGCGATGCTGGGATGTCGATCTGTGCTCCTCCCATCGCAAACCTCGTATCAGGGCGGCGAGTAGCTGCCCGACGGTGGGTCAGTTTCCGTCGCGCACCCTGGGTTAATTCGGCGCCTGGGCCAACGAATGAAGATTAAAAAGAACTTCCTGGCTACCGCCCTGCCCGCGAAAATCCCGCAATCAGGGCGGCCTCAGGTCGAACCGAAAGTCCTGGCAAGAGCGCCAGCTTAAATCCGGCGGATTGGGTCAGAAGGAGGTTACACATTTTTAACACGGCCATGCTATCTCCGTCACAAGGGGCTTGATGCCTTGGGCACTGGCGTCAGTACTGCTGGGCTTTGGTGTAGTAGGTATATCGAGAGCTTATAAATGTATCCTGGGCGGAAGCGGTGTCCGCCGAGCACAAACATAAGCCGTTGTTTTTATTGATTTTATTTTTCCCTCAAAAAGCCAACCCACAAGCCCACCCCCGCGTGTTCAATAAGTCCCTTTGGTCAATTTACTGAACGTAAAAACGACGCCCATGCGTTAGAGTCTTCATAGGGAGAGAGGTTCAATTGTTTTTTCGGGCACTTCGCCTGCGTTGACAGCGTTCAATGTCCGGAAAGAATATCGAGCATTGACCAGTTGCAACATGATTCAAGAAAATTAAAACTCGGAAATCACAATATTGCAAAACTTAAGCCAATCTCCAATGCCTGGATCGATGCCTCGACCATCGGCAACTGGATTCGAACTGTCAAATTATTGGGCACTGCGGATTAACAATATAGATGCCAGTCTGCAAAGTCAAACCGCCTTCAGATAGGTTGTAGCCCCTTAAATCCGAGTTGACATCACAGAGTTGTGGAAAGCGGGCGGTCCGACGGAGCACGATGTTTTCGAGTTCGAGGGTGCTGGTGTCAGCCCCGGCTCGATATAAGCCGTTGATTTTAAAGCCCCATTTTATTTATTTCGCTTTTTCCACCCACAAAACTACCCCTGTTTCTATAACTCTCTTGTTGAGCAAATTACGCCCGCCCTTCGTTGATGAACGAAAATGACCAAAGAGTTGGATTCAGTCCAACGTCCTCGGCGCAAACAATTTCTTTTAACGCCTACTTTTCATCTAACACGATTCGGCAATGCAACAATACGACAGTTCGTCCTCTCAAATCAGCTTAGCAAACCGCTGGCGGCTTTCAAATTCAGATGCCTCCGTCGCGTACGGTGTCTCCTGAAGTAGCCTACGGCACAAAGTTCAATGGTCGGCACTCCACGGCAGCCCTTGTCTCTTTATAACGGCTGTGCAAGCCGCTGGCTGCCTTTTGCGATGAAACCGCTGCGCTTCTACCTCGCAGGAGACAGCGCCGCGATTAACCGTTTGCGCACTCGCGGACCAAGGACTCATGAAAGTCTCGTAGAGAAAGTATCATGCTTGCTCATGCAGCATAAATTCGTGGTTTTTCATTCAGAAAGTGAAAAACTTCTGCAGCCATCGATGAATTCGGGCGCTCAGGATCTGAATCATTCCGGCTTTGGGCGTTTACTATCGATCTCCCCTTGCCCCTTAACGCCTTGGTCAGGGAGCACGTCCATACCTGCTCGTTCATCTCCACGCTTTTCGGCAGCTACAATATTGCCAATCACTTCTCGGTCAATGAGTATTGAGCTACGGCCTGCGGGCATCGCTGCGGGCGTCGGCACCTCGTCGGAATTCGCCTTGACACTCGGCTCTCGTGCTGCGGATTCGGCCACGCGCACTAGGTCTACGGGCATGGCCGCCTTAGGGATTTTGGGAAGCCCGGGTCGTTGTAGGTAACCCGCATAACGCTGCTGCACGCGAGTCAAAAACGGCGCAAGTAAACGCCCGATGCGATTACCTTTCATACCAGCCCACGGCAAGACATGTATTTCCTTAAGTTTGAAACACACGGAAGCGCCGTCATACATCGCAAAAACGACCACTTCATCTTCCCGCTCAGAAAAATTTCCCCTCTCGACACTTAAATTTTTTGCAATTTCGCCATTGCTAACCCTAGCCCCCTTTAAAAGGTAGAGATCCAAATCCCCCTCATCTCCTCGAACGACGCAGTCGCAATCGGGTCTTATGTTGATCCAGTAATTCTTGCCATCTTTGAAAACGTCTCCAGGGGCAATGGAGTCGTCGTGGAGTCCTTCCTTTCTAACGAACCGTTCCCCTTCGAGCACTTGAAGAAGCGTTTTTCTATAGGCCTCAGGATCGCTCTTCTGTTGGCGATTCATCTCGTCAGAAAAGGAATCTAATTCGAGGTGAAAAGGGGTCATTCGAGAGAACAAATTCCGGGTGATAACACGTCCCAACTCATCCGAAGCAGGAATTCCGTCGGCATCAAATGTTCCCCAGAGAATTGCAGGCCAATATACGCTACGGCTATAAAAATCAGAAAACATCGAATTCTTGGCCCGCTCGTACTCCTGCTCCCACGTTTTAAGTACCAAAACAGAAGGCGTGGACTGAATCCACTCATTTAGTACTACGAATACACCTTTTTTTAAAACATCGTCTTTACTGTAAACGAAGATGTGAGAGGGCTGATCTCTCTGATACAGATGAGCAAATTTATGCAACGCGTCCTTAACCACATCCGGATCGTCATTTGTAAAGATGAACACCGGTGCCAACCTGCTATTCTTCAGCTTTACAAGAAACTCAACTTTCTCGTTGAGTTGTTGCTTCGCGAGCTGCGACGGAATTTTTACAGGGTTACCAGTTTCCGCATCAATTGGTATTACATGGAGCTGCCAATCCATAATGAAAAACGCGGCACCACTAAAATTCTGAAAATCAATATCGGCCGCGGGTAATGCATTAAGACCAACAACGTGTCCCCCGTGCCCTTTTATCGACTCGATAATTTCCTCAATCTCAGAGCCTGCCTGCGCCAGTTCATCATCGATTACAACAGCCAACCCTTTAAATAAGCCTTGTGCGGACATTATTCTTCTTCCTTAACAAAAGAAACGAGAAAATTAGCTCCGGACAAAAGTCTCTGCGATTTTAGATCACAGTATTCTATGGAATACTCGTGACGTTCGAGCAGCTGCCGTGCGATGTACAATCCCAGGCCGCGCCCATCTTGTCCCTTGCCAGAGAAGAAAGGGTCAAAGATATAAGGTACATCATCGGACTTTATTCCAGGACCATTATCTGAGAATATTAAAGTTCCTTCCTCGCCATCCATCGATATCAGGATTTTCCGTTCCCCGATTTTACTTTCAAGCCAATAAGCAGCATTGTCAAACAAATTCAAGAAAAGCTGTAGCAATACGGCATCGGTAGTTTTAGCCACAAGAGGCGTTGCAGTCTCGTCAATTTCCAAGTCAATTTTCGCCGCATCCAATGCCGATTGGAATAAACGGACAACCTTGTCGAGAACGTCAGAAACTCGAATATCTTTACGGCGTTGCTTAGTCGACTTAAACAACAGCTGCAAATCTTTCATTTGTGCTTGAATAAAGGAGAGAGTGCCGCGAACCATGGAGAGATCCCGAACAACAATCTCTTTGTCGAGCTCGCCCGGGCGTTGACTCTCGGAAATGAGCGAATCGACAACAGCCAATGTACGGTGCATTGCAACCATCAGGTCATGCGATGCTGTCTCGACGGAAAGTCCCACACCTGCCAAGTGCTCGGTCGTTTCTG
The DNA here is from genome assembly GCF_900129765.1 of Massilia sp. CF038. Classification (GTDB taxonomy): domain Bacteria; phylum Pseudomonadota; class Gammaproteobacteria; order Burkholderiales; family Burkholderiaceae_D; genus Telluria_A. The sequence continues at coordinate 858,128 of NZ_FQWU01000002.1, forward strand.
CCCGTTGCACCAGATATTTGCGCTCTGCCTTGTATAGCTTCGCGGCAGTTGCAATGTCTTGCTGAACCTTTTGCGGCGCGGCCAAGGCACTAACGGCAGCCACATCCAAAGCGGTCTGGACTTGCTCTTTCTTGAATACCTCTACTTCGCGCACGACACTAGATTTCTTGCGATACAGTTCAAATGGGCCCTTACGAACCCAAGCTAAAATGAGCCGCAGTAGCGCAACAAAATCGGCCGTGGCATAACCCGTATCGATTAACCCTTCTCGACTTGTTTTGTCTTTTAAATCAGGATTGGCTTTTTGAGTAATATTAACGTAGCCGACAACTTGATCGTTACTTAGAAATTCACTCGCACGGATAGTGCCTCGCGTGACATCAATCTGCAGCCAATCGTCCTCTGGATCCCCATATGGATACACCCGAATTCCGTCGCGATAAAGATATATACGGTGCTCTTTGATTAACTTCTTCTGCTCACCATCAAGCTCATACCGGCCTTTAGCATCATTACTAAAATCAAATACATAAAAAGCAAACGAAAAGGGACCGCAGTTGACACCACGCTGCTCCAACACGCCGCCATCCTTTCCGAAGTAATTTCGGAAGGCAGTCATTCCGGACAACTCTGCATCTTTTAAACTGAGGACAGTCGGCACTCCATCGAGTTCAAAATCGAATTGCAGTCGCTCTTGATCAAACCCCCCTACTACCTTAAGTACGGTTTGATTTTCAATTATATTTTCGAGCTTTTCCTTGTGAGCCACAGAAAATGGCTGATACTCCTCATCTCGGAAAATAGAGACCACAAATTCATCACTGGACTCTCTATCCGTGAGATTGTCGCTCCCTACGGCTTCGTTACCAACAAATATCGACTGCAACCTAGTCAAATCTTCGTAGACTTTTGCTACCTTAGCCCGAGACCACGCGCTTGCAAGAGCAGAAATTTGGATGCGCGTCCCATGATTGGCTCGCGTAACCCTACGAGTACCAATCGATATTTGTGCAGGCTTTATATATGCTGGAGTCTCTGTTGAAGACAGCGTAATTCCGATGTCATCTAAGAAAAGCGCCGACTCAGTTTTGCCTAAAAAATTCTCGTCATACGAAGAGACATCAAGCGTGAGGGATTGCTCTGACTTTTGCCGCACCGCGCGAGTGCTGATTTCAATTTTACGGCCAAGCTTGAGTAGCGCAAAGCGACCTATTCCTTTCTCTCCCTGGATCACTCGACCCTTTTTTGTAACCGGACTGCCTTGTTTCCCGATGAACTTTAATGGGGTCGCGGGGTTGACCCAGTGGTCCTCGATAATAGATTCGGTCATGCCAATGCCGTCATCTTCGATAATTATCCTCGACGTACTATTGGCTCCAAAATCCGGATCAAATCCCTCGAACGTGACCTTTACCCATGAGGCGTCCGCATCATAGGAATTTTTTATTATCTCAACAAGGGCGATACGTTCGTTTTTAATTAACTGATCACCTAACATTGTTAGGAGACGGGCGTAAGGGCGGAATTTGAGTTTCTTTTGGGTCATCGATGAGCGATCAAAATATATTCTTCGGAATAAACCATCTTCGATAGTTTCTTTTGTGAAAACTGTCCGTTATTCTCGCGATAGGGAGTATGCAGTTTATTTGAGATCGTTCGCTTTGTCGCCAGCACTTTCCTAAAACCGCTTTTCATTAACGATTCTGTCAGATGCGCGGCGTTATCAAGCTTGACGCCATTCTGAGTTGTGTCACCAATGACAAAAAATGCTAGACCGCCTGGACGCAAAAAAGAGAAACACCGCTTCGCAACTTTTTGCATATCCAAGTAGTATCTGGCCGCAGCGCCTGCGGCAAGCGGGTTTTTACCGTACAGGCTGAATACAATTTGGTAGGCAACCTCATTCAAATTCTTGAGTTCTTTTCGCAAATCTACCGCGTTTACTCCACTACCAATCGAACCGACGCGAAGATCGCGATAGTCTTCCGCGTAACCTAACCACAAAGAAGATAATTGATGCAGATCGGCATATTCATACGACGTTACGTATGGCGGACTGGTAATAATCATGTCCATGAGCTCGGCAGGCGCTTGGACATCAATAATATTACCGTTAACGATTTCTGTTTTTGCGGTATTGCTTTGACTTGACGCGCGCCAAGCGCTAGTCATGAAGCTACATTGCTTCAAAAATTCGTTCAAAACGTCCTTGGGCTTTTTAGTCGGGTCAAGCTGAGGCTTTGTCGAACGCTGTCTCCATTGTGAAGTCGACTTTAGAATTGCAGAAAACGCGCAAAGAAACGCATCCTTGAACGGTGAGTTTTCGGGCAGCGAAATATTTATACTGTTCCGGAGCCTCGCCAAAGCCCGAAACTGTTCAATTTGAAACCAATACAAAAGCCTATTTGTTCGGCGTAGAGAGAAGTTAGTCTCTTCGTCAACTAACTCAAAATTTGCCAAAATCAAATCGCGATATCGAACAAACTCCTCTGGATCACAGAATGTGCTCTTGACCGAGGCAATCAATGTCGCAACTGGATTGATGTCACAGCCCCAGAAATCCACTTCTTCTCGTCGGGCCTCATAGGCAACTGTTCCGCATCCACAAAATATATCGGCAACGCGCTTGAGAGTTATCCCCTCTCTCCTCGCGTAGTCCAAAGCCCTAGTCGCGAGGAACGCAGGAAACTTTGCTGGATAAGAGTGAATTTTATGAATTTTTGACTCTACGATGTCATCCAAATCCCAGTCGCCATTTGACTCCAGCGAATCGAGTCTCTTGAATGATGAATTGTAGGAATAGCTCACATCAGTCAATTGAGTTATCATTATGGTCCGCAACCCTTATCCGGATAAACCCGAACCTACTTAAGCGTGCCCGAAGGTCAGAATGGTCTCGGTTCGCATCCTCTTGCCAAGCGAGCCACCTGCCGGGGTCGGCAAGTATCTACTTCCTACTGGCAAATCCCGCTCGAAGGAATTAATCGTTCTCATTCCATTCATCACCGCAGCCGCTTCAACGCCTGCCGAGTTTTGAATAAAGTTGCCCTTTAAACACGAATTTCCCACCACAAAGGTGGCTGTACCCTCTCTTTTCACTACGCGGGCTACTTCGGACATCATCCGATATAAGTCTTCAGAATAGCGGTGGATCATGGAAACATGCTTGCGCTGCAGTATCTCAACATCGCACATTGCTGTCCAAATAGGCTGATATCTCGTCATTACCAATTGTTTATCTGGGGCACGTTCGGCGCCAATGCTAGTCGAACGAATTCCTCTTAAATTGCTTATACGAAAGCCAAGCCAGACTAATGAAAGTCGATGGCCTCTGAGATAGTCAATCGCATTTAGATAAGGCGGGGAAGTTAGTACAAGATCAACACTATTATCGCCAACTGACTTCAATTTGCGTGCATCGCCAAGGTTTACTTCCGAAGCTCCAGAAGTTGGCGTTTCGAGTAAGCGCTTTCGAATTTGGGCTATTGACCGCATCAATGCCGGTAACACTTCAAAGTCTGATTCAGCGCTTACTTTATGTGGCCTGCTGTGGGAGGTGTCGCGCGCTAGCGAAGCGGCTTGTTCTTTAGTGATAATAATTCTACTGAGTGCAACTTTTATCACATCTATGGCTGCTTTCTTTTGGCCGGAGAATCGCCTCCGTGTCATGCCATCAAGCACAAATGCAATTTTTCGCAGAGCAATCTTTTGCGCAGAACCGAACCAAAAATCGATAAAATCACTGGTTTCTGGGTCGTCGTCAATCCACGGAAGCACTACGCTCTGGTCGCCGATTCGCTCAATTTCATCGAAAAGTTGATCAGCCACCGTTTTGATCAGGTCGTCTGCAACGGACTTCGTCCAGACACGGCTCATCAACACTGCGAGGGGGTCCATATCAAAACCAAAAGCGCGATGGCCCAATTCTGCAGCTTGACGGATCACAGTTCCAGAACCCGACATAGGATCTAACACCACGCTATTTGGACGCAGATTGTCTAAGGTCGCAAGCGCGAGTTCCGGAGCCATGCGGGCCGGGAAGGGATGGATTGTACGAATCAAAATTTTTCCTAGTTATCTTCGGCGATGACAGTAAGGCAACACCGGTCGGCGGCGCATCATAGAGTTCGGGGCGCGGCAGATTCTTCGCAACGATTCTACCTCTCGGCTCATCTTGGTCAAAGTATTACTAGCGGTAAATGCTCAAATATTCGCTTTCGGAGGGGTGCCACGGCTGCGCAAAGTGAGAATTTACCTGGTATGGGCGTCAAAGCACACAAAATCACCTCGTACCGCTAGCGACGGCACGACCTTGAAACGGTCAGGGCGGAGCGAAATCGAACAATTCAAAAAATGGCCTCTACCCTGCCATGGGGCTTCAAGAAGAATGGAAGGCACTTTTCATGGTGGCCAACCACGCGTATGTTCATGTCCGCGTTTTCGAGCTGGTGCCAACGGGGCCTAGCGGCTCGAAATAGGTGTCTATAAAATTTGGATTCGGATGAAGCACGAAACGCCATAGAGGTAATAAGGTGCTGTTGAAATTAAGGGGGATGCATAATGAGAATTCGTCTGGATCACCTATGACGTCAATTGCAATGGGCTTTCCGTTAGCGACTGTATATTCGGAATAGGCCTGCGAGATCATTGAACTCATTTCAGCGACAATAGCGAACGGTTGCCCGCTCGGTACCTCATCCGGGCAACTCGTGAATAGCAAACCCAGCAATCTATTGTTGTCGATTATCGGCTGGCAGGATTGTCGCCAGCGCCCGTACTTCATCAGGTAGAACGCTATCCGCTGGTCTAGCTCATCCAGGAGTTCGTTCCCATCACAAAAAAGCTTTGCGGTTTTGAACGTGACGCTAGCGTCTCCATTGATATCAATCTCATTTGCATTGTCAGAGTCCCCCATTAACTCCAATGAAAGCTGCGGAAGCGTAGCGATTGATACATCTCCAAGAGTGTACATTTCGTTTTTCGCGATCGCGCTAAGTACGGTAATGGTAAAACATTTTCCGGTTCTAACAAATGCGTCCCTTGAAAGCAAACACCACATTTTAATTCGCGAAAAATAAACAGCTACTTTTAGATTTAGTCCTTGCGCCTCTGCGTAACGTTCAAGAGTTTCCAAATAGTTTTCATTTATAGAGAAGCATTCGTCGAAACTCGTGAAGTGAAAATTTTTCACCTCGACCAGCATCACCGTTCCGTCGTGCAAAACAAGCCTATAATCCGGCGCCTGCATCGGAAGCCCAGAAACGAACAAATCCCCTCCATCTTCTGTCTTTATTAACCTACAGCGTCCAAGAGCCCCTGCGATATAGGCGAACATTGCCTCAACTCGCTTTCCATGCAAAATTGTATCGGCTCGTCTTGTGGTTGTAAGGGAATTTAAAGTAATTTTCCCGAACTGGATCAGGTCTTGGTCACTGTCGAGCTTGAGATTGTTTACGCGCGCCAGTGCCGAAAAAAGTTCAAGGACCCCGAATTTCTCCGGGTCTCTTTTCATACGTCTCATCGCGTTACTCTCAATATTGGGAGGCCGTCGCCGACATTGTTCGGGAAAAGCACACGTGAGATCTCAAATGGAAAACTGCGAGGCCTACTGTCCAATGTGCTGGATCAACAAACTTTACCAGCTAAATGCACTCGGTGCACACCCAACTACTGTGCGATCCAGCGCTTCCCGCGTAAGAGTGCCTGGCGTAGCGAACCATGCTGCACCCCGCAAGGGGCCCAGCATCAGGGTGGCGGATCCTGCGAGAGTTCGCTATTGTGTTCGCCTTGTGCGGTCCTACGAATGTCTGATGGATTCGTAATAGGTTGAACATTTCCTTAGCTGGGTCGGGTGAATAGTTCTTGCGATGCTGCTATTTGCGGTTAATGGGCAAAGTCGTTCTTCGCATATTCACCTGAAAATCGTTAGCGCAAGAATATTGCGTAACTGCACAAACGGTTCTGCTAGCCGGTTCATCCCATTCGAAACGAAGACTTGCGCCAGCACCAAGCAAGATGAAACGGCCCTAGAGTTCTGCCAGGGCTTTCAACGCATACGACAAGCTTGGTTCTCGCCAATTATACGAACGTGGATAAATCTCTATAAATGAGATTTCGATCTGCGATGCAGCAGTTGAAGAGGAGCAGCACCGGGATTGCCCCCGACGCGCCAACATCACCCATAGCTCCTCGTTTCGCAAAGATCGGCACACGGCGACGTCGGAGAGCCGACCACGTGAGGATCTGACGTAACCGCCGCGCTGTAAGCTGGGATTCAAAATCCTCAACGCACCTCACTAGGGGCGACGCGCGCCCGTGGCAAAGGGTCTCGGGGCACAGCCCTGAGCAGGATGGTAGGCAGCTGCAGGAAGTGCAACGACCGCAAGCTGCCGGTTGCGATTCCGCCGCATGCGGCGGTGGAGCAAACCCTACCCTGTCCCAGCTTTTTTCGACATTTTTCTGTCGGTTTTAGCGGTCGGGATCCAGTGGTCAGAACAGTCGCGTAAGCGCAGGCTGGAACGTCGGGCGACACAGACGATGTGCGTTTTTTGGTGCGTTTTTTCGTGCGTTTTTTTGCGTTTTTTTTGCGTCTTTTTGTGCGTCTTTTGTGCGTGCTTATGAGCGTCGTTGTGTACGACTTGTGTGCGTGCTCGTGAGCGATGTTGCGTACGATTTTGGTGCGTGTTCGTGAACGTCGTTGTGTACGATTTTGTAGGAGCTTCTGCGCGTCCTTGTGCACTTCTTGCACACATTTCTTTGCGCTTTACGCAGTTGGTTTGATGTGCGTTCGTCGCGGCAAGCCAGCGGTAAAGATCCTGACCAAGCTATCCGCATTGTCTTTCCGAACTACGCTAGCATCCGCGAAAGCTTTGCCGCAGGTGTTAGCTAGCTGTGCGGTACGCCCTGCCCCCGCCGCGCGACAGAACCCTCTCGTTCTTGCATTCGCCCCCCACCTTGGCCAATTGCGCGTTCGCACACGGCTGTGCAGGATTCGTGAACTTCGGAATGATTTGTCTCCGCTCAGATGAGATCGTGTACGATTGCCGACCTGACACCGGCGGCCCCGCTGACAAGACGTAACCGGGGCCCCTGCCAGAGTTCGGACGTCACTAGCCCATCGTCGACCTCCCGGCTTCCTTTGAACGTGGGGCTGTGTCGGGTTTTCCGAACCGTCATCCACAGAGCTTCGAAATCAAGGATCGCAAAGTGTCTTCATTTACTATCGCAATCGAATCTTTTCTTGACGCCATCAATGACGAGCAGTCCTGGGTCGAGGAGCTCAACGTTCATTTGCAGAAAGTCTCCGCGCTATATTCAGAAGCCAGTGCTGGCGAAATCAACGATTCGCTCCGTCGGCTCGCGTCGTTTTTGCCAAACTTGCGATTGGTGGCACTCGGCCATGTCGCCATTACCTGCGGTTCGCTGGTTGAGCGCGGGGGCGATCCTGAAATCGCCGGGCCCTCATTGCTTGAAAAGCTCACTGTTGTCAACGAGGCGGTTTTGGACTTCTATCATCGCTGCCGGGCTCGGGCCGAGTGGGATAAAGAACTCATTGAGGAGCTGCGGCCGGCGGCCATCGAAAATGCTGACGAGGATATCGGGCCGGACGGCTTGACGCCAGCTGCGATTATCGAGGATCACGTCAACAACGAAGGATGGCAAGGCCTCGCTCAGCGCTTCGGGCCTGAACTTTTTGAAATATGCCCGACTTCGGTTTTAGGCCATATGGCGGACGAGTATTTTCGCCTTGGCCTGATCGCCCATCTCTCGCGGTCGAAGAAATTGCGCAGAGCAGCACGGGAGCAATCCGGATTACTTGAACAGACTCGCACAGTAGACAAAGCCAGTGGTACCGAACGGAGCTTCCTAATCACCATGTTGCGAGTACTCGACGATGAGCAACTATTGATCTTGCATGTCGAGCAAAAGAAAGGGTTTGTGATTCGCATTTCCGGCATCGCTGACAATTTTCAACTGCACACGCTACTGGCCGGTGCGATCATCGGTTCACCATCTAAGGGCATGGTGACCGGGGAGGCGCCGAGCAGCTTGGCCGTGGCCCAATGTAAAGACACTGCCGTGGGCGAGGCTGGCGGCGAACATGTGACCGGGCCATTCAATCTTTGGAACTGGGGCGGTATCCAGGCCGACGGTCGCCTCCCAGCCGGACAAGCCGGCATGCGTCACTGGATTTGGGGCGAAGGATCGCCCGCCGACATCCTTCCATTCGAGGATCGCCGAATGGTGCTCGTGGGCCCGCCGCCGTTCGGACGGAGTTGGGTCGCTGGCCGTACATTTTGCGGCATGGCTGGCGAAATGAAGGTCGAGCGACAACTAAGCGATTCCGAAGTGGCGCATTGGGTGACGCGCATTGCGCAAGCGGCACACCCGGCTCAGTCAAGTGCGGGCTCGCAGCGGACACCTTTCACCTCTGAAGCGGCGTCGAATGCGAAACCATGGTGGAAGTTTTTTTGAGGGTGTCAGGGCCAGGTGCTGGAACCTGACATCAGGACTACAACGAGCGCATCAACGCATCTAGCCGCGCCGGCTTTAATAAACTGTCGCATGTTCTAACTGCACATAGTCGACATTGCGTGCGACTGCTGCACCTGGCCCCTTTACCGGAAACTGCGGAATGCCTCATCGCAGCGCAGATGGGATTATGTATGATAGCCGCACCTGACACTACACCACGCTTTTTCGCATCCGATGACGACTTGGTGAAGTTCACTGACCTACTCAGAGAAAAAATCGCGCGCCATGAAGCTGTCAACCCAACTGATTAGACGAAATGTCCCACAATCCAACGATGGCGAAAGCACACAGTGCCAAGCAAATGGAAAAGTTCATTGCATTAGGGTGGACGCTAGAACATGAATTTAAGGCTGCAAATGGGGAAACCTACGAATGGCTTCTCCGTTGGACCCTCAGTTCTTCTCCGGTCAGCCGCCCTGTCGATAGCATAGATTGAAGAAGATGTCGTTAGCTGCGACGCCGTTACGGCCGGTCGTATAATCGGCCGAGATCGGCGAGCAGCGGTCGTTAAAATTATCTCAACGATCTTGATGTACCTTACACTTGGATGCATAGAAGAAATGACTTGGGAATATCGAGTAATGAATCGGAGCGGTGAGCTTGCCATCTATGAGGTTTACTACCGTGACGACGGAACTGTGCAGGGCTATAGTGCCGATCCAACCTTCCCAGGTGGGGATACGATAGGCGCGCTGCGCGAGAATTGTCATCAATACTTGGCTTCGCTGGAAAAGCCAGTGCTTGAATACCAAGACTCGTGAAGTCATGCATCGCACGTCTGAGGGCAATTAAACATGGCATGCAAGGTGCAGACGGAGTCGTCAGCTTGCGACCGAGTATTATCGGCCAGGAGCCGTCATTCGTTTAGCTCTTACTTCACTAGTCATACTTATGTACGAGATCGAAATCACACGGTTTCAACCACTCCCCACATTGCAGAAATTTTCCTTAGCTGCAGCGGCGGAGGCAGCGACTGTAGTCTCGGGTATAGACGATGAGACAGCTGTCATATTCGTCGCGAACATCCGCGATCAAGTCGACTACGGCAACTTCTACGTTTGGCTTTGCACAGGGCGCGCATATGTCCGCCTCGACGAACACGGAGAGCACTTCGGTTCCTATCGAGATGCCTCGGCGATTCCACCGGTTGAAACTGTATTCTTTCATGAGGATGGGTCAACCTTCAGTGCTCCACTCGCCGCCACGGTTAGTGTTGCGTCAGCTCGAGAAGCTCTGGCGTATTGGCTGGCCACAGGCCGAGCAACCACTGCGCTCCTGTGGTCATAGTGGCGACAAACAGCGCTTGGCTGATGCGCGCAGCTGTGACCGGTGAGTCTACTTGCTGCATGTCCGATGTAGCGGCATCGGCCGAGGTCTGCACCGTGCCTTAACCGTCAAGTACAATCAGCCGCAACCGGCCAGCATCGGCCGTTCGCCATTCAAACGCAACTAAGGAACTCGCTTTGGCTGACATCTTACTCACACCGGATGAGGGAGGCTACTACTGTCTGACGCGGGAACTGCCACCCGAGACAATGCGTCAGCTGGCACAACTAAGTGCGTTGGAGCCGCTCAAGCTCAGCATCACCAAGATTGCGCAATTTGGTGTCGGGCACGCACGGTGTCTCGCTGGTCTGCGGGTTCAGCAACTGTGGATATGGTGCGATGTAACGCGGGCGGCCATGAATCACATCCTGCAGCTTGAAGGACTACGGGAGCTCGACATCCTCTGTATGTCCGGTCCAGGCAAATTGAAGAATTTTCACAAGGCCGTGCAGCTCGAAGTTTTTCGCGCCAATCATTACATGACTGAGCCCGACCTGCTCCAAGTGGCGCAATGCAAGTCCATTCGCGTGCTCGGTGCGCAAAATGCCGATCTAACGCAGTCCGCGTTTGCCGCGCTGCTGTCTATGCCCAACCTCACTGCGCTAGATCTTGAAGCCACCCGCTTTGACGACAAGATGGCGAGGAAGATCAGTCGCTCCACCACCGTAACCTCGCTCGACGTCGGCGGAACTCGTCTGACGCGGGCTGGCCTCGCACACCTAATGAAAATGACCCAGTTGCAGTCCCTCGACCTGTGGGCACTCGACTTGAACGCTACAGACCTCACGATACTGCTGACGCTCCCCAACCTGGAATACGTGTCGTTCGGCGGAAATGATAATGCGCCGCCGCTCGACGCCGGTGCCATCACGACGTTAATTTTGGGAAGTCATAGTCTAAAGCGCGTTTGGCTTGAAGGCATTCCGCTAGAGGTCCGTCAACGCGAAGCTCTGGAAGTCAAACTTGAATACTTGCACCTTTCTAACTGAACTATGGGCGGCGAGGGAGCATTGGTCCGATAGCAGCTTTGGGGTGCGGATTCAACCGCTCGCATTTACCAGCAACTAAAGGCCAGAAGTGGTCGAGCGCATTTTGCGCCAGTTAACGCGTTCGCCCCCGCCGCCGGCTGGTCGCGGGTAGTCCGCAAGTCGCTTTGGTCGCGCGGCCCGAGGCACGTCAACGGGTCTCGGGGCGAAGCCCTGAGAAGGGTGCTAGGCAAACGCAGGGAGTGTAACGACTGGAGCTTCGCCGATTGCTATGCCGCCGCGCGCGGCGGTATAGCAAAGCCTACCCTGTCCCGCTATTTTCATCGCCCTTTTTTCAGGCATGAGGCACTCGCACAGCGCCGCTAGTGATACGTTCTCGAATACGTTTTTGCATACGATTTCGTCCACGTCTTTGTATACGTTTTCGTGTACGTTCTCGTGAACGTTTTTGTGAACGTTTTTGTGAACGTTTTTGTGACGATTGTTGCGAAGACTCGTGCGACGGCTTTGGTGAACAAACACCGACACGATGCCTTGAACGAACACCTGAAAGACCGTATGAAGGCGTCCGTGCACGACCCCGCCTCCGCACTCCATGTGCGGCATCGGATGGGCCTCGCTTGGTGCGCTCGTCTATCGCCGCATGCTCTTGTGGTTCCGCCTTACCGCGCTTCGTCTTATGCACGGTATGCCGTTCGCGTTGGCGGCTTGACCCGCGGCATTGGCTGGTCCGTTCGGCGCCATTGGGACTCGCGTCTCCTGGCAACGGACGGCCCAACAAGTGTGGGCTCGGGCAGCGGTCCTCGTTGCGCGAAAGCGCGCCGTGTAACGCTTTTAAAGCTACGACGCTTAGCTACACTTGGTGATATGATTCCCAAAAGAAACAACCAGTAGATCTATCCCATACTCAACCTAGAACGATCACACGCATGAAAATAGTAATTGTCATCGCTTTGTTTGCCTTCATTGCCGCCATCTTGGTGGCCGTTACGCTAACGCAGCAAGGCAAAGAAAGGGCTGGCGCCTACCGGAGGCGGAAGGTGATGTCGGAGAATGAACTAGAATTCTTCGGCCGTCTCGTAGCCGCGCTCCCCGACCATTATATTTTTCCTCAGGTCGCCATGAGTGCGCTACTGGAAGCCGCGAGCAGCGACAAGAAAACAGCCCACAGTGACCGGCTTCGCATCGCGCAGCAGCGCGCAGACTACATTGTTTGCACGAAGAACTGTGACCTGGTTGCTGTCATCGAGTTGGACGACAGGACCCATTCAACGGCAAAGGATCAATTGCGGGATTCCCGCCTGGAGCAGGCCGGCATCCGCACCGTCCGGTTCCAGTCCCGCGCCAAGCCTACTGTCGATGTGCTCCGCGCCGCCATCGTTGGACAGACTTCAATGGCTGCTGCAGTGCAGGCCGCACCAATGCCTTGAAGATCGCCGCTGCTCCTGGGACCGATGAAGCTTTGCGGCCCAGCGTGGTCGGCGACATAGGCGCGCGCGACCAGGAGCAGACTTATAAAATTTGAATGATGCACGAGCTCACCCTCTTCCTGACTCAGATTTGTGGTACGACGATGGCTCCGTGCGGGCATGTGCAGTGATCGATGAGAACACTCAGATTGCGCTGCAGTGGCTATCCATCTATTGGAATCGCTGGTGGGGGCAACCGAGCCGACTAGCGCTGTTTTTGCCGTCAAGTACAATCGACAGTTGTCGGTCAGAAGCCGGTATTCGAACTCCGCACCATGGTCACCGCGTTTAACTTTAAGACTGGATCAAACGCCACATGAACTTCCTTCCCCTTGGGTTTCTTCTTGGTGGCTTTCTCTTAGGAGCGTGCATCTCGGAACGATCATTGCGCAGGGTGTCCGAGACTCAGCAAGGTCGGCTGCTGCGCGAAACGGCGATGCTACGAAAAATTCATCTGGTTGGTATTCCTCTTCTTCTGCTACTAGGATACTTTTTTCCTATCGCATTTTGGCCAGGCCTGACTGTATATTTTTTGCTTGCTACGTATTTGGTCGCTGCGCGACTGCGTTCGGTGGATTTGCCGATCGAGCTCAAACAGTGGCAAATCGGGTCGGTAGCATCGATAGCCGCAGGCGCAGGTATCGCATGGATTGCTACCCTATTTTTTTAGTGGCGCCTCCGCCAATTTATGAAGGTTCAAGGCTGCAGTGGCCGAGGTCGGCACGCACCGGCACCGTCGGTTACCACCGGCCAAGAACAGACCCTCGAGGCGAAGAAGGCCTGTTGGCCCGGCAGAAGCACAAACAAATTTAACCTTGGCGAAAACTTCAATGACTGATCCTGAATTCTGGAACCTGATAGCGCTGATCGATGTGACTGCATTAGATGAAGGGCGCGAAGATGAGGCTGTCGAACCGTTGCAGACCGCACTGAATATGAAGTCAGAGGCTGAGCTATTCGGCTTCGAAGAGGCCCTGTCTCAAAATCTCTATGCGATAGATGGCGATGTCTTCGCCGACAACGCAGGTGATTCCGGTGGTTCGGATGATGGGTTTCTTTACGCACGCTGCTTTGTAGTCGCAAAGGGGCAGGAGTTCTACGAAGCCGTGAAATCTGACTCCACACGGATGCCGAAGTCAATTGAGCAATGGTGTGAATCCTTGCTTTATCCACATCGCGCCGCATGGGCGAAGCAGACGGGAAAAGATCAATCCGAATGGCCGTTCGAAGCAACCGTCAGTTATGAAAGCGGCAGCAACGCGGAGCTCTGGCACGAGTAGAGTGCAGCTCTCGGCCAGGAGCTGCCCCTCGCAATGGGGCTCGGGCTCAGCGGCATGCAGAGCTGGTTTAGTTTAATAGGTATTGGGCGCTATTTATGAATGGATTCAATTGCCGAACATGCGGCGAGTATCACTCCGAGATGCCTATGTGCCTCGGAGCAGATGCGCCTGCCTTGTGGTACACGTTACCGGAGGCAGAGAGAGCCTCTCGTGCATTGCTTTCTTCTGACCAATGCGTAATCGACAACGAACATTTTTTCGTCCGTGGTCGCATCCTGCTCCCCATCGTAGAAAGCGATGACTCATTCATCTGGCTAGCTTGGGTTTCGCTAAGTGCTAAGAACTTCAAAAGAATGAGTGAGCTCTGGGATACTGATGGGCGAGAGGCAGAACACCCATACTTCGGCTGGCTCCAGTCTGCACTTCCATATGCGGAGTCTACTCTGAGCTTGAAAACCGCAGTACATACTATGCCGCTTGGCGAGCGTCCGGAAATCGAGATTAAGTCGGAAGAACACCAACTCGCGACCGAGCAAATTCGCGGCATCTCGATGGCAAGGGTTCAAGAAATTGTGGAGCGCGCTTTACATGGGTAGTCCGCCTCGCCGGACTAGTTAAAAACAGTGCTGGACCGCCGGTTCACCGCCCCTGGTAGGTGCACTGAACGGGTAAAATGGACCATGAGCCGACGCACAAGGGCAAGGAAAACAATGATTTATCTTGACTGTTCGGGCGTCCGTTTTGGTTCACAGCTTGACGAGAAGCATCTGTTTGAGTGGGCGATGGAGATTCCCGGTATCCTTCGATGGGAACAGGACACACTGGTCGTGAGAACGATCCTATCGCAGGCCTCCCTGAGGGATCTCGTAGCTTTGTTCAGTCGGTATCAGATACCGATGGCACAACTTGCTCAATTCCGAACGACAAAGAACGAAGACTGGTTTGCTTCACCAGAGATGTATTGGCAAGGTCGCGTGTTCGGCACTTCGTTACAAATCGCCTCGCATGTTCAGGAGGCAGCTGGCGCACCAGGCTGTGAAAAATGGCGCTAACTAAGCGATAGGGTGTGTCCGATTAAACTGGGGCAAGATCAAAGACAAGTACGATGCATGGGGCACCTCATAGTGGCATTTTGAAGTCGGTACTGATGGCTGGGTGACTCGGCAGATTGAACAGTACGATTGCGGGATGCGGCTTCGCTATGGGCCTGCACATGAGGCTGACGAATCTGGGGGGCTTGCTCAGGCCGCACTTGCGCTATCGGATCCGGAGTACGTATCGATTTCTCAGCAGGAATTCGATACGCTTTGGCAGCACTTGTAGCGATCCATTTCGGCCGATAGCGGACTTTGGCGACCTAATGGAATGCTACTTCACCCTGCACGGCAGCGCCCATCTGATACGTAGCAACGGGGCCTCTCCCCTGTCCTGTTCCGCATTCACGCAATGCCGAGCAGAGTTGGAAAGCTGCAGATGCTTTGTCTCGGCTTAGACGAGATCGGGTACGATTGCCGCACCTGACACCACGCCGGATTCACGCCGGCTTCAAGCGAATGCAAAAGCTTACCAATCCTGAAATTGATGCAATTGAATCCGATCTTGGATTTCAGCTTCCTGGACTCTACAGAAAGCTTCTGATCGAAATTGGGCACGGAGAGTGCGATGGCTTCGAAATCTATCACCCCCGCGAGATCTCCGGCCTCTATGAACATCACTTCGATAACCCGGCAGATCTCTTCAGGTCCTACTTCCCTTTCGGCTGTAACAACCGAATGCAGGAGATTTGTTTGATCGATCCTTCGAGAGAGGTCGCGGCGAGTATCTGGCATGAAACCCACCCTGATGACTACCCTGACGAAAGATGGCTGCCATACGAGCAGTGGATGCTCGAGCATGACAGCAAGCTTCCGCGCGCGGAAATCTAACGTTAGCGGAGCCCATTTTGAGGTTCATCGCGTGACAATGTCGTCCTAGGAACGCGAAGTAGCCAGACATCGTAATCGCACAGACAAAGGGCAGGTACGGCACGACGAACAGCGAGTGACTTCTTGACGCAACAAGGCCAGTAGAACGCGAGGCGCCTTTGCTGCCCACCTTGATTAATGGTAGTTCCAAATTAGATAGGCCAATGGAAAATTTCAGACGTCAACTCGCACGTTCCGCTACAAGGTTTGAAATTGGTGGTTTTCGGCCTCCACAGGACGAATTTGAGAGCTGGTTTGGCCGCGTGAATGTTTGTGCCCCTGGCGAATCTTGGCCGGAGTCCGGAGGAAAGCCGATGCATGCACTTTGTCAGATCAACATGCGAACGCTCGCAACCAGACCCGAACGTCTCGCAGACATCGATCTCATTGCCATATTTGTCGGCCCAGATGACCTCCCCATTGATACACCGAATGGTGAAAACTCGTGCCTTCGTGCTTACAAAAATATTGACACCTTAGTCGGCCTTCCCCCGAGAGATACAAAGTCGCAGATCCGAGCTCTTCCTATGCGGCCAATCGCGATTCAAGAGGATTTCCCCTGCTGGGAAGATGTGCCAACTGAAATCGCCGCCGAGGTCGATGAGCACTATTTCGATCTGTTTGAAAACATCGGTGGTCTGAAACTGGGTGGTTGGCCAATGCTGGTGCAATCTGAAATTTATTGGGCGCCATGGAACCGACATCCAGCGTTGCCAGAATACGTGTTTCAAATCGACTCTACTGAGAAAGGCAATTGGATGTGGGGAGACGCAGGCGTAGGCTATTTTGGGCGAGGGACGGCGCCGGGAATGGAAGACGAATGGGCGCTAGCATGGCAATGTCTCTAGGCATTTAATTTCGTTCACCAAATAACCAAAGAGGACCGATAAACGCAGATCTGCAACGTCGGCAATGGGGCAGTCGCCGACGACCATGTGTGCGTGGCCGGGTACAATCGGCCAGAAGCCGTCACTCGCTGGACTGCTTCCATCTTTCGTCAACTCCGATCCACGATTGCATGCCCATCAACGCCATGAAAAACCTCACCGTGATTTTGGTCGACCCACCTGACGATGAAGCACCGTCAGTTACGCTCCGAAGCGAACAAGGTGAGCTGGTTGCATTTTGCTATCCGTGCAGCCTCAAGGTGGGCGATGTCATCGCAAACCGTCTAACGGTTCTGGATGCCGATGTTCGGGCGGCTTATTTGTCTGACTGGCCGGCCGACCAAAAGGAGGCGCTGTCCTCAGATTACCTTGAACGGATCAGCCATTACGCCTATCGTGGACGGGGACGCGTTATCGACGCTGAGAGAGGGCTAGTTGAAGTGCAAGGTTTTGTGATTGAGATGGGCGCCGCGAACGAAGGCCATGTCGATTTCGAGATCAATCGCCTCGATATAAGCCTTTAGGTCACGACGAAACAGTCCACCTCGGGCGGCCGCGGGCAATTCGCCGACAGCATTTTGATGTCGAGTACAATCGGCAGTAACCGGCTAGAAGCGGCCAGTCACGTCAAAACTATTCTTTGCTTGTCATGTCTCTACTGTCACCAACATTGAACTGGATTGTCAAGGCGTGGAACGAAATGGGCAAAGAGTTTTGCTCGGTCGAAATTCCGGTCCTACAGTTTCATCACTTTGATACTGACGATCTGGGGTTTCCCTTCCGGAATTCAGCCATTAATTCTTGGCGCTTAGTATCTGGACAGGTGATTGCTGATCCAGAAGTGAAATTGTCTCGAGTGCCTTACGTGGCATTTTGCTTGAGCGAGCAAAAGTCTACCGTGCATGTGCAGGTGCAATGGGCTACACGGTGCGGCTATGGATGGGATATCAAATTTGGCACCCATGGGGAAGTCAGCAGTCAGAAACTGCGATGGATCTCCTAGACTTGTTGTAGCCCCCGGGGCAGCGCTGGAACGAATGCGGGGCATCTCCACGTCAATGACAGAGTTGGACGAGTTAAAGGAATTTGCCCGTGTTGCGACTCGATCCGCACTTGAAGGATATGAGCGCATACCTGAGGAGTGGGAGCTGAATCTGACTCTCAGGACTTCTTTCGACGGTGACCATCGAATTTTCGAGCTGTACGTTGCTGCCGAACGGCCTGTCGATACGGTAGTGATCAGTTCCGCAACTGTGAATCGAAAGACGAAAGCAGTTGTCGTCGCAATCCCAAATCTAATGCAGAAGGCGAAATAATAACCCTTCCTTCCTCCCAAAAATAACATGCCGCGAATACGATTGTGCAGTCGCGTAGGCTGCTTTGAGGTCCGGATTCAACCGGTCGACGCAGCACACTAATACCCAAGAACGCCATGAATGACTTGCCAAACGCCGGAACCGGAAGCAACGAGGTAGTACGAAAAAAAATTGACGCGGCCGTCGCTGCCAGGAACTTAGGTGCCGTGTCAAACAACACTCGCTGGAATGAGCTGATCAATCACTTCCGCAGTCTGACGGAATGGCGTCCGTCTTACCGGTCCAAATCGGTGACCGGGCATATTTCCGATTGGGACGTTGAGTGGTTCTACCATTTGCCTTTTCCGTTCGCGTCCGTCGAATGGTTTGATATCGGTCTATGGGAGCCGGTCCCCGCAAAAGGGATGCTGCTCGCACCTTCCAATATTGACCATACGGTTGAAATTTCTGAGATCGTCAAACAGATCGGTTTCGAATTCGAGGTACGCGGCGACATCCTCAGGATCTGGGGCTACGTGCCGAAATCTTACGAGGACTTCCCGCGCTGATCCTTACGGTTCGACGTGCTCCAGCAGCCTGATGAAGTCTGGTGCAACCTTAGGGCTGGGACTCTCTGGAACCTTCGGGGACGGGGAATGGTCTCTGATCGGACACTACTCCCTGCCCGGCATCGCGAAGGATTACGATCAAACTTTGCGCGAACTGCAGAAACCCAGCCGCCACGCTCATGACCTCCTCAAACCTCACGGTCTCTAATGCTTCGACTTGCTTCTTAACGTCTTGATCGTAGTGGCCTGCGGCGTGATTGCGAACGGGGTGCCAGCCTTTCAGTTGCTTGAGTTCCGCTTTCCACCGTCGCTTCAGATCGTTAATAGCGCTTGCTTCGACCGCGATGTCACGCGCCTCTGCTAGAGCCAGCAACCTAGGTAGCAGCGTTGTCCTCAAGCGCGCGTCAAACTCAAACAGCCGCAGTACCAATCCCTTAAGAGCGACGGATAGCGCGAAGCCAATGGGCTGATTGCGCAGCACCGTCGTCATCTCCACGCACACATCGTATTGGAATATGCAAGTCTGCAGCTTTATCTCTACGAATTCATGCGAGAGCGCATTAGTCGGCAACGAATAGTGCTTGTAGGCCTCGTTTAGGTTGGTCTGCGCCTTGAGGACCATCTTCTCAAAATCGATCTCGTATATGGGCGTCACAGCGTTAGGACCGTTTCGAGAGGGCGTTCAAGTCGATGAGACGAGTGTCGTTCAGCCGTATCAGACACGAGCGCTCGTACGACGGAGCTGCTGTGCCATTTTCTGAATTCCGTGAGTGCTGGATGCGAGTGAGGTCTAACTCAACACCGCACTGCTTCATACGATAGTCTCTCCACGCCTCATGCGCTGCAATCAGCATTGGCCTGCGCGTGTTGTCCGCACCTTTCACTAACGCCGAGTTGGCCTTCTCTACTTGCATGGACGTGTCTTCCAGAGTCGTTTTACTACAAGCTTCGTCAGAAAACCAAAACGGTTTCTCACGGCAGTTCTCAGCCAATGCAGCTGATGGTAGAGATAGTAGAATCAGGAGGTAAAGGGCCGGCCGCATATCAGTCTTCGTGGCAAAGATGCCCCGTTGCGCCGAACGCCTTGTATCGGTACGTTCTAAATTCCCCTTTGGACACGTACTCCTTCGCACTTTCATTGCGCACCTTAAGATGCTCTTCAACCTCCGCGCTCTTGAGATTGTAGTGACGCTTGTCCAGAAAGCCCGCATTTACAAGCTTGGGATGATTCATCAGTGGCGTCAGATCGCCATCAAGAACGCTTGTGTCAACAAATCGGAAGTCCAGCAGGTTCGGCATTTTCTCCAGAAAGCGAAGATTGTCTAGTGGCGCGCACCCGTTCAAGCATAGAACCTTCAGATTGCGAAGGTCAAACAGGTCACTCTTCGGACTGAACTTTCGCGACGTGTTCACATGGAGCCATTCGAGATGATCTCCTATACCGGAGAGTCCTGCGTCGCTCTCAAGCTTCAGGCACCAACTAAGTTCAAGGCGCTTGATTTTGCCTAGTTTTGCGATTTCCGAGAAGGACGTGATGTTTGAAAAATTCATTTCAACGTATTCAGCTGAGGTGACGCCACTCAGCCCATGAAAGCCGGGCTCCTTGGTTTTGAACCTCTGAATACGATAGTACGTTGCACCTGCCACTGCTTCAGACAAGGCCTTACCGCGTTCAAACTCGATGGTCGCCAATTGGCCTCGTGGCAAGCGATCCATCCATATCGTGTTGTAAGTCCAATCCATCTGCATTTTCTCGCTGTGGGCAACGGCAGCTTGTGGCCGGCAACGCTATTGTACTTGACGTGCCATTGTGATTAACCGGCGCTCAGGGCCACGCCGCGCAATAGCTCGCCCACGCCTGCATCAACGTCACCCGCTTCTCGAACAGATCTCCACGCCGATACGCCGCCTCCACCTTGTCCGGCAAGCTGTGAGCCAGCGCATGCTCGCACACCTCGCGCGAGAACGCGTTGCTCGCCTCCTCCGAGCACCAGTCGCGGAAGGTGGACCTGAAGCCATGCACCGTGATGTCCCCGTGCCCCATGCGCCTTAAAACGGCCGTCAGGCTCATATCGGACAAAGGCAGGTCTTTGCCCCGGCCAGGGAAAACAACGTCGCCAACGCGCTCCAATGACTTCAGAAGGACCATCGCCGCAATCGACAAGGGAACCCTGTGCTCCTTCCCCGCCTTCATGCGTCCGGCCGGAATCGTCCACACCTTCGCAACGAGATCGATCTCGCTCCACCTGGCGCCACGCACTTCGCCCGACCTGCACGCAGTGAGGATCGTGAACTCGATGGCCCGCGCAGCCACGCCCTCGCACGCGCGCAGTTCGTCCATGAAGCCACCCACGTCGCGCCACGGAAGCGCGGGATGGTTCTTCACCGGTGCGATCTTGTTCGGATTGGCCAGCAGATTATCGAGATGCCCGCGCCAGCGCGCCGGGTTGTCCCCCTGCCGGAATTTGCTGACGGTCGCCCAACCGAGTATGGCCTCGATGCGTCCACGCAGACGCACCGCCGTCTCGGTCTTGTTTCGCCAGATGGGCCGCAACACCTTGACCACCAGGTCCGTATCGACAGCCGCCACGGGCAGCCCGCCAATCAACGGACTCGCATACGTGGCGATGGTGTTCTCCCACTGGGCCACATGCTTCGTATTCTTCCAGCTCCCCCGATGCGCATCGATATACGCCGCAGCACATTCATCGAACGTGATGCGCTTCGCTTCATCAAGAGCATGCGCACGCCGCGCATCGCGCCGCTGCCCCAGCGGATCGACACCATCGAGCAGCATCTGCCGGCACGCCCTCGCCTTCGCGCGCGCGCCGGCCAGGTCCACGGTGATGCAAGACCCCAGCCCCATCTCGTGCGACCGGCCATCGCGCATGTAACGAAAGATCCAGCTCTTTGATCCAGACCGCGACACCTGCAGCCAAAGTCCGCCACCATCCCCATGGTAGCCAGGCTTGTCGAGCCTGCCAACGAGTATGGCGGAGAGTTTGTTGATCCGAGAGGCCATAAATTCCTACCCACAAATCTACCCACAAATGAAAGCTGGATTGAGCGGGATCTTATCGCACAACCTGGGACAAACTTTTGAGATTTCTCCTATGAGGAGACGAAAAAAAGCCCCATCGTGTGGGGCTTGATGTTCAAGATCTGGCGGAAGCGGTGAGATTCGAACTCACGAAGGGCGCAAACCCTCGCCAGTTTTCAAGACTGGTGCCTTCAACCACTCGGCCACGCTTCCTGCAGCCCCGCATTATACAGAATTCACCGCCGCCTGGACACCCGCCCCGCCCAACCCCTTCAAGCGGTCCAATTATCCTTCAGCGCCTGCTCAAATACATCGGCCGCCAGCGGCCGCGAAAACAGATACCCCTGCACCTCGTCGCACCCCGCTCCCCGCAGGAATTCAAGCTGCTCCACTGTCTCCACGCCCTCGGCAATCACCCTGTGTCCCAACTGCTGCCCAATGCTGATAATGGTGCTGGCAATCGCGCAGTCATTGCTGTCGCCCGGCAGTCCGGTGGTGAACGAGCGGTCAATCTTGAGCGTATCAATCGGAAAGCGCTTCAGGTAAGACAAACTCGAATACCCGGTCCCAAAGTCATCCAGCGACAAGGTCACGCCCAGCGCGTTGATCTGGTCCATGATGTTGATCACCCGCTCGATGTCGTGCATCAGCGTGCTCTCGGTGATCTCCAGCTCCAGCCAGCACGGCTCCAGGCCATGCCGCGCCAGCGTGTTCGACACCCGCATCGGCAGGCCCGCGCTGAACTCGCGCGCAGACACGTTCACGGCCAAACGAAACGGCGCCACGCCGGCCTGCTTCCACAGCGCGGCCTGGGCGCAGGCTTCTTCCAGCACCCACTCGCCCAATTGCACGATCAAGCCGGTCGATTCTGCCAGCGGAATAAATTCGGACGGTGGCACCAGCCCGCGCACAGGGTGCTGCCAGCGCACCAGCGCTTCCGCGCCAACGATATGGTCGCTGCCAATTTCAAACTTGGGCTGGTAATGCAGCAGCAGGCCGCCGTTGTGCAGGGCGTAGCGCAGGTCAGTCTCCAGGCGCATACGCTCCTGCATTCCCTGGTTCATCTCCTGGCTGTAGAAGGCCACGCCGTCATCGGCCCCGCCC
Source organism: Massilia sp. CF038 (assembly GCF_900129765.1). GTDB lineage: Bacteria > Pseudomonadota > Gammaproteobacteria > Burkholderiales > Burkholderiaceae_D > Telluria_A. Next base: position 880,583 of record NZ_FQWU01000002.1, read on the forward strand.
ACGGTCTGTTTGGCGCGCGCCATCGCAATGTCGGCCGTGCGCAGCAGCGATTCGGCGTCGGTGCCGTCCTGCGGATACACGCTGATGCCAATGCTGGCGCCCACGCGCAGGTCATGCCCTTCAATCAAAAACGGTTCCACCAGCGCCGCCTGCAGCTTGCGTGCGACCGTGGTCGATTCAAAGTGCTGGCGCAGGTCGAACAGGCCAACGGCAAATTCGTCGCCCGACACGCGCGCCACCACGTCCTGGTCGCGCAAGGCGGCTTTGAAGCGCTGCGCGACTTGGCGCAGCAGCTCGTCGCCAATGCGCCGCCCCAGGGCGTTGTTCACTTGCTTGAAGCGATTGAGATCGATGAACAGCACGCAGCCGCTGGCGTCGTTACGCTGCGCGACTGCCATCGATTGGTCCAGCAGCTTGGTCAACAGCGTGCGGTTGGGCAGGCTGGTCAGGCTGTCGTGGTAGGCCAGCTGGTGCAGCCTTTCTTCGGTGCGCTTGCGGTCGGTAATGTCGCTCAGGTAGGCGATCAATCCCGCGGGCCGGCCCTGCAAATCCTTCAGCGGCGCCAAGGACAGGCTGGCCCAGAAGACTTCGCCCGATTTTTTCCGGCGCCGCACTTCCATCACTTGCCCGCCCTGCTCCATGAACGCGTCGTGGAAGGCGGGATCTTCGTTCACGTACAAGAACAGCACGTTGCGGCCAATCGCTTCTTGCGCGGTGTAGCCGAACAGGCGCTCGGCACCCTTGTTCCAGCTGGTGATGTAGCCTGTCTGGTCCATCGTCAGCACCGACTCGTGAATCTGGTCCAGTATCTGCGCCTGGTGCGACAGTTGACGTTCAATCTCGATGTACGCGTGCGAGGAACGCAGCGCCATGGCGTGCATCTGCAGTAGGTTGCCAGTCAGGTTGGCCAGGCTGGACATGTGCTGGCGGTCGCCGCTGTCGTACAGCGGCCGGCCCCACACGGCGTAATAGCCAAACCGGCGCCCACTGCACACAATGTCCTGCACCAGCCCCACCATGGTCGCGGGGAAGGGTTCGGGGGCGGGTTGCGCTTCGCCGTCTGGCGCGGCGGGTACGAAGACGCCGAACGGGCTGCCCAGCAGACTGCGGGCGATGCGTCCCAGTTCGTCGGCCAGAAAATCGCCGCGCATGTGCATCACCGCTTCGCACAAGGCGGCGCTGCTGCTCATGATGTCGGTGGCCGGGCGCAGGAACATGCTACAGGTTCCGGCTAACTTGAATCGCCCAGTGATAGGCCGCCAGCTGCGTCGTCCACCATGCCTGCGGCGCTATCCGCGCCTGCTCCAGCATGGCCGGCGTCGCGCTGCGCGCTTCGGTCAGGGAAAGCATGTCGCCAAAGCGCCCGCTGCGCGTAAGCAGCGCGTCGCCCGCAAGCGATGGCAAATTCAAGGTGCCGACGATTTCTTCCATCGGCATGGCAAACAGCAAATCCAACAGCGAGAACACGCCGGTCATGAAGGCCAGGTCCTGGTCGTCACGCTCGCCGCCGTCCAGTTTGCACAGGGCTTCCATCTGCGCAGCGCGCAAGGCAGCCACCGGCAGCAGCGGGTTGGCCAAACCGTCAGGTTGCTGGCGTGCGTACAGCAGCAGTTGCAGCCAGCGCTGCAGTTGGCGCCGGCCAAGTACACTGATGGCTTGCCCAAAGCTGGTGATGGGAACGCTGTGTGCAAACGCGGCGGAGTTGGCCAGCTTGAGCAGGTGGTACGACAGCGCAGGGTCCTGCTTGAGCAGTGTTTCGATGTCGCGCGTTTCGGCGTCGCGCGCCAGCAGGCCCAGTAGGGTCATCAGGCGCTTGCGCGAGCTGCCGTCATTCGGTTCGCTCGACGGCTCGGGGTGCAGCGGAAAATCGCCAGAGAACCATTCGTACCCTACCCGCGCGCACTGGGCACGCCGCGCGGCGCTGTTCACGCCGTGCGCAAGGTGGGGGCCAAACATCAGCGGCAGCACTTCGCGCAAGGGCGCTTCGTTGCTGAAGTCACGCGCAACGGCGCGCATTTCGGGGTGTTGTTTGACGCCTTCGGGCAGCGGGCCGTCGATCAGGATGCGGTAGCCGCTCGCCTGCAAGGCCAGCAGGCGGTTGCGCTGTGCATCGTTGGCCATGGCGCTGGCCTGGATCGCGAACATGACGCGCGCGGCAGGCATGGATTCAAGCAGCGATTCTGTCAGCACGTCGGGTGAGTCCAGCATCAATACCGCAGGCAGCGGTGCAATGGCGGTCAGTACATCTGGCAGGCGGAATACGCTGTGCAGGGCGGCCGTCAAATCGCCGTCGGCGGGCTGCACGCGCAGGCATAGTGCTGCCCACGCGTTTTGCATGTTTGATACCGCTTCAATTCCTACAATGGGGAAGGTCTGGGTATCGGTCGGGGCCATCTGCATCTCACTAGGGGTCTTACTCAATGATAAGGGGGATGATACTGAAACACAATCAAATTAGTTGCTTCTGGGATACGCTTTTAACGATTGTTTCTTGCAGATGTAACTAAATTAAAGGGCGTGTTTGATACGGGTGCTTTGGGCTATCGATTTCGGAGACGCCCCGTACTTACATCGCCCTCGCGTAGGCGGGGGCCTATGGCACGCATCCGTAAGAGGTAAAGCCAGCGTGGTATGGGCCCCCGCCTGCGCGAGGGCGATGTGGTGGTTGCATGCTATTGCTCTACGGATCAAACCTGGCGTGCTGCACCGCGTATTTGATCAGCTCCGCCTGCCCTTCTATCCCCAGCTTGCGCTTGATATTGAGCCGGTGCGTTTCCACCGTCCGCACCGACAAATCCAGCACCTTGGCGATCTGCTTGTTCGACTCGCCCTTGGCCAGCTGCTGCAGCACTTCCTGCTCACGCACGGTCAGCTGGTTGTCCTGCACCAGCGGGCGCGCCAGCTGTCTGGCCAGGGCCGCACTGTAATAGATCCCGCCTGCCATCACCGTATCAATGGCCAGCACAATGTCCTTGCCCGGCGCGTCTTTCAGCACATACCCGCGCGCGCCAGCCTGCATCGCCTGGCTCACATATTCCAGCTTGTCGTGCATCGACAGAATCAGCACCGCGATCGCCGGAAAGCGCGCCCGAAACTGCGCCGTCGCTTCAATCCCGCTGGTGCCGCGCATGTTAATGTCCATCAGGACCAGATCGACCTTGCAGTGCGCCGCCTGCTCCAGCGCTTCCTCCGCGCCACCCGCCTCGGCCACCACATTCAGATACGGCACTGCCTCCAGCCGCGCGCGCAACCCGTCGCGCACTAGCGGATGATCGTCCACCAGCAAAATGTGTATGGTCTCGTTCATGCGCCCGCCTCCACCGATGCTTGTACTATCGTGCCGTCCGGCATTGAATCAATTTGCAGCTCACCGCCGATCGCTTCCATCCGCTCCATCATGTTGCGCAGGCCGATGCCGCGTTTCGGGTGGCTGGCCACCATGGCGGGGTCGAAGCCGCTGCCATTGTCAGCAATGCGCAAGATTACTTTGCGGCCGTCGCGGATCAGTGTGATGTCAACGCAGCTGGCTTGGGCATGCCGTTCGATGTTGGTTAACGCTTCCTGAGCGATGCGGAACAACACCGTGTTCACCACATGCGGCAAGGCCTCCGTGCTGCCTTCGGCCCGAAAGCGCACCGGCACGGCGGCGTTGTGCGTGCATTCCTGCGCCAGGTGATCGAGCGCCGCGGCCAGCCCCAGGTCATCCAGAAGGGCGGGCCGCAAATTGTGCGAGATGCGCCGCACTTCGCCCAGCACGTCATTGAGCTGATGGGCCGTGTGCTCAAAGCTGGCGCGCGCGGCCTGCTGCTGCTCGGCGCTGCCGCCAAGCCGAATCACGCCGGCCTCAATCTGCAGCTTGATCGACACCAGCCACTGGCTAATGCCGTCGTGCAGATCGCGCGACAGGCGCGCCCTCTCTTCTTCCTGTGATTCCACCACGCGCTGCGCCAATACCTTGAGCTTTGCGTCAGCCACACGCAGTTCGCTCACGTTGAGCGCGTAGCCCGATCCCGCCACCACCAGCGCGCTCACAATCGCCATGGCGGCGATCCACAGCATGGTGCCGCGGATATTGCGCGACTGCTGGGCGTCGATCTTGGCCAGCGCCGCGTCCACGTCGTCCAGGTAGATCCCGGTGCCCATCATCCAGCCCCAGTTCGCCACCGGCACCACGTAGCCAAGCTTGGGCGCGGTCTTGCTGGACGAGGGCTTGGCCCACATGTAGCGCTGCAGCCCGCCGCCGGCCTTGGCGCGCGCCACCAGGCGCTGGATGGTGGGTTCGCCACTGGCGTCACGCAGCTCCCACAGGTTGCGGCCCACCAGTTCGGGCTGGCGCGGATGCATCAGGTTGTTGCCTTGGTAGTCGTAGACAAAAAAGTAGCCGTCGTTGCCGAAACTCAGCGAGGACAAGATGCGCTTGGCTTCGTCCATGGTGGCCGCGTCAGTACGGCCCGACCCGGTCAGGTGGGCAATCGATTGCGCGGCAATGGCCACGTAATGTTTGAGCTCGATTTCCTTGCTGGCCAGGTAGGCTTGCTGGATGGTTTCGCGCTGCTGCTCGGCCAGGGTAATGGCCTGGTGCCGCACAAACAGGGCGATCACGCACAGTGCAAGAATCAGCGGGGTGACCGCCAGCAGGATGACCTTTTGCCTGAGCTTCATTGATTCCATGCATGGATTTTACGTTGCTTATGCCCTGCGCGCCTACGTAGTACTACGCAGGCGCTTGCGTAGTGCTGCGCTTGTCGCGCTCCCGGCCCTGGCGAATACTCGCTCCAAGCTGCATGGAATCCCGACCGGTTTAAATGGTCTAACTTCGTGCGGCACATAAAAACTACAGGAGGAGTCACATGAATCGTCTCACAAGCCAGGCCGGCTGGGCCGCGCTATCGGTCGGCGGCGCCATTGCCCTGGCCTACATCGCCCTCATGCGCGGCGAAACCATCAATGCCATCTGGGTCGTTGCCGCAGCAGTGTGCGTGTACCTGATCGCCTACCGCTTCTACAGCAAGTTCATCGCCGAGCGTGTGGTCAAGCTCGATGCAACGCGTCAAACACCGGCCAACAAGTTCAATGACGGGCTCGACTTCGTTCCCACCAATCGCTACGTGCTGTTTGGCCACCACTTCGCCGCCATCGCTGGCGCCGGCCCCTTGGTCGGGCCTGTGCTGGCCGCGCAAATGGGCTATCTGCCGGGCATGATGTGGATTCTCGCTGGCGTGGTCTTTGCCGGTGCGGTGCAAGACTTCATGGTCCTTTTCATTTCCACCCGGCGTGACGGGCGTTCGCTTGGCGACCTCATCAAGTCGGAACTGGGTGAAATACCGGGCGTGATCGCGCTCTTCGGCACCTTCATGATCATGGTCATTATCCTGGCGGTATTGGCGCTCATCGTCGTCAAGGCGCTGACCGGCTCGCCGTGGGGCAGTTTTACCGTCATGGCCACCATTCCCATTGCGCTATTCATGGGCGTGTATTCGCGCTATGTGCGTGTGGGCCGCATTGGCGAGGTATCGCTGATCGGCTTTGTGCTGCTGATGGCAGCCATCTTTGGCGGGCAGTATGTTGCCGGCCATCCCGTTCTGGGCCCCATGTTCACCTTTACCGGGGTGGAACTTACCTGGATGCTGATCGGCTACGGCTTTGTGGCTTCCGTCATTCCCGTCTGGCTGCTGCTGGCGCCGCGCGATTACTTGTCCACCTTCCTTAAAATTGGCACCATCGTTGCGCTGGCCATTGGCATTTTGTTTGTCGCGCCTGAACTGAAAATGCCAGCGGTCACCAAGTTTATCGATGGGACCGGCCCGGTCTGGTCGGGCAGCCTGTTCCCCTTCCTCTTTATTACCATTGCCTGCGGTGCGGTGTCCGGCTTCCACGCACTCATCGCTTCCGGCACCACCCCAAAAATGATCGAGAACGAGCAGCACGCGCGCTTTATCGGCTACGGCGCCATGCTGATGGAATCGTTTGTCGCCATCATGGCACTGGTGGCTGCGTCCACCATTGAGCCTGGCATCTATTTCGCCATGAACAGCCCGGCAGCCTTGCTTGGCACCACGGCAGAATCGGCGGCAGCGGCCGTCAGCCAGCTGGGCTTCGTCATCACGCCAGAGATGCTGGTGCAAACGGCCAAGGATGTGGGCGAAACCACCATCATCTCGCGCGCCGGCGGCGCACCGACGTTGGCTGTGGGGATGGCGCATATTCTGTCCGGCGCAGTGGGCGGCAAAGCCATGATGGCCTTCTGGTACCACTTCGCCATTCTGTTCGAGGCGCTGTTCATCCTTACCGCAGTCGATGCGGGCACCCGCGCTGGTCGCTTCATGCTGCAGGATCTGCTGGGGGCGTTTGCACCTTCGCTCAAGCGCACGGAATCCTTGCCGGCCAACCTGATCGCCACGTCGCTGTGCGTGGCAGCCTGGGGCTACTTCCTGTACCAGGGCGTGGTCGATCCATTGGGCGGCATTAATACACTGTGGCCACTGTTCGGCATTGCCAATCAAATGCTGGCTGCCATCGCGCTGATTCTTGCCACCTGCGTGCTGTTCAAGATGAAGCGGGCACGTTATGCCTGGGTCACCATGGCGCCAACCGCGTGGCTGCTGGTGTGCACACTCACAGCCGGCTGGCAGAAAATGTTCCACGAAAACGTGAAGATCGGTTTCCTCGCCCACGCACACAAGTTCCAGGCGGCGATTGATCAAGGCGTGCTGCTGGCCCCGGCCAAAAACATGGAGCAGATGCAGCGCATTGTCTTTAACGACTACGTCGATGCGTCGCTGGCGGGCTTCTTCATGGTGGTGGTGCTGGCGGTGCTGGTGTTTGGCATCAAAACGGTCCTTGCGGCGCGCGCCAATGGTTCCCCAAGCGCAAAGGAATCCCCGTTCGTGCTGCAACCCATGGCGCAGGCCTGATCATGTTCAGCGAACTCGTTCAGGCCGGCCGCTATCTGGGACAGAGCATGCGCCTGATGGTCGGCTTGCCCGAGTACAGCACCTACGTCGCGCACATGGAAAAAACCCATCCGGGCGATCCGATGATGACGTACGAGGAATTTTTCCGCGAACGACAGGAGGCCCGCTACGGCGGCGCCGGCAAACGGGGCGGCTGCTGCTAGCCTGCTCAACAAAGGACGCTGCCCGGCGTCCTTTTTTTTCGTCCGCAAAAATCGCTTGCACGACCGTGCATAGTGTATATACTGTGTATATGGACATACACAGTACATTCGTCATTTCGCAAACTGATGGACGCCCCATGTACCTGCAGATCATCGAGCAGGTACGGCACAAGGTCGCCGCGGGCGACTGGCCTGCCGGCGCGGAAATTCCTTCCATTCGTCAACTCGCTGCGAATTTGAGCGTCAGCGTCATTACCGTTAAGCGGGCCTATCAGGAGCTGGAACAGCAGGGTGTCATTCTCACCCAGCCCGGCCGTGGCTCCATCGTGGCCCATGCGCCCAAGCTCGATCCGGCGCAGTGGGAGGCACAGTTGACAGACGTGCTGGCCCAGGCCGTGCGTCTCGGCCAATTGCTGGGGCTGAAACCGAAAGAAATCAGCGCCCGCCTCGACCAGGCACTTCACCAAGCAAAGGAACAATAATGGACTCACTGGCAGTGCAACTACGCGCCGTCTGCAAGCGCTATCCACACTTTGCCTTGGACCAGGTGGACCTGTCGGTGGCCAAGGGCAGCGTCATGGGATTTCTCGGTGCAAATGGTGCGGGGAAATCGACCACCATCCGCATCCTGATGGGCCTGAATCATCAATCCAGCGGCAGCGTGCAGGTACTGGGCCATGCAATGCCGTCACAGCAAGCCCTGGCCAAGCAGGAAATCGGCTTCGTGTCCGAAGATTTGCGCCTGTACGGCAGTGCCAGCTTGCAGTGGCACATGGATCTGGTGGCCTCGGTCTACCCGCGTTGGGATGCCACGTACTCGAAGGCTTTACTGGGCCGCTTCGATCTGAAGGCGGAACAGAAAATCAAGGGCTTGTCGCACGGTCAGCGCGTCAAGGCGGCTTTGCTGCTGGCACTGGCGCGCCGCCCCCGCCTGCTGGTCCTCGATGAACCGACCACCGGGCTCGATCCGGTTGCCCGGCACGAAGTCCTGGCAGAACTGATGCATGCCATGGTGGATGAAGAACGCACGGTCCTGTTCTCTTCCCACAACACGCGCGATGTGGAGCAGATTGCCGACGCCATCACCTTCATCGACCGGGGCCGCATTATCGATGCAGACGACAAGGAAAACTATCTCGAGCGCTGGCGCCGCATTCAGCTGGACCTGCCGCCCGGCCGTATTTTGCCCGCCATGCCGGGAACGGTGTCGCTGGTGGGCGAAGGTCGTAGCCGCATCCTTACCACAAGCAATTTTACGGATGAAATCACTGGCACCTGCCAGGCTGCCGGTGCCAGCATCCACGCGGTGCAATCAATGAGTCTGGAAGAAATTTTCGTCAATACGGTCATGGGCCGTCGCGGGGAGGCTGCAGCATGAATATCCATATGATCCGGATCTTGATCTTGAAAGACTTGCGCCTCTTGCTGGTGCCGGCGCTGCTGTACTCGGCTTTGGGAATCGCCGCTGTGTGCATGCTGGGTGTTGCGCAGCAAGCCTTCTTTTATGGCGGAACCGTGCTGCTGATCACCGCCATGATGGCCTTGGGTTTTCATCCGCCTATGGCAACCGTGGTGGGCGAACGCAAGGAACACACGCTGGCGTTTATCATGAGCATGCCCATCACCCCGGCTGACTACACGTGTTCCAAGCTGCTGGTCAACATGGTGTTGTTCTTCCTGCCGTGGAGCGCGCTGGTCGCGACCACCTTCGCCACGATCGTGGCGCGATCTTCCCTTCCGGATGGCTTGATCCCCTACGCCAGCATACTGTTCGGCACCGTTGCCCTGAGTGCCGTACTGATCCTGTGCGTGGGCATTGTGACCGAATCGATGCAGTGGACCATCGCCACGCAAATTATCAGCAACCTCGCGTTTCAAGCCGTGATGTATGCTGCATCGAACGCGTCTGACATCAAGGCCAGCATGACGGGCGACACGATTGTCTGGAGCGCAACCGCGCTCACGTTCCTGGCCGTGCAACTGGGCACCGCCGTCCTCGCCATCTGCGCCACCCTGTGGCTGCAAGCGCGCAAGACCGACTTTATCTGACATCCGGAGTAAGCATGAAAACCGACAAGCACGACTTGGCGGCGGGGGAGACGCGCGTCCACAGTATCGACGCTGTGCGCGGCATCGCCCTGCTGCTGGGGGTGGTACTGCACGCGAGCATGTCTTTCCTGCCCGGCCCGCAAATCTGGCTGGTAGACGATGCGCAAAGCAGCGTTCTGCTCTCCGTGATGTTTTTTGTGATTCACATGCTGCGCATGCTGACCTTCTTTCTAATTGCCGGCTTCGTCGCACATGCAGGTTTGAACAAGCTGGGTCCTGCCGCGTTTTTCAAGGACCGGCTGCGTCGAATCGGTCTGCCGCTGGTCCTCGGCTGGTTGCTGTTGTTTCCTGCGTTGATGTGGGCGGGCAAGGTGCCAAGCGCGTATTGGCATATCTCGCTACCCGCTTTTCCGCTGATGCATTTGTGGTTCCTGTATCTGCTGGGCTGGTTCTATGTTGCGCTGTCGCTGCTCCGGCGTTTCTCCGCCACCCGCCTCACGCATCTCCTGCTGCAACCTTGGGGCCTGATACTGCTGGCAGCGCCGATGTGTTTGAGCCTGTATTTCCAGGCTTACTGGATGATGTGGTTCGGTATTCCCACGCCGGACCAGTCCTTGATGCCCAACTCGGCCGCCCTGGTCAGTTTCGGCAGCGCATTCCTGTTCGGCTGGCTGGTGCAATCGCATCCTGACACCCTGACCATCTGGCGCAAGGGCTGGCCGCGCAATCTTGCCATTGCCTGCGCTTGCACCGGCTATTGCCTGGCGCACGCAGGACTCACGCCATTGCTGATGCCTGTCCCTCAAGGCGGCGCCAAACTCCTCTATGCGGCGAGCTATAGCTTTGGCGCATGGAGCTGGGCTCTCGCCCTGATTGGCATGGCGCATCGTTTCCTGGCCGCGCCGAACGCCACGTTGCGCTACCTGGCCGATGCCTCGTACTGGATGTACCTCGTGCACTTGCCGCTGGTGGTTGGCCTGCAGAGGATCGTGGCGCCGTTCGCCTGGCCGTGGTTGTTGAAATTCCTTCTGATTCTTGCAGTGGCGTTTGGCGTAATGCTGGCCAGTTACGCCTTGCTGGTTCGCAGCACCATTGTCGGTGTTGTGTTGAATGGCCGTAGAAAAGCCTGACCCTTGTCCACCTTTTTTGAAAGAATATCATGCGCCCTCTTCCGCTTCTGTTTGCTGCTCTGCTTTCCCTTTCCACCTCGGTGAATGCCGCACCCAACGCACAAACCGTGCTGGATCAATACGCCAAAGCAATCGGCCCGGTCGACCAGATCCAGAGTCGGCGTGTCGCCATGCGTTTGATCGGCGCCGCACCGTTTGAGTTGCCTGTTACCGTCGAGGCGCGCCGCCCCAATCTGATCCACAAAGAAGTCACGATCCAGGACACTGTGCAAGTCATGGCTTTCGACGGCAAGGTCGCATGGAAGATCGACCCTTTCGTGCCGGGTGGATCAGTGCCGTTTGCCATGACCGGCGACGAGGCTAACGCGCTCATCGAGGAAGCCGAATTTGACGATGCTTTGATTGGTCCCGCTGGCCGCGGCATCAAGGTCGCCTATCTCGGTGACGCACTTGTGGACGGCAAAGCGGCGCAATCGCTGCGCGTGACACGTCCCAACGGCAAGACATCCACGGTGTGGCTTGATGCGGCGACCCACCTCGAGCTTAAACGGACGCAGTTGGGGCCAGTGATGGGGCAGATGAAACAGATCGATATTTTAAGCAGCGATTACCGTGTTGTTGACGGCATCAAGTTGCCGCATAAAATTGAAATCGGCCTGTCCGGGGCAAAGGAACGCATGACGATTGTGGTTGAGAAAGTCGAGCTGAACGTCAAGCTCGACCCATCCCGATTTGCCAAACCCGCCGCGAGGTAAAAACCGCTTCCCGCGTGATTAAGCAACTGTAAGCCCACCACCATCGCCCTCGCGAAGGCGGGGGCCTATTCCACCTAACCGAATTCGGCACAGTGGCATGGGCCCCCGCCTTCGCGAGGGCGATGTAGTTGGGCAATCTCCCTCTGTTGCGCCCCCGCCTCTCCTCCCCCGCATCCTTGTCCCTCATCAAAGCTGTCAGGATTCTTTACACGTATATTTTTCCTGCCGGAATCCGATTCCCACCTCACCTTGCGACGCCACCATGTTGAACTTCGAGCGCTCCAGTTTGAACAAGAAGTTGACCATCATCTCGTTCCTGTCCACCGGTACCGCACTCTCGTTTGTATTCGTCGCTTTCACCGTCACCTCCGTATTGAACCACCGCAAAGATGAGGGAATGCAACTGTCCTCCTTTGCCGGCGTGATTGGCGCCAACAGTGTTGACGCGCTCACCTTCAACGATCGCAGCCGCGCCCACAAAACCCTGTCCGCGCTCAAGGCCAAGGAAGAAATTTCCACCGCCGCCCTGTTTGACCGCAATGGCGTCTTGTTCGCGCAGTACGCCCGCCCCGGCCTGGCTGAAGCCGACCCTGCAACTTTGGCAGTCGATCCCGACGACGACAGCTTGATCCACTCCAATCGCCAGGGCAGCTCGTTCTGGTCTACCAAGATGCGGCGTTTTCGTCCGGTTACCGGACTGGACAATATGCAAATCGGCGTCGTCATGATCGAAGCGGACCTGACCGCCATGTGGCTGGACGTGTTGAAAAGCCTGGGCATGATTGCCGCGGCGATGGGCGGCTCGCTCGTGGTGGCGATGGTGCTGGCCAGCCGCTTCAAAGGCAGTATTGCCGACCCGGTGACCAAGCTGATCAATGCGGCACAAAAGGTATCTGCCAGCCAGAACTACAACTTGCGCATTGCCCACGAACGCACCGACGAACTGGGCACATTAATCGACAGCTTCAACGACATGCTGGCCCAGATCGAGGGCCGCGGCGCTGCCCTGACCCATCATCGTGACGAACTCGAACGGCAGGTCAGCGTGCGTACCGAGCAGCTGGAAAAGGCCAAGAACGCCGCCGAGGCTGCCAGCCGGGCGAAGAGTGCTTTCCTCGCCACCATGAGTCACGAGATTCGCACGCCCATGAATGGTGTGCTTGGCATGACTGAAATGCTGCTCAGCACCTCACTGACAGAAACCCAGCGCAACTTCACTAAGCTCGTCAAGCGCTCGGGCGAACATCTGCTCGTGATCATCAACGACATCCTGGATTTTTCCAAGATCGAAGCAGGCAAACTGTCCATTGAATACATTAACTTTAATCTGTGGGATCTGCTGGACGACATCAACAATATCTACAGCCCGCAAGCCCAGGCCAAGGGTATCGCCCTCGATTTCGACATCGCCAACGACATTCCAATCGCCATCTGCGGCGATCCGAACCGCCTGCGCCAGATCATGGCCAATTTGCTGGGCAACGCAATCAAGTTCACGGACCGCGGCCAAATTCTGGCCAAGGTCCAGGTCATTTGCGAAGACGCGGCCAAGGTGAGTCTGCGCTTCGAAGTGCACGACACCGGCATTGGCGTGTCGCGCGATGCGCGCGGCCGGATCTTTGAAGCGTTTTCGCAGGCGGACAACTCCACCACGCGCAAGTACGGCGGCACCGGTCTGGGCCTGGCCATCTCGCGTCAGCTGGTGGAACTGATGGGCGGGACCATCGGCGTGGAAAACGCGCTGACCCAGGGCTCGATCTTCTGGTTCACGGCCAGCTTCGACAAGCGCCGCGTGGAAGTGGACAATCCCGGCACCGCGCTCAAGGCCGTGGAAGGCTTGCGCGTGCTGGTAGTCGACGAGCGCAGCGAGACGCGCGTGGTACTGGAAAGGCAGCTGGCCACCTGGCAGGTTGCAACCCAGTCGGCGCTGTCGGCGGTGGACGCGGTCGAACGCCTGACGGCGGCTGCGCGCAGCGGCATGCCATTTGACGTCGCGATCATCGACATGGACCTGCAGCGCACCAGTGGCCTGTCGCTCGCTGCCGCCATCAAGGGCGACCCGGCCACCGCCGCCACCCGCCTGCTGCTGGTGAGCGACAACCGCCTTGCGGCCGATCCGGTGCAGCGGCGCGAAGCGGGCGTGGCTTACCAGCTGATCAAACCGGCGCGTGCCGGCGATCTGTTCGAATGCATCATGACGCGTCCGCGCACCAAATTACCGGTCCTGACGGCGCCGCTGGAACAGCGTGCCGTGCTGCCAACGCGGGCCGCTGCGCCAGTGCCATTGGCAGTCAAGCCGCCACGGGTGCGCAAGGTGCTGCTGGCAGAGGACAATCCCGTTAACGTGGAGGTGGCCAGAGCGATGTTGTTTAGTCTGGGGCTGAAGGTACAAATCGCCCGCAACGGCGACGAAGCGCTGCAGGCAGTGCGCGCCGAACCGTTCGATATCGTGCTGATGGACTGCCAGATGCCGGTCATGGACGGCTTTGCCGCTACCGCCGAAATCCGCCGCTACGAGCAAGCCGGCGGCCGTGGACGCACCCTGCCCATCATCGCCATCACCGCCAACGCACTGCAGGGCGACCGCGAGGCCTGCCTGGCCGCCGGCATGGACGACTACCTCAGCAAGCCGTTCACGCAGCAGCAGCTGGCCGCCGTGATTGGGCGCTGGATCGGGATCGCGATTGCCGCGAACGTGCACCATGACGAGGAAGCGCCGGTGCTGCCCGCGGAGGTGCGCGAAGTGATCCAGCGCCCCGCCATCAACCAGCAGGCGCTGGCCAATATCCGCGCGTTGAACAAGGACGGCGGCGATGCCCTGGTGCAGAAAGTGATCGCAGCCTACGTCGGCGACACGCCCAGCCATTTGCAAACACTGCGCACGGCCATTGCAGCCCTGGACTGCGCCAGCTTGCGCAAGACCGCCCACAGCCTCAAGTCGAGCAGCGCCAACATCGGCGCCGAGAAGCTGGCCCAGATGTGCAGAGAGATGGAAACGCTTGGCCGCAGCGACACCACCGATGGCGCCGCCCGCATCCTCATCGACATGGAGCACGAATTCCAGGCGGTTCGGCATTCGCTCAATGCCATCCTAGAGAAGGAAAATTGACATGCCAGTTAACTCCAACAAACGCGGTGTCGTGCTGGTGGCCGACGATGACCCGGTGATGCGTCTTCTGATGATTGAAATGCTCGGCCAGGTGGGCCTGGACGGCATCGAGGCCGCTGACGGTCGCCAGGCAGTGGCACGCTTTCAAAGCATGGCGCCAGACTTGATCATGATGGATGTGGACATGCCCAACATGGACGGCTTTTCGGCTTGCCGCGAAATTCGCCGCATCGAAACCGGTGCCGCGGTACCCATCATCATGGTCACCGGCGGCGACGACATTGAAGCGGTGACCAACGCCTACGAGGCTGGTGCGACCGACTTCATCTCCAAGCCGATCAACTGGCCGATCCTTGGGCACCGGGTCTTGTACGTGCTGCGCGCGAGCGACGCCATTGTGCGCCTGCGTATCGCCGATGCACATAATCGCGCCGTGCTGGCGGCCATTCCCGATACGTTTTTCCGGCTCAGCAAGGACGGCATCTACCTCGACTACGAACAAGGCCACGATGCCGCCGCGCCGACCTCGGTGCACGAATGCGTGGGCAAGCATATCAGCCAGATGCTGCCACCCGACATTGCCGAGCGCATCATCGAACAGATGCACGCCGTGCTCGACACCCAGCAAGTGCGCTCGGTCGACTATGAAATGCCGCGCAGCGGCACGGTACACCACTTCGAAGCGCGCCTGGTGGCCACCGGCGAAGACCAGGTTCTGGGCCTGGTGCGCGACATCAGCGAACGCAAACGCACGGAAGAACAGATTCGCCGCCTGGCCTATTGCGACAGCCTGACGGGCATACCGAACCGCCAGGCTTTTTTGGAAACACTGGAACGTGAACTGCACCGCTCCAAGGATGGCAACAAGAAGTTTGCAGTGCTGTTCATGGACCTCGATGCCTTCAAGCGCATCAACGATACGCTGGGCCACAACGTGGGCGACCATCTGCTGCAGATCGTCTCGGAGCGTCTGCGCGAAACCATTCGCCCTTGCGATCTGGTGTCGCGCAACGGCCAGCCCCACAATCTGGCGCGCCTGGGGGGCGATGAATTCACCATCCTGATTCCCGACCTGGAACGGGTCGAAAATGCGCTCAATGTTGCACAGCGCGTCAAGGATGCGATGCGCCGCCCCTTCCTGATTGAGGGCCACGAGATCTTCGTTACCGCCAGTATCGGCATCTCGCTGTTTCCCGAAGATGGAGACGACTGCGACTCGCTGCTCAAGTTTGCCGACACCGCCATGTACCACGCCAAAAACTGCGGCAAGAACAACGCGAAACTGTACAGCTCCTCGCTGACCATGCAGATTATGAGCCACGTGAAGCTCGAAGTCGGCTTGCGCAAGGCACTGCAGAACAATGAAATGTACCTGCTGTACCAGCCGCAGATCGATGTCAGTTCGGGTGACATTGTCGGGGTGGAGGCGCTGGTGCGCTGGCGTCACCCGGAGCGCGGGCTGGTCTCGCCCACGGAATTCATCCCCCTGGCCGAGGAAACCGGCTTGATTGTGCCAATTGGCGAATGGGTGCTGCGCACGGCCTGCATTCAGGCCAGGCAGTGGCAGAAGGCGACCCAGCGCTCACTGCGCATGGCAGTCAATCTGTCGGCCAAGCAGTTCAAGGACGAGAACCTGACCCAGATCGTGATGGCGGTGCTAAGCGAAACCGGGCTCGATCCGCGTCTGCTCGAACTGGAACTGACCGAGGGCACGCTGATGGACGATGCGCGCGCCACCATGGCCACGCTGGAGCAGCTGCGCGCGCTGGGAGTGTGCTTGTCGATCGACGATTTCGGGACCGGCTATTCGTCGATGAACTACCTCAAGCGCTTCGACGTGCGCACCCTGAAAATCGACAAAAGCTTCATCTGCGGGCTGCCGGAGGATTCCGAAAACGCCGCCATCACGCGCGCCATCATCGCCATGGCGCATGGGCTGAAAATGGTGGTGGTGGCCGAGGGTGTGGAAACTGACGAGCAGCTGGTCCTGCTCGAGGAATACGGCTGCGACATGGTCCAGGGCTTTTACCTGGGCCACCCTTCGCCCCAGGAGCTGATCACCGCCATGCTGCACAAGGCGAAGTCGCTCCCGGAGGTGATGAAGTAGGCGCTACTTGACGAAGGTCAGGGTGTGCTCGGCCTTGCCCGGCAACAGCGGCGTGGGCGTGCCCTTGACCCAATCCTCGTGCCCCGTCAGGAAGTAAGGCGACAGCGGGTGCCCGCTTTGCCCGCCCGGCATGTTGAAAATGCCCTGCTCTTCCCTGCCTGGCGACACCGTCATCCGTTCCGACTGCCCAAATTTGCTGCCCGACACACGCGGCATGTTGGCGTCACCCGGCAGCGGCTCGGCCGGTACCGCCAGCCAGCGCTTCAGGAATGGCGCCGCCATGGTGATGGGATGGGCGATGGCGGCCGTATTGCGTTCACCCCAGGTGGCAGCGCTCAGCGGCTTGCCGTCCTTGGTCAGGTCCGCAATGGCGCGGTCGATCGCGGCCAGCTGCACGGCCTTCCAGTCGGCGTGACCGGGCGGCAGCCAGGCGGCCGGCTGTTCGTCCAGCAGACGCGCCAGCACCACCGGCCAGCGCGAAGTGATCAAAGCCATGCTGGCCTTGTCGCCCAGGGCTTCCAGCTGGCCGTTGGCGCCGTCGTACACCACATCGTACATCGACCACATGAACTGGCGCGCCAGGCGGTAGCCGACCGAATCCACACTGGCATGGCCGGTCCAGCCGCTCTTGAGCAGCTGCTGGAACTGGGCACGCTGCGGCTTGCCCTGCACTGCCGCTTGATCCAGCACAGCCAAAGCACGCTCACGCCAGGGGGCGATAAAGATGGCGCGGTCGTCCAGGCCCACGCTGTAGACGCCCGCCACATCGGTCTTCGGTCCCAGCGCCAGCAAGGCATCGCGCACTTGCTTGTTGCGCGCGCCTATATCAAAGCCGCCGTCGCCGATTTGCGGGGCGCCCGGGCCGATCAGCTGACGGCTGTTGGCGGTGGAAAGCTGGCCGTCGGCGGGATTGAGCACACGCGGGTAATCGGCTGGCGCCAGGCTGCCCGCGAACGATGCGGCCGTGCCGTCGAGCCCAATCGGATAGGTGTCCGCAGCGCCGGGCCGTACGCGCTGCGGCATCAGGCCGGCAATGGTCCAGCCGATATTGCCCTTGTCATCGCCGGCGACGAAGTTTTGCGCGGGGATGCCAAGTGTGTTCGCCACAGCCAGCGCCTGTTCGACGTTATCAATTTCCTCCAGCTTGCGCGGATTGGCATTGAGGGCATCGTCGCGATGGGCCAGCCAGTGGACGGCGTAAATCTGCCCTGCCACTTCGCGCACAGGCCCGAACGAAGTGTCGCGCACGACCATGGTGTGGGCAGGTGCGCCCTTGATCAAGATCGTTTCGCTGTGTTCGACCGGCGTCTCCCACCCGCCTGGCGTACGCAGCTGGCCAGGGCGGTCGGGGCTTGCCTCCAAGGCCACCAGATCGAGGTAGTCGCCGTAGCTATTGGTATAGCCCCAGGCCAGATGGCCATTGCTGCCGACAACCACGGCTGGCAGCGCACCAGGCAGGGTAACGCCCACCACGCGCCGCGGCTTGCCCTGCGCATCGGGGAACTGCAGGGCCACCCGGTACCAGATATTCGGGAGCTGCAGGCCAAGGTGCATGTCGTCGGCAACGATGGCGGCGCCATGACTGCTGCGCGAGCCGGCCACGGCCCAGTTGTTGCTGCCGACTGAGTCGACGAAATCGGCCGAGGCCAGCTCGGTGCGGGCCGAGCCGCGTGGTGCGCCCCACCACGATGGCGGTGCCGGCGGAATTGGCGCCAGCGGCGCGCTGACGCTGTTGGCATCAAGCGGGGCATCCCACTGTGAATACTCGGGCAGCAGGAAGGCACGCTGCTCGGCGCTGGTGTGCGTCTGCAGCCAGCCGCGCGCAATCTCGCGCGGCATCAGCTTGCCCTGCAAGTCAAAGTACATCGCGTACACCACCAGCATCGAGTCGGCCGCTGTCCATGGGCGCGGCTTGGCGCCAATCAGCGCGTATTCGAAAGGATTGGCCTTCAGCGCCGACAGGCCATCATTCACGCCGCTGACGTAGTGCTCGAGGAAGGCGCGTTCGGCCGGGTCCAGCGTTTTGAGTATGCGCTCGGCGCGGGCGCGGAAGCGGTGCAGCCGGTGTTCTTCATCGGTCTTGAGCGCCTTGGGTCCGAACAGCTCCGACAGTTCTCCTGCTCCCACGCGGCGCAGCAAGTCCATCTGGAAGAAGCGTTCCTGCGCATGGACGTAGCCGGTGGCGTAAGCCAGGTCGGCCCGGCTGGCGCCACTGATCAGGGGCACGCCACGCGCATCGCGCGCCACCGTCACGGGCGCGCTCAGGCCGGGCGCCTGTACTGTGCCTTCCAGCCTGGGCAGGCTGTTGCGTAGGTAAAACCAGGCCGCCAGCAGCGCCGCACAGATGAGTAACAGGAGAATGATCAACAGACGTAAAGACAGGACCTTCAACGTACGTTTTTGCATCGTGTTCCTCTTGATGGGTATCGCGAGCAGTGTGCCAGAAAAGTGCATGCAGGAGGAAGAATTACCCATGCGCCACAGTCACGGTTCCTGAAACCATATTGAGATGGATCAATCGTTGATCACCTCGGGCTTTTAAGCTGGATCCATATCAAGCAAGGAGAGCGCGATGTCCAATCTCATCAAAGCCGTCATGGCGGCATTGTTGCTGGCCGGCTGCACCACGCCCGAGCAAAAGGCGGCGAGCATGCAGGCAGAAATGGAGCAGATGATGCAAGTCTACGGGCCCGCCTGCGCCAAGCTCGGCTACGCCGCCAATTCCGACCCGTGGCGCACCTGCGTGTTGCAACTTAGCACCAAGGAAAATATGGAACGGTATGGCTACGGCTATCCAGGCTATTACGCGGCATATGGGCACCGGTACTGGGGACTGGGCGGACGCTGGGGCTCGGGCTGGTAACACTGCTGGCAGCCACCAGCCGCGCCGCGTAATCCTGCTTGGTCATGGGGGTGCGCGTACGCAGCAGGCGCGCGATCAGGTGCTGGGCATGGCGCACCAAAGCGCGGTGGTGGGCGTCGCGCGGGTGCAATGCCAGCCGCAGCAGGGGTGTGCGCGCAGCCAGCGCGGCAACGGCAGAGGCCAGCGGAGGCGAGGCGATCCGGCCCGCCGCATTGCGGGCTGCATACACCAGGGCCGGGGCCAGCACGGACTGTCGAGGTTGCAGCAAATGGAAACGCGTAAAGGTTGTGGTGTAGCGGAACGGCTGCTCTTCCAGTGCCGCCCAGGCTGGCGCGCCCAGCAGCCAGGCAGGGGCAACAAAGCCAGTCACGGGCCAGCCGCGTTCCTGAAACCAGCGCAGGCCAAGTTCGATCCGGCGCCGCGCTTCGGCAACATCGATGGCGGCAAACTCGCCTTCACTTTGGGTGTACACGGTGCGCAGCAGGCGCCCACTGCCAAGGCCGCGCACGGGCGCAGGATCGCGATGCGTATAGCCGTGCAGCGCCAGCTCGTGCCCTTGCCCCATCAGGTTTTCGAGCATGGACTCGCAGGCCAGCGAGCGCTGCGCGGCGTGGTGATAGCGCGGCACCACCAGCCAGGTGAGAGGAATGTCGGCAACAGCGCGAACGGCGTCCAGCAGAATCAGACATTCGCGCCAGGTGGCGGGCGCCACATCGTGAATGGCCACGCACAGGGCCGGACGTTCACTCGGGTACACAGCCAGGCTCCGCTTTAAGTTCGGCCCGCTGATGCGTGGCCAGCAGACCGGCGTAGCGTGCCATGAGCTGGGGCAGGATGCGGTCCCAGTCGTAATGCTCACGCACGGCGCTTGCGGCGGCAGCAGACAGCGCGCGTATATCGCGCGCGAACAGCGCATCAATGCCGGCGGCCAGACTGGCTGCGCAATTGGGCGGCACCAGAACGCCACTGCGCTCGTCGACCAGTTCGGCCACGCTGCCGCCACTGGTGCCCACCACCGGCAGGCCGCAGGCCATGGCTTCGAGCACGATCAAGCCAAAGGTTTCGCAGTCGCCCGGATGCACCAGCGCGTCGCAGCTGGCCAGCAGGCGGGCCAGCGCCAGCTGATTGCGCTGGAAAGGAATGACGCGGGTTTGCGCCGACGGCGGCAAGGGCATGCCGCCGCCAATGAGCACCAGATAATAGGGTTGGCCGAGCAGGCGCACCGCCTCGATCAGCAGCGCCAGCTTTTTTTCGGGCGTGAAGCGACCCGCATACACGAGCAGCCGGCTGGCACTGGGCACAGCCAGTTGCTCGCGCAGCGAGGCGATACGGTGTTGGGGCGAGAAAACGCCACTGTCGATGCCCAGCGGCTGATGCACGGCGCCAGGCACACCCATGCTGGCCAGGCGCTGCGCCATTAGCCGGCTGGGCGCCAGCACCAGGTCGCACTGCCCATACAACTGCGCCAGATAGCGGCAGGCGCCCAGCATGGCCATGCGCCCGAAACGGGCCTGGATCAGGCGCGCCAGGTCGGAATGGTAGAAGGCCACCACGGGAATGCCCAGCTGGCGCTTGACCCGCAGCGCCGCCCATGCCGCCGGACCGGCATCGCCCACCTCGATCAGGTCAGGCTGCAGCTGCGCCATCAGGCGCGCCGGCCGCGCCACCGACAAGGGAAATCGATAGCCATGCAGGCCAGGCACGGCCAGGCCGGGAAAACGGACCAGGGAAGGTAGATCGCTGTCGCCGCGCACGCTGGAACTGAAGATCGTGTGGCGCACACGGGCGCGCTGCGCCAGCCAGCGCGCCTTGGCGTTGATATAGGTACTGACGCCGCCTCCTTCGGCAGCATAAAACATGGTGATGTCGACGAGATGCATGCGCAAGAGTCCACGGGAGTGAACTCACGATACCAGCGCACGCTGTGCCCTGTTTGAGCACACGCAAAGCGCGCCGGCACGCTTAGAGTACGCCGTCCTCGCGCAGTGCGGCGATGGCTTGCTCGCTGTAACCAAGTGCATGCAGGATGGCGTCCGTGTGCTCACCCAGCGCCGGGCCGAGCCAGCGGGTGGTGCCCGGTGTGGCCGACAGCTTGGGGGTGATCGCAGGCATCTTGACCGGCGTGCCATCGGCAAACTGATGCTGCTCGAACATGCCGCGCGCCAGGAATTGCGGGTCGCTCATCATGTCGCGCACCGAATAGATTCTACCGGCCGGCACATCGGCCGCCTGCAGCGTGGTCAGCGCGCTGTCGATAGTCTGGGTATCGCACCAGGCTTGAATGGCCGCGTCAATCTCGGCGCTGCGCGGCACGCGGCCATCGTTGCGCGCCAGCTGCGCATCGCCCGCCATGTCGATCCGGCCCATGGCCAGCATCAGGCGCTTGAAAATCGCGTCGCCATTGCCCGCGATGACGATGTTTTCGCCGTCGCTGGTGGTGTAGGTGTTGGACGGGACAATGCCGGGCAGCGCGCCGCCGGTACGCTCGCGCACCACGCCCGCGTGATCGTACTCGGGCACCAGCGACTCCATCATGTTGAATACCGCTTCGTACAGCGCCACGTCGACCATCTGGCCTTCACCGGCACCGCGGCCGCCAGTGGCATCGCGATGGCGCAGCGCGACCATGGCGCCAATCACACCATGCAGCGCCGCCACCGAATCGCCAATCGACACGCCCACCCGCACGGGCGGGCGGTCCGGATGGCCGGACACATAGCGCAGCCCGCCCATCGATTCACCAATGGCGCCAAAGCCCGGCTGGTCCTTCATCGGGCCGGTCTGGCCAAAGCCGGACAAGCGCACCATGATCACGGCCGGGTTCTCGGCTTTCAGCTGCTCGTAGCCGATGCCCCACTTTTCCAGCACGCCGGGACGGTAGTTTTCAACGATGATGTCCGCTTCCAGCGCCAGCTGTTTTGCAATGGCGCGGCCGCGTTCATCCTTCATGTTGAGGGTCAGGCTTTGCTTGTTGCGTGACTGGACAGACCACCACAGCGAGGTGCCGTCCTTGAGAATGCGCCAGTGGCGAATCGGATCGCCGCCATCGGGCGCTTCGATCTTGATCACGTCGGCGCCAAATTCGCCCAGCATGCGCGCGCAGAACGGGCCGGCAATCAGCGTGCCCAGTTCCAGCACCTTGATACCGGCCAGTGCGCCCGCTTGCATCACGTGGCGCGGCGATCGAGCATGGCGCGTGCGATGGTGCCCGCGTCCACGTATTCCAGTTCGCCGCCAACCGGCACACCCCGCGCCAGGCGGCTAACCTTCAAGCCGCGCGCCTTGAGCATCTCGCTGATGTAGTGGGCGGTGGCTTCGCCTTCGTTGGTGAAATTGGTCGCCAGGACCACTTCGCCTACCACGCCGTCGGCAGCGCGGTTGATTAATTTGTCGAGATGGATATCCTTGGGGCCGATACCGTCCAGCGGCGACAGGCGCCCCATCAGCACGAAGTACAGGCCCTTGTAGGTGAGGGTCTGCTCGATCATCAGCTGATCGGCTGGCGTTTCGACCACGCACAGCAGCGCTTTATCGCGCGCCTCGTCGAGGCAGGTGTCGCAGACCTCGGTCTCGGCAAAGGTATTGCACATGGCGCAGTGGTGGACCGCGTCCACCGCCTGGTACAGCGCACGCGAGAGCATGGCAGCGCCCTCGCGGTCATGCTGCAGCAAATGAAACGCCATGCGCTGCGCCGACTTCGGGCCGACGCCGGGCAGCCGGCGCAATGCTTCGGTCAGGAAGTCGAGCGATTTGGACATGCGAACCTTAGAACGGCATCTTGAAGCCAGGCGGCAGCTGCATGCCCTGGGTCAGACCGCCCATTTTTTCGGCGGACGTGGCTTCCGCCTTGCGCACGGCGTCGTTGAAGGCGGCGGCAACCAGGTCTTCCAGCATGTCCTTGTCGTCAGCGAGCAGCGATGGATCGATCGAAACGCGCTTGACGTCGTTTTTGCAGGTCATCACAACCTTGACCAGACCGGCACCGGACTGGCCTTCCACTTCCACCAGCGCCAGCGCTTCCTGCGCCTTCTTCATGTTGTCCTGCATGGCTTGCGCCTGTTTCATCAAGCCTGCGAGCTGGTTCTTCATCATGATCGTTCTCCGGATTCAAAAAATGGATAAATGGGAATGCTAAAAAGGGTCAGAGTGGGGCAGCCGACGGCGCCGGACGCACCGAGCCGGGCACGATGAAGGCGCCCAGATCGCGCATCACATCGCGCACGAAAGGATCGTTGACGACGATCTCTTCGGCCTGACGCTGGCACAGTTCACGGTAAGCGATGGCTTCTGCGCTGGCGGTGTACCAGACCTGGCCGATATCGATTTCAACGTGCACCTTGGTCGCCGGGAAGCGGTCCTGCAGCGCAGCAGCGAGCTTTTCGGTGTTGCCGCTGGCGCGCAGCGTATCAATCGGCACGCGCAGGCGGAAGGTGGTGACATTGCCGTCCGGCGTGCACGAAACCAGCTCGGTCTGAAACGCGAGCTGCTGCGACACGCCGCGCAGCGGCAGCACCGCTGCCAATGCCGGCCAGTTCCCGTCCCATGCAATTTCGGGGACCGGCGTGATGACATAAGCAGGTTTCGGCATGGCCGGCGCGCGCACCGGTGCTGCCACCACTGCTGGCGCTTCCTGGGCCACGGCGGTATCGTCCGAAAATTCGGTGACCCAGTCAGGCGGGCCGTCATCGGGCTCGCTTTGCTGATACTGGGCTTGCGCTTGTGCGTGCACCTGTGGCTGCGCCATCTGCACGGGTGCCTGCGCGGCGGCGGCTTGCGGCTGATCCCATGGCGGCGGCGCTTTCGGCGCAGCAGGTGCAGGCGGGGGCTCTTCCGGCGCGGGGGCCGGCGCTGCCGCTTGCGCGGGCGCCGGCGCGGGGGCTGCCGCCGCATCGGCTTGATTGGTCATGGCCGTGGAACGGCGCGGTGCGGCATGGCGTCCGCCACTGCCCGCACGCGCCGCTTCCAGCGCCGCATTGAGGGCTGCGCGGGCGGCACTTGCCGGACCGGCCGCTGGCGCCGCAGCGGCAACAGGCGCGGGTGCGGCCTGCTGCACCGGGGCTGCCGGGGGTGGCGGCGGCGGAGGCGACATGGTGGCGTGACTGGCGACGGCGGCCGAGGCGGCGCGCGCTGGCGGCGCGGCCGCAGGCCGTGGCGATGGCGCTGCCGGCCGCACACTGGCCGGACCAGCTGGGGCCACGCCTTCGGCGCCCCCGTTACCAGGGCGGAAAGCGAGCATGCGCAGCAGCGTCATGGTAAAGCCGGCGTATTCGTCCGGCGCCAGGCCGATCTCGTTGCGGCCATGGACGGCGATCTGGTAATACAGCTGCACTTCCTGCGCATCGAAGGCGCCAGCAAGGCGATGGATATCGGCCAGCTCGGGCAAATCTTCCGGCACCGCGCTCGGCACCGATTGCGCCAGCGCGATCCGGTGCAGCAGCGTGCCCAGATCCTGCAGCGCACCGTTGTAAGACAGGCTGCGGCTGGCCATTTCATCGGCCACCACCATCAGATCGGCGCCATCTTGGTTGAGCAGCGCATCGAGCAGGCGAATCAGGTAGGACTGGTCGAGCGCCCCCAGCATGCCCTGCACCGCTTCGAGCGTAACCTGGCCTGCCGCGTAGGCGATGGCCTGGTCGGTCAGCGAGAGCGCGTCGCGCATCGAGCCGTGCGCGCCTTGTGCCAGCAGGCGCAGGGCCGGCTGCTCGAAGGTGATGCCTTCCTGGCCGAGGATGTTATCGAGATGGCTGATGATGTGCCCGGGCGGCATCTGCTTCAGATTGAACTGCAGGCAGCGCGACAGCACGGTCACGGGAATTTTTTGCGGGTCGGTCGTCGCCAGAATGAACTTGACGTGCGGCGGCGGTTCTTCCAGCGTCTTGAGCATCGAGTTGAACGCATGGTTGGTCAGCATGTGCACCTCATCGATCATGTAGACCTTGAAGCGCGCATTCGACGGTGCGTACACGGCTTGTTCGAGCAGCTGCGCCATTTCGTCCACGCCGCGGTTCGACGCCGCATCCATCTCGATGTAGTCGACAAAGCGGCCAGCATCAATGGCGGTACACGCTTCGCATATGCCGCACGGGGTGGCGGTGATGCCGCCGTTGCCGTCCGCGCCGATGCAATTGAGCGACTTGGCCAGAATGCGCGACAGCGTCGTCTTGCCCACACCGCGGGTGCCGGTAAACAGATAGGCATGGTGCAGGCGGCCGGTTTGCAGCGCGTGCGTCAAGGCGCGCACCACATGCTCCTGGCCGACGAGCGTTTCGAAGTTCTTGGGGCGGTATTTGCGGGCGAGGACTTGATAGGACATGCGTGGATTTTACCGTATGTAGCACACCCCAAGGGATGCGAAAGAGCCATTGTAGCAAGCTATGCCGGTACGGCAAACAGAGGGCGAAACGGGAGGGGTAATACGGGCGGGGATAGATCGAAGGAGGCGAGCCTGATCTGCGGCACTTATGGTTAACGGCCGTGGCTGCTTCGTTCCCGACCTGACCAGGTTAGCCATGCCACAATGCGCAGGGGCCCGCCAGCGCTCATTATAACCGACCTCAGAAATTTGTGGGGAGCATCACGATCGTGCTCCCCTTTCGGCCGCTTACAGGCCCAGTTCTTGCCAGATGCTGTCGATCCGGGTCTTGACCTCGGGCGTCATGGCAATCGTCGTGCCCCACTCGCGGCTGGTTTCGCCAGGCCACTTGTTCGTGGCGTCGATGCCCATTTTGCTGCCCAGTCCGCTGACTGGAGAAGCGAAGTCCAGATAGTCGATCGGCGTGTTGTCCACCAGCAGGGTGTCGCGGCTGGGGTCGACCCGGGTGGTGATGGCCCAGATCACTTCTTTCCAGTCGCGAATGTTGACGTCTTCATCCACCACGACAATGAACTTGGTATACATGAACTGGCGCAGGTAACTCCATACGCCAAACATCACGCGCTTGGCATGGCCGGCGTACTGCTTTTTCATCTGCACCACCGCCATCCGGTAGCTGCAGCCTTCCGGCGGCAGGTAGAAGTCCGTGATTTCGCTAAATTGCTTCTGCAGCAGCGGAATGAACACTTCGTTCAGCGCCACGCCCAGCACGGCGGGCTCGTCTGGCGGTTTACCTGTATACGTAGAGTGGTAAATCGGGTCGCGCCGCATGGTGATGCGGTCGATGGTGAACACGGGGAAGCTGTCCTGCTCATTATAGTAACCAGTGTGGTCGCCATATGGGCCTTCCAGCGCGTGTTCGTAGCCGGTGGGGTGGTTCGGATCGGCGTAGATGTGGCCTTCCAGCACGATTTCAGCCGAGGCGGGCACGCGCAGCTCGCTGCCGATGGCCTTGGTCAGCACCGTGCGGCTGCCGCGCAGCAAGCCGGCAAACTGGTATTCGGACAAGCTGTCCGGCACCGGGGTGACGGCGCCCAGAATGGTGGCCGGGTCGGCGCCCAGCGCCACGGCCACCGGATAGGGGGCGCCCTTGGTGGCAATGCCGTGTTCGCGGAAGTCGAGCGCCCCGCCCCGGTGCGCCAGCCAGCGCATGATCACCTTGTTGGGGCCCAGTACCTGCTGCCGGTAGATGCCCAGGTTCTGGCGCTTTTTGTTCGGGCCCTTGGTAATGACCAGGCCCCAGGTAATCAGGGGCGCCACGTCCCCCGGCCAGCAGTGCTGGATCGGCAGGCGGGCCAGGTCGACATCGGCCCCTTCCCACACGATCTCCTGGCACGGTGCGCCTTTTACTTCCTTGGGCGACATGTCCCACACGGCTTTGACGAGCGAACCCAGGTCCATGAAATCCTTGAAGCCCTTGGGCGGCTCGGGCTCTTTCAGGCGCGCCAGCACGTGGCCAATCTTGCGCAGTTCGCCCACATTATCGGCACCCATCCCCAACGCCACGCGGCGCGGCGTGCCGAACAGATTGCCCAGCACGGGCATGCGGTGGCCGGTCGGATTCTCGAACAGGATGGCCGGCCCTTCGGCACGCAAGACCCGGTCGCAGATCTCGGTCATCTCCAAATAGGGCGAAACGGGCATGGAAATGCGCTTCAACTCGCCCATTTCTTGCATTTGAGAAACAAAATCACGCAGATCTGAATATTTCATCGGTTTTTTCTGGTTTTTTTCAAGGTTGCATGGTTGTTCAATTGTCCATGCCAAGTAGTTGATTTGACAGGGTTTTGCTGCAATGCATTAACAAAAGCTAGATCTAAAAGTAATAAGGATCAATAGTGTTAGTATTGACTTGATATAAACCAGCTTCTACAATTTGCACCATGTTGATGAGACAGCAGCGTCCAAGGACCCAATTTTAGCTGTTCTCAACCATTCACGGGGTCGGGGCCCCAACGACATTTTAAGGAGTGTTTTCAATTAGGCGTCTGCCTAGCCCCCGAAAACAGTTGTTTTGCGAACGGTCTAATACCACAGGGAACGACCCGCTGAAGCAAGCAATGACGGCGTTAATCGTGCGCATCAGCCACGATAGACGATATTTCTGATGCACGGCATTGGTAATCCACTGCGACTTATCGCGGTTCTGGGATTACTGTTGCCGCGACAAAGGGGAATTCGATGATAAATCGTTTCAACGAGGCGGCGAAGTTCGCCCAAGCAATGGCTGCCCAGCCAGTGACGTGGTCTTCCGTCGCAAAAACCGGCCGTGGTTTGATGACCACGATGCAACACACCCTGACCGTCTTTGGTCTGAGCGCTCTGGCCCTGGTGGCCATGCTGTACACCCGCCCTGACATGGCGAAAGAAGTATCGGAGTTTCTGTCGCCGGCGCCCGTGGTGGTCGCCAAGCCCGTGCAGGCCCCTGCCCTGTCGGATCTGATGGCCGCGCGTGAAGCGAGCGCCAAGGAAGATGCGGAGACAGAAGCCGATGAAAAAGCTGCGCTGGGCAATGCCAAGCAACAGCAATTCGTCACCACCTGGCTGTCCAAGCGTTACCGCGTAGCAGGCGATGCCACCAATATGCTGGTCTCGACCGCGTATGACACGGCCCATGAAGTCAAGATCGACCCACTGCTGATTCTGGCTGTGATGGCGATTGAATCCGGTCTCAATCCGTTCGCGGAAAGCCCGGTTGGCGCCCAGGGCCTGATGCAAGTCATGTCCAAGATCCACCACGCCAAGTTCCAGGACATGGGCGGCACCCAGGCTGCTCTCAATCCGGTTGCCAACATCCGTGTCGGCGCCCAGATCCTGAAGGAATACGTGAGCCGTGGCGGTTCGGTGGAAGCCGGCTTGAAAACCTATGTGGGCGCTGCCGCCTTCGAAACCGACCAGGGTTACGGTTCGCGCGTGCTGGCCGAGTACAACCGTCTGAAACTGGTGGCCAAGGGCAAGCAGGTGCCGACCTTCACGCCACCAGCGCCAGCATCGGTGGTTGCGGACAAGGCAGCAGATAAAGCAGCGGACAAGGCGCCTGCCAAGCCGGCACCAACGCCAACGCCAACCCTGCATAACGACCAGTTGGCCGGGCTGTAAGCAACACGCACTATATATATAGTGAAAAGCCGGACTCCTTGCGGAGTCCGGCTTTTTTTATGGCGTGCGGGTACTTCGCAATCAGCGCTTGCACGTCACAGCGACTACCTCGCACCTGCCAACACCACATTGCACGTGACAACACTACATCGCACTCGCGAAGGCGCTGGCGCATGCGCCAGCCCTATACCATTTCACCGAATTCGGAGGCATGGGATGGGCCCCCGCCTTCGCGAGGGCGACGTGCTGGTAATTCGATGGGCGTTGCCTAGGGTGCGTATAAATGTGCTGGTAAGTCGGTGGGCGTTGCCTAAGGTGTATATAAATGTGCTGATACGTCGATGGGCTTTGCCGCGGGCATAAAAAAAGCCGCCCAGCAGGCGGCTTTGTCTGTACTGCGATGCCGAATTAACGACGGGTGTCGGCTGCCACTTCGTCCGCGCGCAGCTTCGGCGCCAGCTTGTCGAGCACGCCATTGACGTACTTGTGCCCGTCAATCCCGCCAAACGACTTGGTCAGCTCGACCGCCTCGTTGATGACGACGCGGTAGGGAATCTCGAGATTGTTCTTGAGCTCGTACGCGCCGATCAGCAGCACTGCGTGCTCGATTGGCGACAACTCGGCCACGCCGCGGTCGATCAGGGGCGCAAACGCTTCGCGCAGGGCCACCGAATCCTTGATGGCGCCATACAGCAAGGCGGCAAAATGCTCGGCGTCGGCTTTTTCGAAGCCGTGGGCGGCGCGGATGTTGGTGACGACAGTCTTGGCGTCTTCGTTATTGAGCAGCCATTGGTACAGCCCCTGCAAGGCGAACTCGCGTGCGCGGTGGCGCGGGGTGCGGTTCTTGCTCGGGTTGGCGTGCGTGGTTTTTTCAGTCATGGTACTTACCTGTTCTTCTGTGATGCGGGAGGCTTAATCTTCGTCGGCTTGCAGTTCTTCGAGGGCGATCAGCAGGTTGGCCATTTCAACGGCCACGCGGGCCGAATCGGCGCCCTTTTCTGCCATGCGCACTTCGGCTTGCTCGTCATTTTCGGTGGTCAGCACGGCGTTGGCGATGGCGATGCCGTAGTCCAGACCCACGCGGGTGATGCCGGCGCCCGATTCGTTCGACACCAGTTCAAAGTGATAGGTCTCGCCACGAATGACGGCGCCGAGCGCGATCAGGGCGTCGAATTGTTGGGTTTCTGCCATTTTTTGCAGGGCCAGCGGAATTTCCAGCGCGCCAGGCACGGTCACGTGCAGCACGTCTTCATCGGCCACGCCCAGGTGCTTGAGCTCAGCCAGGCAGGACGACAGCAAGCCATGGCCAACGTCGGCGTTGAAACGGGCTTGGACGATACCGATACGCAAGCCAGCGCCGGTCAAATTGCTTTCATAGGTTCCTACGGTCATCTCAATGCCTCTTTATCTGTTCTGGAATGTCTGTCTAGTGTACTTCAGGCGGCCGGCTTTGCCATGTATCCGGTGACTTCGAGATCGAAGCCGGTCATCGATGGCATCTTGCGCGGGCTGGCCAGCAATTGCATCTTGCCCACGCCCAAATCCTTGAGGATTTGCGCGCCAATGCCGTAGGTGCGCAGGTCCATGCTGGCAGCGCGCGCCTGCGGGCGGGTTTCGGGGGCGTCCAGGGCGGCAAACTGGGCAAACAGCTGGTCGGCCGTTTCACCGCAGTTGAGCAGCACCATCACGCCGCAAGGGGCAGCCTTGATGGCTTGCATGGCCGAATCAATGGTCCACGAGTGGGTGGTGGCGCGGCTTTCCAGCACGTCCAGGATGGAAACAGGCTGGTGCACGCGCACCAGCGCTTCGCAGTCGGCCTTGATGTCGCCATGCACCATGGCCAGGTGGGCCGAGCCGCTCGGCTTGTCGCGGAAGGCGATCAGGCGGAAGTCGCCGTGCACGGTGCTCATCTTGCGCTCGGCCAGGCGTTCAACCAGGCATTCGTTGGCGCTGCGATAGTGAATCAGGTCGGCGATAGTGCCGATTTTCAGGTTATGTTCTTTGGCGAACTCGATCAGGTCCGGCAGACGCGCCATGGTGCCGTCTTCCTTGAGAATCTCGCAGATCACCGAGGCCGGGGTCAGGCCGGCCATTTCGGTCAGGTCGCAGCCGGCTTCGGTGTGACCGGCGCGCATCAGCACGCCGCCAGGCACAGCCCGCACCGGGAAGATGTGGCCCGGCTGGACAATATCGGCCGCGCCCATGTTCTTGTTCACGGCCACTTGCACGGTGCGCGCGCGGTCGGCAGCGGAAATGCCGGTGGTCACGCCTTCGGCTGCTTCGATCGAGACGGTGAAGTTGGTGCCGAACACGGTGCCGTTGTTGGTGGCCATCATGGGCAGCTGCAACTGGCGGCAACGCTCTTCAGTCAGGGTCAGGCAGACCAGGCCGCGCGCATGCTTGACCATGAAGTTGATTGCTTCGGGCGTGACAAAGTCGGCGGCCAGGACCAGATCACCCTCGTTTTCGCGGTCTTCCTCGTCGACCAGAATGACCATGCGCCCGGCGCGCAGTTCGGCAACAATTTCCTGGGTGCTTGCGATAGACATGCGATTTCCTTGTAGACGGGGCTGCTTTTTTGCGAATCCGCTATTTTAAAGGATTTACCCGACTTCAACTTATCTAGATGCCGAGGCTGCCCTCGGGGCGGCTTCTTGAACACAAAATTTTGTTGCAGCGCGCCAACGAAAATTGCGAACACCGCTATAATTGTGAACTCTGATGAATTAACATGCAACACACTCACGGACTTCGTTCCGCGCGCCACCCTGTTTTGGAGTCATGATGTCGAGATGCATGCCGCTAGCAATGCCCCGTGGCCGCCTTTGCAGGATGCCTGCCTGATGGCTGCCGCCCTGTCGGCGCAAGCGCTGCAGGCCCTGTTGGCCCGGCATGGCGTCGCCAATCCGGCCCTGGCGCAAGAGCTTGGCAGCCTGGTGGGCGAGCGCGTGGCGCACCTGGAAGCGAAGGCCAGGGACAATGCCCAGCGCTTGCGCATGACTGAACAGGTGTTCCAGAGCACGCAGGAAAGCATCATGATGACCGACACGGCCGGTGCCATCATTGCCGTCAACGCCGCGTTCGAGCAGGTGACCGGCTACAGCGAACAGGAAGTGCTGGGCCAAAATCCCCGCATCCTCAAGTCGGGGCGCCATGACGCCGCCTTCTACCAGGATATTTTTGACAGCCTGCGCCAGGCCGGCCAGTGGCGCGGCGAGATCTGGAACCGCCGCAAGAACGGCCAGGTGTACCCGGAGCGCATCGTGATTGACGCCGTGCGCGGTGACGATGGCAAACCCGAAGCGTATGTATCCGTGTCCAGCGATGTGAGCGCCCTGCGCGCGGCCCACCACCAGGTCGACTTCCTCAGCCATCACGATTCCCTGACCCTGCTGCCGAACCGCCAGGTGCTGGCCCAGCGCGTACGCGACGCCGTTACCGCCGCCCGCACGGGCGAGCGCCAGATCGCGCTGCTGCTGTTTAACCTGGACCGCCTGCAGCGTATCAACGACAGCCTGGGGCACGAAACTGGCGACGCCATGCTGCAGGAAATGGCGCGCCGCGCCGGCGTGGTGGCAGGCCCGAACGATACCCTGGCCCACATGGGCGGCGATGAATTTGTCCTGCTGCTCACCGACTGTCTCGATTCAGACGCCATTGCCAATACCGCCGGGCGCCTGATTGAGGCCATTTCACGCCCGGTGCAAGTGGGCGGGCATGACTTGATCCTCACGGCCAGCATCGGCATCAGCGTGTACCCGCGCGACGGCGGCACGCCCAGCGAATTGCTCAAGGCGGCCGACGTGGCCCTGTCGCACATGAAGGACACGGGGCGCAATGGCTTCCGTTTCTTTAAAGGCGAGATGAATGCGCATGCGCTGCGCTGGATGTCACTTGAAACCCATCTGCGGCGCGCCATCGAACGCGGCGAACTGTCGCTCCATTATCAGCCCCAGGTGGCTATTGCTGATGGCCGCATCTGCAGCATGGAAGCGCTGCTGCGCTGGCGCAGTCCGGAACTGGGCCAGGTGGCCCCGGGCGACTTCATCGCCCTGGCCGAAGATACCGGCCTGATTCTGCCGATCGGGAACTGGGTGATCCGCCAGGCCTGCCTGCAGAACAAGGCCTGGCAGGATGCAGGCATGGCGCCACTACGGGTGGCCGTGAACGTATCGGCGCACCAGTTCATGGTTGGCAATCTGCCCGAGGTGGTGGCGGATGCGCTGGCCGAAAGCGGCCTGGAGGCGCGCTACCTGGAGGTGGAGCTGACCGAGAGCGTGATGATGCACGACAGCGAAGCCACCGCCGCCCAGCTGGCGCGTCTGACCGACATGGGCGTGTCCATCTCCCTGGACGACTTTGGCACCGGCTACTCTTCGCTCGGTTACCTGTCGCGTTTCATGCTCGACAAGCTCAAGATCGACCAGACCTTCGTGCGCAATATCACCACCGAACCGCGCAGCGCCGCCATTGCACAGGCGACGATCGCACTGGCCCATGGCCTATCGCTGGTGGTCATTGCCGAAGGCGTGGAGACCGAAGCGCAGTACCAGTTCCTGAAAGCGATTGGCTGCGACGAAGTGCAGGGCTACCTGTTCAGCCGCCCGGTCCCCCCGGACCAAATGGAAAACTTGATTTGCGGCAAATCGTCGCTCGCGCACCTTGCCTGAGCACGGAGTATGATGCGGACTCGATTCCAATCCGTGTGCAGCCAATGTCCAAGAAACTGGCAAGATCCGTCGTAACCGCCCTCTTCTGCTTTACCGCCACCATCAGCGCACGCGCTGCGCTCGACCTGTCGCAGCCGCTCCCTGTATCACCCCAGGTCAAGGTGGGCCACCTGCCCAATGGCCTGACCTATTACATCCACAAGAACGGCAAGCCGGAAAACAAGCTGGAACTGCGGCTGGTAGTCAAAGCCGGCTCCATTCTGGAAGACGAAGACCAGCGCGGCATGGCGCACTTTGTCGAGCACATGGCCTTCAATGGCAGCACCCACTTCCGCAAGCACGAACTGGTGTCGTACCTGGAGTCGATCGGCGTGCAGTTTGGCGCCGACTTGAATGCCTACACCAGCTTTGACGAAACGGTGTACATCCTGCCGATTCCAACGGCAAAGCCAGCCCATGTCGACAAGGGCTTCCAGGTGCTGGCCGACTGGGCGCAGGGTTTGCGCTTCGAAAGCGCCGACATCGATCAGGAACGTCCGGTGGTGCTGGAAGAACTTCGGCTCGGCAAAGGCGCCAATGACCGTATGCAAAAAGTGCTGCTGCCGAAGGTCTTCAACGGCTCGCGCTATGCGCAGCGCCTGCCGATTGGCCAGGAAGCAGTGATCAGCAAGGGCTCGCACGCGGCGCTGAAGCGCTTTTACAAGGATTGGTACCGGCCGGACCTGATGGCAGTCGTGGTAGTGGGCGACATCGATCCGCAGGAGGCCGAACGCCTGATCACACGCCACTTTGCTTCGCTCAAAAATCCCGTCAAGCCGCGCAAGCGCTTCGAAGCGACCATCTCGCCGCGCAATGCCACCGAGGCGATCGTGGTCACCGACAAGGAAGCGAGCGGCAATGCCCTGCTGGTGCGCTATCCGGTGCAACCGGCGCGTGAAGAAACCACGCTGGGCGGCTACCGCGCCATGCTGGTGCGCGGCCTGTTTTCCGCCATGCTCAATCAGCGCCTGCAGGAACTGGCGCAGCAGGCCAATCCCCCGTTCATGGCCGCCAGCAGCGACATTGGCCGGCTGGCCACCCGTTACGAAAGCTACACCGTGGCGGCCAGCCTGGGCAAGGCTGGCGCCGTGCCCGCGATTCAAGCGCTGAGCGAGGAACATGCGCGCGTGAGCCAGTTCGGCTTCAGCGAGGCGGAACTGGAGCGCGCGCGCAAAAACCAGATGCGCCGCGCCGAACGCATGTACAGCGAGCGTGAAAAAACCGATTCGGGCACCCTGGCCAGCGAATACATCCGCAACTTCCTCAACGGCGAAACCATTCCCGGTGCCGAAAACGAGTACCAATACATGCGCGAGATGCTGCCGTCGATCTCATTGGACGAAATGAATGCCTATGCGCGCGCCACCATCCCCACCAACGCGCCCAAATTGATCGCCTACACCGGGGCCACGAATAGCCAGACGCCCACGCCGGGCAGCGCCGATCTGCTGGCCGCCTTCACGGCGG
The DNA here is from genome assembly GCF_900129765.1 of Massilia sp. CF038. GTDB lineage: Bacteria > Pseudomonadota > Gammaproteobacteria > Burkholderiales > Burkholderiaceae_D > Telluria_A. The sequence goes on from NZ_FQWU01000002.1 coordinate 915,361, forward strand.
CAGAGCAGACGGTGGTGGCTGCGCGCGACGACCAGGCAGTGGCGGCCGAATTGATGGAGACGCCGCCCGCAGCCGGCACCATCGTCAGTGAAACCGAAGACAAACGCCTTGGCCTGACCACGCTGCTGCTATCGAACGGCGTGAAGGTGATTCTTAAACCGACCGACTTCCGCAATGACCAGGTGCTCATGAGCGCAGTGCGCCTGGGCGGCCAGTCGCTGTATCCGGATGCGGACCGCTTCAATGCGCGCTACGCCAGCAATGTGGTGGCGGCGATGGGCGTGGGTGCGCATTCGCCAGTCGAGCTGCGCAAGATCCTGGCCGGGAAGACCGCCAGCGTGAGCGCCGGCTTGAACGCGTACACCGAGTCGCTGGGCGGCGCCAGTGGCAGCAGCGAAATTGAAGCGATGCTGCAGCTGCTGTACCTGCGCTTTACCACCATCCGGCGCGACCCGGTGCTGTTCCAGTCGTTTGTCGACAAGCAGATCGAGTCGGCGCGCAACGCACTGTCGCAGCCGGAAGCGGTGTTTCAGGATACCCAGGTAGCCACCTTGTTCATGGACCATCCACGGGTGGCGCGCGTGGCGCGGCCGGAAGACTTTGCCGGCCTCGATCTGGATCGTTCCATCGCCATTTACAAAGAGCGCTATGGCAGCGCCAAGGGCTTCACGTTCATGTTCGTGGGCAGCTTCGACCTGGCCGCCATCAAGCCCATGATTGCGACCTATGTGGCTTCGCTGCCCACCTCCGAGCTGCCCCTGAACTTCCGCGACATGCAGATCGAGACGGCCAAGGGCATCGTCAAGAAGGATGTGCGACGCGGGACGGAAGCGAAAGCGAATGTGGCAATCAGCTTCGCCGGCGACACAAGCTATTCGGAAGAAGAGCAGATGCGCGTAAACGCGCTGCTGGAAGTATTGAACATCAAGATCACGGAAACGCTGCGGGAAAAGCTGGCACTGATTTATGGCGGCGGCATGAGCGGCGGGATCAACCGCATTCCCAAGGGCCAGTACCTGATCAACCTGGCGCTGCCCACCGGTCCGGCCAACGTGGACAAGGTGATTGCCGCCGCCTTTGCCGAGATTGAAAAGGTCAAGGCCAACGGTCCGGACAAGGCGGACCTGAACAAGGTCAAGCAGAACTGGATTCTGGAGCACCGCAAGTCGATGCGCGAAAACGGCTACTGGCTGGGCAGAATGCAAGCGTCGCTGCTGCAGGGGACCGACCCGGCCAACATCCTTGACTACGAAAAACGCATCGAGGCCATCACCACCCAGGACTTGAAAAAGGCCGCGCGGCGCTATCTCGACACGCGCAATTACGTGCAGGTGGTGCTGTACCCCGAAAAATAAGCCTGGCCGCTGCCTAGACTTTGCCGGCGGAGAGCATGCGCTCGACGTAGCGCGCGATCAGGTCGATTTCCAGATTGACCTGGCTGCCGGCACGCAGATGCTTGAGCGTGGTGACCGAGATGGTGTGCGGGATCAGATTGATCGAGAAGCGGCATACGCCGTCGGCCTGGTCTTCCACCCGGTTGACGGTCAGCGATACACCATTGACCACCACCGAGCCTTTGAAGGCGAGGAACTTGGCCAGGTCCTTTGGCGCGTCGATCACCAGTTCCCAGGATTCCCCCACCGCCTCGAAGCGATGCACGCGGCCCAGTCCATCGACGTGGCCCGACACCAGGTGGCCGCCCAGGCGCTCGGCCAGGGTCAGCGCTTTTTCCAGGTTCACTTCACCCGGTGCATCCAGGCCCACGGTGCAATTGAGGCTCTCGCGCGAGACATCGACGCTGAAGGCGGTATCGGTCTTGACGACGACCGTCATGCAGGCGCCGTTGATGGCGATCGAGTCACCCAGGCCCACGTCGGCCAGGGGCAAGCCGCCCGCGTGGATTTCCAGGCGCACGCCTGCATCGAGACCGCCTTCGAGGGGCTGGACGGTGGTGATGTTGCCGACAGCGGCGACGATTCCGGTAAACATGCTGGATTATTCCTCAGGTTGATTGAAGCGGGCGAGGATACGGATATCCGCGCCGATTTGTGTGACGTCGTGAAAACGCATGCGGTATTGCTGGTCCAGCGCCTGCAGCGGCGGCAGCGCGAGCATGCCCTGGGCATCGCCGATCAGGCTGGGCGCCAGATACACGAGCAGCTCGTCGACGCAGCCTTCGCGCACCAGCGAGCCATTCAGTTTGGCGCCCGCTTCCACATGCAATTCGTTGATCTCGCGCCGGCCCAGTTCCAGCATCAACGCGGGCAGATCGACCTTGCCGCTGGCATTGGGCAGCAAGATGACCTCGTGGCCAGCGGCGCGCAGGCGCGCTTCTTTTTCGGCGTTGCCGGTGGCGGCCACGATCCAGCTGGCGGCGCCTTGCAGCACGCGCGCGTCGGGGTCGATGTCGAGCTTGCTGTCGACGACGATGCGGCGCGGCTGGCGTGGCGTTTCAACCGCGCGCACATTGAGCTGGGGATTGTCGGCCTTGACGGTGCCAATCCCGGTCAGGATGGCACAGGCGCGCGCGCGCCAGGCGTGGCCGTCGGCACGCGCTTCCGGTCCGGTGATCCACTGGCTTTCACCGCTGTGCAGCGCAGTCATGCCATCCAGACTGGCGGCAGCCTTGAGACGGACCCATGGGCGGGCACGGCGCATGCGCGAGAAAAAGCCGATATTGAGTTCGTAGGCTTCGCTGGCCATCAAACCTGAACTGACGGCGATGCCGGCCGCTTCCAGCTTGGCCAGGCCCTGCCCTGCCACCAGCGGATTCGGGTCGACCATGGCGGCCACCACCCGCCCCAGGCCGGCGCGCACCAGGGCGTCGGAACACGGTGGCGTGCGGCCGTGGTGGTTGCACGGCTCCAGCGTGACGTAGGCGGTGGCGCCGCGCACATCGTGGCCGCGGGCAGCAGCGTCGCGCAGGGCCTGGATTTCGGCGTGGGCCTGGCCGGCAGGCTGGGTGTGGCCGGCGCCGATGACGACGCCGTCGCGCACGATGACGCAGCCAATGCGGGGATTGGGCGCGGTCGTGTACATGCCTTTGGCTGCCCATTCGAGGGCAAGTTGCATGTAGTGGGTGTCAAGGTCTGGTGGCACGGCGGTCAGGGAGCGGTTGTCTGACCACGATTTTACATCGTTGGGGGAAAGTGGTGCAGCCGTCGTCCTCGCGAAGGCGGGGACCCATAGCATGCACGCGTTACGACTGTGCCAGCGTGGTATGGGTCCCCGCCTCCGCGAGGACGATGTGGCAAATCAGTTCGGGTCTGGGCCTTCGCAGCCTTCTTTGTCGCGCTCCGGGTCGCATACGCGGACCCGGCCCAGCATGTTGATGCGGATGCGGCGGATGTGCGGCCCCTGGTACAAGGACAAGGTGCCCCAGCGTGCGGCCTGGCTGCTGGTCGCGCTGCAGCCACGCCCGGCGCTGTTGAAGGCAATGTAGTACGGGGCTTTGTTGCTGGTGAAGTTGGTGCTGAACAGCAGGCTGTCCGCCAGTGGCGCGTGGGCGGCGATCACTTCTTCGTCTGGTCCGGGGCGGCGGTCGCCATCTGCATCCACAAATACAACCCAGCCACCACCCCAGTTTTTGCCCGCGGCGTCGAGCGGCACCATCAGGACGCGGTCGGCCCGCGCAATGGCTTGCGAACGGGTCAGGTCAATGGCGCTGACCAGGTCACCCACGGCAGCCTTGAGCTGATAGCGCAACAGCAGATCGCGGATGGCAGGCAGGGCCAGCGCAATGAGCACGGCCCCGATCGCCAGCGCAATGAGCAGTTCCAGCAGCGAGAAGCCGCGCCTCACGGCCAGCACCGCGGACCCGGGCCGCTGGCGCGATGGTCGCCATTGCTGGTCAGGGTCAGCGTTTCGCACTGGCGGTCGCGAAAACGCCCGTCGACCCGCCCGGTGCCGGGCATGGCTTGCACTTCGATGCAGCGGTTGAGCGCCATCCCGGGGCAGGCTTGCGCGCGCAACTCGTAAGCGCTTTCGCGCGCGCTGCGCCCCGACCACCACTTGAACTGGTCGGTGCCGCCGTTGTCACTGTCCGCCGAAAATGGCAGGTAGCGGTTGTTGTCGGCGTAGTAGCGCTCCTGGCGCTGCATGGTGTCAAGCAGGGCCACCTGCGCCTCGCTGCGCCGCACTTTGACGATGTAGCCGGCGTAGGAGGGATACGCCAGCGCCGCCAGGATGGCCACCAGGGCCGTCACGATCAATATCTCGATGAGGGTAAATCCGGTTTTCATTTTCTCTCCCTGGTTCGGGCATGCAGTTCTTTCCAGTTGCCCACTTCGCGCCAGCCCACCCGTCCGGCCGGGAACGCGATCTTGATGCGACTGGTGCTGGCGCCGCGCAGCACCGTGATGCTGCGCGTGACGACGGTGCCGCCGGTAGGGTCGCGCGCGCTGCCAGCCGCAGGGCCGGCAAACAGCAGCGGCGGCAGCAAGGGCGCGGCCACGGCGGCGCCCGTGGTGGCCCCTGGCCCAGCCAGGCCGGCGCTGTCAAGCGCCCAGCCGCTAAGTGCGTCGAGCAGATAGCTGCGCAGGATGGGTGGTCCGTCGGTGCCGGGTGATACCGTGTCAAAGACAATCGCGCCACCGAGCGCGAGCGCGCTGCCGGCAGCACGCTCGCCTTGTGTACGTGCATTGGGCAGATCGAAATACCAGCCGCGCTTCGCCTGCGGGCCGCCGTAATCGACGGCCGCCCCTTTGATGGTGTAGCTGTCGCTGCCCTCGAGCGTGCGGCGCAGCAGCTGGGCGCGCGTGGGCGGCGGCTGCGGCTCGGCCTCGGGCCGGTCCAGAATCGCATACAGCGACTGCACCTTGAACGAGGGTTTGAGCAGGTCGCCCGCTTCAAGCAGCTTGCCAGTGCCAAACAGGACAAGATAGCCACCGCCTGGCGCAAACACCACCACCGGGGCATGGCTGATCGGCTGGGCCAGCCCGTCGCGGTCGCTTGCAGTGAACAGCAGCTGGACTGTGCGGCTGCTCAGATCGAAGCGCCACAGGCGGCCTTGCAGATCGCCCGCGTACGCATACAGGGCGCTGCCATCAGGATGCAGCGCCAGCGCTGGCGGGCCCAGGGCGTTCGGCAAGGCAGGATCGGCGCCCATGGTGGCCAGGCGCACATAGTTGCTACCTTCTTTCCAGGCTTGCGCGGCTGGTTTGCCTGCACTGAGCAGGAACAGTGCGCCATTGCCGTCGTCCTGCAAGGGATTGATGCCGCTGGGTGCGATGACAAAGTGGCCAAACAGGGGCTGGCGCCGGCGCGTGCCGGTGCGCAGTTTGGCGACGATAGGCGGCGCATGCAGGTGGCCGATGGCAGGATCGTCGCTGGCACCGAACTCCCACACCGGTGGCGCGCCTTGCTCGGGGTCGGTGATGTCAAGCGCAAACAGGCCGCGCGCGCCCATGCCCATGCCGGAAGCGAGCACGGTATGCCAGGCGCCGTCCAGCAGAGCGTCACCCTGCCCCGCACTGGCGTCGACAAAGGCCTGGGCCTGAAAGTCAGGCGCCGCAAGCAAAGACAGACGCGGCCCCAGCGCGCGCGGCAGGTAGGCGAACAGCTCGCTGCCATCGTCGGCTGCAAACGCGTGCAGCATGCCGTCATTGGCGCCTACATAGGCAGCCAGGCGGCGCGCCTTGTAGCGGTTGCGAAACGCCGGGTAGCGCGCGCTTTGTTCGACCGCAGCAGGCGCGCCAACGATCAGGGGCGTGCTGTGCAAGATGTCGCCGAGCAGGGATTGGCGTGGGCGCAGTCCTTTGCCTTCACCATCGCGCATGCCGTGCAGCCAGGCTGCACGGGCCTGGCCCTGGCCGTCGCCGGGCGCGCCGGGCGATGGCGCATCAAGCCAGGCTTGCCAGGCCCCGTCCAGGGCTTTCCAGGTGAAGTCCTGCGCCACGCCAGCGGCGTCGCTGGTGCCGAGGTGACGGGTGGCGCTGCGGTTTGCAAGCAGTGGCGCGGCATCCCAGGTGGCGTCTGGCGCAATGGTGGCCAAGCCGTTCAGTCCCAGGACCAGGGTATGGCGGCGCACAGTGCCGCTGGCGTTCGTCAGGTCGTACTCTGTCAGCAGCACAAATGGCGGTCCGGATAGCGGCCGCCACACCGCTGCGGGGCCGGCTCCCTGCGCCGGTGCCCCCAGCCGCACGTGCGGTATCTGCAGCGCCGGCGCGCCGCTTGCGCAGGCACAGAACAGCCAGACTGCCAGCACGACGAGCGCGCGGCTCATGCGCGTTCCCCGGCACCAACTGGCTTGAGATAGTAGGACTGCAGCACCACACAGTGATTGGGATTGGCGCCGAAGCCAATCGCCGTGATGCGGTAGAACAGCGCGGCCTGGCTACTGGCGTCGACACCGGCACGCACATAGGGAATCTGCTCGATGATGTAGCGCGGCAGGCGGGCCGGCAGCATGCCGGCGCCCACCGGCATGGCGGCAGCCGTGAAGCGGCCGTATTCAACAAAGCGCGCCTCACCTGCGCCGTCCTGGTCCAGCTGGACCCGCTGCCAGGCCGGCGCCGCGGGCGGCAAGGCGGGCGCGCACAGGCCCAGCCCCGGATTGCCCACGCCGCTGCCGCAGCCTTCGGCAAACAGCGCTCCGCCACCCGGCGCAAACAGCGCGGCCCGGGGCGAGGTGGCGCCGGCGGCGCCATCGATGTCACGCTCGGCATCGAGCAGCGCCGCCTCGGCTGCCTGCAGGGCCAGCAGGTGATCGCGTTCGCCCCGGGCCGATTTTTCTGCGTTGATGGCGGTGCGCATGGCGGCCACCCCAACCAGCATCAGGACCAGCATGGTGGCCATGGTCAGTACCAGGGCGCTGCCACGCTGGCGCAGCCATGGGAGGTAGCGGACACGCTGCAGGGGCGCGGTCATGGCGATGGCAGCCGGTTGCGCAGCAAAATGGTGGCGGCGAAGACGCGGTGGGCACGCTGGCGCAGCGCCGGGTCCATGGCATTGCGGTCCAGGCGGGTGCCGGTGTCGGCATCGGCCCGCACCTGGCTGTACCAGTTGCCGAAGGCATGCAACAGGCGCGGGCCTTGCGTATGGTCGATGGCGCCTTCGGCGTGCAGAATGAGTGACACCTTCAGGCTGGCCACGCGGCGCCACCAGCTTTTGCGCAGGCGGTCACGTTCGCGCACGGCGTCGCTCTCGCCTTCGCCGGCAATGGCGGCGTCCATCTCGTTGACGGCAGTGGCGCTCAAAAAACTGTTGGCCACGCCGTCGGCGACGGCATCGGTGTCAACCCCGTACAGCACCTGGAAGGAATCGACGCCGCCAATGATGGCGTCGGCGCTCCAGTTGTTGGCGCCGCGGTACTTGCAGCGCAGCTCCGGGCGCCCGCCGGCGCTCAAGCCGACGTAGAAGATGCTCCAGCCCTGCTGCCCTGCGCCCACGGAAAAACCGGCACAGGTGGTGATGCTGCCATCGCCCTCGCCGGGACCGGCGCCGCTAAAGCGCAGGGCCAGGATGTCGCTGCCATTGATGGCGGCCGGGCGTGGATCGTTGAGCGCGTGCGCGGCCGGCGCCAGCGAGGCCGCGTCGAGGCCGTGCACCGGTGGCTCGGCGGCGTCGAGATCGCTGGCGGCGTCGGCGCGGTCCCAGTCGACCCAGGCAGCCTGGCGCGCGGCCCGCTCGATGGCGGCCAGGGCAAAGCGGGCCGCGTCGTCCACATTGGCGGCCTGGGTTTGCGCGGTGTACGCAGCGTGCGAGGACAGCAGCAAGGTAGCCGCCCCCAGCACGACCAGCATGCCAAGCGCCAGGGCGATCATGGTTTCGATGATGGTGATGCCGCGCTGGCGCCTCATGGGGACGCGCCCTCCACTACCATGACCAGCGCTGGCGTGGCCGCCCAGCTGCCATCGGGCTGGCGCCGCAGCCAGCCCAGCTTGACCACGATGGGCGCCGTTGGCGCACCACTGCAGTCCCAGCTCAGGGTGGCGCTGTCGTCGCGGCAGACGCGGATGCGCCCGCCCGGGAAGTCGCGCTGCAGCAGCTGCACGGTTTCGGCCAGGTCGAAAGCGGCCAGCTGGACACTGGGGCAGGCGCCGGCGGCAAAACACGGTGCCGGTTCAGGCGGCGCGCCGTCGTCTGCGCTGTAATGCAACTGGAGATAGGGATTGGCAGCGTCGGGCGCGTGCAATTGGGCGGGATTGGCGCGCATGCGCTCGGCCAGGCTGGCAGCGAGCTGCACGCCATTCGACAGCAGCGCGCTGGCGTGCCGGGTGCGCAGCGAGGCCAGTTGGGCAGCGGCGCCACCGAGCACGCCGACAGCAAGCACCAGGACCGCGACCAGGACTTCGAACAAGGCGAAACCACGGGCGCAGCGTGTGTGCAAGGGAGCCTCCGCAAAGGAAGAATCGCGGCTGCCATGCGCGCCATGCGCATTGATCGGGATCGCGAGAGGCTCAAGTTATCAGCGCGCGCAAGGACTGCGGCTGACTTGTCTCAACAGTGCAGAGGGACTTATTTCCGAGTTTTGCGATCCTGCCCGACTTCGGCAATCGCATCCTGGAACTCGGCCAGGTCTTCGAAATTCTTGTACACGGAGGCGAAGCGGATGTAAGCCACCTTGTCGAGCCGCTTGAGCTCCAGCATCACCAGCTCGCCCACGTAGCCTGATTCGACTTCGCGCTGGCCGCTGGTGAGCAGCTTTTCTTCAATCGAGGCCACAGCCGTATCGATCGCTTCGGCCGACACCGGCCGCTTGCGCAGCGCCAGCATCAGCGAACCGCGCAGCTTGGCCGAGGCGTACTCGGTGCGGCTGCCGTTCTTCTTGACGATGATCGGCATCGACAGCTCGATCCGTTCCTTGGTGGTGAAGCGTTTGTCGCAACGGGCGCAACGGCGCCGGCGCCGGATCGAATCGCCTTCCTCGGACACGCGGGTATCAAGGACCTGCGTATCTTCATGCTGACAGAAAGGACATTTCATGAGGCGGCGGCGGCTCCGTTGTTCAGGCTGCGTAGACCGGGTACTTGTCGGTCAGCTTCTTGACTTCGGCCTTGACGCGCCCGACGACGGCAGCGTCGCCCGGGTTGTCAAGGATGTCGGCAATCAGGTTGCCCACGGTGGTGGCATCTGCTTCCTTGAAACCGCGGGTGGTGAAGGCCGGGCTGCCCAGGCGGATGCCGGACGTGACGAAGGGCTTTTGCGGATCGTTCGGGATGCCGTTTTTATTGCAGGTCATGTGGGCAGCGCCCAGCAAGGCTTCGGCTTCCTTGCCGGTCAGGTTCTTGGAACGCAGATCGACCAGCATCACGTGCGACTCGGTACGGCCGGACACGATGCGCAGACCGCGCGCGATCAGGGCCTTGGCCAGAGCGTCGGCGTTTTTCACGACCTGCTTCTGGTATTCGGCAAACTCGGGGCTGAGCGCTTCCTTGAAGGCGACGGCCTTGCCGGCGATCACGTGCATCAGCGGGCCGCCCTGGATGCCAGGGAAGATGGCCGAGTTGATGGCTTTTTCGTGTTCGGCCTTCATCAGGATGATGCCGCCGCGCGGGCCGCGCAGCGATTTGTGCGTGGTCGAGGTGACGAAGTCAGCGTGCGGGACCGGGTTCGGGTAGACACCAGCGGCGATCAGACCGGCGTAGTGCGCCATGTCAACCATGAAGTAGGCACCGACTGCCTTGGCCACTTTGGCAAAGCGTTCGAAATCGATTTTCAGCGAGAAGGCCGAAGCGCCGGCGATGATCAGCTTGGGCTTTTTCTCGTGCGCCAGGCGCTCCATGGCTTCGTAGTCGATGTCTTCGGCTTCGGTCAGGCCGTAGGAGACGACGTTGAACCATTTGCCCGACATGTTCAGGGCCATGCCGTGGGTCAGGTGGCCGCCTTCGGCGAGCGACATGCCCATGATGGTGTCGCCCGGTTTGAGCATGGCGAAGAACACGCCCTGGTTCGCTTGCGAGCCGGAATTGGGCTGCACATTGGCCGCTTCGGCGCCGAACAGTTGTTTGACACGGTCAATCGCCAGTTGTTCAGCGATGTCGACGAATTCGCAGCCGCCGTAGTAGCGCTTGCCTGGATAGCCTTCGGCATACTTGTTGGTCAGCTGCGAGCCCTGGGCTTGCATGACTGCTGGCGAGGTATAGTTTTCCGAGGCAATCAGCTCGATGTGATCTTGCTGGCGGGTGTTTTCCTTCTGGATCGCGCCCCACAATTCCGGGTCAACGTTGGCGAGCGTGTGATCTTTTGCAAACATGAAAAAACTCCAATCGATAAGAGTGCGAGGCACCTGGCTGTAAGGATCGAATGAGGGGAGCCGTCGGACATGGGACAGGCAGCCTCATCGTGCGCTTCCATCGGTGGCTGCCCAGGCGAACGGCTGTTGAAATCTCACGTTCCCCGGTGGAAGCCCACCTTTCGCCGACAGCCGATCTGCACCGCGACTTTTCGCCAGTTACGTGAGACGTAATGGAGCCCAAATTGTAAGTTAAACCCTGAATTAGGGCAAGGAAGCGCAGGGGCCTTCCCGCCGCGCCGGGCTGCTTATGCCCCTTTCGGCTACAATCTGCGGCGTAAACTTCACTCAAGGTATCTACATGATCGTCTTTATTACGGGGGCCTCGGCCGGCTTTGGCGCCGAAATGGCACGTACGTTCGTCAAACACGGCCATCAGGTTGTCATCAGCGGCCGCCGCAAGGAACGACTGGACGCGCTGGCCGCCGAACTGGGCGACCTGGCGCTGCCGCTCGTGATGGACGTGACGAACAAGGATTCGATCAATGAAGCCTTGTCGATGCTGCCGCAATCCTGGCGCCAGGTCGACGTGCTGATCAACAATGCCGGCCTGGCCCTGGGCACCGCGCCCGCCCACGAAGCGCCGCTGGCGGACTGGGAAACCATGATCGCCACCAATTGCACCGGCCTGGTGACGATGACGCGCGCCCTGCTGCCGTCGATGGTCGAGCGCGGCAGCGGCCTGGTGGTGAATCTGGGTTCGGTGGCCGGCCACTACCCTTACCCGGGCGGCAATGTGTACGGCGCCACCAAGGCCTTCGTGGACCAGTTCACCCTCAACCTGCGCGCCGATCTGGTGGGCACGGGCGTGCGCGCCACCAATCTGGCGCCCGGCCTGTGCGGCGGCACCGAGTTTTCGAATGTGCGCTTCAAGGGCGACGATGCGGCAGCGGCCAAGGTGTACGAAGGCACGGTGCCCCTGAGCGCGGCCGACATTGCCGAGACCGTGTACTGGATTGCCACCCTGCCGCCCCACATCAACATCAATACCATCGAGATGATGCCGGTGTGCCAGGGCTTTTCGCCCTTCGCCATCAAGCGCCATCTGTAAGGCGGCCGATGCAGTGCCATAGGGAAACTTCTCGATCCCAGGCAAAATCGTTTAGAATGTTTCCCACATTCATTTTATGACAACATTGAGCATGGCCTCAGACTTTACCTGGCCGGTACGCATTTACTATGAAGACACCGATGCCGGCGGCATCGTGTTTTACGCCAATTACCTGAAGTTCTTCGAGCGCGCGCGCACCGAGTGGCTGCGCGCCGCTGGCGTGAACCAGCAGCAGCTGGCAGAACAGGAAGGGGCGATTTTCGTCGTCAAGAGTGCGCATATCGACTATCATGCGCCGGCCAAGCTCGATGATGTATTAAACTTAACATTAAGCATTGAAAAATTGGGCCGTGCATCAGTCCAGTTCGTACAGCAAGCCTGGTGCGGCGATGTGCTGCTGGCCAGCGCCCGCGTCAAAGTCGGCTGCGTGGATGCAGTCACCCTGCGTCCATGCGCCCTTCCGCCCGCAAGCGCTGATAAAATGCGTGCCGCCTGATTTACTACCGAAAACAGATAAACGATGAACGCACCTCAAGACCTTTCCTTTCTCGCCCTGATCACCAATGCGCACTTGATCGTGCAATTGATCATGGGACTGTTGCTGGTGGTATCGCTGATGAGCTGGACGTATATCTTCCGCAAAGCGTTTGCCATTCGCGCCGCGCGCACCCAGACCGAAAAATTTGAACGCACCTTCTGGGCGGGCGGCAACCTGCACACCCTGCACCAGAGCGCCAGCAGCAGCCGCGACCAGAGTGGCGCGCTGGCCCGTATTTTTGACGCCGGCATGGGCGAATTTATCAAGGGCAAACAGGCAGCGGACAAGCGCGAATCACAAGACAGCGGCGCCCTGCTCGATGGCGCGCGCCGTGCCATGCGCGCTGCCTTCCAGCGCGAGCTCGATGCCCTCGACTCCCATTTGAACTTCCTGGCCTCGGTTGGTTCCGTCTCGCCTTACGTGGGTTTGCTGGGCACCGTGTGGGGCATCATGAATGCCTTCCGCGGCCTGGCCAATGTGCAGCAAGCCACGCTTGCAGCGGTCGCGCCCGGCATTGCCGAAGCGCTGATTGCCACCGCCATCGGCTTGTTCGCCGCCATTCCTGCCGTGGTGGCCTACAACCGCTACACGCACGACATCGACCGTCTGGCGATCCGCTTTGAGAGTTTTGTGGAAGAATTCTCGAACATCCTGCAGCGCCAGTCGCGCTAAGCGGAGCGGAACATGGCTTTTTCTTCCAGCAGTTTGCGCGGTGGACGCGGGCGCAAGCTCAAATCGGACATCAACGTGGTGCCTTACATCGACGTGATGCTGGTGCTGCTGATCATCTTCATGGTGGTGCCGCCGCAAAACAGCCCGAGCGTGATCAATCTGCCCAACGCGCAAAAGTCAGCGCTGCCGCCGGACAATTACATCCAGATCCAGCTGCTGCAAAATGGCGAGCTCTCGCTCAGCGTCAATGGCAAGCGCGCCCTGGCTGGCGAAAGCTTCAAGAACCGCCCTGCCCTGCTGCGCCGCCTGCGCGCGCTGCACAGCGACTTCCCCGAGTATCCGGTGATGATCGCGGGCGACCGCGACGCCAAGTACGATGACGTGATCCAGTTGATTTCGGAAGCGAAAAAGATGGGCATTACCCGGGTTGGCCTGGCCACCAAGTGACGAACGCATGGCACCCATGAATCCAGCCGCCGCCGGCGGCGCCCCGTACACTGTTCCGCCGGAACCGAGCCGCACGCCTTCGATCATGCTGGCGCTGGCCATGCACGCGCTGCTGCTGGTGTTCCTGTACATCGGCGTACGCTGGCAAAACACCGAGCCGAACGCGGTCGAGGCCGAAGTGTGGGACATGAAGACCCAGGAGGCCGCGCCGCCCCCGCCGCCGCAGCCGGAACCGGTGGTCAAGCCAGAGCCGATTCCGGAGCCGCCGCCACCGAAGCCGGTGGTGGAAGAGCCGGTGGCGCCAAAAGCGCCCGATATCGCGCTGGAAAAGATCAAGGAACAGAAGAAGAAACTGCTGGAGAAGAAGCTGGCCGACGAGAAGCTGGCGCAGGAAAAGCTGCGCGAAGAATTGAAGGAAGAAAAGCTCAAGGAATTGGCTGACAAGAAGGCCAAGGCGGCGCAAGCGCTTGCGGACCAGAAAAAGCTCGACAAGCTGCGCGAGGCGGAAACCAAGCGCATGATGGCCAACCTGGGCGGCACCGGCACGGCGGCGCAATCGAGCGCGCCCCGTATTGACACGGGCTACGCCGCAGCCGTCAGCGGCAAGATCAAGCGCTCCACGTCTTACGTGGGCGACACGGACGTGCCGGGCAATCCCGCCGTGCAATTCAAGATTGACCAGTTGCCTACCGGGGAAATCATCTCGGTGCGCAAGGTAAAAAGCAGCGGCATCCCCGCTTTTGACGCGGCGGTGGAGCGCGGCATTAACAATTCGTCACCACTTCCGAAGAAGAAAGATGGTACGGTAGACCGCACCGTCGATGTCACCATCAAAATGAAGGATGTCGAGTGACACAGCATCGTTGCCACGAATTGAGGAAAACCGACCTATGAAAAAACTGCAGCAACTCGTTTTCAGCGCCGGCCTGCTGGCTGCCGCTGGCGCACACGCGCAACTGAAGATTGAAATTTCCGGTGTTTCGGCCAACCAGATTCCGGTCGCCATTGCCGCCTTCGGCGACGAAGGCGTGGCCCCGGCCAAGATTTCCGAGATCATCAAGGCCGACCTGGAACTGTCGGGCGTGTTCAAGGTGATCGACGCCGGCGGCCCGATTTCCGAGACCGATCCAGTGAGCTACAGCCAATGGAAGCAGCGCGGCGCCGACGCCCTGGTGGTGGGCAGCGTGCAAAAGCTGGCCGATGGCCGCCTGGAAGTACGCTACAAGCTGTACGACACGGTCAAGGGCGGCCAGCTTTCGACCCTGTCAAACGCGACCACCCCGCGCTACACGCGCACGGCCGCGCACCGCATTGCCGACGATGTGTATGAAAAGCTGACCGGCACCCGCGGCGCCTTTGCCACCCGCATCGCCTACGTCAAGGAAAACCGCGCCGCGCGCGACTACCGCCTGCTGGTGGCTGACGCCGACGGCGAAAGCATCCAGGAAGCGGTCATCTCGAAGGACCCGATCATTTCGCCTTCCTGGTCGCCGGACGGCAGCAAAGTGGCGTATGTCTCGTTCGAACTGCGCAAGCCTGTCATCTACGTGCAGGACCTGGTAACGGGTGGACGGCGCGTGATCGTCAATGAAAAAGGCAGCAATTCAGCCCCCAGCTGGTCGCCTGACGGCAGCAGCCTGACGGTGGCACTGTCGAAAGACGGCCACACCCAGGTCTACAGCGTGGGCGCTGATGGCAGCGGCTTGCGCCGCCTGTCCAACAGCAATGGCATCGACACCGAACCGCAGTACTCGGCCGACGGCCAGACAATTTATTTCACGAGCGACCGCAGCGGCGGGCCGCAAATCTATAAAATGAGCGCCAGCGGCGGCAATGCGCAGCGCGTGACCTTCAATGGCAGCTACAATATCAGCCCGCGTGTGTCGTCCGATGGCAAAACCCTGGCATGGGTGTCGCAGCGCGATGGGGGCTACAGTCTGTACGCAATGAACCTGGCCAGTGGCCAGGAGATTCGCCTGGCCGATTCGGCCACTGAACCGAGTTTCTCGCCTAACGGCAAATACATCATGTACGCAACCAAGGCTGGCGGACGCACCTCGCTGGCCGTGGTCTCGGTTGATGGTCGAGTCAAGCAGCGTTTGTCTACACCAGCAGGAAACATTCGGGAGCCCAACTGGGGTCCCTTTATGAAGTAAAAAAGAGTACTTTTAACCACGTCCAGGAGAAAAACCATGCGCAATTTCAACAGTCTCGCCTTTATCATCGCAAGCGCCGCCCTGCTCGCAGCTTGCAGCTCGCCAGTCAAACTGGAAGAGCCAAAAGTCGTCGAAAAGTCGGAAGCCCCGAAGACCGACGTCGCCGATCCACGCGATGTGCGTCCAGTCGAAACCGGCTCGATCGACCCGCTGAACGATCCAAAAGGCGTGCTGGCCAAGCGTAGCGTCTACTTCGACTACGACAGCTATGTTGTGCGTGACGATGGCAAAGAAGTGGTCAGCAACCACTCGGGCTACCTGAGCAAGAACAAGGGCCGCAAGGTTCTGATCCAGGGTAACACCGACGAACGCGGCGGCACCGAGTACAACCTGGCCCTGGGCCAGAAACGTGCTGAAGCCGTGCGCAAGGCAATGAGCTCGCTGGGCGTGGCCGAGAGCCAGATGGAAGCCGTTTCGCTGGGCGAAGAAAAGCCAAAAGCAATGGGCACCGGCGAAGCAGTCTGGGCTGAAAACCGCCGCGCCGACATCGTCTATTGATTGACGATGAATCTGACGCTGTAGTCGTCAGGGCGACATGACAACGGGGAGCCATGCGGCATTGGCTGCACGCTCCCCGTTTCCATATTTTCGCAACAGGTTTGAAAGAGTCACGCTATGACATACACATCCAGGACCCGCATCGCGGCCACGCTCCTCGCGCTGATGGCATGCCTGCCGCTGCAGGCCAACGCCGGTCTGCTCGACGACGATGAGGCACGCAAGGCCATCCTCGACCTGCGCGCCAAGGTCGACAACATCACGCGCGACCTGAACAGCCGCCTTGACGCGAAAGCCGACAAGACCAGCGCGCTTGAGATGGTGAACCAGAACGAACAGACCATCGCCGAGATCAACAAGCTGCGTGGTCAGCTCGAAGTGCTGAGCAACGACATTGTGACGATGCAGAAGCGTCAAAAGGATTTTTACACCGATCTCGATAATCGCCTGCGCAAGCTGGAACCGCGCCAGGTGAATATCGACGGGCAGGAAGCAGCCGTGGCGGCCGATGAGCAGGCCAGCTATGACAACGCCATGAGCACTTTCAAGGGCGGCGACTACAAGGCGGCGGCCAGCCAGCTGAGCGAGTTTGTACGGCGCTATCCATCGTCGGGTTATGCCTCGAACGCGCAGTACTGGCTGGGCAACGCCTACTACGCGCAGCGCGACTGCAAGAAGGCCATTGCGGCCCAGCAGGTAGTAGCAGCCAACTATCCGGACAGTGCCAAGGCGCCGGATGCGATGCTCAATATCGGCACCTGCCACGCCGAGCTCAAGGACAAGAAAGCGGCCACCAAGGCGCTCAAGGACTTGATCGCCAAGTACCCTGATTCCGCCGCGGCACAGGCTGCACGCGACCGTTTGCCGAGTCTGAAATAAGTCGTTTTTCGAAAAAATATGGGTTTGGGCATTTGACAGAAGCGCGGATGCCCCCTATAATCTTGCTTCTTTCGGGTCGTTAGCTCAGCTGGTAGAGCAGCGGACTTTTAATCCGTTGGTCGCAGGTTCGAATCCCGCACGGCCTACCACGAATGCGCAGTAGTCAGAAAAGCAGTTACGAGTGATCGTAACTGCTTTTTTGTTTTGGTCATCGCTTTCGCGCCGGCACCGGCAGGCGATGCAAGGGACCGCGGCCTGTGGGGGCATCGTGTCTCGTTTTGTCTCATTCTGTCTCATCCTGCCTGTTTTCGTGTCATTTGCCGCCTGGGACCGCATTTTTCAACAGGATGAGACACGATGAGACAAAACGAGACAAAACAAGACCCGATGCCCCAC
Organism: Massilia sp. CF038; assembly: GCF_900129765.1. Taxonomy (GTDB): domain Bacteria; phylum Pseudomonadota; class Gammaproteobacteria; order Burkholderiales; family Burkholderiaceae_D; genus Telluria_A. The sequence goes on from NZ_FQWU01000002.1 coordinate 932,292, forward strand.
TGAGTCGCGCGGCGCCTACCCTGCTCGTGGTGGCACGCGCAGCTAAATTAATCCTGAAGCAATGTTGATCGTCAGCGCCAGCAAAGTGGCGTTGAAGAAAAACGCCAGTACGCAATGCAGCAGTCCCGTGCGGCGCATGGCGCGGCTGGTGAAGCTGACGTCGGCTGTCTGGGCCGAGGTGCCGATCACACAGGAAAAATAAAGAAAATCGCCGTAGTCGGGCTGCTCTTCGTTGGCAAAGGCCAGCCCGCCGACGCCATCGCGCTCAAGCGCGAGATAATAGTCGTGCGCGTAGTGGGTGGCAAACATCACCTGGGTGAAGGTCCAGGAGGTCAGCAGCGTCCCCATGGCAAGCGCCACGTGATTGAAGCGGACGGCCCCGTGCAGGTCACGCGCCAGCGCCAGTTCGCCCACGATGGCAGAAAGCGAAGCCACTGCCGCCATGACCACCATCGCCAGAATCAAAGCGCGGCCTTCATCCTGGCCCTTGGCGCGGGTGCGCATCTGCTCGTGCGAGGACGCGAACATCATGTGCAGCGTGAGCGCCAGATACGTCAACGCACCCGCATTCCAGGCGACGATGACGCGGGTGACCGCATGGGGAATCAGACTGTCGGGCAGCAGCGTGCCAACCAGCAGCGCCAAAGCGATGCACCCAAACAGGCGTGGCCGCGCCAGCACGATGCGCGCAAAGGTGGGGCGAACGTGACCGGAACGGTCGCCGGAAGGACCGCCGGAGGGATCGGGGAGCGGTTCGGAGAACGGATCGGGAGGCGGTTCGGCGGCCCGATCGTGAGATGCGTCTTGTTGCGGGTCTGGGGAAGTGTCATCTGTCATGAAGACATGATAGGGCACTTCCCTGCCCTGCGGCCAAATTCAGCCATGCCGGCGCACGCGCCGGCAGCCCGCATTTACGCTGCGCGCACCACGTGCAGATCCGGTGGCGAATGGCGATTGCGCGCATTGCCCCATTCACTGGTCTCGGATTCGGACACGTGCGACATCACGCCTTCGCGATCGACGCAGTAATCCTTGAAGACGATCTTTTCCTGCACCGTTGCTTCGGCCAGAATGCGCGTGTACTCAAACAGCACGCTGCGCACCACATTGGCGCCAGCGCAGATATGGCTGCCGTGGCCAATCCAGGTCGGGCCCACAATCGTGCAGCCGGCTTCAATGTGAGTACCGGAACCAATGTACACCGGCCCCACAATGGTGGTGCCTTCGCGTTCGATGCGTGTGTTCTGGCCCACCCACAAGCCATCTTCAATCTGCACGCCCGGCACGTTCAGGTTGCGCACCTCGCCCAGCATCACGCTTTGCAGCACGCTCCAGTAATCGGTGACGGTACCGATGTCGATCCAGTCGTAGGCGCGCTTCTGTGCATAGAACGGCAGACCGCGCTCGACCAGCAGCGGGAACAGATCGGAGCCGATGTCGAACACGGTATCGGCTGGGATCAGGTCCAGCACTTCCGGTTCAAAGATATAAATGCCGGTACTGGCAAAGTTGGAGCGCGCCTCTTCCCGTTTCGGCTTTTCCTGGAACGAGACAATGCGGCCGTCGTCGTCGGTGACCACCACGCCATAGTCGGACACCTTATCCCATGGCACTTCTTTGGTGATCACGCTGGCCAGCGCACCCTTGCGTTTGTGCTCGAACAGAGCCGACTTGAGGTCAAGGTCAATCAGCGCATCGCCGCACAGCACGATGGTGGTCTCGTCAAAAAAACCGCCGAACTGCTGGATCTTCTTCATGCCGCCGGCCGAGCCGATCGGCTCCGGTACCGCCACACCCAGTTCATTGGTATAGCCTTCGAAGGAATAACCCAGGCTCACGCCGAACTGCTCGCCTTCGCCAAAATAATCTTCAATCTTTTCGTGCAAGTGCGCCACGTTGACCATGATGTCGCGCACGCCATAACGGGCCAGGTGCTCGATCAGATAGGCCATGACCGGCTTGCCCAGGATCGGAATCATCGGCTTTGGCAGGTCGTAGGTCAGCGGGCGTACCCGGGTGCCTTTGCCGGCTGCAAGAATCATTGCTTTCATTTGTCTATCCTCTATTTTTAAGATGAAGTTTGGCGCATGCGGCATTCCCAGCGCCAGGCGGTTTCGATAATGGTGTCGAGCTCGGCATGACGCGGGATCCACTCAAGCACAGCGCGTGCCTTGGCCGGATCGGCAACCAGACGGGCCGGATCGCCCGCCCGCCGTGGTGCGTCACGCACCTCGATCGGCTGGCCACTGATGCGGCGCGCCGAATCGATCACTTCCTGCACCGAAAAGCCGGCGCCGTTGCCCAGATTGAAGCAGTCGCTGTCTCCTCCATGCTGCAGCCGTTGCAGCGCCAGCAAATGCGCGCTGCACAGGTCCACCACATGGATGTAATCGCGGATGCAGGTGCCATCCGGCGTCGGGTAGTCGCGCCCGTACACGGCAATGTGGTCGCGGTAGCCCGACGCCACTTGCAATATCAATGGGATCAGATGGGTCTCCGGCTCGTGCCGTTCGCCCAGCTGTCCGTCCAGATCGGCACCGGCCGCGTTGAAGTAACGCAGGCAGGTGTAGCGCAGCCCGAAGGCGCGCGCGTAGTCTTCCAGGATCTGCTCGACCATCGCCTTCGAGCGTCCGTAAGGGTTCAAGGGCCGGCTCGGCTGGCGCTCGTCGATCGGCACCTGTTCCGGTTCGCCAAAGATGGCGGCCGTCGACGAAAAAATGAAGCGCTCGACGCCATGCGCCACCATCGCGTCGAGCAGATTGAGCGTGTTGGCCACGTTGTTGCGATAGTACTTGTCGGGCAGTTGCACCGATTCGCCCACCTGGATGAAGGAAGCGAAGTGCATCACCGCGTCGAAGCTGCGGCTGGCAAACACCGCGTCCAGCGCGGCGCGGTCGGCCAGGTCGGCCTCCACCAGTTCGGCACCCAGCACGGCATCGCGGTAGCCGCCCGACAGATTGTCGAACACGACCGCCTGATGGCCCTCGGCGCGCAGCATCTTGACCATGTGCGAACCAATGTACCCCGCCCCGCCGACCACCAGCACGTTCATGATTGCCCTTTCGGCTGCGCCAGCGGCATGCGGTAGCGGTGGCAATGGGCCAGGAAGCGGATGATGTCGACCGTGTAGCGGCGCGCCAGGCGCTTCGGCTCCAGGCACAAGCGATAGAACCATTCCAGACGCAGCTTGCGCACCAGGTCGGGCGCACGCGGCTTGTCGCCCGCCCAGAAGTCGAACAAGGCGCCCACGCCCATCACGATGCCGGCATCGAGCTTGGCGCGGTGATTCAGAATCCACGCTTCCTGGATCGGGTTACCCAGTGCGACCAGCACCACGTCCGGCGCCACCGCGTTGATGGCACCCACCAGGTCAAGCGCGCCGCGCATGCCGCCGTAACCGTCGCAGCAGCCCACCACTTCCTGCCCCAGGGTGTTGGTGGCAAAAGCAGCGGCCTTGTCCAGCACTTCAGGCTTGCCGCCCACCAGATACAGGCGCAGGGGGCGCGCTGCCTGGCGCAGCAGGAAAGGCGTAAAGTCGGTGCCGTTCAAGTTGGCCGGAAAACGCGGTGCACCCAGCAATCGTGCGGCGATATCGAGCCCCACGCCATCGTTGACGACCACCACGCCTTCTTCATGCATGCGCGGCAGCAGCGCGCGGCATTGCACCACCAGGTTGGTGTTGGCAAAGAACAGCGCGCGCTTCTCGCCTGCGGCCAGGGCGTCCAGCAGGCGCCGGGCCAGGCTGTCGGCATCGGTGCGCAGTACCGGAAAACCGGCGATGGGCGTGACGTCTTCTTGCATGGTGCGCATCACCTTAACGGCGCCCGATGGCGCTGTATTGCAGGCCATGGCTGCGCACAATGGCTGGCTGGTACAGATTGCGGCCATCGAAAATGACAGGGTTCTTGAGCGCCGCCTTGATCTCTTCAAAGTCGGGCGCGCGGAATTCCTTCCATTCGGTCACGATCACGAGCGCGTCGGCGTCTTCCAGCGTGCCGATCGGCGAGGTGGCATACGACAGGCGCGGATCGTCGCCAAAAATGCGGCGCGACTCATTCATGGCGACCGGATCGTAGGCCACCACGGTGGCGCCCATGGCCCACAGACCTTCGATCACCACGCGGCTGGAGGCGGCGCGCATGTCGTCGGTGTTCGGCTTGAAGGCCAGACCCCACAGCGCGAAGCGCATGCCCGACAGGTCGCTGCCGAAGCGGTCGCGGATCTTGTTGAGCAAGACGCTCTTTTGCGCTTCGTTGGCGTCTTCCACGGCCTGCAGCACTTTCATGCCGGCGCCGTGGTCGGCACCGGTGCGCAGCAAGGCTTGCACGTCTTTCGGGAAGCACGAACCGCCGTAGCCGCAGCCCGGGTACAGGAAGTGGAAGCCGATGCGCGGATCGGCGCCGATCCCGATGCGCACCTGTTCAATGTCGGCGCCCAAAATGTCGGACAGGTTGGCCATTTCGTTCATGAACGAGATGCGCGTGGCCAGCATGGCGTTGGCGGCGTACTTGGTCAGTTCAGCCGAGCGCACATCCATCACGATCACGCGGTCGTGGTTGCGGATGAACGGGGCGTACAGTTCGCGCATCATCAAGATGGCGCGTTCGTCGGCCGCGCCGATGACGATGCGGTCAGGGCGCATGAAGTCGGCCACGGCGGCGCCCTCCTTCAGGAATTCCGGATTCGACACCACCGAGAACGTGGCGTCCGAGCCCCGTTCAGCCAGCTGGGTGCGCAGCACTTCGGCCACGCGGTCGCCCGTGCCCACCGGGACGGTCGACTTGTTGACCACCACTTTGTAGCCAGTCATGTACTTGCCGATGCTGCGCGCGGCCGCCAGCACATACTGCATGTCGGCCGAGCCGTCTTCGTCCGGCGGGGTGCCCACGGCGATGAACTGCATGGTGCCGTAGCCAACCGAGTATTCGACGTCGCTGGTAAAGCGCAGACGGCCGGCAGCCACATTGCGGCGGATCAGCTCCTGCAAGCCAGGCTCGTGGATCGGCACTTCGCCATCGTTGAGGATGGCGATCTTCTGTTTGTCCAGGTCCAGGCACAGGACCTGGTTGCCCATTTCAGCGAGACAGGTGCCGGTGACCAGGCCAACGTAGCCGGTACCAATGACGGTAATTTTCATGTTTTTCTTTCCGAAGGTTGTTTGACTGGCCCGGAGGGACGCAGCTTGGTGGCGTCGGCCGGAGCCGCGCCATGGGCTTGGGGTTTGCCGAAGTCTTGCGGCAGGAACTGCAGGCGGTCCCAGGGGAAGCCATCCATGATCTTGCCTTTGGAGGTGCCCCTGAACAGCGCAGGATAGGGATCGAGCGCGCCACGCGCGGTCGAGGATTTGGGGTTTTGCAGACGCAGCGAAATGGCGCCAGCCTTGTCCCACACGACAAAGCCATACTTCTGGGCGGCGCGCGCGATGGTCGCGGCCACCGGGTGCAGCTTGAGGCTGTCGACGTCCACGGACGGGTCCAGGCGCAGGCGCAAGCCTTCGGGAATGCGGTTGGCCACGCGTTTCGGGTTGAAGCCGTCGGAGCGGTGCGCCGGCCACGACTTGATGCTGAAATGCTCGGCGTCGACCAGGGCAATGCCCATCGCATGGCGGATCTCGCCGCGCTGCAGTTCTTCAGGCGTGATCTGGCCGCCAATGAAGGGCAGGCTGGTGGCGGTGGTGCCGTAGTGGCCCGGGAACACGCCGTCGCTCTTGGAGGCCTGGTCCAGGCGGCCGCCCCAGCAAGCCTGCCACTGGCCGTCCTGCTTGCGCGCGCGCCAGAATTCCCACACGGTGTCGCTGGAGGGCTGGTAGATCGTCATTTCCGCGTCGGTGCCGTTGGCCGGCTCGGCGTAGTCGGGAATCGGCACGTCCTTCCACTGGGCCGCCAGCGCCTTGTCGGTAAAGCCCTTGTTCTGGCAATTCCATTCGCTCACATCGGTGCCCTTGACCTTGGGGCCGACCACGTACACGGGGCTGGCGTACTCACTGGTGTTCAGGTTGACGTTGCCGTAGTAGGCTTTTTTCTGGCGCAGGAATTCCTGCACGAAGGCGTCCGAGTCCGGATGCAGTTCTACCTGGCGCGGAATCGGCGTGTACCAGAAGCTGTCGGGCGCGAACACCGCATCCGTCGGCAGCTTGGCGCCAATGGCCGGTGCGCTCAGCGCCAGCGCCGCGAGCAGGGTCAGGGACAGGCGGCTCATGAAGGATCCCGTTCCGAACGCACCCAGGCCACCTGGCGCTGCACCACAAACTTCAGGTAGAGGGGAATTTTCACCAGCGCGTACACCGGCGCATACGCCAGCTCGCGCCCGCTCAGGATGGTGCGGCCGAAGCGCACCCAGGCTGCCAGCACGGCCAAGCCCAGCAGCAGCGGCGCAGGCAAAGCCAGTGCCCACGGCAAGGCGGCGCCCGTGATGGCCCAGATCAGCGCGCCCAGCGCACCCAGCGCCAGCGACACCAGCACCAGCAGTGCCAGCGGCGGCACGCACATGTCGAGTGTCAGCGCAACCAGGCCGGCATTGCGCGCGCGCAGGCCTTCAAGCAGCAGGCGCGGACCGTCGCGCAGCATGATGGCCAGGTGACCATGTTCCCAGCGCGTGCGCTGCGACTGCAGGCCGGTGGCGTTGATCGGGAATTCGCTGGTGACCAAGGCTTCCGGGCAGAACACGGGCGCCTGGCGGGCACGGGCAAAGTCCAGGCCCAGACGCAGGTCTTCCACCAGGTCGGCGCTGGCCAGGGCGGCGCCTTCAATCAGAGTCCAGGGAAAGGCCATGCCGCTGCCCATCAACTGGCACGGCTGGCCAATGCGCGCCAGACCCAGCGCGCGGGCCCGGTTCTTCACGGCCCAGGCAAATTCGGCGATGCGGGTTTTCAGGCCGGCGTTGCCAGGCGCGCGCATCAGGTACAGGGCCTGCACCGGGCGGCCGCTGGCAGCGCAGCGCTGGGCCAGGGTGTCCAGTGCCTGCGGGCCCAGCATGCAGTCGGCGTCCACCACCACGACCATTGTAGGTGGATTCTTGGCCAGTTCACGCACACCGGCATCCAGGGCGAAGCCCTTGCCGCGCTGGACCAGATCGGTGCGCACCAGGACTTCGGCGCCGGCGCCACGGGCCTGCTCGGCCGTGTCGTCGCTGCAGTTGTCAGCCACCACCAGCAGGCGGTCGCCCGCGATCAGCTGCGAGCGCACCGACGCCAGCGTGGCCAGAATGCCGGCGCCTTCATTGTGGGCCGGTACCAGCACGGCCAGCGGGGCGCGCGCTGCACCCAGGGTGGCGCCAGTGCTGCGGCGCGCCGTCAGCGAGAGCACCACTTCCAGTACAAACACGGCCACCGGCAGCGCTAGCAGCAGGGCTGCCAACACAAACAGCACCTGGGCGACGGTCAGCAGCGCGCTCATGCTGCACGCTCCGCGGGAGCGGCCGCTGCTGGCAAGCTGCTGGCCGCTTCGCTGGCACTGTAAGCCTGTGGGCCGGCCAGGAACAGGCGTCCCAGCTTCCCTGCTTCGGTATCGATGGCATGCCGCTCCAGCACGCGCACGTGGGCCGCTTCCCCCATCTGGGCCAGCGTGGCGGGCGCCGTGGCCAGCACGTCTTCCAGCGCGGCGACCAGGGCATCGACGTCACCAGCGGGGAACAGCCAGCCTTCGCGGCCCGGGCGCACCAGTTCGGGAATGCCGGCCACGTAGGTCGACACGACCGGACGGCGCAGCGCCATCGCTTCCATGATTACCACGGGCAAACCTTCGGCAAAGCTGGGCAGGACCAGCGCGCGTGCCGCCAGAATTTCGGCGCGCACGGTCTCGCTGCCGATCCAGCCGGTGATGCGCACGTGCGCCTGCAGGCCGGCGCGGGCAATCATGGCTTCCAGTTCCGGCCGCATTTCACCGTCGCCAGCGAGCACCAGTTCGACCGCGGTGCCGCGCTGGACCAGGCGTTCAATGGCAGCCACCAGCAGCAGCTGGCCTTTTTGTTCGCACAGGCGGCCCACGCACACCAGGCGCGGCGCCGCAGGCGGCAGCGGCACGGCGCCGGCGTGGAAGGCCGGTTCGATACCGCAGTGGACCACTTGTACCTTGGGCCAGTCGGTCTGACCAATCCAGCGGTACAACTGGCTGCGGCCAAAGGAACTGATAGCCACCACGAAGGCCGAGCGGCGAATTTTTTCAGCCAGGTGCAAAAATTCGGGCTGGTCGAATTCTTCCGGGCCATGCACGGTAAAGCTGTACTGCGGCCCGCCCAGGGCATGCACCAGCATCGCCACCTCGGCTGAATTGGTGCCGAAGTGAGCGTGCAAATGGCGCGTGCCGGCTTGCTGCAGCCAGGGCACCACGCGACACGCTTCGGCCAGATAGATCATGTGGATCGGCCATGGACGCGCGGCGCGCTGGCCCATGCGCCAGGCCAGCGCCAGCGCGCGGGCAAAGCGCAGCGGTGCCGTGGCACACTGGCGCAGCACGGCGCCAGCCAGGGCCACTGCCCCGCCCTGCAGCACGTAGCGGGTGCGGGCCCGCTCGCGCTGGTCTTCCGGGTCAACCAGGGTATCGCCCCAGCCGCGCACGGCAATGCGTTCGACCTCAAAACCCTGGCGTTCAAGTGCCAGAATCTCGCGCCGGATAAAACTGTGGCTAACCTTGGGGTACTGGTTGACCAGATATGCGATTTTCATGTGCGGCCTATCGATTGAATGGTATTGCCGGCCGTGCCGGCCGGGCTGCGCAGGATGACGCGCGCGGGCGAGCCGACGGCGGTGGCGCCGTCCGGCACGTCGCACAGCACCACGGACAGCGCGCCAATGCGCGCGCCATGGCCGATGCGGATGCCGCCCAGCAGCTGGGCGTAAGCGCCCACGTCCACATCGTCGCCCAGCACGGGTACCGGACCGCCTGCTTCGCGGTTGCCGATGGTGACGCCTTGGCGCAGGGTGCAGTTGGCGCCAATGACGGTGTCGGGATGGAGGAAAATGCCGCCGAAATGCCAGATGCGCAGGCCGGGACCAATGCTGGCCGCTTTGGGCAGACTCACGCCCACTGCGGTTTCCACCAGGCGAAACAGCAGCCAGTAGCAGCGCGTCAGCACTTTTTTGACCAAGCCAGGCGCGCGCGCGTCAATGCGGCGGCCAAAGCGGTAAGTCCACACGGCCCAGGCCGATTGTTCTTTGAAGAGCGGGTGGCGCATGCCGTACCGCACCAGATCCGCGTCCCAGTGAGGGTCATGCGCCATCGTTTTCTCCCGAAAAAGGCGGGGCCACCGGCAATACCGCAGCCGCCACCGAAGGCGTGCGCGTCTTGCTCAGGCGGTTCGCCAGCAGGCGGCCGCGCTCGATGAACCAGCGTTCAAAATAATGGGTCGAAATGTGGGCCAGCGCGAACACGGCGGCAAACAGCAGCGGGCGCTTGGCGTACTTTTCGATCAGGTCGCCGCTGCCCAGCCAGGTGGCGGCCAGCAGCGGATGAATCACGTACAGCGCGTAGGAAATCACGGCCAGGTACAGCAGGAAGCGCTGATCCAGGCTGCGCACCAGACCCGTGTTTGGCGCCACTAGGGTGGCGCCGACCAGCATGGCGGCCAGATAAGGGCGAGCAAAATTGAGCCAGGTCCCCAGGGGCATGCACGACAGCACCAGCAACAGCAGCAGCGGCCACTGGGGAATGCGCGCCAGGCAGGCGCGCAGCGACGCGCCGGCGTCAGCGTGCATCAGCAGCGCCAGCGTGCAGCCAGCCAGGATTTCGTCGACCCGGTAATAACTGATGTCCGACGCGTACACGCCGTGCCAGATGCGCAGCCCGGTAAACATCAGTCCCAGCACCGGCAGCAGCCACAGGCCGCGCGTGCGCAGGCAGGCCACCAGCAGCGCGGCCAGCACGTAGAACTGCACTTCCAGGCACAAACTCCACATGTGCAGGGTCAGCGGCACCAGCTGGCGCGGCGGCAGGTTGCCGTAAAACAGGTAGTGGGCCAGCCAGGTTTGCACCGACGCATCGCTCACCAGCAGTGCAATCACGAAGGCCAGCCAAGCCAGCGGCACCACGCGGCTGAAACGGCGCACCAGGAAGGCGCGCACGCGCGGCTCGCGCAGCAGGGCCGAGGTAATCAAGAAGCCCGACAGCGTGAAGAACACGGCCATGCCCAGAATGCCGGCGCTGTAATTGAGCTGCCAGGGCTTGGGACCGAGCGGCAGCAAGTGCGCCGCCAGCACCAGCAGGATGGACAGGCCGCGCCAGCCATTGAGAACAGGCAGTTGTGGCGTGTGGCTCATACGCCCTCCTTTGTAGGGGCGCCATGCGCCAGCAGCGCGCAGCCGGAGCCGAGCACGAACCAGAAATACCAGTTGAAGGCCAGGTAGGCGGACATATTGTCGGAGGCCGACACAATCAGGTACTGCAGCATCATCACAATCAGCACAAAGGCGCCCAGACGGTTGACGGTCACCATGCCCTTGAGGGTCCACATCACGCGGCCGTACACCCACAGGCAGGCCAGCGTGCCGATGGCGCCCAGTTCGAACAGCCACTGCACGTACATGCTGTGCGCGCCAAAGTGGGTCTTGCCGGCCAGCGGGAAGAAGGTAGGTGAATAAAACTGGAACGACTCCAGCCCGTAGCCAAACAAGTAGTGCGAGGGACGCATCCAGTTCAGGCCCGATTCCCAGATGTACAGGCGCCAGGCAAAGGAATTGAGCTTGGCATACAGCTTGACTTCGTTACCGGCGCCCAGGTCGAGCACCCGGTCGCGCACGTCGGGAATCAACAGGGCCAGCAGCGGCACCACCAGCATGTAGATCAGGTAGCGGCGCTCGAACAGCAAACCATAGCCAAGGAACAGCGCGCCGCAGGCAATCCAGGCACTGCGGGTCTGGGTCAGGGCCAGCATGGCAAACAGCAGCGCCAGGTAGGCGGACAGGCCAACGCGCTCGCGCTGCGCCAGCTTGTAGGTGTCGCTCTTCAGGATGTAAAAGCCCAGGCCGATGACCAGGGTCAGGTAGAAGGCGTAGATGTTCGGGTGCGCAAACGTGCTTTGCAGGCGCGCCCCGTTGGGGCCATGCACGCCGCCCTTGATGGCAATGTCGACCAGGCCGTAGATCAGCGGCAGCACCGACGAATACAGCACGATGCGCGCGCAGCGCTTGAAGTCGTCCGGCGTGCGCACCACGTAAAAGGCGCTGACGAACACCGCGCAGTAGGACAGTTGCGCCAGGTAGGCGCGCAAGGCGTCGGCCTTCGATGGCGCCATGATCACCGCGCCCAGGCCGCACAGCAGCAGTGGCACCCACAGCAGGAACATTTTCTTCGGCAGCAGCTTGGGCTTTTCAATCACCAGCAGCAGCGCGATCATGATGATGAAGACGTTGACCAGGAAGCCCACGCCAATCTGGGTGCCGCCCAGCGAAATGCGGGTGGCGTCGAAAAACACGTCGCAAAACGCGCGCAGCAGCAAAATCCCCGTCAGCAGCAGCACGCGGCTGGCCACCAGCAGCATCACCAGCAGCAGCACCGCCGGCAGGATCATGGCCTTGGCCACGCTGCCATCAACCGCACTCACAAAGCCAGGCACCGCCATGCCCACCAAAATGGCGAACAGGGCCAGCAGCGGCGCGCCAAACTGGCGCACCGGTGCAAACGGCATGGCTGGGAGTGCGGCTGGCTTCATGCGAACCTACGGGTAGCCAGTTGTTGACCAAGCTTGCGGCGCGAGGCGCGTGCAATCAGGTGCGCGCAGCGGCCCAGTTCCATTGGACCGGCGCCGCTGCCCACGCGCTTCCAGCCCATGTTGAGGGCGTCGCCAATGCTGCCGCTGTGGGCAAACAGGGCCATGAACACTTCGTAGGCCTGGCGCCGCACCGGGGCCGGCAAGGCCGCGTATTCGGCCGCGAACTTGGCCAGAATGCGGCGGTGCCCCTGCACCACCGAACGCGGATTGGTCGAGATGCGCACCTTGTCGGTCACGCTTTGCAGGTACAGCACCAGGTACTCGCGCTGGCAATGCACACGTGCGCGGCGGCACAGGCGGATCAACAGATCCCAGTCCTGGCAGCTGCGGAAGTTTTCGTCCAGGCCGTTTTCCAGCAGCAGCAGGTCGCGCCGCACCACCAGGTTCGAGAACGAGCCGATGAAGTTCGACACCAGCATGCGCTGATAGCACTCGCCTTCCACCTCGGGGTGGATCAGCATGGTTTCGTTGCCGTCGTCGTCGACGCAGCGCAGCCAGGTGTAGCTCAAGCCGCAATCGGCCGCGCGCATTCCGGCGATCTGCTTTTCCAGTTTTTCGGGCAGCCACAGGTCGTCGCTGTCGAGGAAGGCGACATATTCGCCGCGCGCGCGCCGGATACCCACGTTGCGCGCTGCCGCCCCGCCCTGGTTCGACAGCTGGGCCACGTACTGCACGCGCGGATCGGCATAGGCAGCCACGCGTTCGGCCGTGTCGTCGCTGGAATAATCATCGACGATGATGATTTCGATGTCACCCATGGTCTGGGCCAGCGCGCTGTCGATGCAGGCGCTGATGCAGTGGCCGCGGTTATAGGTCGGTACGACCACGCTCACCAGTGGTGCCGGACGGCTTGGATCGATTGGATTCATTGGATTCTCCCGGAAGGCGCCAGGCGCAGGATGGCTTGTTTTTGCAGGCCGCGCAGCAGCCAGGAACGCACGGTGCGTTTCTCGGCCGAGCGCGCGCCGTGTTGGGCGGCAAAGGCGGCAAAGCGCAGGGCCATGCCGGCGCGCTCGCGCCGCGCCAGCACGCGCCGGAACGCCAGTTCGCGTTCCAGGTCGGGGCCGGCCGGCGCCATCTTGCGCATCAGCGCTTCGAGCTGCAGGTAGCCATCGGCAAAATCACTCTCGCCTTCAATCTCGAACAGGCGTTCGCCGTGGTTGCAGAACGGGGCCGGGTCGACCCGCGCCACCTGGTGCATGAGGGCCGCCGTTTCGGCCAGCGAGCGCGAAATGTCGAGCGCCATCTGCATCTGGGCCTGGTGCTTGGTGGCGCCCACATTGCCGCCATGCCAGCGGTACTGGATCAGCTTGCGGTCCAGGTTGACGCAGGGCGCCACCAGGGCCAGCTGGCCAAACAGGAAATAGTCTTCGGCCAGGCCAGGCACCTGCAGCTGGCGCGCGGCCGGCAACACGCCAATGAAGTCGTCGCCATAGCGCACCGCGCGCCCGCTGCGCTGGCCCAGGCGCTGCAGCGCGTCCAGGCGCATGGCAGCAGCCGGGTGGCACACGGGGGTGCGGAACAAGGCACCGGCGGCAATGCCATCGCGCCCGGTCGGCATGTCGATCTGGCCGATGGTCTTGCCAGCGGCGTCAATCACGTCGCCCAGGGAGCCGGCCACCACCAGGTCGGGATTGGCTTCAAAGGCGGCCGCCAGCACGGCCATGCGCTCGGGCAGCGAAACGTCGTCGGCATCCTGGCGCAGCACGTACTTGCAGTCGCACAGTTCCAGACCGGCGTTGAGCAAACCGGACAGGCCGCGCGCTTCGGGGAAGCTGCGCACCACGATGCGTGCATCGCGCGCGGCATAGCTTTGCGCCAGCTCGGTGCTGCCATCGGTCGAGCCGTGGTCCAGGACGATCAGGCGCCAGTCGCGGAAGGTTTGCGCAACAATGCTGTCGAGTGCGGCGGGCAGGAAGGCAATCCCATCCTTGACCGGCAACAGTACGTCGAATGTGGCCATTTATGCCTCTACTTTCTTTTGAAATCCAACCAGTGAACCCAGGCTCAGCAACTGCGGGCGCAGCAGCACGGCCGCCGCGGCGCCGTAGGCCAGCACGCCAATGGCCACTTGCACCAGCAGTGCGATCAGCGGGGCCGGTGCCGCCTGCGCCACCAGCGGTGCGCAGAGGCGCAGCGCCAGCACCATCAGCAGGGCTGCCGCCATGGCCGGGGCCACGCTGCGCGCCACGTCCATCAGGCTCAGACCGATCAGGCGGCCACTGAAGTACAGCGCCGGCAGCGCATTGACCACGTTGGCTGCCAGATAGGCTGCCGCCACGCCTTCGATGCCCCAGCGCGCGCCAATCAGCACGCCACCGACCTGCAGCACGGCGCCCAGAATGCCCAGGCGCAGCATCAGCCCGGTGCTGCCGCGCGCCATCAGCACCGTACCGGTGCTGCTGACCAGCGACTGGATGAAGCCCACCGGCGCCAGCCAGGCCAGCAGCACCACCGAGGTTTGCCATTGCGGCCCCAGCATCACTTGCACGAAGGGCTCGCGCAGCGCAAACAGGCCGGCCATCAGGGGCGCGGTGAGGAAGGCGATGAAGCCGAGCGTGCGCAGGTAGAGCGCGGCCACATCGGCCTGGCCCTCGCCGCCCTGCTTGCGGCTCATGACGGGGAACAGCACGCGCGACGCGACAAAGGTCATGTTCTGCAGCGGGAACAGCATCAGGCGGTAGGCCATCGAATACACGCCCAGCGCGGCGCTGCCCAGCAGGCGCCCCACCACCATGCTGTCGGCATTGCGGGCGATGTACAGCACCAGGTTGAACATCGACAGATTGCCGGAGAAGCCCAGAATCGACTTGAATTCGGCCTTGGCCCAGTGACGCTCCGGCTTGAAGGCCGAGCGCAGCACGATCACGCTGGTTGACACCACGGTGGCGGCAATCATTTGCGCCACCAGCGCAAACACGCCGGCGCCGCGCCAGGCCAGCAGCAATGCCACCGCCAGTCCCACCACGGCGGCCGCGATTTCGGCGCTGGCCACGGCCTGGAATTTCGATTCGCGCTCCAGCAGCGCCTGGTGCACCACGCCCAGCGCGGTGACCGGAAACACCAGCGCCAGCAGGCACAAAATGGTGGCCAGCTGCGGCTCGTGAAACACATGCGCCATGAGCGGCGCACTGATGGCCACCACCGCGCCAATAGCCAGGCCCAGGCCCACGTTCGACCAGTGCACAGTCGCTGCCATGCGCGGCGACACGGTGGCGGCCTGGATCAGCGCCGCACCCGTGCCCATGTCCTTGAACAGGTAAGCCAGGTTGGTGACAATGGCGGCCAGCGCCATCAGGCCGTAGGCGTCGGGCGCGAGCATGCGTGCCAGCACGGTCATGCTGACCAGCTGCGAGACCACGCGCGCGCCTTGCGACAGGGCTACCCAGCGGGTATTCGAAAAGTTCGACATCTAGTGTTGTCCGGTGCGGGTCAGGGTGAACGATTTACGCAGGCGCGACAGGCGCGCCTTGAGGTCGGGCGAGGCGGTCATTTCGACCAGCTGGCGCAAGGTGGGCAAGCGCCGCAGCGTCCACACGTGGCCGGCCAGCGCGCGGTAGCGCACCGGCACGCCGTTGGCCTTGCAGATCACCAGGTAGCCGCGCAGCAGTGCATAAAAACGGCGCACCAGCTGCGGCATGATCGGCGCCAGCCTGGCGCGCTCGGCGCGGCACTGCCCTGCCAGCGTGGCCAGGGTATGCAGGTAGCCCAGCGCATGGCGCTCGGTTTTGGCCTGCGTCATGATGGAATCGGCACGCACGCGGCGGTCGAACAGCACGTCGTCAATGCACAGCGACACGCGCGCCTTGCACGACAGGACGGTCAGCAGCTCTTCGTCTTCGTGCACGATGGGAGCAAACGCCAGCGCGCCGTCGGCCCACAGCGTGCGCCGCGATACGTACAGGCAGGCGCTGGAAAACAGGACCTGGGCTTGCAGCATGGCGCCGGTGGCGGCCACGCCGCTGGCAAATTCGCGCGTCATGCCACGCCGGTAGGCAGGCAGATAATTGGCCGTGCAGCCTTCGTCCAGGAAGGACAGCCCCGAGAAATACACAATGTCGACCTCGGGCCGGCCCGCCAGCAAGGCTTGCATGCGTGCGCCAAAGGTCGGCACCAGCAGGTCGTCGGAATCGAAGAAGTAGACAAAGTCGCCCGTCGCCAGGGTCATGCCCAGGTTGCGCGCGCGCCCCAGGCCGCCGTTGACCACGCGCTCGATGCGCACGCCTGGCTGGGCGCGGTAGCGCTCGAGCACGGCGGGCGTGGCGTCGGTACTGCCATCGTCAATGATGATGATTTCGTGGAACGGCACGCTTTGCGCCAGCAGCGAGTCGAGCGCGGCGCCCACGTAGCCTGCCACGTTATAGGCAGGCACGATCACGCTGATGGTAACCGGGGCCGTCATGCTGCCACCTGCGGCTGCTGCGCTGCGGCGGCGCTCTGCGCCTTGCGACGTCCCAGGAACAGGCGCGCCGCTGGCGGCCACTGCTCCAGCAGCAGGTGCACGCCATAGCTGACCACCAGCGCGCCGATGATGCGCGGACCGGCCTGCATGATGCCCAGTTCCTTGGCGATGAACAGCTGCACCAGCTGATGCACGGCCAGAATCGTCATCGAGGCCGCGCCCAGGGCGGCAAACACGCGCCCGGCGCGGGTGGCGGCAATGCGCTGCGAGAACAGGGCCAGCACGGCCACCATGCCCAGCGAGCTGAGCAAAGTCAGCAGCGGGATGCCGTACACGCCGGATTTCATGTCCAGGGTATTGGTCAGGCCTGGCAGGTGGGCCAGGAACAGTGCCGCGCCCGCCAGCGACAGCGCCAGCCACAGTGCGCCCCAGCGCGCCAGATCCAGACCGCGCGCGGCATAGCCAAGCAGGTACAGCGGTGCGGCAAACAGCACCACTTCAGCCGACCAGGGCAGCATCCAGCCAGGGAACAGCCAGGCGCCCAGATATGCCGCGCCCAGCAGCGCCGCACCTGCCAGCGCCCACACGGCCGTGCTGCAGTTGCGCAGCAGGCAGTGGGCCAGCTGGCCGGTCAGGAAATAGCAGGTCAGGAACCACAGCGGGCCGGCAGCGCCATTGAGCCAGCGACCGCCAAACAGCATGGGCGGGGCCAGCTGGCCCAGCGTCAGCGCGGTGCCGGCCGGGGCCGACATGAGCGATTCCAGTGGCCACAAAATAATCAGGAAACACACATACGGCTGCAGCAGCGTGCGCGCCTTGTTCATGGCGTACACGCCCTGCGTGGCGCGGGTGTCGTGCAGCCAGCCGCCGGCCAGGAAGAACAATGGCATGTGGAACATCTGGATCAGGCCCACCAGATTCTGGTTGAAGCTGATGTGGCCGACGACGACCGTGAGGATGCCGATCCCCTTCAGTACGTCGATCCACGTTTGGCGTTGGCTCATGACGGCACTCAGAATTGGTTAAGAATGGCGCCCAGCACCGTGATGCCGGAACCGCTCATGGATTGCGACAGCGCGCTCACGCCGCCCAGCGGGCTGCTATCCTTGCGCGCCACCACCAGGGCAGCGCCCGCGCACAGGGCCACGCAGCGCGCGTCGACCTGGGGACCGGCGGCGGGGGTGTCGATCAGCACCACGTCGTAGTAGCGCGCCAGTGCACCGACCAGCTTGCCGAAACCGGGCCGGCCCAGCAGCTCGGCCGGATTCGGCGGCGCCGCACCGGACGTGAGCACCGACAGGCCCGTCATTTCAGGGATCTGCTGCACCGCTTCGGCGCCCGCGCGTCCGGTCAGCAGGGCCGACAGGCCCACCCGGTTCGACAGGCCAAACAGGGCGTGCTGGCGCGGGTTGCGCAGGTCGGCGTCGATCAGCAGGGTGCGCTGGCCCAGCTGGGCAAACGCCACCGCCAGGTTCGAGGCCACGAACGTGCGCCCTTCATGCGGCTCGACACTGGTTATGGCCAGGGCATGCTGGCCGGGGCCGTGGAACCAGCGCTGGGTCAGTTCGGTGCGCAGCACGCGGATCGCTTCGGCCTCGGCGCCAAACGGCGAAAACGCCTGCACCAGCTCGCTGCTCAGCGCGGTGCTGTCCGACAGCAGATACGGCGAATCGAACTGGCGCGCCAGCGCCAGCTCGACGTCGGCGGCCGTCAGCAAGCCAAGGCTGATGGCTGCCTGCCCGAACGATTGGCCGGCCGCGCGCTGGCGGGCCAGGATTTTTTTGGTCTCGCCTGGATCGAGGCGGCCAGCTGCCACCAGGATCGCACCGAGCATGCGCTGCGCGGAACGGGCGGCGGGAGCGCCAGCCGGCCCTGCACTGCCGGCGGCATGAAATGGCGTATCGTTGGTGGTCATGGTTGTTCCGATTCAGTGAAGGAGGGACAGCTCAGGCAACGCGCCGCTGGCGCTTGACGGGCGCGCTGCCAATCGAGCCCAGCAGTACCAGCCCGGCCGATTCGCGCAAGTCGTGCGCCGAACGCACGCGCCGGTCCATCAATTCCAGCAGCATGGCCCCGCCCACGCCCAGCAGCAGGCCGGCGGCCAGGCCAATCAGGGCATTGAGCACCAGCTTGGGTCCGAACGGCTTGAACGGCGCCAGCGCCGGGGTCAGCACCGCCACGTCGGACTGGTTGGCCTGGGCTTCGATATTGGTCAGGGCCAGCCGGTTTGCCACCGAGTCATAGGCGCGCTGGGCACTGTCGACTTCCTTGCTCAGCACGGTCAATTCGTCGCGCGCGCGGTTCAGGCGCAGCACCTTGTCGCGCTGGGTGCGCAGCGCCGCAGCCGCCTCGTCGCCGCGCTGGCGCAGGATGGTCGCGTTGGCGCTGACGGTGGCCGAGGTGGCAGCCACCTGGGCGGCCAGGTCGGCGCGCAGCTTGTCGACTTCGGCCTTGGCGCTCTGGTACTGCGGGTGATTCTTGTCGAGCCGCTGGGCGATTTCGGACAGCTTCGATTCGGCCACGCCCAGCGCCACTTTCAGGTTCTGGATCATGGGATTGTTGGCCACGTCGGGCGAGCCGACTCCGCCCGCGGCGCTGCGCCCGCGCGCCGACGCTTCCATCGCCAGACCCTGGGCCACCACGGCCTGGCTGGACAATTCGTTCAGGCGCACGGTTTCCACGTCCAGGCTGCGGTCGGTGCTGACAATGCCGTTTTCCTGCTGATACTTCGACAGGCGCTGCTGGGCCGTTTCCAGCTTGTCGCGCAAGACCTTGACCTGGTCGTCAAAATACACGGCGGTGCGCTGCGAGGGCTGCACTTTCAGGTCGATGCTCGTTTGCAGGTAGGCGGCGGCAAAGGCATTGGCCACGCGCGCGGCCATGCTGGGATCGGTGCCGATGTAACTGATCTGCAGCACGCTGCTCTCGCGCGCCGGCTGCACTGCCAGCTTGCCCAGCAAGCCTGCCGCCAGCCAGTCGCGCAACTCGCCCTTGCCGCCGGTGGCGTTCAGGAAGTGGGTCTGGACGTTCGGCGTTTCGGTCAGCTTGAGCGCATCTACCACTTTGAGTGCCACGCTCATGCTGCCGACGATTTCAATCTGGGTCTGCATGTAGCCTGGCAGCAGCTGCGAAGCCATGGCCTGGCCCGTCACCGGATCGCTGCCCTTGTAGTTGAGCACCAGCGAGGTCGTGGCCTGGTAGGTTTTCGGCGTCATCATGGTCACGCCAATGGCGGCGGCCAGCGCCAACAGCGGCGCCAGCACCACGATCGGCCAGCGCGCGCGCAGGATCAGCAGGGCCTGGGTCAGGTTCATTAGAACAGGCTCTCTTTGACGTAGACCACGTCGTCAATCTGGATCACGTCGCTCTCTTTGGCAGCGAACTCGGTGACCTTGCCTTCGCTGTCGCGGCGCTTGATGCGCATGCCGCGCTCGGTGCCGCGCAGCGACAGGCCGCCACCGACCGACAGCGCCTGCTGCACCGTCATGGCCGGCTCCAGGCGGTAGGCGCCCGGCTTTTGCACTTCACCGTAAATGTAGAAGCGCGGCGCGCGCTCGACAAACACCACGTCGCCGGTGACCAGGTCCAGGTTCAGCTTCAGGTCGCCCGCCCGCATCATCTTGACCAGGTCGACTGTCTCTTTCACGCTTTTGCCGTCGCGCTGGCGAATCAGGTAGACAATGTCGCCGCCCTCAGGCAGCACGCCGCCAGCCAGCGCCAGAATGTCAATCAAGCCCTGCTTGCCATCGACCGGGTAACGGCCTGGCTTCGATACCTGCCCCAGCACCGACACCATGCGGCTTTGCGGCGAGGTCACCAGAATATTGACTTGCGGCTTCTTCACGAAACCGCCGCTCACCAAGAGGCCGGCCAGCTTGGTTTCGGCAGCCGACACCGACAGTCCGCCCACTTCCACCTGCCCCACCAGCGGGAAGCTGATGGTGCCGGCCTGGCTGATGCGTGTTTCCAGCGCCAGGTCGGGGTTGCCGTAGACGGAGATTTTGACCAGGTCGCTGGGACCGAGCACCACTTCTTCAGCGCGGGCCAGCCCGCTGACACTGAGCAGCAATGCGCACAGTGCAATCACGATTTTGTTCATCATTTCTCCATGGATGTCGATGGCAGCGCGCCCAGCGCACTTGCCGTACTGTCTTGTTGTTGCTTGAAATAGTTGATCTTGGCCAGCCCGCGCAGGCGCTCGATCTCGGCTTGTTCGGCACGCGCTCGCGCGCTTTCGCGCAGTGCGGCTTCGGCCTGGGCCAGCGCTTGCGCCTCGGGCACGGGATCGGCACGCACATCGCGCAGCGCGTCGATCGTGGTTTGCGGACCGGCCACCACCACGAACAGCTGGTGCTTGCGCATGGTTTGCAGGCGTGTTAGCAGAGGCGCTTCCAGTTCGCTGCTGTGGCGCGCCAGACGCGCGCGCGAGTACGGCACCTTGCGCGCGTCGAGCCAGGCCGCAACCTGTTCCAGCGAGCCGGCGCGGTCCACCTGCTGTTTGAGGGCAGCGCTGAAGTCCTTGCTGTCGAGGACGAACTGTTCAATGACAAACAATTTGCGCTCGGCGAACAGGGCTGCGTGCTCGTTCAGATAAGCCGCAATGGCGGCGCTGCTGGGCGCCGGCAGCGCCGCTGCCTTGCTTTCCAGGTAGGCCTGGGCCAGGATCGCCGTATTCGAGCGCGCCATGGCTTGCTGCACCAGAGGCTCGCGGTCCAGCTTGTGCTGGATGGCTGCCTCTTGCAGCAGCTGGGTATCGATCAGGAAGTCGACATGGGCCTTGTCCACGGGCGCGGCGGCCGGTGTCTGCAGACGGATATCGATGCCATTGACGGTGGCCAGGGGCGCGGCAGGCACCGAATCGGCACCGGCCGGACGGCAGCCCTGCAGGGAGACAAACGCCAGCGCGCCCAGCGCGGCGCATGCGATGCGGGGAGCGTTCACGACAGCGTCCGCGTCGGGCGCAAGGCAAAGCCGGGGCCACGGTGGCGCGCCAGGTACACCACGCAGCCAACGAGCAACAACAGCAAGGCGGCAAACGGCGGCTGTGGCCGTTCCGCCACCAGCCCGGCTGCCGCGCTGGCCGGCACCGGCACCGGGAATTGCGAGGCGCTGGCCACTGGCGCCGCAGGCAGGCGTTCGCCAATCAGTTCGAGACGGCCGGACGGGCCGCCTTGCGCGTCGAGCGAAGGCGCCAGTTCAATGACAGGTACCCCGGCGCCGGCAAATCCGGCGGCGCTCAGCAGCAAAGCCGCGAGCACGAATCGTAGAGAGCTCATAGCATCCTTTCGTTGGTGGTTAGGGAATGGGTTAGTAAGCATTGTCTCGGCCCAGCACGACTTTCACGGTGCGCAGCACGATCCACAGATCAAGCGAGAGCGACCAGTTGCGCAGATAGTCGAGATCGAATTCGATCCGCGCTGCCATCTTGTCGAGCGTGTCGGTTTCGCCGCGCAAGCCATTGACCTGGGCCCAGCCGGTGATGCCCGGTTTGACCTTGTGGCGCAGCATGTAGCCCTTGATCAGGCCACGGTATTGTTCGTTGTGCGCCACCGCGTGCGGACGCGGGCCCACGATGCTCATGCTGCCGCCCAGCACATTGAGGAACTGCGGCAGCTCGTCCAGCGAGGTGCGGCGCAGCACTGCGCCCAGGCGCGTGACGCGCTGGTCGCCCTTGCGCGCCTGGGTGACACGGGCGCCGTCTTCGGCCACCGACATCGAGCGGAATTTGTAGACCACGATTTCTTCGCCGTTGAGCCCGTAGCGGCGCTGGCGGAAAATGACAGGGCCCTTGGAAGTGAACTTCACGGCCGCGGCAATGCTCAGCATGACAGGCGCCAGCATCAGCAGGCTGATACTGGCCAGCACGATGTCGCTGGCGCGCTTGACCAAGGAATTCAAACCCGAGAATGGCGTTTCGCAAATGGCCACCACTGGCATGCCGCCCACTTCGTCAAAACGCGCCTGCATCAGGTCGAACGTGACCAGGTCGGGCAGGAAGTAGATCGAGGCCGTGGTGTCCTGCAATTCGTCGAGCAGCTGGCGCCCGCGCGGCTGGGCCGACATCGACTGGCTGATGAAGATCATGTTGATGCCCTGCTCGCGCACGTACACGGCGGCGTCGGCCATCTTGCCCAGGAACGGCGCCTGCGACATTTGTTCGGCCAGGCGCTCCTCGGCGCGGTCGTCGAAAAAGCCGCGCACTTCCATCATCCGGTGCGGCGACTCGGCAATGCGTTTGGCCAAGGTGAGGCCGGTTTGATTGAGGCCGACAATGACCACCGTGCGGGTTTGCCCGGCGCTGTGCAGGCCGAAGGCGAAGCGGCGCAGCGCCAGGTGGCCGGCCAGCAAAATGAAGGGGGTGGCACCAAACCAGGTCCAGATCACGCGCTCCGAATACAAGTAGGAGTACCCGGTGGCGTAGCCGATCAGCACGATGATGGCGACAAAGATGGCCCAGCCAAAAAAGATGCCGCGCGCCAGGGCGCGCAAGCTGCCGATGCGCCAGTTGCGGTGCGAATCGATCTGTTCGTGCAGATACGAGGACACGAAGAACGCGATAATCGCCAGCACCAGATAGTGGCCGGAGAACGGCTCGTGCTGCACGCGCGTGAGCACGAACAGGGTGCCGAGGATGACGACCGGATCGAGCATTCGCTTAAAAAACGAAAACACCGGGATATCGCGGACTGTGGTCAGGTGCATACGTTCAGAACTCGTATTTAAGAGACATTTGCAAGCCGCTGCTCGGGTAACTGTTTCCGGGCTGCGTGGAACGGCGTTCAGTGCGGAAAGCCTGTCCGGCCAATCGCAAGTGCGCCGTGGCGCGGTACTGGAGTTTGACCACGGCGCTGTTCACACGATCCTCGCGTTCAGGCGCCGTTGCCGGTATTCCTGCCAGGCCGCTGTACTGGCTGGTTTCATTCTTGAACAGGGCGTCGACGCGCACCTTGTCGCTGGCATTCCAGATCGTGCCCAGATTGACGCCCTGATTCAGGGTGTAGCTGGCGGTGATATCGTCAATCGCGCCAATTTCGCGCCAGGCCCCGAAAGCGAGCGTGACCTTGCCGCTCACCATCGAGTTGGCCTGCAGGCGCGCGTTCAGGCCGCTGTAATCGCGCGCCGGAAAATCATCGTGCTTGCGCCGCACCGGGCCGCCCAGAAACTGCAGCTGGCTTTTGCGCGTGACCAGCCAGTTCACCTTGATCTTCAACTCGTCCTGCGTGTAACTGTTATCGACCAGCAGCGCCCCCACCTGCTGCCCGAACGGATAGCGGCCGGTGGTGTGGCGCAACTGGGTGCCCACGGTACTGCCGCTGCGCGCCAGGTAATCGAGCCCCAGCTCGCTCATTTGTTCGATCCGGTCCAGCCCTTTTTGCGACAGCAGCTCATGCTCGAGGTCGGAACGCGAAGCGCCGGCGCGCACGCGCCAGCTCGGATGCAACAGGTAGCCACCGTCAGCGAACTGGCGGCGTTCCGCGCGCAGATTGCGTTCGCGGCCGTGGAAATTCACAAACGGCGCCAGCGCCTTCACATAACTGGCGCCGATGTTGCCGTCGACATGTTCGCCCACGCGCCAGTTCCAGTTCGCGCGCAAGTCATGCGCGTTATGGTCGAGCTCTGGCAACTGGTCGTAACGAATATTGGTGAAATTGAGCGCTGCTGACAGCGCTTGCTGACTGATACGCTTGTCGACCAGTACACCGGCGCTGGCCTGGCGCGAACTGGTCGATTGCGCGCCGGCGCCGCCATTGACGCCTTCGTCGGCGCCGAGCAGATTGTCCTCATGCGTCAACGCATAGCCAACGTAAGGCCGGACCACTTGCTCAGGCGCGGCCAGCGCGGGCAAACTCGTTAACGCTCCCAATAATTGCGCGCAGCACGCTGCGCGCACAGCAGTATCGGATTTCATTGAAGCCGCTCCATTCAAAAGATTTGCACAAAGGCTCACACCAGCGCCCAGCGTGCAGGAATGCAACAGCCACAGCAGGTTCCGATAATTGCCGAACCGCGGCGCACTGCGCCGCAGCATGGCGGTCAGAAATTGAGTCAATTTTGATGCCCCCATCACAGGGTCGCCCGGATCGCATGCCAGTCCGACGGACTGTTTTCCCATCAGTTCATGCACACCCGGTGTGTCTTGATTTACATCAAATTGTCGAAGAAATTATAGATTAATTTGAATTGTTGCATGTGCGTTAATTTCGAATCGTGCGTAACAAATGCAACAGAATGTAACTGAAATATTCCTACGCTTTCTTCCTACCAACCTCTTCCCTCCTCCGCCGCGCAATTGACGATGGCACGATTTTTTACATAACAATCAATTGCTTAGCGAATATATGCATGAATTTTGCGCTCATCCCGCACGGGTAACGGCGCGCGCGCGCACCGTTGTAATGTAGCAAAAGAGACATTTTCGCATTTTGTTGCGACGCGCAAAATATTACGTTCCAATACGACATTTGCAATAATCGAGTGACAATTTAAATAGTAAAAAGATACCAAACTGTTGCGCTGAATCAATATTTTTTACGTACTGCAATAGAACTTGCCTCAAGAAAGCATAATATTGCCGTACGGGAAAACTTTGATGAGGTGATGTATGTTTCAGGCTCTGGTAAAACAAACAAACGTGGCTGCGCGCCCTGTCCGCACGGTCCTGTCAGTCGTGCTCAGCACAATGGCATTGAGCGCATGCGGCGGCGGTGGTGGTGACGCCCCGATCCCCAATCAAGTACAGGCGGCGACGTCGACCCAGCCGCCCGTCCCCGCCGCACCGGCGCCAGCAAGCCCGCCAGCCAACCCGGCACCAGCGGCCACTCCGGCACCAGCTGCCAACTCGGCGCCACTGGCCACGACCACCAATGCCCCGGCCCCGACCACCGGCGCTGCGGCCCTGGCATCGGATGCCATCTTTGCCCCGACCAGCTTCTGGTATCAACCGATCCCGGCCAATGTCGCGCTGCATGCAAACACCACCGGCTTCCTGGCCGACTTCCTGCGCCAGAAAGCGTCCTACTACGGCACCGTCAACATCAACACCTGGGCCTATGCCAGCCCGGTGTACAACGCGGCCGCCGATACGCCGACCACCAAAGTTGCGTACTCCAACTGTCAGCAGAAGATTTATGGCGAACCGGCGCTCGAAGCCCAGTGGACCGCCGTGCCGATTCCTGCCGGCGCGGCCCCGGCCGACGGGACCGACTCGGAAATGACCGTGTACCAGAAGTCGACGGACACGCTGTGGGAATTCTGGGTGACCAAGAACGTGAACGGTGCCTGGCAAGCTTGCTGGGGCGGCAAGATGACCAATGTCAGCAAAAGCAATGGCATCTTCCCCTTCCCGTATGGCACCACGGCCACCGGCCTGCCCTTCATTGGGGGCCAGATCACGGCCGAAGAACTGGCACGCGGAGAAATTCGCCACGTGATTGGCATCTCGCTGGTGGAAACGGAAACCAACAGCATTCTGTCGTGGCCGGCGCTGCGTTCGGATGGTTTCAACCCGACGCTGGCACCGAACCGCATTCCGGAAGGCTTGCGCTTCCGCCTTGACCCGACCATCAATGTGGACGTGCTGCCGATGACGGCAGCGGGCAAGATCATCGCCAAGGCAGCGCAGAAGTACGGCTTTATTGTGTGGGACAAGGCGGGCGCCATTTCGATCCGTGCCCAGAATCCGAAAACCTACACGGCCCAGGGCCAGGCCAATCCCTACCCCGCGCTGTTTGCCAACAAACCTTCGTATGCCGTGCTCGATGGCTTCCCTTGGGAAAAGCTGCAGTTCTTGCCGATGAATTACGGCAAGCCCTGATTCAGCGGCACCGCCGTAGCACTTACAATGGCAGCGACGTGCAAACGTCGCTGCCATTTTTTTCGTCCGATGCGATTGCGTCACCGCGCTAGTGCGTGCGCCGCCTCCCAAGACAAAGGAACTCATGTACAAATTCATCTTGCTGGCGTGGGCCATCAGCTTCTCGCAAGACATTTTTGCCTGCTCATGCGATGTCACACCGCTGGACACTGTTGCCGTGCGCAGCGCCCCGCAGATCGTCATCTTCCGCCTGGTCAGTGCGCGCGTCGCAGCCAGCAGGGACGGTACGGGCGCCCGCAACGACGTCATCGGAACAGTGCAGCCGGTTGAGAGCCTGCGCGGTCGCAAGAGCGCCATGCGCGAAGTGCAGTTTTCTACCGAGCCTTGCTGTGGTCTGCGGCTGGACGTCGGGGCGTATTTCGCGGCGTTTCCCGATCAAAATCAGTCACGGTTCTTCGCGAATAACGGCAACCTGATCGAACTGGGACACGCCGCCGCCTTCCAGGACGGCCGCGACCGGCTGATAAAAGTGCTCGAAGGCCGACAAACCTTAAACAGTGTATTTGGGCGCAGCGTGCGCGACAGGACCGAGCAGTCGCCGGTACTTCCTCCCTGTGTCGAGCCGGGCAAAATCAGGCTGAGTACGCCGTAAATATGCGCGTGCAGACACCTGCGCTGGCCCAGTATGTGTCCGATTCTAAACATCACGCGACTATTTCTGATAGGCTCGGGCCGCGGAATGAGAATTTATTTTAGGAATGGATCACATGGCGAAGGCATCAAGCAGCGTGCAGGATCGCAAGCTGAGAGAATCCGAACAGCGCCGCAAGGACATCATCAAGGTCGTCCGAAAGCTGATTAAAACGGGCGGCACGCGCGAGATGACGCTGCGCAAAGTCGCGGAACACGCGGGCTTTTCCACGACCGTGGTGTATGGCCTGTTCAAGGACAAAGCCACCCTGATCACCCAGGCCATGGACGAGGATGTCCTGGCCCTGGTCAAGGCCATGCGCGCTGCGGTCGACCCGGCCCTGTCCCCGATCGACAACATCAAGCGCGTCGGCCGCGCCTACGTCACCTTTGGTTTGCAGCACCCGGACCAGTACGCACTGGTGTTCATGGAACGGCGCCCGCACACGCCAGTGGAAAACTCCATGCTCGAGCATGGCAACCAGGTGCAGGACCCCTACGCTTTTGGGGTACAACTGTTCGTCGAACTGGCCGCCGCCGGCCATGTGAATAAGGCCCAGATCGAAGCCATGGCCCAGATTTTCTGGGAAGGCATTCACGGCATGACCTCGCTGCGCCTGGTCTTTGGCGACAAGGAAATGTGGTTCGAACACGACGCCTTCGACGTCCACATCGACGCCCTCATGGATGTCCTGATCACCGGCATCTTGCACCGCTTCCGCCCCTGAGTTCCCCTTTCAAGCACCCGACCCGGCCCGCGCACGGCAGAAAATAAAACGTTGTTTTATTTTTGATACGTCGTTATTATCCAGCACATTGTTCTGACAATTGCGGAGGTTGGATGCACACGGTTTCGGACCTGGTATCGGCATGAGAACACAGCGCAGATGGTTCCTCAAAACCGGCGCTGCCGCCCTTGCAGCGGGCCTGCTTCCGCTACGCATCGCGCCGGCGCAGGCCGCGCAAGCGAGTACTGCCACCCACTGGGAAAACTGGTCCGGCATCGTGCAGTGCAAGGCCCAGGCGCTGGCCCAGCCGGCCGATGAAGGCGCCGTTGCCACTCTGCTTGCCGGCGCCAGCGGCGCGGTGCGCTGCGTGGGCGCCGGCCACTCGTTCACGCCCCTGGTGCCAACAGACGGCACCCTCCTTTCGTTGGACCGGGTAGCCGGCCTGCTTGCGCACGACAAGGCCGCCCTGAGCGCCACCCTGCATGGCGGCACCCGGCTGGCGCAGGTGTCCGCGCAGCTCGACAGCGCGGGCCTGGCCTTGCGCAATCTGCCTGACATCAATATCCAGTCGCTGGCGGGCGCCATCAGCACTGCCACCCATGGCACCGGCGCCGAACTGCCCGCCATGCACGCCGATGTCACGGCGCTGCGCATCGTCACGCCCCAGGGCGAGCTGGTCGACTACGACCAGTTGCGCCACCCCGACCAGCTGGCGGCCGCGCGCGTGTCGCTGGGCGCGCTGGGCGTGATCACGCGGGTGACCATGAACGTGGTGCCAGCCTTTAACCTGCGCCGCAAAGTCTGGCTGGCCCCGGTCGAAGAAATGCTCGAGCGTGCCCCGGAGCTGGCACGCACCCACCGCCATTTCGAGTTCTACTATTTGCCTTTCACCGGCTATGCGGCCGCCATCACGCATATCCCCTTTGCCGGCACCGAGGTGGCCATGCCACCCTCGCAGGACGAAGACATGCTGCGCGACCTGCGTCGCCTGCGCGACTGGCTGGGCAGCTATCCGCAATTGCGCCGCTGGAGTGCGGCCAAGCTGATCGACCCCAGCCTCACCGAACACGCCACCAACCGTTCCTGGCTGCTGCTGTCGAACACGCGCCCCACCCGCTTCAATGAAACCGAATGCCATGTCCCGCGCGACGCCGGCATTGCCTGCGTGCGCGACGTGATCCGCACACTGGAAAAGCGCAACGAAGTATTCTTCCCCTTGGAGTTTCGCTTCGTCAAAGGCGACGATGCCTGGCTTAGCCCCTTCTACAAACGCGACAGCTGCTCGATTGCCGTCCACGCCGCGCAAGGCGAACCTTACGCTTATCTGATGTCGGAAATTGGCCCCGTGTTCCGCAAATACCAGGGCCGCCCGCACTGGGGCAAACTGCACAACTTCAGCACGGCCGAACTAGCGGCCCTGTACCCCCGCTTCAAGGACTTTCTGGAACTGCGGCGCAGCCTGGACCCGCGCGGACGCATGCTCAATCCGCATCTGCGCACCCTGTTCGGAGTGGCCACATGAAACGGCGCACCATGGTCGCCGCCCTTGGCGCTGGCCTGGTCGGCGCCGGCGCGCTGGCCCTGCACCCGGGCCAGCGCGGCGCCCCGCATGCGCCCTATTTCGCCCGCATGGCCGCGGCCTTGCGCGCGGCGGGCATCGCCACCCCCACCATGGTCATCGACCGCGACGCCCTGCACAATAACGCGGCCCAGGTCACGCGCAACATCGCCGGGCGCATGCAGCTGCGCCTGGTTGCCAAGTCGCTTCCCTGCCTGCCCTTGCTGGACGACCTGGCTGCGAGCATGCGCACCGACCGGCTGATGGTGTTCAATCTGCCGTATCTGCAGCAACTGGCCGAACAGCGTCCCGCATTCGACCTGTTACTTGGCAAACCACTCCCCGTTGCTGCGGCAGCGGCGTTCTATCAGAACCTGAAAACAGCGACCTTCAACCCGTCAACCAAACTGCAATGGCTGATCGACGGGCCGCAACGGCTGGCCCAGTACCGCGACCTGGCACGGCAGCGCCACCAGGCCATGCGCGTCAATATCGAACTCGATGTGGGCCTGCATCGTGGCGGCGTGGCCGACAGTTCGGCCCTGCAGCAGATGCTGGCCATCTTCAAGTCCGAGCCCTTGCTGGAATGGTCCGGCATGATGGGCTACGACGCCCACATCGCCAAGCTGCCCGACCTGCCCGGGGTGCGCAGCGGAGCCTTCGAACATGCCACCTCTGTGTACCGTGACTGGACCGCCACTGCCACGCACGCCTTGCATGCGGGCGCCACCCCGGCGGATCTGACGCTCAACGCAGGCGGCTCGCCCACCTACCGTCTGCATGACGGCAGCAAGACGCCGAACGAAGTGGCGCTCGGTTCCGCCCTGGTCAAGCCAACTGACTTCGACCTCGATTCCCTGCACGACCTGGCGCCTGCCGCATTCATCGCCACCCCCGTGATCAAGGCACCGCCAGAATTCCTGATGCCCAACGGGGTCGAGTGGCTGGGCAGTCTGGCGCGCATGTGGGATGCCAATCAGCGCCGCGTGTATTTCATCTACGGCGGCAACTGGCTGGCCAATCCGGTCTCGCCCGAAGGCCTGGCGCCAAGCGGCCTGTATGGCCCATCGTCGAACCAGCAAGCCATGCTGGGCTCCGGCGCACAGAACCTGCAGATGGATGACTTCATTTTTTTCCGGCCGCGCCAGAGCGAATCCGTACTCCAGCAGTTTGGCGACATCGTCGTCATGGAAGCAGGCCGTATTACGCAACGGTGGCCGGTTCTGCCGGCCATGCCATAGGGATTGAACGACGACGAGGAGACAAGATGAACGCACAAGGATTGCGCAAGTTGATTTTCATTCTAGCCGCTGCTGCGGTGGCGCCGGCCATGGCCAGCCAGGACGCCGCAGCAGGACTCTGGCTCAGCGCCGACAAGGCAGCCATCATCGAATTCAAGGCCTGCGCCGACGCACCCGGCGCCCTGTGCGGCACCATCGTCTGGGACAAGGATGCCGGCACCCCGGCCGACGCCTGCGGCGTCATGATCGCCAAACTCAAGACCTACGAAGACGAGGCCTGGCGCAACGGCTGGGTGCACGACCCGCGCACCAAAAAGAACTACAAAGGCATTGTGCGCGTCAAGGATGCCACGCTGATGGTACGGGCCTTTATTGGCACCGAGCTGCTGGGCGAAACCGAAGTCATGACTAGGGCGAGCGCCATTCCGCCCGGCTGCAAGACCAAACAATAACAACACCGCAAGGAGACCCAATGAACACACGTATCGCCCACGCCATCGGCCTGGCCATCCTGGCTGGCGCCATCCACAGCGCGCAGGCGCAAAGCGACGAGCCGGCCGTACAAAGCTATTCGCTCGATATTGAAGCGAAGGTGCTGACCGACCGCAAGAACCGCGGCGTGTCGGACACCTACAACCGCCCCGGCGCCGAGCTGACCATGGAAGCGGTGCACGAGTCGGGGCTGGTGGGCTACCTGCAGCTGGGTACCGTGCGCAAGGAGATTTTTCCGGAGACGAACGGGCTGCAGGTGACAGGCGCCGTGGGCTACCGCTGGGGCAAACCGGATGGCTGGCATTTTGGCGTGGGCGCGGCGCAGGAATGGTTCCCGGGCGCGAAGGTCAACAACGCGCCAACCGGCATTGACTGGAGCACGGGCGAACCCACCGGGCTGACCGACACCAAGTTCGACACCACCTACGCCATTTTTGAATTTGCTTACGGCGTGGTCGAAGCGCGGTATCTGTACGTGACCAGCAAAGACCTGCGCGGCAATAACACCGCCATCATTTGCGGCTCCACGTACATGCCGGCCGTGCTGGCGGGCGGCGATCCAAGCAAGGCCATCGCCTGCTACGAAGGCGGCTTCGAACATTCGCGCGGCTCCCAGCTGCTGGACGTGGGCGTCGAACATAAACTGACGGGACAGACCAAACTGATTGGCCACCTGGGCTTCCAGAAAATGCGGCACTTCCGCGACGGTGACCTGGTCGACTACAAATTCGGCGTGGTTCATACCCGCTGGGGCCTGGACTTTGGTGCCGAAATTGCCGGGGCCGCGCTACGCAACCGTGAACTGGCAGTGGTGCTCGACAGTGCGGGCCGCAGCAAGAAGGTCGACCGCGCCGCGCTGATCCTGTCACTTGCCAAACGTTTTTGAGGGCACTACACACATAAAAGGAGACTGCAATGACCACGCACATGCTGTTCCGACGTTTGTCCATCGCGCTTGGCGCCACCCTGATGTGCGGCGCGGCCAGCGCCGATCCTTACCTGGTAGGCCGCGGCATGGCCGACATCACGGGCGAAGCGGCGGAAGTCGGCATGATGGGTTATGCAGCCCTGTCGCAGGTCAGCGGCGGCGTTCACATGCGCCAGCGTGCGCGCGCCTTCATCGTGGTCGATCAGGCCAGCGGCAAACGCACCGTGTTTGTCAACAACGACCTGGGCATGGTGTTCCAGGGTGTGCAGCAGGAAGTCATCCGCCAGCTGCAGGCCAGGCACGGCGCCCTGTACGGCCCGGACAACGTGGTCCTCTCGGCCACCCACACCCACAGCGGCGCGGGTGGCTTCTCGCACTACGCGCTGTACAACTTCACCACTTACGGCTTCAACAAACGCACCTTTGACGCCGCCGTCAGCGGCATTGTGCAAGCCATCGACAAGGCCCACCGCGACCTGAAACCCGGTTCGATCGCCATCGGCAAAGGCGAACTGCTGGACGCCAGCAATAACCGCTCGCTGCCGGCCTACCAGCGCAATCCCCAGGCGGAACGTGAGCGCTGGGGACGCCCGATCGATCCCGAAATGACGGTGCTGCGCTTTAAACAAGGCGCCGCCGACGTGGGCGTGATCAGCTGGTTCTCCACGCACGGCGTGTCGATGTCGCCCAACAATCACCTTCTCAGCCCGGATAACAAGGGCTATGCCGAATGGCGGTGGGAACATGAATTAAAAGGTGTGCGCTACAACGCCGACAGCGACTTTGTGGCAGCATTCGCCCAATCGAACGCGGGCGACATGACGCCCAATCTCAATCTGGATGGTACCGGCCCTACCGCCAACGAATTCGACAACACCCGCCTGATTGGTGAGCGCCAGCTGCAAAAAGCGCTGGCCATTTACAACGGCGCGCTGGAACCAATTACCGGCCCGGTGGACTACCGCCAGCGCTTCATCGATTTCTCGCGCGTGAGCGTGGCCCCGCAATTTGCCGATGGCGCCACCCGCAGCACCTGCCCCGCCGCCATCGGCAGCGCCTTCGCCGCCGGCACCGAAGATGGGCGCGGGCTGGACGGCTTCTTGGAAGGCGACCTGAAAGGCAACCCATTCTTTACTGCGCTGGGCGGCATCATCACGCCTGCACCGCAGTGGGTGCGCGACTGCCATGGCGTCAAGCCCGTACTGCTGGCGACCGGCACCCAGCAGCCCTTCCCCTGGACACCCGATGTGCTGCCGGTATCGGTGATCCGGATTGGCCAGCTGGCCATTGTGGCCGCGCCAGGAGAATTTACCATCATGGCCGGGCGCCGCGTGCGCGACACCGTGCGCGCCGCACTGGGCGACAGCGTCAAGCACGTGGTGTTTGCCGGCTACGCCAACGCCTACTCGGGCTACGTGACCACCCCGGAAGAATACGACGCCCAGCACTACGAAGGCGCCTCCACCCACTTTGGCAAATGGACGCTGGGCGCCTACCAGCAAAGCTTCCATGAACTGGCAACAGCACTGCGCACTGGCGCACCTGCTTACGCCAGCGCACCCGTGCGCGACCTGCGCAACAACCAGCTGTCATTCCAGACTGGCGTGGTGCTCGACAATACGCCGATCTTCAAAAGCTTCGGACAGACCGTGCGTGACGCAAATGCCAGCTATGCGCGTGGTCAGCGGGTCGAGGTCGAATTCTGGACCGGGCACCCAAAGAACAACCTGCGCCAGAATGGCACTTTCCTTGAAGTGCAGCGCTGGGACGGCGGCGCCTGGCGCACGGTAGCCAACGATGGCGACTGGAGCACCATCTACCGCTGGGTGCGGGTCGACCCGGTATGGGGCACCTCGAAGGCGGCCATCTCATGGGATATCCCGACTGACGCCGCGGCTGGCCAATACCGGATCCGCCACTACGGCGACTACAAAAACGGCTGGGACGGCAGCATTCACGGCCTGACCGGCACCAGCCGCACCTTCCAGGTCAATTAGCGCTGCAAGCGCCTACCTGCTTCCCGAACAGAGTGCCGAGATTAAGTTCGGCCGGGAAGCCGGACGGCGTGCGGGTCGCTGAAAAGCCTGCGCGCTGCAGTCCGGCCAGGTAGGGGTTGTTCACGTACTGCTGGCTGAAGGTGCCGGTGCCGGTGAAGTAATGCGCGAACAAATGGGCCGGATCGAGCGCGAATTCACCGCGATAGCTGGCGCCGTCGTTCGAATCATCCCAGCCCCATGGCGCATTGGCCGAATTGGTGCCGCAGGTCTTCAGACCCGAGCCGCAGTCGCCGCTGGTATTGCCTCGGAAAGTGCCCCAGTTGGCAAACGTCAGTCCTTGATTGGCTGGCTGAATCGCGTCGCTGATGGCAGCGGCAAACAGCCCGTTAGGCGCATGCATGTCCACCAGGCGGTATGGCACATTGCGGTCGTTGCCTGAAGTAGGGAATTCCGCGGCGCCCAGGGTCGGATAGTAAATCACGCCATCCTGGTTGGCCGCGCCCGTGAAGTTGCCGATGAACGGCCAGGCTTTCAAACCGTGCCCCTTCGCTTCCTGCGCCGTCTTCACGCGATTGATGCCATTGTGCGCTTCCAGCGATACCGTGCCGTCCAGGCTTTCGCTGCTGCCCTTGAAAGGGCTGCCCGGCGCCGTGTAAGAGTAAAAGTCCTTGTGGAAGACCGTGATCATGCCTTCCAGCGCGCCATAGCCCGTGCCGCTTTTACGCACTGCCATGATGGCGCCTTCGAGATCATTCTCGTGTTCCTGGTCGAAGGCAGTATCGGTCCAGTCGCGCGGGTGGTAGAAGGCGTAAGTAATGAAATAGTGGCTGCAGCTTTCGACGACCGAGTAATACACGGTGGCTGGCCACTGCGCGCTGCCGCGATTGTCCCAGTTGTTGGACGCGTCGCGGTCGCCGTCGTAATCGTAGGCCGTAATGTACTCGGATGGGTAGTCGCTTGAGTCGGTGTCCTGATAGTGCACCGGGGCGTAGCGGAAGGCCAGTTCGGCAGGGGTGGCGGCCAGTGCGCCGGACATGCAGCCTGCGGCAACTGCCAGACAGATGATCGATTTCAGCATTGCGTCTCCTTGTTGGTAAAACAGAGGGTATGAGCCTGCGAATAAAGATAGCCCGTCGTGATGACAGGCGCATGAATTTTCTGGCAATTCAGTGCCTGGAACAATACGTGACGCATAATGCTGGAATGGACCCTTCAAGCAATTCTCAGATGACGCTCAAATTACGAATTCGAGATCAAAAAAGCGCATTGACGCTTGCATTCCTGCTCGCGCTGACGCCCATTGCAAAAGCCGACTCGTGGTCCTACCCCGCGACACGCGCGGAAAAGATCTTCACGTTCGGTAAAACGAAAATCGTCATGGTCACGGACGGCACGGCAGATCGCCGCAATCCAGAATTCACCATGCAAGTGTTTAAGGATGGCGAATTGCAGGCACAGGTAAGAAACCTGTCGTTCGAAACCGTCGCCGCCTCGCCGGATGGCCACTTGTTCGTCGGCCTGTCAAACCGAGGGATTCCGGGTTCCGCCGTCGTGGTGTTCACCGACCGGGGTGCAGTTACCATGCTGGCATCGCACCGGATCGCGCAATTTGACTACTGCGACAAAAGTGTTTCGATCGTGCGGAAGTGGTACAACGAGGACGATCCGCAAATACGGTTTGGTGATGAAAACACCAAGGCCGGAACGTCAGGGATCACCTTGCGCGACTGCCGTGGTCAAACCGTGGATCTTTCCGACGCTGTGCTGAAAGCTTATGCCACCGCCGAGCGCAAGCCTCGATAGGATCTATTTGTGACGTTCCTTTAAGCCTGCAGCACACGCGCCACCGAGGCAATCGCCCGCGCCACGTCCTGCTCGCTGGTTTGCCAGTTACAAACCGATATGCGCATGCAGCGTTTGCCGCGCCAGGTCGTGTTGGTGAAATACGCTTCGCCATCGGCCAGCACCGCCGCCGCCACCGCATCGGTCCATTTGTCGTGATCCGCTTCGTTGGCGCCGGCATGCTGGTCGATAAACCGCACCAGGCCCTGATTGATCTGCGGCTCCCACACCATTTCCGCACCCGGTAACGCGGCGATGCCGACGGCGATGGCGCGCGCGGCGGCGCAGCAGCGCTCGACCAGCGCTTCCACGCCACTTCGGCCAAGCTGGCGCAACGCGGCATACGCTGCTACGCCTCTGCCCCGGCGCGACCAGTCGGGATTCCAGTCCTTCGGCTCGCGTACCAGATCGTTGTGGGTCACGTAGCTTGCCTCATACGCCATCGCGCTGCGGTGGGACTGTGGATGGGCCACGAAGGCAAAGCCGCTGTCGTAGGGGACATTGAGCCATTTGTGCCCATCGGTCGCCCACGAATCGGCCTGTTCAACGCCCGCCAGCAAATGCTTGTAGCGGGCGCTTGCATTGACCCAGAGCCCGAATGCGCCGTCTACATGGACCCAGGCGCCGTATCGGTGGGCAAGAGGAATCAGGTCAGCAAACCGGTCGTATGCACCAATATTGAGGTCACCGGCCTGCAGCAGGACGATCGTTGGCAGGTCGGATTGTTCGCGCAAGGCCTGCTCCAGCGTGGCAGCTTCGATCTGACCGTTGGCGTTGGTGGGCAGGCCAAGGACCGCGCCTGTGCCCATGCCGAGCATGCGCGTCGCACGCGTGATGCTGCCGTGGTATTGGTCGCTGCTCAGCACCCGGATGCGCGGTGCCCCGAACAAGCCGTCGCGCTCCACATCCCAGCCGCGTTTGGCCAGCAAAGCATTGCGGGCTGACGCCAGCGCCGTAACGTGTGCCATCTGGCAGCCGCTGGTCACGGCAAAACTGGCGCCTTGCGGCAGGCCCAGAACGTCCTTGAGCCAGCCGCCCAGCACTTCCTCGATCACCGTCTCTGCCGGCGCGCAGGCATAGGCGGCCGCGTTCTGGTCCCACGCGGAAGTGAGCCAGTCGGCCGCGAGTGCGGCCGGCAGTGACCCGCCGATCACCCAGCCAAAGAAGCGGCCGCCGGCACTGCCGTTGATGCCACCGGCCGTGTCGCGCACCAGTTCATCGATCACGGTGTCGGCTGCCATAGGCCCCGCATTGAGCGGCTTGGCAAGGCGATCGCGCAGTGTTTCCAGGCTTGCAGTGGCCGCAACAGGCGCCGCATCCAAGGCCGCCAGATGTTCCAGGCAATGGTGCGCCGCGCGCTCCAGCGCGCGTTTATATTCGGATTCGCCTGCCATTATCTTCTCCCGTTTCGGTCACTGACTTATCATATCGCTCATGGACACCGCTATCCCGCCTGAAACCGTTGCTGCCTATCTCGCCGCCGACTTCATTGTCGACGCCGATCCTTCTTTTGTCATGCACATCGGCCAGCGCTGCGACGCCATTGCTGCCCTTGGGGCGAGCTGCTGCGCCTTCATCACTGCCTGCAATCCGCTTGGCGAACCAGCCGATGCCGCTATCAACGAACAGCGCCAGGCCGCGTTTGCGCAAACACTGACCGAGCGCGGTCTGACCTACCGGACCGGCGCAGGCTGCGATCCCAAAGAAGAGTGGCCCTGCGAGCCAAGCTTCCTGATACTTGACCTGCCGCTCGCTGAAGCCAAAACCATGGGCCAGACGCTGAAACAGAACGCCATCGTCTGGTGCGGCGCCGACCTTGTGCCGCAGCTGATCCTGCTGCGCTAGTTGCGCTTTCCACGCACCTGAAAGCGCGTGCGCGCCTTGACGTTACCGCCATCGTCCACCAGCGCCAGCTCGTGCGCCCCGGCCACCGGGCGCCAGGCAAAGTCGTGCTGTGCCGGTCCCAGCGCTGCGCCGTCCAGACGCCATGCCAGGCCTTTGCCCGCCTGGGCGTGAAACACCACCCGCTCCACTTCGTCCGGAATGTCGGGATCAATCGCCAGAATGCTGGCTTCGCCTGGGTAAAGAATCGCCGGCGTGCGTTCCGCTGAGGGCACCAGTGTGACCAATGCCGTCTCGGTCCCGCGCATGAACCACTCTGCACGCGGCGCTTCCACTTCCGGCTCGAAGGCGAGCTGCTGGTGCACCACCCCGGCCGGTGCAGTCGGCGCGCGCGACGGCTGCTGCCGGTGCAGGTGATCAATCACGTCGCGCCAGATCGGCGCTGCGCCGGTCACGCCGGACACGTCCCACATCGGGCGTCCATCAAAATTGCCAACCCAGACGGCGACGGTGTAGCGGTCCGTGTAGCCGACGCACCAATTGTCGCGCATATCCTTGCTGGTACCCGTCTTGACGGCGCTCCAGAACGTGGTGGCCAGTTCGTTGGTCAAGCCAAAGGTCACGCTGCGCGCGGCCCGGTCGGAAAGGATATCGCCCACAATGAAGCTGGCGCCGCTGTCGAGCACCCGCTGCCGCACTTCCGGCGCGCGCGGCGTGAGCGTGGCGCTGCCATGCATGCCCCCGTTTGCCAGGGTACGGTAAGCGTTGGCCAGGGCGAGCAGCGACACTTCGGCCGACCCCAGCGCCAGCGACGGACCATAAAAGCCTGCAGGCTCCACCAGACTGTCGAAGCCCAGCGCATGCAGCTGGTCGTAAAAGCGGTCCTGCCCCGTCAGCAGCAAGGTGCGAACGGCAGGAATATTGAGTGAGCTGCCAAGGCTGGTCCGCACACTGGTGCTACCGCGGAACTGGCGGTCGTAATTTTGCGGGACATACAGGCCGGACACAGTGGTCACATCCAGCGGCGAATCGTCCAGCAGCGAGGCCGCCGTCAGCAGGCGCCGCTCGATCGCCAACTGGTACAAAAATGGCTTGAGCGTGGAGCCGGCCTGGCGCAAGGCGAGCACACCATCAACGTCGTTATCGCCACCGTTGGCAACGTAGGCGAGAATCTCGCCGCTCGCATTGTCAATCGCGATCACGGCGCCGTCGTTCACATTGCGCTCGCCCAGCGCCGCCAGGTGCTGGCGCACGGCGCCTTGCGCAAACGCCTGTACGTCCGCATCAATGGTGCTGCGCACCTGCTGCGATGCACCCTTCAGCAAGCGTTGCGCCACCTGAGGCGCCGGCGCCAGCACGGCAAGCGCCGCCGGGCGCGTGAGGGCCTTGGCCACTTCCCATTCAATATCTTTGCAATTGGCCGGGATATGCAGTTCCGCGCCCAGCGTGCAGGCCCGCCGCGCAAGTACAGATTGGGCAGCGCCGGGCCCGCGCAACAGGCTGGCCAGAATCACCGACTCGGCCTGGTTCAAGCCCGAGGGCGATTTGCCGAACAGGCCGCGCGCAGCGGCGCCGACGCCTTCCAGCTCGCCGCGAAATGGGGCCAGGTTCAGGTAGGCTTCCATGATCTGCTGCTTGGTCCACACGGTTTCCAGCTCGCGCGCGGCCTTGGCCTGGTCCCATTTCTGGCTCAGCGTACGCCCGCCTGCGCTGCGCCGCAGCTTGTCGTCCAGCAGACCGGCCAGCTGCATGGTGATGGTCGATGCGCCGCGCGTAGAGCCATGCAGCAGCCGGTCCCACGCGGCCTGGCCAATGGCGCGCAGATCAACGCCGCTGTGGGTAGCAAAGCGCTGGTCCTCCGCCTGAATGACGGCCGCGCCAAGCGCTGGCGAAATATCGGCCAGCGCGACCCACGGTAAGCGCCGCACCGCCATGTCGACTCGGAGCGACTGCAGCGGCACCCCGTTCCGGTCCAGCAGCACTGAATCCGATGAGCGGTAGGCTACCTTCACTTCGGCTGGCGTGGGCGCCGCTGCCAGCTGCGCGCAGGCCGTAGCCAGCAGCGCCGCAATGACCGCTTGCTTCATGGACCAACGTCCAGCGGCGTGTTGGGCGAATCGGCCATCATTTCGGGGCTGTACATGGCTTCAATATGCGTGGCCGGCAGGTTGAAGCGGCCCTGGTTATTCAGACGCACCGTGTACTCGATACTCCATTTGCCCTTGGGGACAAAGCGGAAATAGGATCGGTACACTTCAAATGTACGCTCCTCAAAGGCGGGCCACACCCAGCCCTGGCTGCGCTGTCCGGCCGTGGCCAGCGCCGAATCGCCACCCAGCCCGTTGCCCAGCACCGTGGCGCTGGCGGGAATCGGATCATCCACCACCACCCAACTCATGTCCGACTGGGCTTCCATGTCCAGGCGCACGCGGTACACGTCGCCACGCGACCATTTGCCGGCGATTTTCTGCTGGACGGGCGTCACGCTGCGGACCACCTTGAAGCCGCTCGACACCGGCTGCTTCAACGGGATCGCAGCCGTGCTCTGTACGGTCACCCATGGTTTGCCAGTACCGGTGTGCGTCAACGTCAGATCTTGTGCGCCGCCCGGCCAAGGCAATGCCTGCGACGGCGCCTTCGCTTCGGTCCAGGCGGCGTCTTTGGTCACCGCATCAAGGCGGACATTGGTGCTGCCCGTGACAGGCTCTTTCTCGAATTTTTTGGAGAACTTATCAATTGCCAGCACGCCCCAGGCGTTAGCCACCGTGGTGCCCCAGTGACCTTGATGCATGCGGCCCATGGCGCCGCGCGCCAGGCGCCCCATGTCTTTCTGCCAGTCCGGCTGGTCCAGCACCGCCAGCATCAGGCGGTTGGCATTCACATCCGGCGAGGCCATCAGCCACCACCAATAGTCTGTGCGCTCGGTGGAGAAGGTCATCGTGGTACCTTGCAAATTCAGGCGCGCATGCAAGATCTGGCTGGCCTGGGCCAGCTTCGCGGCGCGGCCCGGCAGCGTTGGACTGCGCTGCAGCACCAGATGCCAGTCGATCACCGCCGACGTCGGCCACAAATTGGGCTCAACCGAGAACGATTCGATGGATGACGCGGCGATCGGCTTGGTGCGCGACAGTGCTTCCAGCGCGGCCACCTTGCGCACCGCCAGATCGGCCGTGGCCAGGTCGGAGTAGCGCATCACGCGCCCTTCCACAAAGCCAAGCAGACCAGCCTCCATCTTTTCGCGCGCTTCGACAGGAATCTCGTAGCCTGCTTCGGCCGCAACCGACAGCACATACGCGGTCAGCGTATCGCTGCCGTTGCCCGGATACGGGAAGTAACGCAGCAAGCCGTCACTGTCCATGTACAAGGGCATGCGCGCCATGTTTGTCTTCCACAGTTTTTCGTCACGCAGGGCCACTGCGCGCGAGGTATTCTGTTCGAAGCAGGTGTAGGGATAGCGCGTCATGTATTCACGCACACCGGGCAAATCGTCGCCCAGGCGCGCATTGAAGTGGGTCAGAATGCCGCCCCGGCCCGCGATCGCATCGGCGGGCGTCTGCACCTTCATCGACTGGGGTTTATCCAGTTGCAGCAAGGTCGCCTGAATGGTACGCACCGGCGTGACCACGCCCACTTTCTGGTTCACGCTGATTTTGTCGCTCACGCTGGCACCAGCGGCATCCACGGCTTTCGCATCGAACTGCCAGGTCAGGTTTGCGGCGCCCGCAGGCACCTGGAAGTCC
Organism: Massilia sp. CF038; assembly: GCF_900129765.1. Classification (GTDB taxonomy): domain Bacteria; phylum Pseudomonadota; class Gammaproteobacteria; order Burkholderiales; family Burkholderiaceae_D; genus Telluria_A. The sequence continues at coordinate 973,269 of NZ_FQWU01000002.1, forward strand.
CAGCCCAATTCCTGCGCCTGCCCCGCTGCCAGGGTCACGCTCTGGCGTGCCAGCGCCCGGCTCTTTCCCCCGTCCGGCGTGACGCTGGCACCCACGTCCACCTTCAGTGGACCGCTCGATGCGTTGCGCACGGTGGCGCCGGCGCGCAGCTTGTCGCCCTCGCGCACTACCGCTGGCAAACCCGATAGCAGCATCAAGTCCTGCGAGCTGCGGATGACCGTGTGACCGGTGCCAAACAAATCGGCACTGGCATTCGCTACCGCGACAATACGGAACGAGGTGAGCGAGTCGTTGACCGGCACCACGACCTGCGCTTCGCCATTGGCGTCAAGCGTGACCCTGGCTTTCCAGAACAGCAGCGTCTCGAACAGTTCGCGCCCGCCCCCTTTGCCACCACCACCGCCATGCGGGAAGGCCTTGCGGCCGTAATGGCGCTTGCCGATCACCTGCATTTGCGCGGTCGATGTTTCCACCTGCAGACTGCGGCGGCCCATCATCGCCTCCAGCAGGTTCCAGCTGGTGTTGGGCATCAGTTCAAGCAAGCCTTCATCGACTGCGGCCAGTGCCACTTCCGCACCCGCCGGCACAGGCGAACCGTCGGCCCGCGTGACCTTGACTTTGACGCTGGCCTGCTCACGCACTTTGTACACCGGTTTATCGGCGCTGACCTGGACCTTCAGTTCGTGCGCGGCCCAGCCAACCTTGACTGCAGCAATACCGAGCTTGTAGGCCGGCTTGCCCAAGTCGACCAATGCGCTTGGCGCAATCCCGGCCACACGTCCGCGTACCACCAGCGCCGACACGAACACATTCGGGGCATAAGTACCTTTTAACGGAATGCTGAAGGTGGGGGTTTTGCCGCTCAGGGGACGAATGTAGTAGTCCATCACCCCTTCCCGCTCCACCGTCACCAGCGCTGTCGCTTCGCGGAAAGGCGAGCGCACCTGGAAGGTCGCTTCCTCGCCTGGCGCGTACATTTTTTTACCTGGTAGCAGATCGATGCGGTCGTTGTCGCTGGCGGTGAACCACCAGTCGCTGCTGCCGGCCACCCACACATCCTGGTGGCTGACGGCGACGCGCTGGTTCTCATCGAGCGCCTTGGCGCGCAAAATCAGGTTGCCATCGGCAGGCGGCTTGACGTCGCAGAACAGCATCCCTTTGGCATCGGTCTTGCCTTCACAGGCCACGCCGAGACGTTTGACTTCGCTGCCGTTTTCGTAGGCGTAGAAGCCGCCCAGCAGACGGCGACGGTGCGAATAGCTGGTGCGCTGGAAGAAGTCCACCCCAACCTGAGTGCCAGCAACAGGGGCGCCGGCCACGTCCAGCACCAGCACCTGGAACTTGAGCGCGTCCTTGCTCATCACCCAGCCATCGGGCTTGATGCCAACCACGTAGCGCGATGGCCACAGTGGAATGCGGGTCGACGAGGTCATGGTTTCGCCATTCGCGTCGGCGTACGACATTTCAGCCACCAGGTCACGCGGCAGTTCGCTTGCGCCAACTGAATCGAGCGTCACACGGGCGCCGCCCGCCTTGTCCAGGGTCAGCGCACGCTGGCGCACGGGCGAGTCGGCAGCGTTTTTCGTACCACTCTCCCCCTCACCTTCATCGCAGCATTCATCCTCGTCATCGTAGCCGCCGCCTTTTTCGACGCCTTCACGCACGTCGCCCACGTCAAAGCTGAAGCCATCGTAAGCGCCGAACGAAATCCCCCGCGGCTGCACCACGCTGCGAATCTTCACCGGTGCCAGACCGGCCCCGCCGCCAGCCAGGTAATTAAGCTGCAGGTCCAGTTCCACCTTGGCGTCGCCGATCACAGGCGTCTTTGGACCGGCCAGCAGCGCGCGCATGGTCGGAACGCGGAACTGCTCGACCCGGAACGAGCCGGCCCGGTGCTGGCCAATCATCACGGCATAGGTGCCCTGCTTGGCCGTGGCCGGAATCTTCCAGTCGCTTTCGGCAATGCCGTTCGTGTTCCAGGTCAGCGGCATTGGGAAGCGCTCGTCGCTGCCTTCGTGCACCAGCTCCGCCTTGCCCAGCGGGCGTGCCAGCGTGATGCCGGTCGACGTGTGGCGACGGTTGAAATGCTTCATGTGCACCGTCTCGCCGGCACGCAGCAAGGTACGGTCAAACACGGTGGTGACGATGCGGTTGTCCGCGTCCAGCGCGCCACTGGGCAGATTGAAGCGCCAGCTTTCGATACCGGACTGCCAGCTCGACAGCGTGAACGTGAAGTCCTCGCCACTGTGCACGGTGACGAAGTAGTCGCGGCTCTTGCACGAGGAGCGCGGCAGCGCCTTGGGAATGCGCAGCACGCCGTTGCGGTCCGTCACACCGTTGAACAGTGCGGCCTTGGTGCAGGCATACACGGCCACCTGGGCGTTCGGCACTGGTTTGCCCTTGTCCAGCGACGTGACCCACACCAGCGATGATTCAGCACCCAGCTTGAAGTGGGCCACCATATTTGTCACCAAGGCGCCGCCGTTGACGAAGGCGCGCCCGTTTGGATCGTCAAACAGGGCTGCGCCCAGTTTCGGGCTTTCCAGTTCAACCACGTAAAAACCGGGCTTGGGCAAGGCAATGCCAATCACCTCAAACGCGCTGGCGCCATCCGGCCGTGGCAGCGTGAACTTTTCGACCGGTCCCAGCTTGCTATCCTTGAGCACCGGTTTGGCCAGGCTGTCGTTATTTTGCTGATTGAACGAGCCATACGAATACCCCAGGGTCGACAGCCATTTAAAGACCTCGGCATCGTGCTCGGCGCCGCTGGCAACGCGCAGCATCGCGCCGGCAATGCCGCCCTTGCCGGCCAGCGGTGCTTCCACATTGCGCACCGTGACCGGCAGCATGCGTTCGGCGCTCGCTTCGATCAGGCCGAAGCGGCCTGGGAACTTGACCAGCGGCGGCTGCTCATCCGTCTTCACCGCCAGCGGGAACTGCGCCTGATTGACCAGCGCGCGCCCGGCATCGTCTTTCAGCGACCCTGGCAGCGTCACGGTGAATGCGGTCTTTTCCGGCAGCGGTACCGGGAAGGTCACGTTCGAGATGAACTCCTGCTTGCGTTCGTCCTTGTCGACCACGGCGCGCCAGACCTTGCCATCGGCCGCAGTCAAGGTGATCGCCGCGGCGCTCTTGCGCGACAGCGGCGCGCTGAAGCCAAGCCGCATCGGCAGGAAGGGAATGCAATTGGACTTTGCGCCCAGCCGCTCGCAGCTGAATTCCACGGTAAAGTCGCCGCGGGTGCGGAACGGCAGCTTCTGATCGGCGTCGGTGGCCACACCATTGGGCGCCGCAATGCCGCGACCCCAGATCAGGGCCACATCCTTGGCTGCGGCAAAGGTGCGCTTGCAGCGTAATACAGCCACCGCGGGCGTACCCTGCGACTCGCTGGTGCGGCGCAAGTGGCGCTCCACAAACTTCGCCTGGGCCGCGAGCACCTGCTCGCGCTCCTTGCCCTTGAGGAGTTCAACGCCAATGCGCTCATTGATGCCACCCGCCTGGCACCAGGCGTTGGCGGCGATGCTGGCATCGGTGGCCGGCGCATCCAGCCCCAGTACGAAGACCTGCTTTTCGTCGATCTGGCTACCCTCGCGCGGGACCGAGGCCACAATCGCAGGCCCGCCCGTGTCAAATTTAAAGACGCTGCTGCCCCCCAGGGCCTTGCCTGCCACATCCTTCAATTCCGGACGAAGGGTAAAGCTGCAGCGCAGTGCCGCCGGCAGGTCGCGCTCAAAGTCGAACGACCAGTTGCTGCCGTCAATCCAGCGCCCCTTGCCTTTTTCCGCGCACTCGTAAGTGAATGGATCGGCCAGACGCAAGTCGCCAAACGGCACCATCTGCGCGCTGAAGCGGGCCGTCACCTGGCGCACCTTTTTGACCGTGCCCTGCGGCGTAAATGATTGAACGGTGGTCTGGGCGCTGGCAGTGACGGCGGCACAGCCAAGGAGGAACAAACTGGTCAAACGGGGAATGGCACGCATTACTGCTCCGGCGATGTGGGATGCATGCAGTTTTGCAAGTTTAGCCATGCAAGTCAATAATATTGCACAAAATGTATCGAGCTCGGCCGTCTCCGATACACATCCCGGATTCTCGATAGAATGCAGCGTCCACGTCTCCGAGGCCGCTTATGCCGTTTCATCCGCTCCTGATTGTTAACATCGGCGCCGCTGCCGCGATTTGTTACCTGCTCTACCGCATGCAGGCAGCCCATGTATCGTTCACCAAGCGGGTATTTTCGGCTTTGGGCCTGGGTGTGGCGCTGGGTGCCCTGTTCCAGCTGGCCTACGGCCCCAGTTCGGACATGGTGGTGCAGACCAATGCCTACCTCGACATTATCGGCACCGGCTACGTCAGCCTGCTGCAAATGATCGTCATGCCCTTGATTATGGTGTCGATCATTGGCGCCATCCTCAAGCTCAAGGATGCGACCTCGCTGGGCAAGATCAGCGCCCTGACCATAGTCACGCTGATGCTGACCACAGTCATTGCGGCTGCCATCGGCATTGTGATGGCCAAGCTGTTTGGCCTGAGCGCGGCCGGCCTGACCGCCAGCGCCGCTGAAGTGGCGCGCGGGGAGTACATGCAGGGCAAGCTGGGCGCCGCCCAGGCGATCTCGCTGCCATCCATGCTGCTCAGTTTCATTCCGGCCAATCCCTTCCTCGACATGACCGGCGCGCGCAAGACCTCGACCATCGCCGTGGTCCTGTTCTCTATTTTTATCGGCGTCGCCGCGACCGGCATTGCGGCCAAGGAGCCGCAACTGTTTACCTCGTTCAGCCACTTCATCAAGGTCGCGCATGCAATCGTGATGCGCATGGTGACCCTGGTGCTGCGCCTGACGCCCTTCGGTGTGTTTGCGCTGATGACCCAGGTGGTGGCCGCCTCCAGCCTGCAAAGCATTCTGAACCTGATCAACTTCGTATTGGCTTCCTACAGCGCGCTGATATTGATGTTCTGCGTGCACCTGCTCATCGTCAGTGGCCTGGGCCTGAACGCCCTGCGCTACGCCAGCAAGATTGCACCGGTGCTGCTGTTTGCCTTCACCTCGCGCACCAGCGCGGGCGCCATTCCCATGTCGGTGCAAACCCAGACCAGGCGTCTGGGCACGCCGGAAGGGGTGGCCAATTTCGCCGCTTCGTTTGGCGCCGTGATGGGACAAAACGGCTGCGCCGGCATCTACCCGGCCATGCTGGCGGTCATGATTGCGCCCACGGTCGGCATCGACCCCATGAGTGTGGGCTTCATTGCCCAGCTGCTGGCCATCATCGTGGTCGGTTCGGTCGGCGTGGCTGGCGTGGGTGGCGGCGCCACTTTTGCAGCGCTGATCACGCTGTCGGCGATGAACTTGCCTGTGACCCTGGCCGGCTTGCTGATTTCGGTCGAACCGCTGATTGACATGGGCCGCACCGCGCTCAATGTCAGCGGCTCCATCACGGCCGGCACCGTCACCAGCCGCCTGCTGGGTCAAACCGATCTGGCCGTGTACAACGACGACAGCGCAATCGACCTCGCGGCCGCGGACCCTATTGTGCGCTGATCCATCGCTGAATCCGACTAAGATCATGATGTATCAACATCATGATCGAACAGGCACATGGAACAAAAATGGCCGCAGGAAATTTGGCTGGTCAGGCATGGCCAAAGCGCCGGCAACGTCGCGCGTGACGCAGCCGAGGCGGCAGCCGGTCACCTGATCGACATTGCCGAGCGCGATGTCGACGTCCCCCTGTCCGCGCTGGGCGTGGAACAATCACACGCGCTGGGCGACTGGTTTGCGGCCCTGCCCGATGCAAGCCGGCCCAATGTGGTGCTGCACTCGCCTTACGTGCGCGCCGCCGAAACAGCGCGCATCATCATCGAAAAAATGGGCGACCCACCGCTGCTGGCCATTCACGCCGACGAACGCGTGCGCGAAAAAGAATTCGGCATCCTCGACCGCCTGACCACGTTTGGCATCAAGCACAAATACGCCGAGCTGTATGAGCAGCGCCAGCACGTGGGCAAGTTTTATTTCCGTCCGCCGGGCGGCGAAAGCTGGTGCGATGTCATTTTGCGCCTGCGCAGCGTGCTCGATACCATCACGCGCGAATACGCGGGCGAACGCGTGCTCATTGTGGGCCACCAGGTGACGGTCAACTGCTTCCGCTATCTGCTCGAGCGGCTCGATGAAGCGAGCATCCTCGCCTACGATCGCGCCGGTGACGTGCCCAACTGCGCCGTCACGTCCTACGCCTTCGACGCAAGCCAAGGCAAGCACGGCAAGCTGGTGCTGCGGCTGACCAATTTTGTGGCGCCGCTGGAAGCAGCCGGCACGCCGGTCACGGTGCAAAAAGATGTGCCCGCTGCTCCGAAAGCGTAGGCGCACCAGTGCCATGGAAACGCCGGTCTCGCACGCGCACATGATCAGCATCGACGCGACCGCCCTGCGCGGCTGGCCCCTGCCCATGCCGTCCAGCGAAGGCGACAAGGAACAGCGCGGCCACGTGCTGGTGCTGGGCGGCTCGCGCGAGATGCCCGGCGCCGTGATCCTGGCGGCCACCGCGGCCCTGCGCGCTGGCGCCGGCAAGCTCACCATTGCAACCGGCGCCAGCGTGGCCCAGCTGGTCGCGCTGGCCATGCCCGAGGCGCGCGTGATCGGCCTGCGCGAGACGCCTGAAGGCGGCTTCACGGTCGACGCCATCGACGCCCTCGATCCGCTGGCGGGCAAGATCGGCGCCATCCTGATCGGGCCTGGCATGCAGGACGAAACAGCCACTGCCGCGCTGGTGCGGGCCCTGTTGCCGCGCCTTGAGGATTGCGCGATCGTGCTCGACGCCAATGCCATGGGCATCGTCCGCAACCCCGACCGCGCCGACGATGCTGCCCCATTCCGCTTCGCCGTGCCTGTCATCCTCACGCCCCATGCGGGCGAGATGGCGCACTTGTCGGGCCAGGAAAAGGCCGATATTGCTGCCGATCCGGTCCCGGTTGCCAGCCACGCCGCACGCGACTGGAATGCCGTGCTGGCGCTCAAGGGGGCGCGCACCATCATCGCGGCGCCCGACGGCGCCATGTGGCAGCACGAAGGCGGCAATGTGGGGCTGGCCATTTCCGGTTCCGGTGATGTGCTTGCTGGCATCATCGCCGGCCTGGCGGCGCGCGGCGCCACCTTGGCGCAGGCCACGTGCTGGGGCGTGGCCCTGCATGCCCGCGCCGGCGAGCGCCTCGCTGAGCGCATGGGCTTGCTTGGCTATCTGGCGCGCGAACTGGCGGCCGAAATTCCATCCTTGCTGGAGCAACTTACCCAAGGCTGAGCCTGCTACATCGGCAAGGAGGAATTGCCTCTCGTTTGATCTTCATCAAATTGCCAGGTCATGGAGCGCCAATTACGTTAGAACGGTAAAAAAAGACGAACTGGGACGGAAGTTCAAAGTCTAATTTTGCCTGCGCTGTCTTGTCCCAGCATCACATCGGGAACAAGGCGGCACCTGACTGACGTGAACAAGGAGCCATCATGAAATCATTATCGAATGCATCGAAAATCATCCTGAGCGCGGCGCTGCTTGCAGGCGCCCTGGGCGCATGCAAGCGCAACGACACCACGCCGACCGGCACCGGCGACACGGGCACCGGCACGGCCACGTCGCCAGCCAATACCTCGGGCACCAGTGGCACCGGCGGCGCCACCGGGACGGGCACCGGGACCGGGACCGATACTGGCTCGGGTGCCACCGGCACCAGCGGTAGCGGCGGCACCGGGACCGGCGCGGCAGGCGGCACTGGCACCGGCGGCACCGGCGGCAGCAGCGGCAGCAGCGGTACGGGCGGCACGGACACGGGCACGGGCGGCACCGATACCAGCGGCTCCGGCACCAGCGGCGGCTCGGGCACGTCGGGCAGCAGCGGCACCTCAGGCACATCCGGCAGCAGTGGGAGCTCAGGCACCTCGGGCACGTCCGGCAGCAGTGGCAGCTCGGGCACCACCGGCAGCGGTAGTTCGGGCATGACGGGCAGCAGCGGCACCTCGGGTACCAGCGGCACGTCCGGCAGCAGCGGCACCTCGGGCACCAGCGGCACGTCCGGCTCCAGCGGCACCTCGGGCACCAGTGGGTCGAGCGGCAGCGACACATCGGAGCAGCGTGGCGACCGGCGCTAACAGCCGCAGTGCAAATAAAAATGCCGCCCGGCTTGCGCAGGGCGGCATTGAGCGCTGACCGCCTTGCGGCGGCCGGCATTCGTTCTTACACGGTCTTGTTCAACGCAACCGGTGCGGCATTGCCACGGCCACGCGAGGCAAAGCGGCCGACGCCCATGATCATCCGATAAATAAAGCGGATGAAGGTCAGGAACAGCAACACCTCGACCAAGGTCGCCAGGAAAGCAGGCACGGCGCCAAAACGCGCTGCACGGCGATGGAACTTGGCAGCCATGTGGTCGCGCTTGATCTCGATACTGTCGTAGAAGGTCGGCACCACCAGCAAGGTGAGCAAGGTCGACGTGATCGTGCCGCCAATGATGGCAATTGCCAATGGACGATAGAACTCGCCGCCCTCGCCCAGGCCAATCGCCACTGGCAGCATGCCGGCGATCAGGGCGAAGGTCGTCATCAGAATCGGGCGCAAACGCATGCGGCCTGCATCCATCAGCGCATCTTCGCGGCTGAAACCTTCTTCCTCACGGCGGCGGGCAGCGTCCAGCAGCAGAATCGCGTTCTTCGCCACCAGACCCATCAGCATGATAATGCCGATCATGCTCATCAGATTGAGCGTCTGGCCCGTGAACAGCAAGGCCAGCACCACGCCGATCAGCGACAGTGGCAGCGAAATCATCACCGCCAGCGGCGCCGTGAAGGAGCCGAACTGCATCACCAGAATCAGATACATCAAGCCGATACCGGACAGCAGCGCAATCACCATCGAGGTGAACAATTCCTTCTGGTCCTGACCCTGGCCACCCAGTTCCAGGCCATAGCCGGGCGGGAAGGCAAACGACTGCGCCAGCTTCATGGCGTCCGCCGTCACTTCACCATTGGAACGGCCTTGGGCGTTGGCTGACACGGCGATCGAACGCTTGCCGTTCTTGTGCGCAATGCCAGACGGCCCCTTGCCCATCGAAATGGTCGCAATCTGGTCCAGCGGCACCATCTCGGTACTGCCCGCCACGGCGATCGGCAAACGTTCGATGTTTTCTGCATTGACCCGGTCATCCGGATGCAGACGCACGGCCACGTCGCGCGATTCGCCCGTTGGATCGACCCAGTCGCCGACTTCCACGCCAGCAAACGCCACCCGCAAGGCTTGCGCCGCATCGTTGACGGAAATGCCCATCGAGTTGGCCAGGCCGCGATTCAATTCAATCTGCAGCTCGTTCTTGGGATCTTGCTCGGACAAGCCCACATCGACCGCGCCAGGCACTTCGCGCAGCTTGTCCATATAAGCATTGGCAATTTCCAGCAGCTTGCGCGAATCCGGACCGGTAAATTCGATCTGGATCGGCTTACGTGCGCCCTGGTTCAAATCGTCCAGCACCACAAATTCGGCGCCCACCAGGGATTTGATCTTGCCGCGCATTTCAACTGCGATTTCCTTGGCGCTGCGCTTGCGGGTCTGGCGCTTGCCAATGTCAATCCGCACCCGGCCGCCGCTGGCATCGATCCGGCTGCTGGTTTCCTTTACTTCAGGAATGGTGCGCGCCAGTTCAGCCGCCGCTTCCATTTTCAGGCGCGCATATTCCACGCTCGACGAGGCCGGCGTACGGACCGTGATCACGATAAAGCCCGAGTCCGATTTTGGCAGGAAGTCCGAACCGCCGAACTTGCCCTGCACAAAAATGGCGCCAGCGAAGGCGGCAAAGGCAAGCAAGCCCATGGCAATACGGTGATGCAAGGCCCAGGCAATCACGTTGCCGTAACGGTCGGCTTGATGATCGAACCAGATGTTGAATTTTTCCAGCACGCGCGACAAGCCCTTCTTCGGCGCATTGTGGTGGCCAGGCGGATCACCCCAGAATGCGGACAGCATCGGATCGAGCGTAAACGAGATCACCAGGCTGACCAGCACCGAGCAGGTCACCGTCAATGCAAACGGCCGGAACCATTCGCCGGAGATACCAGGCATGAACGCGACCGGAATGAACACGGCAATGATCGAGAAGGTCGTGGCGGCAACCGCCAGGCCAATCTCGGCCGTGCCTTCCAGCGCGGCGGTACGGCGGTCGGAGCCGCGTTCCATGTGGCGCACAATGTTTTCCCGCACCACGATCGCATCGTCAATCAGCACGCCAATCGCCAGCGACAAGCCCAGCAGGGTCATGAAGTTGAGCGTGAAGCCGCACAGCCATACCGCGATAAAGGCGGCAATGACCGAAGTTGGCAGCGAGAGCGCGGTAATCAAGGTCGAACGCCAGGAATTGAGGAAGGCGTACACCACAAAAATGGTCAGGATCGCACCAAACACGAGCGACTCGATCACGTTGTTCAGGCTGCGCTGCGAACGGTCGCCGCCATCGTCAATGATTTCCAGCTTGGTGCCGCCTTGCAGCAATTCCTTTTCAATGACCTTGATTTCGGCCTTGACCTTGTCGGCCACCGTCACAGTACTGGCATCTTTGGAACGGCTGACCGAAATACCCACGTTCGGCTTGCCGCTGCGAATCGACAGACTGTCGATATCAGCAAAGCCGTCCTTGATTTCCGCCACCTGGGCCAGACGCACGATCTCGTCGCCGCGGCGCTTGACCACGATCTGCTGGAACTCGTCAGGCGACTCGATCCGGCCCACCAGGCGAATACTCTTTTCGTCCAGGTTGCCACGCACCTTGCCGACCGGCGCATTGGTATTTTGGTTGCGCAGTGCCAGCACCACTTCACCGACCGACACATTGTATTCACGCAGCTTGGCCGCACGCAGCAAGACCGACAGTTCGCGCTTGAGCGCACCACCCACGTTCACAATCGACACCCCGTCAATGCCGCGGAAGCGATCGGCAATCACATCCTCGGCCAGGCGCGAAATTTCGGCGTGGCTTTGCGTACTGGACGACAGCGCCAGCGAAATCACCGGTTCCGACGATGGATCGGCGCGCTGCAGAATTGGCTCGCGCATTTCGGTCGGCAGTTTATAGCGCACCGACGCGATGGCGTTGCGGATTTCATCGGACGCTTCAATCAAGTTCTTGCTGAAGCCAAACTCAATGAAGAAGGTGGCGCTGCCTTCGTTGGCATTGGCCTCGATCTTGCTCACCCCAGGAATGCTCTGGAATGATTTTTCCATGCGGTTGACCACTTCGCGTTCGACCGTGTCAGGCGAGGCGCCCGGATACGGAATACTGACGATGATGAACGGCACTTCCACGTCCGGATTCTGGTTGACCCGTAGCTTGGACAGGGCCAGCAGGCCCATGCACATCATGGCCAGGATCAGGACAATCGTCGCAATCGGCCGCTTGATACTGAAATCGGATAAAAACATGGCTTATTTCCCCTGCACGGCGGAGGTCGAGGCGCTGGCCACCTTGGAGGCGGCCATGGTCACTTTCTGGCCATCTTTCAGGCTCGAATTCGGATTGCGCAGCACCACGTCACCAGCCGTCAGGCCGCTGCGCACTTCATAGCTGCCGGTGCGCGTATCGCGCTGGCCAACCACCAGTTCCGCCTTGTTCAGGGCATTGCCTTTCAGACGCCAGGTGTAGGACTTGTCGCCTGCCTTGACCAGCGCGCCTTCGGGCAGCATCAGCGCAGCCGTGCTTTCCGCTTCAATATGGCCTTCACCGTACAGGCCCGACACGCGCGGCTGCTGCGAATTCGGTGCAAACGCGACCAGCACTTCGACCTGGCGCGTGATTTCATTGGCGGCTGGATCGACGCGCTTGACCACGCCGCGGAATTCCTGGCCGGCGTAGCCGTTGACGCGGAAGCTGACTGGCTGCCCTACTTTGACAGCGGCAATCTTGTCAGCCGACACACGGCCTTCGAAGCGCATGCTGCGCGGATCGATCACCTTGACCAATTCCTTACCCATGGTGGCGGTGTCGCCGGCGGACACCTTGCGGTCGCTGACGATGCCGTCAAACGGCGCGCGCACCACCGTACGCGACAGTTGCTGGCGTGCCAGCGCCGCGCGCGAACGGGCGGCGGCTACTTCGCTGGCGGCACTGTTGCGCCGTACTTCAGCGTCATCCATGGCCTGGGCGCTGGTCATGCCGGAGGCGCGCAGGGTTTTCATGCGCTCGACCTGGCGTTCAGCCTGATCGAGTGCCTGCGAGGCCGAGCGGGCAGACGCCTCGGCCGAACTGAGGTTGTCGCGAATGGCCGTTTCGTCCAGCTTGACCAGAACGTCGCCCTGTTTCACGGCTTCGCCGTTTTCTTTCAAGACTTGCAACACCACCGCAGCCACTTCCGCGCGCAGATCGGCCTTGCGCTCAGGCTGGATCGACCCGGTCACAACGGGGCCCGATGCCAGCGCGTTCGATTGCACGGTGAGGGTGTCTTCCGGAGAAATGCTGAGCTGGACTGCTTTGGCGTCCTTGCCCTCGTCCTTCTTGACATCCTTTTGACAAGCGACGAGTGCCGAGCCGATGGCCAAGGCAAGCAATGTTTTGCGCAGCATGTGAAATTCTCCGGAAATATAGATTGAAAACTACTAGCTTCCCAGTATCTCCCGCGTGGCGCGCGAGCGTCAATGCGGGAAAGGCGGAATGCATATTTGGACGACTGAAGTGCGTTTAGGCGCGATGAAATGCATTCCGGTTAATTGAAGCCCGGAAATTTCGGTGCCTCAAAACTGGCTGTAAATATTGAACAGCAAGAAGCCCATGCCGATCCCGGTGGCCACGCCGCCCGTGATTTCGACCAGTGTGTGTCCCATCCGCTCGCGCAGAGTCGTATGGTTGGACGCGCCACTGGCCAGGCGGTTGATGGCAGCGGCCTGGCGTCCGACGTGCTGGCGCAAGCTGTTGGCGTCGATCATGACAATAAAGGCCAGGGTGACGGCGACCCCAAAGGCGCCGCTATCCATGCCCTCGCGCAGCGCGATCAGGGTGGCCATGCTGGTCACCACCGCGCTATGGTTGCTGGGAAAACCGCCATTGCCGACCAAATTGAAGGCCCAGCGCCGCTGGCGCGCGCTATTGATCAAAAACTTGATGGGACCGACCACCATCCAGGTCAGGACAGGGGTGATGAGATAGGTGATATCCATGGATTCCTTGATGAGCTACAGCGTGAAGGGCACGAGACGATGCTTTTATGCAACTGAGGATTATCGCAGACCCTCCTGCGGGGCGCCAGTCTCGCGTGTCGCTCGGGCGCCGCGAAACAGACGCTTGGGCCAGAATTGCAAGAACAGAAGGTGAAAAAGGTGCATACTATGTTCACAATTGCAAATCAGTAAGGATAGTTGTGAAGTCCAGTGGCGTTCCCCGCAGCCGTATTCTAGTGGTCGACGACTCGGCGTTCGAGCAGCGCATGCTGGCCGAATTGCTGGGCGAATACGACCACACAGTGTTGGCTGCTTACAATGGCCCCCAAGGCTATGAATTGGCCGCCAGCGCCCAGCCTGACCTGATTTTGCTCGACGTGCGCATGCCCGACGTAGATGGCTTTGCCACTTGCCGCCTGCTCAAGGCCAACCCCGACACCGCCGCCATTCCCGTCATCTTCGTGAGCGGCGCCGACGCGGCCGAAGAAAAAGTGCTTGGCTTGTCGGTCGGCGCAGTCGACTACGTCAGCAAGCCGTTTTCCGGCGCCGAACTGGCGGCGCGCATCCAGGTGCACCTGCGCCTGGCCCGGCGCGACGACAATCCTGCGACGCTGCCCCCCTTGCCTGGCTCCAGCGCCGACCACGTGCTGGTACTGGCCGCGCGCCAATTGATCGACACCGACCTGGCGAACGTGCCCACACTCGACCAGATCGCTGAACGGATCGGCAGCGACCGTGAAAAACTGTCCCAGGTGTTTCGCGAACAAATGGGGTGCACCGTGTTTGCCTACATCCGCGACCAGCGCATCGCACGCGGCGCGGCCTTGCTGCGCGAAACCGAAATCGACATCCAGGGCATTGCCTTGCTGCTGGGCTTTCACAGCGCCGGCAATTTCGCCACCGCCTTCCGCGAACGCAACGGCATGCCACCTAGCACCTACCGCAAGATGTACACCACCGGCCCGCGCCACTAAGTGGGCTGCGCGAGGCGTGTGTCCGGAAGGGGCCAAAACCCTTAGAATCATGACAAGGCGGCCTGCCGCCACATATTTCTTCTTGAAAGGGTCCGGCCATGCGTCATTTCCGCTTGTCATTCGCAGTCACATTCGTCCTGTTGGCGCTGGCCGCATGGTGGGGCTACCAGCATGGTGGCAGCGGCGCCATGCTGTCGGCGCTGTGGATTGCGGCGGTGCTGGGCGTGCTGGAAGTATCGCTCTCATTTGATAACGCGGTCGTCAACGCCTCGGTGCTGCGCCACTGGGACCACTTCTGGCGCACCTTGTTCCTGACCGTCGGGATTCTGGTTGCCGTGTTCGGCATGCGCCTGCTGTTCCCCCTTGTCATCGTCTCGGTCGCCACCGGCATGGGCATGCTCGACGTGTGGCACATGGCGCTCGACACCCCGGCCGAGTATTCGCGCCACCTGACCGAGCACCATGCCGAAGTGGCCAGTTTTGGCGGTGCCTTCCTGCTGCTGGTGTTTCTCAATTTCCTGTTCGACGAAGAAAAGGAACTGCACTGGCTGGGCTGGATAGAAGAAAAAGTGGGCCATTACGGTAGCGAAGGCCTGGCCGTGCTGCTGGCCCTGGGCGCCGCGTTTGCCGCCACAGCCCTGGTGCCGGAAGCGCGCAAGCTGGCCGTACTGGCGTCCGGCGTGCTGGGGGTGGCCGTGTACGTCGGGGTCGACTGGCTGAGCGGCCTGCTCGAGGAAGAAGAAGCCGATCCCACCATCGGCAAAATGATCTCGCGCGGCAGCATCGGCGGCTTTTTATACCTGGAAGTGCTGGACGCCTCGTTCAGCTTTGACGGTGTGATCGGCGCCTTCGCCATCACCAACGACGTCGTGATCATCATGCTGGGGCTGGCCATTGGCGCCATGTTCGTGCGGTCGCTGACCGTGTTCCTGGTTGAAAAAGGCACCCTACAAGAGTTTGTGTATCTGGAGCATGGCGCCCATTACGCCATCGGCATCCTCGCGCTGATCATGTTCGCCAGCGTGCACTATGAAATACCCGAGTGGTTTACCGGCCTGTCGGGCGTGGCCTTCATCCTGGTGTCGCTCTGGTCCTCGCACCGCTACAAGCTGGGGCAGGAAGCCGAGGCTTGATATATTCGCCATAGCTGGCACAATGGGCGCGCCCTGACTAACTGACTGACACCACCATGCCCATTACCAAACGCACTTCCCTCGTCCTGCTGGCTGCCCTGCTGCTGCCGGTGCTGCTGTTCGCCCTGTACACCTGGTTCACGCTGAGCTGGTCGTATTCCGAAGGCGAGCGCGCCGGCTACCTGCAGAAATTCTCGAAAAAGGGCTGGATCTGCAAGACCTGGGAAGGCGAAATCCTGCTCTCGAGCATGCCTGGCGCGATCCCCGAGCGCTTCGAATTTTCCGTGCGCGACGACGAAATCGCCCGCCAGCTGACCGCCGCCACCGGCAAGCGCGTGGTCCTCAGCTACGCCCAGCACAAAGGCGTGCCGAGCGCGTGCTTCGGCGAAACCGAGCACTTCATCACCAAAGTGACCGCCAGCCCCAACTGACGTTTTCCGGTCGGACTCGACCGCAATTCTGCAATGTTTTTTAATCGGGGTCAGACCTCAATACTGCAATGTTTTTTAATCGGGGTCAGACCTCAATACTGCAATGTTTTTTAATTGAGGTCTGACCCCGGTGTTTCTGAATGGAGTAGGATTTTTCCGGATCAGAGCTTGTCCAGCGCTTGCTTGACGTAGGCGGCCCCGTTGCTGGTCGGGGCCAGGGCCAGGAAGGTTTCGTAGGCCGCTTTGGCTTTGGCCGGTTCGCCTGCCAAGGCCTGGGCGTCGCCCAGGTTGCGGTAGGCTACCGCGCGCGAGGGGTCCATCTTGACGGTGTTCTCGAACCAGCGCGCCGCTTCCTTGTAGCGCGCCTGCTTGAAGAAGACGAAGCCAAGATTGTTGGCGGCCAGCGCAAAGTCGGGCCGCAATTTCAAGGCTTCGGTAAATTCGGTCTCGGCCTCGGCATACTGCTTTTCCTTAAACAGCTGCAAACCACGGTCGTTTGCGCGCTGCGCTTGCTGGCGCATGGATGAGGGTACCGCCTGCGGCGTCACCACGGTCTGCTCCTTGCCCTGCAAATCCTTGATCGTCACTGGCGCCGCCGCCACAGGCGCCGCCTTTTCATCTGCTTTGGCCGGCTCCGGGCGCACCGCGTCGAGCTTGACGTTCATGGCGATGGCATCATTCGACAGTTGGGCCGTCTGCACGCTCAGAAACTCGGTCTCGGCCGGCAGCTCAAACACGAAGTCGCCCCCTTCCGATCCTGGCAGGCTGCCGAAGGCCGGGGTCTGGTTTGACACGCCTGCCACCGCCGGCGCCACGTACGCGGCCAGTTCGGTGGCGGTGATCAAGCCGTCGCCATTCAGGTCGCCCTTGCCGGCCAGTCCTTGCAGCAGCGTCCAGGTGAAGATCGAGTGACCATTCGGTCCACCATCGGACACCAGCTGGTCGGCCCCGCCAGCGGTGAGCATTTGCCGCCCTACCCGCTTGGCGTTGTCGCGCAGGTAGGCGCTGGCGCCACCGCCGCGCGTCAGACCCAGGCCACTGTAGCAGGCGTCCATCACAAACAGCACGTGCTTGGCGTTCAGGCTTTCGGCGATGTTCTGGATTTCCGTCATCGGGATCGCATCGGTGGCAAATTGCTCGGGGTCGGAATCGTACGGCACGATGTAGCCCAGGTCGCGCCCCGAGCTCAAGTGGCGAGTAGCGCCATGGCCAGCAAAGAAGACGAAGATGCGGTCGTTCTTTTGCACGCCGTGGGCCAGCTGGTCGTGGAAGGCGGCCAGAATGCCGCTGCGGGTGGCAGCCGCGTTTTCCAGCGTGACCACGCGTTCCGGCGCAAAGCCGAATTTCTCGATCAAGCTGGTTCGCACGCCCTTGGCGTCGCGCACCGCATGCTGCAGCTTGGGCCACTTGGGGTACTCGTCGACCCCGATCACGATGGCCCAGGAGTTGGCATAGCCGGTGCTTGGCAAGACCTTGGCAGCCGGCTCGGCGCCTGCCTTGCCCACCTTGAAGGCGGTGCCGTCCCAGCCGGCGAACTGGTAGCCGTCGGCGATCAAGCGGTCCAGGATGGCCGGCAGTGCTTTGACGGCGCGCGCGTGGATGTCGTGGAACAGGATGATGCCGCGCCCTTCCTTGTCGACCGAACGCAGCACCCGGTCGGCAATCGACGAGGGCACCGGATCGGCCCAGTCCAGCGAGTCGATATTCCACATCACCGAGCGCAGGTGGGCGCTGGCCAGGGCGTCCAGCCCTTCGCGGTTGCGCGCGCCATACGGGAAGCGGAACAGCGGCGAACGGTCGCTGTCAACGGCCTTGAGCAAGATGTCGGTGTTGACGATTTCGGCGCGCAGCTTGTCGCCACTCTGGCGCGACAGCTGGGCGTGCGAATAACTGTGATTGGCCAGCACGTGGCCGGCCGCGCGCAGCTTGCGGCTGATGGCGGCCCCGCTGCCCAGCGTGGCTTTGCCGTCGGCCCCCACCGTGCCCAGGTTCATCCCCACATTGAAGAACACGGCCGGTACCCCGTACTGCTTGAGGATGGCGGCGATTTCTTCGCTGTAGCGCTTGTGCGGGCCATCGTCGAAGGTGAGCACCACGGTTTTGGGCGGCAGCGCCGCGCCAAAGATTTCGCCCTGTTCCGGCTTGGCCGGCGAAGGTGCAGGCGCGGCCGCCTCGCTTGCCGTTTCCGCTTCCGCTTCCGGCTCCGCCTTGCCAGGGTAAGCCAGCACCACGCCGTATTCTTTCAGGATAGCGTCGCGCGAATAAATCTTTTTCAGGTGCGCCAGATAGGCGTCCCAGCGTTCGCGTTTGAGTTCAATGCCGCGCTGCTCGTAGCGGCCGAAGATCTGGCGGATCTCCTTGTCGTAATTGCGCTCGATTTCAGTCAGCGCATCGAGGTCTTCGCTAATGCGCTTGTGGACTTTGATGGCCGGCAGCGAGGAGTCGCGCGCCACATTGGCCAGCAAGCCTTGCAGCAGTTCGCGAAACGCCAGCCGGTCGGCATCGTACAAACCGCTGTCCGATTCGATGAAGTCAAGCAGACCGTTGATGGTGTTGAAGCGGCTGGCCTGGTTCGAGCCAATCAAAGCCGCCAGCGTGCTTTCCAGCGCCGCGCTGCGTGCCTGGCTGTCATGGAACAGGGCCTGCCCAATGCGCGTGGTCTGTTCACGATGGGCTGCCGGCAGCGCGCTGTCGCCGTCCAGCAGCACGATGATCTTGCGGTAATTGGCCAGCAGTTCGCGCATGGCCACGTCGAGTGCGGCACTGCTTGACGCCGGGGTGGCGGCCACCGGGGGCGCCACTGGCGCCGGTGCGGGGGCCGTGCTGCGGCCGAAGAACATCATGCCAAGGCCAAGCGCGCCAGCCGCTGCCAGCGCGGCGCCTATCTGTACTGGGGAAAACTTCACGGGTCACAACCTGACATTACGGTAAGAAGTCTGAATTGTATTGCAACATTTGCCAGAACGAAAGGAGTATGCACGCCGGGTGGCGTCATTTCGCAAGCCGCTGTCACGAATACGCAATACCAGTGTGGCAGAGTTGGCTAAGCTCATGCCAAAACCATAACAACCTGGAGACTTTCAACGATGGATCGCCGCCGCTTCCTACGCAGTTCCCTTTACTTCACCGTCGTCTCGGCCAGCGCATCGCTGGCCGCGTGTGGCGGCAGCGACGATGGGGCAGCGCCGCCCCCGCCCGACGCCTTCTCGTTCCCCTCCGGCCTGGCCAGCGGCGACCCGAAAGACAGTAGCGTCGTGTTCTGGACGCGCTGCCTGAGCAACAAGGGCGTGGAAAACGTCCCCTTGAAGCTGGAGGTCTCGACCACCAGCAGTTTCGACGCACTGGCAGCCAGCGTGGCGCTCACCGCCACCCGCCAGTACGATTACACGGTGCGCGCCAAGGTCACCGGCCTGGCCCCCGCGACCAAGTATTTTTACCGCTTTGTCGCAGGCCAGGACAAGACGCCGGTTGGCGAAACCAAAACCGCGCCAGCGCCCACCAGCACCCCGGCCCAGTTACGCTTTGCCTGGCTTACCTGCCAGGACTGGAGCGTGAACCATTGGGCTGCCATGGAACTGATCGCGGCCGAAGATCTGGACTTGCTGGTGCACCTGGGCGACTACATCTACGAGAGCGTGGGTGCCAGCTTCCAGAACGGCCACGCCGAGCCGGATCACAAGCGCCTGACTCTGCCCAACGGCAGCGCGCGCGGCAATGCGGTCGTGGCCACCACACTGGACGACTACCGCTCGCTGTACCGCAGCTACCGCAGCGACCCGCGCCTGCGTGAACTGCACCGCAAATTCCCGATGGTGGCGATCTGGGACGACCACGAATTTTCCGACGACTGCTGGCAGGATCACCAGACCTACGACAACGCCAACACGCAGGAGACCAGCCGCCGCCGCAGCGCCACCCAGGCTTGGGCCGAGAACATGCCGATTGACTTTGGCGACCTGTCCTTCGATCTGGCCAAGCAGACCTATGACAATATCCGCATCTACCGCGATTTCCGCTTCGGCACCCTGATGCATCTGGTGATGACGGACCAGCGCCTGTACCGCGACGACCACGTGGTCGGCGAAGCGGAGCTGGCCCGCCTGCTTACCCACGATTCCGTCACCGGCGACGACAAGATCGGCGCGCGCTATTTTGTGCCGCTGCCCCTGTTAAAGCAGTTCGAAAGTCTTGACGGGGTCCTGCTGGGGCGGGCGCCGGCGATTCTGGGCACCACCCAGACCCAGTGGTGGAAAGAGACGCTTAAAGGCTCGCAAGCCAGCTGGAAGGTATGGGGCAACGAAGTCACGCTCAACCGCATGTGGATCGATTTGCGCGCCTCGGCACCGCCGCCCTACAACAACCAGTATGTGGTCAACGCGGACGCGTGGGACGGCTATCCGGCGCACCGGGCCGAACTGATGGGCTTTTTGAAGACCAACGCCATCAAGAACGTGGTGGCAATTACCGGCGACCTGCATGCCTTCCAGTGCGGCGTGATCCGCGATAATCCGGACCCGCTGGTGGGTACGCCAGTGGCGGTGGATTTTGTGGCAGCCGGCATTTCCAGCGACTCGTTCTATCAGTATCTGAAAGATGGCGCGGGCGCCACGCCACTGGCGCCGCTGGTGGCCACACCCGCCACCTTCGATGCTGTCATGCGCGGCAATAACCCGGACCTGCTGTATGCCGATCATGATGCACAGGGCTTTGCGATTGCCACCGTCACGGCAGCCTCGTTCAGCGTGGTGTTCCACAAGGTGAAGCGTCTGAATGCGGATGGCAGCAAGCCAGCCAGCCCGCTGCTGAAGAAAACGAAAATCACGCTGGCGCTGGGATCGACCACGCCGGTCATTGAAGACAATATCTAAGCGCGTAACGACGATGGGGACTACTGGTACTTCGCCAGTATCGTCCCCACTTTCCCCTCTTTGACCATTTGCGTAATGGCCAGATCCACTTCCGCCAGCGTCACCCGCCCCTTCGGCGACACCGCGCACTGCCCCATGTAATTTTTTACGACCAGCGGCGGATGCAGCGCCACTTTCAGCGCGCCGTTCTTCTGGCGCCACTCCAGAAAACTTTTCCCTGTCAGGGCGTATTCGATGCGCCCCGCCGCCAGCTTGCGCAAATTGGCGTCGGCCGTGGGACCGTCGGCACGCACAAAGCGCGCACCCAGCAAGGCTTCCATTTCGGGATGGGCGTAACCGAGCACGGTGCCGACGGGCTTGCCCGCCACGTCGTCGACGCTGCGCGGACGCGGCGCACTGCGCGCGCTGACCAGGACTTCGGCAATGGGAATGAAGGCTTGACTCCAGTGCAGGCGGCCATCGAGCCACTCGGGCACATAGCTGCACAGGACGTCGGCGCTGCCGTCTTCCAGTGCGCGCACCAGACGCTTGCGCGGCAGCGACATGAAGCGCGCGCTGCGCTGCATATGCTGCGCCAGCGCCACGCCAATATCACGGTGAATGCCGTCGACCAGGCGATAGCGCTCAAAGCGCGCCATGGGCATGTCGTTGGCGGTGTCGACCAACACCACCAGCTCGCCCGCTTGGGCAGCTGGCAGCAGCGTGATCAAACCGAGGAAGAAGAGGCGTCGCATGACGCCATATTACATGGGCGCGCCGTGTTTACGCTTTGAGCGCCACGCTGGATGGCTGGGTCAGGCGTCCGATCACCTGGTGCGCCAGACTGGCCGAGGTGGCGCGCTGGGCGGCGCCGGCGACGCTTTCGGCCTGTTCGACCGCGATGGCGGCACGGGTCGCCATCAGGGTGCGCGTGTCGGCGTCGATGCGCTGCGCTTCCAGTTCCACCAGCTGCTGCTTGGCGTTGGCCATTTCGCGCGTGGCCAGGGCGGCCTTGCGCTGCATGTCGGCCTGGGCCTGAGCACTCTCGAGCAGCTTGCGCTGCGCTTCGCGCTTGTCGATTGCTGCCTGCGCCGCCAGGTCTTGTACGGCGTGCAGCTGGCGTGCCATTTCGGCCTGCTTTTGTTCAGCATCGGCGCGCACCCGGGCCGCCTGGGCGGCGGCCTGCTCGGACGCCAGGCGAGCCACGGCAGCTTCGTTGGCGCGCTGTTCGTGCGCGGCTTTCTGGCGTTGCGCGGCCAGGGTCTGTTCCAGCAGCGCCAGCGAAGCGCGTTCGGCGTCCGCCACTTCGCGCTCGGCAGCCATGGTGTGCTCGATCACTTCGAGCTTGCGCTTCTCATTGTGCGCGCGCTCGGCCTGAACGCGGCCCAGGTCGGCGGCAATGCGCAGCTGGGCGATGCGGGCATCTGCGGCAGCGGCTTTTTCGGTCGCTTCCAGTTCGGTCTGCTCGACCAGGGCGCGGGCAGCATCGATTTCGGCGCGGTTCGCTTCGGCAGCGCGCCGTTCCGCGTCGGCCTGCTGGCGCAGCAGCGCCGCCTGAACCTTCTCATTCTCGGCCCGTTCCTGGGCAGCGGCAGCCAGTTCGCGTTCGGCTTGCAGCTTGTCTTCCAGCCGGGCCAGGGCGGCCTGTTCGGCACTGGCGCGTGCCTGTTCGGCCTGCGCCAGCTGGGCCGCCTGCTCGGCTTTTTGCTGTGCCAGGGCCGCGCTGCGGCGCTGCAGTTCAACTTGTTCAGCCACGCGTGCCACGCGGGCCTGCTCGGCATCGTTTTCGCTGGCGGCGGCTGCGGCAGCGGCGGCTGCCAGCTGGGCGCGTTCTTCGGCCAGCTGGCGCGCGCGCTGCTGTTCCTGCGCTTCCAGGGCGGCGGCGGCAGTCGCTGCCTGGTCGGCCAGCTTGCGTTCCTGCGCCTTGGCGGTGGCAATGGCTTCCGCGTCAACTTTGGCTTGCACCACGCTGCCGGCATCTTCTTCGGCCAGCGCGCGCGTCAGGGCCACTTCGCGTAACTTGCGGTCCATTTCGATGCGCGCTTCGGTTGCAGCCAGGATGCGGGTCTCGGCTTCACGCCGCGCTTCGGCGCTGGCGGCGGCCATTTGTTCCAGACGTTCGCGGTGGATGGCAGCGTCGCGCAGTTCTTTTTCCGACTGCAGGCGCAGGTGAATCGATTTGGCGGCCACGCGCTCGGACTCGGCCTGGGCCAGCGCGATGGCTTCGCGTTCCTGCTCGATGTGGGCCAGGGCGCGTGCTTCTTCCAGGGCGCGGGCTTCGGCAACGGCACGCGCAAAGGCGGCGGCCAGGGCTACCTGGTCGGCTTTTTCGCGCTGCACGGTCAGTTCCAGCGCTTCCGATTCGGCTTCGGCCAGCAATTCGGCGGTCTGGCGCGCGCCCTTGGCCTGGCGTTCACGCTCGCGCGCCAGGGTGGCCAGACGGGCGTCGGCCGAGGCGATGTACAGCACTTCTTCCTTGGCTGCGTGGACCGCGGCGACGCGCTCTACCGCTTGCAGGCGCGCTTGTTCGGTGTGCAGCAGCAGTTCATTGGCCGCGCGCGTGGCTTGTTCGGCCATGGCAGCTTCGGCTTCGATTTGTTCGGCCGCGCGGCGGCGCGCTTCTTCTTCGCTCTTGGCACGCGCTTCGGCGGCCAGCTTAATCTGGGTATCGGCTTCGACGCGGGCGCGCAGTTCCAGCGTTTCCTGGCGCACGGCTTCCAGGCGCTCCAGACTGGCCTGGGCGGCGGCGCGCAGGGTTTCCAGGCGGTCGCGGTTGGCTTCGATGGCTTCTTCCGAGGCTTGCGCATTTTGCAAGGCGGCGGCAGCGGCAGCGGCGTCCATGGCGGCGCGTTCTTCGGCCAGGCTGCGGGCACGCGCTTCGGCGTGCGCGCGGCTTTCAGCGGCGCACGAGGCTTTTGCTTCCGCTTCGACGCGGGCGATGGCTTCGTGGATGGCACGCATTTCCGACTTGGCGCGGCCAGGTGCGGCCGGTTCCGTGGCTGGCTTGACGTCGTCGTGCAGGGCGGCTTGGGATTCCATCGTCGTTCTCGCTATAGAAGGCTGCCGCGGAAAGCGGGCATAGAGAGATTATCGGGGATGGCGGGAGGCGTGAACGCGGTGAGGAGAGTGGGGAAAGTCGCCTAATTCGCGGCTTAAAAACATCGCCCTCGCGAAGGCGGGCTCGCATGCGAGCCCCCTATTCCACGCAACCGGATTCGGACAGCTGGCATGGGCCCCCGCCTTCGCGAGGGCGATGTAATTGTCAGCTTTGCCACAAGGGCGGCTCATCCATCAGCGCCACCTGCTCGCGCAGCTCCAGAATGCGGTCTTGCCAATACCGTTGTGTATTAAACCACGGGAACGCCGCCGGAAATGCCGGGTCGTCCCAGCGGCTGGCCAGCCAGGCCGCGTAATGAATCAGGCGCAGTGTGCGCAGCGCTTCAATCAGGTGCAGCTGGCGCGTGTCAAAGTCGCAAAAGTCCTCGTACCCGGCCAGCACATCGCCCAGCTGGCGCACCATGTCGCTGCGCTCGCCCGAGAGCAGCATCCACAAATCCTGTACCGCCGGACCCGTGCGGCTGTCGTCGAAGTCGACGAAATGGGGGCCGTCCGGTGTCCACAGCACATTGCCACCATGGCAATCGCCGTGCAGGCGGATCAGGGGCACCTGCCCTGCCCGCTCGTAGCAGCGCCGCACCCCGTCCAGGGCCTGGTCAATCACGCTGCGCCAGGGCGCCAGCAAGTCGGGCGGCAGAAAATCGTTGGCAAGCAGATAATCGCGCGACGCTGTGCCGAAGCTGGCAATGTCCAGCGCCGGGCGCTCGGCGTACGGCGCCAGCGCGCCGACTGCGTGAATACGGCCAATGAAGCGCCCCATCCATTCCAGAACGCCGGGAGCGTCGAGCTCGGGCGCGCGCCCGCCACGCCGTTCAAACACGGCAAAACGGAAACCCTGGAACGTGTGCAAGGTGGTCCCGCCAATGGTCATGGCCGGCACCACCGGAATTTCCTGGGCCACCAGTTCGGCTACAAACGCATGCTCTTCCAGAATGGCGGCGTCCGACCAGCGCTCGGGGCGGTAGAACTTGACCACCAGCGCCGGTCCCTCTTCCATGCCGGCCTGGTAGACCCGGTTTTCGTAGCTGTTCAAGGCCAGCAGGCGGCCGTCGGCACGCTGGCCGACACTGTCGAGAGCGTCGAGCACCCAGTCAGGGCTGAGGGTGGCAAAGGGATGGGGCGCGGGGGTGTCCATGGGCGCCATTGTACGGCGCGGGCGCCGGAATAAATAGGCTGTTCCGCCTGCGAAGCGTTAAACTAGCGGCTTCAACTCTCCTTTAAAGCCACGCCATGCAACTCGACCAGCCTTTGTCAGAAAAAGAATTTAACGAACTCGACCAGTTTTTGCTCTCGGACCGCAGCTCCGACGACGCCATGACCATGGACACCCTGCACGGCTACCTGACCGCCATTGCCATTGGCCCGGAAACGATCATGCCGGCCGAGTGGCTGCTCAAGGTGTGGGGCGAGGATGCCTCGGCCATTCCAAAATGGAAGAACGCCAAGGAAGAAGAAAAGATCGTCAACCTGATCATGCGCTTCATGAATGAAGTGCTGGTCACGTTTGAAGTGGCGCCCAAAGAATTCGAACCGCTGTTCTGCGAAGCCGAGCACGAAGGCGAAAACCTGATCGATGCCGAAGCCTGGTGCTGGGGCTTCTGGGAAGGCATGGAACTGCGCCCTGGTTCCTGGGACCCGATCTGGGAATCGGACCTGGCGCCGCTGATGCGCCCGATCTACCTGCTGGGCGCCGACGAGATCGAAGAAGCTGAACTGGCCGAAGTCGACACCCCTGTCAAAGGCCACAAGCTGGCACTGGAAATCGAAGCCAACCTGCCTGCCATCCAGCGTTTCTGGGTGCCACTGCGCAAGGCGCCGGTGCAAACAGTCAAACGCGACGAACCGAAAGTTGGCCGCAATGAGGACTGCCCTTGCGGCAGCGGCAAAAAATTCAAGAAGTGCTGCGGCGCCGACAGCGCCGAGTAAATTCTACGCAGCGGCCGGTTCGGCCAGGCGCGCCTGCACCAGGGCCGCCAGCAGGTCGGACTGGCTGATGATGCCGGCAAAACGCTGCTCGGCATCAAGCACGGGAATGTGGTGCAGGCCGCTGTTGGCCATCAGGGTCACCAGTTCCACGATAGGCGTGTCGACCGTGGCCGTCACCACCGGCGCGGTCATGATCTGGCCCACCACTTCCGGCTTTTCCGAATGGGTGCGCCCGCTCTTTCTGATCAAGGCCCGGAAGCGCGCGCCCAGCGTGCGGAAGTCGTCCAGGTCGCTGTGCCGCAGAAAATCACTTTGCGCCACCATCCCGATCACCCGCCGCGCCCGGTTCAGCACCGGCATCGCATGCAGGCGGTGGTAGCGCATGCTGCGCCAGGCTTCGCCCAGTTCGGTGGCAAATTCGGCCGTCACCCCATCTTTTGACATCACCGCGCCGCAGGTAATCACGCCAAAACGCCGTTCGTAGGCTTGCGCCTCGGTGGCCAGAATAATGTCTTCCAGGTCGTCGCGGCTCACGTCCAGCACCTGGTTATAGCGGCGCAGCACGGCATCCAGATCTTCCCGCTGAAAACCCAGACGGGCCGTGGGCACGGTGTCGGCCGTCAGGTGCGGATTGGCCAGCGCCGAGCGCTGGTTGTGCGGATAGCGGCGCCCCGACAAATTGTTGAACACTAGTGCCGCACCCACCATCAAGGCGGAATTGAGCGCCACTGGCGCCAGTGCAAAGCGAAAGCCCAGCGCGTGCACGGCCGGGCCGGCCAGCACGGCCGTCAAAGCGACTGCCCCGCCCGGTGGATGCAGGCAGCGCAGCGCGAACATGGCGGCAATGGCGCAGCCGCCAGCAAGCGGTGCAGCCAGGGCTGGATCGGACACCCACGCCGCGCACGCCACGCCGACCAGCGCTGACACCGTATTGCCGCCAATGACGGCCCATGGCTGGGCCAGCGGACTGGCGGGCAGGCAGAACAGCAGCACCGACGAGGCCCCCATCGGCGCAATCAGCCACGCGCCGGACGGACCGAACATGTGCAGGCAAAGCCAGGCAGTAAAACCGAGCCCGGCCATTGCACCGAGACTGGCGCGCAGCTGCTCGCGCCGGCTGGTCGTACTTACGGCAGGCAATAAGGCGCTGTACCAGGGAGATGGAGTGTCGGACATAAAAGATGGGAAATTGCTGCAAATCAAATGCAACATTTTGCCACAGCAATTGCTTCTACGCTAAGCGGGTCGGACGGCTGACTTGACGTTTTACAAACAGCAGCCGGCGTGCCCCGTCTAGCATGGACTATCCCAGTTCACCACCAGGGGTTGCCATGGTCCGCTCAATGCTTGTTGCCCTGCTGCTCTGCAGCGCCAGCCACGCTGGTGCTGCCAGTCTGTATTCCGATTTGTATGGTTCCCGCTGCAAGACCCTGGACGCCGGCCACGGCGGCACACGCACGCGTCGCTGCGATGGCGTGGCCGGCTACCGCCTGCTGGTGCATGAGGCTGAAGCAACCACCTCGGTCGATGTGGTCAGCCCGCGCGGCGAGGTATGGCCGCTGGACTATTGGGACGTGGTCACGCCCGGGCTGGCCCGGGTAGGCCGCAAGGCCGAGTGGCGCATGCAGCGGCGCGGCGCGCAACTGGTGCCTACCGCCCTGCTGGTGCGGCTCGATACCGCCAGCGCGCCTGGCAGCGGACCGCGCATGGCTTCGGGGGCGATCCTGACGGCGGCGCGCATCGCCCCCGATGGCGCCTGCGTGGTCTACAGTGGCAGCGCGACGCCGGCCACCGCCAGCGCCGCCGCCAATCGCGCGCTGGAAAAGCGGCGCAACTGCCTTGGTGTACTGCGCGCGGATTAGCGCACACAGCCCATCAATTACTGCCCGCGCGGCCCCTTGTCGGCACCTTGATGGTCCTTGATCCCATCGTTTTTGTGCCGACCCGCAACTTCTTCATCTTCGGCGCGCTGGCGGTTGTTTTGCGCATCTTGCTGGCCTGCTGCTGGTCGCGTTGCAGTTGTTCGCGTGGATCCTGGGTAGGCTTGGTCATCTTGTTCTCCTGTTGATTCAAAGAAGCTTCACAGTACGCTTTACCTCGCTCCTGTTCTGTTCGGCATGCCACATTCGGTGGCGATCTCTGCAGGCGTGACAGCACCGCCTCAAAGGGAAGCGCGTTGAGTCGGGCGCTGCGGGCCCGCTGCAACAGCGCATCCATTGCGTCGAAAGTCTGGTCCGCCAGGGCCCAGCCCAGCGGAGTATCGTTGGGCGTGTGCATGCCGAACCAGACGAAGCCTTGGGCGTCGGCCGCCGCCATGTCGCGCCGCTGCGCCGTAACGGCAAAGGTGGCGCGTGCCTCGCGTGTATTGAACAGGCCCAGGGGCGGCGCCAGCAGTTCGGACAAAAACGTGATGTCCAGGCGGGCTCTGGCCGGATCCTGGCGTCCGGACGGCGCCAGCGCGCCCGGCGAGTTGCTGATCACCAGAACGGATGGCTCGATCACATAACCGCGCGCTTCCCAGGCCTGCAAGGCTGGGCGCATGGCAAACAGCAGATCGCGCACACTTTCCACGCCCGAGTTTTCAAAGTAGCCGCCGTCGATCACCCTGCCCCAGGCATGGCGCGCCGCCGTCGTGCTGCACGCCTGCAGATGGCCCGGCGTGCCGCAGCCGGCCACCGTGCCGGCCGGGCTGATGTAACTGAAGCGCGCGCTGTTATGCATCGCCGTGGCCAGGCTCATGGCACCCAGATCAAGCACGGGATCGAACGCGTCGTAGGCATCCGGGAAACGACCATCGATCGCCAGATCGCTGGCGATGACGCGGTTGCCGCCGTTGACAAGGGTGGCATTGAGCAGCAGCGACGGCACCTCAAGCGCGCGGTCATTCGTCCACAGGGCGTGAAACCGCTGCGCAAAGCGCGTGCTGGCGGTCGCATCATGCCAGCCGTCCTGCAAACCGGCTTCCATGGCACGCGCGCGGTCGGCGGCGGCCACCGGCAGTGGCAGGAAACGCTGCAGCATGTCCGGGTAGAGCAGATAACCCACCGCAGGCGACAGGTAGTCGCGCCGCAGTACTGCGCTGATGCATTGCTGATAGCGGCGCGCCGGATTGCGCCGCGCGCAGGGTGCGCGTGCGAGAGCGCCACTACGCTCATCGGCCACCAGGGCCGCAAAGGTGCCCGCTGCCAGGCTGCCACCAGACACGCCGCTCAGTGCGAACAAGTGGCGCCCAAAGCGGCCTGCACTGTCGTCCTGCAGGCGCGCCAGGACAATGCCGCCCCAATAGGCGGCGCGGATGCCGCCCCCTTCGGCCGCGACCAGAAACAGCGGAAACGGCTGGCCAGGCCGCAGTTCGCCGCGCGCAACGCGCGCCGCCAGCCAGGCGTGGAGATGGACTTCGATATCGCGCCGCGTGGGAATAGCAGTATCCTGCGGCGTGACTGCCCCGCCGATCCGTGGCCAGCGCTGGTCGCCTACCAATGCCACCGCATGGTTATCATTCCACAAACTGCAGACGACCAGCAGCAACAGGGGCGCGGCAGCCATGGATGGGAGCCGAGCCTGGCGAAAAAAGTAGGTGAGCACCAGGTCGCCGAACAGGATCCAGCTGGCCAGCGCAAAGCACAGCAGCACAGGTGCAGTGACGACAGACGTCACTTCCAGCGGCCAGATCCAAATGGCAAACAGCAAGGTGAACGAAGCGCCGATGGCGCACAGCACTGTCAACAGCGTGCCCTGCTGCAGGGCGATGAAGCGCAGACCCAGCCCGCGCCCCGGCTCCCAGCCCACAAAGCGGGACGCAAACCAGACCCGCCTGCGTACCATGAACACGCCAATGGCCGTGGCGGCGGCAGTACACCCGATGCCGAGCACCGGGTAGCCGATGCGGAAAAACTGGACCGCCAGCACAGCACCTGGCAAGATCCCCAGCGCACGGGGCAGCCACAGGCGCATGCCATTGACGAAATCGGTATCGCGCTGGTCGATGAGCGCGTCACCGGCGAATACGCGGCCCAGCGTCAGGCGCGCGCTGTACCACGCCGCCATCGACCAGGCCGCAACGGAACACAGAAATAGGGGGAAATTCCAGCCAGGCTGGCTGACCAGGCGCAGGCATTCGGCGCCTTGCGGCACGAACACCAGGCCGGCCACGCCGAGCAGCGTCAACGTGACGCTGTAAAAACAGCGCCACAGCAGCGAACCAACTTCCTTAACGCGCTCGCCCAAATCTCGCAACAGGTCCAGCATGGCGAATCTCGCAAATAAAGTACGAGGTTGCCGCTTGAGCCTGCTACAGAGCTTGAGCTAGATCAAAGAAGACGACTGCTTTACAGCTTGATGAAATGCTCGCGGTAGTAGCGCAGTTCTTCGATCGATTCAATGATGTCGGCCAGCGCCGTATGCTTCTGGTGCTTCTTGAAGCCGCCCACGATTTCGGGCTTCCAGCGCTTGCACAGTTCCTTGAGCGTGGACACGTCCAGATTGCGGTAGTGGAAGAACGCTTCCAGCTTCGGCATGCCGCGCGCCATGAAGCGGCGATCCTGGCAAATGCTGTTGCCGCACATGGGCGACTTGCCGGCCGGGACGTACTGCTTGAGGAAAGCGATCAGTTCCAGCGACGCTTGCTCTTCGGTCACGGTGGACGCCTTGACGCGGTCGATCAGGCCGGAGCGGCCATGCGTGCCCTTGTTCCAGGCATCCATCTTGTCCAGCGTTTCATCGGACTGGTGAATGGCAAACACGGGGCCCTCGGCAATAATATTGAGGTGCATGTCGGTCACCACCGCCGCCACTTCGATGATGCGGTCGGTGTCGGGCTCCAGGCCCGTCATTTCCATGTCCAACCAGATCAGGTTGAACTCGTTTGGGCGCTGTGGGGCGGCCGGTGCGGCTAAATCAGTGGCATGTGACATAATTCTCTCTTGGCCTAAACAATCCTGCATTTTCTCACAGGCACAGAATGTATTCATCCGCGTTTTCGATCTTATTCGTTTCTTTCTTTGTATTGACCCTGGTCCTGCGCTTCTGGCTGGCCAGCCGCCAACTGCGCCATGTGATGGCGCACCGCAATGCCGTGCCGGCCGAATTTGCCGCCAAAATCCCCCTCGAAGCACACCAGAAGGCCGCCGACTATACTGCCGCCAAGACGCGTTTCGGCCTGGTCAACCTGCTCTTCAGCAGCGCTGTGCTGATCGGTTTTACCCTGCTCGGTGGCCTGCAATGGCTGTCGCAGGCCCTGCTGCCGCTCACCGGCCCGGGCATGGCTTACCAGCTGGCCTTGCTGGCCGCCTTCAGTGTCATCAGCGGCGTGCTCGACCTGCCGTTCGACTATTACCGCCAGTTCGTGCTGGAACAACGTTTCGGTTTTAATAAAATGACACGCAGCCTGTGGCTGCTCGACATGGTCAAGGGCACTGCCCTGGGTGCGGCCATCGGCCTGCCGCTGGTGTGGGTGGTGCTGGTGCTGATGGATAAAAGCGGCCCCCTCTGGTGGTTCTACGCCTGGCTGGTCTGGAGCGGTTTCCAGCTGCTGATGATGGTGCTGTACCCGACCTTCATCCAGCCCCTGTTCAACAAATTCACGCCGCTGGCCGACGTCAGTCTGAAAGAGCGCATCGAAGGCCTGATGGCGCGCGTCGGCTTTGCCTCCAAGGGCTTGTTCGTGATGGACGGCTCCAAGCGCTCGGCCCACGGCAACGCGTATTTTTCCGGCTTTGGCGCCAACAAGCGCATCGTCTTCTTCGACACCCTGATCGAGCGCCTGGCCCCGCAGGAAATCGAAGCCGTGCTGGCGCACGAACTGGGCCACTTCAAGCTCAAACACATCATCAAGCGCATCGCCGTGATGTTTGCCGTGTCGCTGGGCTTTCTGGCGCTGCTGGGCTACCTCAAGGGCCAGGTCTGGTTCTACACTGGCCTGGGCGTGGACCCGGTGCCCGGCGCCGCCAACGATGCCATGGCGCTGCTGCTGTTCATGCTGACGCTGCCCGTGTTTACCTTTGTGCTGTCGCCCCTGACCTCGATCAGCTCGCGCAAGCACGAGTTTGAGGCCGATGCTTTTGCCGCCACCCACAGCGACGCGCGCGACCTGGTCTCGGCCCTGGTCAAGATGTACGAAGACAACGCCTCCACGCTGACCCCGGACCCGCTCCATTCAGCGTTTTACGATTCGCATCCGCCCGCCTCGGTGCGGATCAAGCAGCTCAATCTCGCACCCACACCTATGGCGGCCGCATGACAGCAGGTACCCTCAGCAAACAGCACTGCAGCGCCAACGCGCCAGCCCTTGACGACGCGGCCTGCGCCGCCCTGCTGCCCCAGCTGCCCGGCTGGGCCATCATCGACGGCAAGCTGCAAACCAGCTTCGCCTTCAAGAATTATTACGAGACCATGGCCTTCGTCAACGCGCTGGCATGGGTCAGCCATCAGCAAGACCACCATCCCGAACTGCTGGTGACCTACAAACTGTGCGCGGTCAGCTACCGCACCGATTCCGCCGGTGGCGCCCTCACCTCCAACGACTTCATCTGCGCCGCGCGCGCCAGTGCACTGTATGTGCAACGGAGTGGCGCATGAGTGCAGCACCGCTGACCGGCCTGGTCATCGCCGCCCACGGGCGCCACTATCTGGCCGATGTCGACGGCAAAAAAATCCAGTGCGTCACGCGCGGCAAAAAGACCAACATCGCTGTGGGCGATGTGGTCAACCTGGCCATGACCTCGGGCGACCAGGCCGTCATCGAATCGATCGCCGAACGCAAAACGCTGCTGTACCGCTCCGACCAGTACAAGTCCAAACTGCTGGCGGCCAATCTGACGCGCCTGTTCATCGTGGTGGCCACCGAACCCGGTTTTGCCGACGACCTGATTTCGCGCTCGCTGGTGGCGGCCGAGGCGGCCGGTATCGAGGCCCACCTGATCCTCAATAAAACCGACGTGACCGATCTGCTGCCCAAGGCGCGCGAACGGCTGCTGACTTACACCAGCCTGGGTTACCCGCTGCACGAAGTATCGGCCCGCGCCGCGCCAGAACACGCCGTGGCCACGCTGATGCCGCTGCTCGAAGGCCAGTCCTCGATTTTCATTGGCCAGTCGGGCATGGGCAAGTCCTCGCTGATCAACCTGCTGGTGCCGGACGCCGACATCGCCGTGCGCGAAATTTCGGCTGCCCTCGACACCGGCAAACACACCACCACCTTCACCCGTCTGTACCATCTGGGCCAGGACGCGACCATCATCGATTCGCCCGGCTTCCAGGAATTTGGTCTGTACCACCTGTCCGAAGGCATGATCGAACGCGCCTTTGTGGAATTTACGCCCTACCTGGGCGGCTGCAAGTTCTACAACTGCCGCCACCTGATCGAACCCCAGTGCGCCATCCTGGCCGCGCTGGAGGCAGGCAAGATCGCGCGCTTCCGGCACACCCTGTACGGCCAGCTGCTGCACGAATCGGCCCAGACCCTGTATTGAGACAGATACCAACAGTTGCATTACCAATGGTCACGGCAGCCATCGCTTTTTTGTTTCCCTAGGCATACAATCGAACCATGGAACTATTCACGGTCGATGAAAATGTAGCCAAATGGGAATCGGCGCTGCCCTCGCTGCGCGGGCATGACCGGCTGCCGGTGCTGCTGTCGCTGGCCTGGCATCTGCGCCAGCGCGACACGGCCCGCGCCCTCACCCTTGCCGACCAGGCCGACGCCCTGCTGGCCGACGCGCCCCTGCCGGTGGCAGAACGCGACGTCCTGGGCGCGCGCATGGACTTGCTGCGCGCCGAAGGCCAGTGGCTGGCCGGCGAACTCGATGCCGCCTTCACCAGCGCCAGCGCGGTGCTGGAGCGCTGCAACGCGCTGAACGACGCCGAAGGCCGCTCCGACAGCCACTGGCTGCTGGCCTGGATCGAAATCGACCGTGGCGACCACGAAGCGGGCGACCGCCAGTTCAGCGCGGCGGCCGAAGTGGCCAGCGCAGGCGGCGACAACCTGCGCACCTTGCTGTCCGAAGCGGCCATCGCCCGCTGGGCCGTTCTGCGTGACCGCAATACCGCCGTGGCACGCTGGGGCGGCCGCTTCAATTCCGACAGCGCAGCTGCCCACCCTTCGCTGGCAACCTGGGTCAACGACTTCCTGGCCCTGGCGGCCAGCCAGGCAGGCGACTTTGGCGCCGCCGCCGGCTACTACATCCGCTGCTACGAGTCGGCCCTGGAAACGGGCCAGATGCGCGCCGCCATTACTGCCGCCACCAACATCGGCGAAGACTTTACCCTGCTGGGCGACCATCACTCGGCGCTGGAATGGATGCAGTGCGCGCTTGAACTGGCGCGCCCGACCAACTGGCCGCGTTCCATCGGCGCCTGCCTCATGCACACGGCCGACACCTTGCGCCGTCTGCGCCAGCTCGACCCCGCGCACGACATGCTGCAGGAAGCTTTGAACATCCTGGAGCCGCTGAAAAACGCGCGTAGCTACGCCATCGCCTTGCAATACTTGGGCGACCTGTCGCTCGACCAGCGCGACTTTGCCGGCGCCCTGAACGCTTTTACGCGCCTGGAAGTGCGCGCCTATGCGCTTGACCAGGCCGATTTCCGCAGCATTGCCCGGCGCGGCCAGGCGCACGCGCTGTCGGAACTGGGGCGCGCCGGCGAAGCGCTGGCGGTGGCCGCCGAAGCTGCCGCCATGGGCGCCGACCAGGCCAACCCGCCCAACCAGATTGCCGCTTTGCGCGTGATGGCCATGATCCATGCGCAGCACAAGGGCCTGGCGCCACCGTCGAACATGGTGGAACCGAATCCGGCCCTGCACTACCTGCACAAGGCGCTGTCGGTCGCATCGACCATGGATGGCTACACTGTACCGGGCGAACTGTATGACGCCATGGCGCGCCAGTACGCCGCCTGCGGTGACTACAAGCGCGCCTACGAAGTGGCGCTGCAGGCATCGACCGCGCGCGAAAAAACCCACAGCCAGGAAGCGACCAACCACGCCGTGGCCATGCAGGTGCACCACCAGACCGAGCATGCCCGCAACGAGGGCTATCACCATCGCGAGCTGGCCGAATCGGAAGCGCGCCGCGCCGAAGTCCTGCAGCGTACCAGCGCCACGCTGGAACGCCTGTCCGCCATTGGCCAGGAAATCACCGCCCACCTGGATGCCGAAGCCGTGTTCCGCGCGCTTGACCGCCACATCCACGGCCTGTTGACCGCGTCGACCTTCGCCATCTACCTGACCGACACCGCCGGCACGACCTTGAACCGCGCGTTTGGTGTGGAAATGGGGCGTGAACTGCCCGAACACAGCATCCCGCTGTCGCACCCGCGCGCGTATTCGGTGCGCTGCCTGATGGAGCGGCGCGAAATTTATATTGACCACTGGCCCGACGCCGAGCACCAGCAAGTCGTGCCCGGAACCATGATCAACATGAGCGCCCTGTTCGCGCCACTGACGGTGGGCGAGCGCGCCATTGGCGTGATGACGGTGCAGGCGCCGCAATCGCGCGCCTATGGCGAGAACGAGCGCATGATCTTCCGCACCCTGTGTGCGTATGGCGCCATCGCGCTGGACAACGCCGAAGCCTACCGTCAGCTGCAGGATGCCCAGGCCCAGCTGGTGTCGCAAGAGAAGCTGGCGGCACTGGGTTCGCTAATGGCCGGCGTGGCGCACGAACTCAATACCCCGATCGGCAACAGCCTGCTGATTGCCTCGACCATGCAGGAAAAGACGGCCGAGATCGAGACCTTGATGAACGGTCCTGGCTTGCGCCGCTCCGAACTGTCGACCTTCATCGCCGACTCGCAAAAAGCGGCAGCGCTGGTCATGCGCGGGCTGACCAGCGCGGCCGATCTGGTCAACAGCTTCAAGCAGGTGGCAGTAGACCGCACCACCGAGCAGCGCCGCTTCTTCAATTTGCAGCAGGTGTGCCACGAAATCATCGCCACCATGATGAACCGGATTCGCGCGGCAAATCACAGCATCGAGCTGCAGGTTCCGGACACCGTGGGCCTGGACAGCTACCCAGGCCCGTTTGGCCAGGTCATCACCAACTTCATCAACAACGCCCTGCTGCACGCGTTTGCGCCCGGCACCAGCGGCCACATGCGCCTGTCGGCCGTGCTGCATGGCGACGGCCGGGTGCAGATCGATTTTTCCGACGATGGCGGCGGCATCCCGCCGGAACACCTGAGCCGCATCTTCGACCCCTTCTTCACCACCAAGCTGGGGCAAGGCGGCAGCGGGCTGGGGCTATCGATCAGCTATAACATCGTGACCTCGCTGCTGGGCGGGCAGATCGCAGTCGACAGCGGCGCCGCGCAAGGCACCTGCTTCACGCTCGACCTGCCGCTGACCGCGCCCCAGCCCGACGTCAGCAACCCGACCTTGTTCTAAGCGAACATCGCTGGCTTAGGTGCCACATCGCTAGCTTGGCCACCACATCGCTAGCTTAGTCACCACATCGCTAGCGTGGCCACAACATCGCCCTCGCGAAGGCGGGGGCCCATGGCACCTCACCGAATTCGGATAAGTGGTATAGGCCCCCGCCTCCGCGAGGGCGATGTATCTGTCTATACAAGCACTGTTCCACCACGAACATAAATAACCCTTATAATTAAGTGGATAACACCTGCAACCGGCCGTCCCCATGTCCCCACAAAAACCCATCAAGCACTTCCTGCAGTTCTCCGACTTCAGCCTGGACGAATTCAACTACGTGATCGAGCGGGCCGCGGTCATCAAGCGCAAGTTCAAGAACTACGAGGTGTACCACCCGCTGATCGACCGCACCCTGGTGATGGTGTTCGAGAAGAACTCCACCCGTACCCGCCTGTCGTTTGAGGCAGGCATGCACCAGCTGGGCGGCGCGGCCATCTACCTGAACACGCGCGACAGCCAGCTTGGGCGCGGCGAGCCGGTGGAAGACGCCGGCCAGGTCATGAGCCGCATGTGCGACATCATCATGGTGCGCACCTTCGGCCAGGACATCATCGAGCGCTTTGCCGCCTACTCGCGCGTGCCAGTGATTAATGGCCTCACCAACGAACACCACCCCTGCCAGGTACTGGCCGACATCTTCACCTACGTCGAACACCGCGGCTCCATCAGCGGCAAGACCGTGACCTGGGTGGGCGACGCCAACAACATGCTGTACTCCTGGCTGCAGGCGGCCGAAGTATTCGGCTTCCACCTGAACGTGTCGACCCCAAAAGGCTACGACATCGACCACGCGCTCGTCACCACCAAGCGCTTCACCCTGTTCGACAATCCGTCCGACGCCTGCGCCGGCGCCCACCTGATCAACACCGATGTCTGGACCAGCATGGGCTACGAACAGGAAAACGCCGCGCGCCTGAAAGCCTTCGACGGCTACATCGTCGACGCCGCCAAAATGGCGCGCGCCGCACCGGACGCCCTGTTCATGCACTGCCTGCCGGCCCACCGCGGCGAAGAAGTCGCCGCCGACGTCATCGACGGTCCGCAATCGGTGGTCTGGGACGAAGCTGAAAACCGCCTGCACGTGCAAAAGGCGCTGATCGAGTACCTGCTGCTTGGCCGGATTGACACCAAATAAACCCACCCTTACGACAAAGATCATGAGCGATATTAAAAAAGTAGTCCTCGCCTATTCCGGCGGTCTCGATACCTCGGTCATCCTCAAATGGCTGCAGGATAACTACCAGTGCGAAATCGTCACCTTCACGGCCGATCTGGGCCAGGGCGAAGAGCTGGAACCCGCACGCGCCAAAGCGATCAAGTTCGGCATCAAACCGGAAAACATCTACATCGACGACGTGCGCGAAGAATTCACGCGCGACTTCGTGTTCCCGATGTTCCGCGCCAATACCGTGTACGAAGGCGAGTATCTGCTGGGCACCTCGATTGCCCGTCCCCTGATCGCCAAGCGCCTGATCGAAATCACGCGCGAGACCGGCGCCGACGCCATCTCGCACGGCGCCACCGGCAAGGGCAACGACCAGGTACGCTTCGAACTGGGCGCCTATGCGCTTAAACCGGACGTCAAGATCATCGCCCCGTGGCGCGAATGGGACCTGCTGTCGCGCGAAAAGCTGCTGAAATACGCAGAAGACGCGGGCATCGACATCGACATGAAGCACAAGAACGGCGGCGCGCCCTACTCGATGGACGCCAATCTGCTGCACATCTCGTTCGAAGGCCGCCATCTGGAAAACCCCAGCGCCGAAGCCGAAGAAACCATGTGGCGCTGGACCGTCAGCCCGGAAAACGCGCCTGACGCGGCCGAATACCTGGATCTGGAATACGAAAAGGGCGACATCGTCGCCATCAACGGCGTGCGCATGAGCCCAGCGGCTGTATTGACGGAGCTGAACCGCGTGGGCGGCAAGCACGGCATCGGCCGCCTGGATCTGGTAGAAAACCGCTACGTCGGCATGAAGTCGCGCGGCTGCTATGAAACCCCGGGCGGCACCATCATGCTCAAGGGTCACCGTGCAATCGAATCGATCACCCTGGACCGCGAAGTGGCGCACCTGAAGGATGACCTGATGCCGCGTTACGCCTCGATGATCTACAACGGCTACTGGTGGGCGCCCGAGCGCGTGGCGCTGCAGACGCTGATCGACCACACGCAGCTGACTGTCAATGGCTGGGTTCGCCTGAAACTCTACAAGGGCAACGTGATCGTGGTCGCGCGCGACTCCAAGACCGATTCCCTGTTCGACATGAACATCGCCACCTTCGACGAAGACGGCGGCGCCTACAACCAGGCTGACGCCGGTGGCTTCATCAAGCTCAACGCCCTGCGCATGCGCATTGCCGCCGTAGCGCGCCAAAAGCGCGGCCAATAAGCGACCCGGCCCCGCCCCAAGCCGCCTTCGGGCGGCTTTTTTCTTGCACAATCGGGGTCAGACCTGTAACCGGGGTCAGACCCCGGTTCACCCGTTTGGGGTCTGACCCCGGTTACATGACCCCGATTGTGCAAGATGTTGGTGCCACGCACGTTGAAACACCCTGTCGGGCCCGGCAAAATGTTACATTTATGCTGAGACCACGCTCCGGAGCATCCATGTTCAGCCATTTCAGTATCAAGCACAAACTGTTTGCCGGCTTCGGCGCCATTCTGCTCATCATTCTTGTGCTGCTGAGCATGGCGTACAACAATTTCAATCGGCTGTCCGATGCCAGCGACTGGGACCGTCACACGCTG
The DNA here is from genome assembly GCF_900129765.1 of Massilia sp. CF038. Taxonomy (GTDB): domain Bacteria; phylum Pseudomonadota; class Gammaproteobacteria; order Burkholderiales; family Burkholderiaceae_D; genus Telluria_A. The sequence continues at coordinate 1,012,053 of NZ_FQWU01000002.1, forward strand.
GAAGTGCTCAACGAAACCAACCAGATCACGACCTCGCTGCTGCAGATCCAGACCTCCACGCGCGGCTTCATGTTGACTGGGAATGAATCGCTGGTCGGGCCGATCAATAAGGAAGAAGCGCTGGCTCGTACCCATCTGCAGAAGGTACTTAGCCTCACCGCCGACAACCCGGCCCAGCAGGCCCGCATGCGCAAGCTCGATCCGATGATGACCGATTGGATCGTCAACGTGATCAATCCGCTGATCGAAAAGCGCCGAGAGTTGAACAAGACGGCAGGCGTATCGCAGCAAGTGGCCAGCGCCGCCGATGTGCTCAATGGCGCAAAAGCGATAGCCGACATCCGCGCGCTGATCGAAGAAGCCGCCACGGAGGAGCGACGCTTGCTTTCCGAGCGCACCCAGACCTCAGAGGCGCTGCAAAAGGGCATGTACCAAGTCCTGGTAGGCGGCGGCATTGTGTGTGTGGTGTTGGCCGTGTTCGTTGGCTACCTGCTGGCACGCGCGTTGCTGTCGCCCCTGAACAATCTGACCCAGGCCGTGGGCCAGATCGCCGCTGGCCAGCAAGGCGCGCGGGCGCAGGTACTGTCGTCCGATGAACTGGGCAAGGTCACGCTGGAATTCAACCGCATGGCGCAAGCCATCGAAGACAGCCAGGCCAACGAGCAGCGCACCACCAATGAACTGCGGGCCAAGGTGGACGCACTGCTCGATGTGGTCTCGAAAGCGGCCGTGGGCGACCTGACCGGCAGCGTCAGCGTGAAAGGCAGCGACGCCATCGGACGCATGGGCGACGGGCTGCAAACCATGGTCGACAACTTGCGCAAACTGATCAACAACGTGCAGAAGGCGGGCATCCAGGTCACCACCTCGGCCACTGAAATTGCCGCCTCGGCCAAGCAGCAGGAAGCCACGGGCATCGAACAGGCCCAGACCAGCGTTGAGATCCTGTCCACCACCAAGGAAATCTCGGCCAACACGGCCCAGCTGCTCAAGACCATGGAAAGCGCCACCGCAGTGGCTGACTACACCACCAGCGCTACTGCCGAAGCCCAGACCAACCTGAAACGCATGGACGCGACCATGCAGCACATGGTCTCGGCCACCGATTCGATCAACGCCAAACTGGCCGCCCTGTCGGAGAAGGCATCGAACATCAACAGTGTTCTGATCACGATCACGAAGGTCGCCGACCAAACCAACATCCTGTCGCTGAACGCCGCCATCGAGGCCGAAAAGGCCGGTGACGCGGGCCGTGGATTCTCGGTCGTGGCAACCGAGATCCGGCGCCTGGCCGATCAGACCTCGGTCTCGACCTGGGACATCGAACAGATGCTCAAGGAGATGCAGTCGGCGGTGTCGGCCTCGGTCATGGGCATGGACAAATTCTCGGAAGAGATCCGGCGCAGCGTGGGCGAAGTGCGCCAGGTGGGCGAACAGCTCTCGTCGGTGATGGACCAGGTACAAAAACTCGCACCCCAGTTCGACCTGGTGCTGCAGGGGATGCAGTCACAGGCCGTGGGCGCCTCGCAAATCTCGGACACCATGATGCAGCTGAACGACGCCACCCAGCAGACGGTCGAGTCGCTCAAGGCCACCAGCGAAGCGGTGCACCAGCTGCAGTATGCCGCCAGCGATCTGCAAGCGTCGGTGGCCACGTTTTCGGTGAGCACCTGAGACCATGAAGGTGCTGGTCTTTCACATCGGGAAGGATCGCTATGGACTGCCTCTGGCAGCGCTGACGCGCGTCCTGCCTGCGGCAGCCCTCAAGCAGCTGCCGCAGGCACCGGCGTACGTCGCCGGTGTGATGGACTTGCATGGCATGCCGGTACCGGTAATTGACCTGTCCACCCTGGCCGGCATGGCGCCCGAACAAATCTGGGTCGATACCCGTATCATTCTGGTTGACTATCCGCTCGCGGCCGGCAGCGCGCCACTGGGCCTGCTGGCCGAACACGTGGCTGGCATCGAAACGATTGCCGACGCCAGCCTGCGCGACGCCGGCATTGACGGCGCGCCCTTCCTGGGCCAGGTCAGCACAGGCGCGAACGGCATGCTGCAACTGGTCGAACTGGCGCAATTGATCCCACCAGCGGTGCAGGAACTGCTGTTTCGCCGGGAGCAAGCCGCATGAACCCGCGCGACCTGCTGCAGCGTGAAACCGGCCTGGATCTGAACCAGCTGACTGTCGACCGCGCGGTGGCGCAACGGATCGCCGCGCTCGGACTCGCCGATCCCGCGCGCTACCCAGCGCTGCTCAATGGCGACGAACTGCAGGCGCTGGCCGAACTGGTGGTCATTCCCGAATCGTGGATGTTCCGTGACCCTGAAGCGTTCTTCGCGGCCGCGCGATTTGTCAGTCAACGCCTGGCCACCCATCCCTTGCGCACCGTGCGCATTTTGTCGATTCCATGCGCCGGCGGCGAGGAACCTTATTCGATGGCGATGGCGCTGCAAGATGCTGGTGTCGACCGTGGCGCCTTCAGGATCGACGCGGTCGACCTGTCGGAGGTGGCGCTGGCGCGCGCGCGTCAGGGCCGCTACACCCGCAACGCTTTCCGTGGTGGGAACCTGGCCTTCCGCGAGCGCTACTTCACGCAAGTGGGCAGCGAATACCAGATCGACCCGGCCTTGCGCGAGCAGGTCAACTTCAGCCACGGCAATCTGCTGACCATTGATGCTGCCGCCAGCAGCGGGCGCTACGACATCGTCTTCTGCCGCAATCTGCTGATTTATTTTGACGAAGCGACCACCAATGGCGCCATTGCCAGGCTGCGCCTGATGCTGGCCGACGACGGCCTGCTGTTTGCCGGATACGCAGAGGTGCCGGCCTTTTGCAGTCAGGGTTTTACTCCCATGCGCTCACCGGGTGCATTTGCGCTGCAAAAAGAGCGCCGCAGTGCGAGCCGCGTAGCCCAGCCGCAGCCGGCGGCAGCAGTGGTGCCCGCGGCATTGCGCCCTGCCCCGCGCGTGCCCGCGCCGGCGCCCTCGGCTCCCACCGGCGCTGCACACGCGGCCGCGTCAGCGCCTGCCGCGCGCAATCCTGCCGCCTCGGTGGCCGAACAGCTGGAACAGGCCAGCAGCCTGGCCGATAGTGGCGAGCTGGCCGCGGCAGCGGCGCTGTGTCACCAATTGCTGCAAACCGAACCCGGGGCCGCCGAAGCCTACTTCATTCTGGGGATGATCAGCGAATGCCAGAACAAGCCCGGCGTGGCCGATGGCTACTGGCGCCGCTGCATCTACCTCCAGCCTGACCACTACCAGGCCCTGTGCCACCTGGCCCTGCTGGCAGAACAGCAGGGCGACGCCACGCAGGCAGCCGCCCTGCGTCAGCGCGCCGCACGCGTGTACGGCCGCCACGGCGGCGTGGCCAGGAGCCTGCCATGAGCGACGACGTCAGCATGCCCTTGTCCGACTGCTGGAACCGGATCGGTGTGGCCGGTGACAAGAGCTGCCCCAAGCTCGAACAGCACATCCACTGCCGTAATTGCGAAGTGTATGCCGAGGCCGCGCGCCGCAATCTGCAGCGTCCCGTCAACGAGGGCTATCGCGACGAATGGGCGGCCCGTCTGCGCGAGGTGCAGCACGATAAGGCCACTAACGACAGTGCTGCCCTGGTCTTCCGGATCGGGCGCGAGTGGCTTGCATTTCCTGCGGCAGTGGTCGATGCGGTTGCCCCGCTGGCCGCGCCGCACCGGGTGCCGCACCGCGCCAGTACTGCCTTGCTGGGCGTCGTCAATGTCAGCGGCAAGCTGGTGCCGGCCATTTCCCTGGCCGCCATGCTGGGCATTGACGAAAGCGGCGCCATGCAGGCCAGCGGACGGCACACGTTTGCCCGCCTGGTGGTCGTGCGCTGGGAGGGCCAGGTGTATGCGTTGCCGGCAGCGGACCTGCACGGCATCGTGCGCTATCCCGCGCGCAGCATCAAGGCGCCGGCCGCCACCATCAACAAGGGCATTGAGCGCTTCCTGACCGGGGTCTTGAGCCACGATGCCATGCACATTGGTGTGCTCGATGCGGCCTTGATGGGACACCAGATGGCGAGGCTGCTGCGATGAGCCACGAGCAGAACGACCTGTCGCAGTTTTCCATGATGGACCTGTTCCGCATGGAAGCGGACGGCCAGACCCAGATCCTGACCGATGGCCTGCTGGCGCTCGAACGGGGCGGTGCCGCAGCGCGCATCGAACCGATGATGCGCGCTGCGCACTCGATCAAGGGTGCGGCCGCCATCGTCGGCCTCGATCCGGTGGTGCAGCTGGCGCACGCGATGGAAGATGCGTTCATCGCGGCCCAGGATGGCAAGCTCGAACTGTCGGCAGCGCGTGTCGACATGCTGCTGGGCGGCGTCGACCTGATCGCCCAGGTGGCGCTGCAGCCCGAGAGCGAGGTGAATGCCTGGCTCGCCGACAACGCCGAGCGGATCGCCGTTCTGGTGCAGGCCACGGCCGCGATTGGCGAACTCGATGATGGCGCGCGCGTGCCGGCACCTGCCGCCGCGCTGGACGAAGACGACGAAGTGGCCGCAGCGATGGCGGCCATGGCAGCACTGGAAGCCAGTGGCCAGATTGGCGCGGCCGCCGGGGTGTCGGACAGCGAGCCCGCGCCCGTGCGCGCGCCTTTGGCCGCCGCCGCCCGCGCCGGTACCGCTGCCCAGAACTTCGACCGCCTGCTGGCCCTGTCCAGCGAAGCGCGCATCAACGCGCACCAGCTGCGTCCCTTTATCGAACAGCTGCAACGCTTCAAACGCAACCAGAGTGCGCTGTTTCAAGTGCTGGAACAACTGCAGGACGCCATCGTGAAGAACGGCGACCCGGCCCTGATTGACAAGGCCATCCAGGTCACCCAGAAAGCCCACCCGCTCAAGCAGTTCGTGCTTGGCCACATGGCAGACATTGAAAGCTACGAGCGGCGCCTGCTGGTCGGCTCCTCTGCCATGCTCGATGAAGTGCTGACCCTGCGCATGCGGCCGTTCCGCGACGGCGTGCAGCCCTTCCCGCGCATGGTGCGCGACCTGGCGCGCAGCCTGGGCAAAGAGGCGCAGCTGATCATCAGCGGCGAAGAAACCCTGGTCGACCGCGATATCCTGGCCAGAATTGAAAGCCCGCTCAACCACATGCTGCGCAATGCCGTCGACCACGGCATCGAAGCGCCGGCCGAGCGGCTGGCCGCTGGCAAGAGCGCGCTTGGCACCATCACGCTGGAAGCGCGCCACCGCGCGGGCATGCTCAGCATCGAAATTCGCGACGACGGCCGCGGTGTCGACCCCGAGGCGATCCGCCGCAACGTCGTCAAGCGCAGGATGGCCAGCAGCGACATGGCGCAGGCGCTGTCGACGCCCGAACTGATGGAATTCCTGTTCCTGCCGGCCTTCAGCCTGAAAGAGACCACCAGCGAAATCTCGGGCCGCGGGGTCGGGCTCGACATCGTGCACCAGACCATACGCGAGCAGAATGGCACCGTGCGTCTGGAGTCCGAACCCGGCCAGGGCATGCGCACCTCGATTACCCTGCCGCTGACCCAGTCGGTGGTGCGCGCTCTGGTGGTGGACATTCAGAACGAAGCCTACGCAATCCCGATCGTGAAAGTCGAACGCGTCCTCAAAGTCGCGCAGGCGGACATTCACACCTTGGAAAACAAGCAGTTCTTCGACTACGGCGGCGAACATATTGGGCTGGTATCGGCATCCCAGGTGCTGGAACTGGGCCAGCTTGCGGCCAATGCCGACGACCTGGCCGTGGTCGTGATTGGCGCCGGGCTGCGCCGCTACGCGCTGGTCGTGGACGCCATCCGCGGCGAGCAAAGCCTGGCCGTGCAGGGACTGGACCAGATGTTCGGCAAGCTGCGCGACATCAGCGCCGCCGCCCTGCTGGATGACGGCAGTCCCGTCCTCATTCTCGACGTGCCCGACCTGCTGCTCTCGATCGACAAGCTGCTGGGCGAAGGCAGCCTGCACCAGCTGGCGGGCGAACGTGCCGCCAGTGCGCGCAAGGTCAAGCGCATTCTGGTCGTGGACGACTCGCTCACCGTGCGCGAAATGGAACGCAAACTGCTGCACGGACGCGGTTACCAGGTCGACGTGGCGGTGGACGGCATCGACGGCTGGAACGTGGTGCGCAGCGGCCAGTACGACCTGGTGATCACCGACGTCGACATGCCGCGCATGGACGGCATCGAGCTTGTTGCCTTGATCAAGAAGGACCTGCATCTGCACCAGACACCGGTGATGATCGTCTCCTACAAGGACCGCCCCGAAGACCGTGCGCGTGGCATGAGCGCCGGCGCTGACTACTATCTGACCAAGGGCAGCTTCCACGACGAGACGCTGCTCGATGCCGTGCAGGACCTGATTGGGGAGGCTGGCGCATGAAGATCGGGATCGCCAACGACGTGTCCATGGCGGCCGAAGCGCTGCGGCGCGTGATTGCCGGCACCAGCGAGCACCAGGTGATCTGGATTGCGCGCACCGGTATCGAAGCGGTGCGTATGTGCGCCGACCAGCGGCCCGACCTGATCCTGATGGACCTGAACATGCCCGAACTTGACGGCGTGGAAGCGACGCGTCAGATCATGGAACGCTCACCATGCGCCATCCTGATTGTGACAGGCGCCCCGCAGGACAACGTCAGCCAGGTATTTCGCGCCCTTGGCGCAGGGGCACTGGACGTCACCGCCACCCCGATACTGGCAGGTGCGATCGCAGGCGACAGCGCCCTGCTGGCCAAGATCAAGACCATTGGCAAACTGGTCAAGGCAAGCCGCAACGAGACACGCCCGGCGCGCGCAGAAGTCGAAGGCGGACCGGGCGTGCGCCATCTGCTTGCGATTGGCGCCTCGACAGGGGGACCGGTGGCGGTGGCGCATATCCTGTCAAACTGGATACCGCCGGCCGGCACGGCCATCGTCGTGGTCCAGCACATTGACGAAAATTTCGGTGGCCACTTTGCCAAATGGCTGGGCGAACATACGGGCGTGCCAGTCAAAGTGATTGAAGATGGCGACACGCTGTCGGCCAACTGCGTACAAATTGCACGCACCAACGATCACCTCACGCTCAACGCACGTCACCGCCTGCACTATGCGGCTGAACCGCGCGACTATCCTTACCGTCCCTCGGTCGATGTGTTCTTCGACTGCGTGGCGCGCCACTGGGACGGTGATGCGACCGGTATTTTGTTGACAGGCATGGGGCGCGACGGCGCCCAGGGCCTGCTGGCCATGCGCCAGGCTGGCAAGACCACCATTGCGCAAGACCAGGCCAGCAGCGCCGTGTACGGCATGCCGCGCGCCGCGGCCGACATCGGCGCCGCGCAGCAGATTCTGTCGCTCGAACAGATCGCGCGCACCCTGCGTCAACGGACCGGCATGAAGCTGGCATAATATCCAGCTGATCAATGCCAATAAAATAACAAACGATGTCGTCCCCCGAACAGAGCAGCACCGCGACTGAGTCCATCAGCGCGCCCGGCATCACCGAAGACACCGTGCGCGTGCTGCTGGTGGACGACCAGCGCATCATTGCCGAAGCGGTGCGCCGCATGCTCGGTCCCGACATCGAATTTCACTTCGTGACCGACCCTGCCGAGGCGGAAGCGGCCGCCGTGCGCCTGCAGCCGCATGTGATCTTGCAAGACCTGGTCATGCCCGGCATCGACGGCTTTGCGCTGATTGAAGCCTATCGCGCCAACGCTGCCCTGCGCGCCGTGCCGGTGATCGTGCTGTCGGCAAAAGAGGATCCCAAGCTCAAGGCACAAGGCTTCGCGCTCGGCGCCAACGACTACATGATCAAGCTGCCCGACCAGCTTGAAATGCAGGCGCGCGTGCGCTACCACGCAGCCGGCTACATCAGCGCCTTGCAGCGTGACGCGGCCTTTCGCGCGCTGCGCGCCAGCGAGCAAAAGCTGGCGGCCGCCAATATCGAACTTGAACGCCTGGCCGCGCTGGACGCGCTGACCGGCATCGCCAACCGGCGCCGCTTTGACGCCGCGCTGGCAGCCGAATGGCAGCGCGGACAGCGCGAGCGCAGCACCCTGTCGCTGCTGATCTGCGACGTCGACTGCTTCAAAGCCTACAACGACGAACTGGGCCACCCGGCAGGCGACCTGTGCCTGAAAAAAGTCGCGGCCGTCCTGACCGAAAACCTCAAGCGTCCGGCCGACCTGGCCGCGCGCTACGGCGGCGAAGAGTTCGCCCTGCTTCTGCCCGACACACCCGCGGCCGGTGCACTGGCCGTGGCCGAGAGCTGCCGCAGCCACCTCGAAGCGCTGGCGCTGGCGCATGGCGGAGCTGCTGCCGGCGTGGTCACCATGTCGATAGGCGTAGCGACCCTGATCCCGGGCCCGGACGGCAGCCCGGCGCAGCTGGTGGCAGGCGCCGACAGTGCCATGTACGAAGCAAAAAACGGCGGACGCAATCGCGTCTGCACCCACTCCCCCATCGCGCAAGGACCAGCATGAGCACATTCGAGAACGTCATCCTGACCAAAAAATCCAACGTCTACTTCGACGGCAAATGCGTCTCGCACACCGTGATGCTGGCCGATGGCACGCGCAAAAGCGTGGGCGTGATCTTCCCCTCTTCGCTGACCTTCAACACGGGCGCACCGGAACGGATGGAACTGATCTCAGGCAAATGCCGGGTCCGTCTGGCAGGCAGCGAGGACTGGCAGCTGTATGAAGGCGGTCAATCGTTCGACGTCGGCGCCAACAGCAGCTTTGACATCGACACGCTCGAACTGCTCGACTACGTCTGCCACTTCGGCTGACCCCACTCGAATTAGCCGTTGGCGTTTAAATGAAGACGGGTTCGGTGTCGAGGGTGACGCCGTAGCGGGCCAGTACGTCAGCCTGGATTGCGCGCGCCAGCGCCAGCACGTCGGCCCCGCTGGCGCCGCCATTGTTGACCAGCACCAGTGCCTGTTTTGGGTACACCCCGGCCGCGCCCAGGCTTTTGCCCTTCCAGCCGCACTGGTCAATCAGCCAGCCCGCCGCCAGTTTTTCGCTGCCGTCCGCCTGTGCGTGATGCACCAAGCCGGGAAACGCCGCCAGCAGGCGCGCGCATTGCTCGGCACTGACCACGGGATTTTTGAAGAAGCTGCCGGCATTGCCAATGACGGCCGGGTCGGGCAACTTGCGCTGGCGGATGGCCACCACCAGGTCGCTGATTTGCTGGGCATTCGGACTGCTTAAGCCGGCGTCGGCCACGGCCTGGGCCAGTTCGCCGTAGCGCAGGTTCGGCTGCCACGCGGTTGGCAAGGCGAAGGTGACGTCGACAATGGCCAGGTGTGCGCCCTCAGGATGCTTGAACACACTGTCGCGATAGGCAAAGCGGCAGGCGGCCGCGTCCATGGTGCGCATGTCGCCCGTGCGCAGGTCGCACGCGCTCAGGCTGTGAAACACATCCTTGACTTCGGTGCCGTAGGCGCCAATGTTCTGGATGGGCGACGCGCCCACGGTGCCAGGGATGAGGGCCATGTTTTCCAGCCCGCCCAACCCTTGCGCCAGCGTCCATTGCACGAAGTGGTGCCAGTTTTCGCCGCCGCCACAGCGCACCAGGGTGTGCTCACCTTGCTGGCCGAGCACGCTGCGCCCTTCGATTCCCATGTGCAGCACCAGCGCGTCAACGTCACCCGTCAGCACAATATTGCTGCCGCCTCCCAGCAGCAGACGCGGTAGTGCCGCCAGGCCAGGATCGGCCAGGACAGCACGCAATTGATCGACACTGCTCACCTTCAGGTACGCCCTGGCGCAGGCGGCAATGCCAAAGGTGTTGAGGGCCTGGAGCGGGAAATTGGGGACGATGGGAAGTTGTGTTTGCATAAGTTAGCTTGGTTTTCGTCGATTATAGGGGCATTCCCGCAAAAAACGCCCGGGAACAGGGGAGAACGGGCCGTTGTCCGTTAAAATATCGGCATTCACCAATTTCGCCCGTTAAAAGGAAAGCCACTATGCCGTCGTTTGATGTCGTCTCCGAAGCAGACATGATCGAAGTGAAAAACGCTGTCGAACAATCGAACAAGGAAATCACGACCCGCTTCGATTTCAAGGGCAGTTCGGCCAAGGTTGAACAAAAGGATACCGAGCTGACCGCGTTCGCCGATTCCGATTTCCAGCTCTCGCAAGTGCGCGACGTGCTCACCAACAAGCTGTCCAAGCGTAAGGTGGACGTGCGCTTCCTGGACGTGGGCAAGATCGAAAAGATCGGCGGCGACAAGGTCAAGCAAGTGATCAAGGTGAAAAACGGCATTGAAACCGAGGACGCGAAAAAGATCGTCAAGGTCATCAAGGAAAGCAAGATGAAGGTGCAGGCCAGCATTCAGGGCGAGTCGGTGCGGGTGACCGGCGCCAAGCGCGACGACTTGCAGGCGGCCATGGCCATGCTGCGCAAGGATGTGCCGGACATGCCGCTCGAGTTCAATAACTTCCGCGATTAAGCCTGCATCCAAATTACGCCAGAGAACGTATACCTCCCCGGGGACCCGCCAGGCCTTGGGGTAAAATGAAGCTTGCGCACTGCGCATCGGCAAACTTGGTAGTCTAAGGATAGCAATGAAACGTGTTGATGATTTCCGCCTGCGTCTGGGCAACAAGGAATATGTGCCCATCATGATCGGCGGCATGGGTGTCGATATTTCGACCTCGGAACTGGCGCTGGAAGCTGCCCGCCTGGGCGGCATTGGCCATATTTCGGACGCGATGGTAGAAGACGTGTCGGACCGTAAATTCGATACCAGCTACGTCAAAGACAAGACCAAGACCTACAAGTTCAACATCAACAATATGGACAAGGCGGTGGTCCAGTTCGACCTGGCACGCCTGGCCGATGCCACCCGCCGCCACGTGGGCGCGACCATGGCGGCAAAAAAGGGCGATGGTCTCATCTTCGTCAACTGCATGGAAAAGCTGACCATGAACGCGCCCAAGGAAACCTTGCGCACGCGTTTGTCGGCAGCGCTGGACGCGGGCATCGATGGCATCACCATGTCGGCCGGCCTGCATCTGGGCTCATTTGCGCTGATCGCCGACCATCCCCGCTTCCGTGACGCCAAGCTCGGCATCATAGTGTCCTCAGTGCGCGCGCTGCAACTGTTCCTGCGCAAAATTTCCCGTCTGGATCGTCTGCCCGACTACATCATTGTGGAAGGTCCGCTGGCCGGCGGCCACCTGGGCTTTGGCATGGACTGGAAAGAATACGACCTGCACACCATCATGGACGAGATCCATGCCTTCATGAAAACCGAAGGCTTGACGATTCCCCTGATTGCCGCAGGCGGCATCTTTACCGGCTCGGACGCCGTGAGTTTCCTGGAAAAAGGCGCTGGCGGCGTGCAAGTGGCGACCCGCTTTACCATTACCCACGAATGCGGCCTGCCTGCCGACGTCAAGCAGGAATACGTGCGCGCCACCGAAGACGATATCGTCGTCAACGGCATTTCGCCGACCGGCTACCCGATGCGCATGCTCAAAAGTACCCCTGCCATTGGCGCCGGCATCCGCCCGGGCTGCGAATCGTACGGCTATTTGCTCGATGCCACCGGCAACTGCTCGTACATTAATTCGTACAACCGCGAAGTGCTGGCCCATCCGGAAGCAAAAACCGTGGTGGTGATGGACAAAACCTGTCTGTGCACACACATGCGCAACTTCAATTGCTGGACCTGCGGCCACTATACCTACCGCCTGAAGGACACCACCCGCAAGCTGGACGACGGCACTTACCAGATCTTGTCAGCAGAACATGTGTTCAAGGATTACCAGTTCAGCACCGACAACCAGATCGCCCTGCCTTAAGCACGGTGCCTGCCGATCAAACCAAGCCGGGCCCTGCCCGGCTTGTGCGTTTACACGCTCTATTCCCCCATTTCTGCAGCCTGTCGCAAACGGGGTGACCACTGCCACTGCCGGGGTTAAAGTTGCACCATCCCAACATGAACGCCGTCGGCGTGTCGTGTTTCGCAACACCGGGGACGGGGTCAGTTACACTCCGCCATCGACTTTATGCAGACGGAACGCCAGACCATGCCATCCAGTAGCGACCTGCAGCACAACGTGAGCGCCTTCGCAACGCGCTTGCACCACGCCTTTGACGCCACCACCACCTGGGTGACCCAGCTGTCGTGGTGGAAGTTCTTCCTGTTCGCGGCGGTGGCCCTGGTCGCAGCGGACATTTTGCAAAACGAATTGTTCTCCGGCTCTGGCGAAGAAGTCGTGATGCGCACCGACGAAGGCAAGAAAAAGAAGACCAAAAAGCCCGAGTCGACCATTCTGATCGACGATTCGGGCATTCATTTCAATCCGCGCAAGCCGATGACGCCGCCGGCAGTGCCGCCCGAGCCACCGGCCCCGCCTGCCATGCCGGCCGATCCCGCGCAGCCTGCGCCACCGACCGTCCCACAAGTATCGACCATGCCCGACGGCAGTGAGTCGGTCCACATTGAACTGCCGCCGCAAATCGGCGAAGAATTGTCGAACGCGATTGAAAACGCGGTGGAAACGGCGGCGGAAGAAAAGGTCACGCGCTACCACCGCCAGGCCTCGACCTGGTTCCGCAGCTTTGTGCTGCTGCTGATTCTGGCGTTGCTGGCGATGAAGGCGCTCGTTGGCGGCAAGAAGCGCGCCGAAGCGGAAACCCTCACGGCCAACGCGGCGGCCGAACGCGAGTCGATGCAGCGCCAGCTATCCGAAACCAAGATGCAGATGATGCAAGCCCAGGTCGAGCCGCACTTCCTGTTCAACACCCTGGCCTCGGTCGAGTATCTGATCGAAACCAATCCGCCGCGCGCCTCGGCCATGCAGCGCAGCCTGATCCAGTATCTGCGCGCGGTCTTGCCGCAAATGCGGGACAACGCGGTTGTCACCAACCTGGGACGCGAAGCGGACATGGTCCAGGCTTACCTGAATTTGCTCAAGATGCGCATGGAAGAACGTCTGACAGTGGAGATGCACATACCCGACGGCCTGCGCACGGCCGCCTTCCCACCCATGATGCTGCAATCGATGGTGGAAAACGCGATCAAGCACGGCCTGGAATGCAAGCCCGAAGGCGGCACCCTGAAGATCGTGGCCGAGGTTGCCAGCGGCAAGCTGCGCGTGATCGTCACGGACGATGGGGTCGGCTTCGGCGTGGTGCCAAGCGACGGCACCGGCCTGGGCCTGCCGACCATCCGCGAGCGCCTCAAGCTGCTGCACGGCGACCAGGGCCAGCTGCACATTGCCGCCAATTCGCCCAGCGGCGTGATTGCCACCATCGAGGTGCCGTACCAGGTCTCTCGGCCCGGCAGCGGCGCCAAATGAGCGGTTGATAAAAGCGCTGATGTATTGAATAATTGACAGTCCTGACGTCTCCCCTGCCCTCCCATGCCTACAGCAATCATTGCCGACGACGAAAGATTAATGCGGGACCAGCTGCGCATGCGCTTGTCGCAAGTCTGGCCCGAACTCGAGATCATCGGCGAGGCAAAAAATGGCGACGAAGCCATTGCCCTGGTGGCCGAACTGAAACCGGATCTTACCTTCCTTGACATCCGCATGCCGGGCAAGACCGGCATGGACGCGGCGCGCGCCATTGGCGCCGACAGCAATATCGTGTTTGTCACAGCGTATGACCAGTACGCGGTCGAAGCGTTCGAACGGGGTGCGGTCGATTATGTGCTCAAGCCGCCCGAGCCCGAGCGCCTGCAGATCACGGTGGACCGCCTCAAGGCGCGCCTGGACAAGCCGAAAGCCGCCGTCAACGACAGCGTCACTGCCATGCTGTCTCAGCTGGCCGAAAAAATGGCTGCACCCAAGCCGACCTATCTGCAATGGATTCAGGCCAGCATTGGTCAGGACCTGCGCATGATCCCGGTGGAAGAAATCCTGTTTTTCCGTTCCGACGAAAAATACACCTGCGTCCAGACCGAAAAATTCGAAGCGCTGATCCGCAAACCGGTACGCGATCTGGCCGAAGAACTCGATCCCGCGCTGTTCTGGCAGATCCACCGCGCCACGCTGGTCAACGTGAATGCCATTGAAGGCGTCACGCGCGACATCCGCGGCCGTCATCTGGTGCTCATTAAAGGCAAGCCGGACAAGCTGGAAGTGAGCCGCAGCTTCCTGCACCTGTTCAAGCAAATGTAATGCGGGCCGATCGGCCCTTCCCTTGTTGCCCCGCAAAATCGGGGCAACAGCTGTGCCGTATGCTGTTCCCGGGCCCGCATCCGCGCGCCATTTACAGCAGGCACGCAATGAAAAACCAGCGTTCTTTGCGCCTGCGCAGCTGGCGCGTTTCCATGTTCTTTCTCGGGCTGGCGGGCGGCCACTTGTTGCTGCGCGCTGTTGCCGGCGGCCGCGGCCCGCGCTTTGCGCGCAGCCACAGCCGCGACATCATCCAGCATGCCAGCGAAGCCATCATTTCCACGGACGACACCCAGACCGTGGTGCTGGCCAACCCGTCGGCCGCAGCCATGTTTGCCACCACGGTCGACGCCATGCAGGGCAGCCCCTTGAGCCGCTACATCCACCCCCTGCCCACCACGCCGGGCGACCCGATTCCCGCCTATTTCGGCGATGGCAGCGGGCGCGTGGGCCGACGCGCCACCGATTACGCGGTCACGGGCATCCGCGCCAACGGCGAAACGTTCCCGCTGGAAGGTTCGGTATCGAGCATGACAGAGGCCGACGGCAGTATCAACACCATCATCGTGCGCGACGTGACGGCGCGCCAGCAGGTACAGGACAAGCTGTCGCGCTCGCACGCACAGTTGCGCCAGTTGTCGGCGGCACTGCAAACCGTGCGCGAAGAAGAGCGCACCCACATCGCGCGCGAACTGCACGACGATCTGGGCCAGCTGCTGGCCTCGCTGCGGATGGATCTGGCCCTGCTACAGCAAGAACCGGGCGCCAATCCGACCAGCGCGCGCCTGATGGGCGGCATGGAAGAGAATTTACTTACGGCCATACAATCGCTGCGCCGCATCGCCACCAATCTGCGCCCGCGCGCACTGGACGAAGGCGGCCTGTATTTCGCCCTGCAGGGATTGCGGGACGAGTTTGTCGAACGCCATGGCATCGCTTGTGCGCTGTATGCCGACGAAAGCGAGCTGCGGCTCGACGATGCCGCCAGTACCGCGATTTTCCGCATCGTGCAAGAGGCTCTGACCAATATTGCGCGGCATGCGAACGCCAGCAATGTGACCATGTATTTATACCGGATCGACAGCCAGCTGCTCATTTCCATCCGCGACGATGGCTGCGGCATCACCGCTGCCGACCTGGAAAAAGCCCAGTCGCTGGGTCTGATTGGCATGCGCGAACGGGTCTGGGGCATGCACGGCGAGATCACCGTCAGCAGCGACGAGCCACCCGGCACCCGAATTGAGATCGTTTTGCCTTTGGCAGAAAAACCACACCTGACAGAAAATTTTTCAGATCGTGAAATTTTTCGTGCAGAAACACGTGGATATCGGCCAACTTCACCAAATTAACAACGTTCGATCCCCGGCGGTCATCAAGTTGTCATAGTATACCGATACAGTTCCTGTCGAATTACAGCAACTCATTGAAGTAAACTAATGGAGAGTTATATGCAAGGTAAAATGTTGGTAGCAGCACTGGTCGCATCCCTGCCACTGGTCGCGTCGGCTCAGTCGAGCGTCACCATCTACGGCGTGGTCGATGCAGGTATCGCTCACGAAGACACCGGCGCAGTTGGCGGCAACAAGACCGTACTCGCTTCGGGCAACCAGTCCACCAGCCGTTTTGGTTTCAAAGGTCAAGAAGACATCGGTAACGGTCTGAAAGCCGTCTTCAACCTGGAAGCCGGCTACCAAGTCGACACCGGTGCGGGCGATGCTTCCCTGTTCGGCCGCCGCGCTGTTGTTGGTCTGGAAGGCTCCTTCGGTGCTGTCGTTCTGGGTCGTGAATACACCCCAGTTGCTGACGTTGCAAACGTCACCGACATCAACGGTCAAGGTTTCTACGGTTCGAACCTGAGCTCGTTCGCTGCTGGTCGTCTGACCCGCCGCATCAGCAACTCGGTGAACTACCGTTCGGCCAACGCCATGGGCGGCTTCAAGCTGGGCGTCGCTTACGGCATGGGCGAACAGTCGACCGGTCCTTCGAAGGATCTGGTAGGCGCGTCGCTGGCTTACGCTTCGGAAAACTTCTACATCGGTGGCGCATACCACACCGTTGAGAACGTCACCACCGGCAAGGACAAAGAGTACATCGTTGGCGCCACCGCCAAGTTCTCGGCGTTCGAAGTCAAGGCCAACTACATGGTCGCTGATCCTACCGGCACCGGCAACAAATACGAACAGGCCAACCTGGGTGCTTCGTACGCGTTCGATGCCAACAAGATCTACACCAACGTTCAGCAGAACAAACTGGAAAACGGCGCCAAGGGTAACCTGTTCAGCGTTGCTTACTCGTACACCCTGTCGAAGCGCACCAACGTGTACGCTGCTTACGCTACCATGCGTAACAACGCACAAGGCCTGTTCCCGATCTACTCGGCTGGTTCGAACATCACCCCGGCCGCTGGCCAGAATGGTGTTGACCCAACCGGTCTGACCGTCGGTCTGCGTCACTCGTTCTAAGCTTCTTCGGAAGCTGCAAAAAAGCACGCAGCAATGCGTGCTTTTTTTTCGTTTATACAGGCAAGGAAAAACGCCAATGGCAGAACCAAAACGCGGCAGCGGTGTGCTGATCCTGGTGGCAGTCCTGGTGCTCGGTGTGCTGACGTTCATGTACTCCGGCGGCAACTACGTCAAATCACTGGCAGGCATCGGCAGCTGCACCGAAACGCCGCTGGCCACCTTCCCTTCGCCCGGCCAGCGCCTGGCGGTATCGAGCTACCTGCGCCAGTGCGGCCCAGGCACCGATCCGGTCACCCATGTGATTCTGCATCCGGTCGGCAAGCTGCCCCCGGCCGATGCGAATGGACTGGTGCGCGAGGGCGAAGTGTTCCTCGAGAGCGGCAAGCGCGCCGTGGGCGCCAGCTGGGAAGGCGAACGCGAAGTCACGCTGGAAGTAGGCGGCACCGGGGCGATCCCGGGCGCGGCGGAAAAGACGCGCGCTGACGTACAGGTGCACATCCGGCGCGCCAGGTAGCGCAGCTTATTTCAGACGGCAGCTCAGCAGCCAGTAGTACTCGAGCCGCACGATCTTGATCTCGCGTACCGAGGAAGCGAGCTTCTTGCGCAGGGCGCTGTCAGACGGATAGGTCTTGGGAATCTCGTAGCGTTCGCCGTCTGGCGTGGCGCGGATATGGTAGGTATTGCCTTCCAGGTCGGTACGGGCGACGGTTTCGCTGCTGCCTTCCACATAGGCATCGTCCAGAAGGACGATCAGGACATCCTTGCCGAGCCGCGCTTTCAGTTGCGCCAGGAAGCGCTCGTATTCTTCGCGCTTGACGTGCGACCACCAGAAACCGATAAATACTGCTGTGAAGTCGCCTATATCGGCTGGCAAATCGCGCGCATCGGCCAAGCGCAGCGTGACCTTGTCGGCTGGCAGCTTGCGCAGCTGGGCCATGGCAATCATTTCGGGATTGATGTCGGTTGCGACAACTTTGTCAGCGGTTTCGGCGATGATGCGGGTCCAGTAGCCGGTGCCACAGGCCAGTTCCAGCACCGTATGGCCGCGCAGAACCTCCGCCACGTGGCCGCGCATGGCTTCCAGATCTTCCTGGCGCTCGGCGCGGTCGTAGATGCGGTCGTGATTGGAAGCGATTTTGGCGTAAAACTGTGCAGATTGTTCGGTGATCATGTTCTTCTTAATAAATGCTGATTACAGCTCGTAGTTGTCTTTGCTGCCGTTCATGGCCGACTCGACCATTTTGCGGTTCAGGGTCGGCGCCAGCAGCTCGATGAAGGTGTAAATATAACTGCGCAGGTAAGCGCCCTGCTTGACCGCCACGCGCGACACATTCATGCCGAACAGATGGCCCACGGGAATGGCGCGCAGGTTCTTGTCGCGTTCCGAATCGAACGCCATACCCGCTATGATACCAAGGCCCATGCCCAGTTCCACGTAAGTCTTGATGACATCGGCATCAATGGCTTCAAGCAGTACGTCCGGTTTCAGCCCGCGCAGGCTGAACGCGTGGTCGATCTTGCTGCGCCCGGCAAAGGCGCCGTCATACGTGATGAGCGGATAGGTGGCAATTTCCTCGAGGGAGACGGCTTTCGAACGCAGCAGCGGATGGTCGGGCGGCACCACCACCACGTGCTCCCACTGGTAGCAAGGCAGCGTGATCAGGCCATCCACGCCCGCCACCGATTCGGTTGCAATGGCCAGGTCGGCCTGGTCACGCTGCACCATCTCGGCGATCTGGCGGGGGTTGCCCTGCAACAGGGACAGGCGTACCTTGGGATACTTGAGCATGAAGGCCTGCACCACCTTGGGCAGCGTGTAGCGCGCCTGGGTGTGGGTAGTGGCGATGGTAAAGCTGCCGCTGTCCTGGGCTGCGTATTCCTTGCCGATGCGTTTAAGGCTGTCAATTTCCTGCATGATCAGTTCGACCGATTCCAGCACCAGCCGGCCGGGCTCGGTCAAGCCGCGAATGCGTTTGCCATGCCTTGTGAAAATATCAACGCCAAGCTCCTCCTCCAGCTCGATGATCGCCTTTGATACCCCGGGCTGCGAGGTAAACAGCGCTTTGGCGGCATCGGTCAGATTGTAATTCTGGCGTACGGCTTCGCGCACGAAGCGCAGTTGGTGGAGGTTCATTGCTGTTTTTCTCGAATTCTTGTGCTAACCGCATTTTATAAGAATGCTTATGCCTGATACGCATATAAGCAAATAAATTCTTAGTCGTTTGGAATAAAGAAGCAGTTTATTACCATTGGGGCTAGTTTGGGGCCTCTCCATGAAATTTGCCCTGCGCCAAGACCGAAAAAACAGGATGACACATGTATCGCTATGACAAGTACGACCACCTCATCGTCAAGGAACGCATTGCCCAGTACCGCGACCAGGTGCAGCGCCGCATCAACGATGAGCTGACCGAAGCCGAATTCCTGCCACTGCGCCTGCAAAACGGCCTGTACATGCAGCGCCACGCCTACATGCTGCGCATCGCGGTTCCGTACGGCCTGCTGTCGTCCGCGCAGATGCGCATGTTCGGCCATATCGCGCGCAAGTACGACCGCGGCTACGGCCACTTCACCACCCGCCAGAACATCCAGTTCAACTGGATCGAACTGGAACAGACCCCGGACATCCTGGCCGATCTGGCCTCGGTTGAAATGCACGCCATTCAAACCTCGGGCAACTGCATCCGCAACATCACCTCCGACGAATTTGCCGGCGTGGCTGCCGACGAGATCATCGATCCGCGCCCGTTTGCCGAAATCCTGCGCCAGTGGAGCACCTTCCACCCCGAGTTCCTGGCCTTGCCGCGCAAGTTCAAGGTCGCCATCAATGGGGCCGTAGAAGACCGCGCCGCCATCGCCGTACACGACATCGGCCTGACCGTGGTGCACAACGAGGCCGGCGAAGTGGGCTTCAAATTCATGGCCGGCGGCGGCATGGGCCGCACCCCGATTCTGGGCAGCGTGATTCGCGAATTCCTGCCGTGGCGCCACCTGCTGACCTACACCGAAGCCGTGATGCGCGTGTATAACACCCACGGCCGCCGCGACAACAAGTACAAGGCCCGCATCAAGATCCTGCTCAAGGCCCTGGGCGTGGAAGAATTCACCCGTCAGGTCGAGGAAGAATGGGCCGACCTGAAAGACGGCGGCGAGACCATCACCGACGAAGAACTCGCGCGCGTGGCCGCCTACTTCCAGGCGCCCGCCTACGAAACGCTGCCAGCGATCGACCCGGCTGCCGAGCAGCCCGACAACAAGGCCTTCGCCAATTGGCTCAAGCGCAACGTCAAGCCGCACAAAACGCCGGGTTACGCGGCCGTCATCCTGTCGCTGAAAAAAACCGGCGTGCCGCCGGGCGACGCAACCGCCGAACAGATCGACTTCATGGCCGACCTGGCTGACCGCTACAGCTTTGGCGAACTGCGTGTTACGCACGAGCAGAACGTGGTGCTGGCCGATGTCAAGCAAAACGCCCTGTTCGCCCTGTGGCAGGAAGCCAAGGCGCGCGGCCTGGCCACGCCGAACATCGGCCTGCTGACCGACATGATCTGCTGCCCTGGCGGCGACTTCTGCTCGCTGGCCAATGCCAAATCGCTGCCGATTGCCGCCGCCATTGCCGAGCGCTTCGACAATCTCGACTTCCAGCATGACATTGGCGACATCGAACTCAATATCTCGGGTTGCATCAACGCCTGCGGCCACCATCACGTTGGCTCGATCGGCGTGCTCGGTGTCGACAAGGATGGCAGCGAGTGGTACCAGGTGTCCATCGGCGGCGCGCAGGGGAACAATTCGGCCATCGGCAAGATCATCGGGCCTTCGTTCTCGGCCCTGCAAATGCCGGAAGTGATTGACCGCCTGCTGCAGGTGTACGTGCGCGAACGCCACGAAGAAGAACGCTTTGTCGATACCGCCCAGCGCCTGGGCATTGCACCGTTCAAGGAACACGTTTATGCCACGCCGATTGCGGCGGGCGCCCTGGTTGGAGAGGACCACTATGCTTGAAGCGCACAAAGACATCATCAAGGGCCGTGAAGTCGTGTCTGACGACTGGAGCGTGCTGCGCCTCGACGAAGGACAAACCGCCGATCACGTGGAAGTCCATGAAGGCAAAATCATCGTGCCGCTGCAGGTCTGGCTGGCGCAGCGCGCCACGCTGGCCGAGCGCGCCCACATTGGCGTGTGGCTGGCGCCTGATGAACAGGCCAGCGCGCTCAAGGATGATCTGGACAAGTTCGGCGTGATCGCCATCGACTTCCCCAAGTTCACCGACGGGCGCGGCTACTCAATCGCCTTCAACTTGCGCAAGCGCCTGGCCTACAAGGGCGAACTGCGCGCCATTGGCGACGTGCTGCGCGACCAGCTGTTCTCGATGCACCGGGTCGGCTTTGACGCCTTCGCCACGCGCCAGGACCGCAGCATCCACGATGCCCTGAAGGGCCTGACGGTGTTCAGCGAAACCTACCAGGCGTCGGTCGACCGCGAACTGCCACTGTTCCGCCGCGTGGCGCGCGACGTGCCGGCCGAGCATATCGACCTTGGCGCCGGCATCTGAGGCAGCCATGAACGATATTGCCGCCCTCGTTGCCACTACCCGCGCCACGCTGGAGCGCATCGCAAGCGAGTTCTCGCCAGCGGTGTTTGCCTCCAGCCTGGCCGCTGAAGACATGGTGCTGACCGACCTGATTCTGAAAGCCGGTCTGCCGATCGGGATCTTCTCGCTCGAGACCGGACGCCTGCATCCGGAGACCCTGGACGTGCTGGGCAAGGTCAAGGCCACGTATGGCTACGACATCGCCCTGTACAAGCCACAGACCGAGGCAGTGGACGCCTACGTCGCCACGAACGGCCTGAACGCGTTCTACGACAGTGTCGAAATGCGCCGTGAATGCTGCCGCGTGCGCAAGGTTGAGCCGCTCGGCCGCGCCCTGGCCGGCAACAAGGCCTGGGTCACCGGCCAGCGCCGCGCCCAGTCCACGACCCGCGCCGAACTGCATGTGCAGGAAGACGACGCCGCCCACGCGATGACCAAGTTCAATCCGCTGGCCGACTGGTCGGAAGAAGACGTCTGGAACTACATCCGCGCCAACGACGTGCCCTACAACGCGCTGCACGACCAGGGTTTCCCGTCGATTGGCTGCGCGCCCTGCACCCGCGCCGTGCAGCCAGGCGAAGATGTGCGCGCCGGCCGCTGGTGGTGGGAAAATCCGGACTCGAAGGAATGCGGCCTGCACATGGTCGACGGCAAACTGATTCGCATTAAATCCGTGGCTGCATAAGCCACAAGAACAATAGGCATAGCCATGAACACAACCACTGACATCTCGCGCGTGCTCCACGACGTCAATGCGCGCCATCTGGACGCGCTGGAGTCCGAAGCGATCCACATCATGCGCGAAGTCGCTGCCGAATGCGCCAACCCGGCCCTGCTCTTCTCGGGCGGTAAAGACTCGGTGGTCCTGCTGCGCATCGCAGAAAAGGCCTTCCGTCCGGGTAAATTCCCCTTCCCGCTGGTGCACATCGACACTGGCCACAACTTCCAGGAAGTGATCGACTTTCGCGATGCGCGCGCCGCAGAACTGGGCGAGCGCCTGATTGTTGGCAGTGTCGAAGACTCGATCAAAAAGGGCACGGTGCGCCTGCGTAATCCGCTGACCGATTCGCGCAATGCCGCGCAGGCGGTGACCCTGCTTGAAACCATCGCCGAATACAAATTCGACGCCTGCATCGGCGGCGCGCGCCGCGACGAAGAAAAAGCCCGCGCCAAGGAACGCATCTTCTCCTTCCGCGACGAATTCGGCCAGTGGGATCCCAAGGCGCAGCGCCCGGAACTGTGGGACCTGTATAACACGCGCGTGCACCCGGGCGAGAACATGCGCGTATTCCCGATTTCGAACTGGACAGAACTCGATGTGTGGCAGTACATCCACCGCGAAAAACTGGCCCTGCCACCGATCTATTTTGCGCACGAACGCCAGGTCATCCCGCGCAATGGCTTGCTGGTTCCGCTGACCGACCTGACCCCGGCGCGCGAAGGCGAAACCGTGGAAACGCAAGTGGTACGCTTCCGCACCGTGGGTGACATTTCGTGCACCTGCCCGGTGTCGTCCGATGCTGCCACGGTGGAAGCGATCATCGCTGAAACGGCAGTCACCCAGATCACCGAACGCGGCGCCACCCGGATGGACGACCAGACCTCCGAAGCGTCGATGGAAAAACGTAAAAAAGCAGGATACTTCTGATGAACGCTCGAATTGACACCCACGCCGAACAACTGACCGAGCGCGGCCTGCTCCGTTTCATCACCGCCGGCTCCGTCGACGATGGCAAGAGCACCCTGATCGGCCGCCTGCTGTTTGACAGCAAAGGCATCTTCGCCGACCAGCTTGACGCCATGTCGCGCTCCAAGCACAAGCGCACCGTGGGCGACACGGTCGACCTGTCGCTGCTGACCGACGGTCTGGAAGCCGAGCGCGAACAGGGCATCACCATCGACGTGGCCTACCGCTACTTCGCCACGCCCAAGCGCAAATTCATCATCGCCGACACGCCGGGCCATGAGCAGTACACCCGCAACATGGTCACCGGTGCCTCGACCGCTGACGCGGTGATCATTCTGATCGACGTGTCCAAGGTCAAGCTGCGCGAAGACGGTGGCGTCGACCTGCTGATCCAGACCAAGCGCCACTCGACCATTGCCCACCTGCTGCAGATCGAGCACGTGGTGGTCGCCGTCAACAAGATGGACCTGATCGGCTACGACCAGGCGATCTATGATCGCATCGTCAAGGCCTACCGCGAGTTTGCCGCCACGCTGGGGCTGAAGGATATCACCCCGATTCCATTGTCCGCCCTGACCGGCGACAACGTCGTCGACAAGACCGACAAACTGGCCTGGTACCAGGGCCCGACGCTGATCGAGCTGCTCGAGTCCCTGTCCGTGTACGACGAATCGCACGATGCGCCCTTCCGCTTCCCGGTACAGCTGGTGGCGCGCCACAACGGCCACGAAGCGAACGACTTCCGCGGCTACATGGGCCGCATCGAAGCGGGCAAGGTCAGCGTCGGCGACAAGCTGGTGGTCCAGCCTTCGGGCCAGAGCGCCACCGTCAAGGACATCGTTACGCTGGAAGGCTCGCACCAGTCGGCCGTGGTGGGCCAGTCGGTGACCATCCTGCTTGACGAATATCTGGACATTTCGCGCGGCGACCTGCTGGCAGGTGCCGCGCAGCCAGCGACGCTGCTGAAGAGCGTGAACGCCGACGTGTGCTGGATGTCCGACGAGCCGCTCGACCTGCGCCGCAAATACTGGATCAAGCACGGCACCAAGCAGACCGCAGCCAAGATCACCGCGATCGACACTCTGCTCGACATCAATACCCAGGAACGCCATCCTGCACAGGGCCTCAAGCTCAATGACATTGCACGTATCTCGCTCAATGTGCAGCAGCCGCTGGCCGCCGATGCGTATGCCGATATCCGCGCCACCGGCGCCTTCATCCTGATCGATGAAGTGACCCACCAGACTGTCGCTGCGGGCATGATCCGCCTCGGCGAATAAGGAACAGCGATGCCAGCTCTTGGAAAAGTCTACTTGATTGGTGCCGGCCCAGGCGCCCAGGACCTGATCACCCTGCGCGGTGCGCGCCTGCTGGCGCAAGCCGACGTGGTGCTGCATGACGCCCTGGTGACCGACGAGATGCTGGCACTGTGTCCTCAGGCCGAAAAAATCCTGGTCGGCAAACGCTGCGGCCAGCTCTCCACCGCGCAGCAGTTCATCAACAAGCAGCTGGTGGATAACGCGCGCAAGCATGCGCTCGTCGTGCGCCTGAAGGGCGGCGACCCGATGCTGTTTGGCCGCGCCGATGAAGAACTGCGTGCGCTCGAAGAAGCGGGCATTGAAGTCGAAGTTGTCCCTGGCATCACGACCGCGGTGGCGGCAGCGGCAGCGACCAAGCAGCCGCTGACCAAGCGGGGCGTCTCGCGCAGTGTGGCCTTTTTCACCTCAAGCACCGCGCCCGAGCATGCCGACCACCCCGCCATTCCGGACACCGACACGCTGGTCCAGTACATGGGCGGACGCGAAGCCATCGTCACTGCCCAGCGCATGCTGGACCAGGGTCGGCGCGCCGATACGCCGGTGGTGGTGATTGAAAACTGCAGCCGCCCCGATCAGCGCATCTTGCGCCTGACCCTGGCGACGCTGGCACATGGCCTGGGCCCGTCGCACGGCCCGGTGCTGGTCATGCTGGGTGACGCCATGAAGATGCGTGACAAGCAGCCGCAAGACGCGGCCGAGCCTGAGGATGCGCTGCGCCGTAGTGCCTGAAGCGGCGCAAGGCACTCACCAGCTGAAAATCGTCGGCCCCTTCGTTTCGCCGAACAATTCTGCCGTCGTGCCGCTCTCGACGTCGACCACAAAAAAGCGGGTTGAAAAGTTACGGTACACCAAATGCTGCTCATCGAGCCAGCCGGTGATATACAAAGAATTTCCCTGGCAATGGCTGTAGCTACCCGTCGCCAATGGCTTGCTGACGCCGTTCTTACCAACCACTTCAAGTTGATAGCGCGTATCCGGTTTTGCTTTTCCCAAACGGGCACGCCACTGCCCGCCAGGCGAGACCGCTTCACGGTTAGCCATCAAGGACTTGGGCAGTACAGGCTTGAACAAGTCGATCTCCTGACGATCGCGCACAAAGACATGCTCGTGAAAGGCGGGACCGTCGTGGCCAGTGATTTCCTCCATGCGCTGCGTGGAGAGACGATAGGAAAAATAGGCCGCCGGTGAAGGTTCCAACTCACCGCGCTGCATCAGCAGGAGCTCACTGCCATCGCTGGACCAGGCTGTCGACGTCCAGGCGGGCGCGGCAACCGAAGTTGGAGGCGGACTGACCGCGTGCACCGTCAAGGACACCGTATCGAACAACATCACGCGGGCAACATCATCATTCACGGCCATGGCAAGGTAGCGGCTATCCGGTGAAAAATCAGGGACAACGCGACCGCGGCCGGAATTCGAAAAAAGCAGATGATCCGTTTTGCTCGTCCTGTCATATAGCCAGTACTCGGTCTTGCCCGAACCTTTCGTAATGCCGCTGTAACTGACCCATCGGCCATCCGGGGATGGCACGATATTCGGCATGCCACCAGTAAAAAGATGATCTGAAATGGGCGTCGACGTATGCGCGTTCAAATCTTCAATGAAAAAGCGGCCGCGCGCGTCGAAACGATACAAGGGCGTCTTGATCTGCATTGCTGTCAGCGCGGTGAGTGGCTGACCAGCCTTACCAGTTGTGCCGCATCCGCTTTGGGCACCGGCCACTGCACTTGCCGGAGCGAGCAAGATCGAGATGACGACGAATGCTGCCGTCAAAGGTTGATACACGGGTGAGATGAAAATCATGCCAAATTATAAAGCCAACACCACCAAAAGCTGGCATCTGTTGGCGTGAGCCCACTATTGGGCTATATTCCGCAACTCGTCAGAATCGACGGTCGTGCTCCGCAATTTCCCATTGCAACTGGTCGGCGCTGGCGTACGTGTCTTCCGCAATGTTGTGCAAGCGGGCAAACGCCCGTTGCATGCGCGCGCTCAGCGCCGTCACATGCATGCCGCCCAGCTGGCAGCGAATGGTGCGGATATTTTCCTTCAGCCCTTTTAGTGCTTCGCGCAGCAGAAAGTCTGCGTCGACTGCTTCGTCGGCCGATCCCTCATGCATGCGCCTGCGTAGCATATTGATACGGACGCCCATGGCCGCGAGCCGGTCCGCCACCTTGTCCAGCCGCATGGCGCAGCGGCGCTCCGCCCCCAGCGCGGCGAGATAGTTCTGCACCCGCTGCCATACTGTACTGAAGGATTCGCTTTGCATGATCGCCGCCATTTCGTTCGCAAAAAGGATCAGGAAAGTCTGGTCCCATTCGCATTCGCGGTCAAACGTGCACACCCACTTTCCAACTGATCCAGAACAAACCGCAATCATTCTTCCAGAGGCAGTTGCAGTGCACGCGCAAGGTCTTCCCAGCCGACGTACTTGAAGTTCTGTGGCCCATCGGGCATGCGCTTGTAGCCATCCTGAATGACCAGCATGCCGCGGTTGAACGGCCCACCGAGATTGCGCGAAGTCACATCCAGGCCATCGGTCTCGGCCGTGCCGTCAATCCCCGCTGCGGCGTTGAAACCGACCTTGAAGCGCCCCCGCACCCGGTGCGGCGCTGCAGCGTCAAGCACCACGTAGCTGCTGTCGCCCTGGCTGGACACAACCAGATACGAGGCACGCTTGCCTTGGTACACCGCCATGCCTTCCACATCGGCATGCAAGTCCTTGCCCACCCCAAGCACGAGTTTCAGGTGCGCCGGCTGCGACCCTGACGCGGGCAGCGACCAGATGCCACGTTTTTCCTCGCCGATGAACAGGCGTTCACTGCGGTCATCCGCAACGCAGCCTTCCGGCTGACTGGCCACCTTGAAGCTACGTGCCAGGCTGGCCGAAAATGCACCAGCATTGCGCATGACGCGGTACTGCCGGAAGGCGCCGCCCTTGTCGTTGACAATCACCTCCAGGCCGCCGGCACGAGGCTGGAACAGGCAAATGCCATAGATATTCTCGAACCCAGTGGCAAAGCGCGTCAGTTCGGACACCGCCCCGCGTGCATCGATACCGTACAGCACGACAGTATTATCGTCACGCTGGCTCGCCACCGCCAGGTCGAAGGCCTGGCCATCGAACCGTACCTGCTGACGCAAATCGACATTGTTCAGCCGGCCGGACTCCAGAAACTGGGTCTGGCGACCTGTCATGTCATACACCATCAAGCCCTGCTTCTTGTTGGTACCCAGCACGCGCGATCCCGCCGGGTCTGCCGGATGGACCCAGATCGCCGGATCGTCGGCCACGTCACCCAGCCGGGCAACCGGCTCGGTCTGCACTTGTGGCACAACAACGGCAATCGCTGCCTCTGCCGCGCCGCGCGCGGGCCGACCGCCCTTGAGCAAGGTGCGCCTTGGCGTGGCCTCGCTGTCAGCTTCATACGCCCAGGTGCCGACCCCGTCTTCTTTTACATACAGCGTGTGCGTCGCGTCGTCCACGCTGCACTGCGCTGCATCGATGGGCAGGCTCAGTTTGCGCACCAGGCGCGCGCCATCCACCTGCAACAGCCACTGCTCGGCCTGTCCATCCTTGGCGGCGATAAAGACGAAATCCAGGCCTTGCCGGTCACGGAACAGGCAGGCGCTCTCCACGCCAAAATTCAGCACAGGCAGAGGCGCCATGCGTACCAGTTCGCCACGTGCACTGTCCACCCGGACCGGCTGCACGTGCTGGGTGGCCGAATCGATCACGATGGCGATACCTGGCCTTGCATCGAGCTGCTTGGCGCGCATGGGCAGTTCGATCACTTGTTTGCCGCTAGCGTCCAGCAGCACCAGCGCCTTTTTGTCCAGCCGCAGCTTGGCCGTTTGGGCCAGCGCACACTGCGCGGCCAACAGACAAACGAGCACGGTACTGATCTTGTAAGTTAGAGCACGCATATTAGAATAGGTTCGCTTTCAGGCTTAGTTTATAGGTACGGCCATACTGTTCGTTTTGCACGTTGTAGGCTTTCGCGCCCTGATACACATAGTACTTCTCGTTGTTCAGGTTGATCCCTTCAAAGACTAGCTGCACCTGTTTGCTCAGCTGGTAGCCAAACGAGAAGTCGACCTGGCGCTGTCCATCCACATACGCATCGGCCTTGGCATCGAGGATGTCACTGCCCACCTGCAGCAGGTAATTCGATTTGTGGTTCAGCGCCAGACGGGTGCTGACCGGACCGTTCTCGTAGCCCAGCATCAGATTGACGATTTGCTTGGACTGGCCCGGCAGGCGAATCTCGCGCCCCAGCGTGCTCTTGGTGGCCAGGTCATAGCGGCTGATATCGGCGCGGGCGCTGTTGACGCTCGCATTGGCGCCAACGATCAGGCCATTCCATGGTGCGGGCAGCATGCGCAGCGCATGCGAATAGGACAGCTCGATCCCGCGCACCCGGGCCTTGTCGCCATTGGCGTAGCTGATCGCCGATGTGTAGCCGCTCCAGGCGCCGGTACCGGCCAGGTCCGTCGTGTAGGTAAAGTTGTCGATATTCTTGCTGTACAGGTAGGCCGACAGCGCACCGTTTGCACCCAGCATGTGCTCGATACCCAGATCCAGATTGGACGACTTGAGCGGCGCCAGATCCGGATTGCCGATCACCGCTTCGGTGTTGCTGACCAGGCTGACACCAGGCGCCAGCTGGCTGAAATTGGCACGCACCACCGAGTTGCTCCAGGCCGCACGCAGGGTGGTCTGGGCATCGATGTCGTAGCGCGCCTGCAAGTTGGGCAGCCAGTTGGAATACGACTTGGCGCTGTTGACCGCGCGCACGCCAGCCGTGCTGGTTTCGAAGCCGGCCGTGGTGAAGTCCGTGCGCTCGTTGCGCACACCTGCCAGCAAGCGCCACGCGCCGATGTCAGCACCGGCCTGCAGATAGCCGGCATTGATATCTTCGTGCATGCTGTAATCATTGATCGCCGATGCATCGGCCAGCAAGGCGCCGGCGCGCGGCAAAGCTGCCACGCGTTCGCGAATGGCCTGCGCGCTGATGCCTGGCCCGAGGCTGGCAAACGGATAGTCGAGCGGGCCCTGGGTAAAGTCCGACATCACGATGCTGCCCGCGCCCCAGTAATTGGGACTGGTCGCAGTCTTGGACGTGTAGGCCCATTGGTTGGTATCGTTCTCCTTCTGGCGGCGGCTGAACTTGAAACCACCCTTGATGTCGAACATACCGAGCTGGCGGGTCAGGTCCAGCTTTGCGTGGTGTTCGGCATCGTTGCTGTCACGCGCCTGCAGCGTAATGCCTTGCAGACGGTACTGGGCCGGGTCGGCCAGGCTTGCCGGGCCCTGCAGCACGGGGGTCTCGGTCCCGCTAAAGCGCACACGGCTCACGTTGGCCGCTGCGCGAAAACGCGCATCGTTGATGCTTTCTGGCGTCTCTTCGCTGGCTTTGCTGCTGCCCGCGCTGGCAGCCAGTTTCCAGTCGTCGAAGCGGGTTTCCCCACCCAGGACGACGGAACTGATTTCTTGCGTGTACTTGCGCTGGCGCAGACGCCGTTCTGCCCGCGCCGTCGTATCGGTATCGGGTGCCGCGCTGCCACCGGTAAAGTTGGACAGCGTCAGGCGGTCGCGCACTTCATCATCGCTGAAGCGGCTGAGCAAGGTGCGCAGATACAGGGTCTGCCCTGCTTGCGGCCGGTAATCCAGATTCACCGCCAAGGCCTTGCGTTCGCGCTCGGGCAGATAGTTGCGAAATTCCAGGTTGCTCAGCTTGCCGTCTTTCCAGCCGCCGCCCGTTTCCACATCGTCCGAACCAAAGCTGCGGCGCTCCACACTCAGGCCGGCGGCAACGCCGAGTTTGCCATCGAGGAAGCGGTCCGCCAGCAGCACGCTGGCGTTCGGGCTGTTGCTGGCGGTGTTCTGATCATGCCCGACCCCAGCCTGCACCGACACCAGCCGCCCAGGCAAATCAAACGCCGACAGGGTCTTCACTTCCACCGATCCGCCCAGCGAATTGGCATCTTGGTCGGGCGTGAGGGTTTTGCTCACTTCCAGCGTCCGTACCAGACCCGCTGGCAGCACATCAAGCGCCACCGCGCGCCGCCCTGCTTCCGGTGACGGCACCGTGGCACCATTGATGGTGACCGCGTTATAGTCCGGCCCCATGCCGCGCACCACGATGTAGCGGCCCTCGCCCTGATCGCGCTGCACCGCCACGCCCGGCAGGCGCGCCAGCGCTTCGGCCGCATTCTTGTCCGGCAGGCCGCCAATATCGTCGCTGCTGACCACACTGACAATCTGGTCGGCCTTCTGTTGCAGCGCCAGCGCGCGCCGCATGCTCGAACGCTGTCCGGAGATGAGCACCGTGTCGCCTTGCAGCGCGCTGGCCTCGGTGGCGCCGGGCAGCGGCGCCAAATCCGCGCCGTGGGCGGCGCACATCTGCGCGGCAGCGAAGGCGAACAGGGTCAGGCGCGGGGTCAGGCGCGGGGTCAGGCGAATACGGGATGGTGTGGTGTGGCGTGTCATGTCGGGCCGATCAGTGGAATGGAAAACAGGGCGCAGTCTAGATAGCCAATATGTCCATTTCGTGACAGCGGCACCCATCAGCTGCGCATGGCGCCACGCTTGCGCTGCTTTGCCCCCTGCGCTGTGCCTTGCTGCCGCGTGTCGCTGAATGGGGCGCCTGAGCTGATATGACTGTGGCGTCTGAGCCAATCGGACCCCCACTTGTCATCGAGCCGTCACGCCAGCCGTCTACCATCGGGAAGCATTAACCTCACCGGACACTCCCATGCTACGAACCCACCGCATCCCACTTTTGCTGGCAGGGCTCGCCGCCCTCGTCTGGTTCGTCCTCTTTGCCTCGCTGGGCGTGGCCAAACCGGCCGCGCAATGGAAACTGCTCGATATCGCCAGTGAGAGCAGCATCGCGCTGATGGCCTTCGCCTGGCTGCTGGTGGTCTTGAGCAGCCGGCCCGCCGGACGCACCACCGCCCTGCTGGCGGGCGGCCTGGCCGGCCTGATGCTGGGCGCATGGGCCGACGTGCTGGACGAATTCTTCGTCATCGCCAAAGGCCTGTACTGGAACCATGTTCTGGAAAGCGGCACCACGCTCATGGGCATGGCGGTGCTGAGCTGCGGCCTGCTGTACTGGCGCCGTGAGCAGCTGATGGTCACGGATCACCTGCAAAAGCGCGAACGCCTGTTCCGCGACCACCGTGCCTTCGATCCGCTGACCCAGCTGGCCGACGCCGATTATCTGCGCGAGCAGCTGCGCATCGAATACGAACGCGGTGCACCCGATTGCAGCCTGCTCATGCTCGACATCGACAATTTCCACCTCATCAACCGCGATTATGGGCAGCGCGAAGGCGACCGCCTGCTGCAGGCAGTGACGCACATGCTGCTGCTGAACCTGCGCAGCAGCGATCTGCTGTGCCGCTATGCGGGCGACCGCTTCGCCGTGCTGGTGCCGCACACCGATGCCGATGCCGCCCGCGCCCTGGCGGACCATCTGCGCCGCGCAGTGGCCAGCCTGCGCCACCACGCTCAGCGCAGTGGCCAGCCGATCCAGGTGAGCGTGCGTTATGCAGCGCGCAGTGTCGATGCCGATCCGCGCCAGCTGCTCAAAGAATTGAACCGGGCCCTCGAGCGGCGCATGTCCTCGCTGGCGCCAGCGGACGAACGCAGTGCGCACGCCGCGCGCCAGGCGTGAGTGACATCGTTCACGCCGGCCAGGCTTGCATCCCGGCGCTGCACCAGCCAGCGCTGGCCCTCGACTTTGCGCTGGCGCGCGAGCTGACGCCGCAGCAAGCGTACAAGGGCCTGGACCAGCGCGACCTTGATGCGGGCGCGCTGATCGCACCTGCCCAGTATCTGCGTCTGCTGGCCAACGTGGCCAGCTCCCTGGCGCGCACCGACACCAGCTTTTTGCTGGGCCAGCAAATGCTGCCCGGGCACTTCGGGGCGCTCAGCCATGCCCTCATGCATGCGCACTGCCTGCGCGATGCGCTCACGCTGCTCACGCGTCATCAAGTAGCACTGTGTCCCTTGCTGGCCCCGCATCTGTGCGAGGAAGGCGACTTGGCTATCCTGTATTGGACCGACAGTGCCGGCAGCGGCGCCCAGCGCGGCTTTCTGGTGGAGATGCACATGACGGCAGTCAGCGCGATGTGCCGCTGGCTGAGTGGGGCGCCCTTGCCCTGGCACTTCTGCTTTAACCGGACCCAGCCGCGCTATACCGAACAGCACGAAGTCCATCTGGGGACCGACTTGCGCTTTAATTGCCACCTCGACGCCATGCTGATCGACGCGGCCTGGCTGGACCGCCCCTGGCCGCGCAGCAACGCGGTCGCCGTGCGCGCGGCCGCCGCCGTGCTGCCGCAGCGCACTTTCCTGGTGGCTGTCCATGATTATTTGATTGCGCACATCCGCTGCGCGCCCACGCTGGAACAGTGCGCAAGCGCCTTTGCCGTCAGCGCCGCCACGTTCAAGCGCCATCTGGCCGCGCACGGCAGCAACTTCCAGGCCGAGCTGGATATGGCCCGCTCGCACGTGGCGCTGCGCCTGTTTCAGCGCGGCGAAGACAATGATGCCGTGGCCCGCCATCTGGGCTTTCACGACGCCAATAATTTCCGCCGCTCCTATAAACGCTGGACCGGCATCACGCCCATGCTGGTGCGCGCCAGCCTGGCAGCTTATCGCTTGCAATCGCGCTGAACATCGGCCATAATCTAAATGAGAATAGTTCTCATTCATGAAAGGCGATCCATGCGTACTCCTACCCCAGCCCCGCCGCCAGCGCCGCCTGCACCGCCCGAACGGCTCAAAAGCCAGGATCTGCTGCGCCAGGCCAAGGCAATTGAAATCGAACACGATGGAAAAATCTACGAACTGCGCGTCACCCGGCTCAACAAGCTGATCCTGACCGCCTGATCACCCCATAGCCAGCCAGCTGCAATCCCCTTGCGCCAGCCAGCCAACCACCCTTTACCAGGAGCGTTGCAATGGCTATCGACTTGGAAAATTCACGCATGACCGATTTGAACGGCATTGGACAACCGGAGCTGCTGGTGTCGAGTGCCCTGCACCTGATGTCGCACTACAGCGCCAGCGCCGGCCAGGTTGCACCCTGCCTCAAGCTGGCCTCGGTCATCGAGCGCCACCTGCGCGCCCTGGCCGGACACGGTGACCTCAATCCCGTGCTGCGCGCCACCTGCCAGCAATTGTCCGAGCAGTGGGCGGCTGTGGTCGACGATGCGATGCCAAGGCCGCCGCGGCAATCGCTGTTCGAACGCCTGGTACGCAGCCACTGAGCGCGGCTGACTGACGCATCAAGCCTTGGCGATGGCGCAGCCGCAGGCGCCGATGCTGTTTGCAGCCACGGCGCGTGCATACAGCAACTGGTGCGATGCAAATGCCGGTGGCAAGGCACACGCCGTATCGGACAGATTGACCGCCACCAAAATGCGCTGCTGCGCCGTGCTGCGCCAGTACATCAGCAGCTGGGGTGCGCCGCTGCGCACAAAATGCACGGCACCCTGGCGCAGTGCCGGCAAGGCGCCACGCAGCGCGATCAGGTTGCGGTAATGGTCGAATGTGGGGCGATCAAAACTGCGCCAGTCGAGCGAAAAGTCATCGAACAGCGAACGCCAGTCCTGCCAGCGCGGCTCGTTGAATTCCTGCCCCATCATTAAATGCGGTACCCCGTCCAGCGTCATGATCACGGCCGCTGCCGCCAGATGCAGGTCGTGTCCGAAATAGCGGAACGCGCGCCCCTGTTCCTTCTCTTCCAGCCAGCGCATGCGCAGCGCGCCACGCGGGAAGGTGTAGGTCGACTCTTCCCATTGCCAGCGCAATGCATCGGCCCCAGTCTCGCCCCGGGCCACGCGCAGCATGGTCTCGCGCGCACCGGCGTCGCCGGTAAGGTCGCAGGCATCGAGGTGGTGCAACTCATCGCTGGAGTGGGCAATCAGAACCAGGTCGGCACGGGCGGCCAGCAGTTCAGCGCGGATCTCGTCGAGGAAGTCGGTGGGCGTGATGTCGGCGTCGTCAAAACGCAATCCATCGAAGGCGTAAGTGGCGAGCCAATCCTGCATGGCATCAATCAGCCAGGCACGCAGCGGCTTGCTGGCGAAGTTAAAACCGGCAAAGTAGCTGCGATTCGGGACCAGGTAGTTCAGCTGGCCCGCGCTGTCGTGGGTGAACCACTCCGGATGGCTGAGCGTCAGCACGTTGTCGACGGCGGCGCGGTTGAGGGTCCAGTCATATATGACGCGCATGCCGCGCGCATGCAGGTCGGCCACCAGGGCGCGCAAACCCGCCGCGTCACCCAGCGCGGGGTCGATGGCGCAAAAATCGCGCACTGCGTACGGGTCGCCATGTTCACCGAGGCGGCCCTGCACGCCAATGGGCGTGACGGGCATCAGCCACACGATCGACACCCCCAGTTCCTGCAGATGACCCAGACGCGCACGCACGCCGTCGAAGGTGCCGCCAAAGGCGCGCACCGACAGCTGATAGATCACGCCGTCGGCCAGCCACTGCGGGCTGATCACGGCGCTGCGGCGCCGGTACAAGTCGCCCGGGGTTTGCTGCGAAACGGCGCCGGTGCGAACGAACACGTCGCCAAATTCGTTGATGGTAAAGCAGGAGTTGTTTTGTGCGTCTTCCGATACCCATGGGTTGGCCGGGTCACGAATCCACGCGCTGCCGTTGACCACGAATTTGTAGTGATGGCGTCCGGGATCCGCCCTGACCGTGGTCTGCCAGGTGTTCGCGCCGACGCGGGTCAGGGGCGCGGCATCGCCCACCCAGCTGTTGAAGGTACCCGCCACGGCCACTGAAGCGGTGTCCGGGCCGCCCTCGAAGGTGAATCGGATGCCGCCTTTGGCGGTCTTTTGCGGCAGCAGATCGTGCCGAATGTGCTGTTGTTTGCTGGTCATGATTTCACATTTTACCCCCAGCGTGCGGGAGCGCGGCTGCGGCCGTGCAGCTTTTTTACTGGCAAACCACACTTGCCATGGTAACCTCCGCGTCAAAGAGACTTCACCGGAATCCACTTGAGCGCTCCCGACCACGCAGCCCCACCCTCGACCCTGATCGACGTCGCCCGCCAGGCCGGCGTCTCGCCCAGCACTGTTTCGCGCATCCTCAACGGCACCGCCAAGGTGTCAGACGACAAGCGCCAGGCGGTGCTGGCAGCCATCGAGCAAATGAATTTTGCCCCCAACCAGATGGCGCAGGCGCTCAAGAAGGGGCGCTCGATGACCATCGGGATCGTGGTGCAGGATATCGCCAGTCCCTTCTTCGACGAGACCTTGCGCGGCGTGGACGACGGCCTCAAAGGCACCGGCTACGCGTCCGTGATCGTCAGCGGCCACTGGGACGCGCAGGAGGAAGCGCAGCGCATTGCCCTGCTGGTCGGGCGCAAGGTAGACGGCATCATCCTGCTGTCGGGCAGAATCGGCGAAGACGCCATTCTTAAATTTGCCGCCCAGCGCCCGATTGTGGCGACCGGGCGTGGCTTGAACGGCCATAACGCCCACGGCTTCCGCCTCGACCACGACAACGGCGCCTACATGGCAGTGCGGCACCTGATCGAACTGGGCCACCGCCGCATCGCCTTCATTACCGGCCCCGCCGACAATGACGATGTGGCCGAACGCATGATCGGCTACACGCGCGCGCTGCGCGAAGCAGGCATTGAAGTCGACCCGGCGCTGGTGGCCGAAAGCGATCTGCACGAAGCGGGCGGCATGGCTGCGGTCGACGCGCTGTTTGCCGCCGGCGGCCAGTTCAGCGCCATTTTTGCGGCCAACGATTTGTCGGCCTACGGCGCGCGCCTGGGCCTGTACCGGCGCGGGATCCGGGTACCGGAAGACATGTCATTGGTGGGTTTCGACGATTTGCCCGGATCGGCCTACACCACCCCGCCACTGACGACAGTGCGTCAGCCGCTGTACGAGATGGGGCGCACCGTGACCGGCGCGCTGCTGGCGCTCATCAATGGCACGCCGGTGGCGTCGGTGCTGCCGCCGCTTGAACTGGTGGTACGCGAAACCACGCGCCAGCGGCTAGTCTAGCCGGCGCTGCCGAAGGCGCGCACGCAGTAGTCCGTCATGGCTTGCAGCACGGCCGGGTCTTCGCCCACCGCACCGGCCACCTCGATCGCCAGGTGCGGGTGATCGGCACGCAGCTGATCGACCATCAGCGGCAGGTCGCGCAGCAGATGCCCGCCCTGCCCCAGAAACACCGGCACGATGGTCAGGCCGGTAACTCCGCCCTCGGCCAGCGCTTGCACGTGGGCCGGCAGGCGCGGCTCCATCAATTCCAGAAACGCCAGCGACACCGGCACGTCCGGCATGCGCTGCTGCGTCAGGTCGCGCAAGCGTTCGAACGGCGCCGCCCAGGAGGCAGCGCGCGCACCGTGTGCAAATAAAACCAGGGCGCGTGTCATGCGCGCTCCACTTTCCATAACGCCCCCAGCGCAAGGAGCAGGAATACCAGGCTGGGCGCAATGGCCGTCAGAACGGCTGGCATGGCACTTAACACGCCCAGGTGCGAGAACAGCGTATTGATCAGCAGGAAGCCAAAGCCGATCATGATGCCAACAAAAATCTTCAGGCTCACACCGCCACTGCGCGTTTGCAGATAGGCGAACGGCAGCGCCAGCGCCATCATCACGAAAATGGCCAGCGGGTCAAACAGCTTCTTCCAGAATGCGATCTTGAAGCGCTCGCTCTCCTGCTTGTTTTCGCTCAGGTGACGGGTGTAGACCGCCAGCTCGTTGGCCGACATGCGGTCTGGATCGGAGGCCGACACGGCGATGATCTTGGGCGTCACTTCCGACACCAGGTCCATGCCGGCCAGCTTGCGTGTGGTGACCCGGCTGGTCTCCTGGCCAAAGGTGGCCGGGCCGGTACCGCTGGAAGCGCCGTCGGGCAGCGGCCCCGTATTCGAGAAGGTGGTCTCGGTCACCTCTTCCAGGCGCCAGGTATTGTCACCTTTAAAGGTGGCGCGCGCCGCGGTGATCAGGCTGCGCATGCGCAAGCTGGTGTCGAACTCGTACAGCCGTACGTCCTGCAGCAGGCCATCGTTGCGGTACTGGCGCACATTGAAAAAGCGCGAGCCCGTCACCTTGCCGGTAATGCCTTCACTGCGCACCACATCCTTGGTCCACATGCCCGACACAAAGCCCTGCGACACGGTGGCGCCGCGGGCTGTCAGCTTGAGGCGCTCGGCCAGCGGCGCGGTACGCGGCGCAATCAGTTCGCCAAACACAAACGTGACCAGCACCAGCACAATACCGATTTTAAACAGCATCCACGCTGCCAGGCGGGTCGACATGCCCGAGGCGCGCATGATGGTGAACTCGGAGCTGGAGGCAAATTGCGCCATGGCGTACACGGTGCCGATCAGCGCTGCCACCGGCATTGCCTCGTACACGTGAAACGGCACCCGCAGCAGCACGTACAGGAAGGCATGCTGAATCGCATAACCGGCCTTGCCGACCGAAGGCAGTTCACCGGTCAGATCGAAAAACGCCGACAGTGCCAGGAATGCGACCAGCACAAACGCCACCGCCTGCATGATCGAGACGAAAAAATAACGCTGCAGGATCTTCATTTGTGGGGGGCTCCTTGCGGTGCCAGGCGGGGGCGCTTGAGCGCAGCCCACAGGACCTTGGGGTGATAGCGGTGATTCGGATTGAGGCGCCAGACGAACATGGCCAGCACCCACAGCGCGACCAGCAGGTGCAGCGGCCACCAGGCCATGGCAAATTCCGACTTGCCCTGGGCCACGCTGGCCTGGCTCATTTTCGACAGGTTCAGGTAGG
Source organism: Massilia sp. CF038 (assembly GCF_900129765.1). Lineage (GTDB taxonomy): Bacteria > Pseudomonadota > Gammaproteobacteria > Burkholderiales > Burkholderiaceae_D > Telluria_A. Next base: position 1,050,031 of record NZ_FQWU01000002.1, read on the forward strand.
TAATGAAGATCAGCAGTGCCAGAATGAGGTTGGTGGCGCTGCCCGCGCGCGGGTTGACGAAACCAAGCGGAATGGCCAGCAGGATCAGCAGGAAGCACGTGATTGGCGCGCCAATGCGGTACAGCAGTTCGGCGCGCGTGCTGCGGTTGGGCGTGGCCAGCAGCTCCTGGGTGGACAGGGCGTCAGTGGGCAATTCGCCGTCCGCCACCGGCCCCTGGGTGGCCACGCGCATGGAATAGCGTTCAAATTCCATCGACTGGAAGTCGGCCTGGCCCGGGTTGCCCTGGTAGCGGCGTCCGTTTTTCAGGACCAGGAACTGGCCGCCTTTGCCATCCGGTTCGATCACGCCTTCCTTGGCCACGACCACCGTATTGAGTTTGTCTTCCACCGTATTGACGAACACATTGTGCACCAGTGTGGCTTCGCCGGAGACGCCTTCGACAAAGAAGACCCGATTGGCCGACGAGGATTCCTTGAACTGGCCGGGCGAGACTTTTTTGAGGTCTTCGCGCTTTTCGAAGCGCTGCACGAATTCGCTGCTCTTCATTTTGGCCCACGGAGTGACGAACAGCGACAGCGATGCGGTCAGTATCACCAGCGGCAAGCCAAAGATCAGCACGGGACGGATCCAGCGCGTGAGCGACAGGCCGGAGGCGAACCAGACGACCATCTCGGAATCGCGATAGGTGCGCGTCACGACCGCCAAAACAGAAATAAAGCTGGTGAGAGTCAGGATAGTTGGCAGATAATTCAACATTGCGAACGCGATCAGCGCGACCACGTCGCCCGACGCGACTTTGCCGCCGGCCGCCTTGCCCAGGATCGAAATCAGGGTCCAGGTCACCAGGACGGTAAACAGAACAGTGAAGGTAGCGCCGGCCGAAGCGGCAAGTTCACGACGCAATGCGCGTTGGAAGATCATTCGAAAGTTATAATCACAGGTTAGGCAGTGCGCGTCACGGTACGCTAATACACGAAATGGAGATTCAAATGGACTTTAGCATAAAAGCATTCGACACAAAAAACACCATCGCTGCAGCGAAATCTGGCTGCATCGCGGTTGCGGTGTTCGAAAATAAAAAACTCTCGCAGGAAGCTAAAGCCCTCGACAAGGGTGGTGAAATCACCGCAGCGCTCAAATCGGGCGACCTGTCCGGCAAGGCCGGCAGCACCCTGCTGCTGCGCGACGTCAGTGGCGCCGCCGCCAGCCGCGTACTGCTGGTCGGCATGGGCAGCGATGACGCTGTCAGCGAAAAAAGCTTCGCTTCCGCCGTTGGCGCAACCCTCAAAGCCTTCGCTTCGCTGGGCTGCCAGGACGCCATTATCGCATTACCGCTCGCCGATGTGAAAGAGCGCGATGCAGCATGGGCCATGCGCACCATCGTCATCGCCGCGCACGAGAGCGTGTTCCGTACCGACACCCAGAAAAGCAAGAAAGACCCGGCACCTGCGGGCGTGCACAAGATCACCCTGGCTGCCGCTGCCAATACCGAAAGCAAGACCGCGCTGGCCCAGGCCACTGCCATTGCCAACGGCATGAACCTGACCAAGGAACTGGGTAATCTGTCGGCCAACGTCTGCACCCCGACCTATCTGGCCAACACCGCCAAAAAACTGGCCAAGGAATTCAAGTTCGAAGTCGAAGTCCTGGAGCGCAAGCAGCTCGAAGCGCTCAAGATGGGCAGCTTCCTGTCGGTGACCAACGGCAGCGAAGAGCCGCCGAAATTCATCGTTCTCAAGCACATGGGCGGCAAGGCCAAGGATGCACCGGTGGTCCTGGTCGGCAAGGGCATCACCTTTGACACGGGCGGCATTTCGATCAAGGCCGGTCCTGGCATGGACGAAATGAAGTACGACATGTGCGGCGCCGCGTCGGTGCTGGGGACCTTCCGCGCCATTGGTGAAATGGGCTTGAAGCTCAACGTGATCGGCATCGTCGCCGCCTGCGAAAACATGCCGTCGGGCCGCGCCACCAAGCCAGGCGACATCGTCACCTCGATGAACGGCCTGACCATCGAAGTGCTCAATACCGACGCCGAAGGCCGCCTGATTCTGTGCGACGCCCTGACCTACGCCGAGCGCTTCAACCCGGCCGCCGTGGTCGACATCGCTACCCTGACGGGCGCCTGCATCGTGGCCCTGGGCCACCACAACTCGGGCCTGTTCACGCGCACCGATGCCGCCCACGAAAAGCTGGCCGCAGAACTGCTTGACGCCGGCCAGAACGCCAGCGATACCGCATGGCGCCTGCCGATCGGTGAGCTGTACAACGAGCAGCTCAAGTCCAACTTTGCCGACCTGGCCAACATCGGCACCCCGGGCGGCGCCAGCTGCACCGCGGCGGCGTTCCTGGAAAACTTCACCCGCAAGTACACCTGGGCCCACCTCGACATCGCCGGCACCGCATGGAAGTCGGGCGGCGCCAAGGGCGCAACCGGCCGTCCCGTGCCTTTGCTGGCGACCTTCCTGATCAACCGCACCTGATCAGCGTTCGTGCAGACGTAAAAAAAGCAGCTGCGAAGCTGCTTTTTTTACGTCCGGGCCCCGATCAATGCAATTCTGTCTCTTGTGGCTCGTCGCGCAGGGGGCCATCGGGCGCGCGTCCGGTGGGCACCATCAGCACGGTCAGCGTTTCGGGGTATTCGAAGCCGGCCCCGGTGCGCTTGTCGTACAGGTAGCCCAGGCCTGCCGTGGTCACCGCGTTGCCAATGGTGGCCATGTTGTTGGGGCGCGATGCAAAACGCTCCTGCCCCACGCTGGCATTGCCTTTTTTGCAGTCGACGAACAGATTGCCCGCGCTCTTGCGGATCGAGACGTGGCCTGGCGCTGTCACGAACCAGCGGCCAGCATCGTTGGTCAGCACGCAGCCGACGTTACCGATTTCGCGATTGTCCTGCACCGCGCGCACCATCAGCGCCTGTTCGGGACTGTCGCCCAGCGAGGCACAACCGCCCAATACAAGGGCTGCCGCCGCCAGCGCCAGCACATAGATTCGATTCATTTTTGCCATGGTCTCCACCTGTTTCACACTGCCTTGCACGCTGTTTACGGCAAACGCGCGGCGATCTTCAGGGTTACTTTAGCGGAATTGGCTGATTTGCGGGGACCGGCACTGCGGTCACGCTGTTTTTCGGGCTGCCGTCGACCAGGCGGTCCGAGTACACCAGGTAGACCAGCGCGTTGCGCTTGCTGTCGACCATGCGCACCACACGCACGTGCTTGAAAAAGATCGAGGCGCGCTCGGTGAACACCTCATCCTGGCGCGGCACGCTGCCGTTGAAGGAAATGGCGCCCACCTGGCGGCAGGCGACGGAAGAATCGGCCTTGTCTTCGGCCAGACCAATGGCGCCCTTGATGCCGCCCGTTTTTGCGCGCGACAGATAGCAGCTCACGCCATTGACCTTGGGATCATCGAACACTTCGACCACGACCTTGTGATCGGGACCGAGCAGCTTGAACGCGGTATCGACCGCGCCCACCGTTTCGGCCGATGCGCCCAGCGAAGCGCTGCATAGAACAAAGCCCACCACTGCCTGGCTGACGCGCATAATCGATCCTGTGAACATGGCCGCAGCTCGGGCCGTGACTACTCTACCGGGGTGAAGCGCTGCACGAGCGTGCCGTCGACTTCGATCATCTGGAAAAAAACGTCCCGCGGACGGGTCCAGTAGGACCCGTCTGGTGCAGTGTAGACGATCATTTCGGACAAGTCAGACTCAAGCGTGGCCACGCATACCAACTGGTACAGTCCACCCTTATAGTGCCGGAACTGCATCAGTTCTCGGACTTGTCTTCAGCCAGCGCCTTCTGCTTTTTCTTCAATCCCTGGATCACCTTGAGGACGCCTTCGATGCCTGCGCTGTCGTCCAGGTCGCTGAACGCGTCGAGCACTTCGTTGAGCACGCGGTTACGTACCGCACTCTCATCGCTAGTGGCCGGCGCAGCGGCGCGAACGCCTTCGACTGGCGCATCCTTCGGCACTGCTTTTGCCGCGGCAGGCTTTGCCGTTGCAGCTGCAGTTTTGCCATGCGCTAACGCGGCTTGCCAGATGACCCAGCGGCGCTGCGTTTCGAAAACGAGGTATTCATCGGGTTTGTCTTCACGGCGGCGTACGATGTGGCCATCGCGCTGGGCCCATGCTTCAAATGCATTTCGCATTTCAATCCTTTATAAATGCTGTGTTCGCATTTTTATCCCTAGCGGAAAATACTTTTCCAACTAGAACCACCTATCGGGCAGAAACTGCCTTCCAGGACATGTACTACGACACTTCCAACGGGCAACTAGCGGCTGGCCTCTCCCCAACCATACCGCTATTCAACTATATATTACTCTCTCAGTTATAAGAATGCAATTTTTTATTCCCCAAAGGTAACAATAGTCCAAAAACGTTGTTTTGTATTACTGTTGTTACACTTTGAAACAGTTTGCTGCGAGCCTTTAGGCACACTGCATAATGTTCCGATTGTTGAGTGTAAAGAAAATATGTGTTTTTGTCAAAGATGTTATGACTGCAACTTTCTAAGCGGTTTGAGTGACAATCTGCGCTTCTTGCACTAAAGCACTGATAGGTTGATACTGCCTGCTTCGCAACATTGCCCCCTCCCCCATGAAAATTGCAACTTGGAACGTCAATTCCTTGAAAGTTCGCCTGCCGCATCTGCTGCGCTGGCTGGAAGAAAATCCAGTAGACGTACTCTGCCTTCAAGAGACCAAACTCACTGACGACAAGTTCCCCATTTCTGAAATTAATTCGGCAGGCTACCAAGTCGTCTTCAGCGGGCAAAAAACCTACAACGGCGTGGCCATCCTGTCGCGCCTGCCCATCAGCGACGTGGTCAAGAACAATCCGCGCTATTCCGACGAACAGCAGCGCATCCTGGCCGCCACCGTCGGCGGGGTCCGTTTCATATGCGCCTATGTGCCCAACGGCCAGGCGGTCGACACTGACAAATATGTGTACAAGCTGGCGTGGCTGGCGGCCCTGCGCGAGTGGCTGGCCGAAGAAATGATCACCCATGCCGACCAGGGCCTGGCCATTCTGGGCGATTACAATATCGCCCCGGAAGACCGCGATGTGCACGACCCGGTGGCATGGGCAGGCCAGGTTCTGTGTTCGGACAAGGAACGCGCGGCGCTGACCGGCTTGATGGATCTGGGGCTGACCGATTCCTACCGCATGTTCGAGCAGCTCGACAAATCCTTCAGCTGGTGGGACTACCGCATGCTCGGCTTCCAGAAAAACAAGGGGCTGCGCATCGACCATATCCTGCTGTCGGCCGCGCTGGCCAAACGCTGCACCGCCTGCACCATCGACCGCGCCCCGCGCAAATGGGAACAGCCGTCGGACCACGCACCGGTGATCGCTACCCTGTCGTAACTTACGATTTCGCCGGCGCCGCGCTCAAGGCGCCAGCGGCAGCAGCAGCGGGCATCGGCTGCGAGAACAGATAGCCCTGCGCAAACTGGCAGCCCTTCTCCTTGAGCAGGGCGTACTGCCCTTCCGTTTCCACGCCCTCTGCCACCACCGACAGCTGCAAGCTGTTGGACAGAGCAATGATGGCGCTGACAATGGCGCGGTCTTCCGAACTGTCTTCCAGGTCCTTGATAAAGGCGCGGTCAATCTTGATCTTCTTGACCGGGAACCGCTTCAGATACGCCAGGCTCGAATATCCGGTGCCGAAGTCGTCGATCGACAAACGAATCCCCAGGCCGTTGATCTGGTCCAGAATTTCCAGTGTCTGCTCGCCGTGCTGCATCAGCGCGGTCTCGGTAATTTCAAATTCCAGCAGGGCCGGATCGATCCCGGTTTCGTCGAGCACCTTGCGGATTGACTCGATCAGACCGCGGTTCATGAACTGGCGCGGTGACAGGTTCACGGCCAGCGGCACCGGCTGCAGGCCTTGCTGCTGCCAGGTGACGATCTGCTGGCAGGCGCGCCGCATCACCCATTCGCCAATCGGCACAATCAGGCCATTGTCTTCGATGATGGGAATGAAGTGGTCCGGCAGCACCAGCCCTTCGGGCGGGCGGCGCCAGCGCAGCAGCACCTCCATGGTGTGCAGGCGGCGCGTGCCGGTGTCGATAATAGGCTGGAAGAACAGCTCGAATTCTTCCTTGGCCAGCGCCCCGCGCAAGCTGCTTTCAAGCTCGAAATGCTGGGCCGCCGCCTGGTTCATGCGCTGCATGAAGAACTGGTAGTTATTGCGTCCGTTGGCCTTGGCGTGGTACATGGCCGCGTCGGCGTGGCGCATCAGCGTTTCGACATCGCCCCCGTCATCCGGATACATGCTGATCCCGATCGAGGGCGTGATGTGCAGCAGGCGCTCTTCGAACGGAAAGGCCGAGGCCAGCGCTTCGATAATCTTCTCGGCCACGTTGCTGCACTCTTCCGGCAGGCGGATGCCCGGCACCAGGACCACGAATTCGTCACCGCCCAGCCTCGCCACGGTGTCGCTCGCGCGCACCGCGCGGCACAGACGGCTGGCCACTTCCTTGAGCAAAAAATCGCCTGTCAGGTGGCCCAGCGAATCATTGATGGTCTTGAAGCGGTCCAGGTCAATGAACATGACTGCCAGCTTGCGGTCGGTACGCTGCACGGCCAGCATGGCACGGTCAAGCCGGTCGGCCAGCAAGGCGCGATTGGGCAAACCGGTCAGGCTGTCGTGATAGGCCATGTGGTGCACGCGTGCCTCGGCCTGGCGCCGCTCGACGATCTCGCCTTGCAGCAGCGCGTTGGCACCCGCCAGTTCGGCGGTGCGTTCCAGCACCCGTACTTCCAGCTCGTCGCGCGCGCGGCGCACGGATTCGGCCGCCTCGCGGCGCGCCGTCACGTCATCGACTACCCAAACCGAGCGGCCGGTGGCCTGAGCCAGATCGAAGGGACGGCCCGACAGGCGCGCCCAGAACAGGCTGCCGTCCTTGCGCACCAGCTGGAACTCGGACATGCTGACGCGGCCAGCACGGAAGTCGCGCGCCGTCTCCGTGCGCGCCTGCTCCCAACTGGTTTTGTCGGGGTACAGCACTTGCACCGACAAGCCATTGATTTCGCCCGGTGCATAGCCGAACAGCTCTTCCATCTTGGTATTGCAGCGCAGGTTGAAGCCATTTTCAACGACCGCAATGCCCAGCACCGCACTGTCGAGAATCGCCTGATTTTCCAGCAGCGCGTTGCGCAGGGATTCTTCCGCGCGTTTGGCATCGGTGCGGTCTTCGATGATCCAGATCGTGCCCTGGTTCGGTTCATTCGGATTGACCACGTAGCCGATCAGCTGGGACCACATCAGCGTGCCATCCTTGCGCGCCATCTCGACTTCGGTCTGGAACGGTTTGCCGACCGACAGCAAGGGCGCTGCCATCGCACCCACGCGCGCGTACACCGCGTCGCTTGGATACAGTGCCCGTCCGGGCAGGCCCATGGCTTCCTCGGCGGTGTAGCCGAACATATCGGCAAAGCCGCGGTTGTAGCGCGTGATCATCCGGTTCTTGGTGTACAGGATGCTGATCGAGGCATTCGTCATCAGCGCCTGCACTTCGATCAGGGTCTGGCGCGCCTCGGTCACGTCTTCGAGGATCCAGATGGTGCCTTCTTCGCTGCGGTCGGTGTCGACTGCCTTGGCGCGCACGCGGCACCAGAACAGCGAGCCATCGCGCTTCTTGAACTGGAACTCGGATTGTTCGAACGGCAGACCATTGCCAAGCAGAGGGCCGGCGGCCTGGCCAAAGGCCTGGTACACCTCGGGCGAAGGGAACACTTCGACGGCGCGCATGCCCGTCATCTGATCTTGCGTATAGCCGAACATTTCGGCGAAGCGGGGATTACACGACATCATGATCCCGCCTTCGCTGAACAGGATGCCGACAGAAGCATTGTCCAAAATGGCCTTTTGCTCCAGCAGGACCTGGCGCGTGGCTTCCTCGGCCGCCTTTTGCGCGGTCCTGTCATCCAGAATCCAGATGGCGTCGATCCGTTCGCGGCCGCTGTTGATCGCATACAGGAAGGCATGGGCCCAGAAGCCGGAACCATCGTGGCGCTGCATGCGCACGTCGCTTTGATACGGGCGGCCGGCGCGCAGCAGCGGTACTGCTTCGGCCAGCACCGCATCGTAGCCGGCATCGGGCGCGTACAACCGGCGCGCGTCGACACCGATGCCACTGTCTTCGCTCAGACCGAACATGTTGGCAAACTGGCGGTTGTAGCGCATCACCTTGTGATCGCGCAGGAAGGCGATCGCCAGCGGCGCGTTGTCCATGATGGCCTGCATTTCCAGTACCGCGCGGCGCAACTTCGATTCGTTGTGATGAGGCTCGTCGATATCCTCGATGATCCAGATGGTACCGTGCGCGCTGTTATGCGGATCGACGGCACGTCCGTACAGGCGGCACCACAGCAAGCGGCCATCCTTGCAGCGCAATTGCAGTTCGCTGGTGTAGGCCTCGCCGCGCGCCAGCGCCGGGCTGGCATCGCGCCCCATCTCTTCGTATGCCAGCACCGACGGGAAGATGCTCACGCTGCTCATGCCGATCAGTTCATGGTCGGCATAGCCGAACATTTCCGCCGCGCGTATATTGCACTCCTTGATGGTGCGGTCACCGCTAAGCATGATGCCCACTGCCGCATTTTCCAGGATCGCTTTTTGCTCAAGCAGCGTTGTGCGCAAAGCCGCCTGATCGCCCTCGAAGCGGCGCAGATCCGTAAACACGAAGGTGGCCCCGTTCCCGCCTGGCAGCGGCTTGGCCGTCACCTGGACGGCGATAGCGTGTTCGTCATCCAGCAGCACGCTTTCCCAGCGCTGCATGGACAGGTTTGCCGCATCGAAAAGGTCTTCGGCGGCAGGTCGTTGAGATGGATTGAGCAGGTCGATCAGACGCGCGCCATTGGGGTCGGTACCGAGCAGCGCAAGCAGTTCGGCGTTGGCGGCGAAGACAATACCGGCTGCATCGCAGGCACAGGCCGGCGCGGCGATCAGCTGTAATGCGTCAGCGAGGAAATCGAGGTTGGTTGGTACGCGATCCATGTCCCACTACGACAGATAACCGCCTTGGGGGCGGAAGCCAGGTGAGCTTCGATCATAAACCACAATTGCATGGAATCCATATAAATAGACAAAAAAACAAATGCCCGGCGCGCGCACGTGGCACGGACCGGGCATTCTTACCACACTAAACATCGCCCTCGCGAAGGCGGGGGCGATGGAGCTAATGTAAAACGCGTCGTCGGGTACTCATACCACCCATGGACATCGCCCTCGCGAAGGCGGGGGCCTATGCCACGTGTCCGATCCGGAAACGTGGTATGGGCCCCCGCCTGCGCGAGGGCGATGGAGCCAATGTAAAACGCGTCGTCAGTTACTCATATCGCCCATGGACATCGCCCTCGCGAAGGCGGGGGCCTATGCCACGTGTCGGAATTCGGTAACGTGGTATGGGCCCCCGCCTGCGCGAGGGCGATGATGGTGATTTTAAAACGCGTCGCCGGGCACCCGCACCCAGCCTTCCATCAACACGCGCGCACTGCGGCTCATGATGGCTTTCTTCACACGCCATTCGCCGTCCTCGAAACTGGCCTGGGCGCCAACCCGCAACGTTCCAGATGGATGACCGAAGCGCACGGCACTGCGCTCACCGCCGCCGGCAGCCAGGTTCACCAGCGTGCCCGGAATGGCGGCGGCGGTGCCGATTGCGACCGCCGCCGTTCCCATCATCGCGTGGTGCAGCTTGCCCATCGACAGAGCGCGCACATTCAGATCAATATCGCCTGCCTTGACCTGCTTGCCGCTGGAGGAGGTATAGTCCGCTGGCGCCGCCACGATCGCCACCTTCGGCGTGTGCTGGCGCTTGGCCGCTTCGGCCACGTGAGCGATCAAGCCCATGCGCACCGCGCCGTGGGCGCGAATGGTCTCGAAGCGCGCCAGCGCCTCCGGGTCATTGTTGATCGCGTCCTGCAGCTCGGTGCCGCTGTAGCCTGCTGCTGCCGCATCGATAAAGATGGTCGGAATGCCGGCATTGATCATGGTCGCCTTGAAGGTGCCGATGCCGGGCACCTCCAGCTCATCGACCAGATTCCCGGTCGGGAACATGGAGCCGCCCGCGCCCTCCTCTTCCGCCGCCGGATCAAGGAATTCAAGCTGCACTTCGGCGGCCGGGAAGGTGACGCCATCGAGTTCGAAGTCGCCCGTTTCCTGCACCTGGCCGCCCCTGATCGGCACATGCGCAATGATGCTCTTGCCGATGTTGGCCTGCCAGATGCGGACCACGGCGACGCCATCCTGCGGAATGCGGGCCGGATCGACCATGCCGGCCGAAATCGCGAACGACCCCACTGCCGCCGACAGGTTGCCGCAGTTGCCGCTCCAGTCAACGAAAGCCTTGTCGATGGCGACCTGGCCAAACAGATAGTCGACGTCATGTCCTTCACGGGTACTGGCCGACAGGATGACAGCCTTGCTGGTGGACGAGGTGGCCCCGCCCATGCCGTCGATCTGTTTACCGTACGGGTCCGGACTGCCAATCACGCGCAGCAGCAGACGGTCGCGCGCAGCGCCCGGCAGTTGCGCGGTGGCAGGCAAATCCTGCAGCCGGAAAAACACACCCTTGCTGGTCCCGCCACGCATGTAGGTGGCAGCGATCTTTACTTGTGCCTGGTGGACCATCATGCCGCCTTTGCCGATTCAAGGAAGTCCTGCGCGAAGCGCTGCAGCACGCCGCCGGCTTCATAGATCGACAGTTCTTCAGCTGTATCGAGACGGCAGGTCACCGGCACGTCCACCCGTTCGCCGTTTTTGCGATGGATGACCAGCGTCAGCGTGGCACGCGGGGTGCGCTCGCCAATCACGTCAAAGGTTTCAGTGCCGTCGATGCCCAGCGTCAGGCGGTTGACGCCCGGCTTGAACTCGAGCGGCAGCACGCCCATGCCGACCAGATTGGTGCGGTGAATGCGCTCGAAGCCTTCGGCCACGATGACTTCCACGCCGGCCAGACGCACACCCTTGGCGGCCCAGTCGCGCGAGGAACCCTGGCCGTAGTCGGCCCCGGCAATCACGATCAAGGGCTGCTTGCGCTCCATGTAGGTTTCGATGGCTTCCCACATACGTGTGACTTTGCCTTCCGGCTCGATGCGCGCCAGCGAACCTGCCTTGACCTTGCCGTCGACAAGCACCATCTCGTTCTTGAGGGTGGGATTGGCAAAGGTGGCCCGTTGCGCCGTCAGGTGGTCACCGCGGTGGGTAGCGTAGGAATTGAAGTCCTCTTCCGGCAAACCCATTTTGGCCAGGTACTCGCCGGCGGCGCTGTCAAGCATGATCGCATTCGACGGCGACAGGTGGTCGGTGGTGATGTTGTCGCCCAAAACGGCCAGCGCGCGCATGCCCTTCATGGTGCGCTCGCCTGCCAGTGCGCCTTCCCAGTACGGCGGACGGCGAATATAGGTAGTCTGCGGACGCCAGTCGTACAGAGGGCTCACTTTCAGGCCGTCGTCGGCCTGCTTGGCGAACATCGGAATGTAGACCTTGCGGAACTGCTCCGGCTTGACGCTGGCGGCGACGATCGCATCGATCTCTTCGTCGCTAGGCCAGATATCCTTGAGCGTGACTGGCTGGCCGCTGGCGTCAGTGCCCAGCACATCCTTTTCGATATCGAAGCGGATGGTGCCGGCAATCGCATACGCCACCACCAGTGGCGGCGAGGCCAGGAAGGCCTGGTTGGCGTACGGGTGAATACGGCCATCGAAGTTGCGGTTGCCGGACAAAACCGCGGTGGCATACAGCTTGCGGTCAACCACTTCCTTCTGGATCACGGGATCGAGCGCGCCCGACATGCCATTGCACGAGGTACAGGCGTAAGCGACCACGCCAAAGCCAAGCTGCTCCAGCTCGGGCATCAGGCCAGCTTCTTCCAGGTACAGCGTCACGGTTTTGGAGCCTGGGGCAAGCGAGCTTTTCACCCATGGCTTGCGGGTCAGGCCACGTGCGTTGGCGTTACGCGCCAGCAGGCCCGCCGCAATCATGTTACGCGGGTTGTTGGTGTTGGTGCAGCTGGTGATGGCAGCGATGATGACGGCGCCGTCGGGCATCAGACCTGGCTCGTTTTCGACCACGCCGCTGATGCCGCGCGCGGCCAGTTCCGACGTCGGCACCCTGCTATGCGGATTGGACGGACCGGCGATATTGCGCACCACCGAAGACAGATCGAAACTGAGAACGCGCTCGTACTCGGCGGTTTTCAGGCTTTCGCCCCACAGGCCGGTGTGCTTGGCATAAGTCTCCACCAGCTTGACGGTATCGTCGTCGCGGCCCGTCAGCTTCAGATACTTGATGGTTTGCTCGTCAATGTAGAACATGGCGGCAGTCGAACCGTATTCCGGCGCCATGTTGGAAATCGTGGCGCGGTCGCCCAGTGTGAGGTGATTGGCGCCTTCGCCAAAGAACTCCAGGTAGGACGACACCACCTTCTGCTTGCGCAAAAATTCGGTCAGCGCCAGCACGGTATCGGTGGCGGTAATGCCAGGTTGCGGTTTGCCCGTCAGTTCGACGCCAATAATGTCCGGCAGGCGCATCCACGAGGCGCGGCCCAGCATCACGCTTTCCGCTTCCAGGCCGCCCACGCCGATGGCGATGACGCCCAAGGCGTCCACCATCGGGGTGTGCGAGTCGGTGCCGACCAGCGTATCCGGGAAGGCCACGCCGTCCTGCGCCTGGATCACGGGCGACATGCGTTCCAGATTGATCTGGTGCAGGATGCCGTTCCCGGGCGGGATCACATCCACGTTCTTGAAGGCTTTCTTGGTCCAGTTGATGAAGTCGAAGCGGTCTTCGTTGCGGCGGTCTTCGATGGCGCGGTTCTTGTCAAAGGCGTCAGGGTCAAAGCCCCCGCATTCAACAGCCAGCGAATGGTCAACCACAAGCTGGGTCGGCACCACCGGATTGACGGCAGCCGGATCGCCGCCTTGCAGGGCAATGGCGTCGCGCAGACCGGCCAGATCGACCAGCGCGGTCTGGCCCAGAATGTCGTGGCACACCACGCGTGCCGGGAACCATGGGAAGTCCAGATCGCGGCGGCGCTCGATCAATTGCGTGAGCGACGCGTCGAGCGTGGCCGGGTCGCAGCGGCGCACCAGGTTTTCTGCCAGCACGCGCGAGGTATAAGGCAGCTTGGCATACGCGCCAGGCGCAATGGCGTCGACAGCGGCGCGCGCATCAAAGTAATCGAGCTGCGTGCCGGGTAAAGGTTTGCGGTGAAGGGTATTCATGCGTTAGCCTTATTTGCGTTCGGAGATCGGCAGGAACTTGAGGTCGTCCGGACCAACATAGTTTGCGCTTGGGCGAATGATCTTGTTGTCGATGCGCTGCTCCACCACGTGGGCAGCCCAGCCGGATGTGCGTGAAATGACGAACAGCGGTGTGAACATCGCAGTTGGCACCCCCATCATGTGGTACGACACGGCCGAGAACCAGTCCAGATTGGGGAACATCTTTTTGACTTCCCACATGACCGATTCAAGACGCTCGGCGATATCAAACATCTTCATCGAGCCCGCTTCCTGCGACAGCGAACGCGCCACTTCCTTGATGACCTTGTTGCGCGGGTCGGACACGGTGTACACCGGATGACCGAAGCCGATCACCACTTCCTTGTTGGCCACACGGTTGCGGATATCGGCTTCGGCTTCGTCGGCGTTCTCGTAGCGTTCCTGAATTTCAAGCGCGACTTCGTTGGCGCCGCCATGCTTGGGTCCGCGCAGCGCGCCAATCGCACCGGTGATGGCCGAATGAATGTCGGAACCGGTACCGGCGATCACACGGGCGGTGAAGGTGGAGGCGTTGAATTCATGTTCCGCATACAGGATCAGCGAAGTGTGCATCGCCTTGACCCACGAGTCGGACGGCTTTTCGCCATGCAGCAGGTGCAGGAAGTGGCCACCGATCGAGTCGTCATCGGTTTCGGTTTCGATGCGCTTGCCATTGTGGCTGAAGTGGTACCAGTACAGCAGCATCGAACCAAATGACGCCATCAGGCGGTCGGCAATGGCGCGCGCACCGGGAATATTGTGGTCGTCCTTTTCTGGCAGCACGCAGCCCAGCGTGGACACGCCCGTGCGCATCACGTCCATCGGGTGGGCCGACGCGGGCAGCGCTTCCAGCGCGGACTTGACCGCCTGCGGCAGACCGCGCATCGACTTCAGGTGCGCCTTGTAGCCTTTCAGTTCAGCCGCATTGGGCAGTTTGCCATGCACCAGCAGGAAGGCGATTTCTTCGAACTCGCAGCTGTCGGCCACGTCGAGAATGTCGTAGCCGCGATAGTGCAGATCGTTGCCGGTCTTGCCGACCGAGCACAGGGCAGTGTTACCTGCGGTGACGCCGGACAGGGCAACGGATTTTTTTGGCTTGAATGCCGGGGCTTGTACTTCACTCATTTGTGGGTCTCCTGGGATGATGGGGATGATTGAGGCAAAGGCACCGTTTGTCGCTACGCCGTCGTCCTCGCGCAGGCGGGGACCCATGGCAATGCAACGCAGAGAAGACGTTCTTCTCTGCGTTGGCGCGCCATGGGTGCCCGCCTGCGCGAGCACGATGTGGGAACGGTCACCGGTGCCACCGCCATTATTTTTTCTGCGCGGCGAACAGCGCGTCGAGCTTTTGCTCGAAATCGTGATAATTGATGCGTTCGTACAGTTCCATGCGGGTCTGCATGGTGTCGACCACGTTCTTCTGGGTGCCGTCGCGGCGAATCGCCCCGTACACATTCTCGGCCGCCTTGTTCATGGCGCGGAAGGCCGACAGCGGATACAGCACCAGACCCACATCGGCGCTCTTCAATTCGTCGGTGGTAAACAGTGGCGTCGCGCCAAATTCGGTGATGTTCGCCAGTACCGGCACCTTGACGGCGTTGGCGAAGGTTTTGTACATGGCCAGATCGGTGATCGCCTCCGGGAAGATCATGTCGGCGCCAGCTTCCACGCAGGCCATGGCGCGGTCAAGCGCCGATTCCAGACCTTCCACGGCCAGCGCGTCGGTGCGGGCCATGATCACGAAGTCGTCGTCGGTGCGGGCGTCGACGGCTGCCTTGATGCGGTCAACCATCTCCTGCTTGGTGACGATCTCCTTGCCAGGACGATGGCCGCAACGCTTGGCGCCCACCTGGTCTTCGATGTGCATCGCGGCGGCGCCAAACTTGATCATCGACTTGACGGTGCGCGCCACGTTGAAGGCGGAGGCGCCAAAACCGGTATCCACATCAACCAGCAGCGGCAGATCGCACACGTCGGTGATGCGGCGCACGTCGGTCAGTACGTCGTCCAGATTCGAGATGCCCAGGTCGGGCAGGCCCAGCGAACCGGCTGCAACGCCACCGCCGGACAGGTAAATCGCCCTGAAACCTGCACGCTTGGCCAGCAAGGCGTGGTTGGCGTTGATCGCGCCCACCACCTGCAGTGGCGATTCTTCTTGGACGGCTTTGCGGAACGCGGCGCCTGGGGAGTACTTGGTCATGAATGGTCCTTGGTGCGTGGAGGAATGCCATTCCAATTGCAAGCAACGTGCCATGGGTAACGCAACAGTAAAAGCATATGAAATCAAGCACTTGCAAAATTGCACGCCAGACCAAATTGAAACGTGAAACAAAAATGAAACACTCCGATGAAACACAAGAATGGAAATCGCGCTAGAATTGAAACATGAACCTGCCCCGCAACAGCACCGACAATCCGGACACACCTGTCATCTGGACGGTGTCCGTCTCCCGGCTGTCCGACCTGTTTCGCGACATCACACTTGAATACGACCACCTGGCCTCGATCGAGCCGGTCAACCTGGGTTTTGACGACGCCGCCCGCTACATTCGCGAGCGCATGGCAACGGAACGCTGCGATGTAGTCATCGCGGCGGGATCGAACGCCGCCTATCTCAAGGGCCGCGTTTCGGTCCCGGTGGTCATTGCCAAGGCCAGCGGCTTCGACGTGATGCAGGCGCTGGCCCGCGCGCGCCGCGTGTCGAACCGGATCGGCGTGATCACCTATCAGGAACAGCTGCCGCAACTGGCAGAATTCGCCTCCACCTTCGGCGTTGACATCGCCCAGCGCACCTACGTGACGGAGGAAGACGCACGGGCGCAGATCAACGACCTGAAAGCAGCGGGAATCGAAGCCATTGTCGGCGCCGGCCTGATTACCGATCTGGCCGAGGAAGCCGGTTTGACCGGTGTCTTCGTCTATTCCGCCACGTCGATCCGCCAGGCCTTTGACGACGCGCTCGAAATGGCACGCCTGACCCAGCTCGAATCGAACCGCGGCCGCCGCACCGTGGTGGCCGACACCTTGCGCGCCAAGCATGGCCTGAACGATCTGCGCGGCGACTCGGCCGCCATGGAAACGCTGCGCCAGGCCGTGGTGCTGTACGCCCGCTCGCCGGCAACAGTACTGATCGACGGCGAAACGGGCACCGGCAAAGAGCTGGTGGCGCAGGCGATTCACCGCGAGGGGCCGCGCAGCCTGGGACCAAACCGGCCCTTCGTGGCTGTCAATTGCGGCGCCATCGCCGAATCGCTGCTCGAATCGGAACTGTTCGGTCACGAGGAAGGCGCGTTTACTGGTGCGCGCCGCGGTGGCCATGCTGGTTTGTTCGAGGCAGCCAACCGTGGCACCTTGTTCCTGGACGAGATCGGTGAAATGCCCCTGCCACTGCAAACCCGCTTGCTGCGCGTGCTGGAAGAGCGGGAAGTGGTGCGGGTGGGCGGCACGCGCCCCATTGCGGTTGACGTACGGGTGATCAGCGCCACCCATTGCGACCTGGAGGCGCGGGTGCGCGAAGGCCGCTTCCGGGCTGACTTGTTCTATCGGCTGGCTGTATTGCGCCTGTCACTGGCGCCCCTGCGTGCGCGCACGGCCGATATTGCGCCATTGGCAGAATGGTCGCTCAAGAATGCGCTGGCAGCGCTTGGGGCGCGGCCGCATCCAAATCTGCATGCGGAAGTGATGGCGTGCGCGCCGCTGCTTGAACGCTATGACTGGCCAGGCAATGTGCGCGAACTGCGCAACCTGACCGAGCGCCTGGCGCTGTTTCTGGCGGCCGAGCCGCTGCAGGCGCTGACGCCGGCGTTTGTGATGGCGCTGGCGCCAGAATTGCAGCGAGGCGTGGCAGTCCTTTCATCTGCTGATGAAGAAAGCGTGGAGCAAGTGCTGGCCCGCTTTGGCGGACGACGTGACGAAGCCGCGCGCCATCTTGGGATTAGCCGTACTACCCTGTGGCGCAAACTCAAGAAATAGCACGTGTACTCACCACTACATCATCCTCGCGAAGGCGGGGATCCATTCCATGTCGCCGAAGTTGTTCAGCATGGTATGGGTCCCCGCCTTCGCGAGGACGATGTAGTGGTTTTGCTTTATGTCGTTGCAAATAATGTATATACAAGCATAAAATCATTCGTTCCATTTTTATAACGGCGCGACTATGATCCGCCCTTTTCAAAAACCGGACGCGGCGCCCACGAGGTGCCACGCGCGCCGGGCCTCGGAGGCTTCCATGTCAGCAGCATCGCAACCCGCACTGTTCAACCTGATCGGCAATACCCCGCTGATCGAAGTGACCCGCATTGACACCGGCCCTTGCCGGCTGTTCCTGAAACTCGAAAGCCAGAATCCCGGCGGCTCCATCAAGGACCGCATCGGCCGCGCCATGATCGAGGCTGCCGAAAAAGACGGCCGCCTGAAACCGGGCGGCACCGTGGTCGAAGCCACGGCCGGCAATACCGGCCTTGGCCTGGCGCTGGTCGCGCGCATCAAGGGCTACCGTGTGGTCCTGGTCGTGCCGGATAAAATGGCGATTGAAAAAGTGCTGCACCTGAAAGCCCTGGGCGCCGAAATTCACCTGACCCGCTCCGACGTGGGCAAAGGCCACCCCGAGTACTATCAGGACCTGGCCGCCAAAATCGCCAGCGAAATCCCCGGCTCCTGGTTTGCCGACCAGTTCAACAACCCAGCCAATCCACTCGCGCACGAGACCACCACCGGCCCCGAATTGTGGGAGCAGTCCGGACACGAGCTCGATGCCATCGTGGTCGGCGTGGGTTCCTCGGGCACCCTGACCGGGCTGTCCAACTACTTTAAGAACGTGCAGCCGAATCTGGAATTCGTGCTGGCCGACCCCAAGGGGTCGATCCTGGCGGACTATATCAATACGGGTGTGCTGCGCGACGACGCCGGCTCGTGGGCAGTGGAAGGCATCGGCGAAGACTTCATTCCCGCCATCGCCGACCTGTCGCGCGTGAAAAAAGCCTACACCATCGACGATGAAGAAAGCTTCAACACCGCACGCCTGCTCCTGAGCCAGGAAGGCATTCTGGCTGGTTCCTCGTCCGGCACGTTGCTGGCCACCGCCCTGCGCTACTGCCGCGAGCAAACCACGCCAAAGAACGTGGTCACCTTCGTGTGCGACACCGGCACGCGCTACCTGACCAAGGTCTACAGCAATGGCTGGATGGCCGACCAGGGCTTGCTGGTACGCCCTACCCTGGGCGACCTGCGCGATCTGATCGGACGCCGCTTCGACGAAGGCGACGTGGTGTCGGTCTCCCCATCGGACACGCTGATGACGGCATTTAATCGCATGCGCAGCGCCGACCTGGCGCAGCTGCCGGTGATCGACAATGGCCAGCTGGCTGGTATCATCGACGAATCGGACTTGCTGCTGCATGTTGCCAACGACCCGGCCCGGTTCCAGAGCCTGGTCGGCAGCACCATGACGGCGCAGCTGCAAACCCTGCTGCCGACAGCGAGCATGGAACAGCTGCGCAAGATCCTCGACCACGGTCTGACGGCAGTAATCAGCGATGGCCAGCGTTTCTATGGTCTGATCACCCGCTTCGACCTTCTTAACCATTTGCGCAGGACTGTATCGTGACCGACTCCAATACCAAAAAACATATTGCCACCCGCGTCATCCACGGTGGCCAGTCGCCCGACCCGACCACCGGCGCGGTGATGCCGCCAATTTACGCGACTTCGACCTTCGTGCAGGAGAGCCCGGGCGTGCACAAGGGCCTGGATTACGGCCGCTCGCACAATCCGACCCGCTGGGCGCTGGAGCGCTGCGTGGCCGACCTCGAAAGCGGCTCGCAGGCATTTGCCTTCGCTTCCGGCCTGGCCGCCATTTCCAGCGTGCTCGAACTGGCCGACAGCGGTTCGCACATCATCGCCGGCGACGACATGTATGGCGGCACCTACCGCCTGTTCGAACGCGTGCGCAAGCGCAGCGCCGGTCATGAATTTACCTACGTCGACCTGACCAATCCGGAAGCACTGCTGGCGGCGATTCGCCCCGAGACCAAAATGGTCTGGATCGAAACGCCCACCAACCCGATGCTCAAGCTGGCCGATCTGGCCGCGATTGCGAAAATCTGCCGCGAGCGCGGCATCATCAGCGTGTGCGACAACACCTTCGCCAGCCCGATCGTGCAGCGCCCGCTGGAATTCGGCATCGACATCGTGGTCCACTCGACCACCAAGTACATGAACGGCCACTCGGACATCATTGGTGGCGTGGCCGTCGCCGGCACCGCCCCGCACCAGCTGGAACTGGCCGAAAAAATCGGCTTTCTGCAAAACTCGGTGGGCGCAATCCAGGGACCGTTCGACAGCTTCCTGGTCCTGCGCGGCATCAAGACGCTGGCGCTGCGCCTGGAGCGCCATTGCGCCAGCGCGCTGGCGCTGGCGCAGTGGCTGGAACAGGAGCCCAAGGTCGGCAAGGTGTTTTACCCGGGCCTGGCGTCGCATCCACAGCACGAACTGGCCAAGCGCCAGATGAACGGCTTTGGCGGCATCATCTCGATTCAGCTCGACACCGATCTGGCGGGCGCGCGCCGCTTCCTGGAACGCTGCGAAGTGTTCACCCTGGCCGAGAGCCTGGGTGGGGTGGAAAGTCTGATCGAGCACCCGGCGCTGATGACCCATGCCACCATCCCGCCCGCGCAGCGCGCGCTGCTGGGCATTACCGATGGCCTGATCCGGTTGTCGGTCGGCGTCGAGCACGTCGACGACCTGCGCCAGGATCTGGTCAACGCCCTGGCAGCGATTTAAGCGATCAGGCAGGCGCACAACAATGCGCCTGCCTCGCCGCAATATTTATTTGTGTGCAACTTTGATTTGATAGAATAGCATCTTCTATTCCTTTTTATCACTGTTGCCATGCCCCAGAACATGAATGAAGCTGCCGCGCGCCTGCGCGACGCGATCCGCGCCGCCACGGCCGGTTTGATCGACCGTGAGCACCTGGCCGAATTATTGATTCTGGCAGCAGTCGCACAGGAACACTTGCTGGTCGTCGGCCCGCCGGGCACGGCCAAAAGCGCGGTGGTGCGACGCGTGGCGCAAAGCTTGGGCGGCAATTATTTCGAGTACCTGCTGGGGCGCTTCACCGAACCATCCGAGCTGTTCGGACCGGTCAACCTGAGCAAGCTGCGCGAGGGCCTGGTCGAAACCGACGTCAGCGGCATGCTGCCGGAAGCTGACATCGCCTTCCTCGATGAAGTCTTCCTCGGCTCCACGGCCATTCTCAACACCCTGCTTGGTGTGCTCAATGAGCGCCAGTTCCGGCGCGGCCATACGCGTATTCGCTGCCCGCTGCGCGTGTGCGTCGCCGCAGCCAATGGCTTGCCGGAAGACGAAGGCCTGGCCGCTTTTGCAGACCGCTTCCTGCTGCACGTATTTGTGGACGCGGTCCCGGACAACAAACTGGAAGACTTGCTGGCCGGTGGCTGGGCCGTTGGCCAGGCGCCGCTGACCGCGCGCGCCGATCTGGCCAGCCTGGACATGCTGAACCGCGCGGTGCCCGACGTGGACATGAGCCTGGTCCGCGCCGACCTGGCCCAGGCCATCCGCCTGCTGCGCCAGGCCAATGTGCAGCTGTCGGACCGGCGCATTGTCAAGGCCCAGCATTTGATTGCTGCGGCCACCGTGCTGGCGGGGCGCACCACGGCCAGCCGGGCCGATTTGTGGCCGCTGGTGTACGCCATCCCCACCAGCACGGGGCAGCAGAATGCCCGCGAAGCGCTGCGCGACCTGCTGGCCGAAGCGCGCCATCCGCTGCTGCACGCCGTTGTCGAGGAAGCCGTCCAGCAGCCGCTGGCACGAGTGGCACGACTGACCGAAACCGCAGCGCGCCTTTTGGCGCAAGCGATGTCGCCCGAGACTCAAGCCCAGGCAGAAGCCTTGCTGCGCGAAATCGATGCCAATTTCGACAACGCCACCATGCCGCCGGAACTGGCGGTACCACGCGCACGCCTGGTGCTCATGGCGAGCGGTGACTGATGCAGGTACTTTTGTGGAGCGAGCGTAGCGAAGCCCTGCCGCCATCGGGCATGGTGACGGCGGGCGCAGTGACGCGCCGCCTGCTCGCACGCTTGCGCAGCGTCGATGGGCAGGCGCTGTCACGCCTGTCGGTGGCTGCCACGCGCGACTTGCTGGTGCTGATAGGCCCGGCCGACGAGCTGCCCTGGGTGGACGGCGCGCGCTACTGCGCACCGGACCCGGACGTACACAGCTTGTGGGTACCAACCAATATGCGCCCAGTGCTGCCGCCCGACTTGATTCGCCGCAGCGCAGCCGCGCGGGCAGGCGATGGCGTCTTGCTGCTATGGCCCTCGCCAGAACAATTCGTGCCGCTGGAAAGCGCGCGCAGTCTGACGCCGGAAGTGCTCGACTGGCTCAAGGAGCAGTGTGCATGAAGCAGCTGCCTGCCCCGTTGCAGCCCTGGCATCCATGGCTGTCGTTATTCCCGCCTGATCTGATCGAGCCTCTGGGTGCGCTGCTTCTGCGCCTGCATCCCCAGATCGGCCCTTTGCGCAGCGCGCCGGCCCGCGCCGACGCCCTGCCAGAAGGCGTGGGCAGCATCGTCCAGCGTGGACCTTACGAACGCTTGTTGATTACCGAATGGGCGTATGCAGACGCCGAACCGGATGAGTTCATTCGCCGCGCTGCCAGCGGTGAATTGATGTTTGCCGGTCCGGAGCCGGCGGCGCGCCAGCGCTCGCGCCGCTGCCTGGCCTTGTTCGACAGTGGTCCGGCGCAGCTGGGCGAGCCACGCTTGCTGCACCTGGTCCTGTTCATCCTGCTGGCGCGCCGCGCCGAGGAAGCCGGCGCCTTGTTCGAGTGGGGTGTGCTGCAGGTGCCTGGCAAGCTGCATGGCAGCAGTGACCGCGAAGCTATCAAGGCACTGCTGAACGCACGCACACTGTTTGCCGCACAAGCCCAGCACATCGAGGCCTGGAACGACGTCATTGATAGCGCCGCTGACGATGCGTGGGTGATCGGTGCGCATGGAAGCGAGCGGCCGCCCGGGGTACGCGGGCATATCGGCATTGCTCGTCACTGGCTGGAAGAGCGTCTCGACGTGCGGTTGACGATGCATCAGGCGGTGCGCCAGTTCATGCTCGATCTGCCACCGCCACCGCTGGCAACGCGGTTGCTGCGCAGTCCCTTTGAAACCCTGGCCAGCAACGCGCAGGTGCGTCAGCCAGGGGGCCGTCCATCCCTGCTGCTGGCGCCGCGCTTTGCCGTGGCCGCATCCATGCTGGCAGTGCCGCAGCTCGATGGCGGCATCATCACGTATCCGGTCCCGAATTCGCTCAGGGCCAAGCCGGGGACGCCGCGGCGTCAGGCGGCACCGGCCACGGGCGCGATCCTGGGCGGTGGTCTGTTCGGCAAAGGGATGGGTAGTTTGATCGGTGAAGGAGACAATCTGCGCTTCAAGGGCTTTCCCATTGAAGGGTTTTCATCCAAGTACGCCGTCACCCCACGTCCGTCGAATGAGGAATTTAATCACCCGCCGCAGAGCGGCCGCTGGCTGCCAGTGTTTTTCCTGAAGTGTGAGCTTCCCGTCTCGCGTAACGCGCCGCGTATCACGCGCAGCAATGTGATCGCGCTCGACAGGAGCTTGCGTCTGGTCTGCTGGAGCAGGGAGTCTTCGACCCAGAGCAATACTGCTACCCAATCGCCGATCAAGTTCAGCACCATCGCCAGTTGCGTCATCGGCGCTGAACAAACCTCAGACAGGATTCTGTTCGGCGTCGCCGGCAATGGAGAGACAGAACTGAAGATTTATAAACCGGGAACAGGCACCAGCAATCTGCTGACACTGCCGCGCAGCGCAAGCAGTATCCTGTTTGGCGACCTGCGCCACTGGCCGCGATCGGGCGAGCATGGAGCGCTTGCCTTGAAGGTGGAGCCGAACGAGTGGTGGACCGGAACCAGCAAGGAGATGACCATGCTCAAGGTCGCCGAAGGTGCACGCGTGATCGGCGTGGCCAGGAGCGAAAAGCATGGCTGCGTGGGCCTGGTGGTACTGGCGCCCGGCAGGCGCATCATCGAAATGTACTCCGGCTCAGGCGTGCGCGTGCTGGTGCGCTCGTCCGGCAATATCGCGCAGGTGAGCGTGTGTCCGTTTACAGGCAACATCGCCTGGATAGGCGCCAGCAGTCTGCGCGTGTACGTGCAGGCAATCGACCAGGACAAGCCGTATCTGGAAGTACTCAATGCCGAAGGCGACAGCGATGAATAATATCCGGCGTCCGCTGTTCGACGGCATGCGCGAAATCCACGCGATCTGGTTCGATGTCCCACTTATCGGCGAGCCAGCAGCACGGCGCCGCATCCTGGCCCACTGGCAGCGTGGCGCGCGACTGCATCGTGCTGCCGAGGGCTATCTTCTGACGCTGGCACAGTCACGATTTGCCGATTGCGACGGCCTTGATGGCCTGGCGCTGTGCCGGCTGGGAACCGGCTTGTCGAGCGCCCCGCTGGCCGTTGACGAACTGGCCGCCATTCCACCCGGCGGCTGTCTGCTGGTGCGCGGTGCGCACGCCGTTGCTTGCTCACTGACCGCGGCCGAGCTGGTGGACCCGGCGCTGTGGATCGATACCAGCGCAATCGCGATTCGCGAACCAATGCGCATTCCCAGGTCGAAGGTCAAGGTCAGCATGGCCGACCCGGAAGCCGAAAAATCCCTGCGCGAGATACTCGACAACGCGATTTTGCCGCCGAGCGAAGCGCGCGAACAATTCCTGCGCGAGCGCGCGCGCGCCGCCAAAGAAGGGACGAAGGGTGGCACCGGCGTCGCAGGCAAGGCTGTTGGCATGGCCCTTATCGCCGCAGCCGCCGGAGCGGGCTTGCTGGCGACCATGCTTATCGGGCTGCTTGGCGCGTCGAAAACCGGCGGCGGCGGCAGCGGCAGCAGCGGCGGCGGCAGCGGCGGCAAGGCGAGCGCGGAAGCGACTGGCAGGCGCGCCCCGGACCCGATATGGAAACAAAAACTGTTCGCGGCCGCCGCCAAGCTGGCGGTCATGAGCAAGATATCCGACGTCATCGGCTGGCGCCAGGCGGCCTATCTGCGCAAAATGGTTGACATGTTCGAGCAGGGTGACATTGCCGAGGCGCTGCGCCACGCCATCCCGCTGGGCGGCGATGACGACAACATGCGCCAGCTGCTTGGCAGCTTCGGGCCGCGTTCCAGTCTGGAGATCAATGCGCCCGGCGGCACGTCAGCCACTGTCAACGTCGACATGGCGATGCAGCAGTATCTGCGCGAGAAATACCGTCATCTGTTCGCGCGCCTGGACCGCGACGGCCGCATCGATGAAGCGACCTTCGTGCTGGCGGAGCTATTGAAGTCGCCCATGGAAGCAGTCGACTACCTCGAAAAAAACAAACGCTTCAAACAGGCAGCGCAACTGGCGGAGAAACTGCAATTGTCCGCCGAGGTCTCGCTGCGTCTGTGGTTCCTTGCGGGCGACATCGAACGCGCCGTCCGTATTGCGCGCCTGACCGGGTCATTTGCCGATGCCGTGCGCAAGCTCGAACTCAGTCAGCACAGCGGCGCGGCAGAGCTGCGCATGGCGTGGGCAAGCTACCTGGCCGCGCGCGGCGACCTGGCCGAAGCGGCCGACGCGCTGTGGCCGCTGGAGGCGCAGCACGAGCAGGCGCTGGCATGGCTGCTGCAGGCCGAGCGCAATGGGGGCATGCCCGGTGCGCGCGCCCTGGCACGCAAACTCGCCCTGATGCCCGAAGCGCTGGCGGACAGCGTGGGCAGCATTCGCGCCATCCTCGACGCGCCAGAGGACAGCGGCGCGCGCTTGCGCGTGACCTTGTGCACCGAGCTGTGTGAATTGAATAAGCAATCGTCGGCCACCCGGCGCCTGGCCGCTGAATTGCTGCGCCCTCTGCTTGCCGAGCGCAGCGTCGGCCTCAATCAGCTGGACCGGACGACCTTGAAGCGCCTGATCACCGTTGCCGATGCAGGGACGCTGCAAAGCGACCTGCCGCCGATCGACTTCAAAGCGCCAGCCACCCCAGTGACGCTGAACAACCAGACCGCGCCGCTGCAGCTGCACGGTGGCGACGTCGGCCTGCTGGCAATTTATGATGCGCGCCGGCTCCCGTGTGGTCAGTATCTGCTTGCACTGGGCGAAGGCGGCATGCTGCGTGTGACTGCCAAAGGCAAGCACGTGGTGCATTTCCCGCTGCCGGCCTTCCAGCTGGTGTTGTCGAAAAACGGCCAGCGTGCACTCGCACTGGCCCGGCGCGGGGACGTGGTACGGGTCAGCCGCGTGGACCTGGTCACGTGCAAGGTGAGCGACTGGATCACGCATCCAATCGACTTTTGGGCTGGCCAGTATGACGGTGTGGTCTGGAATGCCGTGATTGACAACCGGGTGGTAGCGATTGATACCACCCAGGACCACTTGGCCCTGGTGTGGCAGATTGCCGACCTGCCCGGCAGAGTCGTCGCCTTCCATGACACTGGCGCAAGCCAGACGATCCTGATCGGTACCGACAGCGCCCTTGAACAGTGGCGCTACCAGCTTCCGGACCGGCGTCTCATCCAGCGCGACAGTTTTTCCCTGCCGGTCGACGGGCAGCTCGCACTCGCGCACCCGGCCTGCAGTACACCGCTGGTGCTGCGCCTTGATCAGAATGACGGCGTCGGGACCCTGCACGTGCCGCGCCTGCGTGGCGGTGACCTGGAAATCCAGGTGCCGGTGGCCGCCGAAACCAGCGTGGACACCAAGGCCAGCTGGTTGATGGTGCAGTCGGTGGACAGTGACGGCCAGTTCCGCTGCATGGTGGTGGACCGCCAGCTCCATGCCGTGGTGGCGCAATTGAATCTGGCGCATGCCGAACATGCGGGGGTGGCCGCGCACGACGACCATATTCTGCTGTTCGACCGCGCTGGCCGCCTGCTCGACCTGGACACCACAGACTGCAAAGTGCACAGCCTGTCGATCAGTTGACGGCGCAGGTGGCGACAGCGCCGCGACGGGTGGAGCGTCCTGCCTGTGAAAAGACAGGCGCTGCGTGCCGCGTGTCCGGGCCCGGCTCTTGCGCGGCGGGTTGCGGGCTGTGATACGCGCCCATCGCGCCACCGTTGTCGGCGCCGCTGGCGATCTCCCAGGCGCAATCGTCCGCCAGCGTCGCGTAGTCGGCACTGCCATACCTCATACTGCGAAAGCGCGGCAGTATGCGCTGGCGTTCCTGCCAGGATGCGCCAGCCAGACGTGCTTCGTCCGGCTGGCAATGCGCGCGTGCCGGCGTTCTTGAACCGGCAGCGAGATAGCAGTACCGGATCAGCCCCTGATCGCGCCGTCCTGCCAGCAAGGCGCCGAGAAAAATTGCGTTCTCGGCCAGAGCCAGTCGGGCAAGCTGGCTGACACCAACCACCGTGCTGCGCAGGATGGTCGCACATACGCGTGCGGCATCCTGCTGCCGGTCGGCGATGGCCAGTCCGGCCGCGTGGCCAGCATCGATGATGCTGTCGCAAACCAGCAGCGCGCCGCCCGCGCCATTCAACTGCAGGCCGCCGGTAATGCAGTGATCGAGGCACAGCGCGACGGCGTTCACGTCCGAGACCAGACTGGGTGCGCTGCCCCAGCGCGCTTCCCCCACGCCTTCGGTCTCCCAACCGGGCACCAGCGTGCAGTGGCGCAGCACAACTTGCGCGGGTACGCCGGCACAACTGCCCCGCAGCGCCAGCGCACCGCCGGCGATCAACACACCATCAATGTGCAAGCGTGCGCCTTTGGCGCAGTCGACGACAATCCGTTCCCGCTCGCCGCTGTGGTAGTCGAATATGCGCAAGGTGGGCCGGCACATGTCTGCCGCGCGAAGATAGAGTTCATCGTCAGGGTCCAGCCGGATTGAGGGTGCTTCGTGGTAGGTGGTACTGTCCGCAATTTCAATCACCGCCACGCGCGGTCCATTGCCGGCGCGTTTGTCGGCAGTCCACTGGGCCAGCGCCTGCGTCACGGTGGCGAACTCCCCTGGGGCGCAGCGTTTTTGTACCCGGTACACGGGCGCACCCGGCAGGGCAAGCGCTGCACGCGAGTAATGCCCGCCGCCAATGGACGTCGCACGAGCGCCGGCGGCGAATTGCTCATTAGAATTATGCAAATGGCTGGCATGCCGTCCCATGATTGATCTCGGTCAGTTGTGCCGGTCTCGTTCGTTGACGAAACCGTTGGCTACATTACAACGTAACCAACTGTTACTCACTTTGATTAAAATCAACCCGCATTGGATATGGCGCCAGATTCCTTATCCTTTCGGCTTGACAAGGCTGTCCTGCGAGATTGATCAGGACATGTCCATCCGTTCGACTGCGTCCACCAGGCGTGTCAGGTCACAGGCGTAAAAACCGGCAGAGTGTGCCGAATTGAGCTCGATAATGTTGGGTCGGCGCTGGCCACGCCACGTGCATCAAGCGCATACGCCGCAGTTAAAAAAAAAGCCCGCTGTGCCAGCGGGCTTTCGGGCAGCCGGATCGATTACTCGATCTCGACGGTCTCTTGCGGTGCTGCCGGAGGACTGGTGCCGTCCGATTCCGGGAAGTCGAGCGTGACGTTCTCTTTCTCGTCCAGATCGACCGTGACCTTGCCACCGTTGACCAGGCGGCCAAACAGCAGCTCGTCGGCCAGCGCCTTGCGGATCATGTCCTGGATCAGCCGCGACATCGGGCGGGCGCCCATGAGCGGGTCGAACCCTTTTTTGGCCAGGAACTTGCGCAGCGACTCGGTGAAAATGGCCTCGACCTTCTTCTCGTGCAGCTGCTCTTCCAGCTGCATGAGGAACTTGTCGACCACGCGCAGGATGATTTCTTCGTCCAGCGCGCGGAAGCTGATGGTCGCGTCGATCCGGTTGCGGAACTCCGGCGTGAACATGCGCTTGATGTCGGCCATCTCGTCGCCCTGCGCCTTGGAGTCGGTAAAGCCCATGGAACGCTTGGTCAGGCTCTCGGCGCCGGCATTGGTCGTCATGATGATGATCACGTTGCGGAAGTCCGCCTTGCGGCCATTGTTGTCGGTCAGCGTGCCGTGGTCCATCACCTGCAGCAGGATATTGAAGATATCCGGATGCGCTTTCTCGATCTCGTCGAGCAGCAGCACCGCATGCGGCTTCTTGGTAATGGCTTCGGTCAGCAGACCGCCCTGGTCGAAACCAACGTAGCCCGGTGGCGCGCCAATCAGACGGCTGACCGCATGGCGCTCCATGTACTCGGACATATCGAAGCGAATCAGCTCGATGCCCAGGATGAAGGCAAGCTGCTTGGCCACCTCGGTCTTGCCCACCCCGGTCGGACCGGAGAACAGGAAGGAGCCGATCGGCTTGTCGGTTTTGCCCAGACCGGCGCGCGCCATCTTGATGGCAGACGACAGCGCATCGATGGCAGGCTCCTGGCCAAACACCACGTTGCGCAGATCGCGGTCGATGGTTTGCAGCTTGCTGCGGTCGTCCTGGTTGACGGTTTGCGGCGGGATGCGCGCGATCTTGGCGATGATGTCCTCGATCTCGGCCTTGCCAATGGTTTTCTTCTGCTTCGACTTGGGCAGAATGCGCTGGGCGGCACCGGCTTCGTCGATGACGTCAATTGCCTTGTCGGGCAGATGGCGGTCGTTGATGAAGCGCGCAGCCAGTTCGGCAGCGGTGGACAGGGCCGACGACGAATACTTCACGCCGTGGTGCTCTTCGAAGCGCGACTTGAGGCCACGCAGAATCTGCACCGTCTGTTCGACGGTCGGCTCGTTGACGTCCACTTTCTGGAAGCGGCGCGACAGCGCATGGTCTTTTTCGAACACGCCACGGAACTCGGTATAGGTGGTCGCACCGATGCACTTGAGCTGGCCGTTGGCCAACGCAGGTTTGAGCAGATTGGACGCGTCCAGCGTGCCACCGGAGGCCGAACCGGCACCGATGATGGTGTGGATCTCGTCGATGAACAAAATGCCGTGCGGCGTTTCCTTCAATTGCTTGAGGACTGCCTTGAGGCGTTGTTCGAAGTCGCCACGGTATTTGGTACCGGCCAGCAGCGCACCCATGTCGAGCGAATACACGACCGCGTTCTGCAGAATTTCGGGCACATCTTCTTGGGTGATGCGCCATGCCAGGCCTTCAGCGATGGCGGTTTTACCCACCCCGGCTTCGCCCACCAGCAGCGGATTGTTTTTGCGGCGACGGCACAGAATTTGAATGACGCGGTCGACTTCGTCTTCGCGCCCGATCAGCGGATCGATCTTGCCTTCGGCTGCGGCCTTGTTCAGGTTTTGGGTGAACTGGTCGAGCGGCGATTCTTTGGCCTGGCCTTCGACCTGCGCTTCTTCCACGCCTTCGGAGGTTTTTTGCGAATCGACCTGCTGGTCTTTGCGCACCCCGTGCGAAATGAAGTTGACCACGTCCAGACGGGTCACGCCCTGCTGGTGCAGGTAGTACACCGCATGCGAATCTTTTTCGCCAAAGATGGCCACCAGCACGTTGGCGCCGGTGACTTCCTTCTTGCCGTTCGAGGCCGACTGCACGTGCATGATGGCACGTTGAATCACACGCTGGAATCCGAGCGTGGGCTGGGTATCGACCTCGCCCGTGCCGGGCACGGTGGGGGTGTTGTCGCCAATGAAGTTGGTCAGCGTTTTGCGCAGATCTTCAATGTTGACAGCACAGGCGCGCAGGACTTCCGCGGCCGATGGATTGTCCAGAAGCGCTAGCAGCAAATGCTCAACGGTGATGAATTCATGCCGTGCTTGCCGGGCTTCGACAAAGGCCATGTGTAAGGAGACTTCCAGTTCCTGCGCAATCATACTTCCTCCATCACGCACTGCAGGGGATGCCCCGCCTTGCGCGCATGCGTTAATACAAACTCCACTTTGGTACACGCTATATCTTTAGAAAACACGCCACACACTCCTTTGCCGTGGCGATGAACGGAAAGCATGATCTGCGTCGCCGTCTCGCGATCCTTGTTGAAGTACTCCTGGATGACTGCCACCACAAACTCCATCGGCGTGTAGTCATCATTGAGTAGTGCCACCTGGTATAGCGGCGGGGGCTTGACCACCTGCCGCTCCAGCAATTGCTCTGTGTCTTGCTTGGTTGCCATACGCTTATTCTAATGCTTTCAATGTTGATGCATTACGTAAATATCAGGGCATTTACATTTGTTTTCCATCTTACGCGTTTTCGTTCAGATGCGCAGATGGCGTCCCGAAGCGGGAAATCAAGAGTTGCTTTTTCGCAGAGTCCGCACATTTTCCCAATTCCCGTATAAAACCGCTTGACTTGGATATTTTTTCAACCAACAATGCGGATATTGACTTGTACTTATGTACATTGTTAATGAAGAAGTGAGCAGGCTGAGGAGGGGGCAAAAGCTTCTTGCTTTTATAGCTCGTGTGATTGGTTCTATTTTGAAAGTTCTTTTATGGCAACAGGTACAGTTAAGTGGTTCAATGATTCCAAAGGCTTTGGCTTCATCACTCCAGATGACGGCGGCGAGGATCTGTTCGCGCACTTCTCCGCAATCAACATGAACGGTTTCAAGACCCTCAAAGAAGGTCAAAAAGTTCAATTCGAAGTCACGCAAGGCCCTAAAGGCAAGCAAGCTTCCAACATCCAGGCTGCTTAAGCTACCCGAATGTGAAAAACCCCGCTGCAAAGCGGGGTTTTTTTACGCCCCGTGAATCGTCGCCTTGCATTGCGCGTGCGACAATGCCCCCCTTAGCGTCTGGATGGAATACCCCGTGACAGCAAGCGCCCTTGCCTCCGACATCGCCTCGATCCAATCGATCTCGTCAGTGTCGACGATCCTTGAAGCCGTGTCCGCCCTTACCGGCCTGCGCTTCGTGTGCATTGCGCG
This sequence comes from Massilia sp. CF038, assembly GCF_900129765.1. Taxonomy (GTDB): domain Bacteria; phylum Pseudomonadota; class Gammaproteobacteria; order Burkholderiales; family Burkholderiaceae_D; genus Telluria_A. The sequence goes on from NZ_FQWU01000002.1 coordinate 1,081,191, forward strand.
CGTCACCGATAACAGCTGGAACACCTGCGCCGTGCTGGACCAGCTCGGCTTTGGCCTCAAGGTGGGCGATGAGCTTGATGTGGCCACCACGCTGTGCGAAGAAGTGCGCGACACCCGCTTACCGGTGGTAATCGATCACGTCAGCGAAGACCCCAAGTACCGCGACCATCACACGCCCCGCATCTATGGCTTCCAGAGCTATATTTCAATCCCCGTGTTCCGGCCCGACGGCAGCTATTTCGGCACCCTGTGCGGCCTCGATCCCAAGCCGGCGCAATTGTCGAACACAGCCACCATTGCCAGCATGACCTTGTTTGCCCAGCTGATCACCAAGCACCTGGAAACCGAACGCAAACTGAGCGAATCGCAAACGGCCCTGTTCGGCGAACGCGAAACCTCGGAACTGCGCGAGCAATTCATCGCTGTGCTTGGCCATGATCTGCGTACGCCGCTGGGCTCGGTATTACTGGGCATCGAATTGCTGCGCAACGAAGGCTTGTCGGCGCGTGCACTGAGCGTACTCGAGCGCATGCAGCGCAGCGCCCAGCGCATGTCCGGCCTGGTCAATGACGTGGTCGACTTCACACGCGGCAAAATGGGCGGCGGCATCGCCCTCAATCTGACGCTGGAGCCGTCGCTGCGCCTGCCCCTCATGCAAGTGGTCGACGAGCTGCGCGCGGCCCATCCGGAGCGCGACATCGAGGTCGACCTGCAGTACGACCAGGCCGTCCTGTGCGACGTGCAGCGCATCCAGCAGATGCTGTCAAACCTGCTCAAGAACGCCCTGGTGTATGGCGACCCGACGCAGCCGGTGCGGGTGCGCTGCAGCGTCACCAATGGCATCTTCGAGCTGGCCATCATCAACCACGGCCCGGCCATCGCGCAAAGCACCATTGACCAGTTGTTCAAGCCCTTCTGGCGCGCGTCCGCCCATGCGGCCAACGAAGGACTGGGGCTGGGCTTGTTCATCGTTTCGGAAATCGCTCGCTCGCACGGCGGCGAGATGGCGGTGGCGTCCAGCGCTGGCACCACGCGCTTCGTGTTCCGGCTGAAGGGCGCGCAGTTTGTCGAGCGGCGCAAGATCGCGCGCTGATCGCACAAATATCCTCGTTGCATGTTCGCTAATCGGTACAATCGGGCAAACGATCGCACTGCAGCGGGGAAATCCATGTTCAACAGTCTGTTCTCTCTATTCAAGCGCACACTGCCTGCCCTGGCGCTGGCAGCCGGCCTGAGCGCATGCGCCACCCAGGCGCCGGCGCCGATGGCAACGGCGCCCTTGGTGGCCCCGCCCTCTTCCTGCATTACCTCGGACGACGGCAAGGGCGTGGCATGCGGCGCACAGGCAAGCCAGTGCCAGCAATCAAACGATGGCAGCGCCATGGCCTGCGGCGGCCAGGCGGCGCACTGCCAGACTGGCTCTTCAGGCAAGGCGGTTGCCTGCGGCGGCCTGGCCGCCTATTGCGAACACTCGTATGACGGCAGCGCCATCGCTTGCGGCGGACGCGCCGAGTTGTGCCAGAGCTCGCCGGACGGCAAGGCAGTCGCTTGCGGCAGCGGCGCCAGCTATTGCGTGCGCTCGAACGATGGCAAGGCCGTGGCCTGCGGCGGCGCCGCTGCGTATTGCCAGGAAGCGGAAGCGGGCGGCGCGGTTGCCTGCGGTGGCAAGGCCAACCGGTGCCAGGCATCGAAAGATGGCACGGCAGTCGCATGCGGCCCCACGGCCGGCACCTGCGCCCGTTCTGGCGACGGCGACGCCGTGGCCTGCGGCGGCGCCGCCGACCATTGCGAACGGTCCAAAGACGGCAAGCGCAAAGCCTGCGGCGGCAAGGCCCAGGCGCAGGGCTGAGCCCGTGCACCAATAAAAAAGCCCTGCGCGCTGGATGCGGCAGGGCCTTGTGGATGACGCGCAGCGCGTCTTACATCTGTTCGATCATCACATCGCCAAAGCCCGAGCACGATACTTGCGTCGCGCCTTCCATCAGGCGCGCGAAGTCGTAGGTGACTTTCTTGCTGGCGATCGATTTCTGCATCGAGCTGATGATCAGGTCGGCTGCTTCCACCCAGCCCATGTGGCGCAACATCATTTCAGCGGACAGGATCAGCGAACCCGGATTCACGTAATCCTTGCCGGCGTACTTCGGCGCGGTGCCGTGGGTCGCTTCAAACATGGCTACCGAGTCCGACAGGTTGGCGCCTGGTGCAATGCCGATGCCGCCCACTTGCGCGGCCAGCGCGTCGGAAATGTAATCGCCGTTCAGGTTCAGGGTGGCAATCACGCTGTATTCTGCCGGACGCAGCAGGATCTGCTGCAGGAAGGCGTCGGCAATCGAATCCTTGATGACGATGTCGCGGCCGGTCTTGGGATTCTTGAACTTGCACCATGGGCCGCCATCGATCAGCTGGGCGCCGAATTCCTTCTGCGCCAGCGCGTACGCCCAGTCGCGGAAGCCGCCTTCGGTGTACTTCATGATATTGCCCTTGTGGACGATCGTCACCGATGGCTTGTCATTGTCGATCGCGTACTGGATCGCCTTGCGCACCAGGCGCTCGGTGCCTTCGATCGATACCGGCTTGATGCCCAGGCCCGAGGTGTTCGGGAAGCGGATCTTGGACACGCCCATTTCCTTGATCAGGAAGTCCATCAGCTTCTTGGCGCCGTCGGAACCTTGCTGGTATTCGATACCGGCGTAGATGTCTTCCGAGTTCTCGCGGAAAATGACCATGTCGGTTTTTTCAGGCTCTTTGACTGGCGAAGGCACGCCCGTGAAGTAGCGCACCGGGCGCAGGCACACGTACAGGTCGAGCTGCTGGCGCAGGGCCACGTTGAGCGAACGGATGCCGCCGCCCACCGGCGTGGTCAAAGGACCCTTGATCGACACCACGTAGTCCTTCAGCACGGTCAGCGTTTCTTCCGGCAGCCACACGTCCGGGCCGTACACGGTGGTCGACTTTTCGCCCGCGAAAATTTCCATCCAGCTGATCTTGCGCTTGCCGCCGTAGGCCTTGGCCACGGCCGCATCGACCACCTTGATCATGACCGGGCTGATGTCAACACCGGTGCCATCGCCTTCGATATAGGGAATGACAGGATTATCTGGTACATTCAGCGAAAAATCGGCGTTGACGGCGATTTTTTGGCCGTCTGCAGGTACTTTGATATGTTGATACATCGTGATCTCCGAAGTGGACGTTGCGTCTGCCAGGCATGGTCTGCAAACTGAAATTGGATCAAAAAACTCAGGCGAACATTGAAGTCTTCTATAAGACACAAGACGCGTGTTTCTTATTATGCACCAGTATCTTACTAGGCGCCATGGCCGTGCGACAGCAGCCATTGGCCCGCAAGCTTAACATTTTCCCACTCGTGTCATTATGCCCCTCATTTTGTTTAACAAGCCGTTCCAGGTGCTGTGCCAGTTCTCCCCGCAGGAGGGACGCGCCTGCCTGGCCGACTATGTGAAGACGCCCAATGTGTATCCGGCCGGACGCCTGGACGCCGACTCCGAAGGCTTGATGCTGCTCACCGACGACGGCAAACTGCAGCACGCCATTGCCCATCCCGACCACAAGGAAGCCAAGACCTATCTGGTGCAGGTCGATGGTGTGCCCGACGGCGCCACGCTGGCGCGCCTGCAGGCACCGCTGGACCTGGGCGACTTCATCACCAAGCCCTGCCAGGCCGTGCGCATTGCCGAGCCGCTCTGGCTGTGGCCGCGCAACCCGCCCATTCGCGCGCGCGCGGACAAGCCGACCGCCTGGATCGCGATCACTCTGCAAGAAGGCAAGAATCGCCAGGTCAGGCGCATGACGGCCGCAGTGGGTTTGCCCACGCTGCGCCTGGTGCGCAGCAGTATCGGGCCGTTTTCGCTGGCCACCCATCCATTGATGCCAGGCGAATCGATGGAAGTGCCGGCCGACGGCGTGCGCCGCGGCTGAGGCGGTCAACGGCGCCAGGGCGCGCCGCGTTAGAATGGCAGTTTCCGCCACCCCAACATCAATTGCAAACCAATGAATAAATTTCTGGCAACGACCTCATCCGCCCTGCTCCTGCTTGCTGCCGGCAGCGCCATGGCCCAGACCGCCTTTGGCAGCGCCAAGCTGTCCGCCGGCATGCACATGATCAAGGCCGAAGTGGCCGCCAACGATCCACAGCGCCAGCAAGGGCTGATGTTCCGTGAAAAAATGGAGCCCAACCATGGCATGGTGTTTGTGTTCGAAGGGGTGAACGGCCAGTGCATGTGGATGAAGAACACCCTGCTGCCGCTGTCGGTGGCGTTTATCGACGAAGCTGGCAAGATCGTCAATATCGAAGACATGCAGCCGCAGACGCTCGACAGCCACTGCTCGACCAAGCCGGTGCGCTACGCGCTGGAGATGAACCTGGGCTGGTTCAAGCAAAAGAATATCAAGCCAGGCATGACCATTGGCGGCCTGCCCGCCGCGAAGTAAGCACCTAGTTACATCGCCCTCGCGCAGGCGGGGGCCTATTCCATGTCACCGAATTCGGCGAAGTGGAATAGGCCCCCGCCTGCGCGAGGGCGATGTAGTAACTGCAGCACAAGCGAAAAAACCCGCCATGACCAGGTCAGGCGGGTTTTTTACCAATCACAAGCTGCTCGGCGGAACCAGTCCGCCTTTACACCGGGCTATTAAGCAGCCAGTGCTTTCAGAGCTGCAGCCAGACGGCTCTTATGGCGAGCTGCCTTGTTCTTGTGAATGATTTTCTTGTCAGCGATGCTGTCGATCTTCGACACGGAGGTCTGGAAGATCGTGGTTGCAGCCGCCTTGTCGCCAGCCTGGATGGCCTTGCGAACAGCTTTGATTGCGGTACGCAGGGTCGAACGCTGCGACGAATTGTGAGCGTTTTGCTTAACTGCTTGACGAGCGCGTTTGCGCGCTTGTGCGGTATTTGCCATGGAATTTCCTAGATCGGGTCAAGTTGCGTTTGCAAACATTAGCGTCTGCTAAACATTAGTGTCTGCGTAACAGAATTCTGTACAGCCTTCGATTATAGCGAATTATTCCGTCAAGGGCAATTCCTAAATCAACAATCCATCTGCCGCGCCCTTGCCGGGCTATAATCCCGGCCCATGAACTTGCTCAAGACCCTCGCCGCTATTTCCAGCATGACCATGCTGTCCCGAGTCACCGGTTTGCTGCGCGAGAGCCTGATGGCGCGGGCCTTCGGTTCAGGCATTTATACCGACGCCTTCATCGTCGCCTTCCGCCTGCCCAATCTGCTGCGCCGCCTGTTTGCCGAAGGCGCCTTCTCGCAAGCCTTTGTGCCCTTGTTGTCAGAATACAAAAACAAGAACGGCGAGGCTGAAACCAAGGAGCTGATCGACCAGGCCGCCACTTTCCTGCTGTGGAGCACGGTACTGATCAGCCTGGCCGGCATCCTGGCCGCCCCGCTCCTGATTTACTGGATTGTCGACCCAGCCAGCCAGACCCCGGACAGCACCCGCGCCGCCGTGTGGATGACGCGCTTCATGTTCCCTTATATTGCCTGCATGTCCTTTGTGGCACTGGCAGGCGGCGTGCTCAATACCTGGCGGCAGTTCAAAATCCCGGCCTTCACGCCAGTGATGCTGAACATGTCCTTCATTCTGGCTTCGCTGTTCCTGCCCAAGTACCTGGAAACGCCGATCTACGCGATGGCCATTGCCGTCATGGTGGGCGGCCTGCTCCAGGTGGGGCTGCAGATTCCGTCGCTGGTCAAGATCGGCATGCTGCCGCGCATCCACATCAATCCCCTGCGCGCGCTGCGCGACCCGGGCGTGCGCCGCATCCTGCAAAAGATGGGCCCGGCCCTGCTGGGTGTGTCTGCCGCGCAGATCAGCCTGTTGATCAACACCACCATTGCCGGCCACCTGGGCCCAGGCAGCGTCTCGGCCCTGAGCTGGGCCGACCGCCTGATGGAATTTCCCACCGCCATGCTGGGTGTGGCACTGGGCACCATTTTGCTGCCGGGCTTGTCCAAGGCCATCGCCAGCGATGACAGCCAGGAATACTCGGGCCTGCTCAACTGGGGCTTGCGCCTGACCTTCCTGCTCTCGCTGCCGGCCGCAGTCGGCCTGGCCATGCTGGCTGAACCGCTTATTGCCACCCTCTTCAACTACGGCCAGTTTGATGCTGCTGCCACCCGCGCCTCGGCGGCGCCACTGGTGGCCTACAGTGCCGGTCTGCTGGGCATCATCGTGGTCAAGATTCTCACGCCGGCGTTTTATGCGCGCCAGGATTTCCGTACGCCGGTCCGGATTGCCATCGGTACCGTCATCGCCGTGCAGCTGTTGAATGCCGCGCTGGTGCCGCTGCTGGGTGTGTCCGGTCTGGCGCTGTCCATCGGCCTGGGCGCTTGCATCAACGCCGGCTGCATGTTCTTCCTGCTGCGCAAACGCGACATCTTCATGCCCCTGCCAGGCTGGCCGCTGTTCTTCGCCAAACTCGGCGTGGCGGTGGTGGCCATGGGCGGCCTGGCCTGGTATGCACGCGGACTGTTCACCTGGACCGGTCCTGGCGTGCACGGGTTGATGCGCGCGCTCGAACTGGGCGCCATCGTGTCGCTGTGCGTGGTCTTGTATTTCGCCGTGCTGTTCGCGCTTGGCTTCCGGCTTGGCGACTTCCGCCGCACGGGCCGCTAACGTTTTTCGGACGGCGGCAGGACAAACGGGTCGGCCGCCGAGGCCGCGCCGCTACTGCCGGCAGCATTCTCTTCAGCCTGGCGCTGCGCTTCTTCGGTGCGCCGCTCCATCTCCTCGGCCATCTGGCGCTGTGCTTCGACCATGGCTTCAGCGGTGCGTTCCTGGGCGGCGGCATTCTCGGCCTCCACCTCGTCGCGCGAGGGCCCTGGCGCCACGGGCACCGCTGGCGGCGCGGACGCCACGCTGGCAGCGCCAGTGGGGCTGGCAGCCTGACCCGGGTTGGCAAACAAGGACGGCGCCGCTGGCGCCAGCGGCGAATTCGGTGGTGTAAACAGCGTGCCCGGCATGCCCTCGCCGCCTGCCACCAAAAACTTCCAGTCCGAGATGCGCTCGCGGTTTTCCATGTTGGCGAAACGGATGTCGAAATTGGCGATCTTCAAGGGGCGCCGGTCCGACAAGCTGTACACGCCCACAATGCCCACCTTGTCATGCAAGTAGATGATGCCCCACTCCGCCTTGCCGGTAATGGGATCGACAAAAATTTTGCGCAGGTGCCGGCGCGGGTTGGGAAAGCGCGGGTCGCGCAGCAGGTCCTGCAAGGTGGGCGGCTGTTTCGGCTGGCCTTGCGGGGTGGCGGCGGCGTAGCTGCGCAAGGCTTCACTGAACTGGGCGCCGATTTCCAGCAATTCCTCTTCGGCTGCGGCGCGTTCGAACAGCGTGCCCATTTTCAGGCCGGCCGCCCCCACCAGACCCAGGATCGCCAGCAGGATGATCAGGCCCAGATAGGTAAATCCCTGTTGGCGTGCCCTCGTCATCGCCCTACCAGTCGGCAAACGGCTTGCCGTGCTTGTCATTGCCCGGTGCACCGCTCTTAATGCCGGCCACACTCCCCTTGCTCGCATCTTCCGGTGCGATGAGCACCCAGGTGTCGGTGCTTTCGGTGATCGGGTCCACCGGGAGCGCGCGCAGGTAGCGCTTGTCCACCAGCTGCTGCAGCGAATCGGGATAGCGGCCCCGGTCCGAATAGTACTGGTCAATCACGTCGCGCGTGTTGCGCAGGTTTTCGTGCAGGATGGTTTCCTTGGCACTGTCGATACTGGGGAAGTAACGCGGCACGGCCAGCGTCAGCAGCAGCGCCACGATGGCCAGCACCACCAGCAGTTCGATCAGCGTGAAGCCGCGTCGGTTCATGGTTACCATTTTTTGTAGGGGATCTCGTTCAGGCCAACACGCTCGGAGGTGGAATAAACGTCGTACACGTCTTCGCCTTCCCGCGGTTCATTGGCCTCGCTGGCGTAGCTGCGCTTGCCCCAGGTCTGGGCGTCCGTCAGCTGGGCGTCGCCATTGAATGGGTCACGCGGCACCCGGCGCAGGAAAAACACTTTCGAGCGCTTGGGATTGCGCAGGTCGGGCGCACCTTCCACCAGCTCCTCGAGCGACTTGGGGTAGCCGTTGCTGTTCAGGGAGCGGGCGATTCGCCCTTCGTCGTAGGCTTTTTTGTACGCGTCGATACCGGTGCGGATGTCGCGCAAGGCGCGCCGTAATTCCTGCTCCTGCTTGCGCTGCACACTCACCTGGGTCACGGGGACCACCAGCGTGGCAAGCAGGGCCAGGATCGACAGCGTGACCAGCAGTTCGATCAGCGTGAATCCGCGTCGCATGGCCCGGCCTTGCATCATTGCTGTTCTTTGACGGGCGCAGTGTCGGGCGCCGGGATGGGCGTGACCTGGGGCTGCGGCTGCGGCTGCGGCAGCGGCTGCGGCTGCGGCTGCGCCTGACCGGGGAACGGTTCCGCAGCCGCAGGCTGGCCGGACGCAGGCGACGACAGTGGCAGCGGCTGCGCTGGCGGCGCCACATTCACCGGCGTGGCGGCAGGCAGCGGCGCATTCAAGGGCGCGGCCGCCGGCAGCGGCGGCATGGGGGCGCGCATGGCCGGGCTGGATGGCATCACTGCCGGCTGGCGTACGGCCGTGTCGGGACGGCGCCGGAAGCTGCTCTCGGTACCGGCCGAGAACTCGGCGGCACCGGCAGCCGGACGCTGGATGTTGCGCACCAGGTGCGGCGTGATCGACAGCACGATCTCGGTCTTGTCGCTGCTGTCGCCCTGGGAGCCGAACAGACGGCCCAGGATCGGGATGCTGCCAAAGCCAGGGACCTTGCTGCCGCTGCTGCGGTCTTCATTGCTGATCAGGCCAGCGAGCACCTGGTTTTCGCCATCTTTCAGTTGCAGCATCGTGGTCGCTTCGCGCGTGCCGATCTGATACGCCTTGGTGCCCGACTTGGTGGTCGTCGAGCTGACCAGGTTACTGACCTGCATGGCGATCCGGATCGCGATCTCGTTATTCAGATAAATGGTCGGTTCCACGTTCAAGGTCAGGCCCACGTCCAGGTAGGTCACCGATTCCGAGGCAAAGCCGTTCGCGCCAGGGGAAATCGTGGTGGTGATGTTGGGGACCTTGTCGCCAATGACCACTTTCGCTTTTTCCTTGTTGCGCACGCGGATGCGCGGATTGGCCAGGGTATTCGAATCGATGTCGGTCTTGTTGGCGTTGAGCGAAGCCGACACGCCGGTCACCCCGATATTGCGCTTGTTAAGCCCTTTCAGATTGGCCAGCGTGACCGGTTCCGGCACGCCGTCGGCATCCAGGAAGGTCAGGGGCGCGAAGCCCAGCTTTTCGGGCCAGGCGATACCCAGCTCGAGCAGGCGGTTGCGCTTGATTTCAAGGATTTCCACTTCCAGCATCACTTCCGGTTCCGAGACATCCTGCAGCGCCACCAGCTTGGTGGCCAGCTTGATCGCTTCCGGGCTGTCACGCACGATCAGCAAGTTGAGCTTTTCATCGACCACCACATCGCGTGTTTTCAGAATCGTCTTGAGGGTGTTGGCCACCGACTTGGCTTCGGCATTGGACAGGTAGAAGGTCTTGATCGTCATCTCCTGGTATTCCTTGAGCTTGGCCGCCACGTTGGGGAACACCAGGATGGTATTGCCGTCCATGACCTGCTGCTCGAGCTGGTTAGTCACCAGCAGGAAGTGGATGGCCGCTTCGACAGTGCTGTTTTTCAGGAAGATGGAGGCACGCTGGTCCGACTTGACGTCCTTGTCGAACACGAAGTTCAGGCCCGAGCGGCGCGAGATTACCTCGAAGACCTGTTTCAGCGGCGCTTCGCGGAACTCGATGCTGATCGGCTGGCGATAGGCCGCCGACAAGGCCGTTTCGGCCACCGGTGCGGCGTCAATCTTGTCAGTGGCGCGATTGGCCAGAAGGCGCGCCTGCTCGTGGTTGGGACGCTCGCTCAAAATCGCGCTGGCCTTGCTGCGCGCCGCTTCAAACTCACCTTTCTGGAACAAGGCCTCGGCTTCGTCCAGCAAACGCACATGGCGCGCGTCCGATTCCACCGCGCGCATGCCCAGACGTGCGCGTTCGTTGGCCGGATCGATGGCCAGCACGCGCTGGTAATCCTGGGCCGCCAGTTCCACTTTGCCCAGCGCCAGGGTGCGGTCGGCCTGATCCAGCAAACGCAGGGCGCTGCGGTCGCGCGCTGAAATGAAGGCACTGCGGTACTGCGGATTGCGCGGGTCGGCAGCCATGGCCTGCTGGTACTTGACCAGGCCAGCTTCGACCTGATCTTTCTCAACCAGCGAGCGGCCTTCAAGGTAAGCCATCTGGCCGCTGCAGCTGGCCAGCAGCAGCGCCGCCAACGGAACGGCAAGGCGGCGCGACAGGTGCAGGCAACGGGTGCCGAACAGGTGACTAGGCATCAGTCGAGTACTCCAATGTTGAGCTGTTGAACCTGGTTCAACGGCAGATAGGTCAAGGTCAGGTTGGGCGGGGTGATGGCATCGACACGGTAGGTCCCTTCGATCACCATCTTGTCGCGCACGATATAGGTTTTGTCGCCGCGCGCCAGGAACACTTCCCAGTTGCCGTCGGCGACGGCCTTGCCCAGGAAAGTGAACGGCAGCGGCGGCGCCATGGGGGCCGGTGGCGGTGGCGCGGCCGCGGCGGCGGCGGCCAGTGCCCGCGCGTCAGGTGCAGGCGGGGGCGGGTTCCAGTCGCGCCGGCCGAACAGATCGCCCGGTGCCCCCATTGCCTCATCCTCGCTGCCGATCAGACGCTCGCGCGGCTGCAAGCGCAAAATGGCCGGTTCGGTACTGGCAGGGGTAACTGTCCTGGCCGCTGCCGGCGCGGCGGCTTTGACTGCCGCTGGCGCTGGCGCCGGCGCGCGTTCGACCGCTTCCACCACGCCGGTGGCGGGACGGTTGTCGCCGAACAGGACCAGCGCGGCCGCCGCCGTCAGCGCCACGCCGAGCGCAATGTGGCGCGGATTCATGGTGCACCGCCAGTGCTGCCAGCGGCCAGGAACAGGGTCAGGCGCACGCGTGCCTCGACCTGCGTTTCGCCAATGTTCTCGCGCTTGAAACTGAGTTCGTCAAGCGACGCAAATGGGATCGTGCGCAGCACCATCAGGCTGAATTTGGACACATCGTTGTAACTACCCTTCACTGGCAGCGTCACCTGGTAGGTGTACACGCGCGCGTTGCGGTCAAAGCCTGCCTTGTATTCGCCCTGATTGAGCACCACGCCCGCCTTGCCAGCGAGCGCGAACAAGGTCTTGACCTGCTGTTCGGCATAGCGCTTTTCGCCGAGCGCAGCGTAAAACAGGGCCAGGTTGTCGCTGGCTGTCACGGGTGCCGCGTGCACCACATCGGTATTGCCCTGCTTGATCAGGCGCAGCGCCACTTGCTGCTCGCGCGCATGCAGCGCGCGTTGCGGCAGCAGCCAGGCCAGCGCAGCCCCGGCCGCAAGCGCGAGCACGCAGGCGCCGCACAGGACTGGCCCGCGCGCCATCAGGAACAGGCGCGCCCGCAGTGCCATCGCCGACAAAGTCATGCTGCTCATGGCGCCACCCATTCTGCTTCGATCTGGAAGCGGATCGGGCGCGCCGGATCCTGTTCGTTCACTTCATGGCGGGTCAGGGACACGCTGCCGAACAACTCCTGCTTCTTGAGCTCTTCCACGTAACCGATCATGGCGTCGCTGGACTTGGCTTCGGCGGTGATCTTCATGCTGCGTTTGCGCGCATCCGGCTCCAGCGCCAGCATGGCGATTTCGGCAGGGGTGGCATCGGCAATGGCGTCATGCAGCGCGCGCCATGGCAAATTGAGCTGCAGGATGGCGGCATTGACGGCGCTGGCCTGCACTTCCGTGACAGGGGGCGTGGCCTTGCCGACCGGCGCCGGCGCCGGCACCGCAGCGCGCAGGCGTGCCGCCGCCAGGGTGGCCTGGTCTGCCTGCTGCTGTTGCAGCAGGCGCCAGCCGGTCCAGCCGGCAGCAGCGCACAGCAACAGCGCCACGGCCACCACGGCCCAGCTCAGGGCGCCAGTGCGATGCAGCGTGCGCTGCAAGCTGGGCGAAGAAAAATCGATGTGCAGTTGCTTCATGCGCCAATTCCAGTCAGAGCCAGGCGGGCCGCGTCCGACAGCTTGGCATCGTGCCCGTGCGCGGCGTCCAGCAAGGTGCACGCGAGCGCGCCGGCGCTGTTGTGCCAGGCGGTGGGCGCGGGACCCGCCAGTTGCAGGCGGGCTGGCTGGGCCAGATTCAAACGCAGCGCTTCGCGCGCCACATGGCCGGCCAGCCAGTCGGCACTGGCGCCTTCGGGCAGCGCGACCGCGCGCACGGCCTGCAGGCGCTGGCCGTCACTGGCGCCGAGCGTGAGCACACCCGCATGGACCTGGCCGAACCAGGCATCGCTCTTGAGCGCAGCGCGCCAGCGGTTGTAGCTGGCCACAAACTGCGGCGTGATACCCACCAGTGTCAGTTGCTGCGCCCTGGCGCCCTCTTCCAGCGCCGTCAGCAGCGGCAGCGGCAGCGCCGCCGCCAGGAACGGGTGCACGGCATCCCAGCCGGCTGCCATCTTCCAGCCACTGGCCGGCTCGCCATACAGTGCCTGAAAGCGCAGCGCAGCGGCGCCTTCCAGATCCGACAGACGCGCCGCGCCGGCCGGCGGCTGCACTTGCCACAGGCGTGCCAGCTCGTCGCCCACGATCACGCTGGCAGGCCAGTTGCGCACGCCCGTGTCGGCCAGCAGCTGGCGCAGGCTGGCGCCAAGCGCACCGGCGCCGGCGGCGCTGTCAATGGCCAGTTCGGCCAGCACGGTGGGCGCAGCGCCCCAGCGCGCGCAGGCAGCCAGTGCCAGCGCGCCGGGCGCCACGCCAATGCGCAAGGTTTGTCCGAAGCGTCTACGCATGCAAGGTCACCCGTTTGATTTCCGTGAGCGTGGTGGCGCCACGGCGCACCAGTTCCAGCGCAGCCAGGCGCAGACTACGGGTGCCGTTGTCGTAGGCGGCCTGCTTGATCTGCCGGATCGGGCGCTTGTCGACGATCAGTTCGCGGATCTCGTCGTTGAGCGTGAGGATTTCGGCGATCGAGCGCCGCCCCTTGTAGCCGGTACCGCGGCAATCACCGCAGCCCTTGCCCTGCATGAACAGGTAGCCAATCACGTCCTTGCGCTCCAGGTTGGCCGAGGCCAGCTCGGCGTCGGACGGGTCGTACTGGGCCGCGCAGTGGGGGCAATTCATCCGCACCAGGCGCTGGGCCCAGATGCCGTTCAGTGCCGACACAAATGCATAAGGGTCAATCCCCATGTGGGTAAAGCGGCCAAACACGTCAAACACATTGTTGGCGTGCACCGTGGTCAGCACCAGGTGGCCCGTCAGCGCTGACTGGACCGCGATTTCCGCCGTCTCGCGGTCGCGAATTTCACCGACCATGATCTTGTCGGGGTCGTGGCGCAAAATCGAGCGCAAGCCCTTGGCAAAGGTCAGCCCCTTTTTTTCGTTGACCGGAATTTGCAGAATGCCGGGCAGCTGGTATTCCACCGGGTCTTCGATGGTGATGATTTTTTCGCGGCCGTTATGAATTTCGGTCAGCGCCGCGTACAAGGTGGTGGTTTTGCCGGAACCGGTGGGGCCGGTCACCAGCAGCATGCCATACGCTTCCTGCGCCAGCGCGCGCAGCGACACCAGCGAGGCGGCGTCAAAGCCGAGCGCTTCAAGCGTGAGCGAGCCGTAAGCTTCGATCATGGCACGCTTGTCGAGAATCCGGATCACCGCGTCTTCGCCATGAATGCTGGGCATGATCGACACCCGCAAGTCGATCTCGCGGCCGCCCGACTCGACCCGGAACGAGCCGTCTTGCGGCACGCGCCGTTCGGCGATATCGAGTTCGGCCAGTACCTTCAGGCGCGAGATAATGTGCTCGGCCACTTCGATGCCATTGACCGAGGTGGCATGATCGAGCACGCCGTCAACCCGGTACTTCACGGCCAGCCCGCCGGCCGTGCTTTCCAGGTGAATGTCGGAAGCCCCTGCCTTGAGCGCGTCGTACAAGGTCGAGTTGACCAGCTTGACGGCAGGACTGGCCGCTTCCGATACCGAAGCGAATGACAGTACCGCCGCGGTTTTGCCGTCACGGCGGCCTTCACTGCTGCCGGCCACCAGCGAATCGACGGCACGCGCCGACTCTTCCTGCTTGGACAGGTAAGCCTGAATGTCGGACGCCAGCGCCAGGCGCAGCAGCAAGGGCGCGCCTGGCCGGGCGCGGGCCCGCGTTTCCACCCAGGTTTGCAGGTCCAGGTCGAACGGATCGGCAATCACGCCGGTCAGTCCGCCTGCCTCGTCGCGCAGCAGCACGCAGTGACGGGCCAGGGCCTGGGCCAGCGGCAGCAGGTCGAAGGCAGGCGACTGGGTCAGCATTTCGGCTGTTTCCATCACGGTCAGGCCAAACGGGCGCGCGATCTCGCGCACGATCACGCGCGCATCCAGGCCCGACATGGCTTCCAGTTCGGCCAGCAGCGGTCGCTGCGATTGCACGCTCTGGGCGCGGGCGCGTGCCAGCAAGGCAGCATCGATCATGACGGTACTCAAGACATGTCTCCGGCAAGGTCGAAAATAGGCATATACAGCAGCACCACGATGGCGCCCACCACCAGGCCGATGGCGGCCATCAGGAGCGGCTCGAAGGTGCGCGTGAAACGGTCAATCCAGCGGCTGATTTCACCGTCGTAGAAGGCGGCCGACTGGGTCAGCATGGGTCCCATGTCGCCCGTGCGTTCCCCCACGCGCAGCATGCGCAGTGAAATCGGGGTGGTCAGCTGGTGCGCTTCAAAGGCGCTCGACAGCGGCAAGCCCGATTCGATGTCGGCGCGGGCGGCCAGCAGCGAGCTGCGCACCGAGGCCGAGACCATGGTCTGCACCGTGTCGATCGCATGCAAGATGGTGATGCCGCCTTCGCTGAGCATGCCCAGCGTCAGGTACAGGCGCGACAGTTCATAAATGCGCACCCGCTCGCCAATGCCCGGCAGGCGCGCCAGCAGGCGGCCCAGGCCACCGTCGCGCGTCAGGTGGCGCCAGGCCAGCACGCCGCCCACGGCCGCCAAAGCCAGGGCCGCGGCCAGCAGCTTGCCATGGGCGCCGGCAAACTGGCCCCAGTTCAGCATCAGGCGCGACATCCACGGCAGATCCCGCCCGGCCCCCTGGTAGACCTCGGCAAAACGCGGCACCACATACGTAATCAGAAACAGCGAGACCCCGGCGCCCACGGTCAGCAGAATGACCGGATAGATGGCAGCACTGACGATCTTGCTGCGCACGATATCGATGCGCTGCTGGTAGTCAATGAAGCGCGAGAGCGAACGCGGCAGGTCGCTGGTGCCTTCGGCCGCGCGCACGATACCGATGTACAAAGGGGGAAACAGGTCAGGCTGCTCAGCTAGCACGCTGGAAAAGCGCTTGCCTTCGCGCAAACCGCCCAGCAAGCGTTCCAGCACGGCGCGGGTGGCCGGATTGGCTTCCTTTTCCAGCAGTGCTTCCAGGCCTTCGACAATGCCCAGCCCCGCTGTCAGCAAGGCCAGCAATTCCTGACTGAACAGCACCAGCGAAAGCTTGCCACCGCGTGCGCGCCGCCCTGCCCGCACCGGCTCGACCGCGCTGACAAACAGGCCGCGCGCCTCCACCTGGCGGCGGGCATCGGCCGCGTCAAGTGCGTCCACTGTCAGGCTGGTAATGGACAAGTCCGGCGCAAGGGTGCGCACTGCGAACTGCATGGAGAGGGCCGTTTCTGGAGAGACTGTTTACTGGGTGACGAGATCGGCGTTGTCGCCGCTGCCGCCCGGCTGGCCGTCTTTGCCGGTCGAGATGATTTCGTATTCGCTTTTGGCGCCAGGCGCGCGGTACTGATACGGGTGGCCCCAGGGGTCAGCCGGCACGCTTTTTTTCAGGTACGGACCGTTCCACTTGGTGGCCACTGCCGGCGGGGCCGTCATCAGCGCGCCCAGGCCCTCTTCCGTGGTCGGATAGCGTCCCACGTCCAGGCGGTAGGTATCGAGCGACTTTTCGAAGGACTCCATTTGCGCCTTGGCGATCGTCACTTCCGATTTGTTCAGTTGACCAAAATACTTCGGTCCCACGTAGGCGGCCAGCAGGCCGATGATGACGATCACCACCAGCAGCTCGAGCAGTGTGAATCCGGCCTGGCGCCTGCGCTGACAATGCATAGTTTGTGCTGCAAACATCCGACCGACTCCTCAATATCCAATTTGGCGTGCAAGGCTACCATAACGGATGCAATAACTTCAACTTTTGTTTCAGACTTGCGCCTCAGTTTCGCACACGCGATTATGCCGCGAAACCGGCCTTGGCGAGCGCATCTGTTACATGCGCCGCAACAGTTGCAATGCGTGACTGCGCGCCACCGCCGCGGTCCGGTTGCGCGCCCCCAGAACCGGGTAAATGCGCTGCAGATGGTTTTTCACGGTCAGGGCGCTGATGCCCAGCAGACTAGCGATTTCGGCATTTTTCTTACCGTCATGCAAATAGTTGAGTATTTGCAACTCACGCTCGCTCAGGGACCGCGCCAGTCGCGCCTGCACCGGCATGGGGGCGGGACGCGCCAGGGCCAGCCGGCCGAGCGCCAGATGAAAATACGGCAACAACAAGTGCAGACAATGGCGCGCACGCGCACTGGCGGTGCCGGCCGGGCCGAACAACAGGACGGCGCTGGCGCCACCCGCGGCCGGGCCACTGCCGTGCAGCAGCATTTCTGCGCACCCGCTGGCGGCGAGGGCGGCATCCAGCGCGGGCCCATGGGCCGCCCCGCTGCCTGCGTCAAACGCCAGCGGCGCGCCATGCCACTGCCGCGCAAGTGCCGGCACCAGAGCCTGCTGCGGATCGGACCAGCGCGCCAGCCAGTCCGCCGGCAGCGCGGCGGGGTGGACCGTTTCCAGCACCCGCAAGGCGCCACTGGCATCGAACTGCAGGCCGATCAGCAGCGTGTGCGGCAACAGGGCTTGCAAGTGGCCCTGGCACCACAAAAAGAAATCCTCGCTGCTGTGGATCGCCACCGCCGTTTCCACAATGCCCAGCAGGTATTCCTGCTCGCGCGCATTCAGGCCGGGAAAGGCGCTCATGCCGCTGCGGCGCCGGCGCCGCGCTCGCGCATGCTTTCGCCGCTGGTAAAACGGTAGCCGCTCCCGCGCACCGTTTCAATATGGTCCTGGTGGCCGCTGGCCTGGAGCGCGCTGCGCAGGCGCCCGACATGGGCATCGACAGTACGCTCATCGAGAAACGCATCGCGGCCCCAGACGCGGTCCAGCAGTTGCGAGCGGCTGTGCACGCGCTCGGGATGGTGCATCAAAAAATGCAGCAGGCGAAATTCGACCCGTCCCAACACCAGTTGGTGGAGTCCGGCCGTGACCCGGTGCGTGTCAGGGTCGAGCCGCAGTGCGCCCATCTGCAGTGCGGCGCCGCCCAGGTGCGGGGCGCGCCGGCGCAGCAACGCATGCACGCGCGCGATCATTTCGCGCGGCCCGAAAGGCTTGGTAATGTAATCGTCAGCGCCTGCTTCGAGCGCCATGATCTTGTCAGGTTCGCCGCAGCGGGCACTGACCACAATCAGCGGCAAGTCGCGCGTACCTGCCTGCGCACGCAGCGAGCGCAGCAGCGCCATGCCGGACTGGCCCGGCAAATCCCACTCCAGCAACAGCAAATCGGGCACGCCGGTGTGCAGGCGCGACCAGGCCGTTTCAGCGTCGGCGCACACGCTCACGGCGTAGCCTGCCCGGCTCAGGTTCAGGCACATCAGATCTTGGGCAGCGCGGTCGGGATCGACCAGCAGGAGTTGGGCGGACATGGCAGCGCATCCTCAGGGCAAACAATTGCATCGGAATAAACTATGCCCCAGGGGTGGAAGTGCTGGCTAATACAATTTTTTTGCGAAATTGATTCATTCGGCGACTAATTCTGCCAGGCATAAAAAAAGACACATCTGTCGTCGCCGGACAGATGTGTCTTTGCAGGCGGGCGCTGGGCGCCCTGGATTTAGAACTCGCCGCTGTAGACTTTGTTGCTGTAGAACATGGTCGTTGCGGCTGGCTTGGTGAAGACCAGTGGCACCGTCACCCGCGCACCAGGGGCGACCGGGCCATTGATGGTGATGTAAGGCGCACCGGCATGGCTGCCGGTGGCGTTGTCCAGCACCACGCCGGCAGGCAAACCGTCAAACTGCAGTTGCAGCGGGCCGCTCTGCGCCACGCCGCTGGTGTTCGTCACCAGGATCGAACTGCTGTACTTGCCAGTGGTTTTGTTCAGCAACAGCGGTGTACGCAGCAGACCAAAGCCGGCGCTGACGTCGGCAAAGGTCGGCGTCAGGTTCAGGCTGATGACCACCGGATCGTGGTCGGACGAGCGGTAAGGATGGTCGGCAATGAGGGCGATGCCGGCCGGGCTCTTGTCGTCGAGGTTGTAATCGATCACCACCGGTTCGTCGGCATTCACATGCCACTCGGCTGCGCCCGCCACCTGCGGATCGAGCGAGCTGCTCGCCAGCGCATGGTCCAGATAGCCTGCTTCGCCATCAAACACGTACGAGTACGGAATCTCGTTCGGACGCACAAAGCGCTCGAGCTCGTTGACCAGGCCGGCCTGGTTCATGATGTAGATCGGGTCTTCGAAGCCGTGGGCATTCATGTCGCCGATGACCAGCACGTCGCTGTCATTGGCGGCACTCTTGACTTGCGGGATGAAGTACTCGACCAGACGCGTGGCTTGCTGTTTGCGGCTCAGGTTGTTGCAACCCTGGCCATCGCCCAGGTCGCCATTGCCGCCGCTGCCGCAGCCAGCTTTCGACTTCAAGTGATTGACCACCAGCGAGAACTTGGCGCCATTGGCCGCCTTGAAGGTTTGCGCCATGGGTGGGCGGTTATTGACCGCGTCGCCATCGGACAGCGCGCCGCCCACCAGCGTGACCTTGGCCGGCTTGTAGATCATGGCCACGCGAATGGCGTCGGTGCCCGTGGTGGCCGGTGCCGGTACGTACGCGTAGGCATTGCTGCCGATGGACGCATTGATTTGCTTGACCAGATAGTCCACTGCAATGTCGCCATTGTTCTGAATTTCCATCAGGCCGACCACATCGGCATCAATGGCCTTGAGCTCATTGACGATCTTGGTCGACTGGCGCTGGAATTCGGCCAGGTTGTCGGCGCCGCGGCAGTTACCCTTGGTGGTGGTGTTGCCCAGCTTGCAGCCCTGTCCGGTCTGGCCCAGCACGTCGGTGCCGTTGGTGAAGGTGGTGAAGTAGTTGAGCACGTTGGCACTGGCCACGCGCAGATTGCCCGCCGCTACCGCTGGCGCGGCCGTGCGCGGATTGGTGGCCGAGAAGTTGGGCTCGACCGTGTACTGCAGCTTGAAGCCGGCGCCGCCACCGCCAATCGAACCATAATCGATCACGCCGGTCAGACCGCTGACGGTGTCGCCTGCGCGCACCACGCGGTTGCCGCCATCGACATACGGAATCACGGTCGGCACCGAGAACAGGCTGTCGTCCAGCACCAGGGCATTGCCGGCATTGGCCGCAGCCAGGGCAATGGCTTCCGGCGTGCCCGGACGGTAGCGGTTGGTTGGCGTTTCACGGCGGCCATTGGCCAGGGTCAGTTCGCCACGGTCGCCCAGGTAGGTGGTCTGGTTGATGGTCAGTGCATTGTTAATATTAACCAGCATCGCTTCGTAACGGGCCAGATCGGTGCCGCCTTCAAAGTTGATGTTGGTCGGCGTTACGCTATTGCCGCTCGACAGAACCAGGGTCGACACCACGTCCTTCATTTCGGTGTAGGTGCGCGGCGCGCCCGTTGGACGGTACTCGGTGATGGTGCCGCGCACACGCACGCGGTCACCCACATTCACCGCACCCGGGGTGAACACGAACAGCGCGTCCGAGGTGGCCGGGTCGCCGTCACCAGCCGGGTCTTGCAGGAAGTAGCCGTTCGAGACCTTGTGGGTGACCACGCCTTCGGTCAGCACCACGCTGTTGTTGAACGGGCTGGTCGGCCCGGCGCCCTGGATTTGAGGAATGGTGGCGGCGCCCGACACGGCCACGGTGACGCTGCAGCTTTCCTGCTGTTGAGCATTGTTGGTAAAGCGGATCACCACGGGGTAGCTGCCGGCAGCCACTGCGCTGCTCGCTTGCAGCTGGACCGTGGCGACGCCGCCATTGGCCAGCGCGGGCACGAAATTGGCCAGGCTGATGCCGCTCACGGCGGCGCTGGTGATGGTGGCGCCGTCAACGATGCTGTCGCTGTCGGTGGCGGACAGGCCGATCAGGCCGCCCACGCCCTGCTCGACGGCCAGCGCTGCCGGGCAGGACAGCACGATCGGCTGCGGCTGCGGATCGACGCCGCCGCAGCTGTGACGGGCCGAGGCGCTGGTGCGCGGCGCCGGCGCACCGGTGGCAAAGTCGCTGCTGTTGTTGTCGCTATCGGTGCAGCCCTCGGCCGCGCGGAACAGCGCCAGCGTGTTCGACGGCGCCGGCGCCGCCGTGCCCTCGGCCCCATTGGCGGTGCCAAAGCCGACCAGATCGACGATATTCGCGCCTGTCGGGCTGGCGCCGCTCAGGGTCACATTGTCGCGCACCAGGGCGACCTTGCCGTTGGTGCCGGACATATTAAAGGCGCCGCTGAGCGGCACGATGACCGGGCCAGGCAAGTCAGGCTGGGTGGTGCCGCCGCCGCTTTGCTGCTGGATCAGCACATATTGGCCAGGCTCGACGGTAAATGTCGGCAAGGGCGACTTGCCGCTCCAGGCCCCCGTGCTGGTGGCCGAGCCGTACTGCACGCTCCAGCCCGTGGCCGTGACGGCGCTGCTGCCGCGGTTGAAGATTTCGATGTAGTCGTTTTTATACAGCGTGGTGCCGGTATTGCCGCCGGCGCCGTAGAGCTGGCTGATCACCAGGTCCGGCGAGGCTGCCATCAGCGGTGCACACAGGCTGGCCAGCAGCGCGGCGAGCACGGTGCGCTTGCCGGGCGCTTGATTCATGGCTACGAGCTTTTTCATCGAAAATCCTGGAGTGAGAGGAAAAGGGAAAACGGTATTGTACGGATGACCACGCAAAACGTCAGCCAGGATTATCAAAATGTATTGGTAATCGGCAAAAAGACGAGTCTAAATGGAACAAGTGACAATATGATGACGTGCGATTGGTCCGAACGGACTAATCGAGCGTGGGCTTGAACAAAAAAAAGAGAGCCGCAGCTCTCTTTTTTGGGGACCGGGGCGATCAGGCGCGCTTGTAGATATCCTCGAAACGCACGATGTCGTCTTCGCCAAGGTAGCTGCCGGACTGCACTTCGATGATGTGCAGCGGCACCTTGCCTGGATTTTCCAGGCGGTGGTTCATGCCGATCGGAATATACGTCGACTCGTTTTCCGACAGCAGGCTCACTTTTTCGCCACAGGTCACGCGCGCGGTGCCGCTGACCACGACCCAGTGCTCGGCACGGTGATGGTGCATCTGCAGGGACAGTTTTTCGCCCGGCTTGACCGTGATGCGCTTGACCTGGAAACGGTCGCCGGCGTCAATGCCTTCATAGTGGCCCCACGGACGGTAGACCTTGGTGTGGTGCAGGTGTTCGGTGCGTTCTTTGTGCTTGAGGTGGTCAACGATCTGCTTGACGCGCTGGACCTGGCCCTTGTGGGCCACCAGCACGGCATCATTGGTTTCCACCACGATCAGGTCGTCCACACCGACCAGCGCCACGATACGGCTTTCCGCCCGCACCAGCGAGTTGGTCACGCCGTCCAGATAGACGTCGCCACGCTGCACGTTGCCGTGGGCGTCGCCAGTGCTGGCTTGCTGCACTTGCCACAGGGCCGACCAGGAACCGACGTCGCTCCAGCCGATGTCCGACGGCACCACCACGGCGTGGCTGGTGTGTTCCATCACGGCATAGTCGATCGAATCGGACGGGCAAGCAGCAAACGACGCTTCATCCAGGCGGCAGAAGTCCAGGTCGGAATAACCCAGGCGCACGGCCGCTTCGGAAGCAGCGGCAATGGCGGGCGCAAAGGTCGCCAGTTCCTGCAGGTAGTTCTCTGCGCGGAACAGGAACATGCCACTGTTCCAGTAATACTTGCCATCGGCGACGAATTGTTCGGCCGTCTCGCGGTTCGGCTTTTCGACGAAACGGTCTACCTGGTAGCCGCCTTCGGCGCCTTCGGCAACGGGGCCGCGGTGGATATAGCCGTAGCCGGTTTCCGGCGCGGTCGGCACGATGCCGAAGGTGGCCAGCGAACCGCCTTCGACCAGGCGCGCTGCCGTGGCCACGGCCTGCGCAAAGGCGGCGTTGTTTTCAATCACGTGATCGGCTGGCAGCACCAGCATCACCGCTTCCGGGTCGAGCTTTTTCAGGAAGTGGGCTGCGGCAGCAACCGCTGGCGCAGTGTTGCGGCCGACATGCTCCAGCATGATGCCCAGCGGCTTGACGCCGATTTCACGCAGCTGTTCGGCCACCAGGAAACGGTGTTCATTACCACAGACCACCAAGGGTGCCATCAGCTCCGGCCAGCCCGCCACGCGCAGGACGGTATCCTGCAACATGGTCTTGTCCGTAACAAGCGGCAACAGCTGCTTCGGCATGACCGCACGCGACAGCGGCCAGAGCCGGGTGCCGGCGCCGCCGGACAGGATGACTGGGTAAATTTTCATATCGGCCTTCTAAATTTTTTTAACGACTCGGTTCAGGTAGTAATTCGGTGCGACGGCTCTGGCGCCGGTCGCGGGCATTGGCCCAGGACTCGGCCGCGACTTCGGAGATGTGCTTCATCACACCGTCGCGGCCGACATTATAATCTTTATAAACTATCATTTCATGTAAGCTTACATCGTGCAACACACGTGTATACTCGAATAATACGCTACGCACGATGGTGGCCCCCGAAAGGATGTGGCTGCCATGGCCAATCCAGGTCGGCCCCACAATGTGCACACCGGCCTCGATTTTGGCGCCGGAACCGATATACACCGGTCCTTCAATGGTGGTGCCCTCCCAGTCGATGCGCGTGTTCAGGCCCACCCACAAGCCGTCTTCCACCTGAATGCCCGGCACATTGAGCTGCGACACTTCGCCCTGCAGCACGCTTTGCAGCACTTGCCAGTAATCGGACACGGTACCGATGTCGATCCAGTTGAAGGCGCGCTGCTGGGCATAGAACGGCAAGCCCTTGCGCGCCAGCAGCGGGAACAGCTCGGAGCCAATGTCGAACGGCACCCCGCTTGGGATCAGGTCGATCACCTCGGGCTCGAAAATGTAAATACCGGTACTGATGAAATTCGACTTGGCCGCGGCCTGATCGGGTTTTTCCTGGAACTCGGTAATGCGCCCGTCGGCGTCGGCCACCACCACCCCATAGCTCGACACCTTGTCCCACGGGACTTCGCGCGTGATGACCGAGGCCAGCGCACCCTTGCGGCGGTGCTCGAACAGGGCCGACTTGAGGTCCAGGTCGATCAGGGCGTCGCCGCACAGGACGATGGTGGTCTCGTCGAAGAAGTTGCCGAACTCCTGAATTTTCTTCAAGCCGCCGGCCGAGCCGATCGGCTGCGGCACCACCTCGCCCTGGTCGTTGGTATAGCCTTCAAACGAGTAGCCGATCTGGACCCCGAACTGGTGCCCTTCGCCAAAGTATTCCTCGATCTTTTCGTGCAGGTAGCTGACGTTGACCATGATTTCGGTGACGCCGTAGCGGGCCAGGTGCTCCACCAGGTAAGCCATCACGGGCTTGCCCAGGATCGGAATCATGGGCTTGGGGAGATCGTACGTCAGGGGCCGTACACGGGTGCCTTTGCCGGCAGCCAGAATCATCGCTTTCATCAACGCAGTCCTTTCGGTTTACTTTGGCATGGTTTGCCATCGCCAGGAATCGGCACACATTTGCGCGACATCACGCTCGGCCTTCCAGCCCAGCTCGGATTGAGCGAGGGCCGGGTCGGCATAGCACGAGGCAATGTCGCCGGGACGGCGTGCCACGATCTGGAACGGCACAGCCTTGCCGCTGGCGCTTTCGAAAGCTCGCACCATTTCCAGAACACTATTGCCACGCCCGGTACCCAAATTGTACGTAACTACGCCTGGGCCTGTCGCCAGCTTGGTGAGCGTTTTGACATGACCAATGGCCAGGTCAACCACGTGGATATAATCGCGTACGCCGGTCCCGTCCGGGGTCGGATAATCGCCGCCAAACACGGACAGATTGGCGCGCCGGCCTTCGGCCACCTGGGCGATGTAAGGCAGCAGATTGTTGGGAATGCCGTTCGGTTCTTCCCCGATCAGGCCGCTTTCGTGGGCGCCCACCGGGTTGAAGTAGCGCAGCAGCGCGATGCGCCAGCTGGGGTCGGCCACGGCCAGGTCGCGCAGGATTTCTTCGATGAACAGCTTGCTGCGGCCGTAAGCATTGGTCGCCGAGAGTGGGAAGTTTTCGCGGATCGGCACCGAGGCCGGGTCGCCATACACCGTGGCCGAGGACGAAAACACCAGCGTCTTGACGTTGGCGGCCGCCATGGCCTCGAACAGCTGCACGCTGCCGGTGACGTTGTTGTCGTAGTAGCGCAGCGGCTGGCTGACGGATTCGCCGACCGCCTTCAGACCGGCGAAATGAATCACCGCATCAAACTTGTGCGCGGCAAAGGCGGCGTCCAGCGCGGCGCGGTCGCGGATGTCCGCTTCAATGAACGGCAAGGTCTTGCCGCTGATTTGTTCGACCCGCTGCTGTACGGCGCGCGTGGTGTTCGACAAATTATCGAGCGCGATCGGCTCGTGGCCTGCGGCCAGCAATTCAACGCAGGTATGCGAACCGATATAACCCAAACCACCGGTAACCAGGATTTTCATGGAGAGTCTCGCTTAGGGAATGAAGCAGAAGAAAAAAGGCAGGCCGGGCGCCAGGCTGGCGCCGGCCGGAATGCAGATTATAAGCGCCAGACCTGGATGCCCGCTTCGGTCAGCGCGGCAGCGTCAAAGCAGGCCTTGACGTCGATGAAGCAGCCACCCTTGATCAGTTTTTTCTGGAAGTCTTCCGGCGCCAGCGCGCACAATTGGTTGTGCGACACCGCTGCCACGATGGCATCGGCACGCGGCAATTCTTCCCACGACGACAGGGTCACGCCATATTCGTGCAGTGCTTCGGCTGCATCGGCAAACGGGTCGTGCACGAACACTTCAACCCCGAACGACTTCAGTTCGGTGATCACGTCGGCCACCTTGGAATTGCGCAGGTCGGCGCAGTTTTCCTTGAAGGTCAGGCCCAGCACGTTCACGCGGGCGCCCTTAACGTAGCTGCCGGCCGCGATCATGTTCTTGATCGTGGTTTCGGCAATGAATTTGGCCATGCCATCGTTGATACGGCGACCAGCCAGAATCACTTGCGGGTGGTAACCCAGCATGCCGGCCTTGTGGGTCAGGTAATACGGGTCCACGCCAATGCAGTGCCCGCCAACCAGGCCCGGCGAAAACTTGAGGAAGTTCCATTTGGTGCCGGCCGCCTTGAGCACTTCGGTGGTGTCAATGCCGATCTTGTCGAAGATGATGGCCAGCTCGTTCATCAGGGCGATGTTCAAGTCGCGCTGGGTGTTTTCAATGACTTTGCACGCTTCGGCCGCCTTGATGCTGGAGGTGCGGTGCACGCCCGGCTTGACGATTTTTTCGTACATGACCGCCACTTTTTCCAGCGTCTCGGCCGTGTCGCCGGCCACCACTTTGAGAATGGTGGTCAGGGTGTGGTCGCGGTCGCCCGGGTTGATGCGCTCGGGCGAATAGCCGACAAAGAAGTCTTCCTTCCACTTCAGGCCGGATGCTTTTTCCAGTTCGGGAATGCACACTTCTTCGGTGGCGCCTGGGTACACGGTGGACTCGTAGACCACGGTGGCGCCCTTCTTCATGAATTTGCCGACGCTGCGCGAGGCGCCGATCAGCGGGCCGAAATCCGGGTTGTGGGCAATGTCGACCGGGGTCGGCACGGCCACGATGATCATGTCGCACTCGCCCAGCAGCGTGCCGTCGCTGGTGTAGACAGCGTGCACGGCCTCGGCCATCTGGGCGTCGGACAGTTCGCGCGACGGGTCCACCCCGCGCAGGCAGGCATCGACCTTGTTTTGCGCGATATCGAAACCGATCGTGCGGCCCAGCTTGCCGAATTCGATGACCAGGGGAAGTCCGACATAGCCGAGACCAATGACGCCGATTGTGCTCATGTTCACATTACCTTTTTTTTGTTGTTGCGCCACGCGCTGCCTTTCGACAGCGCGCTGGCATGACCGGTTTGCAGTGCTTGAAATTAGCGCAGTTCTTGGGTCAGCACGGCGACGATGCGCTCGGCTGCCTTGCCGTCCCACAGATGCGGACGGCGGCCCTGCTTGCCCTCGCCGCGCAACACCTTGCGCGCTTCCAGCACGATGCGAGCAGGGTCGGTACCGACCAGCACGTTCGAGCCTTCGTCGACAGTGACGGGACGCTCGGTGTTTTCGCGAATGGTGATGCAAGGCACGCCCAGGGCGGTGGTTTCTTCCTGCAAGCCGCCGCTGTCGGTCAGTACCACGGCTGCGTCTTTCCACAGATTCAGGAAGGACATATATGCTTGCGGGCCGAGCAAGGTGATGTTCGGACCCAGGTCGATGCCGAAGGACGCCAGGTTGGCGCGGGTACGCGGATGCACCGGGAATACCAGCGGCAGCTCGGCGGCGATTTCTTTGAGGGCGCCGGCAATGCGGGTCATCATGGCGGCATCGTCCACATTGCTTGGACGGTGCAGGGTGACCACGCCATAGCGCCCGCCCTTTTCCGCCTGCGCCGCCTTGAAGGGTGCGCTGTCAAAGGCCGAGGTATCTGTGGCGCTCAGCTTGTCTGCCTGGAACAAAACGTTGTCGACCATGACGTGGCCGACATAATGAATGGCCGAGGCAGCCTTGCCTTCTTTTTCCAGATGCTGGACGGCCGACGGTTCGGTGACAAAGAACCAGTCGGTGATGCTGTCGGTAACCAGACGGTTGATTTCTTCGGGCATGGACAGGTCGCCGCTGCGCAGCCCTGCTTCCACGTGCGCCACCGGAATATTGAGTTTTTTGGCAGAGATCGAGCAGGCCAGGGTCGAATTCACGTCGCCCACGACCAGCACCGCGGCGGGACGCTCGGCAATGCACAGTTCTTCGAAGGCGACCATGATCTTGGCCGTTTGCTGAGCGTGGCTGCCGCCGCCGGCGCCCATGAAGATGTCGGGCTGGGGAATGCCCAGTTCTTCGAAGAACACCTCGTTCATGTCGCGGTCATAGTGCTGACCGGTGTGAATGATCTTGAATGTCAGGGCGCTTTGCGCCTGCAGGGCACGCACGATCGGCGCGATTTTCATGAAATTCGGGCGAGCGCCGGCGACGAGGTAGATCAGGGACATGGCGAGAAGAAATTTATCAAAAGGATAATTATAATGCCAAAAAGTTCTTTAGTGCTTTGCTAAATGCTAGCGTGCGCCGACTTTATGACCTGCTAATTACCAAAATGACCAATTTGACGTCATGACAACCCAAATCCCCAGTACGCCGTTGGTGACGGCATGGGCAATGACGGCCGTCCAGAGGGAACGCGAGCGCATGTAGAGCCAGCTGTAAGCCAGACCCGCCACGATGCCGGCCAGCCAGAGATTGTGTTCAAAACCAAACAGAACGGCGGCAATGGCCACGCTGCGCAGACTGATGCGAGCCGGTTCCACTGCCTGAAAATCGAGCTGATCTAGCCAGCGCAGCAGGAAAGAGCGCCAGAATAATTCTTCCATGACGGGCACCACCAGCGCCGCGCCGGCAATGCGCACCACCACCAGCAAGGCCTCGAGCTGGCCATTGCTGCGCGGGTCGTAGCCGCCCGGCGTGCCGATCAGCATCCAGCTGGCCGTTAAATTGATCCACAGGAAAAATACCAGCAGCCCGACTGCCACGGAGCATGCGGCCCAGGCAGCGCTTGGGCGCGGCCAGTGCAGCTCGGTATAGTGACGCCAGAACAGCGCCAGCGTCGCCAGCACCGCGACGGTCTTGACGGGGTACAGCCAGCGCAGCGATTCGGCTGCCATGCCTGCCCTGCCCAGCACTTCGGCCAGCAGCAGAAAACCCAGATACACCAGGAACGGCGCCACCCGCACCCAGCCAGCGTGGCTGAGCAAAGGCGCGCTGGCCCGTTCCTGACCGGCCATGGCGGCTTAGGCTTTCGAGCGCGCTTCGATCAATTCCCACTTCTCGAGTGCCTCGAGCAGGAGCTGATCAATTTCTTCGTAGCGCGTATTCATGCGCTTGGCGTCGGCCGGGTTGGTCTTGTAGAAGTCCGGCGCGTTCAGCTGGGCAGTGATGGCCGACTGTTCATCTTCCAGGCTGGCGATCAGCAGTGGCAGTTCTTCCAGTTCACGCTGCTCCTTGTAGGACAGCTTGGCCTTCTTTGCTGCCGGGGCCGGGGCCGCTGCTGCAGCAGGCTTGGCGGCCGCTTTTGGCGCGGCCACTGGCGCCAGCGCCTTGACGCGCTCCCAGTCCGTGTAGCCGCCCACGAATTCGCGCCAGCGGCCCTCCCCTTCGGCGACGATCACTTCGGTGACCACGTTGTCGAGGAAGGTACGGTCGTGGCTGACCAGGAAGACGGTGCCTTCATAGTTTTCCAGCAATTCCTCCAGCAGCTCCAGGGTATCGATGTCCAGATCGTTGGTGGGTTCATCAAGCACCAGGCAATTGGCTGGCTTGGCAAACAGACGCGCCAGCAGCAGGCGGTTGCGTTCGCCGCCGGAGAGCGATTTGACCGGCGAGCGCGCGCGCTCCGGCGCAAACAGGAAGTCGCTCAGGTAGCTCATCACGTGCTTGCGCTGGCCATTGACTTCCACGAAATCGCTGCCGGGCGCGATGGTGTCCATCAGGCTGGCTTCTTCGTTGAGCTGGGAGCGCATCTGGTCAAAGTAGGCCACTTCCAGCTTGGTGCCGAGCTTGACCTTGCCGCTGTCGGCCGTTTCTTCGCCCAGGATAATTTTCAGCAAAGTGGTCTTGCCGGCGCCGTTGGCACCGATCAGGCCGACCTTGTCGCCACGCAGTACGGTACCGCTGAAGTTGTCGATGATGACCTTGTCGCCGTAGGCCTTGCTGACGTTTTCCAGGTCCGCCACGATCTTGCCTGAACGCTCGCCGCCGCCCACTTCCAGCTTGACCTGGCCTTGCTGATCACGGCGTGCCACGCGCTGCAGACGCAGGTTTTCCAGGCGCTTGACGCGGCCCTCGTCGCGCACGCGGCGTGCCTTGACGCCCTTGCGGATCCACACTTCTTCCTGCGCGAGGAATTTATCGAACTTGGCGTTTTCGACTTCTTCGTTTTCCAGCAGCTCGGCCTTGCGGCTCTGGTAAGTGGTGAAGTTGCCCGGGAAGGACAGCAGCTTGCCACGGTCCAGTTCGATAATGCGAGTGGCAACGTTGTCGAGGAAGGAGCGGTCGTGGGTGATGAACAGGACCGAGCCCTTGAAGTCGCGCAGCAAGCCTTCCAGCCACATAATCGAGCGGAAGTCCAGGTGGTTGGTCGGTTCGTCGAGCAGCAGCACGTCAGGGGCCGAGACCAGCGCCACAGCCAGGGCCACGCGCTTTTGCATCCCGCCCGACAATGTACCCATCAGCATCTCGCCCGTCAGATTCAGGCGATCAAGCGTGGTGTCAACCTTGTTTTGCATGCTCCAGCCATCGGTGGCGTCGAGCTTGACCTGCAGATCGTGCATGCGGTCCATCAAGGCTTCATCGTCGCCCTGGCCGAACTGGCCGGTCAGCGCTTCGTATTCCGCCAGCATGGCGGCCTGCTCGCCCATCCCGGCTGCCACCGCGTCAAACACGGACATGGCCGGATCGAAAGTCGGTTCC
Organism: Massilia sp. CF038; assembly: GCF_900129765.1. Classification (GTDB taxonomy): domain Bacteria; phylum Pseudomonadota; class Gammaproteobacteria; order Burkholderiales; family Burkholderiaceae_D; genus Telluria_A. The sequence continues at coordinate 1,111,081 of NZ_FQWU01000002.1, forward strand.
TGCTCGACGTAGGCGATTTTCAAGCCTTGCTGCTGGACCAGCAGGCCATCATCGAGCTTGAAGCGGCCCGAAATGACCTTCAGCAGCGACGATTTGCCGGTGCCGTTGCGGCCGATCAGACCGACGCGCTCGCCGGTTTCCAGGGAAAATTCCGCGTGATCGAGCAGCGCGACGTGGCCGAACGCGAGTTGCGCCGACGAAAGTGAGATGACAGCCATAGTGAATTCGAGTTGCGTCGGCCCGTTGCGAGCGGCCAAATTGATGAAAGAAGGCGGTATTGTACCGATACTGGGCGGGGAGCATCCATTTTCCGCCCGGAGGTCGGCTATAATTGCGCTCGATTCACGACACCGGGTCTGGTTTGACCAACGCCGATCGCCGAATCACAGCGTCCTCTCCGTAGCACAATGGATAGTGCACATGCCTCCTAAGCGTGGGATACAGGTTCGATTCCTGTCGGAGGGACCAGTCTGCTGCCTCCCGCGCTCTCCCTATAAATTCGCCTGTGCAAGAGGACGGTTTTCGCAAGTCTCCTGGAACTGCGCGACACGCTGCTTGTTTTCGCTTGCCATTGCATCAAGCACAGCGCCCATCTGTGTATGCTTCTCGACCAGCGCATTGTTCTTGACGATCATTGCGTTGAGAGCCTGCATGGCTGCGCTGTCGCGGCGATCGACCGCCGCCTTTTCCTTGTCCAGTTCGGCGTTGCGTCGATCAATCTCGGCCGCCAGCGCTTGAATCTCGTCCACCTTTGCGTTGAAGACGCGCGCCTGCTGGTTGATTTCGGCGAGCTGGGCCTCGCACTTCGCCTTTTGCGCCGAGTTCGGCGGATTCTTTGCCAACCTGGCATCGGCACATAGCGCATGTTGGGTGAGCATGAGCGAGAATGCAAAAACGGCGGAAAGTTTGAATCGCTTCATCTTGTTTTTCCTCCAGCGCGAAGCAGCATAAACGATGAGCCTGACCAGCACCTGTTTTCTCCACCAAGCACTTCCATTGCGCTGGTCACACACTTCCATTGTACTTGACCAACAACAGGCACCGCCGCGACCGCTGCGCGCTTGCAGTACGATGGCGGGACCCAGACGAACCAGGAACGCCGCCATGATGATGACGGCGCTAGATCCAGGCAACCCTGTTGAAGTTGCCAAAGAGGCTCTTTATCCCTCGGCTGTTGTCGACTTGAAAAACAAGTACGCTTCAACTCTGCGCCAGCAAGACCAGCGGCGCAATTACGCCCCCTACCAGGACAAAAATGATCAGGAAAATGGAAGCGTACCAACGCAATGCTGACTGTGCGATTGGCGGCAAGCGTCCGATAAAACGGTTACTGGACTGAAGCGTCCCGCGGGTCGGATGGAACCAGAAGCATAGACATAAAATCGCCCACGGAACGACCAAAGTCGGGCCCACGAACGTCATAGCGAGCTGGCTCGCATTTGCTGAAACGTAGATGCTCCCGACCATTCCGAAAAATCCAGCGGCAGATAGAAGAAAAAACCACCAGCGATAGGGATACAACTTCGCAGCGAGGCGGGTAAAAAAAGATGGCAACATGGGTGAATCCCTTACGTGAGATGGGGCTGAACTGACGGCAGTGATTTCAAGGCGGCGTCGGACAAAACCTACCGCTTAGTCCTAGCCAAACAGCGAAAGGTTTGAACTGATTCATTTCTCATTCCACGCACAACGCCTTCCCATTATTGAACACCCATCACGAAATCGATCAGGCGTGATCACGCCAAAAAGAAGCATCGCGGCTGAGGACGGCGAGTAAGCACACCACGCCGCCAGTGTCGGAGAAGAGCACAAGCAAACTGGCGCACGTGATCCAGATTTGGCCCCAGGCCAGCATCACCGCTAAGGTCACGAAAATGGATGCAACAACGGGCAATCCCGAGACGCGTGCATACCCCTGCAGCGATCCGCCATGGCGCCTCGCATACAAGGCAGGTCGAACAAATGCGACGTAAAGGTTCAGACCCACAATCACCAACGCCAAGGCAACCAGGACCCAGGCTACAACGGCCGATTTGACCAGGCCAGGATTCGCCAGCGCAGAGTACAGCGAACCCAGTGAAAGCGCGATTGGAGAGGCGAGAAAAGCGACGATGGCCAGATTCCTGATAATCACTGCGTCACCCTACAGGAATTGTCAACGCGCTTCGCAGCGATGCTAGCCTCAAAATCAATCCCAGCCATTCTGCTGCTCCGCTTCCAGTGCGGCCGCATCCTGGGCAAACATATCCTCCAGCTCGTCGCGCGCCTGCTTGGCAGCGGACATGAACTGCTCCTGGTCTTTATAGAAGGGATAGATCTTTTCCAGGCCGTTCAAATTGCGCTCTCTGAACAGCATGGCGGCCTGGCGCGCGCGATAGGCGCCAAAGCCCAGCTCGCGCAGCACCTGTCGCCCCAGCATCAGGGCAGCTTCGAAGGTTTCGCGCTCGATGATGGTCACGCCACGGTCCTTCAAGTCGAACAGGTGGCTCACATTGCGCGCCCGCGCCATGATGGGCAGGTCAGGGAAGGTACGGCGCACCGCGTCCACCAGTTTCAAACTGTCGTCAATGTCATCGATTGCCACCACCAGCGCGCGCGCGCTGGCCGCGCCTGAGGCATGCAGCAGGTCGATGCGCGTCACATCGCCATAAAACACCTTGTTGCCGAACTTGCGCAGCAGGTCGATCTGGTCGGGATCGTGATCGAGCACGGTCAGCTTGATGCCGTTGGCCTTGAGCAGACGGCCAACGATCTGGCCAAAGCGCCCGAAGCCGGCAATGATCACGTGACCGTCGTTCTGTTCGATCTGATCGGCCTCGCGCCGTTTGTCGGCGCGGTGCAGCGGGGCGATGAAGCGGTCATGCGCAATCAGCAGCAGCGGCGTGCAGACCATTGACAGCGCCACCACCACGATCAGAATCGCGCCCACGCTGTCGGTGAACACGCGCGCTGCCTGCGCCGCGCCGAACACCACGAAGGCAAACTCGCCCCCTTGCGACAGCAAAAACGCAAACAGCGCCTGCTGGCTGCGCGGGATGCCAATCAGCTTGGCCAAGCCATACAGCACCGCTGTCTTGATCACCAAAAAGGCGGCAACCAGTCCCAGAATCAGCCAGGGCTGGGCCATGAAAACCCCAAAATCAATCGACATGCCCACGGCGATGAAGAACAGCCCAAGCAGCAGCCCTTTAAACGGCTCCAGATCGGTCTCCAGCGCATGGCGGTACTCAGAGTCGGCCAGCAGCACGCCGGCGATAAACGCGCCCAGCGCCATCGACAATCCCACCCACTGCATCAGGAGCGCGATGCTGATTACCAGCAGCAGCGAGAACGCGGTAAAAATTTCGCGCAGGCCGCTTTTGGCGATGGCGCGCAGCGCCGGACGGATCAGATAGCGGCCACTGAGCAGCAGCGTGGCAATCACGGCGACGATCTTGAGCGCGTCGACCATGTCCATGCCGTCGCCCCGCTCCGAAGCTGCACCCAGCAGCGGGACAATGGCGATCATGGGAATGGCGGCAATGTCCTGGAACAGCAGGATGGCAAACGAGGCATCCCCGGTGGCTGTGCCCTTCAAATTGCGCTCCTCCAGCGTGGCCAGGGCAATTGCGGTGGACGACAGCGACAGGCCGAGCGCGGCGATGATCGCCACTTTCCAGCCTATGCCAGCGAGCATGGCAGCCAGCGTCAATGCGGTAGCCACGCCCAGCACCTGGGCTGCGCCGCTGCCAAAAATAGGCCGGCGCATCGCCCACAAGCGCTTCGGCTCCAGTTCCAGTCCGATCAGGAACAGCAGCAGCACCACGCCAAATTCGGAGAAGTGCAAAATATCTTCCACTTCGCCGATAAAGCGCAGGCCCCACGGGCCAATCGCAATGCCGGCGATCAGGTAGCCGAGCACGGCGCCGAGTCCCAGCCGTTTCGCCACCGGTACGGCCACCACGGCCGCCGCCAGATAGACCAGGGCGTTGAGCAGCAGGTTATGTTCCATCGCGATTCAAATCCGATTCAGTGTAAGGGGTCGCGTGCGCCAGGGCGCTCAGGCGTTGGCGGAACGCGTCAATGTGGGCGTCGACCGCGCTATTGTCGATCTTGTGGGCGCCGTACAAAATGAGCGGGTTTTCCCACACCATGTGGCACAGTGCGACGGTCTGGCGAAATGGCGGCAGATAGTCTTCCAGCGGCCGGCCGTGGGCGCCATCGGCGCTGTAGTCGGACTCGCTGCTGCCGCAGCTAAGCACCAGCCAGTAACGCTTGCCAGCCAGGGCACTGGCGCCAGCGCCATAGGCCCAGCCGGCCTGCAGGACGCAATCGACCCATTCCTTGAGCAGCGCGGGCATGCTGTACCACTGGAAGGGATGCACGAACACGATCACGTCGGCGTCCGCCAACAGTGCCTGCTCGGCCGCCACGTCGATATGAAAATCGGGATAGGTTTCGTACAGGTCGTGCACGCGCACGCCTGGGATCGTGCGCGCCGCCTGGGCCAGGCGGCGGTTCACGCGCGACTTGTGGGTCGTGGCGTGAGCATAAATAACGAGGATTTTTTCTGACATTCCCGGGTTATAACATAGAAACTTTCAATGTTGGCCCCCGGGAATAACTTGCGGCCGTCAGAAACGCAGTACGGGATTCGGACTGTCGCTCGGCAATTCGTCGAGGAAGGCGCTGCAGCACCCTTTCAGGCGGGTTTCCACTTTCGTGATCTGGGTGGCATGCAGTACACGCGAGCCGATCACGCCGACAATGATGGCAAGTAGCAGCAGGCCGCCGCCGGAGGCGCCGAACAGGCCGGCGTTGTCATTGTCGGTCATGCCAATTGCCGTGCCAACCAACAGCATTCCGAGGACGAAGATGACCCAAGCGACGATCTGAAAATTGCGCCGCTTCGCACGATGTTCCTCACACAAGGCAAACGCGACTTTGGCCTTCTTTTGCACCAGCATGGCAATGACTGCGTACAGAATCAAATTGGCCAGGATGAAAAGGTACCAGCCCGGGTGATGCCAGGCAAATTTGCGCGGCTTTTCCATCTCGGCCGAGGCATTGCATTTGACGCAGCGTGCGGGCAGATCATGGCCGTGGGGGACAACGACGACTTTGCCTTTGCGCCAGCAGTTGCTGAGCGCCTTGTCGAAGGAAACGGCCTTGGGCGCGGCGTAGGGATTGAAGGGGGCAGGATTCAAGCGATGGCTCCATGAATTGATCTGGCCATCTTATTCAAAAATAATTACGAATAACAATTTATCTATTGCAACTGTTGTTTTCCATTCTCATTGGCGTTGTTGTCGATGACTGTCGGGAACGGATACGGCAGGGGCAGGAGGTGCGTTCGTGAGCGCTGACGCAGACAGGAGCCGCATCGCGTTCAGCATCGAGTAATGCATGCCAAACAGACCGATGACGAGCGTGATGAACATGGCGATCATCCATTTTAATTGGTGATGGATTGCCTTGTGTAACTCCACCCGCAAGCGTTCCATCTCGGCGCGCATTTCCGCGCGCAACATGTCAACATCGTGCTTCGTCGCGAGGGTGGGCAAGATGGTATCGAAGCGCGTTTCCAGAATGGTGAGCTGCCTGTCCATGTCCGCATCATAGGACGGGCCTGCTCCTCCAGCAAGCAGGCTCGGGTCATTGGGCAAAGGACTTGGACTCATCGTTTCTCCACCAGGAACAGTCACTTTACGCCAATGCAGACATGCGCACGTTTGGCGCGCATCAAATTTCGAGGCCCCTGGATTATTCCGTTTCCACAACCGCAGTCACTTCGATTTCAACCCGGGCCCGGTCTTCGATCAAGGCGGCAACCTGCACCGCGGTCATGGCCGGGTAATGGCGGCCGATCACATCGCGGTAGGCCTGCCCGACTTCCTTGCTGGCGCCCAGATACTCCTTTTTGTCGACCACGTACCAGGTCATGCGCACGATGTGTTCCGGTCTGGCGCCGGCTTCGGCCAGCACGTCGACCACGTTCTGCAGTGCCTGGCGGACCTGGCCGGCAAAGTCATCCGTGTGGAACTGGCACTGGCCATCCCAGCCGATCATGCCACTGACGTGGATGCTGCGGCCACTGGCCGCTATGCCGTTCGAATAGCCGCGGGCGCGCGCCCACCCTGGCGGTTGAAGAAAATCCATGTCAGCCTTTCTGTGATGCCGGCGCTGTCTCGCGCAGCAGTTCGCGCGCGATGATCAGCTGTTGTACTTCGGTCGCGCCCTCGTAGATGCGCAGCGAGCGGATCTCGCGGTACAGGCGTTCCACCGGATGCTCGCTGACGACACCCAGGCCGCCGAACATCTGCACAGCGGCGTCGATGACCTTTTGCGCCGTTTCGGTCGCCGTCATTTTTGCCATCGCCGCTTCCTTGGTCACCTTGTGGCCCTGGTCGCGCTGCCATGCAGCGCGGTAAGTGAGGAGTGCGGCCGCGTCGATCCCGGTCGCCATCTCGGCCAGCTTGGCCTGGGTGAGCTGGAAGTCGGCCAGGGTCTGGCCAAACATCTTGCGCGTGGTCGCATGGGCCAGCGCTTCGTCCATGGCGCGCCGGGCGAAACCAAGCGCCGCCGCGGCGACCGAGGTGCGAAACACGTCCAGCGTGGCCATCGCCACCTTGAAGCCCTGCCCTGCTTCGCCCAACCGTGCACTGGCGCTGACGCGGCAATCGTTGAACGACAGGCGCGCCAGCGGGTGCGGCGCAATCACATCAATCCGCTCGGCGATGGAAAAGCCGGGCGTGTCGGCATCGACCACAAAAGCACTGATGCCGCGCGCACCGGGCAACTCGCCGGTGCGGGCAAACACGACGTAGAAATCGGCGATGCCGCCGTTCGAGATCCAGGTTTTTTCGCCGTTCAGGATATAGCTGTCGCCATCCTGCACTGCCGCGCACTGCATGGCCGCCACATCCGAACCGGCCTGTGGTTCGGACAGGGCAAAGGCGGCAATCGCCTCGCCGCGCGCCACGCGCGGCAGATACTGCGCCTTGATGGCCGCGCTGCCAAACAGCGAAATGGTGCCGGAACCGAGGCCCTGCATGGCGAACGCGAAGTCGGCCAGGCCGTTATGGCGCGCCAGCGTCTCGCGAATCAGGCAGATGGCGCGCGTATCAATGGCGTCTGCGCCCTTGCCCACGGCATGCTCAAGCCAGCCCGCTTCACCCAGCTGGCGCACCAGCGTGCGGCAGGCCGCGTCCACGTCGTGACCGTGGGCGCCCGCCACATGCTGCGCGGCCCACGCATCCAGCGTTTGCTCCAGTGCGGCGTGGCGTTCATCGAAAAACGGCCACGCAAGATAGGTTTTGTCAGGCATGTCAGTCGCCCTCGAATTGCGGTTTTTCCTTGGCCACGAAGGCGTGGTAGGCGCGATGGAAATCGTTGGTCGCCATGCAGATGGCCTGCGCCTGGGCTTCGGCCTCAATCGCTTCGTCGACACCCATGTTCCATTCCTGCTGCAGCATTTTTTTGGTCATGCCATGTGCGAAGGTGGGGCCGTCAGCCAGCGCGCGTGCCATGGCTTGCGCTGCCGGCAGCAGCGCTTCCGGCTCGTGCAGGGCATTGAAAAAGCCCCAGCGCTCCCCTTCTGCACCCGACATCGAGCGGCCCGTGTACAGCAATTCGGCCGCCCTGCCCTGGCCTATCACGCGTGGCAGCAGCGCGCAGGCGCCCATATCGCAGCCGGCCAGCCCCACCCGCGTGAACAGAAAGGCCGTCTTGCTGCGCGCGCTACCGAGCCGCAGGTCCGACGACAAGGCCAGAATCGCACCGGCGCCGGCGCAAATGCCATCGACAGCGGCAATGACCGGTTGCGGGCAGGCGCGCATTGCCTTGACCAGGTCCCCGGTCATGCGCGTAAACGCCAGCAGTCCAGGCATGTCCAGCTGCGTCAAGGGTCCGATGATGTCGTGTACGTCGCCGCCAGAGCAGAAGTTCTCGCCTGCGCCGGTGATCACAATCGCCTTGATGTCGTCGGCATACGCGAGCGCGCGGAACAAGTCGCGCAGCTCGGCGTACGAATCGAAGGTCAGCGGATTTTTGCGCTCGGGGCGGTTGAGCGTGAGCGTGGCCACGCCGCCACTGGCCTCAAAGCGAAAGTGAGTGGCCTGGTAGCTGCCCAATTGGGCGCGGTTGCCGGGCAGTTGCTGCGCCTGGCCTGGAAGATATCGCATGGTCGTCCTTACTCTTTCTTGTCGTCGGCAGCGGTCAGGTGCTGCTTCATTTGCGACAGCAGTGTAATCAGCTGCCCTTTGTCGTCACTTGACATGTCCTGCAGCAGTTCGGCGATCCAGCCTTCATGCACCACTGCCATGTCGGCAAAGGCGCGCCGGCCAGCCTCGGTCAGCTTGACGGTGTACACGCGCCGGTCCTTCTGATCGGGCACACGCACGACCAGCTTTTCCTGCTCCAGCTGGTCGGTGATGCCGGTGATGTTCCCGCCCGTGACCATCATGCGGCGCGACAGCTCGCCCATGCGCAAGCCTTGCGGGTAGCGCTCGAGCTGCGCCATCAAGTCAAAGCGGGGCAGCGTGATGTCAAACGTGGCGCGCATGCGGCTGCGGATCTCGTTTTCGATCCGCACCGTGCACGAGAGCATGCGCAGCCACAGTTTGAGCGACTGGTGATGATCCTGCGTCAGGCGGCTGGCCAGATCCAGGTCGGCGCCTTCTTTTTGTTCCAGAGTGTCGTGCATCGTCGTTCCTTACATTACCTCGCCGCCGGCCACTGCCAGCGACTGTCCATTCATGGCGCCCGATTGCGGCAGACATAGCCACACCACCGCGTCGGCCACTTCTTTTGTTTGCACCAGGCGCTGCTGCGGATTGCCGGCGGCAAGCTGGGCGCGCGCCTCGTCTTCGCTGCGGCCGGTCTTGGCCACAATAGTGGCCACTGCCTCGCGCACGATATCGGTGTCGGTAAAGCCGGGGCAGACGGCGTTGACAGTGACACCCCTGGCGGCTACCTCCAGCGCCAGCGCGCGCGTCATGCCGATCACGCCATGCTTGGCCGCGCAGTAGGCAGCCACATAACGGTAGCCCACCAGGCCCGCGGTGGAAGCGACATTCACGATGCGTCCCCAGCCCGCGTCGAGCATGGCGGGCAGCGCGGCCTGGCTGCAGTAGAAGGTGCCCGACAGGTTCACATCGAGCATGCGCTGCCACAGCGCCCCATCGGTCTTGCCGAACGGCGCCGAGCCGGCCTGGCCGGCATTGTTGATCAGGATGTCCACCGGACCGATTTGCGCGAATGCGGCGCTCACTGCATCGGCGCTGGCCACGTCCATCACCACAGTATCGGCGCCCAGCCGCTCCGCAGCAGCGGCCAGGGCAGGCTGGTCGCGGCCACTGATGGTCACGCGCGCGCCAGCGTCCCGCAGCGCAGTCGCAATGGCCGCGCCGATGCCGCGCGTGCCGCCTGTGACCAGAGCATGTTTGCCTTCGAGTGCTTTCATCAGCCCTCCAGCAGTCTGGCCGCAATCTGCTGCGGGCTCATGCCGGCAGCACCGGCACTGAGCTGGCGTTCGCGCTCCAGATTGCGTTCGAGCTGCTGCTTGGCGGGCCGGTACTGCTTGGGCCATTCCACCGCGCTGAAGCCGATTTTGGCCGCTTCGGTCAGCGTCCAGGCCGGATTGGCCAGATGCGGCCGGCCTACAGCACACAAGTCAGCCCGGCCTGCCGCGATGATGCTGTTGGCATGGTCGGCTTCGAAAATCGATCCAACGGCGATGGTGGGAATACCCGCCTCGTTGCGTACCCGGTCGGCAAACGGGGTCTGGAACATGCGGCCGTAGACCGGCTTTTCGCGCTTGCTGACCTGGCCCGAGGAGCAGTCGATCATGTCGGCGCCAGCCGCCTTGAACAGGCGTGCGATGGCCACCGCATCGTCGGGCGTGATGCCGCCCTCGACCCAGTCGTGGGCCGAAATGCGTACGCTCATCGGTTTGTCGGCGGGCCAGGCGGCGCGCATGGCGCGGAACACCTGCAGCGGATAGCGGCAGCGGTTTTCCAGGCTGCCGCCGTAGTCATCGCTGCGCTGGTTGGTCAGCGGTGAAATAAAGGACGACAGCAGGTAGCCGTGCGCGCAGTGCAGTTCGAGCCAGTCAAAACCGGCGTCGGCCGCAGCGCGCGTGGCCCGCACGAAGTCCGCTTCAATGCGGGCCAGGTCGTCCGCTGTGGCTGCGCGCGCCTGCTGCGACACACCAGCCAGATACTGCTGGGGCGAGCTTGAGACGAGCGGCCAGTTGCCCTCGGCCAGCGGCTGATCGATCCCCTCCCACATGACGCGGGTCGATCCCTTGGCGCCGGCATGGCCAAGCTGCATGCCAATATGGGCGCTGGTGTTGGCATGCACAAAATCGGTGATGCGCTTCCAGGCGGCGGTTTGCTCCGCGGTGTACAGCCCCGGACAGGCCGGTGTGATGCGGGCATCGGCCGATACGCACGTCATTTCGGCAAACACCAGCGCGGCGCCGCCCATGGCGCGTGCGCCCAGGTGTACCAGATGATAGTCGCCGGGCACGCCGTCCACGGCCGAATACTGCGCCATGGGCGACACCACGATCCGGTTTTTCAGCGTGACACCGCGCACCTTGTACGGCGTAAGCATCGGCAGCAAGCGCGCGTGCGGCGGCGCGGCCAGGCCGGTCTGCTCACAGGCGCGGCGGGCAATCCATTCTTCGAAGCCGGCCACGTAGGCAGCGTCACGCAAGCGCAGGTTTTCGTGCGACAGGCGCTGGCTGCGCGTGAGCATGGAGTAGGCAAACTGGGGTGCTTCCATGGCGCTGTAGCGCTCGACGTTCTCGAACCATTCCATCGAATTGCGCGCCGCACTTTGAATTTTAAGGACTTCAACGGCGCGCGCTGCCTGGCAGGCATCCAGTGCGCTGCGCGTGTTGTCGTGCGCGGCAAAGCAGCGCGCCAGCTCGATTGCGTCTTCCAGCGCCAGCTTGGTGCCAGAGCCGATCGAGTAATGTGCGGAGTGGGCTGCGTCGCCCATCAGCACGACCGGCGTGGCGCCATTCCAGTGCACCCACTGTTCGCACACCACGCGCGGGAAGGTGATCCACATGGCCGAGCCGCGCAAATGGCTGGCATTGGACATCAAAGCGTGGCCGTCCAGCTGGTCGGCAAACAGCTGCTCGCAAAAGGCAATACCTTCGGCCTGGCTCATGTCGGCCAGGCCGCTGGCACGCCACACGTCTTCCGGCGTCTCGACAATAAAGGTCGAAGTGTCGCCGTCGTACTGATAGATATGGGCCTGAAACCAGCCGTGCGCCGTCTGCTTGAAGGCGAAGGTAAAGGCGTCGAACTTCTTGCGTGTGCCCAGCCACACAAAGCGGCAGTGGCGCGGTTCGACCTGGGGCACAAAGGTGTCGGCGTAGCGCTTGCGAATGCGGCTGTTCAAGCCGTCGGCCGCAATCACCAGGTCGGCCTGGTAACTGAGGGCCAGCTGCTGATCGTCCTCGACCTCGCATTCAAACACCAGTTGTACGCCCAGTTCCTCGCAGCGCGCCTGCAGAATGTTGAGCAGGCGCTTGCGCCCGATTCCACAAAAGCCGTGGCCGCCGGAGGTGATTTTTTCGCCCTTGAAGAAGACGTCGATATCATCCCAGTGATTAAACGACTGCAAAATTGCGCGCGCTGTCTGCTCGTCCGCGCCCACCAGGTTACCCAGGGTCTGGTCGGAAAACACCACGCCCCAGCCGAAGGTATCGTAAGGACGGTTGCGCTCGACGACCACGATGTCGTGGGCGGGATTGTGCTTTTTCATGAGCAGGCTGAAATACAGGCCGGCCGGGCCGCCGCCGATGCAGACGATTTTCATGTGGGAGTCTTCAGGTCCGTGGTGGATGATGCGCGCAATTTGAAGCGCTGCAGCTTGCCGGTTTCGGTGCGCGGCAGCTTGTCGAGAAATCTGACTGCGCGCGGATACTTGTATGGTGCGATGGCAGCCTTGACGTAGTCCTGCAAGGCACGCGCCATCGCCGCATCGGGTGCAAAGCCAGGGCGCAGCACCACGTGGGCTTCGACCACCTGGCCACGCTCCTCGTCGGGGCGGCCGATCACGCCACATTCCGCCACCGCAGGGTGGCGCATCAGGACATCTTCCACCTCGGCCCCGGCAATGTTGTAGCCAGCCGAGATGATCATGTCATCGGTGCGCGAGCGGTAATAGAAATAGCCATCGGCGTCCATCTCGTAGGCGTCACCCGTGAGGTTCCAGCCGTCGAGCACATACTCGCCCTGGCGCGGATCAGCCAGATAGCGGCAACCGGTCGGTCCTTTCACGGCCAGGCGCCCGATCACGCCCGGCCCTACCGGCTTGCCGTCATGGTCCAGAATGCAGGCCTGGTAGCCCGGTACCGGCTTGCCGGTGGCGCCGGGACGAATCGCGTCGCCGGCGGCGGAAATGAAAATGTGCAGCAGCTCGGTCGCGCCGATGCCGTCGATCATGCGCAAACCCGTGGCTTCCTGCCATGACTGGCGCGTGGCCAGCGGCAGCGCCTCGCCGGCAGACACGCTGCGCGTCAGGCTGGACAAGTCGTAGTTTGCTGCCAGCGGCGCCATTTGCCGGTAGAAGGTGGGCGCGGTGAAGCATACTGTTGCGCGGTACTTGGCGATTGCGGCCAGCAGCGTCTCGGGCGTGAGCTTTTCAAGCAGCACGCCGGCCGCGCCAAATCGCAGCGGGAACAGCAGCAGCCCGCCCAAGCCAAACGTGAAGGCCAGCGGCGGCGTGCCAATGAAGATGTCGGCGGCCCCTGTCCCGAGCGTATGGCGCGGGAAGCAATCGCAAATGGCCAGCACGTCGCGATGAAAGTGCATGGTCCCTTTCGGAATGCCGGTGGTGCCCGATGTGAAGCTGATCAGGCAAACGTCGTCGGCAGCACTGTCGGCCGCGTCGAAGGGCGCATCGTACCGGGCCATGCGCGCCTCGAGCGCGGCGCTGTCGGCGTCGCCATTGAAGAACAGGACCCGCGCCGGCGCCGCAGGCATGGCGTCAATTTCGGCGCGCAAGCTGGCCGCGCACAATACCGCGTCCACCTGCGCCTTGTTGGCGATGGTCCCCAGTTCGGCCGCGCGCAGCAGCGGCATGGTGGGCACGGCAATGCAGCCGGCCTTGAGCACGGCCAGGATGCAGGCCGCCATCATCGGGTTGTTGGCGCCGCGCAGAAGCACCCGGTTGCCGCTGACCAGACCCAGGTCCTCGCGCAGCACGTGGGCGATACGGTCAACTTGCTGCTGCAACTGGCGGTAGCTCCACCTGGCATGCTCGCCAATGACCGCCACCCGGTCGCCGCCGCCGGCTGCCACTTGCGCATCGAGCAGCGCGGCCACGCAATTGAGACGGGCCGGGTAGGCCAGTTCGGGCAAGTCGAAGCAGAAGTCAGGCCACAGCGGCGCCGGCGGCAGGTGCGCACGTGCAAATGGATCCTGGTAGGCCGATGGCGACAGGGCCGCAGCCGTGGGGGCGCTCGCTGGCGCGGTGGTCAATCGTGTCATGGTCGCCCCACTCAAGGGTTGAGTCATCCGAAGGTGGATACTTTAGACCTAAACTATTGAACCATCAAGTAGATTCGTGTCCGTTTTGCAAACGGCGCAGCGCTTCGCTCTGGGCCATGACGGCGCGCACCGTTTCAGCCAGCACAATCTGGACCTGGGTCGCATCCAGCGGACCATCGGGGAAGTCGCGAATGGCGCTGGCCGCACTGTTCAGGCCCAGCGTCTGGCAACCGGCATGCAAGCGGTCCAGGCGCAGGCGCGCGCCGTCGTGATCTTCGTTGGCGAGCATTTGCGCCAGTTCGCCGCTGGCACCGGCCAACTGGGTATGAAAGCCGCCCAGATACAGCTGCAGGCGCTCACCGTCGATCCCCAGACGCGCCATGGTGGCCAGTGGTGCTTCCGCTTCCGGCTCGGGCGACGGCTCGGCCGTCAGCAGCGGCGCCAGAAAGGCATTGACCTGGTTGCCGTCGAAGGGTTTGATCAGGTAGCCGTCGGCGCCCAGGCCGTTGGCGCGCTCGATGGTGGCATGGTCGCTGGCCGAGGTGACCAGCACGAAGGGCATGGCCGCCAGGCGCGCATCGCCCTTCACGCGCTGCAGCAGTTCCATGCCCGACAGGCGCGGCATGCGTAAATCGCAAAAGCAGATGGCGGGATTGGCGCCGTCCACCAGTTGCTGCCAGGCGTCCTCGCCGTCGTCGGCCTCGAGGATGTCGAACTGGCCACAGGCGTCGACCAGATGCATGAGCACCATGCGCGAGACAATATCGTCATCGACCACCATCACTTTCATGCCTATCTCCGTTCGCCAATGTCAGCTGCGCACCGCGCCCATGTTACCGCAAAAAATCCAGCCGCCGACAGCGTTTCAGGCCGTCGACACCGAGAATTGGTCAAGCAGTTCGCGCAGGCGCGGCAGGCCGTCGGTGACGAGCGCCCATTGCGACTGATCGGCCGCCATCTCCAGCTCGCTGCACAGCGCGTGCAGCTCCGTTGCTTCGAGATAGGCGGCGCTGCCCTTGATCCCGTGCAGCAAACGGCCGGCCACGTCGCTGTCGCGCGCGGCCACTGCCGCCTCCAGGTCGGCGCGCCGCGACGGCACGTCATTGGCGAACGCGGCGCGCATGCGCGCCTTGAGTTCACCATTGCGGCGGTCGGCATTCTGGGCGGCAGCCACCGCCAATGGCGTGGGACCGGTGAACACCCCGAACATGGCATCGAGTTCGATCGTGCTCGGTGGCCGCGGGCGGGCCGGCTGCATCATCGGCACCATGGCCACGCCGCGCCGCAACTGGCGTTCAATTGCGCGCGAGAGCTGCAGGTGCAGTGCCGTTTCGTCAATCGGCTTGGACAGGAAATCGTCCATGCCGCTGGCCAGATAACGGTTGCGGTCTTCTTCGCTGGCGTTGGCCGTCAGTGCCACGATCATCAGGTCTGGGTCGCGCACCGGCGCTTCGGGCGGCCCGCCAGCCCGGATCAGGCGGGTAGCGGTCGATCCATCCATCTCGGGCATGCGTCCATCCATCAGAATCAGGTCATAGCGGGTGCGGGCGCAGGCTGCCACCGCAAGGGCGCCATTATCTGCGATATCGACCTTGTGGCCAAGGTCTTCCAGCATCATGCGGATGATGATCTGATTGGTCGGGAAGTCTTCCGCACACAGCACATTCAGGCAATGGCTGTGCGGTTCAAGTGAAACATGCTGCACTTCAGGCGGCGCCACCCCGTCGGCCAGCGGCAGCAGCACGGAGAAGATGCTGCCCTCCCCCTCGCGGCTGTGGACCGTGATTTCGCCGCCCATCAGTTCCACCAGCTGGCGGCAGATCGCCAGGCCCAGGCCGGTGCCGCCGTAGCGCCGCGTGGTGGTGCTGTCGGCCTGTTCGAACTTCTGGAACAGCCGCTCCAGCGCCGCCGGCGCAATACCGATGCCGGTGTCGCGCACCGAGAAGCGCACCATGTTGATGCGCGGCCCATCATGCGGCTCGCCTGGCAGCGATTCGATCGTCACCTGCACTTCGCCTTCGTTGGTGAACTTGAAGGCGTTGCCAACCAGGTTGACCAGCACCTGGCGCAGCCGGGTCGGGTCACCGACCACAAATTGCGGCAGATTCGGCGCCAGCTCGATATCGAAGGAAATGCTGTGCGCGGCGGCCTGTTCTTCAAACAGGCTGGCCACGTTTTCCAGCATCGGGCCAAGCGCGAAGTCGATGTTCTCGATGGTCAGCTTGCCAGCCTCGATCTTGGAAAAATCGAGCAGGTCGTTGATGATGGTCAGCAGCGACTGGGCGTTGGCCTGGCCGCGCAGGATCTGCTCGCGCGTGTTGTCCTGCAAGCGCGTATCGCGCAAGGCGAAATTGAGCATGCCGATCACGCCCGCGAGCGGGGTACGCATTTCATGGCTCATGTTGGCCAAAAATTCCGACTTCTGACGGGTGGCGTCTTCCGCCTTCTGTTTGGCCAGGCGCAGGCGCTCGTCATTTTCCTGGAGCGCGCGGTTGGCCAGCGCCAGCTCCTCGGTATTGAGGCGCACCTGCTTTTCCTGTTCCAGCAGCCTGGCCTGGGTTTCTTCCAGCTCGCGGTAGGCGCGCGCGTTGTCCAGTGCGACCGCCGCGTGGGCGGCCAGGGTCTGCAGCATGTCCAGATGCACGCGCCGATACGCGTTCTTCTCGACGCTTTGCACGCACAGCACCCCCATCATGCGGTCCTTCACAATCAGTGGCACGTACATCATGGCCACTGAATTGGAGCGCGGACTGCCGTCGCGCCGCAGCACCGGCGTGGGCGGCTTGCTTTGTGGCCCGCTCAGGTAGTTATCGTATTCCGCTTCCAGGTCGTTGATGAACACCTCGCGCCGGTTGCGCAGGCACCAGACGGCAAACTGGCGCTCATCGGCCAGGGAGCGATTGTAATGTTCACTGCGCACGCCCTGATCCATCGCGAACGGGAATTCGACCACGCCTTCTTCTTCGTTGTAAAAGCCAATCCCGAAAATACGCGCGTCCATCAGGTGGTGCACGTGGCGGTACACGGTCATCATGATGGTTTCCATGTCGAGCGTGGCAGTCAGCTCGCGTCCGATTTCGGACAGCACCGAAATATTGCGGTGGGCCTGCTCCACCTTCTCCTTCTGGCGCTGTACTTCTTCTTTCTGGCGTTCGGCATCGGCACGGCGCTGTTCCGCCTCGGCGCGCTGGTCAACGGCGTCGCGGCGTTTTTCTTCGAGTTCGCTCTTCTGGTATTCGAGCAGGCGGTTCTGCTGCTCGATTTCGAGCGTACGCGCGCCCACCTGGCGCTCGAGCAGCGCCTTCTGGCGGCGCAGGCCGGACAGGCGCAGGAAGTAGGCGCCATACGCGCTGCTGAGAATGAGCAGCAGCGCGCCAGTGCGGAACCACCAGGTCTTCCACCAGGGCGGCAAAATGGTGATCGAGAGTGTGGCCGCGGCCGTGTTCCAGACGCCGTCCTTGTTGGCAGCCTTGACCCGGAATGTGTACTGGCCCGGATCGAGATTGGTGTACGTCGCGAAGCGCTTGCCCGCATCCGTGTTGACCCAGCCCTCGTCGAATCCTTCGAGCTGATAGGAAAACAGGTTGCGTTGCGGTGCGGCGTAATGCAGGGCCACGAATTCAAGCGAGAACACCGAATCGGCCGCAGCGAGCGTGAGCTCGCGGGTCGATTCAATCGGCCCCTTGAGCAGGCCCGGATGGGTAAGGTGGGCCGGCTTGTTGAAAATTTCGAAGCCGGTGATGACGGCGCGTGGTGCGATCAGATTGTCGCTGATGGCGTCGGGTCGAAACGCGGTCACCCCATTGAAACCGCCAAAATACATGGTCCCGTCGCTTGCCTTCAGGGCCGAGCCGTCGAAATAGGCACCCTCGATGGTGCCATCGACGGCACTGTAATTGCGCCAGCGGTTGTTGGCCACATCCAGCCGCGAAATACCGGTATTGGTACTGATCCACAGATTGCCGCGGGCGTCTTCCAGCATGGCGGCCACGCCGTCGTCGGACAGGCCATCGCGCACCGTGTAGCGCTTGAAACGCACATTGCCACTGGCGTCGATGCTCATGCGGTTCAAGCCGCCCGCCGTGCCCACCCAGACGGTACCGCGGCTGTCTTCCAGCAGGAAGTGGATCTCGTCGTGACTGAGACTGGCATTGTCGGCTGCGTCATGCCGATAGTGGCGGAACTTGCCGCTGGCGCGGTCCAGCATGTCCAGCCCATCGAAGGTACCGATCCACAGCCGTCCCTTGCGGTCTTCCAGCAGCGGGCGCACCACGTTGTCCGCCAGGCTGGCCGGATCGGCGGGGTCATGGCGCCAGGTGGTGACCTTGCGCGTTTGCGGATCGACCCGGTGCAGGCCGCCGCGCGAGGCCACCCACAGCATGCCGCTGCGGTCGGCCAGCAAGCCACGCACATTGTTGCTGTCAGGGTCGCCGCTGGCAAAATTGACCGGGTCGAATTTGCCGCTGACCGGATCAAGCTGGCCCATGCCGCTGTTACTGCCGACCCAAAGCGTGCCATCGCGGCTGCGCGTGAGCGCGGTGCCAGGCGCGGTGGTCTGGCGCAAGCGGTAGTAGCGGACAGCGCCTGTTTCGGTGTTGTAGTGATTGAGTCCTTCGTTGGTGGCCAGCCAAAGATGACCGGGGCCATCCTCCAGAATGGCGCGCACCTTGTTGTCCGACAGCGCAGAGGGCCGGTCGGCCTGGCGCACGATGCGGGAAAAGCCGCCGCTGTTCAAGTCGACCCGGCTCACGCCCGCGTACCAGGTGCCGATCCAGAAGGTGCCCACACGGTCGCGGTACAGGGCTGACACCTGGTTGTCGGCCATGCCGTGCTCGTCGCCGGCCAGATGGCGGAAGGAAGCGAAACGCTGCTGCGGCGGCTGCCACAGGTACATCCCGTCATTGGTGGTGCCAACCCAGATATCGGCATCGACGTCCTGGTGCAGGACGGTCACCCAGCCTGGCTTGAACCCTTGTTCCGGCCCGAAACGGCGGCGGCTGTCCGAGGCGCTGCCAATGGTCCAGGTTTCCAGACCGGCGAGCGACCCAATCCACAGCGTCTTGCCGCCTTCGACCAGCAAGGCTTGCACGCTGTTGTACTTGCTCTCGCGGCCGGGCGCCGGGTGGTGGTCGAACTTGCTGGCGCCAGGTGCCAGGCTGTCCAGGCCACTGTGGGTGCCCACCCACAGGCGCCCGCTGGCGTCGCGCGCCAGTGCATTGATCTGGTCGTGCGACAGACTGGTGCTGTCGTCCGGTACATGGTGGTACACCTGAAAGCGCCCGCTCTCGGTATCGAAATGCTGCAAGCCGTCGCTGGTGGCCACCCACAATCCATTGGCGCCATCGTCAATGATGGCGCGGATGTGGCGGTTGCCGTTACCGCGCCGCTCATGCTCGTCCGGCACGTAATGGCGAAAGCGCTGTTTCACCGGATCGTACAGATCCAGGCCGCCGTCGGTACCGACCCACAAGCGTCCCTTGCGGTCCACGAACAGGACCCGCACCCAGTTATTGGCCAGCGTGCGCACATCATTGACGGCATTGCGGTAGGTGATGAAACGGTAGCCGTCAAAGCGCGACAGGCCGCCCTGGCTGCCAAACCACATGAAGCCGTCGGTGTCTTGCGCCACCGCCAGCACTGACTCCTGCGCCAGCCCCTGGTCGACGCTCAGGTGCTCGAAGCGCAGCATGCGCGCCGGCGCCGCCACGGTGGCGGCGCCAAGGCAGCACAACAGCGCCGCCAGCAGCAGGCGCAAGAGCGTCATGTGGCGCCGGCCGCGCACGCGCGTACGCGGCGCTCCTGTTGCGCCACCGTGAGTGCCACCGCCGCCAGGTCAGCGGCAAGGACGGCGGCATCGAGCACGGCGCCCGTGCCCAGCTTGAGCGAAGCTGCCGCCTGCCAAAGGCCCAGCGTCATGCAGCCATTGTGCATCGCATCGACGCGCAGCGTCGCTTCCTGGGTCCGTCCTTGCGCGAGCATCGCGCTCAGCTGGACCTGCGTTTCACTGACTTGCGTGGCGAATGCGGCCAGATACGTGAGCAGCCGCTCTGCGCCAATATTCAAGCGCGCCATGGTTGCGGCGGGCGCCTCGGCCAGCTTGTCGATGGTGAGTTTGAAGATCTTGTCCAGATGAGCACGTGCCTCGGCCGGCAGCAGCGGCTTGAGGATATAGCCAACGGCGCCCAGGCGCACCGCCTGCAGCACCGTTTCGCGGTCAGAAGCGGACGACACCAGCACCACCGGCAGCGCGCCATGATCGGGATGGGCCTTGATCTTCTCCAGCAGCTCGATGCCCGACATGCGCGGCATGCGCACGTCACAAAAACAGATGGCCGGGGCCAGGCCGTCTTCGATCAGGGTCCAGGCCGACTGGCCATCGTCGGCTTCGACCAGATCGAAAATGTCGTACTCGCCCAGCAGGTCCATGAGCGCCATGCGGGCCACCGCATCATCGTCAACGATCAGTGCTTTCATTCGTGTTTCCTTGTCTAGTGGCCGAAAAACGCCAGCACGTCGTTCTTGCGCGCATGGGTATCACGCTGACCCAGACGGATCAGCTCACAGGTATAGCTCGATTCAAACAGCAGGTACGAGGCCAGCGCCGCGCCGCGCGTCTCGGTCGCACCGATCCCCGACAGCATGGTGCGGATCGGCGCCGGGAGACTGGCCGTGTGGCGCGCCGCAATCGCATCGAGCCGCTCGGACGGCGCAATCACCAGCAGCTCGACCGGTTTCAAAGGGGTCTTGTCAAGATACTCCTGGGGCAGCATCGACAAGGTCAGGTTGATCCGGTTCAGGCGCTCGATATCGACCGCCAGCGAATCAAGAAAAATCGACGACATCGCGTGGCCGGCGATTTGCGCCAGGCTCGGATAGCGGGCCTGTTCGGCGCCAGCCTGCGCCGGTTCGTGCAAACGGCCGGCGCCGATCACCAGCACCTTGGTCGCGCCCAGGTGAATGGCCGGCGAAATCGGCGCCAGCTGGCGCATCGAGCCGTCACCGCAATACTCGCGCCGGCTGCCCATGTACAGGGGCACCGCCGGGAAGATGAAGGGAATCGCCGACGAGGCCAGCAAATGCTCAACGCCGATCTGGTCCTGCATGGCGATGCGCTGCATGCGCACCCAGGGCGCAATGTCGGCGGCGGTCTGGTAGAAGGTGACGTGGCTACCGGCCGTGTAGCTCGATGCCGTCACGGCCAGCGCATGCAGCAAGCCTTCGGACATGACGCTGTCGAGGCGGGGCAGATCGAGCATGCGGTGCAGCAGGCCGGCCAGCGGCGTGTTGTCCAGCAGCGAAGCCGGTGGCGCGGCGCGCCATTTGCGCAGCAGCCAGCCAAACGAGAGCAGCGACAGCCAGCGCGCGCCGGACCGCAGCACGCCAAGCGAATCGGCGCGGTAGACCTGGTCGACGGTGAAGTTCTCCCACACGTCGAGCAGCTTTTGCACGCCCTCGCCAAAATTATCGGCGCGGCAGGCCAGCGCGACGGCGTTGATGGCGCCGGCCGAGGTGCCGCAAATGATGTCAAACGGGTTGCGTGCGGGGCGCCAGCCCTCTTCCCACAGGATCTGCGAAATGGCTTGCAGCACGCCGACCTGGTAGGCCGCGCGCGCGCCGCCGCCAGACAGAATCAGCCCTGTTTTTTGTTCTATTCCCATACAGCAAGGGTATCAGGGTCCGGCCCGTTTGCGAAGGAAAAACCTTGCAGATTTTGCATTTTTTGACGGGTGTGGGCTGGCAGCCTCAGTCGCCTTTGCCCACGCCCTCGCGGCGGGGATCGGCGCCGCCAAACCACCACGGCTGGCCATGAATCAGGATCCGCTGCGCCCCCTGCGAGCCGGAATTCATTTCGTAGCTGCGCAGCTGGTGGCCACGCGCCTTGAGGGCGTCTTGCTGGGCCGGCGAAAAGCGCCCCGTTTCCAGTTCGGTGGGCCCATTGCGGCTGCCAAAATTGGGCAGGCTGATTGCCTGCTGCATGTTCAAGCCCCAGTCCAGCGTGCCCACCAGCGCCTTGGCCACATAATTGATGATGGTCGGCCCGCCTGCCGAGCCGACCGCCAGAATCGGCTTGCCACTGGCGCGGTCAAACACGATGGTGGGCGACATGGCACTGCGCGGGCGTTTGCCAGCCTGGACCCGGTTGGCCACCGGCCCATTCGCATCGCGCGAGTCAAACGAAAAATCGGTCAGCTGGTTATTCAGGATGAAGCCGCCCACCATCTGGCGCGAGCCGAAGGCGTCCTCGATCGAGGTGGTCATCGACAGGCCTGCGCCCTTGGCGTCGAATACCACCACGTGCGAGGTGGACGGGGTTTCAATCGCATTGTCGCTGCCCCAGGCCACTTCGGTGGCAAACGGCATGCCGGCTGGCGCCAGGCCCAGCGATTTTTCACCGATCATCCCGGCGCGCCGTGCCAGGTAAGCTTTGTCGATCAAGGCATCGATGCCGCCTTTGGGCAAAGGCACGAAATCGGTGTCGGCCACATAGCGGTTACGGTCGGCAAAGGCGAGCCGCCCCGCTTCCGAGAACACGTGGATCGCTTCGGTCCCGAGCACGCCGTCGACCGGGGCCAGCGCCGCCATATCGCGCGAAGCGAGTATGCCCAGCATCTGGGCAATGGCAATGCCGCCCGACGACGGTGGCGGCATGCCGCATACGCGGTAGGCGCGGTAATCGCTGCAGACAGGTTCGCGCAGTTGGGCGCGATAGGCGCCCAGGTCGGCAGCCGTCAGCAGGCCCGGATTGTCAGGATGGGTGGCAACCTTGCGCGCAATGGCGTCGGCCATCTCGCCTTTGTAGAAGGCATCGGCGCCGCCCTTGGCGATGGCGCGCAGCGTGCGCGCCAGATCTGGATTCTTGAGGATGTGGCCCCCTGGCCAGGGCTTGCCGTCGTGGTAAAAATAGGCGTTGGCGGCCGGGTCGCGGCGCAGGTGCTGCTCGCCATTGAGCAGCCGGTACAGACGCGGGCTGACGGCAAAGCCATTTTCCGCCAGCGCGATGGCAGGCGCAAACAGGGTTTTCCAAGGCAGCTTGCCGTGCTGGCGCTGCGCCATTTCCAGCATGCGCAGCACACCAGGCGCGCCCACCGAGCGGCCGCCCACCACACCGGTCACGCGCGAAACGGGACTGCCATCCGGGTTCTGGAACAAGGCTTCGGTGGCAGCAGCAGGCGCGGTCTCGCGCCCATCGTAAGCTTGCAGCTTTTTGCCATCGAAATACATCAGGAAAGCGCCGCCGCCAATGCCCGACGACTGCGGTTCCACCAGGGTGAGCACCATTTGCGCTGCCACGGCAGCGTCAATGGCGGTGCCGCCCTGGCGCAGCATCTTGTAGCCTGCCTCGACCGCATGCGGATTGGCAGCCGCCACCATGAAGGACTTGGCCGCCCAGCCGGATTTTTCGGCATAGCCGGTGGCCGCTTCCGGCGCCACCGCACCCGCGTCTTGTGCAAACGCGGGCGCCATGGCGCAGGCACTGGCCAACGCAAGCGCCAGCAACGTCTTCTTGGTCATGCTTTTCTCCCGCTCTTCCTTGCGAACAAGCGGGTATCGTACAGGAAAGCGCTTACTTCGGCTGCATGCGGATCGCGCCATCGAGGCGGATCGTTTCACCGTTGAGCATGGTGTTTTCGATGATGCACTTGGCCAGGTGCGCGTATTCGGTCGGACGGCCGAGGCGCGGCGGGAACGGCACCATGTTGCCCAGCGCAGTGCGCACTTCTTCCGGCATGCCCATCAGCATTGGCGTTTCAAAAATGCCAGGGGCGATCGTCATCACGCGGATACCGCTGCGGGCCAGGTCGCGTGCCATGGGCAGCGTCATGCCGGCCACGGCAGCTTTGGAAGACGCATACGCAGCTTGCCCGATCTGGCCGTCAAACGCGGCAACCGAGGCGGTGTTGATGATAATGCCGCGCTCGCCCGACTCGCCTGCGTCGAGCTTGCCCATGGCATCGGCCGCCAGACGCGCCATGTTGAAGGTGCCGACCAGGTTGATGTTGACGGTGCGCTGGAATACCTCAAGCGGGTGCGGGCCATCCTTGCCCACCGTTTTGACCGCAGGCGCCACGCCCGCGCAATTGATCAGGCCACGCACGTTGCCCAGGGCAGCAGCTGCGGCAACAACGGCCTGGCCGTCTGCTTCGGAGGTGACGTCGCACTTGACGAAAGTGCCCTTCAGTTCGGCAGCCAGCGCCTGCCCGGCTTCGACTTGCACGTCGGCCAGCACGACCTTGGCGCCCGCTTCGGCCAGCATGCGCGCAGTGGCTGCGCCCAGGCCCGAAGCGCCGCCGGTGATGATGAAGACATTGTTCTGGATTTGCATGGTGGGTCCCTTAAAGTTCTTTTATGACGTTTACGTAAACGTCAAGTAGCGCCATTGTAGCGAACTTTGGAAGGGAAAAACCAGCATTAAAAACATTGCACCGTGATGCCATTGTTGCTGCATAACTGGCCCTGGGGACCGATCAAGGCATTGCCGACACCGCCCTTGTAACTGCCGTCCTGGGCTTGCGGCGACGGGATCGGTTGCGGCAAGGCAGGCTGCGGGACGGTGTGCGCCGGCGGCACAATGCCCATCGCAGGCGGTGCAGGACGCACTGGCATGCCATCGACAATTTGCCGTACGGCACGCCGCTTGGGCGGGGTGTTACGCGGTGTCAGCTTGGGGCCGTACGGTTCGTTCTTGGCTTTGTCCTTGGGGGGCGGCTTTTCCGCGCCCACCCGCGGGGGCGGTTCAGTTGCCCAAGCATAATTGCAAACCAGCGTCGTGCTGAGGATCACCAGAATCAGTACAGGTTTCAGGATGCTCATGATCGGCCTTTCGTCAGCTACCAGCCTGTATTATTGTCCCCGGCGGCGCTTTGCGATAGGGTGACACGGCGAATTCAGTAAGCGCACGGTCAGCTTGGGCACTTACCATGGAAAAAAAGACCAGGAGACAGCATGCAAGCAGCCCAGCAAATGTACGAGGACAAATTATGTGATCCGTTTGCCGCCATTGCGCTCTTGCGCGATGGCGATACCATTGTGGTCCCCACAGGCGTGGGTGAACCGCCGTCCCTGCTGGGCGCGCTGTCCGAAGCGCGGCGCCAGTTTCAGGGCATCCGCGTCGCGCAGATTCTTGCCATGCGCAAATTCGGCTACTTCGACCAGGAAACGGCGCATCACGTGCGTCACGCCGCATTGTTTTTCGGCGGCGCCTCGCGCGCATCGGGCCAGGGCGGCTGGTGCGATTTCATTCCCAATTATTTCTCCGAAATTCCGACCCTGATCGAGCGCGGCCTGATGCCATCCGACGTGGTGTTTGCCCTCGCCTCGCCGATGAATGAGCAAGGCTTCTTTGCGCTGAGCCTGGGGGCGGATTACACCATGGCCGCCGTGGCCAAGGCGCGCGTGGTGGTGCTGGAATGCAACCCCAACGTGCCGTTCGCGCATGGACAGTGCCACGTGCATATTTCGCAGGTCAGCGCCGTAGTCGAAAGCAACGAGCAAGTGCTGGAAGTGGGCTTGCCCACCATCGGCCCGGTGCAGGAAGCCATTGGCAAATACGTGGCTGACATGATTGACGATGGCTCGACCTTGCAGATCGGCTATGGCGGCATTCCCGACGCCGTGGTGATGCAACTGAGCGAGAAACGCGACCTGGGCATCCACACCGAAATGCTGGGCGACGGCATTTTGACGCTGGTGGAATCGGGCGCCGTCACCAATCGCAAGAAGACTCTGCTGCCTGGCAAGATGGTGGCGACGTTCGCGCTGGGCTCATCCAAGCTGTACCGCTTC
This sequence comes from Massilia sp. CF038, assembly GCF_900129765.1. GTDB lineage: Bacteria > Pseudomonadota > Gammaproteobacteria > Burkholderiales > Burkholderiaceae_D > Telluria_A. The sequence goes on from NZ_FQWU01000002.1 coordinate 1,136,355, forward strand.
ATGCATCACAACCCCATGATCGAGATGCATCCGTCCAACTTCACCAACGATCCTTATATCGCAGGGCAGAATGACAAACTGATGTCAATCAACGCCAGCCTGCAGGTGGACCTGCTGGGCCAGTGCGGGTCCGAAAGCATCGGTCACCTGCCCTATTCCGGCACCGGTGGCCAGGTCGACTTTGTGCGCGCAGCCAATCGTTCGCGCGGGGGCAAGTCCTTCATCGTGCTGCCGGCGACCGCGAAAGATGGGACCATCTCGCGCATTGTGCCAACGCTGGCGCCGGGCACGCACGCCACCACCAGCAAGAACGATGTGAATTATGTGGTGACGGAATTTGGCGTGGCGCAGTTGCGCGGCAAGTCGGCCAAGGAACGCGCGCAGGCCTTGATTGCGATTGCGCATCCGGACTTCCGCGCGGAGCTGAGGGCGGCGGCTAACAAGATGTGCGTGTTCTAGACGGTGCCGTTCACGTTTTCGCACCCGGCAGCGGTGCTGCCATTGCTGCGACCACTGGGGCGCTTTGGATCGCTGTCGGCGCTGGTGATTGGCAGCACGGCCCCGGATCTGTCCTTCATTGTGCCGATGGGTTTATCGCGGGCGCAGACGCATGCACCGGCAGCCCTGCTGACGTACTGCTTGCCGGCTGGCTTGCTGGCGTATCTGGCGTTTCATCTGATACTCAAGCTGCCCTTGCTGCGACTGAGTTCCGGTAGCTTGCACGACCGGCTGTGCCAGGTTGCCGCAGCGCCGCTGGCTACGTGGCGCGCGGTGGTGGCATCGCTGCTGTGCGGCGCTCTCACCCACTTGCTGTGGGATGGGTTCACCCACCAGGGCACGGTGATCGTCGCGGCCCTGCCGTTTCTGCGGCTGCCTTTGTGGGCCGGTGATGGCTACACATTTTACGTTTTCAGTGCCCTGCAGCAGCTAAGTTCCGTATTGGGATTGATCGTGCTTGCGGTCTGGCTGAAGCGCCGTTACGGCAACTCAACTGGACATGGCAGCGGCGCCCGCGATACAGAGATCGCGTTCGCCAGCCGGACGGCCGCGCCGCTGCGGCCACGGCTGCGCATGGCCATCCTGGCCGGGTTTGTCGTCATCCCCTTCATTGCCGGATTGCTCGTCGCATTCGCCGAGAACCCGGCGCCAGTCACCGCGAGCGATTTCAGGTTCTTTTTCGCATCGTTTATATTTACCGCCTTGCCAGCACTGGCAACGACGCTGTTCGCCTATGCGCTCGCGTGCCAGGTGTGGCGCCGTGCCGCGCCTTGAATACCACTTCGAGAACTTCTCACCCCAATTGATAGGCGGTATGAAGTCAATAAAACATTGCTGCTCGTCATCGGATAAAAAACACCATTCCTTGTAGCCGAAGTCGTAGTCGGTTTTGGCCAGCCAATGGGCTCAGCCACCTTCCTTGATGGTCATGTTGTGTTTATTCATTGCAGGTTCTATATTCATTCTCAACCTTTCATCGCGATCGTCGCTTTCGTGCGCATGGCGCCGTCATCTATTCCAGCGACAAATTGGCCGCCAAATATCCGAACACGGCCGACACGCGCCGCAGATGGCGCGACTCGGCGTGCGTCAGCAGCCATAACTCGGTCTGGCATTCATCGAGCACCTCGCTCAGTTGGGTCAGATCTTTGCGGCCGCGCGCCAGAAACATGGGCAGGACACCGATGCCCAGCCCGTTGCCGATCAATTCGGCGACGGTCAGAATGCTGCCGACCCGATAGGCTGGCTGCACTTTTGGATAATGCTTCTTGCGCCACAGGACCGAGGGATGCTCGGGCAAGCCATCGTCGGGCGCAATCCAGGTGGCACTTTCAAGGCGCTCGCGGCTGCCTGCCACAGCCTCTTGCGTTCGCGGGCCATACAGTGCCACGCGCACCGGTCCAATATGTTTGCCGACCAGGTGCGGCGGCGGACGACGTGTCGCGCGCAAGGCGATGTCGGCGTCGTGCCGCGTCAGATTGGCCAGCTCATTGCCGGCGTGCAGTTCAAAACCAAGCAATGGATGCAGCTTCTGCAGGCCGAGCAGACTGGGGCCAATCAGCGCGTGCAAAAACGTGTCCGTGGTCGTGATGCGGACTGTGCCGGCCACCTGCTCCGGCGCGCTCTGTGCAGCCGAACGTGCCAATTCCAGGCGCGCTTCCATCTGCTCCGCGTGAGCGGCCAGTTCCAGCGCCAGTTCAGACGGCAGGTAGCCCAGACGCGAACGCTCGAACAAGCGCTGGCCCAAGCCTTTTTCTACCCGCTGGATGGTGCGGAACACGGTGGACGCATCAACGCCCAGCCGCTCACCCGCCTCGGCCAGGGTCCCGCTGCGCACCAGGGCAAGCGCGACTTCCAGATCCAGTGCGCTGAGTTGGTATTGCGTTTTTGCATTCATAGTTTGCAGGGCCGCCTATTTTCATTGCGTTTTCGAAATACTATAGTGATTCCACTTGAACCTCAATGGAGAAACACAATGAAGACATCGAACCAGTCCGGCCTGACCCTGCTGCGTGTCAGCCTGGGCATCATGTGGATCGCTCACGCTTTGCTCAAGCTGCTGGTATTCACGCTGCCGGGGACGGCAGCTTACTTCGATAGCATTGGCTTGCCGGGCTTTCTGGCCTACCCGGTGTTTGCTGCCGAATTTATTGGCGGGGTGGCACTCGTGGTGGGACTGTATGCGCGCCAGGTGGCGCTGATGCTGGTGCCGGTCATGGGCGTGGCGGCGACGGTGCATCTGCACAATGGCTGGGTGCATACCAGCGCCGGCGGCGGCTGGGAGTATCCGGTGTTTTTGATTGCGGCATCGATTGCGCTCTGGTTGTCGGGCGACGGCGCGTGGAGCATTCGGCGCAGCGGCCGGTTTGTGCCGGGGGTGTAAACAGCAAGCTCCAAACAACATCGTCCCCGCGCAGGCGGGGACCTATTCCATACTAAGACTTCGGTAGCGTGGGATAGGGCCGGCGCACGCGCCGGCGCCTTCGCGAGGACGATGTTTGATGCGCTGCGTGTTAGTTGACTGGCGCAGGCTCCGCATTATCCTTCGGCACCAGCATCTCCGGCGACGAAGGCGTTGGCATGACTGCCGGCGGCATCACGGCCGCTGGCGCATGCACCGCAGCCGGCTGCGTCACGGCGATCCAGCCCACCGCGGGCAGCAGCGGCACCAAGAGCAGCGCCACAATGTTGATGATCTTGATCAGCGGGTTGACTGCCGGGCCGGCCGTGTCCTTGTACGGATCACCCACGGTGTCGCCGGTAACGGCCGCCTTGTGCGCTTCGGATCCTTTGCCGCCGAAATTGCCATCCTCGATGTACTTCTTGGCGTTGTCCCAGGCACCGCCGCCCGTGGTCATGGAAATGGCCACGAACAAACCTGTGATGATGGTCCCCATCAGCAAGCCGCCCAGTGCCGCAGGCCCCAGCAGCATGCCAACCACCACCGGCACCACCACTGGCAGCAGCGACGGCAGGATCATTTCATTGATGGCCGAGGCAGTGAGCATGTCCACCGCCTTGTCGTATTCCGGCTTGCCGCTGCCATCCATGATGCCCTTGATGTCGCGGAACTGGCGCCGCACTTCCACCACCACGGCACCCGCCGCGCGCCCGACCGCTTCCATCGCCATGGCGCCGAACAGGTAAGGAATCAGGCCGCCAATGATCAGACCCACAATCACCATCGGGTTGGACAGGTCGAACGACACCGTCTTGCCTACCGATTCCAGCGCGTGCGTGTAATCGGCAAACAGCACCAGCGCCGCAAGACCGGCAGAACCGATGGCGTAACCCTTGGTCACGGCCTTGGTGGTGTTACCGACGGCGTCGAGCGGATCGGTAATGGCGCGCACCGATTCCGGCATGCCCGACATTTCGGCGATGCCGCCGGCGTTATCGGTAATGGGACCGTAAGCGTCCAGCGCGACGATAATGCCGGCCATCGACAGCATCGAGGTGGCGGCAATCGCAATGCCGTACAGCTGCGCCATTTCGTAGGACGCCAGAATGGCCGCACACACGGCCAGTACTGGATATGCGGTCGACTTCATCGACACGCCCAGACCGGCAATGATGTTGGTGCCGTGACCGGTGGTCGAGGCTTCGGCGATATGGCGCACCGGCTTGAATTCGGTCCCGGTATAGTACTCGGTGATGTACACCATCAGCCCGGTCAGAACAATGCCGACCACCGCGCAGCCCATCATCTTCATGCGCATTGCTTCGTCGCCCCACATCAGCCAGGTGACGGCCGCAAAGCCGATCAGCGACAGGCCGGCAGCCCACCACAGCCCCGTGTACAGAGCCGACATGATTTTTTTGCCCGGCTTGGCCTTGACCAGCGAGCACCCCACGATGGAGCCGATGATCGAGACGGCGCCCAGCAGCAGCGGGTAGATGACCGGGGTGCTGCCAGCATTGGTGATCATCAGTGCGCCCAGCAGCATGGTGGCGATCAGCGTGACGACGTAGGTTTCGAACAGGTCGGCGGCCATGCCGGCGCAGTCGCCCACATTGTCGCCCACGTTATCGGCAATCACGGCCGGGTTGCGCGGATCGTCCTCGGGGATGCCCGCTTCAACCTTGCCCACCAGGTCGGCGCCAACGTCGGCGCCCTTGGTGAAAATGCCGCCGCCCAGACGGGCGAAAATGGAGATGAGCGAGGCGCCGAAGGCCAGGCCGATCAGCGGCTTGATCACATCATGCGCATTGGCGTTGGCCGGCGCCTGGGCGATGAGCATCCAGTAGAACAGCGTGACACCCAGCAGGCCCAGGCCGACCACCAGCATGCCGGTGATGGCGCCGCCCTTGAAGGCGACATCGAGCGCTTCATTCATGCCCTTGGTGGCTGCCTGCGCGGTGCGCACGTTGGCGCGCACCGACACGTTCATGCCGATGAACCCACAGGCCCCCGACAGGATCGCGCCAATGGCGAAACCAATCGCGGTGTTCATATCGAGGAGGAAGAAAATGGCAACCAGCAGCACCACGCCGACAATGCCGATGGTGCGGTACTGGCGCCCCAGATAGGCCGCGGCACCTTCCTGGATGGCTTGCGCGATTTGCTGCATCCTGGCGTTGCCAGGGTCCTGCTTGAGAATCCAACTGCGCGTGATCAGCCCATAGATCACGGCGATGAGGCCACATCCGATTGCGAATAGTAGAAACTTTGCTGCCATGTCGTCCCCTTAGCTTTTTTAATCAAGTAACACAACCACACATTCGAAAGACCGGATAGGTCAACCTTACTGCGTACTGCAAAACATTGAATCGAAAACTGGTGCGACGGATGGCAGCCATCCGCAATGAAAAAGCGGACCAGGAGGTCCGCTTCTTGCGATACTTATTCGGCCAGGGCCGCGAATGCCGCCTCGCGGACCGCGTCAACAGGTCCGACACCGGAAATGCGGCGGTATTTTGGCGCGCCAGGCTGGCCCGATTGCGCCCACTCGTTGTAGTAGCCGAGCAGGACTTCGGTCTGGTTGTGGTACACCGCCAGGCGTTTCTGGACGGTTTCCGCCTTGTCGTCTTCGCGCTGGATCAGCGGTTCGCCGGTGACATCGTCGATGCCTTCCACTTTTGGTGGGTTGTTGCGGATATGGTAGACGCGCCCCGATGCCGGATGCGAACGGCGCCCGTCCATGCGGTCGACGATGGATTCGTCAGGCACGGCGATTTCGAGCACGTAGTCGACATTGATGCCGGCTTCTTTCATGGCGTCGGCCTGCGCGATGGTGCGCGGGAAGCCGTCGAACAGGTAGCCGTTTTGGCAGTCAGCGTCTTTGAGGCGATTTTTGACCAGGCCGATCATGATGTCGTCCGAGACCAGGCCACCTGCGTCCATTACTTTTTTTGCCGCCATGCCCAGTTCAGTGCCGGCTTTGATTGCAGCACGCAGCATGTCACCTGTGGAGATTTGCGGGATATTGTATTTTTCCTTGATGAAGTTAGCCTGGGTGCCCTTGCCGGCGCCAGGCGCTCCTAACAGAATGAGACGCATGAAAATTCCTAAAGCAGATTTTAAAATTGGTGGTGATGCATATGCTGAACCTTGGTACGAAACTTACCACAAAAGTATGTGAAAACGCCAATTCCGACCCGATTTGCCCCATTTTTGCTTGATCCAGCGCAGAACAAGCTGTTTTTGTTATTCGGTAAGACTGCAGTAAGTACATTGCATAAAATTGCTGCTACATCGCGCTCGCGCAGGCGGGCGGCCATGCCACTTTACCGAATTCGGACAAGTGGTATGGGCCCCCGCCTGCGAGCCCGCCTTCGCGAGCTGCTACATCGCGCTCGCGCAGGCGGGCGGCCATGCCACTTTACCGAATTCGGACAAGTGGTATGGGCCCCCGCCTGCGGGCCCGCCTTCGCGAGCTGCTACATCGCGCTCGCGCAGGCGGGCGGCCATGCCACTTTACCGAATTCGGACAAGTGGTATGGGCCCCCGCCTGCGCGGGGGCGATGTTTTCGGGCCTCGTGCCAGCGCACGCGCTGTTTATGCGTAGTGCTTGCGGACCCGTTCCAGGTCTTCGGGCGTATCCACCCCTGCCGCTGGCGCGCTGTCCGTGATATGCACCGCGATCGGGTAGCCATGCCACAGCACGCGCAACTGCTCCAGCGCTTCGATCGATTCCAGCGGTGCCGGCTCAAGACCGGGATAGGTCTGCAAAAACGCATTCGAATACGCGTACAAACCAATGTGCCGCAGCGGCTGATACCCGGCCGGCAGCACCGCGCGCGAGGCGGCAAAGCCATCGCGGTCCCACGGGATGGTGGCACGCGAGAAGTACAGCGCGCGCTGCTGTTTGTCCAGCACCACCTTGACCACGTTGGGATTGAAGGCGTCGGCCGCCTCCGTGATCGGATGAGCGCAGGTGGCCATCGGCACACCGGCACCAATCCGGCTGGCGGTGGCCGCCAGCAAAGCGGGATCGATCAGCGGCTCATCGCCCTGCAGATTGACCACCACGTCTTCCGGCGCCAGGTTGAGCGTGCGCGCCACCTCGGCAATGCGGTCGGTGCCGGACGGATGGTCGGCGCGCGTCATGCACACTTCCACCCCGTGCGCCGTGCAGGCAGCGGCAATGTCAGCATGGTCGGTCGCCACGATAATGCGGCTGGCGCCCGACAGCACTGCCCGTTCGGCCACCCGCACCACCATGGGTTTGCCACCCAGGTCGGCCAGCGGCTTGTTCGGCAGTCGCGTTGACGCCAGACGCGCCGGAATGATGACGATGAATCCCATCGTTTACACCGGCTCGATCTTGCGCGCCTCGTCCGCCCACATGATGGGAATGCCATCGCGGATCGGGAACGCCAGCCGGTCAGGGCGGCAGGTCAGTTCCTGGGCCTTTTTATCGTAGTCGAGCGGGCCCTTGCACACCGGGCAGACCAGAATATCAAGCAGTCGAGCATCCACGACATTTCTCCACAATGAGTTCGGCCAGCGGCGCATCAAGCGTCGCCGTCACCGGAACGACCCACAAGCGCGGGTCATTTCTGAGTTGTTCAATTTGCCCACATTTTACTGCATCCTTCTCGGTGATCAGGATGATGTCGGCGTCGACCTGCGCGAACGGGTCGTCGAGAAAATCGTGGTGGTCCGGCAGCGCCAACTCGCCGATCTCCAGACCCGCTGCGCGCAGCATCGCAAAAAAGCGGCCCGGGTTACCGATGCCTGCGGCAGCGACCAGGCGTTTGCCTGCCAGCGCCGCCAGTGGCAGCTGCCGCGCCGGTTCCAGCAAGGGCGCGGCAGCCAGCCCGTCGAGCTGCATCCGAAACGGCGTGCCGCCCACTTGCGCGCGCAAGGCCGGCGTAATGACGGGCGCATTGATGATCGTGAAATCGCGCCGGCGCGAGGCCGGTTCGCGCAGCGGTCCGGCTGGCAGCAGCCAGCCATTGCCCGCACCGCGGCCATCAAACAGCACGATCTCGACGTCGCGCGCCAGCGCGTAGTGCTGCAGGCCGTCGTCGGAAATAAGAATGTCGACCTGGGGATGGGCCGCCAGCAGCGCGCGTCCGGCGGCGGCGCGGTCGCGCCCCACCACTACCGGACAGCCGCTGCGGCGCGCGATCAGCAGCGGTTCGTCACCTGCGTCCTGCGCATTTGATGAAGGCGTCACGGCCAGTGGCGCGTCGCCACTGCGGCCATGGCCGCGCGAGATCACGCCGGGCGTAAAACCGGCTGCGCGCAGCACCTCGGCCAGCCAGATCGTCAGCGGCGTCTTGCCGGTCCCGCCAATGAAGATGTTACCCACCACCACCACCGGCACCGGCAAGCGCGCTGATTGCTTGATGCCGACGCGGTACATCAGCGCGCGCACGCTGGACAGCGCGCGAAACAGCAGCGACAAGGGCCACAGCGCGCAAGCAAGCGCGCCGCGCGCGAGCCAGGCCCGCGTCAGCGTCGATTCGAGGGATGAGGGGGAAGGCATCAGGAAAAACGGGCGCAGCCTTGCCGCGCCCGCCGCTTACTTCTTGCCGCCGGTCTGGGCGGCGAAGGTCAGCTTGTCGTAACCGGCAATGCGCGCCGCTTCCAGCACGTTGATGACCATCTGGTGCATCGCGAACTGGTCGGCGTTGACGATCACGACCGGGCTTTGCGCCCCGCCGGCTGGCGCCTGGCCATTGCTGGCATTGGCAGCGGCCTGCTTGAGGTCCTGGGCCAGGTCGTCCACGGTGCGGAAGGCCACCGGCACATTGTTGACGGTGTAGTTGCCCTTGGCGTCAACGGTGACGTTGATCTCGAGCGGCTTGTCGAGCGCTTTTTCAGCGTCGGCCGTCGGCAGCGTGATCTGCAGCTCGGTGAACTTGCTGTAGGTCGTGGTGACCATCATGAAAATCAGGATCACCAGCAGCACGTCGATGAACGGGATCAGATTGATCTCCGGATCCTCGCGCTTCTGGCCACGGCGGAAGTCCATCATTTGCGCGCACCATGGACGATGTCGACGAATTTGACCGCCTGCAGTTCCATATCGATGATGAAGGAATCCACCAGCGCGCGGAAGTGGCGGTAAGCGATCAGGGCCGGCATGGCGATGGCCAGACCAAAGCCGGTGTTATACAGCGCCACCGAAATACCGTGCGCCAGAACGGCCGGGTTGGTGCCGGTGGCGTTTTGCGCGCCGAAAATTTCGATCATGCCGACGATGGTGCCGAACAGACCCATGAGCGGCGCCAGCGACGCGATGGTGCCAAGCGTGGTCAGGAAGCGCTCGAGCAGGTGGGCAACGCCACGGCCGGCTTCTTCAATCGATTCCTTCATCACTTCGCGCGGCGCTTCCACGTTGCGCAAGGCGGCAGCGAGAACGGTGCCAAGCGGCGAATTGTTCTTCAGCTTCTCGATGATGTCCGGGGTGATTTTGCCGTTGTGATAAACGCGGATGACTTCGTCGAGCAGAGCGCGCGGCAGCAGCTTGGAGCGGCGCAGATAAATGGCGCGTTCAATGATCAGGGCGACTGCGACGATCGAGGCAATCAGCAAAAGATAGATAGGCCAGCCTGCAGCTTGAAAAATGGCGAACAAAACGAACTCCTGAGTAAGGGGAAAAGCGGATCGAAGCGAACCCCGGCAATGTAACGTGTTGCCAGCGAGACGGCAAGTACAGTTCTGCACATCCAATGTGGATAAGATTGTGCGCAAGAATCATTAAGCCCACCCATGCCCTTGATTCTTAAGGAAAAATCGTCATTGCATAAAAACAAGGCAGGTAAAAAATTAAAATTGCTCAAAGAGTTCTGAACAGCTTCTGTGGATAAAACTGTGCGCAATGGCTGGGCCATGAGGGGAAGCACTTGATTCCAAACGACATTCTCCAGCTGCGCACTTTTGCATCAATAGCCCTGAAACCAGGGTCAGATCACTTTTGCCGCGCATCTTTATCCCCGAAAACAGGGTTCGCAGTGCATTTTCGGAGTTGTCCCCGCTTTTGCACACTTTATGTGGACAACATTGTGCGCAAGCGCAAGCCGTGTTCATCAAGTGCTTGTTTCCATTGGATATTCTCTCTGTGCGCAAAAGGAAGGCAGCACTCGACAGGCAAGGCTGTGCACAAATTATGTGGACAACTTTGTGTGCAAACAACGGGGCACTACGGTAAGTCATTGAATACAAAGTAAATTCTGAAGCCGCTAAAAAATAGAGCAGCACGCGCGTGCGCTTTTTTGCACAAGTTCTGTGGATAATACTGTGCGCAAGGGTGGTCAAGGCCCGTCAAGCGTCTGATTCTAAAAGGAAAAGTTTTCCTGCCCAAAAATCATGCAGCGCCACCGCCAGCGGCGCCACAGCTGTTCTTCAGATCTCTTTCTAGCGCACGGTTCCAACTTGGGCGCCGCCTAACTTTATCCGCGTTTTCTGCACACTTTATGTGGACAAGATTGTTAACAATCTTTGCAGCACCCATCTAAGCGCTTGATTTGACTCGATTAATTTCCACTGCTCAACTTTGATGCGCCAGTGCACAGGACCAGCAGCGTGCACTTCCCCACACATTCTGTGGATAACTTTGTGAGCAAGTCCCACCACCTTGCGCAAAGTCCTTGATCTGTAAGGCTTTTCACGCCGTGCCACTAAAACACGCACGCGCGTTTTTCTTTTATAATCAGATACTTAGATAAATTCCTTGTTGTTTCGCGCGATATGTGACATAAGCATGACCGCCGATTTTTTTTGTGGACAGATTCCAAAGCATGATTGAATCCGACAGCAGCTATACCGCGCCGCCCGTACTGACGGTCACGGCACTCAACGCCCAGGTCGCACGCCTGCTGGAGCGCTCTTTTCCCCTGACCTGGATTGGCGGGGAAATTTCCAATTTCACGCGCGCCAGTTCCGGGCACTGGTATTTCACGCTCAAGGATGACGCCGCCCAAGTCCGTGCTGTCATGTTCCGCGGCAAATCGCAGTACGCCAACTTCATCCCGCGCGAAGGCGACAAGGTCGAAGTGCGAGCCCTGGTCACCCTGTACGGCGCACGTGGCGACTACCAAATCAATGTCGAATCCATCCGGCGCGCGGGCGTCGGCGCCTTGTACGAAGCCTTCCTGCGCCTGAAAGACAAGCTTGGCGCACAAGGCCTGTTTGACACCGAGCGCAAGCGCGCCCTGCCCTTGTTCACGCGCGCCATCGGCATTGTCACCAGCCCGCAGGCGGCGGCGCTGCGCGATATTCTCAGCGCCCTCAAGCGGCGCGCGCCGCACGTGCGCATCGTGCTCTACCCCGCACCCGTGCAGGGCCAGGGCGCGGCCGAACGGATTGCCGGTGCCATCGCCACGGCCTCGCGCCGTGCCGAGGTCGATGTGCTGCTGGTGTGCCGCGGCGGCGGCTCGATTGAAGACCTGTGGAGCTTTAACGAAGAAGTGGTGGCCTGGGCCATTGCCGACTGCAGCATGCCCGTCATTGCCGGCATCGGCCACGAAACCGACTTCACCATTGCCGACTTCAGTGCCGACATGCGCGCCGCCACCCCAACGGCCGCCGCCGAACTGGCCGCCACCCCGCACGCCGACTGGCTCGCTTCGCTGGCGGCCGACGCCACCGACCTGCGACGCGCCATGCAGCGGGCGCTGGGCGCAGCAAATCAGGATCTGGACAACTGGAGCCGCCGCCTGCTCAGTCCATCGGCCCAGATCGGCCACCAGCGCCTGAAACTGGTGGCGCTGTCGACTGCGCTCACGCACGCCGTGCGCGCGCCGGTCAACCGGCACAGCTACGCACTGGCGCAGCTGCGCGCGCGCTGGAGCACCGAACGCCCTGATGTGCGCGCGGCGCGCTCGGACATTGCCACTTGGCAGCATCGGCTGGGCAGCAGCCTGGGGCACCAGCTGCAGCGGCGCCGCCATGCACTGGACGCACTGGCGGCCCAGCTTGAACTGCTCAACCCGCAACGCACGCTGGAACGCGGCTACGCCATCGTGCGTGACGCCTCTGGCAAGGTATTGCGCTCACCGGGCCAGATCCGCGTGCACGAAGCCATTCAAGTGCGGCTGGCCGAAGGCAGCGCCCAGGTTGGCGTGGCCAGCGTGCAAGGTGCACTCGAATAGCCTGCAATGATCAGCAAGACGAATTACAATAAGGGCCGTTTCCTAAGAATTAACGCTTTTCAAAACTAACAAAGGATAAGACATGGAACATACTCTGCCACCACTGCCGTACGCCATGGACGCACTCGCGCCGCACATCTCGAAAGAAACGCTCGAGTACCACTACGGCAAGCACCACCAGACCTATGTGACCAACTTGAACAACCTGATCAAGGGCACCGAGTTCGAGAACCTGTCGCTCGAAGAGATCATCAAAAAATCCTCCGGCGGCATCTTCAACAATGCAGCCCAGGTGTGGAACCACACCTTCTACTGGAACGGCATGAAGCCGGCCGGCGGCGGCGCACCTGCAGGCGCGGTGGCGGACGCCATCAACGCCAAGTGGGGCTCGTTCGACAAGTTCAAGGAAGAGTTCACCAAGTCGTGCGTGAGCAACTTCGGTTCGGGCTGGACCTGGCTGGTGAAAAAAGCCGACGGCAGCGTCGACATCGTCAACACCTCCAACGCCGGCTGCCCATTGACCAATGGCGACACCCCGCTGCTGACCTGCGACGTGTGGGAACACGCTTACTACATCGACTACCGCAACCTGCGCGCCAAGTACGTGGAAACGTTCTGGGGCCTGGTCAACTGGGACTTCGTGGCGAAGAACCTGGTGTAATACTGTCAGGCGACAGCTAGTACGAAAAGGCCCCGGTCCCAGACCCGGGCCTTTTTTGCTTTCAACGCAGAACAAGGACATGCCCATGCAGGCGACAAGAATCCTCCTCCTCGCTGGCGCGCTGTGTACCAGCGTGGCGGCCTGGGCCAGGCCACTGGAACTGGCGGCGCCGGGCACGCCCATCGCGCTGGATGCGCGGCCCAGGCACGTCGCCGCTGCCGACTGGCTGGCGCAGCAACGCTGGTACGGACTGACCTTGCAGGGCAATGCGCTGGTCGTGACCCCGGTCACGCAGCTGACCGAAGCCAGTTTTCACAGCGCCGTGGGCAAGGATGCCGACCGCATGCTCGAGGGGGCAAAGACAGCGCTGATCAAGCCGGCAATGGCGCTCAAGCTGGCACCGGACAGTCTGTTTGCGGTGCGCATACTGGACGACAACGGCGTACCGGTCGCGTTGCCCGCCGCCGCCTTTGCCGGCACCGCGCCCACCGACGTGCTGGGCCAGGGCTGGCAAAGCAAAGTCATCATTGCGGGTAAGGCATGGACCCTGTCCACCCGCAGCCAGCAACGGCCGGATGGCAAGCTGCTGGCAGGCTCCCTGGAAATCATCGGCAAAACAGAGGGTCGCGCGCCGCAGGTCTTGCTGCCCGCGTCCAGTGGCATGGCGTTCGCGCGCCAGGAGTTGCTGTGGATCGGCGACATTGATGGCGATGCCACGCCTGATCTGCTGGTGCGGCGCATGCGGCTGACCGGGGACGTGCAATACGTCTTTTTGCGCGGCGCCGACACGGCTGTCTTGACGATGCCGGACGCGCGCAAGGCCAGCTATTATTCGTCGGGCGTTGAACCGGAAAGCAATACCTTCACCTGGCCCAAAGACCGCTCCCCTGCTCCTTTCCGTTTAACCCGCAAAGGCGGCTTCTCCATCAGCAGTGCGGCCTGGCAGGAAGCTTTGGGAGATCCGCTACCTGCACTGCCGCGCACCCTGGCCGAGCGCCAGTACCAGCTGGGCAAGGAAACGATTCGTTTCACGCTTGAGTATCTACCGCGCGTGGGCGGCGTCGATGGGCCGGTGGGCGACGACATGTGGGCGGGGCAGGTGGTGGTGCGGGTATTTTTCCGCGGGCGCAGCCAGGTTCTGATGGAAGCGCAGGCGCCGGACGATGACAATTTCACGCTCTCGTTCGGCACCCTGGGCACCGAACCTGGCATCACGGTCGATTACCATCCGCACTACAACAATACCTTGCAATACCACTGGGTGTACGACGGCGAGCGCTTCCAGCAAGTGCTCGCCACCCAGCTGCAAGGCTGCTAGCTGCTCTTGCGCGCAGGGATGTTCAAGCCCTTCTGCACGGCCGGGCGGGCCACAAAGGCTGCTACCGCCCGCTTGACGTTGGCAAAGCGCTCGTACTCGACCAGCTCGCCCGCGCCATAGAAATTGACCAGATTGTTCACCCACGGGAAGATCGCAATGTCGGCGATCGAGTACTCGTCGCCCATCATCCACTGGCGCGTGGCCAGGTGCTTGTCCAGCACGCCCAGCAAACGCTTGGACTCGGCCACGTAACGGTCGCGCGGGCGTTTGTCTTCATATTCCTTGCCGGCGAACTTGTGGAAGAAACCGAGCTGACCAAACATCGGCCCGATCCCGCCCATCTGGAACATCACCCACTGAATCGTTTCGTAGCGGCGCGCCGGATCGCGGGGCAGCAGCTGGCCGGTTTTTTCCGCCAGATACAGCAAAATCGCGCCGGATTCAAACAGCGCCAGGGGTTTGGCGCCCGGCCCGTCCGGATCGATGATCGCGGGAATTTTATTGTTGGGATTGAGCGACAGGAATTCCGGGCTCAGCTGGTCATTGGTCTCGAAGCTGACCAGATGCGGTTCGTACGCCAGGCCGGTTTCCTCCAGCATGATCGAGACCTTCACGCCGTTGGGCGTGGGCAGCGAGTAAAGCTGCAGGCGTTCAGGATGTTGGGCCGGCCATTTGGCGGCGATGGGAAAAGCGGTCAGTGCAGTCATCGTGGCATCCGAAGAAAAAAGTAAACGAACAACAGTCTACGTCGATTCAGCAAAGCGCGTTGGCAGGCCGCCCGCTCGGCCGATGGCGCGATTTCGTAACACTTGGCGTCAATACGCAATACCGGCACATGCATGTTGGATAATCTTCTCCGGCTCCTTTTCGGCTATTGCCGTAAGGAGCTTGCTTCACGCACCATACAGTTGAAATAAAAATATTAATTACACATAAAAACGGAGAAATTATGGCTACACGCATGACTTTAGGGACTATTTTATTTCTTTCAGGCATTACCACGGCATTCGCCGCCGAACCGCTGTTTTACCCCGGCAGCACGGCCAGGGCCACCGCCAGCGGCAGCGCCAGCGTCGCGGGCGCGCCTTTTGCAGGCGAGCGCATGATCCGCAGCGCGCGCGTTGGCTTGCAGCTCAATCCCGCTGCCGTCAACGCGGGCGAACTGGCCTTGCCGCTGCCCGATGGGCGCCAGATCAATGCGCGCCGTTTCACCAGCTACAAAACCAAGAGCGGTTCGACGGTGTGGATCGGCAAGCACAGCAATGCTGAGATCGGCACGCCTGCCTCGGCCGAAGAAGAAACCGTCCTTGTTGTGCGCGATGGCAAAGTCACGGGTTCGGTGCACCACGAAGGCAAGCTGTACCGCATACGCGCCGGCGTGGACGGCACCCACGGCGTGGCCGAAATCGACTTGCGCAAATTCCCGCGCGACCACACCGAACCAGAGTACAAGCAACAGCTGGCCTTGAATGAAGCGGCCACGCTGCCGGCACCATCGACCCGGGTGGGCGCCGCTGCTGCCGCGCTGGCCGAGACGCCCGTGATTCGCGTGCTGGTCAATTACACCCCGGCGGCCAAGCGCACCACCAGCGATATCAACGCCCTGATCGACCTGGCCATTGCCGAAACCAACCAGGGCTACGTCAACGCCGGCGTCAACGCACGCGTGGAACTGGCGCATGCCGCCCTGGTGAACTACACCGAAAGCGGCAGCAACAGCACCGACCGCAGCCGTTACGCCGACGTGGACGACCGCGTGATGGACGAGATCCACGGCCAGCGCAACAGCTACGCAGCCGACGTGGGCGTGCTGCTCACCGACGGCAACAGCGCCTGTGGCAACGGCACCATCTACGCCTCGGCCACGTCGGCGTTTGCTGCCGTGACGACGGACTGCGCCACCGGCAACTACTCCTTTGGTCACGAGCTGGGCCACCTGTTCGGCGCGCGCCACAATCCCGAAGAAGACAACAGCACCACGCCCTACGCCTGGGGCCACGGCTACCTGTCGCCGAACCGCAACTGGCGCACCATCATGGCCTATGACTGCCCGAACGGCTGCAAGCGCCTGAACTACTGGTCCAACCCGGCCAAGACGCGCGATGGCGTTGCCATGGGCACCACTGCCAAAAACAACAATGCGCGCGTGCTGAACGAACGTGCCGCCGTACTGGCTGGCTTCCGTGGCGCACCGGCCAGCAGCGCTGTCGTGGTCAGCAACACCGGCGACTACACCATCCCCGACAACAACGCCACGGGCGTCTCGAGTCCGGTGACCGTTAACAGCAGCGGCAATGCGGGCAACGTCACGGCGGAGGTGAACATCATCCACCCTTACGTAGGCGACCTCGTGGTCGACCTGATCGGGCCGGACAACACCGTGTACAACCTGCAGAACCGCGCGGGCGGCAGTGGCGACAACATCCAGCGCAGCTTCAACGTCGCCGTCGGCGCCAAATCGCGGGTGGGCACATGGAAACTGCGTGTCACCGATCGCGCCGCGCAGGATAACGGCCACATTGAAAGCTGGACCTTCAAGTCCCAGTAAGCCCAAAAGTTGCACAATCGGGGTCAGACCTCAATTCTGCAACTAATGCTCATACTACATTTCCGCGCGATTTTCTTCGGAATCGTCTTCGCGAGGCCATCCAATGCCTCGCGAAGACCGCAGAATATGCCGCCGCGTGCCCATATCTCCATGGCTGCTTCTGCGCGCCCCGCATAAACTTCCCGACAGGTTCGGACTCCGCCCTGCGAAAACTTGCAGTATTGAGGTCTGACCCCGATTGTGAAAGTGTTGTTGTCACGAAAATGTATCGATTTGTCGTCGGCGGGGTGCATCCGTCCACTCCGGGCCGTGCTCTTATACAATACTGGCCAAGGAGATTGCCATGTATCGTGTATTGCTGGTGGAAGACGATTTGCGCCTGGCGCAACTGGTAACGGAGTATTTGAGCAGTTATGAGTTCTCTGTCGAGCTCGTAACGCGGGGCGATACTGCTCTCGCTAGCTTCAAGGAAACCATGCCCGATGTGGTGGTGCTTGATCTGATGTTGCCCGGTCTCGATGGCATGGTGGTCTGCCGTCAGATCCGCGATTGCAGCGATGTGCCCATCCTGGTCGTGACGGCGCGCGACGATACGTACGATGAAGTGTCGCTGCTGGAACAGGGCGCCGACGATTTTCTCAACAAGCCAGTCCAGCCGCGCGTGCTGCTGGCCCGGCTGCGCGCGCTGATGCGGCGCGCCCATGGCAAGCCGGAACCGGAAGGCGCGCCACTGACGTTCGGCGCCCTGGTCATTACCGCGAGCGACCGCACCGTCACCTGGCGCGGCCAGCCTTGTGTGCTCTCGAACACGGAATACAAGCTGCTGCTGGTGCTGGCCGAGTCAGCGGGGCATGTGCTGTCGCGCGATGCGCTATTGAAGAAAATGCGCGGTATCGAATTCGATGGCCTCGACCGCAGTATCGATAACTGTATCTCCAAGCTGCGCCGCAAGTTCGACGACGCCGAGTCGGAAAAAATCAAGACAGTATGGGGCGAAGGCTATTTGTTCTCCCCTTCAGCCTGGAATGCGCCCGCGCTGACTTGAGCCAGCCTGCACTCACTCAAACACTGGCGTAATAGCCAGTGGCACGTTCTGGGTGACCACCTGCTCCTTGCCATCCCCAAACGCATACGGCACCACACGGAAGCCTTCGTACGGATCGCCCTGGAAGGCTGGCCCTTCCCCAGGCGGCAAGGTGGGCGCCTCGCCCTTGCGCAGACGCACGCCCGGTTCGATCAATTCCTTGCTGAACACAAAGCGCACGCCGCGGCACTTGCTGGCGCGCAGGGTGATATCAACGTAGCGCTGGTAAGCAAGCGCCTGCTCACACGCGGCGCGCAGGTCGGCGCTATCGTACACGCCGTCGGGCCGAATCACGATCGAGATGCGCGCGCGGAACTGGTATTGGCCGGCAGGGCGGTTCAGCAGGAGCGAGGCGTTTTCGTCATACGCGGCCTTGCGCACCGGGAATACGGCGCGGCCGGTGGCATCCAGCGGCAGATTCTGGCGCATGGTCTTGCCTTGCAAGGTCAGCTGCAATCCTTCAGGCGACGCGTTCTTGTCGCGGCCGACCACTTGCAGATGCTGCTGTATCAGGTGCTTTGGTTTGCCGTATTTGTCGAACTGCACCATGGTGCGGTAGACGTCACGATAGCTCATCCATGCCACGTCGTTCGACTGGCCCATGGCACTGGCGGCCGTGAACAGCAGTGCAAGCAACAAGGAAGGATGGCGTAAGTTCAACATATCAGAATCGGTAAGCCAGGCCAGTATGCACGGTAAAGCCGGCAGCGCGCTGTACCAGCGGGCTGTGACGCGCGTCGCCCTTGAGCAGGGTCAGGCGCGCGCCGCTGGCCAGGACCCAGGCGGGCGACAGCGACCAGTTCCAGCCGGCACCGAGCCAGGCGTCGCGCACGCCGCCCCGTGGCGCGTATGGGGCAAAGCCGCTGGCCAGTGCATCGTCGTCGTTGATGCCGAAAAAGCTGCGGTTGTGGGCGCCGTTGACCAGCGTCACACCGGCGCTCAGCGTCAGCCGATGGTGCGGCGCCAGTTCGATGGCCGTGCGCTGCACGCCCATGTTGGCGATCAAGCCATTGTGATCGTTGCCGGCGCCGTACAGCAAGGTGCTGACCAGGCGCACATCCGGGCTGAGATAGTAATTCAGGAAGACCCCACCTTGCAGGCGCGGCTTGATTTCGGCCAGTCCGGCCAAAGGATTTGCGCTGAGGTCGGTTTCGGCCTCGGGCGCGATGCCACTGATCTGGCGCACGCCAAAGCCGTAGACGGTGTCGCCAATCGCGCCGGCGCTGCTGCCCACCCCGTCGGCACCATTGTTGACGCCGCCAGCGTCGCGGCCAGGATCAATCGCCAGCAAGGGGCCATACTCCCACGCGCGCTGCTTGGACAAGTGCATGCCGGCACTCATGCCGGAAATAAAAATACCCTGACTGGTTTCGAATTGCAGTAAGGGACGGGCCCGTACCCGACGCTCGCCTGCTCCCTGATATGCCTGTGCCGCGACCACGCCCACGCCGATGTATCGGTCAAAGCTACCGTCGGGCATGGGGTTGGTGGTGGGCGTCTGAGCCGCCGCAGCTGCGCTGGCACAGCTCAGAAAGAAGGCAAAAAACGTTTTCATCTGTATGGTCGGGAGTCAGGTTGGCAAGCATTTTACCTTGCCGCCCTGACACCCCTATTCCAGCCGGGCCAATGCGACGAAAATAGCCGTCCGCGAGGGGCGCGCGACAGACTGAACGGCATAGGCCAGGCTTCCAGCGAATAAAAAAAGCCCACGACACGCAAGCATCGGTGGGCAAACGGAAACCGATACCTGCATCGTATGCGGCTCACATCATTTTTTCCTCCTCGCAATGTCGGCCAATTGTCGCGAATTTGTAATTCCCCCACGCCCATCTTTGCTCGCATACAATGCGACGCAGGAGGCTATATGGTTTTGGCAACAGGGCGCAGACGGCAGGCACAAGGCGGGACGGCATGAACCGGATCTTTTTCCGCTTCTTCGTGCTGGTCATGCTGTCGATCACGGTGGCGACCTTTGTGGTGTATTTCGCCATCAGCCGCCTGTTCGGCGACCCGCTGGACGATATTGCGCGGCGCCAGGCCGAAGCGCAGATCTTTCTGATCGAGCAATATGTCGACAAGGCCCCCACCGATGAGTGGCTGGTGCGCCTGAACAAGGTGCGCGAGGTGTCGGACATTCATATCGACCTTATTCCGCTGGCCAATGCGTATGCCGGCCTGCCCGCCTCGCAGCACGACCGGCTCAAGCGCGGGGAAGTGGTGCTCGACGTGGCCAACAAGGCCTTCTTCCGCCGGGTGGATTTGTACGGCAACTATTACGTGGGCAGCGCCGATGAAGTGATCCTGGCGCGCGACCTGCCCATCGACATTGGCCTGGCACTCAAAATGGAAGCGGTGCGGTACGTGATCGTGGCGCTGGCCCTGCTTATTCCCATTGCACTGTGGTCGCGCTCGCACTGGACCGGCCTGCAGCGCCTGGCCAGCGTGGCCGACCAGGTCGGCGCCGGCCAGCTGGCAGCGCGCGCCAACATGCCCAAGTCGGCCAGCATCTATCCCCTGGCCGAACGCATGAATCATATGGCGGGCAGAATTGAAAGCTTGCTGGAAGCCCAGCGCAATCTGCTTCATTCGGTGTCGCATGAATTGCGTACCCCGATCGCGCGCCTGGAATTCGCGCTGGAATTGCTGCGCGCAGCGGCCGCCGATCCGGCCCTGGAGCAGCGCATTGCAGCGATGGAAGGCGATCTGGCCGAGCTGAACGGCCTGGTCAACGAACTGCTGAGCATGACGCGGATGGAGAGTGGCCAGGCCCTGCGCACGGCCCCGCTCGACCTGGCGCAAGCGCTGCAGCAATGTGCCGCTGCCTTGCCACCAGGGCCGTGCGCGGTGGCGCTGGACGTGCCGGCCGCGATCGGCACGGTCGAGGCCGATCAGCGCCTGCTGGCGCGCGCCATTGGCAATTTGCTGCGCAACGCGCAAAAATACGGGAACAAGGAAATTCGCTTGTCGGCGCGCCGTGCCGCGGCCCTGGAAATCATGGTGGACGATGATGGCCCGGGCATTCCGGAAGCCGAGCGGGCGCGCGTGTTTGAACCGTTCTACCGGCTCGACCGCAGCCGCGACCGCGCCACTGGCGGCTTTGGCCTGGGCTTGTCCATTGCCAGCAAGGCGATCGCCCTGCACCAGGGCTCGATCCGGATCGAAGCGTCGCCGCTGGGCGGCGCACGCTTCGTGATTACCTTACCTTGATACCTTGCGCGGCGCCACCGGCGCCTTGGGCGGCGCTTCGGGCGACAAATGCGCCATGCCGTACCACAGGTGCTGCCACCAATGGGGCCGCGACGATGCCACTTGCAGACAGACCAGGTCGACTTCACCCTTGAACACGGGGTCTTCGCACTGGCGCGTCATCAGCGCGTTGCGCTGATTTTCCGCGTTGATCAGGGAAATCGCCAGCCACAGCACCAGTCCGGCCAGCAAGACCACCAGCGTCCACGCCACTTGATTCACACGCGTGGTCTCGAACAGGTCGTCTTCCACCGGAAGCGACCCGTCGTAGATCTTCAGTAACTTGGCTTCTGCTTCTTCACTCATTTCTTCACGGTCTTTGCAGTCTTGGCAGCAGGCGCGGCCGGCGCCGGGGCGGCCACGGGCGCTGCCGGTGCTTTTTCCTTGGCTGCCTTGGCGACCAGGAAATCAAGCGTGCTCATGGTCACGGCAACGGCTTGCTCGCCAATGGCCGGATTGGCCGCGCCCACAATGCTGGGCGAGGTCACGTATTTACCATCGACCACGAAGGTCGGCGTGCCGTTGATGCCGTACAAATTGACGATCTTTGGCATCTGCTTCAGTTTAGTCAACACACCGAAGGAATTCCAGGCTTCGAGGAATTTGGCATTGTCCAGACCGCTGCTCTTCTTGACCCATTCCAGGATGGCATCGTCCTTGATCAGGCGCTGGCGCTCGACGTGCATGGCGCGGAACACCTTCGGGCTCACTTCGTCAGCCTTGCCCATCGCTTCGAGCGTGAGGAACAAATGGGTTTCCGGATCCGACGGCCCCTGGAACGGATAGGCAATGCGGCGGAAATGGATGTTGCTACCCTGTTTTTTGATCCAGGCAGCGGTATCGGATTCGATCACGTAGCAATGCGGGCAATGATAGGCGAAAAACTCCAGTACTTCGACCTTGTTGCCGACGGCCTGGGTGGCCTGAGGCGCGGTCAGCGTGGTGTATTCAGCACCGTTTTTCGGTTCGGCAGGGCTGGCAAAGGCATTGGTGGCGATCAGCGCGGCGGCGGCGACAGCAAGACGGAGGAAACGCATACTTATCCTTGTTGATTGGTTGAGCGAACGATCGCGAGATTACCACTTTTTTGCGGTCGACCATGGGCCAACCGCCCTTTTTTGCAATTGCTTACCCCTGTAACGCAGGGTTACGGGCGCCGTTGACGTGCCAGTTCCAGTTTTTCGCATAATTCGGCGGCGCCATCGACCATGCGCGGGCCTGCCCGCGCCAGCAAGCCGCCCGAGAGCGAAAACAGGTTGCCGCGCCGGACCGCGAGCATGCTTTTATAGGGTTTCCAGATCTGCAAGCCACTGCCTGCCAGCTCGTCGCCGGCGCCGCCAAAGATGGCTTCGGGGTCGGCACCAATGACCGCTTCCACGCTCACTTCGGGCGCCTTGACCGGCAAACTGGCAAACACATTCTCGCCACCACACAGGCGCACTGCGTCGCTGACGATCTGCTTGCCGTTCAGGGTGTACAGCGGCTTGTCCCAGATCTGGTAAAACATGCGCACCGGTGGCCGCTTGCCATAGCGCGCGGCCAGCGCCGCCACCTTGGCCCGAAACACGCCTGCCGCGGGGCGCGCCACCGCTTCTGTGCCCATCAGTTGACCCAGCCGTTCGACGCTGCTGGCGATTTGCTCCATCTGCTGCGGTTCGCTGTAGAACATGGGAATGCCCAGCTGGCGCAACTGCTCCAGCTGGCGCGCCGTATTCCCGCTTTGCCAGACCACCAGCAGATCGGGTTTGAGCGCGGCCAGACGTTCCATGTCGAGCGACGCGTTGCTGCCCACCTGGGCAATCTGCCTGGCTGCTTCGGGATAGTCGCTGTAGTTCATCACCCCCACCACGCGCGCGCCGCCCCCAGCGGCAAACAGCAGCTCCGTCACATGGGGCGACATCGAGATGATGCGCTGCGCCGGCTGCGCCAGCGTGACCTTGTTGCCGCTGTCATCGAGCACGCTGATGGCAGCCAGCGCTGGCGTGCCCGCCAGTGCCAGCAGCAGGCTTGCAAGTTGGCGCCACATGATCAGAACGCGTAGCGCACCGACGCCTTGATCTGGCGTCCGTCGCTCGGGTAGATCGCGCTGTTGCAGGCAAACGCGTTGCTGGTGTACTGGCGGTTGGCCAGGTTCTGGCCCGCCACGGCAAACTCCCACGCGCCCAGTTGGCGCGCATAGCGCGCGTCCAGCGTGGTGTAGGCGGCAATCGGCGTGGTGCAGCTGTTGGCAAAGTCGCCGCCGTCACGCTGCCGGTCGACCCACTGGACGCCCACATCGGCGCTGTGGCCGGACCCGGGCAGCCATGACAGGCGCAGGGTGGCCACGTTTTTCGGTACCAGCACCATGCTGCGGCCATCGTTCGGGCCCGCGGTAAAGCGCGCGTTCACGTGCTGCAGGTGGGCGCTCAGACGCACACTGTTGTCCAGCTGTGCGTGGCCATCGAGTTCAAGGCCGCGCCGTTCGGTCGGGTCCAGATTGGTGTTGGCGCCAAAGCCGTCGATGGTCGGGTCGTAGAAAATTTCGTCGTTCAGCGCATGGCGGAAGACGCGCGCGCTCAGGCCCAGCGTCGTGTCGCCCAGGACCGCGCCCAGTTCCAGGTCGCGCGAGGTCTGGATCTTGAGCACGGCCAGGCTGGCGCGATAGCCGTTTTCATCGGCATTGGGCACCCGGAAGCTCTGGCCCGTCTTCAGGAACAAATTGACCTTGGGCGCAACATCCACACTGCCCTGCAGTTCCCAGGCGTTTTGCGACTGCCTGCTGCCAGGCTGCTCGAATCCCAAGGCGTCGTGGACCTCCTTATCAATGCGCTCGTGGCGCACACCGGCGGCCAGGCGCGTGTTCCGCGCGGCGGGGAACTTCAGTTCGTCGCGCAGATAAATGGCACGCGACTTTTGCCGCACCTGGGAGCCGCTGCCAAACACGGTGGTGGTGATGCGGTCCCAGCGACCCAGGTCGACTCCGGCCACCAGCTCGTTGAGCACACCGCCCATCTCGGCCAGGTGGCGCAGACGCGGCGAAAACTGGTCTTGCTCACTGGTGTAGCGCAGCAGCGAGCCAATGTCGGAAAAGAAGTAGGTCGACTCCGTCACCTTGCGCCGGTGGGCCAGTTCGGCCGCCAGATCAAAGGCGCCGACCCGCTGCTCGACAAAGGCGCTGACCCGGTCCGAGCGCAGTGCGCCCACATCCTTCGGTGTACTGGCCTGGCGCGGATCGGCAGCGAACTGCTCGCCTGTCAGCGAACCAGCAAGCTGGGCATCCTGGCGCGCGCTGTCGACCCGCACGCCAGCCCGGCCAAGATCGCTGTAGCGCCACACGGCGCCGCCGCTGAAGGTGGTCTGGTCGAAATCGCTGTGCGCGCGGTAGTTGTCGGTGCGTTGACGGCCAAACGCGGCGTCCAGGGCGAGCGCGCCAAATGCGCGCGCCAGCGAGGCGCGGACGTCGGCCAGCCCGAACTGCCCTGCTTCGGCCCGCAGGCTGCCGTGCAGCTCGGCGCTGGCGGCGCGTTTGGTGATGATCTGGATCACACCGCCGGTGGCCCCGTCGCCATACAGCACGCTGGCGCCGCCGCGCACGATTTCGATACGTTCGATCGTATCGATCGGGATGGTGGACAAGATGGTGCTGCCCAAGTCATTTTCGGACAAACGCACGCCGTCGACCATCAGCACCATGTTCTGGCCACTGTTGGCGCCAAAGCCGCGCAGATCAAGCGCAAATTCGGGCGAACCATCCAGCCCCTGGCGGCCATACACGCCACCGATCTTGCGAATGGCCTGGTTCACATCGGCCACGCCCGCATTGCGGATCTCGGCCGCGCTGATGACGATGGCACCGACTGGCGCCAGCGCAGGATCGCTGGCGAAGCGGGCCCCCGTGATGGTCACTTCGGGCAGGACCTGTTCGTCGGCCTGGGCCGTGATGGCGCACAAGGACAGGCAGGCAGCTACGGCGAGCGGCTTGAGCGCGGGGGCGCGGCGGATAAGGGAATGCGTCATTGGACTCTTTACATGGATCTGGCACCGGGCCGGCGTCCCCGCAAGCCCGGTTCAACGGAAGGCGTGCCAGTGCGGGCCGCTTCCACCTGCTTTGGCCGGTATCCGGGCTGGCAGGACAAACCATCTCACCTTCCTGCGCCATGCACAGTGGTCTGGAGAAGGCCGGCCGCCTGACCAGGCGGCGCCTGCGTACCGTTGCGGGGGCAGCACACAAAGTGTTTCCCGTTTAACTGCCGGCGTGATCACGCCAGCGGGCACCAAAACGCGGTCATTATAAGCCTGCCATCCCGTGCCCACCACGGCCAGAGGCGATTTCAGGCGCCGCTTCGGCTGTCCTGTCGCATTTATTGGCTTTTTACCACCCTTGCCGATATAGTACTTCGCACCCAAACATCGCCTTCAGGAGTCACGCATGGCCATGAGCCGCACCCGTTCCATCCTTGCCACTGCGCTGGCCGCGCTGCTGGCCGCAGGCGCCGCCTTTCACGCCCACATTCACGCCCAGGTGACGATTGTGCCGGTACCCCTGCCGGCGATCGACGGCGGCATTCCCCTGGCCCGCGCCGACGCCGGCGCCGTGCACGTGCCCAGCGCCGCTGGCGCGTGGGGCGGTGCCCGCACCGGGCTGGAAGCGACCCTGTCGGACCGGGTCGTCAACTACGACATCGATGCCACGCTCGACCCGGTCAAGCATACCGTCAGCGGCCGCCAGAAGCTCACCTGGCGCAACCGCAGCGACGTGGCGGCGCGCAGCGTCTACGTGCATATGTACATGAACGCCTTCGAAGGACGTGGCAGCACGTTTTATACCGAGGGGCGCAACAGCAGCTCGGGCTTTCGCGGCGACGGCGAGCAACGCGACGGCGAGTGGGGCCATATTGCGCTACGCAGCGTGACCCAGGGCGGCGTCAAGGTAGGCACTGCGTTTGTCCAGCCCGACAACGGTCCCGCCACCGACCATACCGTCATGCGTTTTGATCTGCCGGCGCCGGTGGCCGCTGGCGCCTCGACCACGCTGGACATTGACTTTGTCACCCAGCTGCCACGCCTGGTGGCGCGCACCGGTTACTTTGGCAGTTTCCACCTGGTGGCCCAGTGGTTTCCAAAAATCGCCGTGCTCGAACTGGCCGGAGAACGGGGCGCGACGGCGCCGCGCTGGAACGCGCACGAATTCCATCAGCAGGCCGAGTTCTACGCCGACTTTGGCAACTTCGATGTGCGCCTGACTGTGCCCAAGGGCTACGTGGTGGGCGCCACTGGTGAAGCCCAGGGCGCCCCGCTGGAAAAAGACGGGATGCTGACCCACCACTATGTGCAGGGCGATGTCCACGATTTTGCCTGGACTGCCGACAATCGCACAGCACCACCACTGAAGGACAGCTGGACCGGTGCGGGCAGTCCACCAGTGGCTATTTCAGTGTTGTACCCGCCCGATATGGCTGCCAGCGCGGCGCCTGCCCTCAAGGCCGCGAAGGACTCGCTCAGCTATTTTTCGAACACGCTCGGCCCCTATCCGTACAAGACGCTCACGGTGGTGATCCCGCCACACAATGCGGGCGAGGCGGCCGGCATGGAATACCCGACCTTCTTTACCAGTATCGGTCTGGAGCGGGTCGAGCCAGATACGGTCGAGGCCTTTGAACTGCGCATGACCACCATCCACGAATTTGGCCACGGTTATTTCTACGGCATCCTGGCTTCGAATGAATTCGAGGAACCGCTGCTCGACGAAGGCTTGAACGAGTACTGGAACCACCGCATGCTGCGCGCGCTGAACGAGAACGTGTACCTTGGCACACCGCTTCTGAAGACGATCGGCTTTAACCCGAGGGTCAATGGTTTTGACGGCGAGCGCGCAGGTTCGCCGCGCGAAGAACCAGCCGATCCGCTCGGCGCCAATGCGTGGGACCGGCTGCAGGGGATTGGCCCGGTGTATGCGCGCGGCGCCACCGTCATGCGTGACCTGGAACAGCGCATCGGCACCGAGGCGACTGAACGCGCCTTCAAGGAATACTACAAGCGCTGGAAGTTCCGCCACCCCAGCGTTGCCGACCTGCGCGAAACGCTGGCCGAAGTGAGCGGGCGCCGCGCCGACGTGGAAGCCGTGTTCGCCCAGCAGGTCTACGCCACGGGCAAGGTGGATGACCGGGTGGATGCGTTTTCAAGCACCGAAGTACTGCCGCAAGCGGGCTCGCACGAAGTCAAAGGCAGCTGGATTGAAGAAAACAGTGACAAGCTCGAGGCGCGCATTGAGCGCGAACGCGAGGCCTGGTCCAAAGCCAACCCAAAAGCAGCCAAGGGCAGCGGCCCCTATGCCTTCCGCACCAGCGTCACGCTGCGCCGGCGCGGCGTGGCGGTGCCGCAGACGGTGCTGGTCAAGTTTGCCGATGGCAGTACCGAAACGGCCACCTGGGACGACCAGGCGCGCTGGAAGCGCCTGGTCTGGGTCAAGCCTGTCAAGGCCGTGTCGGTCGAGCTGGACCCGCAGCGCCGCCACTACCTTGACGTCAACAAGCTCGATGACAGCCGCACGCTGGAAGCGGACGGCAGCGCCTCGCGCCGCTGGACCGGCGACTTCAGCGCCGTCGTCACTTTCCTACTTTCCCTGATTGCTTCGGTATGATGAACCAGACACCCGCCCTCTCCTTTCCCGTTCTGCTGCGCGCCGCACGCGCAGCCCTGCAATGGCGCCTGCTGCTGCTGTGGGTACTGCTGATGCTGATCCCGGTTGCGATTCTCACCGTGCCAGCGTGGGCTGT
Organism: Massilia sp. CF038; assembly: GCF_900129765.1. Taxonomy (GTDB): domain Bacteria; phylum Pseudomonadota; class Gammaproteobacteria; order Burkholderiales; family Burkholderiaceae_D; genus Telluria_A. The sequence goes on from NZ_FQWU01000002.1 coordinate 1,164,012, forward strand.
GCTGGGCAACGCGCTCGATCATTCGGTGCACGCCAAGGCGCTCGCGCAACAGCTCGACATGCTGACCATGACCGATCTGATGTCCCTGCATGGCAAAAACGCCATGGCATTCAGCGTCGCCGGTGTGATCGGACTGATCGTCACGCTATTGCTGGCGCCCCTGCTCAGCGCCATGGCAGCAAGCGCGGCCCGTGCCGATGGCACTGCGGGTTTCCGCGAACTGGTGGGCGGCGCCGTGGCCGGCTACCTGCGCATGCTGCGCATGCTGGTGTGGTCAGTGGTGCCGCTGGGCCTGGCCGCAGCGCTCGGTGGCATGGCCATGGACGCCGCTGCCAGCCACGCCAGCGATGCCATCACGGCGGCCGATGGGCAGCTGTGGCGCTGGCTGGCCATGGGTTTGACGGCGCTGCTGGTGCTGCTGGCACACGCCAGCCTCGATGCCGGGCGCGCCCAGCTGGCCATTGAACGGCGCCGCAGTTCGGCCGTCAAGGCCTGGTGGGCGGGCTGCCGTCTGCTGGCGCGCCGTCCACTGCATGGGCTGGGCATCTATGCGCTGATCGCAGTGGCGGGTGTGACGCTGGCGGCGGGCCTGGCGGTGGCGCGTTTGAATGTCTCGGGCGCGAGTATCATCGGTTTGCTCGGCGCGCTGCTGCTGGTGCAACTGGCGGTGGCCGTACTGGGCTGGATGCGCACGGCGCGCCTGTTCGCCCTGATGGCGCTGGCGCGCGCGGACGCACGCTGATTATTGTATAGTCGGTGCTCCCGCGCGACCCCAGGAGCACCGCCATGCACGCCCGACTTCCCACCTATTTTGTCTCGCATGGCGGCGGCCCCTGGCCCTTCATGAAAGAGCAATACGGCAGCACCTACGATGTGCTCGAAGCGGCGCTGGCCGACATGCCGCGCCAGATTGGCGGCAAGCCAAAGGCCGTACTGGTCATTACCGCACATTGGGAAGAAGCCGAGCCGACCCTGTCAGCCAGCGCCGCGCCGCCCATGCTGTACGACTACGGCGGCTTTCCACCCCATACCTATCAGGTGCAGTACAAGGCGCCGGGCGCTCCGGCGCTGGCGCAGCAGGCAGCCGATTTGCTGCGTGCGGCCGGCTTCGACGCCGGGCTCGATCCGGTACGCGGCTTCGATCATGGGACCTTCTCCATGCTGTATCCGGTGTTTCCGGATGCCTCGGTGCCGGTGGTGCAGATGTCACTGAAACACGGCTTCGATCCGGCGGCGCATCTGGCCATGGGACGGACGCTGGCGCCGCTGCGTAGCGAGGGTGTGCTGATTATCGGCAGCGGGCTGTCGTACCATAACCTGCGCCAGTTCGGACCGGGCGGGAACGTGGCCTCGCATGCGTTTGACGCGTGGCTGCAGTTTACTTTGCTCAGTCTGACACCGGCCGAGCGCAGTGCCGCCTTGCTGCACTGGGATGGCGCGCCGCATGCACGCATGGCGCATCCGCGCGAGGAGCATTTGATGCCGCTGATGGTGGCGCTGGGCGCGGCCGAGCAGGAGCAAGCGGCCTGCGTGTATCACGAAGATCTTTTTTTCGGGAGTCTGGCGGTGTCGAGTTTCCGGTTTGGGGAACCGGCTGAGGTGTAGTTACATCGTCCTCGCGAAGGCGGGGACCTATTCCACGCCCCCGAAGTCGTTTAGCACGCTATGGGTCCCCGCCTTCGCGAGGACGATGTTGGTTTTTCGTCACCCGCCCACGCGTTTTGGTTTCAGACCCTGCTTCTGCAACGCTTCCATCACCTTCTCGCAATGGTCGCCCTGCACTTCGATCACGCCGTCTTTTACCGTGCCGCCCGAGCCGCACGCTGCGCGCAGCTGCTTGCCCAGCACGGCCAGCGCCATCGCATCCATCGCCAGGCCAGTCACCAGGGTCACGCACTTGCCGCCCCGTCCTTTGGTCGAACGCGTCACCTTGACGTTGCCATCGCCCAGGGCTTGCCCTGCGGCCCTGGCCTTGCAGCTGCAGCGGTCCAGCGCATTGCGGCAATCCGGGCAAGTGCGCCCGGTTTCGGTCGAATACACCAGCGCCATGCTCAGCTCCCGCGTTTGCCGCGCGCGTAGTTGGCGGCCTTTTCAGCGGCAATGGCGGCGGCTTTTTCGGCCTTGGCCTTGGCTTCGGCCTCATGCTGCGCCAGCCGGATGGCGCGCGACTCGGGCGTCTCCAGGCTGATGCGGCCCAGCGTGCCGGTACGATAATCCTGCAGGAAGATATGCGAGGCTTTTTCGAAATCGAGGTCGCCGCCCTTCTGGCGGAAACCGCGCCGCGCGGCCACGCCTTCAACCACGGCAATGCCGTCCATACCTTCGGTCTTGAAACCATAGCGGGCAGTCAGAAGCTGCGGATAGCGCTCGAGCAGCGTCTCGGCCAGGAAGACCGCCACTTCTTCTTCGATCAGCGCATTCGAGCCGATGGCGTGGCTGGCAGCGAGCATCAGACCATCGCTGGCCAGCGCGATCTTGGGCCACAGCATGCCCGGTGTATCCACCAGAATGATGTTCTTGCCCAGGTATAGCTTCTGCTGCATCTTGGTCACGGCCGGCTCGTCGCCAACCTTGGCGACCTTCTTTTTCAGCAGCGCGTTCATCAGCGTCGATTTGCCAACGTTGGGAATCCCCATGATCATGATGCGCAGCGGCTTGGTCGGCACGCCGCGGTGCGGCGCCAGCGACTGGCACAGGTCGGGAATCTTCGCCACATCGGCCGGCTTTTTGGTGGTCATGGCGTAGGCGGTCACGCCTTCCTGGGCGTTGTAATACGCGCTCCAGGCGGCGGTGGCGGCAGGATCGGCCAGATCGACCTTGTTCAGGATTTTCAGGCAAGGACGCTGGCGGAACAGGCGCAGTTCTTCCACCATCGGGTTGCAGCTCGCCTCGGGCAGGCGCGCGTCCAGGACCTCGATCACCAGGTCGGTATTCTCCATCTGTTCGGCCGCCTTCTTCTTGGCGGCGTTCATGTGGCCCGGGTACCATTGTATCGACATGCAGTGCTTTCAAATTTCGCTCGTAAGCCGCTATTTTACGCGGCTACGGCAGGCAGGCGCTTTTTAGCACCGGCAGCGAGGGGTCGAACTCGCTCATGGCCCGGCGCGCCAGGCTGATATCCCTGGCAAATTCGTCCAGATGGCGGGTGCGCTCTTCGCTTTGCCATTCCGCGTCCGAAAAATCGCCTGCCAGGTGCTTGGAACCGGTGAGCACCTTGCCTTCCAGGCGCGGCATGAGGGCCCGGTCCGGGTCCACGTTTTCCTTGAGCAGAAAGCCGTCCACATCGCGCAAGGTCAGCGGCAGCGCCGGTTTGGCATCGCGCAGCAGCTTGCCGAACACGGTCAGCTTGATCTCGTTCGGCCCGGCCGGCAGTACTTCGTTGAAGGACGCCAGCGCGAACGGCTTGCCGCTGGCATCATCCACCCGTCCGCTCACAAGATAGCGCCCGACCGTGCGAATGTCGGCCTTGAGGTAGTACACCAGGGAGCCGTCCTCCAGGCCTTCGCGCGGTGCGCCGCTCCATACCGCGGGCAGTTCGGGCGTGTAAATCACGTCAAACAGCACGAAGCCGGCCTTGCCGTTGACCGTGAAATGCACTTCGGTGCGGATGGTGCCGTTAAAGCTGGCCAGCCCGGTCATCGCCGGCGCCAGAATGCCGCCAAAGGCGCCGTCGCCACTGACCGCATCGGCGCCGCTGCCGTCGTCGGCAAAGGCCAGCGCCACCTGGGTGGTGGCGCGCTGCCCTTGTCCAGTCATACCGGCAGCGACGGCACGCGTGATCACCATGGGCAGCTGCGCCCCCTTGGTATCGACCGCGCGCACGGAAAAGGCAACCCGCTCGCCCGAGGCCATGTACACGCGCGATTGTGAGCTCTGGATCTGCACCGAAGGATCCGTGTTTCGGCCGCCGGTGCGCATCGGATTGGCCTCGGTGACCGGCGCGTTGGGGTACACCTGGTCGGGGTTTTCGGCCAGCGGGCGCGAGGTATGGGGGTAGCGGGTGCTGGCCGCGTAATCACAATAAGTGCGGTCGACCAGTTCAAAATTCTGCTTGAGTTCCTGCAGCCGCGTCGCACGTGCGGCGCTCGACAGGGGCGCCTCTTGTCCGGTCTGCGCCAACAAGCGTGGCGCCGTCGCGGGCACGAGCGGCGCCGCGGCCTGCACGGCGCCTGGCTCGCCCGGTCCGGCGCCGAACCAGAGGCCTGCCGCCACCAGCGCCATCACGGCGCCGGCAGCCCACCAGCCTTTAGAGGGCACTGCTCACCATCGCATTGCGCACCACGCCGACAATGCCTTGCCAGTTGCCTGCTGCGTAGTGGTTGTAGGCTTCTGCGTCATCGCGGAACACCACCGAGTGGTAGCCCCACTTGGCCGAGCCGCCTTCGTTGGCCGCCGTGCCCATGGTCAGATCGTTGCAGAACCAGTCCGATGGGTTGCAGTAGGAACCGCCCGAGCTGCCTGCCACGCCGCCCGTGCTATGGTAGGCCACCACTTCGTCGTCCTGGCCGGGCAGGATGCCGGAATACGCGGTGCCCTTGGCACCGGCATACATGTAGAACCACACGCTGCGTGTGCTGCTATGGTTGTACATGGCGCGCGCGGTGGAGGTCTTGAGGTCCTTCACGAGCGGCTCGGACAGGGCCCAGGAGCCAGCATCGGCCAGCTCGGTGCCGCCGGCCGCGCCAGAGGCGGTGCGCACCCATTTGATGTTCCAGCCGGTTTGGGCGGTGCCGTCGGAATTGCTGCACACGCCGCCGCTGCCAGCGACCGCATTCTTTTTCATGCGGCTCGAGCCGCCGTAATTGGCCAGGGTGTAGCCGAGCATCAGATCGCCGGCACTGTGGGTGGCGACGTAGCACCAGTTGGTGCCGGTGCAAAAGCAGTCCAGCGCATTGCGAATCTTGTCGTTCTGACTGGCGATGCTGTTGTAGCCGTCCCAGTTCACTGCTTTTTTATTGACGCCGCCCGCGGTGGACGCCGGCCCCCAGTAGCTGAAGCTGCCGTAGTCGCCAACCACGCCGCCGCCAGTACGGCCGTTGATCCACAAGGTGTAGTTGGCCGCACTGGCGATACTGCTGGCGGCGGACAGGGAAACCAGGCAAAGCGTGACGAACATGCGCATGAATCTACTCATTTATTCCTCCTTGTGGGTACAGCGGCGGGAAAAAAATAGTACGACCGTGCTAACGGTTAACAATGAATCTACCGTTGCCCTATATGCATGTCAATTGCGCATTGTGAAAAAATAGAGTTTGTATACTAATTGCTACATTTCGTGAGAATTAGTCGATTTCGGCGAGCGCCTTGAGGTGGGCCACGACGCTGCGGCCCAGTGCGGAGAGGTTGTAGCCGCCTTCCAGGCAGCTGACGATGCGGCCCTGTGCATGGGTGCGGGCAACAGACATTATTTGTTTCGTGATCCAGGCGTAGTCGTCCTCCACCAGGCCCATGCCGCCGATGTCATCGTCGCGATGGGCGTCAAAGCCTGCTGAAATGAAGATCATTTGCGGCGCGAACGCATCCAGCGCCGGCAGCCAGTGTTCTTCGATCAGGGCGCGCACCACGTCGCCCTTGCTGCGCGCCGGCACCGGCACATTGACCATGGTGGCCGTGCGCGGTTCCGGTTCGGTGTAAGGATAGAAGGGGTGCTGGTAAAAACTGGCCATCAGCACACGCGGATCGTCGCGGAAGGCGTCGGCTGTGCCGTTGCCGTGATGGACGTCGAAATCGATGATGGCAACCCGCGCCAGGCCATGGCTGTCAAGCGCGTGGCGGGCCGCGATCGCGACATTGTTAAACAGGCAGAATCCCATCGGTTCGCTGGGGCGCGCGTGATGGCCAGGCGGGCGGATGGCGCAAAAGGCGTTGGCGATACTGCCGGCAATGACGGCATCGGTCGCGGCCAGCGCCGCACCGGCCGCGCGCAAGGCCGCCTGGTAGCTGTGCGCGCACAGCAAGGTGTCGCCATCGAGCGGGTAATGATCGCCTTCGGTCTTGGGCGTATTGTCACGCACCAGGGCCAGCGCTTCCTCGGTATGGTTGCGCAGGATGGCAGGCAGCTCGGCCAGCGGCGCCTCGCGCCGCTCCAGCAGGCCGTCCATACGCGCCAGGATCAGTTGGTCTTCGATCGCTTGCAGGCGGGCGGGCGATTCGGGATGCCACTCGCCCATGTCGTGCCGGCGGCAATCAGGATGGGTAAATATTGCTGTATTCATGCTTGGATTTCTGTCGCACCGTCATCAATGTTGCACCGGATGCGCCGTTCTCGCATAGAATCTTTGAACGTGTCGTGATGACGGGTAAGTGGTGTGCCGATAGCGTTAATCTACCACGCCTGCGCACCGACAGCGGCCGTTTCCCCTTTATCGAGAAAACCGAGAGATCCATGTTCAAGAAATTGCATGCAGTAGCGCACCAGGTAGGCCAGATCGTCGTAGGCAAGGATGTCCAGGTGCGCCAGGCCCTGACCTGCCTGCTTGCCGGCGGCCACTTGCTGGTGGAAGACGTTCCCGGTGTGGGCAAGACCACGCTGGCGCATGCGCTTGCCATTTCGCTTGGTCTGCAGTTCAACCGGGTGCAATTTACCAGCGACCTGCTGCCCGCCGACGTGGCCGGGATCTCGATCTACGAGCGCGAAAAAAATGGTTTCGTGTTCCATCCTGGTCCGATTTTTACCCAGGTACTGCTGGCCGACGAGATCAACCGCGCCACGCCCAAGACCCAGTCCGGCCTGCTTGAAGCGATGGAAGAGCGCCAGGTTACCGCCGACGGTGTCACGCGCGCCCTGCCGGAACCGTTTTTCGTGATTGCGACCCAGAATCCGCTGCACCAGGTGGGCACGTTCGCGCTGCCCGAGTCGCAGCTGGACCGCTTTTTGATGTGCCTGTCGCTGGGCTACCCGGACGCGGCTGCTGAACGCGCCCTGCTGATGGGTGAAGACCGGCGCAGCATGCTCAAGTCGCTGCCGGCTGCCATGCAGCCGGAAGAATTGTCGGCGGCGCAAAAGGCGCTGCGCCAGATCCATACCTCATCGGCGCTGATCGATTATGTGCAGGCGCTGGCGCATGCCTCGCGCCACAATGGCCTGTTTGCCGAAGGCTTGTCGCCGCGCGCTTCCATCGCCCTGCTGCAAGCGGCGCGCGCCTGGGCCGCACTGGAAGGGCGCGACCACGTGGTGCCGGAAGACGTGCAAGCCGTGCTGGTACCGGTCTGCGCGCACCGCCTGCGCGCGCTCAAGTCGGCCAATGGCACGGCGCTTGCCAGCCGTGACCTGGTGCTGCAGTTGCAGAAATCGGTGCCGCTGTAAAGCTGCCGCGATGTTTGCTGCCATCAAAAAGGCCATCCGGCGCCGTGCCGACAAGTGGCTGTTCCAGCTGCGCGACGCCGAACCGGGCGAGGTGTTTCTCAATTCGCGCCGGGTCTTCATCGTGCCGACCGGCGCCGGTATCGGCTTTGCCGGTCTGCTGGTGATCCTGCTGATCGCCTCCACCAACTACAACCTGGGGCTGGGCTTCGTGCTGACCTTTGCCGTGGGCACCTGCGCCGTGGTGGACATGCATCTGACCCATCGCAACCTGGTCAAGCTGCGTTTGCTGGCCGGACGCGCGCATCCTGTCTTTGCCGGTGAAGATGCCCAGTTCGAGCTGACCCTGATCAACCGCACCAAGGTCAATCGCTACGCCTTGTGGGTTGATTTTCTGCAGGCAGGGGAACCGCGCTATGCGGCCGACGTCATGGCCGGTTCGACCACGGCACTGACGCTGTCCACGCCAAGCAGCACGCGCGGCTGGCTGCGGGCGCCCCGGGTGCGCATCCGGACCCGTTTTCCGCTTGGGCTGTTCAACGGCTGGAGCTACTGGCAGCCGGATGCGCGCGTGCTGGTCTACCCTTTCCCCGAAGATGGCGCGCCGCCCTTGCCAATGACCGGTGCAGCGAGCGAAGATGGGCATGGCCACGCCGGCCATGATGACTTTGCCGGCATTCGCAGCTATCAGCCCGGCGACGCCTTGCGTCATCTGGCGTGGCGTCAGATTGCGCGCCTGGACCCGTCGCTCGGCGGCGCGCTCGCGACCAAGCATTTCGAAGGTGGGGCGATCGAGGAGCTGGTGCTGGACTTCGATGCCATGCCTGCCTCGCTGCACCTGGAATTGCGCTTGTCGCGCATGGCGCGCTGGGTGCTGGACGCCGAACAGCGCGCCCTGCCCTACGCATTTCGCATGAACGGGCGCGAATTTGCGCCTTCGGCGGGGGCGGCGCACCAGGCAGCCTGCCTGCGTGCCCTGGCGCTGCACGGCATCAAGGAGCAGCCATGACTGCGGCCCTGAGTCTGCGCGAGCGCATGACGCGCCTGACGCTGCAGCTATCGCGCGACAAGTCCGACACCCTGCTGCTGATTGGCGCGGCCCTGCTGGTGCTGGCGCCGCACGCTGACCATCTGCCGCTGTGGGTGACCCTGGTTTGCGCCACCACGCTCGGATGGCGCGCCCTGATCACCTTCCGCGGCACCCGGCTGCCGCCCTCCTGGCTGCTGCTGCCGCTGGCAACAATCAGCATGGGCGGCATTTATCTGACCTACAAGACCCTGCTCGGGCGTGACGCCGGCGTTGCCATGGCGGTGCTGCTGGTGGCCTTCAAGATGCTGGAGATGAAGGCGCGGCGTGACCTGTTCGTGGTGATCTTCCTGGCCTTCTTCCTGTTGCTGACCAATTTCTTCTATTCGCAAAGTATTGGCACCGGCATCATGATGGTGGCTGCCATCATCGTCCTGCTCACGGCGCAATTGTCATTCCAGTACACCGGGATCGTGCCACCGCTGGGAAAACGGCTGCGCCTGGGCGCGACCATCCTGGCAGTGGCCACGCCAATCGCCCTGGCCCTGTTCTTCCTGTTCCCCCGGGTACAGGGGCCGTTATGGGGCATGCCGGGCGACGCCATGGCCGGCCGTACGGGATTGTCGAACAAAATGGCGCCGGGTAGCATCTCGGATCTGGTGGAGTCGACCGAAATCGTATTTCGGGTGCGCTTTGACGGCGCTCCGCCAGCGCAGGAACAGCTGTACTGGCGCGGCATTGTGTTCGACGAATTCGACGGCCGCACCTGGTCGCCGTCGGATCAGGCCTGGCGCCGGCGCGAAGCGCGCCTGGTCAGGGCGCCGGGACGCCAGGTGCGTTATCAGGTCACGCTAGAGCCGCAGAACGAACGCTGGCTGTTTGCGCTGGACATGGTGGGGTATCCGCCAGCGCTGTTCGATATTCCGGTCGATATGAGCGAAGAGCGCGAGCTGCGCGCGCGCAGCCCGCTGGTGCAGCGGGAACGGTACAGCGCGCGCTCCGATCTGGGCTACCAGCTCGAAGGGGGGCCGTCGCTGGTCAACAGCGAACGCTGGCTGGCACTGCCGCGCGGCTTCAACCCGCGTGCCATGCAGGCCGGCCTGGACCTGCAAAAAGAGAGCGACCCGGCGCAGCGCGTGCGCAAAGTGCTGGCCATGTTCCGCAGTGAGCCGTTTTCCTATACCCTGGCGCCGGCGCCGCTGGGGGCCAATTCCGTCGACGATTTTCTGTACCAGACGCGCGAAGGCTTTTGCGAACATTATGCGAGCGCCTTCGTGTACCTGATGCGCGCGGCGGACGTGCCAGCGCGCGTGGTCACCGGCTACCAGGGTGGCGAAATGAACCCGGTTGACGGCTTCATGGAAGTGCGCCAGTCCGACGCCCACGCGTGGGCCGAAGTCTGGCTCGGTGAGCGCGGCTGGGTGCGCACCGATCCCACTGCGGCGGTGGCGCCGGAACGGATACAGCGCAGCCGCGCCCGCGTTTCAGCCAATAATCCGACCCTCGACAACCTGCTGGGCATCGAGGCGGACCGCAACTCCTTGCTGGCACAACTGCGCTATCGGATGGCGGCGCTGAACAATAACTGGAATCAGTGGGTACTGAACTACAGCCCGGAACGCCGCCGCAACCTGCTGGCATCGCTGGAAGAGACCTTTGGCAACTGGCCAGCGCTGGCCGGTCTGGCTCTCGCCTGTTGTCTGATTGTCGTGGCGCGCGCACGACGCGCCCGCCGCCAGAGCGACCCGGTCGATGCGCTATACTCGGCGCTGTGCGAGTCGATGCGGCGCCTGGGCATGCCGCGCGCTGCCGATGAAGGACCGAATGCCTGGGCCATGCGCGTGAGCGGCAGCGCCCTCGCCCCAGAGAAGAAAGCCGCCGTACTGCAGTTTCTGGCACTGTACAGCGCCCACAAGTACGGCCCCCAAGCCGCCGCCGACAGCGCGGCCACCCTGAAAAAATTATTAGCCAAGTCCCAATGAAATTACTGACTTCCCTTACGCTGCTGTGCGCCTTGTGCGCTGCCGGCGTGGCCGCTGCCGCACCTGCCAAACCCGCCCGGCACGGCGCAAGCAAGGCGACGCCCAAAAAGCCCGCGCCGGTCAAACGCCCGACCATCGACTACGCCGGCGAGCAGGTCAACTTCCTGGAATGGCAGGCGGTACGCGCCTTCATCGACGACGTCGCATTGCGCCAGGGCTTCCCGCGCGAGGAACTGGAAGCCCTGTTCCGCCAGATTCGCTATGTCGACTCGGCGGTCCAGCTGGTCAAGCCGCCGCCGGTAGGCAAGCCAAAAAACATGAATGCAGTGCGCGCGCTGATGATCGAACCGGTGCGCATCAACGCCGGCATCCGCTTCTGGAACGAGCATGCCGAAACACTGGCGCGGGCCGAAAAGGAGTTCGGGGTGCCTGCCGAGATCATTGTCGGCATTCTGGGTGTGGAAACGGTGTATGGCCGCAATACGGGACGCTTCCGCGTGCTCGATGTCCTGACCACACTCGCCTTTGCTTACCCCGAAGCGCCGAACCAGGCGGCGCGCATGGCCTTCTTCCGTGGCGAACTGGAAAACACGCTGCTGCTGGCGCGCAAAAATGCGCTCGATCCCTTCACCTTGCTGGGCTCCTTCGCGGGCGCCATCGGCATGCCGCAATTCATGCCGGGCAGCGTACTGGCCTACGGTGTCGACTACGACAACGATGGCAATCTGGACCTGCGCAATTCAGCGGTCGATGCGATCGGCAGCATTGCCCATTTCCTGCAGCAGCACGGTTGGCAAGCGAACCAGACCGGCCCGTTGGTGTACCTGGCCCACGTGGCGCCCGAACGCGAATGGGAACGCTTTGTCGGTCAAGGGCTGGCGGCCAAATTCACGCTGCAGGAAATCACAGCGGCGGGGGTGGCGAGCGCAAACCGGCCGCCGCCAGAGCGCTTATATAGCCTGATCGATCTGCAAAATGGCGCGGATGCAACAGAATATTGGCTGGCGTCGGATAATTTTTTCGCTATCACTCAGTACAATCGCAGTTACTTTTACGCCATGTCGGTGATCGAAGTGGGTCGGGCCGTGAAGCACAACCGCGACGCCGCGGCTGTTATTCCACGAGAAACTTTGTAATAGAATGTAACGTTCCGAGCAACAAAATGGCTGAAACTGCATTCTGTGCCCGTTGCAACATCCGCCTGTTGTCGCGCATTACAGTGGCGGTTCCCCTATGAAACTTTCCGAATTGCCGTGATAGCAAACCAGTCAATTTCTGCGGAGCCAATACTGTTCGGTATTGTGCGGCGGGAATGACTGGTTTCCTCTACACTTTAACTTTCTGAAAAAACAATTAATTTCTCAGTGGTTTTGTGAGAGAATTGCACTGCGGCCATGTTGCGGTTAGACAACATGATTGCAACCTTTTTATAATCTTCTATTGCTTATAGGTACTAGAAATGAAAAAGCGTTGTACAATTGTGTATATTTTTTAAAAAGTGTTCCTCGGATTAAATTTCGCCGCCGTAATGCGACAGTTGTAGCTACCGCGAAGTCCGTGTATCGACCAAGCACAACTCACAATAGGAAGTAACGACATCATGACAAACCAAGTTGGCATTGATATGAACAGCGATTCGGATTCCGATGATCTGCTGCAATACAACCCGAACCGCCTGCTGGATACGCTCATCGAGAACTTGCGTCTGAAAAATGATGCAGCACTCTCGCGTGCGCTCGAAGTGGCCCCACCAGTGATCTCCAAGATTCGCCACCACCGTCTGCCAGTTGGCGCCTCGCTGCTGATTCGCATGCACGAAGTGAGCGATCTGTCGATCCGCGATCTGCGCTACTTGATGGGCGATCGCCGCAACAAGTTCCGCATCAGCGACAAGCAGTTCAAGCCAAAAGAAGGCGAACCACAGTCCTGATGTCTGGCCGTCCTTGCGGGCGGCTGAACGGACTGCTGGAAGAACAAAGCGCACTGCGCCAAATGGATGCGTCTACCGGGACGCGTCATTTGGCGCAGTGCGCTTTTTTTGTCGCCGCGCGATGCAGATCAGGCCGGGAAGACGCCCGTCGATAAATAGCGGTCGCCGCGGTCGCACACGACAAACACAATGGTCGCGTTTTCCACTGTCTGCGAGATGCGCAGTGCGATCTCGCAGGCCCCTGCTGCGGAAATGCCGCAGAAGATGCCCTCCTCTGCCGCCAGCCGGCGCGCCATCTGCTCGGCTGCGGCCTGGCTCACGCTTTCAATCTGGTCCACGCGTGCCTTGTCATAGATGCGCGGCAGATAGGCTTCCGGCCACTTGCGAATGCCGGGAATCTGCGAGCCTTCTTCCGGCTGCGCGCCAATGATTTGAATGGCCTCGTTCTGCTCTTTCAGGTATTGCGACACGCCCATGATGGTGCCGGTGGTACCCATGGCGCTGACAAAATGGGTGATGCTGCCCGCCGTGTCGCGCCAGATTTCCGGACCCGTGGTTTCGTAGTGGGCGCGCGGATTATCGGCATTGCCGAACTGGTCGAGGATGATGCCCTTGCCGTCGCGCTGCATCTGCTCGGCCATGTCGCGCGCATATTCCATCCCGCCCGTTTTGGGCGTGAGGATGATCTGGGCACCGTAGGCAGCCATGCTCTGACGCCGCTCAATGGACAGATACTCGGGCATGAGCAACAGCATCTTGTAGCCGCGAATCGCCGCTGCCATGGCCAGCGCGATGCCGGTATTGCCACTGGTTGCTTCAATCAGGGTGTCGCCCGGCTTGATCTGGCCGCGTTCTTCGGCGCGCCTGAGCATGGACATGGCCGCGCGGTCCTTGACGGAGCCGGCCGGATTGTCCCCTTCCATCTTGCCCAAGATAATATTGTTGCGGGCAGCCGCATCGGCGCCCGGCAGGCGCACCAGCTGCACCAGGGGAGTATTGCCGATTGTGTCTTCGATGGTCTTATAGCGCATGGGAACTCTTTTGCGGGATAAACAAAGTCCCATTTTAATCCACCCGCGGCGGCCGCGTGTGAGCCGCTCCAGCTAGCTGATAGACTGAGCGCAACCCACCAACGGAGTTGCCGCCCATGAACCCACTGACTGCCCCGGAATTCGAACACGACACCACGATCGCGGAGCGTTTTCACAGTTCCATGAGCAAGATGGAATCGCGCAAGCATCAAATGTTTCCCACCCTGAGTGACAGCGAAGTGGCCCGCCTGATGCGCTTTGGCCAGGTACGCACCTGGCACGACGGCGAGACCGTGTTTGCTGCCGGTGGCGCCAATCCGGGCATGCTGTTGCTGTTGCAGGGTAGATTGCGCATTACCCAGTGCGATGGGATGGGCAACAACAATACGATTGTCGAGCACGGCCCTGGCGAATTTACCGCCGAGGTGGGACAGCTGTCGGGCACGCCCGCCCTGGCCAGCGCGTACGCCGTGGGCGCCGTGCAGGCGCTGCTGATCCCAACCGAATCCATGCGCGCCCTGGTGGTGGCCGAAGCCGAGCTGGGCGAGCGCATCATGCGTGCCTTGATTTTACGCCGGGTGGGTCTAATCGAAGCGGCCACCAGCGCGCCGGTGCTGGTGGGCCCGCCCGGCAGCGCCGGCCTGTTCGGTTTGCAGAGTTTTTTGTCAGCCAATGGCCATCCGCACATGGTGCTGGATCCCGCCACCAGCGCCAACGCGCGCGCCCTGCTCGCAACGTACGCGCCGGCGCCGGCTGAACTGCCACTGGTGGTGTGCCCGGACGGGAGCGTCAAGAAGAACCCCAGCATTGCCGAACTGGGCCGCTGCCTGGGCTTGCTGCCCGAACTGGACCCGGACAAGATCTATGACGTGATTGTGGTCGGGGCAGGCCCTTCCGGCCTCGCCACGGCCGTGTACGCCGCCTCGGAAGGCCTGTCGGTGCTGGTGGTGGAAAACCGCGCCTTTGGCGGCCAGGCCGGCGCCAGCGCGCGGATCGAGAACTACCTTGGTTTTCCGACCGGGATCTCGGGACGGGCCCTGGCTGGCCGCGCCTTCGTGCAGTCGCAAAAATTTGGCGCCGAAGTGGCCATTCCGGCCTGCGCCGACCAGCTGCTGTGCGACCAGTATCCGCTGCGGCTGAAAATGAGCGGCGATGTGCGGGTGCAGGCGCGTGCCGTGGTCTTGGCATGCGGCGCGCGCTATCGCAAACCGGTGCTGGAAAACCTGGAGCGCTACGAAGGCTGCGGCGTGTACTACTGGGCCTCGCCACTGGAGGCAAAGCGCTGCACGCAAGAGGAGGTGGTGCTGGTCGGTGGCGGAAATTCGGCTGGCCAGGCAGCCGTGTTCCTGTCCGCGCATGCCAAGCGCGTGCACATGCTCATTCGCGGCCCAGGGCTGGCGGCCAGCATGTCGAGCTACCTGATCGAGCGCATCGCGGCCACGCCGAATATCGAACTGCACACCCATACTGCGCTGACGGCGCTGGAGGGGGACGACCACTGCTTGAACGGGGTGCGCTGGCAGCGCAAGGGCGAGGCGGAAGTGAGCAAGGCGGTACGCAGCGTGTTTCTGTTCGTTGGCGCCGATCCCAATTCGGGCTGGCTAGCCGATTGCGGCGTACAGGTGGACCAGCAAGGCTTCATCATGACCGGGACCGATGTGATGATGGCGCGCTGCCGTGTGACTGGGCACATGCTCAATCCCGATGGCTCGCTGCATGGGCACTTGGAGACGACGGTGCCGGGCGTGTTTGCGATTGGCGATGTGCGGGCGGGGTCGACCAAGCGCGTGGCCGCAGCCGTGGGTGAAGGTGCGGCGGTGGTGGCGCAATTGCACGCGTATCTGGCGGTGCCGCGCTGATCTACATCGCCCTCGCGAAGGCGGGGGGCCATTCCATGTTTACGAATTCGGTGAAGTGGTATGGGCCCCCGCCTTCGCGAGGGCGATGTTGTTTTGCGCAGCGGGGTCGGATAGTTTGCAACGCTGACGTTGCAGCGCGGCGGTGGTGGCGCAATTGCACGCGTATCTGGCGGTGCCGCGCTGAGTTCAAACACATCGCCCTCGCGAAGGCGGGGGGCCATTCCATGTTTCCGAATTCGGTGAAGTGGTATGGGCTCCCGCCTTCGCGAGGGCGATGTTGTTTTGCGCAGCGGGGTCGGATAGTTTGCAACGCTGACGTTGCAGCGCGGCGGTGGTGGCGCAATTGCATGCGTATCTGGCAGTGCCGCGCTGATCTACATCGCCCTCGCGAAGGCGGGGGGCCATTCCATGTTTCCGAATTCGGTGAAGTGGTATGGGCCCCCGCCTTCGCGAGGGCGATGTTGTTTTGCGCAGCGGGGTCGGATAGTTTGCAACGCTGACGTTGCAGCGCGGCGGTGGTGGCGCAATTGCATGCGTATCTGGCTGTGCCGCGCTGATCTACATCGCCCTCGCGAAGGCGGGGGCCCATTCCACCTAACCGAATTCGGGACAATGGTATGGCCCCCCGCCTGCGCGAGGGCGATGTGGGTTAGCGCAGCGGGGTGGGATAGGTCGCGACGCTGACGTTGCCGTCCTTGTCGATCGCCTGCACGCCAAAGAAGTAGTTATCCTTGGACAGCTTGACCGTCGCTTCAGTCACATTGCCTACATCCTTGTAGCCCTCCCATTGCGCTGCCGTGGTATCACGCCACACAATCCGGTAGCCTGCCACATCGGGTTCCGCATTGGCCTTCCAGACCAGCGAGGAATCGTTCTCCAGCTTGGCCGTGCGCATCTGCACCTGCTGCGGCGCGGCGGGCGCCAGCGCCAGGCTGGCCAGCGCCGCCGCGTTCACGCGCGCCACCTTGGCGATGTAGTTGTAGTCGTTGTATTCGGGCAGATCGCCGTACTGCTTGCCGTCTTCCTTGCGCAGGTTCTGGTGCTGGTGCGAGAAGTCTTCGTTCGGCTCGGTGAACCGCAGCGCGGCAAAGCCCCGCTCCAGGAATGGCATATGGTCGCCGCCGCGCAGGTAACGGTCACGCCGCTGAATCACGCTGACTTTAAAGCCCGGCACATAGCGCTCACCCACCTGCTTGACATGGCGCGCCAGCTGGCGCGAAATCGAATCGTTTTCACCACCGGTGGCCAGCAGCGCGCGGTTGACCTCATTGAGCTCCTTGGTGGCGGGGATGCTTTCGGAGAACAGGCGTACCTGCTTGTCGTCGATGCGGCCATCGTCGGCGCGCGAGCTGCCGATGATATCGTTGGTGAACATGCCGGCGATATTCAGATTTTTCAGCCTGGCCTGTTCGGCCCAGTGGGCCGCGCCCAGCAAGCCCTGCTCCTCTGCCGCCACGGTCATGAAGACGATGGTGGCGTCGAACTGATGGCGCGCCATCACGCAGGCCATTTCCATCACGGCGGCAGTGCCGGAGGCGTCATCGTTGGCGCCGGGCGCGTCGCCGCTGGCGTCCATGATGTCGGTATTGCGCGAGTCGTAGTGGCCGCTGACGACGTACATGCGCTCGCGCGAGGCCTCCTGCGTGCCGGGCAGCGTAGCGACCACGTTGACGATTTCGGTAGGCCGCGAAATGCGCGCCGAGACGGGCGCCACGTGGCTGTCGAACGCGACCTCGAGGCGGCCGCCGGCAGCGGCGCCGCAGCGTTCCAGCTCACTTTTGATCCAGCGCCGCGCCGCGCCAATGCCGACCGTGTCCGAGATGGTGTCGGACATGGTGTGGCGCGTCTTGAAGGCCACCAGTTTTCGAATCGTCGCTTCAATGCGCTGGGGCGAAATGTCGGCCACGATCTTGTCGATCTGCACTTGATGACGTTCGGTGGGATCCTTGGGTGCCGGCTTGGTCGACGCAGGCGATGGCGGCTTGGTGGTGGCGACGGCGTCGCCCAGCGACAATGCGAGCACGCCGGCAACGGCGAGAGCGGAGAGAGGAAGTGATTTCATGCGGCGCCTTTCCCGAAAATGGAGCCGCTAGTGTCGCACAGCCGACCGGCGTGTTGATGTCCTTACATGCAAAAAAAGTTGGGCCTTCAACGCGCAAAAAAGCCCGCAGGCGCGGGCTTGTGCAATGCTTACATATTGGCCGGAGCGGCCTTGCCTTCCGCCGCCTTGGCCTTGACCGGCGCAGCGGGCTTGGCCATGGGTGCGTTATTCGCGCTCTTGCCGGCCACTACCAGACCAGCTGACGACAGCTTGGCCGCGCGCTTGTCGCCCACGCCCTTGACGCGTTTCTGGAAGTCAGCCCAGTCCTTGAATTCGCCTTTGGCCCGTTCGTCCAGGATTTGCTTGGACATTGCCGGGCCCACACCCTTGACGCTGTCGAGCGCGGCCGCATCGGCCTTGTTGACGTCGACCTGGGCCAGCGCCAGGCTCATGGTGGCAATCAGCGCGGCAACTGCAAGCATCAGTTTATTGATCATGTCGGTGTTCTCCAAATGGTTAGCACTACAGGACGGCACCATGCCGCCCACCACCTGGTAACGTCCCGCCCCTTGTCCAGGGTTGACGGGGACGATTGAGACTCATCAATACCGCAAATTCAGCTGCCGAAGAGTTCTGCCCGCGTGACAGTGGCAGTGCCGAGCTTGCCAACGACAATGCCGCCCGCGCGGTTGGCGGTCATGATGGCGTCGGCCATTGGCATGCCGGCCCCGAGCATGGACGCCATGGTGGCGATCACGGTGTCGCCCGCGCCTGAGACGTCGTAGACTTCACGCGCGTCGGCGTGCATGTGCAGAATTTCGGTGGCGGTGTACAAGCTCATGCCTTCTTCGGAGCGGGTCAGCAGCAAGGCATCCAGGCCCAGCGTTTCGCGCAAGCCCTGGGCCTTGGCCGTGAGCTGCTCTTCGCTTGACCAGCTGCCGACAATGCGGCGCAGCTCGGACTTGTTGGGCGTGAGAACGGTGGCGCCCTTGTAGGGCGAAAAATCGTCGCCTTTCGGATCGACCATGACGATCTTGCCGGCCGCGCGGCCCGCTTCGATCATGTGCGACACGTTGACCAGGCTGCCCTTGTTGTAATCGGACAGGATGATCACGTCGTAGTCGGGCAGCAAGGCATTGAACTGGGTCAGCTTGTCGCGCAGCACGGTGTCGGTGGGCGCGTCTTCAAAGTCGATGCGCAGCAACTGCTGCTGGCGGCCAATCACGCGCAGCTTGATGATGGTCGAGATCGCCTCGTCCCGCTGCAGATAGCTGTGAATGCTGGAGTCGCGCAGCAATTGCTCCACTTGCGTCCCGGCCTCGTCATTGCCGACCACCCCTAATAAGCCGCAGTGGGCGCCCAGTGCGGCGGCATTGCGCGCCACGTTGGCCGCACCGCCCAGGCGCTCTTCACGTTTTTCGATGCGCACGATGGGCACGGGGGCTTCCGGCGAAATACGGCTGACGTCGCCAAACCAGTAGCGGTCCAGCATGACATCGCCCACCACCAGAATGCGCACGGCGTGCAGATCGGGCGCCACAATCGGCGGGTAGGTATCGGTGGTCAGGAGGCGGCTTATCATCGTCAGTTCATCACGTTAAGTTCTTCGGTGCGGCGCGGCGGGTAGGTTTCCCACTGACTGCAGCCTGGACATTGCCAGTAGAACTGGCGGGCCTTGAAACCACAGTGGCTGCAGCGGTAGCGGGCCAGTTTCTGGGTGTAGCCGTGGATCAAATTCTTGACCATCGACAGTTCTTCCCAGATATTGGCCGGCGCATCCATCAAGCGCGCTTCGAGCAGCTTGTCCAGACCCAGCAAGGTGGGATTGCGGCGCAGCTCGTCAAGCACCAGCTGCTTGGCAGCATCGACACCATCGAGTTCAATCACGGCCTTGAACACCACATCGATCAGGTCGATCGACGAGGCTTCCGCTAGGTACGAGCGCAGCAGATTGACGCCTTCCTGCGGGCGGCCCACCTTGCGGTAACCATCCATGAGGCGGCCTGCCACCAGAGCCACGTGCGGCACCGACTGCTGCTCGACGCGGCGCCAGGTCATCAAGGCGCCCTCGACGTCGCCGCCGGCCAGTTGGGCGTCGCCCGTGAGCATGGTTGCGCGCACGTTGTTGCGGTCGGTCTGGACCGCAGCGTCGAGCAAAGTCAGCGCTTCGGCCGTTTGCAGGTGGACGAGGCTATCCTGGGCCAGCTCGCAATAGAACTGGGCAATTTCTTTCTGCCGTGAGCCAGTGCCGGATTCCTGCAAACCCCGGGCCGCGTCGATGGCACGCTGCCACTCTTTTTCGCGCTGGAAGATTTCCAGCAGCGAGCGCCGGGCCTGCACCGAATAAGGCGTGTCGAGCAGCTGGTTGAAGGTTTCTTCGGCGCGGTCGAGCAGACCGGCTTTCAGGTAATCCATGCCCAGTTCGTATTTGGCCTGGGCTTGCTGTTCAGCCGGCAAATCCGGACGCGCTAGCAAGTTCTGGTGCACGCGGATGGCGCGTTCAATCTCGCCGCGGCGGCGAAACAGATTGCCGAGTGCAAAGTGCATATCGGCTGTTTCCGGATCCATCTTGACGATATCGATGAAGGCATCGATCGCCTTGTCGGGCTGCTCGTTCAGCAGAAAATTGAGGCCCTTGAAATAGGCGCGCGGCAAGGTGCGCGATTCGGACAGCAATTGGCGGATATCGACGCGTGCCGTGATCCAGCCCATCGCGAAAAACAGGGGGATGCCAATGAGCATCCAGTTTTCAAATTCCATGCGCGTATTTTTCTTGTGATGTTATTTGAGCTGGTTGCTGACCACGTCGGGCGCAGGCTGGGTGGGACCGGTGCGGGCCACGCTTTGCAGCGCTTGAATGGTGGTCTTGTGCTTGCTGGTTTCGCGGCGGTGGCGGAATACGGTCGGCGTGACAGCCAGGATGCCGAGGGCGGCGCCGGACACAAAGAAGGCCAGCAGCATCAGCACCAGCGGACCGCGCAATTCATAATTCAGGAAAAAATGCAGGTCCACTTCCTGGGTGTTTTTCAGCGCAAAACCGAAGAACAGCGTGAACAGCAGGATGCCAACTAGCGTGGATAAAAGTTTCATCTCAATGAACGGTATGGTGAGGGTGCGGGTATCGCATATTACACCATTATAACAAGGCGCCGAGAGGGCTTTCCCTATGACAAGCCCAGCAAAAATTGCAGTATTGAGGTCTGACCCCGATAGTGAAACTTTTTGTCGGGGCGAAAAAAAACGGCATCCGAGGATGCCGTTTTTTGTGTCGCCAGGCGACTTAGTCTTCAATAATCGGTTGCCCAACCATCGCATCAACCCGTTCGCGCAATTGCTTGCCAGGCTTGAAGTGCGGAACCCGTTTTTCGGGAACCATCACCTTGTCGCCGGACTTTGGATTGCGTCCGATCCGTGGCGGCCGGCTATTCAGGGCAAAACTGCCGAAACCACGGATCTCGATGCGCTGACCAGTCGCCAAGGCGTTGGTCATGGCATCGAGGATGGTCTTGACAGCGTACTCCGCATCCTTGGCCACCAGCTGAGAATAACGCTCAGCGAGGCGGTTGATCAGTTCGGACTTCGTCATCTAGTCTGATTCCGACTGTCTTAGTTCTTGTTGTCGAACTTGGCTTTGAGCAGTGCGCCCAGGCTGGTGGTGCCCGATGCGGCGTTGCTGTCAGCCGACGATGCCATCTTCTGCATCGCTTCCTGGGTTTCAACATTGTCTTTCGCTTTGATCGACAGCTGGATGCTGCGTGCTTTGCGATCGATGTTGATGACCAGTGCTTCGACGGAATCACCAACTTTCAGGTGGGTGCCGGCATCTTCCACGCGGTCGCGCGAGATTTCGGAAGCACGCAGGTAGCCTTCGACTTCTTCGGACAGCTGAATGACCGCGCCCTTAGGCTCGACCGACTTGACCGTACCCGTTACCAGGGAGCCTTTGTCGTTCATTGCTGCGAAGTTGTTGAATGGGTCACCTTCCAGTTGCTTGACGCCCAGGGACACGCGCTCACGCTCGACGTCGATGGCCAGAACGATGGCTTCCAGTTCGTCACCTTTCTTGAAGCGACGAACAGCTTCTTCGCCGGTTTCGGTCCAGGACAGGTCCGACAGGTGTACCAGGCCGTCGATGTTGCCAGCCAGGCCGATGAACACGCCGAAGTCGGTGATCGATTTGATCGCGCCGCGGACTTTGTCACCCTTCTTGTGGGTTACGCCGAAGTCATCCCATGGATTGGCTTTGCACTGCTTCATGCCCAGCGAAATACGGCGACGCTCTTCGTCGATCTCGAGAACCATGACTTCCACTTCGTCGCCCAGCTGGACAACTTTGTTTGGTGCCACGTTCTTGTTGGTCCAGTCCATTTCGGACACGTGAACCAGACCTTCGATACCCTGCTCGACTTCCACGAACGCGCCGTAGTCGGTCAGGTTGGTTACCTTGCCGAACAGACGGGTGCTTTGTGGGTAACGACGGGACAGACCGGTCCATGGGTCGTCGCCCAGTTGCTTCACGCCCAGGGAAACGCGGTTCTTTTCCTGATCGTACTTCAGAACCTTGGCAGTGATTTCCTGGCCAACGGTCAGCACTTCCGATGGGTGACGCACACGACGCCATGCCAGATCGGTGATGTGCAGCAGGCCGTCGATACCGCCCAGATCCACGAACGCGCCGTAGTCGGTGATATTTTTGACGACGCCGGTAACCACGGTGCCTTCTTTCAGGGTTTCCATCAGCTTCTGGCGCTCTTCGCCCATCGAAGCTTCGATGACAGCGCGGCGCGACAGAACGACGTTGTTACGCTTACGGTCGAGCTTGATGACCTTGAATTCCAGGGTCTTGCCTTCGAACGGGGTGGTGTCCTTGACTGGACGGGTGTCGACCAGCGAACCCGGCAGGAAGGCACGGATGCCGTTGGTCAGAACGGTCAGGCCGCCCTTGACTTTGCCATTGACGGTACCGACGACGATCTCGCCCGATTCCATGGCTTTTTCCAGTGCCAGCCACGATGCCAGGCGCTTGGCCTTGTCACGCGACAGGATGGTGTCGCCGAAGCCGTTTTCCAGCGATTCAATCGCTACGGAAACGAAATCGCCAACTTGAACTTCCAGTTCGCCCTGGTCGTTCTTGAATTCTTCGATAGGAATGAACGCTTCGGATTTCAGGCCGGCGTTGACGATCACGAAGTTGTGATCCAGACGTACGACTTCAGCCGAAATGACTTCGCCCGAACGCATGTCTTGACGCGACAAGGATTCTTCGAATAGCGCTGCAAAACTTTCCATTGTGGACATAATTTACTCTAGTGAGCCAGCAGAGATCGCACGATGCGACTTAAACTGGGTTAGGTTGAACCAACGCCTGCAGCGGCACAATTGCTGCTACAAGCACCTGCTACTACTTGACTGCCGCATACCATTTCAACACTTGCTCGATGGCTTCGTCAGCCGTCATGTTCGATGTATCGAGGCGATGCGCCCCCTCTGCCGGCACCAGCGGTGCGATGGCCCGGTTTGTATCCCGGTCGTCGCGCGCCTGTAAATCAGACAGGAGGTCTTCCATATTAGCAGAAAACCCCTTGTCAATCAATTGCTTATATCGGCGCTGCGCACGCGCCGCCACGCTTGCGGTCAGGAACACCTTGAGCTGGGCGTGGGGGAAAATCACGGTGCCCATGTCGCGCCCGTCGGCCACCAGGCCGGGCGGCTTGCGAAAGCCCAGTTGCAGAGCGAACAGGGCCTGGCGCACGGTCGGCAAGGCAGCGATTTTCGATGCCATGTTGCCAACTTCTTCAGCGCGGATGAGCTGGGTGACGTTTTCGTTGGCCAGCAGGATTTCGCCGCCGGCGAAATGGGCCGGCAGGTGTTCGGCCAGCTTGGCCAGGGCGTGTTCGTCGGTCAGGGGCGTGTCGCGCCGGATTGCCGACAGAGCGGTCAGGCGGTACAGGGCGCCGGAATCCAGGTAGTGGAAGCCAAGCTTGTCGGCGACCTTGTGGGCGACCGTGCCTTTGCCGGAGGCGGTGGGGCCGTCGATGCAGATGACGGGGATGGCGTGGGTTGTGGACATGGTTTGACCTTGGTGTTGAGACGGGTGCAGTTGCAATCTTAGCAGCAGAGTACAGATGAGAATGAACTGGCAACTGCACAAAAAACCATCGCCCTCGCGAAGGCGGGGGCCTATGGCACGCTGAACAACTTCGGTAACGTGGTATAGGCCCCCGCCTGCGCGAGGGCGATGTTGGTACATCTTAGATGAGTGTTTCTTTCGCGATTCCTGAAAAGGCTTCGAAATAATCGGGGAAGGTCTTGGCCACACACTTCGGGTCCAGAATACGCATCTGGTTGCCGCGCCGCGCCTTGCCGTCCACGGTCGCCAGCGAGAAGCACATCGCCATGCGGTGATCATCGTAGGTTTCAATGGTCGCGGCCAGAATCTCCTCGGGCGGCGTGATCGTGATGTAGTCGGCGCCCTCTTCCACCACCGCGCCCAGCTTGCGCAGCTCGGTGGCCATGGCCGCCAGACGGTCGGTTTCCTTCACGCGCCAGCTGGCGATATTGCGCAGGGTGCTGGTGCCGTCCGCGTACAAGGCGGCCACCGCAATCGTCATGGCCGCGTCGGGAATGTGATTGAAGTCAGCGTCAATGGCTTTGAGCACGCCATTCGATTTCGCCTCGATCCAGTTGTCGCCGCGGGTGATGGTCGCGCCCATCTGCTCCAGCGCTTCGGCAAAGCGCACATCGCCCTGGATGCTGTCGCGCCCCACGCCTTCTACCCGCACCGGTCCGCCGCCAATGGCGCCAGCGGCCAGGAAGTAGGAAGCAGAAGACGCGTCGCCCTCGACGTGAATATCACCGGGGCTGATGTACTTCTGCCCCGGCTGCACCGTGAACGACTGCCAGCCGTCCTGCTCCACCGTCACGCCAAAACGGCGCATCAGGTTGAGGGTGATTTCGATGTATGGCTTGGAAATGAGTTCGCCAACCACGTCGATCGAGACCGGATGCTCGCGCACCATCAGCGGCGCCGCCATCAACACGGCAGTCAGGAACTGGCTCGACACATTGCCGCGCACGGACATGCGGTCAGCGTGAATATGGCCGCGCCGGATGCGCAGCGGCGGGAAGCCTTCAACACCGGTGTATTCAATCTGCGCACCGACGGCGTTGAGCGCGTCGACCAGGTCGCCGATGGGACGCTCATGCATGCGCGAGACGCCATGCAGCGTGAAGTCGCCGCCAATCACGGCCAGCGCTGCCGTCAGCGGGCGAATGGCGGTGCCGGCATTGCCCATGAACAGATCGGCTTCGTGGTTCGGCAGTGCGCCACCCGCGCCATGGACGATATGGGTATGGTCGTCCAGCTGCTCCCAGCCGATGCCCAGCGAACGCAGCGCGCCCAGCATGACAAGTGTGTCGTCCGATGCCAGCAAATCGTGGATGGTGGTGGTGCCTTCGCTGAGCGCGGCCAGCAGCAAGGTGCGGTTGGAAATGCTTTTTGATCCGGGCAGGCGCACGACGCCTTCGACGTGCATGACCGGATGAATATCAAGGTGGTGCGGGTAGTGCTTTTGCTGCGTCATGCCGGAATTCCTTACTGATTATTCTGCGGTGTCTTTGGGTGGCGGCGCTTCGGCCGCCTCGATGGCTTCGATCCATCGGCAGCGGGCTTGCTGCGCGTTGGAGTAGACCGCCTCGATGGCCGCGCCGTTGCCTGAAGCAAGGTGGGCCCGCAATGCGGTCAATTGTGCCATATACGAGTCGAGCTCCCCCAACAGCGCGGCCTGATTGGCCAGGCTGATGTCACGCCACATTTCAGGCGAGGATCCGGCAATGCGGGTAAAGTCGCGAAAACCGGAGGCTGCATACTGGAACAGCAAATCGGCGTGCGGCTTGTTGGCGATATCGTCAACCAGCGCGTACGCAAGTAAATGAGGCAGGTGCGAGACCGAGGCAAATACCTTGTCATGGTCCTGTGCTGAAAGCTGATGGATCACCGAGCCGCACGCGGTCCAGGCGGCAGCCACGCGCGCCACATCGGCGGCCGCATTTTCAGGCAAGGGTGTGAGTACGGTTTTCTTGCCGATGTACAGATCGACGATGGCAGCGTCGGGACCATTGGTCTCGCGCCCTGCGATCGGGTGGCCCGGTACAAACTGGCCAATCTTGTTGCCCAGCGCGGCGCGCGCGGCGGCCACCACGTCCGATTTGGTGCTGCCGGCATCGGTGACCACCGTACCAGGCTCCAGAAACGGAGCCAGCGACGCCAGAATACGCCCGGTCTGCGCCACCGGCGCTGCGATCAGCACCAGACTTGCGCCGCGCATCGCATCCTGCACAGAAGGGGCCACCTGATCGACGATGCCCAGTTCCAGGGCACGCGCCATGGCCTCGGGCGAGCGGCCCACACCAACGATGGTGCCCACTGCGCCAGCATGGCGCAAGGCCCGGGCGAACGAACCGCCGATCAGACCCACACCGAAGATGACGACTTTATCGATCACGTCAGCTCAGCGCCTTTTTGAGGGCGGCAATGAAGATCGCGTTTTCCTGCGGCAGGCCGATGGAAATGCGCAGCCACTGCGGCAGACCATAATTGCCCACCGGGCGCACGATCACACCCTGCTTGAGCAGGGCCAGATTCACGCGTGCACCGGCGCCGTCGTCGTTACCGACCTTGACCAGCACGAAGTTGCCAAAGGACGGCACGTATTCCAGGCCGAGTTCCTGGAACGCTTCCACAAACTGACTGTAGCCAGCCGCATTGTTTTTGGCGCCCTGCTCCAGGAATGGCTTGTCATTCAATGCCGCGATGGCCGCAGCCTGCGCCAGCGAATTGACGTTGAAGGGCTGGCGAATGCGGTTCATCAGATCCGTCACTGCAGGCTGCGCAATGGCAAAGCCCACGCGCAGACCGGCCAGGCCGTAGGCTTTGGAGAAGGTGCGCGAGACCAGCAGATTGGGATACTTCTGCACCCATTTGGCCGACTCGAACTGCTGCTCGGGCGCGAGGAATTCGTTGTACGCTTCGTCGAGTACCACCACCAAGTGCGCAGGTACCTTGGCCAGGAAGGCTTCGATCTGCGCCGCCGGAATGAAGGTGCCGGTCGGGTTGTTGGGATTGGCGATGAAGACCAGGCGCGTGTCGGCGTCGATGGCGGCAGACATGGCGTCGAGATCGTGACCATACTCCTTGGCAGGGACCACAATGGCACGCGCACCCACGCCTTGCGTGGCCAGCGCGTACACAGCAAACGAATACTGCGAGTACACCACGGCCTGACCTTTTTGCACAAAGGCGTGGGCGGCGATTTCAAGAATGTCGTTCGAGCCATTGCCGAGCGTGATCCAGTCGGCCGGCACATCGTAGCGCTTGGCCAGCGCCGCCTTCAGGTCGAAACCATTGGCGTCCGGGTAGCGGCCCAGGTCCGCCACCGCAGCGGCCATAGCGGTTTTGCTCGACTCCGGCACGCCGAACGGATTCTCGTTCGAGGCAAGCTTGACGATGTTGGCTTCGTCAAGACCGAACTCGCGGGCGACTTCGGCGATGGGTTTGCCTGCCTGGTAAGGGGCGATGGCGCGAACGTAATCTGGACCGTATTGCTGGGACATGGACTATCTCTGAAGTGGGTTATGTGAGGCTGAGCGGATACGAGCCCAGGACCTTGAAAAATGCTGCGTTATCTTTGAGTTCCTCGAGCGCCTTGGCCACCGCTGGATTCTGCACGTGGCCTTCGATATCGACGTAGAAGTAGTACTCCCAGGTGCCGATGCGGGCCGGGCGCGATTCGAAGCGCGTCATCGACACGCCATTCACGGCCAGGGGGGCGAGCAGGTTGTACACGGCGCCCGCCTTGTTGGGCACGGCCAGTACCAGCGAGGTCTGGTCGGCGCCGGACGGATTGGTTTGCAGGTGGCCGATGACGGCAAAGCGGGTGCGGTTGTGCGGGTCGTCCTGGATGTGGCCATTGACCACGCCCAGCTTATACTGCTCGCCTGCCATTTCGCTGGCGATGGCGGCAATCGAAGCATCCTTGCTGGCCATGACGGCCGCTTCTGCGTTCGAGGCCACTGCGCGCCGTTCGATATGCGGATAGTGCTGATTGAGCCAGACCTGGCACTGGGCCAGCGCCTGCGAATGGGCGCACACCACCGTCACACCATCCATGTTGCCCGTCTTGGTCATCAAGCTGTGGTGGACGGGAATGGCGATTTCGCCGCTGATGATGGTGGTGGTGCCGAGCATCAGATCGAGCGTGCGGTTGATCGCGCCTTCGGACGAGTTTTCCACCGGGACGACGCCAAAATCGGCGGTGCCGGCCTCGGTGGCACGGAACACTTCGTCGATGGAGATGCAGGGCAAACCTTCCACCGCGCTGCCGAACTGCTGGTACACGGCCTGCTCGCTGAACGTACCGGCCGGGCCCAGGTAGGCGACGGTGACGCGCTTTTCCAGCGAGCGGCAGGCGGACATGATTTCGCGGAAGATGGTTTGCACTTCGGCGCCCTTGAGCGGCCCGGGATTGCGTTCAGCCACACCGCGCAGCACCTGGGCTTCGCGCTCGGGGCGAAACACGGGCGCATTGGTTTCGGCCTTCACGTGGCCGACTTCCTGCGCCAGTTGCGCGCGGCGGCTCAGCAGGTCGAGAATTTGCGCATCGATGGCATCGATCTGTTCACGCAAGGGTGTCAATTTGTCTGTCATGGTCATGCAGTCATTGTGCGGTGGACGGCACCAGCGGCATATTACCGGCCGGCGAACTCGTTCAAATAATCGACCAGGGCTTGCACGCCCTCGATCGGCATCGCGTTGTAAATCGATGCTCGCATACCGCCGACGGACTTGTGGCCCTTCAGTTGCAGCAGGCCGCGCGCTTTTGCACCGGCCAGGAATTGATCGTTCAGCGTTTCATCGCGCAGGAAGAACGGCACGTTCATGCGCGAGCGGCAGTCTTTGGCGACGCGGTTCTGGTAAAAATCATCGGCGTCCAGCGCCGCATACAGCAGCTCCGCCTTGGCGATATTACGCTGTTCCATGGCCGCCACCCCGCCCTGGCGCTTGAGATGGGCAAACACCAGCCCCGCAATATAGATGCTGTAGGTCGGCGGCGTGTTGTACATGGAGTCGTGTTCTGCCACGATATTCCAGTCGAAGGCCGAAGGGCAGATCGGCAGCGCGCTGCCCAGCAGGTCTTCGCGCACAATCACCAGCGTCAGGCCAGCAGGGCCAATGTTCTTTTGCGCGCCGGCGAAAATTACGCCGTACTTCGAAACGTCGATTTCGCGCGACAGGATGTGCGAGGACATGTCCGCTACCAGAGGCGTGTCGCCCTGCACGGTGGGCACGAAGTTGTACTCGACGCCGTCGATGGTTTCGTTGGTGCAGACATGAACATAAGCGGCGTCGCGCGTGAGCTTCCAGTATTCCTGCGGCGGCACCGAGGTAAAGTGGCCGGGTTCGGAAGTGGCAGCCACGTTCACTTCGGCATAGCGCTTTGCTTCCTTGATCGATTTGCCAGACCAGGAGCCGGTGTGCACAAAGTCAATGGTGGCAGGCTGCTTGTGGCGGCCCAGCAGATTCATGGGCACGATGGCATTTTCGCCCAGGCCGCCGCCCTGCAGGAACAGGACTTGGTAATTATCCGGAATGCGCAGCAGATCGCGCAGGTCGCGCACGGCAGCCTGGTAGATCGAAATGAACTCGGGACCGCGATGACTCATCTCCATGACGGACATGCCGCTGCCATGCCAGTCGAGCATTTCGGCGGCGGCTTGTTCGAGCACCTCTTTCGGCAGGACGGCGGGGCCGGCGGAGAAATTGTAGATCTGGGTCACGTGGGGTCCTCTTATTTATCGGCGGGCTGCATCAGCTCTTCAAGAATTTTTTCGGTACGCGGCGCCATGAAGGTCTGGCCCAGCGTCAGCGATTCGCTCAGGATGCGCGGCGCCAGGGCCAGCGTCTTGGCGCCTTCCGGTGTGCGGTAGAAGGCGGCGATTTTCTGCATCTCGGCGATCGTGAAATAGCGCGTGTAGAGCTTGGCCGTTTCGTTGGTGATGGTCTCGGTGGTGGCCGGGTCGGCAAACAGCTTTTCCAGTGCCAGGTCGGCTGCCGGCAGCTTCTTTTCGATCGATGCAACGCGTTTGGCGCGGGTGGCCGCGTCCAGGGTCTTGTCGGCGGCCAGTTTTTTGCCGGCGGTGCTGCGCAGGACGGCAGGTGCATTGTCCGATGCGGTTTTCAGTTCCTGCTCAAGCGTGAACTTGAAGCGCATGGCCACCAGCAGGTCGTGCGCGACGGCGACCGCCATGGGGTCGATTTTTTCGTCGGCTGCAAAGGACGACGCATGGGAACCGATCAGGGTGAAGGTTAACAGTGCGAGGAACAGTCTTTTCATGTGCGACATCAAAATATAGTTACCATCGCCCTCGCGAAGGCGGGGGCCTATAGCACGCTGATCGAATTCGGCACAGTGCTATGGGTCCCCGCATGCGCGAGGACGATGAAATGGGTATTCGTCTTCCCAAAAGAAAACGCCTTCCACCACTGCCTGCGCCATCGTGGCACCAGCAATGGTGGAAGGCGCTTTCCGCTTTCCACCTGCGCGCTTGGGGCACTGTCATTTTCGCATGAAACAGCGCCCCTTGCAGGCTTACTCCGGTGCATTCTCCAGATCGACTTCTTCCAGGTCGGTTTCGACGATGCGTTGCAGACCCGACAGCTTGGTGCCGTCTTCGACTGCAATCAGCGTCACGCCCTGGGTGGCGCGGCCCATCTCGCGGATCTCGGACACGCGGGTGCGAATCAGCACGCCGCCGGTCGTGATCAGCATGATTTCGTCGGTCGTGTCGACCAGCGTCGCTGCCACCACCTTGCCGTTGCGTTCCGAGGTCTGGATCGCGATCATGCCCTTGGTGCCGCGGCCATGGCGGGTGTACTCGGTAATTGGCGTACGCTTGCCGAAGCCGTTTTCGGTTGCCGTGAGCACGGACTGCTGCTCGTTCTCGGCCACCAGCAGCGCGATCACGTTCTGGCCATCTTCCAGGTTCATGCCGCGCACACCGCGCGCGGTACGGCCCATCGGACGGACATCGTTTTCGTCAAAGCGCACTGCCTTGCCCGAATCGGAGAACAGCATGACATCGTGCTCGCCATCGGTGAGCGCAGCGCCGATCAGGAAGTCGCCGTCGTCCAGGTCAACCGCAATGATGCCGGCCTTGCGTGGATTGCTGAAGTCCTTCAGCGGCGTCTTTTTCACGGTACCCAGGCTGGTCGCCATGAACACGTAATGGTCTTCCGGGAAGGTGCGGTTCACGCCGGACAGCGGCAGGACCACGGTGATCTTCTCGTTATCGGCCAAAGGGAACATGTTGACGATTGGCTTGCCGCGCGAATTGCGCGAGCCTTGCGGCACTTCCCACACCTTCAGCCAGTACATGCGGCCGCGGTTCGAGAAGCACAGAATGTAATCGTGCGTGTTGGCGATGAACAGCTGGTCGATCCAGTCTTCCTCTTTGGTGGCCATGGCCTGCTTGCCGCGTCCACCGCGTTTTTGCGCGCGGTACTCGGAAATCGGCTGCGACTTCATGTAACCGGTGTGCGACAAGGTCACGACCATATCCTGCGGCGTGATCAAGTCTTCGGTTTCGAGGTCGGTGGCATTGAGTTCGATGGTCGAACGGCGTACGTCCTTGTTGCCGGTGCCGTAGTCATTGACGATGACGGTCATTTCATCGGTGATGATGGTCGTCACGCGTTCCGGCTTGGCCAAAATGTCGAGCAAGTCGGCGATGTGCGCCATGATGTCCTTGTACTCGTTGACGATCTTGTCCTGTTCCAGACCGGTCAAACGCTGCAGACGCATCTGCAAAATCTCTTGCGACTGCTCGTCGGAGAGCTTGTACAGGCCATCTGGCTGCATGCCGTAGTGCTTTGGCAGGTGCTCGGGACGGAAAGCGTCGATGCCGCCCACGGTGCTGCCTTCGGCAGTACGCATCAGCATTTCGCGCACCAGGGACGAATCCCAGGCACGCGCCATCAGTTCGGTCTTGGCGACCGGCGGCGTTGGCGCGGCCTTGATGATGGCGATGAAGTCATCGATGTTGGCCAGCGCGACGGCCAGGCCTTCGAGCATGTGGCCGCGTTCGCGCGCCTTGCGCAATTCGAACACGGTGCGGCGCGTGACCACTTCGCGGCGGTGCGCCAGGAAGCATTGCAGCATCTGCTTGAGGTTGAGCAGCTTGGGCTGGCCGTTGACCAGCGCCACCATGTTCATGCCGAAGGTGTCTTGCAGCTGGGTCTGCTTGTACAGATTGTTCAGCACCACTTCCGGTACTTCGCCGCGTTTCAGTTCGATGACCACGCGCATGCCCGACTTATCGGACTCGTCGCGGATATCGGAAATGCCTTCGAGCTTCTTGTCGCGCACGTTTTCGGCGATACGCTCAAGCAGCGACTTTTTATTGACCTGGTACGGCAGCTCATCGACGATGATCGCGATGCGGCCGCCATCCTTGCCGTATTCTTCGAAGTGGGTCTTGGCGCGCATGACCACGCGGCCGCGGCCGGTGCGGTAACCGTCGCGCACACCGGACACGCCGTAGATGATGCCGGCAGTCGGGAAGTCCGGCGCCGGAATGATCTCGATCAGTTCGTCAATCGTGCAATCCGGGTTACGCAGCACGTGCAGCGCGCCATTGACCACTTCGGTCAGATTGTGCGGCGGAATATTGGTTGCCATACCGACGGCGATACCGGACGAGCCATTGATCAGCAGGTTCGGAATGCGGGTTGGCAGAACCGTTGGCTCTTTTTCCTTGCCGTCGTAGTTGGGCTGGAAGTCGACGGTGTCCTTGTCGATATCGGCCAATACTTCGCTGGCGATCTTGTCCAGGCGGCACTCGGTGTAACGCATTGCCGCAGCGGAGTCGCCGTCGATGGAACCGAAGTTACCCTGACCGTCGACCAGCGTATAGCGCAGCGAGAAGTCCTGGGCCATGCGCACCAGCGTGTCGTAAATCGACGCATCGCCGTGCGGGTGATACTTACCCATCGTTTCGCCGACCACGCGTGCGCACTTGACGTACGGGCGGTTGTACACGTTGTTCATTTCGTGCATGGCGAACAAGACGCGGCGGTGCACCGGCTTCAAGCCGTCGCGCACATCCGGCAAGGCGCGGCCCACGATCACGCTCATGGCGTAATCGAGGTAGCTCTTGCGCATCTCTTCTTCGAGGGAAATGGGGATTGTTTCTTTTGCGAATTGATCCATTGGCGGGTCGACTGATCTCAGGCTGTGGTTATAGTAGCTGTACGCAAATGCTGCATGGGTGCCTGCTGATCCGGCCAGCGCACATCGCGGTGCGAACGCCGATCTTATCAACAGAAGCGTGGGATTTTAGCATGCGCCGTATGGCAGCTGGTCAAATCCTGCAAACCCGCATGGAATGTCATGACGGCGTCATTCAAATCTGCGTTACTACTGCATGTTGCACGAATACAACGAGGCCTTGTACAATCATGTCCTATTGAATTAGCGCGGTCGTGCTATTTCTAAGCGTGTGGCAAAATGATTAAACGTTAATTGCCTGTTTCACAATTTGTAACAGGTACCAGTGGGGCAAGCTGTTACTATCTTGTTCACAAGCCCAGTAGCGCAGTGGAAACTGCGGATATCCCCCGAAAGGAAAGAAAACAATGAAAAAATTGACAATGATTTTGGCAGTTGCAGCAGCGGCCAATGGCGCCATGGCGCAGACCTCGCCTCCGTTTGCTCCCCTGACCACCGACATCATTGCGCCGAAGGGCAACGCCGGTTACGTGATTGACGCGCGCGGCGTCGTCGCACGCGATCCGTTCGGCCTGTGCTGGCGTACCGGTTCCTGGACCAAGGCCGATGCCATTCCAGGATGCGACCTGCCAGTGTGCGTTGAGCCAGCCAAGCTGGAAGATGGCAAATGCGTGACCCCACCACCAGTGGTCGAGCCAGTTGCAGTGACCCCGGTGGCACCAGTTGCACCAGTGGTTGAGCCAACCATCACCGCAGAAAAAGTCAGCTTCGCTGCAGACGCGTTCTACGATTTCGACAAAGCTACCCTGAAGCCAGAAGGCAAAGCCAAGCTGGACGATCTGGCCTCGAAACTGAGCGGCATCAACCTGGAAGTCATCATTGCCGTCGGCCACACCGACTCCAAAGGCACCGATGCTTACAACGAAAAGCTGGCGATCCGCCGTGCTGAATCGGTCAAAGCCTACCTGCAAGGTAAAGGCGTCGATGCCAACCGCATCTACACCGAAGGCAAAGGCGAGAAGCAGCCAGTGGCCGACAACAAGACCGACGCTGGCCGCGCCCAGAACCGTCGCGTTGAAATCGAAGTCGTTGGCACCCGCGCCAAGTAATTCCTGACTTGCCGGGCTTGCTTTGCAAGCCCGCGCCGTCAAGCAGATGCCGTTCAGTTTCGCTGAACGGCATTTTTTTTGACCCGGTTTCTGCCCCGCTGACGGGCAAAGAAACACCGTCCTACCCAATTTCCCGCTATTATTCCGCGTATGAATGCCGACCCTCTCGAAATCCAGAAATTTAGTGAACTTGCCCACCGCTGGTGGGATCCCACGTCCGAATTCAAACCGCTGCACGAGATCAATCCGCTGCGCCTGGAATGGATCAATGCCAAGGTTGCGCTGGCCGGCAAAAAAGTGATCGACATCGGTTGCGGCGGCGGCATTCTGACCGAATCCATGGCACGGAAAGGTGCTGACGCGACCGGGATCGACCTGTCCGAAAAAGCGCTCAAAGTGGCCGACCTGCACAGTCTGGAGTCAGGGGTCACGGTGCGCTACGAGCACATTGCCGCCGAAGACATGGCCGCCAAAGAAGCGGGCCAGTACGACGTGGTGACCTGCATGGAAATGCTGGAACACGTGCCGGACCCGGCCTCGATCGTCAAAGCCGCGGCCACGCTGGTCAAGCCTGGCGGGCACGTGTTCTTCTCGACCATCAACCGCAATCCGAAAGCGTATCTGTTTGCCGTGGTGGGTGCCGAGTACCTGCTGCGCATGCTGCCGAAAGGCACGCACGACTATGCCAAGTTCATCACCCCGGCCGAGCTGTCGCAGTTTGTGCGCGAAGCCGGACTGCAAGTCGATGGCATCAAGGGCATGACCTACAACCCGCTGACCAAAATCTACGCGCTGAACCAGGACACCGATGTGAATTACATGGTGGCTTGCAGCCGTCCGCTCTGACCGTATCCGCTGATCCCATGACTTCCACCACGCAGCGCCCGCGCGCCATTCTGTTCGACCTTGACGGCACGCTGGCCGATACCGCTCCCGACCTGGCGGCCGCCGTCAATATGCTGCGCGTCGAGCGCGGACTGGAACCGACGCCCTACGCCATTTTGCGGCCAACCGCCTCGGCTGGCGCACGCGGCATGATCGGTGCGGCTTTTGGCTTGACGCCGGCTGACGAGGGCTACGAAGCCTTGCGTTTGCAGTGGTTCAGCAATTATGAAGCTGCCATGGCAGTGCACTCGACCTTGTTTGGAGGCGTGACCGAATTGCTTGACGGGCTGGAGCACGCTGGCGTGGCCTGGGGCATCGTCACCAACAAGCCGGCGCGGTTTACCGACCCGCTGGTGCCGCAGATTGGCCTGGCGCACGCCGGCTGCATTATTTCCGGTGACACGGTGGGTGTGGCCAAGCCGCATCCGGCGCCCTTGCTGGAAGGTGCGCGCCGGCTCGGCATTGCGCCGACGGATTGCTGGTATGTGGGCGACGACCTGCGCGATATCGAAGCGGGGCGTGCTGCCGGCATGACGACCGTGGCTTGCGCCTGGGGATACTGCGGCGCGACTGAACCGGTGCACTGGGGCGCTGATTATTTGCTGGATACACCAACCGATCTGCTGGAACTGGTGCGCAACGTATTGGCTGCGCCCGCCAAAAAATCGATGGTGGCATAAATATCCCCCCACATCGTCCTCGCGAAGGCGGGGACCCATGCCACGCTGGCTTAGTGGTATATCGTGCACGCTATGGGTCCCCGCCTGCGCGAGGACGATGTATCGGTTTGCCCAGTCGAAAAAAAACCACCCCGCAGGGTGGTCAAGTCAGAACATCAAGGAAAAACGGGAATGTCTTAGCTCAGGGTCCAGCTGTATTCAACCTTGGTCCAGGTGCTGTCTGGCTTGCCATCCTTGCTGCCCGGCTTGAACTTGCAAGCGGAGACAGCGGAAATCGCTGCTTTGTCCAGGCCCTTGAAGCCGCTGGTCTTGTCCAGCTTCGACTCGAGAACGCGGCCTTCAGCCGACACCAGGAACATCATCGACACAACGCCCTGCTCTTCGTTCATCAGCGATGCTTTTGGATATTCAGCCTTGCAGCTCTTGGCATCGAATACGGCTGGCACTTCACCAGCAACTGCGCTGCCACCGATAGCGGCGAAGACGAAAGCGGCGAACATTTTCAGAGCATTTTTACGGGAAATCATGGATGAAACTCCTGTGTCAAATTAGTGGGGAGTGATCGTTTAATTAACAACCAATAACGATACTATACGGCAACACATGACGTGCGGCAACTTATTTCGTTCCGCACGGCAATTTTTGTTGCTAGGAAGTCGCATCATTCTCTTCTGTCAACGGGGAATTCGGTACTCATGCGAGCGCGCCACCCAATGGCGTGATGCGCTACAATAGAGGTTCTGTGGGGGCGACCTGGTTTCGACGTGGGTTGCAAAGCAGCGCAGGGCATACCGAGGGCGGGCTACCTCGTAAATACAACCTGAAAAACTTAACTGCAAACGATAACTCGTACGCACTCGCAGCTTAATTGCTGCTAGCTCTAGAACACCTCGTCCCTGGGGTGGGCCGTCAAAAGCTCTAGAGTCATTTACAGGGACTCGTCTTGAACTGGGTTACTTAGTTCCGGACTAAATAATAGGTAACTCGCTTGTACACAGCGTGCACGTCCGCGTTGTACCGGTTAAATTAAATGGCAGTGCTAAGTATGTAGAACTGTCTGTAGAGTGCTTGCGGACGCGGGTTCGATTCCCGCCGCCTCCACCACAGCATCCTAAAAAACCGTCCAGTGGACGGTTTTTTTTCGCCGTCCCGTGATGGCGGCGGGAATTGAACCCGCGTCAGCGGGGCGTAGCCGGGGTTTCGAGCCGCATGCGGCGAGCCGGCGAAGCGACCCGCGCGTACTCGCGCGGGGCTCTCCGATTCGTCTGACCAAAGGGAAATCGCTGCGCGATTTCTTGCCCTCCGCCTCCACGCTCAGTTGTTACCCCCCCCGCGAAAATTTGCCCCTCCCCAACAATCTCCCATTACACTATGCTCTGACACAATTCCGCAGAAGAAGGTCCCCATGAAACTCAAACTCCTGGCAACGCTGGCCTGCCTCACCTCCACCCTGGCAGTGGCGGGCGACATTCCCCCGCTCCACATCGAACCCTTGGCTGTCGGTGACAGCTGGACCTACAAAAAGACGGTCACGATCGGCAGCAACAGCACCAAGTCCCTGATCAACTACAAGATCGCCAGCAAAACGGACGCCAACAAACTGGTCTATCAATCGCTGCTGGCCGAAGTCAAAGTGCGCGGCGGACCGGAGTGGCGCAAGATCGGCGAAGTCGAAGCAGGCGGCTGCCTGATTGACGTCGCCGGCGGCGGCTCCCTGGGACTGGAAAACACCTGCACCATCGAATTTGCGCCTGGCATGGACTGGGATACCGAAGTCGTTGAAAAAGACCAGAAGAGCAAACGCAAGTACGTCGTGGTCGGCAAAGAAACCATTTCGGTCCCTGCCGGCACCTTCGAGACCACCAAGATCGACGCTGTCTGGCAAAGCACCAAAGTGAACAACGCCAAACTGTCAGCAGGCGAAAACCTCGCAGCCGAACGCTACAAGTTCACCTACTGGTACTCGCCCGAAACAAAAGCCATGGTCAAGGTCGTGCGCAAATTCCACAACGGCTTTGGCGCTGTGGAATCGACCGTCACGGAAGAACTCGACGCTTACCGCCCCGCTAGCAAGTAAGCGCAACACCCCATCAGACGGCGCCAGCCACATCGGCGCCGCTCTCCAGCAACAGCTGGCGCAAGATGCTGCGATGGCAGTGTGCCTCGTCCTCGCAATAACACCCCACTGAAAACGCGCTGGTGTGCGACAAGGCCGCCAGCGTGCTGATCACATGCGCCGCCTCGGGCGCATTCATTTCCTTGCGATACGCGCTGGCAAAATGCTGCCACTCGGCCGCGCTGACGGCCGCCCTGCCCTCGGCCATCAAGGGAGCACTTGGCGCCAGGTTCGGCAGCCAGACATCGTAATAATCGCGGCTGGCAAATTCCGCTTTGGGAACCCCGCGCGGTGGCCGCCGCACGGTGCCGATGCGCAGCCCTTCGTGCGCACTGCGCGGCGAACCCAGACGCACGATGCTGACCGCCATGGCCTTACGCGCGGCTGCTGTTGGGCAGAGCGACGAAGTCATCGGCATGCGCCAGCGCCTGCAAGTGCACCAGCAGGTGTTCCGGCGGACACACCAGCTTGCGCGCATTCAGATCGAACCAGCCCGCGGTGGAGGTCACGCGCGCGGCCAGAACGTCCTTGCGGTAAAAATCATTGCGCAGACGCATGCGGCTGCCATCGTCGGACAGGCCTGCCAGACTCATGGTGATGCGCACTGGATCAAGCAGCTGGAATTCGCGAAAATACTCGACTTCATCTTTCATCACCACCGGCCCCAGACGCAAGCGCATGAATTCGGACATGGGAAAACCGCAGGACGCAAAATACATCATGCGCACATCGGCAGATTTATCGAGATAGGCGGTGTTGCGCATATGGGCGTTGAAGTCCATGTCGCCCCAGCCGGCAACCAGTGTTTGTTCGTACATCGCGGCTTCCTTTGGCAGCATTGTGCAAGCGGGAACTGTACCGCAATTGCGCAGGCTTTGCCGGCAAAGAAAAGCCCGCGCATGATCAGCTTGCGGCTGTCATGCGCGGTGCATGGCCGACGCTAGCGCCTGGATGCGGCCATCTTGCTGCTGGTGTAAATGGAATACAGCGCCGACAAGCCCACCAGCACATACACAATGCGCGAGAGCGGCGTTTGCGTGCCGAACAGGCTTGCCACCAGATCGATGTTGGCCAGACCCACACTGCCCCAGTTCAGCCCGCCCACAATGAGCAGCACCATGGCCACCCAGTCGAGCGCGTTGAGTTTGCCCTTGCTCAGGCTTGCGCCGGTTGTGCGGCGGTCCAGAATATGCCTGCGTTCGGATGCAGGCGCGTTTATCGTTGCCATGACTACCTCCTTGGTTTGCCTTGCGCTGTGAAGCACTGCCCGCGGCAGCGCACCGATGTGCCGGCTCGCCTGCGAGACAGAACCGGACATCTACTACGACAGCGCAAAGGCGCGCAAGTTTGCTCGCCACAGCAACTGGCTTAGGAACTCGGTCCGATATCGGCGTCAATCGGGTTGACCAGCATGGTCTGCATCAAGGCATTGTTGAAGGCAGGCAGATCGTCCGGCTTGCGGCTGGTGATGAGCTTGCCGTCGATGACGACTTCATCGTCGCTCCATTCAGCGCCCGCGTTGCGCAAATCCGTTTGCAGGCTGGGCCAGCTGGTCAGGTGGCGCGTGTTGGCCACGCCTGCATCGATCAAGGTCCAGGGACCATGGCAGATGGCGGCAATCGGCTTGTCCTGGCTGGCAAAGCTGCGGATGAAGTCAATTGATTCAGGACTCATGCGCAGCTGGTCGGGATTCGATACGCCACCGGGCAGCACCAGTGCGTCGTAAGCGCGCGGATCGGCCTGTTTGACATTGAGCTCAACCTCAAAGCTGTCAGCCTTGTCGGCATGATTGAAGCCTTGCACCTGCTCGCCCTTCTCTTTGGGCGACAGCAGCGTCACCTGCGCGCCATGCTCCTCCAGAAACGTGCGCGGGGCGGTGTACTCGATTTGCTCCACGCCATCGGTCATCAGCACAGCGATGCGCTTGCCTTTCAATGCGGTTCCATTGTTCGTTTCCATGGTTTCTCCTTATACGTTTTGACTGGTGATCGTTCGAAGTCTAGAAGGAACAAGCGGAAAATGGCGCGGCCTTGAGCAAAGGAAACACTGTCTGTAAATACAGGTATTGTCAGCAAGGATTGCGATGCCTCAATCCCGTCCGGCGGGTCAGTAGCATAGTCATCGTTATCGTCCGTGTCAGGAGATTCCGATGCCCGTCCTTCCGTTACCTGCCTGCGCCCGCCCTGGGATTGAAGGCAAGATCGCGCGCCATGGCTTGATACAGCTCGCGCGCGCGTGCACTGCTGGCCGGGGGCAAGACCACCTCCAGCACCAGATACAGGTCGCCTGGCGGCTGCCCGGGAATGCCGCGCCCTTTCAGGCGCAGCTTGCGGCCCGGCTGCGATCCGGGCGGCACGGCCACTTCGACCTGGCCAGCCGGGGTGGGCACATCAATGTGCGCGCCCAGCGCCGCCTCCCAGGGTGCCACCGCCAGATCGCGAAACACATGGCGCCCCTCGACCCGGTAATGCGGATCGGGGCGGAAGCTCACTTCAAGCACCAGGTCGCCGGGCGGGCCGCCATGGACCCCGTCCTGCCCCTGACCCGGCAAACGGATCTGCTGCCCTGGCAAAATTCCCTTGGGGATCTGCACCTCAATACTGCGCTCGCGCTCCTGCGTGCGCAGACTGACCATGTGATGCGCGCCGCGGTAGCTGTCCTGCAAATCGATGGCCATGCTGGCGTGCACGTCTTCGCCCCGCATGGCAAAGCCGCCGCGCGCCCGGCCGCGCCGCCCCACATGGGCGAACAAGTCGGCAAACACGTCCTCGGCAGAAGCGCCGCCAAAACCGCCGAAGTCGCCGCCGCCCCAGTCCGGCGGTGGCTGGAACGGCTGGCCCGCATGCATATTGCTGCCGAGCGCATCGTAGGCGGCGCGTTTTTCAGCGTCACCCAGTACCGCGTAGGCCTCGTTGATT
Organism: Massilia sp. CF038; assembly: GCF_900129765.1. Lineage (GTDB taxonomy): Bacteria > Pseudomonadota > Gammaproteobacteria > Burkholderiales > Burkholderiaceae_D > Telluria_A. The sequence goes on from NZ_FQWU01000002.1 coordinate 1,204,177, forward strand.
TCCTTGGTTTTCTGGTCCGCATCCTTGGCCTTGCTGACGTCCGGATGGTATTTGCGCACCAGCTTGCGATACGCCTTTTTGATGTCATCGGCCGAGGCATCCTTTTTTACGCCCAGCGTCTGATAGTAATCCTTGTATTCCACGAGCGGTCCTCCGCGAACGGTGACTGTCATCGTACTGTGGGGACCTGGTACAGAGCGCACGCTTCCGGCAAGCATGCCCACACGGAGCGGCTACCATGACACGCTGGCTGCGCCGCACCATGTGGGCCATGCTCACGCTGGCTTTGGCACTGGCATTGACTGCGTGGGTTGGCCAGATCATGGGCGAACGAAAAATGCAGCGCGTGATCGCCATTGAGCCGGCAGCGCTGCAAACCACGCCCGGCGGCGTCTCGTTGCAGCAAGGCCGCTATCTGTTCGCCACGCGCGGCTGCGCCGACTGTCACGGCGCCAGTGGCGCCGGCCAGGAAGTGATCCGCAGCGGCCGTATGCTGGTTGCCTCGCCGAATATCACCAGCGGCGCCAGCAGCGCCACCGCTGCCTACCGTGAACGCGACTGGGTGCGCACGCTGCGCCATGGCGTCAAGCCAAACGGCCGGCCGGTCATGATCATGCCCAGCGAAGACTACAACCGCCTGAGCGATAACGATCTGGCCTCCATCATTGCCTACGTGCGGCAGTTGCCGCCCGTAGCAGGCACGCGCGCCCTGGTCCAGCTGCCGCGCAAAGTGAAGGTGCTGTACGCCGCCGGCGTGGTCAGGGACGCAGCCGAACTGATTGACCATTCACTGGCCCCGCAGCCGCCCGTGGCGCCAGCCGTGAACCTGGCCCATGGCGGCTACGTTGCGCGCAGCTGCATGGGCTGCCACGGAGAACACATGAGTGGGGGAAGAATTCCTGGTGCGCCGCCCGAGTGGCCGGCGCCCGCGAACCTGACGCCAGGCGAAGGCAGCGCGATGGTGCGCTATCCCAGTCCGCAAAGCTTCATGGCCATGCTGCGCAGCGGGCTGCGCCCGGACGGCAGCGCCATCAGCAGCGTAATGCCATTCGGCTCACTGCGGCAGATGAACGAAGTGGATGTATTTGCCCTGCACGCCTATCTGCAAGCGCTGCCCGCGCGCCGCGCGGGACAGCGCTGAGCCATCAGCGTACGCGCCGTACCGACGAAATCTGATTGTTCAGGCCGCCCAGACGGTCATAGCGGCCCGGGCCAAAGGTCACGCACTGGCCGCGGAATTCGGCGTGCTGGCAGAATTCCCACTGGCCGCTGTAGACGATCAGCGAACCGGCGCGGTCGTTGAAATTGGCATTGACCAGACTGCGCACCTCGTCACGCACCGTGATGCGGTCGCCGCCAAAACCGGCGGTGGAGAACAGTTCGACACCGTCGCGCCCGCCATGGCCGCGATCGTCACCGCGGCCCTCGCCGCGGCCACCGTCACGTACCCGGCGCATCGACGTAATCGAACGATGGAAGGTGCGCTCCAGATTGCCATATTCGCCCGGCCCGAACACGCGGCAAGCGCCGCCAAAGTTCTCGTGTTCGCAGAACTCCCAATTACCTTGGGTGATCACGATCGACTGGGTCGCATCGTTGAAACCCATATTCACCAGCGAGTTGACGTCGCCACGCACGGGCAGCTCGCGGCCACGCATATTGGTTGCGTCAAACAGCAGCACTGGCGCACCGGCATCGCCGCGGCGTTCTTCGCGACGTTCTTCCCGGCGTTCCTCACGCCGTTCATCGCGACCGTCGTGGCGGCCCTGCACTTCACGTACCGATGAAATGTTGTTGCCGAGGCTATAAAGGGTCGGGTATTCGCCAGGACCGACGATGCGGCAATCCCCGGCAAAATCGGCATGCTGGCATACTTCCCAGCGGCCCGAATGGACCACCATGCTGGAAGCACGGTCGTTAAAGCCGATCTCGTTAAAGTTGCGCACGGGTCCGCGCAACGTTACCTCGCGGCCATCCATGCCTTCGCGTGCATATAGAGTCAGTTCGCCGGCGCTGGCGCTCGCTTGGGCGAGCCAGCTAAGGGACAGGAACAGGGCAAGGTGGAGGCGGCGCTTGAACATGACATGCAATCGAAAAGTGGTTGGAGTTGGTATTGTGATGCCTGCGCCGAAATTTTAGTAGATGGCCTTGTAACAATTTCCTACACCACTAGAACAAGATGACGGGCTTGGGCAATCGTGCGTAGAATCGCTGTTTGCCCAGGAACAAACCCACCATGTCCACCGCCCTCGCCCCACCTTCCCACACCATCCGCTCCGAAATGACCGCCCTGTGGCGCCTGTCGTGGCCGATGCTGGTGGGCCAGTTGGCCACCGTGGGCATGGGCGTGGCCGACGTGGCCATGACCGGCCACGTGAGCGCCGCCGAGCTGGCCGCCGTCTCGCTGGGCGCCTCGGTCTGGTCGATCGTGCTGGTGACCGTGATGGGCATCATGATGGCGATTAACCCGATCGTCGCGCATGAGATGGGCGCTGGCCAGTTCGATACCATCCCCCATTCGGTACGTCAGGCGCTGTGGAAGGGCTTGGGCGTGGGCCTGGTGTTCTGCCTGCTGGCCAACCTGGCCACGCTGGTGTTCGACCATATCGGCCTGGAACCGGCCGTCAATGCCAACGCCTCCATGTTCGTGCATGCCATCAGCATCGGCATGCCGGCCTTTGCCTGCTACCGCGCGCTGTACGGCTACACCATCAGCATCAACCAGACCAAGCCCGTGATGGTGATTGCCATTTTTGGCTTGCTGCTGAACGTGGCCATCAACTGGCTCCTGGTGTTTGGTAACTGGGGCTTTCCAAAGCTGGGTGCGGTCGGCTGCGCCGTGGCCACGGCCATTGGCATGTGGCTGATGCTGTTTGCCATGATTGGCTGGATTCGTTACGCGCCGGTGTACCACGCCACCTATCCCTTTACCCACTGGGAGTGGCCCAACTGGTCCGAGATCGCCAGCATGTTGCGTCTGGGCGTGCCCATTGGTGTGACCTATTTTGCCGAGGTCAGCGCCTTTGGTGCGGTCAGTTTGCTGGTGGCGCGTTACGGCGTGGTGGAAGTGTCGGCCAGCCAGATCGCGCTCAATTTTTCGTCGCTGGTGTTCATGGTGCCGCTCAGTTTTGGGGTCGGCTTGATCACGCGCGTGGGCCAGGCGCTCGGTGAAGGCAATCCGCAGCGGGCCCGTTTTGCCGCCTTTGTCGGGCTGGGCATGTCGCTCGCGTTCGCGGTGCTGTCGGCACTGTTCATCGTGCTGTTCCGCTGGGAGATCGCGCGCGCCTATACGTCCGACCTGGCAGTGCAGACGCTGTGTGTGCAGTTGCTGCTGCTGGCGGCCCTGTTCCAGTTGTCGGATGCAGCCCAGGTGGCCACGTCGTCTGCCATTCGCGGCTACAAGGTCACACGATCGCCCATGCTGATCCAGCTACTGGCATTCTGGGGCTTTGCGCTGCCGCTCGGCTATGTGCTGGGGCGTGCGCCGGCCTGGTTCCCCTGGGCGCCGGCGCAGCCGATGGCCGCCATGGGTTTCTGGATTGGCCTGGTGGTTGGCTTGACGATTGCTGCGCTGCTGCTGAGCTGGTCGCTGGCGCGGCTGTCGCGCCAGCGCGTGAAGTCAGCGCTTACTTGAGCCAGGTCGAGACCTGGTATGGGTCCTTCTCGGAAGGCCCGATCCGGCGCATGGACACAGGCTCCATCTTGACCATGTGCTTCATTGCTGGTCCGGCGATATCGACCCACACATGCGAGCGCGCGGTGACCGGGTCGCCCGATTCGTCGACCATGACATTGTCGAGGTGGTACACGCACATCTCTCGCGCATCGAGCCGCGTGTTGGTGTTGAGCAGCCAGAATTTGTCCGGCCAGCAGCGCAGTTGCACACCATTGACGGTGCGTGCGACGGTATAGTCGGCCGTGCTCTTGCCGCGCGGCGCGTAGGCCGGCCAAGGCGGGTTGTCAGTCACTTCTTCCACCACACCGTCAACGATCTGGGTCGTTTTGCCAGCGTGCGAAACGCTCACGACCTTGCTGCGTGTGGTTGTGACAGTCATCTTGCAATCGCCGCTGCCTTCGATATCGGGGCCCTCGATCCCGCCGCTGGTTTCCGTCACCACCACGGTAGAGACGCCGTTGGTAATGCGTGTCACCTTTTCGTCTTCAAAGTCATCGGGCACGGTTGGAAAAGGTTGAACCGGGATTTTTTTCAGTTCCGCCAGGCCGACACACATATCGTATGACACCTTCCTCGTGCGTACACCCCAGTTGACGGGATCGGAACGCTGCAGCGTCACCAGCTCCCAGCTTTCGCCAGCGTGCGCACCCGGTTTTGCTGGTGCAGTCGTGGCTGTCGCCTGCGTTACCGGCTTGTCGCAGCCGGTGAGCGTGGCCAGCGCCAGCAAGGGAAGGAAGAAAATCTTGGTCATGGCAATGGCAGTAGAAGGAAAAGCGCGATTGTAGAGCCGATTGCAGCAAAAGTCATAATATTTTTACAATATTTACAGCGTGCACAATCCGACTCTGGTATCGTCTCGCGCTGGTGCCGATCAACTACAACAAGAGACTACAATGCGTTTTATGCTCTGCCTCCTTGCCGCATTATCGAGTGCGCCCGCTACCGCGGAGCGCCTGACACTGGACCGTATCCACGCCGACCCGGCGCTGGCGGGACCGGCCATGCGCAATTTGCTGGTGTCGCCCGACGGCGCCCGCGTGACCTTCCTGCGCGGCCGCAGCGACAACCAGTTCCAGCTGGACCTGTGGGAATACAACATGAAGGACAAGACCTCGCGCTTGCTGGTCGACTCCAAGAAGCTGGTGCCCAACGAGGTGCTGTCGCCCGAAGAACAGGCGCGGCGCGAACGGGCCCGTACCGCCAGCTTTACCGGCATCCTCGGCTACAGCTGGTCGCCCGATGGCAAGCAGCTGCTGGTGCCAATTGCCGGCGACCTGTACCTGGTCGACGTGGCCAAGCCCGATGCTGCGCGCAAGGTCGCCAGCGGCAACGTGGCCGACCCGAAAATCTCCCCGCGCGGGCATTACCTGTCGTTCCTGCGCAAGCAGAACCTGTTCGTGATCGACCTGAAAACCGGCACCGAAAAGCAGCTCACCAATGATGGCGGCGGCACCGTCTTCAACGGCGAAGCCGAATTCGTGGCGCAGGAAGAAATGGGCCAGCGCACCGGCTACTACTGGGCGCCGGACGAATCAGCCATTGCCTACAAGCGCTACGATGAGGCACCGGTGCCCGTGGTGAAACGCACCGAGATTTTTGCCGACCACACCACCGTGGTCGACCAGCGCTATCCCGCTGCGGGCGACCCGAACGTACTGGTCGACTTGCTGATCGTGCCAACCGCAGGCGGCACGCCGCGCAAGGTCGAGCTGGGCGCCAACCGCGACATTTACCTGGTGCGGGCTGACTGGAGCAGCGACAGCAAGCAGCTGCTGTACCAGGTGCAAACGCGCGACCAGAAAAAACTGGACCTGATTGCGGTGGACGCAGCCAGCCTGGCGCAGCGCACGGTCTTGAGCGAAACTTCGCCCACCTACGTGATGATTCACGACGACCTGCGCTTCCTGAAAAAACGCGCGGCCTTCCTGTGGTCGTCCGAGCGCAGCGGGCGCAATCACTTGTATCTGTACGACCTTAACGGCAAGCTGCTGCACACCGTGTCGCGTGGCGAATGGGGCATCGACAATGTACTGGCCGTGGACGAAGAAGCGGGCCGCGTGTACGTTGCATCGAACCGCGACGCCGTGGTCGACAAGCAGACCTACTGGCTGCCCCTGGACGGCAGCAGCGCCGACAAGCCGGTGCGCGTGACCAAGGCCGACGGCTGGCACGACTCGGCCTTTGCGCGCAATGGCGCCGTGTTCGTCGACACCTGGTCCGACCCATCGACGCCGCCACAAGTGGCGATCCGCAAGCCGGATGGCACGCTGGTCGACTATCTGCTCGAGAACAAGGTGGCCCCGGGCCACCCGTATGCACCGTACCTGCCGGAACATATCAAGACGGAATACGGCACCATGGCCGCCAACGATGGCCAGACCCTGCACTACTCCATCATCAAGCCAGCCGGCTTCGATGCGGCCAAGCGCTACCCGGTCTACCTGTCGACCTACGGCGGGCCGCACGCCCAGCACGTGCAGCGCAAATGGGGCAATCTTTTTGACCAGTACATGGCGCAGCAGGGCTACGTGGTGTTCAGGCTGGACAACCGCGGTTCATTCCGGCGCGAACGCAAGTTCACCGATGCCACCTATCTGAGCCTGGGCAAGCGCGAGGTGGAAGACCAGGTCACCGGCATCGACTGGCTGGCAAAGCAGCAGTTCGTGGACCCGAAAAAGATCGGCGTGTTCGGCTGGAGCTACGGCGGTTTCATGTCGCTGCGCCTGCTGTCGGCTGCGTCGAACAAGATCGCGGCGGGCGTGTCGGTGGCGCCGGTGACCGACTGGGCCTTGTATGACACGCACTACACCGAACGCTATGTGGGCGCTACGCCGCAAGGCAACCCGCAAGCCTACAAGGACAGTGGCGTGTTCGCTCACATCGACGGACTCAAGTCGCCACTGCTGCTGGTGCATGGCATGGCCGACGATAACGTCCTGTTCACCAACACCACGCGCCTGATCGAGCAGTTGGTCAACCGCAATGTGCAGTTCGACCTGATGACTTATCCGGGCGCCAAGCACGGCATTTCGTCGCGTGCGGGACAACGCCATGTGTACGGGCTGATTGACAGCTTCTTCCGCAAGCATCTGAAAAGCGACGACAAATAAAAAATGGCCGCGAAGTTCGCGGCCATTTTTTTAGCGTGGTGCAGATCAGTTGACCGCATCCTTGACGGCTTCTTTCAGGTCGCCCAGTTTTTCCTGGGTTTTGCCTTCGACCTGGTTTTGCAGGCCCTTGACCTGCTGGTCAGGATTGCCGACCAGCTTGCCAGCCTCTTCCTGAATTTTGCCGCCGATGTCTTGCAGTTTGCCGTTGATTTGGTCTTTGTTCATGGTGAGCTCCTGAAAAATGCACATGCACTGGAATTGGCATGTCGTGAAGCCAGAATAAGGTGTCATCGGAAACTCATCTGTACGGACTCGCACATAACTCAGCAATAAGGCTGGTAACAGAAAAGGTGCTGCGCGCGCTACGTACAAACCTGACCAACATCGTCTTCGCGGAGGCGGGGACCCATAGCACGCATGCTAAGTGGTGCTGTTAACGTGCCATGGGTCCCCGCCTTCGCGAGGACGATGTGGGTGCTAATCTGCCAACTAACATGCGTACCAATCGTACAGCCCACCAAAACAAAACGCCCCGCGCGCCTGGTGGGGCGTGCGGGGCGCTTCGTAACACGAGCGGGATCAGCGGTTGCCGCGATCCTTGACGATTTCTTCCTTGGCATCGCCATATTTTTCCTGCACCTTGCCTTCGACTTGCTTGGACAGGCCTTTGGCTTGCTGCTCGCTGCTGCCGACAGCCTTGCCTACTTCTTCCTGAATCTTGCCGCCGATATCTTTGGCTTTACCCTTGACTTGGTCTTTGTTCATGACGAGTACCTCATAAAGTGAGTGGGACTGCGGGCCGCAATGCTTGCGACGGGTTCACAATAGGACGATTCGCCAAGCTCTTCTGTTCGCCACTTAACGCACAGGCTTGCGCCAGACACTGGCCAGCCAGGGCTGCTGTTCACGCGGCAGATTGGCGGGGCGGTAATAGTGATGCAGCGCGGAAAAGCCAGCTGCCAGCAGGTATTGCTCCCACGTGGCGTAATCGTAGTAACTGCCGTAGCGCGGCCCGTTCCAGCCCTCTTCATTGTTGCCGCGCGGATTGGATGTAAACAAGGCCCCGCCTGGTTTGATGGTGGCGTGCAATTGCGCGAGCACGCCGGGCAGCAGCTTGCTGGGCACATGGAACAGCACGGCATTGGCAAACACACCGTCAAACAGCGCCGGCGGCAAATCCAGGTGCAGCAAATCCTGCTGCCACACTTCGCAGCCGGAATAACTGCGCGCCATGCTGGCAAATTCTCCGGCCCCGTCCAGGCCGATTGCGCGATGGCCCATGCTGCTGAACTGCTTCAGATCGCGGCCCGGGCCGCAACCGAGATCGAGGATCGTCAACGGTCCCGGGGCCGGCAGCGCGTCGAGCAAGGCGGTGATGTTCTGGCTGACATCGTGATCGATGGTGCCGTTAAAAAATTGCAGCGCATGCCGATTGTAGTAATCGAGCGTGCGGCGGGCGATGTCGTCGGTGTCGTCTGTCATAATGCGCACAGGCTAACACAGGCCGGCGCCCTATGCAGCCGGTGCTGCCAGGGCCGGCAGCACTTGCGGCAACAGGCGCTGGCGCTGCAGCGCACGGGTGCGAATCTCGTTGCCCACCTTGCGCGCTTCGCCCATGGCACCGGGCCCCATATGCTGGCCGACCCAGGCTTCCATCATGTCGGCCTGGGCCGCGTCAAACGAGCGGCCGACCAGGCTGGGGAAGAAGGCATTGCGCCCCAGTGCTTCCTGGTCGTTCAGCAAGGCCGCGCTGCGTTCGATGGCAAAATTCCAGGCCAGTGCGGCATGGCCGGCACGCGCCACCTGCCCCACCAGCAGCGAGGTGATCTGCGCTGGCAGCAGGTCCGACATTGACAATGCCAGCGTACGCGCCGCCAGCACCGGATCGGTCGCGCTGCACAGCGCATCGGCCAGCTCATCGCGCTCTTCGGCGCTGTCGGACTGCATCAGGCGTGCCAGCAGCCGGTCATACGTGGCCACATCCGCATACAAGCCCTGGGCCAGGGTGAGAACAGCGCGCATGGACGGCGGCGCGGTGGTGCTGGATCGGGCGCGCGCCTGCGCCAGCACCGTCTGGTCGGCCGCATGGATCAGCAGCCCCGCCAGCAGGGGGCGCAGTGCACGCTGGTCGACCGACTCGCCCATTTTCTCGTCCCAGCCAAGGCGGTCGAAGGCAGGCCGCGCCAGATCGCGGGTAAAGCGGCGCACGGCTTCCTGCTCGGGCGTGCCGGCCATCAGATCATCGAGCGAGCGCAGCTGCGACGCCAGCGCCCGCCACACGGCAGCGCGATTCTCGCCGCGGTAGTTGCCCGCCAGCGTGAGCCAGGCACTCAGTGGCTGGCGGCCCGCCTGCGCCTGGCTCCAGGTGTCACTCAGCAGACGTAGCCGGGTGCTGTCGCTCAAGTCGGCACTACGCGCGCTCAGCGCAGCAAACGAGGCGCTATCGTACTGAACGCGGAAATAGCCAACCCCGTTCGGGTCCACCACCAGCGTACCTTCGCAGCCCGGCAGAATCACGGTACTGGACGGGCCATCGAGCATGGCCTGCACCGCCTTGCCGCCCACAATGCCCAGTTGCAGCGGCACTTGCCACTGACGTGGGGTCGCTGGCTGTTCGTCGAGCCAGTACTGTTCCTGGCTGAGCGTGATGCGGCGCCGGCCCTGCTCGCAGGCTTGCTCCACCTTGAGCAAGGGGTAGCCAGGCTGCATGGTCCAGTCCAGCGCCAGCGCGGTCACCGGTTTGCCGGAGGCTTTTTCCAGCGCGGCCCACAAATCGGCACCCGTGGTATTGCCCATGCGATGGCTGGCCATGTAGCTGCGCATGCCGTTGCGGAAGGCATCTTCGCCCAGCCAGGCTTCCAGCATGCGCACCAGGGCTTCCCCCTTGACATAGGGAATATCGTCGAAGGCATCGGCTGCCTCGTCCTCGGTCTCGACCTTCGATTGCAGCGCGCGCGTGGTCTTGCGCGCATCGAATTCCATGACGGTATCGCGCGCGCCCTGGCTGTCGAGCGCGGCGCGCCACTCAGGGTGGAAGTGCTCGCTGGCCTTGGTTTCCATCCACGACGCAAAACCCTCGTTGAGCCACAGGTTGTCCCACCACGCCATGGTCACCAGATTGCCGAACCACTGATGCGACACCTCATGCGCATTGAAGATAAAGGATTGCTTGCGCATGCTTTCCGGGCTGGTCCTGGGGTCGACCAGCAAGGTGGTCTCGTGATAGACAATGCCACCCCAGTTTTCCATTGCGCCATTAAAGCCGCCGGGCACGGCAATTTGGTCGAGCTTGGGCAAGGCATAGGGCTGCCCGAAATAGGTATGGTAGTAGCGCAGCAAGTCCTTGCTGGTGCCCAGGGCAAACGCTGCCTGAGGCTGCTTGCCGGCCGTGGTGACCACGCCGATTTCGATACCGTCCTGCTTGACGGCACTGCGCTCCAGTTCCCCGGCCACCAGCACCAGCAAATAACTGGGCATGCGCGGTGTCAGGCCAAACGACAGGCGCTGCAGGCCGCCGCCGATTTTTTCCTGCTTTTCCACCGGCGTATTGGAGTAAGCCTTGAAGTTGAGCGGCAAGTCCACCGTCAGTTTGAAGGCGGCGCGGAAGGCGGGCTCGTCCCAGGTGGGCAGCAAGCGGCGCGCATCGCTGGGCGCCAGATTGGTCACCAGCATGGTCTTTTCGGTCTTGCCGGCCTGGTATTCCAAATGGAACAAACCGCGCGCTTCGCGGTTGATGGTGCCGTGAAATTTGAGCGTGAGCTGATAGCGCCCTGGCAGCAGCGGCTGGTCCAGGCGGAAGGTGACGGTTTGAGCAGCCTCGTCAGCGACTGGCGCCAGTTTGCGCACTGGAATGTCCTTGCCCGCGAGGCTGGCACTGTCGATCTGCAAGGCAGCGGCGTTGAGCATGATGCGCGTGGTGGCCGTCAGCACCTCGATCTCGACGGTTTCAGATCCATAGAAGGTACGGGCGGCCAGATCGGGCCGCAAGTGCGCGGCATATTGCAAGGGCACCACATCCTTGGGCAGCTTGCCCGGCGTATCGGCAAACGAAAACGGCGCCTCGGCGTGCGCGGCGAGGGCGGCAAGGCTGAACAAGGCGGCAATCACGGGCCGGACAAACGATAATTTCATGTGCAATCTCAAAACTTTCCCCAGCATGCACTTTATCAAAGCAACAAGCTTCGCGTGCAAGATTGCGATGAACTGCAGGAAGCGGCGCGTCAAGTGCGAAACCACGCTGTTTTTCTGCATGGCGGAAAGTGGCGTGCAGAAAGAAATCGCTATATAGTCACTCTTGCCCAGGGGGCACTTTATAAGGAGACCGCAATGACGCTGGAAAGCTTGCTGCAAAACCCGAATGCCCTGCCGACTGCGCCCAAGGTGGTCGACGAACTCATCAGCAGCTTTGAAGATCCCGACGTCGCGGTGGAAGACATTGCCCGCAAAGTCTCGCTTGACCCGGTGCTGGCAGCCAAGCTGCTGCGCCTGGCCAACTCCGCCTACTACCATGTGTCACGCCGGATCGGCAATGTCGAGGATGCAGTTCGCATGCTCGGTTTTGTCACGGTGCGCACGCTGGTGATCAGCTCCGGCCTGGTCGGTGGCTTCAAGACCGTGCCGGGACTGGACCTGAAGCGTTTCTGGCGCTACAGCCTGCACGCAGCAGTCAGTGCAAAATGGATAGCAAAAAAAGTGGGCGTGAATACCGACCTGGCTTTTACGATTGGCATGATGCATGCCATCGGTCAGCTTGTGGTCCACGCCGGGATGCCGGCCGAGGCACAGGAACTTGATAAAACAGTCGGGCCCTACGAACCAGGCCGCCTGGCAGCCGAACAAGCCGCTTTCGGTTTTCAATTCAGTGACGTAGGCGCGGAGCTGGCCACGCGCTGGAAGTTCCCCGATATTTTCCCGGATACCATCCGCGACTTCCCTGCCCCGCCGGCCGTTCCCGCCCCTGGACGCATGGCCGCGGTGGTGCACCTTGCGGTGTGGCGCGCCAGGGCCGATGAGCTGGGACTCAATGCCGAGGACACCGCGGCGAGCCTGCCGCTGAACGTCGCCGCCGGCCTGGGTCTGGCCCCGAACGAATTGCTGGAGGAAATGCCCAGCCTGTCGCAGCTGAGCGCCGGGCTGGAGGAACTTATTCATTAGACAATCTTCGAATTTCTTTTTAAAAAGTTTCCAGAAATCCCTAAAGTTTCCGTTTTCCCGACCGTTACCAGGTGGACAAGCAGTAATCCATCGATCAAATAATGGCCGGGTGAGCACATGACCTCCAACGAAGTCCTCGCGATGTACGAAAATATTGCCGTTTTGACTGGCAAAATGGCCAACGCCGCGCAAGCAGGCGACATGCAGAGCCTGGCTGCAATGGAAGTCGAATGCGCGCGCCACTCGGCTGCAGCCGCGCACGGCGTGCCGGCGCTGGAAGCGGCCCCGCGCATGCGCAAGATCGATCTGCTCAAGCAAATCATGGCCAACGATCGCGCGATCCGCGCCGTGACCGAGCCGTGGGAACTGTCGAAAGTCATGGCGACGCACTAAGCGTCACCCGCCAAGCAAAAGCGCCCGAGGGCGCTTTTTTTACGTCGCCAGCGCCAGCTTGAGCGACAAGGCAATTCCTTGCGCCGCCAGGGCAATCTCGCTCAGCGAAGGGTAGCTCGGTGCAATGCGGATATGACTGTCTTCCGGATCGACGCCATAGGGATAGGCGGCGCCTGCCGGCGTCAGGGTGATGCCAGCCTCTTTCGCCAGCGCGATGGTGCGCTTGGCCGCCCCAGGCGGGGTCACCAGATCGATAAAGTAGCCACCAGCCGGACGGGTCCAGGAAACGCCTGGCACATCGCCCAGAAGTTCGGCGAACTGCTGTTGAACGGCGTCGAACTTCGGCGCCAGCAGGGACCGGTGCCCTTCCATCAGCGCGGCCACGGTCGCTGGATCCTTGAGATAGCGTACGTGGCGCAGCTGGTTGATCTTGTCCGGTCCGATGCTGCGCACCCCGGCGTGCTTGGTCCACCACGCGATGTTGGCCGGCGAGGCGGCCAGTGCCGCGATCCCAGAACCGGCCCAGCTGACCTTGGAAGTCGACGCAAACACGATGGCACGGTCAGGATTGCCCGCTGCCGCGCACGCGGCCAGAACGTCCGCAATCTCCGTCTTGTTATCGCCAAGATGGTGGAAACGGTAGGCATCGTCCCACATCAAGCGAAAATCCGGGGCGGCAGTGGGCATCTGTGCCAGGCGGGCAATCACGGCGTCCGCATACACGGCGCCGGACGGGTTGCTGTATTTCGGCACGCACCACATGCCTTTGATGCTGGCATCGGCGGCGACCAGGCGCTCGACCAGATCCATATCCGGACCGTCTTCACCCAGCGGTACGCTGATCATCTTGATGCCGCGCGCTTCACAAATGGAGAAGTGGCGATCGTAGCCCGGAACCGGGCACAGGAAGCTGACCGGTTGCTGGGTCACCCAGGGTGTGCCCCCTGGCACCCCGTTGAGCAGGGCATAGACAATCACGTCGTGCATCAGCGACAGGCTGGCACTGCTGTCGACCACCACTTGCGCGGGGGGCACGCCCAGCAAGGCGCCAAACAAGGCACGTGCTTCCGGCAGGCCCACCCCCAGGCCGTAGTTACGGCAATCGGTGCCGTCGTCAGCGGCGTACGACGCTAACGGCCCCATCAGGGCGTCGGAAAGATCAAGTTGTTCGGGAGCGGGTTTGCCGCGTGACATGTCGAGCTTGAGTCCGCGTTGTTTGAATGCCTGGTAATGCTCTGCAACTGCCTGTGTCATGTGGGTACTTTCCGAGGTGGGACCACGGACAAGTATAGCCTCAGGGCAGGTATTGCGCTGGACGCTGGCTTTTTTTTGGGGGGGGGGAATTCGGGAGAGCGAACACCAGGTATCTCCTGGTGTCGCCTCGTGCCGGTTGCAACCGGCGTCTGTCAGCACACTGTTGGCGTTCAGACTGCTTCCGGAGCAGGCGTTTCTTCAACGTTCATCTGCTTGTCGCGCCACGCTATCGTTGGTGGCTGCGCCAGATCCTTGCTCCGTCTTTTGCGGCCACTCATGACCGCGAAACAAGTATAGCGCAGTTTTTCGAGTTGTGTAGACGAGTTCGTGCGTTTGCAATCAAAAAAACAATATTTTTTTAATATCAGGCCGAATCGGCGTCGGGTGCGGCCGCTTCCGGTGCGGATTTCGCCTTTCCTTTGAAGCGCCCGGCAAGCCGGCTCATGAATGATCCAGTGGCGGGCGCCGCCTGCTTGCGCCGTTTCATCAGGAACCAGCCCACGCCACCCAGCAGCACCAGCGCACCAATGCCCCCGCCAATCAGCAGCCACGGCACGCCCTCCCCCTCATGTTTTGCTGGCTTCGACGGCTTGGGCGGTGGCGGCGGAATGGCCGGCTTGTGCGCAGAGGCGGAGGCGGCCGCGGCAGCCGCGTTGGCCACCGCACTGGCGTCGGCGCTGCCGGCCGCATGGGCCGACGCGCTGCTGGCACTGGCGCCACTGGCCGTCGCAGCACTCGCGGCATTGGCGTCGATCACCATCTGCAGCTGGCGCACTTTTTCTTCCAGCTCAACCACCTGGGCACTGAGCAAACCATTCTTGTACTCGGTCGCAGCGCAGGCCTTGACCTGCTCTTCGTTCTGGGTGCAGGCAGATGCCGGCTTGCCAGTGAGCGTGATTTCGCGCACCGGCTTGCGGGGCGGTTCGCTGTCGCGCGCCACGGGGGGCGGCTGCGGGACTGGCGCTGGCACGGTGAGCGCAGGCGCCGGCATCGGGCGCGCGGGCGCACTCACAGGCGGCGCCGGCACGGGCACAGTCACGGGGCGTGCCACCACTGGGGCAGGCGGCGGTTTTGGTGCCGGATCGGGACTCAGCCACAAGGTGGTGCCGCGCACGTTGGCCTTGCCGCCTTCGCTCAGTTCCAGGAACAAATGCAGATAGCCGGCATCCACCGCGCGGGTCGAGCTCAGGCGCAGGAATTGGCGATTGTCGCGCCGCACCACGTTCAGCGACAACGTGGGCAGGACCGGACTGATGGCGATATTGGCGCCCTTGTACACATCCATGCTGGCATTGCGCACGGTGACCACCGCGCCAGGGTCGGCCAGCCCCGTCAGCTCAATTTCGGCCGCCAGCGGCTGTCCTATATAAGAAGACACGGCGGCATCGCCCAATTCGGCCGCGCCGCTCCACTGACACACCGCGGCCAGCAGCGCGCTGCTAACAAATCGGGACAAGCTGGCAAAACGGCGGCTGCGCATAGGCATCAATCAGGCAAGGTCAGGTAGGGTGGCACAGGAAATGCTGCCTCTGCAGCTATTAACGCACATTGGAGTAAACTCTTTAATCCCTGCGAACGACAAAATAGGATTCTGCTATGGAAACCAGAAGCGAGAAAGACAGTTTCGGCCCCATTGACGTGCCTGCCGAGCGCCTGTGGGGCGCCCAGACCCAACGTTCCTTGCAGCACTTTGCCATTTCCAGCGAACGGATGGCGCCCGAACTGGTGGCCGCGCTGGCACAGGTCAAGCGCGCTGCCGCTGCCGTGAACCGCTCGCTTGGCCTGCTGCCGGCAGACAAGGCTGACGCCATCCTGCGCGCCGCCGACGAAGTGCTGGAGGGCCGCCACCCCGACGAGTTTCCCCTGGCGGTGTGGCAGACCGGCTCTGGCACCCAAAGCAATATGAACATGAACGAAGTGCTGGCCAACCGCGCCTCCGAACTGCTGGGCGGCGTGCGCGGCGAGGGCCGCCTGCTGCACCCGAACGACCATGTGAACATGGGGCAGTCCTCGAACGACATCTTCCCCACTGCCATGCACGTGGCGGCCGCGGCGGCCGTGGTGCAGCATGTGCTGCCGGCGCTGGCCAAGCTGCGCGGCACCCTCACCATCAAGATGCGCGACTTTGCCGACATCGTCAAGATCGGCCGCACCCACTTGCAGGATGCCACCCCCCTGACGCTGGGACAGGAGTTTTCCGGCTACGTGGCCCAGCTCGAGTATGCAGAGCATGCGATCCGCGCCACCCTGCCCGGTCTGCTGCATCTGGCTGCCGGCGGCACTGCCGTGGGCACCGGTTTGAATGCGCATCCCGACTTTGCCGCCCGCATCGCCGCCGAAATCGGTTCGCGCACGGGCTTGTCGTTCAAAACAGCACCCAACAAGTTCGCCGCCCTGGCCGGCCATGATGCGCTGGTCGGTGCCCACGGCGCCCTCAAGACGCTGGCGACGGCGCTCATGAAAATTGCGAACGACGTGCGCTGGATGGCCTCCGGCCCCCGTTCGGGCCTGGGTGAAATCGCCATCCCCGAAAACGAACCGGGCAGCTCGATCATGCCCGGCAAGGTCAATCCCACGCAATGCGAAGCGCTGACCATGCTGTGCTGCCAGGTGTTCGGCAACGATACCGCCATCACCGTGGGCGCGGCCTCGGGCAATTTCGAGCTGAACGTGTTCAAGCCCATGATTGCGCACAATTTCCTGCAAAGCGCACGCCTGCTGGCCGACGGCATGCATTCCTTCGACCACCATTGCGCCCAGGGCATTACCCCCAACCGCGAACGGATTGCCGAACTGATGGAGCGCTCGCTGATGCTGGTCACGGCGCTGGCACCCCATATCGGCTACGACAAGGCGGCCACCATTGCCAAGAAAGCCCAGCACGACGGCAGCACGCTCAAGCAGGCGGCCCTGGCACTGGGCTTTGTGACGGAGCAGGAGTTTGCCAAGTGGATCGATCCGCTGGCCATGACGCGGCCGGGGCTGTAAACTGGCGCGCGACCCCTCCCTACAACCAGGAATAAAATGCAAAAATTATCATTCGACCTCGCCGGCGAATTCGTTGAACTCAATCAGCTGCTCAAGCTGGTGGGCCTGTGCGACAGCGGCGGCGCTGGCAAGAACATGGTGGCCAGCGGCGTGGTGTCGGTCGATGGTAAAAAGGAATTGCGCAAGACAGCAAAAATCCGCGCTGGCCAGACGGTCAGCGTGGGCGATGTGCGGATCAGTGTGAACGGCTAATAACGATCGCCTGAGATACAAGATTTATCTTGCATTTCAGCAATAATAAAATAAGCTGAGAGGGACGGCGGTGGTGCCTGTCCCGTTTTTTTGCGCCGAGACAAACGCCGAAATTCTTGCTTGTTTATATTCGAAGACGTTACCAACCGGTTGAAGGTGGCCGCCATGGATAGCCCGGAGCAAACCCCGCAAACGCAGGAACGATTGATTGGCGACCTGCGCCTCGTCATTGAAAATGCCGAGGAATTACTGAAGAACACCGATCAATACACCAGTGTGTTGTACCAGAACGCCCGCGCCAAGCTGGCACTGGCCTTGAATGCCGCCACCGAGGAACTGGCGCGCTTCGAAGATGCAAAACTGGTTCGCATGATGGCTGCCACCCAGGCAGCCAACATCGAACATGCCGACCTGAGCGGCGAAGCGCGCATCATGCGCGCCTTCAAGTAGCGTGCCGGTCAGGCGCTGCGGCGCCTGATCCACGCATCGAGGGACAATTTTCCCGGTCCAAACGCCACCAGCACCAGCAGCAGGATGCCCCAGTAGCGGTGATCATTGATCGCGGCCGGGCAGTCAAAGGTGAACAGCTGCGGGTACGAAATCACCGCCATCAGATTGACCACAAACAGGCCCAGCGCAGCCGGTCGCGACAGCAAGCCCACAAACAGAAACACCGGCAACGCCAACTCGCCCATGGCGCCCATGACAGCGGCCACTTCGGGCGACAGCAAGGGCGTCTTGTACTCGTCGGTAAACAGGGCGACTGTGCTGTCCCAGTCGGCAATCTTGATCAGGCCGGAATTGAAGAACACCCAGCCTACGTAAAGCCGGATCGCCAGGTTCAGTAGCGAGCCGCCCCAGGCGGTGATCAGTTCATCGTAGCGATAGGTCGTGCGGATTGCGCCCAGAATGGCATTCATGATGACTCCGTTGTGAATTGTTGTTGTGCTTGTTTGGGGTAATCGTTTGGTGCAGTCAGCAGGCCGAGAGCGACCCAGTCGCGCAGCCAGGCGCTGACATCGATCTGCTCGTCAATCTCGAATGCCGCGTCCAGCGCCGCGCCCATCGGATCGCCCTGCCCAAGGCGGACCAGGGCCGTAAAGTGCGCCGCGGTCAGGGGATGCACGATGCTCTTCCAGTGCGGCCGTGCCAATACGGCATGGCTGGCCAGCGCCAGCTCCTGCGGGAAGCCGGCGTCGCTGCCTTGATGTGCCTGCCACAGCGCGACCACGTTCCAGGGCGAGGCAAACAGCGTCGCTGCGGGATGCAGGGCAAAGTGCGCAGCCTCGAACTGTTCGGGTGACAAGCCGGCCAGGCTTTGCGCGTCCAGTGCCGCTGCCTCAGGCGCGTAATGGGTGCGGTGCAGGGCCCACTCCAGGCGTGCCATGTCGGGCAGATAGGGCAGCTCGGCGACGTGTTCGAAACCAGTCAGAAAGGCGGCGAAATGGGCGCCAAAGCGGTTCAGATCGGGGCTGTCCGACGGATGGGCCTTGCCGAAAGCGCGCGCCAGGGCGCTGAAAAACTCGGAACCCACCAGTTGGACGATCACAGGGAAGGCTGCGCCCAGAACTTTGCCCCAGGTGCCGCTCAGGTTGCCGCGGTAAAGCGCGATGCGCTCGGCCCCGGCAGGACCGCTGTCGCGCAGCTGGGCCAGCAGGGCCGCTTCATTGGTGGCGTTGAATAGCGCATCGGAAAACTGCGCCTGCAGCGTGGCCAGCACATTGCTGCTGGCGCCAGCGCATTCCAGTGACGGCGGCGCGGATACCAGGGTGATGGGCGGCAGCGCCTCGCGGGCAATTGCCGCGGCCTTGTGCGCCTCGCCAAGCAAAACCGCAAGCGCGGGGATGTCGGTATCCCATTCGATCAGCGTCGGACGCGGGCCGCAGCGTGCCAGCGCGGCACGATACAAATCCCATACCTGCTCGTCCACCGGGGCGCCATGGTGGTCGATGACCGCGGTCGGGGTCACCAGGTGTCCGGCCAGATGCATCTCGCCCACGCTGGCAGGATCGAGCGCGGCCAGAGCCGCCAGCGCGTCTTCGCCGTGATTGCATTGATTGACGTACAGGTTGTTCACGTCGAGCAGCAGGCCACAGCCCGTGCGCTTGGCCAGCGCCGCCAGAAATTGCGCCTCGCTCATCGCATCGGCGCGAAAACGCACATAGGTGGAGACGTTTTCCAGCAGGATGGTGCGACCGAAGGCTTCCTGCACCTGCTCCACCCGTTCGCACAGCAGCGCCAGCGCTTCTTCGGTCAGCGCCAGCGGCAGCAGATCATTGAGTTGCCGGTCGTGTACCGCGCCCCAGCACAGGTGCTCGGACACCAGCATGGGTTCGACCTGGCGCACCAGGCTTGCCACACGTTGCAGATGGGATTGTGAAAAGCCGCGCGCCGAGCCCAGGCCAAGGCCCACGCCGTGCAGGCTGATGGCATAGTCGCGCCGCAGCTGTTGCAGCACGTGCCAGTCCCAGCCGGACTGGTCCAGAAAATTTTCAGTATGAACTTCGAGCCAGTCGACCTGGGGACGCTGGTCGAGAAACTGGCGGTAGTGCGGTGCCCGCAAGCCCACCCCGATCAAGGGAAGTGAGCCGGGGCGGACGGCGACCGAGGCAGACACGATGCCGTCCGCGCAGCGCAATTACTTGGCTGCAGTCAGCTTGCCGCCGGCCTTTTCGCACGTGCCTTTGGCCACGTATTTCCATTCGTTTGCATCTTTGTCGACCTTGCCCTGGCCAGCGCAGGAATGCGAACCAGTTGCGGTAGCGCAATCATTCTGACCGGCTTTGGCAATGCCGTAGCACTTTTCTTTTTCTGCCTTGGCAGGTGCGTCGGCCGCGTAAGCAACGCCGGCGGTGACAACACACAGACCAGCCAGAGCGGCGGCGGTAATGGCTTGACGTTTGTTCATGTTATATATCTCCAAGTAGGTAGTAAAAAACGATGACTATCCGGCACCCACTGCCAGGTATTCTGATCTATTGTCGTCGGGTGCGTTCAAATCCTTACAACTGATTTACGTTTGCTTGCAAAAGGGCAAAAAAAAAAAGCCCGGGCCTCCCTGGGGCGGAGAGGTGGCCGGGCTGCGCATGCCAAATATGGTGGTGGCGAGCGGCTAACGACAATAACGCGACAAGTCGCGTTTTGTTGACCTGCTCACCACAAATTTTGCTTAAGCGGTGGTATTGATCGTGTTGCCGAGGTTGGCAGGCAGATTTTGCACGGCTGGCGGCGACTGCACTGCGTTGATCAGCTGCGCGGCGGTCGATGCCTGGATCTGTTGCGCCTTTTTCAGCACAGCAACGCCAACTTCCTGCTTGTTCCCCGTTTCCGCGATGCTGGTAGCGAGTTTTGCGATTGAACTGACATCCATGACGACCTCCGAGTTAACAGCTATCCCTGATTAACGGCAGCCTGGACGTGAACTTGAGGACTTTTTTCAAGAATCTGCAATTGCAACCAGGCAAGAACTTGCGCAGGCGAGTTCAAGTCCAGCCACACCAGGGTGGGCGGCGCATCGTCCGGGCACGCCACGTCGGCGGCCACGGCAACAATATGGCCGTCTTGTGGGTACAGGGGCGCATGCCCCAGGGACGGCCGAAATACTTCCAGCTTGGGCAGCGCTTCCCACTTGTACCCTTCCACCAGGGTCAGATCGGCCGGGCTCAGGCGCGCGAGCTGTTCGGCCAGGCCAGGTTCGGGCGCCCCCCGCAGTTCGCGCACAATGGCGCTGCGAAACGGCGAGGCCAGCAAGACTTCCGCCGCGCCGGCATGGCGCAGGCGCGCGCTATCCTTGTGCGCCGGCTCAAGCAGCACGTCATGGTGGCTGTGTTTGACGATATTGACGCGCAAACCGCTGGCGGCAAGCTGCGCGACCAGGTATTCCAGCAGCGTGGTCTTGCCGCTGCCGGACCAGCCGACCACGCCGAGCACCTTGTTCATCATGCGCTGGCCTAGTAAGGAACGCGGTAGCGGGTGCCGCGGTGATTCATCACGGCCGCGCGCGGCAGCAATTTTTCCAGGATCAGGCCGGGCGCGACCTCTTCGCCTTCGTGGCGCAAGACCTTGTCGATCAGGAGCAGCCGATCAGCGGGATTTTTGGAATACATGTAACCGCCAAAAGCCACTTGCGGCAAGCCTTGTGCCACCGCCGGTGGCAATTCGCGCATCGTGGGCAGGCTTTCTTCGGGCGCCACCGGGTCCGGTTCTGGCGCCGGTTTTGGCACGGGCGCCGGCTTCGGTACTGCCGCCACCGCTTGCTGCACTGGCGCCGGCCGCGGCGCCAGTGCCGGCGGGGCCGGCGGCAAGGCAGACTTGGGCGCAAGCGCCGGCGTGGCCGGCGCCAGCGCGGACTTCGGCGCCAGCGCGGGGCTGGCCGATCGCGCCCCCGGCGCGGCCATCGGTGCCGGCATCGGCGCACTTGGCACAAGGGGCGCCATGTCCGGCTCCGGCAGGGGCTGCGCCGCCGGTACCGGGTTCACTGGCGCCGGCGCGGGCATGGCTGCCTGGGCCAGCACCGGTGCTGCTGGCGGCGGCGCAGACTGGCGCCACCACAGAAAAGCGGCCAGGCCGGCCAGGACGGCGGCACCGCCCAGCACCACAGGCAGCGGCACGCCGGCACCGCGCCCGCTGTCCTGCGGCGTGCTGTGGAGGGACAGATCGTGAATGGTGGGCGCGTTGCCGAGCTGGCGTTCGGACTGGGCCTTCTTGAGGGCTTCGAGGATATAGGACATCGTATTATTTGACGTTGGCGGCGGCCAGCAAGTGTGGTTCAGGGACCCCGTTGAGCTGATTGAGGCGCATGTAAGTGCGGGGACCGGCGACACCGTCGGCCTTCATGTTTTGCTGGATCTGGAAGCGGCGCAGCAGTTCCAGCGTGTCGGCGCCAAGCGGCTGGCCAGCGGCCGGCGCGGCTTCCCCGCCCAGGCGCGCCAGGCTGGCCGCGATCCAGTCGACGTCGGGGCCCTGCTCGCCACCGGCCACCTGATCGCGGTAGGTGCGCGGCATTTTCCACAAGGTGGTGAAGGCGCCGTCAAAGCGCAGCGCCAGCGTGGCCACGCTCAGTTTCTGCTTGCGTCCGTCAAAGCTCAGCGTCACCTCGTCTTCATCCATGGCTATCAGCATGGCGTAACTGACGTTGGCGCCATCGCGCAGGGTCAGTACGGCCGGCCGGTCCAGCTGGCGCAAATCGTACAGGCCACCTTTGCTCTGATGGCAGCGCAGATTGACCTTCATGGCGGACTGGCAGATTTCGCCGGGCGGCACCGTCACATGCCACAAGGCCGCCAGCTCGCGCAGGGCGCGCTGTTCGTCGGCGTGCGCCAGCGGTACCAGGCTGACCACCGCCGCCACCGGCGCTGTGGCGGGCGGCGCTGCGGCGGCAGCGGCAGCGGCCACGGTGGGCGCTTTCCTGGCCGGCATCAGCTGCCATGCCGCGGCCGCGCTGACAGCGACAGCGGCCGCTACGCCGGCGGCCAGCACCGGCCAGCGCTTGCGCAAACTGGGGCCCTTGGCCTGAATCGAAAACACTTCGCCGGCGGCGCGCCGCAAAATGGCACGCGTGACTTCGTGGCTGTTTTCCACGTACGCGCCCAGCAGCGCGCGGTCGCACAGCAGGTTGATCCTGCGTGGAACCCCGTAAGTAATCTGATGAATACGCGGTAGCACCGCGCGCTTGAATGGCGACGGGCCGGTGGCGCCGGCCACCGCCATCCGGTGCGCGATGTAGCTGGCCGTTTCCTGCTCGCTCAAGGAACCAAGGTGGTAGCGCGCGATGACGCGCTGTGCCAGTTGCTCCAGTTCGGGCCGGGCCAGCATGGTGCGCAGCTCGGGCTGTCCGATCAGAATAATCTGCAGCAGCTTGCGCTCGTTGGTTTCCAGATTGGTCAGCAGGCGCAGTTGTTCGAGCACGTCGGCCGACAGGTTTTGCGCTTCGTCGATGATCAGCACATTGTTCTTGCCGCGCGCATGGCTGGCCAGCAGGTCGGTGTTGATGGCGTCGACATAGCTTTTTACGCTCACCGGGCCCGGTCCGGGCGGCAGCAGCGCAATGCGGAATTCGTCGCAGATCGACAGCAGCAGTTCTTCCACCGACAGCTTGGGGTTGAAGATGTAAGCGAGGCGGGTATTCGATGGAATCTGTTCGATGAAGCAGCGGCATACGGTCGTTTTGCCAGCGCCGATCTCACCGGTCAGCAGCACGAAGCCGCCGCCGCTGCCCACGCCGTACAGCAAATGCGCCAGCGCCTCGCGATGGCGTTCGCTCATGAACAGGTAGCGCGGATCGGGGGCGATCGAAAACGGTGATTGCTTCAGACTGAAGAAATGGGTGTACATGGATTCCCGGTAATGGCCTTTAGCGCAGGATCGGCAGCGGCTTGTATTTGGCGCAGTAGATTTTCGACTTGGTCTTGAAGTAGACGATGCGGCTGCCCGGCAGCGATTCACGCACCGGATAGGTGGAGGCGTCGGTCACCTTGTGGCGCACGCCGGCGCTGCCGCGGATGGCTTCTTCCAGCTTGTCGGGCGTGGCCTCGGTCACGGCGCCCAGAAATACCAGCTCGCTGGTATCGTCGCTCAGAATGATGTCGGTTACTTGCGCGCCCCACAGGTTGCCATCGGCCTTGTACCAGTAGGCGCCGCCTTCGTGCTTGTACGAGGGGCCAAAGGCGGTATTCAGATAAGACTGGAAGTACGCGTTGTCCAGATGGCTGCGGCACAGCAGTGCGCTGCCAATCACGGGGCCGAAGGTCGACGGGGCGGCGCTGCCGCTGCTGCACACGGCCAGCGTCAGCGCGCAGGCGTACCGGCGCAGCGCTGCCGCGCGTGGCGTGCGGCAGCCTGGCAAGTGGCCTGGTGGGCGCAGTCCCATCGGGATCAGGCGGCGCTTACTGGCGCGCGCGCTCTTCCTTTTTGACCTTCTTGGCTTCTTTCTTTTCCTTGGCCGATTTGGCCGGTTCTTTCTTGGTCTCTTTCTTACTGTCTTGCGCTTTACTCATAGTGACTCCTTCAGACTATAACTTGGACATCCAGTTGCGGTTGGCCTCGATCTTGGCCTTGGCCGATGCCGGCAAGGCTTCAAAGCACCCCGGATGCTGCTTGAGCGCCAGCTCGCGAATTTCTTTTTGCATACCGTTAATGACAAAGACATACACGGTCGCGCCCTGCTCGTTCTTGCGCGTTCCCATATAGCGAATCATGATTCCCCCACTTGCTGCGCTCTGCACACATTATGACACTTTGCCGCAACAATTCACGAGCAAATGCACCAGACGAAAAAAAGCCCGCAATAGCGGGCTTTCGAGATGGACATGACTGCCCGAGAAACTTGTTGTTGTTGTTTCCAGCTGATCAGAATGTCCATCCTGCATGACAATCTGAAATCAATAAGTTCCAGCCAGAAATATAACATAGCGCAGCCGAGCCCGGCACGTTTTCCGCGCCTGGTGTCGGGAAAGCGTCACATCAGATCCAGCCAGGGATCGGTGTCGGGCGCGGGGAATTGCGCGCTCATGAAGTCAACAAAGCTGCGCACCTTGTACGACATCAGGCGCCGGCTCGGATATACCAGGTTCACCGGCATCATGCCCAGGTGGTGGCCCTTGAGCAGCTGCACCAGGCGGCCACTGGAAAAATCGTCGTCCAGCGTGAACGACGAGCGCACCATGATGCCCATGCCCGCCAGGGCGGCGTGGCGCAGGATGCTGCCATTGTTGGAGATCAGGCGCGAGACAATGGGAATGTCGCCCTTTTCGTTTCCCCAGCTTAAAGGCCAGCTGTGGCGTAGTTGCTCAAATGCAAAATTAAGGATCTTGTGATCCGATACCTCAAACGGCGTGGACGGCTCGCCATACTTGGCCAGATAGGCCGGTGAGGCGCACAGAACCAGGGTCGACATGCACAGCCGGCGCGCAATCATGGTGGCGTCAAATTTTTGCAAGCCCAGCAGAATTCCGATGTCAAAGCCCTCTTCCACCAGATCGATGGGGTAGTCCGCCAGCGTCACGTCCAGCACCACGTCGGGCATGGCTTCAGCGTACTTGGGCAACAGGGCCGCCAGTTGTGACTGGCCAAAGCTGTGCTGGCAATAAATACGCAGCGTCCCGCTTGCCTTGCGCGCCGAGGACGAGGCCACGGCGTCGGCATCGTCAATGTCAGTCAATATCTGTTTGACACGTTCCAGGTACTGCAAACCGGTTTCGGTCAGCGACAACTTGCGCGTGGTGCGGTTTAACAGCCGCGTACCGAGGTGAGCCTCTAAATCCGCAACATTGCGCGTGACAACGGTATTGGACATGTCCATTGCCTGGGCTGCACGGGCGAAACTACCGTGTTCCACCACCTTGGCAAACACTCTCATCGATTGAAGTCTATCCATGTGGAAACTTATTATCCCGTTTTTGGCAATAGATCATTGCCAGTATTCCCCTTTTTTGCGGAAGGTGCAACGTATAGACTTCGTTTCATGGATGAGCAACAACGCTTATCAACGCCGCCCACCTGAAGCGACGCCAACCAACACCAAGGAGTTACACCATGAAAGCATCGAAACTGTTCTTCGTTATCGCCGCGATCGCCTTCGGCGGTTCCGTCAGCGCCGCTGAAGTGCCGGCCGCCAACGCCACCGCAAGCTCGACCGCCGCCGCAGCAGCCCAGGTCGGCGTGGCAGCAAAAAGCCTGAGCGTGCCAGCTGTACTGGTCGCAAAGAACAACGGCCGCACCCGTGAAGAAGTGCGCGCTGAAGCAGTCGAAGCGGTCAAGCATCACCGCGCCACCGAAGCGAGCCAGTTTGACTGGATCACCAAATAATTTGTTTTAACCGGCGTACGCGCCGGATCCTGGAGAAAATCATGAATGCATCGAAACTGTTTGCCGCTGTTGCCACCCTCGCCTTCGCTGGCGCTGCCTTTGCCGGCGAAACCCCGGCCGCTGCTGCTGCCACCACCACCGCGGCCGCCCAAGTGACCGTCGCTGCCCAGGCCGCCACCGCCGCCGCCCCAGCGGACAAAGCTGGCCAGCGCGACAAGGTCAAGGCAGAAGCCGTCGAAGCGATGAACAACCGCCGCGCGACGGAAGCCAGCCAGTACGACTGGTTCATGAAGTAATCTCCACGCCAGTTCCCGGCGCCCCCTCGGATGCGAGCAGCATCTGACGGGGCGTTTTTCCGTTTACGGCGCCTTTTTCACCGTTCAGGATGCGCTTTGGCCGTTTGGTCGCGCGCCGGCTGACGGCGCCACGGCGCTGGCATATTGTGCAGTCTCCGCATTCGTGCGCCACCAATTTCGAGACGCCATGACCACATCGTTCAAACCCCTCCCCCACGCCCTGGCCCTGGCCTTTGCCCTGCTGGCCGCCCCGGCCACCCAGGCCCAGGGCCCGGCCGTGACCGAACAGCGCGCTGTTGCCGCCTTCCAGGCAATCGAGCTGCAGGGCCCGTATCAGGTGGTGATCAAGGCGCAGGGCGCGCAGTCGCTCAGTCTGTCCGGCCCCAGGGACAAGCTGGCCGACGTCATCACTGAGGTGCGTGGCAATACCCTGGTCGTCAAGCCGGTGGCACGCTTCCAGTTCGGCTTTCATTTTGGCAGCGCGTCCAAATCGGAACGGGTCACCATCGCCATTGGCGCGAGCGCCTTGCGCAGCCTGAAGATGTCCGGCAGCGGCGACGTGCAGCTCGATCAGGTGACAGGCGAACAGTTCAGCCTGGGCGTGAGCGGCCCCGGCTCCCTGCGCGCCAACGGCAGCGTGCGCGCCCTGACCGTCGACAGCAGCGGCAGCGGCGACCTGTTCCTGGGCCAGCTGACGGCAGTCAATGTCAAACTGGCGCAGTCCGGGCCAGGCGATGTCAATCTGGGGCCGGTCAGCGGGGACTTCCGCACGGACAACAGCGGCTCCGGCGACTTGAAGGCGGACAGCATCCATGCGGCCCGCGTGCGCGTGAGCATGAGCGGTCCGGGCGATATCACCCTGGCCGGTAGCGGTGGCGAACTGCACGCCGACATCAGCGGCTCGGGCGACCTGAAGGCCTGCCAGCTGGCCGTGGACATCGTGCGCGCCGACCTGAGCGGACCGGGCGAAGCTTGCGTGAGCGGCAAGATCACCGCGCTGGAAGCGAACGTCAGTGGCTCGGGCGACCTGAGTGCGCACGGCCTGCAGGCGCAAAAGGCGCGCATCAACATGAGCGGCCCCGGCGACGTCATGCTTGATGGTAGCGTGGGTACGCTCGATGCACGCCTGTCGGGTTCGGGTGACCTCGAAGCAGGCAAGCTCAACGTGACGGTGGCCGACCTGCGCAGCGATGGTCCGGGCGGCATCCGCCTGGCCACCGTCACGGACAGCCTGAGCGCGAACCTCAGTGGTTCAGGCGATCTGGTTGCCGCCTTGAACGGCAAAACCCTGGTGCTCAACCTCGACGGCCCCGGCATGGCGCACCTTGAAGGCACGGTCGACAGCGTGCGCGCGCGCCTGAGCGGCTCGGGCGAATTCGACGGCCGCAAGCTTACTGCACGCAGCAGCGACGTCCAGGTGCAAGGACCGGCCGTGGCCACCGTCGGCGCCAATCATTACGACCGCCGCAGCACCCGCATCAGCCGCTGAATAACTGTTTGCTACCCACGTTGAATCGGCCTGCCACGCTGTGCGTCGCAGGCCGATTGTCTTTTGCGCCAGCGCCTGCGCCCCTTATTGGAAACGCTTCACTTTGGTAAAAAATTGGCACTAAACCAGCACCAGAGGCATACCATTTTTAACTTTTGTCTTTTCCTTTAAATACAAGGACTTAGCCACGTCATGGTTGTGACCGGCGCAATGCCAATTCACGAATTTACAATACCACTTAAATACCTGTTGACAAGCTGGTTTGCCAACAATATAGTGCCTTCACTCCCGTAGTTCAGAACCCAACAAAGCAAACATGATCGAATATCTCATCGGTGTCGATGGCGGTGGAACAGGCACCCGCGTGCGCCTTGCGCTGCCCGACGGCACCGAGATCGCGCAAGGTCAAAGTGGCCCATCCGGGCTGGCGCACGGCATCGAGTCGGCATGGCATTCGATCCGCGACGCCATCGCCAAAGCCTATGCCAGCATTGGCGTCAAACAGCCGGCCCTGACCCGCTCCGCGATCGGCCTCGGTCTGGCCGGCGTGCATAACAAATTGTGGGCCGCCCAATTCGCGCAAGCCGACCCGGGCTTCGCAGCACTGCGGCTCGAAAACGATGGCTACACCACCTTGCTGGGCGCCCACCAGGGCAATCCGGGCACGATCGTGGCCATTGGTACCGGCAGCGTAGGTCAGGCATTGCTGCCCGACGGCAGCTTGCGCGAAGTGGGCGGCTGGGGTTTTCCGGCCGGCGACGAAGCAAGCGGCGGCTGGATCGGCCTGCGCGCCATCAACCACATTGAACAGGTCCTTGACGGACGCCGTGCGCCCAGCGCCTTTGCCAGCGCCGTGATTGCCACCTGCGGCGGCGGGCGCGATGCGATTCAGGTCTGGCTGGGCCAGGCCACCCAGACCAGTTACGCGCAGCTGGCGCCGATCGTGATCGAGCATGCCGACAGCGACGATACGGCGCGCGCATTCCTGGCCGCTGCCGGCGCTGAAGTGGCGTCCATCGCGCATGCACTCGATCCATCGGGCACGCTGCCGCTGGCCTTGTGCGGCGGGCTGGGTGCGCCGCTGCGCGTATATCTTCCGCCGCAACTGCTGGTCCGCAGCGTCACGCCTTATGGCGACGCGGCTAGCGGCGCGCTGCGCATGATTGCTCAACATATCAAGGGAGAATGAACATGCTGGCGCAGCTCCGTGAATTCAAACCCGACGCCGACAGCCTCACGCCGCTGTATATGCAGCTGGCGAACAAGCTGTCGTCCTCGATCATCAGCGGTGACTGGCGTGCCAACGAGGCACTGCCTTCAGAGCGCATGCTGTCGGACATGCTCGACATTTCGCGCGTCACCGCGCGCAAGGCTATCGACATGCTGTGCGAGCGCGGCATGCTCACGCGCCGGCGCGGGTCCGGCACCTACATCACGCCCAAGCTCGAACAGCCCTTGTCGCGCCTGACCAGCTTTTCGGAAGAATTGAGCCAGCGCGGTTTTACCGCCGGCTCGCGCTGGCTGGAACGCGAAATCGGTATCGCCGCCCCGCTGGAACTGCTGTCGCTGGGCCTGTCGCCCAACATGCCGGTGGTACGCCTGAAGCGTTTGCGCACGGCCGACGATGTGGTGATGGCGATCGAGACCACCACCATTCCGTCGCTGCACATGCCGGACCCGAACAGCGTGACCGATTCGCTGTACGGCTACCTGGAAGCGCGCGGCGCAGTACCGATGCGCGCGCTGCAGCATATCCGCGCCGTCAACGCCAGTGCCGAGCAGGCGCGCCTGGCCGGCCTGCCGCCGGGGGCAGCCATGCTGCACATTACCCGTGTCAGTTATCTGGAAAGCGGCGCCGCGGTGGAATTGACCCACTCGTACTGCCGTAGTGATTATTATGAATTCGTAGCGGAGTCGCGCAGATGAGCGGACCAATCAAAGGCAACATCCTGACCCCGGACGGCTGGATCCGCGGCGCCATCGCTTTTGGCGAACATGTTACCGGTATCAGCGGCGACAAGGCCAATCCTGCCCTCAACGAGGATGATTACATCCTGCCCGGCTTCATTGACCTGCACGTGCACGGCGGTGGCGGCAAGGACATCATGGAGGGCGGCGACGCGCCGCATATCATCGCGGCGATGCATGCCAAGCATGGCACCACCAGTTTGCTGGCCACCACCATGACCGCGCCGCCGCACGAAATCACGGCCGCATTGAAGGCCATTGGCGCCGCCTGCGCCGAGCGCCGCCGTGGTTCCGCGCGCATTCTCGGCGTGCACCTGGAAGGCCCATACATCAACTCCGGCAAGCTCGGTGCGCAGCCCAATTATGCGCGCGCCGCCACCCTGGCCGAAGTGCAGCATCTGGGCACCCATGCCCCTATGCGCCTGATTACGGTGGCGCCCGAAATCGCCGGCCACCTGCGCCTGGTGCGCGAGCTGTCCGACGCCGGCATCCGGGTCCAGATCGGCCACACGCTGGGTTCTTATGAAGACGGCGTAGCCGCTCTCGAACATGGCGCGGCTGGCTTTACCCACCTGTTCAACGCGATGAGCCCATTGCACCACCGCGAGCCCGGCATGGTCGGCGCGGCTCTGGCGCATGCGCAGTATGCCGAACTGATTCCCGACCTGCTGCACGTGCACCCCGGCGCGATCAAGGTGGCTCTGCGCGCGATTCCGCATTTGTATTGCGTGACCGATTCCACCGCCGCCACCGGCATGCCCGACGGCGACTACATGCTGGGCCGCCATCGCGTGCAGAAGTGCATGGGCGGCGTGCGTCTGCCCGACGGCACCCTGGCCGGCAGCACACTGACAATGGACCAGGCGCTGCGCAATCTGGTGGCTATGGGGCTGGAGCTGGACGACGCATCGAACCGCGTGTCCACCTTTGCCGCCGATTATTTGGGTGAAACACTGCGCGGGCGCCTGGCGCCGGGCACGTTTGCCGACATGGTGGTGCTCGACCGCGAGCTCCAGATCAAAGCTGTTTATATAGAAGGAGAAATGTGTGACCTCAATGATGCTTAAAGAAGCCGTCTCCGCGGCGGAATGCGTTGCCCTGCAATTGTCGAGCGACGTCGAACGCTACGCGGAACTTGGCCGCAAATTGAGGTCCACCAATTTCGACACGGCGCTGACGATTGCACGCGGCAGTTCTGATCACGCTGCCAATTATTGCGCCTATCTGATCATGGCGCGCATGGGGCGCGTGGTGGCATCGCTGCCAATGTCCCTCATCACGCTGAACAAGGCGCCGATCGTCACCCGCGACACCCTGGCCATTTCGATTTCACAGTCCGGTCAAAGCCCGGACGTGGTCGACCCGATGCGCTACTTCCGCGAAGGCGGCGCCACCACTGTGGCACTGGTCAATGACATCGATTCGCCGCTGGCCAGCGCCGCCGAATGGGCCATGCCGCTCCACGCCGGCAAGGAACTCAGCGTCGCCGCGACCAAGAGCTTTATCGCCAGCCTGGTGGCCGGTGCGCGCTTGGTGGCGCAATGGCAGAACGACCCCGAGCTGCTGGACGGCCTGGCCGGCCTGCCCGACGCGCTGCGCGCCGCCACCCAGGTTGACTGGAGCGCCGCCCTCGACGTGCTGGCCCCGGCCCGCAACATCATGGTGGTAGGACGCGGCATCAGCTTCCCGATCGCGCTGGAATCAGCACTCAAGTTCAAGGAAACCTCGGCCCTGCAAGCCGAAGCGTTCAGCGGCGCCGAAATCAAGCACGGTCCGATGGCGCTGATTGAAGAAGGCTATCCACTGCTGATTTTCGCCACCCGTGGCCCGACCCAGGCCAGCGTGCTGCAACTGGCCAGCGAAATGCGCACCCGCGGCGCCAAGGTGATTCTGGCTGCGCCTGCCGACGTAGCGGAACGCGACCTGACGCTGCCCACTGCCGCCACGCCGGACCTCGACCCGATCGTCGCAGTGCAAGCGTTCTACATCATGGCAGCGAACCTGTCGAAAGCGCGCGGCATGGATCCGGACCGTCCGCGCCATCTGAGCAAAGTCACCAAGACCAACTGATTTTCCGCTGCCATCAATGAACATCAAGATACTGCTGACGGCATTGATGGCAATTGGATTGTCGATGCAGGCCGCGCTGGCGGCCGATACCAAGATCGAGTTCTGGACCTTCAGCATGAAGCCCCGCTTCACGCCCTACTTCGAGTCCGTGGTCCGCAACTACGAATCGGCCAACCCGGGCGTGAAGGTTGAGTGGGTCGATTTTCCGTGGGACGTGATCCAGACCAAACTGGTGACGCGTATCGTAGCTGGCACGCCGCCCGCGTTGGTCAATCTGAATGTCCCCTGGGCCGACGAATACGCGCGCGACCAGCTGCTTACGCCCATTGACGGGCTGCTTGGCAGCGCGCGCACCAATTACATTCCCGGCACGCTGCAGGACCTCACCTTCGGTGGCAAAACCTACGGCTTCCCGATGTACAGCAACGTGGCGGTGATTGCCTACAACCGCGATATCTTTCGCGCTGCTGGCCTGACCCGGGGCCCGGCCACCTTTGACGAGCAGCTGGCGTTTGCGCGCCAGATCGCGCTCACCACCGGCAAGGCGGGTTACGCGCCAGCCCTGTCAAAGATTGATGGCCTGTTCATGTGGCAGGGTCTGAAGGTAATCGACCAGGGCAAGGCCGTGTTCAATTCGCCTGCGCATGTGGCGCTGGTAAAAAAACTGGCGGCCACCTACCAGGTGGGCGGCCTGCTCAAGGAAAGCTTGTTCGCCGAAGATAACTTCCCTGCTGTCGTCAACGCCTACAACGGCGGACGCCTGGGCATGCTGCTGGCGCCGCCGACAGCGCTGCGCCGGATCCAGGCCGACGCCAGGGACATCTATGCCCTCAGCGGCATCGCCCCTGCCCCACTGGGGCCGACCGGCATTGCTGACGGTGGCTGGCTGGTGCACTTCGCCATTCCCAAGGGCGTCAAGCCGGCCCTGCTGCCGGCAGTGGGCAAGTTCGCGCTGTACCTGACCAACGACGCCAATCAGCTGGCCTTTGCCCGGGAAGCGAGCGTGTTCCCGACCACCGCGCGGGCCGCAGCCGACCCATTCTTTCTGTCGCTCGCGCCCGGCGCGGGCGCGGCCGAGCAAGCGGTGGCCGCTGGCGCCAAATCGATGGTCCACTCGCATACCTTGTACGTGGCCGGCATTGACGACTATGACGAATTGCGCCGTTCGCTGGTCAAGGCGGTCGAAGCCGGGGTCACTGGCAAGCAGGACGTCAAGCTGGCGCTGGATCAGGCCGTGGCGATCTGGAACAAAAAACTCGCTTCCCAAAGGCTGCACTGATGGCCGCCCGCCGTCAGCTTCACGCATGGCTGTTCCTGGCGCCCGCGCTGGTGCTGCTGGCCGTCTTTTCGTTCTGGCCGGTGCTGTTCGGGTCCTTCCTCGCGTTTACCGATTACAGCCTGGTGCGCGAAACCTCGTGGGTCGGCCTGGATAATTTCCGCTACATCTTCGACAACGAGATGTTCGTCACGGGCCTCAAAAACTCGCTGCTGTTCCTGCTGATGGTGCCCTTTGTGCAAATTGGCGCTGTGGCACTGGCGGTGCTGGTGAATAACCAACTGCCCGGCATCCGCTGGTTCCGCGCCGCGTTCTACGTACCGGTGGTGACCACGGTGTCGGTGGTGGGCATCATGTGGGGCTTCATGTTCCATGAACAGGGCACGCTCAATTATGTGTTCATGCAGCTCAAGCTGGCCAACGCGCCTTTGGGCTGGCTGACCGAC
The DNA here is from genome assembly GCF_900129765.1 of Massilia sp. CF038. GTDB lineage: Bacteria > Pseudomonadota > Gammaproteobacteria > Burkholderiales > Burkholderiaceae_D > Telluria_A. The sequence continues at coordinate 1,237,354 of NZ_FQWU01000002.1, forward strand.
GACACGCTGGCGCTGTTTGCGATCATGTTCGTTACACTTTGGCGCGGCCTTGGCTGGTACATGGTGATGTACCTGGCGGCGCTGCAGTCGATCCCGGCCGACATGCAGGAGGCGGCCATTCTTGACGGCGCCAACCGCTGGCAGCAGTTCTGGAAGATTACCGTGCCCATGCTGCGTCCCACCATCATGGTCTGCACGATTCTGTCGGTGCTGGCTGCGCTCAAGGCGTATCAGGAAGTCGATGTGCTGACCCAGGGCGGTCCGATGAACTCGACCTTCACCGCTCTGTACTACGCGTACGACCAGGGCCTCAAGCACCTCAAGCTGCCGCGCGCGCTCGCTGCCAGCATGGTGGTCTCGGTCATTTGCGTCGGCATTGCCATGCTCTGTCTGCGCTACCTGAAACCGAGGCACCGCTGATGCGCCGCACCCTGCATTACCTGCTGCTGTGCGCACTGGCCATCGTGTGCGTGTTCCCGTTCTGGTGGACGCTGGTAACAGCCCTGTCCACCGAGGGCAATGTATTTGCCTTCCCGCCCACCTTCTGGCCACGCGCCCCCTCGCTGACCAACTTCGCCCAGGTGTTCGAGGCCATTCCGGTGCTGGCGTTTTTCAAGAATTCGGTGCTGATTGCGGCGCTGACGGTATTCTGGAAGCTGACCCTGTGTTCACTGGCCGCGTATCCGCTGGCGCGCATGCAGTTCCGCGGCCGCAAGCTGGTCTTCGGGATCATCCTCGCGACGCTGGTGCTGCCGTCGGAAGTCAATTTCCTGGTCAACTTCATCACCGTCACAAAACTGAGCCTGGTCGATACCTACACCGGCGTGATCCTGCCAAACGTGGTCACGGCGGTCGCCATCCTGCTGCTCAAGCAAGCGTTTGAAGAAGTGCCGCAAGACCTGATTGACGCGGCGCGCGTCGATGGGGCCAGCGAATGGGTCATCTTCACGCGCATCATGCTGCCCCTGATCGCCCCGTGGCTGGCCACGGTCGGCATTCTGACGGCGGTGGAAGCGTGGAACGAATACATCTGGCCGTCGATCGTGATGAGCAAGCCCGATGAATTTCCGCTGTCGGTAGGCGTGCTGTATTTGCGCGGCACCTTCGGCAGCAGTACCCGGGTGATCGCCGCCGGCACGGTGCTGACCATCCTGCCGACCCTGGCGGCCTTCCTGTTCACGCAACGCTTCTTCATGCGCGGCATGGATGGCGCGGTCAAATGAACACGTTGGACTAATCAAGCAAAGAGGACTTCATGACGGACATCACAAAAAAATCGCGCAGCCCGCTGGCCTGGGTGCCCAGCCTGTATTTTGCCCAGGGTCTGCCCTTCTTTGCGGTGGCCCTGGTCGCCGGCCAGATGTTCAAGAGCATGGGCGTGGGCAATGACGATATTGGCCACTGGACCGCAGCCATCATGTCGGCCTGGATCTTCAAGCCACTCTGGAGTCCTTTCCTGGAACTGGCCAGCAGCAAAAAGCTCGTGGTGGTGTCATTTCAGCTGATTGGCGGCGTGTGCCTTGGCGGCGTTGCGCTGGCACTGCATCTGCCGTTCTGGGTAGCGGCCTGCGTTACGATGCTGACGCTGGTGGCCATCGCCTCCGCCACCCACGACGTGGCTTGCGACGGTTTGTACATTGCCAGCCTGGACGAGAAAGACCAGGCCCGCTACGCCGGCTGGACCGGCACCTTCTTTAACGCGGGCCGCTTCATTTCCGCTGGCGGCCTGCTGCTGCTGGCGGGCCACTTTGAAAAAACCATGGGTGTGGCATCGGCATGGACCATTGTGTTCTGCATTCTGGCCGCCGCCATGGTGGCGCTGGGTCTGTATAACAGCTGGGCCCTGCCGCAGGCGAAGAACGCGGTATCGGTGGACACCAACGCAGCCGCCATCGCGCGCACGCTCAAGGAAGTGATCCTCGACTACTTCCGCAAGCCCGGCATCTGGGTGGCGATCATTTTCATTATTCTGTTCCGCGCCGGCGAAGCACAGGTGCAGACCATCGGTCCCCTGTTCCTGCGTGAAGCGCGCAACCTGGGCGGGCTGGGTCTGACCACCGCCGAAGTGGGCGCGGTGTACGGCACGGTGGGCACCATTGCGTTCATTGTGGGCAGCATCGCCGGCGGCTACTTCACGTCCTGGCTTGGTCTCAAGCGCGCCATCCTGGTATTGATTTTGGCGGTCAACCTGCCCAACCTGGTGTTCTACTTCCTGTCGGTCACCCTGCCAACGGATCTCACCATTATTGGCACAGCACTGAGCGTAGAGATGTTCGGCTACGGCTTCGGCTTCGTCGGCTTGATCCTGTACATGATGCAGGTGGTCGCTCCCGGCAAATACCAGACCGCGCACTATGCTTTTTCGACAGGGATCATGCAGCTTGGCTTCTCGCTGTTCAAATGGATCAGTGGCGACATTCAAATCGCCCTCGGTTACCAGCATTTTTTTGTCTGGGTTCTGTGCGCTGCAATTCCGGTCGCCATCATGTCGCAACTCATTCCCATGAGCGCTCGCCAGAGCAACGTCGTACTGCCGCACGCGACCGGCGCAGAAGCAAAAGTGGTCTGACGATGGCAAGTCTTCATCTCAGTAACGTCACCAAACACTACGACGACAAGCAGCCTGTCATCCATGGCGTTGATCTGGAAATCGGCGACGGTGAATTTGTGGTCTTCGTCGGCCCATCCGGGTGCGGCAAATCGACCCTGCTGCGCATGATCGCAGGCCTCGAACAAATCAGCGGCGGGCAGCTGCATATCGGCGGCAAGCTGGCCAACGACACCCCACCGGCCCAGCGGGGCCTGGCCATGGTGTTCCAGTCGTATGCGCTGTACCCGCACATGACCGTGTTCGACAACATGGCCTTTGCGCTCAAGCTGGCAGGCCAGAAAGGTGCGCAGCTGAACGAGGCCGTGCAGCGCGCTGCCGCCATTTTGCAAATCGGCCATCTGCTCGATCGCAAACCCAAAGAGCTGTCCGGCGGCCAGCGCCAGCGCGTGGCAATCGGACGCGCCATCGTACGCAAACCGGGCGTGTTTCTGTTCGACGAACCGCTTTCGAACCTGGACGCCAGCCTGCGCGTGCAGATGCGGGTGGAGCTTAGCCGCCTGCACCAGGACCTCAAGTCCACCATGATTTACGTCACCCACGACCAGGTCGAAGCGATGACCCTGGGCCAGCGCATCGTCGTCATGAACGGTGGCCGCATCGAGCAGGCGGGCACCCCGCACCAGTTATACAACCACCCTGCCAACCTGTTCGTGGCAGGTTTTCTGGGTGCGCCAAAAATGAACTTCATCAAAGCGACCGTGGCGCAGGTGGTGGGCAGCCGCATTGTCGTGCGTCTGCCCGACGGCAGCTTGTTTGCGCCCGAAGTGGAGGCCGGCGACGCCCGCGTGGAGGACCAGGTGACCCTGGGCGTGCGGCCGGAACACATGGGACCGGGCGACACGATCACGCTGACGGTGGCGCACGCCGAATACCTGGGCGACCAGACGGTGGTGTATGGCAGCATGTCAGGCGACGCCAGCCTGATCGCGGTGAAACTGGCGCCGGATCGCGCACCTCCTTCTGCCGGCAGCACGCTCGGCGTGCAGTTGCTGCCCCATCGCAGCCACCTCTTCAATGCGCAGGGCGCCGCCTTCTTACATCCAGTTACCAATAAGCACTGAAAGCAGGACGTGATTTTGTCGTTTATGTGACAATATGCCCTTCGTCCCGCCAGCGCGTGCTGCCGGGTATCTATGTTGCCGAATAACATGTTCACTGCCGGACAGGCAGTCGCCGGCCCGGTGCCGACGAATGGCTGTCGCAATGACTTTCAAAAGGATTGTCCATGTCCCAGTTCCGTCTCGCCCGCATCAGCCTGCTGTTGGCCGCTATTGGCCTTAACGCCGCGCCTGTTTTCCTGACCAGCGCCCACGCGCAAGACAAGGCCGCCGCGCCTGCCGCCGGCGCCAAGAAGGAAGAACAGATTCGTCCGGAAATGTACAAGCTGATCGAGCCGACCAAGATCAAGGAAATGATCGCTGCGAAAAAATTCGCCGACGTGCAGGCTGCCATCACCGCCGCTGAAGCCGTGCCGAATCACACGCCTTACGAGGACTACGTGATCGGCCGCATGAAGGTCGCACTGGGCTATGCATCGAACAATGAAAAAATGGTCGCCGATTCTCTCGAGTCGACCATCAATTCCGGCTTCCTGGAAAAAAAGGAACTGGAAGACTTCACCATCACCCTGGCCAACTCCTACTACACCGCCAAGAACTATCCAAAGGCGATCGAGTGGTACAAGCGCTATCAGAAGGACAGCGCGACGCCTGAAAAAGTGGCTGTGTCGCTGAACCGCGCTTACTTCTTCGGTGGTGACGTCGCTACCGCCAAGACAGAGCTGGACAAATCGATTGCTGCTGCCGAAGCCGCCGGCAAGCCACCAACCGAAGAAGACCTGCGCCTGCTGGCCGGTGTGTACGAAAAAACCAAGGACAAAGATGGCTACGCCAAGGTCATGGAAAAGCTGGTGACCTACTACCCAACGCCGGAATTCTGGTCCGACATGCTGCGCCGTCTGCAGAACAAGCCAGGCTTCAACGACCGCGTGCAGATCGACTACTACCGTCTGCAGGCCGTGGCCACCACCGAAATGTCGGCTGACCAGTACGTGGAATACGCCGAGCGCGCCCTGCTGGCCGCATCGTTCGCCGAAGCGAAAAAAGTCGTCGACAAGGGTTACGCCACCAATGTGCTGGGCCAGGGCAGCGACGCCGCCAAGCACAAGTCACTGCGCGACCGCGTCAACAAGAACGCCGCGGACGATGCTAAGTCGATCGATGCGGGCGAAGCTGGCGCGCTCAAGGCCAAGACTGGTCTGCCGCTGGTCAACCTGGGCTTCACCTACGTCACCATGGACCAATTCGACAAGGGTATCGGGCTGATGGAAAAAGGCATTGCCAAGGGCGGCCTGAAGAACGAGAAGGAATCGCAGCTGCGTCTGGGCGAAGCCTATGCACTGGCCGGCCGCAAAGCCGATGCGCTGAAAGTCTTCGAAAGCCTGAAAGGCGCGCCGGACACGGTCGGCGACCTGGCACGCTACTGGATCATGTATGTCAACGGTCCTAAGGGCACGCCAGCGGCCAAGACCAACTGATTTTTCAGCTTGCGCAATAAGAGCGGTTGCTGGCTTCGGCCAGCGCCGCTTTTTTTTCGCCCCTTGAGTGCGCCATCGAACATTTGGTTTCGGCGCTTGACCGGATACTGGCCTGATTCTACCGAAAGGCCAGACCATGACTGCTGCACGCAAGGGACAGGCACCCGCCAAACTGGGACGCGATGAATTTCATCTCGTGTTTTCACGCTCCTTCATGGATCCGGCTTTTGATGCGGTGCGAGGCGCGCTCGATCAAGTGGAGCAGACGGCATGGGACAACTACGCTGATTCGCACAAGGCGCCGGTGACAGTGCCTGCCGGCCCTGGCTTCAAGGATCCCGACTACGACTTGTCGGTGGAATGGAAAGACACGCGCGACCGCCTGCTGGCGGCCGAGGCGCACCAGAAGCTGCCGTCAACGCGCTCGCGGGTTCTGCTGATTAACGGCTCGGCGCGCAACGACGGCACCTGCCCCGGCGAGATCTCCAAGACGCATCGCATGACCATGCTGGCCAAAGAGGTGCTCGAGGCAGAGGGCATTGAAGCAGACGTGCTCGATCTGTCGCTGCTCACGTCCGACTACGACCGTCACATCCATCCGTGCAAGGGCTGCGTGTCAACCGCCATGCCGCTGTGCCACTGGCCATGCAGCTGCTATCCCAATCACTCGCTGCGGCAAACGAATGACTGGATGAACGAGATCTACGAGAAGTGGGTGGCAGCGCATGGCGTCATCATCCTCACGCCGGTGTACTGGTATCAGACACCGGCGGTGCTCAAGCTCATGATCGACCGGCTGGTGTGTGCCGATGGCGGCAATCCGGATCCTACCTCCACCCATGGCAAAAAGGCTGAGGAGGCCAAGGCGCTGGAACTGACGGGGTGGGACTATCCCAAGCATCTGGCGGACCGCGCCTATGGCGTGATTGTCCATGGCGACGTGGCCGGGATCGAGATGACGCGGCGCGGGCTGACCGATTGGCTGGACTGGATGGGATTGGTGGACGCGGGCAGTTTTGCCAAGCTGGATCGGTTTATTGGCTACTACGAGTCGTACGCCGAAAGTCACGAGGTGTTCGATCGCGATACGGATTTTCAGGAAGAGGTGCGTAATGTGGCGCGTGCGGTGGGCAAGGCGGTCGGTGAGCTGCGTGCAGGGCGCCTGTCGCAGCCAGATCGGAATCTGCGCCGCCCTCGCCCCAAATAATCACCACCACATCATCGTCCTCGCGAAGGCGGGGACCCATAGCACGCTGAGCGACTCCGGAAACATGGATCGCAATCCGCGCCGCCCAAGGCCCAAATGATCACTACCACATCGTCCTCGCGAAGGCGGGGACCCATAGCACGCTGAACGACTCCGGAAGCATGGAATGGGTCCCCGCCTGCGCGAGGACGATGTTCTACGGCCTCACCTTTGCAAGTACACCGCGCTTGTGCTCGGGTATATGCGCCCCCGGATCAACCTCCCCATCAAACACATAATGCGCAAACATGGCCGCCCAGGCCTTGCGTTGTTCCGGCGGCAGCTCTCGCAAATTCTGCATGCAGCTCACCAGCGACTCAAACGGACTCGCCCCGCTCGACGTGCGCCACCAGTAATTGACCAGGATATTCAGAATGCCAGTCGACTGCACATGATGCCACCACAAGGTGGGAATATAGAGTGCATCGCCCGGCGCCAGATCAGCCACCAGCGCATTGGCCAGCGCCTCCCGAAAACGCGGAAACCGTTCGAAATCCGGCGCATTGAAATCGACCATGCTGATGGGCGTGGGCGTAGGTGCAAAGTCCAGCGGACCAATATACAGATTGGCCACTTGCTCCGGCGGGAACAAGGTAAAGCGCCGCTTGCCCGCCACGACGCAAGCGATGTTGTTCGACTCGTCAAAGTGCGCCGGTGTGGTGATAGTGTTACCCAGCCAGATGCGCGGCCGCACCGCCGCATCCAGCAATGGCAGCACATTTTCCTGTGCAAAGCGCGGCAGGCACTCGTCAATCAGCGCGCTCTGGACCGCCACTGATGGCGGTGCGGCAAATTGCGAATAGCGCGCCAGCTGCTCAATCACCGCACTCACGGGCAGCTTGCGGCGCGCAAAATTGAAGCCGTTCATATCGTTTTGATAGAACAGGCGCCCCTTTTCAGCTGCGGGTGCCAGCAGCGCGTCAACTTCAGCACCGCTGTCGCAGGCGATCAGGTAGTTACAGATATCTTCCGGTGCGCCCTGCCCCAGCCTGACGGATGGCCAATGACGCACGAAGCCGCGCAAAATGGCCGGCTGGTAACTTGCCTGGATGGTAGCAAAGGTCTGTGCATCGACATCGTGCCACTCGGGCACCGCCGTCATCGTTGTCGTCGTCATGGTCGAATTCTGGCATAAAAAAACCCGCCAGGGCCAAAATCGGCCGAGGCGGGTATGAGATGAGGCTTACGACAGAATGTCTTAGTACTTCAGACGCAGACCCGCATAGTACTGCGCGCCATTGGCGTAGAAGCGCGAAGGCTGGTCTTTGTTGTAGACATAGTTCTTCAGGATCGGATTGTTCAAGTTCTGGCCACTGATCGACAGGGTCAGGTTCTTGCTGATCGAGTAGTTGAACGACAGCGACAGCTGGCCAACAGCATCCTGGTACAGCGGGGTGCCGCGGTCCTGGGCTGCCAAGTACGCCGAACGCCAGGCGTAACCGACACGCGCGTTCCAGCGGTCGTTCTCGAAGAAGGCGCCAATGTTCGACGTCACTTTCGAGGCGCCCAGCATGTCGCATGGCTCTTGCGAGGTGACGGTCTGGGTCGCAGGGCAGGAACCGAAGGCTTGCTGCGAGTCAGCCAGCGTCAGGTTGCCATCGAGGCCGAAACCGGCGCCAAGCGGTACCTGTGCTGCAAATTCCGCACCCTTGATGCTGGCGCGAACGTTCACTGGCGACGTGATCGAGTACTGAGCAAATACCGGTTGACCCGACTGCTCCGACGCACGGCTGTCGATGAAGGTGCCGGTGGAGATGCCGTAGCCAACGTAGTCATGCAGGTCCATGTAGAACAGACCAGCCGACACGAGAGCGCGCGGAGCGAAGTACCACTGCACGGTTGCGTCGATGTTGTTCGAAATGACTGGCTTCAGTTTCGCGTTGCCGCCGTTGCCGGTGTGGGTTTCGTCGGTCAGGCTGACGGTGCCACCCAGTGCGCCGAAATCAGGACGCGACATGGTGCGCGATACGCCAAAGCGGGCCACAACGTCCTTGTTCACGTCGAGCTTCAAGTTGAAGCTAGGCAGAACCTTGGTGTGGTTGTTTTCGATCGAGGTCTGCTGCACGAAACCGCCCCATGGATAGGCAGGCAGGTTTGCGCCAGGTACCTGATTCGGCACGATCTGGTAACCGTTCGAAGTGCCTTCGGTACGTACCACGCGCACGCCAACGTTGCCGCTCCAGCCGTCACCTTCCATGTCGCCCGAAATGTAGGCGGCTTTGGTCTTTTCATTCAGCGCGAACATCTCGCTGTAGTAGGTGCGTTCCAGGCTGCGGTTCGAGTGCGCATCACCCCAGGCTTGCAGAATGCTGCGGTCGATTTCCCATACGTTGCGTGGGAAGGTGCCGCCCAGGTCTTTGCCGAAGTCCGATGGATAGCGGCTGCCGTTCCAGGCTGGATTCGTGTTGGCGGTACCTGGTTCGGTATTGGCCCAGTTCGGACCTTGCGCCACGGTGAAGTTGCTGCGGTCATGGTCGGTGCCACGCAGGCCGAACTTGATCACGTTCATGGGGCCCAGATCAACCTTGTACTCTGCATCGATCTGCGCGTAGGTCTCTTCATCGCTGGTGGTCGCTGGCGACAAACCAAACACCCAATCCAGAATGGTGCCGGTGAAGGTCGACTGGTCACCGCCCAGGAACTTGACGGTGGCAGGGCTGCCCAGACCATTCAACTGGTAGCTGGCGCCGGTGTTGATGATGTCACCTTCGTACACGCCTTGCGACGGGGTGGCGCCGGTGCCGCGCGTCTTGCCGGCCTGGCCGCGGACGACGAAGCCTTCGCTGACGCGGTACTTGAATGCCAGGTCCAGGAAGTCCGACTTGGCGTAAGCGCCCTCGCGCACGATGTCATCGACGATACCGTAGCGCAGTGGCGCCGCGGTGGTGCCCTTGTTGGCGAAGCTGGCCGAGGTCAGGGTGCCATTGTGGACGGTGTAGGTATCTGGCGACACACCGCCGCTGATCATGCCGCTGCCCAGCTGGTCGGTCATGAAGTTGCGGTTGTAGTTCGACGCGGTCAGCTTGGAGCTGAAGAAGGTCGCTTCAGCGCTGAAGTCGCGCGATGGCTTGAACTGCACATCCACCAGGCCGCCCTTGCGCTCGCGTTCCTGTTCGAACAGCGAGGAGCCGATCAGACGCGGGTACCAGACATTGGCAAGGTCAGGATGGGCCACTGCCACCGGGCTGGTTGGCGACACCTGGGTCCACTGCAGCAGTTCCTGGCCGTCGCGGCGCAGGCTGCGCTTTTCCGAGAACCCTTGCAGCATCACGCCAAAGGTATTGGCATCGTTCTTCCAGTTGACCAGGGCGCTGAACTGCGGGTCGGTCTTGCCGGCCAGAGTCGAATGCACGGCCTGGATATTCGCTTCGAACGAGAGCGGATCCTTGAAGTCGAGCGGGTGACGGGTGATCACGTCGACGGTACCGGCAACGCCGCCTTCAACCAGATCGGCGGTCGGGCTCTTGCGCACCACAACCTGACCCACGATTTCCGATGGCAGCAGCGAGTAGCTGGCGCTGCGGCCAACGGCGCCGCCCACCTGGTCGAGTACGAACCAGTCGCCCGATGAAATGGCATGGCCGTTGATGACGGTCTGGGTCAGGCTTGGCGCGGTGCCGCGCAGGCTGACGCGGTCGTTTTCATCGAAACCGCCGGAACCGGCAGCCGAGGAACTGATGTTCACACCAGGCAGGCGTTGCAGCGAGTCGGCGACGTTTTTGTCGGGCATCTTGCCCACGTCTTCGGCAGTGATCACCTCCACGTTGGCGGCCGCATTGCGTTTGGCCGTCAGCGATTGCTGCAGGGACGCGCGAATACCGGTCACGATGACCACTTCCGGTTCTTTCTGCTCGACCTGCTGGGCTTGAGCCGGCATTGCCACGCTCAATACCAGCAAGGCCGATGCTGCCGCCACTGGCGTCAGACGGTTGATGCCCTGCTTTGCGTGCTTGCCAACTGCTGCCTGATTCTGCTTCATAATTCCCCCTTGGATTGTTCGGCTTCCTTGTGGAAGCCTGTTCGTTTTCGTCACCACCACTTTGTCGAATTGGTACAACCACCTCTAAAACCAATCTAACGCCAATATACTACTGTTTAATACCAGAACACTACCAATTCAGATAATAATTTTGTACGCATAAGTGTCTCGTGGGGCGCGAGCGGCAGATGGCGCCAAGTGGTCTGGTCGACGCGACGTTGTTGAAAGCACATCCTAGGGCAAAATGCTGTTGGTGGTCTTTTTTTGGTATTATCGGTTCCGGCCATCCGGCCCTTTGACAAGTGTGGCAAACACGCACCACTTTTAAAAAATGAAGGCGTATTGGTATGACTTCCCTTGCCACCATCATGGAAAATCTGGCCCAGACCAGCAGCCTGCCGCTGTATCAACAGCTGCAGCGCGCCCTGCGCGAAGCCATCGACAAGCGCCTGTTTGGTCCCGACGAGGCGCTGCCCGCCGAGCGCCAGCTGGCCACCGACCTGGCCGTGTCGCGCATCACGGTGCGCAAGGCGATCGATGGCCTGGTTTCGGAAGGCTTGCTGGTACGCCGGCCCGGTTCGGGCAACTTCATCAATACCAGAATCGAAAAGAACTTCGCCAAGCTGACCTCCTTCTCCGAGGATATGCGGGCACGCGGGCGCACACCGCGCAGCGTCTGGCTCAAGCGCTCGGAAGGCACAGTCACACCGGAGGAAGCACTGCGTTTGCGGCTGTCGCCCGGTGCGCCCGTGTACCGCTTCAACCGGATTCGCTATGCGGACGAGATCCCCATGTGTCTGGAATTTGCGACCATCGTTGCCTCTGCCCTGCCCAGCCTGGAGACAGTGGGCATTTCGATGTATGAAGCGCTGGAAGACGCGGGCAACCGCCCGGTGCGCGCGCTGCAGCGGCTGTCGGCGATCCTGCTCAATGCGGAGCAGGCCAAGCTGCTGCAGTCGAACGAAGGCGATGCAGGCCTGTGCGTGGAACGCCTGGGCTTTTTGCGCGATGGCCGCGCGGTGGAGTTTTGCCGCTCCTACTTCCGCGGCGACATGTATGACTTTGTGGCGGAGTTGAGCTCATGAGTACAAACGAGATGCAATCGACCGCTTTCGTCGATCACGCCAGTGCAGCCATTGCCGGTGCGCTGGCTGGGGTCCCCGATGCGGACCTGGCCGACATCTACGCACTCTCGCTATTTGTGTTTGAGATGGACGACGATCCACGCCAGTCGATGCTGCAACTGGGCTTCAATACGCGCGCGCAGCTGGCGTCGCAAATCCCCTTTGTCCGCGATCCACAGGAAGCAAAGTGGAACTTTGCGTTTTGGCTCCAGAACGAACTATTGTTCATCGGGGAGCCTGGCACACCCAGTGGCGACCTGCTGGAGGCGCTGCTGCGTGCACAAGGCTTGTGGTACACGGATGAACAGGAAGATGCCAATTTCGAGGCATGCACGCCGATTGCAGAGGCCATCACGGCCCGCTTTGTCGCGCTGAGTGTCGCGATCGCGCGCAATCTGCACACCTCGGGCTTGATCGAGCGCCGGTTTGGTCGCCCGATCCCCGTGATCGTGCACGAACTTGAATACTACGACGAGATTGTCGAACAGACCGCGGCTGCGAACCCGCCTGGCCTGAGTGCTGAATTCTCGGCCTGGGTTGCAGGTCAGGGAAGCGCAATGCCCTGATAATGGGCCGTTGCTTCAGATGCCAGGCCAAGCGCTGTATGCTGCCGTCGCAACATGATTCAACCACCACGTCGCCCTCGCGGAGGCGGGGGCCTATACCATTTCACCGAATTCTATAAGGTGGCATGGGTCCCCGCCAAGGGGGGCGCCGAGCCCGAGGACGATGTAGTGGTCAAATTGCGGTCAGGCCGCCGTCAACCGCCAGTTGATGGCCAGTCACAAACGAACTCTTGTCCGAGCACAGCCACAAAGCGGCATTGGCGATTTCGGCCGGTTCGCCAAAACGCCCGACCGGATGCACATTGCGCAGCTTCTTCTCCCGCTGCGGTTCGCGTTCCAGTGCGCGCGCCATCATCGGGGTGTTGATCACACCCGGGCAGACGCTGTTGATGCGGATGCCGTTGCGGGCATACTCGGCTGCTGCGGTCTTGGTCATGCCCACCACAGCGTGCTTGCTGGCCGCGTACGCAGGCTGAGTCGGGGCGCCCACCAGTCCCGCCACCGATGCCGTGTTAACAATGGTGCCGCCCGTTTCCTGCTTGAGCATCTGACGAATCTCGTACTTCATGCACAGGAAGGTACCCTTGACGTTCACGTTCATAATGCGGTCGAACAAGGCTTCGTCGGTGTCGGCCAGCGGCTGCGATTCTTCCTCGATGCCAGCGTTGTTGAACGCGCAATCCAGGCGTCCATAATACGCAACAGTTTTGTCGATCAAGGCTTCCACTTCGGCAGCGCGCGTGACATTGCACTGCACAAACAAGGCCTTGCCGCCACCTTCGACGATCATCGCCGCGGTTGCGTGACCACCGTCAACCGAGGTATCGGCCACCACCACGCAAGCGCCTGCACGCCCGAACGCCACTGCCGCTGCACGGCCAATGCCCCCTGCCGCCCCAGTTACGAGCACGACTTTGCCCTCGAACGAGGTATCTCTCTGCTGTTTGATCGCCACGATGGTACGCCTTTCAGATTGCTAAAACGAAGCTTTCGCTTCCCTACAGCAACATGGTAGCGTACTTATCGGTAGCTTGCTAGCAAGTAATTACTGACGGGCACGCTTTTCGTGCGATTGTTGGTGAGAACTGATCCGCGACAGCTCGCCCATCTCCTCGGCCAGGAACTCAAGCAGGTCGTCGACGCTGACAATACCGGTCAACGCGCCGCCATTGTTGACCACGGGAACGCGGCGAATCCCGCGAAAGCGCATGCGCTCGATTGTCTCGTAGACATCATCATCCGCGGTGGCAGTGAGTAAGTCGTCACTCATGATGTCGCCCACCAGCAGGCTGGCCGGATCGAGGCCCAGGGCGATGACAGATACCACGATGTCGCGGTCGGTGATGATCCCGACCGGCAGCTTTTCGCCATCGCGCTGGTCGACGACCACCAGGTCGCCGACGTGATGGCTGCGCATGAGCAAGGCAGCGCCCTGCACTGTTTCGTCACGCGTACAGTAAATGGTCTGTACTGTGCAAATTTCCCCGACTCGCATGAGACCTCCCGGCAATTGCCGCTGTGGTTGCGCGCGCGCAGAATGGCGCGCGAAAGGTCTACGCTATCGCGGGCAATCTGCACCGGTCTTGCGCTTGCTCAAAGCAGTACGGGAACGTGTTTTACGGTTTGGACTCGCCAGGAAGCGGCAAGATACAGGCGTCAATGATCTGGAGATCGTTGTCTTTTGCGAAGTCGCGGACGAAATGGTAGGCCAGCGGTTCGATTTTTTGCAGGTCGTTATTGACCACCACCGCCTTCACACCATTCAGGACGGTTGGGCGCACATAGGGGGAAAACTGCAGATGGGCATTGCGGCCGCCGGAACCAGCCGGCCTGAAACAGGACATGACGCCGCACAGGCGCTCGGCCCAGTCACTGGGCCGGAACTGCCTGCCATCGCTGGTGAGGCCAAGAATGAAGAACTCTTCAGCGAGCTTCATCTTGTTTTCAGGTAACTCGGCCATAGGGCGGCGTGGGAGCTTGGTGGGAACCTCAGTATTATATCTTATAGAAGACTGGGAATGCTGATCGGATGCATTCCTCCGATCAACCCAGCCACGCTGCGCCCGACAGCAGCAGCAACAGCATCATCCATAGTAACAGGGCGCGCCAGACCAGGCCGACGGTGCTTTGCAGGGCGCGCGCGTTCGGCTCTTCGCCAGGCATGACTTCGGCTTCACTGTCGGTCGAGTCGACGGTTGCCGCGTCCGGCGGCAGCACCTTCGAGGCGTTTTCGTTGGGGGTACCCAGACGCACGCCCATGGCACCGCCGCCGGCGGCCAGGATGATGCCGCGCGCTTCGTCGCTCCAGCGGTGGGCGAAATTGCGCCAGGCGTAAATGGCATCTTCAAAATTGCCAACCACGGCAAAGGCGACGGCGGTCAGGCGCACAGGCAGCCAGTCGATCCAGTAAAAAGCGCGCGCGGCAAACTGGCCGAAGGCTTCGTTTTTCATGTGCTCCGGCTCGTTCCAGGCACGCGCCAGGTATTCCGAGACGCGGTACATCACCGCACCAGCCGGCCCCAGAGGCATCAGGAACCAGAAGAACACGCCGAACACATTGCGGTGCGTGGTCACGAGCGACTTTTCCACGGCGATGCGCGCCACTTCCGATACATCCATGCCAACCGTGTCGATGCGGGTCCACTCGGCCAGGAGATTGCGGGCCGCGTGTTCGTCGCCCGCCGACAAAGCCAGCTGGATCGACGTGAAGTAATGACTGTAATGGCGGAAGCCCAGCGTCAGGTAGACGATCAGCACGTTCCAGGCAAAGGCGGCAAACAGGCCCACATAACTGAACAAAGCCCAGTAGATGACGGCAGTGGGGATCATCAAACCGGCCATCAGCAGCAGCCAGCCCATCCGGCCATTGCTGGCATCGCCTGCGTTGAACCACGCTTCCATGCGCATGGCCAGGGCCTTGATTTCGGCATAAATCAGATTGTCTGCGCGTAGCGGTTTGAGTTGCTCGATGAGCAGCGCGCAAAGAATGGAGAGAAATGTCATCAAGAGTCCTTTTGGGTTGTTGCTATACAGCGTCGCCCGCTACGATAGCGCAGAGCAGGGGATGAATCAAACTTATTGGTAATTATGTGTAAGAGTGATAACGGCCACTACATCGCCCTCGCGAAGGCGGGGGGCCATATCATGTTGAACAACTTCGGGTACATGGTATGGGCCCCCGCCTCCGCGAGGGCGATGTGTGGTTACGCGCGCAGGAAATGGAACAGGTTGCGCAACATGCCGGCGGTGGCGCCCCAGATGAAAAACCGCTCGTAAGGCATGGCGTAGAAACTGCGCTTGCCTGCCCCATCGGGCATGTCGAACGACAGGCGCCGATGATTTTCCGCGTTCATCAGGAACGCCAGCGGCACTTCGAAGATTTCGGCCACTTCGTCGGGATCGGGCGTCAGCGCAAACGGTGGCTTGACCAGGCCCACCACCGGTGTCACGCGGTAACCGGTGCCAGTCACGTAATCGGGCAAGGTGCCCAGCACTTCCACATGCTGCCGATCGAGGCCGATTTCCTCTTCGGCTTCGCGCAGGGCCGTGTCAACGGACGAGCTGTCGTAATCTTCTGCGCGCCCGCCCGGAAAGCTGATCTGGCCCGCGTGGTCGGTCAGATGCGCGGTGCGCTGGGTCAGCAGCATCGACAAACCCGCTTCGCGCTCGACCAGCGCAATCAGGACCGCAGCAGCGGTAATGCGTTCGCGTTGCATGAAAGCCGCTTCGGCCGGTTCCGCTTCCCATGCCACCGGGTTGGCAAAGCGCGCACGCAACCAGTGGGCCAGCAGGCGCTCGGCATCGAGCGCGCCCTCGGCGCCTACCGCGTCAACGGGCAGTTTCTCTGGATCGAATGAAATCTTTGACAAAACACTTGTCCTATAAACAAAAAAAGGCATCCGGGAAGGGATGCCTTTTCAGTAACGCAGCCGCTAAGATTACTTAGGTGCAGCAGCGGAAGCAGCGCGACGGTTTGGCAGTTTCTCTTTGATACGTGCCGATTTACCCGAACGCTCACGCAGGTAGTACAGCTTGGCGCGGCGAACATCACCACGGCGCTTGACTTCGATCGATGCGATCAGCGGGGAATACAGCTGGAACGTACGCTCTACGCCTTCGCCGGACGAAATCTTACGAACGATGAAGTTCGAGTTCAGGCCACGGTTGCGACGGGAGATCACCACGCCTTCGTATGCCTGGGCGCGCTTGCGGGTGCCTTCGACGACGTTGACGTTGACGATAACGGTATCGCCAGGTGCGAAATCAGGAATCGATTTACCCAGACGGGCAATTTCTTCTTGCTCAAGTTGTTGAATCAGGTTCATTTTTATAACTCCAATAACCATCGTGCTGGCACTACCTACGCCCAGTAGAGGATGGGGTTTGACGGCGAGCGACATGCCCGCAGTCGGTTGAAACAACAGGTTTACAAACCTGCCAAAAACTTTTCGTCGGCCTTGCTCAGCTGTCCGGCGCTGCGCGCCTTGAGCAGCAAATCGGGCCGCTTGCGGGCAGTCGCTTCAAGCATCTTCTCGCGCCGCCACTTGACGATCTCTGCGTGGTTGCCGCCCATTAGCACTGGCGGCACGCCCACACCTTCATAACTGTCCGGCCGCGTGTAATGGGGCGAATCGAGCAAGCCCTTGACGAAACTGTCTTCGACTGCCGAAGCATCGTCGTTCAGCACGCCCGGCAATTGCCGCACCACCGCATCCATCAGCGCCATCGCCGGCAATTCACCGCCCGACAGCACGAAATCGCCGAGGCTGATTTCTTCATCGACCACCCGGTCCAGCAAACGCTGGTCGACTGCTTCGTAACGGCCGCACAGCAACACCAGACCCGGTTCTTCCTTGAGCTGCATGACCTTCTCATGGGTCAGCGGCTTGCCTTGCGGGGACATGAACACCACGCGCGGCACTGGCAATTCCAGCATGACCTGACGCTGCTTGGCGGCGCCAATGGCAGCCTCCAGCGGCTTGGCCAGCATCACCATCCCGGGGCCACCGCCATACGGGCGGTCGTCCACCGTACGGTGATTGTCGCTGGTGAAATCGCGTGGATTCCAGGTCGACAAGCCCCAGCGCTTTTGCTCGAACGCGCGGCGGGTCACACCCGACTGCGTCAGCGCGGCAAACATCTCTGGAAACAAGCTCACGACGTCAAACTGCATCGGAACCTCGCTGCGTGGCGGGGGCCTTAATAATCGAGGCCCCAGTCCACCGTTATTTTTTTGCCTGCCTGGTCAACGGTCTTGACGAACTGGTCGACAAACGGGATCAGGCGCTCAGGCGCCTTGTCTACCGCGGCATCAGGCACAGGAGTGATGCGCAAAATGCTTTGCGCGCCGTTGTGCATCATGTCGGTCACCTGTCCCAAGGCCTCGCCTTGCAGGTTCACTACGTCCAGCCCGATCAGATCGGACCAGTAAAATTCATCTGCCGGCAACTGGGGAAACTGGCTGCGCGGAATCGACACAGCGGCGCCCTTGAGCGCCTCCGCAGCATCCCGCCCGAGCGTGTCGACCAGCTGGGCCACGACGTCGCCGCCGTGCATTTTTGCAGTCCGTACCGAAACGGTCCGCAAGGCCGGTTTATCCAGCCACCAGGTTTTGACGGCCAGCAGCGCATCCGCATCGTCCGAAAACGGGGTGACCCGAATCGAACCGGTGACGCCAAAGGCGCCGGACACATATCCGACTTGCGTCAGATCGTCGGGGGCTTGCACCCCGGATGCTGCCGGACCGCTCAAACCTGAAACAGACAATTAAGCTGCTTTTGGCTGGCTTGCAACCAGACGTGCAACGGTTGGCGACAGTTGTGCGCCAACGCCTTGCCAGTGAGCCAGACGGTCTGCGGCGATACGCAGGCCAACTTCAGCACCGGCTGCCATTGGGTTGTAGAAACCAATGCGCTCGATGAAGCGGCCATCGCGGCGATTGCGCGAGTCCGTTGCAACGATGTTGAAGAATGGGCGCTTCTTGGCGCCTCCACGTGCTAAACGAATAACGACCATAATAATTCCAAAAAGTTGTGCTGGGCGGAAAAAGCCGACAATTATAGCGCGCTCCGCCGCACAGCAGCAAGCGTTAATGACAACAAGGCGCGCACATCGGGAAGAATCGAGCATTATCGCCTATTTTGGCCGGCAGCGCCAATGCCCCTGCCCTGTCAAAATGGAGAAAACTGCGTGAACGCGGCAGTTTTGACCGATACTGGCGCCTTTGCAGCCGCCCCAGACTGCCTTTTACGATCTTTTTTCATGCCTACTTCACACAAAAACAAGACCTTCGCCACCTTCCTCGCCTTGCTTGCAGGCGGCCTTGGCGCGCACCGCTTTTACCTGCGTGGCAGTCTCGACAAGATCGGACTGATGCATGTGGCCAGCGTGCCCATTGCCGGTCTGGTGATCGGTCTGATGCCACAGGCGAACGAATTCTACAAGCTGCTGCCTGTTGCCATCTCGTTTCTGGTGGGTTATCTGGAGACACTCATCATCGGCCTGATGCCGGATGAGAAATTTGACGCGGCCTTCAATGCCGGCTCCGGCAAGAAGTCCGACACCAGCTGGATCGTCGCCGTGCTGCTGGTAGCGACCATGCTGGTTGGAACCACCGCCCTGATTCTGACGATGACGCGCTTTGTCGACCTGAGCTACACAGGCGGCGCCTACGGCTGAGTCTAAGGACTCAGCCGCAGTACTGCTCTTACTGCATCTACTTAGTGCGCGGCACGGCGGTTTGCCATATCGTCACGCACTTGCTGCTTGCTGGCGGTGCCGGTCATGAAGCTGGCCGGACGCACACTGGAACTGCTCAGGGCGGTGGCCGGATTCAGGTTGGCCGCCCAGCTCTTGCCCACTTTCATCTGAATAGGGGCAGGCAGCAAATCCACTTCGGCAGGATCGATCCACGGAGCGATCTTCTGCAACACCAGCTTGATACGCGGCTTGACACCAGGTGCGCCAATGCGGCCACGCTGGCCCCAGCCAACGATCAGCGTTTCAGCGGTATCGCCATCCTTGAAGGCGTTGGTGTAAGCCACGTCATACTGGAAGTTGTAGCGATAGCTGACCATGAATTCTTCGAACAGCATCGCCAGATCTTCGCGCGAACTGTCGGTGCCGTTGATCGAATACGCATAGTCGTCATTGGCAACGTCAGCCTCGAAGAAGGCACCCACTTGCGCCGCCGTGTAGGCTTTCTCGAAAGGCTCGGCTGGTTTGCCCAAATACAGGATTTGACCGAGACGTTTCATCTGCGGCGACGTCAGCGGATACGCCTTGGCCAGCGCATCCGATGGTAGCGCCAAGCTATCCAAGCGTGGAATGGCATTCAGATAGATAGGCAAAGCACCATTCAAATTGCGGTCGTTTGGCGAGAAGAAATCGTTGGCGTGGGCCAGTTCGTGGTACATCAGACGGCCGAGCACCACTTGTACCTGGGTAATCGGACGCGTATCACGTTCGTAGATCGGATAGCTTTCCAGCACATAGTCATTGTTCTGCACAATGCGGCCGAGACCGGTGAAATTCAGGCTGTCGCCAAAGCTGGAGCGATAGTCAGGCACCTCGGTCACCACATCGCGCTGCTCGGGTGTCATCCACAGATTATTGGCATCAAGGTAAATTGCGCCAGTGCCCACCGTGTAGAAACTCGGACGCACATGCGAACCGATCACAATCGCGGTCACGCCACCCAGCAACTTGCGGAAGTCACCAGCAGGGTCCTGATTTTCCAGGAAGTTCTGGAAGTTCGCGCCCAGGAAATCGTGCGACACAAGCACGCGGCCCATGATTTGCTCAATGCTGGCGTCCTTGCCGACGCCGGCTTCAGTCGAGAGCAGCGGCAAGGTCGAGACCGGGCACAGATTATGATTCGTACTGCTGACGAAGTACAGGCTGACATCGTAGGTGCACTTGGCCAGCACGCCGGCGTAGGCACTGGCCTTGCGGTACGGATGCACGCGCGCTGTGTGTTCGAAAATATAGCCGTTCGGCGTCGCCGCCTGGCGGTCAATGCTGACGATCACGTCGTCCGAATCCGTCTTGCCGGTGCTGGTGGTCACCGTGGCACGGAACTTCAGCGCGACATCGTTCGGCACGTCGGCCAGATCGCGCGATTTGAACATCAGCACGCTCTTATCCGTGGTGTCCATCGTGACCTTCGGGCCGGCCACTTGGGTCCATGTAATGTTGGTCACCGTTTCGCCGCTTGCGGCCAGATAAGGCCAGGCACGAATCGAGGTATCCGTCCCCGGACGCACTGAATGGTCGTTGCGCAGCGTGATGTAGCTCGATGCCGGCGCAGCGTCAATCACGATGTCGGCAGTGGCCGAGGCAGGGCTGCCATTGGCCAGCACAACGTCGGCTTTCAGACGCACAGTGCCGACCTTGCCTGCGGTTTCGATGGCCACGGTTGGCGTCTCCGCCGCACTCAAGGCCACTTGCGGCCCACTGACCTGCGACCACACCACGCTTTGCAGCGGCGCGCCGCACGACAACACGGCAGCACCCGCCACTTTGCCGCTGGCGACCGTTGCATCAGAGACAATCTGAATCTGGCTCGAGCAGCTGTCCGGCGGCGTGAGCACGATATTGGGCGTGGTACCGCCGCTGCCACCACCGCCGCCGCCGCAGGCAGCCAGCGTCATTGCAAGAGTTACGGCCGCCGGCAGGCGGAGGGCCGGGATTTTAGTTTTCACGACGTTTCCTGACTGAGAGGGTTGTTCATGTTCGCGTAACGAACTGTGCCACACACCATTATATTTGGCCGCACGAATGTGTGAGCAGAAGAAACAAAGAATGTTTTCGCCACACCAGCTGGCTTACAATGCTTTTGCTTAACCCGTAACAATACACTATTCAGGAGAACAACAATGTTAAA
This sequence comes from Massilia sp. CF038, assembly GCF_900129765.1. Lineage (GTDB taxonomy): Bacteria > Pseudomonadota > Gammaproteobacteria > Burkholderiales > Burkholderiaceae_D > Telluria_A. Next base: position 1,258,300 of record NZ_FQWU01000002.1, read on the forward strand.
ACGTCCATATTTCTTAGGCATGATCCTCGGTTTTGTCATGCTGAGCGCTCAGGCAGCACCACGCGACCAATACGAGACGGATACCCGTGAAGCGGCTGCCCGCTACGCGGAAGACCGCGCCATCTGCAATGATGAACGCAACAACGGCCAGCGCATGAAATGCCTGCGCGCCGCCAAGGAAGAAAACACGCGCCTGCTGGCTGAAGCCAAGGCACGCAATCCGGGCAATGATGCTCAGCGCGGCGGCGGCTGCAATGATTGCGCCAAGGTGCTGTCGGTCAATGTATCGACCCGCAAAGGCGAAAGCAATGCGCTGGGCCTGATTGGCGGTGGCGTGGTGGGCGGCTTGCTTGGTAATCAAGTGGGCGGCGGTAACGGCCGCAAGGTGGCCACCGTGGCCGGTGCGGTCGGCGGCGCTTACGCTGGCAAGAAGATTCAGGAAAGCGCCAATTCGACCAAGGTCTGGAACGTGGAAGTCGAATACGAAAACGGCCAGCGCCGCACCTTCGGTTTCGAACACGACCCACAACTGCAGCGCGGCGACCGCGTGCGCAATGCGGGCAAGTCGATTACGCGTATGTAATTAGCCAACCACATCGTCCTCGCGCAGGCGGCGGTGCGACGCCTCGCGACCCATGCCACGTTACCGAAGTTATTCAACGTGGTATAGGTCCCCGCCTCCGCGAGGACGATGTGGTGGTTTGCTTAGAACTGCTCTTCGCTTTAGGCCAGCACGCCTGCGCTGCCTTCCACAATTGCCGTGCGCAGACCCGCTGCCAGGCTCACCGCGTGCGCAATGCGGGCAAGTCGATTACGCATATGTAATTAGTTAGCGCCAAACACATCGTCCTCGCGAAGGCGGGGACGATGTGGTGGTTTGCTTAGAACTGGTCTTCGCTCAAGGCCAGCACGCCTGCACTGCCTTCCACAATTGCCGTGCGCAGACCCGCTGCCTGGCTCAGAATGTGGTCTGCAAAGAAGCGCGCCGTCGCGATCTTGGCCTTGTAGAACGAGGCATCCCCTGCCCCTTCATCGAGCCGCTGCTGCGCTACCAGCGCCGCGCGCGCCATCATCCAGCCACCAAGCACAATGCCAGCGAGCTTCAGATACAGCACGCTGCCCGAGAACACGCCCTTGATGTCGGACTTCATGTTACCGGCAACGTAGTCGACAACGGCTTCGAGCGCCGCACTGCCTTCGGTCAACGCGCGATGCATGGCCTTGAAATCGTCACCCTTGGCCGCTGCCAGCTGCGCTTCGGTGGCACGCACCTGGGCCAGGATCGACTTGGCTACGGCGCCGCCGTCGCGCACTGTCTTGCGGCCGACCAGATCATTGGCCTGAATCGCAGTGGTGCCTTCGTAGATGGTCAGGATCTTGGCGTCGCGGTAGTGCTGGGCGGCGCCCGTCTCTTCGATGAAGCCCATGCCGCCGTGGATCTGCACGCCGTCGCGGGTGACGTCCTGCGACATTTCGGTCGACCAGCCCTTGATGATCGGGACCAGGTATTCGTACACTGCCAGATTGGCCGCGCGCGTGTCCGGATTCTCGTCGTGATGGGCAACGTCGCTCACGCCCGCGCCGAAGTAGGCCAGCGCGCGCGCCGCTTCCACCTGCGAGCGCATCGACATGAGCATGCGCCGCACGTCCGGGTGGTGAATGATCGATACCGGACCCGGCGAACCGGCCAGGTCGCGCGACTGCACGCGGTCTTTGGCAAAGGCCACCGCTTGCTGATAGGCGCGGTCGGCCAGGCCGATGCCCTGCATGCCCACGCCGAAGCGTGCTGCATTCATCATGATGAACATGTATTCGAGACCGCGGTTTTCTTCGCCTACCAGGGTGCCGATGGCGCCGCCATGGTCGCCGAACTGCAGCACGGCAGTCGGGCTGGCCTTGATGCCGAGCTTGTGCTCGATCGAGACGCAGTGCGCATCATTGCGCGCGCCCAGGGTGCCGTCGGCATTGACCAGGAATTTCGGCACGATGAACAGCGAAATGCCCTTCACGCCAGGGGGCGCGTCCGGCGTACGCGCCAGGACCAGGTGCACGATGTTCTCGGCCATGTCGTGCTCGCCGTAGGTAATGAAGATCTTGGTGCCGAAGATCTTGTAGGTGCCATCGCCCTGCGGCACGGCGCGGGTGCGCACGGCAGCCAGGTCGGAACCGGCCTGCGGCTCGGTCAGATTCATGGTGCCGGTCCACTTGCCTGATACCAGTGGCTCCAGGTACGTCGCCTTCTGCTGGTCGGAGCCGGCTGTCAGCAGCGCTTCAATGGCACCATCGGACAGCAGCGCCACCAGCGCAAATGAAATCGAAGCCGCATTGAGCATTTCGATGCACGGCGTGGCAACCAGCTTGGGCAAGCCCTGGCCGCCGAATTCGGTCGGGTGCTGCACGCCCTGCCAGCCCGCTTCGGCAAAACTCTTGAACGCTTCCTTGAAGCCCTTGGCAGTGGTGACCTGGCCGTCGTGCCAGAAGCTCGGGTCCTTGTCGCTGGTCCAGTTCAGGGGCGCGACCACGCTGCCGCAGAATTTGGCATTTTCTTCGAGTACCGCTTCGACCGTGTCGGCGGTGGCGTCTTCACAGCCAGGCAGCGCGTTGACGGTGGACAGTCCGGCCAGTTCGTTCATCACGAACAGCATGTCTTTGATGGGGGCGTTGTAGCTCACCATGATCTCCTAGTTTTGTTCTGTAAAAGTTAGCGCCACTTTTATCGCCCTCGCGCAGGTGCAGGCGCATGCGCCTGCCCCATAGCACGCTGACCGAATTCGGACATGTGTTATAGATCCCCGCCTTCGCGAGGACGACACCGCAAAAAAAAACGCATCCCGCCATGGGTTCTTGCCTCATGGTGGAATGCGTCTTTGCGCTGGCTATCAGCCGAGTTGCTTGACCAGGTCTGGCACGACTTCGAACAGATCGCCCACGATGCCGTAGTCGGCGACCGAGAAGATCGGCGCTTCCGGATCCTTGTTGATGGCAACGATGGTCTTCGAATCCTTCATGCCGGCCAAGTGCTGGATCGCGCCCGAGATACCGACGGCGATGTACAGCGATGGCGCCACGATCTTGCCGGTCTGGCCCACTTGCCAGTCGTTTGGCACGAAGCCTGCGTCGACCGCAGCGCGCGACGCGCCCATGGCTGCGCCCAGCTTGTCGGCCAATGGCTCGAGGATCTTGAAGTTGTCGCCCGAACCCATACCACGGCCACCAGACACGATGACTTTGGCAGCGGTCAGTTCCGGACGGTCCGACTTGGCCAGTTCACGGCCAACGAAGGACGATTTGCCCGAATCGGCAACGGCGCCAACTGCTTCGGTGGCGGCCGAACCGCCAGTGGCGGCAGCCGAATCGAAACCGGTGGTGCGCACGGTGATGACCTTGACCTTGTCGGACGACTGCACGGTGGCGATCGCGTTACCGGCGTAGATCGGGCGCTCAAAGGTGTCTGGCGAATCGACCTTGGTGATTTCGGAAATCTGGGCCACGTCCAGCTTGGCGGCCACGCGCGGCAGGATGTTTTTACCGTAGGCGGTGGCAGGCGCGAGGATGTGCGAGTAGGCGCCGGCGATGGCCAGCACTTGCTCGGCCACGTTTTCGGCCAGGCCGTCAGCGTGGTGAGCGGCGTCGGCCACCAGCACCTTGGTCACGCCGGCGATCTGCGCAGCTTCCGCTGCGGCGGCGCCGCAGTTGCTGCCAGCGACCAGGATGTGGACTTCGCCACCGCACTGCGAAGCGGCGGTAACGGTGTGGTGGGTGCTTCCCTTCAGGGATGCGTTGTCGTGTTCTGCGATGACTAATGCGACCATGATCTGTCCTTTATTAAATAACTTTGGCTTCGGTGCGCAGCTTGGCAACCAGGGTTGCGGCGTCCGGAACCTTGATGCCGGCCGAACGCTTGGCTGGCTCGACAACTTTCAGGGTCTTCAGGCGCGCGGCCACATCCACACCCAGGTCTTCCGGCTTGACGACGTCAAGCGGCTTTTTCTTGGCCTTCATGATGTTTGGCAGCGTCACGTAGCGCGGCTCGTTCAGGCGCAGGTCGGTGGTGACGATGGCTGGCAGCGTCAGCGCCAGCGTTTCCAGGCCGCCGTCCACTTCGCGGGTCACGGTCACTTTACCGTCTTCCAGCACCACTTTCGAGGCGAAGGTCGCTTGCGGCCAGCCCAGCAGGGCTGCCAGCATCTGGCCGGTCTGGTTGGAGTCGTCGTCAATGGCTTGCTTGCCCAGGATGATCAGCTGTGGCTGTTCCTTGTCGGCCAGGGCCTTGAGCAGCTTGGCGACTGCCAGCGGCTCGAGTTCGGCGCTGGTTTCCACCAGAATGCCGCGGTCGGCACCAATGGCCATGCCGGTGCGCAGGGTTTCCTGGCACTGGGTTACACCGCAGGACACGGCGATCACTTCGGTCACCTTGCCGGCTTCTTTCAGACGCATCGCTTCTTCGAGTGCGATTTCGTCGAACGGATTCATCGACATCTTGACGTTGGCGATATCGACGCCGCTGCCATCGGACTTGACGCGTACTTTGACGTTGTAATCGACAACGCGTTTGACGGGAACCAGGACTTTCATAGGTATGCCTTTGGGAAATGTAATTGGTGACGTTTGCTAAAGTGGCCTAGATTATAAGAGGAAAATCGTTTCAACACTAAATTAAAGCACGATCGTGCGATTTTTAGCTAGAGGAAAACACCTAATCTTCATGGGCGCGCGATTGAATGGGAAACAAGGGGCGAAGGTACGAGCCTGCCCCAGTGAAAAATGCTTATTTGCGGCGCATCAAAAACGTGAACTCGAAGCCGTTTTGCGAGTGCGACAACAGGGCGTTGCCGGTTTGCTTGGCAAAGGCCTGGAAGTCGCGCACGGAACCGGAATCGGTTGCGACGATTTTCAGCACTTCCCCGGTGGCCATCTCGGCCAATGCCTTCTTGGCTTTCAAGATTGGCAGTGGACAGTTGAGACCGCGGGCATCAAGTTCCTTTTGGAATTCCATGATTTCGTTGTCGAACGTGGTATCGCTCATCGAATGCTCTGCTGGGTTGGTTGTCATGCTCACGGAAGTCAATATACCTGAATTCCATAAATTTGACGCACCGCACCAATATATAAGTTTTTTGTTGCATGGTCACAACGACAATGGACATGTCGCAATTGCCACGTTCTAATGCGGCTGACAGAGGGAGAAACGGGGAGGAACGGCAGGAATGCAGGAGGCATGAGGACTTAGGTAAACCCCACTAAAACGTCGTCCTCGCGAAGGCGGGGACCCATTCCACGTGACCGAAGTTGCTCAACGTGGGATGGGTCCCCGCCTCCGCGAGGACGATGTGGTATTAGGCGCGCTGGGCCACCCAGGCTGCCACGCCTTGCAGCGCTGCTGGCAGGCCGCTTGGATCGGTACCACCAGCTTGCGCCATGTCTGGACGGCCGCCGCCCTTGCCGCCCACCTGCTGGGCGACAAAGTTGACCAGCTCGCCCGCCTTGACCTTGGACGTCGCGTCGGCGGTCACGCCGGCAATCAGGCTGACCTTGCCATCGGCCACGCTGGCCAGCACGATGGCGGCGGTTTTCAGCTTGTCCTTGAGCTTGTCCATCGTCTCGCGCAAGCGCGCCACGTCGGCCCCGTCGAGGGTCGCGGCCAGCACCTTGATACCGTTCACGTCCACTGCCTGGGTCACCAGTTCGTCGCCCTGCCCGGCTGCCAGTTTCGACTTGAGCGCGGCCAGTTCCTTCTCGAGCGACTTGACGTGATCCTGCACCTGGGCGATGCGGGCGGTCAGTTCGTCCGGATGGGTTTTCAGTGCGCCTGCGGCTTCTTTCAGGTTCTTGTCGAGCGACTGCACCACAGCCAGCGCGCCCTCGCCCGTCACCGCTTCCACGCGGCGGATACCGGAAGCGACGCCGCCTTCAGCGACAATTTTAAACAGGCCGATATCGCCCGTGCGCTGCACGTGCACCCCGCCGCACAGCTCTTTCGAGGTGCCGATGTCGAGCACGCGCACTTCGTCGCCGTATTTTTCGCCGAACAGCGCCATGGCGCCATGCTTGACGGCGTCGTCAAACGACATGTGCTGCGCCTGGGTCGCATGGTTGTCGATGATTTCGCGGTTGACAATGGTTTCGACCTTGGCGATTTCTTCGGCCGTCAGCGGCGCGTTGTGCGAGAAGTCGAAGCGGGTACGCTCGGCATCGACCTGCGAGCCTTTTTGCGCCACATGGCCGCCCAGCACTTCGCGCAGCGCCTTGTGCATCAGGTGGGTCGCGGAGTGATTGCGGATGGTGCGCGCGCGGATCGCTTCATCCACATTGGCGCTGACCGCGTCGCCCACCTTCAATGCGCCGGACTTGAGCACCCCGTGGTGGCCGAAGACGTCAGCCTGGATCTTGAGCGTGTCGCTGACGACAAACTGCGCGCTGCCCGCGCTGATGACACCCTGGTCGCCCACCTGGCCGCCCGATTCGGCGTAGAACGGGGTGGTGTCAAGCACCACGATGCCGTCCTGGCCAGGCGCCAGTTCCTGCACTGCGCTGCCATTGGCATACAGTGCCACGACCTTGCTGCTGAAAACGAGATTGTCGTAACCGACGAACTTGTTCTTTTCGCCCGCGTAATCGACCTTGCTGTCCTTGGTGGTCTTGCCGCCTTTGCGCGACAGGTCCTGGCTTTCTTTCAGAGCCGCGTCGTAGCCGGCCTGGTCGAACGACAGACCGCGCTCGCGGCAAATGTCAGCCGTCAGATCGGGCGGAAAGCCATAGGTTTCGTACAGGGTGAAGGCAGTCGCGCCGTCAATGCCCTTGCCGTCTTTGGCCAGCTGCGCTTCCAGTACTTTCATGCCGGTTTCCAGCGTCTCGCCAAAGCGCTCTTCCTCGGCCTTGAGCATCTGGGCGACGCGGTCCTTGGCTTCTTCCAGCTCCGGATAGGCGGCGCCCATCTCGATGGCGAGATCGGCCACCAGCTTGTAGAAGAAGGCCTTGGTCTGACCCAGCTTGTGGCCATGACGCAGGGCGCGGCGGATGATGCGGCGCAGGACGTAGGCACGGCCTTCGCTGCCAGGAATGACGCCGTCGACGATCATGAAGGCGGACGCGCGGATATGGTCAGCGATCACGCGCAGGGACTTGTTTTCCAGGTCGGTGGCGCCGGTTTCGCGCGCAGCGGCTTTAATAAGGGCCTGGAACAGGTCGATCTCGTAGTTCGAATGCACGTGCTGCAGCACGGCGGCCAGGCGTTCCATGCCCATGCCGGTATCGACGCATGGTTTTGGCAGCTTGTGCATCACGCCCGCTTCGTCGCGGTTGAACTGCATGAACACCAGGTTCCAGATTTCGATGAAACGGTCGCCATCTTCGTCGGGCGAGCCAGGCGGACCGCCAGCGATGTCGGCGCCATGGTCGTAGAAGATCTCGGTGCAAGGGCCGCATGGGCCGGTGTCGGCCATCTGCCAGAAATTATCGGACGCGTAGCGCGCACCCTTGTTGTCGCCGATGCGGATGATGCGCTCTTTCGGCACGCCCACTTCGTTGGCCCAGATGTCGTAGGCTTCGTCGTCTTCCATGTAGACAGTGACGGTCAGCTTGTCGGCCGGCAGGCCGTAGACCTTGGTCAGCAGCTCCCAGGCGTAGTTGATGGCGTCGCGCTTGAAGTAGTCGCCAAAGCTGAAATTGCCCAGCATTTCAAAGAAAGTGTGGTGACGCGCGGTGTAGCCGACGTTTTCCAGGTCATTGTGCTTGCCGCCGGCACGCACGCAGCGCTGCACGGAGGTGGCGCGGGTGTAGGGGCGGCTGTCAGTGCCGGTAAACACGTCCTTGAACTGGACCATGCCGCTGTTCGTCAACAACAGGGTGGGGTCATTCCCCGGCACCAGCGAGCTGGAACGGACAATCGTGTGGCCTTTGGATTCGAAGAATTTAAGGAATTTGTCGCGAATTTCGGATGATTTCATGTCGTTTGGGCGAGAAAGAGCAGCATGCTATAAAAAATCGATTATAGCGTAGTCGCCGGGAGGGATATACACAGGGGAGCCTTGCCGACTTCGGGCAAGTGGAATAGCCCCCCGCCTGCGCGAGGGCGATGTTTTGGCGGCGCCAAGATCAGTGTTACATCGCACTCGCGAAGGCGGGTGCCCATGCCACCTCATCGAATTCGGACAAGTGGAATAGCCCCCCGCCTGCGCGAGGGCGATGTGGTAGCGGCGCACGGAGATAAGTGTTACATCGCACTCGCGAAGGCGGGTGCCCATGCCACCTCACCGAATTCGGACAAGTGGAATAGCCCCCCGCCTGCGCGAGGGCGATGTTTTGGCGGCGCCAAGATCAGTGTTACATCGCACTCGCGAAGGCGGGTGCCCATGCCACCTCACCGGATTCGGACAAGTGGAATAGCCCCCCGCCTGCGCGAGGGCGATGTGGTAGCGGCGCACGGAGATCAGTGTTACATCGCACTCGCGCAGGCGGGTGCCCATGCCACCTCATCGAATTCGGACAAGTGGAATAGGCCCCCGCCTGCGCGAGGGCGATGTTTTGGCGGCGCACGGAGATCAGTGTTACATCGCACTCGCGAAGGCGGGTGCCCATGCCGCCTCACCGGATTCGGACCACTGGAATAGGCCCCCGCCTGCGCGAGGGCGATGTGGGGCGGCTCAGCGTGGACCCGCAGGCCCGATCAAATCAATCCGGTCGGTACACATGCCGTCCACACCCCAAGCCATGATTTCCCCGGCACGCGCGGCATCGTTGACGGTGTAGCAAAACAACCCGAACCCGGCATCCTTGATCTGCCTGGCCAGCGCCGGCGTGAGCAACTTGTGATTGGTGTGAACAGCCACCGCTTCCAGCACGCGCGCCTGGGCCAGCCAGTCGGGCGGAACGTCATCAATCAGCAAAGCACGCGGCAGATCCGGTGCGGCGGCCTTGGCAGCGGCCAGCGCCACGGTACTGAACGACGACAGCAGCGGCACCATGGGATCTTCGCGCGCGATCTCCAGCCCGAAGATGGCGCGGGTCAGCTCGGCCACGGCCTTGCCTGTGGCCTCTTCAAAGCCGTCGGCCGGCTTGATCTCGATATTCATCCAGATGCCGTGGGTGCGGCAAAAGTCGACAAACTCGGTAAAGAGCGGCACCGGCTCGCCCTGGAAGCGGGCCCCAAACCAGCTGCCGGCGTCCATGGCCACCAGTTCGGCGGCGTCGTAATCGAACACGTTGCCGCTGCCGGCCACGGTGCGGCCCAGGTAGGGATCGTGCATCACCACCGGCACGCCGTCGCGCGCCAGCATGACGTCGAATTCGACGGCGCGGTAGCCGTGATCGAGGCCGCACTGCAAGCCGGCGATGGTGTTTTCCGGGGCCAGCTTGCCGCCGCCACGGTGCGCGAGAAATCGAGGGTAGGTCCACATGGGCGCCATGCTAGCACTATTGACCGGCGGCGGCGCGAAAACGGCGCCGGTACTCGGCCGGCGTATGGCCGACGTGGCGCTTGAACAGCGCGCCGAAGGTGGCCACATCGCCATAGCCCACCGCCTCGGTCACCTGTGCCACGCTGCACGCATCTGTTTCAAGCAACAACTTGGCCTTGCCAATGCGGGCCTGCTGCAAATACGCCAGCGGCGACTGGCCCGTTTCGTCTTTGAACCGGCGCAGCAAGGTGCGTCCGCTGACGTGGAAGGCGGCAGCCAGCGTCGCCAGGTGGTAGGACTCGGCCAGGCGCAGATCGAGCCAGCGCGCCACGTTGGCGGCGAAGCTCGCTGCAGGGCGCGGCAGCATGCGCTGGTCAACCCATGCCGCCTGGCTGCTGCGTTCATCGAGCAGCGCCATGCGCGCCACTGCGCGCCGCACGCGCGCACTGGCGCTGGCGCCAATGAAGTGGAGCGCCAGGTCAAAGGCCGCGCTGAATGAACCGGTGGTGGCAACGCCACCATCGTCCTGCAAGAGTGCGGCGGGATCGACTTTGGCCGCCGGAAACCGCTGTGCCAGTTCGGCCGCGAACATCCACGAGGTGGTCGCGCGGCGCCCGTCCAGCAAGCCCGCCTCGCCCAGCAAAAACGCGCCAACGCAGACAGCGGCCACGCGGGTGCCGCGGGCAAATGCGCGCGCGATATAGGCCACCTCGGGCGCCAGCTTGGCATGCGGCGCGAGACAGGCGGCGCGGTTGCCCAGGTCCATGCCCGGCACCACCAACAGGCCGCGCGGCGCCCGGGGCGCCCGCTGGGTTCCCAGCCGCAGACCGCCAGCGGCGACGATCTCGCCGCCGGACAGGCTGATCACGCTGACGCTGAACAAGGCTGCACTGCCTGGCTCGAGCGCCTGCGCGACACGGTTGGCCAACAGCAGGGTGTCGGACAGGCCGAATACTTCCATTCCCATGCATCCCGGGTAAGCGAGCAGCGATATGTGTTGTGTCGTCATGCTGGCGATAATGCCATAAAAAATGGCGAAGCCGCCAATACCTGGCACGCAGGAGACAGCCCACAATGCTCCCATCAACCACAGGAGAACCAGAATGCGACTTTCAATTTTGCTGTTTGACGGCTTTACCGCCCTTGATGTGGTGGGCGGCTATGAAGTGCTGGCCAATGTGCCCGGCATGACGCTTGAATTTGCCGCCGCGAGGCCAGGTCCGGTGGCCGCCGACAGCGGCGCGCTGGGCCTGATGGCCACCCTGTCCTACGCCGATCTGCATGCCACCGATCTCCTGTATGTGCCGGGCGGACCTGGCGTGCAGGCAGCGCTGCAGGACAGCGCCCTGCTGGCCTGCATTGAACGCGTGAGCCCGGCCAGCAGCTGGACAATTGGCATCTGCAACGGCGTGCTGCTGCTGGGCGCCGCCGGCTTGCTGCGCGGGCGCCGCGTGACAACCAACTATTTTGCACGCGAACAGGCACGCGCATTCGGGGCCGAGGTGCTGCCCGAGCGTTTTGTGCACGACGGCCGTCTGCTCACCGGCGCCGGGGTTTCCAGCAGCGTTGACACGGCGCTCTACCTGGCCGGCCAGCTTGGCGGCACCACGCTGGCGCGCACCATCCAGCTCGGCATTGAATACTATCCTGCGCCGCCGTTTGGAAATGGCACGCCGGACGGCCAAGCCCAAGCCTTGAAGGATGTGGTGGCGCAAGTCGAACGCACAGCCGCACAGCGCCTGGCAGCACGGCACATCCCCTTTTAAGACAGGCGCACCATGCACATTACCCAACTGCGCAACGCCACCATCATCATTCAAACCGGGGCGCACCGGATTCTGGTTGACCCCATGCTGGCGCCGAAAGGAGCCCTGCCGCCCCTGCGCCTGTTTGACGGCAAACGCTTGCGCAATCCGCTGCTCGATTTGCCAGACGTTGCCGAAGCGGCGCTAGCAGGCGTGACGCACTGCCTCATCACGCACTGCCAAAAAGGCCATTTCGACCATCTGGACCGCGCCGGCAAACGCTTTCTGCGCGAGCGTGCCATACCGGTGTTCTGCAGCGCGAACGACGCGCCGTACTTGCGCGCACGCGGCCTGCATGTTCAGGCGCTGGCGCCGGCCGACGCTGTGCCCGTGCCGTTCCTGGAGGGCAGCATCCAGACGGTACGCTGTACGCATGGCGAGGGGTGGGTGGGGCGCATCATGGAACACGGGGTCGGCTACCTGATCCGCATGCCAGGCGAGCCCAGTCTTTACCTGAGCGGCGACACGATCCTGTCGCAGACGGTGCGCGCCTTTGTGCTGACGCACCAGCCGCAAGTATGCGTGATTCCGGCCGGCGGTGCGCGCCTGGATCTGGGCGGCGAGATCATCATGGGGCCTGATGAAGCGCTGGCGTTTGCGCAGCTGGCCACTGGTGCTGTCATCGCCAACCACCTGGAAGCACTGAGCCACTGCCCGCCCACCCGCGCCGCCCTGGCGCAGGCAGCGCGTGCGTGCGGCCTGGGCGCGCGCCTGCTGGTGCCGGGCGACGGCGAAACGCTGGCGTTTACCGCAAGTGGCGCAGTGGCGACCAGGGTGACACCAGCCAGATGAACAAACCGGCATTCAGGACGATCGTGACCCAGAGGCGGGCGCGGAATGATTGCTTGCTTGATTTGTGACGCAGCAGCGCCTGGGCCAGCACGGCGCCTGGCCAGCCGCAGGCCAGGCCAGCGAGCAGGAGCAAATTTTCGGAGGTGCGCCAGCGCCCTGCACGCGCCGCTGCCTTGTCCATCATGTACATGACGAAGCACAGCACGCTGCCCACGATGTAGGGCGCCGCAATCCAGGGGGTCCGCCCCCACCATTCGATGGCGCCGGCCATGGCGGCTGCAAAGGCAATCAGGGCAAGAAAAAGCATGGCGAATTATTGATGCACGGAAAATTTGAGTGTATGCCGCCAGGCAATACAAGTCCATCCCTTCCCTGTTTTCGGCTGAAAGTCTGTTGCCGCGCTGGCGGCTTTGTGCGATATTTGTTTTTTAAATAAGATTGAGATTCGATCATGCACCCACTTTCCCGCACTGCCCTTCTGCTCGCGCCGCTGCTGCTCGTTGCCTGTGGCAAGAAAGCACCGGATACCACCGCGCCGCCAACCTTGCCCACCCCGGCCCCGGTCGCCGCGCCCGCCGCGCCGGCGCCATCCGCCGAACCAAGCGACGAACAGCGCGCGCAAGCGGAAAAACAAAAGGCACTCGAGTACGCCACGATGGAAGACCAGTACATCAACGATCCGCGCGCGCAATGGGCCAGCACGGCCAGCGCCTCCAGTACCTTTGGCGACCCGGCACCGTCGGACAGCAATCTGCCCAAAAATGCCACCGGCAAGGTTGACGGCGACGATTGGCTCAACAACAACCAGACCATCGGCTTTGATACGCTCGAGCTTGGCTATGAGAAGCCGGTGGCGGCCACCGAAGTGCGGGTGGTGGTGCCCTCGGGCGAAGGGATCGAGGCCATCAGCAAAGTCGAACTGCAAGATACCGAGGGCAAGTGGAATGTGATCTGGAGCGGCGTGCCGGACGCCAAACGCGACGATCGCGGCCCGCGCAGCTGGTACGTGCGCAGCTTTGAAAAAACGCCGTACAAGGTCAAGGCCGTGAAGTACACCTTTGCCAACAACCTCTATCACGGCTATAAAAAAGTGGACGCGGCCCAGTTGATCGGCGATTAAACGGCCTGTCCATGCGCTCGGTGTGATGCCGAACAGATCGATTCGGCCAGACCGCTTACGCTCCAGTGCTCAAGACGGCGCGCCCGGCGCGCCGAAGTTTCTTTCTCGCACAATTGGAGGCACGCAATGGCATTCGATATCGGCAATTTACTGCAGCAATATCTCGGCGGCGCGCCCAACGTGAACGCAGGCCGCGCCCTGGACGACTTCGACCAGGTGGCCCAGAACGCGCCGCGCGCATCCGTCGCGCAGGGCGTGACCGAAGCGCTGCGCTCGGACCAGACGCCACCATTTGCACACATGGTCAGCCAGTTGTTTGACAAGAGCGACGCGACCCAGCGCGCCGGCATGCTCAACCAGATGCTGCGCGGCATCGGGCCCGGCACGCTGGCCTCGCTGGCGGGCGGCGCTCTCAGTCATTTATTCCGCGGCAATGAAAGCCCAGCCGCGCTCACGCCCGAGCAAGCGGCCCAGATGACGCCCGATCAGGTGCGCCAGATTGCCGAAGACGCGCAACAACAGGACCCCGGCATTGTCGAGCGCATGGGCGACTTCTACGCAGAACATCCGACCCTGGTGAAAACCATCGGCGGCGCCGCACTGGCCATTGTCCTGGGGCGTGTTGCCGAAGGCATGCGTCATTAACTTCACCTTAAAGGAGTCACACCGTGGGTATTCTCAGCAATATTTTCCATAAAATTTTCCCATCCTCGCATCCGGCCGTGCAAACCACGCCGGTCACGCCAGGCGGCTCGATGCAGTCCAGCGCACCGCAGGCGGCACCGGCCACGCAGGCAAGCGCAGCGCCGCCTGCCGCGCCGATGGAACAAATCGACGTCGAATCCATTCTAAGTGGCATGCCACAGGCACAAACGCTCAACTGGCGCACCTCGATTGTCGACCTGCTCAAGCTGCTCAATCTGGACAGCAGCCTGCAGTCGCGCAAGGAACTGGCGGCGGAGCTCGAATACAAGGGCGACACCGGCGACTCCGCCTCCATGAATATCTGGCTGCACCGCCAGGTCATGAACAAGCTGGCCGCCAATGGCGGCAAGGTGCCGGCCGACCTGCGCGACTAAGCAGGGCTACCGCGCTCAATCGGGCAGCGCAAGTTGCCCTGGTGCGCCGCACGCAAAGCAGAAGCGCGCAAACGCGCTTTTGCGTGTGTGGCAACTGGCGCATGCATCGAACAAGCCGATGCCACAATGCGGGCAAAAGTCGAGCCCCGTGTTTTTCAGATCCAGCGGCCGCTCGCAGCCGGGACAGACCGACTTGGCCAGGCGCGTATAGACCATGTCATAGCGCAGTGTCTGGCGCCGTTTGGCTTCCGGCAGCGCTTCGCTTGCCTGCTGGCGCGCCAGGTAGCGCTGCAGCGCTGCAATGGCGTAGCGGCCAGCCAGTACCGTAACCACGATCCCGACGATATAGCGCACATAGCCGCCATAGCTTGGCAGGTAAGGCACCAGTTCCACAAAAAACGCAAACGTGGCAAAAAAGATGAAGCCCCAGACAAACGGCCAGGACGGGGTATGGCGTTTTTTGGCAAACAGCCAGCCCGCCACCACCAGCAAGGGCAAGGTCAGCGCCAGGCGATACAGGAACACGCGCAATTCACGCGCCCGCTCCGCCTTTGCCAACGCGGCCCGGGCCGGCGTCTCCAACGCTGCCTGTGCCTTGGCCGCGCGTTCACGCGCCTGGTGTGCGTCCAGCAGGGCCTGATCCTGCTCTTCCACCTGCGCCAGCGCTTGCCGTTCGGCCGCCTTGAGCTGGTCCAGCGCGCGGGTGCGTTCGATCAGTTCGCTGTCCTGGTCGGGCCGCGCCGTGACGCGACGGGTCATCAGCCAGTTGGCAAAGGTGCTCTGGGCCGTGGCGGCGTTGGCGCGCGCCACCTTGTGTTTCTGTGCGGCCTGGTCGCGCGCATCGTCGGCCCGCTGCAATGCGCGCTCGGCCTGTTCGGACGCCAGCTTGACCGCGCCACCCTGTGCAGGATCGATGAACTGTTCCAACCGTAGTGGCGGCTCGACATCCCACAAGTTATCCACCAGCTTACCACCCAGACCAATCAGAAATCCGGCAAAGACAAATGCCACCAGCCAGAGCGCGCGCTGCATCCAGCGCTGCGTCAGACGCAATCGATTGCTCATGTCGCCTCCGTATAGAAAGTGCCAAGGCTCGCATGCCGGCAGGCGCGGGGCCAGCGCGTGCGCGATAGCAGCAGCGCACGCCACGCACGGGATCGGAATCTGCTACTGGTGCCGTGCGTGGGCGCAACAATTGCAGGTAAAATACTTGGGTCACCCATTTACCATTGAGAACCATGAAACCACTGCTGCTTGTAATGTTGCTGGCATCCACACCGGCATTTGCCGATGATGCCGCGGTCCTGACCTGCCGCAACCTGAAGGACCCGGCCTTGCGCCTGGCTTGTTACGACGGCATCAGTGTGGCCGCCAAGCCGCTGGCCAAGGCCACTGAGCCAGCATCGCCAGCGGCCATCAAAGCAGCCGAGCAATCGTTCGGGCAGCCGCAGAAGGCGGTGATCAACGCCATCGAAAGCACGATTCCAGGCAAGTTCGAAGGCTGGGAACCGAACCAGCAATTTACGTTGGCCAACGGTCAAGTGTGGAAGATTGTCGACGGCAGTTCGGCCTATTTCGTCGGCAACGACGTCAAGGTCCGCATTGAAAAGGGATCGTTCAGCGCGATGTTCATGAAAATCGAAGGCAGTACGCAATACCCGACCGTACGGCGTGTCAAATAAAAGCCGGCTCTGAGGCCAATGCAAGACCTATCCACAGCATGACTGCGCTGCGTCAGCTTGCTCCTTGAAATACGAACTTTCCCGTTTTGGTGGCCATCTAATTTTTCAGATGATCACCATGCGGGCAAGCTTCATGACTCAAGCACCGTTCGACCCCAGCGCTGGCCGCCTGCAACTGTGGGGCGGCCTCGAATGCACCGTCAACCGGATTGAAAGCGACTATTTCAACCAGATCGAACGCAATGGTCACCTCCATC
This sequence comes from Massilia sp. CF038, assembly GCF_900129765.1. Lineage (GTDB taxonomy): Bacteria > Pseudomonadota > Gammaproteobacteria > Burkholderiales > Burkholderiaceae_D > Telluria_A. Next base: position 1,274,430 of record NZ_FQWU01000002.1, read on the forward strand.
GCGATGACGACATTGCCCGTTTTGCCTCGCTCGGCATTGCGGCCATCCGCTACCCTGTGCTCTGGGAAAGTACCGCGCCAGACGGACTGGCCAAGGCCAACTGGTCCTGGCCCGACCGCCGCCTGGAGGCGCTGCGCGCCGCTGGCATTGCGCCCATCGCTGGCCTGGTCCACCACGGCAGCGGGCCGCGCCATACCAGCCTGATCGACGACCACTTTGCCAGCGGGCTGGCCGAATTTGCCGGCGCCGTGGCGCGCCGCTATCCCTGGGTATCCGATTACACGCCCGTCAACGAACCGCTCACGACTGCCCGCTTCAGTGCCCTGTACGGCCTGTGGTACCCGCACGGGCGCAGCAACACCCTGTTCATCCGCGCCCTGCTCAACCAGTGCAAGGCCATCGTGCTGTCCATGCGGGCCATCCGCGCGGTCAATCCCCAGGCCCGGCTGGTGCAAACCGACGATCTGGGCAAAACCTACAGCACCCGGCCCATGCGCGCCACTGCCGCCTTCTACAACGAGCGGCGCTGGCTGGCCTGGGATCTGCTGTGCGGCCGTGTCGGCCCCGGCCATGCACTGTGGCGCTACCTGACCCGTCACGGCGCCACGCCGGCCGAACTGAGCTGGTTCCGCGCGAACCCCTGCCCGCCCGACGTTATCGGCGTCAATTACTACGTCACCAGCGAGCGCTGGCTCGACCATCGGGCCGAGCGCTTCCCTGCCCACTACCGCGGCCACGCAGGCGCGCGCCCCTGCGCCGACATTGAAACGGCGCGGGCGCTGGCTACACCCACGGCCGGCATTGGCCCCCTGCTGGACGAAGTCTGGCAGCGCTACGGCATTGCCCTGGCCGTTACCGAAGCGCATATCGACGCCAATCGCGAAGACCAATTGCGCTGGCTGCGGGAAATCTGGAACGCAAGTCAGCGCGCGCGTCAGCGCGGTATCGACCTGCGCGCGGTCACGGTCTGGGCCCTGCTCGGCTCGTACGACTGGAACAGTCTGGTGACTCAAAACAAGGGCTACTACGAACCCGGTCCGTTCGACGTGCGCGGGCCGCAACCGCGCCCCACCGCGCTGGCCGGCATGATGCGCGAACTGGCGGCCGATGCGCCGCTGTCCCATCCGGTGTTGCACGGACTGGGCTGGTGGCGCCGTTCCGGCCGCTTCCTGTGCCCGCCCATTGCCACGCGCGCCGGAGCGGCGCTGCCGCCTGAGACCAGCGCCGCGGCGCCATCGCCCATTTTGATCACTGGTGCCACCGGCACGCTGGGCCGCGCCTTTGCCCGCATCTGCCAGCGCCGCAATCTCGCTTACCGCCTGCTCACGCGCGAGGAAATGGACATTGCCAACCCGGCTTCGGTAGAGCGGGTCATGCAGCAGTACGCACCCTGGGCCGTGATCAACGCCAGCGGCTATGTGCGCGTTGACGACGCAGAACACGATGTCGAACGCTGTTACCGCGAAAACGTCCAGGGCCCGGCCACGCTGGCCGCCATCTGCGCGCGCCACCAGGTCCACCTGACCACTTTCTCCAGCGACCTGGTGTTCGACGGCATGCAAGCCTTCCCCTACATGGAAGATGCCGAGGTGGGGCCGCTCAGCATCTATGGCCACAGCAAGGCCGCGGCCGAGCAGATCGTGCTTGCCCAGCACGCCGGCGCGCTGATCGTGCGCACCAGTTCCTTCTTCGGCCCCTGGGACAGCGCCAATTTCGTCACCATCGTGCTCGATACCCTGGCGCGCGGCGCCCCGTTTACCGCCGTGAGCGACATCACCGTCTCGCCCACCTATGTGCCCGATCTGGTGCATGCCTGCCTCGACCTGATCATCGACCGCGAGTGCGGGGTGTGGCACCTGACCAACGCCACCGCCCTCACCTGGGGCGAGCTGGCCCATGCAGCCGCATGCCAGGCCGGCATCGATCCTGGCCGGCTCGAACTGCGCCTCGCGGCCGACTTCCATTACCCCGCGCGACGGCCGTATTACAGTGCCCTGAGCAGCCGGCGCGCCATTTTGCTGCCCCCACTGGACGACGCGCTGGGCCGTTACATTGCCATGCGCACAGAGCCTGAACAGCTTGACGAGCGCCTGTTCGTGGCCGAAACACGCCACGTGCCAGGGCAAGCCCAGCGCCAGGCCAGTTAACACGCCATTGCGCAACACCCCTTGCGCTAGAATAGCCGCCAAACTATTCTGCAAGGACGACCCGGTGCAAGAACATGGCTTCCCCTATCTGCGTGAAATTCTCCTGTTCCTCTCACTGGCCGGCATTTTAATTCCCACCCTGGCGCGGCTGCGCATCAACCAGGTGCTTGGCTTCCTGGCCGTCGGGGTCGTGCTGGGTCCGTTTGGCCTGGGGCTGTTTGCCCAGGCCACACCCTGGCTTGCCTACCTGACCTTCCCCCGCGTCGACGGCGTGATGGCACTGGCCGAGCTGGGTGTCATGTTCCTGATGTTCATGATCGGGCTGGAATTATCGGCCGCGCGCCTGTGGGCCATGCGGCGCTGGGTCTTTGGCGCTGGCAGCTTACAAGTGGGCGCCAGTGCCCTGTTGATTGGCGCGGCCAGCTGGCTGCTGTTTGGCCGGCTCGATACCGCCATCATTGTCGGCTTCGTGCTGTCGCTGTCCTCGACCGCGGTGGTGATGCAGTTGCTGACGGCCCAGAACAGCACCACCAGTCCGCTCGGCCAGGCGGCGTTTGCGGTTCTGATGCTGCAGGACCTGGCGGTGGTGCCGCTGCTGATTTTGGTGGGCGCCATGCGCCAGGATGCGCCTGGCAGCCTGGGCGCACTGGTGGCGCTGGCGATGCTCAAGGCGGCGCTGGCCATCGCCATGATTTACCTGGTGGGCGGGCGCGTGGTCCACCCTTTGTTTCGCGCGTTTGCCCGGCACCGCCAGCCGGACGTGTTCATGGCGCTCATTTTGCTGACCACGCTGGGCATTGCCGGCCTGTCGGCGGCAGCGGGCCTGTCCATGGCGCTGGGCGCGCTGATTGCCGGCGTGCTGCTGGCCGAGACCGAATTCAAGCACGAAGTCGAACTGATGATCGAACCGTTCAAGGGTTTGCTGATGGGCTTGTTCTTCATGACGGTGGGCATGAACATGGATGTGCGCCTGATGCTTGCCCATCCATTGTGGCTGGCCGCCGCGGTGGCGGGCCTGTTTGCGGTCAAAGGCAGCGTTGTCGCACTGCTGTTTCGCGCGGGCGGCCTCAGCTGGGGGCGCGCACTGGAAGGTGGCTTGCTGCTCGGTCAGGGCGGCGAATTCGCCTTCATTGTGATCGGCTACGCCGTGGCGGGCAAGCTGGTGGAACCGGGTCTGGGCCAGCTGATCACGCTGGCCGTGGGCCTGTCGCTGTTTGTCACGCCGCCGCTGGCGCGGCTGGGGCGCAGCCTGGGCGAACGCTGGGAAAGCGCGGCTGATTTGGCTGCCGCCGCGCAGGCGCACGACGCGCTCGAAGCGGTGCGCGGACGGATTATCATCGCCGGGTTTGGGCGCGTGGGGCGGCAGCTGGCGCGCCTGCTCACGGCCCAGGGCATCGCGTTTGTGGCGTTTGAAAACGATGCGCGCCTGGTGGCCAAGCTGCGCGCCGAGGGCTTGCCAGTCTACTTTGGCGACGCCTCGCGCGCGGAATTGCTGCGCCGGGTCGACGCCGGCGCGGCACCTGCCATTGTGCTGACCATGGACCACGCCGCATCGGCCCTGCACGCGGTGCGTGGCATCCGGCGCGAATTTCCGAAAGTCGCCGTGTACGCCCGCTCGCGCGACGAAAAGCATGCGCTCGCGCTGAAGCAGGCTGGCGCCACCATGGTGGTCCCCGAAACGCTGGAGGCGAGCTTGCAGTTATCTGCCTCGGTGCTGGAAGCGATGGGCATGGATGCGGCCCATGTCGACCGCATTGTCGACGCCGAACGCGGCCTGTTTCTGGCCGCGCTGGCCGACAAAGCCGGTGCATCCCAGTGATATGATAGCCGTATGAACAAGCACATTGCACAGATGGTGCTGGCGGTGGCAGCGATGCTGGCCGGGATATGGGCCGCGCCGGCGCACGCCGAACCAGTGCATGTCTACACTGCTGCCAATTTCGCGCCGCTGATGCTGGCCGACGGGCGTGGCGTGTATCCGGACCTGGTGGCCTGGCTCAACCGCCAGAACCTGGGCGAGCTGCAGTTTGAATTACATTACATGCCGCGCAAGCGGCTGCAGGTCAAGCTCGAAGACGGCACCCTCGATGGCATTGTGATCGGCATGATGCCCGAATGGCTGGACGACCGCGCGCAGAAAAAATACCACTGGACCGTCCCCTTCGATACCGACCATTTCGCCCTGGTGTCGCTGGCTGCGCGGCCCGTCATGCCGAACCGCCCTGCTTCGCTCAAGGGCGCCACGCTCGGTGTCACGCTGGGTTACGTCTATCCTGGCCTGGATGACTGGATCGAGCGCGCCGGCTTGCTGCGCAGCGGCGGCATCAGCGACGAAAAAAACATTGAAAAGCTGCTGCGCGGGCGCATCGACTGCGTGATCGTGGCCGAATCCATGGCGCGCTACTTCATCCGCACGCACAAGCTGGAACACAAGCTGCGCTTGGCGCCGCTGCCAGGCCAGGCGACCGAGCGCCGCTTCCTGGTACAGCACCGCGACGCGGCCGTATTTGAACTGCTGGCGCCGGCCATGCGCCAGCTGCACGACGACCCCGCCTGGCAACAGGCCCTGCACGCCTACCAGTAAGCGCCGCCGGCACTACGCTAGAATTTTTCGCGCCGCCTCGCAGCCCCACCATGCCGCCTCTTCGAACACAGAAAAACCGGACAGGTCGCCATGCGCGAACAGGATCGGCCCGTCCGCCTCGCGCAACGCACGCAGGCCCGCGTTACTGCGAAAGCCTGGCAGCGGCGCCGCCATGGCGTGACCGCGCAAAGTAATGTCGACCCGCTCCACGTTGGCAGCGAACTTCCAGCCGTAGGCGCTTTGCAGGTCGGTGCTGGCCAGGGCCACCAGCTCGCTGCCGCTGGCGGCCAGCATCCATTTGCGCGCCGCGTCCGGCGTGCGGTCCGACAGCGCCACGTAAGCGCTGAACACGGTTTTGGGCGGTGGCGTCACGCGGATGTCCTGATGGGTCGACACCACATAGCCCAGACCGGGCTCCTGGTACACCACGTTGTCCCACGACAGTGGCGCATCGGGCAGTTCGGGCGGAAACCCCTTCATCAGGAAGTTCGCCACCATCCACGGCGCATACACGGGCGTGTGCAGTTTGGGGTCGAAGCCCAGCGCGGCGATGTCTTCCACCACGCGCGCCGCCACATACAGCGGCATGGCGCAAATCGCGCGGCGCGCCCTGACCAGGTAGGTACTGGGCATGCCATCGGCGAGCGTGAAGCACAGCGCTTCGACGCCGGCCCCGCTGCGCTTGACCGAGACGACCGTGCCAGAGCGCCGTTCAATGCCGGAAAACGCGGCCATTTTTTCGGCCACGGGTTGCAGTCCCCCTGGCCAGGTCAGCCAGGCGCCATTGCCCGCGTTGGCCGCTTTGCCCCAGCGGCTGCAGTAGTAATGCAGGCCGGCCCAGGCCGAGACCTTGTCGTAGCGGGTGCCGTAATCGTCGCGGCAGCAGTAGTTCAGGTACCAGTGCAGGGTTGGCGACGTGTAGGCATTCTGGTCAAGCCAGTCCTTGAGGGTGATCCGGTCCAGGCCATCGTAGGCGGGGTCTCGCGAGGAGCGCACCGTGGGAAAGACGAACACGCGCTGGCCGTCGCTCCCACGCAGCTGGCGCAGGCGCTCGACCTCGGCGAAGAAGCGCCGGTGTTCGGCCAGTTCGGCCGCAGCCAAGCCATGCGTGGGCAGGAAGCCCTCCTGCCAGGCGCCCTGGTACAGCAGCCGCTCCTCCGGGCCGTGCAGGATGAAGCGTTCGTCATAGGTCGGTCTTTCGGCAAACGGGTCGCGCTCGATGATGCCAAGGTCGTACAGGATTTCGCGCACATGCACCGACTCCGGCGAGGGCAAAGGCAGGTAGTGGCCACCGGTCGGATATGCCAGGTCGCCGAACTGGCCGCCGGCCGCGTTGCCGAATGGCTGAGGGCCGTCAATCATCATGGCGCCGCGGTGCCCGCCTTTTTTCAGCTGCATGGCGGCGGCCAGGCCGGCAATGCCCGAGCCAAGGATCACGACGTCGGTGTCGATGCTGGCCGAGGGCGCAGGGAGCGGCTTGCCGCGCAGGTCGCGCAGAAAATGGCCTTCGGCGCGGCCCGGATAATGCACGCGCGGCGTGATCTCCTGCCATTGGTGGAAGGCCAGGCCGCTCAGGGCAGCCGCGCCGGCAGCACCGGCGACAGATAAAAAGGAACGCCGGTCCATCAGCGAATCACCTTGCCCCAGTCGCGTTCAAACTCATTGACCAGCGACTGGGTATTGAGCTGATTGGGCGCCATCACCCGGCGCGGCATATCGGGCGGGAAGATGAACATTTCGCGCGTGGTCGCTTCGTTCAAAAAGCGCATGGGCAAGCGGTACGACACGGGTGGACGGAACGCGGCCTGGGGCGAGGCCATGACAAAGCCCCACTCGCCAAACGACGGTACATAGGCGTGGAAGGGCCAGGTCCGCATGCCCACTTCGCGCAGGGTCGCGTCAATGGTCCAGAAAGCATTCGGCGCAAAAAATGGTGAGGTCGACTGCACCACCACCAGACCGTTGGCAGCCACGTGTTTTTTCACCATGCCGTAGAACGGCACCGAATACAGCTTGCCAAGGGCGAAACTGGAAGGATCGGGGAAATCGATGATCACTGCATCGAACATTTCGGTGCTGTTTTGCAGCCAGATGGCGGCGTCGGTATTGATCACGCGTGCGCGCTTGTCGGAAAACGAGCCGGCGTTGAGCTTGGCCAGTTCGGCGCGCCGGGTGAATGCGCCCGTCATGGCAGGGTCAAGGTCAACCACGGTGGCATGTTCGATATTCGGATAGCGCAGGACTTCGCGCAAGGCCAGGCCATCACCGCCACCGAGGATCAGCACGCGTTTTGCCCAGGGCAGCGACTCCAGCGCGGGATGCACCAGCGCTTCGTGATAGCGGTATTCGTCGCGCGAAGAGAACTGCAAATTGCCGTTGATGTAGAGGCGCGTGTCGTCCTTCCATTGGGTGATCACCAGGCGTTGGTAGGGCGTGGTGGTGGCATACACGATCTGGTCGCCAAACAGGCCATGCTCGCCCCAGCGCACCATGGCGTCCGACAGCGAAAAGCCGCACACCAGCACCAGCATCACGCCAGCGGCGCGCAGAGCGCGTCCCCCCGTATTTTTCAGCTCCTTGCGAAACACATACAGCGTCCAGATGCCCACGCCCACGTTGAGCATCCCGAACAAAAATCCGGTGCGCACCAGGCCCAGGTAAGGCGCCAGCACCAGTGGGAACAGCAGCGAGACCGCCAGTGCGCCCAGGTAGTCAAAGGTCAGCACCCGGCTCACCAGTTCATTGAAGGCGGTGTCGCGTGCGTTCAGCGCGCGCATCACCAGCGGCACTTCCATGCCCACCAGCGCGCCAATTATGAACACCAGCACATACAAGAGGGTGCGAAACGGCGCTGTCATCCATGAAAACGACATGAACAGCAGTGCGGCCGAGACGCCACCAATCAGGCCGACCGCCAGTTCAATATCGATGAAGCGCGCCAGCACGTCGTCTTCGCTGACATACTTGGAGAAGTGCGCGCCCACGCCCATGGCAAACAGGTAGCAGCCGATAATGGTGGAAAACTGCAGGATCGAGTCACCCAGCAGGTAGCTCGACAAGGCGCCGGCAATGAGTTCGTACGCCAGGCCGCAGGAAGCGACAACAAAGACGGACAGGATCAGAATTTTTTTGGTCATGGGGCGCTTTTTAAACTATGATTCCGCAGATGCTGTCAATTTGACTATTTTACTTGGGGAGGACCGCGTGCCCGCCATCCTAAACTATCTGCTGCACCTTGCCACGGCGGTCGCGCTGGTCATGGCGTATTTCGTCATCTACACGCGCATGACGCCGTACGACGAAGTGACGCTGATCCGCCAGGGTAACCAGGCCGCAGCACTGTCCCTGGGCGGCACCCTGATCGGTTTTGCCCTGACCATTGCGTCAGCGCTGATGCATACCCAGGACTACTATCAGTTTCTGGGCTGGGCCGGTGGCGCCATGCTGGTCCAGGTGCTGGTATTCCAGATTGCCACGCGCTTGCTGAACATGTCGAAGGACCAGATCGAAGCGAACAACTGCGCTTTCGGCACCCTGCTCGGTTCCCTGTCGATCGCCATCGGGCTGGCCAACGCCGGCGCCATTTCCTGATTTACCCGCATTCACCGCACCGGAGGCTACCATGTCACTAGGCTCATTCATCAAGAAGCAGTTTATCGACGTTTTGCAGTGGAACGAGGAGACCGAAGGCGTACTGGCCTGGCGCTTCCCGATGCAGGACTTTGAAATCCAGAATGGCGCCATCCTCAATGTGCGCGAATCGCAGGTGGCGGTGTTCGTCAACGAAGGCGTGATCGCCGACGTGTTCGGCCCCGGCACCCACAAGCTGACCACGCAAACGCTGCCGATTCTGACCAACCTGAAAAACTGGGACAAGTTCTTCGATTCGCCATTCAAGTCCGATGTGTACTACTTCAGCACGCGCGTGCAGACCGGGCGCAAATGGGGCACGCCGCAACCGATCACGATTCGTGACAAAGACTTCGACATGATCCGTGTGCGGGCCTTCGGCATGTTCTCGTACCGGGTCGCCGATGCACGTAAATTTTTCACCGAAATCAGCGGCACGCGCGAGGTGTACACCCGCGACGAAGTCGAAGAACAGCTGCGTGGCCTGCTGATGGCCACCATGGCCTCATCCCTGGGCGGCGCCAATGTGGCCTTCCTCGACATGGCAGCCAACCAGGCCCTGATGGCGCAGTCGGTCAAGGGCGACCTGGCTGCCGCGTTTGCCCGCTATGGCATTGGCCTGGATGAATTCAACGTCGCTTCCGTCAGCCTGCCCGAAGAGCTGCAGGCCGCGCTGGACGAGCGCATCTCGGCGGGCATGAAAGGCGGTCTGTCGGCCGACAAGATGGCTGGCTTCACCAAGTTCAATGTCGCCAGCAGCATTCCCCTGGCCGCGCAAAATGAAGGCGGCCTGGCCGGCATTGGCGCTGGCCTGGGTGCCGGCGCGATGCTGGGCCAGGCGATGGCGCAGGGCATGGCCAGTGCCACTGCGCAGCCGGCTGCCCCGGCAGCAGCGGCGGAGGTGCCAATCGAAGAGCGTCTGGCCAAGCTCAAAGGCTTGCTCGACAAGGGGCTCATTTCAGCCGCCGACTACGACAGCACCAAGGCGGAGCTGCTTAAAAAGCTGATCGGCTGACCGCTACTCCATGCAGACTGTCTCCTGTCCGAGCTGCGGCGCCCCGGTTGATTTTCGTTCGCACGCCTCCGTCATGGCGGTGTGCGTGTACTGCCGCGCGTCCGTCATCAAGGATGCCGATGCGGTCAAGGATCTGGGCAAGATATCAGCGGTGCTGGAAGACTTTTCGCCTCTGCAGATCGGCACCGCCGGCACCTTCGGTGGCCGCGGTTTTACCGTGGTCGGGCGCATCCAGCTGCGCTACGACCAGGGCCTGTGGAATGAATGGTATCTGCTGTTCGACGACGGCAGCAGTGCCTGGCTGGGCGACTCGTCCGGCCTGTTTACCATCACCACAGCGCAAGACATCGGTCCGCCCTTGCCGGACTTTCATGAGCTGGTACCCGGCCAGAGCTACCAGATCGGTAGCGAAAATTACACCGCATCCGAAAAACGCGAGGCGCAATGCATCGGCGGTGAAGGCGAGCTGCCGTTCCGGGTGGGCGATGGCTGGACCATCCGCGTGGTCGATTTCCGCCGCGCCAATCTGTTCCTGACGCTCGATTACACTGACGGCGCCGTTCCCGTGGTCTACCGCGGGCAGGCAGTGCTGCTGCCCGAACTGCGCTGCCAGCTGCTGCGCGACGAGGATCAGATCAAGACCAGCACTGGCAAATACCGCGCGCGCGTCGAGGCGCTTGACTGCCCTTCCTGCGGCGGCGCGATCAAGTATGTGCCAGGCATGACGGCCAACCTGGTGTGCCCGAGCTGTGCCACCCAGCTCGACGCGTCCGGCCCCGAGGCCACCGTGCTGGCAGCCGGCGAAACCGTCGAGCGTATGGTCAACACTCTCGCGCTGGGCGCGACCGCCATGATTGCCGGCAGTAGCCATACCGTGATCGGCGCCATGGTGCGCACCGACGAAGAAGGCACCGAATGGACCGAGTATCTGGTCTATAGCGCTCGCGCCGGATTTTTCTGGCTGGTCGAAACTGACGAGGGCTGGTTCCGCGCCAGCGTGCTGCCAAGCTGGCCGGAGCCTGCAGCGCCAGGGGCGCATTCGGTCCGGGTCGACAACCACGCCTACACCAAACTGTACGACTATACGGCCACGGTACGCTATGCCGCCGGCGCCTTCAACTGGCGCGTCGCTGTCGGCGACGAGGTCCGGGTATCGGAATTTGAAAGTGGTCAGGCCACGCTGGCAGCTGAGCTGACCGAACACGAGCTGACCTGGTCGCGTTCCACGACGGTCGCCTTCGATCAGATCAAGACCTGGTTCGGTGCCGACGTCAAGGGCACGGGGCCGGCGGCCGTGAAGGCGCCATCGTCCCTGCTTGGCGGCCAGATGAAATTCGTCTGGTGGATCCTGGGCCTGAACGCGATTCCGATCCTGTTCGCCTTTGGTGAGACCTTCCTCATGACCGTGGCAGCGCTGGTTGCGCTGTTTTACCCGGCCAGTTATTTCCAGGGCAGCGACAACGAATGAACAACAAATACATCGCCTACGCCGTGGTACTGACCATCGCCATCACCATCATCAACTGGTACAGCTTTCTGAGCACGGCCCGCAGCAGTGGCGGGCGCGGTAGCGGCTGGAGTTCGCACAGCAGCAGCGGCTGGGGCGGCGGCAGCGGCGGCGGACATAAATGACGACGTCGTCGCACCGTCCCGCAGGTTCGCACCTGCTGGCCGACTTCTATGGTGTGGCGCCCGAGGCGCTGGTGTCGTGCGACGCCATCGATGCCCTGCTGCGCGATGGTGCTGCCGCTGCCGGCGCCCATATCCTGCACAGTCACTTCCACAGTTTCGGTGCGCAGCAGGGCGTGACGGGCGTGGTGCTGCTGGCCGAATCGCACATTTCAATCCACACCTGGCCCGAATTCGGCTTTGCCGCAGTCGACATTTTCATGTGCGGCAGCGCCCGCCCCGCTCTGGCGCTGGCGGTCATCGAGCAGGCGCTGGGACCGGCGTCCTCGATCGTGCAAACGATCGCCCGGGGCGGAGCTGTCCCGCTATAATTGCTGCCTCTTTTGCAATCAATCACCGACACCATGACACAAGCATTTGAAGCCATGCCCAAGGCACTGGGCCATATCCGCGTTCTCGATCTGTCGCGCGTGCTGGCCGGCCCGTGGTGCTCGCAGAACCTGGCTGACCTGGGTGCCGATGTGATCAAGATCGAACGGCCCGGCGTGGGCGACGACACCCGCGCCTGGGGCCCGCCCTACGCCAAGGATGCCGATGGCAACGACACCACCGAAGCGGCCTACTACCTGGCCGCGAATCGGGGCAAGCGTTCCGTCACGGTCGATATCGCCAGCGCCGATGGACAAGCGCTGATCCGCGAACTTGTGCTGCACGCGGACGTGGTACTGGAAAATTACAAGGTCGGCCAGCTCAAGCGCTATGGTCTCGATTACGATGCGCTCAAGGCGATCAAGCCGGACCTGGTGTACTGCTCGGTCACCGGCTTTGGCCAGGACGGGCCATACGCCCACCGCGCCGGCTACGATTTTCTGATTCAGGGCATGGGCGGACTGATGTCCGTAACCGGTGAACGCGACGACCTGCCCGGCGGCGGCCCGCAGAAGGCCGGCGTGGCGCTGACCGACCTGATGACCGGCATGTACGCCACCGTCGCCGTGCTGGCTGCGCTGACGCACCGCGACCGCAGTGGCCAGGGCCAGCACATCGACATGGCCCTGCTCGACACCCAGGTGGCCATGCTGGCCAATGTGGGCAGCAACTACCTCAATAGCGGCAAGGCGCCCAAGCGCTGGGGCAATGCCCACGCCAACATCGTGCCCTACCAGACCTTTGCCTGTGCTGACGGCCATATCATTGTTGCGACCGGCAATGACGGGCAATACCAGAAGTTCGTGGAAGTGGGCGAACGTCCGGAACTGGCCACGGATGCGCGCTTTGCCACCAACCCGCAGCGCGTCAAGCATCGGGACGTGCTGGTACCGATCCTGGCCGAGATGGTCAGGACGCGCACGCGTGACCAGTGGATTGCGCAGCTGGAGGCGGTGGGCGTGCCCTGTGGCCCGATCAACGATATCGGCGAAGTATTCGACAATCCGCAAGTCAAGGCACGCGGCATCGCTGTCGAAATGGACCATCCGGCGGCCGGCAAGGTCAAGCTGGTACGCAGCCCCATGAAGCTGTCCGTCACGCCGGCCGAGGCAGCACTGCCGCCGCCACTGCTTGGCCAGCATACCGATGAAGTGCTGCGCGAGGTACTGGGCCGCAGCGAGGCGCAGATCGCCACGCTGCGCGCCAACGGCGTGCTATAAGGTTTTTGCAGCTTGCGCGGGACAGGCGTTCAATGTCAGCGCCTGCAGCACGTCTCCCTGGTCGGTCTGCACAAACGCGCTCACGCCCATTGTGTCGGGCGTGGCGCCCGGCGGCAGGGTCAACCAGCGCGCCAGAGACGCTTTGCCGTCCTTCCCCAGCACCGTTGGCGCCAGCCAGTCGCGCACCACAAATGCGTGTTTCAGGGTGCGGCCGCCGTTTTCTCCAGCCGTTACCTTGCTGGTAGCTGACTGCTGGATCAGCGCCACATGCAAGGCCGCGCCCGGCGGTCCCTGCGCGTCGATTCGCACGGGCAGACCGGCAGCCGCGGGCGCATCGAGCTTGATGGCGATGCCGGCGCGCGCCGGCATGGCGTTGATGCGGGCCACGGCCGCGTTCAAGCCACCTTCCCAGTTGCGCAGCTCTTTGCCGGCGACAAAAAACTCGGGCGTGTAGATGGTGCGCGTGTGCGCCAGATCGGACAGCCAGCGCTGCCGCTCAGTGAAGGCTTTGCGCGAGAACGGGTCCGTCCAGCCGATATAGTTCCAGTAATCGACATGCAGCGCCAGCAGAACGGCCTGGCCGGCATGCAGCCCGGCGCTGCGGCGGGAAGCAAGAAACGCATCGGCCGGCGGACAGCTGCTGCAGCCTTCCGACGTGTACAGCTCGACCAGCGCCACGGTCTGGGCGCCACTGGTGGCGCTGCAGCCAAGCGCCCACGCCGACTGTGCGGCCAGCGCAAGCGCGCCGCCCAATAACAATTTTTTCATTCGCGTCTCCCTGTCCTGACGATTGGTCGGCCGACAGCGCCAAACCTTACACCGGCGCGTCGAACCGGTAGCCAACGCCATACACCGATTGCAGACATTCCCCCAGCGCGGGCACGGCGGCCAGCTTGCGGCGAATATTTTTGATATGGGAATCGACCGTCCGGTCATTGATGTCGCGCTGGTCCTCGTGCGCCAGGTCGAGCAGCTGCTGGCGCGAATAGACGCGGCCCGCATGCTCGATCAACTCGGCCAGAATGCGAAACTCCACCGGCGTGAGAGGGAAAACAGCGCCGCCGTGCATGATCCGCAGGCCGCGCCGGTCGACCGCAAGTGGCGTCGCCGTAGCCGCATGCGCGGCCGACCGGCGCAAGTGCGCCCTGACCCGGGCCGCCACTTCGCGCGGACTGAAGGGTTTGCAGATGTAGTCATCGGCCCCGCTATCGAGCCCCAGCAGGCGGTCGACTTCATCGACCCGGGCGGTAATCATGATGATGGTCGCATCCGTAAAGGACCGCGCCTGGCGGCATACTTCCAGCCCATCGAGTCCCGGCAGCATCAGGTCAAGCAAAATCAGGTCGACCGCTTCCTGTCTTAGAAAGGCCAGCGCCTGGGCGCCATCGCCAATACGGCTGACGCGGTGACCATCGGCCTCGAGATAGTCGGCCAACAGGGCGGCAATCTTGACGTCGTCCTCCACCACCAGCACATGCCTTGCACTCATTGCTTGCCTCCTTCGAGTGGCAGGCGCAGTTCCATGCGCACGCCGCCCAGCTGCGACGGATAAGCGGCAAGGGTGCCGCCGTGGGCACTGGCCATCGCCTTGCAGATGGACAGCCCCAGTCCGCTGCCACCGCGCGCGCGCGAACGGGCCGCGTCAACCCGATACAGGCGCTCGAAGATCGCTTCGAGTGCTTCAACGGGCACGCCGGGTGCGCTGTCTTCGACGACCACGCTGGCCCAGGCGCCCTCGCCGCTCAGACTGACAGCAATCCGGCCACCGCTATCGGTATAGCGTACGCTGTTTTCCAACAGATTGACGAACAGCTGGGTGAGCCGGTGGGCATCGGCGCGGACCGGCATGGAGCGCGGCGCCAGCGCCACGTCAAGCGCCAGGCCAGCACCAGCGGCGCGTTCGCGATAGCGCGCCAGCAGCGGGGCCAGCAGCGCGCCCAGATCCACGCGCTGCCATTCAAATTGCAGCCCGCCGGCATCGGCCAGCGTCAGCTGGTGCAGGTCGTCCACCAGTTTATTCAGACGCAGTACTTCTGCATGCAGCGAGGCCAGGGCGCTGGTGTCGGCCGTGCGAATGCCATCGATCAGTGCTTCGATCTCGCCGCGGATGACGGTGAGTGGGGTACGCAGTTCGTGGGCCACATCGGCCAGCAGTTTGCGCCGGTCGCGTTCACTCGATTCGAGCGCCTGCGCCATCGCGTTGACGTGCAGCGCCAGCTCGGCCAGCTCGTCGCGCGACAGCAGCGGCGCCCGTGCCTCGAACTGGCCTTGCGCCAGGCGCGCGGTCACCTCGCGCAGGGCCGCCACGGGCCGCAGCAGATGGCGCGCCAGCCAGAATGCCAGCAAAACGGATACGAGCACCAATATGCACGCGACCAGCACGATATCGCGTACCTGCTCGCGCAGAAACAGCGACGCGGTGGCGTCCTCGCCGGCAGTGCGCACGAGGGGACGCAGGCGAATCGTGGCCACCGTCCTGCCATCGACGACGACCGCGCGCTCGATCGTGCGCGGCACCTCGCGCGGTCCGAACAGGGGTTCGCCATCGGCATCAAAAATGGACAGGCGCGGCGCGATGCCCATCGGGTCGCGCATGCCGGGCCGCTCGCGCATGTCACGGGGGCGTTCGTCAAAGCGCTCTGGTGCTGTGGGCAGGCGGCGCGCTGGAAGCCCGCCCTCGGCCTGCAATTGCGGCGTCATCTGCGCCAGCAGCTCGGTGATGGCGCGCGGGCGGTGCCGCAGCCAGTCGAAATTACCCTCGTCACGATAGCGCCTGGCGAGCAGGCTGCTCATCTGCTCGATGTCCTTGGCCTGCACCTGGTTCAGGTAGGCCACAAAGCCGCGCTGCAAATTGATGCTGGCGACCCAGGCCATCGTGCCGACGCAGAGGATCACAATGGCGATCACGGCCAGCGCGATCTTGCGCGCGATCGTCAGCCGCATGCTGCGCTCTGGTGGTTGCGTATCACGGCTGGCCTTTCCGCTCTAACGGTCAAGGCCCCATCATACCCGCCAAATGTGCAGCGAATGTGGATTCAGGCTGGCAGCGCCTGGGCAGGGGCCAGCGGCTCCAGGGCACGCAGGTGCAGCGCGATGGCCAGCGCCAGACCGAGCGCCAACGCCAGCAGCGCGACCACGCCAGGCCAGGCGCCCCTGCTCCAGACCACACCGGAAAGCGAGCCGATGACGCTCGAACCAACATAGTAAAAGAACAGATAAAGGGCCGATGCGAGCGCATTGGCACCGCGCGCGCGGCGCCCCACCCAGCTGCTGGCCACCGAATGCGAGGCGAAAAAACTGAAGGTAAACACGGCCATGCCAGCGACGATCAGTACCAGGGTATTCGACAGCGTCAGCAGCAGGCCCGCCAGCATGGAGGCAATGACCATCCACAGCACATTGCGCCGGCCAATGCGGTCAGCCAGGCGTCCGGCCCAGACAGCGCTGAACATGCCGATCAGGTACAGCACCGACAACAAGCCGACCGCGCTCTGGCCAATTGCAAAAGGGGCCGCCAGCAGGCGAAAGCCAATGTAGTTGTACAAGCTGACAAAAGCGCCCATCAGCAGGAAGGAGAACAGGAACAGCCAGCGCATGCCGCTGTCGCGCAAATGGCCGCGTGCGTCGTGCAGCAGCGCCAGCGCCCCGCCCTTCTGCACGGGCGCTGGATTGCCTGGCTCGGGCAGGCTGCGCCAGAATTCGAACGCCGCGTACATACCTGCCGCGCCGGCAGCCGCCATCGACCAGCGCCACGAAGCAAAATCGCTGATCAACGATGCCGCGACGCGGCCGACCATGCCACCCACGGCAGTGCCGCCGATGTACACGCCCATCGACAAGCCCAGCGAACCAGGTTCAATTTCGCGTCCCAGATACGCCATCGCCACCGCGGGCATGCCGCCCAGGGCAAAGCCAAGCAAGGCGCGCAGCACCAGCAACTGCAGGAAATTCTGGGCAAATGCGCACAGCAGGGCCAGCACGGCGGCCGCTGCCAGCGCGCCCGACATGAGACGTTTGGCGCCGATCCGGTCCGCGACCGGGCCGCTCAGCAGCAGTGCAATGGCCATGCACAGAGTCGAGATCGACAAGGTCCAGCTGCTCTGCGCCGGCGTCAGCGCGAACGCGTGGCCCAGAACCGGCATCAGGGGCTGGAGGCAGTACAGCAGGGCGAAAGCGGAAAAGCCGCCGTACAGCATGGCTTTGTTAATGCGCTTGAAGGCGGGGCTGCCGGCGGTGGCAGGGTGGTACATGGCGGATCCTTGGAGAGTGCTTATGCACATCGTATGATTGCGCATTAATACTGTCCAATATATATTTGTGCGACATTTAATATAAAAAATCGATTTATTATGGAATTACGCCACCTGCGCTACTTCATCGCTGTCGCCGAGGAATTGCACTTCACCCGTGCTGCCGAGCGCCTGCACATCGGCCAGCCGCCCTTGAGCCAGGCCATCCAGGCGCTGGAAGCGGACGTGGGCGCCCAACTATTCGAACGGACCAAACGCTCGGTGCGGCTGACTGGCGCCGGCCAGCTGTTCCTGGCAGACGCGCGCCGGATCCTGGCGCTGGCCGACGAAGCCACCGACACTGCACGGCGCGCACAGCGTGGCGAGGCGGGCGAACTGCGCATTGGTTTTACCTTTTCCACGCCCCTCACGCCCCTGTTTGCTACCGTGATCAACCGCTACCGGCGGCAGTATCCAGCCGTGAGCCTCAAGCTGCACGAGATGGCCACGCTGCCGCAGCTGGACGCACTGTCGCAGCGCACGCTCGACCTGGGCTTTGTGCGGCCGACGGAGACGGCGGCGCCGCCGGAAATCGTGTTCGATGCGCTGCGCGAGGATCCGCTGGTCGCGGTGTTGTCCACGGCGTCGCCGCTGGCACGCAGACGGCCGGTCGCCATGCACGAGCTGAAGGACATGCCGTTCGTGATGTATCCGCCCACGGCGGGGGTGGGGATCTATCCGCAGATTTTCAGGTTGTGCCGCGAGGCGGGTTTTACGCCAACCATCGGGCATGTGGCGGGGGAAGCATCGACCATCATTGGGCTGGTGGCGGCCGGGTGCGGAGTCTCGGTGCTGCCTTCCTCGTTCAACCGGATTCACATGGATGGGGTGTGCTATCGGCCCATTACCGACAGCGGTGCCACCACCACGCTGCTGCTGGCGCGGCGCAGTGATGAGAAGACCGCGCTAGTGGAGGCGTTTGTGGCGCTGGCGATGGCGGCGGCGAGTGAGTGAGTTTGCAGGGAGAGCTGAGGTGGTATGGGCACCCGCCTGCGCGAGTGCGATGGAGTGGCGGGCTACCACATCGCACTCGCGCAGGCGGGTGCCTATTCAACGCTTGCGCTGGCGTCAGCCGTAATCGGCATCCAGCTCCGAACCGGCATAGTTCTCCAGTTCCGCGAACAGGGTTTTCATGGCAGTGCGGGTCGGGATCTTTTGAATCACGGTGCAGTGGGTGCGATACGATTCGATCCGCTCGGCGATCACCGGCTGGTGCTGCGCCGGCACCTGGGCCAGCAGCGCCGCCCAACCGGCCTCGTAGTCCGGCTTGTTCTTGCGCACTGACTTGACCATGCGCTCGAACTCCTTTTGCCCGGTACGCGCGACAATGCGCCCGCCGCCTTCAATGGCCGAAATGATGGCCACCGCAATCACGCCTTCGGCATTGAGATCGGGATCGTTGATCGGCCCCGCGTAGTGATGGCGCCGCAGCCAGCCTGCCGCACGCACAATTGCCTGCACCTGCTTGCGCTGGGTGTGCTGCTGCTCGTATTTCTCGTAGCCGGCCCAGTTCTGGCCCGGATCGGCGTGGCAGATGTCGACAAACAGCTCCTTCAGGCGGCGCTGCAGGTAGACCGGGTCCTGGTCGTACTCGCCCACCAGCGAATCCTCGGGCAGCGCAGCAAGCTCGCGAATCAGGCGAAACCCCGCCTGGAACGCGTGCTCGGCGCCGTGCTCGATGAGGAAGTCGAGCGCGGCGTCATCGCCCTCGTGCAGCAGTTCGTGCTCCAGCCCGAGCGAAACCCCGCCCACGGTCAGGAACAGCGCCTTCTGAATGCCTTCGGCGGTTTTATCGTTGGTGAATTTTTCAGCCACCATGGCGGTGATACCGGCCAGTTCGTCGGCCAGGATGACGGCTTCATCTTCGACCGGGCGTGTGCCCAGCACGCGCAGCGCGCGCACCAGGCGAGGCAGGCGTTCTACAACGAGTGCTGGCAGCATGGCTGGTGCGGCCCCTGTCACGAGAAGATTCCGGTGCCAATGCTCTTGCGGGTGCCGCGCTTGGGCACCGCGCTGCGGGCCGACGGCACCTGCTTGCGCAGGCGGTACAGCAGCTCCTTGGTCGAGCGCTGCAGGAATTTGGGCTCTTCGTCCGGGTCGTCCGAGAATTCGGCGTCGGCCAGGTCGCCACTGTGGCGGAAATCGGGGAACAGCTCGAACAGGGCGCGGTCCCAGCCATCTTCACTGGCCTTGGCCAGTTCGATCGCCAGCGGCACGATGTCGCTGTCGGACGAGGTCTGGCCGGTGATGTACGGGCCTTTGGCCAGAATTTCGCCTGCCACTTCCAGAATCTCGCGCGGGGCCATCGAGAACAGGATGGCAAACGCGGTCGAGCCATGGTCGCTGGCCGAGGCTTCAGCGAGCAGTTCGTGGCGGCGTTCCACGTCGTCGGTGGAGAACACGATGCCATGCACGTGGGCGAACAGGGTTTCAGCCACGCGCTCGGGATCGTCCTCGATCATGTCGTCGGACCAGGTGGCGGCAAAGAAGGCCAGGCTGTCGGCCCAGGCCTTGGGCGGCACCAGCAGCGTGGCCAGCGAGGTTTTGCCGCCGTCAAAGCCGGACAGGTGCAGCGCGGTGACCTGGGGCGGCAACTGGCCCAGCACGTCGACCACGGCCAGGTCGCCATGCTGCTCGACCGCTTCGGAAAACGCCTGTTCGGCGTGGTGCAGCGAGCCGGCCAAAACCAGCTCGGTGACCTGCTTGTGCAATGCCGGGAGATTGGACTTGTCGCTCATTTACTCTCCTTCCTGGTCGAACATGTTGGCAAAGTCGTCGGACACGCCGTCTTCGTCGGCCACATCGTCGCCGTCATCGTTTTCGCCCAGCTGGTCGAAGGACTGGTCGTCTTCGTCCCACATGCGCGGGTGCTTGAACAGAAAAGCGGTGATGATGGCCTGGCGCGCCAGGTCGGGATGGTTCTCGGTCATGGCTGCATACATGGCCGCGGCCTCGCCTTCGCAGGCAGCCATGGCGAATACTTTGGACGGATTGCCGCCGTCGTATTCGGCAGCTTCCGCCAGCAAGCCCTTGGTATTACTGAAGGTGATGTGATCGACCAGGGCAAAGCTCATCATGTTGACGTCTTCGATGCCGCCGCCGTCGGCGTATTCGCCGATCAGGGCATCCTGCATCATCTGATAGTTCTTGCGGTTTGGCGGGTCGCCCAAAATGCCGTCGATCTGGCCGCCAAGTTCGCGCGACTGGTAGGCAAATTCGGGATGTACTTTTCTCATGTTCTGGTCCTGTTGGTGTTGCTTGTTCTGATTAGGCTGGCAAGGCCACGCCGTTCAACTGGAATACGGAGCGCCATAGCTCGAAGGCTTCGGCCTCGGCATCGAGGATGATGCGGTGGTTCACGCTCTGGTTGTATTCGTCGCGCTTGACCGGATCGGACAGGATTTCGTAGGCCTTGGTGATGCTCTTGAAGCGCACTTCGGCGCCTGGCGCGTCGTTGCGGTCAGGGTGGTAGCGCATGGCGAGCGAGCGGTAGATCTTCTTGATCTCGTCGTCGCTGGCATTGGGCGCCACTCCGAGGATAGCGTATAAATTTTCCACTAGGAAACTCCGGCGGCAGCCAAACTATAAAGCAGGATTATCCTATAGAACGCGGCTGGCTGGTAAAACCGCCAAACATCGTCCTCGCGAATGCGGGGACCCATAGCGCCTTGTCGCCGCCATCCGTTCAACTTCGGCCAGGTGCTATGGGTCCCCGCCTTCGCGAGGACGATGTGGTGGTGTGCTTGCTATGTGTTTATCGGTGGTTTTGGGCATCGCACTGTGCCTTGTACGGTAAAATGCCCGCAACCTGATCATTTCACGCCCTATTCCTTCATGAGCAACGATAAAAGCACTCCCGCGAACGCGCCCTCGTCGAATTTCCTGCGCGGCATCATCGAACACGACCTGGCGGCTGGCACCCACGTGCGCCCGGGTCTGCCGCAGGTCATCACCCGCTTCCCGCCCGAGCCGAACGGCTATCTGCACGTCGGCCACGCCAAGTCGATCTGCGTGAACTTTGGCCTGGCGCGCGACTTTGCCGGCCGCTGCCACCTGCGCTTTGACGATACCAACCCGGAAAAAGAAGACACCGAATACGTCGACACCATCATCGACTCGGTCAAGTGGCTCGGTTTCGACTGGAAGCAGAGCGACGCCGAACACCTGTACTACGCCAGCGACTACTTCGAGCAGCTGTACACCATGGCCGAGTACCTGATCGTCAACGGCCACGCCTATGTGGACAGCCAGAGCGCCGAAGACATGCAGAAAAACCGCGGCAATTTCGGCACGCCGGGCACCAACTCGCCCTTCCGCAGCCGCCCTGCCGAGGAATCGCTGGCGCTGTTCCGCGCCATGCGCGCCGGCCAGTTCAAGGATGGCGAGCATATCCTGCGCGCCAAGATCAGTGAAGACGCGATGGCGTCGCCGAATATGAACATGCGTGACCCGGCCATTTACCGGATCCGCCATGCGCACCACCACCGCACCGGCGACGCCTGGTGCATCTACCCGATGTACGACTACACCCATCCGATTTCAGATGCGCTGGAAAACATCACGCATTCCCTGTGCACGCTCGAATTCCAGGACCACCGCCCGTTCTACGACTGGCTGCTGGCCACCCTGACGCCAGGCGGCTTCTTTGCCCAGCCGGTGCCGCGCCAGTTTGAATTTGCGCGCCTGAACGTGACCTATGTGGTGACCAGCAAGCGCAAGCTGCGCCAGCTGGTGGACCAGGGCATTGTCAGCGGCTGGGACGATCCGCGCATGCCGACCATTGTGGGCCTGCGCCGGCGCGGCTATACGCCTGAATCGATCCAGCTGTTCTGCGACCGCATTGGCGTGTCCAAGGCCGACAGCTGGATCGACATGAGCATCCTGGAAGGCGCCTTGCGCGACGACCTCGATCCGAAGGCGCCGCGCGCCACGGCCGTGCTGCGTCCACTCAAGCTGATCATCGATAACTTCCCCGAAGGCGAAAGCGTCGAGTGCACCTCGCCGGTCCACCCGCACTTCCCGGAGCGGGGCGTGCGCACCTTCCCCATCACGCGCGAACTGTGGATCGAGCAGGACGACTTCATGGAAGTGCCGAGCAAGGGCTACTTCCGCTTCTTCCCGCCAAATGGCGACACCCCTGGCAGCCGGGTGCGCCTGCGCCACGGCTACGTGGTCGAATGCACCGGCTACGACAAGGATGCCAGCGGCGCCGTCACCGCCGTGCACGTGACCTATTTCGAGGACAGCAAATCGGGCACCGAAGGCTCGAACAACTACAAGGTCAAGGGCAATATCCACTGGGTCAGCGCCGCCACCGCGCTGGCGGCTGAAGTGCGCCTGTACGACCGCCTGTTCACCGAAGCGCAGCCCGACGCCGGCGGCAAGGATTTCCTGGCCGCGCTCAATCCAAACGCCCTGGAAGTGGTCAACGCCTACCTGGAGCCGGGCATGAGCGCGGCTGTGGCCGACCAGCGCTTCCAGTTCGAGCGGCACGGCTATTTCGTGGCCGACCGCATCGATTCGCAGCCAGGCAAACCGGTGTTCAACCGCGTCACCACGCTGAAAGATAGCTGGGCAAAATAACAGGCCCGCAGCGTCGCCTTGGCGCGACAAATCGCTCAAGCAATCCCGCTCCGGCTCACGCTGCAGCGGGATTTTTTGATTCCGCGCAATTCTTTCTGTTTGAAACCTATCAGTACCGATAGGTACTTTATTTGCCTCCCATGCGTTAACTTAGATCAAACCATGCATCGCCATTTGCGGCTACCGAAAGGATTGCAACGCGCAATGCGTACCCTACAATCACCTTTGAATCTGTTTTCGACCACGCGGCCGGTCATGTGGGTAGGTTTGCCGCTCTCGCTTGCCGTGGGCCTGGCCTTCTACTTCACCACCGCCAGTTCGATCGAGTCCGATTCGCGCCAGCGCTTCGCCGCCCACGCGCAAAATGCCAGCAACATCATCGTGGCGCGCATCAAGTCGTACACCGATGTCCTGCGCGGCACCGCCAGTATCTTTCAGACCAGTTACCCGCTCACGCGGCGCCAGTTCCATGGCTATGTCAGCGGCCTGCAACTGGAAAAATATTTCCCGGCCATTGAAGCGATCAGCTATGCCGAGTACGTGAAGGACGCCGACCGCGATGCCTTCGAACGACGCATGAATCAGGAGCTGACGACCGACAATGACATGACGCAGCCGTTCAAGATTCGGCCGCCCGGCCGGCGCGCCGAGTACAGCGTGCTGACCTATATCGAGCCGCTCGACAATGGCAACAAGGCGGCCGGCTTCGACCTGCAAGCCAATCCGCTCCAGCATGCCAACCAGATTGCGCTGCGCGATGGCGGCCAGCTGATTTCATCGGGCATGCCGATTGCCGCCATGGCCGGCCCGAACCGCACCGGACTGGGCATGCGCTTGCCCATCTATCTGCCGCATGCACCCACCAATACCATGCAGGAGCGGCGCGACGCCTTTGTCGGCTCGGTCGGGATTGCCTTCTCGGTCGACAAGCTGGTGCTGGGCGTGATCAACCAGATGCCGGTGCAGAATGTGCGCATGATGCTGGTCGATAACGCCGTCAGCATTGAAGGCAAGCGCGGCCGCGTGCTGTTCGACACGGCGCTGGAGGCACCGGCCGTGGAGCACTCCAGTCTGCTGCGCGGCGGGCGCTTTTCCACCACCCTGGCAATTGACTTCAACGGGCGCGCCTGGGATGCCGTGTTCAGCGTCGACGCGAGCGACCTGTACACCGGCTTTGAAGAATTCGTGCCCTGGCTGGCGTTGCTGGCCGGCTTTGTCAGCACCATGCTGCTGTACGCCCTGTTCCATGCCCTGACCTCCTCGCGCCGGCGCGCCATCAAGATGGCCAAGGGCATGACGCGCGAATTGCGCGAAAGCCAGGCCAAGCTGCAGCAGTCGCACCAGAACCTGCGCCGCCTGGCGGCCCACGCCGACCAGATCAAGGAAGGCGAGCGCAAGCGAATAGCGCGCGAAATTCATGACGACCTGGGCCAGAACCTGCTGGCCTTGCGCATCGAAGCAGACATGCTGGCCACCCGCACGCGCGAGCGCCACCCCCGCCTGCATCTGCGCGCGCGCTCGACCCTGTCGCAAATCGACGCCACCATCAAGAGCGTGCGCCAGATCATCAACGACTTGCGCCCGAACGTGCTCGACCTGGGCTTGTCGGCAGCGGTGGAATGGCAGATTGCCGAGTTCAAGCGGCGCACCGGCATTGCCTGCGAACTGATTGACGAACCCAAGGAAGTGCTGCTGGGCGACCATGCCGCCACTGCCTTCTTCCGCATCTTGCAAGAGTCACTGAGCAACATCGTGCGCCATGCGCATGCCACCAGCGTGCGCGTGGAGCTGCGCTCGAATGGCCGCCAGCTGACCATGACGGTGACGGACAACGGGATCGGCCTGGGCGCGCGCGAACGGGGCAAGGTTGGCTCGTTCGGGCTGGTGGGGATCGAGGAGCGTATCAGCATTCTCGGCGGCTCGTTTTCGATCAGCAGTACCGACGGGGAAGGCACAACAGTCTGCGTGTCCGTGCCCCTGCATGCCGAACCGCATCATGCGGTCACGCCCGGCCTGGGCTTGCATGACCGGCACGCCGCCACTGTCTGACACCTGCGCGTGTTGTCCTAAACAGACTCGGGATGATGCAGAAAGCATGCTGTCGGCGGACGCGCTATGCGCTAGGAATAAACCATTTTGTTTGTTGAGTTAAGTCAAAAAGACCAGGACGCACGGGCGCACCATCCTCATCTAGTAACGGGAATCAATGTAATTAGGAAAAATTTCCCACTAGAAATCAGGACGAGGAAATCCACCCGTACTGTCTCCACCGTCACAAAAACCAGGGATGCTTTATCACAACCACACTCTATAAAGAGGTTCAATCATGCTCAACAATTCCACCTTCCAAGCTATCGCCGCGCTCGACCTGGAGCCGATTAAAACCAAGCTCATGCACGTTGCGTCGGGCGAAGGCTGGAGCCAGGCACGGGCCGATGCGATCGAAACCGAATACCGCCGCTTTCTGTACCTGATGCACGCGTTTCCGCAGGAGGAAACCGCGCCAACTGTTGACGTGGACACGTTCTGGCACTATCACATTCTGGACACCATGAAATACGCCACCGATTGCGACCAGGTGTTCGGCTACTTCCTGCACCATTACCCCTACCTGGGCGTGCACGGCGAGAGCGATGCCGGCGCCGAACAGCGCGGTGGCGAACGCATGCGCGAATTGTATGAAGCGACCTTCGGCGAAGCGTATATTCGCGCTGAATCCTATGGCAGCGCCGCAGCGTATTGCATGATCCGTCCCGACCAGCAAGCCGACGCGGCGCAGGCAGCGTACTGCATGATCCGGCCTGACCAGCCAGCCGCCGCGGCGCAGGGCGCCAGTGCCGCGTATTGCATGATTCGCCCTGACGATGCGGCTGGCCAGAGCGCAAATGCGGCGTACTGCATGATTCGTCCTG
Organism: Massilia sp. CF038; assembly: GCF_900129765.1. Lineage (GTDB taxonomy): Bacteria > Pseudomonadota > Gammaproteobacteria > Burkholderiales > Burkholderiaceae_D > Telluria_A. The sequence goes on from NZ_FQWU01000002.1 coordinate 1,299,868, forward strand.
ACAGTGCGGCGGCCAAGGGCGCGAGCGCGGCCTATTGCATGATTCGCCCGGACAGTGTGGCTGCCAACGCTGCGGCGGCGGCATACTGCATGATTCGCCCAAGCACGGGCGCAGCCGCGAAGGCGCAGACAGCCTATTGCATGATCCGGCCTGGGAAGAAAGCAGCCAAGGGCGCTGAAGTGGCGTACTGCATGCTGCGACCGGGAAGCCAGAGCGCCGCGGACGCGCAAGCCGCGTATTGCATGATCAGGCAGGAAGACGCCGCAGCCGCCGGCGCCAGCGACGACGCTGCGCCGCGCGCCATGCTGGTCAGCAGCGCCGGCGTGCAGTGCGCCAATCAGGGTGGGCACACGGCAATGGCCGTGGCGGCATGAGGTAGATGCCCGGCTTCATGCTGGGCTGGGTGGCGCGTCCAGCAGGACGCGCCAGCGGGCACGGCGGCGCTGTGACTGGCAGCCGCCTGCCCCGAAGCTGCAGGGCTTAGCCGGCGGCGTTGAATGGCGTGATCGTCACGCCCATCAAGGATTTCAATTCCCGGATACTGAATTCGCTGACCTCGTGCATGCGCAGCAGAATCGTCGCGCCAATCGGCAAGGTGCGATGGCGAATCTTGCTGATCACGGGCGGCGCCACTTCCAGCGCGCGCGACAGCGCGGCATCATTCTTCAGATTCAAGCGTTCCATGATCGCATCGAGGACCTTGTTGGGGTCATAAGTCGGTTCGGTAGGCACGTGGCGGATCGTCGTCATGAGTCAATTCTTTCAAAAAATCACATTCCGCGGCAAATTCGCCCGCGGCGCTTACATACAGTAAAAAACGCGTCTATATCCCAGGATCGGCAGAACAAACTGTGGCCTCTGCGCGAACAGCAAGATCAACGACAGTCTTGTTGACATTTGCTCAAGCCGTGACATTTTCACACAAAATATCACGTTTTCGAAAATGTTTCTAGCGTGCGTGGTATTGCTGTAGCACTTGTCTCACTGGGGCGAGCATCCAGTCGAGGGCAATTCGGGCCGCTAGCTGCGAGTACGATGTGGGAATTAGATAGAATTGCACCAAAGCAGAAGTGGGCGAAGTTTCCATCCGCCAGCCGAGCTGACGGCGGATTTCTTCCGGCGGTGGCGGGGGACGGCGCGCCACTTCGCGCGCCAGCATGTAGGCGCGAACTTGTTCCTTGGTAGGTTGAATGATGCGGTGCGGCATATGGCGGGCTCTAGCACATGTCCATGCAAGTGTGACGACATGGCTCACGATACGGCCCGCTGCCGGGGCGCACTTGAGAAGACTCAAATGCGCGCGGGGAAGGAATTATTTCTTTTGGCTGGACAGGTAAATCGTCTTGGCATCCTGATGGGCCCGGTCAAGGTTGCGCAAGGCATCGTTCTCGTCATGCGCAACAAAAAACTCGGCATCTTGCGCCTTGACCACCAGCTTGATGGCGGCCGCATCGCTGAGATTGTATTTTTCGGTGATCAGGGTGGTGACCTCATCAAGATATTCTTCGTACGTCATGGCGTTCTCATGGTGCTGGGTTGGAAGCGTCATTTTACCAGCGCCATGGCGGCCACGGCAGGCACCAGATCCGGATAGCGCAGGCGCACGCCCAGCTCGGCCTTGATGCGGCCATTGCGCATGCGGCGCGACTCCGACATGAACGATAGCAGCATGGGCGAGACTTGCGCGGCCAGTTGCGCGCGCGCCACGCGCGGCGGGCGCGGCATGCCGAATGCATCAGCGACGGTGTCGAAATAATCGGCCATCTTCATGTGGGTATCGTCCACCGCATGATAAATCCGTCCAGGCCCGCCCCTGAACAAGGCCAGCGCCACAATGCGCGCCAGGTCGTCGGCATGAATGTGGTTGGTGTACACATCGTCCTGCGCCAGCAGCGCCGGCGTGCCCTGCTCCAGCCGTTTGAGCGGCAAGCGCTCGGGCGCATAGATGCCCGGCACGCGCAGGATGGCCAGATGGCCGCCGCGGCGCCGGGCCCAGGCGCGCAGCACCTGCTCGGCATCGACCCGGCGCCGGGCGCGCGCATTGTGCGGGGCCACCGGCCGCGTTTCATCGATCACGGCCCCACCGCAATCGCCATACACGCCACTGGTGCTGACATAAACCACACGCGCGCCCTCAGGTAGAATGGCGCTCAGATGGCGGGTGCGGCGGTCCAGCAAGCCCTCGGACTGGGGCGGCGCCAGATGCACCACCCGGTGCGCCAGCGCAGCCAGGCGCGCCAGCGTCTGTGGCTGGTCCAGGTCGGCCACGATCGGAATGGCCCCCGCCGCGCGCAACAGCGCACAGCGCGCCGGGTTGCTGGTGACGGCAAACACGCGAAAGCGCGCGCGCACCAGCGGCAGCAAGCGCATGCCGACATCACCGCAACCGAGAATCAGCAGGCGCGGACGCTTGCTCTTGTTATTGATTTGTTTCATAAGGATAGTATGAGTTTCCAGATCACTGTTCAGCCCAGCGGCCACCAATTTGCCTGCGACGCCGACGAAACCGTTCTCTCGGCCGCCATCCGCGCCGGCATCGGCCTGCCTTACGGCTGCAAGAATGGCGCCTGCGGCTCATGCAAGGGCAAGGTCGTCAGCGGCATGGTCGAGCACAAGGCACACCAGCAGCGCGCCCTGACGGACGATGAAAAAGCCGCCGGCTTCGCCCTGTTCTGCTGCGCCACCACCGGCGCCGACCTGGTGATCGAAGCGCGCGAAGTGGGCGGCAGCAGCGAGTATCCAGTCCGCAAAATGCCATCGCGGGTGGCCAGCATCGAAAAAGTCGCGCCGGACGTGGCCGTCATCACCCTGCAACTGCCGGCCAACGAAGTGCTTGCCTACCGGGCCGGACAGTATATCGAGTTTCTGCTGCGCGATGGCAAGCGCCGCAGTTACAGCATGGCCAGTGCGCCGAATCTGGATGGGCCGCTGACGCTGCACATCCGCTACATGGCAGGCGGCATGTTTACCGAACACGTCTTCAACACCATGAAAGAGCGCGACATCCTGCGCTTCGAAGGGCCGCACGGCAGCTTCTTTTTACGCGAAGAATCGGACAAGCCAATCGTGCTGCTGGCCTCGGGTACTGGCTTCGCCCCGATCAAGGCGCTGGTTGAGCACTTGATCCACCTGGGCTCGACGCGGCCCGTGCATTTGTACTGGGGCGGACGGCGCCCGCTCGACCTGTACATGCACACCCTGTGTGAAAGCTGGGCCGCCACGCTGCCGAACTTCCGCTACGTGCCGGTGATCTCGCACGCCTTCCCTGAAGACCACTGGACGGGCCGGACCGGCTTCGTGCATGCAGCGGTGATGGCCGACCTGCCCGACCTGTCCGGCTACCAGGTCTACGCCTGCGGCGCGCCGGTCGTGGTCGATAGCGCGCGGCGCGACTACGTGGCCCAGTGCGGCCTGCCGGCGGACGAATTCTACGCTGACGCCTTCACCAGCGAAGCCGACCTGCACACCTGAGCGTCCGCTCCCGGGCGCACAGCGCCCGCCTTCACAACGTGCCACATCTGCACCCCAGGTCGCAGAACACATCTCTGCCCAAAACTAACCGGGGTCAGACCTCAATACTGCAATTTTTTGGTGCCATAGCCGCAGCTTTGTTTGTGGTTTGTGGCCCGGACGCATCCGTCCTGCGACATCTGGTCCCGCAGGATACGAAAAGTATTGCAGAAACGAAGTTTGGGGCCATGTTGCAGTAATGAGGTCTGACCCCGATTGGGGACATACGCCGATACAGCAACATGTTGGTGTCTTCAGGTCGGGTTGTGTGGCGTTTTGTGGCCAGCGCGCACCGGTTCTTCGACGCCAGGTGATGCAGGCGACGAAAATCTTGCAAAAATGAGGTCTGACCCCGGTGGGGTTAGCGGCGTTTGACGGTGCTGGCGTCGAACTGGTCGCTGTTCTTGCCGGTGATGCCGGCGTAGAACTGCTGGATTTCGGCCATGTCGGCAGCGATGTCGCCAGTGGGCATGAACATGCGGCCGATGCCGCCGGTCTTGTGCTTGAAGTCGAGGTAGGCCAGCGCGATCGGCACACCGGCCCCATGCGCCATGTGGTAAAACCCGGTCTTCCAGTGCGTGACTTTGCCGCGCGTGCCTTCGGGCGCCACGATGATGGCCAGCCGCTCACGCGCGCTGAAGGCGGCAATCGTGTTCTGCACGGTATTGTTGGAGGCGCTGCGGTCAATCGCGATGCCGCCCAGCCAGCGCGAGAGCCAGCCAATCGGCCAGGTAAACAGGCTGGCCTTGGCCATCCAGTACACGCGCAAACGCAGCACGAAGCACAGCATGAGTGTGATCGGGAAATCCCAGTTGCTGGTGTGGGGAGCGGCAATCAGCACGAATTTTGGGTGCTGTTCAATTTCGTCCGGCGTCATGCCTTCGGTGCGCCAGCCGCTGGCACGCATGGCCAGCCCGGACAGCGCGCGCATCACGCGATTGACGATGGGTGTTTCAAATATGGTGTGGTGCATGGCGGAGCGGCCCGGCATGCCCACGCCCGGCAGGCGGACGCAACATCGGGCACAATAGCGGGTTGGTTCTCTAAAGCATCATTTTACCCCAGCGGCATCCCTGCCCCGAAAGTTCTTTATGTCCCTGATGTCGCCGTCCAACGGTGCGAGCGTGCTGCGCCACCGCAATTTCACGTTTTACCTGGGGGCGCGCCTGCTCGGCACGCTGGCGGTGCAGATGCAAAGCGTGGCCATCGGCTGGCAGGTGTACCAGATGACGGGCAGCCTGTTTGACCTGGGCCTGATCGGGCTGGCGCAATTTGCGCCCTTCCTGGTGCTGATCCTGCTGGCCGGCCACGTGGCGGACCGCTTTAACCGGCGCAATATCATCATTGCCTGCCTGGCAACCCAACTGGTGTGCGGGCTGCTCCTGCTGTGGTTCACCCATGCGGGGCTGTCGCAGGTGTGGCCGGTGTTCGCGATCCTGGTCCTGTTCGGCAGTGCGCGTGCCTTCATGATGCCAGCGACCCAGGCTGTGCTGCGCAATCTGGTGCCGACGGAAAGCTTCGGCGCCGCGGTCGCCCTCAGTTCTTCCGCCTTCCATGTGGCCGTGATTGCCGGCCCTGTTATCGGTGGCCTGCTGTATCTGGCCGGCCCGTCCACGGTGTATCTGGTGGCCACGGCTCTGCTGGTGCTGTCGGTGCTGCTGATGGCGCGCACGCGCGCCGCGCCGCAGGTGATCAGCACGGAACCGGCCACCTGGCACACGGTGCTCGAAGGCTTGCGTTTCGTGTGGTCGCGTCCCATCATGCTGGGCGCTATTTCGCTGGATTTGTTCGCGGTCCTGTTTGGCGGCGCCACTGCCTTACTGCCTGCTTATGCGCACGACGTGCTGCAGGTGGGCCCGACCGCGCTGGGCCTGCTGCGCACCGCGCCCGGTGCCGGCGCCGCCTTGTGCTCGGTACTACTGACCTTCTATCCGATCCAGCGCCGGGTCGGCGCGTGGATGTTTGGCGGGGTCGGCCTGTTCGGCCTGGCCACGGTGGTACTGGGGCTGACCGACAACTTGATCATCGCCCTGCTCGCCTTGCTGGTGCTGGGCGCGGGCGACATGGTCAGTGTGTATGTGCGCCATCTGCTGGTGCAGTTCGAGACCCCCGATGAAATCCGCGGCCGCGTCAGCGCGGTCAATGCCGTCTTCATCGGCGCCTCGAATGAACTGGGGGAATTCGAATCAGGACTGACAGCTGGCTGGCTGGGACTGGTGCGCGCGATTCTGTTTGGCGGTGTGGCCACGCTGGCGGTCACGGTGCTGTGGATGGTGCGCTTTCCGGTGCTCTCGCGCATGGACCGCTTCCCCCATCACGAGAAGGAATTGGCGGCGCAAACATAGCGGCGGGGGGCGTTCTTATTGAACCTGAACAAGATTTGCGAAAGGTGTAAGATAAAGCCGTGTGCGACGATGTCACCGGCTCCGGCAGGCCGCCTTTGCGCGCCCTTGCCGCACACGTAAGGCCGGAGTTGGATTTTTTTGAACAACCGGGAGTGAGCTTATGCAAATTAACATCAATACCGACAAAACGATCGAACGCCATCAAGGTCTGGACGACCATGTGCAAGCCGTGGTCTCAGCTGCGGTGCAACGTTTTGCGGACCACATCACTCGCGTCGAAGTTCACCTCAGCGACGAAAACAGCCAGAAATCCGTCGATGGCGGTAACCGTTGCCTGCTTGAAGCGCGCGTCACGGGTTACCAGCCAGTTGCGGTCAGCCATCACGACGTTGCCTTGCATGTCGCAATCAGCGGCGCGGCAGACAAGCTCAAGCGCGCAATCGAAAGCGCCCTGGGCCGTCTGCACGGCAAGACCAAGCATGCCACGCCCACCCTGGTGGACGAGCCAGACGAAGTGAACGAGTAAGCAGCACTTTCCTGGCGGCCGCAAGGGCTGCCAGGCGCCCTACCCGATGCCCAGTTGCTGCGCCAGGCTGCGCAGATAGGCCAGGCCTGCCACCGAGCGGCTGCCATACCAGGACATCATTTCCCCATCGACTAAAAAAACCGGTTTGCCGATCTGGCGCTCCAGCGCGTCGGCATGCGACTGCGTGAAACGGTAGGGCTCAGTTGACAGCAGTACCGCATCGATGCCCTCCACCAGTGCCGCATTCCATTGAAACACCGGATAGCGCGCCTCGCCCAGCGCCGGTGTGCGCCAGCCAATTTCCGCCAGCATGCGCGCAATATAGGTGTCGGCCGAGATGCTCATCCAGGGATCTTGCCAGATGCAGTACAGCACCGTGGCAGGCCGCCCTTTGGGCATGGCTTGCAGCAAGGCGTACTCGCGCTCGAATGCGGCGCACCAAGCGGCCGCGCGCGCTTCCACGCAGAAGATGCCCCCCAGCAGATGGGCCAGCGCCAGGTTGTCGCGCGGCGCCAGCGGATGGGTCACCACCAGATTGGGCACGAACTGCGCCAGCGCGTCCGCCGTGGGCTTTTCATTTTCATCGATATTGAGCACCACGTGCGTGGGCGCCAGCTTGCGAATTTTGTCGAGGTTCACGTCCTTGGTGCCGCCCACCTTGGCAATGTTGCGCACGACATCTGCAGGGTGGATGCAAAAGCCGGTGCGCCCCACCAATTGGGGCGCCAGGCCAAAGTCGCACAGCATTTCGGTGATCGATGGCACCAGCGACACGATGCGCGCAGCAGGCGCTGCGGCGTGGCGGGTACCTTGGGCGTCAGTAAAAGACATGGACAGGGGCTCCAGGCGGGCGAAGCTGCTATTGGAACACTGATATGATGACATTGCCAAGAGTAGACACCCCACACACGAGAGAGATCACTTTGGAACAGACAGGCACCTTCGGCCAATCGAGCTACCGCATCGGCGACTTGCAACTGTTTCGCGATGCCGACCCTGCGCAGCTGGCGCCCTTGCTGGCGTCCTGCCCCATCATCCGCATTGGCGCGGGCCAGCCGGTGGAAGATCCGGCGCGGGCCCGTATGTACATTGTGCTGGCCGGGGCGCTGGCGGTGGCGGCCGATACCGAAAGCGGCATGGCCGACGGCAGTGTCAGCCGCATTTTGCCGGGCGAGAGCGTGGGTGAGCAGGCCGTGCTGGACGAAAGCGCGAATTTGTCGGCCATGTCGGCCATCGTCGATTCGGAACTGCTGGTCATTGATGGCGAGCTGGTGTGGAAGATGATCGACCTGTCCGGTGGCCTGGCGCGCAATCTGTTGCGCATGCTGTCGTTCCGCATACGCGCTGCCAATGCCTTGCTGCGCCGGCGCCAGAAGCTGGGCGAGTTCTACCGCCAGCTATCGATGAACGATGGCTTGACGGGGCTGTACAACCGCTCCTGGCTGAGCGACATGTTGCCCAAGCTGGTGGCCACCGCGCACCGCGCCGGCACCCCGCTGGCCCTGATCATGATAGACCTTGACCACTTCAAAATGTTCAACGATACCCACGGTCACCTGACCGGTGACGATGCCTTGCGCGCCGCGGCCGGCGTGATCAGCGTGGCGCTGCGCCCGTCCGATTATGCGGTCCGCTACGGCGGCGAGGAAATGATGGTGATTTTGCCCGAAACCACGGAACTACTGGCAGTGCTGGTGGCCGAGCGGCTGGTGGCGCGCATGCGCGAAGCGCCGATTTTCCCGGACATGCGACTGCCCTTGCCGCATGTGACGGCCTCGGTGGGCGTGGCCAGCCTGGCCGCCGGCATGGATGAGCAAGGCTTGATCGCAGCGGCCGACGCGGCCCTGTACCGCGCCAAGCACGGCGGGCGCGACCAGGTGGCGCTTTAAACCCTGCCCTTCGGCTTGGCCTTGTCGGTGGCGTCACCTTCTTCAGTGGCAGGCGGCGCTGGCGGTGTGATGAAGTCCTGGTAGCCCTTGAGCACCAGGTCGCGCGTCTTGTTGATGCCGGCGGCAATGTCGCCGCCCAGCACTTTCAGGCCATCGAGCACGTCCTGGGCTTCCTTGAAGCCCTTTTCAAAGCCCCCCTGGATCACGCCAATGAATTCCTTGCGCGTGGCTTCATTGTCTTCCAGCCCTTTTTGTTCGCGGTACGCCTCATAGAAGGCGGTCGACAGGCTCACGATGCGCTGGGCCGTGGCTTCAGCCGAATTGTCCTGGGTGGCGGCCGCATTCTGGATCGCATCCTTGCCCAGGGTGGGCTGCAATTCTTCATTGATGCCATTGATGGCTGATTTAAGCAGCAGCGCCAGCGGCTCGTTACCGGACGACAAAGACACGCTGATCGATGTCTGGACGATGGCACTGTTGAGCGAGGCGCGTGCCTTGGCCGTGCTGGAGGCCGGGCTGTCCACGTCCTTGACCTTGTTGTTCGACTGCGCGTCAAGCTTGTTGTCGTTGTCGACCGTGGCAGGCAGCGCGGAAGGTTTTCCGCCGGTAATAGAAACAGGGATTGACATGGTGCTTCTCCTTAGTCCAGCATAAGCGCCACATCCGGGCGCACAGTCCACCTTCTATTAGCGGCAGCAATGCCAGAACCTGTAGCCCGCTACAGCAAGATTATTTCTATGACCACCCATACTTTCCTTTGGCATGACTATGAAACCTTTGGCGCCCAGCCGCGCCGCGACCGACCGGCCCAGTTTGCCGCCATTCGCACCGATGCCGAATTGAATGAAATTGGGACGCCGATCATGCTGTATTGCCAGCCAGCGCCGGACTTTCTGCCCGACCCGGTGTCCTGCCTGATCACCGGAATTACCCCGCAGCAATGCCTGGAATGGGGCGTGCCGGAACATCAGTTTGCCGCCACCGTGGAAGCCGCCTTCAGCGAACCGGGCACGATCGGGGTGGGCTACAACACCATCCGTTTCGACGATGAGGTCACGCGCTTTCTGTTCTGGCGCAATCTGATCGATCCGTATGCACGCGAGTGGCAGCACAATTGTGGCCGCTGGGATTTACTGGACGTGGTGCGCATGACCTACGCCTTGCGTCCGGAAGGCATTGAATGGCCGCTGCGGGACGATGGCAAGCCCAGTTTCAAGCTGGAACACTTGGCGCGGGCCAACGGCCTGGTGCACGAAGCAGCGCACGACGCGCTGTCGGACGTGCGCGCCACCATCGCGCTGGCGCGCCTGATCCGCCAGCGCCAGCCCAAGCTGTTCGATTTCTGTCTGGCCCTGCACAAGAAGGACAAGGTTTCCGCCGAAATCGGCATGCACCTGGCGCTGCCGCAGCGCCAGCCCTTCCTGCACGTGAGCGGCATGTTCCCTGCCGAGCTCGGCTGCATCGGCCTGGTGTATCCGCTCGGTACCCATCCGACCAACAAGAATGAAGTGCTGGTCTGGGATTGCCGCTACGATCCGGCCGAACTGTTCGGGCTCGATGCCGACACCATCCGCCTGCGCATGTTCAGCAAGAGCGCCGATCTGCCGGAGGGCGTGACACGTTTGCCCATCAAGAGCATCCATCTGAACAAATCGCCGATGCTGGTGTCGAACCTGAAGACGCTGACGCCAGCCATGGCCCAGCGTTGGGATCTGGACCTTGAGCTAGGCCGTGTGCATGCACAGGCGGTCGCGGCGGGGCCAGACATGGGCGCCATGTGGGAGCAGGTTTACCAGCGTCCTGCAGCTGCTGGCGACACCGATGTGGACGAAGATTTGTACGGCGGCTTTATCAGCAAGGACGACAAGCGCAAGCTTGAAACACTGCGCGCAGACAAGCCCGAAAGGCTGGCTGCGGCGCGGCCGTCGTTTGATGACGAACGGTTGGGCGAACTGTTCTTCCGCTACCGCGCGCGCAATTTCCCGCACACGCTCAGCGTGGACGAGGCCGCCCACTGGGAGCAGCACCGCGCCGCACGCCTGTTCGATGGCGAGGCAGGCGCGCGCACGATCGAGCAATTGTTCGCAGAAATTGATACCTTGTCGGAAGAAGCAGATGAACGCGCCGAACAGATCCTTGGCGCGCTGTATGACTACGCCGAAATGATCGCGCCCTCACGCCGCTGAGGCCGCAGCGTCCGGCAGGCGCGCTTAGCGATACAGATTGATCGCGTCGCGCGTTTCCAGGGCCACCCGGCGGGCGGCGTCGGCAAAATCCTCGCCTGCAACTGGCTCGGCATACAAAATGGCGCGCGAAGAATTGATCATCAAGCCGCCGCCGCTGGCTGTTTTACCGGCCCGCACCGTTGCTGCCACATCGCCACCCTGGGCACCGACGCCCGGCACCAGCAAGGGCATCTCGCCGACCAGCGCGCGCACTTGTGCCAGTTCTTCCGGGAAGGTGGCGCCCACCACCAGGGCGCACTGGCCATTCTGGTTCCATTTGTTGCCCACCAGGCTAGCGACGTGCTGATACAGCGGTTTGCCGTCAACATTTAAAAACTGCAGATCGGAGCCGCCCGCGTTGGAGGTACGGCACAGCACGATCACGCCGCGCTCACGCCATTCCATGTAAGGCTCGACTGAATCAAAGCCCATGTACGGATTGACAGTGACCGCGTCGGCACCGTAGCGGTCAAAGGCTTCGCGCGCGTACTGCTTGGCGGTGGCACCGATATCGCCGCGCTTGGCGTCCAGAATCAGCGGCAGATGGGGATAGTTGGCACGCAGGTAAGCGCACACTTGCTCGAGCTGGCGCTCGGCGCCCAGGGCCGCAAAATAGGCAATTTGCGGCTTGAAGGCGCAAGCCAGATCGGCCGTGGCATCAATGATCGCCTTGCAGAAGGTGAAAATACCGTCCGGCTCATTTTGCAGCGCGGCCGGGAGACGGGCCACGTCGGGGTCCAGGCCCACGCACAACATCGATTGATTGGTGGTCCATGCAGCGGACAATTGTTGGATGAAAGTCATGGCGGGCCCCGGGTTGCTTTTGCTAACCCGGCATTGTACCGCGTCCACGTACACGGTTGAAATGGGCATGTTGTTGGCATTTAGCGTATATTTTTGGCTATTCGACAACTCGCAATGGACCAATCATGACCACTATTTACCGCACACGCTGGGTTCAGACCCTGTTTGCCCTGGTGTTTGCCAGCCTGCTGTCGGGCTGCGGCTACAACGATTTCCAGACCAAGGACGAGGCCACCAAGGCAGCCTGGGGCGAAGTCGTGAACCAGTATCAGCGCCGCGCCGATCTGATTCCCAACCTGGTCAATACCGTCAAGGGCTATGCCGCCCATGAAAAGGAAACGCTGGAAGCGGTGACCCGTGCACGTGCGGCAGCGACCAGCTTCCAGATCACGCCGGAAGTGCTCAACGATCCGGCCGCGTTCCAGAAGTTCCAGCAGGTGCAGGGCGAGTTGTCGGGCGCCCTGTCGCGCCTGATGGCGGTGTCCGAGGCCTATCCGAACTTGAAGGCCGATGCCAATTTCCGCGACTTGCAGTCGCAGCTGGAAGGTACTGAAAACCGCATCACGGTGGCGCGCCAGCGTTATATCGCTGCGGTACAAGACTATAACGTGCAGGTTCGCAAATTCCCGACCAATCTGACAGCGATGATGTTCGGCTATGCCGTCAAGCCATCGTTCACGGTCGAGAATGAAAAGGCGATCTCGACCGCTCCTGCCGTCAACTTCGGTAAATAAGATGCACTTGATGCGTCTGCTTTGGCTGTTGCTGCTGGCCAGTGTGGTGCACCTGGCCCAGGCCCAGGATCTGGTGCCCGTCCCGGCTCTGGCTGCGCGCGTGACCGATCAGGCCGGCCTGCTCAGCGCCGAGCAGCGCAGCCGGCTGGAAGCCGTGCTGGCCGATTACGAGAGCAAGACGGGCAGCCAGATCGTGGTGCTCACCGTCAAGAGCACGGCGCCCGAACAGATCGAGCAATACAGCATCCGCGTGACTGACGCCTGGAAACTCGGGCGCAAGGGCGTCGATGACGGTGTGCTGCTGCTGATTGCCCCCGGCAATACCAGCGCCATGCGGCGCCTGCGCATCGAGGCCGGGCGCGGGGTGCAGGGCGTGCTGACTGACGCCCAGTCCAAGCGCATCCTGCAAGACATCATCGCCCCCCATTTCCGCGAGAATCAGTATTACGATGGCCTGGTGGCCGGGGTGGGCGCGATTGCCACTTTGCTCAACAAGGAAGCCTTCCCTGCCCCGCCTGCGCCCGCGCCAGCCAGCGGGCAGCAGGACAGTGGCGGCAGTTCCTTCCTGCTGCCCCTGCTGTTTTTTGGCGCCATCATCCTGATGCGTTTCATGCGGCCGCGCCGGTCACGCCTGGCGCGCGGCGGCTGGGACAGCGGTGCCACCGGTTTTATTTTGGGCAGCATGATCGGCAGTGCGGGCCGGGGCGGCGGCGGTGGCTTCGGTGGTGGTGGTGGTTTCGGCGGCGGCGGTTTTTCGGGTGGCGGCGGCAGTTTTGATGGCGGCGGCGCCTCGGGAGACTGGTGATGGCAGGATTCATGGATCGATGCAAGCGCCAATGGCGGCACTGGCGCGCCAGCAGCAGTCAAGCGCGCAGCCTGTTCCCCGACGCGACGCTGAGCGCGCTGGGCCAGGCCATTGCCAGTGGCGAACAGCGGCACCGGGGCGAAGTGCGCCTGATTGTGGAGCATGCGCTGCCGTCGGAAGCAATCTGGGCTGATGTCAGCATGCGTCAGCGTGCCCTCGCCTTGTTCGCCGAATATGGCGTGTGGGACACAGAAGAGCGTTGCGGCGTGCTGCTGTATGTGAATCTGGCTGAACGGAAGGTGGAAATTGTGGCCGACCGGCAGATTGCCGGCAAAATTGACGCGCCTGTCTGGCAACAGGTGTGCCGGCGGATGACGGATGGCTTTGCGCGTGGTGATTTTCTGACAGGCACGCAAGCGGCGATCGACCAGGTCAACGGCTTGCTGGCGACCCATTTCCCTGCCAACGGCAGTCGTCCGAACGAGCTGCCAGACCGGCCAGTCGTGCTCTGAGTGCAGAAAAACAGCGCGCATGCGGGCCGCAATGGTTAAAATTCGCTCTTTCAACCACGCCTGAAAGCAAGCCATGAGATTAGAACAACGCGTTGCCATCGTCACCGGGGCCACCCAGGGCATCGGACTGGCTTGTGCCGAGCGCTTGCTGCGCGAAGGCGCGCGCGTGATGCTGGTCGATATCAAACCGGAGGGCGCGGCCGTGGCCCAGGCGATGGGCGAGCACGCCCGCTTTTTCGCCGCCGATGTCAGCCTCAAGGTGGACGTGGACGCGATGATCGCCGCCACCATTGCCGCCTTCGGCCGGATCGATATCCTGGTCAATAATGCCGGCGTGACCCATGCGGCCGATTTCCTCGACCTGGCCGAAGACGACTTCGACCGGGTGCTGCGCATTAACCTGAAATCCATGTTCCTGTGTGGCCAGGCTGCCGCGCGCCACATGGTCGGTCAGCGCAGTGGCTGCATCATCAATATGTCCAGCGTCAACGCTGAGCTGGCCATTCCGAACCAGGTGCCTTATGTGGTCTCCAAGGGCGCCATCAACCAGCTGACCAAGGTCATGGCCCTCAATCTGGCCCCGCACGGCATCCGCGTCAACGGCGTCGGTCCCGGTACCATCCTGACCGAACTGGCGAAAAAAGCGGTCCTGGCCAGCCCGGAGGCGCGCCATACCATCCTCTCGCGCACGCCTGCCGGGCGTTGCGGCGAACCGGAAGAAGTCGGCGCCGTCGTGGCTTTCCTGGCCAGCGACGATGCTTCCTACATGACAGGCCAGACCATGTATGTCGATGGCGGCCGCCTCGCTCTCAACTACACGGTACCGGTGAACGAATGAACGATGACGCGAAGCAGGCCGCGACGCCTGGTGTGAACATGCTGGCGCTGGATAACCAGTTCTGCTTCGCGCTGTACTCGGCGTCGCACGCCATGACCAAAACCTACAAGCCCATGCTCGACCGGCTTGGCCTCACCTATCCGCAATACCTGGTGATGCTGGTGCTGTGGGAGCAAGATGCCATTCTGGTCAAAGAAATCGGCGCCCGCCTGTTTCTCGATTCCGGCACCCTGACGCCCTTGCTCAAGCGCCTGGAAGCCAATGGCCTGGTCTCGCGCAACCGCGACCCGCACGATGAACGCCAGGTCCGCATCGTGCTCAGCCCGCATGGCCGGGCCTTGCGCAAGGCGGCCCTGGAAATTCCGCCCCAGGTACTGTGTGCCAGCGGCCAGGAAGTGGCGGCGCTGGGACGGATGCGCAGCGAGCTGGCCCGGGTGCGTGATGATCTGTTCAAGAATCTGGACGGCGAGGCATAAGCGCTGGGCGACAGGCTGTTGAGGCGATAGCGATAATCAATTGCGTACAATTTAATTGTGCGCTATAGTTCATTCATCGGCAACGGATGCCGCCTTCACCCAACCAAGGAGATTCACATGCAAGTACTTTACACAGCACACGCAACGGCAACCGGTGGCCGCGAAGGCCGCGCCAGCTCAAGCGACAAAGCCCTGGATGTGGGCTTGTCCACCCCCAAAGAACTGGGCGGCGCAGGCGGCACTGGCACCAATCCTGAGCAGTTGTTTGCTGCTGGTTACGCAGCTTGCTTCCTGTCGGCCATGAAGCTGGTGGGCGGGCAGATGAAAACGCCGATCCCGGCAGATGCCAGCATCAATGCATCGGTGGGCATTGGCCCGAACGCGCAAGGCGGTTTCGGTTTGAGCGTCACCCTGGCGGTCTCGACCCCGGGCATGGACCAGGCCGCAGCGCAAGCCGTGGTCGACAAGGCGCACCAGGTGTGCCCTTACTCGAATGCAACGCGCGGCAATATCGACGTCAAATTGACCGTCAACGCGTAAGTTATGCTGATTTCGTATGTCTGATATGAGAAATGACAATTAGACATATATGATGCTGCGCACCATAATAGTGCCTGTCTCCACTATTCTCCTCCAAGAAGATAGTTTAAGCCCGCTTTCACCAGCGGGCTTTTTTTTTGGTTGTTTCAGATTCGATTTCGTTCGCCGAAATCGTAGCGATATTGCGCTATGTCATAGCCAAGTCACATTCCCTGACTATACTGAGTTCAGCTTCTGTACATGCAACTGATATGCGTGACAAGGCCAGGTGTGCCGACCTTGATGGCGGCACGCCAACCAAATTCCAACTCTTGCCCGATTTTCTTGGGTTTCGCCCGCCCCAAAAGCGGGCACTTTTTTTCCGATGCGCACCAAAATGAACAAGGGTTGACGCGCCCCAAAATCGCGCTTGAAGGCGACGCACGTTAACCTATTATTAGAATCCTGCCGCATCGTTCTCACCATCGACAACAGGGGAGATTTTAATGAGTGAATATCTACTGGAACCAGAAACGCAAGAAACCCTGGACCGCCCCGTCCACCAGCCCCGTCCGCGCGAACCGCAAGAAGCGCTGATCCTCAGCGAACTGGCGCCAGACACCGTATTTGACCATCTGGACGATGACGGTCCAGTCGACCTGATTACCTTCGGTGCCGTGCGCGAACTGTGCCCTGCCTGCCGTCAATCGCATCTCAAACTGGTCTTGCGGCAACGGCGCGTGCGACTGGCCCACCTGTTCTGCGCTGACTGCCTGCGCTGCTACGACGCGCACTATCCCAACGGCAGCGCAGCTTTGACCATCTGAACCTCGGGTACGGGGCAGCAAGACTGCGCAGTGTCGCGGTACGTGCTATCGTGGCGTTTTTTTTCGCCACCGCTCCATGCAACAATTTCTGCACCTGCTCACGCTCGACCAGCGCCTGCGCCCATGGCGCTTGCGTGCCGCCTTCTGCATGTATGCCCTGATCCTGATCGCCGGCTCGATTCCCGGCGCGCGCGCCGACATCGGCCAGGTCGCGCCCGGCGTCATGCTGCACAGCCTGGCCTATGGCATTCTGACCTTCCTCTTGTTTACCGGCACCGTCGGCAGCCGGACCGCACGCGCCGTGCGCGCCGTGCTGGCCATCGCCGCCATGGGGGCCGCCGACGAAATGGTACAAAGCCTGCTTCCCTACCGTACTGCAGCGGTGGCGGACTGGCTGGTCGACGTCGGCGCCGCCATCGTCTGCGCCAGCCTGCTCTGGGCTCTTCTGCCGGCACCGCAATCCGAGCAGGCACGCTGAACCGCCCGCCCTGCGAGCGCATGGCACCACCCCGCCCGAACCGCCCCACCCTTTGACGTGGCTCATGCGTCCTGAAAGCATGGGGAACGTCGCCCGACATCGCGCCTCTTACCTTGGTGGCACGCGGCACTGTCACGCACACGGCAACATACCCAACCAAAGGAGTGGATCATGAAGCGTATCGAACAAAGCGTGCTGCTGGCGGGCTTGCTGGCACTGGGGCTGGCGGCATGCAGCTCCACTGGCACCAGCGGCAGCGACAGCATGGGCGGCAGCTCGGGCATGAGCAGTACCAGCGGCGGCAGTGGAACGGGCAGCAGCGGCACCAGTGGCAGCGGTGCAGACAGCACCGCCAGCACTGCCGAAAGTGGCGCTACCAGCAGCATTGGCAGCGGTAGCGGCAGTAGCGGCAGCAGCACGGCAGGCAGCAGCGGCGACACCAGCAGCTACGGCAGTACGGCTGGCACCGGCAGCAGCGGCGCAGGCTCAGGTAGCGGCAGCATGGGGGCAAGCGGTACCGGAAGCGCGGGGAGCACCGCGAGCACCGGGAGCGCGGGCAGCCTCGGCAGTACTGGCAGCACCGGCAGCATGGGTAGCACTGGCAGCGCCGGCAGCGGCAGCGTGGCGGGCTCAGGGAGCGGAAGTGGCAGCATGGCAGGAACGGGGAACGCTAGCGGCCAAAGTCACTCTGGTAGCGCCAGCGGTCAAAGTCACTCCGGTAGCGCCACCGGCACTGGTAGCACGTCCGGCACGGCAGCTGCAAGCGCACCAAACAGCACCGTTGCCAGCATTGAAGTGATACAGCGCCAATCCGGCGGGGCAGCAACTGGTGCAGGAACAGGGTCCAGCGCGGCTGTGGGCGGAAGCAACAGCACTGGCACCACCGGCTCCAGCATGACGAGCGATCGCCTCTATCGCATCACCCTGCGCACCGACGACGGCCGGACCCAGGTCATCACGCAGGAATGGGCGCCGACCTTCGCCACCGGCGACCGCGTGCGCCTGGTCAGCGGCGCCATCCAGCGCTAAGGCGCCGAGGGACGGCGTTGGCTCGCAAGCGCAAGCACGAGCGCACGCCGTCCGCACCTTGACCTCGCCTCGCCTCGCCCTGATCTCGTATCACCGGCAAGTTGCCGCAATGTTCAGGTGCACGGGCGGCCCGTCAGTGGGCTGCGCGGCATCCGGTTTGTTGCGGCGACGCCGACTGCAATGCAGGAGTCGCGCTCAGCGGCAGTGGGCATCGTGCTGGCATGCGTTTTTCCGCGCCCAAACGTCAGCGCATTCCTCGCGCTACAGGGCCGCACATGCGAGCCCGCCTTCGTCAGAGCGATGTATTGCCACCCGCGCAGATGCACTGTGACACCCCCTTCTGCTTGCAGCACCTGAACACGCACGCGCGTCAACCGGTGAAGATGGCAAACAAAAAAAACAACGCCAGATAAATGAGCGTCTCAGACGCCAGCGGTGACGTGTCGACGAATCCGCAAACGGCAAGCGTATTCGGCGATACCCGCGCCTGGGCCGTGCGCCAGCGGCGAATCAACAATGCGGCAAACAGGTACGGGGCCGCATGGCAAATCGGCGTTCAGGGCCCAACGCCGATTGTGTTGTTGCGCCCGCACCGTCGTTACGCCCAAACTGCCCAGCTGCATTTACTCGGCACCGGCACGCTTTGCGGCGTCCGCACGCAAACGCAAGACGCTGTCGGCCGCCTTCTTCCCAGCCAGGAAGGCATGATCGGAATTGTAATACTCCCACTCACTATAGCGCCCCGCCAGAATGATATCGTGCCGGGCAAGCCACGCTTTCACCGTGGCCACATTGGCCGCGCGCGCGTGGTCATACACCACGTAGGCGTACGGCATGTCCACCTGGTTGCTTGTGATCATGCGATCTTCCGGCGTGAGCATGCCGACTGCGACACAGTCGGCAATGCAGCGGTCAATCAAGGCCTGGCCTTCAAGCGGCAGCGGCTTGCTCGGTGAATATGAAATCTCGCAAGTGAGGCCGAAGCCGCCAGGCGGGTTGCAATGCGGACTGGCGTTGCCCTGAACAAAAATGCGATGGAAGATCGTCTCTTCGGGATAGTAAATCCAATGCTTGTCCGTGATGTTCTCGCGCGCCACACCCAGGTTCACGCAGCGCACGGAAATGTGACGCAAGCCAGCCGCAGCGCGCTGCACTTCGGGCGGCGCGGCATCGCCCATGAGGCGAATCAGCTCCGGTAACGGCATGGTACTGATCAAGTGATCGTAGCGATACCGGCTGCCATCTGCCATGAGCAGAAGGTGTTCGCGCGGGAACAGCTGCGCGGCCGCCGCATTCATTTCGATCCGGCCCTTTATATGAGGCAAGAAGCCTGACATCAGTGCCTGGAATCCGCCCGACAGCGGGTAGCCGAACCGTGCGTTCGGCCCCATTGGCTTGCCCACCGGTTCCAGCGCGCCTTCGATAATCTGCTCCAGATCAGGCAGCCGTACCCTGCCGCCCAGCCACGACGTTTCCATCTCGTCAAGCGGGACGGTCCACAGTTTGCGGTTGTAGGGAATTGCAAAATGCTTGGCGATACCCTTGCCCCACACTTTGTAGATGAATTCTTCAAAATGCTGGGTCTCCTGGCGCCGCGGCGCAATGGTGGCGGTATTGCCGACCTCTGCGCTGCCGTCGGCGCAGCAATCATCGATCGGCTTGACCGTACAAGGCGGGGTGGATGATGGACCGTCCAGACTGCCAAAGCGTGCCTCGACAGCGCCGACAATGCATTCCGAAATCACCTTCGGCGGCAAGCCATACAGGGCGCCCTGGAAGGGATAGCGCGTGTACACATTCTTGCTGTAGACCCAAGCCTCGCGGTCTTGCCAATGCAGATTTGGACCCAGCAGCATGTCGTACAGCTTGAGCACGTAGGGATCGTTGGAAAACATAATGTGGCCAGCGTGATCGAAGGTGAAGCCGTGGTCGTTGAGCGACCGGCACCAGCCGCCCACGCTCGCGTTCTTCTCCAATAGCAGTGCCCTCTCGCCCAGATGGTAAGCGGCCGACAGGCCTGTGGGGCCCGCGCCGATAATGGCAGTCTGGACTGGCTGCGCCCCACTGTGCGGACGCAGGGCATTGAGTTTGCTACGGCTCTGCTGCGCACTGCCGGCTTGCGCAGCGACCGCGGCGGGAACGAAGCGCGCCGCCTCGCGCCGCGCCGGTGTATGCGCCAGCAAGTCGCGCATTTGTTCAGCCGTGACGTCCCAGGAGGTGGTCTGGACGATCTCGTGCATGCACGTCAGCATGGCAGCGCGGGCCTGTTCGTCCATGGCCAGGGCCGCTTCGCAGGCACGAATGAAAGCGGCGCTATCATGGGCAATCGCCACCACGTGGCCATATGGCTGCGCGACATCGGCTATTGCAGTGCTCACGATCGGCAAGCCCGCGGCCATGTATTCCAGCACCTTGGTCGGACTGATGAAGCGCGTCGCCTCGTTCAGGGCAAACGGCAGCAGGCACACGTCCCAGCCCGCCAAAAAGGCAGGCAAGTCGGCATAGGTTTGCTGGCCCAGGTAATGGATGTTGGCATGCTGCGGCAAGGTGGATGCGTCGATTTTGACGACCGGCCCAACAAGCACGATTTCCCACTCGGGATGGGCAGCGGCGACACAGCCCATCAGCGCGCTGTCGAAGCGCTCGTCAATGACGCCATAGAAACCCAGTCTGGGGCGGCGTATTGCCTGCTGCAGCGGGTGCGCGCTGCCACCAATCTGGGCCCGGGCAAAATGTCTGACGTCCACGCTACTGGGGAAGCAATGCACATTCGCGTGCCGCGCGCGCTTGGCATTGAACAGGCTGGGCCCGCCCGCGAACACCAGATCAGCGCGATTGAGCAAGGCCGATTCGCGTTGCAGCAATTGTTTGGGGGAGTTCTTGAAGGCAGCCAGCTCATCCATGCAGTCATACACCACCAGGCTGGGTTGCAGGTCGCGCAGCAACGGCAAGGCCATCGGCGTGTAGAACCACACGATCGGCGCCTCACCTGGCGGTGCCAGTTCCGCCAGCAGCGGTTGCAGCAAGGGCAGCTGGTCATCATGGAAACCGCTGGCCTGGCTCGGCGTGTGCGGCCGGCAGACCGTGACGTTGGGCACGGGGCTCGATGTTTCGATATGGCTTTCGCCTGCATCATGCACGGGCTCTTCAACAAACAGGATGCGGTAGTGCTGTGCCAACCTTGAAAGTAACTGCTGCGGTCGCTGATACACGAAATCCCAGCGCAGATGACAAAATACGATAATCGTTGGCATGATGGCTCCTTTGGCCCGTGCGGCCGTGCGTGAAAGAATTCTGAATGGGCGTGCGGGTCGGCTCCTTGCTAGGATCCGGCTGGTTTTTCCTCCGTGGTGCCGGCCCGGGTGGCCGCATTGATCATCTCCAGCGCCACCTTGGGGGTGCGGTCAGCGCACAGCAAACCGTTGGCCTCCTGGAAGGTGTCACTGAACTGGGTGTAGCAAAAGCCGCTGAACATGGTCGTCGTGTTGACCACCTCCAGCAGGCGCCGATACAAATCGATAAAGCTGTCCTCGGTATGCGCGCGCGAATAACCCCAGGTTTTCAGTTCCTGCGCGGCATCCTTGTCGAAGGCAATGCCGCCGAACTCGGTCAGGACGATCGGCTGCCCCCGGTGCGGGAAACCATCGAGCGTGAGAATGCGCCCGCCCGGGCGGCGTTGATCAAACAGGGTTCGGGTTGGCTCCGTGGTGGTATACCGCGCCGCCAGTTTGTCGGGATTGCAGTCGTAGTCGTGGATGCCCAGGATATCGGTGGCCGATGCTTCCCAGCCATCGTTGCCAATGACGGGACGGGTGGCATCGAGCGTGCGCGTCAGGTGATACAGCGCCTCGACCGCGTTGCGATGGGCCTGGGTCAGGGTCAGATTCGGCACACCCCACGATTCGTTGAACGCGACCCAGACAATGATGCAGGGGTGGCTGTAGTCGCGCTCAATGGCCTCGGTCCATTCACGCACCATGCGCGTGATGGCCTTGGGGCTGAAGCGGTAAGCCGAGGGCATTTCCTCCCATACAAGCAAGCCCAGCCGATCGGCCCAGTACAGGTAGCGGGGATCCTCGATTTTCTGGTGCTTGCGCACGCCGTTAAAGCCCATGGCCTTGGCCAGCTCGACATCACGCTTGAGGGCGGCATCGGAAGGCGCCGTCAACAGCGAACCGGGCCAGTAGCCCTGATCAAGCACCAGCCGCAGCGCGTACGCGCGGCCGTTGAGCATGAAGCGGTCACGGTTGATGGCCACGGAACGCAAGGCCGTGTACGACACGATGCGATCGAGCACGACGCCCTTATGGTGCAAGGTGACTTCCGCATCGAGCAAGGTCGGCCGCTCAGGACTCCAGAGCAATTCGTTGCGCGAATCATCGATCCCGGGATCGGACAAGGCAATCTTGCGGTTCGCTTCGTGGCCGAGCAGCTTGTAATGGTCATCGGCCAGCAGATTGTCGCCATGCCAGATCTTGACTTCGACGAACAGATCCTCGTTGACATCGCCGGTGGCGAAAATTTCGCAGCCAATTTCGTAGGTTTCGAAGATCGGCGTCCAGCGCAGGGTCTGAATATAGGTGGACGCCACCTGCTCGAGCCACACACTCTGCCAGATGCCCGTGGTGCGCGGATACCAGATTGAATGCGGTTCCAGCAGCCAGTCCTGCTTGCCGCGCGGCTTGGCCAGATCGTGCGGATCGTCCTCCACATACACGGTCACCACTTGCTTGCCGTCTGCACGCAGTGCAGTGCTGATATTGCACGAAAATGGCGTATGGCCACCTTCGTGCTCGGCCACCAGGTGCCCGTTGACCCAGACCCGGGCGCGATAGTCGACTGCCCCGAAATGCAGGATCGTGTGACCGTTGTGCGGGCCGATCTCGAACTCGCGTTCGTACCAGCATACCCAGTGAAACCCGGTGTCGCCGATCCCGCTCGCTGTTGCCTCGGGCGCAAACGGCACCTCGATCGTGTGCGTCCATTCGATCGGGCCGTCCGGAATTTTGTAGGTGCGCTCGTCGTCGTAGCGGAACTTCCAGGGGCCGTTCAGGCTCATCCAATGTTCGCGCACCAACTGCGGGCGCGGGTACTCGAAATCACTCATCTGTCATCCTCTCT
Source organism: Massilia sp. CF038 (assembly GCF_900129765.1). GTDB lineage: Bacteria > Pseudomonadota > Gammaproteobacteria > Burkholderiales > Burkholderiaceae_D > Telluria_A. Next base: position 1,322,506 of record NZ_FQWU01000002.1, read on the forward strand.
GTCGGTCGGAACGGGGATCAGCAGGCTGCCTTGCATGCCGCCGTCGTTGAAGCGAGCCAGTGCAGCCCGGCCGGCGCCGGCTGCCATGCCACGCCGGCACAGCGCCACACAGGCGCCGCCAAAGCCGGCACCGGTCAGGCGCGCGCCGTACACACCTGGCTGCGCGCGCAACATCTCGCTCAGAAAATCAAGGGCCGGGATCGAGACGGCATAATCGTCGCGCAGGCTGGCGTGCGAATCATTCATGAGCTGGCCAAATCGCACAGCATCGATCCCAGCCAGCGCTTCCAGGACGCGCTGGTTTTCATGCACCACGTGGCGCGCGCGTTCGCGCAGTGGCGGGGGCAATGCCTGCACACTGGCCGGATCGGCCACGTCGCGCAGGCTGGCCACGCCGAGCTGGCGCGCGGCGGCGTCGCACTCGCTGCGCCGTTCGTTGTATTTGCTGCCCGCCAGCGTGCGCGGCACGCCGGAATCGATCACGATCAATTCGCTCTCAGGCGGCAGTGGCGTCAGCCGGTGCGCCAGCGTACGCGCATCGATGAACAGCATGTGCGTGCTGTCCGCCAGACTCGCCGCCATCTGGTCCATGATGCCGCAATGGACTTTGGCGTAATGGATCTCGGCCCGCTGCGCCATGCGCGCCAGGGCCACGTCGTCGAAAGGCAAGCCAAGCAAGATCCGCAAGGCACGCAGCATGGCGATTTCAAGCGCAGCGCTGGACGACAGGCCGGCGCCCACCGGCAGGCTGGTGCTCACGTGCACGCGCAGTGGCGGCACGGTGATGCCTTCCTGCTCCACCATGCGGATGCAGCCTTCGAGATAGCGGCCAAAGCCGGGCGGCGCGCTACTGTCGCGGGCAAAGCGCACACTGCTGTCGAGGGTGGACGAATACAGCGTGAAGAAGCCGTCGGCACTGCTTGCCAGCGCCACCTCGGTGCGTTGCGGTGTGGCCACCGGCAGCATGAAGCCGTCGTTATAGTCGGTATGCTCGCCCAGCAGATTGACCCGGCCGGGGGCGGAGGCGTGCGCCTCGGGCGCGCCGCCAAAGAAGGCTGCGGCGCTCAGCATGGCCGCCCTTTTGTGTTCGGCCTCATGGCGCCTCCGGATCGACCGCGACCTGCTGCAGCTGGGCAGCGCTGGCTTCGGGCAACACATCCATGGCAAAGAAGCCCGCGCCCAGTTCGGTGCCGGCAAGATACTTGAGGCGGTCGCGATTGCGGTAAGGCGGAAAGAACTGGGCATGCAGCTGGGTTGCCGGATGGGCGGCGCCGTCGGTGGGCGCCTGATACCAGGCCATCAGGTAGGGGAAAGGCCGGTCCCATAAATGTTCGTACTTGAGCAGGACGGTTTTGAGGGCGCGGGCCAGATCGGCGCGCTGCGGCGCGCTCAGGTCGGCAAATCCGGCGACCGGCACCCGCGGCATGACCCACACCTCGTACGGGTAGCGCGCGCAAGGCGGGACGAAGGCCATGGCGTGTGGGCCTGCATAGACGACCCGGGCGCCGCTGGCTGCTTCGTCGCGCGCCAGGTCGCACAGCAGGTTGCTGCCATGCTCAGCGTGGTATGTACGTTCTTGCGCCAGCATGCGGGCCGGCACCGGGGGCACCACCGGATAGGCGTAGATTTGCCCGTGCGGATGATGCAGCGTCACCCCAACTTCCACACCGCGGTTTTCAAACGGCAGTACATAGGCGATGTCGGCCTGAGCGGCAAGGCGGGTGGTACGGTCGCCCCACACTTGCAGCAGCAAATCGATCCGGGCCAGCGGCAGAGTGCCCAGAGAAGACAGCGCGTCTTGCGTGAACACCACCACTTCGCAGTGGCCCTTGGCCGGCATGGTGGGCACCGTCAGTGCCGGTGCGTCGCTCGCGTCCGGCGCCAGCGAGGGAAAGCGGTTGTCGAAGACCGCAATCTCGTAATCGCCTGCCGGCATTTCGGTCGGATGGGCAGGGTCGCGCATGGGCGCGAGGGGATTGTATTCGGGCGGCGGTTGATAGGTGCGGTGTTGCCGATAGGCCGCGTAGGTGACCCATTCGCCGCGCAGAGGATGCCAGCGCAAATGCGGATTGGCCAGCTGCGGCTGCGGAAACGGACTGGGCGCGGACAGCCCGGCCGCAATGGGCGCGCTGCTGTACAGGGTCATGCTGCGCCCATCGGGTTTGGTCAGATCGAGACTGTGCATGGCGTCGGCGGTTGCGGTCAGGGAGCGGATCCTAGCACGCAGTTTTTGCCGTTATTGACGCCAGTCAGGTGGCTGGATTTCCTCTAAAAAATTGACTTCGACCGCTTGCGCGCAATGCACTCGCATCCCAGATGAACTGCCTATGGGAGGACGATGAAAATCTCACCGCGCAGGTATTGAACACGGTTGCATTGTGTAGGCAGTGACCTACACAATGCATCGGCATTTTTACGGGTGAGATCGAAGCGAACACGTCGCCGTGCGCAGGTCGCATTCGCGGCTTATTTGGCCAACTCCACCATGACCGCGGTCACCATTTCCAGGTTCAGCAGCAATTGCTGCGTCGTGATGAACTCGTGTTCCGAGTGGCCCGTGTAGACCGCGCCCGGCATCGCTGGACCGAACGCGACCGCATGCGGGAACAGGCGCGAATTGGTGCCGCCGCCAATCGCTATCGGTTTCGGGTCGGTCTGCCCGGTGTAGTGCGCGTACACGGACAGCAAGGTCGGCAGCTGCGGCGCATCGTCCTGGACCCATGGTTCGCTGAGCTCGATAGCAACCTTGCCATCATGACCGTGGCGCCCTTGCCAGGCCGTGATCGCCGCGCGGATTTCCTGCTCCAGCACGGCGCCCTGCTTGCCACGGGGACGGCGCAGATTGATGTTCAACTCATCGCCCGCAGGCGAGGCCTTGATTACCGTGGGCGCGAACGTCATCGGCCCCATGAAGGCATCGCGGTAGGCAATCTTGCCGAAGCGCTCGCCATACCAACCTGTCCCCACCAGGTCGTTGAGGAAATTGACCAGGGCACCAGGGCCACGGTCGGGCCAGCTTCTGACCTTGAGCGCGTCGGCCAGCATGCTGATGGCATTGATGCCATCTTCCGGTTTGGAGGAGTGGGCCGAGACGCCACGCGCGGAAATGGCCAGGCGCTTGCCCGTCAGCTTGAACTCGTAATGCATGCCGTTTTGACGCGCGGCCCGTGCGCGCACCGCTGCGGCCAGCGCCGGCGTGGCGTTCTCGATCACTGCGCTGGCGTCTTCCGGGATCTGGCTGCCGAAAAAGCCGCCTGCGAAGGCAGCGACAAACGGGCCGCTACCCGCCGCGCCCTTGGCCGGTGGGAAATTGACGCGCACGGCGCCCCAGCCTTTTTCCGCCACCACGGCCGGATATTCCGCATCGAAGGTCAGATTGATCTGGGGCGGCACATGGGTCTTGAGGAAAACCGTGAGCGGGTCCCAGTCCGATTCTTCCGCCATGTACACATACAACTCGAGCCGCTTCTTCAAGGGCAGATTCTGGTCGCGGATGGCTTTCATGGCAAACATGGCAGTCGCGATCGACCCCTTGTCGTCCTCGCTGCCGCGGCCGAGCAGGCGGCCCGGCTCGCTGGTCCGGTCCAGTTCAAAGGGCGATTTTTTCCACTTGCTGGGGTCGACCGGCTGCACGTCGCCGTGGGTGATGAGGCCGATGCGCTCGCTGCTGTCGCCGAAGCCGATCACCACCACCGCCCCATGATCCTTGAAATCGAGACCCAGGCGCGCGGCTGTTTCCTTCAAGTAGAGCTTGAACGCGATGTGCTGTGGATTGCGTTCCAGCGGCAGCGCCGGGTCGGCAACGGTATTGAAGCTGACCATCGCCGCCAGGCTGTCGACCACCGCATCCTGATAGGTCGTGACGGCATGGCGGGCAGCAGCGCTGGCCTGCGGCGAAGGGGCGCCGGCCATGGCCGCGGTGCTGGCGAAAAAGAGACTGGCAACAAGAGCGGGCAAGCGCATGAGAGCACATCCATGAATTTACGAATCGACAAGTCTAGCACGCAGACGACGGGCTGACCTGGGTCAAGCCAGCGCAGTGAACGGGGGCCACCCGGGCCAGTCGAACCGGGATGATGCGGCGCATGTGCCCCCGCATCCTGGGGGACACACACGATGAGGGAACTTGTATGCATCAGCCACGATGACACCTGGGCTGCGCGGCTGCCCACCTGGGACGTGCAGCTGGTATCCGGCCTGGCCGAGGCGGCGCGCCTGCTGCGCGCCACCCCTTGCCTGACCGGATTGATCGACCTGCCCGCAAGCGAAGGCGAGGCCGGTTTGCGCGCGCTTGACCGTTTCCTGCGCCTGCACTGGCGCACCCACTGGATCGCGCTGGCGCCGCCCAGCGTGGCATGCATGCCCGACTGGGCTGATATCGTGCTCGACCACTTGTTCGATTTCCACACCACACCAGCCGATCCCCTGCGCCTGGCCCATGCGCTGGGCCACGCGCACGGCGTGGCGCTGCTGCGCAGCCAGAGCCTGGCAGGCACTGCGCCGCCGATGGGTTTGGCAGGCAACAGCGCGGCCATTACGCGCCTGCGCGCGCAAATCCGCAAGGTTGCCCGGGCCGAAGCACCGGTCCTGATCTGGGGCGAAAGCGGCAGCGGCAAAGAGCTGGCGGCGCAGGCCATTCATGCGGCGTCCATGCGGGCGCGCGGTCCCTTCGTGCCGATCAATTGCGGCGCGATACCGCCCGCCCTGATCCAGTCGGAACTGTTCGGCCATGCACGCGGCGCCTTCACCGGCGCGGCGCGCGACAAGGCCGGGCTGATCGAGTCGGCGGCGGGTGGCAGCATCTTCCTTGACGAAATTGCCGACCTGCCCAAAGAACTGCAATCGAACCTGCTGCGCTTTTTACAGGAGAAAACCATTTACCGGGTTGGCGCCACGCGCAGCATCACCGTCGACGTGCGTGTGATCGCCGCCTCGCATGTGGACTTGCAGCAAGCCGTCGCCCTCGGTCAGTTTCGCGAGGACTTGTATTACCGCCTCAATGTGCTGCCCCTGACCGTGCCAGCGCTGCGCGAACGGCGCGACGACCTGGCCATTCTGGCTGAACAATTCTTCCGCGCCTACGCGGCGGAAAAATCGCCCCGCCTCAAAGGTTTCAGCTCGGCTGCGCTGCGCGCCCTGCGGGCCCATGCCTGGCCTGGCAATGTACGCGAACTGATCAACCGGGTGCGGCGCGCACTGGTGCTGGCCGAGGGCCGTCTGATCGCACCGCAGGACCTGGGCCTGGCCCCTGCCCATGCCGCTGCGCACGATGGCGCGGCGCTGGGCGTCTCACGCATCGAAGCCGAGCGCGCTGCCATTCTGGCCAGCCTGCAACGCTGGGACGGCAATGTGACACGTGCTGCGCGCGAACTGGCCATCTCGCGCATGACCCTGTACCGCCAGATGGCCAAGCACGGCATTGCCACCTGAATACGGCAGCTGTCACGCCCATGTGCCACTTTGCCCTGTGGCGAGAAACGCCCGGCGCAGCAGCAGAACGCACCGCCAGCGCCGTCTCCGGAATGTGACAGTTCAAGACGAATTCACTGGGGCCGTTGCCATGCGCAACCGGGCCGATACCAGGGCGGCGCGTGAAACAGCCTTTGAATTCAAGTGCTTAGCGCAGCCGCAGCAAACGTGGCACCGCTTTTGCACAGACAGGTAGACCTGACCCGGCAAGCCAGGCTTATTTCAACGACATTTCGAAAACAAAAGGGGCACACATGAAACAAACTATCTTGGCCACAGCAATCACGCTGGCATTCAGCACCGCCGCGCTGGCAGCAGACCCGACCAACAACGCAAGCAATCCCTCGGGCAGCAGCGGCGGTGCGCTGACCCAGACTGCCAGCAATACCACCACCCAGGGCGGCGACGCGCCCCAGGCTAGCGACAACGCAAGCGCGACCCAGACCACGAGTACCGATACCGGCAACGACAAGAGTACTGGACAAAACAATAGCCTGGGCGACGCGCTCGGTGCCGGCCTGAACGCGGCGGCGGCCAACAATGCTTCCACCTCCACGTCGACCATGAGCAATTCATTCAACAATTCCACCGCCACCGCCAGCAGCGCACTGACGGGCACTGTCACGGGGAACACGATCAACAACATCGGCAACCTGGCCAACCATACCGGTAACGCCAGCGGCGGCGCTGCCACGGGCGGCAATGGGGCAGCCGGTGTCGGCGGGCTGGCAGCTGGCGCCGGCGGCGCAGGTGCAGCGGCCACCGGCGCCAATGGCGGCGCTGGCGCCGCTGGCGCCAATGGCAACAACGGCAGCGCCACCAATGGCACTGTTCTGGCCACAGGCAGTGTCGGTGGTGCCGGCGGCGCCGGCGGTGTCGGCGGGGCCGGCGGCCTGGCACTGGGCGGCAATGGCGGCGACGGCGGCCTGGCGCTGGGCGGCAATGGTGGCAGTGGCGGCAATGCTGCCAGTGGCGCTGGCGGCGCGGGCGGCAGCGGGGGCGACGGCGGCCTGGGCCTTGGATCCGTGGCCAGTTCAACGAGTGACGGCACCGGTGGCGCCAGCACCTCGGGCACGCCGGGCGGCGCCACGGGCACCGATCCGGGCACCAGCACCAGCACAGCTGGCGCCGGCACCGGTGGCGCTTCCACCACCACGGCAGGCGACACCACCGTTGGCCCGGCCGGCACCGGCGGCAATGGCGCCAACAGCGGCGACAGCACCGGCGGTGCCGGCGGCGCCGGCGCAACAGCGAGCACGGCCGGTGGTGCCGGCGCGGCAGCCACGGTGGGCGACGGCGGTGCCGGCGGCGCAGGTGCAGCTGGCGGCAGCGGCACCGGTGGCACTGCCAGCAACGGCTCGCCAACGGTGGGCAGTGCCACGGGCGGTGCTGGTGGCGCAGGCGGTACTGCCGGCACCAATACGGGCGGCGCCGGCGGCGATGGCGGTACCAACACGGGCGGCGCCGGCACCGGCGGCGCGGGCGCTTCCGCCACGGGCGGCAATGGCGGCACCACCACGGTCACCGCGGGCACCTTCGACATGTCGAACACGATGAGCAACGTCGGCCAGTCCGCCGCCGGCATCATGGCCGTGACGCAAAACAATGGCTTCTCATCGCTGATTCAGCAAAGCGTCAATGTACAGTCGAACCTGACGGTCGGCCCGTAATTCCCCATGGCCGGCGTCGCTTCGATGCCGGCCTTGTTCCCCTCCGGAGATTGTATGAATCCATCGAGTTCGATTTCCTGCGCCGCCTTGCTGGTCCTGCTCGGCGCCCCGCCAGCCGCCCTGGCGCAGCCGGCGCTGGGCCCGGCGGTGCCGAGCGCCATGCTGGCGCATACCCGCGGTGGCAGCGCCGACCTGCACGCAAGCAGTTCGCTCACGGCCGCAGTCAACAACAATTCGGCAAACCAGGTGGTCACCGGCGCAAATACAGTGCAAGGTGGCGCGTTTCGTGGCGCAGCTGGTATCCCTGTCGTGATCCAGAACACCGGCGCCAATGTGTCGATTCAGAACGCGACCGTGGTCCAGTTGCAGCTTCGATGAAGCGCTCTTTTGTACTCTGGCTGAGCATGGCAATGGTCGTGGCGACGCCGCCCGTGGCAGCGCTTGACATGGCCATTGGCGGGGCGCGCTTTGACGTCCCGGCGTCCAGCCTCAAGGAGATGCGTTTTCGCACCACCATGCGTCAGCAATACGATTTCAGCTGCGGTTCGGCTGCAGTCGCGACCTTGCTCACGTATCACTACGGCCAGCGCTTCACCGAGCAGCAAGTGTTTGAGCAAATGTATGCGCGCGGCGACCAGGCCAGAATTCGCAGAGAGGGCTTTTCCCTGCTCGACATGCAAGCCTTTCTGGCCGCGCACGGTTACCGCGCCGACGGTTTTCAGTTGCCTCTTGAAAAGCTGAGCGAGGCGGGCTTGCCGGCCATCGTACTGCTGTCCGACAAGGGCTACCAGCATTTCGTGGTTGTCAAAGGCATCGCTGGCGATCGCGTGCTGCTGGGTGATCCTGCGCGCGGCACCCGTGCCCTGACACGCGCGGCGTTTCATGCGGCCTGGGTCGGCAAGCTGCTGTTTGTGATTCATGGCGACACCCATGCGGGCAGCTTCAATGCCAGCGCAGAATGGCGCACTGCGCCAGCGGCGCCGTTGGCCGCCGTGTTTGCCCGCGATGGGCTGGGTGCGGCCACCATGGCAAAACTCGGCCCCGGCGATTTTTGAAAGGAAACGATATGTACACAGCGCATGTTGAACGGCAGCGCGGCGCCCTCGCCCTGTTGCTGTGCGCCGTGCTCAGCCCGGCACTGGCCGCGCCACCAGGCTGGATCCCGGTAACCCAAGCGGTGCTGTCTGGGCAGCGCGGCGGCTTTGTCAGCACCAGTGGCCTTGAAGTGGCGCTGGGCATTGAACGCCTGGTGGCCATCAATGGCGTCACGGTCACCCACACCACGGTGCAGATCCCTGACATCACGCGGCTCAGTGTCGAGCAGGCAAGGCAAACCCGCGCAGCTCTGTCCGAGGTCAACTTGGTTCAGAACGGCAGTGGGAATATCTACCTCGCTGCCATGTCGGACGCGGCGCTCGCCGGCACCGTGATTCAAAACACCCTGAACGATCAGCGTATCGACAGCCGCACAACCATCAGCGCGTCCGTCAACAGCATGGACATGCTGAACACACTACACTTTAACGGCAACCTCAGCGACGCGATCGCGCGCGCGGCAGGCCCGTAACGACAGGAGCTTTGCATGCATGGACACCCTTTGCGCCTGGGCGGCGCAGGCGTCACCGCGCTGCTGATTGCGCCGTTCGCATTTGCCCAGCAGGATGTTCGGGCTGAACTGGCACGCGTGCAGCAACAGCTGACCGAGCAACGTCTTCTGATTGACCAGCTGGCGCGCGAACTGGCCGCGCGTCAGGACCTGGCAGCGCCCACCGTGCTCTCCCCCGATCAGCTGGCACAGCAACGTGGCACTGGCGGACAGAGCGTCACGGCCACCGCGAATAGCATGCCGTCAGGTGCGCCCGGCCAGCCGTCGGGCTCATCTGCAGCCCCTGCCGGATCAGCGTCGAAACCAGCGAACGCGTCCGACACGGCATCGGCCCCGCCCCTGCCGCCGCCTTCATCTTCACCGCCGCCAGCGGCACCGGCGCCATCATCCAGCCAGGCAAGCGTGGGCCGCGCGCCGCAGCGCGACCCGCGCCCGCCTGCTGTCGCCCCGCTGTTCGAGCAGCCCGGCGTGCTCACGCCCAAGGGCAAGTATGTCCTGGAGCCGGCGCTGCAATACGGCTACTCGTCCAGCAATCGGGTCGCGCTGGTGGGCTATACCGTGATCCCTGCTTTGCTGATCGGCCTGGTTGACGTACGTGAAATCAAACGCAATACCGTTACAGCCGTGCTGAGCGGAAGAACCGGATTGAGCAACCGCCTCGAAATGGAAATCAAGCTGCCCTATGTGTACCGCTCCGACGCCACCGTCAGCCGCGAAATCTTCACTGGCACTGCGGTCGAAAACGTGTTCGATACCAGCGGCAAGCATATTGGCGACGCGGAAGCGGCCTTGCGCTACCAGCTCAATGATGGCGGCGTGGAACGCGCTTACTATGTGGCTTCGTTGCGCATCAAATCGCGCACCGGGCGCGATCCGTTCGACGTGGTCACCGACTGCACCCGCCGCTGCATTGGTCCCAACGCCACCGGCACCGGCTTGCCGCTCGACTTGCCAACCGGGTCCGGATTTTACTCGGTGCAACCAGGCCTCACCTGGCTGTTCCCGTCTGATCCCGCGGTCTTCTTTGGCAGCGTCAGCTATCTGCACAATTTCAAGCGCAGCCATGTCAGCCGGACCGTCCTCGGTGGCGAGCAAGAACTGCTGGGCGAAATCAAGCCAGGCGACATTGCCGGCTTCAATTTTGGTATGGGACTGGGTTTGAATGAAAAAGCGTCGCTCAGCCTTGGTTACGATCACAGTTCCATCGGACGTACCAGGCAAAACGGGCGCGTGGTGCCAGGCGCCGTGCGTACCCAGCTGGGTACCTTGCTGCTGGGATTTTCCTACCGGCTCAGCGAGCAGCGCAGTCTAAACGTGTCGGTCGGTGCCGGCCTCACGCGCGACACCCCCGACCTGTCACTGACGCTGCGCGTGCCGACCACGTTTTGACGGCGTCGTCCATTCTGGCTACCATGGTTGCCTGTCCCTTGCCGGCCCCATACCATGCAGCCAGTCCCCCTTGTTCAAACCACGCGCGGCTACCCGGAGCACGGATTTACTGTCGAAAACACGCACCTGGGATCAGTCGCGGTGGTCAACGCGCGCGGCGCCTTGCTGTGGTCGGCTGGCGACCCGCATGCGATCGTCTTCACGCGCTCCGCCCTCAAACCCTTCCAGGCACTGCCGTTTGTGCTGGCGGACGGTCCGGCACATTTCGGCCTGAGCAGCGCAGAACTGGCCCTGCTGTGCGCCAGCCACTCGGCCGAGGACAAGCATGTGCAGGCCGTGGAATCGATTCTTGCCAAGATCGGGCTCGACGAATCGCACCTGGCGTGTGGCTGCCATGCGCCGCTGTATTACGACAGCGTTGGCAAGCCGCTGCCGCCGGGTCAGGTATGGCGTCCGGTGCATCACAATTGTTCCGGCAAGCACAGTGGTTTTCTCGCATGGTGCCGCCTGCATGGCGCGCCCACGGCGGGCTATCTCGATCCATCCCATCGTCTGCAGCAATCCATCCGCCACACCCTGGCCGGCCTGACCGGCTTGCCCGCGGACCAGCTGCCAATGGGCATGGATGGCTGCTCGGCGCCGAACTTTGCCATGCCGCTGTCCCGCCTGGCGCACTTGTTTGCCCGCCTGGCACAGGGCAGCGCGGACCCGGTCCACGGCGCCGCGATGGGGGATTTGTGTGACGCCATGCGTGGCCACCCGGACATGGTGTCCGGCCAGGCCAGAGCCGACCTCGCCTACATGAGCGCCGGATGTGGCGATTGGGTCAGCAAGATCGGCGCCGATGCCGTGCAAACCATCGGCATCCGTTCGGCCGGCCTGGGCATTGCCATCAAGATTGCCGACGGCGCCAAGCATGTCTTGCAAAGCGCCACCGTCAGCGTGCTGGAACAGCTGGGCGTGATGGACAGCGTTCAGCAAAGCTTGCTTGCGCACTACCGCAATCCACCGTTACGCAATGCGCGCCAGGCCGTGGTCGGTGCGATCGAGCCGGTCTTTACCTTGCAGGCTGGTCGCCTCTGACCGCAGCGGGCCCGTCTCAGGTTTTTTGAAAACGCGCCCGGAACTGGCTGGGCGCCACTGCCAGGTGGCGCTTGAAGGCCAGGCGCATGGCTTCGGCGGAAGGAAAGCCGCAGCGCGCGGCGACCCGTTCCACCGGCACATCGCCGTCGGTCAGCATGCGGCGCGCAGCGTCGACCCGCAAGGCTTGTACGTACTGGCCGGGCGCCATGTTCATCGCCTCGGCAAAGCGGCGTGCAAAGTTGCGCGGACTCATGGCGCAGCGTTCGGCCAGCAGCGGCACGGACAGGGGCGAGGCCAGATGCTGTCCCATCCACGCGCTCAGCTCGGCGAAGCGGTCGGGGTTGCTCGCTGCCGCCTCTGCAGCAAGCTGCGCGCTGAACTGGGACTGCCCGCCTGGCCGCTTTAAAAACACCACCAGCTCGCGCGCCACTTCCAGCGCGCTGGCGCGGCCGGCATCGTGTTCGACCAGCGCCAGCGCGTAATCGATCCCGGCAGAAATCCCAGCCGATGCGTGAAATTTTCCGTCCATCACAAACAAAGCGTCGCGCTCGATCTGTACCTGTGGGAAGCGTCCGGCAAATTCGTCAAAGTGCGCCCAGTGGGTGGTGGCGCGGCGCCCGTTAAGCACGCCTGTGGCAGCCAGCATGAAGGCGCCGGTACAGATCGATCCGACCCGTTCGGCGCTCCCGATCAGCCCACCCACGGCCTTGACCAGCGCATCGTCAAAGGCGGCGGCACGGGCGCCGGCACCGCCGGCAAGCAGCAGGGTATCGGGCGCCAGGCCCACATCGTGCACGCTGTGGGTGGCCAACAACGCCACGCCGGACGTGGTCTGCAGCGCGCCGATGGCCGGCGCAGCCAGCGTCAGCCGATAAGGCGCTAGTTGCCCGCGCGCTTCCGCCAGGGTATTGGCAACGGCGAATACATCGAGAGGCCCGGTCACATCCAGCATCTGGGCAGGCGGGAAGGCGGCAATGACAACTTGGTGTTGGGTGGACATGCGTCAAGTATGGCAGAAAAAACGGGCAGCATGTCATTTCCGCCAAACGCCGGCAAGCGATACTGAACTCCCCTTCTCGATTGTGACTGTCATGCATCTTATTAAAACCTTGTTCTTGCTGCTCTTGCTCGCCAGCGGCGCCAGCCGTGCCCAGGGCATTGCCCCGTACGAAGCGCGATTGGGCCGCGCCCGCCCTGTGGTCGCCGTCGTGGGTGTCAACAGTGGCACGGAACTAAGCGATTTTCTGGCGCCGTACGCCATCCTGGCCCGTGCCGGCAGCATGGATGTGCTCGCGCTCGGTACCAGCGCCGGCCCGATCCAGATGCGCCCTGCCTTGCGGGTGGCGCCGCATGCCACGCTGGCAGCCTTTGATGCGCAATATCCGGATGGGGCCGATTACATTGTCGTGCCCGCCGTGGCAGCGCCCGATGATCCGGTGCTGCTGCCCTGGCTGGCAGTTCAGGCCGCCAAAGGCGCGACGATTGTCAGTATTTGCGACGGCGCGCTGGTGGTGGCGCGTGCCGGCATCTTCAAGCAGCACCGGGCCACCGGCCACTGGGCCACGCACCGTCAGCGCGTGGCCGACTATCCCGACACCGCATGGCTGGCCAACCGGCGCTACGTGGCCGACGGCAAGGTGGTGTCCAGCGCCGGCATCAGCGCGGCCATCCCCACTGCCCTGGCACTGGTCGAGGCCGTTGCCGGCCGTGCCAGAGCCGATGAGGTGGCAGCCGAGATCGGCGCCAGCGGCTGGAGCGACCAGCACAACAGCGCCCGCTTCGGCCGTACACCGGGCATGCTGCTGACCGCCCTGGGCAACAAGCTGCTGCACGGACAGGCGCGCATTGCGATTGCCTTGCACGACGGGATGGATGAGCTGGAAATGGCATTGCAGGCCGACGCCTTCTCGCGCACGCTGCGCAGCAAGGCCTACGGTGTGGCCGACAGCATGGCCCCCGTGATGACCCGGCATGGCTTGCAAATCTATCCCGACCTGGACCGTTCGGCAGCGGCCGGGACCGTGCCGGTTGCGGGCGGCAACTTGAAACAGATCATCAGCCAGATCCGCACCATGTACGGCGCCGGCACCGCGCACCTGGTGGCGGCCCAGCTGGAATACGATGAACTGGCCGAGGCCAACTTCTAAGCCTCGGTCGACAAGACCAGGGTCTCCTTGATTTCTTCCATCACCACATAGCTCTTGGACTGCGCCGCGCCGGGCAGTTCAAGCAGCATGTCACCCAGCAGCTTGCGGTATTCCGCCATCTCGTGGATGCGCGCCTTGATCAGATAATCAAAGTCGCCCGAGACCAGATGACATTCCTGCACCTCGGGAATGCGCAGCACTTCACGCCGGAACTGCTCAAAGGCCGAGGCCGATTTCTGGTTGAGCGTGATTTCCACAAACACCAGCAGCTTGGCCCCCAGCGCCGCCGGATCAACGCGCGCGTAATAGCCGCTGATCACCCCATCGCGCTCCATGCGCTTGACCCGTTCGATGCAGGGCGTGACGGATAAACCGACGCGCTCGCCCAGGTCCTTCATGGAAATGCGGCCTTCTTCTTGCAGCACGCGCAGGATGTGGCGGTCGAGCTTGTCGAGGGTACGGGTCGATTCTTTTTGAATTCGCATGAAAATCCACCAAATAATCGTATTTTTACGTGAACAAACACTAGTTGAATCGCAATAATATAGCGGAAATTCTTGAACATCCACATAATCCATTGGAGATAGTATGCGTGTCGTGATTCTGGGCAGCGGCGTGATCGGCGTCACAAGTGCGTACTACCTGGCCAAAGCGGGCCACGAGGTCACGGTCATTGACCGCCAGCCGGGTCCCGCCCTGGAAACCAGCTTCGCCAATGCCGGCCAGATTTCCCCTGGCTATGCGTCCCCCTGGGCCGCGCCGGGCATTCCGCTCAAGGCCATGAAGTGGATGCTGCAGCGCCACGCGCCCCTCTCGATCACTCCGGACGGCACCACCTTCCAGCTCAAGTGGATGTGGGAAATGCTGCGCAATTGCACCTCCGACCGCTATGCGACCAACAAGGAACGCATGGTGCGGCTGGCTGAGTACAGTCGCGACTGCTTTAAAGTCTTGCGCGATGAAGCCGGCATTGCCTATGAAAGCCGCCAGCAAGGCACGATGCAACTGTTCCGCACGGAACAGCAATTTGCCAGCGCGCAGAAAGACATCAAGGTCCTGCAAGAGTCGGGCGTGCCTTACGAACTGCTGACCCGCGACCAGCTGGGTAACGCCGAGCCGGCCCTGGCTGCCGCCGGCAGCAAGCTGGTGGGCGCCTTGCGCTTGCCAAATGACGAAACCGGCGATTGCCAGTTGTTCACCACCCGCCTGGCCGCCATGGCCGCGCAGCTGGGCGTGACGTTCCGCTACAACGTCGCCATCGACCGCCTGGCTGTGGCCGGCAACAGCATCACCGGCGTGCATTGCGGTGACGAACTGGTGCAGGCGGACGCCTACGTGCTGGCCCTGGGTGCCCACAGCACCACGCTGCTCAAGAACATCGTCGACATTCCCGTCTACCCGATGAAGGGTTACTCGATCACGGTGCCGATCACCGATGCCCAGCGCGCGCCCGTGTCCACCATTCTCGATGAAACCTACAAGGTGGCAGTGACCCGTTTTGACGACCGCATCCGCGTGGGCGGCATGGCCGAACTGGCCGGCTTCGACCTGCGCCTCAATCCACGCCGCCGCGCCACCCTGGAAATGGTGGTCAACGATCTGTTCCCGGGCGCTGGCGACACGGCCAAGGCCTCGTTCTGGACCGGCCTGCGTCCCATGACGCCGGACGGCACGCCGATCGTCGGCCGTACGCCGCTGGGCAACCTGTTCCTCAATACCGGCCACGGCACGCTGGGCTGGACCATGTCCTGCGGCTCGGCCCAGTTGCTGGCTGATCTGATGTCGGCCAAGCGGCCGGCCATCCCATACGATGACTTGTCGGTCAGCCGCTACAGCGGCAAAGGCGGCAGCACCCAGCTGGATCTGGCCAACGCCTGAGTACCAGCACCCAGGCACCCAGTTGCCTGGGAAACAGGCCTTTGAGATGCACAATAAGCATTGCTTGGCTTTTCGGAACGCTTGAGTGAGAATCGGGAAGTCCCCCGAAAATTGCCAGGCAAGCGTGTTCCATGACTCCAGGCCGCCAATTCTGCGCTATATCGCTGTTGTTGCTGGCCGCCGGCGCACACCTGCCAGCTGCAGCCGGTTGCTCGCGCCCGATCATTGTGCCGGCGTCCGCCACCGGGCAAAGCGTGACCATCAACGGCGCCCAGGTCGGCGGCATGATCCCCGACATGATCAATCAGCTGGGCGTCAAAATCGGCTGCACCTTCCACTGGTCGCCGGTACCGCGCCAACGGCTTGAATCCATGTTCATCGCTGGCAGCGCCGACCTGATGGTCGCCGCCACGCAGGTGGAGCGGCGCGACCAGGCCGGTGTGTTTGTGCCCGTGGTCGAAGCCCGCCCCACCCTCATCTCCGTCGATTTCAACCGCCCGTCGATCCATAGCGTGGCCGATCTGCTCGAACGGCGCCAGCTGCGCGTGGCCCTGGTGCGCGGCTACGATTACGGCCCCGCCTATCAGCAGATGATCAAGACACTCACCAGCCAGGGCCGCCTGTACCTGGAACCGGACGTGCGCACCGTGGCGCGTATGCTTGCCGATGCCATGGCCGACGTGACCATCATGCCGGCCAGCGGCTTTATCGGCGCTCTGCCGGGCGACGCCCGCATCGAGGGCCTGGCCGGCAAGCTGCGCATCGAGCCGCTCGACGAGCTGCCCTGGATCCCGACCGGGATCTACCTGTCCAAAACTTCCCTCACCGAAGCCGACCGCACCCTGCTGCAGCGCGCCCTGGTTGCCTCGGTCAACAGCGGCGTCTGGTGGCAAGCCTTCAAGCGCTATTACCCCTCAGCCGTGTTAATCGATAACACCCGCCCGATCGAAGCGGCGCGCTAGCTAGCGCACCGTGATGGCCAGATCGCGTCCGGCCAGCGCCGTATTGCCGGCAAAGTCAGCGGCCGTGATGCGGATGATGAAGTCGCCCGGCGCCAGCGTGGCGGGGTCCCAGCTGCCAGTCTTCGCTTCGCCGTCGCGCACCGTGTTGGTCACCTGGTACAGGAAGCGCGTGGTCTTGCTGCCGTAGACGGTAATGCCGCTATTGTTCGCATACGCCACCTGCACGCTCTCGCGGTCGGGCGGCAGCTGATTGAATTCGATGTTCATGCGCGGCTGCTCGAAGCCAGGCAGCGCCACCCCGTCCGCACCCAGGATCTGATAACCCACTTTGTACAAACCCAGCTTGCGCCGCGCCGCGTTGCCGTCAGTCTGATCGTAAGCGTCAACGATAATCGCCAGCGGACCGGCCGTGCGCGGCACCAGCAGGCGCTTGCCGGCCTTGGCCACCAGCCTGGCATCGGCGGCGTCGTGCAGCGCGATCGCATCAATGCGGGGAATGACATTGTCTTCAATGCCGGGGAATGGCAGCGCCAGCGGATTGGCCTCGCCTTTGGGCGTGCGTTGAATCAGGTGCACGTGGTACATGCGGTTGATGGTGCCAAGCGCGTCGCCCACGGCAAAGCGGGTGCCGCGCTTGACGCGCACGCGTGCCGGCTTGCCCTTCTCGTCATCGAACAACGCGAAGCGGGCAGGATCGAGCGGCGCATTTTTACCATCGCGTCCGACCCGCATGTGCAGGTAGGTAAAGCTGTCCAGCGCCAGCCCTTCTCCCAGTTCGCCAAAGCCCCAGTTGGGCAAGGGGCTGCTGACTTTTTCGCTTTTGACCGCCAATACCTTCTCGCCCATATTGCCCTGCACGTCCAGGCCATTATGAAAGTGGTGCCGGCTTTCCCCTTCATAGCTGCCACGCACCTCGCCGATAATGCCGACCACTTCGTGCTTGCCAAACTGGGGCTGCAGCGGCCATGGGAACGGCGCCGCTGCAGCAGGTGCAGCAGGTGCGGCAGGTGCAGCAGGTGCAGCAGGTGCAGCAGGTGCAGCAGGTGGCATGGATGGCGCCACCACGGGCACCGCGGCGGCAGCAGGCGCCGCGCCACGCGGCGCAATCTTGCGCAAGACGCGCTGCAGCGCATCGGTCACATACAGGGCGCCATCAGCCGACAGCGCAATGCCAGCCGGTCGGCCGAAGCGGGTAGCGGTGTTGTCACCAATCTGGATATCGATGCCGATGCCGGTCAAGCCGCCAAGCTGGCCCCCTGGCGACAGCTGCAGGATGCGGCCACGCGCCATATCGCCCACATACAAAAAGCCGTCGTGCGTGAGCGCCAGCGCCAAGGGCCGGCGCAGCAAGGGATCGTCCGCTTCCGGGTCCGACAGTGCCAGCGTGCTGACCTGCCCGTCCACGCTCAGTTTGCGGATTGCGCCCAGGCGCGCATCGGCCACGTACAAGGCGCCTGCTGCATCGGCCACCACTGCGGTGGGCGTGTCGAACATCGCTTGGGCGGCAGGACCATCCTGGGCACCGGATATGCCGCTGCCGGCCACGGTGCTGACCGTGCCATCGAGCGCGATCTTGCGCAGCACATCGTTGTAGGTGTCGGCCACATACACATTGCCAGCCCGGTCCAGCGTCACCCCCACGGGCCCGTTAAAGCGCGCCTGACGCGCCGGGCCATCGATATGCCCGGCGCTGCCATCGCCAGCCAGCGTGGTGACCACGCCTTGCGGGCTGACTTTGCGGATAGCGTTGTTACCGGTATCGGCCACCAGCAGGTTGCCGGCGCTGTCGATGGCAATGCCGGACGGCGTATGAAACGCCGCCGCGCTGCCACTGCCGTCGGCGAACCCTTCGACTCCACCGGCCAGCGTCGATACTGTACCGTCAGGGGCCACTTTGCGAATCTGATTATGCTCCCCGGCGTCGGCCAGATAGGCGTTCCCCGCGCGGTCCAGCACCACGCCGAATGGATCGGAAAAGCCGCTGGCCACGGTGCTCACTGCAACCGGCCAGCCCATGACCGTGGCCGGTTCCTTGATGACGATTTGCTTCATGCGCTCCCGCAGCGGCGCGCGGCCCTCGCCAGGCCATACATA
Source organism: Massilia sp. CF038 (assembly GCF_900129765.1). GTDB lineage: Bacteria > Pseudomonadota > Gammaproteobacteria > Burkholderiales > Burkholderiaceae_D > Telluria_A. The sequence goes on from NZ_FQWU01000002.1 coordinate 1,340,804, forward strand.
CACACCTGCTGCCAGTGCCGCCACGGCAAGGAACGCAAGGCCGATCCACTTCTTTTTGTTTTGTTTCAAACCTTCACCATGGGCTGCCAATAAGGAGTCCGAAGCTTACCCGAACGCCTGCTACACTACCAGCAGCTGGCAAACCAGAAAAAGAGGGGACTATGGCACCACACCCAATCAATGCCATGATCGCGGCCGCAGACGATGCGATCAACCGCGAAGACTTTGACGCACTCATGTCCTTTTACACCGACGATGCCACGCTCGTGGTGGTGCCCGGACGGGCCGCCAACGGAAAAGAGGAAATCCGCAAGGCCTTCGTCGCCATCGCCGCGCACTATGAACACACCCTGTATCTCACCCAAGGCGACATGATCGTGATCGAAGCGGGCGACACGGCGCTGGTGATCGCCCAGACCAATGTGCGCGCCAACATGAAAAGCGCCACGCCCACCCTGGAAACCCGTAACGCCAACTATGTGTTCCGGCGCGAGAGCGATGGCGAGTGGCGCTGCATGATCGACAATTCATATGGTGCGGCGCTGCTCAATCATGTGGGCGATTAGGAGCCCGTCTCGGGCAAAAACGCGGCCAGCGCACTGTCGGCGCTGCGCGCTTCCCGGCGCGGTGTGGCGTGCGCCGCAAAGCGCACCTCCTTGACTGCCGCTTCCGCAGCCGGTGTGGTACGCCGGCGCGCGCGGTGATGCAGCACCATGCCCGATGGCGAAATCAGCGACGCTGCCGTCATTGGCCCCTGCGCGTAAATCTCCACGCATTCCGAATGGGCGGTGCTAGACAGCTGGTGGGTACGGCCCTGCGCATCGCAGGTGCCAAATTCGAGCTTGCCGCTGGCGCGCACCACCGCATATTCGCGCCGCGCCAGGGGACGGCCGTCGTGTTCGTCCAGCAGCGCAAACCGGTCGGTAAATACATGGGTGGGAGCGCCGCGCACAATGGGTGCCTCAAGCGCGTGCGACAGGGCACGGCCGGAATCCTTGATCACCTGGCAGCGCAAATTCTGGTTGGGCAGCAGCTTCGGTGCGCTGGCACAGCGGCAGATGCACAGGTCGTTTTCGAGGGCGACGTTTTTGCCGTTCCAGGTCTCGGGGATGCGCGGACCGACGCACAGGATTTTGCCGGCCGTGCGGCATACCGGGCAAGTGACCAGATCGCCTTCCAGCGCGATGGGCATGCCGTCGATATTGCCATCGCTGCTGGCGGAAATGACCTTGCCGCCGCTGCTGCTTGAGGCACCCAGGGTGATCGTATAGCGCCTCATGCCCCCCGGCCCTTATCGCTGTTCACCGCCGCCGCTTTGCTGTTCACCATGTGTTCCCCTCCCCATACTGCGCCACCTGGCGTCGCCGAGTAGTAAGGTTACGGGGAGCATGGTTTCCAGCTTTGATTTTGGTCAACTATTGTCTTGCGCAATCGCCTTGCACGCCGAGGCCTTAACACGACAGAAATGTTTACTTATGGAATTTATTTACCAACGACAAATGGTCTATTTTTTTGTTTATGCTGGCTGCAAAAAGTGGTATTGTCACTTCGTCTGACTCAGTCGGATGTATCTCCGCCGCGCCCAAACCTTGCGCCGCAATCCTCTTCTGCCATCAAAAAAAGAGAGATCTCGCGTGCACGAGCAAGACCGAACCAACACCGATATGGCGCTCATTGTCGAGCAGGGGCTGTCACAGGACCGCGAACACGGTTCCGTGGTGGCGTGGAAATTCCTTGCAGCGCACCATGTACCCGACGAGGTCATCCTGCGCGTACTAGCGGACCCCGCCATGCGCCGTGGCAGTGACGCGCCGGGGCAGATTTCACCTCTGCACCACCCGCCCGCAGCGGACCCGCCCCCATCCTGAACCTTACCTGGCCGTAATCGTTGTCTTACATGCAGGCAGCCCGGCTGCCGACAGCAGAGAAACCGTGTCCGTAGGATAATAATTCCATTATTCAAAATCCACGGCAGGGCCATGCGATTGATTGAACAGCATTATCTCAAGGGACCTAACCGCTGGGGCAGAGGTAATTACCTGCGCCTGCTCATCGACCTGGGCGACCTGCATCTGGCGGCCAGCGCGGACCTGCCCGGCGTGGCTGAGCGTCTGACCGCCCTGCTGCCAGGCCTGGAGGTGCGCGCCGACGTGTTGCAACACCAGGGCCTGCTGGCGGAAATGCTGGGCATGGTCATGCTGGAAATGCAGCGCGCTGCCGGCAATGGCAGTGCCGCGGAGCGTCTGCAATTGCTCATTGGCCGCAAGGGTCAGGTGCGCATGCTCATCTCGTGCGAATCGGAAGCGGAGGGCGTCAAGGCGTGCGCCGCAGCATTCGCAATCTTCGCCGCGGTGCTGGGCGAAAGACCGGCTGGCCAAGCCGCTCCACGGCTTCCGCCAAAGGAAGTCGCTCCCGTCGCGCTGGCGATGGCAGCCGCTATGCCAGCGGGGACGATGCACGCGCCTTGAACCAGGCCGCTGTTTCTTCGTCTGCAGGAAAAAACGTTTCGACCCGCAGTTCGTGCAAGGTCACGTCGCGCGGCGTGCCCAACGTGGAGATGGTGGTAAATAGATTAAGCGCTACCTGATTCTTGCTGATGCCGACCGGCAGGAACGGCAAGGCCGGATGCTCGTTGCCCGACGCGGCATCATTGGCAGCGCTACCTGCCATTGCCGCCAGTTCCGCCAAAAGCTGACTGGCCTGACTGCCCGGCCCGTCACCGAGCGCCTCGCGTGCAATCCATTGCAGCAAGTCACCCGCCACCTCACGCCAGTTGGACAAGTATGGCCGCACGCCGTTCGGGTCCAGCATCAGGCGCAGGACATTGAGCGAGCCATCGAGCGCAATCGGCGTACCGGCCGGCAGATCCAGCAGCCAGCAGAACAGCCCGGCGGCAGGCGGATTGCACATGCGCAGATTCCACAAGCGGTCGACCACCAAGGCCGGGTATGGTGCTTGCTGCGCCAGCATGAAGTCGAGCGCGGTACGCACGGGTCCCAGCTCCGGGTCGGCCAGGTCGCGCTCGCGATAGGCTGGCGCAAAGCCGGCCGCCAGCAACATGACGTTGCGCTGGCGCAGCGGAATATCGAGGGCGATCCCCAGCTTGAGGATGAGATCCTTGCTGGGCTGCGCGCGCCCGCTTTCCAGAAAACTCAGATGGCGTTGCGAGACCGCACCCAGCGTCGACAGCTGCAGCTGGCTGTAGCCGCGCTTGCCACGCCAATAGCGCAGGGCCTCGGGAAAATCACTGAAATAGTCGCGCGGCGCGGCGCTTGCAGAAGTAGGCGTATTCATGCAATCACTCTAGCATGCGTGCCGAGGCGATCCGATTACCTGGCAGGTAATTGCCGCCCTTACGCCCGGCGCGCACACTGGACTCGTCATCAACCAAGGAGAATTGCCATGAAAACGATCCAGCCATCCCCTCTTCTCAAATGGTCCCTGCTTGCCGATGCTATCGCCTGCGCCCCGCTGGCGCTGTTGCAGGTAACGGTACCGGACTGGCTAGCCCGTCAGACTGCCATCCCGGCCAGCTTGCTGACAGGCAGCGGTGCCTTTCTACTGCTCTACACGGCGCTGCTGCTGATTCTGGCAAGCCGTCCCGTGGTCTGGAAAAGCCTGATCGACTTGATCATCGTCGGTAATCTGGGCTGGGCAATCGCGTGCATGGGATTGCTGGTGGCCGGGCCCTTCGCCGCAACCACACTGGGCGGCGCGTATCTGGTCCTGCAAACCCTGGCAGTTGTGGCACTGGCCGTGCTGGAGTGGCGCGGTCTGGCAGCTTCCATCGCTAGTACACGAAGCCGTGACGGCCACGCTCGTCTGGCGTAAGGCCAATAAACCGCACCGTGGCGGCGCGAGCATCCCACACAAAAGGGGCGCCCGTGTAAGGGTTGCGCAGCGCCGCTTGAGAGAGCCGTTTCGGTACTTGGACAGGTAACACACCTGCGGCTCTTAGCTCGGCGGTCAGCAAGGCGGCGCGGCGGCCGCCTTCAATGTCCGCCAATTTACGCGCATAGCCGCCCCAATCGTTGACTTCTCCCAGGATAGTGGCGCGGCCCCACAAGTTATAGGCGTCGAACTCTCGTCCGATCGCGTGCGCTGCCTGTTCCGCCGACGCAGCTTCCTTCAGAGCATCCGCGAGCTGGGGGTAATCAACGTCAAGTGTATCAGCGGCCTTCGACAAACGCGCTGCGTAGGCGTTCATGGTAGCCTGCGGCTGCAGCAACGGTGCTATCACGGACCAGCGGAGCCACAAAAGTGGCTCATCCTTGCTGGCCGCTTCGCTGGCCAGGTCTTGCAGCTGCGTTTTTGTAAACAGGTATTCGCCCAGAAACACGCGCCGAAGCGAACGCTCTTCGATGCTGACAGGGACGCGCCATTGCCCCGGCAAGGCACTCGCTTGCATGCTTGCCGGCAGAGCCGCGAGCACAATATTTCCCCACTCAAAATGGCGCTTCAAGGCCACCGACGCGTACATTTTCCTGATCAAATCATCGCTGGTGGCAAACACCATGCGCCAGAATCGTTGGTCGGACTCGAGCAACTCGCCAACTTGCTGGCTGCGGCCCGCCCGAGCATGCTGCCAGGCAGCGAGCATCAGCAAACGCTGCCCGGCAGAGGCGCTGACCAGATCCGGCAGCCTGTCACTCACCCTGACCGGCAGCGGCGCCTGCCACGCTTTGTTTGCAAGCATGCCGCGGTAGCGGGCCAACATCCATGCCTCGTCATCGAGCACGCTGGCGATATCCTTGTCGCTCGCCTGGAGCAGTTTGCGGCAGGCCTGATCGAGCGCGCTGCAGCCATCGAACAGGGCATCGCGCGCCGCATTTTTCTTTTTTTGAAGGACCGGATCGCCAGCGCGAATGGTGCCCCAGCCGACGAGATAAGTGTGACCATTGTCGCGATCGGCCAGGGGCAGCCTGGCACTGAATTGCTGTTCAAACTGCGCCGCTTCCGGCGCGATCGGATGGTCGTGCCGGTTGATGAAAAGCAGTCCCAGGTACAGTGCCGCTAACAGCAGCAGTGGCCACACCAACAGGCGCACCAGTATGTGCAGGTAGCGCTTCATTTAATAGACAAAGGCATGAACGCCAGGGTCGCCTGCTTCCAGGCCATCGAACACCACGCTGCCTGTTGACGCATGCCACCAGAAGGGCTTGCCGGGATATGGACTCTCCGCCGCCGCCGTCCTCAGCGCTTTCTCGACCTGCTCTGCTGGTACGCCGCTGCTGCGCAGTTCGACTGTCGCCAGCGCAGCCATCCGTACGCCTTCCAGATCGGCCAGACGCAAACCATTTTTCAGCACCACTTCGCGGTTGTCGTCCGCCAACGCTTTGCCGACCAGGTTATAGCCGTTCCAGAAGCGCCCGCTGGATCGCGCCCGCTCAACAATGACCTTGGCTTCGGTTTTGGCAGCAGGCAGTTTGCTGTAATCAACATCCAGCAAGGTCGCAATACCGATCACGTCGGCAGCATAGTCGTTCAAACTGGCCTGCGGCTTTATCAAAGGACGGACAAAGAACGCGGCAAATTCATTCCAGGCGCCTTTCGGATCGTCGGTCCGTGCCAGCATGTCGGTGAGAGTGAACCGAACCAGCCGCATTTCGCCTCCAGCCACAGGCAACACCGAGCGCTCGTCGATCGATATCGGGACCTGCCACATTGCGGGAATGGCGCTTCGCTGTGCTTCAGGTGGCAGACTGCGCAGCACCAAATTACCCCATGTTAGATGCAACTGGGTGCCCTTGGCCGTTATCATTTTCCCCAGGAGATCATCGGATGACGCCAGGGCAATGCGCCAGAACCGCGCATCCTTCTCGAGCAGCGCGCGCACGCCTGCAGCGTCGCCAGCGCGCGCCAGGGTCCAGGCGCGCAGCATCAGCAGGCGCTGGCCATCAAACAGCGGTCTGAAATCGGGCCATGGTCCATCCGCATTGGCGATGGGCGGAAACCGCCAGCCACTGTGCCCAATCAATTGCTCGTATTGCCTCAGCGGCGCCGCGTCTTGCACCAGCCAGGCGCGCACCTCATGCTCGCCTGCGTCGAGCGCGCGCGCACAAACCTGGTCGCGTTGCGTGCACAGTTCAAGCAGGTTCTGAAATGGCGGGGCCAACTTCCGCTTCCGGTGTCCGTCTGTGCCGAACTGCTGCTGCATCGCGATCAGGGCCAGATAGCCATTATCAGAATCGGGCAATGCTGGACGGCGTCCCGCCATCTGTTCCAGCCGGGTTGCCTCGGGTGTGGGCGCAGCATCGCGCCAGTTGATCGCCCATACCAGCAGGTAGAGCAAGACGGGCAGCAACAATGCACCCCCAAGTAGCCTGACGAAGATGCTGTGCGCGCGTGATCGGTTCATTTGTAAGAAGGCGGACATGAGGAATCAGGGAGCGAGTTTAACAAAATACAACTATTCCGGCAGGTAATATTTATATTGCGCAGGATCAAATGTGGTTTTCTGAGAGGAAATAAAGGCGGCGCGTCCGGTATCATGCGTGTGGTCACCTTCCGCCTTGCACGCAATGACCCACGCGCCTGACTTACCCGATTTTCTGGTTCGCCTGTCCCTCGACCTGCATGCGGACACGCGCGCCATTCGCCGCGCCTACGCGCGCGAGTTGCGCCTGATCGATCAAGCCGCGGACCTGTCAGGATTTCAGAATTTGCGCGAGGCCTATGAGACCGCGTTGCACTGGGCCGCGCATCAGCAAGCGCAGGCGCCGCAGGACAATCCGGAACAGCAAGGCAATACCACGGATTCAACCGACGGCGCCGGACCCACGGTAACGCTGTCCAAGCACGGTCCGGCCGCATCGCCGGCGGCAGACCGAAGCGATGCAGCGTCGCCGGGCTCGGCCAGCACGGTCTTCCAGCAGCTGATTGGCGCCTGCTACCATTTGCTGTCCCAGCCCCAAGGCGCAGCGCTGCCTGCATGGATAGACACACTTCGTGCCGCACTGGCCGATCCGGCGTTGATCAGCCTGATCGCGCGCCATAGCTTCGAGCACATGCTTGTCGACTTTCTTGCCAACGGATGGCGCCCCGGCAAGGAAAAGCTGTTGGCAGCGGCGGCTGAGGTCTTCAATTGGGAACACGATCATCGCCACCTGCCGCAGTTTGGCGCGAGCGGCGCCATCGTCCAGCGCGCCATCGACGAACGCGATATCTTTCTGCGCCAGCCGCCAGCCGATCTCGAGATTGACCGCAAGATCATCGAACGTTTGCGCAGCGGCACTGACCCCACACCCAGGCAGCTCAACGACGACATGGCCTACCTGGAACGGATGCTGGGACGCTTTCCGCACCTCATGGCGCTGAGCATTGACGGCGACGCCGTGGCACGCTGGCGCGAGATTTTTGCTGCCAACGGTGGCGTGTTAAAAGAGATCAAAACCGCTGGCGCGCACCACACCACCGCGGAACCTTCGTTCGGCTTCGCCCCCTGGGGTCTGGTTATCATGCTTCTTTTCACCATGCTGCGCGCGTGCGGCACGCACTAGCTTTCGCCGCAAGGCGCGCGTCGGCAACATGCCGAAAATGCTATGCTTTTCGCTCATCAATTGCCGGAGAATCAAATGCACGTTCTGATGGTACTGACCTCGCACGATCAGTTGGGCAACACCGGCCACAAAACCGGCTTCTGGCTGGAAGAATTCGCCGCGCCTTACTACGCCCTCAAAGATGCCGGCGCCAACATCACCCTGGCCTCACCGGCCGGCGGCCAGCCGCCGCTCGATCCCAAAAGCGACGCGCCTGAGTCGCAAACCGAGGCCACGCGGCGCTTCAAGTCCGACCTCGATGCGCAGGCTGTGCTGGCGTCCACCTATCGCCTGGCCGACATGGCCCCGGCCGCGTTTGACGCCGTGTTCTACCCCGGTGGCCACGGCCCGCTGTGGGACCTGGCTGAAGACCGGGATTCCATCGCGCTCATCGAAGCGACCTATGCCGCCGGCAAACCCCTGGCACTGGTGTGCCATGCGCCGGGCGTACTGCGCCATGCCAAGGGTGTGGCAGGCAAACCACTGGTGAGCGGCAAGAAAGTGACCGGTTTCACCAATTCGGAAGAAGAAGCTGTGGGCCTGACCAAGATTGTGCCTTTCCTGGTCGAAGACATGCTGAAGGAAAACGGTGGTCTCTACACCAAGGGCGCCGACTGGCAATCGTACGTTCTGACTGACGGCAATCTAATCACCGGCCAGAATCCTGCCTCATCAGAAGAAGCGGCAAAGGCCTTGCTGGTGCTACTTAAAAAAGGGATTGCTGCGGGCTAGTCAGCGCCGTGAAGTCATCCTGCACGAACGGCAAAATGGCGTCCGCAACGGGCTGCAGCTGGCGTGTCAGGTAATGGTGATAATCAATCGGAGCGCGCCGGGTTTCCAGCGGCTCCGGTCCCGCCACGGTGATCACATAGCGAATCCAGCCGCCATTCTGATACTGCAAGGGGCGCCCCTGCTGCCGATTGAATTCATCGGCCACGCGCGCAGCCCGCACATGGGGCGGGACATTGCGCTCGTAATCGTCCAGTGGGCGGCGCAAACGCTTGCGATACACCAGCAATTCATCAAATTCACCACGCGCGGTACGCAGCACATAATCGCGTACATAATCCCGATACGCCTGACCCTTGAAAATGCGGGCATACAGCTCTTGCTGGAATTGCTGCGCCAGGGGCGTCCAGTCGCTGCGCACGGTCTCCAGGCCCTTGTAAATCATCTGCTCGCTGCCGTCGGCGCGCGTGACCAGGCCTGCATAACGCTTCTTGCTGCCCTCTTCCGAACCGCGAATGGTCGGCATCAGAAAGCGCCGGTAATGGGTTTCAAACTGGAGCTCAAGAGCGCTGTCGAGATTGAACTCATCGCGCAAATGCTGCGCCAGCCATTGGTTCACATGGCCCACCAGTGCCCGCCCAATTTCGGCAGCCTTCTCTTCGGTATGCGCATGCTTGAGCCAGACGAAGGTGGAATCGGTATCGCCGTAAATAACCTGATAGCCCTGCTCTTCAATCAAATCCCGCGTCAAATGCATGATCTGCTGACCGCGCAGTGTAATTGACGATGCCAGGCGCGGATCAAAGAAGCGGCAACCGCTGGAACCGAGCACCCCATAAAACGCGTTCATGATAATTTTCAGCGCCTGCGACAAGGCCTTGTTCTGTTCGCGCTTGGCGGCGTCGCGACCATCCCAGATCTGCTTGACGATGGCGGGCAGGCAGTGCTTGTCGCGCGCAAAGCGGGCGCCAAGAAAGCCTTCCACCGTCGCGCCCTGATCATCGTTGCGCATGCCTTCCACCAGCCCGACCGGATCAATCAGGAAGGTGCGAATGATCGACGGATACAAGCTTTTGTAATCGAGCACCAGGACCGAGTCATACAAGCCGGAACGCGAATCCATCACGTAACCGCCCGGGCTGTTTTCACCGGCAATGTCGCCCAGATTCGGCGCCACAAAGCCCTGGCGGTGCATCATCGGCATGTACAAATGCTCAAACGCGGCCACCGAGCCACCGCTGCGGTCCGCCGCCAGCCCGGTCACACTGGCCCGTTCCAGCAAAAACGTCAGTAATTCGGTCTTGGCGAAAATGCGCGTGACCAGTTCGCAGTCTTTCAGGTTATAGCGCGCCAATGCCGGCTTGTCTTCCGCAAAACGGCGGTCGATTTCGGCCATGCGCTGATACGGGTTATCGATCGACTTTCCTTCCCCCAGCAGCGTTTGCGACACATGCTCCAGACTGAAGGAAGGAAAACTCCAGGTGGCTGATTTGAGCGCCTCGATCCCGTCAATGATCAAACGGCCCGCAGCCGCGGCAAAGAAATGCTGCTGCTTGCCGCCATGCTCGCGCCATTCCATGTCGCTGCCATCACGGCCGAAACGCAGCGCCATCTTGTGCCGTTCGGCGTGCTTGCGCAGCACGCGCAAGTCAAATTGGACCAGGTTCCAGCCAATAATCGCATCCGGATCGTGGCGCGCCATCCAGTCATTGAGGCAGTCGAGCATGTGCGGGTGGCTGTCGCAATACTGCAGATCGAAATCGAGCGTGTCATCACCGCCGTTGGGTGGCCCCAGCATGTACACCTGGCGCTGGCCGCAACCTTCCAGCGCAATCGAATATAACTCGCCGTGGGCGGTCGTTTCAATATCGAGCGATACCAGCTTGAGGGTGGGACGGTAACCCTGCGCGGGTTTGAGATGCGACGCGCCGATCAGCACGGGCGCAGTAATAAAGCGCTCCATCAGGTAACGCTCGGGCGGGCGGATGTCGGATTCGTAGACGTCGATACCAAATTCACGCAAACGCTTGGACAGCTTTTGCAATTGACGATACTGGCTGCAATACAAACCCATCACGGTGCGGTGATGGAAGTCGTACAGCACCAGGGGGCGCAATTCCCAGCCGCGCTCGTCGGCCAGGACTTGTTCGGCGTGCGCCCGCTGTTCGGCCGGCACAAAGGCCACCGAGGTTTGCGGCGGCAGGCACAGCCGCTGCGGGCCGGCATCGGTAGCGAGCCAGAACACGACTTCGGTGCCGTCCGGCGTGTCGCGCCAGTGGCGCGTCAGCAGAAAGCCGGGTTGCAGTGAATCCACGCTTGCCACCTGCGGATCAGACCGGGTCGGCAGCGTCCAGGAAGAAAATGGCGTACGCCTTGGCAGGCTCTTTCTCGGTCGGCTTTTCGATTTGCACCTGGGCGCAGTCATCGGCCACCAGACTGCGCCAGTTTTGCACGCCAGCATTTGAGTAAATCGCGTTTGCCTTCGATGACAGGCTGATATCGAGCGCGATACGGGCGTTGCGCTTGCCGGTCTTGGCATAGTTCACGCCGCGCAGCTCGAACCCGTATGCGGCCAGCCACGGTTCCCACAGGCCCGATTCCACGCCCTGCACAATACGATTGAGCATTTCGTGCAGGGGCAAACCTTTCTTGATCACACGGCGCAGCATGTCCAGCGATGGCGCCATGCGCGCGTCCGGGCTGTTTTTGCCAGCACCGTACTCGGCGATCGCCTTCAGTTCCTTCGAAAACGCCGCATCGCGCTCGGTGTAATCGCGCATTCTGCCGTAGAACTCGGCATCGAGAAAGGGATTGTCCGCGCGGCCGGTGGCAATTTCGGGTTCGCGCTTGGCGACGGGTGGTTTTTTGTTCGACATGGCTTTGGACGCGAGGGATAAGAGGCGTAGTTTAACACTCGCGGCCGCGCGTCATTTCATCACAGTGAGCCGGTGTCGCTTTCCGCCACGGAAGGTGTAGATCGTGAGCACCCCATCTTGCACGTCACCCCGCTTGTCGAAGGCAATCGTACCAGTCACGCCCTTGTGCCGTATTTTGGCAAGAAATGGCAGGTACACCGCAGGATCGGGCGACTTTGCCTGCTGCATGGCATCAACCATGGTCAGCACCGCATCATAGGTGTAGGGCGCATAAGTGAGCACGTCGATGCCGTATTTGCGGCGGTAGGCGACGCGGAAATCATCCATGCCTTTTTGCTGCGAAGCTTCGACCCCGCCCGCCTCGGCGCAGATCACCTGGTCGTCCGACATGCCGTCACCGGCCAGGCGCGGCACCGAATCGGAGCACATGCCATCACCGCCCATGAAGTTGGCCTTGATGCCCAGTTGCTTCATCTGGCGCAACATCGGTCCGGCCACGGCATCCATGCCGCCAAAGAAAATCAGATCTGGCTTGGTACGCTTGATCGCGGTCAGGATGGCGTTGAAATCCGTCGCCTTATCCGTCGTAAATTGCTGCGACACGATGCGCGCGTCGCCGCCCAGGCGCTTGACGTTCTTGATGAACTCGTCGCCCAGGCCCTTGCCATACGCAGTCCGGTCATCGATCACGGCAATGTTCTTTGCCTTGCCAATTTGCACGGCGTATCGCGCCAGGGCTGCGCCCAATTGCTCGTCGTTGGCAATGTTGCGGAAAGTGGTGTTGAAATTCTGGCGCGTGTATTGGGGATTGCTGGCCGAAGGCGAAATTTGCGGAATGCCCGCATTGAAGTAAATGCGCGACGCAGGAATGGTCGTGCCCGACGTTTCATGGCCGATCACGCCATGGACCTTGGCATCGACCAGCTTTTGCGCCACCACCGTGCCCTGCTTCGGATCGGCCGCATCGTCTTCGGCCTGCAGCGCCAGGCGGTAGCGTTTGCCACCAATTACCAGACCCTTGGCATTGACTTCCTCGACGGCCATGCGGGCGCCGTTTTCATTATCCTTGCCCAGGTGGGCAATGGCACCCGAGGTGGCGGCGACGTGGCCAATGCGCACCACATCTTCCGCTTGCACGGCACTTGCCGCCAACAATGCCAACACCCCAACTGAACTTGCCTTCAACATGCTAATCCTCAACGTAAATATACTGCAGCGCAGCAACGATGGGAGAGCATAGCATGCCAAAAACGGGCTTGCTGCCGGGCTTAGCGGCCTTCTTTGACGGCGATGTCGACCAGCTTTTTGCCATCGGCACTGACGACGCAGCGCGCGACCAGGCTCGACGCCATGCCTTGCTCATTTTTGGCTGAAAACTTGAGCGTCATTTCGAGCTGGCCATTGGCGCCCTTGGTGACGGGCGCGGCCGGATCATCCTGGTAGGAAATCGAATTTTTGTTGATGGCACGCGACTCAATGTTGTCCATGCAGATACGGCGCGCGCCTGCGTCCAGCGGGCCTTCCGGTGCGGCAGTCTTGCTGCAAGCGGTCAGGGCAAGCAAGGCCAGCAGGGTTAGTTTTTTCATGGCATCTCCAAAAAATTTGTTGGAAATGATACACGAGGCAAGTGCGCCCTAATCGTCCTTTTCCACAAAGCTCTTGAGCCGTCCCAGCGCCAGTTCCCAGTCGCGTCCGATTGCCTCCAACGTACGCCTGGCCTCATCGATGCCGGCCGGTTCCAATTGCCACAAGCGTTCGCGGCCCACTTTCACGTCACGCACGACGCCAGCTTCGGCCAGCACATTGAGATGCTTGGTCACGCCCTGGCGGCTGATCTCGGTGTTTTGAGTCAGCTGGGCAATCGAGCAGGCAGCGCCTGCGCTGAGCTCGGCGACCAGGCGCAGACGGGTGGGGTCACCCAGCGCGGCGAACACATGGGCCAGCGATTCATTCGCGCGGGAAGAATCGCCGGCCCCAAGCAATGTCTTATTCGCTGACATAGCGCGCCAGATTGTTGAGCTGTGCATCCCAGCCGTTGCCATTCATCTCGAACGCCTTGCGCCGGCGGCCGGCCGGGATCTTGTCAAAACCGGACTCGACAACGGTCAGCAACACGCCCTGCCCTGCCGCATCCTTGAGCGTGAAGGTGACCAGGGTTGGCTCTTCCAGCGAATAGTCGATCGACGTATCCATCGGATAAGGATGCCAGTGCAAAGACATGGTCTCTTGCGGTTCGATGCGCTCGATCTGGGCGCTGAACACCAGGCCGACGCAACTTGGGTGCGTGAACGGTCCGGTCATGGTGCGCCCTGGCTCGAAGGCTTGCCCGCCAAAATCGACACCAAACCAGGCGCCAAACTCGGCCGAATCAGTCAGGGCGCGCCAGACCCGCGCGCGCGTGCCCTTGATCACAATGCTGCGCTCGATGCGGTCGGTCTCCGAAGGGCTGGTCATGCGGTGGCACTCCTTTCCAATGTGTGCGAGGGGGCTGACGGCGTGCCCGTATAGGGTGTTCCGACGCCCGTTTCCAGGTATTGCTGCAAACTTGCCAGGAAGTGTGCCCAGCCATTTTCGCAGATTCCATAGCATTCCAGCGAGGGCAGCAGACCAAGGTGCGCAAAATCGACACGTGTGCCGGCCGCGCCGGCGTCGCTCAGCTGAAAGACGGGCCTGGTGCCCACCCATTCATCCGGTTTGGTGATGTGCTCGCCGAGGGTGTGCGCGCGGGTGCACTGCCAGCGTACTTCGCGTGGGGCATGCGCCGCTTCGACACGCATGTCGTTGTAGCATGCGCCAAAGCGGAAGTGGATGGTCCCGCCAACGGCAGTGCTGCCGTCGCAGTCATTGGTCCACCAGCTGCGCAATCCGGCAATGGTGGTCAGGGCGGCGTACACCGCTTCGGGGCGGGCAGCAATGGTCACACTTTTTTGAAAATGGTTCATTTCGCTTCTCCTTTAAGCAACCAAATGGTTGCGTATTGGAGTATGAACTCCCAAACAGTTAAATGCAACCATTTGGGTGCATTTAATTTTACTGTGTGCCGTCGCTAACGAAGCAGGAGATCGCCTGCGCAGCCTGACCACTAAAACGCAATTTGAATTTGAGACCGCGTACGGTTAAGGCGATACGGGCATAGCCAAACATGTGGTGATCTGTTCTTTGGAGATCGTGCCACGGGACCAGGACAGGCCACATCACCAAGTTGGCAGGAAATGCGGGGCGCAACCACAATCCCTCCGGGTAACATTCCAGAGCGACCCCCAGCCTTCCCCACTTCATCCCGACGTATAACCATCGATACGAGCCGTTTGAAATCATGCGTGTTTCTGGCTTGGGCGCGGGATACAAAGCCCGCAACTCACGCCAGCCCGTGATCCATCCGGACGCGTATGTCGGCAAAAAGAAGAACAGCGAAACGAAAACGAAAAAGCCCAGAACATCAAGCATGCAGAGCCTCCGCAAGGTGCGCCCGGGACTGCCACTTGCGCAAGCCCAACCCGATGAACAGCAGCGATAAGGCAAGCAAGGCCAGCACTTCGACCCGCACCTCGTGCAAGGAAGCGCCCATCTGATTGGTGGCGATAAAACCCTGAATTGCCGCAGTGGACGGGAATAGCCAGCGCACCGGCTGCACGACGTCGGGCAAGGCGCTGATCGGCCAGCTGAGGCCGGACAGGAAAATAATCGGCATCGAAGTGGCCACCAGCAACTGCACGCTGCGCTCCCGAGTGCGGAAAAACAGTCCCATCAACATGCCCAGCGCAGCCACGCAATAGGCGAAGACGATCGTCAGCACCAGGGATCCAACAAAGTTACCGCCGCGTGGATAGTCCTGCCACCAGAACACAAAACCAAAAAAGTACATTGCGTTGAGCACGACCACGAGCGCGAACGCGTTTAACGCGCCAAAGTACGCTGCGCCGCTGCGCTGATAAGGGAAGGATTTGGCACTGGCCCAGGTGCCAAATAGCAAACCAATCCCCAGCAAAAAGGTTTGCTGCATCAACAGCACCACGACGCCTGGCACGATATATGACGCGTAACCTTCGTGCGGATTGAACAAGGGAACCGATTCGGTGGTCAAAGGCTGGCGTTGCTCGTCGATTTGCTGGCGCGATGGGGACGCTGCATTCAAGCGCTTGAGCTCGACACCTGCCGACAGCGTGCCCACCACCTCGGCAAGCGCATTGAGCGCCACTTTGTTCAGCATGAGGTAAGTGCCGTTGCCCGACACATTGATCTCAGGCTGGCGTCCAGCAAGTAGTGTGTGGCTGAAATCGGATGGAATGAGCATGGTGCCCGAGATTGTGCCTTTCCACAGCAAATCCTGCGCCTGTTCCGGTCTGGCCGTCACCGCCACGACTTCCACGCCCGGGTGGGCAGCGGCGTAGCGAATCAACTGGCGCGACAAAGACGAATTGTCTTGATCGATGACCGCGATTGGCACACGCTGCACCGTCTCTTTGCTGTAAGGGAGCGGATAGAAGAAGGAATAAATTATCCCGGACAGGAAGAACAGCGTGATCGCTGCCTTGTCGCTCAGAATCGCACGCCAGGTGATGAGGAACGCTTTCATGTTTTGCCCCAGCTGTCGGGCTGCTTCACACGGCGCAGCAGGAACAGGTAAGCCAGGCCGCCGAAGACCACAGTAAAGGCAAGCAATACCGCAATGTCGCCTATTCCATAGCGTAAGGGCGCGCCAGCGATCCAGGTCCGGTTCAAGAGCGGCAAGTAGTGCGTCAACGGCAAGGACTCAGCCCAGACGCGCGCGGCCAGCGGCATGGCCAGGATCGGAAAACCCTGGCCGGTAAAGGCAAATGCGGGTGCCGTAATGAAGGCGCATGCCGACAAGGCCGCGCGCAGCGAACCCGTTGCGGCGGCAAGAAAGGCGCCCATGGCCAGATACGCAGTAATAAAACATAGCGTGCCCAGTCCCAGCGCCAGCACACTGCCCGCTACTGCCCAGCCGCGCAGCGCGCCAAACAGAATCACAATCAAGGCCGTGTGCACGGCAAAGGCCAGCAGCGGAATCGCCAGCTTGGCCGCCAGGGCAGCCGCCACATTGCCGCGCGCCGACGCCAGCCATTGCGGGACCGTGGCCATGCGCAACTCGCGCCCGACCGCTGTCACCGCCGCCAGCGTAACAAAAATATGGAGCAGGCTGAACGCCACAGGCAGTGCCAGCGCGGGTTCGTAGCTGCCGTTTTCGTTGTACAGGCTGGTCGCCCGGGTGCGGATCGGCTCGTACAATTCCTTCGCCTGAACCGACGCACTGCCGCGCTTGGCGCGTGCCTGCAGCTCGATGCCGACCGACATGGTGGTCACGACGGTCCGCACGTCCCGCGTCATTGACCCCGTATAGGAAGGAAACTGCGCGTTGTAGGCCCATTGCACTTTCACGCTGCGCGCGCCGCTGATATCGCGCTGCATGTCGGCAGGAATGAAGACGATCCCGAACGCCTCGCGCCTACGCAGCAAGGCAATGGCTTCCGCTTCGCTATTGACGCTGTCGGCCACGTGCAAGCCAGGAGACTGCTCGAGCATGCGCGCCAGGGTGCGCGACATGACGGAGTGGTCGCGATCAACAATCACCAACGGCAAGTCGCGTGGAATTCCCGATGAGAAAATCCACCATGCAAAGACGATCAGGGCCAGCGGGATTGCGGTCAGCATGGCCATGTCCCAGTGGTCCGCGCGCAACCTCGCCCATTCGCGCGCGATGGCCGAACGCAGCGGGTGGCCTTGCAGTTCCTCGCTCATCAATGCTCGAAGACGACCGTCATTCCGGGACGCATGCCTGCGACAGCCGTGGTGGGCCGCAGCCTGATCTCAAAGGTGCGCAGGTCGGTGCCGCCGGGACGCGCCGCGCGCCAGGTCGCAAAGGCTGGCAAGGCGGCCACATAGGTCGCCTTGAACTGCGCCCGGGCTTTGAGTGCTGGAATAAATCCTTCGTGCACAGTGCCCACAGCAAAGGGCTTGAATTCATCTTCACGCACCGAGACCACCGCCCAGATGTCGGACAGGTCGACCAGCGTCACCACCGGGAAACCTTGCGGCGCCAGCTCGCCGGTCTGGATCGACAACTTCGCCACTTCGCCTGCCGTCGGGGCCTTGATTTGGGTTTCCGCCAACGCCGCTTCGGTCTCGGCCACCACGCCGCCTACCTGCCGCGTCTGCGCTTCGGCGGCCAGCTTGTCTTCCGGCCGGGCACCGCGCTGCGCCATGTCGTATTGGGCCCGCGCTGCCTGCGCCAGTTGCTCGGCGGCGCGCCATTGCGCCTGCGCTTCGTCACGTTTTTGCTGGGCGATCACCCCTTCCTTGAACATCGCTTCGGCGCGCTGGTATGTCAGCTTGGCAATGCCGGCGCCCGTCTGCGCCCGTTCCCAATTGAACTTTGCTGCAGTCACCTCTTCGGGCCGCGCACCCGCTTGCGCCTTTTGATTCACGGCACCTGCGGCATCTTGCGCCGCCTTGGCTTGCGTCATCTTCGCGCGCACTTCCGGGCTGTCGAGTTCAAACAGGAGTTGGCCTTGCGCGACCTGGGCGCCCAGTGCCACGTGGATCTTGCCAACGCGGCCAGGCACCTTGGATGAGACGTTCGTTTCCTGCGCTTCAAGCTGCCCCTGGATCGGCTGGTGCACAGGCTGGAACGCGGCATACAGTCCCCAGCCCAGCAAGCCGATGACAACAACGGCAGCGATACCGGTACCGTATTTTTTGGAAGAAGCGGCCATGGGATCAGTCTTTCGTAAGTTCAATGATGCTGCCGGCGGAGGTCGACAATGGTGCCAGCCGTTCAGGCTGACCCGTGGTGCCCAGCAGCTTGGCCAGGGCCAGGTCATACTCATAGGCAGCCTGGGCGCGTTCCAGGTGGGACTTGGTCAAATTCAAGGACGCGTCGGCAACATCGCTGGAGGTGGCTTGCGCATTCTTGAAGCCGACCTGTGCCAGGCGCAGCGTTTCCTGCGCCAATTCGATGGCCGACTGCATGGACAGATACCGCAGCCGGGCATTTTCCATCGTGCGCCATTGGTTTTCGGTGAGCGTTGGAATGTCGCGATTGGCTTGCTCGGCCATCACTTCCACCCGTTGCTGCTCCAGGCGGGCCGCTTCGCGCATCTTGGCCTTGTCGATACGGTCCACCAGCGGCACGCTGACCGACATGCCAACCAGCCAGTTGGCGCGCGCATAAGTACCGCCGCCGCGGTTGAGGTTGTAATTGGCCACCGCGACCACGGTGGGACTGTAGGCGCTGCCTTGCAGCTTGAGCGCCCCTTCCGCCTGGGTGCGTTTGCTATCGACCTGTTTGAAGGCGGCATTCGAAGCCAGCGCACGTTCGATGAAGGATGAGAGTGAGCCAACGCTCTCGCCATGCACGAACAAGGGCGTATTCGGCTGCACCACATCCTTGCGCCCCAGCAGGCGATTGAGTGCTAATTGCGCAATTTCCAGGTCGCTGCTGGCCTTGGCTGCTTCGCGCTTTGCATTGTCCATGGCCACATCGGCCTTCAGGCGCTCCACCTTGGAAATCAAGCCCGTGCGTTCCAGTTTGCCCGCCATGGCCTGATGGTCGGCAAACACCGCCACCGCTGCCGTGCGCAAGCGCGCTGCTTCGCGTGCCAGTTGCACCGAGAAATAGCGTTGCGCCAATTGATTGGCAAGCTCATCGTCGCTGGTTTGCAGCGCCGCACCGGCTTCTTCGGCACGTCCTGCAGCAAGCTGCTTGACTGCATCGAGCCGTCCGCCAGTGTAGAGCGGCCACACCGAGGCCAGGCCTAGCGAGCGCAGATTGACAATGCGATCGGTCCCGATGGAATTGGGAATCTCGGGCAAGTTCAGGCCGGGAATCTGCGGCAGATGATCGATGATGGGGTTGCCTGCCTGCGCCAGCCCGCTGGTATCGAGGTTAACGCTGGTCGACACGCGTCCCAGAAAACCGGAGAGCCGCAGATCCGGGCCATCGATGCGCCGCAACGCTGCCGCCTGCAACTGCTTTGCCTGCATGTCGAGCTGCGCGCCCTGCACCGCCCCCGCGTTCTGCCTGGCCAGGTGCAAAGCCTCGCCATAACTGACGGCATTTGCCTCTTGCGCGCGCGCCGCGCTGACGGCGCAGGCCGCCAGCACCACCGCACTCCACATCCTGTTTACCTGCATGTTCACTCCGATCCCGTCCAATTGCTGCATTAGCAACAATACAGCGAATGGTCGCGCACCGTCTACTCAGCAGTTCGAGGGGGCTCTCTACCGAACAGCATGGACAAACATTTCAGCAGATACCGAAATCGGCATCACTGCAAAATCGCTGTTCAGCCCGGCAAGCACGGCTGGCCGTAGAGACAACATTTATTTGTCTTTTTCGTTAACAAAATATGATCGCAAAAGACGACCAAGTAGCTTGACATTGTATGGACGAAGCCGCTAACCTGCCGTACATACGAAAAGTTTTCAAACTTTATTTTTCGTCTGCCAGTCATACAAAAAGCCGCAATCTCACTATGAAGCCGTCACATAACGGCCCCCGAGAATTCCCCAAAGACAACTTTGTATAGTAAAAAACACATGAAACTTTCAGTAAATTATGAAATCGATTTCATTTTGAAACTGTTAAGTGCAATTTGCATCTAAATTTCCAAGAATCAACTTATATTTAACAGTATTGATGTAGCAGTAGCACTCTTGACATACCAGTTTCTTCATAAAAATCACCCAACCACGCAGGAGACTTCCATGATTCGCTTTACCAAAGCCATTCAAAAACGTATGCCGGCACCGCGCCTGAACTGGGCCAGCCGGGCCGTGCTGGCCATCTCGGCCGGCGCAACACTGGGCTTGTCGCTCATGCCGGCAGCCAATGCCGCACCCGATCCCGAGTACAACAAGCGCTTCCTGGCGCAATACCAGAAAATCAAAAATCCGGCGAATGGCTACTTCAGCGCCGAAGGCGTGCCCTACCATTCGGTGGAAACCTTGATGGTCGAGGCCCCCGATCACGGCCACGAGACCACGTCCGAGGCGTACAGCTTCTGGCTCTGGATGGAAGCGCAGTACGGCCGCGCCACCGGCGACTGGGCACCGCTGAACGCCGCCTGGGCCAACATGGAAAAGTACATCATTCCGTCCCAGGCCGACCAGCCCACCAACAGCTTCTACAACCCGAGCAAACCAGCCACCTACGCGGGCGAATACGACCTGCCCAAGAGCTACCCTGCGCCCTTGAACAACGGCGTCCCCGTCGGCATCGATCCGATCGCGAACGAACTGCAAAGCGCCTACGGCACCCGCAACATTTACGGCATGCACTGGCTGCTGGACGTGGACAACTGGTACGGCTACGGCCGCTGCGGCGACGGCACCAGCAAGCCGGCTTACATCAACACTTTCCAGCGCGGCGCACAAGAATCTGTGTGGGAAACCGTGCCCCACCCTTCGTGCGAAACCTTCAAGTGGGGGCGCAACGGCGGGCAACAGGGTTTCCTGAGCCTGTTCATTGGCGACTCCAGCTATGCCAAACAATTCCGCTATACCAATGCACCGGACGCTGACGCGCGCGCCGTGCAAGCGATCTACTGGGCGTCGGTGTGGGCCAAGGCACAGGGCAAAAGCGCTGACGTGGCCGACCTGGTGAAAAAAGCGTCCAAGATGGGCGACTACCTGCGCTACGCCATGTTCGACAAGTACTTTAAAAAAATCGGTAACTGCGTGGGCAACACCACCTGTCCTGGCGGCAGCGGCGCCACCGACAACCAAGGCATGCGCGACAACCAGCACTACCTGATGAGTTGGTATTACGCCTGGGGCGGCGCGACCGACACCAACGCCGGCTGGGCCTGGCGCATTGGTTCCAGCCACAATCACTTCGGCTACCAGAATCCGCTGGCCGCCTGGGTGCTGTCGAGCCTGCCTGACTTCAAACCACTCTCGCCGAGCGCCGCTGGTGACTGGGGTAAAAGTCTGACGCGCCAGCTCGAGTTCTACCGCTGGCTGCAATCGGCCGACGGCGCCATTGCCGGCGGCGCCACCAACAGCTATGGCGGCGATTACCTGGCAGCCCCAGCAGGCACGGCCACCTTCCACGGCATGTTCTACGACGAAAAACCGGTGTACCACGATCCGGCCTCGAATACCTGGTTCGGCTTCCAGGCCTGGTCGATGCAGCGTGTGGCCGAGTACTACTACGCCACCGGCGACGCGCGTGCCAAGACCGTGCTCGACAAGTGGGTCACCTGGGCCCTGTCGCGCACGACCCTGTCGGCCGATGGCAGCTTCGCGATCCCGAACACTCTGTCGTGGAGCGGCCAGCCGGATACCTGGAATGCCGCCGCACCGGGCGCCAATGCCGGCCTGCGCGTGACCGTGGTGGACACCACCAACGACGTGGGCGTTGCCGCAGCCTACGCACGCACGCTGATCTACTACGCAGCCAAGGCCAACCATGCGCCATCGAAAGCGATGGCGAAGCAATTGCTGGACCGTATGTGGGCCAAGAACCAGGATACGCTGGGCCTGGCAGTGGACGAAAAGCGCGCCGATTACCTGCGCTTTGATGACGCTTACGATCCTGCCACCGGCTCGGGCGTCTATATTCCCGCCGGCTGGACTGGCACCAACGGCCAGGGCGCGACCATCAATTCCAGCTCGACCTTCCTGAGCATGCGGCCGAAATACCAGCAGGATCCGCAGTGGCCCAAGCTGAAGGCCTACCTCGATGGCGGCCCTGCCCCGACCTGGCGCTATCACCGCTTCTGGGCCCAGGCGGACATTGCCATGGCCATGACCGACTACGCCAACCTGATCGGCGGCACCGATACCCCATCGGTCCTGGCCAGTGCCGCATCGCTGGCCGTACCCGAGGGCGGCAGCGCCAACGTCGGCATTACCTTGTCGAAAGCGCCGGCAGCCAATGTCACCGTTGCCGTGGCCAAAGTGGCCGGCGGCGATGCCGACCTGAGCACCGCAAGCACCAGCCTGGTGTTCACGCCGGCCAACTACAACGTGGCCCAGCCGGTCACGATCAAGGCCGCGGTCGACGCCGACCAGCTCAACGGCAGCGCCGGCTTTAACTTCAGTGCCACCGGGCACCTGGCAGCGGCGGTTACCGCCACGGAAATCGACAAGGACGTGGTGGTGCCGGTGACGCTGGTGGTCAGCGGTGGTCCGTTGTCTGTACCGGAAGGCAACAGCCGCCCCTTCCAAGTGCGTCTGGGCAGCGCGCCGAAAGCCAACGTCGCCGTCGCGGTAGCGCGTACCTCGGGCGACACAGACCTCGTTGTGACGACGGGTTCGACGCTGACGTTCACGCCGGCCAACTGGAATGTGGCGCAAAACGTGACGATTGCCGCCGCCAACGACGCCGACAGCGTCAATGGCAGCGCCACCTTCACGGTATCGGCCAGCACGGCCACCAGCGTGACAGTGAACGCCACCGAAGTGGACAAGGATGTCGTGGTTGCAGGCAACTGCGCAGTCGAGTTCAATACCAGCAACGACTGGGGTAGCGGCCAGGTACCGGCCATCACTTTGCGCAATACCGGCACGACACCAATTGACGGCTGGGCGCTGACCTGGACCGAGTCGAACGACGTGGTCCTGTCCAACTCATGGAGCGCGACGCTGAGCCAGTCCGGCCGCAATTTCCAGGCATCGGGCGTATCGTACAACCAGTCGGTGCCAGCCAACGGCAGCGTCAGCTTCGGCATGCAACTTGGCTACAGCGGTGCAAAACCTTTGCCGCTGAACCTGAAGTGGGCAGGCCGTAACTGCACCATCGCCGTCAACTAAGGCGCAGGCGCCGCGCACCATCGGCTGCGCGGCGCCTGTAGGTCCCATACCGGAGGACAATGTCCATGAAAACCCGCATCATCAGCCTGACCCTGGTGGCTGCCGCGCTCGCACTTGTTGCGGGCGCTGTCGCTGATACACACCGAAAACTAAATCACTTGCGCGCCAGCAGCGACGAGGCCTGGCGCGAGATCGCTGCCATTCAAGAACAGCGGGTCATCGTGGCGAAAGCAGCGCTCAACAGTGTTGCCGGCAGTGTTGATCCGCAATTGCTACTGCAGCTCAACGATAAATTGCAACGATCGACTGCCATGCCCGCCCGGCTCGTCGCGCTGGATGACCCCGCAGCCATTAACGCGTATAAACAAGGGCACGGTGAACTGACTGGCGCCCTGTTTGTGCTGACGACCCGCGCCACTGTCTCCACCGGGCCGCTGGAACAACTGCGTACGCAACTGCCGCGTGAAGAAGCAGCATTGGCGGACGCACGTGAACGCTATCGCGAGGCAAGTGCCGCATTTAATGCACGCAATAGGGGTGCGCTTGCCGCCCTGCTGCGCTATCGGCCGCTGGAACAGACACTTTAACTTTAACGACAAGGACATCTCATGACAATCCAACACCTTCGCCTGCGCCGCGTTGCGCTTGCCGTGGCCCTGACCCTCGCGGCCGCTGCGCCACTGCAGGCCCATACCGTTTCGGGCACAAAAATACTGAATGACAACGGACAGCAAATCGTGCTGCGCGGCGTTAACTGGTTCGGCTTCGAGACCACAGACAACTCCGTGCACGGCTTATGGGCGCGCAACTGGAAGGACATGCTGACCCAGATGCAGAACAACGGCTTCAACGCCATCCGCGTGCCGTTGTGCCCTGCGGCGTTTCGCGGCAATGGCAAGCCCAACTTCGACGCGACGCTCAATCCCGACCTAGTCGGACTCAATACAAGTCAGTGGCTGGATGTTTTCCTGAAGGAGGTGGACCGCCGCGGCATGTACATCCTGCTGGACCATCACCGCCCAGACTGCCAGGCGATTTCGGAACTGTGGTACACGCCCGCCTATAGCGAGGCGCAATGGCTCACCGATCTGGAATACCTGGCACAGCACTTCTCCGGTCTGCAGAACCTGATCGGCATCGATATCAAGAACGAGCCGCATGGTGGTGCCACTTGGGGCACGGGCAATACCGCAACAGATTGGAACCTGGCGGCGGAACGCGCTTCGGCACGCATTCTGGCAGTCAATCCACGCTTGCTGATCTTTGTCGAAGGCATTGAACGCAACCCTAGTTGCCAGGGGAACGCCGGCCACTTCTGGGGCGGCAATCTGGAACCACTGGCTTGCAAGCCGTTGAACATTCCGCGTAACAAGCTGGTGCTGTCGCCGCACGTGTATGGACCCGACGTGTACAACATGGATTATTTCAACGCGTCCAACTTCCCCGCGAACCTCCCTGCAATCTGGGATGCCCATTTCGGCCGCTATGCCGCTAGCTATCCGGTCGTCATTGGCGAATTCGGCGGCAAGTACGGCCATGGCGGCAACGCGAAAGACAAGATCTGGCAGGACGCCCTGGTGACCTACATGAAGCAGCGCGGCATGACCAGTTCCTTCTACTGGACCTGGAACCCGAACAGCGGTGATACCGGGGGAATTTTGCAGGATGACTGGAAGACGGTATGGGCGGATAAAGTGTCGCTGTTGAAGCGACTGTGGGATACCACGCCAACGCCGACACCGACACCGACGCCAACTCCGACTCCAACGCCGACTCCGACTCCGACGCCTACGCCTACGCCTACTCCAACGCCTACGCCTACGCCAACGCCGACGCCTACGCCTACGCCAACGCCGACGCCGACACCGACACCGACCCCGACACCAACGCCCACGCCAACGCCAACGCCAACGCCACCAGGCATCTCCACTACCCTGCGCGTCAGTTCGGAATGGAACAGTGGCTACTGCGCCGACGTCACGGTCAAGAACAGCGGCACCACGCCGGTCGACTGGAAAGTCCAGCTGACTGTGCGAGGCGCCGTCAACAACCTGTGGAATGCCGACTGGACGCAGACCGGCAGCACCCTGAAGGCGTCCGGCAAGGACTACAACAGGACCGTGCAGCCAAATGGCACCCAGGCGTTCGGGTTCTGTGCGGTAAAGTAGTCGTCTAGCGCCGATCGCCCGGCAGCATTACCTTGTCGGGCGTCATCGGCGTACTGCGCACCCGGCGGCCAGTCGCATGAAAGATGGCATTGCTGACGGCCGCCGCCACGCCGACCTGTCCTATTTCCCCCACGCCTTTTGCGCCGATACTGCTGACGATACGGTCGTCCTCATCCACAAAAATAACGTCGATATCGTGGATGTCGGCATTGACCGGCACGTGGTATTCGCTCAGGTTATGATTCATGAAGCGGCCCAGACGAAGATCGTCGTGGGATTCCTCGTGCAAGGCCTGGCTGATGCCCCACACAACGCCACCCACAATCTGGCTGCGCGCCGCCTTGGCGTTGATGATACGACCAGCTGCAACGGCACTGACCACCCGCGTCACCCGTACGGTGCCAAATTGCTCGTCCACACGCACCTCACAGAAGACGGCGCTGTGCGTGGCGCGCTGGAACTTGCGCTTTTTTAAAGCCGCAGGAATCAACATGTATTTGTCTTCGATGCTGGTCATTGCATTGCCTTGCAGCAGCGCCGTCAACGATATCGCCTGGGCTGGATTCGCGAGCAGGCGGATCGTGCCGGCCGAAAACTCCACCTGCTTGAAATGGGCCTTGGCCAGCGGCGAGTCCGGCATCGCCTTGGCCATGCGGAACAAGCACCACTTCAGTTTGTCGCACACACCTTGCACCGCGGAGCCGACGGTCGCCACATGGGAAGAGCCGCCCTCCACGGGCGCCACCGGCAGGGTCGAGTCGCCCAGCTGGAAGCGCACTTGTTCCAGCGGCAGACCAAGTGCCGCACTGGCGATCATTGCCATTGCCGTATAAGTGCCGGTGCCGATATCGCTGGCCGCGCTGCTGACCACCAGACTGCCGTCCGCATGCAGCACGGCATGCGCCCGCGCAAACATTTGCAATGCGTCCCACATACCAGTTGCCATGCCCCAGCCGACCAGCTCATTGCCGACGCGCATCGAACGCGGCGCAGGTGAACGCATGGCCCAGCCGAAACGCTCCGCGGCTTGCGCGTAGCAGTCGCGCAAGGCCTTGCTGGAATACGGCAAACCGCTGGACGGATCCGTCTCGGCATAATTTTTCAAGCGCAGGGCTAGCGGGTCCATCTGCAGCTCGTAGGCCAGCTCGTCCATGGCAACTTCAAGGGCATGCACGCCGTGCGCCGCGCCGGGCGCGCGCATATCGATGGGTGTAAAACGGTCGAGTTCGACGATATGATAGCCAAGTCGAATATTGTCGCAGGCGTACAACTGACCGGACCAGTTGACCACGGTCTCGACAAATTCTTCATTCTGCGACGTTTCAGCGACAGCCTCATGAATGATGGCGCGCAAGGTGCCGTCCGCATCCGCGCCCAGACGCACCCGCTGCAACGTTTCTGGGCGATGGCCGAAGGTGAACATTTGCTGGCGCGACAGCACCACACGGACCGGGCGCTGCAAATGCAAGGCCGCCATCACCGCCAGCGGCAATTGATATTGCGGCCGCAGACCCGCACCAAAGGCGCCGCCCACATACGGATTGCGCACTGTCACCTTGTCCTTTGGCAGCCCAAAAACATGGGACACGTACCAGCGGCTGTTCTGTGCGCTTTGCGTCTTGTCGTAAATCGTCAGATGCCCATCGGGACCTGGAATGACGGTGCTGGCAAACAGCTCCATTGGATTGTGATGCTCCACCCCGGCGTAGTAGTCACCCTGGATCTTGCGCGGCGCATCGTCCCATGCCTGGTCAGCATTACCTTTTGGTGCCGGCGGTGGTGAATAGCCCGGGCGCTTCTTTTTCGGTTCGTGACTGCGCGCCAGGTTGGCACGCAAGTTCGTATCGTGCGCGGCGCTGTCGTAACGCACTTCGACCAGGCTGGCGGCATGGCGCGCGGCTTCAAATGTGTCCGCGACGACCAGGGCGACGGGCTGACCGTGGCTGAGGATTCTATCGTCACGCAAAGGTTTGAACGGTGCGCCACCCGGCGCGGTCATATCTTTGTAAAACAGATTGAGCGCGCTGATGGCGGGCCGGTTCATGTGCGTCAGCACGGCATGCACACCCGGCACTGCGAGCGCCGCTGCGTCATCAATGGCCGCAATACGTCCCTTGGTAATGGTGGCGCTGACCACCACGCCGAACAGCAAGCCGTCAGCGGGGAATTCCGCCGCATACCTTGCTGCGCCGGTGACTTTGTCGCGTCCATCCACGCGCGACACCGCCATGCCAATAGCAACCTGGCCAGTGCCCGGTTCGGCTGCCGGCGTGCGCAGGGCATCGATCAACTGGCTCATGTCAGCCCTCCCGCTTGCATTAGCGCGCGCACCACGGCGCGATGCGCCATGGGAATCTTGAAGTCATTGCCGCCCTGCCCGACCGCTTCGGCCAGGATGAGGTCCGCGGCCGCACTGAACAAGGCCGGGCTTGCGGCCTGTCCTGCCAGAACTTGCTCCGCCGCAGGCACGCGCCATGGCTTGTGCGCCACGCCGCCCAGGGCGATGCGCGCTTCGCGCACAGTGCCATCGTCGGCCAGGTCGAGCATGGCCGCGACGGACACCAGCGCAAACGCGTAGGAAGCCCGATCGCGAAATTTCAGATAGACCGAGCGCGCCGCAAACTGCGGGGCAGGCGGCAAGGCAATATGGGTAATCAGTTCACCGGGGGCAAGCGTCGTGTCCTGCTCGGGCTGGTCGCCAGGCAGCCGATGAAAATCGGCAAAGGCAATGACGCGCTCACCGTCTGCACCACTGACATGCACGCGCGCTTCAAGCGCCGCCAGCGCCACGCACATATCCGATGGATGCGTGGCGATGCAATGGCGACTGGCGCCGAGAATGGCGTGCTGGCGCGTGACCCCGCCAATGGCCGCGCAGCCGCTGCCCGGATTGCGCTTGTTGCACGCGAGGTCGACATCGTAAAAATAGTGGCAGCGCGTACGCTGCAGCAAATTGCCGCCATTGCTGGCCATGTTGCGGATCTGGGGCGAGGCGCCTGCCAGAATCGCCTGCGACAGCAAAGGATACTCGGTCCGCACGCGGGGGTGATAAGCGGTATCGGCATTGCGCATCAACGCGCCAAGCAGCACACCGCCATCGGGCCCATCTTCCACCTGTGCCAGCGCAAGCTGATTCAGGTCGACCAAGGTACCCGGCTGCGTAACCCGCTCCTTCATCAGGTCAATCAAATTGGTGCCGCCGGCAATCGGCATGCACCCCGCGCCTGCACTCGCGCCCAAGGCGCTGGGCAAGTCGGCGGGAAATTCATAGCGCAGCGGATTCATGCGGGCACCGTGCCGGGCGCATAGTGCCGGTCCGAATCATCTTCGTCTTCCGGCAGGCCCATCACTTCACTGACGGCCGCCACAATCTGCGGATAGGCGCCACAGCGGCAAATGTTCCCGCTCATCAGCTCGCGAATCTCGGCCACGCTGCCAGCCTCGCCTTCCGCGATCAAGCCAACTGCCGAGCACAACTGCCCGGGCGTGCAATAGCCGCATTGGAAGGCGTCGTGATGGATAAATGCTTGCTGCAGCGGATGCAAGCTTTCCCCCTGCGCCAGCCCTTCCACAGTGGTGATGTTTTTTCCGTTCTGCATCACGCCCAGGGTCAGGCAGGCATTGATGCGCTTTCCTTCGACCAAAACCGTGCAAGCGCCGCATTGCCCGTGGTCGCAGCCCTTCTTGGTGCCCGTCAGGCCAAGGCGGTCTCTGAGCAGATCAAGCAGGGAAACCCAGGCCGGCAGCGCCAGCTGATGCGCCTGCCCATTGACAACAATGCGGATCGGGTAAGTTGGTATCTCGGCAGATGCGCCCATGGATGACTTTCAGAAGGTGGTGCCGGAAGAGTAATTACAAACGCCATTTCTGACTGTGCGCTCGCGAACTTATAAATACGGCTTCACAACCAATGGCACGAACGGCAAGGCGGCGTTCACGACCGTCAAGCTCAGCCTGGTCGATATCAAGGGCGGCAGCCACGAAATAGCGCTTGATCAGATCTAGGCGGCGGGCGCCGTGGAATACGCTACACTTTGTGATCCAACAAGGAGCCCGACCATGCGACGTGTCTTAGTAGCCCTGGCCTTCCTGGCCGCCAGCCCTGTATTTGCAGCCCCGCAAGATCACCCTGCCCTGCACCAATTGTTTGCGGACGAGTGGGAGCGTGGTCTGCGTGACAGTCCCGAAAATGCCAGCTACCAGGGCGATGCCCGCTTCAATGACCGCTGGTCGGACATGAGCCTGCAAGCCATCGCCAAGCGCGATGCCGCGGACCGCGACGCGCTTGCTCGCCTGCACAAGATTGATCGCAAGACGCTGTCCAAAATCGACAAGCTCAACTACGACACCTTCGAGTGGCAGCTCAAGCAGTCCGTGGCCCGCCAGCGCTTCCACGAATACTTGCAGCCCATTGGCATGTCGGGCGGCGTGCAGACACTGGACGGCATGGTCGAAGTCCTGCCCTTCAGTACAGAAAAAGATTACAAGGATTGGCTTGTGCGTCTGGCTGCGCTGCCGGCGCTGATCGATCAGAACATTATTTTGATGCAGCAAGGGATCAAGGAAGGCATCATGCCGCCGGCCGTCCTGATGCAGCGCGTCAGCAAGCAGATCGCGCGCCAGGCTGGCGCCAAGCCGCTCGAAAGCGCTTTCTACAAGCCCTTCACCAAGATGCCGGACAGCTTGAGCGAAGCACAAAAATCAGCGTTGCGCAGCCAGGCCGGCAGGGTGATTGGCGAGCAGGTCGTGCCTGCCTACGCACGCCTGTCGAAGTTTTTCGACAGCACTTATTTGCCCAAGTCGCGCAATACCATTGCCGCCTCTGCCCTGCCCAATGGCAAGGCTTATTATGACTTGCTCGCTTCTTACTACACGACAACCGACCTGAGCGCAGACGCGATTCACGCCACCGGTCTGGCGGAAGTGGCGCGCATCCGCGCCCGCATGGAAGAGGTGAAAAACGAAACCGGCTTCAAAGGCACGCTGGAGCAATTCTTTACCTTCCTGCGCAGCGACCCGCAGTTCTTCCACAAGAACGGCGCCGACTTGCTGCTGTCGTACCAGGCAATGAGCAAGCGCATCGATCCAGAACTGGTCAAGGTGTTTTCTGTCTTGCCGCGCCTGACCTACGGCGTGCGCGCCATTCCAGACAACATCGCGCCGGACACCACCACCGCCTATTACCAGCCAGCAGCGGCGGACGGCACCCGCGCCGGCTTCTACTACGTCAATCTGTACAAGCCGGAAGTACGTCCCACCTGGGAAATGCTGGCACTGACACTGCACGAAGCCGTACCTGGCCACCATTTCCAGTTTGCCCGCGGCCTGGAACTGGACGCCTTGCCAATGTTCCGCAAAACCGCCTATTTCGTTGCCTACGGTGAGGGCTGGGGCCTGTATGCCGAGCAACTGGGTTACGACATGGGACTGTACGACAACCCATACGACAAGTTTGGCCAGCTGACCTACGAAATGTGGCGTGCCGTGCGCCTGGTGGTCGATACCGGCATGCACGCAAAAGGCTGGAGCCGGCAGCAAGCCATCGATTACTTCAAGGCCAATGCGCCAAAAACCGAGCAGGACATCGTCAATGAGATCGACCGCTACATCGGCTGGCCTGGCCAGGCACTGGCCTACAAAATCGGCCAGCTGAAGATTTCGGAACTGCGCAAACGCGCCAGCACGGCCCTGGGCCCGCGCTTTGACTTGCGTGCCTTCCACGATGAAATTCTGGGCACCGGCTCCATTCCGCTGGGCGCGCTGGAGACCCACATCGACGCGTGGATTGCCCGCCAACGTGCCAAGTAAGCGGCACGCGCGCGCCATACATACATTGCTGTTGCTGAGGGCGCTTGCCAAACAAATCAGCACAGCAATGCGGTTTGCTACTAAAATATGAGCAATTCAAATCACGACATGCTTATTTGTCAATGAATCGCAACCTGTTCCTTCGTGTCCTGTTATCGCTTCTGCTGCTCGTCTCGCAGCAGTCGGCGATGAGTCACGCCGTGTCCCATTGGACCGGCAGTGCGGACCAGACGGCGCAAGTGCAGGTCAGCGGCAACAGCAGCACGTCGAACAATACCGCCGACGATGCTGGCTGTGTTCAATGTTTAACGTATGCACAAATGGCGTCGGCCATCGGCAGCCCAAGCTATCTGCTGCCAGCGCTGGACACCGCCGCCGTGCATCAGATTGCTGCCATTCCCACGACTGACTGTGTTCGTACAGTCTGCGTCTTCCAGTCCCGCGCCCCGCCTCTAGTCTGACAACGCTCGCTCCTTGATCAGGCCAGCATGCGCGCACGCGCCATGCATGGTTTGGTCGGTTCCGCTATTTGTCTGAGGTAATCCATGTTTTCACGACGCACACATGTTGTTGCGGCGATCCCGGCCATCAACCGGCGCGTTATCCGCCGCTTGCTGCTCGCTTTTGTGCTGCTATGGTCGCAGCACGCTGCGTTCGCCCACGCAGTCACCCATTTTTCGCCCGTGCAGCGCACGGCGACAAAAGCGTTGCTCCAGGACCTCGGCTGTGCCGACTGCCTGGCGCACGCACAGTTTTCCTCCGCGCTCGCCAGTCCCTCACGGGAACTGGCGGCAACGAATCCCGTGCCGCTGGCCGTACTGACGCCAGCAACACAAACCCGCTGCCTCTCCACCGTGTGCGTATTCCAGTCGCGCGCGCCACCTCAATATTGACAGCGTCACCCACACCAAAGTTCGCATGCACGCCTGGCGTCGTCTGAACTGTTTCGCACGTCACTATTGATTGTTTGAGGTTTCCATGAATTTCCAACGCACGCTGCTTGCCAGCGCCATCCTGTCTGTCATCGCACCTTTGTCCCATGCGGAAAGCGCCGATGAACCCATTGCCAAAGTGGTGGTCACGGCTTCCCCGTTCAAAAACACCGAGGGCGACCAGATCCTGACACCGGCCAAAATTTTGTCGGGCGACGAGTTGCGCGACAAGGTCGGCAGTTCGCTGGGCGAAACGTTGTCGCAGGAACTCGGTGTTTCCGCCTCTGCATTTGGCGCTGGCGCATCCCGGCCCATCATTCGCGGTCTGGAAGGCGCCCGCGTCAAGATGCTCGAAAACGGCATGGCCGTCAGCGACGTATCCGGCTTGTCAAATGACCATGCCGTCGCTGCCGAAGGCGCCATTGCGCAGCAGATCGAAATTCTGCGCGGGCCTGCCGCACTGCTGTATGGCTCGGGCGCAATCGGCGGCCTGGTCAACGTCGTTAATGAACGCATTCCCACCGCGCTGGAACCGAAGCCAATTGGTCAGGTCGAAGCACGTTACAGCAGCGTGGACAAAGGCCGCGGCGCATCCGGCACCGCCGACGCCGCCTTTGGCCATATTGCCGTGCACGTGGACGCCAATGTGCGCGACACCGACGACTACAAGATCCCCGACAACCGCGTGCTGGGCGATCCCGCTTCCGCCAGCGGCCGCCTGCCCCATTCCGATACCCGTCAGCGCAGCGGCGGTTTCGGCGGCGCCTTGATTGAAGACTGGGGCCACTTCGGCGCGTCGGTGTCGACGCTGAAAAATCTGTACGGCATCCCCAGTGACGAAGGTTCCAAGATTGATCAGAAGCAGACCCGCTACGACATCGACAACCTGATCAACACCCCGTTTGCCGGCTTTGAAACCTTCAAGTTCAAGCTCGGCTACACAGATTATGAGCATGCCGAACTGGGTGCAGACAATGCCCCCGAAGTCCTGTTCAAGAATCGCTCGCTGGAATCGCGCTGGGAACTGACGCACAAGCCACTAGCCGGCTGGCACGGCACCTTCGGCATGCAAACCGAAAACACCCACTTCTCCGCACTGAGCGCGGAAGGCGGACCGGACACTGTGCCAGTGACCCATTCCACTTCCACCGCGGGTTTCCTGGTAGAAGAAACCGACATCGGCGTGGTGCGTGTGAACGCCGGCGCGCGTCTGGAATCGGTCAAGCGGGAGCCCGTCACCGGCCAGGACCGCAGCTTCCACCTGGGTTCGTACTCGCTGGGCGGCCAGTGGCCGTTCATGCCAGGCTACGCCTTTGGCGTGACCGCTTCGGTCGCCCAGCGCGCGCCGGCCACGGAAGAACTGTATTCCTCCGGCCCGCACGATGCGACCGTGACTTTTGACGTCGGCAATCCCGACTTCAAAAAGGAAACCTCGCGCAATATCGAGCTGACGTTGCAGAAGAACAGCGGCCTGGTTCAGTGGAAATTGAACCTGTTCCAGAACAACGTGAAGGACTTCATTTACGGCCACATCACCGGCAACCTGGTGGACGAAGAAGGCAACCCGGGCGACGAACTGCGTCAGCGCATCTTCGAACAAGCCGATGCCAAGCTGCATGGGGCAGAAGCAGAGCTGACCTTCAATCACACCGGCCAGGGCTGGTCCGGCCGCGTCTTCGGCGACACCTCGCGCGGCTCGCTCGACAGCGGCGGCAACTTGCCGTTGCAGCCTGCGACGCGCTTTGGCGCCAGCGTGGGTTACCGTCAAGGTGAATTGCGCGCCGGCCTGTCGCTGATACACGCGCTGGAACAAGATCGTCTTGCCTCCTTTGAAAATACCAGCACGCCGTCGTACAACCAGCTCAACGCCAACCTGGCTTTCACCACGCATGCAGGCGAAACCGACCTGACCTGGTTCTTGATTGCGAAGAACTTGCTTAACGAAGACATCCGCGCATCGACCTCGGTGCTCAAGGACATTTCGCCACTGCCAGGCCGTAACCTGGTGTTTGGCGTGCGCGCTAAGTTCTAATCCGTCTGCTCTCCCGTTTGCCCTGCGCCGAGTGATCGCCGCAGGGCTTTTTTACGTCCGGCAACGCTGCGCACGCTTTTGACTTGCGTGACTAAAATAAATGCGTCGGCGACATTGCCGCAGCAAAAAGGAGAACGCCATGACCCAAAACGAGCAGAAAGCCAACCCAACGATTCCCACCCATCCGGCGGACCCGGCAGTAAAAGGCGAGCAGGCAAAAGTTGTCGGCAAACCTGGCGCCGTGCATGACAAGGACTACAACGATCCGCCACCACAGGGCGCCGCTAAATCGACTGGCAAGGCGCTGGACGAGGTTGGCGGTGCGGGCCTGGGCAAGCCACCTGGCCAATAGCCCTAAGAGGAATACGGCAATTCCTCAAGCAATTATCAATATGATAAAGTTGCCTTCATATTTACGCGCATTTCAATTGGAGGCAGCATGTCGTTCCCATTCAAGATTCACCAGGTCGCCGGCAGCGAAGCACTCGCCGAATTCAGCGCATTGCAAAAGGCCGGCGGCGGCCATCCCGTCATCCTGGGCGATGCCGACAGTTTCGACCGCATCAAGGAAGCGTACGAAGGCAATGCCGACCAATCTGCGGAAGAATTGATCGCGGTGGCACGCACGATCGATCCTGCCAACTGGTTCGTCCAACGGCAGGCGGAGGACCCCGAATATTATGATATGGAAGAAGACGAATGGCCGGGGGAGGAATCTGCCAACGACCATGGCCTGTCTTCGCACCGTGACGTGTTAACCGGCCAGCCCTATCCGGTGGTGAACATTGCTGTCATTCCCGCGCCCTATGTGTGGATGGTGCCGTGCTATTTGCGCATCGGTGGCTGGAACGAATGCCCGGACGCACCCGTGCACGCGGCCCTGTTTAAATACTGGGGTGAGAAATACGGCGCCACTGTGGCCTGCGTCACCAGTGATGTGATCGAGATGCAGGTCACCAAGCCGCCCACATCCAAGGAAGCGGCACTCGAGCTGGCCAAAGAGCAGTATCTGTACTGCCCCGACATTGTGGATCAGGGGACCGAATCGATTGAAGCGCTGGCCGCGGGGCTGATCGATTCGAAGGTGTGGTTCTTCTGGTGGGATTAAGCGTCCGTCAATCGCTGCAACGCTGGATCACCCTTCAATGCCAGCGGCATCGCCCGCGCCCAGCGATTGGCCGACAATGAAAACGTCAACGCCCGCACCTGGTGATACCAGCCCGCGGGCACGTACAGCATGTCACCAGCATTGACGATACATTCAATCGTCGTTGCCTGCCGGGCCAGCGGAAACTTCTCGTAATCCGGCGCTTCCGGGTCGAACGGTGAGCCGAACAAAATCGCATTCGCTTCGCTGGGATACAAGAATGCATCGTGATGCGGCGGTGCCAGGAAGATGCGCTTGGTGCCCCAGATCTGCGCGAAGATATTGTCGTCATAATCGCAGTGCAATGGCGTGACCGTGCCCGACGGCCCCAGCCAGAAACGCGGCGGCCCCATTTTGTCAAAGTACGTCGGCCAGTGGCACAGGCTGTTCAATTCGCGCAATTCCAGATTCCCCAGATACGGCGGCAAATCATGCTCGCCGGTCTCGACCAGCTCGAGATATTCAAGCATTGACATATCCTGCATCGCCCGGTCAGGGGCGAATGCGGTGTTGATGTAGTCGCCTACCCGGGCCCGCACGTGCAGGTGGGAATAACGTTCACGTAAGGCTTGCGGCGTCAATGCGCAGAGCGGCCAGCCCTTTGCCATGCCACTGATAATAAACGGCAGCCCTTGCGCCGCACGCGCGCGAAACGTCGCCGCATCGATGCGGCCAATCCGGGGCACGGCCGTCATCGCCGGCAGCGAACGCGCCGCTTGCTTGATGGCTTCCCGCATTGCTTCGATCGACGTCACCCCGCGCACCAGTGCGTCGCGTTGATCACGCGCGATTTTTTTGGCGATCACATCTTCGGGCGAGATCGGACGTGAGGCCGCCAAAGGCGGTAGCGTACTGCCTGCCGGTGGCGGGTTGGATGGATTCTTCTTCAGCGACATACACTAACTTCATTGAATTGAGTTGCAAGCATATACCACGGGCGCAGCCCTTGCAGATTTTACGCGGCGTTTACCAAGGGCCGCCGTCTTTTTAGAAAATCTTTACGTGGCAATCGATAAGCTGGATGAATCGATTTTTCGATTTTGACAGCCGGGCCAGCGCCCCTTATCCCACCATCAATTCAAGAGCCCACCAATGAACAAGACCATCCTTGCCATCATCACCTTCGCGGTGCTGGCAACCAAGCACGCCCACGCGGACGAAAACAACACAGCGCACGCCTTCAGTGCGAATGCCGCCATCTCGTCGGATTACCGCTATCGTGGCATCTCGCAAACACGTCTGCGGCCGGCCTTGTCGGGCGGCGTCGACTACAACAACGCAAGCAGCGGTGTCTATGCTGGCGCTTGGGCGTCAAGCATCACCTGGACCAAAGATGCCGGCGGTGGTGGACAGGTCGAACTGGACCTGTATGCAGGTCAGCGCGGCAAACTGGGCGGCGCGATCAGCTACGACATTGGTGCGCTGACGTATATCTATCCTTCCAACGGCTTGCAACATGTCGCCGGCTTTGCCGGTGCCGACACCACCGAAATATACGGCCAGCTTGGCTACGGTGTGGCCTATCTCAAATACGCGCACGCCGTGACGAATCTGTTCGGCTTTATCGACAGCAAAAACAGCAGCTACATCGACCTGGGTGCGAACATCGATATGACCTCCACCACTGTGCTCAATTTACACGCCGGTCTTCAAAACGTCGAACACAACCCAACAGCCAGCTACCGCGACTGGAAGATCGGGCTGACGCACGACTTGGGTTTTGCCTCCGCCACCCTGGCGCTGGTCGGCACCAATGCGAACAAAACCGCGTACGCATCTCCGATTAACGGCAAATTTACAGGCAAGCGCGCCCTGGTACTTGGCCTGGGAAAGACCTTCTGAAGCAAGGCCTGTTTACACACGTTTACGGCTTGTTTACAGCGAAGCGCCAAGTCTTTACGAAATTTTTAGTTCGTATTGGCTAAGCTTGATTTCATCAAACATCGCATAAAAAGAGGGTGGTATGGACATCATTTTCATTGGCGGGCTATTGCTCGCCGCGGGGCTGAGCATGGCATTGGCCAAAGGCTGCGCCAAACTCGGAGGCGAGCAATGAGCCTCTTTTACTTCATTGGCGCCACTGCAGCCGCCGCGCTGCTCGTGTATTTGCTTGTCGCCCTCCTCAAAGCGGAGCAATTGTAATGAGCGCCCAATCGATCCTGTTACTCACCGTATTCATGGGCACACTGCTACTGGCCGCCTATCCGCTTGGCATTCTGGTCGCACATATCGGCGCCAACAAATCCGTGCCTGGTTTCGGCTGGCTGCAAGGCCTGGAAAAAATGCTCTACCGCGCCGCCGGCATCGACCCAAGCCACGGCATGGGTTGGCAAGCCTATGCCACCGCGCTGCTGGTCTTTAATGGCTTCGGCGCGCTGTTCGTGTACGGCATTCAGCGACTGCAAGACCGACTGCCTTTCAATCCCCAGGCCTTGCCCGCTGTATCACCCGATTCTGCCTTTAACACGGCCGTCAGTTTCGTCAGCAATACCAACTGGCAAGGCTACAGCGGCGAGCAAACCATGAGCTACCTGAGCCAGATGCTGGCCCTGACTGGCCAGAACTTCTTCTCGGCAGCCACGGGCATTGCCGTTGCCTTTGCGCTGATCCGCGGCTTCAGTTCGCGCTCGGTCAAGTCGATCGGCAACTTCTGGGTCGATCTGACCCGTTCCACCTTGTACTTGCTGCTGCCGCTATCGCTGCTGTTCGCGGTATTTTTGACCGGGCAAGGCGTGGTGCAAACCTTTGTATCATCGCAGGAAGTCACGCTGATTGATCCCGTGACCTACACGCAAGCCGTCCTCACTGCCGATGGCAAGCCCGTACTGGACGCCAAAGGCGCCGCTGTGACTGAGACCCTGGTGGCCACAAAGCAAACCATCGCCGTCGGGCCCGTCGCCTCGCAGGAAGCGATCAAAATGCTGGGCACCAACGGTGGCGGCTTCTTCAACGCCAATTCGGCCCATCCTTTCGAGAACCCGAATGCGCTGGTCAATTTCATGCAAATGCTGGCCATCTTCCTGATTCCCGCAGCGCTGTGCTTTGCCTTTGGGCGCATGGTCGGCGACCTGCGTCAGGGCTGGGCCGTGCTGGGCGCGATGAGCCTGATCTTTGTCGCGGCCACGGCGGTGGTGATGGTGGCCGAGCAGCAAGCACACCCTGGCCTGGCAGCCATGGGCGTGGACCAGGCCGCCAGCGCCTGGCAAGCGGGCGGCAACATGGAGGGCAAGGAAACCCGCTTTGGTATCAGCGCTTCTGCCTTGTTCGCGGCCGTCACTACCGCGGCTTCCTGCGGCGCAGTCAATGCCATGCACGACGCCTTCACACCGCTGGGCGGGATGATGCCGATGATACTGATGCAACTCGGTGAAGTGGTGTTTGGCGGCGTTGGCTCCGGTCTGTACGGCATGCTGGTATTTGCCATCCTGGCTGTCTTCATTGCCGGCCTGATGATCGGGCGCACTCCGGAATATCTGGGCAAAAAAATCCAGGCCTATGAAATGAAGATGGTGTCGCTGGCGATCCTGGCAACCCCGATTCTGGCCTTGTCCGGTACGGCGCTTGCGGTCGTATTGAACCCCGGTACGAGCGGCATGGCCAATCCCGGCGCCCATGGTTTCTCCG
The DNA here is from genome assembly GCF_900129765.1 of Massilia sp. CF038. Taxonomy (GTDB): domain Bacteria; phylum Pseudomonadota; class Gammaproteobacteria; order Burkholderiales; family Burkholderiaceae_D; genus Telluria_A. The sequence continues at coordinate 1,379,436 of NZ_FQWU01000002.1, forward strand.
AGGTGTTGTATGCCTTCAGCTCGGCGGCCAACAACAATGGCAGCGCTTTCGCAGGCTTGTCCGCCAACACGCCGTTCTACAACAGCCTGCTCGCAATGGCCATGTGGTTCGGCCGCTTTGCCGTGATCGTGCCGGTGCTGGCCGTCGCCGGTTCCCTCGCGGGCAAACAAAGACTGGAAGCAAATGCCGGCACCATGCCGACCCACGGCGGCATGTTCATCGGACTGCTGATCGGTGTGGTCGTGCTGGTTGGCGTGCTCAATTACGTGCCCGCACTGGCATTGGGCCCCGTGATCGAGCATCTGCAGCTGTTCGCCAACTAACCGAAGATCCAGGAGTCCACGATGTCTGAAACAAATACGTCACGCAGCAAGCTGACGCTGTTCGATCCCGCCCTGATCGTGCCCGCCGTCGCTCACGCGTTCAGGAAATTATCGCCCCGCACGCAACTGCGCAGCCCGGTCATGTTCGTGGTCTATGTCGGCAGCATCATCACGACCCTGCTCTACCTGCAAGCCCAGTTTGGGCAGGGCGAAGCGCCCGCCGGCTTCATTCTGGCCACCGCGATCTGGCTGTGGTTCACGGTCTTGTTTGCCAACTTTGCCGAAGCACTGGCCGAAGGCCGCAGCAAGGCCCAGGCGGCATCGCTGCGCAGTCTCAAGCAAACCGTCATGGCCAAAAAATTGGCCGCGCCCCAGCACGGCACCAGCTGGTTACCCGCCCAGGCAAGCGACTTGCGCAAGGGCCATTACCTGTTGGTCGAAGCGGGCGACGTGATTCCGATTGATGCCGAAGTCATGGAAGGTGTGGCCTCGGTCGATGAAAGCGCCATCACCGGTGAATCGGCGCCCGTGATCCGCGAGTCCGGCGGCGACTTCAATACCGTGACTGGCGGCACGCGCATTCTTTCTGACTGGCTGGTGCTGCGCGTGTCGGTTGATCCCGGGCAAACCTTCCTCGACCGCATGATTGCCATGGTCGAAGGCGCGCGCCGCCAAAAGACGCCCAACGAAATTGCCCTCACCATTTTGCTGGTGGCCTTGACCATCGTCTTTCTTGTGGTGACGGTGACGCTGCTGCCGTTCTCCTGGTACGCCGTGGACGCCGCCGGCGTTGGCACGCCCGTCACCATCACAGTGCTGATTGCCTTGCTCGTGTGCCTGATTCCCACCACCATCGGGGGCTTGCTGTCGGCCATAGGCGTGGCCGGCATGAGTCGCATGATGCAGGCCAATGTGATTGCCACTTCCGGCCGTGCAGTGGAAGCGGCAGGCGACGTCGATGTCCTGTTGCTCGACAAGACAGGCACTATCACCCTGGGCAACCGCCAGGCCTCGCGCTTTGTGCCGGCCCCAGGGGTGACAGAACAGCAACTGGCCGATTCGGCGCAGCTCGCTTCGCTGGCGGACGAGACGCCCGAGGGCCGCAGCATTGCCGTGCTGGCCAAGCAGCGCTTCAATATCCGCGAACGCGAAATGGCCGGCCTTGCGCTGCAGTTCGTGCCGTTCACGGCGCAAACCCGCATGAGTGGCATCGACCTTGGCGACCGAGCAGTGCGCAAGGGCGCTGCCGATTCGGTGCGCAAGTATGTGATCGCCCTCGGCAAGGTGTTTCCATCCGAAGTAGGCCAGGTCGTCGATAAGGTGGCAAGGGCGGGCAGTACGCCGCTGGTGGTGGTCGACGCTGGCCGCGTCATGGGCGTGGTGGAACTGAAGGATATCGTCAAGGGTGGCATCAAGGAACGCTTTGCCGAATTGCGGCGCATGGGCATCAAAACGGTCATGATTACCGGCGATAACAAGCTGACCGCCGCTGCGATTGCGGCTGAGGCCGGCGTTGACGATTTCCTCGCCGAAGCCACCCCCGAAGACAAGCTGGCCTTGATTCGCAGTTACCAGGCCGAGGGGCGCCTGGTCGCCATGACAGGTGACGGCACCAATGATGCGCCGGCGCTGGCCCAGGCCGACGTGGCCGTGGCAATGAATTCAGGCACCCAGGCTGCCAAGGAGGCGGGCAATATGGTCGACCTGGATTCCAATCCCACCAAGCTGCTCGAGATCGTGGAAATCGGCAAGCAGATGCTGATGACCCGCGGCTCGCTGACCACGTTTTCGATTTCGAATGATATCGCCAAGTACTTCGCCATTATTCCTGCTGCGTTTGTGGGCACTTACCCCCAGCTCGAGGCGCTCGACGTCATGCACTTGAGCAGCCCGGCCTCGGCCATCATGGCGGCGCTGATCTTCAATGCCTTGATCATTGTGGTGCTCATTCCATTGGCACTCAAAGGCGTGCAATACCGCGCGATTGGTGCCGCCGCGCTGCTGCGCCGCAACCTGTTGCTGTATGGCCTGGGCGGCATCCTGCTGCCCTTTGCCGGCATCAAACTGATCGACATGCTGCTGACCGCGCTCCACCTTGTCTAAACTGCCCCAAAGGACCATCATGATTTCCACGTTCCGCCCTGCGCTGGTGCTGTTCGGTGCGCTGACGCTGCTTTGCTGCGGCATTTATCCTGCTGCCGTGACCGGCATTGCCCAGGCCGCCTTTGCCGCGCCCGCCAATGGCAGCCTGATCACACGTCAGGGCGTGCCAGTCGGTTCCCGCCTGATCGGCCAGTCGTTCAGCGCACCCCAGTTTTTCTGGGGGCGCCCATCGGCCACCAGCCCCATGCCCAATAACGCCAGCGCCTCCAGCGGCGCCAATCAAGGGCCGACCAATCCGGCGCTGCTGGCGGCGGTACAGGGCCGCATTGCCGCGCTCAAAGCAGTTGATCCCGATAATCGCGCGCCCATTCCCGTCGACCTGGTCACCACGTCGGCCAGCGGTCTTGATCCGGACATCAGTGTTGCCGGGGCGATGTATCAGGCTGGCCGCGTGGCCAGGGTGCGCCAACTGGCCTTGGCGGACGTACTGACGCTCGTAAAAGAACACACCGAGCCACAATATTTCGGCTTTTTTGGCGAGGCCAGGGTGAACGTACTGGCGCTGAATCTGGCGCTGGAAGCGAAAACTGCGCATACTCGCTAATATCATGACCACACGGCAATTACATGCTTGCGCCTGAGGGCAAGCGCCCCGATCCCGACGCCCTGCTTGCGCAGATGGAAGCGCAACAGCGGCTGGCCGGGCGCGGCCGCCTGCGCGTCTACTTCGGCGCCTCGGCCGGGGTTGGCAAGACATACGCCATGCTGGCAGCGGCGCGCAAACTGCACGCCGATGGGGTATTTGTGCTGGCAGGTGTGGTCGAAACCCATGGCCGCAGTGAGACCGCTGCCCTGCTGGACGGTCTGCCGCAGCTGCCGCTCAGACCGGTGGCCTACCGTGGCAAAACGCTGTCCGAGTTCGATCTGGATGCGGCGCTGGCGCGCCAGCCTGCCCTGATTCTGATGGATGAACTGGCCCATACCAATGCGCCCGGTTCGCGCCACCCCAAGCGCTGGCAGGACGTCGAAGAGTTGCTGGAACGCGGCATCGACGTGTTTACCACCGTGAACGTGCAGCACCTCGACAGTTTGAACGACGTGGTGGGCGGCATCACGGGCATCCGGGTTGCCGAAACCGTGCCTGACACCGTGTTCGACGGCGCGGCGGAAGTGGTGCTGGTCGACTTGCCCGCCGACGAATTGCTGGCGCGTTTAAAAAGCGGCAAGGTATACCAGCCGCAGCAGGCAGCGCACGCCTCGCTGCATTTTTTCCGCAAAGGCAATCTGATCGCCTTGCGCGAATTGGCCTTGCGCCGTACTGCCGACCGGATCGAAGACGATGTCCGCGCCTACCGCGTCGAGCAATCGATTGACACGCTGTGGAAGACCGGCGCCGCACTGCTGGCCCTGGTGGGACCGCGGACCGACTGCGAACACGTGGTGCGCAACACGGCGCGCCTGGCCAGCCAGCTGGGCACCGGCTGGCATGCCATCTATATTGAAACGCCAGCCCTGCAACGCCTGCCCGCAGCGCGGCGCGAGCAAATTCTGCGCACCTTGAAGCTGGCGCAAGACTTGGGCGCCAGCACTGCCGTGCTTGCCGCCAACGACATCGCGCAGGCAGCGATCGACTATGCACGCAGCCACAATCTGTCGCGCATCACCATGGGACGCGGGCACCGTACCTGGCCGTGGCGGCATCCGCATATTCGCGCACTGGCGCTGCATGCGCCGGACATTGACCTGATCGAGTTTGGCGATGCCGCGTACAGCACGGCAACAGGCAAGCCAGGCGCGCCGGGCCTGGGCGAGCAGTTCAATCGGTCTAACCATCGGCACCGTTGGGCTTACCTGTGGGCCGCCGTCGCCAGCGTGGCGACGGCGCTCATGACCACTCCCCTGCAGCCCTATCTTGACCTGCCGAATATCGCCATGCTGTTTCTGCTGGTGGTGGTACTGGTGGCCGTGCGCTTCGGCCGCGGGCCGTCCGTGCTTGCCACATGCTTATGCGTGGCAAGCTTTGACTTCTTTTTTGTGTCACCGCGCTTTTCCTTTGCCGTCAGCGATGTGCAATACATTGTCACCTTTGGCGTGATGCTGGTGGTCGGTCTGATCACCGGGCACTTGACGGCCGGCCTGCGTTTCCAGGCGCGGGTTGCGGCGCAACGCGAGCGGCGCGCGCGCGCCCTGTATGAATTTGCGCGTGAACTGTCCGGCGCCTTGCAGACCGAACAAATCGTCGACACGACCCGCAACGTTGTGGGCAGCGCCTTCCGGGCACGGCTCACGCTGCTGGTGCCCGATGCGCACGGGCGGCTACACCAGCCATCCACCAGCGTCGTGTCCGGGCCGGGTGCGCCGATTGTGCCCGATCTGGGCATTGCGCAGTGGGCCTTCGAACGGGCCGAAGCAGCCGGATTGGGCACCGACACGCTGCCGGCCAGCCGCATTTACTATCTGCCACTGGTTGCGCCCATGCGCACCAGGGGCGTGCTGGCCATTGAACCAGAGACGCGCCACTGGATTCTGATTCCGGAACAGCGCCAGCAGCTCGACACCTTCGCGGCCCTGGCAGCCATTGCCCTTGAGCGTGTGCACTACATCGAAGTGGCACAGGGCGCGCTGGTCAACATGGAGTCCGAGCGCTTGCGCAATTCCTTGCTGGCGGCGTTGTCGCACGACTTGCGCACACCGCTGACGTCCCTGGTAGGACTGTCCGAATCGCTGGCCGCATCGCAGCCGCCACTGACTGCGCCACAGCTGGATCTGGCCCATAGCTTGCACGACGAGTCGCTGCGCATGAGCGCGCTGGTCGCCAATTTGCTGGACATGGCACGCATTCAGAGTGGGCAGATTCAGTTCAAGCTGCAATGGCAGGCACTGGAAGAAGTGGTGGGGACCGCATTGCGGATCAGTGCTGGCGCGCTGGCAGGGCACCACGTGCGCACCCACCTGCCGCCCGATCTGCCACTGCTGCAATTTGACGCGACGCTATTTGAACGGGTGCTCTGCAACCTGCTGGAGAATGCCGCAAAATACACCCCGCCGGGCTCGACAATCAGCATCGCCGTCGGCCTGTCCTCGACAATGGCAACCGTCACCGTGAGCGACGACGGGCCGGGATTGCCGCCAGGCGACCCGGATGCCTTGTTCGAGAAATTTGCGCGCGGCGAACGTGAGTCGGCCAAGCCTGGCGTCGGGCTGGGTCTGGCCATTTGCCGCGCGATTGTCGACGCCCACGGCGGCCGGATCGAGGCGCAGCGCCTGCCCCAGGGCGGCGCCGCCTTTATCGTCGCACTCCCATTGGGAACGCCGCCCGTCATACCCGAGCTCGAACACACGCGAATGGATCCTGCTGATGAATGACCCCGCGCCAATTGCCCTGCTGATCGAGGACGAGCCGCAGATCCGCCGCTTTGTGCGCAGCGCCCTCGAGGCGGAAGGCTGGCAGGTGCACGAGGCCGTCACACTGCAGCGCGGGCTGATTGAAGCGGGTACGCGCAAGCCCGACATGATCATTCTCGACCTGGGATTACCTGACGGGGACGGCATCGATTTTATTCGCGACGTACGCAAATGGTCGGGGGTACCAATCATTGTGCTATCGGCCCGCGTCAACGAGAGCGACAAGATCAGCACCCTCGACGCCGGCGCCGACGATTACCTGACCAAGCCGTTCGGCACGGGCGAGTTGCTGGCCCGCGTGCGCGCGACCTTGCGGCGTCATCGAAAAGACAGCAGCAACGCGGACGGCCAGCTGCATTTTGGTGACGTGGCAGTGAATCTGAAAGACCGCCGCGTGACCAAGGGCGGGCAAAAGGTGCACCTGACACCCACGGAGTTTCGCTTGCTGGCCGTGATGGTGGCCAATATGGGCAAGGTCGTTACCAATCCCCATCTGCTCAATGCTGTCTGGGGCCCTTCCAACAGCGAGAACGGGCACTACCTGCGAATTTACATGGGCCATTTGCGCCACAAGCTGGAAGACGATCCCACCCAGCCACAGTATCTGCTGACCGAGACTGCGGTTGGGTACCGGCTGCAGCCGGACGCCTGACGGCGCGCCTTATCGCAGCGCCGGCTTCATCATCTCGGCCGCGTCTGCATTCCGCGCATCGCTAACGGTACGCGCTTCCAGCGACAAGAAACCGCCAATGGTCGCCTGCACCATGCTCTCCACAATTTGGTCGTGACTCAAGCGATTATCCCTGAGCAGAAACTCCACGGTCGGATCACAGGCGCGCGAATACAGGGTGTACACCAGCACATCATCCGGCACCAGAGGATTGAGAGCGCCTTGCGCGCGCGCCGCAGCCACCAGCTGATAGAAGCGCTTGTTGACACGCAACGCCACCGCAACGTAATCGAGATTGAGCATCAGGTTGCGCTGCAAGGTGCGGCTGGTGGACGGCAGGTGCGGCACCCCGCCCTGCAGGCGCAGGCGCAAGGACCAGGCAAGAATGCGCTGAATCTTTTCGATTGCCGGCAGCGCGTCCGGGTACGCCTCCAGCTCGGCCATCGTCAATTTCAACAGGCGGACCATGGCGGCACCAGCGAGTTTCTCTTTCGATGAAAAGTGCTTGTACAGGCTGCCCTTGGCAATACCCACCCGATCGGCCACGTCATCCATGGTCATCAGATCGAAGCCTTTTTCGGACAAAAGCGTATTGACAGCATCGATGATCGCTTCTTCACGTGCGTCAAATTGCTGTTTTTTAAAGGGAATTCGAATTTCCATAACGTTTTTGCACTTCTGTAAACTATGTAGTATATTTCGTGACTCGTTAGTCACGAAATGCATTGGTCAGTCAATTGTAGCTCGTGCGAGTGTTTCCCGGCGCCATTAACGTGGCATTTTTTCTAATAAGTAGCGCTACCGCAACGCACTATCGCTTAATCAGGAGAAATAACATGCAAATTAGAAACTTTATAAAAGTAAGCCTGGCCGCCATCGCAATGATTGCCACCTTAGCTGCGTGCGGCGGCGATGATGATCCTGTCGTTCCTCAGCCAAATATCGCCGACGTCGCCAAAGCGCAAGGGTTCAATGCCTTGCTCGCAGCCGTCACCAAGGCCGGGATCGGCAGCACCTTCACCAACGCCAACGCCCAACTGACCGTATTCGCACCGACCGACGCCGCCTTCACCGACCTGGCCAAAAAACTCGGCTTTGCCGACGCGACTGCCATGGTAAACGCCCTGCCCGCGAGCGCCCTGCAAAGCATTTTGACATACCACGTCCTGGGTTCGAAAAAGCTGGCAGCCGACCTGATCGCCGGCGGCGCAACCCAGGACACGGCATACACCTTCGCCAATGCCCCGGCAAAACTGCGCTTTGATTTTACCAACGGCGTCAAGATCACCGATGCCGCGCTGACAGTCGCCACCGTTGTCACCGCCAACGTGCCAGCCAGTAATGGCGTGATTCACGCCGTCGACAAAGTATTGGTGCCGCCAGGCGTGCTGAACATTGTGCAGATGGCCCAGGTCAATCCACAATTCACTTCGCTCGTGAGCGCCGTCGTTGCTGCCAACCTGCAAGGAACACTGAGCGGCACCGGTCCGTTCACCGTGTTTGCGCCCACCAACGCCGCCTTCGCCGCCGCGCCGCAGAACCTGACCATTCCACAGCTGACCACGGTGCTGACTTACCACGTGCTGGGCAGCCAGGTCTTGTCGACGCAAATCCCGTTTGGCACACCAGTGGCCACCGTTGCCGGTCAGAACATCACCATCAATACCGGCACGCCACCCACGATCAAGGACACCACCTCGGTGGCCGCCAAAATCGTCGCTGTTGATGTGCGCGCCAGCAACGGGGTGATTCACGTGATTGATAAAGTGCTGATCCCGGCTTTGTAATCGGAAACGATGCGGCAGGCGCCGGCAGGCGCCCCGCATCGACGCCACCAGGCCTCGGTGGCGCCATCACATTGAAGAGCTCGCTAGAGTTGCATCTCCAACGAATGCAATTGCACAGGAGTCCCTTCAGATGAACATCCTCAGCCTGCTCTCTTCCGCCCTGATTGGCGCCGTGGCCAGCGCCCGCTCCATGACCCCGATGGCCACCATCGCCACCGCACGCTTCATCGGCCGCCAGACCAGCGGCCGATTGATGCTGCTGGACCGGCCCGTCTTCAAATATGGCGCCATGGCCATGGGCGTCGGTGAATTGTTCGGCGACAAAATGAAGACCGCGCCGGACCGCACGGTATTCCTGGGCTTGCTCGCCCGCGTGATGAGCGCAGGGATTGCCGGCGCTGCACTGGCACCCCAGGGACGCGAACGCGCCGGCGCTGCTGTTGCCGTCGCGACCGCCGTGCCACTGGCTTACGTCACACTCGCGGGGCGCAAGCGCGCCATGGAAAGCATGGGGCAAACCAGAAGCGGACTGATTGAAGACTTGCTTGTCGTTGCGGCAGGCGTGGCCATCGTGGCGCTGGCCACGCGCCAGGAAAACGCGGCAACGCTCAGCCAACTTTCGCACCATACGCTATAGTGGACCGATCCATCGATTTCTACCTACCGAAAAAGAGCACGCAATGAAAAAAGAAACCGCAATCCTCGCAGGCGGATGTTTCTGGGGCATGCAAGATTTGCTGCGCAAAATGCCAGGCATCATTTCCACGCGCGTAGGCTACACCGGCGGCGACGTGGCCAATGCAACGTACAAAAATCATGGCACCCATGCCGAAGCCATTGAACTGGTGTTCGATCCAGACACCATCAGCTTCCGCAGGCTGCTTGAATTTTTCTTCCAGATTCACGATCCAAGCACAGTCAACCGACAGGGCAACGATCTGGGCACCAGCTACCGCTCTGCCATTTACACCACCAGCGAAGCCCAGCGTGTGACGGCACTGGAAACGATCGAAGACGTTGACGCTTCCGGTTTATGGCCAGGCAAGGTGGTCACTGAGGTGGTGCCCTCCGGCCCGTTTTGGGAAGCAGAAGAGAACCATCAGGATTACCTGGTCAAGCATCCGCAAGGCTACACCTGCCATTTCATTCGCAAGGACTGGCACTTGCCGTCGAAAGCGCGCGCCTGAGGCACCTCATTCAGATGGCCGCGATGGCGTCCCCGGCACGGCGAAATGCTGCCATGCGCGGCGCAGCTGCGTATCGGAGCTGAATCCGGCAGCGGCAGCCGCCGCCGTGACGCTGTCGCCCGAAGCGAGCGCCGTCTGCGCCACGGCCAGGCGGATCCGCCGCAAATACTGTAACGGCGCAATCTGCGCATATTCCAGAAACAAGCGCGTCAGATGGCGCGGCGAGGTATGCGCCACTGCCGCCATACCGGGAACCGACCAATCCGATTGCGGCGACTGGCTGACCGCATCTTGCACGCGGTGCAGCGCCGGATGCACATGGTTGCGGTATGCAAGAAACGGCGACAATTCCGGATCGTGCGGGCCGCGCCGCAACGCCACCACCATGGTCTGCGCCACCTGCGCTGCCAGCGCCGGCCCGCAAATGGCTTCGATGCGGTGAAGAATCAAGTCAATCCCGGTCGTCACGCCGGCGCTGCTGTAGACCGGACTGTCTTCCACGAACACGCGATTACGAACCACCTCGCACGCAGGGGCGACGCTCTGGAGCTCATCGAGGTGATGGTGATGGGTGGTCACGCGCCGCCCGGCCAGCAGGCCGGCATGCGCGGCCAGCACGGTACCTGCGCAGATGGTCAGCAGTTCAAGCTGGCCCGAGGCCAGACGCAATGGCCGCAGCCAGTTGAGCAAGGTGCGGTTATCGGGCGTATCGACAGGCACAGGCGTGTGCATCTGCCCCACCAGCACGACCCAGCTGGGGCGTGCAGCTAGTGTTGCGGGTAACATTTCCAGCTCGGCCAGACGGACCCCGACCGAGCTGACCGAATCCGCGCGCGGGGCGCAAAAGCGCAAGGCAAACGGTTCTGGTTTTCCCTGTTTCGCCATCAAGGCATTGGCAATACGCAGCGCCTCGGCCGGACCGGCCCAATCCAGGATCAGGCTGCCCGGCAGCAGCAGAAACAGCACGTCGATCATGCGCCGCGCGCCAAAGCTTGCTCGACCGTGCACAAGGTGGCAAAGCGCCCGCTCAGCACCGTGGCTGTGCGCGCCTTGATCGCGGCTGCGCTCAAGGGGCTCCCATCGGGTTGTGCCATATCGTAAGTGTGGGTGGCGTCGGTCACGTAATCGATGCTCCAGCCCAGGTCGGACGCATGGCGGGTTGTCGTCTCGCAGCACTGTTCGGTGCGGATGCCGCTGATGATCAGGCGGCCGATGCCTTGTTCAGTCAGCCAGACATCGAGCCCGGTACCGACCAGCGCACTATGGCGGCGCTTGTAATACGTGGCGGCAGGGCTGAAAGCGCGCAGCCCCTGGATCGGCACGACCATGCCCGATTCGCGGGCGAATGGATTATCTGCTTGGGCGGGGCCGTCCGAATGCAGCACGCGCACGATGGGAATGCCGCGTTCCTCGCAGCCCGCGATCAAGGCGTTTTGGTGTTCCAGATAGGCAGCGCTGTCGCGCTCCGAGGAGAACGGCATGTGGCGGAAGGATTCCTGAGCATCGATCACAATCAGACAGGTTTTCATGAGGCATTTCCTTTTCAGGTGAAGTATAAGGCCTCTATGATGACTGGCAAAGTGCAATGGCGCCGCTCGCAGGCGGACCAGTTTCGATCATTTCAGGACATCGTGAACCAGATATTGCCTAAGCATCGGAGGAAGCGTGCGGCGCCCCGAAATGGGCCTGGAACCGCCGGTGCGCAGCATCCATGATTTCGTCGAAAGCGAGCTCGAACGACTCGAGCATATCGCGCCTGCGTGCGCCATCCGCGACAACGTTGCACCCGCGCTCAATAGCGTGTTTCGAAACACCTTGCGCACGGCCTGGACACCCTGACCCGGCTTGCCTGAAGTGCGTCCAGCCGCGCCGGCAACTCGCTCAGCAAGGCAGCGCATGCCGGACGCCTGCCTTGCATCGAGTACCACGCGCACAAACCGCCGTCCGCACATTTCGATGTTTCCTATTTACTCCCCCCCGCCACAGGCGCCTGCGCGCCGCGCACTGTGCCTTGGGCCACTGCCAGCGTCGTGCGCGTCAGCTTGCTGTCCGGGTGATCCGCACCGAGCACCTTGTTCCTCACTGTCAGCGCACGCATCAGCACCGGCTGGGCGGCATCGAAACGGCCCATGCTGTTATACAGATCGCCAAGCGCCTGCAACGATTCAGCCACCTCAATCGCATCCGGGCCGCGCCAGTGCTCACGCACCTTCAGCGCATGTTGGAATTGCAGTTCTGCGTCGGCAAAGCGTTTCTGCCTGGCGTATAGTTCGCCCAAAACCTGGTAACTCAGCGCCAGCTGAATATGCTCCGCATCGTGCGCCTTGCGTCGAAGCATCTGCGCCTGGCGTATCAATTTCTCCGCCGCCTCGAACTTGTCGAGGTGAACCAGATTACGGGCCACGGTGACCAGATAATTGGCATACCAAACGTTGTCGTCATCGCTGGCGCTCTCCAGAAAGGCCATCCCGCGCGTAAACAACGCCTCGGCCTGCGCATATTTCCCCACGCGGTCATGCAGCGTGCCGAGCTGCATCAGAGTATCCATGGTGGCCCAGCGCGCGCGCTCGCCGTCGTTCTCCCAATGCTGCAAGGTCCTTTGCAAGGTATTCTCGGCCTCCTGGTAGCGGCCGGTAGCGAAATAGAGCTTGCCCTGGCTGCTGAGCGTTCTGACAGTTTTTCCATCTTTCTCGCCAAACAGGGTCACCTGCATGGCATAGGCTTGCTTGTAAAGGTCCTCGGCCTTTGCAAACTGTTCCATGTTCACATAGGCCTCGGCCACGGTCCAACGGCTCTCCGCCGCTTCGCGCGATGTGCTGCCGTGGGCTTTGTCGATCATGGCCAGGAACTGCAGATACTGTGCTTCCGCCTTCTCCGGCTGGCGCGACTTGATGTACAGGCTGCCCAGCCCTGCGACCTGGTCGGTCAGCCATGGGTCACTCGCATCAACGACCGTGTGAGTGAGCGCCAGGGCTCGCTGCAAATAGGGCAATGCAGCGTCAAACCTGCCCGCCCACACATGGAAATTACCGACCGCCCTCAATGATTCAACCAGGGAGACGGATTGTTCGCCCGGCGTCTTCTCAGCCAGTTCCAGGGAACGCAGATAGGCTTTCTCGGCGCGAACGAAGTCGTCCGCTTCCATGTAGTACTGCGCCACGGTTCGCTGGCCCGCGCTGCTCAAGGTCTTATTGGCTTCGGCGAACGCGGCTTCCGCTTTGCTGTCCTGTTTCAGGCGCAGGTATAACTCAGCCAGTCTCACCCGCGCCGCGTACACCCCCTCGTTGGCGGCCTTCTGGTACCAGACCAGCGCTTGCGTGGTGTCCTTTTCAACGCCCAACCCTCGCTCGTAGCAATACCCCAGCGCATTCTGCGCCATCTCTTCGTCTTTATCGGCCGCCTTGCGCAGCAGCGCGACTGCCTTCTTGAAGTCGCGGCCAACGCCGTGGCCAGACATGTACATTTGTCCAAATTCCGACTGTCCTTGCGGATGCCCTTGCGCGGCAGCCATGCCGAACCATTTGGCGGCAGCGTTGCGGTCCACCCGGACACCGTCGCCGCCCTTGTACATCGCGCCGACATACAATTGGGCGTCAACGTCACCATGTTCAGCCGCGCGCAAATACCAGTAGCGCGCGCGCTCCAGATCCACTGCAACGCCCCTGCCGTGCACATACATCAGCGCGAGATTGAATTCGGCGATCGCATTGTTTTGCTGTGCCGCAAGTTCATACAGACGTTTGGCCTCGACATATTGTTTCCCGCCGTCGATTTCGTTTTCGTACAGGTAGCCCAGGCCAGCCATGGACTTTGAATTCCCCGCCGCAATGGCCCGGCGATATAGGGCAATCGCTTTCTGAGGGTCTTTTCCCACACCTTTGCCATACCAGTAGGACGCTGCCAGATTGTGCAAGCCCTCCGGATTTCCAGCCTCCGCCGCCTTGGCGTACCAGTCATTGGCCTCGGCCATGCTGAGCTTGACCCCCGTGCCGTTTTCATAAACATAGCCAAGCACTACTTGCGCGTTGGAATTGCCCTTCTGCGCCGCCAGCCGATACAGGGTCGCCGCGCGTGCCTCATCTTTTTCACCCCACGCGCCGCTTTCATAAGCCTGCCCCAGGCTTAACAAGGCCAGATCATTGCCTTTGTAGGCCGCGCGCCGGGTCCAATATTCGGCCAGATGCTGATCCGCTGGCACGCCCTTGCCATCCAGGTAGAGCTCACCCAATGCAGCCATGGCGCTGGCGTGGCCCTGGCCGGCGGCGGCACGGTACCAGCGCAATGCCTGGGCCATATCCATCTCGACGCCGAACCCGTAACGGTAGTGCGCTGCCAGTTGTGCCTGCGCTTCCGGCTGGTCCAGTACGGCAGCCTTGCGATACCATTCCACGGCGTCTTTCGGCGAAGCCGCCGTTCCTGCACCGTCGTCATGCATCGCCCCCAGCGTCGTCATCGCCTCTGGCAGATCCTGGGCAGCAGCCAGACCAATCCAGTGCCATGCCTGGGTCAGATCTTTGCCAACGCCGCTGCCCGTGGCATACGCCATGCCAAGGGCCAGTTGATTCTCGGCCGTGCCAGCGACAGCGCCTGGTCGCCAGGCAGCAACGGCGGCAGTCCAATCGTTGTCGCGCAAGGCCCGGCGGGCGGCGTCCATGCCAGGGTTAGGTGCCTTCAGGCGCCGCAGTTCTGCCATGGCCTGCGCGGGCATGCCGGAACTGCGTATCCCGCCGCTGCGATACCAGCGAAATGCCCGCGCGGCGCCAACCTGGTCCTGCGCAGCCAGGCGCGCCTGGCCAATGTAAAACCAGGCCTCGTTCAGGGCCAGCTCGCTTGCATCGCCCGACAAGGCTTCTGCCTGCTGAATCAACTGGTCGGCGTTGATCAGGCCAATCTGCATGGCTAACACCGGGCGCGGCCATGGTCCATCGGGAATGGCGCGTGCGAACTGTGCCAGTTCAGCTGGCAGCGCTTGCTGTGCGCGCTGCAGCAGCGCAATGTGGCTGGCAATATCGGCGGCTGAGCGCGAATTGCCCTGGGCTTTGCGGCGTGCTTCCTGGTAGCGCGCCATGGTGGCCAGTGCGGCGCTGCTGTCGCCGCTGTAAAACTGCGACCAGGCCAGCTGCTGCGTGAGTGGGCTGTCGTCGGCGATGCCGCTTTCGCCCATCCATGCCTTGGTGCTGCTGTCGAAGTCACCGGCGGCGAAGGCAAGTTGCCCCATGCATGTGCCGACGCCGGCGCGCTTGCCCATGGCCGTCAAACGCTTGACCAGGTCGGCAGAAAACTGTTTCAGGTCGGAGCCCGCGATGTCATCGCGGTCCAGTACGCCAAATACGAATTCGCAAGCCTTGTCAGGCAACAGCGCCTCGCCCTTGCTTGCTTTCAGGTCCGGCATGGCGCGCATGGCTTCGCCGACCTGGCGCAGATCATCCAGGTCGCGGTAGGAATGTCCCTTCAACCCATCGGCGACAACCGCGTCGTCCTCGAAGCGCAGTGTGCCGCTGGCAAACGGCAGCAGCTTCTTGGCTTCGGCTTGCAGCGGCACCAGGTCGGCAGCGGGGATCACGTCCTGCTTGACCTTGTAGTCGATCAGATGGTCGATCTGGTTGCCGCGCATGGAAAATTCTTCGCGCAATTGAAAGAATGGATTGTCGAGTGTCTCACTCACATTTGGCAAAGAGGTCCGCACGGAATCGGGCCAGCGCACGCGCAGCCGGTAACGGCCGTGGAATTTTCCTCCGCTCAGCGCGAAGGGATACTGGCGAACCAGCTTGTCGGGCAAGCCAATGCTCCCGGCAATGATCTTGCTATCGAACGCGATGGCGTAGCGGCCGTCCGTATGGCTGACCGCGTCGGGCACCTGATAGTAGCTGACAACGTCAACGCGGTTGTTGGCGCTGTCGTCCAGGTACTTCGGTGCGCCGGTCATGCGCACACCGGGAAAATTCTTTTCGTAGTCAGCCAGCAGTTCATTTTTCTGTTCGCTGGCCGACAGGCTGGTGAAATGGGCACGCATGGCGTCGGCATATGTGCCGCGATAGACGTCGCGAGTCTCCAGCGTGGCCGCGCCGCTGAAATCGGCAACGACGATGTTTTCGTTGTGTTCGTAGAGCGGCCCAACGTCATCGCGCGCCGGCAGCGTGGTCAGGCCGCTGGTGCCCTTGTCGACCACCAGCACAGCCGCGCCGGGGAATGCGGCTGGCATGGTCGCCAGCGGTTCCGGCTGATTGGTTCTGGTGGGGTCGACGTAATAGTCGCGCCCGTCGAGCGTGATTTGCACGATGACATGGTTGAACCAGTTTGACGTGGCCAGCAACTTGGCTGGCAAACGTGGGGCATCGGCCGACAGCAGCACGGGCCGCGCTGTCACGCCCAGTTCACGCAGCAGGCTGATCAGCAGATAGCTCTTGTCCTTGCAATCGCCATAGCGGCGCTTGAGCACCTCGTCCGGCGCATGGGGCCGCTGCGCATTTTCGCCAATGGAGACGCTGAAATAGCGGATATCATTTTGCACCCAGTGCAGCGCCGCCGCGGCCCGTGCCATCTGGTCGGGCTGCTTGCGCAGCTCCAGCGCCAAAGCCTTGAGCCTTGGCGTCGCCGGCACCGGGGGGAACAGCCCGTTGGCCCAGGTCGCCACGGCTTGCCAGTCCGCGTACTCGCTGAACTGGAGTACGCGTCCGGGAAAATAGTCGGACGGCGTTGACGCTTCACCCAGCGTCGCCTCGAGGCCGCGGCCTTCAAAGCGGATGCGTTCCATGCCATCAACAATATCGATCTGCGGCACCAGTTTGTCAGTCTGGAAGTCGCCCAGTTGACGCCAGTGCAGCGGGCGCTGGCGCGGATGCAGGACGGTCAGCCGCTTCAGTTCAATGGGCGCACTGATATCCCAGCTGAAGTCGTCCGACCAGGTTTTCCCGCGCACGGGATTCTCGCCCTCGATCGTGTAATTGATCCACAGCGTATCGCCAATACGCACATCGTCGAGCAACAGCTGCAGGGTCGTCGCGCCGCCCAGCACACCGCTCTCCATCTCGGTTTCGCGCTGCAGAGGACGGATACTGACGCTTGCCGTGCGGTCCATGCGCTGTTCGCCGCGCAGGATCATCACCTTGTGCAGCGCCAGTTTCTGATACTGCGGGAAATAGTCGATCCCGAATTGCCCAATGACGCCGAGCGCGCTCGAATCGTTGACCTGAATGGCGCGCTGATAGTTGGTCGCCGGTATCGGACCGACCCAGGCTTGCGTGTCATGCGCACGGATCACAAACGGATCGGTGCGCTCGGTGCGCGGCACCTCGGTCAGCAGCGCGACCCATTTGGGCAGCGCCGCGCCACGGGTAAAGCCGGCCGCGACCTGCGTTAGCTGGGCGGGCGGGGCGGCAAGAACGACGGCGGGCAAAACGGCGAGAGCGGTAACGAAAGCGGTACGCATGGGCGATAGATGGGCTTCTTGGTAGGGACGCGGTTGCAGGCTTGGCCGTCATGCCCCCAGGCGCGTGGCAGGCGTTTCAAGACAGGAGGTGTGGCGAGAACTCTCAACGAACCACGGTACCGCTCCGCATCCGAAGCGCAGGGCACGCGGTGGCGGCAAGGCGACAAATCGTTGCACATATTATCACGTCATTTCACTCAATCAACATTGCAGCGTGATAATTTTTGCGACGATTTTTTACTGGGCCTGTCTGCGGGGCAGCGTTTGCGCTGTCGATCGGAGGGCGAACCTACAGCCTATCGAGCTGCGGCGGCAAATCGCGCAGCATGGCCGCACGGGCGCGCGCGCCGCCCATCGCATCGGCCTGCTTTGCATCAAGCACGAGTCGTGCAAACACCACCGTGCGGCGGCCTTTTTTTGCCCACCCTACATACCAACCATACTGGCGCGTAGCGTCGTCGCCGCCGTCTGGCAGCAGCGCCGACGCCGTGCCCGTCTTGCCCACAACGTGCCAGCCATTGCCCAGGGTTTGCTGCGGCAAGATGCGTTCGGTCTTGGCGTACGCCTGTGGGGACAGCGGCAGTTCGCGGTTCGCTACCTTGCGCAGAAAGTTCACTTGCTCGCTTGGCGAGATGCGCAAACTCGAGCTGACCCACGATTGCACGAGGCCGTTGTCCTTGCCCGGGTCGCCGCCCAGGTCCTGATTGCCGTAACTGAAGCCTTGCACATAGTCCTGGAAACGCTTGGCGCCCAGACGGGTCGTGATCTGCTGGGCGTACCAGAGCACCGAGTTCTGCAACCAGGTGCTGGGATCGGTATCGGCTTGCCACGACGGTATATAAGCGGGGTAGCCGGTCTTGAACGGCAGCATCGGAGCGTGCTCGTCTTGCAGAATGCCACTATCAAAGCCCATCAGCGCCACTGGAATGTTGAACGTTGACGCTGGCGTGACCTGCTCGTCGCAGTGGCCGTCGCGCACCAACTGCGCGCCACTGGCGGCATCGACCAGCAAGGTACAGCTGAATGCCGCCTGCGCGACAGACGGATCGCTGCGCCAGGCCAGCGCAGGCTGGAAAGCCAGGCTGGCACCAAACAGGCTTGCCAGCGCGGCGATTGAAAAAATGCGCGCCGCGTCCGCACCGCGGCTACGCCCGTTGGAGGGCTCGCGGATCAGCGCGATGCGCGCAGCCAGGGTGCCGGCGCAAACGGCGCCAAATGCCAACGCCGTCTGGCGCGCATCCCGCTGCAGACGCAGTTGGGCCACCAAAGCTGCGGCATAGGCTTTGCGCTGCGCAGGTGCGCGCGAACGAAGCACATCCCGGTCGCACCCAAGTTCCTGCGCCCAGGACAGGCGGTTGCGCAGCATGCGCATGAACGGATTGAACCAGAGCAGCGATTGCAGCGCGATACCCACGCTCATCCAATGCAGGTCGCGACGGCGCCAGTGCATCAGTTCGTGCTCGATGATCAGTTGTTGTTGCTTGGCGTCGAAGCCGCGCAGATGGCGCGGCAGCAGCAAGCGCGGGTTCAGCAGGCCGAACAGCATGGGCGAAATCGGCGCGTCCACTTCGATGATGCTTGGCAGCGAAGTCGGCGCGGTCTCGGTGCCTGGCTGGGCCGGAAGTCGGACGCCGCTTGCGGCCAGGTGATCAAGCAGGCGACGCGCGTACAGTAAGCGGAGCACGGTGTAGCCCAGGCCAAGCAGGTAGACCAGCAGCCACACTTGCGCGGCACGCGTCAGCCAGATCGCGGGGCGCAGCGCATCGCCAGTGGCAGCGCTCGGCCTGCCAGGGCCCGGCAGCGCGCTGCCGCCATCCGTCGCTGTGGCATGGCTGAGCGCAACTTCCGGCAGGTCAATGGGAGGGACCAGGCGCAAGTGTTCGCTATGCGGCAGTAAAACGACCAGAAACGCCGCCATCACCGTAACCTGGCCCAGCAGCCAGGTGGAGCGGCGAAGCGCCACGCCCGGCAAGCGGCCAAACATCGCAGTGACGCCCCACGCGCCCATGCCGACGGCCACACAAGCCGCGCTGGCGAGCAAGAACCGCAACGGCAACTGGTCCAGCAGTGCAGACAATCCTGTCATGCCCCGCCCTGCTCGTCCGGCCAGGCTTGCAGCAATTGCTCCAGTTGCTCGAGCTCGGCTTCGTCCACCAGCTTGCTACCCGTGAACATATTGACCGGCAAAGGCGCATCCATCTCCATGACCCGCTTGCCAAAGTCGTGCGCAAACGCCGCCAGCGTACCCACCTTTTCCAGCGCCGCTTCGTACACCTGCACGCCGTGCCGGGTTTGCTGGCTGACAGAGCCTTTGTCCAGCATGCGTTCCAGTGTTTTGCGGGTGGAAGAATAGGACCAGCCCAGTTCTGCCTCAACCTGGTCATGGATTTCACGTGCGCTCAAGGGTTGCTGCTTCCACAGCGCTTTGAGAATGGAGAGTTCAGAGATAGAAGGAATGGCCATGGCGCCTAGTATGCAGGACCGTGCGACAGTTGTCACCACAAATAAAACCTTTGACATGAATGCGACATTTGTCGCATCATAGCCCCGTCTGTCGCATTTCGCGGCATTGAAAGGATACGTATGACATTCCGCATGACTGCCATGGCCGTTGTGGGCGCCGTGGCTGCGCTGGTAGCGGCGCCTGCCCTGCACGCAGCCGAAATCTGTACGGCAATTGCCGACGCTGCCACTGGCAAGGTATTGATGCAGCGCGGCGACTGCCAGCGCCAGGTCACACCCGCGTCCACATTCAAGATCCCCTTGAGCCTGATGGGGTATGACGCAGGCTTTCTGAAAGACACGCAAACGCCCGAGCTGCCTTTTCGCCAGGGTTACGTCGACTGGCGCCCCAGCTGGCGCAGCGCAACCGCGCCAGCCAAGTGGATGAGCGAGTCGGTGGTCTGGTATTCGCAGCAAATCACGCAGTCACTGGGTAAAAAGCGGTTTGCCGAGTACACCACCCGCTTCAACTATGGCAATGCCGACGTGTCGGGCGATGCCGGGCACGAGGGCTTGACTGCCGCCTGGCTGGAGTCCTCGCTGCGCATTTCTCCGCTCGAGCAACTGTCTTTCCTGGGCAAGGTGGTGAACCGCCAGCTGGGGGTGAGCGAGCACGCCTACGCGATGACGGCGCAGCTGACGCAATGGGGCCAGTCGCCGGACGGCTGGCGCATCCATGGCAAGACTGGCAGTGGTGACGGTTACGGCTGGTATGTCGGCTGGGCGTCGAAGGGTGCGCGCGCTTATGTTTTTGCGCGCCTGATTCAAAAAGATAAATCGGACGCTGCCGACGTACCGGGCGGCATGCTGGCGCGAGACAGCTTGATGGAAGAGTTTCCGGCTTTGGTCAACGGCATCGCGGTGGATCAGACCATGCGTCCACTCATGCAAGAGAACGACATTCCCGGCATGGCGGTGGCAGTCAGTGTGAACGGCAAGCACTACTTCTATCACTACGGGGTGGCGTCAAAGGAGACGGGGCAGCCGGTGACCAACGCAACCCTGTTCGAAATCGGCTCGCTCAGCAAAACCTTCACAGCCACGCTGGCCACCTATGCCCAAGCGCAAGGCAAGCTGGCCATGACAGATGCGGTCAGCCAGCACGTGCCGCAACTGCGTGGCAGCAACTTTGACCACATCCAGCTGCTGCATTTGGGCACGCATACGGTGGGCGATTTCCCGATGCAGGTGCCGCTGGACATCAAGACCTACGATCAACTGATGGATTACTACAAGCGTTGGCAGCCTGGCCATGGCGCTGGCACGCATCGCACGTATTCCAACCTTGGCATCGGCCTGCTTTCCATTGCCACGGCCCACAGTCTGGGCATGCCGTATGTGGACGCGGTCGAGCAGACGCTGCTGCCCGCACTGGGCCTCAAGCACACCTGGATCAAGGTGCCCGCAGACGAGATGGCACAGTACGCGCAGGGGTATAATAGCAAAGGCGCACCGGTGCGCGTGAACCCGGGCGTGCTTGCCGATGAAGCCTATGGCGTCAAAAGCACAGCAGCGGACCTGATCCACTTTTTGGATGCGAACATGGGCTTGATCACGCTCGATGCCAACCTGGCGCGCGCCATTCGCGATACCCACGCGGGCTATTTCAAGGCTGGGCCGATGACGCAAGATCTGGTGTGGGAACAATATCCCTCCCAGGCGGCACTGGAACAACTGCTCGTTAGCACATCGGAAAAGATGACGCGTGAATCGAACCCGGTCAGCACGATCGCCCCACCCCTGCCACCGCAAGCGCACGCCTGGCTGCACAAAACAGGTTCTACAGGCGGCTTCAGCGCCTACGCCCTGTTCAATCCTGCGCGCAAGGTCGGCATCGTCATTCTGGCAAACCGCGTCCTTCCGGGCGACCAGCGGGTGCGTGCGGCGTATGGGCTGCTCAATCAGCTGGGACCGGACGCACCATAGACAATCGGCACGCAGATCCTATCGCAAGGCTACATCCAGAGCGGCCAAAATAAGGCGCCCAGCAACAGGCCTGTCACCAGGCCCGCGATGCCGAGAAAAGCCCAAAGTAATGGGCCCAATGTGATTTCCCCGTTACGCGAAGGCAGCCAGAGTGCTTCCAGGATCAAAGCGGCGGCCACTGGCGGCCGCTTTTCATTCTTCACATTGAAGATCGCGAGCGCCGCCAAAATCACGGCAATACCCATGCTCCAGGCCAGAAGGGGCAGGAAGCAATCGTAAGGAATCCAGATGACGCATAGAGCACCGGTCAACACGGTACATGATAGAACGATAGCAGGTACGTGCGCTTGTTTTGTATTCGCTGTCATTGACGTCAGCTTCTGCCTGGTGGTTTCAAGACTGCGGATCGTATCCGAAGGCACGCAGCTCCTGATCGCAGCGGCAAGCCTTGCCGATGCGCGCTGCCCATGCAATGGCGTCGTCGCGTGAGGGCACTTCCAGCACCAGGAAGCCGCCATTCAGGGTCGGCCCCCAAGCATAGCCGCCTGCTGTCACGGTCCCCTCGGCAGAGACCAGGACCGGCGGCACGCTTTCATCGATGCCGCCGCCGAAGACGTAAACGCCAGCCACTTTTGCCTCTTCAATCACAGCGTGAGAATCGCGGGAGACGGCGTCCCAATCGCCATCTGGGACGACCATCGCGGCGCTGGGAAACGAGATAAGGTACTTGGCCATGGTGCTCCTTCCGTGTAGGGGTACAGGTGACGAATCTACATATAGGTATGTACTCCGACGTGCTCGTCGAACGCCGCCTTTTCGATATCGCTCATTCTGGCGCGCGCATAGCGCAACGAGAAACCGCCGTGCAGCCTGCCCTCGTCATTGATCATCCAATCCTGGATTTCATCATTGCGTACATTGACCCGGGCAGCGAGGGAGTATGTCTTAAATTCGCGAGGCAGTTCGAAAATCTCGCCGACGAAGCCGTCGTTATCATGCGCGACCACTGATAGCCATATATATGCCCGGTGATCCGGCTCTTCCAGGAGCACCTTCACTGACGGGTATTTTGTGGTCGACGTATCGGCCAACATTTGCCGGAAGCTGCCCAGGGAACCGCGCGCGGCGACGATTGTTGCTTGATAATCGTCATCTTCCCTACTCACGTACGCAACGCGAATGCCGGGATCCAGATCGGGCTTTCGATCCAGTTCTCGTCTCAGCATCTGCCAGTCATACCAGCAATTTTCGGGATCAAGATCGTTGTAGCCGCGACTTTCGGCCATTGTTTCGATGCGATCTTGCGCGACCATCATGACACCAGCACCATCCCGGACCTTCAGGACCTCCGCCTCGGTCAATGGACTTCCCTTCGCGTCCTCTGCCGAAATCAGGAGCACGCAAAGTGCGGGTATAAACAGCGGAACCAGCGCTTCATCACTCATGTTGCCTGTCCTGGGAGAGTTTGTTCGGATCGTTGCTTCGCGGGTTTACAGTGTCGGCTGCAGTGTCGGACTGACGGCGACCGTATATTGGCGCATCTAGCCATCATACCCGACGGGCTCGAACCAAACGCAAAATCAGGATCAGCCTGCATACTCGCGGGGCGGATCCCGAAATGGCTGCGGCCAAGGGCCGCCAGCACGACGTCAGGCAGTTGCTTGCAGCACGCCGCGGCGCAGCTGGTCGCGCTCGATCGACTGGAATAAAGCCTTGAAGTTGCCTTCGCCGAAGCCTTCGTCGCCCTTGCGCTGGATGAATTCGAAGAACACGGGACCGAGAACCGTGCCCGAGAAGATCTGCAACAGCAAGCGTGTATGACCATCGGCGGTACTGCCATCGAGCAGAATGCCGCGCGTTTGCAAGGCACTGACATCTTCACCGTGACCGGGGATGCGTTCCTCGATCATTTCGTAATATGTCGCTGGCGGCGCCACCATGAACGGCACGCCGCTCATTTTCAGCTCGTCCAGCGTCGACTGCAGATCGTCCGTGAACAAGGCAATGTGCTGAATGCCTTCGCCATTGAACTGCATGAGGAATTCTTCGATTTGGCCTGAACCGCGCGACGATTCTTCGTTCAGCGGAATACGGATTTTGCCATCTGGTGCACTCATGGCCTTGGAGGTCAGTCCCGTATATTCGCCCTGAATGTCGAAGTAGCGGATTTCCTTGAAGTTGAACAGCTTCTCGTAAAAGCCGGCCCAATACGCCATGCGGCCGCGATACACATTGTGCGTCAGGTGGTCGATCGTGTGCAGACCGAAGCCTTTCGGATTGCGGTCGACGCCTTCGATGAATTCGAAGTCGATGTCATAGATCGATTTGCCTTCTTCAAAGCGGTCGATCAGATACAGCGGCGCGCCGCCAATGCCGCGAATGGCAGGCAGGCGCAATTCCATCGGGCCTGTGGGAATGTCGACCGGTTGCGCACCAAGTTCCAGGGCGCGCGCGTACGCCTTGTGTGCATCTTTGACGCGGAACGCCATGCCGCAGGCGGACGGGCCGTGTTCGGCGGCGAAATACGCAGCCGCGCTGCCAGGCTCGTTATTGACGATAAAGTTAATGCCACCCTGACGGAACAGCTGCACGTTCTTGGAGCGGTGCGTCGCGACTTTGGTGAAACCCATTTTCTCGAATACGGCTTCCAGCATCCCTGGTGTGGGCGAGGCGAATTCAACGAATTCGAATCCCATTAGTTCCATTGGATTTTCCCAAACGTTTGACATGTGCGCTCCTGAATATGGGTGTTGTGTGGACCTTGCAGGGCTGGGTTGCCACTGCCTACAATCAACCAAGTTTAGTGCGTTGAACGTGCACAAGGTACTTATAATGTCGGCTTCACACGCTGAAAAATGCGAATAAACGCCACGAAATGAAGGATTGGTGCACGAAATGACTTCGATAGTGATCGACCGGTACGACCTGGAGCTGCTGGCGGCCCTGCAGGAAGATGGCCACGCCACCAACGCCGCGATTGGGCAGAAGATCCATTTGTCCGCCTCGCAGGTGAGCCGCCGCATTCAGAATCTGCAAGAATCACACGTGATCGCGCGCTACGTGGCCGTGCTCAATCCCGACATTCTCGGGCTGGGCGTGATGGCTTATACCTTCGTGACGATTGAGCGGCAAAGCGAACAGGGACACTTGTTTGAACAAGCGGTGAAAGATCTGGCGCCGGTACTGGAATGCCACTCCGTATCCGGCGAGGCAGATTACATTCTGCGCATCGCGGCGCCCGATCTGGCTGCGTTCTCCGAATTCATGAGCAGCCAGTTGCTGCGCTTGCCCGGGGTGGCGAACGTCAAGTCGATTATTGCGCTGAAAACCATCAAGCACGCATCCGCGCTACCCCTTGATCATTTAACGCAGCCAACCAAAATCAAGCGCCAAGTCACCTTTGCTGCTGGCCGTTAGCGTGCGTGCGGCTTCGATCCAAATTCGTTGACAAGCATGAATGATCTCGATAAGCTGCGCGCATATTTTCAGAAAACCGCTGCTCTCAAGGAGCCAAAAGTGCCTCGTTTCCACATCATCACCCGCTAATGCCGACGACTGCTTCCTGCAGTCATATCGCTCTACGCGTCTGCGCCTGAATTCCTGCCGCCATCCCTGCTGCAGAAGCGCCTGACCACGTTGCCGCGCATGTCAAACCTGTTGCAATCTCCAGAATGAAGCGCAGCAGACACATCGCACTCCAGTTGAAATCCGTCGTCGGTCACCAAACATCCTGTTAAGGAGACGTGCGTCAACACGCACGGGACCACGAATGAATATCAACAGCATCACCTTGCTGAAATACCCGCGCACTGCGCACTTGGCCGGTTCACGCCTGCAACTTAACGATAGCGCTACGGATCAGATTGCGCTGTCCTCGCTGGCTGGCCGCTACGTTGTCATCGAAGAAAAACTCGATGGCGCCAATACCGGCATCTCGTTTTCCGATGCTGCCGAAGTGATGCTGCAATCGCGCGGCCATTACCTGGCTGGCGGTGGCAGCGAGCGCCAGTTCAACCTGCTCAAACCATGGGCTCGCGCCCACGAAGCGTGGCTGCTGGAACGTCTGGACGATCGATTTGTCATGTATGGCGAATGGACGTACGCCAAGCACTCGGTTTTTTACGACAATTTGCCGCATTTTTTTCATGAGTTCGACATATTTGATCGGCAGACCAGGCAGTTTCTGTCGACCAAGCGGCGCCATACTTTGCTTGCAGAGGGGCCGGTGCTATCGGTCCCGGTTCTTTACGCCGGATTGATGCCGACCAATCCCAAGCATTTATGGAAATTGGTTTATCGCTCCTTGGCAAAAACGCGCGACTGGAAAGCAGCATTCGAAGCAGCCGTCAGGCGCGAGGGCCAGCCTCTTGATCTGAGCTGGAGGCAGACCGACAAGTCTGACCGGTCGGAGGGCCTGTACCTGAAGGTGGAAGACGACGAGCAAGTACTGGCGCGTTACAAGTTGGTGCGATCGGATTTTACGCAGACGATTCTCGATTCTGGTTCGCACCATGCGCGCCGGCCCGTGCTGCCAAACGCGCTGGCCGCGGGCGTGGATCTGTATACGCCGCAGCTGCTGGTGAACTGGGACTGCCTGGGGCTCAAGACTTTGCACACGGTCGATGAACTTGCGGCAGCCTCGTCTGCATGGTTCGACGCCGAGCGCATGTGATTGCTGTCGCGCCCCGCATGCGCGCAGCAGCGACAAAAATAAGATGAAGAAATGGAGTAATGTATGGACTGGAAAACAATTGAAGGCCTGGTACCGGGCCCGGGACAAGCGCCCGATTTCGCCGCATGCCTGCAAGCCTTTCCGCAGCTTGAACTGGCCAAAACCACACCCCAGTCGCCGCTCTACCACGGAGAAGGCGACGTGTGGACCCACACGATGATGGTTGTAAATGCGCTGCTGGCCATGCCCGACTATCAGGGCGCGCCCAGGTGCGAGCAGGTCACGGTCTTTCTGGCTGCACTGTTGCATGACATTTCGAAATGCAGCACGACTGTGATCGACCCGGTCACCGGGGCGATCGGTCAGCCGGGGCACTCCAAAAAAGGCGCCATCGATGCGCGTATCGCGCTCTGGGATGCGGCGGCACCGTTTGCGGTGCGCGAGGAAATCTGCAGGCTGATCGCTGTGCACCAGAAGCCATTTTACGTCATGGCCGATGCGCGGCGCGCTGTCACACCTGAATACGCGGTACGGGAATTGTCGTGGCAAGTCAGCATTCCCTTGCTTGCGATGCTGGCCGAAGCGGACATGCGTGGCCGCATCTGCGCAGACCAGGCAAAGGTCCTCGACAATATCGAATTGTTCCGGGAAATGGCGCGTGACGAAGGCTGCTACGGGCAACCACGGTCATTTGCCGACGCGCATACACGACTGGCATATTTCCGTGGCGCCGACGTGCATCCCGACTACGCCCTGTTCCAGGAGCCGGGTTCAAAGGTGGTGGTCATGTGCGGTCTGCCGGCATCTGGAAAAAATACCTGGGTGTCCGAACATCACGCAGACCTGCCAGTGATCTCCTTCGATGACGCACGTGACGAACTGGGACTCAAGCACGGAAAAAATGAGGGCCTGGTGGCGCACCGGGCCACGGACAAGGCCAAAGCGCTGCTGCGGGCAAAAGCGCCCTTTGTGTGGAACGCCACCCATTTGAGTCAGCAGATGCGGGACAAAACGCTCGACCTCCTTTTCGCCTATCACGCAGAGGTTGAACTGGTGTATCTGGAGCGTTCCAGGTCAGAGCTGTTGCGCCGCAATACCCGGCGCGATACCTCGCTGTCGAACAAAGCGTTGCAGGCCATGCTGTTCAAGTGGGAGTTGCCACTGCCGGCGGAAGCGCACCGGGTGACCTACGCTTTGTGAAAATTCTCGCGGAAGATTGCCCATTTTCAATGCAACGCCCGCGAGACCGGAATTTTTGTCCGTCAGGCTGGCTGAGATATAATCCCGGATACTTGTTTCTCAGAAATAAGGCATAAGCCCAATGCCGGCGGCTGCCCTGCGCTACCGGCCTCCGATTCGACCCTGACTCCCTGCAACATGACGCGAGTCCTTCCGCCTACTCATTTCCACAGTTCCCTCCTTCTCCGTTGCCTTGCCGAAATCGACCTTCTGGAAAGCAGAGAGCTCGCTGGCGATTTCGCGGAGCAGCTGGGACAGTGGATGCACTTTACCGACGCGATCGCCTTGTCCTCCGTGCTGGACAGTGGCGTGGCGAAGATCGCGCCACAGAATCCGGCGCAGCGCGCCGCAGCCGCTGCGCTTCACGCAACGGAATTCGAGCGCATTCAGGCATTCATGCTGAGCTCAATTAAAAAGAGCTGCGCCGCGAAAGGTGGCTCGCATATCAAGCTGCCTCTGCCGCTTGATGCCGAGGTGTCGTATTTGCCATACAAGCAGTTTTATGAAGCACACCAGCGCGACATGGAGCTCAGCGTCGAGCCCCTGCGCGTGAACCTGCGCGCGGCACTGGCCAAAGCTTCGCCCGAGCTCCGAAAGCTGGCCGAGCTCGACGTTGTGATGGGAAAAATCCTGCGCGAGCGCGAAAGCCGGCTCTTAAGCAGGGTACCGGTGCTGCTGAAAAAACGCTTCGACGCCCTCTACGCCGCGCATTTGGAACAACTGACCGCGCAAGGCCAGGACGACAACCCAGCTGCCTGGATGCAAGCCGGAGGCTGGCTGGCGCGCTTCTGCCAGAGCCTGCAAACACTGCTGCTGGCCGAAGCCGATCTGCGTCTGCAGCCAAGCGCCGGACTCCTTGAAGCACTTAAACAACAAGAACACGATGCGTAAATATTTCTTCCCCCTCGCCTTCCTCACAGGCGCCATCGCCGTCATCTGGGTCGGCTTCGGCTTTATCGATTCGAGCCCGCTGGCCATGGCGATGACGGCACTGATCTTCGCCGTCTATCTTGCAGGTGCAAGCGAGCTGCACCGCTTCCGCCAGGCCACCGCCACCCTGACGAGCGCACTCAAAGCCATTGCAACAGACGCGCCCGACCTGAACCAGTTCCTTTCCGGTCTGGCCGGCTCGCTGCAGCATCCCGTGCGCCTGCGCATCGAAGGCACACGGTCAGCCCTGCCTGGCCCATCTATGACGCCCTACCTGGTCGGCTTGCTGGTCATGCTGGGGATGCTTGGCACCTTCCTTGGCATGGTTGTGACGCTCAAGGGCGCCGTCTTCACGCTGGAAAAAACCGCCGACCTGGCCGCCATGCGCTCGGCGCTGGCCGTGCCGGTGAAGGGCCTGGGTCTGGCATTCGGCAC
This sequence comes from Massilia sp. CF038, assembly GCF_900129765.1. Taxonomy (GTDB): domain Bacteria; phylum Pseudomonadota; class Gammaproteobacteria; order Burkholderiales; family Burkholderiaceae_D; genus Telluria_A. The sequence goes on from NZ_FQWU01000002.1 coordinate 1,408,044, forward strand.
CTCGGTCGCCGGTGTGGCGGCGTCTGCCGTGCTGGGCCTGATGTCGGCGCTGTGCCGTCACGAACGGATGCTGGCTGGTCAGCTCCTCGACAGCAAGGCTGCCACCGTCCTGAGCGGGTTCTCGCATGCGCGCCAGCAAGAGCAGACGTTCCGGGCCTTGCAGTCGCAGTCCGAGGCGCTGCCCCAGGTGGTCGACAAACTGCAGGCGATGATGCTGCAAATTGAGGCAATGAACGACCGCCTGAACCAGAGCCTGCTCACCAATCAAGAACAGTTCCACAACAACGCCACCGCGACATACACGGAACTGGCGCGCTCAGTTGACAAATCGTTGCGCGAGAGCCTGACCAATAGTGCGCAGACCGCCGGTGAAGGCATCCGGCCGATATTCGAAGCAGCAATGCAAGGCATCGCGCAGGAAGCCAGGGCCATGCACGAGCGTACGGCCGGCACAGTGCAGCAACAACTCGACGGCCTGGCCGCGCGCTTTGGCGTGGCAACGGAGGGCGTCGCCCAAACGTGGAACGCGGCCCTGGAGAACCAGGCACAGACCAATCGCAGCATGGCCAGCGAGATGGCACGCGCCTTGACCGCCTTCAGCGCCGCGTTCGACACGCGCGCCGGCGCGCTGGTTGCCACAGTCGGCGCTACCTATGCCAATCTGCAAGCCGGCCAGGCAGCACACGATGCGCAGCGCCAACAGGCCTGGACCCAGTCGCTTGAGGCAATGGCAGCCACGCTGACCAGCGAACTACGGGACAGTGGCGCCCAGGTGCTTGCACAGCAGCAGGAAATTTGCACTGCCGTCACCCGGGCCGTGCGGGAAGCTGGCGACGTATATGTTGGCTTGCAGACCGGGCAAGCCGCCCAGGACGCGCAACGGCAGCAGGCCTGGACGCAGTCTCTGGAAGCAATGGCGGCAACGCTCTCGCAAGAATTGCAGGAAAGTGGCGCGCAAGTGCTTGCCCAGCAGCGGGAAATCTGTACCGCCGTCACGCATGCCGTGCAGGAGACCGGCCAGGCCTACGCGAACTTGCAGACAGGACAGGCCGCCCAGGATGCGCAGCGCCTGCAAGCCTGGACCCAGTCCCTGGAAGCAATGGCAGCAACACTCACGCGTGAACTGCAGGAAAGCGGCGCGCAGGTACTGACCCAACAGCGCGACGTCTGCGCAGCAGTGACGCACGCCGTCGGTACGCTGGCTGAGCAAGTGCAGGCGGATGCGGGCAAGTCGCTCGCTCAAGCTAGGCACCTGGTGACCACGGCCGAAGAATTGATGCGTTCGCGCATTGCGGCGGAAGCGCAGTGGCTGGACCAGCACAGCGCGCGCATGAACCAGCTTGCAGGCCTGCTGCAGACCGAACTGGGCGCACTGCGCGACCAGGAAGCGGCGCGCGGCGACGCAGCCGTAGCGCACCTGGGTCACTTGCAATCAGTCGTGAGCACCCATTTAACCACGCTGGGTACCGCCCTGGAAGAACCGATCTCGCGTTTGATCGAGACTGCCGCCGAAGCACCGCGCGCGGCCGCAGAAGTGATTGGCCAGCTGCGCCAGGAAATCTCAAACAGCGTGGCACGCGACAACGTTGTGCTGGAAGAACGCAGCCGCATCATGGAAACGCTCAATTCCTTGCTGGGGGTAATCAACCATGCATCGCACGAACAGCGCGCCGTGATTGATGCGCTGGTCGCTTCCTCGTCCGACAAGCTGGACGCTGCCAGCACCGCGTTCTCTGCCAACGTTGCCGGCGAATCGGCCAAGCTGGCAGAAATTGCCGCCAATGTCACCACCAGCGCGGTGGACGTGGCCAGCCTGGCCGATGCCTTTGGGGTGGCGGTCCGCGCCTTCAATGAGGCCAATGAAAAGCTCGCCTCCAACCTGGACCGCATCGAGACCGCACTCGACAAATCCATGTCGCGCAGTGACGGCCAGCTGGCCTACTACGTTGCCCAGGCGCGCGAGATCATCGACCTTTCCATGAGTTCGCAAAAGGAAATCGTCGACGAACTGCGTCAGTTGCCGGCCATGCTGGCGGTCGAGGGCAAGTGATGGAAGAAATGGACGCATCGGAACACAGCGCACCAACCTGGGCCGTGTTTGGCGACCTGATGTCCGGTCTGCTGGGCGCCTTTGTCCTGCTGCTGGTGGCGGTAGTGGGTGTGCAAATGGAATTGACCTCCAGCCTGCAGGAAGAAGTGAAGAAGCGTCAAGCCGAGGAGCAACGCCGCCTGACGCTGGAAAAAGCCCTGGCAGTACCGCTGGCAAGCGGCCGTATTACGCTCAACAATGGCCGCATCGGCATTAGTGGACAAGTCTTGTTTGCGCAAAATTCGGACAAGTTGCAACCGGACGGACGCCAGTTGCTGAGCAGCCTGGTGCTGCCCTTGCAGGCTTACCTGTCAGCGCGCGATGAAATGCTGATGGTCAGCGGCTTTACCGATGACAAGGCGATCCGCAACGGTCCGTTTGCCGACAACTGGGAACTGTCGGCGCAACGCGCCTTGACGGTGACGCGCACGCTGGTCGAGCAAGGCATGCCATCGTCCATGGTGTTTGCTGCGGCATTCGGCGCCGAGCAGCCAGTCAAGCCGAATACCGACGACGCTTCGCGCGCCCTGAACCGGCGCGTGGAAATGGCGCCCGTGCCCAAGTCGGCGCCAGCCAAAATGCGACCCAATGAGTGACGGCGCGACAATCAATGCAGTTGCGCTGCTGGCACGCCTGAAGGATGCGGACAGCGAACGCTTTGATACTGCCGGCTGGCACTACATCGACAGCTTGGCCCGGCGTGCGGCCGCGCATGAAGGAAGCGTGCGACGCTTGCTTGACGCAAAACTTGAGGTCGCAGTGACAGCATTTGCCGCGCGTTTCGATCAGGCACGAAGTAATGCGGCAGACGTGTTGGAACGTGCCTGCAAGGCGCATCCGCACGCGGCCGCCGAACTGCAAACCCTGTATGCGTGCAGCGACTTCAAGGGCTTGCGGCGCCTGCGCGCCACGCTGGACGCACGCCTGCACTGTGCGGCCCTGGATGCGCTGGTGGCGCAACTTGAACCTGCCCTGGCCCAAGCACCCCAACATTCGCCCGCGCAAGGTGTTGCATCGCCGCCGACCGGGCCTGCCGCCCCCGCCCTGGAATTGAAGACGATTCGTGAATCGCGCGACACCTGGGCCCGCTTAAGCGTCGACAAACAGCTGGCGTTGGCCATGAAACAGGCGCCGCAAAATGCCGGGCCGATCAATTCGCACATGCTGGTACTGCGCTCGCTGGCGAAAATGCAGGCCATGTCGCCCGACTACTTGAACCGCATGGTTTCTTACGTTGATACGCTGCTGTGCCTGGATCCGGGTGAAGTGCTTGTCCCTGCCAAGAAGAAAAAGCCCGCCGCCGCAAAATCGGGCAAACCGACAAAGGCAATGAGAAAGTAAGCAAAAGACGCGCGGGTGTCGGCGTGGAACGTGGGCACTGGAACACCAAGTCTTTTTCCGCTTTCGACCTAAGACCTTGCCCCGATGACGACGAAAGTCGAAAAAGTTTGCGCCAGGTCGTAAAATCGACGACCTCCCCCCGATATCTTTGCCCTCTTTGCTTATGGCACGAATGCCATCAAAGGAGGCGCAGTGAGAGAAACTTTAGTCGATGCATTGTTGGTGGAAAAAGCACAGGCCGGAGAACGCTACGCGTTCGATTGTCTGGTCGTGAAGTATCAGCGGCGACTTGTCCAAATGGTTGCAACCATGACCTTCAACATGGACGACGCCGAGGACGTTGTGCAAGATTCGTTTATCAAAGCGTTCCGGGCGCTTTCGAGCTTTCGCGGCGAAGCGAGCTTTTACACATGGATTTTCCGCATCACGCTCAACACAGCAAAAAACTTCCTGACCACCAAGCGGTCGCGTGCCATCATCTCGATGGAATTGACGACCAACGAGGACGGCACGCCCGTTGACCACGCGCTCGCGGACGAAAGTCAGTCGCCCTCGGCATCGTTGCAAAACAGACAGCCGGTCGCAGTCTTGAACGAAACACTGCAACGCATGCCCACGCCGCTGTCGACTGCCTTGGTGCTGTGCGAGATTGAAGGCCTGAGCTATCAAGAGATTGCCGACATGATGGGCACCCCAATTGGCACCGTTCGCAGCAGAATTTTCAGGGCAAGGGAACTGATTGCCGCGCGCCTTGAAGCGACAACGGATTGCCCACCCTTCCGCACCACTTGAAGCCCGGGCTGCCGTCGAGCGCGCCTTAGCTGCCGTCTATTGGACTTTAGTTGGCGCCCGCCACCGGACAGGGCGACGACTTCTGCCAGATGCAGCCCGCCATGGATGCCGTCCGCACCAATCACGTCGCCGCGCCGCGGGAAGCTCAGCACTTGCTCGTCTCCGCTGTCGTCCGTCAAGACCGTCTTCAGCCAGCCTGAATGCACGGCATAGAGTGTGTCAAATGGGGATCCTGCGCGAAGCACGCGCTGGCCAGCATGAAAGTGAAGGTGCTGAAACAAGCCCACCTCGGCGTCGTCCAGTGGTTGCGGCAGCCCGATCAGCGTACACACCTCGTAAAGGGTAGACCACAATTCACCTGCCCGCTGGACACCGGCCGCGGCCGTGCTGCCAAAATGGGATAACTGCGCGTGCTGCGCCGAAAAGAAGGTCGAACTCATGAGCAACTCCTGGCCAATGGACCGATCGCAATAACGGTCGGAAAGAGGCTCAGTTTGCCAATGCTGAGGCTGCAAGAATATAGGCGGACGCCCAAGCTGCCATAGGAATTGTCCAATCAAGGAACGCGTCCTGCTGCTGCAGCGACCAGCTTCCGTGCAGTCAGCCCGAACTTCCCGCGCCGCTCGCCAACCACAGGCTGGCCTCATCCACCGACATGGGCATGCCGAATAAAAATCCCTGGAAGGCATTGCAGCCGGCATGTCGCAAGAAATGCGCTTGCAGCTCATGCTCGACACCTTCGGCAATGACGACCAGCCGCAAGTCGCGCGCCAAACTGATCACTGCACGGGCGATCGCATTGGCATCTTCCTGCTCTGGTACGCCCATCAAGAAGCTTCTGTCGAGCTTGAGCCCGCCGACCGGCAATTCACGCAGGTAACTGAGCGATGAGTAACCGGTACCGAAATCGTCAAGAACAAGGCCGTATCCCGCTGCTGACAGCGATTGCAATATTGATGCCGATGACTGTCCCAGATGAATTGCGTCGCGCTCGGTCAGCTCCAGATCGAAGTCCGAAGGAAGCAGGCCGTATTCATCGAGCAAACGGGTCAGCGTTGGCACATACTCAGGATTGAGCAATTCTTGCGAACAGGTATTGATCGCTATTTTCAGCGGTGCGATACCCGCTGCCCGCCATTGCGCCAGTTGCGCACAGGCCTGCGCAAATACCCACTTGCCAACGTCGGCAATTAAGCCGATCTCTTTCGCCAACTCCACCACGTAATCGACGCTGACCTTTTCCAGAACCGGTCCGGGAAACCGCAGCAATGCTTCCATTGCCAGCGTCCGGCCGGATTCTGCATCCACGATGGGCTGATAAACAAGCTGGAACGCCTTGTTATGCTCAAGCCGCCTTAGCTCGGCCTGATCGAGGTTGCGTTGGTGGGCGATCGTATCGAGCGCGTCGGTGAAATAGTGATAGCAGTTCCGGCCTTGTGCCTTTGCGGCGTACAGGGCCAGATCGGCACATTTCAACAACCCATCGGGATTATTTGCATCGTCCGGATAGACGGCAATGCCGACACTGCCACTGATGTGTACTTCGCGGCCATCAATCTGAAACGGGCTGTTGAGTGCTTCCAAAACCTTGGTCGCGCTGGTGGCCCCCAGCAGGGGTGACGCTGGATTCACCTGGAGCATGGCAAACTCATCGCCACCTATCCTTGCCACGACATCACTTTCGCGGCTGATGGCGCTGAGCCGTGCACTCGCTTCAGTCAGCAGCTGATCGCCCGCATGATGGCCACATGTGTCGTTGATTTCCTTGAAGCGATCCAGGTCTATCATGAATAGCATGAGCTTGTGCCCGTTTCGCAACGCCGCTGCGGTGAGCTCCTTGCGGCGAATGTCGAACGCGGCCCGATTGTAGAGCCCGGTAAGAGCATCGGTCCTTGCAAGACGGCCTATCTCGTCTTCGGCAATCTTTCGCTCTGTGATATCGCGCAAGATCTTGAGAAACCCGATGGTGTGACCCTCCTCGCTTCGCACTGGCGTGAGCACGCCATCGGCCCAGAACGGTGAGCCATCCTTGCGCACGTGCCAACGAAAATCGGCAGCACGTCCGTCCTGTGTGGCCGTGTGCATTTCCCCCGCCGGCTGTCCGCTCCGCACGTCTTCGTCTGTAAAGAGGATTGCCGAGTTCATGCCGAGCGCCTCGTCGTTGGCATAACCGAAGATCTTCAAAGCACCCGCGTTCCAGCTTGTGACATGTGCATCGAGATCGATCGTGTAAATGGCAAAATCAGTGACGGACTCATACATCTGCTTCAGCAACAAATCTGCGCTGATCATCATCTGCAAACCGGTGCCGGCAGAATCGGGCGCGCTTTTGGGGGAGGAACCTTGATCGTGAGATAGCGTCATATGCTTAGTCAGGCAGGAATGTGTCGTGCCATACTAAGGTCAAGGTTTTGTTCAAATATGCGGTGCATCAACGCATGGAAACATTGACAGCAATGGATGCTACAGCGCGGCGACCTTGGCGTTCTTGCCTATCCTTATTCCGGACAAGCCGTATCGGTGAAGATGAGCTTCCCATCGGGCGACTTGCATAAACGGAATGAAGCAAGAATGCACGATGGTGTTCCGCGCTCGCTACGGAATTACGCGCCGGGGAAAGCGTAACGTGAAGCACGTGCCGCCCTGACCGCTGACAACGCCAGCTGAACCGCCGTGCAAGTCCATAATGGACCGCACAATCGCAAGCCCCAGGCCGCCTGAATCCGTTCCCTTGGTCCGTGCGGAATCACAGCGATAGAATCGCTCGAACAGATGCGGCAAATGCTTTTCATCGATTGCCACACCGGTGTTGTGCACCATAATTGCCACACTCTCCGCTTGCGCCTCTGCAGAGACCGTGACCGTGCTGTTTTGTGGCCCATGCTGCAACGCGTTCGCCATCAGGTTGGCCATGGCGCGCCGGACCAGGACACGGTCCGCGTGAAGGATGCCGCTTGCATGCACTGCAAACGCAACGCCGCGCTCCTCGGCCATGCCTTCAAAATAATCCACTAATTGGCCTGCCAACTCGGCCAGGTCAATCGCCTCGCGTTCGATCACCGCATCGGTGTGCTCGGATCGGGCTAGAAACAGCATGCTGTCGATCATTCTTGCCAGCCGTTCGTATTCCTCCTGGTTTGAGGCGAGCAGATCTTCATATTCTTGAATGGATCGCGCTTTGCCCAGGGTTTGCTGCGTATGGCCCATCAGGTTGCCGAGCGGCGTACGCATTTCATGTGCCAGATCTTCAGAAAAACGCGACAGCTGTGCAAACCCGCCGGCAAGGCGTTGCAGCATCTGGTTCAGTGCAGCGCTGAGTGCCCGCAGTTCCCGCGGCTGGGTGTCCGCACCGTCCAGCCGCACGTGCAAACTGCGTACATCAATGGCTGCAGCACGGTCGGCAAGCTGCCGTACCGGGCGCAAACTTCGTTCGCCTATCAACCAACCGAGCGCGAAGGAAAGAATGGCGCCCACGGCCAATGCAATTAACAACGTGTTTCGATAGGATGCGAGGATCAGATTGCGTTCCGCCAGCATCTTCCCCGCAACCAGTTGAAAGTGACGCCCGCCCTGCTCCACGTCCACCCAGGCCAGCCGTGTCGGCTTGCCCTCGGCCGCGTCGGCCAGATCGATCCGCTTACTGGCACGCAAGGACGGCAAAGGAAGCTGATCCGGGTTGATCTCGATGATGCGCTTCCCCTGGGCGTCGATCATCCACAGCACGCTGTCGCGGTTTCCCAGCATGTTGCCGTACAAGTTCGGCTTGCTGCGCAAGGCCTCAACGCTGGCGCTGTCGTCGACCAAGGCGCGCATACGGTCCACGCGTCCGATGAGCGCGGTATCATCACGCGATGCAATCTCCCGCTCCAGGGACTGATACAGGTAAGTTCCGATTGCACCTGAAACCAGCACGCTGGCCAGCGCAAACAGCCACGCCAGACGCATGCTGATGGAGCCTGGCCACAGTTTCATGGCGCCTCTCCCAGCACGTATCCCATGCCGCGGACCGTGTGGATCAGCTTAAGCGCATAGGGATCGTCCACCTTGGCGCGCAGGCGGCGCACCGCGACATCCACGACATTGGTGTCGCTGTCAAAATTCATTTGCCACACGTGGGAAGCGATATAACTGCGCGACAAAACTTCATCCACGCGGCTGATCAGCAAGTGCAGCAGGGCGAATTCCTTGTTCGTCAGTACGATCCGGTCGGTCTGCCTTGTGACGCGTCGGCGCAATACATCCACCTGCAGATCTGCGACCAGGAAGGTTTCCGTATCGCGCGGCGGGCCGCGCCGCAACAAGGTGCGTACGCGCGCCAATAGCTCGGCGTACGAAAACGGCTTGACCAGATAGTCGTCGGCGCCAAGTTCGAGCCCCTTCACTCTATCCTCTACGCTGTCGCGCGCAGTCAGGAACATCACTGGCGTAGCGCCTTTGCTGCGAACCAGCTTCAGCAGTTCCCAACCATCGATGCCGGGCAGCATGACATCGAGAATGACCAGATCGAACTCGAACTCCTCGATCATGTAGCGGCCATCAAAGCCATTGCCGGCCACTTCGACCACGTAGCCGGACTCCCGCAAGCCCTTCTGCAGGTAATCGGCAGTCTTGCTTTCGTCTTCCACGATCAGTATTCGCATGTGCCACCACCCCTTCTGCAGCCATCTTACCTTGCGCGGAAGCGACCATTACAGAATTGTAATCTTCGCGCAATGCAACTGACGGGGTCGCGCCGCTACGATGATCACATCGAAATGCAACGACCAGGACACCGCATGATTACCCGCTTCAATCGACTGATACCTTTCGGACTCGGCCTCTGCCTGGCCCAGGCCACGGCGGCGCCTGCCGCACAAGTGCTGCGGCCAGACATCTCCGCCGATGGGGCAAGGCGCTTGCTGGACGCGACCATGCAGGCCTGCCACGCCAAGGGGAAGACGCTGGCAGCTGCCGTGGTGGACCGTAGCGGCAACCTGGTCACCTTGCAACGTGACGATGAGGTTGGACCGCACAACACGCTTGCGGCGCAGCGCAAGGCTTACACAGCGCTGTCTACGAAAACGGCAACGGCTCAGCTTTCCGACAACGCACGCGCGACGCCACAAACGACCAACCTCAACACCGTCGAGGAACTTCTGCTGCTTGGCGGTGGCGTACCGATCAAGTCGGGCACCGCGGTGATTGGCGCCATCGGCGTCGCCGGCGCAGGCGGCCCGGCAATGGACGAGTCCTGCGCGAACGCCGGTATCGACATCGTTTTTCCTTCCACACCCAACTAAACAGGAGTTTGAAAATGCGTTTCTTGAAAAATTTTATCGTGACCGTTGTATTCGGCGGTCTTTGCCAGCTTGCCAGCGCGGCTGGTAATCCACTGAGCGTCCATGTACTCAATCTGCAAGATGGCTTGCCCTCGCAGGAGGTGGTGGTAACGCTGGAAAAACTGAGCGGAGATAAATGGACCCTGTTGAATACGGCTGCTACCAATGTTCAGGGCCGCATTCCTGCCCTATTTCCGCAAGACGCGGCGCTTGAGAAAGGAACGTATCGGGTGACGTTCAAGACCGGGAAATGGTTCTCTGATCGCAAACAGGCCACATTCTTCCCCGAAATTCCGGTGATCTTCGCCGTCGATGGCAGTGTGGATCATTACCACATTCCTTTATTATTGAGTCAGTTTGGGTATTCAACTTACCGCGGTAACTGAGGCGCCGAAATCCCATGAAGGATCGGTTCCAACTTGACCTGGCAGACTATGTCAGGTCAAATCGAATGGTTCGTTTCTCGCTAATCCGTTCTTCACCCGTTATTTGATTTCATTCCACGAGGGCGGCTACTGCCTGACGCGCGAACTCCCATTCCCTTGCAGCAGTCAGGCCGGAAAAACAAAACATGACACGAGTGAGATTAATTGTGTTCGACCTGGATGAGACCTTGGTGCACGCGACCGAGGTCCCATTGGCTTACCCGCATGCGTTTCAAGTCGGCCCATATTTTGTCTACGTAAGACCGTTTGCGCACGAACTGATCACATTCAGTTCGTCGCACTTCGATGTCGCGGTCTGGTCTTCCTCGAGCGAAGCCTATGTGAAGGCCGTCACCGCAGAGCTGTTTGGCACGACTTTTCCCGTCACATTTTCGTGGGCCGTGTCGAAGTGCGTGCAGAAGGTCGATGCAAAAAGTAACGGCTACGTTTACATCAAGGATCTGCGCAAGGTGTTGAAGCATGGGTATGCGGCAGACGAAATCATCATGATCGACGACAGTCCCGAAAAATTGCAGAGGCAACCTGCGCGCCATCTTTGCCTGCCAGCCTTCACGGGTGATCCTGCAGACGCGGAACTTCCTCGCGTTATTGACCGCATCAAGATGATGGCTTCGTTGGAAACACAGTTCCGCTCCAGTCAGACCTCCCCTTGATTGAGCAGGTCATTTGCCCGATGCACCCGACTGGGAGGCTAGTTCAGCTCTCATCCCTCGTTGCCCCAGCCATACCAGTGCGCTAAGGCACTAAATTGGTATTGTCGGCCTGGACCAGCCTTTACGGGCGCACGTTCTTGGTAAAAGCGTTTGATGAGGCTAGTGGTATGTTCAGGCCAACTACTTTTCAAAACCACTTGACCGTCCCTTTTTAGACTCCCATCCTCATAACGGCCGTTATTTTTTTGGCGACCGCGCAATGCAGTGGTGAACGCCACTTGGAGCACCGGTACTTGGCTTGTCCTGCCGTTCGCTCGTCTTATATATACCAACATCTAGAAAATGGAGACAGCTTTGAACCGAACTCTAACAAACAGTCTTATCGCAGGCCTGATGGGCGGCGCGCTCTTCGGTTGCGGCGGTGGCGACACGCCCCCGACAGCAACGCCCACCAAACTGCTTGCGACGACAGCCTCATGTTCTTCCGCCTGGTCGTCTACCACGGCCTACAATGGCGGCGCGACGGTGAGCTACAACGGCGCTAACTACACGGCCGCATATTGGACCCAAGGTAATAACCCATCGACGAATAATGGTCCTGCCGGCAGTGGCCAGCCATGGATCAAAGGCGCTCTATGCGGCGGCACGACGCCAACGCCGACGCCGACTCCCACCCCAACGCCGACTCCGACTCCGACTCCAACGCCAACGCCGACACCGACACCGACGCCGACGTGTTCATTCCAGACCTGGAGCGCAGGCGTGAACTACAGCTTGGGCACGGTGGTTCGCTTCCCGGCTAACGGCAATTTCTACAAAGTCGTCAATGTCGGCACCAACGGTTCCGACGGTACCGACCCGACCATCAGCACCTGGTATTGGCAGCCAACGACCTGCGGCGGTACGACGCCAACGCCAACGCCGACCCCGACTCCTGACCCAGGTGGTACGTTTGCCGGCCTGTCGAAAGCGCAGTTCGAGGCGTGGTTCCCGGCCCGTAGTTCGTTCTACCAGTACGCCGACTTCGTCGCCGCAGCAGCTTACTATCCAAGCTTTGCCAAGTCGGGTAACGCGACTTTGGACAAACAGGAAGTGGCCGCGTTCTTCGCTAACCTGCAGCACGAGTCGGACAGCCTGAAGGCAGTCCGGGAATACAACACCGCCAACTGGCCTTTGTACTGCGACGTGAACTGGGTACGCGTCACCTGCAGAAGCACGAACGTGAACGACCAGTACTTCGGTCGCGGCCCAATCCAGATCAGCTGGACTTCGAACTATCGCAGTCTGGGCAACGCCATGGGCCTGGGCGAGCAGCTGGTGAACAATCCGGAACTGTTGGCAACCAACGCCACCATTGCCTGGAGAAGTGCGATCTGGTACTGGATGACGCAACCTGGCCGCGCTGGCAGGTCGGCGCATGACGTGATGGTGGGTGGACTCGGTTTCGGCCAGACCATCAATGCCATTAACGGTAATCGCGAATGTGCAGGCGGTTCTGAGTATCAAGGGCCGGCACAGATGCAGACGCGGGTAAATTACTACACGACGTTTACCCAAAACCTGGGGGTGCCTACTGGCCCGAATTTGACTTGCTGATAGGCCCTGGCTGAAGTTCGGGCCTGAAACGCAAAAGGCGGCATCGAAGTTCTGATGCCGCCTTTTTCATATTTACGAACAAGCCAGGATGCGTACTCCAACCGAACAAACTCGCCACCGTTATTGATCTCTCAGTGCTAGTTTTGAATGCGCTACTGCACAGCGGGCGACTCCCCTCGGCGCGTTTTCTCGAAGACGCAGAACACCTGAGTTCAGCGGTGCAAGACCTGGCCCGTTAGCTACACTTCGCGATTTTGTAAATTTTTAATAAGCAGAAATGCCCAGTAAGACGCATACTCTTGCGAGTCCACTGGCGGGCTTGATCCACGTTCCAGGTGTGCTTCAATCGAAGGGCGGAACTCGCATTCTTCTGCCCATAAGTAAAGCATTGACGTTATTTCAGCATCTCTGGTGCTTCCCGTCTTCACCAGTGTGGCCGGATCACATGAGCCCTGTATTTCTGCACCGGCGTGTAAGTGTCGATACTTTGGCTGACCCAATGATACTTCCAACATAAGCGAGAGCATCGGACCGTCCGCGCAATAAAAGTCGGCAGTCAAGGAACCGCCATCCCGGCAAACCCCTGCCTCAGCAAGTCTTAGTTTGGAACTAGCCAATTTGGTCCCGTCCATTTTATATCGAGGATCTGGCGGTTTGAAATCACGTATTCATGCGTCCGCGTTCTTTCTAGTGGCTCCCGCACTCCCCCTTTCAAGTCGTCACGGTTTAGGGGCTGCGTTCGCTCTTTGATTAAGAGCTTTTCCTAAGAGCCCACCCGGCTTACACCTGCCCCCGGACATGGCCTCCTGAATCATCGGCATGGCGTCCACTTTAATTTTTGATTCGTCCAAGTGACTTGGGTTACTTTCTGCCAGTCGATCGGCTAAGCAGCCGCACATCGGTTCCACGGATTCTCGAAGTTGCGCTTCAGGAAACGGCCTGGGATTGGGGTTCTTTGCTCGCTCGGCTGCGGCTGCATAGTCGCGCTTTGCCGGATCAATGATTGCAAGGGAACAGTTTGCGACAAATGATGCACGCTCCTGATCTGGCCACACGGCGCCCGCATGCGCGGCGCTGCTAAGAACGGCAACAGCGATGCCAAGAAAGATAGTAGGTTTGTTTTTCATAGACCGCCGCAGATAGTTGAATATCGAGCCATGGGCTTCGATAGTCTGCATTGTACTTGCAAAGCGGCTTCTAGCCGGCGAGTGGATTGATGGCGCCGGTTCAATTGGACGCGCGTGAATGATTAAACGCTACTGCAGGAGCACCACCAAATCAGGCTTTGCCAGTGCCGAGCGTACGCGCGAACGCGGCAAAAGTTCCATCGTTCTTCCGATCGAGAACGGCGAAACAAATCCGGGCAAAAGCGCCACGGTAGACAGGGTTGTGGACAAGGCATTTGGCAAACCATCCGGCCATCTGGTCCGCGCGATGAGCGAACACCCCACAGCCCCAGGCCCCGAGCACCAGCGTGCTGTGGCCGCGATGCAGCGCAAGCGCCAGCAGCATCTCGATTCGACGCTGCATCACAAATTCAACTTCGTCGAGGCGCTCGGGTTCATTACGAACCAGCGCACCCCGATTTACAGCGGGCGCCGAGATAAATGACGCCGCTAGTGGCTGATCGAGGAACGCATACGTATCGTCGCGAAACACAGGCACCGATGGGGAGTAAATCATGTCATCCAGGTACATGCTTGTGTGCAGATTGCGATTCGCTTCGTAGAGTTCCATCTTTTGTACGATACAAGCATACAAACCCGATGATTTTGCCAGGTTTTCTTCCTGTGCCTCGGAGCCGCCCAGGAAGCCTCCACCTGGATTTTTGGCAGAGGCAAAGTTCAGACACAGGATGTCGTCGTGCCCTTCCCTTGCAAGACGGCTGATCGCCGCCAGGCTCGATTCGTTGGATACCTCAATATCCGTTGCATGGTGTTGTCCGACCATGGTCGCACTACGCAACACATCGAGTTGTGCTCCGGTGTAGTGGACGGTGCCGTCCTTCGCAAGCGCAAGCGCTCGCGCGATGCTGACCGTGTCACCCCTGCGGTTGACGTAGCTGCCAGCGGCCAATATATCCAGCGTCTCTTGCGCAATTTTTGCGCGGCTTTCCCGGTTTATCATGATGATCCGTTTCTTATTGTTAGTCGCGCCAACAGACGCGGTGCGCCATGATATATCAGTAAGTTTCGTTTTGCAACTAAGTGCATTCGTTGGAGATTAGGCGTACATAGGTTTAGCGGATCGCGTGAAACGGATGCGCACGTTCTTTCTTGTCTGCGACGAGGATTGGGGAGTAGGTTAGGTGCGGCAAATGGGCATTAATGATTGCTGGAAATTTCGTGGCGCTGCGCGCTGCGCCTCCGGCGCGCCATCGCCATGCGATGGCAGATGGGCGATTCGGAGAGGCACGCGCGAGTACGCGCGAGGCCTTCGAATCCCCCTCGCAGAGCGCGCAGGCGCTCTGCTTCTCTCCGCCATGAAACAAATGCAAAAAGGCCACCCGAGGGTGGCCTTTTCTACATTTGTGTTCCTGGCGGAGAGAGGGGGATTCGAACCCCCGATAGGCTATGAACCTATACACGCTTTCCAGGCGTGCGACTTCAACCACTCATCCATCTCTCCTGCATTACTTCTTCGACTGAACGAAGCCGCATAGTATAGCAGAGATTCAACTAACTGCAAAAGAATTGGGGTTGGGGCTATCGTTGCGGCGTGGCTGATCCAACGTGGTATGGGTCCCCGCCTTCGCGAGGACGATGTGCGGGGATGCCAATATAAGGGCGACTTCGCAGCCGCCCCTCCCCCACTCTTACGATGCTTCTTTCAGCTGCTCCAGGATAGCTGGATTCTCAAGCGTGGAGATATCCTGCGTAATGGTCTCGCCCTTGGCCAGCACGCGCAGCAAACGCCGCATGATCTTGCCCGAACGGGTCTTCGGCAAATTATCCCCAAACCGGATTTCCTTCGGCTTGGCAATCGGCCCAATTTCCTTGGCCACCCAGTTACGCAACTCCAGCGCCAGCTTCTTGGCTTCTTCACCCGTCGGCCGCGCCTGCTTCAGCACCACAAACGCACAAATCGATTCACCCGTCGTGTCGTCCGGCTTGCCCACCACTGCCGCCTCGGCCACGATCGGGTTGGCCACCAGCGCCGATTCGATTTCCATCGTGCCCATGCGGTGGCCGGACACGTTCAGCACGTCATCAATACGGCCGGTGATCGTGAAGTAGCCAGTTTCCTTGTTACGAATCGCGCCGTCGCCCGCCAGGTACATGCGGCCGCCCAGCTCCTCCGGGAAGTAGCTGCTCTTGAAACGGTCCGGGTTGTTCCAGATCGTGCGAATCATCGATGGCCATGGCCGCTTGACCACCAGAATGCCGCCCTGCCCGTTCGGCACGTCTACACCCGCCTCGTCCACAATCGCGGTCATGATGCCTGGCAGCGGCAAGGTGCAGGAGCCCGGCACCATGGGGGTGGCGCCTGGCAATGGCGTGATCATGTGGCCGCCGGTTTCGGTCTGCCAGAAAGTATCCACGATCGGACAGCGGGTGCCGCCTACATTGTTGTAGTACCACATCCAGGCTTCGGGATTGATGGGCTCGCCCACCGAACCCAGCAAACGCAGGCTGGACAGGTCGTATTTTTTTGGATGCACGTCCGGGTTCACGTCCGCTGCCTTGATCAGCGAGCGGATCGCCGTCGGCGCAGTGTAGAAGATGGTGGCTTTGTGCTTGGCAATGGTGTCCCAGAAGCGGCCGGCGTTGGGGTAGGTGGGAATGCCTTCGAACACGATTTCGGTGGCGCCCACTGCCAGCGGGCCGTAGGCAATGTAACTGTGGCCCGTAACCCAGCCAATGTCGGCCGTGCACCAGAACACGTCCGACGGCTTGATGTCGAAAGTCCATTTCATGGTCAGCGCGGCCCACAGCAGGTAGCCGCCGCTGGAATGCTGGACGCCCTTTGGCGTGCCGGTGGAGCCGGAGGTGTAAAGAATGAACAGAGGGTGCTCGGCGCTCACCCACTCCGGCTCGCATTCTGCCGGCTGATTGTCGATCAAGTCGTGCAGCCACAGGTCGCGCCCTGCGGTGAAGGGAATCGCGCCGCCCGTGCGCTTGTAGACGATCACGTCCTTGATGGTGGTGCAGCCGCCCAGCGCCAGCGCTTCGTCAACAATGGTTTTCAGGGGCAGGTGTTTGCCGCCGCGCAGTTGTTCGTCGGCGGTGATCACGGCAACGGCGCCAGCGTCGATGATGCGCTCCTGCAGCGACTTGGCGGAGAAGCCGCCAAACACCACGGAGTGGGTGGCGCCAATGCGGGCGCAGGCTTGCATGGCGGCCACGCCTTCGACCGACATCGACATGTAGATAATGACGCGGTCGCCCTTTTTGATGCCGCGCGACTTCAGGCCATTCGCAAATTTGCATACCTTTTCGTACAGCTCCTGGTAGGTCGCGCGCGTGACCGTGCCGTCGTCCGCTTCAAAAATGATGGCGGTTTTGTTGGCGTTGCCGTTTTTTAGGTTGCGGTCCAGGCAGTTGTACGAGACGTTCAGCTCGCCGTCGGGGAACCATTTGTAGAATGGCGCTTCCGATTCGTCCAGCGTGGTGGTGAAGGGCTTGTGCCATTCGATGTTCTCGCGCGCCAGGCGCGCCCAGAAACCTTCGTAGTCGCTTTCGGCTTCGGCACACAGCTTGTTGTAGGCGTCCATGCCCGGAATGGCGGCGTTGGCGACAAACGCGGCCGGCGGCGCGAACACGCGGTTCTCCTGCATGCCGTGGTTTTCCTGACTGACTTCGGTGCTTGCCATGCTTGTCTCCAGTGAGTGTAATAATTTTGCTAACAAGATAGCGTGAGTCGCTTACTGCGCCCTTACATGGGCCATCGCCACCCGTTCGATAGTACACCTTCGGCCTTCGGGCAGGCATGTAGACCCTGATGATTCTACCAATGTTTCATAGGGAAAGTGGTCTTATGGCCCCGATCAAAAGGCGACGATGCAGAGAGCATTGATCCGCCTAGAAAGAACTCTCAGGTAAAATGACGCATCGTAATTTTTTGCCTTTCTCTGGAGTTATATTTCAATGTCCGAACCACGTTTTGAAGGTACCCCCCGCAAGCTGACGCCGCTCAATAATCTGATTTTCATGAGCCGCTGGCTGCAGCTGCCCTTGTATCTGGGTTTGATTCTGGCGCAGTGCGTTTATGTGTTCCATTTCTGGGTCGAATTGAAGGATCTGATTGGCGCCGCAATGGGCAACGAGGCAGCGCTCCAGCATATTTTCGATGCCGTCACGGTCCCTGGCGCACCGCGCCCGAACAAACTCAATGAAGCAACCATCATGCTCGTCGTGCTGGGTCTGATTGACGTGGTCATGATTTCCAATCTGCTGATCATGGTCATCGTTGGTGGCTACGAAACCTTCGTCTCGCGCATGCATCTGGACGGCCATCCTGACCAGCCGGAATGGCTCTCGCACGTCAATGCCTCGGTACTGAAAACGAAACTTGCCATGGCGATCATCGGCATTTCGTCCATCCATCTGCTGAAGACCTTCATCAATGCCAAGGCTTACGGCGAGAAGGAACTCATCGCGCAAACGGTTATCCACGTCGTCTTCCTTGCCTCGGCCATGGCCATCGCTTACACCGACCGCATCATGATCGGCACCCAAAACCAGTCGAAACCCAATCATCACTAAGAGAACGCCATGACCGTCATCAAGCAAGACGACCTGATCGAATCAGTCGCAGCCGCCCTTCAGTACATCAGCTATTACCACCCGGCCGATTACATCCAGCACCTGGCGCGCGCTTACCAAACCGAGCAAAGCGCCGCCGCCAAGGATGCGATTGCCCAGATCCTGACCAACTCGCGCATGTGCGCCGAGGGCAAGCGCCCTATCTGTCAAGACACCGGGATCGTCAATGTGTTCCTCAAAATCGGCATGGGCGTGCGTTTTGAAGGCTTCAGCGGCACTGTCACCGACGCTGTCAACGAAGGCGTGCGGCGCGCGTACAACTTCGATGACAATAAATTGCGCGCCTCCATCGTGGCCGACCCGCAATTCGAACGCAAGAACACCAAGGACAATACCCCTGCCGTGGTGCATGTGGAACTGGTGGAAGGCAATACCGTCGACGTGCGCGTCGCTGCCAAGGGCGGCGGCTCGGAAAACAAGACCAAGTTCGTCATGCTCAACCCCTCCGATTCGCTGATCGACTGGGTCATGAAGACCGTGCCGCTGATGGGCGCGGGCTGGTGTCCGCCGGGTATGCTCGGGATCGGTATCGGCGGCACGGCCGAGAAAGCCATGCTCATGGCCAAGGAAGTGCTGATGGACGACATCGACATGTACGAACTCAAGCAGCGCGGCCCGCAAAACAAGCTGGAAGAACTGCGGATCGAACTGTGCGACCGCATCAATGCGCTGGGCATCGGCGCCCAGGGCCTGGGTGGCTTGACCACCGTGCTGGACGTGAAGATTATGATGCACCCAACCCACGCCGCGTCCAAGCCAGTGGCCATGATTCCGAACTGCGCGGCGACCCGCCACGGCCACTTTGTGCTGGACGGTTCGGGCCCGGCCTATATGGAGCCGCCGTCGCTGTCGACCTGGCCGGATGTGCACTGGACCGCGGACACCGAAAAATCGCGCCGCGTTGACCTGAACACGCTCACGAAGGAAGAAGTCGCTTCCTGGAAGCCAGGCCAGACCCTGCTGTTGAACGGCAAAATGCTCACCGGCCGCGATGCTGCGCACAAGCGCATCCAGGACATGCTGGCCAAGGGCGAGCCGCTGCCGGTCGACTTTACCAATCGCGTCATTTATTACGTGGGCCCGGTCGATCCGGTGCGTGACGAAGCCGTCGGCCCGGCTGGTCCAACCACGGCCACGCGCATGGACAAGTTCACCGACATGATGCTGGAAAAAACCGGCCTGATCGCCATGATCGGCAAGGCCGAACGCGGCCCGGCCGCCATCGAGTCGATTCAGAAGCACAAATCGGCTTACCTGATGGCAGTGGGGGGCGCGGCGTATCTGGTCTCCAAGGCCATCAAGAGCGCCAAGGTGCTGGGCTTCCACGACATGGGCATGGAAGCGATCTACGAGTTCGATGTGACCGACATGCCGGTCACCGTCGCGGTCGACGCCAACGGAACTTCGGTGCACACCACCGGTCCGAAGGAATGGGCTGCCAAGATCGAAGCGCTGAACGTGCCAGTGATCTCTGCCTGATGCTGGCAGCGTCCGTCAACGCCGATGCTCCTATCGGCGTGTTCGATTCCGGCGTCGGCGGCTTGTCGGTGCTGCGCCATATCCAGGCGCAGCTGCCGCACGAGCATTTGCTGTACTTCGCGGACTCGGGCTTTGCGCCTTACGGCAACAAGCCGGAATCGGTCGTGGCCGAGCGGTCGCTGGCGGTCGCACAATTTCTTGTCGCGCAAGGCGCCAAGGCGCTGGTGGTGGCGTGTAACACGGCCACTGTGGCTGCCATCAAGCTGCTGCGCACGCATTACCCGCTCATGCCCATTGTGGGTGTGGAGCCTGGCCTCAAACCCGCCGCGGCAGCCACGCGCAATGGCAAGGTCGGCGTCATCGCGACCAATGTCACCATCGCCGGCGAAAAATTCCTCGTGCTGCGTGACCAGATCACGGCGGCCAGCCAGGCACAGTTCCTGCTGCAAGGTTGCCCTGGCCTGGTCGAACAGATCGAACGCGGCCAGCTGGACGACCCGGCCACGCGCGCCATGCTGGAACGTTTTATCGCGCCGCTGCTCCAACAGGGGGCAGATACGCTGGTACTGGGCTGCACCCACTACCCTTTCGTTCAGGCCGCCATCGAAACGATTATTGCCGAGCACGCCCAGGGCGAGGTCAAACTCATCGATACGGGTCACGCCGTGGCGCGTCAGCTGGCGCGCTTGCTCACGGCGGCAGGTGCGCTCAATCCTTCCAATGACGTGCCCCCGTATTTGCACGCCTACACAAGCGGCGCGCAGGCAGCATTGTCTGACGCGTTTCTTACCCTGTTAAACTTGCAGCAGGCGGTGCTGGAAGTGCGTCTTGGCGCGGAAAAGAACCTCGCTGCAGCAATCTGAGAATTAGATTTGCCAGTTCGCTCAGAAGTTTGTATAATTTCGAGCTGTCCCGGAAACATCGGAACAAATGTACGTCAGCGGTGGCTGTAGCTCAGTTGGTAGAGTCCAGGATTGTGATTCCTGTTGTCGTGGGTTCGAGCCCCATCAGCCACCCCAAAGAATATTGCAGTACGCAAAAAGCCTCGGTTTCCTCAGGAATCGAGGCTTTTTTCGTTTTATGCTTTACAACTTGCATACCTGGACCCGACGGAATCGCCCATGCCGCTACAAATGTCCATGATTCTTTTTAACGCGGCGCCCTCCTTTGCCGCGGGCGACTTCACGGCCGCACTGCGCACGCACTGGCCAGAGCTGGCGCCGGTTGCGGACATTGCGCAGACGGACGCGACGATTGCCCTTCGGATCGGCGCAGCCGATGTCGTCATCGGCATCATGCCCGCGCCGATTCCCTGGTCGGATCTGGAAGGACCATGTGCAAGCAGCCTCCTCTGGCCAGATGCCGCCGCTGATGCACGGCAGCACCTCTGTCATGCGATTGTCACGGTGAGCGGGCAGCTCCTGCCTGTGCCCCTGTCCGTGCTGCTGACCCAGGTGACCGCTGCCGCCATGGCGTCCCCCGCAATCGCTTGGCGTGTTCTGGACCAATGCAGCCCTGCTTGTGCCAAAGAACCTGTTCGCCGACTTTGCCACCGAGGTCATCCCGCACGGTGCGCCCCTGCCCATCTGGGTCGACTACCGGGTTGGCTGGAACGATGGCAAAACGCACAGTGCGGGCTTTACCACGGGCTTGGCCGCGCTGGGGCTGATGGAGATGGAAGCCCAGTTGGCGGCCGAGTCGCCTGCCGAGTTAAGGAAGCGATTCGAGGCGATCACGCACTACCTCCTGGAAAACGGCATGGTCATCAGGGATGGCGACACCGTCGGTGAGAGCGCAAGTGAAAAAATTCGCGTCCAGTATTGCCCGTCACACTTTGGTGCGAAAGATCCAGTGATGCAACTTGTGTACGCCGCCAACGGCGACAAAAAACCGTGGTGGAAGCTTTGGTAGTGGCCATTGGCGCCAGCTTTTCCGCATATGCACATGCGCCAAATCTTGTTATACATATAAATTGATTTTCCCAAAAACAACAATAAAAGCACCACCACGGTGCAGGGTTTGGCTTGCTTGTATATAATGTAGCCCGCTGTCCATTCGAGAGACAGCAATAACCTTTATTTGGGATATCCATGAAAAAGAATCTTCTGATCGCTCTGATCGCAGCTGCCTCCATCGCTCCAGTTGCTGCACACGCACAAGCCTACCTGGGCGGCACCGTGGGCTATGCTCACCAGAAAGCAACCATCGAAGACATCGGTTCGGTCAAAGACCACGATGTGTCGGGTTCGGTATTCGGTGGCTACCAGATCACCAAAAACTTCGGCGCCGAAGTTGGCTACGTGTGGCTGAACAAGCTGCGTCCAACCGCTGACGACGTCACCTTCACCATCGAGCCACAAGTGACCTACCTGGCAGCAACCGGTTCGTTCCCACTGAACGACAAGTTCGCTCTGACCGCCAAGGTTGGCGTTGCTTCGACCAGCACCCGTTTCTCGGCTGCCGGTGAAGTTTCCGAAAAAACCCGCCAGACCAGCCCAGTTCTGGGCTTCGGCGTGTCGTACGCAATCACCCCGGAAGTTGTGGCAATTGCTCAGTACGAAAACTTCGGCAAAGTCGTGAAAGAAGACGGCGGCCACCTGAAAGCCCAGAACATCGGCTTCGGCTTGCGCGTCAGCTTCTAAGACAGTCTTTTCTGTCTGAACTGAAAGCCGGCCTTGTGCCGGCTTTTTTCATATCGGGCCGCCCGCCCGCGGGTAAAATCAAGCCCTCGCCCACATGGAATGTCGAATGAGCTACGACTTGATGGTCTTCACCCCCGCTGCCGCGCCGGCCAAAAAGCGCG
Source organism: Massilia sp. CF038 (assembly GCF_900129765.1). GTDB lineage: Bacteria > Pseudomonadota > Gammaproteobacteria > Burkholderiales > Burkholderiaceae_D > Telluria_A. The sequence goes on from NZ_FQWU01000002.1 coordinate 1,430,326, forward strand.
GCCCCTTTCTCGACTGGTATGACGCGCAATCCGAATGGAAGGAAGATCACGGCTACGATGACGCGGCCGTCTGCGGCCCTGCCCTGCGTGCCTTCTATGAAGAAATCGCCCAGATTTTCCCGCCGCTGCTGGAAGACGATGGCAACGGCACCGACTACACCATCGGCAGTGCCCTGATCTATATGACCTTCGGCTGGGACAATGTGGACGCTGCATGGGAAGCGGTATTCCGCCTGGCCGGCAAGCATGCGCTGGGCTTTTTCGATGTCAGCTCCGACCTGGCTGAAACCTGGCTGCCAGACGGCAACGGCGGCTTGTACACCGCGCATGCCGATTAATGGCGCAAGCGCTGCCGATCTTCTGGCCGCACGCGGCAACGGTGGGCCACATCACGGTCAGCAGCGCGGCGGTACATGGGGTATTTCCGGCGCACCAGGGTGACGACGCGCGCATCGGCTGCCACCTGGTCGCCGCCGGCAAATACCGCAATGGCGCAGCGCGCGCCTGGTGCCGCAGTCACCAGCATTACTGGGGCACCAAGGCCGATCTGCAAGCGCTGGCCGAACAAGGCGAACAGCGCTGTGCTGCCGCCGATTGCGCCATGGCTTATGTGCGCCAGCCACAGCTCATCGACCTGACCCTGCGCCCCACCCTCCCCCAGGCCAGTGCGGCGCTGGCGCTGCGCTACGACCACCGCAGCGGCTTGTTTGCCAACGCTGACATCGTGCAGGTGAACCTGACGCCGCCTGCCGTCACGGCGCTGCTCGATGCCATGGCGCAGGGCCGCCAACTCGGTTGCGTCGATTGCCGGCACTGCGGCCATCCGCATCTCGATCTGGGCAGCTTTGCCGAGCGCCCCCACCGCCGTCACACTTGCGGCAACTGTGGGCACGACGCCACGCATAGCAGCAGCGATATCGTTTCCAATCCCTTATTTCCTCTGCTTCAGTATTACGGCGTGGCGATGCAGGCCGCGCTTTCAACCGTGCAGCGCTTTCTCGTGCTATAAAGACATCACCTACCGAGGAGAACAACATGGACGAGATGGAACGCCGCCAGCAGGAGCGCCGCCAGGATCACCAAACCGCCTCCCAGATTACCGAAGCTGCTGCTTTGCAACGTGCTTTTGGCAGCGATGCAGCCCAGCGCTTCCTCAAGCTGCGCGGCATCGGCGACGAGCTGGCGCAAGAACTGCTGATCGAAAACTACGACCGGCGCCAGGAAGCGCGGCGCGCCAAGCTCGCCTCAGTCAACTAGGGCGGCCACGGCCCTCACAGGGCGGCGCGGCGCAGGGCGGCCACCGGCACTGCCTGCAGGCCACCAGGCTCAGCCACGCTGCCCTTGACCGAGCCAATCACCCACAGGGTGGCGGCCACGATCTTCTCGATGCAGTCGAGCACGCCGTGGAATAACTGTCCGCCAATGGTGGCCAGCAGATGCCACAGACCGGTCGCGCTGTCGTGCACGATCCGGGCGTGGGTGGCTGTGCCGCATTCCAGCCAGCTGAACAGATCGCCCACGTCGCCATGCACGGCATGCGGAAACGCGGCCGGCGCAGCTGTCCCAGGCTTGGCGCGCGCGGCATTCTGGCTGCCCAGCGCCAGGTAAGCCTTGCCAAGCGAGGCATCGTCGGCCATGCCGGCGGCGGTCTGAAAGGCTTGCTCCATCGGGTTGACCATCAGGCTGCAGGCGCCGGCGCGCACTTCGAAGCGCGCGCCCGCCAGGCCGCTCACATGATCCACAATGTGCAGGGCACCGTGGGCATCGGTGAGCACGCTCAGGGCCACCGGCCCCACCATCCGGTACAAGCCATTGATATGCACCGAAGTCACACTGCTCGCACTGAGCTGTACAGCCGCGTGTGGCACGGGCATGCCGTTCTCATCGCTGACGCGAATGCAAGTGACGTAGGCAGAACTGCTGCATGCCTGCTGCAGCAAGTTCGACGGCGGCAGCATGATGCGGCGCCGGTTCCACAAGCCGGTCACGGGCGACTTGACCGATTTCAGCAGGCCGTCGGCGCCGCGCGCCAGCAGCACCAGTGCGCCATGCAGGCGGTCGTAGAACGGCGAAAAGGCGCTCACGCCAGCCAGCATGCACAAGGGTTTGCTCCAGGCGCCGGGGTCGGCCGCCTGGCCTTGGGCGCAGCTCAGGTAGAACAGGCTGCCGTCGGCGCGCAAACCCCATACCACCACGCGCTCGCCCGCCCGCAGTGCGCGCAGGCTGCGCACCTGCTCGAACAAGGGGGCCTGTGCCAGGTGCACGGCCTGGGCTTCGCGCGGGCTGCCGGCGGCAAACATATACAGGCCGCCCTGGGCCGCCACGTACAGATCGGTGCTGTTGTCGACGTTGCGGCAGGCGGCGATCGCCTCCGGCACCTGGTCGCCTGGCAAGCGCAGTGCGACCGGCGCTGGCGTGACCTGCCCGCCCGCACCGTGCAAGCTGCTGTACTGCAATCGGCGCAACCCATTGCCGCCTGACAGGGTGTACACGCCCTCGCTGCAGTCCGCGCGGCCCAATACGCTGGCAAAGCCGTCCAGCAGGGGCGCCGCAGCGCTGGCGTGGGCAATCCAGGTCGGATGGCTGGGCGTGCTTAAATCCAGATAGTAGCGGCGCAGGACCAGTTCGCGCGCGCCCGGGTTGGCGATGATATCGATCGCGATTTCGTAGCGGTCGCTGGCGTCGCTGATGAAGACCCTGGCAATGTGCAGCGGCTCCGGCGCCGCGCTGTCTTCCGCATTGTAGGGACAGGGCAACCAGCCGGGCGCATCGGTCCAGCTGGTATCGGCATCGGAATTGCCCAGGCTGAGGTAGAGGTGGTCATCGCTGCCATCGGACAGCACCATGGCCAGGTCAATGGCGCCGGACTCGCCTTGCACGGCAGCGAACTGCTTGCAGCTGGCACCCCACGGAAAATCGCGCCGGGTCTGGCCGCTGGACAGATCGGACCGTGCCCATCCATGTTCGCGCCCCGACTCTTCCTTGGCCACGCACAGCGCTTCGCCACTGCCAATGAAAAACAGCAGGGCGCCGCCGGCGCGGCTGTGCACCGCTTCGAACTGATGCTCGGCGTCGAGAATATCGGCCTGCACGGCGTACTGGGTAAGGTCGGACGCGGCGCTCAGCGTGAACTGTCCTGCACTCATGGGTCTTCCTGATGACTCTAAAACAAGGGAAGCACGGATCGGCGATGTTGACTGCAAATGGCGCAGATTACCGACGGTCGCGCCAGGAAAGGGGCCTAGTGTAGCAGTATTAACAATCCTTTTGAGCAAGTGTTTGCACAAAATGCTACACATTGCTTACTTTTCTGGCAGTCAGAAGCGTTTTACGAAACGTTTGCGCACTTCCTGGAAGCCTTGCGTGAGGTAAAAGCGATGTGCCTCGGTGCGTTTTTCGCTGCAGGCCAGTTCCAGGTGCGCACAGTTGCGCGCTTGGGCCCATTGCTGTGCATGCGCAACCAGCGCCGCGCCAGCGCCCTGCGAACGCCAGGTGGCATCGACCACCAGCGCTGAAATCACAGCCCAGGGACGGGCCACATGCAAGGGGGCAAACAGATGCATGACCAGCACCCCGACCAGCGCGCCATGGTCCATGGCCACGGTCACCTCGGCGCCGGCGCAGCTTAATTGTTGCTGCAGATGGGACAGGGGCGTGTCGTAGCCAAGCTGGATAAACAGGTCGGCAATGCCGGCGGCATCGCTGGCCTGGGCCGGGCGCAAGGTGATGGGTGTGGTCGGGCCGACATGCATGCCGGCATTCTACCCGCTGCTGGCGGGCCGGATGCGGTACACACAGCGGCGCCCGCCGGACAGCAGATGCTCGGCCCGTTCAACCTGGCACTCGTCGCCCAGTACACGCTGGAAAATGGCCAGTTCGGCGCGGCAGAAATTCTGGCATTCGCGCGCCGCCGCGCAGATCGGGCAATGGTTCTCGACCAGCAGCACGCTGCCATCGGCACACTGTTCCGTCTCGGCCATATAGCCCTCCGCATCGCGCAGCCGTGCCAGCGCATCAACCTTGGCCGCCAGATCCGGCTGATCCGCCACTTCCATGCGGTAATTGGCTTCGATCGCTTGATCGCGCGCGGCAATGAGCTGGTCCAGTCCCGCTTCGCCAAACACGCTGCGCGCTTGCAGGATCAACTGCACGGTCAGGTCGGCATGGCGGTCCGGGAAACGCGCATGGCCTGCGGCCGTCAGCACCCAGCGGCGGGACGGCCGGCCCACCTTGTCAGCCACCTCGTCGAAACTGACCAGTCCTTTTTCGTGGGCCGCTTCGAGCTGGCGCCGCGCGCCCATCGAGGTAATCGCCAGCGCGCTGGCCAGCGCCTGTGTGCTGGATGGCCCGCGCGTTTTCAGCAAGAACAGAATCTGTTCGGACGATTTCATGGCGCCACCCCGGCGGCTGGTCCGGCCATTTGCACGCGCCAGCCGCGCAAGCGCCAGCCTGCCCAGGCAGCAAGTGCCGCGCCCAGCAGTAAAATCAGGCGGGTATCGAGCAGGGTCAGTACGGAACCGGCCAGCGCCATCAGGATGTTGGCCAGGCAGAAGGTGGTCGACAGCAAGCCCATGACGGCGCCATGGCCAAAGCTGCCAAAGCGTTCGGCGCACCAGCCTGGCACCACCGCGTTGTAAAACGCGTTGGGAATGCCAAACAGGACGATGGCGGCAATGCCGACCCACACGTTGCCCACCGCAACCAGGGCCACAGTGGCGGCCACCGCGGTGGCATTCCAGGCTGCGCGGCGCAAGGGTGCAATGGCGCTGGGCCGCCCTGCCACCAGCGATGTGAGCGTCATGAGGCCGCACAGCGCCGCCGTGAGCCAGGCAATACCCGTGGCCCCATAGCCCGCCACCTCCACCAGCCACAGGGGATAGAACTCGTAGAACGCCGTCACGCCGCAGGTGTACGCCAGTTGGACAATGAACAGCATGCGCAGTTCGGTATGGCGCAGCAAATTAAAAGCATGCTGGTCGCGTGCCACCTGCCACCAGGCGCTGGTCGCTTTGGACGGCGCTTCCTGCGGCAAGGCCAGCGCCACCATCGCGGCGGTCAGCACCAGGGCGCCGCAGGCGATCCAGAACGGCACTGTGATGCCAAACACCAGCGTGGCGCCCGCCAGCAAGGGCCCGGCCAGCCAGCCCATGTAAAACGCCCCGTTCAGCCATGACAGGGCGCGCACGCGCAGATCGCCCTCGAGCTTGTCGGCCAGCAGCGCGCGTGCCACGGCGCCATTGCCTTCCATCAGGCCGGTGCCAAAGCGCGCCACAATGAACAGGGGGTAGGATTCGACCAGCAAGGCCCCGGCCGTGACGGCGTGGCCGATCGCCGCGCCCAGCGCCGTCAACAGCAGCATGGGGCGGCGCCCGTAGCGGTCGGACAGCGGGCCCAGCAGCGCATTGCCAATCAAGAGACCCAGCGGATTGATGGTCAGGGCCAGGCCAAACAAAAATTTGGGCGGCAAACCCATGAAAGAATTCAAGCCATTGCTGGCGCCAGAGGCAAACAGCGGTGGCAAGATGGGGTACGGCAGCGATGCGCCTATCGTGGCAAACAGGCCCAGCAGACAGGCGGCGGCAATCAGGAGCTTGGTGTGCATGCCCTGACTATACGATCAGCCCATCAATAAGTAAACGAAATAGTTTATAAATCAAAAATAAGGCAGGTCGCACTGGTCGGTGGGCTGGCGCGCGGCATCGAGTCGGAACGCGCACAAATCAAAGCGCACGCCAAAGTCGAGCGTGATGGTTTCTACTTTGCCATAGGGCAGGAACAGCGCGCGCTGCACATGCTGCCTGGCCTGCAGCGCACCCACATTGGCCGGGATGGTCATGCTGCCGTTCTGCTGCGGCGTGGCCGCGTGCTGGCTGCGGTCGACATCAACCATCAAATCGAGCTCGAGCGACACGCCGCCGTCAACCGCACGCACGGTGCCGAAACTGCGCTGCGCGCGCAGCACGCCCCAGCTACAGTTGCCCGCGGCATCGCACTGGCGCAACTGGGCCAGGGGAAAGTGCTCGCTGCTGCCGGTCAGGCTGTGCACAGGCCAGGCCGAACGCAAGCCATCGCGCTTGCCGCTCATGGGATTATCAAACGACAGGCTATTGATCAAAGAAACCGGCGGATCCGGCGGCGCACTGGCGCAGCCCGCCAGTGCCAGCGCGGCGAGGCCGCAAACGAAGGAAAAGGGGCGCATGATGAGCTTCCTGTCCAGCTGAAGAAGTTGACAACACAGGGAGCGTAACAGTGTGGCCGGGCAAGCAGCGCGCGGCTGAAGGAAGGCGGCCCGGCCAGATGTGCAGGCCAGGCCGGTACAGCGAAAACTTAGTCGAGCTTCCAGGCGTAGTCGACTTTGGTCCAGGTTTGCGCGGGTGCGCCATCCTTGGTGCCAGGCTTGAACTTGCAGGCGGAAATCGATTTGATGGCCGCCTTGTCCAAATTCTTGAAGCCGCTGGTTTTTTCCAGCTTCGACTCGACCACACTGCCGTCCGGGGCGATCAGGAAGGACATGGATACCGTCCCCTGTTCCTCGTTCATCAGCGAGGCTTTCGGATATTCGGCCTTGCAGGCGGCCGCGTTAAAGACGGCGGGAACTTCGGCCGCCATGGCTGCACTGCCCATGACCGACATCGTCAACGCTGCAAGAACACTGAGATAACGCGCATTGGTATTCATAATCCCCTCCACTTCGACTTCGAACAAGCTAAAGACTGCGAATCAGAACTCTTCCCACTCGTCGCTGCTGGCGGCGCTGGCAATTTTCTTGGGCTTGGCGGCGGGCGCGGCGGCTGGCGCTGCTGCCGGGCGCTTGAGCGCTGGCTTGGCCTTGGCAGCCGGACGTGCGGCCGGCTTGGTGGCCGAGGCGACCGGCGCCGTTTCCAGGACCGAATGCTGTACCGTCTGCGCTTGCTCGCCGTCGACCAGCTTGAAGACGCTGACCACATGGGCCAGTTCGCTGGCCTGGTCTTGCAGACTCTGGGCGGCAGCGGCCGCTTCTTCCACCAGCGCGGCATTTTGCTGGGTCATGGCATCCATCTCGATGATCGAACGGTTGACCTGTTCGATCCCGGCGCTCTGCTCCTGGCTGGCGTTGGAAATCTCGCTCATGATGTCGGTCACGCGCTTGACGCTGGCAACGACTTCATCCATCGTCACGCCGGCCTGGCCGACCAGCTTGCTGCCGCGTTCGACCTTCTCGACCGAATCGCCAATCAGGGTCTTGATTTCCTTGGCGGCAGCGGCGCTGCGCTGGGCCAGGTTGCGTACTTCGGACGCCACCACGGCAAAGCCGCGGCCTTGTTCGCCGGCACGGGCCGCTTCCACGGCCGCGTTCAAGGCCAGAATGTTGGTCTGGAACGCGATGCCATCGATCACGCCGATGATGTCGACAATCTTGTTGGCCGAGGTGTTGATCGAGCCCATGGTGTCAACCACTTGCGACACCACTTCGCCACCCTTGCGTGCCACGTCCGATGCGGTCGCGGCCAGCAGGTTGGCTTCGCGGGCATTGTCGGCATTCTGTTTGACGGTCGAGGTCAGCTCTTCCATGGCCGACGCGGTCTTTTCCAGCGAGCTCGCTTGCATTTCGGTGCGCGAGGACAGATCGATATTGCCGGCGGCGATTTCACGCGATGCGGTGCCGATGGTTTCGGTACCCACGCGGACCTGGCCCACGATATCTTTCAGGCTGTTGCGCATTTCACGCACTTCCATCAGCAGGCTGCCTTTGGCGGCGCGGGTGGTATCAATCGACACCGACAGGTCGCCGTGGGCGATGCTGCTGGCAATGCGAGCCGTGTAATCGGGTTCGCCGCCAAGCTGCTTGATCAGGCCGCGGGTAATGGCCACAGCAGCCAGAACGCCCAGGAAGACGGCCAGGCCGCCTAGCCCCAGCATGGTATTGCGTGCCAGGCTGTACGCACCGCCGGCGTCGGCCGCGGCTTGTGCGGTTGCTTTTTCTTCCAGCACTGCCAATTGTTCCAGTGCCGCCATCCATTTTTTCTGGGCCGGGCGAATTTCGCGGATCAAGACCTTGGTCGCGTCTTCGGCTTTACCACCGAGCCACATTTCCGATGCCTTGGCGATGGCAGGCATGGCCACCGCTTCATGTTCCTTGATTTGCTTGAGCAAGTCCTTTTCCTGGGCCGTGGTGCTGGCCTCGCTGTCGAACTTTTCGGTCAGCTTCTTCTGGTCGACATCGTAGGCCGCCGCCAGCTCGCTCACGCGCTTCATTTCCGGCGCCATGTCGTCCGGCTCGGACAGCAGGGTCAGAATGCGCAGCGAGGTGATGCGGTCGCCCACGTTGGCGCGCATATTGATCACCAGGCGGTTGACGACGTTGTTCACGCCCACGACGTTGTCCAGGCGGTCCTGAATCAACTTCATGTTGTAAATACCCACGCAGGTGACCGCGACCAGGAAGAACAGGACCAGGCAAAAGCCGAGGCCGAGACGGATACCGACCTTCATGTTGGATAAATTCATAGACGTGTCTTTTAAAAGCTGCGATGGATGGATTTTTGGCCGCATCAACGGGCACTTTTGGCGCGCCGTTTGGAAGAAACCCACGATGTGGATATCTGCGTATTTCAGTCAGGATAAATCAAAAAAATGACTGCGGATGCAAAAATATCGCCGCTTGCACGCATTGTTTCGCTAGAACAACACATTTTATTGTGATTGTATAAAGGAAACTATAATTACTTAAAAGAATTATAAATGGACAGCTTGTTGGACCGATAATTACCGGAGAAAACCGGTAGCTAAAACGACATCGCCCTCGCGGAGGCGGGCTCGCATGCGAGCCCCCTATACCACGCTGAACAACCTCGGCGAGGTGGAATGGGCCCCCGCCTGCGCGAGGGCGATGTGGGGTGTTTGCTTACTCCGCGCTGCTACGCATGCGCGCTGCTGCTTCGAGCAACAAACGGGGATCGGCCCCGGCCAGCTTCTTGGGATCGGACATGGTCTGGCGGAACGCGCGTGCGCCCGGCAGGCCTGCCATCAGTCCCAGCATGTGGCGGGTGATCGAATTGAGCTTCAGGCCGCGGCTGGCGTGCAGGTCCAGCTGTGCCTGAATGTAGGGAATCATCGCCTCGAGCACTTGCTCGCGCGATTTGACGGCGCTGTCGTCGCCGTAAAAACGGCCATCGTAGCTGGCCATCGCATACGGGTTGTGATACGCCTCGCGTCCCAGCATCACGCCGTCGACATGCTGCAAATGGGTGGCAATCTCGTCATCGGACTTGATGCCGCCGTTGATGATGATTTCCAGATCCGGAAACTCGCGCTTGAGCTGGTAAGCCACCTCGTACTTGAGCGGTGGAATCTCGCGGTTTTCCTTGGGCGAGAGCCCTTTCAGAATGGCATTGCGGGCATGCACGATGAATGTCTTGCAACCGGCATCGGCGATCGTGCCAACAAAGTCGCGCACAAAGGCGTAGTCCTCGTTGCGGTCAATGCCAATCCGGTGTTTGACGGTCACGTCAATGGTGACGGCGTCACGCATGGCCTTGACACAGTCGGCCACCAGTTGCGGTTCGGCCATCAGGCAAGCGCCAAAGGCGCCCTTCTGCACCCGTTCCGACGGGCAGCCGCAATTGAGGTTGATCTCGTCGTACCCCCACTGCTGGCCCAGCCTGGCGCTGGTAGCCAGGTCGGCCGGATCGCTGCCGCCCAGCTGCAGGGCAACGGGATGTTCTTCTTCGTTGAAGCGCAGATGCCGCTCCACATCGCCATACACCAGGGCGCCGGTGGTCACCATCTCGGTGTAGAGCCAGGTATGGCGGGTGATTTGACGGTGGAACACGCGGCAATGACGGTCGGTCCAGTCCATCATGGGGGCAACCGACAAGGTGCGCGCAGGCAGGCCGCGTTGCCCTGTGGTTTCGACGGCAGGCGCACCCGCAAGACTGGTTCCAGATTCCATTTTATTTCATATTCCACAACGGTTTTCGCCCTTGCCGCTACCGGCAATGGCGAACGAGGCCGTTATGATAGCGCACTTGAGGGGGATCGGGCTGGCAGGCAAGAAAAGCCCGCTGGGCCAGACGGCGACAGCGGGCGGCGCGACCAGGGGCGCTGGCTGCGCCCCAGTGCAATGCACTACAAATTGTGATGGTAATAGACCAGCACCCGCCCCAGGTTCGACTGGTTGGTGTAGTTGTCCAGCACGGTAATGCTGTTGCCGTCATCACGCAGCAAGGTCCAGTCGCGTTGTGACTGCAGCGTGCAGGTCTCGCCTGGCGGGCACACGCCAATCCGCGAACCGTTGGCGCGACGATAGACGTTAATGACCAGACGGCCATTGTCGAGCAGCCAGGAATTGGTGGTCACGTCGCGACTGGTCCCGTCGGGATTGAGGATCGTTTCGAGACCGTTCTGGTCAGCGCGCAGCTTGATGAAATAAGCGCCGCTGAGGTCCGAAATGCCCAGACTCCAGGTTTGCGCCGCCTGCGCGGCAGAAAACGCGAGGCCGGGCTGCATTTCCACCATGTTCACGCCGTAGGTGCGCATTTCGGTTGGCGTGCTGTAACGCACCAGCCAGCGCTGCGTGTTCAAGCTCAGGTTCGTTGCGCGCGCCATGTCGTAGACGGTGCCATTGCCAAACACCAGGTGCAGTTTGCCATCGACAATGCTCCAGTTGACGCTCATCCCTGGCTGTTCGAGCATGACCGCCGTGCCGTTGGCGGCAAAGGCGATGCGCGACAGCCCCGTACTTGGCACGGCCGACAGCACAGGCGCGCCCCCGAACGATTTGCCGGAAATATCCTGCGCCGCCAGGGCTGGCAAGCTATCCCATGCGTCAAACGCATAGGTTACGGTTTCTTCGTACGGCTCGGCGGTGGCGCCACCCCGACCGATATAGTTGAACGAACCGATGCTGGTCACGGCCATCAGACCGTGATTCGGTCCACCCGTCACCTGACGCAACTTGACCGAATTAATCGTAAACGTCCCCGTATCGCCATGGACGGTCACGCCGCTGCGCGTTGGCGCGGCATTGAACGCAATGTCCAGCGCACGGTCCTTGCTCCAGGTACCACTGACCATCGCATTGTTGACCGACAATTGAGCCACGCCACCCGGCGCCAGCCGTACTTCCAGTCCGGGATTGGCACCCGATGGCAGCAAACCGTTGTCGAGTATCAGGACGCGCTCGCGATCGATCACCAGGCTTGGCACCGACAAATCGAATGCGTTTTGCTGCAATTCCTGCTTGGCCGGTTCGATCAGGTCCGCATGGTTTTGGTACACGTCCTTGGCAAATACAGCATACGTGGCCTCGTTCTGCACCAGCTCCAGCGTGTCGGGCACGCCCGCTGGCAAAGGCAAGGCAGGCTGCTGCAGGCTGAGCGCACGGGTCGCCAGACGCATCATGGCGGCCACCTGGAAAATCTGCGCCTGATTGATTCTGCCATTGGCCACGTCCAGCGCGTTCTGATTTGCCGGCACCAGGCCGGTGTTCGCATCACGCAGCGCGATGTAGCGGCCACTCGACACCAGACTCACATTCAAGTCCGCCACTTGACCGTCGTGCACGCGGCCAGTGCCGGCGCTGGCCGTCAGCAGCGAACGGGCGGTGCCGGCCAGAGTGATCATCTTGATGTACCGGTCGTTGGCACGGATGGGCTGCACGGTGATGGTGACCATCGCGTCCGGTGCCTCGAATACAACCGGGATCTCGTAAAAGCGTTCGTTGATGACAGTTTGCGTGAACGCCCGCCCGCCCACCTTGACCGTGACGGTACTGTCCACGCCGTCAAGCAAGGACAGCTTGCCCGCCAGACGCAGCGGCGTACCGACCACCACCGTCAGCTCGCCAGTCGCGGTGGCAGTGCCGCCAACGGCGCGCACCACGTAGCTGAGTTTGTCTTCACCGGCGTAACCTGCTGCCGGCGTATAGGAAATGGCACCATTCTTGATGACCGCGCTTCCATGCAGCGGCGCTGCTACGCTGACCAGTTCGAGCTTCAGACGGTCAGGATGGCTGTCATTGGCCAGCACGTCGAGCGCATTTTCCTGATTGATGGTGGCAGCAAAGGTTTCGGCCAGCACCACGGGCGGCTTGACCGCTTGGGTTGGTGTGGGTGTTGGTGTTGGCGTGGTCGGCGGCTGCTGTCCCGACGGCGGCGACTGCGGTCCGGTACCGTTCAGATTGAGTGACTGGTCTGCCCCGCCGCCGCCGCCGCAGGCGGAGAGCAGCGTGACTAGTGCGAACCCGGCGCTCGCGAAGGAAAAGCGTGAAAACTTGGTCGTCATGAGTACACTTCAAAAAAGGTGACAGGAAAAGATCAGCATGCCAAAACAGCGCAAAATATTGAACAGCCGGCAAGTATCGTAGCCAGATGAACAAACGTCAATTTTATTTAAGGGAATTGGAAGTTTTACAACACCAACATTTAATTCTATGTACACATAAAAAACCCGCTGCCCGGATAACCGGACAGCGGGTTCGATGAGAGCGGCGCGGCTTACGCTTCGCGGCTGGCCTTCTTGCGCTCGTGCTCTTTCAGGTAGCGCTTGCGCAGACGAATCGATTTTGGCGTGATTTCAACCAGCTCGTCGTCAGCAATGAATTCCACAGCGTACTCGAGCGACATCTGGACTGGCGGCACCAGACGCACGGCTTCATCGGTACCCGACGAACGCACGTTGGTCAGCTGCTTGCCCTTGATCGGGTTGACCACCAGATCGTTGTCACGGGAGTGGATACCGATGATCATGCCTTCGTACACTGGGTCGTTGTGGACCACGAACATACGGCCGCGGTCTTGCAGTTTCCAGATGGCGTAGGCAACGGCAGCGCCGTCATCCTGCGAAATGAGCACGCCATTGCGGCGGCCAGCCATTTCGCCCTTGCTGTTGTCGACAGGCGCGTATTCATCGAACACGTGCGACATCAGGCCGGTACCGCGGGTCAGGGTCATGAATTCGCCCTGGAAACCGATCAGACCGCGTGCAGGGATCTTGTACTCAAGGCGAACACGGCCTTTACCATCCGATTCCATGTTGGTCAGGTCGCCACGGCGACGGCCCAATTCTTCCATCACGCCACCCTGGTTGACTTCTTCGACGTCAACCGACAGGTTCTCGAACGGCTCGTGGCGCACGCCATCGACCATCTTGAACACTACGCGTGGACGCGACACGGCCAGCTCGAAGCCTTCGCGGCGCATGTTTTCGATCAGAATCGTCAGGTGCAGTTCGCCGCGACCCGACACTTCAAAGATGGTGTCGTCGTCGGTTGGTGCCACGCGCAGGGCGACGTTGGCCTTCAGTTCGCGGTCGAGGCGGTCACGCAGCTGACGGCTGGTGACGAACTTGCCTTCGCGGCCAGCCAGTGGCGAGTTGTTGACCATGAAGTTCATGGTCAGGGTTGGCTCGTCGACGGTCAGCATTGGCAACGCTTCTTGCACGTCCGGTGCGCACAGGGTCGAACCGATGCCGATTTCGTCGATACCGTTGATCAGGCAAATGTCGCCGGCAACCGCTTCGTCCACCAGCACGCGCTCCAGGCCCTTGAAATTCAGCACCTGGTTGATGCGGCCCTTGATTGGGGTGCCGCCTGGACCGTTGATGACAACGACGTCCTGGCCGGTTTTGACGCGGCCGCGATTGACGCGGCCAATGCCGATTTTACCCACGTACGACGAGTAGTCGAGCGAGGTGATTTGCATCTGCAGCGGGCCGTCCGGATTGTCATCGCGCACTGGCACGTGTTGCAGAATGGCGTCGAACAAAGGCTTCATGTCGCCTTCGCGCACGTCTTCGGTCAGACCGGCGTAACCGTTCAGGCCCGATGCGTAGACGATCGGGAAGTCCAGCTGTTCATCGCTGGCGCCCAGTTTGTCGAACAGTTCGAACGTCTGGTTGATGGCCCAGTCAGCGCGCGCGCCCGGACGGTCCACCTTGTTGACGACCACGATTGGCTTCAGGCCCAGCGCCAGCGCCTTGCGCGTGACGAAACGGGTCTGTGGCATCGGGCCTTCTTGTGCATCGACCAGCAGCAGCACCGAATCCACCATCGACAGCACGCGCTCGACTTCGCCGCCGAAGTCGGCGTGGCCTGGGGTGTCAACGATGTTGATGTGGGTGCCTTCGTATTCAACCGCGCAGTTCTTCGACAGAATCGTGATGCCGCGTTCTTTTTCGAGGTCGTTCGAATCCATGACGCGGGTATCGACCGCCTGGTTTTCACGGAAGGTACCAGACTGGCGCAGCAGCTGGTCCACGAGGGTGGTTTTGCCGTGGTCAACGTGGGCGATGATGGCGATGTTGCGAATTGCGCGTTTAGAATTTGACATGGTCGTAAAGAACGGAAATGTACGTGGTGTACGAAGGTGTACGGGTATTGCTTGAATCAGGAACCCACTAGTATAGCACGCAAAAGGCACTTATTGCAGGTAGCCAAGCTTGGAAATCGCTGAAAATTCAACAGCTTGCTGCCATTCCTGCCACAATCGCGCCTGTTTTTGGGGCAGCGCGGCAGCGCTTTGCCAGCAAAAACGCCCCCATCGCCTTCGCGCGGCCGCGGGCCCATACCACGCCAGCAAGTGGTGCGATCAGCCCGCCCGTGCGATCATGAAAGGCTCACTGCATCCACCAACTCAGCAATGTCCCTCACCATGACAATACCCGCCGCGCCGATCGAACCCGATTCCTCCGTCTATGAAGACTGGATCAGCCACTGCTTCGACCATCCTGTGGACGACAACGGCTGGAACGACTGGGCATGGAGCGATGCCGCCCTTGCATGGCAACTGCCGGCCAGCACCACCCTCGCCTGCCTGAGACGGCTGTTCAATACATCCTCGGACAGTTTGCGTCGTTTCTCCGACGAACAGCTCAGGAACGGATTTGACTATCTTTTGATGAGCTCGGCCGACATTTACACGCTGAAAGACCCGTCGCTACCCGAAGCGGATCGCCTGACCTGCGTGCGTGCGCTATCCAATCTCTTCAGCGGCATTTTTTCAGAGCGGTGCACGGACGCCCCATGCCGCAACAGCAAAGAGGAAGAACATTCCGTGTTGAACAGCGTTTGCTACATGTGGTTCGACATCATGCCCATTCACGCCACGTTTGGCGCGGAAAGCAAGCGATACGAGGTCGTCATGTTCGATGTGCTCGAAGCAGTCCTCGCGCTCGATTCGCTGGCATGCCAGGAGGCCGCCCTGCATGGACTGGGCCACTGGGCCGATCCTGACAACTTCGACAGGATCGAGCAAATTGTCGCGGCCTACCTGGACCGCATTTCTGCCGATCACGTTCTGCGCGCCTACGCCCGCCCGGCGGCCTTCGGCTCATTGGGGTAAGCTGGCCTTGCTGCGCAGCGCCGCTGCTACCTGGGCGCTGCGCTGACCGGGATCTTGCGTGGCGCCGCCTGCTGCGTTTTGGGAATGCGGATCTTCAACACGCCTTGTGCCAGTTCCGCCGTCGCTTGCGCGCCATCCAGGTCGCGCGACAGCGCAAACGTCCGCTCGTAGTGCTGATGCCGCACCTCTGCATAGCGGGACTGCATGTCCTGCGGAATATCAAGCGAAAGCGCACCCTCGATGGTCAGACTATGCGCCTCCAGGCGCAGATGAAGGTTTTCGCGGGAAACACCCGGTATGTCAGCCAGCAAAGTAATACCGCCGGCGTCCTCGATTACATCCACTGGCGGGGTGAGGACACCCACGTTGCGCGTGCCAGCCGCGCCTGCCGCTGCCGCCCCCTGCTGGCCCGTGCCCTGCCCTTCCATGCGGCCGTCGCCAACCTGCTGCGCCTGCGCCGGCTCGGCGCCCTGGCCCATCGCCTGGCTTTGCTTATCTGTATCCATGCTGCCCTCCCATTTTAGTGAACTGAAATGCGGCGCGGCTGCACTGATTCGCGCCGGGCTACCGAAATGTGCAGCACGCCGTCGCGGTAGTGCGCGCTGACCGATTCCGCATCCACCTCGTCGGGCAAGGTGAGCACGCGGCGAAAACTGCCGGCAAAGCGTTCGTTGATCTGCACGGTCGCACGCTGGGCCTGCGAATGCAGGTCGTCAGTGCGCTGACCGGCAATCGTCAGCACGCCCTGCTCCAGCTGCACATCGATTGTTCCCGGCTCCAGGCCGGGTGCGAACACATACATCTCGATGCTCTTTTGCGTGGTGCCGACATTTAGAGCCGGAAAGCCGCCGCGGGCAAAGCCGCGGATGCTGGACTCCATGTCGAACGCCTGCTGCAGATCGCGCTGGAAGCGATCGAGCTGGGCAAACAGATCATCGGGGAACATGGAACGATAGTGCATCATTGACCTCCATGGAATGCTGGGTTGTCGCGGTTAGACGGGAGGCTGCGCGCAAGGTTCCTATATGATGGCGTCATGCACTCATTCCGACTCCTCGCCCTCGCGCTTCTGTGTTGCTGCACTCCCGCACAGGCCATGCGCCCCGTCTACCATCCGCTCGCGCTCGAAGAGCTGATCAGCCAGTCCGACACGATTGTTCTGGTCGAGCGTGAGGAACCATTGAAGTCTGTTGCGCAAATCGAGGAAAACGGCTGCACCGCCCAGCGCTGGCCGCTGACGGTGCAGACTGTGCTGAAGGCACCGGCTGATCGTGTGCACCCGGGCCAGGTGCTGCCAGTGCTGGTGAACGCGATTCCCTTGATGACTTGCGGCTTCGACAAAAGGAACATCAGCGTGTCGTACCCGGTGCGCCGTTACGTCGGCTTCGACTACAACTTCTACACCGCGCCATCGCGACGTTTTGTGGCCTTTCTGAAGACAGGCCCGCGTGGCCCTGAAATGACCGCCGTCGGCGCCTTTGAAACTGAGGCGCGCATTGGGGATATCGTCAGGCTGATCAAGCCCTGAGACCCCATGGCGGCAGCGTCCGCCGCCATGGGGACTTACTGGGCCTGCTTGCCGTACACCGTGTACTGTGCCAACTTGCCGTCCTTAGTGAACATGCAAATGACACTCAGGTCGCCACCACCGGTCTTGATGCGGAAGATGCGCATCTTCATGCCTGCCTTGTCTTCTTCCATGATCTGATCGATCGCCGTGATTTCGCCTTTTGGCGCCAGTGAGCTGGTGATATCGCTGAGCACCTGCCCGCTCAGATAGCGCGCCAAATCCGCGGTCATGCGCGAGCGCGCAGGTGTCCCGCCCTGCAGATCAGTGAACATGCGGCGCGCCAGTTCGCGGTCGCGGCGTGCCGCGGCATCTGGCACCGGTGGGGCCGCTGCGGCTTGCGGCGCCCCTTCCGGCTCTGCCGCCGGTGCTGCCGCCGTCGCGGGCAGCAGCATCTCTTCCAGCGCGCCTTCGACATTGCCCGCCAGGCGGAAGTCAGCCGTGTTGCTTAGAATGGCAATCGCCAGGCCTTCAGCCGGATACACCAGATTGCGCGACATGAAGCCTGCCACACCGCCGCCATGGCTCCAGCGCGCCCTTCCCTCCGGTGTGACATCGACGGCGATGCCAAGACCGTAATTTGTCTCGGCGCCCCCGGGAACGACAACTTCCTCGGTCAGCAGCGCGCGCGACGCGGGCGACAAAATCGTATTGTTGATCAGCGCGAGATCCCAGCGCACCAAATCACTTGGCGTCATGGCGAAGTGGCCGGCAGCGAAGGTCCAGCCTTTGCCCTCGGGCTTGGGAACGCGCAGCGGGCCCAGCGCGTTTCGTTCGTAGCCTAGCGGGTCGCCCGAGCCCAGATCAGCGTGGTCGAGATCGGTGGCCGATGTCATTCCCAGCGGCGCCGTGATGCGTTCGCGCAGGAAGCGTTCGAGCGTCTGGCCGCTGACTTTTTCGATAATGCGTCCGGCAATGACGTAATTGGTGTTGCTGTAGTCCCAGCGCGTGCCGGGCTTGAATGCCAGCGGCTTGCGGCCGTACTTGTTCATGATCTTGTCCGCGGTGGTTGGTGCGGCCATTTCCACAGGCGCGTATTCGAGCGGGTAATAGTCGACGTAGCCAGCCGTGTGTGCGAGCAGCTGGCGCACACTGACGTCACGCGCGCCGCTCAGTTGCGGGAAGAATTTGGCGACTTTATCGTCCAGGCTGAGCTTGCCATCTTGCCCCAGCAGGAGCACGCCAGCTGCAACGAATTGCTTGGTGACAGAGCCAATCTTGTAGCGCATTTGTGCCGTCGCGGGCAGTGCGGGATCCAGCCGCGCATTGCCGTATGCCTTGGCGTAGGCCAGCTTGCCGTCCTTGCCGATGGCTATCGAAATACTCGGTTCTCCGCTGGCGGCCAGATGTTTTTCGATCAGTGCATCGATCGCCTTTTCAGTGTCGGGCAAAAGCTGGGCCGATGCGGCCAGCGGCAAACAGAAGGCAATGGCAAGGCTGAGACGACGCATGATGCTCCTTTACTTGATGGGAGCATGGTTATCTCATGCGCATCCGGAGCAGTCAATACAGCAAGGCGCTTATCGTATATGCATGACTCAGGTATGAGCGGTCGCGATCAAGCGCTCAGGCGCCAGGATCTGGTATTCCTGCAGATTGGCGGTACCGAGCAATTTACCGTCGTGATACACGCGCACGCGGCCCAGCTCACTTGGCAGTGTGAGCGCTTCCTTACCCAGCGCGAGGCGCTGGCCCTGCAGGAAGCGTTTGGCCAGCTCCGGCGTCAGCTCGACTGCCGGGAAGCTCGACAGCAAGGCGTCGACCGGCGCCAGCAGTTCCACCGGTGCCGGATGGGCGCCGATCTGTTCCAGCGTGACCATGCCATCCATCGTCAGCGCGCCCACCTGGGTGCGGCGCAGCGCGTTCAGGTGGGCGCCGCAGCCCAGCGCATTCCCGATGTCTTCGCCCAGCACGCGGATGTAGGTGCCCTTGCTGCAGGTGACTGACAGCTTCAGGAACGGCGCTTCATACGAGATGAATTCAAGCTTGTGGATGGTGACGGGGCGCGCTTCGCGTTCGAGCGTAATGCCTTCGCGCGCGTATTCATAATAGGCTTTGCCGTCGCGTTTCAGGGCCGAGTACATGGGTGGCACTTGCATGATCGGGCCGCGGAACTGGGGCAGTACGGCGTCGATCTGTTCGCGCGTGACGTTCACTTCTTTCGTGGCGATGGCTTCGCCTTCGGTGTCGCCCGTGTTGGTGGTAATGCCCAGGTGGACCGTGGTGTCGTAGGTCTTGTCGGCTTCAAGCAGGTCTTGCGAGAATTTGGTGGCTTCGCCAAAGCACAGGGGCAGCAAGCCGGTGGCGAACGGGTCCAGGGTGCCGGTGTGACCGGCTTTTTTGGCGTTCATGAAACGCTTGGTCTTGATCAGCGCGTCGTTCGAGGACAGGCCGACCGGCTTGTCGAGCAGGAGAACGCCGTCGACCAGGTCGCGGACTCGTTTTGGGTGGATTGGTTTCATTGTTACCTCAAAAACATCGTCCTCGCGAAGGCGGGGACCCATGCCACGCTGAACGAATTCGGTAACGTGCTATGGGTCCCCGCCTTCGCGAGGACGATGTTGACTCTTATCTTGCGATTATTCCGAATCAGCTTCCGGCTTTGCGTCCGGCTCGGCGTCAGCCGCGCGCGTGGCGTTGGCCTGGTCGATCAGCAGTGACATTTCCATCCCGCGCGAAGTCGAGGTATCGTGCACGAAGTGCAGCATCGGCAGCGTGTGAATGTGCAGGCGCTTGCCCAGCTGGTTGCGGATGAAGCCCGAGGCCGCGGCCAGGCCGGCGATGGTGTTCTTGACCGACTCCTTGTCGTCCTTGAACATGGTGAAGAACACCTTGGCGTGCGCGTAGTCCGGCGTGATCTGCACTTCGGTGATGGTGATCATGCCGATGCGCGGATCCTTCAGGCCCGAGGCCAGAATTTCAGCCAGATCGCGCTGGATCTGGTCAGCCACGCGCAAGCCGCGTGCCGGAATGGTTTTGCTATGTTTGGCCATTTTCTTTTCCTACTCTCTAAAACAAACGGGGCGCCAATAAGCCAGGCTTATTGGCGCCCCGTCGATGTAACGCTAAATTACAGCGTACGGGCGATCTCTTGGACTTCGAAGACTTCGAGGACGTCGCCGACTTCGATATCGTTGTAGTTCTTGAGCGACAGGCCGCACTCGAGACCGGCGCGGACTTCTTTCGCGTCGTCCTTGAAGCGCTTGAGCGAGTCGATCTCGCCAGTCCACACCACGATATTGTTGCGCAGCAGACGAACCGACGACGAACGCTTGACCACACCATCGGTGACCAGGCAACCGGCAATCGCGCCCACTTTCGAGACCAGGATAACCTGGCGAATCTCGACCGCACCAATGATGGTCTCGCGCTTTTCTGGCGCCAGCATGCCCGACAAGGCAGCACGGATCTCATCGATCGCATCGTAGATGATGTTGTAGTAGCGGATGTCCACGCCGTTCGACTCGGCCAGCTTGCGCGCCGATGCGTCGGCACGGGCGTTAAAGCCGATGATGACCGCTTTCGATGCAACCGCCAGGTTGACGTCGGACTCAGTAATGCCACCCACCGCTGCGTGTACAACCTGTACCCGCACTTCGGAAGTCGACAGCTTCTGCAGCGAGCCGACCAGCGCTTCCTGCGAACCCTGTACGTCGGTCTTGATGATGACCGGCAGATTCTTGACTTCGCCTTCGCCCATGTTGTCGAACATGTTCTCCAGCTTGGCCGCCTGCTGCTTGGCCAGCTTGACGTCGCGGAATTTACCTTGACGGAACAGACCGATTTCACGCGCTTTGCGTTCGTCTGCCATGACCATCACTTCTTCACCGGCGACCGGCACTTCGGTCAGACCTTGAATTTCGACCGGGATCGAAGGACCGGCTTCGGCAATCGGCTTGCCGTTCTCGTCCAGCATGGCGCGTACACGGCCATACGAGGAGCCGGCCAGAATCACGTCGCCGCGCTTCAGAGTACCCGACTGCACCAGGATCGTCGCGACCGGGCCCTTGCCCTTGTCCAGACGGCCTTCGACCACCAGACCACGCGCTGGCGCGTCGACCGGGGCTTTCAGTTCCAGCACTTCGGCCTGCAGCAGCACCTGTTCCAGCAGGGCGTCGATGCCCTGGCCGGTCTTGGCCGATACCGGCACGAATGGCGATTCGCCACCGTATTCTTCAGGCACAACCTGTTCAGCGATCAGCTCTTGCGTCACGCGGTCCACGTTACCACCTGGTTTGTCGATCTTGTTGATCGCCACAACCAGCGGTACGCCGGCAGCTTTCGCGTGAGCGATTGCTTCCTTCGTTTGCGGCATCACGCCGTCGTCGGCTGCGACCACCAGAATGACGATGTCGGTGGCTTTCGCACCGCGGGCACGCATGGCGGTAAACGCTTCGTGACCCGGGGTATCGAGGAAGGTGATGATGCCGCGTGGCGTCTCGACGTGGTAAGCGCCGATGTGCTGCGTAATCCCGCCTGCTTCGCCCGATGCCACCTTGGCGCGGCGGATGTAATCCAGCAGCGAGGTTTTACCGTGGTCGACGTGGCCCATGACAGTTACGACTGGTGCGCGCGAAGTCGACTCGAAGTGAGCGTGCTCACCCTGGTCAGCCAGCAGTGCTTCCGGATCGTCCAGTTCAGCGGCAAACGCCTTGTGGCCCATTTCTTCGACCAGAATCATGGCCGTTTCCTGGTCCAGCACCTGGTTGATGGTGCACATCTGGCCCAGCTTCATCAGCTGCTTGATCACTTCGGACGCCTTGACCGACATCTTGTGCGCCAGTTCGGCGACGGTGATGGTTTCAGGGACGTGGACGTCCTTGATCACGGCCTCGGTTGGTGCCTGGAAGTTGGTTTCGCGGTCATCGTTGTGCGACGAACGGCGGCCACCTTTGCTGGCACCACCACGCCAGCCGTCACGGCCAGCCGGCGAACCGGTGTTACCACGTGGCTTGATGCCGCCGCCCGGTGCGCCGCGTTTTTTCGCGTCGTCCGACCAGGTGGAGGAGACATTGGCCGACTTGATCGACTTCTTGTCCGCGCCCAGTGGCTTCTTCTCGTCTTTTTTCTCGCCTGGCTTTTTGTCGGCCGGCTTGTGCAGCGTGCCTTCAGGTGCCTTGGCCTTGATCGCGGCAACCGGTGCCGGCGCAGGTTCAGGCGCCTTGATGGCACGGCGCGGTGCATTCATCATCGCTTTGATCTGCGCGACTTCGTCGGCCACGGCCTTGCGGGCGCGGTCGTTCGCTTCAGCGCGTTCGGCAGCTTCCTTGGCAGCAGTGGCGGCCTTTTTCTTGGCTTCTTCGGCAGCGGCCTTCTTGCTTTCGTCGTCGGCTGCAGCACCAGCGGTGGCGCTGGCGGCAGCGGCGGCGCGCTTGGCTTCTTCAGCCGCTTCTTTTTTCGCGTCGGCGTCAGCCTGCTTGGCTTGCGCTTCTTTTTCCGCTTCCAGCTTGGCCAGACGGTCCTGCTTCTCGCGCAGATCCGCTTCCTGGCGGGCGATCAATTCGGCTTGCTTGCGCGCTTCTTCTTCGCGGCGTGCCACTTCGGCAGCGTCGATCACGGGTGCGGCTGGTGCGGCAGGTGCTGGCGGCGCAACGGGTTCGTCGCGCTGCACGAAGGTGCGCACTTTCTTGACCGCGACCTGGATGGTGCGCGATTTACCGGAGGCGTCAGCCTGCTTGATTTCAGTCGTTTCCTTGCGCGTTAGCGTGATTTTTTTCTTCTCGCCGTCAGGTGCCGACCCGTGGGTCTTGCGCAGGTGATTCAACAACTTATCCTTATCATCTTTCGACAATGGATCTGACGTCGAACTTTTTTCGACGCCGGCAGAACGCAGCTGCGTCAGCAGCAAATCTGCAGGCATCTTCAGTTCGGTGGCAAATTGGGCTACGTTGTTACTCGCCATTCAGTCCTCTTTTCTATGTGTCGCGGAGATGATAAAGATACTCAAATTAAGCCTTGGCCACTTCTGCAAGGCTCCAGGCTTTCGCCTGCAGCGCTTTGGCGCGGTCATCGTACTTTGAGTCGACCAGCTTCATCTCGTCGTCGGTCACATCATTAAATTCATTTTTGATCAGTTCACGTGCACGGTCGGACGACAGGGCCAGAATGGCGCCGAATTCGTCGTAGGCCAGCGCGGCAAACGCACCAACATTCTTGATACCGGCCAGGCCCAGCTTGCCCGCAGTGGTGCGATCCATGCCTTCCAGGTTGACCAGCTGCTCGTCCATGCCTTCGAGGCCTTCTTCCGAAGCGATGGCTTCGGTCACCAGGGCGTCACGGGCACGGGTGCGCAGTTCGTTGACGGTATCTTCGTCGAACGATTCGATGTCCAGCATTTCGGAAATCGGCACGTACGCGATTTCTTCCAGGCTGGCGAATCCTTCTTCCACCAGGATGTCAGCCACTTCCTGGTCAACGTCCAGTTTTTCCATGAACAGGGCACGCACGGCAGCCGTTTCGGCAGCCGATTTGTTTTCCGATTCTTCAGCCGTCATGATGTTGATCTTCCAGCCGGTCAGCTCGGCGGCCAGGCGCACGTTCTGGCCCGAACGGCCAATCGCGATTGCCAGGTTTTCTTCATCAACCACAACGTCCATGGCGTGCTTCTCTTCGTCCACCATGATCGACGACACATTGGCCGGGGCCAGTGCACCAATCACGAATTGGGCAGGATCGTCGGACCACAGCACGATGTCGACACGTTCGCCACCGAGTTCGCCGGTCACAGCCTGCACGCGCGAACCGCGCATGCCGACGCAGGTGCCGATTGGATCGATGCGCTTGTCGGCGGTGTACACCGCGATTTTTGCGCGCACACCGGCGTCACGTGCTGCCGATTTGATCTCCAGCAGGCCTTGCTCGATCTCTGGCACTTCCAGTTCGAACAGCTTCATGATGAACTCTGGCGCGGTGCGCGACAGGATCACTTGCGGCCCGCGCATATTGCGGTCGATACGCAGGATGAAGGCACGTACACGGTCGCCGATACGCAGGTTCTCTTTCGGGATCATCTGGTCGCGCGGGAGGCGCGCTTCGATCTTGCCCGATTCGACGATCGCGTCGCCGCGTTCCATGCGCTTGATGGTGCCGGTCACGAGCGAGTCGCCGCGCTCGAGGAAGTCGACCAGAATCTGTTCGCGCTCGGCGTCGCGCACACGCTGCAGGACCACCTGTTTGGTGTCTTGCGCGAAGCGGCGGCCGAATTCGACGGACTCGATCGGTTCTTCGATGTATTCGTCTACCTCGATGTCAGGGATGTTTTCCTTGGCTTCGAAGTGCAGGATTTCCTGGTCAGGCAGCTGCAGGCCGGCTTCATCAGGGACCACGTGCCAGCGGCGGAAGGACTCGAACTCGCCCGAGTCACGGTCGATCGACACGCGAATGTCGACTTCGCCCTCGTAACGCTTCTTCGTCGCTTGCGCGAGTGCGAATTCGAGCGCCCCGAAGACGACATCTTTATCGACATTTTTTTCGCGCGCCAGCGCGTCAACCAATAATAAAACTTCGCGGCTCATGCTTTGCGTCCCTTAAAATCCACTTGCGGCACCAGGCGTGCCTTATCCAAGTCGGCGAGCGTAAATTCCAACTGCGCCGGACCATCCTTACTTTCAAATTCCAAACCGATTTTGTCGCCCTGCGGCGCTTGCAAAATACCCGTGAAGGTCTTGCGGTTCGCTGCACTGCCCATTGCCACTTTCAGCTTGACGGTGCATTCGCAGCCCGCAAAGCGTTCAAAGTCGGCCATGGTGCGCACCGGGCGATCGAGCCCCGGCGACGAAATCTCGAGCCGCTCGTAGTTGACGTTTTCTACCGTCAGCACGTGCGACAGCTGGTGGCTGACGGTTGCACAGTCTTCCACCGTGATGGGACCTTTTTCAGCCGCATCGGCAGCAGTGAAGTCGATATACACGCGCAAGATCCCGCGCTCGCCCCGTTCGACATCAACGAGTTCGTAGCCCAGGCCACTGACTGTCTTGGCGATCAATTCAAACTGCTGCAAACACATTCTCCAAAAACGATTTACCAAAAAAAAAATGGGCATCTGCCCATCTTCTTATATTCCGTACCAGATGAAAGCACTTGCAGACTCAGGCTGCTCAATACTTTTATTAGGCTGCAGATTATAACCTGTTATGGCCTTTCCCGCAATCGGGACAGGGCAAATGGACAGGCAAACAACACTTATGCAATGTGCATCAATTGCCGTTGGGCACCACTAGCAAAGCACGCTGACCACCACATCGCCCTCGCGAAGGCGGGGGCCCATTCCACGTTGCCGAATTCGGTGAGATGGAATAGGTCCCCGCCTTCGCGAGGACGATGTAGTGGTGCGCTTAACCCCGCCGACCGCGCCGTGGCATGCCGTGGTCGGCGCCGCGCGGGCCTTGCGGACCCTGCGGACGGCGATTGCCACCGCCGGCATTACCAAACCCAAACGTCGTCTGCAGCGGATCCGGCTGACGCGGACCGCGCGGCTGGGCATCACCCTTGCCACCCGGACGCCCCGAACGTTGCTGCCCGTCACCTTGCGGACGCCCACCTGGCCGCCCTTGCCCACGGGCCGGACCATTGCCATTGGCTTCAAACGGACCGCCGCTGCGTGGCTGACCGCCACCCATGCCGCCGCCCATCGCACCACGCCCTTGCGGACGGCCACCCGGACCACGCGCGCGCCCGTTTGGCGGACCAAACGGATCGGCGTTGCGGTTGGCGTCGACGCGGTCGATGCGGTTGCCATCGGCGCGCTTGTCTTCATCGCTGCGGGCACGCGGCTCGCCGCCACGGCCTTTTGGGCCACGGGCGTCGTTACCGGCGCCTTTTTTCTCGACACCAAACGCGGCCAGCAGGTCGCGCACGGTGTTTTCTTCCATTTCTTCCCAGCGACCGCGCTTCAGGCTGCTTGGCAGGGTCATGGCGCCGTAGCGGGTACGAATCAGGCGCGACACCGTCAGGCCCACCGCTTCGAACATGCGGCGCACTTCGCGGTTACGGCCTTCGCCAATCACCACGCGGTACCATTTATTGATGCCCTCACCGCCGCCATCGGCAATCTTGGTGAAGCTGGCCAGGCCATCTTCGAGCTCCACGCCCGCCAACAGTTTCTGCCGCATGCCCTCTTCCAGCTCGCCCAGCGTGCGCACGGCGTATTCGCGGTCGATGTTGTAACGCGGGTGCATCAGGCGGTTGGCCAGGTCACCGGAAGTGGTAAACAGCAGCAAGCCTTCGGTATTGAAGTCGAGGCGGCCAACGGCCAGCCATTTACCGGCCTTCATGGTCGGCAGACGGTCAAACACCGACGGGCGGCCTTCCGGATCGTCGTGACTGACAATTTCGCCAGCCGGCTTGTGGTACACCAGCACGCGCGGCGGCTTGGTCGATACCTTGCGGTGAATCAGCTTGCCGTTGATGCGCACGGCATCGGTCGGCAGAATGCGCTGGCCAATGTGGGCCGGCTCGCCATTCACCGACACGCGGCCGGCAACGATCAGGTCTTCCATGTCGCGGCGCGAACCGAGACCAGCTTCGGCCAGCACCTTGTGCAGCTTGGGCGCATCGTCGTCCGAAGTCAGGTCGCGCCGGGCCGGCTTTTGCGGCTGGCCGCGGCCGCCGTCATTGGCGTCGAACGCATCCGAGGTCACATACGAAAACGCCGCATCGGCGTCGTACACGCGGCCCTTGCCATGGTGTTGCAGGCCAGGGTTGCCCTTCTTGTTCTTTTTAGGACGGTTGCGCTGCTCGGCAGTGCGCTCCGGACGCGGACCGCGCTCCGGACGCGGCGCCTGCTCGGCATCGGCGCCAGCAGTGGCGATCTCTTCGGCACCAGCCGGACGTTCCTGCTGCTTGCGCGCTTCGCGCTGACCACGCTGCTCGCGCATCTGACGCGGACCACGCGGTGCGCGCGGACCACGGTCCTGGCGCGGCTGGCCTTCGGCACTGCTCTCGCCGGCGGCTGGCACGGCTTGCTGGGTCGCCGGTGCGGCGTCGGCAGAAACGGCGGCAGGCTGCTCGGCCTGCGGCTTGGCGGCACGCGGTTTGCGTGCCACTGGTGCGGCGTCGACGGCGGCTGGCGCATCGGCGCCGGCAACTTCGGCCACCACCTTCTTTGCGCGCGGTTTCGGCGCCGGCTTGGCGGCGGCGGTGTCTGCCGCTTCGCCTTCCACTGCCACTTTTTTGGCTGCGCGCTTCGGTTTTGGCGCGTCCACGCCAGCAGCGTCGGCTGCCGGTTCGGTCTGGACCTTGGTGCGGCGCTTCGGCTTGGCAGCCGCTTCGTCATTGCCAGCCATGTCGGCGGCGCTCGTCTCTGGTTTAGTTGGATTCATCGTTCGTTTCTTGGTTGTGCTGACCTGGCGCAGCGTCAACCGTTATTTCTGGCGCAGGGTCGTGAATAAGGACTTCAACAGCGGAAGCAGTGGGGCCGGACTCGTCGATCGCGGCCGGAGCTTCTGGCTCCTGCGCATCGCTGCTTCCTGCACCTTCGTCGGTGACAGCGGCCTCGGCCGCCATCGGTGTTACATCAGATTCTTCGGGTACATCTTGTTCCAGGGCAGGATTTTGATCCTGCTCCTGCTCCTGTTCTTCCTCGACCGGGGCCATGGCCGCCTTGTCGAAGTTTTCCTGCAGGGCCGCTTCCAGCGCTTCCATTTCCTGGCCGCTTTGCGTTGCGGTCAATTCCTGCAGCGGCGGCAGCTGCGACAGGGAACTCAAGCCCAGGTCGTCCAGAAATTGCTTGGTCGTGCCCAGCAGTGCCGGGCGGCCGATCACTTCGCGGTGGCCAATCACATCCACCCAGCCGCGGTCTTCCAGCATCTTGATGGTCTGCGAGTTGACCGTCACGCCACGAATTTCTTCAATATCGCCCCGCGTCACTGGCTGGCGGTAGGCAATGATGGCCAGTGTTTCCAGCGTGGCACGCGAATACTTTTGCGGCTTTTCGGGGCTGAGCCGATCCAGGTACTGCTTCATTTCTGGCCGGCTCTGGAAGCGCCAGCCGCTGGCCAGACTCACGACCTCGATGCCACGGTCTTTCCAGTCCAGGCGCAGCTCTTCGAGCATCAGCTTGATGGTATCGGCACCCACGCCGATGCCCATCGGGCGGCCATTGTCGTCCACGTCGACGAACAGTTTCTTCATGCCGTGAATGGTCATCGGCTCCCGCGCACAGAGCAAGGCGGTTTCGAGGACTCGTTTGGCCTCATCAGTATTCATAACGATGTCGTGTGCGGATAGAGCAATAAAAACCAATCAACGAATGGCGGGCGGCGCCATCGAATGACGCCGTTTTGCAAATAAAAACGTTGAAACTGGAATCCGTCGCCGGGGCCGATGTGCGCCTGGCGGGATGTTACTGGTGGCGGGATCCGTACCCGCGCACACGGCTGAATGCACACCCGGCGATTCTAAGCCGTTGATTTATCTAGGAAAAAACCGGTTCGTCGCAGCGGCCTGGAGGCCAGGCTCGGGGCGCGCAGCGCGTCAATGTTCGGCTAGATCCCGTCTAACTGCGGCCATTGTACCTGATAAAACCGGCAAAGTGAGAAACCGCGCTGGCGGTACTCAGGCCGCCAGCTTTTCGTCCAGGATGGCAGACACGCCCAGGAAGGCGGGATATTGCGCCGTGATCACGTAGGTCGGGACGGCGGCAAGGTAATGCACGAAGCGCCCTTTTTGCTCGAAGCGGCGACGGAATTTGGATTGCGCGAAGCGTGCGCCCAGGCGTGGCACGATGCCGCCACCTATATAGATACCACCTTGCGCACCCAGGGTGATGGCCAGATTGCCAGCGACTGTGCCGAGCATACCACAGAAGGTTTCCACCACGTCATCGCACAGGGCACATTCGCCTGCCAGCGCGCGGCGCGAAATCTCGGGAGCGTCCAGGCCCTCGTTGGGGCGGCCGCTGTGCTCTGCCAACGCACGGTACAGCAACTCCAGGCCGTCGCCCGAGAGGAAGCGTTCGGCCGATACATGGTCGAAGGCTTTCCAGGCAAATTGCAGCACCGCCACTTCGGTCGGGTTTGCGGGCGAAAACGTGACATGGCCGCCTTCGCTCAGCAGCGCGGTCCAGTTGCCGTTGCAGGGAATCAGACCCGACACGCCCAGGCCGGTTCCGGCACCCACCAGGCCCAGCGGGGTTTGCGGTACGGCGTTGCCGCCGCCAATCTGCATTTTCTGGTCATCGGCCAGATGCGGCAGCGCCCGTGCCAGCGCCGTGAAATCGTTGGCCACCACCAGCGTCTTGAAACCGCAAGCGAGGCGCAGCGACTCGATCGAGAATTCCCAATGGTGATTGGTCATGCGCACCAGGTCGCCGGTAATCGGATTGGCAATGGCCAGGGCGGCGTGGTGCAAGGGTGCGCTGGTGACAGCAAGCACCGAAGCGCTGGCCAGGTAAGCCTTGAGCGCGGCCGACAGGGTGGGATAGTCGGCGCACGGCAACACTTGAATCTGCTCGAAGCGGCCAGGGGCAAACTCCAGTGCGAAGCGCGCATTGGTGCCACCAATATCGGCCAGCAGCCGCGGGCCATCGGCATAGAGAGCGGATGACGAAGTGGTCGGCGCGGTATCGGGCTGTGCAGTCATGGCAGGTCATTCTGGATTGGACCTGTCAAGCTTAATGGATGACCATCCAGAGGCGCAAGCACTCTTTGTAGTTTTAGTACAGAATTTAGAAAACAATGAATACACGAGACATATTTCGTACAATTGTTTCGTAGTCTGAGTACTAAAACCGACCTTGTCATGACGTAAATATCAAGATTCGTTTCTGTCGAAAAACTTTACACATTCGGTTGCAACAAAATTACCCAAATGAATAAGTCGTTGAATCTAAATAAGTATTTCCAGCAGGCACGAAGCTTGCATAGGGATGCTTGCCCTCACCAACTTCTTATGATCATGACCTTGAAAAAAATTCTCTTCAGCCTGCTGGCCGTGGCATCGATCGGCACCGCTTCGGCCACGCCGATCAGCGTCGATGAAGCCTACAAAACCTCCGCCGTGGCCATCGTGTCCACCGGTACGGTATTCAGCTTCCTGATCAATGCCGGTGACGACTTTGTCGCCGGTAACGACACCTTCACCTCGGGCTCCCTGTTCTTGCGTCTGAGCGACCCGCTCAAGGGCAATGAGACCTACACCTTCATCCTGGGTGCCGAAGCTGGCGCGCAGAAATTCACCAAGAACGGCAACAACAACGTCAACAACGGCAACAACGCCGTCGACCACGAAGTCGTGCTGAACGCCCATTCGCTGGCGTCGCTGAGCGAAAATGGTTTCCTGCAAGTGTTCCTGAAAGTGAATAACGGCGGGAACTACAGCTTTGAAGGCGCAACGCTGCAAGCCGAAGGCAATCGGGTTCCAGAACCATTCACGCTGGCACTGATGGGCGTGGCGCTGGCAGGCGTGGGCGTGGCCCGCCGCCGCAAGTAATTAGCATGTAAGTAGCAAGCAATTCGCAAGCCTCGCGCCTGCAAGCCCGGTTCACGCAAGTGGCCGGGCTTTTTTTGCCTCTGCGGCTAAGGCCGTGCCGCGTTCCAGGCCTCCAGTCCGCCCTTGAGCGGGCGGGCACGGTGAAAACCGTCAGCCAGCAACTGTTTGGCCACTTGCGCGGCAGTCACATCATTCGGGCAGCTGCAATAGACAACAATATGACGCTCCTTGTCGAGGCCCGCCATGAAGCTTTGCGCGTTGCCCGCATCGAACATCAAGGCACCGGGGATGGCCGCTTCCAGCTGCTGCGCCGTCAGGCTGCGGGCATCGATCACGATGGGCTGGTGTCCTTCGTTGATCAGACTGGTAAATTCCGCCATGCTGATGCGCTCGACATCCATATTGGCAAGAAAGCGGCGCCGCTCCACATACTTATAGAGCACAAACAGCGCCAGCAACGACAAGATCAGCAGCAAGGCGGTGGTGCCCATGGTGCTCATGGTATCGAGCAGCTTGTCGACGCTTTTATGGAACCAGGCGCCAAGCGCAATGCCGGTGCCAGCCCACAAGACACTGCCCGACAGGCTGAACGCGACAAAGCGCGGCGTACTCACGCCCAGCGCGCCGGACATGGGCGAGGCAATGATATTAAAGCCCGGAATGAACTTGGAGACGATCAGCGACTTGGGGCCGAACCTGGCGAACTTGTCTTCGGTCTGGCTCACGCACGAATCCGGCGACAGCGAAATCTTGCACAGCAGACGAAGAATGCGGGTGCCGTAAAAGCGGCCGGCGCGGAACCAGAAAAAATCGGCCATCAGGCAGGCCAGAACGGCCACCGCCAGGCAGGCCAGGCCGCTGATTTCGCCGCCAGCAGCCAGGGCACCGGCCACCACCAGCAGCGGAAAGGCAGGAATCGGCAGCCCGCCCTGCTCCACCAGGACGATGAAAAAGACGATGAAAACACCGTACAGCTGCAGCAGTTCGATCAGGTTGGGCATGGCGACTCGGTTGGAAAATAGGCTTCCGCGGCAACGCTGGCAGCGCGGGGCATACCAATCTTAACACCACCAGACAAACCCTACCGGGCGCCCGGAATCGCTTCCAGCAGCGCCCTGGTGTAGGGGTGCTGCGGCGCGCGGTACAAGGTGTCGGCATCGGCCATTTCCACCACCTGCCCTTGCTGCATGACCATCACCTGGTCGGCCATGTAATGCACAACTGACAGATCGTGCGAGATGAAGATGTAGCTCATGCCGTATTCGTCCTGCAAGTCCTGCAGCAAGTTGAGCACCTGGGCCTGGACCGACACGTCCAGGGCCGAGACGGATTCGTCGCACACCAGGATGTCCGGCCGCATGGTCAGGCAGCGCGCGATGGCAATGCGCTGGCGCTGTCCACCCGAAAACTCGTGCGGGTAACGGCCCAGCGCCTGCGTCGGCAAGCCCACCTTGTCAAGCAAGGCCAGCGCCAGCCGAGTGCGCTCGCCCGTGCCAGCGCCAATGCCATGAATCTGCATGGGCTCGAGCAAAATCTGGCCGACAGTAAAGCGCGGGTTGAGCGAAGCGTAGGGATTCTGAAACACGATCTGCATGCGCCGCTTGTATGCCATGAACTCGCGCGCCGGCATGGCCAGCAGGTCGCGTCCTTCAAACAGCGCGCTGCCACCGCTGGCCTGATGCAAGCGCAGCAAGGTCAGGCCCAGCGTGCTTTTGCCCGAACCGGACTCACCCACCACGCCCAGCGTCTTGCCGCGCGCGAGAGAAAACGAGACATCGCGCACAGCATGGAATGGGCGCGTGCCGAACCAGCCCTCGCGCACGGGAAAACTCGTGCTCAGCTTGTCGACCACTAGCAGCGGCACATCATCCGGCGCGCTGCCCCGATGGCGCTGCGGCGCGGCGGCCGGGTCGACCGGCGCATCGTCGAGCACCGGCAGACGCATCGGGCGCTGGTCCAGGCGCGGCCGGCAGTGCAGCAAGGCTCGCGTGTAGGCATCCTGCGGATCATGCAAGACCTGGCGCACGGCGCCCTGCTCGCGCACTACCCCGTGGCGCATCACCACCACCTGGTCGGCAATCTCTTCCACCAGCGCCAGGTCGTGGGTGATGAACAGCACCGACATGGCATGCGACTTCTGCAGCCTGGCAATCAGCGCCAGGATCTGCTTCTGGATCGTCACATCAAGCGCCGTGGTCGGCTCATCGGCAATGAGCAGCTTGGGCGCGCAGGCAATCGCCATGGCAATCATCACGCGCTGCTGCTGGCCGCCTGACAACTGCGATGGATAAGCGCCGATCCGGCGCTCGGGCTCGGGGATGCCCACTTCGTGCAGCAGCGCCAGGGTACGCGCCCTGGCCTGGCTGGCATTCATGCCCATGTGCAGGCGCAGTACCTCGCCGATTTGAAAACCCACCGTGAACACGGGATTGAGCGACGACATGGGCTCCTGAAAGATCATGGCAATGTCGCGCCCGCACAGGCGCCGGCGCGCATGGCGGGGCATGTGCAGCAGCTCGCGGCCGTCAAACAGCATGCTGCCGGCCGGATCGACCACGGCCGCGTGCGCGTCCAGCAGCCCCATGATGGCCAGCGAGGTGACCGACTTGCCGCTGCCGGACTCCCCCACCAGCGCCACGGTCGCGTTCTCGGGCACGTCGAACGACACGCCGTGCACCACCTCGCTCACACTGTGCGCGCCGGTTCGAAATGCCACACGCAGATCGCGGACCTGAAGCAGCATGCTCATCCTTGTTTGAGGGTGGGATCGAGCGCGTCGCGCAGCGCATCGGTCAGCAGCGAAAACGCGCTCACCAGCAAGGCCATTGCGCATGCGGCCGCGCTCAGCTGCCACCACTTGCCGAGTATGAGCTCGTTCTGCGCTTCATTGAGCATGCTGCCCCATGACACCACGCCCACTGGCACCCCAAAGCCCAGGAACGACAGGATCACCTCGGCCTTGATGAAGCCGACCACCAGGATCGACAACTGCACCAGCGCTACATGGCTGACGTTGGGGAAAATATGGATGAACATTTTGCGCCAGTGCGAGGCGCCAATCGCATCGGCAGCGCGCACGTAATCACGCCCCCGGTGCTTCATGTACTCGGCGCGCAGCAAGCGAAACGGCCCGGTCCAGCCGGTCAGGCCCAGAATCAGCACAATCGTCAGCACCCCCTTATGCTGCAGCACGGCCGCCACGGCCAGGATCATCAGAATGGCGGGAATGGCCGTGAAGACGCTGTACAGCCAGTTGAACAAATCGTCAACCACACCACCGAAATAACCGGCCAGCGCGCCAAACAGGGTACCCAGAGTGACTGCCAGCAGCGCTGCCGCCAGCCCGACCACGACCGACGTTTCGCCGCCCTTGATGGTTTTTTTCAGCACGTCGTGGCCCCATTTGTCGGCGCCAAAGGGCAAGCTGCTGCGTTTGGGCGCCTGCACGCCCGCGCCGGCGCGCTCGAGCTGCGCTGCAATGGACGCAATATCGTCGGCCAGCGGGTCGAAGGCATTCGGCGCCTGCGGCTGTGGCGGCGCCGGCAACAGTGGCGCTGCATCAGCGCCGTCGATCAGGTAAGGCGGCGCATAGCTGAGCGCGACCTCGTCTTCCCAGTCAGCCACGATCAAGCCCGTGCGCGACAGCGCCAGCAGCACCAGGAACAGGCCCACCACACCCAGCGCCAGCATGGCCAGCCGGTCGGCGCACAGCCGCCGCCAGGCCAGCATCCATAAGCCGGGTGCGCTGCGCATCAGGCCAGCCGCACGCGCGGGTCAACTGCCTGATACAGCAGATCGGCCAGCAAGTTGAACACCATGGTGGCCATGGCCACGTAGACCGTGATTGCTTTAATCACCGGAAAATCACTGCGCTCGACTGCCAGGATTACTTCGCGCCCGATGCCCGGTATGCCAAAAAAGCGTTCCAGCAAAAACGCGCCGATCAACAGCGCAGGCAGATTGGCCATCACATGCGTAATGATGGGAATGGCCGCGTTGCGCAGCACGTGCACCCAGCGAATGCGCCGTTCCGGCACCCCCTTGGCACGCGCGGTGCGCACGTAGTCCTGCCCTGCTTCGTCGAGCACAAAACTGCGGTACAGGCGCAGCGTGGGCGCCAGCGACACGGCCAGCCCGATCAGAATCGGCAGCGGCGCGTAACGCAGCAGATTGACGCCAAGACTGTCACCCCAGCCTTGCACCGGAAACAGCCCCATCTTGTACGCGAGCACATACTGGAACACCACGATATAGACCAGGATGCTGACCGACATGCCGACCGTGCACGCCAGCATCACAGCCCGGTCGATGCGCGAACCGCGTTTGAAGGCCAGGGCCAGCGCCAGGGCAATGCCGAGCGCCGTTTCCAGCAGCGTCAATGGCAGCAGCACGGTCAGCGAGGGCCCCAGGCGCGAAGCAAGAATATGCGACACGGGTTCCCCGGTGCTCCAGGCATTGCCAAAGTCGGCACTGAGAATCTGCCCCAAAAAGATCCACAGCTGCACCGGATAAGGCTGGTCGGTGCCGAGCTGGCGGCGGATGTTGGCGATCTCGCCGGCATCGGCCATCTTGCCGGCCAGGATGAATGCCGGGTCGCCGCCAATCCAGTTGAATAGCAAAAACACCAGCACGACAACGCCCGCCATGGTGGGGACCATTTGCCACAGGCGACGCAGGATAAAGGCGAGCAAGGATCGGCCTCCCGGAAGAATTAGCTGCACGATAACGCATCTGCGCGGCTTGCGCACATGATTGGTGCATATACATACGCAATCAGCGCATAAAGGCGCTCATATACTACTTTTTTCGCAAAAGTGTAGGTCTAATTCAGGCGTGCGCATGATGTGTTGTATTTGAACACTTTCCAAGGTTTCAGAATTGACATTGACGCCTTCACAATGCTTCCATAGCTTTTTTGTCCCACGGGAGTTTGAGTAATGATGAAGCCAACTGTGTTGTCGCTGTCCCTGAAAGCCATGTTTGCCGCTGGGGCCGTGATGAGTATTTCAGCGATTGCCCAAGAAGCAGCGCCGACCATGCAACGCGTCGAGATCACCGGATCATCGATCAAGCGTCTGCAAGCTGAGACAGCCACCCCGCTGTCCGTAATCAAAGCAGAAGAATTCGTCAAGGCAGGTGTGACCAACGTTCAGGAAGCCCTGTCGCGCATCCCTGCCAACCAGTCCGGCATGGGTGCCGGTAACGCCGTGGGCGGCAACTACAGCGGCCTGCCAACGGGCGGCATGGCCAGCGCCGACTTGCGCGGCCTGGGCGGCGACAAGACCCTGGTGCTGCTGAACGGCCGCCGTCTGGCCAACCATCCTTACGATGGCGCCGCAGTCGACCTGAACATGATTCCAATCAGCGCCCTGGACCGCGTTGAAGTGCTGCGTGACGGCGCTTCCGCGATCTACGGTACCGATGCGATCGGCGGCGTGGTCAACTTCATCACCAAAAAATCGATCAACCAGACCACCATCACCGCTGAATTGCTGCGCCCGAAACAGCAAGGCGGCGATGAAGAGCGCGTCAACCTGTCTTCCGGCTTCGGCAACCTGGCCACCGACGGCTTCAACATCTTCGGTGTGCTCGACTGGCACAAGCAAGAATCGATTGGCTCGCAGCAGCGCGAATTCTCGAAGACCGGTTACGATCTGGCCAAAGGCCTGAACGCCACCAGCGGCACCACCTTCCCGGCCAACTACCAGGATCCAGGCCTGATCCCGGGCGGCCCTGCCACCACCGGCAATCCAAGCTTTGCCACCGGTTGCAACCCGCCGTACTCCTTCCCTAACCCGGCAGCGGGCGCCACCACCTGCCGCCAGGATTACACCCGCCAGGTCGATGACAATCCGGACCAGAAAAAACTGAGCGCCTTCGTCAAGGGTGCGTTCAAGGTCGGCGACGGCCACCTGGCCACCGTTGAAGTGCTGCATGCAACCAACGAAGTCATTTCGCGCACCGCCCCACCGCCGCAAACCGGTCTGGCGCTGCCGAACACCAGCCCTTACTACCCGGCTGCCGCCAGCGGCGCGACCCTGTCGGTCAACTGGCGTCCACTGGAAGCAGGCCAGCGCACGATTCTGTCGAAAGGCAAAGCAGACCGCATCGTCGCTGCCATGGAAGGCAATCTGTCCGGCTGGGATTACAAGGGTGGCTTGAACTACTCGGTCAGCAAATCGGAAGAGAACTTCATTGGCGGTTACGTCCAGGATGCGTCCTTCGCCGCTGGCGTGGCCAACGGCATTCTGAATCCGTTCGGTCTGCAGAACGCTGCTGGCGCCGCTTACCTGGCCAGCACCGCCCTGCGCGGCCAGGTCCAGAACGCCGAAGTGAAAAACACCGGCTTCGACTTCAAGGCCAGCCGCGACATCATGGAAATGTCGGGCGGCCAGATGGCCGTCGCGTTCGGTGCGGAAGCACGCCGTGAAGTGGCTGACTTCTTCGTCAACCGCGACATCGCAGGCCAGGCCGCCAGCTCCGGTCTGTCCGGCTCGCTGTCGACCGGCGCCTCGCGCAACATCCAGGCACTGTTCACCGAACTGGTCATGCCAGTGACCAAGGAACTGGAAGTGCAACTGGCGGCCCGTTACGACCGCTACAGCGACGTTGGCAACACCACCAACCCGAAGATCGGCATCCGTTACCAGCCATCGACCGCCCTGCTGCTGCGCGGTTCGGCCAGCACCGGCTTCCGTGCCCCAACCCTGTTCGAGAAAAACGCGCCGCCGTCGAAAAACGACACCAGCAACGCGTATAACGATCCGATCCTGTGCCCAGGCGGCGTGGTTGCCAACAATCCGATCGCCAACGAACTGCGCGATTGCGATCTGCAACAGTTCAAGCTGCAAGGCGGCAATGCCAACCTGAGCCCGGAAAAATCGAAGTCCTTCTCCTTCGGTGCCGTGTTCGAGCCAACCCAGGCGCTGACCCTGACGGCCGACTACTGGAACATCAAGCTGAAAGACAAGATCGACGCGCTGCCGGAAGAAATCATCTACGGCGACTACGCGAAATACCAGGCGCGTTTCCTGCGTAATCCGGATGGCACGCCGTTCGCCATTTCCGACTTCAAGGAAAACCTGGGCGAAGTCGAAACCGACGGTATCGACGTGAGCGCGATGTGGCGTCTGCCGAAGTCCGAGATGGGTGCCTTCACCCTGTCGCTGGACGGCACCTGGCTGCACAGCTACAAGTACCAGAACGAAAAAGGCGGCGCCTTTGACGAAAACGTAGGCCGCTTCGGCGCCACCTACGCCAAGTTCCGCTGGCAGCACACCCTGTCGCTGGGCTGGAAGCAAGGTCCATGGGGCGCGACGCTGAGCAACGCCTACAAGACTGGCTACCGCGATCAAGGCGGCACCCGTGACGTCGATGCGTACAGCCTGTGGAACCTGACCGGTACCTGGGAAGGCATCAAGGGCCTGAGCCTGATGGCTGGCGTGAAAAACCTGCTGGACGAAGATCCACCGCTGACCATCCAGTCGACGCTGTTCCAGCAAGGCTACGATGCGCGTTACACCGACCCGGTCGGCCGCGCTCTGTACCTGCGCGCGAGCTACTCGTTCTAAGTTAGTCCGTTGCATGAAAAGGCCCCTTTCGAGGGGCCTTTTTTTATACTTTCGCGACAAAGTTCGCACATAAAATGTTGCACAAACAGTTACACTGCAGAGCCGTCGGCATGTCGCTGTCGGTGTACAACGATCCCACCACAGGACCAAGATGAAGAACAATGCAATGCGCATCGCCGCGCTGATGACGCTGGCAGCAAGTGTGCTGATGACCGGCTGCGCCACGACCCCGACGGACACGGCAGCGCAGCCACAGGAAAATGCGAGCAAAGAATACGCGACGGGTTCGCGCCTGCCTGTGCGCAAGCCAGCGGCAGCCGCCCCTGCTGACAAAATTTGATCGTTGGCGCCCTAGGGCGCCAGACGTTGAAAAGCCCGGCCAACGCAAGTTGCCGGGCTTTTTTTTTGCAGCATCGTCCTCGCGCAGGCGGGGACCTATACCACGTTACCGAAGTTGTTCAATGTGGAATGGGTCCCCGCCTTCGCGAGGACGGTGTAGTTGCGGCTCAGCCTTCCTGGCGCAAGCGGCGCTGGCGCACGGCTGCCGCCAGGCCTTCGAGCACTTGCACGCTGCTGTCCCAGTCGATGCAGCCGTCCGTTACCGACTGGCCGTACACCAGCTCCTTGCCCGGCACCAGATCCTGGCGTCCGGCCACCAGGTGCGATTCCACCATCACGCCCACAATGCGGGTATCGCCACCAGCGACCTGGTTGGCAATGTCGGCGCACACCGGCACCTGGTTCTCGGGCTTCTTGGAACTGTTGGCATGGGAGGCGTCGATCATCAGGCGCGAGGCCAGGCCCTGCGCGGCGATCTGCTGGCAAGCCAGCTCGACGCTGGCAGCATCGAAATTGGGCGTCTTGCCACCACGCAGAATGATGTGGCAATCCTCGTTGCCGTTGGTCGAGACGATGGCCGAGTGCCCGCCCTTGGTTACCGACAGGAAGTGGTGCGGCTGCGAGGCAGCCTTGATCGCTTCCACGGCGATCTTGATGTTGCCATCAGTACCGTTCTTGAAGCCCACCGGACACGACAGGCCAGAAGCGAGTTCGCGGTGCACCTGCGATTCAGTGGTGCGGGCCCCAATCGCGCCCCAGCTGATCAGGTCGGCAATGTACTGCGGGCTGATCACGTCCAGGAATTCGGTACCGGCGGGCAGGCCCAGTTCGTTAATGTCGCGCAGCAGTTCGCGTGCCATGCGCAGACCATCGTTGATGCGGAAACTGTT
This sequence comes from Massilia sp. CF038, assembly GCF_900129765.1. Classification (GTDB taxonomy): domain Bacteria; phylum Pseudomonadota; class Gammaproteobacteria; order Burkholderiales; family Burkholderiaceae_D; genus Telluria_A. The sequence goes on from NZ_FQWU01000002.1 coordinate 1,469,441, forward strand.
GTCCATGTACGGGTCGTTGATCAAGCCTTTCCAACCCACCGTGGTGCGCGGCTTTTCAAAGTACACACGCATGACGATTTCCAGGTCACCGGCAAAGCGCTGGCGTTCGGCAGCCAGCCGGTGCGCGTATTCCATCGCGGCCTTGGTGTCGTGAATCGAGCAAGGGCCAATTACCACCATCAGACGGTCGTCCTGGCCATGCAGAATGCGATGCAAGGCCACACGCGCGCCGGCAGCGGTCTGCTCGGCCGCTTCGCCGCAGGCAAACTCGCGAATCAGGTGGGACGGCGGCGTCAGTTCCTTCATTTCGCGGATGCGAAGGTCGTCGGTGCGTGGCATGGTGTTCTCCGTGATGGGTAATCGAATTGGGTAAAAAAAAACCGCCATCGCTGGCGGTTTTTCTGGATTCTTGCTGGATCTCGTCGTTGCTACGTGAACCTGCCGCTACTCCACCGCCCTGAGGTTGGAATGGCTAAAGTAAAAGTGGCAGGTAAAGAAAACAGCGTGGCGCATGGCGTGATCGGAAATGTGTTGCAACGACTATAGCACACATTCCCTGCCCCTTGGCAAGGCCTTTGTGGTCAGCTGCCGCCGCGCTTTGGCACAAGCGGTTGCGGCCTTCCCACAAAGTGCGCGCGATGCCAGCCACCTTTGATCCCGCTCAGACGGCACGCCAATCCCAGTGCAAGACTCGGCTGCTCAAGCCCGATCCGACGGGCGCGCCTTCCTCTTTCCCTGGAGCTCCATCATGACCGAAACCACGCTTTCCCTCGCGCTGCGCAAGTTGTTTGCCGGCAGTGCGGCTTGCAGCGCCGCCTTGCTGGCACTGCCGGCGCAGGCGCAGCAGACCACCACCGAACCCATACAGCGGGTCGAAATCACCGGCTCGTCCATCAAGCGCCTGGCCGCGCAAACAGCGCTGCCCATCACCTCGGTGCGGGCCGAAGACTTTGCCAAGCAGGGCCTGGCCACGGCCCAGGAAGTACTGGCCACCATACCCATGAACCAGACCTCGACCAGCGGCAGCCAGTCGGTCGGGGCCGGCACCGGCGGGCGCAGCGTGGCCGACCTGCGCGGCCTGGGCGGCGACAAAACCCTGGTGCTGCTCAATGGCCGGCGTCTGGCCAACCACCCCTTCTTTGCCGATACGGTGGACTTGAACATCATTCCCATTGCCGCCCTGGACCGGGTGGAGATTCTGCGCGACGGCGCCTCCGCCATCTACGGCACCGACGCCATTGGCGGCGTGGTCAACTTCATCACCAAGCGTTCGTACAAAGGCATGGGCATCACGGCCGAAGCATATGTGCCGACCGCGTCCGGCGGCGGCGACGAAGCGCGTTTGAACTTTACCGGTGGCTGGGGCGACCTGAACGCCGATGGCTGGAATGTGCTCGGCGTGGTGGACTACCACCGCCAGGCGGCATTGCGCGCGGCCGACCGGCCATTTTCCAGCACCGGCGTGCGCCCCGAACGCGGCGTGATCCAGACCAGCGGCACGCCCTTCCCTGCCAACTTCTTTTCCGAAAACGGCATTTCGGGCAACCCCAGCTACGCCACAGGCTGCCTGCCGCCAGGCTCAATTCCCAACAGCGACCCGACCAATCCCACCTGCCGCTTCGACTTCACCCGCTATATCGACAACATTCCGCTAACCTCGCAGCAAACCTTCCTGGGCCGCTTCAGCAAAAAGTTTGGCGACGAGCATACCGCCAGTCTGGAATACCTGCACAGCCGCAGCAACAACGAAGCCGCCGTGTCGCCGCCGCCGCTGGCCAATATTGGTCTGACCATGTACGGCAGCAGCCCGTTCTACCCGGGCGCCGGCATTACGCCCGCCGTGGCTGGCCTGACGGGCGAGCCGCTGGACATCAGCTGGCGCCCGCTGGTGACGGGCAACCGCGTCACCTACGATGTCAGCATGTCGGACCGGGTGCTGGCCAGCATGGAAGGCAGCATGGCGGGCTGGGACTACAACACAGGCTTGTCGCATTCGGTCGGGCGCGCCCGCAGCGCCTTCACCGGCGGCTATGTCATCGACCAGCGCATCATTGAAGGCGTCGGGGCCGGCATTCTCAATCCCTTCGGCGAACAAACGCCCGAAGGCACCGCCTTCCTCGGCAATTCCCTGCTGGCGGGCCGCTTCCTCAGGGCGCGCATCAACAGCAGCGCGTTCGACTTCAAGGCCAGCCGCGATCTGCGTGAAATGGGCGGCGGCCAGCTCGGTTTTGCCATCGGCGGCGAACTGCGCCACGACAAGGCCACGTATACCGTCAACCGCGAGCTCGCTGGCCAGGCCTCCAGTTCCGGCTTTGCCGATGCGCAGGACCAGCGCGGCAGCCGCACCATCCGCGCCATCTTCAGCGAGGTCAATATGCCCTTCAGCAAGGCGCTGGAAGTCAATCTGGCCGGCCGCTACGACTACTACACCGACGTCGGTGGCAATTTCAGTCCCAAGATCGGGGTACGCTTCCAGCCGGCACAGCAAGTGCTGCTGCGCGGTTCCTACAATACGGGCTTCCGCGCGCCCACGCTGTATGACATTTATGGGCCGCAAACGGTCACCAACACGGCCGAGCCCTGGGATGATCCGGTGCTGTGCCCTGGCGGCACGGCCGTGGCCGGCGCCAATCCCAACGTGGTCTGCAACCAGCAGCAAAATATCCGCCAGGGCGGCAATCAGGAAGTCGAGCCGGAAGAATCGCGCACCTACACCGCCGGCATTGTGCTCGAACCCACGCGCAATCTGACACTGTCGGCCGACTACTGGGATATCAAGCTGGAAGACCAGATCAGTGCGCTGGCCGAGCAAACGCTGTTTGGCAACTACCCCAAGTACAGCAATCTGTTTGTCTACAACGCGGCCAACACGCGCCTGGAATACGTGCAGGCCACCACCACCAACCTGGGCGAGATCCGCACCCGTGGGGTCGACCTGAGCTTGCTGTGGCGCTTGCCGCAAAACCCCTGGGGCAATTTCTCGCTGGCCATCGACGGCACCTGGGTGCAGAAGTACGATTATCAGAACGAGCCAGGCGGGCCCTTCACCGAAAATGCGGGGCGTTACGCCGATGCTTCGCCGGTGTTCCGCTGGCGCCATAACGCCACGCTGTCGTGGTCGTCGCGGCCATGGACGATCACACTGTCCAACCGCTATTTGTCGGGGTACACCGACCAGAATGCGGTGGAGCAGCAGTTCCAGCAGCGGGTTGATCATTATTCGATCTGGTCGCTAGCGGGAACGTATTCAGGCAATCCGTCGGTGGACGTGACGGCGGGGGTGAAGAATTTGCTCGATGATGATCCGCCGTACACGAATCAGACCACCACGTTCCAGCAGGGGTACGATCCGAGGTATACAGATCCATTAGGGCGGACCTTTTACGTGCGGGCGACGTACAAGTTCTGAGCGCAAACGCAAGCGTAAACGCACATCGTCCTCGGGCTCGGCGCCCCCCTTGGCGGGGACCTACGATCCTTGGGCGGGACTTTCTACGTGCGGGGAACGTACAAGTTCTGAGCGCAAACGCCAGCGTAAACGCACATCGTCCTCGCGGAGGCGGGGACCTATAGCACGCTGAACGACTTCGGTAACGTGCTATAGGTCCCCGCCTTCGCGAGGACGATGTGGGGTGTTGGCTGGCTTAAGCTGTACCGCCGACGGTCACGTCTTCGATGCGCAGCGTGGGCTGGCCGACGCCTACCGGGACGCTCTGGCCTTCCTTGCCGCACACGCCCACACCCGAATCGAGGCGCATGTCGTTGCCGATCATGGAGACGCGGTTGAGCACGTCCGGGCCATTGCCGATCAGGGTCGCGCCTTTCACCGGGTAAGTCACCTTGCCGTTTTCAATCATGTAGGCTTCGCTGGCCGAGAACACGAACTTGCCGTTGGTGATATCAACCTGGCCACCGCCAAAGTTGACCGCGTACAAGCCATTCTTGACCGAGGCCAGAATTTCCTCCGGGTCCTTGTCGCCGCCCAGCATGTACGTATTGGTCATGCGCGGCATTGGCAAATGCGCAAACGATTCGCGCCGCGCATTGCCGGTCACCGGCATCTTCATCAGGCGCGCATTCATGGTGTCCTGGATATAGCCTTTCAGGATGCCATCTTCAATCAGCGTGGTGCACTGGGTCGGATTGCCTTCGTCATCGATGTTGAGCGAACCGCGGCGGTCGGCCAGGGTGCCGTCGTCGACCACGGTCACGCCCTTGGCCGCGACGCGTTCGCCAATGCGGCCCGAAAACGCCGATGACCCTTTGCGGTTGAAGTCGCCTTCAAGACCGTGGCCGATCGCTTCGTGCAGCAGCACGCCAGGCCAGCCTGGTCCCAGCACAATAGTCATGGGGCCGGCCGGCGCCGGCCGCGCATCCAGATTGACGACGGCGGCCTTGACTGCTTCGGTCGCGTACTTGTCCAGGATCTCGTCGCTGAAGTAGCCATAGCTGTAGCGGCCACCGCCGCCGGACGACCCCATTTCGCGGCGGCCATTCTGTTCCACGATCACGGTAACCGACACCCGCACCAGCGGCCGAATGTCGGCGGCCAGCACGCCATCGCTGCGCACCACCAGCACCACATCGTATTCACCAGCCAGGCCCGCCATGACCTGCACCACGCGCGGGTCTTTTTTGCGGGCCATTTTTTCCACGCGCTCGAGCAGCTTGACCTTGGCCGTGGCATCCAGTGACGCCAGCGGGTCGTTCGGCAGATAGAGCGAGCGTCCGCCCACTTCCGTCATGGATGAGGCCACCTTGATCTTGCCAGCGCCAGCCTTGGCGATGGTGCGGGTGGCCGCAGCGGCATCGAGCAAGGCGCGCTCGGAAATTTCGTCGGAATAGGAAAACGCGGTCTTGTCGCCGGAAATGGCGCGCACGCCCACGCCCTGGTCAATCGAGAAGCTGCCGGTTTTGACGATGCCTTCTTCCAGGCTCCAGCCTTCGCTTTTGGTGAACTGGAAATATAGGTCGGCGTAATCGACCTTGTGGGTAAACATCGTGCCCAGGGTCGAGAGCAGCTTGCCTTCATCCAGGCCAAACGGGGTCAGCAGCACGTCGCGCGCCACGGCCAGGGAAGAGAGATTCGGTTCGAACGGTTTCATGGCAAGACTCTTTCATCAATGAACTGGCATTGTGCCATATCCCTGTGGTGGGGGCGCTTCAGAGCTTGCGGTGCTTGAGTGCAGGCAAGCTTTCGCGCACGCTGGCGAGGTAAGCCGGATCGATGCTGCCGCTAATCACGCCCTCGCCCTCGGGCAGCACAGCCTTGATCTCGCCCCACGGGTCGATCAGCATGCTGTGGCCAAAGGTGCGGCGCCCATTCGGGTGGGTGCCGCCCTGGGCTGACGCCAGCACATAGCACTGGTTTTCGATGGCGCGCGCACGCAGCAGCACTTCCCAGTGGGCCAGGCCGGTGGTGTGGGTGAACGCGGCCGTGACCACCATCAGCGTGCACTCGCCCATGGCGCGGAACAGTTCCGGGAAACGCAGGTCGTAGCAGATAGCCAGGCCAACGCGGCCAAAGGGCGCATCGAATACCATCACCGACTCGCCCGGCACGATGGTGCGCGCTTCGTCGTACGCCTCGCTGCCTTTGGTAAAGCCGAACAGGTGGATCTTGTCGTAGCGGCTGACCGGTTTGCCCTGCGGGTCGTACACCAGGGTGGTGTTGAGCACGCGGCCGGCGTCTGTGGACACCAGTGGCAGCGTGCCGCCAATGAGCCAGATGCCGTGTTCACGCGCGGCCTGGGCCATGCAGTCCTGAATGGGGCCGCTGCCGGGCTGCTCGGCCAGGGCCACCTTGTCGACGTCGCTCATGCCCATGATGGGCCAGTATTCGGGCAGCACCACCAGCTGGGCGCCGGTGGCAGCTGCTTCGGCCACCAGGCGGCGCGCGGCAGCCAGATTGGTTGCCACATCTGGCGTGCTGATCATTTGTACGGCGGCTACCATGCTCATGGTGTTTTTCCTTCCGGGACAGCGGTGCCGGGCTCGGCGGCGGCAGTGGCGCGCGCCCCGGCCAGCTTGGTCACGACCGGCGCCTTCCACGGCCCGGTCACCTGCATTTCATACGTCAGTGCGCGCATCATCGGTTCGCGCAGGAACAGCTGGGCCAGGAAACTGCCCAGCCCAATCACCGGGTTGACCGCCAGGGCATAAACCAGCGGCCCTGTGCCCAGATTGAATTCCGGGATCACCACCACATGGAGGTTGGTGGTCTCGTTTGCAATATCAGCCGTGCCATCCATCAGCACCGTTGCTGCCACGCCCCACATCTTCAGGTTGTCGGTGCGCGCCAGACCGCGCGTGATGGTGGCATTGGCCGTGATGCCGTCAAAGGCCAGGCCTTCGGAAAACACATCATGGAAGTCCAGCTTCAGGATGCGCGGCAGCATTTGCAGGCTGAGCACGCCCAGCAGCTTGGCTGCGCCCGGGTCTTTTTTCAGGAATTGGCCGGACGCCAGGTTCATGTCGATCTTGCCCGAGAGCGAAGGAATATCCAGCGAATATGGCACCCCATTCCAGGCCAGGTCGCCTGACAGCGTGCCCTTGCCCCGCTTCAAGGTATCGGGGAAGCCGAAACGGTCGAGCAGCTTGCCGGCGTCATCGATCTCCAGCTCGAAATTGATGCTGGTGCTGCTGACGCCATCGCGGCTGGCCCACCTGCCCGTGCTGTGCAAGGTGCCGTCCGGATTGGCCAGCAGCAAGCGGTTGATGCGCCACTCCCGTCCGCCTGCCGTGCGTTCATTATTGGCCAGCAACTCCAGCCGGCCCAGGGGTTTGTTGAACAGCTCGAAGCGTTCGGCCACGATGTCGAGCGCGGGAATGGTGGCTGCCGGGCTCTTGGTGTCTTCCAGCAAATCCTTGACGTCGGCAGCGGACGATTCGGGAATCACCAGCGCGGCCAGGCGCGCAGTGACCTTGCCCAGGCCCTGGCCGCCAGCGCCTTCGTCCCAGCTGAGGTGGCCGGCCACCTGGCGCGCATCGATGCTCGCTTGCCAGGTCTGGTTCTGGTGCGACACGCCCACCATCACGTTGTCGAGCTTGCGGCCGGCAATGGTCAACTGGTCCGCGCGCGCAGCCATGACGTCGGGCACCACATACTGCGCCAGGCTCATCGCAGGCGCGGCGCCTGCCGCCACCGGTTCCGGCTTGGCATTGCTGACCGCGCTGGCCAGGGTCATCCACTGGTCCACATTCAGGGCGCGCAGGCTGACATTGACCATCATGCCGCCATCGGGTTCGGGGGCCGGCACATTCACGCCGACTCCGCCGCTTTTCACTTCCCACGCCCCCTTGCCCAGCTTCTGGCGCTGGTAGCGCACGGCCACCGTGCTGCCCAGGGCAATGCGAATGTCGTCGCGGCTGACGCCCTCGCCGGCCGCAATGCCATTGAGCGTGAAATGCAGGGGCATGGCGTCGGCTGCCGCTTTTGCCAGCGGGGCGGGAAATTCCAGGCCCATGCCGGTCAGCGCCGAGTCGACCGTGATCTGGGGCAAGCCATCGCGCACCGTGATCAAGCCGGTGTAACGGGCGCTGCCATGCAGGCGGCTGACCACGGGCACCATGGCCGGGGCCGCGTAATTGCGGCGGATGCCGTCGGCGCTCAGGCTGCCGCTCAGACGGATGGCCACCCCGCTCTCGCGGGTTGAGCCGCCGGTCAGGGCCAGCGGCCCGCCCAGCACGCTGGCGCCGACCCCACTCAGGGTCAAGCCCTGTTCCGTGAAGTCGAGCTTGCCAACCGCGGCCTGCAGGGGCGGCAATTCCGGGAACAGCACCACATCGTTGCGCAGCAATTGCAGCGAGCCCTGCACTTTGGCGTCATGCAAATGGGTCAGCGGCAATTGCAGGCGCAAGCCCAGCTTGGTGTTGCCGGTGGCGCGGGTCGGTTCCGTGAAATGGCCGATCCAGCCAGCCACGGGCGAGGCATCCACATAGCGCAGGAAATCCTGCATCGGCCCGGCGGCGCTGCCTTCGATCTCCAGGGTGCGATCGGGCGAGCCCAGGTCCGCCACCACCGCTTTGACCTTGGTCAGCGGCACGCCCAGGGTGCTGGCCGTCTCCGCCGTGATTTCCATGCGCGAACGCTCGAACAGCAAGTGTCCGTTGATCTGCTCGGCCAGCGGCCACAGTGGCGCTTTGCCGTCGGCAGCAAAATGGTTGGGGGTGTAGTTCAGCACGCCATTTTCAATGCGGCCGGCTACCCGGAATTCCCCCTGCGGCTTGTCACCGCGGAATGGGAACTGGGCCAGGTCGCCGCGCAGGCGCACACTGCCGTCATGCAGGGTGCCATCCTGAATCGCGCCCACCAGCCAGTCGTGTAGGCCGGGCGGGGTTTGCAGGGGCAGGTAACGGCCCAGGGTCTTGGCGTCAAACCCATTGATGGTGCCGCTCAGGTCCGCCATGCCGGCCCCCTTGCCTGGCGGGGCGGCCAGCGGCAACTGGTGGCGCCCGGACAGGGTCACGCGCAGCGGGCCTTGCACCAGCGCCATGTTATCGAGCTGAACCAGCAACTGGTCCTTGGCCGCAAAGCTCCAGCGCGCCTGCAGATTGAGTTCGTCAAAGGCCATGGCCGGGTCGTCAAACCAGGCTGGCAGCTGCAGCACCGTGTCGCGTGCATCGAGTATCAAGGTGCCGCCCACGTCGGTGGCATCGATGCTGCCGGACAAATTGTCGAATCCGGGGATGGCCGGCAGCGCCGCCGTGGCAGCCTCATTGCCGCGCCGCGGCTGCGCCAGGCGGGCCGGCTGGGCGTTCATGCCCAGGCCGGTCAGGCGCCCTTTGACCCGATACGAACGAATGGCCGGGTATTTGCCGCTCCAGCTGGCGGAAAAATCGCTCAGGCTGCCGCGCGGGGCAAAGTCGGTCAGCATCTGGCGCTGCGAGGCGCGCAGCGGCAATTGCACCGCCAGCTTGGCCAGGGTGGCCAGATCGAGCTGGCGCGCGCTCAGGTGGAATTTTTCCGCCTGGCCGTCCCGCGCCGGGGTGTAGGCTTCACTGATCGAGGTTGGGGCCAGGGTCAGGCCGTCGGTGGTGGTCAGGGAAAAATTGTCGAGCGCAATGGTGTGGCCGTTCGCGCCAAACACAGGCTGGTCGCGGTTGCTGCCGTCCGGGAAGGTTTCGCTGGCGGACAGGCGACCGGCCACGCGCGCCAGCGCCAGGGGCGGCAAGTCGGGGGCCAGGCGTGCACTGACATCGACCAGGGCCAGATCGGCCGTGAAAGCGGCCAGCTTGGCGCGGTGCAAAGTCAGCCAGGCGCGCACTGCGCCCTTGCCGCTGCTGATCTGGAAAGGATAATCGACATACGCCTTCCAGCCGGCCAGGTCGGTGCCGGCCACGTCGGCATACAGTTCGCCGCTCCACTGGGCCACGTCCGACACGCGCGCGCCAAAGCGCGGATGGCGGAAGTCGGCCCGCACGTCGAGCGGTCCGGACAGGCTGGCCGGCGGCGTGGCGCGCAGCCCGAAGCGGTGATGGGTCCAGCGGTTGAGCAATTGCAGGTTGACGTTGCCCAGCGCCAGTTCCGGCGCGCCACGCAATTCATCGGTCCAGCGCAGCGTGCCTTCGCGTATGACCACCTCGCGCTGGGACAAGATCCAGTCGCCCCCACCGCCCTTGCCCGGCTTGTTGTCCAGCAGAATCCCTGCCACAGCGATGCGCCCCTGGGGGTCGCGCCGGATATCCAGGTCGGGGCGAATGATTTCCAGACTGTCAAAGCGGGGGCTGGCGGCCAGCACACTCCACCAGGACAGGGTGGCCGACACGCTCGGCAACGACAGCGCCTGGCGGCCCTGGGCGTCGCGCACAATCACGTCGCCCAGGAACAGATTCGGGCGCAAGCCCTGCCAGGATGCATAAATACGCGTGATGGAGACCTCGCTGCCCAGCGCGCGCGTGGCCTGGCGCTCGATATCGGCCTTGTAATAGTCGATATTGGGCAGAATCGCGTAGCGCAGGAACAGGAAAATGAAGGTAAACAGGAAGTAGGCCAGCAGCGCCAGCTTGATCACAAACCCCAGCACATGGTGCGACGCCACATTGGCCATGCGGTACGCGGCGCGCGCGCGGTGCCAGCGCTTGCCCAGGTGCAGGTCGGCGAGGTGGAGGTGATCGGCGTGTTGTTCTTGGTTGTGCATCAATAAGCTGAAAAAGGTGTCGCCGCCGCCTGCGCCGGAGTGCGGCCCAATTCTACCCCATCGCAGACTTTCCCTGAGCCACTTTGGATTGTCATTTGTTTCTGAATGTTAATAGTCTGGCGAGACTTGCGTCGGCGCCGCACGCGCCTTACCATCGCTCCCATGACCTCCCCCTCCCTGACTGGCGCTTCGCGCTTTTACCAACGCTGGCTGGCGGCCGACCCGGGCCGCGCCGGCGCCCTCGATGCCCTGGTCCAGGCGCCCCTGTCCCAGCTGGACCTGGCGCAAGCGCTGGCCCAAGAAGGCGCCAGCGGCCTGCCCCTGCCGCGGGCTCTGCGGCGCCTGCGCAACCTGCTGGTGTGCGGCCTGATCCGGCGTGACCTGGACGGCCAGGCCGACCTGCACGAGGTGGTCACCAGCATGACCGCCTTTGCCGACTTTGCCATCCAGACCCAGCTGGCCGCCGCCATGAGCGAGCTGGTGGCCAGCCACGGCATGCCAATGGGCTACGAATCGGGCTTGCCCCAGCACATGATGGTACTGGCCATGGGCAAGCAGGGGGGCGGCGAACTGAACGTCTCTTCCGACATCGACCTTATTTTCGTTTACCCGGAAGACGGCGAAACGGCGGTGGAAACGGGCCAGCGCCAGCTATCGAACCATGAATTCTTTACGCGTCTGGGCAAAAAGCTCATTGCCGGCCTGTCGGAAATCATCGAAGACGGTTTTGCCTTCCGGGTCGACATGGCGCTGCGCCCGAACGGCGCTTCGGGGCCGCTGGTGGCCAGCCTGAACATGGTGGAGGAATACCTGATCGTGCAGGGGCGCGAATGGGAGCGCTATGCCTGGGTCAAGGCGCGCGCTGTCACCGGCACCGCCGCCGACATTGCCGCCCTGGATGCGATCGTGCGCCCCTTCGTGTTCCGGCGCTACCTCGACTTTGGCGTGATCGACGCGATCCGCAACATGCACGCCCAGATTCGCGCCGAGGTTGACCGGCAGGAGCGCCTGCATCCGGACCGCAGTAACAACGTCAAGCTGGGGCGCGGCGGGATCCGCGAGATTGAATTTCTGGCCCAGGTATTCCAGCTCATTCGCGGCGGACGTGACGCCGCCCTGCGCGACCGGTCCACCCGCGCCACGCTGCGCGTGCTGGCCGACAAGGAGTTACTGCCGGCGGCCACCGTGGACCAGCTGCTGGGCTCCTACACTTTCCTGCGCAATCTGGAGCACCGCCTGCAGTACCTGGACGATGCCCAGACCCACACCCTGCCAGTGAGCGAGGCCGACCGCCACACCGTGGCGCGCATGATGGGCTTGCCCGACTGCGCCACCTTGCTGGCGCAACTGGCCGAACACCGCGCCTTTGTCGCCGGACAGTTCGATGCCATTTTCAGCGACAAGAACGGCAAGGAAGGCGAACAGGTCGACCCGCAATCGTCGAGCACGCTGGCTGACCTGGACCGCCAGGAAGCAATCCAGGCGCGCCTGGCCGAACTGGGCTTTGACAACCCGGGCGCCGCGGCCCAGCGCCTGATGGCCACCTGGCAAAGCCCGCGCCTGCAATCGCTGCCGGAAGCGTCGCGCACGCGTCTGCTGGCACTGGTCAATGCCGCTTTGCCCCAAATTGCCGCCACCGCCGCCGACAGTGCGGTGGGCAGTCCCAGCGCCACGCTGGGCCGGCTGCTGGATTTCTTTGAAGCCATTGCCCGCCGTTCGGCCTACCTGTCGCTGCTGACCGAATACCCGCACACCCTGGCGCGCGTGATCCGCATGATGTACGCCAGCGGCTGGGCCGCCACCTTCCTGACCAAGCACCCGATCGTGCTGGACGAACTGCTGGACGACCGCGTGCGCAATGCCGCTCCCGACTACGTGGCGCTGGCGGCGGAACTGCAGGTGCAGCTGGACCAGTACGACGGCGACACCGAGCGCCAGATGGATATTCTGCGTGAAGCCCACCACGCGCAGCTGTTTCGCCTGCTGGCCCAGGACTTGGCGGGCGACCTGTCGGTGGAAAAGCTGGCTGATTATCTGTCGGCGCTGGCCGACACCATCGTGGCCGCCACCATGGCCGCTGCCTGGAAGACCATTGCCACCCGCCACCGCGAGGTGCCGCGCTTTGCCGTCATCGCTTATGGCAAGTTGGGCGGCAAGGAACTCGGTTATGTGTCCGACCTGGACGTGATCTTCCTGTTTGACGACGACGATCAGGAGGCGCCCGGCAATTACGCCAAGCTGGCCCAGCGCTTCATCACCTGGATGACGGCGCACACCTCGGCCGGCATCCTGTTCGACATTGACACGGCGCTGCGGCCTGACGGTGCCTCCGGCATGCTGGTGTCGTCGGTGCAGGCGTTCGAGCGCTACCAGGAAAATGCGGCCTGGGTGTGGGAGCACCAGGCGCTGACGCGGGCCCGTTTCTGTGCTGGCGAAGCCGCCATTGGGGACAAGTTCGAGGCCGTGCGTGAACGCGTGCTGCGCAAGGACCGCGGCGGCCAGGCGGAGGAACTGCGGACCGAGGTGCTCAAGATGCGCAAGAAGATGCGCGATGCCTACCCCAACCGCACGGCCTTGTTCGACCTCAAGCACGATGAGGGCGGCATGATCGATATCGAATTCATCGTGCAGTACTTGGTGCTGCGCCACGCGGCGCAGTATCCGCAGCTGACTGCGAACTTCGGCAATATTGCCCTGTTGCGCATGTGCGGCGAGCTCGGCCTGATTGACGCGGCGCTGGGCCAGGCCGTGGGCGATGCCTACCGCGCCATGCGCCGCTTGCAGCACCAGTTACGCTTGCAGGGGCAGGACAATGCGCGCCTGGATCCGGCGCTGGTGGCCCAGCATGCCACCCAGGTGCGCCTGCTGTGGACCTCGATCTTGCCGCCGGCATTGCCTGGGTAGGCTGCCCACACGGCCAACCTTGCCATCGGCCTGTCCCAGGGACGCCGCCGCGCCCTGTGCGGCATCGTGTCTATTTCGGTCGCGTTGTGTCTCGTTTTGCCTCATTTGGTCGCGCTTTTCCTAAGCGCACGCGCAATACGGCAAAACGGGACAAAACGGGACAAAACGAGACAAGATAAGACGCGATGCCCCACAGTCGCGCACCCGGCAGTGCCAATGCGGCAGGCGCAAAGTGCAAAAAACAAAGCCGGCTCGCAGCCGGCTTTGTCATACACGGTCCGTCAGATCAGAACGTGTACTTCGCCACCAACGAGAAATAGCGGCCATACGGATTGTGCAAGCCCTCGTTGTAGCCGGCCAAAGGCGCGCCGGTGGTGGTGCTGGTCCCGAAGCCCGGATCATACGGTGCCGGGGTATCAAGCAAGTTCTGAATATTGATATTCAAGCTCAGGTTCTTGATGCCGGTATAGGTATAGCCCACGCCCAGGCGGGTCCAGCTGTTGACCTCGCATTTCGGGAACCATGCCTCGTAGTTCGGATTGCCGGCCGCCCGATTCGGCTCGCTGCCCTGGCGCGTGCCATAGTGGCAGAATGGCTGCTCGTAGGTGGTATCGGCATCATATTTGCGCAGCAGCGAGACCGCACCCACGAAGTTGATGCTGGCGTTGAACGAATGCGCGCCATTGGTCAGCGTGGTCGACAAATTGGTCTTCCAGCGCGGCAGCGGAATGCCGCTCGACAGATTCCAGTCCACCAGCCCGGCCTGATAGCCCGCCAGATTGTGCTCCACGTCGCCCGGATGTTGCGCCAGCGTGTACTTGTGCAGGTAGCTCGAGGTCAGCTTGGCGCTGAACGCGCCCCACTCGCCCAGATTGCGGCGATAGGCTGCATCGAAGTCAACGCCCTGCACTTCGGTGGCGCCCTGGTTGGACCACGGCAGGCGCACAAACAGCAGGGGCCCCGTGCCAGGGATCGCATTGCCATTGCTGTCGCGCAGCAGGTTGGCCGGGTTCTGGTCGCGCTGTACCACGCCTGGATTGGTGTCCTCGTTGCGCAGGGCTTCGAAGGAACTGCCCAGCGCCACCTCACCTTCCTTGCGGATCTTGTACAGATCGATGCCGAAATCCATGCTCGACGTTGGCGAATACAAGAAGCCCAGCGAGACGCTCTTCGATTTTTCAGGCTGCAGATCGGGATTGGCACCGCCCACACCGCCTGCGGTCTTGTTGCAATCGACTTCCGTGGCGCCTGGCTTTGGCGTGCTCTCGTCGATCTCGCAGCGGCGTGGATCATAAATACCGGACTCGAAGAATTGGGAGCCACCTGGCGTGACCTGGTTCAGCGCTGGCGCGCGGAAGCCACGGGCAAGAGTGCCGCGCACGGCAAACCCTTCCGTGACGGTCCACTTGGCGCCCACCTTGGGTACGAAGTTGGTCTTGATGCCGGGGTACTTGTCAGCACGGCCTGCAAAATCCATCTCGAAATTTTTCAGGAATGGGGTGCGCAGTTCGACAAACATCGATTTCACATCGCGCTGGCCATCGATGGCCGAATTGGCCAAGCCGAAGATCTGACCGCTGCCCAACAAGGGATCTGGCGTCATCGTCAGCTTTTCACGCCGCACCTCGGCACCCACCGCCAGTCCCATGGCGCCGCCTGCCAGTTGGCCGAAGGTGGTGTTGGCTTTGACGTCCCAGTGCAAAATGGACGCCATGTTGTCGTTGAGGACATCATGCGACAAGCTCGGATCGGCCGCGACCGACGCGATTGACGCGCCAGCGTTGATCTTGCGCAGGGTTGGCAAGAACAGGCGACCGTAGGTAATGTCGTCGCGCTGCGAACCGTTGTACAGCACGGCGCTTTCCCAGTCCCAGCCGGCGTTGCTTCCCTGTATGCCAGTCACCAGACGCGTGTTGCTGTTGACAGTGCGGGTGCCGCCGCGCAGGTTCTCGAAGCGGTAACCGATCGAGGCGCGTGCGGCCGGGAACGGGTTGTCGGGGTGACCGATTGGCAAAATGGTCTGGTACGGCGCCACCACACTGTCGCTGGCAAAGTTGGTGGTCACGCCCTGGCCCAGCGTGATGGGCGCGCCGGTGTAATCGCGCGCGCTGCGGGTGTACGCCACTTCGGCAAACGCTTTCATGCCGCCGCCGAGCTTCATGACGCCCCGCGCCATCATGCTGGCATCTTTGCCGGCGCCAGTGCCTTCCAGGAATTGATTGGTGTTGAAATTGCAGAACTGACGGCCAAAAAACACGCTGGTGGTGGCCAGCCCCATGTTGGCCGCGCCCGTGAGCAAGCGCGAGGGATCGCAATTGGTGCTGGTCACCAGGCGGGCCGCCATGTTGTTGCGGTTGACGGCAAAGTTGCCGCTGCCCGGCGCCGTTTCGCGGTAAAACGAGGGGTAGGCCGAGACCGTGCTGCCGTACGGCGTCGCGTAGCGGTTGTTCAAAAACTTGGCGGTCTCATATTCGATATCGCGCACTTCGTCGCGCCCCACCCGGTCACGCTGCGACACATCGGCGGTGACAAACACGTTGTAACCATCGTCGTCAATGTCGCCCATGCCCCAGAAGAAGTTGGCGCCTTTGCGGGCAAAGTTGCCATCGTCGTTGCCGCTGGCGCGGGCCGACACTTCCAGCCCCTTGTAATTGTTTTTGGTGATGAAGTTGATCACGCCGCCAATCGCATCGGAGCCGTACACGGCAGACGCGCCATCCTTCAGGATTTCCACCCGGTCCAGCGCCGACAGAGGAATCGCGTTCAGGTCGTAGAGCGTGGAGTTGCCGTTGTTCGGATCGGCATAGGCAGCCGGGGTCATGCGCCGGCCATTGAGCAAAATCAGGGTCGAGGTCGAGGACAGGCCGCGCAAGGAGGCGGTCGACGCCCCGCGCGAGAAGCTGCCGTCATTGGTATCGAGGTTTTGGTCCGAGCCCATGGCGGGCACCTGGCGCATCAGTTCGGTGACAGTGGCCGCGCCGGAGTCGCGGATGTCTTTCGCGGTAATGACCTGGATGGGCGCCGTGCCCTCTTTGGAGGTGCGTTTCAGGTTGGACCCGGTGATGTACACCGTACCGGCATTGCTGGTATCGCTTTGCTGCGCGACTGCCGCATGGCTCGAGGCGATAGCCAAGGCGACGGCAATGACACTTTGCTTGAGGACGAGTTGCTTGTTCATGTGGCTCCATGCTGGCACCCTGGGTAAGGCTGCGCGAAAGGTTGCGGGATTCATACATATATGCATGACCCTCGAATTTCGCATGAACGCTGACAAATAGGCAATTGTGACGGGACGGCAGCATGCAGAATCGATAAATGTGTCGTGTAAACCCCTAAAATGTTAAATTTTGAACTGATGGTGTCTCAAAAAAAACACTGCCCTGGCACTGAGAACAGCCCCGACGGCGTCCTCGCGAAGGCGGCGGTGCGACGCCGCGACCCATAGCGCGCCAAACGGCTAGGCAATGCAAAGGCCAAACGGCGCGCAAAAAAAAACGCCCCGAGGGGCGTTTTTGTCGACAGCATCAAACGCTTACTTCGCGTTCATCAGCGCCACGGTGGTGTCCAGCATGCGGTTCGAGAAACCCCACTCATTGTCATACCACGACGACACTTTCACCAGACGGCCCGACACCTTGGTCAGGGTCGAGTCAAAGTTCGACGACGCCGGGTTGTGGTTGAAGTCGATCGATACCAGCGGCTCGGTCTGGTAAGTGAGTACTTGCGAACCTTCGGCTGCCGCCTTCATGATGGCATTGACTTCATCCACCGTCGTGTCGCGCTTGGCGATGAACGACAGGTCCACCAGCGACACGTTGATGGTCGGCACGCGGATCGCGAAACCGTCCAGCTTGCCGTTGAGTTCCGGCAGCACCAGGCCCACCGCAGCGGCAGCGCCGGTCTTGGTCGGGATCATGCTCATGGTGGCCGAACGGGCGCGGCGCATGTCTTCATGCATCACGTCCGACAGCACCTGGTCGTTGGTGTAAGCGTGCACGGTGGTCATCAGGCCGGTTTCCAGGCCGATGGCGTCGTTGAGCGGCTTGACCAGCGGGGCCAGGCAGTTGGTGGTGCAGGACGCGTTCGAGATCACGGTGTCCGATGCCTTGAGCACGCCTTCGTTCACGCCAAACACGATGGTCGCGTCCACGTCCTTGCCGCCTGGTGCCGAGATGATGACTTTCTTGGCGCCGCCCTTCAGGTGGGCCGAGGCTTTTTCTTTGGTGGTGAAGAAGCCGGTGCACTCAAGCACCACGTCCACGCCCAGCTCGCCCCATGGAATTTCTGCCGGGTTGCGCTGTGCGAACACGCGGATCGAATCGCCATTGACGATCATGTTGTCGCCATCGACCGTCACGGTGCCAGGGAACTTGCCGTGCGCGGTGTCATAGCGGGTCAGGTGGGCGTTCGACTTGGCGTCGCCCAGGTCATTGATGGCCACGATCTGGATGTCTTGCTTTTTGCCACCTTCGTAGAAGGCGCGCAGCACATTGCGGCCGATGCGGCCATAACCATTGATTGCAACTTTGATCGTCATACTAAGCTCCTGATTGATAAGAAAAAGGGACAGCTGGCGGACCTTACGCCGCTAATACGATGTTGACCTTGGCCACGACGTTCTCGACCGTGAAGCCGAAGTGCTTGAACAGCAATGGTGCCGGGGCCGATTCGCCGAAGGTGTCGATGCCGACCACGGCGCCTTCCAGGCCAACGTACTTGTACCAAAAATCGGTCACGCCGGCTTCAATGGCCACACGTGGTACGCCGCGCGTCAGCACGCTTGCCTTGTAGGCGGCATCCTGGCGGTCGAAGACGTCGGTCGACGGCATCGAAACCACGCGCACGGCCACGCCCTGCTCTTTCAGAGCGGCAGCCGATTTGACCGCCAGTTCGACTTCCGAACCGGTGGCGATGAGAATGACTTTGGCGTTCGGCGCATCCTGCAGCACGTAGCCGCCGCGCGCGATGTCGGCGATCTGGGCCGCGTTGCGCTCCATGTAAGGCAGGTTCTGGCGCGAGAAGATCAGGGTCGACGGGCCGTTCTGGCGGCGCACGGCGGCGCCCCAGGCAGCAGCCGACTCAACCGTGTCGCAAGGACGCCAGTTATCCAGGTTCGGGATCAGGCGCAGCGAGGACACGTGTTCGATCGACTGGTGGGTCGGGCCGTCTTCGCCCAGGCCGATCGAGTCGTGCGTGAACACGAAGATCGAACGCAGCTTCATCAGCGCGGCCATGCGCAGCGCGTTGCGGCTGTAGTCCGAGAAGGTCAGGAAGGTGGCGCCAAACGGAATGAAGCCGCCATGCAGGGCCACGCCATTCATGATGGCGCTCATGCCGAATTCACGCACGCCGTAGTTGATGTGGTTGCCAGGTTTGCCGGAACGCAGTGCCACGCACTCTTTCCAGTTGGTCAGGTTGGAGCCGGTCAGGTCAGCCGAGCCGCCCAGGAACTCGGGCAGCGCCGGGGCCAGCGCCTGAATCGCGTTCTGGCTGGCCTTGCGGGTGGCGATGTTTTCTTTCTTGTCCACGCAGGCGGCAATCGCGCCAGCCAGCACGGCGTCGAAATTGGCCGGCAGGGCGCCGGTCATGCGGCGTTCCAGTTCAGCAGCTTCCGCTGGATGCGCGACGCGGTAGGCGGCAAACTTGTCATTCCATGCTGCTTCCATGCTGGCGCCGGCAGCCTTGGCGTCCCAGGCGCTGTACACCTCGGCTGGGATCTCGAACGGCACCGAGGTCCACAGCAGGTGCTCGCGCACGGCCGCCACTTCCTTGTCGCCCAGCGCGGCGCCGTGCACCTTGTCGCCGCCTTGCAGGTTGGGCGAACCCTTGCCAATGATGGTCTTGCAGCAGATCAGGGTTGGCTTGTCCGATGCCTTCGCTTGGGCAATGGCCGCGTCCACCGCCGCCACGTTGTGGCCGTCGACCGCGCGGATCACGTTCCAGCCATAGGCTTCGAAGCGGGCCGGGGTGTCGTCGGTGAACCAGCCTTCCACCTTGCCATCGATCGAGATGCCATTGTCATCGTACAGGGCAATCAGCTTGTTCAGTTTCAAGGTGCCAGCCAGGGCGCACACTTCGTGCGAAATCCCTTCCATCAGGCAGCCATCGCCCACGAACGCGTACGTATAGTGGTCAACCACGTCGAAACCAGGCTTGTTGAATTCGGCTGCCAGCAGGTATTCCGACAAGGCCATGCCCACTGCGTTGGCAATGCCCTGGCCCAGCGGCCCGGTGGTCGTTTCCACGCCGGGGGTAATGTCCACTTCCGGATGGCCCGGGGTCTTGGAATGCATCTGGCGGAAGGCGCGGATGTCATCCATGGTCAGGGCGTAGCCCGACAGGTGCAGCAGCGCGTAATGCAGCATCGAGCCATGCCCGTTCGAGAGCAGGAAACGGTCGCGGTTGATCCACTTCGGATTGGCCGGGTTGTGCTGGTAATGGCCGGCCCACAGCGCAACGGCGATCTCCGCCATCCCCATTGGCATGCCTGGGTGGCCAGAATTTGCCTGTTGAACAGCGTCCATTGCCAGTGCGCGGATTGCATTGGCCATCAGGGTGGTGGGGAGCGTAGGTTTCATGGGTCGGTCAGCTTCGAGTCTGTGGATTGAGAATGCGGGCGGCGTTGCACATAGTACTGAGCCAACTATTTTACCAGACCAGAGGGCGCCGAATTAAAATGCGCAGCGTTCTTCGCCAACTTTTCCACTCTGTCACAGGACCCGCATGCCGCGCTTCTACTGCCCCCTGCCCTTGCTTGCCGGCGCCACCGTCGACTTGCCCGAGACGGTCGCCCACCATGTGCACGTGCTGCGCCTGCAGCCCGGTGATCCGCTGACCCTGTTCAATGGCGATGGCCATGCTTATCAGGCAGCGCTGGTGGCGCAGGACAAGCGGCGCGCCAGCGCGCGCGTGCAAGCGGTGCTGGCGGCCGACCTGGAACTGCCCTACGCCATCACGATTGCCCAGGCCTTGCCCGAGGCATCGAAAATGGACTGGATTGTGGAAAAAGCGGTGGAACTCGGGGTCGCGGCCATCGTGCCCCTGGCCGCCCAGCGCTGCGTGGTGCGCCTCTCGGCCGAGCGCGCCGAGAAAAAAATGCTGCATTGGCAAGGAATTATTGTGGCCGCCGCCGAACAGTGCGGACGCAACCGCCTGACCCGGCTGGCGCCCCCCGCAGCCTTCCAGGACTGGACAAATCAACATGATTTACACCGCCGGATTTTGCTCTCGCCGCGCGCCTCGCAAAGCCTTTCCAGCTGGGCCAAACACCAGCCGCCACAAGCCATTTCGCTGATGATCGGACCAGAAGGCGGCTTTACTGAGCAGGAAGAAGAAATTGCGCTGGCGCGCGGTGCGCTGGCACTGGGCATGGGCACGCGCATTTTGCGCACCGAAACCGCCGCCCTGGCCGCCGTTGCTGGGCTAAACGCCCTATGGCAGAACTAGAACTGCAAGCGAGAAATATTTCATTTGGTTTACTCAACAAGTGTTGTTTGTTTGCTGAATTTGACCGGTGTCATTATTGACAGTCGGCTATCGGAAGTGGTCTCATGCATGGGTCCAAACGATCACGCAGCCTCGCCCATGAAGCAAGGAACGACATGTAAGTCCGTTGTAAAGACGTGATCACCGGTCGTTAAACATTCATTTTGTTTATTACCGCCTGACTAGATCAGCAGGCACATCACCAAAAAATTGGAGAATCCATGCATCAACGTAAACAAATCGCCGTAGCAGTGGCGGTTGCCATCAGCTCGATGAGCGCCTACGCTCAAACCGCCGATACGACAACCGTTCAATCGGTTGAAGTGACCGGTTCGCGCATCAAGCGCGCTGCCGCCGAAGGCGCTCTGCCTGTTACGGTCGTCACGCGTGCGCAGCTGGAAGATTCGGGCGCTGTCACGATTGCTGAATTCATCCGTAACTCGACCTTCTCGAGCGCCGGCCAACCACGTCCGCAATCGGGCTCCTCCGCACAATCCTTCGCTGGCGCCAACCTGCGCGGCCTGGGCTCGGAGCGTACCCTGGTTCTGGTTGACGGCCGTCGCGTTGCGAAGGCACCAAACCGCGGCGATGCAGCTGACATGAACTCGATCCCGATGGCCGCCGTTGAGCGCATCGAGATCCTGACCGACGGCGCGTCGGCAGTGTACGGTTCTGAAGCAATCGGTGGTGTTATCAACATCATCCTGCGTAAAGATTTCGACGGCGTGTACTACTCGGTCGGCCGCACCAAAACCAACATCGACGGTGGCGATCGCGAAGAAGCGTCGGCAATGATCGGTATGACCGGCGAAAAAGGCCGTATCATCGCCGGTATGTCCAAGACCAAGCGCGACATCATCTTCGTGCGCGACTATCCATGGGGCGCAGCGCAAGGCGCGTCCGTGTTTGCCAACACCTGGTACGCAGCGACCTCGGACGGCGAAGGCGGTTTCCTGCCAGTGGCAACCCAGGGTGGCTTCCGCGGCAACGCCGGTGCTTGTAACGACCCAGGCCGTGGCTTCTACATCCCAGCTGGCCAGACCCGCTGCCGTTACGACTTCAACCTGGTTGCCGCTGACGAAGCTGCAACTGGCGCGACCTCGATCTACGCTCGTGGCGAATACAAGATCGGCGCTGATTTCAACGCGTACGTGACGATGTCGAACACCAACAACACCTCGTTCGGCCGCTACGCTCCAGTACCGGATTACATCGAAGTGCAAGCCAACGCACCAGGCAACACCTCGACCACCCCAGGTCAGCGCGTGTTCCTGGCGCACCGCTTTGCCGCTGCCGGCAACCGCGACACCTCGACCGACGGCAACCTGCTCGACATGTCCCTGGGCGTGCAAGGCACCGCAGGCGGCTTCGACATCGACGCTGGCGTTCGCAAGACCAAGTCGCACCTGGTGGAAACCGGCCGTGGCTTCGTCGTCAAAGGTCTGGCAACGACCGCCATCAACAATGGCGTGTACCGTACCGATGATCCGTTCCTGAACTCGGACACCGTCCTGAAATCGATCACCACCACCACTGGCCGTGATTCGCTGTTCCAGTCGACCGAATTCTACGCAAGCGCAACCCACGACGTGTTCTCGATGGCTGGCGGCATGAGCCGTATCTACGCCTCGCTGGAACACCGCAAGGAAGTGTACTCGGACTTGTACGACTCGCTGTCGGAAGCTGGCGAAGTGCTCGGTTCGTCGGGTAGCTCGGCAGGCGGCAGCCGCAAGGTTGACGCAGCATCGGTCGAGTGGCTGTTCCCAATCACCAAGACCCTGGAAGCGAACTTGGCTGCACGTTTCGAGAAATACTCGGACTACGGCAACGACTTCTCGCCAAAAGCATCGCTGCGTTGGGCACCTACCCGTGCTCTGACCCTGCGCGCATCGGTGGGCCGCGGCTTCCGCGCTCCAACCCTGCCGGACATCACCGCCAAGCCAGCCTTCTCGGCTGACGATATCGTCGACCTGCGTCACTGCCTGGCCGATGGTGGCTTCACTGCTGCCCAGTGCGCAAGCCAGGCATTCCAGATCCAGGCTCTGCGTATTTCGAACCCGAACCTGGGCTCGGAAAAATCGAAGCAGTTCAGCTTCGGTGGCGCATTCGACGTGAACCAGTCGTTCACCGTCAAGGCTGACTACTGGAACACCGAAATCACCGACGTGATCTCCTTCGTTAGCGCGCAGGAAATCGTTGACCGTGACAACGGCGACGTTGCCAACCCAATCCCGAACGGCCTGTCGATCACCCGTGATCCAGCCACCGGCGCTATCTTGAAGATCGTCGCTGGTTCGACCAACGAAGGCTTGCTCAAGTATTCGGGCGTGGACGTCGGCGCGACCTTCACCCACAAGTACGCCAACGCTGGTAAGTTCAAGCATGATCTGACCTGGTCGCACGCGTTCAAGTCGGAAGTGAACGGCACCGAAAACAATGGCACCTTCGGTTCGCCGAAGAACCGCGTCTCGCTGAACAACAGCTGGGGCCTGGGCATGGTTGACGTTGCATGGAACGTGAATGCAATCGGCAAAAACGGCGACAAGGAAGACCTGTATGTGTCGACCTACACCACCCACGATCTGCAAGCAACCGTGTCCCCAGGTTTCATCAAGGGCATGAAGCTGAGCGTTGGTCTGGTGAACGCCTTCAACAAGCAGCCACAACTGGTGTCGAACACCTCGAAGCCTTTCAACTACGACCTGTACGATGCGTACGGCCGTCAGGCTTACTTCCGTCTGGAACAGAAGTTCTAAATCGGGTGTGATGACCTGAAGGGGCACGCCTGGCGCACCCCTGTTTGATCGAGCCGCAGCGATGTTTTCGCTGCGGCTTTTTTCTTGTCCCTCCCACTTTGCCAAGACCTCCCATGCCGCCCATTTCCGTCTTGCGCCCTGCCCTGCGCCTGCTTGCTGTCCTTGCGCTCATGCTGGGCCAGCCGCTGCACGCAGCCCCCGCACCGATTCCCGTGCAGGACTTTTTCCGCCACGCGGCCGCATCCGGACCGCGTCTGTCGCCCTCCGGCACCAAGCTGGCGCTGCTGATCCCGAGCGAAAACGGCCGCTATGCGCTGGCCATCGCCGACGTCGCCACTCCCACCCGTTTTGTCGGGATTGCCCGCTTTGACGACGCCGATGTGGCCAGCTTTGGCTGGATCAATGACGAGCGTCTGTGGTTTGACGCCACTGATTTGCAAGTCGAAGGCGGCGAGCAGCTGGCCAACGGCCTGTTTGCCGTCAATGTCGACGGCAGCGGCTTCGTCAAGCTGATCACCCGCCGCAGCGAACGCCAGCTCGGCCAAGGCGCCGAGCGCGACATTCTGCCGGGCGACCGCAACACGTTTTACGGCGTCTTCAATGATGGCTCCGACGACGTCATCGTGCAGCACTACGAATGGGTGTCCGACGATGCGCCACCAGACAGCACCCTGCTGCGCCTGAACACCAGAACGCGCACCAGCAAGACGTTCACGCCAGTGGGCGCCCCCGATGGCGTGCGCAGCTGGCTGCTGGACCGCCAGCGCCAGCCGCGCGTGACCGTCAGCAACGACAGCAAGAGCGGGGTGATGGTGCACTGGCGCGACCCCGCCACCAACCAGTGGAAAAAACTGGCCAGCTACGACGCCGTCACGCCGGACAGCACGGCGTTTTCCCCGCTTGCCATTGACGCTGACGGGCAACTGTACGTCACCGCCATCGACCCGGCCAGCAGCGCCGGCGCGCGCACTGCCGCCCTGTTTCGCTATGCCCCGCAGACCGGCAAGATCAGCGACAAGCCCCTGCTCAGCCTGAAGGGCTTCGACTTTGAAGGCAATCTGCACATCGACCCCGACAGCGGCAAGACGCTGGGGGTGACCTACCGCAGCGATGCCAGCGGCGCGGTCTGGTTCGACCCGCGCATGAAGGCCGACCAGGAAGCGGTCGACAAGCTGTTGCCCGGCACCGTCAACGTTCTCAGCTGCAACCGCTGCGTCACCACCAAGCACGTGGTGGTGAACGCCAGCTCCGACCGCCAGAGTCCGGTCTACTTCCTGTATGAGCGCGCCAGCGGCAAACTGACGCTGATTGCCTCCAGCCGTCCCTGGCTCGACTCGGCCCGCATGGCCGAACAGGATTTCGTGCGCATCAAGGCGCGCGACGGCCTGGAGTTTCCCGCCCTGATCACGCGCCCTCAGGGCAAGGGCCCCTTCCCCACGGTGGTGCTGGTGCATGGCGGCCCCTACGTGCGCGGCGAAGCGTGGGGATTTGCCCCCGATACCCAGTTCCTCGCTTCGCGCGGCTATCTGGTGATTCAACCCGAATATCGTGGCAGTACCGGCTACGGCGATACCCTGTTCAAGGCCGGCTGGCGCCAGTGGGGCCTGGCCATGCAAGATGACATTACCGACGCCACCCAATGGGCCATCAGCACCGGCCTGGCCGATGCCAGGCGGATTGCGATTGCCGGCGCCAGCTACGGCGGCTACGCCACCATGATGGGCCTGGTCAAGGAGCCGGCACTGTACAAGGCGGGCATCAACTGGGTGGGCGTCACCGATATCGGCCTGATGTACGACATCGGCTGGAGCGATTTCATGGGCGACAAATGGATGCAATACAGCATGCCGCGCATGATTGGCGACCCCGACAAGGATGCCGCCCAGCTGCGTGCCACCTCGCCGCTGCAGCAGGCAGCCCGCATCAAGCAGCCAGTGTTAATGGCGTATGGCGAGGAAGATACGCGCGTACCCATGCCGCACGGCACCAAAATGCGGGACGCGCTCAAGCGAGCCGGCAACACCAATGTTGAATGGGTCACCTACCCAGGTGAAGGCCATGGCTGGATGCTGGTCAAAAACAATGTAGACTTCTGGACGCGCGTGGAAAATTTCCTCGCCAAGAACTTGAAATAGCCGTACCGCGGTCCCGCCGGGCGATCCCTGGCGGGCCTGTCCCACCACTTCCGTTTGAACAAGGACGAATAACAATGAAGACAACCCTCCATCGCCTGAGCGCCGTGCTGATCGCAGCGGCATTATCGACGACCGCCAGCGTCACCCTGGCCCAGAGCGCCAAGCCTGCTGCCAAGAGCGCCAAGGCAGGCAAGGACAAGCTGCAGACCAAGGAAGAGCTGCGCGCTTGCATGCTGCTGCGCGAAGACAACCTGGCACGCGCGGCCGACCTGGAAAAGCGCAACGAGGAAAGCCTGAAGAAAAAAGCACTGCTGGCCCAGTCGCCGGAAACCGGCGTGGCCGCAGCCAAGGCCGAGGTCGAAGTCAAACTGGCCGAAGTCCGGGCCGCCGACGCCCTGGTCAAGGAAAACAGCGAAGCCGTTGCCAGCTGGAACGAGCGGATGGCCGATTTCGAAAAGAATTCGAAGGATATGCGCAATGCCGACCGCCGCCGCCAGGTACTCAAGGATGAGCGCTATGCGCTCAAGGCCAAGGATGAAAAACTGGTGGCCGACCGCGCGCTGAAGGTGACCGCCTATGAAGCATCGGTGGCGGCCGCCAATGAAAAAATCGCGAACGGCGGGCGTGCGGCCGAAGAGTGGAACAAGAACAATGATGCGCTGGCCGACGAGCAAGACCGCCTGAGCGACGCGCGTGACAAGTGGCACGCCGAATGCGCCAACCGCCGCTTCATCGACACCGACGAGGCGGAAATCAAGAAAGAAATGAAGGCGCGCAAGTGAAATCTGGCCCTATCCTGACCGTGCCACCGACGGTGGCCGAAGTAATCAGCAAGGCGCGCGCCCTGATGGCGGAATCGCAGGCGATCTCTGCCGAGGCAATCCTGCGTCCGCTGGTGGCCAAGTATCCCGACTGTGTGGAAGCGTGGATGCTGCTGGCCGACCTGGCGGAGCAGCGCGGCGATGACGACCGGGCCCGCGCTTGCCTGGCCAGCGCCCAGGCCCAGGCGCCGCGCAGCGAAGCGCTGGCCATCAATATCGCCCAGGCCCAGCTCGAAGCGGGCAAACTCGGTGACGCGGTCGAGACGCTGGCGCGCCTGCTGGCCGAGCTGCCCCTGAGCGTGCTGGGCTGGGTGATGCTGGGCGACGTGCTGCAGCTGGGCGGCTTGCCTGCGCTGGCAGCCACGGCGCGCTACGAGGGCATCACCCGCGGTCAGTCGCTGGGCTTGATGGTGAACATGGAAACCACCCCCGAGCCCCTCCGTCCCGTGATCGAGCAACTGATTGCCAGCATCAACGAGGAAAAGTTTGCCCGCCTCGGCCAAGCCTTTGCCCGCATGCGCGAGCAACTCGGCGCCAGTGCCATCACGCGCGTGGAGCACGCCATTGCCGCCTACCTGGGCCAGGTCAACGACGGCCCGGCCAGTGTGCACCAGCGTCCCAAGTTCCTGTTCTTCCCCGGCCTGCCCGAGGGTCCATACCACGATCCTTATCTGCACCCCTGGGCCAGGCAACTCGACCAGGGCTACGATGCCATCCGCGCCGAAGCGCTGGCCGTGCTGGGCCAGAACGAGGGCGTGGAAAACTTCCTGTCCTTCCAGCCTGGCCAGAGCAAGGCCGGTTACCTGGGCGGGGACGGCAGCAATCCGTCCTGGGATGCGTTCTTTTTCTACCGCCACGGCCAGCGCAACGATGCCAACCATCTGCGCTGTCCCGCCACTTCCAGCGTGCTCAAGAGTATCGAGCTGTGCGAGGTGGAAGGCCAGGCGCCCGAGATCTGCTACTCGATCCTGCAGCCCGGCACCCACATCATGCCGCACCACGGCGTGACCAACACGCGCCTGGTGATGCACCTGCCCTTGCTGGTGCCAGCCGACTGCGCGCTGCATGTGCACGGCGCCGACCCGCATGTGTGGAAAGAGCGCGAGCTGGTGATGTTTGACGACACCTTCAAGCACGAAGCGTGGAACAAGTCGCAGCATACGCGCGTGGTGCTGTTGATGGATTGCTGGAATCCGCATCTGACGGCGGCCGAGCGGGTGGCCACGCGCCACCTGACCGAGACCATTGCCACCTACGAAAACTTCCCGCTGGAAGACTTGGGCAAGATCGCGCAGCAATTGCGCGGCGCCACGCCGGTCCCGGCGTAAGGCTAGGCCGCGCTGCGGCGTGCACCTGGGTTCAGGTGTGCGCCGCCGCGCGCTGCACGCTGATGGCCCAGCCCATCAGCACGTCCTGCTCCAGGATGGGCGCCAGCGCCAGCGTGCCCTCGGCGCCCGCCAGCGTGCGTCCCAACTGCGCCGCAGCGTCCGCATCGAGCGCGTAATCACGCAATTCCGCCAAGCGCAGGGCGGCGTCGGCCAGCTGCGCGCGCAGTGCCGCCAGCGCCGCTTGCGCACTGGCAGCGCCGTCGCGCATGGCCATGTTCAGAATGGTCGCCAGCGCCTGCCGTACTTCCACCAGCACGTCCGGACAATTGCTGCCTGCCGCTTGCGCTGCCAGTGCATCTTGCAGAGTATTGAAACGCTCGCGCACTGCCTGCGCTGCCGTATCCTGCGCCAGCGCCGCCCGTCCCTGCTCGGTGGCGGCGCGCGCCACCGGCCCGATCATCCCCAGGGCGGTGTCAAGCATGCCTTCGGGCGCGGTCAGCCAATCGAGGTGGGCCAGTTCGGTATGGGCCAGTTGCACTGGCCGCGCCTCGGCATGGTGGCACACCAGGCGCACCTGCCCATCCGGCTTGCACACACGCAGCAATTCCGGCACCGTGCGCGCCAGGT
Source organism: Massilia sp. CF038 (assembly GCF_900129765.1). Taxonomy (GTDB): domain Bacteria; phylum Pseudomonadota; class Gammaproteobacteria; order Burkholderiales; family Burkholderiaceae_D; genus Telluria_A. Next base: position 1,497,636 of record NZ_FQWU01000002.1, read on the forward strand.
CGGTGTATTCGAGCCCGTACTGGCTGATCACCATGTCAACACTGGCGTCGGCAAATGGCAGCGCTTCGGCGGCCTGCTGGCCGTGAAAGCGCAGCTGCGCGCGCCGTGCCGGCGGCAGCGCATCGAACCAGGCCGGCGCCAGCGTGGCCAGGTCAATGGCGTCGCAGGCAATCTGCCCTTGCGGATCAAAGTCAACCAGCAACTGCGGCAGTGCGCCATTGCCGGTGGCAATGTCGAGCACGCGTGCGCCGGGCGCCAGCGTGGCAAAAGCGCCGCGCCAGAATTGCGCCAGCGCGCCTTCATAGCGGCTGCCAAAGCTGCCGCCGCAAGAATGGGTGGCGCCCTGCGACCAATAGCGGGTCCAGACCGCGCGCCGCTCGTCCAGTGCTTGTTCCATAGGGGATCCTTGCCAAAGCATGAGGCCGTCAGTATCTCCGCCACCTGCCGCGCGGTCAACGAAAAAACCCGCCGAAGCGGGTTTTTTGTGGCACAGCGGGTGCTTAGAACTTGTAGTTGGCAGTCAGGTAGAAGGTGCGGCCCAGCGGGTCGGTGTAGCGCCCGTCGTAACCGACCTGGTTGCCGCCGCCGGCGTTGCGGATCGACAGGGGTGGATCCTTGTCGAGCAGGTTCTTGATGCCGCCTGTCAGGGTCAGGTTGGGCACCAGGTTGGCCTTGAGCTGGTAGTCCAGCGTCACGTAACGTTTGACGTCATGGTCGGTCATGGCCACCACGGCGCCAATGGTGCCGTCTGGATTGACCGCGCGCACCGCCTGGTCCGACACCTCGAACGGCTGATCGTGGTAACCGGAACGGTAGTTGGTGGTGAGCGAATGCAGCGTTTTTTCGCCCTTGAGCGTGAATACCACGCGCGAAATCACACGGAAGGTCACATTGTTGTACGAGTCGAAGCGGCCAATGCTGCGTTCCGTTTCCAGCACGTTCGCGGTGGCGCCCGGGACCGACTGCTCGGCCTTGAGCATGTAAGTGCCGGTCCAGTTCACTGCCAGTGCGCCAATCGGGGTCTGGCCCACGCGCCAGGTGGTATCCCAGTCCAGGCCGCGGTAGTGCGAGTTGGCCAGGTTGAGCGGATTCTGCTCGGCCACCAGCACATTCGATTTCTGGATCGGATCGTAGTAGGAGCGCATGTACTTGTCAGCCAGATCCTGGCGGCCGAACAGCAGGCTTTGCGACAGGAACTGGATCTGATTTTTCAGCTTCACGTCCCACATGTCCAGCCCGAACGACACGCTTGGCACCGGCTCCACGCGGAAGCCAATGGTGGCTTGCTTGGAGGTTTCCGGCTTGAGGCCGGCGTCGCCCGTCAGGGCATTGCCACTGGTCAGCAGGCCATACTCGGCTGAACCGCGGCACAGCGTCAGGCGCGGGTCGCCAGGGGCGAAGGTCGGACAGGGGAAGAAGTTCGACGAGCCACCATTCTTCAGCGGATCGGCGATCTGGTTCATGGTCGGCGCCTTGAAGCCGGTACCGTAGGAACCGCGCACCAGCAGCGTTTGCACCGGGGTCCAGCGCGCGGCCAGCTTGTAGGTCGCCTTCGAGCTGGAATTGCCCACCGAACCAGCAGGGCTAGGCACGCCCTTGATGTCGTAGCTGATGTTCTTCTTGTCCACCGCGTCATAGCTGTCGTAACGCACGGCTGCCGTGGATTCCAGAGTTTTGCTGATTGGCATCAGCAATTCGGAGAACGCACCCCAGTTGTTGCGCGAGGCGTCCAGCGCTTGCGAACCGGTGCCGCCGCCGATGATCACGTCGGTCCAGCCCGGGTTGCCGGGGCCGGGGCCGATCAGGATGCGCGCCGGATCGTCCTTGAAGTCCTGGCGCGTGAAGTCGGCGCCCACACCCAGCATGGCGCTGCCGCCTGGCAGCGAGAACGCTTCACGCGAGGCGCTGGCATTGACGACATCGATTTTCGAGCGTGTCGTTTGCAGCACATCATGCAGCACGGCCGGCGCCAGGATGGCGGCGGCGCCCGTTTGCAGGCGGAATGGATTGTACGCGCCGGTGCGCACCAGTTCTTCGAACTTGTCGCCACTCATGTAGCCGGACACGGCCAGGTCGGTCTGCTTGTTCTGCGAATGGGTGTAGGCCGCATTCATGTCCCAGCCGCCCAGCCGGGTCTGCATGCCCAGCACCACGTGTACGGCGTCGGTCTTGTACTTGTCTTCGCGTCCGCCCGCATCGACGCCGCGATAGTACAGATAGGCGTCGCTGACATCGGCCGGCACAATGCCAACCGTGCTCAGCAAAGGAGCGATGGTCGAATTGTAGGCGCCGATGTAGTTGGCGTTGGTGGTGCGCACACCGGTCTCCTTGTCGGTCGAGAACACCGTCAATGGCTGGGCCGCTGGCGCGTAGCGCGCCTGGTTGCTGAACTTGGACAGCACCATCTCGGCAAACACGGTGGTGTCATCGCTCAGCTTCATGGTCGCGGAGCTGAAAATGCTGTCGCGCTTGAGTTCAGGCAGCAACTGCACGGTGGAAGCATAGTCGAAGCGGCAGGCATTGCCACGCGAGAAGGTGTTCGGCGACGAGCATTTGCCGGTGGTGGTCAGATCGTGGTTGAGCACCTCGTCCTGGTTATCCACGCCGCCGACCTGCGTAATCGCTTCCACGTTGGCAGGGGTGGAATTGATACTGGTTTGCCAGGTCGCAAATTCTTTGCCGTTGTGGTTGAACTTGCGCGCGCCCGTTTTCGCGAATTCGCGCTGGTTCGCATTCAGGGCCTTTTGCTGGTCGTGGCTGTAAGCCACCAGCACGTTGTAACGGTCGGTATCAAGATCGCCCCAGCCTTTGGAAATGGCAAAGTTGCTGCTCTTGCCACCTTTTTCCTGGGGAATATTTGCGGTCGCTTCGATATTGAAGTCGCGCTGGTTTTTCTTGAGAATGAAGTTGACCACGCCGGCAATCGCGTCCGAGCCATACAGGGTCGATGCGCCGTCGGTCAGAATTTCCACCCGCTCCACCGCAGCCAGCGGAATGCTGGCCAGGTTGACCGCGCTGCCGGTGCCGTAAGGCGCCATGCGGCGGCCATTGAGCAGCACCAGCGTGTACTGGGTACCGATGGCATGCACCGAGGCGGTCTGCACGCCGCCGCCGCCGCCGTTGACCGAGGTCGAGGACGTAATAAAGCCTTGCATGGCCGGCAACGCGGCAACCAGGTCAGCCACATTGTTGACGCCAGTCTGTTCGATTTGCGCGCGCGTGAGCGTTTGCACCGGCAGCGAACCTTCGGCGGCAATGCGCTTGATCGAGGAGCCGGTAATTTCCACCCGCTGCATCACGGGTTCAGCAGCCTGTTGCGCCAGCGCGGGTAGCGCCAGCAGGGACAGACCAATGACGGCACTGCCCGCATACATGGTACGCAGCGAACGGGCCAATACGGTTTCATTCATCATGGGGGTCAAAACCTTTATATTTGTCACCACTATTTGATCGTCACTTTCAGGTATCCACCCGAATAGCATGTTGTTGAGCTGGCATTGATCGAATACCAATACTCAACAAATCATGTGACCATATCCAGTCAATACGTGTCAATACATTCAGGCAACATTAGTCATGTTTCAATCGTTTTCCATGCCAAAAGCCACAAGGCATGGCAGCTGCCCCACGGGCTAACGTAAAATAGCGGCTTTGCGCTGTATCCGGAAAGCCTGACCATGTTGCGACTGAACGAAGTAAAACTCCCGCTCGACCATCCCGAACAAGCCCTCACCGATGCCGTGCTGGCGCGCCTGGGCATCGATGCGGAGCAGTTGCGCGGGTTCACCGTGTTCAAGCGCAGCTACGACGCGCGCAAGCGCAGCGCCATCGTGCTGATCTACGCCCTCGACGTTGACGTGGTCGACGAAGTCGGCGTACTGGCCCGCATGAAGGCCGACGCCCACCTGATGCCCGCGCCTGACACCAGCTACAAGTTCGTCGCTGGCGGCGAACAGCTGCAAGGCCATGATCTGGGCGAGCGGCCGATCGTGATCGGCACCGGCCCGTGCGGCCTGTTTGTGGCCCTGATTTTGGCGCAGATGGGCTTGCGCCCGCTGATCCTGGAACGCGGCAAGGTGGTACGCGAGCGCACTGTCGACACCTTCGGTTTCTGGCGCAAGCGCGAACTCAATCCGGAGTCGAATGTGCAGTTCGGTGAAGGCGGGGCCGGCACCTTCTCGGACGGCAAGCTGTACAGCCAGATCAAGGATCCCAAGCATTACGGACGCAAGGTGCTGACCGAATTCGTCAAGGCAGGCGCGCCGGAAGAAATCATGTACGTGAGCAAACCGCACATCGGCACCTTCCGCCTGGTGAAGATGGTTGAGCAGATGCGCGAAAACATCATTGCGCTGGGCGGCGAATACCGCTTTGGCTGCAAGGTGGTCGACATCGAAGTCGAAGGCAGCGGCCAGGCGCGCCAGATCCGCGGCGTGACGCTGGCCAATGGCGAGCACATTGCCAGCCGCCATGTGGTCATGGCCATTGGTCACAGCGCGCGCGACACCTTTGAAATGCTGTACGAGCGTGGCGTGTACATCGAAGCCAAACCGTTCTCGGTGGGCTTCCGGGTCGAGCACCCGCAGTCACTGATTGACGTGTGCCGTTTTGGTCCGAATGCGGGCAACAAGATTCTTGGCGCGGCTGATTACAAGCTGGTGCACCATGCCAGTAACGGCCGTTCCGTCTACAGCTTCTGCATGTGCCCGGGCGGCACGGTGGTCTCGGCCGCGTCCGAGCCGGGGCGCGTGGTCACCAACGGCATGAGCCAGTATTCGCGCAACGAGCGCAATGCCAATAGCGCCATCGTGGTGGGCATCACCCCGGCCGATTATCCTGGCCATCCGCTGGCTGGCATTGCGCTCCAGCGCAAGCTGGAAGAAGGCGCGTTTGCGCTGGGCGGCGGCACCTATGATGCGCCTGGGCAGTTGATGGGCGACTTCGTCAAGGGACGTGCATCCAAGGCGCTGGGCTCGGTTATCCCCTCGCTCAAGCCGGCCGTGCACCTGACGGATTTGGCCACCTCGCTGCCGGATTACGCCATCGTGGCGCTGAAGGAAGCCTTCCCCGCCTTTGACAAGCAGATCCGCGGTTACTACAAGGAAGACGCCTTGCTCACGGGCGTGGAAACGCGCACCTCGTCACCGATTCGTATCAAACGCAACGATGACGATTTGCAGAGTTTGAATACGCGCGGCTTGTTCCCGGCTGGTGAAGGCGCCGGTTACGCGGGCGGGATTTTGTCGGCTGCGGTGGACGGGATCAAGGTTGCGGAAGCGGTGGCCTTGTCGATGGCCAAGGCGAAATAGCCACCACATCGCCCTCGCGAAGGCGGGGGCCCATTCCATGTCAACGATTCCAGCGACATGGTATGGGGCCCCGCCTCCGCGAGGACGATGTGGTGCGGCTATAGCCAGCCGGATTTGCGGAACCGGTAATACAAATACCCGCACAAGCTGAACATGAACGCCAGCGCTGCCGGATACCCCCAGTGCGACTTCAGTTCCGGCATGTAATCGAAATTCATCCCCCACACGCCGGCAAACGCGGTGAACACCGCGAAAATTGCAGCCCAGGCCGCCAGCCGTTTGTTGACCTCGCCCTCATCAATCGCCACCATCGACAAGTTCACCTGAATCGCGGTGCCGATCGTATCGCGTATGGTATCGAGCGAGGTATTGATGCGATACAGATGATCCTGCACATCGCGGAAGTAATCCTGGGTGTCGCGGCAGAAGGCCGGCACCCGCCCACCGTGCAGCTTGCCCACCGCATCCAGCAACGGCGCCACGGCGTGGCGCAGAATCAGCACCTTGCGCTTGAGCTCGTACAGACGCTCGATATTGTCGCGCTGCGATCCCTTGATAAAGATGCGGTCCTCGATCTTTTCCAACTCCGACTCGAACATGTCGACCACCGGGAAATAGCGGTCAACCACGGCATCCATCAGCGCATACAGCACAAATGAGGACCCCATGGCCAGCAAATGGGGTTCGTTTTCCGCGCGCGCACGCACGCCCAGGAAACCGCGGTTGCAGTTGTTGCGCACGGACAGCACGTAATTGTGCGCGACAAAAATATCAACCTCGCCCACGTTGAGCTGGTCGCCTTCCAGTTCCACCGTCTGCACCACGGCAAACAGCGATGCGCCGTATTCTTCGATTTTGGGACGCTGATTGCCGCGCGAAGCATCTTCGACCGCCAGTTCGTGCAAGCCGAACTCGTGCTGCATGACGGCCAATTCTTCCGGCGCCGGTTCGCGCAGCGCCACCCAGACAAAGGTATCGGGATTTTCAATGTAGTCGCTGATGGCCTCGACAGGGATATCGGACAGCTTCTTGCCTTCCTGGTAGGCGACACAATTAATCAGCATAAAATTCCGTAAAGTAAATTCGCGTTGCATACGCAGGCGCAAGCTTACACCACATTACGGGCCCGGTAGCCGCGCTGTAAAACAACATCGCCCTCGCGCAGGCGGGGGCCTATACCACATGTCCGGATTCGGCAACATGGCATAGGCCCCCGCCTGCGCGAGGGCGATGTGGTGGTATTGCTAAATTACTCGTCTTTGGCGCCGTCGATACCCAACTCGGCAATCTTGCGCGTGATGGTGTTGCGGCCAATGCCCAGCCGCACTGCCGCATCGTTCTTGCGTCCGTGCGTGTGCTTGAGCGCCGTCTTGATCAGCGCCGATTCAAACTGCCGTCCCAGCACATCCATCACTTCCGACTGCCCTGCCGACAGCATGCTGGCCGCCTGCAACTCCAGCAAACCAATCCAGCCGCCAGCGGCGCTCAAGGACGCAATCGATGCAGTCGGCACCGTCGCATGAATCGCCCCCATGCCAGGCTCGGCTGCACCCAGCGCCATGCTGGTCTCGCCGCCGCCATCCTGGCCGGCCGTCAATTCCAGCGGCATGTCCTTGATCTCGACCGTCTGCCCTGGCGCCATCACGGTGATCCAGTTGCACAGGTTTTCCAGCTGGCGCACATTGCCCGGCAAATCCAGACTGGACAGGAAATGCATGGCCGAGTCACTCATGCGCTTGGTCTCCACCCCCAGTTGCTTGGCGCTTTGCACCAGGAAGTGGCGCACCAATATGGGGATATCCTCGCGCCGCTCCCGCAAACTGGGCAGGCGCAGCCGGATCACATTCAGACGGTGGTACAAGTCTTCGCGGAACAAGCCATCACGCACGCGCTGTTCCAGGTTCTGATGGGTGGCCGTGATCACGCGCACATTGGCCTTCATCGGCTGGTGGCCGCCCACACGGTAGAAGTGGCCGTCCGACAGCACACGCAGCAAGCGCGTCTGCAAGTCGAAGGGCATGTCGCCAATTTCATCGAGGAACAAGGTGCCGTTCTCGGCCTGCTCGAAGCGGCCGCGGCGGGTAGTCTGCGCGCCCGTGAAGGCGCCGCGCTCGTGACCGAACAATTCGGATTCCAGCAAGTCCTTCGGAATCGCTGCCGTATTGAGCGCGATGAAGGGCTGCTGCGCACGCGGGCTGTGCTTGTGCAGCGCACGCGCCACCAGCTCTTTGCCGGTGCCCGATTCGCCCGTGATCAACACCGTCACGTTCGATTGCGACAGGCGGCCAATGGCGCGGAACACTTCCTGCATCGCGGGCGCCTGGCCCAGGATTTCCGGCGTGTCGGTGGGGCCCGATTCCACGCTGGTTTCGCGCAAGCTCTCTTCCAGCGCGCGCCGGATCAGCTCGACAGCCTTGTCGATGTCGAAGGGCTTGGCCAGATATTCAAAGGCGCCGCCCTGAAACGCGGCCACGGCAGAATCAAGGTCAGAGAAGGCAGTGATGATGATGACTGGCAGACCTGGATAGCTGGTCTTCATGGTCTGCAGCAAATCCAGGCCCGACTCGCCCGGCATGCGGATGTCGGAGACCAGCACTTGTGGGGTGTCGAATTCGAGCGCGGCCATGGCGTCGCGTACGTTTGAAAAACTCTTGGTGGCAAGGTTTTCGCGTGCCAGGGCTTTTTCCAGCACCCAGCGAATGGAGGCGTCGTCGTCGACTATCCAGATTGGTTTCATGTGTTCGCGCTTCCCCGCAATATGGATCTTCAATTGGTGGGATCCGGCTCCCAGGGACGCCGCCACAGCTTATGGCAGCGGCAGCAAGATCCTGAAATCCGTAAATCCAGGCCGGCTTTCGCACTCGATCACACCCATGTGCTGTTGCACGAAGGTTTGCGCAAGCGTCAGCCCCAGTCCACTCCCCCCTTCCCGTCCCGATACCAGCGGATAGAAGATGCGGTCGCGGATCAGGGGTGAAATCCCCGGTCCATTGTCGATGATATGCAAGTCTAATGCCAGCCCGTAGCGCACCTTGGCCAAGGTCACCTGGCGCGCGACCCGGGTCTTGAAAATAAGCTGGGCGTCACCGGCCGCGATCTGGGCCGACAAGGCCTGGGCCGCGTTATGGGCAATGTTGAGTACCGTTTGAATCAGCTGTTCCTTGTCGCCCCGGAACTCGGGAATCGAGGCGTCGTAATCGCGCTTGATGTTCAAACCATTCGGAAACTCGGCCAGCATCAGGCTGCGCACGCGCTCGCATACTTCATGGATATTGACGTCGCCCACGATGTGCGGACGGCGGTGCGGCGCCAGCAGCCGGTCAACCAGGGTTTGCAGGCGGTCCGCTTCCTTGATGATGACCTGGGTGTATTCGCGCAACTGGGTCAGGTGCAGCGGTGGCAGTTCCAGCTCCAGCAGCTGGGCCGCGCCGCGGATGCCGCCCAGCGGGTTCTTGATTTCGTGGGCGAGATTGCGCACCAGTTCCTTGTTGACCTGGCTCTGATCGAGAATGCGCTCCTCGCGGTCGAGCTTGAGCTGCTGCACGTTTTCGCGCAGCTCGATTACCAGCCCGGCATCATCGACGGCACTGACGATGCTGTGCACATGCAGCGGCTCGCGCCCGCTGCGCTCGAGCGCCAGATCCTGGCGCAGGTCGGCGTACTTATGGGCCAGGGCCTGGCTGCACAAACTCATTAATTCTTCGGCATTTTGAAACAGGGCATCGAGCTGCTGCCGCTGCAAGGCCTTGAGCGAACTGTCGAGCAAATGTTCGGCTGCCGCATTGGCCCAGGTAATCATGCCGGTCGGATCGACCAGCAGCACGGCCGAGGCCAGCAAATCGAGGGCGCCCAGCGACTCCGGCGCGTACTGCGCAAAGCCGGGCGCACCACTCATTTGATGTTCGCGATTTCGCGCTCGAGCGCCTCGATGTTTTTCTCGGCGCGGTTGATGCTGTCCTTCATCTGCTCGACGCGTTCCTGGTACTTGGCATAGTTGCGCTCGTTACCCTGACGCTCAGGCTCGCCATTGTTGAATTCCTTCTTCATCTCGGCCAGCTTCTTCTTCTCGGTACGCAGTTCTTCCTCGAGAATGCCGCGCCGGTCGGAGTCACGCGCCTTTTGCTCGGCATCGTTCACCTTGGGAAAGGCGGCCGGCGTGGTTGGCGGCGGGCTCGGTGCCCGGGCGCCGCCCTTGCGTGGCGCTGGAATCGGCGTGCCGACGTTGTTGCTGATGTCGAGTGTCTTGCAGCCGTTCTTGTACGAATCGGTCAGCACCCGGCGCCCTTCGGCGTCAGTGCACAAATAGATACCCTGGGCCTGGGCCGGCAGCTGGACCAGCAGCGCGCCCAGCATGGCAAGCCCCGGCGCGAAGCGGCGCAGAATGGAACGTGGGGTTGTCAGATTCATCTCCATGGTCGTAGTTCACGGTTGCCCGTGCGAAAAATTGGTTCAACCCGAATATACAACAAACAAAGCAAAACGCGAGGAAAGCCGTAGCGCTCCTCGCGTTTTTTACACCGTCCTTACATTTTACGCCAACAGCCCGATGTCAGGTCGACATCAGGTGCTGACAGCATTGCAATTACAGCGAGTAGTACATGTCAAATTCAGCAGGGTGCGTGGTCATGCGCATGCGCTGCACGTCCTGCATCTTCAGTTCGATGTAGGCATCGATCATCGAATCGGAGAACACGCCGCCACGGGTCAGGAACTCGCGGTCCTTGTCCAGCGCTTCGAGCGCTTCTTCGAGCGACGAGCACACCGTTGGGATCAGCTTGTCTTCTTCCGGCGGTAGGTGGTACAGATCTTTGGAAGCGGCTTCGCCCGGGTGAATCTTGTTGGCGATACCGTCCAGACCCGCCATCAGCAGCGAGGCGAAGCACAGGTACACGTTGGCCAGTGGATCCGGGAAACGGGTTTCAATGCGGCGGCCTTTTGGATTGGCCACGTGCGGAATACGGATCGAAGCCGAACGGTTACGTGCCGAGTACGCCAGCTTGACCGGGGCTTCAAAGCCTGGCACCAGACGCTTGTACGAGTTGGTGCCTGGGTTGGTGATCGCATTCAGCGCCTTGGCGTGCTTGATGATGCCGCCGATGTAGTACAGCGCGTCGTCCGACAGACCGGCATAGCCGTCGCCAGCGAACAGGTTCTTGCCGTCTTTCCAGATCGACTGGTGCACGTGCATGCCCGAACCGTTGTCGCCAACGATTGGTTTTGGCATGAAGGTGGCGGTCTTGCCGTAGCTGTGGGCCACGTTCCAGACCACGTACTTCAGGTTCTGGGTCCAGTCGGCGCGCTCAACCAGGGTCGAGAACTTGGTGCCGATTTCGTTCTGGCCAGCGCCAGCAACTTCGTGGTGGTGCACTTCAACTGGAATGCCCATGGCTTCCAGGATCAGGCACATTTCCGAACGCATGTCCTGGAACGAATCAACTGGTGGCACTGGGAAGTAGCCGCCCTTGACGGTTGGACGGTGGCCGCTGTTGCCGCCTTCGGTCTTGGCATCGGTGGCCCACGACGATTCATCCGAATCGATCTTGACGAAGCAGCCCGACATGTCGATCTTCCAGCGCACGCTGTCGAAGATGAAGAATTCTGGTTCCGGACCGAAGAAGGCGGTGTCGCCAATGCCGGTCGACTTCAGGTAGGCTTCGGCGCGCTTGGCGATCGAGCGTGGATCACGGTCGTAGCCCTTGCCGTCCGACGGTTCGATCACGTCGCACTGCATGAACAGGGTGGTTTCTTCCATGAACGGGTCAATGTTCGCGGTGTTTGGATCCGGCATCAGCAGCATGTCCGACGCTTCAATGCCCTTCCAGCCGGCGATCGACGAACCGTCGAAAGCGTGGCCCGACTCAAACTTGTCGAGGTCGAAGTGGGAAATCGGCACGGTCACGTGCTGTTCTTTACCACGGGTGTCGGCGAAGCGGAAATCAACGAATTTGACTTCGTTGTCTTTTGCCATTTTCAAGACTTCTGCGGCGGTCATTGCCATGCGTATTTCTCCTAATTGAAATGGGGACTTGCCGACGGGCGACAAAACTCAGAGGGGACAGAAAGCAGAAACTGTGCCAGCATAATTGGCATGAGCAAATGCAGATTGCGTCGTTGAATGTGCTGGCAATTGATCCTAAAATTGCGTGTTCCTGTTTTGACATCGAAATTGCGCGAGGTCAATCGCGCACAACTCTGGTGCAATCGAATAAATTTGCACCGATTTGATGCGTTTTGCACGAAAACGGGCAAAATGCATCGGGCTGGTGCAAGCGTCGCCTATCTTAAACCACCTATTGTCCTTTGGAGCAGCAAATGAGCACAGTCGACCAAGTATTAGCCGCCGCCCGCGAGCGTGCGCCGGGTGCAGGGTATGCGGGAGCGGTCACGCCAGCCGAAGCGTTTGCGCTGGTGCAGGCTGACCCACGGATGAAGTTGATCGATGTGCGCACCAATGCCGAGCGCGACTGGGTCGGACGGGTGCTGCTGCCCGAGGCCCAGCACGGCGCAGTGCAGTGGAGTACCTATCCGGGCGGCGTGCCCAATCCCGACTTTGTGGCGCAGCTCGATGCCGTGGCCAACAAGGACGACGTGCTGCTGTTCCTGTGCCGCTCCGGCGTGCGCTCGCGCCACGCGGCCACGCTGGCGACGCAGCACGGCTACGCCAACAGCTTCGATATTCTTGAAGGCTTCGAAGGTGACAAGGATGCCGAAGGCCACCGCAAAAATGTCGGCGGCTGGTGCAAGGCCGGCCTGCCGTGGGCGGGCGCCTAAGACACGAACAGATGCACATCGCCCTCGCGCAGGCGGGGGCCCATGCCACCTCACCGAATTCCCAAAGGTGGCATGGGTCCCCGCCTGCGCGAGGACGATGCGGGGCCGCCATCCACACTACAACAACAGACACAGTCGATACTGCTGGCGCAGCTGGTGGAACCAGACCAAAGGCTGACGCGGAAATCAGGCCCGCTGATGCTTGTTAATGCTCGCAATACCGAGTTCCATTTTTTGGCGTGCTGACGAATTCGCGGAATGCACCCGCATTTTCGGAGGAACAAATCCGCGGGTGATCACGGCTTCCTCTACCCACAACACCACGTCATAGCCAGTACCGCGTACGTCATCGCCCAGATCGTGATCCAGGCTCAATTCGGTAACCTGGCCCGTTTCAAGAAGCGCGATTGCTTCGTCGGGCCAGTAGACGCGATGCCAGCCATCGGGCGTCGCTCTCTCATCGTCCAGGTAAACTTTCATCGCGCCCGCACCTCATCACTGATCGATTCTGGGAAAATCATGCCGGCGGGGATGCCGCGGTCTTCACATTTTTATGCATCAACAACTTCACCGAAAAGCTGTTTTTCAATACCGGGACATTGTTGATTTTGCTTTCAAACAGCTTCACGGCAGCACGCCGTTTTGGACCAGACCAGGACCCAGGCCGGTACATCACGAAGCGCTTGCCGTCCCCGTGCAACAACATCATGCCATTCCTGCTGAATTCGATGCTCCGCACCTCGCGCCACAAGATACGGTAGTGGCCAAAGCGATTGATGTCGCTAATGCCTTCTTCGTCCAGCTCCAAGCGCCCGCCCGCGATCAGGATATAGGCGCCAAACAAGATGAAGGCACAGAAAAGCAGAGCGGGACCGACCTGTCCCGCAAGAATTGACGCTGTAGCAAAGAGCATGAAAAACACAATACCGATCCAGGCCATGATCTTCGGGCCGGCGAAATCAACCTGCAGCGGCTTGGCCCGCCTGAAACCTGAAGTCATACGTTACGCGCCGGCCTTATGCAAACCAGTCGTGGGAACCGCGGCATTCATCGCATTCCTCACCCGCTGCCGCACAAAGTTGATGTGGCTGCGCAGCCCATACAGACCATCGGCAAACGCCAGTGGAATGGAAATCTGATTCACCAGTTCTTCAATTTCATCGAGCCGCTTGAGCAAGCCTTCGCACTGGACCGGATCGCCCTGGGCTGTTTCCAGCTCCTGTTCCACGGTGCGCAATTGACCATACCAGCGGTACACGCGCGAGCGGATGCGCCACACATACAGCGGCGGCACCACTTTCGACAGCGGCAGCACCAGGGCAGCCAGCGCCACCACCACAACCCACATGCGGTCGAGGAAATTGGCCATCCAGAAGCTCATATACCGCTGCAGCATCGGCGGGCCATCCTTGTAGAACTTGGCCGCCTCGTGCGCAACCGGAATCTCGGTGTAGCGGGCCGACGGGAACTGCCCCTGCTGCTGGAACCAGCCGGTGCCGCCATGAATCGCCGTGGCTGACTGCACAAACAGATCAACCAGCGCCGGGTGGATATCTTCGCGCGCGACCAGCGTGGCAGTCGGCGCGATCAAATGGTAATCCTGCGACGGAATGTCGCGTCCCACGTCCACAATCCCGCGCGGCAGCACCACGTGCGTCATGTAAGGCAGGCGCCGCGTATAAGCCTCGGCCTGGGTGAAATTGAATAATTTGATGCCTGGCGTTTGCAGCAGCATTTGCACCAGCAGCGCGTCCGGGCCGGACGAGAACACCAGGCCATCGATGCGCCCTTCCAGCAGTTCCACGGTGGCCGGCGTATTTTCCAGCGCACCCATGGTCAGATCGGCGGGTTCCACGCCATTCAAGGCCAGCACCTGGCGGAACATTTTCGGCACACCCGTGCCTTCCGGTCCAACATTGATCTTCAAGCCTTTGAGCTGGGTAAGCTGGTCTACCGCCACAGGCTCGCGCAGGAACAGCCAGACCGGTTCGGTGAACAGGCTGCCCAGTGAGACCAGGCCCTTGCGCTGCGCCTCCGCCTCTTCGGTGGAGCCGCTTTGCACGAAGGCGATATCGACCTTGCCGTCGTTCAGGCGCTGCAGATTCTCCTGCGAGCCCAGCGAGGGCACCAGGGTAACCTTGATCTTGTGCTTGGCCATCGCGGCCACGTATTTTTTGCCCAGTTCCTCATAGGCGCTGTTTTCCTGCCCGGTGGCCAGGGTGACCGCCCGCGGTGGGGTCGGATCGACCAGGAAATAGGCCAGCACGCACAGCGCGGCAATGGTCAGGACAGTGGGACCGGTGGCGGCAACCAGGTCCTTGAAGGAGAACTGGGTAAACTTCCGGATTTTGGACATGGCGAGTTGCAGTGGTTTCATGGACTGGGACAATGCCAACATTCTATGAAACTTGCAAGCTTTACCGTCGCCTCATCGCCCTCGCGAAGGCGGGGGCCCATGCCACGTCACCGAATTCGGACAAATGGCATAGGCCCCCGCCTGCGCGAGGGCGATGTAGCTACTCTCGCTTTCTGCGCTTTATGCGTGGCTCAGCGCACGCAGGCTTTGCCCACCGTATCCTTCGGCGGTTCGATCATCGGCATCAGCGTCGGCGCCAGGGTCGTGAGCAGTTGCACCGGCAATGCGCTGGTAAAGTCGTAATTACCCGCCTCCGGCCCGTGCACATACGCCGTCATACTGCCAAAGAAGCGCTCACCAATATTGAAGACGAAGGTCGCAGACCGGTTCACAAAGCGCGATTCGATCAGACGGCCACCCGCGCCATACACCTCGAAACGCTGGTCACCAGTACCGGTTTTGCCACCGACGGCGATAATCGAACCGTCCGCCATCTTGAACGCCGCCTTGACACGCTTGGCGGTACCTTCCGACACCACGGCGCGAATCGCATCGGCAGCAGCCCGCGCCACCGCTTCGGACAGAATCCGTTCGCCCACTGGCGCCTTGGAATGGCGCACCAGCGTTTCGTACGGCGTGGCAGCGGCAAAGTGCAGCGAATCGATGCGCTCCACCGGCTTGCGTATGCCCTGGTTGACGATAATGCCCATCATTTCGGCCAATGCAGCCGGACGGTCAGCGGACGCGCCCAGCGTGGTGGCATACGACGGCACCAGCGAATCGAAGGGATAACCCATGCGCTTCCATTGCGCGTGAATCTTCAGGAAGGCTTCCATTTCCAACAGGCCGGCAATGCGCCGGTCCTGGGCGTGCTTGCGGTGGGTGTTGAACAGCCACGCATACACTTCCTGGCGCTGCTTGGCACTGGCGCTGACCACGTCGGCAAACTTGGCCTTTTCGTGCTCACGCATGTACCCGACCAGCCACAGTTCCAGCGGGTGGATGGTAGCTAGGTAACCGCGATCGGCCAGCGACATGGTGGTTGGCGCATATTGCTCGTACATGCGGGCGATACGTTCGTCCGGCACTTCGTTCTTCGACTCGAGGTTGTCGTTGATGAAGTCTCCGAACTCCTTGACCGAGGCATTCGGGTAAATCGTGCGATGCACGTTCGCCAGCCGCACCGGCGTTTTACGCATACTGGCCAGCAGCACCTTTTGCGCTTCGTCGGCCGTCTTGTTGCGGTACTTGTTATAGAAGCGGCCCAGGAACTCCTGTCCTTCACGGTCCGCGAAACGGGCAAGGTATTCAGCCCGGCGCGGATCGTCGGCGTCGGCCAGCAGCGCGGCTGAAGAACCAGGTAGCTGGAACATGTAGTAACGGACCACGTCGCGCATCAGGCGCACGAAGACCAGGTTGGTCGAGCTTTTCAGCGCGTCGCGTACCGGCATGATCTTCTTGTCATCGAGCTTGCTGAAGTTACCAAAGGTATGCAGACCGCCACCCGTGAAGAAGCCTTCGAACGGGCTGGCTGAATACTTGCGGTCCAGCGCTGCCGCCAGCATCGCAGGCAAGCCGCGGTCGCCATTTTTGGGCAGGTTCAGGAAGTAAGCAATGCCCCACTGCGACAGCAGGTCCTTGGGATCGACCACGGTCTTTTTCAGTTCCGCCGCGTCCATCGGCTCGAAGCGCTGGTGCAGCTGGTCGACGATGTCGAGGTAGGTGACCAAGGTGCGCAGCTTGGCCGTGGAACCCAGATCGAGCTTGGCGCCTTCATTGATGTCCAGTGGCTGGTCGTAGTTATCGGTCTGCACGCGCAAATAGTTAACGTTCTCGCCGCGTTCCATGAGCGTAAAGCTGTAGACCACATTGGCCGGATCGCCATTGCCCAGCATGCCCTTGCCGGTCAGGCCAGCCGCTGCTGCCGCATCGGCGTCGCGCAGGTTGCGCAGCGCCGCGGTGACTGCTTTCTGCGCGTCGGAATCGAGAGTACTCACCACCGACAGGTCGAGCCGGTCGAGGTTATACAGGCGGCCGTCGCCCAGCAAACTGCCCAGGTGGGTACGCACGGCGTTGGTCGCTTTGCGCGAGACGAAGGTGTTGGCCGCCGGGGGCAGCACGCCCGAGCCTTGCGACGGCTCCAGCTTGACCTTCAGGGCCGCATCGCGCAGCGCCGGGGTAATCACTCCGGCCTGGGCCAGCACCTTCAAGTGCGTGTTGGTCAGTGCTTCCAGGTCGTCCTTGCCGGCGCCCAGGTAGTGCGCCGGGCGGCGCTGGGCAATCATCAGCGACAGCGCCTGCTTGTAAGTGAGCGCTGCCTCGCGTGAGGTCGGATTGCCTTTCAGGGACGCTTTCATATCGTTGAAGTCGCGCCCATACCAGACCCACATGCCGTCGCCAATGCCGTTGACTTCGCCGTAGCCCAGCTTGGCCGACAGAGGCACCGTATTCAGATAGTCCACCACGATCTGACGCCGAGCCACGGTGGTGTCTTCGCCATACTGGTAGGCGCGCAGCGTGGCAGAACCCATCTGGCGCAGTTTTTCCGACAGCGAACTGGTACGGCCGTCCGGTGAATGGCGGTATTTTTCGATCTGGGTGGCCAGCGTGCTGCCGCCGGCCGAGCGCTGATCGCTGCCGGTGAAGACATTGAGCGATTTGTCGAACACGGCCTTGCTGAAGCGGTCCCACTCGACAGCCGGATTGCGTTTCGGGTAAGTGGTATCAAGCAGTTCGCGGTTTTCGATGAACAGCAGGCTTTGCACCAGCAGCGTGGGCGCCTGCTCGAAGTTTTCGAAAAAGCGCTCAGGGTAGCGCGCAGCGAACAACGGCTGGCTCTTGCAGTCGAGGATTTCCAGGCCGACCTTGGTCTTTTCGCGGTAGGTGGCAAACAGGCCCATGTCGGCCAGTTCGATCATCTTCGGCGAAATGCGGGCTTGCGCTTCGATGTCGTAGTCGCGCTCCTTCAGTTTGCCCAGGTAGTCGGGCAAGTTGGCGTAACCGAGCCGCTCGTCGTACGGGCTGTCATGCGGGAAGCGGATCGCGTTGCTTGGCCCCTTTTCGACCTTGTAGCTGATTTTTTTGGCAATCTTGGAAAACACGCGTGCCTGCATGGACGAGGTACGCGACTCGTTAATGGCCCACACCACGGCAACCGACAGCAGCATCAGCAACAGCAGGATCAGTGCGGGTTTGATACGGCTGCGCTTTTTGGGCGGCGTGGGCGCTGCTTCCTGCGGCGCGGATTCATTCTGCATGCCTTCACCATCTTCTTGTGGTCCCTCAGGCACCAGCGACAGGTGGGGATGCGGATAACTGAACGCGGGCTGACCGCGTTCCTGCGAATTTGCCGACACGGCGCGGGCGCGTAACTTGCGTACTGCGCGCGCGACGATGCGGGGCCGTCGAAAACGACGATTACTTTCCATGATGGCTCAACCGGTTTGAATCAATCGTACCTGCGTTCACCGCATCAACCTTCGCCATCTGTGCAACAGGTTTCTCCAATGAGCGTGGTGGTCAATCGTATTGCTTTGTTTATTCAAATTGTCACAGGAATTTTGCGATGAATTCCCGTGTACGCACGACTACCATTGCACCACATCGCAGGCAGCGGCACGAAGGTCTGTTCAATAAAAACTGAACTGCCTGTTTGTTTTTCGCAAAAAAACAACGGCTGAGTACACAGCATGAAAACATGCCTGCCGTTTTGTCATGCAACGGTCATCGAGCACCTGCATGACACACTGATCAGACCGGCTTGAATTCCACTTTCATGCGCGCCAGTTCGGCACACAGATGCGCAAACGCCGCCTTGGTTTGCTGCGCCTCGCCTTTCACGCCCAGCTCGATGTGGCGACGCGTCGTTGCATCACCCACACTTGGCAGACTGAACACCTTTACCGGTGCGTAGCTTGCCTCGATTGCGACCATCAAGGGTGTGAGTTCCGACTCCGCTGCACCAAAAACAAGCACCGACTGCTCGCTGCGCGCTTCCAGATTAAACAGGTCGCTGTAGTGTTCATCGAGCACCCAGGCAATCATAGGCCAGGCCATGACCGGGAAACCTGGCACAAAATGATGATGCCCCACGGTGAAACCGGGCACCTTGTTGTACGGATTGGGAATCAGGCTGGCGCCACGGGGGAATTCGGCCATTTTCAGGCGGTGCAGATTGTCTGGCGTATCCAGCTCGGGTGTCTTGCCGGCTTCGAGGTACATCTCGCGGATGCGCTCCTGAATCAGGCGCTTGCCTTCCGGATGCAGCTCAAGCGGCAAACCGAGCGCTTGCGCGGCGGCCTGGCGCGTATGGTCATCCGGCGTGGCGCCAATCCCGCCGCAGGAAAATACAATATCGCCGCTGGCCATGGTGCGCGCCAGGGTGGCGCTGATACGGGCCGGATCGTCGCCCAGATATTCCGCCCAGGCCAGTTGCAAACCGCGCTCGGCCAGCAGGGCCACCACTTTGGCAAAGTGCTGGTCCTGGCGCTTGCCGGACAGGATTTCGTCGCCAATGATAATCAGACCAAATGCCACCTTGCCCCCTTGATTAGAGTTGCTTGCCGGCCGCGCGCAAGTCCTGCAGCGCTTGCAGGCAGTAATACTGGAACCACAGACCGGTAAAAATGAAGATCAGCACAAAGATCCAGATCGACAAGGGCGCCAGGATGGGAAACAGCACCACTGACAGCACTGTGCCGCCGACCCAGACCAGCCCCGGCAAGGCCCCTGCCACGCCGGACACGATGCCGATCACCATCAAAGGGGTGCGGTGCCGACGCTTGAGTTCCTGGCGCTCTTCCTCGCTGGCATGATCGGCCAGTGCGTCGTAACTCATCACATGCGCAGTGAGCCAGCCCCACAGCAGCACCTGGACCGGCACCGATAGCGGATACAGCGGCAGCGTCAGCAGCCAGATTGGCAGAAACACCAGCATGCCGCCCATATTGGTTTTCACACTGCCGATGAAACTGCCCCCGTTCTTCTTCTCCAGCTGGGGATATTGGCGCGCCGACACATGACGCACGATGGCGGGCATGGCCGCCACCCCCATGAAAATGAATGCCGTCACTATCATCAAGGGCAACAACAGCAACATCGCCAGCAAAGGCACAAGCACGTTTTTCAGGAATCCCAGGCCCAGCATGCCCAGCACCCCATTGCCTTCCTGCAATCCGTTAGCGTCGAAAAAGGCCTGGATCGCATCGAACAATGGCTGCAAGCCGGTGTAGAGCAAGCCGCTCCACAAGGCCACCGACAGGAAAAAGGGAATCGCCGACAGCAGAATCATGCGACCACTGAACTGGGACACCAGGGCGCGCCCGAAGGCGGTCAGAACAGGACGCAAAGCGAGTTGGGACATGGGTGGCGGGCTGTTAAAAATGACAATGAAACCGAAGCATAATCGAAATTCTGTCCACCCATGTGCAATAGCGCTTTGGGGCGCCTTCGACTACAATCCCCGGTTACTCCCACATTAACAAGGAATAACATGTCCACGATCACCACCGATTCCGGTCTGCAATACGAAGAAATTACCGTCGGCGGCGGCGCCGAAGCCAAAGCAGGCCAGCACGTTACCGTGCATTACACTGGCTGGCTGCGCAACGACGACGGCACTCAGGGCGCCAAATTCGATTCGAGCAAGGACCGCAATGACCCATTCCAGTTCTCGCTGGGCGCAGGCCAAGTGATCCGCGGCTGGGACGAAGGCGTGCAAGGCATGAAAATCGGCGGCCTGCGCCGTCTGACCATTCCTGCCAGCCTGGGCTACGGCGCACGTGGCGCGGGCGGTGTGATTCCACCGAACGCCACCCTGATTTTCGACGTCGAACTGCTGGGCGTTTAAGAATGCGCGCGCTGCTCCTGGCACTGTTGCTGCCGGCATTAGGCGGATGCACGGTGCTGGCGGTCGGCGGCGCGGTCGTTTCGGTGGCCTCGACGGCTGTCGGTGCTGGCGTGGCCGTGACCAAAGGCGCGGTCAACGTCGCAACCTACCCGTTCCGCGACAGTGACGAAGAAAAAGAAGCAAAGCGCAGGAAAGAAGAAGCAGAAGAAAAGCAGAACGACTGACCATCGCCCCTTCGGGGGCGATGTTGTTTGTGCCGCTCGCTCCGTGTTATAGTAACAACCCTCTTCGTTGTATTGGCTGCTGCCTCTGAAGAAACCGCCTCTTGCGAGGTGCGATTTCTTACGTCTTGAAAGCAGCCATGAAACACCCTGTATCTCCCTATCGCCTGAGCAAGGCGCTTGCCGCGCATGGCATTCTGGCCGAACGCGATGGCAACATCGTGCGCGTCAGTGCAGCCGGCCAGCACGATGTCTCTGCCGAAATTTTGCTTCCCGCCTCCCTCCCCTTGGAGGCCAAGGCAATTACCCAACTGCTGGCTTTCGCCGGCGTACGTCATCCATCCGGCGGCCAAGTGTGCAAAGCCTGCGCCACGCCCGACTTTCATCCGGGCTCGGTGGTTCCGGTCGGCAGTATTCTGGTGACCAGCCACGATCTCGTGATCCCGCAAGCAGTTGGCACCGATATCAATTGCGGCATGCGCCTGCATGTTCTGGATCTGAGTCTGGACCAGTTCCTGGCAAAAAAGGCCCAGCTGATTACCCTGCTCAAAGGCGATTTGCTGGAAGGCAGCCGGAATGTGCCGACCACACCAGCGGCCATGACGGCGCTGTTCCAAGGCGGTCTTGGCGCGTTCTGGGAAACCATGCAATGCACGCCCGAGGGAATTTTCGCGCACCTGGATTTTGCACAGGTCAAAGCTGAAACGGAAAAACTGTTTGCCGCCTCGTTCACCCTGGGCAATCCTGACTATGCGCCGGAGGGACTGCAAGACCGCCGCCGCGGCATGATGCGCGACCCAGGCTTGGCCACCATCGGCGGTGGCAACCATTTTGTCGAATTTCAGCAAGTCTCGGAAGTGCTCGACCGGCGCCGTGCGTACGCGCTTGGCGTGCGCCCCGGTCAGCTGGCAGTGATGGTGCACACAGGGTCACGCGATGTTGGCTTTTATGTGGGCCAGCGCTGGATGGATCGCGCAAAACAGGAATGGCCGGCGGGCCTGAAACATCCTGCTTCCGGTCTGTATGGTCTGGTCGGGCCCCTGGCGCAGGAATACCTGTCCGCAATGCACGCGGCGGCCCACTATGCCGATGCCAACCGCGCACTGGTGATGGAACTGGTGCGCCAGCGCATACGGCAAGTGTATGGCGACCTGGCCATGCCGCTGGTGTGCGATGTTCCCCACAACATCGTGCTCAGCGAAGCAGCCGGCAATGTCCACCGCAAAGGTGCCACGCCCGCGCATCCGGGGCAGCCGCTACTCATACCGGGCTCGATGGGCGACGACTCCTACTTGCTCGACGGGCTGGGCAACACGCGCTTTGCCAATTCCGCCAGCCACGGCGCCGGGCGCGCGGTATCGCGCATGGAAATGACCTGGAAGTCCAACAATGACGGCCTGGTCGCCGCCAGACAATTTGAATGCATCACCTTGCGCGAGGAGCGAAGGATTGAAGAGGCGCCCAGTGCCTACAAACCGATCGGCCCGGTAATTCAGTCACAAGTGGAGGAAGCCCTGGTCAGCACCATCGCGCGGCTGACGCCGCTGTTGACCTTCAAAGCCTGACACCAACCCCCGTCGCCCTCGCGAAGGCGGGGGCCCATTCCACCGATGATCGACCGTGGAATGCGGATGGAACGAAGCCCTACTCCCAATCACCCATCAGCGCCAGCATCACCAGCTTTTCAAATTCCGGCGCAAAGCGCTTGATAATATTATCCGGGTCCTGCACCAGCGCATCGTCAGTCACTATGCCAAACTGCACCCCGCCGTTATAACTCAGGATCGATACCCCAATCCCGATGTCGCCCGACTGCGGCACCCAGAACATGCACTGATCCAGCTGGCTACCCGCAATAAACAGCGGCTGCTGTGGACCGGGCACATTGCTCATGACGGCCGTGGCCTTGCGCGCGAAGTAATTCTGAATCTCAGTCTGTACCTGCTTGGGCGTCGCCCCCAGCACACCCAGCACCGACATGGCCACCAGCGCCGTATAGCTGCCCTTGAGCTCGTTCATGCGGTGGCGCACTTCAAACAAGCGCGCCACTGGATTCTCCAGCCCGACCGGCAGCACCAGCGGCACCAGCCCGAACGCATTGCCCAGCTTTTGCTGACGGCTGGCCTTGCGCAGATTGACCGGCACCATGACGCGCACGTCGCAATCGCTTTCAACGGCGTCGCCCTTGGAACGCAGGTAGGCGCGCAAGGCGCCTGCCACGCTGGCCATCAGCACGTCGTTAATGGAGCAGCCAAACGCCTTACTGATGGCTTTGACCTCGGCCAGCGGCAGCGGTTCACTCCACGAGACATGCTTCTTGCCGTTGGGTTTACCCTTGAGGCGAGTATGACTATCTTCGTCCATCGTGGTCAGCTTGACCGCATCAATCGCCAGCTGGCCTGCTGTGTGCCCCAGTGTCGACAACTGCCCGGGCAACTTGTCGAGGTCGGTCATCATGGTGAGCGACTTGATGAACATCGACGACGACAGATCGATGGCCTTGACGGACGCGGCCGTCACCGGCAGCATGATCTGTTCCCACGGGTTTTCTTCGGCAGCGGCGGCCGCACGCGGCGTGGGCGAATGGTCTTTTTCGTCGACGCTCTTGTCGAACATCGACATGAACACGCCCACGAGCGCCACCCCATCCGCGATGCAGTGGTGGATGCGGATGATCAGCGCCTGGCGCAGCTTGCCGTCTTCCCCCATGCAATTGTCGACCAGGTGCATCTGCCAGAGCGGCTTTTCCGGGTTCAGGGGCTGCTGCGAAAGCGTGCCCACCAGTGCCTGCAGCGCTGGCTTGTTGCTGGTGTTATTCTTGTTGGACGGGAGCGCCGTGTGGATCACATGGTCGTCCAGATCGACTTCCTGTTCCTGCCACCAGGCACCCGACAAATCATTCACCACGCGGCTGCGGAAACGGCTGTACACAAGGAAACGCGACTCGAGCGCCTGGCGCAGCCCTGCCACACTGACCGGCTTGCTGAGCATCGAGACGCCCACGATCATCATCAGGTTGCCTTCAGAATCCATCCTCAGCCATGCCGTGTCGACCGTCGACATTTTCCTGCGGCTTAATCCGGACAGAGCTTTCGACAACATGGAGCGTCTCCTCTAAAGAACTGCGTTTTGGCTATTATGTCGCGCAATTCGATTGCCGTTGCGCTAAGATTCTAGGCACATTACTCTAGCGACAATATCCGAGCAACCATTTTTCAGCCAACAGGAGACTTTATGAGTTTGCAAGAACAATTCGACCAGGCCCTCGCCGATTCCAAGAACCTGCCAGAGCGTCCGGACAATATGACGCTGCTGAAAATCTACGGTCTGTACAAGCAGGCATCGGCTGGCGACGCCGACGGCAAGCGTCCAGGCTTCACCGACATGGTCGGCCGCGCCAAGTTCGATGCATGGGATGGCCTGAAAGGCACCAGCAAGGAAGACGCGATGCAGCAGTATGTGGATTTGATTGAAGAATTGAAGGGCTGATCCCAGCAATCAGACGAATGCCGCTCACCCTTGGTTGAGCGGCATTTTTATTGGCGGGTGATACTCGTCTGAAGGAAATCCATGCTGCACCATATTTCGCTCGGCGTACGCGACCTGGCGCTGTCCAGCGCGTTCTACGACGCGGCGTTCGCTGCTATCGCTTATCGGCGCGTATTCGAAGATGATGATGCTGTCGGTTACGGCCTGGTCGATGGACAAGACATTCTCTGCCTCAAACTGAACGACGCGGCGCAAGCGCCGGGGCCGGGCTTTCATCTGGCCTTTAGCGCCAACTCACGTTCGCAGGTAGATGCGTTTTACGCAGCGGCCCTGAAGATCGGCGGGCACTGCAATGGCGCGCCGGGGCTGCGTCCGGATTACGGCGACCATTACTACGCCGCATTCCTGATTGATCCGGATGGCTACCGAATTGAAGTGGTTACCAAGAACCCACTGCAGTCCTATTCATCGTGACTAGCAATTCTGTCGATCGCCGAAACGCTGCATCCCCGGGGGCAGAATATCGTCAAGGTCTCCGAATGCGGGTTCACCAAACCCCATTCACGCGTGATTTTCCATTTTGGCAGTTCATCGGTATCTTCGCTCGCCGGACTGACGGCAAACGACCAATGGCCTGAGTAAAATGCATGCAGATAAAGTGCAGGTTCGCTCTGCGCAGTCTGTATTTCCAGCGTGGCGACATACCCTTGCTGCGCCAATTTTGGATGGCTGGTCGTGTTGAATTCGTTCGTTTCCCCATCAATCCCACTGCAGCAGACCATCCGATTGCTCGCGCCCCAAAACACTGCGGCGACGCTATCGTCCGATGCGTCTGCTTTTTTGTTTTTATTGAAGAACACGTCATTCCTCTCAAAATTCTAGCGGATCAGGATAGAAGCAAGGCATACGCCAGCCAAAGCAGGCTGCCATAGAGTCCCGCATAAGAGATCCAGACAACGCACGCCAGGGCCTTGATCCATCCACTCGTCAACCGCCAGGCATGACCAGTCAACACAAACCTGACAAAACGGAACTGGATTTTCCAGTCGGAGGGCGATCTCGAAAATATCGTGCTTGCCTTGGGCCGTCCGAGTTCATCGAACGACGACGGGGCGTGGGCCGAAAAAAAACGCAGGAATAGCGGTACTGACACGTACGCAAGAATAGTAAAGCCAAGAAAGGAGAAAATCGCAAGCGGTGGGATCGGGTATGACGACATGCGCCCTCTTCAATGATGGACCGAAGATGAACTGGGCCACAAATGAGACAAAATATGGATCTCGACGGGCAACTTCATGCCGCCGCGCCTTCTTGATGTCAGGCAGCCCCAAACACCTTCTTCATGTTCTCGTGCACCTTGGCTTCAATGGTTGGCGCAAACGCGCTCATCAAAAAACCCAGGCGAATGAACATCTCGGCCTTCTTTTTTTCCAAGGTCAACTGCCCCTGCACACCGCTGCGCTCGAAGCGCAGCACATCGCCCTCCCATTCGCATTCCAGACCGTATTCGTCAGCAATCGAGTCCGCCACTTTCTGTGCGGCTTCGCGCGCCTTTTTAGGGGTGAGTTTATGTTCGTGGACGATATTAATGTCTGCCATGTTGTTCTTCCTTGGTCATTTTTCGGCCATCATACCACCTGCAACATAGGCCCTGTAGCACCGTATTGCTGATTTATAATTGCTCTCTAACATTGCGCCAGGAATCCCATGACCGATATCCAACTGATTGCCGCCGTTCTCTTTGGCCTGGCCCTTGCGCACACCTTTGCTGCCAAAACCTTTGAACGCTTGGCCGACCGCTTCCCGCGCCACGCTGGCCTGTTCCATTTCTTCGGCGAAGTCGAGGTGGTGTTTGGCCTGTGGGCGCTGGTGCTGATTATTGCCATGGCCGTCGTGTCCGGTGGCGCCGAAGCGATCAAGTACGCCGAAACACGCACTTACACCGAGCCCCTGTTCGTGTTCGTCATCATGGTCGTGGCCGCGTCCAAGCCAGTGCTGGAAACCATCCGCGCGCTGATTAGTACTGTGGCGAAAGTCGTTCCCTTGCGCACTGCCGTCGTGCGCGTGTGGCTGTGTCTGGCGCTGGTGCCGCTGATCGGCTCCTTCATTACGGAACCGGCGGCCATGACGCTGGCCGCATTGATGCTCGGCCCTTTGATTTTCCGCCAGGGGATTCCTGAGTGGCTCAAATACGCCGCGCTGGGCGTGCTGTTCGTGAATATTTCGATCGGCGGCACGCTGACCTCCTTCGCCGCCCCGCCCGTGCTGATGGTCGCCACCACCTGGAATTGGGACAGCGCTTACATGGCCACGCACTTTGGCTGGAAGTCGGCCCTGGCCGTGGGCCTGAATGCGACCGTCATTACCTTCCTGCTGCGCACCCACATCAGCAACGACGCGCCCGGTGCCCCAAAACCCGACCGCATCCCGCCCCTGGTGGCACTGATTCACTTGCTGTTCCTCGGTGGCGTGGTCGCGTTTGCCCACCATCCCGTGATTTTCATGGGCCTGTTCATGTTCTTCCTCGGCTTTACCAAGGCGTATGAGCAATACCAGAACCCGCTGATTTTGAAGGAAGGCTTGCTGGTCGGCTTCTTCCTGGCCGGGTTGGTGGTGCTGGGTGGCATGCAGCAGTGGTGGTTGCAGCCGATCGTGTCGAGCCTGAAGCCGACCGCGCTGTTCTTCGGCGCCACCGCCCTCACGGCCATTACCGACAACGCCGCCCTGACTTACCTGGGCTCCCTGATTGCCGGCATGAGCGAGGAAGCCAAGTACATGCTGGTGGCCGGTGCCGTTGCCGGCGGCGGCCTGACCGTGATTGCCAATGCGCCCAATCCTGCGGGCGTGTCGCTGTTGCGAGAAGGCTTCAACGACAACGAGATCGGCTTTGGCAGCCTGCTCCTGGGCGCCCTGCCACCCACTGTGGTGGCCATGCTGGCCTTGTTCCTGCTGTAGGCGCACTGTTTGACCTGAATCAATCGCTGAGCCCGCCAGCCACGCCACTATTTCCGCTATAGCCGCCTTGTTTCTGGCGGTGCAAGCGGAGATTTCATCATGGAACGTCGGTCCAGCAAATCAGAACCTTTTTCGGCGCATCAGCCGCCGGTCAGCTTCATTCCCACCCCCAGCGCTGCCTATCGGCAGCATCGCAAAAGTGTCGCCACCCTGCTTGAACCCGGCCCTCCCCGTACCGGACTTGGCGCGGAACCGGTGCCCGTGCCATTTGGACTCGGTGCGCGCGTCCTGATGTGGCGCCAGGATCCGTCGGTGGCCGAAATCAGCACCCGCAAGGTGTTTTTGCCGGGGCTGATGCTGGACGGCCCGCGCGACGCCCGCGTCACGTTCGGCCAGCCAGGCATTGAGGCGGTCAGCCCGAATGCCTTTGGCGACTTTGTCACCACGCCCGATACGCCCCAGTTCGATGCTGTGCACACCTACGCCGTGGTGCGCCAGACGCTCACCATGTACCAGCGCGCCCTGGCCGGCAACGATGCGACCGACACGCCCTTGCCCTGGCAGTGGAATGATGGCGCCAACGTCGAACCGCTGACCATCTTCCCGTACGGTTTGCCGAATGTAATGAACGCGTTTTACAGCCGCACCGAGGCGTGCCTGAAATTTGGCGACTTCGTGCCGATCGGCCAGCCAAGCCGTGTCTACACCTGCCGCTCGCTCGATATCGTGTCGCACGAAACAGCGCACGCCGTGCTCGACGGCCTCAAGCCTGAATGGCTGTTGGCCGACAATCCGCCCCAGACGGGCGGCCTGCACGAATCCTTCGGCGACATGACGGCGATCTTCCTGACCTTGTCGCAGCTGGACCAGTGCGAAGCCATCGTGGCGCAAACGCGCGCCCGCCTGCACGATAAAACCTTCCTGGCAGACATTGCCGAGCAATTCGGCCTGGCACTGGGCCGCCCCAACGGCCTGCGCAACGCCGACAATGACATCACCCTGTCGCAGGCCGGCACCGAAGTGCACGCCATTTCGCAAGTGTTCACCGGCGCCGTGTACGACGTGCTGGCCGACGTGTTTGCGCTCGAACGCGATCCCGCGCGCAAGGACGACGCGGCCGTGCTGCACCAGGTCGGCGCCGTGATACGCGGGCTGGTCCTGCGCGCTTTCATCGCCGCGCCCGACCATGCCGCCACGTACGCCGATGTAGTCAATGCCATGCTGCGCCTGGCGGTAGACGATGCATTGCCGATGGCGACCCGCAACGCGATCCGCAACCGCTTTGTACAGCGCGAAGTCGTCCAGGGCGAGGTGGACCAGGACCATGTCGCCGGTGTCGACTTGTTACCCGGTGTGCAGGATGCGCCGGGAGCAATCCAGGACCGGCGCGCCTGTTGCGGGACGATGAACCTGGCGGAGTATTACGACGTCGAAGCCTTACTGGACGTGGAACGCGATCAGCTGGCGAAATGGTGCGCTGAAAATGGCCGGCCAGCGCCACTGCAGCCTTGACATCTGGAGACAGCTATGAAAATCACAGCACATTGTGCCAGCGGCCTTAGTGGCCAGGCGGAACACTACCAGGTCGACACGGCTCTGTTGCATAACGGCTCCTGCATCGAAGCCCTGCTCGACAGCGTGGAATACCTGCCCGCCGCGCGTCCGCCGCCGCTGGGCGCAGATATCGGCCAGTGGCACATCACACTCGACAACGGTCGACAGCAGCATACGGTGGCCTTCGTCGAAGATGGCAGTGCAGCCGCCTTGCCGTGGCAAACCCTGCTCACCCAGCTGCGCGCCAGCGCCGAAACGGGCTTGAACAGCCCGTTTCTCCGTTAAAAAATCGTCAACATGCGCGCTGACCCTTGTATTTGCTTATGTATATTGTGTATAAGCCTGATTTGTGGGAATAAGCGAATTGCCTTAAAATACAGTGCTTTGCTTTAGTAGGCGGACGTGTTACGCACCGCCAGCGCGCAGCACCCCTTTCTAGATAGGACTGTTATGACCCACGTTGTCACCGAATCGTGCATCAGCTGTCGTTACACCGATTGCGTCGATGTATGCCCGGTAGATTGTTTCCGGGAAGGCCCGAATTTCCTGACGATCGACCCTGACGAGTGCATCGACTGCGCCGTGTGCGTGGCCGAATGCCCAGTCAACGCCATTTTCGCCGAGGAAGACGTGCCGGCCGACCAGCAGCAGTTCATCAAAATCAACGTTGAACTGGCACGCGCCTGGCCGTCCATCACCAAGACCAAGCCAGCCCTGCCAGACGCAGAGCAGTGGAAAGACGTCAAAAACAAGTTGGACCAGCTGGTACGCTAACACGCTCCCGGCGCCGCTGCGGCGGCGCCAGCACGATTGCGCAGGACATGGCACACTGATGCCCCTGACGCGGTGCAACATCGCACTACCATTCAAAATCAACAGGAAGTAACGCATGTCTATTACCGCCACCCACGAAGCGGGCAGCATTGCTGCCAACAGTACCTTTGCCGGCGCCATCGAAACCGATGCCGTGATTATCGGCGCGGGCCCGGTCGGCCTGTTCCAGGTGTTCGAACTCGGCCTGCTGGAAATCAAGGCTCACGTGATCGATTCGCTGGCAGCGGTAGGCGGACAATGCGTTGAACTCTATCCTGACAAGCCGATCTACGACATCCCTGCCGTGCCTGTCTGTACCGGCCAGGAACTGACCGACAACCTGCTCAAGCAGATCGAACCGTTCGAACCAACGTTCCACCTGGGCCAGGAAGTCACCGGCGTGCAGCGTCGTGAAGACAGCCGTTTCAACGTTGAAACCTCGACCGGCACCCGCTTCATCACGAAGACCATCTTTATCGCCGCTGGCGTCGGTTCGTTCCAGGCGCGTACGATCAAGGTGGATGGCATCGAAGTGTATGAAGGTTCGCAGCTGCACTACCGCGTGAAAGATCCAAGCCTCTTTGAAGGCAAGAACCTGGTCATCTGCGGCGGCGGTGACTCCGCGCTGGACTGGGCACTGAACTTCGTTGGCAAGGCTGAATCGGTTGTGCTGCTGCACCGCCGCGAAGACTTCCGCGCTGCGCCAGCATCGGTGGCCAAGATGAAGGCTCTGTGCGATGCCTACGAAATGCAACTGATCACCGGCCAGGTGACTGGCTTTGACGAAAAAGACGGCAAGCTGGCCGAAGTGAAGGTCACCGGTGCCGATGGCGTCACCCGCCGCGTACCGCTCGACATGCTGCTCGTGTTCTTCGGTTTGTCGCCAAAACTGGGCCCGATCGCGGAATGGGGCCTCGATATCGAGCGTCGCCAGCTCAAGGTGCAAAACACCGAAAAGTTCGAAACCAATGTACCGGGCATCTTCGCCGTGGGTGACATCAACACCTACCCAGGCAAGAAGAAGCTGATTCTGTCGGGCTTCCACGAAGCTGCTCTGGCCGCTTTCGGCGCTGCACCATATATCTTCCCGGACAAGAAGATCCACATGCAGTACACCACCACCTCGCCGAAGCTGCACAAGATTCTCGGTGTGGAAAGTCCTGTATTTGACTGACATTGTTCAGTAACTCGCACGCAACAGATGCCCCGCTCAGTCGGGGCATTTTTTTTATGCGTTAGGTAGCTCATAAACGCAGTGCAGCATACTGTGTTAAAACTGGTTAACGCTTACGGATTCCTTACGCGAAATTCCAGTGATGCTGGATTTCCAATAGGCACCCAAAATTGCAAGTTGCCTTTCCCAAATAGCCTATAATCGGCGGGCGGGAGCTGCAAACGATTGCAAGCCAACCGATCATTTTGAAGGAATATGTATGCTTTACCAATTGCACGAGATGCAACGCTCATTCCTGACTCCGTTGATGCAGTGGGCTGATGCCTCAGCGAAGTTGTTCTCCAATCCCGTGTCGCCCCTGGCCCACACGCCGTTCGCGCAGCGTATCGCTGCCGGTTACGAGCTGATGTACCGCCTCGGCAAAGATTACGAAAAACCAGCCTTCGAGATCCGTTCTGTCGTCATCGGCGGCGAACCCGTCGGCATCATGGAACACACGGTCGAAGAACGTCCGTTCTGCAAACTGCTGCATTTCAAGAAAGACTTGAGCGACAAACAGTTCGCCAAGCTGAAGCAGCCAAAGGTGCTGGTCGTTGCACCGCTGTCCGGCCACCACGCCACGCTGCTGCGCGACACCGTGCGCGCGCTGCTGGTCGAACACGACGTCTACATCACCGACTGGACCGATGCGCGCATGGTCCCGGCGACCGAAGGCCCGTTCCACCTGGACGACTATATCTACTACGTACAGGATTTCATTCGCCTGCTTGCACCCGATCTGCATGTGATTTCGGTGTGCCAGCCAACGGTTCCGGTATTGGCCGCCATTTCACTGATGGCCACTGCCAAGGATCCGCAGCTGCCGAAGACCATGACCATGATGGGCGGCCCGATCGACCCGCGCCGCTCGCCGACCGCCGTCAACGATCTGGCGACCGAAAAGGCGTACTCGTGGTTTGAGAACACGGTCATCTATTCGGTGCCCGCCAACTACCCTGGTTACGGGCGCCGCGTGTATCCGGGCTTCCTGCAGCATGCGGGCTTCATCGCCATGAACCCCGGCCGTCACGCGCAGAGCCATCGCGAGTTCTACATGCACCTGGTGACCGGTGACGACGAACCGGCCGAAGGTCACCGCAAGTTCTACGACGAGTACAACGCGGTGCTTGATATGCCTGCTGAATATTATCTGGACACGATCAAGACCGTGTTCCAGGACTTCAGCCTGCCGAAGGGCACCTGGATGGTGGGTGGCCAGCTGGTACGGCCGCAAGACATCACCAACGTGGCGCTGCTGACCGTCGAAGGCGAGCTGGACGACATCTCCGGTGCTGGCCAGACCCAGGCGGCGCATGATCTGTGCACCGGCATTCCGGCTGACATGCAGCAGGATTATGTGGCGCCGGGTGCCGGCCACTACGGCATCTTCTCGGGCCGGCGCTGGCGCGAGACGATCTGTCCGAAGATTGGCGAGTTCATCCGCCAGCACGGGTAAACAAAATGCCGCGAACTTCGCGGCATTTTTTTCGCACATCGCCCTCGCGAAGGCGGGGGCCCACACCACGCTGAACAACTTCGGCGGCATGCTATAGGCCCCCGCCTCCGCGAGGGCGATGCGCTAACGGCGACGCGACCATCCCCCAGCAGCAACATCGCCCTCGCGAAGGCGGGGGCCTATTCCACGCTGAACAACTTCGGTAACGTGGAATAGGTCCCCGCCTTCGCGAGGACGACGCGCCAACGGCGACGCGACCATCCCTTCAGCAACCACATC
Source organism: Massilia sp. CF038 (assembly GCF_900129765.1). Lineage (GTDB taxonomy): Bacteria > Pseudomonadota > Gammaproteobacteria > Burkholderiales > Burkholderiaceae_D > Telluria_A. The sequence continues at coordinate 1,529,900 of NZ_FQWU01000002.1, forward strand.
GCCCTCGCGAAGGCGGGGGCCTATTCCACGCTGAACAACTTCGGTAACGTGGAATGGCTCCCCGCCTTCGCGAGGACGATGCGCTAACGGCCACGCCCCCTATCCCTCCGGCAGCAACATCGCCCTCGCGAAGGCGGGGGCCCATACCGTGCTGAACAACTTCGGTAACGCGGAATAGGTCCCCGCCTCCGCGAGGACGATGTCGCTCTTGGCGACTATAATATCGCCATGTCCGCAACAAAAACCCTCGCAGACCAGGTCGAAGACCTTTTGCCGCAAACCCAGTGCACCAAGTGCGGGTTCGCAGCCTGCCGCCCTTACGCGGAAGCCATCGCCGACGGCAGCGCCAACATCAACCAGTGCCCGCCTGGCGGCATGGAAGGTGTGCGCCGCCTGTCCGCACTTACCGGCCGTCCCGTCATCCCGATCAACCCCGTCAACGGTATCGAACGCCCACGTCCGGTCGCCTTCATCGACGAAGCGCTGTGCATCGGCTGCACCCTGTGCATGCAAGCCTGCCCGGTGGACGCCATCCTGGGCGCGAACAAGCAGATGCACACGATCCTGCCCAGCCTGTGCACCGGCTGCGACCTGTGCGTGGCACCCTGCCCGGTCGACTGCATCACCATGATGCCGGTCACCGGCGAGCGCACCGGCTGGAACGCGTGGTCACAGGAGCAGGCTGACGACGCCCGCTCGCGTCACGACTTCCGCACCCTGCGCCTGGCACGCGAACGGGCCGAGAACGATGCGCGCCTTGCCGCCAAGGCGGCCGCCAAAATGAAGGAAGTGGTGGCCGAAGTGACCAATACGCCGGAAGAACTGGCAGAAAAAGAACGCAAGCGCGCCATCATCGCCGCCGCTATGGAGCGCGCCCGCCAGAAAGCCCAAGGTCAATGAATCCCGCCAAACGCCAAGCCATCTTCGAGCGCCTGCGCGCTGCCAATCCATCCCCCAAAACCGAACTGGAATACACGACCCCATTCGAATTGCTGATTGCCGTGCTGCTGTCGGCGCAAGCAACCGACGTGGGTGTGAACAAGGCCACGCGCAAGCTGTACCCGGTTGCCAATACGCCGCAGGCGATTCTGGATCTGGGCCTGGACGGCCTGAAGGAATATATCAACACGATTGGCCTGTATCCCACCAAGGCCAAGAACGTGATCGCCACCTGCCAACTTCTGGTAGACCAGTATGGCGGCGAAGTGCCGCGCACGCGCGAGGAGCTTGAGCAGTTGCCAGGCGTGGGCCGCAAGACGGCCAATGTGGTCCTGAACACCGCGTTTGGCGAGCTGGCCATGGCGGTGGACACGCACATCTTCCGCGTGTCGAACCGGACCAAGCTGGCGCCAGGAAAGGACGTGGTGGAAGTCGAGCACAAGCTGATGAAGTTCGTGCCCCAGGAATTTTTACTGGACGCGCACCACTGGCTGATTCTACACGGCCGCTATACCTGCATTGCGCGCAAACCAAAGTGCTGGAACTGCGTGATTGTCGATCTGTGCGAATTCAAACAAAAGACCCCAGCGCCCGAGGGTCTTTGATCAGCCACCACATCGCCCTCGCGAAGGCGGGGGCCTAAGTCGGCGTATCCACATCATCCCACTGCGCATGCTGGAAGCGCACCAGCCAGTTCAGCGCGTGATGCCGTTCCGAGACAACGCCCGCATCGATGCCCTCGATTTCCGGCTGCGCCTTGCGGCGCCGTTCCCGAATCGACCAGTGCAAACGATAGTGCAAATCAAGCGCATCGAGGATCTCCCCAGGATCGCGCAGCTTCCCTTTGCTCAGCTCACCCAGCAAGCGCACACACTCACCCGCATCGCATGGCTGCGGGGGATATGGCAGCTCGGGCGCCAGTCCCAGCGACCACAGTAATAGATACACCGCTTCATAGCGCCAAAGCAGCTGCACGCTCTGGTGCTGCGTGGGCGCGTCCAGCTCAAGGTAGGCTTGCTCGGCAGCGGAAAGATGGTCGTCCGCGCCCAGAATTTTACTGAACAGCTCATCCACGCTCATCGGCTGCCCGGCCAGGCATGACTCGGCCCGCAGTGCGCATACCAGCAAGGCCTTGATACGGCCAGCGATCTCCTCTTCGCTGCGCAGAACGAGCTCTTTCTCGCACACCAAGGGCGGCAGACTGGCACCTGTTTCAACACCAGCAGCCGCCAGCTTGCCTTCGATGCGCGCCTTGCGCGCCAGTGCCTGCTCCGGATATGGTTCGCTCGCGCCGGCGGCGCTGCTGCCGTCACCGGCGTGCACCAGCACCAGACCATCCGGGTCAAGCACATGCCCATCCGGGAGGAACAGCAGCGCATTGGCCTTGCGCGCCCACGCGTACAGCGCGGGCATTTCGCCCGGCGCGACCCACAGGCTGGCATGCTGCTGCACGCGCTGCAGGTGCAAGATGGCGTGGTATTTGTGACTCGACATTTCGGGGGTGCCGCGCGACAGCACATAACCGCAAAAGCCATCCAGATGCGTCAGTAACTCAGGATCGGACAGGTCGCGCCGGTTATTGAGCACGTGGCCAAATTCAGGCTTGGGCAATGCCAGCAAGGTGCTGTAGGCATTCACCAGAATCATGTCGTCGGTGGCTTTGGTCGCTGCGATGTCGTCTGGCGCGCGCCGGAACAGGTTTTTGAGTCGTTCGATCATGGGCGTGTCGATAGTTGGTCGGTAGGTCGGTCGCGATCGGCCGGCGCATGCGTGGTATGGGCCCCCGCCTGCGCGAGGGCGACGTTATTTCGACTAGATCAAGACCAGGTTATCGCGATGAATCAGCTCAGGCCCTTCCAGGAAACCGAGAATCGCTTCGATCTCCGCCGAAGGCTTACGCATGATGCGGCGCGCCTCGGAACTGGTGTAGTTGCTGATGCCGCGCGCCAGCGCCGTGCCATCTTCAGCCAGGCAGGTAATCACGGCGCCACGGCCAAATTCGCCGCGTACTTCCATCACGCCAATCGGCAGAAGGGACTTGCCCTCGCGGGTCAGCTTGGCCACGGCGCCCGCATCCAGCACCACCTTGCCTGCCGTGTGCAGATGATCCGACATCCACTGCTTGCGCGCTGTCAGGTGCCCGGTTTGCGCAGTCAGCTGGGTGCCGATGGCTTCCCCGGCCGCCAGGCGCGAGAGCACGTCGCTGTCGCGGCCCCAGGCGATGATGGTGTGGGCGCCCGAACCGGCAGCGCGCTTGGCCGCCAGGATCTTGGTCAGCATGCCGCCACGCCCGATGCTGCTGCCGGCGCCGCCGGCCATCGCTTCCAGTGCCGGGTCGCCGGCCTTGCCTTCGGCGATCAGCACGGCCGCAGGATCCTTGCGCGGATCCGCGCTGAACAGGCCATGCTGGTCGGTCAGAATCACCAGCGCGTCAGCTTCGATCAAATTGGCCACCAAGGCACCGAGGGTGTCGTTGTCGCCGAACTTGATTTCATCGGTGACGACCGTATCGTTCTCGTTGATGATCGGGACCACGCCCAGCCGCAGCAGCGTGGTCAGCGTCGAGCGCGCGTTCAGATAGCGTTCGCGGTCGGCGAGGTCGGCGTGGGTCAGCAGCACCTGGGCTGTGCCCAGACCATGCGCGCGGAAACTGGTTTCGTAAATCTGCGCCAGTCCCATCTGCCCGACGGCGGCGCAGGCTTGCAGTTCATGGATGTCGGTGGGGCGCTTTTCAAAGCCCAGGCGCAGCATGCCTTCGGCAATTGCGCCCGAGCTGACCAGCACCACCTGCTTGCCCAGCGCGCGCAAGGCGGCAATCTGGGCAGCCCAGCGGGCAATGGCGTTGTGATCGAGTCCGCGCCCGTCGTTGGTGACGAGCGAGGAGCCCACTTTGATGATGATGCGTTGTGCAGTTTGTATGACGGATTTCATCGGCGCTTTAGGATCAGCGCGGGCGCAGGGCCAGCAGCGCTAAGCCGCCAGCCAGTTCCAGCCCGCATATGACTAACAAATATCCCTGGGGCAGACCGATTGCAAAGGCCGCGATCAGGCGGCCAGCCGGCTGCGCCAGGATGAACAATGCTGTGATATCGCCGAGCACAGGCTGGTCGCCATGCTTTGCTGCCAGAAGCGCCAGTCCCGCGGTAGCGAGCCTGACGCCGACGTACATGGCGAAGAACTGGCTGTAGCCGTTCACGCCTGCTAATAACATGCCAAAACTGGTGGCCACACGGTCCGGATCGATCAGTGCCATCCAGGCCGACAGGCTCGACACCAGCGCAATCAGCTTGAGCAGCGCAGCGCGCTGGCCAAGCCGGGACTGCAGGGCCAACGGCAGCTTAATCAAGGATCTTGAAGCGCGGATCGTCCGGATCGATCGACGAAATGCCGCGTGCTTCTTCAGTCATCTGGGTCTCTTCGGCACGGTGCTCGCTGTGACGCTTCGCTTCCAGGTGCAGGTAGATCGCATTGACCAGTTCCTGGCAACCGTCGTGGTTGAGCGCCGAAATCTCGAACACAGGGCCCTTCCAGGCCATGCGCTTGATGAAGTCCTTGACGATCTTTTTGCGATCATCTTCCGGCACCACATCGAGCTTGTTGAGCACCAGCCAGCGCGGCTTGTCGACCAGCGCTTCATCGTACTTTTGCAGTTCCTTGACCAGCGCCTTGGCTTCCTTGACCGGATCGACATTGGTTTCAAACGGCGCCAGGTCGACAATGTGCAGCAGCAGGCCGGTACGCTGCAAGTGACGCAGGAACTGGTGGCCCAGGCCCGCGCCTTCGGAAGCGCCTTCGATCAAGCCAGGAATGTCGGCGATCACAAAGCTCTTCTCGTGCGAGACGCGCACCACACCCAGGTTCGGGTGCAGGGTGGTAAATGGATAGTCAGCGATCTTCGGCTTGGCGTTCGAGACCGCGGTGATGAAGGTCGACTTGCCGGCGTTCGGCATGCCCAGCAGGCCCACATCGGCCAGGACCTTCAGTTCCAGACGCAGCTCGCGCCGTTCGCCTTCTTTACCCTCGGTCTTTTGCCGCGGGGCGCGGTTGGTCGACGACTTGAAGTGGATATTGCCCCAGCCGCCCTCGCCGCCCTTGGCCAGCAGTTCGGTCTGGCCGTGTTCGGTCAGGTCGGCGATGATTTCGCCGTTGTTGTTATCGACGATCAGCGTGCCGACCGGCATGCGCATGTAAATGTCTTCCGCGCCCTTGCCATAGCAGTCCGCGCCGCGGCCAGGTTCGCCGTCTTTGCCCTTGTGCATTTTGGAATAGCGGAAATCCACCAGCGTGTTGATGTTGCGGTCAGCCACTGCCCAGATCGAGGCGCCCTTGCCGCCGTCGCCACCGTCCGGTCCGCCAAATGGGCGGAACTTCTCGCGACAGAACGAGGCGCAGCCATTGCCGCCGTCGCCGGCGATGACTTCGATTTTTGCTTCGTCGATAAACTTCATATTTTTGCCGCCATAAAACTAAAAAGGCTCTACCGTGGGCAGAGCCTTTCGATTGAAGGCTTGCGCCTTACAAGATGCGCGCCATGACAGCGCGGGTAGTACTTAAGCTGCTACAGCTTCGTTCGGTACAACGGTGACGAACTGCTTCGAGCCCACACCTTTGACAACGAACTTGACTTTGCCGTCGACCAGCGCGAACAAGGTGTGATCCTTGCCGGTGCCGACGTTTTCGCCTGCGCGCACTGGGGTGCCGCGCTGACGGATGATGATGCCGCCGGCGTTGATGGTCTGACCACCGTACACTTTAACGCCAAGACGCTTTGATTCTGAATCGCGGCCATTTCGCGTTGTGCCGCCGCCTTTTTTGTGTGCCATTTAATGCTCCTAGATAGCTGGTTTAAACCGGGCAAACAGCGATTAGCCGTTGATCGATACGATTTGGATTTCGGTGAAATTCTGGCGATGGCCTTGGTGCTTCTGGTAGTGCTTACGACGACGCATCTTGAAAATCTTCACTTTATCGTGACGACCGTGTGCCACAACAGTTACCAGAACCTTTGCACCTTCGACCAATGGCGCACCAAACTTGATGGTGTCGCCCGCGCCTACTGCGAGTACTTGATCGATGGTGATTTCGGAACCAATGTCTGCCGGTATCTGTTCTACTTTAAGTTTTTCGCCAGCGACAACTTTGTATTGTTTGCCACCGGTTTTTATGACCGCGTACATGATATGAAACCTCATCAAATGTTAATAGATTTCCCTGGCCGGAGCCGGGGGAACCGCAGATTATACACGGAATGAATTTTTTCGTCAAAAGGGATGCACAGCGCATCAAGTTCGTGGTATGTCGACAACTTGACTACATGCCGCCGTAGCGGCTGCGGATCTGGTCGAACACGCCGCGCTTTTGCAGGCGCTCGATGGCGGCGTCAATACGGCGCACATCGGCCTCGGGGACAGTGGCACGGGAAAACATCAGGTGCACCCGCGATTGTAACAGCCAGAACGGCAAGGGCTGGACCTTCACCCCCTGCCGCGCGGCCGCATGCTCGACCCCGGATGCGTCGCCCAGCATGAAGTCGGCACGCCCGGCCGCCAGCATGCGCATGCCCTGGGTAAAGTCAATGAACTGAGACAAGCGCTTGGCCGCCAGCAGCGGCGCCATGCTTTTCTCGTACAGCGGCCCGTAGTACCCCACCCGCGGCGCCAGCAGCGACCATTGCGGCTGGCCGACCACCTGCTCGAAACTGTGTAAACCGGCAAAACGGGCGCTGCTGGCGCCAGCAAGAAAGAACAAGCCCACGGTTTCATCCCGGTACGGCAGACTGAAGCGGGCCCGCTTGAGCCGCTCGGGGGTGCGCGAAGCACCCGTCATGAGGTCGATTTTGTCACGAAAGAACAGCGTGAGATTGCGGCTGGCCGGCATGGGCCCCAGCTCCACCAGATCACAGCGGGCTTCCTGAAAGATGGCGCGCACCATGTCCGCGTCAATGCCCGTGAAGTGCCCCTGGGCATCGAAGTAGCTGTAAGGCTCCCATTGGCCGGTCGCGAGGGTGATCGGTTTGCTGCACTGGCCGGCCAAGGCGAGCGGGCACAACACGGCCAGCGCGAGAACCATCCCCGCGCGTGCACATCCCCGCTCCACGTACCCAATCATCGCCGTCCCCAAAAAATCATTCGCTATGAGTAATTTGCCACAGGTAACAGCAATGTCAAGGAATCAAGGTAACGATTGGTATTTGCGATTCAATATTTGCAACGCTTTGGCGTCCCGCCCTGGTCAAACCCGGCAGCGCACCAGTGCTTGTCGTATAATCCCCGCACCCAACGTCTACAGCAGGTTTGCCTTGTCCGCCGCCACCCTTCAAGCACCACAAAACAACATCGCCCATTCGATCGCCCAGGACATGGACGCGGTCAACACGGTGATCCGCACGCGCTTGCACTCCGAGGTCAGTCTCGTGAACCAGATCGCCGAGTACATCATCAGCGCCGGTGGCAAACGCATCCGCCCTGTGCTGGTGCTGCTCGTTGCGAATGCCTACAACTACAAAGGCACTGCGCACCACGAACTGGCCGCGGTGGTCGAGTTCATCCATACTGCGACTCTGCTGCATGACGACGTGGTGGACGAATCGTCCATGCGCCGCGGGCGCCAGACTGCTAATGCCTTGTTCGGCAACGCCGCCTCGGTGCTGGTGGGCGACTTCCTGTATTCGCGCTCGTTCCAGATGATGGTTGGCCTGAACAATATGCGCGTCATGCAAATTTTGTCGGACGCCACCAACGTCATCGCAGAAGGCGAAGTACTGCAGCTGCTCAACATGCACGACCCGGACGTCAGCCAGGACAGCTACCTGAAAGTGATTCGCTCCAAGACGGCCAAGCTGTTTGAAGCAGCCGCCGAACTGGGCGCGCTGATTTCAGGCGCGAACGATACCCAAATTGCTGCCGCTGGCGAATATGGCCGCTCGCTGGGCACCGCCTTCCAGCTGATTGACGATGTGCTCGACTACGCTGGTGACGCGGCCGAAATCGGCAAGAACGTGGGCGACGACCTGCGTGAAGGCAAGCCCACCCTGCCGCTGATCTGGCTGATGGAAAATGGCACGCCAGAACAGCGCGAACTGGTGCGCAACTGCATCGAGCAAGGCGACGAGCAGCACTTCGACGCCATTCTGGCAGCAGTCACCAGCAGCGGTGCGCTGGATTACACGCGCCGCGAAGCCGAAACCGCGGCACGGCGCGCAGCGGACGCGGTTGCCGGTCTGCCCGAGAGCATCTACAAGGACAGCTTGCTCCAGCTTTGCAAGTTTGCGGTCGACCGCAACCACTAAGCGGCACCTGCGCCCGACCAGCCCCAGCAATGGGGCTTTTTCATTTCTGGGGCAGCAGGCATATGCCGCTCTGCACGTCTAGCCCTGCATTGTCACAGGTGACAGGAACTATTGGCCCGCGCTACGATTCCAAGCAAGGACTGCATCCACGTCGGGGTGTGGCTCAGCCTGGTAGAGCGCTGCGTTCGGGACGCAGAGGCCGGAGGTTCGAATCCTCTCACCCCGACCAGATCACGGCGTCACCCTTATTGAACGGCCGCAGTGATGAATGTGCGGGCCAGCTGCGAAGGCCTATGGCGAAAAGCAAAACAACAAGTCCAACGCAGATCCAGCCGAATACATCCCCGATGCGTGTGTAAAGTGTACCGATCTGCGCCGGAAGCGTGGCCCGGTACAACATGGCTTTGCCAGGCAAGGGGGCACTGTCCTCGCGCGCCAGCATGCGTCCGTAGCCATCGGTCACCGTCAGCCAGCCCTCTCGCGAGGCGCGCACGATCGTGTAACCATTCTCCACCCCGCGCGTGAGCGTGATCGCACTGGCAAGCTCTGCATCATCGATAAAATCCCAGGCGGGCACGAGCATGACAGCCGCGCCCCGCTGGCCATAAGCACGCCCCATCGACGCAAAATGAAAATCCTTGCAAATGGCCAGGCCATACTGCACCCCGGCGATGACATGGGTGTTGTATTCATGGCCGGGAATAAACTCGCGCTCCGGCGGCGCCATGCGGTGCTTCTGATAATTTTCGACCAGGCCTGCCTGCGGTGACAGCATCCATGCCAGATTGACCCGTTTGCCACCATCGTCCACGCCCACCCCCGCGACGATCCAGATGTTCAGCTTTGCGGCCAGCGCCGCCAGGTGGGTTTGCAAGGCAGTTGACGCAGCTGGGGGCAGAACCTCGATCTTCTCGGGGAGCACGATAATCTGCGCGCCTTGCGCGGCAAGCGATTCAATCAGCACATCGTAGCGGCTCCACACCGCCGCCGACACTGAGCGCGGAATTTTTGCGTCCAGATAATCATCAACGACCGCCAGCCCTAGCACTGTCGGCGTGCCTGGCGTTGCTGGCGTGGCCAGGCGCGCGGCGCCGTAGGAAAGCGTGCCAAGTAGAACAAGCGCGGACAAGGCACTGGCGCGCCATGCTTGTGGCAAGGTGCGGCCGAAGGTCAGCGGCATTGCCAGCGCCGATGCCGTGAGCGACATGACGAACACGAGCCCGGGAACGCCGAACAGTGCTGTCAACTGCAGCGCAGGCAGAAAATCGGCCTGGGTGTAGCCGAGACTACCCCAGTTACCGTCCGGCAGGAACGCAGCCGTCAAGGTGTCCAGCGCTGCCCAAATCAGCGGATACGCAAACACGGTCCACCAGGCGCCGTAACGCAGTACCACGCGGCGCGCGGCCATGACGACCACAAGCCACGTCAGGGCTTGCAGCACAATGACCAGCAACGCAAACTGCAGCGGCATGACTTTGGCAAAGTACGGCAGGTTGACGCTGGTCCCGATGAGCGCAGCGAAGGCGACAGTCCAGCGCGCATCACTCGCGCTACTGCGGCAAGCCAGCGCCAGCAATGGCGCGGGGACGACCCAGGCCAGCCACCAGACTGACTCCAGCCCGACCACGGCGCGCAGCGCGATCCCCATCACTGCTGCCAAAAGAAAGCGCTGCCAGCGTGGCGACGGGAGAGGGAGCGGTACGGTCCTGATCATGGATGCCTTGTTTGGGAAGCTCGCTGCATTGTATTGCAACAATCACATCAAGTTCCCATATGCATGGCAAATAAAAAGGCGCGAGGATCAGCCTATCTGCTGAAGCAGCACCTGTGCCGCTGCGGCAGACGAGGCCGGATTCTGGCCCGTGATTAGCAAACCGTCCGTCACCACATACGAGCCCCAGTCTTCACCTTTGGAATAGACACCACCCAGCGACTTGAGAACATCCTCAACCAGGAACGGCACCACCTTGGTCAGGCCCACGCCCTCTTCTTCGGTGTTGGTGAATCCGGTGACCCTTTTGCCTTCAACCAGCGGACGGCCAGACGCATTTTTTACGTGCCGCAGCACGCCAGGCGCATGGCAGACCAGCGCCACCGGCTTGCTGGCAGCGATGAACGATTCGATCAGCGCGATCGAATTGCGGTCTTCAGCCAGATCCCACAGTGGCCCATGGCCGCCTGGATAAAACACGGTGTCGAAATCGGCTTGATCAATCGTATCCAGACGCACCGTGGCAGCCAGTTGCGCGCTGGCTTCGGCGTCGGCTTCAAAGCGGCGGGTCAGCTCGGTCTGGAATGATGGCTCATTGCTTTTCGGGTCGAGCGGTGGCTGGCCGCCGAGCGGTGAAGCGAGCACGATGTGCGCGCCCGCATCCTTGAACGCGTAGTAAGGCGCAGCCAGTTCTTCCAGCCAGAAACCGGTTTTGCGGCCAGTGTTGCCAAGTTCGCTGTGCGAGGTCAGTACCATCAAAATCTTCATGTTGTTGCTCCTGTGTGTAGTCAATAAAACTTGTTAGTAGACCAGTCGTCTAGAAATCAAGCGTAAAAAAGCATCTCAAGTGAAATGCGAGAACCCACCGTTCAGGCTGGTGGGAGTTGTAATAATTGGCGCGTGGTCGACAATGCCGCCACAAACGGTGCGCCGTCGCGATGGATCTTGACCATCACGCTGGCCCCGAGCCAAAGTTGATACAGACTCTGGCCTGTGCTGTCGGGATCACCGTTGATCGCAAGCGAACCCTCGGCCACGCCGGCGCGAATGGCGGCGGCCAGCCGGCTCACGATCCCTTCGGTGCCACGCTGCAGAGCCAGGCGCATCGTGTCGGACAAGTCCGCCACTTCCGCCCCCAACTTAACCGCCAGGCATTTGCCCTGGCAGTCCAGATACGATTGCGCTGCCTGCCAGCTCTGCCAGTAATTGAGCAGCCGCTGTGCCGAGGTCAGCCCTGGCAGACTCAAAATCGCGTCCATCTCGGCCAGGTATTGCTCAAAGTAGGTTTCCAGCATGGCCGCGCCGAACGCTTCTTTCGAACTGAAGTAATGGTAGAACGAACCCTTCGGGACGCCAGCGGCGGTCACAATTTCATTCAACCCAACTCCGGAGAATCCTTTGCCAGCCATGATGCGCTGTCCGACAGCGAGAATGTTTTCGCGGACGTCGTTGGTTGCAGTGGCGGTGGCAGCATTCATGAAACGCACTGTAGCATCAAATAGACCAGTCGTCTAGTGTCTTTTTCACAGAATTCCGATCAAGCGGCGGGGCATGGTTTGGCGGCCTTGCGCACCAGCCGGCCAGCAAAATAGAAGCAGGGAACGGCCGCTACCCAAGGCAGCATACCGACCAGCACAGCGTGGGTAATCGGCTCGGCCAGTCCTTGCGCTTGATACAGGTCCGTCAGCCATCCCACCTGCAAGTTCCCTGGCGATGTACCCAGCAAGGTCATGCATAAGATAAGAAAGGCAGTCATCGTCGAGCGCAGCCGGTCCGGGGCCAGGTCCTGCACGATCGCAAACAGCGGGCCGTATCCCACCGTGAGCAGCACACTGCACAGCAGCATGGCCGGCAGGAACAGCACGCTGGACGGATCGGCGAGACGGAAAAAGTACGCCACCGGAATGCCCAGCAAATAGACCAGTACCAGGAATTGCAAACGTCCGCCAGGGCGCCGGCTTTCCATCAGGTCGGCCGCGTAGCCGCCGCTCAGCGCGCCTACCACGCCACCGATCAGAAAAATCACGCCGGACACGTTCTGCGCCTGCTGCTTGCCGAAGCCGCGCTCCTGCACCAGCCACAGCTGATCGAGCACCAGCGCACCTTGCGCATAGATCACCAGCACGCCACCCAGAATGACCAGGCACAGCGCGGGCGACGCCTTCAGGCAGGCAGCGATATCGCGCATCACTTGCGACGGCGCGGAGCGCGATGCACCGGTAATGGCATGAGCGGACGTGCGCGGCTCGCGCACCAGCAGCAGCAACAGGGACAGGCCTGCCCCAAGAACACCCAGGGCAATGAAGCACTGGCGCCAGCCAATCACCGCGCCCAGTGTGCCGGCAATAATGAACGCCAGACCGATCCCGACCGGCGCGCCCAGGTAATACACGCCCGATACCGATGCGCGCCGCCTGGCATCCCACACATCGCCCAGCAAACCGAGCGCGGCGGGCGTCAGCGTCGCTTCGCCGACACCGACGAACAGGCGGCAGAATGCAAGCTGAGCGAAATTGCCGGTCAGTGCTGTCAAGCCGGTCAAGGCACTCCACGCGGCGACACCTGCCGCCATCAGGCGCGGACGATGCACACGGTCGGCAAGTGCGCCCATGACCAGCCCCAGGCAAGTGTAAAAGCCGGTGAACACAAAGCCGGTCAGCAGCGTAAATTCCAGTTTGCTCAGCTTCAGATCAGCCGTCATATCCACCGCGAACCCCTGCAGCAGAAACCGGTCCGCAAAATTGAGGATGTTCAGTATCGTAAGAAAAATCAGCAGCGAGGCTGCGCGGGTTGTCCCGGAAAAGGTGGTCATGGATCGCTAGCCTGTTCAGTTTATTATTTGGTTGATCAACCAATAAACGCAGCGTACCCGATTGGACAGGCCAAAACAAGTATAATTTGGTCGATCAACCAAATTAATTACCACCATGGCCAGAAAACCAAACACCGATCAGCGTCGGGGAGAAATTGTCGCTGCCTTACTGGCGACCATGGCAGAACACGGTTACGAGAAAGCCACCATCCAGCTCATCGCCAGACAGGCCGGCCTGGCGCCAGGTTTGCTGCATTACCACTTCAAAACCAAGGCGGAGATTCTGCTGTCTCTGGTGCAGACCCTGGCCGACCAGGGCCGAGCCCGGTTTGCCACCTTGGCGGCAGCCGCAATCACACCGGAACAACGCCTGGAGGCCTACATTCGCGCCCGGCTTGGCATGGGCGAAGGCGCGAGCTCGGCAGCTGTTGCCGCCTGGGTCGTGATCGGCGCCGAAGCAGTGCGCCAGCCTGATGTGCGCGCGATTTACCAGGACGTCGTTGCGCAGGAATGCGCGCAGATTGAGTGTCTGCTGCGCGACTGTCTGTCGGCAAACGGCAAGCAGGAAAACCAGGCTCGGCCGCTGGCGGCAGCCTTGCTTGCCTTGATGGAAGGCGCTTTCCAGTTGGCCAGCGCCGCACCGGGTGTCCTGCCTGCCGGTTTCGCTGCCGACACCACCCTGGCCTTGGTCCAGCGCTACCTGGCAGCGGAACTCCCCGCTCGGCCTGAGCAGTTACACCAGACTTACCGATTCCCCGCGCCAAAGCCGGAGTCGCCCTGATTAAAATCCAGGCAGCAACTTTTGGCGTGAACGCACATATGCCTGTCGCATTCGGACAAGACCCCATACATACGCTCCCTTAAATTGGCTTCTCGCCAATAAAAGGAGCGGACCATGTCGAAACGCAGCAGCACGGAACGGCGCCAGTTCATGGCGGCGATGGGCGGCCTGATGGCCGGCGCCGCCCTGCCCTCTGGCAGTGCCCAGGCAGCCACGCTGCCGCCCCGCACTCCCTTGACCCTGCCCGCCAGTGAGCTGCGCGGCGACTACGATGTGCTGGTCATTGGTTCAGGCTACGGCGGTGCGGTCATGGCCGCCCGCCTGGCGCCGGGTCGCCGTCTGGCCGTGCTGGAGCGCGGCAAGGAATGGGCGCCCACGGACTTCACCAGTGGCCTGATCGATACCTTGGCCCAGTTCCGCTCCGCCAGCAAGCCGCTCGGTCTGTTCGACTACCGCATCGGCGGCACTGTCGACGTCTTGAGCGGCAACGGCATCGGTGGCACCTCGCTCATCAACGCCAACGTGGTCATTGCACCCGACCGCGACATTTTTGGGCGCTGGCCCCAGTCGGTGCAGACGGCATACGCCAGCGGCGCGATGGATGTGTATGAAGAGCGCGTACGCGCCATGCTGGCCGCAGACACAGTCCAGGAGAACGACGCCCTGCGCAAGAACTGGTTCCACGTCTCTACCACGAAAGCGCGCCAGCGCGCCGGTGCCCAGGTGAGCGCGAAAGCCTTGCCGATCGCCGTCAACCTGCGCCGCTACAACGGTCAGCAGAACGCCCAGGGCGTATGGCAGAACCCCTGCACCCACTGCGGCGATTGCGTGACCGGTTGCCCCACAGGCGCCAAGAACAGTCTGGACGTGAATTACCTGCCGCTGGCGCGCAACGCCGGTGCGCAGATTTTCTCGCGCATGGAGGTGGACTGGGTCGAGCGCCTGCCCGACAGCCGCTGGCGCGTGCACTACACCAGCCGCGCTGCCAGTGGTGCTGCTGTCAGCGGGTCCGTAATTGCGGGCAGCGTGATTTTGGCCGCCGGCTCCCTCGGCAGCACCCAGATCTTGCTGCGCTCGCGCGGCCACGGCCTGGCACTCTCGCCGGCACTGGGCACGCGCTTTTCCACCAACGGTGACCTGCTTGGCGTGTCGTACAACACCAGCGTGCAGACCAACATCATGGGCTTTGGCAGCGGCGCGGCGCCATTCGGCCAGAAGCGCACCGGCCCCACCATCACCACGGCGGCCGACTATCGGGGCGGCGGCCGGCCTCCCGAACAGCGCTTCATGATCGAGGACGCGGCCATCCCCAGCGCGCTGGTCGACGCCATGCGCGTGGCCATGCCGCTGGCCGCCGGGGGCGCGTTTGACTTCCCCTCCACCCAGCGCATTGCGCGCGACGCCCTGGCGCGCCGCAGCGACGGTGCCCTCGACCACAGCATGGTGTACCTCGGGATCGGGCATGACAGCGCCGCTGGCAAAATCGAACTCGACGCCAACGGCAACGCCCGCGTAGTCTGGCCCAACCTGATGCAGGAACCCTTCGTCGCCCGCATGCGCGCCGAAATGGCGGCCCACGCCAAAACAGCAAGTGGCCGCTACGCCGACAGTCCGCGCACCAGCGCTATCTTTGGCGGCGTCATGACCACTGTGCACCCACTGGGCGGCTGTCCGATGGGTGACCGGGTCGAAGATGGCGTCGTCAACGCTGACGGCCAGGTCTACAACCCGAACGGCGCAAGCCAGGCGGTCTACCCCGGCTTGCTCGTTGTCGATGGTTCGGTGGCCCCCACCTCACTGGGCGCCAATCCCCTGCTCACCATTGCTGCCCTGGCCGAACGGGCGGCCGAGCGTGCCGCCGCGCGCAACCGCATTTAAGGAGACACCATGAAAAAATACCTGCTGATGATCGGGATCCTGCTGCTGCCTGCGCTGGTGTGGGCACGCGGTCTGTCCTTTACCGAAGAAATGCACGGCTACGCCTACTACCAGGGCGAATACCGCAACGTCAGCGTGCATTTCAAGATTGTCATCAACGACATTGACGCCTGGCGCGCCAACCAGAACTACGCGGCAGCCGTCACCGGCGAACTGCGCATCGACCGCCTGCCGTCCGGCACCGTCAACGGCACCCTGCAAATTCTGGCCCCTGCCCCGAACGACGTCGGTCGCTTGCTGACCTACCGCTTTGCCGGCGCCGGGCTGCAGTTTGTGGGCATCAAGCACGTCTACAACAATGCCGGAATCGATCTGCTGGACGACATGACCACCCTGCACGGTCTGTTCCAGCCGCTTGGCCAGGTCCAGCCCACTGTGCAGGACCTGCTGTACGGGCATAACTGGACCTCGGAACTGCACTTCGAATGGTGGAAGCCGGCCACGCTGTGGGACTTCTCATGGTCATTCTCGACCATCGCCACGCCCTGGTACGAAGACCTGGTGGTCAAGATCCTGTTCCTCAAAACGATCTTTGGCGACCTGGCCAAAGTCCTGTTCCCCTGGGCTGCCTGACGATGCAATACACGCCTTTGACGCCGAGCGTGTCGACCCTGTATGCCGATGCGCTGGGCGCGTTCCTGGCCGAACAAGGCTTGCCTGCGGATGCACGTGCCACCGGACCGCGCCTGTGCGGCGTTTCGTATGCCAGCAAGATGGCGGGTGCGTCGCGCCAGCTGGACGACCAGGCGCTGGGCCTGCGTTTCGGTGCGCGCGTGGGCGGTGCCGGCTTCGGCATGCTCGGCATCGCCGCAGCAACCGCGCCCACCCTGCGCGAGGCGATCCGTCATCTGACCCAGCTCGAATCGATTACCAGCACGCTTGGCTACGCCATGGTACGCCGCCAGGGCACCCGCGTGCACCTGAGCTGGCAACCGGCGCAACCGGTGCCGGCTGCTGTGGTGGAAGGCATCCTGGCGGGCTGGGTCTCGTTTGGCCGCTACCTGCTTGGCGAAAAGGTGGACGTGGTCCAGGTCGCGCTGCGCCATCGCCGCATCGCCCCCATGGCCATCTATGACAGTGTGTTCGAGTGCCCCGTCCATTTCGAAGCTTGCTGCTACGGCGTCACCATTGCCGCAGAACTGCTTGATGCACGCCCACGCTTTGCTGACGACGTCCTCAATGGCGCCATTGGCGGCTGGCTGCACCATTGCGCCCGCGTTGCGTCCGGCGACGCCATGACCGTCACCCGTTCGGTCGGCGCACTGCTGCAGACCACACTGCCATTGGCCGAGGCGGACGAACTGACCGTGGCCGCCATGCTGGGCTTCGAACGCCGCAGCATGCAGCGCGCGCTGCAGCAGGAGCGTACCTCGTTTCGGCAGATCGTCAGTGCAGCCCGCGCGCAGCACGCGATCCTGATGCTGATGCGTGGCGACGTGCCCCTGGCAGACCTCAGCGCCGACATCGGCTTTGACGAACAGTCGTCGATGTGCCGTGCATTTCGCCGCTGGACAGGTTACGCCCCGCTGGCATTCAAGGAACGGGTGAGCGAAGTTTTCCGCCCGCTGCGCGCGTGATGGATATTGGCGAGGCAAACCGCTGCCGCTTCCAGCCTGGTAGCGGCGAAGGCCACTACGAGAGCTACTTCCTGCGAGCCAATCATCCGCAGCGCCCGCTGGCGTTCTGGATCCGCTACACCTTCTTCAGCCCCAAGGGGCGCCCGCTGGACGCGGTGGGCGAGGTATGGGCCGTGGTCTTCGACGGCGAGCACGAACGCATCGTCGCAAAGCGTGACGCATTTCCCCTCACCGCCTGCAGTATCGGCAGCGGCAGTCTGTCGCTGGTGATTGGCGGCTCGTCGTTAAGTGGCGCGCGGCTGGCAGGCAACGCGGGACCGGTGACGTGGCTACTCAACTACGATGCGCCACACCCGCCTTTAATGCTGCTGCCACCGGCGCTGTACAGCAGTGCTCTGCCACGTGCCAAGGCACTGGTGGGCGGGCCGGCCGCGCTGTTCTCGGGCGAACTGCGGATCGACGGTGCCACGCTCGACATCCGGCAATGGCGCGGCAGCCAGAATCACAACTGGGGCAGCCGCCACACCGACACCTACGCCTGGGGCCAGGTGGCGGGCTTCGACGGCGCGCCAGACGTTTTCCTGGAGTGCACGACAGCGCGCCTGAAGCTGGGGCCCGTGTGGTCGCCGCCGCTGACATTGGTGGTACTACGCATCGGCGCCACGCAATACAGCCTCAATGGCCTGGTACAGGCAATGCGCACGCGCGCAACGCTCGACTTCTTCCGCTGGGAGATCGATGCGCGCAGCGCCGAGGTAACCATATCGATCCGCATGCACGCGCCCTCGTCCGCCTTTGCCGGCCTTGGATATGCCAACCCGCCAGGCGGCATCAAAACCTGCCTCAACTCCAAACTGGCCACTTGCAGCGTCACGGTCACGCGCCCGCGCATGGCCGCCGTCACCTACCACACCGAGCACCGGGCAGCGTTTGAAATACTGACCGACCGCACCGATCACGGCATCGCGGTGCTCGCTTGAACGAACAGGAGAACAACATGAAATGGCTCGCCGGCGTCGCTGCCTGCATCGCTGCTTGTACAGTCCAAGCCAGCCAGTTCCACACACTGACGCTGGAAGTGGCAAGCCGCACCGCTACCGCAGAACGTCCACTGGAACAGCTGGCCGGCGACCGCGCTTTCGCACAATGGCTGCGTACACGCTTCAGTCCCGCGACCCTGCACCCGCCCAGCCGCGTGGGCTTCGAACGCGAAGCCGCACTCGACGACCAACTGAGCAGCGCCTTGCGCGGCACCTATCCGACCGAACTCGAACCGGTGCTGCGCACGCTGGACCGGGTGGTACTCGAATCCAGGGCGCCTGATCCAATGATGCTCGACCGGCTGTTTGGCAAACCGGGCAAGCTCCAACTGACCTATACCCTGGACTCGCCGCAGGCCACGCTGGCCGATGCCGTCAAGTTGATCACCTATGCCCTGCCTGGCAAGCCGCCAGCTTCGCTCAGCGTGGCCGACGTGCTGAAGCGGCAGAACGTCCAAGGAAGAATGGCCTTCTTCGCGCGCGACACCAGCTTCATGCTGCAGCAGGCGCGCGCACGTGTCGCCGGCCTGCTTATGGTGGACTGGGCACAGGGCCGCTTTGGCCACGACGCCGTCGCCGACTTGCGGCAGGCGCTGGCCGATCAGGACGACGTGCGGGCGGCCACGGGCCTGTACGGTCTGGCCAATGATGCGGAAGACGTCAGTCCGATTCAGGCGGGGCTGGCGAAACGTGTGACACGGTCCGATATCCGCGCCTGGTACCAGGCCAACCGCGAGCAGTTTCGCCGCATCGACCGGGTGCGCGCACGCCATATCCGCGTACCGAGCGAAGCCCTGGCCAACCAGATCGCCAAACGCGCTGCCCAGGGCGAGGAGTTTGCATCCCTGGCGCAGACCTACTCCGTGGCGCCTGATGCGGCCCGCGGCGGCGCCCTTGGGTGGGTGCGGGCCGGCGTTGATCCGAGCTGGCTGGACGCACTGGTACTCCAGCAGCCCGATGGAAAAGTGTCGATGCCGTTTCGTGATCCGGTCGGTCCGGATCGTGCGGCCCATTGGGAGATCATTCTGGTCGACCGGCGTGTGGAAAGCTATCAGCCAGCCGGCTCCGAAACCGTGCGCTACCTGGCTCGCAAAGCGATTGCCCTCGAGCGGGCGCGCAAGGAGTTTGCTGCTGCACGCGCACAGGCGGCACTTGCCTTTCCCAGCGGAGGTCGGCCATGAATCACACCACAAAAGCAGCCGTTGTAGCGGTCATGGCAGCAGCGGCCTGGCTGGCCTGGCCATCGGCTGACATACCGGCGCCGGTCGCCGATACTGCCGCCCCCCCAACACCAGTGGTCGCGGCGCCGGCAACTGCCGGGACACCGTTTTTTGCCCCCGTTCCCTCTTCCCAGCCCCATATATCAGCCGCGCAAAGCATGGCGCAATCGCGCCTGCACGGTGACCCGGAAGCGCCGCCAATTGCCAATCAGCCCATCACGCGCGATCCACCCAGCGCACAGGAGCTGGCCGATCCCAAAGCTTATGAAGCATACGAAGCAAGACAGACGCAGCGCACCTATGCAGCCTACATCCGCGCGGTCGACGAGGAGCTGCCGCGCCTGCGCGCCGATATTGAGCGCGGACGGGCCATGGGCATCGCCCCCAACAAGATTGCGATGGCCGAGGACAAGGCGCGCCGCCTCGGCCTGATGCGTGCCCAACTCGCCAAAGAGCTTCAAGCAGCACCCTGACCATCCACCAATAAAAAGGAGAACCAATGAAAGCAGTCTTCAAACTGGCGCCTGTGCTGCTGGCGCTGGTGGCCGCCGTGCCGGCCCACGCATGGAATACCGAAACGCACCGCCGCATTGTGCTCGACGCCGTGCAATTCATGAAAACCCATCCGGCCGAAACGCGCTACACCCAGCTGCTGGCGGGCGTGACCAAGGCCGGCTACACGATGGACGAATTTGCCGCCGCCATCGGCCAGGGCGCGCACGACGTCGATTATTTCGAGGACACCTACATCTGCGGCTCCACCAGCGGCAATTGCCAGAACGCGCCCCTGTGGGGTCTTGGCTCCGGGCTGGCACACTACACCTCGTTCTGGCACTTTCAGAATCACACGGCAGGCGTGGACGCCCACGGTAACGACTTTGGCGGCTACCACTACGCCAAGTTGAACAACCCGGGCGACATCGACAAGCTGGCCGCGGCCTGGCTGGTGAACGATTATCTCGATGACGGCATTCGCGGCAATGGTGGCTGGTTTGGCGACAATTCGAAGTACAACACCTACGGCATCACCGAGGCGCACTACCGCCAGGGCAGCAACTCCACGCGCGCCATGTACCAGGATTACCAGAACTTCCCGTTCCAGCCAATCGATAACTTGGGACAGTACTACTGGAGCCGCTTCCTGGAAGCGCCATCGGCCCAGGCCCTGGGCTTCACGCTCCACACCACCGATCTGCTGCAGCCGCACCATACCTTTAACACGCTGGCGCACAACCACTCGGGCTGGGAAGGCTGGGTCTGGGATCACTACGACAGCGAAACACTGGGCGACGCCACGCTGGTCAAGGCCGCGTTGGCCGATTTCACGCCACTGGCGCCAGGCGCCACCGACATTCGCGCACTGCTGACCCAGGGCGGGACCTACTCCTACAAGTACGGCGGCGCGGTGCTGTCGTCAACTGACCATGCAGTGCGCAAATCGGTGGCCCGGAAGATGATTCCCCATTCGATTGCCATGGTGGTGCGCATTCTGGACCGGGCTGCCGAACGGCTGGCGCAATAAGGTCATCAATCAGGGCCAAAGCTGTCCTGATTAGCGAATAGGATGGGTGCATGAAAACACAATCACCCTCCTCTTCCAGCGCTGACTTCGATTTTTTTATCGGCACCTGGCACATCGCCCACCGCCAGCTGCGCCAACGCCTGGCCGACTGTGACGAATGGCTTACCTTCGAAGGCGGCTGCATCACCAGCGCACTGCTGGCCGGTGCCGGCAATGTCGACGACAACATCATCCACCACCCTGCCGGCAGTTACCGCGCCGTCACGCTGCGCAGCTTCGACCCCGCCACAGGCAACTGGTCGATCTGGTGGCTGGACGGACGCTATCCCACACGCATGGACGTTCCCATGGTCGGCAGCTTCGATCAGGGCAAAGGCGTGTTCTACGCTGACGACAGCTTCGAAGGCCGGCCGATCCGCGTCCGCTTTTTATGGCACGCAGACGGCGACGCGCCGCGCTGGGAACAGGCCTTCTCCGCCGATGGCGGGAAGACCTGGGAAACCAACTGGATCATGGACTTCCGCCGCGCATGAGCGCGCGGCCGTAACGGCAGCTACTTCGGCTGGAACTGCGGGTCGCCGGTCTGCCACAAGTGGAACGCGAGCGTATCGGCCAGCATGGCGTTGCGCTGCTCGGTGGTGCTGGTCATACCGTGGCCAGCCTGCTCGTCGACCCGGAGCAAAACCGGCTTGCCGCTCGTCGTTTCCTGCTGCAGGCGTGCGGCCATCTTGAACGACATCCATGGCTCGACGCGGTTATCGTTCATGCCAGTGATGACCATCACCGCTGGATAGGCCGCACGGGTGACGTTGTGATAACTGCTCATCGCCAGCAGCTGGCGCACGCCGGCCTCGGTTTTCACGTCACCCATCTCAAGCAGGTGGTTCGGTCCGTTCTGCGAGGCCACGATGGTACGCACGGCGTCCAGCAGGCCGACCTGCAAAATCGCGGTCCCGAACAAATCGGGCCGTTCGGTCAACGCACGGCCGGCGGCCACCCCGCCCATGCTCACGCCGCGCACGGCCAGCTTGGCAGGCGCCGTGTAGCGTTCCTTGACCAGGAATTCAGCGCAGTCGATCATGTCGCGCCAGGTATTGGGTTTGGTGGCGCCGCGCCCGGCCTGATACCACTCTTCTCCATAGGCCCCGCTGCCGCGCGGATTGGCCAGAGCCAAAATCCCGCCCCGCTCCAGCCACGCCGCCCAGGTGGGCGAAAATTCGGCCGTAATGGTCATGCCGTAGCCGGCGTACCCTTCCATGAAAGTTGGGTTGCTGCCATCGAGCTTGAGACCGCGTTTCATCAGAATCGAGATCGGTACCTTGGCGCCGTCACGGGCCGGGCATGTCGTTTCGATGGCGATCACGTCGTCATAAGGCTGACCCTTGTTAACGATCAGCCCGGCCGACATGGCGTTGGCCTGGCCAACGCGGGTCATCATCAGGTCCAGCGGCGCAGTCCAGGGCTCCAGCGAAAACACCACGCCGGGCATCGCCTGGTCTGAATCGGACAGATAAATCGAGCCTTGCAGCGGCAGCCCGACCTTGCGGGCCTTGCCCGCACCATCGCCATGGCGCAGCGCGAACAGGTCCGACACCGCGCCCGTGCGCACCACGTAAAACAGGCCGTCGCTGCCCGCGCCGATATCTTCGATCACGCCACTTTGCTGCGGCACCACTTCGACCGGCACGGCTTCCGGATGGGACAGGTCCCAGCGCAGCACGCGATAGCGCGAGGCGCTGTCAAAGGTGCGGCCGTAAAGCCACTTCCCGGCGTGCGTGGTGCGGCGCACTTTGGCTGACTCGCCAATCAGTTCACGCCACACCGCGCCTGGCTTGCCCAATTGATCGCGCGGCTGCACGTACACGCGCGGCATGCCGCCAACGCCATCGACCAGCTGCAGCACCGCATAGGGCGAACTGGCGCTCACCGTCAGGAAGGGCCAGTCGTTCTCGCGTGTTTTCACGGTGCTGTCAATGTCGTAACCCAGCAAAGGCTGATCGTCCTTGCCATCGCTGCCGACGCGATGCACGATCATCTGATTTTTGCCATATGCGCGCGCAGGGTCGCTGCTGCGGGTGTAAACAAAGTGCTCGCTGTCCGGCAGCCAGATCGCACTGAGCTCGCCCCAGATGCGCGGTACGGTGGCGCCCACCATGGTCCCGCTTTTGATGTCTAGCACATGGATGGCACCGAGTTCCGCGTCCGCCACCGACAGCACCATGGCCGCGTATCTGCCATTGGGCGAGATCGCATAATTATTGATGGCGTAGGTTTTGCCGGTCGCCGCCTTCATGGTGTCCGGATCGAACAGCGCGCGGTCGGCCGCTTTACCGGTGCGCACATACAGCTTGCCCAGTGCGTCGGTCGGCTGTTTTTTCATGAAATAGGTACTGCGTCCCAGCCGCGTGACCATGTAGACCCGGTCGCTCGCCTTGGCACTGAGTTCCTTGATCCGCGCTGCCAGCGCCGCGCGCCCAGGCAGCACATCGAGCGTCGCGCGGGCATCACTGCCCTGCGCCCGCGCCCAGTCTTTCACGTCGGCGCTGTCAAGCTGCTCCAGGTGGCGATAAGGGTCATCAATGGCGATGCCGGCGTAGGTGTCGGTGACCTTGGTGACCGGTGTCGCGGGCGGCGCTGCCAGCGCCGAACCAGTAGCAAATACGATCATGCAAATCAAACAGCGTTGCAGTACATGTGTCGGCATGGCAATTCCCTCTGGTGGAAAAAGACCATTAGAAATATACCTGAGTAAATATATTGTATAGCAATTTTAGAAAGAAAATATTATTGCAACACTCGTTTCCCCGCGACATCATTTATATGAATGTCTTGTATTGATGGGGCGAATGCCTTATTCAGGATATGAATGGAGGGCATCACAAATGAAAATTTTCTTTATAGCGGGCACTTGTCTATACTTCTCAGTATCAACTAAATGCACTTCCAGGAAACGATCATGACCACCGCCACCCTCCATTCCACCACCACGCTGCGCAGCTATCTGGCTGACGTCAGCAACGCGGCGCGCGCTTTTGCCGCTGCCCTGTTCGCTGCACAGGAACGTCAATTCGTTGCACAGGAAGTCATGAAGCCGACGCCTTCGGGCCGTGCCCGTGCGCGCAACCACATGAAATTGATCCGCATGGCCAACGAATACCAGGACATGCAGCCGAGCCTGGCCGCCGAACTGCGCCAGCTCGCGTCGCGGGGCTGAGATGGAATACGTTGAATATCTCCCCGGCGCACTTGCCGCCGGCTGGATGCTGGTGCGTATCGCGATACTGGTCCGCACTGGCAACGCCCAGCAGACCGACGAAACCCAGGTCTGACCGAACATCACGCCGGCCGCAGAGCCGGCGTTTGTATGTATAAGGGCTGTTTTTCCCGCTCCATTTTTTACTTCCACGACACATCGGCCGGTGGGGTGCTGCGCTAGAATGCTTTTGCATTTTCTGGCTTCGGCTCCGATTCACTCACCACTTCGACCACGATGCGTTTATCTGCACTTCCCCTTCTTGCGGCTATCTGGACCATCTCCGGCGCCGCTTCCGCTGCCACACCCATCAGCCTCGATCAGGCAATGGCCCATCCCGACTGGATCGGTACCCCCGTTGAAAACGCATGGTGGAGCTGGGACAGCAAGCAAGTCTTCTACAAACAAAAACGCACCGGCTCGCAGTTGCGCGATACCTTCCAGGCG
Organism: Massilia sp. CF038; assembly: GCF_900129765.1. Taxonomy (GTDB): domain Bacteria; phylum Pseudomonadota; class Gammaproteobacteria; order Burkholderiales; family Burkholderiaceae_D; genus Telluria_A. The sequence continues at coordinate 1,554,428 of NZ_FQWU01000002.1, forward strand.
CTGCCCGGCGCGGCCCGCAAAATCAGCGACACCGAACTGGCAAACCTGGACAGCGAGCGCGTGGTCTACAACCGCGAACGCAACCGCGCCATCCTGCTGCGTAATGGCGACCTGTTTGAACGCGATCTCAAAACCGGTGCGCTGACCCAGGTCACGCGTGGCAGCACCGGCCTGGCAGCACCGCAGTATTCGGCCGACGGCCGCGCCATCCAATTCCGCGTCGGCCACGAGTGGCTCAGCTGGAATCGGGCCGATCATCTGGTGTCGCCCGTTGCAGCCGCGCGTGCCACCAAAGATCCCGCCGCCGCTCCCGACGAGGACGCGCTGCGCGATTTGCAGCTGCGCCTGATCTCCACGCTCAAGCGCCAGAAAGACGACCGCGACGCCGGCCGCGCCCGCGCCGAAGAAGAACGCCGCGCCGACCCTACCCGCGCCCCGGCGCCCATTTACCTCGGTGACAAAGTCGTCATCGAAGGCAGCGCACTGTCGCCGGACGGTCACTATCTGATCGTGGTCACCGCACCCAAATCGGCCGACAAGGGCCGCATCGGCAAGCTGCCACGCTACGTGACGGAGTCCGGTTACGAAGAATTCGACGACCAGCGTCCGCGCGTGGGCCGCAACATGCCGCCCGAGCACACCGTCAAGCTGGTGGACCTGAGCACGCGTCAAGTGCGCGACCTGTCCTTTGACGTTTTGCCTGGCGTAGCAAACGACCCGCTGGCCGCCATGCGCGCCGAGCGCAAACTGCCAGCCCTGAAGGGCAACCGCGTGGTGCGCGTGGACGACGACGGCGAAACCATCCAATGGAACGGCAACGGCACCCAGGTGGCCGTGCTGCTGCGCGCGGTCGACAACAAGGACCGCTGGATTGCCACGGTCGATTTAAAGGACGCCAAATTCAAGCCGGTGCACCGCCTGACCGACCCCGCCTGGGTCAATTCGGGCAGCAACGAGTTCGGCTGGCTCAATGACAACAGCACGCTCTGGTACCTGTCGGAAGAAAGCGGCTACTCGCACCTGTACACGCTGGGTGCGGACGGCAAAGCGCGGGCGCTCACGCAAGGCAAGTGGGAAGCAACCCGCATCGACTGGAGCGCAGACGGTGCCAACGCCTACATGCTGTGCAATCCAAAAGCGCCTGGCACCTACGAGGTATGCACCGTCAACACGAGGGACGGCAAACTGCGCGAAGTGACCGCGCTCGAAGGCGTGGAACAGTACGCACTCTCGCCCGACCAGCGCAAGCTGCTGGTGCACTACTCGTCCAGCTACATGCCGGCGCAACTGGCCACGGTGCCGGTATCCGGCGGCGCCGCAGTCAAGCTGACCGACACGCGCAGCGCCGAGTTCAAGGCGCGCAGCTGGATCGAACCGCAAATTGTGGCGGTACCCTCGACCCACGGCGCGGGCCCCATCTACGGCAAACTGTATCGCCCGGCCACGCTAGAAGCCGGCAAACAGTACCCGATCGTGATGTTCGTCCATGGTGCCGGCTACCTGCAGAACGTGAGCAAGCGCTATCCCGTCTACTTCCGCGAGCAGATGTTCCACAATCTGCTGGTTGAAAAAGGTTACATCGTGCTGGACATGGACTACCGCGCCTCGAAAGGCTATGGGCGCGACTGGCGCACGGCCATCTATCGCCAGATGGGTTATCCGGAACTGGAAGACTACGTGGACGGCGTCAACTGGATGGCGGCCAACCACCAGGGCGACCTGAAAAACGTTGGCGTGTATGGTGGCAGCTATGGCGGCTTCATGACCTTCATGGCGCTGATGCGCGAACCGGAGCTGTTCAAGTCCGGCGCAGCGCTGCGTCCCGTGACCGACTGGACTACCTACAACCACGAATACACCGCCAACATCCTCAACACCCCGGATCTGGACCCGGAAGCCTACCGCAAATCGTCGCCGATCGAATACGCCGACAAATTGAAAGGCAACCTCCTGATCTCGCACGGCATGGTGGACGACAACGTGTTCTACCAGGACTCGGTACGCATGGCGCAGCGCCTGATCGAACTGAAGAAGGATCACTGGGAACTGGCCAGCTACCCGCTTGAACGGCACGCCTTCGTGCAGCCGGAGAGCTGGTATGACCAGTACCGCCGCATTTACCAGCTGTTCGAACGCACGCTGAAGTAAGGCATCAACGACATTGCCCCACAACCAGGGTCAGACCACTTTTGGCGTACGCCAAAAGTGGTCTGACCCTGGTTGTGGGGCATTTTCGCGTCTGGACGTCTCCGGTGCCAGGCGTCTGACTGCAATTGCTGTGATGTTAATATCCAATAAATTTCCAGGAGGACTTAACGTGAAGAATTTTGTCTGGTTGGTGTGCGCCCTTGTCATCTCGTGCAGCGCGGTTGCCCGCGAAGCACCCGAACGCGACATTGATCACGTGCGTTTTAATGCCTTTGCGATCGGAGACGACCAGGCCAGACTCATTGCGCGCGGCCAGGCCGGCCAGAGTCCGGACAAGGTGCGCGTTGCCTTGGATCAGTACGCGAATGAAATATGTCCGCAGGCGCGCGTGATCGGGACGGTGCAGGAAAGCGAATACAAGGAGTTGACTTCGCCCTACCACGTCCTGGCGCAAGATCAGAGCAACCTGCTGGGTGAGACGCGCTACCATGAGCTGAAGAGGTCAACGGCGCTTACCGCCGCCATCGAGTGCAAGCAAGCGCTTGCCATGCGGCTGGCGCAACCGGCGCTGAAAGTCTTCGTTCAGAACGACCTCGGCGAAGCGATCCCCTATTTCGATCAAGGATTTGCATCGTTCAACCGCGAGCGCCTGGACGTCCCGATCGACGGTACCGCCATCGCGGAAACGTTAGCGATGAGTGTAAAAACCGCATTAAACTCGCGTGGCTACCAGCCAACCATGGTCGATTCGGCAGACCAGGCAGATATCGTCGTCAGCGTGGCAAAGGCGAGGGTGCCGCAAGAGCAGTTCGATGGCATTGCGCTGATGACCAAGATCGGTCTTCTTGGCCTGACGAATCTCAGTGGCGAATTTTGCAGCGTGGTGGTCATCGTGCAGCGCAAGGATCGTAGCGACACCCGCTACGCGGTCGGCGCCAACATACGCAAGCTGACGAAGCCCGTGTATACGAACTGGAAGACAGATATGGCCGGCGGTCCTCCGGCGGCACTGCACAAGCAGACCAGTGCCGCCCTTTCCGCGATTCTGAATGATGCCGTGGATGGCGCGGTGCATCGCTTTCCACCAGCTGCGTTCGAAGGTGTCACGCCGGCCGCGTCGCGCGCCGATTCCAACTAACACCGCCTTTTACCCGATTGGATCCATATGCGCCTGCCCCTGATGACGGTTCTTCTCATGTCCCTGCAATGTGCCGCAATGGCCAAAGACGCAGACGATATTGGCTATCCAACGGTCGCCGCTGCACTGGCCGCGCTGAAAGCGCGCAGTGACGTCAAGATCGAGACGGCCCAGGGCTGGACCGTGGTACGTGAGGAGGCAACGCAGACCATCTGGACGTTCACCCCGCCCGGTCATCCGGCACATCCCTCCGTGATCCGGCGCGCAATCGAGCAGAAAAATGGCGCGGTCTACCTTGGCATGCAAGCCAAATGCGGCGCAAAGAAAAACGCATGCGACAAGTTGATCGCCGAATTCACCAAATTAAATGAGGGGATCGCGCAGAGCATGCAGTCCAGTACGGGCGCGGAACCGGACGCGTGGACAGCCAGCGCAGCGCAGCTTGAACGCGTGACGGCTCTGTCCCACCGCTATTTCGCCGCCAAGGACGGCAAGCGCTACGAGGAAGCATACGCATTGCTGGCGCCAGCACAGAAGAAGGTCATCGCGTTTGATCAATTCCTGGCCAACAGCACGCAGTTCAACGCCAAGGCGGGCGCCCCGCAGGCGCGCACCATCAAAAAAATTACCTGGTATCGAAATCCGCCCAACACCGCGCCTGGGACTTACGCAGCCGTCGATTTTGACGGCCATTCCGCCAACCTGCGGATACATTGCGGCTATACCGTTTGGGTGGAACAGGCCGACGGCGCATTTCTGCTCGTTCGCGAAGAGGAAAATTATGGCGATGCCGAAACGCTGTCGAAGGTGACGCCGCAGAATCTGCCCCACATCCGCGCCCAGTTGCAGTGCCGGGACTGAGTCCCCACGCCGGCCCTGTTCAGGCGTGCAAGAAGTCAAACAAGGTCAGGGCCACGACCTTGGTCGCACGGCGTAAATCTTCCAATGCCAGCTTCTCATCGGCCTTCTTCGCATTCGACTCGGGGACGGTGCGGGGACCGGCGCCATACAGCACCGCAGGAATGCCCGCTTCGCCGTACAGGCGCGCGTCGGCATACAGCGGCGTGCCTTGCGCGATGATCTCTTCACCAATCACGTCCCGACCATTTTTCTGCAGGCTCTCCACCAGCTTTTCCGATCCAGGCAAGGGTCGCAGCGCGTGCGACAGCAGCAGCCGTTTGATTTCCAGTCGAATTCCGGGTTCGCCCTTGACGGCATCTTCGATCAGCTTGCGCACCTGCGCTTCCACCGCCACCGGATCTTCATCCGGAATCATGCGGCGGTCCATTTTCATGACTACTTTGCCCGGCACCACATTGGTATTGGTGCCGCCATCGATGCGGCCCACCAGCATGGTCGGCGAATCGATCCCCGCCACCTTGGATTTGATCTTTTTCAGTTCCGGCAGCTGGCCGTAAATCGCATTCAGAATCTTGTTCGCCGCCTGCAGGGCATCATGGCCGGTTTCCGGCATGGCGCCATGGCCGGACTTCCCGTGCACGGTAATTTCCAGCTGCAGACAGGCGTTATGCGCGGTGACGATGTTGTAGCTGAACCCCGCCGCAATCACAAAATCGGGCTTGGTGAGCTTTTGTTCCAGCAGCCAGCCTGGGCCCAGCAAGCCGCCAAATTCTTCGTCGTAGGTGAAGTGCAGTTCCAGCGCGCCCGTCAAAGGAACCCCCAGCGCTTCTAGCGCGCGCACGGCAAAAATGTAGGTCGAGAAATCGCACTTGGAGACGGCAGCGGCACGGCCATAAATATAGCCGTCTTCAATCACGCCACCATACGGCGGCTTGGTCCAGCCTTCGCCCGGCGGCACCACGTCACCATGGGCGTTGAGTGCAACCGTGGGACCGCCAGCGCCGTAGGGCCGGCGGATAATCAGGTTGGTGATGCTCTCCATGCCATAGTCGCGCACCTGCTGTGTGGGCACCACGTGCTTTTCCGCCTGCCAGCCGAATGCTTCGACCATGTGCGCCACGGCGTCTGCATGCGGCGCGTTGTTGCCCGGCGGAGTATCCGTTGGGACCTGGATTACTTTCTGCAGAAAGGCGACCTGCTCATCGAAGTGCGCGTCAATCCAGGCTGTCAGTTGTTCTTTGGTTTGCATCGTGAGTCCTATTTTGCGCCGCCTTCGAACCAGGCGGCTACCTGGGCGCGTTCGGCGTCGGTCATGTTGGTCAGGTTCGCGATCGGCATCGCTTTGAGCTGCACCGATTGCTGATAAATACGCGGCGCGTTCTGGCGAATCAGCGCTTCGCTGTCGAGCATCACACCGGCCGGCGCGCTGGCAAAACCAGGCTGGGTTGGATGCGCGGCGTGGCACGACACGCAGCGCTGGCCGATAATGGTCTGCACCTGGGCAAACTGCGCCGCGTGATCAACTCCCGCCACGGCTGCAGCAGGTGCTTTGGGTGCAATCGCCACCGCCACGGCGGCCAGCAGCGCAACTCCGGCGAGCGGATAGCGCCACTCGACGCGGCCACGATGCCGCAAATTGAAGAAGTGGCGGATCAGCACGCCGGCCGCCATGATCACCGCCAGCACCGCCCACGCATGTTCGTGCCGATAGGTCATGGCGTAGTGATTGCTGATCATGATGAACAGCACCGGCAACGTGAAGTAATTGTTATGCACGCTGCGTTGCTTGGCCTTCTGGCCGTGAATCGGATCCGGCTTCTGGCCCGCCATCATGGCCGCAACCATCTTGCGCTGGCCGGGAATGATCAGCATCAGAACGTTCGCCACCATCATGGTGCCGATCATCCCACCCACATGGATATAGGCGGCGCGGCCGCTCAGGTAATGCGTCAGCAGATACGCGCTGCCGACCAAAAAGCCGAACATGACAACGCCAAACGCCAGATCGTGCTGGCCAAGTTTGGAGCGGCACAGCAGATCGTAGACGGTCCAGCCGATCACCAGGCTGCCCAGTCCCAGGCCGACTGCCTGCAGGCTGCTCAGGTCTGCCACCGATTTATCGACCATCATTGCTTGCGCATTGAAGTAGTAGACGATGGTCAGCAGTGCAAAGCCGGACAGCCAGGTCGAATATGCCTCCCACTTGAACCAGTGCAGTTCCTTGGGCAGTTCGGCAGGCGCCACCAGATATTTTTGCGGGTTGTAGAAGCCGCCCCCGTGCACCGCCCACAGTTCGCCCGACACGCCTTTTTCGGCCAGGTCCGAACCAGGCGCCGGTGGGCGAATTGTGTTATCGAGCCAGACAAAATAGAACGAGGCGCCGATCCAGGCGATCCCGGTGATCACGTGCAGCCAGCGCAGCAGCAGGTTGCACCATTCGAGCAGATAGGGGGTCAGGTGGCCAAACACTTCCATGGGTTTCCTTGTTGCGGGCGCGACGACAATAGTGGGGCGAATTTATCCAAGATAGCTTGATTCGTCGCCCTCGACATGAAAAATCGCGTATATTCAACATACTTGATTGAATATACAACACAGAATGGCCAGCCTTCCCCAACACCTCGACCTGCACCTGATCCGCATCCTTTACCTGCTGCTGGTCGAAAAGAACGTTTCACGCGTCGCCCTCAAGCTCAATCAGCCGCAACCCTCCATCTCGGCTTCACTGCGCAAGCTGCGCGAGCTGACGGGCGACCCGCTGCTGGTGCGTGGCGCACGCGGCATGGTGCCGACCCAGCATGGCGAAAGCCTGCTCAAGCCGGCCAAGCGCATTCTCGACGAGACGGAGAGCCTGTTCGTTAAAAAATCGCCCTTCGTTCCACAGGAAGAAGCACGCATTTTTCATATTGCCGCTCCCGATTACCTGGATAGCCAGTTCCTGCCCAATGTGGTGGCCGCCCTGCGCCGCGGCTCGCCCAACAGCCGCGTGGTCATTCACAGCCTGGGCCCGGGTGTCGACTACATCCGCATGCTCTCTGATGGCGACATGGATCTGGTCATCGCCAACTGGGACGAGCCCCCAGCGCACCTGCACATTTCCAAGCTGTTTGAAGATCCCATTATCTGCACCATGCGCGCCGACAGCCCGTATGCCAAGCGCACCGCCAGCGACGCGATGACGATCGAGGATTATCTGAGCCTGCCGCATGTTGCGCCCTCGCAGATGCTGCCGGGGTATCACGGGGTAATCGATTCCTTCCTTGAACGCCAGGGCATGCAGCGCAAGGTGGCAGTGGAGTCCGCGTACTTCGGGCTGATCCCGTACATGCTGACGCAGACCGATCTGGTGCTCACAACCGGGCGCCAGTTCATGCGGTTTTACGAAAAGACGCTGCCGCTCAAAACCTTTACGGTGCCAGTGAAATTCCCGCCAATGCGCTTCTACCAGTTATGGCACGAGCGGGTGCATCAGGCGCCCGAGCACAAATGGCTGCGCGACCAGGTCAGCGCGGCAGCGAAGGCGCTGGTGCAGCGCTAAGCGCATAGATTCGAACGATCAGGGCACAAGTGCCCTGCACGTCTGGATGTCGCTATCCCGGTTGTTACAGGGCGACGAAAACCATGCCATCCGCCGCGTCGGCTGATTGATCTCAGGCGACCCTGGCCTCGCGTACCCAACGCTTGTTCACGTGCTTTGTTCCGTCCATGGATTCTTGCACAAACGTTTCGGTGATTTCATCGTGACGACGCGGTCCAGCGCAAAAATCAGGCATCAAACTCGGCAATTGCTTCCGCTATCGCTTCCGCTAAAGTCTTCGCGTCAATGTCGTCCAGCTGATGTAATGCTGCCGTCGCCTGTATGAGAACGCTTCTGGCCCGCGCTTTCAGGGCGGGATTTTCAATATAGAAGACCTTACTTGCTCTCAAAACATTGCACAGTAAATCTCCTTTGAAATGCATCCCTTCGCAAAACAGATGTTGCTCAAGCCTGTTTAAAGCCATTGGCAGAAGAAAAACCAGGCCAATATCCTGCCCGATACATAGGCGCAAATCCTCAATGGAAAAGCTCCTGATGTCTTTATATCTGAGTGAAGCAATACGTTGCATCATCGGCGAGGCGTCAGCAGGCGCCGTCCCCCAATCATCCGATTCCAATTCACACAGAGAATTTTTCACAAAAAATTACCTGAAATTTTCATTGTCAATGTGCCCAGTTATATCCCCTCACCAGCGCCAATCAAGGCCTCGGCTTTTCCGAGATTCGATCATTGCTGGCGGAATGCCGGGCGAGGGAGCTCGTTCACAGAAATGCATTTGCCATTGTACTGCTCAACATTGTTGTAAATGCGGCAGTAAAGCCGCTTGACGTCCCGTCGCGCGAAAACGTACTCTCTGCGCGCAAAATCGTGCGCAAATCGTGCGGTCGCGAGGGCGATGCGTGCAAATGCGCAAGGGTCTCGAGAGGTCGCGTCGGAAATCGTGTGAATGCGCGCGATTTTGCGGAAGGGCGCAGTAATCGCCTTCCCCTCGCCAGCCGCGAAGCAGCCAGCAGCGCGGAAATCGTGCGCATAGGCCTTATCAGGAATACGATATACCTGCACTACTTCCTGGCAGTATGATCCAATCTGGCAAGATAGGATACCCACACCATGACCACACTGACGGACCTGAACAGCTGCCCTGCGGCCGATTTCATTGCCACCTTGCACGGCATCTACGAGCATTCGCCCTGGATTCCCGAGCGCGTCGCGGCGCAGCGGCCGTTTGCCACGCTGGCCGCGCTCAAGTTCGCGTTGCAGGAAGTGGTGAGTAGTGCCAGCATTGACGAGCAGCTTGGCTTGATCCGCGCCCATCCCGAGCTAGCCGGCAAGACGGCCATCGCTGGCCAGCTGACTGCCGAATCGACCCTCGAACAGGCCAAATCGGGGTTGAACCTGTGCAGCGCCGCCGAATACGCCACGCTGCATCAGCTCAATGCCGACTACAACGCCAAATTTGGATTCCCCTTCATCCTTGCGGTCAAAGGACCCGATGGCCAGGGCCTCACGCGCCAGAGCATCATTGATACCTTCACGCGCCGGCTGCAGCATCAGCGCGCCGACGAAATGGCGGAGTGCCTGCGCCAGATCCATCGCATCGCCGAACTGCGCCTGAATGACCTGCTCAAGGTCACGCCCGATTTTGGCCCGATGCTGATGCACTGGAGCGAGACCATCGGTGCCTGGAGCGAAATGGAAGACGGCCTGACATGCTCTTACATGACGAGCGTGCACCGCCGCACCGCCGGCCAGCTGGCCGACTGGATGCGCGAAGCTGGCATGCAAGTCCACATTGACGCGGTCGGCAATGTGACGGGGCGCTATCTCGCGGCCGATGCGAACGCACTAACCCTCATGACCGGCTCGCACTACGACACCGTGCGCGACGGCGGCAAATACGATGGCCGCCTCGGCATCCTGCTGCCGATCGCCCTCGCGCGCCACCTCAACGAGCGTGGCGAGCGCCTTCCCTTCCACCTGGAGGTAGTCGGCTTTGCGGAAGAAGAAGGGGTGCGCTTCAAAAGCACCTTCCTTGGAAGTAATGCGATCACCGGCCGCTTCGACGCAACGCTGCTGGAGCGGCTCGACGCCGATGGCATCAGCATGCGTCAGGCGCTGGCCGATGCCGGCCACGATCCTGCGGCAATCAGCGCCATTGCGCGCGACCCTGCCAGGCTGCTTGGCTTTGTGGAAGTCCATATCGAACAAGGACCGGTGCTGCTCGAACGCGGTCTGGCCGCTGGCGTGGTCACGGCGATCGCCGGCAGCTCGCGCTATCTGGTGAACCTGACCGGGCTGGCCAGCCACGCAGGCACTACCCCGATGAACATGCGCAAGGACGCCGCAGCTGCTGCGGCCGAAATCGTGCTGCTGGTGGAGCAGCGCTGCAGCCAGGCGCCTTCGCTGGTGGGCACCGTCGGGCAGCTGCAGGTGCCCAATGGTTCGGTCAATGTCATCCCGGGCCACTGTCAGCTGTCGCTTGATATTCGCGCAGCCGATGACGCGGTGCGGCTGGCTGCCGTCAAGGACATCCTGGACGGCATTGGCGCAATCGCCGCGCGGCGTCAGGTCACCTTCGCGATCGAGCAGATTGTGTCCGCCGCTGCCGCACCTTGCGCGCCGTGGCTGATGGACCAGCTGGGCGCGGCCGTGCAGCGCGCAGGACTACCGCGTTACGACCTGCCTTCCGGCGCCGGGCACGATGCGATGGCCATGGCTGCCATTACCGACGTCGCCATGCTGTTTGTCCGCTGCGGTAACGGCGGCATCAGTCATAACCGGCTTGAGACCATGACTGCGGACGATGCCGAACTGGCGGCCCAGGTCATGCTGGACTTCCTGCGCAGCTTCCGCCCTCAGGCCTGAGTCAGCACTCACGGCGAACGAGACTCCAACCCACTACATCGCACTCGCGGAGGCGGGTGCCCATGCCATGCACCCGAATCCGGTGACGTGGCATAGGCCCCCGCCTTCGCGAGGGCGATGTAGTGGCGGCTCTGGCCTACCTGCGCCTGATACCCAGGTCGTGCTCGACTTACTGAAGCCAGGGTCCCGACTGACCGCGACCACATCGCACTCGCGCAGGCGGGTGCCCATGCCATGCGCCCGAAGCCGGAGACGTGGTATAGGCCCCCGCCTTCGCGAGGGCGATGTGCGGCGGCTCTCGGCCTTCGTGCGCCAAGTACCCAGGTCATGCTCGACTTACTTCGCAGCCTGAGACCGGACTGACGGCGACCACATCGCACTCGCGCAGGCGGGTGCCTATGCCATGCGCCCGAAGCCGGGGACTTGGCATGCCCCCCCCGCCTTCACGAGGGCGATGTGCGGCGGCTCTCGGCCTGGTGCTCGAAGCTGAGGGATTCGACCGAACGACGACATTTGAGGCCCTTTTACGACGCGTGATAGGACAAACCATGACTCGAAAGTTGCATTATGGTATCTTGACCGCATGTAGCACTACACCTAGTCAGGCTGACCATGGCAAGTGACAGCACCTGCTTCAGCGGTAACGCGGACGACATCAGCTCGCTGCTGCTGGCGCTCGCCACCAGCGGCACCGGTGTCTGGGACCGCGATATCCGTTCGGGCCGAATTGTTTACTCGGCTGCCTGGAAAGCCATACTCGGTTACCGCGAAGATGAAATCGGCGACCGCATCGAAGAAAGCTACACCCGCGTGCATCCCGACGATCTAGCCGGAGTGCGCGCCAAGATCCAATCCCATTTCGACGGGCAGACGCCAACCTACGAAGTCGAACATCGTCTGCGCTGCAAGGACGGCCACTACAAGTGGGTTCTAAGCCGCGGCAAGGTTGTCGAGCGCGATCCGGATGGAACGCCTCTGCGCATGACCGGCACCACCACCGACATCTCGGACACGGTCGCCCTGTCGGAACAGCTGCGCCGCAGCGCCGAATTGTTGACCCACCTGACCGACGAAGTCCCGGGCCTCGTGTACCAATACTGCCTGCGCCCCGACGGACACGCCAGCTTCCCCTATGCCAGCGCCGGCATGCGCGCCATATTCGGGACCAACCCGGCGCTGGCTGCAATCGATGCCGTGCACGCGGAATCGGCCATCCATCCGGACGACATTGAAGCCTATCGCAACTCGCTGGCCCAATCGGCGCACACGCTCGGACGCTGGCACATGGAGTTTCGCGTGCAGCTCCCTGGCGAAGGTCTGCGCTGGCATGAAGCGCAGGCACGCCCGTGCCGCCTTGAAAATGGCAGCACCGTGTGGCACGGCTTTATCGCCGATATCACCGCGCACAAGGAGCTGGAACAGCGCCTGGTCGACGCTGCCGCGACCGACTTCCTTACGGGATTGCCGAACCGGCGCGCCATCATGGCGCGCATGGAGCAGGAACTGGCGCGGGTGCAGCGCGACCCGCATATTCTGTCTGCGGTGTTGATGTTTGACCTGGACTACTTCAAAAACATCAATGACCACTACGGCCACCCCACGGGCGACGAAGTCCTCAAGCACTTTGCCGGCGTTTTGCAGCTGGAGTTGCGCAAGGTCGATTCCGTGGGGCGCATCGGCGGCGAAGAATTTGTCATCCTGCTGTGCGGGGCCGATCTGGAAGACGCCACCCGATTTGCCGAGCGCGTTCGCCAGCGTTTGCATTCTGATCCCATGCCCTTTGGCGACACCTGCCTGCCCGTTACCGTCAGCATTGGCGTGGCCGCGATGCTAAGCGAGGATCACTGCGCCGACAACGCCTTGTCGCGCGCTGACGCGGCCCTGTACCGCGCCAAGCAGCGCGGCCGCAACCGCGTCGAAGTCGCCTAGGCTACTAAGGCGTCAGGATCACCTTGCGGCATTCGTCTTCCTTCTTGTCGAACATCTTGTAGCCCTCGGCTGCCTGGTCCAGCTTGAGCCGGTGCGAGATGATCTCCTGTGGCCGCAGCTTGCCTTCGCCGATTGCTTCGAGCAGTTCAGGCATGTACTTCTGCACGTGGGTCTGCCCTGCCTTGATGCCGATCCCCTTCTCAAAGACGTCCCCAAACAGGAAGCCATGAATGAAGCCGGCATACACGCCAGGCACGCTGATCATCCCGCCACGCCGCACGGCTGCGATGCACTGGCGCAGGGCCTTACCGCTGCTGCCTTCGAGCTTCAGGTCCGTCATCACTGTCTCCAGCGCGCTGCCCTTGGCTTCAAAACCAACCGCATCGACCACCCCATCGACGCCGCGGTGGTGGGTATTATCGAGAATGAACTCGGCCGCGTCACCATCATCGAAATTGATCGGAATGACGTCGTAAGCCCGCTTGGCAAAGTCGAGGCGGAACTGGTGATGGTCCACCATGAAGATGGTTTCGATGCCCAGCATCCGGGCACTGGCCGCCGCCATCTGGCCGACCGGCCCTGCGCCGAAAATGGCCAGGCTGCCGCCTTTGCCCACGCCGGTGTTCAGCACCGCCTGATAGCCGGTCGGCAGAATATCGCTCAGGAACAGCACCTGCTCGTCCGACAGTGCAACCGGAATCTTGATCGGCCCGACGTTCGCTTTCGGCACCCGCACATACTCGGCCTGCCCACCCGGCACACCGCCATACAAGTGGCTGAAGCCGAACAGCGCCGCACCCGAGCGCAGACTCTTTTTGTTCATGATTGAACCGCGATCCGGGTTGGTGGTTTCGCAGGCGGAGAACAGCTGCATGTCACAGAAGAAGCAGCTGCCGCAGGCGATCACAAAAGGCACGACGACGCGGTCGCCCTTCGCCAGATTGGTCACCTTGGGGCCTGCATCCACCACCTCGCCCATGAATTCGTGGCCGAGAATGTCGCCGCTTTTCATCGCCGGGATTTTGCCACGGTACATATGCAGATCGGAGCCGCAGATCGCCGTGGCGGTCACCTTCAGGATCACGTCGTCGGCGTCCTGCAGGATCGGATCGGGCACGTTGTCGACCTTGACATCGTGGCTGCCGTGGTAAGTGAGTGCGCGCATTTGGTCTTCCCTCCCATGTAAAAACACAGGCTAACAAGGAAGACCGCGCACACGTATCAGATGAGTCCGTTGAGCGCAGTAGGACAGCGCCGACGAACTATCTAGCTGGCAACAACGACAGCGCGCTCCAGCATGGCGTGCAGCAACACATTGCAACCAGCTTCAAGGTGATCGGACTTGGCGTCCTCGATCTCATTGTGGCTGATGCCATCCTTGCAGGGCACAAAAATCATCCCGGCCGGGGCCAGGCGCGCCGCGTAAATCGCATCGTGGCCGGCCCCGGACACCACATCCATGGTCGAGTAACCCAGTTTGGCCGTGGCCGCGCGCACGGCGCCCACGCAGTCCGGATGGAAGGGGCAAGGCGGATAGTAGGACACGCGCTCGATGCTAATGGCGAGACCCGTTTCAGTGCGTGTTTTGTCGATAAAGGCCAGCATCTCCTCGTGCATGGTATTGAGAAGTTCATCATTCACATTGCGCAGATCGATGCTGAATTTGACCTCGCCGGGAATCACGTTGCGGCTGTTGGGGAACACCTGCACCATGCCGACCGTGCCACGACCATACGGCGGATAGCGGTTCGCGATGGCGACCACTTCCTGCATGATGCGTGTGCTGACCTGCAGCGCGTCCTTGCGCAGCCCCATCGGCGTAGGACCAGCGTGCGCCTCCATCCCGGTGACCACACAGTCATACCACGACAATCCCATCACCGCAGGCACCACGCCAATGACCTTGTCGGCGTCTTCCAGGACCGGGCCTTGTTCGATATGCGTTTCAAAGTAGGCGCCAATCGGGTGCTGGCCAGGCACCTGCTCGCCCAGGTAGCCGATGCGGCTCAATTCATCCTTGACGCTCTTGCCTTCGGTATCCTTGGCGGCGTACGCGGTCTCCAGGCTGAAGGCCCCGCAGAACACGCCGGAGCCCATCATCACCGGAACAAAACGCGAGCCTTCTTCATTGGTCCAGAAAGCGACTTCGATCGGCGCTTCGGTCGTGATGTTCAAGTCATTCAGCGTGCGCACCACTTCCAGCCCCGCCAGCACGCCATAGTTGCCGTCGAATTTACCGCCGGTAGGCTGGGTGTCGATATGGCTGCCTGTCATGACCGGCGGCAGCGCAGGGTTGCGGCCTTCGCGGCGCATGAAGACATTGCCGATCTGGTCGACCGTGATCGACATGCCGGCCTGTTTGGCCCAGCCGACAACCAGGTCGCGGCCCTGCTTGTCGAGGTCTGTCAGTGCCAGCCGTTTGACACCGCCCTTCGGCGTGGCGCCGATCTGTGCCAGTTCCATCAGCGCGGCCCACAGGCGCTCGCCGTTGATTCGTAATTCATCCATTTTCCACTCCAATATGCAGCCCACACTTCGCCCTCGCGTAGGCGGGGGCCCATGCTGAGCGTGCGCGCTATGGGTCCCCGCCTACGCGAGGACGACGTATTTTTATGCGTGCGTTTTGGTGAATGCCGGCCGGTCCACGTGCTTGCCAGCGCCCTCCACCGCACGCAGCTCACCTCTTTCAAACACCACTTTTCCATTCGAGAGCGTGTATGAAGGAATTCCCCTCACCGTCCGCCCCTCGAACACATTGAACCCGCCCTTGGCGAACTGGGTCTTGGCCGAGATGGTGCGCGAGCCTTCCGGGTCCCACACCACGATATCGGCATCGGCGCCCACAGCCACTAGCCCTTTGCGTGGATACATATTGAAAATCTGCGCCGCATTGGTCGACGTGACGCGCACAAATTCGGACGGCGTCAGCATTCCCGAATTGACGCCTGCATCCCAGACAACCGACATACGGTCTTCCACCCCGCCGCAACCGTTCGGGATCTTGGTGAAGTCATCTTTGCCGGCGGCCTTCTGCTCTGCGCAGAAGGTACAGTGGTCAGTGGCGGTCGTGTGCAGATTGCCGCCCTGCAGGCCGTGCCACAGCGCCGCCTGGTGGTGCTTGCTTCGAAACGGTGGGCTCATCACGTGACCACGGGCGAACTCCAGATCGCTGCTGTGATACACGCTGTCGTCGATCACCAGGTGCCCGGCCAGCGCTTCGCCATACACGCGCTGCCCTTTCGCGCGAGCCCGGGTGATCGCTTCGAGCGACTCCGCGCACGACACGTGAACGATGTACACCGGCGTACCCAGCACGTTGGCAATCGCAATGGCACGGTTGGCCGCTTCTGCCTCCACTTCGGGCGGACGCGAAAGCGGATGCGCTGCCGGCCCGGTAATCCCCTTGCGCAGCAGGTCCTGCTGCAGCTGGAACACCAGTTCGCCGTTCTCGGCGTGCACGGTCGGAATGGCACCCAGTTCGAGTGCACGGGTGAAGCTTTTTACCAGCGTTTCATCGTCCGCCATGATGGCGTTTTTATACGCCATGAAGTGCTTGAAGCTGTTCACGCCATGCTTGTGCACCAGAGTGCCCATATCGGCATGCACACTGTCGTCCCACCAGGTCACGGCCACGTGGAAGGTGTAGTCGCCCGCGGATTTGGCGGCCCAGCCGCGCCAGGTGTGATACGCCTCCAGCAGCGACTGCTGCGGGTTGGGAATCACGAAGTCCATGATGGTGGTGGTGCCGCCCGCCAGACCCGCCGCGGTCCCGGTGAAAAAGTCATCCGCTGTCACGGTGCCCATGAATGGCAGCTGCATGTGCGTGTGCGTATCGATCCCGCCCGGCATGACGTACTGGCCACTGGCATCGATCACGGTGGCGCCAGCGGGCGCGTCGAGCTTGTCGCCAACGGCCACGATTTTGTCGCCATATACCAGCACATCGGCCTTGAATGCGCGGTCTGCGTTGACGACGGTGCCGCCGCGAATAATGGTGGTCATGAACAGCTCCTGAAAACGAGTTAGGAATGTGCCGCCGGTTGCATCGCGGCGACGTTACGGGCCTTCATCAGCGCGCCATACACCACGGCGGAAATGGCAATGCCGACGAACCAGGCATAGGTATACAAAGTCTTGAACACGCCGTCCACTCCCGGGAACGCGTCCGGGAAGGCGGCGTTCATGAAACCGGGAATATTTGGCAGCACGCCGGCAATAAAAGCGATGACGGCCGCCGCGTTCCAGCCTGACCGGTAGGAATAGATACCGTCATCGCGATACAAGTGCGTCACTTCCAGTTCGGTCTTGCGAATCAGGTAGTAGTCGACGATGAGAATGCCGGCGATGGGCCCGAGCAAAGCCGAGTAACCAATCAGCCAGGTAAAGATATAGCCCTGGGTCGACTCAAGTATCTTCCACGGCATCATGACCAGCGCAATCCCAGCGGTGATATAACCGCCAGTGCGGTACGACACCAGCTTCGGCGCCAGCGACGAAAAATCATACGCCGGTCCCACCAAGTTGGCCGCCAGATTCACGCTCACCGTATCAATCAGCAGCACCAGCAGCGCGATCAGGACCGCAGCGCCAGTCATCCGGCTGGCCAGATCGACCGGATCCCAGATGGCTTTGCCATACAAAACCACCGTGGCGGAGGTTACGATCACTGCCAGCATGGCCAGCAAGCCCATAGGCACAGGGAGGCCAACCGACTGGCCGACGATCTGGTCGCGCTGGGTTTTGGCAAAGCGGGTGAAGTCGGGAATGTTGAGCGCCAGCGTGGCCCAGAAACCCACCATCGCGGTCAGCGAAGGCCAGAACACAGACCAGAACTGGCCAGCCTTTTTGCCGCCTTCCACAAACTGCGATGGCTGATCGAGCAGCGGACCAAAGCCGCCAGCCTTGTTGTAAACCCAGCCAAGCAGCACGAAACAGATGACGATTTTTAGTGGCGCGGTCCAGGTTTCCAGTTTGCGGATCGATTCCATCCCGTGCACGATGTACCAGAACTGAATCGCCCAAAAGCCCAAAAAGCACGCCAGCTGCGCGCCATTGATGCCCAGGCCAGCGATTTTTGCGCCGCCAATCTCGCCGCCCATCATCACGCCAAGCAGCGTGTAGATCATGCTGCCGCCGAACCAGGTTTGAATGCCATACCAGCCGCAGGCGACGATGGCGCGCATCAGCGCGGGAATGCGCGCGCCAGTGGTACCGAATGATGCGCGTGCCAGCACCGCGTAAGGAATACCGTACTTGGTGCCCGCATGACCGATCAACAGCATCGGCAGCAGGACAATAGCGTTCGCCAGAAAGACCGTCAGCACCGCCTGATAGCCGGACATGCCGCCCTCGATCAGGCTGGCCGACAGCGTATAGGCCGGAATGCACATTACCATCCCCACCCATAGCGCCGCAAAGTGATACCAGCGCCATGTACGCTGGGCTGCGGTGGTGGGGGCGAGGTCTTCGTTCCAGAGCTGCGTGTTTGGGGACAGGTCTTTGCTCACTGGTGCGCTCTCCAAGAATGGGTTGGTTGCTGCCTTTGCCTAGCCTACCACTTCTGCTCTTGGGTTTCGCGGGTCCTGGGTCCAGTTCATGTACTTTTTCCCGGTTTCCTGGGGCACCATGGTGATGCAGGCTTCAACCGGGCAGGTAATTTCGCACAGGTTGCAGCCCACGCATTCGGACTTGATCACCTCGTAGGTACGCACCCCGCTGGCAGCGTCGATCAGCTGGGCGATCGACTGGTGCGAGGTATCTTCGCACGCCACGTAGCATTTGCCGCACTTGATGCACTTGTCCTGGTCGATTTGCGCGATTACCTGGTAATTCATGTCCAGGTATTTCCAGTCGGTGGTGTTGGGCACGGCCTTGCCCGAAAACTCGGCGATATTCTTGTAGCCTTTCTCATCCATCCAGCGCGACAAGCCATCCTTCATCTCTTCGACGATCCGGAAGCCGTGCAGCATGGCTGCCGTGCAGACCTGCACCGAGCCAGCGCCCAGGGCGATGAATTCGGCCGCATCGCGCCAGTTGCCTATACCGCCGATGCCGGAAATGGGCAGACCTTGCGTCTCCGGGTCGCGTGCAATCTCGGCCACCATGTTCAACGCAATTGGCTTCACGGCTGAACCACAGTAGCCACCGTGGGTACTGGCATTGCCCACGATGGGGAAGGCCACCATGCGGTCCAGATCGAGGTGGGTGATCGAATTGATGGTGTTGATCAGCGAAACGGCATCGGCCCCGCCTGCCAGCGCGGCGCGCGCCGGTTTGCGCACATCGGTGATGTTCGGCGTGAGCTTGACGATGACAGGCAATCGCGAATGCTTTTTGCACCAGCGCGTAACCATCTCCACATACTCCGGCACCTGGCCCACGGCAGCGCCCATGCCGCGCTCGGGCATGCCGTGCGGGCAGCCAAAATTGAGCTCGATCCCGTCGGCGCCAGTCGCTTCCACCTTGGGCAGAATCTCGGCCCACAGCGCTTCTTCGCAAGGCAGCATGAGGGAAACGATCATGGCGCGGTCGGGCCAGTCGCGCTTGACCTGCGTGATTTCGGCCAGATTGATTTCCAGGCTGCGGTCGGTAATAAGCTCGATGTTGTTGAAGCCCAGGACTTCGCGGTTCTTGCCGTAGTGCGCAGAATAGCGCGACGACACGTTGACGGCCGCCGGGTCTTCGCCCAGCGTTTTCCAGACCACCCCGCCCCAGCCAGCTTCGAAAGCGCGTACCACGTTGTAGGCCTTGTCCGTGGGTGGCGCCGACGCCAGCCAGAATGGATTAGGGGACTTGATGCCGCAGAAGTCGATGCTCAGGTCAGCCATTATGCAGCCTCCACTTTCGATTGGATGTCATTATGAATGGCCATGGCGGCCAGTTTGCCGTGCTGGACTGCCTGTACCGTCAGGTCCTGCCCCGGCGCCACGCAGTCGCCGCCGGCATACACGCCTGGCAGCACGGTGCGGAACGACGAGTCGACCTTGATCTTGTCACCACTGCGCTCAAGCTGCTGCGCCATTTCGTCGGAAATGCCGGAGGGGTCGAGGCTCTGCCCGATGGCCTTGAACACGGCGTCGGCCGCGATCTCGATGAAGGCACCGGTGCCAATCAGTTTGCCGTTGTCCATGCGGGTTTCTTCAAATCGCATGCCTTGCACACAGCCCGCATCGTCCAGCAGTACCTCAAGCGGGGCGGCCCAGGTACGCATGCGCACATGATTGAGCTTGGCGATTTCCTGTTCGTGCCCGGTAGCGCTCATAGCATCGTAGCCGCGGCGGTACACCAGCGTGACGTCCTGCGCGCCAAGGCGCTTGATCTGCACTGCCATATCAATGGCGGTATTGCCGGCACCGATGACGATGGCGCGCTTGGGTACGGGCAGCGCTGTCAGGTCCGATGCCTGGCGCAGCGCTGCGATGTAGTCGACTGCTGCCATCAGGCCCGGCGCATCTTCGCCCGTCAGGCCAAGCTGGCGGCTGGCGTTCAAGCCCAGGCCCAGGAACACGGCGTCGTACTGCGCATGCAGATCCTTCAGGTGCAGGTTCTGCCCTAGCACGCGGCCATGCTGCACCTCGATACCACCGATTTCGAGCAGGAACTCCACTTCCTTCTGCGCGAAATCGCCGGTCAGCTTGTACTTGGCGATGCCGTATTCATTCAAGCCGCCCGACTTTTCGCGCGCCTCGAAGATAACCACGTCGTTGCCCAGCATCGCCAGGCGGTGCGCGCACGACAGGCCGGCGGGCCCGGCGCCAACCACGGCGATTTTCTTGCCGGTGCTGGCGGCCCGCTGGAATGGGTGCGACGCAAAGTTGGCGTTGTCCAGCGCATGGCGCTGCAGCAGCCCGATCTTGACCGGCTGCCCTTCCTCGTCGTGGTTACGCACGCAAGCGTCTTCGCACAGGATCTCGGTCGGGCAAACGCGCGCGCAGCTGCCGCCGAGGATGTTCTGCTTCAGGATGCCGGCGGCAGCGCCATTGATATTCTGGTCGTGGATGTTGCGGATAAAACTGGCCACATCGATCTCGGACGGGCAGATGCGCGTGCACGGCGCGTCGTAGCAGTACAGGCAGCGCGCGCTTTCAATGGCGGCCTGGCGTTTGGTCAGCGCCGGCGCCAGATCGGTAAAGTGTTCCGCCAGTTCGCCGTTCGACACGGTCGCCAGCGGCAGGTGTTTGAGAGAATCGATCATGTCACATCCCGTTTCTTATATTTGTCGTTGTCCCCACTTGCGTGGCTTACTTCATTTGCGGGAATGCGAATTCCACGCCAGCGCTTGCCGTGTTCGGCCAGCGCTGCATCACCGCTTTGTGGCGCGTATAGAAGCGCACGCCTTCCGGCCCATACGCGTGATGATCACCAAACAGGCTCTTTTTCCAGCCGCCGAAGCTGTTGAAAGCCATTGGCACCGGCAACGGCACATTCACGCCCACCATGCCAACCTGGATCTGGCGCACAAACTCGCGCGCGGTGCCGCCATCGCGCGTGTAGATGGCAACGCCATTGCCGTATTCATTGGCATTGATCAGGTTGACGGCCGTGGCCACGTCGGGCGCGCGCAGCACGCACAGCACTGGTCCGAAAATCTCTTCCTTGTAGATGCTCATGTCCGGCGTCACGTGGTCAAACAGTGTGCCGCCGACGAAGAAGCCATTTTCACGGTCCGGGACCTTGCAGTTGCGCCCATCGACGACCAGAGTAGCGCCCTGCTCCACACCCTCGCCGATCAGACGTTCGATGCGCTGCTTGGCCTGGGCCGTGACCACCGGCCCCATTTCGGCATCGGCCGCCATGCCGTCGCGGATCTTCAGGGCAGCCGTGCGCGCACCGAGCGCGCCTATCAACTTGTCGCCACTGTCGCCCACTGCCACCACCACCGAGATGGCCATGCAGCGTTCGCCGGCGGACCCGAATGCCGCGCCAATCAGTGCATCGACCGCCATGTCCATGTCGGCGTCGGGCATGACCACCATATGATTCTTGGCGCCGCCCAGCGCCTGCACACGCTTGCCGTTGGCCGTACCACGCGCATAAATATATTCGGCGATTGGCGTCGAACCCACAAAGCTGATTGCCTGAACTTCCGGATGGTCGAGCAGTGCATCAACCGTGGTCTTGTCGCCCTGGATAACGTTGAATACGCCGTCGGGCAAACCGGCGTCCTTGAGCAGCTTCGCATGCAATAACGACGCAGACGGATCGCGTTCGGAGGGCTTGAGCACAAAGGTGTTCCCGCAGGCGATCGCCACCGGGAACATCCACATTGGCACCATCACCGGGAAGTTGAACGGGGTGATGCCGGCCACCACGCCAAGCGCCTGGCGCATGGACCAGGCATCGATCCCGCGCGAGATCTGATCGGTAAATTCCCCCTTGAGCAGCTGTGGAATGCCCACTGCGAATTCCACCATCTCGATACCGCGTGCCACCTCGCCCTGCGCATCCGAAAACGTTTTGCCATGTTCGCGTGTGAGCATGGCGGCAAAATCGTCAGTGTGCTGCTGGCACAGCTGCAGATACTTGAACAGCACCCGTGCGCGCGTCAGCGGCGGTGTGGCCGACCAGGATGGAAACGCTGCAGCTGCGGCAGCGACGGCCACACCCACTTCATCGGCGGTACCCAGTGCCACTCGTGCGCAGGGCGTGCCGACGGCTGGATTGAACACATCGGCATAGCGGCCACTGGTCGTGTCGACCTTGGCGCCGTTGATGAAATGGGTGATCGTATCGAGGTTGCTCATGATGTTATTCCAGGTTTTTCAGTACGGTGGCCAGCTTGCCGAACAACTCGTCGATGTGCTTCTTCTCGAGGACGAGTGGTGGCGACAGGGCGATGATGTCGCCCGTGGTGCGAATCAGGATGCCGTCGGCGAATGCCTTCTTGAAGGCGTTGAATGCGCGCGCGCCCGGCTTGCCTTCGATCGGCTGCAGCTCGATCCCGGCAATCAGACCGATGGTGCGAATGTCGATCACATGGGGCAGACCTTTGAGCGAGTGCACCGCGTCGGCCCAGTATTCCTGCATGCCAGCCGCGTGTTCGAGGATGTTCTGTTCCTTGAACACCTCCAGCGTGGCAATGGCAGCGGCGCAGGCGAGCGGATGACCGGAGTAGGTATAACCGTGGAACAGTTCAATGCCGGCCGGGCCATCCATGAACGCGTCATGAATGTGTTTTTTGGTGAACACAGCGCCCATCGGCACGGTCGCATTGGTCAACCCCTTGGCGACGGTGACCATGTCCGGCTCGACGTCAAAATAGTCAAACGCAAATGGCGTCGTCAATCGGCCAAAGCCGGTAATGACTTCATCGAAGATCAGCAGAATGCCGTGCTTGGTGCACAGTTCGCGCAAGCGCTTGAGATAACCCTTGGGCGGAATCAGCACACCGGTGGAACCGGCCACCGGCTCCACGATGACGGCCGCGATGGTGGACACGTCATGCAGCGCCACGATGCGCTCCAGTTCATCGGCCAGATAGGCGCCATACTCAGGCTCGCCGCGCGAGAAAGCGTTCTTCTCCAGATTGTGGGTATGCGGCAGATGGTCCACACCTGGCAACAGCGGACCGAAGGTGCGGCGGTTGCCGCCGATGCCACCGACCGAGATACCGCCAAAGCCCACACCGTGGTAACCGCGTTCGCGCCCGATCAGGCGCGTGCGCCCTGCTTCGCCGCGCGCCTTGTGGTACGCCAGCGCCATCTTGAGGGCGGTATCGACCGCCTCGGAACCGGAATTGGTATAGAACACATGGCCAAAACGGTGGCCAGTGTAGTCCATCAGCTTTTCGGCCAGGTCGAAGGCGGCCGGGTGGCCCATCTGAAAAGTGGGAGCGAAATCGAGCTGGCCGACCATCTCGCGCACGGCCGCGATGATCTTCGGCTGCGCGTGACCGCAAGGTACGCACCACAGGCCGGCGGTGCCGTCCAGAATGGTGTTGCCATCGACATCTTTGTAGTGCATGCCTTCGGCCGACACCAGCAGGCGCGGATGGGTTTTGAAGTCGCGGTTGTTCGTGAATGGCATCCAGAAGGACGCCATGGAATCAGGTTTGGACTCGTTCATTTCGACTCTCCAGGATTTTTACGAGCAAAAAAATAATTTACCAGTTGGCAAAATGATGATGCAATAATAGTCAGCAGGACAACTATGGCACATATACACAAATTGCAAAACCGCCCAACCGTACAGGTGGCGCAAACAACACAGTTTGCGGCGGCGCAGCAAAAGGAGTGGTAGATGGAGCAAACGGAGACTGGCTGGCCGGTGCTGGACATTGATCGCGGCAAGCGCGGCAGCCTGGTTGATCAGATTGTAGAAGCGATCACGGCGATGGTAAACCGGCGCGCGCTGCGCGTAGGCACCAAAATGCCGTCGGTTAGACGATTCGCAAAGTGCAACGGCGTGAGCACCTTCACGGTGGTTGAATCGTATGACCGCCTGCTCACGCTCGGGCTGCTCTCGTCGCGCCGCGGGTCCGGCTTTTTTGTCGCCCGCAGCGAAGTGGCGGCGACTCCGGCGCTGGCCCTGCACGCAACCCCCAGCGCCATCGACGCCCTCACCCCTGACCTGTATTCCGGCGTGTCAGATGCGCTGCCGGTTGGTGCCGGCTGGCTGCCACCCGAATGGTACGGCGAGACCACCATTCTCGACGCGGTGCGCCACGCGATGAAAATTCCGGCCAATCGCCTGCGCGGCTATGGCCACCCGCTTGGTTTTCCGACCCTGCGCCAGCACATGGCCACCACACTGGGCGAAGAATTGTTCCAGGTCGAACCCGACCAGATTTTACTCACGCACGGCGCGACGCATGCCTTCGACCTGATTCTGCGTACGCTGACCAAGCCGGGCGACACCGTCTTTGTCGAAGACCCCGGCTACAGCAATCTGATGTCGCTGGTGCGCCACCACGGCTGCATCGCCGTCGGTATTCCACGCACGGAAAACGGTCTCGATGTCGACTTCCTGGCGCAGCAGGCCGCGCTCACGCAGCCCAAACTCATGTTCGTCAACACGGTGCTGCAAAACCCGCTGGGCACTTCGCTCACGCAGGCGCAGGCGCACCGACTGCTCGGGCTGGCCGAGCAGTTCGACTTCTGGCTGGTGGAAGACGATATCTATCGCGAGCTGGCCGCACGCGGAGAAGCATCGCTGGCGGCCATGGACGGGCTGCGGCGCGTGATCCGGGTGGGCAGCTTTTCCAAAACGCTGTCGCCGGTACTGCGGGTGGGCTCCATCTGCGCATCCAACTCGCTCATTCCCGAGCTGCTGCGGGTGAAGATGCTGACCGGCCTGACCACGTCCGAGATCAACGAGCGCGCCGTGTATCACGCCCTGTCGGCGCGCCCCTACCGGCGCATGGTCGAGCGCCTGACTGGCCAGCTGACCAGCGCACGGGCCAGCACCATCGAGCGTTTGCGTGAAGCGGGCATGGCACCGATTGCGCGCGCGCGTGGCGGCATGTTCGTCAGCGCCGGCTGGGATATCGCGCCAACGCCGGAACTGAACGGCAAAGTGATTGCCGATCGCGCCCTGGCAGCAGGCATCCTGCTCTCGCCTGGCGAATTCTTTACGCTGGGCGCGCCAGCGACGATCTGGTTCCGCTTCAATGCCGCCTACGCGGCGGACGCGCCCGCGCTGGTCGCGTTTTTGACCTCCATCCGCTAAAGGACAACATGGCCACCAAGACCGTCAACGCCCTGCGCACCGCCACCATCAAGCGGCGGGTACTGAACCGCGACAAACTCGAGGCGGACATCGTCGCCGAAGCCGTGCGCGTGTTCGCGGAATGCGGCTACGAAGGCGCCTCGATTGCCACCGTGGCCGACAACGCGGGCCTGTCGAAACAAAACCTGATGTACTACTTCCCCACCAAGCAGGCCTTGTATCAGCGCGTGCTGGACGGCGTGCTCGATGACTGGCTGGCGCGCATGGACCGGCTGGCGGACCCCGCGCAGGATCCGCGCGATGTGCTGCGCGCCTACATTCAGGCCAAGCTGAAGTTCTCGCGCGAGCAGCCCTGGGCCTCGCGCGTGTACGCGATGGAAGTCATCAGCGGTGCCCAGTTGTATGGCGAGCAGATTCAAAAACGCGTTGTCCCGTTGCTGCGCAAGGACATCGAAGTATTCGAGCGCTGGATCAGCGAAGGCCGCATCGGCGCCATCAACGCCACCCATCTGCTGTTTGCAATCTGGGCCATGACGCAGTCGTACGCGGACTTCGCAACCCAGATGGCGCTGGTGTTGAACCGCAAACAGCTCGCGAAGAAGGATTTCGACGACGCCGAACTGATGATCACGAACATGGTGCTGGCGGCGGTCGCATTGCCCGCCTGATGCCAGGCTCGGCCTTGGTATTATGATAAGATTAATGTGGGCCTCTCGCCCACACGCGCTCCACGTCATTGGAGCTACACGAGACATCCATGCGCCTGCTTATCGCCCTGATCTTCCCCTGGCTTACCTTCTTCACCATCGGCCGTCCGCTGTCCGGCATCCTCTGCCTGGTTCTGCAAATTACCATTATTGGCTGGCTGCCCGCCACGATCTGGGCGGTATATGCGCTGAGCCAGTACAAAACCGACCAGAAAATCGCCAACGCGATGCGCCAGCGCGGCTAGTCCGCGTCGCGCCTGGCGACCCACTGAGTCGCGCAAGTTTGCGGTATGCTTGAATCCATGCCGACCCTGACTCCGACCACCCTGCACACCCAGCGCCTCGTTTTGCGCTGGATGGACCAATCCGATGCGCCAGCGTTATTCGCGCTATTTTCCGACCCCGCCGTCACGCGCTACTGGAGCACGCCCGCCTGGACCGACATCGCCCAGTCGCGCGCCTTCATCGACACCACGCTGGCCGAATACGAAGCCGGCACCGGCCTGCGCTTTGCCATCCTGCTTGCCGAAACGGGTGAAATGATCGGCTCCATCAAGCTGTACGATTTTTACGAATCGAACCGCCGCTGCGACATCGGCTACGCCCTGCTCCAGGCTCAGTGGGGCAAAGGCCTGGTGGGCGAGGCACTGAGCGCCGTGATCGAGCATGCCTTCAATACCCTCAACATGAACCGGATCGAAGCCGACATCGACCCGCGCAACGAAGCTTCGGCCAAAGTTCTGGAACGCATGGCCTTCGTGCGCGAGGGCTATATGCGCGAGCGCTGGATCGTCAATGGCGAAGTGTGCGACACCGCCTTCTACGGCCTGCTTCGGCGCGACTGGGAAGCACGCTGATGGCCGGCTTGCGCATTGCGGCCGCGCAGTCGGCCACCATCCCGGGCGGCATCGCCGCCAACGTGGCGCACCATGGCATCTTCATCGACGCGGCGGCCAAGGCCGGCGTCAGGCTGCTGGTCTTCCCCGAACTGTCGTTGTGCGGCTACGACCTGCCAGCCCTTGCCGACGCCGCACTCGCATCCGACGATGTCCGCCTCGAACCGCTGCGCGAACAAGCGCAGGCGAACGGCATGACGATCGTCAGCGGTGCCGCGCTGGCCAATCGCAATGGCCTGCCCTTCATCGGCGCGCTGGCATTCCAGGCCGACGGCCGCACGATCAGCTACCGTAAACACTTTCTCCATCCCGGCGAAGACCGTTATGCAGCACCTGGCAGCGCAATCAGCGGTTTGATAGACGTGCGCGGGGTACCGGTCGCGCTGGCCATCTGCGCCGACACCACCCACCAGGCCCATCCGCACGCGGCCGTTCTTGCCGGTGCAACATTGTATGTGGCAGGCTCACTGATCACGCCGGGCGGCTATGTCAAAGACGCAACACAACTCGCCAGCCACGCCAGGCAATTTAGCGTGGGCATCCTGATGGCCAACCACGCCTTCGAAAGCGGCGGCAATATCAGCGCCGGCCGCAGCGCAGTGTGGATGCCAGATGGACAACTCCTCGTCGCGGCTGACGGCCAGGGCGAATTACTGGTCATGGCGGACGAAGACAGCGGCGCCGTCCTGCCCGTGACCACCGGATTTTCCCTTTAGTCGCGCGTGGCCACCGAATACCCCCCGAAATATGCATTTCATCGGACCACGATGGCCGCTTGCAGACGCGCTTGCTACAGTGACTCCATCAACACACCGATTGGAGAACCAAGATGAACAACGCTACCTTTGATTCCTTTTTCGCAACCCTGGAAGAAATGGGCCGCGCCATCCTGAAGGCTGCCCGCAGCGGCGCCGCTGCCGTGTCGACCATGTCGTGGCCGGCCATTGCCGTCTGCTGCGTGTTCCTCGCGTTTGCGCTGACGATCATTCCACTGGCCCTGTTCCTGTTCGTGATGTTCATGGTGATCAAATTCGTGGTCACCGCGTTCGACAAGCGCGCCGCGCGCGGCCCGGCCACGCCTTACCGTTCGGCCGACGACAAGGGCGAGTAAATCATGGCAGCCAGTCAGCTCAACAAGATCATGGACTTTCTGCGCGACGCATTTGCGGAAGCCACGACCCTGTGGTGGAGCTTCTTCGACTGGCTCGCCCTGGTGGAATGGCGCCAGCTCTACATCACCTGGTTCCTGGTGTTCACCGTTGGCGTGATGACCAACGTGCCCGAGCCGGCAGTGTGGTTCGTGCTGATTTCGTTTGGCGTGAAGGTGCTGGCAGGCGGCAAACGCAAAGCCGAACTGGTGGCCAAGGACATGACGGCGCAGGCCGACGTGGCCACGCTCGAACGGCGCCTGCTGGAAGCGCAAATGGCCACGCTGCAGGCGCAGGTCGAGCCGCACTTCCTGTTCAATACACTGGCCCTGATCGGCCAGCTGATTGAAACCGACCCGCCGCAGGCGGCAAAAATCCACACCAACCTGATCGAATACCTGCGCGCCACGCTGCCGCAAATGCGATCGAGCGGTGGCGGCACGCTGGGGCGCCAGGTGCAGCTCTCGCGCGCCTATTTATCGATCATGCAGGCGCGCATGAAGGAGCGGCTGGAAGTCGGTTTCGACATTCCCGACTACCTGGAACACGCGCCCTTCCCGCCCATGATGCTGCAGATTCTGATCGAAAATTCGATCAAGCACGGCCTGGAACCGAAGATCGAAGGCGGCCGCATCGACGTCACAGCGCAACTCATTGGCGGCATCATGCAGGTCGATGTGCGCGACAACGGCGTGGGCTTCAACATGCATTCTGACGATGGCGTCGGCCTGGCCAATATTCGCGAACGCCTGCGCCTCTTGTTTGGCAATCGCGCCGAACTGGTGATCGAGCAGCCACTTGCCGGCGGCGCTCTGGCTTCGATCCGCGTCCCCTATTCAACCCTGGAGAGAAGTTAGCATGGCCGACAAACCCATCACCGCGCTGATTGCCGACGACGAAGCGCCGATGCGCGACCAGTTGCGCGCGCGCCTGAAAGAAGCATGGCCCGAACTGCAGATCGTGGCCGAAGCGGCCAACGGTGTCGACGCGGTCGCACAGGCCAAGGCGCACCAGCCCGACATCGTCTTCCTCGATATCCGCATGCCCGGGCAAAGCGGCATCGAGGCGGCGCGCCATTTGTACAGCACGTGCCGCATCGTGTTCGTGACTGCCTACGACCAGTACGCGCTGGACGCCTTTGAACAAGGCGCCATCGACTATCTGCTCAAGCCTGTCAGCGCCGAGCGCCTGCGCCTGACGTGCGAACGGCTGCGCCAGCGCATGCGCAGCGCGCCACAAAACATCGGCGACCAGCTGCAGCAGCTGGCCCGCCTGCTGGAACAGGGCGGCGAGAAAAAGCCCGACTATTTACGCTGGATCCAGGCCCAGGTGGGCAACAGCCTGCGCATGATCAGCACCAAAGAGGTCCTGTTTTTCCGTTCCGACGAAAAGTACACGGTGGTGCAGACCGCGCAGGCGGAAATGCTGATCCGTAAAACCCTCAAGGAACTGGCGGATGAACTGGACCCGAAGGAGTTCTGGCGCATCCACCGTTCCACGCTGGTCCGGGTAGACGCGATTGCCGAAGTCACGCGGGACGAGCGCGGGCGCCAGATGCTCAAGGTGCGCAATTTCCCAACGGCATTGGAAGTGAGCCGTAACCACGCCCACCTGTTCCAGCAAATGTGAGCCACTTAAAGGCGGAATCCACTACCATATAGCCTCGTTCCCATCGAAGAAAAAGGAGCAGGCCATGGCACGTGCAGTCCACTTCGAAATCCACGCTTCCGATCCGCACAAGGCAATTGCCTTTTATTCCGGCCTGTTCGGCTGGACCTTCAACAAGTGGGAAGGCGGCGACTACTGGATGATCCACACCGGGCCTGACGACCAGCCCGGCATCAATGGCGGCCTGATGCCGCGCCGCGGTGACGTGCCGCAAGCAATGGCTGCGGTCAACGCCTTCGTCATCACGGTGGATGTTGACAACATCGATGCCTCGGTCGAGCGTGGCAAGGCAGCCGGCGGCAGCATCGCTCTGCCTAAAATGCCGGTGCCGGGCATTGGCTGGCTGGCCTACCTCAAAGACCCCGACGGCAATATCTTCGGCATGATGCAAGCCGATACGGCGGCCGCATGAGCGCCGACGAAGTGGCGATTCGCCAGTTGATCGAACGCTGGCTGCAAGCCACGCGCGATGGCGATGTCGATGCCGTGCTGGCGCTCATGGCGCCCGACGTGGTTTTTCTGGTGGCGGGGCAGCCGCCCATGCAGGGGCGTGACGCGTTCGAACGCAGCTTGCGCAGCGTACTGGCGGCGCACGCGATCGAATCAACCAGCACCATTGAAGAAGTCGTCGTCGCTGGCGACCTGGCGTACTGCCGCACGCAGCTGGCGGTGACCATCATTTCGAAGCATGGACAATTGCCCCTGCAGCGCACCGGCCACACACTGTCGATCCTGCGCACGCAAGACGGCGTATGGCGCCTGACGCGCGATGCGAATCTGCTAGGTAGCCCGGCCTGATTGCCAGCGCTTGCGCACCACCACATCGTCCTCGCGAAGGCGGCGGTGCGACGCCTCGCGACCTATTCCACTGCGCCGAAGTCGTTCAGCATGGTATGGGTCCCCGCCTTCGCGAGGACGATGTTAGACGGTCGCCATGCCGCCATCGAACAATAAATTCTCCCCCATCATGTACAACGAATCATCGCTTGCCATGAACAAGACGGCCCTGGCCACTTCCTCAGCCTGACCAAAGCGCCCTGCCGGCACCTTGGCCATCAGCTGCCCCGCCCATTCCTGCACCGCCTGCGCGGGCAACCCCAGCTTGCCGTAAATCGGTGTATCAATCAAACCAGGACTGATCGCATTCACCCGCACACCGCGCGGCGCCAGTTCTGCCGACAGCGTACGCGCCAGCGAACGCACCGCCGCCTTGGTCGCCGCGTACACGCTCATGCCAGCCACACCCTGATCGATCATCGTCGTTGAAGTTAGCACCACCGAGGCCGGGTTGTTCAACAGCGGCAGCGCCGCCTGAATCGTATAAACCACCCCCTTGAAGTTGACATCAAACTGGCGTTCGATATGGCCGTCATCCACATCCGAGAACGGCATGGGCTGGGCAATCCCCGCATTGGCAAAGACCACATCAAGCGTGCCGAATTCGGCCTTCAGACGGGCAGCCACGCCCTCCATTGCCGTCTTCGACGCCACGTCGGCGCACAACGCAATCGCTCCCGCGCCCAGCATGTGAGCGGCACTGGCCACGCGCTCAGGATCAACGCCAACAATCGCCACACGCGCCCCCTCCTGCAAAAAGAGCCTAGCCGTAGCCAACCCAATACCAGTCGTCCCACCCGTGATCAATGCGGTCTTGCCCGTCAATCTACCCATGCGTGTTCTCCTTGATGGCCGCCGCAGGCGGCATGTGATTAAATTCGGCATGTATTTATGTACCGATAGGTATTTAATATACCGGGTAGTATAGTAATGGTCAAATAAAATGATTCTGGAGACGGCATGACGCGCGAACGGGGACGGCCACGCACATTTGACATCGACGAAGCGCTCGACCGCGCGGTGGACGTCTTCTGGAAGCACGGTTTTCAGGACGCTTCCATGCACGAACTCACGGAAGCGATGGGCTTGAGCAAACCCAGTTTGTATGCGGCCTTTGGCGACAAGGAAGCGCTGTATCTCAAAACGCTTGAGCGTTATCTACAGCGGCTGGTAGAGCGCCATGCGGCGGCGCTCACGGAACAGGCGGATGGACGGCAGGCAGTGCATGCCTTCCTGCGTTCACTGGCGCGCATGCTGGTCGACCCGATGCTGCCCGGCGGCTGCTTCATCATCAACGGCACGGCCGATTTCGGTGGATCGACCATTCCGGCATCCGTGGAAATGGCCCTGCGCACGGCGTTGGGATGCAGCGAAGCGATGATATTGGCGCGGCTGGAGCGTGCGCAGCGCGATGGGGATATGCCGGCAGCCGCAGAGCCGGCCGCATTGGCCGCGCTGTTTGGCTCTCTGATCGCGGGCCTCGGCGTGCTGGCCAAGAGCGGCGCGAGTGAGGCCAAGCTGAATACGGTGATTGACACCGCAATGACCGTCTGGCCGCAAGCACCGCGCGCCAACACCAAGCGCCAGCTCAGCGCCGCCTGATCAGGACAGGGCGGCGACCAGTGCCTGGTCGCTCACCTGCACCGGGCGAATCTTGATGGTCTCGCGGTAGAACGGTGGCATGCCGTCGCACACCTGCGCGAGATCGGCCTCGCTGACCGAGGGCAGCACATACTGGAACTGGCGCGGATTGTCGGCCGGGACTGGCCCTTCCATGGTAGAACCATACGCACCCAGGTTCATGAAGCTGGCCGCACTGGCGTCAGGCCCGCGCGCAAAGACAAACGTGCCCTGACGCGGATGCGCCAGGTAGCGGCAGGCTTCTTCCCGCGTGGCGTCAATGGCGCCTTGCATCAGCTTGAAGCGCAATTGGGCGTAACGCCGTGTGCACTCCATGAAGGCCGTGCAGATCACCGATTGCGACTGCCGCCCCGGTGCACACAAGAGCAGATTGCCAAATGCGTCGAGCAAGGCGACGGCATCGCCCTGCCCACCCTGCGCCAAGTCCTGCGCCATCGCCGCGCGCATGAATGGCGCGAGACCGGCATCGGGCTGGTGTGGCGCGCAGCGATAGGCCAGCGCGTCTGGGTACAGCACTTTAAGCTTGCGCACGATCGGGTGATTGGGCGCCAGCGTTGCCGGATCAAGCAAGGCGCTGCGCGGCAGATCGGCGTTCAGCAGTGCCAGCACTTTTTCGTTGGTCGCTTCGAAGGCAAGCGAACACAGAGCCTGCGTCGCCTCGGCGATCGTTTTACCGATGAAGAAAGACTTCGGCGCGGCGCCCGCACTGTCGCGTGCAAACACCGAGGAGCCCAGTACAGCGGGGTAAAAGAAGCGTGCGGCGGCCCGTTCGCGCAGCGCGGGCGGCAAACTGGCGAAGTCAAAACGTGCATCAAAGTTGATGCCAGCCCTGGGGTCGATGGCTGCCACGACTACATTGAAGCCGGCGGCAATCAGCGCGCCTGTGCACATGGCGCACGGGTCGAGCGAGGTGACAACGGTGATTTCTTCCGGCGGCGGCAAAGCGGCACCGCGCGCGCGCTCGGCAAAGTACCAGTCGATTAACTGGCGTTCGCCATGCGCGGTCGGGTCGAACACCAGACCCTCGCACACCACGTTGTTTTGCAGCGCCTTGAGCACATACCCGTGCTGGTCGAGCATGACCCCGCCCACACCGAATGTGCCCTGCCCTTTGGCAGCAATAGCCTGGCTGGCAGCCAGCGCCACCGCAGTCTGTACGTCGATCGCTTTTTTTAACACTTACTTCTTCAGGTCCCAGCCGCCGAATGCATTTGGCAGCTGCCCAGCAGCGGTAGTCTCAAGGATGTCGCCATTGAGGTTGGTCAGCACTACGGGCAGGTCGTTCCCGCCCAGTTCCAGGATCACCTGGCGGCACGCGCCGCAGGGTGCGATCGGGCCGTCGGTGGCGCCGATGACAGCCAGAGCGCTGAAGTCGCCCGGCTTGTAGCCATGCGCAATGGCGCTGAAAAACGCCGTCCGTTCGGCACAGTTGCACAAACCGTAGGACGCGTTCTCCACGTTACAGCCGCGGAACACACGGCCATCCTTGCATTCAAGCGCAGCGCCAACCTGGAAGTTTGAATACGGCGTGTAAGCCAGCGCGCGTGCGGCGGTGGCTTCGGAAATGAGCTTTTCGTATTTCATGTCGGTTTCGCTCAAGGACGGATGGTGCGATAGATGATGGGATTGGCGGCCGGTTTGGCAGCGCCGATCTGGTACGCGGCCTGCACTTCACGCACTGCCTGCTCGGCAGCTGCTTGGGTGCGCGCGTGGACCATGGCCAGCGGCTGTCCGACGGCGATGGTGTCGCCCAGCTCGACCAGTCCGGTCAGACCGACCGCGAAATCGATTGCGTCTTCCGGACGGCGGCGTCCACCACCCAGGCTGACCACGGCCAGGCCCAGGCCACGGCAATCGGTGGCGGTGGCAAAGCCGGCTTGCAGTGCCGGTACCGGCACGATGATCGGCGCTTTTTCCAGATACGCGTCGGGACGCTCCAGCAAGTCGGCTGGTCCGCCCAACGCCGCGACCATGCGCGAGAAGCGCTCTGCCGCTTCGCCCGAATCCAGGCCTGCTTGCAGCTTGGCGCGTGCGTCGGTTTCGTTGGTGGCCAGGCCGCCGAGGATCAGCATTTCTGCGCACAGCGCCATGGTCACTTCGTGCAGGCGCGCCGGGCGCGAGCGGCCGGTCAGGTAATCCATCGCCAGGCGCACTTCCAGCGCGTTACCTGCCACGGGGCCGAGCGACTCGTTCATTTCGGTCAGCAGTGCTGAAGTTCTGGTGCCTGCGCCGTTACCGACGGCGACAATGCTCTCTGCCAGTTCCACCGACTTGTCGTAGGTTGGCATGAAGGCGCCGGTGCCGACCTTGACGTCCATGACCAGCGCGTCCAGGCCTGCCGACAGCTTTTTGGAAAGGATCGAACCGGTGATCATGGCGACCGATTCCACGGTCGCCGTGGTATCGCGAATGCTGTAGAAGCGTTTGTCCGACGGCGCCAGCTGGGCGGTCTGGCCGATGATGGCCACGCCCACGTCCTTGACCACCTTGCGGAACAGCTCAGGGTCCGGCACGGTGCAGTAGCCGGGAATCGAATCGAATTTGTCGAGCGTGCCGCCGGTGTGGCCCAGGCCGCGGCCCGAGATCATTGGCACGAAACCGCCGCAGGCAGCAATCATCGGTCCGAGCATGAGCGAGACAACGTCGCCCACGCCGCCGGTGGAGTGCTTGTCGACCACCGGACCTGGCAGGTTCAGCGAACGCCATTCCATGACCTGGCCCGAATCGCGCATGGCCAGGGTGAAGGCGACGCGTTCATCCATGTTCATGTCGTTGAAGAAGACCGCCATCGCCAGCGCTGCGATCTGACCTTCGGTGACACTGCCATCGGTAATGCCGCGCACGAAAAACTGAATTTCTTCAGCACTGAGGGCACCGCCATCACGCTTTTTGCGGACGATTTCTTGGTTCAAAAACATGGTAACTCCATAAATTCAAAAAAGTCACATCGCCCTCGCGAAGGCGGGGGCCTATAGCACTTGTCCGAATTCGGTAAGGTGGTATAGGCCCCCGCCTCCGCGAGGGCGATGTACGGCTACTCTAGATGTGCGTCAGACGCCGTACGGAATCCAGACATTCTTCACCTGGCTGGCATGGCCGAGTACTGCGCGTCCGCCTGCCTGTTTGGTGTCATACCAATCGCGTCCTTTGGCACCGCCCACCCAGGTCCGCTTGAGCGAACCGGCAGACAGGCGCTCAACTTCCGCGCAGCCTTCGGCCGAACCGTCATGACGCCACACGGCGTCCACGTCCGAGTGCGAGGCCAGCGTGCGCGCCAGTTCGTCCGCGCTGCCGGTCACGATGTTCAAGGCGCCACCTGGCAGATCGGACGTATCGAGCACCTGATACAGATCGGTTGCCGCCAGCGGGTACGCTTCAGATGGCACTGCCACCACGCGGTTACCCAGCGCCAGCGCCGGCGCCACCAGCGAAATAAAGCCCAGCAGCGGCGCCTCGTTCGGGCAGATGATGCCGATCACACCGACTGGTTCGTTCAGTGCCACCGTAATGCCATGCATTGGCGGCTGGTGCGCCAGGCCGTCGTATTTGTCGGCCCAGGCGGCGTAGTAGAACAGGCGCTCGATCGAAGCCTGCACTTCCTTGTGCGGGTCTTTCGAGCCGGTCATCGCAGCCAGACGGGCGGCAAATTCTTCCGCCCGCACGGCCAGGTTTTCAGCGATGTAGTACAGCACCTGCGCGCGATTGTGCGACGTCGCCTTGGCCCAGCCGGACGCCTTGTGCGCCGCTTCCACGGCGTTGCGGATGTCCTTGCGGTTGCCTTCGCCCACGTCGGCCAGGAAAGCACCGTTGGCGCCGTTGATGGCACGGCTGTAGGCACCATCAGGGCGGGCCTGCTTGCCGCCGATGTACAGCTTGGCGGTGCGGTCCACAGCGAACGGGTCACCGGACTCACTGGCCTTGACCTTGCCCTTTGCTTCGATCACCGGCGCAGCCGGGCGCGCATCTTCCGACAGTGGCGTCATGTACTCGAACATGCCTTCCTTGCCGCCTTCGCGGCCGAAGCCCGATTCGCGGTAGCCGCCAAAGCCGCATGCGGCGTCGAACTGGTTGGCGGTATTGATCCACACCACGCCAGCCTTGATTTGCGGTGCCACGTCGAGCGCGAGGCTGATCGATTCGGACCACACGCAGGCAGCCAGGCCATACACCGTGTTATTGGCCAGCTGGACCGCTTCAACCGGGGTGCGGAAGCTCATGGCAACAAGTACCGGACCGAATACCTCGGTCTGGGCGATACCGGCCGAGGTGGACGCGCCGGTAATCAGGGTCGGTGGGAACCACGAGCCATTGGCAGGCAGCTCGCAGGCTGGCTGGTACACGGTGCAGCCTTCAAGGCGCGCCGCTTCCACCAGGCCTTCGATGCGCTGGCGCTGGATCGGATCGACCAGAGCGCCAATGTCCATCGACTTGTCCAGTGGCGAACCGAGACGCAGATTGTCCATGCGGGCACGCAGCTTGGCCAGGAAGCGCTGCTCCACCGACTCCTGCACCAGCAGGCGCGAACCGGCGCAGCAAACCTGGCCCTGGTTGAACCAGATCGAGTCGACCAGGCCTTCAACGGCGGCGTCGAGATCGGCATCTTCAAACACGATGAAGGGCGACTTGCCGCCCAATTCCAGCGACAGCTTCTTGCCGCTGCCAGCGGTGGCCTGACGGATCAGGCGACCCACTTCGGTCGAACCGGTAAAGGCCAGCTTGTCGATGCCAGGATGCTTGACCATGGCTTCGCCCACGCGCCCGTCACCGGTGACGATGTTAACCACACCGGCCGGCACGCCAGCCTGCTGGCAGATCTGCGCAAACAGCAGCGCAGACAGCGAAGTGAATTCGGCCGGCTTGAATACAACCGTGTTACCGGCGGCCAGCGCAGGCGCGATTTTCCAGGCCAGCATCAGCAGCGGGAAGTTCCAGGGCACAATCTGACCCACCACGCCAACGGCGCGGTAGTCGGCAAATTCTTCCGACTGCAGCTGGGCCCAGCCGGCGTGATGGTAGAAGTGGCGCGCGGCCAGCGGCAGGTCGGCATCACGCGTTTCGCGGATGGTCTTGCCGTTGTCGAGCGTTTCAATCACGGCAAACAGGCGTGCGTGCTTTTGCAGCAGGCGCGCCAGCGCGTACATCACGCGCGCGCGGCCATGGCCGCCAAGGGCGACCCAGCCCGGCTGGGCGCGGCGTGCCGCTTCCACGGCGCGGTCGATGTCCTGCGCGCCGGCCTGGGTGATCTGCGCCAGTTCCTTGCCGTCGGCAGGATTGGTCGAGGCAAAGGTATCGGCTGCCGGGGTCCATGCATTGTCGATGAACAGGCCGAAGCGGCGCTCATGCTGGTCCAGCCACGCTTGCGCTTCTTTGATGCTCTCGGGTGCAGGGCCGTAATCCATAGTCTGAAGAATCTCGTTAATTGTTGGCATGACGAATCCGGTATTGGTTATGGTTGCGCGTGGCGGTGGTTCGCGGAGTAGTTCCCGGTGACGTAGTGTTCGAGCTGACGCTCGATGTCGGTCAGCAGGCTCGATGCGCCAATCCGGAACAGGTGCGGCTCGAGCCACTCGCGTCCGAGTTCTTCTTTCATCAGGGTCAGGTACTGCAGCGCGCTCTTGGCGGTGGCCACGCCGCCGGCTGGCTTGAAGCCAACCTGGAAGCCGGTCTGCTCATGGTATTCGCGGATCGTGCGCACCATGGTCAGGGCGACCGGGATGGTGGCGTTGACGCCTTCCTTGCCGGTGGAGGTCTTGATGAAGTCCGACCCAGCCATCATGCAGACCCACGACGCCTTGGCGACGTTTTCCAGGGTGAGCAGGTCGCCCGTGGCCAGAATGGCTTTCACGTGCGCTTCACCGCAGGCCTTCCGGTAAGCCAGCATTTCGTCGTACAGGGCTTGCCAGTTACCGGTCAACACATGCTGACGGGTGATGACGATATCGATTTCTGTGGCGCCGGCAGCGACCGACAATTCAATCTCGCGCACCTTGGTTTCCATGCTCGACAGGCCAGCCGGGAAAGCGGTCGACACGGCGGCAATCGGCAAGCGGCCGTTGAGGATTTTTGCAGCCGGCGCAATCATCTCGTGATACACGCAGACGGCACCCGTGGTCAGGTTCGATACACCCAGCGCTTCCGTCAGATCGGCGCGCAGCGGGCGCATGGCCTTCATGCACAGGCGCTCGACCCGGCCAGGCGTGTCGTCACCACCGAGCGTGGTCAGGTCGATGCATTGCAGCGCCTTGATCAGCCACGCGGCCTGGTATTCCTTCTTGACGGTGCGGCGGTTGGCCAGGCTGGCAGCGCGGCGGTCCGATGCGTTGCGGTTGACCTTGATCTGGTTGACCCAGCCGAGATCGAGGCCAACGGCCTCATTGCGTTTGAATGCCGGGTTGTGAGTCATAGCAAACTGGTTCCATTCGAAAGGGGTTTGACGCCAAGGTGCTTGGCGAGCGTGGCGCCAATATCGGAGAAAGTCGGGGAAATCGGCAGCGCTTGCGGCTTGACGCCAGGACC
Source organism: Massilia sp. CF038 (assembly GCF_900129765.1). GTDB lineage: Bacteria > Pseudomonadota > Gammaproteobacteria > Burkholderiales > Burkholderiaceae_D > Telluria_A. Next base: position 1,592,987 of record NZ_FQWU01000002.1, read on the forward strand.
GAAGAAGATCATCGGAATGTGCTCGCGCGTGTGATCCGAACCTGGCCAGCTCGGGTCGCAGCCATGGTCGGCGGTGATGACCACCAGATCGCCATCCTTCAGCTTGGCCATGAATTCCGGCAGACGCTCATCCATCTGGTGCAGCGCGTTGGAGTAGCCGGCGATGTCGCGGCGGTGGCCGAATGCCTGGTCGAAGTCCACAAAATTGACGAAGGTGAGCGACTTGTCGCCCACTTCATCGGTGACCTTGAGCAGCGCATCGAACAGGGCCATATTGTCGGCGCCCTTGACCACGCGCGAAATGCCCTGGGCGGCGAAAATGTCGCTGATCTTGCCCAGGCCGACGACTTCGCCGCCTGCGTCCTTGACGTGGTCCAGCAGCGTTGGGGCTGGCGGCGGCACGGCGTAGTCGTGGCGGTTGCTGGTACGGCGGTAGTTGCCGTTCTCGCCCAGGAAAGGCCGCGCAATCACGCGCCCGATGTTATACGGCTTGACCAGTTCGAACGCCGCTTCGCACACGGCGTACAGGCGCTCCAGGCCGAAGTGTTCTTCGTGCGCGGCGATCTGCATGACCGAGTCGCCCGAGGTGTAGACGATGATTTTGCCGGTGGCGACATGCTCGTCACCGAACTTGTTGATGATTTCGGTGCCCGATGCATGGCAGTTGCCCAGGTAGCCCACCAGGTCCATCCGCTGCTGCAGCGTGTCGGTCAGCTCTTGCGGGAACGATGGCACTTCGCGCGGGAAGTAGCCCCAGTCAAAGGTGACCGGCACGCCAGCGATTTCCCAGTGACCGCTCTGGGTGTCCTTGCCAGTGGAGCGCTCGCGCGCCGCGCCGTAAGCACCGGTAAAGCCGTCGCGCTGGGCAAAGCCGGCGGCCCATTCGCCGCATGCCAGTTGGGCAGCTGCGGCCAGGCCCAGTTTTTCCAGGTTAGGCAGCTGCATTGGCTTGCCTTCATTGGCAGCCCAGGCAGCAATGTGGCCGAACGTATTGGCGCCTTCATCGCCGAAGTTGTGGGCGTCGGGCGCAGCGCCCAGGCCGAAGGAGTCAAGCAGCAGAATGAATGCGCGTGCCATGATTTGCTCGCTTAAAAAGTGGGATGAATTTCAGTGTAGGACAATCAGGCCGCGGCGCGCGGCGTTTTTGCCACGTTCGCGAGGAAGGCCAGAATCAGCACCACCAGGTCCTTGGCGCCGATGGCCGCGTACTTGAGCGTCTGCTCATGCGACAGGGGGAATGGCGACATGCCTTCAGCCAGGTTGGTGATCACGGAAACGCCCGTCACCTTCAGGCCGCAGTGGCGCGCCGACACCACTTCCGGCACCACCGACATGCCGACGGTGTCGGCGCCAAGGCGGGCCATTGCGCGGATTTCGGCGGCGGTCTCGAAGTTCGGGCCCGGGTAGGCGATGAACACACCTTCGTGCAGCTTGATGCCTTTTTCTGCGGCGCTGGCTTTGACCAGCTCGCGGATCTCGCTGTCGTAGGCGTTGGCCATGCTGAAGAAGCGCGGGCCGAAGCGGTCATCGTTGGGGCCAACCATCGGGGTACCCGGCAGGAAGTTGATATGGTCGCTGATCGCGACCAGCGAGCCGGCATCGACTTCGGTGCGCAGCGAGCCGGCGGCGTTGGTCACAAACAGCATCTCGCAGCCCAGCAGCTTGAGGGTGCGCACGGCGCTGGTCATCACGCCCATGCCATAACCTTCGTAGAAGTGGCCGCGGCCCTTCATGCACACCACTTCCACGCCCGACAGCGTGCCCAGTACCAGCTCGCCGGCGTGGCCGTGCACGGTGCTGATCGGGAAACCCGGCAGTTCATCGAAGCCAATCGCCACCGCATCCTGCATCTGCTCGGCCAGCACGCCAAGGCCGGAGCCGAGAATCATCGCCACGCGTGGCGTGAAGCCAGGTTTGCGGGCGCGGATAATGTCGGCGGCTTCAAATGGGGTGTTAGAGGACATGAGGTTTCCTTGTTTTGTTCGCGAGTGGTGGGAAAGCACGGCAAGGCCAATGATGGCATTGCGGCAGCAAAATGGGGTTTTGTGTCGCTTGTTAAGTATTATAACTATGCATGACGGGCTATATGTATGGCAAATACCATTTTTCTTGCCTATTTATATGGTATTGATATAAATTGAAGGCAGCCCCTGTTGGATCGCGGCAACATGCCAGTACAATAAGTCGATAGGGTAAGATAATGATCGATTGACACGATTAGGACATCTGTCTACCATCGAAGACAATTGTTTAATTGATTGCCCATCGTGAACGAACTATCAAAAAAAGACCAGTTGTACGAGCTCATCCGGGCAAATCCCTTCATATCCCAGCAAGACCTCGCGGTGCAACTTCGTTTGTCGCGCTCGGCGGTGGCAGGCTATATCGCCGGCCTGATCCGCGACCGGCGCCTGCTTGGGCGCGCCTACGTCCTGCCGGACAACCGCCCCATCGTTTGCCTGGGCGGCGCCAACCTGGACCGCAAGCTGCGCTCGCATGCGACACTCAAGATGGGTACTTCCAATCCCGCCCGCCAGGACGAATCGTTTGGCGGCGTGGCGCGCAATATCGCAGAAAACCTGGCGCGCCTGTCAACGCCCGTGTCCTTGATTACCGTGATCGGTGACGACAGCTCGGGCAAGGCGCTGCTGGCGCACGCTGACGCCGCTGGCATCGATACGCGCGGCACGTTGCGCCTGCAAGGCGTGTGCACCGGCACCTACACTGCCGTGCTGGACGACCATGGCGAGATGATGCTGGCCCTGGCCGACATGGCCCTGTACGACGCCCTCACACCCGAATTTCTCGACACCCGCCAGCCGCAGCGCAATGTGGCTGCGCTGACTGTGGCGGACATGAACCTGCCTGTCGAAACGCTGCAGCTGCTGCTGGCCGACGCCGCCCGCGATGCCATTCCGCTGGTGATCGTCGCGGTATCACAACCCAAAATGTCGCATCTGCCGCAAGACCTGCGCGGTCTGCGCCTGCTGATCCTGAATCAGGGCGAGCTTGAAACCCGTGTTGGCCGCGCCCTCAAGACCGAAGCCGAGCTGCTCGCTGCCTGCCGCGAGGTTCAGGCCCAGGGCGCGCAGGACGTCATCGTCACACGTGGCGGCACTGGCGTGGCCTACACCACCCAGGGCGGCCTGGCGCATCTCGAAGCGCCGGACGCCCGCATCGTCGACGTCACCGGCGCGGGCGACGCGTTTTCGGCAGCGGTCTGCTGGTCGCTGTTCCACGGCAGCGAAGACCTGTCGCTGGCTTGCCGCCGCGGCTTGCGCCTGTCGGCCATGACGCTCGAATGCGAAGAAACCGTTTGCCCCTATCTGTCAGCCGACATCCTGGCCGAGATCCATAACTTCGACGGCGTGCCCAGCGTGCCGCAGTCCTTCAACGCCCTCTACCAGGATTAAGCATGCACCAATATCTGTTGTTCTCGCCAGAAGTGGCGGCCGCGCGCGCCGCAGGAAAACCCATTGTCGCCCTCGAGTCGACCATCATCTCGCACGGCATGCCGTACCCGCAGAACGTGACGACCGCGCGCGAAGTGGAAGACATCATCCGCATGGCGGGCGCGGTACCGGCCACGATTGCGATCATCGACGGCAAGATCTGCGTCGGTCTGGATGCGGCGCAGCTTGAACTGCTGGGCACCTCGCCGGATGCGATGAAAGTGAGCCGGCGCGACCTGGCCTACGTGCTGGCCACCCGCCGCCTGGGCGCCACCACGGTGGCAGCGACCATGATCTGCGCGCAGCTGGCCGGTATTGACGTTTTCGTCACCGGCGGCATCGGCGGCGTACACCGCGGCGCGGAAACCAGCTTCGACATCTCGGCCGACCTGCAGGAACTGGCGCGCACCAGCGTTGCCGTGGTATGCGCGGGCGTAAAGTCCATCCTGGACATTGGCCTGACGCTGGAATACCTCGAAACCCACGGCGTGCCGGTACTGAGCGTTGGCCAGCCCGAATTCCCGGCCTTCTTTACGCGCGACAGCGGCTTCAAGGCCGACTTCCAGCTTGACTCGGCAACCGAACAAGCAGCCTTCATCCGCGCCAAATGGCAGCTCGGCCTGGCGGGCGGCGTGGTGGTCAGCAATCCGGTGCCGGCCTCCTTTGCCATGCCGAAGGAAGAGATCGACCGCATCACCGAACAGGCATTGCGCGAAGCGCACGATGGTGGCGTCACTGGCAAGAAGGTCACGCCATTCCTGCTGGCGCGCATCAAGGAACTGACCGAAGGGCGCAGCCTGGTCACCAACATCGCGCTGGTCAAACACAATGCGCAAGTGGGCGCGGAACTGGCGGTCGCCTTGCGCGATGCGGCTGGCCTGCAACCTGTTTAACGCAAAGCGCCATGTCGATCGACCTGAAACAGCTCAAGTATTTTCTCGCCGTTGCCGAGGAAAAGAGCTTTAGCCGCGCGGCCGAGCGCCTGCACATTTCGCAGCCGCCGCTGAGCCAGCAGATCATGAAGCTCGAAAGCGAACTCGGTGTGCGCCTGTTCGCGCGTACCACCCGCACCTTCGAACTGACGGTGGCGGGCAAGGCTCTCATGGGCGAAGCCTCGGACATGCTGGCCAAGATGCGCATGACGATCGATACCATCCGCCAGATCGACCGCGGCGAAGTGGGCCGCCTGCGAGTGGGTATCGTCGGCTCGGCGATGTGGGGACCGATTCCCAGCCTGCTGGAGGAATTTCAGACCAAGTTCCCGCGCGTGACCTGGACCCTGCACGAGTCCGGACCGAACGTTCAATACGACGCCCTGCGCGCCAAGCAGATCGACGTAGGGTTCTGGCGCGAGCCGAAGCTGGACGAAGACGATCTGAAAAACGATCACCTGAAGCAGGAATTGTGCTTCCGCGAGAACGTGTGCGTGGCAGTCAACGAGCACCATCCGCTGGCGACCCTGCCGTATATCGAACTGACCGATATCCGCGATGAGCCCATGCTGACGCTGGCCTTGGACAAATCGGCCTTTCCGCGCTATCTGATCCAGTGCTGCGTGAAGGCCGGGTTTCAGCCGACGATTTTCCAGGAAGCGTCCGAGCCGCAGACTTTGCTGGCCATGGTGGGCGCGGGACTGGGCGTGGCGCTGATGCCGGAGACGACGAGCCGGATTGGCTGGCCAGGCGTGATTTTCCTGCCGATCAAAACGAATCCGCCGTCGGCGAATTTGTATATCACCTACACCACCTTGGATGATGCGCCGGTGGTGCGCGCGTTCCTCAACATCCTCAATCCCCCCGCGCCCTAAAACCATCGTCCTCGCGAAGGCGGGGACCTATTCCACGTCCCCGAAGTCGTTCAGTATGCTATGGGTCCCCGCCTGCGCGAGGACGATGTGGGTTTAGTGCGTGGTGCCGCCAGCCAGCCTGGCATCTGCATTCGTCCTCAACGCCACTTCAATTGCCACCTTCAAGCCCGCTACCACCTGCTCCAGCGACATGCTCGCCATCCCCGGATGCCGCGCCGCCTGCTCCGGCAAATACGGAATATGAATGAACCCCGCCTTCACCGGCATCCCTGCCGTCAAATGCATCAACCCATAAAACACGTGATTGCACACAAACGTGCCCGCAGTCTGCGACACTGACGCCGGTATCCCAGCTCCCTTCAACGCGGCGACTATCGCCTTGATCGGCAAGGTAGAAAAATACGCCGCAGGCCCGCCGTCCACAATCGGCTGGTCCACCAGCTGACGCGCCGCGTTGTCAGGAATAGGCGCATCGTCGATATTGATGGCTACCCGCTCCACCGACATGTCAACCCGTCCACCCGCCTGCCCCACCGCAATCACCAGCGCAGGCTCCCACTGCGCGGCAGCCTCGCCCAACACCCGAATCGCCTCGCCAAACACGCAAGGTAGCTGCACCGCCGCCACCGCGAAACCATTACCACGCCAACCATCAAGCGCACGCACCGCCTCCCATGCCGGGTTTACGGTCTCTTTATTAAATGGCTCAAAGCCTGTCAGAAGTACAGTCTGATTCATTTCTGGTCCATCAAAAAATACAGCAGGAAGATGTTTGCCGCCAGCAGCGGCAGCGCCGTCGGCATCTGCGCCTTGATGACGGCATTTTTATCCGGCAGCTCAAGCAGCACCACCGGGACGATATTGAAGTTGGCTGCCATTGGCGTGAGCAAGGTGCCGCAGTAAGCGCTGAACATCCCGATGGCGGCCATCACCGCCGGGTTGGCGCCATAAATTCCCACCAACACCGGGATGCCGACCCCGCCCGCCATGACCGGAAACGCGGCAAACCCGTTCCCCATAACGATGGTAAACAGGGCCATGCCAACGCAGAAGACCACGACCGCCACAAAACGCGAATCCATGTTGATATAGGTGGTAGTGAGGTGCGCAACGGCCTTGCCCACGCCCACTTCGGCAAACAGCAAGCCAAGTACCGCCAGCATATGCGGCAGCACAACCGCCCAGCCTATGGCGTCGGTCAGGCGCCGCCATTCGCGCATGCCTTGCACGGGCGTAGAACGCGTCAGGGCGCACGCCACGCCCACCGCCAGCAGCGAGGCGCATCCCAGGCTAACAATGGTAATGTGCTTCGCTTCCAGCAGCAGCATGTCGCCGATCTTGACGTCTTTGAACAGGGTCGAACCGATCATCGTCACAACAGGAATAACCAGCGCCGGAATGAACAGCTTGTGCCCCAGCGTAGCGGCGCTGGCAGTGCGTTCCTCTTTCGAGCGCATGCCGTAGCTACCGAGCGACACGCCGCCAAAACCGGCGATCAGTGCCATCGACACCATCACCAGACCCGCCACCGCCGGCGCCAGAAAATCACCGCCCAGATAGACCAGCGCATACAAGCCCCAGAACAGCGCCGTTGAATACCGCTTCGGATTGCTGCGGTCGCGCAGCGACATCACGGCGGCCACCACCAGCATCAACCCCAGCACATAGTAGAAGTGTTCGAGCTTGATCATTTGCCCTCCCCTTCCCGGCGGATCTCAAGATCGAGCCGGGTCAGATTCCAGGCATGGATCAGGAAGGCGCAAATGGCGGTCGGAATGCCCCACATGGCAATGTGCAGCGGGTTGACTGCTATACCTTCGGCCGCCAGGATGGTCTGCATCAGCACAATGGCGCCAAAGGCGACAAACACGTCTTCGCCGAAAAACAGGCCAACATTATCAGTGGCTGCGGCCATTGCACGAATGCGGTAGCGCAGCTTGTCGCTGATGCTGCCGTTGCGCGCCTCGGCCGCGCCTTCTGCCATCGGCACCACCAGCGGACGCACCATCGAAGGATGGCCGCCAAGACTGGTCAGGCCAAATGCCGCCGACACTTCGCGGATGAACAAATAAACGATCAGCAGGCGCCCCGCTGTCGCTGCCCGAATGTTGGCAATCGAGGCCTGCGCATGCTCCTTGAGGCCAAAACGCTCAAGCAAACCAATTGCCGCCAGCGGCAGCAGAAGAATCATCGGCAGATTGCGCGTTTTAAGAAAGGCTGTACCGAGCGACGCGAGAATGGCCTCGACCGGCATGGCGACCGACAAACCTGTTGCGGCGCAGGCTGCGATCACCACCAGCACCGGGTGGGCGCGCAGCACGAAGCCAATCACGATAACGGCCACACCAATGAGGGGCCACAGGTTCACTGCTGCTTGCATGAATTCTCCAGGCAAATCGATGTGCGCCTTATCTTAAACGAAAAAGCCCCGCACACTTCGCAGTGTGCGGGGCCCGTCGAGACGACAGTTCGTCAGACTTTAGAACGTCGCGCGGAACTGCGCGCCGTACGAGCGTGGCTCGTTGACGATACCGGTCAGGTTGTTGAAGTTGATCGAACCGAGCAACTGGACCTTGTTGGTGATGTTACGGCCATATACCGACAGCTCATAGTTATCCCACTTGTAGCCGACGCGTACGCCGCCTTCGAGCAGGGACTTGGCTTTGTATTCAACCGCTTCGTCCAGGAAGAAGTTGTAGCTGCTGCGGTAAGCCCAGTCGGTGAAGGCATACACTTCGCCATTGCCCACTGCAGTGCTGTACTTCAGGCTGAAGTTGGCCTGCGTTTTTGGTGCGCGTGGCAGCGGATTGCCGTTCAGAAGCGCCTGATTCGTGGTACCCGGCTTCAGCGGATCGGTGGCGGTGCAACCGTTACCGCAAATCTGGACCGCCAGGTCAGGATCCTTGATTTCGGTGTCGTTGTAGCTGGCGCCGATGCTGGCCGACAGACCGTCAGCCAAATTGGCCTGGAAATCCAATTCGAGACCTTGACCAATCGCTTTCTTCGCGTTGATCAGCTGATTCTCGTTGATCGAACCCGAAGTGGCGGTCAGCTGCAGGTCCTTGACCTGGTAGCGGTACACGCTAGCCGACAGGCGCGCGCGGCGGTCAAACAGATCCTGCTTCACGCCCGCTTCCACCGACACCACTTTTTCCGACTCGGCAGTGCTCGGCTTGCTGGTCACGCCAAACAGACGGCCCTGCACCGACGGTGCGCGGTAGCCGGAAGCGGCACGGGCGAACAGATTGGTTTCCTTGGTCAGCACATAGGTACCCGACAGGTCCCAGCTGACGTTGGTCGACGACAGATTGCGCACCAGCGGGCCGCTGGTGGCAACCACCGGCGTGGTTTCGTAACGCTGGGCGACAAAGTCCTTCTTGTCGTTGGTGTAGCGCAGACCGGCGCGTACCTTGAAGCGGTCGCTCACGGTGTAGTTCATCGAACCGAAGGCGGCCCAGGCTTTCGAATCCTGGGTCTGGGTACCGTAGTTAGGCGACTGCGGATTCCCCGGCGTGAGCGAATCGAAGGCGATACTGTCGATGGCCATCTGCTCGTCGAAGTAGAACAGGCCGCCGATCCAGTTCAGTGGGCCCTTGTAGTTCGATTCGAGGCGCACTTCCTGGGTGATCTGGCGGTGGTCGCGCAGAATGTCGGCCGTTTCAACGGTGAACGGGATGAAGCCTGGGCCGAACGGTGGCGCGTACGATGCGCCGTAGCCGCCGTCAACGTCGGCGCGGCTGTAGATGTCGGCCTTTTCATAGCCGGTGATCGAGTGCAGCGTCAGATCGTCCAGGTTCCACTTGAGGCGCATGCTGCCGCCTTTGGTCTTGAGCTTTTGCTCGTTCTGGCCGTCAGTTGGGTAGGAGCCGTAGTCGAAGTTATCAACCAGCTCGTTGGTGCCCTTCTTGATGATATTGGCGCGGAACAGGGTGGCGCTGCCGTCGTAGTCACGGGCGTGCACGTTGAACAGGGCGCTGAAGTTGGCGCTTGGCTTGACCAGCAACTGCAGGCGGCCGGCGTTGTCGTCGTAGCCTTCGAAGTCGGTGGTGGCCGCGTTTGGACGGTCGTTATGCACACGGTCGCCGCGGTGCTGGCTTTGCAGCGAAACGCGGGCTGCCACGGTATCGCTGATTGGAATGTTGTAAGCGCCTTCGAGGTTGCGCACACTGTAGTTGCCGATACCGGCGGCGAAGTAGCCTTCGGTCTTGCCAATCACTGGCTTGGCCGAATCGAACTTGATCACACCAGCTGGCGAGTTACGGCCGAACAGGGTGCCCTGTGGTCCGCGCAGCACTTCGATCTGGTCCACGTCAAATACCGGGAAGCCCTTGAGCATCGGGTTTTCCTGAACCACGTCGTCGAATACAAGGCCCACAGGCTGCGAAGCGTTCAGGTCGAAATCGGTGTTACCCATGCCGCGGATATAGAAACGCGGGAAAGTACGGCCATAGTCCGATTCCACCTGCACGCTCGGCGTGCGGCCCGACAGGAAGCGAATGTCCTGGCCGCTGGCGGTCAGCACGTCCAGCTTTTCACCCTTGAGGGTGGCAATGGCCATTGGCACGTCTTTGATATTTTCTGCGCGGCGCTGAGCCGTCACGATCACGGTTTCCAGCTGGCCCTTGGCGGTCGCTTCCGGCGCCGGTGCCGCTTCCTGCGCCATTGCCGCGTGCAGCGGGAAAGCGCTGGCGACGGCCAGGGCGATGAGCGAACGCGTCGCAAAGTGGCTGTTTTTCATTGTCATTCGTGAACCCCTTGGGTGGATTTCAATCGTTAAAATCTTCTGACTCACATTGCATGCTGCGTCGCAACATCACGCTCGCTGTCACCCTTTTTCATAGGAGACTTACCTGCATGTCATGTAGTGATTTTGCATCGTAGCATGAAAAGAAATGCCGGGAAAACAGCACAAATGTCTTTTCATTTATATATCGAGAATATAAATGACGAACTAAAATCGTATTTGCCATACATATCGGCGCTGGTGCATAGTTCTAAAGCTGTGCTGTTGCCCTCTGGCGCAACGCAACAACATTATGAGAGACAGGCCCCCGGGCAAGCGGCCATACCGGCCATTTCTTGCCCCGGCAAAAAGAGTTAAGTAATAGCCAAGTTCGTCGTAAAAACCCGACGGTTTTCATGTCGACGGCTGTTGCACCAATACGACAAGCGTGCCCGCCAGGAAGCAAGCCAATGAATGAAACTAGTGCATATACCAGCCGCCTGAAAGCAGTTGCGGACCTCGGCCAGCAGATCTGGCTCGACAATCTGAGCCACGAACTGGTCACCTCCGGCGCGCTGGCGGCCTGGATCGCCGAAGACGGCATCCAGGGTGTCACCTCAAATCCTTCGATCTTTTTCAACGCCATCAGCCGCGACCCGGCCTACCAGGCCGCCCTGCCCGCGCTGCGCATTGCCCACGCCGATCCGGAAGCCCGCTTCGAGGCGCTGGTGCTGCCTGACGTGCAGCGTGCCTGCGACTTGCTGGTGCCCCTGTACGCCGACGCGGACGGCAAGGCTGGTTTCGTCAGCTTTGAAGTGTCGCCACGGCTGGCGCACGATGCCGCCGGCACCGTGGCCGACGCCAAGCGCCTGTGGGCGGCAATTGCGCGTCCCAACGCCATGATCAAGATTCCCGCGACCGAAGCAGGCATCGCAGCGCTCGAAGAAGTCATCTTCGCCGGCATCAACGTCAACGTCACCTTGATCTTCGGACCGCGCCAGCTGGCCGCCGTGCGCGCCGCGCACCGGCGTGGCCTGGCGCGCCGTCTGGAAGCGAAGCTGTCGGTGCAGCGCATTGCCAGCGTGGCCAGTGTCTTCATCAGCCGGGTGGATGCGGCGGTTGACGCCCTGCTGCCGCCCAGCGCGGCCCACCTCAAGGGCAAAGCCGCCATTGCGGCCGCGCGCGTGGCCTACCACGAGGTACAGAACGACAGCAGCTTCGCCGTCTTCACCGCCTTTGGCGCCACCCCGCAGTGGCTGCTGTGGGCCAGCACCGGCACCAAGGATCCAGCCATGCGCGACGTCACTTACGTGGAGGAGCTGATTGGCGCCGGCACTGTCAATACCGTGCCGGACGCCACCCTGCTCGCCTTCCGCGATCACGGCGAGGCGCGCCCCTCGCTGGGCGAAGGCCTGGACGAGGCCCGTGTGGCGCTGGCCCAGCTGGGTCGCCATGGCATTGAACTCGATACAATTGGTAACGACCTGCTGGGTAAAGGACTGACACAATTCGAGCAAGCCCATGCCAATCTGCTCGCGTTGCTGGCATAAAAGCTTCAAACAGGCCCAATGCCCTTGTTGTGCCGGGTACAATATCGATATTCCAGGAGCTAACCTAATGAAACTTAAGCAACTCAGCATCATGATGGCAACGCTGTGCGTCGCTGCGAGCGCTACCGCCGCCGATCCCAAGCTGGGCATCGTGTACGACGCCGGCGGCAAATTCGACAAATCGTTCAACCAGTCCGCCTTCGAAGGCGCCGAACGCTTCAAGAAGGAAACCGGCATCAAGTACTTCGAAGCCCAGGCGTCGTCCGACACCCAGGCCGAACAAGTCTTGCGTGGCCTGGCCCGCAAAAAGCTCGACCTGATCGCCGCTGTCGGCTTCTCGCAGACCCAGGCCGTGCAAAAGGTCGCGGCTGAATTCCCGACCGTGCGCTTCGTGCTGATCGACGCTGTCGCCAAGGGCAACAACATCAATTCCATCCTGTTCAAGGAAGAAGAAGGTTCTTATCTGGTCGGCGTGGCTGCGGCGATGGCGTCCAAGAGCAAAAAAGTCGGCTTCGTCGGCGGCATGGACATTCCCCTGATCCGCACGTTCTCGTGCGGTTACACCCAGGGCGTGAAAGCAGCCAATCCGAAAGTCGAAACCTTCAGTAACATGGTTGGCACCACCGCCGCTGCCTGGAACGACCCGGCCAAGGGCGGCGAGCTGGCACGTGCGCAGTTCGACCGTGGCGTTGACGTGGTGTTTGCCGTGGCCGGCGGCAGCGGCATGGGCACGCTGCAGACAGCCAAAGAAAAAGGCAAGCTGGCTATTGGCGTGGACTCCAATCAGAACTATCTGCACCCGGGCACCATGCTGACCTCCATGGTCAAACGCGTCGACCTGGCCATCTACGACTCCTTCATGCAGATGAAGAACGGCCAGTGGAAGCCGGGCGTGTCGTACAAGGGCCTGAAAGAAGGCGGCGTGGACTGGGCGCTGGACAAGGATAACCGCGCTGTCGTGTCGCCGGAAATCGAAAAACGCGTCAACGAAGCCAAGACCAACATCATCAACGGCAAAGTCAAAGTGCACGACTACCGCACCAACAGCGCCTGCCCGGTCTGATTTTTTTCGTCCTCATTCAAAGAGCGCGCCGCGCCGGATCAACCGGTCCGGCGCGCTTTTGAAATTAACCATTCTTCCTCTATGCAGCCAGCTGTAGAATTTCGCAACATATGCAAGGCCTTCGGGCCGGTGCAGGCGAACGCCGACGTCAGCTTCTCGATTGCCAAGGGCTCGATCCATGGCGTGATCGGCGAGAACGGCGCCGGCAAGTCGACCCTCATGAGCATCCTGTATGGCTACTACAATGCCAACAGCGGCCAGGTGCTGATCGACGGCCAGGTGCAGGACATCCGCACCAGCCATGAAGCGATCGCGCTCGGTATCGGCATGGTTCACCAGCACTTCATGCTGGTCGAGAACTTCACCGTGCTCGATAACGTCATGCTCGGCACCGAAGGCGGCTTCAAGCTGGCCTCGCACCGCGCCGTGGCCGAAGCCAAGCTGCGCGAAATCTGCACCCGCTACCGGCTCGACGTGGACCCGCTGGCCAAGATCGAAGACCTGTCGGTCGGTGCCCAGCAGCGTGTTGAAATTCTCAAGCAGATTTACCGCAGCGCCAACATCCTGATTCTGGACGAGCCGACCGCGGTGCTGACCGCGCAAGAGACGGCGTCGCTGTTCGAAATCCTGCGCCTGTTCAAGGAACAGGGCAAGACCATCATCCTGATTACCCACAAGCTGGGCGAGATCATGGAAATTACCGATCAAGTCACCGTGATGCGCGCCGGGCGCGTGGTGGGCGCCGTTGAAACGGCTACCACCTCGAAAGAAGAACTGGCCAACATGATGGTGGGCCGCCCGATCCAGAGTGAACTGCCACGCGCCCCGTACAACCCGGGCGCCACGGTGCTCAAGGTCGAACAGCTGCAACTGAACGACAAGGCTGGCGTGCGCCTGCTGGCGGACATCGACTTCGAACTCAAGGCGGGCGAAATCGTCGCCATTGCCGGCGTGTCCGGCAACGGCCAAAGCGAATTGATGCACATTTTGTCGGGCATGCGCCTGCCCACCGGTGGCAAGGTCGCCTTCCTGGGCCAGGACTTGCCGTTCAAGGGCCGCCACGATGCTGACGGCCTGCCCGCCGCCTTCCGCGACCTGGGCATCGGCCACGTGCCGGAAGACCGTCTGCGCGACGGCGTGATCAAGGATTTCTCGGTCATGCACAATACCGTGTTCGGTCACCAGGACCGGGTCAAGAACGGTATGGGTCTGCTGGACTTCAAAGCCATCGCGGCGCGCTGCGCCGATCTGCTGCGCGTATTTGACGTGCGCCCGGCCAATCCGGACCTGCGTATCGGCCTGCTCTCGGGCGGCAATCAGCAAAAGGTGGTGATCGCCCGCGAAGTGTCGGCCAAGCCGAAGCTGATGCTGGTCGGTCAGCCCACCCGCGGGGTTGACATTGGCACCATCGAATCGATCCACACCCAATTGCTGCGCATGCGCGATGAAGGTGTGGCGATCCTGCTGGTGTCGGTGGAACTGGAAGAAGTGCGGGCGCTGGCCGATCGCATCATCGTCATGTCCGGTGGCCGTATCACCGGTGAACTCAAGATTGAAGAATTCGACACCACCCGCATCGGCTTGCTGATGGGCGGGATGCACAAATCATGAAGATCACAGAACTCCCGCGCTGGGCTACCGCGTTCGCGCTGCCCGTCCTGAACCTGCTGTCGGCGCTGATCGTGGCCGGTATCGTCATCCATCTGCTGGGCGAAAGCCCGACCGAGTCGCTCAAGATCCTGATCGACAGCGCGGTGCTTAATCCGGAAGGATTGTCGTACACGCTGTTCTATGCCAGCACCTTCATCTTCACGGGTCTGTCAGTGTCGATCGCAATGAAGGCTGGACTGTTTAACATCGGCAGCGAAGGCCAGTTGTACCTGGGCGGCCTGGGCTTGACGGTGGTCATGCTGCTGCTCGACCAGAGCCTGCCCGGCTGGCTCCTGATTCCCGCTGCGATGGTGGGCGCAGCCCTGTTTGGCGCAGCCTGGGCCTTCCTGCCCGGTTATCTGCAGGCCAAGCGTGGCAGCCACGTGGTGGTCACCACCATCATGTTCAACTTTATCGCCGCCAGCTTGATGAACTTCATCATCGTCAAGTACCTGATCCCGGAAGGCCAGCAAAACCCGGCCAGCCGCGTGTTCGCCACGGCAGCGGAAATGCCGCGCCTTGCCAACTGGTTCCCGGTACTGGGCGACACCCCGCTCAACATCAGCTTCCTGATTGCGATTGCAGCACTGGTCATTTATGGCGTGGTGGTCTGGCGTTCGGCATGGGGCTACAAGCTGCGCGCCACGGGTCTGAATCATCACGCGGCGCATTACGCCGGCGTGTCAATCAGCGGCATGATTATCATCGCCATGCTCATTTCCGGCGCGCTGGCCGGTCTGGGCGCGGTCAATTCCATCATGGGTTCGACCCACTATCTGTCGCTCAACTTCCCTGCCGGCGCCGGCTTTATCGGCATCGCCATTGCGCTGATGGGCCGCCAGCACCCGGTTGGGATCTTCCTGTCGGCCGTGCTGTTTGGCGCGTTGATCCAGGGCGGCTTCGACCTGTCGCTGGAAAAACCGAACATCCCGCAAGAGACCTTCATTTTCATTCAGGGCTTGATCATCCTGTTCTGCGGCGCCATGGAAAACCTGTACGCGCCCGCATTGCTCAAGATGCTCAACCTGCGCAAAGGATAAGCCATGTTTGAAGACTTCCAGTTTGCCAGCATCGTCGTCTCGACCATCCGCAATGCGCCGGTGCTGATTTTTGCCGCCATGGCCGGCCTGTTTGCCGAACGCAGTGGCGTGATCGATCTTGCCCTTGAGGGCAAGATCCTGGCCAGCGCCTTCGTCTCGGCCGCTGTCGCCTTCACCACAAAAAACCCCTGGTATGGCGTGGCCGCTGGTATCGCCGTGTCGGCTGCCCTCGCCCTGCTGCAAGGCTTTGTCAGCATCACCCAGAAGGGAAATCAGCTGGTGGGCGGCATTGCGATCAACATCGCCATGAGCGGCCTGACCTTCGTGCTGGCCCAGTTCTTCTACCAGCAAGGCGGCCGCACGCCCGACCTGGGCGAAGCGCGCCTGTTCGACATTGTCCTGCCGGGCACCGCCGCCGTGGCGGACGTTCCCTTCCTGGGCTGGTTCTACGGCCACGTAATCGGCGGCCATTCGGCGCTGGTGTACCTGGCCTTTGCCCTGATCCCAATTGTGCACTGGGTGATTTACCACAGCCGTTTCGGCCTGCGTCTGCGCGCCTGTGGCGAAAACCCGCACGCAGCCGATGCGGCTGGCGTCAGTGTCGAAACCACGCGCTACATGGCGATGCTGGTGGCGGGCGTATTGTGTTCGTTCTCGGGCGCCTATCTGGCGATTGTGCAGAGCGGCTTCTTCTTGCGTGACATGTCGGCCGGTGCCGGCTACCTGGCCCTGACTGCCCTGGTGTTTGGCAACTGGCGCCCTATGTATACGGCGCTGGGCTGCATTATGTTTGGCTTCTTCAATGCGGTGCAAGTGCAGATCGAGGGCGTGGAGCTGCCGGGCGTGGGCCGCATTCCGGGCTCGCTGATCCAGATGATTCCTTACGTCGTCACGGTGATCGTGCTGGCCGGCCTGATGGCCAAGTCGGTGGCGCCCAAATCGATTGGCAAGCCGTTCGTGAAATCGCGATAAGCATGCTGCGCAAGGCACTGACCACTATCGCGCTGCTGGGCTGTGCCCAAAGCGCGATGGCGCGTGAATTTCCAGTTGAACTGATGCGCCCCTGGTTTGCCGCCGTGACCGAGGCATGCAGTAAAAAGGATCCGCCAAATGCCAAGTACTACAAGACTGGCTTGGCGCTGATGATGAAGCGCCACCCAGAGGCGGCGCATGCGGTCGTGGACAAGACTGTCTATCCGAACGTCGACAAGTCAATCAAGCACGACATCGAGACCATGGATGAACGGGCGCTCGCGCGCGACTGCCGCGTCTTGTACGATCTGGCGGGCGAAGTCGCCTCCGGTCCCCCGGATGCCCCGCCGCCAAAGTGAGCCAACAAGGTCGTTGACTAACGCGCTTTCTGCGCCGAACGCTTGATGGTGTAGGCAAAGCCGATGCCGATCGAAGCACCTGTCTCTTTTTTCATCAGCGGGCTGTCGCGGTTGACCGCGCCGGCATAGCTTTCGTAGCGTACAAATCCAAACACACGCAAGTCCTGGTTGATCAGGCGCGAGGCGCTTGCGCCCGTGCGTACCAGCATCAGCCCCGAGTCGGCTTCAAACGCGGGCCGCTCCAGCGTGGCGTATTGCGGCGCAACTTCATAAAAATACTGGTTGATCTTGCGGTTCCCGAACACCATGCCCACGTTGGCGTCAAAGGTCCAGCTGCCCTGCGGGCCACGCGCCTCGTACACCACTTTCGGCTCGAAGGTATAACCCTGGGTGCGCAAGCCGCTGCGTGCTTCGAGCACGGCGCGCAGAGGAATATCGAGCCGCAGGCGGCTGGTGGGCGACAGGTCGGCCAGGCGCACCTTCAAACGCGGTCCCAGTTCCAGCAAGGTGCCGAGGTCGGGCATGCCGGCGCGTGCGGCCACATCGTCCGAGCGGGCCGGCAGCGAGGCGGCCAGACCCACGTCCAGTTCAACCCGGTCGCTTTCGAACAGGCGCGCGCCAATCCCGGACTGGTCGGCGCGCATCACTTCGCCGCGATAGATCAGGAATGGCAGCACCAGGCTGCGCGTCGAACGGTCGGACGAACCCGGATAGGCCGGGGTACTGGCGCTGCCGCCCAGCACACCCACTTCCCACAGGGGCAGGTCTTCGGCTTGGACGGGGAGCGATAAGGCGGCAAGGGGAAGTGCGGCGCAGAGGGTACGGGACAGCAGAGTCGACAATGTCATGCGGGAGCCTGAAGTGATAACAGCATTTGTTCAAATTGCGCGACCGGCACCGGTGGTCCGTAAAGATAGCCCTGGAATGCGCAACATCCGACCGAAATCAGAAAATCGGCCTGTGCCGCAGTCTCCACGCCCTCGGCGATGACGTCAAGCCCCATGTGGTGCGCCAGCGCCACGATGGTGCTGGCAATGGCCGCGTCATTGGCGTCCACCGTGACGTCGCGCACAAAGGAACGGTCGATCTTGAGCTGGTCGAGTGGCAGCCTTTTCAGATAGGACAAGGACGAATAGCCGGTACCGAAATCGTCGAGCGAAAAACATACCCCGTGCCGTTTCAGCGTCGTCATCTTCTCGATGATGGCTTCCACGTCATCCATCAGCAAACTCTCGGTCAGTTCCAGCTTCAGGTGGCGCGGGTCGGCGCCGCTGCTGGCCAGCGCCAGCAGCACCTGTTCCACAAAATCGTTCTGGCGGAACTGGCGCACGCTGATATTGACCGCCACCGACAGATGCGCGGCCTGCTCTTCCCTGCCCCAGGCGGCCAGCTGGGTGCACGCGGTCTCCAGCACCCAGCGCCCGAGCGGAATGATCAGGCCCGTATCCTCGGTCAGGGGAATGAAGTCGTTGGGCGGCACCAGCCCGCGCTCCGGATGGGTCCAGCGCAGCAGCGCTTCCGCGCCAGTGATGCGGCCATTCATGTCGCGCTGCGACTGGTAGTACAGCTCGAACTGGCCCAGTTGCAAGCCTTCGCGCAAATCATGTTCCAGCGCGGCGCGGGCTGACACCACGGTCTGCATGTGCGGATCAAAAAAGCGCAGCGTGTTGCGTCCGGCCGTCTTGGCCTCGTACATGGCCAGGTCGGCGCGCTTCATCAATTCGTCGATTCTATGCTCGCTGCCCACGAACAGGGTGATGCCGATGCTCGAGGTACTCTGGTGGCGCTGTCCTGCCAGCTCGTAGGGCACGGCCAGCGCGGTCAGGATTTTGCGGCCAATCGCCTCGGCCTGCGCTGCGGCCTCGGGCACCGCCTGGGCCAGCGCTTCGAGCATGACGACAAACTCATCACCGCCCAGCCGCGACACCGTGTCGCCTTCGCGCACGCAGCCGAGCAGGCGCTGGCTGACCTGCTGGAGCAGCAAGTCGCCCATGTCGTGGCCGCGCGTGTCGTTAAGCGTCTTGAAGTTGTCCAGGTCAATGAACAGCAGTGCGCCGGTGCGCCCGCTGCGCGCCGACGCCAGCATCGCGTGGCGCAAACGCTCGACCAGCATGCGCCGGTTGGGCAGTCGTGTCAGCGCGTCGTAGAAAGCCAGGCTGCGGATTTCTTCTTCGGTGGCCACCCGGTCGCGCTCGGAAGCGGCCAGGGCGTCGAGCATGCCGTTGATCGACACGCCCAGCGCGCCAATTTCGTCGCTGCGGCCAAGACCGGCACGGACGCTGCGTTCGCCCTTGTGCACCGCGTCGGCCACCAGCATCAGCTTGCGCAAGCTACGCGTCAGGCCGGCGGCAATCAGCATCGACAGCAGCACGGCGATGGCAATCGCGGCGGCGCCAAGCAGATACCCGCGCCGGCTGACGTCGCGCAGGTTTTCGTGCAACGATGCGCGTCCCCAGCCGATCCGCACCCAGCCCAGGTGGCGGCTGCCGGCAAATACCGGTTCGGCCGCGTCCACCAGATTGGCGTCGTCGACCAGAACCGCAGCTTTGGGCACCGTGCTGGCCAGCAGGCGCAGGCTGACCGGGTCGCTGACCATCAGGCCGATGTCGCCCACCTCGTTGGAGGCGTACACGCGGCCATCGCGCCCCAGCACCATGGCGTACTTCAGGCTGGGGTTACGGGCAATGCTGCGCAATTCCATCTGCAGCCCGGCCATGTCGTTGGCCACCAGCCAGGCGGTACTGCCCACCGCCAGCATATGGGCCAGATCTTCCGCATTGTTTTTGCTCTGCTCCATCAGGAAGGCCGACTGGTGCTGCACCACGCCATACCCGAAGCCGAACATCACCAGCCCGGTGGCCAGGGCGAACACCAGCGCCAGCTGGCGCCGGATGGTGCCGCAGGCCAGATCGAGCAGGGGGTCAACGAAGCGCATCCGGGCTGTCCGGGAAAGCCTGCTTGTACTTGTCGAGGAAGACTTGCACCACGTCGTAATCGGCGTCGCTGGCCGGTTCAAAGCGGGTGATCGGCACTTGCGCCAGCAGCGCCCTGCCCTGCTCGGTGTCGTGCATCTCGGCCATCAGGCGCTCGACCCGGGTCACCAGTTCAGGCGGCACATCGTTGCGCGCCACAATACCCTGGTTGATCAGCGAGTCAGTCGGAAAGCGCACTTCCAGCTCGCGCGCCTGCTCGGGGTGGGTGCGCTGGAAGGTGGCCCAGGCCAGCGGCCAGGTGGCGCCGGCGTCCGCGCCCTTCATGTACACCTCCATGATCGAGGCGTGCTGCGAGCCCACGTAATTGACATGCACGTCGCGCGCCGGATCGATCCCGGCCTGCTTGAGCTGGAGCTGGGTCATCATGGTTGCTGCCAGCGCCGACTTGGGCGGAAAGCACAGCTTTTTCCCTTTCAGGTCGGCCAGGGTGCGGATTGCGCTGCCCTTGCGCACCACCCAGATGCCGCGAAAGGCCGCGTCATCGCCCATCTTGGCGATGATGCGGTACCCGCTGCGGCGCGCGGCGCGCCAGCTGTGATAAGGGTTCGAGAGGGCAAAGGCGAAGGTGCGCGCTTCCAGCTGCTGTTCGTGCTCGGCCAGGCCGCGCGGCACTTCCAGTACCAGGCGCGCGTCGGGCAAGCCCGCATTCAGGTAATCGATGACCGGCTGGAAAACGTCATAGACGTCGCGAAAATTGGACATCGGCGTCACCCCGAAGGTGTACTCGGCAACGCGTGCTTCATGCGGAGGGGCAATCAGAACCGGCGCGTACACCGCGTCGCTGCCCTGCTTGCCGCATGCGGCTAGCAGGCAACACAAGGTCACCAGCCAGCACCAGCCCGTTTTCGCCAAGCCATCCATGATTGACCCCGGTTACTTCACTTGGGAAAGTATCCCCAGTGTTTAACCACAAGTCAACCGTGCAGCGGGCGCAGCCTCAAGGCCAGATGGCTTGCAGCAACGATGCCAGGTGGTAACCGCCGTTGACGAGCTGCGTGCGCGCCAGTGCCGAACTGGAGACAGGATAATTCGCCCCCATTTGCAGCGCGAACTTGTATTCGGTCGCACCGCGTTTGTTGACCTGCGCTTCGGGCTTGCCCACGGTCACATCCTGATAGGCAAACTTGGATGCCGCCAGGGTGTCGTCTGCCCACTGGGTCGGCCAGGTGTATGGCCGGCCCGTGTTTTTAGGGACCTCGGGGTTGCTGTCGATCATTTTTTGCGCAAAGGCGGCCGGGTCGCTGGTGGTGCTGCGGCGCATGGCATATTTGACGACGGTGGCGTCCCAATAACTGTGGAAGGGCTTGGTCGCCCACTTCTTGGCGTCGGGCGGCAAGGGCGTGGTATCCAGCAGGTTCAGGGGCGCTTCAATGCTGGCCAGTTTGTCGTTGTCGAGCAGCAGACTGTTGCTGCCAAGCGTCTCGAAAATGTGCACACCATCGACCTGGGCGCGCTGTTGCGGATAAACGAACTGGCCCTCGGCGCTGACATACGCCGAGCCCATGTGCAATGGCTGGTGGATATCGCCTACCAGATGGGCCACTAGCAGCAGCGCCTGACGACGGGTGAACTGGTGCGGGTTGAACTCCGGGTCGGTCTTGCCCTGCAACACCGCAATGGCCTGCTTCAGGCTTTGCACTATATCGACCTCGGCACTGCCGACGATGCCTTCATGGTAATGCGTGGCCTGGAACGGCACATTGGCGTAGTGGTATTCGGTGTGGCGCGGATTGGCCGTGGTGTACACCACTTGCTCGGGCGTGGCGGCGGGATAACCGACGCCACCTTTGGCCGAGTCGGCCCAGTTGGTGATCGACTCCAGAGTCTCGCCCGGCAGCAGCAAGGCCGCTACTTCTTTCTCGGCATTGCTGCCTTTGATCAGTTTTTCGGCAATCGCGCCGACCGCGCGGTGGCCTTCGTTGCCCCATGCGGCCGCGTCGATCGAGACGAAAGCGCACGAAAGCGCCACCACTGCTGCCAGCTTGTTCATGCGCTTGCCTTTGTTGAATGTGATTGTCATTGGACCACCTGGATGCGCCCGGCAGGCGCGACGTTGCCAACTGGCTTGCCCGCCTTGTCCTGGCTGATTAAATAGGACGACAAAGCATCCACGTCGCGCACATAGGTGTCGCGCTTGTTGGTGGCCAGCTTGAAGGCGGGGAAATTGTCGCCGCCT
The DNA here is from genome assembly GCF_900129765.1 of Massilia sp. CF038. GTDB lineage: Bacteria > Pseudomonadota > Gammaproteobacteria > Burkholderiales > Burkholderiaceae_D > Telluria_A. Next base: position 1,614,772 of record NZ_FQWU01000002.1, read on the forward strand.
TCGGACAGGAAATTATTGCCTGCCACACGGTAGGTCTTGCGTTCATCCATGGCCACGCCGTTCAGCTTCAGGCTGCCTGGCAGCACGCGCTGGCCGCGCGGCAAGGCCGGATTCCAGCGGTAGGTAAAGCCGCTGGAAATTTGCAGCACTGACGGATGGGCCGCGCCCGGGCGCACCCATTGCTGGTCCAGCAGTTCGCGGATCTGGGCGCCGGTCAAGTCCATGGCCACCAGGGTATTGCCAAACGGCAGAACGATCTGGACCTGGCCGACCGTGGCCACCAGATCAGCGCCCACGTCGAGATCCTGGCGCATGCCGCCCGAATTCATGAAGGCAATCTGCACACCTTGATCGCGGGTGGCAGTCAGGATCGAATCGGCAATCAGGTCACCCAGTGCCGATTCCCCCGCCTCGCTGGCCTTGCGCCCGACCGAACGCACCGCCACGCGCGCCAGCGGCCGGTTCAGCGCCTCGGTACTGCGCGCACGCGCCGCGTCCAGAAAGGCGGTGACCTTGACATCAGGCGGATACTGACCTGGCTTGACCACCACGTTGCGCACATCAATGCCCAGCACGTCGGCGTTGCGCGGATCGACCCGCAGCTTGATGCGCGAGAGCACGTGGCCACCCATGGCAGCCTGGGTGATGGTGCGCCCCGCCACCTGGCACTGGAAGCCCTTGTGGGTGTGACCGCTGACGATCAGGCGGATGGCCGGATCGAGCCGGCGCGCAATATCGATGATCGGTCCCTTCAGTTCGCTGCATTCAGGCTTGTCGAAGGGCTCGCCCGTTTCGCCGCCTTCGTGGATCATCAGCACAAACACCTGGGCACCCTTGGCGCGCATTTCCGGGATGACCTTGTTGACAGCGTCAGCCTCGTCTTCAAACGACAGGCCGACGATGCCCGACTTGAGCACCAGCGAAGCGGTGTCGCGGATCACCGCGCCAATCAAGCCCACCTTGATGCCCTTGACCTCGGCAATTTTGTAGGCCGGCAGCACCGGCTGGCCAGTCGCGCTGTCGAGCACATTGGCGGCCAGGTAAGTGAAACCGGCGCCGCGAAATTCGGGTGAGAACTGGCACGCCTTGTCAGCCCGGTTGGACTCGCAGCCGCCGTGCTGCTGGCGCAGCAGCTCGGCACGGCCCTGGTCGAATTCGTGGTTGCCGACCGAGCTTGCAAACAGCCCGGCCATGCTCAGCGCTTCGATGCTCGGCTCGTCCGCCCACATGGAGGACATGGCCGGGCTGGCGCCCACCAGGTCGCCGGCGGCGACAAACAGCAAGTCGCGGTCTTCCTTGCGCCAGGCCTGCAGCGCAGCGGCAATGTGGTCGATGCCACCAGCCTGCTCGGAACGGGCAATGCCGTCGGCATAACTGGTGTACTCAAATTTGGTGGCATCCAGATGGCCGTGGAAATCGTTGAACGAAACCAGATTCAGTTCAACCGGTGCTGGCGGGCGCGTGGCGCAACCGGACAAGACACTCACGACACTGACGGCAAAGGCGATGTTGCAAAAACTTTTTTTCATAGTACGAAGGATAACCGATGAGCACGTAAAAAAGCGCTCGGATGGGGTGGCGGATATGTATCCGCTTGTATCGCCCGGGCCAAAAAAAACGGCCGGTGTCGCCACCGGCCGTTCCATTACTGACGCATGCGCACGATTAGAACTCGTACTTCACAGTCGCTTGAATTGCCCACTGCGATTCGCCCTTGATCTGGCGAACGTCCAGGTTCTCGACAGCATCACGCACGGTGTAGATGTACTTGCCGGTTGCAGCATCAATACCACCGTAGTCGACGAAGCTGCGTGCCTGACCGCCGTTGGCCTGGAAGCCAACTTCGTTGATACGGCCCCAACGCTTGTTCAGCAGGTTGCCGAAGTTCAGGATATCGAAGGAGAAGGTGCCCTTGTTACCCGAGAAGAAGCCTGGCACTTCCTGCGAAATACGCACGTCGAAGCTGTTGGTCCATGGTGCGAAGTCGGAGTTACGCTTGACGACGCCGCCTTTTGCGCTGCTCAGTGCGCCGTTGGCATTGACCACATCCCAGAAACGCTGCTCATTGACTTTGCTGGTGGCGGTGTCGCCGCGGAAGATGACTTCACCCGAACCGAAGGCCGATGGCACGTACATCAAGTCGTTACCGGCCAGGCCGTCACCGTTCAAGTCATTGTTGGTGGTCCAGCTGAACGGCTTGCCCGAACGGCCTTCATAGAACATGCCGATGCGGGTGTTGTAGTTCGAGAAGAACTTCTTCTGCCAGCTGACCGATGCGTTGATACGGTCCTTGACCAGGTAGCTCGAGTTCGACGCAACTTCTTCGTTCGGGTTGAACACGGCGCGGCCGTTGAAGTTCGAGTTCGATACCGACGAGGTCAGTGGCGACACTTCGGTGGCGTCGGTGCGGGTGTACGCAATCGAAGCGCCCAGGCCTTTGGTCATTGGACGGGTCAGCGACAGGGTCAGCAGGTTGCCGTCGCCCTTGTCGGTGCGCTTGGCCAGCAGAACGCTGTTGTAGTTGCGGTTGTTCAGGAAGCGCGAGGTCACGCCCGAACCGGACACGGTACCGCCGGTCGCATTCCACGATGCTGCGGCATAGCCAGCGTCGTTGTAATACATTTCACGACCGTCCGGGCCCAGACGCTTGGCAGCGCCCAAGTTCAGGTGTTCGTAGTAGATGCTGTCCTTGTTCTTGGTGTACAGCCATTCCGCGCCGAAGACCAGGCCGCCCCATGGCAATTCGCTGTCGAAGGCCAGGTTGGCTTTCCAGATCGATGGCTGACGCAGTGCCGGGTCGAGGAAGTCGACGTTGGCCGCTGGCACACCAGCAACGTTGGTCGGCTGCGTATCCGGATTGGCGCTGAAGACCCAGGTGGTGCCATTGCCGCAGTTGGTGGTTGTGGTGCTGCACGAAATGATGCGCGTTGCCACGCCAGGATTCGAGAACGGATTCGACATCCAGACCGAAGCTGCCGCGCCCTGGAACAGACCGGCGCCGCCGCGTACCTGACGGTTGACGGTTTCGCTCAGCTTGTAGTTGAAGCCGAAACGTGGTTGCACCAGCTGGGCGCCATCCACGGTCACGGTATTGTCCAGACCGAAGCCGCCCGACTGCTGGGCGTTGGTCAGTGGATTACCTGCGACCATCGGTGCTGCCGCTGCGGTGTTGCGCTGTGGCTTCTCGGCGATCTTGGTCTGATCGACGCGCACGCCGTAGGTCAGGGTCAAGCGTGGCGAGACGCTCCAGGTGTCTTGTACGAAGGCACCGGTATTGCGCATGGTGAATTGGGCAACTGCGGTATCGAGCGTGCCGCCGGCGACCGGAGTCTGCACCGAATACGAACTTGGACGACCGCGCTGGAAGTTCTCCAGCACAGCCGCTTCGATGCCGGCGTTCAGGGCAGCGATTTGCGCCGGGGTGAAGGTGGCCTGGCCGTTCGGGCTGCAGTTGAAGTTGGTGGCAGCGCCGTTGAACGTGTACTGGTACGTTGGGCTTTCATTCACGCAGCTGAAGGTGTAGTTGCCGTAGACGTCTTGCAAGAACGCGTTGTAGATCTTGTTCTTGTTCATGTCCGCGCCGAACTTGATCTCGTGATCGCCCAGCGTCCAGTTGGCACCGGCGTACAGGTCAAGCGTATCGGTGGTCAGCACATTGCGCTGACGGCTGCGTTCGGTACCGAAGTTCAGGAAACGGTTACCGGTTGGCACGCCAGCAGCAGTACCGACTGGGGTAGGACCGCTGAATTGCAGGCCGATCGCTGGCAGACGCGAATTATTCTTTGGTACCGAATCGTAGGCGCGGTTCGATGCCTTAAACTCGGTCGAGAACGACGAAGTCCAGTCCGAGAACACTTGCGCAACCACGGTCTGGATGCTCTTCTCTTGCGAGTAGAAGAAGGAGTCCAGGCTGACGCCGGTGGCCGACACGCTCGGGAACTGCGGCTCTGCCTGCGACGTCTTCGAGTAACGCAGCATGGCGCGGTGGTCATCGTTGATGTTCCAGTCCAGCTTGATCATGTTCTCTTTGACACGCAGTGCCTTGCCGCCGGAATCGAGTCCGCCGATGTCAATGCCGTGGGTGTTCTTGGCAATGGCTTGGGCCTGCGCAATCGCCGACTGGGTAATGCCAACGGTGGTACCGGAACCGGCGCCAATCGGACCGAAGTCCGGTGCGGTACGGGTGCTGATGAATTCTTCCGACAGGGCGAAGAAGAACAGCTTGTCCTTGATCAGCGGACCACTGACCCAGCCGCCCTTGGTGGTTTCCTTGAACGGGGTTGGATCGGCGTAGGTGCCGTCGGTAATGTTAAAGCGCTTGCCAGCCATCGCGTCGTTACGGAACACGTAGTACAGGCCGCCCTTGACGGTGTTGGTACCGGACTTGGTGGCAGCGTTGATGTTCGCGCCGGTGTAACCCTTCTGGGTCACGTCGTAGTTGGCGACGTTGATCTGGACCGACTGGATCGCTTCCATCGAAATCGGCTGGCGCGCAGTCGGGCTGCCGTTCGATTCCAGACCGAAGGTGTCATTCACGGCCACGCCGTCAATGGTCATCGAGTTGTAGCGCGAGTTCTGACCGGCCACGGAGATTTCGCCGCGCTCTTTGTCGGTCTGCGATACGCGTGGATCAAGGCGCGCATAGTCTTGCAGGTTGCGGTTGATCGATGCCTGGGTGGCCAGTTCGGTGGCGTTGATGCTGGTGCCCGAACCCATGGTGGTCTTGGAGAATTTCTCAGCGCGTGCGACCGAACCGGTCACGATCACTTGCTGGGTTGCAGCGCCGATGGTGGCGTCCACCGCAGCTGTTTCAGCCAGGTTGGTGTAGATGCCTTCGCGCTTTTCGGTAACGCCGTTCTGGGTAATGATAATCGTGTAAGGACCGCCAGCACGCAGACCACGCGCAACGTAACGCCCTTCGGCGTCGGTGGTGACGCTGCTGACCGAGCCGGACTCGGTGTGGATGATCTGGACTTGTGCACCGCTGGCAGGCTTGCCGTCGGCGCTGGAAACGCGGCCGCCAATGGCGGAAGTGGTGTTCTGCGCAAACGACGGTGCCGCTGCCAGCGCCATGGACAAAGCAAATGCCAGCTTGGTCAGCTTAATCCGATTATGATTGATCATTGTATAACCCCAATAAGAACTAATAGTTATTTTGGAAGCCCATCCCGGCGCCCCCCTCTTTACTTTGCTGCAATCCTGCTGGCCCCGCTTGTGACAGACCCGCTACTTCCGTTTTTGGTATCCCGGCATTGCGCAGCGCGCAACTTTAAGCGTCAATTGTGACTGTGTCATGACTTGTAGATTTTCATCAAGATTTAACTTGTTCAATCAACTATGCATTAACGGTCTGGGGCTGACAAATACCATTTCGTTCGAATATTTATATTTCAAAAATATAAATAGCGAAATAATGTTCTTTGTTTAAGCGAAATCAACACCTTAGCTTTGCCCTACCCTTGGTGGAATTATAAAGTAGCCTTTCTCGGGTGAAAGGCTTTCAGGTTCCAAATACAACAAACGTTTACGTCGACGGCCAAATGTGTAGCAGGATGGCCACAACGGACATGACGTGCGTAAATATCTTCACTTTTTTGTGAATTATTTGACGTGGAAGCGTGAATTCGGAAGAGGCCGGGCCGCTGGCGCGCGCAGCGCAAGCGGCCGGAAATGCGGAAGTGGTATTACCGGGCTGCTGCCGCGTCGAGGGCGGCAATGCGGCTTTCAAATGTGGCAAAACGCTGGTCGAGGTCGGCTTTCAGGCGCTGCTTGTCCTGTTCGGCCAGGAAGGCGTAACGCAAGCTGTTGTAGGCAGCCTTCTTCACCTCGGCGTAGCCAGGCTTGTAGCGGCTGGCAAACAGCACGTATTCCTGCGCCAGCGTGTGGCGCGTGACGCCGGCGTCGTCGGTGGCAATCACGTACGGCACTTTGTATTTACGATAGATCGCCAGCGGATGGTTGCCTTCCTTGATGCCGGAGATGAAGCCATTGCTGGTCAGGTTGATTTCGACCGGGACATCGCGCTCGCGCATGGCCTTGATGATGGCCGGCGCATTGGTTTCGTGGGCCAGGTCCAGACCATGGCCAATGCGGCTGGCGCCAGCCACGTTGAGCGCCTGGTCGATGTGGAAGCGCAGCCCTTCCGGCGGCACGTCGCCCAGCGCCAGCTCGCCCGCATGCAGGGACAGCTTCACCTCGGGATACACGGTTTTCAGGAAGCGGAACATCTTCATGTGCAGCGCATAGTCGCGCATCGATACGTTGGCGCTTTCCTGGCCGACGATATTCACGCCCACGATCAGGGGGCTCTGGCGCGCGGCCTTGAAGGAGGCCACCATCTGCGAAAACACCATCGACGGCGAGAAGAAGCGCAGCACGTACGGCTGGTAGCGCATGGTGAAGCGGGCGTCGTCCACCTGCGCTGAATCGGCCTGCACGCCATCGACATAGGCCTTGATCTGCGCATTGAAGGCAGCGTCCTTGTCGAGCGTGGCCAGGGCTGCGCGCAGGGCCGCGTCCAGCGCGCCGTCGTCCATACCCGGCTTGAGGGCCAGCGTATCGAAAGCAGGATCCGGCGTGAATGGCGCCAGCTTGAACACCGTCTCGATATAAGAGACGTTTTCTTCGATGGCGCGCTGCTTCAGGGTCAGCAAGCCTTCATTGGTATTGCTGTCGGCAACCGGGTTGAAGTAACCGAAGGTCGAGAAGAACTGCCGGTCCGGCGGCGCCTGCAGCGCGCCATGATTGTAGAAGTCCTTGCTTGACCAGCGCTGCAGCAGTTCGCGATACACGCCGTCGTCGGCCACCGTGTCGGCGCCAGACAGGCAGGCGCGGTCGGCTGCAGCCTTGGCACGCTCGGCGGCCACCACTGATTTGTCGGTCTCGATCCGGTAGCTCTGCTTGTTGATGCAGTAGCCCTGCTTGTCGACCCAGCTGATGAACTGTTCGGCGTAGATGGCGCCTGAATAATGGTGGTGCAAATCGCCGCCCTTGGGCATCTGCGAGAAGAACAGGGTCAGTTCGGCCGTTTTCGGCTCAGCGCCGGCGATCAGGGCGGCGAAGTGGCGCGCGGTGGCGGCCTCGTTGGGATTGCTCTTTGGCGCAGCGTGGGCGCTGCTGCCGGCCACCAGCGCCAGCGCCATGACGGCGAAGCGGCTCGATTGTCTGATCATGAATACTCTTCCCGGTGAGGTTAAATTGACGAGGGCCGGCGCTGGTGCACCTGGCGTCCGCAGGCATAAGTGGCATCGACCGCGCGGTCGTCACCCAGCAGCGCCAGCGCGAACAGCAGTTCCTCGAGGTTCTCGCAGCGCTCCGTGCGGCGCGCCAGCAAGGGGGTGGCCTTCGGATCGAGGACGATAAAATCGGCCTCGGCGCCGGCCACAAAACTGCCGATGGTGCCCTCCAGTTGCATGCTGCGTGCCGCGCCCAGCGTGGCCAGGTAAAACATGCGCACGGCGGGCAGGTAGCTGCCTTTCAAGCGTGCTACTTTATAGGCTTCATTCATGGTTTGCAACATCGAGAAGCTGGTGCCGGCACCCACGTCCGTGGCCAGCGACAGCGCCACCCGGGCTGCGTCGGCCCGCTCGAAGTCAAACAGGCCACTGCCCAGGAACAGGTTCGAGGTAGGGCAGATGGCAGCGGCCGCACCCGATTCTGCCATACGCGCAAAATCGCGCTCGTCGAGCCAGATGCAGTGTCCATACATGGCGCGCTCGCGCATCAGGCCCATGCTGTCGTACACGTCCAGGTAGCTGCGCGCCTGCGGGAACAGCGATTGCACCCATTTGCATTCGTCCGGGTTTTCCGACACGTGGGTCTGAATGAAGGTGTCGGGATAGGCACGTGCCAGCTCGCCCGTCAGGCGCAGCTGCTGTTCGGTCGAGGTGGGCGCAAAGCGCGGCGTGATGGCGTACATGGCGCGGCCCTGCTTGTGCCACTTGCGAATCAGTTCTTCGCTCTCGCGCACGCCGCCCTCGGCGGTATCGCACAAGAATTCGGGGCAGTTGCGGTCCATCAGAATCTTGCCGGCGGCCATACGCAGATTGCGTGCGGCGCTCGCCTCAAAGAAGGCGTCCACGGACTCGCGGTGCACGGTGCAGTACACCATGGCCGTGGTGGTCCCGCAGCGCAGCAGTTCGTCGAGGAAGAAATCGGCCACTTCGCGCGCGTGCGCAGGGTCGCCAAACTGACGCTCGGTCGGGAAGGTGTAGGTCTCCAGCCAGGGCAACAGGCCAGGCGCGGGCGAGGCAATCATGTCGGTCTGCGGGAAATGCAGATGGGTGTCGATAAAGCCCGGCATGATGATCTTGCCCCGGTAGTCGCGCACGGGGGTGCCGGGCGCCAGGGTGGCAATCAGGCTCGCGTAGTCGCCAGCGGCCTTGATCTTGCCGTCTTCGACCAGCAGCAAGCCATCCTGGTGCCACGCAAAGGCGTCAGGCTGAAAGGCCGGATCGGCGTGAAAGTGCAGCAAGCTGGCTCGGAAGGCTTGCAGTGGTTGTGGTGCGATTGACATCTGACTCTTTCGGATTACGTTTGACTTGAGGCTACCAGCCTTAATGGCGGGGCGCCAGCGCTGCGGTGCGCGGCCTCCTCCCACACCGTCAGCAGCTGGGCGCACACCGATGCGGCGATCACCGCCGGTGCCTTGTTGGTGATGCCTGGCAGCCCGATCGGGCACACCATGGCGGCAATGCGGGATCCGTCCACGCCCCTGGCGCGCAGGCGGTGTTCGAACTGGCGGCGCTTGGTCAGGGAGCCGATCAGGCCAAACCAGCCAACGCCGTCGCGCGCCATGATCGCCTCGGTCAGGCGCTGGTCGAGCGCGTGGCTGTGGGTCATGACGAGGTAGGCCGCACCGGGCGGCGCGCTTGCCACCAGCGCTTCGGGAACATCGGTTGCCTCGACCGTGACATTGGCCGGCACGCTGTGCGGGAACATATCGTCGCGCTCATCGACCCAGGTGACGGTGCAAGGCAGATACGCCAACGCACGCACGATCGCCTGGCCCACGTGGCCGGCGCCAAACAGCACCAGATGGTCGCGCGGGGCCTGTACCTGGTCGACCAGCCAGCGCCGTCCATCCTGCTCCTGCATGACATGGGTGCCGCGTTCACGCGCAAATGGCGGGCAGGCTGTGCCCCACAACAGCGCGCCGTCGGCATGGAACAGCGCTGCATCGGGGGCGCCGTCGAGCGCCACCATGCGCCAGGTATCGTCGCGCAGGCGTTGCGCCAGCAGCGAAGCCTGGGCCGGATCGGCCAGTTCGAACGCCAGGTGCACCACACCGCCACAACACTGGCCCAGGCTGGGCCCCAGGGCGAAACGTTCGATATGGCGCACACGGGCATCAGAGAGCATAGCGCGCGCAATTTCCACCGCGCGCAGCTCCAGGTGGCCGCCGCCGATGGTGTCAAACACCTGTTCCGGCGTGACCAGCATGCGTGCACCAGGCGCGCGCGGACCGGACCCTTCGACCGTGGCCACCGTCACCAGCACGGCCGCCGGGCCAGGCTGCGCAGCGTTGCGCCAGTCGTCCATCATGCCGCCTGTGCCACGGCCGCCTCGACGGCGGATACGGCATTCAGGATCGCTTCGCTGGTGGCGGGCGCGTTCAGGGGCGGATTGACCTTGTGCCCACCCACGGCGGAGACGGCATCGCGAATGGCAAAAAACACCGAGAACGGCAACAGCAAGGGCGGCTCGCCCACGGCCTTGGAGCGATGGATGCTGTCTTCCACATTGCTGTTCTCGAACAGGCGCACGCGGAAGTCTTCGGGACAGTCGGACACGCCGGGAATTTTGTAGGTCGATGGCGCGTGCGTCATCAATTTGCCGCCCGCGTTCCACCACAGTTCCTCTGTCGTGAGCCAGCCCATGCCCTGGATGAAAGCACCCTCCACCTGGCCGCTATCGATCGCAGGATTAAGCGACTTGCCGGCGTCGTACAGCGCGTCGGCGCGCAGCAGCTTCCATTCGCCGGTCAGGGTGTCGACCACCACTTCGGCCACGGCTGCGCCGTAGGCGTAGTACGAGAACGGGTGGCCGTTCATGGTTTTTGGATCCCAGTGCAGATGGGGCGTGGCATAAAAACCGTCGGACCATAACTGCACCCGCGCCAGGTAAGCCTTTTGCACCAGCACGGGGAACGGCACTTCGTGGCCGTTGACGTGCACGGTATCGGCGGCAAACAGCACCGCCTGTTCCTCGCCGCCATACAGCTTGACCGCATACGCGGCCAGGCGCTCACGGATCTGGCGCGCCGCATCCTGCGCGGCCTTGCCGTTCAAGTCGGCGCCGGTGGAAGCGGCCGTGGCCGAAGTATTGGCAACCTTGCTGGTATCGGTCGCGGTGGCGCGGACATGGGCCATGTCCACGCCCAGTTCATGCGCCACCACCTGCATGACCTTGGTGTTGATGCCTTGCCCCATTTCGGTACCGCCATGGTTGACCAGGATCGAGCCATCCACGTACACATGCACCAGCGCCCCTGCCTGATTCAAATGGGTAACGTTGAAGGCGATCCCGAATTTGACGGGCGTGAGGGCCAGTCCTTTTTTCAGCACGGGGCTGGTGGCGTTGAAGGCATCGATGGCGCTGCGGCGCGCGCGGTACTCACTGGTTTCCTCCAGCTCGGCCGCCAGTTCGTGAATCACATTGTCGACAATGACCTGGCCGTAGGGCGTGACGTTGTCGCTGTCGCGTCCATAGAAATTGAGGCGCCGGATATCGAGCGCGTCGCGCCCCAGATTGCGCGCGATTTCATCGATGATGTATTCGATAGCGATGGCGCCCTGCGGCCCGCCAAAACCGCGGAAGGCGGTATTCGATTGCGTGTTGGTCTTGCCGCAGGCGGCGCGGATATCAACGTCGGACAAATAATAGGTATTGTCGAAGTGGCAGACCGCGCGTGTGGCGACGGGGCCGGACAGATCGGCCGAATAGCCGGCACGGGTAACCATGTCAACCTTGGCCGCGATGATCTTGCCGCTGTCGTCATACCCGACTTCGTATTCGTAATGGAAGCAGTGGCGCTTGCCGGTGACGAGCATGTCGTCGTCGCGGTCGGCGCGCAGCTTGACCGGGCGCCGGACCTTGACCGCGGCAATGGCAGACGCCGCCGCCCACAGCGCCGACTGCGACTCCTTGCCGCCAAAGCCGCCCCCCATGCGCCGGCATTCCACCACCACATGGTGCGAATGCAGACCGAGCGCGTGCGCCACCACGTGCTGCATCTCGCTCGGGTGCTGGGTCGAGCACAGGACCAGCATGCCCTTGTCTTCCTTGGGAATCGCGTACGAGATCTGGCCCTCCAGGTAGAACTGCTCCTGGCCGCCCACATACAGCTCACCCTTGACCGAATGGGGCGCCTTCTCGAATGCCGCCTGATAGTCGCCACGTTGCAGGCGCATGGGCGGCAGCACATACGACTGGGCCGCACGGGCAGCCTGCGGCGTGAGGATCGCAGGCAGCTCTTCGTAAGTGATGTTGCCAAGCCGCGCGGCACGGCGTGCATTGTCGTGGGTATCGGCGACAACAATAAAAATCGGCTGGCCCACATACATCACCAGACCGTCGGCGAGAATCGGATCGTCATGGATGATCGGACCACAATCGTTGGTGCCGGGGATGTCCTGCACGGTCAGCACCGCGACCACGCCGCGGCTGGCCTTGACGGCAGCCAGGTCGATGGCGGTGATCTTCGCGTGCGCTTTGGATGACAGGCCCAGAGCGGCGTGCAGGGTCCCCTGCACTTCCGCGATGTCGTCGGTATAGGTGGCCTGGCCAAGTACATGCAGTTCGGCCGATTCGTGCGGGCGCGCGAGACCGACGCCGGTCCAGGCGGCGGCCTTGATTGCTGGTGCGGCTGTGTCGTTCATGGTGTTCTCCTCAGGCGCGCACGGCGAACGCGTTGACATCGGCATTGGCCAGCGGCGCCACGGCGCGCGTCTCGAACCAATAGCGGCGCAGCAGATTCTGCGCTGTCTTCATACGGTAAGCGCTGGAGGCGCGCATGTCTGACAGTGGCGCGTAGTCGTGCGCCATGGCGGCCATGGCGGCACTGACGGTCGCCTCGTTCCACGGCTGGCCCAACAGCAGCGCTTCGGTCGCCGCAGCGCGTTTCGGCGTGGCGGCCATGCCGCCAAAGGCAATGCGCGCTTCCACGACGGTATCGCCATCGAAGCGGCAGGCAAACGCGGCGCACACGGCAGAGATATCCTGGTCGAAGCGCTTGGCCAGCTTGTAGGTGCGAAACTGTACACCCGCGCGCGGCAGCGGCACGCGCACGGCCTGGACAAATTCGTCCGGATGCAGGTCTTTTTTCTGATAACCGAGGTACAGGTTTTCCAGCGCCAGCACGCGCTCACCGGCGCCGGAGCGCAGCACCACCTCGCTGCCCAGGGCAATCAGCCAGGGCATGGAATCGCCAATCGGCGAGCCATTGGCGACATTGCCACCAAGCGTGCCTGCGTTGCGGATCGGCAGCGAGGCAAAGCGCTGCCACATTTCAGACAGTTGTTCGGGATAGTGCTTGCAGACGGCGCGGTACGCGTCTTCCAGCGTGACACCGGCGCCGATCTCGATCATGCCGCCAGCCTCGGTGACCGTGCGCAGCGCTTCGACATGACCGAGGTAGATGATGTCGCCCAAGTCGCGCATCTGCTTGGTGACCCAGAGCCCGATATCGGTGGAGCCGGCCAGCAGCGTGGCTTGCGGATGGGTAGCGCGCGCCTGCACCAGCTCGTCGAGCGTGCGTGGCGCCAGGAAGTTGCGCCCATCGGCGCTGTAGACACTCATAGCCTCGCGCTGCAAGGGCGCCAGCTGTGCGGCCAGGGCGGTGCGGTCAAAATCCACCTTGGGCAGTTCGCCCATGCGCATTGCGGCATCAATGATCGGGCGGTAGCCAGTGCAGCGGCACAGATTGCCGGACAAGGCATCGTCGACCTGGCAGCGGCTTGGTTTGACGCCATCCTGTTTCAGGTACATGCCCCACAGGGACATCACGAATCCAGGCGTGCAAAAGCCGCATTGGGAGCCGTGGCATTCGACCATGGCTTGCTGGACCGGGTGCAGCGCGCCATCAGGCTGCTGCAAGTCTTCCACCGAGAACAAGGCCTTGCCGTCAAGCGTGGGTGTGAGCTGGATGCAGGAATTGACCGCCTTCATCTCGACCTGGCCATCCTTGAGCGTACCGATCACCACCGTGCAGGCGCCGCAGTCGCCCTCGGCACAGCCTTCCTTGGTGCCGGTGCAGTGCAGATCATCGCGCAGATGCTGCAAAATGGTCTGGGTTGGCGCGGCATTGCGCACTTCGCGCACGGCGCCCTGATAGTAGAAACGGATCGGTGTTGACATTCTTGCCTCGGCTTTATCCCAGTGTACTAGGTTAACACTGGGCGGCCGTCAGCTTATATGCATTCGCGTATTTTAGATATCAGCGCTTTCCCATGAGACGGCGCACCCGGACTCTGGCCGCTCAATGCCAAGTGCTGCGGCCAGCATGGTAATGGGCAGGAAGGCCGCAAGTGCCAGGCACATGGTCAGCGGATCGCGCGCGACCACAAACACGACCAGCGCGACAGCGCCGGGAATGAACAGCAGCAGCGCGATACAGTACTTGATCCATAGGTGGCGATTCAAAAAATCGCGCACCGGTCGGGGCTGCGGGAGCAAGGCTTGTCCGCTGCCCTGGAACTGCAGAAATGCGGCGCTGACAGCCTCCTTGTCGAGCGCGGCGACGTCCAGCTCGGCCCCATGGGCGAACCCACGCAGGCCACACTCTGTGCAATGGGCAAACTGCGCGGCATTGTTCGACCCGCAGGATCGACAGATCCAGTCTTTTGTACGCATAACGTTCCGGTTAGAAATGTTTTCGCCATGACTCTACCCAAACCGGCCGCTAATGGACAGCGTTTTATCCAGCTTCGGGCGGGTCACTTAGTTGCTCGCTGAAAGACATGTTCACCGCATATTGCTCAGCCACGGAAATCAAGCGGCGCGATCGCGGACTCGGCGGTTGCGTGCTCAAGAACAATGGTGGAACGAAGTTGTAGCATTTATCGCCATGCACCGCCCCAACCTCCGCCTCCCATCCTTCCCAGTAATGTCCCGCGTAGAATTGTTTCAACGCTCCACTCATGGCCCACTCCACGAAGCTGCTGTAGCCGAAGCCGCATGCTTCCCATTCCAGGCTGTCCGGCGCCCAGTAAAACACGCTGCCGATATCGTCGCCAAAGGCGCCACCGTTCAAGGCAAAAAAGCCGCCAATGACGTCGTCAGCAACCAACAGGAAGCTGGCAGACCGGTCTTCATTCCAGTCGACCAGATTGCGCAGCAACGCAGGGTGGCCTGAACCAAGAATTCGCAGCCAGCCATGGTCCACCAGTAAGCCGCCGGTCTCGTAGGCTGCGGTGCCGAGCAAGGAATGGGTCGTCACTTGCAGCTCCAGCAGAATGCGCTGGCGCTCCTCCGAAGGGGGCAGCAGTTCGCACCGGACGCCCGCTTGCGCAATCCACGACTGCAGAAGCGGCAGCGCCGGATCCCCCTTGTCAACAAGTGCATCGATTGTTTTCATGTGCGTTCAGGCGACACAAATGGATGGGTGGCACGCCAGTGCCGCGCAATATCGATGCGGCGCGTGATCCACACCTTGTCGTGGCTTTGCACATAATCGAGAAAGCGCGCCAGTGCGGCCGCGCGCGCCGGGCGTCCGACAATGCGGCAATGCAGGCCGATCGACAGCATCTTCGGCTGGTTCAGGCCGGCCGGGTCGCCTTCGGCGTACAGCACGTCAAACGCATCTTTCAGATAGTCGAAGAACTGGGTGCCGGAGTTAAAGCCCTGCATGGCAGCGAAGCGCATGTCGTTGGTGTCCAGCGTATAGGGCACGATCAGCTGTGGTGTAACGCCGCCAGCGTGCTGCACCGGCTGCCAGAACGGCAGGTCGTCGCCGTAGTAATCGGCGTCGTACTCAAAGCCGCCATGCTCAACGACCAGGCGGCGCGTGTTGGGCGAATCGCGGCCCGTGTACCAGCCTGCCGGCGCACTGCCCGTCAAGTCGCGGATGATCTGCACTGCTTCGGCCATATGGGCGCGCTCGGTGGTTTCGTCCACGTTCTGGTACGAGATCCATTTCAAGCCATGGCACGCAATTTCGTGGCCCAGTTCCTGAAATGCGGCTACCGCTTCCGGGTTGCGCTTGAGCGCCATCGAGACCCCGAACACCGTGAGCGGCAACTTGCGATCCTCGAACATCCGCAGCAAGCGCCACAGCCCGGCGCGGGAACCATATTCATAGAGCGATTCCATGCTCATGTGACGGGCGGGGAAGGCTTGTGCGCCGATGATTTCGGATAAAAACGTCTCCGAAGCCGGATCGCCATGCAGAATATTGTTTTCGCCGCCCTCTTCATAATTAAGGACGAATTGCAGCGCCACGCGGGCTTGCCCTGGCCATTGCGGGTGAACGGGGCTGCGGCCGTAGCCGACTAGATCGCGTGGATAATTATCGTAAGTGGTCATGGGCAGAAAGGGCGTTAGGTATATCAGCCATCATATATTGACCGCCACACAACAGTATATGATTCCCACCATATTCAGATCACCCCAGCCATATAGGACCATCATGGGAAAACTCAGTACCCACGTGCTCGACACCACGCAAGGCAAGCCTGCTGCTGGCGTGCACATCGAACTGTATCTGCTTGACGGTGCCCAGCGCACCCTGGTCACGCGCGCCGTGACCAACGCCGACGGCCGCTGCGGCGCCCCCCTGCTGGAAGGCGAGACCATGCGCGCCGGCCGCTACGAACTGGTGTTTGCCGCCGGCGATTACTTTGCTGCCCAGGGCATCGACTTGCCCGAACCGCGCTTTGTTGACCGTGTGACGATTGCCTTTGGCATTGCCGCGCCAGACCAGAATTATCACGTGCCGCTGGTGGTCACGCCCTGGTCCTACTCGACCTACCGCGGCAGCTGAGCGCAGCAGAACCCGTCAAAAGCGAAAAGCTTGCTATGCTTTCCTGGTAGAAGCCCCGGGAGAAAAAATGTCTTTGCACATCGTTCACTTCATTGGCCCGATCAACCATGCCTCGGCCTGCACGGTCCGCAACCTGTGCCTGCAGGCGCTGCAGAGCGGCGCCAGCGAAATCGAATTGCATATGTCCACCGAAGGCGGCAACATGACTGCCGGCTTCGCGCTCTACTTTTTCCTCAAGTCGCTGCCGCTGCCGCTGACCACCTTCAACGTGGGCAGCGTCGAGTCCGTTGGGGTGGTGATTTTTCTGGCGGGCAGCAAGCGCTACGCCTGCCCGGGCACCCGCTTCCTGGTCCACCCGCTGCACTGGGGGTTCGGCTCGCTGGTGGCAGCCGACCATTCACGCGTGAGCGAATGGCGCGACTGCCTGGATTTCGACGCTGAACGGTATGCCAGCATTTTTGAAGATGCCACGCGTGAAGCCGGCATCAAGGACGATATCCGCACCAATCTGTTTGGCAATGCCCGTATCTTCGATGCCGAGCAGGCACTAGCCGCAGGCATCATTCACGCGGCACAGCAGGCGCGCCTGCCAGCCATGGGCGAAACCTCGCACTGGTGGAATGGCTAGGCCGGACATGGTCTAACTTGCACTGCAACTGTGCTTGCCTTAAAATCGATCACTCTGCGGCTGCCATGGTTGGCGCTGCCCATGCAAGTTTCTCTACGGTGAGCCTTGGATACCGTACCACTCTGGGTGCTTGTCGCCGCACTCATCTTCCTGATTTTCTGTTCAGCCTTTTTCGCCATGGCGGAGACGGCGCTCATGGCGGCCAACCGCTATCGCCTGCGCAGTCTGGCCAAGCGCGGCTTTCGCAGCGCGGCCACCACCTTGTGGCTGCTGGAGCGCACTGATCGCCTGCTGTCGCTGATCCTGATTGCCAATACCCTGGTCAATGCCCTGGCCACGGCGGCCGCCACCGCGATTGCAATTTCCTTCTTCGGGCTCGACTACAGCGCCATTTTTACCGCGATTGCCGTGATGGCCTTCGTGCTGATCGTGTTTGGCGAAATCACGCCCAAATTCATTGGCGCCAGCTATCCGGAGAATTTGTCACTGGGCGCCAGCACCCTGCTCAAGCCCTTGATGGCCGTCGGCGCGCCGCTGATCTGGTTCGTCAACCTGTTCGTGCGCGTGGTCTTGCTGGTACTGGGCGTGCGCCCTGCCAACGCAGCCCAGCAGCACCGCGTCTCGCCCGAGGAATTGCGCGCGATTGTGCTGGAAGGCGGCAATTTCATTCCGCAAAAGCATAAAAGTATCCTGCTGAACTTGTTCGACCTGGAAACCACCAAGGTGGACGACATCATGACCCCGCGTGCGCAGATCGAGGCGCTCAACCTGGCCGTGCCAGTGGAGGAGATCAAGCGCCAGCTGACCACGTGTTATCACAACAAGCTGCCGGTGTACGAAGGCGAGATCAACCAGATTCTCGGCATCCTGCATGTGCGCCACGCGGTGGCCCTGCTCAATGAAGAAGAGCCGCTGACGGTGCAGCACTTCCGCGACCTGCTCAGCACCCCATACTATATTCCCCAGGATACCAGCGTATTTACACAACTGCAGTATTTTCAGGAAAACAAGGAACGCCTGGGCATCATCGTCGACGAATACGGCGAAGTGCAGGGCCTGGTGACACTGGACGACATTATTGAAGAAATGATCGG
The DNA here is from genome assembly GCF_900129765.1 of Massilia sp. CF038. Classification (GTDB taxonomy): domain Bacteria; phylum Pseudomonadota; class Gammaproteobacteria; order Burkholderiales; family Burkholderiaceae_D; genus Telluria_A. Next base: position 1,632,473 of record NZ_FQWU01000002.1, read on the forward strand.
CGAATTCACCACCTCGGTTCCAGGCGCGGCCCGCAGCGAAAGCTTCGACTGGGACGTGCGCGGCGAGTGCCTGCTCGAGGGCAGCACGGCCTTGCGCGATATTAATAAGCGGCTCGACCTCGACTTCCCGCTGGACGGGCCGAAAACCCTGAACGGTCTGATGCTTGAGCAGCTGCAGGATATCCCCGACGCCCCGATCGCGCTCAAGATCGGCGGTGTGGTGATTGAAGTCATCCAGGTCAAAAACCAGGCGATTAAAGTTGTCAAATTGCAGCGACCGTTAACAGCACGCTACGCCTGACTCCCCCCTGACGGCACAATGCAACATTTCGTGACATTATGACTACGTGGTAAGCACGCCTCAGCTGGAGGTCTTCTCCTGCGAGTAACCCTTTACAAATGTGATGCTCAGAGGCATGATCCAAGGCAGTCGGCTGTTCTGGTAACCGCTGGGCGGCGCCTTTGCCGTTTTCTCACTCTTTTTAAAAACGCTTTCAACTATGGCAGCAGTCCTTCCGAACGCGGCGTCAGGTAACCCAATGTCCGGCTTGGCGCGTGCGCTGATGCAGGCTGGGCGTCTGAACGTCCAGCAGGCTGACGCACTGCAAAAGAAAGCGCAGATCGACAAGAGCGCCTTCATTGACGCGGTCATTGGCAGCGGCACCATGGACGCCCGCTCGCTGGCGGCTTTCTGTGCCGAAACCTTCGGCTACCCGCTGATGGACCTGGCCGGCTTCAGTATGGAATCGTTGCCGGCGAACGCGATCGATAACAAGCTGATGCAGACGCAGCGCGTGATCGCCCTGGCCAAGCGCGGCAACAAGATGTCGGTGGCAATCTCGGACCCGACCAATACGCAGGCGCTGGACCAGATCAAATTCCAGAGCGAAGCCCAGGTGGAGCCGGTGATCGTGGCCCACGATGTACTGCTTGCCTGGCTGAACAATCTGGGCAAAACGGCCGAGCAGAACATCACTGAAATGATGAGCGGCGACGAAGAGGACATTACCTTCGCCGACGATTCCTCACCGGCCGCGGCCAGTGAGCAGGCGCAGGCCGACATTGAAGACGCGCCGATCGTCAAGTTCCTGAACAAGATTCTGATGGACGCGATCAATCTGGGCGCCTCCGATATCCACTTCGAACCGTTCGAAAAATTCTACCGCATCCGTCTGCGGGTCGACGGTGTGCTGCGTGAACACGCCCAGCCGCCAGTGTCGATCCGCGACAAGCTGGTCTCGCGCATCAAGGTGCTGGCCAAGCTCGACATTTCCGAAAAGCGGGTGCCGCAAGACGGCCGCATGCGCCTGGTGCTGTCGCCAGTGAAGACGATCGATTTCCGGGTCAGTACCTTGCCGACCCTGTTCGGCGAAAAGACCGTCATGCGTATTCTGGATGCCACCCAGGCCCAGATGGGGATTGACGCGCTGGGTTACGATCCGGACCAGAAAGAATTGCTGCTGGACGCCATTCAGCGTCCTTACGGAATGGTGCTGGTTACGGGCCCAACCGGTTCCGGCAAGACGGTGTCGCTGTACACCTGCTTGAACGTGATTAATAAACCGGGCATCAATATTTCGACCGCGGAAGACCCTGCCGAGATTAACTTGCCCGGTGTGAACCAGGTGAACGTGAATGACCGCGCCGGTCTGACCTTCCCGGTGGCCCTGAAGTCCTTCCTGCGCCAGGATCCGGACATCATCATGGTCGGTGAGATTCGCGACCTGGAAACGGCCGACATTGCGATCAAGGCCGCGCAAACCGGTCACATGGTGTTTTCCACCTTGCACACCAACGATGCGCCGTCGACCCTGACCCGTTTGATGAACATGGGCGTGGCGCCATTCAATATTGCATCCTCGGTCATCATGATTACCGCGCAGCGCCTGGCGCGCCGCCTGTGCACCTGCAAAAAACCGCTCGAGACCTCGCGCGAGATCCTGCTGGCGGCCGGCTTCAAGCCGGACGAGCTCGAGGGCAACTGGAAGCCCTACGGTCCGGTCGGCTGCGACCGCTGCCTGGGCGGCGGCTACAAGGGCCGGGTGGGTATTTACCAGATCATGCCGATTACCCCGGCCATTGAAAAAATCATTCTCGCTCACGGCAACTCGATGGAGATTGCCACCCAGTCGGAGCTGGAAGGCGTGAAATCCTTGCGCCGTTCGGGCCTGATGAAAGTGAAACAGGGCTTGACCAGCCTGGAAGAAGTACTCGGCTGTACCAACGAATAGGAAATTTATGGCAACTGCACCACCAAAAACCGCCGCCACCAAGGAAGCCATCTACGCCTGGGAAGGCAAGGACAAGACCGGCAAGATCGTGCGCGGCGAGATTCGCGCCGGCGGCGAGGCCATCGTGAACGTCACCCTGCGTCGCCAGGGCGTGATGGTCACCAAGGTCAAGAAAAAATCCATGCGCAGCGGCCGCAAGATCACCGACAAGGATATCTCGGTCTTCACGCGCCAGCTGGCCACGATGATGAAGGCGGGCGTGCCGCTGCTGCAATCGTTCGACATCGTCAGCAAAGGCCACTCGAACCCATCGATGGCAAAACTGATTCAGGACTTGCGCGGCGATATCGAGACCGGTACCAGCCTGAACAACGCGTTCCGCAAATACCCGCTGTATTTCGACCCCCTGTTCTGTAACCTGGTGGGCGCCGGTGAACAAGCCGGTATTCTGGAAGACTTGCTGACCCGTCTGGCGGTCTACAAGGAAAAAACGATTGCCATGAAGGCCAAGATCAAGTCGGCGCTGATGTACCCGATTTCGATTCTGGGCGTGGCGTTCGTGGTCACGGCCGTGATCATGATCTGGGTGGTGCCTGCGTTCAAAACCGTATTCACCAGCTTTGGCGCCGATCTGCCGGCACCAACCCTGTTCGTGATGGCCATTTCCGACTTCTTCGTTGAATGGTGGTGGGCCATCTTCGGCAGTATCTTTGCCGGTCTGTACTTCTTCTTCCAGAGCTGGCAACGCTCGGCCAAGATGCAGCGCACCATGGACTTGCTGCTGCTGCGTCTGCCCATCTTCGGCACGGTGATCCGCAAGGCCGCGATTGCACGCTGGACGCGCACCCTGGCCACCATGTTTGCCGCCGGCGTGCCGCTGGTGGAAGCGCTCGACTCGGTCGGTGGCGCGGCTGGTAATGCGCTGTACCTGGAAGCGACCAAAAAGATTCAAAACGAAGTATCGACCGGTACCAGCCTGACCATGGCCATGCAAAACGCCAATGTGTTCCCGCCGATCGTGACCCAGATGGTCGCCATTGGTGAAGAATCCGGTGCGCTTGACTCGATGCTGGGCAAAGTGGCCGGCTTCTTCGAAGATGAAGTCGATGAAGCAGTCGCCGCCCTCGCCTCGCTGATGGAACCGCTGATCATGGTGGTGCTGGGCGTGATCATCGGCGGCCTGGTGGTCGCGATGTACCTGCCGATCTTCAAGCTGGGCGCGGTGGTCTGACGGCAGCAGCGTCGACGTAACGCAACAAACGCAGTAAGATCGCCCTCGCGCAGGCTAGCCTGTTCGGGGGCGATGTGCTTTCAAGCGGACCTTAACCAAAACGGATTCCATGGACCAGTTTCTTTTTGCAGCGCCTTTCAGCGCGCTCCCGACCTTTGCCGCCGCCTTGTTCGGTTTGCTGATCGGCAGTTTCCTCAACGTGGTCATCCACCGCATGCCCAAGATGCTGGAGCGCGAATTTGAAAACGCCTGCGCCGAACACGTGGGCAAAGAGCCAGTGCATACCGATACCTATACGCTCTCGGTCCCCCGCTCCGCCTGCCCCCACTGCGGCCACAAGATCACGGCCCTGGAAAATGTGCCCGTGATCAGCTACCTGGTCTTGCGCGGCAAGTGCCGTGGCTGCAAGGCGCCGATTTCGGCGCGCTACCCGGCCATCGAACTGCTGTCGGGCGTGACGGCGGCCTGGATGATCTGGCAGTTTGGCAGCGGCTGGGCCGGCCTGGGGGCGGCAGTCTTCGGCCTGATGCTCATTGCCATGACCTTCATCGATCTCGATACCCAGTACTTGCCGGACGATCTGACCCTGCCGCTGCTGTGGCTTGGTTTGCTGATCAATATCCGCGGCGCATTTGCCACGCTGCCCGACGCCGTGCTTGGCGCCGCCGCCGGTTACCTGGTGCTGTGGGGCGTGAATGCCCTGTTCAAGCTGGTCAGAAAGATGGATGGCATGGGTGGCGGCGACTTCAAGCTGCTGGCGGCGCTGGGTGCGTGGATGGGCTGGCAGATGCTGCCCGCCATCATCCTGCTCTCGTCCGTGGTGGGCGCCGTGGTTGGCATCAGTCTGATGATGTTCGCCGGCAATGGCCGCGACACCCGGATTCCCTTTGGCCCTTACCTGGCTGGGGCCGGCATGCTGGCCCTGCTGTTCCGCCCGGAAATTGCCACCCTGATGGGCATGTATTTCAATCCCGGCCAGCCGGTCTGAGCCGATGCAGAGCGCGCCTCCTGCCCGTTTCAGCGTCGGCTTAACCGGCGGCATTGGCTGCGGCAAGACCACCGTGGCCGATATGTTTGCCGAGCTGGGCGCGGCCCTGGTCGATACCGACTTGATTGCCCATGCCCTGACCGCGCCGGGCGGAGCCGCCATGGCCGACATCGTGACCCAGTTCGGGCCCGGCTATGCCGACCCCAGCGGTGCCCTGGAACGGCGTGCCATGCGCGAGCTGGTGTTTGCCGATGCGGGCGCCCGCCAGCGCCTGGAAGCGATTTTGCATCCCCGCATCCGTGACGAAGCGCTGGCCCAGGCCGCGGCAAGTCGCGCCCCGTACGTCATCTTTGTGGTGCCGCTGCTGATCGAATCGGGTACCTGGCGCGCACGCGTGACACGAGTGCTGGCCATCGATTGTCCCGAAGAAATGCAAGTGGCGCGCGTCATGGCCCGCAACAACTTGTCAGAAGAGCAAGTTCGCGCCATCATGGCCACCCAGATTTCGCGTGCCGACCGGCTGGCCGCAGCCGACGACGTGGTGAGAAATGACAGCGGGCGCGAGCAGTTGCGACCCCAAATTGCCCTTTTACACGAGAAATATCTGGCTTTTTCGGATAGATTGTCACGATTGCCAAGCGAGCGTTTGTAATTTTGCTTCTCTTGGTTCAAAATCACGTGATTCTCCTCCGGCCCACAAAGTAAAGGGATGTCATTTTGATCGTCTACGAATACCCTTTCAACGAGCGCATACGCACGTTGTTGCGGCTGGAAGACCTATACGAAAAATTCAAGTTCTTTGTCCACCAAGAACATGCGATGCAACATCACGTTGCCCTGGCCACCATTTTCGACATGCTCGAAGTGGCTGGCCGCGCTGACCTCAAGTCCGATCTGCTGCAAGAGCTGGAGCGCCAGAAGCAGTCGCTGCTCAGTTACCGCTCCAATCCGAATGTCGCCGCCGACATGCTCAACGCCGTGCTGGCCGAGCTGGAAACCGTCAGCGCTGCCCTGGTGGCAGCGCAAGGCAAGACCGGCCAGAACGTGCGCGACAATGAATGGCTGATGAGCATTCGCGGCCGCACCATCATCCCTGGCGGCGCCTGTGAATTCGATCTGCCCTCCTACTACGCCTGGCAGCGGCGGCCGGCCGAACAGCGCTTCAATGACATCATCAACTGGTTTGCCCCGCTGGCGCCCCTGTTTGACGCACTGGCCCTGGTGCTGCGCCTGCTGCGCGACTCGGGTGGCCCGGTCAAGATGATTGCCATCGCCGGCAGCTACCAGCAAATGCTGCAAGGCAAGGTTTACCAGATGCTGCGCCTGACCCTGGACGACAGTCTGGGCGCCATTCCAGAAATATCCGCCAACAAATACATGCTGTGGGTTCGCTTTACCACCCAAGGCGGCGACCTGAAACCGAAGCCGCTGGAAGACGACGTTCCATTCGAACTCACGCTGTGCAACTTCTAACGCTGTGAGTCACGCTATGCCAGTTGTAAATTGCCCTACCTGCCAGAAAAAAGTCGAGTGGACCGAGGCAAACAAGTTCCGTCCCTTCTGTTCCGAACGCTGCAAGCAGATTGACCTTGGTGCCTGGGCCGAAGAAAAGTACACCATCCCCGGCGCGCCGGCGGACGACGACCTGATTCCTGACCAGGATAACCTGTAGTCACAATTTTTCGTGGTACTTGCGGGCGATCGCATACAATGGGATCCCCGCCATGTGCCAAGGAACTGCCGTGTCCGACACCGGAACGCGCCCATGAGGCTCGACCAATTCATCGATGACAGCATGGATGCCATTCTGGCCGAATGGGAAGCCTTTGCCGGCACTCAGGCGCCGGCTGCCGACCAAATGAGCCCGCTGGCCCTGCGCGACCATGCGCGCCAGATCCTGAGCGCGATTGCGCTCGATATCGGCACCTTGCAAAACGACGAAGAACAGCTGGCCAAATCGCAGGGCCTGGCGCCGGATGCGGCCAGCGGACAAAGTGCCGCCTCGATCCATGGCGCGCTGCGCCAGGCCAGCGACTTTTCCCTGCTGCAGCTGTCAGCCGAGTTCCGCGCCCTGCGCGCGACCGTGCTGCGTCTGTGGCTGCCGCACGTAAGCCAGATGAATGCCCAGGCCGTACAGCACATGGTGCGCTTCAATGAAGCGATCGACCAGGCGCTGGCTGAATCGGTGGTCACCTATTCGGCCAGGGCCGACCACACGCGGGAACTGTTCCTGGCCATTTTGGGGCACGATCTGCGCGCGCCCTTGTCAAGCATGACTACGGCTGGCGACTTGCTGTCGCAGGTGCGGCTGGAACCGGCCAAGGTGGCCGACATTGGCCTGCGCGTCAAGCGTGGCGCCCGCCTCATGAGCGCAATGGTGGAAGACTTGATCGGCTACACCCGCACCCAGCTTGGCGCGGGCATGCCCACCATCCTGCAGGCGGCCAACCTGCGCGCCATCGGCCAGGCTGCACTGGACGACGCCAGCGCCACCCATCCCGCCACCCGCTTCGACATGCAGGCCGAGGGCGTGCTGGACGGCCAGTTCGACGGCGTGCGCATGCAGCAGCTGCTGACCAATCTGCTGGTCAACGGTGCCCAGTACGGCACCGAGGCGCAGCCGGTGCGCCTGCGCCTGACTGGCAGCGCGGCCGACGTCACCATCGCCGTCACCAATGACGGCCCCGTGATTGCGACCGAGTCGCTTGAAACGATCTTCAGCCCGCTGGTGCAACTGCCCGGCGTCGATCCGGATGCGCGCCCGCGCACCAGTCTGGGACTGGGTTTGTTTGTGGCACGTGAAATCGCGCTGGCCCATGGCGGCAGTATCCACGCCGCCTCGAGCGAACAGGCAGGCACCGTGTTCACGGTGATCCTGCCGCGCACCAGCGCCGCCTAAGTCGCCACCAGGGTGCGGGTTTTCAAGCCCAGTGCGCCGCCCAGCGCCAGCAGTTCGCTGCAAATCCTGCTTGACCATTACCGCCAGCCAGGCGTCGTCGGTGTCAAAGACGACGACCTGGTAGCTGCGCTATTAGAGGGGGAACGCTGTGCACGCGTGCTATAGCCCCCCGCCTGCGCGAAGGCGATGTGCCACGGCCTGCGGCCCCAAAACATCGTCCTCGCGAAGGCGGGGACCTATACCAAGGTCGAGCTTGCCACTTAAGCTATTAGTGAGCCGCCCAGCTGGGAAAACCCGGCAGCAGCAATTCTGCTCAAACAGGGCCGAAGCGAGCTCGCCGAGCTCCGTGATTTTGCGTGGCTTGCCCCTTTGCCTGAAATACCAAACACAGCGTTCCGGCCGACCAAGTGGATCACGCATGGGCGCTGCCCGCTGCATAGCGGCTCATGCTCAAGCCTTCCATGCTGATGTCGGGACGGCGGCCCCCGACCAGATCCGTCAGCACCCGCGCCGAGCCGCAGGACATGGTCCAGCCCAGCGTGCCGTGGCCAGTGTTGAGATACAGGTTGGGGTACGGCGTGGCGCCAATGAGCGGCGTGCCGTCCGGCGTCATGGGGCGCAGGCCGCACCAGAATTTGGTCTGGGACAGGTCGCCCCCGTGCGGATACAAGTCCGATACGGCGCGCACCAGGGTGGCGCGGCGCTTCTCGCGCAAGCTCTTGTCGTAGCCGGTCAGTTCAGCGGTGCCACCGACCCGGATCCGTTCGCCCAGGCGCGTGATACCAACCTTGAAGGTTTCATCCATCACGGTCGACTCGGGCGCGCCGGCTGCATCGATCACGGGCATGGTGATGGAGTAGCCTTTGACCGGGTAGACGGGGATGCGCACGCCCAGCGGCGCCAGCAGCAGCGGCGAGAAGCTGCCCATGGCCATGACGTAGGCGTCGGCGCGCAGCAGGCCGCTGGAGGTGGCCACGCCGCTGATGCGCCCTGCTTCGCTGTGCAGCGCTTCAATGGTCAGGTCATTGCGAAACACCACGCCCAGCTGCGCTGCCATGGCCGCCAGCGCCTGGGTGAACTTGAAGCAGTCGCCTGTTTCATCGTTGGGCAGGCGCAAACCGCCAAGCACCTGGCCGCGCACCCGCGCCAGCGCCGGCTCGACCTGCTCGCAGCCGGCCACGTCGAGCAGCGCGTACGGCACCCCGTATTGCTTGAGAACGGCGATGTCATGCGCTGCCTCATCGACCTGGCGCTGATCGCGGAACACCTGCAAGGTCCCCTTGCTGCGATGGTCGTATTGCATGCCGGTGGCCGTGCGCAGTTCGACCAGACAGTCGCGCGAGTACTCGGCCAGGCGCACCATGCGCGCCTTGTTGACCGCATAGCGGGCCGGGTTGCAGTTGCCCAGCATTTGCCACAGCCAGCGCCACATGGCCGGATCGAAGCGTGGCTGGATCACCAGCGGGCTATGCCGGGCCAGCATCCAGCCCAGGGCCTTGGCTGGCACCCCGGGCGCGGCCCACGGCGCGGCCATGCCGGGCGAGATCTCGCCAGCGTTCGCAAAGCTGGTTTCCAGTCCGGCTCCGCTCTGGCGTTCGATCACGGTGACCTGATGGCCCGCTTTGGCCAGGAAATAGGCGGAGGTGGTACCGACTACCCCGCTGCCCAGAATGATGATGTTCAAAGGCGTCCTTTTGATTCAAGCTGTCAGCAGCCGCATTGCGTCAGTAGCGTAGTTGGTCCAGCCATTCCAGCAAGGGGATGGTGGCAGGCAGCAGCGGCGTGACCCCGACCGTGCCCTGCCACGCGAACGCTTGTCCTTCCAGGCTTTGCGGCTCCCCTTGCCACGCATGGCTGATGAAAAAATGCAGGCGCACGTGGGCGTGTTCGTACACGTGCTCCACGCCGCACCATTCGCTCGCCTCCAGGATATGGACGCCCAGCTCTTCGACGAATTCGCGCTTGAGCGCGTCGAGAATGGCTTCACCCGGTTCCACTTTACCGCCCGGGAATTCCCAGTAGCCTTGGTACGGCTTACCGGCGGGCCGCTGACCGAGCAACACGTCGCCGTTCGGTTTCATCAGGATGCCGACCGCGACATCGATTGGTGGTTTGGTGTCGCTCATGGCGCCATCTTGCCCGCGTAATCCTTGGCGAACTGCCAGGCCACCCGCCCCGAGCGCGAGCCGCGCGCCAGCGCCCAGCGCAAGGCGTCACCGCGGGCAGCGTCGATTTGCTGCGCGGTGCAGCCAAAGCTGGCCAGCCAGTGGGCCACGATGCCAAGATAGTCGTCCTGGCGGAAGGGGTAGAAGGACAGCCACAGACCGAAGCGCTCGGACAGCGAAATTTTTTCTTCCACTGTTTCGCCCGGATGCAGGTCGCCATCGGCAGCATGCGTGTAGCTGGCGTTGTCGCTCATTTTTTCCGGCAGCAGGTGGCGCCGGTTGGAGGTGGCGTAGATGATCACATTGTCGGACTGCGCCGCGATCGAACCGTCCAGCGCCACCTTGAGCGCCTTGTAACCGCGCTCGCCTTCTTCGAACGACAGGTCGTCGCAGAAAATCACAAAGCGCTCGGGGCGGCCGGCCACCAGGTCGACAATGTCGGGCAGTTCGGCCAGGTCGTCCTTGTCGACTTCGATCAGGCGCAAGCCGTCGCCGGCAAACTGGTTCAGGCAGGCCTTGATCAGCGACGATTTGCCGGTGCCGCGCGCACCCGTCAGCAGCACGTTGTTCGCCGGGCGGCCCTGCACGAACTGACGCGTGTTCTGTTCGATCTGCTGCTTTTGAGTCGCCACGTGGTGCAGGTCCGACAGCGCGATGGGCGAGGCATGCATGACTGGCTGCAGATAGCTGGCGCCGCCGGCGGCGCGCTTGCGCCAGCGGAAAGCAACGCTTCGCTTCCAGTCGGGCTCACGCGGGTGGCTGGGCGGCAGCACCGCCTCCACCCGTGCCAGCAGCGTCTCGGCGCGCTGGAGGAACTGTTCGAGCGGCGTCATGGCATTACGAACGGTAGTCGGCGTTGATGGTCACGTAGTCATGCGACAGATCGCAGGTCCAGACGGTGGCCACGTTGGCGCCACGTCCCAGCTTGACCCGCACCGTGATTTCGCTCTGGCGCATCACGCGCTGGCCGTCCGCTTCCTGGTAGGCCGGATTGCGTCCGCCGTTCTTGGCCACCAGTACATCGTCGAGGTACATATCGAGCTTGCTGACATCCAGGTCGTCCACGCCGGCGTAACCGATCGCCGCCAGGATCCGGCCCAGGTTCGGGTCCGATGCGAAGAAGGCGGTTTTGACCAGCGGCGAGTGGGCGATCGAGTACGCGATCTTGCGGCACTCTTCCACCGTGTCGCCCTCTTCCACCGTGATGGTGATGAACTTGGTGGCGCCTTCGCCGTCGCGGATGATTTGCTGCGCCAGGTTGCGCGCAATGTCGGTGACGGCGCTTTTCAGTTCTTCGTATTCGGTGCCGGCGGCGTTGGCAATGGCCAGGCTGCCTGTACCGGTAGCGATCAGCATGAACGAGTCGTTGGTGGAGGTATCACCATCGATGGTGATGCAGTTGAACGAATGGTCGGCCGCATGCTTGACCAGCTCGTCGAGCACTTCCTGCGACACCTTGGCATCAATGGCCAGGTAGCCGAGCATGGTGGCCATGTTCGGCTTGATCATGCCGGCGCCCTTGCTGATGCCGGTCATGGTCACGCTGTGGCCGCAAATATCGACCGTGCGCGAGGCTGCCTTGGGCTGGGTGTCGGTGGTCATGATCGCTTCGGCGGCATTGAACCAGTTGTCCTGCTTGAGGTTGGCAATCGCGTCGGGCAGACCAGCCACGATTTTGTCGACCGGCAGCGGCTCGAGAATCACGCCGGTGGAAAACGGCAGGATCTGCTGGGCGTCGCAGCCGAGCAGCTTGGCCAGCGCAGCGCAGGTGGCGTGGGCGTTGACCATGCCCGGCTCGCCCGTGCCAGCGTTTGCGTTGCCGGTGTTGACCACCAGCGCGCGGATCGGCTTGCCGCCATTGCCCACGGCAGCCAGATTGGCCTTGCTCAGCTGGACAGGCGCGGCGCAGAAGCGGTTTTTGGTGAATACCCCGGCCACGGTGGCGGTGTCGGCCAGCTTCATGACCAGCACATCCTTGCGGCCCGGCTTTTTGATGCCCGCCTGGGCATAGCCGATTTCGATACCGCCCACCGGTTTCAAATCGGCGGCGACTGGCAGGGGGGAATTGACGGCCATGGTGTTTTCTCTCGCAGGTAAATGGAAGCGGTTATTGTACCGCTTGCCAGCAAAGCGTGGCCCGCGTCCCCTCAGCCGGCCGGACGGCTGCAGTCGAGTTCGACACCATCATCGCCGGCCGCCATCAGGCTGTGGAAATGGCCTTCGCCGTCCAGCTTGATATTGAATTTCTTGCCGTTGGTGTAAGCGACATGGTAGTTCAGTCCCTTGCCGGGACCGGCACTGACCATCTCCAGCTGCAAGCCGCTGCCAAAGGCGAAGCTGCGGGACCCGACGGTGACGCCGGCAGGGTCGATCTTGATGCTTTGGGTACTGCGCGCGAGGCCGCCTGTGCCGCACGCGCCGGTCGACACGCCTTGCCGGAAAAAGCCCTCCACCAGCGGCCACAACGGCGTGTCGCGCAGAGGGGTCGGCACCGCGCCGCTGCAGCCAATCGCCTTGCCCACGCCGGTCAGGTGCACGCTTTCCTGGTCGGCTGAATTGCGCGCGAACGACCAGTCCGGTTCCGTGCTGGCGGCCATGGCCATTGCCGTGCTCGGCTTGCCATTTTCGAACAGTCGCGTGATGGACAGGCCATCGGTCGACGTGCGCAAGTCAAGTTCCAGGCCAGGTGCCGTGGCCAGGCCAGCAGCATTGACTTGAATGCGGTCCTTGCCGCTGGCGGCGACCATTTGCATGCTGTCCTTGTCGCTACCCTGGGCCAACTGGCAGCTGCTGCCGAAACTGCCGCTCAACAAGGGCAGCAGCACGGCGGTATAGCGGGCCACCACTTTTGCTTCCGCAGCATTCGCCTCGGCCATGCTGCGCTCTTCTTCGGCGCGCTGCGCCGCTTCGTCTGCGGGCGCGGCGCTGGCGGCGGATGCGGCAGGGCTGGCGTCGGCGTCGTTGTTGTTGCGGCAGCCAGCGAGCACGGTCAGCAGCGTCAGCAGGGTCAACAGGCGCAGAGGGAGGGGTAGGGTTTTCATTGGTTTCCAGTCTAAATAAATTTTGAATCACTTCATCGGCCTTGCGCTGGTGTCAAGGCAGGCCCACCGGGTTGAACAGCGCGGAATTGACTTCGGCATCGAGCTGCGCTCACGCTGGCGCCGGCCAGCAACAGCGCGGCGCGCAGGCGCGCCAGTGCCGGCAGTCTATTTACACGCATTGCCAATCCGGGTCCAGATCTGGCGCGAAGCGCCGTGCATGGTGGGATTGCCGGGCGCCATACGGGCCAGTGCGGTCTGGATCGCCGCCTTTTCTTCAGGATCGGTGGTGTTGTTCATTTCCTCGCGCATGTGCGCAATCGTGTCAGCGTACTGGGTGTTCCTCTCTTTCTGCATGGCCGGCAGCTGGGCCAGCTGCTGCCTGGCTTTGGCGCGCTCTTCGGCAGTGGCGCCATGTTCGGCCTGCTGCTTGAGGATCATCTCCATGCCCGCCATGCTGGGGGCGGCACCTGTGGTGACCATGGTCACATCGTTGACGTATTCCCAGCGGTCCTTGTCGAGCTGACGAATGGTCAGGCGGATGTTCATGGAAGGACAACTGGCGCTCGTAATCCAGCCATCCTTGATGGCCGTGGTGGTTTGCCCGGTGCAAGCCTGGGCCTGGGGCGGCAAGGGCACGCCGCCCTTGGACGGCTTGATGCAATGGGTGACGGGAGCATTGCCCTTGAACTGGCGCTCCACTTCCCGCTTGCCATCTTTCCACACCGCGGTGGTGTCACCGTTGGCGCCGTCCGTGGTCGAGCGGACCTGAGTGGGGTTGCCGGCGAATTGCATGGTACCGTCGAAGTCGATGCGGTACAGGCCAGGGGGTGGTAGCTCGGCGGCGTGGCCATAGGATCCCAGCGCGCCCAGCACGGCGCACACCAGCAGGCGAGGCAAAAAAATAGTTGCACGCATTGACTGCTCCTTTAGTACGGCGTTCAGGACGAAGCCCGTCCCGACGCCAGTATCCATCGTTTCCGTGCGCCAACTATTAGCGCAGCGGCCCGGTAAACCATGCCGGGTTCGCCTTGCCCAGCTCAAGCTGCTCCGGCTCGACAATGCGCACACCGGAATGCGAACTGAGAAGTTCGTCAACCAGATAAGCGCTGATCAGACGCCCGGATTCAAGGCGCAAGTCCTGCCCCTTGCCCGCGTCGACAATGCATTCATCGGCCAGCACGCCTGGAATTCGTCGCGTTGAACCAGGGGCCAGACATTTGAGGGCGATGCCGCGCATGGTACGCGGCGCCGTAAATTCCGACGCGTCCCGGCTGCGGTAAGACGCCGGGTTGACGGGCACGCGCTGCACCGGCGACGCCACGCCGTCACGATCGATACCAACTTGCTCCTGATATGTGGCAAAGGTTCGTGCCAGGGTGCTCGTTGAAGTAATCATGGTGCGGCATTGCGAGGCTTCGGTGTATTCCTCCATCTCAACGAGATAACTTTTCTGACGGAAATAGAACGCCTTGCCGTCGCTCGCATAGGTGGTTCGATCAATCACGAAATCGGGCGGCATGGTCAGGAACGGGACCGATGGGCGGCCCAGCAGTTTTTGCGTCTCGACGCAAAGGGCGTGCACACCGCGCAGCATGCGTGTGTAGTCGCTCAACGATGCCGGCCGGCTCACCGTCGTCAAGGTGTAGGCAATTGTCGCCGGGGCGCCAGCGGCATACGTCAGCGGCAAAAGCAGCAGACATGCCAGGGCGGCGCGGACCTGAAAGGCTTGGTTCATCATGTTGTCGTTCCGTCCGCGCCATCGCGCCGCCGTGCGCAGCGCTTAGCGTACACCACTGAGTTCACGTGTCAGCGCCGCCAGGTTGGCATTATGTCGGGCAATGATATCGGCCGCTGCTTTTTGCAAACGCGCCGTCTGCAAGGCTTGCTGTTCGCTTGCCATTTCCTGTTCGAGGATGGCGCGCCGGCCACCATCGAGCTCCTTCTGGCGTTGCTTGCCAACGGTGGGGAAGGCAGCCGGGCTATCGTTTTGCATCACTCTCGGCTGCGCCTGCTGGCCTGTCTGCTTGGGCGGTACATTGCTGATCACCATCAGCCCGGACCCAGCCTCGACATGCTTGAAGACTTCGGCGTGCGCAGACGATGCCAGGCACAGCGCCAAAAAGGCGAAACGCGCGCTCATGAGCGCACCAGCTGCGCTGCGGCCAGTTCTGGAATGCACTGACCTACCATCAAGCCAGCCAGACGCGCACGCCCACTGGCCATTTCCAGACAAGCATGGGCATGCCTGGCCGCGCTGGCGCGCCATGGGCGTACGGCCGGATGAATGGCCAGGATCTGCCCGTCCTTGCTTAAAAATACCACGTCGATCGGGAAGCGCATGAAGAAGGTATGCACATTTGAACACGGCATCAGCAACAAGGCTTCATCGTGGCCGATCGCGCTCCGCCCCAGCAGGCCCACCAGGCGCGTCCAGAAGTGCCGCGCCAGCCGGACATTGAGTCCCAGCACCTGGCGCCAGTTTGCGTGGTCGCCGCTCATCGGACGTTGGCCTGGATCGGCGGTACGGTCATGCGCACCACCGCTTGCGAACGGATCAGGATCGCATTGTTGAGGTAGCAGTCCTGGGCCGCGGCGTCGAAGCGGTCGAACACATTGCGCAAAGTCGAAATAATCATGGTGTCAATGATCGGCACCACCATGCGATAGCAATAATTGGCCTCGATCTTGAGCAGCAAGGCATCCGATCGCAGTTGGCCTGACCTGCTGCCGGCCGCGTTATTGGACATCAGATTTTCGACGGGAATGATGCGCTGGCGGTCCGAGGCACGATTAATGCCGAAGTCGTCAAATGCGGCCCGGCGTGGATTGAGAACGATAATCCGGTTGCCCACCGGACTTAAAGCCCATTCTTTGGCCGCCGCCAGATAGGCGCCCGTGGTCACGGTACCGTAGTTGTTGGACACATCGACAAAGTCATTGCCGCCGACCCGTTCCATGCCATGCGAGGCGTACAGTGGCAAAATCCCCTGCAAGAATGCATTGCGCATCTCGCCGGGATTGATGCCCGATGCGGCCCCGGCCCGGGCCGCGTTCAGGGCCGCGACGTTCACCGTATTTTTTGCCACCATAAACAAACCCAGCTGCAAGATCCCCATCAGCAAGGGAACCAGGACCCAGAAAGCGATCAGGTAGAACTCCACGGTCGCGGCGCCACGCTGGCGCGCCGTCGCCGTCGTTGGGGCGCCGCGCGCCATCATTGCGGCCGTCCGGCAGACGAACTGAGTGCAGGCGCAGGCGACGGCATGGCCTGTTCGACGTCACGCAGCAGCGATTGCAGCGCAGCCTTGTTTTCGGCTGCGACCTGCGGGCTCAGCACAGCCTGGTTGGCGGCGCTGCGGAACTGCGTCAAATGGGCCAGCGCCAGATTGGCGTGTGCCTTGGTCATGCCCGGATCGAGCCGCAGCACATGTTCGAACGATTGCTGCGCCGCGTTGTTCTGCCCCAATTGCAGGTACAGGGTACCGAGCCGGTACCAGGCATGCACATTGTCCGGATAAGCCTTGACGATACGCACATACAGACGGACCGCTTCGACCCGGTTACCGGCGCCAATTTCCTGCTCGGCTTGCGCACCTACCTGGGCCATTTCCGCCAGCGACAGAACCGGCGACTCCACCGGCGGTGGCGTGGCGCATCCCGCGACCAGGCCGCACAGCAGCAGCACAGCGGAAATACAGGTCAGTTTCGATTTCAACATATTGCCTCGTTAATTAAATGCATTCATCATCTTGATGCCGATCGGGAAGCCGATCACCACAAAGGTGCATGGGAAAATACAAAGGATCAGGGGGCCCAGCATCTTCACGGGCGCTTCCATGGCCAGCTTCTCTGCTTGCGAAAAACGTTCATTGGTGCGCTGGTTCGACTGGGCGCGCAAAACGGTACCCAGACTGGCGCCGGTTTTTTCGGCCTGCACCAGGGCGCTGATGAGGGAACTGACAGCCGCGTTATCAAGCCGTTCCTCCAGCATGCGCAGCGCATCAATGCGGTTACGGCCAGAGCGGATTTCGCGCAGCAGGCGCGCGAACGCCCGGCGCAAGGCATTGTCCGGCGTTTTTTCGACGGCGATGTTCATGCCCACAGTCAGATTGCAACCCGATTCGATGGCCAGTGTCAGCATGTCCAGGAAAGTCGGCAAGTTCTTCAGAATTTCGATCTCGGTGCGCTTGACGCGGTCGCGCATCCAGATTTCCAGGTAGTAGAAGCCAAACGCGAAACCGAACAAGGGAATCATCACACTGCGCGAGCCCACCCAAAGTCCGAGCAAGGCAACCGTGGCACCAATCAGCAGGGCGTACACCACCTTGGCACCAAACCATTGCTGCGGTGACAGCGCGTAGTCCAGTTCGACCTTGCGCAAACGGCGGATGGTCTTTTCGCGATATTCCACCGACAGGCGCGGGCCGACGTAGTGGGTCACCACCTCGATCAGCGGCCACACGCGCGAGAACGCTGCAGGCGGCTTGTCCGAGTAGGTCCGGTCTTCGGACTTGACGGCCGTGACGATGCGGTAAGCGAAGGCCAGCATCATCATGATGGCTGCCGCGAACAGCGCGGCTAATGCATAAGTTTCAAACATGGTCGTTCCTTAGACGTCAATGCGGACGATTTTCCGGATCAGCACAAAACCGATCAATTCGAGCACGAAGATCAGCAGCAGCACGCCATACCCCATCCAGGTGTTGAATAGCGGCGCCATCGCCTCCGGCTCCATTTCGTTAAGCACCAGCATCAGAAACAGCGGCAGGCAGCCAACGATGATGCCCTGCAGCTTGCCTTGCGACGTCAGCGCTTCGATCTTGTCTTCCATGGCCAGCTTGCGGCGCATGGTTTCAGCCAGGCGTTCCAGCGACTCGGTCAAATTGCCACCCACTTCGCGCGCGATGCGCACACTGGTGGTAAACATCGTGTATTCCATGGAACTGATGCGCCCTTCCAGCTCGATCAATGCCTCGTCCAGCGACACGCCCATGCGCAGCTTGCGCACCAGCAGGGAAAACTCCTGGATCGACGGTGCCGGCAACTGTTCGCCCAGCAGGCCCAGAGCTTGTTGCAAACTCATCCCTGAGCGCAGCGCACCCACCAGCGAGTCCAGCGTGTCGGGCAATTGCCGGATCAACGTCTTGCGGCGCTTGGCCTTGAGCCGGTTGTGCACCAGGCGCGGGCCGATCAGGCAGACCGCCGCGCCGAGTATGGCCGCGAGCAAGTTGCCAGTGATAATCAGCAGTACGATCGGGACAATCAGCGTGGCGGCGATACTGATCTTCGTCAGGCTGCGCGCATCCATGAAAATGAACATTTCCGACAGCTTGAGACTGGTCGTATCGAGCACTTTTTCCTGATACGAGGCGGCAAAGCGCCGTCCCAGCGCCCACATGGCGATCACGCTCAGGACCGCGCTGACGGCAAAGGTCAGCGCGATCAGGTTGGAAATGAGCATGTCATCCATTGAGGACCTGCTTCACGCCGCTGCGTTCGCCATCATCATTGACACCGAACACTTTAAGGTCGAGGTCCACACCGTAGGAACGCAACTCTTCATAGAAAGTAGGAACGTTGCCACACGGGACGAACTGTCCGCGAATCTTGCCGTTCTCATAGAAGCCGAGACGCTGGAAGCGGTAAATTTCCTGCATCTGGATCACGCCCCGCTCCATGCCGGTGATTTCGGTGATGCTGGTGACCTTGCGGGTACCGCAGGCAAAGCGGGTTTGCTGCACGATGATTTGCACGGCCGAGGCGACCTGTTCCCGAATCGCCATGATGGGCAAGTCCATCCCGCCCATCATCACCATCACTTCCAGACGCGAGAGCATGTCGCGCGGCGAGTTGGCGTGGGCAGTGGTGAGCGAGCCATCGTGGCCGGTATTCATCGCTTGCAGCATGTCAAGCGCTTCGCCGCCGCGGCACTCGCCAACCACGATCCGGTCCGGACGCATCCGCAGTGCATTCTTGACCAGTTCACGAATCGTGACCGAGCCACGGCCCTCGACGTTGGCCGGCCGCGCTTCCAGCGTCACCAGGTTGTCGTGATAGAGCTTGAGCTCGGCCGCATCTTCGATCGTGACGATGCGCTCGTACGGCGGAATCAGATTGGAAATGATGTTGAGCAAGGTGGTCTTGCCGGACCCGGTACCACCGGAGATGACAATGTTCTTCTTCTGCTCGACGCAGGTCTTGAGGAAGTCGACCATGGCATCATCGACCGAGTCGAATTTGACCAGATCGGCCACACCCAGGCGACGCTTGGCAAACTTACGAATCGAAATCGACGGCCCTTTCAGGGCAATCGGCCGGATCACGATATTGACGCGCGAACCATCTTTCAGACGGGCGTCGCACAAGGGCGACGATTCATCGACACGGCGGCCAATCGGCGAGACAATGCGCTCGATTACCCCCATCATCGCCTTTTCACTACTGAAAGCGATGTCAGACCGGCGCGTCTGCCCGTTGCGTTCCACGAAAATATCTTCCGCGCCGTTGACCATGATTTCCGTGACGGAGTCGTCAGCGAGCATGCTTTCCAGCACACCGAGGCCGACCGCTTCATCAAGCACGAACTTGGCCAGTTCAGCGGGATCGGTCTGCTCCGGCAAGGTGACTTTCTGCATCAGCTCCGCAATGAGCTTGCTGGCCACCACGCGCAGTTCGGTGTCGCCCATGCGCGTGACATCCTGGCGCCGCAGATCGAGCGTCTGGATCAGCTCGGCATGCAGGACGGCCGCGTTGCGCGACAAGGCACGCTGTTGATTGCGGGTCTGCTCGCTTAACTGGGTGTTGTGTTCCGGCTCCGGCGCGGGCGCCGGCTTCTTGACGGGCGCGCTGGCCGCTGGCACGGGCAGCGGCGCTGGCACCGCCGGGCTGGTCGGCACGGCGTGCATGCTGGCCCGGGGCGGTTCGACCGGGCGCGCCTGCGCCACACTCTTGACGCGCAGTTGCTGGCCACCGATCATGATGGCATCGTCGGCGCGCAGGGGACCGTAGCGCACGATCCGCTCACCATTGACGAACACCCCGGTCTGGGACGCCAGATCAATGACGCTGGTCAAGCCTTCCTCGTCCACGATCAGGCGCAGTGCGCCCTTGCCAACCGCAGACGGCAACGGAATCACCGACCCGGACTCGGCCCCAAGTACCGTGGTTTTGCTGATCTGGTACTCGGCCAACTGGCCATCGGGACGTTTTGCTTCAATCGTAATCATGGTTTATTCCGTGACAGTCAGCGGCGCAGGACGCTTTGGCAGCAAGCCTTCATCCCGTACACGCTTATCAAATTCATACAGCTTTTGCTTGTTCAGATCTTTGGCGCCAGGGTCCGGATTCGGCGTGGCCTGGACCACGCGCGGCGTAATCACGATGGCCACTTCGCGGGTCGCGCTGACTTTGTTCTTGTTGCGGAACAGGCCGCCGAGCAAAGGAACATCGCCCATGCCTGGGACTTTTTGCACGTCTTTCGATCCCTCGTACGAATACATGCCGCTCAAGACCACCGTTTCGCCATCCTTGGAATTGAATTCGGCGGTCGATTTGCGCTTGAGTATTCCGGGAATGCCCAGCACGGTAACCGAGCGGTCCAGACTGCTGACCTCAACGTCGACCTTGGCATAAATGGCGCCGGAATCGTCGCTGACCGGGGTCACGTCCAGAATCACGCCATACTCCTTGAACTCGACCCGCGTCTGGCCGAAACCGTCTGACACCGGCAGCGGAATTTCGCCACCGGCAACAAAGCGAGCCTTGGAGCCGCTGCGGGTGCTCAGGCTGGGCGCTGCCAGAACCTGCGCCTCACCGTCCTGCACCAGCAGGTTGATGCGCGAGGTGATCAGGGTACTCAGGTTGATGAAGCCCTGCGGTGGCCACAGCTTATTCGGGATCAAAGCACCATCGGTTTGCAGGCGGCTTTGCTCGGGCGATGGCAGATAACGGAAGGTATCGTTCGAGTAGAAGTCGGCAATGGTGCCGGCATGCGGGCCATTGATGTCCGAATCCCAGCGAATGCCCAGGTCACGCGAACCCTTGGTGGTCAGTTCGAGTACTTTGACGTCCAGATAGATCATCTTTTCCCAGCCCACCTTGCCGACGAAGTTGATGACGCTGTCGTCATACATCTTCTGGATCTGCTGCGCGCGTGCCTGGTTGGTATCGCTCACCATGTCACCTTCGAGCACGATCTTGGAGCCGGCGATACGCGCCTTGACGTTTTCCACGCCGCTCAGCAGGCGGTTGATATCGTCCAGCGTCGACTGCAGATTCGCTTCCCGCACCTTGACGGTCATGATTTTCTCGGCGCCGCCCTTGAGCCACAGGTGCAGCGTGGTGGTGCCACCGCCTTCGGCCAGCACCAGCAACTGGTTCTTGGCGACGCTGGAGGCCGAGATGATTTTGCCATTGCCAATGGCAATGCGAGTAGGCGAGACGGGAAGCACGCGCGCTTCGCCGACAAACATTTCGATGGAATTGCTGCTGTCCGGGGCGGCGGCGTGGGCCGGCGCGACCAGCAGCATGAGCAAGCTCAGGGTTGCTGCCAATGCTTTTATCACTTGAATATTCCGTTCTTAAGGCTTGGTTGGAGAAACTGGGCTGGTCCGCGTCGGCGTGGCGCCGGAAGGGATACCGAGCCGGCTTTTAACGTCTTGCGCGCTGGGCGCTGGCGGCGCCGGGGTGGCCGCAGGGCGCGGCAGAATTTCCTTGAGGACCGCGGCCATACTTTCGGCCTCCGGCGTCTTGATCCGGGCGCCACCGGCAGCGCCTGTGCCACCGATGATGGTTTCGATGAAGCGTCCTTGTCCGGCCTGGCGTGGCGCTGATTCGACTTGTTTGAAGGCAGCTTCGTCCAGCACCACGCGGTCCAGCATCTTCTTGTCATCCGGATTGCGCAGCACGGCCGTCAGCGAGCCCAGCTTCTGGGCCAGCAAAATCTGTTCAGCCTGGCGCGGCCCGACATTCAGGGTGATGGTGGAGAACTCGGCGTCGTATTCCTTCTTGCCCCCGCCTTCGGTGGCGATCACACGCTTCTGGGTCGTCTTGCCGGTTGCCATGACCGACACGGCTTGCATGATCAAGCGCACGTGCAGCATGTCCGCCGGTGCCGCCCCGGCCTGCGCAGCGCGGTAGGAATTGGCGGTCGTTCCCGGGCCGGTGTACAGCAGGTCGATCACGTCGCCCGGTACCAGCATGCCCGAAATAGAACTGATTTCATCGACCGGGAAAGTAATGGCGCGCTCGCCGGCCGCAACCGTGGTCGACAGCGCGGCGTGGTCACCACGTTCCAGCGCAGCACGGTCGATCGGATCGCCTGGCTTGAGGGGCACCATCAGTTTTTGTCCCACCACCATGTCAAACGCATCCGGTTCGAGCACGGTACTGCCAAGGTAACGCTCGGGTACGGAACGGACGGCCAGATTGTCGGCAGTGAGCATGCCGCCGGCGGGAATCTCGGCCTTGGCGACCATGATCTTGCGCGTTTTGTATTCGCCGGCCAGCTTGGCTTCGGCACGGCTGAGGGTGGTGCGCAAATAGTAATTGGCGCCGACGAAGCACAGCACGCCCAGCCCGACGGCACCGACCAGCAAGAGGGTATTTTTAGAGATTTTCAAGGGAAGCTACCAGACAGAAAGTTTAAGATACAGAAAGCATGTAGCTATAGCCACGGAAGAAGGCGCGTACGGCCTGCGCCAGATAGTCGGCCAGTGACATGTTATGGGTCAGCGCGGTCGGGATGAACATGACCATGGCCACTGCGGTGGTGACGATCAGGTACTCAATCATCGCCTGGCCAGCTTGCGCGCAGCGCTGCGGCAACAGACGGGAATGACGGTGCAGGGAACGCATGGGAGGATCCTGGAATTAGTTAATAATCGTATTCATCATGAGCAAAGAACCGGCACGCTGCGCAGACAGGGTGGCGTCGAATTGCTCATCGCCGCGGTTGGCGGAAAACACCGCGCCCTTGGCGTTGATATGCAAATGCTGGCGTTGCCAACCCTGGCCGCGCAGGGTGCTTTCCAGCGCATTGACGGTGGCACTGGGCGAACGGCGTGACACGGCAATCACCTGTTGCGACGTCTTACCCTGGTCGCTGGAGTCGACGATCGATACCGCTGTCACATCGGACGGCAGCGCAATTGCCAGCTTGGGTGGGCGGGCCTGCTTGGGCGAGGTCAGCGCCACGAAGCCGTCGGTGGCGGCGCCGCCCGTGCGTACCTGCAAACTGCGGTGCTGCTCGCCGACAGTCTGGTTCAGCACAGTCCAGGTGGAGGCCACGGTGCGCGTGACCATGCCGCTGCGCTTCCATTCGGCTTCGACGGTATCGAGCAATTGCGCCACCGGCACCGTGCTGGAGAACGCACGGATTTCCATGGGCGTCCCATTGACCTTCATGTGTTCGCCGACCGGCTGCAGGTGCAGACTGTCAGGGGTATCCTGCCAACCCGCGTGTGCCAGCGGCGCCGCCAATGCCAGGGCTGCGGCAGCGCCGCGCCAGAAATAACGGGCGGCCATCAGAAGCACCCGTTCCGTTCGTTATAAGCGGGCAACACGCGCCCACCCTGGACCCGATCGACCGGCACCACATCCGGGCAGATCTCACCGGGATGGAAGTCCCTGAACGCTGGTTCGATGGCGGACAAGACCGCCGTCGCGGGACGCAACACCGTGGTCAGGTTCGACAGCACACCGGCAGCCGAGAAGCTGCGCGTACGCATGGCCACCTGGCGCTGGCCGCTGGCATCCCAGCTGTCGGCCACCACCGTGCTGGTTTCGCTGAGCGTCAGATTGAGTGCGTTCATGGGCGCAGGCATTTTGCTCAAGTTCTGCAATCTGACGCTGACCTGGCTTCCCATCATGCCGCCTGGCGGCAGTCCTTCGCCATTGGTGACCGCGCCCACGCCGCTCGAGACGCCGGTGATGAACTTGGTTGCACCGCCAGCCAGCCTGCCTGGTATGGCGTTGTTGCTGGTGCTAACGGTGACATCGCGCGGCCGGTCGATCAAGCGTTCGTCATCCGCATGGTCGCGCCACACATCGTTTTGCTGGCCCCAGTTGCCATTGGTGGCGACCCGGTCATTGGAGCGATAGGCCTGATCGTTCCAGCTGAACAGACGGGCGCGCATTTGCTCTTCCAGCGCGCGGTCGCTAAACGAGGTGGGGCGCACGGTGCGCTCCCACGCCGCATAGCGTGCCGCTTGAATGGTCGTGGCCTGGATGTCGTGGAATTTCCCCAAGTACCAGATGCCAAGGAAAATCAACACCACCAGACCGGCGATGGCAGCCATTTCAACCATGGCCTGGCCGCGCTGTGCGGCGCCGTAATGCAGCTTCATTTGACGGCCCTCTCAAAGATGGCCGGATCGATGTGCTGACCGACGTTGAGCTTGACCGGCTGGGTGATGAGCAAGGTATTGTGCAGCCCGGTGGCGGCATTGTGCCGCACATTGACCAGCACCGGCTCGCCATCGGCGCGCGCAATCACGCCCTTGGACGGGTCGACAATGCAGCGCTCGCTGCCAATCGGATCGGCTGGACCGGACTCGGCACACTTGACCTGCACCCCGTGGATGGTCTTCGACAGGGTGTAACTGGCCAGCTTCGCCGGGTCGGGCGCTGCCACCATCGCGTCGGCCGGCGGCTCGACGGTCTGGCCCGGCACCGGCGCATTGAGCGACTTCTGCATGCCCTTGTGGACCGCGCTCGCGCTGCGGTCGCTGCCAATGGCGGTGGCACAGCCTTGTTCGGGCGTCAGGCCGCTGTCATCCAGATAGAACGTTTGCACCTGTTCAAAAAACGACTTGCCATCACTGACGTAGGTGGTACGGGTCACCACGAAATCTTCCGGCAAGGTCATGAACGGTTGCACTGGCAGCTTTTTTGTTTCCGCCAGCAGCACGCAGCCATCGTATCGCGAGCGCGACAGCTTGAAAAAGTCGCTCACGGATTCGGGACGCACTTCCGTCACCAGTTCATAACTGGGACTGGCCGGGAGCCGGGTGGTGGGGGCGGCGGCATCACTGTTGCGGCCACAGGCGCTCAACAGTGTTGCCAGCACCACAGCGCAGGTAAGGGACCGGGTGGGCATGGTCATGGTATTCATCCTCAAATCAGCGGCACGAGCCACGGCCAGCGGCAATGGCTGCCACAGGGGTAACGCCCTTCGCTGCGTCAACCGCCAGCCGCACGGTGCGGTCTTCGGTTGCCATCGAGGCGCGCCAGTACGGGTTGAACAAACTGGGGAACTCCCGCCCGCCGCCAACGCGCGGCGCGTTGAACGGGCGCTCGAAGGTGACGCATGATTCGGCCAGGGCAAACACCCCGCCGTCCCTGACGTATTGCGGATCGTGCTCAATGGTGCTGCCGTCAGTGAGGGCCGCCTTGGCCTGGAAATCGCTGTTTGCCGAAGGAATGCTGCCTTCCTTGATCACCACTTCGACCGCGAACGGCAGCATATTGGCGCGCGCATTGCGGGTGTCGAAGTTCTGCACATCACGGTAGTTGGGGAACTGGCCGGTCGTACGCCAGTTCCAGATCTGGTTGGCGCCGGGGCTGCGAATGGCCGCCAGACGGGCGGCGCGGCCGGCAAGATTATTCCAGTCATTGCGGTCGCCATGGCGGCCAATCCGGCTGACGGGATTTTGCGTATTGTAGGCTTGCGCGCCACCCCAGCCCAGGGGGAGGAAATTCTTGCAGCCGCTAAACAAGGTCTGGCCACACAGCATGGCCGAATCCATTGCCTTCCAGGCGTCGTAATCGATCAGGTCAGTACCACCTTGCTTGCGAAAGCCAAATGGCAAAGGCCAGAAATTCGGCGACCAGTCGCGCGCCCGGGTAAAACCGTCGCGCGAATTGAGCACCACATCACGCAGGCGACGGCGGCCATCGTCGCGGCGGTTGATGTTGGGACGGCTGTTGCGGGAGTAGGTTTCGGTCAGGCCGAAGTAGGACACGCCGTTGGCGGTAAACAGCGCTTCGCTGGCGCGCGTGGTTTCGGCGCCGTTACGCTGGGCAATTTCGCGTGCCAGCTCGCGGGCGATGACAGGCGCCGAACCATTGATGACAACTTGTGCTTCGTGCTCTGCCTGGTTCAGGGTGCGAATACCGCTTTCGGCCTGGCTCAGCACTTGCTGCGCGGCGCGGTCGACCTGGTCCATGACGCGCGATACCGCCGTGGTAGCCGTGCCCAGATAGGGGACGAACTGGGCCACTGTATTGATATTCGAGATAAACCGGGCGACATAGTCGATCCACGAACGCAGACTGACCGACTGCGCGATCGTCACTTCGTTGGCGATCATCGCGCGGTTCATGTATGCCTGAAAATTGAGTGTACGCGCTTCCCACACCGCACCACTGTACGCGGCCGCGTCGGCGGCATTCATGGCGCGCATCTTGGCGTTGGTCACCTGGCCCGAGTTAAAGGCGACAAGCGCAATACCAACAATGGCAGCGGTAAAGCCCAGGAACAAGATCAGTGCCTGTCCCTTCATGTTCCTCAAATTTGCACGCATTGCGACACATCCTCCAGAATTCTGCGCAAAAAAAACCGGAGAGGATCTCCGATTTTTTTTGCTCAAGCGATCAAACCACTACAGCGTCGATCACAGACCCGATTTGTCTTCGAAGTCTTTCAGACCTTTGGTCTGAGCGCGCTCGTTCGAGTGGGTGCCGCCGTCCTTAGCCAGGGTACGTGCATCGCCGCTCTTCTGACCGGCCAGCGACGAAGCTGCTACCGAGGTCTGACCGCGGATGACGTCACCGAAAGCCTGGTACACGCCGATTGCTGCAACAGCGATCAGGGCAACGATGATGATGTATTCGGTCATGCCTTGACCGAGTTGACGACTACGCAGAGCGATTTTATTCATAAGAATCTCCAGATGAAAAGGTTAAACATTCGATAAGAGGCCAAGCGAATGAATATTAACGAAGCGCAGTGGTGGTTGGCAAGATAATTTTGTATTTATTTTAAGATAGATGTCCGATTAATATTGCATTTAGATGAAAGATTTCCATGTGGCACTTAAGATTAAAAAGCTGGATTCGGCCTCTTCTCCCTATGAGCGCACCGGCTTGGAGAATAAAAAAACATTGTTATTATTTCTTATCGGAAATTAAAGTCGACAGGCAGACACTTTGTATAGAAATTGTAGAAAGTGTCGCATAGGATTCTGGGAAGTAACATTGTGGGGAAAGTCCTACACATTTCGGGACGATCGTGAACGAAACGACAGAAAAAGTTCATTCTTCTTCATGAATGCCGAATTTCAGAAGAATATTCTGTAATGGCGGGATGTTTCCAAGGATAAATTCCTACATTATCTCGGCAAGTTGGCAGCGCGTTCGCTGCTACACCTCGTACCGTTCCGACGCGGGCGCACTTTTTGCAAATTTGTCCACTTCGTGGATCCGCAATTGGTGCAAGCGCATCCGGCGTGGCCTTGGCTACCCATTTTTATGCCGAATTCGGCGAACCCTATTTTCGGCGGCGTGCCAGATTATATTTACAGGATCAGAAATATTATTTACACGCACAGATTAAACTCTTGAATCAATCAAAATCAGAATAAAGAATTCGGCCGGAATTTTGCGCGGCGCTTTTGAAATAAAATTATGTGACGGAGCGGTGCTTAGTGAATATCGGCATCGTTCCGATTAATCAATTAAGAAATAATAAAATATTAACTTTTATAAAAACGCGGGGACAAGATGCAGCACCGACAGCAGCGTCGCTCGCCCTGGCTTCGCCCTGCGGATGGGTGGGATAGCAGTGCCGGATGTGGGCCGGAGACGAAGTGGCCGCGCGGCCACACGCACCGCAGCCGCAGCAATCGGGCAACACCGCGCACAATTTCAAGATCTTCCGTCGACCGATTTCGTCGAAATTTGCATAAAACGTCGGGGGAAGTTAATTATTGACTTGAAATTGCGTAAACATTAACTTTAAATCAATTCTATATGCACAGAGTATGCGTTCGAACAATGCACCATGAATAAACGAACTCCATAGCCGTCAAACAAGTGTTGATAATTTGCGCCTTGACTCGGCGGCGATCGAAAATATAGCGACCCTTCGAACCTATCGGAAACTACATTGCAATGGAGCAATTTGTAACATCTTCCCCAGGGAAGAACGGTCGAACTGGCCCACTGTTGTATATAATTTCACGCAAATCCCATCACTTTCTTTCTCGCGGCCAACATGATCCGATCTTCTATCTCACTACTTGTCTTGTTGTTCAGTTTGGCCCAGCTGGTCATGCTTCAACCAGCTACCGCCCAGGCCACTGCAGTTGACATAGAGCGCTTGCCGGTCACGACCACGGCGGTGCCTGCCTTCCCTTATATCGACTACCCGAGCGCGGTGAACAAGGCTTTGCGCCGCACCAGCGAATCGGCGTTCCAGTCAGTCGGGGTGATCGTTGGGGACAAGATTCGCACTGTGGAAGGTCGTCGGCAAACCAGCAATTTCGATCTGGTCGACGCCAAGCTGTCGCAAGAACTCGCGCATCGTGACTACGACAAGGCGATACGGGCGCTGGGCGCGGTGAAAGTCAACAGCGTTACCCCGCAAGACCCACGCATTCTGGCAGCCAATGGAAACGACCCCTCGGCCGTCAAGAGCAAGTTGCTGTCGGTTGCACGCGCCAGCTACGATGCGTACGTCGTGCGCACACCGACAGCGCGCGCCTGGATTGTGCTGATGGTCACAGACCGCGAAGTCACACTGCTCGCCATCGAGGAAAAGAATGTCGAAGCGGCGGTTGCGCTTGTGAATGCCGGCACGATGAAATCCGAACTCGACACCAAGGGACGGGTCGCGCTTTACATTAATTTCGACACCGACAAGGCCAGCGTGCGCCCCGACGCACAGGCAACAATCGATCAGATCGTTCTGCTGCTGAAACAAGAGCCAAACCTCAAGCTGTCGATCGAGGGGCACACCGATAACACTGGCGATGCCAAGCGCAATCGCCAGCTGTCGACCTCGCGTGCCCAGGCTGTCGCCAGCGCGTTGCAGCAGGCTGGCATTGGCGCCGCGCGCCTGAGCGCGGTCGGGTATGGTGCCGATAAACCGCTGGGCAGCAATAACGACGAAGCAGGCCGCGCCAAGAACCGCCGCGTTGAGCTGGTCAAGGTCACCAAAGGCTGAGACCAGCGGCTTTTTCCCAAGCGTCGCGCTGACCATCTGATCCAGGCGAGGCGCACTTCCCCATCCACACGTTGAAAGCTCACATGACCATTTACCGCACCGCTTTATTATCCATGTTGTTGATCAGCATAGGCGCTAGCGCCGCTCCCGGTGGCATCATCCCCAACGGAACCATGACCACCAAGGAGGAGAAGAAGGACATGCTGGTGCGCTTCGAGCGTGCGGCGGTGGCCAGCGTGGTCAGCGAAGAAAAGGCAGATGGACTGGTTGGCTATACATCCGAGTTCGGTGGCAGCCCCAAAACCGTTTTTATTGCGTTTGACGACTCCGTGCCGGAAGACAAGTTATTTTCACTGATGAATTTTCAGGGAAAGCTACATGGCGCCGTGCAGTGCAAGCGGGTACGCCTTGGCAATAGCCCGCAATTCCCGGCAGCCCAACTGGGCGTTGTAGCCGAGCAATGCCAGATCAAATCGCTTAACCATTGATCTGCAGGGTAGATCCAGGCCAGGGAACGCTTGCCTAGGGCTGGGCTGGCCTGGCCGCTCTATCACCAGAGCACGTTTCCATTCCCATAAAAAAAAGCGGAACCGAAGTTCCGCTTTTTTGTTACCGGCTGTTTAAGCCAGCTTGCCGTGGCAAGCCTTGAACTTCTTGCCGCTACCACAAGGGCATGGATCGTTGCGGCCCACCTTCGAGGCCAGCTCTTCGTCAGTCGCCTGACGGAAGCCGGCGCCAGGCGCCAGCAACTCTTCTGGCGCCGCTTCCGGATTGAAGTCCGCATGCTGATAGCTGACGTTTTCCACGTGCGACTGCTGTAGTTTCGCTTCGGCCGCGTCGATCTCTTCGCGCGTCTGGATGCGTACCGTCATGACCATGCGAATGACTTCATTCTTGATCTGGTCCAGCATGGCGCCAAACAGTTCAAACGCTTCGCGCTTGTACTCCTGCTTTGGATTCTTTTGCGCGTAGCCGCGCAGGTGGATACCCTGACGCAGGTGGTCCAGCGCGGCCAGGTGTTCACGCCAGTGGCTGTCGACGCTTTGCAGCATCACATTGCGCTCGAAGCCGCCAAAGGCTTCCTTGCCCACGATCTCGACCTTGGCGCTATACGCCGTTTCGGCCACGGCCAGCACCTTGTCGACGATATCGTCATCGGTCAGGTTGGCGTCGGCCGCCATGGCAGCTGCCAGTGGCACGTCGAGCTGCCATTCCGAGGCCAGTACTGCCTGCAGGGCCGGGATGTCCCACTGCTCTTCCACTGATTCGGCCGGCACGTAAGTGCGCACCACGTCGTGGAACACACCAGCGCGCAGGGAGGCGATCAGTTCCGAAATGTCGGTCGTTTCGAGAAGCTCGTTACGCTGGGTGTAGATCACCTTGCGCTGGTCGTTGGCCACGTCATCGTATTCGAGCAGCTGTTTGCGGATGTCGAAGTTGCGCGCTTCGACCTTGCGCTGGGCTGATTCGATGGAGCGCGACACGATACCCGCTTCAATCGGTTCGCCTTCCGGCATCTTCAGGCGGTCCATGATGGCGCGCACGCGGTCGCCGGCGAAAATGCGCAGCAGCGCGTCGTCCAGCGACAGGTAGAAGCGCGACGAACCCGGGTCGCCCTGACGGCCGGAACGGCCGCGCAACTGGTTGTCGACCCGGCGCGATTCGTGGCGCTCGGTACCGATGATGTGCAGACCGCCGGCATTGACCACGTGCTCGTTGAGCGACTTCCACTCCGAGCGCAGCTTGGCGGCCATCTTGTCTTTTTCCGCCTGCGGCAGATCGGGATTGGCTTCAATGATCTGGATCTGCTTTTCGACGTTGCCGCCCAAAACAATGTCGGTACCACGGCCGGCCATGTTGGTGGCAATGGTGATCATCTTAGGACGGCCGGCCTGGGCGATGATTTCCGCCTCGCGCGCGTGCTGCTTGGCGTTGAGCACATTGTGTTCAAGCTTGGCCTTGTCCAGGATCGAGGACAGCAATTCCGAATTCTCGATCGAGGTGGTGCCCACCAATACGGGCTGGCCGCGCTGGTAGCAGTCGCGGATGTCGATCAGCATGGCGTTGTACTTCTCGGCCGACGATTTGTAGACCTGGTCCTGGCGGTCCTTGCGCTGCGACGGGCGGTTCGGTGGAATGACCACCGTCTCCAGACCGTAGATTTCCTGGAATTCGTAGGCTTCGGTGTCGGCGGTACCGGTCATGCCGGACAGCTTGCTGTACATGCGGAAGTAGTTCTGGAACGTGATCGAGGCCAGGGTCTGGTTCTCGTTCTGGATCTTGACGCCCTCTTTCGCTTCCACGGCCTGGTGCAAGCCGTCGGACCAGCGCCGGCCCGTCATCAGGCGGCCCGTGAATTCGTCAACGATGACCACTTCGCCGTTCTGCACCACGTAGTGCTGGTCCTTGTGGTACAGCGCATGCGCGCGCAGCGCCGCGTACAGGTGGTGAATCAGGGTGATGTTGGCCGAGTCGTACAGCGACGCGCCTTCCGGCAGCAGACCCATTTTGGTGAGGATGGCTTCGGCGTTTTCGTGACCGGCTTCGGTCAGCAGCACGCTGTGCGCCTTTTCATCCTTGGTGTAGTCGCCCGGTACCGAGATCACGCCCTTGCCGTCTGGCGTTTCTTCGCCGATCTGCAGGGTCAGCATCTTCGGCACTTCATTTATCTTGTAATACAGATCGGTATGGTTCTCGGCCTGGCCCGAAATAATCAGGGGCGTACGCGCTTCATCGATCAGGATCGAGTCGACTTCATCGACCACGGCAAAGCTGAGGGTGCGCTGCACGCGTTCGCGCGCTTCGTACACCATGTTGTCGCGCAGGTAGTCGAAACCGAATTCGTTGTTGGTGCCGTAGGTGATGTCGGCGGCGTACGCAGCCTGCTTGACGTCATGGTCCATCTGCGACAGGTTCACGCCCGTGCTCAGGCCCAGCCAGCCGTACAGGCGGCCCATCCAGTCAGCATCGCGCTGCGCCAGGTAATCGTTGACGGTAATGACGTGCACACCCTTGCCAGCCAGCGCATTGAGGTAGGTAGGCAGGGTTGCCATCAGGGTCTTGCCCTCGCCCGTACCCATTTCAGCGATTTTGCCGTAATGCAGAACCATGCCGCCAATCATTTGGACGTCGAAGTGGCGCATCTTGAGCACGCGCTTGGCAGCTTCGCGGCAGACCGCAAACGCTTCCGGCAGCAGGGCGTCGAGTGTCTCGCCCTGGGCCAGGCGCGCCTTGAATTCAGGGGTCTTCGCCTGGAGTTCGGCGTCGGACAGCTTTTCGATCTGCGGTTCAAGGGCGCTGATGTCGCGCACCGTCTTTTGATATTGCTTGAGCAGCCGCTGGTTGCGGCTACCGAAAATCTGGGTCAGTAATGACATGCTTGAATTCTTGAAAAAAAGCCGCAAAAAGAAGCCGAGGTGTTATTAAAATACTACCAACCTGCGACCGACTATGGCAAAAAGACTGTGATTTTATCATGCGAACCCTGCCCAATTGGGGATTCCGCGCGCGATAACAAGGGGCAAGGGGGTTGGCAGAGTGTTACAGATCGTATCGATGGCAAAAATACAACACCTTGAGACAGCGCTCGCGCCGGGTGGGCCTGTGTTACTCTGGCGCCCTCAAGCATTCATCCGCACCACCACCTTCATGCATATCTACGGCACCAAGAACCGCACCACCTCATTCGAGGCGACGGACTTCCTGAAGCGCAACGACAAAATGGCCGCGCTGCTGCCTGCTGCCATGCGCATGGCCAGTTTGCAGAAAGATTGCGCCGACGCCCTGCCGCCCATGTTCGGCCAGTGCGATGTGCTGTCGTTCGAGCAGGGGCAGCTGGTGCTGGCCGTCCCCAGTTCGGCCATGGCCGCCAAGCTGAAACAGCAATTACCCAAACTGCAATTCGCCTTGCACAAGCGCGGCTGGCAGATTGACGGGATCAAATTGAAGGTGCAAGTCACGCGCAGTCTGCCACCAGTGGTGCAGATGCGCACCCTGGTGCTGCCCGACACCGCCGTGGACGCCTTCGACAGCCTGGGCGACACGCTGGCGCCGACCGCCCAGAACGCCAGTTTGATCGCTGCCCTGAAAGCCATGGCAGCCAAGCGCCGCCCGCGCTAAAGCAGGCGCGCCGCGAAACTTAAGTGAGTGCCCACTCGCGCGCCATCTGCCGCACATACGACGCTGGCGCTGTCGCTTCCTGTTCGAACGCGACAATCTCGTAAGCGCTCGGGTCTTTCAGCAATTCCAGCAGCAGCAGATTATTCAAGCCGTGGCCGGACTTGTGCGCCTCGTAGCTGGCCAGCAGCGGATGGCCAATCAGGTACAGGTCGCCGATGGCGTCGAGAATCTTGTGGCGCACGAATTCATCTTCATAGCGCAAGCCGTCCGAATTGAGGATGCGGTACTCGTCCATCACGATCGCATTTTCCAGCGAGCCGCCGCGTGCCAGGCCCATGCCGCGCAAGCTTTCCACGTCCTGCATGAAGCCGAAGGTGCGCGCACGCGCCACTTCGTGCACATACGAGACATCGCCAAAATCGACGGTGGCGCGCTGGGTGGTGCCATCGACGGCGGGATGATTGAATTCGATGAAGAAGTCGAGCTTGAAGCCGTCGTGGGGCGACAGACGCGCCCACTTTTCATTGTTGCCCGTGCCCTGGCGGATTTCGACCGGCTTGAGCACGCGAATGAATTTTTTGGCTGCCTCCTGCTCCTGCACGCCAGCCTGCTGCAGCAAGAACACGAAGGACGAGGCCGATCCATCCATGATGGGAATTTCTTCAGCCGACACATCCACATACAAGTTGTCGATGCCCAGGCCGGCGCAAGCGGACATCAGGTGTTCGACCGTGGACACGCGCGCGCCGTCGGCAATCAGCACCGACGCCATGCGGGTGTCGCCCACCACGCCCGCGCTGGCCGGGAACTCGACCACGGGATCGAGGTCGACGCGGCGAAACACGATGCCGGTATCGGGCGCGGCCGGGCGCAAGGTCAGCACGACCTTGGTACCGGAGTGCAAGCCCACCCCGGTGGTGCGCACTTCCTGTTTGAGTGTTCTTTGTTTGAGCATCTGTTGATTATAGCGAACTTGAAACGGCCCTGCCGACTGGCATTGCTTGTTGACAATTTCACCAAACGGTCAGGGATGCTCGGCGTTGGCGTGGTCGTGTTCGTGGCGAATCAGGTAAATGCCGCTGCCAATGATGATGGCCGCGCCAATCAGGGTGTAGTGGTCGGGCAGCGTTTGCCACAGCAGCCAGTCCAGGCCCACGCCCCAGGCCAGCGCCGTGTATTCCAGCGGCGCCACGCTGGACGGCTCGCCGCGGCTGAACGCTTCGGTAATGGCCAGCTGACCTAGAAAGCCGGTGACCGCCAGCGCGCACAGCAGGGGTGCATCGGCCATGCCCACGTTCACCCAGTTCGGGGCGGCCAGGCCGGAAGCGCCCACCGAAATGAGCAGCATCAGCCACAGCACCACGTGTTCGCTGCGGTCGGTGCGCCCCAGCACCCGGGCCGTGATGGCCGAGACGGCATAACAGGCCGCCGCCCCCAGAATGGCCAGTCCGCCCAGCGTCAGCATGCCGGCGCCGGTCGGGCGCAGCACCACCACCACGCCAGCCAGGCCGACCACGATCGCGGTCCAGCGCGCGGCGTTGACGCGCTCTTTTAAAAACAGCACCGACAGCGCCGTGATCAGGGCCGGGGCGATAAAAAAGATCGAATAGGCTTCGGCCAGCGAGAGCGCGCGGATACCGAAAGCGAACAGCGCCAGCATGGCGATCCCCAGCGCCCCGCGCAACAGCTGCAGGTCCCAGCGCACCTGCAGCATGGAGCCGAGGGCGCCGCGCCATGCTACGTACAGCAGCACCAGCGGCAAGGAAGTCAATGCGCGCAGGGCGGCCACCTGCATTGCCGGGTAGCGCGCGCTGAGCAGCTTCATGACGGTGTCCATCAGCGAAAACAGCGCCACTGCGATCAGCATCGCGTAGATGGCGCGCAGCTTGCCAGGTGCTTTCATGCGTTTACCTTTTTCACGAACAAAAACGGCGCCCACGGCGCCGTTTGTCACTTCGACCGGGTGGCGATCAGCCCAGTTGCTTGAGCAGGGTTTCTGCGTTCGAGACTTCGAAGCCGCCGCCCTGTTCCACGTTGAGCTGCTTGACCACGCCGTCTTCAACCAGCAGCGAGTAACGCTGCGAGCGCGTGCCCATGCCGTACTTGGAGAAGTCCGCGTCCAGGCCCAGTGCCTTGCTGTAGGCGGCATTACCGTCTGCCATCATGCGGATGGTGCCGGTGGCTTTCTGATCGCGGCCCCAGGCGCCCATGACGAAGGCGTCATTGACCGAGATGCACCAGATTTCGTCGACGCCCTTGGCTTTCAGGTCGGCAGCGTGCTTGACGTAACCTGGCACGTGCTGGGCCGAGCAGGTCGGGGTGTAGGCGCCTGGCAGGCCGAAGATCGCGATCTTCTTGCCCTTGACCAGATCAGCGACCTGGAAGGTGTTGGGGCCGAGCGAGCAGCCTTCGGTTTCGGTCTCGATGAATTCCGAGAGGGTGCCTTCTGGCAGGCGGTCGCCGATTTTAATTGTCATTCGCGGGCTCCTAGATGTGAGGTGAATTGAGGGGAACAAGGCAGCAAGTATGCCTGAAATGGCTGGTTCATGCAGACCATGCCACGCCCCGGCCTGCATGCATGGGTCAGGCGTCGATCTGCACGGGCGGTGCGCGCCAGGCCAGGCCAAGCGCGAGGCGTGCCTCCTCCTGGCTCAGGTGTTTGAAAAACGGCGGGTCGACGCCATTGGCGATCAAGTAAAAATATTCTCCGGTCTCGTTGCGGGCGTAGCGTTCGATCCCCGTGAGCTTGTTGCGGCCTTCATGCGTGGTACTGCGCACGCTGTCCTGTACCACGGTGGCCCTGCTGCCGTCGAAGCAGCGCAGCGGGTCAGGATCGTCAACCTGCAGGGCCTGGAACTGGCGTTCGATCTGCGCGAAAAAGTCGCGCTCGCGCTGGCGCCTGGCGCGAATCATCCATGGCAGACGCACCAGCCAGACCACGGCCAGTACCGCCACGACCATAATCAAACCTCGTCCGTCTCGCATGCGATTGTCCCGTCTTGAACGAAAAAAAACCGGGGCAAGCCCCGGTTCCTGATACTACGCTGTTCCGATGATTAGAACTTGTAGCTGGTGTTGACGTACATGGTACGGCCCATCGTGTCAGCATAACGTGGATCGTAGCCGACCTGGTGGCCAGACGACGTACGCAGCGACATTGGCGGTTCCTTGTCGGTCAGGTTCTTGACGCCGAAACGCACGTCCCAAGCCTTGGTGATCAGGTATTTGCCCTGGTAGTCGATGGTAGTGTACGAAGGCACCTTCAGACGGATCGCCTGTACCGTGTTGGCCTTGTCAGCCACGCTGTACGGGTTCGCTGCTGCATCGGTGTAGCCGTTGCGGTAGTTGACGCTGAACGAGTTGACCAGGTTGCCGCTGTCGAGCGATGGCGTGATGCGGACGATATTGCGGAACGACACGGCGTCATTGATGCCGTAGAAGTTCATGCTGTTGGTCCACTCGTTATCGGTACCTGGCTTGGTGTACGAGCTTTTCAGCAGGTAGGTACCGTTGGCGTTGATGGCCAGCTTACCGAACGAATACTTCTCGCTGACGGTCAGATCCCAGTCGATGCCGCGGTTATGCGAACGGCCGATATTGATTGGCGCGCGCAGGAAGGCCCAGGTCTGCAGACCGGTGGCAGGGTTGGTGAAGGTCGAGAACAGTTGACGGAACTTGACCGGATCGGCAAACGCCTGGATTTCGCTGACAGCCGACACCTGGTTGGTCATCTTCACATCCCACAGATCGGCACCGAAGGTGACGTTCTGCGATGCGTCGATACGGAAGCCCATGGTGAACTGCTTGGATTTCTCCGGGCTCAGTTCTTCATTGCCGCCGCTGTAGACGTTGTACTGCTCTTTGCCAGCGCGGCACAGTGCGACGTTTTCGGCCGCCAGTGCTGGTGGGCAGGTGTACGAACCGGAAGTGAAGCCGGCAGCAACAACCGGGCTGGCGATCGAACCCTGGTCAGCCACGCGGAAGCCGGTGCCGTACGAGGCGCGCAGCAGGACCGACTGGATCGGGGTGTAGCGAGCGCTCAGTTTGTAGGTCGAAGCGGACTGCGAATTACCTACTTCGCGGTGCGTGATGTCATCCTTGATCTTCGAGTACTTGTCGTAGCGGCCGGCCACCGACATTTCCAGATTCGACAGCACTGGCATGCTCAACTCGGCAAAGACGCCGGTCGAATCACGGGTGTAGTCGTTTTCTGCCGGTGCGCTGAAGGCGTAGATCGTGCCATCCTTGGCGGCGGTGCTGGCTTTTTGTACCTGCTGCAGTTCGCGGTATTCCGCGCCCAGGCCGATCTGGCTCATGCCGCCAGGCAGAGCAAACACTTCACGCGACGCGTGCGCGTCGATGCCCTTCATTTCCGACGAGGCGGTGCGGATCGAACCTTTGAACAGCGAATCGTTGATCAGCTGTTTGGTTGCATCCGACTGGCCGCCAGTGGCGAACGGATCGAAGGTGCGGTTGGTGAGCATCGAGCGGAACTCGGTGTTCTTCATGTAGCCGCCAACATAGCGCTCGTCGATCTCGTATTTCGACAAGGTCAGCGCAGTGTTGTAGTCCCAACCCATGGCGCTGCCTTCGATACCGGCCACCAGGTGCTTGACGTCGGTGATGGTCTGGCTGTCGCGGGTGCCGAAGTCAACGGCGCGATAGCGTGCGGTAGCGCTGCTGGCAGCGGCAGCTTGTGCTGGCGTCAGGTAAGGCAGCACGTACTGGTTGTACAGCGTCGAGCCAACTGGAATGGTGACGTCGACCGGGTTCGATGCAATCCGTGCGGTCAGGTCAAAGCGGCCCAGCGACAGATCGGCAAACGCGGTGGTGTCGGCGCCCAGCTTGAAGCGGCCCGACGCATAGGCGGTGTCGCGCTTCGATTCAGGCACGATTTCCACTTGCGCTGCGAAGTCGAACGAGCAGTACTGGGTGGCTGCCGTGTTGGACAGGTACAGGAAGTTCAGGTCCGCGCACTTGTTGTTGGCTTTGAAGTAAGGATTGAAGCCGTTGGCAGTGACGCCGCTGCCTGCCTTGTAGGTCATCGCGACGTTCGCTGGCGAGGTCGAGACCGAAGTGCGGTCGTAGATGTAGTCACGGCCTTCGAAGCTGAACGGGATGTAAGCGCTCTGACCGAAGCGGCGCTGTGGTGCCTTGAGCTGCTTCTGGTCGTCGTGGCGGTAAGTCACGAGGAAGTTGTAGCCGTTCGTTTCCAGGTCGCCCACGCCATAGGTGGCGGTGAAGTTCGAGCTGCCGCCGCCATCGTGCGACGGATGGGTCACGCCAGCGTCCAGGGTCACGCCCTGGTAGTTCTTTTTCAGGATGAAGTTGATGACACCGGCGATTGCGTCGGCGCCGTACAACGCGGAGGCGCCGTCGGTCAGCACTTCGACGCGCTCAATGGCGCTCATCGGAATCGAATTCAGGTTGACGGCGCTGCCGCTGTCCTGCAACGGCGCCATGCGGCGGCCGTTGAGCAGAACCAGGGTGTAGCTGCTGCCCAGATCGTGGATCGAAGCGGTGGTGCGGCCGCCCGAGTTGGTGCCGGCGGCGATTGCTTCAATCGTGAAGCCCTGCATGGCTGGCAGCTTCTGAATCACGTCGGCCACGGTGGTGGCACCGGTGCGCGCGATGGTTTCCTTGGAAATGACTTGAACCGGCAGCGCGCCTTCCTTGACGATGCGCTTGATGCTGGAACCGGTAATTTCCACGCGCTGGATCGCTTCTTGTGCAACAGACTGACCCGCAGCCAAGGCAGCCAGCAGGCCGATAGCCATACGGACCGAACGTACCCCAATTTTCTCTTTGAACATCTTGTTATCTCTTTACGATAGTAGTGGACGGATGTTTTCTGCAGCTATGCATTTGTTGCATTTCTTTCTGCAAAGGGCATTATGTGTGTACGTATGGAAATTTCCAATCTACAAAAGATGCCATTTTTGAATAGCGCGCAAAACGATGAAACATTTTGTTACATGTGGCTTGTTCAATATAAACGCTGGGTAAGTACAGTATTTACCTGCGTTTAATTGGGAACATTTTGCAACACCTTTGTCTTTCGTATAAGTCGGCCCTGCCGACTGGCACAAAAAAAGCCACCCCGTCAGGGTGGCTTGTCAGGAGGCAAGATTCGGACTCAGGCAGGCAGCGCGCGCTGCAGGTCGGTGCCCAGCGCAGCGCGGCGCAAACGTCGACGCCGCACCAGGTATTGCAGCGCATTGCTGGTGTCGTACATCAACTGATAATGGTAATAATTGATGTGTTCCAGCATGGCAAACACCAGGATGGCGAGCGGCCAGGCATAGGTCGTGCGCCAGCCGTGGATGCCGATCTGCGCGCCGAAGGCGGCGCCCGCCGCAGCCAGGACGCACTGATTGGACAGCTTGAAGGTGCGGAACAGCTTGCCGAACCAGGCTGGCAGCGTGTTTCCATCGTCGAGCGCACGCAGTTTCAAATGCCAATACAAGGCGCCCTGCATCAGCAGGTAACTGACCGCCCCCAGCGCGACGATGCCCAGTGTCCAATCCACCTGTCCGGGCGCGCTCGACCAGTACCAGCAGAACACGAGCGGCAGCAGCAAGGCCATCGCGGCCTCCACATTGCGCAGATAGATGAAGCGCTGTTTTAGTTTATGCATGGCGTCAATCGGGGCGAAGTTCAAAAAAAGCCCCCGGACAGACGCGCTGTGCGGGGGCGATCGACAAGCTTGCGTGACGCTTAGTCGGCTTGCTTGCGCAGGAAAGCAGGAATGTCGTAGGTTTCCACGCCATTGCGCTGCATTGCCTGGACCTGCTCCGAGGCTTGTTCACGGCGCCATACGGCTGGCTGCTTCATGCCGTCCAGGCCATGGCCACCCATTGCTGCGCTGCCGCCCATCGATACGCCCTGGGTGGTGGCCATGCCGGCTGCGCCAGCTGCCATCATCGGACCATTGTGGGTGCCGGTGCGCAGCATCGGGGTTTGTACCAGCTGCATGGCCTTCTTGGTCTTGCCCAGGCCGGTTGCCACCACGGTGACGCGGATGTCGTCGCCCATGTTGTCGTCGTACGCGATACCCTGGGCAATCGAGGCGTCAGGCGCGGCAAAGGCGCGCACGGCCGCCATGACTTCCTTGATCTCTTTACCTTTCAAGCCACGGCTGGCGGTCACGTTGACCAGCACGCCGCGCGCGCCCGACAGATCGATCCCGTCCAGCAGTGGCGAGGCCACTGCCTGCTCGGCGGCGATGCGT
Organism: Massilia sp. CF038; assembly: GCF_900129765.1. Classification (GTDB taxonomy): domain Bacteria; phylum Pseudomonadota; class Gammaproteobacteria; order Burkholderiales; family Burkholderiaceae_D; genus Telluria_A. The sequence goes on from NZ_FQWU01000002.1 coordinate 1,672,543, forward strand.
GCGCGGTCCACGCCCGAAGCGGTGGCCGTGCCCATCATGGCCTTGCCCTGCTCGCCCATGATGGTCTTCACGTCATTGAAGTCGACGTTGATGTGGCCTGGCACGTTGATGATCTCGGCAATACCGGCAACGGCATTGTTGAGCACATCATCGGCGTGCTTCATCCAGTCGATCATCGATTCGTCTTCGTAGATCTCTTCCAGCTTTTCGTTGAGGATGATGATCAGCGAGTCGACGTGCTGGGACAGTTCTTCCAGGCCGGTTTCGGCGATGTCCATGCACTTTTGGCCTTCGTACGAGAACGGCTTCGAGACCACGGCCACGGTCAGCGCGCCCATGCCCTTGGCGATTTCCGCCACGATCGGAGCTGCACCGGTGCCGGTGCCGCCGCCCATGCCGGCTGCAATGAAGACCATGTGCGCGCCGCGCAGCGAGTCTTCGATGCGGGCACGCGATTCTTCGGCCAGCTGGCGGCCGACGGTGGGCTTCATGCCGGCGCCAAGGCCGGATTCGCCGATCTGAATGATGTTGTGGGCCGACGAATTCGCCAGCGCCTGCGCATCGGTGTTTGCTGCGATGAACTCAACGCCGGACACGCCTTTGTTGATCATGTGTTGAACCGCATTGCCACCTGCACCGCCGACGCCGACGACTTTGATGACGGTTCCGAGTGCTGCATTATCGACCATATCAAACTCCATGATGAACTCCTAATCAAAGTGCGGTTTCCAAGCGCCAGGACTCATAGTGGTATGAAACCTGGAGATTGAAAACTGCGGTTAAATGTAAAAAGATTGTTTAAAAATTGCCCAAGAACCATTCCTTCATGCGCTGCCACACCGCCTTTACCGAGCCATCCTGCCTTGTCACGATGTGGCCCCGCAAATACTGTTTTTTCGCTTCCAGCAGCAGACCGAGCACAGTCGCGTAACGCGGACTGCGCACGACGTCGGCTAACTGGCCGCGATAGTCCGGCGTGCCCAGGCGCGCCGGCTTCAAGAAAATATCTTCTGCCATTTCAACCATGCCCGGCATGATCGCGGTGCCGCCCGTGAGCACGATGCCCGACGAAAGCACGCCCTCGTAGCCGGACTCGCGCACCACCTGGTGCACCATCGCGAACAACTCTTCCACGCGCGGTTCGATCACGGCGGCCAGCGCCTGGCGTGACAGATTGCGCGGTCCGCGGTCGCCCAGGCCTGGCACTTCCAGTGACTCGTGCGGGTCGGCCAGCACCTGCTTGGCCACGCCGTAGCGGATCTTGATTTCTTCCGCTTCCGAGGTGGGCGTGCGCAGCGCCATGGCGATGTCATTGGTGATCTGGTCACCGGCAATGGGAATGACCGCCGTGTGGCGAATTGCGCCGTCCGAGAACACGGCAATGTCGGTGGTGCCGCCGCCAATGTCGATCAGCACCACGCCCAGTTCCTTTTCGTCGGCAGTCAGCACCGCGTCGGCCGAGGCCATCGGCTGCAAAATCAGGTCCGACACTTCCAGGCCGCAGCGGCGCACGCACTTGACGATGTTCTGCACCGCCGACACGGCGCCGGTCACGATGTGCACCCGCACCTCGAGGCGGATGCCGCTCATGCCGATCGGCTCGCGCACGTCTTCCTGGCTGTCGACGATGAATTCCTGCGGCACCGTGTGCAGCAGCTGCTGGTCGGTCGGGATGTTGACGGCCTTGGCGGTCTCGATCACGCGCGCCACATCGGTGGCCGTGACTTCCTTGTCCTTGATGGCCACCATCCCGCTCGAATTGAAGGAACGGATATGGCTGCCCGCGATGCCGGCGTAGACGTTACGGATCTTGCAGTCGGCCATCAGCTCGGCTTCTTCCAGCGCGCGCTGGATCGATTCCACCGTTGCCTCGATGTTGACCACGACGCCCTTCTTGAGTCCTCGCGACTCGTGCTGACCGAGCCCGATGACTTCGTGCCGGCCATCGGACATCACTTCGGCCACGACCGCCACCACTTTCGAGGTGCCGATGTCGAGTCCGACGATCAGGTTTTTCGCGTCTTTAGTCATTGCGTTCCGCCTACAGGTTTCTTGGTTCTGCCGCTGGTTGAATTAACTGCCTTTTTTACTGCCGCCTTCACAGGCTTGTTCGCATCACCCGGCACCGTCAGGCCGGCGGCGGTAAGCGCCAAGCCATTCGGATACCGCATGTCGACCGTCTTGATACCATCCGGGAGCAGGCGCGCCAGCTGCGGATAGATATTCACCAGGCGGTCCACCCGCGTCTTCAGTGTCGTCTTGTCCGCTTCGCGTCCCAGCGCCACACTCATCCCGTTATCGAGTTCGACGGTCCACGCATAGCGGCTCGACAGACTCAATTTCTCCGGCGCCAACCGCAGCGGCGCAAACCACGCCCGCAATTCGGCAAACCGCGCCAGTACTTCTTTCTCGCTGCCTTCCGGCCCGCCCAGTTCAGGCAAGGCATGTTCTTCATCCGCCTCGGCCAGGTTGGCGGTGAACACATCGCCCTTGACCGACAGCAGCCGTCCATCTTCACCCCAGGTGCCGAGGGGCTCATGCTCCTCGACTTCCACAATCAGCTGGTCAGGCCATTCGCGCCTGACCGTAGCCCGCCTGACCCAGGGCACCGACTCGAAAGCGGTGCGCACCTGCTCCAGATTGGCCGTGAAAAAATTGCCCTTGATGCGTCCGACCACCCCTGCGCGCAGGGTCAGCTTGTTCACATGCTTGAGCTCCATCCCGTACATGCTGTCGACAGTCACCGTGCGCAGGGTGAACATCGGGCGCTGCGAAACCCACCACACGCCCGATGCGATCAATGCCAGCACCACAGCGGCCACCAGGCCACTGGCGCTTGCATTCAAAGCTCGAACGTCATGCCACATTACTTCGCTACTTCCTGTCCCTTGGCCATTTTCAGACGTGCGGACGACAAAATCTCCACGCACAGATCTTCATAGCTGATTCCCATTGCCCGCGCCGCCATTGGCACCAGCGAGTGGCCCGTCATGCCTGGCGAGGCGTTGACCTCGATCAGGAATGGCTTGTTGTCGCTCGCGCGCAGCAGGAAGTCGACCCGTCCCCAGCCTTCGCAATCGAGGGCGCGGTACGCTTCCACTGCCAGACGCGCCATTTCCCCTGCCGTCGCTTCGTCCAGCACCGCCGGGCAGAAGTACTTCACGTCGTCGGTGAAGTACTTGTTCTGGTAATCGTAGTTCCCGCCTGGCGCGACGATCTCAACGATCGGCAAAGCACGCGCGTTGACACCCTTGCCCAGCACGGCCACGGTAAACTCGCGGCCGGTCACAAACTCTTCTGCCAGCACCACATCGTCGAAGCCGGCGGCAATGTCGTACGCCGCCTTCAGGTCACCGGCGGCGCTGACCTTGGTGATGCCGATGGTCGAGCCTTCGTGCGGCGGCTTGACGATCAGCGGCAAGCCCAGTTCTGCCACCACGGCGGCCAGGTCAGTGCTGCCGGTAATCGAGGTGTAGCGCGGCGTCGGCAAACCTTTTTGCAGCCAGATCAACTTGGTGAAGATCTTGTCCATGCCGATCGCGCATGCCATCACGCCGCTGCCGGTGTAGGGAATGCCAAGCTGCTCGAGCGCGCCTTGCAGGCTGCCGTCTTCGCCAAAGCGGCCATGCAGCGCAATGAACACGCGGTCGAATTTTTCGGCTGCCAGTTCGGCAATGCTGCGCTGGCCCGGGTCGAAGGCGTGGGCGTCCACCCCTTTCGATTTCAAGGCCGCCAGCACACCCGTGCCCGACATGATCGAGACGTCGCGTTCGGCGGAGCGGCCGCCAAACAGGACGCCGACCTTGCCGAGTTGTGCAGGATTGAATGCGCTCACGTCACGCTCCCGTATAGGTAGTCAGTTTTGCAGGCACGCCGCTGATCGAGCCGGCGCCCATGGTGATGACGACATCGCCGTCCTGCACCAGGCCCATGATCGTGGCCGGCATGTCGGCGATGGCTTCAACAAAAATCGGTTCCACCTTGCCGTTCACGCGCAGCGCGTGCGCCAGCGAACGGCCGTCGGCGGCGCGCACCGGTGCTTCGCCGGCGGCATACACTTCGGACAGCACCAGCACGTCCGGCGTGCCCAGTACCTTGACGAAGTCTTCAAACAGATCGCGCGTGCGGCTGTAGCGGTGCGGCTGGAAGGCCAGCACCAGGCGGCGGCCCGGGTAGGCCCCGCGCGCGGCTGCCAGCGTGACTTCGGTTTCAATTGGGTGGTGGCCAAAATCGTCCACCAGGGTGAAGCTGCCGCCGGCGGGAATGGCCACGTCGCCGTAACGCGTGAAGCGCCGGCCCACACCGTGGAATTCAGCCAGGCCGCGCTGGGTGGCGCTGTCCTCGATACCGATTTCACGGGCAATGGCAATGGCCGAGCAGGCGTTCTGCACGTTGTGCATGCCAGGCTGGTTGAGCACGAATTCGGTATCCGGATAGCCATCCTGGATCACGGTGAAATGCATTTGCAGGCCGATGGCACGCGCGTTCACGGCGCGCACTTCCGCTTCTTCGGAAAAGCCGTAAGTGGTGATCGGCTTGGTCACCTGCGGGATAATGGCGCGCACGTGGGCATCGTCCACGCACAGCATCACCCGGCCGTAGAACGGCAGGCGGTGCGTAAAGTGGACAAATGCCGACTTGAGCTTTTCAAAATCGTGCTCGTAGGTTTCCATGTGATCGGCATCGATGTTGGTGATGACTTCGATCATGGGCGTCAGGTTCAGGAAAGACGCGTCCGATTCGTCCGCTTCGGCAACGATGTATTCGCCCGTGCCCAGCTTGGCGTTGGCGCCGGCGCTGTTCAGACGACCGCCGATCACAAAGGTCGGGTCCAGGCCGCCCTCGGCCAGCACCGATGCGACCAGGCTGGTGGTGGTGGTCTTGCCGTGGGTGCCGGCAATCGCGATGCCGCGCTTGAGGCGCATTAATTCACCCAGCATAATCGCGCGCGGCACGATAGGTGTCTTGGCTGCACGCGCTGCGATGACTTCGGGGTTGTCTTCCTTGACGGCGGTCGAGGTGACCACCGCATCGGCGCCCACCACATTCTCGGCGGCGTGGCCCAGCATGACTTTTGCGCCCAGGCTTTCCAGGCGCTGGCTGGCCGCATTGCTGCCCAGGTCCGAGCCGGACACGTTGTAGCCCAGGTTGAGCAATACCTCGGCAATGCCGCTCATGCCGCTGCCGCCAATACCGACGAAATGGATGTTCTTGATTTTATGTTTCATGTTCTTTGTGCCGATCCTGCCAATTGTTCGAGTACGTCCGCGATTTCGTTGTTTGCGTTGCGCTTGCCCACTGCCAGCGCCGCTTCCGCCATGGTCTGGCACTGCGCGCGCGTGAGCGACTGCAGCAGCTGCGCCATGCCCTGGGCATGCAAATCCGTTTGCGGCAGATGGATGGCCGCTTTTTGCGCTGCCATCCATTTGGCGTTGTCGCGCTGGTGGCTGGTGGTGGACACCACCAGCGGTACCAGTACGCTGGCCACGCCAGCGGCCGTCAGTTCCGACACGGTGATCGCGCCTGCGCGGCAGATCACCAGGTCGGCTGTGGCGTAGGCGCCAGCCATGTCGTCAATGAAGTCGACCACGTCCGCCTGCACACCTGCCTGCGCGTAGCCAGCGCGTAAAGCATCGATATTCTTTTTGCCCGACTGGTGCTTGACCAGCGGCCGCTGTTCCGCCGGCAGCAGCGCAAGCGCAGCCGGGATGCTGTCATTGAGGACTTTGGCCCCCAGACTGCCGCCCACCACCAGAATGCGCAGCGGACCGCTGCGCTGGGCAAAGCGCTGCGCCGGCGCGTCCATGGCCAGGATCTCTTTGCGCACCGGGTTGCCGGTCACGATGGCTTTGCCTGCCGCCGCGCCAAAGTCCGCCGGGAAGCCGAACAGCACTTTCTGCGCCATCGGCACCAGGGTCTTGTTCGACAACAGCAGTGCGGCGTCGGCATTGACCAGCACCAGCGGCACGCCGCGCAGGCGCGCCATCAGGCCGCCCGGTACCGTGACATAGCCACCCATGCCCAGCACGGCGTCCGGCTTGCGGCGGCCAATGTGGCCGAAGCAGGTCAGGAAGGCGCGCGCCAGCTTGAATACACCGCCGAGGCTGTGCGCCAGTCCCTTGCCGCGCATGCCGGAAAACGCGATCGTGTCGATCTCGATGCCCTGCTTGGGCACGAAGTCGGTTTCCATGCCGTGCGACGTCCCCAGCCAGCTCACGTCCCAGCCGCGCGCGCGCATGGTCTGCGCAATCGCGATGCCCGGGAAGATATGCCCGCCGGTGCCGGCTGCCATGATCATCAGTTTCTTCATGCGCGCCCTCCCCGCATGAGCACACGGTTTTCGTAATCGATGCGCAGCAAGATCGCCAGCCCGACGCAATTGATGATCACACCTGATCCGCCATAACTCATCAGCGGCAAGGTCAACCCCTTGGTTGGCAGCAGACCCAGGTTCACCCCCATGTTGATGAAGGTTTGCACGCCGATCCAGATGCCGATGCCTTTGGCGGCCAGTCCGGCGAAGGTCTGGTCGATGGCGATGGCCTGGCGCCCGATGTCGAAGGCGCGCTTGACCAGCCAGTAGAACAGCGCAATCACCACCAGCACCCCGGCCAGGCCCAGTTCTTCGCCGATGACCGCCATCAGGAAGTCGGTATGTGCTTCGGGCAGGTAGTGCAGTTTCTCGACACTGCTGCCAAGGCCGACGCCAAAAAACTCGCCGCGCCCGAAAGCGATCAGCGAGTGGGTCAGCTGGTAAGCCTTGCCGAGCGCATTGTCTTCCTGCCACGGATCGAGGTAGGCGAACATGCGCGCACGGCGGAACGGTGAGAGCCAGATGATGATGCCGAAAATGGTACCAAGCAGTGCGCCGATGCCACCGAACCAGACTGCGTTGATCCCGCCCAGGAACAGGATGCCCATCGCGATGCAGACGATCACGCCAAAAGCGCCCAGGTCGGGCTCCATCAGCAGCAGCAAACCCACCAGCCCAATGGCGCCGGCCATGGGCAGGAAGCCCTTGGTCAGCTTGTGCATGTATTCCTGTTTGCGCACCGTATAGTCGGCCGCATACAGAACCGCCGCAATCTTCATCACTTCCGATGGCTGCAGATTGAAGACCCGCAGATTAAGCCAGCGCTGCGCGCCGTTGACCGAGAAGCCGACGCCAGGAATGAACACCAGTGCCAGCATCACCAGACTGCCCACGAACATGACTGACGCCCAGCGCTGCCACAGTTCGATCTTGATGCGGAAAACAAACAGGCCGGCCAGGATCGCGACCACAATGAAAATCGCCTGGCGCTGCAGGAAATGGGTGTGTTTGTAGTTGGCGTACTTGACCGAATCGGGCAAGGCGATCGAGGCCGAATAGACCATCACCATCCCGAACAGCATGAGCAACAGGGTGACCCAAACCAGCGGCTGATCGTATTCCATCATTTTCGAGGCGCGCGCACGGCTGCTGGTCAAAGCATCCTTGGACGATCCCGAAAACTTGAATGGAAGTTGAAGCGCCATTACAGGTCCTGTCCCTTCTCGAGTGCCAGTTCGCGCACGGCGTCGCAGAACACCTGCGCGCGGTGCGCGTAATTGGTAAACATGTCCATGCTGGCGCAGGCTGGCGACAGCAGCACCGCGTCGCCGGAACGGGCCATGGCTGATGCACGCTGCACTGCTTCCGGCAGCTTGACGCAATCAACCATGTCAACGCCGGCTGGCTCGATGGCAGCGCGCAGCTTGGGCGCGTCGCGCCCGATCAAAACAATTGACCGCACATAGCGCGAACATGGTTCGGCCAGCGGATCGAAATCCTGGCCCTTGCCATCGCCACCGGCGATCAGCACGATCTTCTGGTGTTCGCCACCAAAGGCCTTGCCCAGGCCATTCAGGGCCGCCACCGTGGCGCCCACATTGGTGCCTTTGCTGTCATCGTAATAATCGATACCGTCGATACTGGCGACCAGCTCCACGCGGTGCGGCTCGCCCTTGTATTCACGCAGGCCGTGCAGCAGTGGCGCGAACGGCAACCCGATGGCGCGGCACAGGGCCAGCGCGGCCAGCGCGTTGGACGCATTGTGCAGACCGCGAATGTGCAGCGCATCGGCCGGCATCAGGCGGTTGATCGTGCACGGGACCACTTCGGCCACTTCGTTCTTCTTGCGCTTCTTTTCGCTTTCTTCACCCGGCACGGCCACGGTCAGCCACAGCACACCGCGCTCGTTGAGCAGGCCGAAGCAGTCTGCATCCTTGGGTTCATTGGTGCCGAAGGTGATGGTCTCGCTCATGGCCGAGTCCATTTTCATCACTTCCTGATCGTCGCGATTGAGCACGCGCACGGTGCTGGCACCAAAGATGCGCGCCTTGTCGCGCCCGTAGGCGCCCATGTCGCCGTGCCAGTCCAGGTGGTCCTGGGTCAGGTTCAACACGGTGGCAGCATCGGCATTCAGGCTGAAGGTGGCGTGCAGCTGGAAGCTCGACAGCTCCAGGATCCAGGCCTCGGGCAGTGTGTCGTTCTCCAGCACTTCGCGCAGCACGTCCAGTGCCGCCGGGCTGATATTGCCTGCCACGCGGGTGCTCAGACCGGCGCGCTGGCACAGCAGGCCGGTCAGGCTGGTGACGGTGGTCTTGCCGTTGGTGCCGGTGATGGCAATCACTTTGGGTGCGTAGCCGCGTTCTTCCCTGAGAGCGGCCAGCGCTTGCGCAAACAATTCGATTTCGCCCCAGACGGGGATATTCTTTTCCGCCGCGGCTGGCACGATGGCTGCCAGTTCGCGCGCCGGCATCAGGCCGGGGCTGACAGCGACAAAGTCGATTTCTTCGAGCAGCGCGGCATTCAAGTCGCCAGCGACAAATTCGGCGCCGGGTACGGACTCGCGCAGGGCAGGCAGGCGTGCCGGCTCGGCACGCGTATCGGCCACGCGCACGCGCGCGCCGCAACGGACCAGCCATTGCGCCATCGCGAGCCCGGATTCACCGAGCCCCAGTACCAGTGCGTGTTTGCCTTCGTAATTCATCTGTTAGCGCAGCTTCAAAGTGGACAGTCCAACCAGGACCAGCATCATGGTGATAATCCAGAAACGCACAACCACCTGCGTCTCCTTCCAGCCTTTTTGTTCAAAGTGGTGGTGCAGGGGCGCCATCAGGAATACGCGCTTGCCGACACCGGTCCGCTTTTTGGTGATCTTGAAGACCGACACCTGGATGATCACCGACAGCGTCTCGGCCACAAAAATACCGCCCATGATGAACAGCACGATCTCCTGGCGCACGATCACGGCGATGGTGCCGAGTGCGCCACCGAGCGCCAGCGCGCCGACGTCGCCCATGAACATTTGCGCCGGGTGCGCGTTATACCAAAGGAAGGCCAGCCCTGCCCCGGCCATGGCGCCGCAGAAGATCAGCAATTCACCAGCGCCCGGAATGTGCGGGATGAACAGGTACTTCGAATACGTGGCGCTGCCGGTCAGATAGGCAAACAGACCCAGGGCCGAGCCCACCATCACGGTGGGCATGATGGCCAGGCCATCGAGACCATCAGTAAAGTTGACCGCGTTGCTGGAGCCGACAATGACGCAATACGTGAGTGCGATGAAGCCCCACACGCCCAGCGGATAGCTGATGGTTTTCACGAACGGCACAATCAGGTCGGCCTTGGGCGGCAAGTCCATTGCAAAACCGGACTGCACCCAGGCGTAGAAAAGTTCCCACACCTGGGCCGGGGTGGGCGCCGACACCGAGAACGCCAGGTACAGCGAGGCGGCAATCCCGATCAGCGACATCCAGAAGTATTTTTCGCGCGAACGCATGCCTTCCGGGTCCTGGTACACCACCTTGCGGTAGTCGTCGGCCCAGCCAATGGCGCCAAAGCCAAGCGTGACCACCAGCACCGGCCAGATCAGGCGGTTTGACAGGTCGCACCACAGCAGTGTGGAAATGGCGATCGAGAGCAGAATCAGCACGCCGCCCATGGTTGGGGTGCCGTGTTTTTTCAGATGGGTTTGCGGGCCGTCCTGGCGTACCGCCTGGCCGACTTTGAGTGCGGTCAGTTTGCGGATCACAGCCGGTCCGGCGCACAGGCCGATCAGCACTGCCGTGATGGTGGCAAACACCGCACGGAAGGTGATGAAGCTGAATACGCGCAGGAAGCCGTAGTCCTGCTGGAAGAATTGTGCAAGCCAGAGCAGCATGTCAGTGAGCGTCCTTGATTGGGTTTGGGGATCCGAGCAGGTGCTGGACCACGCGTTCCATCTTCATGAAACGCGAGCCCTTCACCAGCACAGTTGCGTCAGATTTGCTGCCCAGTCGCGTGTCCAGTGCTGCCAATAATTCGTCCAACTGTTCGTAATGTGTTGCGCCGGCGCCCGCCATGTGGCGTGCCAGCTCGCCCAGGACCAGGACCTCGGTGATGCCGCGGCTGGCCGCATAGGCGGCAATCTCTTCGTGGAACTCGCGTCCCTGGGTACCGACTTCGCCCATGTCGCCCAGCACCAGGATGCGCGGCGCGCTGGCCTGCACCAGCACATCGATGGCGGCGCGTACCGAATCCGGGTTGGCGTTGTAAGTATCATCAATCACGGTGGCGCCACAGGCGGCGGTCTTGCGCTGCAGGCGGCCGTTGACAGGTGCGAACGATTCCAGGCCACGCTCGATGGCTTCGTCGGCAATGCCGGCGGCAGCCGCGCAGGCGATGGCGGCCAAGGCGTTACGCACATTGTGCAGACCGGCGGCGGCCAGGCGCACCGGGAACTGGCGCGCATCCTTGCCAGCTTCGCGGATTACAACCAGCAGCTCGCTGCCGAAATTGCGCGCGTCGTGGGTGCAGCTGACAGTGCAGCTGGCGTCCAGGCCAAAGGTCATGCTGCGGCGCGCACCGGCCAGACCCTGCCACAGTGCGGTGTAAGTGTCGTCGCCCGGGAAGACGGCCACGCCGTCAGCCGGCAAGGCCGCCAGCACGGCGCCGTTTTCCAGCGCCACCGCTTCCACGGTGTGCATGAATTCCTGGTGTTCGCGCTGGGCGTTGTTGACCAGCGCAATCCCGGGTGCCGCAATCGCGGCCAGGCGCGCAATCTCGCCCGGGTGGTTCATGCCCATTTCAATCACGGCCGACTTGTGCGAGGCGTCCAGGCGCATCAGCGTCAGCGGCACACCGATCTCGTTATTCAGATTGCCGCGGGTGGCCAGACGCGCCTCTTCGCCATGGGCTGCGGCGAGAATCGCGGCGATCATTTCCTTGACCGTGGTCTTGCCATTGCTGCCGGTGACACCGATCACCGGAATAGCAAACTGCTGGCGCCAGCTGTTGGCGATCTCCCCCAGCGCAGTCAAGGTGTTGGGCACCACCAGCGCCGGCAGCGCGAAGCCTTCCGGCAGCTGTTCTGCCACCACGGCAACGGCGCCCTTGGCCGCGACCTGATCGAGGAAGTCGTGGGCGTCAAAGGTTTCGCCGCGCAGGGCGACGAACAGCGCGCCCGCGCCGGCGCTGCGGCTGTCGGTCGAGACGCTGTCGAAGGCGGCGTCCGCCGTCATGCTGGCGCCGCTGACGGCGTTGACAAGTTGTGCGAGCGTGCCGCGCATTAGTTTGTCCTCATCATGGTCGCGCGCGCGGCCAGCGCCAGCTGCGCGTGGTCGGCATCGGAAAACGGCATCTTGCGGCCCTTGATTTCCTGGTAAGGCTCGTGGCCTTTGCCAGCGAGCAGAATCACATCGGTTTTGGCGGCCTGGCGCACGGCGTGCAGAATCGCCGTGGCACGGTCTTCAATGGTTTGCCAGCTCGAGTCGGTACGGCCGGCGTCCATGCCCGCCACGATCTGGGCGATGATCGCGCCCGGTTCTTCGCTGCGCGGATTGTCGCTGGTGACCAGCACGTGGTTGGCGATTTGCGCGATGGCGCCCATTTGCGGACGCTTGCCCGGATCACGGTCGCCGCCGCAGCCAAACACGCACCACAGGGCACCGCCCCGCTCCTGCGCCACCAGGCGCAGCGTGTCCAGCGTTTTTTCCAGCGCGTCCGGCGTGTGTGCGTAATCAATGACGACCATCGGCGCGTCCTGGCCGCCCACTTGCTGCATGCGGCCTGGCGCTGGCGTGAGCGCTTCGATCGCGTCCAGCGCGCTGCGCAAGACCACGCCCTTGGCCAGCAGTGCGCCCAGCACGGCCAGCGCATTACTAATGTTGAACTGCCCCACCAGCTGGGTGCGCACGGCGCCACTGCCATACGGCGACTCCAGCTGGAAGTCGGTGCCCGCATTGCGGCTCTTGAGCTGCCCGGCGCGCAGGATGGCCACGCCGTCTATGTCCGGCTGGTCGGCGCTGCTGCGCAGCGTATAGCCGATCAGGGGCAGCGCGCTGCCAAAGCGGGTTTGAAGGTGGGTAACCAGGCGCAAACCGGCCGGGTCGTCGAGATTGAGCACTGCTGTTTTTAATCCTGGCCACTCGAACAGCTTGGTTTTTGCTGCCTCGTAGCTTGCCATGTTGCCGTGATAGTCGAGGTGGTCGCGCGTCAGGTTGGTAAACAGCGCCACATCGAAATGCATGCCCGAGGTACGTCCCTGATCGAGCCCGATGGAGCTTACCTCAATCGCCAGCGTGGTGGCGCTCGCTTCGCGCAGGCCGGCCAGCGTTTGCGCCAGCAGCACCGCGTCCGGCGTGGTGTAGCCGGTGACGTCAAATTGCGCGTCGTCGCGGCCACGGTAGACGCCCACGCCCAGCGTGCCGATCACGGCAGCCGTTTCACCCAGACGGGCAAAGGCCTGGCCCAGCCAGACTGCGCACGAAGTCTTGCCATTGGTGCCAGTCACGCCCACGGTGAACATGTTTGCATCGGGCATGCCGGCGGCCGCGTGGGCAATCGCGCCAGCGTGCTGTTTCAGTTCCGGCACCGCCAGATGGGGCAGCGTCCAGGCGGCATCCCACACGTAGCCAGTGTCGTCATACACGATGGCGGCAGCGCCCTGTTCGATGGCCTTGGCAATGAAAGCGCGGCCATCACCGGCATCGCCCGGATAGGCAAAGAACACGTCGCCGCGCGCAATGCGGCGCGAATCGGACGCCAGCTTGCCGCCGGCGCCATTGGCAGTGATCCACTGAGCGGCTTTGATGTAATCCATTACATCACCTCCGATCCGTCGTCGTCAGCGACGACGATGTGGGTCACGGTCGAATCGGGCGGCACGTTCATGGCGCGCAGCGCGTTCGATGCGACAGCGGCAAACGTGGGCGCGGCGACCTGGCCACCAAAGTGTTCACGCGTGGTCGGCTCGTCAATCATGACGGCGATGATGAAGCGCGGATCGGACATCGGCACCATGCCGACAAACGAACCAATGTACTTGCGCGGCATGGCGTACTTGCCATTTTCAACTTTGTAAGCAGTGCCGGTCTTTCCGCCCACGCGGTAGCCGGCCACCTGCGCCTGCTTGGCCGTGCCATGTTCGCCGGTGACGACGCGCTCGAGCATCTCGCGCATGTCGCGCGCGGTTTGCGGCTTGATGATCTGCTGGCCCACGGGCGGCTCGGTCACTTTCTGGAACGACAAGGGGATGATGTCGCCATTGCGGGCAAACAGCATGTAGGCGCGCGCCAGCTGCAGCAGCGACACCGAGATGCCGTTCCCATAGCTCATGGTCGCCTGCTCGATCGGGCGCCACGATTTGTACGGCCGCACCCGCCCTGCCACCGCGCCCGGAAAACCGAATTTCGGCTGCTGGCCGAATCCGACTTCGGTGAACATTTCCCACATCGCCTGCGGCGGCATGCCGAGCGCGATTTTGGAGGTGCCGATATTCGATGACATTTCAATGATCTCGGCCACGCTGATCACGCCGTGCGGCTTGGTGTCGGAAATAGGCGCGCCGTTGATCACAAAGCGCCCCGGACCGGTATCGATCTGGGTGCGCGGCGAGATGCGGCCGGTGTCCATGGCCAGCGCCACGGTAAACGGCTTGAGCGTGGAACCGGGCTCGAAGGTGTCGGTCACCACGCGGTTGCGCAACTGGGCGCCCGTCAGTTTTTTACGGTCGTTCGGGTCGTAGGTGGGCCAGTTGGCCAGCGCCAGCACTTCGCCGGTTTTCACGTCCAGTACCACGGCAGCGCCCGCCTTGGCCTTGAATTTTTCCACGGCTGCCTTGACCTGCGAATAGGCGATGTACTGGATCTTGCTGTCGACCGACAGGGTCAGGTCGCGCCCATCATGGGGCGGCTTTTGCAGGCCCACGTCTTCCACAATGGCGCCGCGGCCATCCTTGATCACGCGCTTGCTGCCGGTGGCGCCGACCAGCGTTTTCTGCTGGGCCAATTCCATGCTCTCCTGGCCTGCGTCTTCCACATTGGTGAAACCGACCAGGTGGGTCATGACTTCGCCCTGCGGATAAAAGCGCTTGTATTCCTTGCGCGTGTCCAGACCGATCAGCTTGAGCGCATCGATCTTGGCGATCACGTCCATTTCGACCTGGCGCTTCAGGTACACGAATTTATTGTCGGACTTGAGCTTCTTGCGCAGTTCGGATTCGCTCATTTCCAGCAGGCCGGCCAGCTGGCGCAGCTTCTCTGGTGGATTATCGAGCAAATCTTCCGGGATCGCCCATACCGCCTTGACCGGCAGCGACGACGCCAGCACCTGGCCGTTGCGGTCCATGATCTTGCCGCGCGTGGCAGGCAATTCAATGTTGCGCTGATAGCGGTCCATGCCCTTGGCAACCAGGAACTCTTTCGACACCCCCTGCACCCACATGGCGCGCGCGCCCAGGGCGGCAAACGCGGTAAACAGCACAAACAGCACGACGCGCGAACGCCAGGTAGGCAGGCTGACCGCCAGTACCGGGCTTTTCGAGAACGACACGCCCTTGGAGGCCGCCACCCGCGATCCGTTCACGCCATTACCGCCGCGCTTCATTTTGCACCTTCCGTCAAATATTGCGTACGCGCCGGGGTCAGCGGCGACATGTTCAATTCCGTGCGCGCGATCTGTTCGATGCGCGCATTCTTGCCCAGCGTCGACTGGTCCAGCTTGAGCTGGTCGTAGTCGATGTCGAGCTGATGGGCTTGCTGCTCCAGCTTGCCCTGTTCAATAAACAACTGGCGCGCCTGATAGCGCGCGTTCACCACCGACAGGCCGCACATGACCAGCAGCGCAGCCAATACGATGTTGATCTTGCCGCTCATGGAGCCGTCCCCAGCCGTTCGGCCACCCGCATCACGGCCGAACGGGCACGCGGGTTGCCATCGACTTCCGCATCGGACGGCTTCATCTTTGCCACCAGCTTCATCAGCGGCTGCGGCAAGTCGACCGCCTTGATCGGCAAGCGCCGGTCGGGCTGTTCGACTTTGACCTTGCTGGCCAGGAACTGCTTGACCATGCGGTCTTCCAGCGAGTGGAAGCTGATAATGGCCACGCGCGCGCCAGGTGCGAGCATGGCGTAGGCTTCGTTCAAGCCTGCTTCCAGGTCCTCAAGCTCTTTATTGATGAAAATCCGGATAGCCTGAAAGGTACGGGTGGCCGGGTCCTTCCCCTTCTCCCGGGTTTTGACCGCGTTTGCCACGATACCGGCAAGCTGTCGTGTGCTTGAAATTGGTTCGACTGCCCTGCCAGCAACAATCGCCTTTGCAATCTGAAAAGCAAACCGTTCTTCCCCATAATCGCGTATCACCTTTTCCAATTGTTGTTCTGGCACCGACGCCAACCACTCGGCGGCAGACACGCCGCGTGTGGTATCCATCCGCATGTCGAGCGGTCCGTCATTGCGGAAACTGAAGCCGCGCGCAGCGTCGTCCACCTGGGGCGAAGAAATGCCCAGGTCGAGCAAGATCCCGTCGACCTGGGGCACGCCCCGTTCGGCCAGGGCGCTGCGCATGGTGGCAAAGCTGTCGTGCACGATTTCAAAACGCGGATCGGTGATCTGCCCGGCCGTGGCAATGGCTTGCAAGTCCTTGTCAAAGGCAATCAGGCGGCCTTGCGGCCCCAGCTTCGACAAAATCAGGCGGCTATGGCCACCGCGGCCAAAGGTGCCGTCGATATAGATACCGTTGGCGCGCGCGCCGTCCAGGCTGAGCGCGTCGACCGCCTCATCAAGCAGCACCGTTCGATGCGCAAACTCAGGCACCGCCACATTCGTCATTGGCGCGCCCTAGAAAGAGAAATTGGAAAGAACGTCGGGCATGCCGCCGGCGACGGCAGTTTGCTCGTCTTCGGCCAGCTTGGCGGCGTCCCAGATTTCGAAATGGGTACCCATTCCCAGCAGCATGACGTCACGGCTGAGGCCGACGGCGTTGCGCAATTCAGGGGAAATCAGGATACGGCCAGCCGAATCAAGCTCGACATCGCACGCGTTGCCGAGGAAAATGCGCTGCCAGGCGCGGGCCGACATAGGCCAGGCGGCAATTTGTTCACGGTGCGCTTCCCACACCGGGCGCGGGAAAAACAGCAGGCAACCATGGGGGTGACGGGTAAGCGTGAGGCGTCCTTCGCACTGCACTGCGAGTGCGTCACGATGCTTGGCGGGTATCGACATCCTGCCTTTTGCATCGAGGTTAATTGCGGAAGCGCCTTGAAACACGTTTTACCTGGTCTAAGAGTTGGGATGAAATGCGGTGTTTTGGCGCCGGGAGCATCAAAAATCTCCCACAAAACTACACTTTTTCACACTGTCGCCCACTTTAGATGAAGCAATTACGACGGTCAAGCGGTTTCAAACGTGCGAAATGTGAAATTTGCCAATGAAGTCAAGGACTTAGCGCACATCGTTGAAGCGGCCTCAAAAGAAAATATGCCGATAATCAGGGACTTATCAAAGACATTGAATGTGCTACCTCATCTGTACACATGTGTTTTGACGTCTCAACAAATATTAAAAAAAATGCATTCAGTTGAGGTTATGCAACACCCGTAGTGAAATGATCATGCGTGCAGGAAAAATCGTCAAACGTCAGTTAACACGCTTTGAAAGTACGAAAGGGCGAAACAGCTTGCGCTGTTCCGCCCTTTCCTGGACCTGCTGTTAGTAACGCTGAGGCGCCGTTTTACAGCATTTTGTAGGTCTCACGCTGCCCGCTGGTGGACGGCGCACCTATCGTCGTGCCTGCCAGCTGCGGCTGCGGCACGGCCGCCAGCCCCGCCAATGTCGTGGCATCGGTCAGGCTGCCGTCGATCGCGTAGCGGTACGCGAACTCGCCGCCGATTCCGGCCCCATTGCTGCCGCCACTGCTGAACTGCTCAAGCGCGCCGGCGATGTTCCAGCTGGTCATGGTCTTGTCGGCCAGACGCAGCTGGTCGAAACGCGACACAAGAGCGCTGAAGTTGAACTGCTCGATCCGGTTGTCGTGGATTGCCGAAGCCGACCCAGCCACATAATCGGCGCCGCCTTCCGTCACAACCTGCAAGGTGCCGACGCTGCGGCCAGCCCCCGCATACCAGTTGGTGAAGGCGATCTGCTCGCCGGCACCCACGTTGAGCACCAGGTCGTTGCCGGATTTGCTCAGCGCCAGGTCGGCATACAAAATGCCGTGGCCGAGCGACACGGTGTTGTCGGTACCGGCAACGGACGTGACCGTATCCTGGCCGTCGCCACGGTTGAAGGCAATCAGGTCGGCACCATTGCCAACGGACAGCTGGTCGTTGTCAGCGCCGCCGAAGTACATGTCGGCGCCGTTGCTGCCGCTCAAGCGATCCGCGCCCGCGCCACCATCGAACACATTGCCCTGGAGCGAGCTGTCGGTCAGGTTGTCATTGCCGCCGAAGCCTTGCAGGATGTCGTAGCCGTCGTTGCCCTGGAGGGTATTGACTGCGTCGTTGCCTTGCAGCAGATTGTTCAGGCTGTTGCCGGCGCCCGCAATGGCCCCGGTGCCGTACAAGGTCAGGATTTCCTGATTGTTGCCCAAGGTGCGGCCCACCGAGGAATAGATCCGGTCGGTGCCTTCACCAGCTGCTTCGGTGACGATGTCGCTGCCATTGTCGACGATGTAAGTGTCGTCACCGGTGCCGCCCGTCATGGTGTCGGCGCCAGCGCGGCCGTCCAGGAAGTTGGCAGCAGCGTTGCCGGTCAGGATATTGTTGAGATTGTTGCCAATGCCATAGATGGCGCCATGACCGGTCAAGGTCAGGCGCTCCACATTGGCCGACAAGGTCTGCCTGACGCTGGCGTAGACAATATCGTTGCCACCGCCGCCAGCTTCGACCACCACATCACCCTGATCATCAACGTAGTAGCTGTCGTTGCCCGTGCCACCGACCAGCGTGTCGGCGCCCAGGCCGCCATCCAGCACATCGTCGCCTGCCAAACCATTGATCGTGTCGCTGCCCCAGGTTCCCACCAGCGTATCGGCAGCGGCGCTGCCGTTGAGTGTGATGCCCGGAGGTGGCATGTCTTCGACCATCAGCTCAAAGAACGACTCGGCGGACTTGCCGCGGGAATCGGTGGCGCGCAAGATCATGCCGCGGTAGCTGGCGTCGCTGTAACCCGGCGTGCCGGACAGCGTGCCGGTGTACGCATCGACGGTGAGCCAGGCCGGTGCCTGGCCGCCAAACGGGGCCACCAATTCGTAATGCAGCGTGTCACCCTGGTCGGGATCGACAAAACTACCGGGTGGCAGCTTGAACTCGAAGTTCGTGCCTTCTTTGGCAACCAGGAATGGGACCGGAATGACCAGCACCGGGGCACTGTTGATCAGTTGGTCAACGGTGTAGCTATTGCCGTCTGCGAAGCGAATCTGCGTGATGCGGCGGTCGGCATAGCCATCCACCTGGTAATTTTCGACGCGGATCGTGTCGCCTGCGCCATAGTTAATGGTCAAGGTGCTGCCATTGGCCGACAGGCGCACGTCGGCCCGAGCGATGCCATCGCCGAAGCGGATCTGTTCTTGTCCCGACCACCAAAAGGGCGCGAAGGCGATCGTGTCTGCACCATCGCCGCGATTAAAGACATACACATCGTCCCCGCCATCCTGCGCCGAGATGAAATCGTTGCCTGCGCCGCCGATGATGGTGTCGTTACCGTCGCCGCCGTCGAGGAAGTCGTCGCCAGCACCGCCGCGTAGCGTATCGTGGCCGCCATTGCCTTTGAGCGTATCGTTACCACCCTGACCGTCGAGGACTTCGCTGCGGCTGCTACCCTGGATCTCGTTGGCATTGTCATCGCCCAGGGTTGAGCGGCGCAGCAACTCGTTCGCGTCCCAGATGGTGCCGTCCGCGAAACGGACCGTGCGATGGTCATTGGAATCGCCCGACAGCCTGGCGCCTGTGGTAATGCGCCCGCCTTCGTAATACAGATCGACCGATCCGGCGTACTCAGGGTTTTCGCGAACGACCACCGTGCCCGGGGCAATGTCCGCATCGAAGAGCACGGTATCGAGACTATCGAAACCGATGATGTCGTTGCCGTCCCCTTTGCCAAACAGGTAGGTGTTGGCCCCGTCTTCGCCAAACAGGCGGTCATCGCCCCGTCCGCCGCGTAGCACATCATTTCCTTCGTAGCCGCTCAGCTGATCGTTCCCCTCGCCACCGATCAGCAAATCATTGCCGCGGCCGCCGCTCAGTTGGTCGTTGCCTTCACCACCGCGCAATTCGTCATTGCCGTCGCGACCGTCCAAATAATCATTGCCCGCGCGCCCATCCATCCAGTCGTCGGTCTCTGTGCCAGTAATCTGCTGGTCTTGCTCGTCGCCGGTCAAGCCCAGGCGTTGCAGCATCGCATCATCCCAGGTGGTGCCGTCGGCAAAGCGAATTTCGGCAAAGGAGCGCATGTACATGCCGCTACCGATATCCTGCGGAGCCTGCCTGCAAGGGATGCGCAACTGCGCAGTCGTGCCCTTGATGAACACCCACATGTCGTATCCGTTCCCTTCGATACGCACGTCGGACGGTTTCACGTCCGCATCCATCCGAATAGTTTGCATACCATCTGGCCGAACCATCAATTCGTCTCTGCCGCTGTTGCGGCCAAAGATGATCGTATTGTTGCCTGCTTCACCGTCGAGGAAATCATCACCGCTGCCGCCATCAAGCAGATCGTCGCCATCGCCACCACGCAACTGGTCTAAGCCGTCACCACCGAGCAGGACATCGTCGCCAGCGCCGCCTTCCATACTATCGGACCCGTTGCCGCCATCCAGAAGATCGTTACCTTCATTGCCGATGAGGGTGTCGAAGCTGTCACCGCCAGCCAGGGTGTCATTACCCCACTGGCCGACGAGAAAATCGTTAGCGTCGGTGCCGGTCAGGGTCAGACCGGGCGGCATGAACAAGGCAAGGTCGATTTGCTCGCGGCTCCAGTTCACATTGCTGGCAAAGCCAATGCTGAGATTGGACACAATGACGCCGCCACCGGAATAAAAATAGTCACGCACCGTAATCGAATCAGTGCTGCCCTTGAGCGCAATAATCAAATCGCTGCCAGTGCCGTTGTCGGAACGGGACACTGTTACGCTGCCGGCCGCCACGAAAGTCAAGTCGATGCGGGTCGAGCTAGAGCTCCATCCCTGGTCGCGCGTCAGAATGACATCCTGGCCCCAGCCAGGAGCAAACTTGAACAAGTTGGCGCCCGTTCCACCTTCAAGGATGTCATTGCCAGCGCCACCAATCAGAACGTCATTGCCTTCCCTCGCCGTCAGCACATCGTTGCCCGCGCCGCCGTCGAGCACGTCGTCGGTCCAGCTGTCGAACAAGCGGTCGTCGCCGCCCAGGCCGCTGGCACTGCCGCCGCCGTACACATCATCGCCCTCGCCTAACACCGCCACGGGCGCAACGCGTCCCAGAATGCTGGCAAAATCCCAGTTGGTACCATCGGAAAACCGGAATTGCTCGACACCGGACGCCATCAGGTTCTGCTGCTGGGCACTGAAACTGTAATTCGAGCGGAAATAGCCGTCGATCAGCAAGCTATCTGTCGTACCACGGACGGAAAGGCGCAGGTGATCGCGTTCGCGTGTCAATATCAGGTTATCGGCGGTGATCCCCTCACCAAAACGTACGGTATTCTGGACCGTCGTTCGGCTGAGGTAATTGACAATCGTGTCCTCTCCATCACCCAGATTGAACAGGAAGGTATTGATGCCATTGCCACCGTCAAGCGTGTCATTGCCCGTGCCACCGGCAAGGATATCGTCGCCATCGCCGCCTTGCAGGTTGTCGTTTCCGCCAAGCCCGTTTATAAAGTCGTTTTGCGGGGATCCAGCAATATATTCGTCTCGTTCGTCGCCGTTGATGCGGTACACAATAGCCATGGATGCAGCCCCTTGAATTTGCTGAAACGTTGAGGAAAACTAAAAATTGTTTTTCATCAACATTTTACAGCAAATTCACATTAGGCGTGGCATTTTGTTCAATTTTTTATCACACTGCCCAGGCGCGCGAGCGCTCAACTGCCTGGTGCCAGCGCGCCATGCGTTCACGGCGCTGATCCATGCTGATGGACGGCTCAAAGCGGCGCTCCGCCTTCCATTGCGCAGCAATTTCCTCCTGCGAATCCCAGAAACCGGTAGCCAGACCGGCCAGATAGGCCGCGCCCAGGGCCGTTGTTTCTGTCACTTTCGGGCGCACCACAGGCACACCGAGGAGATCGGCCTGGAACTGCATCAGCATGTCATTGCGCGCCGCGCCGCCATCGGCCCGCACTTCGGCCACGGGGCAATCGGCGTCACCTTGCATGGCGCTCAGCAGTTCCGCGCTTTGGTAGGCAATGGCTTCCACTGCGGCACGGGCGATGTGGCCGCGATTGGTGCCGCGTGTCATGCCCATCAGAGTGCCGCGCGCATAAGGATCCCAGTGCGGCGCACCCAGTCCCGCGAAGGCCGGCACCATATAGACTCCGCCGTTGTCAGGCACGCTGGCAGCGAGGGCTTCGACATCGCTGGACTTTTCGATGATGCCCAGGCCGTCGCGCAACCATTGAACCGTGGCGCCGCCCATGAACACACTACCTTCTAATAAATAGTCCGTGCGCCCGTCCACACGCCAGCCCACGGTGGCCAGCAAGCGGTGTTCGGACACGGGGGCGTGGGTGCCGGCGTGCATCAGCATGAAGCAGCCGGTACCGTATGTATTCTTCACCATGCCGCGCTGGTGGCAAGCCTGGCCAAAGGTGGCGGCTTGCTGGTCGCCGGCAATCCCGGCAATGGAGATGGGCTGGCCAAGCAGGGCAGCGTGGGTCTTGCCGATTTCCTCGGCACTGGAAACCACCTGCGGCAGGATGGCGGCTGGAATATTGAACAGATCGAGCAGCGCCTGGTCCCAGCGCATCAGGTGCAGATTGAACAGCATGGTGCGCGAAGCATTGCTGACGTCGGTAACGTGCTTGCCGCTCAACTTGTAGACCAGCCAGCTGTCGACGGTGCCAAACGCCAGTGCGCCGCGCTCTGCCTTGGCGCGCGCGCCGGGTACATGGTCCAGCAGCCAGGCCAGTTTGGTGGCGGAAAAGTAGGCGTCCAGTTCCAGGCCGGTGTTGGACTGAATCAGACGCGCCTTGCCTGCCTCGCGCAAAGCATCGCAGGCGGGCGCGGTGCGCCGGTCCTGCCAGACAATGGCGGGCGCGATCGGCACGCCGGTCTTGCGGTCCCATACGACGGTGGTTTCGCGCTGGTTGGCAATGCCAATGGCTGCTACCTGGGCAGCACTGATCTGATGATCGTGCAACACCTGGCGCGCCACGGCAAGCTGGCTTTCCCAGATATCGTTGGGGTCATGTTCGACCCAGCCGGGCTGGGGAAAGTGCTGGGGAAATTCCTGCTGCGCCGTGCCGCAAGGTTGACCAAGACGATCAAACAGGATGGCGCGCGAACTGGTGGTCCCCTGGTCGAGGGCGAGAATGTATTGTTTCATCCGCGTCTCCGGCAGCCCGGGCATGCGCGCCAGGGCCAGAATCAGTAAAGTGAAGCAGGCCGATAGGCCGGATTTTGTTACGGCGTCAGCCCTTGCGGACGTTCGCTATGACAGCCATTCCTCTAGGCGCAGAATTACTCCTGCGCTCAAGCTCCCTACCCGCACGCTCCGCGAGCCGCCTCAACGCGTGCCTATTTGGGATTGCTCCAGGTGGAGGTTACCGCGTTTCACCGTAACTTAATACGCTCGTCTCTGTGGCCCTATTCCTCGCCTTGCGGCGGACGGCCATTAACCGTCACCCTGCTCTATGGAGTCCGGACCTTCCTCCCGCCAACGCATTACACGTCAGCCAGCGACTGTCTTGGCCTACTTCACAGGCGTATTGTACCGCGCCGCGGGCTCGACTGGCGAAACTAGTACCCGGTCGATCCGGTTGCGGTCCATGTCGACCACTTCGAAACGGTGGCCCTTCCACTCGATTTGTTCCGATGGCGCCGGCACATGGCCGAGCTGATGGAGCAGCATGCCGGCCAGGGTCTGGTAGCCTTGCGCGGCTTCGTCGGGAAACGGTGCCTGGGTGCCAAGGACCTCGCGCAGGCGCTCCAGTTCCATGGCGCCATCGAGCAGCCAGCTGCCATCGTCGCGCTGGACCGCGTCTGCCTCGCGCGCTTCAATGCCGGGCAAGGCGCCGACGACTGCGCCCATCAGGTCGGTCAGCGTGACCATGCCCAGTAACTGGCCATGTTCGTCCACCACCAGCGCCAGCTCGGCGCGCCGTTCGCGAAACAATTCCAGCAGACCCATGGCGTTGGCCGAGGCCGGTACTTGCAAGGGCTGGCGCAAGGCGCCATGCAGGTCGACTGCGTCCAGGGTGCCGGCGCGGATGGTTTGCGCAAACAGGTCACCTGCATGGATCACGCCGAGTACCTGCGCCGGGTCGCCGTCGATGACAGGAAAACGGCTGTAGGGCCGCGCCGCAATGGTGCGCAAGTTGCTGCCGATGTCGGCTTGCAGATCTACGGTTTCCAGGTCGACCCGGGGCGTCATGAGGGCGCTGACCCGCTGCTGGCGCAAGCTCAGGCCGCGGCGGGCGATGTCGTATTCAGTTCGGTCGAGTACGCCGGCATCGCTGCCCTCGCGCAGCATGCCGCTGATCTCTTCGGTGGTGGGCGCGTCGCTGGCCTGGCGCCCCAGGCCACACAGGCGAATGATCAGTTCGGTAACCGCAGCCAGCAGCCGTACCAGCGGCGTCATCAGCCACGATAAACGCTGGAGCGGCCGCGCAAGCAAGGCGGCAGTCGCTTCCGGGTATTGCATTGCAATGCGTTTGGGCACCAGTTCGCCAAACACAATCGAGGCGAGCGTAATGCTGCCAATAACGACTGCCAAGGCGAGCATGTCCGCATACGGCGCCAGCGGCGCAAAGCCGGCCAGCTGGCGGCCCAGCTGCGCGGCCAGCGACGCCTGCCCGAAGGCGCCGTTGAAAATACTGATCAAGGTGATGCCGATTTGAATGGTCGACAGGAAGTCGCTTGGTCTGGCGGCCAGGTCGAGCGCCACTCGCGCTCCCTCGCTGCCACGCCGGGCAGACTCCTCGAGCCGCAGCTTTTTGGCTGATGCAATTGACAGTTCGGCCGTTGCGAAAAGGCCGTTCAGCAAGATCAGCGCGAAGATGATGAGTACGTCGGTCACGGCGCGGAAAGCGACAGGGAATCGGTCAGATTACCCGCCATGCATACGTTGAATTTGCGCTACGCCAAATGGACGCCTGCGCCACTGATATCAAAAACGATATCAATCCTGCAAAAAATGTTATCGCACAAAAGTGGTCCAACCACTATTTTCGCAAATACAATGCTGGCAATTCAATCAACATTAAAGGTTCACCATGAAGTTGCTTCCTCTCGTATCTCTGGTCGCCGCCACCCTGGCGCCGGTCGCAGCACAGGCCGTTGACTGGCCTTCCGGCTATTCCAAGTGCGCCGAAGAAGGCGGCAAATGCGACGCTGGCAGCGTAAAACGCGACGTTTCGTTCGGGATCAAGAACAAATGGGTGGTCAAATCGCTGACCGGCACCTTCGCCTGCACCACGACGACCTTTGGCAGCGATCCGAATCCTGGCATTACCAAGAAGTGCGCGCTCGGCCCGCTGAGCACGCCAACCCCAACCCCGACGCCAACCCCAACACCGACCCCGACACCGACACCGACACCGACGCCTACCCCGACACCCACACCTACGCCGACACCAACCCCAACACCAACCGATCCGGTTACGCAATCAGCGCCAAACACCGGCTGGGCCAGCCAGGCGGGCGGCACCAAGGGCGGCGCAGCAGCGGCGGCCAACGCCGTGTTTATGGTCAGCAGTGCAGTGCAGCTCCAGGATGCGCTCAAGGCTCAGCCCGGCAAGCCAATTCAGATCAAGGTGTACGGCACCATTGACATGACCGGCGGCGTCCCGTTCAAGAGCGTGGACGATCAAACCGCACGCGGCCGCATCAGCCTGCCGTCGAACAGCACCCTGATTGGCATTGGCAGCGATGCCCGCATCATCAACGGCGAAATCCAGATCAAGAACGTCGATAACGTCGTCGTGCGTAACCTGACCCTGGCCAACCCGTGCGATATCGCGCCAGTATGGGATCCAAAAGACGGCAGTGCCGGCAACTGGAATTCGCGCTATGACGGCATTCTGGTGCAAGCATCGACCCACGTGTGGATCGACCACAACACCTTTACCGATGCGCCAATGACGGACGACAAGCTGCCAACCCAGAATGGCAAGCTCAAGCAATGCCACGACGGCGCGCTGGACATCAAGACCGCCTCGGACTATGTGACGGTATCGAACAACGTGTTTGCCCTGCACGAAAAGAACAACCTGATCGGTTCCTCCGACAGCACCACCAGCGATGATGGCCACTTGAAGATCACCTTCCATGGCAACCATTTCTTGAATGTGGCAGAGCGTTCACCGCGCGTACGTTTTGGCCAGGTGCACCTGTACAACAACTACCATCAGGCAAGCCGCAGTGCCGCCGCGTACAAGCATCAGTACAGCGTGGGTGTGGGCTACAAAGCCAAGATCCTCTCGCAGCACAATGTGTATGACATCACCGGTGCCGGCAAGTGCGACGACGTCGTCAAAAACCCTGGCTCAAGCAGCAAGACCGGCGCCATTGTCGACACTGGCTCGCTGCTGAACGGTGCCGCACTGGGTCTGGGCGGTTCCGGCTGCAGCTTCAGCACCAGCATCGGCTGGACGCCGCCGTATGCACCTGCCGTGATGGACGCATCGAAAGTGCGTGCCTCGGTGCTGCAGAACGCAGGTGCGGGCAAGCTGAACGTGCGTTAAGCTTTGTTCCGGCTCGGCAGCCCCCGGGCACCGAGCCGGCGCAAGATGAACACGATGCGCATCAGTCGGGAAACCGTTCAATGTGCACCTCGCCGAGGCGCCCCAAGTAACTGACGTGGCGTCCGGCGATCCAGACAATGTATCCAACACAACCCGCCGCGCGCGACAGGCGCAGGAATTCAGGGTACTTGACCAAACCGCCCTGCGCGCCACGAATGGCCGCCTGCAAGGCATCCACATCAAACGCTGCCGCAACCGGCACGCCTTCGCCCGACAAGGGCACGCTGCACCACATTCCCCCATTGGTATAGTAAGTTGTGTCCTCGCGCCGGTAATCGGCGTGGTACGACTCCACGCCTGCGCGGGCAAGGGTGGCGATTACCTCTGGAAAACTGACAATGCCCGCCTGCGAGTAGCGCGCACATTGTTCGATTGCCTGCCTGGTAGCTGGTTCCATGACTTTCTCCTCTATTCGGTGGGCACTTGTCGCAACTGACGGTCCTGCACGATCTGCTGCATCATCCCCATCAAGGATTGACGTTGGGCCACGCTGAGCGAAGCGAAACAGCTTGCGTCATTGCGGTCCGCAATGGCGGCCAGCTCCGGCACCAGCGCGCGACCGGCCGGCGTCAGCATTAAATGCTGAGCACGCTTATCCACAACGCCAGGCGCGCGTGCCACCAGCCCTTTCTTTTGCAGTCGCGTGACGATTTTCGACACCGCGCCCTTGGTCATGCCCAGCGCCGAAACAAGTTCCGCAGCGCCGGATTGCTCGTGCCGATACATTTCCCGCATCGCCACCCAGTCCGACACAGATACGCCACGCTGTTCGACCTGGCGTGCAAACTCGCCCGACACGTGGTTGGAAACAAAGCGCAGCCAAAAGCCAACATGGTCTTCGAGCGCACTGACTGAGGCTGATGGCGTGGACGATTGCATGGTTTTGATAATAGTTTCCATGGAAACCAAACGCAAGCGAATTCTGAAATTTGGTGTCGTTATTTCAAAAGCTGCAAGGAAACGCCTCGCATAGAATGATGCATACCTAACATAGAGGCAGAGACGACATGACCCACCCTTCCCGCAGTGGCGGCCAGATCCTGGTTGACGCCCTCAAGATCCACGGCGTCGATACCGCCTTTGGCGTGCCTGGCGAGAGCTATCTTGACGTCCTGGACGCCCTGCACGACTCGGACATCCGTTTCATCATCAACCGTCAGGAAGGCGGCGCCGCCTTCATGGCCGAAGCCTACGGCAAAATGACCGGCAAGCCCGGCATCTGCTTCGTCACGCGCGGCCCCGGCGCGACCAACGCCTCGATCGGCGTGCACACTGCCTATCAGGACTCGACCCCGATGATCCTGTTCATCGGCCAGGTCGGCAACGACTTCATGGACCGCGAAGCCTTCCAGGAAATCGACTATCGCCGCATGTTCGGGCAGATGGCCAAGTGGGTCACCCAGATTGACCGCGCCGACCGCATTCCAGAATACCTGGCGCGCGCCTTCCAGGTTGCCACCAGTGGCCGCCCGGGCCCGGTCGTGCTGGCACTGCCGGAAGACATGCTGATTGACCAGGCTGCAGTGGCTGACACCAAGCGCTATACGCCGGTGCAGGCAGCGCCGTCGGCGGCCCAGATCGACACCCTGCGCAACATGCTGGCCGAAGCCAAGCGCCCGATGGTGCTGCTCGGTGGCGGCACCTGGAACGCACAGGCTTGCGCCGACCTGCAGCGTTTTGCCGAAGCTAATGCGCTGCCCGTGGGCTGCACCTTCCGCTTCCAGGATTTGCTCGACAACGCGCATCCAAACTATGTGGGCGACGTCGGCATCGGCATCAACCCGAAACTGGCCGCGCGTGTACGCGACGCCGACCTGCTGATTGCAATCGGCCCGCGCCTGGGCGAAATGACCACGGGCGGCTATTCGCTGTTAACTTCGCCGGTACCGAAGCAGCGCCTGGTGCACTTCCACGCAGATGCGGAAGAACTGGGCAGTGTCTATCAGGCTGAATTGATGATCAATAGCGGCGCTCCGCAGGCAACGGCGATGCTGGCCGCGATGGCACCGGTCGACGCCAGCGCATGGAAAGCCACGGTTGCCGAAGCCAAGGCTGATCTGGCCGCGTACCAGGAACAGCCGCCCATCTTCAAGGACGGCAAAGCGCCACTGGACCTGTGGCAGGTGGTGCAGGAATTGATGGCGCAAACGCCGAAGGACACCATCATCACCAATGGCGCGGGCAACTACGCGTCGTGGGCGCACCGCTTCTTCCGCTACGGCGGCATGCGCACGCAGCTGGCCCCGACCAATGGCGCCATGGGTTACGGCGTACCGTCCGGGATCGCCGCGAAGATCATCGACCCGTCCCGCACCGTGGTCACCTTTGCCGGCGATGGCGAATACATGATGAACGGTCAGGAGCTGGCCACCGCCGTGCAGTACAAGGCCGGCGTGATCATCATCGTCTTCAACAACAGCATGTTCGGCACCATTCGCATGCACCAGGAGCGTGACTACCCAGGCCGTGTATCGGGCACCACGCTGCACAATCCTGATTTTGCCGCGCTGGCAGTCGCTTACGGCGCGCATGGCGAGGTGGTCAACACGACCGCTGAATTCGCGCCTGCACTGGAGCGCGCGCTGTCCCACACGCGCAGCAAATCGCTGCCCGCCGTGATCGAGCTGCGCTACGACGGCAACCTGATTACGCCGAATGCGACGCTCGAGACGATCCGCAAAACGGCCGAGGCGGCGAAAGCGGCCAAGTAAGCTTCTGAGACGTCGCCCTCGCGCAGGCGGGGGCCCATACCACCTTACCGAAGTTGTTTAGCATGGTATGGTTCCCCGCCTTCGCGAGGACGACGGGCGTTACTGCGCGAGCACGCGAATCCAAGTCAACACGCTGCGTGATAAGCCGTCGCCCTCGCGCAGGCGGGGGCCCATACCACCTTACCGAAGTTGTTCAGCGTGCTATCGGTCCCCGCCTTCGCGAGGACGATGAAAGGTATTTCACGAGCACCCGAATCCAAGTCAACGCACTGCGTGATAAGCCGTCGCCCTCGCGCAGGCGGGGGCCCATACCACCTTACCGAAGTTGTTTAGCATGTTATGGTGCTGGCGCATGCGCCAGCACCTTCGCGAGGACGATGAAAGGTATTTCACGAGCACCCGAATCCAAGTCAACGCCCTGCGTGATAAGCCGTCGCCCTCGCGCAGGCGGGGGCCCATACCACCTTACCGAAGTTATTTAGCATGGTATGGTGCTGGCGCATGCGCCAGCACCTTCGCGAGGAAGATGGAAGGTACTTCACGAGCGCGCAAGGCCATGTCCACGCACCGCTCGATTCGACTTGCGACGCCGATACCGGCATGTTTATGTCCCGCTAGCCGCGCCACGTTCCTCGGCAAACACATCTAATACACTACCCGCCGCTGCCGTCTGCGCTGCACTCACGAGCGCTTCTGCCAGCGCACTGCGTGCGATCGTGCGTTTCATGTCAAGCCGCCGCGTTGCTGGCGCCACCACGGTCGCAGGCAAGGGTCCGATCACATCGGCAGCATCAACCAGCCGTGCCGCGCGCGCAATCACATAATCGAGCCCGCTATCCGCCAGCGCTGCCTCGCGGTCGATCACGTTCTTCCGCATGCCGCGCTTGAGCAGATTGAGAAGAAACCACACCCACGACGGCTGGTCCGGGCCAATCACGGACAGCAGCACAAACCGGGGCGGCACGGCGTACTGCCGAACCGCGCGGATCGGGTTCATGCAGCCATCAAACATCAATGCGCGCACTTCCTGCTTCGAGGCGAAGCGCTTGTGAATGTCGACCGTGAAGAACACGGTGTCGAAATCCCCATCCAGGGCGCGGGTCAACGCCGCGCCATCGGTGACATCGGCGCTGAACGGTTCGATGAATTCCGAGGCCGGTGGCGGACGGCGCGAGATCGCGCGCACGTGCTGACCACGACTTGCAAGTAGGCGCACGATTTCCAGACCGGTGCCACTACTGGCACCAATGACGGCAAATTTTTTCATGGTCATTGCCCCTCCACCTGGCGCAGCACCTGCACCACCGCCGCGTGAATGCCCGGGGCGCTGGCGGCGAAACTATCGCTGGCGGTGGTCCATGGCGCGCCCTGCCAGTCCGTCACCACCCCGCCTCCCTCGCGTACCAGCAGCGCGCCCGCAACCAGGCCGGATAACACACTGCCAGGCTGCCAGAAGCAGTCGAGCCGTCCCGCTGCAACGTGAATGAGCTGCATGGCGGACGGCACGGCGGCCTTCACCAGCAAGGCGTGATTGAGCATGGCGATGATCGATTTGCCGGTGCGGGCGTGAGTCGCTGCGCCTTCGCCCGGGGTAGCTTGGGCGGTACTGACCATCGCGGCGCCCAGGTCCAGCTTCGCTGATGTCCTGATTTCGCGCCCGTTCAAGAATGCGCCACCGCCGCGCAGCGCAGTGTAGACGCGCGCGGTCAGCGGCTCATCCACCACCGTCAACACGGCTTCGTTGTCGCGCACCAGGGTGGCGGTCACGCTCCAGTCACCCATGCCATGGATGTGATTGACGTTCCCTTCGACGGGATCGACCACCCACCATTCACCGGGTGGCAACGGGCCGCTGGCCTTTTCGTCCTCCAGCCAGCGCGCTTGCGGACGGATTGCCAGCAACTGCGGGCGTAAATTCGCGGAGGCTGCGTCGTCGTTCGCGTCGATCATAGCCATTAATTCGGTCATATCGGCTGGACGGTCATCAGGGTTAAAACGCGCCAGCAGGATCTGGCCAGTCTGATGTACGGCCTGCGCGGTCTGCGCAAGCAGCGCAGCGTCGTCGGATTGCGCCTGGAAGGTTTGCATTTGGGTGGCTTTGCGTTCTGGTTGAGATGTGATCATAATATGAGGAATTACTCACTTTCCAAACTCGCATTCATGGCCACCGCAATCCGCAAGTCCGTCACCACCCTCGCCCCCCGTAAACTGCCGCGCCAGGCCCGTTCCGCCGCGACTGTGCAAGCGATTCTGGAAGCGGCTGCTCACATTCTGGAGACCGAAGGCATGGCCGCGTGTACCACCAACGCCGTCGCCCTGAAGGCGGGTGTCAGCATTGGCTCCCTGTATCAGTACTTCCCATCGCGCGACGCAATCACCAGGGCACTGATCCTGGAAAAGACCGCTGGATTACTGACTGAGGTTGAGGCGATCGACATCAGCAACGGTGGCAAGGCCGCGCTGATGGCGCTGATCGACATCGGTATCAAGCAACAGCTGACCCGCCCCACTCTGGCGCGCATTCTCGATGTTGAGGAACAGCGCCTGCCCATCGAGGAAGATATGCGCCTTCAAATGGGCCGCCTGCAGAACTTCATGCGGACCTTGCTGGCGCAGGACGATATGCCTGCGTGCGCACGACAGCCGGAGGTTGGCGCCGACATTGTGGCGATCATCCGGGGAATGGTTGACGGTGCAGGCGGAAGGGGCGAACGAGATGTTAAGGCGCTACGCAAGCGGGTGCAGCGTGCTGTTTTTGGTTATCTGTCTCTGCCGGTTTAAACCGCAATCGCGCGGCCCTTGCAAGTTCGGTGATGCGATCAGTATCAGCGGCGGGCGGCGCGTTTGAGCCAGCGCATCAGGGCCCCCAGCACGGGAAGCTTTTCGTAAAGCTCTTCGGCTGCATCCCAATAATCCCGATGCAGCGTCACCGCACCGTCGGCACCAAACACCAGGTGTGTCGCCCCCTTGATGCACTGCGGCGTGCGCGAAAAACGCTTCATGGTGAACAGGAAGTCCCAGGTCAGGAACGCCTGCTGTCCCTGCAAAACGGTGCCCGTGACTACAAAGCGCGGCTGCTCGACCTGCTCGAACATATGCGCAAAAATCGCGCTGATCGCCTCGTGGCCATTCACGTCATTGAACGGGTCCTTGAAGCGCGCTTGCGGCGCATACACAGTGGGCAGTTCAACTCGCACCGATTCGGGGCTGATGTTTTCAAAGAAGTGAACCAGTCGCTTCAAGGCCAGGTCGGGTGTCATAAGCCGGTCACCTTGTGGATCATCCAGAAGTACAAACGATAGGGCAGCAGCCGCGCAAAGCGCAGACCGTTGGTGAAGCGCTTCGGGAAGTGGATATGGAACTGGCCCTTCTCGATACCGGTCACCATCTCCAGTGCTGCGTCCTCCGGTTTCATCAGCGCCGGCATCTTGAAGTCGTTTCCTGCAGTGAGCGGCGTCTCCACGAAGCCAGGATTGATCTGGTACACGCCAATGCCTTTTGGATGCAGGTCCAGATACAACGACTCGGTCAGGTTGATCAACGCCGCCTTGGTCGGCCCGTACACCAGCGCCTTGGGCAAGCCGCCGTAGCCAGCTACCGATGATACGATGCCGATCCCGCCCGCACCCTGGCGCAGCAGCACCGGCAGCACCACGTCAAGGCAGTTGAAGACGCCGCGCAAATTCAGATCGATCATGCTGTTGGCAGCGGCCAGATCAAAGGAATCAGCACGCATTTCGTTGTAGCCGCCAGCGACCACCAGTACCAGGTCAATGCCGCCCCACTCGGCAACGATCTTCTCCCCGGCGGCGCCAACGCTGTCGCGGTCCGTCACATCCAACGGTGCAACCAGCGCGCGTGGAGTGCCGCTGGTGGTCGCGAGCAGCTTGTCAATGCTGCGCGCCGAAAACGCGACCCGCGCTCCCAGATCCACCAGCAAATGGGCACAGGCCTGGCCAATGCCGGTTGAGGCACCGATCACCCAGACCCGTTTGCCGGCCCAGTCACTAATTCGCGGGTTCATTGGGCGGCGCGCTTGGTGAACGACAGCGTCACGCTGCCCAGGTTGACGCCGAATTTACTCATTGCGGTCCGGTTCAGCATGACCTTGTCATCGATCAGGAACATCCAGTCATCCATGTTGACGTTGACGATCTTGCCGTCCACGGGCAGCGCCAGCACATACTGCCAGCGCAGTGAATTGCCCGACACCGTGCCCTGGGCAGTACCCACCACATCGTCGGCGGTGGCGGTAAAGCGTCCTGGCGCGGTTTTCTTGAGCGTCCACACGCGCTTTTGCTTGGTGCCGTCGGCGTAGACGAAATCTTCGTCGAGCGTACCGGTATCGCCTTGCCAGGTGCAGCGCATCACCACCACGAAGCGCTTGACCACTGCGCCCGAACGGCCCTGAAACATGCCGTGGGCGTCCAGCGTTCCGTTGAAATACTGCTCCACTTCCAGGCGCGGCATCTGGTTCGCGTACTGCTCCGGTTGGGGCGAGGTGCAAGCGGTCAGCAGCGCCACGGCGGCGCCGGCAACGGCGATCTTTAGTCGATTCATGATGCTTCCTTTAATTAGAGCTTACGCAATGGGGCGCGCCACAGCATGGCCGCCGCCGTTAGTTTGAGTGCGCATGGCAGCAGCGCATACGCTGCGACCAATGCGCTCGTGCCAGCGCCCGTACCCGGTACATAGCCGAGCCATTCAAGCAGCGGCAGGGAAATCCCCGCCGCCAGCGCCAGCGTCATTTGCACACCCCAGTTCCAGACGCCGAAATAAGCCGCTTCGCGCGAGCCCGAGTGGCCCGCTTTGGCGATCACGCCAGCCAGCAGCGCGGGCGGCAGCGCCAGGTCGGCGCCAACCGCAAAGCCGGACAACACGCAGATGGCGCCAAATGCCACCGCAGCGCCCGGGGCCAGCCCAAAGGCCCAGATGAACACCGCGCACGAGAGCAGCATGCCGCCCACCCATGCGCGCGCCTCGCCATAGCGTACCGCCAGTGCCACCCAGGCTGGAATGGAGACTGCGGCGGCGCCGAAATACAAAATCAGAAACAGGCCGGACATCGCAGCCAGACGCAAATGGTCGGCTGCGAAAAACAAGAACAGTGTGGCAGGAATGGCGGACGCGACGCCATTGACCATCAACACACCGAACAGCGAGCGAAATCGTGCTTCGTGAAACGGCACCGCCATTTGGCGAAAGACAGGCGATGGCGGCGCAGTATCTGAGGTTGCGGCCCGCGGCGACCAGGCCAGGAGCACCGCTGCGCCAATCAGCACCGCAACGCAAAATGCGATCGTCAATGCGCCATACCCGGCCGCGCCGGTTACGCCTGCCGCGAGCACCACGCCAGCCAGTCCGCACGCCTCGCGCACCCCACTCACGCGCGAGCGTTCGGCCGGCGCCTGCGTCAGCGCCGCACCCCAGCTTTGGTGGGCGATAGTGGCAATGCCAAAGCCAAGGTAAACCAGCATTAAGGTCCCCAGAAACCAGACCAGCGAAGCCAGCGTGCCCAGTGCCGGCGGATGAAACAAGGCCACAAAGCCCGCCAGCAGCAGAGGCAGACCAATGGATACAAAACGCGGATAAGCGCCCTGCCCGCGCCCGATCCACCAGCCCAGCAAAGGATCGATAAAGGCGGCCGCAATGCGCGCCGTCAGCAGCACAGCGCCGATGGCGGCCAGCGACAGGCCCGCGCGCGCGGCGTAGAACTGCGGCAGATACACGTAAATCGGCAGTGCGACCATCGCCAGCGGCAAGCCAAAGCCGCCATAGGCGAGCAGCATCGGCAAGCTGAATCGTTTCATCGTGGCGCCGCGTCTTTCAACAGCGCGCTGCGCAAGCCCTTGGCGCTCGTTTTCGGGTCGAGCCAGATGGCAAAGAATGCACGCGCAAATTCCGGGTCGGGCACGGTCGCCAGCGGCTTTCCATCGAGGTAGAAGCGGGCACCAGCGCCAGGCAAAAAGACGCCGCTGATATGTGTACCCTCTTTCACATCGGGGAAGATCTCCTTCATGCGCGCCAGCCAGGCGGCACGCTGTGCGCTGGTGCCGGCGCCGAGTTTTTCCATTTCATCCGCGCTGGCCTGGGCGATCTTGACCCCGTCCAGTTTGCGCGCGTAGGTCAGGTCCAGCACGAACGGGGCATCGGCCTGGTAGCCTTTGTCGCCGACCCACAGCTCGGCGTCGTAAATGCGCAGGCCGAACCAGGTAAAGGCGCCTTTGCCAGCCACGCGGGCTTGCTTGACGTGTTCGTCAATATGGACGGGCGCGGCTGCAGCTGCGCCCAGCGCGACGAACATGAGGACGACAGCGATGAGGTACTTTTTCATGCGCTTAAGCTTTGGTCAGCGTGAAGTGCATGACGTCGGTATTGCGCTCACGGAAGGCCGCCTCGCAATAGCAAAGGTAGAACTCCCAGGTGCGGATGAAGCGCTCGTCAAAGCCTTGCGCACGCACTTCGGCCAGGCGCGCGTGGAAGGCGTGCCGCCAGGCTGCCAGAGTGTCGGCGTAGTCGATGCCAAAGCGGTAGGTGGCGCTCACGGTCAGGCCATGCTCCTGCGCCATGCGCTCGAACGCCGACGGCGATGGCAGCATCCCGCCAGGGAAGATGTACTGCTGAATAAAGTCGGTGCCCTTGCGATAGCGCTCGAACAGTTCATCGGCAATCACGATGGTCTGGATGCAGGCACGTCCGCCCTGCTTCAGATTGCGCGCCAGGCACTCGAAATAGCTTGGCCAGTAGCTCTCGCCCACGGCTTCAAACATCTCGATCGAGGCAATCGCATCGTACTGGCCGCTGCTGTCGCGGTAGTCGCACAGCTGCAGGTCGGCCTGGGCCGACAGACCGGCGTTTTGCAGCCGCTCGCGGGCATAGGCCAACTGCTCGGTCGACAATGTGAGTCCGGTCACGTGCACGCCGGCGTCACGCGCGGCCTGCTCGGCAAATCCACCCCAGCCGCAGCCAATTTCCAGCACCCGGTCGCCAGGCGACACTTGCAGCTGCTCGATGATGGTGCGGTACTTGGCGGCCTGCGCCAGTTGCAGATTGTCGCCCGTGGCCTTGGTGTACAGCGCGCTCGAATAGGTCATTGAAGGATCGAGCCACAGCTTGTAAAAATCGTTGCCGATGTCGTAGTGCGCATGAATGTTCTTGCGGCTGCCTGCTTTCGAATTGCGGTTCATCAGATGCTTGACGCGGTAGACCAGACTGCCCCACCAGCTGCCGTACACCAGTTCTTCGATCGGTGCGCGGTTACGCGCCAGCAGAGCGATCAAGCCGGTCAGGTTATCGGTCTTCCAGCTGCCGTCGATGAAGGTTTCGGCAAAACCGATGTCGCCTGAGCGCATTGCGGCGCCAAACACGTCCCAGCTTTGCAGCTCCAGCGTGACCGGGGTGCTGCCGTCGCCGAACATGAGGACGGCGCCGTCGGGCGTGATGAGGCGCAGCGCGCCGTGCTGCAGCTTGGCCAGCAGTTTGAGAATGATTTTTGCCGAGGCAGGTGCTTTGCGCGCGGCGCCGCTGGCGGCAGCAATCGAGGTAAGGGACGTCAGGGATTCAGAGCTCATCGTGTTACCTCTTGTTGGGGTGGGACCGGTTTCGAGAAAAAAGGAACGCGCCGCACCCACAGGCGCAGCGCCTGCAAGTGAATGCGCAGGACGACGTTGAACGTCATCAGCGGGTAGAAAAAGAAGGCGCGCGCGGCGCTGGCACTGCTAATTGGCGTGGCTTGCCCGGAGACGCTGGTCTGGATCAGGGCGCCGTCGGCATCGTCGTAATCGATGCGGGCAACGGTCTGCTCGGCCGCGCGCATCGCACGGCTGAAGCGGAAACGGTAGCCGCCCTGCACCTGGCAGAAAGGCGACACATGGAAAACTTTGCGGGCCCGCAGTTCGGCACCGTTGCCGATCACGGTGCCTGTATCAAGCAAGTAGAAGTGCCGCTCGCCGAAGGTGTTGCGCACGTCGCAGACAATGGCGCGCAGTGCGCCGTCGGCGCGGTGGCAGAACCAGAACGAGACGGGGTTGAACACAAAGCCCAGCACGCGCGGCATGGCTTGCAGCCACAACTCGCCATCGGCGTCTTCCACGCCTTCGCGCTTGAGCAGGGCGTCGATCCACGCAGTCAGCGGCTGCTTGCCGTCGCCATGGTCGGCGTCGACAAACGAGAGCAAGTTGAAGCGGTTACGCGAGAACAGCGCGCAGCCAAATCCGGCCTCGCCCATGCTGCGCAGCGGCAGGCGCAGGTAGTAGCCGGAATAGGCGAACGCATTGCGCACCGGCCGCAGGCGCGTGTGGCGCACCTGGCCAAAGCACAGCTGTGGCGTGTCAGGCTGCCGCATTGCCCTGTGCCTCCATCACGCGTTTCAGGGCGGCCGCCACCGACAGGCCTGACTTCAGACCATCCTCGTGGAAGCCGTAACCGGTCCAGGCACCGGCGAACCAGGTGTTCTGGCTGCCCTGGAAGGTGGCCAGACGCGCCTGAGCGGCGACTGCACCTTCGTCAAACACCGGGTGGGCGTAGTCGAAACTGGCCAGCACGTGCTTGGGATCAGGTTCGTCAATCGGATTGAGCGAGACGATGACCGGGGTCTTGCAAGGCAGCGGCTGCAGCATGTTCAGCAGGTAGTGCACGCACACTTGCGGCGTGGGTGCCGCATTGCTCTGGTAGTTCCAGGCCGACCAGGCCGCGCGCTTTTTCGGCAGGCAGCTGGCATCGGTATGCAGCACTGCGCGGTTGGGCTGATAGCGTACCGCTTCCAGAACTGAACGTTCATCGGCGCGCGGATCGCGCAGCAGCGCCAGCGACTGGTCGCTATGGCAGGCCAGCACCACATGGTCGTAATAGTCGGCGCCGCGCGCTGTGGCCACGCGGACCGAGCGCGCGCCGCCGCCTTCCATGCGGGTGACCGCGGTCACGGCCGTGCCCAGCTTTTTGCCCGGGATGGCGGCCAGCAGCCGGTTGACGTAATTACGCGAGCCGCCGCGCACGGTGCGCCATTGGGGCCGGTCGCTCACTTGCAGCAGACCGTGGTTATGGCAGAAGCGGATGAAGGTCGCTACCGGGAAGGCCAGCATCTGGTCGGACGGGCAGGACCAGATACAGGCGGCCATCGGCAACAGGTACCAGGCGCGGAACTGGGGGCTGTAATCTTCGCGCTCGAGGAATTCGCCCAGCGAGATCGACGGCATCACCCCGCCCACGGCCAGGTCGGTCGCCTGTTTGTTAAAGCGCAGAATGTCGCGCACCATGCGCAGAAAGCGCGGGCGCAGCAGGTTGCTGCGCTGGGCAAACACGGTGTTGAGGTTGCTGCCGGCCCATTCCAGCCAGCGCGCACCGGGCTGCTCACTCAGCGGCAGCTTGACCGAGAACGACATGTCGCTCGGGGCTGTGTCCACCCCCAGCTCGGCAAACAGGGCAATCAGATTGGGGTAGGTGCGGTCGTTGAACACCAGGAACCCGGTATCGACGCCGAAAGTGGTGCCGTCCAGGGTGACGTCGACGGTATTACTGTGGCCGCCGAAATAATCGCCAGCCTCGTACAGACTCACCTCCGCCCCGCCCTGGACAAGACGATACGCACACGACAGACCGGAGATGCCGGCACCTATGACCGCTATTTTCATCGTTTCACCACATTTCTTAGTTTTGTCTAGGACAAATGCTTTACAAGTTGCATAATCCGAGAAATAATTTGTTTTGTCAACGATTTGTCCATGACAAACAAAAGCTGTTGGTATTTATACGAAGCAATGAAGCAGGTGGATTCAAAACAGAAGAATTTATTGCTGCGCGGGAATATGACGGCCCATGGCATCATTTCGCCTATGGGATCTGGCTGCGACGAACCTGACACATCAAGTAGTAGGAAAACCATGAGCAACGATTACAATGCCCCAATTGTCCTGAACAAAAGAATTGATTCAACCATGCTTACCGAACACACCGACGCCGCACTGAGCAGCATCAGCGACGTCGAACGCGATACCGGCGTGCCAAAAGAGACCTTGCGCGTGTGGGAGCGCCGCTACGCCTTCCCCCAGCCCGAGCGCGACCAGAATGGCGAACGTCAATATCCGGCCGCCCAGGTACAGCGCCTGCGCCTGGTCAAGCGTCTGCTGGACCACGGCTACCGCCCGGGCAAGATCATGCATCTGGACACCGAGGCACTGAGCAACCTGGCTTCCAAGACGGGCAGCGATCCGCACGCGCCCAGCGCCGACGACCCCGAGCTGCGCCATTGCCTCACCCTGATCAAAAATCACAAGATCAGCGAACTGCGCCAGCGCATGGCACAGGCATTGCTGCAGATGGGTTTGCAGCGTTTTGTGACCGAGCTGGTCGCCCCGCTGACCACGCTGGTGGGCGATACCTGGGCCTCTGGCGACCTGGCTGTTTTTGAGGAACACTTGTTTGCAGAAATGCTGCAAAGCCTGATGCGCAACGCCATTTTTTCTGCCAACCAGCAGATCGGCCAGGCTGCAGCAGCCCCGCGCATTTTGCTGACCACGGTCCCGCAGGAGCGCCATGGACTGGGCTTGCTCATGGCCGAAGCCTTGTTTGCGCTGGAAGGCGCGCACTGTGTTTCGTTGGGTGTACAGACGCCGCTCAACGATATTGTCGATGCGGCGCGGGTGCAAAAGGCCGATATCGTCGCCCTGTCATTTTCCAGCGTCATGTCGCCCCGTGCGGCCGTCGACAATGTGACTGAATTGCAGTCGCGTCTGGGTGAGGCGACGCAGGTCTGGGCCGGCGGCAGCTGCGCCGCCCTGGCGCGCCGCCACCTGGGTCCGCAGCGGGTGCTGGACTTGAACGATATTGCAGGGGCGGTCGCGCGCTGGCGTGCCGAGCATGCGGCAGCGGCCAGTTAGGGGCGCGGCGGTCGGAATGGCGCCCTGCTCTGTTAAAATACGCGCCATCCGATTGATCGTGTCCGGCGCCGCCGGACAATGCACGCAGCGCCCTCCAACAGACACCAATGTTTAGTTTTTTCAAGAAAAAACCACCCGCACCCGAGATCCCGCCCGCGCCACCCCCAGCGCCAGCGCCCGTTGCCACGCCAGCCCCAGCGCCTGTATCTGCGCCCGCGCCGGCATTCGCACCCGTCGCCACTCCGCCCGCGCCTGTGGCAGCACCAATCCCTGCGCCGGTGCAAGCGGCGGAACCGGCCCCGCTGATCGAGGAAACCGCAGAACGTCCTGTTTCGCCCGCCGAACAGAAAAAATCCTGGATGGCGCGCCTGAAAGCGGGCTTGTCCAAGACGTCCAGCAATCTGTCGCTGCTGTTCGTCGGCGCCAAGATCGATGAAGATTTGTACGAAGAGCTGGAAGCAGCCTTGCTCATGTCCGACGCCGGCATGGACGCCACCCAGTTCCTGCTTGACGGGCTGCGCCGCAAGGTCAAGGAAGACAAGCTGCTCGATGCCGCCGCCGTCAAGGGCGCGCTCAAGGTCTTGATGATCGACCTGCTGCGCCCACTGGAAAAGCCGCTTGAGCTGGGCCGCCACGCGCCGCTGGTCATGATGATTGCGGGCGTAAACGGCGCCGGCAAGACGACGACCATTGGCAAGCTGGCCAAGCACATGCAGTCGTTCAAGCAGTCCGTGCTGCTGGCGGCCGGCGACACGTTCCGCGCCGCCGCGCGCGAGCAGCTGATGGTCTGGGGCCAGCGCAACAACGTGACCGTGATTGCCCAGGAATCGGGCGACCCGGCTGCTGTCGCCTTCGACGCTGTCACCTCTGGCAAGGCGCGCAAGACCGACGTGGTCATGGTCGACACCGCCGGCCGCCTGCCCACCCAGTTGCACCTGATGGAAGAGCTGAAAAAGATCAAACGCGTGATTGGCAAGGGCATGGACAACGCCCCCCACGAAGTGCTGCTTGTCATCGACGGCAATACCGGGCAAAACGCCCTGGCCCAGGTTAAGGCCTTTGACGATGCGCTTCAGCTGACCGGTCTGGTCATCACCAAGCTGGACGGCACGGCCAAGGGTGGTGTCATTGCTGCCATTGCCCGGACCCGTCCGGTGCCCGTGTATTTCATTGGTGTGGGCGAGAAAATTGAAGACCTGCAGCCGTTCAAGGCCGACGAATTCGTCGAAGCCCTGCTTGGATAAGGCCCCATGATCGAATTCAAATTTGTGACAAAGCAGTATTCGCCGGACGCTATTGCCCTGCGCGAAGTGTCGCTCACGATCAACAAGGGCGAGCTGGTCTACCTGGCGGGCCCGTCCGGCGCCGGCAAATCGACTCTGCTGAAAATGATTGCAGCAGTAGAACGCCCTACGTCCGGCAATGTGCTGGTCAACGGCACCGACATCGGCCAGCTGAAAAATGCCAGCGTGCCTTACCTGCGCCGCAACATGGGCTTGATCTTCCAGCAGCAGCGCCTGCTGACCGACCGCTCGATCCTGGCCAATGTGATGCTGCCGCTGATGGTCACCGGGGCATCCAAGGGCGAAGCTGAACTGCGCGCCCGCGCCGCACTGGGCCGGGTAGGCCTGGAGGAACGGGCCCAGGCACGGCCGCTGGAATTGTCCGGCGGCGAACAGCAGCGCGTGGCCATTGCCCGTGCCATTGTGAACCGCCCCCAAATCATTCTGGCCGACGAGCCGACCGCCAATCTGGACCGGACCAGCGCCAATAAAGTCATTGACGCCCTGCGCGCCTTCCACGCGGCCGGCGTTACCTGCATGATTTCCACCCACGACGAACAAGTTCTCGACCGCGCCGGCCGCGTCATCATTCTTGACCGCGGCCAGGTCATGGCAGGTGCAGCATGAAGAGCT
The DNA here is from genome assembly GCF_900129765.1 of Massilia sp. CF038. Taxonomy (GTDB): domain Bacteria; phylum Pseudomonadota; class Gammaproteobacteria; order Burkholderiales; family Burkholderiaceae_D; genus Telluria_A. The sequence goes on from NZ_FQWU01000002.1 coordinate 1,714,266, forward strand.
GGCTGCGCCAACACCGCTACGCCATCGGCGCTGCCCTGGGCAACCTGGGCAAGGCACCGGGCAGTTTCCTGTTCAATGTGATCGTGGTGGCAATTGCCCTGACGCTGCCGTTTGCGGGCCTGACCCTGCTCGACAATGTGCGCCCCATGTCGCAGCAATTGTCGGTCGACCCGGAAATCAGCCTGTTTACCACCCCGGCGACCACGCGCGACGAGGCGCTGGCCATGGAAAACAGCATCCGCGCGATTCTCAGGGGAACGCAACCGAGCATCGTCTTCGTGCCACGCGAAAAAGCCCTGGCTACGCTGAAAGCCAAAAGCGGCCTGTCGGACGTACTCGACACCCTGGGCGACAACCCGCTGCCGGACGGCTATGTCATGAAGCTGGGCGCCTTGAGCAGCGGGGCCGACGGCGGCAACGTCGACGCCCTTGCCACACAGCTGCGCGCCCTGCCCGGCGTGGACACGGTGCAGGTCGACTCGGCCTGGGTCAAGCGACTGGAAGCGCTGCTGGGCGTCCTGCGCCTGGCCTTGCTGCTGCTGGCAGGTACGCTGGGGATGGTGGTGATTGCCGTGGTATTTAATACTGTGCGTTTGCAAGTGCTGACCCAGCGTGAGGAAATTACCGTCAGCAAGCTGCTGGGCGCAACCGACAACTTCATTCACCGGCCCTTCTATTACACCGGTGCTCTGCTGGGTCTGGCTGCTGGCGCGGTGGCGCTGGGCGTGGTCGCACTGGCATTACGTCCGCTGAACAAGGCGATTGCCGAGTTTGCCCGTCTTTACGCTTCCGAATTCCAGCTGGTTCCCCTCGATCCACTGGCCATCAGCGCCCTGCTGGCCATCAGCGCCGCGCTGGGCCTGGTTGGCGCCCTGCTGTCAGTACAGCGCCATCTGTCGCGCCTGAACTAAGGCTCTCGTCGTCCCCCGCGCGGGGACGACAGCGCAATCATCTCCACTTGTGCGTGAACGAACAGAGACGTCACCAGTCCAAGCGTAATCTGCAACACATCCCCCGTCGCACGCCCCTGGCTTGATATTGCTCAATCGCGCAGGTCGCTCGTGCACTAGAGTAAGGAATGCCGCAGAACAATTGCTTTTACCGCAAGTAAAAAGCCTATCAGGGCGATAAATTCCGTCGATTGGCACTCATTGCCAGAGAGTGCTAATATATGAAAACGCATGGCGGGGTAACAATGTATTCCGCCGCCGGCGCTCCGCAGTACCGCCACTCTACGAGGAAACACATGACGACGTTGTCCGCACAATCCGCTTTGGTCCCCGCAGCCGCCACCCGCGCGCTGGGACTTGGCTTCACTGGCAATCTTGGCAACATTGACGCTTACATCTCGGCTGTCAATCGCCTGCCAATGCTGTCGCACGACGAAGAAATCTCCCTCGCCAAACGCCTGCAGGAAAACAATGACCTGGCCGCTGCGCAGGAACTCGTGCTGTCGCACCTGCGCCTGGTGGTGTCGATCGCGCGCGGCTATTTGGGCTACGGCCTGCCGCACGCCGATCTGATCCAGGAAGGCAATATCGGTCTGATGAAGGCAGTCAAGCGTTTTGATCCGAACCAGGGCGTGCGTCTGGTCTCGTACGCCATGCACTGGATCAAGGCCGAGATGCATGAGTACATTCTTAAAAACTGGCGCCTGGTCAAGGTCGCCACCACCAAGGCACAGCGCAAGCTGTTCTTCAACCTGCGCAGCAACAAGCAGGGCCTGGATGCGATGACCCCAACGCAAATCGATGCGCTGGCCAAGCTGCTTGACGTCAAGCGCGAAGAAGTCATCGAGATGGAAACCCGCCTGTCCGGCCGCGATATCGCGCTGGAAGCGCCAACCGACGACGAAGACGACAAGTTCTCGCCGATTGCCTATTTGTCGTCGGACCTGTCCGAGCCGACCAAGGTACTCGAGGCAGAGCAGGTCACGCGTCTGCAGTCCGAGGGGCTGGAATCGGCACTGGCCAAGCTTGATCCGCGTTCGCGCCGGATTGTGGAAGCGCGCTGGCTGGCCAATGACGATGGGTCCGGCGCCACGCTGCATACGCTGGCGGAAGAGTTTGGTGTGTCTGCTGAACGGATTCGTCAGATTGAGGCGGCTGCTTTGAAGAAAATGAAGGGTGCGCTGGCTGCGTATATGTAAGCCAGGCAGCACGAACACACGGCCCGGTTACGCGCAGCGTCCCGGGCCGTGTTTTTATAGTTACCTCGTCCTCGCGGAGGCGGGGACCCATAGCACGTTACCGAAGTTGGTCAAGGTGGTATGGGTCCCCGCCTTCGCGAGGACGATGGGTTAGAGTCCGAGGCCTCATGCGAACATACTTTCTTTCTGCCGCCCTTCTCCTAGCCAGCACTGGCGCCAGCGCCCATGGCAGCGGCATCTGGGTTGGTGCCACGGTCGGCTTTTGCCTGGTGCAGGACCCTGCCTACGCCAGCCTCCCCGGCGGCAAACACTGGCTGCAGGAAGAAAGCATCCCCCGCTTCATCGCCTCGCTGCCGCCCGAACTGCAGCGCTGCCTCAAAGCGAACAAAGCGACAACAGCCCCGCTGTGCCGCGCCCTGCTCACCCCCAACCCCAACGACATCAGCAACGACCAATACAAGCAGATGGAAGCGAAGTACGGCAAGCAGATCGAATCGTTCTCCACCATGAATTGCGGGCACGGGCCCCGATAAGTAGCGCGCCAGAACTGGCCAGTTTGCTATGATCGGCACTTACCTGCTTTCATGGAGTCAGTTTTGATGAAAAGAACGCTTGCCATCCTCGCGCCGGTTTGCCTGATCGCTGCCTGCGCCGTCTCTCCCGCCAGCACCGGCGGCCCCCTGAACAATACCGTCACCCTCACGCCGACCAGCAGCACGCCGGTGGGCAATGCCACCCTGCGCTACGACGCTGTCAACGACAGCCGCTGCCCGCCCGACGTGCAATGCATCCAGGCTGGCGAAATCAGCTACCAGTTCACGCTGAAAGGCGCCGCTGGCGAAGAATCGTTTTCCCTCACGCGCGCCAAACCCAGTTTCGATGCCACCAAAAACGCCGGCGTGCGCGTTGCTTTGGGCCAGGCAGCCGAGCCGCCGCGTGTGGCCGCCAATGCTGCCGTTCCCGCCCATCCCGTCACGGTCACCATCACAAAACAATAAGAAAGCACGTTCATGTCCCGCCATTTGCCACGCTCCCTGAGCCTGACGCTGTGCGTCCTGCTCGCCTTCCCGCCCGCCTATGCCAAGACCCCGGTTGCCACCGGCAACGGCGGCGCTGTCGCCACCATCAGTGATCAGGCTTCGCACGCCGCCCTGTCCATCCTGAACAAAGGCGGCAACGCCATTGACGCGGCCGTGGCCGCTGCCGCCACCCTGGGTGTGACTGACCCATACAGCTGCGGCATCGGCGGCGGCGGTTTCATGGTGATTTACCTGGCCAAGGAAAAACGCGTCATCACGATTGATCACCGCGAAATGGCGCCTGCGGCCAGCAGCCCGACCATGTTCCAGGAAAATGGCAAAGAGCTTGACTTTGATACAGCGGTGGCCAGCGGCGCGGCGGTGGGCGTGCCGGGCACCGTGCGCGGCTGGCACGAAGCGCTCAGCCGTTACGGCACCATGAGCTTCAAACAAGTGCTGGCGCCCGCCATCGAGGTCGCCAACAAGGGTTTCCCCGTCACGGAAAACTTCCGCCACATGACGGCTGAAAATGAAAAGAAATTCCAGGCCTTCACCAGCACCAGCGCGCTGTACCTCAAGGACGGCAAGGCGCTGCCGGTCGGCACCGTGATTCGCAACCCCGGCATGGCACGCGCCTACCGCGAAATCAGCGACAAGGGCCAGCAAGCGTTTTACAGCGGACCGATGGCGCGCGCCATCGTCGCCGCCGTCAACCAGCCGCCAGTGGCATCGGGCTTGCGTATCCGTCCGGGCAACATGACCCTGGCCGATCTGGCCAACTACGAGGCGCGCATACGCCAGCCAGTGCGCAGCACCTACCGTGGCTACGAAGTGTTCGGCATGCCGCTGCCCAGCAGTGGCGGCGTGACCGTGGCCGAAGCGCTCAACATCCTGGAAGCCTACGATTTAAAGGCCATGCCGCGCGCGAACGCCGAACATCTGTACCTGGAAGCGAGCCGGCTCGCCTTTGCCGACCGCAACGCTTACCTGGCCGACCCGGAGTTTGTCGACGCCCCGGTGGCCGGTCTGCTGAACAAGGATTACGCGGTGCGGCGGCGCGCCCACATCAGTGCCACGCGCGCCAGCGGCAAGGCAGCCCCTGGTGACCCCTACCAATTCCAGAACGACCCCAGCGCGCCGCAGCGTCCCCAGCCCGCGCGCATGATGGCCGAAAATATGCACACCACCCATCTGGCGCTATCGGACAAGGAAGGCAATATCGTCTCCTACACCTTCACCATCGAAGCTTGGGGCGGCAGCGGCATTGTGGTGCCAGGCTACGGCTTCCTGCTCAATAACGAGATGACCGATTTCGATTTCAGCGGAACCAATCCCAACTTGCCGGAACCAGGCAAGCGCCCGCGCAGCAGCATGTCGCCGACCATCGTCTTCAAAGCTGGGAAACCGGTATTCACCGTGGGCAGCCCGGGCGGCGCCACGATCATTACCACCGTGCTGCAGACCATCGTCAACCACCTGGACTTTGGCATGCCGATGGACGCGGCCATCAATGCGCCGCGCCTGAGCCAGCGCAATGACGCCACCACCGACGTGGAACCTGGCTTTGACGGTACGGTCCAGTCTCAGGCACTGGAGAAGCTAGGCCACAAGTGGACTGCCAAGCCCGAAGAGATTGGCGCTGCCAACGCAATCGTGTTCAATGCCGACGGCACCGTCACGGCTGTGAGCGAAGGCAAACGCCACGGGGTAGGCAGTGCGCTGGTGCAAAAGCCAGCGCAAAAAACGCGCTAAGCCAGGCGGCCTGCTGGAAGCGCTGGCGGCAGGCGCAGCATACGATTCCAGCGGGCCAACAGAACGGTGGCGGTGAGCACGCATGCCAGCAGCACGCAAGCCAGCCCGGTCGACAGGGCTACCCCGTGCAACAGTGAGAACAGGCCGCCCACCGCCCCCAGCAGCAAGAGATACGGCAAACCGCGTTGATTGACCGCGACGGGTTTGGCATGGGCGTAATCGCGCAATAACAGTGCCGCCCACATAAGGCTGAGTACCAGCATTGCCGCCAACATCAGCAGCCGGGTCTGGCGCAGGCCATCGAACGCCAGAAACAGCAACAAGCCAGTTGAGGATGTGACCCAATACAAGCCATACTCGCGCAGCAAGGCCTTACGCAGGACAAGATTGCACGCGACGGCGCCTGGCGCTGCAGGTGAGAGGCAGAACAAGGCTTGCTCACGCTGATGGGAAAGTATGCCCTTGACCATGTCTTTGGCAACAAAATAATGTCCGAGCAAGGCCGGCACCACAACCAGGGCTTTGGACCATCCCGCCAGCCCCCATGCGGGCCACCAGACACTCGCTAAATGAAACGCAATGCCGGCCAGCAGGGCAAACAATAGCCAAAACAAACCACTAAGCGAAGGATGGGCAAGCGGTCCCGCACTGTACAGGGCCAAGGCGCCAACGTCGCCTGAAACAAATTTTTTGCGCAGATACCAGCCGTACCAATCCGTCTTGCGGGCGTGCGCCGAAGCGCCGGAGGCTGGCGCACGCCTGAACCGCTTGAAGCGCCAGACTGTGAGAACCGCGTACAGCAACAGAGTCAGGCAAGTCACAAGAGGAAGGTTCTGGCTCAGCCATGCCTGAAGACTGCCCGGGCTGTCGAAAAATTGCAGGCCGATGATCATCAGCACGAATAGCCAGCGCACCGCAGGCAGCAACAGCAGGGTCGCCACCGTTGCCAGCACCAGCGTCACCAGGGCTGCGGTGGGCAGCGGGGCGGCACCTGCCAGGGCGAACAGTCCGACATGCGCCGCGATGATGCAAAACGCCGCAACAGCAAGCACCGCCACAGAACGGCCGCGCATCCGCGGCACCAGGTAGTAGGCAGTCGGCAGATTCTGCCGCCCCACCGAAAATAGCAACAAGCACCACCACAACAGGCACAGCAGTCCGAGCGGGATGCCCACGCCAAACGCGATTGATAGCGCCCATTTTTTCGAAAGCGCGCCCGCCAGCAAGGGGACCAGCACCATCAGCACCAGCAAGCCGATACTCATGGCATTGCTGCCCTGGGCCGCGCGCCGGTAGTAGGCCTGCATCGCCATCGCCTTGCAGGCACGCCATTCGGTGGCCCAGCTGATTGATGTGGCCGCGCTCATTGCGTCACCTCGATGAACAGCTCTTCGAGTGACATGGGGGCCGGCATCGCGCCCGAGCTGCGCGCCTGGCGCGCGCTTTCCATCAAATCATCAAGTGCGCCCTGCAAGCTGATCTTCCCATCCTTGAGGAAGGCCAGGTCCAGCGCCACCCGCTCCAGATCCGACAGAATGTGGGTCGAGAACAGCACCGTGGTGTCGCGTTCAATGACGCCCTCGATCAGCTCGCGCAAAAAGTCGCGCCGGCCGACCGGGTCCAGCGCCGACACCGGCTCGTCCAGCACCAGCAGCGAAGGCTCGTGCGCCAGCGCGCGGATAATCGACAGGCGCTGCGTCTCACCACCGGACAACTGGCTGATCGGGCGCGCGCACTTGGCCGCATCGAAGCCCCAGCGCGCCAACAGCGCATCCACCTTGGCGTCATTCCAATGCGGATAGAGGGCCTTGAAATAGTCGAGCATCTGGCGCGGTGTGAGCCATGTGAACAGTTGCGAGTGCTGTGGCACATAACCGATGCGCGCGCGCGCCGCAGGCGACAGATTACGCGCGTCCTCGCCGAAGATGCGCACGCTGCCGCCATCGAGTTCGCGCAAGCCCAGCAGGCACTCGATCAGGGTCGACTTGCCTGAACCGTTGCGGCCCAGCAGGCCCACCACCTGGCCAGGCTGAATCTCCCAGTCGAGACTGTCGAGGATGGCTTGACCGTTGTACCGCTTGTTGACGCCGGAAATGGCAATGATGGGTGCGCTCATGGCTTGGCTTTCAAAATTTGGTTAAAGAGGGCGAGCACGGTGTCGGGATCGAGTTCGAGCTGGCGTGCTTCCAGGGCGGCGCGTTCCAGCGTGGGCCGCAGCAATGCAGTGCGACTGGCCAGGCTGTGGGCGGCGCTGGGGGCGTCGGGGGCATCGGCCACGACCATGCCCAGGCCGCGGCGGCGCGTCAAAGCGCCTTCCAGCTCGAGCAGGCCGTAGGCTTTGGAGACGGTCATCGGGTTCAGCGCCAGGGCCTGGGCGATATCGCGCACGGACGGCATGGCGTCGCCGGGTGCCAGCTGGCCGCCGGCGATCAGGCGCCGCGCCTGCTCGACCAGCTGGCGGTAGATCGGCTCGGACGAGCCGGTGGCGATGGAAAACAGATTGGGGGGATGGGTAGCCATAACTTTCGCTTGTCGTCCTCGCGAAGGCGCCGGCGCATGCGCCGGCCCTATAGCACGCTGAACAAATTCGGCAACATGGAATAGGTCCCCCCTTCGCGAGGACGATGTCTAGTGTATTAATTGAGTAATACAGTATACGTACACGAAGGGGGCGTCAAGCTTTTTTGGAAAATGGGGGGAACTGCAGAGGCGGCGCCGCCCCGAGCGCCGGTACGCTAGGGGCATTGCCTGGGAAAGCGGATTACAGGTGAGGGATGATCTGCGACATCAGGTCGTCGAAGGTACGGCCATTGCCGTTTTCGCCGATCGCGTGCATCTTCCACTCGCCATTGTGGCGGTACAGCTTGGCCATGATCTGGGCCGTGTGCGCGCCCTGCACCGACAGATCGTACTTGGCCACTTCCTTGTTGTTGGACGTGTTGACGATACGGCAGAAGGCGTTCTGTACCTGGGCGAAGCTCTGGCCCGTGAAGCTGTTCACGGTGAATACCAGCGACTTGACGTTGGCCGGCACGTTGGCCAGGTCAACGATGATCTGCTCGTCGTCGCCGTCGCCAGCGCCGGTGCGGTTGTCGCCCGTGTGAACGATGCTGCCGTCACGGCTTTTGAGCTGGCGGAACCAGACGATGTCGACCGGCTTGTTGGCGTCGTCGAACATGACGCAGGATGCGTCCAGGTCGATCGTTTCGGTCTTGCCGCCAAAGCCGAACAGGCCCTTGCTCTTGACCGCGTCCCAGCCCAGACCCATGGTGATTTTGGTGAGGGTGCCGCCCGCTTCTTTATCGAGCGAGATCTTTTGGCCTTTTTGCAGATTGACTGACATAGTGACTCCTAAGTTATCCTGAAATTAGCGGCCCGAGGCCTGCTGGACTACCCACGCGCGAAACGATTCGCGGTTGCGTGAACACACATATACTTTGCCATTGCCCGAGAACTTGAGCACCATCCCTTCGCCGCTGGTCTGGCTGTTGATCAGGTTGCCGATAAAGCCGCCGCTCTGGCCTGTCGTGATCGAAATCTCGTAGCGCAGTGCGCTGTCCCAGCACACGACGTGCGAGTTGTCGATCGTGATGTCCTTGCCTGCAGTAACTTCCAGCTCCGACATCGAGCCAAAGCCCGATACCACCACCTGGCCGACACCGCTGGTTTCCGTGACGAAGAAGCCGCCGCTGTTGGCGAACAGCGCATTGCCCAGGCTTTGCGTGCGCACCTTCAGTTCCACCTTGGAGCTGGCGGCGACAAAGGCACCGTCGCTGAGCATGTACTGGCGCTGGCCCACATCGACCACCTGCATGGCACCAGGCAGCGTTGGCGAGAGCAGGCAATCGCCGCCGTCACGCACCGCCTCGATGTGCTGCTGGAAGAACGACTCGCCATTGGCGAAACGGCGCATCAGCGCAGCGCCGAAGCCGCCGCGCATCTGGCCCTTGAGGTCCAGGCCCGACTCCATCATCACCATCGCACCGGACTCGCAGTAGATGGTTTCGCCGCGCGTCATGGACACGTGGAGGAACGGATCGACGTCCCCGGTTACTGTAAACACTGGCATGGAAAAACTCCTTTCGTTGCGCGGCCCGCGCACAGCGCAGGCCGCAACACAATTACACGTTGACGCCGTAGTTCTTCGCCAGTGGGCCCAGGCCGCCCTTGAAGCCCTGGCCAATGGCCTTGAACTTCCAGTCGGCGCCGGCGCGGTAGACTTCACCGAAGATCATGGCAGCTTCCGTCGAACCGTCTTCCGACAGGTCGAAGCGGGCGATCTCGGCGTTGCCGCTGGCGTTGACGCAACGGACGAATGCCTTCGACACCATGCCGAAGTTCTGGCGGCGCGCTTCAGCGTCATGGATGGTGACGGCGAAGATCACTTTCTCGACATCGGCAGGCACTTTGGTCAGATCGATGGTCACGGTTTCGTCGTCGCCGTCACCGGCGCCGGTGGTGTTGTCACCGGAGTGGACAACCGAACCGTCGGTCGACTTGAGGTTATTGTAGAACACGAAGTCGGCGTCGGAGCGAACTTTGCCTTCGGCATTGACCAGGAAGACCGCGCCGTCCAGATCGAAACCGGCGCCATCGGTGGCGCGCGTGTCCCAGCCGAGGCCGACGATCATCTTCGACAAGCCAGGTGCTTCTTTGCTCAGGTTGACGTTGCCGCCTTTTTGCAGACTGATAGCCATAGTATGTTTCTCCAGTTATGTTTGAATGTAATGCATTTGAACACCGGGTCTTGCCAAGCGCAGCGAACTGGTGTTCTTCCGTTCGCCGCGCAATTCTTTATGCTGCTTGCAGCTTTTCCTGTTTCTTGTGACGCACCGACGACCACAGCGAGGCGACGATGAAGGCGACACCAATCAGGCCGGTAAAGATTTCCGGAATATGGAACTTCATACTAGCGAGCATGATCAAGGCCAGGATACCGATCGCATAGTGCGCGCCGTGCTCCAGGTAGACATACTCATCGAGCGTGCCCTGCTTGACCAGGAACACCGTCATCGAACGCACGAACATCGCGCCAACGGCCAGACCCAGCATGATGATGACCACATCGTTGGTGATCGCAAACGCACCGATCACGCCATCGAAACTGAACGACGCATCCAGCACTTCCAGGTACAGGAAACCGGCAATACCGCCGCGCTTGACCATGTCGCCCACGTTGCCGTCCGCCTCTTCCGAGCCTTCCAGCAGGCCGGACAGCATGTCCACGCCAACGTAAATCATGATGCCCCACAGACCCGACATCAAGACCACCAGTTTCTGGCCTTCTTGCACCAGACTCATGCTGGCCATCAGGGCGCCCAGCGCGATCATCACCGAGATCGACGACACCTTGCCCAGCGAACCGAGCTTGGCTTCCACGTTGCCCAGCCAGTGCATTTCCTTTTCATCGTCGAGCAGGAAGTTCAGGAACACCAGCAACAGGAACATGCCGCCAAATGCCGCCACTTCGGCGTGGTGATTGGTCAGGTGGGTGGAGAACGCTTTCGGATCGGACAGCGCCAGGTTCCACACTTCGCCCATACCCAGATCGGCAGCCACGGCCACGATCACCAGCGGGAACACCAGACGCATACCGAACACGGCAATGATGATGCCGACACCCAGGAACAGCTTTTGCCAGAATTCATCCCAGGTCTTGAGGACCGAGGCATTCACGACCGCGTTATCGAACGACAGCGACACTTCCATCACCGCCAGAATTGCGGCGATGCCCAGTGCGGTGAACGCCGCCGCCATGGGCGCGTCGCCGCCGTGGGAATAACCCCACCAGGCTGCCATGCCCATACAGATGACGGTCACAATGATGGACCATTTGAAATGCTTCATATTTTATTTACCCCTTGTTGTTAATGAAATACTGTGCACGTAGTGTAGTCGTCTCCGATCAATTTAAAAATAGGAGATAATGAGAGAATTACTTCGGAAAAACAGAACTATGAAGAACACCGGCATGAATTTCCGCCACCTGTATTACTTCTGGGTGGTCGCCAAGGAAGGCGGCATCACGCGTGCGGCCACCCGTCTGGGGCTGGCCGTGCAAACCATCAGTACCCAACTGGCGCTGCTGGAACAGTCGGTGGGTAAGGCGCTGTTCATGCCGCAGGGCCGCAGCCTGGTGCTGACCGAGGCTGGGCGCCTGGCCATGGCCTACGCCGACCAGATCTTCCTGCTGGGCGAACAACTGCAGGAAGCGCTGGGCGCGGCGGACAGCAAACGAACCCGGCTGACTGTCGGCATTTCCGACTCCCTGCCCAAGCTGACCGCCTTCCGCCTGCTCGAAGCGACCATGCACCTGACCAATCCCGTGCACCTGGTGTGCTTCGAAGACCAGTTCGACGCCCTGCTGGCCGACCTGGCCCTGCACAAACTGGACGTGGTGCTGACCGACCGCGCCGTGCGCTCCGGCACCACCTTGCGCGTGTTCAGCCACATGCTGTTCGAAAGCGCGACCATTGTCGCCGGCGCGCCCGCGCTGGCCGCCAAATACAGCGAAGGCTTCCCGGCCAGCCTGGACGACGCCCCTTTCCTGCTTCCAACGCGCAATAACGCCTTGCGCGGGAGAATCGACGAATGGTTCGAGCTGCACCATGTGCGGCCGGACGTGGTGGGCGAATTCGAAGACAATGCCCTGCTCAACACCTTCGGCCGGCGCGGCGCAGGCTTGTTCTTTGCACCAGCTGCGCTGGCGGCGGACATCGAAGAACAATTCGGCGCCTTGCTGGTAGGCCAGGTCCCCCAGGTGCGCGAGCAAGTCTTTGCCATCTCGAACGAGCGCAAAATCAAGCATCCGGCAGTCGAAGCAATACTTTCCGCAGTGCACGAGGGTGTCTTCAGCAGTCCATGAACGGTACAATGCCCATTCCGGCCTGAACGGCCACTCGAACAATAACAATCCTTTTTATGCAAAATGCCTTATTGGTTCTGCTCGCCCTGTTTCTGGTCGTGCTGAACGGTTTCTTTGTTGCCGCCGAATTTGGCATGGTGGCGCTGCGTCCAACCCGCGTCAGGGCAATTGCCAAGAGCCAGGGCTTCCGCGGCCGCATCCTGGGCAAAGTGCATGGCCAGCTTGACGCTTATTTGTCCGCCTGCCAGTTGGGTATCACCCTGGCCTCGCTGGGTCTGGGCTGGGTGGGCGAACCCGCCTTTGCCGGATTGCTGAGCCCCCTGTTTATGGCGCTGGGCATCGATTCGGTGGCACTGGTGCACACGGTGGCCTTCATCTTTGCCTTCAGTGTCATTTCCTTCTTGCACATCGTGGTGGGCGAGCTGGCGCCAAAATCGATGGCGATTCGCAATCCGGAAGTCGTTGGCCTGTGGACCGCGCCGGCGCTGTACGCCTTCTACTGGGTCATGTACCCCGCCATCTATCTGCTCAATGGCAGTGCCAACGCGGTGCTGCGTGTGGCCGGCCTGTCCGGTGCTGGTGGGCATGACGCGCATTACTCGACCGAAGAACTCAAGCTGATCTTGCGCACCAGCCAGCCGGGCGAAAAGTTCACCCGGGACGAGCGCCACATCCTGGCCCAGTCGCTGGACTTCAGCCAGTTGTCGGTGGCCGACCTGATGCGGCCGATCAACGAGGTGATTGCCCTGTACGCCAACAAATCGCTGGAAGAAAACTTGCAGACGGTCGTGCGCAACCGCTTCAGCCGCTACCCTTATTTCGACGCCAATGGCGAAGACGTGCTGGGCGTGATCCACCTGAAAGACCTGTTCTTCGCCCAGCAGGCCGGCAAGAAGATTGCCGACCTGAGCAGTTTCCTTCGGCCGGTAGAAACCATGTCCGCACGCACCCCGGCGCAAACCATGTTCCGCCGTTTTCGCGACGGCGCACCGCACTTTGCGCTGATTGGCGAAAAGGGCAAGCGCCCGGTCGGCTTCATCACTCTGGACAATTTACTTGGCGCGATGGTCGGTGAAATCCGTGACGAATTCCGTCTCAACGAAAACGACTGGCTGCGCCAGCCGGACGGGACCTTGATTGGCAAGGCCAGCTTGCCGATCTTCTCGCTCGAGCGAATCCTGGGGCGCGACATTGACAACGAAACGCTGGGGCTGGACGAAGTCGAATCGGTGGGCGGCCTGATCATGGTCAAGCTGGGCGACATCCCCAAGCAAGGGCAAAAGATCGAGTTCCCCTACTTTGACATCGTCGTCAAAAAAATGAACGGCCCGCGCATCGTGCTGGTAAAAGTCATCCCCCAAACCACCCGCAGCGGCGACCCCGACGAACAAGACTGACCGCGCAACTCGTGCTCAGACCCAATGTTTTTTAATCGGGGTCAGACCTCAATTGTGCAAGAATTTGGGCGCGATAGAGGCATCCAGTTTGTCAAAGGGTCACCAATGCACGACAACTCGTCGCCGTGCGGCAGCGCAGCGCGGGACAAAGATGCCGTATTGAGCGCTGCCCCCGATTAGTGGCAGCAAGGGAAAAGATGCAGTATTGAGGTCTGACCCCGATTAAAAAACATTGGGTCTGACCTCGGTGATGGGGACGCAGCTTATTGGGGCAGCTCAGGTGGCGGTGACGGTGGCCGGTTCGATGCCGGTCCATTCGCGCATCAGGGAGTAGCCCACCGCCAGCAGCACGGGGCCGATGAACAGGCCGACAAAGCCGAAAGCGAGTACGCCGCCCAGCACGCCCAGCAGCACCAGCAGGAACGGCAGGCTGCTGCCGCGGCTGATCAGCATCGGCTTGACGACGTTGTCGACGCCGCTGATCAACACCAGACCCCACACCACCATGAATACGGCCCAGCCGGTCTGGCCCTGGTTGAATAGCCAGATGGCAGCGCCGCCCCAGATCAAGGGCGGCCCCACCGGCACCAGGGACATCACGAAGGTGGCAAAGCCCAGCAGCAGGACGCCGGGCACGCCGGCAATGGCAAAGCCGAGCGCCGCGACCAGCGCTTGCGCCAGCGCCGTTCCCAGCAGGCCATACATGACGCCTCGGACGGTATGACTGACGGTGCTGGCAACCCGCGGCGCGGAGGCGCCAATGATGCGCTCCATGGCAACCCGGATCGCGCCCAGCAGGGCGTGGCCGTCGCGGTACAGGAAGAAGCTGACAAAGGCGGCCAGACTCATTTGAGCAACGCCCGCCCCCAGCAGGATGCCGCCATCGAGCACGTAATGGCGCGCCGGCTCGAGCATGCGCTTGGCCAGCTCCATCATCTGTTCACGGCTGGATACAAGATCGCGCACGTATTTGTCAGCCCATTCGCCCACCATCGGCAACTGGCGCAGCCAGGCCGGCGGTTCGACGTGGCCGCTGTCGACTGCAATTCTGAGTTGATCGTAGAGACGGCCAACGTCGTCGGCCAGATTGTAGGCAACCAGGGCGATCGGCAAGATCACCACCAGCAGCAAGGAAAGCGTGAGCGTGAGTGCGGCAATCGTGCGCCGGCCGTTCATGCGCGCGAGCAGGAACAGATACATCGGCCAGGAGGAGATGACGACAGCGGCGGCAAATAAAATAGCCGCCAGGAAGGGGCGCAGCACGTATAAACAGCCAACCCCGAGCAGGGTAATGGCGGCGATTGAGGCCAGGTTCTTGCCGCTGCGGGGTTCCATGCGCACCTTCAGGTGGTTGTTGTGCCCCTAGTTTAACAACCGTTCGATATCTTGTGTGATCTGCTGCGGTGTGGCGGTGTCGCGCACGTACAGGCGGATCTTGCCGCTCGGGTCGAACACGAAGCTGGCGGCAGTGTGGTCCATGCTGTAGCTGCCCGGCGTGGTGCCGGCCGACTTGGCATAGAACACCTTGAATTCGCGTGCGACTGCTGCGGTGGCGGCGGCGTCGCCGTACAGGCCGATGAAGGATGGATCAAAAGCCGGTACGTATTGGGCCAGCAATTCCTGCGTGTCACGCTCGGGATCGATGGTCACGAACAGTACTTGCAGCTTGTCTGCCTTGGGGCCCAGCGCGGTGCGCACCTGGGCCATTTTGCTCATCGCGGTCGGGCACACGTCCGGGCACTGGGTAAAGCCGAAGAACAGGAACACGACCTTGCCTTTGAAGTCGGCCAGGGTGCGCGGCTTGCCGGTATGGTCAGTCAGGGCAAAGTTGCTGGCGTAAGGGGCGCCGGTGATGTCGACCGCGTTGAACGGGGCCGCGGCCGGCGCTGGCGCCAGCTTGTCGCAACCGGCCAGCAACAGCGTGAAGGCCACGCCGGCACACAGGGCGAACAGTTTTTTCATCTTAGAATTTGAAGTAGTGGTCCACCAGCAGCGCGGCAAACAGCAGCGACAAATAGATGATCGACCAGGTGAACGCTTTGCGCGCGATGATGTCTGAGTAGTGCTTGTACACGCGCCAGCCATGCCACAGGAAGACGGCATTGAGCGCCAGCGCAGACACCAGGTAAATCAGGCCGCTCATGCGCACGGCGTACGGCAGCAAGGTGGTGGCGGCCAGTGCAATGGAATACAGCCACACGTGGAAGCCCGTGAAATTCATGCCGTGCGTTACGGGCAGCATGGGCAGGCCGGAACGCGCGTAGTCGTCGCGCCGGTACATGGCCAGCGCCCAGAAGTGCGGCGGGGTCCACAAAAAGATGATCAAGACCAGCAGCCAGGCTTGCATCGGCACTTCGTTGGCAATGGCAGCCCAGCCCAGCGCAGGCGGCATCGCGCCCGACAGGCCGCCAATGACGATGTTTTGCGGCGTGGCCGGCTTCAGGATCATGGTGTAGATGACGGCGTAGCCAACAAAGGTAATGAAGGTCAGCCACATGGTCAGCGGGTTGACCAGCGCGTACAGCACCCACATGCCGGCGCCACCAATGATGGTGGAAAACGCGATGGTCTGGCTTTTGGTCAGCTCGCCGCTGGCGGTGGCGCGGCGTGCGGTGCGTGCCATGCGCGCGTCAATTTCGGCTTCCACGATGCAGTTCACGGCAAAGGCGGCGCCTGCCAGCAGCCAGATGCCGATGGTGCCGAACAGGACCTTCTGCATGTCCGGCAAGCCAGGCGCGGCCAGGAACATGCCGATCACGGCGCAGAACACAGCCAGCTGGGTGACACGCGGTTTGGTCAGCGCCCAGTACTGGGCGATGCGGTTGCTCGATTTTTGTGTAGCAGTCTGGGTTGTCATTGTTCTGGTCTTGCTGGCGCAGGCGCGCTGAAACGGGTCTTGGTCTGGTAGTTTAACATGGTCACCAGTACCACTAGCAGCGCAGCGCCCGCGTTATGGAGAACAGCAATGGCCAGCGGGAAGTTGAAATACACGGTGGCAATGCCGGTGCAAGCTTGCACACCGAGCACGATGGCGATCCGGCGCGCGTGCTTGTCCAGGCCAGGTACGGTCCAGGCGCGCCACGCAGTCAGGCCCAGCACCAGCAGCACGATATAGGCAAAGTTGCGGTGCACCCAGTGAATCGAAGTCAATGCCGAGAACGGCAGGTAGTGGCCAGCGGCCGTCTTGCCCAGCTCGCGCCACAAGGTGAAGCCGTGCTCGAAGTCGAGCGCAGGGATCATTTCGCCGTTGCACAGGGGGAAACCGGTACAGGCCAGGGTGGCGTAATTGGTGCTGACCCAGCCGCCCAGGGCAATCTGGATGAACAGGATCAGCGCCGCCCAGCGCGCCAGCATGCGCAGGCCCTTGACCTGCACCGGCGCCTTGGGCGGGGCCAGTACCGCATCCTGGCGCGCGCCCAGCCAGCACAGCATGGCCAGCAGGCACATGGCCAGCAGCAAGTGAATGGTGACGATCACGGGCTGCAGCTTGAGCGTGACGGTCCAGGCGCCAAACGCGCCTTGCACGCACACGGCCAGCAAGGTCGCGGTCGGCAGGCCGGGCCGGAATTCAGCGGCGCGCTTCTTGCGCCACTGGATCCAGGCGGTGGCGGTCAAGGCCACACACAGGCAGCCGACGCCCATGGCCAGATAGCGGTGAATCATTTCGATCCAGGCCTTGACCACGGTCACCGGGCCGCTGGGCAGCAAGGCTTCGGCGGCAACGATCTGCTCGTGCGCCAGGAAGGGGTTGGCCATGCCATAGCAGCCGGGCCAGTCCGGACAACCGAGGCCGGAATCGGTCAGGCGCGTGAACGCACCGAACACAATCAGGTCAAACGTCAGGAAGGCGGTCAGCCAGACCAGCTTGCGGAACTTGTTCGGGTCCGACGACATCCACACCATGGCCAGCGGCACGCTTGCCGCCAGCAGGCCGGTGATGGCCAGCTGTACAAAGTGAGGCAGTTGCATGGCTTAGCCGATCGCCGACGCTTTGAGCAGCTTGCCCAGGTCTTTCGATACCTTTTTCGGGTCGGCGTCTTTCGGGAAACGCATCATCAAATTGCCCAGCGGGTCAATAATGTACATGTGGTCGCTGACCTTGCCGCCCTGCTCCACTGGCAGCCAGTTGCCCAGCGATTCAGGCTTCAGGCGCAAAATGCGGGTGCCATCAATCCATTTCATCAGTTCAATGCTGAGCGGGGTGTCGTCCGACACCAGCCACACACGCTCGATGCGCTCCATGCCCTTGCCCTGCATCAGGCGCAACTGGCGCATGGCGATCAGCTGGTCCGTGCATTGCTTGTCGCAGGCGCCAGAGGCCACTTGCAGCATGACCCACTTGCCTTTGTAGGCGTCGAGCGCGGCGGGTTTGCCGTCCAGTTCGCTAACGGCCAGAGTCGGCATCGGATGCGTGCGCGGATCGATCAGGTCGCCATAATTGGTGCGACCCTCCGGCTTGATCACGTAATAGGTCAGGTAGGAAAAGATCAGCGGCGATGCGCACACAGCCAGTACAGCCAGCAGTTTCCAGCGCCCACGCGCCTGGTTTGGTTTATTTTGTTCCACGTCGAAATCCTGTAATCACAAAAAAGAGCAGCGCCATCGCGGCCAGCGCATACCATTGAAATGCATAACCCTGGTGCTTTTCGACACCCAGCGCAGGGGCCGGCCAGTCACGCACCAGTTTCTCTCCCGCCACTGATGGGCCGGTCTGTTCGATAAAGAAGGGTTGCACGCTAAGCTTGCTGGCTGCGGCAAATTGCGCCGGCTCCAGGTTTTGCAGGATTGCGCGGGGAGCCACGGCCGGCGGCTGGCCCAGTTGCATGACTTTGCCCATGGCAGCACGCGCAATGCCAGTGACGATCACGGTGCCGCTGGGGGTGTCGAACTCGGGCAGGCGGTCGTGCTCGCCAGTGTAGCGCGGCAGCCAGCCACGCGCGACCAGCACATGGGTATTGGAACCGGCAATTTTAAAGGGCATCAGCAGGTAAAAGCCGACCTTGCCCTGCTGCGGCCGGTTGTCGAGAAACAGCGGCCAGTCGGCCACAAATTCGCCAGCCACCGACACGGTGCGAAGCTCCAGTGGCGCCGCCTCCTGCAGCTGGGGCCCCAGCACCAGCGGCGCTTGCGCGGCGCGCGCGCTCATTTGCTGCTGAAGCGCGATCTTGGTGGCGGCGCGGCGGTCTTGCCACTGGCCTAGCGCGACGCCGAGCGCCACCAGCAGCACCGTGGCCACGAAGGGGATCGTCCGAAACCGGAAACCGATACGCATTACAATGGAGCCTTATCTATATTGTTCGGGTTCAGCATGAAAATCCTCGTCGCCCTCGCCTTTTTGATGATCATCGGCAGCCTGGGCTCGGCCCTGTTCTTTCTGATGCGCGACAAGGGCAAGAGCAATCGTACCGTACATGCGCTGGCGCTGCGCGTGGGCTTGTCGATTACCCTGTTCCTGCTCTTGCTGGGCGCCCACTACATGGGCTGGATCCAGCCCACCGGCATTCACTAAGCCGCCACTAAGCAGCCACCCTTTCTGTCAAAAAACCGGGGACAGGCCCACCGCTGTGGTGGTCTGTCCCCGGTTTTTTTATGGTGACGCGAGGGTCTGCGCCCTCGGTGTGCTTACAGCCAGTAGACGACGACGTACAGGCCCAGCCAGACAACGTCGACAAAGTGCCAGTACCAGGCAGCGCCTTCGAAGCCGAAGTGATGCTCGGCAGTGAAGTGGCCTTTCATGACACGGTACAGGACCACCGACAGCATGATCGCGCCCATGGTCACGTGGAAGCCGTGGAACCCGGTCAGCATGAAGAAGGTCGAACCGTAGATGCCCGAGGTCAGCTTCAGGTTCAGTTCGCTGTAAGCGTGCATGTATTCATAGACCTGGAAGCCCATGAAGGTCGCGCCCAACAGCACGGTGGCAAACAGCCAGAAGGCGGTCTTGGCACGGTGGCCGGCGCGCAGCGCGTGGTGCGAAATGGTCAGCGTCACGCCCGACAGCAACAGCAGAGCGGTGTTAATGGTCGGAATCGGGAACGGGCCCATTTTGCTGTACGCATCAACGGTGCCGGCAGGGCTTTCGCCCCACTGCGCGCCAAAGTCTGGCCAGATGATCTTGTGGTCCAGGTCGCCCAGCCAAGGCAGGGAGATCGTGCGTGCGTAGAACAGCGCGCCAAAGAAGGCACCAAAGAACATCACTTCCGAGAAGATGAACCAGCTCATCGACCAGCGGAACGACAGGTCGATGTTCTTGCCGTATTTGCCTGCTTCGGATTCGCCGATCGCGTCGCCAAACCAGAAATACAGCACGGTCAGGGTCGCCAGGATGCCGACGATATTGAGCGCAGGGCCCCAGGCGGCGCCATTGACCCAGCCCGATGCACCAATCATGGTCAGCAGCAGCGCAATACCGCCTGCCATTGGCCATTTGGACGGACCCGGCACGAAATAGTGCGGTACGGCGTGTGGTGAACTCATCTTCATCTCCTAAATCAAACTTTGTATGCGGTGAATATACTGTTACTACGAAATCGTACTCTTACTGTGCGACGGCAATGCGCACCAGCGTCACCAGCACGCCAATAAACAAGGCCACGGCGATCAGCGCGGCAATAATCACGTGCACCGGATTCAGGCTCGCTGAATCCTTCTCGTAATCACTGCGCTTGCGCACGCCAAAAAACGACCAGAACACCGCCTTCATGGTGGCCCCGAACGAAGCCTTGCGTTCGCCTGCCGGTTCTTGCTTCATCCGTCATCCTCAGCGGGCCGCCGTCTGGGTACCTGCAATCTCAAAAAACGTGTACGACAGCGTGATCGTTTTCACTTCACGCGGCACGGCCGGGTCGATGTAGAACACCACCGGCATCTGCCGTGCTTCATTCGGGCCCAGCGTCTGCTGCTTGAAGCAGAAGCACTCGACCTTTTTAAAATGCGGCGTGGCCGACTGCGGCGCATAGCTCGGAATCGCCTGCGCCTGCACTGTCCGCGCCTGGGTGTTGACCACTTCGTACATCACGGTGGTCAGCTCGCCAGGATGCACGGTGACATTGCGCGTGGTCGGGCGAAAGCGCCACGGACCTTGTGCATTGCCATCGAGCTCGACAACGATGCTGCGCGATTTGTCGACCTGCGTATTCTTGCTGTCGTACGTCGCCATGCCATCTTGCGCGGTCAGCACGTTAATGCCGAGCACTTCACACATTTGCTTGTACACCGGCACCAGCGCATAGCCAAAGCCGAACATCAGCACGGCAATCACCACCAGCTTGCCCAGCATTTGACGGTTGAGCGTCAGGCGCCCGGATTGTTCGTGTGCCATTACAGCCAGATACGCTTGATGAACACCATGGCAAAAAAGAAGACTGCAATGCCGCCGATGATCAGGCCGGTCCTTGCGTTATTCGGTTTCTTCGGTTCAGACATGGGGTGTGCTTGCCAGTTCAATGGCCCGGACGCGCTGCGTCCGGGCCGGGTTGCATTACTTGACCGTCGGTGGCACTTCGAAGGTGTGGAACGGGGCCGGGCTAGGCACGGTCCATTCCAGACCTTCCGCGCCATCCCATGGCTTGTCGGCAGCTTTGGCGCCGCCACGGATGGTTGGCAGTACCACGAAGAACAGGAAGTACGCTTGCGACAGACCGAAACCGAAGGCGCCGATGGTGGCAATGGCGTTGAAGTCGGTGAACTGCGCAGGGTAATCCGCGTAACGGCGTGGCATACCGGCCAGACCCAGGAAGTGCATTGGGAAGAAGGTAATGTTGAAGGTGATCAACGATGCCCAGAAGTGAATCTTGCCGCGCGTTTCGCTGTACATGTGGCCAGTCCACTTTGGCGACCAGTAGTAGAAGCCGGCGAACAGGGCGAACAGGGAACCTGCCACCAGAACATAGTGGAAGTGCGCCACGACGTAGTAGGTATCTTGCAGCTGGATGTCGATCGGGGTCACAGCCAGGATCAGGCCGGTGAAGCCGCCCATGGTGAACACGAAGATGAAGCCCACCGAGAACAGCATCGGGGTTTCAAAGGTCATCGAACCCTTCCACATGGTGGCGATCCAGTTGAACACTTTGACGCCGGTCGGTACCGCGATCAGCATGGTGGCGTACATGAAGAACAGCTGACTGGTCACTGGCATGCCGGTGGTGAACATGTGGTGCGCCCAGACGATGAACGACAGAATCGCGATCGAGGCAGTGGCGTAGACCATCGAGGCATAGCCGAACAGTGGCTTGCGGGCAAATGCTGGCAGGATCTGCGAGACGATACCGAAGGCCGGCAGAATCATGATGTACACCTCGGGGTGACCGAAGAACCAGAAGATGTGCTGGTACATGACCGGGTCGCCGCCGCCGGCAGCGTTAAAGAACGAGGTGCCGAAGTGACGGTCGGTCAGGGTCATGGTGATGGCGCCGGCCAGAACTGGCATCACGGCGATCAGCAGGTAGGCGGTAATCAGCCAGGTCCAGCAGAACATCGGCATTTTCATCAGGGTCATGCCTGGCGCGCGCATGTTCAGGATGGTGACGATGATGTTGATCGAACCCATGATCGACGAGGCGCCCATCAGGTGCATCGCGAAAATACCCATGTCCATGCCTGGGCCCATCTGGGTCGACAGTGGCGCGTACAGGGTCCAGCCGGCAGCAGTGGCGCCGCCCGGCACGAAGAAGGAACCGGCCAGCAGCAGGGCCGCAGGCGGCAGCAGCCAGAACGAGAAGTTGTTCATGCGCGCAAACGCCATGTCGGAGGCACCCACTTGCAGCGGGATCATCCAGTTGGCGAAGCCGACGAAGGCCGGCATGATGGCGCCGAACACCATCACCAGACCGTGCATCGTGGTCAGCTGGTTGAAGAACTCAGGCTGGAAGAACTGCAGGCCAGGCTGGAACAGCTCGGAGCGGATCATCAGGGCCAGAACACCGCCCGACAGCAGCATGATCAGGGAGAACCACAGGTACAGGGTACCGATATCCTTGTGGTTGGTCGCAAACAGCCAGCGGCTCAGACCGTGCGGATGGTCGTGGGCGTGGTCGTCGTGACCGTGGGCTTTGTCCAAAGTAGTTGTGCTCATAGTATGTACTCCCGATTACTTGCGTGCAGCCAGAACGTCGGCTGGTTGAACGATGTTTTCTGCAGCTTTGTTCGACCAGCTGTTGCGGGTGTAGGTGATCACCGCAGCAATATCCGAATCCGACAGTTGCTTCCATGCTGGCATTTCCGATGGGAACTTGCCGCTCTTCTGGCCATTCAGCAGCACGTGGATCTGGTCCGCTTTCGGGCCATTCACGACAGCCGAGCCATCCAGCGCAGCGAAGGCGCCTGGCACACCCTTGCCGTTTGCCTGGTGGCAAGCGACGCAATTGGCGGCGTAGACTTTTTCGCCCTTGGTTTTCAGTTCGTCGATGGTCCACACTTTCGATGGATCATCGGCCAGTGCTGCCATTTCTTTCTGCTTGCCAGCGACCCAGGTGCTGTACTCGGCATCGGTGACAACGCGCACAACGATCGGCATGAAGGCGTGTTCTTTGCCGCACAGCTCGGCGCACTGGCCGCGGTAGACACCGACTTTTTCAGCCTTGAACCAGGTGTCGCGCACGAAACCAGGGATCGCATCTTGCTTGACGCCGAAGGCCGGGATCATCCAGGCGTGGATGACGTCGTTGGCGGTGGTGACGATACGGATTTTCTTGTTGACCGGAACGACGACTTCGTTGTCGACTTCCATCAGGTAGTTGATGCCGCGTGCCACGGTTGGCTTGACGCCAGGCTCGCCCACTTGTTCGCGCGGGGTCGACAGGTTGGAGTAGAAGTTGATGCCGGCGCCTTCGCCGCTGAGGTAGTCGTAACCCCATTTCCACTGCATGCCGGTGGCCTTGATGGTGATGTCGGCGTTGGAGGTGTCTTTCATCGCCACGACGGTCTTGGTCGCTGGCAGCGCCATGCCGATGACGATCAGGAAGGGAACGACGGTCCAGGCGATTTCGACGGCGGTCGATTCATGGAAGGTGGCGGGTTTGTGGCCCAGCGAGCGGCGGTGCTTGAACACCGAGTAGAACATCACGCCAAACACGGCGACGAAGATCACCAGGCAGACGATCATCATCCAGGTGTGCAGATCGTTGATCTCGGATGCGATCTTGGTGACCGGCATTTGAAGATTCAATTGATTGGCTACCGGACGCCCCTCTACTCCCTGTGCCAGGGCCGGGACACTGGCCGAAATTGCCAGGCCAAGCATCAAGGCGTGAAGTCGCTTTGCATATGTCATGTTTTCCCCAACCACCCAAAAATAATAATACTTTTTAAAGGTCCGGCCATTCTGTTGAACGGTCGAACGCTCCGAAACCATCGCACAAAAAGGCTCCTGAGCCGATTTTCCGCGCGCAGCGGTCAATTCGGCTGGAACCGTGACAGCGTGTTACGGGTGCCGCAGCGCCCTTGCCCATGCTGTTTGCTATTGCTTCCCACTGTTGTCCGTCCGATATCCACGCTCAAATTTCACGCTCTTACGGGCACAGTCGACAAAATTAGTCGTTGATTATACTAAAGGAACACGACCTGCATCAAGGACAAATGCGCCTTTCCATGGGCGTGGGACTTGACATTGCACACTCTGGCCCCACCTTTTTGGCCGGCTATGTGCGCGGCTGGAAGCGGATAATGGCTTCCCCTGCCCGCGTGACGCGCGGCGCGGGCCGGAAAGCATGGCCGTAAATCACTTCAAAGCTCAGCACCAGCTTGCCGTCGGCGCGGCGCTGCCCCTCCAGCGCCTGCAACAGGCGCTGCCAGGCGGCCCGCCCCGCCAGCCCGCGCGCACGGGTGGCCAGCGGGTTGCCGCCCAGGGCGCGCACGTCGGCCAGCAAGGCGTGCGGCGTGTCGTAGGTGACGGTGATGAGCTCCATGTCCATGACCGGGGTGGAAAAACCCGCCTCGACCAGCTGATCGCCGAAATCGTGCATGTCCACAAACGGCAGCACGTGGGGCGACTCGTCCATGGCAGCGAATGCCGTGCGCAGCTCGCGCAGGGTGTCCGGCCCAAAGTTGGAGAACATAAGCAAACCGTCGACCCGCAACACGCGCCGCCACTCCGTAAACACGCGGTCAGGCTGTGGATGCCAGTGCAACGCCAGGTTCGACCACACCAGGTCGACCGAGTTCGGCCCCAATGGCAGATTGCCGAAGTCGGCGCACAGCACATCGACCCCGGCCTTGGCAGGCAGCAGCCGTCCCAGCAGCTGGTTCAGCGCGCCAGGTACCGGCGCGGCCGCCGCGGCCGCCAGCGCCATGGCATGGGCCCCGTCCAGCCCCAGCACCTGGGCCGCCGGATAGGCCCGCTGCAGGGTAGCCAGGTCGGCCCCGCTGCCGCAGCCGGCATCCAGCACCCGCGTTGGCGCCACCTTGATCAGCTCGCGCCGTTCATGCATGCGCTTGGCAATTTCACGGCGTAGAAAGTCGGCTGTCGCCACCCGGGCAGGATGCGCAAACAATTGCCGCACGCGCGCCAGGTCAATGGGCGCGCTCATTTTGGACGGAGCTTGAGGAGAAGACATGGTATGGGAGCAGACGGTAGCGCAAACAAGGGGCGCTGAAATGCGATAATGGCAGCAGTGTACCCGTTTGTGGGAATTCAAGCCGATGCGCCATTGCCTGCACGCCCTGGCTTCGCGCTGGCCGTGGCAGCTGGCGCGCAGCTTGAGCGCCTCTTTGTTGCCGACCAGCTGCGCTCTGTGCGGCATGGACAGCGACGCCGCCGTCTGCGGGCCGTGCCAGGCGCACTTTCTGGCGCCAGCGCCGGCACGCTGCCGCTGCTGCGCCAATCCCTTGGCGGCGCGCGACGCACGGTGGCCGTGCGCGGCCTGCCAGAGCGCCCCGCCCGCCTACGACGCGACGGTGGCAGTGACCGACTATGCCGCCCCGGTCGACCAGCTGGTGCTGCAATTGAAGTTTGGCGCCTGTCTGGCGCTGGCGCCCTGGATGGGACAGCGCCTGGGCCAGGCTGCGCTGGGCCAGCGGCCGCAAGCCCTGCCAGATGTACTGTGTGCGGTGCCGCTGGGCCCGCAGCGGCTGATTGAGCGCGGCTTTAATCAGGCGCTGGAAATTGCGCGCCCGCTCGCGCGCACCCTGGGCGTGCCACTGCATGCGCAGCTGGCCCTGCGCGCCCGCGAAACACAGGCGCAATCGGCCGTGGCGCCAGCCGATCGGCGCCGCAACATTCGCCACGCCTTTATTGTGGCGCCCGATGCCCTGGCCCTGGTGCGCGGCCGGCACATTGGCGTGGTGGATGATGTAATGACCAGTGGTGCCACCCTGAACGAACTGGCGCGCACGTTCAAACGTTTTGGCGCCGCGCGCGTGAGCAATTTTGTGTTCGCCCGCACACCGCCCCATTAATTCGATGACAGGAGAATGATTTTGTTCCACGTTGTATTGGTAGAACCCGAGATCCCGCCCAACACCGGCAACGTGATCCGCCTGTGCGCCAACACGGGCGCCCAGTTGCACCTGATCGAGCCGCTTGGCTTTCCGCTTGACGATGCCAAGATGAAGCGCGCCGGCCTCGATTACCACGATTACGCCACCATGAAAGTGCACAAGAGCTGGGACGCTTTCCTGGCCGATTGCCAGCCCGATCCGGCGCGCATGTTCGCCCTGACCACCCATGGCTCATCCCCGTTCGCCGATGCGGCCTTCCGTCCCGGCGACGTGTTTGTGTTTGGGTCGGAAACGCGCGGCCTGGACCCGGCCCTGCGCAACAGCTTCCCGGCCGCCCAGCGCATCCGCCTGCCCATGCGGCCGGACAACCGCAGCCTGAACTTGTCGAACACCGTGGCGGTGGTGGTGTTTGAAGCCTGGCGCCAGAACGGTTACCTGGGCGGCGCCTGAAGCAAGCCTGAATAACCACAGCGTGACACGAAAATTGGCGCGCACGTGACAATTCAATAGTATCAGCGGCGCTTTTTGGCCTATCCTGAACCGTTATCAAAATAACACGCATAACTTGCCCTTATGCCCATGATTTTGATCAATACGCAGGAAGGATTGCCATGACAGCCGCCTACACCAGCAGCCAGGCCGCCGACATCCAGCGCAAGCTGGCCAGCATTGCCGAACAGTTCAGCCGGCCGCTGCCGGATGACATCGCCCAATTTCTGGCCGGGCCGACCACCTGCGGCGACAGCCCGCTGCTGCGCCGCACCCTCAGCCTGTTCAACGCCGAGTTCTGCAAATACCACGAAGACGAGCCAGACTATGACGAGCAGGTCTGGCGCGCGCTCGACGCCGTCGCCGGCAGCGTCCAGAACGAGGTCTGGCAGTTCGAACTGGACGGCATCAAGCTGCGCAAGCCGCCTGCCGGCGTGCGCCCGGCCGATGAAGCGGGCGTGATCAGTGCCGCCCACCGCGCCGAGCTGGCCGGGCTGGCTTTTTCCGGCGGCGGCATCCGCAGCGCCACCTTCAACCTGGGCATCCTGCAGGCGCTGGCTGCCAACCGTCTGCTGCGCGACTTCGATTATCTGTCCACCGTGTCGGGCGGAGGCTACATCGGGTCCTGGCTGTCACGCTGGCTGAACAAAGAGAACGATATCGCCATGGTCGAGAGCAAGCTCGCGCCCAAGCCCGAAACCCCGGGCGCAGTGCACGAAGCAGCGCAGATCACCTTCCTGCGCCAGCACAGCAACTTCCTCACGCCCAAAACAGGATTTTTCAGCGCCGACACCTGGTCCATGCTGTCGATCTATGTGCGCAACACCATGCTCAACCTGACCATGCTGGTGGCGCTGCTGGCCGTGGCCATGATGGTGCCGCGCCTGCTGGTGGCGCTGGTGGCCTGGCTGGGGCCGGGCTTCAAGACCCAGTTTGCCGTGCTGGGCTGGGCGGCCGCCCTGTGGGCCGTGTTCTGCATTGCGCTCAGCATTTCCGTCAAGCCCAGCAAGGGCGCGCGCGACTGGTTGCGCGGGCAGAGCCAGACCAATGTGATCACCTTTGTCGTACTGCCCCTGATGGTGGCTGGCTTTGCCGGCAGCATTGCCATCTGGTACGGCAAAGACAGCTTGCTGCCGATCTGGGCGCACCTGGGCACCTTCGATTCTCTGCATCCATTCTGGCTGTTCTTCCCCGGCACGCTGTATTTCTTTGCCTGGGCCTGTGGCTGGAGCGGCGCCCAAGCCTTGAACGCCGGTTCCTGGCGCGCCGTGGACTGGAGCGCGGCGCGGCGCGAATGGCCCGGCCATTTCGGCTGCGCCGCCGCGGCCTACGCCATTGGCACGCTGCTGTTGCTGGCCACGCTGAAAGGCACCTACCGCCTGGCTCTGTTCGACGATGCCGAATTTGCCAGCGGCATGCCGGTGCACCTGGTGGCGCTGGGCATGCCCATTGTGCTGTCGCTGTTTGGCGTTACCATGATTTTATGCATCGGCCTGGTCGGCCGCATGTACTCCGAAGCCAGCCGCGAATGGTGGGCGCGCCAGGGCGCCTGGACCATTATCCTGTCGCTGGCCTGGCTGGGCCTGTGCGTGATGAGCTTGTACGGTCCGCCGCTGATCGATTATCTGATGGCCAGCGCCGGCGGCTGGGGCAGCAAGATCATGGCCAGCACCTGGGTCGGCGCCACCATTGCCGGTCTGCTGCTGGGGCGCGGCGACAGTACCGGCAAGGATGACAGAAAACCGTATTTCAGCTTCATTGCAGGCATGGCGCCGGCCGTGTTTGCAGCCGGCCTGATGGCCCTGGTGTCAGCCGCTTCGTTCCGCGCCACACTGGCCCTGAGCCCAACAACCAACCGCCCAATCGAGAGCGGCATTCTGGACGCGTATTACGCCAACTCCGATTTCATTCCCGCCCACATCACCGTCGGCACCCTGACCGTGCTCCTGATTGGCGGCTTCCTGCTGGCGCGCCGGGTCGACATCAACAAGTTTTCGCTGTACATGATGTACCGCAACCGCCTGACCCGCGCCTTCCTGGGCGCCCACAACAAGGGCCGCACCGCGCACCCCTTTACCGGCTTTGATGAAGATGATGATGTGCTGCTGTCGCAACTGCTGGCCAACCGCGCCGGCCAGATGCAGCGCCCCTTCCACATCATCAACACCACGCTGAATATGGTCAGCGGCACCGAACTTGCCTGGCAGACCAGGCGCGCCAGCGGCTTTGCCTTTACCCCAGCCTTCTGCGGCTTTGAACTGCCCGCCATGCCAACTCCGAGCGGGCGTACTGCACCCGGCGAAGCGGCACGCGGCTGTTACCGCCGCACTTGCGATTACGATACCGCCGGCAGTGTGGCGGGCGACGACGATGGCGGCATCAAGCTGGGCATGGCAATGGCAGTGTCGGGCGCTGCCGTAAGCCCGAACATGGGCTATCACTCGTCACCCGCGCTGGCTTTCTTGCTGACCTTGTTTAACGTCCGCCTGGGCCGCTGGTTTGCCAATCCGCTCTGGCACAACTGGAAGAAGCGCTCGCCTGACTTTGGCATGGCCCCGCTGCTGTCGGAAATGTTTGGCCTGAGCGATTCGCGCGCGCACTACCTGAGCTTGTCCGACGGCGGCCATTTCGAAAACCTGGGCATCTACGAGCTGGTGCGGCGGCGCTGCCGCCTGATCGTGGTGGTTGACGCGGGCGCCGACGGCAACCTGCATTTTGATGATCTGGGCAATGCCATCCGCAAATGCGCTACCGACCTGAACATCCAGATCGACATCGACGTCAGCAAAGTCGACCTGATCAAGGCGGGTGACTTCAGCACTGCGCATTACGCCACCGGCAAGATCCGCTACAGCCAGACCGACAAGCTGGCCCCCGGCGCCGATCCGAACGACAAAGTCGTGGACGGCACCCTGCTCTACATTAAGCCTTCCTTGCTGGGCAGCGAACCGGCTGACGTGCTCAACTACCGCAAGAGCAACAAGGATTTCCCGCATCAGACCACGGGCGACCAGTGGTTCGATGAAACCCAGTTCGAGAGCTACCGGGCGCTCGGCTACCGGATCGGCATGCTGGCCTTCCGCCAGGCGGCCGAAGCAGTCACGCCGGCCGGCAAGGAAAACCGCATCAGCGCGATCTGCGCCATCTTTGAAGGCATTTTCGGCAACGGCAGCGCCGTGCGCCATCAACTGCACGTGGTGCCAAAACGGCACGGCACGCGCCGCTAAACTGAACGGCAAACCATGCACGCTGCATGTGTGGCGTGCACGATTGCTGTGTTCATGCGGAATTTTCCGCCAGGCTTTATTATCGTAGCAACCGAGCCCAGCCTCCTTTGCCGCCATGATCAAGCTCCAACTTCTGCTGCGTCACCCCGGTACCGATCCCGCCATCGATGCTGGTTTGCAGGCTGCATTGGAAGCAGTTGGCTTGCAGGTAACCGGCAGCGGCCGCGCCACTGTCTCGGCCCAGATCACCCCTGACGCCTTCGCCCACCTGTTCGGGCCGACGCCCGACCTGTCGGCGCTGCCTGTGCCGGCGTCCGTGGCCGGCCAGATCAGCCTCATTACCACCGCGCCGCAGCACTGCGCGACCACTGACCCATTGAAAGGCAAGAATGCAGCCCTATAAGCTCAGCCAGAGTTTTCCGCCGCCTGGCGCCGCTGCCCCGGCCGACGCCATTTTGCGCATCGCCGTCACGTTCAAGGGTCGGACCCGTACCGGTCCGACCAAGTTTCCGGCACGCCTGTCGTCCAGCAGCATTGTCAGTTTCGAGCCCGAGCCGGGTGAAATGGAAACGGCGATTGAAGCCTTGCGCCGCCACGGTTTTGTGGTCTCCGGCAAAGGCCGCATGACGGTTTCGATCCGCGGCACTGTGGCCCAGTTCGAACGCGTGTTCGGCACCCGCCTGACTACCATTGCGCTGGACAAATCACTGTGCTATTCGAGCCCCTGCGTGTATTACCCCCCCGAAGGCGCAGACTGGAACCCCGACCCGGTCCTGTTCCAGCTGATCGACGACGCTTACATCCAGTGGCCGCACATCTACCTGTCCGATCCGCTGATCAGCGCGCGCCCGCCGGAAGTCGATTACTTCCATCTCGACGTGCTCAATGATGTGCCGGCCAAGCTGAACGTGCCGCCGATTCACCGCGAGCGGCACAATGGCGAAGGCATCCGCATCGCCATGATCGACACCGGCTTTGACCACGCCCATCCCTTCTTTGTGCGCAACGGTTTCACCTCGTCGGTGGTGCTGGCACCGTCGGCGTCGAACCGCGCCACCGACCCTGGCAGCCATGGCACGGGGGAATCGGCCAATGTGTTTGCGGTCGCGCCCAAGGTCACGTTCATTGGGGTGAAGCTCGGTGACGATGCCGATCCACATGGCGGCGCCAGCATTCTGGAAGGCTTCCAGGAAGCGCTCAAGCACAAGCCGCACGTCATCACGGTCAGCATGTGCTACGACTTGCGCGAACTCGATGGCGGCGGCGAACTGCGCGAATTGCCGAATGGCCTGAAGCCGCTGGAAGCGGAAATCCAGGCGGCCATTGCTGCTGGCATCGTGGTCGTGTTCGCAGCAGGAAATGGCCACTACGCATTCCCGGCGTCGATGCCGGAAGTAATCAGCGTGGGTGGGGCCTTTGTTGGCGAAGACGGCGCCATGCGTGCCTCCGATTATGCTTCGGCGTTTACCAGCACCATTTATTCCGGGCGCCATGTGCCCGATGTGTGTGGCCTGGTGGGTCTGCTGCCGTTTGGCGACTACATCATGCTGCCGGTGCCTGCCGGCGGCGACATCGACATCAGCAACGCCGCCCATGACGGCACCACTGCTGGCGATGGCTGGGCGGTGTTCAGCGGCACCTCTGCCTCGGCGCCGCAGATTGCCGCCGTGTGTGCGCTGCTGTTGCAAAAGAACCCCAAGCTGACACCTGCCGAGGTGAAGGCCTTGCTGACACGCACGGCGGTGGACGTGCGCGAAGGCGCGGCCAATCCGGCCAGCGATCCGGAGGGTGTGGGCCTCAAAGCGGGCCCGGGCGTCGATGGCGCGACGGGCGCCGGGCTGGTCGATGCACATGCGGCCTGGATGCAAGCGTAGCCCCGAACAGCCGCTACATCGCCCTCGCGGAGGCGGGGGCCTATAGCACTGTGCCGAATTCGGACAAGTGCTATAGGCCCCCGCCAAGGGGGCCGCCGAGGCCGAGGGCGATGTTAATCAGCAGTATTTTCTACGTGCGGTCCTATGCACGAATCACGCGCGAATTTTCCCCAGCAATTTCGTGGTCGAGCGATCGTGTTTGAAATCAATGGCCACCGCTTGACCACCATACGCAATGACCGCCTGTCCCTCTGGAATGGCCGTCATATCATAATCGCCGCCCTTCGCGTAAATCTCGGGGCGCGCTTCGAGTACGACTTCCAGCGCCGTATCTTCATCAAACTCCACCACCAGACTCACTGATTCCAGCGCGGCCAGCACGGCCATACGATCAGGCGCCGCATTCAAAGGGCGGTCATCACCCTTCCCCAAGCGCTTGACGGACGCGTCGGTATTGGCAGCCACCACCAGCGAGGCGCCCAGGGCGCGCGCCTGCGCCAGATAAGTCACATGTCCGCGATGCAGGATATCGAAAACGCCGTTGGTCAACACGACCGGTTTGGGTAGCGCGGCAACGCGCTCCTGCAGTTCGGCGCGGGTACAGATTTTTTGTTCGAAGTCGGGCATGAATGTATATTCAAAAACTATTTGTTGGGGAAAGCAGAGGCGAGTTTGGAATAGGTCCGAGCAGGCGGCGAATTTCCGGGTCAAGCGTGGCAATATTCACCACCAGCTGCCCCCTGAAAATCATCAACGCATACACAGTCGCCAATGCATTGACTTCAGGCGACAGCGCAAACTCGTTGCCGCGTGCCGGTCGCAGGTCGCGCCAGAAATTGATTGCCGCCTCCAGCTCCTGCACGCGCAAGTCCATCGCCCCTCCGTATTACTCGTCTTCCGGCTCCTCTTCGACTTCCATCGACAGGTCGTCCGCCGTGCGCGCCTTGTTTTCCATGCCCGGCTCCTTGCGGTCGCCACGCAGCTTGATCTGCAGGCGCAGGCCGTTGGCCGAGTCGGCGTTGCGGATCGCCTCGTCATAGCCGATCTGCCCTTTGTTATACAGCTCGTACAAGGCCTGGTCAAACGTGCACATGCCAAGCTCGCGCGACTTGTGCATGATTTCCTTGATGCCCTGGAAGTTGCCTTTCAAGATCATCTCGGCAATAGTCGGCGTGTTCAGCAGAATTTCAATGGCTGCCTTGCGGCCCTTGCCGTCTTCGGTCCGCACCAGGCGCTGCGACACAATCGCACGCAGGTTCGACGACAAATCCATCAGCAACTGATTGCGCCGCTCTTCGGGGAAGAAGTTGATGATGCGGTCCATGGTCTGGTTCGAGTTGTTCGCGTGCAGCGTGCCCAGGCACAGGTGCCCGGTCTCGGCAAACGCGATCGCGTGTTCCATGGTTTCAGTATCGCGGATCTCGCCAATCAGAATCACGTCCGGCGCTTGGCGCAAGGTGTTCTTCAGCGCATGGTGCCACGACAAGGTATCGACGCCGACTTCGCGGTGCGTGATCAGGCAGCTCTTGTTCTTGTGCACATATTCAACCGGATCTTCCACCGTGATGATGTGGCCAGCCGAATTGGCGTTGCGGTAGTCGATCATGGCCGCCAGCGTGGTCGACTTGCCGGAACCGGTACCACCAACCACCAGCACCAGACCGCGCTTGGTCATGATGACTTCTTTCAGAATGTCCGGCAGATCGAGCTTTTCAAAGGTCGGAATTTCCGACGCGATGGTCCGCACCACCATGCCCACCGACTGCTGCTGCACAAACACGTTGACGCGGAAACGGCACACATTCGGCAGCGAAATAGCAAAATTGCATTCCATTTCCGTCTCGAACTCGCGCGTCTGCTTCGTGTTCATGATCGACAGCGCCAATGCGCGCGTCACGTCGGGCGACAGTTTTTGCTGGCTCATCGGTTTCATCGCGCCCTGATGCTTCATGCTGGGCGGGAAATCCGCTGAAATAAACAAGTCCGACCCACCTTGCTGGTGCATGACAGTGAGTAATTTATGGATGTAAGCCTGGGCTTCTGCCGGGCCAAAGGTGGTGGACATGCGCGCCTTTCAATAGAATGTGCTTAGCGGAAATCCGCCGTGCTCCAATTATATCGAGAGCATTCCGGGTAGAATATAATTTCTTTGCTGACTGATTAGCAACTCTGTGTCGCGCCAGCCGCACGGGCTTGCTCCCGCAATCATCCGTTCCTAGCTCTCTATGACCCTGACCGAACTGAAATATATCGTTGCCGTAGCGCGTGCGAAACATTTCGGGCATGCCGCTGAAGCGTGTTACGTGGCCCAGCCGACCCTGTCGGTAGCCATCAAAAAACTGGAAGATGAGCTCGGCGTCGTGTTGTTTGAGCGCGGCGGTGCCGAAATTTCGGTCACGCCGCTCGGCGCGCAAATCATTGCGCAAGCCGAAAGGGTGCTGGAACAGACAGCGGCCATCAAGGAGCTGGCCAAACAGAACAAGGACCCGCTGGCCGGTCCGCTGCGTCTGGGGGTCATCTACACCATCGGGCCTTACCTGCTGCCGCCACTGGTCAAGAACTTGATCGAGCAAGTGCCGCAGATGCCCCTGATTCTGCAAGAAAATTTCACCGTGCGTTTACTGGAACTGCTGCGCCAGGGCGAGCTGGACGCGGCCATCATGGCCCTGCCCCTGCCCGAACACGGCATGTCGATGCAAACCTTGTACGACGAACCCTTCGTCGTCGCCACACCGCAAAACCATCCCTGGGCCAAGCGCAAGTCGGTCTCGGCCCAGGACCTCAAATCCGAAACCATGCTGTTGCTTGGCAACGGCCACTGCTTCCGCGACCAGGTGCTGGAAGTCTGCCCTGAAATGGCGCGCTTCTCAACGCCTGGCAACGGCATGCAGCGCACCTTCGAAGGGTCGTCGCTGGAAACGATACGCCACATGGTCGCCAGCGGCATCGGCCTGACTGTGCTGCCGCGCGCATCCGTGCCCGACATGGCGGCCAAGAACAGCATGCTGGCCTTTGTGCCGTTCGAAGCGCCGGTGCCGTCGCGCCGCGTCGTGATCGTGTGGCGCAAGAGCTTCACGCGGCGCGCCGCGATCGATGCGATCTGCGCTGCCGTGGCTGCCTGCGACCTGCCTGGTGTCAATATGCTCGCGCTGGAAGAAGCCGCCTGATGCCGCAATGAACAAGCTGTCCCTGTATTTCCGCCTGGTCCGCCTCGATAAACCCATTGGCATCCTGCTGTTGCTATGGCCGACATTGATTGCGCTCTGGATCGCTGGCGCCGGCCGGCCCAATCTGTGGGTGGTCGCCATTTTCACGCTGGGCACTGTGCTGATGCGCTCGGCAGGCTGCGCCATCAATGACTATGCCGACCGCGATATCGACAAACACGTCAAGCGCACGGCCGAACGCCCTATCACCAGCGGCCGCATCAAGGGCTGGGAAGCGGTGGCCGTGGCCGCCGTGCTGGCGATCCTGGCTTTCCTGCTGATCCTGCCCTTGAATACGCTGACCAAGCAAATGTCGGTCGCGGCCGTGATCATTGCCGGCACCTACCCTTACTTCAAGCGCTTTTTTGCCATTCCGCAGGCGTATCTGGGTATTGCTTTCGGTTTTGGCATTCCCATGGCATTTGCCGCGCTGTGGAACGAGGTACCGGCACTGGCCTGGTGGCTGCTGCTGGCCAATGTATTCTGGGCAGTTGCCTACGATACCGAGTACGCCATGGTCGACCGCGACGACGACCTCAAAATCGGCATCCGCACCTCCGCCATTACCTTCGGCCGCTTCGACGTGGCTGCCGTGATGTTCTGCTACGGCGCGGCCCTGGCCATCATCTTGCTGTGCGGCTGGCAAGTTGGCTTGCGCTGGTACTTTGTCGCGGGCGTGGCCGTGGCCGCTGCCATTGCGCTCTACCACTACACTTTGATCCGCGAACGCGACCGGATGCGCTGTTTTTATGCATTTCGCCACAACAATTGGTTGGGTGCGGCCCTTTTTGCCGGTGTCGCGTTAGACTACGCCTTCGGATAATGTTGTCCTTATTGCACGCGCTGTGTCGTTTGCAGCCGTGCCTTTCACTCGTGAGGTAATAAAAATGATCGAATCCATCCCAACCAAACCAGGCGCACGCGATCAACTGATGAGCGATCTGAAATCCGTGATCCAGGACGCCGAAGCGTGGTTGCGCAACGGCAGCCACCTGACGGGCGAAGAATTGCAAGCGGCCAAAGCCAAATTCGAGCGCACCCTGTCCAGCGCCAAGGCTGACCTGATCCGCCTGGAAGAAACCGTGGTCGCCAAGACCAAGGAAGCGGCCAAGGCCACCGACGAATACGTGCACGAGAACCCATGGAAAGCAGTGGGCATCGGCGCCGCCGCCGGTCTGGTCATCGGCATGCTGATCGCACGGAAATAAGCCGCCATGGCGATCGCGGAAACGGTAGGACGCATCGGCGGAACCCTGGTTGCCATGGTGCAGACGCGCCTGGCGCTGGCCGCGGTCGAAATCGAGGAAGAATCGCAGCGCCTGCTCGGCTACTTTGTGCTGGCGCTGCTGTCGATGATCCTGTTCGGCATTGCCATGGTGCTGGTGGCGCTGACCATCGTTCTGGTGTTCTGGGATACCTACCGGCTCGAAGCGGCCGTGGGCCTGGCGGCGGCGTTTGCTGCGGCCGGGACATGGGTCATGTTCCAGCTCAAGGCAAGTATTGCCACCAAGCCGCGCTTGCTGGCAGCAACGGCGGCCGAGTTGAACAAGGATCTCAATTTCATTCGTAATGCGGGGGGCGGCAATGACTGAGCAAATCGTGTACCCGACCCTGACTGAACGGCGTGACGCACTGATCGCTGAATGCTCCATGCAGCGCAGCGAGGTGTCGCATCAGATTGCGGCGCTGCGCTCGCCCATGCAAGGCGGCCTGCGCGGCATTGCCAGCATGCCCAATTTGAAGGTGCCGCTGATGATTGCGGGCGTGGTGCTGGGGATGGTGGTGGTCAAACCATCGCGTGCCATGCCGTTGCTGGCCACCGGTTTGTCGTTGTTTAAGATGGCCAGGAGCGTGATGGAGATCGTGCGCAGCCGGCAGATTGATCCAAGCCAGCACGTTTAAACAAACCGCACCTCGTCCTCGCGAAGGCGGGGACCTATAGCACGCTGAACGACTTCGGGAACGTGCTATAGGTCGCGAGGCGTCGCACCGCCGCCTTCGCGAGGACGATGTATTGGATAGGCTTAATCCTTGCCCATCTCTTCGCCCAGCTCGCGTCCGCGGGCTGCGGCGGCTTTCATCGCTTCGATGATTTTTTCCTTCACGCCACTCTGCTCCATGCTGGTAATGGCCGCGTACGTCGTGCCGCCTTTCGACGTCACTTTCTGGCGCAGCACCGGTACCGTGTCATCCGACTGCACCGCCAGTTGTGCCGCACCGGCAAAGGTTGCCAGCGCCAGCTGCCTGCCCTGCTCTTCGGTCAACCCCATCTCAACGGCAGCCTGCTGCATGGCTTCGATGAAGAAGAACACGTAAGCGGGGCCGCTGCCGGACACCGCCGTGACCGGATCAATCAGGTCTTCGCTGTCGAGCCACACCGTGGCGCCCACGGCTTGCATCACCTGGTCGGCCGCGATGCGCTGGGGCGCACTGACGCCCGCCATCGCCACCATGCCGGTAATGCCGCGCCCGATCAGCGCAGGTGTGTTCGGCATGGTGCGCACGATGGCGCCATAGCCGCCCAGCCAGCGCGACAGGTCCGTACCGCGAATGCCTGCCGCAATTGACAAGATCAAGGGCTGCGCACTCAGGTAAGGAGACAGCGCCGCCGCGACATCGCGCATTTGCTGCGGCTTGACCGCAAGCACGATCACGTCGCTCGCGCCCAGCTCCGGGCCAATCGCCGTTGCCGTGGTCACGCCGTGCGCGGCCTGGAGCTTGCCGAGCGCGTCGGCATTCGGATCCACCACGTGAATCAGCTCACCCTTGGTCAGTTTGCCCGCCAGGCCTGCGATCAATGCCGAGGCCATATTCCCGCCGCCGATAAATGCAATTCTCATCCCGCTCCCTTGTTCATTCATATTTGCGTGAACCAAAAATGGCGCTGCCGATCCGCACGATGGTCGCGCCTTCCGCGATGGCCGCTGCCAGGTCCGAGGACATCCCCATCGACAGCGTATCGATCGCGATACCATCGGCGCGCAGCGCTTCCGCCAGCTTGCGCAAGCGCGCAAAGGCCGCCCGCTGACGGTGAACGGCGGTTTCCGGTTCCGGGATGGCCATCAGCCCGCGCAGCCGCAACCGTGGTAGCTGTGCCACATGCCGCGCCAATTCAGGTAATTCTGCTTCTGTGACACCACTCTTGCTAGCTTCACCACTGATGTTAACCTGAAGACAAATGTTCAGCGGCCCCAGATTGTCAGGCCGTTGCTCGGACAGGCGCTGCGCAATTTTGAGGCGCTCCACCGTGTGCACCCAATCGAAATGGGTGGCAATCGGGCGTGTCTTGTTGCTCTGTATGGGGCCAATGAAATGCCACTCGATGGCGCGGCCAGGCAAAGCGGTGCCGACGGCAGCAATTTTATCGAGCGCTTCCTGCAAATAATTCTCGCCAAACGCGGTTTGGCCCGCGCCAATGGCTTCCAGAACGGCCTCGGCAGGGAAAGTTTTCGACACGGCCAGCAACTGCACATCGGCGCGGGCACGTCCCGCAGCGCTGGCGGCGGCAACAATACTCGCATCGACAGCTTGCAAGTTGTGGACGATTGTGGACATAATCATTTTCGGCGGGCAATTCATGGTCGGTCATTGCGAAAAACGCACACCATCAGCATGCGCCCATTCACGGCACAGGGATTATAAATGGACATTTCAGAATTACTCGCATTCTCGGTCAAGAACAAAGCTTCTGACTTGCACCTCTCATCCGGCCTGCCGCCGATGATTCGCGTGCATGGAGACGTGCGCCGCATTAACCTGCCGCCGCTCGAGCACAAAGACGTGCACGGCATGATCTATGACATCATGAACGACGGCCAGCGCAAAGCCTATGAAGAAGTGCTGGAAGTCGACTTTTCGTTCGCCATTCCCGGTCTGGCGCGTTTCCGCGTCAACGCCTTTAACCAGGAGCGCGGCGCGGCCGCCGTGCTGCGGACCATTCCATCGAAGATTCTGAGTCTGGAAGACCTGAACGCACCGCGCATTTTTGCCGAGCTGTCGATGAAGCCGCGCGGCCTGGTGCTGGTGACGGGTCCGACCGGTTCGGGCAAGTCGACCACGCTGGCAGCGATGGTGAACCACCTCAATGAAAACGAATACGGCCACATTCTGACCATCGAAGACCCGATCGAATTCGTCCACGATTCCAAGAAGTGCCTGATCAACCAGCGCGAAGTCGGTCCGCATACGCTGTCGTTCAACAACGCACTGCGTTCGGCACTGCGCGAAGATCCCGACTGTATTCTGGTGGGCGAGCTGCGCGATCTGGAAACGATCCGCCTGGCTCTGTCGGCCGCGGAAACCGGTCACTTGGTGTTCGGTACCCTGCACACCTCCTCCGCTGCAAAAACCATCGACCGTATCGTCGACGTGTTCCCGGCCGATGAAAAAGAAATGGTGCGCGCGATGTTGTCCGAATCGCTGCAGGCCGTCATTTCCCAGACCCTGCTCAAGACCAAGGATGGCAGCGGCCGTGTGGCTGCGCACGAGATCATGATTGGCACGCCGGCGATTCGAAATCTGATTCGCGAAGCAAAGATCGCGCAGATGTATTCGTCGATCCAGACCGGCAGCAATGTCGGCATGCAGACGCTGGACCAGAACCTGACCGACCTGGTACGCCGCAACGTCATTTCCGCCGCCGCCGCGCGCAACGCTGCGAAGATCCCAGAGAACTTCCCAGGCTAATTTTTAGGATCAAAGAAAAATGGAACGCGACCAGGCATCAAAATTCATGTTCGACTTGCTGCGTCTGATGACCAGCAAAGGCGGCTCCGACCTGTTTATCACGGCAGGTTTCCCGCCCGCGATCAAGATCGACGGCAAAATGACGCCCGTATCGAGCCAAGCCCTGACGGCGTCGCACACCGCCGATCTGGCGCGCGCGATCATGAACGACAAACAGACCGCCGGCTTCGAACTGACCAAAGAATCGAACTTCGCCATCAGCCCGGGCGACCTGGGACGCTTCCGCGTCTCGGCCTTCGTGCAGATGAGCAGTGTAGGCATGGTACTGCGGACGATCACCACCACCATTCCAAAGCTGGAAGACCTGCGCCTGCCCGAGATCCTCAAGGATATCGTGATGACCAAGCGCGGTCTGGTGATCATGGTCGGTGCAACCGGTTCGGGTAAATCGACCACACTGGCTGCCATGGTTGGCTACCGCAACGAAAACAGCTACGGCCACATCATCACCATTGAAGATCCAGTCGAATACGTGCACCCGCACCGCAATTGCGTGATCACGCAGCGCGAAGTTGGGGTCGACACCGAATCGTTTGAAGCGGCGCTGAAAAACTCGCTGCGTCAGGCACCAGACGTGATTCAGATCGGTGAGATTCGCGACCGCGAAACCATGGACCACGCAATTGCGTTCGCAGAAACCGGTCACCTGTGCCTGGCCACCCTGCACGCCAACAGCTCCAACCAGGCGCTGGACCGGATCATCAACTTCTTCCCCGAAGAGCGCCGTCAGCAGCTGCTGATGGACTTGTCGCTGAACTTGAAAGGCCTGATTTCGCAGCGCCTGATTCCGATGAAGGAATCGAAGGGCCGTTGCGTTGCGATTGAAATCATGCTCAACTCCCCGCTCATTTCCGACCTGATTTTCAAGGGCGATGTGCACGAGATCAAAGAGATCATGAAGAAGTCGCGCGAGCTGGGCATGCAAACCTTCGACCAGGCGCTGTTCGACCTGCACGAAGCGGACATGATCACCTACGAAGACGCGCTGCGTAATGCCGACTCGGTCAATGACTTGCGACTGTCGATCAAACTCAAGGGCAAGGACGCGAAGAACCGCGATCTGGCCGCCGGTACCGAGCACCTGGGCATCGTATGACGAGCGCCTTCGACTTCAAGGCAAACGACATCACCGGCGCGCCGGTCGACCTGGCCCAGTACAAGGGCAAGGTTGTTCTGGTCGTGAACACGGCCAGCAAATGCGGCTTCACCCCGCAGTACAAGGGGCTGGAGCAGGTCTATCAGCAGTTCAAGGACCAGGGCGCGGTGGTGTTGGGCTTTCCGTGCAACCAGTTCGCCGGTCAGGAACCGGAAGGCGAAGCGGAGATTGGCGCCTTCTGCGAA
Source organism: Massilia sp. CF038 (assembly GCF_900129765.1). Taxonomy (GTDB): domain Bacteria; phylum Pseudomonadota; class Gammaproteobacteria; order Burkholderiales; family Burkholderiaceae_D; genus Telluria_A. The sequence continues at coordinate 1,754,766 of NZ_FQWU01000002.1, forward strand.
AAGAACTTCGGCGTCACCTTCCCGCTGTTTTCCAAGGTCGATGTGAATGGCAGCGGCGCGCACCCGCTGTTTCAACATCTGAAGAAGGAAAAGCCGGGGCTGATGGGGATTGAAATGATCAAGTGGAACTTCACCAAGTTCCTGATCAAAAAGGATGGCAGCGTGTACAAGCGCTACGCGCCGTCGACCACGCCCGCCGAGATGGTGGGCGATATCGAGAAGCTGCTGGCGGAGTAGACTCCAACATCGTCCTCGCGAAGGCGGCGGTGCGACGCCTCGCGACCCATAGCACGCTGAACAACTTCGGCAACGTGGAATAGGTCCCCGCCTCCGCGAGGACGATGTTGGTTTTAGGCAAGTAATATATTATTTTGTAAATTCGTCCGCGTCGCATTCACAAAGCGTATACCGCGTATACGCCGTCCACCGGCAGATATTACTTTTCTGAATGTTGAACATCAGAACTTGAAATTGGCCTTATAAGTCCCCCACCCCCATAATGTATCCATACCAAACATGAAAGGGACTTATATGAATATCTTGAAGAACATGGAAGCCGTCTTCGTTGCAGCCTTCGCCGTTGCCGCTTTCGCCACCTACGCCACTGCCGACGTTGTACCAGTTGCCAAGCCAGCCGCACAAGTGAGCGTTGAAGCCAAAATGCCAACCGTCGTCGTTAGCGCCAAGCGCCTGACCGCAGCAGAAAAAGCACGTCTGGGTTCGTAATCAGGACAGCGCCTGGTCGATCAGTTCGATCCAGTGTGCGACCGGGACCTCCGTCCCCGATTGAAGGTGGTTCAGGCAGCCGATATTGGCTGACACGATCACTTCAGGCCCAGTGGCAAGCAGGTTGTTCAGCTTGCGGTCTCTGAGCTCAGTAGCAAGTTCGGGTTGCAGCATCGAATAGGTGCCCGCCGATCCGCAACACAAATGACTGTCGGCGCATAGCTTCACATCCACGCCGACGGCGCGCAGCAAACCTTCCACCTTGCCTCGAATCTGCTGACCATGCTGCAAGGTGCATGGCGGATGCCAGGCCACTCGCTGTTTCAGCTTTCCCCCAAGTCTTGCGGCCAGTTCGGCTTCGAACTGCGGCAGCACTTCGCTCAGGTCGCGCGTGAGCGCGGAAATGCGCTGCGCCTTGGCCGCATAAGCCGCATCGTGGGCCAGCAGATGGCCATACTCCTTGACGGTCACGCCGCAGCCGGAAGCTGTCATCACAATTGCCTCTACCTGTTCAATCAGCGGCCACCAGGCGTCGATGTTGCGGCGCATGTCGTGCAAGCCGCCCTCCTGATCGTTCAGGTGGTAGCGCAGCGCGCCACAGCATCCCGCTTTGGGGGCACTGAGCAATTGCACGCCACAGGCATCGAGTACCCGCGCTGCCGCCGCGTTGATATTGGGCGCCATGGCTGGCTGCACGCAGCCCTCCAGAACCAGCATCTTGCGCGCATGCGCGCGGCGCGGCCAGGTACCGGCTGCCGGCGTGGCCGGCAGCTTGTCCTGCAGCGCCGGCGACAGCAAGGGCCGCACCAGTTTGCCCGCCTTGTACAGCGGCGTGAAGACCCACTTGCGCGGCAAGGCTTCCTTCAGCACGGCGCGCTTGATGCGATCTGCCAGCGGCCGCGCCACCCGCTGTTCGACCACCTTGCGGCCGATGTCCGCCAGGCGCCCGTACTTCACACCCGAAGGACAGGTGGTTTCGCAGCTGCGGCAAGTCAGGCAACGGTCCAGATGCGTTTGGGTCTTTTGCGTGACAGGCGCGCCCTCAAGCACCTGCTTGATCAGGTAAATGCGCCCGCGTGGCCCGTCGAGTTCGTCGCCAAGAATCTGATAGGTCGGACAGGTCGCGGTGCAGAAACCGCAATGCACGCAGGCGCGCAGGATCGCTTCGGCTTCGTCGCCGTCGGCCGTACCTTTGATGAAATCGGCCAGTGTGGTTTGCATATCAGTACATCCGTCCTGGACTGAACACGCCGGCCGGATCGAATGCCGCCTTGATCCGGTCATGGATTTTTGCCACTGCCGGCGCCAGCGGCTGGAACACACCGACCGCCTTGTCACCGCCGCGGAACAGCGTTGCATGCCCGCCGACCGCATTGACCGAGCGCCGAATGTTGTTGGCGACATCGCTGTCCGAGCCGGCCTTGAGCCAGCGTTGCGCGCCACCCCACTCGATCAATTGCTCGCCCCGCAGAATAATGGCCCCCGTTGAAGACGGCACCGACAAGCGCCACAGGCATGCCGCATCGGCAAAAAAAGCATGCTCCTGTTCGCGCAGGCCGCGCCAGAATGCATCGCCATCGTCCACTGTCTCGCCGCCAAGCAGCCGGTCGGCTGCATCCACCGCCGCGCCGGCGCCAGACAGCCGCACCGTCAGCACACCGTCATGCCAGCAGCTGGCCGTTATCGGCAAGGGCTGGCCGGCCCAGGTATTGAGCCGGTCCAGCGCGTCGATTTCGCTCATGGCAAAGCGGCGCGTGCTTTCGCGCACCGCGCGCGGCAGCACCTTGACCGACGCCTGCAGCAGCAAGCCCAGTGTGCCGAGCGAGCCGGCCAGCAGGCACGATACGTCATAGCCAGCCACGTTCTTCATGACCTGGCCGCCAAAGGTGAGCACCTCGCCCCGGCCATCCATCAGCACCGTGCCGAGCACGAAGTCGCGCACTGCACCAGCACTGGCGCGGCGCGGGCCTGACAGTCCACTTGCCAGCACGCCGCCAAAAGTGGCCCCCGCACCAAAATGCGGCGGCTCGAATGCCAGCATCTGGCCCCGTTCGGCCAGTGCGGCTTCAATTTCGGCAATCGGGGTCCCGCAGCGCGCGGTGATGACCAGTTCCGTTGGCTCGTAATCAACGATGCCAGTACAAGCGCGCGTGTCGAGAATGTCGCCCGCAAGCTGCTGGCCATACCAATCCTTGCTGCCGCTGCCGCGCAGGCGCAGCGTGCCACCATTGGCGGCCGCGCTCAGAATCTGATCGCGCAATGGGGCGTATAGATGTTCGCTCATGTCAGAATCGCGGCAGGTTGGCAAACGGCAGCAGGCCCGCACTGACGCGCATCTTGCCGAATTCGGCGCAGCGGTTCAGGGTGGGAATGGCCTTGTCGGGGTTGAGCAGGAAGGGCACATCGAAGGCGCGTTTCACGGCAAAGAACATGTCCAGTTCCGCCCGTCCGAACTGCACGCACATGGAATTGATTTTCTCGATGCCCACGCCGTGCTCACCGGTGATGGTGCCCCCCACTTCCACGCACAGCGCCAGAATGTCGGCACCGAATGCTTCGGCGCGTTCAAATTCGCCCGGCTGGTTGGCATCGAACAGAATCAAGGGATGCAGGTTGCCGTCGCCGGCATGGAACACGTTCGCGCAGCGCAGGCCGTAAGTGCTTTCCATGCGCTCGATACCCAGCAGGACCTGGGCCAGATTTTTGCGTGGGATGGTGCCGTCCATGCAGTAGTAGTCGGGCGAGATGCGTCCCGCTGCCGGAAACGCGTTCTTGCGGCCGGACCAGAAGCGCAGGCGCTCCGCTTCGCTACCGGACACGCTGATCGCGCTCGCGCCAGCGCCAGCCAGTACGGCGGACATGCGTGCTATCTCCTCGTCCACCTCCAGCTGCGTGCCGTCCGCCTCGCACAGCAGAATTGCCGCAGCGTCGGTGTCATAACCGGCGTTGACGAAGGGCTCGACCATGCTTGACGAGGTGCGGTCCATCATTTCCAGGCCAGCCGGGATGATGCCCGCGCCAATCACGCTGGCCACGGCATTGCCACCCGTGACCACGCTGTCGAACGACGCCATGATCACACGCGCGCACTGCGGCTTGGGAATGAGCTTGACCGTGACCTCGGTGACGATGCCAAGCATGCCTTCGGAGCCGATAAACACGGCCAGTAGATCCAGCCCGGGCGCATCCAGCGATTCGCCACCAAGCTCAATAATGTCGCCGTCGATGGTGGCCACGCGTACGCGCATCACGTTGTGGATGGTCAGGCCATATTTGAGACAGTGCACACCACCCGAGTTTTCGGCCACATTGCCGCCGATGGTGCAGGCAATCTGCGACGAAGGATCCGGGGCATAGTACAAACCCCACTCGGCCGCCGCGTCGGAAATGGCCAGATTGCGCACCCCTGGCTGCACCACAGCCAGGCGTGCATAGGGTTCCATGCGCACGATGCGGTTCAAGCGCGCCGTCGAAATGACCACCCCATCGGCCAGCGGCAGCGCCCCGCCGGACAAGCCGGTACCGGCGCCGCGCGGCACAATCGGCACTTGCAGGGCGCGGCAGGTGTTCAGAATGGCCAGCACCTGGGCTTCGTCCTGCGGCAGCGTGACAATCATCGGTAGCTGCCGGTAGGCCGCCAGGCCATCACACTCGTAAGGGCGGGTATCCTCGGCATCGGACAGCACGCAGCCTTCGGGCAGCAGCGCACGCAGGGCGGCGGCAACTTGCTGCTGGCGGGACGGATCAATCGAAAGGGGTGCAGTCATCACCAGATTGTAAGCAGAATCGGGCGTTTTGTCGTATCCTCGGCCTATTCTTTTATGCAACGGGACACAATCATGGGTAACCGACTTTCTAAAATCGCCACACGCACCGGCGACAATGGCAGCACTGGTCTGGGCGACGGCAGCCGCACGCAAAAGGACAGCGTTCGCATTCACTCGCTGGGCGAGGTGGACGAGCTCAATTCCTTCGTCGGCCTGCTGCTGTGCGAGGACATGCCAGCCGATCTGCGGGAAGAACTGGTCACCATCCAGCACGATTTGTTCGATCTGGGCGGCGAGCTTTGCATCCCCGGTTACACGATGATCACGGACGACCATGTCGGCCGTCTGGACGATTTGCTGGAAAAATACAACGCGACCTTGCCGGCTTTGTCCGAATTTATCCTGCCGGCAGGCTCGCGCGCGGCGTCCATTGCCCACGTCTGCCGCACCGTGTGCCGCCGCGCCGAACGCAGCATCGTCACCCTTGGCAAAACCGAAACCATCAACGACCATCCGCGCCAGTACGTGAACCGGTTGTCGGACCTGATGTTCGTGCTGTCGCGTGTACTGAACCGCTACGCCGGCGGCAGCGACGTGCTGTGGCACCACGACCGCAAGCGAGGTTAAATCATGAAGGCATGGATACTGATCGGTGCCCTGCTGTTCGGCAGCCACGCAATCGCCGCCACGCCTGCGGCGACCCGCACGGAAGTGACGCAACTGATGGCGGCGGTGGATAAATCGGGATGCAAATTCAGCCGCAATGGCAGCTGGTACAGCGCCGCCGAGGCACGCGCCCACCTGCAGAAAAAATTCGACTACCTCGACAAGAAGGACATGCTGACCACGACCGAGAGCTTCATTGAAAAAGGCGCGTCGACCAGCAGCATGAGCGGCAAGCCCTATGAAATGCAGTGTCCAGGCAAGCCTGCGGTCAGCAGCGCGGCCTGGCTGACAGCCGAATTGACGCGGTTGCGCCAGAAGTAAGCGGGCATGCGTGCGATCCTGCTGACCCTCGCTTTTGCCGCCATGCCGGCCTTGTCGCACGGTGCCAGCCTTTGTCAAAAGGGCGAGACAGATTATTTTAGCTGCAAAATTCAGGACAGCGCCAAAAGCGTGTCGCTGTGCGGCAGTGAACTTCACACCTTCGGTGGAATCGGCCGCGCCGACTGGCTACAGTACCGCTACGGCGTTCCTGGACGGCTTGAATTGGTTTACCCGCAAAGCAAACAGCCGCTGTTGCAGCACTTCACAGGTGAATTCGCCGGCACTGAATCGAGCACGGTTTACGGACTGCAGTTCAAGCCAGGGCCGGTCGACTACGCCATCATCGCTGGACCCGATAATCACTTCATTGCCAATAAGGGGCGTGGCGATCCCGGACACATGAATTGCGACGAAGCCCAGCTGGCGGCGAGTCGCGCAAAGTTTGACCGCTTCGCACAATTGGTAAAAGAACTGAGCAAGCGCGTTGTGCCAAAATAGCGCATCTCGACTACAGAATACAATTTCAGGAAAATTATGCTCATTACCGAAGTTGGAGAATTCGTCAGGGGCGCCGATTTCTGGTCATGCACGCCAGCCGTTCTCAATGGTGAAGCAATTCAAATTTATTCGCCCGAGGTGTCCGAGCATCAGGGTGAAATCGCCCGCTGGATTTGCGGCCACTGGCCTATCATCCTTGAGCAATGCAGCGAATTCATCGAAGCGGAACGCGCAAGCTACGAACTGCATGCGCAGCAATTCAATACGCCCAGCGTGTTCATTGGCGAAGGTGATGACTGGTCGGTCTATTTTCGCACCGAGCACGAACACGACGCGATTGTCGGCGTGGATTTCGAACGCGACATGCCGGTTGCATTGATGATCGGTGACTAGTCGCCGCCGGCGCCAGTAAGACGCTATGGCTGGGACATCCAGACCAGTATCGCGCATGCCACCAAACTGCCAATCAAGAACATCGGCGCGTTAATCAGCGCGTAGTAGAACGGGCGTGGAAACAGCGGATTGATCGCGATATTGAGCGTCATCGGCGTTAAATAGCCAATCGCGACAAGGGTGGCCAATACCATCGCATCGCCGTAAGTACCGATATGCAGCGATTGCAGCAAAAAGGCTGTCGTCGCAATCGTGACGGCGCTGCAAACAAAGGGACCGATCAAAAACAGCGGCGCAGGCTGTTGCGGCGGCCGGTCGGCGATGCCCAGGGCAGCCGCGTACTGCTTGCCAAACAGCAGACCAAACCAGACACCGCCGAGCGCAAAGTGAGCAACGCTGGCAATCAAGACAGCAAACCAGTTCAGGTGCAGTAACATTTCAATCATCAGGGGCTTTCGTATTTTGGGTTGAGGGTATTGCGGCTGTTACTATAGCCACCCCTACTGCCAATTTCCGTCAGCTGCACCATGTCGCGCTCCGACCGTCTTTTCCGCCTTTTGCAGGCCTTGCGTACCCTGCCCGCGCCAGCCACGGCCGCCCAGCTGGGTCAGGAAACCGGGGTTTCCTTGCGCTCGATATACCGCGACATCGACAGCCTGCGCGCCGCCGGTGCGCAGATCGATGGCGAGCGTGGCTATGGTTACCATCTCATCGAAGACGGTACGCTGCCACCCCAAATGTTCAGCCGCATGGAAATTGAAGCGCTGGTGCTGGGACTGGCGCAAGTACAGCAGATGGGTGACCTGGCACTGGCCAAGGCTGCGGCCTCGGTGCTGGGAAAAGTGACGGCGACGTTGCCCTCGATGAGTCAGCAACAGATGCTGCACGCGGTGTCGCAGGCGCATCGCTTCGCCTCAGACGACACCACGCCGCAATTTGACATGCAAACGATTCGCGAAGCATGCTGGAAGGAGGTGGCCCTACAAATCCGCTACACCGACAAGCAGGGCCTGCAAACTGAACGCGCCGTGTTTCCCCTGTCGATCGTGTATGTGCAGGGCATGCTGGTCTTGCTCGCGTGGTGCTGTTTGCGCGAAGACTTTCGCATGTTCCGCATAGAGCGGCTGCTGGCGGCAGAAGCAACCAGCACCAGTTTTCGCCCGCGCCGGGTGGCGCTGCTGCGCACCTATCTGAACCAACTGAAGGACTATGCTTGACAACATCGCCCTCGCGCAGGCGGGGGCCGATTCCATGTCAACCAACCATGCGAGCCGGCCTTCGCGAGGGCGATGTGGTGTTGAGGTTGTCTTGATCTCGCTACAGCCGCGCCAGATCCCGCTGCAGCCGGAAAATCTCGCTAGCGACCGAGGCATCGTAAATGCCACGTACGCGGTGTTCCCGGTCAATCAACAGCGCGCGCGTCAGATGTCTGGGCAGACCGTCCGGGCCAAGCGTGGCGATATCGCTGTAGAAGCCGCGCTGCGCCAGCCGGACCACTTGCGCCGGGTCTCCCGTCGCCAGACGCCATTCCGGCGCCAGCTGCACACTTTTCGCGTAGCTGCGCAGCGCCGCCGGATCATCGAACTGAGGCGCCACCGATATCGACAGGAACACCGGTTTGACACCACCAGGCTGCGCGGCGATGCGTGCCTGGGCGCCCTTGAGCATATCGATCGAAATCGGACACACCGTCACGCACGCAGTGAAGAAAAAACTGACCACGGTCGGCCCCTGGTCAAGGACAGACTGGTCAAACTGTTTGCCCTGCTGGTCGAGCATGACGAACTCGCCCACATCGTGCTGACGCGAGAGCCAGTCCCACCGTGGCCACAGGTCTGGGCTTGCATAATAAGGTAACTGCTCGTGCGCCATGGCGGATTCGCGTTTGCCGTGATCGGAAACGAGGATCATCGCGCCAAGCAGCGCCACCAGCGCACCGCTGACGGCAAATACTCGGGCCGCAGTGGACTTGACCTTGCAGTTCATGGCGCCTCCCGTTAGCGAATCCGCACCGGCGTACCGGCGTAACAACCAATCGTGTACGGATACTCTTTGGTGGTGTGATAGTGGTACTGCGTCACCGTGGCGCCATTGATGGTGAGGGCGTGAGTATGGCCGTGGCAGGCATCCAGATCGGCATTGGTGAGCGCTTTGCCCTGCTCCCCCAAATTGCCGTAAATGCCGAATCCGTCGGCGATATAGCCGACCAGCGGTGAATGGCTACCCGCCGTGTCCACCTGGGTCATGCAGCGCGCCAGGTCGTGGTAGTGATAAGCGCCCTGGCCCTGCGGGTGTCCGCCACAGGCATCCTGCACCTCATGCGCAGCAGCGTCGCGGCCGTCGGCGTCGAGCGCGTTGTACAAGCGCGCTCCGGTCAGCAAAATCCCGATCGCGCCAAGGTCGGTGCAGGTCGGCTTGACCGCCACCACGGGATTACCGGGCAAGCCCCAGGCGACCGATGCGGCCTGGATCGCGTTCGGGTTCTTGTCGTACGCGTAGGCCGGGTCAGCGGCGCTGACCGGGAACGTGCCGGTCGGGTGGGCTGGCAGGCCATTGCCGCTGATGCTCAGCATGCCGTTGGCCAGATTGGTGGCGAAGGTCGACGCCCAGGTCACGGCGCCTTGCACCGTGATTTTGGCAGTCGCATTCCAGGTCACACCGTCGGCGTTGATCCACGGTGCTTTGCCAGCCGGGTTGCTGCTGGTGGGGAGCGTGCAGGCAAACACATAGCCCACCCTGGCGGCCGTGGTGCTGACCCTGCCGTCGCCGAGCGGCAGCTTGGTCAGGTCAATTGCCGATGGTGTGGTGGGCGTGGCGGGAGCAGTCGTCAGGGTCGACGGCGTGCTGCCACCGCCGCCGCAAGCGCTCAGCAGGAAAGTGGCAAAAAACAGGGGAAGGTGCGCGCGCATTTGGAATCCAATCAGGTGTCAACGTGATTGGATAGTGACAGCCAAATGTGGAGCAAAAATGAAGCCGCGCGCCAAAACAACATCGCCCTCGCGAAGGCGGGGGCCCATTCCACGTTACCGAAGTTGGTTTAGATGGAATGGCCCCCCGCCTTCGCGAGGGCGACGTGGGTCAGGTGTTGTTGACGACCAGGCGTGGCTCGACGGCGCCGTAGCGCTGGCGAATCGACGCGGCAATGCCCTTGGCATCCAGGCCCACGCCGGCCAGCAGCGCAGCCGGGTCACCATGATCAATAAATTTGTCAGGCAGGCCAAGCATCAGAATCGGCTTGACGATACCTTCGGCAGCCAGCGCCTCGGCCACCGCAGCACCGGCGCCACCCATGATGCAGCCCTCTTCCACGGTCACCAGATAATCATGGTCGGCCGCGAGCTGCTTGACCAGTTCCACGTCCAGCGGCTTGATGAATCGCATGTTGGCCACGGTGGCATTGAGCTCGGCGCCAGCGGCCACGCTTGGCGCCACCATCGAGCCAAATGCGAGAATCGCCACGCTTTGACCTTGCGCTTTGATTTCGCCCTTCCCGATCGGGAGCGAGGTCAGTTCCTTGGCGATGGTCGCGCCAATACCTGCGCCGCGCGGATAGCGAATCGCCGCCGGACCAGGGTAGTGGTAGCCGGTAGTGAGCATCTGGCGGCACTCGTTTTCGTCCGAGGCAGCCATGACCACCATGTTCGGAATGCAGCGCAGATACGAGATGTCGTAGTTGCCGGCATGGGTCGCACCGTCGGCGCCAACCAGACCGGCGCGGTCGAGGGCGAACGTCACGTCCAGGTTCTGCAGGGCGACGTCGTGAATCAGCTGGTCGTAAGCGCGCTGCAGGAAGGTCGAATAAATCGCGACCACAGGCTTGAGGTTTTCCGTCGCCAGACCACCGGCGAAGGTCACCGAATGCTGCTCGGCGATGCCCACGTCGAAATAACGGTCCGGGAACATCTCTTCGAACTTGACCATGCCCGAACCTTCGCGCATGGCCGGCGTGATGCCGACCAGACGTTTGTCGGCGGCCGCCATGTCGCACAGCCAGCTGCCAAAGACTTCGGTGTACGTGGTCTTGCCAGCCTTGGCCGGCTGAATGCCTTCGGTCGGATTGAACTTGCCGGTGCCGTGATACAGAATCGGCTGGGCTTCGGCCAGCTTGTAGCCCTGACCCTTCTTGGTCACCACGTGCAGGAATTGCGGCCCCTTGAGCTTTTTGATGTTTTCCAGCGTCGGGATCAGCGATTCAAGATCGTGGCCGTCAATCGGGCCGATGTAGTTGAAGCCGAATTCTTCGAACATCGTGGCCGGCACCACCATGCCCTTGGCATGTTCTTCCAGGCGCTTGGCCAGCTCGCGCATGGGCGCCGGCAGCACGGTCTTGCCGACGTTTTTGGCGGCCGCGTAGAACTGGCCCGACATCAAACGTGCCAGGTAGCGATTGAGCGCGCCCACCGGCGGCGAAATCGACATGTCGTTGTCGTTCAGGACCACCAGCAGGTTGATGTCTTCCTGGACGCCTGCGTTGTTGAGGGCTTCGAAGGCCATACCGGCCGTCATGGAACCGTCGCCGATCACGGCAATGGCGTGACGTGCCTCGCCTTTGATCTTGGCCGCCTGCGCCATGCCCAGCGCCGCCGAGATCGAGGTCGACGAGTGGGCGGTGCCAAAGGTGTCGTATTCGCTTTCGTCGCGGCGCGGGAAGCCCGAAATGCCGCCGAACTGGCGCAGCGTGTGCATCTGGTCGCGCCGGCCGGTCAGAATTTTGTGCGAGTAGGTCTGGTGGCCAACGTCCCATACGATGCGGTCGTACGGCGTGTTGAACACATAGTGCAGCGCGATCGACAGCTCGACCGTGCCCAAGTTCGACGACAAGTGGCCGCCGGTTTTGGATACGGAATCGAGCAGGTAGTTGCGCAGCTCGTGCGCCAGCGGCGTGAGCTGGGTGCGCGCGAGTTTGCGCAGTTCCGCTGGTTCGTTGATTGTCTCTAGCAAGTTCATACTCACGCTTTCCGCTGCACGATCAGATCCGCCAGTTGGCGAAGCCGCTCTGCCTTGTCTCCGAATTGCGCCAGCGCTGCGTGCGCATCATTGCGGAGTTTTTCAGCCAAGACCCTGGATTGTTCCAGGCCCAAAATCGATACGTAGGTCGGCTTGTTGGCCGCCGCATCCTTGCCCGCCGTTTTGCCCAGCGTGGCCGAATCGGCCGTCGCGTCAAGCACGTCGTCCACCACCTGGAAGGCCAGTCCGATGGCCTTCGCATACCCGTCCAGCGCTGCCAGCTGCGCTTCGCCCAGGTCGCCCCCGGCCAGCGCGCCCAGCACAACCGAGGCGCGCAGCAGCGCGCCGGTTTTCAGCTGGTGCATCTGCTCGAGCTGTTCCAGCGTGAGCGCAATGCCAACGCTGTCAAGGTCAATCGCCTGGCCGCCGCACATGCCGGCGGAGCCGCCTGCGTGCGCCAACAGGCGCAGCATCGCTACCTGGCGCGCGGGCGGTACGGTGCCGCCTTCGGCCAGCACCAGGAAGGCCTGTGCCTGCAGCGCGTCGCCCACCAGCAGGGCCGTCGCTTCGTCGTACGCCACGTGCACGGTCGGTTTACCGCGCCGCAGCGCGTCATCATCCATGCAAGGCATGTCGTCGTGTACCAGCGAGTACACATGAATCATTTCCACGGCAGCGGCGGCGCGCTCCAGCGCTGCGGTGCTGGCACCTGACAGCGCACCGGCGGCAAACGCCAGCAGCGGACGCACGCGCTTGCCGCCGCCCAGGGCGGTGTAGCGCATGGCTTCGTGCAGCTTGTGCGGCACGGTGCCAGCGGCTGGCAGGAAGGCACCCAGCGCTTCCTCGACGTGCGCCTGCACGGCTTTCATCCATTCGTCAAACGAGCTGGCCGGCGTCATTGCATACCCTCGCCCGCGCCTTCGGCGGCAAACGGCTTGAGCATGTCGCCCTCAAGAACCTTGACCTGGGATTCGACTTTTTCCAGCTGGGCCGCGCAATACTTGACCAGTTCCGAGCCGCGCGCGTAGGCCGCGACCGAGGCTTCCAGCGGCAACTGGCCGGACTCCATTTGCGATACCAGCTGTGCCAGCTCGGCCATCGCCTGCTCGAACGATTCCGGCGGCGCTACCGATTCGGCTGTTAATTTCTTTGACATAGACGCTTCGTGAGTAACTGCGCATGCAACTTTATGCGTAAACGCGCAGTCTAATCTTAAATATTAGAACATTCCATCCTAGGGACGGCCACCCCGCATTTTATCGCAACCGGGGGCGTAGCATGAAACAGATGATATTCGTGCAACAGATGCCAAACTGGCCACGTCATTCACGTGCCGGACCGCGACTGTTGTGTTCGTTAACGGTATAATCGCCGGTTCTGTCCGAAATACCGTATTCCGCTCTCCAAAATACTGGTCTTTGGATTCTTTCTCTTCTTTGGAACTCGTGTAAAGGGGGGTTGGGATGTCCGATCTGGCTACCCACGCCAAGCTGGCGCGCTCGTGCGCGCAGCTTCCGGTAGATGTCTACTTCGACGAAGCGCTGCTGCAGCGCGAGATGCAGCAATTGTTCCGCAATGGCCCGCGCTACGTCGGCCATGAGCTGATGGTGCCCGAAACGGGCGACTTTGCCACGCTCGCTGCCGAGAACGAAGGCCGCATGCTGGTCCGCAATGCCAACGGCATCGAGGTGCTGTCCAACGTCTGCCGTCACCGTCAGGCGCTCATGTTCAATGGGCGCGGCAATGCGAACAATATCGTCTGCCCGCTGCACCGCTGGACCTACGACCTCAAGGGAGAACTGATCGGCGCGCCGCACTTCCCCGAAACGCCGTGCCTGAACCTGTCCAAGACGCCGCTGCAAAACTGGAACGGCCTGCTGTTCGAGCAGAACGGCTACAACGTCATGGAAAAACTGGCGCAGCTGTCGGTCGCGAAAGACTTCGATTTTTCGGGTTACATGTTCGACCATGTCGAAGTGCAGACCTGTAATTACAACTGGAAGACCTTCATCGAGGTCTATCTCGAGGATTACCACGTCGAACCGTTCCATGCAGGCCTGGGCGGCTTTGTCAGCTGCGACGATCTGCGCTGGGAATTCGGACGCGACTACAGCGTGCAAACCGTGGGCGTCAACCGCGGCCTGGGCAAGGCTGGCTCGCCCATTTACCAGCGCTGGCAGGAACAGGTGCTCAAGTTCCGTGGCGGCGTGCCGCCCGAAAAAGGCGCGATCTGGTTCACGCTGTACCCGAACATCATGGTTGAGTGGTATCCGCACGTGCTGATCGTCTCCACCTTGCACCCGGACGGGCCGCAGCGTACCCGCAACGTGGTCGAGTTCTACTACCCCGAAGAGATCGTGCTGTTCGAGCGCGAATTCATCGAGGCCGAACGCGCTGCCTACTTTGAAACCTGCATCGAGGACGACGAAATCGCCCAGCGCATGGACGCCGGCCGCCGCATCCTGATGGCGCGTGGCGTCAACGAAGTCGGACCGTACCAGTCACCGATGGAAGACGGGATGCAGCATTTCCATGAGTGGTACCGCAGCAATCTGAGTCTGTAACACCAAAAGGTTGTCATGTCGTCTTTGTGGATGCTGTTCGCCAGTTTCATGTTTTCCGCCATGGGCGCGGGCGTGAAACTTGCGTCCACCATGTATTCAACCTCCGAAATCGTCATGTACCGTGGCCTGGTCGGCACGGTCATGCTGCTGATGCTGGTGCGGGCCCAGCGCGGCACCCTGCGTACTGCCTTTGCGGGCGCCCACCTGTGGCGCGCTTTTGTTGGCGTGGTGTCGCTGTGGCTGTGGTTTTACGCGATCTCCAAACTGCCGCTGGCCACCGCTGTCACGCTTAACTACCTGGCGCCCATCTGGATGGCGCTGTTCCTGCTGTCGGTCGGCTGGTGGCAGTCCAAAAATCACGTCGAATGGCCGCTCATCGTCGCCATTGGCATGAGCTTTGCCGGCGTCACGCTGGTGCTGCAGCCGGCCGTGGCCAGCAACCAGTGGCTCGGCGGCGTGGTCGGCATCATGTCCAGCGTGCTGTCGGCGCTGGCCTATCTGCAGGTGCGCAACCTGGGCCAGATGGGCGAGCCCGAATACCGCGTGGTGTTCTATTTTTCCCTGATGACGGTGTGTGCCGGCGCCTTTGGCGTGGTGCTCGAAGGCCGTCCTGCCGGCGTGCCCTTGTTCACGCCGCATACCTGGTACGGCGGCGCGCTGCTGCTTGGCGTGGGCCTGTCTGCCACCATGGCGCAAATGGCGATGACGCGCGCCTACCGCGTGGGCAAGGTGCTGGTGGTGGCCAATTTGCAGTACACGGGCATTATCTTCTCCAGCCTGTGGGGCATGCTGCTCTGGAACGACAATTTCAACTGGAAGGTCTGGCTGGGGATGGGGGTGATTCTGGCCTCGGGTGTGGCAGCCACGTTCTACAACACCAAGCCAACACCGCGCGGTGCGGCGGTCAGCAAGACCGACCCGATCGCCAGCGAAGTGTAATTTACGCCAGGTAGTCGCGCAGCGCACTTTCGCCAGCGGCGCTGAAGCGCACCACGCGCGACTTGCCGTCGCGCGCAGCCCAGCCCAGTTCCAGCATGCGTGCCAGCAGCGAGGCACCGAGTGCCCCGGCCAGATGATGACGGCGTTCGCTCCAGTCCAGGCAAGTGCGGCAGAACACCCGGCGCTGGGCCCGCAAGGCCGTGGTATCGATCCCCAATTCCCCCAGCAGCACGGCGCCGCCAGCCGTAAGCTCAATGCCGTCGTCACCAAGCGCAAAGGCTTGCCGTGCGCGCAAACGGTCATACACCAGCACACCAAGTTCACCGGCCAGATGGTCGTAGCACACCCGCGCACGGCGCATGGCCGGCTCGCGCGGGCTGCTGCGCAGGCGCACCGAACCAGCGCGCGATGCCACGCCCATGAGCGACTCGAGCAGATGTGCGACATCATCGTCCGCCAGCCGAAAATAGCGGTGCCGGCCCTGTGACTCCACCGTCAGCAAACCGGCGTCGACCAGCTTGGCCAGGTGACTGCTGATGGTTTGCTTGGTGACGTTGGCGGTGGCCGCCAGCTCGGTGGCCGTGAGCGCGCGCCCGCCCATGAGCGCGGTCAGCACATCGGCGCGCGCATGGTCGCCCACCAGGGCAGCGATCTTGACAATATCGGGTCCGTCTTTCATGGTTCGATCCTAGCCGAACCATCTTTGCCGCACAATCCGTATCGTTACCGTATTCGCTCACCCACCAAGGACGCACAGCATGGCACTGACCTGTTTTATCCGCTACCAGATCGACCCGTTCCAGCGCGCCGCCTTTCAGGAATACGCCGAAAACTGGGGCCGCATCATCCCCCGCTGCGGTGGCCATCTGCTGGGCTATTTTCTGCCACTGGAAGGCAGCAACGACATAGCCTGGGGCCTGATTTCGTTCGACAGCCTGGCAGCGTATGAGCGCTACCGCGCTCGTCTGAAGCAGGACGACGAAGGCCGCCGCAATTTCCAGCTGGCGCAGGACAAGCGCTTCATCCTGCGCGAAGAACGCAGCTTCCTGGAAAACGTGGATGGCACCATCGGCATCCCGGCAGGAGGGCTGGCATGATCGCCGTGATCTTCGAGGTGCAGCCCAATCCCGCACACCGGGCCGAGTATCTCGATACCGCCGCCGCGCTGCGACCGTTGCTCGAGCAGATCGACGGCTTCATTTCGATCGAGCGTTTCGAAAGCCTGTCCACGGCCGGAAAAATCCTGTCGCTGTCGTTCTGGCGCGACGAGCAGGCCGTGCATGCCTGGCGCGCGCTGGAAGCGCACCGCGCGGCTCAGGCCAAGGGCCGTGCAGGCTTGTTTGACGATTATCGCCTGCGCGTGGCACACGTGATGCGCGACTATGGCTTGCACGAGCGCGAGCAGGCGCCAGACGATTCACGCAAGGCGCACGGCGCGTAAGCACAGCGCTTTTTGCGATGGTAAGATACCTCGACAAAAATTCGAGGATGCCATGCACACGACATTAATTTCCGCTGCCGACCTGGCCGGCCAGATTACCGATCCCCGCGTCGTGATCATCGACTGCCGCCACGACCTGATGAATCCATCGGCCGGGCGCGACGCTTACGCGGCCGGGCATATTCCTGGCGCGCTGTTTGGCGACATGGACCATCAGCTGTCAGGTGCCAAGCGCGGTGCCGATGGCGTGTTCCGCGGCCGCCACCCATTGCCCGAGCGCGCCGCGCTGGCCGAAACCTTGCGCAGCTGGGGCATCAACAACGACAGCCAGGTCGTCGCCTATGACGCGCATGGCGGCATGTTCGCCGCGCGTCTGTGGTGGCTGCTGCGCTGGCTGGGCCACCCTGCCGTGGCCGTGCTCGATGGTGGTTTGCCGGCCTGGCAGGCAGCCGGCCAGCCCGTATCGACCGACACGCCCGCACCCGCGCGCGGCAGCTTTGCCGAGCAGGCGTCGCTGGTGCCGCAAGTGGACGCGGCGGCCGTGCTGGCCAACATCGATGGTGGTGACAAAACCGTGATTGATGCCCGTGCGGCAGACCGCTTCCGCGGCGAGAACGAAACCATGGATCCTGTGGGCGGTCACATTCCCGGCGCGAAGAACCGCTTCTTCAAGGACAACCTGCAAGCCGACGGCCGCTTCAAGGATGCGCAACAACTCAAGGCCGACTTCTCCGCGCTTGTAAGCGATCCGGCCAAGGCCATCATGCAATGCGGCTCCGGCGTAACCGCCTGCCACAATCTGCTGGCCCTCGAAGTGGCAGGGCTCAAAGGTGCGGCGCTGTATCCCGGCTCATGGAGCGAATGGGTGGGCGACAGCAGCCGGCCCGTGGCCACAGGTTCGTAGCCGCTCGGCGTGCGGATGTGTCATCCGCATCCGCCGCCACAACCGCCACCGCAGCTGCTGCCGCAGCCACCGCCACCATCGCAGCCGCCACCGCCGCCGTCGGAGGCGGAGCTGCCGCACCCGGAACCACAGCCGCCGCCGTTCGCGTTGGTCTCATTCTGATACTTGCGGTAGGCATCAATCGACACCAGTCCCGCCCCCAGCAGCGCGGCAGAACTCAAGCCGTCCGGCAGGTGCACTTCCCCCGTGCCTCGCCCTTTCGCATCCATGTCGCGGTAGGCCACCTGCCCCTGCGAGAGCGAGTAGGCATACCCTTCCGGCATGCGCACGCGCCGGTCCAGCGAGAACAGCTTGGGCACGTTCAGGCCCGCCACCGGCAAGCCTTCGAGCTCGCGCGCGGCCACCAGGGTGTGCGCCAGCGCCTGATTCATTGGCAAGCCCATGTCCGAGCCCTCGGTGTGCGCGATGGTGCGGCCAAAGTGGGTCAGGCAGAAGCGGGCCAGGTGTTCAGGCGCAAAGCGCACCCAGGCGTGCCACACCGAATCAGCCGCCTTGGACGGCAAGCCGCATTGCTTGCCGCTGCGGGCCACGCAGTCGAAGAACATCAGCAGTCCTTCCGCCGCGCGGGCGAAAAAAAAGGCATCCTGCGGGATGCCTTTGAATTCGAATGCTGCGGTGCGCTGCCAGTAGGTGAACAGCTTGGGGGGAAGATCGGCCAGGGGCTTGCGGTACTTGGAACCGTGGTACAGCCACTCGGTCGAGATTTCGTTAATTTTGTTACGCAGTAGGTTCATCATATTTTTATCTCCTTTATTGTTGTTTTTGTAGCTCCAATATAAAGGGCAAATATGACAGCTTGATGACGTTGTTTTTTAGTGACCCGCCGTCAGGAACAGCACAATCAGCACACCGAGGCCAATCAGCAAGACTTGCGGCACCGATTCGCGCAGCGTGGCGCGGCGCTGCATCTGCGGCATCAGGTCGCTCACGGCAATGTAGATGAAGCCGGACGAAGCGAACACCAGCACATAGGGAATCATGCCGCTGGCCTTGTCGAGCGTGAAGTAGCCGATCAAGCCGCCGGCAATGGCCATCAGGCTGCACAGCAGGTTGAAGACGTAGGCGCGCAGGCGCGAGAAGCCGGCATTGAGCAGCACGATGAAGTCGCCGATTTCCTGAGGAATTTCATGGGCGATGATGGCCAGGCCGGTCACGATCCCCAGTTCCGGGTTGGCCAGGAAAGCGGCGGCAATCAGAATGCCGTCGGTGAAGTTGTGCATGGCGTCGCCAATCAGGATCATCCAGCCTGATTTGCCCGCTTCGCGCTTGTCATGTCCGTGCGAATGATGGTGGCCGTCACCCTCGTGGTGATGCGAATGGCGCAAAATGGCCAGTTTTTCCAGCAGGAAGAACGCCAGCAACCCGCCCAGCAAGGTGGCAAACAGGCTGCGCGGATCGGCCTTGGACTCGAACGCTTCCGGCAGCGCATGCAGCAGCGAAGTCGAGAGCATGATCCCGACCGACAGGCTGACCATCCGCTCGACCATCTTCGACAGCAAGGCGAACGAAAACACCGCCGCGGCAGTGATGCTGGCGACGCCCCCAATGGTGGTGGCGAGCAGGATGGAGATAAGGATCGGGTCGATTTTCTTGCCTTTTGTGCTGATCTTGCGTACTGCAAGCCGGGCATTGTACCAACCTCGTCCGCGCCGCGTCCGATTCAGCGCAAAAAATGCTGCGCCAGCCGTCGCTCACACCATGTAGACGATCCAGACCGGCATCAGCAGGATCAGCAGCAGGACAGACAGCGCAGTATTGACGCCAGCAACAATGCAGGCCTGGAAGAAGGAAATGCGCATCCCGAGCGTAAAGCCCAGCGCATACGCAAGAAAGAAGCTCCAGCCCAGCTGGATTTTCATGCTGCCGTCGAAGTGCGCATTAAAACTGAGCACGTTCGTCCACAGCAAGCCCATGCAAAGCAAGCCCAGACCGACCGAACGCAACACTTCCCCGGCGGGCGATGCCACCCCAGTCAGCAGTTCTACGGTTTTCTGGCCCACCAGGGTCACCACCAGCGTCGATGCCGCAATCAATGCCGTGATGTGGGCCGGCAGTGTGGCCGCCATGACCACAAAGGTCAGCACGGTAAGTAAAAGGTACATGAGAGATGCCGGTCAGAAAAACCAGCATCTTACACAAACAATTGACATTAAAACATCGTTAATAATGACGCTAATTTACCGAGCGGCGCTTAGGCTCGGACTTAGTGCGCCTCATCCCAGTTCGGCCCGATACCCACTTCGGCCAGCAGCGGCACCTTCAGTTCCGCCACGCCCGCCATCAGTTCGGGCAGCTTGACCTTGACCAGTTCCAGCTCGCTTTGCGGCACTTCGAGCACCAGTTCATCGTGCACCTGCATGATCATGCGGGTTGCCAGCTGGTCTTTCTCCAGCCAATCCTGGACCGCGATCATGGCCAGCTTGATCAGGTCGGCCGCTGTGCCCTGCATGGGCGCGTTGATGGCCGCCCGTTCCGCACCCTGGCGGCGCGGGCCATTGGGCGAATTGATCTCGGGCAGCCACAGACGGCGCCCAAACACGGTTTCCACGTAGCCGCGTGCCTTCGCCTGCATGCGCGTGTCTTCCATATACTGGCGCACACCCGAAAAACGGGCGAAGTATTTGTCGATATAGCTCTGGGCTGCGGCGCGCTCGATGCCCAGGTTGGAGGCAAGGCCAAAGGCGCTCATGCCGTAGATCAGACCGAAGTTAATCACCTTGGCATAGCGCCGTTGTTCGCCCTGCACGTCGGACGGTGCAATGCCGAAGATCTCGGCCGCGGTAGCGCGGTGAATGTCTTCACCTTCCGAGAACGCGCGCAGCATCGCTTCATCGCCCGAAATATGGGCCATGATGCGCAGCTCGATCTGCGAATAGTCGGCCGAGACAATCACGTTGCCCGGGCCGGCAATGAAGGCTTCGCGGATGCGGCGCCCTTCGGCGGTGCGGATCGGAATGTTCTGCAGATTCGGCTCGTTCGACGACAGCCGTCCGGTGACGGCCACCGCCTGCGCGTAGTTGGTGTGCACGCGGCCAGTGTCGCGATTGACCATGCGCGGCAGCTTGTCGGTGTAGGTGGACTTGAGCTTGGACATGCTGCGGTATTCCAGCAGGATTTTCGGCAGCGGGAAGTCTTCGGCCAGCTTTTGCAGCACTTCTTCGTCGGTCGAGGGCGCGCCGCCCGGGGTCTTTTTAATGACCGGCAGCTGCAGCTTGACGAAGAAGATCTCCCCGATCTGCTTGGGCGAACCGAGGTTGAACGGGCCGCCCGCGAGCTCGTAGGCTTTTTGTTCGAGCTCCATGATGCGCGCGCCCAGTTCATTGGACTGCACGTCCAGCAGGGCCGCGTCGATCAGCACCCCATTGCGCTCGATTTTCTGCAGCACGACGGAGGTGGGCAGTTCGATTTTGCGATAGATGAAATTGAGCTTGTCGTCGTTTTCCACGTGCGGCAGCATGGCCTGGTGCAGGCGCAGCGTGATGTCGGAATCTTCGGCCGCGTATTCGGTGGCGCGTGCCAGTTCGACCTGGTCGAAACAAATCTGGCCTGCACCCTTGCCGCACACGTCGGTGAACGGAATGGTGGTGTAACCCAGGTGGCGCAAGGCCATGCTGTCCATGTCATGCGGCTTGTGCGACTCGAACACATACGATTGCAGCAGCGTGTCGTGCTCGATGCCGCGCAGCGTCACGCCATGGTTGGCAAAGATATGGCTGTCGTACTTGAGGTTCTGGCCAACCTTGGCTTTGGCCGGATTCTCCAGCCAGGCCTTCATTTTTTCCAGCACCTGCTCGCGATTGAGCTGCTCCGGCACGCCGGCGTAGCGGTGCGCCAGCGGGATGTACGCGCCCTTGCCTGCTTCCACCGACAGCGAAATACCCACCATTTGCGCCGTCATGGGTTCGAGCGAGGTGGTCTCGGTATCGACCGAGGTCAGCTCGGCCGCCTCGATCAGGGCCAGCCATTTGTCGAGCTGCGCTTCGGTGACCACAGTTTCGTATTCGCCCTTGATGACGGGGACTATCGCACCCGGGAACAAATCGCCTTCCGGAGAATTGAGCAGTGCGCGCGGCGCGCCTTCATCGTCACGCTGGGTGATTTCGCGCAGCAGCGTCTTGAAGCCGTAACGCTCGAAGAAGGCTTTCAGACCAGGCGCGTCTTCCGGCCTGGCCACCAGCGATTCCTGGATCGACACCATGTGTTCATTCAGGTCGCAATCGAGTTTGACGGTGATCAGCTCGCGCCCTTTGGGCAGCCATTCGAGTGCCTGGCGCAGGTTCTCGCCCACCGCGCCGGTAATGGCACCGGCGTTCTGCATGATGTTGTCCAGATTGTCGTGGGCAGCCAGCCACTTGAGCGCCGTTTTGGGGCCGCACTTGGCCACCCCCGGGATATTGTCGACCGTGTCGCCAATCAGGGTCAGGTAATCGATGATGCGGTTGGGTGGCACGCCGAACTTGGCCAGCACGCCGGCTTCGTCGAGCTTTTCGTTGGTCATGGTATTGATCAGCATGACCTTGTCGTTGACCAGCTGGGCCAGATCCTTGTCGCCGGTGGAAACCACGGTATTCATGCCAAGCTGGGACGCTTGCACCGACAGGGTGCCGATCACGTCGTCGGCTTCGACCCCGTCGACCATCAGGATCGGCCAGCCCATGTGGCGCACCGCCTCGTGGATCGGCTCGATCTGCAGGCGCAGGTCGTCCGGCATGGACGCGCGCGTGGCTTTATAGTCGGGGTACATATCGTCGCGGAAGGTCTTGCCCTTGGCGTCGAACACGCAGGCGATGTAGGCCGCCGGGTAATCCTGGCGCAGGCGGCGCAGCATGTTGACCATGCCGTGCATGGCGCCGGTCGGGTGGCCGTCCGGGCTGCGCAAGTCCGGCAGAGCGTGGAAGGCGCGATAAAGGTAACTGGAACCGTCGACTAACAGCAGGGTATTTTGCATGGCACCGTAGAGTAGGTTGAAGCCGCGCGCAGGCACGGCGCAGCATATCGTTTGGCATTATCGCAGAAGTGGCTGCCACCCCGCAGCGGTGAACGCGACACTTGATACAGGGTCGCCGTGTGTTTGTTACAATGGTTCAAACGTTCATAAGGCGACCAATCATGCTGCGCTCCTCCACGCTGTGCAAACTCCTGTCCATACTGCTGCTTGCCCAGGCGGGTACCGCGCTGGCGCAGCAAAAGCCGTCCGAAGCGCCCCCCAAGCTGGAAGTGATCGAAGAAGGCAGCGACCAGCCGATCGTGGTCACCCCACCCAAGACGGGCGGCGCCAAAATCACTGAAAAAAAAGACGGCGGGCGCATTACCGAAGTGAAGGTCAAGAACGGCAAGAGCGCCTACACCATGAAGGGCACCAGCCCGGCCGCAGTGAATGAACGCGGCAGTGGCGGCGGCAGCACGCTCGGTTCGCCGCAGTGGCAAGTCATGGAATTCGATCTGAACCGCAAAAAGAAAACAGACAAGGAAGACGTGCCGGCCGCCGACGTACCGCCACCGCCACCAGCCAAATAAGCGGCATCGCTGCCATTTCTCTCGAACCAACTTTTAATTCGCTTTCACATGGCAGTATTTACCGCGGTCAGTCTGGATGAAGTCTCTCCCTGGCTTGAGCAGTTCCCGTTAGGAAAGGCCCGTTCCCTCAAGGGCATCGCATCGGGCATCGAAAACAGCAATTTTTTCCTCACCACCGATGCTGGCGAGTATGTGCTGACCCTCTTCGAAGTGCTTGGGTTCGAGCAGTTGCCCTTCTACCTGAACCTGATGCGCCATCTGGCCGAGCGCGGCATTCTGGTGCCGGCCCCGGTCGCCAACAGCGCCGGTGCGCTGGTTGTGCCGCTGCAAGGCAAGCCGGCCGCAATTGTCAGCAAACTGAGCGGCAGCTCGCAGATGGACCCGCAGCCAGTTCATTGCGCCGCTGTCGGTGCCATGCTGGCGCGCATGCATCTGGCCGCGGCGGATTTCCCGCTGCGCCAGCCGAATCTGCGCGGTCTGGACTGGTGGAACGCCACCACGCCGCTGGTACTGCCTTTCCTGGACGACAGTTGCGCCCACTTGCTGCGCGCTGAAATGCATTTCCAGGAAGCGTACGCCGCCTGCGACCATTACAAGCGACTGGGACGCGGCCCGGTGCATGCGGACCTGTTCCGCAATAACGTCATGTTCGACGGTGAGCTTCTGACCGGCTTCTTCGATTTCTATTTTGCTGGCTGCGACACCTGGCTGTTCGACGTGGCCGTCACCGTCAATGACTGGTGCATCGACCAGAGCACAGGCGTGCTCGACACCGCGCGCGTGCGCGCCCTGCTCGACGCTTACCATGCCGTGCGCCCGTTCACAGCGGACGAGCAGTCGGCCTGGCAGCCGATGCTGCGCGCCGCGGCCTTGCGTTTCTGGCTGTCACGTCTGTACGACCTGCATCAGCCCCGTGAGGCAGAAATGCTGACCCCGCACGACCCCACCCACTTCGAACGCATCTTGCGCGAGCGCATCGCGACTGCCGCACCGGAGTTGTTCGCATGAACCGCTTACCTGCAAGTACCGGCTGGCTGTGGCTGAAACAGGGATTCGGTCTGTTCAGGAAGCAGCCCGGTTTTTTGATCCTGCTGCTGTTTCCACAGATCCTGTTCACCATGCTGACGCTCAATTTTGCACAGCCGATTGGCAGTATCGCGTACGTCCTCCTCATGCCATCGTTCAGCATGGTCATTTTCGAAGCAAGCCGGATCCTTTCGCTGGACCAGAAATTAACGCCAGCGGTCATACTGACGGGCTTTCGCAAGGGGGCGCTGGGGCCATTGACAAAGCTCGGCGGCATCTACCTGGCAATGATGGTCGTTCTCCTGCTGATGATGCTTCCTTTCCTCGATAAGGACGCTATCGTGCAGGCATTCGAAGCAGCCCAAAAGACCAAAAAGGACCTTGTTTTGCCGGAATCCATGATGCAGCTCATGATGGGCTTCGCCTTGATTGCCGCGGCAATCATGTTCATCCTCTCATTTGCTGCACCGCTCATTCATTGGAAAAAGATGCCAACGTTTAAAGCGATGTTCTACAGCGTCGCGGCGATGTTTGGTTCGTTCGTCCCGGTTCTCGTGTTACTGCTCAGCTGGGGCCTGATCTGGGTCACCATCATGTCGCTCGGAACCGCCATTTTTGGGAAAACAGGGGCGGTCTACGTGTTGACATGGATCCACATGGTCATGCTCGTGATTTTTCAATGCGCCGTCTACGCTGCCTATCGACAGTTAATCCCTGGCGACGCCGCAGAGTAGTCCCCAGGAACTTGCCACTTTATTTGGGACGGTACAAAGCGCACAGCTTGTTCCCGTCCGGATCGCGCACGTACGCCAGGTACAGCGCGCCTGCCGGGCCTTCCCGCAATCCCGGTGGGTCCTCGATCGAGACGCCGCCCAACGCCACCGCCGCATCGTGAAACGCCTTCACCTGCTCGGGCGAATTGCATTTGAAACCGATGGTGCCGCCGTTGGCACAGGTGGCCGCTTCGCCATTGATCGGCTCGGTGATGCACAAGGTACCGCCGTCATGCCGGTAGAACAGACGGGTATGTCCGGATGGCGCCTTGTTGATGAAGGGCTCGCCATTCGCACCAAGCGTAGCCAGCAGGCCGTTGTAGAACCGCTTTGAGCGCTCCAGGTCGTTCGAACCAATCCCGATGTGACTGAACATGCTTTCTCCTGTCTGATGATGGGAATACTGCTGCCGCGATTCTAAATCATCGACACCGCGTCTTCCATGCGACCCCGCCACCCGGCCAACGTTGCAATTTTCTGACATCAAAAGAATTGTGGAACTTTCCAAATTTCGGGCGTATATTCGATGAAAATTTTCGTTCATTAAAACGGCGTATGTAAACCGTTTTACTTTACGGAATTTTTACATAACGAAAATAGTGGTCTTTTTTGGAGAGTCAGAGAATGAAAATACAAGAAATTTTCAGGATGGCGCTCGCCTGTACGCTGCTGCTGGCAGCACATGGCGCATCGGCAGCATGCCTGTCATCCGAAGTGGAATCGAACAATAGCGACAGCAGCGCCAATACCGGCGCGTGCAGCGGTACTGCCATCAGCGGCACCATTGCGTCCAGCACCGACGTCGACTGGTTCAAGCTCGATGTGACGGGCCCCGGCACCATCAGCATCAACTTGGCACACGACAGCGGCATCGATCTGGACTGGTACCTGTACAAGGCCACCGGTTCTTACGTGGCCTACCGCTCCACCGTCAGCAATCCCGAGACCGGCAGCTACGGCGCGACGGCGGCTGGCACCTACTACGTACGCGTGAAAAGCTATACCGGCAGCGGCCGCTATACCCTCAACGTGACCTTCCCCGGTGCGAGCGGCGGCGGTGGCGGCGGCACGCCTACGGCCTGCACCCTCCCCTCGGCCGTTAACCTGGGCAAGACCGGCAACGCCACACCCAAGGCCACAAGCACCAGCGGCGGCGTGGTGCTGATGGGCGGCGGCATGGACGTGGACAATGCCATCAAATGGATGATCAACAAGTCCGGCGGCGGCGACTTTGTGGTGATCCGCTCGAGCGGCACCAACGCCTATAACGACTACATCTATGGTCTGGGCGGCAGCAACTCAGTGCAGACCCTGCTCATCACCAGCGTGGCACAGGCCAACGACGCCTGCGTGGTACAGACCATCAAAAGTGCGGGTGCGGTGTTCCTGGCCGGTGGTGACCAAGCCAACTACATCAATTACTTCAAGGGCCAGGGCGTGGGCACGGCGCTCAATTACCTGATCAACACCAAGCAGGCGCCGGTGGGCGGCACCAGTGCCGGCATGGCGATCCAGGGCCAGTACTATCACCCAGGTGGCGCCGAGGTGACCACGGTGCTGAACAACCCGACCGCTGCTGCCATCGGTAACAACTTCCTGGCCAATGGCGGCCTCACCAACCTGGTCACGGAGCCGCATTTTGCCGAACGTGCGCGCCAGCCACGCCTGACCGGCTTCATGGCCAGCATGCTGTACAACTATGCGGTGAGCTGGCAGAGCGTGCGCGGCGTGTCGGCCGACGAAGCCACCGCGGTCGCCATCGACGCCAATGGCGTTGGCAATGTGTACGGCGCCGGCAATGTCAATTTTGTCCGGGCCACTGGTGCGCCTGAGACGCTGGCGCCTGGCGCCAAACTCACCTGGCAGCTTTCACAAAAAGCGCTGCAGATGTATCAGGTGCCAGGCACCGTCAACGGCAGCAATGCGTTCAATCTGGGCACCTGGACCGGCAGCGGCGGCATCACCCGCTACTGGGCGGTCAGCAATGGCGTGCTGACGATCTACTGATGTCAACTCAAGGAACAACAATGAAACCAATCCGATTGATCGCGCTGGCCGCGGCTGCACTCTGCCTCAATGCCCAGGGCGCCTCCAGGCATGACTATGTCTACACCCCAGCCCCCGGCGTCCATGAAGTGAAGTACTTCCACGGCTGCTGGGACAACAAGGACGACGAAAAGCGTCCGAAAATCGACGTCACGATGGCGGGCCTGAACGTGACCGATGTCCAGATCGAGACGCGCCAGCGCGAGGAAGGCAAGCCGTCGACTGACATGATCACCTTCCGGCTCAAGAACATGGATGCCAGTTTCAGCGTCCAGTTCCGCAGCAAGGACGGCGATCACTGCCAGCAGGGGGTGGCAAGCATTGCGTTTCGCGACCGAGTATTACGCAACGCAAACGAGGTGAATGCGCTGAGATGATGGACAAGAATTACCTCTGATTACTGAGGGCATCAAATTGAACGGCGCCCGTAAACACGGGCGCCGTTAAACGAGCTCATGCGCGGCAAAGATTTAAAAATGTGGTTATGATGGCCACGCGTCGCCTATCCTGCCGGCGCATCAATCAGAAGCTATTTCTGTTAGGAGCACACATGAAGAAGATCATTCTTGCATCCGTACTGACCGTCGCCGCCACCTTCTCGGCGCAGGCAAAAGACATTGTCGACACTGCCGTCGACGCAGGTAACTTCACCACACTGGCCACTGCACTGAAGGCGGCCGGGCTGGTGGAAACGCTCAAAGGCAAAGGCCCGTTCACGGTGTTTGCGCCGACCGACGAAGCGTTCGCCAAAATTCCAAAAGCCGATCTGGACGCGCTGTTGGCGGACAAGGCCAAGCTGACCAAGGTACTCACCTATCACGTGGTGCCGGGCAAAGTGATGGCGGCGAATGTGAAGGCCGGTAAAGTGAAAACCGTGGAAGGCGCATCGATCAACGTGACCACCAAGGGTGGCGTGATGGTCGATAACGCCAAGGTCACTGCTACCGATATCAAGGCAGACAATGGCGTGATTCACGTTATTGATACCGTGATCATGCCGAAGTAAACGACATCGTCCTCGCGGAGGCGGGGACCTATAGCACGCGAAACGACTTCGGTCGCGTGGAATAGGTCCCCGCCTTCGCGAGGACGACGTGGTCAGCGCAAGCGTTCCAGCTTGGCCACCGACAGATCCAGCACCTTCATTCCCGCCTTGCCAAAATTGATCTGCGCGCGCGCATTGCTGCCGCCGCCTTCAATATTAACGATCACACCTTCGCCGAACTTGGCATGCGCCACCGATTCACCGATGCGCCACCCCGGTCCATTGCTGGCGGCCTTTTGCGTGATCTGCTGCGCGATCTTGTTGTCCGACCCGCCACCGAAGCTTGGCTCATCCCAGGCGGATTTCTTATTGCCGAACCAGTGCGACTGCACCTTCGGCGAAATCCATTTAAGTGCCTCCTCAGGCAGCTCGTCAAAAAAGCGCGATTTCATGTTGTAGCGAGTTTGACCGTGCAGCATGCGCGTCTGCGTAAAGCTCATGTACAGGCGTTTCTTGGCGCGGGTGATGGCCACATACATCAGGCGCCGCTCTTCATCGACGCCATCCATCTCGCGCGAACTGCTCTCGTGCGGGAACAGGCCTTCTTCCAGGCCGGTAATGAAGACTGCATCGAACTCCAGGCCCTTGGCCGAATGCACCGTCATCAGCTGCAGCGCGTCCTGCCCCGCCTGCGCCTGGGCGTCGCCTGCTTCCAGCGACGCATGCGACAGGAAGGCCGACAGCGGCGACATGACCGCCGGCAGCGCGGCATCGGCGTCGAGGATTTCAAAGCCATCCTGATTGACGATAGGCGCGCCCGACATGGCCTCGGCCTTGGGGCCCAGGTGCGCAGGCGCGGATTGGCCAAAGCCCTCCTCCTGCACAAACTGGGTGGCCGCATTGACCATCTGCTCCAAGTTTTCGATCCGGTCGGCGCCTTCTTTTTCGTTCTGATAGTGGGTCAGCAAGCCGCTTGCCTCCAGCACCACGCGCACCATTTCCGGCAGCGACAGCTGTTGCGTTTCAAAGCGCGCACCTTCAATCAGCTTGACGAATGCGCCCAGCGAGGTGCCGGCCTTGCCCATCACGTAAGGCACTGCTGCATACATGGAAATGCGGTGCTGTTCGGCCGCAGCCTGCAGTGCTTCGATCGAACGCATGCCGATGCCGCGCGTGGGGAAGTTCACCACACGCAGGAAGGCCTGGTCGTTGTGCGGATTGTCCATCAGCTGCAAGTACGCGATAGCGTGCTTGACCTCGGCGCGCTGGAAATAGCGCTGGCCGCCGTAC
Source organism: Massilia sp. CF038 (assembly GCF_900129765.1). Lineage (GTDB taxonomy): Bacteria > Pseudomonadota > Gammaproteobacteria > Burkholderiales > Burkholderiaceae_D > Telluria_A. The sequence goes on from NZ_FQWU01000002.1 coordinate 1,783,629, forward strand.
ACCGTGTAAGGCAAACCGGCCGCGAACAGCGCGTGCTCGATCACGCGCGACTGCGCATTGGAGCGGTACAGAATGGCGATCTCGCTGCGCAGCGCGCCTTCAGCCATCAGGGTCTTGGCTTCTTCAATGATCCACTGGGCCTCTTCCAGGTCGGAAGACGCTTCATAAATGCGCACCGGCTCACCGTGGCCAGCATCCGTGCGCAGGTTCTTGCCAAGGCGCTTGCTGTTATTGGCGATCAGGTGATTGGCCGAATCAAGGATGTGACCGTGCGAACGGTAATTTTGCTCCAGCTTGATCAGATTCTCGACCCGGAATTCACGCTCGAAGGCGGACATATTGCCCACGTTGGCGCCGCGGAAAGCGTAAATGCTCTGGTCATCGTCACCGACGGCAAACAGCGCGCCGCCGATCTGCTGCCCCTGTCCTGCCAGCAACTTGAGCAGGTTGTACTGCAAGTCATTGGTATCCTGGAACTCGTCGACCAGAATGTGCTTGAAGCGGGCCTGGTAATGCTCGCGCAGCGGTTGATTACGGGCAAGTAATTCGTAAGCGCGCAGCAGCAGTTCGGCAAAATCGACCACGCCTTCGCGCTGGCACTGCATGTCGTACAGTTCGTACAACTCAACCATCTTGCGCTCGATCGGATCGTGCGCTTCCACACGATTGGCGCGCAAGCCCTGGTCCTTGGCGTTATTGATGAAGTACATCAGATTTTTGGCCGGGTACTTTTCATCATCAACGTTGTTCGCCTTGAGCAGACGCTTGATCATGGACAACTGATCTTGCGAATCCATGATCTGGAACGTTTGCGGCAGCGCCGCGTCGCGGTAGTGGGTGCGCAGCAGGCGGTTGCACAGGCCGTGGAAGGTGCCGATCCACATCCCGCGCGTGCTGACCGGCAGCATGGCCGACAGCCGCGTGAGCATCTCCTTGGCTGCCTTATTGGTAAATGTGACAGCCATGATCCCGGCTGGCGACACTTGCCCGGTCTGGATCAGCCAGGCGATACGGGTCGTCAGCACGCGCGTTTTGCCGGAGCCGGCGCCAGCGAGAATCAGGGCGCTTTGCGACGGCAGCGTGACGGCGGCGAGTTGTTCGGGATTGAGGTTGTGAAGGAGATTTTGCATCCCGTGATTATACCGGTCGCGCACTGCGCTGGCGGTCTACGGGACGTGCCGCTCCTGCAAGGACAATTTGGGCGCCAGCTTCACGCTTTGTTCGATCGTGACCTGTAAATCTGGCTGGCCCTCGTCGCGTGCGACCCCGGTGTAAGCGCTGCCACCCAGCTGCAGCCGGGCACCCAGAGCGCCGACGCTGCGGCCATCAAAGTAGAAGCGGGTCTTGAGGGCGACATGCTCGCCCTGCTCTGGCGTGAGCAAAAAATCGGCGATCCACTTCTTGCCATCCTTCCAACCAGCGACCGTGAATGGCTCGCCGGCCCTCGCCAGTTTGGATGCTGTGGTGTTTTCGCCTGCAATGGCGATCTTGAGGTCGACGATATACCTGTCGCGATTGGGCTGGGCAGCCTGCGCCACGCTGGACAGCAGAACGGCGCCCACCGCCAGCCCGGAGGCACGGCACGCTTTTGAGACAATCACCATCAATCGATTTCGCATGCACAGATTATACCGGTCGAGCCGGGCGCAGTCGCTTGCTACTGACTAGCTGGCGCCGGCGCCCGTTTCACACTGCCATCGAGCACCAGAATCATGGTATCCGCACCAGCTTCGCTCATGATCGCGACATGCTTGCTTTCGCCGAGACGGATGCCGCCATTGTGATCGCCGCTATATTTGCCGTCGATGGTGAACTGGCTTCTCAACCAGACCATGTCGCCCTTGTCCTCGGTCACGACAAAGTCGCCCGACCAGGTCTTGCCGCGGGTGGCGCCGCTGAGCGTGAACGGTTCGCCAGCACCAATCAGCACCGATGGGCTGGAATACTCGCCCGCAAAGGTGATTTTTAATTCGACCAGATACTTGGTCTTTTGCTCGGATTCGGCGCGTGCCACGACGGTGCCGATGATGCCGCCTGCAAGCAGAAAGGCAAGCATGGCGCGCCCGGCCCAGCGCCGTGCTGGATTGTTCTTCGAATGGTTCAACTGCATGATGCGCTCCTTGAGTGGATGATTTGACTGCCAGTGGCAGGTAGCAGGGGCAAATGCACCGGCCGCCTGGGTGTTGAGCAAGGCAGCGCCGTACACGCGTGCCTGGCCGGGGTGACGCTGCAGGACATCGGCGTCGCACGCGAGCTCCTGATCGAAGCGGCAGCGCGCCGCCGCCAGATGGATTAGCGGGTGAAACCAGAAGGCACACTGCAGCAGCGCGACCAGCGCGTTGACAAGCGCATCATGACGCAGCACGTGGCACTGCTCGTGGGCGATGATCAGCTGCTGTTCCTGCGCGCTGTAACGCTGTGCAAAATCGGCTGGCAGCACAATGCGCGGCCGCCAAAGCCCCAGCAGAGCCGGACCTTGCGCAGTGGTGGCCGCGAGGTACACGTTGTCCCGGGCAGTGAGGGAACCCAGACTGCGCACATAACGGCGCTGGGCCACGGCGAGCAGCAAGGCCGTGGCCAGTGCGCCCGCGAGCCATGCACTCAACAGGATGGTGGTCCATGCCACCGGTACCGCCTGCGCCACTGGCGCAGCCAGCGGCCCTGCTGCCAGGGTCGGCATGGCCTGCACCGCGATCACACGGTTCACGTGCATTGAGGGCAGCACTGCCGCGATCATCAATACCGGCACCAGCAGCCACACGTGGTAGCTGATACGGGCGCCGAAGCGCAGCCGCAGTGTGGCCCGCAAAGGCAGCACCAGTAGAATCGCGACGCTCGCTCCAAGCGTCATCCGCGCCAGGGCTTCAAACAGGCTACTTTCCATCATCGAGCTCCTCGATCAGTTTTTTGAGTTCGGCGATGTCGCTCGCGCTGAGTTTGCGGTGCTTGCCGAAGTGGGCGACCAGCGGGGCCACACGGCCGCCAAACAGGCGGTCCAGCATGCCGCCGCTCTCGCGGCTGACCCACTGGTCGCGTTTCAGCACGGCGCTGTACAGGTAGCGGCGTCCGTCCTTGCTGGCGCTGACAGCGCCTTTTTTCAGCAGGCGGTTGAGCAGCGTCTTGATGGTCGCTTCCTGCCAGCGCTGTTCTGTCACCAGCGCGGCGATGACGTCTTCTGCGGCCAGCGCCGCCTGCGCGCGCCAGAGTACATCCATTACCAGTGATTCGGCGTCGCTGATATCTACTGGGTCGGGGGTCATGCTTGCTCCTGCTTTCAAAAATTACATATGTAATCGATGCGCTATGATTACACGTGTAATTGAAAGCGTCAATACCTATTGTGGAGCTGGATGGATGGGGAACTCAGGGGATGGTGTGAGCCACTGCATCGCCCTCGCGGAGGCGGGGGCCCATTCCACCTGTCCGAAGTTGGAAACGTGGGATGGGTCCCCGCCTTCGCGAGGACGATGCAGTGATTGCGGTAGCAGGAAGGGGTTTTAGTACAGCACCACCGAGCGGATCGATTCGCCGCTCTTCATCAGATCGAAGCCTTCATTGATGCGTTCAAGCGGCAGGCGGTGGGTGATCAAATCATCGATGTTGATCTTGCCTTCCATGTACCAGTCGACGATCTTGGGCACGTCGGTGCGGCCGCGTGCGCCGCCAAACGCCGAGCCTTTCCAGACCCGCCCCGTCACCAGCTGGAACGGACGAGTCGAAATCTCCTGCCCTGCCGCAGCCACGCCGATGATGATCGACTGGCCCCAGCCCTTGTGGCAGCACTCGAGCGACTGGCGCATCGTGGTGGTGTTGCCGATGCATTCGAAGCTGTAATCGGCACCGCCATCGGTCAGGCCGATGATCGCGTCGACCACGTTCTCGACTTCCTTCGGATTGATGAAGTGGGTCATGCCGAATTTGCGCGCCATTTCCTGGCGTGCCGGATTGATGTCGACCCCGATGATCTTGTCGGCGCCAACCATGCGCGCGGCCTGAATTACGTTCAGGCCAATGCCGCCCAGGCCGAATACCACCACGTTGGCGCCCGCTTCCACCTTGGCGGTAAACAGCACGGCGCCAACACCGGTGGTGACGCCACAGCCGATGTAGCAGATCTTGTCGAACGGGGCGTCGGAGCGCACTTTGGCCAGCGCGATCTCGGGCACCACGATGTAGTTCGAGAAGGTGGACGTGCCCATGTAGTGGAAGATCGGCTTGCCGTCAATCGAAAAGCGGCTGGTTGCATCCGGCATCAGGCCGCGGCCCTGGGTCGAGCGGATCGACTGGCACAGGTTGGTCTTTTGCGAGAGGCAGAATTTGCACTGGCGGCATTCGGGGGTGTACAGCGGAATGACGTGATCGTCCTTGCGCAGGCTCTTGACGCCCGGGCCCACGTCAACCACAACGCCGGCGCCCTCGTGGCCCAGGATCGACGGGAAAATGCCTTCCGGGTCAGCGCCGGACAGGGTGTAATAATCGGTGTGACAGATGCCGGTGGCCTTGATTTCGACCAGTACTTCGCCCTCGCGCGGGCCTTGCAGGTCGACTTCTTCAATCGTGAGTGGTTGACCGGCTTTCCATGCGATCGCTGCCTTGGTTTTCATGATGGTCCTGTGCCTGGTGGGTTAGTCCACCATGATAGCAAAGCCGACCCGGTCGTGCCGGGCCGGCTGCATCAGGCAGTCAGACCGGGGCGCTCATCCCACAGGGTGTGCAGCTGGCTGGAAAGGCGCATCGGCATCACCGGCTTGGGGATCACGCCGATAGCGCCCGCTTCCATGTAACGCGCAATGTCGTCCGGCTCGGTCAGCCCGGTCACGAACAGGGCCGGCACGTCAGCCAGGTGCGGCAGGCGGCGCAGCAGCGCCAGCGTGCCCACGCCATCAATCTCGGGCATCATCACGTCCAGCAGAATCAGGTCGGGCGTGAAGTCACGTGCCGTCAGCAGCGCTTCGCGGCCGGAGCCACACTCGCGCACGTCGATCTTGCCAATCACTTCGAGCACCAGCTTGGCCGTGGTGCGCACGTGCAGATCGTCTTCCACATACAGAATGGATTTCAGCGGTTTTTTGCGCATGTTCAGTCCCCTGCCGCGATGCCGCTGGGGATACCGAGCATGCCGGAAATAGCCGTCCACAAGTCACGTGTCGTGGTCCACGGTTTGGCCAGGAACGTGGGGGTGCTGCCGCGCCATTCGGGCTGGCTGGCCGAGTAGACCAGCAGGGGCGTGCCGTTCAACAGCGCCAGCAAGGTACGGGCGTCACCATCGGGCAGCGCCGGATCAAGCACGACCAGCGAGAACACCTGGCTCTGCAACAGGCGGCGCGCGTGGGCCAGAGTCGCCACATGCGTGACATTGGCCTCCGGGTTCAGCAGGTGCGACAGTACGGTAGCGACGCTGGTGTCCATATCGACGTGCAGCACTTGCGGACGCTCGCTATGGACTGGGACAGCGCGCTGTTTGTATGGCTGATTGTCGTCTTCGCACAAGGGCGAAACGTAGGCGATGTCGGATTGGCGCGATGCGCCGATGGCGTAACGGGCCGGCGTATGCGCACGCGGGGCCGCGGGCAGTGCGGCCCGGATACGGGGTGCGCACATTTTGTTCATGGCAGAGGTTTTCATGGCGGTTGCAATCGAGATCCCGATGCATACGAGGGCGCCGTCAGGGGCCAATCTTGTTGTGCATATCAGGAGAGACAACCGGCGGAGCTGGGCCGAGGGATTTTTTTTGCCGCAGGGGGAAGGCGGCTGGAACATGCGCACGGTAGAAGCGGAAGTTGGTTCTGCCGTGTTGATTTACCACTTCATATTACCGCAAACCACGACGAAAATCGTGGCACGCGGCAATTATTTTCACATTTGTGTGGCGTCTTGTTACTTTGTTTTCAGGCGCTGGGCAAATCCGGCATGCAGACTATTTAACGTTTCCTCGGCAGCAAGTAATTGATCGGCAACTTCATTGATCTTGCGGCGGCTGGAACGCGCATGGTCGCGCAGCACTTCGAAGGCGGTGTTGCGGTCGGTCTGGAATTTGCCCATCAACAGACCCACGGCCAGGCTGGTTTCGCGTCCTGCTGCCAGCGCGGCGTTCAAGTTCAATTCGGTACGGCGCAGCTGGCGGATGTCGTCGGCCCGGGCCAGACCTGCCTCAAAGGCCGGCATCAGGCGAGCGGCGTCGACCGGCTTGACCAGATAGCCCACGGCGCCGTGGGCGGCGGCCTGGCGCGCCGATTCGCTGTCGCCCACGGCCGACAGGAACATGAATGGCACACTGGTGTCAGCTTTAAGGCGTGCTGCCAGTTCCAGTCCGCTCATGCCCGGCATGGTGATGTCGAGCAAGGCCATGTCCGGTTCGCCCTTGGCCACGACCTGCAATGCTTCTTCGCCGGAACCGGCCGTCACCGTATCGTAGCCAGCGTGGGCAATGACCTCGGTGAGAAATTGCAGCAGGTGCGGGTCGTCATCGACAATCAGGATACGGCGTTTGGCGGCAGGGGCGGAAGTCATGGGCTCGGCAATCCTCAGTGAAGAAGGTAAAAAGATTATAAAGCCTGCTACGCCGATTCGGTTGTTTTCCCGTGCTGTGTGAACAAGGCATTAAATTGACGCACAGCACCAGCGACGTCGACCACCGTATACACACTGGTAATTGCCGCCACCATGTCCGCGCCGCGTTCGACCAGCGGTGCCGCGTTGACGGGCGTCATACCGCCAATGACCACCAGCGGCAAGCGCAATTCGCGCCGCGCCTGCACCAGCAACTCAGGGTCGGTTACAAAGGAATACTTCTTGACGGCCGACGGATAAAAACCGCCGAAGGCGGCGTAGGTGGCGCCATCGCGCGCAGCTCTACGCGCCAGCGCCAGATCACCGTAGCAGGAAGCGCCGACAATCTTGTCCGGGCCCAGCGCCGCACGTGCCTGGGCGACTGTCATGTCGGTGCCACCCACATGCACGCCGTCGGCGCCAAGCGTCTGGCACAGGGCGACGTGGTCGTTGATGATCAAGGGACGGCCATAATGGCGGCACAGCGCCAGCAGCGCCGCAGCTTGTTCGAGCCGAAGTGCTTCGCTGGCGTCCTTGTGACGGTACTGGACCAGAGTGGCGCCGGCAGCCAGCGCGGCCTCGGTGCGCTCCAGCATACGCGCAGTGTCATCCCAATTGGGTGTGACAAGATAAAGTCCTTGCATGGTGATGCTCCTCATGTCTGCAAATGGCGGCGCGGAATGCGCTGGCCGGGTCCAATGGAAAATGCTTGCGCCAGACTCTGATGGACATAGGACTGCGCGCGTTCAAGCGCAGTGGCCATTGGCTCACCCAATGCCAGACGCGCCGCGATGGCGGCTGCCAGCGTGCAGCCGCTGCCATGAAACTGCCCGGCCAGGCGTGGCCAGCGCCACTCGCGCTGCACATCCGCTCCGCGCCAGCGGTTGACCACCTCGGCGCCGGTGCCATGTCCGCCCGTAGTCAGGACATGCCTGCACTGCGCCAGATCCAGCGCCTCGGCCTCGCCCAGATTGGGCACCACCAGCGTGGCCAGTGGCAGCAGCGGCTGCAGCGCCGCGCGCGCGTCGCCTTTGGTCAAGGTATCGCCATGGCCGCTGGCCAGTACCGGATCGAGGACCACCTGCAGCTGCGGCGCGCGCTCACGCAGCTGCACGATCACTTGCGCAATCGCCCAGGCATTGGCGCGGCTGCCAGGAATGCCGATCTTGACCGCGTCGATGCCAACCGTGTCGATCAGGGCTTGCGCCTGGCGCCGCAGCAGGCCCGGGTCGACCGGCTCCACGCCATGCACGCGGTTGTGGTCCTGCACCGTCAGGGCAGTGATGACGGGCAGCGCGTGCACGCCTTGCGCGGCAATGGCCAGCAGGTCGGCCGCCATGCCCGCCCCGCCCGACGGATCGAGACCGGAAAGCACCAGCACCGTGCGCATCATCCGGTAAAGCGTCCTGCCAGCGGCGACGATGGCGAAGCTGCAAAGCGGCGCGGCATGCGGCCGGCCAGGAAGGCTTCGCGTCCTGCCTGCACGCCCAGCTTCATGGCACGTGCCATGCGCACCGGATCCTGGGCCAGGGCGATGGCGCTGTTCATAAGCACCCCGTCGCAGCCCAGCTCCATGGCGATGGCCGCATCCGACGCGGTACCCACGCCTGCGTCCACCAGCACCGGCACCTTGGCCTGTTCGATGATCAGCGACAGGTTCCATGGATTCAAAATACCCATGCCCGAGCCGATCAGGGACGCCAGCGGCATGATCGCCACGCAGCCGATCTGCTCCAGAATGCGGGCCTGGATCGGATCGTCGCTGCAGTAGACCATCACGTCGAAGCCGTCGCGCACCAGCGCTTCAGCTGCCACCAGGGTTTCTGGCATGTGCGGGAACAAGGTCTTGTCGTCGCCCAGTACTTCCAGCTTGACCAGCTTGCGCCCGCCCAGCAGTTCGCGCGCCATCTGCAAAGTGTAGATGGCGTCCTTGGCGTTGTAGCAGCCAGCCGTGTTGGGCAGGATGGTGTAGCGCTCGGGTGGCAGCACATCCAGCAGGCTCGGTGCGTTCTTGTCCTGGCCAATGTTCACGCGCCGGATCGCCACCGTGATAATTTCCGCGCCAGCGGCGTCAGTCGCTTCACGGGTTTGCGCCAGGTCGCGGTATTTGCCGCTGCCGACCAGCAGGCGCGAACGGTACGGCGTGCCTGCAATGGTCAAAATGTCGTCGTCATGCATTGTTTGTTCTCCTTGATTCAGCCGCCACCGATGGCGCGTACGATATCGATCTTGTCCTGCGCCAGCAGCACGTGCTGGGGCCACATCTGGCGCGGAATCACGTTGCGGTTGACCGCCAGCGCCACGGCCTTTTCGTGCATATCGAGCGTGTCGACCAGCTGCTGCAAGGTGGTCCAGGTGGCCACCGTACGCAACTCTCCATTGAGTTCAATATCGATCATGCTCATGCCTTCGGATAGAGCTGCGCGCCATTCTTGATGAATTCGATGGCCTTCACTTCCATCCCCTGGCGCACAGCCGCGCCTTCCGACAAGCCGTTGCTGGCCGCGTACTCGCGCACTTCCTGGGTGATCTTCATGGAGCAGAAATGCGGGCCGCACATGGAGCAGAAGTGGGCTACCTTGGCCGAATCCTTGGGCAGGGTCTCGTCGTGGAATTCGCGCGCCTTGTCCGGGTCAAGGCCGAGGTTGAACTGGTCGTCCCAACGGAATTCAAAGCGGGCCTTGGACAGCGCGTTGTCGCGAATCTGCGCGCCCGGATGGCCCTTGGCCAGATCGGCCGCATGTGCAGCAATCTTGTACGTGATGATGCCATCCTTGACGTCGTCCTTGTTCGGCAAACCCAGATGCTCCTTGGGCGTGACATAGCACAGCATGGCGGTGCCGTACCAGCCGATCTGCGCGGCGCCAATGCCCGACGTGATGTGGTCGTAACCGGGTGCGATGTCGGTCGTCAAAGGGCCCAGGGTGTAAAACGGCGCTTCACCGCACTGCTCCAGCTGCAGGTCCATGTTCTCTTTAATGAGTTGCATTGGCACATGGCCCGGACCTTCAATCATCACCTGCACTTCGTGCTTCCACGCGACCTGGGTCAGCTCACCCAGGGTCTTCAGTTCGGCCAGCTGGGCTTCGTCGTTGGCGTCGTAAATGGAGCCGGGACGCAGGCCGTCGCCCAGGCTGAACGACACGTCGTACGCTTTCATGATGGCGCAGATGTCTTCAAAGTGCTCGTACAGGAACGACTCCTTGTGATGCGCCAGGCACCACTTGGCCATGATCGAGCCGCCGCGCGAGACAATGCCGGTCAGTCGCTTGGCCGTCATCGGCACGTAGCGCAGCAGCACGCCGGCGTGAATGGTGAAGTAGTCGACGCCCTGCTCGGCCTGTTCGATCAGGGTGTCGCGGAAGATTTCCCAGGTCAGGTCTTCGGCCTTGCCGTTGACCTTTTCCAGCGCCTGGTAAATCGGCACGGTGCCAATCGGGACCGGGCTGTTACGGATGATCCATTCGCGCGTTTCGTGAATGTGCTTGCCGGTCGACAGATCCATCACGTTGTCGGCGCCCCAGCGTATCGCCCAGGTCATTTTTTCGACTTCCTCGCCGATCGACGAGGTGACGGCGGAATTGCCGATATTGGCGTTGATCTTGACCAGGAAATTGCGGCCAATGATCATCGGCTCGATTTCCGGGTGGTTGATGTTGGCCGGGATGATGGCGCGCCCGCGGGCGATTTCTTCGCGCACGAATTCGGCCGTGATGCGGGCCGGGATGCTGGCGCCGAACGACTGGCCCGGGTGCTGGCGTCCGATCAGGGCTGCCGTGCGCTGGCCCATGGGGCCGGCCGCTTCCATCTGCGCCAGGTATTCCTGGCGGCGCAGGTTTTCGCGGATGGCGACAAATTCCATTTCGGGCGTGACGATGCCGCGCCGTGCGTAGTGCATTTGGGTGACGTTGGCACCCGGCTTGGCACGGCGCGGGTTGCGGTGCAGCTGGAAGCGCAGCTTGGCCAGTTCGGGGTTGTCCAGGCGCTCGCGCCCATAGACCGAGCTGGGGCCGTCCAGCTGCACGGTGTCGTTGCGCTCCAAAATCCAGGGCATGCGCGGTGCGGCCAGGCCGGAGCGGATGTCGATGGCGGCCACGGGATCGGAGTACGGGCCCGAGGTGTCATACAGGTAGACCGGCGGATTGGGCTCGGCCCCAAACGAGGCCGGCGTATCGGCCTGGCTGACCTGGCGCATGGGCACGCGGATGTCGGGCCGGCTGCCCTGGACATAGATTTTGCGCGAATTCGGGAATGGGGCGATGGCCGCCTGGTCCACGGTGGCGGTGGCGGAATCGAACTTCAGTGGTGCATTCATGTGGCTCCTTTGCGTGCACAGGAGCCAGCAAAGGAGGTAGGAGCACAGGCGGGCCGCGGACGGACCCAAGGTAGGTTGTGGCTCACTAAGCTTCCCTTCGCTGGCATTATCCAGATCAGGTTCAGAGGGTGTTTCTCACCCGCGCATCGCGAATTGCGACTTGCAGGACCCCTAGCGTGTGCCGCCTTGCGGCAGCGGGCGAATTATACAGCGATGTTACATCGGCAATACGATATTTTTACATTCGACCCACTGCGTGCTATTTATTTCCACATGGAATTTGATGCACACAAGACATCAAAGTTGCCAAAACTGCGCAAAATAATATCACCAATTCTCACGCGCGCATTACATTTGAATACATATTTTGGACATTTGGTGATCGATACAACAGTTGTTGTGTTTGCTAGAAATCGTCGTTGATTCGGGGAATATTTTACAAATACACTCATCCGAGCCGTCCTACCAGGGCGGTAAAAGTGCACACAGGCCGACAGAGCTTGTGGCAACAATAAAACTATCATTTCTCGGAGAAACTCCATGATGCAAAGTAAGACTGGCATGTCCTCGATCGCCACGGCGGTAAAGTTGTTGGTTGCAGCTGTCGCAGTGGGTGTAGTGGGCACGGCTAACGCGCAGGTCGACACGGAACAGACGCGTGTGATCGTCGCATTCAAAAAAGGCATGGGTAAAGACATGCGCAAGGACATCGGCCGCCACCACGGCCGGGTGCAGCACGACCTCGATAATATCGACTCGGTCGCTATCGAAATTTCAAAAGCCGATCTGAAGGCCCTGCGCAAGAGCCGTCACGTGGAATCGGTGGAAGAAGACGTGATCCGCCGTCCGTTCGCCACCACCTCGCCATCGACCGGCACCCCTTACCTGACCGGCCAGTTGGTACCGTACGGTATCAAGATGGTCCAGGCCGACCTGCTGTCGGACGCCAACGTCGGCAACCGCAAGGTCTGCATCATCGATTCGGGCGTGGACCGTGCGCATGAAGACATCGTTGGCAACAGCGCCAACATGACGGGCGAATACGACAGCGGCACCGGCTGGTGGTACACCGATGAAAACCACCACGGCACCCACGTGGCTGGCACCATCGCTGCCGTCAACAACAGCGGCAAGGGCGTGGTTGGCGTGAACCCGAATGGCAAGATCAAGATCCACATCGTCAAGGTCTTCAATGCAGCAGGCTGGGCGTACTCCTCGACCCTGGCAGCAGCTGCCAACAAGTGCGCCGCCGCAGGCGCCAATGTGATCAGCATGTCGCTGGGCGGACCGACCTCGAATGCGACCGAAAAGCGCACCTTCGATGCGCTGGCCGCCAAGGGCATCCTAAGCATTGCCGCAGCCGGCAATGACGGCAACACTGCCATTTCCTATCCTGCCGGCTACGCCAGCGTCATGATGGTGGGCGCCGTGGACGAAACCCGCGCCTGGGCCAGCTTCTCGCAGTACAACAGCAAAGTGGAAATTGCCGGTCCTGGCGTGGCTGTGCTGTCGTCGGTACCAACCAACAGCGGCACCGCATCGGCCCTGACCGTGGGCGGCACCGCCTACGCACCAGGCGCGATGGATGGCTCGCCGGTGAAAACGGTGACGGCGCCGCTGGCGGACTTCGGCATTGGCGACAAGACCAGCACCACGGTTGCAGGCAAGGTGTGCCTGGTGCAGCGCGGTACGGTTGATTTTGCGACCAAGGTCATGAACTGCCAGAACAGCGGCGGCGTGGGCGCGATTGTGTACAACAACGCGGCAGGCGGCTTCGGCGGCACCATGGGCACCACCGTCTCGACCATTCCATCGGTCACGGCCAGCGATGTCGAGGGCGCCTCGCTCAAGACCAAACTGGGCCAGAGCGCCACTGTCGCGGTCACCCCGACCAGCTACGCTTACTTTGACGGCACCTCGATGGCAACCCCGCACGTGTCGGCTGTTGCCGCGCTGGTGTGGAGCTACTTCCCAAGCTGCACCGGCCCGCAGATCCGCTCGACGCTGACCAAGAGCGCGATTGATCTGGGCCCGGTTGGCCGCGATGTGAAGTTTGGTTATGGCCTGGTGCAAGCCAAGGCCGCCAAGGACCGTATCGCCACCTACGGCTGCGGTAACTAAGCAATACGTCAGCAGGAATGCCGTTCAGTGTAAGCTGAACGGCATTTTTCATTTCTGGAGCAGCAAGTGCAACGCCGCCATACCGATGTCTATGTATCCCGCAGCGAACGCTATGCGATCGGGATTGAGGAAGTGGGAGGCAGCTTTTACGTCAGCTTCCCGGTCAGTAATTCCCTGTGCGACTATGAAGAGTTCTACACCATCACTGCCGCCCAATTTGCGGCCTTTCGCGCCAATCCGGCCGCCGCCCTCCCCTTTGTGAACGCCTGCCGGCGCCACGAACACGACGATCTGCTGGTGTACCCACCGGGCAGCCAGCGCGGGATCCCCTCCTGAGAGCATTGGGAGAGTTTTTTTTGCGGCGCAGCGTTACCGGGCGGCAGTCCTACTATAATGGTCGTTTTCGCAAAAATTACACGCCAAATCATGGAATTAGCCAAGTCTTTCGAGCCCGCCGACATTGAACAATTCTGGCGCACGGAGTGGGAAAAGCGCGGTTACTTTACCGCCACCCTCGACGCCGACAAGCCCGCCTTCTCGATCCAGCTGCCGCCGCCGAATGTGACGGGTACGCTGCACATGGGCCACGCCTTCAATCAAACCATCATGGATGGCTTGACGCGCTACTACCGCATGCGCGGCTACAACACGGCCTGGGTGCCTGGCACGGATCACGCCGGCATTGCCACCCAGATCGTGGTGGAACGTCAGCTGGACGCGCAGAAAGTGTCGCGCCATGATTTGGGCCGCGAAAAGTTCATTGAAAAAGTCTGGGAATGGAAAGAAAAGTCCGGCAACATCATTACCGGCCAGATGCGCCGCCTGGGCACCTCGCCTGACTGGCAGCGCGAATACTTCACCATGGATGAAACGCGCTCCAAATCGGTGACAGAAGTGTTCGTGCGTCTGTTCGAGCAAGGCTTGATCTACCGCGGCAAGCGCCTGGTGAACTGGGACCCGAAACTGGGCACCGCCGTGTCCGACCTGGAAGTGGTGTCGGAAGAAGAAGATGGCTCGATGTGGCACATCAAGTACCCGTTTGCCGACGGCAGCGGCAGCATCACCGTGGCCACCACGCGCCCTGAAACCCTGCTGGGCGACGTCGCCGTGGCAGTCGACCCGACCGACGAGCGCTACAGCGCCGCGGTGGGCAAGCTGTTGAAACTGCCGCTGACAGAACGCGAAATCCCCCTCATTGCCGACGAATACGCCGACAAGGCCTTCGGCACCGGCTGCGTGAAGATCACGCCAGCGCACGACTTCAACGATTATCAGGTTGGCCTGCGCAACAAACTGCCAATGATCGAGGTGCTGACGCTTGACGCCAAGATCAAGGATGACATGCCCGAGGCCTACCGCGGCCTGGACCGCTTTGCCGCGCGCAAAAAGATCGTGGACGACCTGGAAGCACAAGGCTTGCTGGTGGAAGTCAAGCCGCACAAGTTGCAAGTGCCGCGCGGCGACCGCACTGGCGTGGTCATCGAGCCGATGCTGACCGACCAGTGGTTTGTGGCAATGAGCAAACCGGCACCGGAAGGCACCTTCTTCCCCGGCAAATCGATTGCTGAAGTGGCGCTGCAAAAAGTGGCCGATGGCGAGATCAAGTTCGTTCCCGAAAACTGGAGCACCACTTATAACCAGTGGCTGGCCAACATCCAGGACTGGTGCATTTCGCGTCAATTGTGGTGGGGCCATCAGATCCCGGCCTGGTTCGACGAGTCCGGCAAGATCTATGTGGCACGCAACGAAGCCGAGGCGCAAGCTCAGGCTGGCGCCGGCGTCAAGCTGCGCCGCGACGACGATGTGCTCGACACCTGGTTCTCCTCGGCCCTGGTGCCGTTCTCGACCATGGGCTGGCCGGAAGAAACGCCGGACATGAAGATGTTCCTGCCATCGTCGGTGCTGGTGACCGGCTTTGACATCATCTTCTTCTGGGTGGCGCGCATGGTCATGATGACCGCGCACTTTACTGGCAAGGTGCCGTTCGACACCGTGTACGTGCACGGCCTGGTGCGCGATTCCAGCGGCCAGAAGATGTCCAAATCCAAAGGCAACACGCTCGACCCGATTGATCTGATCGACGGCATCGACATCGAATCGCTGGTTGCCAAGCGCACCACCGGCTTGATGAACCCGCGTGATGCCGAAAAGATTGCCAAGGCCACGCGCAAGGAGTTCCCGGAAGGGATCGCCCCTTACGGTACTGACGCGGTGCGCTTTACCATGGCCAGCTACGCCTCGCTGGGCCGCAACATCAATTTCGACCTGGGCCGCTGCGAAGGCTACCGCAACTTCAACAACAAGTTGTGGAACGCGACCAAGTTCGTGATGATGAATACCGAAGGCCACGATTGCACGCCAAACGATGCTGCGTTGTCGCAGGCCGACCGCTGGATTCTGTCGCAGTTGAACCGGGCTGAAATGGAAGTGGCCAAGGGCTTTGAGGACTACCGCTTCGACAATATCGCCTCGGCCATCTACAAGTTTGTGTGGACCGAGTTCTGCGACTGGTACCTGGAGCTGTCCAAGGTGCAGGTTCAGCAAGGCACGCCGGCCCAGCAGCAAGCCACCCGCAACACCCTGCTGCGGGTGCTGGAAGTGGTGCTGCGCATGGCGCATCCGCTGATTCCGTTCGTGACCGAAGAATTGTGGCAGACCGTGGCACCGCTGGCCGGCAAAAAGCTCGCTGCCGGCGGCGACTCGATCATGCTGCAGCCCTACCCGATCGCCAACCCGGCCATGATCGACGAGCAGGCCGAGGCGTGGATGGAGCAGAACAAGGCCTTGATCGACGCCACCCGTACCCTGCGCAACGACATGAAGCTGGCGCCCAAGCTGCCCGTGCCGCTGTTTGTGGAAGCGCCGAGCGCCGATGAAGCCGCCCGCCTGCGTACCTTTGCACCGTATCTGCAATCGCTGGCCAAGCTGTCGGAGGTGAACATTGTTGACGCGCTGCCGGCCTCGCCAGCGGCGGTGTCGGTGGTGGGCAGCACCAAGCTGATGCTCAAGGTGGAGATCGACGTTGTCGCCGAGCGCGAGCGCATTAACAAGGAAATCGTGCGCCTCGAGGGGGAGATCGCCAAGGTCAACGCCAAACTGGGGAACGAAAGCTTCGTGGCGCGCGCACCGGCTGCGGTGGTGGCGCAAGAAAACGAGCGTCTGGTGAATTTCTCTGCGACGATCGCCAAATTGCGCGAACAACTTGCTAAACTGTGAAATCGTCAATACAACCTTTTCGCGGAGATTACCCATGAAGTCAGCAGTGTGCGCAGCTCTTGTTAGTATGTTGTGGGCGTGCGCGCCTGCCTTCGCGCAGGAGGCTTCTCCGGTGGGTCTGTGGAAAAACATTGACGATGTCACTGGCAAGCCCAAGGCCTTGATCCGTATTTCCGAAGACAAGGGCGAGCTGCGCGGCCAGATTGAAAAGCTGTACCCGGCCGCTGGCGAAGACCCAAATCCCAAGTGCACCGCCTGCAGCGGTGCGAAGAAGGATCAGCCTGTCATTGGCATGGTCTTCATGTCAGGGCTGAAAAAGAATGGTGACGAATACACCGACGGTGAGATTCTCGACCCGGACAACGGCAAGGTCTATCGCAGCAAGATGAGCCTGGCCGAGGGCGGCAAAAAGCTCAAGGTGCGCGGCTATGTGGGCATGCCCATGTTCGGGCGCTCGCAAGTGTGGGTGCGGCAGGAGTAAACCAACGCGCATGGTTGAGGGTGCCAAGCCCCCCTGATACACGGCTATGCGGCGCGCCAGGAGCAACCACCACATCGTCCTCGCGGAGGCGGGGACCCATAGCACGCGGAACAACTTCGGCGACGTGGAATGGGTCCCCGCCTTCGCGAGGACGATGTGGTGGTTGCACAAACCACGGTAATTTCCCCACTCGAACACCGGCAGGAAAATATTGCCAGAACTTTAATCCGGCGACATACTCTATCCGACTTAACTCGGAGGACTATGATGGAAAATCAAGAAACAATCGTCACGACCAATAACGCCAATCCAGGCATCCGCAGCGTGGACGTCAATCGCGGTGTGGAATGGCTGGTGGGCGGCTTCAAAATGGTGTTCAAGACGCCGGGCGTGTGGTTGCTGGTTGGCCTGGCCTTCCTGATCGGCAGCTGGATTCTCGGCAAATTCTGGCTGGGGAGCGCACTGTCGACAGCCTTCGGCATCGTCTTCACCGGTGTCATGATGCGCGCTTGCCAATCGCTCGAATCAGGACAAGACTTCGCAACCGGTCTGAAAGAAACCTTCAGCTCCGCTCCCCTGTGGATTTTGGGATTGATCGGTGCGGCACTGTCGTTCGCGATCGTGCTGGTCGTCGGTCTGCTGGGCGTAGGATCGGTGACGGTGGGCGCAGTCAGCCCAGGCGCGTTTGGCAGCATGCTCGGCCTCAGTTTCCTGCTGCTGTTTGCGCTGGGCTTCGTCCTGTATTCGGCCTTGTGGCTGGCGCCTGCCCTGGTGGTTCTCCAGCGCGTGAACCCGGTCGACGCGATTCGCCTGAGTCTGATGGCGTCGCTGCGCAACATCCTCGCTTACATCGTCTTCGGTTTGCTGGCGATGATCGCCTGCATTCTGGGTGCGCTGCCGCTTGGCCTGGGTCTGCTGGTCGTCTTCCCGGCGCTGATGTGCGCTTCGTATCTTGCCTATAAAGACATGTTTGGTGCCTGAAGCAGCAACGCGACTGGATGCTCAGTCGCGTTTTGCATGGCGTGCCAGATGCCGGTCGAGCTGATTAGCAAAATTCTGGCGGTCGGCTTGCCCAAACGGCGCCGGACCGCCCGTATCGACGCCGCTGCTGCGCAGCTCGTCCATGAATTTACGCATCGTCAGCTGCTGCTCGATATTGTCCACCGTATAGAATTCACCACGCGGGTTGAGTGCGTAACCGCCCTTGGCGATCACATCGGCTGCCAGGGGAATGTCACCGGTGATCACCAGATCGCCCGGCGCCAGTAGGCGCACGATTTCGGCGTCGGCCACATCAAAGCCCGACGGCACTTGCACAGCACGAATAAAACGCGAAGCTGGCACCCGCATCAACTGGTTGGCCACCAGCGTCAGGTTCAGCTGCAGGCGTTCAGCCACGCGGTATAAAATTTCCTTGATTACGACCGGACACGCGTCCGCATCGACCCAAATCTGCATCATCACACTCTCACCTTTTTTACGTGGACGCAGTATACCTTGCGGCGCCGTGGCAGCTACTTGCGCCAGAAGCTGTCGCAGCCTGCCTTGTCTTTCAGGTTAAATTCAATCATCGCTTTCAACAGCGTGTAATCGACAGGCTGATCCCAGCGAATGCGCGCCAGCATCTTGGTATGGTCGTAACCAGCTTGCCGGATTGAATCGGAAAAGTGGGCGATCCCCGCTGGCTCCGGCCCCACCGCCATGTGATGCCGGGCCACGCTGAACGCGATGATGAAGGTGTCGTGGTCGGTAAACATGGGCTGATTCCATTTCACGACAGGCTGCATGCGGGGGAACTGCGTGGCCACCCAACTGAGCACCTCGTTGACACGAGCCCGCTGCTCCGGGACCGCAATCTGCGCAAGAAAATCGGCGAACACGTCCATCGTCACTCCTGAATGCGTCTATCGGATGTCCAGTATATCCGTGGCGCCGCTTATCCTTCTTGCATGCTATCTTTCGGCCGTTTCAGAACTGAACAGGATCGCAAGATGTTTTTTCTCAGAGTAATGGCATTTTTTGCTGGCAGTTTTGTCGCCTTCGCGGCGCCATTTCTAATGTTGACCGAACGCCAGGGCATGGCCATGGGCGGCATGGCGACCATTCTGCTGGGCGCGGTGTGCGTGCTCGGATTCGGGTTGGCGTATTTCTATTTCGCTTTACTCGGCCACAATATCGTGCGCTCCCACCGCATGCGCAGGATTGCCGGCGCGATGGTGGTGTTTCAACTGGTGGCCGGTGGCTGGCTGATTCATGCGTCGAGCAATGCACGCGTGCTGGTCACTGCAGCGCCGCTGATGTGCTTTTCGGTCTTGCTGTTTTTGGCCTTCGTGTGGCCCGGTGACAGCAGCCGCAATCACCGTCCCATGCGTCGTCGCGAACACAGTGACCAAGTTCAGTCACGTTAAAAACTTGTTTTCCTGACAAGGCCCGTGATAAGCTCTCGCGTCAAGACAGGAGAATGCATGGCAAAGTTGCTGGCACTGGCGGCAATCCGCTTCTATCAAAAAACGATTTCCCCGCGCAAGGGATTCAGCTGCGCCTATGCCGGCCACACCGGCCGCGGCAGCTGTTCGCACCTGGGCTACCGGGCGATTTCGCGCTACGGCGTCTGGCGCGGTTTGCAAGTGCTCGACGCACGCCTGCATAAATGCGGTGCGGTGCACCGGCGCCAAAAGCCGCTGGGAGCGCTGGCCGGGCAAGCTGGATTTGTCGATTGCTGTGGCGATTGCGACTTCCCCGGCGACTGCCGCAGTGGTGGCGGCAAGCTGCTGGATGTGGCAGACACCTGCAGCAGCTGCAGCAGCTGCGACTGGCGCCGGCGCAAGAAAAAGCAGCGCGAGCAATACGTTGTGGTATCGCCCAAAACCAGAATCAAACGCTAAGTCAGCTCGGCAAATTGTCCCACAGGTCACCCGTGGGACTGGTACGTGGCGCCGTGACGCCAAAATGCTGGTACGCAAGCGGTGTGGCAATCCTGCCGCGTGGGGTGCGCTGCAAATAGCCTTGCTGGATCAGGAAGGGTTCGAGCACGTCCTCAATGGTGTCGCTCTCTTCGCCAATGGCTGCGGCCAGATTGCCGATGCCGACCGGGCCGCCGCCGAATTTGAACAACACCGCTTCGAGCAGTTTGCGGTCCATCACATCGAAACCGACCGCATCCACGTCCAGCATGACCAGCGCCGCATCGGCCATGGCCTTGGTGATTTCGCCCGTCCCCTTCACTTCCGCGTAATCGCGCACGCGCCGCAACAGGCGGTTGGCAATACGCGGCGTGCCCCGTGCACGCAAGGCAATTTCGCGCGCACCATCTTCCACGATCGGCGCACCCAGCAGATCAGCACTGCGGGTGACGATGCGGGTTAATTCGTTGGCGTTGTAAAACTCGAGCCGGGCCACGATGCCGAAACGGTCGCGCAAGGGATTGGTCAGCATGCCGGCGCGGGTGGTGGCGCCCACCAGCGTGAACGGTTGCAGGTCGAGCTTGACCGAGCGCGCGGCCGGGCCTTCGCCGATCATGATGTCGATCTGGTAGTCTTCCAGCGCCGGATACAGGATCTCTTCCACCACCGGCGACAGACGGTGAATTTCATCGATGAACAGAACGTCGTTCGCTTCCAGGTTGGTCAGGATGGCCGCCAGATCGCCGGGGCGTTCCAGCACCGGGCCGGAAGTCTGGCGCAGATTGACGCCCATTTCACGCGCGATGATGTGGGCCAGCGTGGTCTTCCCCAGGCCAGGCGGACCAAACAGCAAAGTATGGTCAAGCGCTTCCTTGCGCTTGCGCGCAGCCGAGATGAAGATTTCAAGCTGACCGCGGATCTTTTCCTGGCCGACGTATTCATCGAGCTGCTTGGGCCGCAAGGCGCGCTCGATCGCCTCTTCGTTCGGCGAAGCGGGCGTGGCGGCGATGACGCGCTGCTCGCTGAAATTATCGGTCTGTATGCTCACTTGCCATTATCCTTTGGACAGCGCCTTGAGCGCGTACTTGATACCGTCGGAAACACTGCTGCCGGTCGGCATGTTCTTCAATGCGGCCAGCGCTTCCTTGTCAGAATACCCCAAAGCCAGCAGCGCGTTGAGAATGTCCGATTGCGCATCGTGCTGCACCAAACCGCCCACCGCGCCCAGGTCGGCGCCGAGCTTGCCCTTCAATTCCAGGAGCAAACGTTCAGCGGTCTTTTTACCAATACCCGGCACTTTGACCAGGCGCCCTGCTTCCTGCAGCGTGACCGCCTGGGCCAGATCGGCAATCGTCATGCCGGACAGAATCGACAAGGCGGTGCGCGCGCCCACACCGCTGATCTTGATCAGCTGGCGGAACACGGCGCGTTCTTCGGCATTGCCGAAGCCAAACAGCAAGTGCGCGTCTTCGCGGATGGCCTGGTGGGTGAACAGCGTGACTTTCTCGCCGATGTGCGGCAAGTTGTAATAGGTGCTCATCGGCACATCAACCTCGTAGCCGACGCCATTGCAATCGACCAGCAGCTGGGGCGGATTCTTCTCCAGAAGAATGCCGGAAATACGTCCAATCATGGTCTACCTTTAAACGAGACGACCGCGCTTCATGCGCAGGCCGGAAAGCGATGGCGCCAACGCGCCGATCAAGGCCAGCGCGTCGACACTGTTGGCATGGCAAATCGCAACCCCCAGTGCATCGGCCGCATCGGTGCCAGGCAGGCCGGGCAGCACCAGCAGGCGCGCCACCATTTCCTGCACTTGCTCTTTGGCCGCCTTACCGTGGCCGGTGACTGCTTGCTTCACTTGCAGCGCCGTGTATTCCGCCACGCTCAGCTCATTGTGCACCAGCGCGGTGATGGCAGCGCCGCGCGCCTGCCCGAGCAGCAGCGTGGATTGCGGATTGACATTGACGAACACTTTTTCGATAGCCGCACAGGTCGGCTGATAGGTGCGCACGACTTCGCCGATCCCGTTCAGGATCACTTTCAGCCGTGGCGGCAACTCGCCCTCGGAACCGGTCTTGATGGTGCCCGAGGCGATGTAGCGCAGCTTGTTGCCCTGCTTTTCGATCAGACCGAAACCTGTGGTGCGCAGGCCTGGGTCAATGCCAAGAATAATCATTACCGAATGGTATACCGACAAGCAGAGTTTAGTGCAGAAAATAAACCACATCGCCCTCGCGAAGGCGGGGGCCCATAGACAATTCCCGAAGTTGTTCAGCGTGCTATGGGGCTGGCGCATGCGCCAGCACCTCCGCGAGGGCGATGTTTTGGGGCCAACTAATTAATGACGGAAATGGCGCGCGCCCGTGTACAGCATGACCACACCGCGCTCATCGGCCGCGTCAATCACTTCCTGATCGCGCATCGAGCCACCCGGCTGAATCACACAGGTCGCGCCCGCATCCACCACCACATCCAGGCCATCGCGGAACGGGAAGAAGGCATCTGACGCCACGGCCGAACCAGCCAGGGTCAGGCCAGCGTTTTGCGCTTTGATCGAAGCGATCCGGGCCGAATCAATGCGGCTCATCTGGCCGGCGCCCACGCCCAGGGTCATGCCGCCCGCGCAGAACACGATGGCATTCGACTTGACGAACTTGGCCACGCGCCAGGCGAACATCAAGTCTTGCAGTTGCTGCTGGGTTGGCTGCTTCTTGGTGACGACGCGCAATTCGCCCAGACCCACGTTCTTGGCATCCGGCGACTGCACCAGCAAGCCGCCGCCCACGCGCTTGACGTCGAAGGGGTTGTTGCCCTGACCGAGAGGAATTTCGAGCAAGCGTACGTTCTGCTTGGCTGACATGATGGCGCGCGCCTCGGCCGAGAACGATGGCGCGATCAGCACTTCGACGAACAGCTTGGCAATCGCTTCCGCCGTCTTGGCATCAAGTTCAACGTTCAGGGCAATGATGCCGCCAAAGGCCGAGGTCGGGTCGGTCTGCAGGGCGCGGTTGTACGCATCCAGCGCGTCCACGCCAATAGCCACGCCGCAAGGATTGGCATGCTTGACGATCACGCAGCCAGCTGGCTGGCCCAGGCCGCCCAGCGACTTGACGCATTCCCACGCCGCATCCGCGTCCGCGATATTGTTGTACGACAGTTCCTTGCCTTGCAGCTGCTTGTAGCTGGCCAGGGCGCCAGTTGCCGGCACCAGGTCGCGGTAGAACGCGGCCGACTGGTGCGGGTTTTCGCCGTAGCGCATGTCTTGCACTTTTTCAAACGTCATGTTCAGCGTTTGCGGATAGGCAGCGCGGGTGGCGTGGGCCTTGTCTTCGCCCAGGCTGGTCAGGTAGTTGGTGATGGCGCCGTCGTACTGCGCGGTGTGCGCGAACACTTTTTTGGCCAGCATGAAGCGGGTGTCGTAATCGACCGTGCCGGCCTTGACGCCGTCCAGCACGCGGCTGTAATCAGCCGGATCGCAGACCACCACCACATCCTTGTGGTTCTTGGCAGCCGAACGCAGCATGGTGGGGCCGCCAATGTCGATGTTTTCAATCGCGTCTTCGAGCGAGCAATCATCCTTGGCCACGGTCTGCTGGAACGGGTACAGATTGACTACCACCATGTCGATGGTCGGAATATTGTGTTCGGTCAGCTTGGCCACATGTTCAGGGAAATCACGGCGGGCCAGAATGCCGCCATGCACTTTGGGGTGCAGGGTCTTGACGCGGCCATCGAGCATTTCCGGGAAACCGGTGTAATCGGCCACTTCCGTGACGGGCACGCCATTGTCGGCCAGCAGCTTGGCGGTACCGCCCGTGGACAGAATGTTGATGCCGAGCGCGGACAGTGCACGTGCAAAATCGAGCACGCCGGTCTTGTCGGAAACGGAAATGAGAGCTTGTTTGATCATGGGAGTGGCCTGGTTGTGAGGTATTCGGTCGATGCACTGACGCGCCGGGCGCGAAGGGCTCGCGCTCGAAGCACGGCCACTCAGTGTGCTAAAGCTGTTACAGCAATCCGTGTTCCTGGAGCTTCTTTCGCAAGGTGTTGCGATTGATACCCAGCATTTGCGCCGCGTGCGACTGGTTGCCTTCGGCGCGCGTCATGACCACTTCAAGGATGGGGCGCTCGACAGTCAGCACCACCATGTCATAGATATTCGACGCCTGCTGCTCGCCCAGATCGTTGAAATATTCTTCAAGGCTCTTCTGGACGACTTCCTGGATACTTTCTTTGCTCATTTTTCGTGCTTCACGTGGCTGATTGATGTTCTAAGCGCTGCTCTGAGGGCAGCGTTGTCCCTGATCTTGTTCTTATTTCGATACCATGACTTAAGCCGCCAAGGCGTCCGCGGCAACAGCTGCGGGCCGGTATTGTAACCGCTCGCTGAAACTAAGTTGTTTTTTGAAGAACGCATCTACTGCATCGAGCTGCAACTCGGTCGATTCCAGCAGGTTCATTTGCTGGCGGAATTCTTCGCCGCCAGCCAGGTCACGCACATACCAGCCGATGTGCTTGCGCGCCGTGCGCACGCCCAGAAACTCACCATAAAAAGCGTAGTGGGCTTGCAGGTGTTCGCTCATCAAGGCGCGCACTTCGTTGACCAGCGGCGCAGGCAGATGGGTGCCTGTGCGCAGGAAATGGTCGATCTCGCGGCAGATCCATGGGCGCCCCTGGGCCGCACGTCCGATCATGACCGCGTCCGCGCCGGTTTGTTCCAGTACGAACTTGGCTTTTTCGGGGGTGGTGATGTCGCCATTGGCCACCACCGGGATCCGTACCTCGGCCTTGACGGCGGCAATGGTTTCGTATTCGGCATCACCGGTATAACCGTCGGCCCGGGTGCGCCCGTGCAAGGTCAGCATCTGGATGCCAGCCTGCTCG
This sequence comes from Massilia sp. CF038, assembly GCF_900129765.1. GTDB lineage: Bacteria > Pseudomonadota > Gammaproteobacteria > Burkholderiales > Burkholderiaceae_D > Telluria_A. Next base: position 1,808,101 of record NZ_FQWU01000002.1, read on the forward strand.
GCAATGCGGGCAATGCGCAGGGCATTCTTGTTTTCGCGGTTCCAGCCGGTGCGGAACTTGAGCGTGACCGGCACGTCGACTGCGTTCACGACCGCGTGCAGGATTTTTTCCACCAGGTCTTCGTGCTGCAGCAAGGCCGAACCGCACCAGCTGTTGCACACCTTTTTGACCGGGCAACCCATGTTGATGTCGATGATCTGGGCACCGCGGTCGACATTGAACTTGGCACAGTCAGCCAGATCCTGGGGATCGGCACCGGCGATCTGAACTGCCTTCGGCTCCATTTCACCGTCGTGATCGGTGCGGCGCGAACTCTTTTCCGTGGCCCACAGACGCGGGTTGGAGGCGGCCATTTCCGACACTGCATAGCCGGCACCGAGCTGTTTGCACAGCTGGCGGAACGGGCGATCGGTCACCCCCGCCATGGGAGCGACGAAAACATTATTACGCAGCAAGTACGGACCAATCTGCACAGGCGAGCCGGGGAAGAGTTTGCGGGAACCGGCTATTTTACCTGATTTGCTGCTCAAATAATAAGCACTATTTTGTATAAAGCAAATGCTCGCTAGATTATTTGAATGCTGGCGTCAGCCCAATTCATCGAGTACGCCGCGCTGCAAGTGGGCCACTTCACCCCAGCTATCGAGGTGCAACTGGCCCGCGCTGACGCTGAAGCGGTTGATGCTGGCGTTCTTGACGGGGAAGTCGCGCGGCGTTTCCAGCGAAAGACCCATGGCGCCACGGTAAGCGCATTCCAGCACGCCGCCGTGGGCGACCAGCGCCAGCGTCTGTCCTGGGTGGCGCGCGGCCCAGCCCAGAATGCTGTGCATGCTGCGCTCGTAAAACTGGCGGAAACTTTCGGCCACGCGCACGCCAGGCGGCATCACGCTGTCGATGTCACGCGCCTGCCAGGCGGCAAATTCCACCGGGAAGCGTGCTTCGATTTCGCTGTACAGCAAGCCCTCGAAGCCGCCATAGCAGCGCTCGCGCAGGCCGGGGTCGGTGTGCACGGCCATGCCCTGCACCCGGGCTACGGCTTGGGCGGTCTGGTGGGCGCGCTGCAAATCGCTGGCGACAATGGCGTCGAACCGCTCGCCGGCCAGCGCGGCCGCCAGGGCTTCGGCCTGGCGCAGGCCTTCGGCATTGAGGGCGATATCGATATGGCCTTGCAGGCGGCGTTCGGCATTCCACGCGGTTTCCCCGTGGCGTATCAAAACAATGTGTGTGGTTGGCATTTAGAGGAGCGAGGCGGCAATCTCGGGATGGAGCGTGTACACGCCAAAAGTATGGGCTTCGTCGAGAATGTGGCCGCGGATGGCCAGGCGCGCTTCGGGACCGGTAAAGCGGCCCTCAAGCGGAAAGCGCGCAATGTCGAGCGCGTACAAGGTGAACACGTAGGTGTGCAGGCGCAGATCGTTCCACGGTGGGCAAGGGCCATCGTAGCCATAATATTCGCCGGCCATGGCGGGATCGTCGCGGAACCAGCTGGTGTAGTCGTTGATGCCCTGGCGCAGCTGATGCTCGGTCCCGTTCTTGATGGTAAAAGGCAGCAGCGGACCGGTTTTGCCGTGTGGTGTGACCAGAGAGGAAAACTGGCCCTGTGCCAGTGAGGTGAGGGCCACCGGAATATCGACCAGGGTCCAGTGGTAAAACTCGGCGCGCGCCAATTCGGCCGCCACCACTCTGCCCTGCTGGTTGACGTCGGTGCCGACGCTGGGCGCGTCCAGGTCGCGGCAAAACAGCACCAGCGACTCGGTGCCGTTGGGCACTTCATCCCAGGCCAGGTGCGGATTGCAGTTGGCCGACAGGCGCACATGTGTGGCCGGATCGATCACGGCAAACGCGCATTCCTGCGGGATGGGTTCGCCATCGCTGAATGCTTCGCTCCACAATCTCATCGCAACGTTCTCCCTGCCTTGATGTTATTGACTATATTAATAGCGCCAAGTTTCATTTGGCCTGGACCTGCAGCCAGAATGTCACCGGACCATCGTTGGTGAGCGACACTTTCATGTCGGCGCCAAACTGCCCGGTTTCGACCTGACCGTGGCGCGACCGCGCTTGCGCCACAACATGGTCGAACAGACGGCGTCCGTCGGCCGGTGCGGCTGCCGGCGTAAACGAGGGGCGGGTGCCGGAATTGGTGTCGGCTGCTAGCGTGAACTGCGGCACCAGCAGCAAGCCGCCGGCCACATCGGTCACGCTGCGGTTCATCTTGCCAGCCTCGTCGGCAAACACCCGGTAGCCCAGCAGCTTGGTCAGCAAGGCCTCCGCTTCCTTCTCGGTATCGCCCTTTTCCGCGCACACCAGCACCATCAGGCCAGGGCCGATGGCGCCGATCTGCTGGCCGTCGACCACCACGCTGGCGTGGCTGACGCGTTGCAGCAGAGCGATCATGCGCTGAAGGTCACGCGGGCAAACTTGCGGCGGCCTACCTGCAGGACGAAGGTGCCTGCCGCCACTTGCAACGCTTTATCGCTGATCACCGTACCGTCCACACGCACGCCGCCCTGGTCGACCATGCGCATTGCTTCCGAAGTCGAGGCACAAAGACCCGTGTGTTTGAGCAGGTGCGCGATGCCCATTGGCGCACCCGATACGGCCAATTCTGGGATGTCGTCCGGAATGCCGCCTTTGGAGCGGTTGACGAAGTCAGCCAGCGCATCGTCGGCCGCCTGGGCCGAGTGGAAGCGGGTGACAATTTCCTTGGCCAGGGCCACTTTGGCGTCGCGCGGATTGCGCCCGCCATCGACTTCCGCCTTCAGGGCGGCAATATCGGCAATCGAGCTGAACGACAGCAATTCGAAGTAACGCCACATCATGACGTCCGAAATGCTCATCAGTTTGCCGAACATGGTGTTGGCAGGTTCGGTGATACCTATATAGTTGTTCTTCGACTTGGACATCTTGTCCACGCCGTCCAGCCCCTCGAGCAAGGGCATGGTCAGGATGCATTGCTGCTCCTGGCCGTAATCCTTCTGCAGCTCGCGGCCAACAAGCAAGTTGAATTTCTGGTCCGTTCCACCCAGCTCAAGGTCAGCCTTTAAAGCCACCGAATCGTAGCCCTGCATGAGAGGATAGAGGAACTCGTGGACAGAGATGGGGGTCCCACTCTTGAAACGCTTGGTAAAGTCGTCGCGCTCCATCATGCGTGCCACCGTGTAACGCGATGCCAGCTCGATCATGCCGCGCGCGCCCAGGGGGTCGGACCACTCGGAGTTGTAGCGAATTTCCGTGCGGGCCGGGTCCAGTACCAGCGAGGCCTGCTTGAAGTAGGTCATCGCGTTTTGCTCGATCTGCTCCTTGGTCAGGGGCGGCCGGGTGACGTTGCGGCCGGAAGGGTCGCCAATCATGGAGGTAAAGTCGCCAATCAAGAAGATCACCTGGTGGCCCAGGTTCTGCAGCTGGCGCATCTTGTTCAAGACCACGGTGTGTCCCAAATGCAAGTCCGGGGCGGTCGGATCGAGGCCCAGTTTGATGCGCAGCGGCTGGCCGCTTTGCTCGGAACGGGCCAGTTTCTGGGCGAATTCGCTTTCGATGAGCAGTTCGTCGACGCCGCGCTTGGTGATCGCAAGGGCTTCCTGAACCTTGTCCGTCAAGGGCAAGGCTGGGGAAACAGCTGGTTTGGATGGTGCGGAAGTGGTCATATTAAACTTATAACGGAACTGTAACAGAATGTCGAAAATGTTGGATAGCGCACAGAACGCGATATAATGCTCGATCCGATTAATCTTGCCGATAGAAAACTAAACACAATAACAACAAGAAAAAGTAGCGCTCTTCGCGGATGTTCAAGCGGCAAATTTTAACTGATTGCATGAATCCTATACATAAATTCACAGGCAAAAGCTGGACCGGCCTGCTCGGAACGACGCGAAAGTCACGCATCATCAGCGCTGGCGCGATCTTCCTTGCGGCTTGCGCTTTTGGCGCAGCCGGCGTTGCGCCGATGGCGCCCGACGCGTCGGACCTGCCGGTTAAATCCATCGCGCTCAATCTGGACATGCCGAATCTGGCTGACCAAATTGCCGCTTTGCAAAAAGACGAGCAACACTTTGTCCAGGAAGAGAAAGTCCGTGCTGGCGACACGCTGGCCGTTCTCCTCCAGCGCCTTGGCGTGGACGATCCGGCAGCCGTCAACTTCATCAAATCCGACAAAATCGCGCGCGCCGTGATGCAGCTGAAAACCGGCAAGCGGGTCCAGGCGCAAACGGACGAAGATGGCCAGCTGCAGTGGCTGCGCGCCACCGTTGTCGATGGCCGCGACAATCCTGCCAAGCAGATTTCGATCACCCGCGATGGCGACAAGTTCATCGCCAAGGAAGCGGCGCCCGAACTGGAGCGCCGCATCGAAATGCGCGCCCGCGAAATCACCACCTCCCTGTACGGCGCCACCGATGCCACCACCGACGGCGGCAAACTGCCTGATTCGATCGTCGCCCAGATCATCGAAATGTTCTCCACCAATATCGACTTCCGTTCCGACCTGAAACGCGGCGACCGCTTCAATGTGGTCTACGAAACGTTCTGGCAAGACGGCGAAATGGTGCGCGCAGGCCGCATTCTGGCTGGCGAATTCATCAACCGCGGCGTTACCTACCAGTCAGTCTGGTACGAAGATCCCGTCACCAAACAAGGCGGTTACTACAGCATCGACGGCAAGGCCCTGAAAAAAGCCTTCCTCAAGTCGCCACTGGAGTTCTCCCGTATTTCGTCCGGCTTTGCCAACCGCGTGCACCCGATCTCGGGCGCCTGGAAAGCCCACAAGGGCGTTGACTTCGCCGCTGCCAATGGCACGCCCATCCGCGCTTCCGGCGACGGCACCATCGATTTCGCCGGCGTGCAAGGTGGCTACGGTAACTTTGTGATCATCAAGCACTGGGCCAACTACACCACGGCCTACGCCCACATGAGCCGCTTTGCTCCGGGCATCCGCCGCGGCAGCGCCGTCAAACAAGGTGACGTGATTGGCTATGTCGGCTCGACCGGCTGGTCGACCGGGGCCCACCTGCACTACGAATTCCGCGTCAACAACGAAGCGCGCGATCCCATGTCGGTCAAGGTTCTGGCGCAAGCACCGTTGTCGCCCGCCGAAATGGCCCGCTTCCATGTGGCCGCTGGCGACATGACCCACCGTTTCGCCCTGCTGCGTCCTACCGGCACCTCGATGGCCGCCCGGTAATCAGGCAAACGCACGCTCTGGCGCCTTCCACTCTCGCATGCCTGTTCAAGTGCATGTTCTGGTGGAAGGCGCTTTTTCTTTATGGATGACACCATGACCGACGCAACGCTGTATATTGGTTTGATGTCCGGCACCAGCATGGATGGGGTCGACGGCGTGCTGGCTGATTTTGCCGACGGCGCCATTCGCACTGTGGAAGCAGCATTTATCCCCTTCCCGCCTGCGCTGCGGCGCGACCTGATGGCGCTGCAAGTGAACGGGGACAATGAAATCGAGCGCGAAGCGCTGGCCGCCAACAGCCTGGCCACGTGCTATGCCGCCTGCGTTGCCCGACTCAGGGCCGCCAGCAGCAGCCCGGTGCGCGCCATTGCCGTGCATGGCCAGACCATCCGCCACCGCCCCGAACTGGGCTTCACGCGCCAGACCAACAATCCCGCCCTGCTGGCAGAACTGAGCGGCATCGACGTGATCGCCGATTTCCGTAGCCGTGATATTGCCGCCGGCGGCCAGGGCGCCCCCTTGGTGCCCGCCTTCCACCAGGCCCGCTTTGGCCAGCCTGGCCAGACCCGGGTGGTGGTTAATATCGGCGGCATTGCCAATATCAGTGTGCTGCATGGCGATGGCCGCGTGGGCGGCTTCGATACCGGCCCCGGCAATGTGCTGATGGATGCCTGGATCGCCCGCCATCAAGGCAAGGAGTACGACGCTGGCGGCGCCTGGGCCTCCAGTGGCAAGGTCGATACCGGCTTGCTGGCCGCGCTCAAGCAAGAGCCCTACTTTGCCTTGCCGGCGCCCAAAAGCACGGGGCGCGACCTGTTCCATACTGCCTGGCTCGACGGCGTCCTTGGCGTGCACGGACGCGCCATCTTGGCCGTCGACGTGCAGGCGACCCTGACCGCGCTGACCGCCCATACCATTGCCGAGGCGATCGGACGCGAAACGGGCAAGGTGGATGCAGTGTATGTGTGCGGAGGCGGCGCCTACAACGGCACGCTGCTGCGCGAACTGGCAGCGGCGCTCGGTGGTGGCACGCGGGTGGAATCGACAGCGGTGCTGGGCGTGGCGCCCAACCGGGTCGAGGCACTGGCATTTGCGTGGCTGGGCTACCGCTTCATGCAGCGCGAAGCGGGCAACCTGGCCGTGGTGACCGGGGCAAAAGGGGCGCGCGTACTGGGCGCCCTTTACCCGGCCTGACCCGAAAACTTAAACCGAGAACGAGGAACCGCAGCCGCAGGTCGAGGTGGCGGTCGGGTTCTTGATGACGAACTGGGCGCCTTCAAGGTCGTCCTTGTAATCGATTTCCGCGCCCACCAGGTACTGGTAGCTCATCGAATCGATCAACAGCTGCACGCCGTTCTTGACCATGGTGGTGTCATCTTCGTTGACGATTTCATCGAAGGTGAAGCCGTACTGGAAACCGGAACAGCCGCCGCCCTGCACGAAGACACGCAATTTCAGATCTGGATTGCCTTCTTCCTCGATCAACTGGGCAACCTTTTGGGCTGCGCTGTCGGTGAAGACGATGGGCGCCGGCATGACGTCGGGGGTTGCTTCGGCTACTGCATTCATTTCAAACTCCTACGGGGAACATTCACTCATTATAGACCCTTGCCGCGCCGCCTGCTTCCGTTACCTTGCTCAGGATGGGTTGGGTGATGGCCATATGAAACACCGGCTCGCCGGTCTGCTGATGGGTCAGGGTGCCCGCGACGGTCGCGCCGCTGTGCATTTCCAACTTTTTATAGTGGACATTGCCTATGATGCGGCCTTTTGGCTGCAATTCAAGCAGTTCAGTCGCAAATACATCGCCCGCGATGTAGCCTTCGACAATCAGGGTGCCGCAATGGACATCGCCTTCGATGCGCGCATGTTCGGACACAATGAGGACGCTTTCGCTGGTGTCGCCGCCAATCACATCGCCATGGACCTCGCCGTCGATGCGCAGCCCGCCCGTAAAGCACAAGTTGCCTTCGATTCTGGCCGAAATTCCAACCAGGCTGTCAATTTCCGTCTTTACATTACGACCGAACATGATGGCACTCCTCAAAGTGACTTTGCGAAACAACGCACGAGCCCTTCGAGGACGGGTGCGGACAGGTGGGTCTTGCCAATTCGACCAGAGCCAGAAGTTAATTTACCGCCATCACTACGTGACAGCGTTGATCTGGATCGCCTCGGCCCTTCCTGTCCGCGTCGCTTATGGCAGCAAAGCGATCTGCTGCAAGCCGGCGCCTTCGTCCTGGCCAAACATCAGATTCATGCACTGCACAGCCTGGCCGGACGCGCCCTTGACCAGATTGTCCTGCACCACCAGCACCACCAGGGTGTTGCCATTGCCTGGGCGATGCAGCGCCAGGCGCAACATGTTGGAGCCGCGCGTGGAGCGCGTTTCTGGATGCGAGCCAAACGGCATCACATCGACAAACGGCGAATCCTTGTATTGCTCTTCGTACAGCGCCTGCAAGGCCTCGTTGTCGATCTGGGTGGTCAGGCGCGCGTACAGGGTCGAATGCATGCCGCGAATCATCGGCACCAGATGCGGCGTGAAAATCAGATTGACCGGCATGCCGGTAAAGCGCTGCAGCTGGGCCACGGTTTCCGGGGTGTGGCGGTGGCCGGACACGCCGTAAGCCTTGAAGTTATCGCTCGCTTCCGAGAACAGATAGCCGATTTCCGCCTTGCGCCCGCCCCCGGATACGCCGGACTTGGCATCGGCAATCAGGCTGCTGGTATCAACCAGGTTGTTCTTGAGCAGCGGATAGAAACCCAGTTGCATGGTGGTTGGATAGCAGCCTGGATTGGCAATCAGGCGCGCCGACTTGACCGCCTCGCGGTTCAGTTCCGGCAAGCCGTACACGGCTTCCTCCAGCAATTCCGGGCAGGTGTGGGGAATCTTGTACCACTGTTCAAACGTGGCCTGGTCCTTCAGGCGGAAGTCCGCTGCCAGATCGATTACCTTGACACCGGCAGCGAGCAGCGCCGGGGCCTGGGCCATGGCCACGCCGTGCGGCGTGGCAAAAAAGACCACGTCGCATTCGGTCAGATCCACTTTGTCGGGCGCCGAAAACGCCAGATCGACACGCCCGCGCAGCGAGGGGAACATGTCGGCCACCGGCAAACCATCTTCCTTGCGCGAGGTAATCGCGGTCAGCTTCACGCCAGGGTGGACCGCCAACAGTCGCAGCAGTTCCACGCCCGTGTAACCGGTACCGCCGACGATGCCAACTTTGATCATGGTAATTCCTTAAAAAGAGATGAGTCGATGCTCAAGAAACACGATTTTAACAGCGCCGCCATTTTGCCGCGCCGCCTTGCAAAATCGTCGAGGAAATAAAAAAGCCGCCTGGCGCGAGCCGGCGGCTTCTGGTTGCAGCGCAAGCGCCGCAGGAAACGAATTAACGCTTCGAGAATTGCTTTGCGCGACGTGCTTTGCGCAGACCAACTTTTTTACGCTCAACTTCACGTGCATCGCGGGTAACGAAACCGGCACGTGCCAGGTCGCCCTTCAATGCTGCGTCGTAGTCGATCAGGGCGCGGGTGATGCCGTGGCGAACTGCGCCAGCCTGGCCGGACTCGCCGCCGCCGTGGACGTTGACTTTGATGTCGAAACGTTCAACGTTGCCGGTCAGTTCCAGCGGTTGACGGATGACCATCAGGCCGGTCTCGCGCGAGAAGTAGTCAGCAGCTGGTTTGCCGTTGACGATGATTTGGCCAGTGCCAACCTTGATGAACACGCGAGCAACTGCACTCTTGCGACGGCCGGTGCCGTAATTGTAATTACCGATCATGGCAGTTCCTTAGAAAACGAGTGCTTTAGGTTGCTGGGCCGCGTGCGGATGGGAACCTTCTGCGTACACTTTGAGCTTCTTGATCATTGCGTAGCCAAGCGGGCCCTTAGGCAGCATGCCTTTGACAGCCTTTTCCAGCGCGCGACCTGGAAAACGCTCTTGCATTTTCTTGAAGTTGGTCTCGTAGATGCCGCCTGGATAACCCGAGTGACGGTAGTAGGTCTTCTCGGTGGCTTTGGTGCCGGTTACGCGCAGTTTGCCTGCGTTGATCACGACGATGAAATCGCCGGTGTCGACGTGCGGAGTGAATTCTGGTTTGTGTTTGCCGCGCAGTCGGAGTGCCACTTCGCTGGCAACACGTCCGAGGACCAAGTCCGTCGCGTCAACCACGAACCAATCGCGCTGGACTTCATGTCCTTTAGCGGAAAAAGTTTTCATGTTGACTTCCTATCTATTAAATCGCTCAAATGGTGGTTCCGCACTTGCAGCCTGCGGACGCTTCCTTATCGTCTTTCCTGAGCAAACGGAAAGCCGGCAACTATAGCGCACTTCCCTCACGCCTGTCAAGAATGATGCAGCGCAAGCGCCGACCTGTGGCATCCCCCTAGAATAATGCCGAAGAGAAACAAACGCTGCCATTCAAACCAATATCTACATATCAACTTTCAATTGACGGCGCAAAGTGCCGCAACATAGTATGTCTGGGCCATTAACCAGGGGAGACTTAGTGAATTTCAGTCATATGTTGAGCGCTGCCGTGCTGGCCCTGATGGCCGCCAGCGCTGCCGCCAAACCGGTATCCCAGCAAGGCCGCAGCTGCCACCTCCCGGGCGCTGAAGAAGGCTTGCGCTGCATTACTCTGCCGCTGCCGCTGGACTACGCCAGCAAGGGCGGCCCCACCCTGAACCTGCACGTCACGGTGGCCCCCGCGTTTCGCGAGGCGGCCCGTCCCGACCCGCTGTTCGTGCTGGCCGGCGGTCCCGGCCAGGCTGGCAGCGATGTGCTGGCAATCATTACCCAGACCTTCCGCCGGGCCCGCGCCACGCGCGATATCGTGCTGATTGACCAGCGCGGCACCGGTCTGTCCGGCAAGCTCGATTGCGACACCAAGCAGTTCAACGAAGACACCATGAGCGAGGCCGATCTGCTGACCGCGGCGCGCGCCTGCATCGCCGCCGTCAAGCAGCCCTTTGCCGCCTATGGCACCGCGAGCGCCGCGCGCGACATTGAGCAAGTGCGCCTGGCTCTCGGTTACGACAAGATCAATCTGTGGGGCGCCTCTTACGGCACCCGTCTGGCGCAAGCCTATGCGCGCGCCTACCCGGGCGCCGTGCGCTCGCTGATACTCGATGGCGTGGTCGCGCCTGACCAGATCATTCCCGCCGCCGGACGCGATGGCCAGGCCGCGCTGGACCTGGTGTTTCGCCAGTGCGCAGAGAACGCGCCCTGCCAGGCAGCCTACCCCAATCTGCGCCAGGAATTTGACGAGCTCAGCGCCCGCGTGGCGGCCGGCGCCGTCAAGCTCGAGCTGCCCGATCCACGCACCGCACGTCCGCTCAAGCTGACCATGACGAGCGACCGTTTTCTGGGCGCTGTGCACAATATTCTGTACAACGCCCTCGATGCGCGCCGCCTGCCCTACCTGATCCACAGCGCCTACCAGGGACGCTGGGAACCGTTCGTGGCGCGCCGCAATCTGGCCAGCGATTACTCGCCCGACGGGCCGGTGGCCCAGCTGATGCACCTGGCGGTGGTGTGCGCCGAAGACTGGCCACGTCTGACCCCGGCCCTGCAGGCGGACGACGCCACCGCGCTCACGGCCCCGCTGGCCAAACACATCGGCACCATGTGCGGCATGGTGCCGGTGGCGCCGGCGCCAGCCCCGGCCACGACCCCGATTCCCCAGCCGGTACTGCTGCTGTCAGGCGAACTGGACCCGGTCACGCCCCCGCGCCGGGCGGTGGCGGCAGCCCGCTACCTGCCCCAGCATCAGCACCTGGTGGTGACCTACGCCGGACACGGCATTTCCCAGCTCGGCTGCGCGCCGCGTCTGCTGCGCGAATTCCTGGACAAGCCCGAGCAGCCGCTCAAGGCCGACTGTCTGAAGGACATTCCCGCCCCCACTTTCCAGCTCGGCAACGCCGGGCCGCAACCCTGATTCCCGAGGACAGCAATGATTGAAGTCCATGATGTCCGAAAAAAATTCGGTGCCGTCCAGGCACTGGGCGGGGTGAGCTTTCGCGCCACCGACGGCCAGATCACGGCCCTGCTGGGGCCGAATGGCGCCGGCAAGACCACCTTGCTGCGCTTGCTGGTCGGCTTGCTCAAGCGCGATACCGGCACCATCACCATCGATGGGGCCGATCCGGAACACGACCCGATGGCAGTGCGCAGCAATATCGGCTTTCTGACCGACCAGTTCGGCCTGTACGAGCGCATGAGCACGCGCGAATACCTGCGCTATTTCGGCGAACTCAATGGCATGACGCCGCAGGCAGCCAATGCCCGCATTGAAGAAGTGTCGCAATTGCTGGTCATGGACGACATCCTGGAACGGCGCTCGAAGGGCTTTTCCCAGGGGCAGCGCATCAAGGTGGCGCTGGCGCGCACCTTGCTGCACCGTCCGCGCAATCTGCTGCTGGACGAACCGTCACGCGGGCTCGACGTGATGAGTACGCGCGCCTTGCGCAGCGCCCTGACCGCCCTGCGTGCGGACGGCTGCTGCGTGATCATGGCCACCCACGTGATGCAGGAAGTAACCCATCTGTGCGACGACGTGATTGTCATCGCCAAGGGCCACACCGTGGCGCAAGGCTCACCCCAGCAATTGTGCGAGCGCACCGGCATTGCCAACCTGGAAGACGCCTTCGTCAGCCTGGTCGGCACCGAAGAAGGAATTTCCGCATGAAGCCGAGCCGCATGAAATCGAAATTTTCGGTGGTGTTTTTAAAGGAATTCACTGAACACCTGCGCGACCGCCGCTCCTTGATGATGCTGGGCCTGTTTGTGATCATGTATCCCGTGATGATGGGCTACATGCTTCACCACATGATCGAGCGCGCCACCAAGCCGGAACGCGAAGGCATGGAAGTGGCGGTCATCAACGGGACCCAGGCCCCGACCCTGATGACCCAGCTGCAGCAGAAAAACGTCACCGTCACCCACAAGGGGCCGATGAGCGACGAGGCCATCACCAAGCTGCTGCGCGACCGCAAGGCGGTGGTGGTACTGCGCCTGGAAGACAAGTACAGCGAGCATTATCAGGACATGCGCCCGGCCCGCATCGAACTGTGGTACGACTCGGCCAGCGATGACAGTCCGCGCCAGCGCGACATCGAAGAAATGCTCAACAACTACAGCTCCGGCATTGCCGGCGCGCGCCTGCTGGCGCACGGGGTCTCGCCCGCCACGCTGGCCCCGGTCAAGCTGCAGCGCTACGATACCGGCAGCAACGCCTCGCGCTCGGCCGCCATCATTGGCGCCATGCTGGGCATCCTGTTCCTGCCTGCCTTCTTGTGCTGCCTGTCGGCCTCGGTTGACAGCACGGCAGGCGAGCGCGAACGGCGCTCGCTGGAAGTGCTGATGGCGCAGCCGGTCAGCCGCTTTACCCTGGTCAGCGGCAAGTGGGTGGCAGCGGCGGTGCTGTCCATTGTCGGCCTGTCGCTGGAACTGGGACTGGCCCACGCGGCCCTGTCCTGGCTGCCGCTGGAAGAGGTGGGCATGTCCTGGCGCGTGACCTCGGGCGACCTGGCCATTGTCTGCATGGCTGCCGCCCCGCTATGCCTGTTTGCAGCGGCAGCCCAGATTGCGCTGGCCATGAATTCCAAGTCCTACAAGGAAGCGCAAAGCGTACTGTCGATCTTCACCCTGCTGCCGCTGCTGCCGGGTCTGGCGGTGTCGGTGATGGAGCTGGAAACGTCGACCTGGATGTACATGGTGCCGATGCTGTCGAACCAGACCCTGCTGCGCGAACTGGCCAAGGGTCAGGCCATGACACTGTTGCCGGTCACGCTGACCTTCCTCAGTTCGCTGCTGCCGGCGCTGGCCATCATTGCCTTTGCCAGCTGGCGCATGAAGAGCGAGCGCTACGTGCTGGCGGTCTGAACCGGCGGCAGCACGCCCGCCAGCCCTCCTTTACAATAGGCACACGCTTTTTTACTGGAGAGTTGCAATGGAAGTCAAAGTCAGCTGGAACGGTCCCTCCGGCATGAGTTTCCGGGCCGAGACCGGTTCCGGCCACATGGTCAGCATGGATGGTGCGCCCGAAGGCGGCGGCCACAACCTGGCGCCACGGCCCATGGAAATGGTATTGCTGGGCACGGGCGGCTGCACGGCCTATGACGTGGTGCTGATCCTCAAGCGCGGCCGCGAAGACGTGCGCGGCTGCGACGTCACGCTCAAGGCCGAGCGGGCCGAGACCGATCCCAAGGTGTTTACCAAGATCCATTTCCACTTCATCGTCAGCGGCAAGAATCTGAAGCAGACCACGGTGGAACGGGCCGTGAGCCTGTCGCACGACAAGTACTGCTCGGCCTCGATCATGCTGGCCAAGACGGCCGAGATCACGCACAGTTTTGAGATTGTCGAGCTGACCTGACATCGCCCTCGCGAAGGCGGGCTCGCATGCGAGCCCGCCTGCGCGAGGGCGATGTACTGGTGCTGCTCAAGAATCAGACGTAGTACGCCGTCGTGGTCATGACCTTGGCCATGGCCGACATGGCGGCCTTCACCGGCACCGGCGCTTCCAGCGCCCCCATCTCTTGCGCTGCCTTGCCGTGCGCTGCCTCGTCGGCACGCATCTGCTCGACAATGGCGCGCGATTTGGCGTCCTGCTCGGGCAGCTTGCTCAAGTGCCCGGCCAGATGCTCCTCGACCTGGCGCTCGGTTTCCACCACAAAGCCCAGACTGCGCCGGTCGCCCAGCGCCGCGGCCACCGTTCCCATCGCATACGCGCCTGCATACCAGAGCGGATTGAGCAAACTTGGCTGCGAACCCAGTTCGGCCAGGCGCTGCGCCGTCCAGGCCAGATGGTCTTCTTCTTCCCGTCCCGCCTGGGCAAACTGGGCGCGCATGGCATCGGTTTTGGCAAAACGCGCTTGCGAATTGTAGAGCGCCTGGGCACACACTTCACCCACGTGGTTGACCCGCATCAGGCCGGCGCTATGGCGCTGTTCTGCCGCGTCGAGGTGGCCGTCAGCCGCATGCGCCGCCGGGGTCGGACGCGAGGCCTTGGCCACGCCGCCAATCACGCGCAGCGCTTTGTCTAGGCCCACGATCAAGTGGTCAAGGGGAAGGATGGAACGCTGGGACATGGCAGTGCTCGGCAGGTAAAAACCCTATTATAGGACGTCGCGCACCTTGGGGGCGTCACCCTCGGGGGTAGGCTGGCGCTCGATCCAGTCCAGCAGCGGGCCGCCAATGTCGACCTTGGAGATATTCTTGGCCACGCCCAGATTGAGCGAGAGCAGAAAGGGAATGGTATTGACCGGCACGTGCGGGCAATGTTCGGCAAAGGCGGCCATGAAGCGGGGCGAATCGACCACCGGCACCACTTTTTCACCACTCATGAACTGGAGCACGCTGGTGATGCTGTGGCCCTTGCCAATGGACTGGTAAATGAAGCGGTTGAAATCCTTGTCGATGCGCTTGAAGTCAATCGTTTCGTCGGTCATCAGACCGCTCAGATAGTACAAGCCCAGGCCGACCCGGAACCAGTCGGTGGCCTCGGCAGCGCCATGGCCGCAGCGGGTCAGCGCCAACACATTTTGCTTAACGATACTATCCATGGGGACCATTATCCACATTTCCGGCCCGCTGTGCGCAGCATTGTTGCTAATGCCAATTCCTGCGTGCTACTCTCAAATTTTATGGATGGAATTGTCCGATGATCGAGGTAAGCGGCCTGGCCAAGCGATTCGTGTCACAACATCCAACCGAACGGCGCGCCCGCCGCCGCGACGTGCGCGACCACGGCGGCTATTTTCATGCCGTGCGCGACGTCTCGTTCCAGTGCGCACCCGGTGAGGTGCTGGGCCTGCTCGGTCCGAACGGCGCCGGCAAGACCACCACCTTGCGCATCCTCTCGACCGCACTGCGCCCGGACGCCGGCACCGCCTTCGTGAATGGCACTGACGTGCTGGCCGAGCCGCTGCAGGCGCGCAAGAAGATCGGCTTCTTGTCCGGCAGTACCGGCCTGTACGGCCGCCTGAGCGCACGCGAAAATGTCGAGTATTTCGGCCGCCTGCACGGCATTGCGGCGCCCGAACTGGCGCGCCGCTGCGATCAGCTGTTCGAGCAGTTGCAGATGCATGCGTATGGACACCGGCGCGCCGACCAGCTCTCGGCCGGGATGCGCCAGAAGTGCGCCATCGCACGCACCGTCATCCACCAGCCGCAAGTGGTCATTCTGGACGAGCCAACCACGGGCCTGGACGTGATGTCGGCCAAGACCCTGCTCGACTTCATTGCCAGCTACAAGGCGCTGGGCATTCCGCTGATCTTTTCCACCCACCACCTGCACGAAGTGGAAAAAGTGTGCGACCGGGTCTGCATCATCAACCATGGTGCCACCGCGTTCAATGGCAGCGTGGCCGCACTGCGCGCCAAAGGCGGCAGCACCGATTTGTATGATGCCTTCGTGCACGTGATCAACGGGGAGACTTGAATGTGGATCGTCTACATGAAGGAAATGCTCGAGCTGCTGCGCGACCGTAAAACCTTCATCTTTACCCTGCTTCTGCCGGTGGTCGCCATGCCGGCGATCTTTGGCGGCTTTGGCTACCTGACCTCGACCATGTTCAAGAAAGGCGAACAAGCCCAGTTACCCTACGCCCTGTTCGGCCAGGCCCATGCGCCGGCCCTGGCCGAGCGCTTTGCGCGCGAAAAGAGCTTGCGCCAGGTGAGCCTGGCGCGCCAAGACGATATCAAGGCAGCCATTGACGACGAACGGATCAAGTTCGCGCTGGTGATCCCGGCCGGCTTCGAGGATGACTTGCACAGCCACCGCCAGGTCGGCGTGGTGTTGCACTACAACAGCGCGGTTGCGGTCGATGTCACCCGCAAACGGGTCGATGCCGTGCTGGAAGAACACAATGCGGCCCTGCGCGAACAGGCCCTGCAAACTATGCGCATGAGCAAGGCCGAATTGCGCTACGTGCTCAATCCGGTGCGCCTGGAAGAAATTTCCACCGCCGGCACCCGCGAACGGATGGGCTCGGCCATCGGCGGCTTCCTGCCCTACATCTTGCTGATGGTCTGCCTGATGGCGGCCATGTATCCGGCCATTGACCTGGGTGCCGGCGAAAAGGAACGCGGCACGCTCGAGACGCTGCTGCTGGCGCCCATTCCGCGCACCCAGCTGGTGCTGGCCAAATTCCTGGTGCTGTTTTCGGTCGGTCTGTGCTCAGCCCTGGTGATGGTGGCCAGCCTGGGGCTGGTCCTGCAGCTGTTTGGCAGCCGCTTTGAAGGCGGGCTGGGACTGATGGCACGCGCTGTCGGCCTGGGTGAAATCGCCATGCTGGCCCTGATGCTGGTGCCCACGGCGGCCATTTTTGCCGCCATTCTGCTGGCCATTTCCATCTGGGCCAAAAGCTACAAGGAAGCCTCCGGCCTGATTTCGCCGCTGATGATGCTGCTGATCGTGCCCATCGTGGTGGCCATGCTGCCTGGCGTGGAGCTGAACTGGTTCTGGTCCATGGTGCCGCTCACGAATGTCTCTTTAGCAATGAAAGAGATCATCAAGGGCACCATGGATTACCGCATGTTCGCCACTATTTTGCTCTCGACCACGGTCATTGCCGGCGCGCTGCTGGCCTGGTGCCGCTGGTGGTTTACCCGCGAAGAAGTCCTGTTCCGCAATTGACATCCCCGGCCGCGGGCGGACGGCACCAACGGTGCCGCATTCTGCGCCCCGGTTTCGGCATTCTGGCCCGGCCAAATGGCGGTGTATCGCAATGGCCCGCCAGCTTGCGCATAAATTTAATACAATGCAACTATAAAGAAGTGTGCCGGTGTCCCACCGCGCCCTCGCCCGCTATCAGGAGTTTCAGGCATGGAATTACGCATCCGCAATCTGTCCAAGACCTACGCCAACGGCGTGGTGGCCCTGGACAAGGTCACCCTCACCATCCCCGCCGGGATGTTCGGCCTGCTCGGGCCAAACGGCGCTGGCAAGTCGACCTTGATGCGGACCCTGGCCACGCTGCAAGAATGCGATGCTGGCTCGGTGTTTTTCGGCGAACTCGACGTGCTGGATGAAAAAGACGAGATCCGGCGCCTGCTCGGCTACCTGCCGCAGGACTTTGGCGTGTATCCCAAGGTCACGGCTTACGAACTGCTGGACCATTTCGCCATGCTCAAGGGATTGTCGAACCGGGCGCGGCGGCGCGAAGTGGTCGATGGGCTGTTGCAGCAAACCAATCTGTTCGAGGTGCGCCACCAGCGCCTGGGCGGTTTTTCGGGCGGCATGCGCCAGCGCTTCGGCATTGCCCAGGCCTTGCTGGGCGACCCGCAACTGATCATTGTCGATGAGCCCACGGCCGGCCTCGACCCGCAGGAGCGGGTGCGCTTTCACAATCTGCTGTCCGACATTGGCGAAGACAAGACAGTTTTGCTGTCCACCCACATCGTGTCCGACGTATCGGACTTGTGCGCCAACATGGCCATCATCAACAAAGGCCACGTCCTGCTGTGCGGCGAGCCGCAAAAACTGATCGACGATATCGATGGCAAGATCTGGGAACGCTTTGTCACCAAGGCCGAACTGCCCTACTTCCAGCGCGAACACGACGTCATTTCCACCCGCCTGCTCACCGGCCGCACCCTGATCCGGGTCTACGGCGAGCGCGATCCGGGCGACGGCTTCTTCGCCGCCAATGGCGACCTCGAGGATGTCTACTTTGCCACCATTGCCGGCCGCCACGTCGCTGCCAGCAACTGCTAGGATGGCGTCCATGTTGGCCATTGCCCTGTTCGAAGCGCGCCAGCGCGCCAAGCTGCTGTCGACCTGGGTCTACTTTGGCATGTTCTTCCTGCTGGCCCTGCTGTGGATGGCCGCTGCCGGCGGCTTCTTCAAGGATACCTATGTCTCCTTTGGCAGCCGTGCCCTGATCAATTCGCCGTTTTCGATTGCCATCACGATCGCCTTCCTGGGCTGCATGGGTGTGATTGTGATGGCCGCCATGGTGGGGCGCTCGGTGCAGCAGGATTTCGAGTACGACATGCACCACTTCTTTTTCAGCGCCCCCATCGGCAAGCACGACTATGTGTTCGGGCGCTTCCTGGGTGCGACGGCGACGCTGGCACTGGTGTTTTTCAGCATCGTACTGGGCGCCTGGGCCGGCACCCTGCTGCCGGGAATTGAGGCCGATCGGCTGGGTCCGGCACACCTGACCGCCTACCTGCTGCCCTATCTGCAGCTGGTGCTGCCGAACCTGTTCATTTTCGGTTCCATCTTCTTTGTCATGGCAGCCCTGACGCGGCGCATGCTGCCCGTGTACGTGGCCAGCGTGGTCATGCTGATTGGTTATATTGTGGCGCCGTATCTGGCGCGCGACCTCGACTACAAGACCCTGGCCGCCCTGATCGATCCCTTCGGCACCACGGCCGTGATCCGCATGACCGAGTACTGGACCATTGCCGAACGCAATACGCGGGCGGTGCCCTTTGAAGGCGTGTTTCTGCTGAACCGCCTGATCTGGTGTGGCTTTGCCCTGAGCGTGCTGCTGCTCGGTTACTGGCGCTTCCAGTTCAGCGCCAGTGTCGATAGCCGCTCGGCCCGCCACAGCCCCGGCGAAGCGCCCCTGCACCTGAGCCAGAACGCCGCCAACACAGCAGAAACCCCCGACTTTGCCGGCCGCTCGCTGGCACTGCTGCTGTGCAAATGGTCCTGGATCAGCTGGCGCGAATCGGTCAAGGATGTGTATTTCGGCGTGCTGGTACTTGCTTCCTGCCTGACCATGTTTGCCATGTCGATCAATATGGGCGCCGTGTTCGGCACCAAGACCTATCCGGTGACTTACCAGGTGATCGAACTGATTACCTCGGCTTTTTCGCTGTTCCTGCTGGTCATTACCACGTTTTACGCAGGCGAACTGGTCTGGCGCGAGCGCGAAGCGCGCATGGCCCAGATGGTCGATGCCCTGCCCATTCCCAGCTGGCTGCCCTTGCTGGCCAAGCTGATCGCCCTGTCCGGCCTGCAATTTCTGATGCTGTTCGTCGCCATGTTGTGCGGCATGCTGCTGCAGCTGTGGAATGGCTACTTCCATCTGGAACCTGGGCTGTACTTGCACGCCCTGTTCCTCATCATCTGGCCAGAATTCGTCATGGTTGCCGTGCTGGCGATCGCGCTCCAGGTACTGATCAACAATAAGTACCTGGCCTACTTCACCATGATTCTGTATGTCGCCGCGCTGCTGACCTTCCCCTCGCTCGGCTTTGACCACCCGCTGCTGATGTACGCTGCGCCACCCGAGCTGGTGTATTCGGCCATGAACGGCTATGGCCACTTCCTGGTGCGTCAGCGCTGGCTGGAACTGTACTGGTGCGGCGCGGCGCTGGTGTTGCTGGTGCTGTCGCATATCTTCTGGCCGCGCGGCTACAACGCCGAGCTGGGCAGCCGCCTGCAGCTGGCCCGGCGCAACCTGTCGCGTCCGGTGCTGGTGGCTGGCACCCTGGGCCTGGCCTTGTTTGGTGGCACCGGTGCCCTGCTTTATTACAATATGCAAGTGGTGGGCGATTACCGCACTGCCTACCAGAAAGATGCGCTGCGCGCCCAGTACGAGCTGCGCTACAAGAAGTTTGCCAATGTCACCCAGCCGCGCATTGCCGCGGTCGACCTGCGCCTGGATCTGGTGCCGGAAACCCGCACGCTGACGGTGCACGGGCGTTACCGGCTGGACAACCGCAGCACGCTGCCGGTGTCGGAACTGTTCGTCAGCCAGCTGCCGGGCGCGACCATGCAGCTGGACTTCGGGCAGCGCGCGACCTTGCTGCTGGGCGATGCGGAACGGGGCTTTCATATTTACCGCCTGGCCCAGCCACTGGCGCCCGGCGCCAGCCTGACGCTCAACTTCGACCTGCGCTTCGCGCCCAAGGGCTTGCAAGGCATTGGCGGCGACACCCCGGTGGTGGCCAACGGTACCTTCTTCAGCAACGACGTGCTGCCCCACATCGGCTACCAGAAAGCAGTCGAACTCGACGATGAGCGCGACCGCAAACGTCACGGCCTGGCCACGCGCGCGCCCATGGCGCCGGCAGCCGATCCGGCGGCCGCGCGCAACAGCATGGTGGCCAGCGACGCTGACTGGATCGATTTCAACGCCGTGCTCAGCACCAGCCCGGACCAGATCGCCATCGCCCCCGGCACCCTGGAAAAAGAATGGATCGCTGGCGGACGCCGTTACTTCCATTACCGGATGGACAAGCCGATTCTCAATTTCTACGCGGTCCAGTCGGCCCGCTACGAAGTGCGGCACGACCGCTGGCAGGACGTGACGATTGACGTTTACTACCATCCAGGCCATGAGTACAACCTCGAGCGCATGATCAAGGGCGTCAAAGCGACACTGGAATACAATGCCAAAAATTTCAGCCCGTATCAGCACAAGATGGTGCGCATCGTCGAATTCCCCCGCTACCAGAGCTTTGCCCAATCCTTCCCCGGCACCATTCCGTATTCGGAGAACATGGGCTTTATCGCCAAGGTGGAAGACAAGAACCCCAAGGACATTGATTACCCGTTCTACGTGAGCGCCCACGAAGTGGCGCACCAGTGGTGGGGCCACCAGCTGATCAGCGCCGACAGTGCCGGCGGCGCGGTGCTGTCGGAAACGCTGTCGGAGTACACCGCCCTGATGGTCATGAAGCAGACGGTGGGGCCGGCCAAGATGCGCCGCTTCCTGCGCTACGATCTGGAGCGCTACCTGCTGGGCCGGGCCATTGAAAAGAAACGCGAAGTGCCGCTGGCACAAAGCGAGCAGCAGGATTACATCCATTACCGCAAGGGCAGCCTGGCCTTGTACCAGCTGCAGGACGTGCTGGGCGAGGACAAGGTCAATGGCGTCTTGCATGGCCTGCTGGCCAGGCATGCCTTCGGCAGCGCGCCCTACCCGAACGTGACGGAACTGGTGGACGGCTTGCGCGCCGTAGCCAGGCCGGAGCAGCAATACCTGATTGACGACTTGTTCAACGCCATGGTGCTGTACCAGAACCGCGCCGTACAGGCCAGCGCCGTCAAGCGCAGCGACGGCAAATACATCGTCACGCTCAAGGCCAGCGCCGAAAAAATGCGGGCCGACGGCAAGGGCGAGGAGCGCGACGTGCCGCTGGCCGATTACATCGACGTGGGTGTGGACGACAAGGATGGCAATGCCCTGCTGCGCGAGCGGCGCTTGTTGCGCGACAAGGCGCTGACGGTGGAACTGGTGGTCAGCGGCAGACCAGCCAAGGCCGGGATCGATCCCGACAACAAGCTGATTGACCGCAAACCGGGCGACAATATGGTCGAAGTGACCTTCTCGGCCAAGTAAATCGGGGCTGCCGGCCCACAAGCATGCGCTGGGAAAATTGCCGTTCGTATAGAATTGGCATTTTTCGCAGCGGATGAGAAGCATGCAGAGCGCCCCGACAGTCGACCAGACCAGCTTCAAAAGAATACTTACACGCAACGTTGCCCTGCCCCTGGCCATCGGCGTGCTCAGCGCCATCATCTTTGCTGCCATCATTGGCTACCTGCTGTCGGTGCTGTCAACCGTGGAGCAGTCCGAACGCGTGATCCGCCATGCCAACGAGGCAAGCAAGCTGGCCGTGGACCAGGAAACCGGGGTGCGCGGCTACCTGCTGACGGGCGACGAAGTGTTTTTGTCGCCGTACAACCTGTCCATGGCCAAGTCGGACGCCACCATGCGCACCCTGTTCAAGATGAGCGAGGATGACCCGGCGCAGGTGGCCCGCCTGCACCAGATCGCCGGTCTGCAAGCCCAGTGGCAGCAGTACGCACGCGACACCATTGCCCTGCGCCGCACCAATGGCAATGTAGTGGAACAGGTGCGCAGCCAGCGCGGCAAGGTGCTGTTTGACGGCATCCGCGAGCAATTTGACGCTTACCTGGCTGCCGAGCAGCGCCGTCTGCTCGAGCGCAATGCCAGCGCCCAGAACACCACCCGCATGGGCGTGGCCATCTATCTGCTGGTGGCGCTGGCCATGGGCGCCATGCTGGCCTGGCACGGCCGGCGCGATCTGATGCGCCTGTCCGATACCTTTGGCGACGTCATCGCTCAGCAGCGCGCCCACAGCGAGGCGCTAGAGCGCGCCGCCTGGCAGCGCAGCGGCCAGACCGCTTTGGCTGAACGCAGCATTGGCCAGCAAGGCTTGCAACGCCTGGGCAGCGCCACCATCGAATTCATCGCCGAATACACGGGCGCGGCGGTCGGCATCATGTACGCGCGCGAGGAGGACGGCAGCTTGCGCCGCATTGCTGGCTATGGCGCCGGTCCTGCCGGCGGACACAGTGTGCACGACGAGAGCGACAGCCAGTCCCTGGTGGGCCAGGCGTTCAAGTCCAAGCGCGCGCTGGTGCAGGGCGAGCTGCCCGAGCATTATCTGAAAGTCAGCTCGGGCCTGGGCCAGGCATCGCCGCGCCACCTGGTGCTGGTCGCCACCGACAACGACAACAGCCCGAACGGCGTGATCGAACTGGGCTTCCTGCAGTTGCCGCCGCCGCGCACCATCGAGTTCCTGGAGCTGGTGGCGCCAAACGTGGGGCGCGCGCTGGAAGGGGCAATGGCGCGTCGGCGCCTGCAGGACGCACTGGCCGAAACCCAGCAGCTCAACGAGGAACTCCAGGTGCAGCAGGAAGAACTGCGCACCGCCAACGAGGAACTGGAAGAGCAGTCGCGCGTACTGGAAGAATCGCAAACCATCCTGGAAAACCAGAAGGCCGAACTGGAGCAGACCAACGAACAGCTGGCCGACCAGGCCAATGCACTGGACCAGAAAAACGCCGCCCTGGGCGTGGTCCAGGCCGAGCTGGAAGAACGCGCGCTGGACCTGCAGCGCGCCAGCAAATACAAATCCGAATTTTTGGCCAATATGTCGCACGAGCTGCGCACACCCCTTAACAGCTCGCTGATCCTGGCCAAGCTGCTGTCGGAAAACGGCAAGGGCAATCTGGAGCCGGAGCAGATCCAGTTCGCCAACACCATTTACGCCGCTGGCAATGACCTGCTCAATCTGATCAACGACATTCTCGATATTTCGAAGGTCGAAGCGGGCAAGCTCGAACTGGCGCCGGAAACCATCGCCCTGGCCGCGCTGGCAGAATCGATGCAAACCATGTTCGGACCGCTGGCCAGCCAGAAACGGCTGGTGTTGACCGCTGCCGCCGTGCCTTCCGCCCCGCCCACCATTTATACCGATGGCCAGCGCCTGCAGCAGATTCTCAAGAACCTGCTGTCAAACGCCATCAAGTTCACCGACGACGGCCAGGTTTCACTGACGGTGGAAGGCCGCGCCGATGGCAGCATCGCGTTTGCCGTGCGTGACTCGGGCATCGGCATCGCAGCCGATCAGCAGGCGATCATCTTTGAAGCCTTCCGCCAGGCCGACGGCACCACCAGCCGGCGCTATGGCGGCACCGGGCTTGGCCTGTCCATTTCGCGCGACCTGGCGGCCCTGCTGGGCGGCACCATCGAAGTGAGCAGCACGCCCGGCAAGGGCAGCGTGTTCACCCTGCTGCTGCCGGCCACGCTGGCGCTTGACCTGGCCATCGCGCCGGCGCCCACGCCCGCGCCGGCGCCCGCGCAAGCGCGCCCGGCCAGCGCGCCGCAAACCGTGTCTGTGCCTTTCCCGGACGACCGCCAACGGGCCGCGTCAAACGAACGCACAGTCCTGGTGATCGAAGACGACGTCGAATTTGCCCGCATCCTGTTCGATCTGGCGCACGAAATGCAGTACCGCTGCCTGGTGGCGCACAGCGCGGCCGAAGGCTTGCAAGTGGCCAGCGACCTGCAGCCGGACGCGATTTTGCTGGACCTGGGCCTGCCCGACAGTTCCGGTCTCGACGTGCTGCAAAAACTCAAGGACAACCCGGTGGCGCGCCATATCCCGGTGCATATCGTCTCGGCCAATGACCGCGCGGAAGCGGCGCTGCAGCTGGGCGCAATTGGCTACGTCATCAAGCCGGCCACGCGCGACCGTCTCAAGCAGGTGTTCCAGACGCTGGAAGGCAAATTCACCCAGAAGCTCAAGCACGTGCTGCTGGTGGAAGACGACGACCGCCAGCGTGAAAGCGTGGTCCAGCTGATTGGTGACGAGGATATCGAGATCACGGCCGTGCCGACCGGCGCCGAGGCGCTGGCATTGCTGCGCACCGCCATCTACGACTGCATGATCATTGACCTGAAGCTGCCGGACATGCAGGGCCACGAACTGCTGCGCACCATGGCGGCGGAAAAAATCGCCGCCTTCCCGCCAGTGATCGTGTACACCGGGCGCAGCCTGACCCGTGCCGAAGAAACCGAATTGCTGCGCTACTCGCGTTCGATCATCATCAAGGGCGCCCGCTCACCGGAACGCCTGCTGGACGAAGTGACCCTGTTCCTGCACCGGGTGGAATCACAGATGTCGGCCGAGCGCCAGAGCATGCTCAAGACAGCGCGCAGCCGCGACCGCGTGTTTGACGGACGCCGCATCCTGCTGGTGGATGACGACGTGCGCAATATCTTCTCGCTCACCAGCGCTTTGGAACAAAAAGGCATCATCGTGGAAGTGGGGCGCGACGGCTTTGAAGCGCTGGCCAAGCTGGACCAGGTGGCCGATATCGACCTGGTACTGATGGATGTCATGATGCCGGGGATGGACGGCCTGGAAGCGACCCGGCGCCTGCGGGAAAATCCGCGCTTTGCCAAGCTGCCCGTGATTGCCATCACCGCCAAGGCGATGAAGGACGACCAGGAACAGTGCATGAAGGCTGGTGCCTCCGACTATCTGGCCAAGCCGATCGATCTTGACCGTCTGTACTCGCTGCTGCGCGTGTGGCTGCCCAGCGTGGAGCGCCTGTAATGACCAATCCGGACAGCGCAACGATCGAGCTGCGCATGCTGATGGAGGCCATCTACCTCAAGTACAGCTACGACTTCCGTGACTACTCGGGTGCATCGCAAAAGCGGCGTGTGCTGCATGCGCTGCACCAGATGGATTGCGCCACCATCTCCGAGCTGCAGGCGCGCGTGCTGCACGATCCGGAAGCGTTCATGCAGCTGCTGCAGTTCCTGACCATTCCAACCAGCGAGATGTTCCGCGATCCCAGCTATTTCCTGGCGCTGCGCGAACACGTGGTGCCGCATCTGCACACTTACGCCTCGCTGAAGATCTGGATTGCCGGCTGCAGCACGGGCGAGGAAGTGTATTCGATGGCCATCATGCTCAAGGAAGAAGGCTTGCTCGAGCGCTCGATCATCTACGCCACCGATATCAACCCGCATTCGCTGGAGCGCGCGCGCAAGGGGGTGTACCCGCTCGAGCGCATGCGCGCCTATACCGCCAGCTACCAGATGGCAGGTGGAGAAGCGGCCTTTTCGGACTACTTCACGGCCGCCTACGACAGCGCCCTGTTCGACCGCAGCCTGATCGAGAACGTCAGCTTCGCCGACCACAGCCTAGCCACCGACAGCGTGTTTTCCGAGACCCAGCTGGTGTGCTGCCGCAACGTGCTGATCTACTTCAACCGCAAGCTGCAGGACCGTGCGCTTGGCCTGTTCCGCGAGTCGCTCTGCCATCGTGGCTTTCTGGGCCTGGGCAGCAAGGAGAGCATCGACTTCTCCGCCTACGCCGGCGCCTTCGAGCCGCTCGTCAAGGCCGAGCGCATTTACCGCAAAGGCGCCAAATGACGGGCCCCAAGCGTACCCGCGTGGAAGCGCTGGTGATCGGCGCCTCCGCTGGTGGCATCGACGCCTTGCTGCGTCTGTTGCCTGGCCTGCCGGCGCGGCCCGCGTTCCCGGTGGTGATCGTGCTGCACTTGCCGGACGACCGCGAAAGCCGTCTGGCCGACGTATTTCGCCAGCATCTGCCGCAGCCTGTCTGGCAGGCAGAAGACAAGGCCACGCTCACGCCCGGGAACATCTACTTTGCGCCGCCCGGCTATCATCTGTCGATCGAGGCCGACCGCAGCTTTTCACTCAGCCAGGAAGAACCGGTGCACTTTTCGCGCCCGGCCATCGACATCCTGATGGAGTCGGCGGCGGACGTGTATGGGCCGAACCTGTGCGGCATGCTGCTCACTGGCGCCAGCCATGACGGCGCCGCCGGCCTGGCCCGGATTGGCGCTGCCGGCGGCCTGAGCATCGTGCAGCATCCCGACGACGCTGAAATAACAACCATGCCTGCGGCCGCACTGCGTGCGCGCAAGCCCGACCACATTCTCGCGCTCGCACAGATGCGCGATCTGCTGGCCACACTGGAGACCATGTGATGGGAACGCACCAGCACACCACCAAGCTCCTGATCGTCGACGACCTTCCGGAAAACCTGCTCGCACTGTCAAAGATCATCGAACAGGAAGACCGCATCATTTACCAGGCGTCGTCGGGCGAACAAGCGCTCGCGCTGCTGCTCGAGCATGATTTTGCGATGGCCATCGTCGACGTGATGATGCCGGAAATGGACGGCTTTGAACTGGCAGAGCTCATGCGCGGCACCGAGCGCACGCGCAATGTGCCGATCATTTTTGTCAGCGCCGCGGGCAAGGAACTCAATCACGCGTTCAAGGGGTACGAGACGGGGGCGGTCGACTTCCTGCACAAGCCGCTCGATATCGCCGCGGTCAAAAGCAAGGTCAATGTCTTTGTCTCGCTGTGCCAGCAGCGCATTGAAGTCAAGCGCCAGGTCGAAGCGCTGGAAGAGAGCCGGCGCGAGCTGCGCGCCACCCAGGCCGAGCTCGAGCGCGCAGTGCAGATGCGCGACGACTTCATGTCGATGGTGGCGCACGAACTACGCACCCCGCTCAACACCCTGTTCCTGGAAACCCAGTTGCGCGACATCCAGCTCAACAAGGGCAATCTGAGCGCCTTCAGCGAGGAAAACCTGCGCAAGATGGTCGCGCGCGACGGTCGCCAGATCCAGAGCATGATCCGGCTGATCAACGACATGGTCGACGTCTCGCGCATCCGCAGCGGCAAGCTGTCGATCCGGCCGGCGCAGACCGAATTGTCGGCCCTGCTCGAGCGCATCGTCAACGACCTGGCGCAGCGCACCGAAGCAGCCGGCACCACCATTGCGCTGGACGCGCCGAGCGCAGTGACGGGCGTGTGGGACGAATTCCGGGTCGAGCAGATCATCATCAACCTGCTGACCAATGCACTGCGCTACGGCGGCAGCAAGCCGGTCACGATTTCGCTGTCGATGTGCGCAAACAGCGCCGAGATCGTGGTGCGCGACCAGGGCGTGGGCATTTCGCCCGAAGACCAGCTGCGCATCTTCAAACCGTTCGAACGGGCGGGCACCAAGGAAGTGCGCGAGGGGCTGGGACTGGGCCTGTACATTGCACGCCAGCTGGCCGAGTCGCATGGCGGCACGCTGGAAGTGGAGAGCGCGCCGGACCAGGGCGCGGCGTTCAAGCTCACGCTGCCGCTGAACGATGCTGGCTGAGCGTCGTTAAATTACGCGCCAAAGCACGCTGCCATTCTGCAGCGTGCACCTTGTTCCACACCAGCCATACCTGTTCGGTGCAGCGAAACGCGCAATCGTCGACCTGAATGCGCACCAGATCCGGGTCGTCCAGGGCAAAGTCCGGTAAATAGGCCAGCGCCTCGCCGCGCTTCACAAAGCCGAGCAAGAGCTGCAGATCGTCGGTCCAGTAGCGAATGCGACGCGGCAGCTGATCGTCGCGCCAGCCGTCTGAACGCGTACCGCGCTGTACCCCGCAAAACAGCGATCGTGGCGGGCACGCAAAGTCGTGCGTCAGCACTGTCGCACTGTTGGCCCGCACGGCACCGTTTTTTGTGCGCCGCCCGGTCAGCAGCGGGTGCGATAGTCCGGCCACCAACTGCAAACTCAGCTCCCCCAGCGACGTCGCCTCCCATTCGGCAGACCAGAGTTGCGCACGTCCTTCGATGGCGGCGCTGGTGACCAGGGCCGCGTTGATGTCGCCCCGCGCCAGCGCCGCCAGTGCGTCATCCTCGAACATCGCCTGCAGGCGCAAGCTCGCGTCCGGCCAGGCGCGCAAGGCATCGCCGGCCGCACGGCCATGGCGCCACAGCAGCAGCGCTGGTCCACCGAGACGGCAATCGAAGGCGCTGCGCTGTCCCATCAGGTCGGCGCGCGCCTGGTCGGCCAGCGCCAGCAAGGCGCGCGCACTCTCCAGCAGCCGCCGGCCGGCCTCGTTGAGCACCAGCTGTTTGGCGGTGCGGTCGAACAGCACCGTGTCCAGGCTGTCCTCCAGGCGCCGCAGCGCCTTTGATACGGCCGATGGTGTCAAATGCAGCTCGAGCGCGGCCGCCGCCAGCGATGGCTGGCGCGCAGCGGTGGCAAATACCCGCAAATCGCTCAGGTTCATGATGTCCAATCAAGACGCAAAACATGATTATATGTTGCTTTACGCGACCGAACGATCGCCGTAGCATGGGCGCCTTGCCCACGAATGCAGCTCCTCACAATGGCCATCACCCAGCAACAATGGATTTATGCGCAGCGCCCGCAAGGCACGGTCGGCCCGTCGCATTACCAACTGCATACCCAGCCGCTCGACACCAGCCTGGCGCCAGGCGAAGTCCTGATTGCAGCGCGCTACTTCAGCGTCGACCCCTACATGCGCATCGGCCAGTCGGCCAAGGCCACTTACGATCCGCAGCCCCACCCGCTTGGCGTGGTCCAGCAAGGCGGCGTGGTGGCTCAGGTGCTCGCCTCGAAGGCCAGCGCGTTCGCGTCGGGTGACTGGGTACACTGTTACACGGGCTGGCAAACCCACGCCCGCGTAGCGGCAGCTGAACTCACACTGCTCGATTCCACGGTGGCGCCGGTGACCACCGCGCTGGGCGTATTGGGCATGCCAGGACGGACCGCCTGGTTTGGTCTGACCGAAGCGGGCCGGCCGCACGCGGGCGAAGTCGTGGTGGTGTCGGGCGCGGCGGGTGCAGTCGGCTCGCTGGTGCTGCAATTCGCCAAACGGCACGGCGCGCGCGTGCTGGGCATTGCCGGCGGCGCTGCGAAATGCGCATGGCTGCGCGATACGCTCGGTGCCGACTGGGCCATCGACTACCGTGATCATGCGGATCCAGATTCCATGGGCGCGGCGATCAAGGCGCTCACTGGCGGTGTCGATGTCTACTTCGACAACGTCGGCGGCATGGTCACCGATGCCGTGCTCCCGCTGATCAACCGGCGCGCGCGCATTGTCATCTGCGGCCAGATCAGCCAGTACAGCGGCGGTCTCGATACGCCGCCGCCGGGGCCGCGCCTGCTGCACCATATGCTGTATCAGCGCGCCACCATGCAGGGCATCCTGGCGCGCGACTATGTGCACCGCATGGACGAAATGACGCGCATCGTCGCGCCATGGGTACGCGCGGGCGAGATCGTGTTCGAGGAAAGCATCATCGATGGCTTCGACCAGCTGCCATCGGCGCTCAATGCGCTGTTCACAGGTGAGCATCGCGGCAAACTGCTGGTGAAGGCATGACATGAAAAAACTGATTCTGCTTGTCCTGTGTGTTCTGTTGACGCCGTTTTCCCGCGCGGCCGGGCCGACCTACGGGCAGCACGGCATGGTGCTGTTTGGCGGCAGCGGCGGGCTGTACGCGTCGCACCTGCCGATGTTTCACGCACCGCATGACTATCAGGTCATTCTGCGCATCCGCCTGGCCGACCCGGCGCTCGATGCGCAGCTGCGGCGCCGCCTGGCCGCCAGGGTCGCATTGTGGACCCTGGCACCGGAGCCGTTCGAGATTGACCGCCTCGCGCCCGCCCATGCACAAGCGCTGACCGCCTTCAAGGCCGATATCGTGCAGGGCCACTTCGAACAAGGCGGCGTCACCCGCCATGCGGCAGCCGCTGTGATCGTCGAACAGGTGCTGCTGTTTCGCCAGCTCGATGCCACGCACAGGCGCAGCAAGAACGCGCGCTACCTGCAGGTCGGTCAAGGCGCTGAACGGTTCCTGGTCAAACAGATCGACAGCCGTCCCGATATTGATCACATCGTTGCGATCCGGGCGCGCCCGGGCACGTCCACAGACGCGCTGGTGGTGCCGAAAGCAGGCCTGTCGCAGCCGTCCAGCCGGCAGCTTGCCCATGCCCTGCCAGGGTCAAAAATCCGCGGCACGGTCTACTTCTATACCGAGGACCTGAAATAAGCTGCAAAAGTCATGTAATCTGTCGGTATTTATCCTACACCCCGACGTCTCATGAAGAAAATCGCTTTCTCCGGCACGCTAGATCCCATCACCAACGGCCATATGTGGGTGATCCAGGAAGCGCGCGAACTGGCCGATGAAGTCATCATTTTCATCTCCGAAAATCCGGCCAAGAAGCCGCAGTTCCCGGCCATCAAGCGCAAAGAGATCGTCGAGCGCAGCATTGCCGCCGTGGGCTGGACCAACGTCAGTGTGATCCTGGTGCGGGGCGACTACACGGCGCGCGCAGCCAAACGCCAAGGCATCGACTTCCTGATCCGCGGCATTCGCAATACCTCCGATTTCGACTACGAAAACCTGATCCAGCAAATCAACGTCGATGTGGTGGGCGGCGCCAAGACCCTGTTCGTGATGCCGCCGCGCGACCTGGGTTCGGTCAGCTCCAGCTTCGTGCGCGGCCTGCAAGGGCCGGTGGGCTGGCACTGGACGACCAAACGCTTCATGCCCGCCCCGGCTTACCAGGAATGGATCCTGGACTGGCTGCGCAAGGACTGGAACACCCTGTGGCCGGCCGAACAAGCTGGTACTGCCGAGTGGTTCGACAAACTGACCGGCAGCGCCGCCTACGGCTCGCCCAAGCGGCCGTACCACAACCTCGACCATCTGGTGCACGGCCTGACCGAAATCGGCGTCTGGGCAGCCAACAACGGCGCGCCGGCCGCCGATGTCATCACTCTTAAAAAGGCCTTCTGGTTCCATGATGCCGTATATGGCGGCAGCAAGGATGGGCAAACCAACGAAGAACAAAGCGCGCAGCTGTGGCTCGCGTCCAGGCTCGATAGCGGTGACGCGGCCGACGCTCCGGCAGCGCTGATCCGCGCCACCGACCACTCGCGCGCGCGCACCAGTGCGCACCGCCTGCAGGATGTGATGCTGGGCGTGGACCTGGCGATTCTGGGCCAGCCGGACGACGTCTACGATGCGTACAGCCGCTCGGTACGCGAGGAGTACAGCCACATCGACGACGCCGGCTACCGCGCGGGACGCGCCAATATTCTCCAGCACTTCAAGCGCAGCGCGCATGAGGGGACGCTGTTTGTCGATCCCTGGTTCTCGGACATGTACACGGCGCAGGCGCTGGAGAACATCGGCCGCGAGCTGGCTGGGCTTTAGCGATGAGGACCGCAGCCGGCATGAAATTTGAGGGGAAAAAGCTCGCGCAGGCCCTCAACAGACTTATCGTGCTATTCGTTCTGCTGATCGTTGGATTCTGCGCAAACGCTTACGCATCCATGTATTTTTCCGCCTGGTTTTTTACACCAGCCGCGCCGCGGCCATATGGTGAGATGATTTCCGCGGCTGTGGTGGGCGCGCTTGCTGCCGCGACGCTCGTCACGCTGCCAATGGTGAAGGTTTATGGGCGCGGCGCCTGGGTTGCGGCATTGGCAATCTCCTCGCCCATCATCTATTTGCGTGGGCATGAGCTCATTTACTTCTTCGACAAAAATCAGCCCCGCATCATGACCATGTCGGCGCTGGAACTGTTGATCTATCCGTCGCTGCTGCTCGTTGGCGTCTGGATCACCTCCCCCGCACGGCAAGCCCGCTAGCAGATCGCCCGCGGGGCTACAATCGCCATCGCCAGTCCGGCCGGTTGCAAAGTCCGCTACATGCGAGGCCGTGACGGCTGCATCGCACTGGAATCACCGCATCGCACTAATACCACCACATCGCACTCGCGCAGGCGGGTGCCCATACCACCTCTGATAACACGTGCTATAGGCACCCGCCTGCGCGAGTGCGATGTGGTGGCTGCAGTGCGATGTGGTGGCTGCAGTGCGATGTGGTGGCTGCAGTGCGATGCGGTGGTTGCCGTGCGATTTGCGGCTTGCCGCAGCAGTCGTAAAAAAAACCGCGCAACCTTGCGGTGCGCGGCTTTTTTAATCGCGGCAGACTTTAACCTGCCGCTGCCTTTTTCGCTGGCGCCTTCTTCGCCGCCGCTTTTTTAGCCGGCGCTTTTTTGGCCGCGGCCTTCTTGGCTGGCGCCTTTTTCGCGGCCGCTTTCTTGGCCGGCGCAGCTGCGGTTTCGTCACCCTCTTCGTCCTTCACCGGCGCGGCCTTGGTCTTGGCACCCGGCTTGGCCTTGCGTTCTTCGAACTCGAAGCTAATCTTGCCATCCTTGCCCTTGACCAGGAAGGCCTTGAACGGGCGGCGCGTGCGCTGCGACACAAAGCCCGGCATCAAGTCGGTCTTGCCGTCATTGAGCAGCTTGACCATTTGCTCGGGCAAAATCTCCTGCTGCAAGATGATGCGGCCGCTGCGGAAGTCGCAGGTCTTGGGCTTGGCGACACTGTGCTCGCACACATAAGCCAGGCCCATTTCGTACACGCCGCCCGCGCATTTCGGGCACGGACCGAGCGGGGTCTGGCCGGTGAAGTCGACGCCTTCACCATCTTCACCACCATCGTCGTTCTGACCGAAGTCGAACTCCAGCTTCATGTTCTTGATGTCTTCATCACGCACGATGCGCAGAATCGCCGCAAACGGACGGCCCATCTTGGAACGGAAGCCCTGCATCGGACCGATCGTCTTGTTGGCCAGCAGTTCTTCCACTTCCGCGATCTCGAACTGGCGGCTACCCGGCGTTTTGCTCATGTTGAACTCGCACTTGGTGCAAGCGAAGCGGCGGTAGTTTTCCTTGACGACGCCACCGCAATTCGGACATGGGGTCTTGAGCGTGGCATAGTCGCCGGGGATCGTGTCGTTGTTGTATTCCTTGGCGCGCTTGACGATGATCTGGGTCATCTTCTCGATCTCGCGCATGAATTCTTCACGCGAGATTTTGCCCTTCTCCATCTGCGACAGCTTGTATTCCCACTCGCCCGTCAGTTCCGGCGCGGTCAGCTCGTTCACGCCCAGGCCACGCAAGAGCGTCATCAGTTGCGATGCTTTGGCAGTCGGCATCAACTCACGCCCTTCGCGCAGCAGGTAACGCTCGCCCAGCAAGCCTTCAATGATGGCAGCGCGCGTGGCTGGCGTGCCCAGGCCTTTGCCGGCCATGGCGTCGCGCAGTTCGTCGTCGTCAATCAGTTTGCCGGCGCCTTCCATGGCCGACAGCAGCGTTGCTTCGGTATAGCGCGCAGGCGGCTTGGTGACCAGGCCATTGGCCGTGACCTTGTCGGTGTGGACCTTCTCGCCCTTGGCCACCGGGACCAGATTGCCGCCGGTGTTGTCGTCCTTGTCGGCGTCGGTTGACGCTTCCTTGCCGTAGATCGCCAGCCAGCCCGGATTGGTCATGACCTTGCCTTCGGTCTTGAACTGGTGACCCGACACTTCGGTGTAACGGGTGGTGACCTGGAATTCCGCAGGCGGGAAGAACACCGCCATGAAGCGGCGCGTCACCAGGTCGTACAGCTTTTGTTCCGGCTCCGACAAATTCTTCGGCGCCAGCGTGGTCGGGATGATCGCGAAGTGGTCCGAGATCTTGGTATTGTCGAAGATGCGTTTGTTCGGCTTGACCCAGCCCTTGTCAGTGATCTGCTTGGCGAACTGGTGGTAGTTATTGTTCTCGGCCAGGCTCACCATCGTCTCTTTGACGGTGTTGATGTAGTCTTCCGGCAGATGGCGCGAATCGGTACGCGGGTAGGTCAGCACCTTGTGCTTTTCGTACAGCGCTTGCGCCAGGCCCAGCGTGTTCTTGGCCGAGAAGCCGAAGCGGCCGTTGGCTTCACGCTGCAAACTGGTCAGGTCGAACAGGGCCGGCGCCATCGAGGTGGTCGGCTTCGATTCTTCGGTCACAATGCCGGGACGGCCCTTGCAGGCCAGCGCGATCGAATCGGCGGCGGCCTTGCTCCACAGGCGCTCGGCGCGCTTTTCGGGATCGGTTTCGTCCTTCTTGAACGACTGGTCGAGCCAGCGCCCTTCGTACACGCCGGCGGCGCACACGAATTCGGCGCGCACTTCCCAGTAGTCGCGCGGGATGAAGCGTTTGATCTTGTCTTCGCGTTCCACCACGATCGACAGGGTCGGGGTCTGCACCCGGCCCACGGTGGTCAGATAGAAGCCGCCTTCTTTCGAGTTGAACGCGGTCATGGCGCGGGTGCCGTTGATGCCGATCAGCCAGTCCGCTTCGGAACGGCAGCGCGCGGCGTCAGCCAGCGGCAGCATCTCTTCGTCGCTGCGCAACTGGTTGAAGCCTTCGCGAATCGCGCCCGGCGTCATCGATTGCAGCCACAGGCGTTTGACGGGCTGTTTGGCCTTGGCGTTTTGCGCGATCAGGCGGAAGATCAATTCCCCTTCGCGCCCCGCATCGCATGCGTTGATCAGCTGGCTGACGTCTTTACGCTTGATCAGCTTGTTGAGCACCTTCAGGCGCGCCTCGGTCTTGGCGATCGGGTTCAGCGCAAAGTATGGCGGAATCATCGGCAGGTGCGCAAAGCTCCATTTGCCGCGCTTGACGTCGTGTTCTTCGGGCACCGCGATTTCCAGCAGGTGGCCGACCGCCGAGGACAGGACATACTCGTCGGATTCGAAGTACTCATCGTGCTTGGTGAAGCCGCCCAGCGTCTTGGCGATATCGTTCGCGACGGAGGGCTTCTCGGCGATGATGAGGGTTTTTGTCATATGGTTTCTCGTCGTACTTTATATGGGGTTCGGCAGGCGCATCATACATGCTCGGCCGCAGGCACCGATCTTTTGTCGTCCTGATACACGAATTGTAACAATCCAACTCGCGGCCAATGATAAGCGCGTTGCCAGCCAATCTGCAAGGGGACGCTGCATGTGAAAGCACAAAAGCGCCTGATCAGGCGCAGTTATTGCATTTTGGAATCTATTACTGGGGAATCAATGCAGCAAGCGGGGGGCCTGTTCGTCGTCGGAACCAAACAGGTCATCAAACATCAACGCGTCGGGCTCCTTGCCCTGGCTCCAGAGCAGCATGAGCACGATGATCTTCAGGCGGCCCAGTCCGACGGGCGATTCTTCCAGCGCCAGCGCCCGTTCCACCACGATTTCGCGCTGCACGGGCGAAAGCACCTTGGCGCTTTCGAGGAACTGGATGAAACCAATGGCTGCCGTACCGAGGGCGTCGACTTCCTGCTCCACGTAGAAGCGGGTGCCGGAGGAAGAAAACGCCGCGCTGGGCTCGGCCCCGGCCATTTCGGTCAGGTCGGTCAGCCAGACAATGGCTTCCGAAATTTCGACATCGTCGAAACCGACTGCCGACAACTTGCGCGCCAGCGCGGCCGGCTCAGGGCAGGCATCCGGGCGGTAATAAGTTTCGTAGAGGTAGACAAGGATATCGAACATGGTGCTACTTTATCAGCTAAGCTCATCCGCGCACAAGGGCCGCACGTCCTGCCTCAACGATTGACTCTCTGGAACAATCCGCCAGGCAATCGTTCGACCTTTCCGGCCAGTTCCAGGGCCATCAAGGCGGCCAGCAGCTCGCCAGGCGGCATGTCCACGACTTCGGCCAGCATATCGCCATGCAGCGGACCGTGTCCCATGTTCTCCAGCAGGGCTGCGTGGGGCGATTCCAGTACGGGCCCTGGCAAGGGCGCGGGGACATTCGCCGTCACCAGCGGCAACAGGGCCAATGCTTGCATCAACTCGGGCACGGTTTCAATCAGGCGCGCGCCTGAGCGGATCAGCTTGTGGCACCCCTTTGCCAGCGGCGCATGGATGGATCCGGGAATGGCGAACACATCCCTGCCCTGCTCGACGGCAACGTGCGCCGTGATCAGGGAGCCGGACTCGGCAGCGGCTTCAACCACCAGCACGCCGCACGACAGCCCGCTGATAAGACGATTGCGGCGGGGGAAATTGGCCGGCAGCGCCGCTGTACCCAGGGCATATTCACTGAGAATGCAGCCAGCCTCGGCAATGCGGTGCGCCAGCTCGCGGTTGCGCCGCGGATAAATGCGGTCCACACCCGTGCCCACCACGGCAACAGTCGACCCAGGTCCGCGCAAGGCACCTTCGTGGGCGGCACTATCGATGCCCAGGGCCATGCCGGAGACAATCGTCAAGCCTGCCTGGCTCAATGCCTGGGCGAAGGCCGTGGCGGTGGCCCGGCCTTGCACAGTAGCATTGCGGCTGCCCACAATGGCCAGCGCCGGCCCGGCCAGCAGGGCAAGGTCGCCCTTGGCGTACAGAAGCAAGGGCGGGTCGTCAATTTTGCGCAGCAAAGACGGGTAGGCAGGGTGATCCGGGGTAAGCACATGGTTGCCGGCCATGCTGCGCCAGGCCAGGATGGCATCGAGGCTGCGGGCCTGGGCCGCGTCAGGCGGGGTTAACAGGGCGCGCGCTGGCGCATCAGCAATATGCTCGCGCAAGGCTGCATGGCTGGCGGAAAAGATGGCTTGGGGGGAAGTGAAATGTTCCAACAACCTGTTGGCGGTGAGGCACCCCACACCCGGGGTCTGCTCCAGACGGAGCCAGGCAACCAGGGATGGATCCTGGCTGACTGCGGGTGTGGGGTCCGTGTCTTGCACGGCGATGTTACTCCGGTGAGCGAGCCAGATCGCCGACTTGTACGGGCTCGGTAACTTGCATAATCAGACCGTACGAGATTTTGTTGAACACCCGGAAAATAAACAGGGTGCCGTTTTGCTCGTCCGGCAACTTGATATTCTTGGGGCCACTCTTGGCCGTGGTATCCCTGATCGTTTTACCCAGAGTATGCAGCTGCAAGGTGGTACCAACATCGATTCCGTCAAGCGAACCGCGATTGATGCTGATAACTTCGTTTTGTCCGGCAAAGTTCACGCCCGAGTACACACCCAGCACGCGCGCGTCGACCATCTGGTCCGGTGCATGTGGCACATAGTTGCGGATTGCCGTTGGCGGCGCTGGCAACATGCGGTCGCCCACGGACATTTCCTGCTTGGACGAGGAGACGATCATGGTGTGCACTTCGGAACCTGGCTTGGCTTCAGCATGCACCTTGGCCGAACCCAGATACTGCGCTTCGTACGCGATGATCTTGTTGGTCACCGGGTCACGCAACGGGGCACCTGGGCGGAACACCTGGAACGAGCTCACGCCGTTCAGTTCGCCGCGGACATAGATCTTGTCGTCCTTGCCGAGGTTGACGTGCCCTTCCTGGGCAGCAACGATGCGCGGCGCAGTCTTGAGTTCGTCGCCTTCGATGATCAGAGGCTGGGTCAGGAATGGATCGATCACGCTGGACGGGATCGATGCAATCGCATCCTTGCCCAGGCCTTCGGTACGCAGTTGCGGCTGCAGACGGTTGTTGCCGTTGGCGCCGCCGTCGGAACCAGGCTTGTTCAGGGACAGGCGGCCATTGACGCGGTCAAAATACACGATCTGCCCTGGATAGATCCAGTGCGGATTCTTGATTTCATCTTTGTTCATGCCCCATACCTGCGGCCAGCACCAAGGGTGGTCGAGGAAGGCGCCGGAAATATCCCACAGGGTATCTCCTTTGACCACGGTATGCTGATCCGGTGCATTGGCACGGAATTCGCATTTTTTGGCGGCCTGGGCCGGGATGGCCAGAAGGCCGGTAAAGAGCGCTGCGACTGCAATGCGGGCGCTTACTGTGCTAAAATTTTTCATTGAGATGTCCGTAAAGTGCGGCATTAACACGGAATTGCTAGCTGGACTCATTACCTTTACCAGCCAGAGGCGCCACAGACAGCACGTTGAAACGCGACCCTATCGACGATTCTGGGGGCAAAGCTTGCCGAACTGGATCAAATTCTGCACATAAATCCTTGAACTAGCAAGACAAACCGCGATTTTGCCCCTGATCGACGTGTTGCGTTTTTGTTGTGCGGAAGCATTTTCCGCAGTTTTCCGTATCAAAAATTGAACGAATTGTTACCGAGTTAATAACACATATGGCAATACTGAATATTCTCCGCTACCCGGATGCGCGCTTGCACAAGGTTGCCAAACCCGTCACCGAATTCGGCGAACGGATCACCAAACTGGCCGCCGACATGGCCGAAACCATGTACGACGCGCCTGGCGTCGGCCTGGCTGCCAGCCAGGTTGACGTACACGAGCAACTGATCGTGATCGATACCTCCGAGACCAAGGACGAATTGCGCGTGTTCATCAACCCGCAGATCGTCTGGTCCAGCCCCGAAAAACAAGTCTACGACGAAGGCTGCCTGTCGGTGCCTGGCATCTACGATGGCGTCGAGCGCCCGGCCCAGGTCAAGGTCAGCGCCCTGGACGTGAACGGCAAACCGTTTGAACTGACGGCCGACGGCTTGCTGGCTGTATGTATCCAGCACGAAATGGATCACCTGCAAGGCAAGGTCTTTGTGGAATACCTGTCGCCGCTCAAGCGCAACCGCATCAAGGCCAAAATGCTCAAGGAAAATCGCGGTATCGAACGCGAAGCTGCCCTCAAAGCGGCCGGCCGCCGTTACTGATCGATGAAAGTCGTCTTCGCCGGCACGCCCGAGTTCGCAGCAAGCGCCCTGCAGTCACTGCACCAGGCCGGCTTCCAGATCCCGCTGGTCCTGACCCAGCCCGACCGCCCGGCCGGGCGCGGCATGCAAATGCACGCCTCGGCCGTCAAGCAGTACGCATTGGCCCATGGCATGGACGTGTTGCAGCCCTTGTCGCTGCGCATGGACAGCAAGGATCCCGAACGTGCGGCCCAGGCCGCTGCGGCGCACGCGCGTCTGCTGGCCACCGACTACGACGTCATGGTGGTGGCCGCCTATGGCTTGATCCTGCCGCGCAGCACGCTCGACATCAAACCCTGCATCAACATCCATGGTTCCTTGCTGCCGCGCTGGCGTGGCGCAGCGCCGATTCACCGCGCCATCGAAGCCGGTGACACGCAGACCGGCGTGACCATCATGGAAATGGAAGAAGGCCTCGATACCGGCCCCATGTTGCTCATTGAAACGGTGGACATCGGCGCGCACGAAACCACGGGCGCCCTGCACGACCGCCTGGCCAGCCTGGGCGCCAGCATGATCGTCAGCGCACTGCGCCTGCGCGCTGAAGGCAAGCTGCTTGCCGTCCCGCAACCGGAACAGGGCGTGAATTACGCCGCCAAGATCAGCAAGGAAGAAGCGCGCCTCGACTTCAATCTGTCATCGTCCGAGCTGGACCGTAAAATTCGCGCGTTCAATCCCTTCCCCGGCGCGCATGCCGAGGTGAACGGTGTAACCATCAAGATTTGGGGTGCCCAGCCACTGGAAGCATCCAGCGACGCCCTGCCGGGGCAGGTCTTGGCAGCCGATGCGCAACATGGCATCGTGGTGGCGTGCAAGCGCGGTACCCTGCGCCTGACGGAACTGCAGAAACCCGGCGGCAAGCGTTTGCCGGCTGCCGAATTCCTCAAAGGTTTCCCTCTGGCCGAACTCAGTTTCGACTGAGCCGGCCGTTCTCCTTACTTCAGTCTGCCTTGCCGCCGTTGGCGCGCTGGGCATCCATGTGTTCACGCAGGATCTGGTTGATGCGCGTCTGGTAGCCTGGGCCAGCCGACTTGAACCAGTTCAGCATGTCCACATCCAGGCGGATCGTCACGATCTGTTTCAGCGCCGGGTTGCCCACGGGGCGTGCGGCATTCTCGCCACCATTGTTGCTGCTCAGGGAAGCCTGTTCTGGCCAGGTCGCTTGGAAATCTTCGTTCATGTGTTGCTCCTATATCATCATTTATTGCCGCGTGTATAGGATTGTGCTGGGACCATGTAACGACAAGATTGCTGGCACGGCCCGTTTTGTATCGGCGTGTATCAAACCGGTTAAAACTTACACAAAGATACAAAGAAGCCCCCGGAAAAACCAAAGTTGCCTGATGACGTATAATTTTAGGCCGCCCCAAGCCGGCCTCGACGTCCACTGAAAGCATCCCCATGACCACCGCTGCCCCTGCCATCTCCGCCATCGAAACCCAGCTGCGCGCCATCTTGTCGCGCCGCATCATGATCCTCGATGGCGCCATGGGCACCATCATCCAGCAGTACAAACTGGACGAGATGGCCTATCGCGGCGGTCCGGACGGGCGCTTTGCCAGCTTTGCCGCGCCCGCTGCCAGCGGCGCGCGAGAGTTGTTCGTAAAAGGCAACAACGAACTCCTGACCCTGACCCAGCCCCATATTATTCAGGAAATCCACGAGCGCTATCTGGCTGCCGGTGCCGACCTGATCGAAACCAATACCTTCGGTGCCACCAGCATTGCCCAGGACGACTATCACATGGCCCACCTGGCCTACGAGATGAACGTTGAGGCCGCCAAACTGGCGCGCGCGGCCTGCCAGAAGTATTCCACCCCGGACAAGCCGCGCTTCGTGTGCGGCGCCCTGGGCCCGACCCCGAAGACCGCCTCGATTTCACCCGACGTGAACGATCCGGCCGCGCGTAACGTCACCTTCGACCAGCTGGTCGCTGCCTATTATGAGCAGACGCGCGGCCTGATTGCCGGCGGTGCCGACGTGCTGCTGGTGGAAACCATCTTCGATACACTCAACTGCAAGGCGGCCCTGTTCGCCATTGACCAGTATTTTGAAGAACATCCCGGCCAGCGCCTGCCCATCATGATCTCGGGCACCGTCACCGACGCCTCGGGCCGTATTTTGTCGGGCCAGACCGTGCCTGCCTTCTGGAATTCGGTGCGCCACGCCAAGCCGCTGACGATTGGCCTGAACTGCGCGCTGGGCGCCG
Source organism: Massilia sp. CF038 (assembly GCF_900129765.1). GTDB lineage: Bacteria > Pseudomonadota > Gammaproteobacteria > Burkholderiales > Burkholderiaceae_D > Telluria_A. The sequence goes on from NZ_FQWU01000002.1 coordinate 1,849,071, forward strand.
CACTGATGCGTCCATATGCAGAAGAACTGTCGCAAATTGCCGACACTTTTGTCTGCATCTACCCAAATGCGGGCTTGCCCAACCCGATGAGCGACACCGGTTTCGATGAATTGCCGGCCGATACCTCATCCCTGCTGCGTGAATTTGCCGACAGCGGCTTCGTGAATATCGCCGGCGGCTGCTGTGGCACCACGCCCGAGCACATCAAGGCCATTGCCGACATGCTGGCCGACACCGCGCCGCGCGCTGTGCCCGAGATTCCGGTCGCGCAGCGCCTGTCCGGCCTGGAACCGTTCACGATTGACGACAGTTCGCTGTTCGTCAACGTGGGCGAGCGCACCAACGTCACCGGTTCCAAGGCATTTGCGCGCATGATTCTCAACGAGCAGTACGACGAAGCGCTGTCAGTGGCGCGCCAGCAGGTGGAAAACGGCGCCCAGGTCATCGACATCAACATGGACGAGGCCATGCTCGACTCGAAGGCGGCGATGGAACGCTTTCTGAATCTGATCGCATCGGAGCCGGACATTTCGCGCGTGCCCATCATGATCGACTCGTCCAAATGGTCGGTGATCGAAGCGGGCCTGAAATGCGTGCAGGGCAAGGCCATCGTCAATTCCATCTCGATGAAGGAAGGCGAAGAAGAATTCATTCGCCAGGCCAGATTGTGCCGCCGCTATGGCGCTGCGGTCATCGTGATGGCCTTCGACGAGCAGGGCCAGGCCGACACCTTTGCGCGCAAGACCGAAATTTGCGCACGCGCCTACAAGGTGCTGACCGAGCAGGTTGGCTTCCCGCCGGAAGACATCATCTTCGACCCGAACATCTTCGCCATTGCCACCGGCATCGAAGAACACAATAACTACGCGGTCGATTTTATCGACGCCACGCGCTGGATTCGCGCCAACCTGCCGCACGCAAAAATCTCGGGTGGCGTCTCGAACGTATCGTTCAGCTTCCGCGGCAACGACCCGGCGCGCGAAGCGATCCACACCGTGTTCCTGTACCACGCCATCAAAGCCGGCATGACCATGGGGATCGTCAATGCCGGCATGATGGGTGTGTACGACGACATTGCGCCCGAGCTGCGCGAACGGGTCGAAGACGTGGTGCTCAACCGCCGCGACGACGCCACCGAACGCATGATTGAAATCGCCGGCACCCTAAAGGCAGGCGGCAAGCAGGATGTGCAAAATCTGGAATGGCGCGAAGGCACTGTGCAGCAGCGCCTGTCGCACGCGCTGGTACATGGCATCACCCAGTGGATCGTGGACGACACCGAAGAAGCGCGCCAGCAGTTGCTGGGCAATGGCGGGCGGCCGATTCACGTGATTGAAGGCCCCCTGATGGATGGCATGAACGTGGTCGGTGACCTGTTCGGCCAGGGCAAAATGTTCCTGCCGCAGGTGGTCAAGTCGGCGCGCGTGATGAAGCAGGCCGTGGCCCACCTGATCCCGTACATCGAAGAAGAAAAGCTGGCCGAAGAAAAACGCACCGGCATTGTCGCCAAACCGAAGGGCAAGATCGTCATTGCCACCGTCAAGGGCGACGTGCACGACATCGGCAAGAACATCGTTTCGGTGGTCCTGCAATGTAATAACTTCGAAGTCGTGAACATGGGCGTGATGGTGCCCTGCTCCGAAATTCTGGCGCGCGCCAAGGTGGAGAATGCCGACATGATCGGCCTGTCCGGCCTGATCACGCCTTCGCTGGAAGAGATGGCGCACGTGGCCAAGGAAATGCAGCGCGATCCGCACTTCCGCATGCTGAAGATTCCCCTGCTGATTGGCGGCGCCACCACCAGCCGCGCCCACACAGCCGTCAAGATCGCGCACAACTACGAAGGCCCGGTGGTGTATGTGCCGGACGCCTCGCGCTCGGTGTCGGTGGCGCAGTCGCTGCTCACGCCTGAAAGCCGCGACAAATACATCGAAGACATCGAACAGGATTACGTACGCATCCGCGAGCAGCACGCCAACAAGAAGGCCTTGCCGATTCTGCCGCTGGCGGCCGCACGTGCCAACAAGATGCAGCTCGACTTTGCACCGGCCAGGCCGAAGTTCATTGGCCGGCGCGAGTTCAAGAATGTCGACCTGGCGCTGATCGCCAAGTACATCGACTGGGGTCCATTCTTCCAGACCTGGGATCTGGCTGGTCCCTTCCCTGCCATTTTGACGGATGCGGTGGTCGGCGACGCCGCCACCAAGGTGTTTGCCGAAGGCCAGGCGCTGCTGAAAAAAGTCATCGAAGGCCGCTGGCTCACGGCCAATGGCGTGGTCTCGCTGCTGCCGGCCAACACGGTCAACGATGACGACATCGAGATCTACACCGACGACACGCGCGGCACGGTTGCCTTTACCTATTACGGCCTGCGCCAGCAAGGCGTCAAGCCGCTGGTCGATGGTGTGCAGCGGCCCAACCAGTGCCTGGCTGATTTCATCGCACCCAAGGCCTCGGGCATCAAGGATTACATCGGGATGTTTGCCGTAACGGCAGGTCTGGGCATCGAAAAATACGAAAAGCGCTTTGAAGACGCGCATGACGACTACTCGTCCATCATGCTCAAGTCGCTGGCCGACCGTCTGGCCGAAGCGTTTGCCGAATACATGCACGAGCGCGTGCGCACGGATTTGTGGGGCTATGCACCAGACGAGCACCTGAGCAATGAAGACATGATCGCCGAGCGCTACGCAGGCATCCGTCCGGCGCCAGGCTACCCGGCCTGCCCGGAACACACGGTCAAGGCGGACATGTTCAAGGTGCTGCAAGCGCAGGAGATCGGCATGGAATTGACGGAGTCGTTCGCCATGTTCCCCGGTGCGGCCGTGTCAGGCTTCTATTTTGCGCATCCGGAAGCGAAGTACTTCGTGGTGGGGAAAATCGGTGACGACCAGGTGAATGACATGGCCGCCCGCCGTGGCGTCAGCAAGGATGATCTGGAGCGCTGGCTGGCCCCTAACCTGTCCTGACCCTCCACATCGCCCTCGCGGAGGCGGCGGTCCGACGACTCGGGGCCCATAGCACGCATGCGTGGCATGGGTCCCGAATCGTCGGACCGCCGCCTCCGCGAGGACGATGTGTTGGGTGATTTTAAAGCGCGTAGCGAACGACTGTGTCGCTCCACTCGAAGGCGGCCATTTCCAGCTGCACCAATTCGTCGGTCGACAAGGCCAGGCCACGCAAGGCCGGTTCGACCTGGTCTTCCATCTCTTCCATCCGTTCGATGCATTCAGCCAGGTGCAGCAGCTCGCCAAAAAAGCCGCTGCGCGTGCGCAAGGCATCGGCCACTTCGTCGATCACCGGAATCTGGGCCACGATCTCGTCCATTGTCATGCCGAACAGCACATCCATCAGCGACATGATCCCCACCGTGAAGGCGACATCGGCAATGTTGCGCTGGCTGGGCCGCAGCTTTTGCGCCAGCAGCTCCAGCATGCGCCCGCGCGTGGTGGCCAGCATCAACAATGGCGTCATGCTGCTGCCGCGCCGCGCCGGTTCCGCGTACAGCATGATCTGCAGCCAGCGCTGCAATTGGCGCCGCCCCAGCACCGACACAGCCTGGCTCAGCGAATCGATCTTGTAGCGAGCGCCCACTGCCGGGGTATTCACCAGCCGCAGCAGGTTCAGGGCCAGCGTCACGTCGCGTTTCACAGCACGTTCAATATCGATATTGTCCGCGTCGGAGGTGATCAAGGTCATCAGCTCCACCACCGCCAGCTGCGAAGGTGACAGCTTGCGGCCAATCATCACCGACGGCTTGGCAAAATAGAAGCCCTGGAAGTAGTCAAAACCAAGCGCCAGGCAGGATTCAAACTCGGCCCGGGTCTCGACTTTTTCAGCCAAAATTTTCTTGCCAGCCTTTTTGAAATTGTCGGCCAGTCGCGCCAATGCCGCCGGAGGAATGTCGCGCACGTTGAGCTTGATGAAATCCATCAGCGGCAACAACTGGCTCAGCTCGGGGGTATCGTGACCGACGTCGGACAGGGCAAACCGAAAGCCATGGCTGCGCAGTTCGGCAATGCGTTCAAGCAGCGGCGCGCTGACGCGCATGCTGTCGACGATTTCCAGCACCACCTTTTCGCGCGGCAGGAACACAAAGATGTCACTGATGAGCACTTCGGCATCGACATTGATGAAGCCGAGCGCGTCGCCCATGGCCTTTTCCAGCCCCAGTTGGGCGGCGTGGGCAATCACGCTGGCGGTGGCCTTGATGTCGGTTTCAATCTGCGCGGCGGCGACGAGCGCATTACGAAACAGCATTTCGTAGCCGAACAGGGCCTGGTTTTTATCCAGGATGGGTTGCCGCCCAAGATAAAAGTCGCGCACGGGCGCGTGCTGGGTGTCGCTTGATGCGGTCATCGGTGAGAATTTCGTCTTGATTTTATGCAATAGCGCTAATGTACCTGAAAGCGCCAGATTGTTGTAGTTCTGATATTAACAAGGTTGTTACACAGGCATCCCGTCGACAAATACCTTCAGCTCGCCTGGCTCGAACGCGGTCCAGGCTTCATTGGTGGTCAAGGGCGCAGTGACGATCACGGCCACCCGGTCTTGCGGGGTGGTCACTTGTGAAAAATCGACACTGACGTCTTCATCCGACAGTTTGGCTGTCAGGAAGGGATACTGGCGCACAACATAATGCAAGCTCGTCGAGCAGTGCGCAAACAGGGCCGACCCGTCAGATAGCATCAGATTAAAGGTGCCGTGAGCGGCGATGGCGCGCACCAGCTCGGCCAGGGCTGCGCGCAGCAGTGGTAGCGCTGGCGCGGTGTCGCCAAAACGGGTGCGCAGTTCCTGCAAAATGAAGCAGAAAGCCTGCTCGCTGTCGGTGCTGCCCACCGGGCGGTAAGGACCGTTGAGAGTGGGGGCAAATTCCTTCAGGTCGCCATTATGGGCAAACACCCAGTAGCGGCCCCATAGTTCGCGCACAAAGGGATGGCAGTTTTCCAGCGCCACATGGCCTTGTGTGGCCTTGCGGATGTGAGCGATCACATGTTTGGATTTGATCGGATAGCGCTTGATCAGTTCCGCAACTGGGGAATCGACAGCCGCCTGGTGATCGACGAAATGGCGCACGCCGGCGCCTTCGAAAAAAGCGATGCCCCAGCCATCGTGGTGGGTATCGGTGCGGCCGCCGCGCATGGCGAAGCCGGTGAAGCTAAAAACAATGTCTGTAGGGACATTGCAATTCATTCCGAGAAGTTGGCACATGGGCGCCAGCTTAGCATATGGGACTAATATCGCTGGGAGTAACGCCGGCGCACCATTACATCGTCCTCGCGAAGGCGGGGACCCATGGCACGCGAACCAACTTCGGAAACGTGGAATGGGTCCCCGCCTCCGCGAGGACGATGTTGGCTTTTTTTAGTGGAGCAGGACGGGCTGGCTCATGAGGGAATCATAGGAACCGAGAAACTCGTCGATTTCTTCCATGGTGGGTTCGCTGGCGATGAGATTGTTGACGTCGCGCCGGAACGATTGTGCCAGCCGGCCGCCGATAAACGCTTCGCGGCGCCCGGATTTGTCGACGATTTCATAGCCGCCAAAGCGCAAGGCTTCGAGGTTGTGGTCGGCGCCGAATTCAACCACGCTGTACTGCTCACTGTTATAAATCATGTTCATGCTTGCTCCTTCGCTCGATCAGATTTTCAATCTCTGTTATAGGGAAATGGGGCTAACCGGACCGATTTCAAGGCAGGTGCAGGTCCGGCGTCAGTTCCAACAGCTGATCGTATGGCGGTTGCTGCAGCCACGATCGCAACTGATCAAGGTGGTCTGGATTGGCCACGCCGATATACAACCGGTCGGGGTGCAATCGCAGGATCCGATTTAATGTTACACGCAAAACGAGATTACCGGTGCAGCACAGGCAAGCGGGCGCCACTCTGTGCACATTGAGCATTGCTGAAGAAACAAGAGGAGAGCGGCCGTCGGACAGCCCTTCGAGGATCAGGGCCACGCGCTGCCCCGGCACCAGGGCCGCGCCGATGGCGGCCTCGCGCGCCGCCACGCTGGGGCCGGTGACAATGGTCAGCAAGCATGCAGACGCTGCGCCGGCGGCCGCCGGCGGCGCCGCCATCACTGGCCTTTTTTGGCCAGCTTGCCCGGCTCGACGCCGAGTTGCTTGAGTTTGCGGTACAAGTGGGTGCGTTCCAGGCCGGTTTTTTCCGCCACGCGTGTCATCGAACCGCCTTCGCGGCCCAGATGGTGTTCGAAATACATGCGCTCAAACGCATCGCGCGCTTCCCGCAGCGGCAAGTCAAACGACAGCGAGAAACCATGGCCTTCACCCGCCGGCAAGCCGCCAATGCGCACCGGCATCGAAGCCGGTGCCTGAGCCGCAAACAGGGCGCCGGCAGTGCTGCTGGTCTCTTCGACCTGCGGCGCCATCATGGGGCGCGGGGCGATGGCCGGCGCCCGCACCGCTTCCTGGGCACGGGTCAAGCCTTGTTGAACTGCCTTCAGTAGTTTTTGCAGAGCAATTGGTTTTTCCAGGAAGTTGAGCGCGCCAATCCGGGTTGCCTCCACTGCCGTGTCGATCGTTGCGTGGCCCGACATCATGATGACAGGCATCGTCAGCAAGCCATCGCGCTGCCATTCCTTGAGCAAGGTGACGCCATCGGTATCGGGCATCCAGATATCGAGCAGCACCAGATCGGGGGCGCCTGCATTGCGTGCGTCACGCGCCTGCTGGGCGTTTTCAGCCAGCTGAATCGCATGGCCTTCGTCGCCCAGGATTTCCGAGAGTAGCTCGCGGATGCCCATTTCATCATCAACTACGAGTATGTTTGCCATCTATGTACGCCTTCCTGATGTGGCCCGCGACTGCGGCATTGCAGCTCTTAGCCACTATTCTATTCGTGATCAGCACTTACGCCAATACACTATCCGTGCATAACTTTAACAGCAAAATCAGGACCGACGCGCCAGTTCCGTCACTGCGGTTCTGGATCTCGATTCTGCCACCATGTTCATCAACGATTTTTTTGACCATCGGCAGCCCCAGGCCGGTCCCGCGCGCCTTCGATGTGACGTAAGGTTCAAACGCGCGCGCCATGATCTTGGGCGCAAATCCGGGACCGTTGTCAACGATGGCCAGGCGCACTGCGGTGCCGGCGCTGCCATCGGGGCTGGTGTAATGCACCGCTTCGGTGGTCAGGTCAATGCGCGCTGGCGGCGCGTCCGGTCCGCGGTCGTTCATCGCGTCCTGCGCGTTGGCCAGCAGGTTGTGGATCACCTGGCGCAGCTGGGTCGGGTCGCCCATCACGTGCGGCAGTCCTGGCGCCAGATGGGCGTGAATGATATCGCTGCCGTCGCCAGCCAGGTACAGATGCAGGATCTCGTCGATCAAGCCATTCAGATCGAGCTCCTGCAGCACCGCCGGCGGCGCCTTGGCGTAGTCGCGGAAGTCGTCGACCATGCGCTTCATGGCGTCGACCTGGTTGACGATGGTGGCCGTGCCCTTGTTGAGCAGTTCCACGTCCGCACCCGACAGGCGCGATTCCAGTTTCATCTGCATGCGCTCGGCCGACAGCTGGATCGGCGTGAGCGGATTCTTGATTTCGTGCGCCAGGCGCCGCGCCACCTCGCCCCAGGCCACCGAGCGCTGGGCCGAAATCACGTCCGAGATATCGTCGAACACCACAATGAAGCCACTGCCGGCGCGCACCGGCAGGCGCGAGCCGCGCGCCAGCAGCACAATGTCGTGGTCTTCGGTGGCGCCCTGCGGGCGGGGAATTTCAATCTGCTGCTGCCAGTGGCGCACCTGGCGGGCGCTGCTGGCGGCTGATTGCGCGCTCTGAGCCAGGAACGCGCGCGTGACGGCTGCGGCAAAGGCATCGAGGCCTGTCACCTCGGCCAGCGGACGGCCGATGTCGGACGCCAGGTTGTGCTGCAAAATGCGCTCGACTGCTTCATTGGCCGTGACGACCTTGAAGTCGGCATCCAGCACGATCACGCCGGCCGACATATTTTCCAGCACCGATTCCAGGTGGGCCTTGGCGCTTTGCAGCGCGGCGCGGTTGCGCTCGACGGAACTGCGCGCCTCGAACAGCTGGCCCGTCATGGTGTTGAACGATTGCGTCAGTGTGCCCAGTTCATCCGAGGTCGCCACGATCGGCCGCGGCGACAAGTCGCCTTCGGCCACCGCGCGCGTGCCTTCGGCCAGCACCAGCAGCGGCTGCGCCAGATTGCTGGCGATCAGAAACGCGCTGGCAACCGCGCCAAAAATGGCCAGCAGCAGCGTTAGCGTCAGGGTCTCGATATACATGCGGCGCAAGCCCACGCGCGCCACGAAGCGTTCCTGGTATTCGGTGTAGGCGGTGCTAAGCACTTGCGCGTTCGAGGCCAGGTTGACCGGCACCGCCTGAATCACCTGCAAGAAGCGCGGCTGCGCGCCCGGCGGCTCGGGAATGGCCAGCACCACGCGCTGCCGCAGCCCGGCCGACGCATCGGCGCCCTGCACTGGCGGCGCCGCCGCGCCTTCCTTGAAATCGCGCTCGGCGCCTTCGGTGCGGGCGTACCCGCCCGGCATCACCGCCTGCAGCAGCATGGGCGCGGTCGGCATGTCGGGCACCAGGTTCTGGCGCCGGTTGCGTGCGGCCGACAAAATGATCTTGCCATCGACCCCGATCAGCATCGCACTGATCATGCCGTCGCGCTCATCGACCAGGCGCGTAAGGATCGCCTGGGTCGACATGCGGTCTTGCCCGGCCAGTGTGGTGGCGGTGATTTCCGCCGAGGCACCCAGGTCGCTGAGCGACTGGTCCAGCGCGGCCAGGCCCAGATTGACGCCCGACTCCAGCGCCGCTTCAATCTTGACGTTGAACCAGGAGTCGATGGAGTGCGACACGAACTGCACCGACACCAGAAAGATCACCAGGCCAGGCAGGATGCCAATGCCGGCAAACAGCAGCACCAGGCGCGCCATCAGGCGCGAGCCGAACTTGCCGGCCTTGTAGCGCGAGTAAAGACGCGCTAGCGCCACCACCACGAACACCAGCAGCGAAAAGGCGACGGCGGCGTTGAGCCCCAGCAGCCAGGAATAGTAACGGTCGAAGAAACCCGAATTGGACGAGGCGGTGGCCAGCAGGAACAGCAGAATGCTGACCACGGCGCCGCCGACGATCAGGGAATAGCGCAAGGCCTGGTTCACGGCTTTACTCCGCGCGGTACTGGAATTTCTTGTCCTTCGATTCGAGGCGCCACTGCGAACTGCTGAAGGCATTGACCTGAATCGGCTTGGGCAAACGCTCGCGGTCCATGAACATGCGCAGCGTGACGTTGTAGGTTTCGCCTGGCTTGAGCGCGCCGCGCTGGGCAAACAGCCAGCGCCCTGGCCGGCGGATCAGCACCATCGCGTCTTCCAGCGTGGCGAAGCTTTGCAGCATGCTGCCCAGCAGCGCCACCTGGTACTGGCGCGTCAATACATTGTACGAGATGCGGATGGTCTGGCTTTCCGAGACGGCCTTGTCGTCGTACCAGTACCAGCGCGGGCGGGTCAGTTCGATCTGGGTGGTGAAGTACAGCTGCACGCCGTGCTGAATGGCGTCTTCCAGACCATGATTGAGTTCAAAGGAATAGGCCGACGCCAGCCGGTAGCCTTCGTCCGACGCTTCGATCGTGGCGCGCGTGATCTCGATGCCGTCCGCCGCCTGCGCCTGTGCGCACGCGAACAACAGCAGCAGCTGGCCGGCGAGGAGTCGGAAAAATCGTAGCGTCACAGGGGGGCCTGAACCTTTAAAGTCGATCGCATTATGGGGGACCGGCTACGCCGCGTTCTTCTGGAACAGGGCATAAAACAAACCATCGTGGTCAAGGTCGCCAGCGCCGGCAGGCAGCAACTGGCCGGGCGCATCAAGGCGCGTCGCTTGATGGCGCACCGCGAATGCGGCGGCCTGCGCCTCCGATTCCTGGGGCCAGAGCGAGCATGTCACGAACAGCAATTTACCACCGGGCCGCAGCATCTGCCAAAGGTTGTCGAGTATTTTGCCGGAAAGTGTTGCAAGTTGGAGCGCATCGCCCTTGCGGCGCAGCCAGCGGATATCCGGATGGCGCCGCACGATGCCCGATGCAGTGCACGGCACGTCGGCCAGAATGCGGTCGAACGGCTCGCCGTCCCACCATACTTTGGTCTGCGCTTCGAAGGCCTTGAGGGTGGCCGTGAGCTGCAGGCGCGCCAGGTTTTCTTCAATGCGCAGCAAGCGCTTGGGATCGGAATCAATGGCCGTCAGCTGTACGTCGGCCAGCTCCAGAATGTGGCAGGTCTTGCCGCCCGGCGCGGCGCAGGCGTCCAGCACGCGCATGCCGTCCTGCACATCGAGCAGGGGCGCGGCCAGCTGGGCCGCCGCGTCCTGTACCGACGCCAGGCCCTGGTCGAAACCGGGAATCGCGGCCACGCCAATGGCCTTGTCAAGACGCACGGCGGACGGGCCGATGCGGCGCGCGCCCAGGCCGGCGTCGGTCAGCAGCTGCAGGTACGCTTCCACGCTGGTCTTGCGCACGTTGACGCGCAAGGTTAGCGGCGGCTGGGCATTGCCGGCGGCCAGAATGGCTTGCCAGTCGGACGGGTAGGCGGCCTTGGCCGTGTCGATCCACCATTGCGGGTAGTTGTAGCGCGCCACCGGCTGCAGCAGCACGGTCTTGACCAGTTCTTCGCGCTCGCGCAGAAAACGGCGCAGCACGGCGTTGACCATGTTCTTGGCATGCGCCATGTCGGGGTGCGAGGTGGCCACGGTGACGGCCTGGTCGACCACGGTGAATTCTTCGTACGGTGGCGCGCCGCCATCGGGCGTATCCATCAGCGACAGGGCGCAGCACAGCAGGCTGGCCAGCATGGCCGGCTCGGGCGCCTTGGAGGTCATCAGCGCCAGCAGCGCTTCGCTGCGGCCCAGCTGACGCATGGTGCGGTAGGCAATGTCCTGAATGGCGCCGCGCGCCTGCGGCGTGGCCGCGGTCACGCCAAACGCCGTCAGCAGCGCCTGCGGCAGCGTGGTGCCAGTGCGCACCTGGGCCACGGCATTGGCCGCGCCCAGCAGACACAGCGCCAGCGAATCGGGTTTCAGGTTGGGACGAAACCCTGGCTGCAGCACCGGCTTGACCTCGTAACTGGGCCGGATCCGCGGCGCGGCAGGCCTGGCTGGTTTGAGGGAGAGCGTCGGGCGCTTGTTGGTCATGATGATTCGATTCTTGATGCTTTATAAAGGTGCAATTGTACCGGGTAAGACTTGCGCGAGGCTTAAGCACGGCTGGCCATAGCGATTAAAACAACAGCTGAGCACGCATCGACAGATGCAAAAAAGTCATTCTTGATGCCTCGCCCGCAACTCTGCCTGGTCCACCCCGCTGGCGCAGCCTGGCGCCGTGTTCCGGCTCGCGGCAAACCAGTATAATTGTCCTTAGTTATGCCCGTGGCCAGGCCACCGCTCTTTTCAACGACAGATCACCGCACATGCTCGCTTCGCAAAAACAAGAAATCGCCGCCCTGTTCCAGGATGCCCTCGCCCCCATCGTCGCGGGCAGCGGTCTGACCCCGAACGTGGTACTGGAACGCCCGCGCGACCCGTCGCACGGCGACATCGCCTGCAATATCGCGATGCAGCTGGCCAAGCAGCTCAAGATGAATCCGCGCGAACTGGCCACCCAGGTGGTCGCGGCGCTGCTGGCCAACCCGGCCGGCAAAGGCCTGGTCGAATCGGCCGACATTGCCGGTCCCGGCTTCATCAACTTGCGCGTGGCTGCCTCCAGCAAGCAGGCCGTGGTCAAGACCATTCTGGCTGAAGGCGCCGCCTTCGGCCGCAGCGCGGCTGGCGCCGGCAAAAAAGTGGTGATCGAATTCGTCTCGGCCAATCCGACCGGCCCGCTGCATGTAGGCCACGGCCGCCAGGCCGCGCTCGGCGACGCGCTGTCGTCGCTGTTTGACGCCCAGGGCTACGCCGTCACGCGCGAGTTCTATTACAACGATGCCGGCGTGCAGATCGCCACCCTGGCCGCTTCGGTGCAGGCGCGTGCGCGCGGCATCAAGCCAGGTGACGCGGCCTGGCCCGAATCAGCCTACAACGGCGACTATATCGGCGAGATCGCCGCCGATTTTTTGGCCGGTAAAACCGTCAAGGCCAGCGACAGCGACGCCGTTACCGCCAGCGGCAATGTCGACGATCTGGACTCCATCCGCGCCTTTGCGGTGGCCTATCTGCGCAACGAGCAGGACATCGACCTGCAAGCGTTCGGCGTCAAGTTCGACAACTACTATCTCGAATCGTCGCTGTACCAGGACGGCAAGGTGGATAAGACCGTCGAGGCCCTGATCGCCTCCGGCAAAACGTATGAGCAGGACGGCGCGCTGTGGCTGCGCAGTACCGACTACGGCGACGACAAGGACCGCGTGATGCGCAAGTCCGAGGGCGGCTTCACGTATTTTGTGCCGGACGTGGCGTACCACCTGGTCAAGTGGCAGCGTGGCTATGCGCAGGCCATCAATGTGCAGGGCAGCGACCACCACGGCACCATCGCGCGCGTGCGCGCCGGCCTGCAAGCCATCGGCCAGGGCATCCCGCAGGGCTACCCCGACTATGTTCTGCACAAAATGGTCACCGTCATGAAAGACGGCGCCGAAGTGAAAATCTCCAAGCGGGCCGGCTCTTACGTTACCGTGCGCGACCTGATTGAATGGTCGGGCAATGGCGACATCGAAAAAGGCCGCGACGCGGTGCGCTTCTTCCTCACTTCGCGCAAGGCCGATACCGAGTTCGTGTTCGATGTCGACGTCGCACTCAAGACCTCGGACGAAAATCCGGTGTATTACGTGCAGTACGCGCATGCGCGGATTTGCCGCATGCTCGAGCAGTTCAGCGGTGCGCTGTCCGACCTGGCGGCAGCAGACCTGTCGCCCCTCGGCGCGCCCACCGAAATGACGCTGCTGGCGACCCTGGCCGCCTACCCTGAAATGCTGGCGCGCGCGCAGCAGGAACTGGGACCGCACCAGGTCGCGTTCTACCTGCGCGACCTGGCTGCCAATCTGCACAGCTTCTACTTTGCCGAACGCGTGCTGGTGGACGACGAAGCGCTCAAGACCGCGCGTCTGGCGCTGATGGTCGCCACGCGCCAGGTACTGCGCAATGGCCTGGCCATGATCGGCGTGTCCGCTCCCGAGAAAATGTAACCGCAGGATTTCCCGTGAAAGCAAGAATGAGAATCGAAAAGCGCTCTTTGCAACGCCAGCTCGGCGGCACCCTTGGCGGCTTCCTGGCCGGCTTGATCGTCGGCCTCGGCGTCGCCGTGGTGGTGGCCATCGTCATCACCAAAGGTTCGACCCCGTTTACCGACAAGTCGGGCAAGCTGAAACTGGGCGAGCCAACGGCAGGCCAGGTGGCCGATCCCAACAAGCCGATGTACGGCAACAAGGACGCGGCGCGCCAGGCCAACAAGGAAATCAGCGACAAGCACAAGCCGTCGGATGATCCGCTGGGCGACGCTGTAGCGGCCATGGGCGCCGGCCCGGCCGTGAAACCGGCGGCGCCAGCGCCTGCAGCAGCCACGCCGGCTGCCGCACCGGCTGCCACGCCAGCTGCGGCTCCCGCTGCAGCGCCCGCAGCGGCCGACGCCGCGCCAGAAGAGAAGATCACTTACTTCCTGCAGGCTGGCGCCTTCCGCGCAATTGACGACGCCGAAAACACGCGCGCCAAACTGGCGCTGCTGGGCTTTGAAGCAGCCATCAGCGAAAAGGCGAACGACAGCGGCGTGTTGTACCGCGTACGCATCGGCCCCTTCGACAAAGCCGAAACGATGAACAAGGCGCGTTCGAAACTGCTCGACAGCGGTGTCGATGTCGCCATCGTCAAAAACCAGAAATAACAAGGGAACCACGCCATGCGTCTGCTCCACAAATTGCTGCTCTGCCTGACCTTCTGCCTTTCCTGCGGCGTTGCCATGGGGTCGCCCTCGGCGCCGCAAGCCGGCACCGATTACACGGTCCTGCCGGCCCCGCTGGCCACCAGCGCCGCGCCCGGGAAAGTGGAAGTCATCGAATTCTTTTCGTATGCCTGCCCGCACTGCCGCGCGTTCGAGCCGGCCCTGGCAGCATGGGTCAAAAAGAATGCCGACAAGGTCAGCTTCCGCCGCGTGCATGTGGCTTTCCGCCCTGCGGAACAGCCTTTGCAGCGTCTGTACACCACGCTCGAAGCGATGGGCCTGACCGAATCCATGCACGCGAAAATTTTCGCCGCCGTACAGGATGAGCACCAGCATCTCAGTTCCGAGCAGGCGGTGCTGGCGTGGGTTGCCAAAGCGGGTATCGATGCCGCCAAGTTCGAGGCCACCTGGCGCTCGTTCGGCATGCCATCGCGCGTGAGCGCGGCGCAAGCGTCGGTGGCCGCCTTCGATGTCGATCTGTGGCCGTCGATCGGCATTGATGGCCGTTTTTACACCTCGCCTTCCAAGGTGGCCGAAGGGGCCGGCAAGTCGGTGCAGACGGTCGAACAGCAGCATCAGGCCGGCCTGACCGTGATGGACTTCCTGGTCGCGCAGGCGAAAGCGGCAAAGAAGTAACCATGCCAGCGCCAGCGCCATGAGCCGGGTCTTCATTACCGGCGCTTCCAGCGGCATCGGGGAAGCGCTCGCGCGCGAATACGCCAGCCGCGGCGCCTCGCTGGGGCTGGTGGCCCGCCGCGCCGACGTCCTGGCCGCACTGGCCGCTTCCCTGCCCCATCCCGAGCGCCACGCGGTGTACCCGCTGGACGTGACTGACCATGCCGCGCTGCGCGCGGCAGCGCACGATTTTGTGGCCCGCTTTGGCGGCGCCGATATCGTCATTGCCAATGCCGGCGTCTCGCACGGGACCCTGACCGAGCATCCCGAAGACCAGCACGTGTTCGACACCATCCTGGCGACCAACGTCAGCGCCACGGTGGCCACCTTCACGCCCTTCATCGCGACCATGAAGGCGCAAGCCAGTCCATGCCGACTGGTCGGCATTGGCAGCGTGGCGGGCATTCGCGGCCTGCCTGGCGCAGGTGCCTACAGCGCATCCAAGGCAGCGGTGCTGTGCTATTGCGAATCGCTGCGATTGGAACTCAAACCCTTCGGCATCAAGGTGGTGACCATCGCGCCCGGCTACATTGCCACTCCCATGACCGCCAAAAACGCCTACCCCATGCCGTTCCTGATGCCGGCCGCGCGCTTTGCCGAACGCGCCGTGCGCGCCATCGACGCCGGCGACAGCTACCGCGTCATCCCCTGGCAGATGGGCTGGGTCGCCAAACTGCTGCGCGCGCTGCCCAACGCCCTGTACGACCTGGCATTTGGCCAGGCGCCGCGCAAGAAGCGCCAAGTGGACGCGCCCCCGGCATGAACGGCGCCGACATCGCACGCCTGTCGCACGCTGCCGCGGCGCAGCAGGTCGCCATCGAGGTGGTGCAGGAAACCGGCTCCACCAATGCCGATCTGCTGCTGCGCTGCGCTGCGCTGCAAAACAATCTGCTGCTGGTGGCGCTGCGCCAGACGGCCGGACGCGGACGGGCCGGCCGCAGCTGGCTCTCGAGCGAAGGCTCGCTCACGTTTTCACTGGCCTGGAAGCTGCATCTGCCGCTGCACGCGCTGGCGGGCCTGCCGCTGGCCGTGGGCGTGGCGCTGGCGGAAACGCTGGCCCGCCTCGGCGTGCGCGTGCAGCTCAAATGGCCCAACGATGTACTCAAGGATGGCGCCAAGCTGGCCGGCGTGCTGATCGAAACCCAGGCCGCGCCCGATGGCGCGCTGTGGGCCGTGATTGGCGTGGGCCTGAACCTGACCATGCCCGACGAACTGGAACAGCAGATTGGCCGCCCTGCCGCCGGCGCGCCCTGGCTGGCCAACATGGCGCGCGCCGAACTGATGGCAATGCTGCTGGACCAGCTGGCCGACAGTCTGACCGAATTCGAACAAACCGGTTTTGGCGCCTTCAGCGCGCGCTGGAACCGGCTGCATGCCTGGCAAGGACACCAGGTGGCCATTGTCGACCAGGGCGCCACGCTGCACGAAGGCAGTGCGGCCGGGGTCGACGACCGTGGCGCCCTGCTGCTCGATACGGCAGCCGGGCGCCTTGCCATTGTCGCCGGTGACGTGTCGCTGCGGGTGCTGGCATGAACGCGGTGCCGCAACAGCTGGTGCTGCTGATCGATGCGGGCAATACCCGCATCAAGTGGGCCCTGGCCCGGCCCGGCGCGGCCCTGGGCGACTGGCTGGCCAGCGGTGCAGTGACCCACACCGAACTCAATCACCTGCCTGCGTCCTGGCCGCAAACGGGCATCACGCGGGCGCTGGTAGCCAATGTGGCTGGCCCGCGCCTGCGCGACCAGCTGCAACTGATGATTCCGACCACCGCGATCGACTGGTTCGCCTCGCGCGCGCAGCTCGACGGCATGCACAACCGCTACCGTAATCCGGCCCAGCTGGGCTGCGACCGCTTTGCCGCCGCGCTGGGCGCGCGCGCGCTGGAACCGGGGCGCCCCATCATTGTGGCCACCTGCGGCACTGCCACCACGATCGACGCGGTGAGCGCGCAAGGCGACTTTTTGGGCGGGATGATTCTGCCGGGCCTGGGCCTGATGGCCGCCGCACTGGCGCGCAACACGGCCCAGCTGCCGCAGGTGGCTGCGCGCGATCTGCCGGCCGGCTTTGCCGACAACACCGACGACGCCATCCTGTCCGGCTGCCTGGCCGCCCAGGCAGGCGCCATTGAACGCGCGTTTGCCCTGCATGGCGCGGCGCTGTGCGTGCTTTCCGGGGGCGCGGCCCCGTTCATCGCACCGCAACTGGCCGTGGCGCACCGGATGGTCGATAATATCGTCCTGACCGGCCTGCAACGGGCCGCCAACGCTTCTGACTTCACAACGGGATAGCACGTGCTGAAATTTTTATTCTGGGCTCTGCTCTGCATCAACGGCATCCTGTTCGCTTACGGCCAGGGCTATCTCGGCACGTACAAGCCCACCGAGCATGAGCCGGAGCGGATCCGCAATCAGCTGGCCACCGACCAGCTCAAGCTGCTCAGCGCCGCTGCCGCAGCGCGTTTGACCACGCCCGAACCAGAACCGGAGACGCCCGCCCCGGCCCCAGTCCCCGCTGCCGATACGGCGCCCAAGGCGACGCTGCTGGCCTGCAGCTTTGGCAATTTCGATGCGGCCGAGGCGCGCCGTTTCGGCACCCTGGTGGCGCCCCTCAAACTCGGTGCGCGCCAGACCCAGGACAACGTCACGGTGCAGGAAGTGAGCAAGCACATGGTGATGATTCCGCCTCTGGGCAGCAAGGAAGCGGCCGACCGCAAGGCGGCAGAACTGAAGGAACAGGGTGTCTCGAACTACTTCATCATGAATGAGAACGGCCCCACCAAATGGGCCATTTCACTGGGCGTGTTCAAGTCCGAAGCGGCAGCCCAGACTTTGCTGGCGGCCCTGAAGAAGCAAGGCGTGGGCAGCGCCCGCGTGGTGGCCCGTTCCAGCCCGGCCAGCCGCGTGGTGTACCGCTTCAGCGAGGTCGATACCGACACCCGGGCCAAGCTCGATGCGGCAGCCGCCAAGTTCGACGACCTCGATCTGCACAGCTGCAAATAAGCGTCTAGCGGCCGGCGCCGGCCGCGTCGAACAGGGCGCGGTCGGAATAGATCTGAATCAGGTTGCCGGTCTGCGACAGGTGCTGGGCAATCGCCACCGTCAGATGAATCAGCCGGGAGCCGGTCAACACGCTGACGCGGCGCAGCTGCGGGCGGTTGAGCGAGAAAAAGCGCGTCCATTCCTGACTGACTTCGGTGGTGACCAGCACCGCTTCGCTGGCATCGATCAGCAATTCCAGTGTGCCCTGGCGCGTGATTTCCATCCTGATTTCGTCCAGTGCCGCGGTGCCGAACTGACCGCTGTCCTGGCCGCTGATAGTGACCAGCAGGGTGCCCGGCCGCGGGCGCAGAAACACGAAGCGCCCCTCGCCAGCGGTCATCTCCAGACTGCCATCAGCCAGGACCGTCTTGCTTAGCGGGAGATTCAGGGGCAGCTGCATCAGCCGCCCTGCCCTGGCAAATCCGGCACTTCGCTCATCAGCGCGAGGTGGTTGCCGTCCGGGTCCTGGAACTGCGCCAGCCACAGTGCCGACTGTTCGGTCTTGTGGACCAGGTGCGGCGTTTGCTGGAACGGCACGCCCTTGCCCGCCAGTTCGGCATGCACGGCGTCGATGTCGGGCACGGTGAAATACACGGCCGAGCCACCGGCAATGCGCTGGCCTGGAGGTGGCACGCCAATCAGCAGGCGCAGCGCGCCACACTGGAAAAACGCCATCTGCGGCGGCGCCGCAAACAGAAACGGCAGTCCGAGGACATCGCGATAGAACGCGATGCCCCGCTCCAGATCGGCCACCGGCAGCATCAATTGTCCGATGGTCGCGTTCGACAGGTTCATATCTTCTCCTGAGGGTTTAACGTTTGATCACGATGGGACGCAAGCCCAGCGAAGCGGGTACGGCGCGCGCTGCTTCCTGGGCTTCGCTGCGGCTGGCGAACGGGCCGCTCAGCACGCGGTGCAAGGCGCCCGCGCGCACCACGCCGAGCGTGGTGCCAAGCCAGTCCTGCCCCTTGACCCGTTCGCGCACGTCATTGGCCTTGTCGGCGCGCGCAAAGGCGCCCAGCTGCACATAGAAACCGGCAGCCGGCGCGGCTGCCTCGACTTCACTGTCGGGACGCGCTTTCTCGGACTGGATCTCGGTCCGGTTGGCCAGGATCAGCGCCGTGATGTCGTCCTGCCCTTGCAAGGCAGCAGGGCGCGCCTCTTCGTCGGCGGGGCGGCGCTTGCTGGCCACGGCATCGCTCTGCCCACCAGGCAGCAGGCGCTCCAGCGTGACCATCTGGCTGCCCTTGCTGAGCAAGCCCAGTTTCAGCGCCGCCGTGTAGGACACATCGACAATCCGGCTCGAATGGAAGGGGCCGCGGTCATTGATGCGCACCACCACCTGCTTGCCGTTGTCGACGTTGGTGATGCGCGCGTACGAAGGAATCGGCAGCGTCGGGTGGGCCGCCGTCATCTTGTACATATCGTAGATTTCACCGGACGAGGTGCGCTGGCCATGGAATTTTTTCCCGTACCAGCTGCTCAAGCCCTTTTGCGTGAAGGGGCGGTCATCGAGCATCGGGGTGTAGGTTTTCCCGAACACCACGTAAGGACGGTTCGAGTAGCGTGCGTATGGCTCGGCCTTGACCACGGCATCGGGAATCTGATCGAGGTTGGCGGGCGGTGAGGTGCCCGGACCGTCGTCCTGATAATAGCCCCCGCGCCCGGAACCGGCGGCCGGCAGATCGGGCGTGATGGGGGCGTGGCTGATCGGGCGCGCCCCGTGGCCAGGCAGCTGGCCCACCGCGCGCCCGCCTTCCGGTGAGGTGGCGCAGCCTGCCAGTATGGTGAGTGCGATGAACGCTGGGACTAATCTCGACACGTTCATCGCGCCTCCATGGTCTAAGTTTGAATGAGTTTCCGGTGTCGCTGGATGCTCATCAGTATACCGATACCCAGACCCAATGTCACAAAAGCAGTTCCGCCGTAGCTCATGAACGGCAGCGGCACGCCCACCACGGGCAGGATCCCGCTGACCATGCCCATATTGACAAAGGCGTAGGTGAAGAAAATCATGGTGATCGCCCCGGCCAGCAGGCGCGTGAACAGGTTGGGCGCGTTGGCGGCGATGATCAGGCCGCGCGCGATCAGCATCAGATAGATGAACAGCAGCCCCAGAATGCCAAGCAGGCCGAATTCTTCCGAGTACACGGAAAAAATGAAGTCAGTCGTGTGCTCGGGGATGAATTCCAGGTGCGACTGGGAACCCTGCATGTAACCCTTGCCCGAAAACCCGCCCGAGCCAATCGCAATGATCGACTGGATGATGTGGAAGCCCTTGCCCAGCGGGTCGGTGGTGGGGTCGATCAGTGTCATGACGCGCTCGCGCTGATAGTCGTGCATCATGGACCAGGCAATCGGCAGGCTGCCGGCGCCGGCGATGAACAGGCCAGCGAGTGCTTTCCACGACAAGCCCGCCAAAAAGATCACATAAAAGCCCGAGGCCAGCACCAGCAGCGAGGTACCCAGATCGGGCTGCAGCTGGATCAGGCCAACCGGCACCACCAGCAGCGCCGCCGCCACCAGGAAGGAGTGCCAGCGCACCAGCCCACCCTTCTGGTGAAAATACCAGGCCAGCATCAGGGGCATGGCGATCTTCATGATTTCGGACGGCTGGATATCAAAGCCGATGTGCAGCCAGCGGCGCGCGCCCTTCTTCACCACCCCGAACACAAACACCGCAATGAGCAGCGCCACGCCGAAGGTGTAGACCGGCACCGCCAGGCGCATCAGGGTCTGGGGCGGTACCAGGGCCGCGGCCCACATCACCACAAAGGCGATGACGGCATTGCGTACCTGGCCTTCCATGCGGCCCGGGAAATCGACACCCGCCGACGACATGCAGACCATGGAGACGGCCAGCAGCAGAAACAGGATCATCGCCAGCGGCCCGTCGAACACGGTGAAGTAAGGTTTCATGCGCCGCCACAGGGAGCGCCGTTCATTGATCCGCATGCTCAGTCCTTTGGCGCGGGCGTTTCCCCGCCCGCCTTGAATGGCGCCTCTTCGGCGGTATCGGTTTTCATTTCTTCGAGCGGCACCAGAACGGCGTCTTCCTTTGGCACCTTGGCGTCGTTCTTGCCTGCTGGGCGCTTGCCAAGCAGGTAATAGTCGAGCGTCTTGCGCGCGATTGGCGCGGCGATGGCGGCGCCGAAGCCGGCGTTTTCCACCACCAGCGCCAGCGCGATGCGCGGCTTGTCGGCTGGCGCGAAGGCCACATAGAGCGAATTGTCGCGCAACCGTTCGGCCATGTTCTTGGCATTGTATTTTTCGCCGCGCTTGAGTCCTACTGCCTGCGAGGTGCCGGTCTTGCCGCCCGAGGTGTAACCCGCGTTGGCAAAGGCCAGCCGGCCCGTGCCCTGCTCGGCCACGCCAATCATGGCGCGCTTGATTACGTCGATATTTTCCTGCTTGAGCGCGATGCGCATGCTCTCGGTCGGTACCGTGAGGGTGCGCTTTTTGGTAGCAGCATCTTCAATGATCTTGACCAGGTGCGGTTTCATCACCACGCCATTGTTGGACAGGTTGGCCACCGCGTGCGCCAGCTGCAGCACGGTGTAGCTGTTGAAGCCCTGGCCAATGCCGATGTTGACGGTGTCACCACCCTGCCAGGCCTGGGCCAGCTTGTTGCGGGCAAAGCGCTGGCGCTTCCATTCCTTCGATGGCAGCACACCGGTCTTCTCATTTTCCAGATCGATGCCGGTCTTCTGGCCAAAGCCGAACGGCTTCATGAAGTCATGGATGGCATCGATCCCCATGTCGTTGGCCAGCTGGTAGTAGTAGGTGTTGCAGGAAAAGACAATCGACTCGAACATGCCGACCGTCCCGTGCCCGCCTGGTTTATCGTCCATCCACTTGTAGCCGCCCAGGGTGAAATAGCCGGGATCGTGAATCGCCTGGTTGGGGCTGCGCTTGCCCAGTTCCAGCGCGGCCAGCGCCATGAAGGGCTTGAAGGTCGAGCCAGGCGGATAGGTCCCCTGCAGTGGGCGGTTCATCAGCGGGCGGTCCAGCGAATTGTTCAATTCGGCCCAGCTCTGGCTGTCGATGCCGTCGACGAACAGGTTCGGATCATAGCCCGGCGCCGACACATAAGCCAGGATGTCGCCCGTGGCCGGATCGATTGCCACCAGCGCGCCGCGGTACTCGCCAAACGCCTCCTCGACGATTTTCTGCAGTTCGATATCGATCGACAGAATCAGGTTATTGCCCGGAATGGCCTCGGTGCGCGACATGGTGCTGACGGCGCGCCCGCCAGCGGTTTTGATCACTTTTTCGTAGCCGGTCTGGCCATGC
Organism: Massilia sp. CF038; assembly: GCF_900129765.1. Taxonomy (GTDB): domain Bacteria; phylum Pseudomonadota; class Gammaproteobacteria; order Burkholderiales; family Burkholderiaceae_D; genus Telluria_A. The sequence goes on from NZ_FQWU01000002.1 coordinate 1,870,985, forward strand.
AGGTAGCGTTCATACGACTTTTCCAGGCCTTCTTTGCCAATGTGGTCAGTGCCGCTGTAGTTGGTGGCGTCGGGGCCGTCTTCCAGAATGCGCGCCTCGTTCTGGTTGATGCGGCCAATGTAGCCGATCACGTGGGCCGCGCTCTCGCCCATCGGATACTGGCGGAACAGGCGCGCCTGCACGTCCACGCCAGGAAAGCGGAAACGCTGGGCCGTAAAGCGCGCCACTTCGTCGTCAGTCAGCCGGGTACGCAGGGGTACGCTCTCGAAATTCTTCGATTCGGCCAGCAGCGTCTTGAAGCGCTTGCGGTCCTTGGGACCGATTTCGACCAGCGTGGCCAGTTCGTCGATCACCGAATCGAGCGTGGCACGCAGCTTGGACGGCGTGATTTCAAGCGTATAGGCTGAATAGTTGCGGGCCAGGACCACGCCATTGCGGTCGACGATCAGACCGCGGTTGGGCACGATCGGCACAATCGCGATGCGGTTGCCTTCGGCCAGCGCCGCATAGTCATTGTGCTTGATCACCTGCAGCCACACCACGCGCGCCACCAGCAGGCTGAAACACAGGAACACCAGCGCAAACAGGGCGCCGACGCGCAGACGGAAGAGATGAATCTCCCGGTCGTTATTCTTAAATTCAGTCATTGGGCTCTACCGGCGGTCAGATCGGACGCGTGTGGTCGCGGTCGACGGCGCGCCGCTGCGGTGCCAGCAGCAGCCAGGTAATCAGCGGCCACAGGGCAATCGCGATCACGCTCTCGATGAAATGCAGCCAGCCGGGGAATTTACCCGACACGATAAAGCGCACCGCCACCTGCACGGTTTGCGTCATCAACAGCAGCGGGAACACATGCAAGGCCTGGGTCAGAATCGGGAACCACAATACCCGGCGATGAATCATGATCGCAAAATAGGACAGCAAGGTGTAGGCCAGCGCATTCTCGCCCAGCAGCGTGGCGTCGTGCACATCCATCAAGAGGCCCATGAAAAACGCGATGCCGATACCGACCTTGCGCGGCTGGTGAATACCCCAGAACACCAGCACCAGCGCCACAAAATCGGGCGCGCCAATGAAGTGCCCCCATGGCAGCAGATTCAGAAGAAAAGCGCCGGCCAGGCTGATCCCGATGAACAGCGGGCTCACTGGCAGCAGGATGTAATGCGGGCGGTTCATCGTGCGCCTTCCGGATTGGGGGGCTGAACTGGTGGAATGGCTGGCGTGGCGGCCGGGTTAGGCGCTGGCGTGACAGGCGGCACGTTGCGTGGCGCGCTGCGCGTTGCGCTGCGCTGGGCCGGCGCCGCGGCAGCAGGCGCGCTCGCGGTGGGCGCAGCAGGCATGATCGTGGCCGGGGCGGCGCCGGCAGCGGCGGCCGACAAGGGTGCCGCTGGCGCGCCTTCGCGGATGGGGACCATCTTCGGCAATTGCGACTTCTTGATCGGTTTGGCGTCTTCTTCCGGCGGACGTGGCGGCACGTCCGGCGTGGCCATCAGCATCAGCAGCTGGCGGTGGCGGTCGATGCCGGCCAGCGGCTGGCATACCACGCTGCCAAACGGTCCGCTGGCACTGTTCTCGACACGCACCACCTTGGCCACCGCCAGCCCGGCCGGGTAGACGCCGTCCAGGCCGGACGTGATCAGCACGTCGCCTACGACGATATCGGCGTTCGGTGCGACAAAGCGCAAGTCAAGCAAACCGGATTGACCGCGGCCATAGGCGACGCTGCGCAAGCCGTTGCGCAGCACCTGGACCGGGATGGCCTGCTCCTTGTCGGTCAGCAGCGTCACTTCGGACGTGAACGGGAACACCCGTGTCACCTGGCCGACCACGCCAGCGCTGTCGATCACGGGCAAACCGAGCTTGACGCCTTCGCGCAGGCCACGGTCAAGGACAATCTTGCGGGTCGAGGAATCGCGTGCGTCGTACAGGATTTCGCTCATGAGCGTGGGCACGGGCACGGCCAGGCGTGCGCCCAGCAGTTTGCGCAACTGGACATTTTCGGCCATCTGCATGCGCGCCTGCTGCAAGGTTTGGGCCGAGGCCACCTGCGACTCCTGCAGATCGTGGACCTGGCGCTGCAGCGCGGCGATGGAGGAAAAATAGCTGGACACGCTGTTGAGCGCATCGCGTGGCATGAGGGCAGCCATTTGCAGGGGATACAGCACAGTGCCCGTCACCTGACGCACGGTGGACAAGGTGTGAAAGCGCGAATCGACCAACAGCAGCAGAATCGAAATGAAAGCGAAAACCGTCACCTTGACCCGAGCGGGTGCACCCTGTTTGAAAAGCGGCGGTGGGCTGTATTCCATGACTTCCAATAATGACGGCGCTCACGCGCCACGGTCACCACGCGGCGGCCACGCCACCGCGCCGGTACTGTACTGGGTGCTTACTCGTAGGAGAAGATCGAGCCCAGTTTATCCATGCGTTCCAGCGCCATGCCCGAGCCGCGCACCACGCAGGTGAGCGGATCTTCGGCCACCAGCACCGGCAGGCCGGTTTCTTCCATCAGCAGGCGGTCCAGATCGCGCAGCAGTGCGCCGCCGCCGGTGAGCATCATGCCCTTTTCGGCGATGTCGGCACCCAGTTCCGGCGGGGTCTGTTCGAGCGCGTTCTTGACGGCCGAAACGATGTTGTTGAGCGGGTCGGTCAGCGCTTCCAGGATCTCGTTCGACGAAATCGTGAACGAGCGCGGAATGCCTTCCGACAGATTGCGGCCCTTGACTTCCATTTCTTTCACTTCGGAGCCAGGGAAGGCCGAACCGATCGCTTTCTTGATCGCTTCTGCGGTCTGTTCGCCGATCAGCATGCCGTAGTTGCGGCGGATGTAGTTGACGATCGCCTCGTCGAACTTGTCGCCGCCTACGCGCACCGAACCTTTGTAGACCATGCCGCCGAGCGAGATGATGCCCACCTCGGTGGTGCCGCCGCCGATGTCGACCACCATCGAGCCGGTTGCATCCGACACCGGCAGGCCGGCGCCGATGGCCGCGGCCATGGGTTCTTCAATCAGATACACTTGCGAAGCGCCGGCGCCCAGAGCCGATTCGCGAATCGCGCGTCGTTCGACCTGGGTGGAGCCGCAAGGCACGCAAATGATGATGCGTGGCGAAGGGCGGAAGAATTTGGAGTCGTGCACCATGCGGATGAACTGCTTGAGCATCTGCTCGGTGACGGTGAAGTCGGCGATCACGCCATCTTTCATCGGGCGGATCGCCTCGATGTTGCCAGGTACCTTGCCCAGCATCTGCTTGGCTTCTTTACCGACTGCCTGGATGGTCTTCTTACCATTCGGGCCGCCCTCCTGGCGAATTGCCACCACCGATGGCTCGTCCAGAACGATGCCCAGGCCACGGACATAAATCAGGGTATTGGCGGTGCCCAGGTCAATTGCGAGATCATTCGAAAAATAGCTGCGTAAAAAACCAAACATGTGTGTCCTGATGCGCAAGCGCTGCGCCTGATCATTGAATTAATACTGCAAAAATAGTACGCACCGCGCGAATCGATTCATCACACCGGCACGGTTTCCCGGATGCTGCGGCAGACCCACTTCGGCGCCGACAACGCATTAGCCCGCCATTCTACCTTATAATTTGTGGGTTAAATGCTGAAAAACCGGTGAATTGCGCACCTATCTCGGCTGTGAGATCGGGGTTATTAGAAAGCTTTTATCGGATTTAGCGCACTGTTATATAAATTTCATTACTCGACCCACCCTCTTTTGCACGCGGCCCGCACCGCGCATTCTGCCATGTCCCTGACACTTTCAGACGTAAAACGCATCGCCAATCTGGCCCAGCTCGACATGGACGAGGCCCATGCCGAGACCGCACTGAAGGAACTTAACGGTATTTTCGCTTTGGCCGAACAAATGCAAGCTATCGACACGACTGGTGTGGCCCCGTTGGCGCAGCCGCTGGCGGCCGTGCTGGGGAGCTTGCCGCTGCGCCTGCGCGAGGATGACGTGACCGAGGAAAACCGGCGCGAGGATTACCAGGCCCCGGCGCCAAAAACCCAGGACGGCCTGTACCTGGTCCCCCAAGTCATTGAGTAATTAACAATCGAAGACCATGCATAACAACACACTCAAACAGCTGTCCGTCCTGCTGCAGTCAAAACAGGTCTCGAGCACCGAACTGGCCACCCATTACCTGGCGCGCGTCAAGGCGAGTAACCTGAACGCCTTTTTGCACGTGGACGAAGCATTGACGCTGGCGCAGGCCGCCGCCGCCGACGCCCGCATCGCCGAAGGCAGCGCCGGGCCGCTGGCCGGCATCCCGATCGCGCACAAGGATATTTTTGTCACACGCGACTGGCGCTCGACCGCCGGCTCCAAGATGCTGGGCAATTACACCAGCCCCTTTGACGCGACCGTGGTCAGCAAATTTGCCCAAGCCGGCATGGTCACGCTGGGCAAACTCAATTGCGACGAATTCGCCATGGGTTCGTCCAACGAAAACTCGGCCTTTGGCGCCGTGCGCAATCCGTGGGACAAACTGGCCGTGCCGGGCGGCTCCTCGGGCGGCTCGGCCGCCGCCGTTGCCGCGCGCCTGGCGCCGGCAGCCACTGGCACCGACACCGGCGGCTCGATCCGCCAGCCGGCCGCTTTCTGCGGCATCACCGGCATCAAGCCAACCTACGGGCGCGTATCGCGCTTTGGCATGATCGCGTTTGCCTCCTCGCTGGACCAGGGCGGCCCGATGGCCCAAACGGCGGAAGACTGCGCCCTGCTGCTCAACGACATGACCGGCTTCGACGAACGCGACTCCACCAGCCTGACGGCCGAGCAAGGCAATGTACGCGAAGACTACACGCGCGAACTGGCCACGCCGCTCAAGGGATTGCGTATCGGCCTGCCGAAAGAATACTTTGGCGAAGGCCTGGCAGCGGACGTGGAACAAGCGGTGCGCGCCGCGCTCGACGAATTCGTCAAGCTGGGCGCGACCTTGGTCGACATTTCGCTGCCGCGCACCGCGCTGTCGATCCCGGCCTACTACATCATCGCCCCGGCCGAAGCATCGTCGAACCTGTCGCGCTTTGACGGCGTGCGCTACGGCCATCGCGCCGAGAAGTACACCAATCTGAACGACATGTACAAGAAGAGCCGCGCAGAAGGTTTTGGCCCGGAAGTCCAGCGCCGCATCATGGTCGGCACCTATGTGCTGTGCCACGGTTACTACGACGCCTACTACGTGCAGGCGCAAAAAATCCGCCGCATGATCGCCGACGATTTCAAGGCTGCGCTGGGCAGCGTGTGCGACGTGATCATGGGACCAGTGGCGCCAACCGTGGCGTGGGACCTGGGCGCCAAATCGAACGACCCGGTGGCGAACTACCTGGCCGACATCTACACGCTGTCGACCAGCCTGGCCGGTTTGCCCGGCATGTCGGTGCCGTGCGGTTTTGGCCAGGGCGAAAAGAACAGCAAGCGCCCGGTGGGCCTGCAAATCATCGGCAACTACTTCGGCGAAGCCAAGCTGCTGGGCATCGCCCACCAGTACCAGCAAGTGACCGACTGGCACACCCGCGCGCCTAGCGACATCTAAGAGAAGAGAGAATCATATGCAATGGGAAGTCGTCATCGGTATTGAGAACCACGTTCAACTCACGACCAACTCCAAGATTTTCAGCGGCAGCCCGATCAAGTTCGGCGCCGAGCCAAACACCCAGGCCAGCCCGGTGGACCTGGCGCTGCCAGGCGTGCTGCCCGTGATGAACAAGGGCGCGGTCGAACGCGCGATCCGCTTTGGTCTGGCCGTGGGCGCGAAGATCGCGCCGCAGTCGATCTTCGCGCGCAAAAACTACTTCTACCCCGATCTGCCCAAGGGCTACCAGATCAGCCAGTTCGAAGACCCAGTGGTCATTGGGGGCCAGGTCACCTTCGGCTATGAAAAGGATGGCAAGCACGAAACCAAAACCGTCAACCTGACGCGCGCGCACCTGGAAGAAGACGCCGGCAAATCGCTGCACGAAGACTATTCTGGCATGACCGGCATCGACTTGAATCGCGCCGGCACGCCGCTGCTGGAAATCGTGTCCGAGCCGGAAATGCGCAGCGCTGCCGAAGCGGTAGCCTACTGCAAGGCACTGCATGGACTGGTGATGTGGCTGGGCGTATGCGATGGCAATATGCAGGAAGGTTCCTTCCGCTGCGATATCAACGTCTCGGTGCGTCCGGTCGGACAGAAGGAATTTGGCACCCGCTGCGAAATCAAGAACCTGAACTCGTTCCGCTTTATTGAAGAGGCAATCGGCGTCGAAGTGCGGCGCCAGATTGAACTGATCGAAGACGGCGGCAAAGTCGTGCAAGCGACACGCCTGTACGACCCGGACCGCAAAGAAACGCGCGCCATGCGCAGCAAGGAAGACGCGCAGGATTACCGCTACTTCCCCGATCCCGACCTGCCGCCGCTGACCATTGGCGAGGACTGGATCGCCCGAGTCAAAGCCGACATGCCCGAGCTGCCGGCGGCGATGCGCGCGCGCTTCGTGGGCGACTACGCGCTGCCCGAATACGACAGCCTGGTGCTGACCGCTTCCAAGCAGATGGCCACCTACTTCGAAGCCGTCGTGGCCAAGGCTGGCAAAGAAAACGCCAAGGCCGCGGCCAACTGGCTGATGGGCGACGTGGCCTCGACGCTGAACCGTGAAGGCGTGGACATTGCCGACTCTCCGGTGGAAGCATCGCAACTGGCGCTGCTGCTCAAACGGATTGCCGACGGCACCATCTCGAACAAGATCGCCAAGGAAGTGTTTGCGGCGATGTGGGAAGCCAAGTCGAACGACGAAACCATTGCCGACGCGATTATCGACCAGAAAGGCCTGCGTCAGATTTCCGACAGCGGCGCGCTGGAAAAGATCGTCGACGACGTGCTGGCTGCCAACGAGAAATCCGTTGAACAATACCGCGCTGGCAAAGAAGCTGCCATCAACGCCCTGATCGGGCAAGCGATGAAAGCGTCGAAAGGCAAAGCCAACCCGGCCCAGCTGACCGAGCTCCTCAAGAAAAAACTCGCCACCTAGAAAAAAATTTACCCCTCAATCGGGGTCAGACCTCAATACTGCAACTCTTGCAGTATTGAGGTCTGACCCCGATTTTATTTGCTGGATATTTAGGTAGACCGAACGAACTTTCAGAATCACGCGGTGCTTTTTCTCAAAGCCCACATATTTAGGCTGAAATTTTGTTGCATCACCGGCCGACCAAACAAAAAAAGGGTCTGACCCCAACTTTGCAACAATTGCAGAATTGAGGTCTGACCCCGATTTTGCAACAATTGCAGAAGCGAGGTTTGGCGCCGATTGGGGGCTTAGATGCCGTAGCGGGTGCGGTAGGCGGCGACGGCGTCTTTGTGCTGGGCCAGCTGCGGGTCAGCGCCAGCACCCTTCAGGTAGCTGAACAGGTCGTCCAGGTTGCCGATCGAGATCACGGGGATGTTGAATTCTTTGCTGACTTCTTGCACTGCGGAGCTGGCCGACAGGGCGCCGTCCTTGCCGGAACGCTCCATTCGGTCCAGCGCGATCAGCACTGCACACGGCTCGGCGCCGGCCGCGCGGATCATGTCCACCGATTCGCGCACCGAGGTACCGGCCGAAATGACGTCGTCGATAATGACAACTTTGCCTGCCAACTTGGCCCCGACGATGGTGCCGCCTTCGCCATGGTCCTTGGCTTCTTTGCGGTTGAAAGCGAACGAAGTGTTGCGGCCCTTGCCGGCCAGCGCGACCGCGGTGGCGGAAGCCAGCGTGATGCCTTTGTAGGCGGGGCCAAACAACATGTCGAATTCCACGCCCGAGTCGAGCAGGGTCTGGGCGTAGAACTGCGCCAGCTGCGCCAGCGTGGCGCCTTCGTGGAACAGACCTGCGTTGAAGAAATACGGCGACTGGCGCCCTGCCTTGGTGGTGAACTCGCCGAAGCGCAGCACCCCCGTGGACACCGAAAACGCGATAAACTGTTGGCGCAAATCACTCACGTTGTTTCCCCGAATTTTTGAAAAGTGGCGCTATTTTACGCCACCCTCCCCTTTCGAACCATGCCAAAAATTATCTCCGCTAACCTCAACGGTATCCGTTCCGCCCATAAAAAGGGCTTTTTTACGTGGATGGCGGCGCAAACCGCTGACTTCATCTGCGTGCAGGAATTGAAGGCGCAACTGCCCGACATGACCGAGGAATTCCTCACGCCAGGCGGCTATCACGGCCACTTCCACTACGCCGAGAAAAAGGGCTATTCGGGCACCGGTATCTACAGCCGCGTCAAACCCGATGCGGTGCGCACCGGTTTCGGCAGCCCGGAATTCGATGCCGAAGGGCGCTATGTGCGCTGCGATTTCGGCGACCTGTCGATCATTTCGGTGTACTGCCCGTCCGGCTCGTCCTCGCCGGAACGCCAGGAGGCCAAGTTCCGCTTCATGGAGCTGTTCTTGCCGCACCTGCTGGAACTGCGCGCCGAAGGCCGTGAGGTGGTCATCTGCGGCGACTGGAATATCGCCCACAACGAGATCGATTTGAAGAATTGGAAGGGCAACAAGAAGAACTCCGGCTTCCTGCCGGAGGAACGCGCCTGGCTGACCCGCATTTTCGATGAAGTCGGCTTTGTCGATGTCCATCGCACCATCGACAAGAGCGCCGAGCAGTACACCTGGTGGAGCAACCGCGGCCAGGCGTGGGCCAAGAATGTGGGTTGGCGCATCGACTATCACGTTGCGACCCCAGGCATCGCGGCCCAGGCCAAGGCGGTATCGATTTACAAGGACGAGCGCTTCTCCGATCACGCGCCTTTGATCATCGATTACAGCATTTGAACGCAGCTACAGCGTGCGCGCGCTTTCAAAGCGGCGCCGCTGCCCCGTCAGCGGATCGTCGAAGGCGATCGCGCGCGCCAGCAGCTTGAGCGGATTGGCAAAATCATCGGCCCCTTGCGGCAGCGCTTCCGGATAGAACGTGTCATTCAATATCGGCGCGCCAATTGACATCATGTGCACCCGCAGCTGGTGCTTGCGGCCCGTGCGCGGATGCAGCCGGTACAGCGCCAGTGCGCCACGCTCTTCGATCACTTCAATCCGCGTCTCTGAATTCGGCTCCCCCGCTTCTTCCTGCATGCGGAAAAACGGCGTGCCTTCGACCATGCGGCTGACATGCGTGAACGGGAATGTGCGCCCGGGCAGCGGCGCAGCCAGGGCTTCGTAAACCTTGTCGACGCTGCGTTTCTGGAACAGCGACTGGTACGCGCCCCGGCTTTCCTCACGCAGCGAGAACACCACCACACCCGCCGTTTCACGGTCCAGCCGGTGAATCGGCGTCAGTTGCGCGATCCCCAGCTTGTTCTTGAGCCGCACCAGCAGCGATTCGTGCAGAAAGCGTCCGCCCGGTGTGGTCGGCAAAAAATGGGGTTTGTCCACCACCAGCAAATGCGCATCCTGGAATAGGATCTGCTCTTCGAAAGGGATGGGCGTTTCGGCTTCGATTTCGCGGTAGTACCAGATGCGTGTTCCGCGCCGCAACGTGCTGTTCGGTCCGAGTACGGCGCCAGTGCCATCGACCACGTCGTGCCGTGCCATCCGGTCACGCCATACTGCTTCACCGATGTCGGGAAAACGCGCCACCAGAAAAGGCAGTGCTGCGGCGGGGGCGGTATCGTCAATCCACAGGTAGCTGGGCGCGACGCCGTCGCGCATGGGCAACGGGACGTGCGCGTTAGCGTCGGCCTGCCTGCCCATTCAGTTCAGCGCCATCGAGCGGTAAGGTGGCAGATTTTGCACCTTGGTACCCTTCGCACGCGCGTACACCGGCAGCAGCACATTCATGTGCGCCTTCATGCGTTCGATGCGGTCTCCTCCGCCCGGATGTGTCGATATGAACTGGGGCGGCGCGCGTTTGTTCAGCGTCGCCATTTTTTCCCACAGGACGATGCCTGCCCGCGGATCGAATCCGGCGCGGGCGGCAATATCGAGGCCGATCAGATCTGCCTCGCGTTCGTCGTCGCGCGAAAATCGCAGGGTCAGCAACTGTCCGCCGGCTTGCGCGGCCATGTCGGTGACGCCTGGATCGAGACCGAAGACCGACGCGATCAAAGCGCCGCCCAGGCGGAAAACCGTGTTGGTGCCAGCTGTCTTGACCATTTGCGCGCGCGAGTGCTCGCGCAGCGCGTGCGCAACTTCGTGGCCCATGACGGCGGCCGCTTCGTCATCGCTGAGATTGAGCTGGGTGAGGATGCCGCTGTAAAAACCGATGCGCCCGCCCGGCATGCAGAAGGCGTTCACTTCTTTCGAGGCGATCAGGTTGACTTGCCAGTCCCATTTGGCGGCGTCGCCATTCCAGCGCGGCGTAAACGGAATCAGACGTTTGGCGATGCCACGCAGCCGTACCACTTGCGGGTCGGTTGTTGGCGCCAGCACGCCTTTCTGGCTGGCCTGCTGCATCAACGTGAGGTACTGCTGCTTGGACTGGCTTTCGACCACTTCGGCCGGCGCCAGCACGCGCAGGCGTGACAAGGGGCGGACTTCGATCCCGTCCTGGACCGTGGTCTGGCCGCCGTTGGGCGCGGCGTTCTGCTGGGCTGGCGCGCCGGCGGCGCACGCCGCCAGCGCGGCGGCGGCGACGATGTTCCTGAACTTGTTCATGATTGTTTCCCGTGCTGTGATTTTAATAAGACCATCATCGCACCTCGCGCGCCTTTGCGGCCACACACTTCCCTCACGCTCCGGGCCTGGCCTTTTTCCGCAGGCGGAACACGGCCAGGCTGCCGCGCAGATTCGGCAGGAAGGAGACCGGCTTGCCGTCCGCCAGCGCCACCCGGTCCAGCACTTCCAGTCCGCACTCTGCAGCCAGCTCCTCAAAATCGTAGATGGTGGCGCAACGCACGTTGGGCGTGTCGTACCACTGGTACGGCAGGGATTTGGATACCGGCATGCGGCCCTTGGCCAGCGCCACCCTGTGGGGCCAATAGGCAAAGTTGGGGAAGGAGATGATGGCTTCGCTCCCCACCCGCACGATGTCGCGCAGCAGTGGTTCCACATGCTGCATCATCTGCAGGGAGGACAGGCACAGCACGGTGTCGAAGGAATTGTCGCTGAAGATCGACAGGCCCTTCTCCATATCCTGCTGGATCACGTTGATGCCGCGCTGGGCGCTGGCCAGCAGCGAGCGGTCGTCAATTTCAATGCCGTAGCCGGTGCACTGCTTGTCGCCCTGCAGGTAGCGCAGCATGGCGCCATCGCCGCAGCCCACGTCGAGCACGTGCGCGTTGGCCGGCACCCAGTGGGCGATGAAGGCCAGGTCGGGCCGTAAGGTGGACAGGTCCTTGAAGTTCATGCCTGGCCTTTCAAGTCGTTCCAGATTCGTTCGTAATACGCGCGCACCATGTTCATGTAGCGCTCGTCTTCCAGCAAAAAGGCGTCGTGGCCGTGGGGTGCGTCGATCTCGGCGTAGGTCACGCGGCGCCGGTTGCACACCAGCGCCTGCACGATTTCGCGCGAGCGTTCCGGCGAAAAGCGCCAGTCGGTGGTAAATGACGCAACAAAGAAGTCAGCCTTGGTGCCGGCCAGCGCCCGCGTCAGGTCGCCGTCGAAGGCGCGTGCCGGGTCGAAGTAGTCGAGCGCCTTGGTGATCAACAAATAGGTGTTGGCGTCGAAGTATTCCGAGAATTTGTCGCCCTGGTAGCGCAGGTAGGATTCGATTTCGAAGTCGATGCCGAAGTCGAATTTGTACTCGTTGCTTTCGGCGGCGTTGCGCAGCTTGCGGCCGAATTTTTCGGCCATGTCGTCATTCGACAGGTAGGTGATGTGACCGACCATGCGCGCCACGCGCAGGCCGTTTTTGGGCACCACGCCATGCTCGTAGAAGTCGCCGCCATGGTACTGCGGGTCGGACAGTATCGCCTGGCGTGCCACGTCGTTGAAGGCGATGTTCTGCGCCGACAGCTTGGGCGTGGACGCGATCACGACGCAGTGGCGCAGGCGTTCGGGGAACATCATGCTCCAGGCCAGCGCCTGCATGCCACCGAGCGAGCCACCCATCACGGCGGCAAACTGGGTGATGCCCAGCTGGTCGGCCAGGCGAGCTTGCGCGGCCACCCAGTCTTCCACGGTCACCACGGGGAAGGCGGCGCCGTACGGTTTGCCGGTCTCTGGATTGTTGTGCATGGGGCCGGTCGAGCCAAAGCAGGAGCCAAGGTTGTTCACGCCAATTACAAAGAAGCGATCAGTGTCGAGCGGTTTGCCCGGGCCGACCATATTGTCCCACCAGCCGGTGCTTTTGGGCTGGTCCGCGTACACGCCTGCCACGTGGTGCGATGCGTTGAGCGCGTGGCAGACCAGCACCGCGTTCGACTTGTCGGCATTGAGGGTGCCGTAGGTTTCGTACATCAGCGTGTAATCGGCAATGCTGCCGCCGCCCTGCAGCCGCAGCGGCTCGGCAAAACGCATCGTTTGCGGTGTGACTATTCCAATGGATGACATGTGATTCAGTAAAAAGTGGACTTCGATATGTTCAGATGGTCTGCAGCTGCGCTACCGCTTCGGCGATCGCGTTTGGCTCCATGGACCGCATGATCTTGCGGGTATGCGGTGTGATGGTGCCCAGGTCGCAGTTGAGAATCTCCTGCTTGACCGACAGCAGCTGCGCCGGATGCATGGAGAATTCGCGCAGTCCCATGCCCAGCAAAAGTCGCGTGAGTTTGGTGTCGCCTGCCATCTCGCCGCACACGGCCACGTCAATGCCGGCCTTTTTGCCGGCGGCGATAGTCATGGCGATCAGCTGCAAGATGGCTGGGTGAAGCGGGTTGTAGAGGTGTGCCACTTCGTAATCGACGCGGTCAATCGCCAGCGTGTACTGGATCAGGTCATTGGTGCCGATGGAAAGGAAGTCCATGCGGCGCACGAACATGGGCACGGCCAGCGCGGCCGCCGGAATTTCGATCATGGCGCCCACTTCGACAGCGCTGTCGTACTTGTGGCCCGCTTCGCGCAGCTGGGCCTTGGCTTGTTCGATCATGGCCAGCGACTGGTCGATCTCGAAGGCGTGCGCCAGCATGGGAATGAGGATGCGCACCTTGCCAAAGGCCGAGGCGCGCAAAATGGCGCGCAACTGGGTCAGGAACAGCTGTGGCTCGGCCAGGCAGTAGCGGATCGCGCGCAGGCCCAGGGCCGGATTGAGCGCCGTGTGTTCGGTCGGGTCGAGCGGCTTGTCGGCACCAATGTCGAGGGTGCGGATGGTGACGGGGCGCCCTTTCATGGCCACCACGGCCTTGCGGTACTGTTCGAACTGCTGGTCTTCGTCAGGCAGGGTGTGCATGTGGCCCGAGCGGCCCATGAACAGGAACTCGGAGCGGAACAGGCCCACGCCTTCGGCGCCGGACTCCAGCGCGCCTGGGCAGTCGTCCGGCAGTTCGATATTGGCCAGCAGCGTGATGGCGGTGCCGTCGCGCGTGATGGCCGGAGTTTTTTTGAGCTTGAGAAGCTTCTTGCGCGCCTTGAGCATGGCAGCCTGGCGCGCACGGTACTGTTCCAGCACCAGCGGGCTGGGATTGGCGATGACGACGCCGGCATCGCCGTCGATGATGACCCAATCGTCCTGCTCGATCAGCGACGACGCCTGCGACATGCCGACGGCCGCCGGAATATCCAGGCTGCGCGCCACAATGGCGGTGTGCGAGTTCTGCCCGCCCACGTCCGTCACAAAACCAATGAAGGAGCGGTCGCGGAACTGCAGCATGTCGGCCGGCGAGATGTCGTGGGCGACGACGATCATCTGCGGCTGAAATTCGTCGCCCGCGGCGCGCGGCGCCGGCGCCAGCTGGGCGCTGCCCATCAACACCTTGAGCACGCGTTCAGCCACCTGTTGAATGTCGGCCTTGCGCTCGCGCAGGTATTCATCTTCGATTTCGTCGAACTGGGCCGACAGTTCATCGATCTGCGTAACCAGCGCCCATTCGGCGTTGTAGTGGCGCGTGCGAATGATGTCGAGCGGCGCTTCCGAGATCATGGGGTCGGACAGAATGAGCGCGTGCACGTCGATGAAGGCACCCAGTTCGGTGGGGGCATCCTTGGGCAGATCGGTCCACAGGGCTTGCAGGCCGCGGTGCACTTCGGCCAGGGCGTCCTGCAGCCGCTGCACTTCTTTTTCGAGCTGCTCTTCTGGCACCAGGTAGTGCTTGACGTCGAGCGCGGCAGGCGTGAGCAGATGCGCGCGGCCAATCGAGATGCCTCGCGAAACCGGGATACCGTGGAGCGTGAACGATGCCATCGGAAGTCCTGTATGTGTGCGGCCTGGGGTGCGGTCCAGCGGCATTACTCGCCTTCGCCGAATTTGTCGTTGATCAGCGCAGTAAGCGCCTCGACACATTCCTTTTCGTCTGCGCCATCGGCTTCGAGCGTGACCTTGGCGCCCTTGCCGGCGGCGAGCATCATCACGCCCATGATGGATTTGGCATTGATGCGGCGACCGTTACGGGTGAGCCAGACATCGCTCTGGAACTTGGCGGCCAGCTGCGTGAACTTGGCCGAGGCGCGCGCATGCAGGCCCAGTTTATTGATAATCTCGAGATCTTGTTGAATCATGTTGTAGTCTTTTCCGTTCAAGGATCCACAGCACCTGCGCTCATGCGGCAGCCGCGTTGCGGCCACCTCCCTACAGCCTCCCTACTTATCCTACCCTGATCCGGTTGTCGACCCGCACCGCGCCGCTCTGGGCGCCGGCCAGCGCCATTTCCACCACCACGTCGAGATTGTCGCGCCGGTAGGTGATCGCGCGCAGCAGCATGGGCAGGCTGATGCCGGCGATGACTTCGACCCGCCCGGCGTCCGCCAGCGAGTTGCAGCAGTTGGACGGCGTACCGCCCTTGATATCGGTGACCACCAGCACACCGCTGCCGTCATCGAGGCGGGCAATGGCCTGGCGCGCCAGTTCGTTCACCTCGGCCAGGTCCTGGTCGGCGGTGACGTCGATCGCTTCAAAGCGTTCGGTGGGACCACGGAACACGTGCGCCACGGCGGCAATGAAGGCCTGGCCCAGCGGTGCGTGGGTCATTAACAGAATGCCGACCATGTCAGTGCTTCCCTGCCTGCTGTTCCAGCGCGTCGATGAACATGGCTGCCACGTCAAATCCGCTCTGGTCGGTGATCTCCTGGAAGCAGGTCGGACTGGTCACGTTCACCTCGGTCAGGCAGCTGCCAATCACGTCCAGCCCCACCAGCAGCAGGCCGCGTTCGGCCAGCACCGGACCGAGCGTGTCGCCAATGTGGCGGTCGCGTTCGGACAGGGGCTGGGCCACGCCCACGCCGCCCGCAGCCAGATTGCCGCGGATTTCGTCGCCCTGCGGAATACGCGCCAGCGAAAACGGCACCGGTTTGCCGCCGATGACGAGGATGCGCTTGTCACCTTTGACGATGTCGGGAATGTAGCGCTGGGCCATGATGGTGCGCGCGCCATTGACGGTCAGCGTTTCGATCACGGAACCGAGGTTCATGCCGTCGCTCTTGATGCGGAAAATGCCGGCGCCGCCCATGCCGTCGAGCGGCTTGAAGATCACGTCGCCATGCTTGGCGTGGAAGGCACGCAGGCGCGCGCTGTCGGACGACACCAGCGTGGGCGAGGTGAATTCGCTGAACTGGGCGATCGACAGTTTTTCGTTGTGGTCGCGGATGGCGGAAGGCTTGTTGAAGACGCGCGCGCCCTGCTTTTCGGCCAGCTCCAGCAGATAGGTGGCGTACACATATTCCATGTCGAACGGCGGGTCCTTGCGCTGCAAGACAGCGTCGAAGGCGGACAGGCGCGTTTCCTGGGCGGCATCGGCGCGGAACCAGTCGTGCGCATCGCCCGTGAGGGTGATGCGCGCCACGTTGGCGCTGACGATGCCTTCTTCCAGCGCCATGTCGCTTTGCTCGAACGCGTAGATCTCGTGGCCACGCTTGGCCGCTTCGCGCATCATCGCGAAGGTCGAATCCTTGTACGTTTTAAAGCCTGCCAGCGGATCGGCGAGGAAAGCAATTTTCATGGAAGTTACCAATGAGGGCAATGCTTGATTTTAGCCGGAAATGGGGATGTGGGTATGAGATGAGGCTGGCAGGGGGAAATTTGCGGGAAACGCGATGGTTACAAGCAAATGTTGGCGTAAAAACATCGCCCTCGCGAAGGCGGGGGCCTATTCCACTTTACCGAATTCGGTGAAGTGCTTTGGGCCCCCGCCTTCGCGAGGGCGATGTGGTTAGTAAACTTCCGGATTCGGGTCCGTGCGTTCCATTTCCAGCGATGCCGCCAGCAGACCCAGCCTTGCCACCACCCCGTACACATAGAAGCGGTTCGGCGCCGCCGTACCCGGTTTTGCCTTCAAATCCGGCACCGCATGCTGCTGCGCAAACGCCAGCGGCACATACTGCGAACCTGGCGCGTTGAGATTCTGATCCACACCGCGCTCCGCATGAATCCGGTAGAAGCCGCCCACCACATAGCGGTCAATCATGTACACCACCGGCTCGGCCACCGCATCCTGCATGGTTTCAAAGGTGGGCACGCCCTCCTGGATCAGGATGTCGTTGATTTCCACACCATCCTTGATCACGGACATCTTGCTGCGCTGCTTGGCCGTCAGGTCCTTGACCTCGCTGGCATCGCGCACCGTCATGATCCCCATGCCATAAGTGCCGGCGTCGGGCTTGACGATGACAAACGGTTTTTCCTTGATCCCGTATTCCTTGTATTTCTTGCGGATCTTGGCCAGGAGCATGGTCACGTTATCGGCCAGGCATTCCGAACCCTGGTCTTCCTGGAAGTTGATCGCGCCACACTTGGTATGGAAGGGATTGACCATCCACGGGTCCACGTCGATCAGCTTGCCGAACTTTTTCGCCACTTCGTCGTAAGCGGCCAAATGGTTGCTCTTGCGGCGCAGGGCCCAGCCCGCATGCAGAGGCGGCAGCACCGACTGCTCGTGGATGTTTTCCAGAATCGAAGGAATGCCTGCCGACAGGTCGTTATTGAGCAAGATTGTGCAGGGATCGAAGTCAACCAGGCCCAGGCGGCGGCCATTGGCCGACCTGACCATCGGTTCCACCACCAGCATGTTCCCGTCCGGCAGCGCCAGCGGGGTCGGCTGGGTGATCTCGGGCGACAGGGAACCGAGCCGCACGTGCAAGCCGGTCTGGCGGAAGATCTGCATCAGGCGCGCCACGTTTTGCAGGTAGTGCGGATTGCGGGTGTGGCCTTCCGGCACCAGCAGCAGGTTGCGCGCGTCCGGGCAGTATTTATCGATGGCGGCCATGGCGGCCTGCACCGCCAGCGGCAGCATTTCGGTGGCCAGGTTATTGAAGCCGCCCGGGAACAGATTGGTATCGACCGGGGCCAGCTTGTAGCCGGCGTTGCGCAGGTCAACCGAGCAGTAGAACGGCGGGGTGTGCTCCTGCCATTCCATGCGGAACCAGCGCTCGATGGCAGGCGTGGCTGCCAGGATCTTTTTCTCGAGATCGAGCAAGGGGCCAGTGAGAGCGGTGACGAGGTGGGGAACCATGGAATGACGTCCTTCAGGCTTCTTGAGTATTGTGAACAGCGTAAATCGGGGCAGAACTTGCATTTTAAAGCCCTGGCGGGCCGGGAAATGCAAAAAGGCGCCCCGCAGGGCGCCTGAAGACCCGCTTGCGCGGGCCGAACATCAAGATCGATCAGGAATGATAGGCAGATTCGCCGTGGCTCGTGATGTCGAGGCCTTCCCGTTCTTCTTCTTCCGGTACGCGCAGACCGATCACCAGGTCCACCAGTTTGTAGGCAATGAAGGCCACCACGCCCGACCAGAGGATGGTGGTACCAACGGCAGTCAGCTGCGTCAATACCTGGCCACCGATCGAATAATCTGGCGATGGTTTGTTGGCAACGTAGTCGAAAATGCCCTGACCGCCCAGCGATGGCGAAGCGAACACGCCAGTCAGCAAGGCGCCCAGAATACCGCCCACGCCGTGCACGCCGAACACGTCGAGCGAGTCGTCGGCGCCAATCAGGCGCTTCAGGCCATTCACACCCCACAGGCAGATAATACCAGCGAGCAACCCGATCACCAAACCGCCCATTGGGCCGACATAACCGGCTGCCGGCGTGATGGCCACCAGACCGGCGACGGCGCCAGAGGCCGCGCCCAGCATCGATGGCTTGCCCTTGGTAATCCATTCGCCAAACACCCACGAGACGGTAGCGCAAGCGGTGGCCAGCAGGGTATTGATGAAGGCCAGTGCGGCGATGTCATTCGCTTCCAGTGCCGAACCGGCGTTGAAGCCGAACCAGCCCACCCACAGCAGCGATGCGCCGATCATGGTCATGGTCAGCGAGTGCGGGGCCATGGCTTCACGGCCGTAACCAACACGCTTGCCCACCATGATGGCGCCCACCAGACCGGCGATCGCTGCATTGATGTGCACCACGGTGCCGCCAGCGAAGTCGAGCGCGCCCTTCTGGAACAGCCAGCCAGCCTTGGCCGTTTCGCTGGTCAGCGTAGCCGCATCGGTGATGGCGTCAGGGCCGGTCCAGAACCAGACCATGTGCGCGATTGGCAGATAGCTGAAGGTGAACCACAGCACCATCACGATCAGCACGGCCGAAAACTTGATGCGTTCGGCAAAAGCGCCCACCACCAGGCAGCAGGTAATGGCAGCAAAAGTGCCCTGGAAGGCGACGTAGATGAACTCGGGAATGACGATCCCTTTGCTCCAGGTAGCAGCGTAAGCAAAGCTGCCCTTGACCGGATCGTAGATACCGTTCAGGAAGCGGCGGTCGAAGCTGCCGATGAAATCATTGCCGCCAGTGAAGGCCAGCGAATAACCGTAGATGCACCACAAGACAATGATCAGGGCAAACACCATGAACACTTGCAGCAGCACCGACAGCATGTTTTTCGAGCGCACCAGGCCGCCGTAGAACAGGGCCAGGCCGGGAATGGTCATCAGGATGACCAGCAGGGTTGCCACGAACATCCAGGCAGTGTCGCCCTTGTTCGGGGTGGGTGCGGCTGCCGGCGCAGCGGCAGGCGCAGCTTCGGCAACGGCAGCAGCGGCAGGGGCCGTGGCGGTTGCTGCGACTGGCTCGGCTGCGGGCGCAGCTGCCGGGGCGGCGGCGGGCGCAGTGACAGCCGCCGCTTCCGGTTTCGGTGCATCCTGCGCCGCCGCTGGCAGCGCGCCGCTCATGGCAAACAGGACGGCAGCCCCGGCCAGCCATGTGGTGATCATTTTTTTCATTATGGGTTCCCCTTAAAGTGCTTCGTTGCCGGTTTCACCGGTACGGATACGCACGACCTGTTCCAGGTTGTAGACAAAAATCTTGCCGTCGCCGATCTTGCCGGTGCGGGCGGCGCCTTCAATTGCTTCGATGGCCTGCTCGACGATTGCGTCGTCCACTGCTGCTTCGATCTTGGTTTTTGGCAGAAAGTCGACCACGTATTCGGCGCCGCGATACAGCTCGGTGTGGCCCTTCTGGCGGCCGAAACCTTTCACCTCGGTCACCGTAATGCCCTGGACATTGATGGCCGAGAGGGCTTCACGCACTTCGTCGAGCTTGAAGGGCTTGATAATGGCGGTAATCATTTTCATACGCTGCCTCGATTAGAAAGTTTTGGAGATGGTCAGCACGGCCGTGCTCTTGCCCAGGTCCTTGCCATCGACCGGGCTCACGTACAGTTCCGTGTTGGTGTCGACATAGGCCAGCGCAACGGTGGCGAAACCGAAGTCCTTGGTGATGCCGATCTTGTAATCGTTGTAGCTGAAGGCGCTATTGTGGGCGACGCGCTGGCGGCCCGCGTGCAGATTCAGGGTCAGGCCCTTGTCCAGCTCGATATTTGCGCCCAGGTCCAGGTAACCGCTGCCCTTGCTGTCGGCGGTGCCGAACAGGTTGGTGGTGGAATGCGAGTACTTCAGGTACGCCGGTCCGACGCCGACCTGGCCATACACTTCGAAGGTGTTGGCGCTCGGGTTCAGGTCGTTCGACGGGTAGAAGTAGTACAGGCCGCCCACATCGTAGGTGACGCCGCTGGCGATTTCGCCGCGCTTGCCGCCGTACAGGTCAATTTCGAGGTCGCCGTCGCCGCCCAGATCCTTGGTCCACTTGATGGTCGACGCCCACACGCCCGCGTAGAAGCCGCTTGGATTGTGGGTGTAGTCGGCACCGCCTTGCAGCGCCGGCTTGGCGCGCGTTTGCGACAGGCCGCGATAGCGGTAGTCGGTCGTCAGGGCCGCGTTGAAGGACACCGCGTGCTCTGGGGCCGCTTCCTCTGCCTGCGCGGCCGGCGCACCGATGGTGCCCAGAACGAGGGTCAACGCGGCGGCAAGCGAGAACTTGGTGGTCAGGTTTTTCATGGCATTTCCCTTATTGGTTTGAACGAATTGTGCCGTTGCGGTTTAAAATCGTGGATGGAGCATGAAGACGACTCCAGCTTCTTTAGCAGGAGTCATGCCAGGGCCAAATTCGTGGGGATGCGCTTGTTTTTTGCAGGAAGCTTACCCATATTGCCATTGATAAATTACCAAAAGGCGTTGCGAGGGCTGCACTTCTGCCATTTCGCACTACTTTGATGCAGGGCCGGCACCACAACGGTGCGACTTACTCATTTGACAAGGATTCAAGATGGACATGAACAACTTTTTCAACGATCTCCAAGGCAAGATCAACCAGGCGATCGAGAGTTCGCCGGCCAAGGATATTGAGAAAAACGTCAAGGCAATGATGACGCAGGGCTTTTCCAAGCTGGATTTGGTGACGCGCGAAGAGTTTGATATTCAGAATCAGGTGCTGGCCAAGACAAGGGCCAAGCTGGAAGCGCTGGAATTGCGGGTGCAGATGCTGGAAGAGAGTTTGGCGGCGCAGAAGGCCTGAGGGGCCGGCAACACACTGAACTAAAACAACATCGCCCTCGCGAAGGCGGGCTCGCATGCGAGCCCCCTATTCCACGTTTCCGAATTCGGCGACGTGGTATAGGCCCCCGCCTTCGCGAGGGCGATGTGTTTTTGCCGCGGGCCAGTGCGATGTGTTTTTGCCGCAGGCCACTGCGATGTGTTTTTGCTGCGGCCTGGCAGCGCCGTTTTTTAGCTGCGGGCAAACGCCAGCAGATCGGCATTCACCTTGTCCTTGTGCGTATCGGTCAAGCCGTGCGGCGCGCCTGGATACACGATCAGCTTGGCGCCCTTGACGATGGCAGCCGATGCCTTGCCCGACGCATCGATCGGCACGATCTGGTCGTCATCACCGTGAATGATCAAGGTCGGCTTGTCGAACTTCTTCAAGTCGGCACGGAAATCCGTTTCCGAGAATGCCTTGATCGAATCATAGGTATTCTTGTGCCCCGCCATCAAGCCTTGCGTGGTCCACGACTGGATCAAGCCCTGCGATACCTTGGCACCCGGACGGTTGAAACCGAAGAAGGGACCTGAGGCAATATCCAAATACAGCTGCGAACGGTTCGCCACCGAGCCAGCGCGAATGCCATCAAACACTTCCATCGGCAATCCACCCGGATTGTCGGCTGTTTTCAGCATCAGCGGCGGCACTGCCGACACCAGTACCAGCTTGGCCACGCGCTTGGTGCCATGCCGTCCGACATAGCGCGCCACTTCCCCGCCACCAGTGGAAAAACCAACCAGAATCGCGTTCTTCAAGTCCAGCGCTTCAATCAGCTGGGCCAGGTCGTCGGCGTAGTGATCCATGTCATTGCCGGTCCAGGGCTGGCTGGAACGGCCATGGCCGCGACGGTCATGCGCGATCACGCGGAAGCCGTTGTTCGCCAGGTGGAACATTTGCGATTCCCAGCTGTCGGAATTGAGTGGCCAGCCGTGCGAGAACACAATCGGCTGCCCTGCGCCCCAGTCTTTGTAGTAGAGCTCGACGCCGTCACGGGTGGTCAGTGTGCTGGAGGTGCGCGCCACCGGGCGTGCTGCGGGGGCAGCGCTGGCCGAAGCGCTCAGGCCTGCCATTGGCACCGCCACCACTGCCGCAGCTGCGGCTGCCATGCTGGCGCCACCCATCAGGGCAGAACGACGGGAGGTGCTGACAGCAGGTGCCGCCTCGGTGGCGCCAAACAGGAAGTTCTGAATTGCCGATGGGATCGCGTTTTTCATGATGTGTTCTTTCTAAAAGAGTGAACCAGCTGGAATATTAGTTAGCGCGCTAAGCATTTGCAGGGCGCCTGGCGCCGTGTGCGCTGCCATGGGAAGAACTTTAGCGCACTAATCGTTAGTGCGCAATCTATTTTTTAAATTTTTTTCCGCGCTCATTTTTCAAGGTTGCGCGCCAGCTTGCTCAAGCCTGCCATCAAGGCTTGCATTTCGCCGGTTTGCAGATTGCACGATTGGGCGATCTGCTGGTTCAGGCGGCCCCCCGCCTCGCGCAGCTTGCGCCCGGCATCGGTCAGGGTCAGCACCCGATTGCGCTCGTCCTTCGGATCGCGCTGGCGCAGCAGATAGCCTTCGGCCTCCAGCCGCTTGACAATGGGCGTCACCGAGCCCGAATCCTGCTCCAGGCGCATGGCCACATCGCGAATGCCCAGCCCCTCTTCTTCCCACAGCACCAGCATCACCAGGTATTGCGGATAGGTCAGACGCAGCTCGGCCAGCAGGGGCTTGTACAGCTGCGTCATCTTGAGCGAGGTCGAATACAGGTTGAAGCACAAGTGCTCCACCAACAGCGGTGGTTTGAGTGGGGTCGTCATGGATGGCGCTCCTTCATGCCAGGTGAGTCAGATTGTGCTGCATGCGCTGCAGCAAGGCCACTGCCTGCGCCCGTTCGTCAGGCGCAAAGCCCTGCACCAGGCGCGCATCAAGCTGCTTGCGGTGCTTTTGCACTTTTTTATGTACCAGGCTGCCGCGCTCGGTCAGGCTGAGGCGGTGGCAGCGGCGGTCGGCCGCGTCTTCGGTGCGGGCCAGCATGTCACGCTCGATCAACTGCTGGATGGTGCGGGCGATCTGCGCCTTGTCGCGCCCACTGTGCTGGACCAGCTCGCCCTGGGTGGAACCGGGATGGCGGGCAAACCAGTTGAGCGCACGCATTTCCATCGGCGTGATGGGGTCGCTGTCCTCGCGCAGCACTTGCTGCATGTGCGCCTTGACGCCGTGAATCACGGCGTTGAGCAGGTCGAGCACTTCTTGGTCGGGGTGGGTCGGCATGGTCGCATCAGAATCATCGTTGCCCCCATTATGAGGCAGCCAAAGATAGTTGACAACATCAACCATCGCGCGCAAAATAGTTGTCACAGTCAACTAATTAAACCGCAATGCATCCCTCCGACACACGACCCCACTCCTTCTGGCTGATTCCCATTCTGGGCGCGCTGGTGGCGTTTGCCCCGCTCTCGATCGACATGTATCTGTCCGCCTTTCCGCAACTGGCGCGCGACTTTCCTTCGATGCAAGGCGTGGCCCAGTTCAGTCTGGCGTGCTACCTGATCGGGATGGCGGTGGGACAGATTTTCTACGGTCCCTTTTCCGACCGCTGCGGGCGCAAGCTGCCCCTGTATGTGGGGCTGGGCGTGTACATTGCCGGGTCGGTTGGCTGCGCGCTGGCGACCAGCCCCGAGATGCTGCTGGCCTGCCGCTTCCTGCAGGCAGCCGGCGGCTGCGCCGGCGTGGTGATTCCCATGGCGATGGTGCGCGATATGTTCGATCAGCAATCGTCAGCGCGCACGCTGTCGCGCCTGATGCTGGTGATGGGCGTGGCCCCTATCCTGGCGCCCTGGATCGGTTCGCACGTGCTGGGCGCCTGGGGCTGGCGCGCCATCTTCTGGGTGCTGGCCATGTATGGCGTCCTGGCCATCGCCGCGGTGCATTTGATTCTCCCGGAATCGCTGGCGCCGGAGCGGCGCCGCAGTGTCTCGCTGGCGGCTTCGGCGCGTGCCTACTGGCATATGCTGAGCGAACGCCGCTTCATGGGGTATGCCCTGGCTGCCGCCTTCTCGACAGCGGGCATGTTTGCCTACATTGCCGCCTCGCCCACCGTGCTGATAGAGCACTACGGGCTCTCGCCCCAGCACTACACCTGGGTGTTCGGCATGAATGCCTGTGGCCTGATTGCCGCGTCGCAGCTCAACCATCGCCTGCTGGCCCGGTTCACCCCGGACCGAATTCTGTGGGTCAGTCTGGGTTTGATGGCTGCAGCCGGGCTGTGCCTGCTGGTGGCCGGTGTCAGCGGCAAGGCGGCCCTGCCGGCGCTGCTGGCGGCGCTGTTCAGTTTTGTCGCCCTGCTGGGCTTTATTTCACCCAACACGGGCGCTGGCGCCATGGCCGCGCACGGCGCCCAGGCCGGCAGCGCCTCGGCGTTGCTGGGCACGATCCGCTTCGGCATCTCCTTTTTTGCCGGCAGCGCGGTGGGTGCGTTCAGCGATGGGTCGGCCCTGACAATGGGCATTGTCATTGCCGTGTGCGGCGGCGCGGCCCTGCTGTCTTACTTGCTGCTGGCGCGCGCACCGGCGGCGGTCTAGGGTAGCGCGGCCGGCACGCAAGGCGGGCAATGGGCTTCCATCAGCGCGATCAGGCGGTCGCGAGTGGCGTCGCTCAGCTCGAAAAACTGCTGCATGGCAGCGCGGGGAATGTCGAATTCAATGAAGAACAACCAGGGTTCGAGCACATCTTTGGCGCCAAAGGCGCTCTGGCCCGCTTCGGTCTTGCCGGTCAACACGGCGGTGACCTGATCGCTATAGTATTTCACGTCCAGCCGAATTGACTGGATCGGCCGGTAGTCGAAGGTGCCGTCGGCCGGGTGCCCCAGCGGGCCGTAAGTAAAACCGCCAACCCGGGTGCCGCTGATATCGTAGTAATAGCCTTCGGTCAGGCGCCGCACATCCTGGGTGAACAGCATGTGTTTGCTGAAGGGCATAATCGCCAGCTGCTTGCGCGCCAGCATCCAGTCGCCCCCTTTGCGCAGCAGCAGCGAATCTTCGGCAATGAAGACGGCCACGCTATCGGCCGCCAGTTCGCCGTTGATAATGATCTTGCCTTGAAACTCGCCTTTGCAATCCATGCCCGTGCTCCTGTGCCGATCCGGTTGGTGTGTCCAGCCAGTATGTTTCGAATCGGCGCTGGTGGCAATCTCAATCCGGCGCCAGCGGCAGACAGACGGTAAAGCAGCTGCCCTCTCCGGGGACCGATCGCACCCGCAAGCTGCCCCCGTGCTGTTCAACAATGCCGAAGGAAATGGACAAGCCCAGCCCCGTCCCCTCCCCGGTTGGCTTGGTGGTAAAGAAGGGGTCGTAGATGCGGCCCATCACGCTCTCGTCCATGCCGGCGCCGGTGTCGCGAAAATCAATGCACAGCCTCTGGTCGGCAATGCGGCTGCGGATGGTCAGCGTACCTGGCACTGCATGCGCATCAGCGCCCTTGGCTTCAATCGCCTGACAGGCATTGACGATCAGGTTCATGAAGACCTGGTTCAGCTGCGCCGCCCGGCCTTCGATCAAGGGGTCGATCTCGAGCAGGCAATCGATGTGTGCTACCCGCGAATACAGGGTGCGCACCAGTTGCACCGTGGACTGCAGGCCGGCGCCGATCCGCATCGGCTTCTTTTCCCCGTCATCCATGCGCGAAAAGGTGCCCAGGTCCTTGACCAGCGCGCGGATGCGCGCCGTGCCATCGGTGATGGTGGCCAGCTGCTGGGACAACGCGGCAAAGCGGGTTTCCAGGCTGGCGCGCACGGCCGGCGCCGCGTCGGCGCCCGCCAGGTCCAGCAGGAACAGGCGGAAGCGTTCCAGATCTTCGGCCATCAATTGCGCACCTGCATGTGCGTAGTTGGTCGGGTTATTGATTTCGTGCGCGATGCCGGCGCTGAGCGTGCCCAGGGCTGCCATTTTTTCGTTGAGTACCAGCTTTTCCTGGGCGCTGGCCAGTTGCTTGTAGGCCAGCTCGGCACGGGCCTTTTCCAGTTCCACCGACTCCTTCTGCAGCACCACTTCGGAGGTGCGCTGCGCCACTTCGCGTTCGAGTTGCAGCTTTTGCCCGACCAGCGCGCGCACGCGCAGACGGTAGGCGCCGGCGATCGCTGACAGCAACAGCACCGCAGCGGCTATCCGGAACCACCAGGTGGCCCAGAACGGCGGCGTGATTTCAATGCTCAGACTGGTGCCAGCCTCGTTCCAGACCCCGTCCTTGTTGCTGCCCGTGACGCGGAACACGTAATGGCCCGGCGCCAGGTTGGTGTAGCTGGCGAAGCGCTTGCTGGCGTCCGTGAGGACCCAATCCTTGTCGACGCCTTCCAGCTGGTAGCGGTAGGCGTTGCGGCGCGGATCGGCGAAATGCAGGGCCGCAAATTCGAGCGCAAACATGGTGTCCTTGTAGGACAGCACGGCGTGGCGCGCGTTCTGAATCGGACCATCGAGCGAAAAGCCGTCCCGTGGACGGCCATTGCGGACCGACTCGTTGAAAATCAAAAAGTCGGTAATGCGGATTTGTGGTGCCACCGGGTTGCCGCGTACGGCGCCAGGATGCAGCAAGGTCAGGCCATCATTGAAGCTGCCGAACGCCATCACGCCGTCCGGCATGCGGTAGGCAGCGCCGACGAAATAATCGCCCTCGGCCATGCCGTCGCGCCCCGTGTAATGGCGGAACTGGCCGCTGGCAGGGTCAAAGTTGACGATGCCGCCTTCAGTGCTGATCCATAACTGGCGCTGGTCGTCTTCCAGGATGGCATTGATGGCCGGGCTGAGCAAGCCATCCTTGGCCAGCCAGGCGCGCACCGTCAGCGAGCCGTCGGCCTCCGTGATGATACGGTTCAAGCCGCCGCCGGTGGCGACCCACAAGGCGCCGTCGCCGCTTTCGTGCAAATGCGAGATGCGATTGTGGCTCAGGCGCACATGGCGGAATTGTCCGGTGGCGCGGTCCAGCAAGTCCAGTCCATTCGAGGTGGCCACCCACAAACGCCCGCGGCTGTCATCGAGCACGCTCCAGACGAAATCGTCCGCCAGGCTGGCGTCATCCTGGGCGTCATGACGGTAGGTGACGGCCTGGTCGGTGCGGGTATCGAGCCGGTGCAGGCCGCCGCGCGAGGCGATCCAGAGCATCCCCTTGCGGTCCGGCACGATGGCCTGGATGAAATTGGCCGCGTTATCGCCCGTGGCAAAGGGACGCGGTGTAAAGCGGCCACGGACCGGGTCGAACTTGCTCAGCCCGCCATTACGGGTGCCGACCCACAACTGTCCGTCCACATCGCGTCCCAGCGCAGTGGCAAGATCGTCGTTGAGACTTCCGGCAACGCCGGGCTGGTGTTTGTACACGGTGACCTTGCCGCTTTGCACGTCAAGCAGATTCACGCCGCCACCGTAGGCAGCCAGCCACAGCTGGCCGGGGCCAGCGCCGAGAATCGAAATGATCTTGTTGCTGCTCAGGCCAGCGGTCTCGGGCGGTGCGGCGGCAACGATGTGGCGAAATCCCCCACCGCTCAGGTCGATCCGGCTGGCGCCGGCAAACCAGGTGCCGATCCACAAAATGCCGGACCGGTCGTGGAACATGCTGGAGACAAAATTATCGGCCAGGCTGGCGTTCTTGCCGGGCTGATGGACCGAGGCCACGAACTGAGCCCGCGCCTCGTCCCAGCGCAGCAGGCCGGCTGTTTGCGTGCCTGCCCACATGGTGCCGCGCTTGTCACGAAACAGCGTGGTCACCGGGCTGGCGGGAAACCCTTCGGCGCTGCCCAGCGTGCGCCGCTGCACCGGTGTGCCATCGCGCACCTGCCACACTTCAAGGCCGACTTGCGTCCCCACCCACAAGGTCTCGCCCGGTCCCAGGGCCACGACGCGGACGGCATTGCGCTTGGGATCAGCGCCTGCGCTGGTGTCCAGCGGAAAGTGGGCAAACTGTGTGCTGCCGCGTGGAAGGTAATCGACACCGGCTGCGGTACCGATCCACAAGCCGCCCGCACTGTCGAACACCAGGCCGCTGACGTCGTCGGCGCCAAGCGAACTGCGATCGTCGGCGTGATGGCGCAGAAAGCTGGGCTGGTTGCGCGCCGGATCAAAGCGGACCAGGCCGGTACGCGTGGTCAGCCACAGCACCCCGTCGGCATCGCTGACAATGTTGCGCACATCGTAGTACGCGCCTTTGCGCGCATTGGCCACGTTATTCAATGCAGCGCTAAAATTGTCGCTGCCCGCGTTGTAGCGCTGCAAGCCAGTGCGCGTGCCCACCCATAACTGACCGCGCTGGTCCTGGTGCAAGGCCTGGACCGAGTTGTCCGAGATACTGGCGGGATCGGCGGGATCGTGCTTGTAGTTCAGAAAGCGGTAGCCATCGTAGCGAATCAGGCCGCCCTGGCCTGCGAACCACATGAAGCCGTCGCGGTCTTGCAGCATGGCCGCGACCGAGGCATGGGGCAAGCCGGTTTCCGTGTTCAACTGCTCAAAGCGCAGCTCGCCTGGTGCGGATGCCAAGGCCGCGGTGCCCAGCACCAGCAGGACCAGGGCCGCCAACCAGCGCCACAGCGTGCGCTGCATCACAGCAACCCGCGGTGCGGGTCCTGCCGGTGGCACAGGTGCCGCGTAGCCCAGGATCAGGTCGGCCGCTTTTTCCGCAATCATCACCGTGGGCGCGTTGGTATTGCCACCAATCAGAGTTGGCATGATCGAGGCATCCACTACCCGCAGATGGGCAACACCGTGCACGCACAGGCGATCGTCTACCACCGCCATGGCATCGTGCCCCATCTTGCAGGTGCCAACCGGGTGGTAAATCGTGCCTGCCTTGCGGCGGATGAAGGCTTCGATGGCGGCGTCGTCCTGCACCTCGGCGCCGGGGAACAGTTCCACACCACGATAGGTGTCAAAGGCGGGGGCAGCCAAAATGCGGCGCGCCACTTTCACGCCGCGCACCAGGCTGGCCATATCGTCCGGATGGTCGAGGTAATTGGGATCGATCAATGCCGGCGCGGCAGGATCGGCACTGGCCAGGCGGATGGTGCCCCGGCTTTTCGGCCGCAAGTCACACACGTGCAGGGCATAACCATGGCCAAACAGGGTGTACGCCGCACGCGACAAGGTGTGCCCGTGGTCATCCAGATGCGCGGGCGTGAAGTGCAGCTGCAAGTCGGGCGCCGCCAGCGCGGGAGTGCTTTTCACAAAACCACCGCCTTCAGCAGCATTGCTGGTGAACGGGCCCTTGCGGAAAAGGACGTAGTTGAAAAAGTGCAGCATCGGTGACAGCGCATTGCGCAGCGACACGCCGAGCGAGACCGCCTTGCTGCATTGATGCACCACCAGCACGTCGAGATGGTCCTGCAAGTTGTGGCCCACACCCGGCAAGGCGTGGCGCACAGGAATGCCATGGCGCGCCAGCTGGTCGGCCGGTCCAATACCGGACAGCATCAGCAATTGGGGGGAGTTAATGGCGCCGCCGCATAGCAGCACCTCGCGCTCGGCCCGCAGTTCACGCTCGCTACCGTCTTTCACAAACGCGACCCCGGTGGCACGCTTGCCTTCCATCAGGATGCGACTGGCATGCGCAGCCGTGATGACGGTCAGATTCGGACGCTGGCGGACGGGGTGCAGGTAGGCACGCGCCACGCTCCAGCGCTCGCCATTTTTCTGCGTCAGCTGGTAAGGACCGATGCCCTCTTGCTCGGCACCGCTGAAATCGTCGTTGTAGCGATAGCCGGCTTGTTGCCCTGCCTGCACGTAGATCCCCGTGAGCAGATTGCTGCTGCGCTGATCGGCCACGTTGAGCGGTCCGCCCACGCCGTGGTAAGGCGTGGCGCCGCGCTCGTGATGTTCGGCGCGTTTAAAGAGCGGCAACACGTCGGCGTAGGACCAACCGCGATTGCCCAGTGCCGCCCAGTGGTCGTAGTCGCTGGCGTGGCCGCGCGTATAGACCATCGCGTTGCTCGAGCTGCTGCCGCCAAGCGTTTTGCCACGGGGCCAGAACATACGGCGTTGTTCAAGATGTTGCTGGGGTGTGGTGAAGTAACGCCAGTTGAGCACTTTGCTCAACATCATGAAGATGATGCCGACCGGCATATGGATCAGGGGATGGCGGTCGGCGGGCCCGGCTTCCAGCAGGCAGACAGTGACGGCCGGGTTGGCCGACAGGCGGTTGGCCAGCACACAGCCAGCGGAGCCTCCGCCCACGATCAGGTAATCATATTTTTCCATTGCCAAACATTGTGCCACGAGCGCAAGTGTCTGCAGCAGCTGGCGATGCAAAGTCGGCAAGTGCGCGACGAATCCGTATGTCAGATGTAATCGGTGCTGCACTATTCTCGACGCGGCCGGTCATTCCGGCCCTTTCACCCATTCCATTTCGGAGAAACTATGTACGTTTCACATACTTTGCGACGCGCGGTGCTGTGCACCACGGTCCTGGCAGCGCCAGCCTTTGCAACCGTTACCATTGAACACAACGGCAAGAACCCCTTCCCGCTCGGCGGCAAGGTGTGGTTCCTTGGAAAGCTGGACGGTGTCGGCAAATCGATGAAATTCTCGGTCAACGGCATCCCTGGCGGTAACGCGAGCGTCGGCACCATCAATTCCCAAAACGGCGAATATATTGCGCCAATGACCATGCCGCCGAATAACGGGGTGACGGTGACCGCCACCTACCCCAGCGTCCCGCCGCAGTCCGCCAGTACCCAGCTGACCTTCCGTGCGACTACCCCGACGCCGACACCAACGCCGACGCCAACACCGACGCCAACCCCGACACCAACCCCGACACCAACGCCCACCCCGACGCCGACGCCCACGCCAACGCCGGGCAGCCCCGCGATTGCCGGTTGCGAGATGTTCCCCGCCACGGCGATCTTCAACACCCGCATTGACGATCTGGTGCGCTTCCCCGCGCACGCGCGCAGCAGCGCCTGGATCAGCAGCGTGGGCAACACGCGCGCCCTGCACATGGACTTTGGCCGCAACGAAAATCAGAACGATTACGAGACCTACTACGGCATTCCTTACAATGTGGTCGACGGCACGCCAGCGACCACCACCTGGCCCAAGGTGTCGTTCGAAATCATGGATGAGGGCAACGGCGAAGGCGTGCCCGACGAAAGCGACTGCGCTGCACCGGATGCCGCCCATACGCTGACCCGTGCTTGCACCAAGCTGAGCGTGGCCAACCGCCGCTTCCCCTTCCCGAACGACAACATCATCAAGGCCGAATACGGCGCCTGCAACGATTCGAGCGAATGTGGCGACCGCCATGTGCTGACGGTCGAGAAAGGCGCATGCCGCCTGTGGGAAAGCTACTTCACCTACAAGGTGCAGGGCACCTGGCATGCGTACTCGACGGCGGCCTGGAACCTGCGTTCGAACCAGATGCGGCCAACAACCTGGACCTCGGGCGATGCGGCCGGGCTGCCGATTTTGCCGCTGCTGATGCGCGCGGGCGAGGCGTCGTCGGGCGAGGTACGGCATGCGCTGCGGATTACCTTCAAGGACAGTGTGCTCGACAAGAACTTCATCTGGCCAGCCACGCACGCAGCGGGCGGCGCCACCAGCGGCGGCATTCCGTTTGGCGCCCTGATGCGCCTGCGCAGCGACTTCGTCATTCCTGCCAACTGGACCACGCAGGCCAAGGCGCTGGCAACGGCCATGAAGCGTTATGGCGTGTACGTGGCCGATATCGGCAGCAACAGTTACATGACTGGCGAGCCAAGCGCGACCTGGAGCCCGGACACGATCTCGCAGTTGCAGCGGATCCAGATGGCATCGTTTGAATTTGTCGACACGCGCTCGATCACGGGCAACGCCAACTTCAACAGCAATTCCTACCAGGCAAGCTGGTAAGCAGTGTCCCCGGCGCCTGCCGGGGTGCGTATCTCGTTTTTGCTCGCGCCGAGACGCTCGAAAACGAGCAAATTCGAGATACAGAGCGGCGCCGCGCTTCCCTCCGCAGCGCAGGCAAGAAAGAATCGCTTCTCCGCAAAACGTCGCGCCCGCCCCCTACATCGTCCTCGCGTAGGCGGGGACCCATAGCACTTATGCTCAGTGGTACTCTTACTTGTCTATGGGTCCCCGCCTGCGCGAGGACGATGTGGGTAGAGCCAACACTATGCAATCGCCAAAAAAAAACCGCGCCCAAGGGCGCGGCAAAGACAGAGACTTTAGTGTGACTCAGCCCATGAAACCAAGATCCGTCATGGCAAACTTGCCCAATTCATTCTTGAACACTTGTCCGGCCAGCGCATCCGGATCGGCCCCGAACCAGCGGCCCAGCGTGGCGCCGAACTGCTGATTCGAGAACTGCGGAATCCACACGCCACGCCCCGTGGCATCGTCCGGCCCGCCCAGTGTGTAATCCGGAAACGCACCATACAGCCCGCCTTTGACCGCGCCGCCAATGACCAGGTGATGATTGCCCCAGCCATGGTCAGTCCCGCCCGAATTGGCCAGCAACGTGCGTCCGAAGTCCGACATGGTGAACGTGGTCACGCTGTTGCGCGTGCCAATTTCCGTCATGGCAAGCTGGAACGCTGCCATCGACTCCGACACCCGGTGCAGCACATCCCATTGCTGGAAGGCCTGGCCGCCGTGGGTATCGAAGCCGCCGATCGACACAAAGTACACCTGCCGCCCCGGCCCCTGCGCCGCGCGCTGGCGGATCAAACGCGCCACCGTCTTCAACTGCGCGCCCAGGCTGTAGCCAGGGAACACTGTGGCAAGCGGGCTGGCGCTGTCGGCCGCCGCCAGGTCGTTGACCAGATCCATGCCTTGCAGCAGCGCCTTGTTGGCCGCGTTGGCGATCAGATTCGGATTCTCGCTGGCCAGAATCTGGCGCAACGCGGCGCGCCTGGTGTCCGCCTCGGCCTGCGGCCAGAACGTCATGCCCGCCAGACCCAGCCTGCCACTCTCGGGCAGGCGGTTGCCGTGCACGCTGCCGCCTTCCACGAACAAGCCGCCGGCGCCGACCGAGACCGCATCAAGCCGTCCTCCACTGCCAAGCACATCAAGCAGACGGCCGCCCCAGCCAGTGCCTGCACCGGCCGGGCTGCCCGCCTGATTTTGCAAGGTCTGGTCCGGATGCGAAAACAGCTGTGGCGGCACACCGGTACCAGCAGCGTACTGGGCTTTGGTGAGCGGCTGGCGCAAATTGCCCACGTTGAGCACTGCGGCCACTTCGCCCTGCCCGAACAAGGCATCAATCTCGGGCAAGCCGTAGTGGAAACCGAAGGCTTGCTGCACAGGATTCGGCGTGGCCTGCAGCATGGCACTACGGCCGGCAAGCAGGGTCTTGGCCGAGGTTGACAGCGCCAGCCCGGCAGCACTGCGCGCGCTGTTGTATTTGGCGTAGCGGTTGGCATCGAGCGGCACGATCAGGTTGTTCCCATCGTTGCCGCCAAACAGGTACAAGCACACCAGCGCCTTGTAATCGCTGACAGCGGCCTGGGCAGGCGCAGCCCCCAGCAATCCCATGGTGCCGAGTGTGCCCAGCATGCTGACCTGGGCAGAATTGCGCAGAAAGCCGCGGCGCGAAGCGTTTGTTGGTTTCATCATGTTTCCTTTTGGGTCACTGGTGCACGGCAAAGTCGGACACGGCTGCCAGATACAGCGCCGTGAGCGCGCGCTGGCGCGGATCGGCTGTGGCAGCAATGCTCGTCGTGAGCGCGTCGCGGGTGGCAGGCGTCATGCGGCCCGACAGCAAATTGGTGTTGACCAGATTGATCAGCGTAGCCACGTTGGGCGCGGCGTTCACATAGGGCGTGATATCGATCTTGATCATGCTCGACAAATTCCCCGCCAGCAGGTCGTAGCTGAGATTGGCACGCAGCACCGCCAGACTGGGTGCGTAGATCTGGAACTCCGGCCCATACAGTGCCGGTGATCCCGGCAGCCTGGTCAACGGTGAATAGAAGTTGAACACGCTGGGCGAACGCAAAATTTGCTGGTTCACGTTGCTGTAGTTCCAGAACAGATTGGTCGGATCAAGCACCTGGCCATTCAGCGCGCGCACCAGGCCCAGCGTGTGCAGCATCGGATCCTTGAGCTGCCCGCGGCTCGAGTCCACGTTGTCGGCGCGCGCCTCCGGGTCGGTCAGCACGGCACGCAAGGTGGCGGCGAGATTGCCGCGTCCTTGTGGCCCCCGCGCGAAGACCGCAGCCACGCGGCCGATGTACGCCGGGCTTGGGTTGCTGGTCACAAAGGCCCGGATCAGGCGCGTGGCAATAAACGGCGGCAGGTTGGGATGCTGGAACAGATTGTCCATTACCGCGTCGTAATCCTGCACCGCGGTCTGCCCGGCGAGCAGGTGGGTGCCATTGAGCAGGGTCTTGGCGCTTTTGTCGTGATAGGCATCGCGCGGCTCCAGCGGGCCGGTAAACTTCTCCCAGTTAATGCCGGTCGCGCTGTTGCCAGGATAGGTCCAGCCGCTCAGGGCGCGCGCGTATTCGCCAATCGCTGCCTGATCGTAGGTGGGGATGGTGTCGCCGAAGCGATCGCGCTGCGCACTCCCGTCCTCGTTCATCATGTAGGTGCCGATGGTGAACAGCTGCATCACTTCGCGCGCATAGTTTTCGTTTGGCGAAGGCAGGATGCTGTTGCCCATGTCCAGATACTTGCCCATGGACGGATTCAAGGTCATCTCGCGCAATAGATTCTTGAAGTTGCCGAACGCGTGGTTGTGCAAGGTGGTCAGCCAGGGCTGCATTTCATTGGCGTATGGATTTTTTTCCGCCGAGATCACGAACAGCTGGGACAGCGCGAAAATCATGCGTTGCCGCAGCTGGTCCTTGCCGGACGCCATATTGCGGTACCAATTGATGGACAACTCGTTCAGGCTGCCCGCCACCGGCATGGGACTGGCCGGCATGGCGAATTGTTCATTCAGCCAGGCGGCCTGGCCGATCGAGCGCACCCTGGCCAGCTCGGTCGGGGTGGCGCCGAAGGTGGTCTGGTCGAGGAAACGGGCTGCAGCAACAAGTGCCGCGTCTGGCGCTGGTGTCGGTGTCGGCGTCGGCGTCGGCGTCGGCGTCGGTGTCGGTGTCGGTGTCGGTGTCGGTGTCGGTGTCGGTGTCGGTGTCGGTGTCGGTGTCGGTGTCGGTGTCGGTGTCGGTGTCGGTGTCGGCGTGGTACAGCCCACCACGCGGGCCTGATAATTCTCTGCCGAGGTGCCGGTTACTGGATCGACTACCTTGATGCCAATGCCGCCGTTTGACTGCCCGGCAATGCCCTTGGCCACCAGGCTGGTGCCGGAAACGTAAGTCGTGCTGACCGCCTTGCCACTCACCCAGACCACTGATTTCGGCGCGTAGCGCAGCCCCGTCACGGTCAGTGTGTACGCCTGGCCGCACTGCAAACTCAGCGGTGCGACCGAGCTGATAGCGGGTGCCGCCAGCCGCAATGTGAAAACGCGTGAGCCGGTGACGGGCGTGGCACCGTCGGTCGTCGCGCTGATGGTAACGGCATTACCCGGCGGCATAATCGTTGGCGCCAGGTACTCGCCATTTTGCGAATTGACCGTACCGAGCGTGGCGTTCCCGCCCGGGATGCCATTCACGGCAAAATTCATGTGCTGACCGACACCGTCGAGCTTGCCAAGCAGCCAGATCTTCTCGCCCAGCTGGTAGGGCGCGCTGCCGCTTGCTTCGATCGTCACCGTCGCGGCGAATGACGGGCTTGCCATCATCACGCACACCGGCGCCCAGCACCACATACTGATCCCTCGCATCACAACCTCCATGTCCTTGGCCTGCCGGACGGCAGAGCGAAGGACATGATTGCAAACGCGTCGTTACGGATGCCTTACAAAATTTGAATTATTAATAGAACGATATTCAAATAAGCGCTATCTGTTGCTTGCTTCCTTCAAACCCAGCGACACCGCCAGTTTTTCGGTTTCCAGCGAGGGCGCCACGCCCAGCACGATCGACAGCGTATCGCGGCAGCGGCGGTAAGCGCCGAACGCGGCGGCGGTGCCATCCTTTTGACGGGCACAGCGCATCCAGCCGCGGTAATTCGCTTCCGACAAGGGCTCCGCCTCCAGCGCGCGCTGGTACAAGCCCAGCGCCGTCTCCCATTCAGCGCCCGCCTCCAGATCCTGGCCCAGCCGGGCCACCGCAGCGAGAAAGACGTTGCGTGCACGGTCGCGCATGGGCAGGATCCAGCTGTCTTCGATGCCGTCGCAGAAAGGACCGCGGTACAGCGCCAGCAAGGACGCGGCAAGGCGGCGGATATCGTCGACCGGTGCCGCCGCTGGCAAGCTGGCAATGGTCAGACAAAGGGCATCCAGCGCCGCCACATCGGACCACACCTGCGCCTCGTTGAGCCAGATTCGTCCACCTGCAACCGTGACCGCGTCGTCACTTCTGAGCAGCTTGCGCAGCCGGTGCAGCGTGACATTGAGGGCCGAGCGCGCCACGTCGGCATTGCCCCATAACTGGCTGACCAGCGATGGCTGGGTGCGCCCACCCTCGCCTGCCGCCACCAGGCTTTTCAGCAGGGTCAGAGGACGCTGCTGGGCCTTGCCACTTGGCGCCAGCTCGGTGCCGGCCAGGGCTATTTCAAATTTGCCCAGCGTGCGCACCGCCACTGGCCATGGCCAGCCTGGCACCGAACGGTGCGGCGACACCAGACTCTGGCGGGTGGCGATAGCTGCAGCGTAAGTGCTGTCGATCTCGTTTTCCAGCGCCAGCGCGACGATCCGGGCGGCCAGCTGCGGCAGAGCGGCAAACAGGAGCGCGCCACGGCGGCGGCGATGGGCCTGCAGCGCGGCCTGCAAGGCTTCACGCGCAGCGCCAGTGTCGCCTTGCTGCGCGTGCGCGCAGGCTTGAATGAACAAGGCCTCCTCGCGAAGCAGCGCCAGCTGCACGCCGCCTGCCAGATCGGCGGCAGCGCCATAGCAGCGCGCCGCGCCGTCGAAGTCGCCCTGCCATGCCAGGCAGGCGCCCAGCAGCGCCTCGCACGTGGCGCGCTCGGATGGCGGCATGCCGGCGTCGTAAGCGAAACGCACCGTGGTGCGGGCCGCGTCGAGCGCGCCGGCCAGGTGACCAGACAAGGCATGCCAGTGCGTGTCGAGCAGGCTCCATTCGGCCAGCGCACGCCCGGCTGCGGGCATCATTTGATCGAGCACGGTGCGTGCCGCAGCCAGTTCGCCCGTGTCAATCAGGTGCCGCGCGTGCAGTGCCTGATCTTGCGCGCCGTCGCTGCCGATCAGGCGCGCGGCCATCATTACCTCTTGCGCGCGCTCTTGCTGGCCTTCCTTGTTGTACCAGCGTGCCACGTGACGCAGCCAGCGCACCTGGTCAAGCGCGCTCGCATGCTCGACCTGCGCCAGCTGCGTGATCAGCGCGCCGGCGCGCGCCGCGTTGTCGCTCATATCGAAGTAGCGCAGCACGATCGCGCCCGCCGCAAGCAATTCCGATGCTTGCGCGACAGGCTGCATGGCGGCCAGGGTACGTTCGCAGCACGCAGTCAGCCGCGCCTGATCCGGCACGCCAGCCAGCAGCGCACACAGAAGACGCGAGTGCACACGCAACAGGGCCACCGGATCGGACCACAGCGCTGCGTCTTCGGCGCCTGCAGCCAGTACCTCGCGCCACTGTTCCAATCCGGCTGGATCGGCCCAATCGGCCTCGTAACTATCGACAATGGCAGCCGCAGCCAGCAGTTGATCGACCCGCTGGCCGGATTGCCGGAATGCCGCTTCTGCTTTCATCAGCAGCGTTCTTGCATGCCGGGGCCGCAGCTCGACCAGCGACATGCCATGCCAGTAATCGAGCTGCGGCATCGCTTGCGCGAGCATTGCATCCAGACTGCTTAGCCACAGGCGCCAGCTTTCGCCACGGCCCATGGCCAGCATGCCCGCGGCAGTGCGCACCAGGAAGCGCGCAAACGCCGCTGCATCGCCGGCTTCCTGGAACAAGCGCTCTGCCTCGTCCAGCCGGCCGCTTTGCTCCATCAGCACAGCCGCGCGTCCGCTCATGGCCGTCAGTGCCGATGCCTCGAGCTCACTGCGAGCCCGCCCCCGCAGAAAGTCGCCAAACAGCGGATGGAATTGATAGATGCCGTCGCTGCTGCGCTCAACAAACTGGCGCGTACGGCATAACTGCGCCATCAGGCGCGGCGCCGCGTCTGCGCCGGCCAGTCCACCAATGTCGGCCTGCGCCAGCGAGGGCGCGCAAGACAGCAGCAACAACGCATGCCGGTCAGGCGCAGCCATCGGGCCCAGGACTTCGCCCTCAAAATAGCGGAACACAGCGTCCACGCCGCCGGCGCGCAGCATCGCTAGCGCCGCCGGCCAGCCTGCCGCAAGCGCCACCCAGGCGTCGGCGCTGTCGCCCGCGCCAGCCATGGCAAACGCTTCATCGCCCTGGGCGCGCAGAACATCCCAGTCCAGCACCGTCAGCGTGCCACCAAGTTCGAGCCGCGCCAGTCTGGCAGGCGGGGTATCGCGGCTCAGCGCCAGCAGCGTCACACCATCCGGTACTTCGCTGAACGCGTACTCGAGCAGCTGGCCGGCGTTATCCCAATCAAACTCCTGCAAATTGTCGAGAACCAGGACCGCGCCGGTCGGCAAGGCCGCATAAAAGGTACGGAAGAACAGACGCGCGAAACCGGCCGCGCCGCTATGCAGATCCGGCGCCTGCCATGCCATGCAGCCGTCGAGCTTGCGCAAGGCTTCGGAGAAATAGAAGAACAAGGTACCGGGATCGGCGTCCGCGGCATCGATGCGGCACCAGATCGCTGGCGCGCGGTCATGTTCCAGCCAGCTTGCCGCCAGCGTCGACTTGCCCGCGCCCGGCGGTGCCGCCAGCCAGATCACGCGGTGCTGCAAGCGCAACTGGCCGATCAGCGCAAACAGACGCGCACGCGCCAGCACGCCCTGCACGCGCGGGGGCGTGAGCTTTGCATACCTGGTTGGCGGGAATTGCGGCGCTACCGCCGCCAGCCTTTTCGCAGTCGATCGCATGGTGGTTCAAGTCTTTGCATGGATGCTGGCCGGGCCGGCGGATCGCGCTCGGTGGCCTGTGAAGTTGTATACAATACACGATTGCCTTTTGCCCCTACCAATATCATGTCGATCTTCAAAGCCGAGAACCTGGCACAGGCGGATCAGCGTGCAGCCTTGCCGCAGCCGCGCCACAGTGTGCTGGTGGTCGACGATGTGCGTGCCAATGCCTCGGTCATGGCCGCGATCCTGCGACCGCACTTCAATTTGTTTGAAGCACATGACGCCGACCAGGCGCTGGCCTTGCTCGATGCCTTGCCTGCCGGGCAGACACTGGCCTGCATCATCAGCGACCACCGCATGCCGCGCATGAGCGGCGTGCAGCTGTTCGACCTGCTGCGCCAGCGCGTGCCGCACACGCAGCGCGTCATGGTCACCGGCTACATGGACATGGACGCACTGGTGGACGCCATCAATCGCGCCGAAATCTACCGCTTTGTGGCCAAGCCCTTCGACGCCACCGACTTCCTGCTGACGGTGCAATGCGCCGCCGCCGCGTTCGAAACCGTCCAGGCGCAGGAGGCACTTGAACACGCGCAGGCACACCAGCTGCACGAGCTGCGCGCGGCGCTGCACGCAGCGCGCGGGCATCAGCAAGCACTGGAAGCGCAGCTGCGTGCACGCAGCCATGCCCCGTCTTAGGGCGCCGCCCCGCTGCATGCCATCAAGGCCACCTTGTTGATGCAGGCGCCGTAGCCATTCACACCACTGAACAGATAGACCGAGGTCCCAGGCGCCGCCGGTGGGGCCGGGAACGATGCAGCGCCATTGACCACTTTCTGCTGCGCGCGGTTATCCTTGCGCTGCACGCAGACGACGTTGGCCGGCAAGCCGCGCAAGGTGATCGCCCCGCTGCCGGGCGCGATGGTGCACGCTAGCGCAGTACCGCAAGTGCTGCCGGTACAGGTGCCGGGAACCGTGCCGGCTGCCGGGTCCTGGCTGGCGTCGTACAGGAAGCCATGCATCGCCACGTTCCACACCATGGTTTCCCAGGTACTGAACTCGTTGCTGTTGATGAGGGACCAGCCGTCACCCCAGCGCCGCAGGCCGGGCAGCTTCTCCCACGCGGGGAACAGCTTGTTGCTCACGGCCGTCTGATAGGCGGCGCCACTGCGGCCCTGGCTCGGGCCATAGATCACGATGCCAGGCACGTTGCCCTTTGGTTTGCCCACGTGCTCCTGCGTGACGCCGTCAGTGAGGCCAAACTTGGTGAAGTAGGAATCCAGATGCGCAGGGCTGCGCGGCACCACCGTTCCCAGGCCCGTCACAAACGAGCGGTTCAAGGGATTGAGGCCGAGCGAAAAATCGGCGTACTGGCTCACCGCATTGGTGTAGGCCTGTTTTTTGGCCGAGTCACTGGTAAAGCGCGCGGCAAACGCATACACGTCGGCATACTTGCCTTGCGTGGTCGCGGCGCCCCAGGCGACGAACTTGGTGGCGCCCTGGGCGTAGGCTTCATTCTCTGGCGCTGGTCCCATGTACGTGCCATTGTCGGCAAAGCTGAAGATGCGCTGCTTGAGTGCCTGGGCCAGTGCTGCGTCCACCGGTCTGGCTTGCTGCGTCAGGTAGCTGACAAAGTGCACGGTCTGCGCGCTGGCGGCCAGGTTGCCTGGCAAGTACTGCTCGGGCCAGCTGCCGCCAGCGACCACAATCGCCTGCGCCGTGCGTTTGAACAGCGCATGGTAGGTCTCTTCGCCAGTGGCCAGGTACAGCTGCAGCGACGCATACATGAAGCGCGTTTTAACGGCCCGTACATCGGCGGTGCGTGCAAGGTAGGCCCAGGCAGCGCGCGCCCGGCCCAGCAATGCGTCGGCGCGGGCGCGGTCATACGGACGGATCACGCGTGAGGCTTGTGCGAAGATCCCGGCCGACAAAGCGGTGACGTCTTCGCTCACGGCCCAGGTGCCGTAGCGGCCAGGATCGTTGGCGGCACTGTGCACGCCGTACACGGGATGGCGGTCGGTTTCCGTACCGGCGCGTACGCCGCCGTACTGCGGGTCCTGCTTGTCGAAGACCTGCAGATTCTCCCATCCCAGCACGGCCCACATGGCTTCATCGACAAAGTCCGGGATGCCATTGCCGGACTCGGGAATCTGGTACTGACGGTCGATGAAATGGGTGGGGAAAGCGTCGTAGTACGACAGCATCAGGATGGGAATAATCGTGTGCATCGGACGGCGGTCGAAGTCGCCCGCATCGTGATGGCCGCCGCGGATCGGGTGCATGGCCGCATTCGGCGGCACCGTCAGCACCGGCTTGTCGACCCATGGCGTGCGCGTGTCGGCCACACGCTGGTGGCACACGGCGCGGGTATGTTCGGTGTACGGCATGTCGAGCGCCATGCCGCAGCGCTGGTGGTACAGGCCGCGGGTTGAAACGTAGGCGATCTCGCGGCTGGCCGCGTCGCCGACCAGGAAGGGATGTGAACGGCCGCAGCCTGCAACGGCCACAAAATAAGGGCCGCCTTCAGGCACGCGCTCCAGTGGCAAGCGATACACATGCTCGCCCGATGCTGCTGCGCCGGTGCCGGTGTCGTCCTTGATGTAGCGGCCCTGGCCCGCGGTGACCACACGGCCGCTGCGCGCGTCGATCACTTCGAACGCGGGCGCCGTGCTCAGTTTGACGGCACCTGCGTCGCCCAGAAACGCGCCAAAGTTGGCATAGCGCGAAGTCGCCAGCTTGCTGTAACCAACCTGGTTGACCTTGACCGATTCGCACAGCGTGCTGCGGCTGCTGAAGGTGAGCGCCGTGTTCCCATAGGGCGTGGTGATGGCATACGGCCGCCCATCGGCCAGGGCCTGACTCATACGCAGATAGATGCGGTGCCTGACCGTTACCGGGAACAGGTTCGGACTGCTGGCCGTCAGCGAGCGCTCTTCGTCATACGGCATGGACATGCGGCTGATGGCCCCAACCTGGGCACCATTGATGCGCCATTTGGCCAGCGCCAGATCGAGCGGGTCGGCACTGCTGGCGGTACCACCAGCCTCGTTGCGTTTGTCGGTTTGCAGCTCGACCATCAGGACGCCGGGCGCGGCGCCCTGTACGCCAATGATGGCGGTAGCGGCATGGACGGCGGGCGCCAGCATCGAGGCAAGGAAGGCGGCAGCTAGATAAGTGGGTTGGCTGGGCATGACGGTCCTGTCAGTGAATGCGAACAGCTGCGGACTGTACTATTTGAAAAGTTACAGATTGATTTCAGCTGGCCCAAAATCCCCGTTGTGTTTCTTGCAAACAAATCGTTACAGTTATTTCGTTGACACGTGCGCCGCAGCTGCGCAGCGCGTGGCAGGATCGCTTTATCGCATCCAACTTCGTGAGGAGTAATTGCATGGAAACAATGGAACTGCAACGTGGTCGCTTGATCGACCACATTCAGCTGGTGGTGCGCGACCTGGCTGCATCGAAGCGCTTCTACAGTGCCGTGTTCGAGGTGCTGCAGGTCCCGATGGGCGGTAGCGGCGAGGATTTTTTCTGGGCCGACGAATTGTTTGTGTCCACCGCCGACAGTCAGGCGGCGCACGGCGCACTGACCGGACGCTGCCACCTGGCATTCCAGGCGCCAGACCGCGCGGTGGTCGAGGCGTTCCACAAGGCGGCCGTGGCCGCCGGCGGCAAGGATAACGGCGCGCCGGGCGAACGCCCCTATCACCCCGGTTACTACGCCGCGTTCGTGACTGACCCTGACGGCAACAATATCGAAGCCGTCTTCCATGGCGAGGCCAAACGCAGCGCGCCGTCGGTGCGTATTACCTTCTGAGACAGCAGCAGAAAGACTTTCCGGCCACGATGATGCTCAAGCATAATGCTTGAACAACATATCAATAAGGCCAGCCTTGCAAGAGAACCAGAGCAATTCCCTCGATGACGACGATGGCGCCCCCGGCTGGGACGCCATCGATGGCGCCCTGTTCCCCCTCTACGGGGAGACCAAGCCACAGCACATGGGCACCGTTCTGCCGTACATGTTTGGCGGTCCGGACCCGCTGGACGGAATCAGCATCTACCAGCGCACCGAGCCTGTTCCGCACTGGCATTATGTGACATACGGCTTTTCGGAACTATATGCAAAAGAATCGGAAGATCCGGCTTGCAGCGGTTATGGCATCGAGCTCACCTTCCGCTTGCGCGCACACGAAGACGACACCAGCGCGCCCATCTGGGCCATTTCGTTTCTACAGAATCTCGCTCGCTACGTCTTTGAAACAGGAAATGTGTTTTCCCCTGGGGACCGCATGTCGGCCAATGGACCGATTGCCGTGGAGATGCCAACCGCCATTTGCGCCATGGCATTCGTTCAAGACCCGGAGTTGCCACCGACCGACACGGCAAATGGCCACCTGACGTTTCTGCAAGTTGTCGGCTTGACTGTGGAAGAAGAACAAGCCGCCAAGCATTGGCAGACCGATAAAATGTTGCAGGCATTGCTGACGCACATGCCCCTCTGGGTGACCGATCTGGGACGCGCTTCCCTGCTGAACAACCCGGCGATCATGGCCGAAATTCAGGCCGGGACGGAACGGGATGGCTCATCCAGCGGTGCTATCTATACTGCTGTGCTGACAGTGCGGGAACGCAAGCACCTGCTGCGCGCAACGGTCGTGGAGGTGGAAATGGGCGCGCACCAGATCATCGATGTATGCGCACTTTTGCCACTGAGGATACCGTTTGAACAGCCATATTTCGTCAATGGCCCCGACTGGCAGATTCGATTTGAACCGGGTAAGGAATGCGGCGTAAAGAAGGAAGAACGCGTTCTCATCGTGACGATGGACGCCGCTTGCGCCCGTGCTTTCGCCGGCACGGTTCTGGCGAAAGCGGGACGCTACCAACTTGCCGCCCTACCGACAGTGGTGTGGCAAGTAAAGCAAACCTTGATCAAGGATGCCAACGGCAGTGTCGTGCGTACTGTCGGCTAGCGAGTCAGCCTTCGTTCAGCGCGGCGCGCGGACCCGCCATGCCAGCCCGCCCAGCATCATTGCCAATGCAAACAGGGCCAATGCCGACGGTTCCGGCACATCGACACTGGGCTCGTAGGTCGTCAGCACCAGATTATCCAAATTAAGAATTTGGTTCGGGTTATCTGGGAGCACCGAGAAGCTGTAGAAGGGCTCGGGACTGATCGCCACCAACTGACCGCGCAGGAAACTGCTTCCCGCAGCAGGGTTGAATAATTGCTCCCACCAGATCGCATTGCCATCGATGTCGTACAGGGTGACCGTGACGTTCCAGATCGAGTAGCTGTCGATGCTGAGGCTTGACATCGCCGTGCTCAACTGCACGATCGGGTTCCTCGAACTCATGAAATGGTTGCTCGGGTCGCCGTTATAAAAACTGGTTTGCAACAGTTGGCCCTGCGTGAAGGTCAATCCAAGTGAGGCGTACTGCGTGGACAAGGTTTGCAGGTAAGTATTCGGCATGGCGACATCATCGGCCGTGCCGAGGATGCCGTCCAACCCAGGCGTGTGTTCAAAGTCAATGCTGATGGTGCCAGCAAACGCTGGCGCCGCGAACAGACCACATAGCGCGAAGAGGATCGAGGAAGCAAGTTTTTTCATGAGGCGTCAGAGGAAGGAGTAAA
Organism: Massilia sp. CF038; assembly: GCF_900129765.1. Lineage (GTDB taxonomy): Bacteria > Pseudomonadota > Gammaproteobacteria > Burkholderiales > Burkholderiaceae_D > Telluria_A. Next base: position 1,915,442 of record NZ_FQWU01000002.1, read on the forward strand.
TGGGATCGAGTTGCTTTTTGAGCATACTTTACATTCGCAATTTAATCTACATTCGGACTGGCAGATCACGCACCTTTGGTCACTCTCAATCCCCGCTGCCGCCGCGCGCTTATCATCGGGCGCACCTCCACTGTCCACCTGCCCAGCCGCCATGAGCCTTGCCGTTTTACGCAGCCGCGCACTGTCCGGCATGGAAGCGCTGGAGGTCAGTGTGGAAGTACACCTGGCCAATGGCCTGCCTTCGCTCACCATTGTTGGCCTGCCCGATGCCGAGGTGCGCGAATCGAAAGATCGGGTGCGCGCCGCCCTGCAAAATGCCGGCTTTGAATTTCCCGCGCGCCGCATCACCATCAACCTGGCGCCAGCCGACTTGCCGAAGGAATCCGGCCGCTTCGATCTGCCGATCGCCATCGGCATTCTGGCGGCATCAAAACAGATTCCCGCCGCGGAACTGGATCAATACGAATTTGCCGGTGAACTGTCGCTCTCGGGCGAGTTGCGGCCCGTGCGTGGCGCGTTGGCCATGACCTTCGCCATGCAACGCGACCCCGTGGGACGTGAGCGCGGTTTCATCGTGCCGATGGAAAATGCGGACGAAGCTGCGCTGGCAGTGGACGCCCGCGTTTTCCCCGCGGGAACGCTGCTGCAAGTATGCGCTCACTTTTGCGCGGCTGCGCAGCAAGACCGCCTGGTGCGGCATCAACCAAAGGACAGGCAGGGCGCGCCCTCGTATCCCGACTTCTCCGATGTCAAAGGCCAAAAGACCACCAAGCGTGGCCTGGAAATCGCTGCCTCGGGTTCACACAGTGTGCTGCTGATTGGTCCACCCGGGGCCGGCAAGACCATGCTGGCTTCGCGCTTTCCGGGTTTGCTGCCGGCGATGAACGACGACGAAGCGCTGGAGTCGGCCGCCCTGCAATCACTGAATGGGATCTTCAATCCGCAACGCTGGAAGATGCGGCCGTTTCGCAGTCCGCATCACACCTGCTCCGGCGTGGCGCTGATCGGCGGCGGGCCGCTGGCGCGGCCGGGCGAAGTCTCGCTGGCGCATCTGGGGGTGCTGTTTCTTGATGAACTGCCTGAATTTAACCGCCATGTACTGGAAGTGCTGCGCCAGCCGCTGGAGTCTGGCCAGGTCACCATTGCACGTGCGGCGCGGCACGCCGATTTTCCTGCACGCTTTCAACTGATTGCGGCCATGAACCCCTGCCCTTGCGGCTACCACGGTCACCCTTCCGGCAAGTGCAATTGCACCTTCGAAGCCGTGCTGCGGTATCAGAACCGGATTTCCGGTCCCTTACTGGACCGGATTGATATTCAAATTGAGGTGGCGGCCATGGATCCGGAAGTACTGGCGCGTCTGGCCGATGGCGACAGCAGTGCCAATATTGCTGCCCGGGTGGCCAGCGCCCACGCGCGCCAGTTTCAGCGCCAGGACAAACCGAACGAACGCTTGAGCACACAGGAGATCGACCGTTACTGCAAGCTCGACAAGGCCGGCGAAGCCGAGTTGCGCGCGGCCATGCAGCAATACCACTGGTCAGCGCGCGCGTACCACCGCGTGCTCAAGGTGGCGCGCACCATCGCCGACCTTGATGGCGGCAAGCATGTGTCGGCGGGCAATGTGCACGAAGCAATTCAGCTGCGGCGCGGTCTGCGCGAACGCTGACCGCGCCGTGCTCAGCGTGCTCGCCGGCGCGCGCTGGCCAGTCCTGCCAGACCCAGGGCAAGCAGCGCCAGGGAAGCGGGCTCTGGCACGTCATTGCCGCGCAGATCAATATTGTCGAACTGATGGAACGGGCTTTGCTGCACCCAGGTCACGGAATCGAGATTGTCGAACCCGCTCAGCACGAAGTGCTGAAATGCCAGCGGTTCGCCAACGTTGAAGGATTGCATCACTGTACCGCCGCCGTGCACGTGTCCTGTGAAGCTGACCTGGGCACCGTCAGAATAGAAGGTCGATACTCTTGCCAGATCGATCGCAAGCAAGGAAAACACAGTGCCATCCATGCGCGCCAGCGTCGTGGTTTCGTTGGAAAAATTGTTGAACAGGCCGGCGGATCCCGCATACCAGCCAGCCAGATTTTGCTGAGCACTGGCAAACAAAGTCGTGGCCGTCAGTCGGTAGCCATCTTCCTCATAGACTGCAAAGGTCTGGAAGTCGGTACCAGCCTGCTCGAGTGCATCAAAATCAATGCGCGCGGCTTGCGCCGGGGCCAGGAAACTGGACGTGAATAACAGTGCGGCGAACAGGATACGCTTCATTTGGAACCCCTTGTCGTGGATGACACACTTATTTCGATGCGGCAAATAAGTTATAAGCAAGACATGTACCAGCGGGGCAATAATGAGCGTATTCAAGCACTTGGTGCATGGCGTCCGCCCTTATTTTTCCAAACTGTAAGAAGTCCCGACAGAAATTACTTTCCATCGGGTACTACAGCGGCCTACACAGTCAAGTTCCCTTCGATGGAATCGTCCAGCGTCACGCCGACCGCAGCACCGATCATCATTTTCACACCGGCTACGGCGTTGCCATGCTTTGTGTCCCAGTAATAGCCATGCGAAGGGGCGACCTTGATCACCGTGATGCGAGGATCATCTTCGCCCTCGGTAAACCAGGTCTTGAGAACAAACTTCCACAGTTGCTTGATGCGCGCTTTGTCGCGCGAGACTGTGGCGTGCCCCTCCAGGTGCAGAAATTCGGAATGCGGGGAACCCTGGAAGAACAGACGCACATGCGCATTGTTCTGCAATTCCTGATTCTTGTGACTATCACTGGCGCTCATGAACCACAGATTGCCTTGCGGGTCGACCTCGAGCACGCTCATCGGACGCACATCCTCATTGCCCGCCTGATCCTTGGTGCAGAAGAAGCAGGTCTCGGCAGCTTTGATGATGGCCGCCATCTTCTCGACAGCGGCGCTGCCGGACAGATCTTCCATATTGTGTTCAGGTTGCTGCTTGTTAATCGAATCCATGTGAATCTCCTTTTTTCTCAGTTTGTCCATGACAAATCCTACGCCAGCGGCGGCTGCTTCCATGTTCGCTGGCTAACAGAAAACCCAAGTCCTGCTACCATGACGGGATGCGACTATCCCGACTTCAGCCTTACGTTCTGCCTGTTCTGGCCGCGCTCGCGCTGGCTGCCTGCAGTCCCAAATACAATTGGCGCGACTACAGCAGCAACGACGCGCCCTTCCGCGTGATGTTCCCGGACAAGCCAGCCACGCATACCCGCGCCATCGATTTGAACGGCCTCAAGCTCAACATGACCATGACCGCTGCCCAGGTCGATGGCACGACGTTTGCCGTGGGCACGGCGGAAGCGCCCGACGCTACCCTTGCCGAGGCTGCACTCGGGTCCATGAAGACAGCCCTGGTCAACAATATCGGCGCCACCATCAACAGCGAAAAGACGGCGCGCGCGTCCTCATCGAGCAGCGCGGCAAGCGCGCGCAGCGCCGCCATCGACGTCCAGGCCAGCGGCAAACGCAACGGTGTGCCGATGAAACTGATCGCCCATTTCGAATCGCGCGACAAGCGCTTTTACCAGGTCATCGTGATGGGGCCAGAGAAAGAAATGTCGAAAGAAAACGTCGACATGTTCATGTCCTCATTCAAGTTGCAGTGAGGCGGCTATGAGCGCGACGCTCAAGGGCGCGGCGGCGCTGCGGGTTTTCTCGTGTTTCGCGTTCGGCTACTTGCTGTCGTATGCGCTGCGCTCGATCAACGCGGTCATCGCGCCAGCCCTCGTCACCGAACTCCACCTGAGCAATGCTGACCTTGGCCTGCTCTCGTCCGCCTACTTCGTGGCCTTCGGCTGCATGCAGCTGCCACTGGGCATCTGGCTCGACAAATATGGGCCGCGTCGCACCGAAGCGGCCTTGCTGCTGCTGGCGGCGCTGGGCGCGCTGGTGTTTGCCAGCAGCAGTACCTTGATGGGCTTGTGGATTGGGCGTGCGCTGATCGGCATTGGTGTGTCGGCCTGTCTGATGGCCGCACTCAAGGGATACCGCCAGTGGTTCCCCATGGAACAGCAGGGCAGGCTTGCATCCTGGATGCTGATGGCAGGCACCTCCGGTGCTCTGAGCGCCTCGGTGCCGGTCACCCTGCTGCTGCCGCACACGGGCTGGCGCGCGCTGTTCTATGGCATGGCTCTGCTGTTGCTGCTCACGGCCGCCGGCCTGTTCTTTCTGCTGCGCGATGCAGAACAGCATGCCGATGCAACCGTACCGGTGGCAGCAAACGCTGCAGCCGGCGGCTACCGCACGATTTTTCGCGCGCCCTATTTCTGGCGTATCGCGGCGCTGGGCTTTGTGAACCACGCGATGTTTGCCGCGCTCCAGACCCTGTGGGCGGGCCCGTGGCTGACGACCGTGCTGGGCGCCAGTGAAGATCAGGCCAGCGGCATGCTGTTTGCGATGAATCTGATCCTGATGCTCGCTTACCTTGCGCTGGGCTGGGCTGCACCACGGCTGGTGCGCGCAGGCTGGGATATGAACCGCCTGATTATCATCGGGACGGCCGGGATGGCGCTGGCGCAAGCGGCCATGGTCGTCGCAGGCGGGTCGGCCGCCTGGCTGCTGTTGCTGGTGCTGGCCTTGTGTGTGCCTGTGACCTCGCTGGTACAATCGGGATCCGGTCTGGCCTTCCCTGCGGCGCTGGCCGGGCGTGCCAATGCCGCGTACAACCTGACCCTGTTCCTGGGCGCGTTCACCTGGCAATGGGGCTTTGGCGTACTGGTTGATCTCATCAAGGCGGGTGGAGCAGCGCCGGCGATGGCGTTTCGCCTGACCATGGCGGCCATGGTGCTGCTGCAGCTGGCCGCACTGGGGTATTTTCTTTTTCACCGGGTCGAGCCGGATAAGTACGCGCAATAAACTGTTTTTTCGCTTGCGCACGTGTGCGGGATGACCGCGCCGCGAGTTCGTGTTATCGTTTCGTCATGAACCACACTGTAAGAAAGCTCCTATGTTAATCACGTTTACGTCCAAGGCCGCAGCAGAAGTGTTGATGTACAAGGAACACGCCAAGCGCATTCTGGACTTGCTGCACAAAGATGCCTCCCGCGGTGTCATCACGGCAGCCGAAATGCCGCACGCGGTCGCGGTACTCGAAAAAGAAATCGATGAACAGCGCAAGCATTTGGCGTCTGAAGAAATCCAGCGCGACGTGCACGCGCACCACGGTGAAGCCGGTGACGACGCCGAGCACGAAGAAGTTGAAGTCGTCGCCTTCCCGACGCGCGCTTATCCGCTGCTCGAAATGCTGCGCGCTGCCCAGGCAGGCGGAAACGACGTCCTCTGGGGCGTGTAATGCCGGCGCTGGTGGCGCCCCATACCCACCAGCTTGCCGCCGCCGATGGCACCTTGTTGCATGTGTCCGATTACCTGCTCCCTGGTTCGAGCGGCCCCAGCATTGTGCTGATGCACGGGCTGGGCGAACACAGTGGACGCTACCGCCAGCTGGCTCACTTTTTCAATCATCTTGGCTTGTCGGTGCGCTGTTATGACCACCGCGGACATGGCCGTTCGCAAGGCGCGCGCGGCGACGTGCCGAACGGTGATCCCATGCTGCAGGATGCCCAGATCGTGATTGAACATTTCGCGGCGCGCTTTACGCGTCCGCCCTTCCTGTTCGGGCATAGCATGGGCGGCTTGTTCGCAGCGCGTTTCGCCCTGAGCGGCGTCACACCGCTGCGCGGGCTGGTGCTGTCGTCGCCGGCACTGTCGGTGGGTCTGTCAGCGCTGCAGCGGCGGCTGCAGCGGTTCCTCCTCAGCGTGGCGCCAAGGCTGGCAGTGCCGAACGGCTTGCAACCTGATTATTTGTCCCACGACGAGGCCGTCGTTCGTGCTTATAAAGCAGATCCGCTGGTGCACGGTAAAATCAGCGCGCGCCTTCTGCAGTCGATGCTTGAATCGATCGTCTATTGCCAGCAGCATGCGGTGACGCTGGCGATGCCGGTACTGCTGCAGGTGGCGGGCGACGATCGCCTGGTCGACGCCGCCGGCAGTCATGCATTCTTCGCCAAGCTGCCTTCAGGGCGCGCCACACTCAAGCTGTACGAGGGATTTTTTCACGAAATTTTCAATGAGGTGGACGCGGCCCGTCCACGCGGCGACTTGCAGCACTGGCTGAGCACTCAGCTCACCTGATACAGTCGTGCGTAATGCTTGTTGCGCATCGCGACCCGCCACATGGTACTGACAATGGCGCACGCGATCCACATCGACCACAGCGTGTGCGTCAGGAAGTGCGCGCCGCGCAGCTGCTGAATCCAGCCAATCACAAAGCCCAGCAACAGCATTGCCGCGCCCATCAGCGCCGCTTTGCGCGGGTGTTCGGGCAGCCAGAAGACGGCCAGCGACACCAGCCACAATGCGGAAGACGCGTGCCCGGCCGGCATGCAGTGACCCGCCGGCACACCGGCGATCAGCGGTTGCAGCAGCCGCACGTAAGGCTCGTCGCCGCCAAACGCCACCAGGTCCCAGGGACAATGCGAGTAACTAAGGCGTTTGAGCAGACTCACGGCCAGCGGCACCAACAGTGCTGACAGCGCGACCAGGCGCATGCGCAAGCGCAGCCGTTCGTCCCAGCGCTTGCGCGGGCGCCACAAGTCATACGCTACTGGCAGGATGAAGCACGCAGCAAGCACGATCATGATCCGCTTGATGTACTTGTGATTGACGGTCTCTGCGAACCAGGCGTGCCGCAGCGGGAACGCGACCGGACCGTTGCCGGCCATCGCATGGGCAAGCCACATGTCGATATCTGTCACAGCGCCGATCGCCAGAATGACAACAGCGCATAGCGCCAGAACAGTGGTGGTACGGTTAGACGTCATTGCGGCAAGGTCCGACGAGATCGAGACGTGGATTGTACAGCGCCGTATTCACATTCAGCATCCCGAGCACGGAGTGGAACACGTTATCGTGCGAAAAACTCTGGCTTGTGCGCGCGGCCAGACAGCGCTGATCGATCTGATAGCGATCGCGATACCCCGCCGACAGCCAGAGCATCAAGGGAACCTCGCGCTGCTCGGCCGGCGCGATCATGTAGGGCGCGCCATGCAGGTAAAGATTGTGCTCGCCGAGCGACTCGCCATGATCGGAAAAATACAACATCGCGGTGTTGATCGGGTCGCGTCGCTCGCTGGCCTTGAGTAGTTCAATGGTCTTGTTCAGCACATGATCGGTGTAGAGGATCGTATTGTCGTACGCTGCCACGATCGACTCGCGCGAGCACTTTTCCAGCTCGTTCGTTTCGCAGACCGGGCCAAAACGCTGGAAGGCAGCGGGATAGCGCTTGTGGTACGCCGGTCCGTGGCTACCCTTCTGGTGCAGCACGATGACCAGATCGTCGCGCGCTTCATGGATGATCTCCGGCAGGCGCTCGAGCAGGCGCTCATCGTAGCATTCATCGGCAACGCACCACGGGTTCCCCTTCTCGGGCACCGACAGATCCTCGTAAGCCACCCGGTCGCAAGCGCCCTTGCAGCCTGAATTATTATCGCGCCAGAGTACTTCGAAACCGGCGTGACGCAGCACATCGAGCAAGCCTTCCTGGGCATAGGCCTGGGTGTCCGAATAGTGTTCGCGTCCCAGCATGGAAAACACACATGGCAGCGACACCGCGGTGGCCGTGCCGCACGAAGCGACGTGATTAAAGTTGAGCAGCTCTGGCTGCAGCGCCAGTTGCGGGTTGGTCGCACGGGCATAGCCATTGAGCGAAAAATTTGCCGCACGAGCGGTTTCGCCGACGACAATGACCGTGACCGAGCGATGCTTGTTCTCGCTCGCGGTGACACCCTTTATCGCATCGGTACCCAGCGGGGCAACGACAATGCGGCGCGCGAAGCGCTGCTTGATATAGCCATTGATGGCCTGGATGTAGTTCGTTGGTGTGAGCAGGTAGCGCAGCTCGCGGTGCTCGCGCAAGGTCGGTGCCAGCGTCTTGAAGAACACCACCAGCAGCACCAGTGCCAGTGTCAGTGACAGGGCTGCGACGCCGGCACGCCGGCCCAGGCCGCGCAGGCCTTGCGGAAAGCTGACCTGCGCCCGCCACACAAGCAATGCAGGCAGCACACCGAGCAGCGACAGCGCAAGCAGCATCTGAACGCTGAACAGCTCACTGGCTTCACGTACATCGGTCTCGAACAGGTTCTGGATCATCGACTTGTCGATCTGCACACCGTAACTGACCATGAAGAAGGCAGTCAGCGCTGTGGCGACAAACAGCGCGATCAAAATCGGCTTGAGCACATAGCGAAAACTGAATAATGCGAGAACCGCATTGAACAGCAGCGCGATCAGGACAAAGCATCCCAGCAGCAGTGGGACTTGCGACATGCTGAAGCCACCGGCGGCGGCACTGAAGCTGCGCCAGAAGGCGACGTTGTAGGCGCTGGCCAGCAAGGCCGATGCCAACAGGGTCAGGACATCGTGACTGAGGCGGGGACGGGTGAATATCTTCAATGGACAGCCTGCGAACGGTCGATGCCCCGAGATAGGGACATCAGAGTCACACAGTACTACCGCGCTCGTCAAACGGCCGTCAAGCCAGCGTTAAGCGCGCGTTAAATCGTCCGCCGCCTCGGCCCCGTTGAAGCGGATTTCGAAACGGGTACCGCCGCCGTCCCGCGTCTGGACAGACAGTGTGGCATCAAGGTATTCGCAAATGCGCTTGACCAGTCCCAGACCGAGCCCCGTACCCGATGAAGGCCCATCTTGCGCGCTGGCGCTGGCGCCACTGAGCACGGCGACAACGGCGCCGGGCAAGCCAGGGCCCGTATCTTCCACGATGACGGTGCGCGCTCCAAGGCTGACCGTGACCGAGCCCTTCTCGGTGTATTGACACGCATTGCGCACCAGATTGCCGATAGCGGCCGCGCATAGTTCGGGAGGCGCGTTCACGATGAAGGAATCGCCGCCCGCGAAACTCAGCGCGACAGCCTTGCTCGCAACCAGAGATTGGTATCGAGCCACCTCCGATTGCGCACTGGCGGCGATGTCGACGGCCGGTCGCGGCAGGCGGGCTGGCGCGCGCGCCAGCATCAGCAGCACACTGACCGATTCGGCCGCTTCACTGGCGGCGCGATAAATGCGTTCGGCTGGTCTGGCGACGGAAGCATCATTTCCATGCTGCTGCAGCAGGATCTCGGCGGCGCCACTGATGATGGTCAGCGGGGTGCGCAGTTCGTGACTGACATCACCGGTGATGAAGCGCTCACGATCCAGAAAGCGGCGCAACTCCGCCGTATGTTCGGCGAGCGCGCGCGCAAGCACACCAAGTTCGTCGTCGCGGTCCTGGAGCGGCAGCTCACGCTCGGCCTGGGGCAAGGCTTCGGCCAGTGCCAGAATCGGATTGACGAATCGCCGGCCGATGTAGCCGCCCACGAACAGGGAAAACAGCAGGCTTCCGGCAAACGCAAGCGCAAACAGCGAATACACCACCAGTTCGACTTTTTCATAGTCGCTCTCGTGATCGACGACCACAAAACGGCCATCCTGATCACTGCCGGACAGCACGTGCAAGCCCACACCGTTCATGTCGACTTCATGCACACCATCAGGCAGATCACGCAGCGATACCGGTATTTCACGGTCATGATGAAACGTCACCCCGGCCGGCATGGCGACCGGCAAACCACTGGCCTGACGCGGCGACGCCCATTTCGCCACTTCCTCAAGACGAGCGTCCACCAGGCGCTCTTCAATGCCCTCAACAGCGATCGCGCAGGTGACCGCGAAGAATATGGTCGATCCAAGTGTGAAAATAAGATAGGCCATCGAGATTCGACGGCGCAGCGATTTAGACGCTTTCATTTGGCTCCGTCAGTTGGTAACCCAAGCCAGGCACGGTACGCAGCATGGGAATCGCAAATGGCTTGTCGAGCACTTGGCGCAATGCATGCAGGTGCGTGCGCAGCGCATCGCTTTCGGGCCGGTCTTCACCCCACACCTCCTGCTCAAGCATGTCGCGTGGTACCAGTTTGGGCGATTCACGCATCAGACACCGCAATATCACAAAGCCGGTCTTGGTCAGCGCAAGCGGCATGCCATCGCGAGTGACCTGATACGTATCGGTATTGAAGCTGAGCGGGCCGACGGCAAGAATATTGGCATGCCGATGTTCGCCGCTTGCCCGCCGATGCAGCGCATTGATGCGCAACTCGAGTTCCACCAGCGAGAACGGCTTGACCAGATAATCGTCGGCGCCTGCATTGAATCCGGCTTGCTTGTCTTCGAGGGTGTCGCGTGCGGTCAGCATCAAGACCGGCGTTGTGCTGTGCAATTCCGAGCGCAGCCGGCGGCAGACATCGATACCGCTCAGACCTGGCAGCATCACATCGAGAACGATCACGTCATAGGTCTGTTCGGCCAGTAGCGCCAGGGCGGCATAGCCGTTGCCGACAGAATCGAGGACAAATCCCTTCGGCTCGAGAAACCCGTACAGGTTGGCGACAATGTCGGGGTTGTCTTCGATGATCAGAATGCGCATCCGATCATTCTAGCCGAAAAAAAACCCGCTACACGGAGCGGGTTTTTTCTTTATAACTAGCCTGACGATGACCTACTTTCACACTGGTTGCAGCACTATCATCGGCGTAAACTCGTTTCACGGTCCTGTTCGGGATGGGAAGGGGTGGTACCGAGCTACTATGGTCATCAGGCAAAACTGGTACTGGAAACTGCTCCGGCAATGGGCAGCAGCTTCACGGTGTTTTGTCATGCAGGCGCATATTATACTACAAGTAAGGGACGAAAAAAAACCCCAGAAGCATTTCTGCTCTGGGGTCTTTCTTTTATAACTAGCCTGACGATAACCTACTTTCACACTGGTTGCAGCACTATCATCGGCGTAATCTCGTTTCACGGTCCTGTTCGGGATGGGAAGGGGTGGTACCGAGTTACTATGGTCATCAGGCATA
>NZ_FQWU01000006.1 GCF_900129765.1 Massilia sp. CF038
CGAAACAGGCTCACGGCCTTGAGGACGATTCAGCCTGCCTGCGCTCGGTTTTCCAAGCGTCCCTGGAATCATAACGTCTTCGTGACGTATAGAGGGCGATGTGGGTGCGTTAAAAGGTTTTGCGGAAGCAGATGGCTTCGGCGCGGCCGATGTACTGGCCGTAGTTCGGCATTTCCGCATAACCGTGCTTGCGGTAGAACGCCACTGCACGGGCATTCACCTTACGCGTTTCCAGCCACAGTTCCGGAAAACCCTGCGTCTCCAGATGCGCCAGAATGGCCGCACCCACGCCGCGTGTCCCGGGCCGCGCGTACATGCGCTTGATCTCGCCCACGCCCTCGGCCAGGGGCCGCACTGCCCCGCAGCCAAGCAAGCCACAGTCATCAGCGCGGGCAACCACGAACACCAAGCCTGCATCACCAGCCGCAAACGAGGCCTTGCCGCTGGCCCCTGTGATCGCTGCCAGCGTGGCCGACAGCTCTTCCATCAGCACCTGCGCATCGGCGCTGGCCGGGTCGCAGGCGCTGATCTTCACGCTTAGCCGCGCAGCTTGGCGAAGGCCGCTGCCATGGTGCCGCCTGCTGGCGCTGGCGTGCGGTCATTCTTTTGCTGGTGCTGCGCCAGGCTCTTGCGATCATTGCGGTCGCCACGCTGCTCCGGCTTGGCACCGGCTTGCGGCGCGCTGTCGGTCAGGCGCATGGTCAGGGCGATGCGCTTGCGCTTTTCATCGACTTCCAGCACCTTCACGCGCACCACCTGCCCGGCTTTGACCACCGTGTGCGGATCCTTGACGAAGGTATTCGACAAGGCCGAAATATGCACCAGACCATCCTGGTGCACGCCGATGTCCACGAACGCGCCAAACGCGGCCACGTTGGTGACCACGCCCTCGAGGATCATGTCCGGGCGCAGGTCGCGGATCTCTTCCACGCCTTCCTTGAAGGTGGCGGTGGTGAATTCCGGACGCGGATCGCGGCCCGGCTTTTCCAGCTCCTTCAGAATGTCGGTAATGGTCGGCACGCCGAATTTTTCATCAGCGTAGCGGGCCGGATTGAGCGTCTTGAGCAGCGAGCTGTCGCCAATCACGGCCTTCATGTTCTTCTTGATATCGGCCAGGATTTTTTCCACCAGCGGATACGATTCCGGGTGCACGGCCGAGGCGTCGAGCGGATTGTCGCCACCCATCACGCGCAGGAAGCCGGCCGCCTGTTCGAAGGTCTTGTCGCCGAGGCGCGGCACCGCCTTGAGCGCGGCGCGCGAGGTAAAGGCGCCTTTCAGGTCGCGGTACGACACAATGCTTTGCGCGACCGAGGAGGACAAGCCCGACACCCGCGCCAGCAGCGGCGCCGACGCCGTATTGACATCCACCCCAACCGCGTTCACGCAATCTTCCACTACGGCGTCGAGCGAGCGCGCCAGCTGGGTTTGCGATACATCGTGCTGGTACTGGCCCACGCCGATCGACTTGGGGTCGATCTTCACCAGTTCGGCCAGCGGGTCCTGCAGGCGGCGCGCAATCGAGACCGCGCCGCGCAGCGACACATCCATGTCCGGCAGCTCGCGCGAAGCAAACTCCGAGGCCGAGTACACCGAGGCACCCGCTTCCGAGACGACGATCTTGGTCATCTTCAGTTCCGCGCGCTGCTTGATCAGGTCCTGCGCCAGCTTGTCGGTTTCGCGCGAGGCGGTGCCGTTACCGATCGAGATCAGCGACACATTATGCTTGGCCGCCAGCGCGCCCAGGACATGCAGCGAACCATCCCAGTCATTCTTGGGCTGGTGCGGGTAGATCACGGCGGTATCGACCACCTTGCCGGTCGCGTCCACCACGGCCACTTTCACGCCCGTGCGCAAACCGGGGTCCAGGCCCATGGTGGCGCGCTGGCCGGCCGGTGCCGCCAGCAGCAATGCCTTCAGATTGAGGGCGAACACATTGATGGCATCGAGCTCGGCGCGTTCGCGCAGGGCGCCCATCAATTCGGTTTCCAGGTGCATGAAGCTCTTCACGCGCCAGGTCCAGCGCGCCGTATCGGCCAGCCATTTGTCGGCCGGGCGGCCCAGATTCTTGATACCGAAGCGGGCGGCAATGCGGCCTTCGCAAGGGTTGTGCGGCGCGTCCCACTTTGGCTTTTCGGCTTCCGTGTCCAGGCGCAGGGTCACGTCCAGAATGCCTTCGCGGCGTCCGCGCAGCAGCGCCAGCGCGCGGTGCGATGGCACCGTCGAAATGGTTTCGGAATAATCGAAGTAGTCGGCGAACTTTTCGCCTTCATCCTGCTTGCCCTCGACCACCTTGGAATCGACCACGCCGTGTTCCTGCACGTAATCGCGCAGCGATTGCAGCAGGGTAGCGTCCTCGGCGAAGCGCTCCATCAGGATCTGGCGCGCACCGTCGAGTGCAGCTTTGGCATCCACCACGCCGGGATTGTTGCCATCGGTGGTGGTAAACGCTTCCTTCAGATACTTGATTGCTTCTTCTTCCGGGTTGATGGTTGGATCGGCCAGCAAGCCGTCGGCCAGCGGCGCCAGACCGGCTTCAATGGCGATCTGGGCCTTGGTGCGGCGTTTTTGCTTGTACGGCAGGTACAAATCTTCCAGGCGGGTCTTGTCTTCCGCATGGGTAACAGCGTCCAGCAACGCTGGTGTCATCTTGTTCTGTTCGGTGATCGAGGCAATGATCGAGGCGCGCCGCTCTTCCAGCTCGCGCAGGTAGCGCAAGCGTTCTTCAAGCAGACGCAGCTGGATATCGTCCAGGCCGCCGGTTGCTTCCTTGCGGTAACGCGCAATGAAAGGCACGGTGGCGCCTTCGTCCAGCAGGGCGATGGCGGCGGCAACTTGCACCGGCTTGGCGGCAAGTTCAAGGGCGAGACGTTGTTCAATTGGTGGGAGCATGGGAAACATCCGCAATCGCGGAACGCTGGTGAGTCAAGCCCGGAATGATACGCAATCGCCGCGAATGCGCCAGTCTTGACAGCACCGGGGTGGTGTGCAGGCGGGAGTTATTGCCGCCTGGAATCGGTATTAATGCCCATATGCATTTATTCAGCCGGGGTAGCATTGCTGAGTGCGAAAGAGAACAGAACACAAAACGCCCTTTGTCGGATAATATCGAGTGTTATCGTTCTCGATACTGCCCTGACAGAAACAATGCACACGACGGATTTAACGCGCGACGAAACCCGCGAAGCAAAACCAGCCACGCCAGCGGCGCCGCATGCCGCCCCTGCGCCTGCCCTGTCCGCACCGATTGCGAGCTGGCTGCAGCGGGTCGAGGCGGCGGCCCATCCGCAGCCCAAGCTGGACCTGGAAGTCAAAGATCCCAAGATCGCCCAATACAAGTTCGTGTATGTGCTGGCGCCCACCAGCGGCGGGCGCCACGTGGCCTTATGTTTATGCAAGGCACGCTTGAAGCCGAACGGCGAAGTGGCGGCCGCCAGTCCTGTGAGTGAAGTGTTTTCCCTGCTGTCGGCCCCGCCCGCCTATTTGGAAGGTGATGACGAAGACTTGGTCCGCTTCTTTATCGCCATGCGCAGCGGTGCCGCTTCGCAAGGGGGCAGTGCCACCGAGCCCAAGGGCAAGGTAGGCGCCATCCTGCTCGAGATGCTGTTGCAGCAAGACAAGCTTTTGTGGGCCAATTCCTGGGCCGACATGGCCAACGGCCTGATCTATCCCCTGCAGCAGGGACCGGTGCGCGCGGCGAACCTGGTGTGGCGCGACGAGGGCCGCACCGCCAAGCTGGGCTGGCAGGTGGAAGCGCCCAAGGGCGCCACCCACAGCGGCGCCGATCAGATCGACTACATGCTGCCCACCGATCCCCCTTGGTATATCGACAACCTGTCCTGCGGCGCGCTGGCGCTCAACCGCGGCGGCGTCGATATTTCCCTGGCCGACTTGCAAGCCCTGGTTGCGCAAGCCCCTGCCCTGACCGGCAACGACAAGAAACGCGTATCCCAACTGCTGCTCGCGCATGGCTTGCAGCAACTGATGCCTTTGCCGCAGCCGCTGACCCAGCGCATGCGCGACGACGTCAAGCCACGTCCCTATCTGCTGCTCGACAGCGTGCAACTGGCCGATGGCACGCTGCAGCGCTGGCATGATTACGCCGTCATTTCCTTTGACTACGATGGCGAACGCGTGTCCTTCGATCCGGCCCAGCGCGTGGTGCGTCAGATTGGCGACGTGACTGAAGTCATTGCGCGCGATGTCGACGCTGAAGCCGCTGCGCTGGAGCAATTGACCGCGCTTGGTTTCCGCAAGCCGCAGACGCCGCCGCTCAATGGGCTGGCTGGCGCCTTGCAGCTGGAGAGCCAGGCGCACTGGCTGCGCTTTGCCGAAGGCGAGCTTGACGGGCTGAGCGACAGCGGCTGGCATGTTCAGAAATCGAATAAATACCGCTACGACGTGGTCGCAGTGGAAGACTGGTACGCCGAAATCGACGAGCCTGCCGAAGCCGGCAACGCCTGGTTCGAGCTGGAGCTGGGCATCGTGGTGGCGCAAAAGCGCGTGCCGCTGCTGCCGGTGCTTGTGCAACTGATCCGCAGCGCGCCCACCGACTTCAACCCCGAAGTACTGGCCGCCCACGCCGACATTGACCAGATGCTGGCCACCTTGCCCGATGGCGTGCGCGTGGCTCTGCCCTGGGGCCGCCTCAAACCTATCTTGAACACGCTGGGTGAACTCTACTTCAGCGAAAAGATCAAAAACAAGGTCCGGCTGTCGACGCTGGACGCGGGGCGCCTGGAAGAACTGGCGCGTGGCACCGAACTCAATTGGTTCGGCGGCGAAAAGCTGCGCGAAACCGGCCGCAAGCTCAGTCTGTTTGGCTCGGTGCAAAAGGTGGCGCCGCCAGCCGGCTTGCAAGCCACCCTGCGTGACTACCAGCTGGACGGTCTGGCCTGGATGCAATTCCTGCGCGAATACGACCTGGCTGGCATTCTGGCCGACGACATGGGTCTGGGCAAAACCGTCCAGACCCTGGCGCACATCCTGATCGAAAAAGAGGCAGGGCGCCTGACTGCGCCAGCCCTGGTGATTGCCCCGACCAGCCTGATGACCAACTGGCAGGACGAAGCCGCGCGCTTTGCGCCGAGCTTGCGCGTGCTCCTGCTGCAAGGGAAAGAACGGCTGGAACAATTCGACAAGATCGACGAATGCGATCTGATCCTGACCACCTACGCATTGCTGCCGCGCGACGAAGAAAAACTGCGCGAGCACGAGTATCACCTGGTGATCCTGGATGAATCACATTACATCAAGAACAACCGCTCCAAGGCAGCGCAAAGCGCGGGCTTGCTCAAGTCGCGCCACCGCCTGTGCCTGACCGGCACGCCGCTGGAAAACCACCTGGGCGAACTGTGGTCGCAGTTCCACTTCCTGCTGCCGGGATTGCTGGGGGACGAAAAGACCTTCAACACGCAGTTCCGCCACCCGATCGAACGCCAGGACGACCCGCTGCGCCGCGCGCTGCTGAACCGCCGCATCCGTCCCTTCCTGCTGCGCCGTACCAAAGACAACGTCGCCAAGGAACTGCCGCCGAAAACGGAAATGGTGCGCAAGGTGGAATTGTCAGGCGCCCAGCGCGACCTGTACGAAACCGTGCGCCTGGCGATGGACAAGAAGGTGCGCGACGAGATCGACAAAAAAGGCGTGGCCCGCAGCCAGATCGTGATTCTGGAAGCGCTGCTCAAGCTGCGCCAGGTTTGCTGCGACCCGCGCCTGGTCAAAACGCTACCGTCGCGCAAGAAGGAAAGCGGCTCGGCCAAGCTGATCGACCTGATGCAAATGGTCGACGATCTGCTGGAAGAAGGCCGCAAAATCCTGGTGTTCTCGCAATTCACCAGCATGCTGGCCCTGATCCAGGAAGAACTCGACCTGCGCCGCATTCCTTATGCGCTATTAACTGGCGACACCAAAGACCGCTCCGCCCAGGTGGCCGCGTTCCAGCAGGGCGCAGTACCGATCTTCTTGATCAGTCTGAAAGCAGGCGGCGTCGGTCTGAACCTGACAGCGGCGGACACCGTGATCCACTACGACCCATGGTGGAATCCGGCTGCCGAAAACCAGGCCACCGACCGCGCCTGGCGGATTGGCCAGGACAAGCCGGTGTTTGTGTACAAGCTGATCGCCAAGGGCACGCTGGAAGAAAAGATTCAGCTGTTGCAGCAGAAAAAATCGGACCTGGCGCAATCGATCCTGGCCGAAGGCGAAGCCCACAAGATGGCCCTGACGCAAGAAGACCTGCAAGCCATCTTTGCTCCGCTGGAAGAGTAAGCCCCTTTAACGTAAACGGCCTGGGGTCAGACCTCATTTTTGCAAGTTGTCCGCGCCCAGCAACCCCGGTGTTGAGAAAGGTTTCCGATGAGCCGCAGTGCTGCAGAACACGAATCCCACCCTGGCCATGGCAGCGTTGAGCAATTTCGCGCCATTGCGGAGCTGCATGGCGACATTGCCTGGATTGTCGATTGCGTCAGCGGCTTGCCGGTCTATTTGAGCCCATCAGCCGCCGCCATCTCGGGCTACGATCTGGACGATGTGCGCGCCGAGTTCGCTGGCGGCACGAGCGGCGGTCCCCTGGCCAGCGTGTGCGCGGGCTTGCCCGAGCGGCTACGCCGTTTCACCGCTGGTGATCGCTCGCGCGAACGCGTCGTGCGGCAGTTCGAATTGCGCCTTGCCGACGGCCGTACTCTGCCGGTGGAAGTGAGCTCCACCATTCTTGTCAACGCCCACGGTGTCGCCGCTTCTGTTGTCGGCGTCGTGCGCGACGTCAGCGCAGCGCGCGAGCAGGCTGCACGCCAGCGCAAGTTCACCAGTATGCTCAACCACGAATTCCGTACACCATTGTCGACCATCGACGGCGCCATCCAGCGCCTGGAGTCGGGCGCCAGTGCGGTTGATGAGCCCACTCGCCAGCGTTATCGCAAAATCCAAGCCGCTGTCGACCGCTTGATCGGGATAATGGACGAATATTTGTCGCCGGAACGTATGGCCGAGGCGGGCGCGTCCAAGCCGGCCGACAGTGCTTCGCCTGCGGTCTTGCTGGAAGAGGCGGCAGCCATGGTGCGCGCGGCGGGCCGTGAGGTAGTGGTGGAACTCGGTCACTTGCCAGTCAGTCTGCGTTGCCAGCCAAGCGGGCTGCGCATGGCACTCAAGGTGCTGGTCGATAACGCGCTCCAGTACTCACCCGCCGCTGCGCCTCTGGTTCTGACCGGCATGCAGGCCGATGGCGGCACGGTCTTCCAGCTGCGCGACGCGGGCCTCGGTGTCCCGGAAGCGGAGCTTGAAACGATTTTTGGCAAGCGCTACCGAGGCAGCAACGCGCTCGGCGCTGGCTCCGGCCTGGGCCTGTACATGGCGAAATCGGTGATTGAGGTGCATGGTGGCAATATCAGCGCCCGGAATGTTGCGCCAGCGGGCGCAGAATTCCGAATATGGTTGCCTGCGCAAAGCGGAACAGGGAAAAGTGTTGCATCCTAAGTGATCAACTGTGATAATTCCGCTAATGGAAGCAGGGTAGGCACCGCGATTTTTCTTGAAAAATCACACGCTCGGGGTTCACGAATTAAATAAGAATGGCCAACCCATGACGCAAATTTTAATTGTTGAAGACAACGGTGATTACGCAGGCGATATGGCGGAGTTCCTTTCGGAACTCGACCATGAAGTCACGATTGCCACCACCGCCGGTGAAATGTGGGCCGCGCTGACCAAGACGCCAGCTGCCGTGGTCGTTCTTGATCTTGGCCTACCGGATGAGGACGGCTTCAACGTCATTCCCCGCATGCGCCAGCTGTATCCCGAAATCGGCTTGCTGGTGCTCACCGGCCGCGTTGCTTTCGACAACCGTATTCTCGGCCTGCGCCTGGGCGCCGACCACTATCTCACCAAACCCATCAAGTTCCCCGAGCTGGCTGCGCACATCGAAGCGCTGGACCGCCGCGTCCGTCCACCTGAACCGAGCACCCCGCAGCCGAGCAAGTGGACATTGAAAGTAAGTGCCCGCCAACTTGAGCTCATGGGTTCGGTGATTGATTTGACTGAGAAGGAATGCAATTTCCTTCACTTACTTACTATTAATACCCGGCCAGTACCGCGCCAGGTGATTGTGGCTGGCATGGGCGGGGAAGATCCGGATGCGAGCCGTCGCGTCGACATGCTCGTGTACCGCTTGCGCAAGAAGGCGCGCAGTGGTCTGGGGCAGGACCTGCCATTGCGCAGTGCATACGGCGAAGGTTACAGCCTGTCAGCGGGCTTTACCCTTTCCTAACCAACATCGCCCTCGCGCAGGCGGGGGCCTATTCCACTTTAGCAAATCCGGAAAAGCGCTATGGGGGCTCGCATGCGAGCCCGCCTTCGCGAGGGCGATGTAAATGGGGACAGAGTCGCCCATGCAAATCCATCTTGCTAAAATAATTAGGGACAGGTCGAGCGCGATTCGCTAGAATCGGCTTTTCCTGTCCTTTTTACCGTCCCATGGCCCGCCTTCCCCGCCTCGTTGTCGCCAATTACCCGCACCACATCATCCAATCTGGTAACAACAACCAGGCGATCTTCCGTGAAGACGAAGATTATCAGCGCTTTTTAGGCTGGCTGAAGGAAAGCGCCAAGGAATTCAAGGTGGCGATTCACGCCTACGCCCTGATGCAGGATCACCTTCACCTGCTGGCTACCCCTGCCACAGTCGAGGGCCTGGCCCAGACCATGCAACGGGTCGGCCGCTATTACGTTCCCTGGTATAACGCCAAATATGCACGTAGCGGCGGCCTGTTCCAGGGCCGATTCAAGACTTCGCTGATCGATCCCGAACGCTATTTCATGCTGGTCAGCCGCTATATCGAAACGAACGCCGTGCGCAATCTGCTTGTTTCCGACCCGCTGCACTATCCCTGGTCCAGCTACCCCCACCATACCGGCATTAAACCAGACTCCGTCATCACCGATCACGCCCTGTATTGGGCTCTCGGCAATACGCCGTTTCAGCGCGAGGCTGCCTATATTGAACTGAGCCGCCCCTCCTTGAGCCCGGCTGAGCGGGAAGCGGTCGACGCGGCTGTATTGAAAGGCTGGCCCCTGGGTTCCGACAAATTCAAGGCCGAGCTACAGCTGCGCGCCAAGCGCCAGGTTCTGCCCGCCAAGCGCGGCCGCCCCTTCAAAAAGCCTGTCGAAGCAACCTGACATAACGATTTCTTGGACGCGCCCTGACCGAGTACTGCCGTGATCGACTGTGTCCCTAATTAATTTCCGCGTCAACCCACTTCCAATTAATTCGACTCCGACCCTATTTAATCTTATTGACGCTGTCTGCTGCATTGCACTAATCTTGAGTTTCGACTTCAAAAGCTGTGGAGAAAACGCATGATTGCCCAAGGTTTGTACGACCCGTCCAATGAACACGATGCCTGCGGCGTCGGCTTCATCGCCCACATCAAGGGCAACAAGAGTCACTCCATCATTGAACAAGGCTTGCTGATCCTGAAAAACCTGGATCACCGGGGTGCGGTCGGTGCCGACAAGCTGATGGGCGACGGCGCCGGCATCCTGATCCAGATCCCGGACCAGTACTTCCGCGACGAAATGGCCAAGCAGGGGGTGGAATTGCCGCCGCCTGGCGAATATGGCGTTGGCATGGTCTTCCTGCCGAAGGAAAACGCGTCCCGTATCGCTTGTGAACAAGAAATTGAGCGCGCGGTGCGCATCGAAGGCCAGGTCGTGCTGGGCTGGCGCAATGTGCCAATCGATGAAGCCATGCCCATGTCGCCTACTGTGCGCGGCAAGGAACCGGTGATTCGCCAGATCTTCATCGGCCGCGGCCCGGACATCATGGTCACCGACGCGCTGGAGCGCAAACTGTATGTGATTCGCAAATCCTCCGGCCACGCCATCCAGGCGCTCAAGCTGCTGCATGGTAAAGAATTCTTTGTGCCGTCGATGTCGGCCCGCACCATCGTCTACAAGGGCTTGCTGCTGGCAGACCAGGTGGGCGTGTATTACAAGGACCTGCAGGATCCGCGTTGCATCTCGGCGCTGGCGCTGGTGCACCAGCGTTTCTCGACCAACACCTTCCCGGAGTGGCCGCTGGCCCACCCGTACCGCCTGATTGCCCACAACGGCGAAATCAACACCGTCAAAGGTAACTTCAACTGGATGCGCGCGCGCGAAGGCGTGATGAAGTCTGCCGTGCTGGGCGATGATCTGCGCAAACTGTTCCCACTGATTTATGAAGGCCAGTCCGACACGGCTTGCTTCGACAATGCGCTTGAGCTCTTGATCATGTCCGGCTATCCGATTGCCCAGGCCATGATGATGATGATCCCGGAAGCCTGGGAAAACCACGGCATGATGGACGACAACCGCCGCGCCTTCTACGAATACCACGCCGCGATGATGGAACCATGGGACGGCCCGGCCGCCATGGCCTTTACCGACGGCCGCCACATCGGCGGCACCCTGGACCGCAACGGCTTGCGTCCAGCGCGCTATATCGTCACCGATGACGATTTGGTGGTCATGGCCTCGGAATCGGGCGTGCTGCCAATTCCGGAATCGAAAATCATCCAGAAATGGCGCCTGCAGCCTGGCAAGATGTTCCTGATCGACCTGGAAGCAGGCCGCATCATCGACGATAAAGAGCTGAAAGACACGTATTCCAACGCCAAACCGTACAAGGCGTGGATCAATTCGGTGCGCATCAAGCTCAACGAAATCAAGCTGGCAGAAAGCCAGCTAGCACACAACCGCGTCAAGGATGGCCCTGCGCAAGGCGAAAAAGCCGTGCCGAGCGTGCTCGACCGCCAACAGGCGTTTGGCTACACCCAGGAAGACCTCAAGTTCCTGATGGCGCCCATGGCCCTGCTGGGTGAAGAAGCCACAGGTTCGATGGGCAATGACTCGCCGCTGGCCGTCATGTCCAACAAGCTCAAGCCGCTCTACAACTATTTCAAGCAATTGTTCGCGCAGGTGACCAATCCGCCGATCGATCCGATCCGCGAAGCCATGGTCATGTCGCTGGTGTCCTTCATCGGGCCGAAGCCGAACCTGCTCGACACCAACAACGTCAATCCGCCGATGCGGCTGGAAGTGTCGCAGCCGGTGCTCGGTTTCGACGATATGGCGCGTCTGCGCAACATCGGCGCCCACACTGGCAGCAAGTTCAAATCCTATGAACTGAACATTTGCTACCCGGTTTCCTGGGGCAAGGAAGGGATTGAGGCGTCGCTGGCGTCGCTGTGCGCGGAAGCGGTCGATGCTGTGCGTTCCGGCCACAATATCCTGATCGTGTCCGACCGCAATATGTCGGCGGAACAGGTGGCAATCCCTGCGCTGCTGGCCACCTCCGCCATCCACTTGCACCTGGTGGGCCGCGGCTTGCGCGCCTCGACCGGCCTTGTTGTAGAGACCGGTTCGGCGCGCGAAACCCATCACTTCGCCCTGCTCGCCGGCTATGGCGCGGAAGCCGTGCATCCTTACCTGGCCATGGAAACGCTGACCGAAATGGCAGCCGGTCTGCACGGTGAACTGTCGCCTGAAACGGCGATCTACAACTACACCAAGGCCATCGGCAAAGGCTTGATGAAGGTGATGTCCAAAATGGGCATCTCGACCTACATGTCTTACTGCGGTGCGCAAATCTTTGAAGTCATTGGCCTGAATAAATCGCTGGTCGACAAATACTTCAAGGGCACGGCGTCCAACGTGGAAGGCATCGGCGTGTTCGAAGTGGCGGAAGAAGCGCTGCGTCTGCACACCCTGGCCTTTGGCAACGACCCGCTGCTGCTGGAACAGCTCGATACCGGCGGCGAATACGCCTTCCGCGTACGCGGCGAAGACCATATGTGGACCCCGGATGCGATTGCAAAGCTGCAGCACTCGACCCGCGCCAACAACTTCTCCAGCTACAAGGAATACGCGCAGATCATCAATGACCAGAGCCGTCGCCACCTGACCCTGCGCGGCCTGTTCGAGTTCAAGCTTGATCCAACCAAGGCTATTCCGCTCGATGAGGTCGAGCCAGCCAAGGAGATCGTCAAGCGCTTCGCCACGGGCGCCATGTCGCTCGGTTCCATCAGCACCGAAGCGCATGCCACGCTGGCGATCGCCATGAACCGCATCGGCGGCAAATCGAACACTGGTGAAGGCGGCGAAGATCCTTTCCGCTACACCAAGGAATTGAAAGGCATCCCGATCAAGCAGGGGGAGACAATGTCGTCCGTCATCGGCGCGCAGAACGTCGTGGTCGACATTCCATTGCAGGACGGCGACTCGCTGCGTTCGCGTATCAAGCAAGTTGCCTCTGGACGCTTCGGCGTCACGGCCGAGTACCTGAACTCGGCCGACCAGATTCAGATCAAGATGGCGCAGGGTGCAAAGCCGGGCGAAGGCGGTCAGCTGCCTGGCCACAAGGTGTCGGAATACATTGCCAGCCTGCGCTTCTCGGTGCCAGGCGTGGGCCTGATTTCCCCGCCGCCGCACCACGACATCTACTCGATCGAAGATCTGGCGCAGTTGATTCACGATCTGAAAAACGCGAACCCGCGCGCATCGATCTCGGTCAAACTCGTGTCGGAAGTGGGTATCGGCACCGTTGCGGCTGGCGTTACCAAGGCCAAGGCCGATCACGTGGTTGTGGCCGGGCACGACGGCGGCACGGGCGCTTCGCCACTGTCATCGGTCAAGCACGCTGGTACGCCGTGGGAACTGGGCCTGGCCGAAACCCAGCAAACCCTGGTGCTCAATGGCTTGCGCAGCCGCATCCGCGTGCAAGCCGACGGCCAGATGAAAACCGGTCGCGACGTCGTCATTGCCGCCATGCTGGGCGCCGACGAAATCGGCTTTGCTACCGCGCCGCTGGTGGTCGAAGGTTGCATCATGATGCGCAAGTGCCACCTGAATACATGCCCGGTCGGCGTTGCGACGCAGGATCCTATTCTGCGCGCCAAGTTTGCTGGCAAGCCAGAGTACGTGGTCAACTACTTCTTCTTCGTGGCCGAAGAAGCGCGCCAACTGATGGCGCAGCTAGGCATCCGCACCTTCGACGAACTGATTGGCCGCGCCGACCTGCTGGACAAGTCGCAAGCCATTGCTCACTGGAAGGCGCAGGGCCTGGACTTCTCCAACATCTTCTACCAGCCAAAAATCAACAACGGTTTGTCGATCTTCCATACGGAATTCCAGGAACACGGTCTGGAAAAAGCGCTGGACCACAAACTGATTGCGCAAGCCAAGGCGGCGCTGGAAAAAGGCGAGCGCGTCTCCTTCATCTCGCCAGTGCGCAACGTCAACCGTACCGTGGGCACCATGCTGTCTGGTGAAGTGGCCAAGCGCTACGGTCATGCCGGGCTGCCGGACGACACCATCCACATCCAGCTGCAAGGCACGGCTGGCCAGTCGGCAGCAGCATTCCTGGCAGCCGGCATCACCCTCGACCTGGTGGGCGAAGGCAACGACTACGTGGGCAAGGGCTTGTCGGGCGGGCGCATTATTGTGCGGCCAAACACTGAGTTCCGTGGATGGGCCGTGGACAACATCATTGTCGGTAATACGGTGCTCTACGGTGCTATTTCTGGCGAAGCCTTCTTTAACGGCGTTGCCGGCGAACGCTTTGCGGTGCGAAACTCGGGCGCCACGGCGATTGTGGAAGGCTGCGGCGACCACGGTTGCGAATACATGACCGGCGGCACCGTCGTGGTCCTGGGCGCGACCGGGCGCAACTTCGCGGCCGGCATGTCGGGCGGCGTGGCATATGTATACGACCCGCTGGGCGACTTCGAAAAGAAATGCAACACCACGATGGTCAATCTGGAGCGGGTTGTCAGCGCCAAGGAACAGGGCGACGTGTCGGGCTGGCACAGCCAGAGCCGCGACAGCGTGCGCGAAGCCGATGAAGTCATTCTCAAGCGTCTGATCGAGCGCCATTTCAAGCACACCGGCAGCACCCGTGCGCGCAACTTGCTGGACGACTGGGCAACCGGCCGCAGCAAGTTTGTCAAAGTATTCCCGACCGACTACAAGCGGGCGCTGGAAGAAATGCACAACAGCAGCATGGAAGAAGCCGCTGAAAAGATCGCCGCCTAAGCGCGCAACAGAGAACAAAAGGAAAACATCGTGGGTAAAATCACCGGCTTCATGGAATTCAAGCGTCAGGACGAGGGCTATCTCGAGCCCGCGGCGCGCCTCAAGAACTACAAGGAATTTGTCCTGCATCTGTCCGACCCGCAAGCCAAAGTGCAGGCCGCGCGCTGCATGGATTGCGGCATCCCCTTCTGCAACAGCGGCTGCCCGGTCAACAACATCATCCCGGACTGGAATGATCTGGTTTACCACGGCAACTACCGCGCTGCGCTGGAGAACCTGCACTCGACCAATAACTTCCCGGAGTTCACCGGCCGCATCTGCCCTGCGCCTTGCGAATCGGCTTGCACCCTTGGCATCAACAACGATCCGGTCGGCATCAAGTCCATCGAACACAAGATCATCGATACCGGCTGGGAGCACGGCTGGGTCGTGCCCCTGCCACCGGAAACGCTGACCGGCAAGAAAGTCGCCGTGATTGGCTCCGGTCCGGCCGGGCTGGCAGCGGCGCAGCAACTGGCGCGCGTGGGCCACGCCGTCACCGTGTTTGAAAAGAGCGACCGCATCGGTGGCCTGCTGCGTTACGGCATCCCCGACTTCAAGATGGAAAAGACGCATATCGACCGCCGCGTCGAGCAGATGCAAGCCGAGGGCGTCGTGTTCCGCACCAGCGTGTTGGTCGGCAAGGACTTCCCTGCCACCGTCAACAACTGGGCCAAGGAAACGATCTTCCCGGAAGACCTGGCCAAGGACTTCGACGCCATCATCATGGCAGGTGGCGCCGAAGCGCCGCGCGACTTGCCAGTGCCTGGCCGCGAGCTCAAGGGCGTGCATTTCGCCATGGATTTCCTGCCGCTGCAAAACAAGGTCAACGCCGGCGACAAGGTCAAGGACCAGATCAAGGCCAGCGGCAAGCACGTGGTCGTCATCGGCGGTGGTGACACCGGTTCCGACTGCGTGGGTACCTCTAACCGCCATGGCGCCGCATCGGTCACGCAATTCGAATTGATGCCCATGCCACCGGAACAGGAGAACAAGCCGCTGGTCTGGCCCTACTGGCCGACCAAGCTGCGCACCTCGTCCTCGCACGAAGAAGGTTGCGAGCGCGACTGGGCCGTTGCCACCAAGCGCCTCGAAGGCAAGGGCGGCAAGGTCGAGAAGCTGATTGCTTGCCGCGTTGAGTGGAAAGACGGCAAGATGGCTGAAGTGCCGGATTCCGAATTCGAAATGAAGGCGGACCTGGTCTTGCTGGCGATGGGCTTCGTGTCGCCAGTGCAGCAAGTGCTGGATGCCTTTGGCGTCGAAAAAGATGCGCGCGGCAACGCCAAGGCCACGACGGACGGCGAAGGCTGCTACCAGACCAGCGTGCCGAAAGTGTTTGTCGCGGGCGACATGCGCCGCGGCCAGTCGCTGGTGGTATGGGCCATCCGCGAAGGGCGCCAGGCTGCTCGCGCTGTCGACGAGTTCCTGATGGGTTCGTCGGTTCTGCCGAGGTAGTCGACGAAAACCAGATTGGTCTAAATACTATTCCTTGCAAAAGCCCGGCTGTATGCCGGGCTTTTTGCGCTGTGGATTGCGAAAATCTAAGAAAAACTGCGTTTGCTCTGTTTCGTGACGGAATGAATTTGAACGAGCGCAAAAGGCGAGCTAGATCACGACCTCGAGCTCAATCATCGGTTCCACTAGGCATTCGTAATGTCAGCGTTAGCAAAGGTGACTATATGAGATATGCTGCTGGCGAGTTAGTAAAAATGGGCGACAAGGTGCAGCTAGGCAGTGATAAAGAGGGAGAAGTGGTGTGCATCATTGATACCAACGAGTACAGTGAGAGATATTCGCGGGTGAACTGGAGTTATCTAAACAAAGGAGTTTTGATCAATTTCCCGCAGCATGGGTTGTTGCACTACGACTTACTTGGTGCCGATGTTCACCTTGTAGCACGCGGTGGCTCCTGAGGTTGGCGCTTCCGGAGCCGCGCTGATAAAGCATAGGCGGCTCCTTTTTCGGCAAAAGTGTTCTGCAAAAGTAGTCTGGCTATTTGATTTGCTTTGCCAGCGCGGCCGACACTGCTGCGTCAAACCCGCTTTGACTACCGCGCTCGCTGCGCTGTGCAGCCAAATACTGGTCGCGCTGTTTCGAGAGCGCCACGATACGCTCGCGCAAGTCCTTGCGCTGCGCAAGCGCCTGGTCCAGGGCCGCTTGCCGCTGGGCCGGCGATAGCTTGCGCAATGCATCCGGCAATTCCGCTTCCGCAATCTGTGGCAAGGTCACTTTCCCCGCTTCCGCTTGTTGCAGCAGATCGCTGTCGTCATAGGCCCTGGCATTCAGCGCCTTGTTGACGGCGCGGTCGGCCTTGGCTGCCGCCGGTGCCGCCGCCACTACGTTTGATTCCATTGCCACCTGCGCCGACTGACTGGCGCGCCGCTTTTCAGTATTGCCATACGCCATATAGGTACCGCCAATCTGTTCGCCCAGGCGCGCCAGGTCCTGGTCATAGGGTGTCACCACCACATCGACCCCGCCGTCCTGTGCGATAGCGAAATATTCGCCGCCGCCCCACTGGGCCGCGCTGCGCCAGGCGTGGCGGGTTTCGGGATCGTCGCCGCACTGAATCGCATTGACAATAATGCCGCGCCGGCTGGCATTGCGTGCAGTGGTATCAGTAGCCGGCATGTTGCGGTAATCGTCGTGCGGCGGCGCGTCGCCCACCAAAAAGATGACCTGCGAGGTTGATGACGAAGGCGCCGACCAGCCGCCCAGGCGCACAGCCTCGGCCATGGCGCTGCGGACATCCTCGGGCGAATCGCCACCACCCTGAGCTTTGAAGTTCATCAACTGGGCGTACACGGCATCCAGATTCGCACTAAGCGGCGTGACGCGGGTGACATAGTTGTCGCCACGATCTCGGTAGGCTACCAGCCCGACCCGGATGGTCGCACCTGCATTGCGCCTTTGCTGCAGCACCTCATTGACGATACCCCATATTTTTGCTTTTGCACCTTCGAGCATGCCACCCATCGAGCCGGTGGTGTCCAGCACGAACATTAGTTCGATGGTTGCCTGACGTCCGGGGATTGATTGATCCTGGTGCGGGACTGCCACGGGGGCATTGATGCGAGTGGCGTGGGCGGGCAGGCTGGCCAGGCCGGCCAGAATCAGGGCGGCTAGCAGGCCGGGGTAGCATCGTGCGTTCATCATGGTCTCCGTCGGTGGGCACGCACCTGCGCGCCCTCTTCTTTGAAACGGCGGTTCCGCAATGACGGGGTTGGACCATCTTGTAACAAGTTGTTCGAACGGGCCTGCATGCTCCTGACAGAAATTGACGCAGCCTGCCTATAACATTTTGGCATTCAAGTTCAGGAGGCAGATATGCAGCAAGCTTCATTCTTCCCCGCACCCCACGCGCCCACATCCAGCCGGAGTTGGATTGCGGTGGCATCCGCCGACCACGTGCGCCAGGGCCGCGTACAGGGATTCATGCAGGTGTGCCACGGTAAGGGCGGGCCGCTCAAGCGCATTCGTCCAGGCGATACGGTGGTTTACTATTCACCGAGCGAGCGGTTCGGCGAGCGCCTTCCTTTACAATCATTCACTGCCATTGGGGAGGCGCTTGCCCGTGACCCTTACCAGGTGCTGGTGAGCGAGCAGTTTCAGCCTTTTCGGCGCGATGTGGCCTGGTGGGAGGCGCGCGAGACACCCATCAAGCCTCTGCTGTCGCGGCTGGCGTTTTCGTCAGGGGTAAAGAATTGGGGCTACCAGCTGCGCTTTGGCTTGTTTGAAATCTCGGAGCAGGACATGCGCCTCATTAGCGCAGCGATGCTGATACAGCAAGGCGCGTCTGGCGATACTTGAAGGAGCGTCTGGCTAGCCTTCCAATAAATTGCCAAACTACAACAGTCATGGCAGGACCAGGTTTATCGCATGCCACGTACCATCGTCGAAAATTTCCTTCGTAGAAACAATCACTTGCGCGCATAAATATCTGACCCGCCGTTCAGTAGTGTTGTATTCTAGCCCCCTTGACCCCCTGTAAACCGCCCCTCTCCCAGCAGGGATTGCCGTTTCTGCACTACAATACGGCATTCCCAAAAATGAATAGTCCCGTGTCCAATCTTGTCGAAATCCGCGATCTGCACTTTGCCTATGGTGAACGTTCGATTCTGTCGAATCTGAACATGGACTTCCCGCGCGGGAAAGTCGTGGCCGTCATGGGCGGTTCCGGCTGCGGCAAGACTACCGTGCTGCGCTTGATCGGCGGCCAGATCCGCCCACAAAAAGGCGAGGTCAAGGTGGCTGGCGAGATCGTGCACAAGCTCGATATCGATGGCTTGTACCGCCTGCGCCGCAAGATGGGCATGCTGTTCCAATTTGGCGCCTTGTTCACCGATCTGACGGTGTTCGAAAATGTCGCGTTTCCGCTGCGCGAGCACACCAATTTGCCGGAAGAACTGATCCGCGACCTGGTGCTGATGAAGCTGCACGCTGTTGGTCTGCGCAACGCGGCCCAGCTCAAGCCGGCCGAGATTTCTGGCGGCATGGCGCGCCGCGTGGCCGTGGCCCGCGCTGTTGCGCTCGATCCGGAACTGATCATGTACGACGAGCCGTTCGCCGGTCTCGATCCAATTTCGATGGGCGTGACCGCAAACCTGATTCGCAGCCTGAACGTGGCGCTCGGCTCGACCTCGATCCTGGTGTCGCACGATGTGCACGAGTGTTTCGCGATCGCCGACTATGTTTACTTTATGTCCGCAGGCAAGATCGTCGCCCAGGGTACCCCGGCCGACCTGCGTGTTTCGGAAGATCCTTACGTGAAGCAGTTCGTCAATGCAGCGCCGGACGGCCCGGTGCCGTTCCACTACCCTGGCCGTTCGCTGGCCGATGACCTTGGTCTGGGAGCGCAGCCATGATCGCCACCGCTCTGGCCGCAGTCGGCTCTACCTTGCGCGAAAGCATTGCCAGCGTTGGCTTTGCGACGCGTTTCTTCTTTAATTTGCTGGGCGTCTCGCCAGGCGCCTTGCGCCGTCCGGGCTTGATCTCGGAGCAGACTCACTTCATCGGTAACTATTCGCTGGTGATTATCGTGGTGTCGGGCTTGTTCGTCGGCATGGTGCTCGGCTTGCAGGGTTACATCACGCTGACGCCTTACGGTGCCGAACAAAAGCTGGGTCAGGTCGTGGCACTGGCGCTGGTGCGCGAACTGGGTCCGGTCGTGACGGCTCTGCTGTTTGCCGGCCGCGCCGGCACTTCGCTAACCGCCCAGATCGGTTTGATGAAAGCCGGCGAGCAACTGTCGGCCATGGAAATGATGGCGATCAATCCAATCCAGCGCGTGCTGGCGCCCCGTTTCTGGGCTGGCGTGATTGCGATGCCAGTGCTGGCCACCATCTTCAGTGCGGTGGGCGTGCTCGGTGGTTATCTGGTTGGCTGCAAATTGATTGGTGTGGACGAAGGCGCGTTCTGGTCGCAGATGCAAGCCAACGTCGATGTGCGCGCCGACGTCATGAATGGCGTGGTCAAGAGCTTCGTGTTTGGTATCGCGGTCACCTTCACCGCCCTGTTCCAGGGCTATCACGCGCAGCCGACGCCGGAAGACGTGTCGCGCGCGACCACCCGCACTGTGGTGATCGCGTCGCTGATGGTCTGGGGCCTCGATTTCGTGATGACCGCCATCATGTTTAACAAGTAATTTTGAATCCGGCGCGTAACTAGCGCCGAACAACAAGGGTTAGGAAATAAAATGCATCGTAAATCTGTTGACGTCTGGGTTGGCCTGTTTGTCCTGCTGGGCCTGGCCGCACTATTGTTCCTGGCGCTCAAGGCCGGCAACATGAGCACCCTGTCATTCGGACAGACGTACTCGGTGACCGGCAAGTTCGACAATATCGGCGGCCTCAAGCCGCAAGCACCGGTCAAGAGTGCCGGTGTGGTGGTCGGGCGCGTCGGTGAAATCAAGTTTGATGACAAGACTTATCAGGCGCTGGTAACCTTGGAACTCGAAGCGGGCTATAAATTCCCGAAAGATAGTTCCCTGAAGATCCTGACTGCTGGCCTGTTGGGCGAGCAATACATTGGAATTGAAGCGGGTGGCGATACCAACAATCTGGCCAATGGCGACCGGATTGCGCGCACCCAGTCCGCCACCGTGCTGGAAGACTTGATCAATCAATTCATCTACAGCAAGGCCGCTGAAGGAAAAGAAGA
This sequence comes from Massilia sp. CF038, assembly GCF_900129765.1. Classification (GTDB taxonomy): domain Bacteria; phylum Pseudomonadota; class Gammaproteobacteria; order Burkholderiales; family Burkholderiaceae_D; genus Telluria_A. Next base: position 20,263 of record NZ_FQWU01000006.1, read on the forward strand.
AAGCAAATGATGAAAACTAATTTCGCAGGCATGCGCGCCGCCGCGCTGCTGGCTATCGCAGTGGCTCTGACCGGCTGCGCTTCCTTGTCCGAGAAAGACCCGTACGAGAAGTACAACCGTTCGATGTTCAGCTTCAACGACGCGGTGGACCGCAATGCCCTCAAGCCAGTCGCCACTGCGTACAAGACGGTGCTGCCAAGCTTTGTGCAAACAGGCGTGAACAATTTCTTCGGAAACTTGGGCGACATCTGGACCGGTGCCAATAACTTTATGCAGGGCAAAGGCGAGCGCGGTTTCTCCGACCTGACCCGCGTGATGATCAATTCCACCTTCGGTCTGGCTGGTTTGCTCGATATCGCATCCGATGCCGGTCTGCAAAAGCACAACGAAGACTTCGGCCAGACGCTGGGTTACTGGGGCATGCCGAGCGGTCCGTATGTGATGCTGCCGCTGCTGGGCCCATCGACCCTGCGCGATACCGCGGCATTGCCGGTGGACATTTATGCCGACCCCTGGGGTAACGGCATGTCCTCGCGCGCCCAGAACATCGGTACCGTGCTGCGCGTAGTTGACCAGCGCGCTGTCTTGCTCGACGCCACCAATCTGATGGAAGAAGCTGCCCTGGACCGTTACGAATTCATTCGTGATGGTTATTTACAACAGCGCCAGAACCGTATTTTCGATGGCGAAGCTTCGCGCAAGGAAGCGCAGGCCGCCCGCCGCGACGATGCCGAGCCGACCGCGCAGAGCATTCGTGCCGCTTATGAAGATCCGGACGCCGGCGCCCCTGCCAAGGCCGCGGAAACTCCTGCGCCAACCTCGGCAGACGTGCCTGCAGCCGCTCCTGCAGCTGCCCCGGCCGATGCAGCGCCAGCAGCTCCGGCGACCGCGGCGGTGGCTGCCCCGGCAGAGCCGGAAATGAAACCCGTGTCATCCGAATCGCCCACCAAGTAGTTAACTGAAGAACTGAACCCATGAAATGGGTTGCGGTCTTCCCAAAATGCAACTATTTAGAAAAGAGCTTATGAAACTGATCAAACAACTTATCGCCGGTGTTGCCCTCGCGGCCACCGCCAGCGCCTTTGCCCAGGCGCCTGCCAACGAAGCACCAGACGCGCTCGTCAAGCGCATCAGCGCCGAAGTCATCGATACCGCCAAGGCCGACAAAGAAATTCAAGCCGGCAACCAAAAGCGCGTGATGGACCTGGTGGAAACCAAGATCCTGCCTTACGTCGATTTCCAGCGCATGACCGCACTGGCTGCTGGCCGTCACTGGCGCGATGCCACTCCGGAACAGCAGAAGCAGCTGTCGAACGAATTCCGCACCCTGCTGGTGTTCACGTATTCGGGCGCCCTGTCGCAAATCAAGAATGAAACCGTGGAATTCAAGCCACTGCGCGCCGACCCGGCCGACCAGGAAGTGGAAGTGCGCTCGGTGGTCAACATGGCCCGCGGCGAGCCAGTCACCCTGAACTATCGCCTGGCCAAGTCGCCACAGGGCTGGAAAATTTTCGACATCAACGTGCTGGGCGCGTGGCTGGTGGAAACCTACAAGGGTACCTTCGCCACCGAGATCAGCAAGTCGGGTATCGACGGTTTGATCAAGGCCTTGGCTGAACGCAACAAGAAGCTGGCCAGCAAGCCAATCAAACCTGCGAAATAAAGCGACACATGTCTCAAGCAAACAAGCTGCAAAGCATCGAGTCCCTGACTGTCCAGAACGCCACTTCGGCGCTGGACCAGGGCCTCGCTGCCATCAAGGCAGGCACCACCGTGTTCGACCTGGCATCGGTCAAGCTGGCCGATTCCTCGGCCGTGGCGGTCCTGCTGGCCTGGAAACGCGCTGCCCGCAAGTCCGGCACCGCGCTGTCTTACGTTAACGTGCCTGCCGGCCTGCAAAGTCTTGCCGCGCTCTACGGCGTTGACTCCTTCCTGGTGGAATCGCCCGCCAATCTGCATCACCATTGATCCTGCCTTTTGAGAGCGGAACCGGGTCCCGGTCCTGCTCTTGTCTAGACGAGTGGTTATCTCCCATTCGATTCAGCAATACAAGATTTCCCCTATAATTGACGGCTCACTTCGCACTGTATATGCATGCTGTATATACATCCGAAGCTCACCTGAAAAAAGCATGACTGCAATCCAGATTACCAAGGTCGAAAAAAGCTACAAGTCCCTCAAGGCCTTGGGCGGCGTGTCCCTGAGCATCGAAGAAGGCGAATTCTTCGGTTTGCTGGGCCCCAACGGCGCCGGCAAGACCACGCTCATTTCCACCATCGCCGGCTTGATCCGGCCCGATGTGGGCAGTGTCGCCATCCACGGCCACGACGTCGTCACCGATTTTCGCGCTGCACGCGGCAAGCTGGGCGTGGTGCCGCAGGAACTCGTGTTTGATCCCTTCTTCACGGTGCGCGAAACGCTGCGCCTGCAGTCCGGTTACTTTGGCCTGAAGAACAACGACAAGTGGATCGACGAGGTCATGGGCGAACTGGACCTGACCAACAAGGCGGACGTCAACATGCGCGCCCTGTCCGGCGGCATGAAGCGGCGTGTGCTGGTGGCCCAGGCCCTGGTCCACAAGCCGCCCGTGATCGTGCTCGACGAGCCCACCGCCGGTGTGGATGTGGAGCTGCGCCAGACCCTGTGGAAGTTCATCTCGCGCCTGAACCGCGAAGGCCACACCGTGGTGCTGACCACCCACTATCTGGAAGAAGCGCAAGCCATGTGCCAGCGCGTGGCCATGCTCAAGGCCGGCCAGGTGGTTGCGCTGGACACCATGTCGGCCCTGATCCGCCGCATCTCGGGTTCGCAGCTGATTGTGCACCTGGCCAGCGGCGACTTGCCCGAGGACTTGCGCCACCTGGTGTCGCACGACGAACACGATAGTGGCAACAGCGGTGGCAACAAGTATTCGCTGCGCGTGAACGAATACACCGACGTCGAACCGATCCTGGCGCGCCTGCGCGAAAGCGGCGCCGTCATCGACGAAATGCAGTTGCAGCAAGCCGATCTCGAAGATATCTTCTTGCAGATCATGGACAAGGGTGCTTTATGAGTTTCATCTCCGTCGGTTTCCAGACCCTGCTGTACAAGGAGACGCTGCGCTTCTGGAAAGTCGCCACGCAGACCGTGGCTGCGCCCGTCCTCACGGCCATGCTCTACCTGCTGATCTTTGGCCACGTGCTCGAAGGCCGGGTCGAAGTGCACGGCACCACCTACACCGCCTTCCTGATTCCCGGTCTGGTGATGATGAGCGTGCTGCAAAACGCGTTTGCCAATTCCTCGTCCTCGCTGATCCAGTCCAAAATCACTGGCAACCTGGTCTTCATTCTGCTGCCGCCGCTGTCGCACTGGGAAATCATCTCGGCCTACGTGCTGGCCTCCGTGGTGCGCGGCCTGGCCGTGGGCCTTGGCGTGTTCACCGTCACCGTGTGGGCCGCCCACCTGTCGTTCGAGGCGCCGCTGTGGATCCTGGTATTTGCGCTGATGGGCGCCGCCATCCTCGGCACCATGGGCGTCATCGCCGGCATCTGGGCGGAAAAATTCGACCAGCTGGCGGCCTTCCAGAACTTCCTGATCATGCCGGCCACCTTCCTGTCCGGCGTGTTCTATTCGATCAAATCGCTGCCGCCGTTCTGGCAGGCGATTTCGCATTTCAATCCATTCTTCTACATGATCGATGGCTTCCGCTACGGCTTCTTCGGCAAGTCCGACGTTTCGCCGTGGATGAGCCTTGCGATCGTGTCGGTGTTCTTCGTGGTACTCGCGGGGATCGCCATCAACTTGCTCAAACGCGGCTACAAGCTGCGTCACTAACTTAGGAATTATCGTGGCGACCACTCCCGAACTTATCCACGGCTACATCAGCGCCGGTCTCGAATGCACCCACCTCGAAGTGGAGGGCGACGGCCAGCACTTCACCGCCGTCATCGTCTCGCCTGCCTTTGCCGGCAAGCGGCCGATCCAGCGTCACCAGATCGTCTACGCAGCACTGGGCGACCGCATGCGCGAAGAAATTCACGCGCTGTCGATGAAGACCCTGACCCCTGAAGAATACCAAGGATAAAACATGGACCAGCTTAAAATCATCGGCGGCAACCGCCTTGACGGCGAGATCGTCATCAGCGGCGCCAAGAACGCGGCCCTGCCGATCCTGTGCGCCGGCCTGCTCACCGCAGGCAATCTGGAACTGTCGAACGTGCCGCGCCTGCACGACGTCAAGACCATGCTCAAGCTGCTGGCAAAAACCGGCCTCAAGGTCGATCAGGACGACGAGCGCGTGACCCTCAACGGCAGCGCCATCGACACGCTGGAAGCGCCCTACGAGCTGGTAAAAACCATGCGCGCTTCGATTCTGGTACTGGGTCCGTTGCTGGCACGCTTTGGCGAAGCCAAGGTCTCGCTGCCAGGCGGCTGCGCGATCGGTTCGCGTCCGGTCGATCAGCACATCAAGGGTCTGCAGGCGCTGGGCGCCGAGATCACCATTGAAGGCGGCTACATCTACGCCAAGTGCAAGAAGCTCAAGGGCGCCCGCATCCACACCGACATGATCACCGTCACCGGTACCGAAAACCTGCTCATGGCAGCGACCCTGGCCGAAGGCGAAACCGTGCTGGAAAACGCCGCGCGCGAACCGGAAGTGACCGACCTGGCGCACCTGCTGGTGAAGATGGGCGCCAAGATTGAAGGAATCGGCACCGACCGCCTGGTGATCCAGGGCGTGGCCGAACTGCATGGCGCCAGCCACGCGGTGATTTCCGACCGCATTGAAGCGGCGACCTTCCTGTGCGCAGTCGCGGCCACCGGTGGCGACATTCTGCTCAAGAACACCCGCACCGACATTTTTGATGTGGCGCTCGACAAGCTGCGCGACATCGGCGTGGTGCTCACTGCGACGCCGGATTCGATCCGCGCCCAGATGAGCAGCCGTCCGAAGCCGGTATCGTTCCGTACCACCGAATATCCGGGCTTCCCGACCGACATGCAAGCGCAGTTCATGGCAGTGAACACGGTCGCTTCCGGCACCAGCCGCGTGACCGAAACCATTTTTGAAAACCGCTTCATGCATGTGCAGGAAATGAACCGCCTGGGCGCGTCCATCCAGACCGAAGGCAACACCGCCTTCATCAAGGGTGTTGACCACCTGGTCGGCGCACCCGTGATGGCAACCGACCTGCGTGCTTCGGCCTCGCTGGTGATTGCCGCCATGGCTGCCAAGGGCGAAACCATCATCGACCGCATCTATCACCTCGACCGCGGTTACGACCGCATGGAAGTGAAGCTGTCGCAAGTGGGCGCGAACATCGTGCGCGTCAAATAAGGCAGCGCAGATGAGTCAATTCAGTATCGCGGCCCAGTCGCCATTTAGCTCGCAGTTGATCCTGGCGCTGTCGAAAGGCCGCATTTTCGAGGACACCCTGCCGCTGCTGGAAGCGGCCGGCATCACCGTGCTTGAAAACCCGGAGACCTCGCGCAAGCTGATCCTCGCCACCAACGATCCGAACGTGCGCGTGATTATCGTACGCGCGTCCGATGTGCCCACCTATGTGCAGCACGGCGCGGCGGACTTCGGCGTGGCCGGCAAGGACGTCCTGCTTGAACACGGCGGCGAAGGCTTGTACCAGCCGATTGACCTGAGCATCGCCAAGTGCCGCATGTCGGTCGCGGTGAACGCGGGCTTCGATTACGAAAAGGCTGTACGTCAGGGCGCCCGTCTGCGCGTGGCGACCAAGTTCGTCAACACCGCACGCGAACACTTTGCCGCCAAAGGCGTGCACGTCGACCTGATCAAGCTGTATGGCTCGATGGAGCTGGCCCCGATTGTCGGCCTGTCCGACGCGATTGTCGACGTGGTTTCCACCGGCAGCACGCTGCGCGCCAACAACCTGGTCGAAGTCGAAGAGATCATGGATATCTCCTCGCGCCTGGTGGTCAACCAGGCCGCGCTCAAACTCAAGCGTGAGCGCTTGCAACCGATACTTGAGGCGTTCGAACGAGCGTCGAAACTTAACCAATAATTGAACATCATGTCGCTACAGATTCGCAAGCTCGATTCGGCCCAGCCGGACTTCAAACAAAGCCTCGATGCACTGCTCGCATTTGAAGCATCCACCGACGAAGCCATCGAGAAATCTGTCGCATCCATCCTGCATGATGTGAAAACCCGCGGCGACGCCGCCGTCCTGGAGTACACCAACCGCTTCGACCGCATCCCCGGTGGCGCGGCCAGCATGGCGCACTTCGATGTCGCCCAGGCCGAACTGCAGGCCGCGCTGGATGGCCTGCCGCAGGCCCAGCGCGCCGCACTGCAAACCGCCGCCGAGCGCATTCGCGCATTCCACGAGCGCCAGAAGCAGGAGCTCGGCGGCTTTACCTACACCGAGCCAGATGGCACCGTGCTGGGCCAAAAAATCACGCCGCTCGACCGGGTCGGCATCTACGTCCCTGGTGGCAAGGCTGCCTATCCGTCATCCGTGCTGATGAACGCGATTCCCGCCAAGGTGGCTGGCGTACAAGAGATCATCATGGTCGTGCCCACGCCGGACGGCGTAAAGAACCAGATGGTGCTCGCTGCCGCCGCCATTGCCGGCGTCACGCGCGTGATTACCATCGGCGGTGCGCAGGCCGTGGGCGCGCTTGCCTACGGTACTGCCACCATTGCGCCGGTTGACAAGATCGTCGGCCCCGGCAACGCCTATGTGGCTGCGGCCAAGCGCCGCGTCTTTGGCACCGTCGGCATCGACATGATTGCCGGTCCGTCCGAAATTCTGGTGCTGTGCGACGGCACGACTGACCCCGACTGGGTCGCCATGGACCTGTTCTCGCAGGCAGAGCACGACGAACTGGCGCAAGCCATCATGCTGTGCCCGGACGCCGACTACATCGCCCGCGTGGAGGCGAGCATCCACAAGCTGTTGCCGACCATGCCGCGTCACGAGACCATCCGCACTTCCATGAGCGACCGCGGTGCCTTGATCAAGGTACGCGACATGCAGGAAGCCTGCGACATCGCCAATGCGATCGCTGCCGAGCACCTGGAGATTTCGGCCGAGAATCCGCAGCAGTGGGCTGACCAGATCCGCCACGCCGGCGCCATGTTCCTGGGGCGTTTTTCGTCCGAGTCGCTGGGCGATTATTGTTGTGGCCCGAATCACGTGCTGCCAACCTCGCGCACGGCACGCTTTTCCTCGCCGCTGGGCGTGTACGACTTCCAGAAGCGCTCGTCGATTATTTTCGTCAGCGAAGCCGGCGCGCAAACGCTGGGCCGCGTTGCCGCCGAACTGGCGTACGGCGAAGGCTTGCAGGCCCACGCCCGCAGCGCCGAACTGCGTTTGAAACCGGTGCCATGAGCACCAACTGGGTCAATCAGATCTTTTGCGAGGATGCGCTTTCCGGGCTGGAGCGCATCCCGGACGGTTCCATCGATCTGATCCTGACTGATCCACCCTACAACCTGGGCAAGGACTACGGTAACGACTCGGACCAGCAAAGCGTGGCCGACTACCTGGCCTGGACCGAGCAATGGATCGCCAAGGCCCTGCCCAAGCTCAAACCCAACGGCAGCCTGTATATTTTTTTGACCTGGCGCTTTTCGCCGGAGATTTTCGTCATGCTGAAAAAGCGCATGACGATGATGAACGAGATTATCTGGGACCGCCGCGTGCCTTCCATGGGCGGCAGCGTGCGCAGTTTCAGTTCGGTACACGACACCATCGGCTTTTTCGTGAACCGCAAGGATTACTACTTCGACCTGGACGCTGTGCGCATTCCGTACGACGCCGAGACCAAGAAGCTGCGTTCACGCTCCATTTTCGTCGGCGCGAAATGGCTGGAGATCGGCTACAACCCCAAGGACCTGTGGAGCGTGTCGCGCCTGCACAAGGAACACCCGGAGCGTGCCGACCATCCGACCCAAAAGCCGCTGGAGATCATTGAACGCATGGTCAAGGCCTCTTGCCCGCCGGACGGCGTGGTGCTCGACCTGTTCATGGGCAGCGGCACCACCGCCATCGCGGCCAAGCGCTGCGGCCGCAATTTTGTCGGCTTCGAACTCAATCCCGCTTACTGCGAGATCATTCAAAGCCGCCTGGCCGCGCCCGAACAGCAGGCCGTCAAAAAACCAGTCAAACGCAAAACCAACGCACAGAAAGTAGAAGCATGAGTTCCATCGACAAGCTGCTGGCCAATACCATCCGTCCCGAGATCCTGGCCGACGCCTCGTATCACGTCCCGGAGTCCAGCGGCTACATCAAGCTCGACGCGATGGAAAACCCGTACCCGCTGCCGATCCACATGCGCGCGGAACTGGGCCGGCGCCTGGCCGAAGCAGTGCTGAACCGCTATCCGGTGCCCAGCTACGCCAGCCTGAAACACAAGATCCGCGCGCGCCTGGGTGTGCCGAAGGGGTATGACGTCATCCTCGGCAACGGCTCCGATGAAATCATTTCGATGATCGCCACTGCCGTCACCGGACCAGGCAAGCGCGCCACGATCATGGCGCCGGTACCGGCCTTCGTGATGTTTGCGCGCACTGCCATGCTGGTCGGCGCCGAATTTGTGGGCGTGCCGCTGCGCGCCGACCTGACGCTCGACCTGGACGCCATGCTGGCTGCCATTGCCAAGCACAAGCCGGCCGTGGTCTTCCTGGCTTACCCCAACAACCCGACCGGCAACCTGTTCAAGGAAGACGACGTGGTGGCCATCATCCGCGCGCTGGGCGACACGGGCATTGCCGTTGTCGACGAAGCCTACGGCCCGTTTGCCCGCACCAGCTTCATGCACCGCCTGCCCGAGTTCGAGAACATGATCGTCATGCGCACGGTCTCCAAACTGGGCCTGGCCGGCATCCGCCTGGGCTACATGGCGGCCGCGCCGGCCCTGCTGGAACAGTTCGAGAAGGTGCGCCCGCCGTATAACGTGAACGTGCTGACCCAGATTGCCGCTGAGTTTGCGCTGGACAACATTGATGTGCTGAACGATCAAGCGTCGAAGCTGATCGCCGCCCGCGAGCAATTATCGAGCGACCTGGCGCGTTTGCCAGGCGTCACCGTTTTTCCCTCTGCAGCGAATTTCCTGCTGGTGCGCGTGCCCGATGCCGCCGCCGCCTGCACGAAACTCATTGAGGACAAGGTCATGGTCAAAAATGTGAGTAAAATGCACGAGATGCTGGCTAACTGCATTCGTGTGACCGTGAGTACGCCGGAAGAAAATTCCGCTTTCCTGGATGCCCTCAAGGCATCGCTGATTTCGCACTAACCGAGCAACGTCCATGACCCGCACCGCAGAAATTACGCGCAACACCAACGAGACGCAAATCCGCTTGTCGATCAACCTCGACGGCACCGGCCAGCAAAAGCTGAACACCGGCGTGCCCTTCCTCGATCACATGCTCGACCAGATTGCCCGTCACGGCCTGATCGATCTGGACATCGAATGCGTGGGCGATCTGCACATCGACGCCCACCACACCGTGGAAGACACTGGCATCACGCTCGGCATGGCAGTGGCCAAGGCCATCGGCGACAAGAAGGGCATCCGCCGCTACGGCCATGCCTACGTGCCGCTGGATGAAGCGCTGTCGCGCGTGGTCATCGATTTCTCCGGCCGTCCGGGGCTGGAAATGCACGTGCCCTGGAAGCGCTCCATGATCGGCGCGTTCGATGTCGACCTGGCGCACGAATTCTTCCAGGGGTTCGTCAACCACGCCCTGGTCTCGCTCCACATCGACAACCTGCGCGGCGAGAACGCCCACCACCAGTGCGAAACCGTGTTCAAAGCCTTCGGCCGCGCGCTGCGCATGGCTGCCGAGCTGGACGCGCGTTCGGCTGGCACCATTCCATCCACCAAGGGCAGCCTGTAAGCCGGCAATCGATCTCGCGATGAAAAAAATTGTAGTAGTCGATTACGGCATGGGCAATCTGCGCTCCGTCGCACAAGCCTTGCGCGCGGTGGCACCGGACGCCAACGTCCTCATTTCCGGCGAAGTGGCCGACATCGACAGCGCCGACCGCATCGTGCTGCCTGGCCAGGGTGCCATGCGCGACTGCATGGCCAGCCTGCGCGCCTCCGGCGTTGAAGAAGCCCTGCTCCGTGCCTCGAAAACGCGCCCCATGATGGGCGTGTGCGTGGGCGAGCAGATGCTGTTCGATGTCAGCGAAGAAGGCGATACGCCTGGCCTGGGCCTGTTGCCCGGCAAAGTGGTGCGCTTTCAGCTTGAAGGCCGCGTGCAGGAAGACGGCTCGCGTTTCAAGGTCCCGCAAATGGGCTGGAACCGCGTCAAGCAGGTGCGCCCGCACGCTCTGTGGGAAGGCATTGCCGACGATGCGTGGTTCTATTTCGTGCACAGCTACTACGTGCAGACCGACGCCGCCTACACCGCTGGCGAAACGGATTACGGCGCGCCGTTCTGCTGCGCCGTCGCCCGCGATAATATTTTTGCGACCCAGTTCCACCCGGAGAAAAGCGCCGGCGCCGGACTGCAGCTGTACAAGAATTTCGTTCACTGGAATCCCTGATTTCAACTCAACCCTTTAACAACTGATACCGATCATGCTGCTCATTCCTGCCATCGACCTGAAAGACGGTCACTGCGTTCGCCTCAAACAGGGCGATATGGAACTTGCCACCGTCTTCTCGGAAGACCCTGCCGAAATGGCGCTGCACTGGCTCAAGCAGGGCGCACGCCGCCTGCATCTGGTCGACCTGAATGGCGCCTTTGCCGGTAAACCCAAGAACGAGTCGGCCGTCAAATCGATTCTGCAGGTGGTGCAGGAATTCGCGGTCGACAATGACATCGACGAGATCCCCGTGCAACTGGGCGGCGGCATCCGTGACCTGGACACCATCGAGCGCTATCTGGACGACGGCATCACCTACATCATCGTCGGCACCGCCGCGGTCAAGAACCCGGGCTTCCTGCATGACGCCTGCGGCGCTTTCCCGGGCAGTATCATCGTCGGCCTGGACGCCAAGGATGGCAAGGTCGCCACCGATGGCTGGAGCAAGATGAGTGGCCACGAAGTGATCGACCTGGCGCAGAAATTCGAAGCCTATGGCGTGGAATCGATCATCTACACCGACATCGGCCGCGACGGCATGATGGGCGGCATCAACATCGAAGCCACCGTCAAGCTGGCCCAGTCGGTACGCATTCCCATCATCGCCTCGGGCGGCCTGCACAACATTGGCGACGTTGAAGCCCTGTGCGCAGTACAGGACGAAGGCATCGAAGGCGTCATTTGCGGCCGCTCGATCTACGAAGGCACCATCAATCTCGGCGAAGCGCAAACGCGCGCCGACGAACTCACCGACGGCGCAGCAGCCGAATAACAATGCTCGCAAAACGAATCATCCCCTGCCTGGACGTGACCGATGGCCGCGTTGTCAAGGGCGTCAATTTCACCGAGCTGCGCGACGCGGGCGATCCGGTGGAAATCGCACGCCGCTACGACCAGCAGGGTGCCGACGAAATCACCTTCCTCGACATTACCGCTTCCAGCGATGGGCGCGACCTGATCCTGCACATCATCGAAGCAGTGGCCTCCACCGTGTTCATTCCGCTCACCGTCGGTGGCGGTGTGCGCAAGGTGGAAGATGTGCGCCGTCTGCTCAATGCCGGCGCTGACAAGGTCAGCATGAACACCTCGGCCGTCACCAATCCGGAACTGGTGTTCGACGCCTCGCAAAAGCACGGCTCGCAATGCATCGTGGTGGCGATCGACGCCAAGCAGGTGGCGCCGGGCAAATGGGAAGTGTTCACCCACGGTGGGCGCAAGGCCACAGGTCTGGACGCGGTCGAATGGGCAATGAAGATGGAAAAACTCGGTGCCGGCGAAATTCTGCTCACCTCCATGGACCGTGACGGTACCAAGGTCGGCTTCGACCTGGGCCTGACCAGCAGCGTATCGAACGCGGTGGGCATTCCCGTCATCGCCTCCGGCGGCGTGGGTGGCCTGCAGGATCTGGCCGACGGCATCAAAATTGGCAAGGCCGATGCCGTGCTCGCAGCCAGCATCTTCCACTACGGGCAGCACACGGTGCAGGAAGCGAAGCGCTTCATGGCCGCGCAGGGCATCCCCATGCGTTTGGATTAGGAGATTTGTATGCCTAACAGTGCAGCTGGAGCCAACGCAAAATGGCTCAAGAAAGTCAAATGGGATGAACACGGGCTGGTGCCTGTCATCGCCCAGGAAGCAGGTTCGAACGATGTGCTGATGTTCGCCTGGATGAACCGTGATGCGTTGTCCAAAACGGTGGAGCTGGGTGAGGCAGTGTACTGGAGCCGCTCGCGCAAGAAGCTGTGGCACAAGGGTGAAGAGTCGGGCCACACCCAGAAAGTGCTGGAGATCCGCCTCGATTGCGACGAAGACGTGGTCCTGCTCAAGATCGAGCAGACCGGTGGCATCGCTTGCCACACCGGCCGCCATTCCTGTTTCTTCCAGAAGTTTGACGGCGACGCCAAAAGCGGCGACTGGCAGGTCACCGAACCGGTGCTGCAGGATCCGGACACCATTTATTCCAAACCAAAGAACACATAATGAGCGTAACCCTGGCCCGTGTGGCAGCAGTGATCGAATCGCGCAAGATCGACAAGGGCGGCGACCCGGCCACCTCGTATGTGTCGCGTTTGTTTTCCAAAGGTGACGACGCGATCCTGAAAAAAATCGGGGAAGAAGCGACCGAACTGGTGATGGCCGCCAAAGATGCGCGCGTCGACGGCGATAGCGCCAAGGTGCTGTACGAGTGCGCCGACCTGTGGTTCCATTCCATGGTCTTGCTGGCCCAGTTCGGCCTGAGCCCGCAGCAGGTGCTCGACGAGCTGGCCCGCCGCGAAGGCGTGTCGGGCATCGACGAAAAAGCCGCTCGCCCTACCTAATTTAATACTCGGGAGCCCACGATGGACAACTGCCTGTTCTGCAAAATCGTCGCCAAGCAAATTCCTTCGACCGTTGTGTACGAGGACGACGATCTGCTCGCGTTCAAAGATATCCACCCGCACGCACCGGTGCACTTGCTGGTCATTCCCAAGGTGCATGTGTCGACCTTGTCCGAATGCGATGCCAGCCACACCCCCATTTTGGGCAAGATGTTGGCACTGGCACCAAAACTTGCAGCCGAGCATGGTTGCGCGGTATCGTATGATGCTGACGGCAAGCCGCAGGGCGGTTACAAGACCTTGATCAACAGTGGTCCGGATGGTGGGCAGGAGGTCTACCATTTGCACCTGCATCTGGTGGGCGGACCGCGCCCATGGCGGGTCCAGGGCTGAGCCCACGGCACGTACGAGCTGCATCGCGTAAAATAACGAAGTTGGCATTCACGAATTCGGGCTTTTTGCCTGGCAAGGAGAAGATGATGGGTGGATTGAGTATTTGGCACTGGCTGATCGTGCTGGTGGTCGTGGTGCTGGTGTTTGGTACCAAAAAGCTGGGCAATATGGGTGGCGACATCGGCAAGGCCGTCAAGGGCTTCAAGGATGGCGTGCGCGGCGAAGAAGACAAGCCAGTTGCTTCTGCACCAAGCCAGGTGGCTGACAAGACCACGATCGACGTCGAAACGAAAGAGAAGAACAAGCTCTGATGCCCATGCGCGCCCACGTTGCGCCTGGCCAGATGCTGTAAAACTCCATGATCGATCTTGGACTGACAAAAATCGCCGTCATCGGCGTGGTGGCGCTGGTCGTGATTGGCCCCGAAAAGTTGCCGAAAGTGGCTCGCATGGCTGGGAGTCTGTACGGCCGCATGCAGCGTTACCTGCACGAGGTCAAGTCCGAGGTCAGCCGCGAGATCGAGCTCGAAGAATTGCGCAACCTGAAAAAGGAAGTCGAAGAGACGGCGCAGACTATTCGCTCCGACGTCGAAACCTCGATCAAGGAAAGCATGGACGATGTGGAGTCCGCCTGGCGCGACCTGCCCACCTCGACCATGCCGGCCGCCACCATGAGCGACCTGGAACGCAAGGCGCGCGACTTCCGCCGCAAAAAGCTGGTCCGCAATTCGGCCATTCCTGGCTGGTACAAGCAGCGCAATGGCGGCAAGTCGCACATTATTTCTGGCGCCGCGCGCGTGAAAAAGTTCCGTCCGCGTGCAAGCTCAACCTCTTCGTTCTTCTAAATGACAGACAACGCTCCGGGCGAAGAGACCTTCATCTCTCATCTGATTGAACTGCGCGACCGCCTGGTCAAAGCCATCATTGGCATTGCCATCGTCGCTGCCGGCCTGTTTGCCTGGCCCGGTCCTTCCCGCATTTACGACTTCCTGGCGCAGCCGATGATCGACTCGCTGCCGGTGGGCGCGAAAATGATTGCTACAGGCGTCATTTCGCCTTTCCTGGTGCCCATGAAGGTGACTTTGGTTATTGCCATCATCCTGGCGCTGCCTTGGGTGTTCTATCAGCTGTGGGCCTTCGTCGCACCGGGCTTGTACGCGCACGAAAAGCGCCTGGTCATGCCGCTGGTGGTGTCGTCTTCGGCCTTGTTCATGTCTGGCGTGGCGTTTTGCTACTTTGTCGTGTTCGGGCGGGTGTTCAAGTTCATCAGCGATTTTTCTCCGCAGTCAATTGCGGTGATGCCGGATATTGAAAACTATCTCGATTTTGTCATGTCCATGTGCCTGGCCTTTGGGGCCGCGTTCGAAGTGCCGGTGGTGGTGGTGATCCTGGTACGCATGGGCATGGTCAGTGTAGAAAAGCTCAAGGAATTGCGGCCGTATGCCATTGTCACGGCCTTCGTATTTGCCGCCGTGGTCACGCCACCGGACGCGGTCAGCATGCTGGCGCTGGCGATCCCCATGTGTTTGCTGTTCGAGCTGGGCTTGATTGTGGCGCCAATGTTCGTCAAAGCCACGCAAGCGCCCGAAGAAACCGCCTGACGCGCACCACCACATCGCCCTCGCGGAGGCGGGGGCCTATTCCATGCCGCCGAAGTTGTTCTGCGTGGTATAGGCCCCCGCCTCCGCGAGGGCGATGTGCTTGGGGTCCTAAATTCGCGTTGAATTCACCATATGAAACTGGCATACTTCTTAGCAATTGACTAAGAGGTGATGCATGCATGCATGGCTCAAACCGGCAATTCCGAAGCTCGCCTCCCTGAACATCGAGCGCAGCGTAGTCTTTTTCGAACACCTCGGCTTCGAGCGCGTGCTGGTCGAACCCACGGTGGCCATGGTCAGCCGCGGCCCGGTCGACATCCACTTCTGGCTCACCAGCGACGCGAGTGTGCCGCGCGCCACCGGTTGCCGCGTGAATGTCGACGACATTGAAGCGCTATATCAGGAATATCTCGCGCTCGACGTGGTGCACCCCGACGACCTGCTTGGTGACAAGGCGTGGGGCAAGCGCGAGTTCTCCATCCTCGATATTGACGGCAATGTGCTGACCTTTGCAGCAGCCATTCCGGCTGCTGCCTGAGCGCAATTTAATGCCGCTGGAGCGATGGCTCCGGCAATTTCTTGGACATGAAGCGCGCTGCCATGACGGCCGCACCCAGGCCAACCACAATCGCCGTCGTGCTGCCGGAAAAACCGACTGCCGTGTTCTTGGCAATTTTGCCCGCCTTGGGTTTCAGCAGTGCCAAGCGGCGGCTGGTCATCTGGGTACCCAGTTCCTCCAGCCTTTCCTTGCTGAGCATGGTTTCGGCTGCGGGCAGGAGCACCGTTTCCTCATCGGCCACGTGGTGCATCACGTCGCGCATCAGGTCGTTAAGAATTTGATCGTGACGCACATCTTTGGCATCGGTCGCGCGCAGCTCGGCAATCAGGCGCCGCATTTCGTCATGCTCGGGTTCGCTTTTCTGGATGATGGGTTCGTTCGGATCCAGGCGCCGCAAGACCGGGTAGAAAATCTCTTCTTCCAGCGTGGCATGGATTTCCAGCGCATCGCAGATGGTGTCTGCCAGCGCCTTCTTCACGCTGGGGCGGCTGTTGGCGGTGTATTGGTGAAAAGTTACCAGGACGTGGGAATGGTCGAAGCGGATCATGTCCGTGACCGATGGGCTGAGTTTGCTTAAAGAAAACATGGCGGTCTCCCGTCGTTAGGCCAGCTTTCAGAATAGTCAGCGTTAGCGGAAATGTAAGTAGGAGAAGGCCGCAATGGCGTGTCGGCGTCGGCCGTTTATCGGCGCTTGCCACCATCGGTCCCCATGCGCGTGCCGTTCGTCGCGCCGGCATCGCACGGCCCGGGTCGCACTGTCACACTGGAAGCATGAAAACAATCTTCCTTGCCTGCGCCCTGAGCGCCCTCGCCCTGCCCGCCACGGCTGCCGATCCTTTGTACGAAGCAATGGCGGCGGCAGACAGCGCCGCCTTCGACGCCTTCAACCGTTGCCAGGAGCCGGCGCAACTGGCGCGCCATGCCAGTTTCTTTTCGCCCGACGTTGAGTTCTATCACGACAATGGCGGCGTGACGTGGACCCGCGACGCCATGCTGGCCAACACGGCTAAATATGCATGCGGCAAATTTCGCCGGGAACTCATTCCGGGAAGCTTGCACGTGTTCCCCATCAAGGGCTTTGGCGCCCTGGTGCAGGGCGCGCACCGCTTTTGTCAGTACGAGAGCGGCAAGTGCGAAGGTATGGCCGATTTCACGGCCATCTGGCGTCACAGCGATGGCCAATGGCAAATGACGCGTGTCATGAGCTATGGCCACCGCAGTGTCGCTGCCGATCAGGGACAGTTGCCAATCACGAAGTAACCGGCTGCCGTCTGTGCCAGCGTGCTGGTGTAGAAGGTGTTGTTGAGCCCCATGTTCTGGTTCGACCCCGTTGCCAGCGCATAGCCGCCGCTGTTGTAGGCACGGCCCGCGCTCACGTGCGCGTAGTTGCTGCTGGTGGTCGCGCTGCACGTGAATGCGGACTTGGTAGTGCCGGTGACCGGGCTCGAGAGCGCGCTTTCCACGCCACCACTGCTGACCGACGACACTTGATAGCTGTAACTGGTGCTTGCCGTCAGGCCGGTATTGGTAAAGCCGGTGGCGCTGACCGGCGTGCCTGTGATCTTGCTGCCGTTCCTGTACACGTGGTAGCCCGAAGCACCACTGACCGCGCTCCACGAAAGGGTGATGGCGTTGGCAGTACTGCTGCTCACGGCCAGCGATGCCGGTGGTGCCAGTGGTGGTACTGGTCCGACCAGGAACTGGGCGATATTGCAGGCTGCCGAGGTTTGTCCGGTGCCGGCATCGCTGGCGCTCACGCTGCCGCTGTAATAGCCGTTGGACAGGGCGTAGCCGACACTGAAACTTGTCCCGCTGCCAGTGGTCTGATTAATGGGCGTGGGACCGTTCAAGATGACGCGGTAGCTGCTGATGCTGCCGCCGGCGTCCGTTGCGGCGCCGCTGATGGTGGCGGTATTGCCAGACACGCTGGCGTTACACGCCGTCATCACCGGCGCGGGTATCGCGGTCGCGCGCAAATTGTTCCTGAACCAGAAATCCATCACCACGCTGGGGTAATTGACCTTGTTGCCGTCAACGTAGTTGCTGTTCTGGCCGCCACTGCCGGCAGGCCAGGCGTGCCCCATGCTGGCGACCACAATTTCCGAGGTGCGCAGCTTGCCGTTGGCATCGGTATAAGGCGTGTCGGTACCGCCGCCCGCCACGGCCGCGTTGCTACCCTTGGTAAAGCTGCCGCCGTAGGCGCCGCGCATGGCCGCTGCGTCCATCGGGCCATAAGCCTGGGCCACGGTGTAGTCGCTGGTGCCCCAGATGACGCTGGCAATCTGCGTGGCAAAGTACGATGCGTTCCCGCCAGCGAGGGACTTGCAATTGTTGGCTGCCGTCGTGGCCGTGTATCCCGACGGCACGAAGCCGATCTGGCTGGTGGTGGTGCCAGGCGGCGGGCCCGCGTTAATACCCACGCCGGCAAAAATATCGGGCGCCATGCAGCCCAGCGCCATGGTTTCGCCGCCGCCGGACGACAAACCGGTCACATACACCTGCTTGGGATCGATCGCATAGGCGCTGTTGCTGACGAAGCGATTGATCAGATCGATCAGTACCGCATCGTGCCCGCTGCTGCGGTTGTGGCGGGTGCTGGCGTAGTCCCAGCAGTGGCTGCCGTACACATTCCCCGTGGCATTTGGCGCCAGAATTACGGCGCCGTAGCGATCGGCGGCGGCTTTCCAGTTGAAGCCCTGGTCGCTGCCCGAGGCAATCACATCGCCCGCGGCTGTTTGTGCGCAGCCATGCAATACCAGTACCAGGGCGCGCTTGCCGCCCAGTGTCGGCTGGCTGGCCGGCCAGTAGAAGTAACCCGTGAGGTTGCCGCCATTGACGCTGTCGGCGGCCCAGGTTTGATTGGCGCTCCAGACGCCGGGGCCGGCTGTGACTTGCGCGCTGGCGCTGATCGGTAGAAGGATGCATAGCGACGCAGCGAGGCGTCCAACCAGTTGCTTGATGCCGAGTTTCATGTCTCGTCTCCTGATTATTCTGCTCTTATATATGGGACCGGCCAGGTCTCGATACGTGCGGGCGGCACGAGGCCTCACCGTCCAGATCGGGGTGATCGGTTTTCTGTTTGTAGAGGGATCCCAAAATAAATTCTACAGGGATAAAAATTCAAGATGGTAAGATTACCTGCTCGTGCAGGCACCCCGTTTGTGCGAATTTGCACACGAATAAAGAGGTGGACATGGCAGAGATTGCCAATCTGGTACTGCTGGCGTCCTACAACCGCTGGATGAACGAGAAGTTGTACGCCGCCGCAGCCGCGCTACCGCAGCAGGCGCTGGAGCAGGACCGTGGCGCCTTTTTCGGTTCCATCATCGGCACGCTCAATCACATCGTGGCGGGCGACACCATCTGGCTCAAGCGCTTTGCCGCACTGGCCGATCATGCAGTCCCGCTGGCACCAGTGCTGGCCTTATCGACACCGCCGGCACTGGCGACCATCTTCAGTACCGAGCTGGCGCTGCTGGCCCCGCACCGGGCCATGCTTGATGGCGTGATTGAAGCGTGGGTCGCCACGCTCGACGCTGCCGCGCTGGACGCCACTCTGCATTACCAGAACAGCAAAGGTGTGGTGGGTGACAAGCGGCTGGGCAGCGTGCTGCTGCACTTCTTCAATCACCAGACCCACCATCGCGGTCAGGCCAGCACGCTGCTGTCGCAAGCCGGCGTTGACATCGGCGTCACCGACCTGCTGATGCTGGTCCCGAACCGCGCCTGATCAGTGCGACAGCGCTTTCGGATAGTCAGCGCTGTCCGAGATGGTGTTGTGTCCTGTGGCCGGGATTTGCACGTAGCGCGCTACCCCAGGCTTGAAGCGCGAGAATAACAGCTCCGAACTGGCGCGTGGAATCAGTTCATCGTTTTCAGCTGCGATGATGGTGGTGGGCGCCGTCACTTGCGGTGCATCGCGCCAGGATTCGAATTTATCGGTCAGCAGAATACTGACCGGGAAAATCGGAAACTGCTGCGCCGCCAGACCGGCAATGCTGTCGTAGGGCGTGACCAGCACCAGACGCGCGACTGGCCGCTGGCTGGCCACGTGCACTGCCACGCCGCTGCCCAGGCTGCGCCCGATCACGGTAATGTGCGCATGCTCGGCATGGAGCTTGTCAAACAGCGCCAGCGCGTCGGCAAACACCGCTTCCTGGCTTGGTTTGCCGGCGCTGCCGCCGTAGCCGCGGTAGTGCAGCAGATAGACCGCGCGATCCGGAAACGCAGCCGACACGGCCGGCAGGCTGCCTGACACGTCTTCCGCATTGCCGCCGAAGTAAAGCACCGCATCGGGGCCAGCCTGCTGCCGGCTCGAGACCAGCAATTGCTGGCCATTGAGCTGCATCTTGAGCACCGTGCTTTCATTGCCGTAACGGCGGGGCTGCGGATAAAAAATCAGCGAGCGCTGGGCCAGATACAGGCCCAGACAGGCAAGCGCATACAGCGCGATGGCGGCCAGCGCCATCCCGAACACAATTCGCATGCCCATCCTTATTGCATCAGCTCGCCGATCATCTTGACTGGCGCGCTCCCATAGCTAAGGAACTGGTCGTGGAATGCCTTCAGATCGAAGCGCGGGCCCAGGGCCTGCTTGCGCCGTTCGCGCAGCTCCATGATTTCGCTGTAGCCGCTGAAGTAGCTGGTCAGCTGCACCGACGACACTTGCGCGCGGTGCCATTTTTCGGTGGCTTCGCTGCGGGTCTGGAAGGCCTGGCGCATCAGCATGTCCATCGCTTGCGCTTCGGTCAGACCTTGCACGTGGATGCTGTAATCGAGGATGGTGTTGGTGACCGTGCGCAGGTTCCACTTCGAGTACATCAGCCACATTTCAGGCGTGTTGTCGCCATAGCCCGATTCGAGCATCATGCGCTCGCCGTACACGGCCCAGCCTTCGACCATGGCGCCGTTACCGAACAGTGATTTGATCAGCGACGGCGACTTGTTCGCATACACCAGCTGCGCGTAGTGGCCCGGAATCGCTTCGTGGATGTTGAGGATCTGCAGAATCCAGTGGTTGTATTCGCGCAGCTGGCTTTCGGCCTGCGCCGGCGTCATGCCATCCATCGGGGTGACGTTGTACCAGGTCTTGTCCTGCGGCCGGTAAGGGCCCGGCGCATCAATGCTGGCACCGGCCACGCCGCGCTGGTACATGGGCGTTTCACGCACCACCAGCGGTTTTTTCGGATCGAGCGTAAGCAGGTTGTTCTTGATGACCCAGTCCTGCAACACGGGAATCTGGCGCCGGATCTCGGGGAAGAAGTTTTCCGGTGCCACGTGGTTGGCCGACAGCTTGTCGATCACCATGCCGATTTTGGCCGTGCGGTCGGCCGGCTTGGCCGCGCCGCCCATGGTCTTGCCCCACAAGTCATCGGCCAGCACGTCCATGCGCTGCAGCAGCTGCTCGCGCGCGGCCAGCGCCTTCTGGTACATCTGCTCGGCGCTGACCCCGGCCTGGATGTCGTAGTTGAACTTCTGTTCGTACAGGGCGCGACCGATGCGGAACGAACGCGCCGTGCCGCTGGCCTGCTGCTGCTTGTCGAGCGCCGTAAGGAAGTCGACATAGCCCATCAGCGCCGTGCCGGCTGCCGCGATGCGCTGGGCAAACAGCTCTTTTTCCTGCGCGCTCAGGATCGAATCCTGGGCCGCCTTGCCCAGATCGGCCAGCACCGTGATCGTGCCGGGCGCCTGGGTCAGCGCCAGCTCGGTGTGTTCGTGGGTCGGGTTGACGATACTCGCTTGCGCCGCCACATAGAAGGCAGGCACATTGGCCAGGCGCTTGAGCAGGGTGCGCAGGCGCTGCGGCTTGGCCGCGTATTCCGATCCCAAAATCAGATCCAGCGGCGCGGCGATATTGTGCAGCGACGGGTTCCATTCGAATTCGCGGAAGGTGGTCAGGTACCAGCGGTCCGACTGCAGCTTGTTGACCAGCAGCGCGTGGTCGGTGCGCTGGCGGGTCGACAGTTTACTGGCATCGATCTTTTCGAATTTCGCCAGCCATTCGTTGATGAACGCCAGTTGCGCTGCGCGCGTCTCCGGATTGGGAATGGTCAGCGTGGCGGCGCTATCGTATTTACCGACGTAGATCGCGCTCTCCGGATCCATTTTCCACAAGGCGCCCAGGAACTGCATGCTCACCGTATTGAAGCGGCGGTCGCCCGACGCTTCCGGTGTACGCACCTCGGCTGCGGCGGGGCGGGCCACCGGCGCGGCGGCGGCAAGCGACTTGCCCTTGCCCTTGGCTTTGCCGGCCTTGGCGCCTTTTTTGGCGGCGGCCACGGTACGGGCTTTGCCTGCCTTGGCTTTGACTGTCTTGCTGGTTTTTGCAGCGCTGGCCTTTTTTGGCTTGGCGGCGTCCGCCGGCGACAGGGCGAAGCAGCCCAGCAGGACTGCAAGGGCGATTTTCGATTTCATCATGATGTTATGACCTTGTAAATATACGGGCGCAACTGTACAGCGGGCGTCAGATTAGCATTAATCGAGCTGCCTCAGCGCTTTTACGACATGGGGCATGATGCGTGCCCGTTGCGCCGCATCGCTGCTTTCGCCCAATGCGACGTACAGAGGCTGCAGAAAGCCCTTCAGATTGTGGCGCTGCGCGAGTGATGTTTGGGTGAACGGCCCGGGCGTGACGGACAGCGCGGCGAACCAGGCTTGCCATTGCTCGCTGCTGATGCTGTCGCGCCGCGCCAGATAAAACACGGGGGCCATCAGGCGTTCGCCCTCGCCGTACTGGTAAAAATGCCCTTGCTGCGCGGGAGCGCTGATTTGCGCGGCGACAGCAGCCAGCACGGTGCGCTGCTCGTCCGGCGACAAGGCCGGATGCACGGCCAGTTGCAGCATCAGATCAGCGCCGTGGGCGACGCCATGGCGCCATCCCTGCTGCGCGTCAAAGCCGCGATAGTCGCGCAGGGTGCGCAGATAGGCACTGCCGGCGCCGACGATCTCGTGGCGCTGCGTTGCGCTCATGAAGCTTTGGATGCGGTCGGCGCGCACCACTTCGGCCAGTGCCAGTGCCGCAAACGGCCGGCTGAACCCGGCGTGGTCGGCCTCGGCCAGACGCGCCAGCAGCGCCACGCGCAGGGTTTGCATGGTCGCCACGTCGAGCTGGCGCCCGCGCAGCATGAACTGGATCGACTCGAAGGCGGCATCATCGCGCAGCGCCGGGTCGGGGTCGGCCAGGCAGTCAAGCATGCCAAGTGCCAGTGCCTGGCGTTTGGCCGGGTCGGGGACTTCCCATTTGGCCGCGCGCAGCGACAGCAGTTCTGCGCGGGTGATGCCAGCGGGCGGACAGGCGCCGATTGCGCTGCCTTGCAACAGGACGGCCCCGGTCAGGACCCAAAGCATGCGCATGCCATCCTCCTATTCGACGCGGCCTTCACGAATCATGTTCTGGTGCTCTGCGTTCAACCTGGTCACGGCGTCTTTGCCGCGCGCGATATTGGTCAGACGGATCTCGCTTGCCTTGGTAAAGCGGTGGCCGATGCGGATCGTGTAGGAACCGGTGGCCCAGCTCCAGAAGCCTTGCTCGAAGGTGGCTTCATCCATGTCGCGCCACTTGACGCCGGCGATGCCTTTCTTCCAGGGCAGGATACCCGAGTACATCCACACGCCGATGTCGTCATAGTACAGCTGCACGCTGCGGATCAGCAGGAAACGGTAGACCACCAGGATGGCGGACAGCACCAGCACCACTGCAGCGACGATCGGGTTGACCAGAAATGCCAGCGGCAGCAGACCGCCGAACAGGATGGCGATCAGCAGTACGATGCCCAGATAGGCGATCCATGACTTGACGCCTACAACCTGGGCGTTCGGTCCGCTGCGGCTTGCGTTGTCTTCTTCCATTTATTCTTCCTTCAATTCGACACATCGTCCTCGCGCAGGCGGGGACCTATAGCACGTTGATCGACTTCGGGGACGTGGAATAGGTCGCGAGGCGTCGCACCGCCGCCTTCGCGAGGACGATGTAACTTAGCGCAAGCCATCCTGCAGCATGCGCAGCATATCCCCGGGCGACATGCGCGCTGACAGATCACTGCCTTCGAGCAGGCTGTCGGCCAAATCACGTTTGTGCTTGTGCAGATCCACGATGCCCTCTTCGATCGTATGCCGCGCGACCAGCCGGTAGATTGTAACCGGCCTTTGCTGCCCCATGCGATGCGCGCGGTCCGAGGCCTGATCCTCGACCGCAGGATTCCACCATGGGTCCATATGAATCACGTAATCAGCCGCGGTCAGGTTGATCCCAACCCCGCCGGCCTTCAGGCTGATCAAGAATACGTCACCGCTGCCAGCCTGGAAGGCATCCACCCGCTTTTTACGTTCCTGCATGGGGGTTGCGCCATCGAGGTACTGGTAGGCGATGCCTTGCTGGTCCAGGTGCTTGCGGATCAGCGTCAGGTGATCGACGAACTGGCTGAAGACCAGCACTTTATGACGATTTTCCAGCAAGCCCTCGAGCAGGTGCGCAAACACCGTCAGCTTGCTGCTTTGCAGATGCAGCTCCGGGGCGACCAGATTCGGATTGCAGCAGGCACGCCGCAGCCGCATCATCTCGGCCAGGATCTGGATCGATTTCTGTGCCTCCGGCGCCTCCAGTGCGGCCAGTTTTTCCAAGGCTTCGCGGCGCAGCGATTCGTACAGCGTGGTTTCTTCGGCGGTCAGTTCGACCGGCAGCACGATCTCGGTGCGCGGCGGCAGTTCGGACAGCACCTGGGCCTTGGTCCGGCGCAGGATGAAAGGCTGGATCAAACGCTTCAGACGCAGGCGCGCGCCTGCCTCGGCGCGTTTGTCCTGGGCCCGCTCGATCGGTCCCGCAAAGCGCAGGTTGAACTGGTCGCTGGTGCCCAGCAAACCGGGGTTGATGAAGCGGAACAGGTTCCACAACTCGCCCAGGTGGTTTTCCAGCGGGGTGCCGGTGGCAACCATGCGGAAGTCGCCCTGCAGCGCCATCACGGCCTGCGAGCGCTTGGTGGCGTTGTTCTTGATCGCCTGCGCTTCGTCCAGCACGATCGTGGTCCAGCGCTGCTTGACGAACGATGGTGCTTCCAGCTGCAGCAAGCCGTAACTGGCGATCACCAGATCGAAAGGCCCGGCTTCGCTCAGCATGGCGGCGCGGTCGCCGGGTCCGAACAGCTTGACGTTCAGGGTGGGGGCAAAGCGCGCCGCCTCGCTGATCCAGTTCATGCAGACGGAGGTAGGGGCAATGACGAGGGTTGGTCCTTGTGGCGCGCGCATCAGAATCAGCGCCAGCGCCTGCAGCGTTTTGCCCAGGCCCATGTCGTCGGCCAGGCAGGCGCCGACGCCCCAGTGGGCCAGGCGCGCCAGCCATTCGAAGCCTTCCAGCTGATAGTCCCGCAGCTGCGCTTGCAGGGTACTGGGCAGCTGCGGCGTGTAGCTGGTGTTATCGGCCATGCGCGCCAGATGCGCGCGCCAGGCCTGGTCAGCATCGACGCTACCCGCGTCGTTGGCCAGGTCTTCCAGCGCGAAGCTGGCCAGCGGGTGCACGCGCACGCCATCACCATGCTCGGTGCCAAAGGCCGACAGCTCCATCAAGCGCCGGTGCAGCTCGGAGGTCAGGGCCAGGAATTGGTTGTCGCCCAGTGCGACAAAGCGGCCTCGGCTCGACTTGAGTGATTCGAGCAAGGTGCGCAGATCCATGACGCGATTTTCGTCAATCTGCAGTTCGGCCTTGGCCGCGAACCAGTCCTTGTCGCGCTTGATGCTCAATCGGACCGATTTGGAATCGGCCTTTTTCACGACCCGGAACGATTCGCCTTCCGGCCACGCCATGACCACCTGGTCCGTGTCCAGTGCTTGCAGTTCGCTTAATAGTTCCAGGCAGGCGATGGGCTGGCCCAGCAGCCACTCGCCATGATCGGCTTCGGCTTCTTCCAGCGTCCGGCAATGCGCGACCAGCTGCCGTTCGGCTTCGCGTTCGGCGCTCAGGTCGCGCCGCGCTTCAACCCGCACGCCGTTGACGTCGGCAATCACGCTTTCGTGGCCGGAGCCGGGTGCGTAGTAGGCTCCGGCGTCAGGCAGGGGGCGCACCAGGATCTGCATTTTCAGGCCGTGCTGGTAGGGCAGCAAATGCACGTGCAGGCGCGGGTCCGCCTTGACCTGCGCAATGTCGCCCGCGCTGCTGCCAATATCGGATTGCACCGTCACGATGGACGAGATGGCGCCGATCGCCTTGAGCACCTGCTTTTCCGCGTGCAGCGGCACTACCAGGCCATCGCCCACAATGGCGCCAATGCGGCGATGCTCGTCCTTGATGCGCACAACCCGCAGACGAGTCGGCGTTTCGCGGGTCACGACCACGTCGTCGGTATCGTCCAGAATGGCGGGCCGCATGCTGATGGTGACGTTGACCGGGTCGGCCTTGATCAGCAGCTCCGGCTCGCCAGGCAGCAGTTCGACTCGCGTGGCGGGGGACTCGATCCAGTACAGCATGGGGTGGCCAATCAGCGCTGCCACCGCTTTCTCGAGGTCGAATTCGTAGCGCGCACCGCTGCTGCTGTAGTACTTGTAAGCCTTGATGGTGGCAATCGCATTCAAGTCCTGGGCCGTCAAGAATTCCATCGTCGGCGCGTCTTCTGCCAATCGCTTCAGACCCACCGCGCGGCCGCGGCTCCAGCCGCCCTGCGCATCGCGCTTCTGTTCGCGCGGTTCAAGTTCCTGCACGCCGTAGTGCGGATCGAACTTGATGCCCCATACCAGGCGCGTTTCCTTGACCACTTCGACGTTCACCGCCGGCTGCAAGTTGATCAGCGCGTTGAGCTGGCGCTGCCATGGCTCTTCGCGCTCGAACCAGGCGGCAAATTCGCCGAAGCGGTGCTGCTGGCGCAGGGCGATGGCACGCTGTTCGAATGGGACCCGTCCCAGGCGCCCCAGCAGCGACGCCAGCTGCGCGCTGAGCAGATCGAAGCCGGCCCGCTCGGACAGATCCAGCATGTCTTCAATGGCGGCCTTGCGCTCATTGAGCTGTGGCTGGGCCAGCCAGTAGTGGAGCAAGGCGCGGAACAGATAGGGCTGCATGGCCGTTTCCCAGTTACGGGTCGGGAGCACGGCCGCATCGACCGTGCCGCCCCGGATCTGGCGCAGCATGCTCAGTTGCTGGTAGACGGCCGTGTCGTGGCTTTGCACGGCACGCGTGGCGATATCGAGATACGCTTCCGCCGCCTTGTGGTGCTTCGGGTCGGTGCTGCGCAGCAGGGCCAGCACATATAAATGGCCGCCAAAACCCGGGAAGCACATTTTGCGCTTGCCGGTTTCGCGGCGCAGCGTCTTGAGGGCGGCTTCAAAGCCGGCAATGGCCTGTTCCAGGTCGTCGCGCAGCAGCGCAATCACGCTGCGGTAAAACAGCGCGAGCGAGTCGTCCAGGTCGTCCAGCATGGCGTGCGCGTCGTCCAGGCGCCCGCACAGGATCAAATGTTCAGCCATCACCGCGCGCAATGCCATCGATGGCGCACCCTTGGCCATGTGGCGTTCAGCGTAGCTGCGGATCAGCGGCGCGCTGGCCGGCTCGCGCTGGGTATTCTCGACCAGCACGGTCAGCACTTCGTCGCGCAGCAAGGGGTGGATGCGGGCAAACAGTTCGGGCTCGAACGGACGCGCACAGATGTCGACCAGCGGGTGCAGATAGCCCGCTTCATGGCATGCCATGCATGCGGCCAGCAAGGGGAAGGCCACGTCCGGATCGCCGCCGCCGATCAGGCAAATGCGCAGCAGCGCAATGCCCTGACGGTAGCTGCGCAAAATTGCGGCGCCTTCCCAGTTGCGCCGCAATGGCGCCAGCGCCTGGTAGGCCGTGGCCATCGGCGCAAATTTGCCGCTGTCGAGCAAGGCCTTGAGGGCGGGCCAGGTGAGTTCCGGCGTGGCCACCCAGCCGCGGTGGTTCATTTCGGCGATCACGCCCAGGGCGCGCAGTTTGGCCAGATCGTAGGCCAGCAAATCGTCGTCGTCCCCAATTTCGGCGGCGGCAAGATGCTCCAGAATGCGTGTGCGGCCCATCGGCTCGCCGGCCAGGGCGAGCAGCGCCACGATCATTTTTTCGTGAAAATCGAGTGCTTCAAACTGCGCGTGCAAAGCTGTTCCGGTCATGCGGCGCCAGGCAGGTTGTCGATGCTGACCGGCGCTGGCGCCCCGGGCGCGCTCAGGCCGAACATGCGCAGGTAGAAATACAGTTCCGCCTCCAGCGTGCGCACGATGCTGTCCGCCTTGCGAAAGCCATGACCCTCGCCTTCGAGCGTCATGTATGCCACCGGCACGCCGTTCTTGCGCAGCGCGTCGACCATGACCTCCGATTGCTGGGGCGGCACCACCTTGTCGTCCAGACCCTGGAAGAAGATCATCGGCCGCGTAAGGCGCTGCGCATGGTTGATTGGCGAGCGTGCCTGGTACAGGGCATCGGCTTCCGGCTTCGGGGCGATCAGGTATTCGTTGTAGTGCGATTCGAATTTGTGCGAGTCGGCGTCCAGGCCCTTCAGGTCGGACACGCCATAGTAGCTGGCACCGGCCTTGAATACATCGTGGAAGGTGAGCGCGCACAGGGTCGTCAGGCCGCCGGCGCTGCCGCCGCGGATCACCAGGCGCTCCGGGTCGACCACGCCGCGGTGGGCCAGGTAGCGTGCGCCGGCAACGCAGTCGTCGACGTCGACCACGCCCCACTGGCCACGCAGCGCGTCGCGGTACTCGCGTCCAAAGCCGCTGCTGCCGCCGTAGTTCACATCGAGCACGGCAAAGCCACGGCTGGTCCAGAACTGAATCGGCAGCTTGAGCGTATTGCTGGCCATGCCGGTCGGGCCGCCGTGGCTGATCACCATCAGTGGCGGGCGCGTGTCGGGCAAGGCTTCAATGGCCGCATTGCAGGGCGGGTAGTAGAACGCATGCGCAATGCGGTTGCCGCTGGTGGGATAGGTGATGCTTTCCGGGACCGACAGGTAGCCGGCCGGCGGCAGCGCTGTGATCGACTGGGCCAGCACTTGCTGGCCGGCGTTGTCCAGGTTGATGCGCGCCAGCTCCACCGGAATGGTGGGCGCGCCGCCCAGCATTACCGCCACGCCGGCACTGACGCGCAGGTCGCGGATTTCCTCGTACGGGTTGGGAATCGGGTGCAGCTTGCCGCTGGCCGTGGACAGCTGCGCCAGGCGGCTGATGCCATGTTCGATGTAGGTACAGACAATCTCGCCTTCGGCGCGAAAGCCATACATCGAGCCGCCAAAAGTCCAGTGGGGCAGGCCGAATTCTGCTGCGCGGTCGCACAAGGGCTCGATTGCATTGTCCACCAGCCGGTACAAATTCCACCAACCGCTGCGGTCCGACACAAAGTGCAGCACGCCCGCTGGCGACCATTCGGGCTGGCAGATTGATTCTTGCGGCCCGCCGGCCACCAGCTGGGGCAGGCCCAGCGTGCCGTCGGCCAGTACCTCGGCCAGCCACAGTTCGCTGCCTTGCCACGGCATGCGCGGATGGTCCCAGCTGATCCAGGCCAGCGATTTGCCATCGGCTGACAGGCGCGGCGCAGCGTAAAAGTCGCTGCCGTCCATGAGCACTGTTTCGCTGCCATCGGCGCCGATGGCGCACAGCGTATTGACAGGTTGCGCGCTGCCTGCAGTATGGTCTTCACGCACGCTGATCAGGCGCTGGCGCTGCTGGTCGAATACGAAGTCGGCGTGGCGCAAGGCGCCGCCCGCGGTCAGGGCGACCGGCGCGGCGCCGTTGCGGATGACGTAAATGCGGTTGTCGGCGAAATGCGAAAACCAGACCACGCCACCGGCCACTAGGCTGGCACCGCCGCCATACTCGTGCACGCGGGTGCGCACGTTGAACGGTGCCGGTGTCATTTCGACGATCTCGCTGCCGCGCTGACGCAGCATGGTGGTGCGGCCACCCTCGCTGGCGCGGCCAGCCAGCCAGTACACGGCGTCACCGTCAAGCTGCGGCTGCGACAGGGGCGAGGCGCCTGCCGCCACGACCGCCGCCGTGATCGGGGAGGGCCAGATGCCGTAGGCGGCGCTGCGTTTGGTGTTCGGTGCGGTCATGGCGGGTCCGGTGGGGTTAAAAGCAGTAAAGCATGATAGAGAATCCCCGTCAGCGGCGCAATCGCACCGCGTGCGGCGGTGCGCCGTGGGAATGCGATAATAGCGCCTTTATTCCCGCTTTCGATTGTCTCCCATGCCACAATTCGCCCTGCTTCAGAACGATACCTTCCTGCGCGCCCTGCTGCGCCAGCCAACCGACTATACGCCTGTATGGCTGATGCGCCAGGCTGGCCGCTACCTGCCGGAATACCGCGCCACGCGCGAAAAAGCAGGATCGTTCCTGGGCCTGGCCAAAAATCCGGACTACGCGACCGAAGTGACGCTGCAGCCAATCGACCGTTACCCGCTTGATGCCTCGATCCTGTTCTCCGACATTCTGACCGTGCCCGATGCGATGGGCTTGGGACTGTATTTCGTCGACGGCGAAGGCCCGAAGTTCGAGCGTCCGCTGCGCACCGAGGCCGATGTCATGGCACTGCGCGAGCCCGATCTCGCTTCGCTCGACTATGTGTTCAAGGCCGTCACCCAGATCCGCACGGCTCTCAATGGCCGCGTGCCGCTGATCGGCTTCTCGGGCAGCCCGTGGACGCTGGCCTGCTACATGGTGGAAGGCGGCGGCTCCAAGGAATTCCACACGATTAAAAAGATGCTGTACAACCGTCCCGACCTGATGCACCGCATCCTCGAGACCAATGCCAGCGCGGTGGCGGCCTATCTGAACGCGCAGATCGACGCTGGCGCGCAAGCAGTCATGATTTTCGACTCGTGGGGCGGCGCGCTGGCCGATGGGGCCTACCAGACCTTCTCGCTGCAGTACATGCAAAAAGTGATGGCGCAGCTCAAGCGCGAAAAAGACGGCGTGCGTATTCCGGCGGTGGTGTTCACCAAGGGCGGCGGCCTCTGGCTCGAACAGATCGCCGACATCGGCGCCGACGCAGTGGGCCTGGACTGGACCGTCGATCTGGGCCGTGCGCGCGCCCTGGTCGGCCACAAGGTCGCCTTGCAGGGCAATCTGGACCCGGCCATTTTGTTTGCCAGCCCGGACCAGATCCGCGCCGAAGTCGAACGCACCCTCACGGCCTACGGCAAACCAGCTGCGGGCGGCGGTCACGTGTTCAACCTGGGCCACGGTATTTCGCAATTCACGCCGCCAGAGTCCGTTACGGCGATGGTGGACGCAGTCCACAGCTTCAGCCGCCAGCAACGTGCCTGATATGTAGTTTGGGTACAGGCTTGCCTGAAAAGACAAGCTTGTCCACCCTCTTGCAGGGTGCTGCACTGCCCCGTGAAAATCACACTTATTCACAATTTTTCAAAAACGCTAAACGACTTATTAACATTTTCAAAATGAAAACGCACTTTGCGCAAGTCATTGAATTTTAAGTCTTTTTGATTTTATGCTCTGCAGTTCGGAACGTTTGCCCCACGCTTGGCCTCATAGGGAAAATGGCTTTTTCAGCGTATTGTCCACAAAGTTATCAACAGCTTCTGTGGATAAAAATAAAAAGACCTGCGTTTACCGTGGGTTAGCGAATTTGATGAGGTTTCACATGAGGTTCGTGCTGCATTGCATGATATTTTGATACCGGATGTTGCTGCATGATTCGGCGCGGTAAGCAAATATCTTTTCTTGGTGCTTCTAGGCAAGAAAATAGACCAAAAACGGGGCGCAATTGACTACAGGCGCACCATTTTTATGACAGGTTATGCACAGTAAACCTCCCCCAGGTAGCGATTTCAGCCTCTCTGGGGTGATATTTGTAAGTTATTGATTTTTAAAGAATTTTTAAACTTGATTTTTGGTAGAGGTGAGCCTGCCTTGTGATAGCGCAAACCTTTTCCCTCATGGGAATTTGTTTTGTCCACAAAGTTGTCCACATCTTTCCTGGCGCTGTGAACAAGCCTGCCAGTTCCGGCCTCGATCGGCCTTTTTCGCACTATTTTCCGTCTCCATACGCGCCTGCATGGCTTACTGCATCCTGAACATTGCGCTGGACACCCCCCTGACCAGCAGTTTTGACTACCGCTGGCCATGCGCGCCGGGTGACGAGCCGCAAGTTGGTCAATTGGCATTGGTCAGTTTTGGACGGCGTGAGGTAATTGGACTCATCCTTGAAGTGCGCCATCAGACCGAGGTGCCGGCCGAAAAGCTCAAGGATGCGCTGGCCGTGCGCAGCCAGCTGGCGCCCTTGTCGGCCCAATGGCTGGCGCTGGCCGCCTTTGCCGCCGACTACTATCAGCGCCCGCTGGGCGAAGTGGCCTTGCCCGGTTTGCCGAAAAATTTGCGCGTCCTGACCACGGTGGCGCTGGACCGGGCCCTGAAAAAGCTCGACAAGCCGATGGCGGCGCACGATCACACGCCGTTCGACATGCCTGCCCTGAATCCCGCCCAGCAGCAGGCCGCCGACGCCATTGGGGGCGCAGCCGGCTTCAATCCCATTTTGCTGTACGGTGTGACGGGCAGCGGCAAGACGGAAGTGTATCTGCAGGCGTGCGCCCAGGTGCTGGCGCGCGAACGTGAAGGCCAGATCCTGATCCTGGTCCCCGAGATCAATCTGACCCCCCAGCTCGAAGGGAACATTCGCGCGCGCTTCCCGGGTGTGATGCTGGCCACGCTGCACAGCAGCCTGTCCGAGGGCGAACGCATGCTGCACTGGCTGGCCGCGCACCAGGGCAAGGCGCGCATTGTGCTGGGCACGCGTCTGGCGATTCTCGCTTCGCTGCCCAACCTGAAAATGATCGTCATCGACGAGGAGCACGATCCTTCCTACAAACAGCAGGAAGGGCTGCGCTATTCGGCGCGTGACCTGGCTGTCTGGCGTGCGCGCCAGCTGGGCATTCCGATCGTGCTTGGCTCGGCCACGCCATCGCTGGAAAGCTGGCACCATGCTGGCTCGGGACGCTATCGCAAGCTCGAACTGCGCGAGCGCGCCGTGCGCGACGCGGTACTGCCGCGCGTGAAGCTGCTCGACATGGAACGCGACAAACCCAAGGACGGCCTGACCGCGCAGCTGATTGCGGCACTGCGCCAGCGCATGGAGCGTGGCGAACAGTCGCTCCTGTTCCTGAACCGGCGCGGCTATGCGCCCGTGATTTGCTGCGAGTCGTGCGGCTGGATCAGCGACTGCACGCGCTGCACCTCCTTCATGGTGCTGCACAAGCCCGAGCACCGGCTGCGCTGCCACCACTGCAGCCTGGAGATGCGCATTCCGCGTCACTGCCCCACTTGCGGTAATGTCGACCTGCAGCCGCTGGGCCGCGGTACCCAGCGGGTGGAGGAAGGCTTGCAGCAGATGTTCCCGGAAGCGCGCATTCTGCGCATCGATGCCGACTCCACTCGCCGCAAGGGCAGCGCGCAGGCAGCCTTTGATACTGTCCATCGGGGCGAAGTCGACATCCTGATCGGCACCCAGATGGTCGCCAAGGGACACGATTTTAAAAAACTCACGCTGGTCGGCATTCTGAATCCCGACACCGCGCTGTTCTCCCAGGATTACCGCGCCAGCGAGCGCCTGTTTGCGCAGCTGATGCAGGTGGCGGGGCGGGCCGGGCGGGCCGCACGCCAGGAAGGCGGCAGCGTCAGCGAGGTGCTGATCCAGACCCGCTATGCGGCACATCCCCTGTATTCGGCCGTCGTCAATCACGACTACGACCGGTTTGCCGGCGCCCTGCTCGATGAACGGCGCCAGGCCGCGCTGCCACCGTATATGTACCAGGCGCTGATGCGCGCCGAAGCACCGGAGCTGGCCACCGCCATCGCTTTCCTCGAAAGTGCACGTGACTGCATTGAGCACGAGGGCATTACCATTAACGACCCGATTCCGATGACGATGACCCGGGTGCACAACGTCGACCGCGCGCAGCTGCTGGTAGAAAGCGCGTCGCGGCCAGTCCTGCAAGCGTTTCTCAAGGCTTGGCTGGGCGCCGTGCGCGAGATGAAAAGCCGCGTCAAATGGTCGCTCGAGGTGGACCCGCTCGACATTTGAAGCGGGCATGAAAAAAGGCGGCCATGGCCGCCTTTTTGCTGTGCTGGTGCTGCGCCAGCGCGGCTTATTTTTGCAGCTTGCGACGCGCCGCGAGGGCAATCAACGCAACGCCAAACAAGGCCAGCGGGGCCGGTTCCGGCACCTGGGTGCTGATTGCACCGGCATTGATGAAACGCGTGGTAAAGCAGTTGTCGCATTCGAATCCGCCGCTCAGATCCACATCGCTGATCACCAGGTTGACGCTGCCGGGCGCCGTCAGTGCGCTGGCAAAGTTCAGACTGATGAGCGTCGAGTTATTCACGTCGTTGCTGGTGATCAGGTAGCCGTTCGGCGCGTACAGGTCACGGGCATACAAGGTACTGGTGCTGCTGTCGTAGGTGAAGCCGGCCAGAACGCCCGCCGACGTGGTCAGGTTCCACGACAGCAGGTCGCCCGTGGTCGATTCCACTTCCAGATAGCCGGACAGGCTGGCGTCGTCATCGAAGGTGACACCCTGGAAGGTCCAGGTCAGCGGCGTGGCGCTGGCGACCGAGGCGGTCAGGAAAGCGAGACTGAGGAAGACACGCGAAACGATGGCAGAAAACTTCAAGATGGACTCCGTAGCGGTAGGGTAGGATATTCTTGGGGTAAAAGACATTGCTGCTGTTTAAGCAATTAATGTGCCCTCCACCTAAACACTTGTTTTGCTTGGATAAACATATGACGGGCGATCCGGGTGTAAAGTTTTCCGACACTTTTCATGCTTGCCGGCAGCTATGGGCGTCCCCATATAGAATCGGTAGCACTGCACGTCTATCCATATTTACGGGGCCAGCATGAACACCATTACAGTTGACGTCGCCATCATTGGTACAGGCACTGCCGGACTGGCTGCCTACCGCGCCGCGCGCGCGCAGGGCAAAACAGCCGTTGTCATCGAAAGCGGGCCGTACGGCACCACTTGCGCGCGGGTGGGCTGCATGCCCAGCAAACTGCTGATTGCAGCGGCCGAGGCGGCGCACATGCTGGCGCTTGCCCCTGGTTTTGGCGTGCATCCGGGCCCCGTGCGGATTGACGGCAAAGCCGTCATGGCGCGTGTGCGCAGCGAACGTGACCGCTTTGTCGGCTTTGTGCTTGAGGGCGTGGATAACATTCCCGCCGAAGACAAGCTGCGCGGGCACGCGCGCTTCACAAGTCCCCACAGCCTGCAAGTGGACGAACACACGGCCATTGAAGCGGGCCGCGTCGTCATTGCCACCGGTTCGACCCCGATGATCCCGCCCAAGCTGCGCGACGTGGGCAAGGGTGTGATCATCAGCGATGACGTGTTCGAGTGGACTGATTTGCCTGCTTCAGTGGCGGTGATCGGCACTGGCGTGATTGGCCTGGAGCTGGGCCAGGCCCTGAGCCGGCTGGGCGTACGCGTCAGCTTCTTTGCGCGCGGCGGCAGCGTGGCGCAGCTGAGCGACCCGGAGGTGCTGCACGTGGCAGCGCACACGCTGGGCGCGGAGATTGACCTGCGCTTCCAGCAAACCATCGTGGCTGCGCGCCAGGATGGCGACGAGGTCGAGCTGACCACGCACAATGCGGCTGGTGTGCAGAAGGTTGAGCGCTTTCAGTACGTGCTGTCGGCCATCGGGCGCAAGCCCAACGTGGACAAGATCGGTATCGAGCATACGGGCCTGGCGCTTGATCGGCACGGCATTCCCGTGTACGACAGCAGCACCATGCAGTGCGGGACTAGCCATATTTTTATCGCGGGCGACGCCAATAATGAGCGCCCCGTGCTGCCCGAGGCAGCCGACCATGGCAAGATCGCGGGCGACAATGCGGGCCGCTATCCGGATGTGCGGCCTGGCCTGCGCCGCACGGCGCTGGCGATTGCTTTCACGGAGCCGCAGATCGCTACCCTGGGCGAAACGTACCGGGAGCTGTGCGCCGAAGGGCGGCCCAAGTTCGCGGTCGGTAAAGTTTCGTTCACCAATCAGGGGCGCAGCCGCGTGATGCTGCAAAATCACGGCATGCTGCGCGTGTATGGCGAATACGGGACGGGCCGCTTCCTGGGCGCGGAGATGATCGCGCCACGCGCCGAGAATCTGGGGCACTTGCTGTCATGGGCTGCGCAAGCGCGCCTGACCGTGGCGCAGATGCTCGATATGCCGTTCTATCACCCGGTGATTGAGGAAGGCGTACGCACGGCGCTGCGCGATCTGGCGGCGGAGCTGGAAAAAGGTGCACCGGCCGGGGATGATGGCGCGGAGTGTTTGCCGGGGGTGTGAAGCTCACCACGAAAAGATACGCTGAAAATACCACCACATCGCCCTCGCGAAGGCGGGGGCCCATCCCATGTTACCGAATTCGGCAACGTGGAATAGGGGGCTCGCATGCGAGCCCGCCTCCGCGAGGGCGATGTGGTTCAGTTCAGATAGGTCGCATCCAGCCGCCCTGCCGCAGCCAGCTCGCGCACAATCCGAATCGTGTCAATATCGGCCTCCTGATACGCCGACTTGCGGAACTCGTCGTACATGGCATTGGCCGCATCGGTCGCCGCATCATGCCCATCGTCATACTGGAAGCGCACATACAGCGTGTGTTCCGACGGCGCCTCAATTGTCATCACCAGACTTGACGCGCTGATCTCGCCCTGCGCCGCCACTTCGTAACGCACCTGATGCAGCGGCGTCAAAATCACACGGTCGACGATTTCCAACTCGCCGTAGCGCAGGCGGCGCCGGAAGCTGCCGCTTTCGCGCTCGTCGATGGTGCACTCGTCAAGGTGTGGAATGAACATCTTGGGCGAGTCCGCGCGCAGCACCAGCCCGCGCCAGAGCTGGTCGCGGCTAATGGTGTCGATGAGTGGGTTGAGGGGATCGTTAATCTCGATCAGGTGTTCAAATTTCATGGTGCGGCACTCGTTATGATGGGGCGCGCAATGCGCCGATACCGCGATGGTAACGCATGGACAGCGCGCCTGCATTTGTGCGCGCTGGAAACGTTGAAAAGAGTACACTGCCCGCATGAGAAGCCAACGCAGCGATTACCTGGCCCACGTCGAGGCCGTCCAGCAGCGCAGTAAAGCGCATGTTGAGCAATCGATCGCCGAAAAGCGGACCATTTCGCGCAGCCTGCCCGAAATGGACGACGAGGCCAGCTTTGGCCAGCGCGCGGCCGACGCGGTGGCGCGCTTTGGCGGTTCGTGGGCCTTCATCGGCATATTCGCGCTGGTGCTGGGCGGCTGGGTGCTGCTCAATTCCTGGCTTTTGCTGCGCGACGGGCACAAGCCTTTCGATCCCTTCCCCTACATCTTGCTGAACCTGGTGCTGTCGATGCTGGCCGCGATCCAGGCGCCCGTGATCCTGATGTCGCAAAATCGGCAGGGCGAGAAAGACCGCCTGACCGCGCTGCACGATTACGAGGTCAATCTCAAGGCGGAGCTGGAGATCATGGCGCTGCACAAAAAAATGGACGAATTCAAGCTGCAGCTGGTCGAATTGCAGCAGGAGCAGCTACGCCTTCTGAACGCCCTGTGCACCAAGCACGAGATCGACGCCCAGCTCTAATCGGGCAAGCCTTCGTCCCAGTACGGCACCGGCCCGAAACGCGCCGCAAAATAGTCGATGAAGGCCACTGTCTTGGGTGGCAGATAATTACGGTTCAGGTACTGGGCCGACACCACCGACTGCGGCACGATTGGATACTGCCCCAGCACCCGCACCAGCGCGCCGCTCTTGAGCTGTTCGTACATGGCCCATGTCGACTGCAGCGCGATGCCCAGGCCGGCCACCGCTGCATCGCGCAGGGCTTCCCCGTTATCGCTCTGCATGCGCCCACGCACGCGCATGACGATCTCGCCATCCCGATCCTGAAACCGCCACGGGTGAAAGCCGTCCAGCACTAGGCACTCATGCTGCGTCAGATCATGGGGCGTGGCCGGCGTGCCATGCCGCGCCAGATAATCGGGCGAGGCGCATAGCCACAGGCGGCTGGGCGCCAGCGTGCGCGCCACCAGGGCCGAATCGCGCAACGGGCCGATCCGCACCGCCACATCGATTCCATTGACTGCCAGGTCGATCACCCGGTCCGACAGGCGCAGGTCGAGCCGGATGCCGGGATACAGGGCCAGAAACGCCGCCAGCGAGGGCATCAGATGCAGACGTCCGAACGAGACCGAAGCTGCGACCCGCAGCAAGCCATGCGGCCCCTCGGCGCCGCCACCGACCGAGGACTCGGCCAGTTCGGCCGCTTCCAGCAGCGCCACAGCGCGCTCGAGAAAGGCTTCGCCATCCTGCGTCAGCGCGATCTGGCGCGTGGTCCGGTGCAGCAGGCGCGCGCCGAGCTGGCGTTCGAGCTGCGCCATGCGGGCGCTGGACGCGGCTGGCGACAGGCCAAACTCGCGCCCCGCAGCCGACAGATTGCGGGTGGCGCATACCCGCACAAACAGGGCGACATCGATCAGGTCCAGGCTCATTATTCTGTTTTGGTGAATAGCTATTTAAGCATTATGCCAATTATCAAACGAATCGGCGAGCCTCACACTGGGTGCACTCAATCAAACAACAGGAGCCCCACCATGAAAGCCATCGCCGTCCAGAACGGAACCCTGCAAGACCTGACATTGCCCCTGCCGCAGCCCGGCGCGCGCGACCTGGTCGTCAAAATCGAAGCCATTTCGGTCAATCCGGTTGATCACAAGGTGCGCGCCGGCGAAGCCGCCGACGCCCCCGCGCGCGTGCTGGGCTGGGACGCTGCCGGCACCGTGACGGCAGTGGGACCGGAAGTGACCCTGTTCCGGCCGGGCGACCAG
Organism: Massilia sp. CF038; assembly: GCF_900129765.1. Classification (GTDB taxonomy): domain Bacteria; phylum Pseudomonadota; class Gammaproteobacteria; order Burkholderiales; family Burkholderiaceae_D; genus Telluria_A. The sequence goes on from NZ_FQWU01000006.1 coordinate 58,503, forward strand.
GTGTATTACGCGGGCAGCATCGTGCGCCCCGGCGCCAACAGCGAGTACCACCTGGTGGACGAGCGAATCGCCGCGCGCAAGCCAGCCACACTCGATTTTGCTCAGGCTGCAGCGCTGCCGCTGACCAGCATCACCGCATGGGAAGCCTTGTTCAACCGGCTTGGCATTTCCCGTGGCGGCGCCGACCAGGGCAAGCGGATTCTGATTGTTGGCGGTGCCGGCGGGGTGGGTTCAATTGCGATTCAGCTGGCCAAAAAGCTGGCGCGCCTGACGGTGGTGGCAACGGCGTCGCGGCCCGAGTCCGGCGCCTGGTGCAAGCGCCTGGGCGCGGACCACGTGATTGATCACAATGGCGACATCCCGGCGCAGCTGGCGGCGCTTGGCATGCCGGGCGTGGACTACATTTTGTGCCTGAACGAGATCGACAAGCACTTCCCGGCGCTGGTGGAGGCGATCGCGCCGCAGGGCCGCATCTGCAGCATCCTGGGCAACCAGGCGCCATTGGCGCTCGATGGTTTGTTCACCAAGAGCGCAGGACTGGTGTTCGAACTGATGTTCACCCGCTCGATGTTCGAAACCAGCGACATGCTCGAGCAGCATATCCTGCTGACCGAAGTGGCAGGCCTGGTCGATGAAAAGGTGCTGGTGACCACTGTCGGCGAATCGTTTGGGAAGATCAACGCAGCCAATATCGAACGGGCGCATGCGGCTTTGCTGGGCCGGCGCATGATCGGCAAAATTGTTCTGGCGGGCTTTTAACCGCCCTCAGGTCAGCAGCCCGACACGCTGGCGCCGCTGCAGGAACGCGATCCCCACCAGGATCGCGAACGAAATCGCCAGCAGCACAATCGCATACGCGTGCGCGGTCGGGTAGTTGAGCTTTTGTGCTTCGTCGTACAGGGCAATCGAGGCGACCCGGGTTTGCCCGGGAATGCTCCCGCCCAGCATCAGCACCACCCCGAATTCGCCCATGGTGTGCGCAAAGCTGAGCGAGACGCCCGTGAGCAAACCGTGCTTTGACAGCGGCATCACGATTGACCAGAAGGTCTGGCGCGGCGTGAGCCCCAGCGCCAGCGCCGATTCCACCATCGACGGCTTGATGCTGCGGAAGGCTTGCTGAAACGGCTGCACCGCAAATGGCAGGCTGTAGATGACCGAGCCGATGACCAGCCCGGTGAACGAAAACGGCAGCGGCTGACCGAACACGCTGACCCATGCCGCGCCGAGCGGCTGCTGGGGCGACATCAGCAGCAACAGGTAAAAACCAATCACCGTTGGCGGCAGCACGATGGGCAGGCTGACCAGCGTTTCAATCAGAATTGCACCCCGCATGCGGCTGGTATTGAGCCACTGTGCCAGCGGCACGCCGATCACCAGCAGGACGAGCGACGACACCGCCGCCAGGCGCAGTGTCAGGCCCACCGCCTCCCACAGGGCAGGCGGAAACGACCAGTCAAGCATCCTTCTCGCGCGGCAGGGAAAAGCCGTGGCGCAGCAGGATCGCGCGCGCGGCCGGCGATTGGAGGAACTGCATGAAGCGTGGCGCCAGTGGATTGGCCGCGCCGTGGCGCGTGATGATGGCGCCCTGTTCGATGGGCGGCGTGCCGTCGGAAGGAATCAGGTAGTAGCTACCCATGCCCTTGACCTTGGGAGCCAGAACGGTTGCGTAAGAGACGACGCCGATCTGCGCATTGCCGGTCTGGACAAACTGCGCGGTCTGGGCGATGTTTTCGCCCAGGACCAGCTTGGGCTTGACCACGTCCCAGAACCCCAGCGCGGTCAGTGAGGCACGCGCTGCGCGGCCGTAAGGCGCGACATCAGGGTTGGCGATGGCGAAGCGCGTCAGGCGTTCGTCGTTCAGCACGCGCATACCCTGGCTCAGGTCAAAGCGCTTGTCCAGCGACCAGAGCACGATGCGGCCAATTGCGTAGGGGGCCAGGGTAGCCGCATCGGCCGCGCCCTCCTGGGCCAGCTGGGCCGGATACTTCATGTCCGCTGACAGGAAGACATCGAATGGCGCGCCGTTCTTGATCTGGGCGAAAAAATTCCCCGACGCCCCCAGCGACGTTTTGACCTCGGCACCAGGCACCTGCTGCGCGAAGGCGCTCGACAGCTCCTCGATACTATAGGTAAGGTCTGCCGCTGCCGCGACGGTGAGCGTCTCGGCCGACACTGGCAGCGCGAGGCTGGCCAGCAGGGTCATGATCAATTTTTTCATCCTGTTATTCTACGACAGCTTCACCGCGCATGCGCGGGCGCCGGTGCGCTACAATGGCTGGCTGTTTTATCCAAGAATGCCCTCCGATGTCCTCCGCCCCCAAGTTTGGCCTGAACGTACCCCAGAGCGAAGCTGTCATGTATCTTGACGGCCCGTGCCTGGTGCTGGCCGGCGCCGGTTCGGGCAAGACGCGCGTGATCACCCAGAAGATCGCCCACCTGATCGAAGACCGTGGCTACGACCCGCGCACCATCGCCGCGCTGACCTTCACCAACAAGGCAGCACTGGAGATGCAGGAGCGCATTGCCAAACTGCTCAAGCAGCCGCGCCAGGCCAAGCAATTGACGGTATCGACCTTCCACTCGCTGGGTGTCAAAATCCTGCGCCAGGAAGCGGCGGGCGTGGGCCTGAAGGATCGCTTTTCGATCATGGACAGCGACGATTGCTATGGCCTGGTGCAGGATCTGGCCATCACCACCGACAAGCAGCTTATTCGCAGCATTCAGAATTCGATCTCGCTCTGGAAAAACGGCCTGGTCGACCCGGAAGACGCGATCAAGAACGCCAAAGACGAAGACGAAGCCCAGGCTGCGCGCGTGTTCCGCAGCTATGTGGCCACTCTGGCCGCATACCAGGCGGTGGACTTCGACGACCTGATTCGCCTGCCTGTGGAACTATTCCGCAATAACGATCCGATTCGCGACAAGTGGCAGCGCCGTCTGCGCTATCTGCTGATGGACGAATACCAGGACACCAACACCTGCCAGTACGAGCTGGTGAAGCTGCTGGTCACCGGGATTGGCAAAAAGCCGATGTTCACCGCCGTGGGCGACGACGATCAGGCCATTTATGCCTGGCGCGGCGCGTCGGTGGAAAACCTGAAAACGCTGGGCGAGGACTTCCCCGACCTGAAGGTCATCAAGCTCGAACAGAACTACCGGTCCACCACGCGTATTCTGCAGGCGGCCAATGCAGTCATCGGCAACAACCCCAAGCTGTTCGAAAAGGCCCTGTGGTCGGAACATGGCCTGGGTGAGCCGATCAAGGTGCTGGGCATGCAGACCGACGACCAGGAAGCCGAGCAGGTGGCGATCATGATTTCGGCTGACCGTTTCCAGCGCAAGAACAAGTGGTCCGACTACGCGATTCTGTACCGCGGCAACCACCAGGCGCGCGTGATCGAGCAGTCGCTGCGCAAGGAGCGCATTCCATACACGATCTCCGGCGGCCAGAGCTTCTTCGACAAGGCGGAAATCAAGGACATCATCAGCTACCTGCGTCTGATCGCCAACGACGGCGACGATCCTGCCTTCATCCGCGCGGTGACCACGCCCAAGCGCGGTGTCGGCATGGCGACTCTGGAAGTGCTGGGCGAGTTTTCCAAGCAGTGGAATTGTTCGCTGTTTGAAGCGACTTTCAAGGGTGGCATCGAAGCCAAGCTGGCCGACCGCCAGCTGCTGCCGCTGCGCGACTTCTGCAATTTCATCAACCAGCTCGAAGCGCGCGCCAGCCGTCCAGGGCCATCGGGCAGCGGCGAAAACGCAGCCGCGGTGCTGGATGACATGATGAAAGAGATCGCCTACGAGAGCTATCTGTACGACGTGTTTGAAGAGCGCGCGGCGCAGAGCAAATGGCAGAACGTGCTGGAATTTACCAACTGGCTCAAGGAGCGCGGCAACGGCGGCAAGGACAAGTCGGGCGAAGAAAAGAACCTGCTCGAACTGACGCAGATGGTGGCCCTTATGAGCATGCTCGAAGGTCAGGACGAGGAGCCCGACGCGGTGCGCATGTCGACCCTGCACGCTTCCAAGGGGCTGGAATATCCGCACGTATTTCTGGTGGGGGTCGAAGAAGGCATCTTGCCGCACAAGGGCGACCCGGATGCGCCGATAGAAACGATCGCTGCGCGGGTGCAGGAAGAGCGGCGCCTGATGTACGTGGGGATCACGCGCGCCCAGCGTACCTTGCAGATCACCTGGTGTAAAAAACGCAAACGGGCGGGCGAACAGGTGCATTGCGACCCCTCGCGCTTCATCAAGGAGATGGCGCTCGACGTGGGCGACGCCGTGCCAACGGAAGCGGAAACGCTGTCGCCCAAAGACCGTCTGGCCAGCTTGAAGGCGCTGCTGAACACCCCCAAAACATGAACATGGAGTTTGCAGTGAGCCAGGAAGAACGCTTCGTCACGATCGAAATCAAGCTCGCGCACCAGGAAGACCTGGTCGATGAGCTCAACAAGCTGGTGTACCAGCAAAGCCGCCGCATCGACCAGCTCGAGGCCATGGTAAGCAAACTGGCCGAGCATGTGCGTAACAACGCGCATTCAGGGCCGGGCACGCTGAACGAGAAGCCGCCGCACTACTGATGCGGCGGCATCGGGGCTGGTTATGCGTTGCGCTGGCGCTGGTCATCGCACTGGGGCTGGCCTCGCGCCGCGTGCCTGGTTTGTTCCCGCAGGTGCTGCAAAATTATCCGGGTGACGCCTTGTGGGCGGTGGCGCTGTTTTTGTGCATTGCGCTTTTGCGGCCTGCGATGCCGTGCGGGATGCTGGCGTCATTGGCGCTGATCGTCGCTTGGGTCGATGAATTTGCGCAGCTGATCCAGGCGCCATGGCTGGTTGCGCTGCGGCGCACAACGGCGGGGCATCTGGTGCTCGGTTCCGGCTTCGATCCGCTGGACCTGGTGGCGTATGCAATCGGCATCGCCCTGGCCGCAACCGTCGATTACCTCCTACATCGCCCTCGCGGAGGCGGGGGCCCATAACACCTCACCGAATCCGCACACGTGGCATAGGCCCCCGCCTGCGCGAGGGCGATGAGGTGAAAACGCCGTCAATACTGGCCCGCTTTGTCGCGCACCGCAAACATGCATACACGCTTGCCAGTGACGCCCCCATGGCATCCTGCTATTATCTTTGGCTACGTGCTGCCTGCTATCCGCTGGCAGTTTTCCCTAGCACTCGCGAAAGATGCCATGAACCGTCCCCAGATGCTTATCGTAGCCGCCAGCCTGGCGCTCATCCAATCCGCCTATGCCGCGCCTGCCGCCGCGCCGTTGCCGGCGTCGAACCCGCTGGCCGCGCCAAGCACGCTGCAGTTCGGGTATCCGGCCTTCGACAAGATCAAAAATGAGCACTTCAAGCCTGCGTACGTGGCCGGCATGCGCGAGCAGCTCGCTGAAATTGCGGCCATCGCCAACAACAAGGAAGCGCCAACCTTCGAGAACACCATCGTCGCGATGGAAAAATCGGGCCAGCTGCTGACCCGCGTATCGACCATTTTCTACAGCCTGCAGGGCGCGAACACGAATGACGCGATGGACGCGATCGATCGTGAAATGTCGCCCAAGCTGGCCGCGCACACCGACGCCATTTACCTGAACGACAAACTGTACCAGCGCGTCAAGACGCTGTTCGACAAGCGCGCTTCGCTCGGTCTGGATTCGGAATCGGCCTTCCTGCTTGAGCGCTACAACAAGGACTTCGTGCTGGCCGGCGCCAACCTGTCCGCCGCCGACAAGAAAAAACTCAAGGCTTACAACGGGAAGATGGCCGTGCTGGGCACCACCTTCAGCCAGAACGTGCTCAAGGAAATCAACGCCGACGCGCTGGTCGTCAACACCCGCGCCGAACTGGCCGGCATGACCGATGCCGCGATCGACGCGGCCGCCGCCGAAGCCAAGAAGCGCAAGCTCGATGGCAAATTCGTGGTCCCGCTGGTCAATACCTCGGGTCAGCCACCGCTGGCAGTACTGACCAACCGCGCCACGCGCGAACGCCTGATGGCAGCTTCGCTCGCACGCGGCAGCCATGGCGGCAAATTCGACAACCGTGGCGTGGTCACCAAGCTGGCCAAGCTGCGCGCCGAAAAGGCCGAGCTGCTGGGCTATCCTGACTTTGCTTCCTACTCGCTGGTCGACCAGACCGCCAAAGACACCGGCGCCGTCAACAAGCTGCTGTCGGAACTGGCCAAGCCAGCCGTGGCCAATGCCCGCAAGGAAGCGGCCGATCTGCAGAAGATCGTCGACGCCGACAAGGGCGGCTTCCAGATCGCTTCGTACGACTGGGCTTACTACACCGACAAGGTGCGCGCGCAGCGTTACAGCTTCGACGAAAACCAGCTCAAGCCGTACTTCGAACTGGACAGCGTTCTGATCAAGGGTGTGTTCTTCGCCGCCGAAAAACTGTACGGCCTGACCTTCAAGGAACGCAAGGATCTGCCGGTTTACAACCCGGACGTGCGCGTGTTCGACGTGTTCGACGCTGACGGCAAGCAGATCTCGATCTTCATCGCCGACATGTACGCGCGCTCGAACAAGCAAGGCGGCGCCTGGATGAACGCCTACGTCTCGCAATCGGGCCTGATGGGTACCCATCCGGTCGTGGCCAATCACCTGAACATTCCAAAGCCGCCTGCCGGCGAGCCAACCCTGCTCACCGTGGACGAAGTCAAGACCGCTTTCCACGAGTTCGGCCACGCGCTGCATGGCTTGCTGTCGGACGTGAAGTATCCGCGCTTCTCGGGCACCAGCGTGCCACGCGACTTTGTAGAGTATCCATCGCAGGTCAATGAAATGTGGATGGTCGCGCCTGAAGTGCTGGCCAACTACGCCAAGCATTACAAGACCGGCGAAGCAATGCCGAAGGAACTGCTGGAAAAGGTCGCCGCGTCGAAGAAATTCAACCAGGGCTTCACCACCACCGAATACCTGGCTGCATCCATCGTCGACCAGCGCTGGCACCAGCTGCCATCGAACAAAATCCCGACCGACGTCCTGGGCTTCGAAGCACAGGCACTGAAGGACGCGGGCGTCGACTTTGCGCCGGTACCGCCGCGCTATCGCACCACCTACTTCTCGCATAGCTGGGGTGGTTACTCGGCCGGCTACTACGCTTACCTGTGGAGCGAAAAGCTGGACGCGGACACGGTTGAATGGTTCAAGGAAAACGGTGGCCTGCAGCGCAAGAACGGCGACCACTTCCGTAAAACGCTGCTCTCGCGCGGCGGTACGCTCGACGCCATGGAACTGTTCCGCAACTTCCGCGGCCGTGATGCCAAGATCGAGCCATTGCTCGAACGCCGTGGCCTGACCGGTAACTGATCGGAGCCGCTGATGAACCGTCCTCACCTGATGATCATCGCGGCCAGCCTGGCCGCCGCGGGCTTCACGTTCGCGGCGCCAGTAGCGGCCGCCATCGATGCCGCCAATCCGTTTGCGCAAGAGAGCAAACTGCCGTTCAATTATCCGCAGTTCGACAAGATCGATAATGCGCACTTCAAACCTGCGTTCGAAGAAGGCATGCGCATCCAGGCCGAAGAAATCGCGGCCATTGCGAATAACCCGAAGCCGGCCACCTTCGAGAACACCATCGTTGCGATGGAGCGTTCCGGGCGTCTGCTCAATCGCGTCAGCAGTGTGTTTGGCAACCTCTCGGGCGCCAACACCAACCCTGCCATCCAGGCGCTGGAAACCGAACTGTCGCCCAAGCAGTCAGCCCACAGCGACAGCATTCGCCTGAACGAAAAACTGTTCGCGCGCATTAAGACCTTGTACGACAAGCGCGCCAAGCTCAAACTCGATGCGGAATCGCGCTTCCTGCTCGAGCGTTATCACACCGACTTCGTGCGCGCCGGTGCACGCCTGTCGGGCGCAGACAAGGAAAAACTGCGCGCCTATAACAGCGAACTGGCTTCGCTCACCACCACATTCGCTCAAAACGTGCTGAAGGAGTCGAATGCCGCTGCACTGGTGGTCGACACCCGCGCCGAACTGGCCGGCATGTCGGATGCGGCAATTGAGGCTGCCGCCAACACAGCCAAGGCGCGCGGTATGGAAGGCAAGTTCCTGATCCCGGTGACCAATACCACCGGCCAGGCGCCTTTGTCGGTGCTGACCAATCGCGCCACGCGTCAGCGTTTGCTGGAAGCGTCGATGTCGCGCGGCAGCCGTGGTGGCGCTTACGACAACACTGGCGTCGTCCTGAAGATCGCCAAGCTGCGCGCCGAACGGGCCGCCTTGCTGGGCTATCCGAACCATGCCGCATACGCACTGGAAGACCAGACCGCGCGCGATGTTGGCACCGTCAACAAGCTGATGTCCGAGTTTGCCAAGCCGGCCGTGGCCAACGCGCGCCGCGAAGCAGCCGAGATCCAGCAAGCGATCGATGCCGACAAGGGCGGATTCGAACTGGCAGCGCACGACTGGGCGTACTACAGCGACAAGGTACGCGCCCAGCGTTTCAACTTCGATGCGGCGCAGCTCAAGCCCTACTTCGAGTTGAACAATGTGCTGACCAATGGCGTGTTTTTCGCAGCCGGCAAGGTGTATGGTCTCACCTTCAAGGAGCGCAAGGACCTGCCGGTGTACGATCCGGACGTGCGCGTGTTCGACGTGATCGACGCCAACGGCAAGCCGCTGGCGATTTTCATTGCCGACTTCTACGCACGCGGCAACAAGCGCGGCGGTGCATGGGCCAATGCCTACGTCTCGCAGGCCCGTCTGACCGGCACCCATCCTGTCATCGGCAATCACCTCAACATTCCCAAGCCGGCAGCGGGCGAACCGACGCTGCTGACCTTTGACGAAGTGCGCACCATGTTCCATGAATTTGGTCACGCACTGCACGGCATGTTCTCGGACGTGAAATACCCGCGTTTTGCCGGCACCCGTGTGCCGCGCGATTTCGTGGAGTTCCCTTCGCAGGTCAACGAGATGTGGGTGGTCTGGCCTGAAGTGCTGAGCAACTACGCCAAGCACTACAAGACTGGCGCATTGATGCCGCAGGAGCTGCTTGACAAGGTGATGGCTTCCAAGAAGTTCAACGAAGGCTACCGCATGACCGAGTCGCTCGCGGCCGGCATTCTGGATCAACGCTGGCATCAGCTGGGCGCCAGCCAGATCCCGACCGATGTGGTGGCATTTGAAGCGCAAGCCCTGAAAGAGGCAGGCGTGGACTTTGCGCCCGTGCCGACGCGCTATCGCACCACCTACTTCTCGCACGTGTTCTCGGGCGGATATTCGGCCGGCTACTACGGTTATCTGTGGAGCGAAAAGCTCGACGCCGATACTGTCGAGTGGTTCAAGGAGAATGGCGGCCTGTCGCGCAAGAACGGCGACTACTTCCGCAAGATGCTGCTCTCGCGCGGCGGTACTATGGATGCGATGGAAATGTATCGCAATTTCCGTGGGCGCGATGCGACCGTGGATGCATTGCTTGAAAAGCGTGGCTTGACCGCGAAGTAAGAAATACCCATCGTCCTCGCGAAGGCGCCGAAGCTGTTCAGCATACACATCGTCCTCGCGAAGGCGGGGACCCATAGCATGCTGAATAACTTCGGTAGCGTGGTATAGGTCCCCGCCTTCGCGAGGACGATGTTTTGGTCTTCTTGCTGAACGACTGCGGTAGCGCGAGGACGATGTTTTTATGCCTTCTTGCGCTTCTCAATCCACTCGTTCACCACGCCTTCAAGCAGGGTCAAAGGCAGTGCGCCGTGGGTCAGCACTTCGTTGTGGAACTGCTTCAGATCGAAACGGTCGCCCAGCACCTGGCGTGCATGCTCTCGCAGCGCCAGAATTTTCAGCATGCCGGTCTTGTAGGCCAGCGCCTGACCCGGGTCGACGAAGTAGCGCTCCACCTCCGCCGTCACGTCGCCTTCGCTCATCCCCGTGTTATCCATCATGTAGGTGATGGCCTGCTCGCGCGTCCAGTGTTTGTAGTGGATGCCGGAATCGACCACCAGCCTGGTGGCCCGCATCATCTCGTCGCGCAGACGTCCCAGGGTATCCAGCGGCGCGCGCCCGTATCCCAGCTCGTAGGCCAGACGCTCCGAATACAAGGCCCAGCCTTCGGCGTAGGCGGTAAACGGAATCACGCGCCGGAAGAACGGCACATTCTGCAGCTCCTGCGCGATGGCGACCTGGAAGTGATGGCCAGGGATGCCTTCATGGTAGGCCAGCGTGCGCATGGCAAATTTTGGCGTCTCGCCAGGCGCGCGCATGTTCGCGTAAAACACGCCGGGACGGGTGCCGTCGAAGGAGCCGCTGTCGTAATACGCACCGGGCGCTGTCGCTTGCGAGAACTCGGGTATGGCGCGCACTTCCACGCCCAGCTTGGGCCGCACATCGAAGGCGCCGGCCAGGCCCTGGTTGATCTCGTCCAGGATCTCCTGGTAACGCGCCAGCATCGCCTTCTTGCCTTCCGGGGTGTTGGGGTACTGCTGCGCCGGGTCTTTTGCCAGCTGCTGCACGCGCGCACCAACGGTGCCGCTCGTCAGACCCTGGTCCTTTAGAATGGCTTCCATCTCGCTGCTCACGCGCGCCACTTCGGCCAGGCCGACTTCGTGCACCTGCTGCGGCGTCATGTCGGTGGTGGTGTGCTTGCGCACGCACCAGGCATAGTAATTGTCGCCATTGGGCAGGCTCCACGCGCCGTTGTTGCGCGTCGCTTTCGGCTGCAGCGCGGTGAAGTAGGCAATCAGCTTCTGGTAGGCCGGCGTGACGCTGGCGCCGATGGCCTGCTCGGCCTGGGCCAGCAGCCTGGCGCGTGTGGCACTGTCGATGGTGGCGACCTTGCCCAGTTTTTCGTCGAAACTGATGTACAAGGCGTTTTCTTTGGCCGGCTTGGCGCTGAAGTCCTGCATTTGCAGCAGCACCTTTTCGACCGCAAAGCGCGGCGGAATGACGCCCTTTGCTTCACGCAGTTTCAGCGATTCGATCAGCTGGTCGAACTTGAGCGGGATCTTGTTCAGGCGCGTGATGTAATTGTTGGCCTCTTCCAGGTTCGTGACCTGGTGGGTCTGGATCAGGAAGTTGGGCGTGGCGCTTTGTACGCCAAACATTTGATTGACCGGGAAATCGTGCCAGCGATACGGTTCGCCATCGACTTGGGACTGCAGGAAGAACGCCAGCGTGTCGTACGACAGCTGGCCTTCGCGGTCCAGCGCCGCGCGGTCGTAGCGCTTGAGTGTCGTCAGTGCGTTTTTCAGGTCGTTGAAGACCTTGTCGTCGTGCGCAGGGGAGACGTCGTCGAGCTTGGTGCTGTGGAAGTCCAGCGCGGGCGGCAGCAGGCGCATGGACGACAGCATTTCAGGACTGTCAAACGCAAACGAGGCGAACACGCGACCATAAAACCAGTCAATGCTGAGCGGTTTGAAGTACCAGGTGTGGGCGCCAATGCCGGCCACCACCAGGATCGCTATTGCCAGCAAACCCAGCGTCCACTTCGCGAAACGTTTCATTTGTTATCCATTGTGCACTTTTTGACAGGAAAAAAGAGTAACACAGGCGCAACTGCGTGAACATGGTGCGGCAACAATTTCTGTATATGCATACGGGCGAAGATAAAAGAGATCCTGGACGGGATGGAGTAGCGTGATTCTCTCTAAATAGTATTAAATTACGCACCCTTGCCGAATAGATTCGCAAAAAAGTCCCGCCTCAATATACTGGCGTCACTTGCTTTGTAGACGCAAGTGACACTGACGAGGAAGACCACTATGCTTACTATTTCACGCGTAATCGCTCTGGCAGCCATGGGCTCGGCATTGAGCGCCTGTTATGTGGTGCCACTGAACCAATATCCGGCTTCAAACAACAATCCCGCTTTCAACAATGCCCAAGGCACCGCCTTTGTACCGATCACTGCCGTGCGCCCGCCGTTCTCGGCGCGCCTGTACCCCAGCAATGAGGCAGCATCGCGCATCGGCAATGTGGCGGGCGTGATCAGCAACCCGGAACGCGGCCACGGTGAATTCAGCTTCAATCTCGCTGGCGAGTCCTTCATTGGTGAAGCGACCCGCGCGCCAAGTTCCACCAGGGGTGTGGCCAACGCCAGCGGCAACCGGGGCGGCTTCGTGAAATGCGATTACGCGATGAGCTCGGCGTCATTGGGCACCGGCACCTGCCTGTTCTCCAATGGGGCCCAGTACAGCATGCACATTTCGCAGTAAGCGAAAGAGCTGGCTGCAAAAACTTGCCTACTGTACAATACTCCGGCTTCCATTCTTCCCCATTCCATGAAAACTTGCCTGATTCTCGCCCTGGTCCTGTCGCTGACCGCTTGTGCCTCGAAAGAACAAAAGCGCGTCACCGACATCGCCGCAACGCCCCTGCGTGACTTTAATCTGACGCCGGCCGACATTCCGCCGGTCCTGACCGAGGCCAAGCTCAAGCCTTACCAGACCCCCGCCGACCAAAGCTGCGAAGGTCTGCGCGCGCAGGTCAGCGTGCTCGACGAAGTGCTGGGGCCGGACGTCGACGTCGAGGCAGTGGAGCTGGCGAAGGCTGCAAAAGCGAAGTCGGCGGTAAGCAATGCGGCTGCGGGTGCGCTGCAAAAAACGGTGGAGGGTGCCATCCCCTTCCGCGGCTGGGTACGCAAGCTGAGCGGCGCCGAACGCCACTCCGCTGAAGCGACCGCCGCGATTTCAGCCGGCACAGCACGCCGCGCCTTCCTCAAGGGCATGGCTGTCGCCAAATCTTGCCAACAGGTTGTTGTCGCCCAGCGATGACAGTGAGCGAGCTGAAGCGCTTGTGCGCCGCCTTTCCAGGCGCGAGCGAGCGCCTCTACGGCCCACCGAGCAACATCCTGGTGTTCTCGGTGGACGACAAGAAGTTCGCCTATTTCAAGACCAGCAAGCCGGAACAATGGCGCTTCAGCCTGCGCGTCAGTCCAGACCGTTTTCTGGAACTGACCGATATCCCCGGCATCAAACCGGCCCGCTACATGGGCCGTTTCCATTGGGTGACGATCGTCGATCCCGCCACTCTGCCACGCGCCTACCTGCTGGAGCTGCTGGCGGCCTCGTATGACAAGGCGCTGCGGTCACTGAGTCAGAAACGCCGTCTTGCCATCGCCGCCGGTCCCTGAAAAAACGATTGAGTTCAGGCGCACTTTGGACCATGATGAAGTAATTCCTGGCGTCAAGGAGTTCGCATGGCTATCCATCGTTTGACCCGGATTGTGCTTGTACTGGTTGCCACGGCGCTGGCCGCCTGCGGGGGCGGGTCGTCGTCCGCGCCGGCGCCTGCACCTTCACCCACGCCCGCCACAGCCGATATCAGTGTTCTCATGTTCGGCAATAGCCATACCGACGCGAATGGTTTGCCGACCATGCTCGCTGCCATGCTGCGCGCGGGCCGGCCTGGCAAAACGGTCGCCGTGGTCAACGCGCCCGGGTATCTGTTTCTCGACGAACGCTTGAACGACGCGGCTTCCATGAACCTGTTCAACAGCCGCAAGTGGAATGCGGTCGTGCTGCAGGCACAGCGCTACAGCAGTTCCGGCAATCTGCAATACTCGAGCGCCGAAGCGGTGGAACTGGTGCGGCGCACGCGGCTGATCCCGGCCTTGCCCGTTATGTTCCCCGAGTGGCCGCGGCGCGGCATCGATGAGACGCAGAGAATTGTCGACCTGCATGTGAGCATCGCCACGCGTCAGCCCGCCTGCGTGGCACCGATTCCGCAAGCTTTCGATCTGGCCGCCGTGCGCTACCCGGCGCTGGTACTGCACGCGGCCGACGGCAATCATGCCGCCCCGGCCGGGTCCTTCCTGGCTGCCGTGGTCCTGTACGCTACCCTGACCGGCAATGCGCCGCTGGCGCTGCCCGCCCTGGACGGGCTGGGCGTGGACAGCGCCACCCAGGCCAGCTTGCGCGCCGTGGCGGATGACCAGGTCAAACTGACCGCGCCCCGTCTATACTGTCCGAATGATGGTCCGCTGTGAGTGCAGCGGACCGAGCGGATTAACTGATCAGGAAGTGGCAGCGCAATGAGTGTTCAGCAATTACACGGGATTACATTAGAATCCTTACTCACCCAACTGGTGGATTACTACGGCTGGGACCAGCTCGGCAAACGGATTGACATCAATTGCTTTACCAGCGATCCGAGCATCAAGTCCAGCCTGAAATTCCTGCGCAAGACCCCGTGGGCGCGCACCAAGGTGGAAGAGCTGTACCTGGAGACCCGCTTCCCCAACTAATATCGAGGACGACATGTTGAATGACGACACAGCAAACCTGAAGTCCCATCTGAAAGACTTGCGTGCCAACCTGGCCCAGACCGGCAATGTCGATGACGAATTGCAATCACTGCTGCAGCAGCTCGATGGCGACATCCGCAGCCTGCTGGAACGCCGCAATGCCGAAGCGCAAGCCGAATCGGACCCTTACGGTTTGTCCGAGCGCACCCAGGAATTGACGGCCCGCTTTGCCGTGGAGCACCCGCGCCTGGAGCCGGCCCTGCGCGAGCTGGGCCGCATGCTGGCCAATATGGGTATCTGAAGCAGGCTGGCCGCTGCCTGTTTTTGTGGCACAAACGTCACAAGTTATTGATAGTTAAGACGTTTTTATGCCGCAGCGGGGCCGTAAAATGGGTCGCAGCGAATCCCTGCGACACGTTTTCCGGTACAATACCGCCCAATGAACTCCCCAACCAACCTGTTTGCGACCGTCCCAAAACGGTCTAGCCGCGCTGCTGCTGCGCCTTTCCTTCCCATGTCCCGCGCCGAAATGGACGCCCTGGGCTGGGACCAGTGCGACGTCATTCTCGTCACGGGCGATGCCTACATCGACCATCCGAGCTTCGGCATGGCGCTGGTGGGCCGTCTGCTGGAAGCGCAAGGTTACCGGGTTGGCATCATCAGCCAGCCGGACTGGCACAGCGCCGACGCCTTCCGCGTGCTGGGCAAGCCGCGCCTGTACTGGGGTGTTACCGCTGGCAATATGGATTCGATGGTCAACCGCTACACGGCTGACCGCAAAATCCGCTCCGACGACGCCTACACCCCCAATGGCGAGCCGAACAAGCGGCCCGACCGCACCGTTACCGTGTACGCCCAGCGCGCGCGCGAAGCCTTCCCGGACGTGCCGGTCATCATCGGCTCGATCGAAGCTTCGCTGCGCCGTATCGCCCACTACGACTATTGGTCGGACAAAGTGCGGCGTTCGGTGCTGCCCGATTCCAAGGCTGACATGCTGCTGTTCGGTAACGCCGAACGCGCACTGGTCGACCTGACCCACCGCCTCAATGCAGGCGAGGACATCAAGGACATTCGCAATCTGCGCGGCACCGCCTTCATGGTGCCGTCCGGCTGGTTGCCCGGGGACGACTGGGGCGTGCATAACTCGAGCCGGGTCGACGTGCCAGGCAAGATCGATGCGCACCCGAACCCCTACGCCATGGCCCAGGAAGACAAAACCGCCTGCGCCACCGACAACGCGGTCGCCGCGCCGGAAGTCATCAAGCCAATCCGCATCATGTCGCGCGAAGAACGCCTGGCCATGGCCAAGGAAAAGCACGACAAGACCGTGGTGCGCCTGCCGTCCTACGATGTGGTCAAGGATGACCCGGTGATGTACGCGCACACCTCGCGCGTGTTCCACCTGGAATCGAATCCCGGCAATGCGCGCGCCATGGTGCAAGCGCATGGCGAGCGCGACGTCTGGCTCAATCCGCCGCCGCTGCCGCTGGCCATGGACGAGATGGATGGCGTGTACGACATGAACTATGCGCGCGCGCCGCACCCGAGCTATGGCAAGGCCAAGATCCCGGCCTGGGACATGATCCGTTTCTCGGTCAACATCATGCGCGGCTGCTTTGGCGGCTGCACCTTCTGCTCGATCACCGAGCACGAGGGCCGCATCATTCAAAGCCGCTCGGAACCGTCGATCCTGCGCGAGATCGAACATATCCGCGACAAGACCAAGGGCTTTACCGGCACCATTTCCGACATGGGCGGTCCAACCGCCAACATGTATCGCCTGGCTTGCAAAGACAAAAAAATCGAGGAATCGTGCCGCCGCCTGTCGTGCGTATACCCGACCATCTGCGTCAACCTGGGTACCGACCACAGCAAGCTGATTTCCCTGTACCGCAAGGCGCGCGCCATTCCCGGCATCAAAAAAGTGCTGATCAGCTCGGGCCTGCGCTACGACCTGGCCGTGCGCTCGCCGGAATACGTGAAAGAACTGGTCACCCACCACGTGGGCGGCCTGCTGAAAATCGCCCCTGAGCATACCGAAGAAGGCACGCTCAACAAGATGATGAAGCCGGGCATTGGCGCCTATGACGAATTCAAGGAAATGTTTGACCGTTTCTCGCTCGAAGCGGGCAAGAAGCAGTATCTGATTCCTTACTTCATCGCCGCGCACCCCGGCACGACCGATGAAGACATGCTCAATCTGGCTCTGTGGCTGAAGAAAAACAACTTCAAGCTGGACCAGGTGCAAACCTTCATGCCGACCCCGATGGCCATGGCGACGACCATGTATCACTCGCGCAAGAACCCGCTGCACAAGGTGACGGCGGATTCCGAAGTGGTCGAGACCGCACGCAGCGGCAAGGTGCGCCGTTCGCACAAGGCTTTCCTGCGCTACCAGGACCCGGCCAACTGGCCGATTCTGCGCGAGACCCTGGTCAAGATGGGCCGTGGCGACCTGATCGGTAACGGTGACCGCCACCTGGTGCCAAGCTGGCAAGCGTCCGAAGACGGCGGCCTGGCCGCAGGCGAGCGCAAGCGCCAGACCTCGGGCGCCGGCACGCTCGACAAGTTTGCTGCCGCACCGAAACGCAAGACCGAACGGGCGATTGCTCCCACGCCATTCATCGCGCCGGAATCCAAGGTACGTCCGTCAATCCTGGCCACCATCAAGACCAAGCCGAAGGCGGCGCCTGCCGCCAAAGCCCGCCCCGGCCGCAAGTAATTGCCCCACAACCAGGGTCAGACCACTTTTCCTTTTTGTAACTAGTGGTCTGGCCCCGGGATGGCAGGCCGTTGCAGAGGCGCACACTGCTGGCAAATTCCGCCTTTTTCAATCGAACATCAGTACAATCGGGTCATACGTTGCCATAGTGCACTCCCATGAGGTGTGAGCGATTTGATGACTCCGATGCACCCGTTCAGGCCCTGCCCGGCTTGGCTGGCGGCTGCGGCCAAGGCTGCGCTGCTGGCGCTTGCGCTGTGCGTGAGCCCGTTTGCGCACGCGCTCGATAAAGTCACCCTTCAGCTCAAACACACCCACCAGTTCCAGTTCGCCGGCTATTACGCAGCGCTGGAAAAAGGCTACTACCGCGATGCCGGCCTGGATGTGCGCATCAATGAAGGCAAGGATGGGGGCGAACCGGAACGGCGCGTCATCGACGGCAGCGCCGACTACGGTGTTGGCAGCAGCAGCGTGCTGCTGGCGCGCCTGGCCGGCAAGCCGCTGGTGGTGCTGGGGGTGATCTTTCAGCACTCGCCGTATGTGCTGATCACGCGCCAGCGCGACGACTCGCCCGACATCACCGACATCCGCGGCAAGCACGTGATGATCGGCTCCCTCACCGATGAACTGACGCAGGCCGATGAACTGGTCGCCTATCTCAAGCGCGAAGGGATCCCGCTCAGCAGCCTGGTACGGGTCGAGCAATCCTACAACGTCGAGGATCTGGTCAAGGGCAAGGTCGATGCCATGTCGGCCTACATCACCAACGAGCCCGATTATCTGGACCGCATGGGCTTTGCCTACGATGTGTTCAGCCCGCGCGCGGCCGGCATCGATTTTTACGGCGACAACCTGTTCACCAGCGAGAACGAAGTCAAGGCCCATCCCGAACGCGTGAAGGCCTTCCGCGCCGCCAGCATGAAGGGCTGGGCCTATGCCATGGCGCACCAGGAGGAAATCGCGGATCTGATCTTGTCGCGCTACAGCCGCCGCAACGACCGTCAGCATCTGCTGTTTGAAGCGCGCCAGATGGTGCCGCTGGTGCAGCCGGTGCTGGTGGAAATCGGCTACATGAATCCGGACCGCTGGCGCCACATCGCCGACATTTACGCCGATCTGGGCATGCTGCCCCGGAACGCGTCGTTCGAGGGCATGCTGTACAACACCGATCCACTAGCCGGCAGCCTGACCTGGTTGTACCGGGTGCTGATCTTTGCCACGGTGCTGCTGTTTGCCGGCGCCGCGGTGCACGTGTCGCTGCTGGCACGCGAGCGCCGCCGCGCCGAGGAAACCATCCGCAAGGGCGAACTGCGTTTTCGCACCATGTTCGAAGAAGCGCCCATGGGCATTGCCCTGATCGACTCGTCGACCGGCGAATTCAAGGACATCAATTCGCGTTACGCCGAAATTACCGGCCGCACCTTCGAGCAAATCAAGAGCGCGCACTGGACCGACATCACCCACCCGGACGACGTGGCCCAGGAAGTAAGCCAGATGGCGGAGCTGGCCTCGGGCGGCGCCACCGGGTTCAAGACGGCCAAGCGCCTGATCCGGCCCGATGGCGCGGTGGTGTGGGTGGATATGTCGATCGCCAAGATCGAAACCGAAGCCAAGGCCCAGCCTCTGCACCTGTGCATGATCGAAGACGTGACCGAGAAGAAGAAGTCGGAAGCGATGATCTGGCAGCAGGCCAATTTTGATACCCTGACCCAGTTGCCGAACCGGCGCATGTTCCATGACCGTCTGGACCACGACATCATGAAGTCGCGCCGCGATGGCCAGCGCATCGCCATTCTGTTCATCGACCTCGATCACTTCAAGGAAGTCAACGACACGCTGGGCCACCACCAGGGCGACATTCTGCTGGTCGACGCGGCGCGCCGCATCCGCTCCTGCGTGCGCGAGTCCGACACCGTGGCCCGTCTTGGTGGCGATGAATTCACGGTGATCCTGTCGGAACTGCAGGATGTGTCGCCGGTGGACGGCATCGCGCAAAAGATTTTGCGGGTGCTGCAGGCGCCCTACCAGCTGGGCCAGGAGCAGGCGTTTGTGTCGGCCAGTATCGGCATCACCCTGTACCCCGACGACGCGCGCGACATTGACGACTTGCTCAAGCATGCCGACCAGGCCATGTACGCGGCCAAGGGCGCGGGGCGCAACCGCTTCAGCTACTTCACGCCCGCGCTGCAGGTGGCCGCGCTCAACCGCATGCGCCTGACCAACGACTTGCGCAGTGCGCTCAAGGGCGATCAGTTCCGCGTCTACTTCCAGCCCATCGTGCATCTGAAGACCGGCAAGATCCACAAGGCGGAAGCATTGATCCGCTGGCAGCATCCGCAGCGTGGCCTGGTCAGTCCACTGGAATTCATTCCGCTGGCCGAATCGAGCGGCCTGATTCTCGATATCGGCGAGTGGGTGTTCAAGGAATCGGCGCGCTGGGTGCGGCGCTGGCGCGATGAGCACGACGCGCGCTTCCAGGTCAGCGTGAACCAGTCGCCGCTGGAATTCCAGCGCGAGGGCAAAGGGTATGACCGCTGGTTTGAACACATGGCGCAGATCGGCCTTGATGGCAAGTCACTGGTGGTCGAAATCACCGAGGGCTTGCTGCTCGACGCCAGCACCGGTGTGACCGACAAGCTGCTGTCGCTGCGCGACGCCGGGATCCAGGTTGCGCTGGACGATTTCGGCACCGGCTATTCGTCCCTGTCCTACCTGAAAAAATTTGACATCGATTATCTGAAGATTGACCGTTCCTTCACCCGCAACCTGGCGCCCGATTCGTCCGACATGGCGCTGTCGGAAGCGATCATCGTGATGGCCCACAAACTGGACTTGCACGTGATTGCCGAAGGGGTGGAAACGCCGGCCCAGCGCGACCTGCTGATTGAGGCGGGCTGCGACTACGGCCAGGGCTACCTGTTTGCCAAACCCATGCCGGGCCACGAGTTTGACGCCATGCTGCGTGCACAAAAAGAAACAGTCTGATCAGCATTTCGCTGCGTGTTTGGAATCCCGTGTAAAATAGTGCAAAAAAGAAATATAAATTGCACATTCGGCAGCCCAGCCCAGGGCAACGAGTGCGGAGACACCGGGAATCTGCAGTGATCGACACGAACACCTTCATGCTGGTGCTGGCCATTGGCAACATCTGCTTTGCCATGTTAATGGCTGGCTACACACGCTCCAGTCCCGTCAACCGCGCCATGGAGCTGTGGCAATGGGCCAAGCTGGTCCAGGGCTGCGCCCATTTCATCGGCTGGCTGCATCCTGACTGGCTGCTGCCGTATGTGGCGCTGGTGGCCAACAGCGCGCTGATCATCGGTGTCGAGCTGGAGGCGGCTGCTTACTGCAGCTTCTTCAATTTCCGGCGCTGGAAAGCGGTGCTGTTCCCGTCGCTGGCGCTGGCGCTGCTGATCTATGCGGCGGCGCGGCTGGGCGGTGCATCGCCGCTGGCGCTGGCCGTGGTGCTGTCGCTTATTTTTGGGCTGCTCAGCGGCGTGATGTCGCTGCTGCTGCTGTGGCCACGGCCGGGCGTCACGGTCCTGCAGCGCATCATCGGCGTTAACAATTTCGTGTTCTTTGTTGCCATGGTGCTGCGCGCCTGGTCCGGTACCGTCAGCGATGACCTGCATGCCTTCGTCAGCGGCCCGGCGCAAAGCTTCACATTCATCACGGGCTACATCATCCTGATCGTCAATGGCTTCGGCTTTCTGCTGCTGTGCAAAGAGAAGGATGACAACAAGCTGGCGCAGCTCGCCACCATCGACAGCCTGACCGGCCTGGTGAACCGGCGTGCCTTCTTCGAGCAGATTGAAGGCGCGCGCATGCTGGCCGCGCGCCAGCGTCACCCGATCGCCTTGCTGATGATGGACCTGGATTATTTCAAGCGCATCAACGACCGCTTTGGCCATGCGGCCGGTGACGAGGCGCTGCGCGTGTTTTCCGCCGCTGCCCTGACCGCGCTGCGCGAGCCGGACATCATGGCGCGCCTGGGCGGCGAAGAGTTTGCGGTTGCGCTGCCCGGCACCGATCTGGCGGGCGCGATGCAGGCTGCCGAACGCGTGCGCCTTGCCGTGGCGGCGGCCGCACTGCCGCAGTGCGGCGTTGGTTACAGCATGTCAGTGAGCGTTGGCGTGGTCGCCATCGACCCGCAAGAGCATATCAACGCGGCGCTGGCGCGCGCTGACCATGCCTTGTATGCGGCCAAGAGCGCCGGCCGCAACCGGGTGGAAGTGGGGCAGCCGATGCGGCACGGTGCCGTGCGGGCCTGATCAGCAGCAGGACGTGGACCGGGTTTGTCAGGCTGGCGGCAAGGCGTGCGCGCCGTGTGTGCCCAGGCGCCGACGACACAGATGTCATCGTTGTCCCAGCTGATGAAGATCGTAGGCACAATAGAAAAAGGGCCCGACGAATCGGGCCCTTCTTTGTAGCTGGCGGAGCGGACGGGACTCGAACCCGCGACCCCCGACGTGACAGGCCGGTATTCTAACCAACTGAACTACCGCTCCGTATTACTTGATCGGTATTGCAGATCATGATGCCAGGTCTCTGATTTGGTGGGCGCTGAGAGGCTCGAACTCCCGACCTAAGCCTTGTAAGGGCTCCGCTCTACCAACTGAGCTAAGCGCCCGCACACTACTTCAGAGACTGCATCCGACGTTTGTCACCACGTCTGAAGAGGCCGAATCATATACTATTTTTTTTAAAGTGCGCAAGGGCTTTTCCAAAAAAACCTGAAAAAGCCCTGAAAAACCCTTTTTTTACTCCGTGATGCCCCACTGCGACAGCATCCACGCCATCACAAACGCCCGTTCCTTGATCGCAGAGAAACGACCCGAGGCGCCGCCGTGGCCTGCATCCATATTGGTTTTGAGCAGGAGCACGTTATTGTCGGTTTTATAAGCGCGCAGCTTGGCCACGTACTTGGCCGGTTCCCAGTACATCACCTGGCTGTCGTTCAGGCCGGTGGTCACCAGCATGGCCGGATACGCCTTGCGCTCGATATTGTCGTACGGCGAATAGCTGCGCATGTAGTCGTAAGCCGCCTTCTGGTTCGGGTCGCCCCACTCCAGGTATTCGCCCGTGGTCAGCGGCAGGCTGGCATCCATCATGGTGTTCATGACGTCCACAAACGGCACGGCCGCATGCACGGCGTGAAACAGGTCGGGCCGCATATTGACCACGGCGCCCATCAGCAAGCCGCCCGCGCTGCCGCCCTGGATAATCAGGCGCTGCGGGCTGGTCCACTTTTCACGCACCAGAAATTCGGCGCTGTCGATAAAATCGGTGAAGGTGTTTTTCTTCTTCATCAGCATGCCGTCGTCATGCCAGCTCTCGCCCAGATCGGTGCCGCCGCGGATGTGCGCCTGCACGTAGATCACGCCGCGCTCAAGCAGGCTGATGTTATTGACCGAGAACGTGGCCTCGGTCGAAATGCCGTACGAGCCGTAGGAATACAGCAGCAGCGGTGCGCTGCCGTCGAACTTGACGCCTTTTTTATACACGGCCCACAGCGGCACCTTGACGCCGTCGCGCGCGGTGGCCCACAGGCGCCGGCTCTCGTAGCGCGAGGCATCGAAGCCGCCGACCACTTCCTGCCGTTTCAGGACGATCTGTTTGCCGCTGCCCATCTCGACGTCGAGCGTGGTCGGCGGCGTCAGTGGCGACTGATAGGACATGCGGTACAGCGTCGACGTAAATTCAGGCGTGCCGGCGCCGCGTGCCAGGTACACCGGGTCGCTGAACTTGACCGTCTTCCACGATTTTTTCTTGAAGTCGTAAATGCGCATGCGGGCCAGTGCATCAGTCTTTTCGCTGGCCACCAGGAAGTCCTTGAATACTTCAACGTTATTGACCAGCACCTTGGGGTCGTGGCGCACCAGCTCCTTCCAGTTTTTTTCGGCTGGTGCGGCCAGCGTGGTCTTCACGATGCGGAAGTTCTTCGCGTTTTTGTTGGTGCGAATGAACAGCTCACCATTGCGCGGTTCAACGCTGTAGCGATGGCCTTTTTCGCGTCCCAGCACGGAGCGGAACTGGCCTTGCGGCTGGTCGGCCGCCAGCAGGCGCACTTCGCTGGTATCGGTCGCGCCGATCTCGAGGGCGATGAATTTCTTGTCGCGCGTGCTGGCCACTTCCAGGTTGAATTGTTCGACCGGTTCGTAGTACACCTCGGCCGGCGCACTGCCCAGGGTCAGGCGGAACAGACGGTCGGAACGTTTGGTGGTCGCGTCTTCCTGCACCAGGAAGATGGTCTTGTTGTCGGCAGCCCAGGTTGCGCTGGTCACGCGCGGTACCGTGTCGCCCAGCAGCTTGCCGCTCTTCAGATCGACGACGTGCAGTTCGTACTGGCGAAAGCCGGTGGTGTCGGTGGTGTACAGCAGCAGGCCGTTGTCCGGGCTGACCGCCATGGCGCCGACCGCGAAGAACTTCTGCCCCTCCGCCAGCTTGTTCTGGTCCAGCAGGATCTGCTCGGGTGCGTTCGCATCGTATTGCAGCTTCGCGTCGGCGTGGCGGCGCGCGTTGATCGGGTACTGCTTGCCTGCCTCGAAGCGGTTGTAGTAATAGTAGTCGCCCAGACGGGTTGGCACCGACAGGTCCACTTCCTGGATGCGGCCCTTGATCTCGGCATACAGCTTGTCGGCCAGGGGCTCGATTGGCGCCGTCACGGCTTTGGTGTAGGCGTTTTCGGCATTCAGATGGGCGATCACTTCCGGCTGCTCTTTCTTCTGCATCCAGCGGTAGTCGTCGGTAACGATCTCGCCGTGGCGGGTTTCCTGCCACGGCGTTTTGGCGGCCACCGGCGGGCTCACGGAACTGGCTGCGGAAGGCTCGGCCATGCTGCCAGGCGTGGCCAGCGCGATGGCGAGCGAGCTTAGAATCAAGGGGATTTTTTGAAAGGACACGGTCGCTCCAGGATGGGTTTTGTGCCAATATTCTAGGGTGGCAGGGCTGAAAAAGGGAAAAAACATGATGCATACGACGGCAGCGCGGGCACTCCTGCAGGATCTTTTTCGCAGCGCCGTTGCCGCGGTCGATCC
Source organism: Massilia sp. CF038 (assembly GCF_900129765.1). Taxonomy (GTDB): domain Bacteria; phylum Pseudomonadota; class Gammaproteobacteria; order Burkholderiales; family Burkholderiaceae_D; genus Telluria_A. Next base: position 82,457 of record NZ_FQWU01000006.1, read on the forward strand.
GTTGCACGCCATCGTTCCACATCTGCCACCGCCGCCGCGCGGGCGCACCATCGTCATCGGCGCCGGCAAGGCGGCGGCGCGCATGGCCCAGGGGCTGGAGCAGCACTGGCCGCATCCGGTGAGCGGCCTGGTTGTCACCCGCTACGGTCATGGCGCGCCGACCCGTCACATCGAGGTGATGGAGGCGGGCCACCCGGTGCCGGACGACGCCAGCGCCCTGGCTGCCGAACGGATGCTGGCGCTGGTGCGCGGCCTGGGTCCCGACGATCTGGTGATTGCATTGATGTCCGGCGGTGGCTCGGCGTTGCTGTCGCTGCCGGCGCCGGGTATCGCGTTTGAAGACAAGCGCGCCATTCACCGCCAGCTGCTGGCCTGCGGCGCCCCGATCGGCGCCATGAATTGCGTGCGCCGCCATCTTTCCGCCATCAAGGGAGGACGGCTGGCGCTGGCCTGCGCACCTGCGCCGGTGCTGACGCTGGTGGTATCCGACGTGCCGGGTGACGATCCGGCGGTGGTCGCGTCTGGACCGACAGTGGCCGACAACAGCAGTGCGGCCGATGCGCTGGCGATACTGCAGCGTTATCAGATTGCCGTTCCCGACCACGTGCGCGCCGTGTTGAGCGATCCTGCGCTGGCGGCGCCGCGCGCGCACGATCCGCGCCTGCTCCACAACCGCGCTGTGGTCGTCGCCAGCGCGCAGCAAGCGCTGGAGGCGGCAGCAGCAGCTGCGGCGCGGGCCGCCGGCATCACGCCACTCATCCTGAGCAACAGCATGGAAGGTGAAGCGCGCGAAGTGGCGCAGGTCCACGCCGGCATTGCGCGCCAAGTCCGCGGCCACGACCAGCCCATTGGCGCACCCTGCGTCATCCTGTCCGGTGGCGAAACCAGCGTGACGGTGCGCGGCGGCGGGCGAGGCGGGCGCAATGCTGAATTTCTGCTTGCCCTGGGGCTGGCGCTTGACGGTATGCCGGGCGTGCATGCCATCGCCTGCGATACCGACGGCATCGATGGCAGCGAAGACAATGCGGGTGCACTGCTGGCGCCCGACAGCCTGGTCCGTGCGCTTGCGGCAGGCATCGCCCCGCGCGCCTTGCTGGACAATAACGACGCCTACCGCTTCTTTTCTGCGCTCAATGATCTGGTGGTCACCGGACCGACCCGCACCAACGTCAACGATTTCCGCGCCATCCTGATAACGTAGGACGGGCACAATCGCACTCCCGATTGCCATGTGCAGCGCGATCGGGCAATGCGGTTTGCATAAGCTGTAGCACTATTGGCGGTACCTGTCCCCTACTCTAGAATCGGGCATGACCGATGCACGCCATGTTGCGGATTGGCCTTCCAATGTCCTCTAATAAAACGAATGTATTAATCGGGATAATGCTCGGCGGCGGGCTGCCGTTTATGCTCGCGCTCAGCCTCGCCGCAGGCATGCTAACGGCAAAAACCGCACCAGGAACGGGCGGCGCGGATGTGCTGGGCCTTCTGGTTCTGTGCAGCGGCACCTATTTATTTGCCTGTCTGTTGATCATCCCGGCGCTGCTGTCGATCCCCTATCTCATTTCCAGAGATCGTCTGCGCCTGTCGACAAGATTGACTGCTGCGATCTTCCTGGCGCTGACTTTGCTGGCGCTGCCTCTCATTTATTTATTCGTTTCGCCCGGCTGAGCGCTGCCGTTCCGTCCTTGGATGCACTCCGAAAAGCGCATCGCTGAGACAATCAGCGTCATTCATGCTGCATAAATGACAATATAATTTTAACAAACCCAATGAATTTGTCCAAAATAAAACACATTTTTGCAGCAATTTGATTTGGTTGAAACAAAATGTCACCAAATTTCATTCAATTCTTACGAATTGTAACAACTGAGTTGTTGTTAAACCACCGAAATGGCCAGGTTTACCGTTTTTCCGATTCCTTTTTGAATTAGTCTTCAAAGCTCGCTTAAAAAAGCGAGTTCCTAGCCGCAACAAGGGCAGGGAATAAATGGCAGGGCGCGCTCATCCGCACGTACCTGCCGTCATAAAATGTTTATCGGAAAATTGAGGAACGACATGAAGCAATTGCATTCGACCTACCCGTCCTTGCTGAAACTGTGCGCAGCCGCAGTGATCGGCGCCATCCCACTGGTGACCATGGCGGGAACTCCCGAGTACGCAGCATTTGGGCAAACGGAAAACGCGATCATCAGCACTGATCGCATGATTGTGAAGTACAAGGACTCCACCGCTGCCGGCAAGAGCAGCGCCAAAGTCCAGGCAATGAGCAGCAACCGCATGTCGATCCTGGCCCGTTCGGGTCAGCAGTTCGGCCTGCAGATGAAAACCATGCACACCACTGCAACCGGCGCCAACGTGGTCAATCTGGGCAAACGCATGTCGGTGGCTGATGTTGCAGCACTGGCGCGTGACCTGAAAGAGCGTGATTCGAACGTGGAATACGCTGAACCAGACCGCATGATGAAAAAGCTGTTCGTGCCAAACGACAGCCGCTACACCGAACAATGGCAGTACTTTGAAGCCACCGGCGGCCTGCGCCTGCCACAAGCCTGGGACGTCAGCACCGGTACTGGTGTGAACGTTGCCGTGATCGACACCGGCTACCGTCCACACGCCGACCTGTCGGGCCAGTTCATCGGCGGCTACGACTTCATCACCGACACCGCCATCTCGGCTGACGGCAACGGCCGTGACGCCGACGCCAGCGATCCGGGCGATTCCACCACCGCTGGCCAGTGCGGCGCGGGCGAGCCATCGTCGTCGTCGAGCTGGCACGGTACCCACGTGGCAGGCACCATCGCGGCCAAAACCAACAACGGCACCGGTGTGGCTGGCGTGGCATTCAACTCGAAGATCGTGCCAGTGCGCGTGCTGGGCAAATGCGGCGGCTACACCTCCGACATCGCCGACGCCATCATCTGGGCATCGGGCGGCAGCGTCAACGGCGTACCAGCCAACCCGAATCCGGCACGTGTGATCAACATGTCGCTCGGCGGCGGCGGCGCATGCGATACCACCACCCAGAACGCGATCAACAGCGCACGTTCGCGTGGCACCGTGGTCGTGGTCGCAGCAGGTAACGAGAACACCGATGCCAGCAGCTCCAACCCAGCCAACTGCGCCGGCGTGATCACCGTGGCAGCAACCAACCGCTCGGGCGGCCGTGCTTACTACTCCAACTACGGCAACGTGGTTGACGTTGCAGCACCAGGCGGCGACGTACGTAACGCTGGCGGCGGCATTCTATCGACGCTCAACGCCGGCAGCACCACCCCAGGCGCTGACAGCTATGCGTTCTACCAGGGTACCTCGATGGCAACGCCGCACGTTGCTGGCGTGGTTGCACTGATGCTGTCGAAAACCCCAAGCCTGACCCCTGACCAGGTTGAGAGCAAGCTGAAAACCACCGCACGCGCCTTCCCGGCAAGCTGCAGCGGTTGCGGCGCTGGTCTGGTTGACGCCAACGCAGCACTGGGCGGCAGCGTGGTTGTGCCGCCGAGCGGCAGCAACGAAGCCGAAGCCAACAACTCGACCTCGACCGCCAACGCAGTTACGGTCAGCGGCACCACGATGAACGGTAACATGGGCAGCAGCGCCGATACCGACTACTTCGTGGTTCAACTGCCACCTGGCAAAACGCTGACCGCAACCCTGACCGCAGGTCTGGCCACGGCTGACTACGATCTGTTCGTCTACAACAGCAATGGCACCCAGATCGGCAAGAGCGAAAACTCGGCAGGCAAGGCTGACACGGTTGCAGTGACCAACACCGGCACCTCGACCTTCGCACGCTATGTGCGCGTGGTCTACTACAGCGGTGGTACGGGCGCGACCAACGGCAAGTACACGCTGAAACTGACCTGGTAATTTCTGTCGCTGACAGATTGATCTGAAATGAAAGCGGGTGGCGCGAGCCACCCGTTTTTTTTGTCCTTCCGGAAGTGACGGACCAGGTTCAAATATATTTTTTTAAAAGCGCGTCGATCTTGTGTATTACCATCCGTCGTAGGAATGAAGCACCAGTTGCTTAATCCCCCCGACTATGGAGACGCTGTGAAAAATCAAATTATCCTCAACCTCCCAGTGAAAGACCTGGACAAATCCAAGGCCTTCTTCGCCGCGCTTGGCTTTACGTTCAACGACAAATTCAGCGGTGAGAATGCAGCATTCATGCACATCGTGGGCGACAGCATCCAGGCCATGCTGACCACCGAGCCGTTCTTCGAGTCCCTGATCGGCAAGCCTGTCGCGCAGGCGAAGGAAGCCAATGAAATTGTCATCTGTCTGAGCTGCGACAGCCGGGAAGAAGTCGATACGCTCATCGCCAAGGCGGTCGCCGCCGGCGGCCGCACGCCGCACCCGCCCGAAGACCATGGATTCATGTATGACCAGGGTTTCGAAGATATTGATGGCCACCTGTGGAACCTCGTTTGGTCGGCGCCAGAAGCCTGATCCTCTCAAACAGCCCGCAGAGCGAAGGCAGTCTACTGACTACCATCCACATCGCCCTCGCGATGGCGGGGGCCCATAGCACATAGACGTCGTGGCGGCTCAAAAGTGCTATGGGTCCCCGCCATCGCGAGGGCGATGTGCTGATGTCTGAGCTGCGACAGTCGGGAAGAAGTCGATACGCTCATCGCCAAGGCGGTCGCCGCCGGCGGCCGCACCCCGCACCCGCCCGAAGACCATGGATTCATGTATGACCAGGGTTTCGAAGATATTGATGGCCACCTGTGGAACCTCGTTTGGTCGGCGCCAGAAGCCTGAGCCTCCGAAACAGCCCGCAGAGCGAAGGCAGTCTACTGACTACCATCCACATCGCCCTCGCGAAGGCGGGGGCCCATAGCACATAGACGTCGTTGCGGCTCAAAAGTGCTATGGGTCCCCGCCTCCGCGAGGACGATGTGCTGATACTGTCAGTTGCCGGATATTTCCGGTGCGTCCCGCACGTCGTCATCGTTTTCGTCGACGGCGACAATCCCGGCCATGGCTGGGGGCGCGGATGTGCCCACCAGTTTGCCCTTACTCGTACGCCGGTAAGCGCCGCTGCTCATCCGCGCTGAAGTACTTGTCACGCAGCTGCTGCACTGCCGCCAGCGCGTCCGGCGCCAACTGACGCCGCTCTGCCAGATACACCTGGATCCGACTCTTCCATGCCGCTTCCTCGCGATCAAGTTCGGCCAGCCGGCTTGCGCCTTCAGGGGTGAACGCGGCCGCCCGCAGCCGATACACCTCGTCGTCGCTTGCACCCTGCGCGCGCAGCTTTTGCACCGCTTCTTCGGTTCGGATCACGCGCGTGGGCGCTTCCCGTTCCTCGCGCATGGCGGGCGACAGTTTGGCATCGAGCGCGGCCAGCTTTTCCGCCCGCTGCGCCACACTCAACTTGGCATCTGTGCTGATCTCCATCCGCGCCAGTGCGTCATTGTCGTAAGCGTCGCTGAACCCGAACAGACCTGCAATCTCTTTCTCGGTAAAGAATTGCAGGCGCAGTTTCTGCATTGCCTGCAAGCGCGCGCGCGCGGCTGCGGCCATGTCGCCTGGCTTGAGGCCCGCTTCCAGATTGACCAGCGCCGCCTTGTAATCGAGGTAGCTGGCCAGCAGCCGTTTGGCTTGCGCTGCCGGCCCGGGTTTCAAGCGCTTGTCGAGTTCACGTTCAATCTCCGCGCGAATCGCACGCAGATCTTTTTCGCCCATACCGGCCAGGTAGTAGTCGAACAGATGCCCGAGTTCGGCATCGATCACCAGCTCGCCGTCCGGATTGGTGCGCACATCGCCATCGGGCCGCGTGCCCTCCATCGAGCGTACGAAGGCAAACGGATCGGATGCGGGTGCCGCGGCGGGCGCCACCGGCACGGGCGGCGCCGACGGCGCGAAGGCCGCGTACAGCAGGGCGGCCACAACCGCGCCGGCCCCCACTTTTGTCATGGTTGTCAGCGCAGTCATGGCGCCTCCTTACAGGCCCAGTTGCTGCAGGCGGTTGGCCTGCTGGCGGAACACGGTGACCGGGCTGGTCTCGAACAGGTTGACGATGCCGATCAGCTGGTTGACTTCATCGGCGTGGTTCATGCCGTAGTCGTCGCGGATGGTGCGGCCCAGGTGGCTCTTGCAGCTGGCGACCAGGCCATCGTTCTTTTCGCCGAAGGCCGCGCCAGTCAGCAAGAACACTGGGTCGAGCGCATCAAAAGCATTGGTCCAGGTTTTGCCGCCACTCCAGGAGAAGTAGTGCACACCGTTGACGACATAGGCGCCTTCGCCGCAGGCGCTGGTCGGCAAGCCTTGCGGGTGGGCTGCGTTGAAGGCGGCAGTGCCAGCGGTCGACAGCGATTTCAAGGCGTTCTGGCCGCTTTGCGGCAGGCCCGAGCCGCCCGACAGGAAGGTGATCAGGGAACCGACCGCGTTGGCCAGGGTGCTGGTCACACCTGGCACCAGGCCCAGCGCGATGTCGGCCACCCGCGAGCCTTTGTTCACGCCTGCGACGCTGCTAACCGAGGCCACCAGGTCAGGCCGCACCGAGGCGACGTAACGGCTGGTGGGCCCGCCATGGCTGTGGCCAATCAGATTGACCTTGCCTTTGCCGGTAGCAGCGACAATTTGCTTGACCTGGGTGAGCAGCTGCTCGCCCCGCACTTCGGTGCTGTTGGCGGCCGACACGCTGGTCGTGTAGACGGTGGCGCCACCGCTGCGCAGGGCCGAGGGGATGCCGTAAAAATATTCGACTGGTCCGATTTTGTCGAAACCGAACAGGCCGTGAACCAGCACGATCGGGTACTTGGTCTGCGTATAGCCCAGCGCCCACGATGGGGCAGGCACGGCCATGGCAGCGATCAGAACGACGGGCATGCACTTCCAAAAGCGATTCTTCATTGTGTCTCCGTTATTGGTATTTGAAGTCGACTGCTGGAACTGAAGTTGTGCAATTCAAGTTGCACATTCCTTCCTGTTACCGAGTTCACCAGATGTTTCCGCTCCTGACGGCCCTGGGGATGGATGTTTTTAAATTAGAGCGAGCGCTCGGTTTTTTGAATTTATCACTATCTTTTCGAAATAGCATGACGCGGCGCAATATGCACGGCCGTTCTTTTCTGCCTGGAATTTAAGTGTGGTGTTATTGCGAACAAGCGGCCGGCGCGCGTGCGCATGCCGGCCGGCTTGTCATTTCATTTACAGGCCCAGCTGCTGCAGGCGGTTGGCCTGCTGCCGGAACACGGTGACCGGGCTGGTCTCGAACAGGTTGACGATGCCCACGGTCTGGTTGACTTCATCGAGGTGGTTCATGCCGTAGTCGTCGCGGATCACGCGGCCCAGGTGCGAGCTGCAGCTGGCGACCAGACCGTCGTTCTTTTCGCCCAGCGCCACCCCGGTGGCGAGCAGGAAAGGATCGACCACGTCAAAGGCATTGGTCCAGCTTTTGCCGCCGCTCCACGAGAAGTAGTAAACGCCGTTGACCACGGGTGCGCCTTCACCGCAGGCACTGGTGGGCACGCCTTGCGGATGGCGCGCATTGAAGGCCGCCGTGCCTGCTGTGGTGAGCGACTGCGCTGCCGCCATGCTGTTTTGCGGATACTGCGAGCTGCCCGACAGGAAGCTGATCAAGGAAGCAAGCGCATCTGCCACCCCGGCCGCGCCCGGCGCGACTTTCAGGATGATGTCAGCCACTTTCGATCCCTTGTTCACGCCACCGACCGAGCTGACCGAGGCAATCAGGTCGGGCCGGATCGAGGCGGCATAGCGGATGGTCGGGCCGCCGTGGCTGTGGCCGATCAGATTGACCTTGCCCTTGCCGGTGGCGGCAATGATTTGCTTGACCTGGGTAAGCAGTTGTTCGCCGCGCACTTCGGTGCTGTTGGCGGCCGATACGCTGGTCACGTACACGGCCGCGCCGCCGCTGCGCAGGGCGGAGGGGATGCCGTACCAGTACTCGACCGGGCCGATATTGTCGAATCCGAACAAGCCGTGGACCAGCACGATCGGATAGCGGGTTTGGGTGTAACCCAGGGCCCAGGAAGGGGCGGGCAGGATGAGGCTGGCTGCAAGAACGAGTGACAGGCATTTCCAAAAGCGATTCTTCATCAGTGTCTCCGTAATGGTTGATGGAAGTAAAACGCTGGAACGGAAGTTGGGCGATGCGAGTCGCACAATCCTTCCTGTTGCCGAGCTCACCAGATGTGTTTCGCTCTTGAAGCCCCTGAGAAAAAATAAATAGAGCGAGCGCTCGGTCTGCAGAATCTAGCACTGGCTTATGTAGAAAGCATGACGCGCCGCAATATGTGCGGCTCTTCTTTTCCTCACTGAATTTTTATGTGGTTTTATGGCGATATAATCGTTCTATATACCAACTCTGGTCTGACGCGAGCAAATATGAGCAATGTGGAGTCCGGCCGCTTCGACTTCGAACAATTCCAGCGCATGAGTTCGCTTAACGGCGAGACCATCTGGACCTATCTGGTTGACCGCCACGCCGACCGGATCGGCGTCAAGCGCCGCAAGCCGGCGCTGGAAAACATGGAGCGCATTTTCGGCGCCACCTTCAAGCTGGCCAACGAAGTGGGCTTTCGCGCGATGAGCTTGCGCGACCTGTGCCGCGAGACGGGTTTGTCGATGGGCGGGCTATACGGCTACATCGACAGCAAGGATCAGCTGGCCGAAATGATCGAAGACGTGGTGCGCCATGCCACCTTTGAACTGCCGCGCATGTTTGCCCACCTGAGCGCGCCCCAGGACCGGCTGGAGTCGCTGGTGCGCGGCACCATCTACCTGTCGGAAATCCTGCAGCCCTGGTTCTACTTTGTGTACATGGATTCGCGCGTGCTCAACCACGAGCAGCGCGGCATGGCAAAAAACTCCGAATTGTCGGTGCAAACCACCATCGCCGGCATCCTCGATGAACTCACGCCTGCGCCACCGGGCAACACCACCTTGCTGGCAGCCCACATCGTGGCCACCTTCCAGGACTGGTACATCAAGCGCTGGAAATACCGCGCAGCCAAGGTGCATGTGGATGATTTTGCCGACAGCGTGGTGTTGCTGACGCGCAGCCATCTGCGCTGAGCGCCAGGCAGACGCGGCGCAAAACTTGCAACATTTGCCGTTGTGGTGAATACTGTATGCAATTACAGTGTTATTGAACCTGACCCGTGACCGCCCCAGCCCAACGCCAGATTGCCCACCTCGACATGGATGCGTTCTACGCCTCGGTGGAGTTGCTCAAGTATCCGGAACTGCGCGGCCAGGCCGTGGTCATCGGCGGTGGCCGCGACCAGCACCCGGTCGAGCAAGTCGACGGAACCCGCCGCTTCGCCCGCCTGCGCGACTACGTCGGGCGCGGGGTGGTCACCACCTCCACCTACGAAGCGCGCGCGCTGGGGATTTACTCTGCAATGGGGATCATGAAGGTCGCCAAGCTGGGCCCGGATGCGATCCTCCTGCCTACCGACTTTGATTCCTACCGCAAGTTTTCCAGCATGTTCAAGGAAGCGGTGGCGGGCATCGCTCCCATCATTGAAAACGTCGGCATCGATGAGATCTACATCGACCTGACCGAATTTGGCGCCAGGGCTGCCGCGGTGGCGCGCCAGATCAAGGAGGCAGTCACGGCCGCAACGGGACTGTCGTGCTCGATCGGCCTGGCGCCCAACAAGCTGCTGGCCAAGATTTGCTCGGATCTGGAAAAGCCGAACGGTCTGACCATTTTGCGGGAAGAAGACATTGCTACCCGTGTCTGGCCGCTGCCTGTGCAAAAAATTAATGGTGTCGGTCCCAAGGCAAAAGAAAAGCTCAACAACATCGGCATCGTCACCATTGGCGACCTGGCCCGCACGGATGCATCGGTGCTGCGCCCGCATTTTGGCGAACTCAATACCTCGTGGCTGTGTCGGGTGGCGCAGGGCGCGGACGACCGGCCCGTGCGCACCAGTTCCGAGACCAAGTCCGTCAGCCGCGAAGTGACGTTTGAACGCGACCTGCAAGTGGTGGCGGACCGGCCGGTACTGTCGGCCAAGATTGAAGCCTTATGCGGGCGCGTGGCAGACGACCTCAAAAAACATGACCTCGCGGGTAAGACCGTCGGCATCAAACTCAAGTTCGAAGATTTTTCAACGGTGACGCGTGACATTACCTTGCCGAAAAATACGGCAGATCCGCTGACCATCCTGAAAGCGGCGCGCGACTGTCTCAAGCGCGTGCCATTCGAAAAGAAGATCCGCCTGCTGGGCGTGCGGATCTCGACGCTGTCGGCCATGTCGGCAGCTGGCGCCAGCGACAGCGCGCAAGCCGAGCTGTTTCCGTTTGCCTGAGCTTTACAGGCCGATATGGAAGGCGTCGATGAAGTGCTTCAGCCCCCCCGGCTCGGCTTTTTTCCAAGCCTCAAATTCGGCGCGGTAGGATTCCTGATAGTGGAGTGCAAACACCGCCGCCTTCAGCTGGCCAGCCTGATGAAAGCGCAGCAGATCTTTTAAACTTTGACTCACGAGTTTGTCGCGGGCGCCGGACTGGATGATCGCCTCGGCAGTTTTTTTCCAGCGTGCCACCTCTGCCGCAGCCGGCAAGGCGGTGTCGCCCACATGCTTGCCATTCGCGCTGGCGTAGGCAAGCCAGGCCGCGTTGTCAGCCTTCCCTGGAACTGGCAGCGTCGCTGGACGCCACGAAAAGTATCCCAAGCGCTGGCCGTCTCTAGTGGCAAGAAGACGAAGGCGTGCCCAGCTTGTTTTCGCGCTGGGCAGTGCTGCCAGGGCGGACAGCGCTGCAACTTGCGCCTCATCGAACCGTTCCTGCCGGATCAGCGCATCGGCTAAAAAGCGCCAGCCTGCACCCGACTGAGGGTCAAGCGTGACAGCCCGGCGCAATGCCGTTTCGGCACGAGGGAAATCCTCGCGTTGGAGGTGAAAATTCCCGATAGACAGTAATGGCGCCGGATAGCTTGGATCCAGCTGGACTGCCAGTTCATATTTTTGCAGCGCTTGGTCATAGGCCTTCTGCTGAAGCAACAGATTACCTTCGGCAAGGGCTTGTTCAGCAGCCGCTGTTCCTGTCATTGCAGGCTGATCGTCATTGTTGCCCAATGAGCGCAGCAGCGCCTGCGCGACCGCGTCATGCCGGTCAATCGCCAGCGCGCTGCGGGCAAGCGTCAGGGCTTTCTCGCGGACCTGAGGATGCTCCGGAAACGAACTGGTGTCCAACAAGTCGGCAAGGATCAGCGCGGCTGCGGAGTTTGCCTGCGAGGACTTCGGGTCAGCACGCGCGGCCTGCTCGTATTGCAGGAGCGCGCCGAATGTATCGTTGTTGGATTCCAGACGCTGTGCTTCATGGATGAAGGCTTGTGCCTTGGGATCCGTCGAGTCGTTGTCGGCCATCGCTGGCAGTACCTGGGTCAATGCTGCGAGCAGCAACATGGAGCGCATCAGCATAGCGGCCATTTCTCCATAGAAAACCACATCATGCCATGGGACATTAGATTGTTGAGAAAATGTCAGCACCGCCGCGCCACAGTGGGAGCAAGTCCTCAGCCTGTTGGCATACCTGAGCGTGTAAAATATCGTTCCTTCGGAAATTTTGACTGAAACAAGGCAAACGCACATGTGGTTCAAGAATCTTCAGATTTATCGCCTGCCCGCTCCCTGGGCCTACACCCCTGAGCAGCTGGAAGCGGCGCTCGCACCACAGAGTTTCGTGCCTGCCACCAGCAATGAATTGCTGCGCCAGGGCTGGGATACCCCGCGTCCGAATGGCGGTCTGGTCCACGTGGTCAACAAACAGATGCTGATTCTGCTGGGCACCGAAAAGAAGCTGCTGCCTGGTTCGGTTATCAATCAGGTGGCCAAGGCCAAGGCAGCCGAGCTGGAAGAAGCGCAAGGTTTCGCTCCCGGCAAAAAAGCCATGAAAGAATTGAAAGAGCGCGTGGCCGACGAATTGCTGCCACGTGCGTTCAGCATCCGCAGCAACGTCTGGACCTGGATCGATCCGGTCAACGGCTGGCTGGTGGTCGATGCGGCCAGCCCGTCCAAGGCGGACGATGTGGTCAAGCTGCTGCTCAAGGCAGTCGACCGCATGCCGCTGGAAAGCCTGCGCGTGCAACGCTCGCCCGTTGCGGTAATGACCGCCTGGCTGGAAACCGATGAAGCGCCGGTCGGCTTTACGGTCGATCAGGATACCGAACTGCGCGCCACCGGCGAAAGCAAGGCGGCTGTGCGTTACGTGAAGCACGCGCTGGAAGCGGACGACATCCGCCGCCATATCGCTGCAGGCAAGCAATGCACCCGTCTGGCCATGACTTGGAACGACAAGATTTCCTTCGTGCTCACGGAGTCGCTGGCGATCAAGGGCATCAAGCCACTCGATGTGATCAAGGAAAATGATGCCAGCACCCGCAACGACGAAGAGCGTTTCGACAATGACATGATGCTGATGACGGGCGAACTGGCAAAAATGATGGCCGACATCGTGGAAGCCCTGGGCGGAGAAGCCAAAGCCTGATAAATGAAGTGGTGTGAAAAAGACAAAACCGGGCAATTGTGCGCCCGGTTTTTTTTTGCCGTGTGATTATTGATCTTGCATAAGTAATAATGTATATTGCAAGAAATCTCACCATGCAAAAAGGATAATCATGACTATAAATACACTGTTTTCGCGCGCAGGCCTGCTGCCCCGCGTGACGCTGCTATCCTGCGTGCTGCTGGCCGGCTGCGGCGGCGGTGGTGGTGGCGGCAATTCCTCGCCCACGCCGACCCCGGCCCCAACGCCGACGCCCACGCCAACCCCGACACCCACGCCGACCCCGACCCCAACGCCGACCCCAACGCCGATTCCACCCGTCGGTCCGCAGCCACCGGTTGCCCTGGTGTCGTTCACGGGCGATGCGAATGTGGGCGCGGACAGCGTCGATGCCAGCACGATTATCGGTGGCCAACTGACTCTGGATGGGGGCGTGAGCACGGACCCTGAAGGCGGTCCGCTGACGTATGCATGGACCATCGCCAACAAACCGGTGAGCAGCACGTTGACGCTGAGCAGTTCCACTGCAGCGGCGCAAACAATCGCCCCCGACGTCCCCGGTACCTACGAACTGAATCTGGTGGTCAAGGACAACCAGGGGCTGACGGCGGCGAAAAAGAGTACGGTACTGGTCAAAACCAGCGCACCGTTGCCGACCAGCTTTGTACCGCTGGCAACCCGATACAGCAAGTCGCTGAACAAGCTCGTCACGATTTCAAGCGCGCCCGCAGCGCTGACGATTATGGATCCGCAGTCAGGTGCGGTGAAGAAGACCGCGTTGCCTGTGCTGGTCAACTTCGCGCTGGAATTGAGCCCGGACGGCAAGCTGGCCATGGTGCTGCAGCAAGGCAGTGTCAGCCTGTATGACGTGGCCACTGGCGCCCTGATCAGGACCACGCCGGTGCCCACGCTGCATAATGCCGCGTTTGTTCTGGATAGTGGCCTGACGTATGTGATCGGCGGCCGCGCCGTCGATCCTTTGCTGCCGCCTGTCACCGTGATCAACGCCCGTACCGGCGCCAACCTGACCGCCACACTGGGCATGGACGATCTCTCGGTCGTCACGGGTGACCGCGGCATTTATTCCGCCCTGAAGAACCGCGTGTACCACTTTGACGCGGGCGCCAACCAGGTGGTCAAGTACTTCGATATCTCGCCAACCACGGGCAAAGTCTCCGGCGCAGGGCAAGTCTTCTATGGGCCGACCGGCCAGATTTCACCGGCCTTCTTCCTGGCCCAGAATGACGAAGTCCTGCTGGGCAGGAACCGCGACTACCTGTTCACCAGTCCAACGCCGAGCTACGCCGGCACCTGGAACGCGGGTGGTCCTACCGCGCTGCAATGGGCCAGCACTTCGCCAGTCAACGGGGAAACCGTGATGCTGACCATTTCGGGCGGCTTGCTGCGCCAGTCCTACAGCAGCTTTACCACGGTGAACATGGTCTACGGTCAGGACGTCGCGCTGCCGCTGGTGAACGGTCAGCCAGCCTACGGCGTCGGGGTGTTCCATACCACGGCCGGCAAGCAAATCTTTGTGCTGCAAACCGGAACGGCCGTGCCAAACAACGCCGCTGCCCAAGCGCACGTTGTGATTCGTTAAGCGCAGTTGGCGAAAAGCCGGCGTGCCCCGCAAGGGCCGCCGGCTTTTTTTTCGTCTGCGCGGATTACAAGGGCTGGAACACGCCTGCTGCGCGGTTCTTGGTCACGTTATCCCAGGCAAAAACCTGGCCGTTCATGGCCACGTAGACGCCGGCCGGCAGGGTTTGTGCGGCGGCGCTGGCAAAGCCCAGATTGAACAGCGCGTCGGAGTTGGCGATCGAATACGGAATCATGGCGCCTGTGAAAACGATCGTTTTGCCCAGCGCCTGGGCGCCCAGAACCGCGGCGGTCTCCTTCATCGTATCGGTCCCGTGCACAATGACGATGGCTTTCTCGGCCGCGCCCTGGCACGAAGTGAGTACACGCTCACGGTCCGCATCCTGCATGTCCAGCGAATCGAGCAGGGGGAGAATTTCGAGTTGCACGGGGATGGTCATGCGGCTGCGCGCGATCACTTCCGGCAAGTGGCTGTCGGCAAAACCCAGTGTGCCGTTCAGTTCGTTGTAATGTTTGTCGAAAGTGCCGCCGGTGGCGATGATGCGCAAGCTCATAATGTTCTGGAGATTCTGTGGAAAAAGGTGCCTAATGATACCGGTTAGCATCGCCCGTGTCGAAACGCGCAAACATCGCAGCTGAGCTAAAATCAAGCGCACCGTCAAACCCTCATGCCTCTGACAGCCGTTACGACGGCGCCGATTTCAACCACGCCCATCTCCTCCCCATGAAAGCCGTTGCCCCAGGTACCGTTATTTTCCATCGCCATCGCGGGTATGGCGTCATCACGCATGTCAACCTGCTCACGGGCTGGATTTCCGCCCGCTTCGGCAGCGAAGCGCGCACTCTGGACCTGAATCTGTCGCAAGACGAAGTCCAGCATGCCGACGGTGAAGCGATCCTGTTCCGCCACGCGCCACCAGACCGGATGCCGCACGCGCGTCTGATGGCCATGGTGCGCGCACTGCATCAGGCCGGCTATGAGAAGCTGTATCTGTATTCCTGGCCCAAGCCATCCGGTCTGCACTGGCGTTGGCATTTGTTTACCGGCCAGCGCAACTGGATGCAGCGACCCTGGCGCGAAGGCTGGTATGGTTCGGGAGCCGAGTACAACAGCAATCCGGTGATGGGATGGGGCGATTCTCCTGGCGCCAGCACCGACGAGCTGATCCATGCGCTGGCCAAATTTGATCCCCAGGGCCTGGCCCAGGCGCTGGGGCGCGACGAAGACCACCGCAACTGGTTCGAAGGCGTATGCCAGGCGCTGCTGCCGGGCTATATGTACAGTCTGGACATGGAGCGCGCCGCCGCCGGCGGTTTGCGCGACGCGCCGCCCGTGCCAGTGATTGCCGTGCGTGCGGGTTTACCGGCTTATCAAGGTCCTCCTATCGGCTGGCCGCCAGGCTGGGCTGGTCTGTGGACTGGCGCGCATGTGCTGCCGGCGCCGCCGATTCGGGTTCTTGGCGAAACAAGCTTGCGGGAAACATCCGATTAGCGCCGCCTGTCGCAGTATCCCAACAGCATAGTCTTCTGACATTTTCGTACTTACGAGAAAATGTTATTATCGTTTTCTCAATGTCGCCCTATTCTCCGGGCACAAGTAATCGATCACAAGGCTTGCCAATGTCCACGTCCAACTCGCTCATGCCGCCCGCGTCCCGGGGTACGGACTTGCTCGACGTCTTCCCGCGCCGGCGTATTCACATCTATTTTGGCGGCACCGTCGACAACACCCTGACCATGTTTGCCATGGCGCTTGTCTTCGGCGTGCTGGTGCTGCTGTCCATGGGCTTGAGCTTGCCGGACATTGCGCGCGATGCCGCCATGAAGCGGGAAGGCAAATCCGTGGTGGAAGAAAACGCCGAAATCGACGGCGCCTGCCGGCGTATGAAGTTCATCTTCGTCGATTGCGAAGCCAAGATCACCTATCGTCCAGATCCCGCGGTCGACCAGCTGGCCACGGTCGAGCAGAGCTACCTCTTCCTTGGCACCAGCTACGAGACCACCGTGGACGTCCTGCGCAGCACGGTTCGCCCGGAACGCGTCACCACCACGCTGGGCACCGCCCATATCGGCAACCGCATCTTTACCTTGCTGGTGCTGTGCGCAGTGCTCGGTGCCCTGTCCTGCTTGTGTGCCCGGATGGGCTGGCGCAGTAAGCAGCGTGTGCGCCTGGAAGGCAAGAAGATGGAACTGCGGCCCCTGATCGTGACGGTGCGCGATATCGACCGTCACAACAATGTACGCTTCGAAAGCACAGTCGACGGCGTACAAGTGAAGAGCAGCAACCGGCTGCGGGTCGGCGACCAGCCTCTGTACCTGCCCGGCACGCCAGGGCTGGCGCTGGCAGTCGCAGTGCCCGATTCGCCCTTGCTGATCCTGATCGATCACGATCTGACCGTGCTTGCCTTTACCGAGCAGGAACGGGCGCAGATCCGCGCCGCGCTAGCGTGAGTCGAGCGCGGCCGGATTAAGGATATTGCTCGGCGTGCCCTTCGCAAACTGCACGATGTTCTCGAACGCCGCCTTGAAATACATTTCGTAGCTATCCTTTTCAACGTAGCCCAGGTGCGGCGTGGCCAGCACGGTCGGAATGCGCAATAGCGGCGCGTCCGCTGCCAGCGGCTCGCTGGTGAACACATCGAGCGCTGCCTGGCCTGGCCGGCCCAGGTGTAATGCCGCTTCCAGCGCCCCCTCTGCCACCAGTTCGGCGCGGCTGATATTGACCAGCAAGGCCGTCGGTTTCATGCGCGCCAGATCGTCGGCCTGCACAATGGCGCGCGTGGCCTCGACCAGCCGCAGGTGCAGGCTGAGTACATCTGCACGCGCAAAAAAATCGGCGCGCGACGGTGCTGCTTCAAAGCCGTCGGCCTGGGCGGCAGCGCGGCTGGCGTCGCCGCCCCAGACCAGTACCTGCATGCCAAAGGCCTTGCCGTAACCGGCTACCAGCCGGCCAATCTTCCCGTAGCCCCAGATCGCCAGCGTTTTGCCGCGCAGCACAGTACCAAGGCCGTTCAAGGCGGGATTGATGGAGGCGGTCTGCCACAGTCCATCTTTCAGGTTGTTCGCATAGGGCACGATTTTCCGCGACGCCGCCATGATCAGCGCCCAGGCCAGTTCCGCCGGGGCCACAGGCGAACCCACCACTTCGGCAATTGCGATGCCATGCTCGGTGGCAGCCGCCACATCCACATGGCCGCTGACCTTGCCGGTCTGCGAGATGAGCTTCAGATTGGGCAATTTGCTCAGCAGCGCGCGTGACAGCGTGGTCCGTTCACGGATCAATACCAGGGCCTCAAACGGAGCCAGACGGATGGCCAGCTGGCCGGCGCCGCGGGCTGAATTGTTGAAGATTTTCACGTCGTGGCCGGCCAAAAGTTCGATGCAATCCAGATTCCGGACTGCATCTTGAAAGTCATCAAGTATGGCTATTTTCATGGAAGTTGAGCGAAGTTAGATAAAAATTCGTAGGACAATAACGGGATCTGGTGATTTCGGAATAGCCTACTACGTCACTCAACTATTCTTACTACATTTTCGTTTAAATCGGCTATTGGCAGGTGTACAATCGGGCCAAAATTAAGGCGCCGACCCGTCGGTTCCAGCAGGACCGTTCCACCAACCCCTCTACCTTCGCCGGGGTTGTCGACAAGACCGCCGTATCGCCGAACCATCCCCTGGATTGGATTTCCGAGCGCAAGCCACAAGCTGACGACGATCCTGCCGTGCCGGAACAAGAAAAGAATTCTTATTGGCATTGGAGGTAGTATGAATCAGCCCGTTATGGGTGGCGTAGCAACATTGAACGCCCCAGCTTACATCAAACATCAAAAGCTCATCAATTGGGTCAGCGAAATTGCTGCCCTGACGAAGCCGGCCCGCATCTACTGGTGCGACGGCTCGCAGGAAGAGTACGATCGCCTGTGTGGCGAGATGGTCGCCGCTGGCACCATGAAAAAACTGAACCCGGCCAAGCGTCCGGGGTCTTACCTGGCATGCTCGGACCCGACCGACGTCGCCCGCGTGGAAGACCGCACTTACATCTGCTCCGAAACCAAAGAGCAGGCCGGGCCAACCAACAACTGGATGGCCCCGGTTGAAATGCGCAATACCCTCAACGAACTGTTCGACGGCTGCATGGCTGGCCGCACCCTGTACGTGGTGCCGTTCTCGATGGGCCCGCTTGGTTCGCCGATCGCCCATATCGGCGTGGAACTGTCCGATTCGCCTTACGTTGCCGTCAACATGCGCATCATGACGCGCATGGGCAAAGCTGTGTACGACGTGCTGGGCACCGACGGCGAGTTCGTGCCTTGCGTGCACACCGTGGGCGCGCCACTGGCCGCTGGTCAAAAAGACGTGGCCTGGCCGTGCAACAAAACCAAATACATCGTGCACTATCCTGAGACGCGCGAAATCTGGTCCTTCGGTTCCGGCTACGGCGGCAATGCGCTGCTGGGCAAGAAGTGCTTCGCGTTGCGCATTGCTTCCAACATGGGCTTCCAGGAAGCCCAGGCAGGCGGCACAGGCTGGCTGGCAGAACACATGCTGATCCTGGGCGTTGAATCGCCTGAAGGCAAAAAGCACTACGTGGCAGCGGCCTTCCCTTCGGCTTGCGGCAAGACCAACTTCGCCATGCTGATTCCGCCAGCAAGCTTCAACGGCTGGAAAGTCACCACCATCGGCGACGATATCGCCTGGATCAAACCAGGTGCCGATGGCCGCCTGTACGCCATCAATCCCGAAGCCGGCTACTTTGGCGTGGCACCGGGCACCAACACCAAGACCAATTCGAACTGCATGGCCTCGATGGATGCCAACACCATCTTCACCAACGTCGCGCTGACCGACGATGGCGATGTCTGGTGGGAAGGCCTGACCAAAGAGGCCCCGGCGCACCTGATCGACTGGCAGGGCAATGACTGGACCCCGGAATCGGGCGTCAAGGCAGCGCATCCGAATGCCCGCTTTACCGTTGCGGCAACCCAGAATCCGGTGCTTGACCCAGCCTGGGACGATCCTGCCGGCGTGCCGATCTCGGCTTTCATCTTCGGTGGCCGCCGGTCGACCACGGTGCCGCTGGTGACCGAAGCGCGCAACTGGAACGAAGGCGTCTACATGGCCGCGACCATGGGCTCCGAAACCACCGCGGCCGCTGCCGGCCAGATGGGCATCGTGCGCCGTGATCCATTCGCCATGCTGCCTTTCATCGGCTACAACATGGCTGACTACTTCCAGCACTGGCTGGACATGGGCAAGAAAATCGGCAGCAAGAACGCCGCAGCCCTGCCGAAGATTTACTGCGTCAACTGGTTCCGTACCGATGAAGCAGGCAAGTTCGTCTGGCCTGGCTTTGGCGACAATATGCGCGTCCTGAAGTGGATGCTCGAGCGCATCGAAGGCAGCGCTGGCGGCACCGAAAACGTGTTCGGCACCACCCCGAACTTTGCTGACCTGAACTGGGACGGCCTGGAATTCACCGAGCAGCAGTTCAACACGATCACCTCGATCGACACCGCTGCCTGGAAAGAAGAACTCAAGCTGCACGATGAGTTGTTCGAGAAGCTGGCTTATCACCTGCCACAAGAACTGGTCACGACCAAGACCGATCTGGAAAAACGCCTCGCGTCATAAGCGCATCGCGGGAAATGAAAACGGCACCTTCAGGTGCCGTTTTTTTTTGCCCTGCACTTCGTCCTCGCGGAGGCGGGGACCCATAGCGTGCTGAACAACTTCGGCAGCGTGCTATGGGTCCCCGCCTTCGCGAGGACGATGTGGTGGTGTTACTCGCCGAGCCAGTCACGCCACCCGCTCGCACTGCCCCCATCCTGCGTCAGGCGCAAGCGCCAGCATGCCGGCCCGCTTGCCTGGTCAAACTGCATCTCCAGCACCGGTGTTTCGTGCAGCGTATCTTCCAGCTCCAGCATGGCAGCGTAGCCGCGCACCAGGCGGCGGTCCGGTGCCACCCCCAACTTGGGACAGCCGGTGAAAATGATGTCCTTGTCCGGACCCGTCTCCGACGCGCCAAACGCGGGCGCAGCCGCACATACACTGGAGCGGTACTGGTAGGGCAAAAATACTTTCGGCTGGGCGCCAGTACGGCCCAGATCGCTGCCAAAGAATTGTTGGCGCGTATAAAACGACAGCAGGTGGCGATACGGCTCGCGCGCGGCCGGGATGGCGTACTGCACGGGCTGGACGATGGCCGCGTAGCGCGCGCTGCAGCTGGCAGCGGTGGCCACCGGCAGCAGCTTGCGTACCGCCTGACCCTGGGGCTGTATGCTGAATTTGTCGCTGTCGGACAAGGCCAGCTTTGGCCCCACGCTCACTTCGGCGGTATCGTCTTCCATGTCGTCGTCTTCTTCGACATTCTCAAATTCGTACACATGGCCGGCGATAAAGCCGCCGGCTGGCGCAACGCGGAACAGCCCGGCTGAATCGTCGACGGCATGGCTGATGTCGCGCAGGCCGTATTTTTCGGCCAGGATCCGCATGTCTTCGCGTGGCGCCACATCATCGCCAAAGGCACCCTTGCGCATCAGATAGTAGGTGATGTCAGGCTCGCCCAGCTGGTCACCGGGATCGAGATGCTTGAGCATCACCTTCAGGTTGCGGTTGGCAGTGACGTCGCGGATGGTGAAATCCTTGGCCTTGAGCTTGGGCGGCACCTCCAGCAGGATCTGGTTGCCTTTCTGGTCGCGCCGATGGGTCTTGAGCGCGGGCTTTTTCCAGAACAGCACGCCCAGCGCGTTTTCAGGCAGGGCGATCTTGCCGTCAGCCGTCAGGTGCAGAAAGCCGCTGCTGTCCTTCTGCGGGGCAGGACAGTCGCAGGCGGCCATCGCCCGCGCCTGCAGCAGCACGGCCAGCGTGGCTGCGAGACACCAGCGAAGCGTCGTTGTGGCAATCGGCATGCAGGTTCCGTAGAGCGATGGACAAGTGACGATTTTACAGTGCTTGAGGCTGCTGCGGGGTGTCTCCGGCGCCTGAAACGAACAGCCCATGGCGCGCATTGCGGCTGATTGCGAGCGTGGCAGGATGGCTGAGGCGGCGTTCGCTGGTAATGGCATACACCTGCTCGCTCAGCGCATCGACCTGACCGAGCGGCACCACATGGTATTGCTCGCACACCTGGCTGGCGATCACGGTGGGCGCGAAAAAGACGCCGGCGCCGGACTGGCCAAAGGCTTTCATCATCGCGCTGTCGTCGAATTCACCCACGATACGCGGGTGCAAGCCCTGACTGCCCAGCCACTGCAGCAGCCTGTGATGAATGGCAAAGTCTTCGCCAGGCAGTAACAGCGGCACGCCGTTCAGGCAGCCAGGAAACGGCCCGCGCATGGTCGCCGCCAGCGCTGCTGTGCCAAACAGGGTCATTTTGCTTTCGCCCAGCAAATGGTTGTAACCACGCACGCTCAGGTGCGATGGCATGGGCCGGTCGGCAATGATCAGGTCGAGCCGGTGCACGGCCAGGTCGGCCAGCAGGCTGGCCAGGCGGCCTTCGCGGCAGATCAGGCGCAGCGGCTCCTCCAGCCCGAGTGCCGGCTGCACCAGACGGCACGCGATCAGCTTGGAGACGGAATCGCTGCACCCCACCCGGAACGCCTGCGCCGTCATCAGCGATTGATCGCGCACGACTTCCAGCAGCTCGTCGCCAGTGCTGAAAATGTCTTCGGCGTAGCGCAGGATGCGGCGCCCGGTGTCGGTGAGCTCCAGGTTGCGGCCAACGCGCCGGAACAGTTCCACGCCAAGCGTGTCGGCAAATTCCGTCAGTTGCCCCGAAATGGATTGCGGCGTCAGATGCAGCTGCTCGGCTGCACGCGCGATGCTGCCGGTCTTGGCCACCATCCAGAAATAGCGCAGATGCTTGAAGTTAAGCGAAGACATGGTTTTCTTTATACATCGGTTTTTTCGATTGATGTGGAAAGTATATTCGATTTGTACGATGTATTGTGCGGGCCTAAGATGGTCCCTGTCATCACACATCAAGGAGGACATCATGCATATCAGTATCCAGGCAAATGGTTTTGCATTGACCGACGCCCTGCGCGCTCACGTCGAGCGCCGCATGGCAAGCGCGCTCGGCTGGACCGGGGCGCGGCTGCGCAAGCTGGCCGTCTCGCTGTCCGACATCAACGGTCCGCGCGGTGGGCGTGACAAGCGCTGCAAGGTGCAGGTCCGTCTGGCGGGCGGCGCCGACGTGGTGATCGAAGATACCGAAACCGATTTGTACGCCGCAATTGACCGCGCCGCGAACCGAGTCGACCGTGCAGTACTCAGACGCATGGAGCGTCAGCGTGCCTTTGCGCCGCAGGCGCAGGCAACTGGCGTGGCGGATGCCACCGATGGCGGCGCCGACGAGCCGGCACGCTGATCAAGGATGCCGGGGCCATCGTGGCCCCGGCTCCGTGTTGATTTCAGGAGAAATGGAATGAATGGATTGGAAAGTATCGCAAGCGCGCCCATGTGGGCCGGCTTCGTCGCCTTCGTGCTGCTGATGCTGGCCCTGGATTTGTTTGTCTTCGGCGGCAACAAGGCGCACAAGGTCAGCGTCAAGGAAGCCGGCCTGTGGTCGCTCGTGTGGGTGAGCCTGGCGCTGCTGTTCAATGGCGCCCTGTGGTGGTATTTGAAGGGCACGGTGGGGTCCGACATTGCCGATCAAAAAGCGCTTGAATTCTTTTCCGGCTATCTGATCGAGAAGACGCTGTCGATCGATAACGTGTTCGTATTCTTGCTCATCTTCAGCGCCTTCCAGGTGCCCGCCCAGTACCAGCGGCGCGTGTTGATCTACGGCGTGCTGGGCGCGATTGTGATGCGGGCGATCATGATTTTGGCGGGTGCCTGGGTGGTGAGCGAGTTCAGCTGGGTACTGTACATTTTTGGCGCCTTCCTGCTGGTGACCGGTATCCGCATGCTGGTGGCGGCCGACGCCGAGCCGGACGTGACCAACAATGCCGTGCTGCGCTTTGCGCGCCGTCACCTGCGGGTGGCCGAGGGCGACCATGGCGAGCGTTTCACGATCATGCGCGATGGCGTGCGTTACGTGACGCCGCTGTTCCTGGTGCTGATCCTGATCGAGGTGACGGACCTGGTGTTTGCGGTGGATTCGATTCCCGCCATCTTCGCCATCACGACCGATCCGTTCATCGTGTTCACGTCGAATCTGTTCGCGATACTCGGCCTGCGTGCGCTGTACTTCCTGCTGGTGGACATGGCCGACCGCTTCCACCTGCTCAAGTACGGTCTGGCGATGGTGCTGACGTTTATCGGTGTGAAGATGCTCATCATGCCGTGGTACCACGTGCCAATTCAGGCGTCGCTGACCGTGGTCGCGGTGCTTATTGCGGCAAGCTGCCTGGCCAGTGCGTTCATCGCGCCTGGCGGCAAGAATGAGAAGTAAAGCCAACCATCCGACCTGGCCCGTCTTTTTCTGAAAATGGAGTAAAGCAATGCGTAACTACCCGATTGATTCTGCCCAGGCTGCTGGCCGACTGCTGGCACTGTCCATGGTGGTCGATGGCAACCTTGCCCACAGCGAACTGACTGCACTGAGCCGCAGCCGCATCCTGCAGTACATCGACCTTGAGCAAGATGCGTTTCAACAGCTATTGCAGGAGCTGTGCGATGACTTGCTCACCTCGGCCACATACGGCATGGTGCAGGTCGAGCGGACGGCGATTGATGCCATGCTGGGAGAAATCGTCCAGCCTGATCTGCGCCGTCGTCTGCTGCAGGCCATGTGGAACATCGCCGATGCGGACGGCTGGCTGGCCGATGGCGAAGCGGTGCTGCTGGGGCGGGCGAGCAGTCTGTGGTCGGCCGAGAGCAACTTTATCGACCGACCGGTGCGCCTGTCATAAGAGAGTGATGCGCTTGCCGTGTCCGCTGTCGTCGAGCAGGGAAATGCCGTCGGCATGTTCGAGGAAGCGGTAATCGTTGTGCGGCAAGCCGCCCCGGTATAAAAGCTTGCCCTTGGCAGTAAAAATGGCGAACCAGAGCGGTTCGCCGCTCTCGCTTCTGGTACTCACCAGCAAGAAGCGCTTGTCGCCCACATTCAGCTGGGCCATTTCCAGTTTGCGCCCGGGATGGGCGCCGGCAAATTCGAACGGCACGGCTTCTTCCGCCATCACATTGCCATCGAAAATCACGAGCAGACGGTCCGGCACCGACGGCGGCTGATACGGCGCGGCCGCTTCCGGATCGCGATTCGGGGCGTGGTACAGCAGTTCGAATGCTCCGGCGCGCCCGCGTACACCGTCCGCTGCACTGGCATGGCGCACAAAGGTGGACAAACCATATTGCGGTGCGCTGGCGAGAAGATTGTTGCCACCGACATTGAGCGCCGACGATGTCACGCCCTCGCCCAGCGTTTCAGGGTAGCCCTTGGTTTCGCGCGGGCCGGTAGGCCAGGAAAAAGCGCAGGCCGCCACGATGGCCAGCATGATAGCGATCAGATAACGAGCCACGGCTGCAAATTCCCGAGTTGATGTGCTAACAAGTATGTTCAACTGTCCTGTCGGGGGCGAGTCGCAATTCAAAAGTACCGCGACACGCTCCCTCAAGGCGCATCGGCAGGGACCTTGGGCCACACGTTCTGGCGGAAGTGACAAAGCGTGTACCTGTTTCGCCACAGTCGTGGCAAGATGTGGTCTAAATGTTGAACTGTGTAAATAGCATGAAAAAAGTATTGCTTGCATTAGCGTTCGGGGCCTGTGCGCAGGCTGCCGCTGCGGCGGTCGACAAGACCAGTGACGATATCAAGGAAGGTGTCGCTGACGTCGTCAAGCGCTACGCCAACGCGATCGCCTGCCCCGGCGTGCGCGTGCGTCCTGCCGACGTGCTCACGCTGGTGCCCTACAAGCGCGGCGAGCGCCAGCAGGCGCGCTATGCCGTGCTGTGGACCGGGGATCCGGGCTGTATCGCCGGGCCGGGCGACGAGGCTACCTATATTGCCATTGCCACCATCAGCGGCGGGCGCTTTGTGGTTGATCCAAAGCTGTCGTCACCGCTGGTGCAGTTTGAAAGCCCGGTGCGCTTTGTGCGGCGGGTGGTGGAATACACGGAAGACACGCTGGTTTTGCAGGGCAATATTTACGGCCCGCAGGATGCGCATAACAAGCCAAGCATTCCGGTGCGGTTTACCTTGCAGCTCGATGACAGCGGGCACTGGAAGATGGTGGAGAAGCGGGTGCTGCCGATTGGGACTGCGGGGGGGTAGATAACTCACAGGTGGTATAGGCCCCCGCCTTCGCGAGGGCGATGTAGTTGCTACATCGCCCTCGCGCAGGCGGCGGTGCGACGCCTCGCGGCCCATGGCACATTAGCGCCGCCAGTAAACATCACCCCTTCAACAACGGCCCCAAATACTTCCCGGTCACACTGGCCGGATTCTTGGCCACATCCTCCGGCGTACCCGCAGCAATAATCTGCCCACCACCGGCCCCACCCTCGGGCCCCAGGTCCACAATCCAGTCCGCCGTTTTGATCACATCGAGATTGTGCTCGATGATGGCCAGCGTATTACCCTGGTCGCGCAGGCGGTGAATCACCTTCAGCAGCAGGTCGATGTCATGGAAGTGCAGCCCCGTGGTCGGCTCGTCCAGGATGTACAGCGTACGTCCCGTATCGCGCTTGGACAGCTCCAGCGACAGCTTCACCCGCTGCGCCTCGCCACCTGACAGCGTGGTCGCACTTTGCCCCAGCTTGATGTAACCCAGGCCCACATCGAGCAGCGTTTGCAGCTTGCGCGCGATGACCGGCACCGGCTTGAAGAATTCGTGCGCGTCTTCTACCGTCATGTCCAGCACCTGGGTGATGTTCTTGCCCTTGTACTGCACTTCCAGCGTTTCGCGGTTGTAGCGCTTGCCGTGGCAGACATCGCACGGCACATACACGTCCGGCAGGAAGTGCATCTCGACCTTGATCACGCCGTCGCCCTGGCACGCCTCGCAGCGCCCACCCTTGACGTTGAACGAGAAGCGCCCCGCGCTGTAACCGCGTTCCTTGGCCGCCGGCACACCCGAGAACAGGTCGCGGATCGGCGTGAACAGGCCGGTGTAGGTCGCCGGATTGGAGCGCGGTGTGCGCCCGATCGGCGCCTGGTCGACCGAGATCACCTTGTCAAAGTGTTCCAGACCGCTGATCGAATCGTGCGGCGCGGGTTCGGTTTGCGAGCCATACAGATGGCGCGACAATGCCGGATACAGCGTGTCGTTCACCAGCGACGACTTGCCCGAACCCGACACCCCGGTAATGCAGGTGAGCAGACCCACCGGCAGCTTGAGCGTGACCTTCTTCAGGTTGTTGCCAGTCGCCCCGGCAATCACCAGCTGACGGTTCGGGTCCGACACCTGGCGCTTCTTGGGCACCGCGATCTTCAGCGTGCCGTTCAAGTATTTGGCAGTCAGGGACTTCTTGTTCTTCAGGATATCCTTGAGCGTGCCCTCGGCGATGATCTCGCCGCCATGCACGCCCGCACCAACGCCCATGTCGACCACATAGTCGGCCGTGCGGATCGCGTCTTCGTCATGCTCGACCACGAGCACGCTGTTGCCGATGTCGCGCAGATGCTTGAGCGTTTCGATCAGGCGGTCGTTGTCGCGCTGGTGCAGCCCGATTGACGGTTCATCGAGCACGTACATCACGCCAGTCAGCCCCGAACCAATTTGCGAAGCCAGACGAATGCGCTGCGCCTCGCCGCCCGAGAGCGTATCTGCGCTGCGGTCCAGGGACAGGTAGTCCAGCCCCACATTGTTGAGGAACTTCAGGCGCGAGATGATTTCCTTGATCACGCGATCGGCAATGTCCTTCTTGGCGCCCTTGAGCGTGAGCTTTTCAAAGAACTCGAGACAGTCACGCAAGGGCTTGCGTGCCACTTCATAAATGGCGCGCTGCTGCTTGCCGGTGCCGACCTTGACGTAGCGTGCTTCCACCCGCAGACGCGCGCCATCGCAGGAAGGGCACTGCTTCTCGTTGATGAACTTGGCCAGTTCTTCCTTGACCGCCATCGAATCGGTTTCGCGATAGCGGCGCGACAGATTGGTGATCACGCCTTCGAAGGTATGCTCGCGGATCACGGTGCGGCCACGCTCGTTCACATAGGTGAACGGGATCGAGGTTTTGCCGGAACCGTACAGCACCGCCTTCTGCGCATCTTCGCTCAGTTTTTCGAACGGCGCATCGATATCGAATTCGTAAAATGCGGCCAGGTTCGACAGCATCTGGAAGTAGAACTGGTTGCGCCGGTCCCAGCCCTTGACGGCGCCCGACGCCAGCGACAGGTTGGGGAAGGCGACGATGCGGCGCGGGTCGAAGAACTCGATATGGCCCAGGCCATCGCACTCGGGGCAGGCGCCCATCGGATTATTAAACGAGAACAGGCGCGGCTCGAGTTCCTGAAGCGAATAGCCGCAAGTGGTGCAGGCGAATTTGTTCGAGTAGACATGCTCGGCGCCGCTATCCATCTCGAGCACCACTGCGCGGCCATCGGCCAGGCGCAGTGCCGTTTCGAAGCTTTCGGCCACGCGCTGCTTGATCTCGGCGTTGACCTTGACGCGGTCGATGACAACGTCGATCGTGTGCTTCTCGGTTTTCTTCAGCTTGGGCAGGTCGTCGATTTCGTAGATCTTGGCGGCGTGGGTGCCGCTCTGGATCCGAAAGCGCACAAAGCCCTGGGCCTGCATGCCTTCGAACAGGTCCGAGTGCTCGCCCTTGCGGTTGGCCACCACGGGCGCCAGGATCATGAGCTTGGTCTCTTCCGGCATCGCCAGCACAGCGTCGACCATCTGCGACACGGTTTGCGCGGCCAGCGGATTTTCCGGATGGTCGGGGCAGTAAGGCGTACCCACGCGCGCATACAGCAGGCGCAGGTAATCATGAATTTCGGTGACGGTGCCGACGGTGGAACGTGGGTTGTGCGAGGTGGCCTTCTGCTCGATCGAGATGGCCGGCGACAGGCCCTCGATCAGATCGACGTCGGGCTTTTCCATCAGCTGCAGGAACTGGCGCGCATAGGCCGACAGCGATTCCACATAGCGGCGCTGGCCTTCGGCGTACAGGGTGTCAAAGGCGAGCGACGACTTGCCCGAGCCGGACAGGCCGGTAATCACAATCAGCTTGTTGCGCGGCAGATCGAGATTGATGTTCTTGAGGTTGTGCGTACGTGCGCCGCGAATGCGGATCTGTTCCATGTGTTGTGCCTTAAACGGGTCAGCCTGTAACTATAGCCGTGTTTCGATAGCGACGTCGGCCACTACCAGGGTCGTGGCATCTTGATATCGCTCAAAGAAGAGATGCGAATGAATACTGTATATAATACCAGTATTCATGCTCCAGGCAAACGGATGACGAGTGCACATCATCGCCCTCGCGCAGGCGGGGGCCCATAGCACGTGGTCGAAGTCAAAAACGGTTGCCCTTTGCGATAAAACCGCCTCGTAGTCCGAACGAGTGACATATAATCGTCGTTTGGTAAAAACATCGTGCCGCAGTGCTCGCTGCGGTTCTACAGGAGTAATACATGGCATCAGTCAATAAAGTCATCATCGTCGGCAACCTGGGCCGTGACCCGGAAATTCGCTACATGCCGAGCGGTGACGCTATCGCCAACATCGCCGTCGCGACCTCGTACAAATCGAAGGACCGCAACACCGGCGAGCAAAAAGAGCTGACCGAATGGCACCGCATTTCCTTCTTCGGCCGCCTGGCTGAAATCGTTGGCCAGTACCTGAAAAAAGGTTCGTCGGTCTACGTCGAAGGCCGCCTGCAAACCCGTAAATACACGGACAAGGACGGCGTCGAGAAATACGCAACCGACATCATCGCCGAGCAGATGCAAATGCTGGGTGGCCGTCAAGGCATGGGCGGCGACGCCGGCGGCGGCATGGACGACAGCGGCTACGATGCCCCGCCGCAGCGTCAGCAGCAACAGCAGCAGGCCCCGCGCCAGGCGCCAGCGGCCCCGGCGCCGCGTCCGGCACCACGTCCGGCACCCAACTTCTCGGACATGGACGACGACATTCCGTTCTGAATCCTGCCGTACCGCTTGCAAACAAACCCTGGTGTGCCTTTGGCCGCCGGGGTTTTTTTGATGCTGCAATGTGAATGGGGGTAGCGCTGTTCGAACGCGCACCAAGACCACCGATTCCATTTTCAGCGAGAGCAATATGCATCAAACAGACAGCACTTCCCCAGCAATGCACCTGACCCGCTTTGGCGCGGGCATCTTCACCATTCACGATTTTTTGAGCGCGCAAGAATGCGCGGGATTGATCGCACAAAGCGAACAGATCGGTTTCACGGAAGCGGTGATCAGCACCGACGAAGGTGACCGCATCCTCAAGGACGCTCGCAATAATGACCGTATTCTGCATGACGATGCAGATCTGGCCAAGCGCCTGTTCACGCGCGCCCTGCCTTGCCTGCCGCCCGACCTGGACCGCTGGTACCCAAGCGGTTTCAATCCGCGTTTCCGGTTCTATCGCTACACGAACGAGCAGTTCTTCAAATGGCATCAGGATGGGACATATCGCCCGTCAGAGCAGGAAGAAAGTATGCTGACGTTCATCATTTACCTGAATGCAGACTACGAGGGTGGCGCGACGGAATTTGGCTGGGAATCCATTCGCCCGCAGACTGGTATGGCGCTGGTCTTCCCGCACCGTTTGCGGCATCAGGGAGCGCGCGTGCTGGCAGGAACCAAATATGTGCTGCGAACGGACGTGATGTATCGTAACGCAGCGGATCAGACGGGAACCCCATGCATGAAATTCATTTAACGACGGCGAACATCGCGAGCGCAGAATGGCCGGCCTTTGAACAGTTTGCCACTGACGTTGGCGCCAAAATCCTGGTGATCGAACTCGCGCGCGGAAACTATCCGCTGCAGCCGATGCTGACTCTGGCGCATGACGGGGATGTCGACGCGGCCCTCGTGTTTGCACATGGTTTGGCGCAGCAGTGCAGCAAGCATTACCCGGTCGTGCGCTGCAAGATTGAACAGGCGCTTGTTGTGGCCGATACGGATGCCTCGACGCGCCCGCCGCTCTATTTTGAATGGCACGGGCGTGTGCCAATTGCGCCATCCACGCGTCCACAGCTGTCTGAGCTGAGCCAGCGCTTTGGCGGCCACTTATCGAACAATGTACAGCGTGGCAGCGACAACTGTTTTGTCACGCTGCGTGAAACCGGCGCCTTCGCCGCGTTGGCGGCGCGCGTCGATGCGTTGTGCGCAGCCCTGAGCTTGCAAGGGTGGGCACCAGGCAAACAACAGTGGGAGCGCGTCGTGTACGATAGTAATCTTTCTTTGGATACCGGCTGGCTGGAGTCCGTGCAATGAAAATCAGTGAAGCAGACATCGCTGCATTTGCCGAGCGAACGGGTGTTGCGCGCACGGACGTTCTCCGCATTGCGGTGGAGGAGGCCTTCCTGCGGCGCGCGGCTGTGGTCAATGGTCCTTTCATGCTGAAAGGCAGCTACGTCACGCGCCAGCAGCTCGCTGAAGGCTGGCGCCGCATGCCTGGAGATCTTGATTGGGTCGGCCTGGGTCCGCTTGATGCCTTGGCGCTCACACAGTGGGTGACCGCGGTCACCGAGACCGAGCTGGACGATGGTGTCCGCTTCCGCAGCTTTTCCGAGAACGCCTTTTGGCGCAGTATCGATTATGCGATGGACGATGATTTTCCGACCGTGAACACGGACCTGGTCGCCTGGGTCGGCGAACAGCTGCACGAGATCAATGGGATGGACGTCAGCTTCGGTCTGACCTTGCAACCGCCGCCGCGTCCCCTTGCCTATCAGCCTGCCTTTGGTCCTTCCTTTGTGCTGCCGTCGAGCTGTGCGCTGGAACTGCAGCTGGCGTGGAAACTGCACCAGTGTCTGGTGCGGCCACGCTTCAAGGACATGCTGGACCTGATGTTGGTGTTACGCGAAAACGAGGTTCAGTCAGTGCTCATCTGGAATGCGATGGAAGATGAGTGCCGGGATGGGACACCGATTGCACGTTTCAACTGGCTGCTTGACTGCACCATTGGCCAGCATCCGCACTGGCGCAGTATCGGGAGGGGAGCGCACTCGGCTGCCGAATACTTCTGGATATGGCGCAACTCCCCCAAGGGCAAAGGCGACAATTATCATGCAGAGCTGGTCCTGTCGGATATCTTTATCGACAGCGGCAATGTGCCATCGACCTTCGATGGCTTTCTGGCAGAACTGGCTGCGCTGTTAAAACGCGCTGGATTCCTGACCGTGCGAGCTTAGCCTCGAGCCTGCAACTGGCCAGATTGTTCCGGCATGAAAAGGTTCAGTGCTCGGCTTGCAAAGCCAGCAGTTCAGTTCGTAACTGATTCATGGCTGGCGTTTCACGCCTTGCTTGCGGGATCTGGTCGATCGACGCCAGGCCCGCTTGCACCGCTTCGCGCGCTGTCCCCTGGCGCTCGGCAGCGATTAATATTCTTGCCTTGCGCAGGTAGAGTTCCGGCAGTCCCTGGCCTTGCACAATCATGGCGTCCAGCCGTTGCAGGGCGTCGTCCCAGGCGCTCGATGCGACGTTCAGGCTGATGGCCTTGTTTTGCAGCACAGTCAGCCTTCCCAGTTTTTGCATGCCTTCATCCAGACTACGAAGCGCTTCGGCAGTCGCGCCTGCTTTGCCCTGTGCCTCGGCAAGGTGCAAGAAATGTTCAGGCGTGGGCTCCGCAGCCTGGTCCACAGCGATGCGGAACGCTTTCTCGGCGGCGCGGTACTGATCCTGCGCCAGCAAAACTTGCCCGTACAAGCTTTGACCTCGCACGATGGCGCCAGGTTCACCATGCAGCATCGATAAGAACTTCTCAGCGTGCCGCTGCGCATCGGGGAATCGCTTCTGATTGAAAGCCTGTTCGGCCAGGTAATAGTAGGCCGACCGCTCCTGCGGATTGCGCTTCAGCGCAGAAAGGAAATCCTGCGTTGCCGCCTTGTTGTTGCCATGTTCAAGTTGCAGCCGCCCACGCTGGACCAGCAGCGGCGCACTTTGGCCTTCGCGCCGCATCGTCGCATTCAGATCGCGGATTTGATCGTGCAGGGCGCCATGGGCCAACGCCGGCCCAGTGCACAACAGCAAAGCCAATAATAGGCGGTTCAACTGCATCATGCGATCCTCTCCATGAAAGCGGCGGGAGTCGTCCCCCGCCGTCGTGCTTTTCAGCGATTAATTTTGATACGTGATGCTCAGGGTCGGCCGTTGCGAGACCGTGCCGTACTCGCTGGAGCGCAAGTCTACGCCGTCGGAACTGCTGGAGCGCACCGTCAAGCCGTGATTGGCAACCGACCCGTTCAACCATCCCTGCACCATGGCGATGCCGGCGGCGTTGAGCGTGATCGTGTGGGCGCCATTGGCACTCGGTACAAAGTTGCCGATCTCGGTACCCTGCGCGCCGGCGATGTTGGCGTTGCTCCAGGTGGCCGTGCTTTCAGTCCAGGCCGCGTTGCGCGCATACAGCCGGTAAGTGCCAGCGCTTGGATTGAACGCTTGCAAACCCACACGTACGGACTTGACGGTCGCGCTGGTCGGGATGCCAGTCACGCCCCATTTGAGGAGGGACACCAGTTCGCCGCGCGAGCCATCCGACCCATCCGCCATCACCGCGCTGGCGCTGCCGAAGTTGGAGCCGCTGGCACCGCTGGCCACATACGTATCCTGGGTGCCAGCATAACCGTTCAAGCCGTCGCGCAAGTCCACCGTGACCGTTGTGCTGCCGGCACCGAGCGTGGTGGCATTGGCCACGTTGGAGTAAGCCGAGGGACCGGCACTGTTTTTGGCGCGCACGCGGTAGTAGTAGGTCGTGCTGGCGGCCAGGCCTGTGCTGGCATAGGCCTGCACATTGCTGCCGACGGAAGACAGCGCTGCCCAGTTGACATTGTCGCTGGAGCGTTCGACGTCGAAGCCGGTTTCATTGTTGGCATTGTCGGTCCATGCCAGGTTGATGGCGGACGAGGAAGCGGCTGTTGCCGTCAGCGCGCCAGGCGCGGCAGGTGTGGTCGGCGGTGTGGTGTTTTTGCTGATGGTGAAATAATCGCGTACCGCGCCGTTGTTGTTCAGGTATTTGATGTCCATGGTCTGGTTCGATACATCAATGACCATCGAGCCCAGTTCATTCAATGACAAGAACATGGCAGGGTGATTCAAGGTCCCGCCACTGACCTGGCCGGATGCGCCCACGACCGAATACACGGCGCCGGAGTGCGGCAGGCTGGCCGTTTTTGTATAAGCGCCCGTGCCATCGACGCGGCCGCTGCCGCCGTTGACTTCAAACGAGCTGCTGTAGGTGCTGGAGACGCCATAGTGGCCGTCGATGAATTTGGAGCGCTCGTACGAATGGCTGTGGCCAGTAAGAACCAGATCGACGCCATAGTTTTCCAGGATCGGCAGGAAGTTCTTGCGCATTTCAATCAGGTTCGTTTCGGTGTCTGAATTGTGCGAGCCCTTGGTATAGGGCGGATGGTGCCAGATGGCGATCAGCCAGGTGGCGGTGACGTTGGCCAGGTCGGCTTTCATCCAGTTCATCATCGCCCCATTGGTGGCGCGGCTGGTCTCGTTCGAGTCGAGCACGATCACGTGGATATTGCCGTAGTTGAAGGAGTAGTAGGCTTCAGTGCCGGAAGCCACACCGCCCGCTTCGGCGTTCTTCGGAAAGGTATGGATATCGTAGTAAGGGCCGCTCTGCGTTGCGGAATCGGCGCTGGTGCCGTCATGGTTGCCAATCGTGGCCCACAGCGGCGACTGGCGCATCATCTCGGGGTACACATTGAACATATTGGTCTGGTATTCGGCATCGGTGCCACTGTTGTAGGCGTTATCGCCCAGCATCAGCCAGAAATCCGTGTACGTGCTGCCGGTGTAATTGCGATAAGCCTTGTACACCGCTGCTTGCCCGGAGGAACCCGTGCCTGCATCGCCGATGACCCAGATGCGCGCGGGTTCCGCCGTGCCCGCTGTGGGCGAGGTTTTGAAATAGTAGGTCGCGTCGCCAGCTTGCACAGCGCCACTGGCACCCACGTTGTAGAAATACTTCGTGTTTGGGCTCAGGCCGGTCAGTTTGACAATGTGCTCCTTTGTCGACGTGGCGCTCGAGGCAGTCGATGTCAGGCTGCTGGCGCTGGCGCCGTATTGCACGCGGCTATCCGTCGCCGTATCGGTTCGCCAGCGTACGGTGATGCTGTCGCTGCTGGCGCTTTGCAGGTAGGGCCCGCGTACGACCGAGGCGGCAAATGCCAGCGACGACGACAGTAGAACGACAAGCACGATGCAGGACTTTACAACGCCATCCATTTTCTTATGCAGCATTTGTTTTCTCCATATCCACGGTTTGTAGAACGACTACTTGCGCTCTTCGGAATAACTTCTGAGCAGGGCCAGCGACTTCAGGCGCTCACTGGACGAGCCGGGTAGTGTTTGCATCAATTCCTCATCGGGCAGCGTGGCCGCGGCCTTTAACCAAAGATCGGCGGCCGTCCGATCCAGCCTGGCTGCAACGGGCAAATCCATGCGCGGCCGCAGCGCAAGCACATAAAACGACACGGCCCACAACTCGTCCTCGGCCAAGGACGCAAAGCTTGGCATGGCGGTGTTCTGCACGCCCAATTTGGCGGAGGTGTACACGGACAAGGGCGACATGGATGCCATGCGGCCAGAATCGAGAAAATTCATGGGTTTCGATGCCAGTGTCTGCGCTGCAGCGCCCTGGCCGTTGCCCGACGCGCCGTGGCAGGACGCACAATTGGCTGCGAACAGCTGTTTCCCCTGTAGCAGGCTGGGCCAGTTGCGCGGCGCGGTTGCCGTGCCACCGGCCACATAGATGGCATCACGCGCTTTCAATGCCTGCTTCTTGATGGCGTCAGGCTGCGCTTTTTCCTTGATCAGCTCGATGAGTCTTTCGATATCGGTGCGGATGGCCGGCTCAGCTTTGATCGCCTTGACCTGATCACTCACTTCCAGCGCGGAGCCGCTGACCACCAGTTGCTCGACGTATTCATCTTCGTCGATGACTTTGCCGTTCGCCACGGCCAGCGCGTAGTCGCGAGAAACGTAATCGAGCATTTGCGCCACGAAATCGGCCGTGTACGCGGGGCGGATACTTTCCTGCGCAGAGGCGTCGGGCGCCACGCTACCGTACAGGAGCAAGGTCGACAGCGCCACGGACGCAAGAAGGGAGGATGCAGCCAAAGTTCTATCGATCATGGAATGTACTGAAAGAAACGCTGGAACCGACGAGTGTACATACGCGAAATGACGTGTCAATGACAATGGCAAGGCGTGGGCGATCCGAGACAGCGCGCTAAAAAATCGAACGCAGTGACCGTTTTTGTGTCATGGAAATAACAATGTTGCTCGCATCAATTCAGGTTTTCTGAATCTATCATTCAGATGCAAGGCTTTGATTCCGATTCCGGGCCGTCATACAGTGCATGCATCGGCTCACGCAAAGCGGGGCTGCTCATCCACCACAAAGGAGTCTCACCATGCAACGTCTTCAATCCAAAGTCGCCATCATTACTGGCGCCAGTTCCGGCATCGGCCGCGCCACTGCGCTTTTGTTCGCCAGCGAAGGCGCGCAGCTGGTCGTCGGCGCGCGCCGCCAGGCCGAACTCGACAGTTTGGTACAAGAGATTGCGACCGCCGGCGGACGCGCGGTGGCACTGGCCGGCGATGTCCGCGACGAGGCGTATGCGCAGGCGCTGGTCGCGACGGCGCTGGAACAATTTGGCCGTCTGGACATTGCCTTCAACAACGCCGGTACCCTGGGCGAAATGGGTGACAGCAGCCAGGTCAGCCTGGCGGGCTGGACCGACACGCTGCATACCAATCTGACCAGCGCCTTCCTCGGTGCCAAGTATCAGATTCCAGCGATGCAAAAAACGGGCGGCGGTTCAGTGATTTTCACGTCCACCTTTGTCGGCCACAGCTTTGCTTTCCCTGGCGTGGCGGCGTATGCGGCAAGCAAATCGGGGCTGATCGGACTGACCCAGGCACTGGCTGCCGAGTACGGCCCGAGCGGGGTGCGTGTCAATGCAGTACTGCCGGGCGCGGTGGACACCGAGATGTATCGCGAGATGAATAATACGGAAGAGTCGCAAGCCTACATCAAGGGTTTGCATGCCTTGAAGCGCGCCGCCCTGCCCGATGAACTGGCGCGCTCGGTTTTGTATTTGGCATCCGATGATGCAACGTTTACGACCGGAACGGCAATGCTGGTTGATGGGGGCGCCTCCATCACGCGTAGCTGAAAGCGGCCCCGTCTTGACTACAATGATGGTGAATACAACATTGTAGAAGGAGCCCGACGTGAAAATTTCTTCCATCATCCGCGCGCTGGCCTGCGCCACCGTCTTGCTTTACTGGCCGGCGGCGCAGGCCAGTGTCTGGACGGTCGGCGATTTGTACAGCTCGACCGCATTTTCTTCAACGATTCGCCACTACGATGCGAAGGGCAATTACCTCGACTCCCTGACATTGGGGGCGGCGTACGGAGATGACGTCAAAGGCATGGCGTTTGGTGCGAACGGCCTGCTGTATGCGGTCAGCTCGAAAGACCGCGACATGGCAGTCACAGCGCTCGATAGCGAGGGCAAGGTGCACGCCACCTATTCCGGCCCGGGCTTTATCGCAGGAGATCTGTCGTACGGGAACATCGCGTTTGGCAGGAACGGTCAATTCTATGTCGCGGGCGCGGAAAATCTGGTCGCATTTACGCCGGGCGATCGCGTGGGCCGCGTGATTTACCAGAACAATCAAGTCTACGACGTGCAGGTTCTTCCATCCGGTAACTTGATGGTGCTTACCGTCGACGCGCTGGAGGAAATCACGCCGTCCGGCCAATGGGTGCGTTCAATCAATGCGCCGTGGCTGAGCTATGGCCGTGGCCTCGAATACGACCCGGTCAACAATGATCTGTTCGTGACCATGGTTGGTTCTCCCGGCAGCTTTTTCCAGCTGACTCGTGTGGATGGTACGACCGGTGAAGTGGAAGCCACGTCCAGCTACTGGTATGGGGCCGATTTGCTGCTCACCGATGCGCGCGAATTAATTGTTGGAAGTCAAGCGCAAGCCGCCGGGCTATTCGATCTGAATTTGAACTTCCAGGGCACGCTGCCCGGTGATGCGGATATCTTCCTTGCGCAGTACGTAAGGCCGGCTTTCGCCGTGCCTGCGCCAGCCAGCGCCGCGTTGCTGTTGGCAGGCTTGGCGGCCTTGCTTGCGACGCGCCGCCGGCATCTGCATGCCCGGTAAGCGGGTCCCGCTGTTGTTTTTTGTGTACGAACGGAAAAATTGGTTATCTGGAATTCTTTACTGGCTATAATCACCGGTCTTTGTAAAACTAACAACTTCCGGACCGTTCATGACTGTTACCCGCACTCCGTTGCTTTCCCTTTCCGCCGCTTTGTTGATCGCCAGTTTGAGCGCCTGCGGCGGTGGCGGTGGCAGCGCGCCAGCGCCAGCGCCAGCGCCCGGCTCGCCTGTAGCCCCGTCCGCGCCGGTCGTACCAGTTCCGCCAGCGACGCCGGTGGTCCCCGTGGTCCCGGTCACACCGGCGACGCCCGACGGTTTGGGCGCCTGGGGCCATGTGGACGGGACGGTGCGAATCGAGGCCAACATTCAAGCACCGTACGGCACCCCCGACCAGCGCAGTTTGGCCATGGCAGCCGCCCTGGCCGATGACGGCCGTGGCTTGGCAGTCTGGCAGTTGGTGGGCGCCCAGAATAAAGCTGACCGTATTGTCGCCTGGTCGCAATCGGATGCGGCAGGGGCTTGGCCGGCGGGCAAGGCCATCCCTCAGGCGGGGAGTGGCAACGCTTTGTACCGCCTGACGTTGCGCACCAACGCGGCAGGCAACGCGGCGCTCGGCATGGTGACAGAAGGAACACTCACAGAGGCGTCCTCGCCCCGTACTTTGCGTTTCATCCAGGGCAGCGGCTGGGATGCGAGCAGCTACAAGCCACTGGGCGCGTTTGGCGAGGCCAGGCGCACGGTGACTGGAGCTGGTTGGGATTTGAGTATCCTGGACAGTAATGCCGTGACCAGTAGCGGTCGCACGGGCGACTACTTTTCTGTCGTCCAGACCGCACCGGATGGCCAGCAGAAAAGCGTGCTCGACACCAGTGCCAACGCGTTTTCCAGTACCGATGAACACAGCAATTTTGCGCCCCGGCCGGACGGCTTCGGGCTGTGGTACACCACCAAGCAGCGCAATGACTACAGCTCCGACCTCATCGCACGCCTGGCGGCGGTCGACGGAACGGCTTTCGCGACTTTCCCGATCGGTAACTTCGGCCAGCTGTGTTCGGCACTGAATGAAGAAGGGCCACTGGTGGCGGCGACGACGTCCAAAACCGAAGGTGTGCTGGCAGTGACGGTGGGGAAGTTGTCCGGCTGCACCACGCATGCGCTGCACGCGGTGCGCATCTATACCCTGAACACCCTCAGCGTCGACAGTCGCATTCTGAATTCGCCTAGCACTTACCTGCCCGTCGCACCCGTGATTCGCGTCGACAAGGATGGCAATGCGCTGATGGTGTGGCTTGAGTTCACGGGCGAGCGCAACAAGTATCAGGACAGTGACAAGGTGCAGATGATGTGGTCCAAGTCGATGTACGGTGGTGGCTGGTCGACCCCTGTTTCGGTGTTCGGCCCCGGCGTCGATCTGACCAAGTATTCCACCCGCCGCAATCCCATTTCGCTGGCCATGAATGCCAACGGTCAGGCCGTTCTTGCGCTGCTGGTCGACTCGCTCAATCCGGTGATCACCACCACCCGCTTTGACTTCCAGTCCGGCTGGAGTGCGCCTAAAGTGATCGCCAACAAAGCCGGTCTGTCCGTGCCCGCCGTGGCAATCAATGCCAGCGGTCAGGCACTGGTCGTCTATTCGGGCACCGATCTGACGCGCGTCAACGGCGTGCCGGGACTGTCGCCAGACCCATTCAACCTGCGCATTTTCGCTCTGCGCTTCTGAGCTGGCGCTCGCTAGGCTGGCGCCGCTACCAGCCTGGTGGGGCGCAGCCGCAGCGCCCAGAATGCCCCGAACAGGGCCAGTCCCGCTGCAATCCAGCCATTGGTGCCGTAGTGACTGATATGACCGGCGCTGTCGCTGATCAGGAACTGGCCGCCAATCCATGCGCCCAGTCCGGTGCCCAGTTGCTGGATCGCTGAGTTGACGCTGAGGAAGGCGCCGCGCTGGGCGGGTGCGGGAATGGTCGTCAGCAGCGCCTGCATCGGAATATTGCGCGCGGCCATGGACGTCATGAACAGCACGAAGCACAGCACGATCAGCGCCATTGGCAGCGGCACCAGATGGGTCAGCAGCAGGAACGGCACGATTGACCATAGCACTGCCACACGGAACATGCGCAGCGCGCCGACCCGGTCGGCCAGACCACCCAGCCAGCGCGAGGTCAGCAGCGAGACCGCGCCACCGGCCAGATAAATCCATGACATGTCGGCTGGCTGCACGCCCAGGTTGCCCACCAGCGTAGGCGCAATAAAGGGAATGATCATCATCCCGCCCAGCATGTTGGTGCCCGAGAGCAGGAAGGCATCGCGCTGGCGCTGCACTTTGAACAGGCCCAGCAGGTCGGGCAGGATATCGGCCAGCTTGCGTGGCACCGCTGCCAGGTGGGCATCCAGGCGCGGCATGACCAGCGCGGCGCCACACCACACCACGGCCGACAGCAGCACCAGCAGCAGGAAGGGAGCAGACCAGTTGTAGTGCGCACCAAGCAGCACGCCTGCCGGCACGCCCGCCACTGCTGCCATGCCGAACGAGGTCATCACAATCCCCGCCGCTGCACCGCGCCGCTGGGGCGGAATCACGTCACCAATGATGGCCATGCTGATCGACGACAGCACGCCGCCGGTCAGGCCGGCAAAGGCGCGCGACAACAGCAGCATGTCGAAGGTGGGCGCCAGCGCGCAGGCCAGATTCGACACCGTGAACAGGCAGAACATGGTCAGCATCAGCCGCTTGCGCGAGAAGCGGTCGATGTAAGTGGCCGCAAACAAGCCTGACAGGCCGGCACACCAGGCATACACCGACACCGCGCCCGAAATGGCGGCTGGATCGACTGCAAACGCGCGCATCAGCTGGGGGGCCAGCGGCATCATGATCATGAAGTCCATGATCACGGTAAATTGGGTGAACGCGAGCAGCCACAACAGCATGCGCTCGCGTTTCGGTGGCAGGACCGCTTCGTTCATCGGGCGCCGTCCTGGTCCAGGTGGGTGATGTCATGCATGGCGCGCTGCAAGATGGCGATGATGCGCGCTACCTTGGCGTCGTCATGCGGGCCGCTGCGGGCTTGCTCGATCACGGCCACCTTCAGGGCATGCATGGCTGTGCGCAAGCCGCCGCGGCCGCCTTCGCCAGGATTGTGCAGGCGGGCCAGGATGGCGTCGAGCAGTTGCCGGTTTTCGTCCAGGAAGGCTTGACCCTCGGCAGTGATGGTATGCAGCTTCTTGTTGCCATCGGCTGAACTGTCGATGTGGCCCAGGTCCAGCAGCATGGCCAGCAGCGGGTAGATCGCGCCCGGGCTGGGGGCGTAGCCACCGCCGGCCAGCTGCTCGATTTCCTTGATCAGTTCGTAGCCGTGGCGCGGCTTTTGTGCAATCAGATGCAGTACCACGTAGCGCAGGGCGCCGGCGTCGAACATCTTGGGGCCGCGCTCGCGGCCACCACCGTGGTGGTGGCCGTGGGCATGCATGTGAACGCGGTGGTGACGCAGAAAATGAAACATGGGAACTCCTTAAGATATATCGTGATTAGATATATCTTAAACCAGTTTTCACCGATTGCAAGGAATTATTTTTGCATCAGGGCCCGGTCCAGGCATCCTGCCAGGCCGCGCCAACGCCTGGTTCATAATGGGTGGCATTGGCTGACCACTGCGCACACCAGCCGCTGTAGGGGAAGGGTTTGCAGGTGTAGACTTTGCCGGTTTTTGGCTGCAAGACGCGGGTGCCGGCCTTGTAGCTGGCCACCGACGCGGGGAAGACAAAATCGTAGGCCTGGGTGCCGCCCTCTTCCGTCAGGCTGAGGTTGAAGGTCTTTTGCAGCACTGCCCCGCCGTTCTTGACCACCGCCTTGAGTACCAGCTGATGGGCACCTGCCCTGGGCTGGTTCAGCGCAATCGACAGCGGTGCGCTATTGTTGTTCAAGGGGGCCGTATCGAAACCCTTCGAGACGCCCGCCTGGTCATACACGTAGGCGCTGACATCCATCTCGGCATTGCCGCTGACATTGAAGTCGATGGTCAACTGGCCGTTGCGAATCACATAGGCAGCGGCGAGGTTGCTGACGCTTACATCTGCGCTGGGCAATTGCTCCTTGTTGATCTGGACTTCTACCCGCGTCAGCGCGCTATTGCTGCGCGCGAATATCGTGTTCTGGCCATACACTGGCGTGATGGCCCCGTTGCTGCCTTGTTGTCCCGCCTGCAGCAATGGTTGCTCGGCATTGATGCGCGTGGCCAGGTTATACGACCAGTTGTTGCGCAAGCCTTCGCTGGCGCTGGCGATCCGCACAAGGGTCTGCAACTCGGGCTTTTCACCGGCAGCATCGAAGACGCGGGTGGCAACGCTGTCGCCCACGGCCAGGTCGACCGAAGGATAAATCACGCCGCGCTGGCTCCATGCCGGCACCGGCGTACCGTCCTTGAATAGCACATCGATCACGTTGTAAAAACTGTTGGTGGTGTCCGCCACTTCCCAGACGGCCAGGATCACATGGTAGCCGCTGCGCTGCGGCACGGTGCAGGCATGGGTGACCTGCAAGGGCGGCTGGCGGTTGCCGCCATCGATCACGCAAAACGGCGTCAGATCGAAGGCGGCGCGGCTGAGCTTCTGGTTCTCGTTCCAGCCCGTTTTGGTGATGTAATAGCGCCAGTTACGCGTGGCATGATTGGCGGTGAATTGCCAGCTGAAGTTGTTTGGCCCGGCCTGCAGCGCGCGCTTGGTCCAGCGGCTGCTGGTTTGCTCGTTCAATTCATTGAACTGCACCAGGCCGGCGCTGGCGATGCTGCCGTCGGCTGGTCCGCCATTGGGAAACCCGGTTGGCGCCTCCAGGCTTTGCGGCTCCCACTGGATGGCGCCGCAATTGCTGTTACCCCCTTGCTTGCACAAGAAACCACGCGCTTCCGGCATCGTCAAATAACCGTGCGCCCATGCGGCCTGACTGGCCCCGACGGCGCACAGAACGGCGCCGAGCATTAATTTTTTCATCTTGTCTCCTCTCGCAAAGCGAACATTGCCGCCCAAAAAAAAGGCGGACTTTTCAGCATGCGAGGGTGACCAGGCGGGGTCAACTGGTTTTGCGTCTTGCCTATCAACGCGCTACCAGTGCAAGGCGGCACTAGCCCTTGCACCTTCAATCGCCTGTACTGGCGGGCGCTGCGTGGCGGCGTGCGTCACGGTCGTGCCCGCCCTGGCAATACCAGTGAGGCAGGTGGCGCAGGTGGTCTGGTCCTATGGAAGCGGATCCAATCGCAATGCATGGCAAACGCCCGCTTTGCAGCCGGTGGCGGCGATCTGGCTTTTGTTGTTAATGGCATTTGCTTCGCGCAGTGACCAGCCCAGTGCCGGGTTGATCAGTGTGTTCAGGTCGTGCATCGTGCCAAAGCGGTACAGGAAGGCCTTTTGCCAGCTGCTGCCGCCGCCGAGTTCGGCCAGCGCGTAGCCGACGATCTCGCCTTTATCATTGATGGCTCTTGCTGAACTAAGCCCACCACCAGGCAAGGTGCCAAGGTTTTTCATCACGCCCAGAAAGTATGAAAATGCCCGGTTGTTCATCAGCTCGGGTGTGGATGCTTCGCCCACCACTTTGCCATGGGCATTGATGGCGTAGGCGGTGCTGAACTGGCCCCCCAGGGTGCCCAGGTCTTTCATTTCCTCGCAGGCATACAAAAAGGCGTGGAAGGGACTTTCCGGCGGCGTGAACTCGCCCACCACCGAGCCGCCCACCACCTTGCGCTTGTCATTGATGCCGGCCGCATGGCTGCCGCCTTCCGGATCGGCCGCCTCGATGCGGCCCAGGTCCTGCATCAGCACACCCGGACGCAACAGAAAGGCGCTGGAATACGAATTTGGTCCGGGCGGCATGTCGGCCGAGCCAACAATATCGTCGTGGTTATTGATGGCGCTGGCGCCGCTGTTGTCGCCGCCAAAGGTGCCCAGGTCGGTCATGCTGCCAGCGACCCACAGAAAGGCGCGGGTATGTCCCAGTCCATCGTCCGCATTGCCGACGATTTTTCCAGCGTTGTTGATGCCTGCGGCTCTGGCATTGGGCCCACCCAGCGTCCCCAGGTCGGTAATCACGCCGTTCTGGTGTTTGAACGCATGGGTGTTGGCGCCGGACGGTTGATTGCCAATTACCGTTCCGGCGGCGTTGATGCCGGTCGCGCGGCTGCCGGCAATGCCGACGATGGAAACGGCATACTTGGGCGCCGCGCTGGCGCTCGGCGGCAGGGTAGCAAACAGGGTCAGGCTGAGGATGGACAGAGTGTGGCGAAGCGACATGGCGCTCTCCTTGGAAGCAAGACAGCAATCAAGCTTCCCAGAATAGGCGCGCTGGCCGAGCTCGGCGTGCGCCAGCGCAGGCAGGGCGTTTGAAACGCCTCAGTACCCGCTTGTCGGCGCCGGACCGGCCAAAAACGAGGGTACCCAGGCCGCATAGTAATATAGGTGACTGATCAAG
Organism: Massilia sp. CF038; assembly: GCF_900129765.1. Lineage (GTDB taxonomy): Bacteria > Pseudomonadota > Gammaproteobacteria > Burkholderiales > Burkholderiaceae_D > Telluria_A. Next base: position 126,247 of record NZ_FQWU01000006.1, read on the forward strand.
TGACGTCCGACAAGGACGGAACGTGTTCCGCACATGGTGGTTCGGGATCTGCCTGGCACTGGCCTCGGTTGGCGTGCGGGCAGAGGACATCACGCTGACCAATGGCGAATGGCTGCCGTTTCAGTCCGAGAAGCTGGCGGGCTACGGGGTGCTGTCGCGCGTGGTGACGGAAGCGTTTGCGCTGGAGGGCGTCACGGTGCATTACCTGTTCCGGCCCTGGCCGCGCGCCATGGCCGAGGCGCAAGATGGCCCCGCGCAGGGATCCATCGTGTGGAGCAAGGGCAAGCCGGGCTCCGCACGCAACCGCAATTTTATCTACAGTGACGTGGTGTTCGAAGGCAAGGCCGTGTTCTTTCAGCGCACCGGCTTTCCCTTTGCATGGAAGACCTATGCCGATCTGGCCAAGTTCCGCATTGGTGGCGTCGCGGGCTACGAATATGATTTCGAAGGCACGCCTGGCGTACGCATCGACCGCGCCCCCAGCGAGCAGTTAAGCATGCGCAAGTTGCTGGCAGGGCGGTTCGACGTTTACCCGACCATACGCGAAGTGGGCTGGTACACCTTGCATACCCAGTTCAGCGCCGCTGAGGCGGCAGCCATCAGCGAGTACCGTGGCCGCCCCTATAACCAGCCCCGCTACCATCTGATATTGCCGCGCCGGCTGGCGGCCAGCCCGCGCCGCCTGGCGCAGTTCAACCAGGGTTTGCGGCGCTTGCGCGAGAGCGGCCGCTACGACCAGCTTATGGCCGAACTGGCGGCAGGCCGCTACTGAAAAAGTTGCAGGACCGAAGCTAAAAACTCAGGTATTGTGTGTTCATGGAGGACTGCGCATCTTGACGATCGACGAGCCGACCTTAATGACTGCCCTTGGCCTGGCCGCCCTGACTGCCAGCGCCATGTTCATCGCGCTGGCAATTTTTGCGCGTCAGATTCCGGGCGTTCGTTACTGGGCCGCCGGTGCGCTGGCGGTGGGCTTTGCCACCGTCCTTGATGGGCCGCGCCTGATTGCGGACTGGCGTCTGGCCTCCTTGATGTTCAACATTCCCTTCACCACCGGGCAAGCCTTCATCCTGGCCGGCACCATGCAGTTCTGCAACCGGCCCCATGCCCATCGCGTGCTGCGCGTGTTTGCCGTGCTGGCAGTGGTGCTTACGGTCATGTTCACTTACATCACGCCGGACGACAAGTGGCGCATCTGGTCGCTTTGCTGCTGCCAGGGCGCGGCGAACCTGGCGACGGCCTACCTGCTGTTCCGCTATCCGGATCCCTTTTCACGCCCGGTGTTCATTGCCAGCAGCATCGTGGCCCTGCTGCAGGCCCTGGCTGCCCTGGCGCAGGGCGTGCTGGTGAGCCTGAGCGCGGTGTCGATCACGTACGCTTCGCCCCAGCTGCCGGTGGCCAACATGATCAGCTGGGGCGGTGCCATGCTTAATATTATTGCCGGCAACTGGCTGATGTTCCTCCTGATCATGCTGCGCCTGGTCGCTGACTTGCGCGTGGTGGCCGAGCGCGATGTGCTGACCGGCCTGCTGAACCGGCGCGGCCTGCGTCCCCACATCGACGCCATTTTGCGCCGTGGCGAAGCGCATGGCGGCGCGATTGGCATCATGATTCTGGATATTGACCATTTCAAGCAGATCAACGATACCCATGGCCACGAAGTGGGCGACAAGGTGCTGACGGTGATGGGCGAGGTCCTGCTGAAAATGGGCTTTCCCAGCGCCACGCCATGCCGCTGGGGCGGCGAGGAATTCTGCATCGTGGTCGAGGGGCAAAGCCGCGACTACATGGTGCAAATGGCGGAACATATCCGCAAAAGTTTTCAGCAGGGCACTGCCGAGCTGGGTGTTCTGGGATCGGGGCGCACCGTCAGCGTGGGCATCGGACGCAGCTTCATTGATGCGCAATTCGATGTGTCGAGCCTGATCTCGGTTGCCGATGCCCAGCTGTATCTGGCCAAACTGGCCGGTCGCGATCGGGTTGCCGTCGCCGAATAGCGGAAACTCCGCGCTGGCGTGGCTGTCATATGGCTTCCTGCCTTTTCATCGTGGACGAGGGTGCCATGGAACATTCCAATCCGATTCAAATTCAAAAATACCTCAAGGGTGTCGATTACCCGGCCAACAAAGCGCAGCTGATTGAAAACGCGCGCAGGCTCGGCGCGGACGACAATGTATGCGCCTCGCTCGAACAGTTGCCAGACGACGAATTTGACACACCAGCGCAGGTCAGCAAGGCCTTCAGCGGTCCGTCCAGCGACGCGGTCGACAGCGACGAGCAAGGCGCCAGGCCGCACTAGCAGCACATTTGACCCAGCGCAGTCAAACACCGGTGTGCGCCGGAACTGCAGGACGGCGGGCTAACTCCAACATGGGCACGGTTTAAATCGATGGCCCCTATTTGGAGTTCCCATGTCAGACGAGCTCAACGCAGCAGCCCTTGTGCACTTTCATGACAGCGCGCTGGCCAGCGCAGGCTGGCCGCAGGCCGGGCCGCGTGCGCCAAGTCACGGACCGTGGCCCTGGATTCACGCCAATCACCGCTGCAACACCTTGCTCTGGCACGAGGAAGACAAAGCGCGCCGCACCGATGTCGGCGCGCACGAAATCGCGGCCAGCAAGCGCCTGATCGACCGCTACAACCAGGACCGCAACAATGCGGTCGAAGCCATCGACGAAGCCATCCTCGATCAGCTGGCCGCCGTCGCCCACGGCGATGGCGCACGCATGAGCAGCGAGACCGCCGGGGCCATGGTGGACCGGCTTTCCATTCTGGCACTCAAAATCTTTCACATGCGCCTGCAGAGCGCCCGTGCCGAGGCCGGCCCCGCGCACATCGAGGCCTGCACCCGCAAACTGCGGCGTCTGCTGGTGCAGCGCCAGGACCTGGCCGCCTGCTTCGAGCAACTGCTGCGCGAGGCGCGCCAGGGGCAGGCTTACTTCAAGGTCTATCTCCAGTTCAAAATGTACAACGATCCCACCCTGAATCCCTATCTGTACGGTGCGCCGGCGCCGGCTCCGGCCCCATGAGCCCGCAGCACGCTCTCGACATCCTGATACCAACGCGCAATCGCGATGCGGCGCTCGCCGTCACGCTCACGGCATTGTCGGCCCAGGATTTCCGCGACTTTCGCATCATCGTGTCCGACCAGTCCGATATGCCTGGCACGTTTGCCAATCCCGAAATTCGCGCGGTGCTGCGTTATCTTGCCGCGCGCGGCCTGCGGGTGCTGACACTGAGCCATTTGCCGCGCCTGGGCATGGCAGAGCAGCGCGCTTTCCTGCTCTCGCACGCACGTGCCCCCGCCTGTTTGTTTCTTGACGACGATGTCATCCTCGAAACCGATCTGGTCGGCAGGCTGCACCGTGCCTTGCAGCTGCAGCGTTGCGGCTTTGTCGGCAGTGCCCTGCACGGCTTAAGCTATGTTGGCGACCACCGGCCCGAGCAGCAATACATCGAGTTCTGGGACGCCGAAGTGGCACCCGAGCGGCTCGATCCGTCCAGCCCGGGCTGGTCGCGCCACCATTTGCACAGCGCGGCCAATCTGTATCACGTGCAGTCACGGCTGGCGCTGGAAGGCGCTGCAACGCGGCCGTACAAGGTGGCCTGGGTGGGAGGCTGCGTGATGTTCGATACGCAAAAGTTGCGCGCTGCAGGCGGCTTCGATTTCTGGCGCGACCTACCTGCCGCGCACTGCGGCGAAGACGTGCTGGCCCAATTGCGCGTCATGGAGCAATTTGGCGGCTGCGGCATTGTCCCTTCCGGCGCTTATCACATGGAATTGCCCACCACCATCAGCGAACGCCAGGTCGACGCGCCCAAAGTCTTGCACCGATGACGGCGCGCGCGCTCGGCAAGGTCAGAAAAATCGCGGTCTTTCGGCCGAGCGCGCTGGGCGACTTTATCTTTTGCCTGCCCGCCCTGCATGCCTTGCGTGGCGCCTATCCTGGTGCGGAAATCGTGTATCTGGGGCAGCGCTGGCATGTGGCATTCCTCGAGCAGCGGCGCGGGCCGGTCGACCGTGTGGCCGTGGTGCCACCCCTGCCCGGCATCGGCGCGCCAGACGACAGCAGTACGGCGCCGCCAGCGGTGGCATTTTATGAAGCAATGCAGAGCGAACGCTTCGATCTTGCCTTGCAAATGTATGGCGGCGGACGCCATGCCAACCCGGTGGTGCAGCGCTTCGAAGCGTGTATGAGCGTCGGCATGCGCACGCCGGATGCGGCGCCGCTGTCGCGCACGCTACCCTATCAGGGTGCGGTCAACCGCCGTTTGCAGTTGCTGGAAGTGGCGTCCCTGGCAGGAGCGCAGCACTGGCCCATGTCAGCGCGCCTGCACGTCACCGCGGTCGACCGTGAACTGGCGGCACAGGTGCTGCCCGATCTGGGCAAGCGCGCGCTGGTGCTGTTGCAACCGGGCAGCAACGATGCACGCCGCTGCTGGCCTGCCGCGCGCTACGCAGCCCTGGCCGACGCTTTGACAGAGCAAGGTGCTTGTGTTGCCATCAATGGCAGTGCGGCTGAGGCGCCCTTGGTGCGTGCCGTGCTGCAAAGCATGCGCCATCGAGCGCTCGATTTAAGCGGCAAATTGTCACTGGCGGGGCTATGCGGTTTGTTGCAGCGCTGTAGCATGGTGGTCTCCAACGACACCGGGCCGCTGCATCTGGCGCTTGAGATCGGCGTTCCATCGGTAGGTATCTACTGGTTTACCAATCTCATCGAATCGGCGCCGCTCAGGCAGGAACACCACCGTGCTGCCGTTTCGCTGCGTGTGGCCTGCCCCGTCTGTGGGGCTGAAAATCTGGCGCATCGGTGCGAACACGACGTCAGTTTTGTCGCAGATGTGGCGCTGGAAGAAGTAACGGCGTTGGCAATGGCCTTGTACCGCGACACCGCGTAGTTTGGGCGCGCCAATGCCGACGCGCCATGCAAGGTGCTGCAGATTGGGGGCGGCAATTGCATGCGTATCTGGCGGTGCTCCGCTGACCAACATCGCCCTCGCGCAGGCGGGGGCCTATTCCACTTCACCAAATTCGGAAACAGGGAATAGGGGCCTCGCATGCGAGGCGCCCTGCGCGAGGGCGATGTTGGTCAGCGGAGCGGGGTCGGATAAGAGAGTCACTCAGTGCTTCATCGTTGGCCGCGATCGTGAGCGCTACTTCCATGGTCGAGCAATTCGCGCGCATGCGCGATCACGTCGGCCACCCGCTCGCCGCCGGGATCCCACAGGCAGCGATGCCTTTTGCGGTCCAGCGGGGCCCAGCGCGTCATGTCGGCCTTGCTGAAAATGACGACACTGTTCAGGCGCAGCCCGGCCGCAATATGCGAGACACCAGTGTCGTTCGATACCAGCAAGCGCGCATCCCGCATCAGCGCGGCCATGGCACCGATGGAAATGGGCGCGGCTGCGTCAATGGCCGGGGTGCGCATGCGGCTTGCAACGGCAGCGGTGAACGGTGCCTCGCTTGCGGAACCAGTCAGAACGACCTTGAGACCGAACTCCGTCGCGAGGCGGTCGGCGACCTGGGCAAAGCGCATGGGTGGCCAGCATTTTTCGGGGTCGCGCGCACCTGCGTGGATGCAGATGTAGCTGTCTTTCTGGAGGCCGGACGACAAGCCGCTGGCGCCCAGTTCGCGCTGGTCTGCATCGGTCAGCGGAAATTCAAGCGCCGTGCCACAATCGCTGGCGCCGAGGCGTTTGCTCAGTTCCAGCAAGCGCAGCGGTTCGGCGCCCTGCTCGGGAAAGGGAATGAAGAGTTCGCCCACGGCGCCGCGCCGCTCGCCGTAGCCGGCCAGCTTACGCGCGCCGAATGCGCGCGTGACCGGATTGCTGTGCTCACCACTACCGTGCATTTGCAGCGCCAGGTCGAAACGCCGGGCGCGCATGGCCGCGTAAAAATCTGCCAGCTCTTCCGTGCGCATGGTTTGTTCAGGAAATGCCGCGTGTCCGGGAAAGGAAATGAACTCATCCACGTACTGGCTGAACCTGGCGACAAATTGCGCCGCCCATGGCAAGCCCACCAGAGCGATGCGCGTGCCTGGCATGGCGTGGCGCAAAGCGCGCAGAGCGGGAACGGCGCACAGCATGTCCCCCAGTTGCAGCGCACGAAAAATGACAATGCTGGCACTGGTGTGGGTGGGCAGCCAGTATGAAGCGGTCAGTTGCATGATGGACTCCTGTGTTCAAGCAGGCGCTGGATGACGTTGTGGGTGATGGTGGACAGGTGCGGGTCTTTGCCGCTGGCCAGGGCCTGCACCCAGTCGGTGGTGCCGGCATTGAAGACGGTGCCGCCGGCCGTGAACACGCCCATGGTGGCCGCATGCAGGTCGCCCATCTCTGGGGCGCGCGGTGGGCGCTCTTGCCAGCGCGCGTCCAGCGCGCAGGCAGCCAGCGGCAGATAGCCTGGCGGCACCCCGCAGCGCGCTGCCGACGGTGCCAGCCTTGCCAGACCGCGCGCCGGGTCGAAGTGGGCCAGCGGCGCGCCGTCGCATTCGTAGCCGACCACGGGCGGCCAGGTATCGGCGCCCACCGTGTCGCCATGGCCCAGACCGGTTCCCGCAAACAGCCAGTGCGCCGGTTCGAGCACGGTATAGCCATGCGCGCCGCGCGGCCCATCCCACCAGCCGCCGCCGTGGCGGTAGCTGACGCCGGCCAGCGCCTCTTCGGGGCGATCGGGCCACCAGTGATCATGCGGCCCGTCGGGTCCGCCTTGATGGCAGACCATGGCCGCGCCCGCGTCCACCAGATGGATGCGCCACCAGCACAGATTGGCACTGAAGAAGGCGGCGTTGCCGCCGGCGGCGATAAAGCGTTCGACCCCGTCGCGCATGGCCGTGCTCCAGTACTCGTCGTGCCCTGCACTGATGAGCAAGCGGTAGGCCGTGCACAGGCCGGGATCGTCGTCGATGTCGAGATCGGTGCAAAAGTCGCAGGCATAGCCATGCCTGAGCAGCCAGGCGATGAAGCGCGCATCCCAGTGCGCAAAACTCTGGCGTGGTGAACTGCGGTCGTAATGGTCGGCAGCGCCGAAGGTGGGGCCGCCAATGCCGATGCCCGGCCGCTGGAACGACAGGCGCGCGCCTGGCGGGTCAAGCGAGCGGGGCGGCCTGTCGTAGTAGCAGCCGCCACCAGTGTGGTTGTAGGCGTTATAGGTTGCCAGTGGCAGCTTGTAGAGTAGCGCACTGCCGCCGCCGCGCACCACGAACAGAATGGCGCCGTGCTCTTGCGCCAGGTGCAGCGGCGCCGCCTTGCCATCCTCGAGATGCGCCAGGTAGACGCCGCCCGGCCAGGAATGCGGTACCTTGAAGTGGTAGGCGGGCCATTCCCAGTCCAGCGCGGGATCGCGCATGGCATGCGGTGCGCCGGCGAGCCATGCCGACGTGGCCATTGGCACAAGGCGGCCAGCCCAGCGGTAGATGGCGACCCGGAAGCGCCCCGTGGCCGACACATGCAGGGCCAGCGCTTCGCCCGGCCAGACGCTGGCTTTGCCTGCGTAACCGAACATCATGCGGGCCGATCCGACATGTGCGGTTTGCGGATCAGATATGGCGGCATGACCAGCGCATCCATGGGCGTATGCCGGAACGTGTGCAGGGCTTCGGCTGCGGTTTCGACGATCGGTTCGTCCTTGCCGTTGAACGAGGTGTTGAGCAGGACCGGAATGCCGCTGCGCTCGTAAAAGGTTTGCAGGAGCCCGCGCAGCAAGGGATCGTCGTGCGGGCCCACGGTTTGCAGGCGGGCACTGCAGTCGACGTGGGTGACGGCGGCGATGGCCCCGGCAGCGTCAGCCCGGACCGGTGCGGCAAATTGCATGAAGGGCGAGGCGGTGCTGATATCGAAATAGCGCTCCGCATGCTCGAGCAGGACCACCGGCGCCAGCGGCCGGAACCACTCGCGCTGCTTGACCTGGCTGTTGATGCGCTCGCGCATGGCGGCTGGACGTGGATCGGCCAGAATGCTGCGGTGACCGAGCGCACGCGGACCGAATTCGCTGCGGCCCTGGAACAGACCGACGACCTGGCCGTCCTCGATCAGGTCGACAATGCGCGTGCGCATTGCGGTTGCCTGGTCGAGGCAGTCGATGCGCAGATCGCGCGCCCCGGCCAGCACCAGATCAATGTCGGCCACGCTTTGTTCGGGGCCCAGGTAGTCGTGTTCCCAGCGGAAGTGGCAAGGCTGGCCGGCCACTTCGGTCAGACCATACACCGCACAGCCCAGCGCGGTGCCGGCGTCGCTCGGCGCCGGCGGAATGAACAGGCGGCGAAAGCCGCTCTCGCGCAGCAAACGCTGGTTGGCCGAGCAGTTCAGTGCCGTGCCGCCGGCAAAGCACAGGTCTTCGGCGCCGCTTTCACGCTGCAGCCAGCGCGCTACCTTGACCAGCGCATCTTCAAAGGCGCGCTGACCGGCGGCGGCAAGGGCGGCAATGTCGGCAAAGCCGGTGGCGGCCTGCTCGGCGTAGCGGAAGCGGCCGCGCGCATGCAGCATGGACGTCCAGGCGGCGGGAATGGTGACCTGGCAGCCATCGACCTGCAGCGGCGGCAGCCCCAGTGCAGCGGGATTGCCATGCGGCGCCAGTCCCATGACCTTGCCCTCGTTGCCGTGGCCCGGGAAAATGGCCTGCGTGAGCAAGAAGTAGAACATGCCAAGACCGACCAGATGCTGGTCGTCCCGGTCCCACACTTGCTTGGCCAGGCAGTGCACGCGGGCGCGGTCGGCGTGGTAGAACGAAGCGACCTCGCACCAGTGGCCAGGGACTGCACTGGCGCCGGTCCAATGTTCGGTGAGGGCGGACACCGCACTGCCCTGCCCGTCGACAATCATGACGGCGGCGCTGGCAAACGGCGATGGATGAAACGCGCTGTAGACGTGGGCCAGGTGGTGCGAAATGCGGATGCGCTGCGATTGGCTGGCCATGCGCAGGGACGAGGCGATTTCCTGCTCGTAGACTGCCAGCTTGTCCTGCTCGGGGTCGGAGGAATAGCATTCGACCAGCACGTCGAGCGGCTGGTCCAGCCCGGGCAGGCGCGGCGCGTAGATGGCGGCCAGGTCGCCGGTGCGGCCCCAATGGTGTTTTTGGCGCGTCAGGCGCTCCTTCTGGATGGCCCAGGCGAGCTGGGAGCCGTGCATCAGGCAGATGCTGGCGTCTTGCGTGCGGTTGATTCCCAGTACCAGCGGTGCTGCATTCATGCGCGTTCTCCCGTGTGTGCTTGTTTGAACCGCAACCCGTCAATTAGTTCAGTGCCTGCCAGCTGGCGCAAAGAACGGTATGATTCTCGAAGAACAATTTCCGAAAGGCCGCAGCATGCTCGAGACGCCCGCCACATTCATTCCCCTGATGGCGCCGCAGGACGACCCCGACCCGCTCAATTTCGTGTTCCTGGCGGGACAGATGCTGGTGCGCACCGACGATCTTGCGCTGCCGCCCTCCGCGCTGCTGCCCGCACTGGGCGTCGATGCGGCCCGGCTGTACCCGGTGGGCAGCCTTGCGGGACGCTATTGCCAGAGCACCTGGTGCGCGCGCGATACGCCCGCCCCGCCCGGCTATGAATGGCGCGGCATGCGCAGCCTGTTTGGCGCGCACGACGATGGCTTCATGGGTGTGGCCGGACGCGCCAGCCAGATTGCAGACTGGGCCCGCACGCACCAGTTCTGCGGCGTTTGCGCCACCCCGATGGCGATGCTGCAGGGCGAGCGCTGCTTCAAGTGTCCGGCCTGCGGCATGATGGCGTATCCGCGCATTTCACCCGCCATGATGGTATTGATCCGCAAGGGCGACAGCGTGTTGCTGGCGATGCACACGGCATCGGCAGCCAAGCGTTTCACGCCTCTGGCCGGCTTTCTGGAAGCAGGTGAATCGATCGAAGAAGCGGTCCACCGCGAAGTGTTCGAGGAAGTCGGGTTGCGCGTGCACAATCTGACGTATTTTGCCAGCCAGTCCTGGCCTTTCCCTCATTCCCTGATGATTGCCTTTACTGCCGATTATCTGGACGGCGACATCCGCATCGACAAGAACGAATTGTCCGAGGCGCGTTGGTTCGGTCCAGGCGATGCATGGCCCGAGAAGGTGCCCCACATTTCCATTTCAAGCATCCTGGTGGACGCGCACCGGCCTTGAGGGTTCAAGGTTTGGCGCTGTGGTCGCGCAGCTGCATGGTGCGCTTCATGAGGTTGAACCAGAACGGGGCGCCGAACAGGGCGGTCGCGGCGGTAATCAGCCAGCCGGCCAGTTGGATTACGAAGGCCTGGTCCCAGCGTGGCGGAAACGTATGCCAGCCAATGGGCAGCTGGAACAAGGCATCGATGGTGGCCGCGTTCATGGTGTCGGGTACGGCCGCCAGTTGTGCGGTCAGTGCTGGATGCTGCCACAGTGAACGAAACAGGTGAATGCTGTCGATGTTGAACAATACCGCCAGCAACAGCGATAGCAGCAGGCTGATGGCCATCGAGCGCCGTTTGTAGGACACCGAGACACGTTCCATGGCACTGTCGAACCACAGCGCGATGTCGATTTCCATGCCGGCCGCGTCGCCGGCGGCGCGCTCGTAGATGCCTTGCAAGGCGCGCCGCAGCTGGGGGTCGTCGAGCGTATCGATTTGCTGTTTCAGATGCGCTATGGCGCCTGGCACTGTCTGTAATGTTTCGATCAGGGCAATGGCGAAATTGCGGGGCGCGATATAAGAAGGGAGGCTGTCGCCGATGCGCGGACTGACCAGCGCGTGCCCGTACACGGCGCGTGCCAGCGCATTGAAGTTGGGGTCGCCCAGCATGGATTTGATGCCGGACAAAAGCGTGCGCGCACGCAAGCGCAACAAGGAAGCCAGTGCTTCCTGGACCGTGCTGACAATCAGGGCCACCGAGGCGTAGCAAAAAGTCAGGCCGGCTGCAACTTCAAGGACGGTACTGCCAAACATGGCGCTCTCCCGCTGGCGAACAGATGGTCTACGCTAACGGAGAGTGCCGTTTGATGCGTCCGCCTGTATCAAGCCGGCTCAGCGTTTGAGGAGGCCGCGGATGGTTTTTTTGAGCTTGTCGCGCGCTTTCTGGCTGACCGCCGCACCCGACCCGGCCTGGGGCTCGACCTGCCATGCCAGCGCCGTCCATGGGCCACTTAGCCGGATCGGCATGCTCAGTCCCGTTGCCTTGAGGGTTGCGGCAAAGGTGTAGTCAAGTTGCTCACGCGCCAGGTCGATGTCGCCGGCACCGGCCACGCTGATCAGCGCCGTTTCGCCTGCCAGATCGGCATTGTGGGCCACGCCGTTGGCAATCGTGAAGCTGGCGTTCAAGAACCCAAAGCTGCTGCGCTCATGCGCGCTGGCCATGCCATGTGCCTGTGGTCCGTCTGCCAGGATCGCGGGGACATCGATGCCGTGCACACTGGCATCTTTCAGACGTAGTGCGGCGCTGCCCGCCAGCGCCTGGCGCATTTGCGCCGTGCTCGAGCCTTCCATGTTGACGTCAATCAGGACATCACCGCGGCCATCCACCGGTGCCTTGCCCATCAAATCGCGCAGAAGCGCACCCAGGCGCACGCCGGTCAGGGTTTGCACGACGGTGATGTGCGGCATGCTGGCGCTGCGCGAAAAATCGAGCATGACACTACCGCTGCCACTGCCTTCGTACAGCTTGGCCACCACCGGTTCGAGCATCAGCTTGCCGGGCACGGAACGCAGCGCGGCGCGCACATTGCTGGCGTGTAGTGTTCCCACTTGCAATTGCCCGACATGAATACCGCCGCTGGCGCGCAGGTTGGCCAGCGGCGACAAATCAAAGGCATCGCCCGGTGCGGGCGGGGTGGGATCGTTGGGCAGCACATCGGGCACCAGCCGGTCCTGATAGCGGCCCAGGTCGAGCTTGTCGACATGCAAGGTCAAATGGTAGGCACCTGCGCGCAGGCCGGTTTTGACGTCGAACGCGCTGTCATCGAAGCGGCCTTTGAGATCGGCGGCAAATTCATCGCGCTCCAGGTCCAGCGCCATCTGGCCACCGAGCTTGACCTTGGCGTTCTTGAGCGACAAATCCAGATTCGCATCAAGCTCGGAAAACGCCACCCGGCGCAGCGCCGGGTCCGGCACAAACTTGCCGGTCAGGGTGAGCGCGGTCTGCATGGCCGGCTTGTTGATGCGAATGTTGGCGGACATGGCAAGACGGCTGGCCACCCCCGGCGCGATGGCGCCGGAATCGATATTCAGGTGGGAAATGTCGAGCGTGCGGCCGGTCTTGCGGTCGTCAAACAGCAGACGCGCGTTGTCGAACCGGATGCTGTCGATGGCCAGGCCGATGCCGCCCGGGGCTGCCTGCGGGGCCGCCGCGCGCGTGCCGCGGCCGGAGGTGAGGTCGCCGGTATTCATGCTGCCGTCGGCATGGCGCACGACGCTGGCCCGCATACCGCGCACGTCCACCCGGTCGATCACGACCTTTTGTTCCAGCAGCAAGGGCAACCACGCCACGGAAAAGCGGGCACTGTCGATGGCGGCGAACTCGCCAGCACCGCCGCGTTCAGACAGCGTGACCCGCCCCAGGTTGGCACCCAGGCGCGGCGCAAGGATCAGCGTGATGTTGCCGGGAATGGACAAGGTACGCTGATGCTGTTGCTGCACCAATTGGACAATCTGGGTCTTGTAATCGTTCGGATTGAAGCAGGCTCGGAAAATGGCCGCCGCAGCCAGCAAAACGAGCAGCAACATGCCTGCCGTGAGCGCGGCGAACTTCAAATATCGGGCCATGACAAGCTTGAGCGTGGGAACGACGCCGAGTGTAGCACCGTACTTCCGTGCCACCAGGAAAAGAGTCACTGGCTGTGGCGGCAATGCCAAAAAGCGTGGTAAGAATGCTTTAAAGTAACATTTACTATATACTAAGCCCTATGCAATTTGAACAGGCTTTACCCATGAGCAACATCTACCCGAGCGCCCGATGAGCGTCAACTGGCATCAAGGCGGCGCCGACGCGGCGTTTTCGGCCGCGGCCGCGCGCGGCCTGCCGTTGTTCCTGTACTGGGGAGCGGGATGGTGCCCACCTTGCAACCGGATCAGGGCGTCCGTGTTCGAGCGGCCCGATTTTATTGCTCTGAACGATGCCATGGTGGCACTGCACATCGATGGCGACAGCCCCGGCGCCCAGCGCCTGGCCGCGCGTTTTCAGGTGCGCAGCTACCCCACTCTGATCGTCTATCAGCCCGATGGCGCTGAAATCACCCGTTTGCCGTGCGAAGTGGACGGCGCGCGTTTCGTCGAGCTGCTCAGGCTGTCGCTGGAAAGCCGCGTTCGTGCTGCCGATGCGCTGGACGCAGCGCTGTCCGCTCAGCAGGATGTGACGGACGCGGCCTGGCAGCTGCTGGGTTTCTATGCCTGGGATACCGATGAAAACCAGCTGCTTCGGGGCCGCGATCTGCCGTCCACGCTGGCCAGCCTGGCGCTTGCCTGCCCGGTGCCGGAAGCGGCGCTGCGCCTGCAATGGCATGCCTTGCACGCAGCCGCGACCGCAGGCAAGGGCGGGCTTGACCAGCGCGCGGCCGTCAAGCGGCTTGAAGAAACGCTGATCGATGCACGCACCGTGCGCGCCCAGATGGATATGGTGAGCCATCATGCGATCGATTTCATCCGTCACCTGACAGTGCCGCAGTCGGCCACCCGGCTGCACTTGATTGCCTGCTGGTCCAACGCGCTGGCGCAGCTTGAAACCGATCCCAGCCTGACAATGGCCGACCAACTGGCGGCGCTGCGCACGCGGGTGCGCATTGCCCGTCTGGGGGTGCCCATGGCCGATATGGAACGCGTGGTGCGCGCGCGTGTGGCCCAGGCTGTGCTGGCAGTCAGCGCGCCGGCCATGCGGCATCAGATCATCAACACGGCAGCCGGCATGCTGTCCGACGCCGGCCTGCTGGACGAGGCCGAACAACTGCTGCGCGCCGAGCTGGTGCGCTCGCACGCTCCGTACTACTTCATGCATAACCTGGCGACCATCGCCAAGAAGCGCGGTGATGCAGCCAGCGCCGTGGCCTGGTACGAGCAAGCCTGGGACAGCGCGCAGGGAGCGGCCACGCGCCTGCAGTGGGGCGCCACCTACCTGCAGGCGCTGATCGATTTCGCGCCGCACGAAGTGCCCCGGATTGACCGCTTTGCCAGCCGCATGCTGGAAGAGCTGGGCACCATGGGCGATGCCGCGTGCCAGCGCAACCGCAGCCAGCTCGACCGGATCGACAGCAAGCTCGCGCTCTGGCATGGCGCCAGCGCGCCTGCCGCCGCCCTGCGTGCCGCCGTGGGCAATGCCGTGACGAATTAGCGCGGTCGAGGGAACCTGTTCCAGATCCTGCCCTCCAATGGATTTTGGGGCAGACCATGGCACGAACCGCGTATCCCAGCGATATTTCGCGAGAAGAATTCGAAACCATCCGGCCCATGCTGGAAGCGGCGCGCCGGCGTACGCGGCCACGCAAACACGATCTGTACGACGTGTTTTGCGCGGTGCTGTACTTTATCGCTGCCGGCAGCGCCTGGCGCAGCTTGCCCCACGAGTTCCCGCCCTGGCGCACGGTGCACGAATACTTTACCCAATGGACCAGTTCCCGTGGCGGCAAGACCACGCTGCTGGAAGAAGTCCTGCGCCAGCTGGGCCGCTATGAGGCCGTCGAGCGCCTGCAGTTGCTGATGCAGCCGCGTTAGTGCACCACCAGCACGCTGGCCACCCAGTCGACGAAGGCGCGCACGCGTGGTGACAGGTGCCGGTTGTGCGAATAAACAATTGCCACGGGCAAGGGCGGCGCGCGCCACGCCGGCAGCACTTCCACCAGCGCCCCACTGGCCAGCGCGTCTTCCACTCCCAGGCGGGGCGCCTGGATCATGCCCAGCCCGGCGAGGCAGGCACCCGTGTAGGCTTCGGTACTGGACACGCTGACCACGCTGCGCATCGGCACACGATGTTCCTTGCCATCTTCAACGTATTCCCAGTCCAGGTCGCGCCCGGTCTGGCTGGAGAAAAAATTGACTGCCATGTGCTGATCCAGATCGGCTGGCGTGTCGGGTGTGCCATGTTGTTGCAGGTAAGCGGGGGAGGCCAGGTTGATTTGCTCCAGGGCGCCCAAGGGCCTGGCGATCAGGCTCGAGTCGCGCAACTTGCCCACGCGGATGGCGCAGTCAATGCCTTCGCCCACCAGGTCGACAAAGCGGTCGCGCGAACCGATGCGCACCTTCATGCCCGGATACAGGCGCAAAAATTCGGGCAGCCGCGGCAGGATCTGGGTGCGCGCCAGCCGTTCTGGCATGTCGGCGCGGATGGTGCCAGGGCCGGGGCCGGCAAACAAGCCATCCATGTCTTCCAGTTCCGTCAGCAGGCGGATGCAGCGGGCCAGATAGATTTCGCCTTCCATGGTCAGGCTGACCTTGCGCGTGGTGCGCTGGAGCAAGCGCACGCCGAGGTGCTGTTCCACGCTCTGCACGGCATTCGTGACTGTGGGGCGCGGCAAATCAAGCAGCTCGGCCGCCTGGGCGAAGCTTTTGCATTCCGCGACGGCGCGGAAGATTTGCATGGCTTTTAACTGGTCCAATTATTACCGTTCCTCGAATGATCTAATAGTAAATGCAGTATTTATTAATGATTTAAATAATAGCATACTGATTTCACCATTCACTCACTGGAGAAACACGATGCGTACCACCCAACTGGGCAACACTGGTCCCCTGGTCGCCGAACTCGGCCTTGGCTGCATGGGCATGTCGGACCTGTACGGCCCGGCCGACCGCGGCGAAAGCATCGCCACCCTGCACGCTGCGCTGGAAGCGGGTATCAACCTGCTCGACACGGGCGACTTTTACGGCATGGGCCACAACGAAATGCTGATTGGCGAAGCGCTGGCGGGGCGTGCCCGCGAACAAGCGGTGATCAGCGTGAAGTTTGGCGCCCTGCGCGCGCCGAACGGCAGTTTCCTTGGCTATGATGCGCGTCCTGGTGCGGTGGGCAATTTCCTGGCCTACTCGCTGAAACGGCTGGGCACCGATTACATCGACATCTACCGTCCGGCCCGCGTTGATCCTGCCGTGCCGATTGAAGACACCATTGGCGCGATCGCTGAACTGATCCAGGCCGGCCATGTCAAACAAGTAGGCTTGTCGGAAGTCAGTGGTGAAACCTTGCGCCGCGCCCACGCCGTCCATCCCATCACCGACGTGCAAATTGAATATTCCATGATCTCGCGCGGGATCGAAAACGGCCTGCTGCCCGTGGCGCGCGAACTGGGCGTGGCGGTCACGGCCTACGGCGTGCTGTCGCGCGGCTTGATCAGTGGTCACTGGTCGGCAGCGCGTGCGGGCGAGGGCGATTTCCGCGACAACAACAGCCCGCGCTTCCAGGGCGACAATCTCGCCGCCAACCTGGCCCTGGTGGAACGGGTGCGCCAGATCGCCAACGATCTGGGTGTGAGCGTGGCGCAAGTGGCCATTGCCTGGGTCATGGCGCAAGGCCGGGCGCGCGGGGTCACGATTGTGCCCGTCATTGGCGCACGCCGCCGCGACCGGCTGCAGGAATCACTGGGCGCGCTTGACGTGCTGTTGTCCGAGGCCGACTTGCAGCGGCTCGAGGCGGCCGTGCCAAAGGATGCGGCCGCGGGCACGCGCTATAACGCCTACCAGATGGGGCATCTGGACAGCGAAAAAGCGGCCTGACGGCGCAGGCTTTACTGGGGCGCTTCTGGCGCGGGCGCTTCAGGGGCCGGGGCAGGTGCGGCCTTGGGCGCGGCAACGGCCTCGAAATCCATTTTTTCTTTCTGGGTACCGACGCGGAAAATTCCCACCGCGTCCCCCATGGCCTCCTGCGGCGGCTCGGGGAGCTCGGTACAGTCGTTCAGTTCCACCTGCAGCACTTCGCTGCCGGAACGAATGCTGTACACAGCATCGCCTTTGGCGAACACTTCCACCGCCACATCGTCCACCGGTACTTGCTGCATCGGAATCGCACGCTGGCAATTGGGCAGATTGCCAATTACCAGTTGCAGCGTGATGTTCTTGTCCCAAAAATAGGCTTGCTCCGCCCGCACCGTGATCACCTGATCGCGCGCCTCGTTGGCGTAGTAGGTGGCCGACTGTTTGACGCATCCGGCCAGCAGCAGGGGCGACAGGAGAAGCAAAGTCTTGCGCATGGCGAAGTCCCCGGGGTTCTTGTTATCCGGAGTATAGATCAGAACTCGGTGCCGATGGTCAGTGCCGCCACCCGGTGGCGCGGGACGGGAATGGAGGAGCGGAACTCGGGCGAGCGGCGCGTCATCTTGAGCTGGATGAACCAGGGGCCGTGGCTGTCGGTACGCGTATTCGGAAAGTCGAAACGCGTCCCCAGCACCAGATCGTTGACGAAGTTGCGCCGCTTGACGCTGGGGTCGTTCCCGAACGGGCGGCCATCCAGAAACACATTGTAGGCCACCACACGCGCTTCCACGCTGCCAAAGGCCGTGCACTGCAGCCATGGCGCCATGCAGGATGTAAAGCCGGGCAATTTAGCTTGGGCATTGTTCTGCAGTTTGTTGCCAATGCCGGGTGGCGGCGGCGACACCAGCGGCAAGTCTTTGCCGATCACGACCGCCACGCCAGCGGCAGCATAGGTTTGAATATTCCCGGCTGTCAGGCGCCAGTAGGTGGCGGTATTGAAATGCACATCATTGCCAAGGTGGCCGGACAGACTGTCGCGCGCGGTGCGGCGCTCGGCGCTGGCGAGGATGCCCAGGGTGCCGCCGATCTGGTTATCCCAGCCTTCGGGCTGCTTGCGATTGAATATATGGTGGAACAGTTTCTGCGCCGGTTCGGCCAGCGAGGCGGGGCCCGTTACGCCGACCTGGCCGGTGAAGGTGGTCAGGCTGCGCTGGTCGGCAGACAGAAAGGCATAAGCTTGCTCGTAATACAGCAAACCGGCCCAGGGGCGGTCCAGGGGTTGCGGCGCGCGGCGGGTAATGTCGCGCGGGGTGTACATCAGCTGGCCCACATTGATTTGTTCGGTGAAGACCTTGCTGTCGTCACAGTCCAGCCAGGTACAAAGGGAATGGGTGACGGTGCGCGCGAAATGGCCGCGCTCGTCGGTGGACAGTTTGGTCGAGAATTGAATGCCGTTGGTGTAGAAGCGGTCGGTGCCGTAGCGCGAATCGTTTTCGATTGTCAGAAAATGCACACGCTCTTGCGCAGGCGGCGCTTCCTGTGCTGCTGCGCTGGCACAGACTTGCAGAACGGCTGCCGTTGCGGCAGAAATAGGGCGAGAAAATAGCGACATTGCCGTACTCCCTGAAAGGATTTGTCACGGACAAAATCGATCTTACGCCGCGCATCCTGCCAGGGTTTGGCTTTGCTCAGTCTGCTTATCGTGGGCTATTTCTCTTGCTTGCGTTTGGGCCAGAAGCGGTCGAACAAGGGCTTGACGCTGGTGCCGTGCACCACGATGGAGAGCATCACGACCACCACCGTAATCTGGATCAAGTCTTGCGCGAAATTG
This sequence comes from Massilia sp. CF038, assembly GCF_900129765.1. Classification (GTDB taxonomy): domain Bacteria; phylum Pseudomonadota; class Gammaproteobacteria; order Burkholderiales; family Burkholderiaceae_D; genus Telluria_A. The sequence goes on from NZ_FQWU01000006.1 coordinate 144,709, forward strand.
CGCGGCAAGCCATGGTTGATTGCGAACATCAAGTAATAGATGGAGCCGATGCCGCGTACGCCAAACCAGCCCGTAATGCCGCGCACCCGCATCGAACTGCTTGATCCGATCAAGCCCAGCATCACGCTCACGGGGCGTGCCACGATGAACAGGAAGGCGGCCATGCCGATGGTGTCCCAGTTCCAGTTTTGGAAGGACACCATGCCGCCCAGCAGCAGTACCAGCGTTAATTCCGACAGGCGTTCGATGTGTTCCTTGAACACCAGCGATTCGGCACTGACGGTGCGGGTTGACTCCTGCGGGTCTTGCTGGCCGTCTTCGGTGACCAGCAGCCCCTGGCGATCCTTGTGGGCACCGGACAAGACCAGTTCGGTCTGACGCAAGGCAACCCCGGCAAAAAAGACCGCAAGGAATCCCCAGGCCTTGCATACCACGCACAAACCATACACCACGGCGATCAGGCCCAGCCCGACGAAATCGTCGAGGACCTCGTGCTTGGGGTCGCGGCCGCGCAGCATCCAGCTCAGCTTGCCCAGTGCAGCGCCGCCCAGCGCGCCAATACCGATCGCGCCAAAGGTGGCCCACAGCACATCGACCAGCACCCAGCCCATGCCATAGGGCCCCAGCTCATGCGCGCCCAGCAAACCCAGTCCGAGCATTACGAAAGGAAACGCCGAGCCATCGTTCATGCCTGCTTCGCAGGTGAGGGTATTGCGCAACTGATCGCGGTCGTCGGCGTGGCGCACCTGGATATCGGTGGCCAGGACCGGATCGGTGGGCGCCAGGATGGCGCCCAGCAAGACGCCTACGCCGAGCGGCAGATGTAGTACGTAATAGGCAAATGCCGCCACCAGACCCACGCTGATGGACATCGAGACCCAGGCCAGGCGAATGGCCGGGGCCCAGCGCTGGCGCGTGATCGGCACCGGCATCTTCACGCCGGCGGAAAACAGCGACACCAAAACAGCCACCTCGGTCAGGGTTTCCAGCAGATGCGATTCTTCGATCGGGTTGAAGCGAAAGAAACCCAATACCATGGGCCCGAGCAGCAGGCCCACGCACAAATACACAATGGCAGACGTAAACGGCGAGCGCGAGATGGTGGTCGCGGCAAGGCCGCGCGCCAGCATCAGGCAGCCGATCAGAATGAACCAGTGGGTTGTTGTCATGCGGACGATTCTACTCAGGAAAGCAAGAGCGAACCGTCCGCTAGCACACGCAAGGCGCGTGCTGTGATTTAGAAGGCGAAACTGCCCACGTCAATGACTTGCGTTGGCTGGCCGCAAGCTGCCGTCACCGCTTCGCGATTGCCGCTGCCTGTGGACTGATTGCGCTCCCACACATCAGCAACCGCGCCCTTCTTCAGGAACTTGAACTGGATGGGCGTTAACGGCGGCAAATTGAGCGTGCGCGACCAGGGCACATTGGCGCCACTGCCCTCAATGCTCAGCTGGTTGTTGGTGGTGCCGGTCCAATTGCCCAGTTCGTTGCGGTTACCCACCACGTGCACGTTTTGCCCGACCACGGTATTGGCATTGGCCACGCGGAACTTGACGGGGACCGTGGTGCAGACGGGCGGCGGCGTCACGCCACCGTTGACCTTCTGATTCACATGCAAGGCCACGGCAGGCACGCTCCCGCCATTGTTGCCGCCAATACTGACGGTCACAATGCCGTTGCTGGCCACGGTCAGGCTGCCGCCGGTACAGCCGCTGCCGTCGGCCGTGAGTTTGCCGGTCACCACATTGCAGTAGGTGCCAGCGGGCAGTTGCGTCTGCAGCGATGCATTCCAGGCTGCACCGTCATTGTTCAAGGCCAGGAAGCCCTTGTTGCCGCGCGCGAAGGCAATCTGATTACCGTTGCCTTGCACAAAGTTGTCCACGCCCGTGCCCGCCACTGTGGAGCGGAACTTGACCATGTTCGAAATGTCAGACCAACGGTGGATAAAGTCCCACGACTGGTTGATCAAGGGATTGCCGCTGGCGTCGAAGGGGCTGGCGCCCGGTGGCCCCTGGTCGCCGTCGCTGAAGCGGTAGCCGGAATGCAGCTGCGCGTGTCCGTACGGCCATGCCAGCATGAAGATATTGGCCAGGTCGTAGCGCTTGGTGCCCTGGGTATCATTGACGTGGCCGGCAATGTAATCGCTTGCCACCAGCGAGCTGCCGTTGCGTTCGGTATCCCAGTTATTCACGAACACGGTGGCCTTGTCACTGGGTACAAAGCCCCAGCTGCCGCCCCAGTTGCCCGGCGTGCCCATGATCGTGCGAATTTGCGAAATGCTGCTGCCCTCGTTGCGGAACACCGACTTCATGGCAAAGGTGAACTGGAATTCGTTCAGCGTGCCGTTCGAAAAATAATCGGCGCGCACCGCGTTGCTGTCCGGTATCACTTCCTGGGTAATCCACAGGGACTCGCCCGAGTTCGTGGTGCGATTGGTGCCCGACAGAATGGCGCTGATGTGTGACGGCTGAATGTGCTTGGCCGCATCAATGCGGATCCCGTCCGCGCCCATGGCCACCAGCTTGTTGAAATAATTGCGAATCTGGCCCTGCACATAGCTGCTCTCGGTTTTCAGATCGGGCAGGCCGACCAGGCGGCAGTTCATCACGTTGTTGCGGTTGCCGGGATAGCCGTAGTCACCGCCCTGGATGTCGCAGGCGTTGTGGAAGTCAGGGCCGCTGAAATTCGGATAGCTAAGCGATGCCGAGTTCCAGGTGTTGCCATTGGTTGCCGTGCCGGCCCCGGCCGACATGTGGTTGACCACCGCATCGACGTAAATGCGCACACCGGCGGCGTGGCAAGTGTTGATCATGCTCTGGAATTCCGCTTCCGTTCCCATGCGGCTATTGAGGGACGTAAAGTTCACCGGCTGATACACATCCCACCAGGTTCCGACACTGTTTGACGCTTGCGGCGGCGACACCTGCACCGCGCCGTAGCCTTGCGGCCCCAGATAGTTGGTGCATTCCTTGGCAATGTCGTTCCACTTCCAGCGGAACATCTGGACTGAGGTATCGGGTGGATTGAAGGCGGCTTGCGCCGGGGTGGCGAGGCCGGCAAACAATGTACCGGCGGCAAAAAGGCTGCCAATCAACTTGGCGCTGATGCGTTTTTTCATGTTGCTTCCTTATGGTTTTAGGTAATGGAATGCAAAAAAATGACTGCCCGACGACGACCCCGGTTGTCTCCATCAAGGGGAAGCGACGTTGAAACGATGGTGTGCGGACTGGATGGCGCTGGACTGATGTCCTTTTTTGCTGCCGGGCCCGCCAAACCAATGTAGCACAACTACATGAAATGTAAACCGCGACTTTGCATTTACGTGAGTTTCTAGGGCGTAGATTCGGATTGTCACGCGCGCGCTTTTTGCATGTGTAGCCAATCTACATGAAAAGTTGCGTGGTAAAAATGAGGGCCAGGCATCCGGAGATGGCTGGCCCTGATGCGGCGTGGGTGTCTCAGCGGAACTGATAAGCGCCGATATCAATGGCAGCGCGGAGTCGTACATTGCCAAGCGCATCGTTCAAGGGGGCGAGTTGCTCAGTGCCTTTGGCAATCGCGGGGGAATTGGCGCGCAAGCGGAAATCGCTGCCGCCGCGCCGCGCATAGCGCACGAACTGTGGCGCTTGCGCGACTGTGCCTGAGTGGCTCAGGCCGTTTCTCAGTTGCCAGTCAGCAGCGCTGTTCTGAAACACGAGATTGTTGCGATACGTATTGTTGGGACCGGTCGCGCCTTGTTCGGAAATGCCGTATTTGTTGTCGAACACGATGTTGTTGTGGACGCTCGTGTAATCGTTGGGGCCGCGGGTATGGTAAAAGTCGCCGCCGCCCACCACGATGCCCGTCTGGGACGCGGCCACCGTATTATTGCTGATCACCACATTGTTGGCGTCGTGCCAAAGCTGAATGGCAGCGCCGCCGATGTTGTGCACGATATTGTTCTTGGCGCTGCCTTCGCTGCTGATATAGATACCGTGCACGAAACGGCAATTCTCCGGTCCGATATCGTGCACCGTATTGCCGAGCACAGCGCTGTGCTCGCCATGATAGTAGCTGTCGACCCCGATGCCTGCGCCGCCAACAGACGAGCACGGCATATCTTGCGCGATGTGATGAACGCGATTGCCCTTGATGACAACGTGAGAGCCGCCGTTGTAGATGCCATGCGTCCATTTGGTGCCATTGCGCGCGACGCTGCCATCGACTTCAAAACCGACAATGTCGACAAAATCGCCGCGGTTGTCCCAGCCAGCCTTGGTATCGGAGCTCATGGGGGGCACCAGCCTGGCGCCCCAGCGGACCGATGAGATGTAGTAGATGCGCTGCGGTTCGGTGCCGTTCATGGTGGTTTTGAACCCGCCCGCGTAGACCCCTGGCAAGACGTGAATGGTGGTGCCCGGCAAGGCCACCTTGGACGCACGCAAAATGGTGGCAAACGGTTGCTTGAAGGTGCCGGGGTTGGAATCGGCACCATGGGTGGCAACGTAGTAGTTGTAGGTGGTGGCGCTGAGCGCGGGCGGTGTGTCGGCGGCGATCGCCGGCAGGGTGACGACAAGCAGGGAAATCAGACGCGGCGCGAGGTTCATCGACTCTGTTCCTCTGCTGAAAAATGTGGAGGCGGATGTTGGAATCGAACCAACTTCCCCAGCTTTGCAAGCTGGTGCATTGCCATTTTGCTACTCCGCCAGTAAGACTAGTTTCCCCGATGGTGAACCAAGTGGCATCCGATTGGATCAAACATGGTGTTCGAACTTGCCCGCCCGAGCGCGCTGCGGTCAGGCGTAAAAAAGCCGGCCACGCGGGCCGGCTTGTGCATGTGCGCCTGGCTTATTTGCTCTCTGGCGTCACCACAGGATCATCGCCACCGGTGGGGCCGCCGACCGCGTTGGCGTAGTTTGCCTTGACGTAGTTAGTCGACAGTTGCGCAACACGGGTGAGCATCAGATTGTCGTGCACGCCAAAGGTCCAGCCACCCGCCATGGCGGCCGCACGCTGGAAGAATTCCGGGCTGGCCACCACGCGGCCGCCGTTATCCTTGAATGTCACGCGCATCAGAACCCCGGAACTGCCTGCCATGGGGCCAAGCAGGACGCGCTTGGCCCCGTGCTTGAAGCTGAATTGCTCGACGACGGGCTCGATCACCAGCGCGCGGCCATTGTCCGAACGCTTGTTCCACTCGGCCAGCGAAGGCGCTAATTCCTTTTGAATGTTTTCGTTAATCTTGGCCAGCGCGGCTTCATTCCCCTTGATATTCGAAGTAAAAACGGCCGGTTTCAATTCAATTCTTCCGAACGATGAAAACGCTTCTGACGGTGGGGGATTGGTGGAGGACGATGGCTTGATGCTGGTAGCGCAGCCGCTCAGCATCATGGTGGCAACCATGGTGGTGGCGATCACGCCTTTGAATAAATGGTTCATACATCCCTTTCTGTTTTGGTTAAGTCGTCTTTACGCGGATCATATTACAGCAGCGCGATTGGCTGGCGGTTATTAACTCTGCTCAAGCATGGTTGCGCATTGGCTACCGGGCGCTGCCGAAGAAAGGCTAAGGCTAGACTGCGCCGGTGTTCCTTACTCTTATTGGAGACCGATTATGAAGAAACAGACCGTATCGAAAGCCCTGTTGAGCGCCGCCATTGCCGCCGCATTGAGTGTGCCATTTGCCGTCAGCGCGCAAACCATGAATACGCCCGCCGCCAGCGCACTGACCAAGGCCGACCAGCAAATCGTCGAAGGCATGGCGCGCGCGAATATGGCGGAAATTGAAGCGGGCAAGCTGGCGCTGGCCAACGGCCAGAGCGCCGAGGTCAAGGCATTTGCGCAGCAAATGATTGACGATCACACCAAGGCCCTGAACGACGTGACCACGCTGGCGCAGAATAAGGGCGTGACTTTACCCACCGAGCCAGATGCAAAACATAAAGCCATGGCCGCCAAACTGGCAAAGCTGAAGGGTGACGCCTTCGACAAGAGCTACATGGCGCAGGCTGGTGTGGCGGACCACAAAAAAGTGCACGCCACCCTGAAAAAAGATGAAGCGCGCGCCAAGGATCCCGACGTCAAGGCGCTGGCAGCAAAAATGCTGCCGACGGTGGAGCAGCACCTGCACACCGCCAGCGGCAAACCGCACGATCAAGCGGCCAAGTAAAGACAGCACCAAAGGCCCTGCGGGGCCTTTTGTTTTTCGCTGTTGTTTCAAGGTCATATGGGCCGCAAAAGTGTGTCTTTAACTTGCATTTCAACTGTGTGAAATTGCGTCACAGTGTAAGATCGAAAAACACACAGTAATTTACGCGTGGCAATAATGTTGAATATCGATCCGGAATTGTTGAGTAATGCGAGTCCCTCGCCTTACCGCACGGCGTTCGAAAAAGGTTATCGAGCGCTGCGTTTCGACGAGCCGATCGAGCAGGAATTCCAGGCCTTTTATACCGAAGGCCATCTGATGCGGGTACGTCTGGCTGCGTACCTGATCATCGTGCTGTATGCCGCGTTTGTGATCATCGATATCACCACGCTGCCGGCGGAAGTGGCCTACTGGACCACGCGTATCCGCATCTTCTTTATCATCCCGCCGTTTTTCCTGATGCTGTATGTGAGCTATCAGCCCGCGTTACGCGGCTGGGTCAGGAAAGTCGTCCCCTTCGCTGCCATTACGGCCGGTGTGGGCACCACTGCCGTCATTGGCGCGGCTTACCGGCTGGGCACGCAGATTCCGTACGAAGGCATTTTGCTGGTTGCCTTGTTTATCTATCTGATCGCTTGCCTGCAATGGCGGCGCGCCCTGTTTGCCAATGGCGTCACACTGGCGGCCTTTATCGCCATGGAATTCATGTACCAGTCCAATCCGCAATTCCGCCTGTATCAGATCATTTTCATGATCGCGGCAAATGCGGTGGGGGCATATGGCGGCTACTTTCTGGAACACAGTGCCCGCACCATGTTCCTGGTGAATAACCTGCTCAATGAATTGGCGGAACTCGACGGGCTGACCGGCTTGTCCAACCGGCGCACACTGAATATCCATCTCGACCGCATCTGGCGCCAGGCCATACGCGATCAGCAAGCCGTGGCGATTGCCATGATTGACGTGGACCACTTTAAAAAATACAACGACCGCTATGGCCACGCGCAAGGCGATGCGGCATTGCGCGCCGTGGCCGACGTGATCGCCCACCATGCCCGCCGCCCGCTCGACATTACCGCCAGATACGGCGGCGAAGAGTTTGCCGTGGTCTGGTACCACCCGTCCGCCTCCGAACTGGCCCGCATGGCCGAAATTCTCACCCGCGCAATCGTCGCGCTTGACATGCCGCATGCAGACAATGAAATAGGCAAGCTCAGCATCAGCGTGGGCGTTGCCATGATGACGCCAAGCGCCGAGCAAAGCAGCGCCGACTTGCTGCGCGCAGCCGATGGTGCCCTGTACGATGCCAAAGCCCAGGGCCGCAACCGGGTGGTGGTGGCCGTGCCCGAAGACCATGCCGCATCCCCGCGTAGAGTCAACGCCAAATCCTGACGTATGGATATGGCGACGCTTTCGTCGCCAACATCGCGCTTCCCCTGCTATTGCACATTAATTAACATTAATAATTGTGTCATTGGCGCAAAAAAGCAAGGTTTTGCGCATTTGGACAAGACCCGTGGCCTCTTCCGTGATTACCTAGTGCTCGCCCAGCCGGGACCGCCGGCTGCGAGCCACATTTCAACACGGAGGTTGCACATGAATTTGGTATTAAAAACACTGGCGGGCATCACTGTCGCCCTCGCCTGCAGCGCATCGGCATCGGCGCAAACTGTCTATATCGGCAGTTCCCCCGAAGCGGCCAAGCCAGTAAAACCGCAGCCTGTCGACCAGGCCAAGCGCTTCGCCGCGTACAAAGTGGCCGGCATGCTGGGCGACCGCAACTTCAGCGCACTGGTCGAGCGCGAGCTGGCAGGCAAGGATGACGCAGTCATGCTCAAGCCACTGCTTGGCAACTACGCCAATACCAGCGTGCAAGCCGAGGCCGCGGCGGACAGCCTGCGCAGCACTGACCTGGTGGTCCGTCAAAGCAAAGCCATCGCTGCCGAAACCGATAGCGTGATGGATGTGCGTCTCTACACGCCAAAGAAATTTGCCGGCAAGGTTGACTGGAAAAACTTGCTGGTTGCTTATCCACCAAGCAGCAAGAAAAATGAATATGCAGCTGTAGAAGCGTTCGACCGCAAAGGCGGTTCGCACATGCTGGACGGCCGCAGCGCGCCAAATGTGCCGGTCCTGATTGTTGGCATCAACCGCAAGGAAGCCCACCGCGCCGGCGTGGAACTGATGAACAAGCATCTGCAAGCGGTGGGCATGCAGGGCAAAACCATGGCCAAGCTGAGTGGCCCCGCCGCGATGGCCACACCGGCGGCGCTGAGTGCGGGCATCGAAACCAGCAAGCTCGATCGCATTCGCCTCAATAACGACCAGGAACCGTGGGTGTCGGGTGCGGCGGAGATTTTTGCGGTGGTGTCTGGCGTACAGCCAGATCAGGCCAAGGCCACGCTGACCATTGTCGACATGCCTTACCTCGATCATGACGGCACCGATTACACGCCAAATCAGATCATGATTTTCTGGCCTGAATATCGCTATGCCGCCGCCAATGTGCAGCTGTTTGAGCATGACGACAATACGAACTACAAGGACCTGGCCGTGGCGTTGGCACAAGGCGTGACCTCGATCCTGGGCGCGTTCGCGCCAACCTATGCCGTGATTGGTCAGGTCGCGACGGCGATTCTGCAGGCAATGCCAGCGGGATGGTTTGCCAACGACGATGATTATGTCGACAGCTTCTACACGCTGGAGAAGGGCCGGACCTATACCGGGTATCGGGGAGCGGCTGGGAATGCGACTGTGAGTTTGTCGCCGTACACGCTGCAATCGCAGTAATTCATTATTGAGCCCCTCGTTTTTCGAAGTGGGGGGCTTTCGTCATATGCCTTGAAATATTCGCCACTGCTGATTTAGGGCAGCCAAGGCTGGTCTGCATATTTGCTCAACTGGCTGGAAAGGAACCGTTCCATGCATTGCTCGGTAGGCATCGTCAACGATACTCTGAGCCACAGTAACCTGCATGCGCTCAGGGTCAATCGCAAGCAGTCCAAGATCCCATAAAGTATGAATGTCTGCGCGTAGAAGAAGGCCGTTGGAAGTCAGGTTTGTTGCAGCTCCCAGATAAGGTGTGATATGGGCTGCTTCAAGTGTGGGAAGTACTGCGCAGCCACTAAACGCGCATTTCGCTGCATATGCCGTAATGAGGCGGGCACGAAATTTCGATTGGCCTTGTCGCTGTACCACTTGCCGAAGCACCTTCGCGCGGGCATCAATTTGATCCGTAGGATCGAACGCCGGATACGTACGATTTTCTACCAGTATTTCCGCTAGCTCGTTTGACCAGGGACCCCGTGGAGCGTGGGCCGGTTCGAAAATCGTCTCGAGAAATGCGGCATATTTTTGCAAGGCGGCACTATACATTTGATGGCCGGTCTTGTTACGGCTCGCGAATTCTGGGGTATCGGCGACTCTGTCGGCGATCTCGGCAAATTCATTGAGATCAAAAATCTCGTCCAGTGCGCTCTCTGTTAACCTATAGGTGTTTGCCCAAGTTGTGAGTGGCCCTCTAAGCGCCCCGGCGTATTTTTTCACTGTCGACGCGGACATTCCATCCGCATAGAGCCACTCTTCAAAATCCATATCCAGACCTTGTTCAATATCTTTTGGATACGATAACATCAAAGGCTATGGCATTGCGCGGCCGGCCAGCCGCGACTAATCAAATCTAAGGTATCGTTTCGAAGGCTTTTGGAGTCAGCTCTAAATTTTTTAACACAGATGGTTCGTGGTCCATATGGGCGACGCGGCAGTCACTAGGAGTATCAAATATGGCGATTAAATTCGACGGCCAAGTAGCAATTGTCACTGGCGCGGGTGGGGGATTGGGACGAGAGCACGCGCTGGCACTGGCAAAGCGCGGCGCCAAGGTGGTTGTGAATGACTTTAGCCCTGCCGCGGCTACGGCGGCTGAATCAGTGGTCCAAGAAATCGAGGCCGCAGGTGGGACCGCAATGGCCTGGAATACTTCAGTTACAGATGAAGCCGGAGTTGCCGCAATGGTCACCGCAACCATGGCCAAATGGGGTCGCATCGATATCCTGGTTAACAACGCCGGCATCCTGCGCGATAAAAGCTTCTCGAAAATGGCGCTCGACGATTTCCGCCTCATCATTGATGTTCATTTGATGGGCGCGGCTATTTGCACGCAGGCGGTCTGGAACATCATGCGCGAGCAAAAATACGGCCGCATCGTCATGACCACTTCATCGTCCGGCTTATACGGAAACTTCGGTCAGGCGAATTATGGCGCAGCCAAAATGGCACTGGTCGGCCTGATGCAAACGCTGTCCATCGAAGGCGCCAAAGACGGTATTCACGTTAACTGCCTGGCGCCGACCGCCGCAACCAAAATGACCGAAGGCCTGATGCCACCGGCCGTGCTGGAAAAGCTGACCCCTGATTCGGTCACGCCAGGTTTGCTGCATCTGGTCTCCAGGGATGCGCCAACGCGTGCAATTCTGTGTGCAGGTGCGGGAACCTTCGAACGTGCCTACATTACCTTGACCGGCGGCGTGCATATCGGCACCGGTGCGGATGCAGCCGAACAGGTTGCTGCCAAGTTTGACGCCATTTCGGACCGCATTGGCGAAGTCGTTCCTAAAGACGGCAGCGCGCAGGCGATGAATGAAGTTGGCAAAGCCATGGCCGCATCGAACGGCTAACTCTGTTTTGGAAGTGGCGTGTAGCGGCGCCACAGTGTGTGCAGGTGCTTGATGTACAGGTACATCAGCATGGGTAACACGATGAAAACTGCTTTGTTGAACGCCCACGCCGCGGCGAAATTGCCGTGCACCAGCGCGACGAGTGCGCGCGTGATGCCGCAGCCCCAGCACACATCGTCGAAGACGAGTGAAATCAGGCACGGCGGCGTCACGCGCAGCAGCATATCCGGCATGGCGACGGCGGCCGCTCCCAGCAGAGCGACGCCGAGCGCGATGCCGATATCGGCTGCATTACTTCTTGAGTTGGCGGCCATCCACATCGGTGTAGGAACCAACGGCGATCAGGATAAAGTCGATAAACGCCCAGATACCGCAACCACCAAGGGTCAGCAGCTGCGCAACGCCAATACCGATATGGCCGGTGTAGAAGCGGTGTACGCCAAACACGCCGAGGAAGAATGACAGCAGCAGTGCGACGATCCATTCCTTGTCGGAGACCGGGCCCGTTTGCGTCGAGATATTAGCGTTATTGACGGCGACGCCGCATTTGACGCAAACAACGGCATTGTTGCCGACTTCAGCACCACAGGAATGACAGAACGGCATGGTTAAAATCTCCTTATGAATTGCCGACTAGCAATTTAGAGACAGAATAACCGATGTGGTAATCAAATACATCGGTTAAAGCATGATTCTTTTGCCATGGATTTGAATCTTCCTTGTTCATTCTGGTTGATAAAATAAGTGCGACGATGATCGATCCTGGCATCAGTCAAACCCAACCCAAAGGAAGAAACAACGATGACTGCAGCCCTGTCCAAATTTGCCCGAACTGCTTTGGCGTGTCTGGCCATCACCACGGCAAGTGGTGCTCTTGCGGCCGACAAGGCCGCACCCGGTGGCCTTTATGTGGGCTACTACCAGGAAGACCCACTCGCCAATCCGGAAGATCCCACGCCTGGTGCGTTCGTGCTGACCCTGCCCGAGAGCGATGCTGCATTTGGCGGTGCGATGTTCTTTACGTTTGTAGGCTGCCAGAACAGCAACGTGGGTGACGTGAAGGGTGCAAAAGCAGGCTATAACTTGAGCGGCACGTGGTCGGGCAACGTGGACAACAGCATGCAGTCAGGCCCATACAAGGGCACATACGATCCTGCGACCGGCTCCTACAAGGGTGTGTATTCGGTATCCGGGGGGAAGCAGTTCAAGAAGATTGAAAACTGCGTTCAGTATTACATTGGTCCGAACGGAACCTGGGAGATGTTCCCGGTCGAGCAGAATCAGCCGGCCTCATTCAAGGTGGCAGTATCGCCGTCGAAAGTTTCCTGGAATGCACTGCCCAATGCTGCGATGACGCTCGTGTACGTCATTGATCCCGCTGCGGCGAAAGCGGGCGCTGGCAATCCAGTCAAGTTTCAAACGATCGTAATGGGCAAGACAGCGTCGCTCAACGTTGCTGCCATGCCCGCCGTTCTGGCCAAGGGAAAAGAGTACATCGTTGCAGCAATGGTCAATGACGGAGCGGCAAAAAGGATCGCGTTCGGGACAAAGCGGTTTGTTGTCCCTTGACGCATGGTGAAGCGAGGATAACCGGTAGTTAAAGGCAGGGGAAGCATGATTGATCAATGGAGTCTTGAGGAAGCCGTCGGTGTGGCTTTCTGTTGCTCCCCTGGCTTTACGTGGGATGGTCACTGCCTGATGCAACAGTGAACGATGTCACCGCTCCTGGGGTGATCGCAACTCACTGAAGCCGAATCGCGGTGTCAAAGATCCAGGTACGCCGGATCTCGATTACGTCATACTGCCGTGCCAACGCAGGTGGGAACGCCCCATACGGCGCCTGACTGGCCACGACATTTCGGATGGCCTCATCAATCGCCGGCACCCCGCTCGACACCACGAACGTGATTTTTTCCACGGTACCGTCAGCACGAACCGCCACGGTGACAGTCGGCGCCACATGGCGTTGCCTGACGATGTTCCGGATCATGTCCAGAGTCATGTTCATCTCGATCTTGCGGCTCATGGTTTCTGCATAGAGCACCAGATCCGCATTGGGATCAGCACGGCCGAGCAGCCAGCCTCGGCGCAAACCGCTGACCGTCGGCAGCAGTGACTTGGACGGCGTATTCGCCGCATCGCGCTGGGCGGCTTCTTCGTTCAGCTGTTTGCCGATGGCGCGCAGACGCTCTTCGCGGTCCGCTTCCTGCTTGGCGCGATCCTGCTGTGCCTGGTCTTGCTTTGCGCGCTCCTGGCGGGCAGCCTCCTGTTTTGCGGCTTCCTGACGCGCGACTTCCTGTCTTGCCGCCTCCCGGCGCACAGTTTCCTGATTCTGGGCGTCCTGACGCGCGGCCTCTTGCTTTGCTGCTTCCTGACGCGCCGCTTCCTGTTTTGCTGCCTCTCGGCGTGCTGACTCTTGATTCTGTGCGTCCTGCCGCGCTGCCTCTTGCCGAGCGGCTTCCTGTCGTGCTGTTTCTTGTCGTGCTGCTTCGCGGCGCACTGCATCCTGGCGCGCGGCTTCCTGTCTGGCCGCTTCCTGGCGCGCTATTTCTTGCCGCGCAGCTTCCTGGCGCGCAGCCTCTTGCTTGGCTGCTTCACGTCGTGCAGCTTCTTGATTCAGTGCGTCCTGTCTTGCCGCCTCTTGCCTTGCAGTTTCTTGACGGGTAGCTTCACGGCGAACAGCATCCTGACGCGCGGCCTCTTGCTTGGCTGCTTCCTGCCGGGCTAACTCCTGCTTCAATACTTCTTGGCGTGCCGCTTCCTGCTCGAGCGCCTTTTGTTTCGCGTCAGCGAGTGCTTGTTCCCGGCGGGCCGTTTCAAGTTGCGCTTGCTTTGCCTGCTCCTGTCGCATGGTTTCTTTGCGCGCAGCGTCGAGACGCGCAGTCTCGACCCGCTCCTGCTCTGTGCGCGCTGCATCTTGCAGTGCTTTCTCGGCCCGTCTGGCTTGCTCTTGTCGTTGCGCTTCCTGCTGCAGATTTTCCAGGCGTGCCGACTCTCTACGTTCAGATTCGACTCGTGCCGCTTCGTTCATGGCGGCTTGTTCCGCGCGCGCCGTCTCCTGTCGCAGTTGTTCTTGCCGCGCCACCTCGCGCTGTGCGGCCAAGGCCGTTTCTGCCAGACGCTGCCGGTCCGCCATTTCCTTTTCTTGTTCCACCCGGGCTTGCTCCAGCGCCCGCGCCCTGGTTTGCTGCTCCAATTTCTTCTGTGCCGCGTCGCCCGCATCCGCAGGAACGGGCATCTCGCTTGCCTGAACAGGAATATCCTGTTCGATATTGTTCGCCGGCGCCCGGACCTTTGGCGCATTCGGGGCGACAGGCAGATTCACATCTGGACGTTTGTTCGCGGTCGTGACTGGTTCGACGGCAGCCGCAGGGGCACTCGGCGGCAATGGAGCCTGAACAGGCACTGGTGCTGGGACGAGGTGCGCGGCGGCCGCCTTAGGTTCAGTGGCGGGAACCTTGGCCGACGGCGCATCAAACGGGCGCGATACCGGTGGCTGCGCGATCTTGGCCGGCTCTGCAGGAGAAATCTCGGCTTGAACCGGGGGAGGCGTTGGCGATACTGCAGGCGCAAGAAGAATACGCAAGTCACTTGCGCCCAGGCGCTTTTCTTTCCATGGGAATTGCAAACCGGGCAGCCCGAAAGTCTGACCGCCAATCGCCAGACTTAAAAGCAGCGCGTGCATGAGCAGCGAAATCACCAACGCCGTGCTCATTCGTCTTGGGTCGGCCGGCATGTAAAGCGCCGAGCTCAAACCGAAAACCTTTCATGCGGCGGCGTATTCAGGCGCTTCAGGGCGGTGCTTGATGTTGGTTCAAGGTAGAAAAACTTGGCCATGACTGTGATCGCAGAGATGCCAAGAAGGCAAGGAATCCCGCGATGCTATCACAAGGGATTGATTTGTTGATAGATTGGAACTGAATCGTCGCTGTCACAGCGCGTCCTCGTACGGTAAGCACCCGCTCTGTCGGCGAAAACGTCGCGATGCAAACGCAGAGCCGTGAATTTCCGCCCCATGTTGAATGTCTTTTTTTATTGTAAAAAAGAGAGGCAATCGCGCAGTCATTGGCGGATTTTATTTCTGTCTGTGACGGGAATCAGTCGCAAAAGGGCGCAAATCATAAGTTGAGGCGCCAGCTTTGGCTGCCAAAACCATACTCGGGTCACTTTCCACTCACCTTGAGGCCCAGCATGATCCATTCTTTTTTTGCCACTAGCGTTCGCCGCTTTATCGCGCCTTTCGCATTTCTTTTAGCCAGCCTGGCTGGCACTGATGCGCTGGCGGCGTCCGGCAGTTTGTGCCCGACCGACACGAAGGACTCAGCGCCCCGATCAATCCGCGAAGAGAAGTTCGTGCGCATTGGTGGAATCGAACAGTGGGTCACGATCAGCGGCACCAACTGCGCCAATCCCATCGTTCTGATCGTTCATGGCGGACCGGGCAACCCGATGACCCCTTACAGCGACGCTATTTACGGTTCCTGGACCAAACAGTTCACCATCGTCCAGTGGGACCAGCGCGGTGCCGGCCGGACCTACGGCCGCAACCGGCTGCTGCCCGAACCCGATTCCCGTAAATGGACACCCGAACAACTCGAAGCGCTTCCGCCGCTGACGATCGCACAGCTGACCCAGGATGGCGTGGAAGTGGCCAGTTACTCGGCGGCCCGGCTGGGGCAGCGCAAGGTGATCCTGGTGGGTGGTTCGTGGGGATCGGCGCTGGGCGTACACATGGTTAAAGTGCGCCCTGAGCTGTTCCACGCGTACATGGGCACTGGCCAGATAGTGCATTACACCGAGAATGAACGGAGCACTTACGAGACATTGTTGGTCATGGCGCGGGCTGCCACGGATACCAAGACCGTTGCCATGCTCGAATCGTTGGGCGCACCACCGTGGAAAAACCCACGGGCGTTCGGCATGGTTCGCAAAGCGACCCGGGTGTACGAGGCAAAAACAAGCACCCCGCCGCCCAAATCTTGGTGGACGCCAGCCGACTTGTATTCCACTCGCGAAGCGGAGCTGGACTATGAAGCAGGCGAGGAATATTCGTTCCTGCAGTTTGTTGGGTTTAAGGGCGACGGTATGCTGTCAACGATTGACCTGCACAAGCTGGGTGCGAACTTTGATGTGCCTGTTTTTCTGCTGCAGGGAACGGAAGATCTGGTTACCACGCCCGCAGTGGCCAAGCGCTATTTCGATTCGATCGTCGGGCCAGTGAAAGAGTTCATTTGGTTGCCGCATACCGGACATGATCCAAACGCGACCATGCTTGACACGCAGTTGCGCACCCTGGCGACGCGAGTTGTGCCGATTACGAAGCAAACGGAATGAAGCCGGGCGTCGCGCCGCTCACACCTGCTCGACGGAAGGGGCGAAACAACCGTGCCGGTCGAGCCAGGCGTCCATCTCTGCCGATGGCTGATGCAGGATGATGAGCGACGGCGCGATCGCACGCTCGTCGTTGAGGAGCAGTGTGAACCCGGCACCGGAAACACGCCGTCCGCGCAATGGCCTCTGCCAAGCCACCTTCTTAACTCCGTTGACGGTTCGGAAATACGTCACGGAATCGCCGTCCAACGTGTACTCCGCATCGAACGGCGCTGCCTCGCGCGCTGCCTTGAGCAAATTGCGCGCGAGCTTTTTTGCGATGCTGCGCCAGAACGAAGGAGATGGCGTGATGAGCCACCGGTGGCAACGCGTGAGGAGGAAGCTCAGCATACCGGTCGCTGCAAAAAACAAGGCAAACAGCAATTCCAAGCGATAGCCCTGGTAAGGCAGGCCGCCTGTCATGGCGAGACCGAGCGCTACTAAAATACCAGTAACACTTAGCCAAAGAACGATTTTTGGTTGAGTCCGGATTAAGCCCTCGGCGCGGCCAAACCGTCGTCGACGGTCTTCCAACAAGCGCCCATAGAACAAATCGGTGAGCGCTTCCTCCAGGCGGCCAATGCTGGCGGAATCAATGGTGGAACGCAAGAGCAATGGCCCGGCAGGGGATGCCGTCTCGCGTGTGTGAATATTCAACGGGTCAATAATTTCGTTCATCGAATCAATGTATGCATCGAAAACGTGGATCATAGGACGTTATGGATGACGAAGCCAGGCATGTCGTCAGCATGTAAACTGAATCTCCTCCGCCGAAAACGAAAACGCCCGGTGTGACCGGGCGTTTTTATGCAGGATGGGACAGCAGCCCGACGCGATTACGCGTCGATATTCCCCGCGCGCAGCGCATTCGACTCAATAAAGTTCCGGCGCGGTTCCACCTCATCACCCATTAGCGTGGTGAAGATCTGGTCCGCAGCAATCGCGTCTTCAATCTGCACCTTCAGCAAACGGCGCACGGTTGGATCCATGGTGGTTTCCCACAGCTGCTCTGGATTCATCTCGCCCAGACCCTTGTAGCGCTGCTTCGTCACGGTCCGCTCGGCTTCATCACGCAGCCACTGCATCGCGTGGTGGAAGTCGTCGACTGCCGATTCTTTCACCCGGTCGCCTTCACCGCGGCGAATGAATGCGCCTTCACCGATCAAGCCCTTGAACGTGGCCGCTGCATTGGCCAGGGTGGCGTAGTCGCCGCCCTGTACAAAGTCGGCGTCGATCGAGCTGACCTTCACATTACCGTGATGCATACGCTCGATGCGCAGCGCGTGCTTTTCGCTCAGGTCATCGGAGCGCACCAGGATCTTGACCGCCTTGTCGCCAATGGTCGCTTCCATGGCCTTGGCCGACGCTTCCGCGTTTTCGATCGTGTCCAGGTTCAGTTCAACACCGGTCATGATGGCAGTCAGCGCAGCGCGGTCGATCACGCGGGTCAGGCGCATCATGATCGCGTTGGCCAGGTTGAACTGGCGTACCAGTTCGGCCAGCGCTTCACCTTCAATCGCGGGCGCGCCTTCGCGCGGCGTCAGCGCTGCGGTGTTCAGCGCCACGGTCATCATGTAGCTCGCTTCTTCGACGTCATCTTTCAGATAACGTTCGTCGCGGCCGGCCTTGACCTTGTACAGCGGTGGCTGCGCAATGTAGATGTGGCCACGTTCGACCAGCTGCGGCATCTGGCGATAGAACAGCGTCAGCAGCAGGGTGCGGATGTGGGCGCCGTCGACGTCCGCATCGGTCATGATGATGATGCGGTGGTAGCGCAGTTTTTCAACGTTGAATTCGTCCGGGCCGATCGAGGTGCCCAGCGTGGCGATCAGGGTGGTGATCTGTTCCGACGACAGCATTTTTTCGAAGCGCGCCTTTTCCACGTTCAGCACTTTACCGCGCAGTGGCAGAATCGCCTGGAACTTACGGTCGCGGCCCTGCTTGGCGGAGCCGCCTGCGGAGTCACCCTCGACGATGTACAGTTCGGACAGGGCAGGGTCTTTTTCCTGGCAGTCGGCCAGCTTGGCCGACAGGCCCAGGCCATCGAGCACGCCTTTGCGGCGGGTCAGGTCGCGCGCCTTGCGCGACGCTTCGCGCGCACGCGCGGCTTCGACGATTTTGCCGCAGATGATCTTGGCGTCGTTTGGCTTTTCGGCCAGGTAGTCGGTCAGGGTCTTGGCGACGATCTCTTCAACCGGGCCGCGTACTTCTGACGACACCAGCTTGTCCTTGGTCTGCGACGAGAACTTCGGCTCGGGCACTTTGACCGACAGCACGCAGGTCAGGCCTTCGCGCATGTCGTCGCCGGTGATTTCCACCTTGGCTTTTTTGGCGTACTCGTGTTCGTCGATGTACTTGTTAATCACGCGCGTCATGGCCGCGCGCAAACCGGTCAGGTGGGTGCCGCCATCGCGCTGCGGGATGTTATTGGTGAAGCACAGTACCTGTTCGTTGTAGGTGTCGTTCCATTGCATTGACACGTCCACTGTGATGTTGGTGCTCTGGTCCGACATGCGTTCGCCAGTGGCCTGGAACACCGTTGGGTGCAGCACGGTCTTGGCGCTGTTGATGTATTCAACGAAGCCGCGGGTGCCGCCTTCGAAGGCGAATACTTCTTCCTTGCCGGTGCGCTGGTCGGTCAGCTTGATGTTCACGCCGTTATTCAGGAACGACAGTTCGCGAATCCGCTTGGCCAGAATCTCGTAGTGGAATTCGACGTGGGTGAAGATTTCTTCGTCAGCCCAGAAGTGCACGTCGGTGCCGCGCTTGTCGGTTTCGCCGATGACTTTGATCGGGGAGACAGCTACGCCGTCGCGGATTTCGATTTCGCGGTTCTGCGGTACGCCGCGCACAAATTCCATGTAGTGGACTTTGCCGTCGCGGCGGATGGTCAGTTTGAGCAGCTTGGACAAGCCGTTCACGCAAGACACCCCCACGCCGTGCAGGCCGCCCGATACCTTGTACGAGTTCTGGTCGAACTTGCCGCCGGCGTGCAGTTCGGTCATCACGATTTCGGCCGCGCTGCGCTTTGGCTCGTGCTTGTCGTCGAACTTCAGGCCCGTTGGTACGCCGCGGCCGTTGTCGGTGATGGAGATCGAGTTATCCGAGTGGATCGTGACGTGGATCTCGGTGCAGTGACCGGCCAGCGATTCGTCGATCGAGTTGTCCAGTACTTCGAACACCAGGTGGTGCAAGCCGGTGCCATCCGAAGTGTCGCCAATGTACATGCCGGGGCGTTTGCGCACCGCTTCCAGACCTTCGAGGATCTGAATCGAGGCGGCGCCGTATTCTTCGATCTTGGCGGGAATTGCTGGTGTGTTCTCGGACATGGACTGCTTTCTCAAATAACTGATGTATCGGGTACTGGGGGTGTTGCCGTCGTCCTCGCGAAGGCGGGGACCTATACCATGTCACCGAATTCGGTACCGTGGTATGGGGGGCTCGCATGCGAGCCCGCCTGCGCGAGGGCGATATAAGTGGCGGAGCATGCTCCGCCCCTATTTTTAAATACGCATCGGCATCACGACGTACTTGAAGTCGGCGTTATCCGGAATCGAAATCAGCGCCGACGAGTTCGAGTCGCCCAACGAGATGTTGATCTGGTCGCACTTCAGGTTGTTCAGCACGTCAAGCAGATAGGTCACGTTGAAGCCGATGTCCACGCTGTCGCCACCGTAGTCGATCTCGAGTTCTTCAACCGCTTCTTCCTGGTCGGCATTGGTCGAGCTGATCTTCATGCTGCCTGGGGTGATGATGCAGCGCACGCCCTTGAATTTGTCGCTCGTCATGATCGCGGCGCGCTGCAGGGAACGCAGCAGTTCGTCGCGGCCAATCGTGAAGTCGTTCTTGTAACCCTTTGGAATCACGCGCGTGTAGTCAGGGAACTTGCCTTCCACCAGCTTGGAGACCAGCTCGATGTCGGCAAACGTCAGTTTGACCTGGGATGCGGAAATATCCAGCTGCACGGTCTCGTCGCTTTCTTCCAGCAGACGCTGCAGTTCAATGATGGTCTTGCGCGGAATGATGACTTCCTGGCGCGTGAATTCCTGTTCGGTTTCAACCTGGCAGAAGGCAAGGCGGTGGCCGTCAGTTGCCACGGCAATCACGTTGCGGCCGTCCAGCACCAGCAGCAGACCGTTCAGGTAATAGCGAATGTCTTGCTGCGCCATCGAGAAGTGCACCATGTTGAACAGGTGCTTCAAGGTCTTTTGCGGCAGCGTGACGGTGGCGTTGTAGGTGTCAGCGACGGCAACCGTCGGGAACTCTTCGGCCGCCAGGGTTTGCAGGGCGAAGCGCGACTTGCCGGTCTGGACCGTCAGGCGCTTGTTTTCCAGCTTCATCGTCACGTCGCCCGATTCCGGCAGCGCGCGCAGGATGTCGAGCAGCTTGCGCGCCGCGACGGTGGTACCGGCAACTTCGGCACCCGAGCCGATGTTGGCGTGCGTGGTGATCTGCACTTCGGTGTCGGTTGAAAGGAACGAGACGCTTTCGCCGTCCTTGCGGATGAGGATATTGGCCAGAATCGGCATAGTGTGCCGACGCTCGACAATACCGCTCACGATCTGCAGTGGCCGGAGAAGGGTATCTCGGGTGGTTTTGACCAATTGCATAGTAATCCTCGGTAGGTTGTCAGAATGTTACTTATAAGCTTGCTTCAAACACTATATTTTGCCAGAAATTTTTGAGCCTACCTCTACATCGCCCTCGCGAAGGCGGGGGCCTATACCACTGCGCCGAAGTTGTTCAGCATGGCATGGCCCCCCGCCTTCGCGAGGGCGATGTGAGCGACTCAACCTTTCAAGGTCTGTTCCAGCACGTGCAGCTCGTGGTTGCACTCGGCATTCTTGGTACGGTCCAGCGCAATCTTGCGCACTGCGTGCAGCACGGTCGTATGGTCGCGTCCGCCAAACAGCTCGCCAATTTCCGGCAAGCTCTTCTGCGTCAACTCCTTGGCCAGATACATCGCAATCTGGCGTGGGCGCGCAATATTGGCGGGCCGGCGCTTCGAATACATGTCCGCCACCTTGATGCTGAAGAAGTCCGCCACTGTCTTCTGGATGTTCTCAACAGAAATCTGGCGGTTCTGCACTGACAGCAAATCTTTCAGCGCTTCTTTCACCACATCGATGGTGATGTCCTTGCCGTGGAAGCGCGAATACGCCAGGATCTTGCGCAGCGCGCCTTCCAGTTCGCGCACGTTCGAACGCAGGTGCTTGGCCACAAAGAAGGCCACGTCATCGGAGAAGGTCACGCCTTCCGACTGCGCCTTTTTCAGCAGAATCGCCACCCGCATTTCCAGCTCCGGCGGCTCGATGGCCACCGTCAGGCCGGAATCGAAACGCGAGATCAGGCGGTCGTCCATGCCCGTGATTTCTTTGGGATAGGTATCGCTGGTGATGATGATTTGCTTCTTCGCGGCAATCAGTGCCTCGAACGCATAGAAGAACTCTTCCTGGGTACGGCTTTTGCCGCCAAAGAATTGAATATCATCGATCAGGAGCATGTCCAGCGAATGATAGTAATGCTTGAAATCGTCGAAACCTTTGCGCTGGTACGCTGTCACAACATCACGCACATACTGCTCGGCGTGGATGTAGCGAATGCGCGCGCCTGGCTGGTCTGCCATCACCTGGTTGCCGATCGCATGGATCAAGTGGGTTTTGCCCAGGCCCACGCCACCGTAGAAGAACAGCGGGTTGTACGACACGCCCGGGTTGTTGGCAACCTGAATCGCGGCAGCGCGCGCCAGCTGGTTGGCCTTACCGGTCACAAAGCTGTCAAAGGTCAGCTCGGTGTTCACGCGGCTTTGTTCACGCCGGGGCGGATTGCCGATGTTGAACATCTCTGGCGTACCTGGCTGCGCTTCGTTGCTGTTGCCGTTGTTGATGGTGCCTGGCATGGGGCCGTCGTTCGGGGCCGGATGGGGCGCCACCGCTTTTTTCGGCAGGGCATTCTTGGGGTCGAGCACGAACTGCACTTCGGTCGGCGCTTCCCAGAACTGGCAGGCCAGCTCGGTAATGCGGGTGGCGAATTGCGTCTTGACCCAGTCCAGCTTGAATCGATTGGGCGCAGCGATGCGCAGCTTGCCGTCTTCGTAATCGAGAGCGACCAGCGGTTTGATCCACGCACTGAATTGTTGCGGTGTCAGCTCCAGTTCCAACTGCGCGGAACAGGTCTGCCAGAAATTTTCCATGAATCGTCTGTCTGAATAAGGTGTGGAGGGGCGGTTCGATGATAGCGGTGCGCCACACGTAACACGCTATTCTACCCGCCATGGGCCGAGTTATCCACAGGCACGTGCGGTATTTTGGGGGTGGGAGAGAGGAATTAATTGATTAAGTGGCAAGCTCAACCGTGGTATAGGTCCCCGCCTTCGCGAGGACGATGTTTTGTCAGTACATCGCCCTCGCGCAGGCGGGGGCCTATAGCATCCGTGCACAGAGAGACTCCTCTAATCACCCCAATACCTTGACAGCGGGACTCAAAATCGTGTCTAATTCAGGGTTCCCCGCCCGTACTCCGTGCAAATAGGTCTTTTACGGCTTGTTGGTTTGGCTTAGCGGGTAAAAGAGACTGACGGGACGTCAGACCCGATTTTGCATTTAATTTTGCTTTAAGCGAGACCACCATGAAACGTACTTACCAACCTTCCGTCGTTCGTCGCAAGCGCACGCACGGCTTCCGCGCACGTATGGCTACCCGTGGCGGTCGCGATGTGCTCAACGCACGCCGCGCCAAGGGTCGCAAACGCCTGGCTGTATAAGTCTGGCACTTACTGCTGGATCGCGGTTGGCTATGACTAGCGAAGACTCACAAGACTTCGCGCGCGTTCGGCGTATCGTTAAAACGGATGAATTTTCATCCGTTTTTCGTTTGCGCCCTGCCCAAAAGTCGGCGCACTTTGTGCTCTACACACGCTCGAATGAATTGCCGCATGCGCGGCTGGGCGTCGTGGTGGCCAAGCGCTTTGCCCCGCGCGCAGTCACGCGCAACACGATCAAGCGCGTCACCCGCGAACTGTTCCGCTGTGCCAAGCTGCCCGCGATGGATTGCATCGTGCGTCTGGCGCGGCCGGTCAACAGCAAGGACGGGCCGGCCACGACGGCCGCGCTCAAGGCCGCCCTGCGCGCTGAAATTGCGCGCCTGTTCTCTTCGCAGGCCGGGCGACCGCCGAAAGCGGCGTCGTGAACACCTTGCTGGTCTGGATCCTGCGCGCCTACCAGCTGGTGCTGTCGCCCATGCTGGGCCAGCGTTGCCGTTTTTATCCCAGCTGTTCGCACTACGCCATCGAGGCGATCAACACCCATGGCGCCGCGCGCGGCAGTTGGCTCGCGGCACGCCGCGTTGGCCGCTGCCATCCATGGAACGAGGGCGGTTTCGATCCGGTGCCGCCCGCGCATGACAAGAATTCATCTACAACCGCTTGCGGTTGCCACCACTCCTGACCAATACCTCAATGGATATCAATAAACGTACTATCCTGTGGATCGTGTTTTCCATTTCGCTGGCGTTCCTGTGGGACAGCTGGATGGTTTCGCAAGGAAATCCATCCTTCTTCTCGATGACGCCGCCGCCAGCCAAGGTCGCGCCTGCAACGCCGGCCGGCGCAGCAGCCCAGACCAATTCTGGTGTGCCTTCGGGTATCACGGGCGCGGCCATTCCTGCGGTGCCGGGCGCCGCAGCGCCCATCAAGACCGAAGTCGTGACCATCACCACTGACGTGGTCAAGGTCGACATCGACACCAATGGTGGCGTGATCAAACGTCTGGAACTGCTGAAGTTCCGCGACAAGATCGACCAGAAGAAGAATCAAGTCCTGATGAACGTGAGCGACAAAGGTACGTACCTGGCCCAGACCGGCCTGGTCAATACCGTTGCTGGCCCGGTGCCACCGAATCACACCACGCCATTCGTGGCTGTGCCAGGTCCGCGCATGCTCAACGATGCAAACGAGGTCAAGCTGGTTCTGGAGGCAGTGCAGGACGGCATCAAGCTGACCAAGACCTTCACCTTCAAGCGCGGCAATTATGTGATCGACATGCTGCACCAGGTCACCAACAACGGTAGCGCGCCGATCAGCCCGCTGCTGTATCTGCAGCTGCAACACGATGGCAACCCACCGGAAGGCGACTCGTTCTTTACTTCGAGCTACACCGGTCCGACCATGTATACCTCGATCAACAAGTACGAAAAGCTGCAGTTCAAGGATATTGAAAAGAAGAAGGCCGACCACGTCAAGAAGGCCAACGATGGCTGGATCGCTATTTCGCAGCACTATTTCGTGTCGGCTTTCCTGCCGCCGCAAAATATGCCGCGTGATATTGAAACCCGCACCGATGCCGCCAACCTGTACGCCATCGCCACCAAGCTGCCGCTGGGCCAGATCGCACCGGGCGCGACTGTGTCGACCGATGTGCGCCTGTACTCGGGTCCACAAGACGAGAACCGGCTCGAGCAGATTGCCCCTGGCCTGGAACTGGTCAAGGACTATGGCTGGCTGGTGATGATCGCCAAGCCGATCTTCTGGGTGATGGACAAGATGCACAGCTACATCGGTAACTGGGGCTGGACCATCATTGCCTTCACGATCGCCATCAAGCTGCTGTTCTTCCCGCTGTCCGCCGCTGGCTACAAGAGCATGGCGCGCATCAAGGTGGTGACGCCAAAGATGCAGGCGATCCGCGAAAAGTACAAAGGCGACCCGGCCAAGATGAACCAGGCCACCATGGAACTGTACAAGACCGAGAAGATCAACCCGCTCGGCGGCTGTCTGCCGATTCTGGTGCAGATGCCGGTGTTCATTGCGCTGTACTACGTGCTGTCGGCCTCGGCCGAGATGCGCGGCGCGCCGTGGATCAGCTGGATCACCGATCTGACCCAGCCCGATCCGCTGTTCATCCTGCCGGTGCTGTACGCAATTTCGATGTTCATCACCACCAAGCTGAATCCGGCCCCGGCCGATCCGATTCAAGCCAAGATGATGCTGTTCATGCCACTGGCGTTCTCGGTCATGTTCATCTTCTTCCCGTCCGGCCTGGTGCTGTACTGGGTGGTCAACAACATCTTGTCGATTGCCCAGCAGTGGGTCATCACCAAGAAGTTCGAAGACGCTGCTGCCAAGAAAAAGTAATGCCACACCATCGCCCTCGCGGAGGCGGGGGCCCATAGCACGCTGAACGAATTCGGTAACGTGCTATAGGCCCCCGCCTCCGCGAGGGCGACGGTGCAAAAAGCCCGTGCCTATGCACGGGCTTTTTGCTTTCCAGCGTGAATAACATACAATCGCCCCATGAAACTCGACACTTCCCCCATCGCCGCCATTGCCACCGCACCCGGCCGCGGCGGGATTGGCGTCGTCCGCGCCTCCGGCAAGTCGCTGGCGCCGCTGATGACCGCCCTGTTCCCTGACGTCACGCTGGCACCGCGGCGCGCGACCTATCTGCCGTTTCGCAGTGCCGATGGCAGCATCATTGATCAGGGCATTGCGCTCTACTTCCGCGGTCCCCATTCCTACACGGGCGAAGATGTGCTCGAACTACAAGGCCACGGCGGCCCGGTGGTGCTGCAGATGCTGCTCACGCGCGTGCTGGAAGCGGGTGTGGAAAGCGGTCTGCGTCTGGCCGAGCCCGGAGAATTCACGCGCCGCGCCTATCTGAACGACAAGCTCGATCTGGCCCAGGCAGAAGCCGTGGCTGATCTGATCGATGCTTCGACCGAGGCAGCGGCCCGCTCGGCGACACAGTCGCTGTCGGGCGCGTTCTCCAAGACGGTCAACAAGCTGGTCGAGCAGACCATCGGCTTACGCATGCTGGTGGAAGCAACGCTGGATTTCCCGGAAGAAGAAATCGACTTCCTGGAAAAGTCAGACGCGCGCGGCCAGCTGGCCGTGATCGTCGATTCGCTGGAAGCCGTGTTCCAGCAGGCATCGCAAGGTGCGCTGCTGCGCGAGGGCCTGAATGTGGTGCTGGTGGGGCAACCCAACGTAGGTAAGTCCTCACTACTAAATGCGCTGGCTGGCGCCGATGTGGCCATCGTGACACCCATCGCCGGCACCACGCGCGACAAGGTCAGTGAAACCATTCAAATCGAAGGCATTCCGCTCAACATCATCGACACCGCCGGCATTCGCCTCATTGATGACCAGGTGGATGTGGTTGAACGCATTGGCATTGAACGGACCTGGGGCGAAGTGGCCAAGGCCGACGTCATCATGCATTTGCTCGACGCCGCCCACGGTCCTGCCAGGGCCGATGACGACATCATCAAAGCCTTCCCGGACGGCATTCCCGTCATTCGCATCTGGAACAAGATCGACTTGTCGGGGCACAAGCCGTCGGTCGCGGAAGCGGCGGATGCCACCCATGTCTACCTGTCCGCGCACGAGCACATTGGCATCGATCTGCTGCGCGCCGAATTGCTGCGTATTGCGGGTTGGCAGCAAACAGGGGAATCCTTGTTCCTGGCACGCGAGCGGCACCTGATTGCCTTGCGCTCGGCGCGCAAGCATTTGCAGATGGCCGAGGCGCATGCCGCCCAGACCGACCAGTCGCTCGACTTGTTTGCGGAAGAATTGCGGTTGGCGCAGGCGCAGCTGTCGAGCATTACCGGCGAGTTCTCCTCCGATGATTTGCTGGGCGTGATTTTCAGCCGTTTCTGCATCGGCAAATAAGCCACTACATCGTCCTCGCGGAGGCGGGGACCCATACCAATATAGCGCAGTGAATAAGATCTTCTTTGAGCCGGCGTGGCATGGGTCCCCGCCTGCGCGAGGACGATGCAGTGGCTGAATCCTGTGTCATGAATGTTCCCAATCTGATAAAGTCGACAACCTGAATCAGTCTTGTCCAACCCAGATTGGGAATACGATCATGCTGCGTGGTGGCTGTTATTGCGGTGCAATTCGCTACGAGGTAACGGGCGTCGTTACCAGTCAGTCTCTTTGTCACTGCGTACAGTGCCGTCGCACCACCGGGGCGCCTTGCGTCGCCTGGTTCACCGCACCGCGTGAACGGTTCCAGCTCGTTGCCGGCACGCCAGCCAGCTTCCGTTCCAGCGATCACGCCAGCCGCGGGTTCTGCGCTGCATGCGGCACCCAGCTGACCTTCGCCGACGACAACTTCCCCGGTGAAATCGACCTCACCACCTGCAGCCTCGACAATCCCGCACTGGTCCCGCCCGGGCGCCACATCTACACCCACAGCCAGTTGCCATGGCTCAAGGTCGCTGACGGTTTGCCCACGTTCAAGCACAGCAGCGTTGAAGGCTGAAAAATAATTCAAATTATTTTCGACAGCCTGTCGATTTCCTGTTTCGCCGCACGTCGTACTCATAACACCCCACAAAAAGGAAGACGCCATGCTCGAATCGCCGCACATCACCCGTACTGAAACGCAGCAAACTGCCGTGATCCATCTGACCATTCCCCGCGACCAGATCCGCCACGTCATGGGGCCTGGCATCGAAGAATTGATGGGTGTGGTTGCGGCGCAAGGCATTGGCCCGACCGGGCCCTGGTTCTCGCACCATCTGGCCATGCACCCCGACACCTTCGACTTTGAAATCGGCGTGCCTGTCTCGGGCCCGGTGCAGCCAGTTGGCCGCGTCACCGCCGGCAGCCTGCCAGGCGCACGGGTTGCGCGCACCGTCCTGCATGGCAATTACGACGGGCTTGGTCCGGGCTGGGGGGAGTTCATGGGCTGGATCGAAAGCCAGGGCCACCGGAGCGCGCCGGATCTGTGGGAAGTGTACGTCAAAGGCCCGGAGTCGGATCCCGATCCGTCCACCTGGCGCACCGAGCTGAACAAACCGTTGATCGATTAATTTAAAGGAGAACGACCATGACTGCAGCCGTCCAACCCATTCCATCCGATATGCGCACCATCACCCCGCACCTGGTTTGCGCCAACGCGCTCGAAGCGATCGAGTTCTACAAGCGCGCCTTCGGTGCGACCGATGCCGCCACCATGCTCACGCCAGACGGCAAATTGATGCATGGCATGGTGCGCATCGGCGACTCGGCCGTCATGCTGATGGAAGAAAATCCAGAGTGGGGCGCGATCGGCCCGAAAAGCTTGCCGGCCACCCCTGTCACCATCCACATGTACGTCACCGATGTGGACGCCGTCTACGCCCGTGCCGTGAAGGAAGGCGCCACCGTCAAGATGCCTCCGGCCGACATGTTCTGGGGCGACCGCTACGGTGTCCTGATCGATCCGTATGGCCACAGCTGGTCGATTGCCACCCACAAGCGCGACATGACGCCCGAACAGATGGCGGAAGAAATGAAAACCATGTGCGGTGAAGCACCACAACAATAAGGAGAGCGTTATGAAATTCATGATCATCGTAAAAGCCAGTGCCGACTCGGAAGCCGGAAAAATGCCTAGCGAGAAAATGCTGGCCGACATGGGCAAGTTCAATGAAGAGCTGGTCCGCGCCGGTGTGCTGCTGGCCGGCGAAGGCTTGCATCCGACCTCGAAAGCCAGCCGGGTACGCTTCAACGGCGACAAGCGCACCGTCATCGATGGGCCATTTGCCCCGACCACCGAGCAGATTGCGGGCTTCTGGCTGTTTCAGGTAAAGTCCAAGGAAGAGGCAATCGAGTGGGTCAAGCGCTGCCCAAGCCCGATGGAAGGCGAATGCGAAATCGAAATTCGCAAGATCTTCGAGGCAGACGATTTCGGCCCTGAACTCACGCCCGAATTGCGCGAACAGGAAGAACAGCTGCGCGCGCGCATCGCTGAAAAACAATAAAGTTCGAAGGGGACGACATGACATACAAGGGAAGCTGTCACTGCGGCAAAATCGCCTTCGAGGTGCAAGGCGAACTCACCGAGGCAATGGCCTGCAACTGCTCGATCTGCCAACGCAAGGGCGCACTGATGTGGTTTGTGCCGCGCGACAGCCTGACCTTGCGCACGCCCGCCGATGCCATGTCGACCTACACCTTCAACAAGCATGTGATTGAACACCATTTCTGCCCGACCTGCGGCATTCATCCGTTTGGCGAAGGCGTCGACCCCAAGGGCAATAAAATGGCAGCCGTCAACGCCAACTGCCTGGAAGGCGTCGACCTCAGCAGCCTGAAGGTGCAACATTACGACGGCCGCAAGGCTTGAAGGGGAGGGCCATGCAATACATGATCTTGCGGCGCGCTGATCGCCGTTCCGAAACAGGCCGTCTGGCGCCGCCTGAAGACAGCCTGCTGTTTGCCAGCTTGCAGCCCAGCGCCAACGCGGTACGCCTGCGCTTGCGTGACGGCGAAGCCAGCGTCACGCCTGGGCCGTTCCCTGATCCCGCGGAAATGATTGCCGGCTTTGCCATCGTGGATGTGCCCGACAAGAACGCGGCCATCGACTGGCTGCGCGCCTGGCCGGCAGAAGAACAGCCGGTGGAGCTGGAGATTCGCGAAAGCGGCTGCCCCGGCGGCTGTGCCCAGGTTGTGCCCACCGAGGTGGCTGGCCTGGAAAACCACAAGCGCTTCGCCGTCCTGCTGCGCTCGAGCGATGATCTGGAAAACGAAGTGCCGGTGCCGCAAGCGATGCTCGACGCGCTGGACGTCCACAATGCCGCCGAGGCCAAGGCGGGCGTGCTGCTTGCCGCCGATGGCTTGCGCGGCAGTGCACGGGGGGCGCGTGTCAAGGTGGCCAAACACAGTTTCTCCGTGATTGACGGTCCGTTCACCGAAATCAAGGAAATGATTGCCGGCTTCTGGCTGATCCGGGCGCCCTCGATGGAAGATGCAATTGCCTGGGCCAAGCGCAATCCCTATCCCGTCGGTTCAAATGTCGATGTCGAAATCCGCGCAGTATTTGACAGCGCGGCCACCGTCAACGCCTTTCCACCGGACCAGCAGGCAGCCGAGCAACATATCCGCGCCGAACAGCTGGAAGCGGGCATGCGTGCACACTTTACCGCTTAAGGCATGAGCGCCAGCGATGCCGGCCGGGTGGCCGAGGCGGCCTGGCGCATGGAGGGCGCGCGCATCATCGGCGCGCTGGCGCGCATGCTGCGCGATGTCGGCCTGGCCGAAGAGCTGGCGCAAGATGCCATGGTCAACGCGCTCGAGCGCTGGCCTGCCGACGGCATCCCCGACAATCCGGCCGCCTGGCTGATGGCGGTGGCAAAAAACCGCGCACTGGACCATTTACGCCACCAGAAAATGGCGCAGTCCAAGCAGGCAGCGCTGACCTACGAAATCGAAACCCAGTTGCAGGATGCCGCCCCCGATCTGGATGCCATGCTGGACGACGACATCGGCGACGACCTGCTGCGCCTGATGTTTGTTGCCTGCCATCCGGTTCTTTCGACCGAGGCGCGGGTGGCGCTCACGCTGCGCTTGCTGGGCGGCCTGACCACCGATGAAATCGCGCGCGCCTTCCTGGTATCCGAACCGACCATTGCCCAGCGCATCGTGCGCGCCAAACGCGCACTGGCCGAAGCGCGGGTGCCCTTCGCTGTGCCGCAGGGGGAGCAACTGGTGGCGCGCCTGGCATCAGTGTTGCAGGTTCTGTACCTGATTTTTAACGAGGGCTATGCTGCCACCACCGGCCGCGACTGGCTGCGGCCGCAATTGTGCGAGGAAGCCTTGCGCCTGGGCCGTATTCTGGCCGAGCTGATGCCTGCCGAGCCAGAGGTGCATGGCTTGGTGGCCCTGATGGAGATCCAGTCCTCGCGTGCCCGCGCGCGCGTGGGGCCAGGCGGCGTCCCGGTACTGTTGCTGGACCAGGACCGCAGCCGCTGGGACCAGCTGCTGATCCGGCGCGGACTGGCTGCGCTTGAGCGCGCCACGCAACTGGGGCAGGGCTACGGGCCGTACGCACTGCAGGCAGCTATTGCCGCGTGCCACGCCCGCGCTGTGGTGCCGGAGCAAACCGACTGGCATCGCATTGCTGCGCTGTACGATGCACTGGCACAGCTGGCGCCGTCGCCAATTGTCGAACTGAACCGCGCCGTGGTGCTGTCGATGGCCTACGGCGCGGCAGCCGCGCTCGAAGTGGTGGACCGGCTTGCATCGGAGCCCGCGCTGAAGAATTATCACCTGCTGCCCAGCGTGCGCGGCGATCTGCTGGCCAAGCTGGAGCGATACGCCGAAGCGCGGATCGAATTCGAACGCGCGGCGCAGCTGACCAGCAACGAGCGCGAGCGCGACTTGCTGCTGGCACGTGCACGTGCGCTGGCGTAAACGGCTGCCATTCACCACCACATCGCCCTCGCGCAGGCGGGGGCCCATAACATTTCCCCGGATTCGGAAGAGTGGTATGGGCCCCCGCCAAGGGGGCCGCCGAGGCCGAGGGCGATGTGGCGGCAGCACGATGTGGCGGCAGCGCGATGTCGTGGCGACGCAGCTGATGCGCATGTGCTACGCTTTTAGCATGCTCAAATTCCGCACACTTCTCCCTCTGCTGGCCCTGGCCTTGCTCACCTCCTGCGCCAGCCTGGTCGGCCCGCGCGATATCGAGCTGCCGCTCACCAAGCTGCAAAGCGGGCTGGAACGGCGCTTCCCGATCAGCAACCGTATGCTTGAATTATTCGACGTTGAACTCTCGCGTCCTCAGCTCTCACTGCAGTCCGATGCCGGGCGCGTGGGCCTGTCGCTTGATGCAGTGGTCGCCCCTGCTTTCCTGCGCCAGTCGTGGCGCGGCAATCTCGGACTGTCGGGCCGCCTGTATATCGATCCTGTCCGCAATGCCGTGATGATGGCAGAGCCGCGGGTGGAAACGTTCACCGTCGATGGCGTGGACGCGGCGCGCCAGCGGCAGCTTACCGGGGTGGCGAATGTCCTGATGGAGAAGGTCGTTTTGGACACGCCGCTGTATCATTTTCGCCCTGACGATTTGCGCTATGGTGGGGTGCAATTTGTGCCGACCCGCATTGCGACCAGCGCGCGCGGCCTGGTGGTAACGGTCGAGCCGGCGAAATAGGCAATCTCAATCCTGCTATGATTTATCGTCATGGAATCTATTGGCGTCGCGCGAATGTTCAGTAGTATGATGATTTCCAAGCGGCAATAACTGTCCAGATTTACAGCATTGCGGCAGCTTCTGTTTGCGTGCAAACTTGGCAGTTCGTGCTCGCCTTTGCTGCGCTTTGCGTTTTGTCATACGCCTGATATTCCACTATCGTAATCTTGCTGTAAATCTTTGATGTGCTGCCATGCTTTGGGGGTGATCTTGGGAACCATACAGGAAAGTTTGCAGGAGAAGGAGGCGGCCAGCGAGCCGCGTCCCGCTGGCGCGGCGGCAACGCCAGCGCGTCCGCGCCATAGCCTGCAGCCCAAAGGATCTTGCTGGTATTGCGACAAGCCGGTCGACAATGTGCGTCGTTTTTGCGGCAAGGAATGTGCCGATGCGTTTGACGAAGAGGCCGAATACAATGCCGACGCCGCGGCCGATCCCGAGCGCTAGATGCCGCTGCCGCCCGAGGTCTCGCCCAGCACCTCAAGCGCTTCATCGAAGTCGAACTCATGAATTGCTTCGCTAACGCGTTGCAAGGCTGCATCTCCCAGGATCACGCGCAGACTGGCGCTTGATTCTTCCAGTAAATCAATCGCGGCGCCGTCGCCGTGCGACAACAACTCCATCAAGTGACTCAGCAAGGCCGCGTCTTCCATCAAGGGGCGGGAGGGAACTTGCACCGGCATGCCAGGTGGCGGACTGCCTTCCAGCAGCACATCAAGCAGCAGCAGCACGCGCTGGAATTCCGGGGTGAGCGAGGCCAGCAGCTCGCGTTGATCGTCACTGTCCGTGCGGATCGCCTGCTCCAGTTGCGAGGCGCGCTCCTGCAGCCGGTGGGCACCGATCATGCCGGCAGCCCCTTTGAGCGAATGCACCAGCCGATGCGCCAGATTTTTGTCATGGGCCGCCAGCGCAGTGCGGATGGGCAAAGTGGAATCCTGGTATTCGCGCCGGAAGCGGCGCAGCATGCGCGCGTACAAATCGCGATTGCCCATCAGACGTTCGATCCCGTCTGCCACGTCGACAATGTCGCGTGTTACGGGATCGGCGCGTAGTTCGATCTTGTCGGGCGAGGTCGTTGTTTTCTCTGTCATGGGCAATCAGGGGCTTGGCCTGTCGCCAAACGATACCAGAAGTCCGTCCTCTCAGACTATTTCGTTGTGAATGACCACGTCTTCACGATTGGCAAGCCGTTGAGCGTGCCGGTGAAACTCACATCATAGATCGTGCCAGGCAGCAGTACGCTGAGCGGAATGATGGCGGCTGCCGATTTGGGCGTGTGCAGCTGATCGGTGGCGTTGCTGAGCAGCTTCACATTCAGCGCGCTGCCGCCACGCGCTTGCATGGTAAAGCTGGTGACGATGATGGTCACGTCGCCATCGGCATGGACGCTGACGGGGTAGCCCACTTCGTTCTGGTTGTCGACCGGGTCCGGACTTTCAAAATCGCTCATGAAATTGCGGGTGACCCCGGTCTGGCCAGCGGTGGGCCAGGTCGCCAGCTTGTCCGCACCCAGGCCGGCGCCCAGTCCCTCGTTGGCCGCGAAATTGATGGTCAAAATGGTATAGCCGTTCGTGCCCGTGACGGATCCGCCGCCAATTTCCTTGAATTTCGGTTCAAAAATGACGAAACGATGGTAAATCGCTGTGATCAATTCTTCGGTCAGATAGAAGCCGGAATTGCTGGTCGCCGCAGAAATGACCTCGCCGATAAAATAACTGCTCTTCAGGTAACTGACCTGGCGCAGGCGGTCGGCCAGGGTGGCCCCGGTGAATCCGGGCTTGCCCGCTTCCTGCTCGTGGCTGACCGTGTTTTGTTGCTGATAGCTGGAGTGGCGCTGCGCGGCCAGATCAATGAGGGCGTTGCGCTCCAGTTTGGGCAGTCCGCCCTGCACGCGCCGATAGTTGGCCCAGTTCACACCATCGGTGGCGATGTTCCCGCTTGCCGCCGGTGCACCCGGCTCCACCGGCGTGACCGGGGGCGGGGTAGAGGTTACGGGAGCGGGAGAGCCGCCGCCACCGCCGCAGGCCACCAGGGCCCAGGCTGTGACCAGAGCCGCTGCGGTACTGTACCAGCCTTGTTTTGTTCTCATCATGTCTCTCGCAATAAAGTCTTATAAGGCAGATTCTAGGCCAAATTGATGTATGGCGACATTTCTTTGGGGTGGAAGGAAAGCCACAGGGGGAAACGAGGCTGTAAAATACCTTTTCAATCATTTTCTACCTGGACTGCGACTTCTTTTGAAACCGACTCGTCAACAGCGCCTTGCGCGGGCCAAGTTCGCCTTGCCCAGTTCCGTCACCCTGCTGTCGATTGCCTGCGGCTTTGGCAGTATCGTGCTGTCGGTCGACAATGCCCGGATCGGTGACGCGTCCAACTACCGCATGGCGGCCTTGCTGCTGGTGGCGGCCGGCGTGTTCGACGCGCTCGACGGTTTCGTCGCGCGCATGACCAAGACCTCATCCGAATTTGGCATGCAGCTCGACTCGATTGCCGACGTCATGAATTTTGGCTGCGCGCCCGCCATGCTCTTGTACTGCTACGGCTTCACCTTGCTCGGCCCACAGCACCCAACCCTGCTGCGTGCTGGCGGCCTGGCCTGTTTCATCTTTGTGGCCTGCGGTGCGCTGCGGCTGGCGCGCTTCAATGTCAGCGTGGGCCGCACCGATCCACGTTACTTTGTCGGCATGCCCATTACGGCCGGGGCAGCTTGCGTGGCATCGGTGGTGGTGGCCTGGCCGGCGCCGCTGGAACAGATGGGACAAGCCTTGTGGCTGATTCTGCTGATGGTGGCAGTGGGCACCCTGATGGTGTCCACCGTCCGTTTTCCAAGTTCCAAACAGAAGAAGAGCCCGCTGCTGTTCGGCTTGCTCGGCGCCGGGCTGGCGCTGCTGGCCTATCTGCAGATGCAGTTCTTTGTCCTGTTCTTCTTGCTGTATGTCAGTGCTACGCTGCTGATCAACATCGGCTGGCAACTGGGCTGGCGCGGCCTGGCCCAGCCCGAAGTGTTCCAAGATTAAGCCACTTCGTGGCCGCGGGCGGCGCGCAGGATAGTGAACCAGTCGGTCTTGCTGAGCGTGAACTGCGTCCCCGCCACCGCCACGGCAATTGCCTCGATGCGGCCGGTCCCGGTCAGCGGTACTGGCTTGCATGGCAGCTGCATGATCCATGCAAACACCACGCTGGCAAACGGCTGACCAAGCGCGTCGGCAATGCCTTTGATTACCAAGCGCAAGTTGTCCGCATGTTCTTCGCCGCCATTGAACAGGCGGCCACCAGCCAGCGGTGACCAGATCATGGGCGCCACGCCCTTGTCCTGCAAACCGTCAAAGGTTTCATCGAACATGGGCGCGGTGTGCAGCGGCGAAAATTCGACCTGGTTGGTGGCCAGGGCAATGCGGCGGTCCAGCGCCTCGAACTGGTGGCGGCTGAAATTGGAGACCCCGAAATGCAGCACCTTGCCCGCACTGCGCAAGGCCTCGAAGGTACGCGCGATTTCGTCGAAATCCATGAGCGGATCGGGACGATGGATCAGCAGCAGATCAAGCCGGTCGGTCCCAAGCTGACGCAGCGATTCTTCGACCGAGCCAATGATATGGCTGGCGCTGGTATCGTAGTGCTGGATCGTGTGCAGGGGCCGCTGGGGCGACACCAATTTGATGCCGCATTTGGAAATCAGTTCGATCCGGTCGCGCAGCGATGGCTGCAGACGCAGCGCGTCGCCAAACAGCGATTCGACGCCGTAGCCGCCGTAAATGTCGGCATGGTCGAAACTGCTCACACCCAGATCCAGACAACGCTCGATGAAGGCGACGCGCTGTTCGGCCGACATGCCCCACTCCGTCATGCGCCACATCCCGGCCACGATACGCGACAGCGTTGGGCCGTTGGGACGGGTGGCAACGCGTGGACAGCTCAGGTTGGCGGGGAGTGGGTGGGACATCGTCTTCCTTCGGAAAGATATTCGTTCAGGCAATTATAACGAAACATCGCCCTCGCGCAGGCGGGGGCCGATCCCACGCCACAAAATTCGGTCACGTGGGACAGGCCCCGCCTGCGCGAGGGCGATGCTGTATTACTTCATCCAGAGCCGGATCGAATCCCAGGCGCGTCCAAAGATCGAGGCCTGGCTGACTTCTTCCAATGCCACGACCGGCAATTCCATCAGCGGCTTGCCATCGACCATCATCTTGAGCGTGCCGACCTGCGTATTCAGCGGCAAGGGCGCCACCAGCGGATCCTTGCGCTCAAGCACAGGCTTCATCTTGCCAGCCACGCCTTTTGGCACCGTGACCATCACGTCGCTGGTGAAGCCAATCTTGACTGTGCTGGAGGAACCCTTCCACACTTCAGGCTGTTGCACAACCTGGCCCTTGGAGTACAGCTTGACGGTATCGAAGTTCTGGAAGCCCCAGTTCAGCAGTTTCTGGCTTTCCTGGGTACGGGTCTGATCCGAATTGGTGCCCAGCACCACGGAAATCAGGCGCCGCTGCAGGTTGCCGTTCGGGCGCTTGGCCGAGGCAATCATGCCGTAGCCGGCAGCTTCGGTGTGGCCAGTCTTCATGCCATCGACGGTCGGATCGAGCCACAGCAAGCGATTGCGGTTCGGCTGCGTGATCTTGTTATACGTGAAGCTCTTGACCGAATCGATCTTGTAGAACTCCGGGAAGTCGACGATCACACGTGCGGCCAGGATCGACAGATCGTGGGCAGTCGAATAGTTTTCGGCACTTGGCAAACCGTGCGGATTGCCAAAGCGCGTGTCTTTCATGCCCATGCGCTGGGCTTCTTTGTTCATCAGGAACACGAAGGCGGCTTCGTCGCCGGCGACCGCTTCGGCCAGGGCGACGGCGGCGTCGTTACCGGACTGCACCATCAAGCCGTGCAGCAGATCGTTGACCGACACCGGGGTGGCGGGATCGATGAACATTTTCGAGCTGCTGGCGTCTACCTTCCAGGCCTTGACCGAGACATTGATCATCTGGTTCAGCTCGAGCTTCTTGTCGCGCAGCGCGGCAAAGGTCAGATACGCCGTCATGATTTTCGTCAGCGAGGCCGGCTCAATGCGTGTGTTCGGTTCCTGCGAGGCGATCACCTGGCCGCTGGTCGCGTCCAGCAGCAGCCACGAGCGCGCGGCCACAGTCGGCGGCGGCAGGGTTTGGGCAACAGCGGCCGAAATGGCCAGGACACTGGCTGCCAGTGCCACAAGTAATTTTTTCATGGGATTGTTACTCAAAAAAGTGGGGGTACAGAAAGATGCGCCCAATTATAGCCCTAGGCCGCGCTGTCGCCGTCACGCGGCCACAGTTGAATCACCAGATTTTTAATGTGACCAAGCTTGCGGTGGAAGAAGTGATCGGCACCGGGGATGATGATCACCGGAATATCCTGCGGGCGTGCCCAGTCAAGAACTTGCGTCATGGTAATAGTATCGTCAACTTCCCCGTGAATCACGATGCTGTCGGCAGGCACATCCGGTACCGGCCATTTGCCAGCGGCCGTGCCGACCAGCACCATCCGCTCGATGGCGCGGCCTTGCGCTTGCAGGCGCTGCTGCAGCTGCGCCATCACAAACGTACCGAAAGAAAAGCCCGACAGGGCGATCGGCAAGCCAGGGTACTGCGCCTGCATGTGTTCCAGCATGACCAGCATGTCGTCCGTTTCGCCATTGCCATGGTCATGCACCCCCTCGGAGGCGCCGACACCGCGGAAGTTAAAGCGCGCCGCCACGTAACCGAGCGCCACAAACGTGCGCGCCAGGGTCACGGCCACCTTGTTGTCCATGGTGCCGCCATACAGCGGATGTGGGTGGGCAACAAGCGCGATGCCGCGTGGCGCTTCGGAAGGCAGATCCAGCAGGCATTCCATCAACCCCGCGCCGCCGGTCAGGGTAAATTTGTCTGAATTCTTGTTCATTTAAATCTTGAGACGGTCGACGACCTTGCCGCCGACCAGGTGGGTATCAATGATGTCGTCAATGTCGCTGGTGTCAACGTAGGTATACCAGGTGCCTTCCGGGTACACCACCAGGACCGGGCCTTCTTCGCAGCGGTCCAGGCAGCCGGCCTGGTTGACCCGGATCTTGCCGGCCCCGTTCAGGCCCAGCTGCTTGATGCGCTTCTTGGCATGCTGCTGTGCTTCCTGCGCGCCCTGCTTGCCGCAGCAAGCGCGCCCGTCTTCGCGCATATTCATGCAAAAGAAAACGTGTTTGTCGAAATACGGTGTGTCGCTCATGGTGTCTGTGCTCGCGTGAGGGAAGGTGCAATGATACGCGTTCTGCTAACTTCTGCGATCGGCGACCCGGTTCAGCTTATGCGAGGGCAACAAGAGGAACCATAGGGCAAAAAAGGGCCAGAGCAGGGACAGGAATTGCGCGGCGCCGTTGAAGTTCAGGAATTTTCCCTGGACCCAGCCTTGCAAGGTGGCCGAGAAATAGGGATTGACGGGTATCGTGTTCACCACGATCAGGCTCAGCAGCAAAGTCACGACGGCCAGCCGGCGCTGTGCCACCTGCGGCGCAAAGGCCAGTCCCGCCAGCATGATCAGACCAATCAGGAAGCCGCCCTGGGCGCCGGGTGTGATCCATACGAAGGCATTGTCAGGCGTGAACAGCAGCGAACTCGACATCGTCTTGAACAGCAGCGCCGCGCCCACCATCGCACCCATCAGCAGCATGCGCGGGGCGCCCCGGTTCAGCAGGCACAGCATGGTCAACACCGCGCCGGTCATGCCGCAGGCGGTGATCACCGTTTCCGACAGCCAGTATTGTTCCACGCTCATGGCCGAACCCGGGCGCAACATGGCCACCAGGTCGATATCGGCATCCATCCACTGGGACAGCCAGTCCGAAAAAATCGGCAGCAGCTGGCCGTGGCCGAACATGTAGCCGAGTGGATAAATCTGTGCGACCGGCCACAAGGCCAGCAAGACCAGGCCCTGGCTGGCGTGCGGCGCAAACCAGCGCTGACGCAGCTGATACAGGCGATTCTGGTTGAGGTAGGAACGGGCGCCGACCAGGCCCACCAATGCGCCTAGGAAGGCCCCGGCGGAATTGGTCATGAAGTCCAGATTCTGCGGCACCCGGCTCGGCAGATAGGTTTGTACAGCTTCCATGGTGCCGGACACCAGCACCCCAATCAAGGTCGCGCCAATCAGGGCCGGCACGCCGCGCAGGAAGGGATGCAGGGCCGGCACCAGCAACATGCCCAGTGGGACGTAGCCAATCACATTGACCACCACGTCGAACATGGTCCAGTACTGCGGCATGGTCAGCGTCAGGAAGGTCAGTGGCGACAAGCCCGCGCCGCGCCAGCCCGAAAATGGGAACCAGCTGGCGTAAATGATCAGCAGCAAGTACGCCAGCAGGGCAGCGCGCGCAACGGGCGAACCGCGTTGCGTCTGCGGTAATGCCTCCGGGGTCATTGCTTGGGCTGCGGCAGCGTGGCCAGCCAGGCAATAATATCGGCGGCCACCGCGTCAGTCGATGCAGCCAGGGCACGGGCACCGCCGGCAGCGTCCGCGCTGGTGGCCGTTGTTTTGCGGGTGAATGTTTTCTGGTCAATCAGCTTGTGCCCCTGGAACAGTGAGGCGCGCAGGACCAGACTGCCCTGGCTGCTGGCCTGGCTGTCGAAGCTATGCGTGAAGTCATCGATTTCGGTGCGCAGGATTGCCACGCCGCTGGACGCGTCGGTGGCGGTCAGGACCTTGGCGCCAGACTGGGCAATGCGTGCCTTGAGGCGCTGGGTCACCATCTGCAGCGGCGAGGCGCTCCAGCGGCTGTGCGCGTACGTGCGTGCCTGCAATGGATCGGCGTACGCCAGGCGGTAATACATGCGTTCATTGTCGAGCGCGGCTGTGCCAGTGACATCGGTGACCACCACCGCGCCGAACGGTTCGGTCGTGGCGGCTGCGCCTGGCGTGGCGGGGCCGAAGTCGAAGGTGGTGCTGGCGGGCGCCTTGTCGGTGGCGCAACCGGCCAGCATCAGGCCACAAGTCAATACGGCAAGCAGAAGTCGGGTCAGTTTCACAGTGGTCCTCATTTGGTCGGTGCGACAAAGCCCGGTTCGCCAGGGCCGGGGGTGCCGTTGGGGGCGCCAAACAGCAAGCTTTGCGGACGGTCGTTGAAGGTGTTGGCCGTGCGCCGCACGGCGCGTAGCGAGGTGCGTGCCTCGTCCGCCATGTTGACGATATGCGGCAAGGTTTCCAGTTCCAGGTCGGCGGTGACGCCTTCCAGCGAACTGCCCACCTTGTCCACGGTGGTGTTCAGGCGCGCAATCGGGCCGTCCGGCGCTTGCAGGCTCGATGCCAGACGGTCGAAGTTGCGCGTCATGCTGGTGGCGCTGTCGGACAATTCATTGAACGAGGCCAGGCTGCGCTCGACCTTCGCCTCCAGCTGCGGCAGGCGCGCCAGCGTCGGCTCCAGTTGTTTCGGCAGCGCTTCCCAGGCGTCGGCAGTGCGTCCCACTTTGTCAAACGCGCCCACAATGGTTTTTTGATTCTCGGGCGAGAGCATGGCATCGAGGCTGGTGGTAATGGCTTCGGCTTTTTCCAGGATGACCAGGCCGCGCTTTTCAAGCTGGTCAAGCAGGCCCGGGCGCAGTGGAATGCGGGCCAGCTTGTTTTCGTTGCTGGCCAGGGCTGGCGAGCCGGTCTTTTCATCGTCAAGCTGAATGAAGGCAATCCCGGTCACGCCCTGGTAACCCAGTGTGGCGTAGGTGGTCTTGGTGATGGGCGCATCTTGGTCGATCGACAGGTGAATCAGGATTTGTCCGGCGCTGGTCTTGTCGAACACGATGTCGCTGACCTGGCCCACTTCCAGGCCGCGGTAGCGCACCGTTGCCTGCGGGTTCAGGCCGGGGATCGATTGCACGGTCGCAATTTCGTACGGGGTACGTTCGGTACGGTCGCGATTGAACCAGATTCCGGCCAGCACGGCCGCGATCAGCAGTCCGATCGTAAAAAAGCCCGTCATGAGGGCGTGCGATCTATTTTCCATCTTCTTGTTTCTCCGATTCGTTGGCCGCTTCCGTTTCATCGAGCACTTCCAGGGCGCGCTGACCGCGCGCGCCAAGGAAGAATTGCTTGATGAACGGATGATCGACTTCCAGCACATCGCGCGTCGGTCCGACCGCGATCACATGTTTTTCAGCCAGCACGGCAACCCGGGTGGACAGGGCGAACAGCGTATCCAGATCGTGCGTGACCATGACGACCGTCAGGCCCAGCTCGCGGTGCAGCGACTGGATCAGGGCCACGAACGCGTCCGACAGGTCGGGATCGAGGCCGGCGGTTGGCTCGTCCAGGAACAGCAATTGCGGCTCCAGGGCCAGCGCGCGCGCCAGCGAGGCACGCTTGATCATCCCGCCCGACAGGTCGGAAGGCATCTTGTTGGCATGCTCAATGCCCAGG
The DNA here is from genome assembly GCF_900129765.1 of Massilia sp. CF038. GTDB lineage: Bacteria > Pseudomonadota > Gammaproteobacteria > Burkholderiales > Burkholderiaceae_D > Telluria_A. The sequence continues at coordinate 186,246 of NZ_FQWU01000006.1, forward strand.
CCCACCATATGCATCTTGAGCAGCACCGCATCGCGGATCACGTCTTCCGGCAAGGCGCGCAGCTCGCGCAGGGGCGTGGCGATGTTGTCGAACACCGTCAGCGCCGAATACAGCGCCCCCTGCTGGAACAGCATACCCCAATGGTTGCGCATGCGGCGCAACTGGTCGGCGTCGGCCTCGCTGATGTCTTCGCCAAACACGCGCACGCAGCCGCGCGCGGGCCGCTCCAGCCCCAGCATTTGCCGCAGCAGCACGGTCTTGCCCGTGCCTGAGCCGCCCACGATGGTCAGGATTTCGCCGCCGTAAATTTGCAGGTTCAAATCCTGGTGCACCACGGTACGTCCGAACTTGGTCCACAGGCCCGTGATTTCCACCACTGGCGGGCCCACATCTTCGTCCGGCACCATATTGAGGCGTTGCTCGCGACCGCCCGTTGTACATTTCTCCATCAGAACCCCACCTCCGAAAAGATGATGGCAAACACGGCGTCCGCCAGGATCACCACCGTGATGGCGGTCACGACCGAGGTGGTGGTGCCGCGCCCGAGGCTTTCGGTATTGGGTTTGATGCGCAAGCCGTAATGACAGGACACCAGGGCGATCAGCACGCCAAAGGTGGTGCCCTTGAGCAGGCCGATCACGTAATTGGCAAACGGCACGGCATCCGGCAATTCCTGCAGGAAGTAGCGCGCCGACAGGCCCAGTTCCACCTTGGCGGCGGCCATCCCGCCCAGCAGGGCCATGCTGTCGGTCCACACCACCAGCAGCGGCATCGAGATGGCCAGTGCGAGCGCTTTTGGCATGATCAGGCGGTAACCGTGCGAAATTCCCATGACCAGCATGGCATCGAGTTCCTCGGTCACCCGCATGACACCAAGCTGGGCGGTGATGGAGGAACCGGAGCGCCCGGCCACCAGAATCGCCGCCAGCAGCGGGCCCAGTTCGCGGATCACGCTCATGCCGAGCAGGTTCACCAGGAACATGTCGCCCCCATACGCGCGCAGTTGCTGCGCGCACAAATAGGACAGCACCACCCCAATCAGGAAGCCAACCAGCGCGGTAATTCCAAGCGCCTGGAAGCCGGAATGAAAGATGTTGGCGGAAACTTCGCGCCACGGCCCGGTGCGCGGATGGCGCACAAAACGGCCCAGGTCCTGCACCACCTGCCCGATCAGGCGGATGAACCCATGCATGTGCTCGAAGAAGGACAGGACCCCACGGCCCAGCACGATAACCGAGTTGAGCCGGCTTTTGCGCTCGCGCGGTACCTGCAGGCGGCTCGCTTCTTCGATGCGCGAAAATAATTCTTCCTGGCGTTCAGCCAGTTTCAGTTGGGCCGGGCGCTGCTTGCCCCAGGCATTCCAGAACATCTGGGCGCCAATGTGGTCCAAGCTGGTGAGTTGGCTCAAATCCCAGGTGACTGCGGCCTGGTCCTTCAAAGAGGCAAGCGAGGCGCTGAGCGACTTGATGGCGCCGCTTTGGGCCAGCGCATGGACTTGCCAGATTCCACTGGCGACGACCGCAGGTGACCCGCCTGCATCGGCGTGGTGGATGGTTAATGTTGGCGCATTTTCAATCGGCATTGCGCCAGTGTAAAAGAGATTCGCTATGGCCGCTACCGGAGTTCGTGCGCGACTGCTCAGGCCGCCAGATGCCGTGCCTGGCGTACCGGTGCGCTCACTGCCGGCTTGGCCTTGTCGGCGGGCGCATCCATGCGACCTGCATAGTCGCTGCCGACCAGTTCGTTGGCGTCCAGCTTGGACATGCCCTGCAGTTGCAGCCACTGGCTCACCAGCGCTGCCAGGCGGTCCAGGGCAATTCGGTGGGTCGCGTCGGTTTTGCTGTAAATCCAGTCCGAGAACGCCATGAAGTTATCGAACGGCGCGCTGCCCAGCATGCGCGCAATCGTATGCGTAAAGCGGCCCGAATTGGCCACCAGATCCCAGTAGCGGGCAAAGCGGACCAGGCGCTGCATGGTGGCAAAGTCAATCCGGTCCGTGGCCAGAATGGTGTACGGGGGGTAAGGATCGAACACCATGCCGAATTGTTCGGTATGGCGGATGATCGGGGTGCCGCGCAGACGCTTGAGGATGCCGAACTGGATTTCATGCGGCTTGAGCGCGACCAGCTGGTCGAAGCCGCGGGCGAAGCTGGCCACGTCCTCACCGGGCAAGCCGGCAATCAAGTCCACATGCAAGTGAGCGTGGGAATGTTCGCACAGCCAGCGAATGTTGTCGGCAGCCTTGGCATTGTCCTGCTTGCGGCTGACCAGGGCTTGCACTTCCGGGTTGAAGCTCTGGATCCCAATCTCGAATTGCAGCGCCCCCGGCGGGAACTTGCTGATACCTTCCTTGAGCGCATCGGGCAAATGGTCAGGGACCAGTTCAAAGTGCGCATATACCGGATCGTCGGGATTGGCCTCCAGCTTGTCGAGGAAGAACTGCATGATCTTCAGGCTGGTCTTGATATTCAGATTGAAGGTGCGGTCGACAAACTTGAACAGCCGGGCGCCGCGCGCATGCAGCGACTCCAGTTCGGCCAGAAAGGTGTCCAGTCCAAAAGGCCAGGCTGTCTTGTCCAGCGCGGACAGGCAAAACTCGCACTTGAAGGGGCAACCGCGGGAGGCTTCCACGTAAATCGTGCGATGGGCAATGTCATGGTCTGTATACAGTGTGTACGGCATATTGATCTCGGCCATGGGCGGCTGGATGCCTGCATGCACCTTCATCAACGGTGTGGGCCCCTGCAGAATTTCTCTGCACAGCTTGGGGAAGGTGACGTCGCCCCAGCCGGTGACCAGATAGTCGGCCAGCTTGACAATCGCCTGCTCGCCATGTTCGAACGATACTTCCGGCCCGCCCAGCACAATGGTGATCTGGGGCGCTACCCGTTTCAACATGGCGACGACCTTGGTGGTTTCCTCCACGTTCCATATATAGACGCCAAAGCCGATGATGCGCGGCGCCGATGCCAGCAGGCGCTCGACGATCTCGGTGGTCTTGGCCCCGATCACGAATTCCTGCAAGCGGGTCTGGTCCTGCAGATCGCCCATATTGGCCAGCAAATAACGCAGACCCAGCGAAGCGTGGGCGTAGCGGGCGTTCAGGGTGGACAGCAGGATGGTCATGATCGGTCGTCATAGGGGTTCAAGCACGTCATTTTACGCGCCTTGGCGCGCGCCACCAGGGAATGGAGCGCCTGGCACGGCGCCCGGGGAGTTGTTTTGCTGCAACCCGCAAATACAACTCGTGGTGCTTTTTGCGGCAATGATCATTAGTATGTGGACTTGTTCCGCAATAACTTGCCTTGCCGTTCCCTATGATGAAAACTTCCGTCGCTTTGATTGTTGGCTGCTTCCTGGCATCCGGTGCTATGGCGCAGCAGATGTACAAGGTGATCGGTGCGGATGGCAAAATCACCTATTCCGATCGTCCGGCGCTGGAAAAGGCCAACAAGATGAGCGTGATGAAGGCGTATACATTACGCCCGGTCGAGGAAGAAAAGAAGAAAGAAGCAGCGAAACCAGAGGTCGCCATGCCGGCCCCGGACCCGAATGCGTCGATCACCCCTGAAGTGGAAGATGCCATGGTGAGTATTTTGACCATGAACGAGCTCAGCATTAAATCCTTGCCAATATGTAGCGCGACCGACGCGTCGGCGCGTGCATTCAGCGCCTCGACTACTGCCTGGAAAAAGCGCAACGCCCCTTATATAGAGCAGCAGAAGCGGCTTCTGATGGAAGTCATGTCGCCCCATAAGCGTGCGGAATTGCTGGAAAAGTCCAGCGCCGCGGCTGCAGATACGGGCCGGTCCATTCCCCCGACAGCACAAGGACGGCGCGATTGGTGTGCGGGAACGATCGCTGAGCTCGATAGCGGACGCAGTGATATCAATAAGCCATTCATGCTGACGATACCCATCACCAAATATCGCGCGAAGTAAGTTTTCACACTGCATAACGAAGAAAACCGCAAAGGGGCCCTTGTCAAAGACGGGCCCCTTTGCTATAGTTCGCCTCCTGTTGAAAAGCACGCGAAATCAAGTAGTTGCGAAGCTTTCATCGGAGAGCACCTTAAGTGCTCTGCAGTAAAAAAGAAGTTGACGAAGTTTGCTGAATCCTGCATAATCTCATCTCTTCGCTGCTGACAAACAAAACGCTTTGTCAAAAACGCAGCAAGCAGTACCGAATAAGTTCTTTAACAATTAACAGTCGATAAGTGTGGGCGTTTGATGAAGGTGCCAAAGACTTCGGTCTTTGAATACTTAAATTATCAAATGTTCACAAAAAAGAAATATAGGCGCTTCGAAAGAAGTGGCCTGTCAGTATTTTGAGTGAGCGATCTGTCGGAAACGACATTAAACAGAGATTGAACTGAAGAGTTTGATCCTGGCTCAGATTGAACGCTGGCGGCATGCCTTACACATGCAAGTCGAACGGCAGCGCGGGGCAACC
>NZ_FQWU01000014.1 GCF_900129765.1 Massilia sp. CF038
ACCGTTCTGTCGAAGAAATTCGGCGGCGAAGCTAAAGCATACGACCAGATCGATGCAGCACCAGAAGAAAAAGCACGCGGCATTACCATCAACACCGCGCACGTCGAATACGAAACCGCGAACCGTCACTACGCGCACGTTGACTGCCCAGGCCACGCCGACTACATCAAGAACATGATTACCGGTGCTGCCCAGATGGACGGCGCGATCCTGGTGTGCTCCGCAGCTGACGGCCCAATGCCACAGACCCGCGAACACATCCTGCTGGCCCGCCAAGTTGGCGTTCCATACATCATCGTGTTCCTGAACAAGTGCGACCTGGTCGACGACGCAGAGCTGCTGGAACTGGTCGAAATGGAAGTGCGTGAGTTGCTGTCGAAGTATGAATTCCCAGGCGACGACCTGCCAATCATCAAAGGTTCGGCACGTATGGCCCTCGAAGGCGATGCTGGCGAAATGGGCGAGCAGGCAATCATGGCTCTGGCCGAAGCGCTGGACACCTACATCCCAACGCCAGAGCGCGCTGTTGACGGCGCCTTCCTGATGCCTGTGGAAGACGTGTTCTCGATCTCGGGTCGCGGCACCGTGGTAACCGGTCGTGTTGAGCGCGGTATCGTCAAAGTCGGCGAAGAAATCGAAATCGTCGGCATCAAAGACACCGTCAAGACCACCTGCACCGGCGTGGAAATGTTCCGCAAGCTGCTGGACCAGGGTCAAGCTGGCGACAACGTTGGTCTGCTGCTGCGCGGCACCAAGCGTGAAGACGTGGAGCGTGGTCAAGTTCTGGCCAAGCCAGGCTCGATCAAGCCGCACGCACACTTCACCGGCGAGATCTATGTTCTGTCGAAAGACGAAGGCGGCCGTCACACCCCGTTCTTCAACAACTATCGTCCACAGTTCTACTTCCGTACGACTGACGTGACCGGTTCGATCGAACTGCCAGCGGACAAAGAAATGGTTATGCCAGGCGATAACGTGTCGATCACCGTCAAGCTGATCAACCCGATCGCAATGGAAGAAGGTCTGCGCTTCGC
>NZ_FQWU01000004.1 GCF_900129765.1 Massilia sp. CF038
CACTGGATGGTCGGCGTCATCAAGTCCGGAACCAGATTCGATCCGCAGCTAGCGCTTGCAAAACTCTAGCTGACACAGTATCTGCGAAGGCGGGGGCCTATACCATATCCCCGAAGTTAATCAGCATGCTATAGGCCCCCGCCTGCGCAAGGGCGATGTAGGGCGGATCCCGCTCAGCTGCCAGCCACCACCATGTTTTCAATCAGGATCGAGCCGCTCTGCTTGTTACCGCGCGTAAGTACATCGTTGCCGACCGCGACGATCTGGCGGAACATGTCCTTCATGTTGCCGGCAATGGTGATTTCCTCGACCGGATATTGAATCACGCCATTCTCGACCCAGAAGCCGGACGCGCCGCGCGAATAGTCGCCGGTGACGTAATTGGTGCCCTGCCCCATCAGTTCGGTCACCAGCAGGCCGCGGCCCATCTTGCGGATCATGCCGGCAAAATCGTCGCCCTTTTTGGTGGTGCTGGAAGTGATGCTGAGGTTATGCGAACCGCCTGCATTGCCCGTGGTTTGCATGCCCAGTTTGCGCGCCGAGTACGACGACAGGAAGTAACCCTTGACCACGCCGTTTTCCACCACCAGGCGACGCTGGGTGCGCACGCCCTCTTCGTCGAAGGGCGCCGAACCAACCCCGCCTACCTGGTGCGGGTCTTCCAGAATCTGGATATGGGGCTGGAACACGTCTTTGCCCAGCGAATCGAGCAGGAAACTGGACTTGCGATAGAGCGAGCCGCCCGACACCGCCTGCACGAAGGAGCCCAGCAGGCCCGCAGCCAACGGCGCCTCGAACAGGACCGGGCAGGTGCGGGTATCAAGCTTGCGGGCATTCAAGCGTGCCAGCGCGCGTTCGGCAGCATAGCGGCCGACTTTTTCGGGCGCTGCCATGTCCTTGGCGTTGCGCACCGAGGTGTACCAGTCGTCGCGCTGCATTTTGGCGCCCTTGCCGGCGATGGGTGCGACCGACAGGGTATGGCGCGAGAACGGGTAGCCGCCAATGAAGCCGCGCGTATTGGCCGCCACAAAGTGCGATTGCTGGGCATGGACGCTGGCGCCCTCGCTGTTGGTGATGCGCGGGTCGACCTCGAAGGCGGCGTGTTCGGCGCGCTGCGCCAGAATGACCGCTTCTTCGGTGGTGATGGGCCAGGGGTAGCACAGGCGCAGGTCGCGCGGATTCATTTCCAGCAGATCGGCGTCGGCCAGGCCGGCGCAGTCGTCTTCCGCGGTGAAACGGGCGATGTTGTAGGCTGCGTCCACGGTGGCGCGCAGGGCGGCGGTGGAAAAATCGGAGGTGCTGGCATTGCCGCGCTTCTGGCCGAAATAGACCGTCACGCCCATGCCCTTGTCCTTGTTTTGCTCGATGGTTTCGATTTTGCCGCGCCGGACCGAGACCGACAGGCCGCTGCCTTCGGAAATTTCGACCGCGGCGTCGGTGCCGCCAGCCTGTTTGGCGAAGGAAAGCACGTCGCGCGCCAGCTGTTTGAGCTGGTCCTGGGTATGGATGAAGACGGAGTCGGTCATGGGTGTTTTCTTCGGCTATCCGGTTAAAAGGGTATGATAGCAGTCGTTTACAGTTTTTACCGGTCGGACAAGCGCCTGCCGGATCCATATCATGCCAAATCCTAACCGCGGCGCCTGCGGGTTCCAGTCCTCCGAGTTCGAACAAGAATACGAGCGCCCTTCCAAGTCCGAACTCAAGCGCCAGATGAGCGAGCTGCAAAAACTCGGCGAAGAACTGGTCAACGAAGCGCGCGACCGCGTCAAGCGTGTGCCCATGCCCGAAGACGTGCGCGAGGCCATTCTGATGTGCCAGACGATCACCAATCACGAAGGGCGGCGCCGCCAGATGCAGTTCGTCGGCAAAAAAATGCGCACCCTGGACGAAGAAGAAATCGCCGTCATCCAGCGCACCATCGACAGCTGGAAAGGCATGTCCAAGGCCGACACCGCCGCCTTGCATGCGCTGGAGCGCCGCCGCGAAAAGTTGCTGGCCGACGACAAGGCCCTGACCGTGCTGCTGGCCGAACACGCCGAACTCGATGGCCAGCACCTGCGCACCCTGATCCGCAATGCCCGCAAGGAGCAGGCCGAGAACAAGCCGCCCAAGGCCTACCGCGAGATCTTCCAGATCCTCAAGGACCTGGCCAACAAGGGCAAGAAAGCGGCCGCACCGCTTGAAGACGACGCCGAGCCAGAAGATGACGAGTCCGACGACGAGTAACACTGAACTGGTGATCGGCCTGGTGTCGGTCTCGGACCGTGCCAGCGGCGGCGTCTACCAGGACCAGGGCTTGCCGGCCCTGACCGAATGGCTGGCCAGCGCGATCACCACGCCCTACCGCATCGAGCAGCACCTCATTGCCGACGAGCGCGGCCAGATTGAACAAGTCCTGATCGACCTGGTCGACCTGCAGCACTGCCACCTGGTGCTGACCACGGGCGGCACTGGCCCATCGCGGCGCGACGTCACACCGGAAGCGACGCTGGCCGTCGGCACCAAGGAAATGCCTGGCTTTGGCGAGCAGATGCGCCAGATCAGCCTGCAGTTCGTGCCAACCGCAATCCTGTCGCGCCAGACCGCCGTGATCCGCGAAACGAAAGACCATGCGGCGCTGATCATGAATCTGCCCGGCCAGCCGAAATCGATCAAGGAAACGCTGGAAGGCCTGAAAGACGCGGACGGCAAGCAGTCCGTTGCCGGCATTTTTGCGGCCGTGCCCTACTGCCTTGACCTGATCGGCGCGCCGTATATCGAAACCAATCCTGCGGTGTGCAAGGCGTTCCGGCCCAAGTCGGCACTGCGCCCGCAGCCTACTTCTGACTAATATGAGCAAACTGCTGGAACGAATTGAAATCGAAACCGCACCGAATCCCACGGCGGCGGTGATCTGGCTGCATGGCCTGGGTGCCAGCGGCGACGACTTTTCACCCTGGGCGCGCCAGATGAAGCTGGACGACCTCGGCGGGATTCGCTTCATATTCCCACATGCGAACACGATGCCGGTCACCATCAGCAATGGCTACATCATGCGTGCCTGGTACGACATTGTTTCGCTCAACCGGCTCGATCAGCGCGAAGACGAACAGGGCCTGCGCACATCGCAACAGCTCATTGAAGCACTGATCGCTCGCGAACTGGAACGCGGCATTCCGGCCGAACGCATCATTCTTGCCGGTTTCTCGCAAGGCTGCGTGATGACGCTGCAAACCGGCTTGCGCTATCCGCAACGCCTGGCTGGTTTGATGTGCCTGTCCGGCTATCTGCCGCTGGCGGCCAGCGTGGCGCAGGAACGCAGTCCCGCCAACCAGTCGACCCCGATCTTCATGGGGCACGGCCGCAGTGATGACGTGATCCCGATGATGCTTGGCGAGCGCAGTCGCGATGCCCTAAGCGCCATGGGTTATGACGTTGAATGGCATGACTACCCGATGCCGCACTCGACCTGCATGGACGAGTTGAACGACATCGTACGCTGGATTCGCAAAGTACTGGCTTAACCCCTTCACACACCTACAAGGCAGCAAATGAAAAAAACCGGCATGGCAAAGAGCGACGCCAAAAAATTGATGGGCAAGATGGTCGCTCCTGGCGCAGCCGGTTTTGGACAAGGCGATGCCGCCGCAGTCGACCGGCGCGAGCAGCGCGAACGCGAGCGCGCATTGGGCCTGGTGCCGTTTGCCTGCAAGCTCAATGGCGATCTGCTCAAGCAGCTGCAAGCCCTTGCGGCCGAACGCAAGACCGACATGAATGCGCTGGTAGCCGACTTGCTGAACAAAGGGCTGGCTGCCAAGTGAAGGTCGTTGTTCTTGGCGGGTACGGTAATTTTGGCGCGCGCATCTGCCGCGCGCTGGCGTCGACTCCCGGTATCGAACTGGTGATTGCCGGGCGCGATGGCGCCAAGGCGTCCGCACTGGCGCGTGAATGCGGCGCCACTGGCGCCGTGATCGACATCGGTGACCCCCAGCTTGCACAGCTGCTGTCCGACATGGGCGCGGGCATTGTGATTCACACCGCCGGGCCGTTCCAGGCGCAAGGTTACGATGTCGCGCTGGCCGTCGCCGCTGCCGGCGCCCATTACATCGATCTGGCTGACGGGCGCCGTTTTGTATGCGACTTCCCGGCCGCACTGGACGCCGCCTTCCGCAGCGCCGGACGCATCGCCATCACTGGTGCCAGTACCGTGCCGGCCCTGTCCTCGGCCGTGGTCGACCATCTGACTGCTGGCTGGCGCAGCGTGGCCGACATCGATTTTTGCATCGCACCGGCGCAAACCGCACCGCGCGGCGTGGCCACCATGGCTGCCGTGCTGGGTTACTGCGGCGAAGCGATCCAGGTCTGGCGCGGCGGGCGCTGGGAGACCCAGTACGGCTGGGAAGCCCCGGCGCGCGTTGAATACAAGCGTTTGCGTCCGCGCATTGGCGCCTTGTGCGACATTCCCGACCTGGAACTGTTCCCTGCCCATTACCAGGGTGCGCAGTCGGTGATGTTCCGCGCGGCGCTGGAGGTGGGCATCGGTCAGCGCGGCCTGGCCCTGCTGGGCAGCTTGCGCCGCATGGGCGTGTTGCCCCGCCCGCAGCAGCTGGCCGGCTTTCTCAACAGTGCCGCGAGCCTGCTCGACCCGTTTGGCACCGCCCTGGGCGGCATGGTGGTGCGCGTGCGCGGTGCCGACGCTGCGGGCGCGCCGGCGCAAGCCGAATGGCACATCGCCGCCGACAACGACCACGGACCGGAAATTCCCTGCATGGCCGCCATTCTGCTGGCGCGCCGCATCGCCGCTGGCACGCTGACCGAAGTGGGCGCGCGCACCAGCATGAACATGCTGACACTGGCCGACTTTGCGCCGGAATTTAGCAAATGGAATATGGTGACCGACATTGGCGCATGAGCGTCTGGTGTTCGCCATGCCGGCCAGCTGCGAGGTCGCGTTTGACGCTTTTCACTATCACCACTGGCGCCTGCGCTGGGACAGTCTGGTCGAGCACACCACGGTCGAAGGCGGCGGCCCCTGCCCGTACAAGGGCGCCGTAACCCGTTCGCGCGGGCGCGGTCCGATGCGCACGCTCGTCATGCGCACCGAGTTTGTCAGCTACCAGCGGCCTCGCCTTGCCGCGGCGCGGATGTTAGGCCAGTCATTTCCATTCACACGCTGGGCCGCTTCAATGAAGCACGAGCCGGTCGCCGACGGCGGATCGGCTATCATCTACACCTACACGATCGAAACCGGGCCGGCGCTTTTGCGCTGGCTCATGGAACCGATCGTGCAGCGCATCTTCAGGCGCCAGACATACAAGCGTTTTGAACGCATGCGCCAGTTTCTGGCCACCAGCGCCAGCGAAATCGAAGCGTGGCAGCGCAGTACTCACCCAGCAAAGGAGTAACACCATGGCCAAAAAAGAAGAACTCGACGAAGAGACGATGGAACTGATCAACTGGTGCATCGAAGTTGAAAAATTTCTGGTCGCCGGTGGCGCCACCGTCAAGCAAGCGCAGGATCACATCGAAGAACAAGTGGAATGGTTCACCGACCAGTTCTACGACGGCCTGACGCCCGAAGAAGCAGCCAAGGAAGCACTGGCGTAAATGGGCCTGTCACTGGCCTGGATCGGCGTGCGGGGTCTCGGCTACGAGCAGGTGCTCGATCGCCTTGCATTAGGCGTGACCGAAGCGCGTGCCGGGTACTGGAGTGCACCGGTCAGCGGCCGGCCTGCGCGTGACGGCTGGGTCATCATTGCCGCAATCGGCTGCGCGCATCGCATTGTCGACCCCACCAGCCTTGCCACGCTGTCGGCCGGGTGCGAAGTGGTTGCCTGCTCAATCGAAGAACACGTCATGTTCTGCAGCGCGGCGCAGTGGTCGGACGGTGCCCGCGTGTGGGAAGTCGTGCACGAGAGCGAACAGGGTGACGATCATCTGGCCACCGAGGGTGCCCTGCCCCACGATCTTGCCAAGCTGCTTGCCGAGAAACGCAACGCTTTGAATGGCAGCAGGGATGACGACACTGATTACGCTTTCGACATCCCACTTGATCTGGCGTTCAGCCTGACGGGGTTCCGCCATGACGGCCCGCTCACGCCCGACGACGAGCTGTTCACCGTTCTGCACGATGGCATGCCGCCCAAGCCCTGGTGGAAGTTCTGGCAATAACGCCGCGTGTCAGTCCGGCAGCGCAGCGCTGGCGCCTTCCGGTACTGCCGTCTGCGCTGCATTCATCACCATCGCCAACAGCGTGTAATAACCGTTAATTCCCATCAGATCGACCACGCCCTTTTCACCAAACAAGGCGGCTGCGTCAGCGTAGGTGGCATCGCTCACGCGCTTGTTGCGGTGCAGTTCGATACAAAAATCGTAGACCAGCTCTTCGTCGACCAGCATGGCTGGCGGGCGGCGCCGTTGTGCAATCGCGTCGATCACGTCACGCGCAATGCCACAGCGCTCGGCAATGGGCGCGTGAATGGCCCACTCGACTGGCTGGTCCCATTCGCGCGCGGTGACCAGGATCGCCATTTCCGACAAGCGGTTGCCAATCGCGCTGCGATAGCGCAGGTACTCACCCATCTGCTGCGCGCATTGCATCAGCTCCGGACTGCGCAGCAGGGGAATGAAGGGACCGTAGACGGCGCCGCGCGGGCCATCGATGACGGCTTGGGCAGCCGCGCGCTGGGCCGCGTTGAGTTGGTGTGGCGCCAGTGGGCCGAGTCGATCTGTCATGCAAAAATATTCGCACAGCTTGCGCGAAAAATCAAAAGAATCAATGGCTTCTGCGTTTATTGTCAACTGTCAATAAATTACAGTGGAGAAACCATGACCCAGCTCATGCATCGCAATCTGCGCCTTACGCCACCCGTCGCCGCCAGTGCCCAAGGCATGCGGATTCGCGACCGCGACGGCAAAAGCTATCTCGATGCCTGTGGTGGTGCCGCCGTCTCCTCGCTGGGCCACGGCCACCCCGAAATCCTCGCCGCCATGCAACGCCAGATGGCGCAATGCGCGTATGCCCATACCGCTTTCTTCACCACCGATGCCGCCGAAGAGCTGGCGCAGCGTCTCGCTGCCGGCGCGCCGGCCGGCCTCGATCAGGTGTACCTGGTATCGGGCGGCTCGGAAGCGATGGAAACCGCGCTCAAGCTGGCGCGCCAGTACTGTGTCGAGCGTGGCCAGGGCCAGCGCAAGCTGTTCATCGCCAGGCGCCAGAGCTATCACGGCAATACCCTGGGCGCGCTGGCGGTGGGCGGCAACGAATGGCGGCGGCGCCCTTTTGCGCCCTTGTTGATGAAGGTGCCCAGGGTCGCGCCCTGCTACGAGTACCGCGACCGGGCGGAAGGCCAGGGCCAGCATGAATATACCCAAGGCTTGCTGCGCGAGCTGGAGACAACGATCCTGGCCAACGGCCCGGACCAGGTGATCGCCTTTTGCGCCGAGCCGGTGGTGGGCGCGACGGGTGGTGCGATTCCACCGACGCCAGGGTATTTTCGGGGCGTGCGCGCGCTGTGCGACAAGTACGGCATTCTGTTCATTGCCGACGAAGTGATGTGCGGGATGGGGCGCACCGGCAGCATGTACGCGATCGATCAGGAGAACGTGGTACCCGATATCGTGGCCATTGCCAAGGGACTTGGGGCCGGGTATCAGCCAATTGGTGCGGTGCTGGCGCGCGGCAGCCTGGTTGAACAGCTGCGCATTGGCAGTGGCGCCTTCCTGCACGGGCACACGTATATTGGCCACCCCGTGGCCGCAGCGGCAGCGCTGGCGGTGCAGCAGGTGATCGAGCGCGATGATCTGCTGGCGGCAGTGCGTGCCCGGGGTGAGACCTTGCGGCGCTTGCTGGGCGAGGCGTTTGATGACCATCCGTATGTGGGCGATATACGCGGAAGGGGCTTGTTCATGGCGCTGGAGATTGTGCGCGACCGCGGCAGCAAGCAGCCCTTCGATCCGGTGTTAAAGCTGCATGCGCATATCAAGACGCAGGCAATGGCGCATGGGTTGATGGTGTATCCGATGGGGGGCACTGTCGATGGGGTGCATGGCGATCATGTGCTGCTGGCGCCGCCGTTTATTGCCAGCGATGCGGATATGGCGGAGATTGTGACGCGGTTGGTGGATTCGCTGGGGGCGGCGTTTCGGCAGAATCTATGATTGTGGCAAGCGCGAGCATGCTATAGGCCCCCGCCTTCGCGAGGGCGATGTGCTGTCGCCCTCGCGAAGGCGGGCTTGCATGCAAGCCCCCCATGCCACGCTTCCGAACCAGACGCGCTGGTTAAACAGCGTACCCAATCACATCCTGCTGCTGCTCCCCCAACCCCGCAATCCCCAGCCGCAGCGTATCGCCCTTTTTGAGGAAACGCTTCGGCGTACGCGCATCGCCCACACCCGGCGGGGTGCCGGTGGCGATAATGTCACCAGGTTCCAGCGTCATGAAACGCGACACATAGCTGACGATCTGCGCCACCGAGAAAATCATGGTATCGGTGCAGCCAGTCTGCATGCGCTTGCCGTTCAGTTCCAGGTACAGGTCCAGCTTCTGCACATCGATCACTTCATCGCGCGTGACCAGCCACGGGCCGACCGGACCGAAGGTGTCGCAGCCCTTGCCCTTGTCCCACTGCGGACCGCGCTCTTTTTGAAATTCGCGCTCGGACACGTCGTTGACCACGCAATAACCGGCCACGTACTTGAGGGCATCCGCTTCGCTGACATACTGCGCCTTGGTGCCGATGACCACGCCCAGTTCAACTTCCCAGTCGGTTTTTTTCGACCCTTGCGGCAGCATGATGGCGTCATCCGGGCCATTCAGGCAGGTGATCGCCTTCATGAAGATGATTGGTTCCTTCGGAATCGGCGCACCGGTTTCGGCTGCGTGGTCAGCGTAGTTCAGACCAATGCCGATGAATTTGCGGATGCCCGTCAATGGCACGCCAAAGCGCGGATTGCCGCGCACCAGAGGCAGCGTTTTTTCGTCGATGGCGGCCAGCTTCCTGAGGGCCTTGTCGGACAGAAGCGCAGGCTCGATATCGGCGATCACGCCAGACAGGTCGCGCAGGCGGCCTTCTTCATCGAGCAGTCCGGGTTTTTCTTTGCCTGGGCGGCCATAGCGAACGAGTTTCATTTTATTCCTGCAGTAAGCAATCGAGTCTGCGATTGTAACGCGAGACGCGATTGCACTGCCGCAGGGGCGCGTTTGCGCTACTTGGCCGGCGTGACCCGCCACACGACATCACCCACGTCGTCAGCGACCAGCAGCGCGCCCGCCTTGTCCACCGCAACGCCAACCGGGCGGCCATACGCGTCGCCGCTTGCGTTGACGAAGCCGGTCAGGATGTCGACTGGTTTTCCGGATGGGGCGCCGTTGGCAAACGGGATGAAGACCACGTTGTAGCCGTTCAGGGGCTTGCGGTTCCACGACCCGTGCTGGCCCACAAAGGCACCGCCGGCGTAGGTCGACGGCAGCAGGCTGCCTTCGTAAAAGGTCAGCCCGAGCGGGGCCACGTGGTTGCCCAGTGCGTAATCGGGCTTGATGGCGCTGGCCACCAGATCGGGGCGCGGCGGTTTTACGCGCTCGTCCACGTTGGCGCCGTAGTAGCTGTAAGGCCAGCCGTAGAAGGCACCATCCTTGACCGAGGTCAGATAGTCGGGCACCAGGTCGCTGCCAAGTTCGTCACGCTCGTTCACCACTGTCCATAGCGCGCCGCTTTGCGGCTGCCATGCCAGTCCGTTGGGGTTGCGCAGGCCGGACGCGAACAGGCGCGTGGCCTTGGTCGCCAGATCAACTTCCAGAATGGCGGCGCGGTTGGTTTCGTTCTCGATGCCGTTTTCAGCGGCGTTGCTGTTCGAGCCGACCGTGGCATACAGCTTGCTGCCATCCTTGCTGGCGATGATGTTCTTGGTCCAGTGGTGGTTGATCGGCCCGCCCGGCAGCGCGGCAACCGGCACCGCTGCCGTGGTGATCGCGGTGGCGCCCTCCTGATAGGGGAAGGCGACAATGCCGTCGGTGTTGGCCACATACAGCGTCTGCCCCACCAGCGCCATGCCGAACGGGGAATTGAGACCCTTGAGGAATTCGGTACGCACTTCGGCCTTGCCGTCGTGGTCGGCGTCGCGCAGTAAAGTAATGCGATTCGGACTGGGCACACCGGCGCCGGCCTTTGCCATGACTTTTTTCATGACCCAGCCCTTGATGCCCTTGCCGTCTTCGGGACGCGGCGGGCCGTTGGTTTCCGCAACGAGCACGTCGCCATTGGGCAGCACATACAACCAGCGCGGGTGCACCAGGCCGGCGGCAAAGGCATTCACCGCCAGGCCCTGGGCAGCAGTAGGCGTCAGGTCCTTGGGCCAGCCTTTGGCCGGTGCGATATCGACCGTGGGCACGAGCGACTTGACCGGCGCCGGCATGGCTGGCGCGGCGCCGACGCTGGCAGCTGGTGGCAGGGTCGCTTTTTCGGCACAGCCTGCGCAGGCGAGCAGCACGCCCGCTGCGCACAGGCGAAGCACGTGATGTTCGCGCATGAAGATCTCCTTGTGTTGGTATGTCAGCAAGTCAATTCTAGATGAAATGTTAATTCCTCCTGTTACGTTACGTGGAGGAATTTTTAGGGTGGGAGAACCACGAAAATGGCCTGTGCCGTGCCAGCACAAAGGCGATCAACCCGGGCAACTGCAACAGCACCAGCACCCCAAACGCGATCCGGTAAGCCAGCGCCGGATAGTGGCCGGCAAAGTCCGGACGCCACATGCCCAGCAGCAGACCAACCCCGGCCTGCACCAGAAACGCGCCCACGAAAATGAGCAGGTTCAGGCAAGTGGAGGCGCGTCCCGTCAACGCTGCAGGCATGCTCTGCGCGACGATGGCGTATTCCAGCCCGGTGATGCTGCCCACCAGTGTGAACAGCACGGCAAGCAGCGCCAGACTGGGGACGTAATTGAGCATGGCCAGCATCTGCACCAGTACGAACAGGGCAACGCCGATGGCGCCAACTTCCAGCGGTGTGACCCCATGACGGCCGGCCCATTCGGTCAGCATGCCGACCGCGATGGCGCCAAAGATCAAGGCCGCCATGCTCAGGTACAGCAGCCAGGCAACGGCCGCATCGCCGAAGTGCGCCACGTCGGCCAGCCAGCGGCCGATCCACAATCCCTGCACGCCAAAAAATACGGCATGCGGCACCAGCATCAGGGATGCGATGCGGCGGAAGGCAGGGTCGCGATAGACCGCGCGCACTGAGGCGAAGGGGGCAGCCCCGCTCGCGGTGGCGTGCGCGCGGGGTGCGGCCAACGCGATGAAGAGCGCGCAGCAAAGGGCAAATGCCGCCAGCATGGTGTACAGCCCGCGCCAGTTGGTAAATTCGAGCACCAGGCGAACCGGCAGCGTGGCACTGGCCGCCCCCAGGCCGCCCACCGCAATCATGTAGCCATGCACGGACGGCAGTTTGGCGGGGGCGATGTGGGCCGACACCGCCTTCACTGCCGACATGAAGCAGCCGCCCAGTCCCAGGCCAATCACGGCGCGCGCGGCGACCAGCTGCGGGAAGCTGGCACCGTGCGCAAACAACAGCGCGCCGGCCGCCACCACGACCAGCAGCACCAGCTGGACGCGGCGCGGCCCGTAGCGGTCCAGCGCAATCCCGACGGGCAGCTGGGCCAGCGCAAACGCCAGGAATAAAGCGCTGCTCAACAAACCAAGCTGCCCCGCGCTCAGGCCCAGTGCGAGCACCAGCTCCGGCGCCAGCACCGCATTCACGGTGCGCAGCAGCGACGACAGAAAGTGCCCGAGCGCGAACGGCAGGAACACCGTCATGAACACCTGGCTGCCGCGCATGATGGTCTGTCAGGCGCGCTGCGCGCTGTGGATGGGAATCACCCTGCCTGCCGGTCCGGCGTGGGTGTCGCTGTCATCGCCCTCAAAGAAAAAGCGCTTCCTGCCGAAGGCGGGCACCAGATGATCGAGCCAGGTCGCGTTGGGGTCGTAGCGCGCAAAGAAAGGCCGGCGTACCCAGTCCGGATTGCGCGCCTGCAGAAACTGCAGCGCAAACAGTTTTTCGCCGTTGATGGTGACCACCCCGTCGATCACGACCTTGCCGGGGAAGGCGCTCATGGAAGGCCCGCGCACGGTGCGCGACAGTCCCGACACCATCTGGTACGCGGCCTGAAATACTTCGTGGGCGCGCGCCAGCGGCAAGGCGAAGTATTCGCTGGGCCCTGTGTCGCGCTCGACGAACATGTAATACGGGATGGCGCCCAGGCGCACGCCGGTGGTCCACAGTTCGGCCCAGCTGTGCGGATCTTCGTTGATATGGCGGATGAGCGGCCCCTGCATGCGCAGCGTGGCGCCGGTCGAAACGATGCGCTTGACGGCGCGCTGGGCGATGCCATTGCGCAGCTCCGCCGCGTGACTGTAGTGGCCCATGATGGCCAGATTCTTGCCGGCGCCGACCACGCGCTCGAACAGGCGCATCAAGTCGTCGGCATCCTTGTCGCTGACAAAGCGCTGCGGCCAGTAGGCAACCGACTTGGTGCCGATGCGGATGTTCTGGATATGCGCCAATTGCGGCGAAAGCAGGGGTTCGATGATTTCCGCCAGCTGGCGCGTATTCATGATCAAGGGGTCGCCGCCGGTGATCAGCACATCGGTCACGCCGGGATGATGGGCCAGGTAGGCCACCAGCTCGGTGGTTTCGCGCGCGTCGAACTTCATGTCATCCATGCCGGCGAACTGCGGCCAGCGGAAGCAGAAGGTGCAGTAGGCGTGGCAGGTCTGGCCGGCGCTGGGAAAGAACAGCACTGTCTCCTTGTACTTGTGCTGCAGGCCGCGCAGCGGCGCATCGTTCACACGCGGCACGTTGTGCGTCATCTGGCCGGCCGGATGGGGATTCATGCGCATGCGGATCGTGTGCACCAGGCGCGCGATGGCGGCATCGTCCTTTTTGTACAGCACCAGATCGCGCAGCTGCGCGTATTCGCGCGGGGGCAGCATGTCGCGGTGCGGGAACACCAGGCGGTAGATCGGATCGTCCGGCACCCGGCTCCAATCGATCAGGTGATCGAGCACGTAGGCATTGGTGCGAAACGGCAGCACATGCGACACCACTTGCACTGCCTCTTGCAGGTCTGGCGCCATGGAGGACCACTGGCGCGCGTGCGTAATCGTCTGGCGGGTGTATGGCTTGAATTTATCGGGATAGCTGTCGGACTGCATGGCGGGCTCCACAAAATGGATGGGGAAGCATGCATCCTAAGCTTGCCAAACAGCACTGGAATTGCCCTGAATCAACCGGCATGCGAGAAAGGCAAAATCCCCGCCACGATGCAGAAAACGCCTGCAAGACCAGGCGCAAAACGGCCGCGCCCTGCACTTGTGACAGCGCAAGAACCCGCTTGGCTGGCAGCGTAAATTAGGGATGCAATTTAGAAACATTCCCTTGATAAATTTTTAAGGACTGCCATCATGCATACCAAGTTGAACGTCGCCGCGCTCTGCTTTGCCATCGCAGGCGGCAGCGCCTGGGCTGTTGAACCCACCGAAAAGGATGCCATCGCCATGACCGAGCGGGGGGCCGCCCTGATCAAGGCCAAGGGCAAGGATGAAATGGTCAAACGGATCAACGCCAAGGACCCCGATTACGTGCAAGGCTCGCTGTACATTGACATGCGCGACCTGTACAGCGGCATTGTGCTGGCGCACCCGATCAACAGTTCAATCGTGGGCAAGGACCTGACCGACATCCCCGACGCCAGCGGCAAGAACTACCGGCGCGAGATCATCGAACTGGCGCAAAAATCGGGCAAAGGCTGGGTGGAGTACCTGTACAAGAACCCTGCCAGCGGCAAGGTCGAACCGAAAACCACCTACATCCTGCGCGTGGACGACGTGGTGCTGGAAGCGGGCATCTACAAGAAGTGAGGCCTAACGAAACGGCCGGCTCAAAAAACGCGACCCGGCCAGGCCAAAGCGCCAAGGCACCTCCATGGCCTTGGAAATGCCGATGCGCGGGCCGACCAATACAGGAGCCGGTTCGCTGCGCGGCGCCAGAGCGAACGGTGATGCGCCCAGATCGGCCCCGTTCAGGGCGGGCGTGATGCCCAGGGCCTGGCCCAGTTTACCCGGCCCGGAACACAGACTGCGCAAGTCCTCGACGCCGCGCCTGGCCTGCATGGTTTCGATCCCGGTCAAGGGTTCAATGGCCCGGATCAGCACACCCGCCCCGTGCCCCTCTTCGCGGCACACGAAATTGAGGCACCAGTGAATCCCGTGCGACAAATACACATACGCGTGGCCGGGCGGGCCGAACATGGAACGGTTACGAGGACTGGGGCCGTTGAAGGTGTGCGACGCCGGGTCGTCGCGGTCGTAGGCTTCGGTTTCCACGATGCGCCCGCCCACCCCATTGACCAGCACCACAACGCCAATCAGCAGGGGCGCCACCTCGTGCGAGGGCGCCGCGAAATCGATACCGGCTAAGTTTCTTGACAACTTTTTCATGCACAAATTTTAGCTGCGGAATGTCGCCTTTCACCACACTTTACAATTTGCCGTAGTGCAACTTAAGGCGGCCTGGTTTATGATGGATCCTTGCCCGTTCACAACAGCGCTCCCGATACCAAATGCGTAACGTAGCCTCTTTGCCAAGCCCGGATACCGATCCGGTCGACGCCCTGATCAAGTCGATTCGCATTCCGCCGCGTCCCAGCCTGCTGGCCGATCTGCAGCGCGAACTGGCGGCCGACGATCCGGCGCCAGCGGCAATCGGGCGCATTATCGCCAGCGATGTGGGCATGGCAGCGGCCCTGCTCAAGCTGGCCAACTCCTCTTTTTACGGCGGCAACCGCAAGGCCAAATCAATCGAGCAAGCCATTCTGTTTTTGGGCATCAACCAGGTCGCGGCCCTGATGACCGGGCTGCTGGCGCGCCAGACCATCGGTACCGACAACCGCGCCCTGGCCAGCTTCTGGGATATCTCGACCCGGCGCGCCCAGGCGATGGTGTTTCTGGCGCGCCGGCTGCGCATTGGCGCGCCCGACGTGGCGCATACCTTTGGCCTGTTCTGCGACACCGGCGTGCCGCTGCTGATGGACCGTTTTCCCGACTACGCCGCCACCTTTGCGGAAGCGGCCAACGATCCTTCGCGCCCGCTGACCGCGCTCGAAGATGAACGCCACAGCACCAACCATGCCGCCATCGGCTGTCTGCTGGCGCGCAACTGGGGTTTGTCGACCGATGTGTCGTGGGCGATTTTGCACCACCAGGATTACAGCGTGCTGGAAGACAGCGCAACGGACGATGCCGTGCGCTCGCTGGTGGCGCTGTCGCTGCTGGCAGAAAGCGCCATTGCCCACTACCAGGGCATGGGCAGTTCGCTGGAATGGGACAAGGGCGGCGAACGCGCCTGCGCCTATCTCGGGCTGACCGAAGAAGAGACGACCGACCTGCTCGACGAGCTGCACGACAGCTTCCACGCCGACCACTAGACAGTCTTTGACAATGGCCGTTTGCAGGACGATACTAAAAGCTACGTATCGCAACGGAGGGCATCATGAAAACCGGTATCCGGCTACTCATCACGTGCTGCTGCCTGGTACTGGCAGGGTGCGCCACCCAAACCCAGCTCGCGCCCATGCCGTCGTCGGCCGACCTGTATCAGGACGCCAAATTTGCTGCGCCTTCGCGCCCGGTCAACGCTGATCAGCTGTTCGACCTGAGCCCGGCCATGCAGAACTATCTGCGCAGCCCCGGCTTTCAAAACCACACACGCAACGCAGGCCAGCAGCGCGGCCTGTTCGACGCCCTGTATACCAGCGGCGAACTCAAACTCGACTACGATTCCACCTATACCCGCAACGCCGCCGAAACCTTCGCTGCGCGCAAGGGCAACTGCCTGTCGCTGGTGATCATGACGGCCGCCTTCGCGCGCGCCATGGGTCTCAATCCCTACTTCCAGCAAGCCCTGATCGACCAGCAATGGAGCCGTGAAGGCAGTCTGTATATCGCCAGCACCCACGTCAATCTGCGCCTGGCCAATCGCCCGATCCGCGATGGCACGGTGGATCTGGCGGAGCGCTCGATGACGGTGGATTTCCTGCCGCCCGAGGACTCGAAATGGTATCCGACACTGCCGCTCGATGAAGCGACCATCGTGGCCATGTACATGAACAATCGCGCGGCCGAAGAACTGGCGCGCAACCGTCTGGACGACGCGTACTGGTGGGCGCGCGCCGCGATCGAACAATCGCCCTCGTTCATCTCGGCCTACAACACACTGGGCGTAGTCTATTTTTCGCATGGCGACATCGCCGCAGCCGAAAAGGTTTACCAGCGCGCCTTGCAGCGCTCCCCGGAAGACACCACCCTGATGCGCAATCTGCTGCCCGTGCTCGCGCGCCTGGGCAAAGGCAATGAGGCCGCTGCCCTGACCACACGCCTGGCCAGCATCGAGCCAACCCCGCCGTTCCACTTCTTCCAGCTGGGGATGAAGGCCATGGAACAGGGCCGCTATGCGGAAGCGCGGGCGCAGTTCGCGCGCGAAGTCCAGCGCTCGCCGTATTATCACGAGTTCCACTTCTGGCTGGCCATGGCCCACTGGCAGCTGGGCGAAGCCGGTTCGGCGCGCAAGCAGATGTCGCTGGCAGTTGACACCAGTACCACTGCCGAAGGGGCCAAGCGCTATTCGTCCAAGCTCGACTACCTGCGTTCGCTGTCGGCAGCAGGTGCACGCAAGGCCTGGTAGCAATCGTTCATAATGGGGGCTCCTTGAATCTCGGAGTCCCCTTATGCAGGCAGCACCGGCATTGATCATCATCGACATGCAGAACTGCATGGCCGATGCGCGCGCAGGACAGCGCAACAATCCCCAGGCCGAAGACCGCATCGCGCAGCTGCTGGCGGCGTGGCGCAGCATGGGCGCGCGGGTGATCCATGTGCGCCATATCTCGCGCAGCGCCACCTCGATGTTCGCGCCCGGCCAGGCCGGCGCCGCATTCCAGCCACGCTTTGTGCCGCTGGCGGCGGAACACGTGGTCGAAAAAAACGTACCGGATGCCTTCGTGCACTCGGGCCTGGAGCGCTGGCTGCATGTGCGCGGCATCACGCAGCTGGTGCTGGCCGGCGTGAGCACCAACAATTCGGTCGAGTCGAGCGCGCGCTCGGCCGGCAATCTGGGTTTCCAGACGCAAGTGGTGGCCGATGCGACCTTCGCTTACGCCCAGACCGACTATGCCGGCAACGCGCGCACGGCCGACGAGGTGCACGCCATGGCCCTGGCCAATTTGCAGGCCGACTATGCGCAGATCGTCACGTGCGAGGCGGTGATCGCGGCGCTGGCGCAAGCGGCTTAAGTCAGAGAAAGGCGCGCAAGGCCAGCCAGGCATCGCGCTTGCTGGCATAGGCCAGTGTGTAGGCCGGACTGCTTGATGGCAGGGACAGAATGTGCAGATGGGCGGCCTGATCACCCAGCACCTTCAAACCGAGCCGCGCGGCGGTGCCGCCATTGAAGGCAACGGCCTTCAGTTGCGGCAGCGTGGCAATGAGCGCCAGCAGATCGTTATCGTCCCGGGTGCGGATGTTGCTGTCGAGGCTGCCTTCGCGATGGGCCTGTGCCACCACGTCCCACAGACCGACATGGCTTGCGCGCAGGGCGGCAAGGCGCGCTGCATAAGCGAGCGGCACCAGCTCCTTGCCTGTCACTTCAGACATCAGCATCCAGAATCGGTTCTGCTTGTTGCCATAATATTCCTGGCGTGCCAGCGACTGCTCGCCTGGCAAACTGCCGAGCACAAGCAGCCGGGTGTGGGCGTCGACCACAGGATCGAAACAGCGTTTGCGCTCTGGCGAAGGGGATGCAAGCATGGCGCGATTCTAACTGCTGTCGCTGGCGACCGGTGTAGAATTGAAACGCATTTTATAAACCAACAATATGGCCGGAGACCGCCCACCATGACCGCACCAGCACGCGACATCGATACCCTGCTTGCCAAGTACAGCGAAAGCCATCTCAACCACACCAATGAAATCATCCATTTCATTTGCGTGCCCGTGATCGTGTTTACCTTGCTGGGCATCTTGTGGTGGGTCCATCCGTGGGTAGCGGTCGCGGTCACGGTGCTGTCCATGGTGTATTACATCAAGCTGTCCAAATCATTTGCGGTGGGCATGCTGCTGATGTCGGCCGCCATGCTGGCCATTCTCTCGCTGCTGCCGCCAGCCACGGTGCTGCCCCTGTCGCTGGCGATTTTCGTGCTGGCCTGGATCGGGCAATTTATCGGTCACAAGATCGAAGGTAAAAAGCCCTCGTTCTTTGATGATCTGCGCTTTCTGCTGATTGGCCCGCTGTTCGTGCTCAGTTTCCTGTATCGCCGCCTGAACCTGTCCTGGTAAGGGTGGCGGCAAGGCCGGGCCATGCCCGGCAGGAAATGTCATTTCACCGTATACTTTTTCGATGTCCTCTCCCCTCCTCTTTGCCATTGCCTCCCTGATCTGGGGTTCGACCTTCTGGGCCATTACCGTACAACTGGGCGAAGTCGCCCCCGCCGTGTCGGTGGTGTACCGCTTCGGGCTGGCATCGGCCACGCTGTTCCTGGTGTGCCTGGCGCGCGGGCAAAAGCTGTCCCTGCCCTGGCCGGCCCAGCGCTGGATGCTGCTGCAAGGCTTCTTCTCGTTTGCACTCTCCTACGTCTGCACCTACACATCGGAGCAATATCTGGTCTCGGCCCTGGTGGCTGTGCTGTTTGCCCTGATGGTGTTCTGGAACCCGATCTGCAGCCGCATTGCCTTTGGCACCGCCATCACCTGGCGCACCTGGGCTGCCGGCATGGTGGCCGTGAGCGGGGTGACAATGCTGTTCTTCCATTCGATTGCCGATGCCTGGCAAGAGATTGTCGGCGGCGGCACCGGTCACTTCCTGCTGGGCCTGGCGCTGGCCGTTACGGCCACGATCTCTAGTTCGGCCGGCAACATCGTCGTGACCAAGGTGCGCGAGCATTCGTCCAATCTGTTCCTGACCATGGCCTGGTCCATGTTGTGGGGCACCTTGATGGTGGCGCTGTGGGTGCTGGTCAGCGGCCAGCAGTTCACCCTGCCCACCAAGCCCCAGTACTGGATGGGCCTCGGCTACCTGGCGCTGTTCGGGTCCGTCATTGCTTTCAGTGCCTACTTCACCCTGATCAACCGGATCGGCTCGCAGAAAGCGGTGTACATCGGCGTGGTCACGCCGGTGATTTCGCTGCTGCTGTCGATCCAGCTTGAACACTACCGGCCCGGCGCGCTGGAATTTCTGGGCATGTTCCTGTGCCTGGCCAGCGTGGCCTGGGCGGTTCGCACACCCGCGCCCACACCCAAAGAGGCAGTTTGCCTCACCACCGTTCCCGAGGTCCCATGAGCACCAGCCCCCTGCAGATCCGTTTCGCCCAACCGGCCGACGTCGCCCACATCCACGCCATGATTGTGGAACTTGCGGTCTTCGAAAAGCTCGAACACATGGTGATCGCCACCGAAGCCTTGCTGCACGAGGGCCTGTTTGGCGTCCGTCCCGCCTGCGAAGCACTGATTGGCGAGGCTGACGGCAAGGTGGTCACGTTTGCCCTGTTCTTCCATAATTTTTCTACCTTCCTTACCCGCAAGGGCTTGTACCTGGAAGACCTGTACGTCAAGCAGGATTGCCGTGGCAAGGGCTACGGTCGCGCCATGCTGGTGGCCCTGGCCCAGCTGGCCGTGGAGCGCCAATGCGGGCGCTTCGAATGGTCGGTGCTGGACTGGAACGAGCCTGCGATCAATTTTTACAAGGGCATGGGGGCCGAACTGCTGCCCGACTGGCGCATCTGCCGGGTCACGGGCGACGCCCTGAGCAGCCTGGCCAAGGCTTAGAAAAGAAAAAACCCACGGGGCTGAGGCGCCGTGGGTGAACCCATTGTTTAGGATGGGGAGGGGAGATTGGATTCAATCCGGGATCTACTATAGTTCCGACCAGCCACTAATTGTAATTTAGTTACAATTGCTTACGGATAAATGTTGCAGATCGATCAAGCCTCCCATCATGCCCCTTGGGAAGAAATTCATTTTGACGCCAAACAAGTGTTGGGCGGATAGTCTCAACGGCGCTGGCGCCGCGTCGCCAGGCGCTCGGCCAGCTCGAACAGGGCCTGGGTCAGCAGCGCCATGGCCGCCGCCGGAATGGCGCCGGCCAGCAACATGTCATTGTCATTCAGGGCCAGCCCGGTTGTAATGCGCTCGCCGTAACCGCCGGCACCAATAAAGGCGGCAATGGTGGCCGTGCCAACGCAGGTGACGGCGGCGGTTTTCACGCCGGCCAGTATCACCGGCATTGCCAGCGGCAAGTCCACATGCAGCAGGCGCTGGCGCCGGCGCAAGCCCAGTGCCAATGCCGCCAGGCGCAAACCGGCCGGCACACCCAGGATGGCGGTGCAGGTATTGCGCACGATGGGCAGCAGCGCATACACAAACAGCGCCACCATGGCCGGCACGGCGCCGATCATCCCCAGCACCGGAATCAGAATTGCCAGCAGCGCCAGCGCTGGCACCGTTTGCAGCACGCCTACAAGGGCCAGCACCGGCTGGCGCACGCGTGGCACAAAGGCGGCCACGATCCCCAGCGGAATGCCGGCCAGGCAGGCCAGCGCAAGCGACACCAGCACCAGCACCAGGTGCTGGCGCGTGAGGGTCCACAGGTCGGGACCGAACAGCTTGGCCATCAGGCCGGCGCGGTCAGCGCTGGGGGTAGCGCTAGCCGACAGAAATGCGCGCGCAACGGCAGCGAAGCTTTTGCCTTCCAGCTCGGCAGCCGCGTTCATGGCGATCATGCGCTCGGCCGTGATGCGCCCTTCGAGGCGGCCGATCGCCGCCCACGCTTTGGGGAAGCGCTGCGGCGCGTCCAGACGGTATAGCAGGACTGCGTCGTAGCGGGGGAAATAAGCCAGATCATCCACCAGCACGCGCAAGTGATAGCGCGCGATTTTGGCGTCGGTGGAATAGATGTCGATCACATCGACCTGGCGCTGGTCCAGCGCTTCGTAGGCAATGCCATGATCGAGCCCGCGCGGCGCCTGGCCTAAACCGTAGCGTGCGGCCAGCCCGGGCCAGCCGTCAGCGCGGCCGATGAATTCATGCGACAGCCCAAAGCGCAATTGCGGCTGCGCCGCAAGGTCCGACAAGGTCTTGACCGTGCTGTCGGCGCGCACGGCAAGCGCATAGGTATTGTTGAACCCCAGCGGCACCGCGATGCCCAGTCCCATGGGCGCCAGCGCCGCCCGCATTTGTGCGAGCGAGGTAGGCTGCGCGTTCTTCAGAATCTCCTGGTCGATCGTGCCGATGTACTCAGGGTACACATCGATGCTGCTTGCCTGCAGCGCGGCCAGCACGATGGCCGTGTTGCCCAGTCCCTGGCGGTGCGCGGCCTGGCCGTGGACGGCAGCGCTCTGGGTGATGATTTCGCCCAGGATGTACGATTCGGTGAAGCGTTTGGAGCCCACCTGCAGCACGTCGCCTGCGCCAAAGGCGGGGCCGCACAGGCACAATATGAAAGCGGCAATGATGGTGCGCACGCACCCTCCCGGTTGGATTTAAGCGGGCAAGCTTACCACCGGATCGCGCAGGACGCCGCCGTTGACCACGGCGCGGCACGGGTTGAAGCCAAACGCATACGACAGGTCGGCCGGGCGGGCAATGTCCCACAGCGCAAAATCGGCGGCCTTGCCCACTTCGAGCGAACCGAGATCGTGGGCGCGGCCAAGCGCACGTGCAGCGTGGATGGTGACGCCGGCCAGCGCCTCTTGCGGCGTGAGGCGCCACAGCGTGCACGCCATATTCATGGCCAGCAGCAGCGACGTCATGGGCGAGGTGCCCGGATTGCAGTCGGTGGCCACCGCCATCGCGACGCCGGCGGCGCGCAGGGCGGCCACAGGCGGCGGCGTGGTGTCGCGCAAAAAGTAGTAGGCCCCCGGCAGCAGCACCGCCACCGTGCCGGCTGTGGCCATCGCCTCGATGCCGGCCGCGCTCAAGTGCTCCAGGTGATCAGCCGACAAGCCCTGGTAGCGCGCCACCAGTTCGGCCCCGCGCTGGTCCGACAACTGCTCGGCGTGCAGCTTGACGGGCAAGCCGTGCTGGCGCGCCGCCGCGAACACGCGCTCGGTCTGGGCGGTGGAAAAGCCGATCCGCTCGCAGAACGCGTCCACCGCATCAGCCAGGCAGTGCTCTGCAATCTGGGGCAGCATAACATCGCAAATATGGGTGACATAATCGTCGGCACGGCCCGCGTATTCGGGCGGCAGCGCATGGGCGCCCAAAAACGTGGTGACCACGTTCACTGGCAGCACCTGGCCCAG
The DNA here is from genome assembly GCF_900129765.1 of Massilia sp. CF038. GTDB lineage: Bacteria > Pseudomonadota > Gammaproteobacteria > Burkholderiales > Burkholderiaceae_D > Telluria_A. The sequence goes on from NZ_FQWU01000004.1 coordinate 22,324, forward strand.
CTGGCGTGCCACGCGCAGCATTTTGGACTCGTCTTCCAGGGTCAGACCGTAGCCTGATTTGATCTCCAGCGTGGTCACGCCTTCGGCCAGCAGACTGGCGGCGCGAGGCAGGCTTTGACGCAGCAATTGCGCGTCGCTCGCTGCGCGCGTGGCGCGCACGGTGGACATGATGCCGCCGCCGGCACGGGCAATGTCTTCGTAGGTGGCGCCATTCAAGCGCGCTTCGAATTCATCGCTGCGGTTGCCCGCGTGGACAATGTGGGTATGGCAGTCGATCAGGCCGGGCGTGAGCCACTGGCCGCGGCCATCGTGGACCAGGGCGGCGTTGGGCGCGCTGGCCATGGGGCCGATCCAGGCAATGCGCCCGTCGCGCACGGCAATGGCACTATCGCGCTGCTGGCCATAGCCGTCGACCATGGTGGCCAGGTGCACATTGGTGATCAGAACATCGAACTGCGCCATCGATTACGCCTGATTGACGAAAATGTCGACCACCAGCACCGTGGCCTGGCCGGTCTCGAAGGTCCAGACGGTATCGGTATCGAACACCACGGCGTCGTAACGGACCAGGCCAATGCGCTCGGAATCGCTGCAGACGGACAGGCTTTCGCCTTCGGCCAGAAACACGATGGTGATATCGCCGCGCGGCGCAAACTCGGACACGCCGGACAGCACGCGCCGGCCGAGCCGATGATGGCATGTGGCGCGCCGCGTCATGACGTTGAAATCGGTGGTCGGCCCGCCGTTGACGGTGGCCGCCACCTGCGATTCGCCTGCGAATTCGACGACCGGATCGTCCTCCGAGAGCACAAAGCGGCCCTCGTCGCCGATGTCGAGCACGACACCCGGGCCGTCGACCAGGGCCAGCGTACGGTCGATGCCGGGAAAGGCGGAAAACGGACCGCTGACGGCAATTGTGGCCAGGCTGACGCGCCACTCGAAGGCATCGAGCGCGGCGCCCGGCGGCGCGATGGCGATCTCGGTGGTGCTGCCGCCACCGTTCTTCCAGGGTGCCGGTTCGAGGCCGGCAAAAGGAATCAGAAGTGTCATGCTCTCAGTGTACGCAATTCGGCAACGGTATGCACATATCGTTGTGCAATCTCGTCCTGCGCCACGTGTTCTTGATTTTGCACAACCCATTTTCCGCCCACCATGACGTCGCGCACCAGGTTGTCGTTGCCGCAGAAAACCAGGGTGCTCAGCACATCGCCCGGCTCCACACCTGCCAGATTGGGGTGGGCGCTGTCGAGCACCAGCAGGTCGGCGCGCTTGCCTTCTGCCAGAGCGCCGACCGGACGTCCGCAAGCGAGCGCGCCGCCCGCCAAAGCGCCCTGCCACAAAAAGTCGCCCACACGCCGCTGTTGCGCCGAAGCGGCCACATTGCGGCGCTGGTGCTGCAGGCGCTGGCCATACTCGAGCCAGCGCAGCTCCTCGACGGGCGACTGCGACACATGGCTGTCGCTGCCAATGCCAAAGCGGCCCTGCGCAGCCAAAAACGGCGCCAGCGAGAACAGCCCATCACCCAGATTGGCCTCGGTGGTCGGGCACAGGCCGGCCACCGCGCCGCTGGCAGCCAGCGCGGCCGTTTCCGCCTCGGCCAGGTGGGTGGCATGCACCAGGCACCAGCGCGCATCGAGCTGGAACTGGTCCATCAGATAGGCGACCGGACGCATGCCGGTGGCCGCAATGCACTGGTCCACCTCGGCCTGCTGCTCGGCGATATGGATATGCACGGGCCGCCCCGCCGGCAGCGCGGCAAGCACGGCGCGGATCTGCGCCACGCTGGCCGCACGCAGCGAATGTGGCGCCACGCCCACCTCGATCTGGCCGCTGCGCAGCGGTTCAAGCGCGTCCACGATGCGCAGCACATCGGCTGCATCGGTACGAAAGCGCTGCTGTTCGGGCTTGAGCGGCTGTTCGCCCAACCCGGCGTAGCTGTACAAGACGGGCAGCATGGTCAGACCAATGCCGCTCTTGCGGGCAGCGGCAATGACCCGCTCGGCCGTTTCAGCGGGGCGCGCATACAAGGCACCATCCTGATCGCGCTGCACATAATGGAATTCGCACAGCGAGGTATAGCCGTGACGCAGGCATTCCGAAAACAGCTGCGCCGCAATAGCCTCGATATGGGCCGGCGTGATGTGGCGCGCAAAGCGGTACATCAAGTCACGCCAGGTCCAGAAACTGTCAGGACTGTCGCCGGCGATCTCGGTCAGGCCGCCCAGCGCACGCTGAAATGCATGCGAATGCAGATTGATCATGCCCGGCACCACCAGCTCGACGCGTTGTTCGTTGGTGCGGTGGCCACTGTCGGGGGTGACCTCGGTCAGGCTGCCGGCCGCGCACCACTCGATGCGCACATTTTCGCGCCAACCTTCCGGGAGCAAGGCATGGCGTGCAAACAGCGAGGTCACGCGCGCACCCAGTCGACGGCAGCGCCAGTGAGCTTGCGCAGCAGCGGCTGCACGCGTGCAGCCAGCTCCGGACGGTAGGCGAACGGCGCGCTTTCATCCATGTACAGGCACTGACACATCTCCAGCTGGATCGCGTGCACATTGCGCGCCGGCTGGCCATAGTGGCGCGTAATGTGGCCGCCCTTGAAGCGGCCGTTGACTGCGACCGAGAAGGCATCCTGAGTACGGGCCACGGCCACCACGGCCTGCTCCATGCCGGGCGCGCAGGAGGTACCTTGGGCGGTGCCGAAATTCAGATCCGGCAAGCGGCCCTCAAAAAAGCGCGGCACGACGGAGGCAATCGAATGCGCATCCCACAGCACCACGCGGCCGTGCAGCGCCAGCAGGCGATCGAGTTCTGCGCGCAGCTGCTGATGATACGGTTGCCAGTAGCGCTGCAGGCGCATTTGCACCTGCGCTTCGTCGGGTGCCTGGCCGGGCAGGTACAACTGCTCGCTGCCAAAGGTATCGACCGGGCACAGGCCGGTGGTGGACAGCCCCGGATACAGATTGGTGTCTTCCGGTGGACGATTCAGATCGATCACGTAGCGCGACCAGCGCGCGGCAATGGTTGAAGCCCCCATCTCGCCCAGAAACCCGTACAGTTCCTTGAGGTGCCAGTCGGTATCGGCCTTCGCCAGCGCGCACGGCGCCATGCTGGCCGCAATATCGTCGGGGATGTCGGTACCCACATGCGGCATCGACACCAGAAGTGGAATACTGCCTGCCTTGAACGAGAAATCCATGCGCGGCTCCCGGGTTTATTGGTACAGCGATGCGAACAGGTTCTTGCAGGTCGCGCTGAGCTCCCCGCCCACGACCATCTGCTTGGCCGCTTCGATATCAGGTGCGAAGAAGCGGTCCGCATCAAAGAACGGCACCTTCTGGCGCAACTGCGCATGCACGTGCTCCAGGTGTGGCGAAGACTTGAGCGGGCGATGGAAATCGATGCCCTGCGCCGCCGCCAGCAGCTCGATGCCGACAATGACGGCCGTATTTTGCGCCATGTCGTCCAGGCGGCGCGCCGCGAAGGTGGCCATGCTGACATGGTCTTCCTGGTTGGCCGAGGTGGGCAGGCTGTCGACGCTGGCCGGATGGGCCAGCGACTTGTTTTCCGACGCCAGGGCCGCAGCCGTGACATGGGCAATCATGAAGCCCGAATTAACGCCAGGGTCACGCACCAGGAATGGCGGCAGGCCGGACAAGGTCGCATCGATCAAGAGTGCGATACGGCGCTCGGCCAGGCCGCCAATTTCGGCAATCGCCAGCGCCAGCGTATCGGCTGCAAACGCGACCGGCTCGGCGTGGAAATTGCCACCCGAGATAATGTCGCCGGTGGCCGGGAAGATCAGCGGATTGTCGGTCACCGCATTGGCTTCGATCAGCAAGGTACGCGACACGTTCGTGATCAGATCGATGATGGCGCCCATGACTTGCGGCTGGCAGCGCAGGCTGTACGGATCCTGCACACGCTCATCACCCACCAGATGCGAGGCGCGGATCGCGCTGGACGCCATCAGCTGGCGATAAATGGCTGCTGCAGCAATCTGGCCGGGCTGACCGCGCACCTCGTGCACGCGCGCGTCGAACGGCGCATCACTGCCCTTGGCCGCGTCCAGCGACAGGGAGCCGGCCACCATGGCCGCTTCCAGCAAGCGCTCCGTCATGAACAAGCCATGCAGCGCCAGCGCGGTCGACACCTGGGTGCCATTGATCAGGGCCAGGCCTTCCTTGGCGGCCAGCACAACCGGCTCGATGCCCGCGTTCATGAGTGCAACGTTGGCCTCGACCAGCTTGCCGTCCACCCGCACCTGGCCCACGCCCAGAATGGCCAGCGTCATGTGCGCCAGCGGCGCCAGGTCGCCCGAAGCGCCAACGGAGCCCTTGGCAGGAATCGCCGGCACAATGCCCGCGTTGTACATCGCGATGAGCGTGTCGATGATCAAAGGACGCACGCCCGAAAAACCGCGCGCCAGGCTGCCGATTTTCATCAGCACGATCAAGCGCACCACCGCGTCCGACAGCAGTTCGCCAGTGCCGACCGAATGCGACAGGATCAGATTGCGCTGCAGCTCTTCGAGCTTCTCGTCCGGAATGCGGGCCTTGGCCAGAATGCCGAAGCCGGTATTGATACCATAGGCGGCGTCGCCCTTGGCCACGATGGCTTGCACCGCGGCGGCCGATGCATGGATGGCCGGGTAAGCGTCTGCCGACAGGGTCAGTGGCGCGGGTGCGGCCCACACGGCGCGCAGCGCATCCATCGTCATTTTGCCCGGAGTGAGCGTCCAGCCTTTTTGGGTAATCGTCATTTTTGTCGTCGTCAGTATGTTGTAGATGGGCGCGCCCGAAGCAATCGTTGCGCGCCGGAGGCAGCCGGCAGCGGCGTCCTCAAGGAATCATGGGCAGATTGAGCTTGTTACGCTTGGCGCAGGCAACGGCGCTTTCGTAGCCGGCATCGGCATGGCGCATCACGCCCGAGGCGCTGTCGTTGACCAGCACACGGCCCAGGCGCTTGGCTGCGGCATCGCTGCCATCGGCCACGATCACCACGCCCGAATGCTGCGAGTAACCCATGCCCACACCGCCACCGTGGTGCAGCGACACCCAGGTGGCGCCGCCGGCCGTGTTGAGCATGGCATTGAGCAGCGGCCAGTCGGACACTGCATCGGTACCGTCGCGCATGGCTTCGGTTTCGCGATTCGGGCTGGCCACCGAACCGGTGTCGAGGTGATCGCGGCCGATCACGACCGGCGCTTTCAGTTCGCCCGTGCGCACCATCTCATTGAAAGCCAGACCGGCGATATGGCGCTCGCCCAGACCGAGCCAGCAAATCCGCGCCGGCAAGCCCTGGAAGGCAATCCGTTCGCGCGCCATGTCCAGCCAGTGGTGCACCTGTTTCTGCTCGGGGAACAGCTCCTTGATCTTGGCATCGGTCTTGTAAATGTCTTCCGGATCGCCCGACAGCGCCACCCAGCGGAACGGTCCGCGCCCTTCACAGAACTGCGGCCGGATATAGGCCGGCACAAAGCCCGGGAAGGCAAACGCATTCTTGACGCCGTGGTCCAGCGCCACCTGGCGGATATTGTTACCGTAGTCAACCGCCTTCACACCCATCGCGTGGAAGTCGAGGATGGCCTGCACGTGCACCGCGCACGACTCGGTGGCGGCAGCGGTCAGGCGCGCATGCTGGGACGGATCCTTCTGCGCCGCCTTCCACTCGTCCACGCTCCAGCCGCGCGGCAGATAGCCATTGATCAGATCATGGGCCGAGGTCTGGTCGGTGACCAGATCAGGCTTGATGCCGCCCGCCTTGGCGCGCTTGACCAGTTCGGGCAGCACATCAGCCGCGTTGCCCAGCAGGGCGATCGAAATGGCTTCGCGCCGCTCGGTGTGGTGCTTGATCAGGGCGATGGCATCGTCGATGTCGCGTGCCTGCTTGTCCACATAGCGGGTGCGCAGACGGAAGTCGATGCTCGACTGCTGGCACTCGATATTGAGCGAGACCGCGCCGGCAAAGGTGGCCGCCAGCGGCTGCGCGCCGCCCATGCCGCCCAGGCCCGCGGTCAGGATCCAGCGTCCGCCCCAGTCGCCGCCGAAGTGCTGGCGGCCAGCCTCGGCGAAGGTTTCGTAGGTGCCCTGCACGATGCCCTGAGTGCCAATGTAGATCCAGCTGCCGGCTGTCATCTGGCCGTACATGAACAAGCCCTTGCGGTCGAGTTCATTGAAGTGCTCCCAGTTGGCCCACTTGGGTACCAGGTTCGAATTGGCGATCAGCACGCGCGGGGCATCAGGGTGGGTCTGGAACACGCCAACTGGTTTGCCCGACTGGATCAGGAGGGTCTGGTCGTCTTCCAGCTCCTTGAGCGACGCCAGAATCTGATCGTAGCAAGCCCAGTTGCGGGCCGCGCGGCCGATGCCGCCGTAGACCACCAGATGCTTGGGATTTTCCGCCACTTCCGCATCCAGATTATTCTGAATCATGCGATAAGCCGCCTCGGTCAACCAGCTTTTGCAGGCCAGTTCCGTGCCGCGCGGGGCGCGGATATTGCGGCTGGCGTCGTAGCGCGGATCGGCGCCCATCTGGATCGAATCGGTGGTCATGGCAGCTCCTTGAAAACGGTTGGGACCGGACGCGCGCAAGCGCACGCCCCGTGTGCATGATCAAAGTCTAAGTTGTATATACAACCAAGTCAAATGTTTTTTCTGCGTTCCCTGGCCGCCCCGCGCCCTACTTCTTGACAAATACCTGGCGGCCCGCGACCCAGGTTTCGAGCACGCCCACCTTGTGCAGATCGGCGGCGGGAATGGTGAACATATCGCGGTCGAGAATCACAAAATCGGCCCACTTGCCTTTTTCCAGAGAGCCGAGCACTTTCTCCTGATGGCCAGCCCACGCCGCGTCCATCGTGAAGCAGCGCAGCGCCTCGGTCAGCGTCATCGCTTCGTTGGCGTACCAGCCGGCGGCGGGGGTACCGGCGGCGTCCTGGCGCGTGACGGCAGCGTGGATGCCGAAGAAAGGATTGGGTGACTCGACCGGGAAATCTGAGCCGCATGCAATGCGCGAGCCCTGCTTGAGGAAAGTGCGCCAGGCGTAGGCGCCCTTGATGCGCTGCGGGCCGACGCGTTGTTCGGCCATGTTCATGTCGGACGTCGCGTGGGTTGGCTGCATGGACGGCACGATGTCGAGCGACTTGAAGCGCGCGATATCGTCCAGCGACACCACCTGCGCGTGCTCCATGCGGTGGCGCAGATCACGGCTGCCGGTTTTCTCAAGCAGGACCTGGTAGCCGTCGAGGATCTGGCGATTGCCCGCGTCGCCAATCGCATGCACATTGACCTGATAGCCGCGCTTCATCGCATTTTCCATCATCGCGTAGATATCGGCATTCTGGCGGAACAGCAGGCCATGCGACTTTGGTTCATCGCTGTAGGGCGCGATCAGGGCGGCGCCGCGGCTGCCCAGGGCGCCGTCGGCATACAGCTTGACCGCGCGCAGCGCATACAAGTCCGATGCATAGGATTTGAGTGGACCGTCACGCGAGAGCAGATCGAAGTCGGTACCGACATCGCCGATCATCGCATACACGCGCGTGGTGAGCTTGTTACGGTCCGCGTAATCGCGGTAGATCGCGTCCTGGCTGGCCGTGATGCCGGCATCATGCACGCTGGTCAGGCCGACCGAAGCGAGCGTTTCAAGTGACCGGTCCAGCGTGGCGCGGGCCTCGGCCTCGGTCTGCTTGGGCAGGACCTTTTCCATCAGCTCCTGGGCCGCGTCGACCAGCACGCCGGTGGCGACGCCGTTCGCATCGCGCATGATCTTGCCGCCGACCGGGTCGGGGGTGGCATTCGTGATGCCCGCCAGCTGGAGCGCGCGCGAATTGGCCCAGCCGGCGTGGCCGTCGACGCGATCGAGCCACACCGGGCGATCGGCGACGGCGGCATCGAGTTCGGCCGCCGTTGGGAAGCGGCCCAGTTTCCAGATCTCCTGATTCCAGCCGCGTCCGCGCAACCAGGATTGGGTGGGATGGGCCTTGGCATACGCAGCGGCCGCGGCCTGCGCATCGGCCAGCGAAGCGCTGCCGGTCAGATCGAGGCGGGTGAGCTGCTCGCCCAGACCGAACACATGGCCATGGGCGTCAATCAAGCCGGGGATGACGGTCTTGCCCTGCACATCGATATGACGGGCTTTCTTCGCGCGGGCGGCGGTGAATTCCGCGTTCCCGACGGCGATGATACGGCCCTTGTCATCGAAGGCCATGGACGAAAAGCGCAACAACTGGTTTTTACTGTCGAGGGTATAGCCATTGGCATTGTCGATGACAGTCGCCGCCTGCGCAGCGCCGAGGGCCGCCGCGGTTGTCAATACGAGCAAAGAAGAATGGATCAAACGCATCAGACACCCCAATGAATGGACAAAATCAGAGTGTATCGCGCCAACCGGGGTCAGACCTCAATTCTGAAATAATTTTCTAATCGGGGTCAGACCTCAATACTGCAAGTTTGTTGCGCACGTTTGCGCAAGTCCGTCCTGCTGGAAATGACGGCTTGTACGCTCAGTGATTTATAGGAGCATCAGATGAGCCGTTTTCCCCGTCCCGTGTTTCCACACGTGCCACTCCACATAATTCAGCGTGGCAACAACCGTTTGCCATGCTTTTTTTCTAGAAACGACTATCAAACCTTTCTCGATATCCTTGCTGATGCGCGTCACTGTTTTCCCTGCCATATACATGCATATGTCTTGATGCCAAATCACGTGCATCTTCTCGCTACCCCTGTCGAAGCCGGGGCGCCAGCCGCATTGATGAAATGGGTCAGTCAGAGATATGTGCAAAGGGTGAACAAAAAATACCAACGATTCGGCACGCTCTGGCAGGGCAGATATCGATCTTGTCTCGTGGAAACGGAGCGCTACTTCATCGCTTGTCAGCGCTACATCGAGCTGAACCCGGTGCGCGCCACGCTCAGCCGCCACCCTGCGGATTACGACTGGTCCAGCTATCGCGCGAATGCATTTGGGCAGCGCAACCCGATCATCACGCCCCACGCCATCTACACGGAACTTGCGACAGACCCGACAGAGCGGCACGCCTGCTATCGGTCGCTGGTCGACGAGGCGATGTCTGACTCAACAATTGCGGAGATCCGTTCAGCTACGAATAGCAATATGTTTTTCGGCTCGACAGATTTTGCGGATCGCATGGGATATATTCTTGGCCGCAACGCCACCCTCGGGCAACCAGGCCGACGTCGTGCTTAATGCAAAAATTGTTTCAGTATTGAGGTCTGACCCCGATTAAAAAACAATTTCAGTATTGAGGTCTGACCCCGATAAAAAAACATTTTGGCTTAGGGTTTTTCGCGATCGAGCAGGGCGCGCTTGCGCTCGATGCCCCAGCGGTAGCCCGACAACGCGCCGTCCTGGCGCACAACCCGGTGACAGGGGATGGCAACGGCGACCGGGTTGGCAGCGCAGGCGCCGGCAATGGCGCGCGCGCCGGCGACAATCCCCAGCCGCGCCGCCAGTTCGGCATAGCTGACGGTGGCGCCACTGGGAATCTGGCGCAGCGCTTCCCATACGCGCTGCTGAAATGCGGTCCCGCGCACGTCCAGCGGCAGGTCGAGCCCGACACCCGGCGCTTCAATCAGGCCGATGACTTTGGCCACGGTGTCTTCGTAGCCACGGTCGGCACCTTGCAGTTCGGCCGCGGGAAAACGGTCCTGCAGGTCGCGCGCCAGCTGCTCGGGGTCGTCGCCCATCAGGATGGCGCAGATGCCGCGCGCGGTCGAGGCGACCAAAATGGCGCCCAGCGTGCAGGCGCCGATGGCAAAGCGAATTGCTTCGCCACTGCCGCCCGCACGCCATGCTTTTGGGGTCATGCCCAGCCGCGCCGGCGCGCCAGCGTAAAAGCGCCCGCTGGAGTTGAATCCGGCCGCATATATGGCGTCGGTCACGCTGCCCGCTTGTCCCAGGGCTGTGGTCAGGCGCTGCGCACGCTGGGCGGCGGCGTAGGCTTTGGGCGTGATGCCGGTGTGCGCTTTGAAGATGCGGTGGAAGTGAAAGCGGCTCATGCCGCAAGCGGCAGCCAGGCTGTCCAGATCCGGTTCGTCCACGCTGGCGTCGATCAGGCGGCAGGCCCGTTCGACCACCTGCGCGTGGCGCTCGGCCAGCGGCGGCTGATCCGGCTTGCAGCGCTGGCACGGCCGAAAGCCCGCCGCTTCGGCCGCTTCGCGCGTGTCGTGGAAGGCCACGTGCTTGCGCAGCGCGGCACGCGCGCCACACGAGGGCCGGCAGTACACGCCGGTGCTGCTGACGGAGTACCAGAAGGCGCCGTCGGCCTGCGCGTCGCGCTGCGCCAGCGCGGCCCAGCGCGCGGCCTCACTGCTGTAATTGGCTGTCTTCATGGCTGTGTTCATTTCTGCTTTCATGGCGCTCTCCGGGACTCGATGCTGAAACCGATTCTCGCGCACGGCGCCAGCGCCCGCACTCCGGCTCTTGCTTTTGAATCCCGTACGGCCAGCCAGTGCTAGAATCGGGCTTTCCCCCGCCCCCTCCGGAGAGTAGTTTGGAAGATCAAATTGCGCAAGACAGCACGCCCATTTTCCAGCGCATCAAGGATTACCTGACCGGCGAGATCGCCGCCGGCCGCTGGAAGGAAGGCGATGTGGTGCCGTCCGAGCAGGCGCTGGTGCGCCAGTTCGGCGTCTCGCGCATGACGGTCAACCGCGCGGTGCGCGAGCTGACGGCCGAGCAGGTGCTGGTCCGGCGCCAGGGCTCCGGCACCTACGTGGCGCCACAAAAATACCAGGCCACGCTGGTCGAGATTCGCAGCATCGCCGATGAGGTGCGGGCCCGCGGCCACCGCCACGCCAGCCGCCTTGAACTGCTCGAGAAGGTGCGCGCCGCCGATGCGCTGGCCCTGCAGTTCGATCTGCCGGCCGGCGAGTCCCTGTTCCATTCGCTGATTGTCCACTTCGAAAACGAGGTGCCGATTCAGGTCGAGGACCGCTGGGTCAATCCGGCTTGCGCGCCCGATTATCTGGACCAGGACTTCGCCACCATCACGCCAAACGAACATCTGATGCAGGCCGCGCCTTTGCAAAGTGCCACCTACAGCATCGAGGCCCTGCAGGCGCCGCGCGAGATCGCTGACATGCTGGCCATCGATGCGCGCCAGTGCTGCCTGGTGCTCAAGCGCCGCACCCGCGCGCTGGGCCAGGTGGCGTCGGTGGTGACCATGTGGCACCCGGGCCAGCTGTATCAGTTCACCGGCAGCGTGAACTAGCAAACCAGCGCTGTGGCAGGGCCGCACGGGTGGCATGAAGATTCCTTCAGAATTATCATAATGTCATTTAAAATGGCGGGAGCCGTGTTTACGCTTCCCTCCACTGCAGCCCCGAAAGGATTGCCTTGTCCCGCCGCTTTTCCGCGATGCCGTCGCTCCGCTGGCGGCGCCTGGCACAAACCTGCCCGCTGCGGGTCGTGCTGGGCGCCGCACTGCTGCTGCCGCTGACCGCGCTGGCGCTGGAGACGGTCGCGCCGGCGCCCGATCCGCATCCCGCACTCGGCTCGCTGTATATCACCTTGACGGGCGCGCTGGTCCTGCTGCTGGCCGCTGCCGCGGTGGCGTGGCGCTTCGCGCATCTGGGTGCGCTGCTGCAGCGCGAACGGCGCGCCCTGCGCGCCACCGAACAGCGCTTGAGCAGTGCCGAACACCTGTGGGGCTTTGCGCTCGAAGGCTCGGGCGAAGGCATGTGGCAGTGGTCGCGCCTGGGCGGCGAACTGACCCTGTCCCCGCGCTACAAGGAATTGCTCGGCTACGGTCCCGCTGAATTCGAGGTGCGCTTCAATGCGTGGCTGCTGCATGTGCATCCCGACGATCTGCCGCGTTTTCAGGCGGAGCTGAACCGCTTTGCCCGCGCCGCGCCCGCGACCGACCGTTCCAGTCTGTCGTGCGAATTTCGCATGCGCTGCAAGGACGGCAGCTGGAAGTGGCTGCTGGGGCGCGCCATTGTGGTGGCTCGCGACGATGATGGCCGGCCGCTGCGCATGACCGGTACGGTGGCCGATATCGGCGAGCGCAAACAGGCCGAGGAGACGCGCGTGCGGGCGGTGCTGGAAGCCTCGCCCGAGGCGATGCTGGTGCTCGATGGCGAAGGCAGGATCCGCTATGCCAATGCCTTGTGTGCGGCCAGCTTCGGTTACCAGCATGGGGAACTGGCTGGCATGCAGGCCAGCCGTCTGGCGCCCGGCATCGATGCCGCGGCCGGCCCGAACCAGGTGCTGCGCGCCACCCGCGCCGATGGCGCCAGTTTTCCAGCCGAGATCAATCTGACGCCGCTGCTTCTGCTGGGCCAGAAGCTGACCATTGTGTCGCTGCGCGACATCGGCGAGCGCCAGCGCGCCAGCGAGGCGCTCAAGGAGATGGCCGCGCGCCTGCACGAGATCATCCAGATGATGCCGATCGGTTTGTTCATCAAGGACCCGCAAGGCCGGGTGACGCTGATGAACAGCGCTTGCCAGACCCAGTTCGGCCTGTCGGCCGCGCAGCTCGAAGGCGTCCACAGCGCCGACTTCGACAACGCGGCCATGCGCGAGCAGGTCGACACCATCGCCAGCGGCGGCGCTGTGCAGCATTTGCGCACCTTCCGCAAGCCGGTGTTCGACGAGCAGGGCCAGCCTGCCTATCTGATCGGGATGATGGTCGATATCAGCGCCAGCATGGCGGCCGAACGGGCACTGCGCGAATTGAACGAGCATCTGGAAGAGCGCGTGGCCCAGCGCACCTGCCAGCTCGATCAGGCCAAGCAGGTGGCCGAGGAGGCCAGTCTGGCCAAGGGCCAGTTCCTGGCCAATATGAGCCATGAAATCCGCACCCCGATGAATGGCGTGATCGGCATGGCCTACCTGGCCCTGCAAACCAATCCCGATGCGCGCCAGCGCGATTACCTGGAAAAGATCCACTTCGCTGGCGAACACCTGCTGGGTATCATTGATGACATTCTCGATTTCTCCAAGATCGAGGCCGGCATGCTGGAGCTGGAAAAGGTGCCCTTCACGCTTGACCATGTGATCGAAACGGTCACCACCCTGGTCGCGCCCAAGGCGGCCAGCAAAGACTTGGCGCTGTTGTTCGAGCTCGATCCCGCGCTGCCGCCGGCACTCGAGGGCGATCCGCTGCGCATTGGCCAGATCCTGATCAACTATGCCAACAATGCGGTCAAGTTCTGCGACAGCGGCGCAGTCACGGTCAGGGTCAGGCCGCTCGCGCAGGACGCGGGCGTGTGCACGCTGCGCTTTGAAGTCAGCGACACCGGCATCGGTCTCTCGCCGGAGGAGGCGGGCAAGCTGTTTCAGTCATTCCAGCAGGCGGACACGTCGACCACGCGCGAATTCGGCGGCACTGGTCTGGGCCTGGCCATTTGCAAGCAGCTGGCCCAGCTGATGCACGGCGAGGTTGGCGTCGAGAGCGAACCTGGCTGCGGCAGCACGTTCTGGTTCACGGCCCAGGTGGGCACGCTGGCTGCGCCCACCCTGGCGCCGTCAGCGGCGCGGGCCACGCCAGTGACAGCCGATGCGGCCCTGGCCGGGGCCTGCATTTTGCTGGTGGAAGACAATCCCTTCAATCAGCAAATTGCCATGGAAATGCTGGAGCAGGCCGGCTGCGTGGTGTGCGTGGCGCACAACGGCCTGGAAGCCATCGACTTGCTGGCCAAGACCGCGTTTGATTGCGTGCTGATGGACGTGCAGATGCCGGTGATGGATGGCTTGCAGGCGACGCGCCTGATCCGGCTGGACCCGCGCCTGGCCGGCTTGCCGATTCTGGCAATGACGGCCAACGCCACCAGCGCCGACCGCGACAGCGCCCTGCAAGCGGGCATGGACGACTTCATTACCAAGCCGGTGCAGCCAGCGTTGCTGTTCCAGGCGGTGGCACGGGCCCTGCCGGCGCGCCCCAAGGACCAGCCGCGCCCGCCTGCCGCCCCGGCGCCCGTGCCAGCGCGCGTGATTTTGCCAGGCAATCCAGACGTGATTGACCTGACGATTCTGGCCAAGTTGCTCAGTTATGACCCGGACAAAGTGCGCAAGTTCGCGTTCAAGTTCTTGCAGACGACCCACGAGGGCTTTGACGACATGGAGCGCGCCCTGGCAGCGGGCAATGTCGAGCGCGTGCGCGAACTGGGGCACCGGATCAAGTCGGCCGCGCGCACCGTCGGGGCGCTGGGCATGGCAACCCTGTGCGAACGGCTGGAGCAGTTACCGCCGGCCACCTCCGAGCAGGAACGCCAGGCCGCGCGCGATCTGGTGGCCCGGCTATGGCCCCTGCTGGAACAAGTGACCGAACATATTATGCAAAACACCACCTTTGCCAGCGAAGCCTGATTAATTTGGCGTGAAATCGATTACGTGGCGCCGGGCTGTGCAATTTTCCATGATAATGCGTGCACCAATGCACAGCCTCCGTCCATGACCGATCCCCTACCCAGCGCGCGCCCCTCGGTGCTGCTCCTCGACGACGATCATTTCACCTTGTCCATGCTGGCGGACATGCTGGAAAGCGCCGGCCATGCCGACGTGCGCTGCGAATCCGATGCCAGGCAAGCCTTGCACAGTCTGGCCGCCAATCCCCCGGGCCTGTTGATCTGCGACCTGTCCATGCCCGAGATGGATGGGATCGAGTTTCTGCAGGCCGCCGCCAGTGCCGGCTATCGCGGCCATGTGATGCTGCTGACGGGCATGGAGTCGGGAGTGCGGCGCGCGGCCGAACGGCTGGCGCGGGCCCAGGGCTTGCAGTTGCTGGGCGCCTTCGCCAAACCGCTGACCCCGGCGCAACTGGGCGCGGCGCTGGCCCTGTTGCCGCCCCCGTTGGCGGACGCGACGGGGAATTTGTACAATGCGACGACACTTTCTGGAAAATAGGTTATTATTTCGTCTAAATCCCCGCCTGATACCCTCTCGCACCTGGCCGGTCGCTCCACTTCCACCTATTGTTTTTGCGCACACTGTCACCACACTAGTGTTGCAGCATACAAGGAAGCCGGATGGCGATGGCAAAGCAGGGTCGGCTTATCCCCCAGGCGTTATTGACCCCCTACCTCTTCTGAGGAACACATGAGCGAAAATATTAAACATATCAGCGATGCATCTTTCGAAACCGACGTGCTCAAGTCCGAGCGTCCGGTCCTGGTCGACTTCTGGGCCGAGTGGTGCGGTCCTTGCAAGGCAATTGGCCCGATCCTCGAAGAAGTCGCCAAAGAATACGATGGCAAGATCCTGATCGCCAAGATGGACGTGGACGCCAACCAGGCCGTGCCGGCCAAGTTCGGCATCCGCGGCATCCCGACCCTGATCCTGTTCAAGAATGGCGTTGTGGCCGCCCAGAAAGTTGGCGCCATGGCCAAGGGGCAGTTGACCTCTTTCATCGATAGCAATATTTAAACTTGCGACGGCAGCGCGCCCGCGCTGCCGTCATGCTGGCCGGGAAGCGAACCAGCCTGTCTGACTCCTTCCCACACGATTAACCCACGCTGTTCCCTCCCCTACCTTTACTTCCCGTCACGGGACTCAACCATGCATTTATCTGAACTGAAGGCCATGCACGTCTCCGCTCTGCTGGAGATGGCGATCGGCCTCGATATCGACAACGCAGCCCGTCTGCGCAAACAAGAACTGATGTTCGCGATCCTCAAAAAGCGCGCAAAATCAGGCGAACAAATTTTTGGCGATGGCGCCCTCGAAGTCTTGCCCGACGGCTTTGGCTTCCTGCGCTCGCCCGACGCCAGCTACATGGCGTCCACCGACGACATTTATATCTCGCCTTCCCAGATCCGCCGTTTCAATCTGCACACGGGCGATTCGATCGAAGGGGAAGTGCGGACCCCGAAAGACGGCGAGCGCTACTTTGCGCTGGTCAAGGTCGACAAGGTCAATGGCGAATCTCCGGAAGCGAGCAAGCATCGCATTCTGTTCGAGAACCTGACCCCGCTGCACCCGAACGAACCGCTCAAGCTTGAGCGCGAAATGAATGGCCAGGAAAACATCACCGGCCGCATCATCGACCTGATTGCCCCGATCGGCAAAGGCCAGCGCGGTCTGCTGGTGGCGTCGCCAAAATCGGGTAAATCGGTGATTCTGCAACACATTGCCCACGCCATTACGGCCAACCATCCCGACTGCACCCTGATCGTGCTGCTCATTGACGAGCGCCCGGAAGAAGTGACCGAGATGCAGCGTTCGGTGCGCGGCGAAGTGGTCGCGTCCACCTTCGACGAGCCGGCCACGCGCCACGTCCAGGTGGCCGAAATGGTGCTGGAAAAAGCCAAGCGCCTGGTGGAAATGAAGAAAGACGTGATCATTCTGCTGGACTCGATCACGCGTCTGGCGCGCGCCTACAATACCGTCATCCCTGCCTCGGGCAAGGTCCTGACCGGTGGTGTCGATGCCAACGCGCTGCAGCGTCCGAAACGCTTCTTCGGCGCCGCCCGCAATATCGAAGAAGGCGGTTCGCTGACCATCATCGCGACTGCGCTGATCGAAACCGGTTCGCGCATGGATGACGTGATCTTTGAAGAATTCAAGGGTACCGGCAACATGGAAGTGCACCTCGAGCGCCGCCTGGCCGAGAAGCGTGTCTATCCTGCCATCAACCTGAACAAGTCCGGCACGCGCCGCGAAGAACTGCTGATCAAGGCCGACCAGCTGCAAAAGATCTGGATTCTGCGCAAGCTGCTGTACTCGATGGACGAGATCGAGGCGATGGAGTTCATCCTCGACAAGATGAAGGCAACGAAGAACAACAACGAGTTCTTCGACATGATGCGCCGCGGCGGGTAAATATAGCCGCAGCCTCAGCATCGCCACCACATCGCCCTCGCGCAGGCGGGGGCCTATACCACTTGTCCGGATTCGGCAGCGTGGCATAGGCCCCCGCCTCCGCGAGGGCGATGTATTTGTGGCAACGCATTGCCGATTGCCCTGCCCAGCCAAACCCCTGTATAATCGCCGGTTGCAGTATTTAACCCCTGGCAAGTGATCAGCAATCGGGTCAAGAAGCGAGACCGACCGACGAAGTGCTGTTTGGCTACCAAACTAACCGAGGCATGACCATGCGTAACGATATCCATCCAGATTACCGCGAAGTTGTTTTCCACGACCTGTCGTGCGATTTCAAATTCATCACCCGTTCGACCATCCAGACCCGTGAGAAAATCACCCATGAAGGTCAGGAATACCCACTCGTCAAGATCGAGGTATCGGCTGAATCGCACCCGTTCTACACCGGCAAGCACAAGATCGTCGACACCGCTGGCCGCGTCGAGAAGTTCCGCCAGAAATTCGGCGCAGTTGGTTCGAAGACTTCGGTCGCCAACGGCTAAGTTTTTGCCGCGCAAGACAAAAAAAGCAGCCCCCGGCTGCTTTTTTTTCGTTGATACTACGTCCTATCTCATTTGCATCCCGCCCTCTATCGATGAAGCCAGTCCGCCTTGCCGCCGCCGCCACCCTTGCCCTGCCCCGCTGGGCCCTGCTGGGACTGGCCATGCTGTACATCCTGCCCGGCCTGATTGGCCGCGAATTGTGGAAGGAAGACGCGGCCGGCTTTGGCGTGATGTGGACCATGGCCCAGGGTGGCCTGGCCGACTGGCTGGCGCCGAATCTGGCCGGCCTGCCCATCCATGACGATGGCCCCCTGGCCTACTGGCTGGGCGCCATTTGCATCAAGCTGTTTGGCTGGCTGACCGGCGGCGCCATGGCGGCGCGCATGTCGAATATCGGTATTTTCATGCTGGGCACGCTCTCGGTCTGGTATACCGCCTTCCACCTCGGCCGCCGGCCTGAAGCCCAGCCGCTGCGCCTGGCCTTCGGTGGCCAGCCCGAACCAGACGATTACGGCCGTACCCTGGCCGATACGGCCGTGCTGATCTACCTGGGCTGCCTGGGCTTGCTGCTGTTCAGCCACGAAACCCTGGCGGTCACCCTGCAAGGCTCGCTGCTGGCTTATTTCCTGTACCGCGCGGTGCGCTATGTCGAAAACGCCAGTGTCCGCAATGCCGTGCTGGTCGGCCTGGCGCTGGGCGCGATGACGCTCGCGCGCGGCTGGCAAACCCCGCTGACCCTGACCCTGGCACTGCTGCTGTGCACGCGCTTCCTGGCGTTGCCGCCAGCACGCACACTGGCGCATCTGGCGCTGGCCGGCGCCAGCGCCGTGCTCATGGCCCTGGGCTGGGTGGCTGCCTGCGCCCTTGCGCTCGAGCAAGGCGCGGCCCCCGTCTTCGGCTGGCTGGACTGGAACTTGCACCAGCTGGCGCTGCCAAGCTGGAATTCGGGCAAGGCCTTCCTGCGCACCGGCATCTGGTTCTTCTGGCCGGCTTGGCCGTTTGCCGGCTGGGCCATCTATGCCTGGCGCCGCCAGCATCACCTGCTGCACATCGTGCTGCCCTTGTTCGTGGTGGGCGCGCTGGTGCTGCTGATTATCTGCGACCCGGCACCGGAAAACGGCGACCTGCTCAAACTGCTGCCGCCACTGGCCATCATGGCTGCTTTTGGCCTGCCCACCATGAAACGCGGCGCCATCAACGCCATTGACTGGTTCTCGGTCATGGTGCTGACCATGCTGGCAGCGCTGTTGTGGGTGTTCTATATTGCCAAACTGACTGGCTGGCCCGCCCAGCCTGCAAAGAATCTGCTCAAGCTGCTGCCCGGCTTTGCGCCGGAATTTTCCTGGTTCCCCTTCCTGGTTGCAGCCTGCGCCACGGCAGGCTGGGTGTTCCTGGTGCAGTGGCGTGTTTCGCGCCAGCCGGCGGTATTGTGGCGCGCGGTGGTGCTGTCGTCCGGTGGCCTGATCCTGCTGTGGGTGATGCTGACCACGCTGTTCCTGCAGGACATCAACTACAGCAAAAGCTATGCAAGCGTGGCGCGCCAGCTGAAATCAAGCCTGCCGCCCGGCACCAGCTGCATCGAAAGCAATGTCGGCGTGGCCCAGCGTGCCTCGTTCGCGTATTACGGCGACTTGCCGTTTTCGCGTCCAGGCCAGCATTGCAGCTTGCGCTTGCTGCAGGACAGCGTGCGCACCAAAGATCACAAGGAACAATTACTGCCGCCAGAAGCGGGCCGGTGGGTGATGATCTGGGAAGGCCGGCGCCAGTCCGACCGCGATGAACGTTTCCGCCTGTATCAGAGGCAGGACTGAAGCGCGCGCCTGCACACTTATTTTTATGACAAGCTGCCCCCAACCACCGGCCGGAACCTCCATGCAAGCGCCAGCTCACTTTCACTACCTCGACGGATGGCGCGGGCTGGCAATTTTCTTCCTGCTGGTGGGCCATTTCTTCCCGGTCCCCGGGATCAATTTCGGCGCGGTCGGCGTCAATCTGTTTTTCGTCCTGTCCGGGCTTCTGATGGCCCGATTGCTGTTCGTGCAGCAGGTGCCGCTAGCGCAGTTCTATCAGCGCCGGATTGCACGCATCTTCCCGGCGGTGCTGGTATTTTTGCTGCTCATGGTGCTCATTTTGCTGCTGCTGGGCCAGCCCTTGCGCTGGGACGAAGTCGCAGTCGCTGCCCTGTTTGTCAATAATTACACCGTGGGTGCCAGCGGCAGCAACTCGCTTCCCTTCGGCCATTTCTGGTCTCTGTGCGTGGAAGAACACAGCTACATCCTCCTGTCACTGCTGGCTGTCGGCGCCCGCCGTTACCTGGCGCGGGCGGGCACGCTGGTTGGCGCGGCTGCGCTGGCCAGCGGCCTGACCAGCCTGGCGTACACCGTCATCTACCGCGACACCGAGCTGTGGCGCATGTCGATGCATTCGGAAGTTGCAGCGTTTGGCATCCTGTCCTCGGCCGCGCTGATGTTGTGGCTGCACGGACGCACGCTGCCGCGTCTGCCGGGCTGGAGCAGCGTCGCCCTGGTCGTGCTGGGGATCGCCTTGCATTGGTGGACGGTGCCGCCCGCGCTCAGATTGATCGGTGGCATTGCCGCGTTTGCGCTGGCAATCAATCTGCTGGCTGGCGCCTCGCCTGCGGTCCACGCGCTGCTGGCGCTGCGCCCCCTGCGTACGCTGGGGCTGTGGTCATTCTCGCTGTACGTTTGGCAGCAGCCGTTTTATCTGCTGAGCAAATACCACGGCATGCATCCAGTCCTGGGCGTGCTGCTGGCCGGCGCCTGCGGCGTGGCATCCTACTACCTGGTGGAGCGCCCCAGCCGCAATTGGCTCAATGCGCGCTTCGGCGCCCGTACGCCAGCGGCGGCGACCGTTGTCAGCGGCGAGGCGCCCCCCTTGGCCTCGGGTTAAACCTTCATCGGCAAAATCACCATCTGCAAGCCTTCCAGATGCAGGCGGCGCTGCACGGCCAGCGCGGCCTGGTTGTGCAGCACGCGGGTGAACCAGTTATCGGTGGCAAAAATCAGCTTGCTGGTAAAGAAGATCGAGCTGGGATATTCGCGGTTGATTTCCTCGCACAGCTTGGTCACTTCATCGACGGCATCGGTACCGAAGCTGATATACGACGAGGCTGCCATCCCGTGACTCTGGCAAAAGTCGACAAAAAATTCCAGGGTAGCGGCCGCTTCTTCGCGCATTTTTTCCAGCGCGCCCACGCCGCCATAGGCATGCGAATCGACGGTTCTGGCGTTGACGAACAAGAAGTTCTTGAAGTGACCGGGGAACATGCGCAGCACCCATAACAGCGCATGCAATCCGCCCCCGCGCGAGGAGCCGACAATAAAGACCGCGGTCTGGTGCTCAGGATCGGGCTCAACCGGCTCGGTGACGGGCCCGAAGGGCTGATGTTCAAACACCACATCGACCGAATGGATGGCTTCCTTGGTCTGGCGGTAATGCTTGCGAATGACCACGCACAGCCCGCCCATGGCAGCAATGATCGCCACCGTGGCCCAGCCGCCTTCGGCAAACCGCTCGAACAGCAGAATGGCCAGGATGCCCGAACAAATAATGAAGCCGGTGGCCGACAAGAGCAGGCGCCGCTTCCAGCTGTCCCCGCCCTTGCGGTTTTGCCACCAGTACATGCACAAGCCAAACAGGGAAATCGCAAAGGTCAGAAACACCGAAATCGAATACAGCACCACCAGCAAGGTGACCTTGCCTTCGGTCCAGAACAAGATCGCCAGCGCGGCAATGCCCATCACCAGGATGCCGTTCTGGGTCACCAGCCGCGTCGACAGATAGCGGAATTTATGTGGGACCCAGGAGTCGCCAGCCATGTTCGACAGCACGGCCGGTCCGCCCAGAAAGCCCGTGTTGGCCGCCACAAACAGCAAGCCTGCTTCGAAGGCCAGCACCACGGCCAGCAACACCTGGTTCAGAAGCGGACCGCCCAGACCCATGCTGTCGATGATCAGCTTGAAGGTGGAGGCATTCAGGGTCTGGCCAGGCACCTGTTTGGCATCCCACAGCAGATACAGCAAGATGATGCCGGAGGCAGTCAGCGCCAGCGACAGGGCCATGTACAGCATGGTCATCTTGCCCGTGCGCACACGCGGCTCGGCCAGCAGGTTGACGTTGTTCGACACCGCTTCCAGGCCGGTGTAGGTGCCGCCGCCCTGCGAGTAGGCCAGCAGCAGCATGGCGGCCACGCCGGTCCAGCCGATGTTGCTGGCCAGCTCGGTGGTACTGGCCATGGTGGTGGGCACCAGTTCCGGCAGGTAGGACACATGGGCGGCAATGCCGTACACAATCAGGATCAGGTGGGTGACCACGAAGCCGAGGAAAATCGGCAGCAGGATCTGGATGGCTTCCTTCAAGCCACGCAAGTTCATTACGATCAGCAAGGCAATGAAGAAGGCTTCGGCCCATAACTTGTAGGGTTGAAAACCCAACGGCAGGAAGGAGGCCAGCGCATCGACACCAGAGGCGATCGATATGGCAATCGTCAGCACATAATCGAGAATCAGTGCGCAGCCGGAAATCAAGCCCAGGTAGGGGCCGACCAGCTTGGTGGCGACGCGGTAACCGCCGCCCCCGGTGGGAAACAGTTCGATGACCTGGTTGTAGGCCAGCGCAATGATGAAGACGGTGACGGCGGTGGCAATCGCCAGGTACAGGCCCAGCTCGGTGTGCCCGCCCAGGGCGTGGAAGGTTTCTTCAGGACCGTAGGCGGAGGAAGACAGGCCATCGGCCCCCAGCCCGACCCAGGCCAGGAAAGCGACCAGCGCCATCGAGTGGCGGGTTTCACTTTTCATGGGATCGAGCGCCTTGCCCAGCAAAATTTCGCGGATTTTCTTGTTCTTCATCGTGCGCGCCGGCCTGCAAGGACGACGGGGTAGCCTGAGTAGAACGCGATGATACGCCGTTCGCGCAGGGCAGCGTACGAAAGTACTGACAGGATGGCCTTGCTTGTTGCGTTTTTATCCACAGCTGAGCAAGGCGTTGCGTCAAGACCTGCAAATCGAGGATTACAATTTCTGCCGCGTTACTCTATAATGCGGTCCTTGTGCATGAATGCTGTCGTGCTGCCCGGATGGTGGAACTGGTAGACACAGCAGACTCAAAATCTGCCGCTTCGCGGCGTGCCGGTTCGATTCCGGCTCTGGGCACCAGTTTTCATGGCACATAGTTTGGTTTGACTAAACCCGCCCATCGGCTACGACGGCGGGTTTTTTTATGGCCAGCGCCGGCCAGCGTGTAGATCGTTGCGGCGTGGTCGAATGGGGAAGAATAAGGCCTCGTGCGTGAGGCCGATCAAGATTCCTTGTTCAGTTCACGGTGGAACGCGCTGATGCATTCCCCGCAAATAAGCGCCGTGTCGCCCTCGACATAACTGCCCATAAATTCAAACCGGCGCTTTCCACAAAACGAACATCGCGTGCGTTCCGGCTGCGCATCGTAATAGTCAAGTGCCGCTTCGACACTGGTTTCCCTGTCCACCCAGCGCGATGCCACCCCGGGATAATTGTCTTCCGCTCTCGCCTTGCCTGCCTCGACGGATGCGCCCAGCATCACGCCAAGCACATGCCAATCGGCGTCACAATGACACAGCAGAGCGCCCATATCCGCGCCCAGATTGCTGCAAATTGCCAGGCACGGTACCTGCTCTACGCGTTCACCAGCGACGTACAAGCTTCCCCATTGCCGGTACGGAATGTCATCAACGAATGCATAAGCGATGACGCGCGCGGCATCAATCACCAATGGCGGGTTGTTCCTGTTCATCCTTGCACCCTCTGTCTGCACCACCAAGTTATTCGGCATGAAGTCGCGAGATCGTCGCTGAACACGCCAACTTTCAATATTTTCAACATGGTAAGCCCCCGTGCACCAAAACACCAACGGACAGGGCCTCGGATTGACTTTCTATCGGTCAACTATTACACTGCATTGCACAAAAGTAAATCTACTTTCCCCCTACAAAGTCTCCCAAGAACGGAATCCCATGCTTCGTATTTCTGCCGTGCTCGCTATCGTGCTGAGCCTGACCGCCTGTGGCGGCGTCCCACGCGTGACCATCAAACCCGTTACCGCCCTGCAGACACGCGAAATTTGCATCGTCAATAATCCTGCAGTCAAACCCGGCTTCCTTGAGTCTTACAAGCGCGCCCTGGTCGCCAAGGGCTACACGGTCAAGCAGCTGGAAGCGAACTCCGACGTGAGCGCTTGCCGCGTGACGACGGTCTATTCGGCCAACTGGAAATGGGACGTGGCGCTGTACATGTCGTATGCCCAGATCACCGTGTTCCGCGACAACGTTGAAGTGGGCAATGCCAATTACGACGCCCGACGCGGACGCGGCAACATGAGCAAGTTCGGCGAGGCCGACACCAAGATCGCCGATCTGGTCAATCAGCTGTTCCCAGGCAACGCACGCTAAGCCATCCCCTCACGGCGCCAGTTCTGGCGCCGCGCGCGTCTGCGCGGCCAGCGCCCCGGCATGTGCCGAGGTCAGGCTGCGCAGAAACGCCACCAAATCCCGTTTGTCCTGCTCGTTTAATTCCAGCCGCTGCAACAAGGCATCCTTGGCCCCATTGTCGATGCCGCCGCGCTGGTAAAAATCAATCACCTCTTCCAGCGTCGCGATACTGCCGTCATGCATGTACGGTCCCGTGATCGCCACATTGCGCAGGCTGGGCGTGCGGTAGGCCCAGCGATCGCGCGCCGCGCCCGTGACTTCGAAGCGGCCCGCGTCAGCCTGCAAGGGTTCCGACACGCTGGCCACGTCCCGGGCGCGCAAGGTGGTCCACACGCCAGGCGCCAGTTGCACCTGAAAACTGCGCTGCGGGTCGTGCCGTGGCGCGGCGCCCACACCCGTGTTATGGAAGCGCCCGTCGGCAAACAGGGCCGCGCGCGCCCCCACGGTATGGCAGGCAATGCAGCGCCCTTTGCCAGCGAAGATGGCAAACCCGGCCTGCTCGGACAAACTCAGGGCATCGGCCTGGCCGCCGTAGCGCCAGCGGTCAAAACGCGAATCACCGGCCAGCAGGGTGCGCTGATAGCTGGCCAGGGCAGCGCCCACCCTGGCACGATCGGCAGGGCCGCCGTAGGCCGCTTCGAATTTGCCCGCGTAATCGGGCAGGCTGCGCAGGCGCGCGAGCACATCGTCGCTGCCGGTATTGCCCATCTCGATTTCGTTGAGCAAAGGATCCCAGGCTTGCTGTTCCAGCGAGGCGGCGCGCCCATCGTGGAACAGTTGCCCGACATACGCCACGTTCAGCAGGCTGGGCGCATTGCGCCGCAAACTGCGCCCTTCCAGACCCACCGAAGTGCTCAGCTCGACCGCGGCAAAGCCTTGCTCCGGCACGTGGCACATGGCGCAGGACATGGTGCCGTTGCGCGACAGGCGCGTATCCATGAACAGTTTGCGGCCCAGCGCAACAGCATCCGGCGCGGCTGGCGCGCTGGCCAGCGGCGGCAGGCCCAGCGTGGCTGTCGCTGGCATGGGCGCGCGCTGGCAGCCTGTGACGGCAAGCAGGATCGACGCGCCAAGCAGCCGGTACAGCAGCGTCGTCATTTTTTGGCGGCGCGCCGCTCCAGCAGCAGCGTCTTGATATCGCCCAGCAGCATGGTGGGATGCAAAAAGGCAGGACTGTAGATTTCACGCACGCTACCGGCAGCATCGATCAGGTAGACCTTGAGCATGTGACTGAGCACGGGCACACGCTGGCCCGCCGGCTGATCCTCGGCCACGGCAAGGTCCTGGCCGAACCCGTCCAGCACTGGCGCCAGCGCCGGACCCGACGGTGCGGTCAGAAAGTGCCAGCGCACCCCGCGCTGGTCGCGCGTTTCCGGGTCGCCATACAGGCGCATGGTGTCGGGTGTGTCGTTGCGCGGGTCGAAACTCATGCTCACGAAACGCACTTGGTCGCGCAGCGCGGCATCGTTGCGAATGGCCGCGCGCAGCGTGTGCAGGGTTTCGTAGGCCAGCGGACAGCCCTTCGGGTCGCTGCAATAGGTATAGATGAAGGAAAACACCGTCACTTTGCCGGTGGTGAATTCGGACAGGCGATGGGCACTGCCGTCCGTCTCCAGCACCGCGCCGTCCGGCGCACGCAGGATGTGATACAGGCGGTAACTGCCTGGTGCCGGCGGCGTGAAGCCCAGGGGCGGCAGCGCGCCATGCGCCGCGCCCGCCATGCCGGCAAGCAGGCAGAGTGCCGCTGCCCCAGTGAAGCCGCGCACGATGCCTAGCGCGCTGCCACGGCCGTGCGCGCCAGATCCTTGGCGCCAAACTTCATGTGGTGCGCCCGGCCCAGCTTGGCCTTGTAGAAATCGATGGCAAAGCGCTCTGTCAGCTCCTTGCCGTCCCAGGCAAACAGCTTGAGGAATTGCTCGTCGTCGGCGCCCTTTTTGTCCCAGTTGGCCAGCAGCGAACTGGTCACGTAGACGCGCTTGCCATCCCAGCTTTGCGACACCATGTTCACTTGCGAACCCGTGTGCTTGGCGTAGGTCTGCTTGGGCGCTTCAGGATTGCTCAGGTCAAAATAACGGGTGGTGCCATCCATGAAGGTGTTGACCCACAGGCCCTTGCCGTCCGCCGTGATGGAAATGTCGACGGGCAGCGGGATCTTGGCCGGGTCGCCAATGGTGGCCACGTCCTTGGCTTGCCACTGGCCGCTGCCATCTTTTTTGACCAGCCACAGCTTGGACGTGAGGGCGGTGGCCGTGATGGCCCAGTCTTCGCCCTCCTTGAGCGACCAGCGCACTTCCAGCGGCGCGCCTGGCACGGCGAAGATTTGTTCCGGCTGCATGGATTTCAGGTTCCACATCACCATGGTGCCACCGAAGTTTTTCATGGCACTCTGGTCTTGCATCAATTTGCCCAGGTCCATCATGTAATTGTTCCAGCCGGCGAAGCTGGACGTGAGCAGCGCATTCTTGCCCGGATTGACGGCGATGTCGTAGCCGTAGCCGTCGCCGCCATTGGTGACCGGCATGTCGTGCTTGCTGACGAAGTCGCCCTTGTTGTTGTACATCGCCATGCCGGTCACGCCGCCATGGTCCTTGGTATTGGACAGCGCTCCCACCAGCATGCGCCCTGGCATGGCGTAGAAGGTATGCGGCCCCACCAGCCCGGACTTGGCGCCCAGGTCGCTGATGGTCTTGACCAGCTTGGGCTTGGCCGGGTTGCTGTGAATGTCGAACACATAGATCTTGCTGTCATCGAGTCCACCCGCCCACAGGAAGCGGCGGTCGTCGGTAAAGCCCATGTGGTGCGCTTCGCCGCGCGACTTGACCGACACGTGGCCGATCACTTTGCCGTAGTGCTTGGAGGCAGGGTTGACGTCGACCGTGACCAGCTTGTCAAAGCCATCGCCCAGCCCTTTCACACCCAGCGTCCAGACATGGACGTAGTCTTCCTGCCCCTTGATCAGGTTGGCCATGTAGGGCGAGTTGCAGGTTTCGTCCGCCAGCGCCAGCGGCGCGGCAAGGGAGAAACAGAACGCGAGAGCGGCCGCCAGCGGGGCCGTTTTGCCAGTGTGGAAAAGCATAGGAATGTCTCCAGTAATAGACGACGCGATGGGCGCTTGCAGCGTTTTATTTTAATCCGGCCGTCACGTATGTACGCCAGAATGCTGACGAATGTAGCGCATTCGGTCCGCGCTGTGGCGCATATTCTGCGAATCGGCTTTGCCCGGGCAAAGTGGTGGTTAAAATGACACAGTTAAGCACCCTTCATTACCCAGCCCGGGTCGGCGCGCGTCGTCTGCCCGCCTACTTCCTGCGCTGGCGCCCCACGCAGGTGAGCAGCATCAGCGCGGCCAGCACCAGCGGCAGGGGCGCCGGTTCGGGGACCGTGGCGGTGATGGTGAAGCGGTCGCCTGCCTGCAGGCCGCTCAGGTCGAGCAGCCAGTTGCGCTGGCCATCGTTGCCCAGCGGATTACCAAAATAGAACTCGGCATATTCCGGGCTGCCAAAACCGACACTGGCGCGCGTGCTGCCGGCGTCCATTGCGGCGATGCTGCCAAAGGTGGGCGTGACCGTGCCCTGCTGCACAAAGCGAATGCCGTCCAGATGGAAACTGAACTGGCGCAGGCCGGCGCCGCTCAAGTTGCGCACCAGCGCGCTGAAGTCGAGCGTGCTCGAGGCCAGGTCGTCGGCGCCCAGTTCAAATTCGAGCCGGGTGGGCGCAAAGTGGCGCAGGTCCAGATCGAAAGAGACCAGTGCGGCACTGCTGTAGTCGGTGACGGCATTGCCGCTGGCCGCGCTCAACACGGCGCCCTGGGCCGCGCCGGCCAGGGTCAATGTGGCCAGCAAGGCGGCCAGGTGGGAAGTGCGTTTCATGGTGTCGCTCCTTGTGGTTACAGCGGGCCGTTGGCCCAGGGGCCGGTAATGGCAAGCGAGATGCCCGGCGTTTGAATGTTCACGAACAGATAGCGGCCGGTCGGGTCGAAGCAGGCGCCGGCAAACTCATTGGCGCGATGGTCGCCCGCCAGGTAGGTCTGTTTGCCAGCCACGGCCAGTTGCACCGCGCTCAGTTGCACATTGTTTTTGGCGAAAATGTAGGCATCGCCTTGCCCGGTCAGGCCCATCAGGCGCTGGCCGAAGCCGAAGCTGTCGGTGGCGGCAGTTGAGGCATCTTCGCAGATCAGGATGGCCTGGCGTGGGCTGACGGTCAGGTTGTCGCCCATATTGCCCACCACCGGGGCCGGGCTCGAGTAAATGCAGGTCAGCGTTTGTGTGGCCAGATCCAGCTGCCAGATGGCGCCGCGCGCCACGCTGCCGCCGGAAGTGTCCATCACGAACATTTTCCCGTCCGCATACCAGATGCCCTCGCCCCGGTTCATGCGCAGCGCGCCCTGGCGCCAGCCTTGCACGAAGGGGCCAGCCGCGTTGCTGATGGCTTCACCGTTCAGGCCGATGGCGTCGCCGCGCGCCTGGTCGGGATTGGCAATATCGACCCAGTCCAGCGCCAGCTTCGCGTGCAGCGCCGCCTTGGCCAGATTGGCATTGCTCACGCCCTTGATGCGCGCCATCTGCAGCACCCCGCCCATTGCCAGCGAACCGCGCGCGCCAGGGCGGATATCGGGCAGATAGCGGTAGAAGCCCGATTTACCCGAGCTATCCTCGGTCATGTAGACGATGCCGGTGGCCGCGTCGACGGCTGCCGCTTCGTGCGCGAAGCGGCCCATGCCAATGATGGGCGAGCCGTCCGTCAGCGCCGGATCGGCCGCGACTTCAAACACATAGCCGTGCTTCTTGCCGGCCGAGCCGAGCGCATCGGAACCCACTTCCTCGCAGCTGAGCCAGGTGCCCCAAGGCGTGATGCCGCCGGCGCAATTGCCGGCCGTGCCGCCCAGGCTGGGCGTCATGCTGTACCAGTTGCCATCACGAAAAACCAGATTGGTGGTGCCGCCGCCAAACACCTCGCTGCTCCCGGCGCTGACCTTGCCGTAGTCGTACACGCCAGGCGCGTTCAGGAAGTTACCAGGGCCCGTGGCACCGACTTCGTGATTACGGATCAGCACCAGTTCGCTGCTGCGGCCGGCCTTGCGCGCCAGCACCACGCCCATGCCGTCGTGCCCGCCCGGGCAGGGCTTGCCGTCGCTCATGGGGTCGCCGCGCCAGCCATAGCTTTTGTAGACAAAGCCAGCGGGCAATTGCAGCAAAGGCAGGCCGGTGCTGATGTCATTGACCGGTGCAATCGGGCCGTAGGGGCTGCTGACCAGCGCAGTGGCGCCATCGGCTGCGCTGGCCTCGCGCACATGCAGGGCGCCCAGTGCTGCCACGAACGGCAGGGCCGAGGCGCTGGCCAAGCCTTGCAATACCTGGCGGCGTGAAATGGAAGTGTCATGCATTGTCATCGTCTTACCTCACGAAAATAATGTCCTGCACGCGCGCGCATGCGGCGTGTCCCAGGTCATTACAGCAAAGCTTTGCTACCGGCGAATGACAGCTTGATGACGAACCAACTTGCTTCTCCTGGCAAGCTGAAATGGGAGTAAACTTAGTCTTTCCAATCGCCAACAACGGAGCCGGTCGTGCGCAACTTTATCCCCACTCAATTGCTTCCAGTCGGCCTGTGCCTGGTCGCGTCCAGTGCCTTCGCGCTGTCGCTGAGCGACTTGTCGAATACCGACGCTGCCAGCGGCCTGCGCGTCGCGCTGGAGAAGGGCTCGGTTGCCGCGGTCGGCAAGCTGGGCGTGGAAAACGGCTTTCTGAATAATGAGAAGGTGCGCATTCCTTTGCCCAAGGTGCTGGAAAAGGCGCGCCCGCTGCTGGAAATGACGGGCCGTGGCCAGCAACTCAATGACCTGGAAGTGGCAATGAACCACGCGGCCGAAGCGGCCGTGCCCATGGCCAAGCCGCTGCTGCTCGACGCCGTCAAATCGCTGACCGTGACCGACGCCAAGAACATCCTGTCTGGCGGCGAGACTTCGGTCACCGACTTCTTCCGCGAGCGTACCGGCGCCAAGCTGTCGGTCCAGTTCCTGCCGCTGGTCAAGCGCGTGACGGACCGCTCCAAGCTGTCGGCCAAGTTCAACAGCGCGATTGGCCAGATCAACAAATTTGGCGTGGCGCAGGGCCCGGCCTCGGTCGAAGATTACGTCACCGAGCGCGCCGTCGAAGGCTTGTTCGTGATGATTGCAGAAGAAGAAAAGGAAATCCGGCGCGATCCAATTGGCACCGGCAGCAAGATCCTGAGCAAGGTCTTTGGCGCGCTGTAAGCGCACTTCATTCACCGTCACACCTCACAGGAGCTTATATGGGATTGCTCGATCAACTTGCAGGACAAGTCATGGGCTCGCTGAGCGGGCAGCAGGATCAGCCCGGCAGTACCAGTGGCGCCATGGGTGCGGTCATGGCCCTGGTCGAACGTGCCGGCGGCGTGCCAGCCTTGCTGGAACAATTACGCGCGAGCGGTCTGGGTGACCAGGTCGCATCGTGGATCGGCACCGGCGCCAACCATGCCATTTCGGGCGAGCAGCTCAGCTCTGCCGTGGGCGATGGCGCACTGGCCCAGGTGGCCCGGCAAAGCGGCATTGAGCCATCGGCGCTGTCAGGCGCCCTGGCGGGCTTGCTGCCGCAGGTGATTGACCATCTCAGTCCAAACGGCAACATGCCAAGCGAGGATTTGCTGAGCCAGGGCTTGAATATGCTCAAAGGCAAACTGTTTAACTAGCAGCACGGCGCCGTCAGCGCACGGCGCCTGCCTTGGTTTCCACCCAGGTATCGTATTTGTGGTCCAGTTTGCGCCAGGTGCCATCGCGCAGCATGGCGTCGAGTGCCTCGTTGAGGCGGGTAATGGTACTGTCCGGCACCCCGCGGTTGCAGGCCAAATACAGTTTCACACGGTTGAAGGTCAGCACCGGCACGATGGTGTCGGCCCAGCCGTTTACCTCCAGCACCGCACTGCCGCGCCGAATGCCGGCTGCCCACAGGTCAATCCGGTTCATCATCAGCTTGCGTGGATTGATCATGTCGTTTGGCGCGGGATCGACCTTGAAGCCGCGCGCGCGCAAGTACTCGTCGCGGGCGTCGCCATTGTAGGTGCCGATGCGCAGCTTGCGTGCGTCTTCCAGCGTCTCGAGCTTGTATTGACGGTCGGCCCGCCCCAGCAGCACCCACTCGCCTTCGTCGGTCGGACCGACCCACTTGAACAAACCCTCGCGCTCGGGAGTCCGGGTGGTGGAATAGACGCAGCTGTCGGATCGGTTCAGGGCCGCCGCGTACGCCCGTTTCCAGGGCAGCAGCTCAATGCTGTAGGCGATGCCGGTGCGGGCCAGCGCTTCGCGGATCTTGTCGGTGGCGCTGCCGATCACCCGCTCGCCCTCCTGCATGCTGGTGGGCGGCGAATATTCGGTGGTGATGTACAGCGGCGCCGGCGGCGCCGATAGCGGTACAGCCGCAGCGGCGGCTTGCCATGCCAATAATGCTGCAACGACGACAATCTGCTTGACCATTCTGCGCTTTCGCTCCATCAGCAGGCAGGATAGCAGCAAGCCTGAACGGGCTGCAACACAAACCCGCCCGGCCTCGCTGCGCTGTCGTTTTGGCGGCGCTTAGCTGACGCTTAGCTGGTGCTGCCGCTGGCCAGCGGGCGGGCCGCGGCGCCCGGCTGGCGGCGCGCCACCAGTTCGTGGTAGAGGTCGGTGTAGCCCTGCGCCATGCGCTCGGCAGTGAAGAGTTCCTGGTAACGCTCGCCGGCACGCTGGCCCATGGCGGCAGCCAGATCCGGGTTCTCCCACAGGCGCGTCATGGCCGCGCGCAAGGCTTGCGGGTCCGATGGCGGCACCACAATGCCCGTCACTTCATCGACATTGATGTAGGTGGTGCCGGTGCCAATTTCGCTGGAAATCATCGGCTTGCCAAACATGGCGCCTTCGAGCAAGGAAATGCCGAACGCTTCCGAACGCAGGTGCGAGGGGAACGCCAGGGCATAGCTGAGCGTGAGCAAGGCCACCTTGTCGACATCGTCGACCGCGCCGACGAAATGGACATGGGTCAGGCCCAGCTGCTGTGCATGGGCCTTGAGTTCGGCTTCGATGGGGCCGGCGCCGACAATCACCACCGGGTAGTCCAGCTGGGCCATTGCATCAAGCAGGATGTGCAAGCCCTTGTAGTAGCGCAGCACACCGACAAACAGGAAGAACTTGGGACCAATGCGCGCGCGCCAGTGGGCCATGCGCTCGGCATCGGCGGCCGGATAGATGGTCTTGTCCAGGCCGTACGTGATGATGCGGGTCTTGTCGCGGTAGCGTTCCAGCACGGCCGACGAGGCCATGTAGTTGGGCGAGGTGGCGACAATCGCGTCCACGCTTTGCAGGAAGCGGTGCTTGAGCGGCTGGTACACCTTGAGCAGCAGCTTCTGGCGCACGATGTCGGAGTGGTAGGTCAGCACGCTCGGTTTGTCGACGCGCGCCATGAAGTGCGCCATGTCGCCAAACGGCCAGGGGAAGTGGTAGTGCACCACGTCGGCCTCGGCCGCCAGCCGTTTAAGTTCGCCGATGGCGCCGAACGCCATGCTGTTCGAGGCGATCTCCAGATCCTGCGGCACACGCCGCACGCGGTGGCCCTGGAACGGGAAATCAAGATCGGTTTTCTGGCGCGTGAGCGTGAGCACGGTGTTGGACACGCCCAGATGGCCGGTGCCCACGCACATCTGGCGGATCACCTGTTCGATGCCGCCCATCGAATCGGGGTAGTAGGTTTTATAAAAATGTAAGACACGCATAATGGATTCTGCCAGCTGCTCAAGAGGATAATACGGACCGGTACACTGCGGCCGTCTGCAATGCGGTGTCATGCCAGGTCAATTGGCGCGCGCGCGCGCGGCCGGCCGCAATGCAGCGTGCGCGTTCGCGCGCGTCGCTGGCCAGGGTCAGCATGGCCGCCGCAATGGCGCCGGTATCGAGCGGATCGACGTCCAGCGCCGCCCCGCAAGTCACTTCCGGCAAGGAACTGCTGTTGGACGCCACCACCGGCACCCCGGAGGCAAACGCCTCGACCACGGGAATGCCGAAACCTTCATACAGCGAAGGGAACACGAATACGCCGGCACCGGCGTACAGCGCGCGCAGGGTGTCACCGTCACGCACCTGGTCGAGCCAGACCACGGCAGCGCCGTTTTCACGCGCCGCATGCAAGCGCGCCACCAGTTGTTCGCAGCGCCAGCCGGGCGCGCCCACGATCACCAGCTGGCGTTCGGCGCGCACCATGGCCGGCAAGGCCAGGTAGGCGTCCAGCAGGCGTTCGATGTTCTTGCGCGGCTGCAGGGTGCCGACAAACAGGAAGTAGCCGGCGCGCAGCGCGTGCGCTGTCAGCGTGGCCGCCAGCGCGGCCTCGTCCACCGGATCGAACCAGTGCGCATCGACGCCGCAGGGCACCACGCTGATGCGGCGCTCGTCAATGCCAAAACACTCGACCAGTTCGGCAATGGCAAAGTGCGACAGCGCGATCACGTGGTCGGCCTTTTGCGCGGCCTTGATCT
This sequence comes from Massilia sp. CF038, assembly GCF_900129765.1. Classification (GTDB taxonomy): domain Bacteria; phylum Pseudomonadota; class Gammaproteobacteria; order Burkholderiales; family Burkholderiaceae_D; genus Telluria_A. Next base: position 55,651 of record NZ_FQWU01000004.1, read on the forward strand.
GGAGCCAGTTCTTGGTCCCGCGCAGACCCGTGCTGCACCACTGCGGGTATTTGATCGGCAGGGCGTCGTGCAGCGTGGCCACCACCGGGCAATCCATGCGCACGATCCGGTAATCGGTCACATGGAAAATATCGGCCGCCATGGCCTGACGCCGCGTCGCCGGGGTCAGCAGATCGGCAAGGGTGGCGGTCTCGAACGCGTGCGGCAGCGGCTGGCCGACGCTGATGTCGTGCCGCCCACCGCGCAGGCGCGGATAGGAATACGGCAGCACCTGGCAGCCAGCCGCGCCCAGATTGCGCATCAAGGCCTGGGTGTAGGTACCGATGCCGTCCAGACGGCCGCCGGTCAAACCCGGTTCGATCATTGTCGTCCCGAGGCCGACCCGCAGCTGATTCACGCCTCGTACATCCAGCGCAGCGTGTCTGCCAGCGGGGTTGGCGCGATCGCGCCAATCACGCTGCTCAGTTTGGCGTTGTTGCCCACCAGGGTGATTACATCGTCCTTGCGCATGAAGGCGGGATTGCTGTGCACCTTGATCTGGTAGCCCGCAATCGCGCCCATGGTGTCAATCACGCTGGCCAGCGAGTGCGCCTGACCGGAACAGACATTGAAGGTCTGGCCGGCCGGACTGACGTGCAGCAGGCGGCGGTAGCAGGCTGCGACCACGCGCACGTCGGAAAAATCGCGTGCGATGGCCAGATTGCCCAGTTCGATCTCGGGCGCCGCCTGGCGGAAATGGGACACGATCTTCGGCAGCAGGAAGTTCGCTTCCTGGCCCACGCCCGTGTAATTGAAGGGGCGCACAATCACGATCGGCAGCTTGCTGCTCCACAGGCGGGCCATGTATTCCATGGCCAGCTTGGAGACGGCATAGTCGTTGGTCGGCACCGGCGCGACCTGCTCGTCGAGCATGCCGCTGCTGGCATTGCCATAGATATTGCCCGACGAGGCCAGCAGCACGCAGCCAGGCTGGTGCGCCTGGGCAGCGAGCGCTTCGAGCAGGTTGCGGCTGGCGATCACATTGACGCGATAAATCTGCTCGATGTTGGCATGGCCGACAAAGGAAATGGCCGCCAGATGCGCCACCACGTCCGGCTGCACTTGCGCGATCATGGCAGCGGTCGCGTCGCGATCGCACAGATCGACTTCAAACAGGTCGGGGCCCGGCTCCTCGCCGGGCAGGATGGTGCCGAACACGCGATAGCCTGCCTGGCGCAGCTCCTGCTCCAGATAGCGGCCGGTGAAGCCGCGCACGCCGGTGATCAGGGCACGCTTGCCCTGGCCTTCGCCGTTCAGTTCCAGGGCTGCAAAACGCTCACTCGCGGTCCCGCTCATGTCAGAAGGAGAAGCCGATTTCGTTGCGGCGCATGTCAGCGTCAACCATCATCTGGCACAGCTGTTCCAGCGTGGTATGCGGCTCCCAGCCGAGTTCCTTGCGCGCCTTGGCCGGGTCGCCGATCAGCAGCTCGACTTCGGCCGGGCGGTAGAATTTCGGGCTCACGCGCACCAGCAGCTTGCCGCTCTCGGCGCAGTGACCGGTTTCGTGGTCGCCCGTGCCTTTCCATTCGATGCCGATCTTGGCTGCCTTGAAAGCCATGGTCACGAAGTCACGCACGGTCTCGGTGCGATTGGTGGCCAGAATGAAGGTGTCTGGCGCGTCCGCCTGCAGGATGCGCCACATGCCTTCGACGTAATCCTTGGCGTAACCCCAGTCGCGTTTGGCGTCCAGATTGCCCAGCTCGAGCACGTCGAGTTTGTTGAGCACGATCTTGGCGACCGAATCGGTGATCTTGCGGGTGACGAATTCACGGCCCCGCAGGGGCGACTCGTGGTTGAACAGAATGCCGCTGGAACCGAAAATGTCGTAGGACTCACGGTAATTGATGGTCATCCAGTGCGCGTACAGCTTGGCCACACCGTACGGGCTGCGCGGATAGAACGGGGTGTCTTCCAGCTGTGGCACCGCCTGCACTTTGCCGAACATTTCCGAGGTCGAGGCTTGATAGAAGCGCACCTTCGGATTGACGATGCGGATCGCTTCGAGCAGGTGCACCGGGCCCAGGCCGGTGATGGCGGCGGTGGCCACTGGCTGTTCGAACGAGACACCGACGAAACTTTGCGCAGCCAGGTTATACACCTCGTCGGGCTGGGTGGTCTGGATCAGGCGGATCGACGAGGACAGATCGGTCAGATCGTATTCGACCAGGCGCAGCTTGGGATGGTTTTCGATGCCCAGCTCTTCGATGCGCCAGAAGTTGACGGAACTGGAACGGCGGTACGTGCCCGTCACTTCATAGCCTTTTTCAAGCAGCAATTGCGCAAGGTAGGCGCCATCTTGGCCAGTAATGCCGGTGATCAAGGCTTTTTTCGTGATTTGCATAAGTAGAGGTCGTTGGTATTGGGCAGGGCGGCGGCCGCACACCCGAGGAAATGGCGTGATTAATCTCGGGATTATATCAGAATCGTCTGTACGTATCTTGCGGAGGGGCAACAAAATATAAAAAAAACATGGTGCGCGGGAGTATTATGCCCCTGTTCGACGCGCAGGCAGCACGCCATTACCGTTTGTTACGCATCCCACTAACTTGTATGACAAATTAAATACTGGGGTTTTACAAAAGACAATAAAAAATTGGGAAACCGCCGCCAGGGCGCTTTCCCATTTTTTTTAGAGACAGCAGTCTAACGGTCGGAAATGGCGTCCACCACGCACAGCGCCGTCATGTTCACAATGCGGCGCACGGTAGCCGAGGGCGTCAGAATATGCACCGGCTTGGCACAGCCCAGCAGAATCGGACCGATCGCGATGCCGTTGCCAGCAGCCGTCTTGATGAGGTTGTAGGCAATGTTGGCACTGTCGATATTGGGCATGACCAGCAGATTGGCGTCGCCCTGCAAGGTCGAGTGCGGCATCAGGGTCTTGCGCAGCTTGGCGTCGAGCGCCACGTCGCCATGCATTTCACCGTCGATTTCCAGGTCCGGCTTGTGCTGCTGCACCAGCGCCAGGGCGCTGCGCATCTTTTTGGCCGAGTCGCTGTTGGCCGAGCCGAAGTTCGAATGCGACAGCAAAGCCGCGCGCGGGATCAGGCCAAAACGGCTCATCTCGTCAGCAGCCATGATGGTGATTTCGGCCAGCTGCTCGGCGCTCGGGTTTTCGTTGACGTGGGTGTCGACGATGGCCATCTGGCGCTCGGGCAGGATCAGGAAATTCATGGCGGCGTACACATTGGCGCCGGCGCGCTTGCCCAGAACCTGGTCGATGTAATGCAGGTGCAAATTGGTGGTGCCAAAAGTGCCGCAGATCATGCCGTCTGCATCGCCCTTGTGGATCATCATCGCGCCGATCAGGCTGTGGCGGCGGCGCATTTCCAGCTTGGCGTATTCTTGCGTGACGCCCTTGCGCATGGTCATCGCGTAATACGTCTGCCAGTAGTCGCGGTAGCGGTCTTCGTGGTCCGGATTGATGACCTCGAAGTGCTCGCCCTGCTTGAGGCGCAGGCCGAATTTTTCGATGCGCTGTTCCAGCACGCTGGGGCGGCCCACCAGGATCGGGCGCGCCAGTTTTTCATCGACCACCACTTGCACGGCGCGCAGAACGCGTTCGTCTTCGCCCTCGGCATACACGATGCGCTTGAGTTCGGGCGGGGCCTGCTTGGCCATGGCGAACAAGGGCTTCATGAAGGTGCCGCTGCGGTACACGAATTGCTGCAGACTCTCGGCGTACGCTTCCAGATTGGTGATCGGGCGCGTGGCCACGCCCGACAGCTCGGCCGCCTTGGCCACGGCTGGCGCGATGTGCATCAGCAGGCGCGGGTCGAACGGCATCGGAATCAGGTATTCAGGACCGAACGACAGGTTGCTGATGCCGTAAGTGGTGGCCACCACGTCCGACTGCTCGGCATGGGCCAGGTCGGCAATCGCGTGCACGACCGCGATTTCCATTTCACGCGTGATGGTGGTGGCGCCGCAATCGAGGGCGCCGCGGAAGATGTACGGGAAGCACAGCACGTTATTGACCTGGTTCGGATAATCCGACCGGCCGGTGGCAATGATGGCGTCGCCGCGGACCGCCTTGACTTCTTCGGGAAGAATTTCCGGGGTCGGATTGGCCAGCGCCAGGATCAGGGGATTGGCCGCCATTTCCTTGACCATATCCTGCTTGAGCACGCCGCCTGCGGACAAGCCAAGGAAGATGTCGGCGCCCGGCATGACCTGGGCCAGCGTGCGCAGCGGGGTATCCTGGGCAAAGCGTTCCTTGTCCGGATCCATCAGTTCGGCGCGGCCCTTGTAGACCACACCGGCCAGATCGGTGACGAAGATGTTCTCGATCGGGAAGCCGAGGTCGACAATCAGTTCCAGGCAGGCCAGCGCGGCAGCGCCAGCGCCTGACACCACCAGCTTGCAATCGCGCATTTGCTTGCCAACGACCTTGATGCCGTTCAGGATCGCGGCGCCGACAATGATGGCGGTGCCGTGCTGGTCATCGTGGAAGACAGGAATCTTCATGCGCTCGCGCAGCTGGCGTTCGATGTAGAAGCACTCAGGTGCCTTGATGTCTTCCAGATTGATGCCGCCAAAGGTCGGCTCCAGCGAAGCGATGATGTTGACCAGCTTGTCGGGATCCTGCTCATTGATTTCAATATCGAAGACATCAATGCCGGCAAATTTCTTGAACAGCACGCCCTTGCCTTCCATCACAGGCTTCGATGCCAGCGGGCCGATATTTCCCAGGCCCAGCACGGCAGTCCCGTTGGTGATTACTGCCACCAGATTGCCGCGCGCCGTGTATTTATAAGCGTTTCCCGGGTCCTTGACGATTTCCTCGCAGGGCGCCGCGACGCCGGGCGAATAGGCCAGGGCCAGGTCGCGCTGGTTGAGCAACTGCTTGGTGGGAGTGACGCTGATTTTGCCCGGACGCGGGCATTCGTGGTATTCGAGCGCTGCCTGGCGCAGTTGCTGGCGTAATTCTTCTTTCTTGTCCGATGACGAATCCATGCTGGTGCGGCCTTCTCTGTTGCTGTCGGGGATCATTGATTTTAGCAGACGTGCGAAAACAGCAAACTACGTATTTTTACCAACAATCCCTGTCTATACAGATATCGCGGACGCAGGGGGCGAAAAGTTGACATTTACATCAGTGCGTTTATGCTGTGCTTCCATTTTTATGAAATGCGTTCACCAGCATGGGCTATCACCTTACCATCATGCGCACCAGCGGCGCGCAGCATGTACCCATCTTGCGCCACGAGATCATGGCGGCGCTGCCGGCGCTGAATGGACGGCTGACGCCCTGGCCTACGGCAGGGTCGGAATTACAGTTGGTCGACCCGCAGGCAGGTGAGGCCAGTGCGCTGCTGGTATTCGATGAGGCGGCAGGCGAACTGTGGAGCAGCGGGCCGGACGACAGCTTCCTGGCGCGGATGCTTGCCTTGGCCGGCCAGCTCGGCGCCCGGGTGCGCGGAGACGAAGGCGAGACCTACCGCACGGCCCAGGAGACTTACCGCCACCCCGACGACGGGCCGGCAGCGCCGGCTGCCAGCGCCAGGCGCCGCTGGAGCATCTGGCATTGGCGCGGCTTGTTCTTCGGCGTGTGGGCGCTGGGGATGGCAATCATGATGGTGTGGAAGCGGCTGGGCGGGGCGTGACACGCAGAGGCTATCACATCAATAACATCTATTGATTTTCAAAATTGATCCAATAAAGCTATTATCCTCCCACTATATATCGGGGAGAACAGCATGGCTTTCACAATCGCGTTCGGACTGGCCTTTGCCGACCTGCTTGACAGCGCGCGCACCGTCTTGCGCGGGCCCTGAACCAGATCCCCTAGCGCCGTCCATTGGGCAGAAACAGATAGCGCCGCATGCGCAGCCGCGCACGGATCGCCAGCACCAGCATGTACCCCAAGCCCAGGGTGAGCATGCCGACCGCCAGCGGCGCACCGTAGCTGAACCACTTGTCGCCGGCACCGGTGTCCAGCAGCGACTGGCCCGGATTGTGAGGATTGTAAAAGACCGGATTCAGCGCGCCCGGCGCGAACCTGGGTGCCTTCAAGCGCTTGGCCTGTTTGCTGGTGCATGCGACGGCGTATTGATTGCTGTAAGCGCGTCCCGCAACGCTGTAGTGATAGCGCACTTCGGCGCCGCTCCGACCGTTCGGACAAGCCCCTTGCGTCGGCAAGCCTTCGATCACGCTGCTGGTCTGCGGCCAATCGCGACGGATGCCGTACTCGCTCCAGGCATTCGCTGCCAGCGCGGCAGTCAGGGAAGCGAACAGTAACGCAAGCGCGCCCATGGACAAGGTCAAGGCGGCAAATTTGAGCGGGGATAGAACGCGCGGGCCAGTGGCGGACATGGATGCAATCGAATCAACAAGCCGGCCAGTATAAACGGCGGCGGGATCGCGCCGCCAATTCGGTAGAATGCGCCCATGCTCTCCGAATTCGACCTCATCAAACAATACTTCCAGCGCGCCCGCCCCGGCCGCGCCACGCTTGGCATTGGCGACGATTGCGCCCTGCTCTCTCCCACACCGGGGCGCCAGATCGCCATCTCCTCGGACCTGCTGGTCGAAGGCCGCCACTTCTTTGCCGGGGCCGACGCGCGCATGCTCGGTCACAAATGCCTGGCCGTGAATTTGTCGGATCTGGCGGCCATGGGCGCCACCCCGGTGGCGTTCACGCTGGCGCTGGCCTTGCCGGGGGCCGATCCGGCCTGGCTGGCCCCATTTGCCGACGGCTTGTTTGCGCTGGCCGACCAGGCTGGCTGCGAATTGATCGGCGGCGACACCACCAAGGGGCCGCTCACTATTTGCATCACCGTGTTCGGTGAGACCCGGCCTGGCCACGCGCTGCGCCGCGACGGCGCCCGTGCCGGCGACGATGTCTGGATTTCCGGCAGCCTGGGCGATGCACGTCTGGCGCTGGCGCACTACACCAGGGAGCTGCAACTGAGCGAAGCACAACTGGCCCTGGCCGCCCCGCGCATGCACATGCCGTCGCCGCGGGGCGCACTGGGCATGGCCTTGTCGGCGGTGCCACTGGCGCACGCGGCGATTGATATTTCGGACGGTCTGGCCGGCGACATTGGTCACATCCTGGCCGCCTCCGGGGTGGGCGCCACGCTGAACGCCGACGCCCTGCCCGCCGGCCCCGTGCTGGCCACGCAGGAAGCGGCCTTGCGGCGCCGTTTTTGCGCCGCCGGCGGTGACGATTACGAGTTGTGCTTCACGGCGCCGGCGAGCGCACGCGCAGCCGTGCTGGCCGCAGCGGAAAGCGCCGGCACGCCAGTCACGCGGGTCGGCCGAATCGAGGCCGAACCCGGCCTGCGCTGGACCGACGCTGGCGGCGTCCCCTTGTCACTGGCGCTGCGCGGGTTCGATCACTTCGTCAGCTAACAAAGGGCCCAGGCGCTCGCGCGGATAGCGCCGCTCGTCGCGGGCGCCATTCACCAGCCAGTAGTGGTGGAAGGCGAGCCGGATATTGTCGCGCAGCTGCGTGTCGTCCCAGGGCTTGGTATAGAAGCGGTAAATGGCGCCGCGGTTGATCGAATCAAGCACCGCCTCCAGGCCCGTGTAGCCGGACAGGATGATGCGGATCGTTTCGGGATACATCTCCTTGACCTTGCTTAAGAATTCCGTGCCGCTCATGCCAGGCATGCGCTGGTCGCACACAATCACATGCACCTGGTGCAGGGCCAGCATTTCGAAGCCTTCTTCAGGCGAGAGCGCAGTCAAAATCTTGTAGTTGTCACGTCTGAACAGGCGGTGCAGCGAGGACAGCACGTTGGCATCATCATCGACCAGCAGCAAGGTCTGGCGGTTCGATTCGCGCGCTTCTTCTTCCGACGGCAAGGCGCGGTTGGCCACCAGCAGCTCGCCCATTTCGCGCGGCGGCAAGGGGCGGCTGAAATGAAAACCCTGGATCTCGTCGCAGCGGTGGCGCCGCAAGTACGCCATTTGCGCGCGCGACTCCACCCCTTCGGCAATGACCAGCATCTTCATGCTGTGCGCCATGCTGATGATGGCCAGCGCAATGGCGGCATCGTCCGGACTGACGGTGATGTCGCGCACAAACGCAATGTCGATCTTCAGTTTGTCGATCGGGAAGCGCTTGAGGTAAGCCAGGCTGGAGTAACCCGTGCCGAAATCGTCAATCGCCACCTTGATGCCCAGCGCTTTCAGGTTGCTCAACACGCCGATGGTGCGCTCGGCGTTGCTCATTAAAGCGCTTTCGGTCAGCTCCAGTTCCAGCAGCGCCGGGTCGATATTGTGGCGCGTGATGGCGGCGCGCACATCGGCCTCGAGGTCGCCCTCGACGAACTGGCGGCTCGAGACATTGACCGCCACGCGCAGCTCGCCCACGCCGTCACTGATCCACTGGGCGATCTGGCGGCATGCCTCATCAATGATCCAGGCGCCGACCCGCACAATCAGGCCGGTTTCTTCCATCACGGGGATGAACTCGGCGGGGAAGACCAGGCCATAGCCGGGCCGGTTCCAGCGCAGCAGAGCTTCGACCCCGCTGATATGACCGGTCGAGAGCTTGATCTTGGGCTGGTAGTACAGCATCAGCTCCCGGTTTTCCAGCGCGCGCCGCAACGCCAGTTCCAGATCCAGCCGCGCCAGCACTTGCACGTTCATGCCGGCCGTGAAGAAGCGGTAGCCGTCACGCCCGGCTTCCTTGGCCCGTACCATGGCCGTGTCGGCGTAGCGCACCAGCGTTTCGGGATCGGTGGCGTCGTCCGGATACATGGCGATGCCAATGCTGGTGGTCAGGCCCACGTGCTGGCCCTGCAGGTCAAACGAGGCGCGCAGCGCTTCGCGCACATCATTGGCGACATTGACCGCATCTTGCTGGTTGCGCGTCATGGTCAGGATCAAGCCGAATTCGTCGCCGCCCAGGCGTCCCACCGTGTCGCGGATGCGCACGCATTGCACCAGGCGGTTGCTGAACTGGCGCAGCAATTCGTCGCCCAGCGCCGCGCCCAGCGAATCGTTGACGATCTTGAAGCGGTCCAGCGCGATGAACAGCACGGCGATGCGCCACTGCTTGTCCTGCGCGATTTCAATCGCTTCACGCAAGGTCTGATAGAACAGGGTGCGGTTGGGCAGGCCGGTCAGTGTGTCGTAACTGGCCAGGTGCTTGAGACGCTGGGCTGCCAGCAGGCGCTCGGTAATGTCGCGCGCCACGGCGATCAGCACGCGGGTGCCGCCCAGGGTCTGTACCTGCCAGTAGGTTTCCACTGGTACCAGGGTGTCGTCAATGCGGCGCAGCTTGGCTTCGACCAGTTCGGCCTCGCTGCCGTCGTCGGTGCGCGCGGCCTGGCGCGCCAGCTCTTCCGGGCTGGCAATGCCCAATGCGGCCGGCGCCATGCCAAGCAACTGCTCACGCTCGAAACCGAGCATGCGGCAGGCGCCTTCATTCACATCAACCAGGGCCATGCCCGCCATATCGATCAGGAAGATGGCGTCGGCGGTGGCATCCATGGCACTGCGAAAGCGCTGCAGTTCGGCGGTGCGTTCGCGTACGGTCTGCTCCAGCAGGACGCCGTAGTCGCGCGATTCACGGTGCATCAGGCGCACCTCGAGCATGTTGCGGATGCGGGTGAGCACTTCAATCGGATCGAAGGGTTTGCTGACAAAATCGCGCGCGCCGGCATCAAGTGCGGCCAGCTTCTTGTCCGGTTCGGCCGTCACCACCAGCACTGGCAGATAGGCGCCGCTCTCCATTGGCTTGAGCGCTTCCATCACCTCGAAGCCGCTCATGCCGGGCATGTGCAGGTCCAGGATGATCAGGTCGTAGCGGTTTTGCGCATGCCAGGGCGCGACCACGGTGGGGTCGGTGGTACTGCTGACATTGGTGTACCCGGTATTGGTGAGCAGGTACTCTAGCAGCTGTACGTTGACGCTCTGATCGTCGACGATCAGGATGCGCGCCGCATGGATATCGTCCAGGGAGATCATGACTGCCCCGCTTTCGGTTCATTGCGCTGTTGTTCGATCAAGGCCAGCGTGGCATCGATGGCGTCATTGAATTCATCGATGTTGATCGGCTTGGTGAGGTAGCGGTAAAAGCCCGCGCTGATGCCCTTTTCCACATCGCGCGGCATGGCATTGGCGGTCAGCGCCAGCACCGGAATGTGGCTGGTGCGCCGATCGCGGCGCAGCTCGGCCAGGGCATCGATGCCGCTCATGCCGGGCAGGTTGATGTCCATCAGGATCAGATCCGGGGCATGGGCCTTGGCCATCTCGATGCCGAGGTGGGCGTCGTGCGCGGTCAGCAGGCGCAGCTCGGGCCGGAAACCGACGATTTCCTGCACCAGTTTCAGATTGGCTGGGTTGTCTTCCACATACAGCAGCGTGTGGCCGGCAGCGGGACGGGCCTGATCGCGCCGGCCCAGCGCCAGCACCGTGCCCGAAGCCAGGGCCGATGGTACCGGCTGGGTCAGTTCCAGCTCGATCCAGAACACGGTGCCCACGCCAACGCTGCTGGTCACGCCGATGGCACCGCCCATCAGTTCGACCAGGCGGCGCGTGACCACCAGCCCGATGCCGGTGCCCTCCTCGCTGCCGTTTTCCTGGCCCAGGCGGTTAAACGGCTGGAACAAGGCGTCGACCTGGTCCGGGCGCAGACCCAGGCCGGTGTCCTGCACCGACAGGCGCACCCGGTTCGGTCCTTGCGGGGTGCAGTCGAACACCACTGCCCCCATCTCGCGATTGTATTTGACCGCGTTTGAAAACAGATTCAGCAGCACCTGCTTGAGGCGGGTGCGGTCGGCCAGCAGCACGGCCCCGGTATGATCGGGGAACAGCATGCGGATGCGGCGCGCGCGGCCCATCGGCTCGACCATGTCGCGGCATTCGGCCAGCATGTCGTCCAGCGCCACCGGTTCCATCGACAGCGCCACGGTGCCCGATTCCACCTTGGCCAGGTCGAGAATCTCGTTGATCAGGGTAAGCAGGTGGCGGCCCGACTTGAGGATGTGGTTGGCGAATTCCTTTTTCTGCGCGGTGGTCGTGGGCAGCGTATCGGAGGTCAGAATCTGGGCAAAGCCCAGGATGGCGTTGAGCGGGGTGCGCAGTTCGTGGCTCATGGACGACAGGAAGGCCGACTTGGCGGCGTTGGCGCTCTTGGCAGCCTCCATGGCCAGCTCCAGCTCGTGGTTGATGACTTCCAGCTGGCGCGTGCGCTCCTGCACCCGGCCTTCCAGGCGCTCGTTCAGGCGCATCACTTCTTCCTGCGCCGCGGCGCGCTCTTCCGACTCGCGCGCGATGGTCTGGTTCGATTCCTCCAGCGCGCCCGTGCGCGCCTCGATCTCGGTCAGCATGGCGTTGAAGGACTGCACCAGTTCGCCCGCTTCGTCGTTGCTGATGCGCTGGGCGCGCTGCGAATAGTCGCGTGAACTGACCACCTCGCGCGCGACTTCGGTGATCGAGGTGATCGGGGTCGTCAGCGCGCGGCCCAGGCGATGGGCCAGCAGCCAGGCGATGATCAGCGCCAGCGCAATGACCACCAGCGCCACCAGCGCGTAGTCGAGCGTGCGCGCCAGCAAACCATATTCGGCGCGCAAATACACGGTACCGAGACGCTCGCCGTTTTCAAACACGGCCTTGGTGATCAACAGCGCATCGCCGTCGACCCGCACACTGGGTTCAAAGGCGCGCGGCGGCAGGGGCAGCGTTTCGCCGGGCGCGGTGTAGGTGGCAAACAGGGCGCCGTCGGCGTCATACAGGGCGCCGGCGCGCACGCCGGGGCGGATGCGCAGCAAGGCCAGGTTGTCGCTGGCCAGGCGCTTGTCGTCAAAGGTAAGGGCCGCCGCCGTCATGCGCCCCAGCAGTTCGGCCTGGGTCGACATGTCCGACAGCAGCGCGCGATGGTAGGCGCGCAGGTCGTACACAATCAGGGCGCTGATCGACACCACCAGCGCGGCCAGGGTGGACAGCAAAACCACGGTGACCAGCTTTTTACGGATCGAGCGGATGCGGATCATGCCGCCCCCTGCGCAGGCGCGCGCCGCGCCGGCCAGGCCCGCGGGCGCAACAATTTTGGCATCCGGCTCAGTTCTGCCATGAACGCTCCGTGATCATGAGAATGGACGGCATTTTTATCAGTTTCAACAGCGCTCAGTCTTCTTACTCAAACGCAATTGAAGAATAGCAGGCTGATGAGCGGGGACGGCGCACGGCTGGCGAACGATCCTGATCAAGATCAAGACACTCTACGCCGCTTTATGATCGCGTGCTAAGCTTTTTGCAAACATTGCTTCCGGAGCAGGGGACATCTTTCGAGGCTGCATGGTAAAGTAGCCTCACCCGACGACCAGCACAAAAAGGAGCTCACGTGACGAACGACATTATCGATCTGGCGGCCAGGGTAGGCCGCGCGCTGCAAGACAAGGGTTTGCTGCTGGCGACGGCCGAATCATGCACGGGCGGCGGTGTGGCCCAGGCCATCACGGAAATCGCCGGCTCGACCGGCTGGTTCGACTGCGGCTTTGTCACCTATTCCAACGCGTCCAAAACCGAGCTGCTGGATGTGTCCGCCGCGCTGATCGCCCAGCTGGGCACGGTCAGTGAAGAGGTCGCTGCCGCCATGGCGCAGGGCGCGCTGGCCAACAGCAATGCGCATGTGGCGCTGTCGACCACGGGCATTGCCGGCCCCACTGGCGCAGTGCCGGGCAAGCCGGTCGGGACGGTCTGCTTTGGCTGGACCCGTGGCGAGCACACCCACACTGAGCGCCTGGTATTTACAGGCGACCGCCAATCGGTGCGCGAGCAAACCGTGATTCATTCTCTGCAGGGGTTGCTGCGGTTTATTGAATAGACAAGAACGCAAATTACCGCCACATCGTCCTCGGGCTCGGCGGCCCCCTTGGCGGGGACCCATACCATGCTGAACAACTTCGGTGACGTGCTATGGGTCCCCGCCTGCGCGAGGACGATGCATTTCAGCGAAAATGGGCGACAATAGCGCCACAGCATACTTCTCGGGAGTTCCTCGATGCACAACACGGTTCATTTCATCCTCCAGGGCAAGGGCGGCATCGGCAAGACGCTGGTCTCGACCATCCTGGCGCAATGGCTCGCGACCAAGGACGAACGGCCGCTGCGCTGCTACGACACCGACCAGGAAAACGCCACCTTTTCGCGCTACAAGGCGATGGACGTCAAGCATGTGCCGGTGATGACCGACAGCCGCAATATCGACCCGAAACGCTTTGACGCGCTGATGATCGATCTGCTCGAGGAAGAAGGCAACTGCGTGATCGACAATGGTGCCAATACCTTTTCGCCCCTGATGGGCTACCTGCTGGAAAACGATTGCTTCGATCTGCTCAAGGAATCGGGCCGCAAGGTCTACATTCACAGCATCGTGGGCGGCGGCGACACCCTGCACGATACCGCCATGGGGTTTGTTTCGACTGCCAAGTCGACCGATGTGCCGCTGGTGCTGTGGGAAAACGAACACTTCGGCCTGCTGCAATCGGCCACCGGCAAGGTATTCACCGAATCGCAAACCTATGCCGACCATGCCGCGCGTGTGGTGGGACGGGTGGTGCTGGCCCAGCGCAACGCCGATACCTTCGGGGCCGACATCAAGAAAATGAACATCGCCCGCCTGACCGCCAACGAAGTACGCGAAAGCGACAAGTTCAACGTCATGGAAAAACAGCGCATCAAGGTCGTGTTCCGCGACCTGTTTGAACAACTCGACAACGTCAGCTGGTAACGCGATGGACCAGCAAAAACTGCGCACCCTGGTATTTGAAAAGACCGGCGTCAAGATCGATATTGACGACCCGATCTTTGCCCTGGTGGCGCTGAACGAGGCCGTGCTGGCCGAAGCCGTGGAGCGCCACGTGGCGCTGCTCGATCAGGCCAGCGCCAGGCTGGCGGACCAGGCCGGTCTGCCGCAGGACGCTCCGCCTGCCTGGCGCGCCGAGGGCGACAGCACCAGCGCGCCGCCTGCGCCGCTGCCCAAGCCCGCCTTGGCGGCACCGTCAGGCAAGCAAGACTGGCACCAGCCCGCCACTGCCGCTGGCGCCGCCCTGCTGGGCGCCGTGCTGGTGCTGCTGGGCCAGGCGCTGTGGTTCAAACCAGCGCCGATACCGCCTTCAACCGTGATCGCGAAGGAACTCACGCCCGAACAGGCGCAGGCGATCCGCAACGGCGAGAAGCTGGGCGCGATCGTCCAGAAGCTCGACGCCAAAACCCGTAATGCCATTCAGGCAGAAATGCAAAAGCCGTGACCAAGTCTCCCCTTTCCTTGCTGGCCGTGCCCGCCCTCGTGCTGGGCCTGGGCGGCGCCGCACCCGCACTGGCCGTACCCGCACTGCCGATTGAAAAATACACCCTGCCCAACGGCCTGGAAGTGATCCTGGTCGAAGACCACAAGCTGCCGCTGGTGACCGTCAATATCTGGTACCACGTGGGCGCGGCCAATGAGACGCCGGGCCTGACCGGCTTTGCCCACCTGTTCGAACACATGATGTTCGCCGCCACCAAGCACGCGCCGCGCGGCCTGGTCGACAAGCTGCTGGAAGGCGCGGGCGTGACCGATTCGAACGGCAGCACCGACTTCGACCGCACCAATTACTACGATACGCTGCCGTCGAACCAGCTGGAACTGGCCCTGTGGGCGCACTCGGACCGCATGGGCTACCTGCTCGATGTGCTGGACCAGAAGGCGCTGTCGAACCAGCAGGACGTAGTGCGCAACGAGCGCCGCGAAAGCGTGGAAAACGAACCGTATGGCGTGGTGGCCGAAGCACTGCACCACAATCTGTTCCCGAAAACGCACCCGTACCACGGCAACATCATCGGTTCGCATGCCGACATTCAGGCTGCGCGGCTGTCCGATGTGCGCGCCTTCTTCACGCGCTACTACGCGCCCAACAACGCCAGCATGGTCATTGCCGGTGACATTGACAAGGCGGCCGTGCGCAAGCTGGTCGAGAAGTACTTCGGCAGCTTCCAGCGCGGCGCCGATGTGCCCAAGCCGAACGTGGTCACCCCGCCCATCACGGCCGAGCGGCGCGTGGTGGTGACCGACCGGGTCGAACTGCAGCGCGTGATCATGGGCTGGCTGACTTCCCCCGCCTACCAGAAGGACGACGCCGAACTGTCGATTGCCGCGCAAATTCTGGCGGGCGGCAAAGCCAGCCGCCTGTACCACGCGCTGGTCTACGACAAGCAGCTGGCACAGGATGTCAGCGCGGCCCAGCATGGCAGCGCCCTGACCTCGGTATTTGAAATTGACGTCACGGCCCGGCCCGGCCACACGGCCCAGGAAATCGAAGCGGCCATCGACGCAGAACTGGACCGCCTGCGCAGCGCCGGCCCGACCGTGCAGGAAGTGCAGCGCGCCCAGTATGCCATCGAGACCGCGCTGTTCGCCTCGATGGAAAAGCTGGGCGGCGATGGCCTGGCCGATCTGCTCAACGAATACAACCAGTTCGTGGGCGACCCGAACTATCTGGCGCGCGATCTGGCCCGCTATCGCAAGGTCAGCCCGGCCGATGTGCAGCGCGTGGTCGCCGCCCAGCTGGGCAAGCAGGCGCGCGTGGTGGTCCACGGCGTACCAGGCACGCCCCAGCTGCCGCCGGACGTGCCGGTGACCAAGCCGGCCGGCCGTCAGTCCAAGCCGACCGCGGTCAACCGCGATCAAGACTGGCGCCACACGGTGCCGGCGGCGGGACCGGCGCCGGAAGTCAAACTGCCGGCAGCGCAATCGTTCAAGCTGGCCAATGGTCTGACCGTGCTGCATCACTACAACCCGGCGCTGCCCCTGGTGGCGGCCGAGATCGTGGTCAAGGCAGGCGCCAGCGCCAACCCGGCCACCCTGCCCGGCCTGGCCAGCTTCACGGCCAGCATGCTCGATGAAGGCACGGCCACCCGCAGCGCCCCCCAGATCGCCGAAGAACTGGCGCAATTGGGCGCGCACCTGAGCGCGGGCAGTGGCGCCGAAACCTCGCTCATTTCGCTCATGTCGCTCAAATCGAATTTCGGCAAGACGCTGGCGATTGCGGCCGACGTGGTGCGCAACCCGGCCTTCCCGCCCGCCGAAGTCGAACGCCAGCGCGCCAGCCGCCTGGCGGACCTGGGCCAGCAGCAGGACGACGCAGCAGCGATTGCCGACGAGATGGCGGCGCTGGCCGTGTACGGCAGCGCCCACCCCTTCGCCTACGGCGGCCTGGGCACGGAAGCAGCACTCAAGGCCACCACCGGGTCCGACTTGCGCAGCTTTTGGCAGCAGCATTACGTACCGAACAATGCCGCCCTGGTCCTGGTGGGCGATCTGACCCGCGACGAGGCACAGGCACTGGCCGAGACGTACTTTGGCAGCTGGCAGGCCGGCGCCGTCACCCGGCGCGAGACGGCAGCGCCGGTGGCCGGCAGCACGCGCGTGATCGTGGTGCCCAAAGCCGACGCCAGCCAGACCGCCCTGCAAGTGACCCTGCTTGGCGCGGCCCGCAACACGCCCGACTACGCCGCACTGGAAGTGATGAACGCGGCCCTGGGCGGCCTGTTCACCAGCCGCATCAACACCAATCTGCGCGAAGACAAAGGCTACAGCTACGGCGCCTACTCGCAGTTCGACTACCGCCGCACGCCAGGTCCGTTCGAGATCGTGACCAGTGTGCGCACGAATGCCACCGGCGCGGCCGTGAGCGAAATCTTCAAGGAAGTACGGGCCATGCGCGAGCACCCGCTGCCCGAGCAGGAGCTGCACAACGCCATCAATGCGCAGGTGCTGTCGCTGCCTGGCCACTTCGACACCAACGAAGGCATCGGCGGCAGCCTGGCCAGCATTTTTGCGTACGACCTGCCGCTCGACTATTACAGCACCCTGGCGCAGCAGTACCGGGCCGTGACGGCACAGCAGGTGCAGGCCGTGGCGCAGCAGTACCTGGTGCCGGAAAAAATGGTGGTGGTCGCGGTGGGCGAGCGCAAGAAGATCGAGCCGCAGCTGAAAAAGCTCAAGCTCGGCCCCATCGACGTGCGCGCGGCCGACGCCAGGCCGCACTGACAGCAGCACTTTTTTGAATTGACTGAAACGCGCAATGACATCTGCCCCACACGAACACCACGACCACGATCACCACGATCACGATCACAAGCACGATCACAAGCACGATCATGGTCACGACCATCATGGCCACGGTCACGGCCATCATCACCATCATGCAGCGCCCAACGGCAATGAACGTGCCTTCGCGCTGGCGATCGGTCTGAACACGCTGTTCGTGGCGATTGAATTCGGCTACGGCTTCATCGCCAACTCGACCGCGCTGATGGCCGACGCCGGCCACAATCTGTCGGACGTGCTGGGCCTGATGCTGGCCTGGGGCGCCGCCGTGCTGGCCAAGAAGTCACCCAGCGGCCGGTATACCTATGGCCTGCGCAGCTCCTCGATCCTGGCCGCCCTGCTCAATGCGCTGCTGCTGATGCTGGCCTGCGGCGCGATCGGCTGGGAAGCGATCCAGCGCATCACCAACCCGGCCCCGGTGGTCGGCATGACGGTGGCCATCGTGGCCCTGATCGGGGTGGCCATCAACGGGTTTTCGGCCTGGTTGTTCATGGCCGGCAGCAAGGATGACATCAACATCCGCGGCGCCTACCAGCACATGGCAGCCGATGCCGTCATTTCATTGGGGGTGGTGGTGTCGGGCCTGGCCATTCTGGGCACCGGCTGGACCTGGATCGATCCGGTGGCCAGTATCGTGATTGTGCTGTTCATTCTGGGCAGCACCTGGGCGCTGCTGAAGGAATCGCTGCGCATGGTGCTGGCAGCGGTGCCCGACAATGTCGATCCAGCCAAGGTCAGCGCGTTTCTGCTGGCGCAGCCAGGCGTGAGCACCATCCACGATTTGCACATCTGGGCCATGAGCACGACCGAAAACGCGCTCACCGCCCACCTGGTGATTCCCTCGGGGTATCCGGGCGATGCGGCGATTGACACCATCGTCGCCCATCTGAAACAAGAGCATGCCATCCACCACGTCACGCTGCAGGTGGAACAAGGGACCACCGTGCACGCTTGCACGCTGCACGGCGAGACCCACTAGGCCAACTCAAGCAAGATTGGCGTACAGCGCAGTCGAGAGGTAGCGTTCGCCGAAGGAAGGAATGATGGTCACGATCAGCTTGCCCGCGTTTTCAGGGCGGCGCGCCACCTGCAGCGCGGCCCACAGCGCTGCGCCCGACGAGATCCCGACCAGCAAGCCTTCCTGGCTGGCTGCCGCGCGTGCGGTGGCAAAGGCATCGTCGTTCTTGACGGTGATGACTTCATCGTAGCTGTGCTGGTTGAGCACGGCCGGCACGAAACCGGCACCGATACCCTGCAGCGGGTGCGGTCCCTTGGTCCCCTTCGACAGCATGGGTGATGCTTCCGGTTCCACCGCAATGGCTTGAAAGCCCGGCTTGCGCGACTTGATCAACTCGCTCACACCCGTGATGGTGCCGCCGGTGCCAACACCGGCAATCAGGATGTCGACCTGGCCATCGGTATCGCGCCAGATTTCCTCGGCCGTGGTGCGGCGGTGAACCTCGGGGTTGGCCGGGTTGTTGAATTGCTGCGGCATGAAGTAGTTGGGGTTGGCCGCCACCATTTCTTCAGCCGTGCGGATCGCGCCCAGCATGCCTTCGGGGCCTGGCGTGAGCACCAGCTCGGCGCCATAGGCGCGCAGCAGGATGCGGCGCTCGCTGCTCATGGTTTCTGGCATCACCAGCTTGCAGCGGTAGCCGCGCGCAGCACACACCATGGCCAGTGCGATGCCAGTGTTGCCACTGGTAGGCTCGACAATCACGGTGTCGGGGCCGATTTTGCCGGCCGCCTCGGCCGCCTCGATCATGGCCAGGCCGATCCGGTCCTTGACGCTGTGCGCCGGGTTGTAGAACTCCAGCTTGGCCAGCACTTCCGCGCCAGCCCCCTTGGCCAGACTGCGAATCCGTACCAGCGGTGTATTGCCGATCAGTTCGGTGACGTCGTTTGCGATTCTCATGCTCTGACTCCCACGTTGGCCTGTTAAATTATTTCACGTCTACCAGTTGTACATCGAAGATCAGGTCGGCGCCCGGGCCGATCATGGTGCCGGCGCCACGCGTACCGTAAGCCAGGTGGCTCGGAATGATCAGGGTGCGCTTGCCGCCCACGCGCATGCCCTTGATGCCCTGGTCCCAGCCTTTGATCACGCGGCCGCTGCCGAGCACGAACTCAAGCGGCTCGCCGCGGCTGATGGACGAATCGAACTGGCGCCCGCGCTGACGCGGTGCCATGGGCTTGTACAGCCAGCCGGTGTAATGGACGAATACCTTGGAGCCGGGCATCGCTTCTGCGCCCTTGCCAATCACGGTGTCGGTTTTGACCAGCGGCTCGAGCACAGGTTCAGCCGGCACCACGGGGGTCGGCGCCACCACCGGCGCGGGTGGCACAGGGGCGACTTCGGGCGTCGGCGCTGGCGTCGGGACCGGCGCTGGTGTTGGCACTGTCGTTGGCGGCAGGGGGGCAACGGGCGAGACCGGCGTTTCTTGCGGCTGAGCCGTCGCACTGGCGGACGCGTTCTGGCCGGCATTCTGGGCCATCGCTGCACCAGCGGCGCAGATCATCAGGACAAACAGGGAACGACGCATCATGTGTGTACTTTCAAATTAGAAAAAATTGGACTTGCACGAGGCTATCATAACAAGGCAGGGTCAGGCTGCACAGCCTGCGTTCTGACAGCTTGCGCAAGCTGGTTCAGCACATGTCCCGCGGCGATCATGCCAAATGTGGCGGTGACCACCATACTCGAGCCAAACCCGGCGCAATTGAGACCGGTGACGGCGTCGATCTCGCAACTGCCATCGGTTTCCGGCATGGCCAGCGGCTCCATCGAAAACACGGCGTCGACGTGGAACTTGGTTTTCAGGCTGCGCGGAAAACCGTAGTCGCTGCGCAGGCGCTTGCGCACCATCTTCAGCAGCGGCTCCTGTTCCGTCTTGGACATGTCGCGTACTTCAATCTTGGCGGCATCGGTCTTGCCACCGGCGCTGCCAATGGTCACTACCGGCAACTGGTGATCACGGCACCAGGCAATCAAGGCGGCCTTGGCGCGCACGCTGTCGATGGCATCGACCACATAGTCGAAATTCTTCCCGCCCAGCATTTGATCGAGATTGTCGGGATCAATGAAGTCTTCGACCAGATGCACGCGGCAAAATGGGTTAATCTGGACAATGCGCTCGGCCAGGGCCACGATCTTGGCCTGACCGATGGTATTGCTCAGGGCCTGGATCTGGCGGTTGATATTCGATTCGGCCACGTTGTCGAGGTCAATCAGCGTCAGCTGGCCAATCGCACTGCGGGCCAGGGCTTCGACAATCCAGGAACCGACCCCGCCCACGCCGATCACACAAATGTGGGCGCTGCGAAAACGCGCCAGCGCGTCCTGGCCGTACAGGCGGCCTATGCCGCCAAAGCGGCGCTCGGCGTCGATGGGTTCGGCGTCGTCCTGGAAAATATGGGTGTTGATGGTATTCATCCCCCCATTTTAACGGACGCGGCCGTTCCGACTGCTCTAAAATACCGCTTGTATCCAGACTGGCAACCATCGAAAGCTCCCCATGACGAACGCCCTTCCCGACAGCGCGCCCGGCTTTGACCAGCCAATTGCCGTGCTCAAGCACTGCCATGACCGTATTCGCAAGCAACTGGCCACCCTCGAGAAACTGCTTGCGCACCTGCCTGCCCATGGCGCAGACGAACAGGCGCAACAGGCGGCCGCGGCCGTGATCAAGTATTTCGACAAGGCGGCGCACCTGCACCACGAAGATGAAGAGCAGGATTTGATTCCGATGTTGCAAGCGACGGCGCAAGGCGACGATGCCGCCCTGCTGGGCCAACTGGTGCCCCTGATTCTGAGCGAGCACCATCAGATGGATGCCATGTGGCAAAACCTGCACGAAGCGCTGAGCGGCATTGCCAACGCCAGCGCGGCGACGCTGAACGCCAGCGAGGTGCAGCGCTTTGTCCACATGTACAGTGGCCACATGGAGCGCGAGGAAAGCCATGTTGCACCGATGGCCAAGCGCCTGTTCAGCGCACAGCAAATGGCGCAGCTGGGCCAGGCCATGCAGCTGCGGCGGGGCATTGCCGTGCCCGTGGCGGCGGGCGATGCCGTGGCCGGCTTGCGCAAAGACTATGGCCAGGCCACGCTGAGCGAGAACGATGTTGCTGCCGATCCCATCGTCCAGTTCAATCAGTGGTTCGAACAGGCACTCAAGGCGGAGGTCAATGAACCGAATGCCATGAGCGTGGCGACCGTGGACGAGCGCGGGCGGCCCAGCTCGCGCATTGTGCTGATCAAGCAATTCGACGCGCGCGGCTTTACCTGGTACACCAACTACGACAGCCAGAAGGGGCGCCAGCTGGCTGCCCAGCCATTCGCCGCCTTGTTATTCTTTTGGCCTGAACTTGAACGCCAAATCCGCATCGAAGGAAGAGTGGAGCGCACGGGCGCAGATGAAAGCGACAAGTATTTCCACAGCCGGCCACTAAAAAGCCGGCTGGCCGCCATTGCATCGGCGCAAAGCATGCCCATCGCAAGCCGTGCAGCACTGGAACACAATTACGACGCCGTGGCGCAGCAATACGGCGAGGAACCACCACGTCCCGACAACTGGGGCGGGTTCCGCCTGGTACCGGAACGGCTGGAATTCTGGCAGGGTCGCCGTTCCCGTTTTCATGACCGCATCGTGTACACGCTGCAGCCGGACGGCAGCTGGGCGCGGGAGCGCTTGCAACCCTGACGCAGACCTGCGCCGCCTGGCGCATGCCGCCTGCGCCAGTCATTCGCAGGAGGTAAGGTGTTCGATCAGATTCGTCTCGATGCCTGGAGCACCGGGCTGCGCAGCAAACTGACTCTGCCCTTGCGGGTGGAATTATGGAACGGGCAGCAGCTCGATTTTTCTGCCGAGCCGCCGCGCGTGACCTTGCGCATTCCGCACGCGCGCGCGCTGCGCTATCTGCGCTCGCCATCGCTGTACAACCTGGGCCGAGCTTACGTGGAGGGCGCCATCGATGTGCGCGGGCGCGCGCGCGACATGCTCGAGGTGGTGGGGGCGCTGGCCGCCCACAGCGTGCCGCGCAACGGCTTGCTGCGGGCCTGGCGCCGGGCCACCCACACGCGCGCCATCGATGCCGCTGCCGTGCGCTACCACTACGATGTATCGAATGCCTTTTATCAGGCCTGGCTCGATCCGGCCATGGTCTACTCGTGCGCGTATTTCGAACACGGCAACGAAACGCTGGCCGAAGCCCAGTGCAAAAAAATCGACCATATTTTGTGCAAGATCGGGCTGCGCCCTGGCCATACCCTGCTTGATATTGGCTGCGGCTGGGGCGCACTGGCGATCCGCGCAGCCCAGCGCCATGGGGCGCGCTGCGTGGGCATCACCCTGTCCGACAATCAGGCCCGGCTCGCGCGCGAGCATGTGGCGCGTGCGGGCATGCAGCATCTGGTCGAGATCCGGCTCGAAGATTACCGCGATGTGGGCGGCACCTACGACCGCATCACCAGCGTCGGCATGTTCGAGCATGTGGGCTTGCGCCATCTGCCGGCGTACTTCCGGCGCATGGCAGGCCTGCTGCGCGATGATGGCGTGGCGCTCAACCACGGCATTACCACCACAGATACTGCCAGCAAGGCGGCGCCGTATGGCGGGGGTGAATTCATCAGCCGCTACGTGTTTCCGCATGGCGAGCTGGGGCACCTGGGCACGGTGCTGCGCGCCATGCAGGAAGGCGGCCTGGAAGCGCGCGATGTGGAAAATCTGCGGCGCCACTATGCGCGCACCTGCGCCATCTGGACCGATAACTTCGAGAGCAATGCGGCGCGCATTCAGACCCTGGCAGACGCGCGCACCTTTCGCATCTGGCATGTGTATCTGGCCGGCTGCGCGTATGCCTTCATGCACGACTGGATCAGCGTGTATCAGGTGGTGTGCAGCAAGGCGGGCAAGGGGCCGGGGGAGATACCGTGGTCGCGCAGGTATATGTATCAGTAGGCGCGTAAATTACCCTCGCAGCTGCCGCCCCCACCACATCGTCCTCGCGAAGGCGGGGACCTATAGCACGCTGAACGACTTCGGAAACGTGGAATGGGTCCCCGCCTTCGCGAGGACGATGTGCGGCTTATTTGCCCATCGCTTCGGGCCCGGCCGCGATCAAGGCATGCAATGCCGCATACACTTCATCAACTGCCCCGCCCAGCTCCTGCGCCTGGCCGCGCCACTGCGCCGCTTGCGCCGGTTCATGCAAACTGGTCGACAAACGCTCGGCTTGCGAAATGGCGCGCTGCGCGCCAAAGTTGACCAGCACGCCCTGCAAACTGTGCACGGCCCGCTGCGAGGCAGGCAAGTCGTCGGCAGCGAGCGCCTGGTACAAGGTCTGCATCAGCTGCGGCCCGTCGTCAATGAACAGTGCCGCCAGCTCCAGCAACAGGCCAGTGTCGCCATCGAGGCGCAGCAAGGCCGCGCGCCAGGCCAGCACGGGACCGGCCTGCTCCACATGGAAGCGGCTCACCAGCTGGCGCAAATGTTCGCTGTCGATCGGCTTGGACAGGTAATCGTCCATACCGGCTTCCAGGCAGCGCTCGCGGTCGCCCTGCATGGCACGCGCCGTCATGGCCACAATCGGCACATGGCCGCCATGCGCCAGTTCCCACTGGCGGATGCGGCGCGCGGCACTGAGGCCATCCAGCTCGGGCATCTGCACATCCATCAATATCAGGTCAAAGCCACCCTGCATGGTGCGCGCCAATGCATCCTGGCCGTTGTCGACCAGGGTGATGCGATGCCCCATTTTTTCAAGCAGGCGCAACGCCAGGCGCTGGTTGACCGGATTGTCTTCGGCCAGCAAGATGCGCAAGCCGCTGCCGCCGCTGTCGGGCGCCTGCACCTGCGGCAAGGCGCTGAGCACCAGATCGGGCGCCACCGGCGCGTCAGGCGCCGCCAGCACGCTGCGCGCCATCGGATCCTGGGTCGCGTGGCGCAGCGGCACACTGAAGCGGAAGGCACTGCCCTTGCCGGGCGCGCTGTCGACCGCGATGTCGCCCTGCATCAGGATCACCAGGCGCCGGCAAATGGTCAGTCCCAGACCGGTGCCGCCAAACTGGCGCGTGGTGGAACCGTCGACCTGGGCAAACGGTTCAAAAATCATTTGCTGCTTTTCCAGGGGAATGCCAATGCCGGTATCCGTCACGATGAATTCGATCTCGCAGCGGTCTTCCGTTTCAAAGCCTTGAACCAAGTCGAGGGTCACGCTGCCCTGCTGGGTGAACTTGATGGCGTTGCCAAGCAGATTAAGCAGCACCTGGCGCAAGCGCCCCGGGTCACCCTTCATCATGCGGGGAATTTGCGGCGGCATGTCGCAGCTGAGCTGCAAACCTTTTTTCTGCGCGCGCGGCGTGAGCGAGCGGATGGTTTCGCGCACCAGCTGGCGCAAGTCGAAGGGCACTTCCTCCAAGTCCAGCTTGCCTGCCTCGATCTTCGAGAAATCCAGAATTTCGTTGACGATGGTCAGCAGCGCATCCGCCGACGCCTTGACCAGGGCAATATCGTCGCGCTGCTCGGGCGCCAGCGGCGACTCCAGCACCAGTTCGGTCATGCCCAAAATGCCGTTCATGGGCGTGCGAATTTCGTGGCTCATGTTGGCCAGAAACTCGCTCTTGGCGCGGCTGGCGGCCTGGGCCGATTCCACCGCGCGCTGCATGGCGTCGCGCGCGGCGCGCTGCTCGCTGATGTCAATTGAAAAACCCAGCAGGTACGATTCGCCGCCACTGTGGATCACGATGCGATTGACCACCAGGTCGACCGGCGGATCGATCTGGGTCACGCGCCGTTCGCTGCTGACCATCAGGCCGGTGCGCCAGGCCAGGGTGTCTTCCTGCTGGGTCACGCTGGCCCAGGCCGGCGGGGTAAAGTCTTCAATGCGCGCGCCCATCAATTGCTCGCGCGTGAGCTGGTAAAACTGCTGGAACTGGCGGTTAAAGCGCACGAAGCGGCCTTCGCGGTCCTTCAGGAATACCGGGATGGGCAACTGGTCCAGAATCTGTTCGGTCAGCTCGCGCGCTGTTTCGCGTTGCTGCACCAGTTTTTCCAGCGCGTGCGTCAGGCCCAGCAAGTCATGGTCGGCGTCCGCTGGCGCCGGCTCGGGCGTGCCGCCCGCATCGAAGGTCAGGCGCTGGACGCTGGACTGGAGCGATTGCAGCACCTGGCGCTGGCGCGCGCCTTCGGCACGCAATTGGGCGTTGGCGCTGAGCAGTTCCTCGGAGCTGATCTCGAGCATGCGCGTGCGCACTTGCAGGTCACGGTCATATTCTTCGTAGCTGCGCTGGATCGACACCAGCAGCGATGCAATGCCGTGCGCCAGTGGCGCGTGCCCGCCGGCCGCAATCTGACCCAGCATGTCCTGCAGCGCCTGTTCGCTTTCGACCCCGAAGGCGCGGCGCACCTGGCGCACAAGTTTCTTGTGGCGCATGCTTGGCGGCTCAGGCCGCGTCCTGGGCGGCGCTGTCGTCAAGGCGCTCGCGGATGGCCAGCACATCGCTCCAGCGGCGCATCAGTGCCTCCACGCAGTTCGGATCAAAATGGCTGCCGCTATTTTCCAGCAGGAAGTTGCGCGCTGCATCGAGCGACCAGGCTGTTTTGTAGGGACGCACATTGGTCAGCGCGTCGAACACATCGGCCACCGCCACGATCCGGCCAGCCAGGGGAATCGCTTCGCCCTTGAGGCCGTTGGGATAGCCGCTGCCATCGTAGCGTTCGTGGTGCGAGTAGGCGATCTCGGCGGCGAGCTGCAGCATGCGCGTTTCGCTGCTTTTCAAGATGTTGTACCCAATTAAGGCGTGCTGGCGCATCACTTCCATCTCGTCCGGATTGAGGCGTCCCGGTTTCAGCAAAATGGTGTCGGGCGTGCCGACCTTGCCAATGTCGTGCATGGGCGCGGCATTGAGGATGTGTTCCTGTTCTTCCTCCGACATGCCGAGCTCGGCGGCAATGAGGCGTGAATAGTGCGCCATGCGCTGGATGTGGGCGCCGGTTTCAGGGTCGCGGTATTCGGACGCCCGGCACAGCAGCACAATGGTTTCCTGCTCGCGCGCGCGCAAGGCGGCCGTGGCCTTGGCCACTTCGCTGGCCAGCCAGCTGGCGCGGCTTTGCAGTGCCACCGTGGCACGGCGCAGCTCGAGCATGTTGCGCGTGCGCGCCAGAAATTCCACCTTGTCGATGGGTTTGATCAGGAAATCGTTGGCCCCATTTTCCAACGCGCGGTGGCGAATTTCCACATCCTGGCTGGCGGTCACCATCAGCACCGGCGGGCGCGCGCGCAGGTCGGGGTCGAGCCCGGCCATGAATTCAAGCCCGTTGATATCGGGCATCATGTAGTCCAGGATCAGCAAGTCGTACGGATGGGCGCGGCACCACTCCAGCGCCTCGCGCGCGGACTGAAAGGCCACGGTCGAGACATCCTCGAGCTTTTCCATCAGGCGCGACATCAGCACGAGATTGATGTGCGTATCGTCGACGATCACTACCTTCATCGAGAGTCCGATCCGGTTACAAATTAAGACACCTTGCGGCAAGGTGTCAGGCGGTCGCTATTTTAACCTGTCGGTAAATGTCTTACGAAATTTGGCGACTTTCGGTGCAACCACAAAGGCGCAATACCCTTGCAATGGGTTCTGGGCAAAATAATTCTGGTGATAGGCTTCGGCCTTATGCCAAGTGGCAACCGGCGACACTTCCGTCACGATCGGCCCATCCCACACCACCGCCATCTCGGCAATGACCTTGCGCGCGACCGCTTCCTGCTCCGGCGAATCGGTAAAAATTACCGAGCGGTACTGGGTGCCGACATCATTGCCCTGGCGATTCAGGGTGGTGGGATCGTGGATGGTGAAAAACACTTCCAGCACGTCGTGGTAACTGACCTGCGCGGGATCGAAGGTGATCTTGACCACTTCGGCGTGGCCGGTGCCGCCATTGCAGACCGCGTCGTAGGTCGGTGCCGGGTCGTGTCCGCCCATGTAACCCGATTCCACCTCAAGCACGCCGCGCATTTCGAGAAACACCGCTTCCAGACACCAGAAGCACCCGCCGCCCAGCACGGCTGTTTGTGATCCAGACTGGCTTGTCATTGCACACCTCAATCGACAGAAATCATGGTCTCAACTGTAACGCAAAAGCGCGCCGATGTGCCACGGTGCAGCCGTGGCTGGCCAAAATTTGGCATAATGTCATATATTACACAGCGCCATGCGGCGCAAGGCAACGATGAACACTAGCTCCCCCCGCGCGGCCGCGCGCGACTTCGACGAAGCCCAGTTTCGCCAGGCACTGTCGCAGTTCGCCACTGGCGTTACCGTGATCACCACCCGCCTTGCCGACGGCAGCTTCCGCGGCCTGACGGCCAGCTCCTTCAATTCGGTCTCGCTCGACCCGCCCCTGGTCCTGTGGAGCCTGGGGAACGTGGCCAACAGTTTGCCTGTGTTTAGCGGCAACTCCCACTATGTGATCAATGTCCTCGGTGCCGAGCAGGCCGAACTGGCCAAGCGCTTTTCGCGCCGCGGCGAGAAACCCTTCGAGGGCGTCGATTACGAATTGTCGCGCACTGGCCAGCCCATTCTGAAAGGGGTGTCGGCCTGGTTTGAATGCCACAACCGCAGCCGCTATCCGGAAGGCGACCACGTGATTTTTGTGGGTGAAGTCGAGGATTGCGCAGTGCACCCGCAAGCGTCGCTGATTTTTCACAGCGGACAGTTTGGAAGCACCCAAACGCGGTAAAATTATGGATTCGGCAAGTAGTCTATACAACTTGCCACCCGCTTTACAATATGACGTCAAACTGAGACAGGAACTGCCATGAGCCAAGCCAAAGCCCAATTTCACTGGGATGATCCCCTTCTGCTGAACAACCAGTTGTCCGACGACGAGCGCATGGTGCGCGACGCCGCCGCTTCGTATTGCCAGGACAAGCTGGCGCCGCGCATTCTGGAAGCGTTCCGCCACGAGAAGATGGACACCCCGATCTTCCGCGAAATGGGCGAGCTGGGCTTGCTGGGACCGACCATCCCGGAGCAGTACGGCGGCCCTGGCCTGAACTATGTGGCGTATGGCCTGATCGCGCGTGAAGTCGAGCGCATCGATTCGGGCTACCGCTCGATGATGAGTGTGCAGTCGTCGCTCGTCATGGTACCCATCTACGAGTTCGGCACCGAAGAGCAGCGCCAGAAATATCTGCCAAAACTGGCCACCGGCGAATGGATCGGCTGCTTCGGCCTGACCGAACCGAACCACGGTTCCGATCCGGGTTCGATGATCACTCGCGCCAAGAAAGTACCCGGTGGCTATGCCCTGACCGGCGCCAAAATGTGGATCACCAATTCCCCGGTGGCCGATGTGTTCGTGGTCTGGGCCAAGGACGATGAAGGCGCCATCCGCGGTTTCGTGTTGGAAAAAGGCATGGCCGGCCTGTCCGCGCCTGCCATCCATGGCAAGTTTGGCCTGCGCGCTTCGGTGACCGGCGAAATCGTCATGGACAATGTGTTCTGCCCGGAAGAAAACGCCTTCCCCGACGTGCGCGGTCTGAAAGGCCCGTTCACCTGCCTGAACTCGGCCCGCTACGGCATCGCCTGGGGCGCACTGGGCGCGGCCGAAGCATGCTGGCATACGGCGCGCCAGTACACGCTGGACCGCCACCAGTTCGGCCGGCCATTGGCTGCCAACCAGCTGGTGCAGAAAAAGCTGGCCGACATGCAAACCGAAATCACCCTGGGCCTGCAAGGCTGTTTGCAACTGGGCCGCATGAAAGATGCCGGCACGGCTGCCGTGGAAATCACGTCGATGATGAAGCGCAATTCCTGCGGCAAATCGCTGGACATCGCCCGCGTGGCGCGCGATATGCTGGGCGGTAACGGCATTTCCGACGAGTTCGGCGTGATCCGGCACATGGTCAACCTTGAAGTGGTCAACACCTACGAAGGCACGCACGACATTCATGCCCTGATTCTGGGACGGGCCCAGACTGGCATTCAAGCGTTCCAATAAGCAGTCACCCAACCCGCTTCGGCGGGTTTTTTATTCCATGGAACATAACATCTTCGTCCCCCTGCTGGCTGTTTGCGTACTCGCGCTCTACCTGTACGTGGACGTGCCGCGCGGGTACCGGCGCTGGGCCTTCCTGTTCGTGTTCCTGCTGCTGCCATTCCTGTTCGGCTCGCCTGTGCGCGACTTGCGCCTGGCGTTCTGGGGCGTAAAGGTCACGGGGACCGTGCTGGAAGCGCGCTGCGTGCGTGGCAAGGGCAGGTACATGCTGCTCACGTATGGTTTTGTTGCCGATGGGGTGAGGATGACGGGCCAGGGTCGCGCCGGTCAGGGCAATGGCGGCTGCGAGATGCAGGTCGGCGATCCGGTCTACGTGAACTATCTGCCCCAGGAACCGACCGTCAGCCAGGCCGTGCGCAATCCCATGCTGGCGGCTCTGGGCAAACTGCTGGTGTGGCTGGCGGCATGCCTGTTCCTGACCTGGATGAAAACGGACCAGGCCAAGCGCTTCAAGGAGCATCTGAATCAGTTCTCGTTTTTCAGGCGCTGAGCATGCCATCTGCCGATAGCGCCCCGCAGAAATGAAAAAACCCGCCGTGGCGGGTTTTTCCTGCTGACTGGGCGCCGGGTTCAGAACTTGTAGCCCACACCCAGCGTCACTGCCTGCGGATCGAGTTTCATGTCCTGGGTCTGGCCCGAGGAGAACGAGACCTTGGTCTTGAGCCAGGTCTTGCTGATGTTGCCGTCGATGAACCAGCGCTCGTTGAGCGCCCACACCACGCCGATTTGCAAGGTCGCGGCCAGCTTGTTCTTGATCGAGAAGGTGGTCGGTGGACCGCCAATGTCGGACAAGGTGGTCAGGCGGCCGGATCCGGTTTCGCTGGCGAAGTAGGCATACGTGGCGCCCAGGCCAGCATACGGACGGAACTGCGCGTCGGGCTTGAAGAAGCGGTAATGCGCAAACAGGGTGGGCGGCAAGGACTTGACGGTGCCAATCACGCCCACGCCTTCAATCGCGCCTGCGCCCGAGATCTCGTGCTTGTAGGGCAAGCCCAGGTCCAGTTCCAGCGAGACGTTGTCGGTCAGGCCGTAGGCGACCGCAAAGATCGGTTTGGTGTCGGCGCTGACCGCGCCCTTGCTGCCAGGCAGCGCCGGTGCGCTGACGTCGCCGCTGGTGACTTTGGGCGTGATCTTGCCCAGACCGCCCTTGACAGTCCATTGTCCGGCAGCCTGCGCCGCGGCGCCCTGGGCCACGGCCATGGCGGCAATGGCGGCCAGCACGCGCAGTGCGCTATTCAAACGTAATTTCATGTGTTCTCCGTATTCTTATGGGTGCGGGGGCTTACAGCCAGCCCTTGACGATCATGCGCTCGGCCACATACTTGGCAATGAGCGAGTTTTCATACGGCGTCGGCAGCACGTCGTCGGCGAACATAAAGTGACTCACGTCGCCAGCGATCAGATTGCTGCCATTGCACACCAGTGAAGAATTGCTCAGCGCGTTGGGGCCACAGGCGGCCGTGGTGGTGTTGGTCAAGCCATACGGCGCCGGGTTGATGATCTGGTCATGGCTGGTGGCAAACAGATCCACGTACAGGATCTTTGTTTCACCAGCCACGCCGTTCATCAATTGCGTGTTGTAGGTCGACACCATCGTGTTGATCAATGCTTGCGTCGAGGCATCCTGTGCCTTGCCAGCCGGCGCGCCGCCCAGATCAGGCAAGTTGTTGACCACAACATAGTTGGCGCCCTTGGCCACCAGCTGCGTTTTGACCAGGCCAGCCAGTTCGGCGCCGGCGACCCCCATGGCTTGTACCAGTGCCGGCGCTTGCGCGGCAGCGTAGGCGGCCGCAGCCGCTTTGCCGGCGGCAGCGCCTGCCGTGGCACCGGCTGTTTCGGCAGCCGTCTGCGCCTTGACGACCATCGGTCCGTACACTTCAGGCAGCCCCACGGCAGCGTTACCCGGCTGCTGCGCCGCGGCGGTGACCGCAGCATTGGTGATCGTGACATTGGTCGCGCCGGGGGTTTGCGCGGCAGTCTGCAAAGCGGTGCCAATGGCCACGGCAGCGGCGCTCGGGTCGGTCGCGCCAGCGGCCAGCAAAGCAACCAGGGTGCTGGCATACGTCTGAGCACCGACCTTGGCGCCTTCTGCCGCACCGGCCGCCTGGCCGGCGGCCGTGGCGCCAGCGGTCAGCTGGCCCAGCAGCGCCAGCACATCATTACCGCCGGCGGTGACGAACACCACCTCGGTTCCACTGAATTTGCCGCCCACCTTGGCCAGGTGATTAGCAATCTGCGTGGCCACCGGCACTGTCAGCATACCCAGGGGCGAACCGGTGAGCTTGTGGCCAGGGCCGACAGGATTGCTGACGCGGGCGCCACCCTGGGCGTAACTGAGGCATTCGGGGTGGTTCACCACTGGCACCGAGAAACCTTTGGTAGGGTCCCCATCCAGACCGGTTTGCGCGGCGCAGGGCGCAGGCAGGCCGAACTGGGTGGCCATCAGCTCGGTCCAGTTTTTGCCGGTCAAGGTGGGCGCCTTGGCGGTGTTGTTGCCATTGATGGTGAACTTGCCGCCACCCAGGGCCGTGATGGTGCCGACGTTGTAGCTGCCGACGTCCGACAGGCTGTCGCCAAAGTTGACCATGGAACTGAATTTGGTGCGAAGCGTTTGATCGCCGGGTTTTTCTTCGCCGGCGCCGCCGCCGCAGGCGGACAGCAGCGCGGCTGTGATCATTGCCAGCGCTAATTTGGTTTGACGCATTGTATCTCCTGGTGTTGTACTTTTTAGACATGCGCAAGCGCGCAGCGGGCCTGTTGCCACGCATAGCAGACTACGTAGCGGCCGGGTTCGCGTCTTGCTCTTTTGTGACAAAGCACTTGCGATAACATGCCAGCGGCCAGTCACCCTGCATGAAATCGTGTTCCCAGATGCAAAATGCCGTCCAGTGTGAACCGGACGGCATTCTGGGGGCGCACCGCTAGCAAGCGCGGTGTGCAGGATACGGCGGTATTACAGCCAGCCGCGCGCCTTCATCTGATCGGTCACGTACTGTGCGATCAGGGTGTTGGCGTAAGGCGTCGGGTGCACCGTGTCGGCAAACATGTACTTGCTCACGTCCACGCCGGCCAGGGTGTTGGTCGCGTTGCAGACCAGCGAGGTGCCGCCCAGCAGGTTGGTGCCGCAGGCAGCCGCACTGGTGTTGGTGTAACCGTAGGTGGCAGGGTTGGCCACTTGCAGCTGGGTTTGTGTGAACAGGTCGACATACAGGACCTTCGATTCCAAACCATCGATGCCGACGCGCAGCGCGATGTTGAAACCGTTGACCATGCCGGCGATCAGCTGCTGGCTCGAGGCCGACTGCGATTTGGCCGATGGCGAGCTGGCCAGATCAGGCAGGTTTACCAGCACCACGTACTTGGCGCCCTTGCCAACGATCTGGTTGCGCACCAGGTCGGCCAGTTCCTTGCCCGCTTGCGCCATGACTGGCACCAGTGCAGGTCCGTTGGCCGCGCCGTAGTCAGCGCCGGCCTTGGTACCGGCATCGGCCGCTGCCTGGATGATCGGACCGCGCACCGCAGCATCGGTGCTCATGCCTTGCAAAAACGCGGCGTTCACGGCAGCAGCCGTGATGGTGGCCTGGGTCGCGCCTGGCGCGACCGATGCCGTTGCCACGGCGCTGGCGATGGCAGGGCCAGCAACCGCAGGATTGGCGGACTTCGCGGCCAGCCCCTGGATCAGGGTGCTGAAGTAGACCTTGCCGCCTTCAGCCGTGGATGCGGCCGTCAGATCGGCCAGCAATTGCAGCGCATCGTTGCCGCCTGCCATGACATACACGACATCGGTGGCGCTGAAGGTGCCGCCTTTGCGGGCCAGGTGACGCGTAACCTGGTCAACCACTGGATAGGTCAGCTGGCCCAGGGCCGAACCGGCCGCCAGGCTGCCCGGGCCCTTGGGATTGGTCACGCGCGCGCCACCCATGGCGTACGAATTGCAGCTTGGGAAATCGGTCACTGGCACGACGAAGCCAGGATTGACGGCGGCATTGCCGGTCAGGCCGGTCACGGCCGGGCAAGGTGCGGCCAGGCCGGCATTGGCGGCCATGATTTCGGTCCAGTTCTTGGCAGTGGCGCCATTGACGGTGTACTTGCCGCCGCCGAGCGCGGCGACGGCGCCAACTTTGTACGTGCCAACGTCCGACAGGCTGTCGCCGAACGAAACCTGCGCTGCGAATTGCGGTTTTGGCTGGGCGGCCGGGGTGTCATTATCGCTGCCGCCGCAAGCCGAAAGAACGGCTGCCGTGAGAATAGCCAGCGCAAGATTGGTTTGACGCATTTTGTCTCCTAGGTGTTAAATATTTTTTGGTATAAAACGAACGCGCGTGCTATTCGTATCCCAGCTAATATGCCAGTCTTCCCCAGTCTTGTATAGGAATAAACGAGGCATAACGTCAGTTCAATACAACATCATCGGAAGCAAGTTTTTAGCCGGTGGATGTCGCTGAAATTATACCAATCGAAATCGGCCTCTGGCGTTCAGACAACGCGCTTATTTAACAAACCGTGCACGATGCCAACGGAGCCATGGGCAGCGCGGCGCAAGCGGTCATTCACGCCCAGCCAGGCACCATCTTGCGGGGGCGCTTCCACCAGAATCAGCTCGGCGCCAGCCGTGTCCATGGCGCGCAGCGCCGCGTACAAGGCATGGGCAAACCCGTCGGGATGGGCAGGCAGGCGGATGGCGGCGTGGGTCGGCGCAAAATCGGAGTAATGCACCAGGGCGACGCGGCGTTGCGCCGCTGCCAGGGTGGCGAGCGTGCTGGCCAGTTGCGCACTGTCTTGCATGGCAACCGGCGTGTGCGGCGCGTAATGCGATTCGAGCGTGCCGGAGGCGCGCGGTGCGGCGGCATCGGCGCCCACCGGCAGCATGTCGATCACGGCGGCAATCGCATCCGCGCTGATCTGGCCAGGACGGAGCAGCACCGGACCGTGGGTCGCCAGGCGCGACAAGTCAACAATGGTCGATTCGATGCCGACCTGGCTCTGGCCGCCGTCCAGAATCGCTGCCACGCTGCCGTCGGCGTCAAATTCATCGCGGACATGCTGGGCCGTGGTGGGGCTGACGTTGCCAAATTTGTTGGCGGAGGGCGCGGCCACCCCGCCCTGGCCCCCCTTGAATGCCTGCAGCAAGGCAATGGCAACCGGGTGCGCGGGGCAGCGCAGACCGACTGTATCCTGCCCCCCCGAGACGGCGTCGGGAATGCCGGGCGCGCGCTTGAGGATCATGGTCAGCGGGCCTGGCCAGAAGGCATCGGCCAGCTGGCGCGCGGCAGCGGGAATGTCCGTGGCCCAATGGTCAAGCGCGGCGCCTGGCGCCAGGTGCACAATCACGGGATGGTCTTGCGGGCGGCCTTTGGCGGCATAAATGCGCGCCACCGCTTGCGGATTTTCCGCGTCGGCACCGAGCCCGTACACGGTCTCGGTTGGCAGGGCCACCAGCTGGCCCTGTTCGAGCAGGCGGGCGGCAGCCGCAATGGCGGCCTGGTCCAGGGTAACGTCCATGTCAGGGAGCAATGCCAAGCAAGGCGCAGGCCGCCTGCAGTTGTTGCTGCGCCTCGGCCAGCGTCGGTGCAATGAAAGTCACGTGGCCCATTTTGCGTCCGCGCCGCGCTTCTTCCTTGCCATACAAATGCAGACAGGCGCCAGGCAGCGCCAGCAGCTCGGCCCAGGCCGGTTCACGGGCTTGATCGGTGCCGGCTGCAAACCAGATGTCGCCCAGGATATTGAGCATCACAGCTGGCGAATGCTGGCGCACCTCGCCCAGCGGCAGGCGCGCCATCGCGCGCACTTGCTGTGCAAACTGGCTGGTGACACAGGCATCCATCGTGTAGTGACCGCTGTTATGCGGCCGAGGCGCCATTTCATTGACCACCAGGCTGCCATCGGTGAGCACAAAGAATTCAATGCACAGTACGCCCACGTAGCCAAGCTCTTCAACGATGACGCGGGCCGCCTGCTGCGCCTGCGCGGCACTGGCGGCCGAGACATTTGGCCCCGGCACGGTGGTGGTAAACAGAATGCCGCCACGGTGCACGTTTTCGGCGATCGGATACACCACCGAGGCGCCGTCGGCGCCGCGCGCCGTCAGCACCGACACTTCATAGGCCAGTGGCAGCATTTTTTCGAGCAGGCATGTCACCCCGCCCATGGCCGCAAACGCGGCGCGCACATCGTCGCGCGTGCGCACCACCGACTGGCCCTTGCCGTCGTAACCCATGCGCACAGTCTTCAAAATACCGGGCAGCAGCAGATCCTCGATGCTGTCGATATCCGCGGCACTGGCAATGGTTTTGTGGGGCGCGGGCGCCACGCCCGAGCGGGCTGCGCAAGCGGCCAGGAAACGCTTTTCGGCAATCCGGTCCTGGGCAATGGCGACGCAGGATGCGGCCGGGGCCACGAAGGCATGCGTGGCCAGCAACTGCAAGCTGTCAGCCGGCACGTTTTCAAATTCGGTAGTGACGGCCACGCAGGACTGCCCCAGCTGGCCCAGAGCTGCCGCATCGTCGTATGCGGCAGCGATCAGGCTGTCGGCGGCTTGCCCGGCAGGACTGTCGGGCGCCGCTTCCAGCACGGCCACCTTGTACCCCATGGCCTGGGCGGCGTGCACGAACATACGGCCCAGCTGGCCACCACCCATCACACCAAGGCGTGCGGGCGGCAAAAACGGTGCTTGCTTCATGCTCATACTGGCAGGATCATGGCCTTGGCAGCGGCGGTTTGCTGCAGGCGGAATTGCTGAAGTTTTTCGGCCAGGGCGTCGTCCGTGCAGGCGATCATGGCAATGGCGGCCAGCGCGGCATTGGCGGCACCCGCTTCACCAATGGCGAAGGTGGCAACCGGAATCCCTTTTGGCATTTGCACGATGGACAGCAGCGAATCCTTGCCCGACAAGTAGCGCGACGGGACCGGCACACCCAGGACCGGCACGATGGTCTTGGCGGCAATCATGCCAGGCAAGTGGGCGGCGCCGCCCGCACCGGCGATGATGGCGCGCAAACCACGGTCACGCGCAGTTTCCGCATAGCTGAACATTTCATCGGGCATGCGGTGGGCCGACACGACTTGCGCTTCGTATGGCACGCCGAATTCCTTGAGCATGTTGACGGCATGCTGCATGACTTCCCAGTCCGACGAGGAACCCATGACGATGCCGACCAGCGGCTTGTTGACAGTGGCATTCATGGGTTACGCCTTGATGGTGGTGCCGGTCAGGCGCTCAAGCGCTTCGACATACTTGGCGCGGGTCTTGGCAATCACCTCATCTGGCACGGCTGGCGCGGGCGCGGCCTTGTTCCAGCTGGTCAGCGTTTCCAGATAGTCGCGCACGAACTGCTTGTCATACGACGGTGGCGACATGCCCACCTGGTAGCTGGACATGGGCCAGAAACGCGAGGAATCGGGGGTCAGAATTTCATCAATCAGGTGCACGGTGCCATTGGCGTCGAGCCCGAATTCAAATTTGGTGTCAGCAATGATGATGCCGCGCGTGGCGGCGTATTCGGCCGCGGCGCTGTACAGCTGGACCGCGTAGTCGCGCACCTGGCGCGCGATATCGGCGCCAACGATCTGTTCTGCTTGCTCGAAGGAGATGTTTTCGTCATGGGCACCGGCCGGGGCCTTGGTCGATGGCGTGAACAGCACTTGCGGCAGCTTTTGCGCTTCCTGCAGGCCGGCCGGCAAATCGATGCCGCACACCTTGCCCGTCTTCTGGTAATCCTTCCAGCCAGAACCGATCAGGTAACCGCGCACGATGGCTTCGATGCCCAGCGGGGTCATTTTCTTGACCACGATGGCACGGCCTTCCACTTGCGCGCGCTCTTCCGGCGCCACCAGCGAGACCGGATCGATGCCGGTATCGTGGTTCGGCATCAAGTCCTTGTATTTGGCAAACCAGAAGTTCGACATGGCCGTCAGGATCTTGCCCTTTTCCGGGATCGGCTCATTCAGGATGACATCGAAGGCCGACAGGCGGTCAGTCTGGATGACCAGCAATTTGTCGTCGCCCACGGCGTAAATGTCGCGCACTTTTCCGCGGTGCAGGAAAGGCAGGGACTTCAGATTTGTTTCGAGAACGCCAGACATGTGAATCCTTGAGGTAATTAGGGCAGCCAGCCCGGTTTGCTTTCGAGGTGCAGGTCGTGCGTGACCTTGCCTTCGTAGGGTGTGTCGAAGGTGCCCAGCGTGACGGCATTGCGCTCGCTGTGGCTGGCCGACTGCCAGGTCAAGGTCGAGCCGCACACTTTGCAGAAGCTGCGTTCGACACCGGGCGAAGACGCATAGCGTGCGATCGCGTCGGCCCCCTGCACCCAGTGCAGGTCGCTTGACGCCACGTTGGCATACGGTCCGGAAGCCGCACCATGTTGCTTTTGGCACATTTTACACCAGCAGTTGCTGGTGCGATCGATCGGGCCCCGGATCTCGTAGCGGACTGCGCCGCACAGGCAGCTGCCTTTGTACATGATAAAGACGAGTAAAAACGCGCCCGAAGGCGCGTGGTTGCAAACGTGTTACTTGACGATCTGGGACAGTTCGCCCTTGGCGTAGCGCTGGGCCATCGCTTCCAGCGTGAGCGGCTTGATCTTGCCGGCCATGCCTTCGCAGCCGAAGGACAGGAAGCGTGCCTTGCACACTTCGGTGGCCGCTTCGCGCGCTGGTTTCAGGAAGTCGCGCGGATCGAACTTGGACGGGTTCTGGAACATGTACTTGCGCACCGCGGCGGTCATGGCCAGACGGATGTCGGTGTCGATGTTGATCTTGCGAACGCCGTGACGGATGCCTTCCTGCACTTCTTCCACCGGCACGCCATAGGTTTCTTTCATGTCGCCACCGAATTCACGGATGATGGCCAGCAATTCCTGCGGCACAGCCGAGGAACCATGCATCACCAGGTGGGTGTTCGGAATGCGCGCGTGAATTTCCTTGATGCGGTCGATGGCCAGAATGTCGCCGGTTGGCTTGCGGGTGAACTTGTAGGCGCCGTGCGAGGTACCGATGGCAATGGCCAGGGCGTCGCACTGGGTGCGCTGCACGAAGTCGGCAGCCTGGGCCACGTCGGTGAGCAATTGCTCGCGCGTCATGGTGCCGTCGGCGCCGTGGCCGTCTTCCTTGTCGCCCTTCATGGTTTCCAGTGAACCGAGCACGCCCAGTTCGGCTTCCACGGTCACGCCGATGGCGTGCGAGAACTTGACCACTTCACGCGAGACTTCCACGTTGTACTCGTACGAGGCGACGCTCTTGCCGTCGGCTTCGAGCGAACCGTCCATCATGACTGACGTGAAGCCGGAGCGGATCGCGCCCATGCACACGGCTGGTGACTGGCCGTGGTCCTGGTGCATGACGACCGGGATGTGCGGGTAAGCTTCGACAGCAGCGTCGATCAGGTGGCGCAGGAAGGCTTCGCCAGCATACTTGCGGGCGCCTGCCGAGGCTTGCATGATGACCGGCGAGTTGACCGCGTCGGCAGCAGCCATGATGGCTTGCACCTGTTCGAGGTTGTTGACGTTGAACGCAGGCAGGCCGTAACCGTGTTCAGCGGCGTGGTCCAGCAATTGGCGCATAGATACGAGGGACATGGTAAATCTCCAAACAATAGAAAAACTGGTGTTGCCGGGGCGCGCTGGTGGCGCGCGGCGCTGCGGCAAAGGGTGGTTGACATCGGGTGGACGCCAACCACTACATCGCCCTCGCGAAGGCGGGGGCCTATACCACGCTGAACAACTTCGGTTACTTGGTATAGGCCCCCGCCTGCGCGAGGGCGATGTGGTAGCTACACTGCTACCACGATTCTTTAATCAAACTCGCCCACACGGACGATCTTCAATGCATTGGTGCCGCCTACCTGCCCCATTGGCTCGCCCCAGGTGACGACGATCATGTCACCCTTTTTGACGATCCCTTTGGCGACCATCAAGTCCTCGGCCTGGCGCAGCACTTCCGAGCTGTCGCCGTGCTGCAGCAAATGATAAGCGCGCACATTGCGGTACAAGGACACCTTGCGCTGGGTGGTGATCGACGGCGTCAGCGCGTACAGCGGCGTATCAATGCTGTGCCGGCTCATCCACAGCGCAGTCGAGCCGGACTCGGTCAGGGCCACGATCGCCTTCACGCGCAAGTGATGCGCAGTAAACAGGGCGCCATAGGCAATCGACTGGTCGATGCGCGAGAAACGCACATTCAAAAAATCGGCATCGAGCTTGTTGTATTCAGACGCTTCGGCTTCGGCGCAAATGGCCGCCATCATTTCGACCGTTTCGACCGGGTACTTGCCGCTGGCTGTTTCCGCCGAGGTCATCACGGCGTCCGTGCCGTCCAGCACCGCATTGGCCACGTCCGAGACTTCGGCGCGGGTCGGCACGGCGTTGACGATCATCGATTCCATCATTTGCGTGGCCGTGATGGCCAGCTTGTTCGACTCGCGCGCCATGCGGATCATGCGCTTTTGCAGCGCCGGCACGGCCGCGTTGCCCACTTCCACTGCCAGGTCGCCGCGGGCAACCATGATGCCGTCGGACGCGTCCAGGATTTCCTGCAGCACAGGAATGGCTTCGGCACGCTCGATCTTGGCGATCATCTTCGGCTTGTGATGGTAAGGCTCGCCGGCAATGTTGGCCAGCTGACGCGCCATTTCCATGTCGGTCGCGCTTTTCGGGAAGGAGATCGCCAGGTAGTCGCACTGGAAACTCATGGCGACCTTGATGTCTTCCATGTCCTTGGCGGTCAGCGCTGGCGCGGTCAGGCCGCCGCCCTGGCGGTTGATGCCCTTGTTGTTGGACAGTTCGCCACCGATTTTGCAGACGGTGAAAATTTCGTGGGCGACGATGCGTTCGACCACCAGCACGATCAAGCCATCGTTGAGCAGCAGCTTGTCGCCCGGCTTGACGTCGCGCGGCAAGGCTTTGTAGTCGAGGCCCACGCGTTCCTGGTTGCCCAGTTCGCCGTTGTCGCCCCACTTGGCGTCGAGGATGAACTTGTCGCCGTTTTCGAGGAAGATCTTGCCCTGTTCGAACTTGCCAACGCGGATCTTGGGACCCTGCATATCAGCCATGATCGCCACTTCGCGCCCGCACTCGGCCGCGGCACGCCGCACAAGGTTGGCACGGTCAATATGGTCTTGCGCCTTGCCATGCGAAAAATTCAAACGCACGACGTCGACGCCGGCTTGAATCATGCGAACGAGAATATCGAAGTCGGTGGAAGCCGGTCCGATGGTTGCGACGATCTTGGTACCACGATACATAGAGATCCTTCAAGTAAAAGCGCAGCCGTCGGGCTGCGCTGGGGTTTTTACTGGGAACTACGCTGCAACAGGATTTCCACCGCTGGCAGGGTCTTACCTTCGAGGAACTCGAGGAAGGCGCCGCCACCGGTCGAGATATAACCGATCTGCTCGCTGATGCCGTACTTGGCAATGGCCGCCAGGGTGTCGCCACCGCCGGCAATCGAGAAACCGCTGGACGCGGCAATGGCCAGCGCCAGCGTTTTGGTGCCTTCGCCGAACTGGTCGAATTCGAATACGCCCACCGGGCCGTTCCAGACGATGGTGCCGGCCTTGGCAATTTGCGCGGCCAGGGTGGCCGCTGTTTTCGGGCCGATGTCGAGGATCATGTCGTCGTCCGCCACGTCGGCGACATCTTTCACGGTCGCCACGGCAGTTGGGGAGAATTCTTTGGCGCAGACCACGTCCACAGGAATCGGTACTTGCGCGCCGCGCGCTGCCATCATGTCGATGATGGCCTTGGCTTCGCCAACCAGGTCGGCTTCGACCAGCGACTTGCCGATGTTCAGGCCGACGGCTTTCATGAAGGTATTGGCGATGCCGCCGCCCACGATCAGATTGTCGACCTTGTCAGCCAGTGCTTTCAAGATGGACAGCTTGGACGAGACCTTGGAGCCAGCCACGATGGCCAGCAACGGCCGGTTGGGCGCGCCCAGGGCTTTGCCCAGTGCGTCGAGTTCGGCTGCCAGCAACGGGCCGGCGCACACCACGGGCGCAAACTTGGCGATGCCGTGGGTGGTGGCCTCGGCACGGTGGGCGGTGCCAAAGGCATCGTTCACATAGATATCGCACAGCTTGGCCATTTTTTGCGCCAGCTCGTCGCTGTTTTTCTTTTCACCCTTGTTGACGCGGCAGTTTTCCAGCAGCACGACCTGGCCTGGCGCGACATCGACGCCATCGACCCAGTTCTGCTTGAGTTCGACGCTCTGTCCCAGCAACTCGGCCAGGCGCGCGGCGACGGGCGCCAGCGAGTCGTCGGCTTTGAATTCGCCTTCAGT
Source organism: Massilia sp. CF038 (assembly GCF_900129765.1). GTDB lineage: Bacteria > Pseudomonadota > Gammaproteobacteria > Burkholderiales > Burkholderiaceae_D > Telluria_A. The sequence continues at coordinate 97,066 of NZ_FQWU01000004.1, forward strand.
CGGACGGCCCAGGTGGGAGGTGACCATGACGGCGGCGCCTGCTTTGACGGCGGCAGCAATGGCTGGCACGGAGGCGCGAATGCGGGTGTCTTCGGTAATTTTGCCGCTGTCATCCTGCGGCACGTTCAGGTCGGCGCGAATGAAGACGCGCTTGCCAGCGAGGGCGTTACGATCGATCAGGTCTTGCAGACGGGTAAAATTTAAAACAGCGTGCATAGCGATCCACGAGTCAAATGATGAAAGATCGCTATTTTACCGCAAGCACAGGCCGAAAACGGCATTCAAAACCAGATCCGCAGGCCGGTAAAGAACAGCATTCCGAAAATAATCATCTCAAGCATGTTGCGGCGCAACAAGTAGTACCCGGTGGCAGCAATCCCGGCCAGGAGCTTGAGGTTGTGGATGTCCAGCTGCACGGCGCCGGCCGGCGTCATCAAGAGATCCGGGGCCACGATCGCGGCCAGCGCGCAGGCGGGCGCGTAGCGCAGCATTTCGTTGACGCGCTTGGGAATAGTGATGTGGTGGCCCACCAGCCAGAACGTGCTGCGGGTCACGGCCGTGGCCACCGTCAGCACGGCAATGGTGATCCAGATCTCCAGTTCAGTCATGCTTGTGCCCTTTTCCACTGAGTTCTTCCACCGCCATTGCGCACAGCATGCCCACGAACACGGCCGCCAGCAAGCCCAGCTTGTAAGGCATGCGGTACGCCAGCACGGCCACGGTGCCAGCCACGATGACGCCCACCAGGGAAGCGCGCGTCATGGCGGCAGGCACCAGAATGCAAATGATGGCCAGCGTACCGGCCAGGCCCAGGCCCCAGTGCGGCGGTACCATGCTGCCCAGGAAGACGCCGATCAGCGAGCCGGCCTGCCAGGCGCACCAGTTGGGAATGATCAAGCCTTTTAAATACGATACTTTGCCGGGCGCCGGCGCTTCGGTCGGGTAGCGCTGCTGGAACAGGTTGACGGTGATGTCGCCCGAGACATAGCCAAGCAGGAAACGCTGCTTCCAGGGCAAGTGCACAAAATGGGGGGCGAGCAAGGCGGAAAAAATCACGAAGCGCAGATTGACCACCAGGGCCGTGGCAAACACCACCCAGATCGGGGCGCCGGCGGCAATCAGGGGCAAGGAAGCCAGCTGGGCCGAGCCGGCAAACACCAGCAGCGTCATGCCGATGGCTTGCGCCAGGGTCAGACCGCTATTAATCAGTGCCACGCCCACCACCAGGCCCCAGGCGCCGATCCCGAACAGGGTGGGCGCGCCGGTTTTCAGGGCTTCGCGATAAATGGCGGGGTCTTCGTCAGGCGGGCGCACGGCCGGGGGCGCTGGGGGCAGGTTCATCGGTGGTTCGGCCACGGCGGGCAGTGGTGGCCATGCAGCTTTAGCGAGCACGGCGGTGATTCGGGAGCGCCCTATTTTACCGATCATTTCGGCAAGCTGCCGGAATCGTCTAAAATCGTGGTTTTGCATTGCATGACGGAGAATGTATGAACCAACAAACAGCGCCCGCGGTCGAACTGGGTGAAAAAGATCTGCCTGCCCACTGCCCGAATCCTGCCATGACGCTGTGGTCGTCGCACCCGCGCGTGTTTCTCGACTTCGGGCACGACGGTCTGGCCAAGTGCCCGTACTGCGGCACCGAATACCGCCTCAAGCCAGGCACCGTCCTGTCGCATCACTAAGCACGGCGCGGCGCCATGAAACGGGGTAAACAACTCAATGGCAGCGCTGCCGAAGTCGAGGCCGCTTTCTACGAAGCCCTGAACCGGGCTGACACCGAAGCGCTCATGGCGCTGTGGGCCGAGGACGAAGAAATCGTCTGCGTGCATCCGGGCGGGCCGCGTCTGCACGGGCATGCCGCCATCCAGGCCTCGTGGGAAGCCATCCTTGAGCGCGGCGGCTTGCAGATCCGGCCCTCCCAGCTATTCGAAAGCAATAACCTGATGAGCTCCGTGCACACCGTGATCGAGGGCGTGACCGCCACCGGCGGCGCCGAACCGGCGCACCTGGTCGCCACCAATGTGTATCACAAGACGCCGCAGGGCTGGCGCATGGTGCTGCACCATGTGTCGGTGGCACCCGGTCCGGTCCCGGCCACGCATCCTGCCGGCGCCAGCCTGCATTAAAACCATGCACTACAGCGGGCCAAGGTGGCTGCCTGGCGGCCACCTGCAAACCATCTACCCGGCCCTGTGCATTGCCACCCCGGCCAGCGCGCTGCGGCGTGAGCGCTGGCCCACCCCGGACGGCGATTTCATCGATGTCGATTTTCTTGAGGGCACCCCGGGCCAGCCCTGGGTGGTGCTGTTTCATGGACTGGAAGGCTCATCGAACAGCCATTACGCGCGCGCCCTGATGGCAGCATTGGCGGCGCGCGGCTGGTCGGGCGCCATTCCCCATTTTCGGGGCTGTTCGGGTGAACTCAATCTGGCGCCGCGCTTTTACCATTCGGGCGACGCGGGCGAAGTCGACTGGATTGTACGGCGCTTGCGAGAGCGTGCCAGCGGCAAATTCTATGTGACGGGCGTCTCGCTGGGCGGCAACGCGCTGCTGCGCTGGCTGGGCGAATCCCAGCACCAGGCCGAGCTGGTCGACGCGGCGTGTGCGGTATCGGCCCCGCTCGATCTGGCGCGCGGCGGTGAAGCATTGTCGTCGGGTTTGAACATGGTCTACACGCGCATGTTCCTCAAGTCGCTGAAACCCAAATGCCTGGCCAAGCTGGACCAGTTCCCCGGCTTGTTTGCGCGCGACGCCCTGCTGGCGGCGCGCGACCTGTATGCCTTCGACAATGTGGTGACCGCGCCGCTGCACGGCTACCGCAACACCGACGACTACTGGGATCGTGCCAGCGCCCGCCACGTGCTGGGCGACATCACCGTGCCGACCCTGGTGCTCAACGCCCGCAACGATCCTTTCTTGCCGGGGCAATACCTGCCGCGCCATGCGTCCTCGCACGTGCGCCTGGACTACCCCGCGCACGGCGGCCACGTGGGCTTTGCCAACGGCGGCCCGCCCGGCCGGCTGGACTGGCTGCCGCAAAAACTGCTGCATTTCCTCGAAGGCAAAGCGGACTCGCGCGCGCCTGCGCAAGCCGAACTGTGCCAAGCTCCCGAACATGGATGACATCGTAAAAAAAGCCATGGCCAAGTGGCCCAATGTACCGCACTGCTACGGCTGGCTGGCGCTGGATGCGCGCGGCGCCTGGCGCATGCGCGACGAACGGGCCCAGCATCTGGGCCTGGCCGGTGACAAGGTGATCCAGTCTGCCTTGCTGGCCTTCATCAACCGCAACTACCTGGCGGACGAGCGCGGCTGCTGGTATTTCCAGAACGGCCCGCAGCGCGTGTACCTGAATCTGGAAACCACGCCGTATGTGGCGCGCACCGACCCGCAGCACGGTCTGGTGCTGCACACGGGCGAGGCCCTGGACAGGCTCGATGCCGCGTATCTGACCGACACTGGTGCGCTGATCGTGCAAAGCGGCGCGCGGGTCGCCCAGCTCGATGACCGTGATATGGCGCAGCTGCTGCCCGCCATGCACATTGACGGCGTGCCTGTCAGCGACGAGGCGCTGCTGGCCTGGCTGACCGATGGCGCTGGCACGCTGAGCTTGCGCTACCGTGATGCGGCAGTCATGGTCCAGCCGCTGGCAAGCGCCAGCGTGCCGGCCCACTTCGGTTTTGTGCGCCTGCCCCAGCCAGCCTAGTTTTTTTCTTTCGGCGCGTCTTTCATTTCTTCGCGCACTTGCTCTTTCCACTCGCGCTCGCGCGCATCGATCAAGGCCATGTCGTAGAACGAGGCGTCGGCCGACTTGCGCGCGATGTCAAGCTGGTCCAGCGCCGACTTCTTGCCGCCGGCCAGGGCATAGTATTCGGCCAGGGAAATATGCTGCAGCGCCAGCTTGCCCTGGGCCGCGTAGGCCTTGGCCAGCAATTCATGGATTTTCTCTTCTTGCCGGTAAGACTGGGACTGGTCGCGCAGATAGGTGGTCGCTTCGGCCAGCCTGCCGGTGTCAATCAGGGCTTCGGCATACTGGTGGGCGATGCCGCGCGAGAGCGGGAAGCGCTGGTGGGCCGCCGCTGCGTCTTTCACGCCCTGTTCGCGCACGGCGGCACTTTGACCCGGCGCCATCTTGATTTCCAGCTCCAGCGAAGCGAACATGGCGGCGCCATCGGAAGCGGCCTGACCGGTCGAGAACGTGCCCTCGCTGCGGCGCATGGTGCCGCGCGCCTTGTCCAGCCAGCTCTGCGCCTTGGCCAGTTCGCCCCGTTTCAGCGCGAGGAAGGCCAGGCCATACTGGGCGCCAGCCTGATGTTGCCGGTTCTGCGACTGCAGCTGTGCCTCAAGCGCGGCCTGCGCCTCGCTGCGTCCGCGCGCGCTTTCATCCTGCAGCACCCGGACCCGCCCACGTACTAAATAGAACTCGACATTATCGATGCGCTGGCGGTAGGGCACTTCGCGGATCCGTGCCTGGATGTCGGAAATGCGTTCGGTGGTGAGCGGGTGACTGCGCAGATAGGCCGGCACCAGATCGGAGTAGGCCCGGCTGGCCACTTGCATGCGCTGGAAAAAAGCCACCATGCCGGAGGTATCGTAGCCGCCCGCGCCCATGATCTGGAAACCGACCCGGTCAGCTTCGCGCTCGGCGTCGCGGCTGAAATTGAGCTGGCGCTGGATGGCCAGGCCCTGGCCACCCATGAAGACGCCCATGGCTGCGTCGCTCGAGGAACGCGCCGCCAGCGCGGCCAGCACCAGGGCGGCCAGGGGAATCAGTACATCCTGCTTTTGCTGGCCGATCATGCGCGCAATGTGGCGCTGCGCCACGTGGCCGATTTCGTGGCCCAGGACCGAAGCCAGCTCGCTCTCGGACTGGGCCGACAGCAGCAAGGCCGAATGCACGGCAATGAAACCGCCCGGCAGGGCGAAGGCATTGAGCTGCGGATCGCGGACCGCGAAAAAGAAAAAGTCGTTATTGGTTTCGCCGCGCGCCCCCGGATAGGCCGCCACCAGGCCGCTGCCGAAATTGTTCAGGTATTCCAGGACCGCTTCATCATTGAGATAATCATTGTTGCGCCGGATATCGCGCATGATTTCTTCGCCCAGCTTGCGCTCGATGATGGGCGAGAGGTCGCCGCGGGCAGCATCGCCCAGCGTCGGCAGGGCCGTATTATTGGGAATGGCCTGGGCCTGCCCGGCAGCAGTGGGGGCGGCCAGGGCCGCCAGCAGCGCAGTGCCCAGCGCGAGGCCCCGCAGGGAGTCGGTTTTCGATTTCACGGTGCTATGATACCCGCATCTGCCCGGGCAACGCGACCGGGCCCGCCATCGAAACACTTTGTTACCAGCCCCTTATATATGAGCCAGAATACGCCAGACCAGCTTAGCCATTTCGACGCCAGCGGCCAGGCCCACATGGTCGATGTTGCCGCCAAGGCCGATACGCACCGCATTGCCGTGGCGGCAGGCACCATCCGCATGCAGCCGGCCACGCTGGCACTGATCACGTCCGGTACGGCAAAAAAAGGCGATGTGCTTGGCATTGCCCGCATCGCCGCCATCATGGCCTCGAAAAAAACCAGCGAACTGGTGCCGCTGTGCCATCCGCTGGCACTGACCCGGGTCACGGTCAGCTTCGACATCGACCAGGCCGCCTGCGCGGTGCACTGCCAGGCCCAGGTCGAGACCGTGGGCAAGACGGGGGTCGAGATGGAAGCCCTGATGTCGGTCCAGGTCGGCCTGCTGACGATTTATGATATGTGCAAGGCAGTCGACCGGGGCATGGTCATGACCGATGTGCGGGTGCTGGAAAAGCACGGCGGCAAGACCGACTGGCGGCACAGCGGCAGCTGACACCCGTTTTATGCGGCTGGCATCCCGCCAGGGCTGCCATTTTTTGTCAGCACCGCCGCCTGGAACCACCCGGCGCCCCTTTCGGGGGTGTCAAGACAGGGAAAAGAAATGCCACACGGCAGTACTTGCCCCTCAGAGCATTGGTTTACGGACAACTCAATTGCTGGCACGGAAGATGCTTATAGTGATGCATGGCAGACGAACTGCTAGTTATCACCTTAAACCCACGGAGAAATCATGAACGTTTCGAAAAAAATCCAAGCCGGCTTCACCCTGATCGAACTGATGATCGTTGTTGCAATTATCGGTATTCTGGCTGCTGTTGCACTGCCTGCTTACCAGGACTACACCGCTCGCGCTAAAGTGACCGAGGTAAACCTGCAAGTTGGCGCATGCAAAGGTGCTGTTTCGGAATTCATCCAGACCAACGCCAAGTTCCCAACCGACGCTGAACAAGCTGGTTGCAGCAAAGACGTGCAAACCAAATACATGGCTGGCGGCATCACCGTTGATTCGACCACCGGCAAAATCACCTCGGGTCTGATCCGTAACGTCGCTACCGGCGCTGATGGCAAGAGCATCATTCTGCAGCCAACCACCGACGACAAGCGCACCAAGCCAATGACCACCGCTGCTGACGCGATCCTGGGCTGGTCCTGCGGTACCGACGCTGCTACCAAGGACTACAAGTTCTTCCCAGCAACCTGCCGTCAAGCAGTTCTGGCTGGCCTGTAATAGTTCTGATCGCCACCTGGCCTTGGCCGGGTGGCATGCAAGTAAAAACGCCCGCAACTGCGGGCGTTTTTTATTGCTCAGCAAAAATCCGTATCGGAACGCTGGCCCTAGCGGCTGGCGCCACTGACCGTGTCGCGCACGTGCTGCATTTGCGCCGCTGCCACGGGATCGCCCAGGACGGCGGCCCGCAGAATCCAGATCAGCCCCTCGTTTTCATTTTTCACGACCCCGATCCCATCGGTATAGCAGCGCCCTAAAAAGTACATCGCACTGGGGAAATTCTGCTTGGCCGCCAGTTCCAGCCAGTAGCGACCGGCCTTTGGCTGCTGGTAAAAGAGAAAATGCAAGGCCAGATCGCTTTGCGCCCAGGCAGCACCGTCATCGGCCGCCTTGATCAACGCCAGATCAGTGTCGTCCAGCGGCAACACGACGTGCGGCCGGATCGAGGCGAAGTCCACCATGGCGCGGCCGTTCGCGCAGCTCTCCATGCGCCGGGTGACCGTGCCTTCGGCAATCCGCCTGCGCATCGTACTTTCACTCCAGGTGGTCAGGCTGAGCGCGGCGGCCACACTGATGAAGTCCAGATTTGTTCCTGTCGAGCCGACTTCCACATCACCTCCGTTTGAGACCGTCAGGCACCCTTCAAATGGGTGTCAGCGGCTGTTTCTAGGCAAGATGATAGCGCGTTGGGGATGTCAATGGGCACTTTTTGCCTATCCTATGGGCAAGAAAGCTGGCACGCCGGTTGCTTAGTAATAATCAAGGCAAACGCTGCCGGTAATTTAACCCCCTAGGAGAGAATGATGAAAGTTTCCCAAAAAATCGAAGCTGGCTTTACCCTGATCGAACTGATGATCGTTGTGGCAATTATCGGTATTCTGGCTGCTGTTGCACTGCCTGCTTACCAGGATTACACCGCGCGCGCTAAAGTGACCGAGGTAAACCTGCAAGTTGGCGCATGCAAAGGTGCTGTTTCGGAATTCATCCAGACCAACGCCAAGTTCCCAACCGATGCTGAACAAGCTGGTTGCAGCAAAGACGTCCAGACCAAATACATGGCTGGCGGCATCGCAGTTGATTCGACCAACGGCAAAATCACCTCGGGTCTGATCCGTGGTGTTGCTACCGGCGCTGACGGCAAGAGCATCATTTTGCAGCCAACCACCGACGACAAGCGCACCAAGCCAATGACGACCGCTGCTGACGCGATCCTGGGCTGGTCCTGCGGTACCGACGCTGACACCAAGGACTACAAGTTCTTCCCAGCAACCTGCCGTCAAGCAGTTCTGGCTGGTCTGTAATATAGTATGATCTCCACCCGGCGCAGGCCGGGCGGATGCAAGTTTAAAACGCCCGCTGCTGCGGGCGTTTTTTATGGAAGAAGGAGATTGACAATGGCACCACAGATGGCTGATCGCTTGCGTGCATCAGGCTTGCATTTGCTTATTTCGCTGTGTGTTGCGGCACTCAGTGCTGCGCTGGTGTTTTTGGTGCTGTACCCGACACCGCTGGCCCAGGCCTGCGGTGTGACCGAGATTTTCCTGCTGCTATTGGTGGTCGATATTTCCCTCGGCCCCTTGATCACCCTGTGCGTGTTCAACCGCGCCAAACCCGAACTCAAGCGCGATCTGCTCATTGTCGGGCTGATCCAGCTGGCCGCGTTGTGCTACGGCTTGCACACGGTGTACATAGCGCGTCCTGCCTACGTGGTGTTTGCGGTCGATCGCTTCGACCTGATGTATGCCAACGACCTCGATGACGCCAAGCTGGCGCCGGTCACGCTGAGCGAATTCAAACAGGTACCCTTGCTCGGTCCGAAGACGGTGGCCGCGATTCTGCCGGCCGACTCAGGCGAGCGTTCGGCACTGACGTTCTCGTCCGCTACGGGCGGCGCCGACCTGCATCAATTGCCCAAGTACTACCGCCCATTAGTCCAGGCGAAGGCGGACATCATTGCCAAGTCCAGGCCCCTGGCGGAACTGAACAATTTCAATCGGGCCGAGACGGCAAAAGTGACGCAGCTGGCGGAGAAGTACCGGGCCAGGCAGATCGATGCCGGCTTCTTGCCGCTGAAAGGAAAAGCCCAGGACGTCACGGTGCTGATCAACCGCGCCGATGGCACCGTCCTGGAGATGGTGGACTTGCGTCCCTGGCTGTAACGCTGCGCGCGCTCAGCGCGCGTGGAAGGTCATGCGGGTGCCAGCCAGGTTGATCACGTCGCCGTGCTCGAGTCGCTGCGGCACATCGCCCAGGCCGCTGCCATTGACTTGGGCACCGGTTTCACCTTCGATGTTGGAAGCGAAATAGGTGCCGGCGGCAAAACTGATGGCCACCACGGCCGTACCGGGCTTGCCCACGGTCGTGAGCGGCTTGGTCAAGGGCAGCTTGGTGCCCACATGGGCGCCACTGCCGACCTCGATCCAGCCGGAACGGGCTGGCTTGGGCGGCGTGGCCAGAAATTCCATTTCGTAAGTGGCAATCACGATCTTGTCGCCATGGGCCAGCTTGTGGCGATAAATCTTCTGCCCATTCACAAACGTGCCGTTGGTGCTGCCCAAATCTTCCAGAATGGCGTCGTCGATCGACACCAGGATGCTGGCATGCTGGCCGCTGACGGCTTTATGTTCGACCACGATATCGTTGTGGGCCTTGCGCCCGAGCGTCATCCGCTCTTTGTCGAGCTCGACTTCTTTGACCACCTGCGATTCACACGAAACAATCAGTTTTGCCACTTCAATCTCCGGCCAGTCGGGCCACAAAACACACGGGAAACATCCAATCCCGATATTATCAACTAGATCACGTATATTTACAAATTAACACAGCATTGCCATGCGCGACAGTGTGGCTGCAATGCAGTACTAGCACGTTCCATGCCGAGATGAAATGATTCTCCAAATGCAAACGGGGAGCTCTCGCTCCCCGTCCTCAAGCAACAACGCTGCGTGTCAGGCTTACAGCATGTCTTTCAGCAAACGCGCCATTTCCGACGGGTTTTTGGTGGCCTTGATGCCGCATTCAGCCATGATGTCCAGCTTGGCTTGCGCGGTATCGGCACCGCCCGAGATCAGCGCGCCGGCGTGGCCCATGCGCTTGCCTGGTGGCGCGGTGACGCCCGCGATGAAGCACACCACTGGCTTTTTCATGTTGTCCTTGATCCAGTAGGCCGCATTGGCTTCGTCCGGACCGCCGATTTCGCCAATCATGATGACGGCGTCGGTATCAGGATCATCGTTGAACATTTTCATGACGTCGATGTGCTTCAGACCATTGATCGGGTCGCCGCCAATGCCCACTGCCGACGACTGGCCCAGACCAAGTGCGGTCAACTGGCCAACCGCTTCATAGGTCAGGGTGCCCGAACGCGAGACCACGCCGATGCGGCCCTTGCGGTGGATGTGACCTGGCATGATGCCGATCTTGATTTCGTCTGGCGTGATCAAGCCTGGGCAGTTCGGACCCAGCAGCAGGGTCTTGGAACCGGCTTTGGCCATGCGGTCCTTGAGGGCCATCATGTCACGCACGGGAATGCCTTCGGTGATGCAGATGGCCAGGTCCAGTTCAGCTTCAACAGCTTCCCAGATCGCGGCAGCCGCGCCTGCTGGCGGCACGTAGATCACCGACACGTTGGCGCCGGTTTCTTTCTTCGCTTCGGCCACGTTGGCGAAAATTGGAATGCCTTCGAAATCTTCGCCGGCTTTCTTCGGGTTCACGCCAGCAACGAAGGCATTCTTGCCGTTCGCGTAGTCGCGGCACATACGGGTGTGGAACTGGCCGGTCTTGCCGGTGATCCCTTGGGTAACTACTTTGGTATCTTTATTGATCAGAATCGACATGGTATTTCCTTCGAATTAAGCTTGACCGGCAGCGGCGGCAACCACGGCCTTGGCCGCTTCTTCCATCGTGTCTGCGGCGATGATCGGCAGGCCGGAGTCAGCCAGCATCTTCTTGCCGATCTCTTCGTTGGTGCCCTTCATGCGCACAACGAGTGGCACTTTCAGGGACACAGCCTTGGAGGCGGTGATCACGCCTTCGGCGATCACGTCGCAGCGCATGATGCCGCCGAAAATGTTGACCAGGATGGCTTTCAGGCCTGGGTTTTTCAGCATGATCTTGAATGCTTCGGTGACTTTCTCAGCCGTTGCACCGCCGCCCACGTCCAGGAAGTTGGCTGGCTCGCCGCCGAACAGCTTGATGGTGTCCATGGTGGCCATGGCCAGACCGGCGCCGTTCACCAGGCAGCCGATATTGCCGTCGAGCGAAATGTAAGCCAGGTCGAATTTCGACGCTTCCACTTCGGCTGGATCTTCTTCGTCCAGGTCGCGCATGGCAACGATGTTTGGCTGGCGATACAGGGCGTTCGAATCGAAGTTGAACTTGGCGTCCAGTGCGATGACCTTGCCCGAACCGGTCAGGATCAGCGGGTTGATTTCGGCCAGCGAGCAATCGGTTTCCCAGTAGGCTTTGTACAGGCCCTTGATTTGCACTGCGAAGTCAGCCAGCGATGCGGCAGGCACGCCGATCTTGGTGCCGATGTCATTGCACTCGGCATCGGTCACACCGACGGACGGGTCGATGGCGATGTGGTGGATTTTTTCCGGATTGCTGTGGGCAACTTCTTCGATGTCCATGCCGCCTTCGCTCGATGCCATCAGCACCACGCGCTGGCTGACGCGGTCGGTGACCAGCGACACATACAGTTCTTTCTTGATGTCGGCGCCTTCTTCGATCAGCAGGCGGCGTACTTTCTGGCCTTCCGCGCTGGTCTGGTGCGTGATCAGCTGCATGCCCATGATCTGGTTGGCATACTCTTTGACTTGCTCAAGCGACTTGGCCACTTTCACGCCGCCGCCTTTGCCGCGGCCGCCAGCATGGATTTGCGCCTTGACTACCCAGACTGGGCCGCCCAGCGTTTCGGCTGCCTTGACGGCTTCGTCAACGGTCAGGCACGGAATGCCGCGCGGAACCGTCACTCCGAATTGCCGGAGGATTTCTTTGCCTTGATACTCATGGATCTTCATACTGGCTTCCCTTCTTTTGAAACTGATGGTGTGGAAATACGGTTGGGGTACGTAAAAAAAACGGGATTGCTATTGCGCTGCAGGTTTGATTGCCCAGCGCGGATAATACCGGGCCACCGCCGGCGCGCGCAGCCGCAACGCGTGGCATTTTTCAAGCTGAAATGGTTGCTCGGCGAGCTGGTCGTCGCCATCGCCGTCGCGGGTCTGGATCACATCATTGGCATAGGCCTGGATCGCGGCGGTCGGCAGAATTTGCGCCAGCTCGGTCAAATGGGTGCAGCCCAGCACGCCGGACAGGCGTTCCTTGATCGCGGCACGAAAACCCTTGACCAGCGACAGGCCGATGAGTTGCTGATAGGCCGGGCCGATGGTGTCGCAATAACCAGGATAGGGAACCGCGTCGGAAGCGGCTTCGGCGCCCACAATCTGCAGCTCGCGGTTGATGGTAATGCGCAGGCTGAGGTTGTGCAGGAAAGTGCCGCCGGGGCGCGCGCCGGAGGCGAGCACCACGTCTTTCACCTTGACGTCGGAAATGCAGGCGTCAAGATCCCACAAGCCATCGTCGCGCGCATAGGCATCGATCTGGATGGCGCGCGTATGCCGCAAGGCGCGAGGGACAGGAGAAGACAGGGGCATAAAGACCAATGCCGGAAATGCGGCGTAAATAGTATGCAGCCGTGTGCTATTGCACTGATGCCGCAGCTTCTACGGCAACAAACCGCTCATGCGGCGCTGCGAAAACCCCGAAAGTTTATCACACCGGACTCGGGCGTGCCTTATTTAGAATCGACTTGTCAGATTGTTATTGCTGGACAAAATATTGATATTACGGGCAAGATGCGCCGCATGGCAGGCGTCGTTGACGCCATTTGCACAATCAGGTGGCGCAAATACGCAGCTGCGAAAACGAAAGGTTTCGATCATGAAATGGGAAACGCCCTTGGCACCGTCGCTACCCTGGTATGCCCGGCTGGCCCATCTGGCCTTGGCTGCCATGATGGTCCTGATACTGGCCATGCTGGGGATGTCGATGGCGATGGATCGATTCTCCTGGTCCGTGCATGTCATGGCCGGGCTGGTCGTCATTGCGCTGGCCGGACACATGCGTCGTGTCGCGTGGGGGCGCGCCATGGGGAGCTTGTTTAGCGTCGGTCTGGCGTTCACCCTGACCGCTGCGCTACTGCCGGATTCCGACGAGCCTAGCCCTTGGCTGGCCAACGCCCCGCTCTGGCTGAGCTGGCTGATCATTGTCAGCGCGGGCATCGTCGCCCTGCTGCCGGCAACCATCGTCGGCTTGCGTCGCGAATGGTTCAGCGACACCAAATGGTAGTAAAAAAGCGCAGCGCCTTCCACCTTTGAGGAGTATGGCCGGCCGGCGTCGGCGCATACGATGAAAGACGCTCCGCTTTTTTACCTTAATCGTCGTCGTCTTCCGGCGCGCCCTGGAGCGCGGTGCGCACGGCTTTTTGCGAAAAGCCGCGCTGCAGCAGAAAACGCATTTGCTTGTTACGCTCGGCAGGATCGGTGGCGACCGTGCCGAATTTGCGCTGCCACACTTCGCAGGCGCGGGCGGTCTCGCTGTCGGCCAGACCCGCTTTGAGTTCTTGCAATGCTTCGCCGTTGACCCCGTGACTTTGCAGTTCGGCCACGATGCGGCTGTTGCCAAAGCGCGCAGAACGGCGATGAATCAGGGATTCGGAAAAACGTTCCTGCGACAGCCAGTTATTCTTTTCCAGAAAATCGAGCAGGGCGGCGACATCCTCGCCCTCCTCGGCATATCTGGACAGCTTGCGCCCCAGTTCCAGCCGGCTGTGCTCGCGCATTGACAAATACCGCAAGGCGCGCGCCTTCAGGCTCAGCTGGGGTGCAGGCATCTTACTCGGCAACCGCCTTCAGTTTCGCTACCTTGGCAGGCGCTTCTTCACCGGCAGGCGGCGGCAGTTCGCGCACGCCCAGGGCAGCGCGCACCTTGTTCTCGATTTCGCGTGCCAGGGCGGGACGCTCTTTCAGGAACAGACGGGCATTGTCCTTGCCCTGGCCGATACGCTCGCCGTTGTAGCTGTACCAGGAACCCGACTTTTCCACGACCTTGTTGTCCGCACCCAGGTCAAGGATTTCGCCTTCGCGCGACGTGCCTTCTCCATAGAGAATATCGAAGTGGGCTTCCTTGAACGGTGGCGCGATCTTGTTCTTGACGACCTTGACCTTGGTTTCGTTGCCGATCACTTCGTCGCCAGACTTGATGGAGCCAGTACGGCGAATGTCCAGACGCACGGAAGCGTAGAACTTGAGCGCATTGCCACCGGTGGTGGTTTCAGGGCTGCCGAACATGACGCCGATCTTCATGCGGATCTGGTTGATGAAGATGACCAGGGTGTTGGTGCGGTTGATCGAGCCGGTCAGCTTGCGCAGGGCCTGGGACATCAGGCGCGCTTGCAGGCCGGGCAGCGAATCGCCCATGTCGCCTTCGATTTCAGCGCGCGGGGTCAGTGCCGCCACCGAGTCGATGACAACCAGGTCGACACTGCCGGAACGCACCAGCGCGTCGGTGATTTCAAGTGCCTGTTCGCCGGTATCGGGCTGGGAGATCAGCAGCTCGGACAGGTTGATGCCCAATTTTTGGGCATAGGTGACGTCCAGCGCATGTTCGGCGTCGATAAAGGCGCAGGTGCCGCCCAGTTTTTGCATTTGCGCGATGGTCTGCAGCGTCAGCGTGGTTTTACCGGACGATTCAGGACCGTAGATTTCGACGATACGGCCGCGCGGCAAGCCGCCCACGCCCAGCGCGATATCGAGACCGAGCGAGCCGGTGGACACGGTTTGCACTTCTTCGACCGGCATGCTGGCATCCATGCGCATGACCGAGCCTTTGCCAAACTGCTTTTCAATCTGGGCCAGGGCGGCGGCCAGCGCCTTGCCCTTTTCGCCAGCATTCATTACGTTTCTTTTGTCGTCCATGATTTTCTTTCAGTCTGAAAAAGGGCGGTTGTCACATCACAGGTGACACTGTACAAGCGTACAGTAGTCTTGGCAAGCGCAACTTGCGCCCTTTTCTAAAAAAATTCCCCGGCCCCGGCCAAATGAAACACAATACGGGCACAGCCACATAGGGAAAGCATGCGTATTTTACTCGCCGAAGATGATAGCGTATTGGCCGATGGACTGACGCGCTCCCTGCGCCAGTCAGGCTATGCCATTGATTGTGTGAAGAACGGGCAGGAGGCCGACACCGCGCTGTCGACCCAGGAATTCGACCTGCTGATTCTCGACCTGGGCTTGCCCAAATTGTCCGGACTGGAAGTGCTGCGCCGCCTGCGCGCGCGCTCGTCGCTGCTGCCGGTGCTGATTCTGACGGCAGCCGATTCGATTGAACAGCGCGTCAATGGACTGGACCTGGGCGCCGACGATTACATGGCCAAGCCGTTTGCCCTGTCCGAACTGGAAGCGCGCGTGCGCGCCCTGACCCGGCGCGGCGCCGGCGGCGGCCCCACCGTGGTGCGCCACGGCCCCCTGGTATATGACCAGGTCGGGCGCAGTGCCTATATTAATGATCAGATGCTGGAACTGTCGGCGCGCGAACTGGGCCTGCTGGAAATTTTGCTGGCGCGGGCCGGCCGCCTGGTCTCGAAAGAGCAATTGGTCGACCATTTGTGCGAATGGGGCGAGGAAGTGTCCAACAACGCCATTGAGGTGTATGTGCACCGGCTGCGCAAGAAGATCGAAGTGGGCGGCGTGCGCATTGCCACCGTGCGCGGTCTGGGCTACTGCCTTGAGAAATTCGCCCCTGGCGGCGCGTCTGACAGCGCTGCCGAGTGAGCATGGACGAGCGCGACGCCGGCCTGGAACGCGCCGCCGCGCTGGCGCGCGCGCCCGAGCCGCAGTTGTATGTCCCGCCCAATCCGGAGCCCGAAGAAAACATCCAGCACTCGCTGTTCGGCGAGATCCTCGACTGGATGCTGGCGCCCCTGCTGCTGCTGTGGCCCATGAGTATCGCCATCACCTACCTGGTGGCCAAGTCGATTGCCAACCAGCCCTTCGACCATGCGTTGGAAGACAGCGTGACGGTGCTGGCGCAGCAGGTGCGCGAGGTGGATGGCAAGGTCGTCTCGCGCCTGCCCGGCAGCGCGCGCGACATCCTGCGCGCCGACGACGTCGACAATGTGTATTTCCAGATTGCCGGCCCGGGCGGCGAACATGTGGATGGCGACCGCGAACTGCCGCATCCGCAGGACGCCGATCGCTTTCGCCTGGGCCGGGTCCACTTTCGCAATGATGTGATGTATGGCAGCCAGGTGCGGGTGGCTTTTTCCTACCTCGACCTGCGCCCCCTGGCCGAACGCAGCGACGAGCCGCACGCGGCCCTGGTGCAGGTGGCCGAAACGCTGGACAAGCGCGCGCGCCTGGCCAACGAAATCATTAAGGGTGTGATTCTGCCGCAGTTCATCATCCTGCCGATCGTGCTGGCCCTGGTCTGGTTTGCGCTGGCGCGCGGCCTGTCGCCGCTGGCCCAGCTGCAGGAACGGATTCGCGCGCGCCGCCCGGATGACCTGTCACCGATCGAATCGCACCAGGTGCCGGAAGAGATCTCGCCCCTGGTCGGCTCGCTCAACGACATGCTGGAACGGCTGTCGCAAACCATCGACATGCAAAAACGCTTCATCGCCGACGCTGCGCACCAGATGAAGACCCCGCTGGCCGGCATGCGCATGCAGTCCGAGCTGGCGCTGCGCCAGCTCGATCCGGATGAAATCCACCGCTCGCTCGAGCAGCTGTCCAAAAGCTCGGAATCGGCCACGCGTCTGGTCAACCAGCTGCTGGCGCTGGCGCGCGCGGAAAACCAGACCCATACCGGCGCCGCTTTTGAAGAACTCGATCTCGATGCGGTGGCGCGCGCCGTGGTGCAGGACTGGGTGCAAGCTTCGTTTGCGGCCCGTATCGACCTGGGCTACGAAGAACCCTGGCATCCCGTCTTCATCCGCGCCAATGCGCTGATGCTGCGCGAGCTGCTCTCGAACCTGATTGACAATGCCCTGCGCTACACCCCGGCCGGCGGCAGCGTGACCGTGCGTGTGCGGGACGACACAGGCCAGGCGATCCTGGAAGTGGAAGACACCGGACCGGGCATTCCCCCGGCCGAGCGCAGCCACGTGTTTGAGCGCTTTTACCGCATTCTTGGTAACACCGCACCAGGCAGCGGACTGGGGCTGGCGATCGTGCGCGAGATCGCGCTGCAGCACGGCGCCGAAGTCGATATTTTTAATAATCCGCGCAGCGAAGAGAAAAAGCGCCCGGGCTGCCTGTTCCGCCTGACCTTCCCGGCGCCCGCACCCGATCAGGAAACCGATGCATGAGTGAAGACATCAAAGCCCTGCTGGCCGCACGCGCGGCGCACTGGCAGCGCACGCGCCGCCTGACCGCCGTGCTGCTGGTGCTATGGTTCGGCAGCACCGTCGGCACCGTGTTTTTTGCACGCGAACTGGCCACCGTCACGGTATTTGGCTGGCCGCTCTCGTTCTACCTGGCCGCCCAGGGCGCGTCACTGCTGTACCTGGCGATTCTGGGCGTGTATGCGCTGTTCATGGCGCGCCAGGACCGGCGCTTTGCGCGCGCACTGGCACAGGCCGGAGCGCCGTCATGACCATCCAGAACACCTACCGCCAGCGCCTGGCGCGCTACTACGGCTGGTACAGCGCCTGCTTCGTGGCCTTCCTGATTTCGCTGTTCATCCTGGAACGCGAAGGCATGCCGCGGGTCTGGATCGGCTATCTGTTCATGATCGCCACGATCGGCTTGTACGCGGCCATTGGCGTCATCAGCCGCACTTCGAACGTGTCCGAGTATTACGTGGCGGGGCGGCGGGTGCCGGCCATTTTCAACGGCATGGCCACCGCCGCCGACTGGATTTCGGCGGCCAGTTTCATCAGCCTGGCCGGCGGCCTGTATCTGCAAGGCTTTGACGGCCTGGCCTACATCATGGGCTGGACCGGCGGCTATGTGCTGGTAGCGCTGCTGATTGCGCCCTACCTGCGCCGCTTTGCCCAGTACACCATTCCCGATTTTCTGGCCACCCGCTACGGCGGGGTGCGCGGGCGCGGCACGGCGGTGCGCATCATGGCTGTGGGGGCGACCATCATCGTCTCGTTCACCTACGTGGTGGCGCAGATTTACGCGGTCGGCCTGATCGCCTCGCGTTTTACGGGCGTCGATTTTTCGGTCGGGATTTTCCTTGGCCTGGCCAGTATCCTGGTGTGTTCCTTCCTGGGCGGCATGCGCGCCATCACCTGGACCCAGGTGGCGCAGTACATCATCATCCTGGTCGCCTTCCTGATTCCTACCATGTGGCTGTCGGCCAAGCACACCGACAATCCCCTGCCGCAAGTGGCATACGGCACCGTGCTGCCCAAGCTGGCCGCGCGCGAAGCGCAGCTGCAGGCCGACCCGCGCGAGCTGGAAGTGCGCGCCATTTTCCTCCAGCGCGCCGGCCAGTATGGCGAACGCCTGCGCACCCTGCCCGGCTCGTGGGAAGCAGGCTTGAAAGAAGTGCAGCGCGGCCTGGACGCGGTGCGTCTGCGCAACGGCTCGCTGGGCGAAATCCGGGCGGCGGAAAAGATCCTGATCGCGTACCCCAAGAATGCCGAGGAGGCGGCGCGTGAATGGCAGACGCTGCGCGAAGCCAACCTGGCCCGGGCGCGGGCGCCGCAGCCCCACGCCACGCCCTTTGCCGCGCCCGACGCGGACCAGTCCGACATCCGGCGCAACAACTTTCTGGCCCTGGTGCTGTGCCTGATGCTGGGCACGGCCGCGTTGCCGCACATTCTGATGCGCGCCTACACCACGCCTGGCGTGTCCGACACTCGCATCTCGGTGTTCTGGACCCTGTTCTTCATTTTGCTGATCTACCTGACCATTCCGGCATTGGCGGTGCTGGTCAAATACGATATTTACAGCACGCTGGTGGGCAGCGATTTTGGCCACCTGCCGACCTGGATCTCCTACTGGGCCAATGTGGACAAGATTCATCCCTTGATCAGTGTGAGCGACGTCAACGGCGACGGCATCGTGCAGCTGGCCGAAATCGCCATCGACGGTGACGTGCTGGTGCTGGCCACGCCCGAAATCGGCGGCCTGCCGTATGTGATTTCCGGGCTGGTCGCCGCAGGCGGCCTGGCAGCGGCGCTGTCAACGGCCGACGGCTTGCTGCTGGCCATTTCCAACGCGCTCTCGCACGATGTGTATTACAAGGTGGTGGACCCGACTGCCTCGACCCAGAAGCGGGTGACCATTTCCAAGTTGCTGCTGCTGGGGGTGGCCTTTATTGCAGCGTACGCCGCCTCGACCAAGCCGGGCGACATTCTGTCGCTGGTGGGCGCGGCCTTTTCGCTGGCCGGGTCGACCTTGTTCCCTGCGCTGGTGCTGGGGGTGTTCTGGAAGCGCGCCAACCAGGCTGGCGCCATTGCCGGCATGGCAGCCGGGTTTGCCGTATGCGCCTGGTATATGCTGCATACCAACCCGATCCTGGGCGGCAGTGCCAGCGCGCAGTGGTGGCATATTGCGCCGATTTCAGCTGGTATATTTGGAGTGCCGGCGGGGATGGCGGTGCTGGTGCTGGTGAGTCTGGTCACGCGCAGGCCGGATGCGCAGACCGAGGCGATGGTGGACTATGTCCGTTCGCCGGAGTAATGTATAGCATGCAACATCGTCCTCGCGAAGGTGGACGATGTCCGTTCGCCAGAGTAATCAGCTAGCTTGCAACATCGCCCTCGCGCAGGCGGGGGGCCATGGCACGGTGAACGACTCCGGTAAAGTGGTATGGGTCCCCGCCTTCGCGAGGACGATGTTGGTTCATTTTTTTGCGGAGCTCATCATGCGTGTGCCTGTCCTGACTGTTTTGATCCTGCTAAGCACCCAGGCCAGCGCCGGCACGCTGTATAAATGCGTCGGCGCCGACGGCAAGATCACCTTTTCCGACAGCGCCTGCCAGGCCAACACCCGCGCTGAACGGCGCCTTGAGGTACCGCCCCCCGCTGCCGACAGTACCCGCGCAGCGCGCCTGCAAGCCGAATCGGAACGCCTGGCCGAAGCCAACGCCGAGTTCAACAAACGCTACGCCGAGCGCAGCAAAGCCGACGCGGAAGACGCACGCCGCGACGCCGAGCGCTGGGCCGCGCGCCAGGAAGCTGAACGCGCCGCCGCCGCTGCCCGTCAGCGCGAACAGGAAGAACTCGACCGCCAGGCCGAGCTGATGGTGCGCGCCGCCCGGCTGGAACGCTGCCGCCGCAGCCGGTTCGGCTGCTGAGCTGCACACCGCGCGCAAACCGGGGTAAGCTACCCCTTGCCGGTTCACCCACTCAAGGAGATGCGCATGTCGTCGGGAAAAATTCTGGTCGCTCAGGGAGGCGGCCCCACCGCCGTGATCAACCAGTCGATGGTGGGCGTGGTGTTGGAGGCGCGCCGCTTTCGCAACGTCACCCGCATCTACGGCGCCCTGCATGGGGTGCGCGGGATCGTCAACGAAGACTTTGTCGACCTGACCCAGGAAACCAGCCATAACCTCGAGCTGGTGGGCGCCACGCCCTCGTCGGCGCTGGGCTCCACGCGCGACAAACCCGACATCGCGTATTGCCAGAAAATTTTTGCCGTGTTGCGCGCCCACGAGATCGAGCATTTTTTCTATATCGGCGGCAATGACTCGTCGGACACCGTGCGCATCGTGGCCGAGGAAGCAGCCAAGGCAGGCTACCCGCTGCGCTGCATCCATATTCCCAAGACCATCGACAACGACCTGGTCGGCAATGACCACACGCCCGGTTTCCCCTCGGCAGCGCGCTTTGTTGCCCAAGCCTTTGCCGGCGCCAACCTGGACAACGCTGCCCTGCCCGGCGTGTATGTGGGCGTAGTGATGGGGCGCCACGCCGGCTTCCTGACGGCGGCAGCGGCGCTCGGCAAAAAATTCCCGGACGACGGCCCGCACCTGATCTACCTGCCCGAGCGCGTGTTCGTGCTGGAGAACTTCCTGGCCGACGTCAAGCGCACCTACGAACAGTACGGGCGCTGCGTGATTGCCGTCTCGGAAGGCATTCACGATGCGTCCGGCGAAGCCATTGCCAGCCTGCTGGCGGCCGAGGTCGAGCGCGATGCCCACGGCAATGTGCAATTGTCCGGCACCGGCGCGCTGGCCGATCTGCTGTGCGACGAGATCAAGTCCAAGCTGGGCATCAAGCGCGTGCGCGGCGACACCTTTGGCTATCTGCAGCGCTCCTTTATTGGTTGCGTCTCCGATGTCGACCAGCGTGAAGCGCGCGAAGTGGGCGAGAAGGCGGTCCAGTTTGCCATGTGGGGCGATCGCAACGGCTCGGTGGCCATCAAGCGCACCGGCTTTTACTCGGTCGACTACGAACTGATGGCGCTGGAAGATGTGGCCGGTAAAACGCGGGTGATGGAAGACGCCTTCATCAGCGCCAGCGGCACCGACGTGACCGACGCTTTCCGCCTGTATTTGCGGCCGTTGCTGGGCTCGGGCATGCCGGATGCATACCGGCTGCGGCACGCACCGGTGGAAAAAATACTCAACAAATAGCGCCGTCAAAAATACTCAAGCGCTGCGCTGGATGGCCTGCTAACATTGTTTTTTTATCAACCAGTTCACAGCCTCTACCGGAGCGTCTTGATGTCTTTTGTTCGTCTGTCTGCACTCGCTCTATCCCTCGCCGCAAGCGCCGTGTGCGCCGCGCAAACCCTGCCGGCAGCGGCGGTGGCGGCCCGTCCACCTGTGGCGGCCTTCTTCGACAATACGCCCTTCAGCGCCCCGCTGCTCTCGCCCGACGGCAAGATGCTGGCGGTGGTGGTCGGCGTGCCCGGCAAGCGCGAGGGTCTGGCCGTGATCGACCTGGCCGACAACAAGATCTACCCGACGGCCAGCTTCGCCGATGTCGATATCGGCAAGGTCCAGTGGGTCAATGACAAGCGCCTGATCTTCGACACCACCAACAAGCAATTGGCCACCGGCGACCGCGAATACGGTCCCGGCCTGTATGCCGCCAACTTCGATGGCAGCGGTTTCCGCCAGCTGGCGGAGCGGCGCAACAACCATCGCGGCGCCAAGCCGGGCTCATCGAATAACAAGCTGCTGCCCTATAACACCTTGCTGATGAATCAGCCGGGCGCGCAGAATTCGGACAGCGTGTATGTGCAAAGTCCTGACTTCTCCAAGGGCAATAGCTTCGACAATTTGAACTTGCTGCTGCTCGACACCACCACTGGCCGCGCGCGCACAGTGGAACGTCCCCAGCACACCCAGGGCTGGCTGCTGGACGCCAAGGGCGAGCCGCGCATGCTCGGCACCGTCGAAGAAAACACAGCCACCCTGCACTACCGCGATCCGACAACCCAGGCCTGGCGCAGCGTGGTCAGCTTTAATCTGTACCCGGCGTCCAAGGGCGTGTTCAGCCCGCTCGCCTTTGGCGCGGACGGCACCTTGTATGTGAGTGCACGCGCGGGCCAGGACAAAAGCGCCGTACACACCTTCGATCTGGCCACCGGCAAGCTGAGCGAAAAGGCACTGATTACCCTGGCCGACTACGATTTCAGCGGCCGCCTGATTTTCAGCAACGGCAAACTGCTCGGGTTCCGCACCCGCACCGACGCTGAAGCGACCATGTGGCTCGACCCCGGCATGAAAGCACTGCAGGACAAGGTCGACGCGCTGCTGGGCAACACGGTGAACCTGATTTCGGTGCCGGCCCGTCCCCAGTCGCCATGGGTGCTGGTGGAATCGTATTCGGACGTCCAGCCCAAGACCATCCGCATGTACAACACGGCCAGCGGCGCCTTCAATCTGGTGGGCAGCACCCGTCCGGACATCAATCCGGCCCAGATGGGACAGCAGCAATTTGTCCGCTACAAGGCGCGTGACGGGCGCGATATCCCGGCCCTGCTGACGCTGCCTGCCGGCGCCAGCGCCAGTGCGGCCAAGCCACCGATGGTGGTGATGGTGCACGGCGGACCGTATGTGCGCGGCAGCGCCTGGGGCTGGTCGGCCAATGCCCAGTTCCTCGCATCGCGCGGCTACGCGGTGCTGGAACCGGAATACCGTGGCAGCGCCGGTTTTGGCGATAGCCACTTCCGCGCCGGCTTCAAGCAATGGGGCCTGGCCATGCAGGACGATGTGGCCGACGGCACCCAGTGGGCCATTGACAAGGGCTACGCCGATCCACAGCGCATCTGCATTGCCGGCGCCAGCTATGGCGGGTACGCCACCCTGATGGGACTGGTCAAGCATCCCGAGCTGTACAAATGCGGTATCGACTGGGTGGGCGTGACCGACATCAAACTGCTGTTTGACGGCCACTGGAGCTTTGAGGACGACCTGCCCGAACTGTGGCACAAGTACGGCATGCCGGAACTGATTGGCGACCCGGTCAAGGATGCGGCCCAGTTCACTGCAACGTCGCCGCTGGCACAGGCAGCGCGCATCAAGCAGCCGCTGCTGCTGGCCTACGGCAGCGCTGACCGGCGCGTGCCTTTGATGCACGGGAAAAAATTCTACGAAGCCGTCAAGCAGACCAACAATGATGTGGAGTGGGTGCTGTACGAGGGCGAAGGCCACGGCTGGGCCACGGTGGCGAACCGGATTGACTTCTGGAGCCGGGTGGAGAAGTTCCTGGATCGCCAGATTGGCACGCAAAAGTAAGCGCACTTACTACATCGCCCTCGCGCAGGCGGGGGCCCATACCGCGTTGAACGACTTCGGGGACATGGTATAGGCCGCGAGGCGTCGCACCGCCGCCTTCGCGAGGGCGATGTGGTGGTACAAAAAAGGGAGGAAGCGGCAGCGCCGTCTTCCTCCCTTTCTATTTAGCTGCTGCCGGCTTATTCGACAATGGTCTGGTGCTCATCACCCACGCGGGCGCGGATGGTACCGATGCGCGATACCGTTTCGCCAGCAGCAGCCAGCTGGGCAAAGGCCGCGTCCGCGTTCTCTTTCGAGACAATCACGATCATGCCAATGCCGCAGTTGAACACGCGGTGCATTTCAGCGTCCGCCACGCCGCCATGCTGCTGCAGCCACTGGAACAGCGGCGGCATGGTCCATGCCTTCGAATCGAGCACGGCAGTCAAGCCATCCTGCAGGACGCGCGGCACGTTTTCCACCAGGCCGCCGCCGGTGATGTGCACCATGCCCTTGACTTCCATGGCTTCCATCAGCGCCAGCAGCGGCTTGACGTAAATACGGGTTGGCTCCATCAGCACGTCGGCCAGCTTGCGGCCGTGGAAGTCGCCATTCAGGTCCGGCTTGGCCACTTCAATGATCTTGCGCACCAGCGAGTACCCGTTCGAGTGCACACCCGACGAGGCCAGGCCCAGCACCACATCGCCCGGCACAATCTTGGTGCCGTCGATGATCTTCGATTTTTCCACCGCACCAACCGCGAAACCGGCCAGGTCGTATTCACCAGCCGGGTACATGCTTGGCATTTCCGCCGTTTCGCCGCCGATCAGGGCGCAACCGGCTTGCTCGCAGCCCTGGGCAATGCCCTTGACGACGGCGGTGGCGGTTGGCACATCGAGCTTGCCGCAGGCGAAATAGTCGAGGAAGAACAGCGGTTCGGCGCCTTGCACCAGGATGTCGTTGACGCTCATGGCCACCAGGTCGATGCCGACCGTGTCATGGCGGTTCAGCTCGAAAGCGAGCTTGAGCTTGGTGCCGACGCCATCGGTACCGGACACCAGCACCGGCTCCTTGAACTTCTTGCTGATCTCGAACAGGGCGCCGAAACCGCCGATACCGCCCATGACACCCTCGCGCATGGTGCGCTTGGCAAACGGCTTGATCGCTTCGACCAGGGCATCGCCCGCATCGATATCGACACCCGCATCGCGGTAGGAAAGAGAAACATTAGAAGATTGGCTCATGGTGTATTTGGCAGCGGAGGCGGTAAAATAGAAGGCGGCAACCCGATTTTGGCCGCAAAACGGTCAAAACTGGACAATCCGCTATTTTATCAAACTGGACCGGCCACGGCCCATTTAACCGACAAATCCACGCCCTGATGCCATTTCTTTCAACCCCGGAGCAGAAACAAACCGCGTTTTGGCTGGTGCTCTGGCTGGCATTCGGTGTCCTGATTTACGCGCTCGGCCCCATCATGGCGCCGTTTATTGCCGCCGCCATCCTGGCCTATGCCCTGAATGGCGCGGTCGACTACCTTGACAATATCCGCCTGGGCAACCGCCTGACCATCCCGCGCACGGTCGCGGTGATCATCGTCATGACGGCCTTCATTGCCGCCCTGCTGGCGCTGGTGCTGATCGTGGTGCCGGTGCTGCAGAAGGAAATCCCCCTGCTGCAGGCGCAAATACCCCTGGCCCTGACCAAACTCAATCTGATGCTGGCGCCCCACCTGGCCGCTGCCGGCATCCACGTCCAGCTCGACCCGTCCGGCATTCGCGCCCTGCTGAGCGAACAACTGGCCACTAGCGGCGACGGCATCTGGACCATGGCGCTCGGTTACGCGCGCGCCGGCGGCGTGGCGGTGCTGAGCTGGATCGTCACTCTGACCCTGGTGCCGGTGGTGCTGTTCTATATGCTGCTCGACTGGCACCAGATCCTGCGCAGCATTGCGCTGGCGGTGCCGCGCCGCTGGGTGGTGCAAACGCGCGCCATGGCGCTCGAAGTGGACGCCCTGCTGGCCCAGTACCTGCGCGGCCAGCTGCTGGTGATGCTGGTGCTGGCCATTTTCTACTCCAGCGTGCTGGCCCTGTTCGGGCTGGAAGTGGCGCTGCCGGTCGGGATTTTATCGGGCCTGCTGGTGTTCATTCCTTACATCGGCTTCGGTCTGGGCCTGGCGCTGGCGCTGGTGGCCGCGGTGCTGCAGTTCCCCGGCTGGTACGGCCTGATCATGGTCGCCGGCGTGTATGGCGTGGGCCAGGTCCTGGAAGGCTTCATCCTCACGCCGCGCCTGGTGGGCGAGCGCATCGGCCTCAATGCCCTGACCGTGATCTTCGCCTTGCTGGCCTTTGGCCAGCTGTTCGGCTTTGTCGGCGTGCTGCTGGCGCTGCCCGCGTCCGCCGTGCTGATGGTCGCGTTCCGCCATCTGCGCCGCCACTACCTGCGCAGCAGCTTCTATAATGCGTAGATGATGAAACAGCTGGTACTCGATTTAGGCGCGGAACAGGCGCACAGCCTCGACAATTTTGCGGTGGGCGGACAAAACGCCGAACTGGCGCACCTGATGCACCAGTTCGCCGAACGCAGCTCGCGTGAGCATTTTGCCTACCTGTGGGGCGAAAGCGCGGCCGGCAAGACCCACCTGCTGCACGGTCTGGCCGCCACCCCGGGCGCGCGCTACATCGGCCCGGATGCATCGGACGCCGAATTTACCTACGCGCCCGAGGTGTCGCTGTATTTGCTGGACGACTGCGACCGCCTGTCGGCCGCGCGCCAGATCGACGCCTTTGCCCTGTTCAACCAGATCCGCGAGCACGGCGCCTACATGGTCAGCACCGGCCCGGTACCGCCAGCGGTGCTGCCGGTGCGCGAAGACCTGCGCACGCGCATGGGCTGGGGCCTGATCTACCAGATCCACGGACTGTCGGACGAAGAAAAGATCGCCGCCCTGACCAACGCCGCCGAAGCGCGCGGTTTGACCCTGTCGGCCTCCGTGTTACCCTATCTGCTATCCCATTTCAAGCGCGACATGCGCTCCCTGTCGACGATGCTGGACGCCCTCGATCAGTATTCCCTCGAAACCCAGCGCCCGGTCACGCTACCGCTGCTGCGCGACCTGCTATTGACCGCCCCGCCGGCGGAGTCCAAAGAATGAAGAATCTGGCCCTGTTCGACCTCGACCACACCCTACTGCCGATCGACTCGGACTACGAATGGGGCCAGTTCCTGGTCCGCATCGGCGCCGTCGACCCGGTTGAATTCAAGCGCAGCAACGATGCGTTTTTTGCCCAGTACCAGGCGGGCACGCTGGACCCGGTCGAGTATCTCGAATTCGCGCTCGGCACCCTGGCGCGCTTTCCGCGTCCCCAGCTCGACGCCATGCACGCGCAATTCATGCGCGAAGTGATCGAACCAGCCCTGCTGCCGCAGGCGCGCAAGCTGCTGCAAGACCATCTCGATGCCGGCGACCTGGTGTGCATCATCACCGCCACCAACCGCTTCGTGACCGCGCCGATTGCAAAGGCGCTGGGGGTCGAACACCTGATCGCCGCCGTGCCCGAGGAAGATGAACACGGCAACCTGACCGGCAAGCTGCTGGGCAGCCCCACCTCGGGTCCCGGCAAAGTCACCCACACGCATGCATGGCTCGAACAGATTGGCACCCCGCTGGACGGATTCGGGCGCAGCCACTTCTACAGCGATTCACACAACGATATTCCCCTCCTGTCCGTCGTCACCCACCCCGTAGCGACCAACCCGAACGCAGCGCTATCGGCGCATGCAACGAGCCTTGGCTGGCCTTTACTCCAACTATTCAATGATTAAAAAATTTATCCGCAAAATTCTTGGCGTTAAAGACAAAAAGGCAGCGCGCGACATGACCGAGCCGGTCGTGCTGACGGCGGCGGAACACGGGATCGACCCCAAGCTGCTGTCGTCGAACGCGATCCGGGTCACCTCCTCGCTGCAGGAAGCCGGCTTCAAAGCCTTCGTGGTGGGCGGCGCCGTACGTGACCTGCTGCTGGGAGTGAAACCGAAAGACTTCGACATCGCCACCAACGCCACGCCCGAGCAGGTCAAGCGCCTGTTCCGGCGCGCCTTCATCATCGGCAAGCGCTTCCAGATCGTGCACGTCATGTTTGGCCAGGACCTGCTGGAAGTGACCACCTTCCGTGGCGCGGGCGAAACCAACGCCCCCAAAGACGAACATGGCCGCGTCCTGCGCGACAATAACTTCGGACCACAGCACGAAGACGCCATGCGGCGCGACTTCACCATCAACGCCATGTACTACGACCCGGCCACGCAAGAAGTGCTGGACTACCATGGGGGCATCGCCGACATCCGCGACAAGACCCTGCGCATCATCGGCCAGCCCGAAGCGCGCTACCGCGAAGACCCGGTGCGCATGCTGCGCGTGGTGCGCTTTGCGGCCAAGCTGCAGTTCACCATCGAGCCGGCCACGCGCGAACCGATCGCGGTCATGGCGCCCCTGATCAACAACGTACCGGCCGCGCGCGTGTTCGACGAAATGCTCAAGCTGCTCATGAGCGGGCACGCCCTGGCCTGCCTGCAGCAGCTGCGCAAAGAAGGCCTGCATCACGGCCTGCTGCCGCTGCTGGACGTGGTGCTGGAGCAGCCGATCGGCATGAAGTTCGTGACCCTGGCGCTCGAATCCACCGACAACCGCATCAAGGCTGGCAAGGGCGTCTCGCCCGGCTTCCTGTTTGCCTCGCTGCTGTGGCACCAGGTGGTGGAAAAATGGACCGCCTACCGCGCCGCGGGCGAGTCGCCGATTCCAGCGCTGCACCTGGCCGCCGACGACGTGCTGGAATCGCAGACCGAAAAGCTGGCCCTGCAGCGCAAGATCGGTTCGGACATGCGCGATATCTGGTCGATGCAGCCGCGCTTCGAGCGGCGCAACGGCAAGGCCCCGTACAAGCTGCTGGAACACGTGCGCTTCCGCGCTGGCTACGACTTCCTGCTGCTGCGTTGCGAGTCGGGCGAAATCGACATGGACATCGGCGAATGGTGGACCGCGTTCTACGAAGGCGACGAGATCGAACGCGAACGCCTGCTGACCAGCGCCGCGCAAGGCCCGTCGGGCGGTGCCAAGCGCAAGCGCGCGCCGCGGCGCGGACCACGCAACCGGGGCGGCAGCGATAACGCCGGCGGGGGCGACGGTGGCGGAAGCGGCGGCGCCGGCGAACAATGATCGCCTACATCGGCATCGGCGCCAATCTGGGTGATGCCAGTGCCAACGTGGATGACGCGCTGGCGCGGCTGGCGGCACTGAACGGCTGCACCCTGCTGGCCAGCTCCGCCAAATACTGCACCGCGCCGATCGACTCCTCCGGTGATGACTACATCAACGCCGTCGCCAGCATCGACACGACCCTGAGCGCCCCGGCCCTGCTGGACGCGCTGCACGGCATCGAACTGGCGCACGGGCGCGAGCGGCCTTACCGCAACGCCCCGCGCACGCTGGACCTGGACATCCTGTTGTACGGCGACGAACAGATCGACCAGCCGCACTTGCATATTCCCCACCCACGCATGCTGGAGCGCGCCTTTGTGCTGGTGCCGCTGCTGGAAATCGCGCCGGACGTGACCGTGCCAGCGCGCGGCGCCGCAAAAAACTACCTGGCCGCTGTATCGGGCCAGGCCATCAGCAAAGGGAACTGAGATGCAAATTCCTGTCATCGTCCAGACCACGGGTCTGCTGGTCATGTCCAACGTGTTCATGACGATTGCCTGGTACGGGCACCTGAAAAACATGTCGAACCGGGCCTGGTGGTATGCGGCCATCGTCAGCTGGGGCATTGCCCTGTTCGAGTATCTGTTGCAGGTACCTGGCAACCGCATCGGCCACACCCAATACAGCCTGGCGCAGCTCAAGATATTGCAAGAAGCGATCACCCTGACCGTCTTCGTCCCCTTCGCCATGTTCTACATGAACGAACCGTTCAAGCTTGACTACGTCTGGGCCGGCCTGTGCCTGGTCGGCGCCGTCTACTTCATCTTCCGCAGCTAACCCCAAAAAACGTTGCACAATCGGGGTCAGACCTCAATTAAAAAACATTTTTTAATTGAGGTCTGACCCCGATTAAAAAACATTTTATATTGAGGTCTGACCCCGATTGGGATGGCAATAGTGGCGGGGCTCTAGGCGGGGGGAGGCAGGTTTCGGCGCTTGGCATTACACTAGCGCCGTCGGTACTTATTTTGATATCAAAGGATTATTATGAGCGGTTATTTGCAGGGTAAAGAATTGGCCGGCGGCGATGCCCCGGCACCAGTGAAGCCGCCTGTCACCAAGGCGGTGACGATTCCTTCGCTAAATGCCATGCGTGCGTCCGGGAACAAGATTTCGATGCTCACGTGCTATGACGCCAGCTTCGCCAGTTTGATGGACCGTTGTGGCGTGGAAGTGTTGCTCATCGGTGACTCGTTGGGGATGGTGTGCAATGGTCATACGTCCACTCTGCCTGTCACCGTGGCGGAGGTGGCCTATCACACGGCGGCAGTGGCGCGGGGTAACAAGAGCGCGATGGTGCTGGCCGATATGCCCTTCGGCAGTTATGCCACTCCGGAGTCGGCTTTCCACAATGCGGTGCAGCTGATGCAGGCCGGGGCGCATATGGTCAAGCTCGAAGGCGGCGCCTGGCTGGCCGACACGGTGCGTTTTTTGACCGATCGCGCCGTCCCTGTGTGTGCGCATCTGGGCCTGACCCCGCAGTCCGTGCATCAGCTGGGCGGCTACAAGGTGCAGGGCAAAACCATCGAGAGCGCCGACATGCTCAAGGCTGATGCCAAGCTGCTGCAGTCGGCCGGCGCGGCGATGCTGGTGCTGGAGGCGATTCCGACCGCGCTGGGCAAGGAGGTCACCGATCTGCTGGCCATTCCGACCATCGGCATTGGCGCCGGCCCGGATTGTTCCGGCCAAGTGCTGGTCATGCACGATCTGCTGGGGGTGTTCCCGGGCCGTAAAGCCAAATTCGTGAAGAACTTCATGGATGGCCAGACCAGCATCGATGCTGCGGTCAGCGCGTACGTGGCGGCCGTCAAGGATGGCAGCTTCCCGGCCGCGGAACACTGCTTCTGATGGCATGAACGCGCGCCTGTTCCTCGCGTTGTGGCCCGATCCGGCCGTGCGTGAACAACTGGCGCAGGCGCGCGATCGCTGGACCTGGCCTAGCGCAGCTTCACCAGTGCGCACCGAGCGCTTGCATCTGACGCTGCATTTCATTGGCGATGTGGCGCAGGAACGTGTCGCTACTGTCGCCGATGAACTGGCGCTCACCTCCCCCCGCTTCGACGTTCACCTGGGCCACCATCACCTTTGGCCGCATGGTATCGCGGTGCTCGAGCCGCTGCATGTACCGCCTGCCCTTTGTGCGCTCCAGGACAAGCTGGGCTCGCAATTGCGCGCGCTTGCTCTTCCCGTCGACGCACGCAGTTACAGGCCGCATGTCACGCTGGCGCGCCGTGCCGGGAATGCGCATCCGGCGCAGGGTGACGCCGCCATCGTGTGGTCCGTGGACCGCTACGCACTGGTGCAATCGCAGTCGGGCCACTATCAGGTCGTGCGCGAATACGCTTTCTGATCGGCCAGCCGGTGCAGCGTCCAAGGCACTGCGCATCCGACCAGCGCAGCGCCGGCTGCCACTACGCTCATGTTGATCAGGCGTCCATCCTCGCCTTCGGCCAGCAGATAGCTGGCGGTGATCGCGGCAGCGGCGATCGACAAGTCCTGCACCATGCTTTGCAGCGCCATGAAGCCGGCGCGCTCGTGCGCGCTTGGCACATGGCTCAGGGCCGCGCCCACGCTGATGTTGCGCCCCGCATTACCGGCCATGAAGAGCACGAAGGTGGCTATCGCGAACGCACCCAGGTCGGCAAAAAAAGGTAGCAAACCGAGGCCCATGGCGGCGCTGGCCAGCGCCAGCGCCATTTTTGGTCCGCGCCGGTCCACCAGGCGCCCCAGCACTTGCACGGCCAGCAGCGCGGTGACACCGCCAGTCAGATACAGCAATCCCAGACGCTCGCGCGGAAAGCCAAGGTTGAGCAGGAAGTAGGCGGAAAAATGGGGAATCAGCAGGAAGGCCGAGAACTGGCTCAGTGCCTGCACCAGGCAGGCCTGGCGTACCAGCGGCTGGCGCAGCAGGCCACCCAGCGTGGCGCCGCGCCCAATGCCGCGCTGCCCTGAAGGCAGCAGCCGGGCGGCGCAGATCCACAACAACACTGCGATCAGCGCCAGTGCCTGGAATGGCGTTTGCCAGCCGCCGATGCGTGACAATTCCAGCGCAAGCGGTACGCCAGCCAGGGCTGCGGCTGAGAAGCCAAGCATCACTTTGGCGATGGCGCGGCCTCTTCCTGCCGGTGGCGTGATGTCAATGACCATGGCCATGCCGGTGGCCATCAGCGGTGCGCCGGCAAAGCCGGTCAGTGCACGCGCCAGCAGCAGACCAGCCGCACTGTCGGCCAGTGTGGTGGCGAAGGTGGCCAGGGCCAGCGCGGCCAGCGACAGCAGCAGTACGCGCTTGCGCTCGAAGCGGTCCAGCAGGCGCAAGGCGATCAGACCGGAGAGCAGTGACGCCAGCGTGTAGCTGGCCGTCAGCATGCCCAGCTGGTCCGCCGGAAAGCCCAGCGCATGCGCCAGGTCGGGACCCAATGGCAGCAGCATGATGAAGTCGAGGATGTAGACAAACTGCAGCCCTGCGACCAGCGCGATGATCCGCTTCATTGCAGTGCGCCGTGGGCCAGGCGCAGCATGGCCTGGGTGGTGGGCCAGTCGACACAGGGGTCGGTGACCGAACAGCCGTAGCGCAGCTGGCTGCGGCTGGCCGCCATCGGCTGGTTGCCCGCTTCGATGAAGCTTTCGATCATGACGCCGACAATGCTGTCATTGCCGTTCAGTTTTTGGGCGATCACGTCTTCCAGCACCAGCGACTGGCGCCGGTGGTCCTTGCTTGAATTGCCGTGCGCGCAGTCGACCAGGATGGTGGGGCGCATGTCTGCCTCGCGCATGGCGCGCTCTGCCCGTGCGACGCTGGCGGCGTCGTAATTCGGTCCGCTGCTGCCACCGCGCAGAACAAGGTGCGCGTGCGGATTGCCGTCGGTGTGAACCACGGCCGCCCTGCCCTGGGCGTCAATGCCAAGGTAGGCGTGGCTGCGTCCGGCCGCGCGAATGGCGTTGATGGCGGTGTCCACGCTGCCGTCGGTGCCGTTCTTGAAACCCACCGGCACCGGCAGACCGGATGCCATTTCACGGTGGGTCTGCGATTCGGTCGTGCGCGCGCCAATCGCTGCCCAGCCAATCAAGTCGTTCAGGTAATGCGGCGAGACGGGATCGAGCGCCTCGACTGCGGCGGGCAATCCCAGCGCGCTCACTTCAAGCAGCAGGCGGCGCGCCATGTGCATGCCTTCGGCGACTCTGAACGAGTCATCCAGGTGCGGGTCGTTGATCAATCCCTTCCAGCCGGTGCTGGTGCGCGGTTTTTCGAAGTACACGCGCATCACGACCAGCATTGAGTCGGCCACTTCACGCGCCAGTCCGGCCAGACGCTCGGCATAGTCCAGCGCGGCGACCGGATCGTGGATGGAACACGGGCCGACCACCACCAGCAGGCGCTGGTCGCGCCGTTCAAGGATGTCGCGAATCGCGCGCCGTCCCGCCGCCACCGCCAGCGAGGCGGTTGCGGGCAGTGGCAGCATGGCGCGCAGTTCGGCCGGACTGGGCATCGCGATGCTGCGCGGCTCTTCAAAGCCGGCCAGAAGGTCTCGTTTCATACGTCGCTTTCTGCGGAGAGTTAAAAGCGGGAGGCCAGGCTCACGCGGATATTGCGGCCGGTCTCCGGCAAGGCGGCGACACTGCCCCAGCGCGGGTGGAAGCCAAAGCTGCTCTGGTCGTAGTAGAACTTGTCGCCCAGGTTGGAGACGGTCAGCGTGAGCGACAGCTTGTCGCTGCCCAGCGGCTGCCATTGGGCGTAGATGTCATGCACGGTGTAGCCAGGCTTGGATGCGGCGCCCGCAGGGACATACTCCAGACGCTCGGTGGCGCGCGCAGTCCATCCCATCTTCATATTTTGTTGCGGGATGCTCTGGTCGAACTGGGCTACCCAGGTGCGGCCCGATGCATTACCGAGCAAGAAGGCTTCATCGCTGGACAACGGCTGGTCGTTCAGGCGCGGTTTGGCGTGCGACATACCGATACTGGCAGACCACAGCTGGCCATGGTAGCCCGCGCTGGCGCTGTAGCCTTTGGTACGCACCTGGCCCAGGTTTTGGCGCGCGTCGTCGTAGCCGATGTAATTGTCGATCTGCTGATTGAAGATGGTGGCGTTGGCTTGCCAGCCGCCGTTCTGCCATTGCACGCCCAGATCGGTATTGCGCGCTTTTTCCGCCTGCAGGGCAGGATCGTTGGTCTGGAAGGCTTTCAGGAACGGCTCCATCACGCCCACGCCACGCAGCGCGCGCGCGTGGCCAAGGCGTACCGTGATCTGCGCGCTCGGCATGAACGACAGGCTGGCACTGGGCGACGCGGCCGAGGCGTCGAACTGGCGGCCTTCCATGTCGGTGTAGTCGTAGCGGTCGTAGCGGCCGCCCAGGCCCAGCATCCACTGCTCACCCAGGGCCAGGTCGTCCTGCACGAATACGCCGGTCACGCTCGCCTTTTCGTCCGCCAGGGCGACGCCGGCGACGCTGGCAAAGCCAATGTCGCGACGGTAGTCCACGCCGTAACTGAGTTTGTGCTCACCGAGGCGCGAGACGTTGACCAGGTTGATGCCGCGCGTTTTGGTGCCGTCCTTTTCGCGCTGCGCACTGTCAGGCGCCAGCTGCACCGCGTTCTCGTTGGCGTAGGCGGTCAGGTGCAGTGCGACCAGTTTGCCGCCGGGGGCGAAGTCGTAATTGGCGGTGGCCGAGCTGCGCTCCATGCGCTGGCGCTGGGCTGGATTGATGGCGTTGACGATCAGGTTGGTGCGCTTGTTACGCAGGCCTTCGTCGCGGTTTTCCTCGTAGGCCAGGGCCAGCCGGTGCGCGGCGTGATTCAGATCGAGCTTGACGAAGCGTGACTCGGCGTCGGCTGCCGTGTTGGCGACTTTGCCGCCGTTGCCAGCTTCGTAGTCATCGCTGTCGAAGCGGGTGTCGCTCACCATCAGGCCCACGTTCTCGTTCAGACGGCCAAACACCGTCACGCCCAGCTTTTTGCCTTCGCTCGCGCTGAAGTAACTGCCTTTGACGATGGCGCCAATGCGCTCGTCCGGGCGCAGCAAATCGGTCGCGCTCCTGGTCGTAAAGCGCAGCGCGCCGGCCAGCGCGCCGGGGCCGGCGGTGGCCGCGCCAGTGCCGGCTTCCACTTCCACGCGCTTGAGCAGCTCGGGCTCGACCATCACCTGGCCCGCGTGGTGGTAGGCCGATTCGGGCTGCGCGGCGCCGTCAATGGTCACAGCCAGCATGCGCTCACCGATGCCGCGTACGTAAAGCTTCTGGGCGACGGGCAGGCCGCCGCCGCCAACGCTCACTTCCGGCGTTTGCTTGAACAGGTCTTGCAGGCTGACGGCTTGTTCCACCTCGATCCGGTTGGCGCCCACCACGGTGTTGGTGTCGTTGCCGCGCTGGGCGGTGACCTGGATCGTGCCCAGCGTTTGTTCGGTGACGGGCGTTTGGGCTTGAGCGCTGGCGCAGCACGCCAGGGAGACGATGGCGACAAGGGGATGGAGGCGGGGACGGCGTTGCATCTGGTCGGACATGGCTACTTTCTTTTGGTTCGTTATTGACGAAGTTGAAATGCTGTTGTAAATATATCGTAGCATTAATCTAAATGAGAATCAATCTCATTATTATTCGCGTTTGCTATTGCAAACGATTCTCATTGTGTTTACGATTTAGCACTCTTGACCAGATGCTCACCTTCCGAGAGGTTCCTCATGAACGACCGATTGCACCACCTGCTGCCCGCGACCCCGGCCGCAGACGATCCGCTGCGGCATTACCAGCCCGGCGCCACTTTGTTTGCATCCCCCCGTCGCGTCCTGATCGGGCGCGGCGTCAAGGCGATCGCCGCCCCGTCCACGCCGGCAAACCGTGCTGCTGACGCCATGCGCCTGTTACGCGAGGAAGGTGAGCACGGCGACGTCCTCATGGGTGCGCTTCCATTTGCGCAGCACGCGCCCCAGCGTCTCTTCATTCCGGCGCAAGTGAGTACTTACAAATCCCGCCCTGCCGATGGCGCCGCCGGGGCCCCGGTCCACCGCCGTCCGCACGCGGTACGCATGCTGCCCAGCCCCGAAAGCTATCGCGCCAACGTGGAAAAGGCGCTGGCCTGCATTCGCGCGACGGGCCTGGACAAGGTGGTCTTGTCGCGCAGTTTGTCGATCGACGTGCGCATCGATCTGGCCGCGCTGTTGCAGCGCCTGGCCGCGCGCAACCCGATCGGCTATACGTTTGCCATAGATCTGGCCGACCGCCCCGCGCCGCGCCGCACGCTGATCGGCGCCAGCCCGGAACTGCTGCTGTCGCGGCGCGGCACTCAGGTCGTGTCGCACCCATTGGCCGGCTCCATCCCGCGCAGCAGCGATCCGGCCGAAGACCGGCGCCGCGCCGACGGCCTGCTGCGCTCCGCCAAAGATCTGCACGAGCATGCGCTGGTGGTCAACGCCGTGGCCGAAGGTCTGCGCCCGTTCTGCCAGCAGATCTGGGTGCCGCCGCAGCCGTCGCTGTTGTCGACGCCGACCATGTGGCACCTGGGGACGCAAGTGCGCGGCGAGCTGGCCGATCCTGCCCTTTCCTCGCTCGAGCTGGCGCTGGCGCTGCATCCTACGCCAGCCGTGTGCGGCTACCCGACTCCGGACGCCTATGACTTCATCGGCGAAGTCGAAGGGTTTGAACGCGGCTACTTTGCCGGCCTGGTGGGCTGGTGCGACGCCAGCGGCGACGGCGAATGGGCAGTCACGCTGCGCTGCGCGGAAGTGGGCGATGAAGATGCAACCTTGTATGCGGGTGCCGGCATCGTGGACGGCTCAGTGCCCGCTGATGAATTGCTCGAAACCTCGGGCAAGCTTCGCACCATGCTCAGCGCAATGGGACTGGAATCGATCCTGGAGACGGCCCAATGACGCGGGCATTCCTGGACGGGTGCACCCCGTGGCCGGCCGAAGCCGCCGCCTATTACCGTGCGATGGGCTACTGGCGCGGTCAATCGCTGGGCGCCATGCTGCGCGAACGGGCCGCATCGAATCCCGAGAGCGTCGCCCTGGTGTGCGGCGAACGGCGCCTGAGCTACGCGCAGCTGGACCAGCTTTGCGACCAGTTTGCAGCTGGCCTGGCCCGCATCGGCATCACCGCGCAGGACCGCGTGGTTGTGCAACTGCCGAATGTGGCGGAATTTTTCATTGCCTGCTTTGCCCTGTTCCGCCTGGGTGCGGTGCCGGTGCTGGCCTTGCCCGCCCACCGCCGCTCTGAAATCGCCTATTTTTGCCAGCTGGCCGAGGCCAAGGCATATGTCATCGCCGCCACCGACGGCGGTTTCGACTACCGCGAACTGGCGCGCGAGGTAATGCGCGAATCGCCCTCGCTGCAGCACGTGATTGTGTGCGGCGATGCGCAGGAACTGACCGCGTTCGACGCCCTTTACGACGCGCCGCGCAGCTTCCCCTGCCCCGATGCCGGCGCTGTGGCATTCCTTCAGCTCTCGGGCGGCAGCACAGGTTTGCCAAAACTCATTCCGCGCACCCATGACGACTACCTGTACAGCGTACGTGCCAGCGCCGCCATCTGCGGACTGGATCGGCATAGCGTGTACTTGTGCGCGCTGCCGGTCGCGCACAACTTCCCGCTCAGTTCACCCGGCACCCTGGGCGTGCTGTATGCGGGCGGACGCATCGTACTGGCACGGCAGGCGAACCCGGACCATGCGTTTGCGCTGATCGAGGCGGAACAGGTGACCATCACGGCGCTCGTGCCACCGCTGGCGATGGCCTGGCTTGACGCCGCGCCGCGCCGCACGCACGACCTGGGTAGCCTGCAAATGCTGCAAGTGGGCGGTGCACGCCTGTCGCGCGAGAGCGCACTGCGCGTCGGCCCCGTGCTTGGCTGCGCCCTGCAGCAGGTATTCGGCATGGCTGAAGGCCTGGTCAACTACACACGCCCCGATGACGACTTCGAGCTGGTGGTCGGCACCCAGGGCCGCCCCATTTCGCCCGATGACGAAGTGCGCGTGGTTGACGAAGACGATCAGCCACTGGCCCCCAGCGCACTGGGCCACTTGCAGACGCGCGGCCCGTACACGATCCGCGGTTACTACCGCGCGGAACTGCACAATTCGCGCGCGTTCACGGCCGACGGTTTCTACCGCACCGGCGACCTGGTAAGGCAACTCGCCTCGGGGCACCTGGTGGTCGAGGGCCGCGCCAAGGACCAGATCAATCGCGGCGGTGACAAGGTCGCCGCCGAAGAAGTAGAGAACCACCTGCTGGCCCACAGCGCCGTGCACGACGTTGCGCTGGTGGCGATGCCCGACGCTTACCTGGGCGAACGCAGCTGCGCTTTTGTCATCGCACGTGGCGCCCCGCCGCGCAAAGGCGAACTGACGGCATTCCTGCGCGCGCGCGGACTGGCGCAATTCAAGATCCCGGACCGGATCGAATTCGTCGGCCATTTCCCGAAAACCGGCGTCGGCAAGGTCGACAAACGCCAGCTGCGCGAACGCATCGCCCAGCGTCTGATCAACGACTCCAACCACATCACATCATGAGTATTCCAAGAATTGCTACCTACCCCATGCCGGCCGCCACGGCCATGCCATCGAACCGCGTTGACTGGAAGATCGAACCCGCCCGCGCGGTGCTGCTGATTCATGACATGCAGGACTACTTCCTGGACTTTTACGACAGCGCGGCCGCGCCGATTCCTGCCTTGCTGGCACAAGTGAACGCGCTGCGCGATGCCTGCGATGCGGCCGGGGTGCCGGTGGTGTACACCGCCCAGCCAGCCGAGCAAGGTAAAAAGGAACGTGGCCTGCTGACCGACTGGTGGGGTCCGGGCGTCACTGCGCAGCCGCACCGCGCCAGCGTTGCCGCTGCGCTTGCGCCGCGCGCGCACGATACGGTACTGGTCAAGTGGCGCTACAGCGCCTTTGTCCGCAGCGATCTGCTGGCGCGCATGCAGGCGCAGGGCCGCGATCAGTTGATCGTCTGTGGTGTGTACGCCCACATCGGCTGCCTGATGACGGCTGCCGACGCATTCATGCATGACATTCAGCCCTTCCTGGTGGGCGATGCGCTGGCCGACTTCTCGGCTGAACAGCATGCCATGGCGCTTGACTATGTATCGCAGCGCTGCGGTGTGGTCAGCAGCGCGGAACAGGTGATGGACGCCTTGCACCAGCGCGGCACTTTGCCAGCATCGCCGGCGGCCCTGCGTACAGAAATCGCGGCCTTGCTGGACGTGCCGGCCAGTGAGCTTGAGGACGACGAAAATCTGATGTTCAGCGGCCTCGATTCGATCCGCCTCATGAGCCTTCTGGAGCGGTGGCGCCGCGCAGGCGCCGTTATCACGTTCGTGGAACTGGCCGAGCAGCCAATCCTGGCACATTGGTGGCAGCTGCTTGACGCACACACGAGGACGCATTGACATGGGTGCACGCGAACCGCTGGCGCTGACGTCTGCACAGTACGGCATCTGGCTCGGTCAGCAGCTTGATCCGATGAGCCCTGCCTACTGGACCGCGGAAGCAGTGGAATTGACAGGAAAACTCGACGCAGGCCAATTCGAGAATGCGCTGCGCCAGGCGATCGCCGAATGCGAGGCCCTGCATCAGTGCTATTTCAGCGACGGAGAACACGCCTGGCAGCAGTTCGCCCCCCGCGACAACTGGGTCCTCGGCAAGCTCGTTCTCGACGAAGCTGCGGCGCAGGCCTGGATGCTGGCAGACTTGCGTCAAACCGCCGACCTTGCGGGCGGACCGGTGTTCGCCAGCACCCTGCTGGAGATCGGCCAGGACCGTACCTTGTGGTACATGCGCGTGCATCACGTGGCACTGGACGGCTTCGGCTATGCGCTACTGGCCCAACGTGTCGCCACCTTGTATTCCAGTTTCGTTGCTGGAATCACACCGCCCGCGCCGCGCTCAGGTTCCCTGGCGCCGGTTGTGGCCGAGGATGCGGCCTATCTGGCCTCTGCTGCGCACCAGCGCGACCAGGATTTCTGGCTGGCCCATTTGCGCGATGCGCCGCCGCCCGTCCTGCTCGCGCCATCGGCGCCCGCCTCGCACGACGTGCTGCGCCGGCGCGGCACCCTTTCCACGGCGTCCCTCGAGCGCTGCAAGCGCATTGCGCAGGCGGCAGGCACCGACTGGACGGCGGTGCTGATCGCCACGTTCGGGGCATGGTTGCATGCCGAGACAGGCGCACATGAGCTGACGATCGGCTTGCCAGTGATGGGAAGACTGGGCTCTGTCGCGCTGGGTGTTCCCTGCATGGCCATGAACATCGTCCCGCTTCGCATGAAAGTCGATTCCTCCGTGACGCTCACGCAGTTGTCGCAAGCCGTCGCGCAGGAACTGCGCCACGTGCGCCCACATCAGCGCTATCGGTACGAACATCTGAAACAGGCGCTGGGGCTGGCCGGCGGCCGCCAGCGGCTGTTCGGCGCAGTCATCAACATCATGCCGTTCGACCGTCCACCGGTGTTCGGCCCGCTGACCGCCTGCGCGCATCCTGTATCAGCCGGCCCTGTGGAAGACCTCTCCCTTACCATCGCACCGCGCGCGGATGGCGTGCGCTGCGACCTTGAGGCAAATCCGGCCGCGTACGACACGCCGCGAGTTCAAGCACTTCACGCCGCATTTGTCGCCTTGTTCGAGAAGCTGCTTTCGGCACCGGACGCGCCCCTGGCCAGCATTCTCCCGCCACCGCCGGCGCCCGCGCTGCTGCAGGGCGAGGCGCTGGTCTGCGCGCCGGAACAGGTTCTGGCCGCCCTGGCGCGTCATGCCGCCGCCACGCCGCAGCAGATCGCGCTGGAACAGGACGGTGTGTCGATCAGCTATGCCACTTTGCTCGCCGAGGTGCGATCCCTTGCGGCAGTTCTGCGCGAGCGCGGGGTCGGCCCTGATTCGCGCGTCGCTCTGCTGTTGCCGCGTGAACCACGTACCATCGTTGCGCTGCTGGCGGTCCTGTGGGCAGGTGGTGCCTACATACCGCTCGACTCTGCCGGCCCGTCGTTGCGCATCGCGACGGTGCTTGCCGATGCCGCGCCGCAGCTGGTAATCACCTTGCGGCACCTGGCGTCGTTAGCCAGTGGCGAAGTGCTGATTCTGGACGACGCGAACGCATCAGCGGCCGCGATGTTCGAAGCCGCAGCACATGCCGACCTGGCCTATGTCATCTACACCTCCGGCTCCACGGGGCGGCCGAACGGCGTGATGGTGGACCGCGACGCCCTTGCCCACTTTGTAGCCGCAGCCAGCCTGCGCTACCACATCAGTGCTGGTGACCGCGTGCTGCAATTCGCGCCCCTCCACTTTGACGCCAGCGTGGAGGAGATCTTCCTGCCGCTGTGCACGGGCGCCACGCTGGTGCTGCGCAACGATGCAATGATCGAGTCGCTTCCGCAGTTTCTCGATGCCTGCGCCGAGCGCCGCATCACGGTACTGGACCTGCCCACCGCTTTCTGGCACGAGCTGGCCTGGTGCGTAGACCAACAACAGGGCGCCTTGCCGGACTGCGTACGGCTGGTCATCATCGGCGGCGAGGCAGCCATGGCAGCGCGTGTCGCGCAATGGCGCTCGCACGCAGTGCTGCTCAATACGTATGGGCCAACGGAAGCGACGGTGATCTGTACCACTGCGGTTCTGGCCGGACCCGGCGCAGCGCCGATTGCGGATGCAATCCCGATCGGAACCCCACTGGCCGGCTTGCGCATGGCGGTGGTGGACGACCGTTTGCAGCCAGTGGCCGCAGGCCAGGAAGGTGAGCTGTGCCTGATCGGCCCGACGCTGGCGCGCGGCTATCTGGGCCGCCCGGAATTGACAGCACAACGCTTTGTCATGCTCGACGCCCTGCCTGATGCGCCACGCGGCTATCGCACGGGCGACCGGGTGATCTTGGGCAGCGACGGACAGTTGCGCTACCTGGGCCGCCTTGATGGCGAGCTTAAAATCAGCGGGCAGCGCATCGATCCGCTGGAGATCGAGGCGGCCTTGCTGCAGTTTCCAGGGATGCGCGAAGTGGCAGTGGTAGCAGACGACAACAAGCGCCTGACCGCTTTCATGGTCGCCGCCGATCCCTTGCCACCTGCGCCGGCACTACGCGCGTTCCTCGCCAAGCACCTCGCTGGCGCTGCCATTCCCTCGTTCTACGCAACTCGCGCAAGCCTGCCGCGCAATCACAATGGCAAAATCGACCGCAAGGCGCTGCTGCTCGATGCCGCAATGCCAGATGCGCGCACCAGCGCTGCGGCGAGCAAGCTTGAAGAAGCGGTCATGCAGGTGTGGCGCGATGTTCTTGGCATCGATATCCTGCATATTGACGACGACTTTTTTGCACTGGGCGGCAAATCGCTGCAGGCCATCCAGGTTGCAAACCGCCTGGCCATCGCCCTGCAGCGCGAAGTGGCCGTAGCATCTCTGTTTCGCCACTCGACGGTCGCGGCGCTGGCACAGTCCCTGAGCACACTCGCCGGCCACGCGCCGCCGCCCAACGCGCAAGGTGATGAACTCGCCCCTCTCCTGCCGATTCAGCCGGGCGTGGGAGCGCCCCTGTTTTGCATTCACCCGGCCGAGGGTCTGGCATGGTGTTACCTCGGCCTTGCACGCCACCTGCCCGGCACGCCAATCTTCGGCATCCAGGCACGCGGACTGTGTGGCGCGCTACCGGCGGATGCTGACGCGATGGTAGACGACTACGTGGAATTGATCAGGTCTGCGCAGCCCCACAGCCCATACCGCCTTCTCGGCTGGTCTTCCGGCGGCGGTCTTGCGCATGCCATTGCCACGCGCCTCCAGGCCGCTGGCGAAAAAATCGCACTGCTGGCGATGATGGACGCCTATCCAAGCGATATCTGGGAAGGCAAGCCAGAACCAGCGGAGCGCGACGCCGTGATGGCGCTGCTGGACGTGATTGGCGCTTCGGCAGTCGACGAGCATGGCGAACCACTCGAACGCGAGGCGCTGCTGGCGCGTTTCCGCGAGCCTGGCAGCACACTGGGTGCAGCGACTCAAACGCAGCTGCTGCGCATGATTGATACGGCGCTTCACACCATGCGCATCTACCGCGGCTTGCGGCACCAGCGGTTCGACGGCGGCCTGCTGTTCTTCCGCGCCGCGGAGCGCAACGCAGGTGCGCCTGAATGGTCGGCCTGGTCGTCGTATGTAAGCGGCCAGGTGGATGTGATCGACATCGCGAGCAACCACAATTCCATGAGCCGCCCGGCACCGCTGGCCCACATCGGGCGCACGCTGGCCGCACGGCTCCTTCATGATCGAGGTCCCGCATGACAAACAAACGAACTCCTCCCCGCCTGCTGCGTGTTGTGCGCACCGAACAATTGAGCCCATCCATGCGACGCGTCGTGCTGGGTGGGCCCGAATTGACCGGCTTCCCGGTCGATTCAGCTGGCGCCCATATCAAACTCCTGCTGCCGCGCCCGGGGCAAATACAGCCCATCCTTCCCACGCTGGGTCCGGAGGGCCCGGTCTGGCCGCCAAACGATGTAAGGCCCATTGCGCGAACTTATACCGTAAGCAGCTACGACGCGAAGGCAGGTGAGCTTGCCGTCGATTTTGTACTTCACGACGATGAGGGGCCTGCTTCGCAATGGGCCACGCGCGCACGGGAAGGCGACGCGATTGGCGTTGCCGGACCGGGCGGGCCGCGCCGCTTTGTGCCGGACGCAGCGTCCTATCTATTGTTGGGTGATCCAAGTGCCGTGCCGGTGCTGGCCGCGGTGCTTGCCAACCTGCCCGACCATGCAAGCGGCCATACGTTGATCGAAATCGGGAACCACGCTGACGTCCAGAATTTGAAACGGCCCGCCGGGGTTGAACTGGTC
The DNA here is from genome assembly GCF_900129765.1 of Massilia sp. CF038. Lineage (GTDB taxonomy): Bacteria > Pseudomonadota > Gammaproteobacteria > Burkholderiales > Burkholderiaceae_D > Telluria_A. The sequence continues at coordinate 140,386 of NZ_FQWU01000004.1, forward strand.
TGGCTGGTACGCGGTGCGCAGCGACCTGGCGACAGCACCTTGCTGCTGGACGCCGCGCGCGCACTGGACTGGCCAATGGAGCCGGTGTCGGTCACGCTGGCAGGGGAAAGCCGGCAAGTCGTCACGCTAAGGGACTATTTGCTGCACGAGCGTGGCGTCGCCGCGGACGCGATGTATGCCGTGCCTTACTGGAAAGACCGTCACACAGAAGAGGCGTATCACGCCGAACGCCATCAGATCATGGACCGATTCGAGGCCGAAGAAAAAATGGAAGCGACCGCATGAAAATTATCCCTCTGATCCTGGCCACGATACTGGCCTTGCCCGCCATGGCCGCCGAACGTGTTGTACTTGACGCGCTTGAACGCAAAGCGAGCGTACCGCAAACGCCGGTGCGCGTGCTGACAATGTCCGAACTCGATCTGGACGCCCTGCTCGCACTCGGCATCAAGCCGCTGGGCGCCACACGCGGGCGTGGTCAGCAATCGATGCCGCGCTATCTTGGCAAAGAAGCAGGCGCCATCACCAGCGTGGGCAATTTTGCCAGCCCGGTTCCCGATCTAGCCATCGCTTTGCAACCCGACTTGATTCTTGCAGGGGGCGTGCCGGATCCAGAACTGCTGGCACGCTTGTCGAAGATTGCGCCCACCGTTGTCACCTACCGCCCCGGCGAGAATTGGCAAAGTGCCTTGCGCCGCATCGGCGCGGTGGTGGGTAGATCAGCGCAGGCGGAATCGGTGCTGGCGGCATATTCGCAGCGCGTTGCGAAGCTGAGCGAGCGCTTGCAAAAGCAGCAAGGCGCCAGCGTCAGCGTGGTCCGCTGGAATCCGCAAGGCCCGGCCTACATGCTGCGCGACGCCTTTGCCAGCCTGGTACTGGCAGACCTGAAGCTGCGCCGACCCGCCTCGCAGCAGCAAAGTGGCGCCGCCCATTCGCCGCCGTTGAGCATGGAGGCACTGTCGCTGATTGATGCCGACTGGCTGTTCATCGGCACGCTCGACGGCACGGCGGACAAGGCACTCGCCACCGCGGCTGCCAGCCCGGCCTTCAGCCGACTGAGCGCGGTTAAACAAGGCCGCATGCGGGCCGTGGATGGCAGCCTCTGGACCGGCCCCGGCGGGCCGCTGGCGGCCAACGCGCTTCTCGACGACATTGAAAAGGCGATGCTGGCTCGATGAACCGTGCTGCATATCCGGTGCTAATCCTGTGCACCGCCATTCTGATGATTGCCTCCATGGCGAACGGCGCCGGTACACCCGGGTTGGCGGATCTGTTTGCACTGTCGTCCGGTAGCGAGGCAGCGATGATCATTCTGGATTTGCGGCTGCCGCGCACCCTGGCAGCTGTGCTGGTTGGCAGCGCACTTGGCGCTGCGGGCATGCTGATGCAAGCGGTGACACGTAATCCTCTGGCCGAGCCGGGTCTTCTGGGCGTCAACTCCGGTGCCGCCCTCGGGGTGGTCGCCGGTATCGCATGGGCTGGCGCGGCTGCCGGACCGGGATACCTGGTATGGGCTCTCCTGGGCGCGTTGGTAGGCAATGGCTGCGTGCTGGCCGTGGCGCACGTTGGTGGGAGCGTCAAAGGGCCGCTGCGGCTCGTGCTTGCCGGGATTGCGCTAGGCGCCACCTTTCACGGCGCCAGCTCCGCAATCCTTCTGAGCGAGCCTGCCGGGTACGACCAGTACCGTTTCTGGGTGCTTGGCTCCCTGGCTGGGGCAACGCAGACTGCCATCGCATGGGTTGCAGCACCGATCCTGGGCGCGCTGATTGCAGCGCTGATGCTGGCACGCCCATTGTCCGCGCTGCAGCTTGGGGACGACAGCGCGCGTGCACTGGGCCACAGGCCCGCACTGCTGCGTGCCGCCGTTGCAGTGGTCGCGACGCTACTTACGGGAAGCGCCGTCGCGCTGGCCGGTCCGATCGCATTTCTTGGATTGCTGGCGCCGCATCTGGCGCGCGCATGCAAGCCGGGGACTCTTGCACAACAGATCGCGCTCTCGGCGATGCTGGGTGCCGCATTGCTGCTGCTTGCCGACCTGGGCGCGCGTTTGTTCGCCCAGCCGTTCGAAACGCCAGTGAGCGTGATGACGGCCATGCTTGGTGCGCCACTGCTGGTCTGGCTGGCACGAAGGGGCAGCCTGTGATCGGCCTGCACGCGATCGAGCCAGGGATACTGGCCGCGCGCGGCCGACATTGGTCAGTGATTCTGTCCACACGCGCGTTGTGGACCACGCCGGCGCTGCTTGCGGCACTGATCGTATTGTCATGCATTGCCTTGTGTGCCGGGCCGACCTGGCTATCTTGCGCTGAACTGTACGCGGCGCTGACAGGTACCGGCCCCACCGGCCTGCAACTGCTGGTGAACGAATTGCGCCTGCCACGCATCGTGGCGGGCGTTCTGGCCGGCGCGGCGCTCGGCTGTGCAGGGTGCCTGATTCAGGCACTGAGCCGCAACCGACTCGCAACGCCCGACATGCTGGGTGTATCGGATGGCGCTGCGCTTGGAATTTTCATCGGACTGGCCGCCGGTGGCACGGGCCTGATGGGGCCGTGGTGGGTGGGTCCACTTGGCGCGCTCGGCGCCCTCGCGCTGCTTGCATTGGCCGCTGGCCGCATTGGTCCTTCTGTGCTGATCGTTGGCGTAGGCGTGGCCAGCCTGCTGCGCGCGCTGACGGAGCTGGCACTGTCGCGCCAGGAGTTAATGCATGCGAGTGCCTTGTACACATGGAGTGTCGGCAGTCTGACGGGACGGGGCTACGCTGCTGCCCTGCCGCTGGCGGCGGGACTTTTGCTGCTGCTCCCATTGGCTTCCATGCTGTCACGCCGCCTTGCATTGCTGGGCCTTGGGCCGGATCTGGCAAGCGCACTTGGTGTGCCGCTGCGGGCTACCCAATGGCAGGCGCTGTTTCTGGCAGTGATCCTCTCTGGATTGGCCGTCGGTGTGTGCGGCCCTATCGCTTTCGTCGCGCTTGCGGCGCCATACATTGCAACGCGACTTCAAGGTGGCATCGCACCAGCCGCCAGTGCCGTGAGCGGCGCCATGCTGGTGCTTGCCGCTGATGCCTTGGGGCGCATTGTGCTCGATGGCGCCGAGCTGCCTGCGGGCGTGATTTGCAATCTGCTCGGTGGCCCTTTCTTGTTATGGCTGGTGCTCAGCGAACGCGCAGGAGAATCAAATTGAAAATCGAGGGACTCATTGCCTCGCATGGCAATACTCAAATCCTCAAAGGTATCGACCTTGTCATCGCACCCGGTCAGGTGACGGTGATCGCCGGACCGAATGGCTGCGGCAAATCCACGCTGCTGCGCTGCATGGCGCGTTTGCACCGTCCCGACACCGGCACGCTCAGTATCGACAGTCAGGAAATATGGTCGCTGTCAGGCCGCGAGGCGGCGCGCCGTATCGCCTTGCTGCCGCAGTCGCCGCTCACCCCTGAGGGGGTGACGGTGGCGGCGCTGGTTCGCTATGGCCGCCATCCACACCAGTCGCTGTTTCGGCAATGGTCCGATGCCGATGAACGCGCGGTCGAACAAGCCCTGCGCGACACCGGCACGCTCGACCTGGCCAGCCGGCCGCTTGAACAACTGTCCGGCGGCCAGCGCCAGCGCTGCTGGCTTGCCATGGTGCTGGCGCAGGCGACGCCGCTGCTGCTGCTCGATGAACCAACCAGCATGCTCGATCTTGGACACCAGGTGGAGGTGCTTGAACTGGTGCGCACGCTGGCCAGGAACGGCAGACAGGTGGTGATCGTGCTGCACGATCTGGGCGCAGCGGCGCGCTACGCGGACACCCTGGTGGCGATGCAGGCCGGGCGGATTATCGCTGCGGGTTGCCCGCGCACGATCGTCACGCCGGCACTGGTGCGTCAGTTATACAAGGTTGACGCAGATGTGCTGTACGCGCCCGGCGATAGCGCCCCGGTGGTGATGCCGCGCGCACGTGTCGAACCCATTTTAAAAACAGGATAAGGAACAAGCATGCAATTTCACGGAAAAATTGCCATCGTCAGCGGCGCAGCGCAAGGTATTGGCGCAGCCGTGGCCAGGGCTTTGGCACAACGGGGCGCCATCGTGGCCGGATTCGACATCAGGGGAGTGCGCAAGGAAGAAGTGGCGCTGGGGCTCGCGGTGGATGTCGCCGACAGCCAGGCTGTCGATAATGCCGTTGACAAGGTGGAAGCGGAGCTGGGCCCGGTCGGCATTCTGGTCAATGTGGCTGGCATTTTGCACGCCACGCCGGCGCTGCGCATGACCGATGCGCAGTGGGACCAGACCTTCAATGTGAATGCCGGCGGCGTGTTCCGCCTGAGCCGCGCGGTTGCCACGCGGATGGTCGCACGCCGCAGCGGCGCGATCGTCACGGTTGCATCGAACGCTTCGTCTGTACCGCGCCAGCAGATGGCGGCATACGCGGCGTCCAAAGCCGCCTCGACCCAGTTTACCCGCTGCCTCGGCCTGGAGCTGGCCGAATTCGGCATCCGCTGCAATGTGGTCTCGCCCGGGTCCACCGACACCGAGATGCAGCGCCAGCTCTGGACCAATCCGGACAGCGAGCGCCAGGTCATTGCCGGCAGCCCCGCCAGCTACCGGGTCGGCATTCCACTCGGGCGCATTGCCAGCGCTGCCGACATTGCCGACGCAGTCTGCTTCCTTGCCTCGGACAGCGCGCGCCACATCACAATGCACGATTTGCGCGTCGATGGTGGCGCGACCTTGTAGCGCTAGCCGATCTGGATCCAGGTGGTCTTGAGCTCCGTGTACTTGTCGAACGCATGCAGCGACTTGTCACGCCCATTGCCGGACTGCTTGTAGCCGCCGAACGGCACGGTGATATCGTCGCCGTCGTACTGGTTCACGTGCACGGTGCCGGCGCGCAGGGCGCGCGCTGTCTGGATGGCGCGGCTGATATCGCGCGTCCACACGGCCGCCTGCAGGCCATACGGCGTGGCGTTGGCTTGCCGCACAGCGTCGTCGATATCGGTAAAGCTCAGCACCGACAGTACCGGGCCAAAAATCTCTTGCGAGGCGATGCTCATGCTGTTGTCGACCTGATCAAACAAGGTGGGTGCAATATAGAAGCCGCCCGAGTCTTCGCGCGCAGCCGCACCGCCAAACAGCAGCTTGGCGCCCTCCTGCTTGCCCTGGTCGATGAAGCCCATCACGGTCTTCATCTGGGTCGCATCGACAATGGCACCCATGATGGTTGCCTCGTCAAGCGGATCGCCAGGCTGGAAGCGCGGCAGCATCGGCAGCGCTTTTTCAAGAAACGCGTCTTTGATCGATGCTTCCACAAACAGGCGCGATGGCGCGTTGCAGCTCTCGCCCTGGTTGAAATAGATCGAGCCAATGGCGGCGCTGACAGCCGCGTCCAGATCGGGGCAATCGGCACACACGATGTTGGCCGATTTGCCGCCCAGTTCCGTCCAAGCGCGCTTCAGGTTGGACTGGCCAGCCATTTGCAGAATCTGTTTGCCAACCCTGGTCGAACCGGTGAAGCCGATGCAGTCAACATCCATGTGCAGCGCCAGCGCGGCGCCGGCTTCGTGCCCGTAACCGGGAACCACGTTGAAGACGCCGGCCGGAATGCCGGCTTCGAGCGCGATTTCGGCCAGGCGCAGCGCCGTCAGTGGCGATTTTTCGGACGGCTTGAGGACCACGCTGTTACCGGCTGCAAGCGCCGGTGCGATCTTCCAGGCTGCCATGATCATCGGATAATTCCACGGTACGATGGCAGCCACCACGCCCACGGGCTCGCGTGTGATCAGCGCCAGGCTGTTGTCAGCCGTGGGCGCGATCTCGTCGTAGATCTTGTCGATCGCCTCGCCGTACCAGCGGATGCAGTTGGCTGCCGCCGGCACGTCCACGCTCTGGCTGTATTTAATGGGTTTACCCATGTCCAGCGTTTCGAGCAGTGCCAGCTCTTCGGCATTGTCCAGTATGAGGTCGGCGAATTTGATCAGGATGCGCTTGCGCTGCGCCGGCGCTTTGCCGGCCCAGCGCTTGTCCTCGAACGCGGCGCGGGCAGCTGCCACGGCCAGATCCACATCGGCGCCGTCGCATTGGGCCACCGCACCGAGCAGGCGGGCGTCGATGGGCGATAAATTGTCAAAACGGCGCTCGGAACGGGACCACACGCGTTCGCCGCCGATAAAGGCGCGCCCGTCCGTTTCCAGCGCTGCGGCGCGGTCATGCCATTGCTGTTCTGCCATTACATCCTCCGTTTGTCCGCTTCGGGCCAGCGCTTGCACGGGTGCGCAACGGCGCACTGTCGCGTCGATGCAGCGCGCTGGCGGTTTTTCAATTACTGTGACACTTTTGACAGGATTCACCGGATATAATCCACGGATTTTCCAGCCGTCTTTCATTTCCCTGCGGCACTATTCAGCCTTTGTTTCCTCTGGAGTAAACATTACATGAATTACACACTGATCACCTGTGTGGTGCTGTACATGCTCGCCACGCTCGGCATCGGCGTCTGGGCGGGCACGCGCATCAAGAACACGGCCGATTTTGCGATCGCCGGCCGCAGTCTGCCGCTGATCATGGTGATCACCACCACCTTCGCGACCTGGTTCGGCGCCGAGACGGTGATGGGGATCCCCGCGCGCTTTGTCCAGGGTGGCCTCAATTCGATTGTTGAAGATCCGTTCGGCGCCGGCACCTGCCTGATTTTGGTCGGTATGTTCTTTGCCGCGCGCCTGTACAAACTCAATCTGCTCACCATTGGCGACTACTATCGCCAGCGTTACGGCAAAGGCGTGGAGGTGTTCTGCTCGGCCGCCATCATCCTGTCCTACCTGGGCTGGGTGGCCGCGCAAATCACCGCGCTTGGCCTGGTGTTCTCGGTCCTCACACAAGGCCAGATGACGGAAGCCTGGGGCATGATCATCGGTACCCTGCTGGTGCTCATCTACGTTGTAGCCGGCGGTTTTCTGGCCGTCGCCGTGACCGATTTCATTCAAATGATCGTACTGGTGATCGGCCTGTCCGTGATCGCCTTCTTCTCGGCCGACCTGGCTGGCGGTGCCGACAAGGTCATCAACATGGCCAACCAGAAGGACTTGTGGAACTTCCTGCCGCCACCGACCTTCCATGATGTCGCTTTCTTTATTGGTGCGGCACTGACCATGATGTTAGGTAGTATTCCGCAGCAGGACGTGTTCCAGCGCGTGATGTCGGCCAAAAACGCCCCGACCGCGCGCGCCGGCGCCATCATCGGCGGCGCCAGCTACATCATGTTCGCTTTCGTCCCGATGTTCATCGTCGCTTCCGCCGTGCTGGTCATGGGCGAGAGCGGCATGGACATGGCCAAGAACGACTACCAGCGCCTGCTGCCTACTTTTGTGATGACCAAGATGCCGCTGGTGATGCAGATTCTGTTCTTTGGTGCGCTGCTGTCCGCCATCAAGAGCACGTCGTCGGCCACCTTGCTGGCGCCTTCGACCAGCTTTGTCGAAAACATCTACAAGCACCTGCGCCCAGGCCTGACTGACCGTCAGCAGCTGTTTGCGGTGCGCTGCACGATCATCGTGTTCGCGGCCCTGGTGCTGGCGTATGCGATCAAGATGAACGGCACGCCGATTTACGATCTGGTGTCGACCGCTTATCAGGTGACGCTGGTTGCTGCCTTCGTGCCGCTGGTGATGGGCTTGTACTGGAAGCGTGCCACCAGCCAGGGGGCGATTGTGTCGATTGCCTGCGGACTGACGACCTGGATTGTTTACTTCCCGCAGATTTCCACCTTTGGCGAACACTTCCCAGGGCAGCTGGCCGGTTTGATTGCGGCCTTGGTGGGGATGTTTGTGGGGTCGCTGACGCCGCAGGTGTTGACAGACTTAAAGGAGCGCTAACAACATCGTCCTCGCGAAGGCGGGGACCCATAACCCGTTATCGAAGTTGTTCAGCGTGCTATAGGCCCCCGCCTTCGCGAGGGCGATGTGAGTTTATAGCCAGCCGCGCTGGCGGATATCGGCAAGGGTGGCGTCCAGAGCCGACCTGATACGCGTGATCATTTCGTCGATCTGCGCCGTCGTCATCACCAGCGGCGGCGCGATGATCATCCTGTCGCCCACCGCCCGCATGATGATGCCGTTGTCGAACATGTAGCCGCGGCAGACCATCCCTACCCCAAGATCGGGATTGAACAGCACGCAGTCATGCGGCTTGTCGGCGCGCTTTTTCACCAGATTAAGTCCCGCCACAAAACCAAGGCTGTTGGTGTAGCCCACCAGCGGATGGTCACCCAGCGAAGCAAATTTCGATTTCAGATACGGCCCCGTTTCCAGCGCCACCTGCTGCACCAGCTGCTCTTCCACGATGATGCGCAGGTTTTCCAGCGCCGCGGCGCAAGCCACGGGATGCCCGGAATAGGTGAAGCCATGATTGAAGTCGCCACCTTTTTCCGTCAGCACCTTGGCCACGCGGTCGCCCACCAATACGCCGCCCAGCGGCACATAGCCTGATGTGACGCCCTTGGCAAAGGTGATCAGGTCGGGCTTGATCTGCATGAGTTCCGACGCAAACCACGCGCCCAGTCGCCCGAAACCGCAAATCACTTCATCGGCAATGAGCAGCACGCCGTACTTGTCGCAGATGCGCTGGATTTCTGGCCAGTAAGTGGCCGGCGGAATGATCACGCCGCCCGCGCCTTGCACGGGCTCACCGATAAATGCGGCTACCTTGTCGGGACCGATTTCCAGAATTTTCCGTTCCAGCCAGCCGGCAGCGACGATGCCGAATTCGTTCTCGCTCATGCCCTGGCCCGACTCGAACCAGTTGGGCTGGCCGATATGTTCAATACCCGGCAGCGTGCCGGCCTGCTCGTGCATGCCTTCCATGCCGCCCAGGGCGGAGCCGGCAACCGTGCTGCCGTGGTAAGCGTTGTAGCGGCTGATGATGGTGTGGCGCCCAGGGCAGCCCAGCAAATCCCAGTAACGCCGCACCATGCGCAGATTGGTGTCGTTCGCTTCCGACCCGGACCCGGTAAAGAACACATGATTGAACTGCGGCGGCGACAGTTCGACCAGCAGCGCGGCCAGGTTCACGGCCGGGATGTTGGTGGTGTTGAAGAAGCTGTTATAGAAAGGCAGCGTCTCCATCTGGCGATACACCGCTTCGGAAATGCGCGTGCGGCCATACCCAACATTGACACACCACAGGCCGCTCATCCCATCGAGGATCTTGTTGCCTTCGGAATCCCAGAGGTAGATGCCTTCGCCGCGCACCATGACGCGCACGCCTTTTGACTTGAGCGCGGCGTGATCGGTGAACGGGTGCAGGTAGTGGGCGGCATCGAGCTGGCGCAGCGCCGCGGTGTCGTAGACGTCGTTGACAGCAGCCTTGACGGAAGCCAGCACGCTGGCGGCCGGGACTAGGGATTGGGGTGGCATGATGGACCTCGCTTTTTATTGTGTTGGAATCAGACGTGCAGCAGCAGGTGCTCGCGCTCCCACGGACTGATGACGGTCATGAATTCCTGATGCTCCAGGTCCTTGATGGCGGCGTAGACGTCGATAAAGCGCTCGCCCAATACGGTGCGCAGCTTGTCCTCGGCGCGCAGCATGTGCAGCGCTTCGGGCAGGCCCTGGGGCAGCTCGAACGGCATTTCGTAGGCGCTGCCGGTCATCATCGGGGTAGGCTCGAGCTGCTCGGTCATGCCAAGGTAGCCGCAGGCCAGCGTAGTGGCCAGTGCAAGGTAGGGATTGGCGTCGGCGCCGATGATGCGGTTTTCCACTCGCCGGTCCTGCACACCCGATTCGGGAACGCGGAAGCCCACGGTGCGGTTGTCCAGCCCCCACTGAATGTTGATCGGCGCGGCCGTGTGACGCACGATGCGGCGGTACGAGTTGACGTAGGGTGCGACGATGGCCATCGCCGATGGCATGTAGCGCTGCAGGCCGCCGATGTACTGTTTGAACAGTGCCGACGCCGAGCCATCCTCGTTGCTGAAGATGTTCATGCCGGTCTTGGTGTCCACCACGCTCTGGTGGACGTGCATGGCCGATCCCGGCTCGCCCGCCATGGGCTTGGCCATGAAGGTGGCGTACATATCGTGCTTGAGCGCTGCTTCACGCAAGGTTCGTTTGAAGAAGAACACCTTGTCGGCCAGGCCAAGCGGGTCGCCGTGCTGGAAGTTGATCTCCATCTGGCCGGCGCCGATTTCGTGAATCAGCGTGTCGACGTCCAGGTTCATCAGATCGCAGTAGTCGTAAATGTCTTCGAACAGAGGATCGAATTCGTTCACGGCGTCGATGCTGTAGACCTGGCGGCTGGTCTCGGCGCGGCCGCTACGGCCAATCGGCGGTTTCAGCGGCAGATCCGGATCGGTATTCTTGGCGGTCAGGTAGAACTCCAGCTCTGGCGCCACCACCGGCTTCCAGCCCTTATCTTCATACAGCTTGAGCACGCGCCGCAGCACGGTGCGCGGCGCAAAATCGACCAGCTTGCCGTCAGCGAAATAGCAGTCGTGGATCACCTGCGCGGTGGGGTCAACCGCCCACGGCACCATGGTGATGGTGGTGGGATCGGCCTTGAGGATCATGTCGCGGTCGGTGGTGGAAATGGCGCGGTCGTACGGTCCGTCCGCAACGGGGTAATTGCCCGTCACGGTCATGCCCAGCACCGCTTCCGGGATGCGCATGCCGCGCTCCTGGGTAAATTTTGCGCGCGGCAGAATTTTGCCGCGTGCGACACCGGTCAGGTCGGGAATCAGGCATTCGATTTCCGTGACCCGTTTTTCGTTCAGCCACAGATCCATGTCTGTGTACGTAAAGTTTTCGCGAATTGCCATATGGTTCTCTCTGAAGTTTTGCTCAAACGCCCGGCCGCGTTGGGCCGCGTGCGTGCTTTTGGAACTGGAGGATGGCAAGCGAAGCTAGGGAATATGACTCCCATGGCGCGCCCGGTAGGCGCGGCAGGCATCGCCGAAGGCGCCGAACATGCGCATTGAATCCGGGTTCTCGGCCAGGCGCCATTCGGGATGCCATTGCAGCGCCAGCGAGAAGCCGGGCGCCGACGGCACCGAAAACGCTTCGACCAGGCCATCGGGCGACCTGGCTTCCACCGCGATGCCGGGCGCCAGGCGATCGACACCCTGGCCATGCAGGGAATTGACCATGGTTTCGGTGGCGCCGCCCAGTATTTGCTGCAGCATGCCGCCCGGCTCGAGATGAATCTTGTGGGCCGGGCCGTACTGGTCGTCAATCGACAAGTGCGGATTTTCGCGGTGGTCCATCTTGCCTTCGACCTCTTGCACCGCCTGGTACAAGCTGCCGCCAAGGGCCACGTTCATTTCCTGAAAACCGCGGCAGACGGCGATGATGGGAATGCCCCGCTCCAGTGCCGCACGAATCAGCGGCAAGGTGGTCGCGTCGCGCGCCTGATCCTGCGGCAGCTCGGGATCATAGACATCTTCGCCGTAATGGCTGGGATGCACGTTCGATGCCGAGCCGGTCAGCATGACGCCGTCGCATACGGACAGCATGGTTTCCAGGTCGAGCCTGCCACCCAATGCCGGCACGATCAGGGGCGCACAAAGCGCGCCGCTGACGACTGCTTCGACATATTTGATCTGCGCCGCGTAGTAGGGATGGTCTCCTAATTGCCGCGTGCATGCTGGGACGAGGACGATTGGACTGCGCATGATGCCTGCTTTGGGTTGGGCACTCGGTTCATCATAATTCCAAATTCCCTCGCTGGCGAGTGCCTGTTGATCTACATCAAACTGGTATCCAGCTTACCCGGAAGGGCGAAATAATGCCAACACGACAGGTTTTTAGGCGTTCCCCGTAGGCAATTCTGAGGCAGAGGAGGAGGCAGGGAGCGGGATTTTTCTCTGGTTGGGACAACGCTGCGCGCATACGCACGATTCGGTGCGCATGTGGCCGAAAACGCCTCGAGAATGCGCGAAGCCGCCGCGGGAGCGCACGATTTACATACGATTTCGCGCGCGCGCTCCACGATTTTGCGCGACAGGGGCATCGCGCAAAATCGGGCCACGGCATCGTGAAAAATCGCGCTCGATGCGTGAAAAATCGTGCGCAAATCGTGCAGTCGCGCGTCGTCTGCGTGGGAACCCGTGCGCGAATCGGCCGGTCCCGCGCATATCGCGCATTTGCGCGCGGGGTTGGCGACTTCCCCGAAAAATCGCCTCCCCAGGTCCGCTCTCCGGCACCGGACAACATGGCAACAGGCATGCGCGCTTTGCGCTAACATGTTCGTTTCGCCATTCTTCCTCAAGGTGCGCCATGCTCAAGCTGAAAGACCCTTCCCTCCTGCGCGAGCAGTGCTTCATCAACGGCGAATGGAGCGCGGCCGATGATGCCAGCACCATCAAGGTGATCAATCCCGCCACCGGCGAAACGCTGGGAACGGTGCCGCACATGGGTGCGGCAGAAACGAAGCGCGCAATTGACGCAGCAGGCGCGGCATGGCCAGCATGGCGCAAAAAGACGGCCAAGGAACGCAGCGTCATCTTGCGCAAGTGGAACGACCTGATGCTGGAAAACGCCGACGACCTCGCCCTGATCATGACAGCCGAGCAAGGCAAGCCGCTGACTGAGTCAAAAGGCGAGATCGTCTACGCGGCCTCGTTCATCGAGTGGTTTGCCGAGGAAGGCAAACGGGTCGAAGGCGACACTTTGCAGTCACCCTGGCCTGACCGGCGAATGGTGGTCACGAAGGAGCCGATTGGCGTGTGTGCGGCCATCACGCCGTGGAATTTCCCGGCGGCGATGATCACGCGAAAAGTTGGCCCAGCGCTGGCAGCCGGCTGCCCCATGGTGGTCAAACCGGCCGAGCTGACCCCGTTCTCGGCGCTGGCGCTGGCGGTGCTGGCCGAGCGTGCAGGCGTGCCGAAGGGTGTGTTTAGCGTCGTCACGGGCGACTCGAAAGCCATCGGCGGCGAGATGACCTCCAACCCGACGGTCCGCAAGCTGACCTTCACAGGCTCGACGCAAGTCGGCCGCATTCTGATGGAGCAGTGCGCGCCAACGATCAAAAAACTGTCGCTCGAACTGGGCGGCAATGCGCCGTTTATCGTGTTTGACGACGCCGATCTGGATGCAGCGGTCGAAGGCGCCATCGCGTCCAAGTATCGCAACGCCGGCCAAACGTGCGTGTGCGCTAACCGCATCTACGTGCAGGACGGCGTGTACGACGCCTTTGCCGACAAGCTGGTGGCGGCGGTGGCCAAGCTCAAGGTCGGCAACGGCCAGGAAGACGGCGTGACGCAAGGCCCGCTGATCGAAGAAAAAGCCGTGCTCAAAGTCGAACAGCATATTGCCGATGCGCTGGCCAGGGGCGGACGTCTGCTCACCGGCGGCAAGCGCCACGCGCTGGGCCACAGCTTCTTCCAGCCGACCATCATCGCCGACGTTGATTCAAGCATGCAGGTGGCGACCGAAGAGACGTTCGGACCGCTCGCGCCGCTGTTCCGCTTCAAGACGGAAGAAGACGTCATTGCCATGGCCAACAATACCGAGTTCGGATTAGCGGCCTACTTCTACGCACGCGATATCGGCCGTGTGTGGCGCGTGGCTGACGCGCTGGAAAGCGGCATGGTGGGCGTGAACACGGGCCTCATTTCGAGCGAGGTCGCGCCGTTTGGCGGCGTCAAGCAATCGGGTCTGGGACGCGAAGGTTCGCGCTACGGGATCGAGGATTATCTGGTGGTGAAGTACGTCTGCATGGGCGGGATTTGACGATCAGTCCTTGGGATATTGATCGTACTTGCGCGCGTCGCCGCGCACTATATCGGCTGGATACTTGGCGCGGTTGAGGACCATTTTGTCCTCGACCGCTTTGCCTAGATCGATGTCGAGCTTGTCGGCCAGGCGCACCAGGTAGACCAGCACGTCCGCCATTTCGTGGGCGACTTCCTGGTGGCGTTGTTCACCGAGTTCGGCGCGCACGCCGGTGTGCAGCCATTGGAAATGTTCGAGCAGCTCGGCTGCTTCCACCGACAGGGCCGATGCGAGGTTCTTCGGCGTGTGGAACTGGTCCCAGTCACGTTCTGTGACGAAGGTGCGGACGGTGTCGCGGATGGCGTGCAGGTCGTTGGTGCTCATGGCTGTTTCTCAGATCGAAGGTGGTATGGGGCTGGCGCATGCGCCAGCACCTTCGCGAGGGCGATGTGTTGGCTGCAGCACGTCGCCCTCGCGCAGGCGGGGGCCCATACCATTTGAGAGTCGAGACGGCGCCGGCCACGGTCACCGGCTGCATCCCCGCAGTTCCCCTTGGCTTCTCTATTGCTCGTTGTACTGCGCCAGCCGCAACGACAGCGTCGGCGCCAGCTCTTCCGGCGAACTCACGCTCATGCCCAGATTGCGCAAAATGCCATCGTGCAGGCCATACACCCAGCCATGCACGTGCAGCTCCTGGCCGCGTTCCCAGGCATCCTGCACCACGGTGGTTTGCGCGGTATTGACCACCTGCTCCACCACGTTCAGTTCGCACAAGCGGTCCGCGCGCGCCCGCGATGGCAAAGCATCGCCCAGATACTTCTCGTGCTTTTGCGCGACGTCCTGCACGTGGCGCAGCCAGTTGTCGGCCAGGCCCACGCGCTTGTTGACCATGGCCGCGTGCACACCGGAGCAGCCATAGTGGCCCACAATGATGATGTGCTTCACCTTGAGCACATCGATCGCAAACTGCAGCACCGACAGGCAGTTCAGGTCGGAGTGCACCACGACGTTGGCGATATTACGGTGGACGAACAACTCGCCCGGAGCCAGGCCCAGTAATTCATTGGCGGGCACACGGCTATCGGAACAGCCGATCCACAGATATTCGGGCGACTGTTGCGCCGTCAGTCCCTTGAAGAAGTTCTCGTCCTTGGCAACCATGCTGCTTGCCCAATCGGCGTTGCGCTGCAGTAGTGCGTCAATGGCCAATGTTGTTTTTGCGTCCATGGGATTCCTGATGATTGATGCGCCGCCGTCCTGCCGCGGCAGCAAATTCGGCGATTTTTTATGGGTCCCCGCTTTCGCGAGGACGATGCAGCTCAAAAAAAACCGCTGGAACCTTACGGCACCAGCGGTTCCGAGACCGTCATTTTATTCGAAAAAATCTTTAACCTTGTCCATCCAGCCTTTGCTCTGCGGGCTGTGCTTGGCGCCACCTTCCACGGTCAGGCGCTCGAACTCCTTGAGCAAGTCCTTCTGCTTGTCGGTCAGCTTCACCGGCGTTTCGACTGCAACGTGGCAGAACAGATCGCCCGCGTAGCCGGAACGCACACCCTTGATGCCCTTGGACTTGAGACGGAAGGTCTTGCCCGACTGGGTGCCTTCAGGGATCGTGAACGATACCTTGCCAGACAATGTCGGCACTTCGATCTCTCCGCCCAGCGTGGCTTTGACGAACGAGATCGGCATTTCGCAATGCAGGTCGTCGCCTTCGCGCTGGAATACGGCGTGCGGCTTGATGTGGATTTCAACATACAGGTCACCTGCCGGGCCGCCGTTGGTGCCTGGTTCGCCGTTGCCGGACGAGCGGATGCGCATGCCGTTGTCGATCCCGGCCGGGACCTTCACTTCCAGCGTCTTGTTGCGCTTGATCCGTCCCTGGCCGCCGCACGGTGTGCACGGGTCGGTGATGACCTTGCCGCTGCCATGGCATTTCGGGCAGGTCTGCTGGATGCTGAAGAAGCCCTGCTGCATGCGTACCTGGCCATGGCCGGCGCACGTGGTGCAGGTGGTGGGCGAGGTGCCGGGCTTGGCGCCGCTGCCGTGACAGGTTTCGCACTTGTCCCAGCTTGGCACGCGGATAGTGGTATCAAAACCGTGCGCGGCCTGCTCGAGAGTGATCTCGAGGTTGTAGCGCAGATCGGCGCCGCGGTACACCTGCGGGCCCGAGCTGCGGCCGCGGCCACCGCCGCCGAAGATGTCGCCAAAGATGTCGCCGAAGCTGTCAGCGAAGCCGCCGCCGCCGCCAAAGCCGCCACCACCGCCACCCATGTTCGGATCGACGCCAGCGTGACCGTAACGGTCATACGCTTCGCGCTTTTCCGGATTGGTCAGCATTTCGTAGGCTTCTTTGACTTCCTTGAACTTCTCTTCCGATTCTTTACTGTCCGGATTGCGGTCCGGATGGTATTTCATCGCAAGCTTGCGATACGACTTCTTGATTTCTTCTTCCGAAGCATTCTTGGCGACCCCGAGGATCTCGTAAAAATCACGCTTTGCCATTTGTCGGCACCTTGCTGTCTGACTGAAAACGTACTTCGTTTATGCAAAAAAACCGAGCCGCAATGGGCTCGGCCGTATCGAGGGGGCCGCCCGCAGGCGGCCACTCCGCAGATTACTTGGCGTCTTTGACTTCCTTGAAGTCGGCGTCCACCACGTCATCTTGCGCCTGCTGGCCGCCCGCGTTGCCGCCAGCTTGCTGGCCAGCGTCGCCGCCGCCTGCTGCTGCCTGCTGCGCCTGCATGTCAGCGTACATCTTCTCGCCCAGCTTCTGCGACGCGGTCGACAGTGCTTCGACCTTGGCATCGATCTCGCCCTTGTCGCCGGACTTGATGGCGCCTTCGACGTCGGTGATCGCTGCTTCGATCTTTTCCTTTTCGCCTGCTTCCAGCTTGTCGCCGTATTCGGTCAGCGACTTGCGGGTCGAGTGCACCAGCGCGTCGGCCTGGTTGCGCGACTCGGCCAGTTCCTTCACTTTCTTGTCTTCTTCGGCGTTGACTTCAGCGTCCTTCACCATCTTCTGGATTTCCGCTTCGGTCAGGCCGGAGTTGGCCTTGATCGTGATCTTGTTCTCTTTGCCGGTGGCCTTGTCTTTGGCGCCCACGTGCAAAATGCCGTTGGCGTCGATGTCGAAGGTCACTTCAATCTGTGGCGTGCCGCGTGCTGCTGGCGGAATGCCTTCGAGGTTGAATTCGCCCAGGCCCTTGTTGCCAGCCGCGATTTCGCGCTCACCCTGGTAGACCTTGATGGTCACCGCAGGCTGATTGTCGTCAGCAGTCGAGAACACCTGGCTGAACTTGGTTGGAATCGTGGTGTTCTTGTGAATCATCTTGGTCATCACGCCACCCAGGGTTTCGATACCCAGCGACAACGGCGTTACGTCCAGCAGCAGCAAGTCCTTGCGCTCGCCCGACAGAACCGAACCCTGAATGGCGGCGCCAACGGCAACCGCTTCGTCCGGGTTGACGTCCTTGCGTGGCTCTTTGCCGAAGAACTCTTTGACCTTTTCCTGCACCTTCGGCATACGGGTCATGCCGCCGACCAGGATGATGTCGTCGATGTCGGTGACCTTGACGCCAGCGTCCTTGATGGCGGTCTTGCATGGCTCGATGGTCGCGATGATCAGTTCCTCAACCAGGGACTCGAGCTTGGCGCGGGTCATCTTCAGGTTCAGGTGGACCGGCGCGCCGTTCGCCATGGCGATGTACGGCTCGTTGATTTCGGTCTGCTGCGACGACGACAGTTCGATCTTGGCGCGCTCGGCCGACGCTTTGATGCGCTGCAGGGCGATCGGATCTTTTTTCAGATCCAGGCCGTTGATCTTCTTGAATTCGTCGATGATGTAATCGATCACGCGCTGGTCGAAGTCTTCGCCGCCCAGGAAGGTGTCGCCGTTGGTCGACAGCACTTCGAACTGCTTTTCGCCATCGACATCAGCGATTTCGATGATGGACACGTCGAAGGTACCGCCGCCCAGGTCATACACGGCGATCTTGCGGTCGCCCTTGTCGGTCTTGTCCAGGCCGAAGGCCAGCGCTGCCGCGGTTGGCTCGTTGATGATGCGCTTGACGTCCAGACCGGCGATACGGCCAGCGTCTTTGGTGGCTTGACGCTGCGAGTCGTTGAAGTACGCAGGTACGGTAATGACCGCTTCGGTCACTTCTTCGCCCAGGTAGTCTTCGGCCGTCTTTTTCATCTTGCGCAGCACTTCCGCCGAAATTTGCGGTGGCGCCAGTTTTTTGTCGCGCACGCCGATCCACGCATCGCCGTTGTCGGCTTTGGTGATCGAGTAAGGCATCAGGCCGATGTCCTTCTGCACTTCTTTTTCGTCAAATTTGCGGCCGATCAGGCGCTTGACGGCGAACAGGGTATTTTTCGGGTTGGTGACGGCCTGGCGTTTTGCCGGGGCGCCCACGAGAATTTCGCCATCTTCTTGGTAAGCAATAATGGAAGGCGTCGTACGCGCGCCTTCAGCGTTTTCGATTACCTTTGGCTGACCATTTTCCATGATCGCGACGCAGGAGTTGGTGGTTCCCAGGTCGATACCGATAATTCTGCCCATGATTTTTTCCTTTTATTTACTTAGTTTCAGATGACTCAGATATTTGGTAAAACACCGTGCTTTCAAGATGGCACGTATGTATTTATTTCGCTTGTGCTGCAGTGACAATGGCCGGACGCAACAAACGGTCGGCAATCATATAGCCCTTTTGCAACACATTAACCACGGTATTGGCTTCCTGCTCGGCTGGCACCACGGCCACGGCCTGGTGCTTCATCGGGTCGAGCTTGTCGCCCTGGACCGGCATGATTTCAACCAGACGGTTTTTCTCGAACGCCGAAGTGAGCTGCTTGAGGGTCATTTCGACGCCTTCCTTGAGCGACTCCAGTGACGGGGTTTCGACCTTGAGCGCCATTTCCAGGCTGTCGCGCACGGGCACCATGGCTTCGGCGAAGCTTTCGATCGCGAATTTATGGGCCTTGGACACGTCTTCCTGGGCGCGGCGGCGGATGTTTTCGCCTTCGGCCTTGGCGCGCATGAAGGCATCGTGCATTTCGGCCAGCTTGGCTTCGGTGGCGCTCAGCTGCTCTTCCAGGCTCGGCTCGGCCGACTCGGGCGCGGCAGGTGGATTGACTTCTTCCGGGTGATTGGACACTTGCTCGTTTTCTTGGTCTTGCATCGAAAAAACTCCTACTATCAATGACTTAGCTGTTTATTTGACGTGTCTTGCTAACCACACAGTCCCGCAGATGGGGATATAACCTACACTTTCAAGGGGTATTCGGCAGCGAGTGTTGCAAGCGCGCGAAAACGCGACGCAACGTTACAACAATTACCAATTTGGAGATTCAAGGCAGCCCCGAACGGTTTACACTGGATCATGCGCCGTTGTTGCGAATCGTCGTGATGCGGTCCCGGGAGTACCCTATGAAGTTGCCGCTGCTTGCTGCCAGCGTTGTCGTCTACACCGTCGTCACCCTGGCGTGGATTGTGTACGCCGGTCTGGATCCCCAGAACCCGCTATTCTAACATTGCCGGGCAGGCCGCCCGCCCCGTCAGGCGGCGCCCAGCTTTTGCGCCTGGACTCGCCCTGCTTCCCGGTCCGCCTTGATGGCATCCTGCTGCGCGCTGGTG
The DNA here is from genome assembly GCF_900129765.1 of Massilia sp. CF038. Lineage (GTDB taxonomy): Bacteria > Pseudomonadota > Gammaproteobacteria > Burkholderiales > Burkholderiaceae_D > Telluria_A. Next base: position 159,702 of record NZ_FQWU01000004.1, read on the forward strand.
AGCAGCGTCGGCCACCCAGCCAAATGCTGCTCGGCAATATCGGCCATCCCGCTGACCCAAGCCATGTTTTCGTTCAGGCAGGCGATGTAATTGAACTGCTTGCCGCCGGCAGCGAGGAAGTCATGACGCGCCTCGATCGAAATTTCCTCCAGCGTTTCCAGACAATCGCTGGTAAAGCCTGGACAGATCAGGTCCACGCTCTGCAAGCCTTCCTGCGCCAGTTTTTGCAGGGTGGGCGCGGTATAGGGCTGCAGCCATTCGGCCTTGCCAAAGCGCGACTGGAAGGTCACCAGATACTGGCCTTCGCGCAAGCCGAGCTCGGTAGCCAGCAGGCGCGCGGTCTTGTAGCACTCGCAATGGTACGGGTCGCCCAGCAGCAGAGTGCGCTTGGGCACGCCGTGGAAACTCATCACCAGCTTGTCGCCGCGGCCGTTTCGCTCCCAATGCGCCAGCACACTGTCGCGCAGCGCATGGATATAGCCGGGATGGTCATGGTAGTTGCGCACCAGGCGCAGTTCCGGCACGTTGCGCACGGTGGCGTAATGGGCGAACACGGCGTCGTTGATTGACCCGGTGGTCGTGCCCGAGTATTGCGGATAGGCGGGCAGGATCAGGATGCGCTCGCACTGCTCGGCTTTGAGCTTGCTCAGCACCTCGGGCAGCGACGGCGAGCCGTAGCGCATGGCCATCACCACCTGGGCCTTGTGACCGCGCTGGCCCAGGGCGCCGCGCAGCAGCATGGCTTGCTTCTGGGTGTGGACTTTGAGCGGCGAGCCTTCCTTGGTCCAGATCTGGGCGTACTTGGCGGCCGACTTGGACGAGCGGAACGGCAAAATGATCAGGTTCAGAATCAGCCACCACACGGCACGGGGAATTTCCACCACGCGCGGGTCGGACAAGAATTCTTTCAGATAGCGCCGCACGGCCGGGGTGGTCGGCGCGTCGGGCGTACCCAGGTTAACCAGAACGACCGCAGTCTTGGGGACGCTGCCATGGGAGTGCGGGGGTTCTTTTTGAAAGGTCATGACAATCGCGCCGGTTGCAGTGGGGCGCACAGTTTATCCCAAAATCCGCGGCCCGCGTCCGGCCGGGGTGACTTCCGGCACTGACTGGTGAAGGGCGCGGTGCCGTAGAATGCGCCGGCACTCCCGCCTCTTCTTGTTCAGACATCGGATCGATCACATGCGCAACTGGTATCGCAACAACCGCATCGGCGCGGCCGGCGTGCTGGCCGCGCTGTTTTTTGGCGGCATTGAAGTACTGGTGTTTCTGGCCGATGGGGTGCAACGCGCCGACCTGAATTCGCCGGCGGGCCTGCTGGCCGAACTGCTGACATCCAGGCGCGGCCTCATCTTCCGAGTTGTAGTCGGAGTGCAGTTGGCTATCGTGCCACTGTTTGCCGCCGCGCTGTGGCACTGCACCGCGCTGCGTGCGAAGCCACGCACCATCCATGCGCTGCTGGCACTGCAAACCTTGCTGTGCGCGCTGACCATGTCGTCCATGGTGTATGTGCTGGCGGCCGAACTGGCCGTCGTTCTGCCCCTGCGCAAGGCGCTGGCCTGGCTGGCGGTACAACTGGGGCTGACAGCATGCGCCGTCGCGGCCATCACGGTGATGCACAGCCTCGCACAGCGCGACGGCAACCTGGTCCTGATTATTCTGTTCGCCAGCGTAGGGCTGCTGGTGCAAGCGATCGTGTTCGGCGTGACCTGGCTGGCCATGCGCGCGCAAGCCGCGCGCAGTCATCTGGCACAAACCAACGCGTGCCTGCGGGCGACCCAGTCGCTGTTATCAGACACGGTACGCGCGTCGGAACGAACGCGCATTGCACGCGACCTGCATGACGCGATTGGCCACCATCTGACGGCACTGAATCTGCATCTCGAACTGGCCCTGCGCCAAAGCGGCGCCACAGCGCCCGAAGCCCTGCTTACTTCGCGCGAACTGGCCAGCAGCCTGCTGGCGCAAGTGCGCGTGGTGGTCGGCACCGAACGGCGCACCATCATTGACCTGAAAGCGGCGCTGACGGCGCTGTGCCAGGCGATTCCCACGCCCGCCATCCGGTTTGACTGCGAAGACGAATTTGGCATCGAGTCGCCGCTGCTGGCCAATACCTTGTTCCACTGCGCGCAGGAAGCCTTGACCAACGCCCTGCGCCATGCCCGCGCCACGCAGATCGCCATTACCTTGCGCAGGCAGGAAGGCATGCTGCTTCTGACGATACAAGACGACGGCGGCGGTGCCCAAGGTGCGCCTGAAGGCAATGGCATGCGCGGCATGCGGGAACGGGTCGAACTGGCCGGCGGCCGCATGGAAGCCGGCAGCGTGGACAGACGCGGACACCATATCGCGATCAGCATCCCGCTGGCAGGAGGCGCGGCATGATCGGCGTGCTGCTGGTGGACGACCAGACCCTGGTGCGCAGTGGCATTCGCGGTCTGCTCGACCTGACCGCGGACATTCGCGTGGTCGCCGAAGCGGCCGATGGCAACGAAGCCCAGGCGATGCTGGCAGCCAGCCAGCCGGAAGTGGTGCTGCTCGACGTGCGCATGCCCGGCTGCACGGGCATCGAGCTGCTGCAGCGCCAGTTGCCGGCCATGCCGCCGACGATTCTACTGACCACGTTCGACGACGATGCAGCGCTGTTTGACGGTATGCGCGCGGGAGCGCGTGGCTTTCTCTTGAAGGATATTTCGCTCGAGCGTCTGGCCGCCGCGATCCGCCATGTGCATGCAGGCGGCACCATGTTCCGGCCGGTCCTGACTGAACGCACGCGCAGCGCCTATCAGCGCGCTTTGGCGCCTGTGAGCGCGCTGCCCGGTACCGGCCTGACGGAGCGGGAGACGGAAATCTTGGCGCTGATGGCAACCGGCTGCAACAACGCCGAAATCGCCGCGGCGCTGGGCCCCAGCGAAGGCACGGTCAAGAACCACGTCTCCAGTATTCTCGCCAAGCTGGGGGTGCGCGACCGGCTGCGCGCGGTGCTGCGCGCAGTCGAACTGGGCTACATCTGAACCACGGGTTCAGAAGCGCAGGTTGATCCCTGCTTCAAACTGGCGCAGTTTCAGTTCCCCGGCGCCAGTGCGCAATGTGCCGTAATCGACCACCTCCAGCGTCAGGTCGACCTGCTCGCTGAGGCGGTAGGCCACACCGGCACCCAGCAGCGCGCGTGCCTTGCTGTCGCTGCCGTTATCGCTCGCCGTGCCGGTTAGCTTGAGCGTATGGCGTGCCACGCCGGCCTTGCCAAACACGGAAAACTTGTCGTTCAAGGCGATACTGCCTTTGACGGCCAGCGACAACGCGCCCATATCCACGCTGGCGCCCGAGGCAAAGCGGTGTTTGCCAAAACTGGTGTAAGCAGCCTCGATGCCGACATTGTCATTGACCTGGTAGCCGCCGCGCAGGGAGAAGGCGCGCGGCTGTCTGGTATCGCTTTGACGCGTGCCGTAGAGTACCAGATCGACGCTGCTGCGCTGACCGATGGTGGCCCCTGCATACAGCGAATCGTCGGCCTGCGCCAGCGGTGCGGAGAAAATGGCGGCCAGGGCCAGGGTGGAGGCGAACAGCTTGTTCATCGATTTCCTTTCTAGTGAAGACAGAAAGGCCAGTGTAGGAAATCGATGGCGGCAGCGCATGTGCCGGAAGATAGAGACGATCAGGCTTCGGGCAGTTTGACCACGCGGCCATGGCCGATGGTCACGCCTTCCCACAGCGTGAATTCATTCAGCACCTTGAAGAACGGCAGTGCCAGCTCGGGGAACATGAATTCGATGTCGACGGTGGCGGTCACGCCTGGCGCCAGTCCGCCCTCGGGCATGCGGCAGCGGAACGAGAACTGCTGCCCGCGCGCGGCCAGAATGCCGGTGAATTCGCCACCGGGAATCGGGCTGGCGCGCCCGCCCCGCTCTGGCGTAAGCATGCGGATTTTGGCGGTGATGTGGTGATAGCTGGGGATCGTCATGATGGCCTCAGGATGCAAGCAGTTCGCGCGCGTGCTTGCGCGTGGTGGCGGTGATTTCCAGCCCGCCCAGCATGCGCGCCACTTCTTCCACGCGCGCCTTGTTGTCGAGCACATCGATATGCGAAACCGTTTTACCACTGTCGGTGGTGCCCTTGGCCACCTGGAAGTGCTGATTGGCCTGGCTGGCTACCTGCGGCAAGTGCGTCACGCACAGGACCTGGCGCTCCTGGCCCAGGCGTTTGAGCAGGCGCCCCACCACCTCGGCCACGGCGCCGCCGATGCCGCTGTCGACTTCATCGAAAATCAGGGTCGGGGTCGTGGTGGCGTTCGACGTGATCACGGAAATCGCCAGCGCGATGCGCGCCAGTTCGCCGCCCGAGGCCACTTTGGCCAGCGGGCGTGGGGCAACGCCGGCGTGGCCGGCGACCAGGAATTCCACCTGTTCGAGGCCGCTGGCTGTCGGCTCGGAGGGATTGAGGCCCACCACAAAACTGCCGCCGTTCATGCTTAGTTCCTGCATGGCCGCGGTCACCTGCGTGCTCAGCAGCTTGGCTGCCGCCGTACGCGTTTTCGACAGGCGCGCCGCCGCCGTCATGTAGCCCGCCTTGATTTTTTCTTCCTGCTTGCGCAAGCCGTCCAGGTCACTGGCGTCGGCCAGCTGCGCCAGGCGCTCGGCCAGCGCGGCGTGCTCGCCCGGCAGTTCTTCGGGGGTGACGCGGAATTTGCGCGCGGTGCTGTGGATCGCGTCCAGGCGCGCTTCCACTTCGCGCAGGCGGGCCGGATCCAGGTCCACCTTGTCCAGGTAGTCGTTCAGCGCATACACCGCTTCCTGCAGCTGGATCAGGGCCGGCGCCATGCAGTCCAGAACCGGCTGCAGCTGCGCATCGACGTCCACCAGCTTGCCGATCTTCTGGTTCAGCGACGACAGCTGCGAGATGATCGGATGGTCCGACTCGGAAATGGCTGCCAGCGCTTCCTGCGCGCCTTCGAGCAAACTGGCCGCATGCGACAGGCGGCTGTGCTCATTGCCGATCTCGGCCCACTCGCCCGGCTTGACGGCCAGCTTTTCCAGTTCGGCCACTTGCCACTCAAGCCGTTCACGTTCGATCAGCACGTTTTTGGCATTGGTCTCGAACTCCTCGCGCTGACGTGCCAGGGCGCGCCAGGCTTTGTAAGCGGCAGCGACGCTGCGCGCGTCGTCGGCGGCGCCAGCATCCTTGAAGGCGGCCTGGTTGTCAAGCAGGGCGCGCTGGGCGTCGGCCTTGAGCAGCGACTGGTGCGCGTGCTGGCCGTGGATGTCGACCAGCAGGTCGCCCAGGTCGCGCAACTGGGTGGCGGTGGCGGCAATGCCGTTGATGTAGGCTTTCGAGCGGCCCGCGTTGTCGATCACGCGGCGCAGCAGCGCGCCGCCTTCGTCAAGCGCGAATTCATTGGCGGCGAGCCAGTCGGCGGCCGCGCCGCTGGCGCTGAAGTCGGCGCTGATGTCGGCCTTGGGCGCGCCTTCGCGCACCACGCTGGCGTCGCCGCGCCCGCCCAGGGCCAGCTGCAGCGCGTCGATCAGGATCGACTTGCCTGCCCCGGTCTCGCCGGTAAACACGGAAAAACCGCTGGCAAATTCAAGTTCAATCGATTCAACAATGACAAAGTCGCGGATGGAGAGTGTACGCAGCATGAAGGTTCTGACAGTATTCGACAATGATGGACGGCTAGCGCAATTTGCCTTGCGCCGATGGATATTCGTTCCAGTGCAGCTTTTCGCGCAGGGTATCGTAGTAGCTCCAGCCTTCCGGATGGAGGAAGGTGATGTGGTTGGGCGAGCGCGAAATGACGATCTGGTCGCCGTGCGCCAGGCTGGCAAAGGTCTGCATGTCGAAATTGACGCTGGCGTCGCGCGCGCTGACAATTTCGACCACGATTTCGCTTGAGTCGGGCACCACGATCGGCCGGTTCGACAGCGCATGCGGCGCAATCGGCACCAGCGCAATCCCGCCCAGGCTGGGATGCAGCAAGGGGCCGCCGGCCGACAGCGCGTAGGCGGTGGAACCGGTCGGGGTGCTGATGATCAAACCGTCGGAGCGTTGGTTGTACATGAAATTGCCGTCGACCGTGACCTTCAGTTCGGCCATACCGGCGCCGGCGCCGCGCGCCACCACCACGTCGTTCACGGCCAGGCCGCTGGCAATGACCTGGCCATCGCGCCGCACCCGGCCTTCCAGCAGGGTGCGCTTTTCAGCCCGGGTTTTGCCGCTCAGTATTTCGCCCAGCACGGGGATCATGCGCTCGCTGGGAATGTCGGTCATGAAGCCGAGCCGGCCCTGGTTGATCCCGATCAGCGGCACATCGTAGGGCGCCAGCTGGCGCGCCAGGCCCAGCATGGTGCCGTCGCCGCCCATGACGACCACGGCGCTGGCGCTGGTGCCGATCTCGGGGACGGTCATGGCGGCCAGCCCGGGCATGCCCAGATGGGCCGCCGTTTCCGCCTCCAGCACCACGCTATAGCCGGCACCGCGCAGGAATTCAACGACGCGGCGCACCGGCTCGTCGATCCCGGCGGTGTTATGGCGTACCACCAGCGCGATGGTTTTTTGCGTTTGTGGCGTAGCGGGCATAGAAATCTCGGCGGTTGGGGGGTAGCGACACGCAGCAGAGTAACCCATAATGCCTGCTTCTGCCATACAGGGCGCCGGCGGCAATGCTGTATGCATGCACAGTATAGTAGGCTGCGCCACATTCGGGCAAGTTATGGCATCGTTATCCCCTTTTTTCAGGAGCGAACATGGCGAAAGCACTTGGCGTCGGCGGCATTTTTTTCAAATCCCCCAATCCGCAGGCCTTGATGGCCTGGTACCAGTCGGCACTGGGCTTGCCCACCGATTCGGCTGACTACGCCAGCTTCTTTGCCACTGCCGTGCCTCCGGGCGGCTGCACCGTGTTCAGCCCGTTCAAGGAAGACAGCGACTATTTCGCGCCGTCCACCAAGGGTTTCATGTTCAACCTCATGGTCGACGACCTGGACGGCGCCCTGCAGCAAGTGCAGGCAGCCGGTGCGGCCCTGGCCGGCGAGGTGGCCGACTACGACTACGGCCGCTTCGGCTGGTTCATCGACCCGGACGGCAACAAGGTCGAACTGTGGGAACCGAAGCCCTTCTTCAACTTAGAATCGTAACGCCCAGCACGCTGACGATGGCGGCGATCATGCTGATCATGTGCGCCATCACCAGCACCATCCAGCGCAAGCCCGTGGCCCAGCGCGAGCCGCGGTACACCCGCCGCATCGCCAGCGGCAGGTAAGCCACCAGCCACACCATCAGCACGAACACCACGAAGTCCAGCTGCAAGGCGCCGGCCACCATCATCAGACTGAACATGGCAAAAGCAAAGGCGTTGCTGTGCAAGGCAAACAGCAAGTGTTCGCCGTAGCGCCGGCCACTACCCAGGTACAGCAGTTTCAGATACAGCGCAAACAGCGGCATCAGGCAGAACATGGCGTACGGCACCCAGGCGAAAAAGCCCGCTGCCAGTGTCTTGAACTGCTCGCCCGAAGACTTGCCCAGGAAGGCGGTGAGCTTGGGGCCGATCTGGGGCACGTTGACGAACTTGTCGACACTGTCGCCCGGGTCGAGCTGGATCACGCTCATTGACTCCTTGCGCACCTGGGCGGCATGTTCAACCTGGGCGCTGCGCGCCGACGGACCGTTAAAGTTGACCACCGGCGGGCCAATCACCTTGAGCAGGGCAAAGAACAAAATACTGAAGGTCAGGTAGACGCGCAGTGGCTCGACATAGCGCACGCGCCGGCCTTCGATGTACTCGGCCGTCAGAAACCCCGGCCGGCACAGCAGGTGGGCCACGGTTTTCCACAGGCGGCCCTCCAGCGCGACATAGTGGCCGATGAATTCGTGAATGAATTCGCTGGCGCTGGGCACGTGCAGCTTGGTTTCCTGCCCGCACAGAGCGCAGTAATGGTAATCGACCGCCGCGCCACAATTCAGGCAGTAGCGGCATTCGTCGTGGTGAGCCTGGCTGGAAGTCACTGAAATATCCCGGGAATGGAGCAACCGCTATGGTAGCTGGTTTTGTTGCGCAATAGCATGGTGCAATCGGGCGACTTTGACGGGCGCAACGCGCTAGGATAGGGCCGAACCCACGCACAGGAGCAGCACATGGTAGCCGAAACCAAGGATCGCAAGATCAATACCGATGCAAAAATCACCGATGACGGCGGCAAGCGCCTGCCGCACGAGCGCGACGAATCGCCAGACGGCCACAACAAGGCGCCACGCGGCGTCATGCAGCAGGCGGCTGACGATCTGGCCCAGGGCCTGGTTGACACCGATCTGCGCGGCACACCGGGCATCGATCAGGCCGTCAACAACGGTACGGGCAGCGGCCAGGCCCGTCCACGCGAGGACGCCGCGCAAGGCATGCGTCATGCCGATACCACCATCCCAGGGAGAAAACCATGATCAAACGTTCCGGTAGCGCCGCCTGGAGTGGCGGCATCAAAGATGGCAAGGGCAGCATTTCGACCCAGAGCGGGGTGCTGGACAATACCCAGTACGGTTTCAACACCCGCTTTGAGAACGGGCCGGGCACCAATCCTGAGGAGTTGATTGGCGCGGCCCATGCGGGCTGCTTTACCATGGCGCTGTCGGGCAAGCTGGGCGAAAAGGGCATGACGGCCAAGAGCCTCAATACCACTGCCACAGTGTCGCTCGACAAGGTGGAAGGCGGGTTTGAGATCAGTGCGGTGCACTTGACGCTGGTGGCCAATATTCCGGGTGCGGATCAGCAAGCGTTTGATGCAGCGGTGCAGGATGCGAAGCAGAATTGTCCGGTGTCTAAGTTGCTGAAGGCGACGATTACGATTGAGTCGAAGCTCGAGTCCTGAGAAGTCGTCCTCGCGAAGGCGGGGACCCATACCACCTTACCGAAGTTGGTCAGCGTGGTATGGGTCCCCGCCTGCGCGAGGACGATGTAACGACTGCTTCACTTCCCCTATCTTCTTCATTCGCCGTCTTGCGCTAGAATCGCATCTTTCGCTTCTTTCAAGGACCAACGATGCGCATCCTGCACACCATGCTCCGGGTCGGCGACCTGCAGCGCTCGATCGAGTTTTACACCAAGGTGCTGGGCATGACGCTGCTGCGCACCAGCGACAACCCGGAATATAAATACACGCTCGCCTTTGTCGGCTACGGCAGCAATCCGGACCACGCGGAACTGGAACTGACCTATAACTGGGGCGTGGACAAGTATGAACTGGGCACGGCTTACGGCCACATTGCCATTTCAGCCGACGACATCGTCGCTGCCTGCGACGCGGCGCGCGCCAATGGCGGCAACGTCACGCGCGAGCCAGGTCCGGTCAAGGGCGGCACCACCGTCATCGCCTTTATCACCGATCCGGACGGCTACAAGATCGAGCTGATCGAACGCAAAGGTGGCGTGCGCGGCGGTACCGGCCTGGGTTAAATGCCCACGGTTTCCTTGATGCAGGCGTACAGCGCTTCCCACTTGAACGGCTTGAAGATATAGCCGTCTGCGCCTGCCTTGAGGCCCTTCATCACCTGGTCGTCCGACACCTCGGACGTCACCATGATCACCGGTACCTTGGCCCAGCTTGGCTGACGGCGGATGTAAGCCAGCACGTCGAAGCCATCCTTGCCGGCCTGGCCAGGCAGCACGATGTCGAGCAGCACCACGTCGGGTGCCGCACCTTCGTGGATGGCGGCCAGCGCGGCCGGCACGTCCGGCGCCACCTCGACCAGCATGCCTTTTTCCGACAGCAGCACCACCAGCAGTTCGGCCAGTTCCTCGTCGTCTTCCACCACCAGCGCGCGCATCCCGACTTCGCCGCCGAGCAGTGCCAGCGCGCCCTTGTTACCGTACGAATAGAAACCGGCAGATTTCAATTCGCTGGCCCCACGCTTGGCCTGGGCCCAGATCTGCACGCTTTCCTGCGGCGACAATTCTTCCACCACGATGGAAGGCAGGATGTCCGACTCGTCCTGTCCATCGCCGCCGGCGCCGGCAGTCCATTCGACGGTGTTGTCGCGGTACTTGGCGTGCTCGAAAATGCGGATCAGACCGAGTGCCAGCAGGCCCTCGATGGCCGGGGCATACTTTCCTTCAAGCAGAGCCCCGCTCGCTTCCAGATCGCCAATGCTCGATTTGCCGTTGATCAGCGACAGAATGCGCGCCTGTTCGCGCGGCAGGCTTTTTCCGCCCGACATGAACTCGCTCATGCCCTTTGCGGTCTTGCTGTAAATAAGCGACTTATCCATGGTGCCTCTCTAGTTTTTGCTTTGTAGTGTATGCAATGCCTGCCCGATGCGGGCCAGGTCGGCATCGCTGTGTTGGCCATTGGCCAGCAAGGCAGCGACCTGATGTTCAATTTCCTTGGCCTGCTGGCCCAGGCCATCGAGGCCAAAGGTGCCGGCCGCGCCCGCCAGTGAATGGAGCAGGCGGTGCAATTCGGTCAGGCCGGCCTGCGGATCGGCCGCACCGGCCTGGCAGGCCGCCAGTGCTTCGTTCATTTTTTCGAAACGCACCGGCAAGCGCCCGCGGAACAGCTTGGCCATCAGGTCGACCTTGCCTTGCAAGTCGGGCGCGCTCACAGCCCGGCCTCTTGCCACAGCTGACGCACCTGCTGCGCCAGCTGCATCGGGTCGAAGGGCTTTGCAATGACGCCAATGGCGCCCAGGGTCTTGTAGTGCGCCACTTCGGCTGCCTGCACCTTGGCCGTCATGAAGATCACGGGCGTGTTCGCCGTGCCGGGCAGCTGGCGCAGCGCAGCCAGGGTGGTCGGGCCATCCATGTCCGGCATCATCACGTCGAGCAAAATCAGGTCGGGCTGGCAAGCCTGGGCTGCATCCACCGCTTCGCGCCCCGAGCTGCAGGCGCGCAGCGCCAGCCCGCCCACCACTTCCAGTGCCATCTGGGCCACCATCTGGATGTCCGGGTCGTCTTCCACGTACAGCACAAAATTGAGTTCACTCATGGTCGTTCCGGTGTCATGCGGCGTGCGGTGCGCTCGCCAGGGGCAAGTCGAAATAGAACTCGGTGCGGATGCCCGGTTCGCTGATGAAGTCGATAGTACCGCAATGCTTCTCGACGATCGCTTTCGTGATGTTCAGTCCCAGTCCGGTGCCGCCCTTGGCACGCTTGTCGGTGCCATCGGCTTGGGCGAACTTCTGGAAGATGCGGTCACGGAAGGCGTCCGGAATGCCGACGCCATGGTCAATCACCGACAGGCGCACGCTGTGCTGACGGCGCCGCAGCCGCACTTCGACCACGTCGCCAGACGGGGCAAACTTGGAGGCGTTCGACAGCAGGTTGACAATCACCTGGGTCAGGCGGTCGGCATCAACCGCCACGTAGATATCGCCCCGGTCCGAGCGCACGTCGAAGCTGACCTGGTAGTTGTTGGCGTAGGCGGTGGTGGCAGCAACGGCTTGCTCGACCAGGGGCAGCAAGGGCTGCACCACGGCGTCAAAGCGCATGCTGCCGGACTCGATTTTTTCGACGTCGAGAATGTCATTGATCAGGCGCACCAGGCGGTCGCAATTCTTGTTGGCGACGTCCAGCAGGGTGTGCGCCTTGGGCGGGATCTCGCCGGCAGCGCCGCCGGCCAGCAAACCAAGCGAGCCCCGGATCGAGGTCAAGGGCGTGCGCAATTCGTGCGACAGGGTCGAAATGAATTCGTTTTTCAGCTGCTCGATTTTCTTGCGCTCGCTGAGGTCCTGGGCAATGCCGACAAACCCTGCCAGCTCGTGCCGCTCATCCCAGACCGCGCTGACCGACAGCATCACCGGCAAGCGCGTGCCATCCTTGCGGATGTAGGTCCATTCGCTGTCATCCCGCTTTCCTTCCAGCGCTTTTGCAATGAACATTTCGGCGCCAGCGCGAATCGGGCGATTCAATTCCTGCGACAGCTGCGCGACACGCGCGGCCAGCTCGGCCGGATCGTGCAGCACGCGCAGCTTGTCCTGGGTCCGCATTTCCGCTTCGGTGTAGCCCAGCATGCGCTGCGCGCCCGCATTGAACATGGTCACCTGTCCCAGCGAATTGACGGCAATGATGGCGTAGTCGGTACTGTCCAAAATGGCTTGCTGCAGCCCGAGCGTTTCGGCCAGATGGCGGTTCAGGCGCTTGATGTCATCGCTCGAGCGGCGCCGCTCCGAAATGTCGCGCACCAGGGCAGTGAAGGCGCGCCGCTGCCCGATCCGCATTTCGCTGACCACCAGATTGGCGGGGAAGCGGCTGCCGTCGCGGCGCTGGGCAAATACCTGGCGGTTGGCCGGACCGGTGCCGGTCAGGCCATCGCGCGCCATGGCGGTCACCATCTGGGTGATGGTATCGCGGTAGTGGCGCGCCGCCAGCGCGGCCACCGGCCGGGCCACCACTTCGTCGGCGCGGTAGCCGAACATGCGCTGGGCGGCGGGGTTGAAGGTTTCGACCATGCCGCCATCGTCGATGGTGACAATGGCGTCGCCCGCGTGTTCAACAATCGCTTGCAGGCGCGCTTCCTTTTCGCGCGTGATGGCGGTGGCCTGCTCCAGCGAATACAGATTGAGCTCGGTTTCGGCCCAGCGCGCCAGATCCTTGAGTGCGGCCACGTCGGCCACCGAAAACGCGCGCGGCGAGGTGTCGATCAGGCACAGGGTGCCCACCCGCCAGCCGCCTGCTTCGTGAATCGGAATACCGGCGTAGAAGCGCAGATGGGGCGGACCGGTGACCAGCGGGTTGTCGGCAAAACGCGGATCGGCCAGCGCATCGTGGATGATGAAAGGCCGCTCTTCCAGGATCGCGTGGCCGCAAAACGAGATGTTGCGCGGGGTTTCCTGGGTCCCCAGCCCGGCGCGCGACTTGAACCACTGGCGCTCGCCGTCAACCAGCGATACCAGCGCGATCGGCACATGGAACAGGCGCTGCGCAATGCGGGTGATGCGGTCGAAGCGGTCGTCGGCCGGGGTGTCAAGCACGTGCAGCCGGCACAGGGCCGCGATGCGGTCGATCTCGTCGGCAGGTTCGGGTGGGGCTAGCAAGGTGGTGTTCCCGGAGTCGGCATTTCAGACGATAACTATATCGTGAAATTGCTCCTTGCTTGGTTCACAGTGCTGAAATGCAACAACATCGTCCTCGCGAAGGCGGGGACCCATAGCACGCTAACGCTTAGAAGGCCTTCTTTCTCTGCGTTGAGGTGGCTATGGGGCCGGCGCATGCGCCGGCACCTCCGCGAGGACGATGTCGTGACTGCCGTACTGTTACTTGGCCAGCAGATTGTTGACCGGTTCCAGATCCGCTTCGCGCAGCGAACCGGCGGCCGATTTAAGGCGCAGGCCATTCATGATGGTGTCGTAGCGGGCACGCGACAGGTCGCGCCGCGTCACGTACAGCTGGCGCTGCGCGTTGAGCACGTCGATGTTAATACGCACGCCAACCTGGTAACCCAGCTTGTTCGATTCCAGTGCCGAGGTGCTCGATACTTCCGCCGCCTGCAGCGCCTTGACCTGCGCCAGCCCGCTGTTCACACCCAGGTAGGCCAGACGGGCGCCGTTGGCCGCGTTGCGGCGCGTCGCTTCCAGGTCGTTGCGGGCCTTGTCTTCCAGGGCGATCGATTCGCGCACACGGCTGGTCACGCCAAAGCCGCTGAACAGGGGCACGCTGTACTGGATGCCGATGGCCTTGTTGGTGCTGGTGCCCGATATGCCGTTCATCTGGCCGCTGACCTTGTCGCGTTTGGCGTTGGCCACCAGATCGAGCGTGGGATAGTGGCCAGCGCGGTTCTTCTCGATGTCACGCTTGGACGATTCGTAAGCCAGCTCGGAGCTGACCACGCCATAATTCTGGCGCTCCGCCGACGACACCCATGGCTCGATCTGGGCCGGTTCAGGCGCAGCCAGCTGCACGCCTGGCTTGAGCGGGGCCAAGGTTCCTGGCACGGTGCCGATAATTGCCTGCAGCGCGCTGCGCTTGTTTTCCAGGTCATTGATGGCGGCAAATTCCTGCGCCACCACCAGATCGTAGGCCGCTTGCGCTTCGTGGGTGTCGGTGATGGTTTGGGTACCGACTTCGAAATTGCGCTTGGCCGAAGCGAGCTGCTCGGTGGTGGCGGTTTTTTGTGCCTGCGACAGTTCCAGCGTGTCCTGCGCGGCCAGCACGTCGAAGTAGGCTTGCGAGACACGGGTAATCAAATCCTGCTGGGCCTGGGCGAACTGGGCCTCTGCAATGGCTTCGAGCAGCTTGCTCTGCTGATAGGTCTGCCAGTTGGCCCAACGGAACAGCGGCTGCAGCAGCGTCAGCGTATGGTTGGTGGAGCGGGTGTCGACATTACTGCCCAGCACAGTCACACCATTGACGATCTGGCCTTCATTCCATGGCGAGCCGTCCGACTCGTTCTTCGTGACGCCACCACTCAGACTGACCGTGGGCAGCAGATTGGCGCGCCCCTGGGGTACGCGCTCCTTACCTGCAGCCAGCGATGCGCGTGCGCTTGCATACGTGGCATCGTTGGCCAATGCCTGCTGGTAGACCTGAATCAGGTCAGCGGCCTGTGCATTCATCGAGCAAAATGCGCTGGCCATCAGCACGGCGAGTAAGGATTTCTGCATTGCATTCTCCATGGGAGTCATCATCGTAAAGTGTAAAACAGCGCACGCCCTGCCAGCTGGCACTTAATACTTGGGCATGTCGCTGTCGACCTGCACAGCCCAGGCGTGGATACCGCCTGTCAAATTAAACGTCTTGCCAAAACCGTTGCGTTCCAAAAAAGCCGCCACTTGCATGCTGCGCGCGCCGTGGTGGCAGATGCAGACGATCTCGGCATCCTCGTCCAGTTCCTCGATGCGCGCCGGGATCGTGTTCATCACGATCTGGGTCGAGCCTGGGATCTTGCACGTTTCAAATTCCCAATTTTCACGCACGTCCAGCAGCATCGGCTGCTTGCGTGCGGGGTCGGCCAGCCAGGCGGCCAACTCCGGAGCGGTCAGGTGCTGCATCGCTTAAAACGTAAAACGCGATGCGGTCACGGCGTTGGCCAGCGGCTTGACGTTGGTCTCGAATACCTTGACCGTGTCGTACGCCGTTTCCGATACGCGGGTGATCAGCTCGGCCGACATGACCGGCGCTTGCCCCACAATGGCGGCAATCCGGCCGCCCACCTTGACCTGCTTGAGGAAGGCCTCCGGCACGCTTTCCAGGCCACCGGAAATGACGATCACGTCATACGGCGCACCTTTGCTCCAGCCCTGGGCGCCATCGCCCAGTTCCACCGTCACGTTGGTGAAACCGGCACGCGCCAGATTGGCCTCGGCCAGCGCCTTCAGTTCCGGCTTGATTTCCACCGTGGTGACGTGGCGCGCCTTGTGCGCCAGCAGCGCCGCCATGTAACCTGAACCGGCACCAATTTCCAATACATGTTCGTGCTTCTTGACCAGTACTTCCTGCATCAGGCGCGCTTCGAGCTTGGGCGTAAACATCGCCTCACCACCCGGCAGCGGGATTTCGCTATCGACGAAGGCCAGTGCCTTGTGCTCGGCCGGAACGAAGTCCTCGCGCTTGACTACCAGCAGCAGGTCCAGCACGTCCTGGTCAAGCACGTTCCAGGGGCGGATCTGCTGTTCAATCATGTTAAAGCGGGCTTGTTCGATATTCATCGTATGGTCTCGGTGAGAAAATGATAATCCGATATTTTATCGTTGAACGGCCCCAGTACGCACATCTTAACGATCCGGGGCCCGATAACGCGGGAAATTGCGACAGTCTGCAGTTTTGAGGGAATGAACCCCTGAAATTGCCGATCTGACGTTTTAGAGCAGCATCAGGCCGGCTTGGCCGGTGGGGGCAGCAAGCCGTTCAGCGCCATGTCGAGGAAGGCTTCCAGGAACACCATCGGATCGCTCTGCTCATCAGAGCAGGGCCCCACCGAATGCTTCCAGGTGATCAGCATGAGCATGGGGGCAATCAGGACCTGGGTCATGACGCGCACGTCGATCGGGCGAAATTCGCCGCGCGCCACGCCCCGCTCGAACATCCCGGCCATCATATTGGTGCTGCGGGAGATGACTTCTTCCTGGTAAAACAGGGCCAGATCGGGGAAATTGCCCGCTTCGGCCATCACCAGCTTGATGATGCCGGAAGCCTTGGTGGCGCCAAGGCGCTCCCACCAGCCCATGACCACGCAGCGCAGCAGTTCGGCCGAATGGCCTTCGAAGGTGGAAATGATGTCTTCGGCTTCCCCCAGGGCGGGCACGATGTTTTCGCGCACCACGGCCTTGAACAGCTCTTCCTTGTTGGTGAAGTACAGATACAGGGTGCCTTTCGACACCCCAGCGCGCTTGGCCACGTCTTCCAGCCGGGTCGAGGCGTAGCCGCGCTCGACAAACAGGTCAAGGGCGGCGGCAAGCAGTTCCTGGGGACGCGCATCCTTGCGGCGCTCCCAGCGCGGTTTCATCTCAAACGGGCATTGCATGCGTGGCTTCCGATAACTTACTTGCGAGTCATTAATATAGACTGAGGGGCAAAGTACGTCAAGGCAAGACCGGGGCGGCGCGTGCACGCGCGCGTCCTTATATTTCAATTCAGATAATATGGTCGTGTTTACAACTACCGGGCACGCCCCAACCTTGCCATGCCGATCTTCTTCCCCCGCTGCGCACTTGCCCTGGCGCTCAGCTGCGCAGCCATCTCCCAAGCCCAGGCCACCATGGTCACCCTCAGCTCTGGTGGCACCATTTACGGTGGTATCGACGACCGCAACCTGTTTAAAGCCGGGCGCGACCTCACTGGCAAGGCGTACACCCAAACACTCACCATCGACACCGACCTGCTGGACGTGCGCGAGCGCAGCACTGGCGTGAACGCCCGCTTGACCATCTACGGACCGGTCAAGGTACACGGCACCATGACGGTCGAAGGCCAGACCTATGCCTGGGACATTGGCTTTGGCATTGGCGAAGTCAATATGTGGAACTCGGCAGGCGGGCCGCGCTTTCCGCTCAGCTTTATGGGCGTGCACGGCTACGGTCAGAATCTGCAGGACGACCTGATGGTCAATGCCAATGCCGACTACGCCGATGACAACCCGGCCTTCCTGTCCAGTGTCGACTTTGCGCAGCAGCAGAATTTGAGCGGCCTGAGCGGCTACATGGCGCACACCGGATTCTGGGTGCGCGGCTACGATGGCGTCGAAACGGGGATTGACGCGTTTCCGGAATGGCTACGCTGGGAAGGCGTGAACGCGGTGCCGGAACCGGGCACGCTGGCGTTGGCCTTGCTCGGCCTGGGAGTGGGCCTGGGCATGGCACGCCAGCGCCAGCGACATACGCGCTAACCGCGCGCGTAGCAGCCCAGTTCGGCGCTGCTGTAGCTGCGGCTGCCGCCATCGTCCGTGCGCACCGTGACCGAGAACTGGGTACCCCACGGGGTGGTCGAGCCGCTGAAGGGCCACAGCATCTGGCCATTCAGATCGGTTTTGCCGACATAGCTGCCAAGCAGCGCGCCTTGGGCGTTATACGCCGTCAGCGCCACACCCGTCTGGCGCAGCGGGTTGCGCATGCCCGCGTCGCTGTACGCCGTGGTGCGCAGCCAGAAGGTGGTCTTGCGCGTCAGGTTGGTGCCGCACTGGGTCTGGAAGCTGGTGTTCTTTCCCCACGCCCAGTGCGACAGGTCCAGCCGCCGTGCCCCTGCGACTTTGCCTTCCAACAAAGGTTCCACGGCCGCGCTCGACAGCAGTGCGGCACGCGTTTCCTGGACCCCGGCAGCCGGGTGCAGGGTGCGGTACAAGGCCAGTGCGCCGGCCACATGCGGCGACGCCATCGAGGTGCCGTTTTTCCAGCTGTAGGCGCTGTCGGACGCAATCACCGTGGAATAGATGCCGGTACCGGGGGCGGCAATGTCGACTGAGCTGACGCCGAAGTTGGAGGTGGATGACAAAGTGCCATCCTGCTTCAGGTTGCCCACTGAAATGATGTTTTCCACATCCAGGTTGGCCGGCCACATGAACTTGCCGTCCGTGTTGGCGCCATTGTTGCCGGCAGCAGCCGCCACCATGATGTTGGCGTCGCGCGCGGCCTGGAAATATTCAATGCCATTGTTGTTGACCGTATCGGACAAACCACCGAGCGACAGGTTGACCGCCACCACATTGACGCCGCGCCGGGTTTTCAGGTCCACCAGATAGCTGAGCGCTTCCAGCACGGCACTGCTGGGGCAGCTGCCGCCGCTGCTGCACACCTTGATCGGAATGATTCGGGCGCCGCCGTCCCCACAAATGCCCACCACGCCCAGGCCATTGTTGTGGCGCGCAGCGATGGTGCCGGCCACATGGGTGCCGTGCGAATGGTCGTCTTCCACGTTATTGGTGTGGGCGTAAAAATTCCAGCCCTTGGCATCATCGATAAAGCCGTTGCCGTCATTGTCGATACCGTCGCCGCCCACTTCGCCCGGGTTGGCAAAGATGTTGGCCTTCAGATCCTCATGCGTGGTGCGCACGCCAGTGTCGAGCACGGCCACGTACACAGGCTGCGTGCTCATGCAAGAGTAGCCTTGCTGCCACAGGGCGGCCACGCCGGTGCCGTAAGGGTGGGCCGGGGTGGTGCTGGCGCCCTGCATGGCCCACAGGCTGCTGAAGGCCGGGTCGTTCGCCGGCGGGCCGTCCTGCAGGCTGAGCATCCAGTCCGGCTGCACATCTTCAATTACCGGATTGCGGCGCAGCTGGGCAATCGCGCTGGGCACGCTCCACAGCCGGTTCAGATGCACCAGCTGGTAGCGGTCGGTGCCGCGCCGCGTGCCACGCTCGCGCGCTATGTTCATGCGGCGGTGGCCTTGCGGCGTAATGGCGCGCATGGCTTGTTCCTTGTCGGCCTCGGTCGCGTCAGGGCGAAACTTGACGATCAGGCGGCTGCGGTCAAAGCGCTCGCTGCCTTCCATGCTGCGCAGTTCGTCGATGGAAAGGATGCGCGCGGGCGGCGCGGCCGCTGCCAGGCTGGTGCTTAGCGCCAGCAAGGTGGCAGAAACGGCGAGGTGAAAACGGGATAGGCGATGCATACAGGTCTCCTGCGCACATAGGCGCGTTGGTCAAAAAAAGCGCGGCACGTTCATGCTTGCGTGGCGTCGTAGGGGCCGGAGTATGCGAGGCAAATGTGTAAACATTGTGGAATTTTCCTTCCACAGTTATTGATGCCAAAATGCCACAGCTGGTCTTGCGGATTCCTTTAAAAGACGGGAAGATGCCGCAGATTTGCCCCTATGTTGCTGCCACGCCGATGCCTGCTCATGCTTGCCCTGTTCCTGATCTGGATGGGCTGCTGCGTGCCTGCTGCCGCCCTCGATGCCGTGCCCCTGAGCGGCCTGCGGCAGTCGGGCGACATCGCCGGCGCTGGTCTGGGCCTGCGCTTCCTGCGCGATGCCGGACGCAGCTTGAGCCTTGAGAACGTGATGGCCGCGCCTGCGGCGCGCTTTGTGCCGCTGCAGCCGCGCGACGTCAACCAACGCTTTCAGCAAGGCGACTACTGGCTGCAGACCTCGCTGCACAACGACACCGCGGCCCCCATTACCTGGGTCCTGCGCCACCCCATGCCCCTGACGGACTATGTTGACTATTGGGTGGTGCGCCAGGGCGTGCCAGTGGCGCACGCGCGCGGGGGCGACCGCACCCGGCTGAGCGAGCGGCAACTGCCGTACCGTATGGCCAGCTTGCGTCACAGCACGGCACCAGGCGACACGGTGCAGATCTATATCCGTCTGCGCAACAAGGAGACCTCGCCCATGCACCTGACGCTGGCCTTGTCGGACGAAACGCGCTTTTTGCGCACCAGCGCCAACGACCAGCTCTTGCTGGGCATACTCTATGGTGTGCCACTGGCGCTGCTGATGTACGGCTTCGGCAGCTGGCTGATCCACCGTCGCCGCAGCAGTCTGATCTACGCCTGTTACGTGCTGGCGGTGCTGGCGTCATGGCTGGGCATCAACGGCCAACTGGCGGAGTATGTGTTTACCGATCAGCCCGAAACCGCGAATTTCATGCTGCTGATTTTTCTGTTGCTGGTCACCATCTGCAACAGCCTGTTCGCCCGCGAATTCCTGCAAACCCGGCGCAACATGCCGCGTTTTGATGCGTTTTTTGTCGCACTTATCGTCCTGGCGCTGGCAGGCATTGCCCTGCGCCTGCTGGGCTGGCATCTGGCGGTGGTCCAGCTCACCGCGGCCCTGGTCTTTGTGCATGGCATCGCCCCCATCGTGGCCATCGTCGCGCTGGGACGGGAAGCCCGCTTTGCCCGCTGGTATCTGGTGGCGCAAGTGGTGTATCACCTGACGCTGGTAATCGGCATGCTGGGCGTGCGCTACGCCGAGCTGAGTTATGAAAACTATTTCGTGTACTGCCAGCTGGCCTTTATCGCCGACTTACTGCTGCTGGGCGTGGCCCAGCAAGACCGGCTGCGCCTGTTGCGGCTTGAAAAAACAGCGTTCGAACAGCGTTACCACAGCGCCCTGGCGCTCAACAATGCCGACATGGTGCGCCAGCTAGCCCAGCAAACCACCCAGTTGCACGAGGCGCGCCAGCGCAGCGCTTTCCTGGCGGCGGTAAAAACCGCCACGGGCCGCATTGCCGACGGTCAGTTCGGGGTGCGTCTGGCGCCCGAAAGCGTGCCTGAACTGGCCGAGCTGGCGGGCAATGTGAACGCCATGGCGGCCGCGCTGGCGCGCCTGGATGGCGCGCGCAAACGCTGGATTGCGGCCATCAGCCACGAACTGCGCATCCCGCTGTTTTCCCTGCAGTGCGAGACCGAAGCCCTGCTCGACGGCGTGAAACCCCTGAACCGGCGCGCCGTGGTGTCGATTCATGAAGAAGTCCTGCGCCTGACCCGGCTGGTTTCGGACTTGCATGAAGTGGCGCTGAGCTATCTGCGGCCCCTGCCCTGCACCTTCACGTGCTGGCAGCTGAGGTCCCTGCTCATCAAAAAGCAGGATGACTATCAACATCAGGCGCGGGCGCGGGGCCTGGCATTCACGCTGGCGATGCCGCCAGGCACGCTGGAAGTGCGCTGGGATCAGGTACGGATCGGCCAGCTGCTGGACAACCTGGTTCACAACAGCATCAGTTACACAGATGCGCCGGGACAGGTGGCGCTGGCACTGGCGGTGGACCAGGACACACTGTCGATCACGCTGCAGGACAGCGCGCCCGGCATCGCGCCGGACGAGGCAAAGCAGTTGTTCGAACCGCTCTACCGCGCCGACAGCGCCCGCAGCCGGCGTGCCGGGGGCAGCGGCCTGGGCCTGTCGATCTGCCAGGCGATTGTGCATGCCCACGGCGGCCAGATCACGGCCGCACCGTCCACGCTGGGCGGCCTGGCCATCCGCATTGCGCTGCCCATGGCGCCCCCGGCACCATGAAGGGCGCCATGGAAATCGTGCTCGTTGAAGATGAGCTCAAGCCGGCCCAGGTGCTGGCCGCCTATCTGCAGCGCGAGGGCTTGCAGACCATGCATTTCACTGATGGCCAGCGCGCGCTCGAGTACATTCGCCAGGCGGCACCAGCGCTGCTGATTCTGGACGTAATGCTGCCCGGACTGGACGGGCTGGCCCTGTGCCGCGCCGTGCGGCTATTTTCCAGCGTTCCCATCATCATGCTCACCGCCCGCGTGGACGAAGCCGACCGCATTCGCGGGCTCGATATCGGCGCCGACGATTATGTATGCAAGCCGGTCAGTCCGCGCGAAGTGGTGGCGCGCGTGCGGGCCCAGTTGCGCCGCGCGGCAGGACAGTTTGACAGCGAGCGTCCGCTCGCACGCTTTGTGGTCGATGAGGCGGCGCAATGCATTTGCTGGCAGGGTGAGCCGCTGCCGCTGTCGCGCATCGAATACCGGCTGTTTCGCACCTTGCTGACCCAGCCGGGGCGGGTATTTGAACGCGACAGCTTGCTCGACGCGAAAGACATACTGGAGCGCGCGGTCAACGACCGCTCGGTCGACAGCCACATCAAGAATATCCGCAAGAAAATCAAACCGTATATTGGCGACAGGGAATGCATCGTGTCCGTGTATGGGATCGGCTATCGTTTTCAGCTCAGTGATGACATGCCGTGAAAGGCGCGGCTGGCGCTTGTCAGGCGTTGTCGCGCGTACTACCATTTCAAGTTCCGTCGGGAAACCCGACTTTGTCCGGTCCCTGCCATGCGCTTATCTCCTGTGTTTCGCCGCGGCTTGCTCGCGCTGCCTGGCTTGCTGCTTGCCTACCTGGCCGTGGTGGCCCTGTGGGCGTGGAGTGCGCTCGACGCCTCGCTTGCTGCCTTTCCCGCGCCCGCCCACACGCTGTCGCCACGCCAGAGCAGCATATTGCTGCAGATTGAGGATCCCACCTTTTTCACCCATCACGGCGTCAGCCTTGCCGATGGCCAGGGCGTGACCACGCTGACCTCGGCCATGGCGCGCGACCTGTTCCTCATGCATGGCGCACTGGACGGCGTGCAGGGCGCCATGCAAGGCTTCTACCGTGCCGTTTTCAATTGCTGCAAAAAGGTCGATATCGGGCGCGACGTGATGGCGCTGGTGCTCGACGCCAGGGTCGGCAAGCAGCGTCAGCTGGACATGTATGCGGCCAGCGTCTACCTGGGGACGCAAGAGGGGCGCCAGATCCACGGCCTGACCGAGGCTGCGCAAGCCTACCTGGGCAAACCGCTGGCCCAGGCCAGCGAACAGGAATTTGCCGGCCTGGTGGGCATGATCAAGGCGCCCAACCAGTATCACCCGCTGCGCCAGCGCGCCGCGTTCGAAGCGCGCCTGCACCGGGTCGAGGCGGTGCTGGCCGGACGCTGCCATCCCGACGGCGTGTTCGATACGGAATTCAAGACCTGCGCAAAATGACGCCTTCAGGCGGGCGCCAGCCAGCGCCGATCCTGTTTATGCTGGCATGACAGCAAAGGAGGATCATCATGCCCAAAGGTGAAAAAAGCGCGTACACGGACAAGCAGAAACGCCAGGTCCAGCATATCGAAGAAGGTTACGAGAAAAAAGGCGTGCCCGAAGAGGAAGCCAAACGGCGCGCCTGGGCCACCGAAAACAAAATTTCCGGTGGCGGCAAAAAATCAGGCGCGGGCAGGGCCCACTAGCACGACGACGAAGGCAGGCGGCGCAGGTTGGGAAACGCCTCGGTTTCCAGCCAGTGCTTGAAACGCACCATGTCATGACTGGGTTTGCGCACGGCGTTGCGCGTAGTCATCAAGCGCAGCAAGCCAGCCTCGGTGTAGCCCTGCAGGGGCCGCTCGGGAATGGGGCCGTAGTCGGCGCCCAGCAGGCGCATGTCGCGCGCGTCCGGCGCTGGCGCCACAATGGCGGCCACGTCATCGGCGGCAACCCAGATCACGCCTGCCAGCAGATACAGGCGCACGCGCCGGTTGTCAAAGGCGTAATGGATGCCGCTGAGGGGCGCGAGCGCGTCGTATTTCGCGCGGTTCTTGAACGCGGACAGGGCTGGCACGACGTACTTGGCAAACGAGAGCGACCACAGTACCGATGACAGCACAATCGTGATCGGCACCGACGCTGCCTTGTCGTCCACCACACCGCGCAGCGTTGAATTAATAATCCAGGTACCGGCGCAGCAAGCGACCACGCGGCCGCCAAACGAAAACAGCAAGGAACGCATACCTTAGCCCAAGGATAAATCGTCGAGTATAGGGCAATCGGGCCGGTCGTCGCCGTGACAGCGTTTGGCCAGCTGCTCGAGCGTGCGGCGCATGGCTTGCATGGACGCGATCTTTTCGTCGAGCTCGGCGATGTGCTGGCGCGCCATGGCGCGCACATCCTTGCTGGCGCGCTGCTTGTTCTGCCACAGCGCCAGCAAGGTCTTGATCTGCTCCAGCGAAAAGCCCAGCACGCGGCTGCGGTGGATAAATTGCAGCACTTGCACATCGCGTTCACTGTACAGGCGATAGCCTGCGTCGGTACGGCGCGCCGCCTCGATCAGGCCGATCGCCTCGTAGTGACGGATCATCTTGGCTGACACGCCCGATGCCTTGGCAGCCTGGCCGATATTGTGCAAGCCCGGCTGCGGCACCTCTTGATTGCAATGACTGTCCATCATGCTCCTTTCGGGGTCCAGCGTTTGAGCAGCAGCGCATTGCTGACTACCGACACGCTGGAAAATGCCATCGCCGCCCCCGCCAGCATGGGGTTGAGCAAGCCAAATGCGGCCAGCGGCACGCCAATGACATTGAATATAAACGCCCAGAACAGGTTCTGGCGAATCTTGCTGTAGGTGCGGCGCGAGATATCGATGGCGTCCATCAGCAGGCGCGGATCACCCCGCATCAGCGTAACCCCGGCCGTGTGCATGGCCACATCGGTGCCACCGCCCATGGCGATGCCGATGTCGGCCGCTGCCAGCGCCGGGGCATCGTTGATGCCATCGCCCACCATGGCCACGCGCAGGCCGCGCGCACGCAGGCCGGCAATAATCGCGGCCTTGTCTTCTGGCATGACCTGTGCGTGTACCTCGTCAATGCCGAGGGTGGCGGCGATATTGCGGGCGCTGCCTTCATTGTCCCCTGTGAGCATCACCGTCCGTATGCCCGCCGCTTGCAGGCGCGCCACGGCAGCAGCGCTTTCCGGCTTGACGCTGTCGCCAAAGGCCAGCATGCCGATCAATTTCCTTTCAGGCGCAAGTTGCGCCAGCCAGGACACGGTGTCGCCAGCCTGTTCATGCGCCTGGGCGGACTCTGCCAGCGCGCTGGTTGCCACACCTTCCCCGGCGAGCATGCGCGCGTTGCCCAGAGCCAGCGAAACACCGTCCACGCTTGCCGTCACCCCCAAGCCCGCTCTGGCCTGCATGCCGGTGGCCGCGCGTGGCTGTTGCCCCGCAGCCTGGGCAGCGGCCATCACGGCGCGGGCCAGCGGGTGCTCGCTGTTCTGCTGCACGGCGGCCGCCAGCCCCAGCATGACGTCATGCTGGCCATTGACAGCCACGCATGCAGTCAGGCGTGGCTTGCCGGCGGTTAGCGTTCCCGTCTTGTCGAACGCCACCACTTGCACGTCGTGCAGCAATTCCAGCGCTTCCGCATCCTTGATCAGAATACCGTGCCGGGCCGCCACGCCGGTGCCGGCCATGATGGCCGTGGGCGTGGCCAGCCCCAGCGCGCACGGGCAGGCAATCACCAGCACGGCAACGGCGTGAATGATGGCCTGGTGCCAGTCCCCCTGCACCGTCCACCACAGCACAAAGGTGGCCAGCGCAATCAGCACGATGGTGGGGACGAACACGGCACTGACCCGGTCCACCAGGCGCTGGATGGGCGCTTTGGCAGCCTGGGCGTCCTCCACCGCGCGAATAATGCGGGCGAGTACAGTTTCGGCGCCGATGGCCTGGGCGCGCACCACCAGCAGCCCTTCCCCATTGACGGCCCCGCCAATCACGCGCGCGCCCGGCACTTTCGCGATTGGCATGCTTTCGCCTGTCAGCATGGATTCGTCGGCGTGGCTTTGCCCTTCGATCACCTCGCCATCCATGGGAATGCGCTCGCCGGGACGCACCAGCACCTCGTCGCCCACCCGCAAGGCGGCAATGGGCACGCTCTGCGCTATGCCGTCGCGGCGCACCGTGGCGCTGTCGGGGCGCAGCGCCTGCAGTGCGCGGATCGCTGCGGTGGTCTGGCGGCGCGCCCGCAGCTCCAGCCATTTGCCCACCCGCACCAGGGTAATCACCACCGCCGCGGCTTCGAAATACAGATGGCCGGCACCCTCGCCCAGCCACTGGTACAAGCTCAGGCCATAAGCGGCCGAGGTGCCCAGTGCCACCAGCAAGTCCATATTGCCGCTGCGGGCCCGCAAAGCGTTCCATGCGCCCCGATAAAAGCGTGCCCCAATCCAGAATTGCACGGGCGTCGCGAGCAGCCACTGCAGCCAGGCGGGCAACATCAGATGCATGCCCGCCGCTTCAGCCAGCATGGGTAGCACCAGCGGCGCCGTGAGTGCGGCAGAGACAAGCAATTGCCAGGTTTCCGGCCCGCCGCGGGCGGCGCTCGCGGGTGCCGCCGCTGTCTCGGCTGTGTAGGGCACGGCGCTGTAACCGGCCTGTGCCACGGCTGCCACCAGTGCCTCGGTGGCCCCCTGGCGCGTATGGACAGTGGCGCGCTCGGTAGCCAGATTGACGCTGGCATCGACCACGCCTGGCACCGCACGCAAGGCTTTTTCAACCCGTCCCACGCAGGCGGCGCAGCTCATGCCGCTGATATCGAGCGATGTCTCGACTGTCTTCTGCGCAATATCAATTTCCATCGTACCCATAATCGACTCCGGTAAGACCTCCGATACAGTATGATCGACCTTCCCATTATAGTAAGGTCAAGCGCGCACGCAGCCTGCGATTAGGGCTTGACCTTCCCACGGTGGGAAAGTCCAGAATACGCATATTCCACAGGAGAGCTGCACCATGATTACCTTGAACGTGCCCGATATGAGCTGCAGTCATTGTTCGGGCGTCATTACCAAAACCTTGAAGCAGCTGGACCCGAACGCCCAGGTCGGCTTCGACATGCATCACCACATGGTGCAAGTCGACACCAGCAGCACCCCGATGGCGGTGGTGGATGCCCTGACGGCAGCCGGCTATCCCGCCATCCTGGCCTGATGCGGACGGTCGCGATGCTGCCCTCCCGCGTGCTTGGCGTCCTGCTTCTGTGCGCAGTCGGCGCCGCTGCTGGCGCCGCACCGGCGCGCCCGAGCGACCCGCTCGACGCGGCCGCATCGGCCCCTGCGCTCCAGTATGTGTCGGCCTTTGCCGGCTACAAGAGCGATGCCGCAGTCAAGGCCGAGGACTGGAAGCAGACCAACGCCGCCATCGGCAAACAGCCTGGCCACGCCGGGCACGACATGGGTAGCATGAAGGCGCCCGATAAACCCGCTGACAAAAGCCCCGACCCGCACGCAGGACACCGCCACTAATGCGCACCAAAGCACGCCACACACTGCCCCTGGCCATCGCCGCCGTCCTGCTGGCCGGCTGCGCCTCGTTCTCGTCCGACGGCGGGCAGGATCAGGTGCGCGCCCTGGCCGCCGCGCGCAACCAGAACCTGCCCCCAGTGGCGCCGGCAGCGCGTGCGCAGCGCGTCACCGAGCTGCTGGCCACGCCGCTCACGCCCGAGCACGCGGTTGAAATCGCCTTGCTCAATAACCGTACCCTGCAAGCCGGCTACGCGGAACTGGGCATTGCCGAGGCCGACCTGGTGCAAAGCGGGCGTCTGCAAAATCCTGTGTTGAGCTTTGGCCGGGTGCGCGGCGCCGACGGTGTCGAAATCGAACGTCAGCTGATGCTGCCGGTGATCGGCCTGCTGACCATGCCGCTGGCGCGCCCACTCGAGGCGCGCCGCTTCGAACTGGCGCAGATGCGCACCGCCGCCGACGTGCTGCGCGTGGCCGACGAAACCCGGCGCGCCTGGTATAGCGCCGTGGCAGCCGAACAAAGCGCGCTCTATCTGGAGCAAGTGAAAAGCGCAGCCGAAGCCAGTGCCGAACTGGCCCAGCGCATGGCGCAGGCTGGCAACTGGAGCCGCCTGCAACAGGCACGCGAACAAGCCTTCTACGCTGACGCCGTGGCCCAGCTGGCGCGCGCACGCCACGCACGCACGGTGGAGCGCGAACACCTCACGCGCCTGATGGGACTGTGGGGCGACGCGATCGCATTCCAGCTGCCCGAGCGTCTGCCCGATTTGCCGGCCGCACCGCGCGAAATCCAGGACGCCGAAGGCGATGCCATGCGCAACCGGCTCGACATCCTGATGGCGCAAAAGGAACTGGCTGGCCTGTCCGCATCCCTGGGTCTAACGCGCGCCACTCGCTTCGTCAACTTGCTTGATTTGTCCTACCTGCGCAACCGCGAGGCCGACGGCGCTCGCACCACAGGCTACGAAATCGAACTGCAGATTCCCCTGTTCGACTGGGGCAGCGCACGCGTGGCCAGGGCCGAAGCCATGTACATGCAGGCCGTGCAGCGCGCCGCCGGCATGGCCATCGACGCCCGCTCGCAGGTGCGGCTAGCGTATTCCGGCTACCGCACCGCCTACGACATCGCGCGCCACTACCGCGACGAAGTGGTACCGCTCAAAAAACGCATCTCCGACGAGCAGCTCTTGCGCTACAACGGCATGCTGATCAGCGTCTTCGAACTGCTGGCCGACGCCCGCGAGCAGGTTGCCAGCGTCAACGCCGCGATCGAAGCGCAGCGCGATTTCTGGATCGCCGACTCGGCCCTGCAGGCGGCCCTGACCGGTGGCGCCGGCACGCCCGGCCCTACCCTGCGCGCCGATGCACCGGCGCCGAGTGCGCCCTCACATTGACAAGGAAGTGACCATGGTTTCACGCAGAGGATTCTTTAAAACTGCCGGCGCCGCAGCGGTGACGGGCGCGGTAGTCTCGCGCGTGGGCGCCGCCTCACTGCCCGAGGTGGTGACAATGGAGCACGCCAGCACCCAGGCGCCGCTGGTGCCGCCCACGGGCCGCCCCTACAACCCGGTGGTCACCCTCAATGGCTGGACCCTGCCCTGGCGCATGAACAACGGCGTCAAAGAATTTCACCTCGTGGCCGAGCCGGTGGTGCGTGAAATCGCCCCTGGCATGAAAGCCCACCTGTGGGGCTACAACGGCCAGTCGCCCGGACCGACCATCGAAGTGGTCGAAGGTGATCGCGTGCGCATCTTCGTCACCAACCACCTGCCGGAACACACCAGCATGCACTGGCATGGCCAGCGTCTGCCGAACGGCATGGATGGCGTCACCGGCCTGACCCAGCCCCCCATCAATCCAGGCAAGACCTTCGTGTATGAATTTGTCGCGCGCCGCGCCGGCACCTTCATGTACCACCCGCACGCCGATGAAATGACGCAGATGGCGATGGGGATGATGGGCCTGTGGATCACCCATCCCAAAGACCCGAAGTTCATGCGCGTGGACCGCGACTTCTGCTTCCTGCTGGCGTCCTACGATATCGATCCGGGCAGCTTCACGCCCAAGGTCAACACCATGACCGACTTTAATCTGTGGACCTTCAACAGCCGCGCCTTCCCCGGCATCGACCCGATGGTGATGCGCCAGGGGGACCGGGTACGCATCCGTGCCGGCAACCTGACCATGACCAACCACCCGATCCACCTGCACGGCCACGAATTTACCGTGACCGGCACCGACGGCGGCTGGACGCCGCCCGCGTCGCGCTGGCCGGAAGTGACCACCGATATCGCGGTCGGCCAGATGCGTGCGATTGAATTTCTGGCCGATGAACCGGGTGACTGGGCCTTCCACTGCCACAAATCGCACCACACCATGAACGCCATGGGACACGACGTGCCGACCATGATCGGGGTCGACCAGCGCGACGTGCTGGCCAAGATCAACAAGCTGGTTCCCGACTACATGGTCATGGGCGACAAGGGCATGGCCGACATGGCCGAGATGGAAATGCCGCTGCCAGAGAACACGCTGCCCATGATGACCGGCAGCGGCCCGTTTGGCGGCATTGGCATGGGCGGCATGTTCACCACCATGAAGATCCGCAAAGGCCTGGCGCGCGGCGACTACAAGGACCCGGGCTGGTACAAGCACCCGGCCGGCACGGTCGCCTACGAACTGGCTGATGGGGCGGTCGGCGCGCCAGCACCGGCGCGTGCGCCCGACGCCGAGCGCATGGCCGCCAAGCCGGGCGAACCCGTGCTGAAGGTGACCAAGGGCGGCCATCACGGGCACTGAGTGGCGCTGTATACTGATCGCATGAACGACACTTCCACCACCCTGAGCTGCCGGTCCGGCTGCGGCGCCTGCTGCACCGCGCCGTCGATTACCTCGCCGATACCGGGTATGCCCAACGGCAAACCGGCAGGGGTGCGTTGCGTTCAGCTGATGGACGACAACGGCTGTGCCATCTTTGGCAAGCCGGAACGGCCAGCGTTTTGCGGCGGCTTGCAGCCGTCGAAAGAAATGTGCGGGAACGACCGCGAACACGCTGTGCGATGGCTGGCGGAGCTGGAGCGCGCGACCGCACCAGTGGAACGGTAATAAACCACCCGTCGTCCTCGCGAAGGCGGGGACCCATGGCACCTCAGCTCAGTCCGTCAGCCCCGGATAACGATACTCACAAAAATTATCCTGCTGCGAGAAATGGCGCCGCAGCCGCGATAGCAGATTGTTCCGGTGGCCTCCCCATACTGACTGCGCAATGGCAAAGGCACGGGCCTGATGTTCATCCCTCAACAGGGGCGCAAGGAATGACAACTCATTGTACTTGTCGCCAGCAGCCCACCTTTCCTTTCCCGAATCGTCAAGCATGGCGATCTTCTCAAGTGCCAGATCGATCGCCTCGCTGGCCGGCAGCTCGGGACACACCGCGCTGAAATGGTACAGGTTGTGGATCAGTTCAGATTGAGCGGGGCGGGCTCGGAAGTCGTGCATGAACTCGTCGAACAGCGCCTTGATTTCGGCCGCAGGCACATGATCGCGCAACTTCAAAATGCAGCGGTTCCTGAAATAGTTGAACGTAAAGCGCCTGGCGCGTTCCGCCAGCGCCAGGCCAGAGGCACGATCGAGGTGCTGTGCATTGCGGATGATCAGATACGCGAGGTCGCGCTCCGACACACCGGACTTCGTCAGGATGCCTGCACGACCCTGGTTCTGCGCTCTGGGTCAAGCATATGGAACATGCACTTGAGCTGCGCCGCGGCTTCCCACGATGTGCCGGCCAATTCCTGCAACAGCACCGCGAGAATCCGATCCTTCGCAGCCTCATCGACCCTCGGATAGATGGCAGCGAGCGAGCGCTCCCTGAACGGGCTGGCCATCGCCTGCGCCGCATCGTAAGCCCGGACTATCTCTGCCTCCGAAAACAGGTGCGCATATCGGTGAATGCTGTTGGCCCTTGTGTAGCCCTCCTGGCGCGCAATTGCCTCCCACACTGAACAGTCGCCAGGCGCGCGTACGATCATCCATTCGGCATCGCGCCACCTCATCCGGGACAGAAAATCGAGCAGCACGACCTTGTGCGTGATACTCGCACACAGCACACGCAGCATGCGCTCGCGCCTCTGCGGGCTGCGCCGGCGCCAAAACTTGTCGAGCAGCTTGCGCGCGTAGTAGGTCACCATCATGTCATTCGCATGCGCGTCAAAGTACCGCGCCAGCTGCTCAAGCAAGTGGGCGGGGATCTCGCCCCGATGATTGCGGCCTAGTTCCCGCTCGAATTGTTCGTCGAGGTGCCGATGTGCAAGATGCGCATCAGGTACGATAGTCGTTTCCACGAATAGTGTTTGCCATGAATTCAGATAGTAGTTTGCATGATAGCCGATGCAACCAGCCCCTTGGCGACGGCGCCATCCGCAGTGCTGTGCGCGCCGAAGTCGCAGCCATCGCCGCCGTTGACGCGCTTGAACAAACACAAATCGACGACACGCTGGCCTGGATTGACTCTGGCGCCCAACTGTTCCGCCAGGTCAAACCCGCCACGCCACCAAAGCATCTGGTGTCTTACTTTGTCGTCCACGACGGCAGCCATGTGCTGCTGGCCGACCACCGCAATGCGCAACTGTGGCTGCCGACGGGCGGCCATGTCGACGACGGCGAGCATCCGCGCAGCACAGTCGAACGCGAGCTGCAGGAAGAACTGGGCTTTGCGATGCCGCACCCGGTCGGCCCGCCCTTGATGCTGACCGCGTCGACCACGGTCGGCCTGACTGCCGGCCACACCGACGTATCGCTGTGGTACCAGGTGCGCGTGCAGCGCGATCAGGCGATCCGCTTCGACGCCGGCGAATTTGTCGCGGTGGGCTGGTTTGCCTTTGACGAGGTACCGTTCGACCGCTGCGATCCCCACATGGCACGCTTTCTACGCAAATGCAGGCAGACTGCCGCCTAAATCAGGCCGTCACCAGCGTGTTTCCGATCAAAGCCAATGCCTGGTCCCAGGCTGGCACCGCAACCACGCCCTGCACCGAGAGCTGCTTCTTCTGCGGCCCGAACAGATAGCGGTGTGCCACGATGCCGTTCAGGTGCTGTAGTACATCGAGCCGGTCATCGATGAAGTGCGTAATCCCCAGTTCAGCGCAATGGTCGGCCTTTTGTGGCCGCTCCAGGCAGAAGCGCAGATTGTCCGGCGCAATGCCGGTGCGCTCGAAGAAGCGGTGGTGGCGCAGCCACAAGCGGCTCTTTTCCTGCACGCGTGGCCCGCACTTCGAGACCAGCCACACCTGGCCGCCAAACAGCTGCACCAGCGCCGGCACCACTTCCAGCATGCCGTCGTAGGGTGGTGTATCGAGCGCATCCTGGAGCGAGCCGCCGATGAACGACGTGTCCTGCTTGCCATGGGTGTCAGGGCTGATGAGCACGCGGCCAATATCGATTCCTAGTTTCATTTCACTACTCCTGTTGTTGTTTGAATAGACAGGATCGTAGGCATTGCTGTGCCATCTTGAAACTATTACAATTGCATAACCTATAATCTGAAGTTATATATGGACCGCCTCTCGCGGATCAATCTCGACGCCTTGCAATCGTTTTCGGTCTTTGCCGAGTCGATGAATTTCAGTACGGCCGCGCGGCTGCTGCACATCAGCCAGCCCGCCTTGCACGTCAAGATCCGCAAGCTGGGCGAGCAGCTTGACCTGCCCTTGTATCAGCGCAGCGGGCGCAAGCTGGAACTGACCGCGCACGGCGACGCCGTGGCGCGCTACGGCCGCGACCTGCATGCCCGCACCGAGGGATTCTTGCAGGTACTGCACAAGGGCGCCGAGGATCAGCCGGTTGTGATGGCGGCCGGCAGTGGTGCCTATCAGTATTTGCTTGGCCCGGCGCTGCAGCGCTTTCTGGCCAAGGCCAGCGTGCCTGTCAGGCTGCTGACGCTTGATCGGGCCGGCGCAGTGGAGGCCGTTCGATCGGGCAAAGCGCAGATCGCCGTTGCACCGCTGGAAACTGTCCCTTCTGACATGCAGGCGCACGCCTTGAGCACGGTCGGCCAGGTATTGGTGGTACCGCGAGGCCACCCGCTGGCGCGGCGGCGTTCGGTGCGGCTGAGCGACCTGGCCGGCAGCAAAATCGTGGTGCCGCCTGCCGGCGCGGCGCACCGCGACATGCTGGCGCACATGTTGCAGTCGGCCGGGGTGGAATGGGAAGTGGCGGTGGAGGCCAGCGGCTGGGAACTGATGCTGCAGTTTGTCAGCCTGGGGGTCGGGGTGGCGGTGGTCAATGCTTGCTGCAACATTCCGCGCACGCTGGTCGCACTGCCGCTGGCGCAACTGCCTGCCATGCGTTTTTACACGTTTTACCGCAAGGGCCTGGCGCTTGAGGGTGAACTGGCGCGCCTGCATAGTCTGTTGCTGGCGCATGGCAACCACTGGCAGGGTGCGACGAGAAAATAATCAAAATGGATTCATCGGAGACCTGCATCGGGCCGACCCGGCCTTTTCTTCACCCGTCACAAGTGGGCGAAAGCGCTCTCGTGATAAGCTTCGACCCCGCACTGTGCCGCATTTCGGCCAAATCTTCCTCTAATACAATTAAAAGCGTTTAATGGACATTATTCTTGCGATTAAGGCCATCGTGATGGGCCTGGTTGAAGGCTTCACCGAGTTTTTGCCGATTTCCTCGACCGGTCACCTGATCCTTGCCGGCAGCCTGCTCAACTTCACCGACGAAAAATCGAATGTCTTCAAGATCGTGATCCAGTCCGGCGCCATTCTGGCCGTGGTGTGGGAATTCCATGTGCGCATTCTGGCCGTGTTCAGAGGCTTGTTCACCGAACGCAAGCAACAAAAACTGGTGCTGAACCTGATGATTGCCTTCCTGCCCCTGGCGCTGCTGGGTCTGGCGTTTGGCAAGCTGATCAAGGCCAAGCTGTTCCACCCGGTACCGGTGGCACTGTCCTTCATCATCGGCGGCGTGATTATTTTGTGGGTGGAGCGGCACAACAAGGCCAACCCGGTCGCGCAGCGGGTGCAGGATATCGACGACATGACGCCGCTTGACGCGCTCAAGGTCGGCTTCGCGCAGGCCGTGGCCCTGATTCCCGGCACCAGCCGGTCAGGCGCCACGATCATCGGTTCGATGATGTTCGGCCTCACGCGCAAAGCTGCCACCGAATTCTCGTTCTTCCTGGCGATCCCCACGCTGATGATCGCCACCGTCTACGAATTGATCAAGAACCGCGCGCTGCTGTCGGCCGCTGACCTGCCGCTGTTTACGGTCGGTACCCTGGCCGCCTTCATCTCGGCCTTCCTGTGCGTGCGCTGGCTGCTGCGCTATATCAGCAGCCATGACTTTACCGTGTTTGCCTGGTACCGCATCGCCTTCGGCCTGATGGTATTGGCCACTTCGCATTTCGGCTGGGTCCATTGGGTAGAATAATGGACCCCGGCTTAAGCGCGCGCGCGCTCGACCTGCTGCAAACCGTCTTCGGCTATCCCGCCTTCCGCGGTCAGCAGGCTGACATCGTCGAGCATGTGGCCAGTGGCGGCGACGCCCTGGTCCTGATGCCGACCGGCGGCGGCAAGTCGCTGTGCTACCAGATTCCCGCCCTGCTGCGCGACGGCGTGGGCGTGGTGGTTTCGCCCCTCATCGCGCTGATGCAGGACCAGGTCGACGCGCTGGCCGAAGTCGGCGTGCGCGCCGCCTTCCTCAATTCCACGCAGACGTTCGAAGAGTCGATGCGCATCGAGCGCCTGGTGCGCACCGGCGAGATCGATCTGGTCTACGTGGCGCCCGAGCGCCTGATGACGCCGCGCTGTCTGGATCTGTTCGAGGCGTCGCGCATTGCCTTGTTTGCCATCGATGAAGCCCACTGCGTCTCTCAATGGGGTCATGACTTCCGGCCCGAATACATCAAGCTGTCGATTTTGCACGAGCGCTTTCCGCAGGTGCCGCGCATTGCGCTCACGGCGACCGCGGACCAGCAGACCCGCGCCGAAATCGCCCTGCGCCTGCAGCTGGGCGACGCGCGTCAGTTCGTGTCGTCCTTCGACCGTCCGAACATCCGCTACCAGATCGTGGAAAAGGCCAACGGCCGCAAGCAGCTGATCGACTTCATCACCACCGAGCATGGCGGTGACGCGGGCATCGTGTACTGCCTGTCGCGCAAAAAGGTCGAAGAAACCGCCGACTTCCTGAACGAAAACGGCATTCGGGCCCTGCCCTATCACGCCGGCATGGACTACGCCAAGCGCAGCGCCAACCAGGCTCGCTTCCTGCGCGAAGAGAGCATTGTGATGGTGGCCACCATCGCCTTTGGCATGGGGATCGACAAGCCGGACGTGCGCTTTGTGTGCCACCTCGATCTGCCCAAGAGCATTGAAGGCTACTACCAGGAGACGGGCCGCGCCGGCCGCGACGGCCTGCCCGCGTCGGCCTGGATGGCTTACGGCCTGCAGGACGTGGTACTGCAGCGGCGCATGATCGATGAATCCGAAGCCGACGAAACCTTCAAGCGCGTGCTGTCAATGAAGCTCGACGCCATGCTGGGCCTGTGCGAAACGCTGTCGTGCCGGCGCACACGCTTGCTCGAGTATTTTGGCGAGCAGGCAACGCCATGCGGCAATTGCGATACCTGTCTGATTCCACCCGTGTCCTTCGACGGCACCGTCCCAGTGCAAAAACTGCTGTCGGCGATTTACCGGGTGGACCAGCGCTTTGCAGCCGGCCATGTGATCGATGTACTGCGCGGGGTGGAGTCGGACCGCATCAAGCAGTGGCACCACGATTCGCTGTCGGTGTTTGGCATTGGCGCCGAACGGGCCGAGGCCGAGTGGCGCGCCATTTTGCGCCAGACCATCGCCCTGGGCCTGGTCACGGTGGACCACGAGGTCTACAGCTCGCTCAAGCTGACCGACGCTGCCCGTCCGGTGCTCAAGGGCGGACAACAGGTGCAGCTGCGCCAGTACCAGAAGCCGGTCAAGCAGAAACGTGCGCCATCGGCGGCGGGCAAAGCCCATGTGGAGATGGACCTGTCCAAATCGGAACAGGCCATTTTCGAGAAGCTGCGCTGGTGGCGGGTGGAGACGGCGCGCGCACACAACGTGCCTGCCTACGTCATCTTCGTCGACGCGACCCTGCGCGAAATCGCCAAGGCCAAACCGACCTCGCTGAACGAACTGCGCACCGTGACGGGTGTGGGTGAGAAAAAGCTCGTGTCATATGGCGACGAGATTGTCGCCATCATCATGGATCTGATGTAAAAAAGGGCCGCCAGACGCTGGCGGCCCCTGTTTTAACCCTGCGCGATTACTGCTGGCTTTCCAGTGTCACGCGGATTTCTGCTGCCGCATTCGACGCCGGCACCGTCACACTCTTCACCTGGTTGATTGCACGCACATTGTCGATGCTGCGGCTGAGCGCCGGATATTTGCCATCCTTTGCCATCACCACGTGCAGCTTCGAGCTCAGTTTGTCGTAGACCAACACGTCGCGCGCACCGTCCTTGTTGAAGTCACTTTCCACGAAGGCGTAGCGCTTCTTGCTCAGGTCGATACCCAGATTGCGCAGGTCTGGCACGCCGGCGCGTTTGATGGCCAAGGGCTTGTCATCCAGGCTCGCGCTCGATGCCGGGGCGAAGCGCGGAATCGTGCCGTCACCTGCCACTTCAACCCATGCGAAGTTGGTCGCCGTGCCGCCAGGACCGGTACAGGTCACGTCAAACGAGGTGCTCTCAAAGACGCGGAAACGGCCAGCACCAGTGCAGCTGGTGTAATTGGTGGCGCTGTACGAAATGTTGGTGAACAGGCCTGGGCGGCTGAGGAAGCTTGGCGAAGCAGTCACGTTCACGGTTGGCAGCTGGTTGGTCGGCTGGACAATGGTGCTCAGCACCGCACTGGAACTGGCGCTGCCGTAAGGGCCGCTGCAAGTGATGGTGGCGGTGAACTGCGACGCCGATGGCGCGGCGCCCACCCAGATGGTGCCGGAGGTACCCAGGCCGCCGAAATTCGGGCTGTAGCAGCTGGTGGCATTGGTGGCGTTCCAGCTGAAGTTCGAGCCGCCCGTGTTGACATACACGGTCGATGGGTTGAAGCCGGTCGTCACGGTGGGCACGTTGGCCGAGGTCACAATCAGCGAGGCCGATTTACCGGCAAAGACGTCGGCGCGTTCGCAGCTGACCTGGGCGTGCACGTTTTCGGTTGCCACGAAGGTGTACGAGCCAGTACGACCGCCGCGCGCGCCCCCAGGTAAGCCGTCCACGTCGCAATACGCGCCGATCGGACTACTCCAGGTAAAGGTGGCGCTCTGACCTGCCACCACGGCGGTCGGTGCAAAAGTGGCTTGCACTGTAAAACTGCCGCCGCCGATTGGCAGGGCGGTAGCGCCAGTGGTGATCAAGGCGAGTGAGGCTGCAATACATCCTATTTTTTTCATTGTTTTCCCCTAGTAGGTGGTGGTTTTCCGTTGTCTCGAAGGATTGTGTCCCTCTTAAAATAGTATATATCTAATAATATTTATAAATACACTTATTTATCATTTATTTAATACATATATCCACATGGATACCCTTTCTGCATAAAGCCAGTGTCCGCGTGGACGACCGCGTACAGGGCGGACGCACTGACCTGGCCTGTACCCAGCAGCAGCGGCCGCGATGAGAAATAGGCATGCTTATTGCCTATACAATGGCATTCCCGAAGCGGGAAGTTTTCGACTACTAAGGACACCATGAAGCTGAATACAAATATGCGGGCGCTGGCCCTGATCCTGACGCTGGCACTGGGCGGCACCGCCCACGCCGCGGACGACCTTGGCGCACGACGCGCTGCGCTTGACAGCCTGATCAAGGAAACCTGGGAGCGCAACATGCGTACTGCGCCGGAATTCGCTTCCCAGATCGGCGACAAGCGCTACAACGACAAGCTGTCCGATTTTTCGCAGGCGGCCATTGACGAGGACCTCAAGGCTTCGATCGACTTCCTGCAGCGCTTCAAGGCGATCGACCCGACCGGTTTGAGCCCGGCCGAACGCCTCAACCGCGAACTCAAGATCAGCAGCCTGGAAGAAGATATCGAAGGCGCGCGCCTGAAGATGTACGAGATGCCAGTGCTGCAGAATTCGGGCGTGCATATCGACCTGCCGCAGATGGTGTCGGCCCTGAGCTTCGATACCGTCAAGGACTACGAAGACTACATCGCGCGTCTGCACCAGGTGCCGCGCGTATTCAATGAAAACGTGGCGCAGATGAAGAACGGCATTCGCGATGGCCTGATGCCGCCGCAATTCGTGCTGCCGAAAATCGTGCGCCAGAGCCGCGACATCGCCGCGATGAAAACCGCCGCCTCGCCGTTTGCCGCACCCGTCAAGAAATTCCCGGCCAGCTTCTCCGCCGCCGACAAGCAGCGCCTGCGCGCGGCCGTCTTCAAGGCGATCGAAAAAGAAGTGGTCCCGGCCTACAAGAAATTCGCCGCCTTTGTCGAAACCGAGTACGTGCCGCATGGCCGCAAGGACCCGGGTCTGTGGTCGCTGCCCAATGGTGAAGCGATGTACAAATTCCGCGTCAAGAGCTCGACCACGACGGACCTGACGGCAGACCAGGTGCACCAGATCGGCCTGGCCGAAGTGGCGCGCATCGAAGCGCGCATGCTGGAAACTGCGCAAAAGCTCGGCTTCAAGGATCTGAAATCCTTCGACGCCAGTCTGGACAAAAATCCGGCGCTGCATCCAAAGTCGCGCCAGCAGATGGTGGACTTGTACCAGCGTTATACCGACGCCATGTACGAAAAGATTCCGCAGCTGTTTGGCCGCCTGCCACAAGGGAAGATGAAGATCGAGCAGGTTGAACGCTTCCAGGAGAAAGAAGCGTCGGGCGCGGCCTACAACCTGGGCTCAGCCGACGGCAAGCGTCCGGGCCGGGTGATGGTCAACACGGGCGACTTCGCCAAACGCTCGACCATCTCGATCGAGACGACCGCCTTCCACGAAGGTGTGCCGGGCCACCACATGCAGATCGCCATCAGCCAGGAACTGAACGATTTGCCGCAGTTCCGCAAGTACGCTTTCTACACGGCCTTCGTCGAAGGCTGGGCCCTGTATTCGGAAGAACTGGGCACGGAACTGGGCTTCTTCAAGGACCCTTACAGCTATTACGGCCACTTGCAGTCGGAGATGCTGCGTGCCATCCGCTTGGTGGTAGACACCGGCCTGCATAGCAAAAAGTGGACGCGCCAGCAGGTGGTGGACTACTTCCACGCGCATTCCAACACTGAAGAAGTTGAAGTCCAGAGCGAGACCGACCGCTACATCGTGTGGCCAGGTCAGGCACTGGGTTACAAGATCGGCCAGCTCAAAATCATGGAACTGCGCAAAAAGGCCAAGGCACAACTGGGCGACAAGTTCGACATTCGCGGCTTCCACGACACGGTACTGGGCAATGGCGCGCTGCCATTGAACGTGCTGGAAGAGCGCGTGAAGGAATGGGTAGAAAGCAAAAAGGCAGCCTAAGCATCGTCCTCGCGAAGGCGGGGACCCATACCACGCTACCGAAGTTGCCTAGCGTAGTATCGGCCGCTCTCGGGAAACGATGTTAGTTATTTTTTGGTAAACACCAAATCCCACACCCCGTGGCCCAGTTTCAGGCCACGGTTCTCGAACTTGGTCAGCGGACGGTAAGCAGGCTGCGGCGCATAACCGTCGGCCGTGTTTTGCAGCGCCGTTTCGCTGCCCAATACATCGAGCATCTGCACCGCGTAGTCTTCCCAGTCGGTCGCGCAATGCAGATAGCCACCTGGCGCCAGTTTTTGGGCCAGCAGCTTGACGAACGGCGGCTGCAGCAGCCGGCGCTTGTTGTGGCGCGCCTTGTGCCACGGGTCAGGGAAGAACACGTGTACGCCCGCGAGCGAGCCGTCCGGGATCATCTGGTTCAATACCTCCACCGCATCGTGCTGGATCAGGCGCAGATTGCTCAGCCCCTGTTCGCCAATCTGCTTGAGCAGACTGCCCACACCGGGCGTATGCACTTCCACGCCAATGAAATCCTTCTCCGGCATGCCCTTGGCAATGTGCGAGGTGGTGTCGCCCATGCCAAAGCCGATCTCCAGGATGACAGGGGCGGTGCGGCCGAAAGCCTGCGCAAAATCGAGCGGCGCCTTGTCGTACTCGATCAGAAATTTGGGGCCCAGCTCCTCCAGCGCACGCGCTTGCGCAATCGACAGGCGGCCTGCGCGCGTGACAAAGCTGCGAATCCGGTGTTCGGTCGGGTCGTACAACATCGGACGGTTGGGGGTATCAGCAGACATGGGAGCGTAGGAGAAAAAAGGCAGGACGACATTATATCGCACCTCCCCCATCGCTCTTGGGCACCAGCGCCCACTCGCCTCGTTCGACGCCCAAAAAAAATCCCGCGCCTTACCGGGACGCGGGAAAAGATCAGATCAGAGAATATCAGGAACAACCCAACAGGACGCAGTGTGCCAGCGCCGTGTTACAAGGCCATGACGATGCGTAAAAAAGCGCACCGGCCCTGTCATGAACGCGTCACGCACGAGCGCTACGATGGCGGGGTTGTCTGTACACATTGCGACAGCAGCTTAGTCCGGTCAGCTCAAGCACCGGCACCAACAACTTCCAGGCCATCAAGCAAACCACCACATCGCCCTCGCGAAGGCGGGGGCCCATGGCACGCCGAACAAATCCGGTAACATGCCATAGGCCCCCGCCTGCGCGAGGGCGATGTGCTTATACTGCTGGTTTGATGCGGCATAAGCTTCCCGCCCACAGCCCTTGAATGATCACACTGTGTCACCCTTCCGTCATCTTTATCTGAACATCCTCGCCTCACTCTGGATCATCGCGCCGGCACTAGCCGACGACGCGCCGTCGTTGCGTATTGATGGCGAAATGTACACCTCACCGCAACGCATGGTC
Source organism: Massilia sp. CF038 (assembly GCF_900129765.1). Lineage (GTDB taxonomy): Bacteria > Pseudomonadota > Gammaproteobacteria > Burkholderiales > Burkholderiaceae_D > Telluria_A. The sequence goes on from NZ_FQWU01000004.1 coordinate 200,526, forward strand.
GCAGTGGAACCGGGCCGGCGGCTGAATCTGTACTGCACTGGCCAGGGCAGCCCGACGGTGTTGTTCGAGGCCGGCCTGGCAGACCCGATCAGTGTGTGGGGATTCGTCCAACCTGCCATTGCGAAGCGCACCCGCACATGCGCCTACGAGCGCGCCGGCGTCGGTTTCAGTGATCCAGCCACGCGGGCATCGACCAGCGCAAACATCGCGGACGACCTGCACCGCCTGCTCAAGGCCGCCGCAATCAAGCCGCCCTATGTTCTGGTCGCGCATTCAGCCGGCGCACTGAGCGCTCGCCTGTATGCCTACACCTGGCCCGCCGAGGTAAAGGGCATGGTGCTGGTCGACCCGACGGTCGAAGACCAATCCGAAGCCTACCGTGCACTCGACCCGCAGCAGCGCACTGCGGCCCAGTGGGATCGCTATGCGGTCGAAGACGGACTGAATCATTCGCGTGCCTGCGTGGCGGCGGCACGCGCTGGCTTTATACCGGGTTCGGCGCGGCTGGCCGATTGCAGTTCAGCCCCGTATCCAGTGCAGCTGGGCGCATCGGTGCAGGCAACGCTGGCGCACTTCGAAGCGCAGGCTGCCCACCAGCAAGCCGCGCTATCGGAAAGCGAGCATGTATTTCGGACCAGTGCGGCGCAGGTGCGCGCGGCGCGGCAGACGTTGGGGCGGCTGCCAATGGTCGTGCTGACGAGTGCACCACCCAAGCGCAATGCACCCGCGACCGAAGAGCTGCGGCTGCTGCGCGCTGCCAGAAATGCAGTGGCGCCCCGCTTGCACGCGGCCTTGGCGCAGCAATCGAGGCGCGGAACGCATGCTGTCGTTGCTGGCGCCGGGCACTACATCCAGCTGGATCAGCCGGCTGTCGTGATCGAGGCGATCGAGCGCGTACTTAATACGGCAGACTGAGTTTCAAAAAAGTTCGGATGCTTGCAGGTTCACGCAGCCATCGAGAACGATTGATGGGAAGGGAACTTGGCCTTCATCCAGTCACGGTTCAATTGCAGGGCCTGCACCACGTCTTGCGGCAAGGTGTCGAGAATGGCCGGATCGTCGCTCGGGGTGTCTGCCAGCAAACTGGCAAGGTGAATGATGGCGCCCATCTGGCTAAACGGTTTGGCCGCCATCGGATCGGACGAGCATTCCAGCGCGCGTACGATCGACTGCGGGAAGTTCCAGCGACGTCCCAGTTCCGCGGTGATTTCGCCTTCCGAGAAGCCCAGCAGACGCTGCTCGCGTTCCCAGCGCCCGCCTGGCAGATGCGGCTGCTGCTCGATTTCCGCAAAGGCCGTCGGCGTCACCTGATAAATCAGCAATTCACCGAGCCGCATCATCATGCCCGCCAGCCACGCATCCTGGCCATCGTTGCCCAGACCGGTCTCCAACCACTTGGCGTAGCCTGCACACGCCATGCTGCTTTTCCAGAATTCGTCGGTATCTAGGCCTGGCAGTTCGGGGAAGGATTCGGCAAAACAGGCGGCCAGCGCCAGCGTGCGAATATGCGCCATGCCGGCCATGGCAATGGCTTCGTTAAGCGAACTGACGCCGCGGCTGGAGCCAAAGCGCGCGCTGTTAGCCAGGCGCATCAACTTGGCGGTGAGGGCAGGATCGCGGGCAATGATCGCGCCCACCTCCTTGGATGATGCATCCTCGTCATCGAGCGTTTTGATCAGGGCTTGCGCAACTTCCGAAATCACCGGCAATTTGACGTTCTCGAAGAACGGGGTGAGGTTCGCCATGGAGTACCTTTCACATTGTTTGCGTTGGTCGTCAGATCGAAAGCCTTGCTTCAAAGTGTAATGCGGAAGATACATTCCACGAAGCGAATTGTGCAATTTGTTGGGAAAACGATTTAACGTCTGTGGCGTCCAGCAAGATCGGCTGCGCTACGGTATTATCGATTCCTTAAAGTAACATTTTTCCTCTTATGCTCACGCTACTGATCACCGCCGCATTGAATGTTTGTCTGGGCGCGGCGCTCGGCGTGGCGGGCGGCTTGCTGGGCATCGGCGGCGGTTTGATTGCGATTCCCGTGCTGGTGTATCTATATGGATTCGACCAGCACCTGGCCCAGGGCACGGCACTGGTCATGATTGCTCCCAACGTGCTGGTCGGCTTTTATCGCTATCACCAGCGCCATCGCATCGACCTGCGCTCGGTCTTGTCGATCAGCGTGTTCTCGATGGTGACGACCTACTTTGCCGCCAAGTTTGCCACTGGCCTCAATGCGACCACCTTGCATATGGCGTTTGCGGTCTTCCTGATCCTGCTGGCCCTGTATTTCGGCTTTGGCGGACAGCGCCCAAGCAAGGCCGAGGCCAAGGCAGCACCAGCGGACGCACGCAAGATGCCGCGAGTGGCCCTGCCGCTGCTTGGCATACTCAGCGGTGTCATGTCCGGCATCTTTACGGTGGGCGGTGGCTTGATCGTGGTGCCTGCGCTGGTCAGCTACTTCCGCATGGAACAGACGCGCGCGCAGGGCATGGCCCTGGCGCTTGTGGGACCAGGTTCGCTGATTGCGCTGCTTGCGTATTCCCAGGAAGGCCAGGTGAACTGGACCACCGGCTTGCCGATGGCGCTGGGCGGCATCGTAACCGTGTCATGGGGCGTGGTGCTCGCGCACCGGTTTTCGCCAACGCGTTTGCGCCGCTTGTTCTGTCTGGTGCTATTGGGGACGGCCGCGATGATGCTGTTATCGCCGCGTTAAAGTCCCGCAAGGCACGGAACTGGAGCGGGTGAAGGGAATCGAACCCTCGTCGTAAGCTTGGGAAGCTTCTGCTCTACCATTGAGCTACACCCGCGGCAGCTCGCATTCTACGCGGGATTGCCCCCACCTGCCAAATCCCCGCGTCTCCCTCAGTCATAGCTTTTTCAATCACACCGATTAATACAACCAATCAGGCGCGCGTCCATCCTGATGTATCATGTTTCCAATGAGTTCTTCTCATTCGATAGTTTTTATTAACCGACTCCCAGACCACGAGGATATCCCCATGTCGCTGATCAATACCCAAGTACCTGCTTTCAAAACGCAAGCTTTCCACAATGGTAAATTCGTTGAAGTGTCGAACGAAAGCCTGCAAGGCAAGTGGTCGGTCATCATCTTCATGCCAGCCGCGTTCACCTTCAACTGCCCAACCGAAGTGGAAGATGCAGCGGACAACTACGCCGAGTTCCAGAAGGCCGGCGCCGAGGTGTATATCGTCACCACCGACACCCACTTCTCGCACAAGGTGTGGCACGAGACTTCGCCAGCTGTTGGCAAAGCCCAGTTCCCACTGGTGGGCGACCCAACCCACACCCTGACCCGCGGTTTCGGCGTGCATATCGATGAAGAAGGCCTGGCACTGCGCGGCACTTTCATCGTCAATCCGGAAGGCGTGATCAAGACCCTGGAAATCCACGACAACGCCATCGCGCGTGACGTCAAGGAAACCCTGCGCAAGCTCAAGGCTGCCCAGTTCGTTGCTGCCCACCCAGGCCAGGTTTGCCCTGCCAAGTGGAACGAAGGCGCCAAAACCCTGACCCCGTCGCTGGACCTGGTCGGCAAGATCTAAGTTAGCACCACCGGGAAGGGCGCTGCCTTGCCGCCCTTCCCGCTCCAGCATCAACCGCAAGGCACTTTTATACGGATACCGACATGCTTGACGCCACCCTGAAAACCCAGTTGCAGGCCTATTTGCAGAACCTGCGCACCCCGATCACGCTCATCGCCACGCTGGATGACAGCGCCAAGAGCGCGGAACTGCGTGAACTGTTGGCCGAGATCGCCAGTCTGTCCGACAAGGTCACCGTGGACGAGTCAGGCACCGACGCGCGCTCGCCATCGTTCCTGATCGCCAAACAAGGCGAAACGCGCGGCGTGCGCTTTGCCGCGATTCCTCTTGGTCACGAATTCACCTCGCTGGTGCTGGCCCTGCTGTGGACCGGCGGCCACCCGCCCAAGGTGCCGGCTGAAGTGCTGGAACAAATTCAATCCCTGGATGGTGGCAATTTTGAGGTGTACATGTCCCTCTCCTGCCACAATTGCCCGGACGTGGTGCAGGCCGCCGCGCTGATGGCCATCTATAACCCGAACATCAATACTGTCGTCATCGATGGCGGCATGTATCAAGCCGAAGTGGACGCACGCCAGGTCATGGCCGTGCCCATGGTATTCAAGGACGATGCCCTGTTCGGCTCGGGCCGCATGACGCTGGAAGAAATTGTCGCCAAGCTCGACGTAAATGCGGGCGACCGTGAAGCGACCAAGCTCAACGAGAAAGCACCGTTTGACGTGCTGATCGTGGGTGGTGGTCCTGCCGGCGCGGCTGCCGCTGTCTATGCGGCACGCAAGGGCATTCGCGTGGGCATCGCTGCTGAACGTTTCGGCGGGCAGACCAATGACACCATGGCCATCGAGAACTATATCTCGGTGCTGGAAACGGACGGTCCCAAGTTTGCGCTCGCACTGGAAGCGCAAGTGCGTCACTACGAGGTCGACATCATGAACCTGCAACGGGCCGACCGCATTGTCCCGGCCGCCACGCCAGGCGGGCTGGTGGGTGTGCACATGCAAAACGGCGGCGTGCTGCATGCACGCAGCGTGATCGTGTCCACCGGTGCGCGCTGGCGCAATGTGAATGTACCTGGCGAAGCCGAGTACAAGAACAAGGGCGTCGCGTATTGCCCGCATTGCGATGGTCCGCTGTTCAAGGGCAAGCGCGTGGCGGTGATCGGTGGCGGCAATTCGGGCATCGAAGCGGCAATTGACCTGGCTGGCCTGGTCAAGCACGTGACGGTGATCGAGTTTGCCGATACCCTCAAGGCCGATGCGGTGCTGGTGAACAAGCTGAAAAGCTTGAACAACGTCACCATCCACGTGAACGCGCAGACCACCGAGATCACGGGCGATGGCCAGAAGGTCAATGGCATCAGCTACAAAGACCGCGTCAGCGAGCAAGTCCATCACGTGGAGCTGGAAGGGGTGTTCGTGCAAATCGGGCTGGTCCCGAACACGGAGTTCCTGAAAGGCACATTGGAGCTGAGCAAGTTCGGCGAGATCGTGGTCGATGCCAAATGCCACACCAATCTGCCGGGCGTGTTTGCGGCAGGGGACGTGACGACGGTGCCGTACAAGCAAATCGTGATTGCTGCAGGAGAAGGATCGAAGGCGGCACTGAGTGCATTCGATTATTTGATCCGCCAGCCAGTGGCAGTGCCTGCCGAAGCACAGCAGGAAGCTGTGGCAGCCTGATTGTCTTCACGGGATCTGGCCGTGTCGTCCGGGGTCGGGATTGCAAGTCCGAACCGCGGACGGGACGGCAATGTTGCAGATGCTGAAATTACCTGAAACTGACTAACTGTGCATATTGGGTCGCGCGCTTGCCAGCCTTGTTGTTGCTGGCAGTGCGTGAACGGCCCACCAGCCATACCTGACCGCCATACTCGCCATCATCCTGGCGTTTGAGTGCCACACGCATCTGGCGATCGGTCGATACAAATTCATTGCGCGCTGCCGCCACCAGTAGCTTGGGCTCCTGGTTTCCTACCGTCGCCATCAGGCGATTTCCCACATAACGCAAGCTCATCGGTTCGCCCGTGGCCAGGTCATACGAACCTTGGTATTGCTGCAGATCGCCCGCAAACAGGTGCACCGGTTTGGCGGGCAATTCGATTTGATAACCGCGGATGAAGACAGACGCTTCGGGGTCCGATTGTGCGCTGGCAGCGCACGAGAGCGAACCGAGTAATGCACAGAGAATAAGGCGTTTCATAGTAGCTCCTTAAGTGCAATGTTGATGACGGAAAAGCGGCCTTTGCAGGCGCCCCTTATACGCATCCGGCAGCACCGGACCCGCTCTTTAAATATAGTCAGCGATTGGCCACGGCGACAGGAGATTCTGCAGATCAGTTCGCTTATTTTGTGCGGAATACATATACATATGGCGACAATTGATACGTATTTGCCGGAAGTTTCCTGCACGCCGTATCACTAATTCGCACCAGATGCGCGAACTAGGCGCCACCTTTCCTGATGCGTTCGCATCCGTTTATGCGCATCTCCAAAAACAAAAAAAGAAGTCTGTATGCCCGTCATTACTGCGGCTCTTTTCCCTATGTTTACCCGTTGTATTTATGCACTTCTTACTCTCTTGCCACGGAATGAATAGACATCTTTTATGTCTGTCTATACATTGTTAGCGGCATGGTAAGTCCATGAGTGCGTTGCGTCCGCTGAAGGGGACGCGCGGATTCAGTGGAGACACATCGGGATTTTGCTCACAAAAATACGCCCCTCAGGGGCGAGGAAAAATCCAAGAGTTCTATTTTTTTGAAACGCATTGCCTAAGGAAGAACTTCATGACAAAAGCAACAGCAATCCACATCGCAGTACTCCTTCTCTGCAGCAGCGCGGCAGCAACCGCAGCCACCGACGATGCGCCCCAGGCGGCGCAGACCGCACCTTCCGCTGACACCACCACCGACGAAATTCAGAAAGTCGTTATCGTGTCGACCGGTAGCCGCGGTTCCCAGCGCACCGTGATTGACACGCCGGTGCCGATCGATATTCTGTCGAGCCGCGAACTGACCAAGACCAGCCAGAACTCGCTGGACAAAGCCCTCGGTTTCCGTGTGCCGTCGTTCAACACCGTGCAAACTCCGGTCAACGACGCCACCTCCCTGCTTGATCCTTACGAGATCCGCAACATGGGCCCAAGCCGTGTTCTGATCCTGATCAACGGCAAACGTAAAAACTCCAGCGCCCTGGTCTACACCCAGACCTCGCCAGGCCGCGGCGAAAGCGGTGCCGATATTTCGGCCATTCCTTCGGATGCCATCAAGCGCATTGAAGTGCTGCGCGATGGCGCGTCGGCCCAGTACGGCTCGGACGCAATTGCCGGCGTGGTCAACATCATTTTGAAAGACAGCCCGAACGAAGGTTCCTTCACTGCGCGCATCGGCCAGACCGGCGAACGTGACGGCAAGAGCGGCAGCGTCAGTCTGAACGATGGCGTCAGCATCGGTGGCAAGGGCTTCCTTAACTACACCATCGAAGCGTCCAAAGTGGGCCTGGCCAACCGTCCTGGCGTGGTCAGCGCACGCGGCGAAGCTGCCACCTTCGGTGCCGATCTGGCGACCCAGGTGCAACCTTTCCTGAACCAGTATCCAGACGCAGGCAATATCAATGGCTCGCCTGAAACCAAGGCAGCCAAATTCCTGGTCAACGCCGGTTACGATATCGACGATACCACCCGCGCTTACGCCAACTTTGCGTACATCAAGAAGGACATTTTCAGCTTCGCGAACTACCGTACCCCTTACTGGCAGCCAACCGACTACGGCCTGCTGACCCCATCGGGCCAGCCTTACAAAGGTTACGGTCCACACTTCAACGGCACCCTGCAAGACTTCAATGCCACCGGCGGCGTGAAATCGGAAATCGCTGGCTGGAACTCGGACGTGAGCCTGACCTTCGGTGGCAACAAGCAACGCTACCAGGTTGAAAACACGGTGAACCATTCGCTGGGCGCCACGTCGCCAACCGTGTTCCACCCGGGTGGCGTGGAATTCAGCCACACGGTCTTCAATGCCGATTTCTCCAAGCAAGTGCTGCCGAAGGTCAATACCTACTTTGGTACCGAACTGCGCGGCGAAGAATATGAAACCAACGCTGGCGACCTGGCGTCCTACATCGATGGCGGCGCCGATTCGTATGCCGGCAATGACCCTGCCAACTCCTTCAAGAAAACCCGTCGCAACTACGGCGTGTATCTGGGCGGCTTGTTCGATGTCACCGACAGCCTGCTGCTGGATGCGATTGGCCGCTACGAGAAATACAGCGACTTCGGCAACGCCTTCGTCTGGAAGCTGAGCTCGCGTTTCAAGGTCACCGATACCTTCACCGTCCGTGGTTCGGTCTCGACCGGCTTCCGCGCACCATCGCTGCACCAGATCTACACCCAGAAGGCGCAGTACTCCTTCGTCGACGGCAAGATCCAGCGTTCCGGCCTGTTCAACAATATTTCGCCAGAAGCACAGGCAGTGGGCGTCAACCCGCTGGATGCAGAGAAATCGCGCAACATCACGCTGGGTCTCGGTTACAAACCGACCGCCAACACCAGCATGACGATCGATTACTACAACATCCACATGAAGAACCGCATTATCCTGGGCAAGGAAATTCGCGGCACGGGTGATCCAGCTAACCCGCTCGATATCGAACTGGCCAAGGCCAAGATTGTCTCGATGAGCTTCTTCACGAATGCGCTTGACAGCGATACGTCCGGTCTCGATTACGTGTTCAGCCACAAGAACATGCCATTCGCTGGCGGCCGTGCCACCTTCAATCTGTCCGGCAACTACACGCTGAAAAACGAACGTGATGGCGCCGTGCAGAACACCGCCTTCGTTGCCGGTGCTGGTCAATCGGTACTCGATGCCACCCAGGAAGCGCTGATCTTCACTTCGCGTCCAAAGCACAAGACCATCATCGGTCTGGACCTGGACTACAACAAGTTCAACTTCTCGCTGAACAACACCGTGTTTGGCCCGACGACCTTCCGTCAGGCTGATCTGGACAGCAACCTGAAGACCGAGTTCAAGACCAAGACCGTGACCGACTTTGGCGTCAACTACCAGATGACGGACAAGATCACGCTGTCGTTCAACATCAACAACTTGTTCGACGTCACGCCGAAGTGGGAAATGAAGGCGCTCAACCCGACTGGCCAGGCGCTGCTTGACAGCACCACGCTGGACGCGAGCGGCCGCACCCCGAGCCAAGTGCAGTCCGATGCGATCACCTTCAACCAGCGCTACGCCATCACGACCTACGATGGTTCGCAGTTCAGCCAGCTGGGTCGGATCTTCAACGCCGCTTTGAACATCCGCTTCTAAACACCGGCTTCGCGCCAACACAAAAAAACCAGCCTCGGCTGGTTTTTTTTCGCCCACATCGTCCTCGGCCTCGGCGGCCCCCTTGGCGGGGACCCATGGCACGGATGAGCCACCACTGAAAATCGTTGCCATGGGTCCCCGCCTCCGCGAGGACGATGTCGCGGTCTGCTACTCCCGGAACAAGTGGGCAAACGTGCGGCTCACCGGCAGTTTTTCAGCGCTGCCCCGCACCACCACTTCGAGCCGTTCGGCATCGATCCGGTCCGCACCCACGATGGCCTTCACATTGACGACCGTGCCACGGTGAATCTGCCAGAAACGTTCGCTGTCCAGGCCGCCAATCAAATCCTTGAGCGGAATCTTGACCAGCGCTTCCGCATCGGCCAGCACCACCCGCGTGTACTTGGTATCAGACTGGAAGAACAGCACGTCCTGCACATCGATCAGCCGGATCTGCTTGCCGACGGTGGCGCGGATCCATTTGAGCTGTTCGGGCGCCTTGTCCGGCAACGCGGCCTTGAGCTGCTGCAGGATGGCGCCCAGATCGGCAGGCGGCGCGGCCAGCTTGGCGCGCAAGCGCGTGAGCGCGCGCTCCAGGCGCGCCATCTCGACCGGCTTGAGCAGGTAGTCGACCGCGCCGGCATCGAAGGCCTCCACCGCGTACTGGTCGTAGGCGGTCACGAAGACGATATGGGCCGCGCTGCCAATGCGTTGTGCTACTTCCAGCCCCGACAGACCGGGCATGCGAATGTCCAGAAATACCACCTGCGGTGACAATTCCAGAAAGCCATCCCAGGCATCGTTGCCGTTTTCGGCCACCAGCACCACCTCGGCCTCGGGCCAGGCAAGCGCCAGGGCGTCCAGCAGGCGCTCGCGCATCAGGGGTTCATCTTCGGCAATCATGATGCGGGTTTTCATGCGGCACTTTCAACGGTAGCAAGGGGAAGGTGAATCTCGGCCAGCACGCCGCCATCGTCGGCGCCACTGATGCGCAGGGTGGCAGCTGGCCCGTATAGCAGCAGCAAGCGCGTGCGCACATTGGTCAAGCCTTCGCCTGACCCAGGCTGGTCGGCCAGGCCCGCACCTGTATCGCGCACGCACAAGTGCAGCGCGCTGCCCTCGCGCGCCGCGCTGATGCGGATCTCGCCACCGCGCAGAGAGGGTTCGATGCCGTGCTTGATCGCATTTTCTACCAGTGTCAGCAGCATCATGCTGGGCACTTCCACGCTGGCCAGCGCGGGCGGCAGGTCCAGCGTAAAGCGCAGCCGCTCGCCCTGGCGCACCGTCATGACCTTGAGATAAGCGTCGATCATGCCAAAGTCGGCCGCCAGCGTGACGCGCTCGCTACGCATTTCGCTCAGGCTGGCACGCAGAAAGGTGATCAGGTTGGCCGTGAGGGCCGCGGCGCGCGGGGCCTGGTGCTCTGCCAGCTGCTGCACGGCGCCCAGCGTATTGAACAGGAAGTGGGGCTCGATCTGGGCATGCAGCATGCGCAATTTGGCCTCGCTCAGTTCACGGGCGGCGCGGTCGCGCTCGGCTTCGTGTTCCAGTTTGGAATGCAGATTCTCGTACTGCTGGTTGCGCAAGCCCCCTACCACCGCCATGGGAATGGCAATGAACAAGCCGGCGCCAAGCCCGGTCACCAGCGCCTGCACCCAGCGCGTGGCCAGCGCATCCTGGAAGGACACGCCTTTTTTCATGGCACCGTGGGTCGAGCCGACCAGGGCACCAATGCCGGCGCAAAACATCAGTGCCACGCTCATCTGCAAGGTTTTGCCGATCATCTTGCGGTAGTTGAAATACGCCACCAGGAACACGAACATGGTGATCAGGCACAGCACGTTAACCACCACAATGCTGGCGAGCAAGCCTTTTTCGGGCGCGAGCAAATACAAGCCCACCCCGCACAGACTGAACAGAACAATCAGCTTGCCAATGGCGGCGTACACGCGCCAGCCGCGGTATTTGAGCGAGAAATCGCGCAGCTGCGCGCGTTCGATGGGGGACATGGACGCCAGTTTGCAGGCGGCCGCACGGCGCCAGCCTTCCCTGACCGTCTGCGCCGCCGCTGGTTCGTCCAGCACCCGCAATTGCTCCTGTTCCCAGTCCCGGTACCATTGCACCATCCTGCTCCACATGGCGTACTCCTGTCGTGTTGATCGATGGGTGCAGTCTACGTTTCCGGGCCGGCCTTGGCACGCGTCAGGCGACGAAGCACGGGCCCCGTGGGACGAAGCACGAATACCGCCCAGAAACGACGATCATATAGTTATTCAGGAAACTTTTACAGGGCCAGGCGGCGCGCTTCGCGCAGGCCCTCGACCATGACGGTCATGGCTTGCTGTTTGTTGGCTTCGCCTGGCACGCGCAGCACATACGCGGGGTGGTAGATGGTGACGATCCAGCGCCCCTGGTGCTGGAAGGGTTGGCCCAGCACATCCTTGAGGGCGGCATGCGGGTTGCCGGTGATGGCCTTGAGCGCCGTGCTGCCCAGCGCCACGATCACGTTCGGCTGCACCTGCGCCAGTTCGCTCTCGAGCCAGTAATTGCAGGCCTCGACCTCGCGCTGGGCCGGGGTCTTGTGCATGCGCCGCTTGCCGCGCGGCTCCCACTTGAAATGTTTGACGGCATTGGTCAGATACACAGTGCGCCGGTCCAGCGCGGCCTGTTCCAGGGCCCGCTCCAGCAACTGCCCCGCCGGGCCCACAAAGGGCAGACCGGCCAGGTCTTCCTGGTCGCCCGGTTGCTCGCCCACCAGCATGATGCGCGCCTGCGCCGGGCCGACTCCGGCCACTGCCTGGGTGGCATGCTCCCACAGCGGGCAGCGGCGGCAGGCGTCAAGCGTGCTGGGCGCCTGCCGCTGGGGCTGCGCCTTGTCAGCCGCAATGGGAATGGCCGTGCCGCCGCGGGCACCCACGCTGCGCGTTTGCCCCACCTGACGCGCACCTGTGGCCGCCTGGCTGACCATGGCAGGCACCACGCTGCCTTCGGGCAGGTTTTTCCAGAAGCGGGAAGGAATGTGGCCGTGCATGAGCTCGGCATTCAGGCGCGCCGGATTAAAGATGCTGCGGTAATACGTGAGCCACAGGGCTTCACCGGCATCGACAATGTCTTCGGGGCCGCGCATCAAGGGGCCAGTGCTGTGCAGGGTGCAGCCGTCCCACATGACGCTTGCGTCTGGCGTGGCGATCATCCAGGTGACCCGGCCCATGCGGCTGGCGAAGTGCTTGGCCACTTGCGGCAGAACATCGTGCGCAGGCTCGAACCAGGCCACAAAGCGGGGCGGCCCGGCATCGTCGCGCCGTTCACGGAAACGGATGTAGGCATGCATGTCATGCTCTTCGCGCTTGACCGCCTTGACCATGGCATGCAGCTTTGCGCCGTCTTCGTCGGCAGCGGAAATGACGGCGTGTTCGCCCTGCTGCCAGCGCCACAGCACCAGATACAGAAACGCCCAGCGGTTAGGCACGCGGCAGCAGGCGGCTGTTTGCAGCATGTCCATCAGCTTGCGTGAAATACGGGGCGCTGCCGCACCGGGTGCGTGGCCGTCCATGGCAGCCTGTGCCTGGGCGGGCGCCAGCGCCGCATCGGCTGTAACGACCGTGGCGGGATCCGCATCGGCATGGGCAAACAGATCGCCACCATCTTTGTGCGATATCCATTGCACCTGGTGAGGTGCCACCTGATGGGCCAGCAGATCGCGCGCAGCACGGCGCCATTCGTCAAAGGAATGGACCAGCAGCGGCCGCCCGGCCGCCACCGTAGCCGCTGCGGCAGGTGCGCTCACGCTGCTTGCAGTTCCGCCCATAGATCGAGCTGCTGTGGTGAATGTTCTGCCATGGAGCGCCGCAACACGTGCGAAGCCGTGCTGTCAGCCGCAGGCCGGTAATCGGCCGTGACGATGAAGGGGGCGATTTTTTTCATGCTGCAGCGCAGGCGCGTGAGGTCGGCATAGCGGATGCGGCGCAGGCGGCGCAGTTCCACCAGCCGCTTGGCGTTGCGCAGGCCGATGCCGGGCACGCGCGCAATCATGCTTTCTTCGGCCATGTTCAGGTCGAGCGGAAAATGCTCGCGGTGCGCCAGCGCCCAGGCCAGCTTGGGATCGATGTCGAGTGCCAGGTTGCCGGCTGCCGGCAGCAGCTCGCCGGCCTGGAAACCGTAGCCGCGCATGAGAAAGTCGGCCTGGTAAAGCCGATGTTCGCGCTGCATGGGTGGCGGCGCCAGCGGCACCGTGCCCGGACTTTGCGGAATCGGGCTGAAGGCCGAGTAATACACGCGCTTGAGCTTGTAGCTGCCGTACAGTGTTTGCGCCGTTTGCAGGATGGTCTGGTCGTCGCTGGCGTCGGCCCCGACAATCATCTGCGTGCTTTGCCCAGCCGGTGCAAAGGCTGGCGCGCGCGGCTCTTCGGCCTTTTCGTCGAGCTTGCGGCGGATCGAGCCCATGGCCAGTTTGATGGTATGGACGTTTTTTTCCGGCGCCAGGCGCTCGATGCTGTGCTCGGTCGGGAGTTCGATGTTGACGCTTAACCGGTCGGCATACTTGCCGGCGGCGGCGATCAAGGCCGGGTCGGCGTCCGGGATGGTTTTCAGGTGAATATAGCCACGGAAATTGTGCACTTCGCGCAACTGGCGGGCGATGGCCACCAGTTGCTCCATGGTGTAGTCGGATGACTGGATGATGCCCGAACTGAGGAACAGGCCGTCAATATAATTACGCAGATAAAAATCGACCGTGAGCTTGACCACCTCGTCCACGGAAAAGCGGGCCCGCGGCACGTTGGACGTGCGCCGGTTGACGCAATACTGGCAGTCGTACACGCAGAAATTGGTGAGCAGAATTTTAAGTAGGGACACGCAGCGCCCGTCCGGCGTGTAGCTGTGGCAAATGCCCATGCCACTGGTGGCGCCAATGCCGTCTTTGCCTTCGGAGCTGCGCTGGGGCGCACCGCTGCTGGCACAGGACGCGTCGTACTTGGCCGCGTCGGCCAGAATTTCCAGCTTGTCCATCAATTCCATGGGGGCGCTCTTTAACTGTATGTATATACAGTATAATACATCAGCAGCGCCGCCGCTGTCGCACTTTAGCCGTCAGCGTACTTCCGCTCGCAACTGCGCCACATGGGCCAGCTGGGCGTGACTCATGCGGGCGGCAATCTGGTGCAGGGTGGGGCCGGCCTCGGCTTCGCCAGCGTGTTCGGCCTGCAATAGCCAGGCATAGGCAGCCAGCAGGTCGCGCCGCGCACCCTGGCCGCTGGCATGCTTGCGGCCCAGCTCGAACTGGGCCCGTGCATGGCCCAGGCGCGCCGCCCGAAGGTAGCAGGCAAAGGCGGCGGCCGGGTCGGGCGCCACGCCCTGCCCGCTTTCGTAACGCTGCGCCAGTGCAAACTGGGCGGCGGCGTCCTGCCTTGGGTCGCGTTGCGTGGCCATTATGCAGGCCCCTGGCCAAGGGCCACGGCATTGCGTTCGGGTACCGGATAATGCTCTTCCAGCACGCAGATAAATTCCGCCAGCGACACCGGATGATGGAACAGGTAACCCTGCATGGTCATGCAGCCATTTGCCTTTAAATAGCGGGCCTGCATTTCCGTTTCCACCCCTTCCGCAATCAGGTGCAAGCCCAGCCCGCGCGCGATCGAAATAATGGCCAGAATGACCGGGTAGTGGCCCTGCTCGTCGTGAATCACCTTCACGAACGACTGGTCGATCTTGATGGTATGGATCGGGAAGCGGTGCAGATACGACAGCGACGAGTAGCCGGTGCCAAAATCGTCAATCGCCACCGACACGCCCAGCTGGCACAGTTTATTGAGCTGGTCGATCGCGTACTGTGGATTGCGGATGCAGATGTTTTCGGTGATTTCCACTTCGATCTGGGCCGGCGAAATCCCGTATCGCACCAGGGCCCCGCGCATCTTCTCGAAAAAATCGCCCCGGTCCAGGTATTGCGGTGACAGATTGAGCGACAGCCGGATCGACTGGCCGCCCGCCGCATTCCAGATCTGCATGTCGCGGCACAGGGCGGTGATCATCCAGTCCGAAATCGGCAGCATCAGGCCATTGTCTTCGGCAAACGGCAGGAACTCGCCAGCCATCAGCACACCGCGCTGCGGATGGTTCCAGCGCATCAAGCCCTCGGCCCCGACGATGCGGCCGGTGACGACGTCGATCTGCGGTTGGTAATACATTTCCAGCTCGTCCAGTTCGAGGGCGCGCCGCAAAGCTTGTTCCAGCGCGATTTTCTGGTGCGACACGTCAAGCATGGCGCGGTCATAAAAGGCGTGCCCGTTTTTGCCCAGCGCCTTGACCTGGTACATGGCGATGTCGGCATGGCGCAGCAGTTCGTCGATCGATTCACCATCGACCGGATACACGGCAATGCCGATGCTGGCTGAAATATGTACTTCGTGGCCATCCAGGTCGAAGGGCTTGTGCAGGCACTCGAGGAATTTGTCGGCGATGTTGCGCGCGTCGTCGCGGTCGCGCAGTTCCGGCAGCACGATGGTGAATTCGTCGCCACCCTGGCGCGCCAGGGTGTCGCCGCGGCGCAGGCATTCCTTCAGGCGCAGCGCCACCTGCTGCAGCAGTTCGTCACCCTTGACGTGGCCCAGCGTATCGTTGACCAGCTTGAAGCGGTCCAGATCGATGAACATCACCGCCAGTTCGGTCGCGCGGCGCTTGGCCTGGATCACGGCCAGCCCAAGCCGGTCCTTGAACAGCATCCGGTTCGGCAGGTCGGTCAGAATATCGTGGTAGGCCTGGTAGGAGATGACTTCCTCGGCGCGCTTGCGGTCTGTGATGTCGCGCGCCACGCCATAGGTGCCGAAAAATTCGAGCTTGCGCACTTCGGTGTCGGGCACGTGCATGCCGATCGAATTGAGCGAAATGGTCATCAGCGTGTTGTTGAAGGTGCGGTCGGCGTCCGTGCCGCTATGGCACTTCAGGCGCAGTTCCACGTTGCGCGA
This sequence comes from Massilia sp. CF038, assembly GCF_900129765.1. Taxonomy (GTDB): domain Bacteria; phylum Pseudomonadota; class Gammaproteobacteria; order Burkholderiales; family Burkholderiaceae_D; genus Telluria_A. The sequence goes on from NZ_FQWU01000004.1 coordinate 216,374, forward strand.
GGCGCGTTCGTCGACCCGCCGCTCGTTGAATACATAACGCGCGCGCTCCAGGTCTTCATCGTGCACCAGAATCGAGTAGTGCTTGCCAATCAGTTCTTCGCGGGTAAAGCCCAGCAGCTGGTAGGCGCGGTCATTCACGAACGTGAAGCGCCCCTCATGGTTCAGGGTGTAAATCAGGTCGGGCGAGCTGTCGACCAGGTAGCGGTATAGCTTTTCCGAGTTCTCCAGCTGCGAGGCGATGCGCTGGTTAGCCAGTTCCAGGCGTCGCTGGGCCAGCGCGTTGGTCACGGTCTTGAGCAGCTCTTCGCGGCTGCAAGGCTTGCGCAGATAATCGTAGGCGCCCCGTTTGAGCGCGCCAATGGCGGCGTCGATCCCCACATCGCCGCTCATGACGATGACGTCAACGTCCATGCCCTTTTCATTGATCACATCCATGATCTGGTGCCCGCTCATGTCGGGCAGGCGCAAGTCCAGCAGGACCAGGTCGAATTTCAGCTTGTGCAGGTGTTCCAGCGCCTCGCTGCCGCAGCTGGCGCGCACGATGTGATAGTTGCGCCCTTCCAGCATGTCTTCGAGCGCGGCCAGCAGCAGCGGCTCGTCGTCCACCAGCAGCAGGCGTGGCAGCACGTCCAGTTCAAACTGGAGCGCGGGGGCGGTGCCCTCCTCGATCCGTGGCAATGCCGGCGCGGCACTGGCGGTACTCAAATTCATTGTGATCCCAAGCTCATACGTCAGTCCATCAGCCGCGCGCCAGGCGCGGCCATGCTGCTTGCGCCGCCAGCGGCGGGCAACAGAAGTTCAAAGGAAGTGCCGGCGCGGCCGCTGCGGCAACTGATCATGCCGCCCATCTGGCGCACCAGCGCGTGCACATGCGACAGGTCCGGGCCTTGCTGGGGCGCCGAGGTCGAACTGCGCACCGCGGAAAACAGGCTGGCGATCGCGTCCGGCGCCAGGCAGGGGCCATTATCGCTTACCGTCAGCGCCACGTACAGGCGGCCATCACGCCGCACCTGGCCGCTGGCGCCCAGAACGATGCGCGCGCCATGAGGCTGGGCGACGCGCGCGTGCATCACCAGTTCCACCAGCACCTGGCGCATGGGCGCGGCCTCGCCAGCGATCCACAGCCCCGGATCGAGCGCGCCCAGGGCGCAGCCATCGGCCACGAACTGGCGCTGCACGGCTTCGATCAGGGGCACACAATCAAAGGCCCCGCCGCGCGGCGGCGCTGGCGCTGCCTGTGTTCCCGCCGCGCTGACCAGGGTCAGACCGCATCCTTCCGCGCCCAGGCGCCGCTGGCTGGCGTCGGCGAACGGCACAGCGGCCGCCGGCCGCTCGCTCAAATCGGCAACGCCGTCGAGCGCGATACCCAGATGCGTGGCCAGCAAACCGACCTGCTGCGCGCCCGCCTGGCGCAGCTCGTCCACGTGCGCCATGGTGCAGGCGCACAGCGCCAGCGCGTCATCAAGCTCGGACGCTGGCACGCAAGCCAGATCATGGCAGGCCAGCAGGTGTGCCAGACGCACCATGCGTACCAGCGTATGGCTGGCGCGCAAACTGGCGCTCGGTTCATGGTGATACAGCACCGCGTCGGCCAGGGCGCTGTCCAGATCCCAGCGGGCGATCAGCCAGGCGCCTGCTTCCGCGTGCGTGATCTGCATGCTGCCCTGTTCGGCCGCGCACAGGGCCTCGTCGTCCCGCGCGCCGAAGTTGGCGGCATATTCCTGGGGGGCGCTGGCCAGCAGCGCCAGACGGCCCACGTTGTGCAGCAATCCCGCCAGGTACGCTTGTTCGGGCTGGCGGTAGCCCATGCGCCGCGCCAGTTCGCGCGCAATCACGGCGGCGCTCAGCGACTGCTGCCAGAAACGGCGCAGGTCCAGACTGCCCGCATGGGGAAACCGGCCCAGCGTGCGCACCACCGAGGCACCGATGGCCAACTGCAGGATCATGCTGGTGCCCAGCGTGGCGAGCGCCTGTTCCAGATCGCTCTCACGCCCACCGCGCCCATAGGCGGGGCTGTTGGCCACGGCCAGCATGCGCGCGGTCAGGCCGGGATCGGTCCCCACCAGCGCTGCCAGCTCCCGCATGCCCTGGTCGTCCGCCTGCAAGTGCTCGATGACCTTGAACAGGATTTGCGGCATGACCGGCAATGGGGCAACCAGCAGGCGATTGCGGATGTCAAAGTCGGGTGGATGCATCATTCAGGCACTGCCGCCAAGGTCGGGGTGGGACACGCGGCACGCCAGCATCGCTGCCGCGCCGTTATAGTTTGCGCACTATTATCAAAAAGCCGATTAGCATATATACACTAAAGTTGACTTCTGAACATATCCGTACGAAAAAAAACTTGTCCGATGCCACGCAATCAGGCCATTTTCGGTGCCATCCGGCGCTTGTATAGACGAGATCCCAGCCACAAAGCCAGCGCCAGCAGGGCAAACACCGCCTGTCCGATCGCCAGCGCCAGCACCGAGTGCGACAGCAGCGGCGAAATCAGCCCGGACACCAGAGCGCCGAACATGGTCACCGCAAACGACTGGCAGGACGCGACTGTGCCGCGAATGTGGGGGAACAGGTCGAGCGCCAGCAAGGTGGCACCGGGACCGATGATGGAGGTGCCAAAGGTGTAGAAGAACAGGGGCAGCACGGTCCAGGGCAAGGCTGGCGGGAACACGCTGTGATACAGCACGTTGACGCTGACGGCAGCGAGCACGAAGCCGAAGCCGATCCGGATCTGGCGCGCAAAGCTCATCTTGCCGGCAATGCGGTTGGCCACCAGCGCCCCCAGGAAAATGCCGCCCACGGACGGAATGAACAGCCAGCCGAACTGGCTCGGGCCCAGGCCCAGGCTTTGCGGCAGCATCACCGGCGCCGACGAGATATACAGAAACAGGCCGCCGAAATTGAGGGCCACGATACCGGCCTTCATGTGGAACAGGGGCGAACTGAAAATGGCCGAATAGCTTTGCCACAGGAAGCGCGGATTGAAGGGCTGGCGCTTGTCCGCCGCCAGCGTTTCGGGCAGGCGCCGGTAGCAAAAGATGAACAGCAGGATCGTGTACGCCAGCAGCGCCAGAAAGATGGTTCGCCAGTCCGACACTGCCACAATGATCCCGCCCAGGATGGGCGCAATGGCTGGCGCGATGGTGAAGATCATCGTTACCAGCGACAGCAGGCGCGCGGCGGCGGCATCGGCATACAGGTCGCGAATAATCGCGCGCCCCACCACCACCCCGGCACCGGCCGAGACGCCCTGCATGATACGGAACACCCACAGGTAATGGACCGAATGCGAGGCGGCGCAGCCAAAGGTGCCAATGGCGAACAGCACCAGGGCGCACAAAATCACGTTGCGCCGGCCAAAGGCGTCCGCCAGCGCGCCGTGCCACAGCGCCATGCCGCCAAAGGCGAGCATGAAGGCGGTCAGGGTTTGCTGCACCTCGACTGCGGAGGCGCCAAGGTCGGCTTGAATGTGCGGGAAGGCCGGCAGGTAGGCATCAATTGAAAACGGCCCCAGCATCGCCAGCAGCGCCAGCATGACTGCCAGCGCAGTACGCCCCGGCAGCGGCCGGCGCGGCACCTCCGGCAAGGGCACCGGCGTGACCGGGTCCGGTGGCAGGTTGGGAGGCGGGGCCGGGAACATCAGCTCTGCTTCGGTTTGGCTTCTTCGCGGCGGTTGTAGCCCGCCACCATGTCGAAGCGGAACAGGCGGCATTCCAGCGCGCCGTTGAAGAACGGCGTCTTGCGCGCTTCCTTCAGGCGCAGCAGCTTGGGCAGCGACAGGTCGGCAGTAAACAGGAACACGGTCCAGCCGGCAAAGCGCTGCTTGAGCGTGGTGCCCAGCGCGGCATAGAACGCGACCGACATTTCATCGGCCGGCACCGTGCTGTCGCCGCGCACGCCGATCCGCTCGCCATACGGTGGATTGGTCAGCAAGATGCCCGGCTGTTCGGTGGGCGGTTTGACTTCCTGCGCTTCGATCTGCTTGAGCGGCACATCGAACATGACACCGGCGATTTTCAGGTTATGGCGCGTCATGGCCACCATGTCGCCCGAAATATCGCTGCCGAAAATGGTCGGCTCGGTTGGCAGCGGGTTCGGCTTGATCGCGTTCTTCATCTCTTGCCAGGGCGCGGCCACGAAGCTGTTGAACTTTTCAAAGGCAAAGCGGCGCCGCGCGCCCGGCGGAATGCCCTGCACCATCTGGGCGGCTTCAATCAGAATGGTACCGGAACCGCACATGGGATCGAACAGCACCGTGCCAGGCTTCCAGCCGGCCACGCGCAGCATGCCGGCCGCGAGGTTCTCGCGCAGCGGCGCGTCGCCCGTTTCCTCGCGCCAGCCGCGCTTGAACAGCGCCTCGCCCGAGGTATCGAGATACAGCGTGAAATTGCGCGCATCCAGGAAGCCGACAATGCGCATGTCCGGCTCGCGCGTATTGACCGAGGGGCGCTTGTTGAACTGGTCGCGGAAGCGGTCGCAGATCGCATCCTTGATCTTGAGGGTGGTGAATTCCAGACTGCGCAGGGGCGACTTGACCGCGGTCACGTCGACCCGGATCGTATGGTCGACGTCGAACCAGTCTTCCCATGGCTGCGCCAGGGTCAGGTCGTAAATGTCGTTTTCGTTGTTGTAGCTCTGGTGCGCCATGCGCATCAGAACTCGCGACGCGATGCGCGAGTGCAGATTGATGCGGTACGAGTCGGTCACGTCGCCCGAGCAATGTACGCCGCCTGGCACCTGGTTGTGCACCTTCATGGTGCTGCTGGTCAGTGCGATTTCGCCCAGCTCTTCAGCCAGTGCCGCTTCCATGCCGCGCGGGCAAGGACAGAAAAATGAAGCCATGGGTGTACCCTTTATCCGTTATAAAAAAACCACCACATCGCCCTCGCGGAGGCGGGGGCCTATGCCACGTCCCCCGAATCCGGTAACGTGGCATGGGTCCCCGCCTTCGCGAGGACGATGTCAACTAAAATCCAAAATCAACCACCACATCGCCCTCGCGGAGGCGGGGGCCTATACCATGTTACCGAAGTCGGCGAAGTGGTATAGGCCCCCGCCTCCGCGAGGGCGATGTAGCACTTACTCTTTCGTGCTTAACCGAGCGCGCGCTCGACAAAGTCAAGCCGGTCCTGTCCCCAGAAGCCTTCGCCGTCGACCACATACCACGGTGCGCCAAACACATTCGCGGCGATCGCTTCATCGGTATTCTTGTCCAGCTGTTCCTGCACCCCGGCCGTCTGCGCCGACTTCATCAGCATACGCCCATCGTAGCCCAGCAGATCGGCCACTTGCACCAGCGTGTCTTCATCCGAGATATTCTTTTCTTCCGCCCACAGCGCGCGCATGATCGCGCCTGCGAGCGCCAGCGCTGCATCGGCGCCCAGGCTGGTGCGCGCGGCGATGATCAGCTTGGCCGCTGCATCTGGCGGCACCGGAAAGAACACCGGCTGTACGTTCATCGGCAAACCAAGATGGGCAGCCACGCGCGCCATCTCGAGCAGGCGGTAAGCCTGGCGCTGCGGCGTGCGTTTGGCCAGCGGCAGCCCACCCGACACGCTGAACACCCGTCCCAGATCGACCGGTTTGATGTCCACCGGCGCGCCCTTGCACTCAGCCAGCGCCACCAGCCGCGCATGCCCCAGGTAGGTCCACGGCGACAAGGGCGTCATGTAGTAGGTGATTGTCTTGCTCATCGGGCGCCCTTCAGAACGGCTTGACCACAACCAGGATCACGATCGCCAGCAGCAGGAAGGCCGGCACCTCGTTAAAGATGCGGAACCACTTGTGCGAGCGCTTGTTGACGCCTTTTTCAAACTTGGTCAGGATCGAGCCGCAAGCATGGTTGTAGCCAATTGCCAGCACCACCAGGGTCAGCTTGGCATGCAGCCAGCCCCCCTTGAAGCCATAACCGAGCCACAGCCACGCCCCCAGCAGCACGGCCGGCACGGACAGATACATGGAGAAGCGGTACAGCTTGCGCGCCATGAGCAGCAGGCGTGCATTCGCGGTGGGGTCGGTTTCCATGGCCAGGTTCACGAAAATGCGCGGCAGGTACAGCAGCGCGGCAAACCACGAGGCGACAAAGAAAATGTGAAAGGCTTTAATCCAGAGCATGGGGCTTCCTGTGAAAGGGTTGTGCGGGTGTCAGTTGCGAATTTCGCCGTGGCCGAACACCACGTACTTGAGCGAGGTCAGCCCTTCCAGTCCGACCGGGCCGCGCGCATGCAGCTTGTCGTTGGAAATACCGATTTCAGCGCCCAGGCCGTACTCGAAGCCGTCGGCAAAGCGGGTCGAAGCATTGACCATCACCGAGGCCGAATCGACTTCACGCAAGAAGCGCAGCGCGTCGCTATAGTCTTCGGTGACAATCGACTCGGTATGCTTGGACGACCAGGTGTTGATATGCTCGATCGCTTCGTCAATATCGGCCACCACCTTGACCGCCAGGATCGGCGCCAGGTATTCGGTGCGCCAGTCTTCTTCGGTGGCGTGCGCCAGATGGGCGTAGCCAGCCAGGATGGCATGCGCTTCCGGATCGGCGCGCAGTTCCACCTGCTTGGTGGCGTACAGTGCGGCCAGCTGCGGCAGCACGGTGGGCGCAATGGCCCGCGCCACCAGCAGCGTTTCCATGGTGTTGCAGGTGCCGTAGCGGTGGCATTTGGCGTTGAACGCGATCGGCAGCGCCTTGGCCAGGTCGGCCTTGGCATCGATGTACAGGTGGCAGATGCCGTCCAGGTGCTTGATCATGGGGACCGTGGCTTCTTCCATCAGACGCGCGATCAGGCCCTTGCCGCCGCGCGGCACGATCACGTCCACGTACTGCGGCATGGTGATCAGCGCGCCCACGGCAGCGCGGTCGGTGGTGTCGACAATCTGCACGCCGTCGGCCGGCAGACCGGCGCCTTGCAAGCCTTCCGCGACAATTTTCGCCAGGGCGCGGTTGCAATGAATGGCTTCCGAGCCGCCCCGCAAAATGGTGGCGTTGCCGCTCTTGATGCACAGGCCGGCCGCGTCCACCGTGACGTTCGGACGCGCTTCGTAAATGATGCCAATCACGCCCAGCGGCACACGCATTTGCCCGACCTGGATCCCGCTGGGACGGAACTTCATGTTCGAGATTTCACCAATCGGGTCAGCCAGCGAGACGATCTGGCGCAAGCCTTCCACCATGGTGGCGATGGCCGCGTCCGACAAGGCCAGCCGGTCCAGCATGGCCGGTGCCAGGCCCGCTGCCTGGGCGGCATCGAGGTCAAGCTGGTTGGCTGCCCGCAGCAGCGCCTGATCGCGCACGATGGCGTCGGCGATCAGGGTCAGGGCGCGGTTGCGGGTGGCGCTGTCGGCACGGGCCATGGCGCGCGACGCACTGCGTGCGCGCTGGCCGACGGATTGCATGTATTCGGTGATGTTCATTGTGTGCTGCCGTAAAAAGAGCGGATGCGGACACGCTTGTCCGCACCAGGGTGAATCAGCCGCGGACGACCTTCAGCGCCAGCTGCAGCATCGCATCCCAGGCGTCGCCCGCAAACGCCGGTGCGCGCAAGCCCTTGATCATTTTGTCGACCTGGGCGGCGTCCTGCAGGGCCTGTTCCAGCGTTGCCAGCGAAATGCGGCGCAAGGCCGGCTCCATCATGCGCTCTTTCGGACCCCAGATGCGGTACTCCTTGAGCAGCACGCCAAGCGGCCTGCCCTGCGCCATCCCGGATTTCAATTTTAACAGCGTCCGGATTTCTTCGGCGACGGCCCACAAAACCAGCGGCAGCGCCTCGCCTTCACCCTTCAAGCCCTCGAGCATGCGCACCAGGCGCGCGGGGTCGCCCGCCAGCATCGCTTCGGACAGCTTGAACACATCGTAGCGCGCCACATTCAGTACCGCATCGTGGATCTGCTCGAAGCTCAAGCGCCCCGGCTCGTGCAGCAGACCCAGTTTTTGAATCTCCTGGTGCGCGGCCAGCAGATTGCCCTCGACCCGGTCGGCGATGAAGTCCAGGCCCTGGCGGTCGGCGCTTTGCCCTTGGGCGGCCAGACGGTTGCCGATCCAGGCCGGCAACTGGGCTCGCTCGATGCTGGGAATTTCGATATAGACGGCAGCCTGCTGCAGGCTGGCCACCCAGGCTGCCTTGGCGGTTTGCCAGTCCAGCTTGGGCAGGGTGATCAGGGTCAGGTTGTCGGGACTGAGATCCTTGGCATAGGCTTGCAAGGCGGCGCCGCCATCCTTGCCCGGCTTGCCACTGGGGATGCGCAGCTCGATCAGCTTCTTGTCGCCAAACAGCGACAGCGCCTGGTTGGCAGCGAGCAGTTCGCCCCACTTGAAGGTGCGTTCAACGGTCAGCACGTCGCGCTCCGAATAGCCACCGGCACGCGCGGCGCGCCGGATCTTGTCGGCCGCCTCGAGCGCGAGCAGATGCTCGTCGCTGCTGATCACATACAGCGGCGCAATCGTCTTGGCCAGGTGGCCGTCGAGTGCATCAATGCGCAGCTGCATCGCCCATCCTCACTGCGCCTTGATGGCCGTCATGCGGCGCAGGATCTGCTGCACCAGGTCGCTCTGCATATCGCGGAACAGCAGTACTTCTTCCGATTCCTTGGCCAGGATTTGGCGCTCATCGAATGGCAACGAGCGCTTGAGCGTGATTTCCGTCGGCGGCAGCAGCGTCCGGCCGTTGGCATCGCTGACCTTGAATACCACGGTGTAGGTCAGCAGGTACTCGCCTACCCGGCCCTGGCCCTTGAGCGACAGAATCTGCTTGCCGCGTGCTTCCGACACCACGTCGAACTGCGCTTGCGCCTGGGTCGCATCGGTCACCACCTCGACCATATCGCCGCCGCGCAGATTGCGCCGCAACTCGATGCCCAGGGCCGACGTATCCGGGAAGTTCAGATAGATGCTCTTGAATGGCATGCGGTATTCGCCGTTTGAACCACGCAGCTGAAAGCCGCAGGCCGACAGCGATGCCAGCACCGCCAGCATCAGGACCAGTTTGCGAAAGGCGCTCATGTTCATCCTGTTCAGACCACGATGCTGATCAACTTGCCGGGAACGACGATCACCTTTTTCGGCGGCGTCTCGATGTACTTCTGCACCGCCTCGCAAGCGAGCGCCTGCGCTTCGATGCTGGCCTTGTCGGCATCCTTGGCCACCTTGATCGAGCCACGCAGCTTGCCATTCACCTGGATCATCATCTCGATTTCGGCCTGTTCCAGCGCAGCCGGGTCGACCTGCGGCCACTGCACGTCGAGAATGTCGCCGTGCGCGGTGCCGTAGCCCAGCTCCTGCCACAGCACATGGGTGATGTGCGGCGCGACCGGATTGAGCACGCGCAGGAAGATCGAGAAGCCTTCGGCGATGACGGCATCGGTGGCAGGGCCGTCTTCCAGCTTGGCCGACTCCATCATGTTGAGCATCTTCATGCAGGCCGACACCACGGTGTTGTACTGGATGCGTTTCAGGTCGTAGTCAGCCTGCTGCAGGATCTTGTGCAGTTCGCGCCGCAGCGTCTTGTGCGCTTCGCTGAAATCGGCCTTGGTGCTGTTGGCCAGTGCCGCGCCGATGCGGCCCGACTGAGCGTGGCCGAAGGCCCACACGCGGCGCAGGAAGCGGCTGGCGCCTTCAACGCCGGTATCGGACCACTCGAGCGTTTGCTCCGGCGGTGCGGCGAACATGGTAAACAGCCGCGCGGTGTCGGCGCCGTACTGCTGGATCTGCGCTTGCGGGTCAATGCCGTTGTTCTTCGACTTCGACATTTTTTCGGTGCCACCAATGCGCACCGGATTGCCGTCCGCCTGCAGGGTCGCGCCTTGCGGACGGCCCTTGTCGTCCAGCGTCAGATCGACTTCGGCCGGGTTATACCAGGTCTTCTTGCTGCTGTCGTCTTCGCGGTAGTAGGTCTCGTTGAGCACCATGCCCTGGGTGAGCAGATTGACGAACGGCTCATCGAACTTGACCAGGCCCATGTCACGCATGATCTTGGTCCAGAAGCGCGCATACAGCAAGTGCATGACGGCGTGTTCAATACCGCCGATGTACTGGTCCATCGGCATCCAGTAATCGTTGCGCGCGTCGACCATGGCGTCCTTGCTGCCTGGCGAGGTATAGCGCATGTAGTACCAGGACGAGTCGACGAAGGTATCCATGGTGTCAGTCTCGCGCCGCGCCGGTTTGCCGCACTGCGGGCAGTCGCACTTGAGGAAGGCTTCGTATTTGTTGAGCGGGTTGCCGCTGCCATCCGGCACGCAGTCTTCCGGCAGCACCACTGGCAGATCCTTTTCCGGAACCGGCACGGTACCGCAATGTTCGCAGTGGATCATCGGAATCGGAGTGCCCCAGTAGCGCTGGCGCGAAATGCCCCAGTCGCGCAGGCGGAAGGTGACTTTTTTGTCACCCAGGTTCTGGGACGCCAGGTCGCCCGCAATCGCATGCACGGCGGCGATGTGATCGAGCCCGTCGTACTTGCCGGAGTTGATGCACAGGCCAGCTTCCTTGTCGCCGTACCACTCCTGCCAGCCGTCCAGCGAAAATTCCTTGCCTTCGACTGCCACCACCTGCTTGATCGGCAGCGCGTATTTTTTGGCGAAGGCGAAATCGCGTTCGTCGTGGGCAGGCACGCCCATCACGGCGCCGTCGCCGTAGGTGATCAGCACGTAGTTGCCAACCCAGACTTCCACCTGATCGCCAGTCAATGGATGGGTGACGAACAGGCCGGTCGGCATGCCCTTCTTTTCCATCGTTGCCATGTCCGCTTCGATCACGCTGCCCAGTTTGCACTCGGCGATGAAGGCAGCCAGTGCCGGGTTGTTTTGCGCAGCGTGCTGCGCCAGCGCGTGTTCCGGCGCCACGGCGCAGAAGGTCACGCCCATGATGGTATCGGCGCGGGTGGTAAACACGTACAGCTTGCCGTCGTTGATCAGCTCACCGTTGGCAGCGGCGATGGTGTGCGGGAAGGCAAAGCGCACGCCCACCGACTTGCCGATCCAGTTGGCCTGCATCACGCGCACGCGTTCCGGCCAGCCTGGCAGCTTGTTGTCGACATAGTCGAGCAGTTCGTCGGCGTAATCGGTAATGCGCGCGTAGTACATCGGGATTTCGCGCTTTTCGATCGGCGCGCCGGAACGCCAGCCCTTGCCGTCGACCACTTGCTCGTTGGCCAGCACGGTCTGGTCGACCGGATCCCAGTTCACAGTGCCGGTTTTCTTGTAGATGATGCCTTTTTCCAGCATCTTGAGGAACATCCACTGGTTCCACTTGTAGTACTCGGGGGTGCAGGCCGTCATTTCGCGCGACCAGTCGATCGCCAGGCCCATCGACTCCATCTGCTCCTTCATGTGGGCGATGTTCGAGTAAGTCCATTGCGCCGGCGGCACCTTGTTTTGCATGGCCGCGTTTTCAGCCGGCATGCCGAACGCATCCCAGCCCATCGGCATGAGCACGTTGTAGCCGTTCATGCGCAGGTAGCGGTACATCACATCGTTGATCGTATAGTTGCGCACGTGGCCCATGTGCAGCTTGCCCGAAGGGTAAGGCAGCATCGAGCAAGCGTAATACTTGCCTTTGGGGAAACGCGGGTCGTTTTCCACCGCTTTGTAGGCATCAATGGCCTTCCAGTGCGATTGGGCGGCTTGTTCGACGTCGGCGGGACTATATTTATCTTGCATGGTGATATGCGTCCAGGCGTAGCCCGGCTAAAAGTGAATATGAACCGGTCATTATACTGGTACGGGCTGGGCTTGGGCGAGGCGCTCTGGAATAGCTGAACGATGACGCTGCGGCGCGGTCTAATAAGGGTTCGAAGTGAGGAGCGGACCGGCGGCCAGTGCCGAACATTGGCTCAATTCCACAGGAAGGGCCCGATATGAGTACATTTAATGCCATCCACTATGAACAAGAGCTCACCAATGCCGGCGTCGGCAAAGAACAAGCAGCAGTACACGCCAAAGCACTCGGTCAGGTGATGACGGAAGTTGTATTTTGCAGCGACCTAAAAAAGGTCGAAAGCAATCTCAGAGGGGAGATCGAACAATCGGCGCAGCGGCTTGCGGATCGAATGGACAGCAAGTGTACCGAGCTCAGTGCCAAGATCGAAGCTGTTCGGGCCGAGCTTAACGCCAAGATCGAAATTGTTCGGGCCGACCTTAGCGCCAAAATCGACAAGCTGGAAGCACGTATCGGTGCCTTGGAATACGAGCTGGCCGTGCATCGGTGGCTTTTTGGGTTGGTAATCGCACTGCAAATGGGTACCCTCGCCGCCGTCATCAAGCTCCTCGTTCCTTAATTCGGCAGGTAAAATGGCGCGACCTTCTACTGAAGCAAGCGCCCATGGTTCTTTACCAGGAATACCCGCCCTGCCCTGCCCTGGCTCCCTATCTGGCCTGCCTCTGGACCTGCATGGTCCCGGCGCAAACGCAGGTCAGCACACACCGGGTCTTGCCAGACAACTGCATCGACATCCTGTGGCACGACGGCGATCCGCACGGCAGCGTGGCAGGCATGATGAGCCACGCGATCACGGTCCCGTTTTCGCGCCCGGCGCGCATCATCGCGGTGCGCTTCAAGCCCGGCGCCGCCGCCCACTTCTTCCCCATCCCTCTGGATGCGCTGACCGATCTGCACCCGGCCCTGAACGATCTGTGGGAGCCAGGCGCGGCAGCGCGCTTTGCCGATGCACTCTGGTCGCGCCCCCTGACCGATCTGCAAGCCCTGGCCGCCATCGAACAATTGCTCCTGCAGCGCCTGCGTGAGGCAGCGCCGCGCGCCGGCCTGGTCGACGCCGCCGTGCACGCCATCGAACGCAGCCATGGCGCCATCCGCATCGAGGCGCTGGCCACGACCCTGGGTGTGTCGCGCCAGCACCTGGCCAGCCAGTTCCGCGCCCGCGTGGGCTTGCCGGCCAAACTGTTTGCGCGCGTGTGCCGTTTTCAGCACGCCAGCGCGGCCATCCGCAATACCAGCGCGCCCGATCTGGCCGCACTGGCCCTGGCCGCCGGCTATTACGACCAGCCGCACATGGTCCATGAGTTTCGCGCCCTGTCCGGCAGCGCGCCGCTCACCTTCGCCCCAGCCTGATCTTCCATTTTTACAAGACAGCGCCGGCGCGGGCTGGCACACTGGGACTTTCAGCAAAGGAGAGCGGCATGATTCACGGTTTGCGCACAACAGTCTATCCCGTCACCGATCTGGCCAAGGCCAAAGCCTGGTACAGCGAGGTGTTTGGCCAGGCGCCCTACTTCGACCAGCCCTTCTACGTGGGCTTTGCCATCGGCGGCTTCGAACTGGGCCTGGTACCCGACGGCACGCCCGGCGTGAACGGCGCCAATGTGTATTGGGGTGTGGACGATATCGAGGCCGAGGTGGCGCGCATTGTCGCCCTGGGCGCAAGCGTGCACACACCGGTGCAGGACGTGGGCGAGGCGATTCGGGTGGTGGATCTGGCCGATCCGTTTGGCAATCTGCTGGGGCTGATCTACAACCCCCATTTCGACCTGGCGGCCGTGCGCTGAACTGGATTTGTGCCTTACTTGAGCACCAGCGCCAGCGCCGGCTTTTCGCCGTAGTCTTCGTACCGTTCGTTGATGCCGGCAATGCAGAAGGTCATTTCGTCGAGCAGGTCCGGCACCCGCTCGCGCATCTGCGCCGCATCCTTGACCACGATCTCCAGCACTTCGTTGGGTTTGAGACGGAAGCGGGTCATGCCGTCTTCGTCGCGCAGGTAGCTCAGCGAGTCGACCCAGGCGTCCATGGTGTTGGCGTAAAAATCGGGAAAACCAAAGGCGGCCCGGCTTTCGCTGTGAAAAGTGTCCCAGCCCAGGATCGCGGCTCCGTTCAATTCAGCGCTTGCCATTGGTGTTCTCCTTCTTCGGATCGGTCACAAAGCCCAGCCTGGTCAAGCCATGCGACTGGGCCGCCGCCATGACTTGGGCCACGGCGTCGTAACGGGTATTCTTGTCCACCCGCAATTGCAGTTCGGGCTGGGTCGTGCCCACGGCCGCCTGCGTCATGCGCGTGTCGAGTTCGGCAGCGGAAACCTTGTCCTGCTCCCAGTACAGCACCCCATCGGCGTCGATCGCAATGGTGATGGTATCGGGATCTTGCTGGGCCACGGCCGCCTGCGCCTGCGGCAAATCCAGCTTGACCGCATGCGTGAACATGGGTGCAGTAATGATGAAAATCACCAGCAGCACCAGCATCACGTCGACCATGGGCGTGACGTTAATGTCGCTCATCATCGAGTGCTGCCGCTGTGGATTGAAGGCGCCAAAGCTCATGCTGGCCGCTTATTTGGTGAAGTAGGATTGCAAATCGTGGGCAAAACCGTCCAGTTCGGACATCGTGATCCGGTTCAGCCGGTTCAAGGTGTTATACGCCAGAACGGCAGGAATGGCTACCACCAGCCCGAAGCCGGTCATGATCAAGGCTTCGCCGACCGGGCCGGCAATCTTGTCGATCTGCACTGTGCCTGCGGTCGAGACATTGGCCAGCGCATGGTAAATGCCCCACACTGTGCCCAGCAAACCGACGAAGGGTGCTGTTGCGCCAATCGAGGCCAGCACGGTCAGCCCGCTCTCGATGCGGTGGGTGGCGCGGTTGATCTGCAGGCGCAGCACCCGCACCACCTGTTCCTCGCGATTCATTTCGCCAGCCAGATTGGCGCCGCCGGCCGAATGGGCCAGGGCTTCGCTTGCCAGCGGCGCATACACGCCTTCGCGGTCGGCCAGGGTCAGCAATGCAATACCATCCTGCAAGGTGGGCGCCGCCCAGAATGCATCCAGCGCCGGGGCTGCGCGGCGCACGCGCCAGCTGCTGAAGGCCTTGGCAAAGAGAATGAACCAGCTCAACAGCGACATGGCCAGCAGCAAGTACGCCACGGCATGGCTGATGGCGTCGCCCTGCTGCCAGTAACGGGCAATGCTGAAATGGTTGTCCGACAGCGTGAGGGCGTCCTGCATGGGCTTAGCCTTTCAGGGACAGCACATCCTGCATGTCGAACAAGCCGTGCGGCTGGGCGGCAAGGAAGCGCGCCGCGCGCAGGGCGCCGTGCGCGTAGGTGACGCGGCTGCTCGATTTATGGCTGATCTCAATCCGTTCGCCGCTGCCGGCAAACAGCACCGTGTGGTCACCGACGATGTCGCCGCCACGAATGGTGGCAAAGCCGATGGTCGATGGATCGCGTTCCCCAGTGACGCCTTCGCGCCCGTACACGGCGCATTGCTTGAGGTCGCGTCCCAGCGCGTCGGCAATGACTTCGCCCATTTTCAGGGCAGTGCCGGACGGCGCATCGACCTTGTGGCGGTGATGCGCCTCGATGATTTCGATATCGAAGCCTTCGGACAAGCTTTTTGCCGCCAGTTCCAGCAGCTTGAGCGTGACATTCACCCCCACGCTCATGTTGGGCGCGAACAGAATGGCGGTCTTTTCGGCAGCTGCCGCAATGGCGGCCTTGCCGGCGTCATCAAAGCCGGTGGTGCCGATGATCAGCTTGATCCCGTGCGCGGCGCAGTAAGCCAGATGGGTCAGCGTGCCTTCAGGCCGGGTAAAGTCGATCAGGTAATCGCAGTCGGCCAGGCCGAGCGCCAGATCGGACTGGATCGCCACTCCGGTCAGCTGACCGGAAAACGCACCGGCATCGCTGCCAATGGCGGGCGAACCAGCCACATCAAGCGCGCCCGTGAGCACGGCATCGGGGGCGGCGGCGATCGCTTCGATCAACATGCGGCCCATGCGGCCGCTGGCGCCGGCTACGGCGATTTTCAGTTGCGTCATGCTGGTCCCGGGCGCTTTATTTGCTGATTTGAATCATGTTGGCCGGCTCTTCCTTCTTCGGCGCTTCCTTGGCGGTCGCGGTGGTCGGACCGGCAATGCGGTCGATGTATTCACGCTCGGTCGGCAGGTTGCCGCCTTCGAAACGTTCGACCTTGTTATCCTTGAAGTAAATGCTCACGCGGGCGCTGGTCAGCTCACCGTCGCCGCGCGCCAGGTAGAAGGGATAGTCCCAGCGCTCGGCATGGAAAATATCGACCAGCAGCGGCGTGCCCAGGATGAACTGGACCTGGGCGCGGGTCTGGCCGACCTGCAGCTGCTCGAGCATTTCCTTCGAAATGAAGTTGCCTTGTTGAATGTCCGGGCGATACGGCGAGAAAATCCAGAAGAATTTCTGCAGTTTGCTGGCCTGCACGGTCTGGGCGCCTGCTTCCGAACTGATCGGTGCCGCCGAACGGGCGCGGCTGCCGGACGCGCAGCCGCCCAGGGCCAGCGCGGCGCAAACCAGGACCGCCACCAGAGGGGCGCGGGAGCTAAAACGGTGCAAAACGGCAGTATCGACACGCATAGATGACCTCGAAACGTTGAACGGAAGGCTAGGCGCCCCCGTCTAAAACGCTATATGATAAAGCACTACGCCAATATACGAGTAACAAACATGAGTAACAACCCAAGCGACCTGAAAGCCAGCGGCCTGAAAGCCACCCTTCCCCGTCTGAAAATTCTGGAAATTTTCCAGAACAGCGAGGTGCGGCACCTGACGGCGGAAGACGTGTACAAGATTTTGCTGACCGAAAATATGGACGTCGGGCTCGCCACCGTGTACCGCGTATTGACGCAGTTTGAGCAGGCTGGCCTGCTCAACCGCAATCACTTCGAAACCGGCAAGGCCATCTTTGAACTCAATGCCGGTTCCCACCACGACCATCTGGTGTGTCTCGATTGCGGCCGGGTAGAAGAGTTTTACGACGAAGAAATCGAATCGCGCCAGCACAAGGTGGCGGTCGAGCGCGGCTTCAAAATTGCCGAACATGCGCTGGCCATCTACGGCAATTGCGTCAAGCCGGCTTGCCCGCACAAGGGCTGAGCCCGCGCTTACTGGTGGCTGAGCGCGCTTGAAAGCAGCTTGGCCGTGATGTCGACAATCGGAATCACCCGCTCGTACGCCATGCGGGTGGGGCCGATCACCCCCAGCGTGCCGACAATCTTGCCATTGACCTCGTAAGGGGCGGTGACCACGCTCATTTCATCCATGGGCACCAGGTTCGACTCGCCCCCGATGAAAATCTGCACCCCGGTGGCCTTGCTCGACACATCGAGCAGCTGCATCAGGCCAGTTTTTTGCTCAAACATGTCGAACATCTGGCGCAGCGACGTCATGTTGGACGACAAATCGGCCACGCTGAGCAGATTGCGCTCGCCGGAAATGACCATATCGTCCGAATGGTCGGCCATGGCTTCGCTGCCTGCTTCCACGGCGGCGGCCATCA
Source organism: Massilia sp. CF038 (assembly GCF_900129765.1). Classification (GTDB taxonomy): domain Bacteria; phylum Pseudomonadota; class Gammaproteobacteria; order Burkholderiales; family Burkholderiaceae_D; genus Telluria_A. The sequence continues at coordinate 233,612 of NZ_FQWU01000004.1, forward strand.
GGCGCCCCATGTCGTCGCGCAGCTGGCGCAGCTCGCCCGACAGGCGGCTGCGCACATCGTCGAACGACAAGCCGCCATAATTCTGGTTGATGTAATTGGCCGACTGGATCAGCTGGGTCGGGGTGTAATCGGCTTCGGTCAGCAGCAGGCGGTTATGCACGTCGCCGCGCGGGTCGACAATGACGAGCAGGATGCGCTTTTCGGACAGGCGCAAAAATTCGATCTGCTGGAACACCGATTCGCGCCGCGGACTGAGCACCACGCCGGCGAACTGCGACAGCGACGACAGCATCTGGGCCGCGTTCGAAATGATTTTCTGGGGCTGCTGGGAGGGCAAGGCAATGCGCGACTCGACCGCGTGTTCATCCAGATGCTGCACCGTGAGCAGGGTATCGACAAAAATGCGGTAGCCGCGCGGGGTCGGCACCCGGCCGGCCGAGGTATGGGGGCTGGCCACATACCCCATTTCCTCCAGGTCGGCCATGATGTTGCGGATGGTGGCAGGCGACAGGTCCAGTCCGGAGATCTTGGACAGCGCGCGCGAGCCCACCGGCTGGCCGTCGGCGATATACCGTTCGACCAGGGCTTTAAGCAAGGTTTGAGCGCGGGGTTCGAGTTGCATGATTCTAAAAGAGGCGGAAGCGGCGGTTCATCGCCCTATTATGCACGTTCAGCAGGCGCGGCGGCGACAAAAGGCGTCCGTCAGCCGTGTTCGCGCCGCAGCCAGTCAAGCAGCTCGTCAAAATTGGCGCAAATGGCGTCCGGCACCACCCCATGTTCGAGGTGCTTGCTGCTGCCAGTGCGGTTGAGCCAGACCGCGCGCAAGCCCGCCTGCTGGGCGCCCTGCACATCGAGCAGCACGTCGTCGCCCACATACACGGCGTCAGCCGGGTCGACACCGAGTTCGGCGCAGGCAGCGTGAAAAATCGCGGCATCCGGTTTCGCACAGCCGAGCTGGTGCGCGGCCACCGACACCTTGAAGTGGTGCGACAAGCCAATGGCTTGCAAATCGGCATTACCGTTCGAAATCGACCCCAGCAGGGCGCGCCCCTTCAGGCGCAGCAGCCCGGGCAGCACATCGTCGTACGGGATCACGGCATTGCGGGCAGCGAAGAAATGCACCATCGCTTGTTCCACCTTGTCCAGGTCTTCGCCTGCCTGTTCAAAGGCGGCGTTCAGGCCGGCACGGCGCAAGGCCCCCAGGTCAAGCTGGAACGCGGGCTGGCTGGCCAGCAGGGCCAGGCGCGCCTGGCGCATGTTTTCGATCGAAAAGCGGTCGCTCACGCGCGGCGCATGGGTCTGCAGCCAGTCATGCAAGCTTTGCTCCGCTTGCAAAATCACGGGCGCGATCGGCCACAGGGTATCGTCCAGGTCAAACAAGATGGCCTTGGGCCATTCGCGGCGCGGCAAGCTGTTCATGGTCAGGGAGAGCAGGCAGAAGCTTCCAGCATAGCGACACGGGCGTTGAAAATCAATCGCCCCGCCCTGCCACGGGCGCGCCCGGTTACAACGGGATACAAGGCAAAAGAGCCGTGTGCTTGGCAAATGCACTAAAATGGCGACCTGTTCAGTCCTGCGGCATCGGCGCCAGCCAGGCCCGCCTTACCAGTTTGTTTTTGGAGAAAGCATGAAACACTTCTTTTCGCGTACCGGCGTGGCGCTCGCGTGCGCGCTCGGCCTGGCGTCCTGCGGCGGCGGCGACAATGGCCAGCTGCAAATCAGCGTCACCCTGGTGAACGTCACCAAGCCTGGCCTGAAGCTGCAAAACAATGGCGGCAATTTCTATGACGTGCCGCCGGGCGCTGTGTACTCCTTCCCTGACCTGATTCCGATTGACGGTTCGTTCGACATCGTGGCCCAGGGCCAGCCGCCCAACACCACCAAGTGCGAAGTGGTCAACGGCAAGAAAAAAGCCACCAATATCAGCTTGCAGACGATTCGCGTCGAGTGCACCCTGATCACCTACCACCTGGGCGGCACCATCAGCGGCCTGACGGGCGACGGCCTGGTGCTGGTCAACGGTACCGACAAGAAGACCATTCCAGCCGGCACCACCAGCTTCAATCTGACTGTCGATCCGGGCAACGGCGGCGCCGTCACCGGCAAGGTGCCGGAAGACGCACCGTACGGCGTACTGATCTTCAATCAGCCTGCCGGCCAGACCTGCACCGTCGCCAACGGCACCGGCAAGATGCCGGCGGCGGACAATGCAACGATCAACATTACCTGCGTTTAAGCGCGGCGACTGCCCCCATACTGGAGAAATCATGAATTTACGCTTTCTGCGCCCAACGGCGATGCTGGCCCTCGCGATCGGCCTGTCCGCCTGCGGCGGCTCGAATACCTTCACCATCAACGTCAGTTTCAAGGACGTGCTGTACGATGGCCTGATCCTGGTCGATACCATTTCCGGTACCGAGCTGAAGGTCGCCCCGGGGACCACGACGGCCACCTTCCCCAATTCCCTTGACTACGGCAAGGAATACAACGTCATCATCAAAGACACCAACGGCGTGAAGTCCCTCCCGGCGCACCAGACCTGCGTGCTGGGCGGCGGGGCCGACACGGCCGGACGCTTGTCAAAAATTCAGGTTGTGGTTGAATGCAAAATTGTGTCGCCAACCGTGACCGGCGCGATCAAGCCAACCGGCGTTGCCACCGGCCTGCAAATTACCAATGGCACGCGCCCGGTCTTCACCGCGGTCGCTGCCAGTACCGCCTACGCCTTCCAGTTTGTTGACTATGGTTCGAGCTTTGGCCCGGTCATCACGGCCCAGCCTGCCGGCCTGACTTGCACCTTCGTGCCGCCAGCAAACAACAGCGTCAAGATGGGGCCGAACAACCTCAGCTACACGGGCACCATGGGTGACGTGGACGTGGTGGTGGACATCAACTGCGTGCCCTGAGCGGGGTGGCGAGGAGATATTTCTTTTTGGAATAACTGATATTTCAAAGATAAATTAGATTTATATGCTGTGCCGCAGCATACTGAACTTGTCTCCTCCAACTCTCCTCAAAAAGAATTGGATTTCAAGCCCACTCCCGAGTGGGCTTTTTTTTGCCCCCGCCTGCCAGGCCTGCGCCTGTGTCACCAGCCTGTCATAGTGCCGTCACGGCCACGTCATACACGCTGTCTACAATCCTCGCTTGCTCAAACAACCACGTTTCCTCTAAGGACAATATGACCAAGCCGATCGATTCCCACGACAGCGACACCAACGACACGTCCAATCCGCACTTCAGCACGGTGCTGGAAGCGCGCATGAGCCGCCGCAACCTGCTGCGCGGCAGTATGGCCTCTGCCGCGACCGCTGCGCTGGGCGTGGTCGGCCTGTCCGGCTGTGGCGGCAGCGATCCGGCCCCGACCACGCCGCCAGCCACACAGGTGCCGCCAGTCACACCGGTACCGACGCCCGCGCCGGTGGAAAAACTGCTGGCCTTCAGCGCCGTCTCGAAAAGCCTGGCCGACATGGTCACGGTCCCTGCCGGTTACACCGCCTCGGTCCTGATCGCCCTGGGCGACCCGATCGTGAACGGCGCCACCGCCTTCAAGAACGATGGCAGCGACGCCGATTTCGACAACCGTTCGGGCGACCACCACGACGGCATGGAGTTCTATGGCCTGTCCGGCACCGGCACCGCCTCGAACAGCAGTTCCGACCGCGGTCTGCTGGCCATCAACCACGAAGCGACCACCGACGAAAAACTGTCCTCGCACTTCCTGCATGCCAATGGCGGTACCTCCAGCCTGCCGCGTCCTGCTGCTGAAGTTGACCGCGAAGTGGCGGTGCATGGCCTGGCTGTCGTGGAAGTCAAGAAGACCGGCAACGCCTGGACCTACGTCAAAGATTCGGCCTTCAACCGCCGCGTGACCCCGCTGACCGAAGTCGAGCTGTCCGGTCCCGTACGCGGCAACGCACTGGCCGTGACCAAGTACTCGGCCAACGGCACCAAAACGCGCGGCACCCTGAACAACTGCGGTACCGGACGCACGCCGTGGGGCTCCTACCTCAGTGGCGAAGAGAACTGGGCTGGCTATTTTGTGCGCTCGGCCAGCGACGACGCTGCCCGCAATGACAAGAGCGTCGCTTCGCTCAAGCGCTACGGCCGCAATCAGGGTGCGACCTCGCGCCACGGCTGGGAAACTGGCGGCGCCGACGACAAGTACGCGCGCTGGGACTTGAGCCGCAAGGGTGCCTCGCTCGATGGCAGCGATGACTACCGCAACGAACTCAATGCCCTGGGCTACATCATCGAAATGGACCCGTACGACAAGACACGCGCGCTGAAAAAGCGCACCGCGCTGGGCCGCTACGCGCACGAAAGTGCCGCCTTTGGTCCGGTGGTTGCCGGCCAGCCGCTGGCCGTGTACATGGGCGACGATTCGCGCAACGAATACATCTATAAATTCGTCTCCAGCGCCACCTGGAATGCGGCCGATGCGCAGGCCAACGACCGTATCGCCATTGGCGACAAGTACCTCGACGCCGGCAAACTGTACGTGGCCAAGTTCAATGCCGACGGCAGCGGCGCGTGGGTGGAGCTGGCGATCGCCAATCCGGCCATCGCCACCTACGCCGGCTACGCGTTTGCCGACCAGGCTGACGTGCTGGTCAATGCTCGTCTGGCCGCGGACGCCGTGGGCGCAACCAAGATGGACCGCCCCGAGTGGTGCTCGGTCAATCCCAAGAATGGTGAAATCTACTACTCGCTGACCAACAACTCAAACCGCACCATTGACGCCAGCGGCAGCTCGCTGCTGGTGCCAGATGCAGCCAATCCGCGCGCCTATACCGACATGAAGGGCGCCAGCGCCCAAAAAGGCAATCCGAACGGGCATATCCTGCGCATGAAAGAAGGTAGCGGCGCCGGCGCGGCCACGGCATTTACCTGGGACGTATATCTGTTTGGTGCTGAGGCGACGGCCGACAGCGGCACCATCAACCTGTCGGCCCTGACCGCCGACCAGGACTTCTCGAGCCCGGACGGCCTGGCCTTCAGTCCCTACACCGGCATCTGCTGGATCCAGACCGATGATGGCGCCTACACCGACGTCACCAACTGCATGATGCTGGCCGCCATTCCAGGCCAGGTCGGCGATGGCGCCAAGGCCACGCTGAACTACACCAAGGCCGGCGGCGGCGCGGTGGCGGTGGACACGTTCGTGGGCAAGAAGCCGACGGCGGACACGCTCAAGCGCTTCCTGGTGGGACCGGTGGGCAGCGAAATCACGGGCATTACCGAAACGCCGGACGGCAAGTCGATGTTCATCAATATCCAGCATCCGGGTGAGACCACCGCGCTGGCCAACATTGGCGACCCGACCAAATACACCAGCCAGTGGCCGTCGAATGCCGGTTACGGTGCCGGCAAGCGTCCGCGCTCGTCGACCATTGTGATCACCAAGAACGACGGTGGCCGCATCGGCACCTAAGTCCTGCCGCTAAAACCACATCGCCCTCGCGGAGGCGGGGCCTATTCCACATGTCCGGATTCGGTGAAGTGGAATGGGCCCCCGCCTACGCGAGGGCGATGTTTTTCAACGGTGCGATTAAACCGGTTTCAGCAAATTCGACAGCGCCACGTACTGCGCCCGACTCATCACCTTGCGCCGCTGCGAAAACGCCTTCACCACCACATCGCCCTCGCGAAGGCGGGGGCGATGTTTTTCAACGGTGCGATTAAACCGGTTTCAGCAAATTCGACAGCGCCACGTACTGCGCCCGACTCATCACCTTGCGCCGCTGCGAAAACGCCTTCACCACCACATCGCCCTCGCGAAGGCGGGGGCCCATTCCACATCTCCGGATTCGATGACGTGGAATAGGCCCCCGCCTACGCGAGGGCGATGTCGTTCAACGGTGCGGTTAAACCGGTTTCAGCAAATTCGACAGCGCCACGTACTGCGCCAGACTCACGTTCTCGGGCCGGTCGGTCGGGTTGATCCCGGCCTCTACCAGCTGCGCCTCGGTGAACATCCCCGCCACGCAATTGCGGATCACCTTGCGCCGCTGCGAGAACGCCTTCATCACCACCGCTTCCAGGGTCGGGCCATCACAGGCCAGCTTGGTGCGGGTCGGGATCATGCGCACGATGGCCGACTCCACCTGCGGCGGCGGATCAAAGGCCGTGGGCGGCACAATGAACAGCAGCGCCATGTCATAACGCCATTGCAGCATCACCGATAAACGCCCGTACGCCTTGGTGCCCGGCTCGGCCACCATGCGCTCGACCACTTCCTTCTGCAGCATGAAGTGCTGGTCTTCGATCAGATGCGCAAACTCGGCCAGATGGAACAGCAGCGGACTGGAGATGTTGTACGGCAGGTTGCCCACCACGCGCAGCTTCTGCCCTGGCGGCACCGGGATCTGGCCGAAATCGAACTTGAGCGCGTCACCGGAATGGATCGTCAGCTTCTCGCGCGGGAAGGTCTTTTCCAGGCGTGCCACCAGGTCGCGGTCCAGTTCGACCACATGCATGTGGTCGAGGCGCTTGAGCAGCAGCGCCGTCATGGCGGCCAGGCCGGGACCGATTTCCACCATCGCCTCGCCCGGATTGGGGCCAATGGCATCGATGATGTTATCGAGGACGAGTTTGTCGGTCAGGAAGTTCTGACCGAAACGCTTGCGGGCGACGTGTTTCATGTTGTTCTTTTCGTAGAATGAAGTGCCATGGCGAGCGCGCTGCGGATCGCTTGTTCCATGCTGCCGCAGTCGGCCAGGCCAAAGCCGCGCGCGGCCAGGTCCAGTGCGGTGCCATGGTCGACCGAGGTGCGGATCAGGGGCAGGCCCAGCGTGATGTTGACGCCCTGGCCAAAGCTGGCGTATTTGAGGACGGGCAGGCCCTGGTCGTGGTACATCGCCAGCACGCAGTCGGCGTCGTCCAGGTAGCGTGGCTGGAACAGGGTGTCCGCCGGGTACGGCCCGCGTGCATCGATGCCGCGCGCACGCGCCTGTTCGATGGCAGGGCCGATGGTGTCGATCTCTTCCCGTCCCAGATAGCCGTTCTCGCCCGCATGCGGGTTCAGCCCGGTGACCAGGATGCGCGGCGCGGGCAACCCGAATTTATGGCGCAGATCCGCGTCGATGATGTCGAGCACTCGGCCCAGCAAAGGCTGGGTCAGCGCGGCCGGCACTGCCGCCAGCGGTAAATGGGTGGTGGCCAGCGCCACCCGCAGTGGCGCCTTGCCGGCGCCGGGCGCGCCGGCCAGCATCATCACCACCTGCGCGGTGCCGGTCTTGTCGGCCAGGTATTCGGTATGGCCGGAAAACGCCACGCCAGCGTCGTTGATGGTACTTTTTTGCAGAGGTGCGGTCACGATCGCGTCGAACCAGCCCTGCTGCACGCCTTCGATGGCCAGGTCGAGCGTGGCCAGCACGGCGCGGCCGTTGGCGGGATCGAGCCTGCCTGGCACCACGTGCGCTGCCAGCGGCACATCGATCACGGCCAGGCGCTGGGCGCCGAAATGGGGCAGACCGCTGTTGCGCAGCGCTTGCACCGACAGCGCAGCCAGCGCAATGGCAGGGTCAATCAGGCTGGCCGTCAGGGCCAGGAAGGCAGCGTCGCCAATGAGCACGCAGTTGGCCTGCTCGCGCAGAGCCCAGGCAGCGCGGATGGCAATTTCAGGCCCGATGCCGGCCGGCTCGCCAATGGTAACGGCGATCGCGGGCCGGGCCGGGTTGCTGCTCACGGCTTACTTCTCGTCGCGGAACTCGACATAGGCGCGGTCGCGCACTTCACGCTGCCAGGCTTCGGTCGCTTCGGCCAGCTTGCGGTCGCGGATCACCTGGCGTGCTTCGGCACGTTTCTTTTCCTTGGTCTGGTCGTCGCTCTTGCGTTCGACCACCTGGATCAGGTGGTAACCATACGGGGTTTCGACGACGCCTGAAATTTCGCCCGGCTTCAGCGCTTTCATGGCGTTTTCGAATTCCGGCACGGTGTCGCCCGGGTACAGGAAGCCCAGGTCGCCGCCCTTGGTGGCCGAGTTGTCGTTCGAGTGCAGGCGCGCCAGTTCTTCGAAGGTGGCTGCCTTGTTGTCAAGCCGCTCCTTCAGTTCCGCCAGCTTCTTCTTGGCTGCGTCAGCGCTCATGGTCGGGGTGACCTTGAGCAGAATATGCCGTGCGCGGGTTTGCTCAACGATCGATTTCTCGTCGCTTTGCGCCAGATTGCGCTTGTCCACCAGCTTGAGAATGTGGAACCCGGTCGTGCTCTTGATGATGGGAGTGACCTGGCCCGGCTTGAGTTTGCTCAGCGCTTCCGCAAACACAGGCGGCAAGCGGTCCGGATCACGCCAGCCCACGGCGCCGCCCGACAGGGCGTCGCTGGCATCGGAATAGGTGCCGGCGATCTTGCCGAAGTCGCCGCCAATGCGGATCTGGCGCACCGCTTCATCGGCGCGCGCCTTGCGCGCAGCAATTTGCTCGGGCGAGGAATTTTCGGGGATGCGCACCAGGATCTGGGCGATGTTCATCTCGACCTTGTCGGCCGCAGCGGCTTTTTCGGCTGCCAGGTAGGTATCGACTTCGGCTTCGGAGATCTGGATCTTGTTGTCGACTTCATGTTCGCGCAGGCGCTGCATGGTGATCTCGTTGCGGATCTCTTCGCGGAAGGTGGCAAACGGCATGCCTTCCTTTTCCATGGCGTTGCGCATGTCCTGGACCGACATTTTCTGCTGCTCGGCGATGCGCCCGATGGCGCGGTCCAGCTGGGTGTCGTCGACCGGACGCATGCCCATTTCCTTGGCCAGCTGGTACTGGGCGCGCTCGACGATCATTGCTTCGAGCACCTGGCGTTGCATGTCGGCCGGATCGGGCATGGGCGCGTTCTGCGCCTTCATGCGTGTTTCGATCGCCTTGATGCGGGTGGCCACTTCGTTGCGGGTGATGACATCATCATTGACGACAACGGCGATCGAATCAATGGCATTGCCGGTCTTGGCGCCAGGCGGGATGAAGCCGGCGCCTGGCTTGGCGGCCGCTGCCGGCGGCGTGGCGGCAGGCGTGGTCTGGGCGCCGGCCTGGCCAGCGCTGACGGCGCACAGCAGCAGCGCGGCGATCTTGAGTTGGTGCATACGAACTTTACGCATAATCGGGGAAGCACTTATTCAGGTGAATAAAAAATCCAACATCTCGCTTAGCGGCCCGCACCCTGATTCAGGCGCGAGTAGCCGGGAATACTCTTGTAGAACGATTCCAGCGGGCTGCCAAAACCAAGCTTGGACAAGCCATTGAGTTCGAGCTGGAAGAAAATCGGGGTCGACGTGTTCAGCGTGGTGGTCACGAAGCGCTGGGCGCCCATGCGGAATACCCAGCAATCGGCCTTGTATTCGAGCCCGATCAAGCCTTCGACGATCTTTTTGTCGAGCAGCGAATAACTGACCCGGCCCACGCCATACCAGCGCGCCGTCAGCGGCCATTGCGACGACAGGTCCACGTTCTTCAGGATTTTGGTCACAAAGCGGTATTCCGCGTTGATCACTTTTTTCTCGCCCGGCTGCCACTGCAGGCCGTAATTGGAGCTGACCACGCTGCTGGTGCTCGCATTGTATTGTACTGCGCTGTCAAAGGCCCAGCTTTCGGAAATCCGGCCCGAGGCAGCCACCAGCGCGTCGGAACGGCTGTCGCTGACCGGCGTTGCCGAACTAAGCTGAACACGCTGGTCGTTCAGGTAGAAACGCTGGCCAATGGCCAGGCGCAGACGCTCGGCGCCATTCGGGTCCAGGTAGCGCGACACCAGTGCCGCGGTGATCTGGTTGGCGTCCGAAATGCGGTCGTAGCCGACAAAGCGGTTCTCGTTGAAGATCTGCGAGAAGTTGAAGCTCGCCTCGGCGGTGTCGAAATTGGGGAACTTGCTCTGGTCCTTGTACGGGGTGTACACATAGAACAGGCGCGGCTCAAGCGTCTGGGTCGCTTCGCGGCCCAGGAAGGTGGTCGGGCGTTCGAATACCAGGCCGCTGTCGATCGAGAAGGTCGGCAGTGTGCGGTTCAGGCTGGTCGGGTTATCGGCCAGGACGCGGTCGCTGTCCAGCTGGTACGCGCTGGCATTGACCATCAGTTTGGGGCGAATGAAGTAGCCTGGCCGCACGATCGGGTAACTCAGTTGCGGCACCAGCACCGCGCGGTTGCCCGTCACCACGTCAGGATGCGAGAAACGCGTGATCTGCGAATCGACCGACCAGTCGAAGCCGCCGACGTCGTAACGACCGGCATGGAAGTTCAGCTCGGGCAGGCGGGCATACGGGCGATTGACAAACAGTTCAGGCCGGGTAACCGACAGCGGATCCTGCAGGATCTGGTAATTTTGCGCGCGCAGGCTCATATTCCAGTACTTGCCTGCATATTCGGTGCGCACTTCGCGCAGCAGCTGGCGCTCGGCGCTGGCCGAGACCGACTTTGAGAAGTCGCTTGGATAATTGTCATCCGAGGCGCCATTGAGGGCCCAGCCAAATGACCAGCGCGGCGTCAATGCCTGGTTGTGCTCGGACTTGACGCGCCAGCGGTCGGTCTTGGTCAGTTTGTCATTGAGCAGGAACTCGACGTGGGTTGTGCCCAGGTAGCGACCGCTTTCGGTGTCGCCCATGTAGCGCCCCGTCGCGCCCATCAGCAGGCCGCGGTCCAGCATGAAACGCGGGTACAGGGTCAGGTCGCGGTTTGGTGCGATATTGATGTAATACGGCACCTCGACCTCGGCCCGGCCCTTGGAGCCAAAGCCAATGCTTGGCGGCAGCCAGCCCGAGCGGCGCGCGCCCGACAGCGAGAACGACAGCGCCGGGGTGCCCAGAATCGGCACACCCTTGAAATACACCACCGTGGTGCCGGCAACGCCGACATCGCGCCCGGCGTCCAGACGCAGGGTCGAGGAACGCAGGTACCAGTCCGGATTGGGACCGTCGCAGGTACTGTAGGTCCCGTCGGTGACAAAGGCTTCATCTTCGCTGATGAAGTCGAGCCGGGTGGCCTGCCCCTGGGCGTTGTTCAATTCCATCTTGTACTCGGGGCGCAAGACCCAGCCCTTGCCCGAGGACATATTCAACTGCAGCTCGTCGCCGCGGTACTGGTCGCCAAAGCGCCACATGCGCACATTGCCCTTGGCCGTGACCTCGTTTTCCACCTGCTTGAAGCAGGCGGTATCGGCCGTGACCCGGGTTTCGCCACGCACCAGCTCGATGTCGGTGTTGAGTTCGATTTCACGGTCGGGACGGCCGCTGATCTCCTCGGCCTGGACATACACCGTGGGATTGGGATCTTCAACCCGCGGCTTTTTGGGCGGGACCTGGGCGAACGCCGGCACCGCGGAGGCGGTAACGAGCGCGGAAAGGGCATAGGCCCAACGCTGGGAGGGAGGAGCAGCCGAAAACCAGCTCATGAAAAGACGGGTTCAAACACCATGACAGGCGATTTTTTGAGTTGAATCCCTTATTATATGGGAATCTTCACCTTTCACCGGATTCTACGGCTAGTTTCATGTCTTCAATGTCAACCACCTCCCCTGCCACCCCATCCGACACCCGCCTCGAGCAGCTGTGCACATGGCTGTCCCCACTCGGTCTGGTGCAGCTGGAAACGCGCCGGCCAGCCTCTGCCGATGCCAGTTTCCGCCGTTATTTCCGGCTCGACGTGGTGCCCGCGCTGCGCGCCAAGCTGGGCGACACCTTAATTGCCATGGACGCGCCGCCCGAGCGCGAAAACGTACCAGCCTTTATTCACGTGCAAGGTTTGCTGCTGGAAGCAGGCGTCACGGTGCCGGCCATCGTGGCGCAAGATGTGGAACATGGCTTTCTGCTGCTGTCCGATCTGGGCACGACCACCTATCTGCAGCGCCTGACGGTGGACAACGCGCCATTCATGTATTCGGACGCGGTCGACGCGCTGATCAAATTCCAGCTGCACAGCGAGCCGGGCAAGCTGCCCGAGTACGACCGCGCCTTCATCGAACGCGAACTGAAACTGTTCCCGGAATGGTTCATCGGCAAACATCTGGGTATCACCATGAACGACGCGCAACAGGCGCAGCTCGATGGCGTGTTCGAGGCCATCATCGCCAACGTATTGGCACAACAGCAAGTATTCATGCACCGCGATTTCCATTCGCGCAACCTGATGTTCCTTGAGCAGCACAACCCGGGTGTGCTCGACTTCCAGGATGCCGTGTTCGGCCCTGTCACCTACGACCTGGCTTCGCTGCTGCGCGACGCCTACGTGCAGTGGGACGAAGAAATCGTGCTCGACTGGGTGGTGCGCTACTGGCAGCGCGCCAAGCAAGTGGGCTTGCCGGTCAATCCCGACATCGATGCGTTTTACCGCGACTTCGAATTCATGGCCCTGCAGCGCCACCTGAAAATTCTGGGCATCTTCTGCCGCCTGAATTACCGTGACGGCAAAGCCAACTATCTGGGCGACCTGCCCACCGTGAGCGACTACGTGCGCAAAACCTGCAACCGCTACAGCGTGCTCAAGCCGCTGGTGCGCCTGCTCGATACCTTCGAGGACAAGGCGCCGCAAGTGGGTTACACCTTCTGATACCCGGGCACCAATGAAAGCAATGATCCTGGCCGCTGGCCGCGGCGAGCGCATGCGCCCGCTGACCGATACCTGTCCCAAGCCGCTGCTCAAGGTGCGCGGACGTCCCCTGATCGTGTGGCATATCCTCAATCTGGTCCGGGCCGGCATCACCGACATCGTGATCAACCATGCGCACCTGGGCCACATGCTGGAAGAAGCCATTGGCGACGGCAGCCAGTACGGGGCCAAGGTCGTCTGGTCGCGCGAGGACAAGGCGCTGGAAACAGCCGGCGGCATCGCCTACGCCCTGCATCTGCTGGGCGACGAACCTTTCCTGGTGCTGTCAGGCGACATCTACTGCCCCTATTTCGACTTTGAGCAGGTCAAGGACGTCCTGCACGACAAGGACGTGCTGGGCATTCCCTACCCGGCCGACAAGCGCGACGTGTGCTGGTTGTACCTCACGCCCAACCCGTTCCACAACCCGAACGGCGACTTTGCCCTGAACATGTACGACGTGAGCAATCAGGGTGACCCGAAATGGAATTTCTCGAACATCGGCGTGTACCGGCCTGACATGTTCAAGGACATCACCCCGGGCGAGAGCGCCAAACTGGGCCTGCTGATGCGCGCCTGGGCCGACAAGGGGCAAGTGGGCGGCGAGATTTACGAAGGCCCGTGGGTCAACGTGGGCACGGTGCAGCAGCTCGAGGAATTGAACGCTCCCCTGTCCAAGGCCGCACCATGACGCACTTCGCTGCCCGCCGTGCGCGCCTGCTCGCGCAGATGACGCCGGGCGCGGTTGCGATCGTCCCCACCGCGCCAGAAGTAGCGCGCAACAGCGACAGCGACTATCCCTACCGGCACGACAGCTATTTTTACTATCTGAGCGGCTTCACGGAACCTGACAGCGTGCTGGTACTGGCCGCTGCCAGCGCTGGCGCCGCTGCCCAGTCCATCCTGTTCTGCCGTCCCAAAAATCCCGAGCGCGAAATCTGGGATGGCATCCGCCACGGCCCGGATGGTGCACGCGCCGCCTTCGGCTTTGATGCTGCCTTCCCGATCGAGGAACTCGATACAGAGATGACGCGCCTGCTGTCGAACGCACCGGCTGCGTATTACGCGCTGGGCCACAGCAGCACGCTCGATCTGCAGATGAAAACATGGCTGCAAAACGTGCGCCGCCTGTCGCGCAGCGGCATTAGCGCGCCCGTGGTGGCCCACGACTTGCTGGCCATGCTGGACGAGATGCGCGTCATCAAAGACGAGGCGGAGCAGGCGCTGATGCAGCGTGCCGCCACCATTTCGGCCCAGGCACACTTGCGCGCCATACGCGCCTCCCGGCCCGGCATGTACGAATACGAAATCGAAGCGGAACTGCTGCACGAATTTCGCCGCAACGGCGCCCAGGCGCCGGCCTATACACCGATCGTGGCAGCCGGCGCGAATGCCTGCATCCTGCACTACAACAGCAACAATGCGCAAAGCCGCAACGGCGATCTGATCCTGATCGACGCCGGCTGCGAATTGGACAGCTATGCGGCCGACATCACGCGCACCTATCCCGTCAACGGGCGCTTCTCGGCACCGCAAAAAACCCTGTACGAGCTGGTGCTGGCAGCGCAGGAGGCAGCACTGGCTGTCATTCGGCCGGGCGCCATCTACAGCGACATGCACGACGCTGCCGTGCGCGTACTGGCCCAGGGCATGCTTGATCTGGGTCTGCTCGATGCGAAAAAATACAGCAGCGTCGACGACGTGATCGCCGAACGCGCACACCAGCAGTTCTACATGCATGGCACCGGCCACTGGCTGGGCCTGGACGTGCACGACGCCGGCGCTTACCGCGATCTGCAGGCCGAAGGCAAACCATCGCGTGCGCTGCAGGCAGGCATGGTAGTGACGGTCGAACCGGGCATTTACGTGCGCCCGGCGCCAGGGGTGCCCGAGCGATACTGGCATATCGGTATCCGCATCGAGGATGACGTCCTGGTCACGGCCAGCGGCCACACGGTGTTGAGCAACGCCGCGCCCAAGACAGTGGCCGACATCGAGCGTGCCATGGGAGGCGGCGCATGACCGATACCGACAACACGATTGACGTGGCCATCTGCGGCGCCGGCCCGGTTGGCATGGCCCTGGCAGCCCTGCTGGCCCGGCGCGGCATGGCGGGTTCGCGCATTGCGCTGATCGATGCCAAGTCGCTTAGCGCCGCCATCAGCGACCCGCGTTCGATCGCGCTGTCGTACGGCAGCCGCATGCTGCTCGAAGAAATCGGCGCGTGGCCGATTCCCGCCACCGCGATTCACGACATTCATATTTCACGGCGCGGCCATTTCGGACGCAGCATGATCGAGCGCAGCGAACACGATGTACCCGCGCTTGGCTATGTCACCCGCTACGGCGAACTGGTGACGGCCTTGTCTGGCGCCTGCGAACGAGCCGGCATCACGGTCGTGCGACCGGCCCGCGTGACGGGCCACCTGGAACACACGGACGGTGTTAGTCTGCAACTCGATGACGGCAGCGTGCTCGATGCGGCACTGGTTGTGCAAGCCGAGGGCGGGGTTTTCGGCGAACAGGATAACAAGGCCCTCACCCGCGACTACCGGCAAACTGCCGTCATTGCGCGCGTGAGCACCAGCACCCCGATTGCGCACCGCGCCTACGAGCGCTTTACCGACGAAGGCCCGCTGGCACTGCTGCCGCAGGACGGCAGCGACGGCAAGCAGTACGCCCTGGTCTGGTGTGTGCGGCCGGAGACGGCCGAGCAACTGCTGCAACTGGACGACGCCGCATTTCTGGCCCGACTGGGCGATGCGTTTGGCACCCGCCTGGGCCGATTCACTGCCACCTCGTCGCGGGCCTCATATAAATTAGGGTTGAATGCCAACCCTGCCGCCACAGCGCGCACAGTCGCCATCGGCAATGCGGCGCAGACCCTGCACCCGGTGGCTGGCCAGGGCTTGAATCTGGGCCTGCGCGACGCGGCTGTACTGGCGCGCCTGCTTGGCCAGGGCGCCACACCTGAGCAGCTGGCGGAATTTACCGATGCCCGCCAGGCCGACCGCCGCATCACCGTCGGCCTGACCGACGCCATGGCACGGGCGTTTGCCGGCACCGGGCCAGCGCAAGCGCTGCTGGGCCTGTCGCTGGGCGTGTTTGACACGGTGGCGCCTGCGCGCGCACTGCTGGCGGAACTGATGATGTTCGGGCGCCGCTGAGGCCTGCGCGCCGGTTACAGCAAGCAGTTGCGCCTGCACGACTGTGGTGCGAGAATGAAGCATGATCGACACCCTGCCCATCTCGATTGTTTCGCGCCTCATCGAAGAATCGCTCGATGCGGTGCTGGTCATCGACGCCGGCGGCTGTATTCGCTACATGAATTGCGCCATGCAGGGCCTGTCGGGCTACGCCCCGGGCGAGGCCATCGGCCAGCCGCTGCAAGGGCTGATGCCCGAAGCGTACGGCGAACAGGAGCAGGGTTATATCGAGCGCTTCCTTGCCAACACCAGGCAGGCCGATATCCTTGGGAGCGTGCGGGCGTTTGCCATCCGCCACCGCACCGGTGAAATGATCCCCGTCGAAATGAAGGCGCTGGATTTGGGCGCAGTCGACGGCGTCCATTATTACGGCGCTTTCATGACCGATCTGCGCGCGCGCCGCGCGGCCGAAGCCAAGAACACGGCCTTGCTGGAGCAGCTGGAACGGCAAGCCATGAGCGATGCACTCACGGGGCTGCCCAACCGCCGCGCCTTCGAGATTGAAGCGGGCCGCATCGTGGCCCGTGCCAAGCGCAGTGGCGCGCCGATCACGGTCGGCATCGCTGACATCGACCGCTTCAAGAAGGTCAACGACGAGCATGGGCATCCGGTGGGCGACGAAGTGCTCAATGCCGTCAGCGCCGTGCTGACCCAGGCGGCCCGTGCATCGGACTTTGTGGCGCGCATTGGCGGCGAAGAATTCGGCATGCTGTTCCCTGACGCGCGTCCGGAAACCGCACTGGCTGTGGCCGAGCGCATGCGCCGCGCGGTCGAGGGATTCCCGGTCATTACCACCACGGGCGTGGCGCTCAACATCACCATCAGCATTGGACTGGCGGCGTTTGGCGGCAGTCTTTCCGAATCACTGTCGCAGGCCGACAAGGCGCTGTACGAGGCCAAAAACAAGGGACGCAACCGGGTCGAGCAGAAGTAGACCAGTGCGGCTATGGCCAGACAATGGCGGCGCACAGATTCCGCAGGCGTTCCGCACGCGCCGGGTTCACCATGTGAACGTGGGCGACGCGCCCCTCCAGATAGGCCCGGAAGTTGTCATGCCCGATGCGGTTCTGCGAGGCGGGGCCGTGACGCACGCAGTTGGTCAGCGTCGCCTTCAGCGCATCGTATTCGTCGCGCGCGATATTCGGACGGCAGTTCACAACAATCCCCGTCACTTGCTGGCGTACGCCCGCACCCATCATGCGCGTCTTGCGGGTGTTGACCCGAAAGCCCTCTCCCAGCGCAATGGCGGCCACGCGGACGTGGAAGCGGTCAAGCGCGCGCGCCAGTTGCGCATCGCCCGAGAACACCAGGTCGTCGGCATAACGGCTGTACACGGCACCCATTGACGCTGCCAGCGCCTGCAGACGGATATCGAGGCGGAAGGCACAGGCATTGGCCAGCGCAGGCGAACAAGGCGAGCCTTGCGGCAGATGCGGTGATCGCAGGGCCTGCCGCTCTGCCCAGCTGATGTCCACTGCGGCGGCGGCACCCGCCGGTGTGCGGTTCACGCAGAGCCGGGCCAGTGCGCCCGCCACGCTCTGCGAGTAACCGAGCTTGACGAACATCGCATGTACGCGCGAAGCGGGAATGCTCGGAAAAAAATCCTTCAGATCCATGCGGATCACTACCCGTTGGTTCACATGCAGCGCCGCGTGCGTGACGCACGAATGACCACGCCGAAAACCGTGTGCGGCAGAATGGGCCGGCACCAGGTCAAGAATCTCGCGCAGGATCTTTTGCTGCATCGCGCGCAGGCGCTGCTTGGGGATCTCGATCAGGCGCCAGCCACCGCTGCGCTTGGGCAGCCAGCGATAATGGTAGTGCTGCAGGCGCGATGTTGCGTCATGTGTGAGGCGGAATTGATCGGCGAACCAGCCCAACTCATCAGGCCTGACCGTAAGCCAGCGCGCCAGGTCGCCGACGGTAGGAATAGCGGGCAACGCCAGCGCCACCAGCCATGCCGGCTGCTCGGGTACCACGGGTAGCGATATGCAGTAACGGCGGATCTGAGGCGGCGCCTTGCCATTCTCCCAGGCGCCAAGAAAATGTTCATCGTCGAGAATGATGGCCGCCAGCTCCATCCTGCTAAAAGAATGAAAGTGTTCGCCGGTGCGTACATGAATCGCTTCACACAAGGGCGGGACCCACTTGTGCTCTACCTCGAATGCTCGGGCGGCGCTCCCAATGAGTGCCGCCACCCCAGCGGCACCAGCGAGCATGGTGTCGGCCAATGCCAATGCAACTGAATGGGCTGGGATCATGAATAGCAGGGGCGGAGAGCCTTCAACGTACTTGTGACGCTCGAGTGCCCGTGTGCGAAGCACACAGAATCTCTTGCGATGAAATGCAAAACATTAAAAATTTCATGGGGTAACCCCATGGAGACTCGCCTTTTACAAGACGAAAGCCTGTCTGCTTGAAGGATCCGCTGCGCGCAGAATAAGGCACGACGACCAAAAGGTCAACGCGGCAATAGTGTCAGCAGCTGAACTCGACGATGCCGGTGCCGATCCCGACGATCAGGCCGATGACCAACCCGGTGCCTACTCCCATCCCGGCGAGAATCAATTTTCCCGCGATCTGGCATACGGTTGCGACCGCGGTCGAAGACGTGTTTGCGAGCGGCGAATTCATTTTTCCTCCTGCTGCAGCGATGCACGCTGCGCGACCCGCTGGCCGATTGCGCCCGCCAGATCATCGGCCGACTGGCCGCTTGCCTTGACCGCCGCCAGAATCTGCGCCGCCTCAGGTCCGCCCGAGCGCGACGCTTCCGCCAGACTCCAGGTACGGGCAGCTCGGCGCCCGCTGCGGCAGTACAACAGGATCGGCCGCGGGCTGTTGGCCAGGGCCTGGCCCAGGGCCTCGACGGCTGTATCAGGGATCGCGCCATGTGGCACTGGCACATACACGAAGGCCAGTTGATTGGCGGCGGCGACCTTGCGCATGGTGGCGGCGTCGGGCTGTCCTACTGCTTCGCCGTCGGGACGCAGGTCGATGACGGTAGCGTAGCCGCTTTGGCGCACGGACTTGAGTTGGCGGACGGTCAGTTGCTCGGAAACCGAGATGGATTCAGTCAGGGGATGCAGCCCGGCGCGGGTGCGCAGTGCATCGGTCGCCGCTGCGGCGCTCCACTTTTCGTAGCCCGCGCTAATGAGGATGTACAGCATTCCGGCGACCAGCGCGCCGAAAAATACTCTCCCGTTGGTGAAATGCTTCATGGGTTTTTGCTTTGCTGTTGTAATTGAACAGTGTATCGACGAAGGGACTTCCCGCAATCGACACAGCCCAAAGGCGCAGGCGGCGCTACTGACGGTAGCTTGAACAGCTACTTTCAATAACCACATCGTGCTCGCGAAGGCGGGCACCCATGCCACATATGCTCAATGATGACTCAAACTGGCTATGGGTCCCCGCCTGCGCGAGGACGATGTAACGGGGGCGCGAATGAAAAAAAGCACCAGCCCTTTAAGGGGTGGTGCTTTCTCCCGATGCGGGACCGCTTATTCGACAGCCTTGACCATCGCTTCAATCACCTTCTTCGCATCACCAAACACCATCATCGTGTTCGCCTGATAGAACAAATCATTATCCAGCCCAGCGTAACCAGAAGCCATCGAGCGCTTGTTGACGATGATGCTCTTGGCCTTGTACGCCTCCAGGATCGGCATGCCGGCAATCGGCGACTTCGGATCCTTGGCGGCCGGGTTGACCACGTCGTTCGCGCCCAGCACCAGTACCACGTCGGTCTGACCGAATTCGCCGTTAATGTCTTCCATCTCGAATACCTGGTCGTACGGCACCTCGGCTTCGGCCAGCAGTACGTTCATGTGGCCCGGCATGCGCCCTGCCACAGGGTGAATCGCGTACTTGACGATCACGCCCTTGTGGGTCAGCTTTTCTACCAGTTCCTTGAGCGAGTGCTGTGCCCGTGCCACCGCCAGGCCATAGCCCGGCACGATGATCACGGTTTCGGCATTGCTCATGATGAAGGCGGCATCGTCGGCAGAACCCGACTTGACCGGACGCTGTTCTTGCGCGCCGCCGCTGGCCGCCGCGGCCTCGCCGCCAAAGCCGCCCAGAATCACGTTGAAGAACGAGCGGTTCATCGCTTTGCACATGATGTACGACAGGATCGCACCGGACGAACCAACCAGCGAACCGGCGATGATCAGCATCGAGTTATTGAGCGAGAAGCCGATACCGGCAGCCGCCCAGCCCGAATAGCTGTTCAGCATGGACACCACCACTGGCATGTCGGCGCCGCCAATCGGGATGATGATCAACACGCCGAGCACAAACGAGAGTACAGCCATGATGATGAACGGCGTCCACGCTGGCGTGGTGCCGGAATCAAAGCAGAACACCAGACCCAGTACCACGATGGCGATGGCCACGCCCAGGTTGATCATGTGCTGACCAGGGAAGCTGACTGGCGCACCCTGGAACAGGCGGAACTTGTATTTGCCCGACAGTTTGCCGAAGGCGATCACGGAACCCGAGAAGGTCACCGCGCCGATGAAGGTACCCAGGAACAGTTCAAGGCGGTTACCGAAGGGCAGCGCCTCGCCCAGCTTGGCGATGTTAAAGGCCGACGGCTCCGACACCGCGGCAATCGCGATACACACTGCGGCCAGACCAATCAGCGAGTGCATCGCTGCTACCAGTTCCGGCATCTTGGTCATCTCGACCTTTTTGGCCGCAAAGGCGCCAATGCCGCCACCGACCACCACGCCCAGCAGCACCAGGCCGAAGCCCAGACCGCCGTCCGGCACTGCGGTGGCCTTGAGCTTGAGGATCAGCGCTACCGTGGTCACTGCCGCAATCGCCATCCCGATCATGCCGAAGGCATTGCCCTTGCGCGCCGTCGCCGGCGAGGACAAGCCCTTGAGCGCCTGGATGAAGCACACCGAGGCGATCAGGTAGAACATCGTGACCATATTCATGGTGATGAAATTCATGCGTGATCTCCCGACTTAGGCGCCTTTGGCTCCTTCTTCTTGAACATTTCCAGCATGCGCTGGGTGACCAGGAAGCCGCCAAACACATTGACTGCCGCCAGCGCTACCGCCAGCGTGCCAGTGATCTGGCCGACGATACCGGTCGTCAGACCGGCAGCGAGCATGGCGCCAACGATGATGATCGCCGAAATCGCGTTGGTCACGGCCATGAGCGGCGTATGCAGCGCAGGCGTAACGGTCCACACAACGTGGTAGCCGACGTAAATGGCCAATACGAAGATGATGAGATTGATGATGGTGTGGCTGACTTCCATGTTGCCTCCCTCTTAGCTATTTTTGAAAAATTACTTTTTCATTCCCGTGATTTTATTGTTCCCATCAACGAATACGACCTTCGGGGTGTACGCCTTCGCCTGTTCTTCGTTCATCGGCGCGTAGGTGCAGATGATCAGCAGGTCGCCCAGTTGCGCCTTGCGCGCTGCCGCGCCGTTCAACTGGATGCAGCCGCTGCCGCGCAAGCCTTCGATTGCATAGGTTGCGAAACGCTCGCCGTTGTTGACGTTGTACAGTTCGATTTTCTCGTTGACCCAGATATCGGCTGCTTCCAGAAGATCGGCATCGATACCGCAGGAACCTTCATAGTGCAGGTCGGCCTGGGTGACGGTGACGCGGTGGAGTTTGGAACGCAGCATTACTCGTTGCATGGACATCTTTTACTTCTTTCTTTCAGTTTTAAATAGATTACTTGCGCAGCACTTCGCCGCCTGCGCAGACCAGGGTCGGTTTCAGGATTTCGTCTTCGCGGTCGATCACCAATTTGTCATCCTTGTCGATGATCAGCTTGAGGAAGTCGAGCACGTTGCGCGCGTACAGGGCCGATGCATCAGCCGCCACCAGGGTAGCCAGATCAGGCTCGCCCACAATGTGCACGCCGTGCTTGGTGACGGTTTTGTTCAATTCCGACAGTGGGCAGTTGCCGCCTTGCGAAACCGCCAGGTCGACGATCACGGAACCCGGCTTCATGGCCTTGACGGTTTCTTCGGAAATGAGCACCGGCGCCGGACGGCCCGGGATCAGAGCGGTGGTGATGATGATGTCGGCCAGTTTGGCACGCTCGTGTACCAGCTCTGCCTGACGGCGCATCCAGTCAGCCGGCATGGCCTTGGCGTAGCCGCCCGAACCCTTGGCGATTTCTTTCTCTTCGTCGGTCAGGTAAGGCACGTCAATGAATTTGGCGCCCAGCGACTCGACCTGCTCCTTGACCGGTGGGCGTACATCGGACGCTTCAATCACGGCGCCCAGGCGCTTGGCAGTGGCAATCGCCTGCAAGCCCGCCACTCCCACACCCATGATCAGCACGCGCGCCGCTTTCACGGTGCCGGCGGCAGTCATCAGCATCGGCATGAAGCGCTGGTAGGTATTGGCGGCCACCATCACGGCCTTGTAGCCGGCGATATTCGCTTGCGAGGACAATACGTCCATCGACTGCGCACGCGTAATGCGCGGCACCGCTTCAAGCGAGAACGCTTGCAGGCCGGCGGTGGCCATGGCGGCGATGTTGTCGGCGTCGAAAGGATTGAGCATTCCGATCAGGACCGTGTCGCGCTTCATGAGTGCGCGTTCCTCGGCGTTGGGGGCGCGCACCTTGAGCACCACGTCGGCCCCAAAGGCCTCGGCCGCGCTGCCGATCGTCGCACCAGCGGCCACATAGGCTTCGTCGATCACGGAGGCATTGAGCCCGGCGCCGGACTGCACGATCACCTGGTGCTTGGCGGCGAGCTTCTTGACCGTCTCGGGAGTTGCAGCTACACGGGTTTCGCCCGACCGCGTTTCGGCCGGTATGCCTATTCTCATGACGCCTCCTAATTAACAAGTTGGCTAGGATATTACACGGAAACCTCAAAATAGAACTATCGTTCGTTTTTTCTAGATGAGGTCCTCGAAATTCAAACCGATTGCGCTACAAAGTCACAGTTTTTTGCAGTTTTCTTGTATCAAATCAAAGTGCGGGCCCTATAAATGCGCAGGTGGGCTGAGCAAGGTAAAATGACGCACTCATTTTCGGGGACCTGCATGCCGCACACTTGGAGACCATCCGTTACCGTTGCCGCCATCATCGAGCGTGATGGCCGCTTTTTGCTGGTGGAAGAAGAAACCAGCGAAGGCATCCGCCTGAATCAGCCGGCCGGCCATCTGGACCCGCTTGAGACGCTGGAACAGGCGGTCGTGCGCGAAGTAATGGAAGAAACAGCGCACGACTTCATTCCGCACGCCCTGGTGGGCATGTACATGTCGCGCTACACCTCCAAGCGGCTGGGCACGGACGTGACCTACCTGCGCTTTACGTTCTGCGGCGAGGCGGGCGAAGAATACGACCAGCCGCTTGACGAAGGCATCCTGCGCACCATGTGGATGACGCGCGACGAAATGGTGGCAAGCGCCGAGCGCCACCGCAGTCCGCTGGTTCTGCAATGCGTGGACGATTACCTGGCCGGCAAACGCGCGCCGCTGGCCCTGCTGCACACCCACCCTTCGGTGTTCGAGGGTGGACTAATTTAAGGACACCGACACATCGTCCTCGCGAAGGCGGGGACCCATGCCACGACAACCCATAGAAAGCGTATTTCTCTGCGCTACTGTGCTATGGGTCCCCGCCTGCGCGAGGACGATGTAGCGGTCTGTCAAAAATCGGAATTAATCAATGAGCAAGAAAAAAGTCGTGATCGGAATGTCTGGCGGGGTCGACTCCTCGGTCGCGGCGTGGATGCTGAAGGAACAGGGCTACGAAGTCATCGGCCTGTTCATGAAAAACTGGGAAGACGACGACGATTCCGAATTCTGCTCCTCGCGCCAGGACTGGATTGACGCGGCCAGCGTGGCCGACGTGGTCGGTGTCGACATAGAAGCGGTCAACTTCGCCGCCGAATACAAAGACCGTGTGTTTGCCGAATTCCTGCGCGAGTACCAGGCCGGCCGCACGCCAAACCCGGACGTGCTGTGCAACGCCGAAATCAAGTTCAAGGCCTTCCTCGACCACGCAATGCACCTGGGCGCGGACCTGATCGCCACCGGCCACTACGCGCGCGTGCGCGAAAACGCCGGCAAATTCGAACTGCTCAAGGCCGTTGATCACACCAAGGACCAAAGCTACTTCCTGCATCGCCTGAATCAGGCGCAGTTGTCCAAGACCCTGTTCCCGCTCGGTGAAATCCCGAAAACGGAAGTGCGCAAGATCGCCGAAAAACTGGCATTGCCAAATGCCTCAAAAAAGGATTCAACCGGCATCTGCTTCATTGGTGAGCGGCCGTTCCGCGATTTCCTGAACCGCTACCTGTCGTACAAGCCGGGCCCGATGAAAACCGACGACGGCACCGTGGTCGGTGAACACGTCGGCCTGTCGTTCTACACCCTGGGCCAGCGCAAAGGCATCGGCGTGGGCGGCATGAAGAAGTACAAGAAGGACGATGGCAGCAGCGACGCCTGGTACGTGGCACGCAAGGACATCGCCAGCAACACACTGTACATCGTGCAGGGGCACGACCATCCGTGGCTGCTGTCAGGCGCGTTGACGGCCGACCAGGCCAGCTGGATTGCCGGCGAAGCGCCGGAGGCGCGCAGCATGTCGGCCAAGACGCGTTACCGTCAGGCCGACGTGGCTTGCCGTGTCGCGCCCGAAGGCCTGAGTGACTTCGCGCTGGACTTCATCGATCCGCAATGGGCGGTCACGCCAGGGCAGTCGGCCGTTCTGTATGACGGTGATGTATGCCTTGGCGGCGGGATCATCAGCGGCTCGACCATCTGAAAAGTCCCGTTGGCGATGCCGGTCGTGTGGCAGCAATCAGTGCATCACGCCCCATGATTCGCAAACGCCGCCGTACGGCAATGCCAGTGTCGACACCGAGTCCTGTATCGACATGACGAGTTCGTAAGTCAATTTCGCATCTACGACGAATTCGACGTATCCGTTCATGTCGTCACTCGGTTGGTAAAGCCGAATGCGCGGGTACGTCGCATGCAGCGCATGAAGGAAGTCTTTCGATGGCGGCCAGGTCTTGAAGTCAACATTAAAATCAATTTCATGCGACTGAGCGAAATCAAAACCGCTCGATTGCATTCGACGGAATACATCACCGTCAGCATCATCTGGCCAAACTGTTTGCATTGATAGTCCTTCTAGAAGTGGAGGAAGCGTGCAGCGATACGGTCAAGCGACACGATTTAGCCGCATGGCCAGTGCGGCGCATACCTTGGCCTGCCCCTGATTGACCCGTGCCTTGCTGAAGTCCGCCCCGGTCAGTTCACGCCCCAAGCGCTTTTCGGCGCAATCGAGGCACAGCATGCCATCGATCTTGTAGTGAATTGAGCGCCAGACCCGATACCAGAGCATGTAATACTGCTCATTTTGGTAGGTATCGACTTGACAGTCCATGCACAGCCAGCGCGCTCTGCCCTGCGCTATTTTCTCGGCATCGGCTAATTTATTCATTCTTCAGAATCTGGTCTTGACTCAGCATCATCCTCTCCGGCGAGCAATTCTGACAGCGCAGCCGGTGCAAGACGCTTCATCTTGCCTTCGAGCTTGCGGTCGTACTTACGGTCATTCGGATCGAGCCCCTTGCGTGCCTTGCGTGCATACTGCTGCACGAAGCGGCCCATGTCTTCAGCGAGTCTGTTGTGGTTTCGTTTGGAATGCACGCGACTTTTACGAATTGGCTTTCTGCCGCTTGATCATGTCCATCACCGTCTTGCGGATGGTGTTGAGCACCGCGTCCGCCTTGAACGGCTTGACGATAAAACCCTGCACGCCGCGCGTGAGCGACGTTTGCATCAGCGTCGCGTCCATGGTCCCGGACATCATGAAAATCAGGGTCTTGGGATAGGTGGCGCGCACCTGCTCGACCACGTTGTGGCCATCTTCCACCTGCTCGCGCGCGATGCAGAAGATCTGCGGCTGGTGCTTTTGCACCTGCACGAAGCCCAGCAACGCCGTATGCGCTTGGGCCACCACCTCGTAGCCGCCATCGGTCAGCACGGTGTTGAGCAAACCGCGCGAAATCGCGTTCGAATCGACGATCACCGCTTTCAGCATAACGCCACCCTTAAAATTGTTCGTAAGCGAGCATGTTCCATGTTACTCCCAGCCGCACATCGGTTTTCAGCTGCACCAGCTGGCGTGACAAAAACAACAACTCGCGTTCGGCCCGCAGGCGCTCGCCAATCGGCGTTTTCAAAATGCCGGCACCGGCCATGACGGCATCGAGGTCACCATACGCATTGAGCAGCTTGGCCGCCGTCTTCATGCCGACCTTGGACACCCCCGGTACGCCGTCGGTCACGTCGCCCATCAGCGCCAGCAAATCGACCAGCAGCTCGGGCGCCACGCCAAACTTGTTGCGCACCCAGGCGTCGTCATGCCACTCGCCCTTGAAATGGTCCCACACCAGCGCGCCGTGCGCAATCAATCCGTGCAGATCCTTGTCGGTCGAGGCGATGATGGCTTCGCCGCGCCCTTCCGCCAGCCAGCGCAAAATCGCCGTGCCGATCACGTCGTCGGCCTCCACCTCGGGCAGCATCACCACGTGCAGGCCTTCGCCGGCCAGCTTCTCATGGAACGATGGCAGCGCCTCGCGCAGGAAGGACGGCATTGGCGCGCGCTGCTCGCGGTAGCGCGGGTAAATCGCGTGGCGCCAGGTCGGCCCGCCAAAGTCAAACGCGGGCAACACGTGGGTGGGCGCATGTGCGGCCAGCAGCTTGCGAAATGACGACAGCGCGTGCCGCAGCGCGATCTCGGCCTTTTCGGCCGAATCGGGTTCGGGACTGGCCTCGTACACGCGCCGGACGATGTTCAGCCCATCGATGGCAAGCAGTTTGGCCATGGCGGTCTTACTTGATCAGTTCGTATTTTCCACCGCGCTCCAGCGCGCGCTGATAGGCCGGGCGCGCGTGAATGCGCTGTAAAAAGGCGTCCAGCTTGGGATAGTTGGCACCGAGTCCGCCGCGCGCGGCAGCCGCTTCCAGCACAAAGCTGACCTGGATGTCGGCTGCGGAAAAGGCCTCGCCGGTGAACCAGCGGCGCTGGCTCAGCTCCCCTTCCAGGTAGCCCAGGTGCGATGCGATCTGCGGCATGATGTAGCTGGACTTGACCTTTTGCGCGATGCCCTTGGCAATGGGCTTGACGAAAAACGGCATCGGGCTCGACTCGACCTTGTCAAACACCAGCTTCATCAGCAGCGGCGTCATGGCCGAGCCTTCGGCGTAATGCAGGAAGTAGGTGTAGCGCAGTTTGTCGGGGGTACCGGCGGCAGGCACCAGGTTCTTGCCACTGCCATAGCGTTCGGTGAGATACTCGATAATCGCACCCGACTCGGCTACCATGGTGTCGCCATCCGTAATGACAGGCGATTTGCCCAGGGGATGAATGGCGCGCAGTTCGGGCGGCGCCAGCATGGTCTTGGCGTCGCGCTGGTATTTTTTGATCTCGTAGTCCAGGCCCAGTTCTTCCAGCAGCCACAGGATGCGCTGCGAACGGGAATTGTTGAGATGGTGGACAATGATCATTGGGTTCTTTCGCCGGGATGGAATCGGCGTTAGCTTAGCATTGTTGTAAGCGATTGGCCACGGAGACCGCATGAGACTGTTCGCACCGCGCTACCTTCCTTTGATCGTGTCGGCCGTCGTGCTGCCGCTGTCGGCGTTTCAAGCCTGGCAAGGCGAAGGCCCCGGCTGGTGGCTGGTTGCCGTCAGCCTGGGCCTGACGGTGGTGGGGTTCACCGACCTGCTGCAAAAAAAGCAGGCGCTGCGCCGCAATTACCCGATTCTGGCCCACTTCCGCTACTTCTTCGAGTCGATCCGGCCCGAGATTCGCCAGTACTTCCTTGAAAACGACATGGAGGCGGCGCCGTTCTCGCGCAACCAGCGCAGCATTGTGTACCAGCGCGCCAAGCGCCAGACCGACAAGCGCCCCTTCGGCACCCAGCTCGATGTGTATTCGGACGGCTATGAATGGATCAACCATTCGATTGCACCCGCCATGATCGCCGATCCGAATTTCCGCATCGAGGTGGGCAACCACCCGGACTGCCCGCGCGCGCAGCCCTACAGCGCCAGCGTTTTCAACATCTCGGCCATGAGTTTCGGCTCCTTGTCCGCCAATGCCATCCTGGCCCTGAACGGCGGCGCGCGCATCGGCGGCTTCATGCACGACACCGGTGAAGGCAGCATCAGCCGCTATCACCGCGAACACGGCGGCGACCTGGTCTGGGAAATCGGGTCCGGCTACTTTGGCTGCCGCACCGACGAAGGCGGCTTCTCGGAAGCCAAGTTCGTCGCCAACGCGACGCTGCCACAGGTGAAGATGATCGAACTGAAGCTCTCGCAAGGCGCCAAGCCGGGCCAGGGCGGCATTCTGCCGGGCGCCAAGGTCTCGATTGAAATTGCCGCCGCGCGCGGCGTGCCGGTGGGCCTTGACTGTCTGTCGCCGTCCAAGCATTCGGCGTTTTCCACGCCGATCGAGATGCTGCATTTTATTGAACGCTTGCGCAATCTGTCGGGTGGCAAGCCAACCGGCTTCAAACTCGCGATCGGCCACCCGTGGGAGTTCTTCGCCATCGTCAAAGCCATGCTGGCCACCGGCATCGTCCCGGACTTCATTACCGTCGATGGGGGCGAAGGCGGCACCGGTGCGGCGCCGGTCGAGTTTTCCGACCATGTGGGGGCGCCTTTGCAGGAAGCGCTGCTGCTGGTGCATAACACGCTGGTGGGCGCCAATTTGCGCGACAAGATCCGCATTGCGGCGTCGGGCAAAATCATCACCGCCTTCGATATCGCGCGCACCATTGCGCTGGGCGCGGACTGGTGCAATTCGGCGCGCGGCTTCATGTTTGCGCTGGGCTGCGTGCAGTCGCAGAGCTGCCATACCGACCGCTGCCCGACCGGCGTGGCAACGCAGGATGAGCTGCGCCAGCAGGCGCTGGTGGTGCCCGACAAGACGGAACGCGTGGCTTACTTCCACAAGAACACCGTTCAGGCGCTGGCCGAGCTGATCGCCGCTGCTGGGTTGACGCATCCTTCCCAGCTCAAGCCGCACCATCTGGTGCGGCGGGTGTCGCCCAACCAGGTCAAGCTGGCATCGGCGCTGCTGCCGTATCTGGAGCCAGGCGAATTGCTGGACTCGAGCCAGCACCACAAGCTGCCGCCGGTATTCGGCTTGTACTGGCCGATCGCACAGGCCGAATCCTTCCAGCAGCTCACCTAACCACCCATCGCCCTCGCGAAGGCGGGCTCGCATGCGAGCCCCCTATGCCATTTGATCGAATTCGGGGACATGCTATGGGCCCCCGCCTTCGCGAGGGCGATGTAGCTACTAAAGTTATAGTTGACAACGGCGCCGCCCTTCCCTACTATCTACTAAACATTTAGTAGATAGGAGCCCACATGACGATTTCCTTCACCGACCGCGAAGCGGACGTGATGCAGATTTTATGGGACCACGGCCCCTCCGTGGTCTCGGAAGTACGCACCCACCTGCAAGACCAGCTGGCCTACACCACCGTCCTCACGGTGCTGCGCACCCTTGAAACCAAGGGCTATGTGGCGCACGAAGAGGAGGGCCGTGGGCACCGCTACCACGCGCTGATCGAGCAGCAGGAAGCACGCAAGAGCGCGCTGCAGCACCTCACCAGCAAACTGTTCAAAGGTTCATCCGAACTGCTGTTTGCGCACCTGGTTTCCGATCGCAAGCTGGGCGCCGATGAAATCGCCCGCATGCGCCAACTGCTGGCCGACAGTACCAAGGACAAAAAATGACCCTCAACTGGATGATCTATACCCTCGCCGTGACGGTGCTGATTGGCGCCGCGGCCACGGCCACCGAGCGTGCGCTGCGTCTATGGAAGCTGCCAACACGCTGGATCTGGATGGCGGCCATGGTGGCGTCGACGGTACCACCGCTGTTCGTGAACGGATCAGCGCCGCTGCCAACGCAGGACGCGCGCAGCGCACCGGTGCGCCGCGCAGCACCGGCGGCGGCCCTGCCCGGAACGCAGGCGGCATCCGAATGGGTTGCCGCCAAAACCGCAGCCACTCCGATCGAGGCGGCCGCTATGCTCAAGCCAGCCTGGATGGCCTTGTCCGTCACCCTGCTGCTGGCCCTGGGCGCAAGCGCCGCCCTGTTGGCAATGCGGCGCCGCCACTGGCGCAGTGCGCACATGGGGGACACCCCGGTCTGGATCGCACCAGACGCCGGCCCCGCCGTGGTCGGGATTCTGCGGCCACGGATCGTCCTGCCGGAATGGCTGATGCAGACAGCGCCGTCGCAGCAGGCACTGGTGATGGCGCACGAGACATCGCATGTGGCGGCGCGCGATCCGCAGCTGCTGGCGCTTGCCCTGCTGCTGCTGGCCGTCATGCCGTGGAACCTGGCGCTGTGGTGGCAGTTGCGGCGCCTGCGCCACGCCATCGAAGTCGACTGCGACGCCCGCGTCCTGGCGGCCGGTCACAACCTGCAGGCCTACGGCGAGGCGCTGCTGGAAGTCGGCGCGCGCCAGTCGGGACTGCTCGGCAGCATGGCCGCCATGGCCGAATCGCGCTCCCTCCTGGAACAGCGGCTGGGCATCATGGTGCGCGGCCCTGGCCGCTGGCGCCGCGCGGCCGCCGTCGGCCTGGCGGCAACCGCCCTGTGCGCTGCGGCAGCGGCAGCACAACTGGCACCACCAGCGCCCGCCAAACGCGCTGTCGTGCAACTGGCGCCGGCGCAGCTGGCCGAGTATGAAGGCACGTACCAGGTTGGCGAATTTCAGGTCATGACGATCACCCGTTACGACGACCGTCTTATCAGCGAAATCACGGGACGCGGCCCGCTGCTGCTCTTCGCCGAGCGCAAGGACAAGCTGTACCAGCCCCGCAGCGGCCTCGATCTGCTATTCCAGCGCAATGCGGGCGGCAAGGTGGTCGGCATGACGCTGACACGGCTCGGTGTCGACATCATCGCCCCGCGCGTGGAAGGCACAGACCTGAAGCGCCGCATTGCAGCGCACCTGGCCCGCGATGGCGCCATGCCTGGCGGCGAAGCTGCCTTGCGCCGGGGCGCGGACAGCTTAACTACTGGCAAAGTGTATGAAGAAGATTTGACACCGGCGTTTGCCCGCATCTCCAGGGTGTTCCTCGCGGAACGGGTCAAGGCGCTGCAAAAGAACCCGGTCGGCAAGATGCAGTCGATCAGCTACGAAGGCGTCAACCGCGACACGGGCGAAGACATCTACAAGGTGGTGTACGAACACCGGGTGGTGGACTGGTACCTGACCGTCAATTCGGATGGCAAAGTGGACGGCGCCTTCGCCCGCTTCCTGCGGCAGTAAGCCATCAGCGTGCGCGGTCTAACCGACCGGCACGCCAGCCATGCCTAAGATGCCATATGGGAAAAATCTACATCGGCATCTCGGGCTGGCGCTATGAACCCTGGCGCGGCGTGTTCTATCCGGACGATCTGGTCCAGGACCGCGAACTCGAATACGCTTCGCGCGCCACGCGCTCGATCGAGATCAACGGTTCCTTCTATTCCCTGCAAAAGCCCGACAGCTACAGTGCCTGGCACGATGCCACGCCCAAGGACTTCGTCTTCAGCAACAAGGGCAACCGCTACATCACCCACACATTGCGGCTGCGCGACATTGACGGGCCGGTGGCCAACGTGCTGGCGTCAGGCGTGTTGAACCTGCGCGAGAAACTGGGCCCGTTCCTGTGGCAGTTTCCGCCGAATTTCAAATTTGATCCCGAGAAAATGGCGCACTTCCTGAGCATCCTGCCGCACGACACCGAGGCCGCGCTCGAGATGGCGCGCCATCACGAGCCGCGCATGAAGGGCAAAGTCGCACTGGAAATCGACAGGAAGCGTAAATTGCGCCACGCGGTCGAAATCCGCAACGACAGCTTCATCGACGAAGCCTTCATCGCCCTCCTGCGCAAGTACAAAGTGGCACTGGTGGTGGCTGATACCGCGCGCGAATGGCCTTATTACGAGGATGTGACGGCGGACTTCATGTACCTGCGCCTGCACGGCGACAAGGAGCTGTACGCCAGCGGCTACAGTGACGAAGCGCTCGATCGCTGGGCGGCCCGGATCACGGCCTGGAGCCACGGCGCGCAACCCGACGATGCGCGCCTGATCTCATCGAAAGCGCCGCCAAAGCGCGCCAGCCGCGACATCTTCTGCTACTTCGACAACGACATTAAAGTGAAGGCCCCGTTCGACGCCCACCGTTTGATGGAGAGACTGGGCTTGACCGATGGCCTGGTAACACCAGGCGCAGCGTCAGCCGCGCCGAGCGGCCAGGTAGCCCGCGCAGCTGGCAAGCGCTGACAGCACGCCACCCCACAGCACATCGACCACCGTCAGGGTCACGGACCACTGCTTGAGCGTGGCCAGGTTGCTCAGGTCGTAGGTACCGTAAGCAACCAGTCCAAGCAAGCCACCCAGCAGCGCCGCCTGGCGCAGGCGGTTGCTGCGCAGCGCCGGCAGCACGGCAAATACCACCAGACCAGTCGTGTACAGCAGGTAGAACAAGGCAGCCGGCGTCCAGCGGGGCTGGTCCAGCATCATCTCGCCCAGCCAGTCGCGGTAGGTATCGGCCATCAGCACGCCAAGCCAGATGCCATCGATGACCAGCATGGCCAGCATGGCGCCAAGGTAGGCAAACAGCCACTGGCGCGGACGCACGGTCATTCAGCCGACCCGGTGCAGTTTGATCACGCGCGGATCGGCCGCTGGCGCAGGCGCCGACTCGCAGGTATCGCAGCTGCTGCAGCCGCTGCCGCAGCCCGCACTTTTCTTCGGCTTGAACACGTACTTGCGCGCAGTGTACCAGGCCGACGCGCCCACAATCAAGGCCACGATCAGGTTTTCAATCATCTCAAGCTCCTAGCGTTGCAAGCGCAATGCGGTAAGTGAGGAAGGATGCCACGTAGGCCAGCGCGAACATGTAGCCTGCCATCAGCAGCGGATAGCGCCAGCTGTTGGTCTCGCGCTTGACCACCGACAGCGTGGACATGCACTGCGGCGCAAACACGTACCAGGCCAGCAGCGACAAGGCGGTTGGCAAGCTCCACGATTGGGCGATGATCGGCGTGAGCGTGGTGGCCAGCTCGTCGCCGGTGGCCGACAGGGCATACACCGTGCCCAGGGCACCCACCGCCACTTCGCGCGCGGCCATGCCGGGCACCAGGGCAATGCAGATCTGCCAGCCAAAGCCGATTGGTTCGAACACCACCGCCAGGGCGCGGCCCAGCATGCCGGCGATACTGTAATAGATCGGCGGATGGGTCGCGCCTTCCGGCGCACCGGGGAAGCTGGACAGGAACCACAGCAGCACCATCAGCGTGAGGATGATGGTACCGACGCGCGACAGGAAGATCTTGGCGCGTTCCCACAGCCCCAGCGCCAAATTCTGCATGTGCGGCCAGTGATAGCTTGGCAGTTCCAGCATGAGCGGCTGGTTGCGGTTGGCACCCATGGTGCGCTTGATAAACCAGGCCACTGCCATGGCGGCGGCAATGCCGGCAAAGTACAGAATGAACAGTACCAGCCCCTGCAGATTGACCACGCCGCCCCAGACATCGCGGTTGGGGATGAAGGCGGCAATGATCAGCGCATACACGGGCAAGCGCGCCGAGCAGGTCATCAAGGGCGCGATCATGATGGTGACGATGCGGTCGCGCGGATTTTGAATGGTGCGCGCGGCCATAATGCCGGGAATGGCGCAGGCAAAGCTCGACAGCAGCGGGATGAAAGCGCGGCCTGACAGGCCCACGCCACCCATCAGGCGGTCCAGCAGGAAGGCGGCGCGCGGCAGGTAGCCGCAGTCTTCCAGCACCAGAATGAAGAAGAACAGAATCAGAATCTGCGGCAGGAACACCAGCACACTGCCCACGCCGCCCAGAATACCTTCAACCAGCAAGCTGCGCAGCATGCCTTCGCCCATGTGATTGCCCACCCAGGCGCCAACCGCTTCGACGCCGCCGGTGATCATTTCCATCGGCACGGCGGCCCAGCTGAATACCGCCTGGAACACCAGGAACATGAGTGCCGCCAGCAGGATCGGGCCCACCACCGGGTGCAGCACGATGCCGTCGATTTTTTCGGTCAGGTTGCCGGTGTCGTTGGCGTAGCTGATCGACGCGGCCAGAATGCGGCGCACTTCGCGCTGGGTCTCTTCCACCGACACCGCGTCGATGGCTGACAGCGGCTGGGCCTTGACCGCATTCGCACGCGGCATGGCGTCAAGCGCATCGAGCAGGGTTTTCTCGCCACCGCTTTGCACGGCCACCGTTTCCACCACCGGCATGCCCAGTTCCTGCGCCAGTTTGGCCGTGTCGATGACGATGCCGCGCTTGCGCGCCACGTCTACCATGTTCAGGGCCAGCACCATGGGCAAACCCAGGCGCTTGATCTCCAGGACCAGGCGCAGGTTCAGGCGCAGATTGACGGCGCTGACCACGCAGACCACGGTGTCGGGCGCCTGTTCGTCAGCGCGCAGGCCGGCCACAACGTCGCGCGTGATCGCTTCGTCCGGCGTGGTGGCTGACAGGCTGTAGGCGCCTGGCAGATCCAGGACTTTGAAGGCATGCCCGGCCGGAGAGGTAAAACTGCCCTCCTTGCGTTCGATGGTGACGCCAGCGTAGTTGGCCACTTTCTGGCGCGCGCCCGTGAGGCGGTTGAACAGCGCTGTTTTGCCGCAGTTCGGATTGCCGAGCAATGCAATCAGGGGCGTGTGGGTCACGCCCTGGCCCAGCGTTTCGGTACTCATGATGTTATTCCGGCTGAATCGAGATCAGCGCCGCCTCGAAGCGGCGCAAGGCAAAGGTGGAGTCGCCCACGCGCACGGCCAGCGGTTCGCCGCCAGGCACGCCGCGCTTGAGCATGCGGATGCGCTCGCCTGGAACAAAGCCCAGTTCCATCAAGCGCCGCGAGACATCGACACCGGCTTCGGCAGTGTTGCCAGGGGCCAGGTGAATCACGGTGGCGCTTTGGCCCGCCAGCAGGGCGTCAAGCGTGGTCAGGGTAGGGGCAAGAGTCATGGTAGGGCGAGCTCGCTAAGTAATCACAGTTCCTTGTTGGATATTAGCATCAAACAGGTAAATGCGAATTATTTCTATTCAGGTTCTGCTTAAATCGCTTGCAATCGTCGTCGAGTTCCGACAAAATATGAATCTAAGTGATAATGATTCTCATTATAGACCAAGTGGTAAGCCAGCAGGTGATCCCACGCAAAGCAAACGGGAAGGTGCATCAATGATTGTCTGTGTCTGCAATAACATCTCCGACCGGGAAATCCGCCAGGCAGTCGATCTGGGCCTGTCGACCATGGCTGAATTGCGCCAGGATCTGGGCGTGGCCACCTGCTGCGGCAAATGCGCCTCCTGCGCCAAGCAAGTATTGGCTGCCCATCTGGACAGCAAGGTACAAGTCACCGAATTGTCGTTCCGCAACGCACAGGCAGCCTGAGCACCGTGAGCGCCATGACCTTTTCCACGTCGCCTGATCTGGGCGACGCCCGGGCTTCGCTGGGAAAACTGCGCACCAAGTTCGCTCCCCTGGCCACGGTTCTGCTGGCCCACATTGTTGTGGTGTACCTGATTTCCAGTGGTTTGTTCACGCGCATGGTCGACGTGGCCTTGCCAAAAGCCGTGACGGTCCAGTTTGTGGAACTGCCGCACGAAAAAATCCCGCCTGCCGCACCCAAGGTCATTCCCCTGGTCCAGCTGCAGCCGCCTGCATTGCCACAAGTGCCAGTGCCGGTGGTGCAAGTGGCCCCGCAACCGGACAGCATTACCGTCGAGCAGGCGGCCGCTCCGGCACCGAAACCTGCCGCCCCGCCTGTCGTTGTTGCCGCAGCGCCAGCTGCACCCGTCAGCGGCGAACCAAAAACCGTTACCTCGGGCATCGAATACATCCGCGCGCCCCAACTGGCTTACCCGGCAATGTCGCGCCGCATGGGTGAGCAAGGCCGCGTCATCCTGCGTGTGCTGGTCAACGAAAAAGGCCAGCCCGTGGACGTGAAGGTGCAAACCTCGAGCGGCTTTGCCCGCCTCGACGAAGCCAGCCGCCAGGCCGGGCTGCGCGCCCAGTTCAAGCCCTTCATTGAAGACGGCCGCGCCATTTCCGCCTACGTACTGCTGCCTTTCAGCTACTCCACCAACAGCTGATGTCCCCTGCCCTGCCGACGCGCCCGCCTGCCATTGGCGGCACGCGCGCACGTTTGCTATCATGGTGCGATACCTCCACTCTAGAAAGAATCCCATGAAGGGCGACAAGAACATCATCCGGCTGCTCAACGCGCAGCTGACCAACGAGCTCTCGGCGATCAACCAGTACTTCCTGCATGCCCGCATGTACCGTCACTGGGGTCTGGAAAAGCTGGGCAAGAAGGAATATGAAGAATCGATCGGCGAAATGAAGCACGCCGACAAACTGATCGACCGCATCCTCACGCTGGACGGCCTGCCCAACCTGCAAGCGCTGCATAAATTGCTGATTGGCGAGTCGACCCAGGAAATGCTGGAATGCGATCTGAAGCTCGAGCAAGCCTCGCAAGTGACAGTCAAGGAAGGCATTGCCGCGGCCGAAGTGGCGGGCGACTACGTGTCGCGTGACCTGTTCCTGCAAATTTTGGAAGACACCGAAGAACACATCGACTGGCTCGAAACCCAGCTCGATCTGATCGTCAAGGTGGGCATCCAGAATTACCTGCAGAGCCAGATGGCTGCGGCCGACGCCTGAGTTTTCAGCGCCAGCGTGTAGCCCATTTGTCGTAGAAGCCCAGGTCGCGGGGAACCGCGCCTGGCACGGCGCAAATGGCGGCCGCGAATTCGTTGGCGCGTGCCAGCGTCACATCCAGCGCCCACTGGCGCGCCCGGCCCAGCAGGAAGATCGCCGCAAAAGCATCGCCCGCGCCCACCGTATCGATCACGTAGGGCGGCGCCGGATTGTCGCGGTGGACCAGTGGTTCATCCTCGGCGCCAAAGTACACCGAACCGCGGTGGCCCAGCGTGACGATCAGGCCATCGAGCGAAAACATCTGCACCAGCGCCGCACAGGCCGCGCGCACCTCATCGCCCGACAGCGGCGGCGACGATGGGTGGATATCGAAGTACCAGCGAAACAGCACCTGCAATTCTTCCTCGTTGACCTTGGCCACATTGGCCGCGTGCAGCGAGTGGAACACACAGCGCTCGTCGTACTGGCCGTCGCGTAAATTCAGATCCAGGAAACGGTTGGCAGCGCTGGCGTCGAGCAGGGCGTACAAGGTGTCGCGCGAACGCGGACAGCGCTGCGCCAGCGTGCCAAAGTAGACCGTGCTGGCATCGACCGATTCCAGCGCGGCCAGCGCCTGCTCGGGGTTGATGTAGTCGTAGGCCTGGTCGGGCAGGATCACAAAGCGGTGCCCCTTGACGGTGCGCTCGACCACCACGCGCCCGGTCTCTTCCATCTTGTCGACCTGCAGACCGGCTTCGGACATGGCAAAGCGTTCGAACTCGCCGTGCACCACGCCGCCGTTCTTGTCGTTGCCCACGCAGGTGATCATCAGCTGCGGCGCCATGAAGGCGGCCAGGTGGCGCGCCACGTTGAACGGCGCGCCGCCCACCACCTGTTCGGTCACGAAATCGTCGACCAGGGCTTCGCCGAATACAACGGTTGTCATTGGCTTGTGCGCCGTGGCCGCTTATTGCGGCACGGTGTCTTTGAACGATGGCCGTTCGGACAGTTTGTCGAACAGCTTGGCCAGATTGGGGTAATCGGCACGCCAGTTGATTTCGGGGAAGCGGAACGACAGCCAGCCCAGCGCACACCCAACGGCCACGTCGGCCAGCGTGTAGTGGTTGCCCTTGCAGAAAGGCGACTCGCGCAGATTGGCCGACATGACAGCCAGACCCGCATGCACCTTGCCCATCTGGCGTTCGATCCAGGCGGCGCTTTGCTGCTCTTCGGGACGCAGCGTGCGCTCCAGGCGCACCAGTACCGCGGCGTCGAGCACGCCGTCAGCGAGCGCTTCCCAGACCTTGATGTCGGCGCGGTCGCGCGCGTTCGGCATGAACAGTTTGCACACCGGCGTGAGGGTATCGAGGTATTCGACGATGACGCGCGAATCGTACATGCTGCTGCCATCTTCCATGATCAGGCAAGGAACCTTGCCCAGTGGATTCGAATGATGGATGGTGGTGTCTGCGCCCCACACGTTCTCGAGTTCGAAGCCGTAGTCGAGCTTTTTTTCGGCCAGTACAACGCGCACCTTGCGCACGTACGGGCTGGCCAGGGAACCGATGAGTTTCATAGATGCTCAGGATGGAGGATTGGCACACAGTATAGCATCGCGCATGGCGCCAATGCAGGCTGCAGGCACTGCTGGCGTGCGGCCGCCACATCGGCTTGACAAGGCCTGCAGTGGTAAAATGCACGTTTTTGCAGCACGCAATCGACCATCCTCATCCTCCCCTGGAAGCCTTTGCCATGACCACTACCGCCCCTTACTCCACCCTGTCGGCGCTGTCCCCGCTGGACGGCCGCTACGCTGCCAAGACCGACAAGCTGCGCCCGATTTTGTCCGAAGCCGGTTTCATGCACCACCGCGTGAAGGTGGAAATTTCGTGGCTGCAGGCGCTGTCGCAGGCCGGCTTTGCCGAGATCAAGCCGTTTTCCAGTGAAGCCAATGCTGTGCTCGAGCGCATGGCCGCCGATTTCTCCGAAGCCGATGCGGCCCGCATCAAGGCCATCGAAGCGGTGACCAACCATGACGTCAAGGCAGTCGAATACTGGCTCAAGGAGCAGGTCAAGGATGTGCCGGAACTGGTGGCAGCCACCGAATTCATTCACTTTGCCTGTACCTCGGAAGACATCAACAATACCTCGCACGGCATGATGCTCAAGGCCGCGCGCGACGGCGTGATGCTGCCGACCCTGCAAGGCCTGGTCGACAAACTCAAGTCCATCGCGCATGCCAATGCCGCCGTGCCGATGCTCTCGCGCACCCACGGCCAGACTGCCAGCCCGACCACCCTGGGCAAGGAAATGGCCAATGTGGTCGCACGCCTGCAGCGCGCCATCGCCCGCATCGCCGACGTGGAAATTCTGGGCAAGATGAACGGCGCGGTCGGCAACTACAATGCCCACCTGTCGGCCTACCCTGACTTCGACTGGGCCACGTTCTCGAAAAACGTGATCGAACAGCGCCTGGGCCTGACCTTCAATCCGTACACCATTCAGATCGAGCCGCACGATTACATGGCCGAACTGTTCGATGCCATCGCGCGCACCAACACCATCTTGCTGGACCTGAACCGCGACATCTGGGCGTACATCTCGCTGGGCTACTTCAAGCAAACCACCAAGGCTGGCGAAATCGGTTCCTCGACCATGCCACACAAGGTCAACCCGATTGACTTTGAAAACTCGGAAGGCAATCTGGGCCTGGCCAATGCGGTACTCAAGCACATGGCTGAAAAGCTGCCCGTGTCACGCATGCAGCGCGACCTGACCGATTCGACCGTGCTGCGCAATATCGGCGTCGGCTTCGGTTACGCCCTGCTGGCGTACGACAGCTGCCTGCGCGGCCTGAACAAGCTGGAAGTGAACGCGGCACGTCTGGAGCAGGATCTGGATGCAAACTGGGAAGTGCTGGCCGAGCCGGTGCAAACCGTGATGCGCCGCTATGGCATCGAGAATCCGTACGAGCAGCTCAAGGAACTGACGCGCGGCAAGGGCATTTCGAAGGACGCCTTGCGCGAGTTCGTGCTCACCCTGGCCATTCCGCAAGACGCCAAGGACTTGCTGCTGGCCATGACGCCATCGAACTACGTCGGCATTGCCGAAAAGCTGGCGCGCGCGATCTAAGCTGCCCCCGCCCAAAACAAAAGCCCCGTGCGGACCTGTTCCGCACGGGGCTTTTTTGACAGCGGGTTCTTCAGCTTTGGCCGGGCTCGGCGTCGGCGATGCAAGCCGGGTCGAGCGGGGCATCGGCCGCCACCGACAAGGGCACCGACATCAGATGGCCGCGCAAAGTACGAATCAAGGCTTGTCCGCAGCGTTCACTGATGATTTGTGCACGCTCGATGCGCTCGGTACTGCCCTCGGCAAAGCGCACGGTCCTGAACACGCCGGCAGGCGCTGCGCCCGGCTCGGGCAAGACTGGTGTTCGTGCCATTTCAGCGAGCACGATATTGACCGATTCGGCCAGCATACGCGCGCTTTCCTGCTTCAGCCGGGCACCGTTCTGCTCGAACCAGTAAGCCGCGCCCATGCCCGCCGTGGTGCGCGCTGGCGACACCACGCGGATCACCAGCTCGTAGGGCTTGGTCTTGGCGCCTGATTTGATCGACATCGCATGCTCGAGCACCACGGCGCGCAAGTCCTGCGTGATCAGCAGCACGGGCACGCTGTCGAGCACCAGTTCGCCCGCAAGCAGGGCCGCCTTCGCATCGAGCAAGCGCTTGTCTTTCTCGGGCGCCATCTGCGGCATGGCGGCCGCCATCAATTCCTGCTGCGTGTAGCTGTCGAGGATGGCCTTGTGCGGCAGCAAGACGGCATCGGCTGCCTCGCGCATGCGGGTGCGCTCGGCCGACTGGATACCGCCGGACACGGCCGCATGGGTGGCAATTCCAACCAGCAGTCCGGCCAGTCCGCCCGGATACAGGATCTGGCCACCGGCCTGGCCACCGGCCTTGTCAAAATTCATGGCACCGTGGACTTCCACTTTCTGCGCCAACGGCAAACGCAAAGCCATGCGCGGCAGGGCCGGCGCCAGCACAGGGGCCACCACCGGCGCCGCGCCAGGGGCCGGTTCGTCAGTGGCCAGCGCGCTGGCGCTGACCACCATCATGCACGCACTTGCCAGAGCAAGGCGCAGGCTGCGCACAGCGTGCGCCGCGGTAGGCTGGAATGCCATGCTCACCTGCCCTTAATTGCTGAACGGGACGAGAACCTGATCCTTGGTCATTTCCAGGGTCTGGAAATAGGCGTTGGTCAGACCCGGGAAGGCGGGCGCTTCATCCCAGTTGCCATCCGATGCTTTCTGAATGTCGATCGGGGTATACCACTCAAGCGAATTGTCGGTCAGGTTCACCATGAAGCTTTGGCCCTTGACCACTGCTTTTGGCTCAGCCACGGGAATATAGGTCGAGTACATGCGCTCGATTCCGACCATGGTTACCTGGATCACGACGATCTTCTCGACACCCATCGATTGCTTCAAGCCGCGGAAATCCTTGCGGGCAAAATTGGGCGCGTCGGTCTTGAAATCAGGCAGCGCTTCCAGGTTGATGTTGACCAGGCGGGGCTGATGGCCCTTTTTGGTCATCACGGCGGCCAGCTGGGCGTTCAGCTTCGGCAATTCTTCATAGGTCAGCTTCTGGACGTGCGCCGTCATGGCCGTGTGGTTCAGTTCGGCCGCAGCCATGCACAGCAGGCACGATGCGCCTGGGAAGAAGGTATTGATCTTTGGCAGTTCTGTCATGGCGATGGCCACGCGCGTGCCCGGGGTTGCCAGCGCTTTTGGCGTCAGCGCGACCGGCACTTGCGGTGCAGTAGCGCAACCGGTGATCACAAAGGCGAGTGCCGCAAGGAAGAGACGAGTATTCACAAATATCCTGTAATGAA
The DNA here is from genome assembly GCF_900129765.1 of Massilia sp. CF038. Taxonomy (GTDB): domain Bacteria; phylum Pseudomonadota; class Gammaproteobacteria; order Burkholderiales; family Burkholderiaceae_D; genus Telluria_A. The sequence goes on from NZ_FQWU01000004.1 coordinate 274,974, forward strand.
ATGTTTTTCTGGAAACAAAAATTGCAGGGAGCATTGTAGAATCAAGCTACAAATTGCGGAAATAAAATATTTACATCCGTGAATAAATGTTGTTTTTTGACTAAAACAAGGAAAGAAGTTGACGCCGCGCGGGCTGTCGTGCCCCGCACCGCGGGCAGCGTGGATTAAGCCTGACCAGGCGCGCCCAAGGCCTGAATCAGCTTGTCGAGCATGGCCTGTCTGGCCTGATCCGGGCGGGCGCCATAACGTTCATGCTCACTGAGCAGTGCACGCCAGCCACCCAGAAAATCGAGGTCGCCGCGCAGTTCGCGCTGGTTCTGAGCCCAGCGTGCGGCCATTGCGGCCAATTTTTCCTGTACTGCATGTTCGGCGCGCCAGCATGGCTCGCACAGAAAGCGCTGCTTGTGGATATGGGTCTTGTTCACCTCGAAGGCATGTTTTTGTTCCAGCGCGGTGAACACGGCAGCCTGGCCGCAACAGCGGCAGTTGTAAGAGCGGTCCGCGTAGCTGTTGCGGAATGTGGCGGCCACGGAGCGCCGGCTCTGCGCCGACCATTGCGCCGGGTCGGCTGGGGCCGTGGCGGGCGCAACTGGCTTCCTGGTCTTCAATTCTGCCAGACCAGCTTGACGCCGAACGAGCGCGCCACTTGCGTGCGCGTGGCCAGCGGCCCGTATTCAGCATGGCTGCCGTTCAGATTTTTCCCCAGCAGAGATAGTTCCACATCCCGCCTTGGCCGCCAGGCCAGACGCGCATCGACAGCCGTGTAGGATGGCACGGCCGGATTGGCCAGCGCGCCCACCTTGCGCAGCATGAGGTCGAAGTCCTTGTCTTGTGCCAGGCTGAACGAGGAGCGCAACTGGGCCGTGTGTGACGGGTCCTTGCGCGCCGATCCCGGCCCCGCTTCATCGGTGCTGCCCGGCTTGAGCGTAAAGCGCTGGTGCAGCGCCATGAAGCCGGCGTTCAGGCGCCACCACGGCGCAGCCTGATAGCTGCCCCACATTTCAATGCCGCTGGCTTTGCCTTCCATCTGATTGCTGAAGACGAGCTGCGGCGGGTCGAACGAGACGATTTCCTGGGTACGCAAGTCGTTGTAGTCGTGATGGAACGCGGTCACCGAGAATGACAGATCCTTGTGTGGCTGGCCGCGATAGCCCAACTCCAGCACCCTGGCCACCTCCGCGCGCACCTGCGCGCCCCCGTTTAAAAGAAACGGCGGCTGGGCCGGTAGATAGGTATCGACGTCGAGACGGGACGGCGCGCGCGCGGTGCGCGACAGGCCGCTCCAGAATGAATGCGCGGCCGATGGGGTCCAGGCCAGACGCAGGGTTGGCAACCATTCGTTACCGGTGTAATCGTTGCGTTCCGCGCGCGCCCCGAGCGTCAGGCGCACGGTCTCGGCCAGCGCAATCTCGTCTTGCGCAAACAGGCTGGCCCAGGTCTGGCCCAGCTTCGCGGGCAAGAACACGAACAGCGGGCCGTTGCTCACCTCATCCCAGGAATGGCGGTAATTGGCACCCCATACCAGACGATGGGCGCCGCTGGCAGCGAGCGAATGCTGGAATTGCAGATCGGCGATGGTCAGCGATTCGGCGTAGGTTGGAATCACATCGCGCTTGCTGTAGTCGATATAGCCTTGCAGCGCCAGCTCACTGCCGTCATCGAGGGCATGGGTCCAGGCTGCGGTGAGATTGGCGCCCGTTGAACTGATGGGGCCGAGCGCCAGACTGATGCCTTGCACCGACAGACTGCCTGGCAGAGGCTGCTCAGCGCGGCCCCGGTAGCCCGTCCCTTGCACGGTAAAACGGTCGGCGCCCTGCGTACGGTCCGCGCGAAACCCGAGCTGGGCCAGGTGTCGGGCATCATCCACATCGGCGCCGCTCACCAGTTCGGTCTGACGCACATCCTGGTACTTGCCGTAGGCGCGCCAGGCCCAGCCGCCGGCGCTGCCGCCCTGGCGAAACGCGCTGTCGCTGCCGCGCGTGCCCGCGCGCAGGGACAACAAGCTGTTCTGGGTGTCCGCCGCATTGCGGGTGGTGATGTTGATGACACCGTTGACGGCATTGACGCCCCACAGCGTGCCGCCCGGTCCGCTGATGACCTCGATCCGTTCGATGTCTTCCAGCACTACATCCTGCACTTCCCAGAACACGCCGGAGAACAGGGGCGCATACACCGAACGCCCGTCTATCATCACCAGCAATTTGTTCGGTGCGGAATTATTGCTGCCGTTCATACCGCGTGCGCTGATGGCGTAGGTGGTGCCATTGTTTTGCGCCACTTGCAGATTGGGCGCCAGGCGCAGCGCTTCGGGAATGTTGACCGCGCCCGAACGGCGAATGTCATCGGCGGTAATGACGAATACCGAGGCGGCAGCGGCGGCCAGCCGTTCCGGCTTTTTCGATACCGAGGTGATCTGAATGTTGGCCAGATCTTCAATCGACATATCGGCGATCTCGATCTGCGGCAAGGCGTCAGCCTGCGCCGGCAGCGACAAGCTCAGGCCAAGCAAACAGGCCGCAGCAGCGTAGCGTGGATCCATGATCGTCCCCTTGTTCAACAACTTGGCCATGGCACAGGATTAGTTACAAAAACAGTGGTTCTGATTTTACATTAGCTTGCATTAACTTCGTTCTCAAACGCGTGGTAACCTGCCACGCAAGCGCACAATTGATTTCTTTGGTATATTAGTCCTAACACGTACTATTTTCCTGAGGTAAATATGCAGCAGCGCTACAACAACATCGCAATCCTGTTTCACTGGCTGATCGCGCTGCTGATCATCGGTGCCTTCACCATGGGCGTGGTCATGACCGACATGCCGGGCATCACGCCGACCAAACTCAAGTACTACTCCTGGCACAAGTGGGCGGGCGTGACGATCCTGGCCCTGGCTGCCCTGCGCCTGCTGTGGCGCCTGAGCCACCGCGCACCGGCCTATCCCGACAGCATGCCGACCTGGCAAAAAAGCGCGGCCAACCTGCTGCACGGGCTGTTGTATGTGCTGATGTTCGCCATTCCCTTGTCGGGCTACTTCTATACCTTGTCGGCCGGCTTCCCCGTGGTCTACTTCGGCCTGTTTGAACTGCCCGTGCTGATGGGGCCGGACCCCGCGCTCAAGCCCGTGCTCAAGGCGGTGCATTACTGGCTGAACATGGGCTTGCTGGGCGCAGTCGGCGCGCACGTGCTCGCTGCACTGAAACACCATTTCATTGACCGTGACGGCGTGCTCAAGCGCATGATGCCGTCCGCCTGATCCATTCAACAAGAGGAGAACCCATGAAACTGAACAAAGGCACGCTACTGGCCGCCCTGCTGGGCGTGGCCCTGGCCGCCACCGCCGCACCGCTCAAGACCGATGTGGCCGCCAGCAAAGTCTCGGCCACCTTCAAGCAAATGAACGTGCCGGTGGAGGCGCCGTTCAAGCGCTTCACGGCGCAAATCGACTACGATGCCGCCAAGCCGGAACTGGCCAAGGCCAATGTGGAAATCGACACCGCCAGCCTGGACGTGGGCGAAGCCGATATGAACAAGGAAGTGGCGAAGAAAGAATGGTTCAATGCAGCCCAGTTCCCGAAAGCGACCTTTGTTTCCAGCGCCATCAAGCCAGCCGGTCCGGGCAAACTGACCGTCAGCGGCAAGCTGACCATCAAGGGCAAGGCCGCTGACGTCAGCTTCCCGCTCACGGTGAAAGCCGAGGGTGCCAAGCAGATATTCGAAGGTTCACTGCCGATCAAGCGCCTGGCCTACAATATCGGCGAGGGCGAATGGAAGGACACCAGCATGGTGGCCGACGACGTCATCATCAAATTCCGCGTTACCGCAGTCAAGTAAGACCTCATTCAAAAAGGGAACCCATGAAAATTCAAAGCCTCATCGCCGTACTGATCGCTACCAGCGCCGCTTCGGCCATGGCTGCACCGGACACTTACACCATCGACCCGGCCCACACCTACCCCAGTTTCGAAGCCGATCACATGGGCCTGTCCTACTGGCGCGGCAAGTACAAGAAAACCAGCGGCACCGTGGTGCTGGACCGTGCAGCCAAGACCGGTTCGGTCAACATCGACATCGATGCCGGTTCGATCGATTTCGGTCTGGACGCGATGAACGCCCACGCCGTCAAGGAAGACATCTTTGACGTCGCCAAGTACCCAAAAATTACCTACAAATCGAAATCGGTGACCTTCAAGGGTGAAGACCCGATGAGCATTGAAGGCGACCTGACGCTGCACGGCGTGACCAAGCCGGTCACACTGATCATCACCAAGTTCAAGTGCATCATGCACCCGATGCACAAGAAGGAAGTCTGCGGCGCCGACGCGTCGGCCGTATTCAACCGCGCCGACTTTGGCGTGACCAAGGGCATCCCGATGTTCTCGCCGGAAGTGCGCCTGGCCATCCAGGTCGAGGCAATCAAGAACTAAGCAGCCCTTCAGTAAATCAAAAACCGCGCTCAAGAGCGCGGTTTTTTATTTCCACCACATCGCCCTCGCGAAGGCGGGGGCCTATTCCACGTAACCGAATTCGGCGCCGTGGTATGGCCCCCCGCCTCCGCGAGGGCGATGTTGGGGTTTAGCGACCATCGCCGTCAAAGTCACCCGGCAATGCCCGCTCGACCTTGTCAACATAAAAAAACCGCGCCCTCAAGCGCGGTTTCTATAGGCACTACATCGCCCTCGCGCAGGCGGGGGCCTATTCCACGTAACCGAATTCGGCGCCGTGGTATGGGCCCCCGCCTCCGCGAGGGCGATGTTGGGGTTTAGCGACCATCGCCGTCAAAGTCACCCGGCAATGCCCGCTTGACCTTGTCGACATAAAAAAACCGCGCCCTCAAGCGCGGTTTCTATAGCCACTACATCGCCCCCGCTTCCGCGAGGGCGACGTGCGGCTTAACGGCCGTCGCCGTCAAAGTCACCCGGCAATGCACGTTCCACCTTATCCCAGGCAGCACGCGAAGCCGACTTGGCCTGCTGCCAGTTCAGGCGCGATTTGCCCTTGACGCGGTCCCATTCGGTGGCCAGATCATTTTCGACGGTGTCGAAGTTCTGACCCACATAGCGGCCGCGGCTGTTGTAGCCCAGTTCGTAGGCAGGGCCGTAGTCGTCATAGGTGTAGCCTGGCGAATAGTACGGTGCCGTCTGATACGAGCTGCGCCAGTAGGCTGCTTCCTCTTCTGGGTTGACCAGGCTGCCCGCTGCCTTGCCGGCCATGCCGCCAGCCAGCGCGCCAATGGCCGCACCGGCTGCCATGCCGACCGGACCACCGACTGCACCAGCTGCCGCACCCACTGCCGCGCCACTACCGGCACCGACGCCCTTGGCCAGGTGATGGTCATGCAGTTCATCGCCCGATTTCGGGTTGACCACTTCGCCTGCGCCCTTGCCAGCCAGACCGCCAGCCAGACCGCCGATGGCAGCACCGGCTGCCATGCCGACGGGACCTGCCACTGCGCCTGCGGCAGCACCTGCGGCTGCGCCGCTACCAGCGCCAATGCCTTTGGCAAAGTGGTGTTCAGGCAGATCGTCGCCCGCTTTCGGGTTGATCACTTCGGCTGCGCCCTTGCCAGCCAGGCCGCCGGCGATACCGCCGATGGCTGCACCAGCAACAGTGCCGATCGGACCGGCGACCGAGCCAATACCGGCGCCAGCAACCGCGCCGCCTGCTGCGCCGACGCCGGTGCCGATGATGTGCTCACCAGCGTTGTCGGTCCAGCTGCGCTCGATGTGCAGCGCATCTTCGGTGCTGCGTGGCTTCACGCCCATCAGGATGCCGCCATTCTTGATGCCTTCTTCGTAGTGCTTGACGCGTTCTTCTGGAATGCCGGCGCCAATCAGCGCACCAACCAGGCCGCCTGCCAGACCGCCGGCACCGGCGCCTGCCAGTGCTGCTGCCAGCGGGCCAGCCACGACCAGGCCAATGCCAGGCAGGACCAGGGTGGTGCCAACAGCAGCCACGCCGGCCAGCACGGCGCCAATGGTGCCGCCAATGCCAGCGCCGACGCCGGCGCCTTCGGCAGCTTTGCTGCCCAGTTCAGTATCGGTGTCGGCGAAGTGGGTCTTGCGGGTGTCGTCCGACATCATCAGGGTGACGTCATCTTTCGAATAGCCGCGGTCAGCGACGGAGTTGTAGGCACGCTCAGCGCTGGTGCGGTCACGGAACAGACCCGTAACCATGCCGGAATTCTTGGTGGACGTCGTATCGTAGTTGCTCATATCGTTTCCTTTCGAATTTTCATGTGCGGGGCTCGCATACAAACCTGGAAATGTTTGCCAGTGACGAAACGATAAGTCGACAGCAGCCGCGCTTCCGTTCGTTGACGCACGCTATTTCGGTCTTTCCAAATGCCACTGTTTTTGGGAAAGAAACCCAATTCCCCACTACGTTCGTTGCCGCACCGACCACCGTGTCGCGCGACCTTATTCTTTTTACACGGCCCGGCAATCTGCAAGCGGTCTGGGGACTTTTTAACCAATAGGAGGATTCAACATGTTATTCATTATCTGGATTATCGTCGGCGGTATCTTGGGTTGGCTGGCCAGCATGGTCATGAAAACGGACGCAGAACAAGGCATGATTCTGAACGTCGTGGTCGGTATCGTCGGTGCATTCCTGGGTGGCTGGCTGCTCTCTCCGCTGTTCGGAACCGGGACCATCAATTCAGACGACTTCAGCGTGACCTCGCTGCTGGTATCCTTCCTTGGTGCCGTGATCCTGCTGGCGATTGTGAATCTGCTTCGCCGCGGAAAAGCACGATAAGAAAACTTCACTCCACTAACCAACGCCGCAAGCGTTGGTTTTTTTTCGTCTGGCTCAAATTATGAGAATGAAACCTTTTCCGGCGGCATTGATCTCCTGCATCGTGACCTTGCTCGGGGTATTTTTGCTCTTTAATTTCATGCCGAGCGAGAAAAAAATCGAGCGCCAGCTGCAACGCCAGTACGACGTCAGCGACCCGCAATTCCGGCGCTCCATGGGTGTGCTGCTGGGCCCGCCTATCCTAGACGGCAACAAGGTCGAAGTCCTGCTCAATGGCGACCAGATTTTCCCGGCCATGCTCAAGGCGATCCGTGAGGCCGAGCACACCATCACGCTGGAAACCTATATCTACTGGTCCGAATCGATCGGCAAGGAATTTTCGGAAGCGCTGATTGAGCGCGCGCGTGCCGGCGTGAAGGTGCATCTGATGCTCGACTTCATCGGCAGCATGAAAATGGATGACGCCGCCATGACGCGTATGAAGGAGGCTGGCGTCAAGCTCGAGCGCTTCCACAAGCCGGTATGGTGGAAGCTGACCAAGCTGAACAACCGCACCCACCGCAAGGTGCTGGTGGTCGATGGCAAGATCGGCTTTACGGGCGGGGTCGGCATTGCCGACCAATGGCGCGGTACCGCGCAAGATAAAAAACACTGGCGCGACACCCACTTCCGGGTCGAAGGCCCGGTTGTGGGCCAGATGCAAGCCGTGTTTGCCGACAACTGGACCAAGGCCACCGGGGTGGTGCTGGATGGCCCTACCTACTTCCCGGCGCTGGCGCCACGCGGCGGCCATGCCGCGCAAATGTTCAGCAGTTCACCCCAGGGCGGCAGCGAAAGTATGCTGCTGATGTATCTGATGTCGATCACTGCCGCAAAACACAGTATCGATTTGTCGAGCTCGTACTTCGTGCCGGACGACCTGACCATCAAAGCGCTGGTGGCCGCTGCCAAGCGTGGCGTCAAGGTCCGCATCATTACGCCCGGCAAGGAAATCGATTCCGACGTGGTGCGTGCCGCTTCGCGCGAGCGCTGGGGCGACCTTCTGGCGGCCGGCATCGAAATCGCCGAGTACCAGCCCACCATGTTCCACGTCAAGGCGCTGGTGGTCGACAGCCTGATGGTGTCGGTCGGCTCGACCAATTTCGACAACCGCTCCTTCAGCCTGAACGATGAAGCAAACTTGAACGTGATTGATCCGGAGTTTGCCAAAGCCCAGGTGGCCATCTTCAACCAGGATTGGCAGCACACCCACAAGATCAGCCTGGCCGAATGGGAAAACCGCTCCCTGTGGGACAAGGCGGCCGGCGAGATCGCCTCCCTGATTGGCGACCAGCTGTAAGGACATATGCATACAATTCCACTGCGGCAATTGGCCAGAATTCAAGCATAATCTGGTTGACGAAAGCGGGGACGCTAGGGATACTTTGGATCGCTCAAAAAGCAATCCAACCGATCCCACAACAAGAGACGATCCCGCATGAAAAAGACCCTGTTTACGCTCGCGCTGCTCAGCACCGCGGCGGCCCACGCCGACGAAGGCATGTGGATGCCCCAGCAGCTGCCACAAGTAGCCAAGCAACTCAAAGCCGCCGGCCTCAAGCTCGATCCGGCCACGCTGACCAAACTGACCGAATTCCCGATGAACGCGATCGTCAGCCTGGGCGGCTGCTCGGCCTCGTTCGTGTCGCCGCAAGGCTTGGTAGCCACCAACCACCACTGCGTGTACAACAGCGTGGCGGTCAACTCGACTCCGGAACGCGACTTGCTCGCCAATGGTTTCCTGGCCAAGAGTTTCGCTGAAGAACTGCCGGCAGCGCCAGGCAGCCGCATCTATGTGACCAAGGCCGTGACCAACGTCACCAGCCAGGTCATTACCCCGGAAGTGGACAAGCTGGCCGGCAAGGCGCGCGTTGATGCGGGCGAAAAGAACATGAAGGCGCTGGTGGCCGAATGCGAGAAGGATGAGGGCCACCGCTGCAGCATCGCCAGTTTCTACGGCGGGCTGGAATACTACATGACCAAGCAGCTGGAAATTCGCGACGTGCGCCTGGTGCACGCGCCACCAGCGGGCGTAGGCAAGTTTGGCGGCGATACCGACAACTGGATGTGGCCGCGTCACACCGGCGACTACGGTTTCTATCGCGCTTACGTGAGCAAGGACGGCAAGGCTGCCGACTTCTCCAAGGACAACGTGCCTTACCAGCCGGCGACGCACCTGAAAATTGCCAAGGAAGGCGTGAAAGAAGGCGACTTCATCATGGCGCTGGGCTATCCAGGCCGCACCAACCGCCACCGTCTGCCATCGGAAGTGGTTTCCACCTTCGACTGGGAATATCCGGCCTTCGTCAAGCTGTCGGCCGAGCGCCTAGCCATCATCGCCAGCGAAACCAAGACCAACGAAGATGCACGCCTGAAGTATGCGGGCATGGTTGCCAACGTCAACAACTACTACAAGAACCGCAAGGGCATGCTGACCAGCTACGAAGGTAGCGACATGCTGGCGCGCAAGACCAAGGAACATGAAGAGCTGAAAGCCTGGGTCAAGTCGAACCCGGCCCGTCAGAAGGAATTTGGCGCCGACATTGAGTCTGTGGAAAAACTGATCGCGCAACGCGATGCAGAAGCCAAGCGCGATTTCTTCTTGAACACCGCTTCGCCGCGTCTGCTGGGCGCTGCCCGCCAGATGGTGCGCCTGGCCAATGAAAGCGCAAAGCCGAATGCGGAGCGCAAGATTGGCTTCCAGGAACGTGATTTGCCGCGCCTGAAGTCCGGTCTGGCCGCATACGAACGCACCTACGACGAAAAAGTCGACAAGGCACTGGTGCTGAACAGCCTGGTGAAATACGCTGCCCAGCCAAAAGCCCAGCGCAATGCCAACTTTGACGCCGCCATGGGCATCCAGGACGGCATGACCCAGGCCCAGTTGAAAGCCTTGCTGGACACCATGTACGCTGGCTCCAAGCTGAACGACAAAGCCGCCCGCGAAGCCATGCTGACCATGAAGCCCGCCGACTTCAAAGCCAGCAACGACAGCTTCATCAAGGCTGCCGTGGCCATGTACGAGCCGGGCCTGAAGACGGAAGCTGAAGAAGACGAACTGGCAGGCAAGATCCAGCAATCCTACGCCAACTACATGAAGGCCAAGATCGCCTACATGAACAGCAAGGGACGCGCGGTTTATCCTGATGCCAACAGCACCTTGCGCGTGACCTACGGCAATATCAAGGGCCGCGAGTATGGCGCCGACGGCACCGGCTCCTGGAAAGCGTTCACCACCCTCAATGGCGTGGTGGCCAAGGCAACTGGCGAAGGCGAGTTCAATGCGCCGGAAGCGCAGCTGGCAGCCATCAAGGCCAAGGACTTCGGCAAGTATGCCGATCCAAAGCTCAAGAGCGTGCCAGTCAACTACCTGGCCACGCTGGACATCACCGGTGGTAACTCCGGTTCGGCGGCACTGAATGCCAAGGGCGAGTTCATCGGCCTGGCATTTGATGGCACGCTGGACTCCATCATTTCCGACTGGGATTACAACAAGGCCAACACGCGCGACATTCAAGTCGACGTGCGCTACATCCTGTGGAACATGAAGCATGTCGACAAGGCGGACAACCTGCTGAAAGAGATGAACGTCGAATAAACCCGATCGCTTCGTCGAAAAGCCACGCCGCATTCAAAGCCGCGTGGCTTTTTTACGCCCACCACCACATCGCCCTCGCGGAGGCGGGGGCCCATACCACGTATCCGAAGTTGTTCAGCATGGCATGGGCCCCCGCCTCCGCGAGGGCGATGTTGCGTTTCTCAACTGCCCGCCAGTAACGACGTCTGGTGAAACATTGACGACAAATCAAAATACCAATCACGAACCACTTGAGGTAGTATACAGTCCAATCTAATACCAGATGGCAATATGCCGGGGCACCCATGGCCACCAAACGCGCGCTGCTGCAGTTCTCGCTGTTCTTCATCCTGTATGAGCTGACCGTGTACTTGTCAAACGACATGATCATGCCTGGCATGCCGTTGGTGGTATCCCAGTTCAACGGTTCCAGCCGCCACATCGCCTTGTCGCTCAGCTTGTACATCTTTGGCGGCAGCCTGCTGCAAGTGGTGCTGGGTCCCCTCGCCGAACGCTACGGCAAGCGCCGCGTGCTTTTGTGCGGCAATGCCCTGTTCCTGGTTGCCACCGCGCTGGTGCCATTCGCCCAGACCATGCCGCAATTTCTGACGATCCGCTTCTTTCAGGGCATGGGCTCCTGCTTCATTTTCCTGGGCTACGCCACCATCCACGAACTGTTCGATGACGTGCAAGCCGTCAAACTGACCACCCTGTTCTCGAACACCACCGTGTTTGCCCCGCTGATTGGCCCCGTGGTCGGCAGCGCCATCATTGCCGTGGCGCCCTGGCAAGCCGTATTTGTCACAGCGTTCGCGCTGGGCCTGATTGCCTGGATCGGCTTGTGGCGCAGCATGCCTGGTCCCGCTGCCCCGCCGCAGCCCACCAGCCTGCAAGCCATTGCCGCCAGCTATCGCCGCATCCTGAGCAACCGCACATTCATGTTCGGCATCTTCATCGCCGGCATCTCCATCACCCCATTGACCGCATGGATCGGCCTCTCGCCCGCCATCGTGCTGCAGCGCATGCAGCAACCGTACAGCGTCTACATTGCTTATCAGTGCGTGATCTTCACCGGCTTCATCCTCAGCACAGTGGCCATCCAGCGCATGGGCGATCAGATCTCGCTCACGCGCCTGATCCGCCAGGGGGGCGCGCTGGCGCTGATCGGCATGGCGGGCGCGGGCATCGTGCACGCCCATCCGCACCTCTACATTGGCTGCATGTTCGTGTTCTCTGCCGGGTTCGGGCTGTTCAATGGCGCGCTGGTTCGGCTGTCGCTGACCGCCACCGGCGAGTCGATGAGCCTGACCTCGTCGGCCATGAGCCTGCTGTACTGCGTCTACATCGCCATTGGCCTGGAACTGTTCAATCTGTTGTGCGAACGCTTTGAGTACGCCTTGTCCGCCTACGCCCTTGCCAACGTGCCGCTGGGGATCGTGATCTATCTGTCCCTGCTGCGTTTTGCGCGCACCCATGACAGCCGCCAGGCCGTGCTGCAAGGCGCAACCTGAGGACAGCGCCATGAACGATTTCATGACCGACGTGACGGCCCGGCTCGAGGAACTCAAGGCCGCGTTCATCGCCATCCAGCAGTGGCAAGCGTTTGAACAGTCAGCGCCCGACAGCGCTTATCAGGCCCGGGTTGGCCTGCTGCGCGAAAACTACCAGCGCCGCCTGCGCGAATTGCGCCAGGCCGTGCGCACCAACTTCGCCCACTTCGATGCGTCGCGCACTGCGTCGCTGATGGCCCTGCCCACACTGCCGCTGGATGCGGCCGAACGGCGCACCCATCGCATCTGGCTGGGCGGCCCATTGCCTGCCATGGCGGTCGAAGCGGCGCGCCAGTGGCAATGCGCCATTGACGGCGCTGACGCCGACTTTGCCTCGGCCTTATGGGTGTGGGACGCACAGCAGCTGCAGGCCGACCCGCGCTATGTCGCCAGCGTCGGTCCCGGCTACCGAATTGGCAGTTGCGTTGCTGCCGGCGTGCGCCTGGAGGTTTGCAGCCTGCGCGAGCTGGCACTGGCACGCATGCCCGCAATTGGCGCATCGCTGGAAGCGCTTCACGCACAAGGCTGCTACGTCAACCTGGCCGATTTTTTCCGCTTGCTGATTCTGCACGAAGAAGGCGGCATCTATCTCGACGTCGATACCATGCCTTACCGTGGCGCGACCTTGTTTCTGGCTTGCCCGGAAGTGCCCGACTATGTTCTGTTCGCGCCCGCGCCACAGCATATTTGCTGGATGAATCTGGTCGACGACGAAAATGGCATGCTGGTCGCCAAACGGCACACACCGGCCCTGGCCACCATGCTGGCGCAGATGGCCAGCCGTCTGGCGCTGCTCGCTGCGCCCGACCGGGGCGCTCTGCATGACGCCACCTATGCCGTGTGGCGCGCCCACATGGGTCAAACGTTCACCAGCTATCAGGCGCTTGCCGCCAGCCACGCGATCCTGCACGACGAGACGGCCGAAGCGGTGGTCAGCGGCGTGCATGGCATGCGCCTGGTGGTCGATGCCCTGACTGGCGAAGCGCGCCCGCTGGCGCCGGACGAGCAAGCTGCCTACCGCGCATGCACGGCTGCACTGGCAGAACGCCGCTGGCAGTTGCCCGATCCGCTGGAACTGGCGCAATTGGCCGACCTGACCACCGTGGATGAAATACCACGTATGGCCTACGCGGCGCAGCTGCGCGCGCAGACCCCGGGCTGCCATTACTATTCCTTCCTGTCGCATGACCCGCAGCTCGACCGCGTGAATCATTTGTTCGGCGCTTATCTGCTGGCCCGCAATGCCCTGCGCATCGCGCGCGGCCAGTTCTTCAGCCCGACCAGGGGGCGCGCGCCTGCCCTGCATCCATCGTTCAGTGCGAATCAGCGCGATACCCAGGCGGTGCGGCCATGCTGAGCTTTCGTCCTGGCGCGCAGGTCGCCAATGACCACCTGGACCGCATGGCGGCCCTGCTGTTCGAGACCAGCTATCTGCAGTACTGCTCGATCGCCAACAAGCTGCGCCTGCCGTTCCAGCAGCTGCAGCGGCGCCAGAATATCGACCCCTACCTGGGCCAGGTGCGCGCCATGTTTGACGGGGCAGACAACTTCACCGGCTTCTTCAGCGCCGCCACCCTGGCCGAATTTGCACAGGTGGCAGCGCCCTCGCACTACCGCGACGAGATGAAAGCCATGGACGACGCCTACGACGCCTTCCTGGCGCAGCACACCTTGCCATCGGACTTCCTGGTTGCCAGTCTGGCGATTGAAGCGCGCTACCGCGGGGCGGGTCTGTTCAAGGCGATGCTGGCCGAAATCGCGCGTGAAGCCCGTGTGCGCGGCTGCCGCCGCATCGTGCTGACGGTGTGGGAGCAAAGCGAGGCCCTGCCCATGTACCTGGCCAAGGGCTTTACCAGCTGCGCCACGTTCGACTACGCGTGGGAGCTGTTTTTCGACCGCCTGCATTTCATGGCATATGACCTGGAGAGCACATGATCGACACCATCGGCAAAGACAGCATTGTCGAACGCAACCTGTCCACCGTGGCCGGCGCGCACATGCGCCTGAACACCCGAGCGCACGGTGAAGCGCTGCGCGTGCTGTCCGAGGATGACTGGCGCTTCTGGCGCGAGAACGGCTACGTGGTGATTCCGAACGCGGTCGACGGCGCCCAGCTGGACCGGCTGGAGGGCCTGATGTGGGAGTTCGAGGAACTCGATCCGAACGACCAGACCAGCTGGTACCCGGAACACAAAATGCGGCGGCGCACGACAGAACTGAGTTTCAACGCCGGCATGATCGAGCTGTATCATCACCAGTATCTGTGGGATGCGCGCCAGAGCCAGCGGGTGTACGATGCCTTTGTCGACGTCTGGGGAACGGAACAGTTGTGGGTCTCGATCGACCGCATGAATTTCAATCTGCCGCCAGCGCCGGGGTTTGAATTTCGCAGCTTCATGCACTGGGATTATGATCCTGACACCGATCCGCAGAACGTGCAGGGCGTGCTGGCCATCAGCGACCAGCTCGACCCGGAAGTCGGCGGTTTTGTGTGCATCCCGGAGCTGTTTCGCCACTACGATGCGTGGCGGGCGCGCCAGGGCGCCAACTGGGACTGGTATCGGCCAGACGTGGCCGACCTGCCGCATGTGCCGGTCCTGCTGCGCAAGGGCGACCTGCTGATTTTTAACAGCAAGCTGTGTCACGGCATTCGCCAGAACCGTTCCGCGCACAAGGTGCGGCTGGCACAGTATATTGCGATGATGCCCGCGCAGCCCGATAACGCGGCGCTCAAGGAATGGCGCATCCGGGCCTGGCGCGAGCGGCTCGCGCCAGAGGGCTACAGCCTGCATGGCGATCCGCGCCGCTGGGAGCAGACGCGCTACGCCAGGGCCGAGCTGAGCGAACTGGGTGAAAAATTATTGGGCTCGCGCCCGTGGTAACAACAACACAACAGGGGATGGAAATGACGGAGCAAGTGCAGGATCAGGAAATGCGCAACAAGATTGGTCAACTGTTCATGGTCGGATTCGATGCGCTCGAACCCGACGCGCACATCACGCGCCTGATCACCGAGCAGCGCATCGGCGGCGTGATCCTGTTCCGCCGCAACGTGCACACGCCCGCCCAGGTGGCGGCGCTGTGCCGCAGCCTGCAAGAGATCAACGCGCGCGTCAGCGACGAACCGCTCCTGATTTCGCTAGACCAGGAAGGTGGCATGGTCATGCGCATCGAGCAGGGCGTTACGCCAATTCCCGCGGCCATGGCATTCCAGCAGGCCGGCTCGGAACGCGATTGCGAAACGCTTAACTTCGTCAGCGGCGACGAAATGCGCCAGCTTGGCATCAACATGCTGCTGGCGCCCGTGCTGGACGTGAACAACAACCGCCTCAACCCGGTGATCGGCGTGCGCGCTTACGGCGAAGACGCCGACACCGTGGTGCGCTACGGCCTGGCCGCCATGCGCGGCCAGAAGTCGGCCGGCGTGATCGTCACCGCCAAGCACTTCCCCGGCCATGGCGACACCGCCACCGACACCCATTACGACACCGCCAGCGTGCCACACGGGCTGGAACGCCTGCGCGAAGTCGAACTGCGTCCGTTCGCTGCCGCCATCGAACAGGGCGTCGACGCGATCATGACTGCGCACGTATCCTTCCCTGCCATCGAACCTGATACCTCGGTGCCGGCCACGCTGTCGAAAAACGTGCTCACCGGCCTGCTGCGCGGGGAAATGGGCTACCAGGGCGTGATCATTTCGGACTGCCTTGAAATGGCTGCCATCTCCGAGGGCATCGGCATTCCCGCCGGCGCCATCGCTACCTTGCAGGCGGGCGCCGACATCGTGCTGATCTCGCACCGCGAAGCGCAGCAGCACGCCGCCATCGATGCCGTGATTGCCGCGGTGGGCAACGGCACCATTGCCCCGGCCCTGATCGACGCTGCGGCCGCGCGCGTGCGCGCGCTCAAACAGGCTAACGCGGTGCAGGGCTGGCGCGCCCTCGATGTCCATCCCGCAGGGCTGATGAAGCCAGGTTCACTGGCGCTGGCAGCCCAGGTACAGCAGGCCGCGTTGCGCGTGGAAGGCAGCTTCCGTCCACTCGACCGCACCTTGCCGGTCACGCTGGTGACGGTGGAAGTGCGTTCGCGCAGCGAGATCGACGAAGTGGCCAACAGCCGTAACAAGGATGCGCGCAGCACCATGCTGCCAGCGCTGCAGGAAGCGGGACTGGACGTGCGCGAGATTGCGATTTCGGCCGAAGCCGGGCAGGAAGAAGTGGACGCTGCCCTCGCCTTTACCCAGGGGGCAGCGCAGATCGTGGTGCAGACCTACAACGCGATGCTGGTCGGCGGGCAGCGCCGTCTGCTCGAAGCCATGCCGGCCGAGCGCCTGTGGGTGGTGGCCGGGCGCTTGCCGTACGACCTGGATCTGGCGCCGCAGGCGCAAGGCCGGCTGGCCGCGTATGGCTGCCGCCCTGCCGCCCTGGCGCCGGTCGTTGCCAAACTGGCTGGCGTGGCCTGATCAGGCTTTCGTATTGAGCGCCGAATGGCGCACGCTGTAGCCGAAGTAGGTCAGCAGCGCCAGCGCCATCACGATCGAGAACACCATGTAGGTGGTGTTCGACAGGCCATGCATGATGTACAGGCAGGCCGCCACGCTCAGGCCCGGCACCAGGTAAGGGCCGAACGGTACGCGGAAGCCCTTGGTCGTGGCTTCGCCATGCTTCTTGCGCATCACCGGCACAGCAATCGACACCACCATGAAGGCGGTCAGCGTGCCCATGCTGACCATGTCCCACAAGAAGGTCGAGTCCACCAGCGCGGCCACCAGTCCCACCACAACACTGACGATCAGCGTATTGCTGACCGGCGCCGCCGTGCGTGGATTGACCTTCTGGAACGTCTTCGGAATCAGGCCGTCACGGCTGATCGCGTACAGGATGCGGGTCTGGCCGTAAATGGTCACCAGCGTCACGCTGAACACCGAAATCACCGCGCCAGCCGACAGGATCAACGCTGGCCAGGCTTTGCCCGTCACGTTTTGCAAAATGACCGACAGGCCGGCCTGCTGGCCTTCGAACATGTGCGCCGGCTGCGCGCCCACCGCGGCAAACGCCACCAGCAGATAGAACACCGTCACAATGGCAAGCGCACCCAGAATGCCCTTGGGGACGTTGCGGGTTGGGTCCTTGACTTCTTCGCCGGCGGTTGCCACTGTGTCCAGGCCAATGAAGGAGAAGAACACCAGACCGGCGCCGGCCGCCACACCGGCCATGCCGCCCTTCTGGGTGGCGGTGTCCGGGTAGAAGAAGGGGGTGAAGTTGGCCGCGTCAAAACCCGACAGGGCAATCGCAATGAAGAACAGCAGAATCGCCAGCTTGATCAGCACCATGATGGCATTCGTGGTGGCCGATTCCTTGGTGCCGCGAATGAGCAATACCGCGCACAGGATCACCAGCAGCACCGGCGGCAGATTGAAGTGGCCGGGATTGAATTCGACCCCGTGTTTGCCCGCCACGATAAACGGCGTGCGCAGCGTTTCGGGAATCTGCCAATGGATGGAATTGGTCAGGAAGTTGTTCAGATAATCGGACCAGCCAATGGCCGTGGCACTGCCCGCCAGGCCATACTCGAGCAGCAGGCAGGCCGCCATGATGAAGGCGGCAAATTCACCCAGGGTCGCGTAGGCAAACGAGTAGGACGAGCCCGAGGCGGGAATGCGGAAAGACAGTTCGGCATAGCACAGCGCGGTCAGGCCAGCGGTCAGCGCGGCAATCAGGAACGACAGAATCACGGCCGGGCCGGCCTTGGGCACCGCTTCGACCATGGTGAAGAAAATGCCGGTGCCGATAGTGGCACCGACACCGATCATCGTCAGTGGAAACAGGCCCATGGTGCGCGCCAGGCCGCCGCTGTGCGCGGTATCGGAATGCCTGGCAGCTGTTTTGGTGCGGAGCAGCTTTTGGCCAATTGTCTGATTCACGGATCGTCCCTTATATCGTTCTTGTCGCCGGCTCGTGGCTGGCTGAAATGAATGGCAGCAGGGATTATAGGGGCTAATGCCATTTACTAATACACATCTTTCGCGCCTGCGGACCGGGGCGCAACGGTGTCGAAATTTCGTGTCAAGAAAGAAATTTCCATTTAACATGCTTTTTGGATGCAACTTTGATAGAATAGCCGCCATGAGTGAGCTGAACCAATGCGACTGACCCGTTTTTCCGACATCGGCCTGCGCGTGCTGATTTATTTGGCACGCAGCGGAGAACGCCGTTCGCCTGTCACGGTCGCGGAAATCGGTGCCCAGTTCGACCTGCCGGTCAATCACCTTGTCAAGGTGGTCGGTCAGCTGGCGCGGGTAGGCTGGGTGACGGCAACCCGTGGACGCAATGGTGGTCTGCGCCTGGCGGCCGATCCGGATCTGCTGCGCGTCGGCGTGGTCTTGCGCGAGCTGGAAGGCGATGCCGAGATGGTCGACTGCGAAGGCAGCAATTGCAGCCTGCGTGGCGATTGCATTCTGCGCGGTGCACTGGAAGCGGGCAAGCGGGCGTTTTACAACGCCATGGATGCCTACACACTCAGCGCCATTACCCAGGGTGGTACGGGCGAACAGATCGTCCGCATGCACCGCATGTATCTGAATCAGGCGGAAGGCGCCGCCGCGTAGCACAGCGTATTGACACCAATATCAGCCGGAGCACGCGCCGGCCTTTTTTTAATCTAAAAATATGCATATTTTATGCAACTTAAGGAAACCATGATTTCTTCTTCTGCCCGTCCCTACATCGATGCCAGCGTTCCCGTCTTGCGTGCCCATGGCCTGGCCATCACGACCGCCTTTTATCAAAACATCTTCGCCGAACTGCCGCAGCTGACCAACTTGTTCAACATGGGGAATCAGGCCAATGGCGCGCAACAGCAGTCGCTGGCCTCGGCCGTGTTTGCGTACGCCGCCAACATCGGCAATCCTGACGCGCTGGGGCCCGTGGTGAACCGCATCGTGCACAAACATGTATCGGTCGGCGTGCGCGCCGAGCACTACCCGATCGTCGGCCGCCATCTGCTTGGCGCCATCGCACAAGTGCTGGGTGACGCTGCCACCCCGCCCCTGCTGGCCGCCTGGGACGAAGCCTACACTGCGCTGGCCACCATCTTCATCAATGCTGAAAAGGCCCTGTACGCCGACAACGCCATGGAGCCGGGCCAGACCCGCAGCATGCGCGTGACCGAGGTGGCATTGCAGGGTGAAGACGTGCTGGCCATCCGCATCTCGCCAGCCGACGGCGGTGCCGCTCCGGCATTCAAAGCTGGCCAGTACCTGAGTGTGAAGGTGGATTTTGGCGATGGCCGCCAGCAGATCCGCCAGTACAGCTTGTCCGACGCACCACGCGACGGCAGCCTGCGCATCTCCGTCAAGCGCGACGGTGAGGTGTCGAACTGGATCCACCAGCATGTGACCGCGGGCAGCGAACTGCAAGTATCGCCGCCGTTTGGCGACTTTACAATCGATACCGAATCGAACGAGCCGGTGGTGCTGCTGTCGGCCGGCGTCGGCATCACGCCCATGATTGCGGCCCTGAACCGGATCGCACAGGTGAACCCGGGCCGCTACGTCATCTTTGGCCACGCCGCACGTGACCGCGCCCATCAGGCCCACCAGGGCGACCTGGCTGCCGCCCGCGCTGCCATGCCGAATTTGCAGATTGTGACGTTCTACGAGAAGGCGGAAGAAGGCAGCGATGCGCTGGCAGGCCGGATGGAAGTGGCGCGCCTGCCGTCATGGCCGCGTAGCGAGACCAATGTCTTCCTGTGCGGACCACTGCCGTTCATGCAGGCGCAATGGCAGGCGCTGGTTGGCGCCGGCGTGCCGGTCACCCGCCTGCACCGCGAAGTGTTCGGCCCGGAGGCGCTGGACCACCTGCTGTAAGCCTAGTTGACGACCTTGACGTGGCGGCCGCTGATGTTGCGCTGGGCAGGATTGCCGTAGACGGTGATGCTGCCCGAGCCAGTGGTCTGGGCGATCAGCGATCGCTCAACACTGGCCGAAATATCGCCCGAGCCGGTGGTGGACAATTCGGCATGCACGCTGCGCACATCATTCAGACGCGCATCGCCGGATCCAACCAGGTTCGCATTCAGACGCTCCACCGCACCGGTGGCTTGCAGCTGGCCAGAGCCACGCAGCCTGACGTTAAGTGACTCGGCACTGACCTTCCCGACGCGGATGCTGCCCGAGCCAGCCAGGCTCAGATTCGCATTTCCGCTTTCCAGCTCACGCGCATCAAGTTCGCCCGAACCGCTGGCCTGCACATTCAGGATGCCGACCCGGCCGCTGATGGTGCTGGTGCCTGATCCGCTTTTGCTCAGTGTCAGCGGCCCCCCATTCAAACCCGTGACCGACAGCCGCCCCGAACCGGCAGTGGTAATTTGCGAAAGCTGCGGCACGCTCCAGCGCACCTTTACGGCATGGTCGGTGCGCACCTCGCTTTCCAGCCATACCCGTAAGGTGCCGTTGACCACCTGGGTACGAATCAGCGGCAGCAGGTTGCTGTCAGCTTCCACCTGCAGTGCGTTCGCTTCTCCTACCCTGACCTCCAGCTGGAGCGGCCCGCGCATGTCCAGCTGCGCCACGCCCTCGACCGTGCGGGCTTCGGTCAGCACCTGGCCATCGCCCTGCACGGCGTGCTCGCTGAACGCGGTCTTGAACTGGATGTCTTCGCCAGGGGCGACAATGATCGCGCAGCCGGCCAGGCCGAGGGCGATGGCAGCAATGGAAGTGGCGAGGGAAATCGAACGCATGGCAAGCCTTCTCAATGATTGGGAAGGCGCCACGGTAGCAAAAAACAAGGGGAGGGAAACCCCGCCTGCGACGAACTGCCGCCAGCGGGGGTTGAACGGTTAAATTCGCACGACCATCAGACCGGCGCGCAAGCCCACCCGCACGTCAGGATTGGGGAATACGACCAGTTCTTCCGGATGCTGCACGGTGTACACCGTGTCGCCGTCGGTGGCAATCACCTCGCCCTGACGCAGCGCGGTAAAGTTTTGCGTGCTGCGGTCGAATGCCATCTTGAAGTCATCCGACAGCTTCATGATCTGCTGCGCCACCTTGAACACGTGCGGCTCGGCTTTTGCAGCTGCGGGCGCAGCGCCGCGCAGCAGGTCGTCCAGCGCCTGTGCCACGTCGGCAAACAGGGACAGATCGTTTTGTCCCAGCGTGCCGACCCGGCCCAGCTCCACCGTGCTGGCAGCGGCGCCATGGTGCTCGGCCGAGTAGTAGCTGTAGGTGCCGGCCGATTGCGGATTCATGATGATCGCGCCAATGGCTGCCTGGCCCAGCCAGCCAATCAACGCCTGCTTGCCGGCATCGGCAATCAGGTCTGGCACGATGGCAAAGGTCGGATACACGGACGGCCGGATGGCCGTATGCAGATCCAGGTGCCAGCGCACCGGGCCCGCTGATTCGAAGAAGTCAACGGTGGCGGCGATCATGGTGTCGGCCCGCGCCGCTTCGGCAGCGTCGGCCAGGCTTCCGCGCACCGGACGGAACATCCGGTTCAGGTCCGCATCGATAAACCGCTTGCCGGCAGCGATGGCGTCGATATTGCCAACGCAGACCATCAGGTCCACCGCCAGTTGCTCGGGCGCGCGCGCCAGGGCGTCAAGCGCGTGGGCCACGACTTCGATCGGCCCCGTCTCGTCACCATGCACGCCGACCGACACCAGCACGCTGGCGCGGGTCGGCTCGGGCGAGGCCTTGATGGTCAAAATGCCCTTGGCAGGCTGGCCGACAAAATAGCCGGCCGCCATGAAACGCTGCGCGACTGCGCCGAAATCAGCTTCGGCCAGCGCGCGGACAGCGTCCGGAAGTGCAGGTATCGTCATTGCCGCTTACGCCGCAACAGTCGAAGTGGTCGCTTCGGACAGCGCCCACACATCCAGCATGGCCTGTTCCAGATCGGCGGCCATGGCGTAGCCTGACAAGCCCATGGTGTTGGTGACCACTTCCACCGCCGCCAGGGTGTCGCCACCATTACCGGAACGTGCCAGCACCTGCATCAGCAAACGCTGCTGCGTACGGCGCAGCGCTTGCATCGCGTAGTTGCGCAGCTGTTCCTGCGACTTGCTCTGCGCTGCCAGCTTGAGGCCGCGTTCGAGCGTATCGATACCGGCCTGGCCGCGCAGCGCCATGCCAACTTGCAGGAACTGGGCCAGCGTCATGCCGGCCGGGCGCTGTACCGCCACGGCAGCGAACAGGAAGGTGGCAACCGCTTCAATGCCTTCCACCGCTTTCCAGGCGCTGATAAAGGACGCAGGCAAGGCCTGGTAGCCATCGGCTTCCGACTGCGACGGCATCAACTGCTTGAGCATGTCCGGCTGGGCGAACAGGCGAGTCAGTTCTTCCATGCCGCCGGCACCGCGCTGGGCGTCGCTTGGTACTGACAGCGCGCCTTCCAGCACCGCCTTGAACAGTACGCGGGTGCGTGCATCGACCTTGATCGACACAGCGCGCGGCACATTCAACGCATCCGCATCGAGCGCAGCGAAGATCGGCGCCAGGTTCAGTGCCGCCCAAGCCTGGCCCCAGGCCTTGACCACTTCCGACTCGTCGATCTGGTGTTCGGTGGCCAGATCGCGAATCATCAGCGGACCGCAGCGGTTGACCGCTTCATTGGCCAGCACAGTAGCCAGAATGGTATTGGCCAGTGGATGGGCCAGCGCCTGGCGGGTGGCCACCAGTTGCGCCGGGAAGTAAGGCTTGAGCACAGCCTCGGCCCACGGCAAGCCGGTCAGCGGCAGCGCCGACATGATGCGTTTGAAACGGTTCTTCACGTTGGCAATGACAACCGCCAGTTCAGGCGCGGTCAAGCCAATGCCGGCGGCCTTGCGGCGTGCAAGTTCAGCATCGGTCGGCAGCTGTTCGAGTTCGCGGTTGACCGCGCCCTCGGCTTCCAGACTGGTGATCAAGGCCGCGTAGCCGTCGACCACCGCCGGGTCAACCTGGGCCTGACCTTCGCGAGTCAGCAAATGGGTCTGCTGCTTGTTGTCACGCAGGACCAGGTCTTCGATTGCCAACGTCATTTCGTTCAGGATGCGGTTGCGGTCCGCTTCCGGCAACTGGCCGGCATTGACTTCAGTGTCGAGCCAGATCTTGACGTTCACTTCATGGTCGGAGCAATCCACACCGGCCGAATTGTCGATTGCATCGGTGAAGATGCGGCCACCGGCCAGGGCGAACTCGATACGGCCGTTCTGGGTCGCGCCCAGGTTGCCGCCTTCGGAGACGACCTTGCAGCGCAGCTCATTGCCGTTGACGCGGATGTTATCGTTGGCACGGTCCTTGACCTGGGCGTGGGTTTCGGTCGACGCCTTGATGTAGGTACCGATACCGCCGTTGTAGAACAGGTCCACCGGCGCCTTGACGATACGGTGCATCAGTTCTTCGGGCGTGAGCACGGCTTCTTCGATATCGAGCGCGGCGCGGATCTGCGGCGACAGTTCGATCGTGCGGGCGCTGCGCGGGAACACACCGCCACCCGCCGAGATCAGATCCTTGTTGTAGTCTTCCCACGACGAGCGTGGCAGCGCAAACATGCGGGCGCGCTCTGCAAACGACACCGCGACATCCGGGGTCGGATCCAGGAAGATATGACGGTGATCGAATGCAGCCAGCACTTTCAGCTGCTTCGACAGCAATGCGCCATTACCGAATACGTCGCCCGACATGTCACCCACGCCCACCATGGTGATCGGGGTATTGTTCCAGTCGTGGTCCATTTCATAGAAGTGGCGCTTGACCGCTTCGAACGCCCCCTTGGCGGTAATGCCCATTTTTTTATGGTCGTAACCGTTCGAGCCGCCCGAGGCGAAGGCATCGCCCAGCCAGAAGCCGCGCTTGACGGCGATGCTGTTGGCGATGTCCGAGAACGTCGCCGTGCCCTTGTCGGCAGCGACCACCAGGTAAGGATCGTCCTGGTCGTAGCGCACAGTGTCTTGTGGTGGCACGATTTCGCCGCGTACGCGGTTGTCGGTCACTTCCAGCAGACTGGAAATGAACAGACGGTAGACTGCTTCGCCTTCGGCCGCGATGGTTTCACGCACGGCGTCTTTTGGCATCTGCTTGCACACAAAGCCGCCCTTGGAACCGGCCGGCACGATGACCGCGTTCTTGACCATCTGCGCCTTGACCAGGCCCAATACCTCGGTACGATAGTCTTCCATCCGGTCGGACCAGCGCAAGCCACCACGGGCAACCGGGCCGCCACGCAGGTGGACGCCTTCGAAGCGGCGCGAGAACACATAGATCTCGCGGTATGGACGTGGTTCCGGTACCAGCGCCAGCTTGCTGGTATCGAACTTGAAGATGATCTTGTCGCCCTGCTGATCGTTTTGGAAGTAGTTGGTACGCACGGTCGCCAGGGTCAGGTCGACCAGGGCTGCCATGATTTCTTCGGTGTCCGCGTGATTGACAGCGGCCAGACGGGTCTTGATCGACGCGATCTTTTCGCTGGCGGCCAGGCGGGTTGCTTCCGGCAGCGATGGATCGAAGCGCTGCACGAAGCCTTCCACCAGTTCCTTGACCAGGGCAGGCTGACGGCGCAGGGTATCGGCCATGTAACGCACCGAGAACTTGCTGCCGGTCTGACGCCAGTAGCTGATGTAAGCGCGGATCAGCTGCACTTCACGCATGCGCAGGCCGCCTTCGATGACCAGGCCATTCAGGCGGCCATCTTCCGCCTCATTGTTGAACAGCGACGCGAACAATTCTTCCGCTACAGCGACGATACCAGGCTTGGCCAGCTTGGCCGCGCTGTCCGCATCGACCGCCAGACTGGTGACGAAGCGCTTGGAACCATCGGCCAGGGTGATGCCGTAGGTCTGCTCGCGGTCAATCGCCACGCCGGCGCTTTGCAGCGCTGGCAGGATGCGCGACAGCGAAGGCACTTCACCCACAGAGTACAAACGCACGCTGGCGCCATCGGCGGTGTTTTCAACACGTACCGACACATGGCCGTTGTGGCCATTGCTGATCAGTTTATTCAGATCGCGGAAAGCCACGTCCGGCGCGGTGGCCGACACATAATTGACCGGCAGCGTGGCGCACAGGCGACGCAAAGCGCCGCGGGTCGCCATCTCGAATACGTTATCGGTCAGGGCCGCAAACTTGTCGTGCCAGCCGTCCAGCACCGACAACAGCGGCTGCTGAATATCGGTTTCCAGGTCGAGCGGATAGCGGGCAGCGTGTGCAATCAGATACACGCGGGCCAGCGGGCCGTCGGCCACCAGGGTCTGGGAGCGGACATCGGTTGCGCCCGACGAATCCTTGAGCGCGTGCGCCAGTGCGGCGGCGACGCTGGCGCTGTAACGCTCGCGCGGCAGATAGACCAGCACGTTCAGGTGGCGCGCATACACGTCGCGGCGGGCAAACACCTTCGCGCGCGGCTGCTTGTACAGCGACACCACCGAGCTGCACACCTGCGACAGCCATTCCGGATCGGCTTCCAGCGCTTCGGTGCGCGGCAGCGATTCGAGGATCTCGAGGAATTTCTCGGCACGGAAGCCTTCCTGACGCACGCCGGCCAGGCTCAGTACCTTGGCCACGCGGCCCCGTGCGAACGGCAGGCGTGCCAGCGGCGTAGCAGTGGCGGCGCGGGTGAACAGACCAACGAAGCAGTGTTCGCCCAGGATGGTGCCTTGTGCATCGGTGTCACGCACGCCGATGAAGTCCAGCGGCTGGTCGCGGTGCAGCGTGCCCTCCACGTCGGCCTTCACGATCGACAGTGCGTCAGGGCGCTTGGACAGGGTTTCAAAGTCGCCCGGGATATTCGCCAGGCAGGTGCCATACACGGGATGCGCCGTATCCTGCAGCACGCCGATGCGGCTTGGAATATCGCGTTCCAGTTCGCGCACGCCAGGCTTGACCACGTAATAGGCGTAGCCGAATGGCTCGAAGCCTTCGTTCTTGGCCCACTCGAGGAAAGCAGCTACTTCCTGGCCTTCGGTACCGCGCGTGGCGCTGGCTGCGGCCACCGAGGTCAAACGGTCGGCCATGGCCACCGCATCGCGGCGCACCACGGCGGCGTCACGCGCCACCATCTGCAGCTTGGCAACCAGCGCCGCCAGTTCTTCCGCCGGCAGGTCTTCCGCCAGCAGGCACAGTACATATGATTCGAGGGGCGAGCCGGCTTCGCCGACGGCGACCGCGTTGCCGCTGGCATCGCGGCGTACGGCCAGCACGGCATTCATCACGCCGCCCACGGCCACGCGCTGCTTGCGCATCGCCATAACAATGGAGTCGACCAAGTAAGGCATGTCATCGTTCAGGATCAGCAAGGCAGTAGCCATGCCGCCACGGCCATCGGAATGGCGCAGCTGGGCGATCTGGCAGCCCGCGCCGCTGCGCTTGGCTGCTTGCGCGAAACCGTCGCGCAATACCGGTGCCAGGCTTTCCGGCGACGTGCCTGCGAGGTCTTCGTCGTCCAGGGATTTCAGCCAGGCGCTGATCAGGGCCGCGACAGGGCTGCCGTCGGCGTTAATCAGGTCCAGGGTCTGGTTGCGCAAATCTTGTGGCATCTGTTTCATCTTGCTTCTCCAATGCTTTTAGGTGTATTTCATCGGTACAGCGCCAGCTTGTGGCGGCGCGCTTCGCGATTTATGAGCGGACGGGGTTGGCCCGCCCAAAAATAAGGGTTTTCGAAGTGGGCGTATTCTACGTCAGGTCGTACAGGCCAGGCAGCGCCAAAATGCGTTCCAGTTCCGCCAGCGCGGCCTGGCATTCCAGCGCCAGCTGCGGGTCGGCCAGATCTTTCGGCTCCAGGTGGTCACGGTAGTATTTACCGACCCATTCCACCAGCGTGGCATACAGCGATTCGGTCATGATCACGTTCTGGTGCATGGCGCCGGCTTCGGCTTCGGTCAGCGCCACGCGCAGACGCAGGCATGCAGGACCGCCGCCATTGCGCATGCTCTGGCGCAGGTCGAAGTGAATCAATTCGTCGACCGGGCCATCGCTGGCGACCAGCTGTTCCAGGTAGCGCGCGACTGCCTGGTTCTCCTGGCATTCCTGCGGAATGACCAGAGCCATCTTGCCATCGGTCTTAGTCAGCAGCTGGCTGTTGAACAGATAGCTGGCCACTGCATCGGCCACCGATACCAGCTTGGTATCGACGCGCACCGGCGTCAGTGCAGCACCCACGCCATCCATTGCCACGCGCAGCTGGTTGAGCACTGCGTTCTCGTCGTGGAAAGCTTGCTCGTGATAGAACAGCACATTGCCATTGCCGACCGCGATCACGTCGTTGTGGAACACGCCCTGATCGATCACATCCGGATTTTGCGAGGCATACACGGTGCGCGCAGCATCCAGCCCGTGCAAGCGCGCGATGGCCTGCGATGCCTCCAGCGTTTGACGAGCCGGATATTTTTTAGGATTCGGTGCAGACGGATCGAATTCAACCCGGCCATACACAAAGAACTCAACCCCCTTACTGCCATGCGACGCGCCAAGGCGCGTGTGGTTGGCCGCGCCTTCGTCGCCAAACGCCGGCGTCGACGGCAAGGCGTCGTGCACCGCAAAATGCTTCTCGTTGCCGAACAGGGCGCGCAGCGTACGGGTCGACTGCGCGTGTTCATCGGCGCGATGCAGCTTGTTGTTCAAGTTCGCCGCGGTAAAGTGCGTACGGCCGTCAAAGGTGTCAGCCGATGGGCTGACAGTGGCCGCGTTGGCAGTCCACATCGGCGAGGCCGAATAGGCGCAGGCCAGAATGACTGGCGACTCGCGGTACGCGCGCGCCAGTACCTCGGCATCGGTGCCGGTAAAGCCGATCTTGCGCAGCATGCGGAAGTTCGGACGCGACTGCGGCGGCAGCAAGGCCTGGGCAAAGCCACGCGCAGCCAGGGCGCGCATCTTGGCCAGACCCTGCAAAGCAGCCTGTTTCGGATTCGACGCGCTTTTTACATTGCTGAAGGACGCCACATTACCGAACGACAGACCTGCGTAGTTGTGGCTTGGTCCGACCAGGCCATCAAAGTTGAATTCGCGTGCTGCTTGCATGGTGATGTCCTTGGCTTAGAACGACAGGCCGGGCGACAGCTTGGCCGGCATTTCGAGTTCACTGGTTTCGATCGACGCGACTGGATAAGCGCAATAGTCGGCTGCGTAATAGGCGCTTGGGCGATGGTTGCCCGACTTGCCCACACCGCCGAACGGCGCGCTGCTGGCAGCACCCGTGGTTGGGCGATTCCAGTTGACGATGCCGGCTCGTGCCTGCACCGAGAACTGCTTCCACAGCTGCTCGTCGTTCGACAGCAGCGCCGCAGCCAGACCGAATTCGGTGGCGTTGGCAACCTTGATGGCAGCGTCAAAATCGGACACACGCACAATCTGCAGCAATGGGCCGAACCACTCTTCGTCCGGAATGCCCTTGGCATTGGTAACGTCAACGATACCGGCAGTGACAAAGCCCGCGTTGGGATCGAGCTGCTTCATTTGCAGCAGGGCCTTGCCGCCCTTGGCGACCATATCGGCCTGCGCCTGCACCAGACGCGCCGCCACCGCGCTCGAGACCACCGGTCCCATGAATGGCTGTGGCTCAGCGTTCGACGCGCCCACCGTCAGCGTGGCAGCCACTTCGACCAGACGCTCGATGAAGGCATCGCCTTCCACCGTGTCCTGCACGATCAGGCGGCGCGCACAGGTGCAGCGCTGGCCAGCCGAAATAAACGCAGACATGACGGCGTGGTGAACGGCAGCGTCGATATCCTTGACGTCCCACACCACCAGTGGATTGTTACCGCCCATTTCCAGCGCCAGCATCTTGCCGGGCTGGCCACCGAACTGCTTGTGCAGCGCCACGCCGGTCTGGCAGCTGCCGGTAAACAGCACGCCATCGAGACCATCGTTCTTGCCCAGCGCGATACCAGTGTCGCGGCCACCGTTGACCAGATTGAGTACGCCAGCAGGCAGGCCAGCCTTTTCCCACAGCTGGACCGTCATCACCGCAGTGCGCGGCGCATATTCGCTCGGCTTGAACACGACCGTGTTACCGGCAATCAGGGCCGGCACGATATGGCCGTTTGGCAGGTGGCCAGGGAAGTTGTACGGACCGAACACGCCAAACACACCGTGCGGGCGATGGCGCAGCACTGCATTGCCGTCGGCGACCTTGGCCGCCACCTCACCGGTGCGCGCACCGTAAGCCTGGACCGAGATATCGACCTTGTTGGCCATGGTAGTCACTTCGGTACGGGCTTCCCACAAAGGTTTGCCCACTTCTTCGGCGATCGTTTGCGCCAGCGCCTCGGCGTTTTCCTTGAGCAGATCGCGGAAACGCGTGCAGACAGCGATGCGTTCTTCCAGCGGGCGCATGGCCCAGCCATCGAAACTGGCGCGCGCGGCAGCGACGGCTGCCTGCACATCGTCGGCGGTCGACTCCTGGCTGGACCAGGTCTGGCGGCCGGTGGATGGGTCGATCGTGACCAGTTCGGGGCCGGAACCTGCCAGCCATGCGCCATTGATGTAGTTACTCAGCTTAGACATGTACGTTCTTCCTTACATTAAGTGACAGCGTGCGAATCGAATCGCCGCTTTGGCAGTGCAGCAGTTCCAGCTCCGAAGGGGTCAGGGCAATCTTGCCGCTGACCGGGTTGGCGTTGGTGACAATCATGCGGAAATCCTTGAGCACCGTATTCGAGACCAGCAGCGGCTCGGTATCGCTCGACGCAGCAGCGGCGTCGGCGATGGCCAGCGTGCTGTCGCGCATGGCGCGCAGTTCCGACACGCGCGCCTGCAGCACCGGGCCGGCATCGAAGATATCGACGTAGCCTTCAAAGTGCATGCCTTCCGCTTCAAGCAGCTTGCGCGCGGGCGCCGTGGAACGGTGCACCTTGCCGATGACGGCCTGCGCGTCTTCAGGCAAATAGGCCACGTACATCGGCTGGCGCGGCATCAGCTCGGCGATGAAGGACTTCTTGCCCATCGCGGTCAGATCGTCCACGTGGTTGAAATCCATCTTGAAGAAATGCCGGCCCAGGCCTTCGTAGAAAGGCGAGCTGCCATCTTCGGCCTGATAGCCGCGCATCTCGGCGATGAGCTTTTCAGTGAACAAATGCGGGAACTGCGCGATGAACAGGAAGCGGCTTTTCGACAGCCACTTGCCATTGTTCCCGCTGCGGTAGTCCGGGTGCAGGAACAGCGAACACAGTTCGGTCGCGCCAGTCAGATCGTTCGACAGGTACAAGGTATCCATGCGGCTGAACACATCGAGCTCGCGGCTGGAGTGGACCAGGGTACCGATCCGGTAGTTATAGAAAGGCTCGTCGAGTCCGACCGCGCCCTTGATCGCGCAGATGCCGGCCAGGCGGCCGTTGGTGGTGTCCTCCATCACGAACATGTAATCGCGCTGTTCGGGCGGGATGGTCTGGGCGAAGGATTCGACCGCGATCTTCACGCGGTCGCCGAGCATCTTGCGGTCCGGCTTGAGGGTCGTCATGCCGCTGCCCACCTGGCCTGCCATCTCAATCAGGGCGTCCAGGTCGGCGGCGGTAATTGCGCGTACAACTAGCATAGGTTTCTCTCTCAGATTCGGACGCAGATGACGTTGTCGCCAGGGGCGACCATCAGGGCATTCTGCGCGTCCGGCGGCAGGAACACGGCGTCGCTGGCGTCAATCGACGGGCAGGAAACGACAATCGCGCGGAAGTTCTGCTCATTGCTGGCAGCGACGGCGTAAGTGACCATCAGATCGGCCGAGTTACCCGGTTCGACGTTTTCCACCCGGCGCAGCATGGAGCCGGCAAACGAACGCAGACCGTTCTTGTGCGCCTGCAGAATTGGCCCGCCATCGAAGATATCGATGTAATCATCGGCCTCGAAGCCTTCTTCCGTAAGCAGATTGAAGGCCAGCTCGCCGTCGGAATGAATCTGCCCCATGGCTGCCTGGGCGTCGCCCGGCAGCAGCGGCACATAGACCGGATAGTGCGGCATCAGCTCCACGATGAGCGTGCGATTGCGGGCCCCACCGATGACGCGTTCCGCATCAAGGAAATCCATCTTGAAGAACTTGCGCCCCAGCGCTTCCCAGAACGGCGACTGGCCATTCTTGTCGGTGATGCCAGCCAGCGGCACGAAGAAGCGGTCGCCGAAACGGTGCGGCGCCAGCACTGCGAACAGCAAGCGCGCGCGCGACAGCAGGCCCGCTTCCAGTCCGGCGCTGGTCTTGTTGGTGACATAAAAACCGGACAACTGCGAATAAGCGGTCAGCTCCGAACACAGCGTCAGCGCATGCACGCTGTGGCTGATATTCAGATCGCGCGAAACCTGCTGGATCACATCGTTACGGAACGAGAAATAGGTGCCATTGGAGCCGGCCGAAGCGAAGATGGCGGCGGTGCCGACGATGGCGCCGGTGGCCTGCTGTTCAAGCACGAACAGATAGGATTCTTCGCTGGGGATGTCGACATGGGCGGCGAATGAAGCGATCGAACGCTCGACCGAGGCGGCGATTTTTTCGCGCGTCCTGGGCAGGGTATGCACGCCGGGCATGGTGGCCGCGGCCAGCTTTTCGAGCGCGTCGATATCGGTCAGTTCAACCGGACGTACTACAAACATGTGAACTCCCTAATAGACTTGCGACACTTGCGTGTGATGCGCATGCAAACCTGCCCCGCTTGAAGCGAGGCAGGCGGGCAAAGGCTTACTTGGCAGGTGCCGATTCCAGCATGCCTTCGACGGCGGCGCGCAGAATGCGGTCGGCTTCGGCGATCTGCTCGTCGGAGACGATCAGCGCAGGCGCGAAACGCACTACATCCGGACCGGCGATGAGCAGCATCAGGCCGAGGGCTTCAGCCGCCTTGGTGATGTCCTTGGCGCGGCCCTTGAAGGCAGGCGCCAGCGGCAGGCCAATCAGCAGACCACTGCCGCGCACTTCGCCGAACACTTGCGGGAAGTCGGCAGCGAGCTTGCGCAGGTTGGCAAAGATCTTGTCGGAAGCGACCTTCACGCGTGCCAGGAAGGCAGGCTGATTGATCATCTCGATCACATTCAGCGCCACAGTGGCAGCCAGCGGGTTACCGCCGTAGGTGGTGCCGTGCGAGCCGACGCCGAAATGGGACGCGATCTCGTTCGTGGTCAGCATGGCGCCGATCGGGTAGCCATTGCCCAGGGCCTTGGCGCTGGTAAGGATGTCAGGCGTGACGCCCTTGTCCATGTACGCATACAGGGCACCGGTACGGCCCACGCCAGACTGGACTTCATCGAAGATCAGCAGTGCGCCGGTCTTGTCGCAGAACTCGCGCAGCGCCTTCAGGTATTCAGGATTGCCGGGAATGACTCCGCCCTCACCCTGGATTGGCTCGACGATCACGGCCGCGACATCATCGGTGATAGCAGCGCGCGCCGCCTCGATATCGTTGTAGGCGATGTGGTTGATTTCCTGCGGCAGCGGTTCGAAGCCTTCGGTGTACTTCGGCTGGCCGCCGACGGACACGGTAAACAGCGTCCGTCCATGGAAGGACGACAGGCAGGAGATAATGCGCGACTTGTGCGGGCCGAACTTCGAGTGGGCGTATTTGCGTGCCAGCTTCAGCGCGCCTTCATTGGCTTCCGCGCCGGAATTGCAGAAGAAAGCGCGATCGGCGAAGGTGGCCTCGGTCAGAGCCAGGGCCAGGCGCAGGACAGGCTCATTGGTATAGCCATTACCCAAGTGCCAGATATTGTTGAGCTGAGTGGTCAGGGCTGCGACCAGGGTTGGATTGCAGTGGCCGAGGGACGAGACAGCGATGCCGGAGGTGAAATCGAGGTAATGCTTGCCATTTTGATCCCACAGATCGAGACCGGAAGCGCGCACGGGCACCATCGCGGCGGGCGCGTAGGTTGGGACGAGGACCTCGTCGAAAGTCTGCCGGGTGACAGGGCGCGTGGTCATAGCGGAATCAAGCTTAGCGTTCATGGCAATCCTCATCCAATGTTAGGGGGTGCAGACAGCTGAGACCGCTGACTGCGTCGGACCATTATAAGAACGACAGTCCCAAACATCTTTCGTCTACGCGACAGCCATTTTCATTTTTCCCCACCCCAAAACCGGGGTCAGACCTCAATTCTGCAATAATTGCAGTATTGAGGTCTGACCCCAGTTTTGGGGACGTTTTGGTGGCGAACGCACGATAGAACTTGGAATTTGATGTGACAATCGAACAACTAGCACCATATGGTGATGGTTCCCCACAAACAATCGAGGTCTGACCCCGATTTTGCAAGAATTGCAGTATTGAGGTCTGACCCCGATTTTGCAACTTGGTTAGGTGGCGGCGAGTTTGCGCTGGCGCTCTTCGCGGGGGGTGTTGCCGAACAGCGCGCCGAAGGCGGTCGAGAAGTGGGAGCCACTGGAAAAACCACACATCAATCCAACTTGGACGATCGAGTAGTTGGTTTCCAGTAGCAGCTGGCGCGCGCGCTGCAGCCGCATTTCCAGGTAGTAGCGCGATGGCAGGCTGCCAAGATATTGTTTAAAAAGCCGCTCCAGTTGTCGCCGCGATATGCCTACCAGCCCGGCAATGTCGTCCGTCGACAGCGGCTCTTCGATGTTCGATTCCATCAGCGTCACCGCTTCGGTCAGCTTGGGCTGCAGCGCGCCAAATCGCGCTTGCAGGGCCACGCGCTGGCGCTCTTCTTTGCCGCGCACGCGGTCGATGCACAGCGTTTCCTTGATCTGGCTTTGGACACCGGCGCCAAAGATGATGTCGACCAGCGTCAGCGCGAAATCGGCACTGGCGGCGCCGCCGCAGCAGGTCAGCCGGCCGTCGTCCATTTCATATAGATGCGGGGTGAACAGGGCGTGGTCGGCCACGCTGTCGACGTCGGCGTACAGGGCCCACGGCAAGGCGGTGCGTACGCCATTCAGCACGCCCGCGTCTGCCATCCAGAGCACACCGGCGCCAACGCCACCCCAGAACGGTGCGGCGCGGCAGCGCTCGATCAGCATGCGGCTGTTGGCCGGTTTCAGCGAGGCCTGCGCTTCGTCGGCCACCAGCAGCACGATGTGCCAGTGGCGCTGGGCGTCAGCGGTGAATTTGTCGGGACTGCGGACGTCCACGTGCAGGCGGTCCGGCCCCAGCAGCTTGGCGGCCAGCCGCAGCGGCTGGTACAGCCCGGCCCAGGTCAGGGTGTCCGGTTCGCCGGCGTTGATGAGCAGCACGCGCAGGGGCGTCTCTTGGGCCAGGCGGGCAAGTTTGGCAAGTGGCATGCGGCAGCGTTCTACTCGGGGACGAGCGCGCCTTCCGGGCGCGGCTCGGAGTTCCATTGACTGACTATCATACCGGAGATCAACAAAGCCGCGCCGATCCAGCCCCGCCCCGTCATCGTTTCGCCCAGCCAGAAATAGCCAAAGAAGGCGGCCGCAGCCGGCTCGAATGCATACATGACGGCCGCTTCATTTGCGGTGCTGTGACGCTGCCCCCAGGTTTGCAAGGAGATGATCGCGGCCGTGGCCACCACCCCAAGATAGATGACACCCCAGGCACCGTGCCCCAAAGCAGCAGTAATACGATGAGAGTAGGCACTTACATCGCTCATTGATCCGTAGGGCGCTTCCGTGACCAGCACCCACACCGCAGCGCATGCGGCCACCGTCGCAATCTGCATCGCCGTCAATGTCATCAGGCGCTTGGCGCCCCGGGTATGGACTTCCATCATCTTGATGTAAAGACCGAAGGTCAGCGCGGCGCCCAATGCCAGGGTGTCACCGAAACCCCAGGCGCCGCCGTCCCAGCACAGCGCTGCCAGTCCGGACACGGCCAGCGCCAGCGCAATCCAGATGCGGCGCTCGGGCGGGCGCCCCGACAGCACACCGAGCAGCGGCACGATCAGCACGTTCAAGCCGCAAATAAAGGCGTTGCGGTTGGAGCTGGTCAGCGCCAGCCCTTCCACCTGGAACACATAGCAAAAGAACAGCAGCAGGCCCAGCAGCAAGCCCGAACGCAGATCGCTACGCGCGCCGCGCCACAGAAACGGCGACAGAATCACAGCAGCCAGCGCAAAACGCGACAGCACGATCCAGGCCGGCGTCAGGCCGGCAGTGAGCGCTTTCATCGCGGGAAAGGTGGTGCCCCAGACGAGGGTAACAACCAGCAGGGCCAGAATGCCGCGCAGGGAATGGGACATGGAGCGTACTTTCAGGCAGTGTGGCAAAACAGCATCAGTGCGCTATGTTACCCGGCCCGATGGCAAAAGGCGAACCGCCGCAGGGACGGCTATAATCGAGCCATGGGGGAACGTTACTTAAAGAGTGTGCGCTTGCTGGCCGAATGCCTGCAGGGCTTTGAACGGTTTTCCGGGGAATCGGTCCGCCGCAGCGGTCTGACCCACGCGCAGTTCGACATCATCGCGACCTTGGGCAATACACCGGGCATGACCTACAAGGAATTGGGCGAGAAAACCCTGATCACCAAGGGCACGCTGACCGGCGTGATCGAGCGCCTGGAAAGCAAGGGCCTGGTGGCGCGCGAGCGCTGTCCCGACGACAAGCGCTCGTTCTATGTGCGCCTGACAAAAAGCGGGGAAGCCATGTTCGAATCCGTGTTTCCGGTGGTGGTGGCACACGGACGCAGCTTGTTCGCCTCGTTCAGCGAGGCTGATTTCGATGCGATCGACCACTCCCTTAACAAGCTCAAACAACTCATTAACGACGGCTCCACCTGCCCCACAACACAACAACAGAAGGAAGAATATTGAAAACCTCGCTGCTCGACGGCAAATCGCCGGCAAAATTTGACAAGCACATCATCGGCAACCTGCTGCTCGATGTGGCCACCCCGGACGAAGTGCGCAAGGAAAAGATGCTGATCGGCGTGCGCAATGAAGACGGCGAAATCTACCGCCTGATCGGCGCCACCAAGATCAACAGCTTCATGAATGCAGTGGAAGAACTGGACGATCTGGGCCTGGTCAATGAATTGCAGGACACCGAGGGCACGCAGGAAGGTTGCGACGCGATTTTCAGCGAGCCATAATAGATTGCATTGGCGCGGCACTAGCGTAGAATAAAATGCTAAAAGGCACGTCTTTGGACGGCTGGTTTGATCTTTATAGAGAGGTATATTTTTCCAATGGACAGACTTGAAGCCTTCAAGAGCATTGCTGCGCAAGCCAGCCGCGGCGAGCTGACTTTCCCCACCAATGTGGATGCCACGCTCAAGCTGCAGCGTGCCCTGAACGATCCCGATTGCCACGCCGAAGTGGCGGCGCGCCTGGTCCAGGCCGAGCCGCTGCTGGCCGCGCGCACGGTGGCCATTGCCAACTCGGTGGCCTACAACCGCTCCGGCAACGAAATCACGAACGTGCGCAATGCGGTCCAGCGCGTTGGTTTCCGTACCCTGAATGCACTGGCCGCCGCCGTGATTGTGCGTCAGCTTGACAGCAAGATTACCCAGCCTGCCCTGCGCGCCAAGGCCGAACAGCTGTGGCAGCACTCGGCCCACGTGGCCGCGCTGTCTCAGGTCATCGCCAAGCGGGTTGCCAATCTGGATCCTGAAACGGCGCTGTTCGCCGGCATCGTGCACGAAGTGGGCGGCTTCTACCTGCTGTCGCGGGCTGAGGAATACCCGGGTCTGCTTGATGGTGAACCCGAAGAATGGGTGGAACACGGCGAAACCCAGATTGGCCGCTGCGTGCTGCAAAAACTGAATGTGCCGGCACCGGTCATGCAAGCCATTGAAGGCCTGTGGGCTGGCATGCGCGCGTTGCCGCCAGAAACCCTGGGTGACACCTTGCTGCTGGCAAACGATCTGTCGCCGATTCCGTCGCCACTGCACCAGCGCCCGGGCGCGACCAGCATGCAGTCGGCCGCCACCATCGATTTTGTGATCGGTGAAGGCACGCTCAACAGCATTCTGGAAGAGTCGGGCGAAGAAGTGAAAAGCTTGACGGCAGCGCTGCTGTAATCACAGCGCTTCTTTTGGACAAAAAAACGCCCGCTCACTGAGCGGGCCAAGTCCAAAACTAGGGATGTCCTGAAAGAGACAGCTCAACTATAGTGCCGCACCGACTTTGTTTCAGTGCGGTGACACACATAGCCAGCAAACTGCCTGCCCGGCTTCACCTTCCCCTGCCTGCTTGAAGAAAAATCACTTTACAAAGTGCTTTGCAGGAACTATGTTAGCGCTAACTGTGACATTCAGCGCGGACGGAAGCAGCATGCAGAAACACTTTGTGGTGATGGGCGTCAGTGGCTGTGGCAAGACTGCCGTCGGCAGCAGCCTGGCGGGCGCTCTCAAGCTGCCGTTCGTGGAAGGCGACCAGTTTCATTCGGCCGCCAATGTGGCGCGCATGGCGGCGGGCATCCCCCTCACCGATCCTGACCGCGCGGCCTGGCTGGCAGCCCTGCAGGGCGAGCTGCACCGGGTAACCGCAGGCGGCAGTGGCGTGGTGCTGTCGTGCTCTTCGCTCAAGCGGCGTTACCGCGACATTTTGCGCGCCGCCGTCCCCGGTCTGTATTTCATTCATCTGGCCGGTCCGCGCGAGCTGATTGCCGCGCGCATGCGTGCGCGGCGCGGGCACTTCATGCCGGCCACGCTGCTCGACAGCCAGCTGCACGACCTCGAGCCCCTGCAATCGGGCGAAGACGGGATCGTGCTGTCCATCGAGCAGTCGCCCCAGCATCTGGTCGATCTGGTCCTCGCGCTGACCCATCCGGCCAGCGTGTAGCGGTATTTACCAGACGGTGCTGGTGTTCTGCCATACCGGCAGCGCCTGAATGCGCGCCCACCATGCCATCAGGTTGGGGAAGCGCTCCAGTGGCAGGCGCCCGCGTTCGATGTACATGAATGATGGTGCCAGCGCCAGGTCCGCCAGGGTCAGCGATTGCCCCGCCATCCATTCGCGCCCGGCCAGCTGGGCGTCAACCACGGCGCCAAACTGCAGCAGATCGCGTTCGCCACGGGCCAGTTCGCGCGGGTCGGCCTCGCCGCGACCCATCATGCCTTTCCAGATATTTTCGTAGGTCAGCACGCCCACCGCAGGCGCGAAATGCTGGCACGCCCAGAACATCCAGCGGTTGACGTCGGCGCGCGCACGCGGGTCCAGCGGGTACAGGGTTTGTTCCGGTGCCAGGTCGCACAGGTATTGCATGATGGCGCACGACTCCCACAGCACAAAGTCGCCGTCGGTCAGTACCGGTAGTTTGCCGTTCGGGTTGATTTCTTGCAGACGGCGGCGATCGGCGTCGCTGGCCAGGTCCACATGGACCAGCTCAAGCTCGATGCCAAGCAGCTGGGCGGTCAGTTGTACCCGGCGGGCGTTGGAGGAAAGGGGGTTGTGATAGAGGCGCATTTGCTGGGCTCCGATGTGGTTGAGATGTCATCATCATAGAGCCGGGGCGCGACAGTTTTTGTCAGGAGTCTTCGACGATACCCAGTTCGCGCCGCCAGCGCACCAGCAGGTCGTTGCGCCGCGCCGGATAGCGTTCGCCGCCCAGCGTGGCATCGTCAATCCGGTCGACGCGGAAGTGGCGAAATGCCGAACGCAGCTCGCACCAGGCCGCCAATATCCGTTTGCCTTCGAAGAACGCCAGCGCAAACGGCCATACCACGCGCTGCGACGCCATACCCCCGCCGTCGCGGTAACCGATCGACAGCTTCCGTTCGTTGCGGATGGCTTCGCGCGCCGGCTGCATGAAGGTCTCGGGCGGCGGTGGGTTGCGGTCCACCGGCACCACCCACAGGCTGGTGTCGGCCATGGTGTCGCGCAGGTCACGCGGGGTAGCAGTGGCGATCTTGGCCAGCGCATTGGTGGCCGCCTGCGTCAGCACCGGGTCGCCCTGGCGTCCGACCCAGCGCGCGCCCAGCACCAGCGCTTCCAGTTCGTCGGCGTCGAACATCAGCGGCGGCAGGAACACGCCGGCGCGCATCATGTAGCCCACGCCCGCCTCGCCTTCGACCGGCGCGCCCAGCCCGGACAAGGTCTGGATGTCGCGGTAGATGGTGCGCTCCGATACGCCCAGCCGTTCGGCCAGGACGGCCGCGGTCACCGGACGCCGGTGCCCGCGCAAGGCGTCCATCAGCAGGAACAGTCGGTTGGTGCGGCTCATTGATCTTCTCCCCAATGCAAAAATGCCGTGTAGCGCAAGCTACGACGGCATTTTGGTGTGACTGCGCGCGGCTTAAACGACGGCGCCGTCGGTCTCGTCTTTTTCTTTGACCGGTTTGATCAAGTCTTCGCGTTTCACGCCCAGCCACATGGCGATGGCGGCAGCTACGAACACGGACGAGTAAATGCCGAAGCAGATACCGATGGTCAGCGCGATGGCGAAGTAGTGCAGGGTCGAACCGCCGAAGAACAGCATCGACAGCACCATCATCTGGGTACAGCCGTGGGTGATGATGGTACGCGAGATGGTGCTGGTGATCGCGTTGTCGATCACTTCGTGCACGCTGGCCTTGCGCTGCTTGCGGAAGTTTTCGCGGATCCGGTCGAAAATAACCACCGATTCATTGACCGAGTAGCCCAGCACCGCCAGCACACCGGCCAGCACCGCCAGCGAGAATTCCCACTGGAAGAACGCGAAGAAGCCAAGAATGATGACCACGTCGTGCAAGTTGGCGACGATGGCCGACACGGCGTACTTCCATTCAAAGCGGATGGCCAGGTAGATCATCACGAACACGACCACCATGATCAGCGCGCTCAAGCCGTTGTGCGCCAGTTCCTCGCCCACTTGCGGCCCGACGAAGTCGACCTTGCGCTGGCTCAGTACCTCGACGTTGGCGGCATTGAAGCAGCTGTTGGTCGAGACTTTGGTGCCTTTGTCGTCCGTCTGCACCACTTGCTTGGGCAAGCCGCCTTCGGCACGGCACAGGGCTTCAAATACCAGCTTGGAACCATCGGAACCCTTGACCGACTTGACCACAGGCAGACGCAGCAGCACGTCCTGGGCGGTGCCGAAGCTGGTCACTTCCGGCTGTTCGTAGCCCAGCTTGATCAGCTCGGCGCGGATCTTTTCCTGGTTGGCTGCGTTGGGATACTTCAGCTCCATCGACGTACCGCCGGTAAATTCCACCGACAGGTGCAGCGGCCGGGTGATCAGGAAGAACACCGCGGCGACGAAGGTCAGCGCCGAAATTGCGTTGAAAATCAACGCATGGCGCATGAAGGGAATATCTTTCTTGATTCGGAAAAATTCCATCTTGAATCCTAGTAGTAAATTCTGATTATTTCAGGCTAGAAACGCCAGGAGTCCAGACGGTACCGATCGAGACACCAGTCAGTTTTTTCTTGCGGCCGTACCACAGGTTGACCACACCGCGCGATACAAACACGGCGGAGAACATCGAGGTCAAAATACCCAGGCAGTGCACCACGGCGAAGCCGCGGATCGGGCCCGAACCAAACATCCACAGAGCGATACCGACGATCAGGGTGGTCACGTTCGAGTCGAGAATGGTGGCCCAGGCGCGGTCGAAACCAGCCGCAATGGCGGCCTGCGGCGTGTTGCCCGCTCGAAGCTCCTCGCGGATGCGTTCGTTGATCAGCACGTTGGCGTCAATTGCCATACCGAGCGCCAGCGCAATAGCGGCAATACCCGGCAGAGTCAGCGTGACCTGGAAGAACGACAGCGCGGCCAGCAGGAAGAGCAAGTTCGAGCCCAGCGCCGCAACGCTGAAGAAACCGAACAGGTGGTAGTAGATGATCATGAAGATGGCGATCGCGGCAAAGCCATACACGGTCGAGTACAAGCCTTTGGCGATGTTTTCGGCACCCAGTTGCGGGCCGATCACGCGTTCTTCGATGAATTCCATCGGGGCCGACAGTGCACCCGAGCGCAGCAACAGGGCCAGTTCGGTGGATTTGTCGACCGAACCCATGCCGGTGATCTGGAATTTGCTGCCCAGCTCACTTTGAATGGTCGGGGCCGACAGGATGGTGTACTTGCCTTTTTCTTTCAGCAAAATTGCCATGCGCTTGCCGATGTTGTCGCGGGTCGCTTCACGCATTTTGCGGCCGCCGTCGCCGTTCAGGTCCAGGCTCACGGCCGGGGCCTGATGCTGGTCGAAGGTCGCGTCAGCGCTGGAAATGTATTCGCCGGACAGGATCACGTCTTTCGACAAGACCAGCGGGCCGCCCTGTTCGAGCGTGAACAGTTCCGAAGTGAACGGGATAGTGGCGGTTTCTTCAGTGCCTGGGAGCACGGTCGAATCGACCATCCGCAGTTCCAGGGTGGCGGTGCGGCCAATGATGTCTTTCGCGTGGGCCACGTCCTGCACACCTGGCAGCTGGACAACGATACGGTCGGCGCCCTGCTGCTGGATGATCGGCTCGGACACACCCAGCTCATTGATCCGCTTCGACAGGGTCGAGATGTTTTGCTTTACGCCTTCGTCCACGGTGCGCTGCAGCGCTTCCGGCTTGAGGGTGGCAACCAGCTTGACGTCGGTACCATCGGCCGCTTCAGCAAATGCGAGGTCGGTGAACTGGCTGGCCAGTACGCTGCGCGCGGCAGCTAGCGTGGCAGCATCGCGGAAGCGCACTTCGACTGCACGGCCGACGCGTTCGATGCCGGCATGGCGAATCGATTTGTCGCGCAGCTGGGAGCGCACACCGGCGACCACGCCTTTGAGCTTGGTTTCCGCGGTGGCGGCAGCATCGACCTGGAGCAGGAAGTGCACGCCGCCGCGCAAGTCCAGACCCAGGTTGAGCGGCAGCGCGCGCACGGCTTGCATCCACTTTGGTACGTTCTTGACCAGATTGACCGTGACCACATAGTCGGGTTCGGTCTGGCCGCGGTTCAAATCCTTTTCCAGGGCCAGCTTGGCCTTGAACTGGGCATCCGGCGTGGCAAAACGGGCGCGCACGGCGACGTTGCTGCCCTGGCCTTCCAGTTCGATGCCCTGCTCGGCAATGCCGGCGTTCTTCAGGACGGACTTGACGCGGTCGGCCGTGTCGTTCGTGATTTTGAGCGTGGCCTTGGAGGTCGTCACTTGCAATGCAGGCGAATCGCCGAAGTAGTTGGGCGCCGTGTACAAGGCGCCCATCAACAGCGCGAAAACGATCAGAAGGTATTTCCAGAGCGGATAGCGGTTCATAATGTTCCAGCGTTCAGATTGAACAGTCGGGCGGCGCTGCCGCCCGTCAGGCTTACAGCGACTTGATGGTGCCCTTCGGCAGCAAAGTCGAGATCGCGTGCTTTTGCACCACGATGTCGGTGTTGGCAGCAATTTCAATGGTCACGTAGGTGTCGTTGACCTTGCTGACCTTGCCCAGAATGCCGCCGGCGGTGACCACTTCGTCGCCCTTGGCCAGTGCATCCATCATGGCGCGCTGTTCTTTCGCCTTCTTTTGCTGCGGACGGATCATCAGGAAATACATGACCGCGAACATCAGCGCGAAGATAGGAATTGGGCCGCCCAGCAGCGAGCCCATGTCGCCGGTTTTGACTGGCGCGGTCGCTTGCGCGAAAGCAGTGGAAATAAGCACGAGAACTCCGATATCAGTGTATTAGTTAAAAAAAGCAGCGCTGTATTCTAGCATCGCCCGGTAGCGCCAGACCAATTGCTGGTATCTGGCTGCTGTAAATCTTTTTGCAAGTGTTGAACACTTATAAATTAATTGCCCCACTACATCACCCTCGCCTGCATCGCACTCACCTACATCGGGCGTACCCCCTACATCGCCCTCGCGGAGGCGGGGGCCCATTCCACCTTTCCGAATTCGGTGACGTGGCATAGGCACCCGCCTTCGCGAGTGCGATGTGGATGCTCGCGAGTGCGATGTTTTAGACGCCCCTGGCCCTGGCAGCGTTGAATTCCAGGCGGAACGCGTGGAACCGGTCTGCATCAATCGCATCGCGCACTTCACTCATCAGCTTCAGGTAATAGTGCAGGTTGTGAATCGTGTTCAAACGCGCACCCAGGATCTCTTTCGAGCGGTGCAAATGATGTAAATACGCGCGTGAAAAATTCTTGCAGCAATAGCAGTCGCAGCTTTCGTCCAGCGGCCCCTGATCATCCTTGTAGCGGGCATTCTTGATCTTGACGTCGCCAAAACGCGTAAACAACCAGCCATTACGCGCATTTCGAGTCGGCATCACGCAATCGAACATGTCGATGCCGTTGGCCACGCCAGCCACCAGGTCTTCCGGCGTACCCACGCCCATCAGGTAGTGCGGCTTGTGCGCAGGCAGACGCGGGCCCACGTGTTCGAGCATGCGCATCATGTCTTCTTTCGGCTCGCCGACCGACAGCCCGCCAATGGCAATGCCAGGGAAGTTGATCTCTTCCAGACCGGCGAGTGATTCGTCGCGCAGGTGCTCGAACATGCCGCCCTGGACGATGCCGAACAGCGCGTTGGGATTTTCGCCCTGGGTGAATTCGTTCATTGAGCGCTGGGCCCAGCGCAGCGACATGCGCATCGACTTGGCCGCTTCTTCGCTGGTGGCGGGACGGCCGTCGATTTCGTAGGGTGTGCATTCGTCGAACTGCATCACGATGTCGGAGTTCAGCGCACGCTGGATCTGCATCGAGATTTCCGGCGACAGGAACAATTTGCTGCCGTCGATGGGCGAGGAGAACTTGACGCCCTCTTCCGTAATCTTGCGCATCGCCCCCAGCGAGAACACCTGGAAACCGCCCGAGTCGGTCAGGATCGGCTTGTCCCATCCCATGAAGCCGTGCAGGCCGCCGAACTTGTTGAGCACTTCGGTGCCCGGGCG
Source organism: Massilia sp. CF038 (assembly GCF_900129765.1). Lineage (GTDB taxonomy): Bacteria > Pseudomonadota > Gammaproteobacteria > Burkholderiales > Burkholderiaceae_D > Telluria_A. The sequence continues at coordinate 318,533 of NZ_FQWU01000004.1, forward strand.
CAGCCACAGGTGGAAGGTATTACCCAGGATGATCTGAGAGCCGACTTCCTTCAGTTCGACCGGCGACATCGCCTTGACCGAACCGTAGGTCCCGACCGGCATGAAGATCGGTGTTTCGATCACGCCGTGGTTGAGGGTCAGCCGGCCACGCCGCGCATGCGACAGGCCGCTGGAATCGGTCTTGAGGAGTTTAAAGTCGAGCATGATTACTTGTTTTCTGTGGTGAGCAGCATGGCGTCGCCATAGCTGAAGAAGCGATATTGGCCGGCGATCGCGTGCGCATAGGCGCGCTTGATCTCATCGAAGCCGGCAAAGGCCGACACCAGCATCAACAGGGTCGACTTGGGCAGGTGGAAGTTGGTGATCAGGCGCGTGACGGTCTTGAAGGTATAGCCTGGGGTGATGAACAAGGCCGTATCGGCGCTGCCGGCTTCCAGCTGGCCCGACTGCGATGCCGACTCCAGCGCGCGCAGGCTGGTGGTGCCCACGGCGACCACGGCGCGTCCGCCAGCCTTGGCCGCACGCACGGCGTCCACCGTTGCCTGCGGCACGGTGTACCACTCGGTGTGCATCTTGTGCTCGGCCAGCACTTCCACCCGCACTGGCTGGAAGGTGCCCGCGCCCACGTGCAGGGTCACGTACGCAAACTGCACGCCCTTGGCCTGGAGGCGGTCGAGCAGGGGCTGATCGAAATGCAGGCCGGCCGTGGGTGCGGCCACGGCGCCCGGCTCGCGCGAGTACACGGTCTGGTAACGCGTTTCGTCGAATTCATCGGCGTCGTGCTCGATGTAGGGCGGCAGCGGCAGGCGGCCGTATTGTTCGATCAGGTCGAACACGTCGCCGTCAAAGGTGAGCGTGAAGAATTCGCCCGCGCGCTCGCCCGCAGTCACGGTAAAGGCGTCGGCCAGGCGGATCTTGTTGCCCGGCTTGGGCGACTTGGAGGCGCGTACCTGGGCCAGCACGGTGCGGTTGTCAAGCACGCGCTCGACCAGCACTTCAACGTTGCCGCCAGTTTCCTTGACGCCGAAAAAGCGCGCTTTCAGCACGCGGGTATCGTTCATCACCAGCAGATCGCCAGGCGCGAGCAGGTCGACGATGTCGGCAAACTGGCGGTCGACCAGGGTCTGGCCGTCCACGTGCAACAAGCGCGAAGCGCTGCGGTTCGGCAGCGGCAACTGGGCAATACGCTCCGGCGGGAGCTCGAAATCGAAATCGGAAAGCGAGTACATATGCGAACTTTAAAAAGTTGTTACATCGCCCTCGCGAAGGCGGGGGCCCATAGCACGCTGAACAACTTCGGCATCGTGGAATAGGTCCCCGCCTTCGCGAGGACGATGATTTAGAGCCAACTTGGCTTCTGGGCCTTACAATAGCGCTCACGCGCAAGGCAACCCTCTATTTTATCCTAGCGCCGCCATTTCGCAGCAATATGCCTCCTTCGAAACCTAAAGCAGCGCCAAAAACCAACGAAAGCAAGCTCGCCAAGCTGGGTCTGCGCACCGATATGGATCTGGTGCTGCACCTGCCGATGCGCTATGAAGACGAGACCTCCGTGGTCCCGATCCGCGACGCGTGCCTGCGCGGGGGCCATGTCTCCCAGGTTGAAGGGGTGGTAACCAAGAATGAAATCGCCTACCGCCCGCGGCGCCAGCTGCTGGTGACCATTGCGGACGACACGGGTGACCTGCTGCTGCGCTTCATGAATTTTTACGGCAGCCAGGTCAAGCAACTGGCCGAAGGCACCCGCGTACGCGCTCGCGCCGAACTGAAACATGGCTTCTTCGGGGCCGAGATGGTCCATCCAGGGTACAAGGTCATCAACGAAGGCGCGCCCCTGCCCAAGGAGCTGACTCCGGTGTATCCGGCTGGTGAAGGCTTGTCGCAGGCGATTTTGCGGCGCGCGATTTCCGACGCGATGAAACGGGTCGACTGGCAGGACACCTTGCCCCCGGCCCTGCTGTCGTCCATGAATCTGTCGAACTTTGAACCTGCCGTGCGGCTGCTGCACTACCCGCCTCAGGAAATCGACGCCAACGCGCTGGTCGAACGCTCGCACCCGGCCTGGGTTCGAATGAAGTTCGATGAACTGCTGGCCCAGCAGCTTTCTCTCAAACGCGCCCAGCGTGCGCGGCGCAGCAAAGGCGCGCCGGTCCTGAAGGCGATCGGTGCACTGTCAGACGCGTTTCTGGGCCAGCTGCCATTCACACTGACAGGCGCCCAGCAGCGCGTGCTCAAGGAAATCCGCGCCGATCTGAAGAACCCGTATCCGATGCAGCGCCTCCTGCAGGGCGACGTCGGCAGCGGCAAGACCGTAGTGGCGGCGTTGGCCGCTGCCCAGGCCATCGACAGCGGCTACCAGGCCGCGCTCATGGCGCCCACCGAAATTCTGGCAGACCAGCACTTCCGCAAGATCGCCGCGTGGATGGAGCCGCTGGGTGTGAAGGTCGCCTGGCTGACCGGCAGCCTCAAAAAGAAGGACAAGCTCGCTGCCACCGCCCAGGTGGAGTCGGGCGAGGCGCAGCTGGTGATCGGCACCCATGCACTGATTCAGGATACCGTCAGCTTTGCCAAACTGGGCCTTGTGATCGTCGACGAGCAGCACCGCTTTGGCGTGGGCCAGCGGCTCACGCTGCGCAACAAGGGCAGCAATGGCAAGACGCCGCATCAGCTGATGATGTCGGCCACGCCGATCCCGCGTACGCTCGCAATGACCTATTACGCCGACCTGGAAGTATCGGTGATTGATGAACTGCCGCCCGGCCGCAGCCCGATCGTTACGCGCGCAGTGGACCAGAACCGGCGCGATGAGGTCATCGAACGGGTCCACGCGGCCGCGCTCGAAGGCCGCCAGGTGTACTGGGTCTGCCCGCTGATCGAAGAATCCGAAGCGCTGCAGCTGCAAACGGCCACCGACACCCATGCCATGCTGGCCGAGGCCCTGCCCGATTTGCAGGTGGGCCTGGTGCATGGCCGCATGAAGCCGCTGGAGAAGCAGGAAGTGATGGATGCGTTCACGGCCAATGAGGTGCAGGTGCTGGTTGCCACTACCGTGATCGAAGTGGGGGTGGACGTGCCCAATGCGTCGCTGATGGTGATCGAGCACGCCGAACGTTTCGGCCTGTCGCAGCTGCACCAGCTGCGTGGCCGCGTGGGCCGCGGTTCGGCTGCCAGCGTGTGCCTGCTGCTGTATCAAAGCCCGCTGGGCCAGATTGCCAAGCAGCGCCTGATGACAATGCGCGAGACGACCGACGGCTTCGAGATCGCGCGGCGTGATCTGGAGATTCGCGGACCCGGCGAATTTTTGGGCGCGCGCCAGTCAGGCCAGGCGATGCTGCGCTTTGCCGATCTGGAAACCGACCAGTGGCTGGTGGAGCAAGCGCGCGATGTGGCGCACGAGCTGATTCAGAATGCGGCCGATGATGTGGTGGAAGCCCACCTGGCACGCTGGCTGGGTGGCAAGGAAGAGTTCCTGAAAGTGTAAGAACTAGTGCAGTCGGCCGCGCGCCAGCGCGCTTTCCAGCTCTTGCAGATCGACCGGCTTCACAAAGTGGTGATCGAAGCCGGCCGCCTTGGCCAGTACCTTGTCATGCGCCTGCCCGTAACCGGTGAGCGCAATAAAGAGGGTGTGTCCGTTGCCCGGCAAGGCCCGCAGACGGCGCGCCAGCTCGTAGCCATCCATGTCCGGCAAACCAATATCAAGGATGAAGGCTTGCGCCGCGTCCGCATGCTGGGTAACGTGCTGCAGCGTGCTGTGGGCGTCTTCCATCACCTTGACCTCGTGGCCTTCGCTAGCCAGCAATGCTGCCAGCGATTCGGCAGCGTCGGCATTGTCGTCAACGATTAACAGGCGCATGGGCGCCGCTGCGGGCGGCGTTTCAATCGCCCCATCCGGTGGCGGCTCGGCCGCAACAGTGCCCATCAAGGGCAGGAAAATGCTGAACGCGCTGCCGGTGCCCGGCCCCTTGCTGTGTGCTTCGACCCGGCCGCCATGCAGGGCCACCATACTTTTCACCAGCGCCAGCCCGAGTCCAAGGCCGCCCTGGGCCCGGTCGGGCGTGCGTTCACCCTGCGTGAACAAATCGAAGATATGCGGCAGCAGCGCCGGTTCGATGCCGCTGCCGTTGTCACTCACGCACAGGCGCACTTCCGGCCCATTTGCTTCCAGCACCAGCACGATTTCGCCGCCCTGCGGCGTGTACTTGGCTGCGTTGGTGAGCAAGTTGACGATCACCTGAATCAATCGGGTCTGGTCGCCCTCGACAAACGCGGCATCGCCACTCAGACGCAGAATCAGTGCATGGCGGCGCGCTTCAATGCTGGGGCGCGCCTGTTCAACCGCGCTGGCCACAGCCCGCTTCAAGTCCACACTTTTGCGCGTGAGCGTGACCAGCCCGCGCGTGACGCGCGATACATCGAGCAGGTCGTCGACCAGTTCGGTCATGTGCTTGACCTGGCGCGCAATCACCTCGCTCGACTTTTGCACGCTGCGCGCATCCACTCCGGGCATCTTGAGCAATTGCGCGGCGGCGCTGATGGGCGCCAGCGGATTGCGCAACTCATGCGCAAGCATGGCCAGGAATTCATTCTGCTGACGGTTGCGCGCTTCGGCCGCCTCGTGCGACACCTGCGACCGCACGGCCGCCAATACCAAATGCTGATTGGCCGCACGCAGCTGCGACACCAGGCCGGTCAGGTCGGCCACTTCGGCTTCGCCGCTGCGCTGGTCGCGCACGGCATCGACCAGACGACCGATGGCGTCTTTCAATCGTTGATCGTCGTGCGCGCCATGGTCCAATTTGGTGTCCGTTTCTGTCCGTGTAATTGCTACTGCGCGGGGATGGCGATTTGAATATGATCGGCGTGCGTCACGAACTCGCGCACCTCGTCGCTGTGCGAACAGCCGCGCAGTTTCGGACACGCGATCAGTTTGATCAGACGGTTGTCGCGCTCGATGTAGCGCATCGAGATGATGCAGTCGACGATAAAGGAACTGGGGCTGAAGATCTGATCACCCGCTTCCGACAGGTTTCGGATCATCATGACCGTTACACCGCGCGCGTGCAGATTCGACAGCATGCGGAACAGCGACTCCTGGAAGTTTGCGCGGAACTGGGGGGCCAGCACCAGTTCCAGGGCGGTCAACGAGTCGATCACAATGCGGCGCGCGCCGGTGCGAATGGCGGCGTCGGCCAGTTCGGTAACGATTTCTTCGATCGACATGTCGAAGGCGCGTGGACGCACGTCGGTCACCTGACCGGCTTCGATCATCGCCTGCAAGGGCGAATTCGAAGCATGGAAGAAGCCATTCTCGAACGAAGCGACAATCCCGTGCTCACCCGCTTCAGCGCCCGCTTTGAGGAAGGAAGTCGCCAGCACCGTTTTGCCGGCACCGGATGGGCCATTGATCACAACCGAGTAGCCAACGGGAATACCACCGTGCAGCATGGCGTCAAGTTCTGCGCTGCCCGAGGAAATGCGCGCACCGCCGCGGCGGAAGGCAGGGTCTTCGGGTGCGTCGACAATGCCGCCCGAGAGCAGGCGCGGATACACCTGCAGGCCGTTAGCGGTGATGCGGAAGCAGTGCAAGCCTTGCATATGATGCGAGCCGCGCATCTTGACGACGCGGACCTTGCGCACGGCGGCGTTTTCGTCCATGTCCTGGCACAGATGAATGACCCCGTCGGCGACCGTGAAGATGGGGTTCTCTTCCTGCGTGCTGTCGGCGTATTCGCCGATCAGGAAGGTGGTGGCCTGCCAGGTCGACAGTTGCACGCCCAGCTGCTGCACAAAGTACTGCAGACTGGCCATGCTCTGATGCGCGTCGCGCGTGGCCTGCACCACGGACTTGAACGAGTCCACAAAAATCAGCTCGGGCTGGAAGCTCTGCACTTCGGCCAGGATGCGCTCGAGCACACCACTGAAGCCGCCTTTTTGCAGGTCGTCCGCCAGGTTTACATATTTGATTGCCGATCCCACCTTGGCTGGATCGAAAAAGCTGTACTGCTGCTGGAACCGCAGCATTTTGAGCGGTGGCTCGCCCAGAATGGTGAAGAACAAGGCCTTGCGCTGCTCGCTGGCCAGGGCAAACATGATCTGGTGCGCCAGCGTGGTCTTGCCGCTCCCGGGCGCGCCTGTCAATACGATGAACGAATACTTGGAAATACCGCCCTCGAGCAATGTATCCAGGCCGGGTACGCCGGTCTGTAATTTTTGAAGATTTACCTTGTTCGACATCTTGAATTTCCTAGCTGTTTCCGTGAGATTGTCCAACCCAGGCCGAGCGCAATATTTGCGCCATCAGGACCTCGCCGATCATCGATTCGACCAAATCGGTGAACGTATTGAGCAAGACGTTGCCGCACGACTCGGCCACACCGGGCTCGAGCGCACGCAAGTCTTCCTTGAGGGTATGGAACAAAAGATCGATCGATTTTCCCGGCAGGACTGCAGAGAATCCGGGGCAGTCCGGGGCGGCCAGATGGAGGGCGCGCGCGTACAAGCTTTGAAAGCCGGACACGCCAATGAGCGGCGTCAGGTGAAACGCCACCTGCTCCCACAGCCACAGCACCTGCTCGGCCAGAACGTTAGGATCGGCAACGCAGCCCGCCTTCTGCGTCAGGAGCCGGGAAATCATCTGCTTTCTATCTTCGGTAGTGACTGTCATCTGCGGGTGCATAGTGGGGCGCTTGTCATCGGCACGTAGTGATGTTGGCCGACGCTGAGTTTAGCACCAGGACGGCAGAAAACCCTGCACGTTAAGCAACAAAACGCGCATAGTAACCAACTCTTACTCATCATCATGATAGCGCACACCGATCTGGCGCCGAATGCTGTCCAGTGCGCCCATCAGGTGCAGGGTTTCTGCCAGCGGCATGATGGGACTTTCCAGCAGGCCGGCGCGCAAACAGCGTCCCGCTTCCATCGCTTCGTGTACATACCCGTTGCCCAGGAACGGGGTGGGAACAGTGCGCGTGTGGCCGTCCGCGCGCGACACGGTGACGCTGGTGGTGCGGTGAAACTGCGTGTTCATGCGCACAAAACCCAGCTCGCCGCTGACCGTCAGTTCGCATGGGGTGCGCACCTTGAACGAGCAGCAGCACACTGACATGGCGCCGCCTTCGTGCTGCAGGGTGAAGCTGGTTTGCAGGTCAACACCGGTTGGGCCGACGTCGGCTTTTGCCTGCACCGAGGCCACGGGCCCGAGCAGCGCGGTAGCAAGCGAAAGCGGGTAGATGCCCAGATCGAGCAAAGCACCGCCACCCAGATCGGGATTGTTGACGCGGTGGGCCGGGTCCTTGGTGGCGGTAAAGCCGAAGTCGGCGGTCACCAGATGCACGGGGCCGATCTCGCCGCTGGCGATGATGCGCTTGACTTCGGCCAGTGCGGGCATGAAGCGGGTCCACATGGCTTCCATCAGGAACAGCTTTTTTTCACGGGCCAGGGCGACCACCTGCTCGGCCTGACGACGATTGATGGTGAACGCTTTTTCGCACAGGACCGCCTTGCCGCCGTTTAGCAGCATCAGGGCGTTCTCGGCATGCATGGGGTGCGGCGTGGCGATGTAGACGATGTCAATGTCCGGCGCGGCGGCCAGGTCTTCGTAGCGGCCGTACGTCCGCGCGACGCCGAATTCGGCGCCGAAGGCGGCGGCGCTGTCGGCGCTGCGCGAGGCCACGGCTGCCAGGACGGCATCAGGCGTGTCTTTGAGTGCGTTTGCAAAGGCGCGCGCGATTTTACCGGTGCCGAGAATGCCCCAACGGATCATGATCGTTCCTTATAAATAGTCGAAACATCGCCCTCGCGAAGGCGGGGGCCCATAGCACCTACCCGACTTCGCGAACTGTCTATAGGTCCCCGCCTTCGCGAGGACGACGGGGTCGGAAGACGCTTGCGTCGGCGTAAAACGCTTCATCCTGCTCCGGCCACCAACCCGGTATACCCAGCACTGGCAGTGGCGTGAAGCATGCCGTGTTCAACTGCTCCGTCGCCAGCGACGCAGCAAGATGCGCATCGATCCATGCGCGCTGCGCGTCGGCGGTGAGGGTAAAGTGGACATCATCTGCTTCAACCACGCGCGTATGCGCCGTAATAGCCTTGCGCGGCGCGACCAGTTTTTCCATCAGCGCGTGCCCGAACAACCACACCTGCACGTCCGGCCCGAACATGGCACGCCGCTGCACCAACGCATCCTGCCACGCATGGGCACGCAGCGCCTGCGCCAGCGCTTGCCCCTCTGCGCCACGGCGCACAATCAGCAACGCGCAGTTTTCGTCAAAAATGGTCGCCGCATCACGCGCCGCCCCGCGCGACTTGCCCACCCCAGCCAGCGCAATCTGCGCCGCCTGCAGCGCATTGAGCTGCTGCTTGATACGCGGGAAGGTCAGCCACACCAGGCCATTGAAAAAATCATGCAGATTCTCGCGTGTAGGCACGCAGCCTGTGCTGCCGATGAATTCCTCGTAGGCGCGCCCCTCGGGCAGTTGCGCTTGCGGCACAAAGCGCAGCGGCTGCCCTGCATGGTTGTGCAGCGCCAGCGACTGTGCACCGGCATTGAGCGCGCCGGTGATACCTAACGCTGAGAAATCGAGCCGCGCAAACGCCGGCCGGACCGCGTCGTACCACGGCCGCGTCCAGTCAATCTGGTCGAACATCAGACTACAGCAGCTTCCAGTTGATCTGTTCGCCGCCATTGAGTGGCACCAGCGCCGAATCGGCCATTGGCACGGTTTGCGGCAGCGTCCATGCTTCGCGCACCAGGGTGACGGTCTCGGTATTGCGTGGCAGCTCGTAGAAGTCGGGGCCAAACTGGCTGGCGAAGCCTTCAAGCTTGTCGAGCGCGCCGGCACGTTCGAATGCTTCGGCGTACATCTCCATCGCGTGCAAGGCGGTGTAGCAGCCGGCGCAGCCGCAGGAAGTCTCTTTCGCGCCAATCGCGTGCGGCGCCGAATCGGTGCCCAGGAAGAAGCGCTCGTCGCCGCTGGTGGCGGCAGTCATCAGCGCCAGGCGATGTTCTTCGCGCTTGAGCACGGGCAGGCAGTAGTAGTGCGGACGAATGCCGCCCTTAAAGATCTCGTTGCGGTTGTACAGGAGGTGGTGCGCCGTGATGGTGGCCGCGATCGGGCCTTCCGCTTCCGCCACGTACTGCGCCGCGTCCTTGGTGGTGATGTGTTCGAACACGATCTTCAGCGCGGGCATGTCGCGCCGCAGTGGCCGCATCACGCGTTCGATAAAGACCGCTTCGCGGTCAAACAGATCGATCTCCTGATCGGTCACTTCGCCATGCACCAGGAAGGGCATGCCAACTTCCTGCATAGCTTCGAGCGTTTTGTAGCACTTGGCAAGATCAGTGACGCCCGCGTCGGAATTGGTGGTGGCGCCTGCCGGGTATAGCTTGACCGCGTGAACAAAGCCGCTGTCCGCAGCGCGCCGAATCTCGTCGGGGTCGGTATTGTCGGTCAGGTAGAGCGTCATCAGCGGTTCGAAACGCATGCCCGACGGCAGTGCAGCCAGAATCCGCTCGCGATAGGCCGCGGCCATGGCCGTGGTGGTGACAGGCGGCTTCAGATTTGGCATCACGATGGCGCGCGCAAATTGGCGCGCACTGTGCGGCAGCACGCTGGCCAGGGCCGCGCCATCGCGCAGGTGCAGGTGCCAGTCATCCGGGCGGGCGATGGTAATGCTTTTCGGGGAGTCGAGTTCGGGCGTGGACATGGCGGCTTTCAAAAAACGGATGCCGTCATTTTACCCGCTGCGGCGTTTCCGGACCGGCGCTTCTGCCCCCTCTATTACGAACTTTATTAAAAGAAATCTGTATGTTTTTGGCATCAACAATTGTCATGATTTTGAAACATATGTTCGTTATGCTGGGTTTTCGCACTAGACTCGGCAATAGATTCTGAGCAAGGCGGTACCTGCGTTTCAGCGTCGCGTGCAGGAGCATCGGAGTCATCCGGGCTGTTCTTAACACACGAAATTGGAGATCTAAATTGAAAAAATTAACGATTGCTCTGTTTTTGCTGTCCCAAACGCTGCTTGCCTCGGCTTCCGAACTGTCTACCTGCACTGCCAACAAAGGTGCCTACATCACTGGCACCGTGACCAGCGCGCCCCGCTTTGCCACGGGCTCCACCGTGATTGATGGCGTGCGGCTGACCCACACCCGCTTGAACCTGCGCTCCGACCAGGACGGCAAAACCTATGATGTGGCGATGGACAATGTGTACGCGGTCGACTACGTACGCAATGCCACCACCATGCCCAAGTCGCTGGCCGCCATCAAGGTCAACCAGCGCCTCGGCCTGTGCGGCCTGAAATACACGAGCGGCACTGGCATTCACTGGGTGCACAGCAATTGTGGTGTGACGCCGACCGCCACCAAGCCGAACGGCTGGGTCAAGATCATCGCCTCCAGCGGTTCGGTCGGCGCCAATCTGGAACGCAGCCAGAACTACTGCTCGCTGTTTAACTAAGAGCGCACGCAGTCCGCAGTTGATCTGCGGACTGCATACTGTTCTATGCTGATGAAACTACGCGACAGCGCCCTGTTCGTTCTTGGTATCGCCGCCTTGACGGTAGCGGCCTGGTTCGCGTTGCCCGCGAAGGAAAACGAACCCGCACCCGTTCCCGCAAAAGCGGCCCAGAAACCCGTCGACCAGATCGGCTGGCTCGCTTCGCTGCCGCAGGCCGCGCCGGACAGGGATCTGTTTCCACCAGTGCCGAGCCGCAGCGCCAGCGTGAACGGGCGCAATGGGCGGGCGCTGGACCTGGGTGGCAAGACCGTTGCGGCGTATATCGCCGAACGGATCGGCAAGGCGCGCGGGGGCGATGCAGCAGCCGCGTACGAGGTGTATCAAGCCGAATCAATCTGCGCTGCCAACGCGGATCCGGTGGCGCCTTACGCCGACCCCACCGAACACGCCGCGTTTTTGAAGGAACGCGAAGCAATGGTGGCATTGTGCGCAGGCGTCTCGCCGGCACAAGTGCAGGAGCGGCTGGGCTTTCTGGCCGCGGCGGCCCGCGCGGGCATGATCAAGGCGCAGCTTGATTTTTATACCGAAGGACCGTATGGCCGTGAATTCGACATGGCCGAAAACGCCAGCGATCCGACTGTGGTGCAGTGGAAGCTGGACGCCTTGTCCTACCTGAAGCAGGCCGGCGACAAGTGCGATCACTTCGCGCTGGCCACCTTGTCCAACGTGTATGACGCAGGCGCCCTGACAGCCCGCGACATGCGTACTTCGATGGCGTATGCGATTGCCGCCGCCGCGCCGCGCAAAATGGAACTGACCGAAGAGCAGCTGCGCAGCCGCTTTGGTGAAGAACTCAATGGCGCCGATTTCGACAGCGCGCGCCAGCTGGGGGCGGCGCTGACAGCGCAGGCTTGCCCTGCTTCGCGCTGACGCGCCAGAGCTTCTGACAGCGCCGGTCAGTGAATGATCTTGGCCAGGAACTCGCGCGCGCGCTCGGATTTGGGCGCGCTGAAGAAGTCCTGGGTCGGCGTATCTTCGACGATGCGGCCATGGTCCATGAAAACAATACGGTCGGCCACCTTGCGCGCAAACCCCATCTCGTGGGTGACGACCATCATGGTCATGCCCTCTTGCGCCAGGCCGACCATCACATCCAGCACCTCGGTGATCATTTCCGGGTCCAGCGCGGAGGTGGGCTCGTCGAACAGCATGGCAATCGGGTCCATCGCCAGCGCGCGCGCGATGGCCACGCGCTGCTGCTGGCCGCCCGACAGCTGGCTGGGAAACTTATCCTGCTGCGCCAGCAGGCCGACCCGGTCCAGGTATTGCAAGCCCTTGGCCGTGGCTTCGTCCAGGCTGCGGCCCAGCACCTTGGTCTGGCCCAGGGTCAGGTTTTCGCGTACAGACAGATGGGGGAACAGCTCGAAATTCTGGAACACCATGCCGATGCGCGCCCGTAGCCGCGACAGGTCGGTGCGCGGGTCGCCGACGGACACGCCATCGACCCGCACTTCGCCCGCCTGAAACGGTTCGAGCCCGTTGACGGTCTTGATCAGGGTTGACTTGCCCGAGCCGGAAGGCCCGCAAATGACCACCACATCGCCCTTGTCCACCCTGGTGCTGCAGTCCGTGAGCACTTGAAATGCGCCATACGATTTACTGACGTTCTTTAGTTCGATCATGTTGTTTTTTGTCGGATTTATTGGCGCCGTAGCGAGCTTGACAGCACTAGCAGTGCCTAGGATACTGCGGAACTTGCCAGAAGTTTCATCACCCATTCGGCTTGTCTGCTCACAAAATACACCAATTTTGCCCGAGAACGCACGGATCGACCCAATTACAGGATGCAGCACATGAATAAACGCAACCGCCTGACCATCTACATCATCGCGGGCTTGATACTCGGCATCGTTGCTGGCTATGTCGCCAACATCACGCTGGCCGATCCCAAAGCCTTCGCCGAGTACATGGGCCTGATCACCACGCTGTTCCTTCGCCTGATCAAGATGATCATTGCGCCGCTGGTGTTCTCGACCCTGGTGGTGGGCATTGCCAAAATGGGTGACGCGAAAGAAGTCGGGCGGGTCGGGGTCAAGGCCCTGGGCTGGTTCGTGATTGCCTCATTCATCTCGTTGTCGCTCGGTCTGATCATGGTGAATCTGTTCAAGCCAGGTCTGGGCATGGAAAAATTCCTCGACCCCACCGCGGTCAATGACCTGGCCAAATCGAGCCTGTCGCTGAAAGACTTTGTCACACACCTGGTGCCATCGTCGATCGTGGACGGCATGGCCAAAAACGAGATTTTGCAAATCGTCGTGTTCTCGATCTTCTTTGGTACCGCTGCCGCTGCCGTCGGCCAGCGCGCCAACCCGATGATTGAAGCCATTGACGGCGTCGCCCACGTGATGCTCAAGGTGACGGGCTACGTGATGAACTTCGCACCGATCGCCGTGTTTGCCGCGGTTACCGCCATCATCGCCAAGAGCGGCATGCAAGTACTGTCGACCTACGGCATTTTCATGGCCGAATTCTATTTCGCCATTATCGTGCTGTGGATCGTGCTGACCATCGCCGGTTTCCTGTTCCTGGGCCCGCGCGTGTTTGCCCTGCTGCGCATTTTGCGCGAACCGACCATTCTGGCGTTTTCAACCGCATCGTCCGAAGCGGCTTTCCCGAAAACGCTCGAGGGTCTGGAACGCTTTGGCGTGAAGAACCGCATTGCCGCCTTTGTGCTGCCGGTCGGTTATTCCTTCAATCTGGATGGCTCGATGATGTATTGCACCTTTGCTACCATCTTCATCGCCCAGGCCTACGGTATTGAAATGTCGCTCGGCACCCAGATGACAATGATGCTGGTGTTGATGCTGACCTCCAAAGGCATGGCCGGCGTGCCGCGCGCCTCGCTGGTGGTGATTGCTGCCACCCTGGACCAGTTCGGCATACCTGCAGCGGGCATGGTCTTGCTGCTCGGAATAGACCATTTCCTGGATATGGCACGCTCTGCGACCAACGTCATCGGCAACGGCATTGCCACTGCCGTGGTCGCAAAATGGGAAGGTGAGTTGAGCGATCCAAGCAAGGATCCATCCACTGCGCCACTGACCTGATCCAGGTTTGCGTAAAAAAGGCTTTCCGTTTCTGGGAGGCCTTTTTTTATGGTAATTCGTGTATCCTCGTTTTCCACCACACCTACCGGAGCTCCTCATGCAAAAGCTTTCCGCCCTGTGTCTTCTGCTCGTAGCAAGCAGTGTGCAAGCAGCGGTTCAAACTGTCGATTGCGGCCGCTTGCTGGACGTGAGGGCGGGCACCTGGCGCGACAAAGTGAGCATTCAGATTGAGGATGGCAAGATCAAGGCGATCGAGCCGATGCGCGCCGGGCCGGACCATATCGACCTGTCGCAGCATGCCTGCATGCCGGGCTTCATCGACATGCATGTACACCTGACCGGCGAAACGCAAAAGCAGGTCGATGCGCTGCGCGACACGCTTACGCTTAATCCGGCCGATTATGCATACCGATCCGTGTCCCTGGCCGAGCGTACGCTCAAAGCCGGCTTTACCACGGTACGCGACCTGGGCGCCAGCGACGGATTGAACGTCGCGCTCAAGCGCGCCATCGACAGTGGCGCCGTACCTGGTCCGCGCATGTTCACCGCCGGGAAATCGATTGCAACCACGGGCGGCCATGCCGACCCGACCAACAGCCTGTCGGCCCGCTTTGGCCGCGCCCTGGGTAACCCGGGTCCCAACGAAGGCGTGGTCAACAGTGCCGAAGAAGGCCGCCAGGCCGTGCGCGCGCGCTACAAGGAAGGCGCTGACCTGATCAAGGTTACCGCCACCGGCGGCGTGTTAAGTCAGGCGCGCAGCGGCCAGAACTCGCAGTACACCGAAGACGAGCTGCGTGCCATCGTCAGCACCGCCAAGGATTATGGCTTCCGGGTCGCGGCACACGCGCACGGCACCGAAGGCATCAAGCGCGCTTTGCGCGCCGGGGTCGACTCGATCGAACACGGCACGCTCATGGATGACGAAGCCATTGCCCTGTTCAAGAAAACAGGCGCCTGGTACGTGCCAACCATGACTGCGGGTCGCTATGTGGCCGACAAGTCCAAGGACCCCGAGTATTATTCGCCGCTGGTACGCCCCAAGGCAGCGGCCATCGGGCCGCAGATTCAGGCCACATTCAGCCGCGCTTACAAGGCCGGCGTGAAGATCGCGTTCGGTACCGATGCCGGCGTCTTCCCGCACGGTGACAACGCCAAAGAGTTCGCGTACATGGTTGAAGCGGGCATGCCGCCGCTCGAAGCCATCCGCGCGGCCACGCTCAATGCGGCCAGCCTGCTCGATCAATCCGGCCGGCTAGGTTCGATTGAACCCGGCTACGCGGCCGATATCGTCGCGGTCAGCGGCGATCCGCTGCGCGACATTACAATTCTGCAGCAGATGCAGTTTGTGATGAAAGACGGCGTCGTCTACAAAAAACCATAACGTCATACCAGGAGAAACGCATGCACTACCAACACCCCGCGCAAAAGATGTTCGCGTTGTTCGCGCCGCTCGTACTGCTGTTTGCCGTCGCTACCAGCGCACACGCGGATTCGGCCGCACCCAAGCTGGCCAACGTGACGGTGCTGGCAACCGGCGGCACCATTGCCGGCACGGGCGCCACCAGCACCACCACCGTGGGTTACACCGCCGCCACCGTCAGCGTGCAACGGCTGATCCAGGCAGTGCCGGAACTGGCCAAGGTGGCCAACGTCAGTGGCGAACAAGTGTTCCAGATCGCCAGCGAGAACATGACCAATGAACACTGGCTAACGCTGGGCAAGCGGGTCAACACACTGCTGGCGCAGCCAAACGTCGATGGCATTGTCATCACCCACGGTACCGATACGCTGGAAGAAACCGCTTACTTCCTGAACCTGGTGGTCAAGAGCCGCAAGCCGGTGGTGCTGGTCGGCGCCATGCGCCCGTCGACCGCGCTGTCGGCCGATGGTCCGATCAACCTGTACAACGCGGTGCTGCTGGCCGCCAGTCCGGAAGCTGCAGGCAAAGGCGTGCTGGTCGCGCTGAATGACCAGATTCAGGCTGCGCGCGATGTCACCAAGGTCAATACCTCGACCCTGGATTCGTTCCGCACCCCCGAACTGGGCCTGCTTGGCTACATCCAGGGCAGCAAGGCCTTTTTCTATCGCCAGCCGGTGCGCAAGCACACCACCGAGTCGGAATTCGACATCAGCGCACTGCAATCGCTGCCCAATGTGGAGATTGTGTACGGCTACGCCAACGTTGGCCCGGTCGCGGTGGACGCCTTCATGGCCGCCGGCGCCAAGGGCATCATTCACGCCGGTGTGGGTGATGGCAGCCTGGCTGCCAAGGTGGTGCCGGCGCTGAAGGCGGCGCGTGCCAAGGGCGCCATCGTGGTGCGCGCCAGCCGTGTGGGCCAGGGCATCCTGGCGCGCAATGGCGAAGCCAATGACGATGAACTCGATTTTGTGGTGGCCGACACCCTCAACCCGCAGAAGGCGCGCATTCTGCTGATGCTGGCGCTGACGAAGACCAACAACAGCAAGGAAATTCAGCGCATGTTCTACAGCTACTGATTCACTCAGAGCGATTGCGTTGCAAAGCGAGGTTCGGCAGCACTGCCAGCCTCGCCGTACCACTGGAAGTTGTCGCGCCCTTGCTCCTTGGCGCGGTACATGGCCAGATCGGCGCTTTTCATCATGTCCATCAAGTTGTCGCCGTCGCGCGGATAGCAGCTGATGCCGATGCTGGCCGTGATGTCGACATTCGACTTGTCGATCCATACCGGTGAGCGCAGCGCCGCCATGATGTTGTGCGCGGTTCGTTGCAGCCGTTCAGGCTCCGCTTGATCCGTCACTAAAATAACAAATTCATCACCGCCCAGACGCGCCACGATGTCCGCCGCTGGCGCGCTGGCGCGCACGCGTGTAGCCACTTCCTGCAGCAGCTTGTCGCCGGCAGCGTGCCCCAGTTCGTCATTGACCACCTTGAAGCGATCCAGATCGAGGAACATCAATGCGAATGTGCCGCCGCTGCAGCGTTTTTCAGCAAAGGTGTGCTCCAGGCTGGCCATGAACATGGCGCGGTTCGGCAAGCCGGTCAGCTCATCATGGAAGGCGCGCCGGTGCAGCTCCTGCTGTTCGCATTTGCGCGCGTCGATATTGGTCAGCGCCGTCAGTACGCACTCGTCGCCATAATAAGTGATGCATTGCGAAGACATCGATGCCCAGAACACCTTGCCCTGGCTGTCGTGCAGACGAATCTCCCAGTCGTTGGCACTTTGGTGATGCTGCAAATGCGCGACCAGCCGCTCGCGATCCCCCAGATCGACATAGAAATCGCTGGAATGCACCGTATCCATGCGCTCGGTCGACATCTTGAATTGTGCCAGCGCGTGTTCGTTGGCGAAGCGGATCGATTTGTCGGCCAGCCGCACGATCACAATCGGCATCGGCGCAAATTGCAGCAGGCCGCGGAACTGGATCTCGCCCTGGCGTGATGCGCTTTCAATCTGTTCGCTCTGGCGTACCAGGCGGGTGGAGAACAGGAAAGCCGCACCAAGGAACATCGCCACGCCGGCAAACAGCAGTACCACCAGCACCAGCTGGGTCTTGCGCGCGGCCTCCCCAAGGGTGAACGAAAAAGCGTCTTCGAGCGGCGTCAGGCGCTGATTGAGTGTGTGCAGTTCATCCAGATAGGGCAGCATCGCCGCTTCGCTGCTGTTACCCGACTGGACCGCCTGGTCGATGCGGGTGGCCAGCGCGATCAGATGATCAATCTCGACGTCGGCGCGGCTCCAGATGTCGATTGCCTTTTCGATGTCGGGCACCCGGCGAAAGTCGCGCACCAGGCGCACCATGCCGTCGATATCGTCCGGATGATTGCGCCCCTGCAGAAAGCCGGCGCGAACGACCTGCAAATCGGGATTGGGTTTGTCCAGTTCGAGGCGCGCCTGGCGGTCGCCCAGGATCACCGCGCGTGAATCAAGGTAGGCCTGGTAGTCGCGCCGGTCATGCAGGCGCGCATAGCGGCCCAGCGCGTATGTCATGTCCTTTTGCGCTTTGGACCACAGGCCTTCGCCGCCCACATAAGCGCGGCCGGCCGAGAGCAGGCCAATGCCGTAATAAGTAAACGCCAGCGACAGCACAATAATCGCGGAAAACAGCCAGGCAATCAGAATCAGACGGCGGCTCTTGCCTGCCGTCGCGCTGCCCATCGTCAGCTGTATCGATTGCGCCATGCTGGCCTTGCTAAAAGTTCTCTGTGTGCAACATATCCAAGTCTCCACCTGGCACGATTGGATGTCAAGCTTGGGGTATGCCAACTATTTTTCCTTAGCAATGAACTGCTTGCTACAATCGCACAAAAGTTTTCACAAATGACAACTAAGGACGGCATGGAATTCATCATTGTGTTGGTCGGCGGTTTACTGTTTGGCTATCCCCTGCTCGCGGCGCTGCTGGTCACGCGCGGGCTGCGCCGCCGTGTCGACGAGCTGGAAAGCCAGCTGCGCCTGCTGAATCGGGAGCGTGCCGAGGCTGGCGCCCAGACGAACGCCGCCCAGGCGCCGGTGCCGCGCATGCCGGCCGAGGTGGCAGCCCCGGTTGCCGCAGCGCCGCCCGCATCTTCTGCGCCGCCGGCGCCGGTTGTCGCGCCGACGCCACGTCCGCCGCCTGCGGCGCCACCAATTGAAGTCCCGAAGAGCGTTATCAAGCCAGCGCTGGCGCCGCTGCCGCCCGCCCCTGCTACGGCTCCCGCGCGCCCCGCTGCGCCGCCGCGGCCCCCGTCGCCCCCACCCCCGCCACGCCCGCCATCGCCCCCGCCGGCCTGGCTGGTGGCCGCCAAAAACTGGCTGTTTACCGGCAACCTGGTGGCCAAGATGGGCCTGCTGATCCTGTTCATCGGCGTCAGCTTCCTTCTCAAGTACGCCTCCGAGCGGGTCACCGTGCCGATCGAGCTGCGCCTTGCCGGCATCGTGCTGGCCGATATTGGCTTGCTGGTCTGGGGCTGGCGCATGCGCCTGTCGCACCGCAATCTGAGCCTGCCGATCCAGGGGGCGGCGCTTGCGATTCTGATGCTGGTCACCTTCGGTGCGTTCCGCCTGTATCACCTGATTCCATCCGGTCTGGCGTTCGGCCTGCTGTTCGTGCTGACCGCGTTCACCTGCCTGCTGGCGGTGCTGCAGAATGCTGTCTGGCTGGCGGTATTTGGCATCAGCGGCGGCTTCCTGTCGCCGATCATGACCTCCACCGGCAGCGGCAGCCATGTAGCGCTGTTCTCGTATTACGCATTGCTGAACGCTGGCGTATTGGCCATTGCGCTCAAGCGCACCTGGCGCGCACTCAACCTGCTGGGCTTCGCATTTACTTTCGTGATCGGCGCTGCCTGGGGTGTGCTGCGCTATTCGCCCGAGTCGGATTACCTGTCGACCCAGCTGTTCCTGATCCTGTTCTTCCTGTTCTATGTGGCCATCGCGGTCGTGTACGCGCTGCGCCGCAAGGTCGACGACAAGCCTTACGTGGATGCCACCATCGTGTTTGGCACAGCGCTCGCTGCCTTTGGCCTGCAACTGGGCCTGATGCGCGATGTCGAATTTGGCAATGCCTTCTCGGCGCTGGGCATCGGCGTGTTTTACATTGTGCTGGCCATGGTGTTGTGGCGCCGCCGCGCCGGCCAGCTCAAGCTGCTGGTCGAATCCTTCGTCGCACTGGGGGTGATCTTTGGCACGCTGGCGATACCGTTCGCGCTCGACGGCCGCTGGACTTCCGCCGCCTGGGCCCTGGAAGGCGCGGGCGTAACCTGGGTGGCCCTGCGCCAGCGCCAGCGCCTGACCTTCATGTTCGGCATGCTGGTGCAGGCCGGGGCATGGATCTCGTTCATTGGCGCCGTCAGTGGTCTGGCGCCGCAAGCGGCAAGAGATTCAAACCTCTGGCTCGGCTTCCTGATCCTTGCCGTGTCGGCCTTCTTCATGGCCACCACGCTGCGCCGCCACAAGGACGGCGACACGCAAGCCTTCCCGCATGCATCGAGCTGGTTCCTGGCCTTTGCTGGCGTGTGGTTCATGGCCGGCGCCTGGACCGAGATCCTGCTGCGCCAGCAAGGTACGGTACAAGCGAACATGCTGGCCGCCAGTGGCCTTGCCACCGCCGCCATCCTGGCCGGCATCGGCCTGCGCATGCAATGGCAGCGCGCGCGCACCTTCTCGCTGATTGCACAACTGATTGCAGGGGCAGCGCTGTTCATCGCCGTGCTGGACAACTGGAACTGGACCACCAGCAGCCCGAACTTGTTCGACAAGCCGTTGCTTGGTGCGCTGATCATCTTTGCCGCCGCCATTATCACCAGCTGGAATACGTGGCGCATGCCGGCAGTGGCGGGATCCGACGGCGCGTCGCGCCCCATGCTGGCCTGGGCCGCGCTGTGGTGGTTCGGCCCGATTCTGGACGCGCTTTCCGGCACTATGGTGTACACGCTCACGCCCAAGTGGGAAGTCTGGCCGGCGGTATACGCTGCCTGTGCGGCGCTGTCCGGTGTGCTGTTCGCGCTGGTCGGTCGCCGCATCAAGTGGGACAGTCTGCGCTGGATGAGCGTCAGCGCCTGGGTTGCGCTCGTGGTCACCACCGTACTGACGCTGACCCAGCTTTACCTTGCCGACAAACTGCCTGGCGCAGTCGCATGGGCAGCGTTTGCAGCGACCTGGCTGGCCAGCGAATGGCTGTTGCAACTATGGCCGGCAAGCGGCTGGAAGTTCAACGGTATCGCGCTCAGAGCCATTCACGTACTGCGTACGGCCGGACCATGGATCATGCTGTGGAAAACCGGCGAACTGTGGATCGGGCAGTGGCTGGCCAGTGGCGGCGTGGAGGCAAGCAGCAGCTGGGCCAATTTTGTGCCGGCGTGGGCAATGATGGTGCTGGTGCTATGGCTGATCAAGCGCAGCGACAGTCAGCGCTGGCCGGTGGCGCCGCTCGCAGTCTGGTACCGCCAGATTTTGCTGCCATGCGCGGTCGCCTGGTCGCTGCTGCTGATGGCCTTATGGAATCTTGCGCAGGATGGCACCATGGCGCCGTTGCCTTATCTGCCACTGGCGAATCCGCTCGACCTGAGTACCGGCCTGGCCTTGCTGCTGGCCGCGTTCTGCTATCGCATGCTCAAGACCGACAGCGCGAGCTGGACGCCGCTGCGCCGCAAGGTGATGGACAAGCTGCCCATGGCTGGCGCGATTGCGGCCTATGGCTGGTTCAACCTGATCTGCTTGCGCACAGCCGCGTACTGGCTCGGTCTGCCTTACCAGGCCGATGAACTGTTTGATTCGCAGTTCATCCAGGCGATGCTGTCACTGGTCTGGAGCGTAACGGCACTGATCCTGATGTGGCGCGCGGCGGCCAAGGGCGTGCGGCGACAATGGATGCTGGGCGCCGGCTTCCTGGCGCTGGTGGTGGCCAAGCTGTTCATGGTCGACCTGGATGGCGTGGGCAGCGTAGCGCGCATCGTTTCCTTCGTCGGCGTCGGTTTGCTGATGGTATTGATCGGCTACCTGGCGCCGTATCCGAATGCGGCCGAAGCGGCTGGCACCAACTCTGGAGAATAAATGAAAACGATGATGCCCATCGGCTTGTGCGGTGCTGTGCTGCTGTTTGCTGGTGCCGCTGGCGCCGCGCCTGCAGCGAGTGACACGCCCGGCGATTACGCCAATGCCATTCAGCTCAAGGTCAGAAAAGGCGATGCTGTAGTCCAGCTCAAGCTGCCGAAAGAAGTTTATCTGCAGTCGCGCAGCGCGGCACTGGATGACGTGCGCATCTTTGATGGCAGCGGCAAGTCGCTGCCGTTTGCACTGATACAGCCCGCACAGCAGCGCCGCGTGAGCGTAGAGCGCTTCCCGGTCAAGGTGTTTCCGGTGCCGGTTGATGACAAGGCAGCCGGCGTACAGAACGACATTGAAGTCAAGGTATCTGCTGACGGCGCCATCACATCGGTCACCACGCGTGAAGGTGCCGGTGGCCGCCGCAGGCAGCTTGGCGCCGGAACGCTGGTGCTCGATATTGGCAAAGGCAACGGGGACGAGGGAAAACTGATCAATGCGCTGGTCTTCAACTTGCCGGATGGGCTGGACAACTACAGCGCGCAGGTGCAACTGGAAGTAAGCGAGGATTTGCAGAGCTGGGAGACGGTGAGCTACGCGCATCTGAGCCGGCTACGCAACAGCAATCTGGACACGCTGCAGACCAACCGCATGGAATTCGAGGCGCGCAAGGTGCGCTACGCGCGCATCTCGCTACGCCAGGGCAAGCCGGTACAGTTCACCAGCATCGTGGCGGAGTCGCCCGCATCGGACGATGTCGCCCCAGCCCTCGACAGCGTGACCCTGGCGCCGCACGCAGGCTTGATTCCCAATGAACTGGTCTACGACGCTAACGTCGCCATCCCGGTGCGCCGCATGCGCTTTGAATTCGCCGAAGAGAATATCGTGATGCCCGCCCTGATCGGGGTGCACGTGAAGCGTCCGGTCGATAATCAGCTCGCGTTCGGCGCCCGGCGCCAGGCCACCTTCTACAAAATCAATCAGAATGGCGAGCAGCGCACGGCCAATGAAATTACGTTTGATGATGTGCACGTCCAGCAGTGGGCGGTGCGGCCGCAAGAGCAGATCACCGCGCGTCCGCAGATGACCTTGTTGTGGGAACCGAGTTCGCTGGTCTTCATGGCCAGCGGAGCACCGCCTTACACGCTGCACTTCGGCCGCGCCAAGGCAACGCCGGGCCAGCGTGACATCGCCCAGGTGGCGCCCGGCTTCTCGGCGAAGGAACTGCAAACCCTGGAACAAGCAGTGCCGGGTAACTATCGACACACGCCAGTGGTGGTCGGCGTCGATGAAGCCGAAGGCGGGGCGCGCTTGCGCATCATCGCCCTGTGGTCGGTGCTGTTGCTGGGCGTGGGCGTGCTGGGCTTTATGGCGTGGCGCTTGCTGAGCCAGATGAAGAACAATCCTGGCGACTGAAAAAGCTTTATTCCACGGCCACGGGCGATGCCAGCTCTTCATCCTTGCGCGCCTGCTGGCGCTCCCACATCTGCGCATACAGGCCGTTGGCAGCCAGCAGCACCTGATGTGTGCCACGTTCGACAATGCGTCCGTGATCGAGCACCAGGATCTGCTGCGCATCTGCCACCGTTGAGAGGCGGTGCGCGATCACCAGCGTGGTGCGGTTCTTGGCGATTTCCTTCAACTGCCCCTGGATCGCCTGCTCGGCTTTTGAGTCGAGTGCGGATGTCGCCTCGTCGAAGATGAGTATCGCTGGATTTTTCAGCAGCGTACGGGCAATCGCCACCCGCTGCTTCTCGCCGCCCGACAGTTTCAGGCCGCGTTCACCCACCATGGTTTTGTACCCGTCCGGCAGACTCTCGATGAAATCGTGGATCGACGCGGCGCGCGCGGCAGCCACGATATCGTCATGCGTTGCGCCCGGTTTGCCATAGGCGATGTTGTATTCGATGGTGTCGTTGAACAGCACCGTATCCTGGGGCACGATGCCGATCGCGCCGCGCAGCGACTCCTGCGTCACATTGCGCAGGTCCTGACCGTCAATGGTGATGCTGCCGTCATTGACATCATAAAAACGGAACAGCAGGCGTGACAGCGTTGATTTGCCTGAGCCGCTGTGCCCCACCACGGCAGTGGTGGTCCCGGCCGCAATGGTGAAGTCGACATCGAACAGGATCTGGCGCTTGGCTTCGTAGCTGAAGTTAACTTTGCTGAAGGCGACCTTGGCGCCGTGTGTGACCAACGGCTTTGCATCCGCGCCATCGGCCACTTCGCGGTTCTGGTCCAGCAGCGAGAACAGACGCTCCATGTCGGCCAGGCTTTGTTTGATTTCGCGGTAGATCACGCCCAGGAAATTGAGCGGAATGTAAAGCTGGATCATGAAGGCGTTGACCAGCACCAGATCACCCAGCGTCATGGTGCCGGCGATCACACCGGCCGTGGCGCGCCACAGGATCAGGGTCACGGCGGTGGCGATGATCAGCGACTGCCCCGTATTCAGGATGGACAGCGATGTCTGCGAGCGCACGGCGGCGTTCTCGTAGCTTTGCAGGCCTTCGTCGTAACGCTTCGCTTCGTAGTCTTCGTTACCGAAGTACTTGACGGTTTCATAGTTGATCAGCGAGTCGATGGCCTTGGTGTTGGCCTTCGAATCAAGATCGTTCATGGTGCGGCGGAAGTGGGTGCGCCAGTCTGTCACCAGGACCGTGAAAGTAATGTAGCTCACCAGCGCCACCGCCGTGATGGCGGTGAACCAGATGTCGTAATGCGTTACCAGGTAGCCCAGCACCAGCGTGATCTCGACCAGTGTCGGCAAGATGTTAAACAGGGTGTACGAAATGAGGGAGCTGACGCCGCGGGTGCCGCGCTCGATATCGCGCGTCATGCCGCCGGTCTGGCGGTTCAGGTGAAAGCGCAGCGACAGCGCGTGCAGGTGGCGAAACACTTGCAGCGCAATGGTGCGCACCGCGCGCTGAGTGACCCGCGCAAACAAGAATTCGCGCAACTCGGTAAATACGGTGGTGGACAAACGCAGCAAGCCATAGGCGACGAGCGCGCCGAGTGGCAAAACCAGCAAGGCTTTCGGGTTGCCCGGGTCGATCGTCATCTGGTCGATGAGTTTTTTCAGCACGACCGGCACGCCCACGTTGGCCAGCTTGGCGCCGATCAGCGCGCCCATGGCGGCGATCACCCGCCATTTGTAGACCCACAGGTAGGGGAACAAGGTTTGGATGACAGCCCAGTCACTGCGGACCACCGCTTTGGGGTCGGTAACAGGGACTGGCGGTGAAGTGGCATTTCGGCGCATGGCAGAGCTCGGGGATTTATGGTTCAATCCTGAGGATTGTAGCCCTTCACGAGATTTCAAGATGACCACGCCCGAAAATGCCAGCCCTACCCCAGTCAAAACCGGCCTTCCTGCCGGCAAGATGCCGCAACTGAGGGTGATGCCCGCACCGTCCGACGCCAATGTGTATGGCGACGTGTTTGGCGGCTGGATCATGGCCCAGGTCGACATTGCCGGCTCCTTGCCGGCCACCCGCCGCGCCAACGGCCGCGTCGCCACCATCGCGGTGAATTCCTTCCTGTTCAAAAATCCGGTGTTCGTGGGCGATCTGCTGTCGTTTTACGCGGACGTGGTCAAGGTCGGCAACACGTCAATCACGGTGTACGTGGAAGTGTATGCAGAGCGTAACCGCCTGCAGGCCGATACGGTCAAGGTCACCGAAGCGACGCTGACCTATGTGGCCACCGGTGACGACCGCAAGCCGCGCCAGCTGCCGCCACTCGAGTCGCTCGTTTCCTGATTCCGGCACATGCAGCGCCGCGATTTTTTGCTGGGCGCTGCCGCCGGCTGCCTGATTGCCCCAGCGGGCGCGCGCACCGCAGATGACCCGTTCCGTCTTGGCGTCGCCTCCGGTTCGCCCCTGCCTGATTCGGTGGTGCTGTGGACGCGGATCCTTACCGATCCGCTGAACGCGTCGATACTTCCCCTTGCCTACAGCGTGCGCTGGGAAGTGGCGCACGACCAGGCCTTCGCCCGCATCGCCGCCAAGGGTAGCGCGCAAGCGCTGCCGTCGCTCGCGCATAGCGTGCACGTGGATGTGAAGGGCCTGGCACCGGGGCGCTGGTATTGGTATCGCTTTATGCTGGGCGATGCCGTGAGCCCGGTCGGCCGTACGCGAACGGCCCCTGCTGCGGACGAGATGCCGGATGTGCTCAAACTGGCCGTGGCCTCGTGCCAGCACTGGGAGTTTGGCAGCTATGGCGCGCACCGGCATATCGCGCAAGCTGCGCCAGACCTTGTGGCGTTTTTGGGCGATTACATTTACGAGTGGGGACCGTACAGTTTGCAGCACCCGGAGCGCGCCTTGCGCGTGGATGAATCGTTCACGCTGGCGCAGTACCGTGCGCGTTATGCTCAGTACAAGAGCGACCCGCGTTTGCAGGCGGCGCACCTTGCTGCGCCATGGATCGTGACGTGGGACGATCACGAAGTCGCCAACGACTATGCACGCGATGTGGATGAGCGGCTTGCTGTCGACTTTGCGGCGCGGCGCGCGGCTGCCTATCAGGCGTTCTATGAGCACATGCCCGTGCGCCTGGCGGTGCCACGTGCGAATGCGTTTGGCGAGATGCGAATCTATCAGCGCTATGACTGGGGACGGCTGGCACGCTTTCATGTGCTGGACGATCGCCAGTACCGTGCCACGCATGCCTGCCCGCCCAAAAATCGCGGTGGATCGAGTTCCATCACGCGCGCCTGCAAGGCCCTGGCGGATCCGCACCGCAGCATGTTGGGTGCGGCGCAGGAAGCTTGGCTGAACGATGGTTTGAAGACGTCACCGGCG
The DNA here is from genome assembly GCF_900129765.1 of Massilia sp. CF038. Lineage (GTDB taxonomy): Bacteria > Pseudomonadota > Gammaproteobacteria > Burkholderiales > Burkholderiaceae_D > Telluria_A. Next base: position 344,419 of record NZ_FQWU01000004.1, read on the forward strand.
CGCTGGAATATCCTGGCGCAGCAAACGCCGATGGCGCAATCGAGCCAGTTGCCGGTGATGGCGCCGGGCGCGGGGCGGTTCTGGAATGACGGGTGGGATGGTTATCCGGCGGCTCGCGCGCGGCTGTTCCAGGCACTCAGCGCCAGCAAGGCCGCCAATCCGGTGGTGCTGGCGGGGGATGTGCACACGTTTTATGCAAGCGACTTGCAGAACGATTTTGACCGACCTGCATCGAAGCGCAATCCGGTGATTGCCAGCGAGTTTTGCGGAACGTCTGTGACGTCGAGCTCACGGCCGCAGGCGCGCACGCAGCAGTATGTCGAGATGAATCCGCATGTGAAGTATGGGCGCAGTGATAAGCGCGGGTTCATGCTGATGGAGGTCAAGCCCAAGAAAACGGTAACGCTGTTTGTCGGGCTTGATGATGTGCGCGATCCGAATTCAGGCGCGCAGACGCTCGCGTCGTTCGTGGTGGAGGATGGCGTAGCGGGCGCCAAGCGACTCTAACCACATCGCCCTCGCGGAGGCGGGGGCCTATACCATGTAACCGAATTCGGCAACGTGGAATGGGCCCCCGCCTCCGCGAGGGCGACGGGTTTTAGTGCGCAGGTTTCTTCAGGTGCGGGTTACGCTGCTTTTTTCTCGTCGCGCAGTTCGCGGCGCAGAATTTTGCCGACGTTGGTCTTCGGCAGATCCTTGCGGAACTCGATGTACTTCGGCTATTCCACCCGCGAGTTGCTAGGCGGGTAGAACCACATCGCCCTCGCGAAGGCGGGCTCGCATGCGAGCCCCCTATACCATGTGACCGAATTCGGCAACGTGGTATGGGCCCCCGCCTCCGCGAGGGCGATGGTGGTTTGCTTAAGCTGCTTTCTTCTCGTCGCGCAGTTCGCGGCGCAGAATTTTTCCGACGTTGGTCTTCGGCAGATCCTTGCGGAACTCGATGTACTTCGGCTTTTTGTACCCGGTCAGTTCAGCCTTGCAGTATTCCTGCAGATCGTCTTCGGTCAGGTTCGGATCGCGCTTGACGACGAACAGCTTGACCGCCTCGCCCGAATTCTTGTCCGGCACACCAACACAGGCGCATTCCAGCACGCCAGGGTGGGCCGAGATTACCGCTTCCACTTCGTTCGGGTAGACGTTAAAGCCCGAGACCAGAATCATGTCTTTCTTGCGGTCGACGATCTTGGTGTAGCCGCGTTCATCCATGATGCCCACGTCGCCAGTCTTGAAGAAGCCGTCAGCAGTGATTGCCTGCGCCGTTTCGTCGTCGCGCTGCCAGTAGCCGGCCATGACCTGCGGACCGCGAATGGCAATCTCGCCACGTTCGCCCAGCGGCACTTCCTTGCCATCGTCGTCGAGGATGCGGATTTCGGTCGATGGATACGGCAGGCCAATCATGCCGGTAAATTCCTTGATGTCGCAGCGGTTGGCGGTGGCCACCGGCGAGGTCTCGGACAAACCATAGCCTTCGATGATCGGGGTGCCGGTCAGCTTGAGCCACTTGTCTGCCACTGCCTGCTGCACGGACATGCCGCCGCCGTTGCAAATTTTCAGGCCCGAAAAATCGACGTTGGCGAAGTCGGGATTGTTCATCAAGCCGTTGTACAGCGTGTTCACGGCCGGGAAAATGTTGACGCGGTATTTGCCCATCTCCTTGACGAAGCCAGGGATGTCGCGCGGATTTGGAATCAGCACATTCATGCCGCCCAGGCGCGTGGCCATCAGCGCGCAAACCGTCAGCGAATAGATGTGATACAGCGGCAGCGCGCAAATGAAGACCAGTTGCTGGTCCTTCGGCAGCGTGTTCAAGGTTGGCTGCAGCCAGGCTTCGTTCTGCAGCACGTTGGCGATCACGTTACGGTGCAGCAGAACCGCGCCCTTGGATACACCCGTGGTGCCGCCCGTGTACTGCAGGAAGGCGATGTCGTCATGACCCAGGGTGACCGGCTTGAGTGTCAGGCGTGTGCCTTCGGCCAGCACCTTGTTGAAGGCGATCGCGTTTGGCAGCGAAAATTCCGGCACCATTTTCTTGACCTTGCGGACCACCAGATTGACGATGGTTCCCTTGACGAAGCCCAGCAGATCGCCCATGTTAGCCACGATGACGTGCTTGACCTGGGTCTTCGGCAGAACCTGTTCCACGGTGGTGGCAAAGTTCTCCAGCACGATGATCGCTTCGGCGCCGGAGTCGGTCAGCTGGTGCTGCAGTTCGCGCGGGGTGTACAGCGGATTGACGTTGACGACCACAAAACCGGCACGCATGACGGCCGCCATCGCGACCGGGTATTGCAGAATGTTGGGCATCATGATGGCCACGCGCGCGCCCTGTTTCATGCCGCGCGACTGCAGCCATGCACCCATTTGGGCCGACATCGTATCGAGCTCGCCGTAGGTGATGGACTTGTCCATGCAGGCGTAGGCCTTGCGGTCCGAGTACTTCTTGAAAGCCTCTTCAAGCAATTGGGTCAGCGACCGGTACTGCGTGTAGTCGATTTCCGCAGGTACGCCTTCTTGATACGATTTCAGCCAAAACTTGTCCATCTTGTCCCTCGCTAGTTGTTATTCATTCAGACGCAAAAGCCGCCCTGTCAGAGCGGCCTTTGGCGTCACTGCCCGTCAGGCAGCCTTTTTTTCGTCTCGCAGCACTCGGCGCAGGATCTTGCCGACGTTGGTCTTCGGCAGTTCGGTGCGGAACTCGATGTACTTCGGTTTTTTGTAGCCGGTGAACTGCTGTTTGCAGTATTCCATCAGCTGTTCGCTGGTCAGGTTCGGATCCTTGCGCACCACGAAGACCTTCACGGCTTCGCCGGAATGCTCGTCAGGCACGCCGATCACGGCGCATTCCAGCACGCCCGGGTGCAGCGCGATCACGCCTTCAAGTTCGTTCGGATATACGTTAAAGCCTGATACCAGGATCATGTCTTTCTTGCGGTCGACGATCTTGACGTAGCCGTTGGCGTCCATGATACCGACGTCGCCCGACTTGAAGAAGCCGTCCGGCGTCATGACCTTGGCCGTTTCGTCCGGACGGTTCCAGTAGCCAGCCATGACTTGCGGGCCGCGGATCGCGATTTCGCCCGATTCGCCCAGCGCGACAGGATTGCCGTCGTCGTCCAGGATGGCGATGTCGGTCGATGGCACCGGCAGGCCGATGGTGCCCGAGAATTCGGTCAGGTCGGCGCGGTTGCAGGTGGCCACTGGCGAAGTTTCGGACAGGCCGTAGCCTTCGATGATGCAGGTGCCGGTGCGCGCCTTCCATTTGTCGTTGACGGCCTGCTGCACGGCCATGCCACCGCCGTTGGAAATCTTCAGGCCCGAGAAATCGACGTTGACAATGTCAGGGTGATTGAGCAGCGCGTTGTACAGCGTGTTCACGGCTGGCAGCATGTTGATCTTGTACTTGGTCAGCTCCTTGATGAAGCCCGGGATATCGCGCGGGTTCGGGATCAGGATGTTAAGCGCACCCACGCGGGTGCCCCACATGGCGCACGCTGTCAGCGCAAAGATGTGATACAGCGGCAGCGCGCAGACAATGGTGATCTGGTCCACATGCGGCGCCTGCGCCATGGCTGGCTGCGACCAGGCTTCGCTTTGCAGCACGTTGGCGATCACGTTGCGGTGGGTCAGGGTGGCGCCCTTGGACACGCCCGTGGTGCCGCCCGTGTACTGCAGGAAGGCGACATCGGTGGCGCTGGCCTTGACCGGGGTGAAGGTCATGCGCGTGCCCATCGACAGCACTTCCTTGAAGCGCACCGCGTTCGGCAGCGAGAACGGTGGCACCAGCTTCTTGACATTGCGGACCACGAAATTGACGATCACGCCTTTCAGGCCGCCCAGCATTTCGCCCATATTGGCCACGACGATGTGCTTGATGCCAGTTTTGGTCAGCACTTGTTCCAGGGTGGTGGCAAAGTTCTCCAGCACGATGATCGCTTCGCTGCCGGAGTCATTGAGCTGGTGTTCGAGTTCGCGCGGGGTGTAGAGGGGATTGACGTTGACGACGGTGAAGCCGGCACGCAGGATGGCGGCAATGGCAATCGGGTACTGCAGCACGTTGGGCATCATGACGGCGACGCGGGCGCCTTTTTTCAGGCCCCGGCTTTGCAGCCAGGCGGCCATCTGCTTCGAGTAGATGTCCAGTTCCTTGTAAGTGAGGAACTTGTCCATGCAAACGTACGCATTGCGGTCCGCGAATTTGGTGAAGGACTCTTCCAGCAGCTGGACGAGTGAGCCGTACTGGTCGGGATCGATCTCCGCCGGCATGTTTGGTGGATACGATTTCAGCCAAATTTTGTCCATCGTGTGCCCTCTGTCTCTGTTCATTATCGTTATTGGATCTGGCTTGTGCCAGTCGGTATTTATTTTTTCGCACTAAAAAAGACCGAGCGTGCGCTTTATAACAGCTCTTGTGATGCTATCGGGCAGAAGCGTGGGATGCAAGAGGTTTTGCTGGTATTTGAGCAAGGGCTCTATCGGATTGTCATTGATGCATCACGGCAACAGCCTCGGCACTGGCCGCCAGGGCTTGCAAGCGCCGATGCCGCTCTTCCTTGTCCAGCTCGGCCAGGGCGCGGGCGGCGGCGTAAAAGCGGGGGAAGGTTTTCTCGCGCGCCAGCAGTGCGCGGAAGGCGGGAATGAACTCGTTGTAAGTGGCCACGGCGGCCAGATGGGCGTTCGACAGTGGCTCGGCAAAGAAACGGTCGTAACCAGCGTAGCCGCCCCAGCTGGTCTTGAGCACCTGATAGTCGTCCTGCAGCTTCTTGAACAGTCGCGCCTTGGCGGCCCGCTTGTCAGCATCGGGCACTTGCGATGTATATACGCGTTCAAGTTCGCGCCGGCAATCCATCAGCAAAGCCAAGAATTGCTTTTTGCGCGCGGAGAAACGCAAAAAATTCTCGTGCATGGCCGGGTTGCCGAATTCAGCCAGCCAGCGCTCGACACCGGCTTCTTCCACCGCACTGGCAAAGGATTCGTTGAATTGCGAGTCGCCCTGCACATACACTACCTGGTGCGACAGTTCATGGAACAGCAGCCGCGCCAGTTCCGCATCGGGATAATTGATGAAGGTCGATACCAGCGGGTCGTTGAACCAGCCCAGCGTGGAATAGGCCGGCACGCCGCCCACCTGCACATCCATGCCTTCCTCGCGCAGGGAGCGCGCAAAGGCGACCGCCTCGTCCTTGCTGTAATAACCCTTGTAGCTGACGCAGCCGGCTACCGGAAAGCACCACTGAACTGGCTTGAGCGACAGCTCGGGCGCCGCCACCACATTCCACAGCACGAAGGGACGCTTGAGCGCAGCGTAATTACGGTAGCTTTTATTGTCTGGCAGGCCCAGCTCCTGCACGGCAAAGGTGCGGATCTGGCGCGCGGTGGCCAGGCGCAGTTTGAGTTTGGCGTCGGTGTGCTCGTCGCTCAGCCAGTCTTCGATGGGACGGGCATCGTTCAGCAGCGACAGTTGGCCGTGGGCGGCCTGGGCGTAGTAATTAAGGCTAGAACAACTGGCAAGCATGGCGGCCGCCGCCAGCGCCAGCAGTAAATGTTTGGCGGCGCGGCTGACCTTCATGTGTTGCTCCTTATGCGTGCAGTTTTTCTACCTGCACCAGCGTATCGTAAAACGTGGGCGCACGGCCCATATCGGTCAGCGCCTGGCTGGTCACTTCATTGGCATTCTTTCCATCGGTCGCCAGCTTCTTCCACCACACCGACAGACCCACCACCAGACCGGCACGCGCCTTGGTGGTCACGCGGGCCTTGCAGACGAAGCTGCCGCGGTCGTTGAAGATGCGCACCATCTCGCCATCGACAATGCCACGCGTGGCACAGTCATCCGGATGGATATCAAGCCGCGGTTCGCCTTCGGTGGAACGCAGGCTGGTCACATTGACAAAGCTGGAGTTCAGGAAATTGCGGGCCGGCGGCGAAATCATTGCCAGAGGGTATTTTGCTGCCAATACGGGATTGGAAGCAACCGATTCACGCGGCGGGATGTAAGTTGGCAACGGATCGAGCCCATCGGCCAGCATGCTGGCGGAGTAAAACTCGCATTTGCCCGAAGGGGTAGGGAAATTACCCTCGGCAAACGGCGCGTCAGGCATGCTCAGTTTTTGCCAACCCTTGCGTTTCAACGATTCCCAATCCACATTGATTGCGCGCGCGTGGCGGGCATCGAAAGCCTGGGCCGCGATTTCGTCATCGCTTTCCTGGAAGATGGGATCGGTAAAGCCCATGCGCGCGGCGATCAGGCGGAAAATCTCTGTGTTCGGTTTGGCTTCGCCCAGCGGTGCGATGGCGGCGTTGTTGGCCATCATGTACAAATGGCCATAGGCCTTGTGCGCATCCACGTGTTCGAGCTGGGTGGTGGCGGGCAGCAGAATGTCGGCGTAATCGGCGGTGTCTGTCTGGAAATGCTCGAGCACGACCGTGAACAAATCATCACGCGCGAAACCTTGCATCACCTTGGGCGAGTCAGGGGCAATTGCCACGGGATTCGAGTTGTAGACAATCACCGCTTCGATTTTCGGGCCGAACTCGGGCGAGGCGTTCTTGAGCAAGTCGTCACCGATGGTGGTCATGTTGATCGTCCGCGCGCCGTTCTTGAGCAAGTCCGGGCGCTGCAGGGCCGCACTGTTGACGGGGAAGGAGCCGGACGAAGACAGCTGCACGCCGCCGGCCGGGTGGCGCCAGGCGCCTACCAGCGCGGGCAGACAGGTAATGTTGCGCACCGCCATGCCGCCTCCAGCGACGCGCTGCACGCCGTAGTTGGTGCGGATGGCAACCGGTTCGCCGCGCCGGGCCATCTGGCCATACTCGCGTGCCAGGTTGACCACTTCATCCACGGTGATGCCGCACACTTGGGCGGTGCGCTCGGGCGCCCATTCGGCGGCGCGCTGCTTGAGTTGATCAAAGCCCAGGGTGTACCGGGCAATATAGTCTTCGTCAATCAGGTTCTCGCTGATGAGCACCTGCATCAGGCCGAGCGCGAGGGCCGCATCCGTACCGGGCAGCAATGCAATGTGCTGATGGCATTTTTCTGCCGTCAGCGAACGATAAGGGTCGATGGCAATCAACTTGGCGCCGTTGCGCTTGGCTTCCTGCGCGCGCATCCAGAAGTGCAGATTGGATGCGATCGGGTTGCCGCCCCAGATAATGATCAGCTTGGAATTCTGGAATTGCTCCAGGTCGGTGCCAATGGTGGCGCCGATCGTGTATTTATATCCGGTGAAGCCGGCCGTGGCGCAAATGGTGCGATCAAGCAGCGAGGCGCCCAAATGGTGGAAGAAACGCGCCGAAATCGACTCGCCCTGGACCAGGCCCATGGTGCCGGCGTAGCTGTACGGCAATATGGCTTGAGGATTCTTTGCGGCAATGGCGCTCAGACGGGTGGCGATTTCATCAATGGCCTGGTCCCAGCTGATGCGTTCAAACTTGCCTTCGCCCTTGTTGCCCAGGCGCCGCATCGGGTACAGCAGGCGGTCCGGGTGGTAGGTGCGCTCCGTGTAGCGCGACACCTTGGTGCAAAGCACGCCCGCGGTGGTGGGATGATCCGGATCTCCCTTGACCTCGGTGGCGACGCCGTCCTCCACGGTGATGAGCAACGCGCAGGTATCGGGACAGTCGTGCGGGCAAGTGGCCCGTACTTGGGTGGTCGTCATGGGGAAATCCAGCAAAACAGGGGTCGAAGACGATACTGTAAACGATTCCGGGCAGGAAGATCTGCCACCCCTGCGGAAATGGCAGAGCGGCTACAATGTCCCGGCGTTTGAATTAATATAAGAATACGAAATTCGCAGTGGAGAAATCATGAAACTCGTTGAACCGATCATCGCCTTCCAGGCCGAATTGCAGCAGATCCGGCGCGATCTGCATGCCCATCCGGAACTCTGTTACGAAGAACAACGCACTGCCGATGTGGTCGCTGCCCGCCTGACCGAATGGGGTATTCCCATCGTACGCGGGCTGGGCCTGACCGGCGTGGTTGGCATCATCAAGAACGGCAGTTCCAAGCGCGCCATCGGCTTGCGCGCCGATATGGACGCGCTGCCCATGCAAGAAATCAATCATTTTGAGCACGCGTCGCGCCACCCGGGCAAGATGCACGCCTGCGGCCATGATGGCCACACGGCCATGCTGCTGGGTGCGGCGCACCACCTGGCCACCCACCGCAACTTCGATGGCACCGTCTACCTGATCTTCCAGCCCGCCGAAGAAGGCGGTGGGGGCGCACGGCGCATGATGGACGATGGCTTGTTCACCCAGTTCCCCATGGACGCGGTGTACGGCATGCATAACTGGCCGGGCCTGGAAATGGGAAGCTTCGGCGTCGTCGCGGGGCCGATGATGGCGTCGAGTAACGAATTCCGCGTCGTCGTGAAAGGCAAAGGGGGGCATGCCGCCCAGCCGCACCGCAGTATCGACCCGGTCATGGTGGCCGTGCAAATTGCGCAGGCCTGGCAAACCATCATTTCGCGCGAAAAAAATCCACTCGACACGGCAGTGCTGTCGATCACGCAAATTCATGCGGGCAGCGCGACCAATGTGATTCCCGACGAAGCTGTGCTGATCGGGACTGTCCGCACCTTCACCACCGAAGTGCTGGACTTGATTGAAAGCCGCATGGAAGAAATTGCCGCCAGCACTGCGGCGGGCTACCGCGCCACGGTCGACTTCACCTTCAAGCGCAACTATCCGCCGCTGATCAATCACCCCAAGGAAACCGCGTTCGCGATTGAAGCCATGAAGGCCGTGGCTGGCGCCGACAAGGTCGATGACAATACCGAGCCGACCATGGGCGCGGAAGATTTTGCCTACATGCTGCAAGAAAAGCCGGGCTGCTACGTTTTTATTGGCAATGGCGAAGGCGATCACCGCGCTGGCGGACATGGCCTGGGGCCCTGCCAGTTGCACAACGCCAGCTACGACTTCAATGACAGTCTGCTGCCGATTGGCGCCAGTTACTGGGTGCGCCTGGCAGAAATGAGTTTGCCGCTGGCTTGAGTTTTTATTTCTGCGGCAGCTGGTCCGGGGCACTGCCCAGCCGCTGCCCGGGGTTACGCCGCTCCAACGCCAGCAGGGCCGCTGCGTGGTCGGCACGCGGATACTCGCCTTCGATGCTGGCGTAGGCATCCGCCACCAGGGCGGTAACGGGCAGCACCACACCTGCGTCCGCAGCCGCGACCAGCACATTGCGCAAATCCTTCAACTGGCTTTTGACCTGGCCACCCGGCATGAAGTTACGGTCAAGCATGCGCTGACCATGCATCTCCAGGATGCGGCTTTCGGCGAAGCCGCCGCGGATGGCGGCCCGCACCGCGGTCGGATCGGCACCAGCGGCTTGCGCCAGCAGCAAGGCTTCGGCCACGATATTGAGCGTGCCACCGACGATCAGTTGATTGCACAGTTTGGCCACCTGGCCACTGCCTGCCGGCCCCACCAGGGTCGGCCGTCCCATCGCGTTCAAGATGGCTTCGGCGCGCGCGAAATCGCCGATGGTGCCGCCGGCCATGATCGCCAGCGATCCGGCTTCGGCTCCCGCCACCCCGCCCGAGACAGGTGCGTCGATAAAACTGCATCCCTGCTTTTGCAAGCGCGCATGAAAGCGCAGCGCCTCGCCCTGCTGCGTGGAACTCATGTCAATCCACAAGGCGCCACGCTGCAATGACGGTAGGGCTTGTGTCATCACGGCGTCGACCACGGCGCCGGACTCGAGCATGGAGATCACCACACTGGCACCGCCCACTGCCTCGTCCACGCTGCCGTGCGCGGTGGCGCCATGGGCAGCAAGCGCTTCGGCTTTGGATGGTGTGCGATTGAAAGCGCGCACTGAAAAACCTGCCGCCAGCAAGCGTAAACACATCGGCCGCCCCATCAAACCGATTCCAAGGAACGCAAGCGTGGGCGGGCTGTCTGTCATGTGTGCGGTGGTCATTTTAAGAAGCTGGCTACAATGTAATTGAACACTAATTTATCACGCAAAATAAGGATGAGGGAGCCAATGCGATTCAAAACCCTGAGCGCGCTTGCCGCGTGCATGTCATTTTCATCCGCCTTTGCCGCCGGGCTCGATGGCGCCTCTCTCGAGTACGGCCGCGGCCCCGAAGTTGCCATGGTGCGCCTTGCGGTCCAGTCCAACTGGGACAAGCGCTGGTTTGAATCCAACGGCACCCACGTGGCCGGCTACTGGGAAGGATCGCTGGCGCAGTGGCGCGGCGATGCGTATCAAAACATCGAAGGGCAACGCCAGAACATTACCAGCATTGGCATCACGCCCATGTTCCGCCTGCGCGCAGACGATGGCAAGGGCTGGTATCTGGAAGGCGGCATCGGCCTGCATCTGCTTTCGAAGCTGTACGACAACGACAGCAATATGCTGTCGACGCGCTACCAGTTTGGCGATCAGCTTGGCGTTGGCTACGCGTTTCGCAATGGCTGGGAAACAGGCATGACCCTGGTCCATTATTCCAACGGCGGCATCAAGAAGCCCAATAGCGGTGTGAACTTTTTGATGCTGCGCGCTGCCAAATCATTCTAGGGACAGCGAGGCAAGCGGCGCTGCAAAGCGCAGCATCCACAATGTCAGCGCACGCTCGTCCGGGTCCCCCGGGCTGACACGCATCACGTCCCCTGCACGCGCGCCATCGATCATGGTGCCGTCCGCATCCACAGTCACCTGGGTCACATCGGCGTCCGCCACTGCATGACCGGCCGCGTCAAACAAGCGCGTCTTCATGCCAAAGTCGTTGTCGTTGCTCATCGCCAAAGTATGCGCATCGACCAGTGCCAGCCCCTCGGCTTTTTCCGCCAGCCAGCCAATGCGCCGCAAGTCGAGCAACAAGGTCTTGCGCAGTGGGGTCACAGCGCGCCAGTCGGCACCATCGACCGCCTTGCCACGCATGCTGCTGCGTTCCAGCGCGCTGCCGTAAGCACCGATATCGCTGGCTCCGTTGATATCGACCAGCATGAGGTGATTGAAGATGTGGCCGTCCGGGCCCTCGCCCTGTTCAATCACGATGAACTTGCCTGCGCCAAGCGCGACCAGATCGCCCAGTTTGGCGTTACCGGTTCGCCCTTTGGCATAAGCAGCATGGTCGAGCGGATAGGCCAGCGTCTTGCGCGTTGCGCCGGTGGCTGGATCGAACACGATCCAGCGCACAAATGCCGCATAGCGCTCCACTTTCTCATCGCTGCCGGTCAGGGCGTAGTGGGCCTTGCCATCGCTGAGTGGACTCTGCAGAAATGCATGAACAAGCGCGCTCGACGGGTCGAAGGTCATGCCCTCCATGCCACGGTTGGGACGGCGTTTGGCGAGCACGGCCGGCAAGCCGCTACCAGGCCCGTAGCGCTTTTGCACCATGCCAGTGGCGGGATCCACCTTGAGCAGGAAAGGGCCATATTCATCGGTGATCCAAAGCACATTCTCCACGGGGTCGTAGGCGATGGCTTCGCTGTCGATGCCGTTCATGCTGAACAGCGCGGGATCGGTCTGCAAGGAATCGGGCAGCGGCATTTCGTCTGCGCTGCCCAGTGTGCCTTGCGGGATGGGCAATCCGGAGGCGAAGCTGCCATCGCCGCTTCGAAGCGGCAAGCTTGAGGTCAGCACGGCGCGTTCTCCGCTCACATGCAAGACGCCAACCGATGGCTTGAAACTGGGGGCGGGAAAAATCTTGCTTTCCATATTCTTGGTACCCGGCAGCGCGACGGCCGGACCATCGCCATTCGGACCGCGGTCGGTCAGGCAATACAGCACAATGCCGCCATCGCTGGCCAAACCCTTGCAGGCCAGGCCCGATCCGTAAGACGGCGGAAAGCCTTGGGGAAAGGCGGCCGCCACCTGCGGGTCATTGCCCTCGTAAGGCACGTGCAAGCCAGGCGGGGTCTCAATCAACAGGCGCGTGACCGCCACCTTGATTTCGTCCAGGCCATGGCGCTGTGTGTATTCATCGTGTTTGCGCATGTCGCCGACTATACGCCACAAAGTTTGAAAATCCGCATCGTTGCCGCAACGGGTTCTCGCTAGCACCGTGCCATGCCGGTAAGCCACGAAAGTTCCCTAAGTCATTGATTTTGTTAAAAATGAGACTGTCGGTCTAATCAGACAGAGTGCTCGCGCCATGCATTTTGCGTGATAGTATTTTTTTAAGCTTGCATTTTAGATGTGCAAACAGCGCTTCCCCGTATCCGACCGTTGCAGCCATCCCGGCTGCTTTGCTTAATGGATGAGCGGCACCGGGCTCACCGGCTCGATTTCCGCTTTGCAACAGGGCGAACAGCCCTTCTAACAAAAAGGAAAATTCAATGCAGAATCAGAAGCGTCATTTCGAGCGCACGGTGCCGGCCGTGCTCGCCGTCTTGCTGGCAGGTGTGTTTGCCAGCGCCAATGCATCCGCACAATCAGGCAAAACCTGGATCACCGTGGGCGACACTGCCTTCGCGCATCTGCAAAAGGTCGCGCCCAAAGTCATCGCCAAAGAAAGCAAAGTGCTGCGCACCAGCGATGCGCGCGCCAAGCTGGCGACCGAAGAAACCGTGCACCTGGTGGAGGTTGACGCCGCCCAGCTGGCACAGCTGAGCGAAGCGGTTCACCATGAACTGAAGCGCTGCGGCGGCTTCATGTTCCACGCCAGCGAGGCCGAGGGCAAGCGCGCGCTGACCAAGGCCGCCACGCTGGCAACGCCGATGCTGAGCCGACCTTCCTATGTGCTGGACAATGCTGCCACGGTTAATCCCGTCCTCGCGCAAATGCAGGCCAGTAATATCACGACCACGATCAACGATTTGTCTTCCTTCCAGAACCGGTATTACACGACCACCGGCGGCACCGATGCATCGAACTGGCTCAAGACCAAATGGGCCGGCATGGCGACCGGGCGCAGCGACATCACCGTCACGCAATTCACGCACACCGGCTACAACCAGAAATCGGTGATCATGACCATCAATGGCACCGACAACGCGGCCGAAGTGGTGGTGCTGGGTGGTCACCTTGATTCGATCAATGGCTCCAACACCAGCGAAACCGGGCGCGCCCCCGGTGCCGACGACGACGCGTCGGGCATTGCCAGCATGACCGAGGCGATCCGCGCCATTATTGCCAGCGGCTACAAGCCGCGCCGCACGCTCAAGTTCATGGGCTACGCGGCGGAAGAAGTGGGTCTGCGCGGCTCGGCCGACATTGCCAAGAACTTCAAGGCCAATAACGTCAACGTGGTTGGCGTGATGCAGCTGGACATGACCAACTACAAGGGCGCGGCCAACGACATCTATCTGTTCACCGACTATACCGACAGCCTGCAGAGCGATTTCGTCGCCAAGCTGATCACGACTTACCAGCCTGGACTGACCATTGGCTACGACCGCTGTGGTTACGGCTGCTCCGACCATGCCTCGTGGAATGCACAAGGCTATGCCACCTCGATGCCGTTCGAGTCCTCGTTCTCGGCTGATAACCCGTATATTCACACCGCCAACGATACCTACGCGAATTCGGGCAACCAGGCCACGCATGCGCTCAAGTTCGCCAAGCTGGCCGCCTCGTTCGCGATTGAGCTGGGCAGCGACGGCATCACCGATACCAACCTGCCGCGGGTGGAAAACTTCAGCGGTTCGCTGGCACGCAGCGCCACCAAATCCTTCGGTCCCTTCAAGGTGATCAATGGCGGCAGCTTCAAGGCGGAAACCACCGGCACCGGCGACACCGATCTGTACGTGCGCAAGACCAGCGTGCCAACCACCTCCAGCTACACCTGCAAGTCCGATGGCGCCACCAGCACGGAGAGCTGCTCGGTCACCATGACCGCCAACGGCGACGTGTATGTTTTGCTGAAGGGGTACACCGCATCGACCTACTCCCTGAAGGTGACCTACAACCCGCAGTAAGCCGTCAACCCAATACAAAGGAAGAATCATGAGAAATCAGATGCGTCCTCTCCCCCGCGCGCTGCCGGCCTTGCTGGCAGTGATGCTGGCAGGCTTGTGCAGCACCTTGCCGGCCATGGCGGCTGACAACAAAACCTGGATCACGGTCGGTGATGCGGCCTTCAAGCATTTGCAGAAGGCCGCGCCGCAGCTGGTGGCCCGCGAAAGCAAGGTGCTTCGCACCAACGAATCAAGCGCCAAGATGGCTGCCACCGAAAAAGTGCACCTGGTCGAGGTAGACGAAGTCCAGCTGGCCGCGCTGAGTGAGGCGGTCCACAAGGAACTGAAGCGTTGCGGCGGCTATATGTTCCATGCCAGCGAGGCCGAAGGCAAGCGCGCACTGGCCACTACGGCGCCACTCGCAACGGCTTTGCTGAGCCGGCCATCGTACGTGATCGACAACCAGACGGTGGTGCCTGGCGTGCTGTCGCAGATGCAGGCCAGCAATATCACGACCACGATCAACGACCTGTCGTCGTTCGTGAACCGGTATTACAAAACCACCGGCGGCAGCGATGCCTCGAACTGGCTCAAGACCAAGTGGGCCGGCATGGCGACAGGCCGCAGCGATATTTCGGTGACCCAGTTCACGCATGCAGGCTATAACCAGAAGTCGGTGATCCTGACCATCAACGGCACCGACAATGCCAGCGAAGTGGTGGTCGTGGGCGGCCACCTCGATTCGGTGAATTCGTCAAACACCAGCGAAACAGGGCGCGCGCCGGGCGCGGACGATGATGCGTCCGGCATTGCCAGCATGACCGAAGCACTGCGCGCCATGATTGCCAGCGGCTACAAACCGCGCCGCACCATCAAGTTCATGGGGTATGCCGCCGAGGAAGTGGGTTTGCGCGGTTCGGCCGCCATTGCACAGGACTTCAAGGCCAGGAACGTGAACGTGGTCGGGTCGATGCAGCTGGACATGACCAACTACAAGGGCTCGCCGTCGGACATCTGGATCTATACCGATTACACCGACAGTTTGCAGAACGATTTCCTGGCCAAACTGGTGACGGCTTACATGCCGGGCGTGACTGTGGGCTATTCGAAATGCGGCTATGCCTGTTCGGACCATGCGTCCTGGTATAACCAGGGCTATCCGGCCTCGTTCCCATTTGAAACGCTCGATGGTGATGACAATCCCTACATTCATACCGCCAACGATACCTATGCCAATTCAGGCAACCAGGCTGCGCACGCACTCAAGTTTGCCAAGCTGGCCGCGGCTTACCTGATTGAACTGGGCAGTGATGGACCAGGGGCAGCGGACCGGGTGGAAAACTTCAGCGGCTCGCTGACGTCGGGACAGACCAAGTCCTTTGGGCCGTTCAAAGTGGGCGTCGGCAGCTTGCGCGCCGACACCACTGGCACCGGCGATACGGACCTGTACGTGCGCAAGGCGGCGGTGCCCACCACCTCCACCTATACTTGCAAATCCGACGGCGCGACGAGCACGGAGACCTGCACCGTCAACATGACGGCCAATGGCGATGTGTATGTGCTGCTCAAGGGTTACAAGGCATCGACCTATAATCTGAAGGTCAGTTACAAACCGCAATAAGCAGCAAGCCCCGGCCACGGGCCGGGGCTGTTGTGCCGTTTTACCCATCCGCGCGCGTCGATTTGGCGCATCCTGCAAGTCCTTTCCATTTGCCATCGGCATGTCATATTGACGCGCTATCGTTGCCGCTTCTCTCACCATTCGGAGGCGGCATGGTATCGACAGGCAGACGCGGTTTCTTGGGCATGGCAGCGGCAGCAGCAGGCACTTCGATGCTGCCTGCAGTGATACGCGAGGCGCTCGCGGTCGAAGCCAACAACGTCACCGGCACACTGGCCGACGTTGAGCATGTGGTCATCTTCATGCAGGAAAATCGTTCGTTCGACCATTACTTTGGCACCATGTCCGGGGTGCGTGGCTTCGATGATCCGCGCGCCATTACTCTGCCTTCTGGAAAACCTGTCTGGTACCAGCCAAATACCGGCGGCCCCGATGTACTGCCTTTCCACTTCGATGTGAAAAACACCAGCGCGCTGTCGGTGGGCACCAATCACTCATGGAAAGGTTCGCAGCAAACCTGGCAAGGCTGGGACGCATGGGTCCGCCAAAAAACGGCCTTGTCGATGGGCTACTTCGACCGCGCCGATATTCCCTTCTATTACGCCCTCGCCGACGCCTTCACAATTTGCGATGCCTACCACTGTTCCATTTTTGGGGCGACCGATCCCAATCGCATGTTCATGCTTACCGGTACCAATCAGAACTGGATTGCCAGCATGGGCAGCTTGTACAACATCAGCCAGAACGGCCACTACAACAACGATCCTGCCAAGGACAATGTGAGCGCCACGGTCACGGCGTCGGCGCCGAACTGGACCACGTATGCGGAAACGCTGGAAGCGAACCGCATCAGCTGGAAGGTGTACCAGGAGTGGGACAACTACGGCGATAACTATCTGGCCTATTTCCGCAACTTCCGGGTGAACGCGGATGGCAGCCGCTTGAGCAGCAACTCTGCCCTGTACCAGCGCGGTCGCGCGATTGCGCCGGGTTCTAACGAAGGCAACAGTGCCGGCACCCGCGGCGACTGGCTGGTCAACCAGTTTGCGGACGACGTGCGCAATGGCACGCTGCCCGCGGTGTCGTGGATTTGCGCGCCCAACGATTACACCGAGCATTCGCCCAATTCGCCCAACGCCGGCGAGAACCTCAGCGCACGCCTGCTGGCCGCACTGGTGGCCAATCCCGCCGTCTGGTCGAAGACGGTGTTTCTGCTGACCTATGACGAAAACGACGGCTTCTTCGACCATATGCCGGCACCCGTGCCACCGCTCACGCCTGCGATGGGCCGCACGACCCTGCCCGATGTGGGCAAATACGAGAATTACCAGGGCGTGCCCGTGGGACTGGGCCCGCGTGTACCCATGCTGATCGTTTCGCCGTGGACCAAGGGCGGCCGCGTGTGCTCTCAGCTGTTTGACCATACCTCGCAGTTGCGGTTCCTGGAAGAGTGGCTGGTTGCGCGCGGCAGAGCGCGCAATTCCATTGCCTGCGCGCAGATTTCACCGTGGCGGCGCGCTGTCTGCGGCGACCTGACCAGCGCGTTTGACTTCAAGAATCCGAACACAGGCTGGCCTGCCAGTGTGCCAAAGCAAACGACCTACACACTGGTCAATGGCAAGCCCACGCCAGTGCCGCCACAACAGCAAAGTCTGCCGCGCCAGGAGCGCTGCAGTGATTCGAGCAACACCCGGCCAGCCTGTGCACTGCCTTATCGCCTGGGCGTCGACGCGACGGCAAACCTGACCCGCCTCGCAGTCGACCTGCGCAATACCGGCAGCAGCGGGGCTGCCTTCATTGCTTACTCCAGCGTGCGCAGCGATGGCCCCTGGTATTACGCGGTGGAAGCTGGCAAATCGATCGAAGCGGAAACCTGGAACTTCAACACGCCCAGTTACGAACTCAGCATCCATGGTCCGAACGGATTTTTGCGCCAGTTCAAGGGCAGCACCGCAGCGGGCACGGCGCGCCCGGAATTGCGGGTGGCTTACGATGCGGCGCTGCCCGGCGTGGTGCTGTACCTGTCGAACATGGGCGGCGCCGCGTCGTGCACGCTGACCGTCAGCGACAACGCTTACGGCGCAGCGAGCAGCACCGTGATTGTTGGCCCATCGGCGACGGTGGCGCTGACCAGGCCACTCAGTGCCAGCTTCGGCTGGTATGACTTCAGTATTCGCAGTAGCAGCGACGGCCAGTTCCTGCGCCGCATTGCCGGCCATGTTGACACGGGCGCGGCAAGCCGCACCGATCCGATGATCGGGACCAATCGTACTCAGCAAAGCGCCCTGTCGGCCAGGAGCGGCTATGTACATCGCGGGATGGGCTTTCCGCTGGCGTATGCGGCCCCGGCAGGCAAGCTCGATTTGAAGAACTGGATAGGCATTTACGCTGCCGGGAGCAGTCCCGGCAATGGGAGCGCGGTGGCCTGGTCGTATGTTCCGCAGCAAAGCGGCAGCTGGATCGCTGACACCACGGGCTTGCCGGTGGGAGACTACAACGCCTGGTACCTGTATCGCGACGGCTACGAGGCATTGGGCGGACCTGTTCCATTTTGCGTCACGGAACTCATCACCAATACCACTGCTTCGTTTGCGCGCGGCGAGGCGGCAGTGCTGACCTTCGCCTTGCCAACCAGCCGCGTGAGGGCCAGAAACTGGATCGGCTTATGGGCGGCAGGAAGCGAACCTGGCACCACTAAATGGCTGGACTGGAAATACATCACCAGCGCGCGCGGGAGTGCCAGCTTCGAGACCAGCAAACTAGCCCCGGGCAACTATGCAGCCTGGATGTTGTTCGATGACGGCTACCAACTACTTGGCGGCCCTAGCCCATTTCGCATCGTCTAGTTGCCGCTTGCGTGGTCAGGGGCGCGGTCGGAGCGACTCGCGCGCGAGCGCAACCATGGAGGCATCCGGCGGCGGCCCAGGCAGTGCAAGACCGTTGACGTTCAAACCGCCCAGCGTCGCGAACATGGCTGTCCGCGCGGCGCCAAAGGCGGTGACGCGGTTGATCAAATCGGGCCAGTCGGTGAATTTTTTCTTGCCGCGTTCGTGGACCATGTCGGCGGCGATCTGCGCGTCGAGTCCGAACGCATTGGCCAGATCGGCTTCGGCAGCCGTGTTCGCATCGAGCCTGCGGAACGGGATTTGCGGAGGCTCGTCGGTGGGCGGCTTTGGGGTCTGCAATTGGGCGGCGATAGCTTGCAGTTCCGCGGTTTCTTTTTCGCGGGCTGCCTGAGCAATGCGTGCCGCTTCCACGCGCACGGCTTCGGCCTGCGCAGCGGGCGTATGTTCGGCCTGGTACTTTGCTTTGGCTTCTGCAACCTGCTTGAACGAGGCTTTTTCAATGCAGTCGTGCAGCTTGTTCACGACATAGCCGTCTTCCATGGCCTGATTACGCCTTTCCACCGTTTTTAGCGGAGCACCTTCGCATAGGGCCGCGTATTGCGGCGCCAATTCCTTGTCCAGCATGCGATTGCGTAGCCATTCGGGACCGGCCACCGCCGCATAGAGCAGCAAGACGATGACAATCGGGACAACGCGGAGCAGGTTTTTAGGCATAGTGGATGAATTTTGCACGTGACGAATCGCAAGGCGAAAAAAAACCCCAGAAGCATTTCTGCTCTGGGGTCTTTCTCTTATAACTAGCCTGACGATAACCTACTTTCACACTGGTTGCAGCACTATCATCGGCGTAAGCTCGTTTCACGGTCCTGTTCGGGATGGGAAGGGG
>NZ_FQWU01000005.1 GCF_900129765.1 Massilia sp. CF038
CCAGCGGACAAAGAAATGGTTATGCCAGGCGATAACGTGTCGATCACCGTCAAGCTGATCAACCCGATCGCAATGGAAGAAGGTCTGCGCTTCGCAATCCGCGAAGGTGGCCGTACCGTTGGTGCAGGTGTTGTTGCAAAAATCATCGCCTAATTATTCAGGTTAAGTGATTCAAAGCGGGGGGAACAGGTTATACTGTGCCCCCTGCTTTTTGTTTAGCAGCACGTACTACCTTATTCATATTGCCGGCGCGACAAGCCCGGTTCGCTCTTTAAAGGAAATACCATGTCCGCACCAAACCAGAAAATCCGCATTCGCCTGAAGGCTTTCGATTACAAGCTGATCGACCAGTCCGCACTGGAAATCGTTGACACCGCCAAGCGTACCGGCGCTGTTGTCAAAGGCCCAGTACCACTGCCAACCCGCATCCAGCGTTTTGACGTTCTGCGTTCGCCGCACGTCAACAAAACCTCGCGCGATCAGTTCGAAATCCGTACCCACCAGCGTCTGATGGACATCGTGGACCCAACGGACAAGACCGTTGACGCGCTGATGAAGCTGGACCTGCCAGCTGGCGTTGACGTCGAAATCAAACTGCAATAATCGCAGCAGCCGGCGGGGTGATCTCCGTCAGCTTGGAAGGGCCGGGCCGATCCGCTTGACAGCGGATTGCCCGGCCCTTTCTCTATGGGACTGACGGTGAGGACGGGGGCAAGGATGCCAGCGATGGTTCGTTGGTGGCGCTGCGCTGGCTGTGGCTCAGACCCGTGCTCCAGTGGCGCCGAAGGGCGGCCACGGGAACTTGAATTACTTCGCTTCCACTGCCAGCGGCAGTCCCACTTTTTTGCGGCAGACATTGCGCAATTCCAGCTCTTCCTTGTTCGACTGCTCCAGCGATGGTGGTTTGCCGCCGGCCTGCATTGCGCTCATGGCCTTCATGGCACGCGCGCCAAATGCTTCGCTGAAGCACTTGCAGTAATCTGGCAACTTGGCATTACCCTTCAGGTCGTATTCGCCATACGGCTTTGGCATGTTGGCCGACTGGACGCACATGGCGCTGTAATCCATGCCCTGTTTGCCGTTGCCTTGCGCTTGGGCAGGTGCGATGGCGGCTGCAGCGAAGCCGAGGACAATGATGCTGCGCTGGAAGAAAGCGCTGAGTTTCATGGTGGCCTTATGAAGAGTGAACATTGATGCAGGAAATATAGCACGTCAATATTGCGCGAAATGCCATTTTTTGTAAGCGTGCGTAAGCTTCCCGATTGACGCCAGGGCAGCCCAGAGCTGATACTCACGCCACCACCACCATTGCCCGGCAGGACATGTCCCGAACCATTTTGATCGTCGAAGACGAAGCAGCCATCGCTGACAGCATCGCCTACGCGCTGCGCACGGATGGCTTCACGCCTGTCCATGTGGGCTTGGGCGAGCAAGCCCTGGCAGCGATGCGGGTGCCAGCCGGGCCGGTGCCTGAATTGGTGGTGCTCGATGTCGGTCTGCCCGACATGAACGGATTCGAAGTGTGCCGCCAGCTGCGCCAGTTCTCCAATGTGCCGGTGATTTTTCTGACGGCACGCAGCGATGAAATCGATCGCATTGTTGGCCTTGAAATCGGCGCTGACGATTACGTCACCAAGCCATTTTCGCCGCGCGAGCTGGTCGCACGTATCCGGGTCGTGCTGCGCCGCCTGACGGCGCTGGCGCCGCCAGCAGCCGCGCCGGCGCGCTTCGAATTGCGGCAGAACGAGGCACGGGTGGTATTTTGCGGCCAGCCGCTCGATCTCACGCGCTATGAGTACCTGCTGCTCAAGACACTGCTCGAGCATCCGTCCCACGTCCTGTCGCGGGCCCAGTTGATGGACCGTGTCTGGGCCGACGCGCCCGAAACGCTTGATCGCACAGTCGACGCGCACGTCAAATCGCTGCGTGCCAAATTGCGTTTGATCGACCCCGCGTCCGATCCGATTCAAACCCATCGCGGCATGGGCTACAGTCTGGCGCCCGCGTGAAGATCGGCCTGCGGATCCTGCTTGGCTACTTCCTGATCGTGGGGCTGGCCGCATATTTTGTACTGAACGTGTTTGTGCAGCAGGTCAAGCCGGGCGTGCGCGCCACCCAGGAAGACACCCTGGTCGATACCGCGCACCTGCTGGCCGCCATGGTGGCAGATGACGTCAAGGCCGGCCACCTGGAGCAATCAGTCCTGATGCAGCGCATGGCATCGGTCCGCAAGCGCAGCGCCGACGTCAAGATCGCAGGCTTTGTGAAGCCGGAGTTCAGCTACCGCGTCTACATCACCGATGCCAGGGGCATCGTGATCTTCGATTCGACCGGTACTGATGTGGGGGCGGATTATTCGAAGTGGAATGATGTCTACCGCACTTTGCGTGGGCAGTACGGCGCGCGCAGCACGCGTGCCGAGTATGGCGATGAGCAAAGTACCGTCATGCACGTGGCGGCGCCCATCCGCGACGGCGAGCGTATCATCGGCTCGCTGACGGTGGCCAAGCCCAATCTGGCAGTGCAGCCCTTCGTCGAGCGCAGCCAGCAGATCATCGTGCAGCGCGGCGCGCTGCTGCTTGGGTTGTCGCTGCTGATCGGCGGCGCGTTCGCCTGGTGGCTAAGCCATTCGCTGCGCAAGCTGATGCTGTATATCGCCGACGTTGAAGCGGGCAGAAAAGCGGCGCTGCCGGCGCTGGGGAACAATGAAATCGGCACCCTGGGCCGGGCGCTCGATGCGATGCGCGAACAGCTTGAGGGCAAGGAGTATGTCGAAGAGCTGATGCACACCATGGCCCATGAACTGAAAAGCCCGATCGCGGCAATTCAAGGGTCGGCTGAGCTGCTGCAGGAAGAGATGCCGGCCGAGCAGCGCCGCCACTTCCTTGCCAATATCCTCAACCAGAACGCGCGCCAGAAGCAGTTGATCGACAAGCTGCTGGCACTTGTACGCGTAGAAAAGCAGCAGCATCTGGCAACGCCGGCGCGGGTTGATCTGCAGGAATTGGCCCTCCAGGTGCGCGAAGACTGCGCTGCACGGCTGGCCGCGCGCGCGCTCACACTGGAGGTGGACGCGGCAGCGATTGCGCTGCCCGGCGACGCGCTGCTGCTACGCCAGGCGCTGGGCAATCTGCTTGATAACGCGATCGATTTTTCGCCGCCCAATACCAGCATCGTGCTGCGTGTGGTCCAGCGCGGCGATGCAGTGCTCATCAGCGTACGTGACCAGGGCGCCGGCATTCCTGACTATGCCCGGGAGCGGCTGTTCGAGCGCTTCTATTCGCTGCCGCGTCCCGACGGCGCTAAAAGCACGGGCCTGGGCTTGCCGTTTGTGCGCGAAGCCATTGCCCTGCATCGTGGTCGGGTCACCGTGGCCAATGCGCCAGGCGGCGGGGTGCTGGCCGAGGTCGAACTACCGATCGGCTGAACTTCACACAGAACGCATCACCAACGCACAAGCGTTCCCTACACTGGCCGCATTATCAACAGGGAGCGGCCATGCAACGTACATTGTTATTCAAGATTCTCATCATCCTCGGCATCACCGTGCTGATCGCCGTGGCGTTGGGGATGATTCAGTCAACCATCAACGATCGCGCCCAATTTCGCGATGACGCCGTCAAAAGCGTGTCGTCGGAGTCGGTGCGCGAGCAAACCATCACCGGGCCGATTCTGGTGGTGCCCTACGTTGACGAGTATGTGGAACTGATTCCGGCCAAGAGCAAAAACGAGCCTGCGGAAACGGTGCGCCGCAGCGTCACCCGCAAACATCTGGTGTTTCCGAACCAGCTCGACATCAATGGCAAGATCGATACCTATCGCCGCTATCGTGGCATCCACCAGGTGCTGATGTATGGCGGCGTGCACGCGATCAAGGGTGATTTTGCACTGCCCGCGTTAAACGCGCTGCCGCGCGCTTCGCCCAATTCCAGCCTGACCTTGCGCCCGGCCTATCTGGCCCTCGGTATCGAGGACGTGCGCGGCATTGCCGACTTTCCAAAGGTGGACTGGAACGGCGGCGCGATCGAGTTCCAGCAAGGCAGCGGCCTGCAAGCACTGCGCGGCGGCCTGCATGCCGATCTGCCCGCGATGGAACTGGGCGGCAAAGCGAAGTTTTCGTTCACCCTGAAACTGAATGGTATCGAACGTCAGCATGTGGTCCCGGTGGGGAAGAACAATACGATCACGCTTGCGTCGAACTGGCCGCATCCGCAGTTTGGCGGGGATTTTTTGCCGTCGCCCGAGCGCACCATTAACGAGAATGGTTTCAATGCGACGTGGACGATTGCCTCTTTGGCGACCAACGCCCAGCAGCAGCTGCGCGACATTGAAGTGGGCAGCGAACCAGGCAAGGTCTGTAATGTGGACTCGTTCAGCGTCGCCTTCATCGAACCGGTCAATGTGTATTCGATGGCCGAGCGGGCCACCAAGTACGGGCTGCTGTTCGTGGCGCTGACGTTTGCCGCCTTCTTCATGTTCGAGGTGCTCAAGCTGCTGCCGATTCACCCGGTGCAGTATTTGCTGGTCGGCCTGGCGCTGGTGCTGTTCTTCCTGCTCCTGGTGAGTTTGTCCGAGCACATCGCGTTCCTGACGGCGTACCTGATTGCCAGCGCGGCGTGCATTCTGCTGATTGGCTACTACCTTGCTGCGGTGCTGCGTGACTGGACCCGGGGGCTTGGCTTCGGCACCGCGCTCACGCTGCTGTACGGCGCGCTGTATGGCTTGCTGGTGTCGGAAAATAATGCGCTGGTGCTGGGTAGTATTCTGCTGTTCGCCGTGCTGTCGGGCGTGATGGTTGCAACCCGCAAGGTCGACTGGTACCAGATCGGGAAGACCAGCGCCATCTGAACATCGCCCTCGCGGAGGCGGGGGCCTATACCACTTAACCGAATTCGGTTAAGTGGTATGGCCCCCCGCCTTCGCGAGGGCGATGTTGATTTTTAGTCCGTGGTACCCGTTTTTTATCAATCAGATTAGCAAGGAAAGCGCAGTGTGAGAAGGTTATCCTCGTGCCGCATACCTCATCGCCCTCGCGAAGGCGGGGGCCTATACCGCCTAACCGAATTCGGTTAAGTGGTATGCGCCCCCGCCTTCGCGAGGGCGATGTTGATTTAATCCGTGGTACCCGTTTTTTATCAATCAGATTAGCAAGGAAAGCGCAGTGTGAGAAGGTTATCCTCGCGCCGCATACCTCATCGCCCTCGCGCAGGCGGGGGCCTATACCGCATGGCCGAATTCGGCGAGGTGGAATAGGCCCCCGCCTTCGCGAGGGCGATGTGGTGCTAGTCCTAAGTTTCCGTCTCCAGCGAAGGTCGGCCCCCGCCTGCCCGAAGGCGATGCTGGTTCAGTCCTTGGTGCCCGTGGTCCAGCGCAGGCCGAAGCCGAAACGGCGGTCCATCAGCTCGTGCGCGCTTTCGCGGCCCTGCTGCGAGAAGTACTCTTCCAGCTTGGTGATCTGCAGATTGCCGCTGCGGTTTTCGATCATCGCAATCGCGCACATCATCTGGGTGCCGCCTTGCTGCAGCTTGACTTCAATTGGCGCCTGGTCCGGCATCGCCACTGTCACCACGCCGTCGGTCGCGGCCCAGTTCGGGGCGCCCTTGTAGATGAACGCAAAAATCATCGCGCGCTTGATGTCGCCCACATGGTCGCCGTTGATGACCAGATTTTCACCGTTGCTGGCCTGGCCCGTGCGATCGTCGCCTTCCAGTTTGATGTAGGGCGGGCGGTCGAAGTCGCCCCAGGCATTGCCCAATGCCTGCACCAGGCCCGGACGGCCGTCGGCCATTTCGTACATGCAGCCCAGATCGAGGTCGATGCCTTCGCTGGCGCCACCGCCGGTGATGCGCGCCAGGAAGCCGGTGCGCTGGGCCGGTGGTGCCGAGCCACCGCTGCGGTTCCAGTTCAGGTTGACGTGAATGCGACCGAAACCGCGGCCACCGGCGCGTTTTTCGAGCGAGACTTTGTCGCCACGCTTTTCCAGCGTCACCTTCGACAGCGACACGCGCGGCGGCGGTGCTGCCGAAGGGCCGGGTGCGGGCGCCGATGGCGACGCCGGCGCAGCCTCGGTGCCGCCGAAGTGCTTGAGCAGCGCCGACAGGCCGCCATTGAAGCCCTGGCCAACCGCGCCAAAGCGCCATACCCCATCCTTGCGGTAGATCTCGCCGAGAATGAGCGCCTTTTCGTCCTGGAAGTCGGCCCCGCTGAGTGGGAACTGAACGGCGTCACCCAGCGTCATGCTGCTCGCGCCCAGCGCGCGCATGGTGCCGTTACCGTCGATGGCGGCCACGAACACCAGCTTGACGATGGAATCGGGCAGGGCGTTCAGGTTCAGTGTAAAACGCGCGCGGCCATTGTCCAGATTGAGCACGATGGCGTCGGCCGGTGCGGCCAGCTGGTTGTAGAACACCATGAAGCGCTCGTCGGACAGTTTGTCGGCGCTGTCAACACCGAAGCACGAGACGTCGATCGACATGCCGTTGGCGCCCAGCGCCAGGTCGACCGGGAAGGGTGCATTCAGGCCCAGGTCGGCCAGTTTGCCCTTTTGTCCACGCGAGAATATATTCACAATGCTTTCCTTTTCGGTTGAAGAGTTCAGGGAGCGGCAGTATCGCTCTGGTGCGCACCAAAAATGTTCGACTGCTCGACCATGCGCTGGGCCCAGGCGCGGTGGGTCGCCACTTCGCACATTGAATTATGCATCTTGAACACGGCCGGGCTGTCTTCGTCCAGAATGGCACGCGCAGCTTCCAGGTCGCGTGCCTTGACCCGGTAATGCTGCTCGATCAGCGCGATCTGGCTGGGATGGATGGCGGTTTTGCCCACCATCCCGTAGGCCATGTCCTCGGCCACTTCCTGGTCCAGCAGTTCGGGCAGATCCAGGTGCTCGAACACGGGCGCTGTCAGCACGAAGCCATACGGGCGGAAGGTGGTGACCAGGCGCGCAATGACGGGGCCCAGTGGGGTGCGGTAAATGGTCAGGTTGCGCGGACGGCGCAAGCCCAGCAAGGCAAGCAGGTCGTTGCCGCCAATGCGCAGCGCCAGGATACGCGAGCGCACGCCCGGCGCTTCCAGCACTTCGCGGAACAGGCGCATCTCGTTGTCATTGAATACGTCTGCTGTCTCCAGCGTTGGCATCAGCATGTGTTCGGTGTGGCGCACCAGTTTGAAGTAGGCGTCAAAGTTGTGCCGGGTGCACTTGGGCAGCACGAAGCCGGTCAGCTTTTCGGCGCCTGGCATGGCCAGTACGCGGGCCAGTACTTCCGGATTGCGGACCCGGACAAAGCGTTCTGCGCTGGCTTCAGCGCGCATATTGGCCAGCACCACTGACAGATTGAACAGCGCCCAGCTCAAGTCGGCATCAGCGACGGCATCCTCGGTACAGAAGATCAGCGAGCGGGTGTGACCAAGGCGGCTGCCATCGGCCACCGCCATCAGATGCTTGTGGTTTGCGGGTATATAGAGCGAAGCGCCCATTGACTTAGCCATCCAGTGCACTCCTGATCAGCGATACTGCGTGGTAGGGCAGACCAGGGTCGGTCGCCACGGGGATGTTTTTTTCCTGGGCCAGCAGGAGCAGGTGAGCTACTTCGGGCGCCTGCGGCTCGCGCACGATCAGCAGGCGCGGGCTGCGCCGCAACAGCACGCGGGTGGCTTCGCCAATGCCCGGCTTGACCAAGTTGACGTCGGCAATGCCGTGCTGCGCCAGCGCGGCCTGCATGTACTGGCGCGATACGGCGGCGGCCCGGGCGCGGTCCATGGGCGCCGCCGTGCCTTGCGGCTGCCCTTGTCCGCGAGCGCGCGCGATCAGGTCGTCGGCAAAGCGCTGCGACTGGTCGTGCGCTTCAAACTGCTGGTAATACACGCAGCCATGGAAGTCGCCGGGGCCGATGGCGTCATTCAGGATCGAGCGGCTGACCAGGCCGGAGACGGTCGCATTCAGAATGCTCGACGGGATCAGGTAGTCGTCGCAGGAGGCGGCACAAGCCGCCGTACCGGCCAGGTCGGACAGCACGTACAGACCACCATCAATGGCGGTGCCGTGGTGCGCATTGAAGCTGGCGACGGCCGTTTCCAGCTCGCGCGAGATGACCCCCTTGCCGGTCCAGCCGTCGATAAACACCAGCGACTCGGGCGCGTGGCCGGCTGCCAGAATATGTTCGAGCGCGACCTGGTCGATACCGCGGTCGCGGATGATCGACACCGAATAATGCGCCGCTTCGCGTCCCAGCACGCCAGTGAGCAGGTGTTTCAGGACGACGCCCACCGGCGTGCCGGCGCGTGCCAGCGAGACCAGCGTGATCGGGCCGCTACGGCGCGCTGCAATCAGCGCGGCCAGGGTCAGGCAGTCGCGCGCCATGCGCTCCAGATTGATGGCACAGGCCTGGCGGAACACTTCCAGGTAGCGTGCGGAAGGCAGTGACTCCGGCGACAGCATTTCGCTGTAATGGCGCTGGCCGGACTGGATCAGCCTTTCCTTTTCCGGAATGTCGACAAAGTCCTGCAAGGCCAGAGGCTTGAGCAGGAAGCTGACGTCGCCGCTGCGGTAGCTGCCAGAGAAATTCATAGCGCCTCCAGCGTCAGGCCAGCCAGCTGGGTGCGGGGCGGCACGATGGCGTAGTCGCAGGCGGCCATGAAGCGCGCGTCGGAACGGCTGTCGCCCATGCCGAAGGTGAGAATGTCGCCGTGCTGTTCGCGCAGGCGCTCGATCACGTATTGCACCGCGTGCGCCTTGTTGAGCGCATTGGGCAGAATCGCCAGGTTGTTGCCGTTGCGATGAATGAAGTAGTCGTGTCCCCCAGCTGCGATCCACGGCGCGACTACCTCGGTTTCAATCGGCACCAGGCGCGCGGCGATCTTGTCGACGTCCTTGACCACCAGGTAGAAGGGCGTGTCGAAGTCTTCGATCAGGCGCGCACGGCCGGCAAAGCCGGTGCGCTCGGCCCAGGCATCGATCAATGCAGCCAGTTCACGCAAGCCGGGCAGGGCGGCTTGCATGGCGCCCTGCATATGCGCGTGCCAGTGCTGATCGAGCGCACCGCCCGGCTGCAGCACCACCCCGCCGTAGTCAAGCACGGCCCAGCTTTCGAAGGGCAGGTCGACCCGGCCAAAGGCGTTCAGGTTGCGCGCCGTCGCGGGAATCATGGTCATGCCGTCCTGCGCAAAGGCGATGAATGCGCGCTGGCGCTCGGTGCTGTACGAGATCGGGCTGCCATCCTTGAGGAAGGCAGCCGGACGCAGGGCGTCGCTGTCGCCGCATTTTTCGCGCGACTGGAACAGGGTGTCGTCCAGGTCAGCGAACAGGAATTTCTGATACTTCTTCAACTTCGGTCTCGCTTATAAAGTGGAACAGGCGTGCCTTGAACACGCCGGCCAGCTGGAACAGCGCCTCATTGGGCGCGGTCTCGTGGCAGATGAACACATGCTGGTACTGGTCAGGGGCGACGTTATACAGGAAATTGGTCACGCCTTCACCATAGTTGTCGTGGAACGCAAGCGCGGCCGACACGGCGCCCCATTTCAAGATGGGAGAGCGGGTGGTGGACTGCACCACCACATCGACGCCGCGCTGCTCCAGCGCTGCACCCAGCAGGAAGGCAGGGTGCATGAATTCGCCCGTGCCCAGCACCAGCACACGCTCGCCGCCGCGCACCTGGCCGGCCAGGCTGTCGGCCAGCGCGGCTGGCACGGTCAATGGGTCGTTCAGGCCGAAGCGGCCAAATGCGCCGCTGGCGCCGCGGTCGGCGCTGGCGTCGAAACGCTGGGCTGGCGCCCCTTCGGCAGCCAGTTCGCCAGGAATGAACTGATATTCGCCATTCAGGGCCGCGGCCATGCTGGTGGGCAGGCCAAAGCGCTCGCGCAGTGCGGCGGTGGCATCGTCCCCCATGAAGTTGGTGATGGCAGCCAGGTGCACCCGTTCGATCCCGGGATTGAGTTCGCGGCATGCATTGGCCAGATTCAGGAAGGTGTTGCCGGTGCTGGCTTCATCGTCGACCAGCACCAGGGTGCGGGCCGAGAGCAGCAGGGCGCGCTGCTGCGGGTCGGGCGGCATGTGCAGGAACTGGCGCGGCGCATGGCTGTGCGCTTCGGCGAACTCGATGATGGGCACTTCGCCCACGTGATAGCGGGTGGTGTGAATGAACAGGGCTTCGCGCCCGGGATGGGCGCGCAGCCAGGCTTCGAAGACGCCCTGGCCCAGGCCGATCGCCGTTTCGGCCATGGCGATGAATACCACGGGCCCCTCGATGGCTGGCACGCTGGCCGCCATCTGGTCATGGATGGTGCGCATGGTCGATGGCGTGACCGGCCAGTGCTTGCCCAGCACCTTGGACAGGAACAGAAAACCGCGCTTGTTGTTGGCGCGCGCGGCAAAGCCGACCAGTTCGTCGAGCGGGAAGGCGCTGTTGGTCACGCTCAGTTCCAGCGTGCCGGTGGGCAGGGTGATGGTGTGTTGTTCGATCATGCCAGCTCCGTCGCTTCGCTCAGTTCGGCCACGCGGATGCCGTTGCGCACAGGTGCCACATGGACCTGGTCGAAGCCGTCGGCAAATCCGGCCAGGGCAATGTAGGGCAGGTTGGGGCCCGCCACGCAGGCCATGCCGATTCCACCCGACATGCGCGGATTGATTTCGAGCAGGCGCAGCTGGTCGCCCCCTTCGCGGAATTGCACGTTGAAGCAGCCGTTCAGGCCAAACTGCGCGGCCAGGCGGGTGCAGGCGTCCACGATATCGGCGCGCATGTCGATCAGCTGCCCGCGGCCGGCCTGCTGCGGCTTCTTGCGCGCCACTGCTGCCACCAGGCGGCCCTGGTCGCCGACGCAGTCGACGCTGTATTCGTGGCCGTCCAGGTACTCCATCAGCAGCATGGTGCGGCACTCGCCCAGCTCTTCCAGCCCGCGCCGCATGTCGGCCAGACCAATGTGGTACTGGGCGCCGGCCATCAGCAGGGCGGCGCTGCTGCGTTCTTCATCAAGCACGGCAAAGCCCAGGCCAAATACCGACTGTGCCGGTTTGACGCACAGCTTGGGGTGGCGCTGGCGCAGTTCGGCATAGGCAGCATCGAACTGGGCCAGGTTTTCGAACATGCGCGTGTCGGCCAGCGGCGCCTGGGGCAGGTCCAGGCTGGCGTAGAAGCGGGCCTTGTCATGGATCAGTTCCAGCGCGGCAGGCTGGCCTGCGCTGAGCACACGCGTGCCTTGCGCTTCAAAGCGGGCATGGGCGCCAGCCAGGGCAGTTGATTCCTTGCCGGGAATGAAAATGTCGACCGCATGCTCACGGCAAAATGCCAGGCACCAGTCAATGTAGGCATCCGTGTCCAGGCCGGTGGGTTCGGGCAGGAACTGGTGCGCCACGCGGGCCGCCGCAGCGTGCGGATTGGCATTGCTGTAAATCAGATGGAAACGTCCAGCCTGATCCGCTTCACGGATCAGGCCGATGGCCGCATACACGGACGAGAACGTCCTGTTAAACCAGACACGCATGAATTACCTTCAAAAACTGTTGGAACGCGGGGTGGGACGGACACGGGAATCGTGTCGTTTTGTCAATTCTAACCGGAATGGCGCGTTTGCCATCCCGGCTGTCGTGCAGGGTGCGCCGCCTGCGCTGGCCGGCACAGGCAGGTGTGCTGCGGATGAATCAGGCGTTCACGCCGTAGGAGCGGGCCAGGGGACCGAGGCCGCCCTTGAAACCCTGGCCAATGGCCTTGAATTTCCACTCGGCGCCAGCGCGGTACAGTTCGCCAAAGATCATGGCCGTTTCGGTCGAGCCGTCTTCGGACAGATCGTAGCGCGCCAGCTCCTTGTTGCTGCTGTTGTCGACGCAGCGGATGTAGGCCTTGCTTACCATGCCAAAGTTCTGGCGGCGCGCATCGGCTTCGTGGATGGTGACGCTGAACGGAATGCGGTCGATGTCGGCTGGTACGCGCGACAGGTCGACAATGATTTTTTCGTCATCGCCATCGCCCTGGCCCGAGGTATTGTCGCCCTGGTGCACAACCGAGCCGTCCACTGACTTCAGGTTGTTGTAGAAGATGAAGTCGGAATCGCTACGGACCTTGCCGTCGGCCTTGACCATGAAGGCGCTGCCGTCCAGGTCGAAGGCGGCGCCGTCGGTGGCGCGCGGGTCCCAGCCCAGGCCGATCAAGACCTGGGTCAGCCCTGGCGCTTCCTTGCTGAGGTTGACGTTGCCGCCTTTTTGCAAACTGATTGCCATCGAATACTCCTTGTCTGGTTAGAAAATGACCCGCGCGACGCGGCGCGGGCTCGCACACCCTAAATGGGCACGCTACGTAATCAATCAAGCAATCTATTTTAGCCCGGGTACAACGGAAAACCGGTAGTTGCTAGGCAGAAATTGAGATTGCACTGTACACTGGAGGTCTTCCCCTCGCTTTGCCGCCACCATGACGACCGATCTCGACAGCCGCCGTTCCATCCGCACCATTTCGCGCGCCGATTTCGCCGGTTTCCCGGTGTGGGAGTGGGCGCTGAACGAAGAAGCGACCCTGGGCCAGAATGAATCGTTCGTGCGCCCGACCGCCCTGGCCGCGATCGCACTCGAACAGCCATGCCAGCTGGTGGTCGCTGCCACCTTCACGCTCAGCAATGGCGCCTGTCTGCCGGGCTGCGTCGAGCTCGACATCCGGGCCCGCAAAGTGCGCGCCGTGCCCATGTTCCTCCTGCTGCAAGACCGCCACCTGGAATTGGGCGACGAGCAGACCTTGAGTACGCTGGCCCACTTCACCAAGGTGGCCGACGTGCGCCCGGTGGCCTGGGAACTGGCGGTGCCTGTTGCCGGCCAGAGCGGTCCGCTGCGCGGCAGCATCCGCCGCAGCCTGCGCAGCCGGATTGCCAGCCTGTGGCGGCGCTCGCCTTCGCAGGTCGCCTCGATCCTGGGTTGAGCCGCCTCACCCGGCCGCCTTGCTCAACTTGCGAAAAGTTTAAGGGCACAGCTTTAGCCTGTCACCGGTAAAGTCTTGTTGCTTTCACCGCGCAATATATCGCTCCGGAAAGTTAAGTGGTCATCTTGCACTTTCGGTAAACTTTACATTTGTTCATCCCAGCGAGAGTATGGTTGCGCGCTTGCCCAGTAACGGCGGGCGCTCTGCATAGCGGCATGAATTGTGCTTTGTGCAACGTCACATCAATTTGATGCTCACTGGAGAAATCATGACCCGCCTTAAACTTTTGCTCGCAACTCTGTGCATGACCGTTTCAAGCCTGGCCTCGGCCGGCGTTGTCTACACCTGGCAGGCAAGCAGCCTCTCGACCGAGATCTACAATATGAGCGGCTACATCGAGCTGGCCGACTCGGCCGCAGGCCATATTAACTACAACGCGGTCAATTGCGCCGACTGGCCTTGCGACTTGTCCGATCCAGGCAGCCCCATCCTGAAATTCGTGATGAAGATCAATCAGCCACAGGGATCGCTGGATATCGATTTGCTGGCGGGGACCGGCTACAACTTCAACACCCCATCGTTTGACGCCAGCTTCGACATTCTGGGTGACCGTCTGAGCAACTTCAGCCTGTATATCAACACCATCCAATCGTCCCTGCGCATCGACGGCGACTATGTTGCCCTGTTCAGCAGCGACACTGACAATTGTCTGTTTGGCTGTTCCGGCGCTACCGGCGAGTTCGTGCGCGCTGCCCAGGTGCCGGAACCCGGTTCGCTGGCACTGCTGGCGCTGGCCGGTTTCGGCCTGGCCTTTGGCCGCAAGCGCGCTGCCTCCGTCTAAGGCAGGATAAGCTGAGAGCGCTGGTGGGGCAGTTTGCCCCGCCAGCGCTTTTTTCTTTTCCAGGAGACATGATGAAACCCCTAAAATTGCTGTTTGCACTTGCCTGTCTGAGCTTGTCGTCGCTGGCCTCGGCCGGCGTCCTCTACCAGTGGAACGTGGCCAGCGTGTCGACCGAGATCCGCAACGTGACCGGTTTCATTGAATTGCGCGATGGGGCCGCTGGCCATATTGATTATTCATTGCCGCCGTGCAACAGCACCCCCTGCGACCATGCCGATCCGCTCAGCCCGATTCTACGGATCGGCATGATGTTCAACGACCTGTGGGACGGCGCCATCGATATCGATGTGCTGGCCGGTACCGGCTTTGTGCTCGACGATCCCAAGTTTGACCTGGCGTTCACCATCGATGGCAACCGCCTGACCCATCTGAACCTGATGATCAACACGCTGTTTTCGACCCTGCGCATTGATGAGGGCAATATCGTGTTTTACGCCAGCGACAGCGACAATTGCTATCTGGGCTGCAGCGGCAGTTCGGGCCAGTTTGCGCGCCCGGCGGTGGTGCCCGAGCCCGCTTCCATGGCCTTGCTGGCGCTGGCTGGGATGGCGCTGGCATGTGTCCGCAGGCGCCCGGCGGCTCGATCGAAGTAAGTACTCGCTTTCGGCTTGGGTGGCATGGCAGGCGCCATCCGGCCTGACTATGCAGCCAGTTGGCAAGGGGCCGGGCAGCTGCTGTCTGCCCGGCTGTGCGATTGCCGCAACGGGCGCCGTTTACCTCGACATACCCCCAACTAAGTTGTTGCGTCAAGCCCTTTTGCGGGTTATACTAGCCGGCTTCGGTATGGATTCGTCTTTTTTGAATCTGTCCTTTACTTGGTAGTTAAACATCAGCCCCGCCCAATCGCAGGTGGGAATGGAGAAAAAATGAGCCTGGGCCTTCTCGGTCGCAAGGTTGGTATGATGCGCATCTTCACGGATGACGGGGATTCGATCCCAGTTACCGTGCTTGACGTGTCGAACAACCGTGTTGCGCAAATCAAAACTCCTGAAACAGACGGTTATACCGCTGTTCAGGTCGCTTTCGGTCAACGTCGCGCTTCCCGCGTGAACAAGGCTGTAGCGGGTCATCACGCCAAAGCTGGCGTGGAAGCCGGCACCATGCTGCGCGAATTCCGCGTCGATGCTGCCAAAGCCTCCGAACTGAAAGCTGGCGACGTTGTCGCTGCCTCGCTGTTCGAAGTCGGTCAAAAGATCGACGTACAAGGCGTCACGATCGGTAAGGGTTACGCTGGCGTCATCAAGCGTTACCACTTCGCTTCCGGTCGTCAGACCCACGGTAACTCGCGTTCGCACAATGTGCCGGGCTCGATTGGTATGGCGCAGGATCCAGGTCGCGTGTTCCCTGGTAAGCGCATGACCGGTCACCTGGGTGACGTTACCCGTACCGTACAGAATCTCGAAATCGCCCGTATCGATGCCGACCGTCAGCTGCTGCTGGTCAAAGGCGCCGTACCTGGTGCGAAAAATGGTCAGGTCGTTGTTTCGCCTGCGATCAAAGCCAAAGCACAGAAAGGAGCTTAATTATGGAACTCAAGCTTCTCAATGAGCAAGGTCAAGCAGGTTCGAACGTTGCTGCTGCCGATACCGTATTCGGCCGTGACTACAACGAAGCCCTGATTCATCAGATCGTCGTCGCCTACGCTGCCAACGCACGTAGCGGCAACCGCAAGCAGAAAGATCGTGAAGAAGTTCACCACACGACCAAGAAGCCATGGCGTCAAAAAGGTACGGGCCGCGCTCGTGCTGGTATGTCGTCCTCGCCACTGTGGCGCGGCGGTGGTCGCATCTTCCCGAACTCGCCTGACGAGAACTTCACCCACAAAGTGAACAAGAAGATGTATCGCGCAGGTATCTGCTCGATCCTGTCCCAGCTGGCACGCGAAGAGCGCCTGGTGGTTGTTGAAGGTCTGTCGATCGACGCGCCAAAAACCAAGCTGCTGTCGCAAAAGCTGCAGGGCATGGGCCTGGAATCGGTCATGATCATCACCGACAACCTGGAAGAAAACCTGTTGCTGGCATCGCGCAATCTGCCGAACGTGCTCGTCGTTGAGCCACGTCACGCTGACCCGATGTCGCTGGTGTTCTACAAAAAAATCGTGGTCACCAAAGCAGCACTGGCCATGATCGAGGAGATGTTCGCATGAGCGGCGTAATCAAATTCAGCGAAGAGCGCCTGATGAAGGTGCTCCAGGCGCCGGTCATTTCCGAGAAGGCCACCATGGTCGCGGAAAAGAACGAGCAGATCGTGTTCCGCGTATTGCCGGATGCGACCAAGCCTGAAATCAAGGCAGCCGTTGAACTGTTGTTCAAGGTTGAAGTCCTGTCGGTGCAGACAGTCAATCGCGAAGGTAAGCAAAAGCGTTCGGGCCGTTTCAATGGCCGTCGCAACCATACCAAGCGTGCTTTCGTGTGCCTGAAGCCTGGCCAGGAAATCAATTTTGTCGAGGAGGCTAAATAATGGCACTCGTTAAGATGAAGCCAACCTCCCCAGGCCGTCGTGGCATGGTGAAAGTTGTTAACGCCGATCTGTACAAGGGTCGTCCGTTCGCAGCACTGGTTGAAAAGAAATCGAAGACTGCTGGCCGTAACAACAACGGTCACATCACCACCCGTCACATCGGCGGCGGTCACAAGCAGCACTATCGCCTGATCGACTTCAAGCGTCAGAAGGATGGTATTCCGGCAAAGGTTGAGCGTATCGAATACGATCCTAACCGCACCGCGAACATCGCCCTGCTGTGCTACGCAGACGGTGAGCGTCAGTACATCATCGCCACCAAAGGCATGGCCGTTGGCGACAGCGTGATGAACGGTTCGGAAGCGCCGATCAAGTCGGGCAACTGCCTGCCAATCCGCAACATCCCAGTCGGCACGGTCATGCACTGCGTCGAAATGCTGCCAGGTAAGGGTGCCCAGATGGCCCGTACCGCTGGCGCTGGTGTTGTGCTGATGGCCCGCGAAGGTACTTACGCTCAAGTGCGCCTGCGCTCGGGTGAAGTGCGTCGCGTGCACATCGAGTGCCGCGCAACCGTTGGCGAAGTCGGCAATGCCGAACACAGCCTGCGCAAGATCGGTAAAGCTGGTGCGATGCGCTGGCGCGGTGTTCGTCCTACCGTTCGCGGTGTGGTCATGAACCCGGTCGATCACCCGCACGGTGGTGGTGAAGGTAAAACCGCAGCTGGTCGTCATCCAGTGTCGCCTTGGGGCCAACAGACGAAGGGCAAGAAGACGCGCCGTAACAAGCGCACGACTTCGATGATCGTCTCGCGCCGCGGCAAGAAATAAGGATAAGACATGACACGTTCATTGAAAAAAGGGCCGTTCACTGACGCCCACCTGGTGAAAAAAGTCGAGACCGCGCAAGCGAACAAAGACAAAAAGCCAGTAAAAACCTGGTCGCGCCGCTCGACCATCACGCCAGACTTCATCGGCCTGACGATCGCGGTTCACAATGGCAAGCTGCACGTGCCAGTGTATGTTTCCGAGAACATGGTTGGTCACAAGCTCGGCGAATTCGCACTGACCCGTACGTTCAAGGGCCATGCCGCTGACAAGAAGGCGAAGAAATAATGGAAACCAAAGCTATCCTCAAAGGTGTGCGCCTGTCCGACCAAAAAGGTCGCCTGGTTGCCGATCTGATCCGTGGCAAGAAAGTTGAAGCAGCACTCAACATTCTCCAGTTCAGCCCGAAAAAAGGTGCAACGATCATCAAGAAGGTTCTGGAGTCCGCCATCGCGAACGCCGAGCACAATGATGGCGCTGACATCGACGAGCTGAAAGTTGTTCAGATCTACGTTGAAAAGGGCCCGATCCTCAAGCGCTTCACTGCACGCGCTAAGGGCCGGGGTGATCGTATCTCGAAACAATCCTGTCACATCTACGTGACTGTCGGCAACTAAGGGGTCACGATGGGACAGAAGATTCATCCAACAGGCTTTCGCCTGTCAGTAACCCGTAACTGGGCTTCGCGTTGGTACGCTGGCAATGGCAACTTTGCCGCCATGCTCAACGAAGACCTCAAGGCACGTGCGTTCCTGAAAAAGAAACTGAAAAACGCCTCGGTCGGCCGCATCGTTATCGAGCGTCCAGCCAAGAACGCGCGCTTCACGATCTACAGCTCGCGCCCAGGCGTGGTCATTGGTAAAAAAGGCGAAGACATCGAAGTACTGAAGTCGGCCCTGACCAAGATCATGGGCGTGCCTGTGCACGTGAATATCGAAGAAATCCGCAAGCCGGAAATCGACTCGCAGCTGATCGCTGATTCGATTTCGCAGCAGCTGGAAAAACGGATCATGTTCCGCCGTGCCATGAAGCGCGCAATGCAAAATGCAATGCGTCTCGGTGCACTCGGGATCAAGATCATGTCGTCCGGCCGTCTGAACGGTATCGAAATTGCGCGTAAAGAGTGGTACCGCGAAGGCCGCGTGCCTCTGCATACCCTGCGCGCCGATATCGACTACGGTACCAGCGAAGCTTCGACGACCTACGGCATCATCGGCGTCAAGGTCTGGGTATACAAGGGTGACCGCGCGCCAAACGGCGATGCGCCAGTCATCGATACCCCGGCTGACGAGAAGAAGCCACGCGGTCCGCGTCGTGACGATGGCAAGCCAGCAGGACGTCCACGTCCAGCCGGCGCTAAACCACCAGCTCCAGCTGGCGCCCCACGTGCTCGTGCTGCTGTCAAGAAGCCGGCCGATGGCGCTGCTGCACCAGCTGAGAAAGCAGGAGAATAAGCATGCTGCAACCATCACGCAGGAAGTATCGTAAAGAGCAGAAAGGCCGTAACACCGGCATTTCGCACACCCGCGGCACCGCGGTTTCGTTCGGTGAATTCGGCTTGAAGGCAGTTGCCCGCGGTCGTATCACGGCACGCCAGATTGAGGCGGCACGTCGCGCCATGACCCGTCACATCAAACGTGGCGGTCGGATCTGGATCCGTATCTTCCCGGACAAGCCGATTTCGAACAAGCCAGCAGAAGTTCGTATGGGTAACGGTAAAGGTAACCCGGAGTACTACGTCGCTGAAATCCAGCCTGGCAAAGTACTGTACGAAATGGATGGCGTTGCCGAAGAACTGGCACGCGAAGCATTCCGCCTGGCTGCCGCCAAACTGCCACTGGCCACGACGTTTGTCGTACGCCAAGTTGGTACTTAATAAGGAGTCGTAAATGAAAGCAACAGAACTCCGCGGCAAAGACCAGGCAGCGCTTGAAAAAGAGCTGAATGAATTGTTGAAGGCCCAGTTCGGCATGCGCATGCAAATCGCAACGCAGCAGCTGAGCAACACTTCGCAACTCAAGAAGGTACGCCGCGACATCGCGCGTGTGAAGACGGTAATGAACTCGAAGGAAGCCAAATGACCGAAACTACTAAACTGAAGCGTACGCTGGTTGGTAAGGTTGTCTCGGACAAGATGGACAAGACGGTTACCGTCCTGATCGAGCGCCACGTCAAGCACCCGCTGTACGGCAAGATCATCATGCGTTCGAACAAGTATCACGCGCATGACGAAACCAACCAGGTCAAGATGGGTGATACCGTCGAGATCCAGGAAGGTCGTCCTATCTCGAAGACCAAGGCTTGGACCGTTACCAAAGTTGTGCAAGCAGCACAGGTAATCTAACAGCCTTAAGCAATACCAGCAGTGCCGGATGGGGAGGCCGCAGAGCAACGCGGCAGCCAGCTTCCGGATAAATAGTTCTTGCGGGCCCGCCAGTATTGTGTGATACTAGCGGGCTTCGTTCATGTATTGCCGCATTATTAGTCACCCCGGTGGCAGCGGTCTGGAACGAAAGTTTATGGAAAGTCCATCACCCAATCAGGGGCTCCAGCAGGGGCGTCTGGCGGGACCAAGACTGACCGACAGGCCCACGCTGTGGGGATTCTTCGGCTTAAGTTGGGAAAGAGAATACTATGATTCAAACTGAAAGCCGGCTCGAAGTAGCCGACAATACCGGTGCCAAAGAAGTCATGTGCATCAAGGTATTGGGCGGTTCCAAGCGCCGTTATGCTGGCATTGGCGATGTGATCAAGGTAACCGTCAAGGTTGCTGCGCCACGCGGCCGTGTCAAAAAAGGTGAAATTTATAACGCTGTGGTTGTGCGTACCGCTAAAGGTGTGCGCCGCCAAGACGGCTCCCTGGTGAAGTTCGACGGCAATGCCGCCGTACTGCTTAACGCCAAACTCGAGCCGATCGGTACCCGTATTTTTGGACCAGTCACGCGCGAATTGCGTACTGAGAAGTTCATGAAGATCGTGTCCCTGGCACCTGAAGTTCTGTAAGGAGTCGTAATGGATAAGATTCGTAAAAACGACGAAGTCATCGTTCTGACCGGCAAAGACAAAGGCAAGCGCGGGCTGGTTTCGCGTCGCGTCGATGCTGAGCATGTCGTGGTTGAAGGCGTCAACGTTGCTAAAAAAGCGACCAAGCCTAACCCAATGACCGGCGTAACTGGTGGTATCGTCGATAAGACTATGCCGATTCACGTGTCCAACGTTGCATTGTTCAATGCAGCGACTGGCAAGGCAGACCGCGTGGGCTTCAAAGACGTAGACGGCAAGAAAGTCCGTGTCTTCAAGTCCTCCGGCGAAGTAGTGAAGGTTTAATCATGGCCCGTCTCCAGCAGTTTTACAAAGATAAGGTCGTTGCTGACCTGGTAGCGAAGTA
This sequence comes from Massilia sp. CF038, assembly GCF_900129765.1. Classification (GTDB taxonomy): domain Bacteria; phylum Pseudomonadota; class Gammaproteobacteria; order Burkholderiales; family Burkholderiaceae_D; genus Telluria_A. The sequence goes on from NZ_FQWU01000005.1 coordinate 20,473, forward strand.
CGGCTACAAATCGGCAATGGAAGTGCCACGCCTGACCAAGATCACCCTGAACATGGGTGTGGGTGAAGCGATCGCCGACAAGAAGGTTCTCGAGCACGCTGTTGGCGATCTGACCAAGATCGCCGGCCAGAAGCCAGTGACCACCAAGTCGCGCAAGGCTATCGCGGGTTTCAAAATCCGTGAAGGCTATCCAATCGGTACGATGGTCACCCTGCGTGGTGCCCGCATGTATGAATTCCTGGATCGTTTCATCACCGTGGCTCTGCCGCGCGTGCGTGACTTCCGTGGCGTCAACGGCAAATCGTTCGATGGTCGTGGTAACTACAACATCGGTGTCAAGGAACAGATCATCTTCCCTGAAATCGAATACGACAAGATTGACGCGTTGCGCGGTATGAATATCAGCATCACGACAACCGCTAAGACCGACGACGAAGCGAAAGCTCTGCTCGCCGCCTTCAAATTCCCGTTCAGAAACTGAGATCATGGCAAAACTAGCACTGATTAACCGCGAACAGAAGCGTGCAGACCTGGTGGAGAAATTCGCCGCAAAGCGTGCAGCTCTGAAAGCCATCATCGATGACCAGTCGAAGACGGAAGAAGAACGTTATGAAGCCCGTCTGAAGTTGCAGGCCTTGCCGCGCAACTCGGCACCGACCCGTCAGCGTAACCGCTGCGCCGTCACCGGCCGTCCACGTGGCACATTCCGTAAATTCGGTCTGGGTCGCATCAAGCTCCGTGAATTCGCCATGCGTGGTGAAATTCCGGGTATGACTAAAGCAAGCTGGTAATAGGAGAATATGCAATGAGTATGAGCGATCCTATCGCCGATATGCTGACCCGCATTCGCAATGCACAAGGCGTTCAAAAAACGACCGTGGCCATGCCATCGTCGAAAGTCAAAGTAGCGATTGCCAACGTCCTCAAGGACGAGGGTTACATTGAAGATTTCGCCGTCACCGAAGCTGGTGGCAAGGCGGAACTGAAGATCGGTTTGAAGTATTACGTTGGCCGTCCGGTCATCGAGCGCCTCGAGCGCGTATCCCGTCCAGGGCTGCGCATCTACAAAGGCAAAGATGAGATCCCTACCGTGATGAACGGTCTGGGTGTTGCTATCGTGTCGACCCCGCAAGGCGTGATGACCGACCGCAAAGCTCGCGCCACCGGTGTCGGCGGCGAAGTTATTTGCTACGTGGCTTAAGGAGTAGACGATGTCCCGAGTAGCTAAAATGCCTATCGCTGTCCCAGCTGGCGCCGATGTGGCGATCACTGCAGCAGCGATCACCGTCAAGGGCCCGTTGGGCACCCTGACCCAGAGCCTGAACGGCCTGGTTAAAGTAGAAAACAATGGCGGCACCCTGACGTTTGACGTAGTCAACGACAGCCGTGAGTCGAATGCGATGTCCGGCACCTTGCGTGCCCTGGTCAACAATATGGTGACCGGCGTGACCAAAGGCTTCGAGAAGAAGCTGTCCCTGGTGGGCGTGGGCTACAAAGCCCAAGCCGCTGGCGACAAGCTCAATCTCTCGCTGGGTTTCTCGCATCCTGTTGCGCATCAAATGCCAGCAGGCGTGACCGTGGCCACCCCAACCCCGACCGAAATCATCATCAAGGGTATCGATCGTCAACAGGTTGGTCAGGTCGCTGCAGAAGTGCGCGCTTACCGCTCCCCTGAGCCTTACAAAGGCAAGGGCGTCCGCTATGTGGACGAAGTGGTTAAGCTTAAAGAAACCAAGAAGAAATAATAGGGCTGACCATGGACAAGAAAGAATCACGTCTGCGTCGTGGACGCCAGACCCGCATCAAGATTGCGGAGCTGAAAGTAAATCGCCTGTCGGTACATCGTACCAACCTGCACATTTACGCCAACCTGATCAGCCCGGACGCGAAAATCCTGGTTTCGGCCTCGACCGCCGAAGCCGAAGTGCGCGCCGAACTGGCAGGCAAGTCCGGCAAGGGTGGCAATGCTGCCGCTGCCGCACTGATCGGCAAGCGCGTCGCCGAGAAAGCACTGAAAGCAGGGATTACCGAAGTTGCGTTCGACCGCTCCGGTTTCCGTTACCACGGCCGTGTGAAGGCGCTGGCAGAAGCCGCGCGTGAAGCCGGTCTGAAGTTCTAAGGAAGAATCGTCATGGCAAAAATGCAAGCGAAAATGCAAAGCGACAAGCCGGATGATGGCATGCGCGAAAAGATGATCGCGATCAACCGCGTGACCAAAGTGGTCAAGGGTGGTCGTATCATGGGTTTTGCAGCACTGACCGTTGTTGGTGATGGCGATGGCCGTATCGGCATGGGCAAGGGCAAGTCGAAGGAAGTACCGGTTGGTGTGCAGAAGGCAATGGAAGAAGCCCGTCGCAACCTGATCAAGGTGCCTCTCAAGAACGGTACCCTGCAGCACACCGTCTCGGGCCGTCACGGCGCATCGAAAGTAATGATGATGCCAGCCAAGCCAGGTACTGGCGTGATCGCCGGCGGCGCAATGCGCGCTATCTTCGAAGTGATGGGTGTGACTGACGTTGTAGCGAAATCGACCGGTTCGTCGAATCCTTACAACCTGGTACGCGCAACGCTCGACGGCCTCGCAAAAATGAGCACTCCTGCCGACATCGCTGCTAAACGCGGCAAGTCGGTCGAAGACATCCTGGGCTAAGAGGAAAAAAAATGGCAAACACCATCAAAGTACAATTGGTCAAGGGTTTGATCGGCACGCGTCAAGATCACCGTGCCACCGTTCGCGGCCTGGGCCTGCGTCGTGTTAACTCGGTTTCCGAGTTGCAGGACACCCCATCCGTGCGCGGCATGATCAACAAAGTCTCGTACCTCGTTAAAGTTGTTGCTTAAGCCCTCGGGCTTAAGTCACGGAGAAATTCATGGAATTGAACACAATTCAACCAGCTGAAGGCGCCAAGCATTACAAGCGTCGCGTAGGCCGCGGTATCGGCTCCGGCCTGGGCAAGACCTCGGGTCGTGGCCACAAGGGTCAGAAGTCGCGTTCGGGCGGTTTCCACAAAGTCGGTTTCGAAGGCGGTCAAATGCCTCTGCAACGCCGTCTGCCTAAGCGTGGTTTCAAGTCGCTCAATGCAACGTTCAAAGCGGAAGTACGTCTGTCGGACCTGAACAACCTGGCTGTCGGCGATGTCGACATCCTGGTGCTCAAGCAAGCAGGCATCCTGTCCGTGCTGGCGCGCGATGTGCGCGTGATTCTGTCCGGCGAAGTCACCAAAGCGGTGAACCTCAAAGGCCTGAAAGTCACTGCAGGCGCGAAAGCGGCAATCGAAGCAGCTGGCGGCTCGGTAGCGTAAGTTGCAAGCTAACAGCTTGATCGGAGCACAAATTGGCGACTAATTCACAACTTGGTAAGAGTGCAGCTGCCGGTTTCCCGTGGAGTCGTCTCTGGTTTTTGCTTGGCGCCTTAGTCGTCTATCGTATCGGTGCACATATTCCGGTTCCCGGAATTGACCCGAGCGTATTGGCTTCGACGTTCAAGCAGAACCAAAGTGGCATCCTGGGCATGTTCAACATGTTCTCGGGCGGCGCGCTGGAACGCTTTGCAGTATTTGCACTCGGTATCACGCCGTACATCTCGGCTTCGATCATCATGCAGCTGGTGTCGATCGTTGTGCCGCAGATGGAAGCTTTAAAGAAAGAAGGCGAAGCAGGACGCCGCAAGATTACCCAGTACACCCGGTATGCAACGGTGGCACTGGCCCTGTTCCAGGCCTTCGGCATTGCCGTGGCGTTGGAGCATCAGGCCAATCTGGTGATCGACCCGGGCTTTGTATTCCGCTTCGTGACGGTCGTAACGCTGTTGACCGGTACCATGTTCCTGATGTGGCTGGGTGAACAAATCACCGAGCGCGGTCTGGGCAACGGTATCTCGATCATCATCTTTGCTGGTATTGCTGCTGGCTTGCCTAGCGCACTGCACAACCTGTTCACCCTGGTTGAGAAAGATGCGATTGGTCCTGTATCGGCCATTCTGATCGTGGCACTGGTGGCAGTCGTAACGTACTTCGTGGTATTCGTCGAACGTGGTCAGCGCAAGATTCTGGTCAACTATGCGAAGAAGCAGGTCGGTAACAAGGTGTATGGCGGCCAGTCGAGCCATCTGCCTCTGAAGCTGAACATGGCGGGTGTGATTCCCCCAATCTTCGCGTCGTCGATCATCTTGTTCCCGGCAACGATCGTGGACTGGTTCACCAAGGGTAAGGAAACAACGAGCCCCGTGATCGGTTTCTTGAAGGACTTGGCAGCATCGATGGGGCCTGGTGAGCCTATCCATGCGCTGTTGTATGCAGTGGCAATCGTGTTCTTCTGTTTCTTCTATACGGCGCTGGTATTTAACAGCAAGGAAACAGCGGATAACTTGAAGAAGAGCGGCGCCTTTGTTCCCGGGATTCGTCCAGGTGACCAGACCGCACGCTATATCGACAAGATCCTGATGCGCTTGACACTGGCCGGAGCGGTGTACATCACCTTAGTGTGCTTGTTGCCGGAATTTATGCAAGCCAAATGGAAAGTACCTTTCTATTTTGGCGGTACTTCCCTGTTGATTATTGTGGTTGTCACCATGGACTTCATGGCGCAAGTACAAAACTATGTCATGTCGCAGCAATATGAATCACTGCTGCGCAAGGCCAATTTCAAGGGCGGAATTCCGACGCGATAAGCGCCCAGGAGTGCACAAACCGAATGGCAAAAGACGACGTCATACAAATGCAAGGCGAGATTCTTGAGAATCTTCCCAATGCAACGTTTCGAGTAAAGCTGGAAAACGGGCACGTGGTGCTCGGACACATCTCGGGTAAAATGCGGATGAACTATATCCGCATTCTCCCTGGCGATAAAGTAACGGTGGAACTCACGCCGTATGACTTGAGCCGGGCCCGGATTGTGTTCCGGACCAAGTAAAACATTTTAAGTAGTTGAACCAATCCAAGAGAGTGCAAATATGAAAGTTCTCGCATCAGTCAAGCGGATCTGCCGCAACTGCAAGATCATCAAGCGCAAAGGCGTTGTCCGCGTAATCTGCGTGGAACCGCGTCATAAGCAGCGTCAAGGTTAATTTAACGTTATTTATTGAGGAATAACGAATGGCACGTATTGCAGGGGTTAATATCCCAAATCATCAGCACACCGTCATCGGCCTGACCGCCGTGTATGGTATTGGCCGTCCACGCGCAAAGAAAATCTGCGCTGAAACGGGTGTAGCGACCGACAAAAAGGTCAAGGATCTGGACGACAGCGAACTGGAAAAACTGCGTGATGCAGTTGGCACGTTCGTGGTCGAAGGCGATCTGCGCCGTGAGCTGTCCATGAACATCAAGCGTTTGATGGACCTGGGCTGCTACCGTGGCATGCGTCACCGCAAGGGTCTGCCTTGCCGTGGCCAGCGTACTCGCACCAATGCTCGTACCCGCAAAGGTCCGCGCAAAGCCGCACAATCGCTTAAGAAATAACTAGGAACCGACCATGGCCAAGCAACAGAGCAGCGCAGCAGCAGCGCGCGTACGCAAAAAAGTTAAAAAGAACGTTGCCGAGGGCATCGCCCACGTGCACGCTTCTTTCAATAACACCATCATCACGATCACCGATCGTCAAGGCAATGCCCTGTCCTGGGCAACGTCCGGCGGTGCTGGCTTCAAGGGTTCGCGTAAATCGACCCCGTTCGCAGCGCAGGTTGCAGCTGAAGCAGCAGGCAAGGTCGCGGTTGAATGCGGCGTCAAGAACCTCGAAGTACGCATCAAGGGCCCAGGTCCTGGTCGTGAATCGGCTGTTCGCGCTTTGAACAACCTGGGTATCAAGATCACCGAAATCCAGGACGTGACGCCAGTGCCGCACAACGGCTGCCGTCCACCGAAGCGTCGTCGTATCTAAATTCGATGCCCGGATCGTCGATCCGGTGTCGTTAGCGAAAAAAGTGATTGCCGGAGCAGGCCCCGCAAGGGTATACTGCCCGGCTATTCTCGCCTGCCATGGTTTCATGCGCGGGTTGTTCTTGTAAGCCACCGTCAGTTCGCATGTGGAGCTGACTAGCGCCTGCCTTTCCCTCGTGGAAGCGCCGGGGCGTCATAATTTAAAGGAAATATTGTGGCACGTTATATCGGACCTAAAGCAAAACTGTCCCGCCGTGAAGGTACGGACCTGTTCCTCAAGAGCGCACGCCGCTCCCTCGATTCGAAATGCAAACTGGACGTCAAGCCAGGTCAGCACGGTGTCAAATCCGGTGCCCGTACCTCGGACTACGGTAACCAGCTGCGCGAAAAGCAAAAAGTCAAGCGTATGTACGGCGTCCTCGAGCGTCAGTTCCGCCGCTACTTCGCTGAAGCCAATCGCCGCAAGGGCAACACGGGCGAAGCCCTGCTGCGCCTGCTGGAATCGCGTCTCGACAACGTTTGCTACCGTATGGGCTTTGGCTCGACCCGCGCCGAAGCGCGCCAGCTGGTCAGCCACAAAGCATTCACGGTCAACGGCCAGGTTGTCAACATCGCTTCGTACGCTGTGCGTACCGGCGACGTGATCGCAGTTCGTGAGAAGTCGAAGAAACAAGTTCGTATCGTCGAAGCCCTGTCGCTGGCTGAGCAAGTTGGTATGCCAAGCTGGGTGTCGGTTGATGCCAAGAAAATGGAAGGTACCTTCCGTTCGTTCCCAGAGCGTAACGAGATCGCTAACGACGTCAACGAATCGCTGATCGTCGAACTGTATTCCCGTTAAGAACGGGGCATCCGGCGACGTTGCCGGAGTCAATTCGGCTTCCCGTTCCACGGGAAGCCGTCCTCGCGAAAGCGGGGATCCAATTTCTCCCACGTCAGTGGGAATCTCTTAATGCCATCAGCCTTATCGGCGTAACGAGCCGAGGGTATTGAAAAGGACATTTCATGCAAAACAGTTTGTTGAAGCCACGTATTATCGATGTTGAAGCCCTCGGTGCCGGTCACGCCAAAGTCGTGATGGAGCCGTTCGAGCGTGGCTATGGCCACACCCTCGGTAACGCGTTGCGCCGCGTGCTGCTGTCGTCGATGGTCGGCTACGCGCCAACCGAAGTGACGATCGCCGGCGTGGTCCATGAGTACTCGTCGCTGGACGGCGTGCAGGAAGACGTTGTCGATCTGCTGCTGAACCTGAAGGGCGTGGTCTTCAAAGTCCACAACCGTGATTCCGTCACCCTGACCCTGAAAAAGGAAGGCGAAGGCGCGATCCTGGCGTCGGATATCGATCTGCCGCATGACGTTGAACTGATCAACCCGGACCACGTGATTGCTCACCTGACCGCTGGTGGCAAGCTGGACATGCAGATCAAGGTCGAAAAAGGCCGTGGCTATGTACCAGGTAACGTGCGCCGTCTGTCGGAAGACACCAACAAGACCATCGGCCGCATCATTCTGGACGCCTCGTTCTCGCCAGTGCGCCGCGTGTCGTACTTCGTTGAATCGGCTCGCGTGGAACAGCGTACCGACCTGGACAAGCTGATCATCAACATCGAAACCAACGGCGTGATCACGCCGGAAGAAGCGATCCGCCAGTCGGCCCGCGTTCTGGTGGACCAGTTGAATGTGTTCGCTGCCCTGGAAGGCACGGAAGCTGCTGCCGAAGCGCCATCGCGCGCACCGCTGGTCGATCCGATCCTGCTGCGTCCAGTGGACGATCTGGAACTGACCGTGCGTTCGGCCAACTGCCTGAAAGCAGAAAACATTTACTACATTGGCGACCTGATCCAGCGTTCGGAAAACGAACTGCTCAAGACGCCAAACCTGGGCCGCAAGTCGCTCAACGAAATCAAGGAAGTCCTTGCTTCGCGCGGCTTGACCCTGGGCATGAAACTCGAGAACTGGCCACCTGCAGGCCTCGAGAAATAATTGCTGCACCTGCCCGGGGCATGTTGCTCCGGGTATTCATTTATATACTAACCGGCCCGCGCATCATACGTTTTCGTATAAGCGATCGAAGAGCTGGATTTAAACAACTCGAAAGGAATTACCATGCGTCACCGTCACGGCCTTCGCAAGCTGAATCGTACTTCGTCCCACCGCCTGGCTATGCTGCGCAACATGACCGTTTCCCTGCTGCGTCATGAAGCCATCAAAACCACCGTGCCTAAAGCCAAGGAACTGCGCCGCGTCATCGAGCCGATCCTGACCCTGGGCAAGACCGACACCCTGGCCAACAAGCGCCTGGCGTTCTCGCGTCTGCGTGACCGCGAAATGGTGTTGAAGCTGTTCGCTGAACTGGGCCCACGCTACGCCAACCGTAACGGTGGCTACCTGCGTATCCTGAAGATGGGTTTCCGCGTTGGCGACAATGCGCCAATGGCTTACGTTGAACTGCTCGACCGTCCAGAAGTCTCGGACGTGGATGCTGCTCCAACGGCTGAGTAATCAGTACCCCGGTTTGACCAGACGGCCGCTGTTGATCAGCGGCCGTTTTGCGTTTTGTGCAACATTTCGTCGATTAATATGCTGTTCTTGTCAACATTGGTTGACTGGGTATTGTGCGTCCTTTAGAGTGGGTCGATGGTGCAATTTCGCACCTGTCCTTAGAAGGAATGCGCGATGATGAACAAGTTGTTACTGGCAGTAGCCGCAGCGCTGGCATGCTCGGCCGCCCTGGCCGTCGAACCGACCCTGCCTGAAGAACCCGATATGAGCGCGATGGCCGAAGACCTGTGTTCGCGTGACGGCGGCGCCGGTTGCTATATTCCGCCATCGCCACCACCGAAGAAGCCGCGTCAGTAATCCCGCTGGGGCTTCGCCCCATCCTTCCGCTGGGCAATTAGTTGGCCGCAGGCGAGAACGCCGTCGCCGGTGTACTATGCTGCTTCGCCCAGCGAAAGGAAGTCATGTCACGTCATTTGTTCAAGGCGGCGTTTGCGCTGCTGCTCCTCGCCTTCACTGTATTAAGCGCCGGCCTCAGCCGCGCCGAAGATGCCTATCTGGAACCAGAGGCCGCGTTCCGCTTTTCCGCCCGCATGCTCGACCCGGAAACCGTGGCAGTGAGCTACGCCATCGCGGACGGTTACTATATGTATCGCGAACGCTTCAAATTCCGCGCCGAGGGCGCGACCCTGGGCGAGCCGGTTTTCCCCCACGGTAAAGTCAAGTTCGACGAGACCTTCCAAAAAGACGTAGAAACCTATCGCGGTACAGTGACCATCACGCTGCCAGTCAAAGCAGCCGGCATGTTCAGCCTTGTCGCCACTTCCCAAGGCTGCGCCGATGCCGGTTTGTGCTACGCGCCGCAGGATGCCTCGGCGCGCCTGGTCGGCGCACTTAGCGGCGGCCAGAGCAGCGCTGCCGACCCGCTCCAGGTCCGCTTCGGGCAGGAGCCAGCGCCGCTGGTCGACCGGCCCGGCACCAGCCCGGCTGCGGCCGCCGTGCCGCCACAAGGCGCGCCGGCAAGCGCCGCGCCTGATACCAGTGAACAAGGTCATCTGGCCAGCTTGCTCGGTGGCGGCAAATTGTTGATCATCATTCCCGCTTTCATCCTGCTTGGCCTGGGTTTGTCTTTCACGCCTTGCGTGTTGCCCATGGTGCCGATCCTGGCCTCCATTATTGTCGGCTCCGGCAGCACTGTGACGCGCGCGCGTGGCTTCACCCTGGCGCTGGCGTATTCGCTGGGCATGGCCCTGGTGTACACGGCGCTGGGCGTTGCCGCCGGCCTGATCGGCGAAGGCTTGTCCGCGTCCTTGCAGAACCCTTGGGTGCTGGGGGCCATCGGCCTGATGATGGCGCTGATGTCCTTGTCCATGTTCGGCGTCTACGAATTGCAGCTGCCGTCGGCGCTGCAGACGCGCCTGGTGGGCGCCTCCGGACGCATGTCTGCGGGCAAGTTCGCCGGCGTGTTTGCCATGGGCGCGCTCTCGGCCCTGATTGTCGGCCCCTGCGTGGCCGCGCCGCTGGTGGGCGCCCTGGTCTACATCGGTCAGACCCGAGACGTGCTGATTGGCGGCCTGGCCTTGTTCTCGATGGCGGCCGGCATGAGTATTCCGTTGCTGCTGGTGGGCTTGTCGGCTGGCACGCTGTTGCCGCATGCGGGTGCCTGGATGGATCAGGTCAAGAAATTCTTTGGCGTGCTGATGCTCGCGGTGGCGCTGTGGCTGGTGTCGCCGGTGCTGCCGCCGCTGCTACAAATGCTGTTGTGGAGTGCGCTGCTGATTGGCTACGGCGCCTACCTGTTGCGTGCCACGCGGCACTGGGGCGGCATGGCGCTGGCGGCTGTCTGCGCCATCCTGGGCGCGGTGCAACTGACCGGGGCGGCGACCGGTGGCCGCGATGTGCTGGCGCCCTTGGGCCACTTCGGTCCGCAGGAACACGGCGTGACCTTCAAGCGCATCAAGACCGTGGCCCAGCTTGACGCGGCGCTGGCCGCCAATCGTGGCCGTACTGCCATGCTCGACTTCTACGCCGACTGGTGTGTCTCGTGCAAGGAAATGGAAAAGCTGACCTTTGTTGATCCGGGCGTGAAACGCCAGCTGGCCGATACCTTGCTGCTGCAAGTCGACGTGACGGCCAACGATGCGGATGACAAGGCGATGCTCAAGCGCTTCGGCCTGTTCGGGCCGCCAAGCATCATCCTGTTTGACCGGGATGGCCGAGAAATTGCCGGCAGCCGGGTGGTGGGTTACCAGGATGCAGGCAAATTCGGCAACTCGCTGCGCAAGCTGCAATAAAGCTGGGTAGGTCTAGCCGCCAAGCAGTTGGTCGAGGCGGCTGGACAGGCTCAGCGCCATTTCGCGGCCCTTGGCTTTGAGCACCGCTTCCACGTAGGTATCACGCAGGGCGCGGAAGTCGGCCAGATTGCCGCATTTTTCCACTTTCAACTGCAGCATCATGCCGCGCAGTCCCAGCGTGCTCTTGATGGTCTGGGTGTAGAACTCCTGCACTGCCATGTGGCGTTCGGCGTCGCTCATCCTGGGCGCGGCTGGCGCGGCCGGTGCCGCAGCCGGCGCAGGGCTGCCAATGATGGAAGCGGGCCCGTTGTCATCCATGCCCAGCATGGAATCCGGTCCCAGCATCGAATCGGGGCCCAGCACCGAATCGGCACCATGGGCTCGGTCTGCCGCGGCTTTGCGCCGTGCCAGCTGGCGCGCCTGTGCCGACATGCCGGATTTGTGCGCGGTGATGGTGTCTGGTCCTGGGTCAGGTTCGCCCGCATCCACCAGCACAATCATGCCCAGAGCGAGCAATTCCTCAACGTTCTCTACAGACAAGCCCATCGTGCCAAAGCTTTTCATCAGCACATCGATCGAGCGATGGCCGTCGATCATGAGCAGCAAGGAACGCAGCTTGGCCGGGACATGGTGCTTGCGGGTGGCGATCTCTTCGCGGCCCTTGTCCGTCTTGTCATAAATGTGCTTGTTCATGCTGAAACCCCAGGAGAAGCAAAATATTGCTTTGTAGATAGATGGGCCTCAGCATACACCGATGGGTACGCACAGACTAGTCCTGCACGTCATTTCGATGTCGTGTCGTTACAATTTGTATACATTCAGTCAACCCGGGAGGCGCTGCCATTCAATCCGCATAGTCTCCCGGGCTCGGCCAGGCCGCTCAGGCGCCCATGTGATGCATGCCGCGCCCGCCTTTGCGGTGGTGGCGGCCATGTCCCTGGGTTTTCTCATCAAACAACTTCTTCTGCTCGGCATTGAGAGCACCGTAGAAACTTTGCAGGGCAGCCAGGCGCGCTTCCATGCGCTCGGTGTGCTCGCGTGAGCGTGCGATCTGCAGTTCCAGCCGCTGCGGTGCGGTCAGCGTCTTCCAGTCGGTGCGGGCGCCGCCCTGGGCCTGGTCCATGCGGGACTTATGGGCCAGCGCCGCCTGGTAGTTACTCCAGGCGCCTTCCTGGGCTGCGCTCAGCTTCAAGGCATCGTGCAGCCGCTGCTGCCGCTCTGCGGCGCGCTCGGCCCACTGGCCGTGGCGCTGGCCGTGCGCTGCGGGGCTGGCCGGTTCGGCTGCCTGGGTGCTGAAGGCGGCGCCGGACAGGCCCAGTACCGTCATGCCAATCAAGATCTGCTTGCGTAAGGTGTTCATGGTGACTCCTTTGGTGGGGTGAAAGTGCGGGGTGCAAGGCCATCATGCGAGCCGCATGTCAACGCGACGTGTCTCGTACGCCAGAGTTTGTATCGATTTGTTTCGGTCGCATCCGTATACACATGCCGATACAAATACGCTATTCATTCCCCCGCCAAGCCGACATAATTGCAGTCATGGATACTCCCTCTACCATTCTGATCGTCGACGACGACCGTGATATCCGCTCGCTGCTGGCCGACTACCTCGAGTCGAACGGCTACCGCGCGCTGGCTGCCGCCGACGGCACCGGCATGTGGAAAATTCTCGATGAAGCGCGTCCCGACCTGATCGTGCTCGACCTGAACCTGCCGGGCGACGATGGTCTGACCCTGTGTCGCAAGCTGCGCGCCAATTCGACCCTGCCTGTCATCATGCTGACCGCGCGCAACGAGCCGCTCGATCGCATCCTGGGCCTGGAGATGGGCGCCGACGATTACCTGCCGAAGCCCTTCGAGCCGCGCGAACTGCTGGCGCGCATCCGCAGCGTGCTGCGGCGCAGCCATGCGATGCCCTCGAACACGCCGTCCGAGCACGCCCAGCAAATGCGCTTTTCCGGCTGGACCCTGGACCTGACCGCGCGCCACCTGCTCAACCCGGAAGGCATCGTGATCATGCTCTCGGGCGCGGAATTTCGCCTGCTGCGGGTGTTCCTGGAGCACCCCAACCGGGTCCTCAACCGCGACCAGCTGCTCAACCTGACCCAGGGCCGCGACGCCGATCCGTTTGACCGCTCGGTCGACATCCAGATCAGCCGCCTGCGCCAGAAGCTGGGCGAAGATGCGCGTCTGCCGCAAATCATCAAGACGGTGCGCAATGGCGGCTACGTACTGGCCGGCCAGGTCACGGTGGAGCCGTCTGCGTGAAGGCGTTCTTCAGTTCGATGACCGGACGCGTGTTTCTGACCCTGCTGCTGGGGACCGTGATTTCCGCCATCCTGACCCAGCTGCTGGTGGAAGAGCAGCACAATGACATCTTCCAGGAATACCGCGACAACCAGGCCCTGGAACGCTCCGAGCAACTGATTTTTTCCGCCGAAATCGTGCCCGCTTCGGCGCGCGCCGCCTATCTGCTGTCGGCCAACCGGCCCGGCATTCGGCTCGAGGAAGCCAGCGAGCAGCTGCCGGTGGCGGCAGCGCCGTCGCGCTTTGCCACCTTGCTGGCCGCGCGCATCGGCAAGCAGTACAAGCTTGAAACAGTGGCCGTGCGTCCGCCCGCCTGCGATGTGCCGCGCATTGTGCACAGCATGTTTGGCTCCTCGCGCCGGGTCTGGCCGGGCGTATGCGAAAGCCTGAACGTGCGCATGCGCGACGGCGAGCTGCTGCGCCTGCAGATCCTGCCACCGGCATCGTCGGTGCTGGCCGAACTGACCGATTACCGCATGATCATTGCCATTTTCCTGGCCAGTATCATCGTGCTGGCCTACGTGGTGGCGCGCATGACCACGCGCCCGCTCAAGCAGCTGGCGCAGGCCGCCAAGGATCTGGGCAATGACATCAACCATCCGCCCCTGTCGCTGCAGGGCGCGTCCGAAATCCGCCAGGCCAGCGCTGCCTTCAATGCGATGCAGGCGCGCATTCGCCAGTACATCTTCCAGCGCACCCAGATGCTGGCGGCCATCACGCACGACTTGCAAACGCCGCTTACGCGCATGCGCCTGCGGCTGGAAAAAGTCGGCGACGCCGAACTGCAGCAGCGCCTGGTGGGCGATCTCTCGGCCATGCAGGAGATGGTGCGCGAAGGACTGGACCTGGCGCGCTCGATGGACACCACCGAAACCATGGCCCCGCTGGACCTTGACTCGCTGCTGCGTAGCGTGTGCTGCGACGCCACCGACGCCGGCCAGCAGGTGGAGCTGGTGGGCAGCGCCAAAAAAGCCCTGCTGGGGCGCCCGATGGCCTTGCGCCGCTGCCTGGTGAACCTGATCGACAACGCGGTCAAGTATGGCCAGCGCGCGGTGGTGACCGTGGATGCCGCCTCCGGCCTGGCCCGGATCCGGATTCGTGACAATGGTCCCGGCATCGCCGCCGACGAACTGGCGCGCGTGTTCGAACCGTTCTACCGGATCGAAACCTCACGCTCGCGCGAGTCGGGTGGCACCGGCCTGGGGCTGACGATTGCGCGCAATATCGCCGAGCAGCACGGGGGCTCGATTGCACTGGAAAACCATCCTGACGGCGGGCTCGAAGTGACACTCGTGCTGCCGCCGTACTACGCCGGAAAATAAAAAAACAAGCAGGTCCACGCCCACCATGAAAACAAAAACCATCGTTATCTCCCTCGTGGCTGCCGCCGCCGTTGCCGGCACCGCCTACAGCCTGACCCGGCCCGATGCGGCCGCCAAAGCGAAGGAGGGTGGCGGCGCCAAGGGCGAGCAGCCGCCCACGGTCGTGAACGTGGTCAAGCCGCGCCGTGAAGACGTGCCGGTGGTGCTCTCGGCCAGCGGCAGCGTCACGCCGGTGACCAGCGTGGTGCTGCATCCGCAGACCACCAGCACCATCCGCAAGGTGCATATCCGCGAGGGCCAGTTCGTCAAGGCGGGCGACCTGATGTTCACCCTGGACGACCGCAGCGAGCGCGCCAATGTCAGCAAGGCCGACGCCCAGATCCGGCGCGACAGCGCTTCTGTGGCTGACCTGGAACGCCAGGTGGCGCGCAGCGAGCAGCTGCTGGCACAGAAGTTCATTGCCCAGGGCGCGCTGGACACCCTGCGCGCCCAGCTTGACGCCGCCCGCGCGGCCACGGGCGCCAGCCGCGCCGCGCTGCAGGCCGAGCAGGTCGCTGCCAGCTACAGCACCATCCGCGCGCCGCAGGCGGGCAGGGTGGGCGCCATCGACGTGTTTGCCGGCAGCCTGGTGCAGCCCACCAGCGCCCTGACCAGCATCACCCAGCTCGACCCGATCGACGTCGCCTTCACACTGCCCGAGTCGGCCCTGGCCGGCCTGCTGGCGGCCCAGCAGCAGGGCAAGCTGGCAGTGCAAGCGAGCACCGGTGCCGGCAAGCCGGTGGAAGGGGTACTCAATTTTGTCGACAACGCCGTCAATACCCAGGCTGGTGCGATCCGCGCCAAGGCGCGCTTTGCCAATCGCGACAGCCAGCTGTGGCCGGGGCAGTACGCCACCGCCCACATCACCCTGCAAACACTGAAGAACGCGGTCGTGATTCCGCAGACCGCCATCATCATTACGCCGCGCGGCACTTCGGTGTATGTGGTGGACGCCGAGCGCAAGGCCAAATCGGTGGCGGTCACGCGCCTGCATGCGTTTGGCCAGAATGTGGCGGTGACTGGACTGGAAGGCAACGAGCAAGTCATCACCGAGGGCAAGCAGAATCTGCGCCCGGGCGGCAAGGTCAAGCTGGCCGAAGCGCCTGCCGCCAAGGCTGACGACGTGAAGACGGCGGCGCGATGAATCTGTCCGAACTGTGTATCCGGCGCCCCGTGATGGTGGTGCTGCTCTCGGTCAGCATGGTGCTGGTCGGGATCCTGGCCTACCTGCATATTCCGGTGGCGGCCCTGCCGAGCTATAACACCCCGGTCATCAACGTCCAGGCCAATCTGTCCGGCGCCAGTCCGGAAACCATGGCGTCCTCGGTGGCGCTGCCGCTGGAAAAGCAGTTTTCCACGATTGCCGGCATTGGCGTGATCACCTCGACCAGCACCCAGGGTTCGACCTCGCTGACGCTGGAATTTGACCCTTCGATCGACATCAACACGGCCGCCATTGATGTCCAGGCAGCCCTGCTGGGCGCCCAGCGCCAGCTGCCCCAGGAAATGACGGAGCTGCCGTCCTACCGCAAGGTCAATCCGGCTGACGCGCCAGTGCTGTTCATGGCCATGACGTCGCCGTCGATGAATTTGTCGGACTTGAATGACTACGCCGAAAACCTGATTGCGCCATCGCTGTCGACCCTGCCCGGGGTGGCCCAGGTCAGCGTCAATGGCCAGAAAAAATTTGCGGTGCGCATACGCGCCAATGCCGAACTGCTGCGCGCGCGCGACATGTCCATGGACGAACTGGCGCTGGCCCTGCGCGCGGCCAATTCGAACGCCCCGCTGGGCATCATCGATGGCCCCAGCCAGACCATGACGATTCAGGGCAATGGCCAGCTGATGAACGCGGCTGCGTTTGCGGACCTGATTGTCGCCACCCGCGGCGGCCAGCCGGTGCATCTGCGCGACGTGGCCACGGTGGAAGACAGCTACCAGTCCGTCAAAGCTTACGGCAGTTACAACGGTGAGCGCTCGATCGTGCTGCTGGTGCAGCGCCAGCCGGACGCCAACACAGTGCAGGTGGTGGACGCGGTGCGCAAGCTGCTGCCGCGCTTCCAGGCCCAGGTGCCGGCCTCCATCAAGATCAACCTGGTCAACGATCGCTCGATCTCGATCCGCGAAGCGATCCACGACGTCAACCTGACCCTGGCCCTGACGGTGGTGCTGGTGGTGCTGGTGATTTTCCTGTTCCTGCACCGCGCGGCGGCCACCTTCATTCCGGCCGTGACGATGCCGATTTCGCTGCTGGGCGCCCTGTCGCTGCTGTACTGGCTGGGCTACAGCCTGGACAACGTCTCGCTGCTGGGGATCACGCTGGCCGTGGGCCTGGTGGTCGATGACGCCATCGTGGTCCTGGAAAACATCGTGCGCCATATCGAAATGGGCAAGAAGCCCATGCAGGCGGCCCTGGTGGGCGCGCGCGAAATGGGCTTTACCATCGTCTCGATTTCGATTTCGCTGGTGGCGGTGTTCATCCCGATCTTCTTCATGCCGGGTGTGATTGGCTTGCTGTTCCACGAGTTTGCGGTGGTCGTAGGGCTGTCGATCCTGGTGTCGGCGCTGGTGTCGCTGACGCTGGTGCCGATGCTGGCCTCGCGCCTGCTGCCCGAACACGCCGAACATGGCGAAGGCGAGAAAAGCTTCATCGGGCGCCACTTCGAGCGCGCCTTTGCGCGCGTGCGCGACAGCTATGCGCGCACGCTGGACGTGGCGCTGGCGCACCGCTTCTTCGTGCTGATGATCGCGCTGGGCACCTTTGTGCTGACCGTGGTCCTGTACACCACCATCCCCAAGGGCTTCTTTCCCGAAGAAGACCTGGGCCAGATGCGCATGAGTATCGAGGCGGCCGAAGATACCTCGACCGAGGCCATGCTGGTGCTGCAGACCAAGGTGGTCGACATCATCCGCGCCGACCCCAACATCCAGGACGTAACCTCGTTTACGGGCGGCGGCAACACCGGGCGCGGCTTCATTGCGCTGAAACCGCGCGGGGAACGCAAGCCGATGCCGGAAGTGGTTGATGGCCTGCGCAAGAGCCTGCGCCAGGTGGCCGGCGTGTCGGTGTTCCTGTCGCCGGTGCAGAACTTGCAGCTGGGCGGACGCCCAAGCAAGAGCCGCTACCAGTACACGCTGCAAAGCGTGAGCTCGGACGCACTCGGGGAGTGGGCCAACAAATACCTGGAGCGCATGCGCGCCGATCCGGCCTTCCGCGACGTCACCAGCGATTCTCAAAACCGCGGCTTGCAGGCGACCCTGAACATTGACCGCGACAAGGCCAATGCCATGGGCGTGCAGCTGGCCGACGTGCGCACCGCGCTGTACGCGGCCTTTGGCGAGCGCCAGGTCTCGACCATTTACGGGCCCACGGCCAGTTACAACGTGATCCTGGAAGCCGATGCCGCCGACCGCCAGTCGGAAGAAGCGCTGTCGCGCATGACGGTGCGCAGCAAGAGCGGCCAGCTGGTGCAGATCAACGCCTTTGCCACGGTTGAACGCACGGTGGGGCCAACCTCCGTCAATCACCAGGGCCAGCTGCAGGCCATCACCCTGTCGTTCAATCTGCCGCCGGATGTGCCGCTGGGCGTGGCCACGGCCAAGATCGACCAGATGGGCGTGCAAATGAAGCTGCCGGCCTCGGTCATCACCAAATACGGCGGCGACGCGGCCGTTTTCCAGGATTCGCAATCGTCCCAGATCATTCTGATCGTGGCGGCCCTGGGCGTGATTTATGTGCTGCTGGGGGTGCTGTACGAAAGTTATATCCACCCGCTGACGATTCTGGCAGGCTTGCCGTCGGCGGCGGTGGGCGCGCTGCTGACTCTGCGTCTATTCAACATGGATCTGACGATGATTGCCATCATCGGGATCTTGATGCTGATCGGGATCGTCAAGAAAAACGCCATCATGATGATTGACTTTGCCCTGGATGCCCAGCGCAGCGAGGGCATGACGCCGCAGGCTGCCATCCGCGAAGCGTGCGTGCTGCGCTTCCGCCCGATCCTGATGACGACCCTTGCGGCCCTGATGGGGGCCTTGCCGATTGCTCTGGGCCTGGGCGCCGGCGCCGAGCTGCGTCAGCCGCTGGGCCTGGCCGTGGTGGGCGGCTTGCTGTTCTCGCAAGTGATCACCTTGTACATCACACCAGTGATTTATCTGTACCTGGACCGCTTCAGCGGGACCGGACCAATGTCTGATGAGAAACTAAACGGACTAAGCGCCGCTTAAGCCAATCTTAACCTAAACTAACATTGCTGAAACATACTGTCACATCGACAGGTGCCCGAGCGGGTATCCTGTTGGTGTTCCGGCAGTGCACAAAGCCGCGTAAAGCGGTTAGACTCCGCACGGACCCAACCCGATTCATCGTTCCCGTGGGATAACAGTTTTGATTTTGAGTGAGCATGCCCATTTTTCGTCGGACCAGTCCGGCATTTGCGCGCACTGCGGCCAGCCCCTGCCGGGCTCGTCCGAGCCGCGCTACGGGCAGTCGCGCACCAAGCCCTGGGGCTTGCTGGCGACCATACTGCTGCACTTGCTGCTGGTACTGATCTACATCCTCAAGCCGTCCAAGGACATGACCAAGGCGCCGCCCCCTGCGGGCGAAGCGATTACCTACATCGCCCCCTTGCCAGGCAAACCCAAGAAGAAGGAAATGGCGGCCGCGCCGGCCAAGCCGGTCAAGCGCCGGCCCGAGGTGGTGCAGATTGAACGTTTGCCCAACACGATTACGCTGCCCAAAGAGCAGCGCGTAGAACCGGTACCCAAGCCCGAACCGAAACCCGAGGTCGACACCAGCATCGACATGGCGGACGCGATTGCCGCCAAGCGGCGCGCGCGCGGTCAGGCCACCGAAGAGCAGGCCGGCGAGGAAAGCGAGAAGGACCGCGGCATGCGCAATGCGCTGGCCAATATCGCTGCGGCCAATGGCAAGAGCAAGGGCGATGACCGCAATGACACAGGTGGCGTGTTCAGCATTTCGGACCAGTCGTTCAGCAGCGCCCAGCTCAAGTTCCGCGGCTGGAACCCCAGCTTCAAGCGGCGCTGGCTGCAGCAGGTGGATGTTCAGCTGGGCACCGAGCGCGATATTGAGACGGCCATCGTTAAAAAGATGATCGAGCTGATTCGCAAGGAAAAGACCGGTGACTTCGAATGGGATTCGCACCGCTTGCAGCGCGTGGTCAAGATGAGCGCGCGGCCGCAGGATCAGGCCGAGCTGGAAGCGTTCCTGTATCTGGAGATGTTCCCGGGGTACAAGCCGCCAAGGACCCGGTAGCAAAACCACATCGCCCTCGCGAAGGCGGGGGCCTATGCCACGTTACCGAATTCGGTGAAGTGGCATAGGCCCCCGCCTTCGCGAGGGCGATGTTGTTCAAATGCCATCTATCCGGCCACTGCGAGGGCGATGTGGTTTAAGCGCGCGCCTTGAGCAAGCGCGCAATATCCCGCGCAAAGTAGGTCAGCACGCCATCGGCGCCGGCGCGCTTGAACGCCATCATCGATTCCATCATCACCTTGTCGTGATCAAGCCAGCCGTTTTGCGCGGCGGCCTTGAGCATCGCGTATTCGCCACTGACCTGGTAGGCAAAGGTGGGCACCTTGAATTCGTCCTTCACGCGCCGCACGATATCCAGGTAAGGCATGCCCGGCTTGACCATCACCATGTCAGCACCTTCAGCAATGTCGAGCGCCACTTCGCGCAGCGCTTCATCGCTGTTGGCCGGATCCATCTGGTAGGTGTTCTTGTCGCTCCTGCCCAGGTTGCCCGAGGAGCCCACCGCGTCGCGGAAAGGACCGTAGAAGGCCGAGGCATACTTGGCCGAATACGCCATGATGCGGGTATGAATATGGCGCTGCTCTTCCAGCGCGGCCCGAATGGCGCCAATGCGGCCATCCATCATGTCCGACGGCGCCACCACATCGACGCCGGCCTCGGACTGGCACAGGGCCTGGCGGATCAGCATGGCGATGGTTTCATCGTTGATCACGTAACCGTTGGCGTCGATCAGACCATCCTGGCCATGGCTGGTGAACGGGTCCAGCGCCACGTCGGTGATGATGCCCAGCTCCGGGAAGCGGTCCTTGAGCGCGCGTACCGCGCGCGGCACCAGACCATCCGGGTTGGTCGCCTCGATGCCGTCGGGCGTCTTGAGCGCGCTGTCGATCACCGGGAACAGGGCCAGCGCCGGGATGCCCAGCTTGACGCATTCTTCGGCTACCGGCAGCAGCAGATCGACCGACACGCGTTCCACGCCCGGCATCGAGCCAACCTGCTGGCGCTGGTTGGCGCCGTCCAGGATGAACACCGGGTAAATCAGGTCGGACGCGGTGACCGTGTTTTCACGCATCAGGGCGCGCGAGAACGGGTCGCGGCGCATGCGGCGCATGCGGCTGCCAGGGTAAGTTACAGGATGGGTGGGCATGGGCAAATTCCAGAGAACAGAAAAATCAGTCGTCGCTGTCGACCGGGTCGACCAGCGGCACGTTCGGATCGGTCTCGATCGGGGTCAGACCCAGCAGATCGATGATCTTGTCATTGGCTTCTTCGATGCCGATGCGCTTGAGCGCGGAGAACAATTGCACCGTGAACGGGAAGCCTTCGCCATCTTCGTCGACATAGCTCTCCAGCATCATCTTGGCCTGGCGCAGCGCATTGGTCGATTCATTGCGGTTGAGCTTGTCGGCCTTGGTCAGGATGCAGTGGATCGGCTTGCCGGTGGGGGCGAACCATTCCAGCATCTGGATGTCCAGCTCCGTAAAGGGGCGGCGCGAATCCATGATCAGCACCAGCGCGGCCAGCTGCTCGCGGCGCTGTACATAGTCGCCCAGCAGCTTCTGCCAGTGCAGCTTGGCCGAGCCCGAGACTTCCGCGTAACCGTAGCCAGGCAAGTCGACCAGCAGCGCTTCGATTTCCTCGACGATGGTCGGGTCTTTCCGGTGCTGGCCAACGTGGGCGCCACCGATGGAAAAGTAATTGATGTGCTGCGTCCGGCCAGGGGTCTTGGAGGCGAACGCCAAGCCCTTCTGGTTGGTCAGAATGTTAATTGCGGTCGATTTGCCCGCGTTGGAACGGCCGGCAAAGGCGATTTCCGGTGCCTGCGTATCAGGCAAATCGCGCAATTGGTTAACGGTCGTAAAGAAACGGGCTTGCCAGAGTTTGGACATGGAATGGGCAGAAAATGCAAGAATTTGGAACAACAGGGGGCGATAACCCAAGAAAGCTATTGTACAATAAGGGGTTACGAATTGTTGCGGCGCAGAAGCCATCGCGCCCTTGCAAGGTCGTCTGCAGGATGTGGCGGGATGAATTTCCCCGGGAATCTCCTAATAAAATCAATTTTTGACTTGTCTCAGGGTGTTTGAATGAATCGTGCGTTTTCTTCGTTGGTGAAATCCGTGCTGGTGGCAACGCTGGCAGTGTCCGGCCTGGCGTCGGCAGCCGAACATGCCGCCGCTGCGGCACCAGCCAAGGCTGATGCAGCCAAGGGCGCCACGCTGTACGACAGCGGCGACGCCGCGCGCGGCATCCCGGCCTGCGCGTCGTGCCACGGCGCGAATGGCAACTCGACCATTGCCGCCAACCCGAAACTGGCCGGCCAGCCTGAAGCCTATATTTACAAGCAGCTGGTGGACTTCACCACGCCCAACCGCGTCAACCCGGTCATGAGCACCTACGCCAAGGCCCTGTCGGAAGACGAAAAGAAAAACCTGGCTGCCTATCTGTCGGCGCAAACCCAAAAGCCGGGCGCTGCCAAGAACAAGGACATCGTCGAACTGGGCAAAAAGATTTACCGCGGCGGTATCGCGGCCAACGGCGTGGCCGCCTGCGCCAGCTGCCACGGCGCCAACGGCCACGGCATTCCAGCCCTGTTCCCGCGCCTGGCCGGTCAGCACCAGGATTACACCGTCGCCCAGCTGCAATCGTTCAAGGCATCGAACAGCAGCACCCCGCCGTCGGGCGCGCGCAAGAACAGCGTGCAGATGCAAACGCTGGCCAAGCGCATGACCGAAGACGAAATGAAAGCCGTGGCCGATTACATCGCCGGCCTGAAATAAGCAGCATCAGGTGTGCGGCAGCGCCTGCGGGCGCGCCGCGCGGCAGGACCCAAAGGGCAGCGGCGCAAGCGGGCTGCCCTTTTTGTTGGTATCCTCGCGGGTTGCTCACCTGCGCCGACTGGAATTGTAGAACGTATGAGTACCACCGGAATTACCCTCAAGACGCGTCACCGCACCGTTGCCGACCTGGTCGAGCTGGTGTCGTCGATGCGTTTTGCGATCACCATGCTGGTGATGATCATGATTGCCGCCATCATTGGCACGGTCCTGACCCAGAACCAGCCCATGCCGAACTACGTCAATCAGTTCGGTCCGTTCTGGTATGTGATCTTCGACAAGCTGGGCCTGTATGCGGTGTACTCGGCCTGGTGGTTCATCCTGATCCTCACGCTGCTGCTGGCGTCGACCACCTTCTGCATCCTGCGCAACGCCCCTAAAATGCTGCGCGACATGCGCAGCTGGCGCGAAAACGTGCGCGAAGCGTCCCTGCGCAATTTCCATCACAAGGTCGAATGGCAAGCTGGCATGAGCCGCGATGCGCTGGCCCAGCAGACTGCCGCGCGCCTGGTGCATGCCGGTTATTCGGCCAAGGTGGTGGACAAGGGCCATGGCTTGCTGGTGGCGGCCAAGAAGGGCGCGGCCAACAAGTTCGGCTACATCTTTGCGCACAGCGCCATTGTGATCATTCTGGTGGGCGGCATGCTCGACTCGGACTTGCCCATCCAGTTCCAGGAAAAAGTGCTGGGCAAGACGGCCTACCTGGGCGGTGGGGTCATTGCTGACATCCCGGCCCAGCACAAGCTGAGCCCGTCCAACCCCACTTACCGCGGCAACACCTTCATCCCGGAAGGGCAGTCCAGCGACATCGCCCTGATCCCGCGCGCGGAAGGCAATCTGCTGCAGCCGCTGCCGTTTACGATCGAACTGAAAAAATTCATCATCGATTTTTACTCGACCGGCATGCCCAAGCTGTTTGCCAGTGAAGTGCAGATCCATGACCCCGAGACGGGTAAAAAATTCAGCGCCACCATCAAGGTCAACGAGCCGCTGATCTACAAGGGTGTGGCGGTGTACCAGTCCAGCTTTGAAGACGGCGGCACCCGCCTGAAGCTGACCGGTTTTCCCATGAGCGGCAACAGCCAGACCCCGTTTGCCCTGGAAGGCGAAGTCAATGGCGCCACGCCGCTGGCGCGCGGCGCGGAAACCTTCAGCGTCGAGTGGTCGGGCTTTCGGCCGTTTAACGTGGAGAACGTCGCCGCCAGCAACGATGCGCGCAGCGTGGCCAAGGGCGACAGCCTGAATGAAGCGCTGGCGCGCACGCTTGACCAGCACTCCGGGTCCGCCGCCAAAAACGCCAACAACAAGGACCTCAAGAACGTCGGCCCCAGCGTGCAGTACAAGCTGCGCGACGCCACGGGCCAGGCGCGCGAATACCAGAACTACATGCAGCCGGTCACCATTGACGGCGCCCAACTGTTCCTCGCCGGGGTGCGCGCCAACCCCAACGATGCCTTCAGTTACCTGCGCATTCCGGCCGACGATGCCCATACCGTCAAGGAATGGATGCGCATGCGTGCCGCGCTGGCCGAGCCGGCCCTGCGCGCCGCTGCTGCCGCCCGCTATGCGCGGCGCGCCTTGCCGGCCAGGGGCAGTGCCGACAATGGCGCACTGGAGCGCCAGCTGGAGGAATCCGCAGCGCGCAGCCTGGCCATTTTTGCCGGCGCGAGCGGGCAGGGAACTGGCGGCACCGACAATGGCCAGGGGGGCTACGCAGCCGTGGCCCGCTTCCTGGAAAAAATCCCGGCCGCCGAGCAGGAAAACGCCGCCCGCATCTTCATGAAAATCCTGAACGGCACCTTGTGGGAATTGTGGCAGGCCGCGCGCGAGCAGGACGGGCTGGCCGAAGCCGAGCCGAACGACACGCACGGGCGCTTCATCCAGCTGGCGGCCAATGCCCTGTCCGACAGCTTCTTCTACGGCGCACCCGTGTATCTGCAACTGGATGAATTTGTCGAAGTCAAAGCGTCCGTGCTGCAAGTGACGCGTTCACCGGGCAAGCCGGTGGTCTACTTTGGCTGTCTGTTACTGGTGCTGGGGGTGTTTGCCATGTTCTATATCCGCGAACGGCGGCTGTGGGTCTGGATCCGCGCCGACGAAGGCGGCGCGCACGCGCTGATGGCAATGAGCACCCAACGCAAGACGCTCGATTTCGAGCATGAATTTAACGATCTGAAAACGAAGCTGCCGCAATCGGCGTAAGCTGTCAGGGCGGGTTTCTGGAGAACGACATGGAATTATCACAAACGCAACCATCGGGCGCGACTTATCAGCAAGCGCCAGGCTACTTCAAACGGCTGGGCATGGCGGACTGGCTGTATGCAGCCGGGCTGCTCGCTGCCGCCTTGTTTGCCCTGTCACGCTATGGCCACTTCATGGATGGCTATGAAAAGGCCATTTTGCTGCTGACCGCGCCTGTCTTTGCGGCCCTGGGCTGGCACTGGAAGCCGGTGCGCGCGCTGCTGCCTGCGGTGGCGGTGTTGAGCTTGCTTGCAATCAGTTTGTACGCCGGCAATCTGGACTTGGCCAACAAGAAATTCTTCCTCAAGTACATGCTGTCGAGCCAGTCGGCCATCTTGTGGATGAGCACGCTGTTCGCGTTTTCCACCGTGTTTTACTGGGTCGGCCTGGCCGGGCGCAGCGAATTCGGCGGTGCAGTGGGTTCCAAGCTGTGCTGGGCTGCAGTGCTGCTGGGCTGGACCGGCATGATGGTGCGCTGGTACGAGTCTTACCTGATTGGCGCGGACGTTGGCCATATTCCCGTGTCGAACCTGTATGAAGTGTTCATTCTGTTCTCGATGATCACCGCCATGTTCTATCTGTATTACGAGCAGCATTACGGCACCCGTCAGCTGGGCGCGTTTGTGCTGCCGGTCATCACGGCGGCTGTCATCTTCCTGATGTGGTACACCGTCACCCGCAACGCCGCCGACATTCAGCCGCTGGTGCCGGCCCTGCAAAGCTGGTGGATGAAGATCCACGTGCCGGCCAATTTCATCGGTTACGGCACCTTTGCCCTGGCTGCGGGCGTGGCCACGGCCTATCTGCTCAAGACCCATGGCATCCTGGCCGACCGCTTGCCAGCGCTGGAAGTGCTCGACGACCTGATGTACAAGTCGATCTCGGTCGGCTTCGCCTTCTTTACCGTTGCCACTATCCTGGGCGCGCTGTGGGCAGCGGAAGCCTGGGGCGGCTACTGGTCCTGGGATCCGAAGGAAACCTGGGCCCTGATTGTCTGGTTCAACTATGCTGCCTGGCTGCACGTGCGCCTGCTGACCGGCTTGCGCGGCCCTGCCACCGCCTGGTGGGCCCTGATCGGCTTGCTGATAACGACGTTTGCCTTCCTGGGCGTCAATATGTTCCTGTCGGGCTTGCATTCCTACGGCAAATTGTAAGTACGCGCGCGGGGAAATGGCCCGCTGCCGGTGAATTTCGGCCAGATGGTGTAAGGTTTATGGAAGTTGCACGACCAAAACCTGTCACCATCTGAATCGCCGGAGCACGCCATGCTGATCAAACGCAGTCCCCAGTCCCTCGTCCTGCCCGCATCCGAGATCACGCCGCAAGCGGTGTACGAAGAGCGGCGCCGCTTCATTGCCCGCATGGCTGCCGGTGCCGTGGCTGGTGGCGCGCTGTGGGAAATGGCCAATCGCGAAGCCTTTGCTGACGTGCCTGCCCAGAAGCTGGCCGCCAAGCCCAATCCTGCCTACGCGCCGCTGGAAAAGCAGACCCCGTTCAAGGATGCCAGCAGCTACAACAATTACTACGAATTCGGCCTCGACAAGGATGAGCCAGCCCAGACCGCGCACACCTTGCGCACCCGGCCATGGACGGTGTCGATCGAAGGCGAAGTCAAAAAGCCAATGACGCTCGACATCGACAGCCTGCTCAAGCTGGCACCGCTGGAAGAGCGCATCTATCGCCTGCGCTGCGTGGAAGGCTGGTCGATGGTGATTCCCTGGGTCGGTTATTCACTGTCAGCCCTGATCAAGAAGGTCGAGCCGACCGGCAACGCCAAGTTCGTTGAATTCACCACCCTGGCCGACAGCAAGCAAATGCCGGGCATCGGCAACCGTGTGCTCAACTGGCCATATGTGGAAGGCTTGCGCATCGACGAAGCCATGCATCCGCTCACCTTGCTGGGCCTGGGCATGTATGGCCAGACCCTGCCCAATCAGAACGGCGCACCGGTGCGCGTGGTGGTGCCCTGGAAATACGGCTTCAAGTCCGCCAAGTCCATCGTCAAGATCCGCTTCCTCAAGGAGCAGCCACGCACTGCCTGGAACGTGTCGGCCCCAAGCGAATACGGCTTCTATTCCAACGTCAATCCTGAGGTCGACCACCCGCGCTGGTCGCAGGCGAGCGAACGGCGCATTGGCGAAGATGGCTTCTTCCAGAAAAAGCGCAAGACGCTCATGTTCAACGGCTATCCCGAAGTGGCATCGCTGTACACCGGCATGGACTTGAAAAAGAACTTCTGAGCATGGCCTTCAATCCAAGTCCCAAACAGCTGGTCCTGATCAAGGCGGCGCTGTTCGTGCTGGCCCTGTTGCCGCTGGCACGGTTGGTTTGGCTGACCGTCAGCGGCCAGTTTGTCGATCCGCTGGAAGCGATCACGCGCGGCACCGGCGACTGGGTGCTGTATCTGCTGTGCATCACGCTGGCCGTGACGCCCCTGCGCCGCCTGTCGGGCTGGAACTGGGTCGTCAAGCTGCGCCGCATGGCGGGCTTGTTCGCGTTCTTTTATGCCTTCCTGCACTTCCTCGCCTTCCTCTGGTTCGATCACTTTTTCGATCTGGCGGCGATGTGGAAGGATGTCCTCAAACGGCCTTTCATCACGGTCGGTTTCATTGCCTTCGTGCTGCTCATTCCGCTGGCGGTCACCAGCACCAACGGCATGATCAAGCGCCTCGGCGGCAAGCGCTGGCAATGGCTGCATCGCCTTATCTACCTCATTGCGCCACTTGGCATTCTGCATTTTTGGTGGATGAAGGCAGGCAAGCATAACTTCACGCAGCCCATCATTTTTGGCGTGATCGTGGCGGTCCTGCTTGGCTTGCGCCTGGTTTGGCTGCGTCAGAAAGCGGTGCGCGCGCACGCTTGAGGCAGGCCAGATTGCGGGCTTGCTCCGGGCCCAGAATGGTGCATGAGTGGCCGCTACGATCTTGGTTACAAGCAATTATTCGCGCACCCGGAACTCGTGCGCGAATTGCTGACCCAATTTACCCCCTGCACCTGGCTGGCCGCGCTCGAGGTGAGCGCATTTGAGCGCGTCAATCCCAGTTATGTTGGCGAGCACAAGGCCGAGCGTCAGGATGATCTGGTCTGGCGTGTGCGTTGCGGCGCGGACTGGGTGTACATCTATATTCTGCTTGAGTTTCAGTCCAATATCGACCGCTGGATGGCGCTGCGCATGCAAGTGTATGTGGGCTTGCTGTACCAGGATCTCGTCAAGCGGCACGAGCTTGCACCGGGCCACAAGCTGCCTGCCGTGCTGCCCCTGGTGTTCTACAACGGCGCCACGCCCTGGAGCGCTGCGCTTGAGCTGAGCCAGATGATTGTTCCGGCGCCGGATGGTTTGCATGGCCTGCAGGCGGCCCAGCGCTATTTGCTGGTCGACCAGCAGCGTCTCGATCCGAACGCGCTCGAGGCGCACGGCAGCTTGCTGGCGCTCTTGTTCAAGCTTGAACTTTCAGAGGCGACGACGGTCTTACCGGACGTACTGGCATCGCTGTCGGCATGGTTTGCCGATGTCGCACAAGAACCATTGCGGCGCAGCGTACTGCTTTGGCTGGAAGACGTCGTCGCGCGTGAAATGCCAGGCGTACCAGTCGAGCAAGTCATCCTTGGACATGGAGGTCATATGGCGGCGCGCAAATATGCAACCTGGCTTGATTGCTGGAAGGACGAAGGCAGGCAGATCGGCCTGGAATTGGGCAAGTTGGAGGGGATGGAACTGGGCAAGGCAGAGGGCAAGGAACTGGGCAAGGCAGAGGGCAAGGAACTGGGCAAGGCAGAGGGAAAGGCAGAAGGACAGCGCCATGCACTTGTCAAAGTGATCGAGGCGCGCTTCGGGGCGCTGCCACCTGCCACCGCACAAATCGTGGCTGACATTCCCAACGATGATCTGGAGCGCTGGATCGTCAAGGCCGCCAGCGCCCCCAGTTTGCAGGCGCTGGCCGATGGCGCAGCGCCATCGGCACATCACGCCAGTTAGTTACTTCAGCAACGATTCCAGCGCGAACAGATCAGCAGGGTTTTCCCGCTCGCGCACCAGGTGCACGTGGTCACCGTCGACGATGACTTCAGCGGCACGTCCGCGCGTGTTGTAGTTCGAGGACATGGTCAAGCCATACGCACCTGCCTGCATAATGGCAAGCAAGTCGCCCTGCTCGACAGCCAGCGCGCGTTCGCGTGCCAGCCAGTCGCCGGACTCGCACACCGGGCCCACTACGTCATACAGTGCCGGCGCCGTATCGCGCAGTGCGACCGGCCGCACATCCATCCAGGCTTGGTAAAGGGCAGGGCGCATCAAGTCATTCATGGCCGCGTCAACGATGCAGAAATTCTTTTCGGCGCCGGGCTTGAGGTATTCCACGCGCGTGAGCAAGACCCCGGTATCACCCACGATGGCGCGGCCCGGTTCGAAAATCACCTTGATCGGGGCGCCACCATAACTGGCAGCGCGCCAGGCGTCGATGCGGGCAAACACGCGGCCCAGGTAGTCGCCCACTGGCACCGGTTCGTCTTCACCGGCTTCGCCGTAATTGATGCCAATGCCGCCGCCCATGTCCAGGTGGTGCAGCACAATGCCCTCCTGCGCCAGTGCATCGATCAGTTCGATGAGCTTGTCGAGCGCCTCCAGCAGCGGCGCGTCGTCGAGCAGCTGGGAGCCGATATGGCAGTCGATCCCCACCGGCTCAAGATGGGGCAGGGCAGCGGCAGCGCGGTAGGTGGCGAGCGCGTCGTCGAACGCGACGCCGAACTTGTTGGCCTTCAGGCCGGTCGCAATGTAGGGATGGGTCTTGGCATCCACGTTCGGATTGACGCGCAGCGACACTCGCGCCGTCAGGCCCATGGCGCCGGCGACGGCATTGAGGCGGTGCAGTTCCGGGATCGATTCAACGTTGAAGCACAAGATGTCGTGTTCCAGGGCCAGGCGCATCTCCGCCTCGCTCTTGCCGACGCCGGAGAAAATCACCTTGCCCGGATCACCGCCGGCCGCGACCACGCGCAGCAGTTCGCCGCCGGAAACGATGTCAAAGCCGGCGCCTTGCCGGGCCAGCAGGTTCAGGATGGCCAGGTTGGAATTGGCCTTCATGGCGTAGCAGACCAGGGCATCGCGACCGGCGCAGGCGCTGGCAAACGCGTCGAAATTGGCCAGCAGGGCGGCCTTCGAATAGACGTAGGTGGGCGTGCCGAACTGCTCGGCAATGTGGTGCAGGGGCGTGGCTTCGGCGTGCAGGACGCCATCAAGGTGAAAGAATTGCGACATGAATTATTCGTTGGTGGGGGTGGGCGTGGGCGATGGAAGTGGCACCGGCGCGCTCGCCTTGGGTGTGGCTTTGGCCGGTGGGGCAGGCATGTACAGCGGTCCGGTTTGACCGCAGCCGGCCAGCAGCAGTCCGGATAAGACCACGGCGGCAATGCCGGTATTACGCGAGAAAGAAGACTTCACGATTAGAATCAAGGTTTGATGGGTAGACCTTGGAGTGTAGCATGAGCGAAAAAGAATTTTTGGACCTGGCAGAATCGACCTTGAACACCATCGAAGCAGCCATGGACAGGCTGAACGACGAGGACGTCATCGATGTGGAATGCAAGCGCAGTGGCAATGTGCTGGAGATCGAATTCATCGACAACGGCAGCAAGATCATTGTCAACAGCCAGGCGCCCATGAAGGAATTGTGGGTAGCCGCCAAGTCGGGCGGCTTCCATTACCGGCACCAGGACGGTGCCTGGCGCAATACCCGGGACGGCTCGGAACTGTTCGCGGCCCTGTCGGCCCTGGCCAGCGCCCAGGGCGGCGCCGCCGTCACGCTTTGAAGCGCAGGGACCCGTCTTAGAACAGCTCGTTCTTGACCGCGTCCTTGCTCTTTTCTTCCGCCGGCACGGTTTGTTCGCCGACATCCAGACTCTGTACACCCGTGCCTGGCGGGTTTTCGGCATAGTAATAGTCATCCCCCACCTTGATCATGCCGTCGGGTACGGCACGCTCTTCGATGGGCACGTCTTTCAAGGCCTTCTGCATGTAGCCAATCCAGATCGGCAGTGCCAGGCCGCCCCCGGTTTCCTTGTTACCCAGGTTCTTCGGCTGGTCGTAGCCGATCCAGGCAATGCCCACCAGATGCGGCTGGTAGCCAGCGAACCAGGCATCGATCGAATCGTTGGTGGTCCCGGTCTTGCCGGCCAGATCGGTGCGTTTCAGCGACAAGGCCTTGGTGGCGGTGCCGTAGCGCACCACGTCCTTGAGCATGCTGTCGACCAGGAAGGCATTGCGGGCGTCGATCACGCGGTTTGCTTCATTGCCGGCCTTGTCGGGCGTGGCCTGTGACAGCACCTTGCCGTCGCTGTCGGTGACCTTGGAAATGAGGTAGGGACTGACGCGGTAGCCGCCGTTGGCAAACACCGAATAGGCGCCTGCCATCTGCAAGGGGGTGGTCGCGCCGGCACCCAGTGCCAGCGTCAGGTAGGGCGGATTCTTTTCCGGCTCGAAGCCGAAGCGGGTGGTGTATTCCTGGCCGTACTTGGCGCCAATCTTGTTCAAGATGCGGATCGAAATCATGTTCTTGGACTTGGTCAGTCCGCGCCGCATGGTCATCGGTCCTTCATACTTGTTGTCGTAGTTCTTCGGTTCCCAGGCCTGGCCGCCGGTCTGGCCCGCATCAAAGCTGATCGGGGCATCGTTGATGATGGTGGCCGGCGACAAACCACGCTCGAGCGAGGCGGAATAGATGAAGGGCTTGAACGAGGAGCCCGGCTGGCGCCAGGCCTGGGTCACGTGGTTGAACTTGTTGCGGTTATAGTCGAAGCCGCCCACCAGCGCGTGGATGGCGCCGTCAGTCGGATCGGTGGCCACGAAGGCCGATTCGACTTCCGGCATTTGCGTCACGCTCCAGTCGCGCCCTTCCTGGGTCACCCGGATCACGGCGCCGCGCTTGACGCGGCGATTGGGCGCGGCCTTGGCCGACAGCCAGTTCTGGGCAAAGGCCAGTCCCGTGCCCTTGATGCGGATATCTTCGCCCGAAGCGAGCACCGCGTGGATTTCAGTGGGCGAGGCTTCCAGCACCATGGCGGCGACGATGTCGTCGCTGTCGGGATGGTCGGCCAGTTCGGTTTCAATCGCTTCGTCCGCCTCTTCCTTGGCAGCGGGAATCTCGATATACGCTTCCGGTCCGCGGTAGGGATGGCGCCGCTCGTACTCCATCACGCCGCGCCGCAGTGCCAGATAGGCCGCATCCTGGTCGGCCTTGGTGATCGTGGTAAACACATTCAGGCCGCGCGTGTAGGTGTCTTCCTTGAACTGCTCATACACCAGCTGGCGCGCCATTTCCGCCACATACTCGGCATGCACGCCGAACGCGCTGCTGTCGGTCTTGATCTTGAGCTCTTCGTTCTTGGCCTTTTCGAACTGGGCATCGGTCAGATAACCAAGCTGGTGCATGCGCACCAAAATGTATTGCTGGCGCGTACGGGCCCGCTTCGGATTGACCACCGGGTTATAGGCTGACGGTGCCTTGGGCAAGCCAGCCAGCATGGCCGCTTCGCCAATACTGATGTCCTTGATATTCTTGCCAAAATAGATTTGCGCGGCAGAGGCGAAGCCGAACGCACGCTGGCCCAGATAAATCTGGTTCATATAGACCTCGAGGATCTGGTCCTTGGTCAGGTTTTTCTCGATTTTCCAGGACAGCAGAATTTCGTAGGCCTTGCGCTTGTACGATTGCTCGGATGACAGGAAGAAGTTGCGCGCCACCTGCTGGGTGATGGTGGACGCGCCCTGGCGCGCCCCGCTGCTCGAGGCATTGTGCAAGAACGCGCGCAGGGCACCCTTGTAGTCGACCCCGCCATGTTCGTAGAAGCGGTCATCCTCGATCGCCAGGATGGCTTTTTTCATCACATCCGGAATGTCTTTGAGGCGCACCAGGTTGCGCCGCTCCTCGCCAAACTCGCCAATCAGGACATTGTCGGCAGAAAAGATACGCAAAGGCATTTTTGGCCGGTAATCGGTCAGGGTGTCGAGTGCCGGCAAGTTCGGGTAGGCCATGGCAAGTGCAAAAACCACAAGCAAGAGGCCGACCAGGCCCAGCCCGACGATGCCGCCCAGCACCATAAACAACAGTTTTTTGACACTGCGCTTGCTGCCTGCGCCAGAGGGAGAAGAGGGTTTACGGTCCGTTGCGGAGGAGGCCATGCGGATTAAATCTTTCAGGGAGAAGTTGCGCTTGATTATAATGCAAGGGGATGCGCTGCGGCGCACCGGCCCGGTCGCCGGACCGGAGGTATTGTTTTTTCCTGTGGACAACTATGATGTCGGCATATTCATAGAGTGTCGTTTTCCTGCCAGTCTCGGCAAAATTCCAATGCAGAAATACCTTTACATCCCTTGAGGATAGTTGCTACGATTTAATGTAGTGTCTTATGAGTGCGGTCTAAATGGCGGTTTTATAACAAATATAAAGCCCAATTGGCCGCAATTTCATCAATCGTACTGCAATGCAACTGTTGCAGCGTAAGCAGTGATGTTGGTAGGTGAGGGAGTTCGCTCGATGGTCAATCTAGGTTCGCTGTTCGGTCAGGCTAACCCACCCTTGTTGGGACTGGACATAAGTACGTCCGGCGTCCGCTTGGTGGAATTGGTGGTGATCGGTAAAAATGAGCTGCGCTTGGAACGCTATGCGTCCGAGCCGCTGGCGCGCGGCGCTGTAGTCGATGGCAACATCGAAAATATCGAGCTCGTCTCCGAGGCGGTGCGCCGCGTCTGGAAGAAAAGCGGTACCCGCACCAAGCAGGTAGCGCTGGGCATGCCGCCGGCATCGGTGATTACGAAAAAAATCATTCTTCCAGCAGGGATGTCGGAAGATGCGCTCGAGGTTCAAGTCGAATCCGAAGCCAGCCAATATATTCCATTTGCGCTCGACGAGGTCAGCCTCGATTTCGACGTGCTGGGACCGTCCGCCAATTCGGCCGACGACATTGAAGTCATGCTGGCCGCCTCGCGCCGCGAAAAGGTCGAAGACCGGGTCGCCATCGCTGAAGCTGCCGGCCTGACCGCCGTGGTGATGGATGTCGAATCGTATGCCGCGCGCGCTGCCCTCGACCGCATCACGGCCCAGCTGCCCAAAGCCGGTGCCGGCCAGATCGTGGCCTTGTTCCAGATCGGCGCCCAGGTCACCCACATTTCGGTCATGCTCGATGGCGAAACCATCTACGAGCGCGAGCAGCCCTTCGGCGGCAACCAGCTGACCCAGGATATTGTGCGCGCCTACGGCTTGTCCTTCGATGATGCCGATGCCAAGAAAAAATCGGGCGATTTGCCGGACGGCTATCAGCAGGAACTGTTGATGCCGTTCCTGGAAAACGCCGCGCTCGAAGTCACGCGCGCCATCCAGTTCTTCTATACGTCCACGCCGTACACCCGCATTGACCAGCTGTTCCTGGCCGGCGGTTGCGCCATGATTCCTGGACTGCTGGACATTGTTGCCAGCCGTACCAAGATCTCGAGCGCCGTGGTGTCGCCGTTCAAGGGCATGTCTTTGGGCCCGTCGGTGCGTGAGCAGCAGCTGCGCGCCGAGGCGCCTGCCTATTTAGTTGCCTGCGGGCTGGCCCTGCGGAGGTTTGGCTGATGATCAAAATTAATCTACTCCCCCACCGGGAAGCCAGGCGCAAGCTCAAGAAAACGGCCTTCATCGCCCTCATGGCGCTGTCGGCTGTGGCGGGCGTCGTGGTGGTGATCGTGGTGGGCGGCTATAACCAGAGCCGCATCTCGATCCAGAATGAACGCAATGCCGTCATCACCCGTGCCAATGCCGAGCTCGATGTCCAGATCGCCGAAATTGCGACCCTGAAACAGGAAATCGAAGCGCTCAAGGCCCGCCAGCAGGCAGTGGAAGACTTGCAGGCCGACCGTAACCAGCCCGTGTATCTGCTGGAAGAGCTGGTCAAGCAAACGCCGCCAGGTGTGTACCTGAATTCCTTCAAACAAGAAGGTCAGCGGGTGTCCATCAACGGCTTTGCACAGTCGCAAGAACGGGTGGCCGAACTGCTGCGCAATCTGTCGGCCGGCTCGCCCTGGCTGGACGGCCCGCAGCTTAGCGAAGTCAAGCTCGTGACACTGGCCAACAGCAAGTCCGGCAAGAAGGTCAATGAGTTTACGCTGACGGTGGCCATCAAGCGCCCGCGTGACAAGGAAGCGGCCCAGGCCGGTCCTGAGACTGCCGCCGTGGACGCTGGCGCGACACCGGCTGCCACGCCGGCCGCTGGTGCCACCCCTGCTGCCACGCCGGCAGCGGGCGCGCCTGCCACCGCCAAGCCAGCGCCTGCTGGCGCAGCGGTGACCCCGCCTGCCCCAGCGGCCAAGACTGCCCCAGCGGCCAAGACCGCACCAGCGGCCAACTAGCCGAGAACGGATACGAGAATGAATATAGACCTGAAAGATCTCGGCAAGTCGCTGAGTTCGCAATTTCAGAACCTGTCCGGGCTGCCGCCTGGCCAATGGCCGCTGGCGCCGCGCATCTTGTGCGGACTTGGGGTCGTGGCTGCGGTCGTCGTGGGTGGTTACTTTGCCTACTGGCAAGGACAGTTTGAAGAGCATGACGCGCTGGCCGCGACCGAACTGACTTTGCGCGACCAGTACAAGAGCAAGATGGCGCAAGCGATCAACCTCGAAGCACTCAAGATGCAAAAAGTGCAGGTCGACCAGTACGTCGAACGGCTCCAGAAGCAATTGCCAAGCAAAGCCGAAATGGCGGCCTTGCTGTCGGACATTAACCAGGCTGGCGTCGGGCGCGGCCTGACCTTCACCCTGTTCAAACCGGGCAGTGTGGTCGTCAAGGATTACTACGCTGAACTGCCGATCGAAATCCGCGTCAACGGCAATTACCACGACGTGGGCGCGTTCGCCAGCGACATGGCCAATTTGCCGCGCATCGTCACGCTCAACAACATGAGCTTGTCGGCGACCAAGGATGGCGATCTGCAGCTCGACGCCGTGGCCAAGACCTTCCGCTACCTGGATCAGGAAGAAGTGGCCGCCCAGCGCCAGTCGGCGGCGGAAGCCGCGGCCAAAGCGAAAGGCAAGAAATGAGCACCAAAAAAATTCTGATGCCGGCCTTGCTTTGCGCGACCCTGCTGGCAGGCTGCAGCGACAGCGATGTGGCCGAAGTCAATTCGTGGATGGACGAAGTCAAGAAGACCACCAAGGTCAACGTGACCCCCATCTCGGAACCGAAGACCTTCATTCCGTTCGCCTATGGCGTGCGCGACGAGGTCCCACCGTTCGACCAGAACAAACTGCTGGCCGAGCTGGCGCGCGCAGCCGCCTCCTCGAACAGCCAGTTCCGTCCCGATCTGGACCGGCGCAAGGAATTCCTTGAATCGTTCCCGATCGACAGCATGAAGATGATCGGCACGATCAACAAGGCAGGCGTGAGCTACGGTCTGATTCAGATCGATCGCAACGTCTATCAAGTAAGAGTAGGTGCACGACTGGGTCAGAACTTTGGCCAGGTCACGGGCATAGCGGAATCCGCTATCAGCCTCAAGGAAACTGTTCAGGATGCCGGCGGCGACTGGGTCGAGCGGTTGTCGAAGCTAGAGTTGCAGGAAGGTAAGGAGACCACGAAATGATCGCACTGAGAAAACACTTCACCACCCTGACGGGCCTGGTGGTACGCACGGGCGCACTGCTGGCTCTGGCTTTGGGCAGCAACGCCGCCCTGGCCCAGGAAAACGCGATCGAATCGATCACGGCAAATCAGCAGGGTAACAACGTGGTGGTCAACATCGCGATGAAAAACACCCCGACCAAGTTGCCAATCGGCTTCTCGATTTCCAATCCGTCGCGCATTGCGCTCGACTTTG
Organism: Massilia sp. CF038; assembly: GCF_900129765.1. Lineage (GTDB taxonomy): Bacteria > Pseudomonadota > Gammaproteobacteria > Burkholderiales > Burkholderiaceae_D > Telluria_A. Next base: position 57,001 of record NZ_FQWU01000005.1, read on the forward strand.
GCGCAACCGGCAACGGCACGGGCAAAACCTCGCAAGACATCAATCTCGGTGACCTGCGCGCCATCAACCTGATCCAGGCGGGCGAACGTACCCGTCTCGTGTTCAATCTGAAAAAGGCCCTCAACTACGCCATGGCCATCGATGGTAAATCGATTGTGGTCACGGTCGACGGTTCCGGTGGCGTGGCGCAAGCGGTTGACAAGGCTGGTCTGCCCGTGGCCTCGACGGCACCGGCGGCACCGAGCGGACGCCAGTTCCTCAAGAACATGGACTTCCGCAAGGGCCCAGGCGGCGAAGGCCGCGTCGTGGTCGATCTGCCACACAACCAGGTCGCTGTCGATGTGCGCCAGGTGGGCAACTCGATCGTGGTCGACTTCATGAAGATGGGCCTGCCGGAAACGCTGCGCCGCCGTCTGGACGCGACCGACTTCGGCACCCCGGTGTCGCAGATCACCACCGTTCAGCAAGGCGACAATGTACGCATGACCGTGGAAGCGCGCGGTCTGTGGGAGCAAAGCGTCTACCAGAGCGACACCCAGCTGGTCATCGACGTCAAGCCGATCAAGGAAGATCCAAACAAGCTGGTGCAGGGCTCGCAAGGCTACCGCGGCGAAAAGATCACCTTCAACTTCCAGAACGTGGAAGTGCGCGCGGCACTGCAAGCCATTGCTGACGTCTCGGGCCTGAACATCATTACCAGCGAATCGGTCAGCGGCAACCTGACCATGAACCTGAAGGAAGTGCCTTGGGATCACGCCCTGAACGTGGTCATGCAGGCGAAGAACCTGGACATGCGCAAGGACGGCAACGTGGTCTGGATCGCACCGAAAGATGAATTGCTGACCAAGGAAAAGCTGGAGCTCGAGCAGAAGGCACAAATCGCCGACCTCGAACCGCTGCGCTCGGAAATCTTCCAGCTGAACTATCAGAAAGCCGATGCCTTCAAGACCGTATTCGGTATTGGCGGCGAAGGTGGCGGCAAGAGCATGCTGTCCAAGCGTGGCAGTGCCGTGATCGATGCCCGTACCAACCAGCTGTTCGTGACCGATATCATTTCCAAGCTGGAAGATATCCGCAAACTGGTATCGAAAACCGACGTGGCTTCGCGCCAGGTCCTGATTGAAGCGCGTCTGGTCGAAGCCAATGATGGCTTCAGCCGTAACCTGGGTGCCAAGCTGGGCTTTGTTGACCTGCGCAGCCTGCGTGGCCAGCAGCCGGGCTGGGATACCATCGGCAACAACCGCATCGGTCTGGGCGGCAACTACGTGGGTGTGGGTCAGACCACCACCCAGGCCAAAGGTGCCGACATCGACGGTTACACGAATGCCCAGATGGTCAACCTGCCAGCCGCTGAAATCGGTGGCGTGCAGGCTGCGACCCTGGCCGCGAGCCTGTTCTCGGCCGCCTCCAACCGCTTCCTGAACCTGGAACTGTCGGCACTGGAAGCAGACGGCAAGGGCAAGATCATTTCGAGCCCACGCGTTGTGACCGAAGACAAGAACCTGGCCGTGATCGAACAAGGTGTGGAACTGCCTTACCAGGTCGCCACCAGCAGCGGCGCCACCTCGATCACCTTCAAGAAAGCCAACCTGCGTCTGGAAGTGACGCCGCAGATCACGCCTGACGGCATGGTCATGCTGGACGTGAACGTGAACAAAGATTCGCGCGGCGAAGAAACCCGTGCCGGCTTTGCGATCAACAACCAGCACGTGCAGACCAAGGTCATGATCGAAAACGGCGGTACCGTGGTGCTGGGTGGTATCTACCAGCAATCGGAACGCAACGACGTCGACAAAGTGCCTCTGCTGGGTGACATTCCACTGCTGGGCTACCTGTTCAAGACCAGCAAGAAGCAGACCCAGAAGACGGAATTGCTGATTTTCATTACGCCGAAAATCATCGCCGAGCGCCTGTCGACGCGCTAAGCATGACGGGTGGTCAGGGAGCTCGCACTTGAGCTCGGGCAATATCTTTCTGGTAGGGCTGATGGGGGCCGGCAAGACCACCATCGGCCGCATCCTTGCCAGAAAGCTTGGCAAGCGCTTCATCGATTCCGATCACGAGATCGAGGCCCGTACCGGCGCCTCGATTCCGTGGATTTTCGAGATCGAAGGCGAGGCCAGTTTTCGCCGTCGTGAAGCGGAAGTCATCCGCGACCTGACGGCACAGGACGGGATTGTGCTGGCCACTGGCGGTGGCGCAGTCCTGAATCCTGACAACCGTGCCTACCTCCAGGCGCGTGGCAGCGTGGTCTACCTGCGTGCCAATGTCGCTTCCATCATGCTGCGTACCGCACATGACAAAAATCGTCCGCTGCTGCAAACGGCCGATCCGCGCAAGAAACTCGAAGAACTGACTGCCCAGCGCGAGCCGCTGTACCGCGAGATTGCCGATCTGGTGATCGACACGGGCCGTCCTAACGTACAATCGATGGTGCAGACCATTCTGGCGCAGCTGAACGCGCTCGAACAATCCGGCGCCCGGTCTGGGCGCAGTCCTGATCCTTCACCATCAATGACCGAGCAATCCCGTATTCATTTGAACGTCGACCTGGGCGAGCGCAGCTACCCGATCACCATTGGCGCCGGCCTGCTGGGCGACGCGGCCCTGCTGGCCCCGCACATCAGCGGACGCCGGGTGGCCATTGTCACCAACACCACCGTCGCGCCCCTGTACCTGGCGCGCGTGGCAGGCGCCCTGCGCGCGGGCGGGCACGAGGTGCTCGAGATCGTGCTGCCCGACGGCGAAGAACATAAAAACTGGGCCAGCCTGATGCACGTGTTCGACGCGCTGCTGGCCAACAAATGCGACCGCAAGACCACCCTGGTGGCGCTGGGCGGCGGCGTGATCGGCGACCTGACCGGCTTTGCCGCTGCCAGCTACATGCGCGGCGTGCCCTTCGTGCAGATTCCCACCACGCTGCTGTCGCAGGTCGATTCCTCGGTGGGCGGCAAGACCGGCCTGAATCACCCGCTTGGCAAAAACATGATCGGCGCCTTCTACCAGCCGCGCGCGGTGCTGGCCGATACCGCCACCCTGGCCACGCTGCCGGCGCGCGAACTGTCGGCCGGCCTGGCCGAAGTGATCAAGCACGGCGCCATCATCGACGCCGAATTCTTTGACTGGATCGAACACAATATCGGCAAGCTGATGGCGCGCGACGAACAGGCGCTGGCCCACGCCATCGCGCGTTCGTGCGAAATCAAGGCCGACGTGGTGCGCCAGGACGAGCGCGAAGGCGGCTTGCGGGCGATCCTCAATTTCGGCCACACCTTCGGCCACGCCATCGAAGCGGGCATGGGTTACGGCGCCTGGCTGCACGGCGAAGCGGTTGGCTGCGGCATGGTCATGGCAGCGGACCTGTCGCAGCGCGCCGGTCTGATCGACGCAGCCACGGTGGCGCGGATGCGCGCGCTGGTCGCGGCCGCCGGTCTGCCGGTCAAGGCGCCCGACCTGGGCACAGCGCGCTGGCTCGAGCTGATGGAAGTCGACAAAAAGAACGAGGGCGGCGCCATCAAATTCATTTTGCTCAAGCCGCTGGGCGCGCCCAGCATCCAGAGCGTGCCGCAGGACCTGTTGCTGGCCACCCTGGCTGCCAGTGTCTGACATGAATCCCGACGCCCACCTGGCCCCGTACGCGGTCCATTCGCAAGGCGCGCGTGCGCGCCGCTATCCGGAAGCGGCGCATGCCTCGCGCAGCGAATTCCAGCGCGACCGCGACCGCATCATTCACTGCTCGGCCTTCCGCCGTCTCGAATACAAAACCCAGGTTTTCCTCAATCACGAGGGCGACATGTTCCGCACGCGCCTGACGCACAGTCTGGAAGTGGCGCAGGTGGGCCGCTCGATGGCGCGCAATCTGCGCCTGAACGAAGATCTGGTCGAAGCGCTGGCACTGGCGCACGACCTGGGCCACACCCCGTTTGGCCATGTGGGCCAGGACGTGCTCAATGAATGCATGCGCGAGCATGGCGGCTTCGAACACAATCTGCAAAGCCTGCGCGTGGTCGACACGCTGGAAGAGCACTACGGTGCTTTTGACGGCCTCAATCTCATGTTCGACACGCGCGAAGGCATCCTCAAGCACTGCTCGCTGGCCCATGCGCGCGAGCTGGGCGAAGTAGCGCAGCGCTTCATCGACCGCACCCAGCCCAGCCTGGAAGCGCAGCTGACCAACCTGGCCGACGAAATCGCCTACAACAGCCACGATATCGACGACGGCCTGCGTTCCGGCCTGATCACCATTGCCCAGCTCGAAGAAGTCGATTTCTTTGCGCGCCGCTGGCGTGAAGTGCAGGCCGCGTATCCCGGTTTATCGGGCCGGCGCGCCATTTACGAGACCTTGCGGCGCCTGATCACGGTGCTGGCCGACGACCTGATTACCACCTCCAGCGCTTTGCTGGCCGACGCCGCGCCGGCAGACGTGGCGGCTGTGCGCGCCGGGCCGCCGCTGATTCGTTTCTCCGATCCGGTGCGCAAGGATGCCACCGAACTGAAGCGTTTCCTGCGCCAGAATCTGTACCGCCACTACCTGGTGAACCGGATGCGGGTCAAAGCAAGCCGCATCGTGCGCGAACTGTATGAAGCCTTCATGGCTGAACCGGTGCTGCTGCCGCCCGACTACCAAGTCGCTGGCGGCGAACCCACGCGCCAGGCACGCAAGATTGCCGACTACATCGCTGGCATGACCGACCGCTACGCCATCCGCGAACACCGCCGCATCTTCTCGCTCGACGAACTCTGATTTTTTTGTTGCACAATCGGGGTCAGACCTCAATTAAAAAACAATTGCAGTATTGAGGTCTGACCCCGATTGTGAAAGATTTTTGTGGCAGAGCGCTGCTTCTGCGGCCCGGCTGCGCGACGGGGCGGCTCACTCGCATACCCGCCTGCAAGATTCCGGTCGCACCGCCTCCATCCACAGACCGCGATTTTTTTGTTGCACAATCGGGGTCAGACCTCAATTAAAAAACTATTTCAGTATTGAGGTCTGACCCCGATTGTGAAACTAATTTTAGGCTTAGGGGAACAGGGAGGGGCGGACCAGCTCAATCAGCAGTTTCTTGATCGGCGATGGCAGGGCGGCCTGCTCGATCTTGTTCAGGTCCCACCATAGGTGGTTGTCCGGCAGCGCGGCGCGGGCCGACAGCGCAACTTGATACGGTGCGATGTGCAGCTTGTAGTGGGTGAAGCCGTGCACCAGCGGCAGTAACGCTTGCACCTCTTCCACCGTGCCAAACTGTTGCGCCGCCCGCGTCAAGGCGTCCTCGCACAGCGCGTCGCGCACCACGTGGCCGTCGACTTCGGGCAGTGACATCAGTCCGCCCCAGATCCCGCTGCCAGGGCGCTGCTCAAGCAGCACCTGGCCGTCATCGATCAGCACAAGCACGGCGGCCTGTTTTTCGGGAATTGTCTTTTTCGGTTTGCGCACCGGCAGCTCGGCCGTGCGCCCGCTGGCAAAGGCCACGCAGCGCGCCTGCAGCGGACAGCGTTCGCAGGCCGGGCTGCTGCGCGTGCACAGCGTCGCGCCCAGGTCCATCAAGCCCTGGGTATAGGCTTCAATGCCTGCTTCCGGCAACAGCGCGTCGGCGCGCCGCCACAAGGCATCTTCCACGCTTTTCACGCCCGGATACTGGTCGATGCCGAACACGCGCGCAAACACGCGCTTGACGTTGCCGTCCAATATGGCGGCGCGCACGCCGCTGGAAAACGCAGCAATCGCGGCCGCGGTGGAACGCCCGATGCCAGGCAAGTCGGCCAGCAGCGCCGGGTCGCTGGGGAACACGCCGCCGTGTTCGGCCACCACCCGTTTGGCGCAGGCGTGCAGATTGCGCGCGCGGGTATAGTAACCAAGGCCGGCCCAGTGCGCCATCACGTCTTCCGATGGAGCGGCGGCCAGCTCGTGCACGGTGGGAAAGCGTGCCAGGAAGCGCGCGTAATACGCCAGCACGGCGGCGACCTGGGTTTGCTGCAGCATGATTTCGGACAGCCACACGCGATACGCGTCGCGCGTGTTCTGCCACGGCAGCGTGTGCCGCCCGTGGCGTTTCTGCCAGTCGATCACGGCGCTGGAAAACGCCGGATCGGCCAGGGTGTCGAACTCGGTCAGGCGTTTCACGCCGCTTCGCTCTCCAGCGCCGTGTCGGCGTTCATGGCCTCGGTCACGCGGCCGGACAGCCAGGTCAGACGTTCCTTGACCAGCTCCACTTCCTGCTGGCTGGCGGTAAACGAGGTGATTTTCGATTCCAGGCCGTCGCTGGCGTCGTGGATGCGCTGGATCGAGGCCAGGCGGTGCTTGAGCTGGTCCTTGTGCTGGCGGATCTGCGCTTCGAGCGGCGACATGATCACTTTCAGCCATGCTTCCACATCGGCATTGGCGGCGCGGAAGGTGCGGCGCACGCGCGAGGCGATCGAATCGAAGAAGCGTTCCATGATCGCGCTGCGGCTCGTCATGAGCAGGGTGGTGGTGCCAAACTGCTTGTTGTAGACGTCTTCAATCTTGTCCAGCTCGCGCCGGTATTTTTCGATCGAGAAGGTCATCGGCACGGCCAGCGTCAGACCATGTTCGGCCGCGAACTTGCGGTACATGATTTCCATCATCTCGCTGATCTCGACGATCTTGGCCGACGAGGTTTCGAGGTTGGCGCGCGCCTGGCTGAAGAAGTCCTGCACCGGCACCCGCATGCCGGTGGCAAAGCGCGACGATTCCATCGCTTCGCGCACCTTGTTGATTTCCTGCTGCACCAGGTCCATGCCCAGCGTGGTGTACAGCTCGGTCGACAGGCGCGCAAACACGGCGCGCGTGCCCTGCAGCTTGAACAGGCTGCCGTCGAATTCCTTCTTCTCGACTTCGACCCGCTTCATCATGTGCGCAATCACGCTCTTGTTCTTGCCGCGCAGGCTCTTCAGTTCCTGCAGCTGCTCGACGATGTCGCGCACGCGCGCGGCCAGCATGCCTTGCTGGGTGTTGACCAGGGCGCCCAGGTCGTCGGCCAGCTGCTTGCGGATGATGTCCTGCTTGGCCGGGATCATTTCATTGAACAGGGCCGCTTCCAGCGCGCCCAGGCGGCTTTTTTCCAGCAGCGCCATGTCGCCATTGATCTTGCCGACCAGCGCCTTCTGGGCCGATACAGGGAACACCTGGCGCGGCTCCAGCGCCAGCATGTGGGCCACGCTGGTCTGCTGGCGTTCGATGTCGGCGTTGTTGTCCGCTTCCGACTTGAGCTCATCCCACATGGCGTCAATCTTGTTGAGCACCGCAATGCGGCCGCTGCCCGGACCAATGTGGGTGCGCCAGACTTCGATGTCGCTCTTGGTCACGCCGGTTTCGGCCGCCAGGATGAACAGCACCGCGTGCGCACTGGGTATCAGGTTCAGGGTCAGTTCCGGCTCGGTACCGATGGCGTTCAAGCCTGGGGTATCGAGAATGACCAGACCCTGCTTGAGCAGCGGATGGGGGAAGTTGATGATCGCGTGGCGCCACAGCGAGATCTCGATCATGCCATTGTCGTCCAGGGTGGCGGCGACATCAGGGTCGGTCTCGTCGTACAGGCCGTAGGTTTTTGCTTCGGCCACGCTGACCTGCTTGGTCATGCTGACCTGCTTGAAGGTTTCGCTCATTTCGTCGCCGGCGTCCAGCGCCAGCGGCAGCACGGTCCAGGCGTCCGGGTCTTCGCGGTAGTCCGAGGTCGACATGTGGGTGGCGCGCGTTTCAATCGGCAGCAGGCGGATGCAGGGCGGATAGGCCGGGTCGTACATCAGCTCGGTCGGGCACATGGTGGTGCGGCCGGCTGCCGAAGGCAGGATGCGCTGGCCGTAGTCGGCAAAGAACAGGGCGTTGATCAATTCCGATTTGCCGCGCGAAAATTCGGCGACGAAGGCGACCGACAGCTTGTCGTCGGCCAGCCTGGCCAGCGAGCGCGCAATGCGCTGGTCGGTGGCGGCGTCGGTCAAGCCGGCCGATGCCACCCATTGCTGGTAATCTTCCAGCGAAGCCACGACGGCTTTGCGCCACGCGGTGTATTGTTTGAAATCCTGAACCATTATGCTCACATTGCCCTCGCGCACCGTCCTGTCGGATCGGTATTTCTGTCATTTCTGACAATTCACACAATAAAAAGTCGACCGCTGTCCCTGCTTGATCTGGCGAATCTCGGAGCCGCACTGACGGCAGGGTACACCAGCACGATCATAGACGAAATATGTCTGTTGGAAATAGCCCGATTGACCATTCACAGCAATAAAGTCACGTAAAGTGCTGCCTCCTTGCACAATTGCCTCAGCCAGGATGGTGCGGATGGCCTCGGCCAGCTTGTCATATCGGCCACGTCCGATACGCCCGGCCGGGGTTTTCGGGTTGATGCCGGCCCGGAACAGGCTCTCGCAGGCGTAGATATTGCCCACCCCAACCACAATGTCGCCCGCCAGCAGCACTTGCTTGATGGGGGCCGAGCGGCGCCGGGTGGCGCGGTACAGCAGGGCGCCGGAAAACCCCTCTTCCAGCGGTTCCACGCCCAGGCCGCGCAGCAATTCGTGCTGGGCCAGCTCGCCTGCGTCCGCCCCGTGCCAGAGCACGGCGCCAAAACGGCGCGGGTCGTTCAGGCGCAGCACCTGGCGCGCACTGCCGCTGCCCACCACCAGGTCGAAATGGTCATGCTTCTTTGTGGCCGTGGCCATGGGCAGCACGCGCAAGTGGCCCGACATGCCCAGGTGGATGATCAGGGTGCCATGCTCAAACTCAATCAGCAGGTACTTGCCGCGGCGGCCAGTGCGCACGATGGTGCGTCCGGCCAGCAAGGCGGACAGGCCGGGCGGAAACGGCCAGCGCAAGCCGTCACGGCGTACCAGCACGCTATCGACAACGCGGCCTTCCAGGTGCGGGGCGACGCCGCGCCGGGTCACTTCGACTTCTGGCAGTTCAGGCATGGGAGCGGGGAATTTGGTGTAAATTAGTAAGGCAGGCGTAGAATTCAACCATTGCTGTCATTCTGGAATTGCCTTGAAAAACGCTTTCGTCATTGTAACCTTGTCCGGCCTGTTATCGGCGTGCGCTGTCGCGCCGAGCGCACAGGCGCCGCTTGAACTGGCCCGCATCGAACCCATGCCGGCCAGCGCGCCAGCGCGGCAGGAGGGCGAGAGCGACGATGCGCGCGATGACCCCAGCCTGCCCAAAGTGGCCCTGGACAAGGAATTGCTGTACCGCCTGATGAAGGCCGAACTCGATATTCAGGCTGGCAACTGGCAAGCTGCGTATCTGAGCCTGATGGATGCCGCCACCCGCACCCGTGACCCGCGCCTGGCCCGGCGCGCGGCCGAGACGGCCTTGCAGGCACGCCAGGTGCGCGAATCGATGATTGCCGTGCGCCTGTGGCGCGAGCTCGATCCGAGTGCCGAAGAAGCCACCCAGGCCTACCTGGCCTTGCTGCTGGAGGGCGGCGATATCCGCGAGGCGGAGGCGATCTTCGTGCGCCGTCTGGCGCTGGTGGGTGACAGCGCGCGCCCGATGGCCATGTATCAAGCCCAGCAGTATCTGGGACGGGCACGCGACAAGGCGGCTGCCGGCGCCATGCTGGACCGCATGCTCACGCCTTACGCGGCCAGCTTTGAAGCAAAAATCCTGCTGTCCCAGAACGCTTTTGCAATGGGGAACAAAGATGCCGCGCTCGAGCATGCGCGCGCTGCCCTGGCCCTGAAGCCCGATTCCGAAATCGCCGTGCTGACCCAGGCCCAGGTGCTGCAGGAACCTGGCGAACAGAACGCGCTGCTGGCCGCCTTCCTGAAAGCCCATCCAAACGCACGCGAAGTGCGTGCGGCCCATGCGCGCCTGCTGGTGTCGCAAAAACAGTATGCCGAAGCACGGCGCCAGTTTGCGCTGCTGCTCAAGCAGCAGCCGGACAATATTTCAACTTTGTACGCAAGTGGTTTGCTGGCCGTCGAACTGGGTGACACGGCAGCTGCCGAGACCTATTTCACCCGCTACGTCCAGGTATTCGACCGCAGCGGTGGCGAGGAGCCGGGCAAGGTGCTGCTGATGCTCTCGACCCTGGCCGAAGAGCGCAAGGATGTCAAGGCAGCGCGGCGCTGGGCCGAGCAGGTCAGCGCCAGCGACAGCGACCATTACCTCAGTGCCCAGCTGCGCCTGGCGCAACTGACGGCCGCCAGCGGCAACCTGGCGCGCGCGCGCAGCATGCTGGCCGCGCTCAAGCCCGAGTCCGCCGCCGACCAGGCGCGGGTGGTACTGGCCGAGGCCCATCTGCTGCGCGACGGCGGCCAGCTGGAAGCAGCCTACGATGTGCTGGCAGCAGGCGCCAAGGCCCACCCTGCCAATCCGGACCTGCTCTACGACTTTGCGCTGCTGGCGGAAAAGACCGGCCGGGTCGACGTCATGGAAGCGTCCTTGCGCAGCGTGATCGCGCAAGTGCCGGACAACCACCACGCCTACAATGCCCTGGGCTATTCGCTGGCCGAGCGCAATGTGCGCCTGCCCGAAGCGCTGGCACTGATTGACCAGGCCCTCAAGATGGCGCCGGGCGACCCCTTCATCATGGACAGCCTGGGCTGGGTGCATTACCGCATGGGCGACCTGGATCAGGCCGAGACGTATCTGCGCCGTGCCTATGCGCTGCGCAACGACGTGGAGATCGGCGTGCACCTGGGCGAAGTGCTGTGGCACAAGGGCGAGAAGGCGGACGCGCAAAAACTGTGGCGCGAGGCGCGCGCCAGGGACCCCAAGAACGATACCCTGAAAAGCACGCTGGCGCGCCTGCACCAGAAGCTGTGATGGGCCATAATGCGGCTCCCTCACTGCCGAGACGCCCGACGATGAACCACAAACTGCTTTCCGCGCTGGCCCTGGCCGGCGCTGCCGCGCTGCTGCCGGCCTGTACCACGGCGCCACTGGCGCCGCCATCGCAGGCCAGTGTGGCCGCCTACCGCGAGACGATCGACCTGGCAGGGCGCCTGTCGGTCAATTACGATCGCGACGGCAAGCTCGACACTTTATCGGGCAAATTCGAGTGGCATCAACGCGCTGACACCATTGATGTGGCGCTGGCCTCGCCGCTGGGCCAGACCATTGCCCGCATCCAGGTCACGCCGCAACGCGCCACCCTGACCCAGGGCGACAAGCCGGCGCGCACTGCCGCCGATATCGACAGTCTGACCGCGCAGACGCTGGGCTGGTCCTTGCCGGTATCGGGCTTGCGTGACTGGCTGCAAGGCTATGCGGTGGGCAAGGATGGCCAGCGCTTCGCCGCCTCGCCAGCGAACAGCAGCGTGACCACGGCGGACGGCTGGCAGCTCAGCTTTGTCAGCTGGCAAGACCCCAGCGCGGCCCAGCCGGTGCCCAGGCGCATCGATGCGACCCGGGCCGCCACCGCCAGCGCCGGCCAGCTGGCCTTGCGCATTGTGATCGACCAGCCGGGCTAATCGATGGCACTGACTTCCCTGCACGGCTGCCCGGCGCCGGCCAAACTCAATCTCTTCCTGCACGTGACGGGCCGCCGCGCTGACGGCTACCATCTGCTGCAAACGGTGTTCCAGCTGCTGGACCACGGCGACCTGCTTGACTTCGATGTGCGCAGCGACGACGCCATTCGGCGCACCACCGAAGTGCCCGGCGTGCCGGAAGCGCAGGACTTGATCGTGCGCGCGCTGCGCCTGCTGCAGCAAGCCCACCTGGCGCGCCATGGCCGCCTGCCGCCCGGTCTGGACGTGGCGATCCGCAAGGTGCTGCCCATGGGCGGCGGGCTGGGCGGTGGTTCCTCGGATGCGGCCACGGCCCTGATGGCGGCCAATGTGCTGTGGCAAAGCGGCTTGACGCGCGACGAACTGATGGCGCTGGCGCTGCCGCTGGGCGCCGATATTCCCTTTTTCATCTTCGGTGAAAACGCCTTTGCCGAAGGCGTGGGCGAAGCCTTGCAGCCGGTCGCCACGCCAGATTGTTGGTATGTGGTTATCGAACCAGGCGTTGCCGTTCCCACTGCCGCAATATTTTCGTCCGGCCATTTGACAAGGAACACGAAACCCGTCAGAATAGCGGACTTTTCCAGGCACCTCAGCAGTCGAACAGACATGAGCGGGTTTGGACAAAATGATTTGCAGGCAGTCGCCTCCAACTTGTTTGTGCCGGTGAGCGAGGCAATTAACTGGTTGGCGCAGTTTGGCGACGCCAGGATGACCGGCTCAGGAGCGTGTGTGTTTTGCGCGTTTTCCAGCGAGCGCGAGGCAGAGGCAGTGGTGCAGCAAGTACCCCCAGTCTGGCGCGCGTGGCAAGCCCGGGCCCTGGCAAGCCATCCGCTGAAAGCGGTGTTGCAAGAAGCTGGTGTTATAGAATAAAATTTGGCCTGGCGTTGGGTTTGACGATAAAATGCGTCAAATGTGACGACAAGCAGTCAGTTGCGTAGGGGAATCGCCAAGCTGGTTAAGGCACTGGATTTTGATTCCAGCATACCAAGGTTCGAATCCTTGTTCCCCTGCCATTCGTTTTGCCTGATCTGTCGATGCGTAGTCAGCGTCCAGCAGGCGGACTCGGTGGCCTCGCTCTCGCGAGTCATCTTTAAGTAATCAGCGGCAGCCGGGCTGGCCTGGCTGGCGTCACGCAAGAAAATCAACGCTCACCTCTCTTTGGGACTCCCATGGCTTACGAAAACCTGATGGTTTTTACCGGCAACGCTAACCCCGCGCTGGCAGAAGGAGTTGCAAAAAATCTCGGCATCCCGCTTGGCAAGGCAGTGGTCTCCAAGTTCTCGGATGGCGAAGTCATGGTCGAAATCAATGAAAACGTGCGCGGTAAAGACGTTTTCGTGCTGCAGTCGACCTGTGCCCCGACCAATGACAGCCTGATGGAAATCATCCTGATGGTGGACGCGCTCAAGCGCGCTTCGGCTGGCCGTATTACCGCCGCCATCCCGTATTTCGGCTACGCCCGCCAGGACCGCCGTCCGCGCTCGGCCCGTGTGGCGATCTCGGCCAAGGTGGTCGCCAACATGCTGGAAAAAGCCGGCGTGGAACGGGTCCTGATCATGGATCTGCACGCAGACCAGATTCAAGGTTTCTTTGATATCCCGGTCGACAATATTTACGCTTCGCCCATCTTGCTGGGCGACCTGCAAAAGCGCAACTACGATGACCTGCTGGTGGTCTCGCCCGACGTGGGCGGCGTGGTGCGTGCCCGTGCCCTGGCCAAGCGCCTCGGTTGCGATCTGGCCATCATCGACAAGCGCCGCCCGAAGGCGAACGTGTCGGAAGTGATGAACATCATTGGTGAAGTCGAAGGCCGCAACTGCGTGATCATGGATGACATGGTCGACACTGCCGGCACCCTGACCAAGGCAGCGGAAGTGCTCAAGGAGCGCGGCGCCAAGAAAGTTGTTGCGTATTGCACCCACCCGGTGCTGTCGGGCCCGGCGATTGACCGCATTTCGGCCTCGCCACTCGATGAGCTGGTGGTCACCGATACCATTCCGCTGTCGCCTGCCGCCGCTGCCTGCGGCAAGATCCGTCAACTGACCTGCGCTCCGCTGCTGGCCGAGACCTTCAAGCGCATCAGCAAGGGTGATTCGGTGATGTCGCTGTTTATCGACTAATTTTTAAGCAATTGCTGTAGAATATCGCCTTCCGCAGGGCGGAAAGCACTCGTTTGGGTGCTTTCCGCCCTCGCTGTTTCAAGTTTCCGAACGGATTTTCCGTTCGATTTCGACAATCCCTGGTCGCGGGGAGCGTCACAACGCAGGGCATGACCCTGCATTTTTGGAGTTTCACATGAAAGTTATCGCATTCAATCGCACGTTGCAGGGGTCCGGAGCGAGCCGCCGCCTGCGTACTGCTGGCCAAACGCCAGGCATCATCTACGGTGGCGCTGAAGCCCCGGCCCTGATTCAGCTGGACGGCAACGCGCTGTACCACGCGCTGAAAAAAGAAGCCTTCCACGGTTCGATCCTGGACCTGGAAATCGATGGCAAGACCCAGCCGGTCCTGCTGCGCGACTTCCAGATGCACGCTTACAAACAACTGGTTCTGCACGCTGACTTCCAGCGCGTCGATGCCAACAGCAAGCTGCACAAGAAAATCGCCCTGCACTTCGTGAACGCCGAATCGTCGCCAGCAGTCAAACTGCACGGCGCGACCGTGTCGCACGTGCTGGAATCGCTGGACGTGTCCTGCCTGGCCACCGACCTGCCTGAGTTCATCACCGTTGACCTGTCGACCATCGACGTTGGTCACTCGATCCACGTGAACGATCTGGTCCTGCCAAAAGGCGTGACCGCGATCACCCACGGCAAGAACCCAACCGTTGCTACCGCTGCTGTGCCAGCTGGCCACGTGTCGGCTGAAGCTGCTGCAACCGACGCACCTGCTGCGCCTGCTGCCAAGCCAGCCAAGGGCAAGAAGTAATCATCGCTTCCGCGCGCGCGCGGCTGCATGGAAAACCCGCCCGGCCTGGTGCCTCGCGGGTTTTTTTCATTTTTACAAGAACATAAGCCATGCCAATTCGCCTCATCGTCGGTCTGGGCAATCCCGGCCCCGAATACGAACTGACCCGCCACAACGCCGGTTTCTGGCTGGTCGACAATCTCGCCAACAGCTTGCCCGGCTGCCGCCTGCAGCGCGAATCGCGCTTTAACGCGCTGGTGGCCAAGTCCAGCATGGCGGGTCAGGAAGTCTGGCTGCTCGAGCCGCAAACCTTCATGAACCGCTCCGGCCAGTCGGTGGGCGCGCTGGCGCGCTTTTACAAGATCAATCCGGATGAAGTGCTGGTCGTGCACGACGAGCTCGATCTCGCGCCGGGCGTTGCCAAGCTGAAGAAGGGCGGTTCCTCGGGCGGCCACAATGGCCTCAAGGATATTACCGCCGCGCTGGGCACGCAGGATTACTGGCGCTTGCGGCTGGGCATTGGCCATCCGCGCGTGCTGGGCTCGCAACAGCCGGTGGCTGACTTCGTGCTGCACCGTCCGCGCAAGGAAGAGCAAGTGCTGATCGAAGAGTCGATTGAAAAGAGCTTGCGCGTGCTGCCGCTGGCGGTGGAAGGCAAGTTCGACATTGCCACCATGCAGTTGCACACTGCCTGATCAGCCAGGGCGCGCGCCAATGATGATCTGGGCGCGCAGGTCGCGCGCCATGCGCGCGAGCGTGCCCCGCATGCGCGCATGTTCGCCTGCGCGGCACACCATGCCCGCATGCCGAAAGCGCACGCTGCGTTTGACCACCACGGTCTTGCCGCGCAGCTGATAGCGTGCACGGTAGCGAAAGAAGGCGTCGTCCAGCGTCACCGCGCGCGGCAGGGCCAGCACGCGTGCCGCCGCCGGCAACTCAAAGCGCGTTTCTTCTTCCGCATCGATGGCCGGACAGACATAGTCCTGGCTGCGCTGCGGCTCCTGGCCCAGGGCCAGCACGGTTTCGCCCAGCCCACCCCAGAAATCGAAGCTGCTGGCCAGGCCGACCGGCCCTGGCAACGCGGCGAAATCGGGGCTGCGCCCTGCCATGCGCATGCTGTAGCGCGCTTCCTGCCCATCCAGCGGCCCCGGCTCGAAGCGGCCGCTGCCTTGCAGCCCCAGACCGGACAGCAATTGCTGCACCAGCTGGGCCCGTTCGGCGGGCGCCGTGTCGCGCACTGCCTGACGATAGGCTTCCGCAAGCGCACCCTCGATGATGCGGCTGACGCGGAAATTGCCGGCACCGTCAGGGGCGATGCGAAACTGCACCGTGACGCGACTGCGTTCGTGCTGCTGCGCTGGCGTGCGTACCAGCGCGGCCGTGTCGATGCGCACGGCCGGTTTGTCCAGCAGGCTGGCCGGCAGAAAGCCTGCCGCCACCGACTGCGCGGTCGCGTCGAGAAACAGATCGAGCGCCGGAATATATGTAATCACATGATTGAGGATGCCCAGGGTGGGCACGTCGGGCAGCCGGTAACTGTTGCCGTTGTTGATGAGCAAAGCCGTGCTGTCGATGCCCGCTGCGCGCAGCAATGCGCCCAGCAGCACCGCCTGGTCTTTGCAGTCGCCGTAGCGGTTGGCCAGCACCGCTGCTGCCGTGTGCGGCACCACGGCGCCGGCCCCCACATACACGGCCACGTAGCGGATCTGGCGCCGCACCCAGTCGGACAGGGCCAGTGCGCGTGCGCGCGCGCTGGGAAGACCGGCGGTGATCTGCGCCGACAGGGCGACAATGGCGGGCGTGGCCGCGCTGCTGGCGCTGGCACGCGCTGCATAGGCACGGGCCAGAGCGGCATAGCTGTCGAAGGTGGAAACGGCCAGGCGGCTGCCGTCATCGAGGAAGCTGACCGCATCGGCTTCCAGGCGGGCGTGGCCGCTGTTCTGGTAGTGCCAGTGATAGCGCCTGCGCCCGGCCGGTGCCGGCGCGGCCAGGGCGCGAAAGCCGACCGCATCGGCGTACAGCGGCATGCCCTCCGGCATATCGTAAATCAGGTGAAACTGGGGATTGGCATAGGGCTGCGAGGCGGACAGGTCTTCAAAGTGACCGGGAAACAGCGCGGTGTGCCGGTGCAGCACATACCGCACCACCAGTTGGTCGCCGGTTTCCACGTCGGGAAACACGATGACGCGCAGCCGCGTGTCCTGGAACAGGGGCGCATCGGACGAGGCCGCTTCTTGCTGGTCTTTGATGTGCTCGGGCGTGACGGCCACGCGGCGCCCGTCCGGCTTGCGCGTGTACGCGTCGACGGCAAGCAGCGTGTCGAGCGTGCGGTTGTAGCCGATGTAGTACTGGCTGTGCGCCTGCAGGGCGCTGCGCCCGGCAATGGTTTTGGCATGCTCCACGCGCAGGCGGTAGCTGCCGTCGGTTTCAACCGTGAAGTGCTGAATGTAATGGTCGATCACCAGGGCGGGATCGGTGGCGTCGGCGTGGGCGGGCCCGCACAACAGACACAGCAGGCAGAGCAGGGCGGCAAGACGCGCGGGCATGCAAGCTCCAGACAAGGCAAGGACGGACCTGTCATGGTACGCAGCGCCCGCGCCCGCGCGTTTGCGCACTCGCAAGCCGCACGCGGGCGCCGCGCTGGACGAAAGGCGGTCCCAGCCGCGATAATTGGCCATGCACGCACTTTCCTTCCATGCCGGCCCCTTGGCCCTGGCCCGCTTGCGCAGCGATGGCCTGCGCGCCGCCGATGTGGCCGTCATTCCCGCTGCGGCGGGCGGTCCCAAGGGCTTGATTTTTCAAGCGCTCGATCAATGGTTGTTTGGCAGCTGGCTGCCGGCGGCCCCGCGCGAGCGCGCCCTGATCGGCTCGTCCATCGGGGCCTGGCGCATGGCTGCCGCCTGCCAGCCCGATCCGGCTGCCGCTTTTGCCCGCCTGGGCGCGCTGTATTGCGGGCAACGCTATAACGCCCGTCCCGACCAGAACGAGATTGATGCTGTGTGCCGCCAGCTGCTGGCCGATTTCATCGGCGACCAGGCCGAGGCGATTGTCAGCCATCCCCACTATCGTTTGCATCTGCTGGCCAACCGCGGGCGCCGCGCTCTGGCCGACCCCCAGCACCGGCGCGCCGAAACCCTGGGTTTTGCCACCGCTGCCTTGCTCAATCTGGCCGCGCGCGAACGCCTGGCGCACATGCTCGAGCGCGTGGTGCTCAGCGCTGGCGGTGCCGCGCCGGCCTGGCTGCGCCCCGGCTTCGATGGCTTCACCACGCATTTCAGTACTCTGGACGGCCGCAACCTCACCGCGGCCCTGCTGGCCTCGGGCACCTTGCCGCTGCTGATGAAGCCGGTCCGCACCATCGCCGGCGCGCCCGCTGGCAGTTACTGGGACGGCGGCATCATCGATTACAACCTGGCCTTGCCGTATGCGCGTATCGGGCAGGCCGCCAGCAGCGATCTGGTCCTGTATCCCCATTTTTCGCAGCACATCGTGCCGGGCTGGCTGGACAAGGCAATGCCATGGCGGCGCGCCGCCCGCGGCCCTCAGCGCGGCTGGCTGGACAACGTGCTGATCGTCGCGCCTACGCCAGCCTTCCTGGCGACGCTGCCACGCGGCAAATTACCGGACCGGAAGGATTTCCAATTTTACGGACTGGATCACGAACGGCGGGAAACGGCTTGGCACAGCGCCATTGGGGAAGGGCAGCGCCTGCGGGACGAACTGGCTGCTTTTGTGGACCGGCCCGACCTGACGCGGGTGCAGCCCATCTGACACTAGCTCAGGCAGATATTGACTTCAACGTTGCGTCCGTCACCGAGAAATTGCAGTGACAAATGGCGCGCATCAGCCTGCGGCAACTGGCGCGTGAAGGACTTCTTTTGCGCGCTGCGCAAGCCTTCTGCGGCCAGATCGGTGCCGCCCCGCAGGCGCGTGTCCGCTTCCAGCTGGGCCAGCAGCGCGCTGTAATCGGCGCGCGACAACTCGATCTTGGCATAGGAGCAGGCGTCCCCTTGGAAATCCAGGTAGGGCGTGCTCTTGTCGACCACCCGCGCCGAGGCCGGTGCTGCGCGCAAGCTCACCTGGCTGAACTGTTCCAGGTACACCCCATCGGTGGGAAACAGGGCGCGCCCGAGCAGCGCACCCACGGTCAGCAGCAAAAATGCCATGGTGCCCAGCTTGGCCCGCTTTTCCCAGCGCAATGCGTGGCCCCCGCTGGCAGTCAGGCGGCGCGCCACCCGTCCGGCCAGGCTCGACAGCAGCACCAGGACCAGCCAGCAGGTCAGCAGCACGCTCATTCCGAGCAAGCACAGCATTAATAGGAGTTCCATAGGGAAAAGCCAATGGTGGTTTTTGTATGTACGGGAAAGTTGAGCAAGTGTAATCTCGGAATGCTTACAAATGCATTAAATCGCGAAAATATAGTTTCCCCGGGGAACTTGATAGCCCCGCTTGGGTCAATAAATGCGGCTTGGCCCCCCGACCAAGGTTACAATGTGGGGTTTCGGGCAGCCCAAGCTTGGCTGCCCATCGTCAATCGAATGAGAAAGTCTTCCCCATGAGTCTGCAATGCGGCATCGTCGGCCTGCCTAACGTCGGCAAGTCCACCCTTTTCAATGCGCTGACCAAAGCCGGTATCCCGGCTGAAAACTACCCGTTCTGCACCATTGAACCGAACGTCGGCGTGGTCGAGGTACCGGATCCGCGCATGGACGCCCTGGCCGCCATCGTCAAGCCGGAACGCATGGTCAACGCCATTGTCGAATTTGTCGACATCGCCGGCCTGGTGGCAGGCGCCTCCAAAGGGGAAGGCCTGGGTAACCAGTTCCTGTCGCACATCCGCGAAACCGACGCCATCGTCAACGTGGTGCGCTGCTTCGAAGATGACAATGTGATCCACGTGGCAGGCAAGGTCAGCCCGCTGGACGACATCGAAGTCATCCAGACCGAGCTGGCCCTGGCCGACATGGCGGGCGTGGAAAAAGCGATCCATCGCGAAAACAAAAAAGCGCGCTCGGGCGACAAGGATGCCGCCAAGCTGGTTGCCATCTGCGAGCGTTTGCTGCCGCACCTGAACGAAGGCAAGCCGGTGCGCACGCTGGGCCTGGATGCCGACGAAATGGCCATCATCAAGCCGCTGTGCCTGATTACCGCCAAGCCGGCCATGTACGTGGCCAACGTGTCCGACTCGGGCTTCACCAACAACCCGCTGCTGGACCAGCTCACTGCCTACGCCAAGGCGCAGAACGCGCCGATCGTGGCCATTTGCGCTTCGATTGAATCGGAAATCGCCGACCTGGACGACGCCGACAAGGGCGCTTTCCTGGCTGACATGGGCATGCAGGAGCCTGGCCTGGACCGCCTGATCCGCGCCGCCTACAACCTGCTGGGCCTGCAAACCTACTTCACCGCCGGTGTGAAGGAAGTACGCGCCTGGACCATCCACATTGGCGACACGGCGCCCCAGGCTGCCGGCGTGATCCACACCGACTTCGAACGCGGCTTCATCCGCGCGCAAACCATTGCCTATGACGACTACATCACCTACAAGGGTGAGGCCGGCGCCAAGGAAGCGGGCAAGATGCGCGCCGAAGGCAAGGAGTACGTCGTCAAGGATGGTGACGTGCTCAATTTCCTGTTTAACGTGTAATAGAATGCAAGGCCCGTAAGGGCGGCAAAAAAAGGGCGCCTTTGCGCCCTTTTTCTATTTGGAGACGACAACATGGCATTCGCACACAAGCTGGCATGGGCGGCGGCACTGACACTGGCCTGCCAGGGCGGCCAGGCTGCCCCGGCGGATCAGCCGATCACGGAATTCAACTGCAGCAGCTGCAAGGAGTGGAACGCGCCGCAAAAGCCGTTCAACATTTATGGGAACACCTGGTACGTGGGCACGGCCGAATTGTCGGCGCTGCTGATCACCAGTCCCAAGGGCCACATCCTGCTTGACGGCGCCTTGCCGCAATCGGCGCCGCTGATTGAAAAGAATATCAAGGCGCTGGGTTTCAAGCTGAAGGACGTCAAGCTGATCGTCAATTCGCACGAACACTTCGACCATGCCGGCGGTATCGCCGCTCTGCAGCGCCGCAGCGGCGCCATTGTGGCCGCCAGCGCGATTGGTGCGCGCGTATTGCAGGCAGGCGTGATCGGCAAGGATGATCTGCAGTACCAGCCGGACCAGGATCCGCGCATCGACAAGGTGCCCAAGGTGCAAGTGGTGGGCGAGGGCGAAACGCTGGCCGTGGGCGGCCTGGCGCTGACCGCGCACATGACGCCGGGCCACGCGCCAGGCGGCACCACCTGGACCTGGACCTCGTGCGAGCATGGGCGCTGCCTCGACATGGTGTATGCCGACAGCCTGACGCCGGTGTCAGCCGACAGTTTCCGCTTCACCGAGGCGCCGGCTGCGGTGGCGGCCCTGCGCGCCAGTATCGCCAAAGTGGCCGCGCTCAAGTGTGATGTGGTGGTGTCCACCCATCCCGGCTTTACTGACGTGATGGCCAAGCTGCAGGCGCGCAAGGGTGACACCAACCCCTTCATCGATGCCGAAGGCTGCCGCAACTACGCCGCAGGCGCAACCAAACGGCTCGACGAGCGCCTGGCCAGCGAAAGCGCGAACGGCGCTCTGCCTAAAAAATAAGCGCTTGACAGGTAACTATACAAGCGTATAGTTACCTCCATGAGCCGACCTTCCCAACAAATCGATGCCTTGCTGATTGCCTCCGGCATGGCCCTGCTGCCTGAAACCGGCTGCGCCGGCCTGTCGGTGCGCAAGCTGACCGAACACGCCGGCGTCAACCTCGGCATGTTCCACTACCACTTCAAAAGCAAGGACAACTTCATCCGCGCCGTTCTGCAGCGCCTGTATGAAGCCATGTTCACCGACCTGCAGGTGCAGGCCGACAGCGGCGCCGATGCCGTCAGCGCCTTGCAAGCTGCCTTCACTGTGCTGGGCGCATTTGCGCGTGCCAATCGCAAGCTGCTGTTCATGCTGGTGTCCGAAGCGCTGCGCGGCGAGGCGCTGCCGCTCCAGTTCCTGCGCGAGAATCTGCCGCGCCACCTGGCCATCATTGTGCGTCTGGTCCAGCGCGGACAAGCCGAAGGCCGCATCGTGCCGGTCCCCGTGCCTCAGCTGCTGCCGTTTCTGGCGGGCGGCATCGTTGGCCCCATCCTGGCGGGCGGCGCCATCGAACGCCAGGGCACGCTCGCGCCCGAGCTGGCTGGCCTGGCCCAGCTGGCCCTGCTGTCGGAACAAGCGCTGGCCCAGCGCATCGAACTGGCGCTGCGCGCCATTGCCGTTCAACCCTGAGGGACATCCCATGAAGCCGCTCTTTCTATGCGCTCTGCCACTGCTGGTGCTGGCCGGGTGCGCCCAGCCGGACGACAGCAGCTTCCCAGGTTATGCCGAAGGCGAGTATGTGCGTCTGGGCGCGCCGCTGGCAGGTACCTTGCTCAAGCTGCACCTGCACCAGGGCGACACAGTTGTCGCCGGTGCCGCGGCCTACGGCCTGGAACAGGCCAGCGAAGGCGCGGCGCGCCAGGAGGCGCAAAGCCGGGTCGAACGCGCCGAAGCGCTGCTGGCCGACTTGCGCAAGGGCGCCCGCAGCGACGAGCAGGCCGCCATCGCCGCCGAGCTGAAGGCGGCGCAGGCAGCGCTGGCGCTGTCGCGTGCCAATCTGGAGCGCGAACGTAAACTGGTCAGCGCGCAGTTCCTGTCGCGCGCCCGTCTTGATCAAGCCCAGAGCGCGGTCGAGGCAGACCAGGCCAGGGTCGAGCAGGCTGCGGCACGCCTGCGCACGGCGCGCAGCAGCGCCCGCAGCGATCAGGTGGCGGCGGCCGAAAAAGACATCGCCGCTGCCCGCGCCCAGCTGGCGCAAGTGCAGTGGCGGCTGGACCAGAAGACCCAGACGGTGCCTGTCGCCGGGCTGGTCACCGAGGTCAATTACCGGGCGGGCGAATGGGTGCCGGCGGGTGCGCCTGTGCTCACGCTGCTGCCGCCGCAAAACATCAAGGCGCGCTTCTTCATTCCCGAAGCAGGCCTGGGGCGCCTGCGCGTGGGGCAGGGCGTGACCATTGCGTGCGACGGTTGCACGCCGCTGGCAGCGCGGATCAGCTTTATTTCGCCGCAAGCGGAATACACGTCGCCCCTCATCTACAGCAAGGAAAATCGCGCCACCCTGGTGTTCATGGTGGAAGCGACCCCAGAGCCGGCGCAGGCCGCGCGTCTGCACCCTGGCCAGCCGCTGACGGTCACGCCCGGGCCGGCATCGTGAGCGCCGCTGACGTCATCATCGATGTGCGCGGGCTGACCAAGTCCTACGATGGCCGGGTCGTGGTCGACCAGGTCGACATGCGTGTCGAGCGCGGGCGCATCTACGGTTTCCTGGGGCCGAACGGCAGCGGCAAGACCACCACCATCCGCATGCTGTGCGGCCTGCTCACGCCCGATCAGGGCGAAGGCAGCTGCCTCGGTTACGACATTCGCACCCAGGCCCGCCTGATCAAGCGCGAAGTGGGCTACATGACCCAGAAGTTCGGCTTGTACGACGATTTGAGCATCGAAGAAAATCTCGATTTTTTCGCCCGTGTGTACGGCGTGCCGCAGCGCCGCCAGCGCATCGACGGCACGCTTGAGCGGCTTGGTCTTGCCAGCCGGCGCCGCCAGCTTGCCAGTTCCTTGTCGGGCGGTTGGAAGCAGCGGCTGGCGCTGGCGGCCTGTCTGATCCACGACCCCCAGCTGCTGCTGCTGGACGAACCCACGGCCGGGGTCGACCCGTCCGCCCGCCGCGCCTTCTGGGACCAGATCCACGAACTGGCCGACGCCGGCATGACCGTGCTGGTCTCGACCCATTACATGGACGAAGCCGAGCGTTGCCACGAGCTGGCCTACATCGCTTACGGCAAGCTGCTGGCACGCGGCACGGTCGATGAAGTGATCGCCGGCGCCAGGCTGCTGACCTGGTCGCTCACGGGCCCCGGCCTGGCTGCCGCCGCACCGGTGCTGCGCGCCGCGTCCGGCATCCGGACCGTGGCGCCGTTTGGTGCCACGCTGCACGTGGCAGCCGACAGCGTCGAGGCCTTCGAAGCGGCGCTGGCGCCTTTCAACACGCTCAAGGCCGTGCCCACGCCCGCCAGCCTGGAGGACGTGTTTATCGCGCTGATGCAGGATGCGCAGGACAATTTCGGTGCAGGTGCAGCATGAACTGGACCCGCCTGTTTGCCGTGCTGCTCAAGGAGTTTCGCCAGGTGCGGCGCGACCGCCTGACCTTCGGCATGATGGTGGTGATTCCGATTGTGCAGCTGGTGCTGTTCGGTTTTGCCATCAATGGCGATGTGCGCCACTTGCCGCTGGCCGTGCAAGACGCCGATCGCAGCACCTTTTCGCGCAGCCTGGTGGCGGCGCTCGAAACGTCGCAGTACTTCCGCGTGGTGCGCCACGTGCAAGGCGCGGCCGAAGCCGACGCCCTGCTGGCGCGCGGCGAGGTGCAGTTCGTACTGGTGGTGCCGGGCGACTTTTCGCGTCAGCTGGCGCGTGGCGAAAAACCCGTCATTCTGCTGGCGGCCGACGCCACCGATCCTGCGGCCACCGGCAACGCGCTGGCAGCGGTCAATGCCATTGCCGCCCGCGCCATCACGCGCGACCTGACCGGACCGCTGGCCCATTTGCGCCCGACCGAAGCGCCATTCGAGATCCGCAGTCAGCGCCGCTACAACCCGGAAGGGCTGACTCGCTACAACATCGTCCCTGGCCTGATGGGCGTGATCCTGACCATGACGATGGTGATGATGACCTCACTGGCAATGACGCGCGAACGCGAGCGCGGCACCATGGAAAATCTGCTGGCCACGCCGCTCTCGCCGCTCGAAGTCATGGTCGGCAAGATCGTGCCCTACATCCTGATCGGTTATGTGCAGGTGAGCGTGATTCTGTTTGCCGGCTGGCTGATGTTCGATGTGCCGATGGTGGGCAGCCTGGCGCTGCTGTCGGCCGTGATGGTGCTGTTCATTGCAGCCAACCTGGCCATTGGCTTTACGTTTTCCACGCTGGCGCGCAACCAGCTGCAGGCGATGCAGCTGACCTTCTTCTTTTTTCTGCCGTCGATGCTGCTGTCGGGTTTTATGTTCCCGTTTCGCGGCATGCCCGGCTGGGCCCAGGCGCTGGGCGAAGTACTGCCACTGACGCATTTCCTGCGCATCGTGCGCGGCATTATGCTCAAGGGGAACACGTTCAGCCAGATCGCGCCGCATGCCTGGCCGATCGCGCTGTTCATGCTGGCCGCGGGCGTGCTGGCGCTGACGCGCTTCCGCCAGACGCTGGACTAGGCCTTGCTGCGGCGGCGCCGGATGAACGCGCCAACGCCCAGCAACGCGCCCATGCCGATGCCGGCCACCGGCAGCGGCACCACACCCGGGTCGCTGACAGCGATCACATTTTCACGCAGCCGCTCGGGGAAGGGGCGAGGTGCCGTCGGCACGATTTTCCAGTCAGCGCGGTCAGGCGGCGTGCGCGCCATGAATTCATCGAACGAAAACACCGGTGCCGAACCCATGGCGCGGCTGGAAGGCACTTGCGGAATGCGCACCAGCACCAGCGCTTCGACATCGCTTTGCAGCTGCTTTTCAAAGGCCGACAACTGGCGCTTTGGTGCCGGGCCTGCGCCCACCAGCGACATCAAGTCGGCGCCGGCTGCCTCGAACGCCACGGCGGGGTACAGGCGTACCTGTTCTTCAGTCAGATAATCGTAGATCTTGCGCCCGCTGGCCAGGCTGCGGTCCTTGGCCGACAGGTAGCCGTAGGCGGCAATCGCTTTCAGATGGCTGGTGGCGCCGCGCTCGGGGATGTTCCACCCCAGGCCCTTGAATACATCCAGACTGATGCCGGAGCAGTTCGCGCCCGCGTGCTTGTACTGGAAATCGTGGCGATAGAAATTATTGAAAACGCGCTGCACACCGCCCTGGTAAGCCTGCGCAGTACGCGCCTGGTTCAGCACCGCAACCAGCATGTACGAAGGGCGGTAGAACTGCTGCCCGCTGTTGATGTCCATGAGGTAGTTATCCATCGGGACTGGCGCGGCCACAATGCCCTTCTCGCTGTACGAGTCGAGATTGTAGAAATTATTCACGATCCAGTCCGACCATTCACCCTCCTGCCCGACCTTGCCGGTGGCGATGGCAAAGTGGCCGCCATAAGCTTCATCGTCGTCGCCCTGGGCGCCATTGAGCATGATGCCCAGCGCCGGCTGCCCGGCCCAGGCGCTGCCTTTGCCAGGCGTGCGCTCCCACAGCACACGGGTGCTGTAGGCACTGGTGGCGCCGCCGCCTTCCTTGCGCACGAAGGTGGTCAGTGATTCGTCCTGCGCCAGCGGTTGGGCTGGGGCAGTGCCACGTTCGAGGGCAAAGTCCTTGGGCCAGACGGTGCGCGCCACAAAGGCCGGGGCGCCGTCGATGTCACGCAGGCTGCCGCGCATGCGTACCGGCCGCTGCCCGAAGAAATCGGTGGTGGCGCCATTCCAGTACGACAGATTGCTGGCGATCTTGGGCACCAGCAGCAAGCGCGTGCTGGCGCCGTCCTTGGTACGCACTGACTTGCCGTCGACTTCAATCGCCACGTCGTCAAACAGCTGGGGTGAACCGATCCAGACCAGGCCTGGATGGGCCAGGGCCGCCGTATCGCTGCTGGCAGCCCAGGCACGCACTGCGCCCACGGTATCCGGTTGCGTGGCGTAGCCCGACAGCGCTTGCGATGCTTTGGGCACGGCCAGCAAATCGTCTTCGAAATACCACAGTCCCTGTTTCAAGGTCGGACAATCCGTGCACTTGCCGTTGGCAAGACGGAAACTGTCAGCCGCCAGCAGACCCAGGGCCTGATCCTGCAGCGCATCCTTTAGTCCAGCAGGGGCAGCGCTGAACGCTGGCGCAGCAGCGGCTGCCAGCAAGGCGCCGGCTGCCGCGAGTGCTTGAAACTTTTGCATCAAAGTATCCTTCGAGAAAATCGTTCGCCAGATACTAGCTGCTTTTCGAAGGATCGCCAATCAATTACAGCTGGGTCATCCCGCCGTCGATGATCAGCTCCGTGCCGACAATGAAGGCCGATTCCGGTGCCGACAAATACAGCACAGCGCCCGCAATTTCTTCTGGCGTGCCAAAACGTTTGAGCGGAATTTGCTCTGTGATGGCGGCCGCCATGCCAGTCAGGTCCGCCGGCGCCAGACCCAGGCGGCCATACAGTGGCGTAGT
This sequence comes from Massilia sp. CF038, assembly GCF_900129765.1. GTDB lineage: Bacteria > Pseudomonadota > Gammaproteobacteria > Burkholderiales > Burkholderiaceae_D > Telluria_A. The sequence continues at coordinate 83,608 of NZ_FQWU01000005.1, forward strand.
GACCGGCCCGGGGCTGACCACGTTGACCCGTACACCACGCGGCAGCAGCTCGGCCGACAGGGTTTTGGCAAAGGTAATCAGGGCGGCCTTGCTGGCTGCATACACCGACGAAGCGGGCATGCCGATGCGGGCGTTGACCGAGCCATTGAGCACGATTGCGGCGCCCGGATTGAACAGCGGCGTCAATGCCTGAATGGTGAAGTAAGCGCCTTTGACGTTGACGTTGAAGGTGTCGTCCCAAAGCGCTTCATCGATCTGCTCGAAGGGCGCGAACTTGGCCACGCCGGCGTTGAGGAACAGCGCGTCCAGGCGCACGCCACGTTCGCTCAATTGTGCTGCCAGAGTCTGGCCCGCGCCAGGGGCGCCCTGGTCGTTGCGCAGCGCCAGGGTCGCGCCGCCAATCTGTTCGCGGGCGGCGTCCAGGGTAGCCTGGTCACGGCCGGTGATGATGACGCGGGCGCCTTCGCGGGCAAAGGCAAGCGCGGTGGACAGGCCGATGCCGCTGTTGCCGCCGGTGACGAGAATGGTTTTGTTTTCAAAGCGTTTCATGGTGTAACTCCTGAGTGAGGTGATTGGGTTGCGACGTGTTCACTATAGGATTTATGAAACTGCGAATCAAAGGCCTGGATATTGATGCTATATTCAGGTTTTATGAATAATGGGGTGTGATCATGGATCGCATGCGGGCGCTGGAAGTATTTGTGGAAGTCGTGAAGCGCAACGGTTTCGCGCGCGCGGCAGACGCGCTCGACACCTCGCCAGCCAACGTCACGCGCATCATCAGCGACCTGGAATCGCACCTGGGCATGCGTCTGCTTAATCGCAGTTCACGCAAAATGTCGCTCACCGACAGCGGCGAGGGCCTGTACCAGCGCGCCAAGACCATTGTCGAGGACATGGCTGAAATCGAGGCCATCGCGTCCTCGGCCACGCTCACCCCGCGCGGCCTGCTGCGCATTAACGCGCCCCTGACGTTTGGCGTGCTGCACCTGGCGCCTTTGTGGCCCGCCTTCATGGCGCGCTATCCCGAGGTGGAACTGGAGGTGGCGCTGGTGGACCGCGTGGTCGATATCGTGGAAGAGGGCTATGACCTGGCGATCCGCATCTCGCGTGCCGGCTCGGCCAGCCACGCGGCGCGGCGCCTGGCCACCTCGCACAACATCTGCTGCGCGGCGCCGGCTTACCTTGCCCGGCATGGCACGCCCAAGGTGCCCCAGGATCTGCTGCTGCACAAGTGCATTGGCTACAGCTACGCGGCCAGCGCCGACGAATGGCGCTTCACGGATGCGATGGGCCAGCCGCACCCGGTGACCGTCAACTGCGCCATGCATGCAAATAATGGCGACACGGCGCGCCAGGCTGCGCTGGCAGGGGCGGGCATCATTTGGCAGCCGACGTTTTTGATTGGCGCCGATTTGCGGGCCGGACGTTTGGTGCCGCTGCTGCCTGGATTCAGCCTGCCAGATATCGACGTACTGGCCGTCTATCCAAGCCGGCGCCAACTGAGCGCCAAGGTGCGCGCGATGATCGACTTCCTGGCCGAGCAATTTGCCGGTACCCCGCCGTGGGATATGAATTGAGGCATACTGACGGCCCCACCGACGTCGTCCTCGCGAAGGCGGGGACCTATTCCACGTTTCCGAATCCGGGGACGTGGTATAGGTCCCCGCCTTCGCGAGGACGATGTCCGGGTGAACTTGACGTCTGTTAAAACAAATGGCCATCCTCTCTGAAATCATTTTCTACCCCGTTAAATCCTGCGCCGGCATTTCCGTGCGCGAGGCTACGCTGACCCAGGCCGGCCTGTCGGTCGATGCCGTCTACGACCGCGAATGGATGGTCATCGGCGAAGATGGCCAGTTCCTCACCCAGCGCGAGCATCCGCGCATGGCACTCATCACCCCGCGCCTGAAGGCCGACACGCTGGAACTGCGCGCGCCCGGCATGCTGCGCCTGGAAATCGCGCTTGGCTTGCCCGATCCGGCCGATGAGCAAACGCGCCAGGTCACCCTGTGGGACGACACCGTGCTCGCCTACGACTGCAACGACACCACCGCGGCCTGGTTCAGCAACGCCATCGGCACGCCCTGCCGCCTGGTGCGTTTCCATGCCAGTGCCCACCGTGTCACCAGCACCAAATGGACGGACGGGGTCGAGGCACCGACCTTGTTCGCCGATGCCTACCCGATCCTGGTGGCCGGATCGGCCTCGCTGGCGGACTTGAACGAAAAACTGGTGGCGGCCGGGCGCGAGGCGCTGCCCATGAACCGATTCCGTCCCAATCTGGTGATCGATGGGATCGACGCGTTCGAGGAAGACTATGCCGACAGCTTCAGCCTGGGCCAGGCCGCCATCAAACCCGTGAAACCCTGCGCGCGCTGCCCGATTCCGGCGGTGGACCAGGCCAGCGGTCTGCCCGGCCCCGATCCGCTCGATATATTGGGCACCTACCGCGCCAAGGCGGTCATGGACGGCGCAATCTGCTTCGGCATGAATGCCATCGTCACTGCAGGCGACGGCGAGCGCCTGCATGTCGGCCAACCGGTGACAATGACCCTGGCCTTTTAAGCTTAATTGATGGTTAAAGAAGCGTTTTAACTGTGGCGGCGCGGCCAAACGTGCCCTTTTCAGGCCGCAATCCGATTAAGATGGCGTAAAACGGGAATATTCAACGTGCATGGACCGGGAACGCAGAGAGGGGCAGTATGCAAGATGCAGGTGTGACAGCGCGCGATCTGGAGGCAGAAAACGAATCCCTGCGCGCCAGCATGGCCTACATGATGGAGCAGGCCGAGCGTAATCACGACATCATGTGCCGGCACCAGGCGTTCGATCTTGAAATCGTCGGCTCCGACAGTTTTCCCAGCCTGGTCAGCACCATCTTCCGCAGCCTGCCCGTCATTTCCGACCTTGATATCGTTACCCTCAGCCTGGTCGACGAGGGCGAGGACATCCGCACCGTGATGAACAAGCTGGGCGTCGACTTTGCCGATTTCCCGCATCTGGTTTTCGTGGATGCTGTGCAGGCGCTGGGTTTTGTCCCGTCGCGCAACGACCTCACTGGCCCGCCGCGGCCCTTGCTGGGGCCTTACATTCCAGCGACCCACCAGCCGATGTTCCCGCAACCGCCAGCCGGCCTGCAAAGCATCGCCCTGGTGCCGCTGCTGCGTAACAAGCGCCTGATTGGCAGCCTGAATCTGGGCAGCCTGGACCCCAACCGCTTCACGCCTGCCATGGCCACCGACTTCGTCGAGCACATGGCGTCGATCATCTCGATCTGTCTCGAAAACGTGATCAGCAACGAGATGCTTAAATATATCGGCCTGACCGATTCGCTGACCGGGGTCTACAACCGGCGCTATATCGACCGCCGCCTGCTGGAAGAGATCAGCCGGGCGCGCCGTCAGCAATACCGCATCTCGGTCATGTACATCGATATTGACCACTTCAAGCTGGTCAACGACAGCGTGGGCCACCCGGGCGGCGACGAAGTGCTGCGTGAAGTGGCGGGCCGAATCAAGGACGAATTGCGCCTGTCCGACACCATGGGCCGTTTTGGCGGCGAAGAATTCGTGGCGCTGCTGATTAATGCCGAACTCGATGCGGCCGCGCTGGTGGCCGAACGGATTCGCGCCAGCGTGGCCGGCACGCCGGTCGAACTGCAGGGCGGCGCGGCCTTGCCGGTGTCGGTCTCGATCGGGGTTGCGGTGCTCAATGACTTCGAGCGCGAACACGCCATTGAGCATGTTGCGCAAGAGCTGCTGGCGCAGGCCGACAATGCGCTGTACAAGGCCAAGCAGAGCGGGCGCAATCGGGTCATTGCTTACGAGGCGCCGCCGGCCTAGAGCGCTTAAATGTCGGGAACGGGGTTCTCGCCGCTGGCCAGCCGATAGCGCTTGCCGTCGAACTTGTAACGTGCGGTGACGGCGATCTTTTTGGTGCTGGGCTCTGGCGCGGCGATGGGCTCCGCCGCTTCCTCTGATGCCTCTTCCTCCTTTGCTGCCAGCTCCGGTGCTGCGCCGCTGAAGTCGATCACCAGGTCCTTGTATTTCGCGCCCTCGGCTGCTGTGTCGAAGCGCCACGTTCCCACAACCGACCAGCACGCGGTTTTCGGTTCGTCGCACGCGCCTTCGTTTTCGGCGTATAGCTTGCTCTGTTCGGGCGTGAGCTCAGGCAGGGCCGGGTCGCTCAAGTCGAACAATGCCAGAAAACCGATGGCGTAGCCTTGCCCCATCCAGCCGTGTTCAATGGCCAGGCCGGGCCGGTCGGTTCCCAGCATGGGCCACTGGACGCCACTGAACTGGCCGTTGGAACCTAGTTGCGCCACATTTTCGTGGCGCCGGATCACGCTCCATCCGCCACCTGCCTGCGCGCGCAGGATGAAGACATTGAGCCGCCCGGGCTCGCCGTGTCCACTCAAGGGGTCGTCGATTTTCGCCTTGCCAATGTCGTCTTCATTTTGCGACGACAGCTGCGCGTTGACGATAAGGACCGCGTCGCCCGAATCGAGCAGCTTGTGTGTCACTGGCGTCACGTAATATACGGACCGCTCGCTGCGATCATCGTAGTCGGACAGCATTGCCAGTCCCACGTTCGCGGCGGACTGGTAACCAGCGCCGAACACGGCCCGCATCAGATCCTGCTGCCGCTGCGATTCTGGCGTCAGCGTACTTTTCGCGCTGGGAGGTTTCGGTGGGCTGGGTGGTGCCGGTGGAGCGGGTTTATCACAGGCGCCGAGCAATACCGCCATCGACACGATGGCGGCACATGTCATTCGATGATTCAAAATCGTGTTTCCTAATTGAGCAAGCGCTTCTCTGCGCGATCAACTGCATCGGCCGAGCCGCGCAGCACCACCACGTCACCCATTTCCAGCTCGGTGCGCGGTGTGACTTCCAGTCTGTCCTTGCCGCGCCGGATGGTGGCCACCTCAGCGCCCACTTCTTGCAGGGCCAAGGCCTCAATGCGCTTGCCGATGGCGCCCGCATCATCGCGCAGGGTCACCGAATGCAGGCGCACATAAGTGTGTTCCGGGTCATCACCCACGTCGCTGGCACCATGGAAGTAGCCGCGTAAGGCAGCGTAGCGCTCGTCGCGCGCGCTTTGCACGCGGTGCACTACGCGCCGCAGGGGCACGCCCATCATCACCAGCGCGTGCGAGGCCAGCATCAAACTGCCCTCGAGCGCTTCAGGCACCACTTCGGCGGCGCCGGCTTTTTTCAGGATATCCAGATCGGTGTCGTCGTGGCTGCGCACAATCACCGGCAAGGTAGGCGCCAGCTCGTGCACCAGGTGCAGCACCTTCATTGCCGACGGCGTATTTGCGTAAGTGATTACGAGCGCACTGGCGCGGTACAGACCAGCCGCGATCAGGCTTTCCTTGCGTCCCGCGTCACCGTAAGACACATTGGCGCCGCCGGCCTGTGCTTCCTGTACCCGCTCGGGATCCAGGTCCAGCGCCTGGTAGGCGATTTTTTCTTCCGACAGCAAGGTGGCCAGGCTTTGCCCGCTGCGCCCAAAACCAGCCACGATCACGTGCTTCTGGCTGGCCATGGTACGGGTTGCGATCTGGGTCAGCTGGAGCGACTGCAGCATCCATTCGTTGGACGAGATCTTCATGACGATCTGGTCCGATTTCTCGATCAGGAAAGGCGCCACCAGCATCGACAGCACCATCGAGGCCAGCACCAGCTGGATGATGAAGGGGTCGATCAGGTTGGCGCCGGCGGTGAGCGTCAGCAGCACGAAGCCGAATTCACCTGCCTGCGCCAGGGCCAGACCGGTACGCATCGAGGTACCGTCCGAGGCGCCAAACAGCTTGGCCAGCAGCGCGATCAGGGCAAACTTGAGCAGCACCGGGCCGCACAGCAGAAGCAGCACCAGCCACCAGTTTGACAGCACCAGAGCGACATTGAGCTTCATGCCGACGGTGATGAAGAACAGCCCAAGCAGCACATCGCGGAAGGGCTTGATGTCTTCTTCCACCTGATGCTTGTACTGGGTTTCGGAGATCAGCATGCCGGCCACGAAGGCGCCCAGCGCCAGCGACAGGCCGGCGCGCTCGGTGATCCAGGCCGCGCCCAGGGTGATCAAGAGCAGGTTGAGCATGAACAGTTCTTGCGAGCGCCGTTTGACGACGATCGTGAACCATTTGCGCATGATCTTCTGGCCGATGAACAGCAGCAGCACCAGCACGAACACGGCCTTCAGGCCAGCGACAGCCAGCGTGGAAGCCAGCTCCTCGGGCGGCTTGCCCAGCGAGGGAATCAGAATCAGCAGCGGCACCACGGCCAGATCCTGGAACAGCAGGATGCCGATGATCTTGCGCCCGTGCGGGCTTTCCAGTTCCAGCCGCTCGGTCAGCATCTTGACCACGATGGCGGTCGAGGACATGGCCAGGGCGCCGCCCAGCGCAAACGCGGCCTGCCAGCTGATGCGGATACTGGGTGGCAGCTGGGTCGACAGAATCCAGCCAAACAGCATGGTGGCCACAATGGTCAGCACGACCTGCGCCAGCCCCAGGCCAAACACGATCCGGCGCATCGCCATCAGCTGGGACAGCGAAAACTCCAGACCGATCGAAAACATCAGGAACACGACCCCAAATTCAGCCAGGGTATCGGTGGTGGCGCTATTGTCGGCCAGGGCCAGGGCATGGGGGCCGATCAGAATGCCGACGGCAAGGTAGCCGAGCATGGGGGGAAGGTGAAGCATACGGAAAGCAACCACGCCCAGCACGGCGCTTCCCAACAGCATGAGAGTCAGTTCAAGTCCAGAATGCATTCTTTGCCATGTGACGAAGGTGAAAATGGTGATTTGTTGCGTCTGGCAAGTTTTTTGCTTTCGCAATTCGTTTATACTCTACACACGAGTGTAACCGATGAAAAAACAATGCTGAAAGCTTTTGACAGAAACATTACCGAGCGTGCCATGGTCATGGCCCGGGAAACGCTGGAAATCGAAGTTGACGCCATGCGCGCCCTGCAAAACCGTCTCGGTGGTGACGACAGTGTCGGGCAGGCGGTCGGCCTGCTGCTGGCCTGTAACGGCCGCGTGGTGGTGTCCGGCATTGGCAAATCGGGCCACATTGCCCGCAAAATTGCCGCCACGCTGGCGTCGACCGGCACCCCGGCCATGTTCGTCCACCCGGCCGAAGCAGCCCACGGCGACCTGGGCATGGTTACCCCGCAAGATGCATTTATTGCAATTTCCAATTCCGGCGAGACAGCCGAACTGATGTCCATCCTGCCGATCGTCAAGCGTATGGGCGCGCCGCTGATCGCCATGACTGGCAACCCCAAATCCAGTCTGGCGCTGCTGGCCGACGTGCACCTGGACGTCTCGGTGGCCAAGGAAGCCTGCCCCATGAACCTGGCGCCAACGGCCAGCACCACCGTCACGCTGGCGCTGGGCGACGCCCTGGCCGTGGCCCTGCTGGATGCGCGTGGCTTCAAGGAAGACGATTTCGCCCGTTCCCACCCGGGCGGCGCCCTGGGCCGGCGTCTGCTGACCCACGTCAGGGACGTGATGCGCAGCGGCGACGCGGTGCCCAAGGTTACGGCGGATGTGGCGCTGGCCACGGCGCTGCTGGAAATTACACAGAAGGGCATGGGCATGACCGCCATTGTCGATGCCGACAACCGCCCGATCGGCGTGTTCACCGATGGCGACTTGCGGCGCCTGATCGAAAAGGTGCAGGACTTCACCAAGATCACCATTCGCGACGTGATGCACAGTGACCCGCGCCGGGTCCACCCGGAGCAGCTGGCCGTGGACGCCGTCCACGTCATGGAAGAATTCCGTATCAATCAGATGCTGGTGGTCGATGCCGACGACCGTCTGGTCGGCGCGCTGCATATCCACGACCTGACCCGCGCCAAGGTGATCTGATGCGAGAACTCGACCACATGCGCCGCGCCGCCAACGTCAAGGTCATGATTTTCGACGTCGACGGTGTGCTCACCGACGGCAGCCTGACTTACAGCGCCGATGGCGAAGCCACCAAGACATTCAATGTGCTCGACGGCCTGGGCATCCAGCTGCTGCAAAAAAGCGGCGTGGCCACGGCCATCATCAGCGCCCGCAATTCGCCCATCGTGGTGCGGCGCGCGGCCGACCTGGGCATCATGCACGTGCATCAGGGCATACACGACAAACGGATCGCCTTTGCCAAGCTGCTGGACGCGACCGGCGTCACGGCCGAGCAGTGCGGCTACATCGGCGATGATGTGATTGACTTGCCGCTGCTGCTGCAAGTGGGCTTTGCCGTGACCGTGCCAACCGGGCATCCGGAAGTGCAGCACCGCGCGCATTACGTTACGCGTGCCGGTGGCGGGCGCGGCGCCGTGCGCGAAGTGTGCGACATGGTCATGCGCGCGCAAGGCACGTACGAAGCGGCGCTGGCGCCGTATTTCGCATGACGATCCGCCACTACATCGCGCTCGGGCGTGATCGCATGAACCCCGTCGCCCTCGCGCAGGCGGGGGCCTATGCCACGTGTACGAATCCGGTAACGTGGGATGGGCCCCCGCCTTCGCGAGGGCGATGTGCTTTTGGCGGAGGCAGCCGTGCATAAGCGGACCGCCCATCGCTGGCGCCTGCTCATCACCATGATGGCAGCGGTGTTTTTTGCCGCCGGCAGCTTCTGGCTGCTGCAGCTGATGCTGCGCGACGATAATGAAACCCGCTCCGCCGCCAATCGCGACGAACCCGATTACATCATCGACAAATTCAGTTTCGTGCGCATGTCGCCGCAGGGCGAACCGCACTACCTGTTTTACGGCGACAAGCTGACCCACTTGCCGCTGAACGACGCGTCCGACGTCATCAAGCCGATTTTCAAAACCATCGTGCCGGGCAAGCCCACCATGACAGTCACCTCGCAAACGGCGCGCATGTTCCATGGCGAGAACAAGGTCGACCTGCTTGGCAAGGTTGAGATCCAGCGGCCGGAGTCGCCCACCACGCGCTTCTTGCGGATCAATTCCGAGGCCTTGACGGTGTACCCGGACGAAGACCGCATGGAGTCCGACCAGCGCGTCTCGATGGTGCTGGGCACGGCCACCGTAACCGGCATCGGCATGCAAGCCAATAACGCAACCGGGCAGATCGATTTCCGTTCCAAGGGACAGCTGGTCGTCCCACCCAAAGCGGCGCGCTAGGCGCCACTCATCACAGGTACTAAAAATATGAAGAAAATTTTCGCATGTGCGCTCATCAGTCTGGCCGCGTTCAACGCCCAGGCCGAAAAGGCCGACGCCGGCAAGCAGGCCGTCATTGAATATGACAGCCTGCACGTGGACGACGTCACCCAGATCACCACCCTGACCGGCAACGTCATCGTCACCAAGGGCACGCTGATTCTCAAGTCGGACAAGGCGGTCATCAAGCAAAGCCCGGAAGACGACATGCAGGTCACGCTGACCACCAATGGCGCCCGGCCAGCCACCTTCCGCCAAAAGCGCGACGGCGGTCCGAACCTGTGGGTGGAAGGCGAGGCGCAGCGGATCGAATACGATGAACGCACCGCGGTGGTCAAGCTGTTCACAAACGCGCGCATCCGCCAGCTGGAAGGCGAGCGCCTGACCGATGAGATTCAGAGCGAGTTCATTACCTACGACAGCATCCGCGAAGTGTTCGCCGCCCGCAATGACGCCAGCGGCGTCACCAAGCCGGGCGCTACCCGCGGCAAAATGATCATCGCGCCACGCAAGCCAAAACCGGCACCGGCCGCAGCGCCTGCCACGCCGCCGGCTGCGCCAGTGACGCCAGCGCCAACGGGAACGCAATAATGGATACACGTTGCGGTAGCACCCTGATCGTTCGCGGTCTGCAGAAAAGCTATGGCAAGAAACTGGTCGTGCGCGATGTGTCGCTGCAGGTCGAATGCGGCGAAGTGGTCGGCCTGCTCGGTCCCAATGGCGCCGGCAAAACCACCTCGTTCTACATGATTGTTGGTTTGGTGCCGTCGGATGCCGGTTCCATTGATATCAGTGGCGTCGATATTTCGCGCATGCCGATTCACCGTCGCGCCACCATGGGCTTGTCGTACCTGCCGCAGGAAGCGTCGGTGTTTCGCCGCCTGACGGTGGAAGAAAACATCCGCGCCGTGCTGGAACTGCAGCGCACCGACGGCAAGGCCCTGACCAAGGCCGAAATCAACGAGCGCCTCGATACCTTGCTGGCCGATCTGCAGATTGAAAAGCTGCGCGAGAGCGCCGCCATGTCGCTCTCGGGCGGTGAGCGGCGCCGGGTGGAAATCGCGCGTGCGCTGGCCACCAATCCGCGCTTTGTGCTGCTGGACGAACCGTTTGCCGGGGTCGACCCGATTGCCGTGATCGAGATCCAGCGCATTGTGCGCTTCCTGAAAGAGCGCGGCATCGGCGTTCTGATCACCGACCACAATGTGCGCGAAACGCTGGGCATCTGCGACCGCGCCTACATCATCAACCAGGGCGCGGTGCTGGCCTCGGGTCGTCCGGACGACATCATTGCAGACGAATCGGTACGCCGCGTTTATCTGGGTGAACACTTCCGCATGTAAGATGAAACAGTCACTTCAACTTCGCACTTCCCAGCACCTTGCGCTTACCCCGCAGCTGCAGCAGTCGATTCGTCTGCTGCAGTTGTCCACGCTCGAACTGCACCAGGAGCTCGAGCAGCTCCTGACTGACAACCCGCTTCTGGAACGGCTCGATGATCCGCTCGACCACTCGGTGCGGCTGCTGGCCGATGGCGCCATCAGCGCCACCAGCGCGCCGGCCGAAGCGCCGCCGGAACCCGGCGCGCAGGATGCGCCGGCGCCAGCCGAAGCCGAAGGTGGCGAAAGCGCCGAGATGGATGCGCCGGCCGGCAGCGAGACCGACAGCGAGTGGGGCGAGCTTGGACGCTCGAAAGGCTCGTCCGACGACGAGGATTCGCGTCCGCAACTGGAAGCCAGCGCCACCACCTTGCGCGAGCACCTGATGGAGCAGATGCGCGTGACCGTGCTCGAAGCGCGCGACCGCGCCCTGGTTGAATTGATTGTCGACGCGCTCGACGACAACGGCTATATGACCGAAACGCTGGAAGAGATCCACGAGCGCCTGCCGCCCGAATTGGAAATCGATCTCGACGAACTGAAGACCGCCTTGTCGCTGCTGCAAAGCTTCGACCCGGTGGGTGTGGGCGCACGCTGTGCCTCCGAATGCCTGGCGCTGCAGATTCGCGGCATGAAGTCGATCCCGATGGTCACACGCAGAATGGCGCTGGCGATCGTTGAAAATCACCTGACCTGGTTTGCTCAGCGCGAATTCAACAAGCTGAAAAAAGCGCTCGACTGCGACGATGAAGACCTGCGCGAGGCGCAGTCCGTGATCCGCAACTGCAACCCGCATCCGGGTGCGGTGTTCGCGTCCGACGTGTCCGACTACGTGGTCCCGGATGTCATCGTGCGCAAGTCCAAGAATGGCTGGTCGGTGTCGCTCAACAATGACGTCATGCCGCGCCTGCGCGTGAACAGCATGTACGCCAGCCTGCTCAAGCAGGGCAAAGGCGAAGGCCAGATGGGCGCGCAACTGCAGGAAGCGAAGTGGCTGATCAAGAACATGCGCCAGCGTTTCGACACCATCCTGCGTGTGTCGGAGGCTATTGTTGAGCGCCAGCGCAATTTCTTCTCGCACGGCGCGGTTGCCATGCGTCCCCTTGTTTTGCGCGAAATAGCTGATACACTTGGTCTACACGAGAGCACTATTTCTCGTGTAACAACTCAAAAATACATGCTTACCCCCCACGGCATGTTTGAGTTGAAATACTTTTTCGGTAGCCACGTCGCCACCGAAGCGGGGGGAGAAGCAAGTTCCACGGCGATCCGTGCGCTCATCGTGCAATTGACAGGAGCAGAAGACCCTAAAAATCCATTATCCGATAGTAAGATTGCGGACATGCTGGGGGAACAGGGTATGGTCATCGCTCGCCGCACCGTTGCAAAGTACCGCGAAGCACTCAAAATCCCGCCCGTCAGCCTCAGAAAATGTCTGTAAATCGCAGTATTTACGCTGTTCCTCTGCACTTGTGCACGAACAGAAAGTGACATCATCAAAGGAGTGTGTATGAATCTCACAATTAGCGGACATCATCTCGAAGTGACCCCAGCCATCCGTGAATACGTACAAACCAAGCTTGAGCGAGTAAAACGCCATTTCGATCATGTGATCGACATCGCCGTCATCCTGACCGTAGATAATCTGACTGAAAAAGAAAAACGCCAAAAGGCTGAGATCAACTTGCGCCTGTCGGGCAAAACGGTGTACGTGGAAAGCCTGTCGCACGACCTCTATGCCGCGATTGATTGTCTGATCGACAAACTTGACCGCCAGGTTATGAAGTACAAAAACAAGGTCCAGGACCATAACCACCAGGCCATCAAGCACATGCCTGAAGAAGAAAACCCCGCCGCTGCGTAAGCTGGCCAGGTTGACTTGAAGCGAGGGCGCCCGAGGGCGCCCTTTTTGCATTCACATCGCCCTCGGCGGCCCACTTGGCGGGGGGGCCATTCCACCTTGAACAACTTCGGTGACGTGCTATAGGCCCCCGCCTGCGCGAGGGCGACGTAGAATATGGCTTTTTCTTCACTACCTGACCATGAGCGAATTCGTCAAGACCCGCGTTGCCAACCGCACCGGCATCATTACCCTCGACCGACCCAAGGCCCTCAACTCGCTGTCGCTTGCCATGGTGCGCGACCTGACGGCCGTACTGCAAGCCTGGCGCGATGACGCCAGTATAGATGCCGTGGTCCTTGGCAGCAGCAGCGAAAAGGCATTGTGCGCCGGTGGCGACATCCGCTTCTTCCACGAAGTCGGCCACGCCACGCCGATGGGCGGCAGCGCGCTGCTGGAAGACTTTTTCACCGAAGAATACGCCCTCAATCACCTGATCCACTTTTACCCCAAGCCCTACGTGGCGCTGATGGACGGCGTGGTGATGGGCGGCGGCATGGGCATCGCCCAGGGTGGCCCCGATTGCGGCATCCGCATCGTGACTGACAAGACCAAGATGGCCATGCCCGAGGTGAACATCGGCTTGTTCCCGGATGTGGGCGGCAGCCACTTTCTGTCACACGCACCTGGGCAGCTGGGGAACTACCTGGGCCTGACCGGTCTGACCGTGGGCGCAGCCGATGCGCTGTACGTCGGCCTGGCCGACCTGTTCGTGCCACAGGCGCAGATGGCTGCGCTGGCCGCGCTGATCGAAACCACGCCGGGCGCGCAGCTGCGTAGTGCAATCGATGCCTTTGCCGCTTCGTTCAAGGGCGGCGCCGGTGACAGCGTGCTGCAAGCGCAGCGCGATCGGATCGACCGGCACTTTGGCGCCGGCAGTGTGCCCGCCATCATGGCGTCGCTGGAAGGGGACGATGATGCATTCGCGCAGAAGGCGCTTGCCGCGATGCGCCAGCGCTCACCACTGATGATGTGCGTGACGCACGAACTGCTCAAGCGCGGTGCCGCGCTCGACGTGGCCGATTGTCTGCGCATGGAACGCACCATGGTGCGGCACAACTTTGAACATGGTGAAGTGCTGGAAGGCGTGCGCGCGCTGGTGATCGACAAGGACAACGCGCCGCAGTGGAATCCCGCCACGCTGGAGCAGGTCACAGCGGAAATGGTGGAGCGCTTCTTTACACCCGTGTGGCCGGCAGCGGCGCATCCGCTGCGCCACCTGTAAAACTGGTCAGGACTGCTCGCGGTGGCGCAATACCACGCGCTCCGTCGGACTGAAGTAGGCAGCCAGCCGCTCGGCCATGTACACCGAACGATGCTGGCCACCGGTACAGCCCAGCGCCACCGTCAGGTAGCTGCGGTTGTCCGTCTTGAATGAAGGCAGCCACTTTTCGATGAAGGCGCGAATGTCTTCCAGCAGCTCGGCCGCGCTGGGCTGACCGTCGAGGAAGGCGATCACCGGTGCATCCATGCCGGTGAGCGGGCGCAGCGTCAGGTCGTAATACGGATTGGGCAGGGCACGCACGTCGAACACAAAATCGGCGTCGAGCGGCACGCCCAGCTTGAACGCGAAGGACTCGAAGAACAAGGTGATCGGGGCGCGCTCGATCTCCACCAGCTCCTTGATCCAGGCACGCAGCTTGTTGGCGGACAGGTCGGAAGTATCAATCACATGGCCCAGCTGTTCGATGGCCGACAGGCGCTCGCGCTCTTCCAGAATGCATTCGATCAGGGTGCGGCGCGAAGCAGGATTTTCATCAGGACGCAGCTGGTGCGACAGCGGATGGCTGCGCCGCGTTTCGGAAAAGCGCGCCACCAGCGAGTGTGTATTCGAGGTCAGGAACATGATTTTGATGTCATGTCCTTCGTCTTTGAGCGTACGGATATTGGCCGGCAGCTCCACTAGCGACTGCGCGCTGCGGGCATCGACTGCGACCGCCAGTGTCTGAGTCCCGTCTGCGATCAGCGCGCTGACCAGGCTGGGGAGCAGTGCCGGCGGCAGATTGTCGACGCAGTAGTAGCCGGCGTCTTCCAGAACGTTGAGAGCGACCGATTTACCGGAGCCCGAAATACCTGTGATGAGTACGATGCGCATGACAAAGATCATACCGCATGCGAAGGGAGTTTGCTAAAGAGCCCCAACCAACATCGCCCTCGCGAAGGCGGGGGCCCATACCACCTGTGCTTAGCGAGAAATTCAACTTCGGATACATGGAATAGGCCCCCGCCTGCGCGAGGGCGATGTGTGGTGACTCAGTCGCCGCTCATGGCCTGGCGCTGGCGTTCCATGAATTCCTGCAGCGTATCGATACCGCGCAATTGCAAGATGGTGTTGCGCACCGCGGCTTCCAGCAGTACCGCGATGTTGCGGCCAGCCGCCACGGGAATCACAACCTTGCGTACCGGCAGACCGAGCACATCTTCGGTCGGGAACAGGAAGGGCAAACGCTCGACCTCTTCTTCCAGCGCACTGCGGCGCACCAGATGCACAATCAGTTTCAGGCGCATTTTACGGCGCACGGCCGTTTCGCCAAAAATCGCCTTGATGTCAAGCAGCCCCAGGCCGCGCACTTCCAGCAGATTTTGCAGCAGTGGCGGGCAGCGCCCTTCAATCATGTTCGGCGCAATACGCGAAAATTCGACCGCGTCATCGGCCACCAGGCCGTGACTGCGTGAAATCAATTCCAGGCCGAGCTCGCTCTTGCCCAGGCCCGAGTCGCCCGTAATCAGCACGCCCACACCCAGCACGTCCATGAACACGCCGTGCATGATGATGCGCTGCGCCAGTTTTTTGGACAGGTAGACGCGCAGGAAGTCGATCACTTGCGCGGCCGGCAGCGGCGTGGAAAACAGGGGAATATTCTGCTCGTCGCAGATGGCAAGAATGTCGGGTGGCGTGTCCAGGCCCTGCGCAATGATCAGCGCCGGCGGGCCGCCTGCGATCAACTCGCCAATGACGTGGCTGCGCGAACCGCTTTTGAGGCGGTGATAATAGGTCAGTTCCTGATGCCCGAACACCTGGATGCGGCCGGGGTGAATCAAGTTCAAGTGGCCAACCTGGTCCGCAGCCGAGGCCACGTCGCCCGAGATCAGGCGCTCGCCACCCGGAAAGCCGGCGAACCAGCCCAACTGCAAACTTTCGCGGTTGTCGTCGTACAGGCGTTGGATGGTCAGCGGGGTTTGCAGCATGAAGGTAGTTTAACCCAGTGCCTGCAGGCTTGGTTGCCAGCTGGTAATGCGCTGGTGTACCGATTTCGGATCCGGGTCGGTGGCCAGCGCCGTGCGGAAGGCGTCGTCCGAGAACATTTCAGCAATTTCCGACAGAATTTCAAGGTGCTGCTGGGTGACGTGGTCGGGAATCAGCAGGAAGAACAGCAGGTTGACGGGTTGACCATCGGGCGACTCGAAAGGAATCGCTTCAGCCAGCCGCACAAACGCGCCCAGCGGAGACTTGAGACTCTTGCTGCCCTTGATGCGGCCATGCGGGACGGCAACGCCATGCCCGAGGCCGGTTGAGCCGAGGCGCTCGCGCGCGAACAGATTATCGGAAACGGTCGAGCGGGCGATGCCGCAGTTGTTCTCGAAAATCAGGCCGGCCTGCTCGAATGCGCGCTTCTTGCTGGACACTTCGAGATCGAGCAGTACATTCTCGAGCGATAAGATTTTGCTGAGGTTCGTCATAAGGTACATCGTATGGTGCAACGCACAATAGGTGCTTGCGAGCCAGAATTATAGGCTTGTTTTACAGCCCTGACATCCGAATTCGTCCATGAACAGTATCCTCCCCGCATTGATCTTCCGCAAGAGGAATGGCGAATTGCACAACAGCGAAGAAACGGAACGTTTTCTCGCTGTTGTTTTATTGTAAATCAATCGGCCGTCTATCCCAACATATTCCCGTGCGGTAAGCCAGTCAACTGACAAGCGCGCGGGCTTTAAGCTGCATCAATCTTACTGGCGGGCAGTGCGCAAGTTCTTTGGCGGGCCGCTGGAGAAATTGCTGCGCCAGGGGTTGATGTCCAGTCCACCACGCCGTGTATAACGGGCGTACACCGCCAACTTTTGCGGTGCGCACTGGCGCAGGATGTCGACGAAGATGCGTTCCACGCATTGCTCGTGGAATTCGTTATGCTCGCGGAAGCCGATCAGGTAGCGCAGCAGGCCTTCCTGGTCGATCTGGGGTCCCACATACTTGATTTGCACGCTGGCCCAGTCCGGCTGCCCGGTCACCAGGCAATTCGACTTGAGCAGGTGCGAGACCAGCGTCTCTTCCACCGGCGCCTCACCAGTGGTTGCACGCAACAGCTCGGGCGATGGGGAATAGTGGTCGACGTCGATGTCGAGCCGGTCCAGCAGCATGCCGTCGAGCTCACCCATCTTGATTTTTTCGAAGCCATCGGGCTGGGTCAGAACGATCTGCACGGGCGCACCAAAGCCGTTTGACAGGTCTTCGCGCAGCAATGCCAGCAAGGCTTCCTCGTTGGCCAGACGGGTCTGATTGAAGGAATTCAGATACAGCTTGAACGACTTCGACTCGATAATGTTGGGCGAGTCGGCCGGCGCCGAAATGGTGGCGATGGCCACCTGCGGTTTGCCGCGCATGTTCAGCCACGACAATTCATACGCGTTCCAGATATCCACGCCAAAGAAGGGCAGGGTGCCGCTCAGCTTGAGTTCGTCGCGCTTTTGCTGACGTGGGATGGGGAACAGCAAGTCCGGCGCGTACTGGGTCTGGTACGCGGAGGTCTTGCCCAGCGGTGAAAGGTCTGCGGTATTGGTCATGCTTTTCTACGGTTAATTACCCAGGAACAGTTTGTATACCGGGTTGGCGCTCTCGTCCCAGTGACGATAGCCGAGGGTGGTCAGGAATTGGCGGAACTCGTCCATTTCGCCAGCCGGTACTTGCAGACCGACCAGAATGCGGCCCACATCGCCACCCTGGTTGCGATAGTGGAACAGCGAAATATTCCAGTTCGGCGCCATGCTGGCCAGGAAACGCATCAGCGCGCCTGGCCGCTCGGGGAATTCAAAACGATACAGCAGCTCGTCCTGGGCCAGCGCGCTTTTGCCGCCCACCAAATGGCGGATGTGCAGCTTGGCCAGCTCGTCATGGGTCAGGTCGAGCGTTTTGAAGTCATTTTCTTCAAAGGTGCGGGCCAGCACGCTTGATTCGCCGCGGCTGGCAATCTGAACGCCAACAAACACATGCGCGTTGTTGGCATCGCTGACGCGGTAATTGAATTCGGTAACATTGCGCGGGCCGACCAGTTCGCAGAAGCGCTTGAACATGCCGCGCTTTTCGGGAATGGTGACGGCAAACACGGCTTCGCGCGACTCGCCCAGCTCGGCGCGTTCGGCCACAAAGCGCAGGCGGTCGAAGTTCATGTTGGCGCCGCAGGCAACCGAGATCAGCGTTTCATTGCGGATCGGGTTTTTGCTCAGCGCGGCGCGTTCGATATAGGCCTTGGCACCAGCCACTGCCAGGGCGCCCGAGGGCTCCAGAATGCTGCGCGTGTCCTGGAATACATCCTTGATGGCGGCGCAAATCGCATCGGTATCGACGATGATAATCTCGTCGACCACTTCCTTGGCGACGCGGAAGGTTTCCTGTCCGACCAGACGCACCGCGGTACCGTCTGCAAACAAGCCCACGTCAGCCAGCGTGACGCGTTCGCCCGCCTTGATCGAGCGCGCCATCGCGTCCGAATCGAGCGACTGCACCCCAATGATTTTGATGTCCGGGCGAATTGCTTTGACGTAGGAACCAATACCACTGATCAGGCCGCCGCCGCCAATGGCCACGAAAATCGCGTGGATCGGGCCGGAATGCTGGCGCAGAATTTCCATGCCGATGGTGCCCTGGCCGGCGATCACGTCCGGGTCGTCAAACGGGTGCACGAAGGCGAGCTTCTGTTCCTTTTCCAGCGTCAGCGCATGGTTGTAGGCGTCCGTGTAGGACTCGCCGTGGAGAATGACTTCCACATTGGCGCCACCGAAGGACTTGACCGCGTCCACCTTCACGCTGGGCGTGGTGGTGGGCATCACGATCACGGCGCGGCAGCCCAGCTTGGCTGCGGACATGGCCACGCCCTGGGCATGGTTGCCGGCCGAGGCGCAGATCACGCCACGCTTGAGCTGAGCCACGGGCAGGTTGGCCATCTTGTTGTAGGCGCCACGAATCTTGAAACTGAATACATCCTGTACATCTTCGCGCTTGAAATAAATGCGGTTGTCGAAGCGCTTTGACAGTTGCGGCGCCAGCTCCAGCGGCGTTTCGGAAGCGACGTCATACACGCGCGCGGTCAGTATTTTTTTCAGGTAGTCGATAGTCATAGTCTGCAAACAAGTGATTCTTGGGCCGGAAATTTCCGGAACGCGATTCTGGTTGACGCTGGACTGGCTGGTCGGCTGTTGACCGAGACGTGCAGTGCGGCAGGCGGCCCGGGGTAACGAGCTCGGCCTATCGTGTCGATGCAATGGATTTTCCTCATTATAATGGGCCGCGCCACTTGTCACCTTTCTACCCGCTCGCTGATGATCGAATCCGCCGTTCTCTGGCTCCTGAAACTGCTTTCCGCGCCTGCGGTGGGGCTCAGCTCGGTCTTTGTGATTGCCTTTGTCTCGGCCACCCTGGTGCCGCTGGGATCGGAACCGGCGGTGTTTGCCGTGGTCAAGGCCAATCCGGCCATGTTCTGGCCGGCCGTGCTGGTGGCAACCTGCGGCAATACGCTGGGTGGCGTGCTCGATTACTTCATCGGCTATCGCGCCAAGGTGGCGTTTGCCAAGGAGCGCCAGAGCCGCTGGTTTGCCTGGCTCGCGCGCTACGGCGCCAAGACCATGCTGCTGTCGTGGGTGCCCGGGATTGGCGACCCGCTGTGCACCCTGGGCGGCTGGTTGCATCTGCCGTTTTGGCCCAGTGTCGGCTACATGGCAATTGGCAAGTTCGGCCGCTACCTGACCATGACGGCGGCGCTGCTGTACATTCCGGACGGCTTCTGGCGCAGTCTGGCGAACATGCTGGGCGGCTGATTCGGAAGCAAGAACCGTAACGACATCGCGCAAGCGGCAGGCCACACTGGCTACCTGTTCAGCCATCAGGAGCCAACATGCCGAACATTATTCCCATTCGCGAGACCTTTCTCGCCCAAGTTCGCAGCGAGGGTATCGACGACCTCGGGCAGCCAGTCGAGCGCTTGATTGCCAAAGGCGGCGAGCCTTGTCGCGACGCGTTTCGGCGCGCACGCCCCGGCGAAGCATTGATACTGGCCAGCTACTGTCCGTTTGACCGGGTAAGCCCGTACCGCGAGTACGGCCCCGTGTTTGTGCTGGCCGCGCCAGAAGCTGTGCCCCTGCCTGCCGGTCTGCCCGTGGAGGGAGAGCATCCCTATCTTGGCGCCAGCTTTGTCTTGCGCGCCTACTCGGATGAGGAGCGCATTGTCGATGCCGTGCTTACGACGCCGGACGAGGCGAACGCCCAGCTCGAACGCCTGCTCGCGCAGCATGCGCCAGCATTCGTACTGGCGCGCTTTCCCGCCTATGGCTGCTATGCGCTAAGGATCGAGCCTAGAGTTTGACTTCGATCGCCAGTCGGACCAGCGTGCGTGAGTCGCTGACGCTGCGGCGTGCGTTATCGGAGTACTGTTCGTTGTACAGGCGGTCCTGATGCAGCGCATTGGTCACCATGAGCCGGCATTGCGAGCTTCCGTTCATCTTCCATACCGCGGCCATGTCCAGATTGCGTTCGGGCCCACGGTAAGTGCGCAGTTGCGGTGTGACTTGCACCGCGCCGTCGAAACGGGCATTCAGGTTGGCGCTGAGCGTCCATGCAGGATCGGCGCGCCAGTCGACGCCGATATTGAGCGTGGCCCGAGTCTGATCGGCCAGCCGGTTATCCGGTCCGGGAATCGCATCGACAGCCGACCAGTTACGCGCCGCGTTGGCACGCAGGTCCAGGCTGGCGGCGAGTGGGAGTTTAGTCTCCAGTTCAATGCCGCTTGCGCGCGCGCGCCCATTGTTGAACGGGGTCGAAATCCAGCCGCGTTCGTCCAGGTACAGATTTTGTACCGTCACGTCGTCGATGCGGCGCGTGTAGGCGGCGATACTGACCATGCCGTTTTTGCCGAAATAATGTTCATAACCGGTCTCCAGTCCCCATGCAAGCTCTGGGCGCAGGTCCGGATTGCCGCGCGAATCAGGATTGGTCGGGCTGTTGCCATTGTTGGTGGTGTAGCGGCGCGGTACCAACTGACGTGAAGTGGGCGCCTTGTAAGTGCGCGACAGGGCAAGGCGTACCTGATCGCGTTCCGTCTCGGGCAGTTTCCATAGCAGTTGAAGAATGGGACTTGGTACACTGGCGTGCACGCCGGTGGCCGGCTGGGTGCGGCCGATAATATCAGTGCGCAGGGCTTCCCAGCGCAAGCCCAGGTAAGCCTGCAGGCGTGGTGTGACGGCCCATTCGTCCTGAGCGAACAGCGCCAGGCGCCCCACGGTAGCTCGGTAATTTTCATCGAGCACGCCGAGCGGGACTCCCTCGGCCGTGTTGTCGTTTTGCAGGCGCTGCTCGGTGCGCTGCGTACGGCCACCGTCCCAGCCGATGCCCAGACTGTGGCCCTGGCCGAGCTGGGCCAGATATTTACCGCTCAGGGTCACGCTGTTATCAATGGCGTCGGAGTCGACCGCGCGCACCAGCGTGGACGCGCCAAACCCCCTGAATACGTACGCATTCTCACGCTTGTTGCGGTTCACGCCGGCCTTGACCAGCAGCTTGGCCCCTTCCTCCATCTGATGCGTCCAGGTTACGTTGCTGCGCATAGTCGCGATTGTCGAATGGATAGCGAAGTTGTTTTCGGGGTAGCTGGTCGGGGCGCCGGCAATCAGCGATTCATTCGCGCTGCCCAGGGCGTCGTCGCGCGAGCGTTCCAACTGGGTTTGCCAGGCCAGGCTGTCGCCCTTGTCCAGCTTCCAGCTCAGGTTGGGTGTCAGGCCGAAGCGCGTGATTGTCCGCGCACCAAGGTCGCGCGTGACGCGCCGGTCTGGCGTTGCGCCGCTGCCGGTGTCGTCGATCCAGGCGGCATAGTCGGTCACGGTGCGCGACAGGTCCGTTCCCAGTGACCAGGCCATGGCGCCATATTGGTCGGCCAGCCGCAGGGACGCGGCCGGGTCGCCCTGGCCCGGGCGCAGGCCGGTGGTCGCACTCGCATCGCGCTGCGCGGCGCCGCCCGCCTTTTTCAGAATGATATTGATGGTCCCGGCAATGGCCTGGGTGCCAAATTCGGCTGACGCCGTGCGCAGTATGTCGATGCGGTCGACCAGCGCAGGGGCGATGCTGTCGATGGAAAATCCGGCTGGTACTGGTTCGCCGTTCACCAGAATCAGCGTGTAGCCGGCGCCAAGACCGCGCATGCTGACCGTGCCATTCGATACCGACACACCACTCTGGCGCCGCAGCACCCCCGACAGATTGTTATCGCCATAGCGGGAAATCTCGCTGCGCGAGACTGATAGCTTGCCATTGACGTCATCGCGGCGGGTGTCGGCGCTGCCGCTCACTTCCACTGTCGGTATCGGCGCCTCGGGTGGGGCGGCGTTGGCAAGTGAGGACAATAAAATGGCGGGTAGGGTAAGACTGGCATGGCGGATCATGTGGGGCGGTCGCATTGAAGGTGTTACGCACTCGGCGCGGAATATGATTTTGGCGTGCCGGCGCATGCCGCCGGGGACCCGTGTGACGAATCCCCGAAATCCGGTGACGGCTATCCGGAAGGCCGTAAAAAGGGTGCTTCTGCGCTGGTATACTGGCACCCCGATGAACATGAAAAATATCAGAGGCGCCTTGCGTCCCGTCGTTGTGGTTGTCCTGGTCTGGACTTTATTGTGTGCCATTGGCGCACTGGGCAACTACGCCGACTATGTCAAGCGCGGCGAACCGATGACCTATGGCGCTATGCTCTGGTTGTGGTGGCGCGAGCACTTGCTGCTGATGGTGTTCAGCTGTGCGATTTATGCGTGGCTGTCGCGCCGACCAGCTTTGCTGGGTCAATGGCGTGCGCTGGCGCTGGTGTATGCAGTCTTGGTAATGCTGTTCGTGCCGCTCGAAATCAAGTATTCGAGCGTGCTGGCTGGCCAGCCCATCGCCGCCACGTCCGGCTTTGAATGGTTCCTTGAATTTGCCTGGACCACGTTTACGTTTGTTGCGGTGGTGGGCGTCTGCATTGCACGCGACACTCGGGCGCGCGAAAAAGCCTGGCAACGCGCGCACACCGAAAATCTGGGACTGCGTCTGGAACTGGAACAGCAGCGTATTTTGGCCTTGCGTGGCCAGCTCAATCCCCATTTTCTGTTCAACGCGCTCAATGCCATCAGCTCCCTGGTGCGTTCCAGCGACGGCAAGCTGGCGCTTGTGGGCATCAGCCACCTTAGCGATTTGCTGCGCTATGCCTTGCAGGCCAGCGAGCGCAATCACGTCAGCCTGGCCGATGAATGCCGCTTTGTAGACGACTACCTGGCACTTCAAACCCTGCGCTACGGCGGACGATTACAGATCGGTATCGACGGTGCTGGCGCAGCCGGTCAGATTCCCCCGTTGCTGTTGCAGCCGCTGATTGAAAACGCGCTGCGCCACGATCTGGACTGCCACGACCGGCCCAGCGATATTCGCCTGGCCTTTGGCGGCGACGACGAGCGCCTGACGATCCACGTGTCCAACCCGGTGCTTGCAGACAGCGTCGCAAACCCGGGACTGGGGCTGGGTTTGCGCCATTCGCGCGCGCGCCTGCAGCTGGCCTATGGCGATGCGGCGACGCTGACGGCCGGCATCGAAGAAGGCCGTTTTGCGGTTGACATCAGCATGCCGCGCTACGCCCTGGCCGCATGACGATCCGCGCGCTGATCGTCGACGACGAGGAGCCGGGCCGGGTCAACCTGCGCTGCGCACTGGCCGAGCATGCCGGGTGGCTTGTGGTGGCCGAATGCGCCAGCGCCAGCGCCGCGCGCGAGGCGCTGGCCGCGCAGGAGGTGGACGTGATCTTCCTGGACATCCAGATGCCCGGTGAATCCGGTATGGCTCTGGCGGCCACGCTGGCGAAATCGCCGAATCCGCCGCTGATCATTTTTGTGACGGCGCACAGCAGCTTTGGGGTGGACGCGTTTGAAGTGCATGCGCTCGACTATCTGCTCAAGCCGATCAACGATGCGCGCCTGGCCGATGCGGTCACGCGCGCCGCAGCAATGCTCGATCAGCGTCAGCGCGCCGCTTATGGCCAGGCCATACGTGCTTACGTGGCCGACGAGGGCCAGTATCTGCGGCAGCTGAGCGTCAAGTCAGTGGGCCGGGTCGATTGTGTGCAGCTGGCCGACGTGCAGTGGATCGAAGCGTGTGGCAATTATGTACAGCTGCACCTGGGGCCGCGCCGCCTAATGCACCGCGCGCCGATCGGCAAGCTGGCACAGCGCCTGGACCCGGAGGCCTTCATGCAGGTGCATCGTGGGGCGATTGTGCGCGTAGAGCAATTTTCAAGTTTGGAAGTCGTGGCGGACGGCAGTTACCGGCTCAACCTGCGCTGCGGCGCCACGGTGCCGGTCAGCGAGCGGTACATTGATCAGTTGCGTGCGCGTATCGATTGAGTGCTTGATGCCGAGCGATAGGTAACGCATTTGTTTGCCATACGGCTATATTGTCGATTTAACGGTCGATCCATGCTTGATATTTTTTAAATTAATTCGGTTAAAGCTGCTTTTCACCAATTATTCCGCATTGAATTTCCGCGTCAGCGCTGCGTCGAAACCAGCCGTTCCCCAGCGTGGTGCACCGCAATACGCTAGAATGATCTTCCTTAGGGTCAGTCAAAACGGTCGAAACGCATACATGAACGCCCCCGCACAAATCACCGCCTTGCTCGCGGAAACACCAAACGGCCACGCGCCAACCCGCCTGCGAGAAATCCCGTACAACTACACCTCGTTCTCGGACCGCGAAATCGTGATCCGTCTGCTCGGTGAAGAATCGTGGACCTTGCTCGACCAGTTGCGCGGCGCGCGCCAGACCGGCCGCTCGGCGCGCATGCTGTACGAGGTGCTGGGCGATATCTGGGTGGTGCGCCGCAACCCGTACCTGCAAGACGACATGCTGGACAACCCGAAACGGCGCCAGGAACTGATCGATGCGTTGCACCACCGTCTGGCGGAAGTCGACAAGCGCCGTCTGACGGTGGACGCTTCCGAAGAAGACGACGAAGCCCGCACACGCAGCGCCAGCGTCGAAAAGCTGCTCAAGGCGGCCAGCCAGGCCGTGGAAGATTTTGGCGCCGAATTCCGCGCCACCTACGACCTGCGCAAGCGCGCCACCAAGGTGTTGGGCCGCTATACCGAAAAACACAATATCTGCTTCGACGGCATGAAGCGCGTCGCCCACGTGACCGACGCCACCGACTGGCGCGTCGAATACCCGTTCGTGGTGCTGACCCCGGACACCGAAGACGAAATGGCCGGCCTGGTGAAGGGCTGTATCGAACTGGGTCTGACCATCATTCCGCGCGGCGGCGGCACTGGCTATACGGGCGGCGCGATTCCGCTCACGCCAATGTCCGCGGTCATCAACACTGAAAAACTGATCGACCTGGGCCCGGTCGAAATGACCATGCTGCCCGGCGTGGATCGCGAATACGCCACCATCTATTCCGGCGCAGGCGTCGTCACCAAGCGCGTGTCCGATGCCGCGGACAAGGCCGGCTTCGTGTTCGCTGTCGACCCGACGTCGGCCGAGGCGTCCTGCATCGGCGGTAATATCGCCATGAATGCGGGCGGTAAAAAGGCCGTGTTGTGGGGCACCGCGCTCGACAACCTGGCATCGTGGAAAATGGTCGACCCGAATGGCGACTGGCTCGAAGTGACCCGTCTCGAACACAACCTGTCCAAGATTCACGACGCGCCGGTTGCCAAGTTCAAGCTCGAATGGACGCATCCCAACGCCCGAGGCGAGTCGAAAGGCGCGCCGTTCAAGACCGAATTCCTCGAAATTGCTGGCCGTCGCTTCCGCAAGGAAGGGCTGGGCAAGGACGTGACCGACAAGTTCCTTGCCGGTTTGCCGGGCATTCAAAAAGAGGGTTGTGATGGCTTGATCACATCCGCGCGCTGGATTCTGCACAAGCTGCCGGCCTACGCGCGCACGGTGTGCCTGGAGTTCTTCGGCCAGGCTCGCGATGCGATTCCATCGATCGTGGAAATCAAGGATTATCTGGACGGCTTGCCGGCCAAGGGTGGCCCTGCTTTTGCCACCATTCGCCTGGCCGGTCTGGAGCACCTCGACGAGCGCTATCTGCGCGCGGTCGGCTATGCCACCAAATCCAAACGCGGCGTACTACCCAAGATGGCGCTGTTCGGCGACATCGTCGGTGACGACGAAAACGCCGTCGCCCAGGCAGCGTCGGAAGTGGTGCGCATTGCGAACACCCGCGTGGGTGAAGGCTTCGTTGCCGTCAGCGCGGAAGCGCGCAAGAAGTTCTGGCTGGACCGGGCCCGCACTGCTGCCATCGCCAAGCACACCAACGCCTTCAAGATCAACGAAGACGTCGTTATTCCCCTCAACCGCATGGACGAGTACACCGATGGCATCGAGCGCATCAACATCGAACTGTCGATTAAAAACAAGCTGCAGCTGGCCGACGACCTGATTGCCTTCTTCGACGCCGGCCATCTCCCGGTTGGCAAGAGCGACGACGCTTCCGGCGAAGCGATCGGTTCCGAAGAAATGCTGGGCGACCGTGTGCCGCAGGCACTGGACGTTTTGAATGGTGCCCGCGCGCGCTGGACCTACCTGCTGGCCAACCTGGACCGCCGTCTCGACGAGGTGCGCGAAACGCTGTACGGGCTTGGCATGGAACGCCTTGCCGTGGTGTTTGATGCGCGCCTGGCCCAGCAGCCTGATGCGACTTTGTTCGACGTGGTGCAGGACCGCACCGTGCGCGTATCGTGGAAGCAGGAGATTCGCGCTCAGATGCGCCAGATCTTCAATGGCGCCGCCTTCAAGCTGATTCTCGACGAGTGCACGGCGCGCCATCAGCGCATTTTGCGCTCACGCGTCTTTGTGGCGCTGCACATGCACGCCGGTGACGGCAATGTGCACACCAACCTGCCGGTCAATTCCGACGACTACGCCATGCTGCAGGACGCCCACGTGGCCGTCGGCCGCATCATGAAGCTGGCGCGTTCGCTGGACGGCGTAATTTCGGGTGAGCACGGCATCGGCATCACCAAGCTGGAATTTTTGACCGAAGAAGAAATAGGCGATTTCCGCGACTACAAGCTGCGTATCGATCCGGAAGGGCGCTTCAACAAAGGCAAGCTGCTCAACCTGCCGGAGTTTGGCGCCGACCTGCGCAATGCCTACACGCCGTCCTTCGGCCTGATGGGTCACGAATCGCTGATCATGCAGCAAAGCGATATCGGCGAAATCGCCAACAGCGTCAAGGATTGCCTGCGCTGCGGTAAATGCAAACCGGTGTGCACCACCCACGTGCCGCGCGCGAATCTGCTGTATTCGCCGCGTGACAAGATCCTCGCCACGTCGTCCCTGATCGAAGCCTTCCTGTACGAAGAGCAGACCCGGCGCGGCGTATCGATCAAGCACTGGGAAGAATTCGAGGACGTGGCCGACCACTGCACGGTATGCCACAAGTGCGTGACGCCTTGCCCGGTCAATATCGACTTTGGCGACGTGTCGATGAACATGCGTAATCTGCTGCGCAAAATGGACAAGAAGAGCTTCAACCCGACCACCGCGGCCGGCATGTTCTTCCTGAATGCGACCGACCCGACCACCATCAACGCCACCCGCAAGGTGATGATCGACTGGTCGTACAAGGCCCAGCGTCTGGGTAACCGCGTGCTGCGCAAGTTCGCCAAAAAGCAGACCAAGGCACCACCGCCGACCACTGGCAAGCCGCCTGTGCGCGAGCAGGTGATCCACTTCATCAACAAGAAGATGCCGGGTAACCTGCCCAAGAAGACGGCGCGCGCGCTGCTCGATATTGAAGACGACAAGATCATCCCGATCATCCGCAATCCGAAGGTGACCAACGCCGACACCGAAGCGGTGTTCTACTTCCCGGGCTGCGGCTCGGAGCGGCTGTTCTCGCAAGTGGGCCTGGCTACCCAGGCCATGCTGTGGGAAGTGGGCGTGCAGACCGTGCTGCCGCCGGGTTACCTGTGCTGCGGCTATCCGCAGCGCGGCGCCGGCCAGTACGACAAGGCCGACAAGATGATGACCGATAACCGCGTGCTGTTCCACCGCATGGCCAACACGCTCAATTACCTCGACATCAAGACCGTGCTGGTCTCGTGCGGCACCTGCTACGACCAGCTGGCCACCTACGAATTCGACAAGATCTTCCCTGGCTGCCGCATCATGGACATCCACGAATATCTGCTCGAAAAAGACGTCAAGCTGCAAGGAGTGAATGGTACCCGCTACATGTACCACGAGCCTTGCCACAATCCGATGAAGCTGCAGGATTCGGTCAAGACCGTCAATGCGCTGGTGTCCACGGTGGACAACGTCAAGATTGAAAAGAATGACCGCTGCTGCGGCGAGTCGGGCACCTTTGGCGTGTCGCGCCCTGACATTGCCACGCAAGTGCGCTACCGCAAGGAAGGCGAGATGGTCAAAGGCGCCGACAAGCTGCGCGAAGACGGGTTTGACGGTGACGTGAAGATCCTCACCAGCTGCCCATCCTGCCTGCAGGGCCTGTCGCGCTACAACGACGACTCGGGCACCACCGCCGACTACATCGTCGTCGAAATCGCCAAGCACCTGCTGGGCGAGAACTGGCTGCCGGAGTATGTGGCGCGGGCCAACGCGGGCGGTATCGAGAGGGTCCTGGTATGACCTGCGAACTGTGCAATCTGGCGGTACCGCCGATTTACCGCGACGACAAGCTGTCCGTGATCATGGTGGACGACCCGGCCTATCCGGGTTTCTGCCGCGTGATCTGGAACGAGCACGTGAAGGAGATGAGCGACCTGTCGCCTGCCGACCGCATGGTGCTCAACGACGCCGTCTGGCATGTGGAGCTGGCGCTGCGCGAGGTACTCAAGCCGGGCAAGGTTAACGTGGCCAGCCTGGGTAACGTGGTACCGCACCTGCACTGGCACGTGATTCCGCGCTTTGCGGACGACGCGCACTTTCCCAACCCCGTGTGGACCACTGCGGTGCGCACGACCGAAGAACCAATCCTGGCAGCGCGCCGCGCGCTGCTGCCGAAACTGGCGGCCGACATCGTGCGGCGCCTGGGTAAATAATGAATCCGACTGCACTGACCGTTCACCAGAAATCCCGCGTTCTCGACATCGCCTTCGATGACGGAAAATCGTTCTCCATCCCGTTTGAACTGCTGCGGGTGTATTCGCCGTCGGCGGAAGTAAAGGGGCACGGGCAGGGACAGGAAGTGCTGCAGCTGGGGAAGCGTGAGGTGGGTATCAGTGGGGTGGAACCGGTTGGCAATTACGCGATTCAGCCGACTTTCACTGATGGGCACAATACCGGTTTGTTCTCGTGGGATTATCTGTACAAGCTGGGCAACGAGCAGGACGCCTTGTGGCAAGACTACATGGCGCGCCTGCATGCAGCCGGTTTTGAAGGCGACAGCGGGCGCGAACCTGGCGCCGTGCGCCCAGGCGTGCCAACAGCAGCCAAAGGCTGCGGCCACAAACATTAGCCCCATCGCCCTCGCGAAGGCGGGGGCCCATACCACGTCGCCGGAGTCCTTCCGCATGCTATGGGCCCCCGCCTTCGCGAGGGCGATGTAGCGCATACTCGCGCAGCAGTCGCTCGCGCCTCGACGGCTGAAAATTAATCTTCTCCGGATCGCCGTCAACCGCCTGCAGCAACCTCGGATTCATCACCTTGAAAAACAGCGGCGGAAAATACGCCAGCAAGAACATCCCAAAATACCCATTCGGCAGCGTCGGCACATCGGCAAAATTGCGTAACGACTGATAGCGGCGCGCCGCATGCGCATGATGATCCGAATGGCGCTGCAGGTGAAACAGCATCCAGTTGGTCACCATGTGATTGCTGTTCCACGAATGATGTGGCTTGCACGGCTCCGGCTTGCCGTTGTCCGCCACTCGCCGTAACAGCCCGTAGTGCTCGATGTAATTCGCCAGCGTCAGCTGAAAATTGCCCCAGAACGCCATCGCCAGCACAAAGCCCAGAATCTGTGGACCCAGCCAAACTGCCAGGCCCGTCCACAGCAGCGCTGTCAGTGCCAGCGGCTGCAACACTTCGTTGCGCCAATGCCAGGGCGAGCCACCCAGGCGCTGCCGTTCCAGCGCCCACGCGCGCCGCCATGCTCCCGGCATTTCACGGCACACAAAGGCATAAATTGATTCCCCCATGCGTGCCGACGCCGGGTCGGTCGGCGTTGCCACATCCCGATGATGGCCACGGTTATGCTCCACGTAAAAATGCCCGTAAGCAGTGGGCGCCAGCACCAGCTTGGCCAGCGTCTGCTCGAGAAAGGTTCGCTTGTGTCCCAGCTCGTGACCGACATTAATGCAGAAGCCGCCCATCATGCCGGTGCTGATGATTACCGCTAGCACCGCATGCGCAGGCAATGGCTGCGTCGCCACAAACCAGGTTGCAAAAATGATGCACACCCACATCACCGGCACCAGGGCGTATGTGATCCAGCGGTAATAATGGTCCGCTTCCAGCCCGGGCACGGCGTCTTCGGGCGGATTGGTGCGGTCTTCGCCGACGATGGCGTCGAGCAAGGGAATCAGGAAGTAGGTAATAGCGACTGGTATCCACAGGCGCCAGGGTGTGTGGTGCCACAGGTAAAGCACGGGACCGAGCACCAAGGACGCTGGCACAAACAGCGACAGCAGCCAGGTGTGGCGTTTGGGGTCGCGATAGGCGGTCATGGAGGCTCCTGGACGGGTCTGTCTCCTATGATGTCACTGTTGTGCCCGGCTGCCAAGATAACGCTGCGCGCTGTGTGGCTTTGACACTTGTATAATGCAGGCAGTTCAACCGGCCCACCCCACTATGACAAACAGCACCCATTTCGGCTACAAGACGGTTTCGGAAGACGACAAGGTCCACGAAGTCGCCAAGGTTTTCCATTCGGTCGCCTCCAAATACGACGTCATGAACGATTTGATGTCCGGCGGTCTGCACCGTCTGTGGAAGACGTTTACGATTGCCAATGCTGCCGTGCGTCCCGGGTTCAAGGTGCTGGACATTGCCGGCGGTACGGGCGACCTGGCCAAGGCCTTTGCCAAACAGGCCGGCAAGACCGGCGAAGTGTGGCTGACGGACATTAATGAATCGATGCTGCGCGTGGGCCGCGACCGCCTGCTCAACAATGGCCTGGTCACGCCAACCTTGCTGTGCGACGCGGAAAAACTGCCATTCCCCGACAATTACTTCGACCGCGTCAGCGTGGCCTTCGGTCTGCGCAACATGACCCACAAGGACCAGGCCCTGGCAGAAATGCGGCGCGTGCTGAAACCAGGCGGCAAATTGCTGGTCCTGGAATTCTCCAAGGTCGCTGCCCCACTGCAAAAGCCGTACGACGTGTATTCGTTCTCGGTTCTGCCATGGCTGGGTCAGAAAATTGCCGGCGACGCCGACAGCTACCGTTATCTGGCTGAATCGATCCGCATGCATCCGGACCAGGAAACCTTGAAAACAATGATGCAGGAAGCCGGTCTGGAACGCGTGGAGTACTTCAACCTGACCGCAGGTGTTGCTGCATTGCACACTGGCATCAAGATGTAAGACAGATATTCGCGTCTGATTTCTTGTGCTAACGGAAAGTTGGACGCCAAACTGGTAAGATCAAAACCGCCCCCATCCAGGGCGGTTTTGCTTTGAGAAATGCGACAAGAATGCCTACTTCGACCTCCTTTGACCCGCAATCGGCTTTGATGGCGCCCGCCGTCGCCGCGATCAACCATCTGCTTGCGCAGGAGGCATGGGCGCGGGATGCCTTGGCCATGCATGCTGGCAAAGTCGCCTGTATTGATGCGGGGGCCCTGGTGCTGCGTTTGCGCGTCAGCATCGACGGCATGGTCGAGACCGACGCTTCGGATGTACCCGCCAATGTGACCATCCGCGTCAAGCTGGCCGACTTGCCCCTGATTGCGCAGAACCGCGAGCGCGCCTTTTCGTACGTCAAGATCGAAGGCGACGCCGAATTCGCCAACACCATTTCGCAATTGAGCAAGGGCCTGCGCTGGGAAGCCGAGCACGACCTAGAACGTTTCCTTGGCCCCATTGCCGCGACCCGTCTGGTGGACGGCGCCAGGACTGTCTTTGGGGCAGCCATGGCCGGTCAGCAGAAGCTGGCCGAAAACGTTGCAGAATATTTTTTGGAAGAAAAGCCCTTGCTGATCCGGCCCGTGGCCGTGGAAGACTTCGCCAGCGAAGTGAGCCGCCTGCGCGATGACCTGGAGCGCACGGCCAAGCGCATTGCCCGACTGGAAGCGAAGCTGGCGCCACCGCGCGCAGCGCCCGACACGACAACCCGCACTGCCGGGCAACAAGATTTGGACCTTTGATGATATTGAAATTTCAGCGCCTGTTTAAAATCCTTCGCGTGGCCATCAAGTATGGTCTCGATGAAATTGCCATCTCCGGCCTCAAGGTGCCGCGCACGGCCAAGCTGATCGATACGGTGATTTTCTGGCGCAATATTTCAGCCCCACGGGGCGAGCGTTTGCGTATGGCGCTGGAAGAGCTTGGTCCCATCTTCGTCAAGTTTGGCCAGGTTCTCTCTACCCGCCGCGATCTGATGCCGCCTGATATCGCGGACGAACTGGCACGCCTGCAAGACCGCGTGCCGCCGTTCAGTTCGGAACTGGCTATTGCCCAGATCACCAAGTCGCTGCGTGCCCACCCGGATCAATTGTTTGCCACCTTCGACCGCAACCCCGTGGCTTCCGCATCGATCGCCCAAGTGCACTTTGCCACGCTCAAGGATGGCAAGGAAGTCGCGGTCAAGGTGCTGCGTCCGGGCATGAAAAAATCGATCGATGAAGATGTGGCGCTGATGCACATCGCAGCTGACTGGATTGGCCGTGTATGGGCTGACAGCAAGCGCCTCAAGCCCAAAGAGGTGGTGGCCGAGTTCGACAAATACTTGCACGACGAGCTGGACCTGATGCGCGAGGCGGCCAATGCCAGCCAGCTGCGCCGCAACTTTGCCGGCTCCAACTTGCTCATGGTGCCGGAAATGTACTGGGACTATTGCTCCAGCAGCGTGATCGTGATGGAGCGCATGCATGGCTTGCCCGTGTCGCAAATCGACCGTCTGGCGGCCGCAGGCGTGGATCTGAAAAAGCTCTCCAGCGATGGCGTGGAAATTTTCTTCACCCAAGTGTTTCGCGACGGCTTCTTCCACGCTGACATGCATCCTGGGAATATCCTCGTATCTGTCGCGCCAGAAACCATGGGGCGCTACATCGCGTTGGACTTCGGCATCGTCGGCACGCTCAACGATTTCGACAAAGATTACCTCTCGCAAAACTTCCTGGCCTTCTTCCGCCGTGATTACAAGCGCGTGGCCGAAGCCCACATCGAATCGGGCTGGGCCCCGCGCGATACCCGCGTGGACGAGCTCGAGTCGGCCGTGCGCGCCACCTGCGAACCCATCTTCGACCGGCCGCTGAAGGATATTTCCTTCGGCCAGATTCTGCTGCGCCTGTTCCAGACCTCGCGCCGCTTCAACGTCGAGATCCAGCCGCAGCTGGTGCTGCTGCAAAAGACGCTGCTCAATATTGAAGGACTGGGCCGCCAGCTCGACCCTGATCTTGACCTTTGGAAGACTGCCAAGCCTTACCTGGAGCGCTGGATGGGCGAGCAAGTCGGCATTCAGGGCATGGTCGAACGCCTGAAAGACGAAGCGCCGCGCTTCACGCACATCATTCCGCAATTGCCGCGTCTGGTACATCGGGCACTGGTGAACGCGTCGGAATCGAATTCGAACAACGATGACTTGATCAAGATGCTCGTGATTGAGCAGCAAAAAACCAATCGCATGCTGGCCTTCCTGGTGTACTTTGTTGCAGCCTCGGGCGTCGCGCTTCTCAGCTTTGAAGTCTACATGCGCTGGTTCCAGGTGTAGTGTCCATGCCGACGTTTGCCACGCGCGACCCGAACAATCCGGCATTCTGGGACGAGCGCTTCGAGCAAGGCTTTATCCCGTGGGACCGGGGCGGCGTACCCGATGGCTTGCGCGCGTTTGTGGCGACACACTCGGCCATGCGGACCTTGATTCCCGGATGCGGCACGGCGTACGAGCTTGCGTTCCTGCTTGAGGCCGGCTGGGATGCGACCGCGATCGATTTTTCGCCGGCTGCCGTTGCTGCCGCCAAAGCAGGGCTGGGAAAATGGGGCAACAAAGTGGCACTGGCGGATTTTTTCGCTTGGCAACCGGGGCAGCCCTTGCAACTGATCTACGAGCGCGCGTTTCTGTGCGCCATGCCGCGTGCCGTCTGGCCCAAAGTGGCCGCTCGCTGGGCCGAACTATTGCCACCCGGTGGCCTGCTGGCGGGCTATTTCTTTTTTGACGATACGCCCAAGGGGCCGCCATTTGGTACCTCGCGGGAAGCGTTGGATGCGCTCTTGCAGCCAAATTTCGAATGCGTCGAAGACGCCGAGGTCAGCGATTCAATCCCTGTTTTTGTTGGCAAGGAGCGGTGGCAAGTCTGGCGCCGCCGTTGAGTACTGAACCGCTGAGTGATCTAAAGGACGCCACGTGAGAAGAATGAATCGGGCCGTCGCATTGTTTGCCCTGTCTGCTTTTTGTCTGAGCAGCTTGGCGCGGCCGATGGAAGGCTTGGTCAAAATTGGCGGAAAGCAGGGGCCGATTTTGTTCACGGCGCAAGAGATGGCACTCGGCGACACTGTGCAAGTCCAGTATCCAGATCCTGAGGGCAATCCCAAATGCTGCCTCACTGCGGCAGTGCTGAAAAAGATTCCCGTGCCGGACGATGAGGCCGTGTCCGATGAGCCGAACGACCGCCCGGTGCGCGCGTATCGCATCAAGATCAATGCCAAACTGGAAGAGGGGCCATTCGTCGGCATGGCGGTGATCGGCCCCAATTTGAAGGTCAGTGCCTACGGCCCCAACTTGCACATCATGGATGGCCCGGTTCGCATGCTGATGATGACCTGTCTCAGTACGGAAGGTTTGCACCTGTTCCTGTCGACGGCCAGGGAAATGAAAGGCCATCTGTACATGGGTCTGGGCTATGAGGTGGAGCAGACCTGCCCGGACGCCATTTTCGGAAATCGATGAACGGCGCCGCCTGACAGACGTAAAAAAGCCCGCACGCATGCGGGCTTTTTCGACTGTGCGACAGATTACTTCTTGACTTCAGGTGCTGGTGCTGGCGCTGGCGCTGCTGCTGGTGCCGCTGGCGCTGCGACCGCCGCTGGCTTCTCGCCAACGATATCGATCTTCGCTTTTGCTTTCATGTCGTCGAAGAACTTCTTCAGGTTCTCGCGCTGTACTTGCTGCTTGAGCTGTTCTTTGACTTGTTCCAGCGGTGGCGGGGTGATTGGACGGGAATCGTCCACCACGATCACGTGGTAACCGAACTGCGACTTGACCGGGGTTTCCGAAATCTCGCCTTTTTTCTGCGCGGTTACAGCGGCGCCGAATTCAGGCACCATGCCGGCAGGATTGAACCAGCCCAGGTCGCCGCCATTGACTTTCGAACCTGGATCCATCGATTTTTCTTTGGCCAGGGCGCCGAAGCCCTTCATGTCCTTTTTCAGCTTGGCGATGATCGCCTTCGCTTCAGCCTCGTCCTTGACCAGAATGTGGCGGGCCTTGTATTCATTGCCGCCGGCCTTGGCGTTGATCTTGTCGTATTCTGCCTTGATCATGGCGTCGGTAACAGGGTTGTTCTTGATGTAGTCTTGAACGAAAGCATTAGCCAGCAGCGATTGACGCAGCATGTCCAGCTGACGGGTCACTTCTGGCGACTTGTCCAGGCCTTTTTTGGACGCTTCGCTGGCAACCATCGATTGCATGGCCAGGTTTTCAATAATCATCTTGCGCAGTTCCGGGCTGTCCGGCTGGCCTTGGGCCGCGCGCTCTTTGACCATCATGTCGACCACGCCCGAGTAAATCGGGGTGCCATTCACGGTGGCAACAACCGTTTCTTTGCTGTCAGCAGCAGGTGGGGTGGTGGCAGCGGTGCTGTCTTTCTTGGTGCAAGCCGACAGAGCCAGCACGGAGGCGGCGCCAATGATCAAAACGCGAGACTTCATCAACATCGTTAGATTCCTTTTAAAGTTAGCCCGGCTGATGCCGATGCGGCAGGCACGCATCTTACCAGTTTGTGATGACATTGCATCATGTAGAGGGGGCACTTTATGCTGGCATACTTAAAAAAGGCTTATAATTCAGGGTTTTGACGATTTTTGCGGAGTAATCAATGCCGATTTACGCCTACCGCTGCGATGAATGCGGTTTTGCCAAAGATGTGTTGCAGAAAATTTCGGACCCGGTACTGACGGTCTGCCTTTCCTGCGGTAAGCCATCTTTCAAGAAGCAGCTGACTGCCGCGGGCTTCCAGCTCAAGGGCACTGGCTGGTATGCGACCGATTTCCGCGGTGGCACGCCGCCGTCCACCGGCACTGCAACTGGTCCGGTCGATGCAGCGCCAGCCGCACCTGCTGCGCCAGCGGCCAGTACCGCCGCGCCTGCCGCCAGCACGACGCCGGCCACCCCTGGCACCAGCAACACCTGATTGGCCGCGCCGCTAACCTTCACTGAGATTTAAATGCGCAAATATTTCATTACCGGATTGCTGATTCTGGTCCCGATCGCCATCACGGTGTGGGTCCTGAGCCTGGTAATTAATACGATGGACCAGTCGCTGCTGCTGTTACCGCAGCAGTGGCGTCCTGAAAGCTTGATCGGCTATCGCATTCCGGGCCTGGGCACGATACTCACGATCGCGATTGTTTTCCTGACCGGCCTGCTGACGAATAATCTGATCGGCAATTATCTGGTGCGCCTGTGGGAGCGCCTGCTGCACCGCATTCCGGTGGTCAGCTCGCTCTACGGCAGCGTCAAGCAGGTGTCGGATACCTTGTTTTCGTCGTCCGGCAATGCCTTCCGCAAAGCTGTTTTGCTGCCGTACCCGCATGCGGACAGCTATACCATCGGCTTTTTGACCGGCGTGCCCGGCGGCGATGTGAAGAACCACCTGACCGGCGACTACATCAGTGTTTATGTACCGACCACGCCCAACCCGACCTCGGGTTTTTTCCTGATGATGGAACGCAGCAAGGTCGTTGAACTCGACATGTCGGTCGACGCCGCTTTGAAATATATTGTCTCGATGGGTGTCGTTGCCCCCGAGAGTTTGCCAACCAAATAATTAACCTAGACTGAAAATAATATGTCCTCGATGCGTACAAACTACTGCGGCCTTGTTACTGAAGAACTGCTGGGCCAAACCGTCAGCCTGTGCGGCTGGGTTCACCGTCGCCGCGACCATGGCAAACTGATTTTCATCGACCTGCGCGACCGCGAAGGTCTGGTGCAGGTGGTTTGCGATACCGACCAGGCTGAAATGTTCAAGGTCGCCGAAGGCGTGCGCAACGAGTTCTGCCTGCGCATCACCGGCGTTGTCACGGCCCGTTCGGCCACGACCATCAACGACAACCTCAAGTCGGGCAAAATCGAAGTGGTGGCCAGCGCCGTGGAAGTGCTGAACGCATCGGTGCCGGTACCGTTCCAGCTGGACGACGACAACCTGTCCGAAACCACCCGTCTGACCCACCGCGTGCTCGACCTGCGCCGCGCGCAAATGCAGAACAACCTGCGCCTGCGCTACAAGGTCACCATGGAAGTGCGCAAGTACCTCGACGCGCTGGGCTTCATCGACATCGAAACGCCAATGCTGACCAAGTCGACCCCGGAAGGCGCGCGCGACTACCTGGTGCCGTCGCGCGTCAACGCGGGTAACTTCTTCGCGCTGCCGCAATCGCCACAGCTGTTCAAGCAGCTGCTGATGGTGGCCAACTTCGACCGCTACTACCAGATCACCAAGTGCTTCCGCGACGAAGACTTGCGCGCAGACCGTCAGCCTGAATTCACCCAGATTGACTGTGAGACCTCGTTCCTGACCGAACAGGAAATCCGCGATCTGTTCGAAGACATGATCCGCATCGTCTTCAAGAACACGCTCGACATCGACCTGCCGAACCCGTTCCCGGTGATGGACTTTGCCACCGCGATGGGCCTGTACGGTTCCGACAAGCCGGACATGCGCGTCAAGCTCGAATTCACCGACCTGACCGAGATCATGAAGTCGGTCGAGTTCAAGGTCTTCAACGGCGCCGCCAACATGGCTGGTGGCCGCGTGGTCGGCATGCGCGTACCGCAAGGCGGCAGCATGCCCCGTTCGGAAATCGACGCCTACACCCAGTTCGTCGCCATCTACGGCGCCAAGGGTCTGGCCTACATCAAGGTCAACGAGAAGGCCAAGGGCCGCGATGGCCTGCAGTCGCCAATCGTCAAGAATCTCGACGATGCCGCGCTGGCCAAG
Organism: Massilia sp. CF038; assembly: GCF_900129765.1. Lineage (GTDB taxonomy): Bacteria > Pseudomonadota > Gammaproteobacteria > Burkholderiales > Burkholderiaceae_D > Telluria_A. The sequence continues at coordinate 121,659 of NZ_FQWU01000005.1, forward strand.
GTACTGGAACTGACGGGCGCCGAAGACGGCGACCTGATCTTCTTCGGCGCCGACAAGGCCAAGGTCGTCAACGACGCCATTGGCGCGCTGCGCGTGAAGATCGGCCACTCCGAGTTCGGCAAGAAGGCCGGCCTGTTCAACGACGTATGGGCACCGCTGTGGGTGGTCGACTTCCCGATGTTCGACTACGACGAAGAGTCGGACCGCTGGACCGCGACCCACCACCCGTTCACGGCGCCGAAAGACGGCCACGAAGATATGCTCGAAACGAATCCTGGCGCCTGCATCGCCAAGGCCTACGACATGGTCCTGAACGGCTGGGAACTGGGTGGCGGTTCGATCCGTATCCACCGCGAAGAAGTGCAGAGCAAGGTATTCCGTGCACTGAAGATCGACGCCGAAGAAGCCCAGCTCAAGTTCGGCTTCCTGCTTGACGCGCTGCAGTACGGCGCGCCACCGCACGGCGGTCTGGCCTTTGGTCTGGATCGTATCGTGACCATGATGACCGGTTCCGATTCGATCCGCGACGTGATCGCCTTCCCGAAAACCCAGCGCGCGCAGTGCCTGTTGACCAACGCGCCGTCGGAAGTCGACGAGAAGCAGCTGCGTGAACTGCATATCCGTTTGCGTACGACGGAACCGAAGATCGCCTAAAGCTTCACCACCACATCGCCCTCGCCTTCGCGAGGGCGATGTCGGTTTTCTAGCGGCCTTTGCATAAGACTGCCAAAAGCCACACCTCCACATCGCCCTCGCGTAGGCGGGGGCCCATACCATGTTGCCGAATTCGGTAAAGTGGTATAGGCCCCCGCCTTCGCGAGGGCGATGTGCGTTTTGTAGCTGGCCTTTGCTTAAGATCGCCTAAAACCCTACCCCCACATCGCCCCCGCGTAGGCGGGGGGCCATACCATCCTGCCGAATTCGGTAAAATGGCATGGGCCCCCGCCTTCGCGAGGGCGATGTGCGTTTTGGAGCTGGCCTTTGCATAAGATTCCCGAATCAGTTTTGGTCGTCATTCATACGGCCGATCTTGAAGTGCTACTGATCGAGCGCGCCGACCGCCCTGGCTTCTGGCAGTCCGTCACCGGGTCGCTCGACGCACCGGACGAGCCGCTCATCGACACCGCCGCACGCGAACTGCGCGAAGAAACCGGCATCGTTGCCGACGGCGTCGCCATCGTCCTGCGCGACTGGCAGCTCTCCAACATCTACGAAATTTACCCCGTCTGGCGTCACCGCTACGCCCCCGGCGTCACCCACAATACCGAGCATGTGTTCGGCGTGTGCGTCCCGCGCGATATCGGCGTCGTCCTCAGCCCGCGCGAGCATGTGCAGCATGTATGGCTGCCCTATATGGAAGCGGCCGATCGCTGCTTTTCCTCGTCCAACGCCGAGGCGATTTTGCAGCTGCCGCAACGCGCGCATTTGCGCTAGCGCGCGCCCCGGCCTTGCGCTATCCTTGTGTTAATGAAACGACCATTGCATCGGGTTTTCTTCGTCCTGGCCGGCCTGGCAATTGCGTCCAGCGCCGTGGCGCACCCGCATCTGTACATCAAGGCCGAATCGTCGCCCCCTTCCGCCATGATGAGTGAGGGCCAGGTCATCGGTTTTGCGACCGACAAGATCCGCCTGATCATGGAGCGTGTCGGCGTCGACTACGACATCGAAATCATGCCCTGGAAACGGGCCTACATGCTGGCCCAGACTCAGGTCGACACCTGCGTCTATTCCACCACCCGCGTGCCAGAGCGCGAGACCATGTTCCAATGGATTGGCCCCACCCACGAAAACGACTGGACGCTGTTCGGCCGCACTGGCCGCGACTATCAGATCGCGCGTATCGAAGATGCACGCCGCTACCGCATCGGCGCCTACAACGGCGATGTGCGGGGCGACACCCTGCTCGCACAGGGCTTTAATGTCGACACAGTGCCGGACAAGCTGTCGAACCCGCGCAAGCTGCTGGTTGAGCGCATCGACCTGTGGGTATCGAGCATGCGGGTCGGTACTAGCCTGATTGCCGAAAACGGCTGGAGCGAACAAATCGTGCCAGTGCTGACATTCAAACGCACGGAGCTTTATCTGGCCTGCCATAAATCCGTGCCCGATGCGCTGGTCGACAAAATGAATGCCGCGCTTCGCACCATGAACAGCGAAGGTGTTTCGGCAGCCATCGAGCGAAAGTACAACTATGTCGGCATCCCGGCGCGTCATTAGGCACCTGGCCTTCGCTGGCGCCGTGGCCGCGCTGTGTGCGCCGGTAGCTGCCACGATCACCATCACGGCTGAAACGACTGTACCGGCCGTCATGCTGGAAAAGGGCCGCGTAACGGGTCACGCCGCTGAAAAAGTCCATGAGATCATGCGCCGCGCCGGCCTGCCGTACACCATCGCCTTGATGCCGTGGAAGCGTGCCATCACTCTCGCGCATACCAACCCGAATACCTGTGTCTTCATGACCACCCGTAGCCTTGAACGGGAAACCTGGTTCCACTGGATCGGACCGATTTCGCAGGCCGACTGGGTGCTGTATGGGCGCGCCGACCGCCAATACAATATCCGTTCGCTGGACGATGCGCGCGGTTTGCGCATTGGCGCCTACAACGGTGATGTGCGAGGCGAATTCCTGCGCGAGCATGGCTTGAATGTGGAGTTCGTACAGAACGACGATTCCAATCCACGCAAGCTGATGCTCGATCGGATCGACCTGTGGGTCAACAGCACACGTTCTTCGCGCGCCGTGCTCGCGCGGGTTGGGTTGACCGGCAAGATCGTCCCGGTTCATACTTATCGCATGGTCAAACTTTACCTCGCATGCAACGCCGCCACGCCCGACGCCGATGTGGCGCGCATGCATGCCGCCCTGCGTTCGATGGAGGCCGATGGCAGCTACAAGGCCATCGAGCAGCGCTTTGAGTATCTGCAGACGGCGCCGCTGGTCAATCCATGAAGCACACCAGGCACGCGTTGATGAGCATGCTGCTCGCGGGCCTGCCTTTGCTGGCCGTGGCGGATGCTTCGCCGCGTCCGCGTCTGTATGTGGTCACAGAGCTCGGCGCACCGGCAGCCACGCTGGACAACGGCCGTCTGGCCGGTTTTGCCGTTGACAAGGTGCGCCAGATCCTGGCCAGGGCTGGCGTGGAATACGAGATCGATGTGCTGCCGTGGAAACGGGCTTACCTGCTGGCGCAAACGCGCAGCGACGCGTGCATTTTCTCGGTCAGCCGTATTCCGGAGCGCGATGCGCTTTTCAAGTGGGTTGGACCAACCCATACCACCGACTGGACCCTGTATGGCCGCGCCGGCCGCAAATATCAGGTAACGGTGCTTGAGGACGCGCGTAAATATCGCATTGGTGCCTATTTTGGTGACGTGCGCGGCGAAACGCTCAGCGCTCAGGGCTACCTGGTCGACACGGTCCACGAGCGTCTGGCCAACCCGCGCAAACTGCTGCTGGACCGGATCGACCTGTGGGTGTCCAGCACCCAGAATGGCGGGCCGCTCATTGCCGACAACGGCTGGAGCGGCAAAATCGTGCCAGTGCTCACCTTCCGCCAGACCGGCTTGTACCTGGCCTGCAACACCGACGTTGCCGACACATTGATCACCAGGATGAACATGGCGCTGTCGGCCATGAACAGCGAGGGCGTGTCAAACGCGATCGAGCGCAAATACAATTACGGCCCCCGCCGCTAGCTGCAAAAAACGCATATCGATCCTTGAATTGATTCGTTCCCGCTGCGCGCGCGCCGGCGTACGCTGGGGTGATGAAAATCGAACCTGTCGACCATATCGACCAGAGCGGCAGCAAGCCGCCCAACTGGAACCTCGGACCCGTGATCGAGGCACTGCGTGTTTCGCGCGAGGCCACCCATAACATCCGCCACCATGGCCGCGTGCGCGAACTGCCATCGCGCGAGGCGCTGTCGCAAATCGTGGATGGCCTGTCGGCGGCACTGTTCCCCACTCACTACGGCCGGCCCAACCTGACCGACGACAGCATCGACTACTTTGTCGGCGATACCCTGACGACGACGCTGAACACGCTGGTTGAACAAGTCCGGCGCGGCTTGCTGTTCGGCCCGGACGCAGAGCCCGAACATGCCGAAGCGACGATCCAGCGCGCAGCCGCCATCACGCGCGATTTCGCTGCCAGCCTGCCGACGATCCGGGCGCTGCTGGTGTCGGATGTGCAGGCCGCGCTGGCAGGCGATCCGGCCGCCACATCGGTGGCCGAAATCATGCTCTGCTACCCAGGTACCATCGCCATTTTGTACTACCGCTTCGCACACCGTTTGCACCAGCTGGGTGTGCCGTTCCTGGCGCGCTTGATATCGGATATTGGCCATTCGCTCACTGGTATCGATATCCACCCCGGCGCGCAGATCGGCGCCAGCTTCTTTATTGACCATGGTACCGGCGTGGTCATCGGCGAGACCGCCATTATCGGCGAGCGTGTGCGCCTGTATCAAGCCGTCACGCTTGGCGCCAAGCGTTTCCCCACGGACGACAGCGGCGCTTTGATCAAAGGCGTGGCGCGCCATCCGATCGTGCAGGACGACGTGGTCATTTATGCCGGCGCGACGATCCTGGGCCGCATCACCATTGGTGCCGGATCCACTATCGGCGGCAATGTGTGGCTGACCGAGAGCGTGGCGCCTGGCAGCAGCGTGAACCAGGCGCACATGCGGCAGGACTAGATTGCGTGCGCGGTTTCCAGCTGCTGCAGAACCGCCGCCTTGAGTGGACCGCCGGCGGCATCGCTGCGTTTGCGCGGGCGGTGCAAGTCCACATCAAACTGGGTGCGTACTGGTCCCGCCGTATTGTCGAGCAGGACGACGCGGTCGGCCAGAAAGAGCGCCTCATCGATATCGTGCGTGACCAGTAGCACCGTGAGTCCATGCTCGTGCGCCACGCGCTCCAGCAGCTGCTGCAGCTTGATGCGTGTGAATGCATCGACGGCGGAAAACGGCTCATCGAGCAGAAGCACTTTGGGCCTCGTGTACAGTCCACGCGCTATTGCCACTCGCTGCGCCTGACCGCCCGATAGCTGCTTGGGCAAGGCACCGCCATATCCGGTCAGGCCAACTTCGGCCAGCAGTTCGGTTACCAGCGGGTCCTCGGCAACGCCGGGCCCCTTGCTGAAGGCGATGTTCTGGGCCACGCTAAGCCAGGGGAACAGGCGCGGCTCCTGGAAAATGAACCCGATGTCGGCACTGATGCCCTGAACTGGTAGTCCGTTCAGGACGATCTGTCCGCGGTAGTGGCGGTCCAGCCCCGCGACGATGGACAGCAGGGTACTTTTGCCGCAGCCGCTGGCGCCGATCAGCGCAACGATTTCACCCGTTCGCAAGGTAAGGCGCAAGTCGCGAAGGATCTGGCGCGCACCGTAGCGCTTTTCGGCGACGAAGATATCAAGCATTTCTGTCATCGCACCGCCTCATTGTCATAGTTGTCGCGCCAGACGAGCAAGCGCTTTTCAAGTGCCACCATCAAGCTGTCGCTGGCCTTGCCCAGCAGCGCAAGCAGAACGATGGCAGCGATCACGATGTCGGCCCGGCTGGTTTCGCGCCCGTCCGACAGCAGATAGCCCAGCCCTCGGCTGGCTGCGATCAGCTCTGCCGCCACCATGAACATCCAGGCCAGGCTCAGTCCATTGCGCAGTCCCGTCAGCAACGAGGGCAGCGCAGCGGGAATGAGCACCCTGCGCGCCAGTGCCGTGCGGCTTAGCTGGTATAGCTGTGCGACTTCGACGAGCTTGCGGTCGACGCCCCGAATGCCGGACACCACGCCCATGTACACCGGGAAGAAGGCGCCAATTGCGATCAGTATCAGCTTGGGCGTTTCATCGATGCCAAACCAGAGCAGGAGCAAGGGCACCCATGCCAGCGAGGGAATGGCACGCAGGGCTTGAAAGGTTGGATCGAGCAGGGCATCAACGCGCCGGTTCAGCGCCACCGCCGCGCCCAGCACAACGGCCAGCGCAGCACCAATGCCGAAACCGGCGACCACCCTTGCGGTACTGCTGATCACATGGCTTGCCAGTCCATTCTGCACCAGATAAAACAGCGTGCCGGCGATCTCGCTGGGCGCCGGCAGCAGATTGGCGGGGATTAAACCGCTACGCACGCCAGCCTCCGCCAGCAGAAGTACGGCGCCCGGCAGCAAAATCCCGAGTGGCAGCTTCCATGCCGGCCGACGCGGCAGCGCCGTTGATTCAAGCTTGAGCAGGCGCGTGTTCATGGTCAATCAGGCTTTCGCAATCAAGGACTGCGAAAAGCGGGTGTCGACCAGCGTGGCAATTGCCTGGGTCAGGTCTGTACCTGGCTTGACCAGGCCTTCATCCAGCAAGATCGGCGCCGCCAGCTGCAGAGCCTTCAGATGTTCGGCCGACGGTTGCGGATTGCTGAAGTCACTACGCAGTTTGATCTGAAGCAGCGCCACAGGCAGCGATACCTTGGCTTCTTCAGACAAGATCTTTGCTGCGTCCGATTGGTTGGCGCGCACCCACAGACGGGCCTTTTCATAAGCGCGGATCACGCGAGCGGTTTCGGCCGCATGCGCCGCCAGGAAGTCTTCGCGTACGTTCAGGAAGCCGTAGGTATTGAAGGCGACGTTGCGGTAAATGAGACGAGAACCGCCTTCCAGTTCACTTGCCGCCATGTGCGGGTCCAATCCAGCCCAGGCATCGACCTTGCCTTGCTCCAGCGCGATGCGGCCATCGGCATGCTGTAGACCGACGTGCTCGATATCGCTGCGTTTGAGACCACCTGTCTTCAGGGCGCGCAGCAGGAACAGGTAAGGGTCGGTGCCTTTGGTGGCGGCGACCTTCTTTCCCTTCAGATCTGCAATCGTGCGAATCGGCGAATCCTTGCGCACCACCAGAGCTGTCCATTCCGGCCGCGAGTAGATGTAAGGCGTACGAATCGGGTTGCCGTTGGCCTTGGCCAGCAGCGCAGCCAAGCCTGCGCTGGAGCCGATATCAATACTGTTTGCATTGAGGTATTCCAGAGCGCGATTGCTGCCGGCGCTGTGCACCCACTTGATGGCCGTGCCGTCCGCCTTGAATTCTTCTTCCAGCCAGCCGAAACGGCGCAGAACGAGGCTGGTTGGCGAATAGTAGGCGTAGTCGAGCCGCAGTTCCTTGAGCGGTGCTGCGTGCACCGTGGCGGGAAGCAGCGACAAGGCGGCGCCGCTGGCGGCAAACTGGAGTAACTCTCTGCGTTTCATGATGTCCTTGATGTCATGCTGCCGATTGCAGCGGTACGTCGATGGTGACCTGGCGGCCGGGATGGCTTGCGGCCAGCCGCGGGCCTTTGCCGTGCAATTTGTGGCGCAAAGTGCCGGCGGTGTATTCGGTGGGGTAGCGGCCGCGCCGCTGCAGCTCGGGCACCACCAGTTCCACCACGTCGCGCATGCTGTCGTGCGAAACGGCGAAGGCGAGATTGAAGCCGTCGATCCCCGTGGCATCCATCCATGCCTCGAGCTGGTCTGCCACCTGGCCGGCGTCGCCCACCAGTACCGGTCCGCGGCCACCCAGACCGATGAACTGGGCCGCTTCATGCACTGTCCAGCGGTGCGAGGGATCGGCTTCGCTCAGCGATGCCAGCGCAGAGCGCCCGGCCTGCGTTTCGATGTAGTCGATCGTGGCGTCCAGCGGCAGCTTGCTGAAGTCGACCCCGGTCCAGCCGGACAGCAGGGCCAGTGCTGCGTCGACGTCGATGTGATTGAGGTAATCCTCGTATTTGCTGCGCGCCTCGTCATCGGTGGCGCCGGTAATGATCAGCGCCTGCGCGTAGATCAGTACCGAGGCAGGATCGCGGCCGGCCGCTTCCAGGGTGGAGCGCGTGTCGTTCACATACTTCTTTACCACGGCGATACTCGGACCGCTGACAAAGGTCGCTTCCGCGTGGCGCGCCGCAAAAGCAGTTCCGCGAGGTGAAGCACCGGCCTGGTACAGCATGGGAGTGCGCTGCGGCGACGGTTCGCATAAATGAATGCCAGGGACGGTGTAGTGGCGGCCATGGTGATTGATGGGATGAACCTTGGCCGGGTCAGTAAAGATGCCGCGTGCCTTGTCGCGCACCACAGCATCGTCGTCCCAGCTCTTTTCCCACAGCTTGTAGACCACGTCCAGATATTCGTCGGCCAGGTCGTAGCGCGCATCGTGGCCCAGCTGCTGTTCCAGTCCCAGGTTGCGCGCGGCGCTGTCAAGGTAGCCCGTGACGATGTTCCAGCCGATGCGGCCACCGCTCAAGTGATCGAGCGTGGAAATGCGCCGCGCGAAGGTGTAGGGATGCTCGTAGGTCAGCGCGGCGGTCACGCCGATGCCCAGGTGCTCGGTAGCGGCCGCGATCAGCGGCACCAGGGCCAGCGGGTCGTTGAGTGGCACCTGCACGCCGTAGCGCAGGGCGGCATCGGCGCTGCTCCCGTACACTTCGTAGACACCCAGTACGTCGGCCAGGAAGATCGCATCGAAGCGGCCCGCTTCCAGCAGTTGCGCCAGTTCGGTCCAGTAGCCTGGCTGCGTGTACCGGGAGCCTTCATCGCGCGGGTGGGTCCACAGGCCCGGCGACTGGTGGCTGGGCGCATTCATCTGGAATGCGTTGAAGCGAATCTGCTTGCTCATTGTTTTCCCTGTCCGGCTTGCAGTGCAAGCTGGTAGTCTGTTTTTGCGTAGCCGGCAAAGTGCTTGTTGGTCACGTCGAGAAATTCGCGCGAGCGGTAAGCTGCTGCCAGGTCCTTGGCAAATTGTTTGTCCTTGTCGGCGGTGCGCACGGCGACCAGATTGACGTAGTTGCTGGAGATTTTCTCCGTGATCAGCGCTTCCGTCAGTTTAAGGCCCGACGCCAGGGCGTAATTCCCGTTCACGAAGGAGTAGTCCGTGTCCTGCAATGAGCGTGGCAATTGCGCCGCTTCCAGGGGAATCAGTTTGATTTGCTTGATATTGACCGCGATGTCCTTCTCCGAAGCGCGGATTGGATCGAACTTTTCGCGCAGCTTGATCCAACCCAGCTGATTGAGCAGCACAAGCGCGCGTGCCTGGTTGGTTGGATCATTGGGCAGCGCCACAGTGGTCCCGGCCTTTACCTCCGCCAGCGACTTGTGCTTTTTGCTGTAGATCGCAATTGGTGCCGTGGGGATGGTCACCAGGCTGGTGATGGCCAGCTTGTTCTCGGTCGCGAATTTGGTCAGGTACACAATGTGCTGGAACACGTTGGCGTCCAGCGAGCCTTCCGCCAGTGCGAAATTCGGTTGAATGTAGTCGTTGAATTCGACCACCTTGATCTTGTAGCCCTGTTTCTCGAGGATCGGCTTGATGCCAAGCTTGATCTGGTCGGCGTAAGGACCGGCACTGGTGCCGATGACCAGTTCTTTTGGGTCCTTGGCGGCAGCCGATGCCGCCAGAGTGATGCCGGCAAGGGCGACGACCAGAGTACGGCGTGTGATGGACATGAATGCCTTTCGATAGAGTGGATTAGCGATGGTCGATGCGGCGTGCGAGCCGATTGCCGGCAAACTGGATCAGCTGCACCAGCAGCACCAGAATGGCGACGGTGACGATCATGATGTCGGTCTCGAAGCGGTAGTAGCCGTAGCGAATAGCAAGATCGCCAATGCCGCCGCCGCCGACCACGCCGGCAACGGCGGAATACGACAGGAAGCTGATTGCCAGCACCGTCAGCGCCAGCACCAGGCCGGAGCGCGACTCGACCAGCAGCACGCGTGTGATGATCTGGAATTCGGACGCCCCCATGGCGTGGGCAGCCTCGATGACACCGCGCGGCACCTCACGCAGGTTTTGCTCGACCAGGCGCGCAAAGTAAGGAATGGCGGCGAACGAGAGCGGCACCGATGCTGCCAGCGGACCGATCGAGGTGCCGGCGATGATGCGCGTGAGCGGTACCAGGGCGACCAGCAAAATGATGAACGGGAACGAGCGCACCGTGTTGACGAACCAGCCAAGCAGCAGTGACAGCGGGCGGTGCTGCAATGACTGCCCGTCGGCCACCAGGAACAGCAGGATGCCGAGTGGCCCGCCCAGCAGCACGGCCGACGTCAAGCCAATGGCAAGCATGGTCATGGTTTGCCCGAACGCCGTCCACAGTTCCGGCAGCATGGAGACCACATTTTCAAGCATGGGCCGCTCCCTTCCACGCCGCCTGGGCATAGCTTTCGGTGCCGTAGTAGGCCAGTTCGCGCCCAAGCGCGGTCTTGCGCGGTGCGCTGGTATCGGCCAGGTCGAATTCCTCGGCCAGCTTGCCTTCTTCGATGACGGCAACGCGGTTGCAGATCGCGCCCAGCACCGACAGCTCGTGGCTGACGATCACGATCGTCACTCCCAGGCGGTCGTTAATGTCGCGCAGGGTGTCGAGCAGGGCGCGGGTGGTTTGCGCGTCCAGCGCTGACGTTGGTTCGTCGCACAGCAGCACCGCAGGGCGGCTAGCCAGTGCGCGTGCAATGGCGGCACGCTGCTTTTGTCCCCCCGATAGCTGGGCCGGGTAATTGTCTGCCTTGTCGGCCATACCAACCAGATCCAGGCACTCGCGTACACGGGCATCGAGGCGTGGCGCATTGAGGGTGCCGTGGATGCGCAGGGGGAAGGCCACGTTCTCGTACACGCTGGCGTTCTGCAGCAGATTGAACTGCTGGAAAATCATGCCAATGTTCTGACGTGCTTCGCGCAATTCGCGCTTGCTCAGTTGCGTCAGCTCTTTGCCGGCGACGGTGACACTTCCGCTGTCGGGGCGTTCCAGAAGGTTGATGAGCCTCAGCAGGGTCGACTTGCCGGCACCGCTGGTGCCGATCAGGCCGAAAATATCGCCTTCATGCACGTCCAGGCTGACGTCGCGTACGGCGTCGAAGCGCCCGCCACGTGGCAGTGCAAAGGTCTTGGACACGTTCCGGACCTGGATCAATGGCTGTGAAAGTGGGGCCATGGTCAGGAATAAGCGGTGGGTTCAGGCACGCTGCCTTTGAGCGCATAGCGCCCAAGGTCGCGCAGCTTGTAGTCGACCGGGTCGTGCAAGGTATGCACGCGCACGTTGCGCCAGAAGCGGTCGTAGCCGAATCGTGCCGATGTAGCGCGAGCGCCTGTCAATTCGAACATCTGGCTGCTGATTTCCACACCGGCGCGATGCGACAGCACTTTCGCTTCGGCCACCGCCACCGCGACTTCACCCCGCTCGCGCGCCGTCAGCAAAGCGCCTTTTGCGAAGGCGGCATCGAGCGCCAGCGCGGCCTGATCGGCCAGCACTTCGGCAGGGCGCAGCAGCAGCCATAAGTCGCCATAGCGGTGCTGCACGAAGGGATCATCGGCGGCGGTTTCCACACCAGATGCAAACCAGGCGCGCGATTGCTCGCATGTGTATTGACGTGAAATGGCAAAGGCGCCCTGACCGATGCCCAGATAAAGGTTGGCCATGATCAGCTGCGCGATCTGCGAACGCAGCGTCGCCTGCGGCGTTGGCGTCTGGCCTGGCTGCTGCAGCACCAGGCTGGCGCGCAGCGTGACCTGGTCGAAGTGGACGTTGCCGCTGTCGGTCTGGCGCTGGCCGAACGCATCCCAGTCGGCTTGCACAGTGATGCCGGCCTGGGTGGTCGGCAGTACTGCGATCAGTGCGGCGCCAGCTTGCTCGTCCCAGGCGCTGACGGTCAGCCAGTCCGACCCGACCGAACCGGAACAGAAGCTCTTGGTGCCGTTCAGGATAAAGCCGTCGGCAGTGGCGCGCGCCACGGTGCGCTTGTCCAGCGGGTTCAGTGCGTTACCCCAGAACAGGCCGTCGTGCACCGTCGCTTCGAACAACTGGCGCTGCTGCTGGGCGTTGCCGTACAAGGTTAGTCCTGCGAGCTGCAGGTGGTGAAAGCCGAATACGTGGGCCAGCGCGCTGTCGGCGCGGGCCAGGATGCGGATCACCTCGTACACCGTGCTCCAGGAAGCGCCCTGGCCACCGAATTCGGTGGGGATCGACAGCGTCAGCAGACCCGAATCACGAATCCACTGCCGTTCAGCGGCAGCGTGACCGCCTGCGGCATCACGTTCGGCGGCATTGTGGGAGAGCCGCTCGGCGAGCGCTTCCGCGATGCTGATGGCATCTGGCAGCGCCGTGTCGGACGGCTGGCGAAGAAGTGTAGCGGGCATCGGTAATGTCCTGATTTCATTTGGTGAAAAACAGTATTGCACCGCGCTTGAGGGGAAGGGAACGAAGATATCCGACCTTCGATATACGCAAAACGCTGGAACGAAAAACGCATATTCAAGCGCGAAACCATTCGTTTTTATTTTGTGGCGTGCGGCTTACGCTGTGCTCAGTTATGCATGATCACTAACCTGATACGGACCAATCATGAGCGTTTTATTGTTGGGCGGAAGCCCTGCGGCATCGTCAAGCGGCGCCCGGCTGCTGCAGCACATCGGCGACAAGCTTGCCCTGCAGGGCCACCGCTGCAACCGACTGCAGGTGCGCGATTTGCCGGCCGAGGCACTGCTGCACGGCGACTTCAATGACCCGGCCATCGTCCGTGCCACGGCACTGGTGCTGGACGCCGACGCCATCGTCATCGCCACGCCGGTGTACAAGGCTTCCTATACAGGCATCCTGAAAGCCTTCCTCGATCTGCTGCCCCAGGATGGCCTGGACGGCAAGCTGGTGCTGCCACTGGCCACAGGTGGCAGCCAGTCGCACATGCTGGTGCTGGACTATGCACTGCGGCCGGTGCTGGCATCACTCTCGGCACGTTTCATCCTGCCCGGTATTTACGCTACGTCAGCGCAGCTGCAATGGAGCCCCGAAGCGGGCTTTGAGGCCGATGCTCCCATCGCCGCGCGCATCGCCAAGGGTGTCGCGCAGCTGTCCGCCGAATTGCAGGCGCTGCCCAGTTATCGCGCCGCGCAGCACCAATTGACCACCCCGGCCCTGGCTGCCTGACCCTCACCGAAAGAACAAGAAGATGACCCTGTATTCAAATAAACGTGCCACCCGCCGCCTGACACTTGGCCTGCTGTTGGCCACCGTACTAGCTACTGGCGTCGCTACCGACGCCAGCGCCCAGGCCAGCAAGGAAGTGCGCATCGGCTACCAGAAGTACGGCACCCTGACGCTCCTCAAGGGGCGTGGCACGCTGGAAAAGCGGCTGGCCGAAAAAGGCATCAGCGTCAAGTGGACAGAATTCCCGGCTGGCCCAGTTCTGCTGGAAGGCCTGAACGTGGGCAGCATCGACTTTGGCGCTGTAGGCGAAGCGCCGCCGATCTTTGCGCAGGCCGCCGGCGCCAATCTGGTCTACGTCGGCAACGAGCCGCCGTCGCCACAGTCGGAAGCGATCATCGTGCCGAAAGGCTCGACCATTCGCAGCATTGCTGACCTCAAGGGCAAGAAGGTCGTGCTGAACAAGGGCTCGAACGTGCACTACCTGCTGGTCAAAGCGCTGGAAAAAGCAGGCGTCAACTACAAGGATGTGCAAGTGGTATTCCTTCCGCCGGCCGACGCCCGCGCCTCCTTCGAGCGCGGCGCAGTCGATGCATGGGTGATCTGGGATCCGTTCCTGGCGGCCGCCGAAAAACAGCTTGGCGCGAAAATTCTTTCCGACGGCAAGGGCCTGGTGGCCAATCACCAGTTCTATCTGGCCTCGCGTCCCTACGCGGTGGCCAATGCTGACACGGTACGCATCGTGATCGAGGAACTGGCCAAGGTCGATGACTGGGGCCGCCAGAACCAGAAAGACGTGGCCGCGATCCTGACTGCGCAAACCGGCCTGGAGCCGTCCGTGGTCGAACTGGCCGCCAGCCGCTATGCCTACGGCGTGAAGCCAGTCACGCCGGAAGTGATCGGCGAGCAGCAGAAAATCGCCGATGTCTTCAGCACCCTCAAGCTCATTCCCAAGCCGATCGTTGTAAAAGACGCTCAGTTGCCCTACAAGCTGTAACGCAGGAGTTCCTATGTCACTCAATGTATTCTGGTTCATCCCCACCCATGGCGACAGCCGCTACCTGGGCACCAGCAAAGGCGCACGCACGGTCGACGCCGAGTATCTTAAACAGGTTGCCGTGGCGGCCGATACGCTAGGCTACGACGGCGTATTGCTGCCGACCGGCCGTTCCTGCGAAGACGCATGGGTCGTCGCCTCGTCGCTGATCGCGGTCACGCAAAAACTCAAGTTCCTGGTCGCGATCCGGCCCGGCCTGTCCAGCCCCGGCTTGTCGGTGCGGATGGCGTCGACATTTGACCGCCTGTCCAACGGACGTCTGTTGATCAACGTGGTCACCGGCGGTGACCAGGGCGAGCTGGAGGCCGACGGCGTGTTCGCCGACCACTCCAAGCGCTACGAGATTTCGGACGAGTTCCTTAAAGTGTGGCGCGCGACCATGGCAGGCGAGGGCGGCGCTGCCGGCTACGACTTTGAAGGCAAGCATATCCAGGTCAAGGGCGCCAAGACCTTGTATCCCCCGGTGCAAAAGCCTTACCCGCCGCTGTACTTCGGCGGCTCTTCCGAACCGGCCCACGAACTGGCGGCCGAACAGATGGACGTGTACCTGACCTGGGGCGAGCCACCGGCCGCCGTGAAGGAAAAGCTGGACGACATTCGGGCCCGCGCCGCCAAGCGCGGACGCACGCTGCGCTTCGGTATTCGTCTGCATGTGATCGTGCGCGAAACGAACGAAGCGGCGTGGCGCGCCGCCGATGAATTGATCAGCCATCTGGACGACGAAGTCATCGCCAAGGCGCAGGCTGCGTTTGCAAAAATGGATTCGGTGGGCCAGCGCCGCATGGCCGCCCTGCATGGCGGGCGGCGCGACCAGCTGGAAGTCTCGCCCAACCTGTGGGCGGGCGTGGGTCTGGTGCGCGGCGGCGCCGGTACCGCGCTGGTGGGCGACCCGGAAACCGTGGCAGCGCGCATGCAGGAGTATGCCGATCTGGGTATCGATACCTTCATCCTGTCTGGCTACCCGCACCTGGAAGAATCGTACCGTTTTGCCGAGCTGGTATTCCCGCTGCTGGGCAAGGGCAAGGTCCAGGGCGAGCAATCGATCACCGGACCATTTGGCGAGATGATGGCCAGCGATATCGTGCCCAAAAAGGCGGCGTGACATGAGCAAGCCATCCCTCCTGGCGCCGTGGGCATTGCCGGTGGCGCTGATCGCCGTATGGCAGGCCGCCGCGCAGGCGGGCTGGCTGTCGAGCCGAATTTTGCCTGAACCGTGGGCAGTGGCGAAGGCATTCTGGACGCTGGCCGAATCCGGCGAACTGTGGCAGCACTTGCGCACCAGCCTGTGGCGCGCCACCACCGGGTTTGCCATCGGCGCGGGTCTTGGCCTGGTGCTTGGTCTGCTCAATGGCAGTGTGAAGCGTGCAGAGACCCTGCTCGATACCACGCTGCAGATGATCCGCAATATTCCGGCGCTGGCACTGATTCCGCTGGTGATCCTGTGGTTCGGCATTGACGAAACGGCCAAGCTGTTCCTGCTTGCAATTGGCGTGTTCTTCCCGGTCTACCTGAATACCTTCCACGGCATTCGTTCGGCCGACCAGGGTTTGATCGAGATGGCGCGCAGCTATGGCGTGTCTGGCTGGCCGCTGTATCGCGATGTGATTTTGCCTGCCGCGCTACCGTCGATTCTGGTGGGCGTGCGTTTTTCACTGGGGCTGGTATGGGTGCTACTGATCGTCGCTGAAACCATTTCGGCGCAAGCGGGCATCGGCTACATGACCATGAATGCGCGCGAGTTCCTGCAAACGGACGTGGTCCTGGTTGGCATTTTGCTGTACGCCCTGCTGGGCAAGGGCGCCGACTTGTTATCGCGCGGCATGGAACGCTATTTCCTCCGCTGGAATCCAGCTTACCGCTAAAAGGACAGCATGCAAATCAATCGGATCGAAGAGAGCACGGTCGCGGCAGCGGCGCTTAAACAGCGCGGCGTGCGCTTGTCGCTACAGGGCGTCGGTAAATCCTATGGCGACAAGCTGGTGCTGTCCGGGATCGACCTCGATCTGGCGCCGGGCGAGTTTGTGGCCGTGATTGGCCGCAGCGGTTGCGGCAAGAGCACCTTGCTGCGCACCATTGCGCAGCTTGAAGCGCCGGATCGCGGTACGATGCAGATCGGTGCTGCGGACAGTGAGCCCGAAGTGCGGATCATGTTCCAGGAAGCGCGTTTGCTGCCGTGGAAGTCAGTGCTGGACAATGTTGCGCTGGGTCTGAAAAAAGACCGCAGCGCCGCAGCGGCGTCGCTTGCTACGGTAGGGCTTGCATCGCGTGGCGCGGAATGGCCGACCGTGTTATCGGGCGGTCAGCGTCAACGCGTGGCGCTGGCACGGGCGCTGGTACACGATCCGCAATTGTTGCTGCTCGACGAGCCGCTGGGTGCGCTCGATGCGCTGACCAGAATTGAAATGCAGCAATTGATTGAATCATTGTGGCGCGAACGCGGCTTTACTGCCGTCCTGGTCACCCACGATGTGCAGGAAGCTTTGGTACTGGCCGATCGTGTCCTGTTGATTGAAGACGCCAAACTTGCGCTCGACCTGCGCGTTGATTTGCCGCGCCATGGCAGACGCGGCACACAAGCGTTTGCGGCGCTTGAACAGCAACTGATTGAGCGCATACTTGGGAAAGCTGCCCTCGCCTAGAAAGCTGCCCATCCCCCCAAGTTTCAAAAAACCGCCACTTTTTCAGGCGCGGCGTCGCTTGTGCGCGGTATCCGTAAGGATGCGGTTAGAATGTTCCCATGAAGATTCGTGTCGCAACTTACAACATCCACAAAGGCGTGTCCTCCATCCGGAGCACACCACGCGTTGTCGCACTGAAAAAGGCAATCGCCCAATTCGACGCCGACGTCGTGTTTCTGCAAGAGGTACAAGGCCGGCACGACCGCTATCAGGACAAGTTTGGCGAGGAAAGCCGTGGCCATCGCCACTGGCCCCAATCGGCCCAGCACGAATTTTTCGCCGGTGAATCGCACCATTCCGCCTATGGCATGAATGCGGTCTACGACCACGGCCACCATGGCAACGCCTTGCTGTCCGCCTATCCGATCGAAAACTCGCATAACCACGACGTTTCCGACCATGCATATGAGCAACGCGGGATTCTCCATTGTGTGATCAATACCCAAACCTGCCCGATCCATTGTTTCGTCGTGCACCTGGGCTTGTTTGAATCGGGCCGCAGCCGCCAGAATCAGGCCCTGATCGACTGCGTCAACAAATCGGCGCCCAATGGCGAACCGGTCATCATCGCCGGCGACTTCAACGATTGGCGCAACACGCTCAGCGACAAGCTGCGCAATGCGCTGGACGTGGTGGAAGTGTTTGACGAACTGGGCTCGCGCTCCCGCATTGGCGACCTGGTACGTGGCCTGGCCGGACGCGACAAGCCGGTCGTGCCGGCACGAACCTTCCCGGCTGCCTTGCCGTGGTTCCGCCTCGATCGCATTTATGTGCGCGGCTTCAAGGTCGATACTGCCCAAGTGCTGCACGGTACCTTGTGGGCCAAACTGTCCGACCATGCCCCGATTGTGGCCAATCTCAAGCTGGCCTGAGGTCGCCTCACCGTCGAGCCCATGCGCGCAGTCAATCTAATCGCTCATAACGAAGTTACCTTGCTGGAAAGCGGTGTCGAACTGTTTCCGGCAATGATCGCGGCCATCGAAGATGCCCAGTACGATATCTACTTCGAAACCTACATCTTTGCCGATGACGATACTGGTCGCGCCGTCGAAGGGGCGCTCATCAAAGCTGCCCAGCGCGGCGTGAAAGTGCGGGTCGTGACTGACTGGTGGGGCACGGGCAATCAGCAGTGCAAGCGTTTGCGCGACGCCTTTGTCGAGGGCGGTGTCCATTTTCGCGCTTTCAATTCCTGGTTCCGCCGTGGCGTGGCCCGTACGCACCGCAAGGTGACCGTGGTCGACCGGACGGTGGCCTTTGTCGGCGGCATCAATATCAATGACGACTGGTTCTGTGACTACGATGCCAGGAAGCGCTTGCCCGCTCCGCGCTGGGATTTCGCAGTGCAAGTGGTGGGACCGCTGGTGTCGACCATCCACCATGAAGCCCAGGCGCAATGGGCGCGCGTGGGCCGGCTGGGCCTGATGAAGCGAATCAATCTGTTTCGCGAAATGCGCAAGCAGCCTTTGCCGGACAGCGACAAGCCGGTGCAGGCCGCATTTGTGGTGCGCGATAGTCTGCGTAACCGCCACACCATTCAGCGCGCTTACTTGCAGGCCATTGGCCGGGCGAAAAAAAGCGTCTTGCTGGTCAATCCTTACTTTGCACCCGGCCACAAGTTCCGCAAGGCGCTGGCGGTGGCGGGGCAGCGCGGGGTGGAAGTCCAGCTATTGATTGGTGTCGGTGAGATCTGGCTGCAGGACATGGTGGCGCGCTCCTTCTACCCCAAGCTGTTGGCCAGCGGGGTGAAAGTGTATGAATACCGCAAAACCCAATTGCACGCCAAGGTGGCCGTGGTGGATGACGACTGGTCGACTGTTGGCTCAAGCAACTGCGACGGCCTGTCGCTGTTCCTGAATCAGGAAGCCAATATCGTAGTCAAGGACGAAGCGTTTGCGCAAACCATGCGCGAACATATATTAGAAGGCATCGGCGACGCGGTCCCCGTGCTGGCGGAAGAATTCGAACACGTGAGCTGGATCCGGCGCAGCGGTTATGAAGCTGCCTATTTTTTATACAAAATGACCATGCGCATCTTCGCCATCGGTTACGCTTAAACAACACATGGACAACGTACGTATCGACAAATGGCTGTGGGCAGCCCGCTTCTTCAAGACCCGTTCCCTGGCCACCGATGCGGTCGACAACGGCCGGGTGCGGCTGGACGGCGAGCGGATCAAGCCGGCGCGCGCGGTCAAACTCGGGGATAAATTGCTTGTGGACAATGGGGCCGAGATCTGGGAAGTGCTGGTACTGGCCATTTCCGACCATCGCGGACCGGCGCCGGAGGCCCGTCTCCTCTATGAAGAGACCGCCACCAGTGTTGCTAAAAGGGAAAATGACGCAGAGGCGCGCAAGCTCTACCGCGAGCCCGGCACGACCATCAAAGGACGGCCCACAAAACAAGATCGTCGGGCCCTCAGCAAAGCGCGCGGCTAGAGTGAAAACAGGGGGTTTTTGGTGCGCCGCACCAATAGAACAACGCTTCTAGATTCCCGTTTGACATTTCTACAGTAGTGGATAATAGTACGAGCGTTCAGATTTCAATTCATGCGGGCGCTCATTCCAACTCATTGTGGGTACTGTTATTAACACTTCAGCAAAATTCATGCGCAAGGGCGAGCTCACCAGAGCCGCGATCCTCGATGTCGCACTCGACCTCGCCAGCCGCGACGGTCTGGAAGGCCTGACCATTGGCCTTCTTGCCGACAAAATGAACATGAGCAAGTCCGGTGTATTCGCGCACTTCGGTTCGCGTGAAGACCTGCAAATGGAAGTGCTCAAGCTGTACCACCACCGCTTCGAGCAAGAGGTGTTTTTCCCGAGTATGAAAGAAGTGCGCGGCATTGCCCGTCTGATGTCGATGTACGCACGCTGGATCAAGCGCGTCAGCGTGGAGATCGCATCGGGCTGCATCTATATCAGTGGCGCTGTCGAATACGACGACCGTCCGGGACCGATCCGCGAGGAGCTGGTCTCGATGGTGCGTGCCTGGCAGGGCGCGCTGCTGCGCTGTGTGCAGCAATCGATCGAAATCGGCGACCTCAAGTCCGATACCGACGCCCAGCAGATGGTCTACGAAATGTATGGCCTGATCCTGGCACTGCACCACGATGCGCGCTTCCTGCGCATGCCGGGCAGCGTTGATCGGGCACGCGTGGGCTTCGAGCGCCTCATCATGAATTACCAGAATCCGAAAAAGCAATCGCAAGACTAATTTTGCCCGCGCCGGTATGGTCCGGCAGGGTGTTCAATCATAGTATCGTCAGGAGAAAATCATGGGTCAGTACGTCGCGCCACTTCGGGATATGCACTTCTTGTTGCACGAATTCCTCAACGTCACCGACGAATTGAAGCAGATGCCGAAATTTGAAGATGTTGACACCGACATCATCAACCAGGTTCTGGAAGAAGGCGCCAAGTTCACGCAGAACGTGCTGTTCCCGCTGAACCACTCCGGCGACCGCGAAGGCTGCCATTTCGATGCCGCCACCAAGTCGGTCACGACCCCGAAGGGCTTCAAGGAAGCCTACAAGCAGTACGTCGAAGGCGGCTGGGCTGCGCTGGCATGCGATCCTGAATACGGCGGCCAGGGCTTGCCGATCGTGGTGAACAACTCGTTCTACGAGATGCTCAACTCGTCCAACCAAGCCTGGTCGATGTACCCTGGCCTGTCGCACGGCGCCTACGAGTGCCTGCTGGAGCACGGCACCGACGAACAGAAAAAAGTCTACCTGCCGAAGCTCGTTTCCGGCGCCTGGACCGGCACCATGTGCCTGACCGAATCGCACTGCGGTACCGACCTTGGCATGCTGCGCTCGAAAGCGCTGCCGCAGGCAGATGGCTCGTGGTCGATCACCGGTTCGAAGATCTTCATCTCGGCCGGCGAGCATGACATGAGCGAAAACATCATCCACCTGGTGCTGGCCCGCGTGCCGGACGCACCGGAAGGCTCGAAAGGCATTTCGCTGTTCCTGGTACCGAAGTTCCTGCCAAACGCAGACGGCTCGGTCGGCGAGCGCAATGGCATCGCTTGCGGCGCCATCGAAGAAAAAATGGGCATCCACGGTAACTCGACCTGCCAGATGAATCTGGACGGCGCCAAGGGCTGGATCATCGGCCAGCCGAACAAGGGCTTGAACGCCATGTTCGTGTTCATGAACGCAGCCCGCCTGGGCGTGGGCATGCAGTCGCTGGGCCTGACCGAAGTCGCGTATCAGAACGCGCTGGTCTACGCCAAGGACCGCATTCAGATGCGCAGCCTGTCGGGCGTGAAAGCACCTGAAAAACAAGCCGACCCGATCATCGTGCACGCCGACGTGCGCCGCATGCTGTTGACCGGTAAAGCCTACGCCGAAGGCGCACGCGCGTTCTCGTCGTATGTGGCACTGCAGATCGACCGCGAACTGAATCACCCTGACGAAGACGTACGCAAGGAAGCCGCTGACGAAGTGGCGCTGCTGACCCCGATCATCAAGGCCTTCATCACCGACAACGCCTGGGTGGCGACTTCGGAAGCGATGCAGGTGTACGGCGGCCACGGCTACATTTCGGAATGGGGCATGGAGCAGTATGTGCGCGACGCGCGTATCAACCTGATCTACGAAGGCACCAACACCATCCAGTCGCTCGACCTGCTGGGCCGCAAAGTCCTGATGGACAACGGCGCCAAGCTGCGCAAGTTCGGCGAGAAGATCAAGGCGTTTGTGGAAGAAAACGGTACCGACGAAGCGATGTCCGAATTCGTCACCCCGCTGGGCGACCTGGGCGACAAGGTCACCAAGCTGACCATGGAAATCGGCATGAAGGCGTTCCAGAATCCGGATGAAGTGGGCGCGGCAGCGGTACCTTACCTGCGCGTGGTCGGTCACCTGATCTACAGCTACTTCTTTGCACAGATGGCGAAGATCGCGCTGGCCAAGGAAGACTCTGGCGACAACTTCTACAAAGCGAAGCTGGCAACGGCACGCTTCTACTTCGCCCGTCTGCAGCCAGAGACCGCGATGCTGATTCGCCAGGCCCGTTCCGGTTCGGCCAACCTGCTGGCGCTTGACGCCGACTTGTTCTAATTACCTATCACATCGTCCTCGCGGAGGCGGGGACCCATGCTGAGCATCCGTGCCATGGGTCCCCGCCTTCGCGAGGACGATGTAACTTTAAAGGAAAGCCATGACCAATTTCATCGTTAAAAAAGTCGCCGTTCTGGGCGCAGGCGTGATGGGTGCGCAGATTGCTGCGCATTGCGTCAACGCCAAGGTACCGGTCGTGCTGTTCGACCTGCCGGCCAAGGAAGGTCCAAAGAACGGCATCGTGCTGCGCGCGATCGAGAACCTGAAAAAGCTCTCGCCTGCACCACTGGGCAACAAGGATGACGCGGCCCTGATCGAAGTGGCCAACTACGAAGACAACCTGGCCGCGCTGGCCGGTTGCGACCTGATTATCGAAGCCATCGCCGAGCGCATGGACTGGAAGCACGACCTGTACAAGAAGGTCGCTCCCCACATCGCGCCAAACGCGATCTTCGCCACCAACACCTCGGGCCTGTCGATCACCAAGCTGTCCGAAGGCTTCGACGCTGACCTGAAAGCACGCTTCTGCGGCGTGCACTTCTTCAATCCTCCGCGCTACATGCACCTGGTCGAGATCATCCCGACCGCAGCGACGCGTCCGGAAATCGCCGACCAGCTGGAAGGCTTCCTGACCACGACCCTGGGCAAGGGCGTTGTGCGCGCCAAGGATACCCCGAACTTCATCGCCAACCGTGTCGGTATCTTCGGCATGCTGGCGACCATCCACGAAGCCGAAAAATTCGGCCTGTCCGTGGACGTGGTCGACGACCTGACCGGCGCCAAACTGGGCCGCGCCAAGTCGGGCACCTTCCGTACCGCCGACGTGGTCGGTCTGGATACGATGGGCCACGTGATCAAGACCATGCAGGACAACCTGGCTGACGATCCGTTCTTCTCCGTCTACAAGACGCCGGACGCACTGGCCAAGCTGATCGCTGCAGGCGCGCTGGGTCAAAAAGCTGGCGCGGGTTTTTACAAAAAAGTGGGCAAGGACATCCAGCGCATCGACTTCGCTTCGGGTGAATACGTGGCCGGTGGCGGCAAGGCTGCCGACATCGTGGCGCGCATCCTGAAAGAAAAGGATCCGGTCAAGAAGTTCAAGGCCCTGCGCGAATCGACCAATCCACAGGCGCAGTTCCTGTGGGCGATCTTCCGCGACGCCTTCCACTACATCGCCGTGCATCTGGGTTCGATCGCCGACAACGCGCGCGACGTCGACTTCGCCATGCGCTGGGGCTTCGGCTGGGCCGTCGGCCCGTTCGAAACGTGGCAAGCGGCAGGCTGGTCGCAGATCGCCACCTGGGTCAAGGAAGACATCGATGCTGGCAATGCACTGTGCAATGCACCGCTGCCAGCCTGGGTATTCGAAGGCCAGGTCGCTGAAAAAGGCGTGCATACCCCAGAAGGTTCGTACTCGGCGATTAGCAACAGCTATGTGCCACGTTCGACTCTGGCCGTGTATGACCGCCAGGCCTTCCGCGCTCCGGTCCTCGGCTCGGGCGCTGTCGACGGCAAGACCGCCGGCGTGACCTTCCACGAAGACGACTCCGTGCGCATCTGGCACCAGAACGACGACGTGCTGATCATCTCGCTCAAGACCAAGATGCACGTCATCGGCGAAGGTGTGATCAACGGCCTGAAAATGGCGCAGGAAGAAGCAGCCAAGAACTTCAAGGGTCTGGTCATCTGGAACAGCGACGCAGCTGACGGCGGCGCGTTCTCGGCTGGCGCCGATCTGCAGTCGGCACTGCCACTGTTCATGCAAGGCGGCGCCAAGGCCATGGAGCCAGGCATCGCTCTGCTGCAGGACACCTTCATGGCGATGAAATACTCGAACGTACCAGTGGTGGCCGCAGTTGCTGGCCTGGCCCTGGGCGGCGGCTGCGAAATGGCGCTGCACGCGTCCAAGCGCGTGGCCTCGATCGAGTCCTACATTGGTCTGGTGGAAGTGGGCGTGGGCCTGATTCCTGCCGGCGGCGGTCTGAAAGAAGCGGCTGTACGCGCTTCGAACGAAGCCAAGGGCACCGACATTCTGCAATTCCTGAAAACTGGTTTCACCAACGCGGCCACCGCCAACGTGTCGAAGTCGGCACTGGAAGCGAAAGCGATGGGCTACCTGAAAGAAGACGACGTGATTGTCTTCAACCCGTACGAACTGCTGCACGTGGCAAAAGTCGAAGCGCGCGCCATGTTCGACGCCGGCTACCGTCCGCCGCTGCGCCGTCCTGTGACCGTTGTTGGCCGTTACGGCTACGGCACCATCAAGGCGCAGCTGGTCAACATGCGCGATGGCGGCTTTATTTCGGCGCACGACTTCAAGCTGGGCGAGATGATCGCCGAGATCGTATCGGGCGGTAACGTGGATCAGGGCTCCGTGGTGTCCGAGCAGTGGTTCCTGGACATGGAACGCAAGGCCTTCCTGGAATTGCTGAACCATCCGAAGTCGCAGGAACGGATCATGGGCATGATGCAAACCGGTAAACCGGTTCGCAACTGATCGACCGACATGTCGATCGCGACCTTAGCGTTCAAACTTTTACTGCGAGTGAGGCCTTCGATGGTGTATGACCGTATCAAGCAGCAAATGATGGACACGCTGCCGTTTGTGCAGCTGCTGGGGATCCAGATCGACGCGATTGGCAACGGCACCTCCGAGGTGTCGATGCCAGCCGACCCGAAACTGAACAACCACCTGGGCACGCCCCACGCCGGCGCGCTGTTCACGCTGGCCGAGACGGCCTCCGGCGCAGCCATGGCAGGCGGCTTTGCCGACCTGATTTTGGGTCTGCGTCCGGTCGCCAAGGAGTCGCGTATCCAGTACCAGAAAGTGGCCAAGGGCGCGACGCGCGCCAGCGGCCGCGTTCCGGGCGATATGGCGGCCCTCAAGGCGCAGCTCAAGGCCGAGGGCAAAGTGGCATTCCCGGTTGAAGTTGACATCTTCGACGAGCACGGGACCCTGGCGGCACAGGTGCAGGTCGACTGGTATTTGTCCGAAAAACGGTAATCACGAAGTCCCTTTCGAACCACAGAATTTTTGAGAGAACAACCATGAGCAAACAACTTCAAGACGCATACATCGTCTCCGCAACCCGCACCCCGATCGGCAAGGCGCCGCGCGGCATGTTCAAAACGACGCGCCCGGACGACCTGCTGGTACGCGTGCTGCAGTCGGCAATGGCGCAAGCGCCTGGCCTGGACCCGGCGCTGATCAACGACGCCATCATCGGCTGCTCGTTCCCTGAGGCCGAACAAGGTTTCAACATCGCCCGTATGTCGGTGCTGCTGGCCGGCCTGCCAAAAACCGTTGGTGGCGTGACCGTGAACCGTTACTGCGCTTCCGGCATTACCGCCATCGCCATGGCTGCTGACCGCATCCGCGTGGGCGAAGCCGACGTGATGATCGCCGGCGGCGTGGAATCGATGTCGATGGTGCCAATGATGGGCCACCACCCATCGATGAACCTGAACATGTTCACCGACGAAAACGTCGGCATGGCATACGGCATGGGCCTGACCGCGGAAAACGTGGCCAAGCAGTGGAAAGTAACGCGCGAGCAGCAGGACGCGTTCTCGGTCGAATCGCACCGCCGCGCCATCGCCGCGCAGCAGGCCGGTTTCTTCAAGGACGAGACCACCCCGGTTGAAATCATCACCCGTACGCCAAACCTGGCCACCGGCGAAATCGACATCAAGACCCGCACCGTCGACACCGACGAAGGCGCACGCGCTGATTCGACTCTGGAGTCGCTGGGCAAACTGAAGCCAGTGTTCGCCGCCAAAGGTTCGGTCACCGCGGCGAATAGCTCGCAGATGTCCGATGGCGCTGGTGCGCTGCTGATCGTCAGCGAAAAAATCCTGCGCGAGCACAACCTGACCCCACTGGCCAAGTTCTCCTCGTTCGCCGTCAAGGGCGTGCCACCTGAAATCATGGGCATCGG
The DNA here is from genome assembly GCF_900129765.1 of Massilia sp. CF038. GTDB lineage: Bacteria > Pseudomonadota > Gammaproteobacteria > Burkholderiales > Burkholderiaceae_D > Telluria_A. The sequence goes on from NZ_FQWU01000005.1 coordinate 147,324, forward strand.
TCCAAAAGTGGCGATTCCTGCAGCCTGCGCGGCCGCTGGCATCACCCAGGACCAGCTGGACTGGATCGAACTGAACGAAGCGTTTGCAGCGCAGGCACTGGCTGTGATGGGCGACCTGAATCTGGATCCGGCCAAGGTCAACCCGATGGGCGGCGCGATCGCCCTGGGCCACCCGCTGGGCGCGACCGGTGCCATCCGCGCCGCCACCGTGATCCACGCACTGCGCCGCAATAACCTGAAGTACGGCATGGTCACCATGTGCGTCGGTACCGGCATGGGCGCGGCAGGTATCTTCGAACGCGTGTAAGCCTTCGGTTAAAATAATGCCATCAAGGGCGTCGTGGATTACCTCGGCGCCCTTTTCACTTTAAAGGCCGCACAACATCGTCCGCGCGAAGGCGGGACCCATGTTGCGCGGCGATGCCATGGACCCCCGCCTTCGCGAGGGTGACGGCAAGCATATAACGGAGCACTATGGACATTCTCATCACCAAAGCCGACGGCATCCTGACCCTCGAATTCAATCGCCCTGAACGCAAGAACGCGATCACCGCCGTGATGTACCAGGCCATGGCCGACGCCCTGAACGCGGCCGAAGCCGATGCGGAAGTACGCGCCATTCTCATCACCGGCAAGCCGGAGATTTTCACTGCTGGTAACGACCTCGATGACTTCATGAAGAACTCCGCGCCGGTACCTGGCGTGCCGGCCGAAGCGCGTCCCGTATTCCAATTCATGCGCGCGCTCTCGGGCAGCACCAAGCCGGTTGTGGCCGCTGTCGCGGGCGCGGCAGTTGGCATTGGCACCACGCTGCTGATGCATTGCGACCTGGTCTACGCGGCCGACAATGCCAAATTCTCGATGCCGTTTGCGCAGCTTGGCCTGTGCCCTGAATTTGCGTCGTCGCTGCTGCTGCCGCAGTTGGCAGGCTATCCGCGCGCTGCTGAAAAGCTGCTGCTGGGCGAAGCCTTCCTGGCGCAGGAAGCGCTGGAAATGGGGCTGGTATCGAAAGTTGTGCCAGCGGCTGAACTGCGCGCCTTCGCCGAAAAACAGGCGGCCAAACTGGTAGCACTGCCAGCTGCGTCGATCCGCACCACCAAGGCGCTGATGAAGCGTGCCCGCACCGGCCCAATCAACGACACCATGGCTGCAGAGAACGCGCAGTTCGGCGCCATGCTGCTGGCGCCGGAAGCGAAGGAAGCGTTCACCGCTTTCTTTGAAAAGCGCAAACCGGACTTTTCGCGGTTTTCTTGAGGCGTAACGAGGCGACGTGCGTTGCCGGTCGACCGGGCAACGCACGTCGCTTTACTGCTCCTGCATGCTACATCGAGTGTTCGCCGAACCCACGCAGGACCTGGTGTTGCGGCATGAAATCAGGTTCGTCGTTCCATCACAACGCGTGTTGGAGCAATACGAGTTAGTCAGCGCGTTTGAGGAACCGATGGCGCCCGCGATCTGCGCATAGTCGGAATTCTCAAGGGTGATCAGATCGTCATTGTCGAGCTCTACGGTGCCGTCGGCACGGATGGAAATTTTGCTTACGTCAAAAGTTGTCATGATTAATTTTCCTGTTGATAACAACGACCATTTACAGCCCCAGTACACTTGGCATTCGAACAAGTTCCATTCATCGTTTCGCTACAAGTCGTGCTGTTGGTGCATCTGGTGTTGCTAACCCAGCTACCTCCCGCGCCCGCGCTGCTGAATGTGGTGTCTTTTTCGATGGAGATTAATTCTTCGTCGTTCAAGGCAATTGCGCCTTGGGCATCGATTAAGATGCCGGTTAAGTCGAGCCTTGTCATCAATGTGCCTTATGTTAAAAGTGTAAATTGATAGAAAGCGGCAACCGTGGATCGGCTACCCGCTTACGGTTCCTGCATGCTGCACCGCCCATTACTCGCACCGCCGCACCATCTGTTGGTGCAGGTGGTGTTTAACGTGCCAGCGCAGGAGCCGTTGGTGCACGATGAGTTGCGGATTAGATCGGCATACGCGGCGCCAGCGAGCACATTGACGGCTTCTTTTTCAAGTGCGAGCAAGTCTGAGTCGCTCAAAGCGACGCAGCCGTGTTCGTCAATGGAAACGCTCGTCATGTCGAAATTCTTCATTTTCATTCCTTTTTTATGGAAATTCATGTGCGACAGCAGGTATCGGTGCTGCCTCCGTTTGCTCGTTTGCGCGGGTGAAGCGCGTCTCAAGCAATAGACAAAAAGCGGTGACCTGCACAGGGACGCGCAAGTTTTCCTTATTGCTCGATTTGGCTGCATCTGGTGTTGCGCGCGCCTGAGCATGAGCGGTTGCTGCAGTGCACATTTCCACCTGTATTCCCGTTACCGCCGCAAATGCTGTTCGTGCATACGCCGTTTGATCCAGTGCATATCGAATTCATCATGCCGCCTGCTAGCGTGACGCATGCTTCGCTTTCGAGCGTGATCAAATCTGAGTCTCCCAGTGCAACGCATCCATGCTCATCCAAAGTGACGGTGGTGATATCGAATCCAGACATGCCATTGCTCCCGTATTTGTCCTGCTCTTGTTGTGCGCGCTATAGCGTCGCCCCCTACCCGTGGTTGGCTTCCATAGCCGTCGCGACCGTCTCCACACGCTGATTGTCCACGCGGTAGACGGCATCGGCCCATTGCCATACTTCCGGACGGTGGGCGCACATGACGATGGTTTTTCCGGTTGCCTTCAATTTGCGCAGGATGCGCGCTTCGCCCTCGACTTCCAGGCCTGAAGTGGCCTCATCGAGCACGAGCAGGTTCGGCGCGCCGGCGAGTGCGCGTGCCAGCAGGATGCGCTGGCGCTGTCCGCCGGAGAGGCCGGCTTGGCCCTCGCCCACCACGGTATCAAGACGCATGGGAAGTGAACGCACAAAGGTATCGAGATCAGCAAGCGTGAGTGCTTCAAAGATCTGCTCATCTGAAATGCCTTTGCGATAGAGCCGTACATTTTCACGAATCGAATTGAGAATCAGGCGGTCACTTTGCATGACTGCACCGATTGATTCGCAGCACATCGCTGCCGGTACGCCGTCGATCAGGACGCTACCCGCAGTCGGGCTGATCAGACCACCGATCATTTTTGCCAACGTCGTTTTGCCGGCGCCTGAGGGACCGGTCAACACCACGCATTGACCTGGCTGGATCTTGAATGACGCGCCCTGCAAGATGATGGGATCGTGTTCGCCGTAGCTGAAGGCGACGTTCGATATCACGGTCCCGCCCTGCGTTATTGGCTGCGCTTTGCTGTAGGCTGCGGGCGGTTGCTCCAGCAACTCTTGTACTTCCAGGCGATGTGGTTCAAGTAATTTATATTGCTGGAACTGGTCAAATAGTGATTTCAGTGCGCTTGCGAGATGATCCTTGTAGGCACCGACGGCAACGAATGCCCCCAGACTGAAGGCGTCTGTCTGCATGAAATAAGCCGTCATGCAGACAAAGGTAAGTTGTTCGACCGAGCGCATGCTTGTGACGATGGATTCGCGGCTGCTATTGATCGCAGCGTTATTCAGATCGGCATCAGCGATATCGCGTGTACGGCGGCGAAACACCGCACGCACGGACCATAAGCTGCCGAAGCGGTGCAGCAGCGGGATTTGCGACACGACGTCCAGAACGAAGGACCGGTGGCGTTGATGGGCCAACAGCTGGCGCGTGGTCGACTTGCTCAGCGCGCGGCTGTAAGCGAGGTCAATGCCAACTGCGAGCATCATCGAGATCAGGCCTGGCAAGGCGAGCCAAGGGGAGACGAAAAATAGGGCGATAACACCGGCGGCAAGACCGAGCGCCACGCGAATGAGTGCAAGATTGAGGCGGCAGAAAAATCCCAGCTGACTACTGCAGAGCATAATCTGCTCGTAGGGATGCGATATCGGTTTGGACTCAAACCAGGCGCTGCCCTTGGCAGCGAGGCGGTCGAACAGGTCGCCCGCGACAGCAATATTGATGCGTTTTTCAAGCAGGCTGTTCTGAAACTGACCGAAAATCGTGGACAGGCTGCCAATCAGCGAAATCAACAGATAGGCTAAGCCAGCACTGGCAGCGAGCCCCAATCCTTTTCCCAGTCCGACCGCATCGATGGATTTGGAGCTCAGCAACGGCAGGCCCAGCATCAACGCCTGCGCCAACAGCGCGACCAGCAGAACAAGGACGCCCTTGCGGCTGGTCATCGCCTTGAGAGCGGCTAATTCGAGGGAATTCAAGCGGCGAGACCATTTGATGGCAGGCTGCGCGCTGGCCTCTGGAGGCGCAAGGGCGCTGACGGCAATGGCCAGGCCCGTTGCTTGCGAGGCAAGACGTCGGCTCTCGACGAAGCTCCAGCCGCGCTCCGGGTAAAACACCTCCATCGTCTTTTCGGACTTGCTGACAACGGCAATGTAATGGCCGCCCTTGAGCAGGATAATGCCGGGACAGGGGAATGACATCGCTCGTTTCGGGTCGAACATCACGGCGGTGGCCGAGGCACCGCAGGCGCGCAACGCGTCGCGCAGTTGGCGAACCGTGAGGCCACGGCTCGTCGTGCCCACGCGGGCCTTGATGTTTGCGGTGGAAAAGCGGTGCCCAGCCGCGGCATACAGTGCGGACATGCACACATAGCCGCAGTCCGTGATTCCCTGTTGTAATGCCACATTGGGCCGGCGGCGGCGCAGTACCGCGCGTCGCAAGGTGAGCGTGATCTCAGCAACGAAGGCTGACATTCTTGCAGCGATGTTCAATGCCATGGGCGTTCGACGGTTATACCAGATTGATCGGGGCGCGTTGCGACAGAGGCGAAAACTGCCTGGCCCGACCGCAGAATGAGCCAAGGCAGTTTTCTACAACCGTTACTGCTCCTGCACGCGGCAGCGGTTGTTGCTCGTTCCGCCGCAGCTCCAGTTGTTAGAGCAGCTGCTACTATTTGTGCTGCCGCCGCAGAAAGTGTTGGAGCAGGTCGAATTCACCCCGCCGCAATAGATGTTGTTTCCCCCCCCGGCGATCAATGTCGAGGCCGAGCCCTCGAGCGTGATCAAGTCCTCATCGCCGAGTTCTACGGTGCCGTCGGCACCGAGTGAGATTTTGCTTACGTCGAAAATTGCCATGACTGGAATTGCCTCCTGCTGGTTAAGAACGTGCCGGAATTGACACGATCGGTACTACCTTGCCACCCGACGGATAGGGCGATTTGAGTTCCGACGGTGCCATGCCGTCCAATGGACAAGCCGCAGCGTGCTCGGAAAGGGTGCCCAGGCCGCGGATCCACGGAAGCAGCTTGGCGTTGTTCAGCTCGATTTTTCCGTCCTCTTTGATATAGCCCAGGTCGTTGCGATCATCTGACAGCGCGACCGTGCATTTGCCCAGTCGGCCGTTGGAACGAATCAGCAAGGAGTTAGGCTTGCTGGCATAACAGATGTAGGGTTCGTCAACCGCTTGTTCGCTGGCACGCCGACTGCTGGCCGATTCGCCTTTGATGCGCTGGGTTTCAACGGTTTGCACTTGCGCAGGGAAGTCGCTAACCTGGGCGTGTCCAAGGCGCACCAGCGCGTCGTGATACACCTTGCGCATGCGCGCTTCAATCGCCGGCAATTCACTGAGTTTGATTCCATCGATAATTGTCTCGCCGCCGGCGCCGCCAAGGTCGCGCAAATGCTGGAAATCGAGACGAAAACGCGTGTCGCCCTGGAACACGGCAGCGAACTGCTCCATCAGGGTCACAATACTTTCGTGGTTATCGCGCCGAACATGAACCCGAAGTAACACTTCAAATTGCTGATCGAGTCCTTTCATCGCAATCAGGTTGTTCCAGATCGTCGAGAACGTCCCTTTGCCGTCCGCCCTGCGACGCAAGACGTTGTGTCCTTCTTCCCAGCCATCAACGGTGATCTGATAAAAATCGAGATGCATACCAATCAGTTCCGACGCCAGTTCGCTGTCGAGTGTGTAGGCATTGGTGGTGATGTTGCCCTTCAGGGCAACGCCATGTTTCTTGCAAAGGTCAAAGGCATAGCGTGTGAGACGCAACACAATTTCGCGCGCCAACAATGGTTCGCCGCCAAACCAGGAGAGCGTCAATTGTTTTAATTGCGGGACCCGATGGTCCAGGTAGCGTTCGATCCCGCGTTGCGTGCCCTTGGACATTTTGCCGAGTTCGAAGTCTTCGTAGCAATACGTGCAACGAAAATTGCATTTCTCGGTGGGGAAAAGGATCAGCTCCTGCACCTTGGACGTGATGGCGTTGGCGATTTGAGGCCGGGTAAAACCGTTTGGCAGGCTCGTTTGCTCCTGTTGCGCGGGACTTACTTGCATTTCGTTTAATACTTCCACCCTACCCCCTGTTGTGATTTGAGTGACGGCCAAGATGCCGAGCGCTTGAAAAACGTATCGACTTAAGTTGCTAGTTGTTTAACGGCAGAGTAACGATATGTGAAGTTAATCGGGATTTCAAGAAACAAAAATTCACAAAAATATGTCATACGCATTGACATTTTTGCTAAAAAAAACTTACTAAAAAAATACTTTGCGTAGGATTGTGCAAACCGTAGAATGCGGGACTGATCTGGCCCCCCCAACAGCGTGACCCCACGCGTGTACGGGCAGTGCTAGGGCTCCTGCATAGGGTTGTTTTCTACATGGCTTTTTTTAATCGCGGAAAGTGGAACGGACGGGTGCTGGCGGGCGTACTGATCGCGTCGTTGGTCGTGCTGACGCTTTGGATATGGCAGCGCGGGGTGGCAGCGCAACCAACTGAGCAAAAGACCGTGGTGGTAACTGTTGGTGATATCGAACGCCAGGTACGCACCACCGGTACCCTGGTCCCAGTACTGAAAGTTGACGTGGGCGCTCAAGTCACCGGCCAAGTGCGCAAACTGTTTGTGGAGCTGGGACAGCAGGTCGAGAAAGGTGAGCAGGTGGCACTGATCGACCCTACTCTGGCGCTCCAGGATTTGCGGCAACAAGAAGCCTTGCTTGAGCAGCAGACAGCGCAACTGGCAGCCAAATCCATCGACTTGAAAGCGGCAGAGCGGGAACTGGCGCGCCAAATGGCGCTGACTGCAGGCGAAGCGACCTCGCTTGCCGAACGCGAAGCAGCCCAGGATGCGGTACAAAAATTAAAGGCTGAAATTCGTGGCAATTCGGCCTTGCTGCAGCAGAGCCGGATCCTGATCGACAGTGCCAAGGCCAAGCTTGCCTATACCCGGATCACGGCCCCGGTCTCCGGCCAGGTCATTGCCATTGCAGTCCAGGAAGGGCAGACCGTCAATGCGGTGCAACAAGCGCCGACCTTGCTGACGATTGCGCAAATGGAAAAAATGACCGTGCGTGCGCGCGTGCCGGAGGCCGATATCACGCGCGTGCGGCGCGGCCAGCCTGTGTATTTCACTACGCTTGGCAATGACAAAGTGCGTCACACCGGCACGGTGCGGGCCGTACAACCGGCACCTGAAAAAATCAATACCGCGCTGTTTTACAACGCGTTGTTCGAAGTCCCTAATCCAGGCGCCGTGCTCTGGCCCGACATGACCGTGCAGGTGGTGTTCGTGACCGAGGCGCGCAGGCAGGTTGCAACCATTCCGAGCGCGCTGCTGGGCCCCATCGGTGAAGACCGCAAAGCCACGGTCAGGGTGCTCGGTCAGGATGGCAAGAGCGTGCCGCGCACCGTCACGGTGGGCATTGACGACGGCAGCCGCGCGGAAATCACGGCCGGGCTGCGCGTTGGCGAACGCGTGCTCGAGGTACCGGCCTTGTCCGGAGGCTGATGCATGCCCTTGTTATCGCTACATCATGTGGTTCAACGGTTCAAGGTCGGCCAGGACCCCATCGTGGTCCTCAACGATGTGACACTGTCGATTCACCGTGGGGAATTCGTTGCCATCGTAGGTCCATCCGGCAGCGGCAAGTCCACCTTGCTCAATGTGCTGGGATGTCTGGCGCGGCCCAGCGCAGGGACCTACCGCATCGCAGGCGAAGAAACGTCCAGCATGGGCGCCGACGCCCTGGCACGCATTCGCAGCACGCACATCGGTTTTGTATTCCAGCGCTACAACCTGCTGCCGCAGCTGTCCGCGCTGGAGAACGTGGCCTTGCCCGCCTTGTATGCCGGCGCACCAAAGGCCGATCGCAACGCTCGTGCGCAGACTTTGTTGACCCAGTTCGGACTTGATCAACGCCTCGACCACCGTCCTGCCCAGTTGTCGGGCGGGCAGCAACAACGCGTGTGCGTGGCGCGTGCGCTGATCAACGACGCTGAAGTGATCCTGGCCGACGAACCCACCGGGGCCCTCGACAGCGAAAATGGACAAGCGCTGCTCGATTTACTGCGCCGGCTGCATGAGGCTGGCCGGACGATCGTGTTGGTGACCCATGATCTGGATGTGGCCGCAGTGGCTGAGCGTACTATCCAAATGAAAGATGGAATCATCGTGCATGATTCGGGCACGCCGGCGCGCTACCTTGCTGGCGATACAATGCCGGCCGGCCCACACGCTGGTGCACGCCTGCCGCGCTCGTATGCGCTGGTCGGACAGGGGCTGGCCGCGCTGACGGTGGCGCTGCGTTCCATGGTCGGCAAGCGCTTGCGCAGCGCGCTGACGATGTTGGGCGTGTTCATCGGCACTGCCGCTGTGGTGACCAGCGTGGCGGTCAGCCAGAGTGCCAAAACTGAAATCACCAAGAACTTGAACAAGTTGTCCCGCAGCGCGCTGGAAATCAAACGTGGTCTGACCTGGAACGATCCGGCCGCTGCGTCCATTGTCAGTTTGACTGCCAGCGACTTGCCGGCATTGAGCCGGCTGCCGGTCATTGCCAGCGCCGTGCCCATGGTGGAGACCACTGCCAGAATGCGCTATCGGCACAAAGATACGGACGGATTTGTGATGGGCACCGGCAGTGGCGGCGTTGCCGCGGCGGGAATGAATACCGCCGATGGGCGCGATCTGTCTGAATCCGATATTGCGCAGGCGCGCAATGTGGTTTTCATCGATGCCAATGCTAAACATGAATTGTTCGGCCACGACGAGCCATTGGGCGCGCAGCTGGTGATTGGCGAAGTGCCGTTCACGGTGATCGGGGTCGGCAAGAAAGGCCTGTACGACGATGGCAAACCGGTGGTCTGGGTGCCCCATTCGAGCTTGCTGCAACGTATTCTTGGCCGCAATTTCTACGATGGCATCCGGGTGTATTTCCGTGACGGAAGCACGCCCGAGCAAGTTGAACAACAGGTGACAGCAGTCATGACCGGCCTGCACGGACGCAAGGATTTTCACGTCACCAATACCGCTGCCTTCTGGCAAGAGATGGAGCAAGTGACCATGATTGCGGCGCTGGCGTTCGGTCTGCTGGCGGCGATCTCGCTGCTGGTCGGCGGCATTGGCGTCATGAACATCATGCTGGTTGCGGTTGTGGAGCGCACGCAGGAAATTGGCGTGCGCATGGCGATCGGCGCGCGCCAGAGCGACATCGGGCGCCAGTTTCTGACTGAGTCGGTGCTGTTATGCGTGATGGGCGGCGCCGCCGGGCTGGTTCTGGCGGCCGTGTTTTGCGCCGTCATCGGAATGGCAACTGACAAACTGCACCCGGCTATCACGCTCACATCGGGCCTGGTTGCATTTTTTACCTGCACCGTGATCGGCATGTTGTTTGGCTGGTTCCCGGCCCGCCACGCCGCCCGTCTCGATCCCATTTTGGCACTCTCGCGCGAATGACCATGCTGCCCTTTTTCCCCCGCTACCGCCGCTGCGCGCTGCTGTGTTCCCTGCTGCTGGCGTGGGCGTTCTTGCCGGGATGCGCCACGCTACCGGACCACGCCAAGACGCTGCCGCCGTTACCGGTCCAGTGGGACAGTATCCGCGCGGGCGAGCAAGCCGGCCCGCCTGCAAGGTGGTGGGTCGCGCTGGGCGATCAGCAACTGAACGATCTGATCGAAACCGCACTGGCGCGCAACCGCGATCTGAGCCGCGCACGGCTGGCGGAGCGGGTGGCCCAGGTCAATACCGCGCTGGACCAGGCTGGCTTTGGACTACAGTTGCAAGGAGGCCTTTCTGCCTCCAAATCGATTGCACCCGCCGCGCGGGTGGTCAAAGGCGCGTCGCTGTCCGGCAGCTACGCTCTGGATGTGTGGGGGCGACAAGATGTCATCATCGCGATTGACCGCTTGACGCTGGGCATGCGCATGGAGGAGACCGAAGCGGCGCGCTGGACGCTGACGGTGCGGGTGGCCGAGCTGTACTGGCTGCTGGCAGTGATCGACAAAAAGACACCGCTGCTGCAGGCCAATGCCGATGACGCCAGTGCGGCACTGGATGCCGCGCAGGCGCGCTTCGATACCGGTGTGGCGCGGGTGGCCGAGCTCAACCAGCGCAAGACGGACCTGGCACTGACGCGCGCGGCGCTGGCAGGCGCAGATGCGCAGCGGCGCGGTACGCAGCTGAGTCTGGCCATCTTGCTCGATGCGGTGCCGCAAGGCTTTTCGGTTGCGCACGCGGTCTTGCCGACTGCGCCCGCGCCCGACTTCGCAGCCGGGGTCCCAGCGGCCTTGCTCGACCGCCGACCGGATGTGCGGGCCGCCCGGCTTGCGCTGGAAAGCGCGCTGCAACAGCAGGTGCTGGTGAAGTCTCAAGCGTATCCAGCGCTGAGCTTATCAGGCGTGCTCAGCTCTGGTGACGCGATCAGGAAGATATTGACCGATCCCTTGGCGAGCATTGCACTTGGCCTGGATTTGCCGTTTCTTCACCCTTCGCGCGTGAGGGCAGAACGGTCATTGGCCCAGATCCGCGTCGACGATGCGGTGGTGGCGTATCGTGACGTGCTGTACGGCTCGCTTAAACAAGTTGAGCAATTGTTTATCGACCGCGATGAGATCGACAGCGTGGTCGCTGCGCAGCAGGCCTTGCTGGATGAGGCGAACAGCTACGCTGATGTGATACGCGGGCGCTACGAACTGGGCATGGAGCGCAAACAGGCGCTGCGCACCGCGACCGCGAATCAACGTCTTGCAGCTGTGGCATTAATTGAAGCGCGGCAGCGCATCTGGCTCAACTATGTCGCCCTGTGCGCAGCTTTGGGCGGGCCGGTATTGGGGCCACCTTGATGGGACAGGTGGGACGTGGCGCTGTCAGCGTGCACCAGAAAGGCTGATTATGCAATATTGATAATATTGAAATGCAATGCTAAGATGGCATCTCGACTCGCTTGTGCTTTTACGTCCATGCTTCTAAATTTAGTTCACTTGCACCACCGTGCGCTGGCCGCTGCCACCATGGCTGTGGTGCTTTGTTTTTTGTCCGGCTGTGAACGCAGCAGCGACAACGTCTTTGAAGCGGCCGGCGGCAACCCCGACATGGTCGAGGCCATCCGTCAGGCGCGCGCTTCGCTCGATACGTTCCTTGCCACCGCCGCCACGCCGCCAGCGGGAACCGAAGGCTTCAAGCTGAAGGTGGCGCTGCACGAAGGCGAATTGAGCGAGCATTTCTGGGTCACGCCGTTTCGTGTGACCGAGGACGGTTTCGAAGGCACGCTGGTCAGCGATCCGACCGTGCTTAAAATGGTCAAGTCGGGGCAGCGCATTCACTTTACCCGGGACGAAGTCGCGGACTGGGGCTACCGCAAGAACGGTCATCAGGTGGGCAGTTACACCATGTGCGCCAAACTCAAGACGATGCCGAAGTCTGAAGCCGATTTTTACCGTAACAATAGCGGTTTCGACTGCTGAGCAGGCACGCTATTGGATCGCCAGTTCAAAATGCATCCCGTCACAGCTGCTGCCCGAGAAGTGGCCGCCCCAGGCAAAGCCGAAATCGGCAAAGAAGGGCTGGATCTCGCGCACGCTGCCGATTAAGCCCGCGCCCTGCGGGCGTACACCGTAGCCATTCCATTCGACGTTCAAGTCAATTGCCACACCCCAGGTATGTGAGCTGATTGGGCGCGCAGGATTGCGGCCAATGTGGCGCGGTACGAACGCACCGCCACAGGTGAGCAGCCGATCGCCGAACCCCGGACCGGCGGCTGCAATGGCGTCGAACACGGCCTGGAACGCGGCGATTGCCTGCGCGTTAACCCACAAGTGCGGCACATCCATTTGCGCCAGCAGCATGTGCTGAAACTGGCTGATATTGGCGCTGCGCCAAGCCGGGTCAAGATTGATGGTGCCATTAGTATTTGATGAGATGGCGGTGGTGCCGTACTTGCTTTGCAAGACCTGGGCGCCGAGCGGCTTGATCGTGCCATCGGGGCGCCGTAGCACATTCGGCTTGCTGGCGCCTGGCCGTAGCGAAGCCGGCGCGATGTCGTCGACGCCACCGGCCCAGAAAAAATTGCCGGTTCCCGATTCCCGGTACCATAGCGAGTTGTCGAGAAATGCCTCCGCGTCGACCAGCCGGTCGGCCACCAGAATGGCCGGGGGCGCGCATTGGCGTACCTTGCGCGCGGAGCGCGATGGGTCGCTGCGGATGTTGAGCGGCGTGCGCACAGCCAGTTTCGTCCCGTTGGTGTACTCCTTGATCAATTCACCGCTATCCAACATGGTCATCCTCCTCCGAGAGCGCGCTATTGTGCAGCAGGCTCACTGCCTGCAAGTCGCTCAGTTCGCCATTTTCGGACAGGCCGTTCAGCTTCTGCCAGGCGGCCAGCTTGTTGCGCGTGGCCAGATCCAGGCGGCCACTCTGTTCGGTTGCAGCCATTCCCAGCGCGCGCTGGATGTGGACGATTTCATCGGTTCGCAAAGCGCGTTCGAGTTCGTTCATTGCGTCATCTGATACGCCGGTTGCCGCATCGTCGCCGTCTTTTCCCTTGGACAGGGTCGATGGCTTGGGTATCTCGGCGTTGCCGGTCTTGTCCTCTGCATTCGACTTGTTGCCGCTGCTGCGCACCTTGACCAGTTTGCCAAGGATATCGAACCAGAAGGGGGCGCCAAGCGTGATGCCGATGGCGGTGATCAGCCAGCCACCCAGCGCGATCCCCCAATTGCCGACGTCGCCCAGCGATCCAATCGCAGGGCCCGCGTCGTTCGCCTCGCGCAGGCAGCGGCGCTTCGCGCTGGCCTTTTGCTTGTCTGCGCAGTCATTCCAGACGTGGGGCCAGGTGGCGCCCGACCAGCCGATCGGGATCGCCGGCTGGCCCGATGCATCCTGCGCGCGCAGTTGTTCGCACAGCGCCTCGACCTCGGCGTCTGCGGTGCTGTCGCAGCGTTCAAGAAGGCGATAGCGCGCTGCGGTGCTGCCGCCGCCGAAGGCATCGCGCGCATCGCGCTCGAGCGCTATGTCCTGCAGGGCCCGATTGACGGCAAGGTGGATAGGCGCGCTGGCTTGGCACAGGGCCTGCGAAACCTGGGCGCGCTTGATGCAATCGGCATCGGGGGCAGTCAGATGCCCGATGGTCTCCAGCTGCAGATCGAATTTGGCGGCTGTCTCGTCGCGCAGGCGCTGCTGCTTGGCGTCGTTGCCTGAGGCGTTGCGCTCTTGCGCGAGCAGGCTGCGCAAGGTGCCGGCGTCCGTGATCAAGGTGGCCAGTGCCAGCGCGCGGCCATCGCGAAATTCCTGGTCGGGCGGGCGCTGCAGGCTCGCGAACGCGACTTGCATCGTGGTCAGGTGCCGGTCCAGTGAGCGGATTGTGACCGGGGCCGCAGCCGCTTGCGGCGCCGCCTTGGTCTCTGCCAACGGGGGCGCGCTATCGGGACGGTAGCCCAGCAGCGCCAGGCCGGCTTGTTCGACAAAACTGCCGCGCAGGGCGCCGTCGGACCAGAGTGCCTTGCAAATGACAACCACGTTGATGTTCAGCGCGACTGCCAGCGCCAGCCCGATCCAGAATACCTGCAGCTGATTGGCGCGCTTGTACCAGCCGCTCGAGCGCTCGGCGACGGCATCGAACCAGGCCTTGAGCCGCAGCTCGAAACCAGGCCAATCGTTCTCCGTGCCGGCCACCAGTGTTTCCAGGCTGGTGATGAAGCTGCTGTCGGCCTTGTCCATCTTGCGCTTGAGCGTGTCCACCATCTGCTGCGGCGACGCGGGACGGACCCGGTCGAGGTACTCCTGGGTCAGAAAACCGAGCAGCCCGGTGACGAAGACATCGCCATCCAGATACGACGGGCGGCGCTGAGAGCCGTTCTTCAGCTCCATCGACATCGTGGTGAGAAAAGGATGGTTCAGTATTTTTTGCGACAGCGCACTGTTATCGCCAACCAGCGAGCAGACCAGACGCACCAGATTTTTGCCGCGTTCGTTCCGGACCGCGACATGGGCCTCCTGAATGGCGGTGGTCATCAGGCTGAGGATGGCAAAAACCAGCACCAGGCCGATTGCAACGTCGAGCATGCGGTTGTCCATGATGTCAATCTATATCGTTGTAAAACAAGTGCCGCCCCACCTGCGCGCAACGCACGTGGCCGCGCGCCCATTTCGGCAGTGGATGCAGGGTGCCGGCGTGGTAGTGGGTTGCGCCAGCGGTATTGTCCGCCAGTGCGTTTGCCAGTGCCGCTTGCGCCACCACCAGCGCCAGGGCGTAGGCGGGATCGCTGGCGTCCGCGCGCAGCATTTTTTCGCGGTTGGGGTCCGTGCTGTTCCAGCAGCTGAACTGGTTCGGCTTGCAGCAGACCTGGCTCGGCGTGCGTCCCCACCAGGTCTGGCGCCTGACGCGGTTGAGGACCACGTTGGCCACCGCCTCCATGCCGGCCCGGCCTTCCCCCCGCGCTTCGCCCCACAAGGTGCGCGCCAGTGTGATCTGCGCCGATGACACCGGTGGCGCGGGCGTGGCCGCCAGCGTCGGCAGGCTTGCCGTGGCGGCGCTGCCCAGCGCCGCCGCCGAGGCCCGGTCGACCAGCTCGCAGCCGAACAGGTTGAGCACGCGTTGCACGGGCACTGCAAGGCCGTTGCCGGCCTCGCCCCCGGCGCCAGCGCCAATGTGCATGGCCACCAGCCGCTCCTGCGCATCCCACAACGGTGCGCCGCTGTCGCCCGCCTGCGGCGCGCTTGCGGCCTGGTAGGCCAGGCCTTCGATGATGCAGTAATCGTGGGTGGCGCCGCCGTCGCCCAGATTCATCCAGGCGGCCGTGTAGCCGATCATCTCGGCTGCGATACTCTGGTCCCGCGTGCGCAGCAGCATGCCGTTGTTCAGCGCCGGTGTGGCGACGCCGACAGGCAAGTCCAGCCCGAGCTCGAGCAGCTCACGCGCATGTTGCAAAGGGATGCGCGCCAGGCCAGCATCGACATAGGTGTCCGGGGAACCGGCATGAAACGCTGGCGCCCAGCGATCCAGTTTGCCGCTGACGCAGCGGTCTGCCTGGTCGCTGCGCAGCGTGACCTGGTCACCAATTTGCGCGCCGCTGCTGCCGCCCATGACATGGCCCGCGCTTAAAGCGTACAGTGCGGCGCTGGCGGCACGCCGGACGATGCCGGTGAGCGTGCCCGTGCCAGACGAGCAATCGACGTTTTCAAGCTGGATCGAGCGATGCAGCTGGAGGCGCGGCGTCCGTATGGCGTGCACCGGCAGGGTGATGCCCTGGCCGCAAAGGCGCCGCGGCAGCACGCAGCCGTCGGTGAAGCCCAGGTGTAATGCGATGCCGGCACTTGTCGGCAGCCACGTCACGGAACACAAGGCAGCGCGCTGGGCATCGGTCAGCATGGCGCGGAACTGGCCGTGCCGCGCGGGCTGCGTCAACAGGCGGTACAGGCGGCCACTGGCAGCGCTCATTTCCATGGCAGCCCCTTGCATTTGCCCGCTGTGATCACGTCGGCGATGGCATCCCAGCGCCTGGCATTGGGCGCCACACCGAGGTGCTGCTGGCATTGTTCGATACGCGACGCCAGGTCGCCGAGGGTGGGCTGGCCGGGGAAATCGAGTCCGTTCCAGATCTGGGCGTCTGCATCGGGCAGGGGCGTGGCCTGGTTATCCTTCGGCGCGCTGACCACGGGCGCTGCCGGCGTGACGTTTTTGGTCGCCGCCAGGGCAATCCCCTGCACCACTTCATCCGCGCTGGACCGACAGCGGTCGATTTGCTCGAAGGACAGTGGCGGCATCGTGTTCTGATCGAGAATCGACTGCAGTTGCTGGTGGCGCCAGCGCGCGGCGCGCAAGCTCTTGTTGAGCGCCATGAGCGCGTCTGCTTCCGGCGAATACAGTTCCAGCTCTCGGGCGCTGTTTGCCACCGGCGTTGCACGGTTCGATTGCGCTTGCTGCGCAGGTGCCGGCGCAAGCGCGCTGGTGCCGGGCGCTTGCGTCTGCTGCGCCATGAAGCTTTTTGCGCGCGCGATCGCATCGAGCGGGTCGGCAATGGTGCCCCGCACGAGGTCGCTGGTATTGCTGACGATGAAGTTCGAGTTTTCCCACAGCCGCACGCCCATGCCACGCGATGCGGCATAGATGGTGCTTGCGCGCTTCAGACTGGCGCGCATTTCTACGGCCAGCTCGCTGGCACGCGAGAGTGCGGCCGACACTTGCGGGGGCGGAGCCTGCTTGACTGCCGCTTGCGCTGCGACGTTGCAGGCACGGTTGGCGTCCTTGCTCCACAGTTTGCCTTGCCAGGGGCAGACTGAACGGGCCTGGCTGGCAGGCTTCTTGACCAGCACGATATCGTAGGGGCGCAAGGCGTCGATATCGCTGTCGAGGCTGGCCAGCGCATATTGGTTCATCTTGATTGCCCGGGCCAGGGTTGTTGTGCCGCTATTGTCTTTATCGTCTTCAGAGCTCATGATGCGATACGTCGACGCGGCGCTCAGCGAGCAGTTCAGGCGCCGGAATCCATCGGTATAGGCGCCGGCGCGGGCACTGAGTTTGTTGCTGGTGCCGTAAGCGTAGGCGGCCGAGCCGACCGCCGCCGCGGCCGCAATGTTGGCGGTGGTGGGGTGGGTCACGCCTTTGTACAGGCCAAAGGTAGTAAGGGCGATCAGGAAGTTGCTCAGGTCCGCAGAGCGGCCGTCGACTGCCATTGACTCCCACAGGTACTGGCGCATCGTGTCCTGCACGGTTTCCACGGATGTTTCCAGACTGTCCGGCGGTTGCATGGCGCCGGCCAGTTCCGGGGCAGGCAGCGTTTCGCCGCCTTGCTGTTTGGTGGGCATTGCGTACGCGCGTGGGATGACCTGCGGCGTGCTGCAAGCGGTGAGGCTGCACAGCATGCAAAGCGCGATACAGAGGGTGGTGAGTGGCGCCACGCTTGCCTCCATGAAGGAGAAAACAATCGGCATTTCGTAGGAGTAGTCTTACAAGTTTGCAGCAAATTCCTACTCGCAGTCTCACCAAAAGTCACATTTTTATTAAAATTTTGATATCAAATTTACGATGACGATAGTCTATAGTTGGAAGCGACTACACACGCGGCGCGGGGGCCAATAAAATGAGCCACCTGACCCTCGAAGCGATGCAGGAAATGTTCGATAACATCGACAGTGGTGCGGGCTGGGACATGAGCGAGCCCAAACTCTGGGGCTACTTCTTCTACGATCCATCGGCCGAAAAACTGGGCGACGCGTCCTACGGACTGGAAGACATGGGCTTTCGGACGGTGAAGGTGTTCGTGCCCGAACTGGAAGAGGGCGAAGCCGAATTTTATGTCCTGCACGTCGAGCGTGAAGAAGTGCATACGCCCGAATCGCTGCATGCGCTCAATGGCGAACTCGATGCCTTCGCCCATAGCCACGGTCTGGCCGGTTACGACGGGATGGATGTCGGGCCAATCGCCTGATCGACAATGGTGTCATTGACGCCGTCGTCCCACCAGGTCTGCGCCAGGATGACAGGAACGCGATAGTGTTCATCCATCTGTTCAGTGTAGATCGCAATGCCCAGTGCATGCGCCAGTGCGATGTTATGCGCGCGGAAGGCGGCCCGCAATGCGGCATCTGCGCTGACCGGGTAAATATCGAAACACACCAGCCGCTCCAATTCGTCGATAGCCAGTAACTGACGCGCCAGAACGCGGCCTTCCTGGTCTCGCGCGTACACCACTTGCTTATTGGCGTCGAGCAGGCAGGCCACTGCGGAATCCTCCATCATGCCGCCCAGGCCCAGGCAACTGCCGACGTAAGTTCCGAGCATCAGAACTTCAAGCGGATCGGTTTCAATGTCGATGCAAATGCCTTTTTCCTGGCGCTGTGTGCCACGTTGCGCGCCGAGCCAGATCGCGGCATCGATGCGGGGGTGGCGCGCCAGCCAGGCGCGATTGAGCGAATGGTCGAGGTACACGCGCTCGCGTCCCTGTGAATAGTCGAGAAGAAAACGCCGCAAGGCCTTGCGGTTGTACTCCAGTCCCGCCAATAGCCGCACCGCGTGATTGGCGGCGATTGATTTGGCGCGCATGTTGAACGGGGCGTCGATGCTGGACCAGATCTGCCGCTCCAGCGCTTCCAGTAATGCATATGGAAGACGCTGCAGGGCGATGCGGCAGTGACGTTCGATCTGCGGTGCCGATAGCGTCAGCTGTCCCTCCAGGTATTCGCGCAGGCGGCGTGGCAGGGGACTACTCACACCTGTTTCGCGGCACAGGAGGTTAATTGCTTTGCAGGCCTCGACAGGTGCCATGCTTTCCCAATCGCTGCTGAACCAGGCATGCTGTGAAGTCTGTCCCAGGAAATGCAGCCGCCGCGCGTATGACAGGCAGCCAAGCAGCCGTGCCGTGCGTAGCAAGCGGCGTGGTGCCGCGCTAAATGCGCGCAGGGCAAAGTCCGGCCAGCGCATGGACAGACCGTATAGTCCTCGGCGGATCAAACCTCTGTCGTTGTCGCGGCGGCAGGCGCGTTCAACGCTGAGCCAATGGCGCTCGCTTGCGTGAATCAGCGTCTGCCAGCCTGGCTCCTTCAGATTGATCGTCATTGAAGACGGCGCACCACACTGTGAAGCACAACATCAAGGGGCGACGCAGGTGCTGCGTTCAGGGGGGACTTCAGACTGGCCATGGCCGCATTCTATCAGCGCCGGCAGCGCGGCCTGAAGACGGGCGCATTTCAGGTACCATGACGGCTTCACGTTTTTGGAGCATGCCGTGTCGTCATCGCTTCTTTCAGCCCTGCACAGTTTTCCCGATCAGCTGGAGCAGTTGTACGCCAGCGTGCCCGTGGCGTGCGCAAACTGGACGCCGGCGTCCTGGGAAGGCATTCCCAGCGAAACCTTCACTGCGATCGAGCAGTTGTGCCACATCCGCGATATCGAGATCGACGGCTATCATGTGCGCTTCCGGCGCCTGCTGAACGAAGCGGCACCGAGCCTGGCCTCGATCGACAGCTACGCCGTGGCGCGCGAGCGTGGCTACCCGGATGCGCGGCCCACCGAAATACTGGCCGACTTTCGCGCCGCGCGCGCCGATACCTTGCGCATGCTGCGCACCCTGACCGAGGCGGACTGGCAGCGGCGCGGCACCTTCGAAGGCTATGGCCCCGTCACCGTGCGCGGCCTGGCGCACTACCTGTGCAGTCACGACCAGCAGCACCTGGCCGGTCTGCACTGGCTGCTGGGCGCTTACGACGCCCGCTAGTCCAGCAGCGCGTCGCCGATCCGGTATGCCTCGGTGAAGCGGTCCAGCCCATGCACACCGCCGTTGACCAGGCGGCGTGCTGCCTGCATGTTGCCATGCAGGAGGGCATCCTTGATCTGCAGCTCGCGGTCCGCCAGGAACAGGCTGAGCAGATCGGCGGCCACCGGCGCCGAGTTGGCCAGGTCGGGCGTTGCCGCCAGATTGATGGTGGGGCTGAGCTTTTTGCCGTAGCGGATATAGTTGTGCCGCCCGGTGAGCTGAACAAACCCGCGCCCCTTGTATTTTTCGCCGTCGAAGGTGGCGTCATTGCCCAGATCCTTGCGGTGGTCGTACAGATCGAAGGGGTGCCCATTGGGCGAGGTGTTGAATTTGGATCTGCCCTCGCTGATCGGCAGGAATGATTCGGTCTCCGCGCGAATCGTGGCAATCGCCATCAGTACCATCGTCCTGTGCGACAAGCGGAAGCGGGCCAGCGACTGCAAAACAATCGGCAAGCTGCGCTTGATATTGGCGATCGGTGTGTCCGGGCACATCTTGCTTACGATCTGGGCTGTCATGCCGGTCGCCGCATCCGGTAGATCCGGGCTGGCCACCAGTCCCAGCGCGGCCAGCGTTCGCGGCCCCGCCACGCCATCGGCAAGCATCACCTCGCTGCGCTGAAATGCCAGCAGCGCGGCCAATGTGCCCAGGCCGAATCGGCCGTCCACCACGCCCGGGTTGAATCCCTTCGACAGCAGGGCCTCTTGCAAGCGCGTGACCGCAGGGCCAATCGCGCCAGGTTCCAGTACTTCATTCATCACAGCTCCGCTTGGCAGCGTCGCGAACTGACAAAAACGTGGGTGGTTTGATGTTCCACAAGTCGCGACATGGAAAACCGTGATTTCGATCATCCGCGCTTTACGCGGGAAATGGCTCTCCAAATATCACAATGGCAATTGCTCGTTCATAAAACAACGGACGAACACCATAAAGTTCCGTACGGAATCAAAAATAGCGTTAAAACACGCTTTCCCCTGCTTTTCTATTTCCCATGATGCATCAAAAGTGATTCCGCGTGGCAATACGAGAAAAACTACTAATCATTGGTACATACGGAACATTGTCATATGTTACTATATATTTCTTAGCAGACTGTTTAGTTAATTTTACAAAAGAGTGGCAATAAAGAAATATCTTTCCCGCCGACAGGCGTGACAGCGGCAACCCTCTCCACAGTCCTTCGTCGTACCAAAGACCCCGCAACGCAAGCGTTGTCAGCCAATGCAGGGCAAGGTGTGCGCGGCTATCGCGGCACCTGCAACTTTCAATTCCCCTGAGGATAAATATGCAACACGTTTCCACGCTGCGGCGCGGTCCGGCATCGTGCGCTCTGATGCTTGATGTCGATGGCAGTCTTTCCCGTCCATCTGGCCGCGCCGTGCTGGCCCTGGCACTCGCCATGTTGCCGGTTGCTTCCGCCTTCGGCCAGGCGAATTCGCCGGCAACAGCAGCCACTCAGGAACTGCTGCGCGAGCAGGAACGCGCCCGCTTGCTGCGCGAACAGCTTGAACGTCGCCCCGATGTGCGTCTGCCAGGCGCCGCCGTGGCCGCCGACGTCACGCGGCTTGCGTTTGACGAGAAGCCCTGCTTCACGATCAACAGCATCGTGCTGCAGGGTGACGCGGCCGATCAGTTTCAGTGGGCGTTGGAAGCCGCCGGGATGGCCAGCCCAGGCAAGCCCGATCCTGCCTTGGGCCGCTGCCTGGGCGCGCGTGCGATCGACCTGGTGGTGCGCCGGGTGCAGAATGCGATCCTGGCGCGCGGCTACGTGACCACGCGGGTGCTGGTCGCGCCGCAGGATCTGAACGGCAGCGTGCTGACGCTGACCCTGATTCCAGGCCGCTTGCGCAGCGTGCGCCTGCTGCCCGGGAGTGATGCGCGCGCCAATGTCGCCAATGCGGTGCCGGCCCAGCCGGGCGATTTGCTCAACCTGCGCGATGTCGAACAGGCGCTGGAAAATTTCAAGCGTGTTCCCACCGCTGACGCCGACATCCAGATCGAACCTGCGGCCGATGCCGGCGCCGGCCCTGGCGAAAGCGATCTGGCCATCAAGTGGCGCCAGGAGCGGCGCTACCGCATCAGCATGACGGCAGACGACGCCGGCGGCGACGCCACCGGACGCTATCAGGGCGGCGTCACGCTCTCGCTCGATCACGCGCTGGGCCAGAACGATCTGTTCTACGTCAGCTACAACCACGATCTTGGCCTGGCCTCCGACCGCCGTGGCACACGTTCGCGCGCGCTCCATTATTCACTGCCCTTCGGTTACTGGCTGGTCGGCCTTACCGCCAGCGACAGTGCCTACCATCAGACCGTGATCGGCGCCACCCAAAACTATGGCTACAGCGGTACCAGCCGCAATGGCGACGTCAAGGTCTCGCGCCTGGTCTATCGCGATGCGGACAGCAAAAGCACGCTGTCGCTGCGTGCGTGGCAGCGCGCCTCGCGCAACTTCATCGACGACACCGAAGTCCAGGTCCAGCGCCGCCGCATGGGGGGCTGGGAATTCGGCCTCGAACAGCGCGAAAACTTCGGCGCCGCCACGCTTGAAGCGCACCTCAACTACCGCCGCGGCACGGGCGCATTCGGTGCCGAGCGCGCGCCGGAAGAGCTGTTTGGCGACGGCACCTCCCGCTTCGCCCTGATCACCGCCGACGCCAACCTGAGCGTGCCGTTCACGATAGGCGCCAGCAAGCTGCGCTACACCGGCGCATGGCGCGTACAGAACAACCGCACGCCCTTACTGGCACAAGACCGCTTTGCCATCGGCGGTCGCTATACCGTGCGCGGCTTCGACGGTGATGCCAGCCTGGTTGCCGAACGTGGCTGGCTGGTGCGCAACGAGGTCGGCATGCCGAGCGGTCTGCCGAACACGGAAGCGTATGTCGGTATCGATCATGGTCAGGTCAGTGGCCCGGGTATCCGTCAACTGCCTGGCACCAGTCTGACTGGCGCGGTGGCTGGCCTGCGTGGTCAGGTCCGCGCCGTGCAGTTCGAGGTATTCGTCGGCACGCCTTTGCACAAGCCCGATCTTTTCCGCACCGCCGACTACACCGTCGGCTTTTCGATGAACAGCAGTTTCTGAGCGAGGCAGACCATGCAAGCGACTCCTTTCAACATTACCGCGCCAGCCCTTGGCATGCCCGGGCGCAGTGAACCTGAAGTCATGGGCGCGGTCACCTGGCTGTGGATGCATTCTCCGGTGCACCGCGAGCTGCCGCTGATCGCCCTGAGCCAGACCCTGCTCGCGCCGATGAAAGCGCAGCAGTACATCCTCGCATCGCAAGCCGATGGCGAGGGCGGCTTTCGTCCTGTTGCCTACCTGGCCTGGGCCAACCTGAGCGCCGAAGCGGAAGCGCGCTACGTGCAGGGCGGCGCCAGCGCGCTGCTGCGCGACGCAGACTGGACCAGCGGCGACCGCATGTGGATCACAGACTGGGTCACGCCGTTCGGCCATGCCAACGAGTTCCGCCACCTGGTGTCGACCTTACTGGCGCAGTCGTGCTTCCGCGCGCTGTATCACCGTGCCGGAAGCGGCCCGCAGCGCGTCAAGGCCATGCGCGGCGCAAACGTGAGTCGTGCCGAGGCTGACGCCTGGTGGAGCGCTCGCCCGCTCCCGGCACACGCCAGCGCCATCTGAATTCCCAATAAACGAATACAAATAGAAGCCTTACCATGAACAAGCACCTGTACCGCATCATCTTCAACGAACGCCGTGGGCAAATGATGGTTGTCGCCGAAAACGCCGATTCGCCCGGCAAGGCAGCCAGCGGTGACGGTGCGGCAACAGGTCCGTTCGATGCGGGGCCCGGCAGCGTGTTGACGGCGGCATTGCGGCCCTTGTGCGCTGCGGTGATGGCCGCGCTGGGACTGTCGATGCTGGTGGCCGCGCCTGCGCAGGCGCAGATCAAAGCCGATCCGCGCGCGCCGGGCAACCAGCGCGCGACTGTCCTCACCACGGCCAACGGCACGGCGCTGGTGAATATCCAGACCCCGAGCGCTGCCGGCGTATCGCGCAATACTTACACGCAGTTCGACGTGACAGCGCAGGGCGCGGTTCTCAACAACAGCCGCACCGATAGTCCTACCCAGATCGGCGGCTGGGTGCAGGGCAATCCCTGGCTCGCCGGCGGCGCGGCCAGGGTGATCCTCAACGAAGTCAACTCCGCCAACCCGAGCCAGCTGCGCGGCTATCTGGAAGTGGCAGGCCAGCGCGCCGAAGTCATCATCGCCAATGCGGCCGGCGTGCAGATTGATGGCGGTGGCTTCATCAACGCCAGCCGGGTGACCATCACCACGGGCCAGGCCCAGATGAACAATGGCGCCCTCGATGGTTTCCTGGTGCAGGGCGGTACAGTGTCGGTCAACGGGCTCGGTCTGGACGCAAGCCAGACCGACTTCACCACCATTCTCACGCGGGCTTTGCAGCTCAATGCGGGTATCTGGGCAAAAGACCTGCGCGTTGTCACAGGCGCCAACCAGTTCGATGCCGCTGGCGCGGCAGGGCAGGGCGGGAACATCTTGCCCGTGGCGCCTGTTGGCAATGCGAACGGCGTGGCGCTCGACGTCGCGCACCTGGGCGGCATGTACGCTGGGAAGATCACGCTGATCGGTACCGAGGCCGGTTTCGGCGTGCGCAACGCTGGCGCCATGTCGGCTACCGCCGGTCCGCTGGTGCTGAACGCAAATGGCTGGATCAGCAACAGCGGCAGCATCTATTCTGCTGCCGATACCGCAGTTACCAGCCATGGCGACATTACCGGCGCCGGCCTGATCGCAGCGCAAAACAATGCGGCAATCCTGGCCCAAGGCCCTGGCGCGCACATCGATGCCGCTGCCGGTTCGGCCTTTGTGGCCGGCATGAACGCTGACGGCTCGCTGCGCAACAGCGGTGCGCTGACGATGTCCGCGACCGACGCGATGGCGCTGCACGGAACGGTCGCTGCGGCCGGCCAGGCCGATATCAACGCAACCCAGTTCGATCTGACGGGTTCGCGCATTTCGGGCGCGCAGTTGTCGATCAATGCCAGCGCGGGCAGCATTGACGCCGGCCGCGCCAGCATCAGCTCACAGGGCGCGCTCGCGCTCGGTGCCGCCGGCGATCTGCGTACCGACGGTGCCCAGGTCACGGCCGACAGTCTCAAGGTCAGTGCCGCTAACCTGTCCAACGTGGGTGGCCGGATTGCCCAATTCGGCAATGGCGACCTGACGCTGGCGCTGCCCGGCACGCTCGATAACACGGGCGGCCAGATCGCCAGCAACAGCAACAATCTGGCGTTGCGCGCGACCACCCTGCTTAATGCGGCTGGCCTGATTGAACACGCAGGCAGCGGTGCACTGACGATGGACGCGAGCACGGTCAGCGCTCAACAAGGCGCGATTCGCGCGAACGGCAGCCTGGCCATCAACGCCGCTGATATCGATCATCGGGGCGCCAGCATCATCGCTCAGGATGTCACGATCGCATCGAACACGCTGGACAACCGTGCCGGCGCCATTGAGAGCAAGGGAGCTGCCAGCATCCGCACGGGCACCCTGAACAACGCAGCCGGCGCTGTGATTGGGCACGCCGGACTTGCCGTCGACAGCGGCAATGTCGACAACGGCGGCGGCAGCATGGTCGCCAACGGCGGCGATCTGCGCCTGCATGCCGCAAACTTCGACAACACCGCCGGCACCGTGTACGCGGGCGGCAATCTGGACTTAAGCGCAGCGAACGTGAGCAACACGGGCGTCATCGCGGCCGGCGCCAATGCCAGCATCAGCGCCACCCGCCTTGACAGCAGCGCCACAGGCTTGCTTGGCGCCGGCATCCGCGCCGACGGCGCAATGGCGCAATCCGGTAGTCTGCGGGTCACGACCACGCAGTCGCTGGCAGCGCACGGCCAGAACCTGGCCGCAGGCAGCGCAGTCCTTGCAGGCACCTCGGTCGATGTAAGTGGCAGCCAGACCGGCGCGACCGATGTTGCGTTGCGCGCCAGCGTGGACAACGTCAACACCAGCGGCGCCGTCGTGTCGGCGACCGGCGCGCTGTCGGTCAGCACCAGCCAGACGCTGATGAATGCTGGTGGCAAGCTCAGTGGCGGCCAGCTGGACCTTCACGCCACCAGTGTGGACAACGCCAATGGCACCCTGATGCAAACGGGCGCTGGCGATACGGCGATCAAGCTGACCGGTGCACTGGACAATAGCGGCGGCACCATCGCGGCCGCTCACGCGCTGACCGTGTCGGCGCCAACTCTGAACAACACACGCGGCCTGATTCAGGCCGGCGACGGCGCACTGACCCTCAATACGGACAGTCTGGTCAATGCGCAGGGCACGCTCAGCACCGGCGCCAGCATGGCACTCGGCAGCAGTGGCGACTTGCATAACGACGGCGTGCTGTATGCAGGCCAGGACCAGTCGATCACAGTCGGTGGTACTTTCAGTAATACCGGTTCCGTGGCCGCCAAAGGCGATGTCACGATCACCGCAGCCAGTGTCCATAGCAGCGCCGGCAGCCTGATTGGCGCCGGCTTGCGTGCAGACGGCAGCATGGGCCAGTCTGGCAAGCTGACTGTGACCGCAAGCGGCGCACTGCATGCCAATGGCAGCAACCTGGCAGCTGGCGACGCAGCATTGCAAGGCGCGAGCGTCGACCTGAGCGACAGCCAGACCAGCGCCGCCAATATCGCGCTGACGGCGACCAACGGTGCCGTCAGCACGGCGCGCGCGGTCATCGGCACGCAAGGCACGCTGAGCGTCGCCGCGACGGCGCTGGATAACCAGGCCGGCGTCCTCAATGCCGGGCAGCTGAAGCTCAATACCGGCAGCCTGAATAACAGTCACGGCACCCTCATCCAGAGTGGCAGCGGCAATACCGCGATTGCGACCAACGGCGCGATTGACAACACGGCTGGCCGCATCGCAGTCAACAGCAGCAACCTGACGCTGCAGGCCGCAAGCCTGGTCAATAGCGATGGCCGGATCGAACACGCCGGCAGCGGCACGCTGGCAATCGACAGTGCGACCTTGACTGGCCAGCGCGGCCAGATCATCAGCAACGGCAACCTGGCGATCACCGCCAACAGCATCGACCACCGTGATGCACTGACCGGCGCTCAGCATATTTCGATTACGGCGGCCAGCCTGGATAACCGCAACGGCCAGCTCTCGCAGCTTGGCCTGGGTCAGGCCAGCATCAACGTCAACAGCATCGACAACCGCACCGGTACCATCGAAAGCAATGGCGGCGCTACCATTGCGGCTAGCACAATCGACAACCGCGGCGGGCGCATCGCCGCCGGTGGCGACGCGGTGATCGCCGCCAGCTCGGCACTCGACAACAGTGCCGGCACAATCGAAGCGGGCAAGCACCTGAATGTCAGCGGCGGGGCACTCGACAACACAGGCGGCAGCGTTCAGGCATACGCTGGCAATGCCGCGCTGGCCGTGGCTGATCTGACCAACACAGGCGGCAGTATCTATGCCGGCGCCAATCTGGACGCGACGGCGGCCAACATTACCAGCACCGGCGTGATCGCCGCGCATGGTGATACCACCATCAGCGCCACCAGCATCAACGCCAGCGCGGCAAGTCTGATCGGCGCCGGCATCAATACCAACGGCAGCTACGCACAATCAGGTGCGCTGACTGTCACCACAACGCAATCGCTGGCAGCGCACGGCCAGAATCTGGCGGCCGGGAGTGCCAGTTTGAATGGCGCCTCAGTCAACCTTGACGGCAGCTTGACCAGCGCCGCAAACGTCACCCTGAACGCGGGCGCGGGCAATGTCAGCACCCGCGGCGCGACCGTTTCGACGGCAGGCGCGTTGACGGTCAACGCCAGTGCGCAGTTGCTCAATCAGGCCGGCACACTCAGCGCCGGCCAGCTTGCAGTGCACGTGACTGGACTGGACAACGCCGGCGGCACGATCATTCAAACAGCTGGCGGCGACACCACTGTCAATATGGCTGGCACGCTCGATAATACGGCTGGCCGTATTGCGGTCAACAGCGCCAACCTGACGCTGGGCGCGGGTACGCTTGTCAACACTGACGGCGTTATCGAACACGCCGGCAGCGCAAGCCTGGCGATCAACGCCGGCACCCTGAACGACCAGCGCGGCACCATCATCGGCAACGGCAGCGTGAATATCACTGCCGCTGCCTTCAACCACGATGCTGGCACCACCTTCGGCAAAAATCTCACGGTTCAGGCGGCAAGCCTGAGTAACCGCGCCGGCCACGTGAACAGCGCGGGCGCGATGAATGTGAACGTCACCGGTCAGCTCGACAACCGCACTGGCGACATCTCCGGCAATGGTGTAGTGTCCGTCAACGCGGGCGCACTCGATAACAATCATGGCGCGATCACATCGGCCCAGTCCCTGAACGTGGGCAGCCTCGGTGCGCTCGACAACAGCGACGGCATCATCACGGCCGCGCATACTGTGGCCGTGTCGGCCCAGGCGCTCGACAACACACGCGGCACCCTGCAGGCTGGCGAGGGCGCGCTGTCGGTCAGCGCAGCAAGTCTGAACAACACGGATGGCGCCCTCAATGCCGGCACCGATCTGACGCTTGCCACCAGCGCTGACCTGATCAACAACAGTGTCATCTACGCGGGCCGCGATCAGGCATTGAATATCGGCGGCACCCTGAATAACACCGGGTCGGTGGCGGCACAGCGCGACCTGACGATCAACGCGGGCGCTGTCATGAGCAGCCCTTCCGGTTTGCTGGGGGCAGGCGTAAAAGCAGATGGCAGCCTGGCGCAGGCGGGCAATCTGACCGTGAATGCCGTCAACGCGCTGCAGGCCACCGGCCGCAACGTCGCTGCCGGTAACGCTGCCCTGAGCGGTGGTTCGGTCAATCTGAACGGCAGCCAGACCGGCGCCACCAACATCGCACTCACCGCCACCAATGGCAATGTCAACACCGCGCAGGCGCAGATTGGCACGCCGGGCGCGCTCAGCGTGAATGCCCTGGCCGGCACCCTGAACAATCAGCAGGGCAAGCTGAGCGCTAATCAGCTCGCGCTGAATGTGGCCAACCTGAACAACGACCACGGCAGTGTGGTCCAGAGCGGCAACGGCGACACCAGCATTTCCATGGGCGGCACGCTGGACAACACCGCCGGCCGCATCGCCGTCAACAGCAGCAATCTGAGCCTGAACGCAGGCACCCTGATCAACACTGATGGCACGCTTGAACACGCCGGCAGCGGCGAACTGGCTATCAGCGCCGGCACCTTGTCGGGCCAACGTGGTCAGATCACGGCGAACAAGGCATTAAGCGTTAACGCCGGCAATATCGACCATCGCGATGCCGTCAGCGTGGCGCAGCAGATCAGCATCGCCAGCACCAATCTGGACAACCGCAATGGCCAGATCGCCCAACTGGGTAGCGGTACTGCCAGCGTCTCCGCCAGTGGCACGCTGAACAACAGCGCGGGCGATATCGCCGCCAATGGCGCCGTGCTGGTGTCCGGTGGCACGCTGAACAATACCGGCGGCCACATCGCCGCAGCCGGTAATACAGGTATTCATGCCAGCGTCGCGCTTGACAATACGAACGGTTTTATTGGTGCGGGCGCACAGTTGGACGTGTCGGGTGGCAATGTCGATAATGCCGGCGGCAATCTGCAAGCCCTGGGCGGCAACGCCACTTTGAACATCGGTAATCTGAGCAATGCGGCAGGCAGCATCTACGCCGCGGGCAATCTGGTTACCAGCGCGGCGAATGTGAACAACAGCGGCAATCTGTACGCCGCGGGCGCGCAAAACCTGACGGCAAGTGGCGCGCTGGTCAACAGCGGCCTGATCGCTGCACATGGCGACACCACCATCCACGCCGCCAGCGTGAACAGCAGCAGCACCAGCTTGTTGGCTGCCGGCATGAACCTGGACGGCAGCATGGCGCAGACCGGCCATCTGACAGTCAGCGCCACGTCGGGTCTGGCTGCCCACGGTCAGAACCTGGCACCTGACAGCGTGACCCTGCATGGCGCCTCGGTCGATGTCAGCGGCAGCCAGGTCAGCGCGGCAACGATCGGTCTGAACGCGACTGCCGGCAACCTCATCACCTCCGATGCCGTGGTCGCCACCACCGGCAGCCTGAACCTGAGCGCCAGCGGCACACTCATCAATCAGCGTGGCAATCTGAGCGCTAATACCCTGGTCGCGCAACTCGGGGCCCTGGACAATACCCAGGGCCTGATCGTGCAAACCGGCAGCGGCGATATTGACCTGAGCATGGGCGGCACCCTGAACAACACGGCCGGTCGGATCGCCGTCAACAGTGCCAACCTGACCCTGGGCGCTGGCACGCTGGTCAATACCGACGGCAAGATTGACCATGCTGGCACCGGCACGCTGGCCATCAACGCGGGCAGCGTCAGCGGCGCGCGCGGCCAGATCACGGGCAATGGCAATCTGACTATCACGGCCGGCAATATCGACCACCGTGATGCCAGCACCATCGCAAAGAACATCACCATCTCCGCAGCCAGCCTGGACAACCGACAGGGCGAGATTACCCAGTTGGGCACGGGCGCGACCAGCATGACCACCAGCGGCGCGCTGGACAACCGCGGCGGCGCCATCGCCAGCAACGGCAACACCAGCATCAGCACAGGTAGCCTGAATAATCAGGGCGGCGTCGTGCAAGCTGCCGGGGCTGCAGCACTGAGCATTGGCGCATCCGGCACGCTCGACAACAGCAACGCAGGTTTGATCGCAGGCGGCGGTAACACGACCCTGCTGGGTGGCACAGTCCTGAACCAGTCCGGCGAAGTTACGGCCGGCGGCACGCTGGGCGTCACCGCACTACAGGGCATGAACAACAGCAAGGGTGTTCTTGTGGCCAATGCCGACGTCGCACTGGTCGCGGGCGCGCTTGATAATACCGCTGGCAAGCTGGCCTCGGTTCACGGCAATATCAGCGCCACCACCAGCGGCGCAACGGTCAACGACAGCGGCCTGATCCAGGCCGCTGGCAACGTCGCGCTACGTAATGGGGGCCTGAGCAACAAACAGGCGGCCGGCAATGCGGCAGCCGGCACCATCGTTGCCACCAATGTCAGCATCGACAGCAATGGTCAGGCACTCGACAACCGCGTCGGTACGATTGCCGCCTCCCAGCTGCTGGATGTGCGCAGCGGCGCACTGAACAATGATGCCGGCCTGCTGCAGGGCGGTACCGGACTGTTGCTTAACACGGGCAGCGCGGCGCTGAGCAACAGCAATGGGGCCTCGCACCCGGGCGTCGCCGGCGGCATTGTCAGTGGCGGCACGGCGGCCTTGAATCTGGGCAGCTGGAATAACAGCGCAGGTTTCTTTGGCGCCAGCGGTGCGGTGACGGGAACCACCGGTCAGATCAGCAACAACCAGGGCGGCCAGATTGTTGGCGAAACCAGCATCGAGTTGAACATTGGCGGCCTGAATAACCAGGGCGGTCAGATCCAGGCGCTGGGCGACCTGGCACTGCGCGCGGGCGCGGGCACGATCGACAACCGTCAGAGCCTGATCCGCTCCGGCGCTACCCTGACCGTAAGCGCAGGCACGATCGACAACAGCAATACCAACGGCGCCAACCAGGGCCTGGAAGCGAAGGACGTGGTCCTGAGCGCAGCGAACTTGAGCAACATTGCGGGTGCGGTCCGTGCCGACAATAACACGAGCTTCACGGGCAATGGCAGCCTGGACAATACCCAGGGTCTGATCAGTGCCGGCAACACGCTGAGCATCAACGACGCCAGCGTCAGCCGCACCCTGAACCTGAGCAATACCGCTGGCACCATGATCGCCGGCCAGAACACGACTATTCGTGCGGGCAGCTTTGGCGGCGAGGGTAGTACCCTGTCGCTGGGCAATCTGACGCTCGACCTTGCCGGCAGTCTGGTGCTGGGCGGCGCTGGTCAGATCAGCGCCAACGGCAACACCACCCTGATCCTTGGCGGTAACCTGACCAACATCGGCAAGGTGCAGACCGGTGGCACGCTGGCAATCACCGCGCAGAACATCACCAACATGGCCAGCGGCGACATCAGCGCCTACGCTACCCGTCTGACGGCGTATGGCGAAGTGAGCAACCGCGGTGTGATCGATGGCGTGATCACCCAGGTCAACGCTGGTAGCGTGTACAACATCGGCAGCGGCAGGATATATGGCGACCATGTCAGCATCGGTGCGGGCGCGCTGGTCAACGACTTTGAAGGCGGCGCCGCCGGCACCATCGCCGCGCGCGGCAGGCTCGACATTGGCGCGCAATCGATCGTCAACAATGAACATGCGCTGATACTCAGCGGCGGCGACATGGCCATCGGCGGCGCCCTGGACGGCAACGGCTACGCCACTGGCCGCGCGGCTTCGGTCACCAACGTCAGCGCCACGATTGAAGCGCTCGGCAACCTGAGCATGAACACATCCCAGCTGGCGAACCTGAACGCGCACTTCAGCACGCAGATGAGCGCGCCGGTGTCGTCCGGCTCCTTTGTCGAGTTCGAAGGCAAGGGCAGCGGCATCCGTTACGCGCAGGGAACGCCAGGCGTGTACACCTACGACGACCAGTCGCTGCACCTGCACACGCCGGAGAACAATTACGAAGAGTGGAATCGCTACGATATCACTCGTACCACCCGGCAGACCGAGGTGGTCAGTTCCGACCCGGGCCGCATCGTTTCCGGTGGCGCGCTGAGCATCAGCGCCGACAGCATTCTCAACCGCGACAGCCACATTCTGGCAGGCGGTACCCTGAGCATCGCCGGCGCACTGAACAATGAATCGACCACTGGCCAGCTGATCACCAGGGACCAGGGCACGGTCACGGCCAACTGGCGCGTGCACCACAAGGGCAATGACTCGTCCGGCAACAGCACCACCGGATACGCGCCGCCGGAGCAGATCCAGACCATTTCGCTGGGCACAGCCCGCCTTGAAAGTGGCGTGGGCGGCACCAGCAATGGCGGCAGCGTGCCTGGCGCGGTCGGCGCAAACAGCGTCAACGGCAGCGCCAGCGCAGCCGGTGCCGCGGGCGCCACGGCCAAGCAGGCAGCCATCATCAAAGTCAGCACCAGTGTCGGCGCGGTTGACAGTGCCAGCGGCCAGACGGCAGCTGGGGCGCAGGGTACGGGCGGACGGAGCAGCACCGACCGCACGGGCGGCGCAGGCCAGCACGGCCAGATCGACGGCGCCGTTGGCGCCCAGGCTGGCGCCAACGGCGGCGCTGCCGGCCCTGGCGCGGTCGCCGCGATGGCATTGCAACTTGCCGGCAACGGTGTTGCGAATCAGCAGGCGGACAATGCGGCAGGCGCGGCAGTGCCGCAAGGCGCGAATCACGGCGCCATTGTTTCGGCAGTCATCCGTGCCGTGGCAGGCAGCCAAGCCAATGCGGCGGCAGCGTCCGCAGGCCCTGGCAAGGCAGATATCGCGGTGGCCAGCAACAGCGGCGCCACGGTGCCGCCGGTTGCCAAGGTCGGCCGCATGGCCCAGGTTGCCTTGAGCAATCCATCCGGCGGCGCCCAGATTGTGCGCACCGCTACCCCAACCACGCGCATCCCGGATGCCAGCCTGTTCAGGATTAACCGCTCGAATACGGCCAGCTACCTGATCGAAACCGATCCGCGCTTCGCCAATTACCGCACCTGGCTCGGTTCAGACTACATGCTGAGCCAGATCGAGCTGGATCCGAACGTGACCCAGAAACGCCTGGGCGATGGCTATTACGAGCAGACCCTGATCCGCGAACAGGTTGCGCAGCTGACCGGCCGCCGCTTCCTGGGCGACTACACCAGCGACGACACCGAATACCGCGCCCTGATGGATGCCGGCGTGGCATACGCCAAGACCTGGAACTTGCGTCCCGGCGTGGCCCTCTCCGACGCCCAGATGGCGGTGCTGAGCAGCGACATTGTCTGGCTGGTGGAAAAGGACGTCACCCTGGCCGACGGCTCCGTGCAGAAAGCGCTGGTGCCGCAAGTCTACGTGCGTGTGCGTGACGGCGACATCGATGGCAGCGGCGCATTGCTGTCGGGTAAAGATGTCGACCTCCAGATCACGGGCGACCTGGTCAACAGCGGCACCATCGCCGGCCGCGACGTGGTGCGTCTGACGGCCGACAATGTGCAGAACCTGGGCGGGCGCATCCATGGCGACGCGGTCTCGGTGGCAGCCAAGAACGACCTCAACAACATCGGCGGCACGATCTCCGCCAACAGCCTGCTGGTAGCCACGGCGGGCCGCGACATCAATATCGAAACCACCACCCGCAGTGCCAGCAGCGCAGTGGGCGGCAACAGCTTCAGCCGCACCACGACCGACCGCGTGGCCGGTCTGTACGTGACGGGCGAAGGTGCGACCGGCACTGGTACCTTGGTGGCGACGGCTGGCCGCGACATCAAGCTGACGGCAGGCCAGATCAGCAATGCCGCCAAGGATGGCGACACTGTTCTGGACGCAGGCCGCAATATCGAGCTCGGTACCGTGCTGAACGCCAGCGCGAACAATTTGAACTGGGATGCCAAGAACTACCAAAAGGATGGCAGCACGAGCGAAGTCGGCAGCCAGATTAATGGCGCGGGAAATATAGCGCTCAAGGCAGGCACGGACATCAGCCTGCGCGCTGCCAATGTGCAAGCTGGGGGCGCACTGGCGGCCCAGGCTGGAGGCGACATCAACGTCGTGGCCGGCGTCGCTACGGCCAGCCTGGCTTATGCGAGTCAACACACGGACACGGGCTTCCTGAAGAAAAAGACGGTCACGACCACCGGCAGCAGTGACAGTACATCAGCGCTGGGCAGCAGCTTGGGCGGCGCCACTGTGGGACTGATGGCCGGACATGACCTGTCGGTGGTGGGATCATCCGTGATCGGCGACGGCGCCACGACTCTGGCAGCCGGCAACAATGTGACGATCGCGGCCGCGACCGAGACCTATACGTCGGCTTCGCACGTTGAGGTGAAGAAGAGCGGCATTTCGAGCGCCGGCTTTAGCGTGAGCTACGGCACCCGGACCAATACGGTCGACCAGACAGCGGACGGCGTCACCCAGAGCGGGCAGGCGCGCAGCACGGTCGGTTCGGTGGCGGGCGATGTAGGCATCACGGCCGGCAACGCTATTAAGGTCAGCGGCGCCGATCTGGGTGCGGGCCATGATCTGGCGCTCACGGGCGCCAGCGTCACCGTCGATGCCGGCCTTGACAAGGGGACCGGATCGGCTACCACCAAGACCACTCAGGATGGCCTGACGCTGGCTTTAAGCAGCAGCGTGATCACAGCTGTGGAGGCGGTCAAGACGCTGAAGGAAGCGCAGAAGGCCAAGGATGGCCGTGTCAGCGCAATGGCGGCAGCATCGGCGGCAATGGCGGTGGCCAATGCGGCTGCCGCGGTAGGCGAGGCTGCCAATGGTCCCGTCGCGCGACTGAGTCTGACCGTGGGCCACTCGGAAAGCGAAACGACGCAGACGACAGCCACCAGTACCAACAGCGGCAGCGTGCTTTCGGCCGGCAACGATATCCACATCAGCGCCAGCGGAGCGGGCAAAGACAGCAATGTCATGATCGCCGGCAGCGAGCTGAACGCCAAGAACGATATCGTGCTCAAGGCCGACAACCAAGTCAACCTGGTTGCCGCGCAAGACCTTGAAAGCCAGCACAGCAAGAGCAAGAGCATGAGCGCGGCGGCCGGTATCGCCGTCGAATTCGGCAAGGGCGGCGCTTCGTTCGGCGTCACCGGCAGCCTGTCGGGAAGCCGTGGGCATGAAGATGGTGAAGGCACGACGCAACTAAACAGCCGTGTCACGGCAGGCGAGAAGGTATCGATCGTCAGCGGCGGCGACACCAACATCCGCGGCGCTGTCGTTAGCGGCGCCCAGGTGGTGGCCGAC
This sequence comes from Massilia sp. CF038, assembly GCF_900129765.1. Taxonomy (GTDB): domain Bacteria; phylum Pseudomonadota; class Gammaproteobacteria; order Burkholderiales; family Burkholderiaceae_D; genus Telluria_A. The sequence goes on from NZ_FQWU01000005.1 coordinate 182,661, forward strand.
GTCAAAGGCAATCTGAACCTGGAGAGCTTGCAGGACACCGCCACCTTCGATGGCAAGAACCAGAGTGCCAGTATCTCGGGAACTTATGGCTTTGGCGCGAGTGTCAACGGCAGTTTCAGCCAGACCAGCATCAAGAGTGACTACGCGAGCGTGCAAGAGCAAACGGCGATCCGCGCGGGCGACAAGGGCTTCCAGCTCACGGTGTCTGGCAATACGGAGCTGAAAGGCGCCGCCATTTCGAGCACCGCGGCGGGCGCCGAGCACAGCAGCCTGGACACGGGGACCCTGACCAGCAGCGACATCGCCAACCATTCGACGATGAAGGCGAGCAGCATCGGCCTGGCGGGCAGCATGTCGTCAGGCGGCAGCGGCAAGCAGGAGGGCGGCAAGGACGCCGGGCCGGCCGGCTCCAATCTGATCAATTCCGGCAAGGACGGTAGCCAGGCGAGCCTGTCGGGTGCGGCGGCGATCAGTGAAAAGGACGCGAGCGTCACCAGAAGTGGCGTTGGCGCGGGGGCGATCGTGATCCGTGACAATGCCGGTCAAATGGCGGCCAGCGGAAAGGACGCGGACGCGACCATCTCCGGGACTAACCGCAATGTAGTGACGGGACAGGACACGGGCGGTGCTCTTGCGAACAACTTCGATCGTCAGGCAGTGCAGACGACGCTCGAGGTGACGGTGTCGTTTGGTGCGGCTGCGGCCAAGGCGGTCGGCGATTATGCGAGCAAGCAGTTGATGGAGGCATACACACTGAGGCAGGCGGCGTCGGACGAGGCCGATCCGAAGAAGGCGGCGGAAATGCTGGAGCGCAGCGCCCAGCTGGAAGCGAACTGGAAGGAGGACGGGACAGCCAGGGTTGCCCTGCACACTTTGGTAGGCGGTATCGCCGGCGGCACCAGCGGTGCTCTGGGCGCGGGAACGACAGCCGTGGCCTTACCCGCGATAGCGGAAAAAATCGACCAGCTCGATGCACCGGCCGGACTGAAGAAGGCGCTGACGCTGGCCGCAGGCGCGACAATCGGTGCTACGGCGGGCGGAAATGTCGGCGCTGCGACAGCAGCCAATGAGGTGGCGAACAACCGGCAGTTGCATCCGAACGAAGTGAAATGGATTGCCGACAACGCAAAATATTTTGCTCAGCAACTCAATGGTGGCAAGTCTCCAACGCAAGCGCAGGTGGCAGAAGCGGAGAAGATTCTTGCCCAGCAGGCCTACCACGACGTGCAGAATGGGGCGCCGGCTCTGAGCGATACCAATCTGGCGATCACAGCCCATGCGTTCCTGCGAAACGCGCATGGGATGTTGCCAGAGACAGGCTACATGTTCCAGGCGACAGCCGATCAAAAGGCGAATAGCGCCATGTACTCCCAGTATGCGGCGCAGACGGCTGCGTTCTATCAGAAAAACGGATTGGCGGTGCCGACGGCGAAGCAGGTTGAGGCAGGTAACGCCAAGGATGCTGCCGACCGGGAAAAAGTCAAGTCGCGGACGAAGGTGGCAGCGGTGAGTGCAGCAGCCATCGCGACCGCGCCCGCAGCCGTCGCCGGCGGTACAGTTCTTGTGACGGAGTGTCTGGTAAACGTCGTACTGTGCGTAAACAAGGCCGGCATTATCATCGCAGACGCAATGGCAGAAGTGCCGCACGGTATTGGTATTGTCGGCGGGGCAGGGGCAGCCGGGACGAAGGCGGCGCTCAATGCGGAGATCTCCGCAGAGGTAAAGGTTGCTTCCAGTGTGGCTGGTGAGGGCGGTGCGGGCCGGGCCACGCAAAAAATTGGCAGTTTGATGTTCAGCGAAGATGCTGCATTGGCCTCTGTCGGCGCGAAAGCGGCTGGACAGGATGCCAAAGCGGCGAAGGTCGCCGATGACGCCCTGGCCGTATGCACAAACGGGAGTTGTTTCGTCGCCGGTACGTTGATTCAAACTGCATCCGGGCTGCAAGCGATCGAAACTTTCCGTGGGGGCGAGCTGGTCTTGTCGCGCCATGAAGAGACGGGCGAGATTGGTTATCGCCCGGTAGTGGCGACCAAGCAAACACATGATCAAGAATTGTATGAAGTTGTTGTGCGTAACGCGCAAGGCGCCACCGAAATCCTGCATACCACGGCAGAGCATCCGTTTTGGGTTACCGGTAAGGGGTGGTTGAAGGCTGCACTGTTGGAAGGCGGGCACGAGTTGGTGAGCCGCGACAATGACGTTGCGTTGAATGTGGTGAGCAAGCGCGCGGTCGGCGAAACCGCGACCGTTTATAACATTCAGGTTCATGAACATAGCACTTATCACGTTGGTAAACTCGGCGTGTGGGTGCACAATGCTGATTGTTGTGTACTTGGGGCCGAAGGTGGTGCGGCCATCGCCGAGGCTGGAACGGCAGCTACCGGCCGTATTCAATCTCGAATCAATGTTGCAAATGGCCGTACAGCTACAACGCCACTACGTGACAGCGGAAGTCCAGTCTCTGCAGGATTCGACCATGTTCTTGAGGGACATTTCGGGATGCCGATTTCCAACTCGCGTTCTGTCTTCAGCATTACACCTGCTGAATTGAAAAACATTTTACAGAGCGAGAGAGTGGTCAACTCCCCGGTAATAGCGCTTGGTGACGGTCAGTTCGTTCGTACCGTTGATGTTGGACGTGTGATTGGCCTGACAACCGTTAAAGAAGGCGGGGCCGCGACCTCGGTATTAAAAGTATTTACTGATAGGGCGGGAAATCTTATTACGACTTTCCCGGTAAAAGGAGGAAAACGATGAGCAAACTCACGCGTAGCCAGTGGGCGGAATTTCAGAATACTATGGCCGAGATGGACGACGATTCATCGCCGCGCGAAATCTTGAATGTAATATTGGGTTGGCTTAGAAAAAATTCTGAGATATTTTCGGATGAGCCGTTTTCAATTTTTGGAATTAATAGATTTCTCGAACTTCGCGAAGAAAATTGTCCAGTTGAATCTTCTCCAATGCATGGCGTTGAATTTGCGAATTTTAGGAAGATAATAAAAAAATACGGCTGCGATGATATCGAAAATATTGCAAGATATCTCAGAGATACATTGGAAACTCTAGTCGTAATGGAGGCTGATAGGCAATGCCCTAGATGTGAGCGTTGGGGCATGGGTATATATACGAATAGCGAAGATGGAAGGATGGCATTTGAGTGTCGGCAGTGCGGCTATGGGGTCTATACCGATGGCTCTAGAGTTGGAGCTAATGAACTTACTTTCGCTTCTACGGAGGGTTTGCGCGGTATCGATCTGCTTTAAGAGCAGCGAGGAGCAGGGTCAGTCCCGGCGAGGAGCAGGGTCAGTCCCAGCAAACTGCCATTTCGTAATGCACCTGCATGCGCTGGGGAAAACCTACGAAGAGTGGAATCGCTGCGACATCAGCCGCACCACCCGGCAGACCGAGGTCGTCAGTTCCGCCCCGGGCCGCATCGTCTCCGGCGGCGCGCTGAGCATCAGCGCCGACAACATTCTCAACCGCGACAGCCACATTCTGGCAGGCGGCACCCTGAGCATCGCCGCCGGCGTTCTGAACAATGAATCGACCACCGGCCAGCTGATGACCAGGACCAGGGCACGGTCACGGCCAACTGGCTTGTGCACCACAAAGGCAGCGACTCGTCCGGCAACTGCACCATCGGCTATACGCCGCCTGAGCAGATTCAGACCATTTTCGCTTGGCGCAAGGGGCCACGGGGGGCAATCGCGGCAACCCGACATTTCGCAGCAAGCATAGCGGCTCAGTCAGCCGTGCAATTTGTCGGCGGAAACTGAGTGTGAACGCTTAGCTATGGCCGGCGAGAAAGTAAATTTTCGACGTGTAGCCGGCATCCAAAAGAGTGCGAATTGTCGGCTTGCCGGGACCGACCCGCTGCGGACCCCCATTGGGTGAGAGCAACCAGCCACGCGGCGTCAGTCGCCAGCCACGCGGGGTCAGTCGCGGCAACCCGACACTTAGCGGGCCACGCGGGGTCAGTCGCCACGCGGGGTCCCACGCGGGGTCAGTCGCGGCAACCCGACACTTAGCGGGCCACGCGGGGTCAGTCGCCACGCGGGGTCAGTCGCGCCACGCGGGGTCAGTCGCGGCAACCCGACACTTAGCGGCCACGCGAGGTCAGTCGCGGCAACCCGACACTCGCCGCAAGCATAGCGGCTCAGTCACCCGCGCAATTTGTCGGCGGAAACCGAGTGTGAACGCGTAGCTATGGCCCGCGAGAAAGCAAATTTTCGACGAGTAGGCGGTATGCAAAGGAGTGCGGCTTGTCGGCTTGCCGGGACTGACCCCGCCGCGCGCTTCGCTTTCAAGACCAGTTTCACTGGCGAAGTTGTAGTTCCACGGAGCGCGCTTAAACCAATCAAAAAGAGTCCATGATGAAATTGAATATTGAAATCCTTAAAAATCTGGCGACAGACCAACTCCTCGAGCAAGAAAACATCCCTTGTTTTTGCAGAGTAGCCCAAGAATTTGAGATTATTTTTCAAGACCCGTTTCCTGAAGTCGTTGGTGTGGTTTCTGATTGGGACAGGCGCGAATTGGAGAAACGAGCGCCAGCGGGTGGAGGAGGAAAATATACGCACTACACAAATGGTATGGTTACTTTAAAGGAAATTGGAATAAATCAATATGAAATAAAAAATCTTTCGCTTTTCAATCGAATATCTGGATGGAGCTCAATAATCGAGAACGGAATTTATGCGGCGCCGAAAGATTTTTGGGACGAAGAATAGAGGAGATACCCGGTAAAATTTGATCCAATTTTTGTTGAACAGACCCTTGCAACTTGCGGTAAGACTTTGGCAGATTTCCCAGATCATTAGTGGGAAACGCAACAATGCGGAATCCCATAGGTGCCTGAAAACTGGCTTCCGGTCGGTTTAACCTATTCCCGCAAGCGTCAGTATGCTGGCCAGACGTTGGCGTTTTGAAGACTTTGAGCACCTCGAATAACCGGTGATTGCGGCGCTTTTCGTGAGCGCCGAGTGCCGGCCATGCGGCAGTTCGAGGCCGCGAGCTGATTCGGTAACCGCGGTAAGCTCGGCGCTGCGGAGTGGCATAGTTTTCGCGCAGCGGCGCGAGCAGGGTCAGTCCCGGCAACCTGTCATTTGGGGGAGCAGGGCCAGTCCCGGGGGGGAGCAGGGTCAGTCCCGGCAACCTGTCATTTGGTAGCAGGGGGGCGCAGGGTCAGTCCCGGCAACCTGTGGGGGGAGCAGGGTCAGTCCCGGCAACCTGAAGTAGGAGCGGGGTCAGTCCCGGTAGGAGCGGGGTCAGTCCCGGCAACCTGTCATTTGGTAATGGGAGTACGGTGAATCTCGGTAACGGGAGCGAGCCAGGGCCGAGCAGGAGCGGGGTCAGTCCCGGCAACCTGTCATTTGGTAATGGGAGTACGGTGAATCTCGGTAACGGGAGCGAGCCAGGGCCGAGCACCCGCTATTGGCGCCGCGTGCGCACTGAGGCGACTACCGTTCGCGTTGTCTGATGGCGCGGCTGACAGTTCGTGCCGATACGCCGAAGTGGTCGGCAATCTGTTCCATTGTGTATGCAGTTGAATGATATGCCGTCGCCATTGCATCGCCCCGATTTGCGGTTGCGTCCTGATATTCCGTCAATGTGAGTACGGCAGCGCGGCGCTGCATCCTTGCGGTATCGCGGCTCACACGTGCGTCGACAAATGGTTGAAGGCTTGTAACGAATTCGTCGTCACCAAGGATAAGCTGGTGGCGGATTGCTTTCCAAGGGCTATCTGCAAAGATTCCTATGCTGACGAAGTTTTTGTATTCTTCAATTGCGACTTCCGGATCTTTATTGAATTGCCGCAGGAGCCACTCGGTGTCGAGCCATGTCGGTACTTGATCGCGTTGAAGGAAAAAGCGATGGCTGCTCCATTTCCAATCGTTGGCAGTGCTGGCCATGCCTGCGCGTACCGGATTGAGAACGATGTAGCGCGTCAGTGTCATTAAGTAGCGTTCCCGTTGTACCAAAATCGCCTTGTACCGTCCTTGTAGCAGGTGACCGACAAGACGATGCCGGCGGTTAAACGCCTGTGTGTACAAACCGTTGAGCTGCCGCATCCCTTGCGATAAGTTTCCGTCGACCGTTTCGACCAGCAAATGATAGTGGTTCGTCATCTGGCAGTAAGCGTGCACGATGAAATTGAAACGTTTGCACACCAATCCAAGGATTGTCAGCCAAGCGGCACGGTCGTCGTCATCGCGATAGATTGCCTCGCAGTGGTCACCGCGTGATGTCACATGATAGAGAGCGCCAGCGTATTCCAGGCGGAGTGGACGGGTCATCAAAGGACGGTACCGCCCGGCACGATCCCTACGCTGATGTTGCGCAGAAGTGCGGCAGTTCGAGCGTCGACGGGATACTTGTCGGGTTGCCGCGACTGACCCTGCATGGCGCGACTGACCCTGCATGGCGGACAAATGCAGCTGCGGGAACTGCCTTGGCCAATCCGGCGCATGGCCCTGGTGGGGTGAACCAGTTATTTATTCCTAACTATGAGAATGCGCTGACGCCGCTTTATTCCATACCGTTTGAGAAGCCGAGTACACCAAGTGCCCCGGGCACGACTGGTAGCGAAGGGGCGACACCGGCGGCGGCATTGACGACCTCTGGGGCAAATAGTTCAAATGCTTCTGCTGCACCTCCTACCGCGCCAGTCTTCAATCCGGCAGGCGCTGCACGTGCTGAGAAATTCGCTGATTTCCAACAGAAGGTTTCCGCACGCGATACGATTGCAAATATCGCCGGTGACAATCCAGTGATTACATACACGGAGTCTGGGAAGACTATATATGCGAATCCCACCACTGGAAAACAAGTTGTATACGACAATGCTGGCAAGTATTTCCGGGTCGAAGATACAACTGTCAGCGGTCCGCTTAGGTATACTGATCAATTCGGAAATCCAATACCAAACAATGTACCACTGATAAAAAAGTCAGGAACATCACAAACCGGCGTTCCTGCTGATGTTAGGAAAGCATTGACACATTTTACTGATGGGGATTAAGAGTGCATCCTTCATATTTTATGATTTTAGACTCGCCCGAAGAACAATCACAGAGCGAGTTGACGCTCTCCGCTGAAGCATCGGAGTGGCTTTTTTACGTTAAATTTTGGGATGGGATAAACGAAAAGTATCAAACAGACTTTGCTCAATACGAGGAAGAGAGTCTGGCAGCTGATATTGTTGAGGAAACGTCCAATTCCTTGGCGAGCATGAAAGCGTCTCTCCTCAATGAGGATGGGCAAGTAGTAAGTTTTCGCTATGGGTGGAACCAGAACAAAGAGGAGTTAATTTGTCGTGTTAATAGCCAAATCATTGCTGATGAGATTGAAAGGCTAATTGTGCTCCTTAATAGGGCTGCACATAATAACCTCGATGTTTACTGCCAATTGTAGTTGGGGGTATGGTTCAGACCTGGCCGATGACCTCGAAAAACTGCAAGCGTATCTGCGGACTTTGTCCGATCATTTTCGAGAAAGCGGCGAATTGATTGCTTGGGGTGTGGCCGCTGAAGCATTTGTTATAAGTCGGCGTAACGCCGACACCGTTACCCATGGTAGCCCCAGCAGGTAAGCGATCGGTTGGTGAGTTTTACAAAGGAAAAAGAATGTCAATACCATTGAATTTGCAGAGCGGTGAAATCTACGTCGACTCAGCTCTGACTCTCAGGAACAATATAACTCCAGAAGAACTCGTGGCCATGGGAGTGAAATTTAATCGAGAAATCGACATGAAAACGGGATGGATCCTTCGAACAATGGGACCGTGCTCGGTTTTTTTGCGTGCGGCTAATTTTTCGCTGGCATTCTTGGGCGAGAATTTAAAGCGTGCAAGTTTTGCCTTTGCTGATCCGGCCAACAAGAATTTGAATGAACTGTATAACTTGCATAATCAGGTGCTTTTCAATGCTCTTGGTGAGCCGCATAGCCAACTCAACCATATGGTTAGTTATAGTTATCCGTGGGGAGCAATCGTGTCGGAATTGGACCCACGTAGCGATTCCTGCAACGTAACAATATCGTGGAAGTAGCGTAACTTGGTGCCGGTGCGGTGCCTGATTATCGAAAGAGGCCGGTTGCCATTGGCCACAGCGGCCACAGCAATGACTACTCAGGTGTCCAGTCCCGCCCGGTCATAAACACGTTCATAAGACGTGCGACATGTCGAAAGAGACTGGCCATGGCAATCGAAGATGTCGAAGTGAGTCGTTCACGTGGCATTGCCAAGCTGTTTGATAATCTCAAGTCTGATTATCAGGGTGCGATCGACTATTTGAACAGCGGTAGCGGCAGCAGGCGCGGATGCTTGAATATCGTTACATCCTATGCCGAGACAAAGTGCCTGCTGGCGTGGTTTGCCGATGGTGATCTTCAAGCCCACAAGCAGTGGGCTTATGTCGCCGCCAAGCTAGGTCGAATGATCTACCAGACCACGCCGGCGGAGTGGTATCCCGCATACAGCCACCTGTATGCTTTGCTCAGTGATCATCCTGACATCGTGAATTGGTACCGGCAGCATACCGTTTCGTACTTTGTGGCAGGCGAAGCGGATGACCGTGACAACCCCAAGATGGCGGCGTTCCACGGATATCAGACACTGCTTGCATTGAATGGGAAATGGGATTTGCTTGCGCAGCGTTCCGAGCAAATCCTGGGCATGAACGTCACAAAAGACAAACGGTTTCTCATTGATCACCGGTTTTACCTGGCACTGGCCAAAGGTGATCAAGCCGAAATGGAATCGGTGTTGCGCACGCTTACCAGCCCCACAATCGCCCGGGTGCGCAACTTCGAGCATGCATTTGCATTTACAGAAAATTTGATCGCCACCCACGCCACCGTTTTCGCCAAGATTGCGTGGCGTCACGGCTTCGAAGTCGAACTCGATACGCCCTGGGTGCCAAGGGAGTGGCTGCCGATCCTGCCGCTCGAACGTTATGATGACCCTTGGGACTTCATGAAGACCTTTGATTTATATCTGCCTTTCGAAGAGGGCTGGGCTGATTGGTCGCCGGTGCCCGGGGATCGGGCGTTGGTCCTGCCGTGACCTGGCCAGGTTCCCGCTCTTCGCCGACTGTTTTGCCTTCAGCAACGCGCTCGTCATGTATTTTTTCTTTAGCGCGCATTTGTTTCGCGCCCATGCCACAATCTGTGCCAAGATTGCCTGTCGCGCCATGGTGACGAAACGGTTTTTCAAGCAGCTCAGTGAAAGCGAGGTTGATATGGATGTGAAGAGGACCCCTGCCGCAGTTGAGGAATTTTTGTTCAGCAGAGGCCAGAGTCTGGACGATTATTTCGTCAAGCAAACGCCTGTTGCCGAGACGATTTGCTATCGAAACGCGGAAGGCGAGGTTGTTGACCTCGCCATTGCCGACGCTGAATTTGCGGAGGTAGTCAGTTCGCGGATAAAGGAGCTGGGTGTCGAGATAATCCGTTCGCAATAGCTGCCTTACAGGCCCGCGAGGAGATGTCGAGATGCTTTGTTACGACAGTCGTCTCGTTGTTGACATGTTTTCCGATTTCTTCGGGCGGCATAAATACCGCAGTTTTTGCGTTAGTGCGGCGCGGATTGCCAGGTCGCGCTGCTCACGCCCGAGCCTCAGCGCACCCGCACCCGCATCCGCAAGCCCACCGGCGTCATGGTGAGCGCCATGTTCTCGCGCGGCGCCTTGCCATCCGGCGTTTCCAGGCTCACGATATCGAAGCGCCCCAGTAAAGTCGCCATTGCCATCTTCATCTCCAGCAGCGCCAGATAGCGCCCTGGGCATATGCGCGGGCCGCCGCCAAAAGGCATCGAAATGCGCTTGGCGGAAGTGGCGTTCAGCGCCGGATTATTTTCATCCATCCAGCGCTCCGGGGAAAACGCTGCGGCGTTGCGCACATGGTCTTCGCTTACCGAGTCGTGCCGCATGACGGAAATGATCATCGTCCCTGCGGGCACGTGCACATCGCCGACCTGGCTGTCGCGCTGGGTATGAAAGCCGATGTGCGGGGCCACCGGTTTCAGTCGCATTGTCTCGTGCGCACAGGCTTCCACATAATCGAGCTGCGCCATGTGCTCGATGGTCAGCTCGCGCGCGTCGCCGCATACGGCGCGTACCTCGGCCACTGCCTTGGCCATGGCGTCCGGATTGGCCCACAGCAGGTGGATCATCCATGCCAGCGTGTTGGCGGTGGTGTCCTCGCCGGCCAGCAGCATGGTCAGCACATTGCCGGCCACCTGGCTGTCGTCGATGCCGCTGTCGGGCTGGTCGGCCGCGGCGATCATCGCTTCCAGCAGATTGCCTGGGTCGGTGCGCAAATGCGGCTGCTCCGCCATGCGCGTGCGGGCCTGCGCCACGAAGCCATCGACGGCGGCCATTACTTCCTTGATGCTGGCGGCCAGCTCCCGGTCTGCGCGTGAAGGCAGCCAGCGCCACACAGGGAAGGGCGCGAACATGCGCTTGAACAGGGCGGGGAAGATCTTGTCCAGATGACGCTGGATGATGTCGCCATCGGATTCAAGCGTGTTGACCTTGGCGCCAAAGGCCAGGCCGGCGATCGTGTCGACCGTAAAGCGCATCAGGTCGGCCTGCAGGTCGATGGCCTTGTGCGCCTCGGCCGCCTTGGTCCAGCGTCCGGCCAGGCATTGCGCGACATTTTTCAGGGCCGGGAAGTAGCGCTTCACGTGGCCCGGATCGAAGCCGGCCATGACCATGCGGCGCTGGCGCTTCCAGGCTTCGCCATTGGAGCCGAACACGCCGTTCGGCAAACCCATCTCCTGCCACATTTCAGTAAGCCGCTGCGAGCGGCCAAAACCCTCGGGCCGGTCGCGCAGCAGCACGCCAATGGCAACGTGGTCGGCCACCACCATGATGCGGCGTGGACCAAGGCGCAGCTGATAGTAGGGGCCGAACTCACGCGCCCAGGCTTCGAGCTGACGATGCATTTCGTTGGATTTGATCTGCAGTGCATTGCCAAAAATCGGCATGCGTTTCGGCCCGGGCAGGGCGTCGACGGTGTGCAGTGACGATGCCGCCGTGTTTGCGGCTGGCGACTCGAGTACCTCTGGTCCCATGCTGTTCTCCTGTGCTGACACAAGTGCGAGCGTTGAATGTAACGCAGCGCAGGCGCCGGAGAAAGCGAAATTTGCAGCCACCAGCAAGCCGCCCCAGGCTTGGTCGAATGCGGGCGGGTTGCTTTGGATTCGCATTCTTGCAACAGCGTTTTTTTGGCGCGATTTCGTAATTGGTCTGTCACTTGTGCTCGCTAGAATCGAACGGTTGTGCTCAGAGTTTTTTCAAAAAACCGATTCTTTTCAGGAGAGAAATTGATGTTGAAAAATACTGCCAAGGTCTTGATTGCTGCAACTGCCATTTCCTCAATGCATGCGATCGCTGCCTGCCCCGATTACGTCACCGCAGCCTCGGCGCCAGCGCTGGCCGGCCCTGCCAAAAAGGGGTTTGCCAAATTCGGCAATACCCTGCTGTCGAACTGGTACAAGCCGTGGCACATGGCGCATGACGTGATCGCCAAGGCGGGCACGCCAGCGAACATCGAAGCCAAATTCGATTACGACGCCGTGCTGCACAAAGACCTGGAGGGGGAACGTGTGCATGCGTATTTGTACGGTACCGGCATGACGCAGTGGCAGTATCTGGGCAACTACACCACCAATAGCGACGGCAAGATATCGGTGCCGCTGGGCGCGCGCGCGGTCGGCGACTATGTGGTGCGCTTTGTGGTCGAAGGCGACCTCAGTTCCACTGCAGGTTATGTGAGCGTGGTCGACCCGGGGCGCGAGGCGGTGCTGTTCGATATCGACGGCACGCTTACCATCAACGACTTTGAAGCCTGGGCCGACTACGCCGGCATCAAAACGGCGACTGCCTACTACTATGCGCCTGAAGTGGTCAATGCCTATCGCCAGAAGGGCTACCAGATCATCTTTCTGACGGCGCGGCCCTATTGGGTCACCAAGGATGGCAGGGAGTGGCTCGGCATCAAGAATATCGGGCAGTGGCATTACCATTCCAACCCATACGGCGACGGGCCGATCCCACCGAATACCCAGCAATTCAAGACGGACTATGTGCGCTACCTGCGCAATACCGTCGGCCTGAACATCGTGCGCGCTTACGGCAATGCCACGACTGACATTGCCGCCTACGCCGACGGCGGCATCGCCAAGGCCAACACTTACATCATCGGACCCAACGCCGGCGCATCCGGTACCCAGGCGATCAATGGCGAGTATGGCGGCCACTTTGCCTTCGTGGTGCAGCCGACGCGCGAATCGAGTTGCCGCGGCTGAGATTTTCGACATCGGTAACAGACCCGTAACCGGGGCGTCACAAATTGTGTTTACATTCAGCGGTTCCCACTGAACCGCGAACCGCCACGGCGCGTACAACGCCGTGGACACCTACCTGGAGAGACGATGAAATCTGGACTGCTGGCCACAAGCCTCGCCGTAGCAATGCTCGTTAGCGCCCCCGCCTTCGCATGGAAGCAAGACACCCACCGCCGCATCGTGCTCGATGCCGTCGCCTTCATGAAGAACAATCCATCGACCACCAATTACACCAAGCTTGAAGCGGGCGTCACCCGCGCCGGGTACACCATGGAGCAGTTCGCGCAAGCGCTGGGCCAGGGCGCTTATGACGTGGACGATTTTGCCGACACCTACTTGTGCGGCGCCACCACCGGCAGCTGCGTGATCGCGCCCTTGTGGGGTCTGGGTTCGGGCATTGCCAACTACACCTCGTACTGGCACTTCCAGAATCACGCCAGCGGCCCGGACGTGCATGGCAATGCCTTCGGCGGCTACAACTACGCGAAAATCGCCAAGCGCGGCGATATCGACAAGCTGGCCGCAGCCTGGCTGGTGGGCGACTATCTGGACGATGGCGCCGGTGGCCTGAAAGGCTGGTTTGGCGACAGCAGCAAGTACAACACCTTTGGCATCACCGAAGCGAACTACCGCCAGGGCAGCTACGCCACGGCCAAGCAGTATGCGGACTTCGAGTCGGCCCCGTTCCAGCCGGTGGACAATCTGGCCCAGTACTGGTTCTCGCAATTCCTGGCCCGGCCCACCGCGCAGTCGCTGGGGTTTGCGCTGCACAGCACCGACATCGTGCAGCCGCACCACAGCTGGAGTACCTCCGGCAATGGCCACTCGGGCTGGGAACAATGGGTGAGCGACTACTACGACAGCGAACAGCTCGGTGATACGGTTGCCGTGCGCAGCGCGCTGACCACGTTCACACCTGTGGCGGCCAGCGCCACAGACATTCGTCCCTTGCTGACGCAGGGTGGCTCGTTCTCGTATGCGAACGGTGGCATCGTGCTGTCCTCGACCGACCATGCGGACCGCCGCACCGTGGCCAAGAAGATGATCCCCCATTCGATCGCGATGGTGGTGCACGTGCTCAATCGCGCCGCCGAGCGCCTTGCGATGTGATGCGCATTGCGATCGTGCGTGTGCTGGCCGCTGTGCTGCTGACAGCGGCACTGATGCCAGCTGGTGCCGCGCCAGCCGTGGCGGCCCGCATTGACGGCGTGCCTTTGTATGGGTCAAGCGTCGACACCATGTGGGCGCTGGCCAGGGCTGGGTCGCCCAGGACGGCGCGCCAGGAGGTGCTGGACGCGCTGATCGGCAACCGTCTGCTGGCGGCGGAAGCGCGCAAGCGGGTGGGGGAAGCGGCGCTTAGCAGCGGGGCACGCGTGGCGTTCCCGCGCGAGGTGACAATCGACGATCAACTGGTGAGCGCTTTGCGCGCCGTGCATGGCGCGCAAATGGAGAGCGATCTGCGCAAGCTCGCTGGCGGCATCGATGGACTGGTGCGCGCACAAACGCGCCCCGACGCCGCAGCGCTCGCGGCACTGGCCGGCAAGCCCGGTGGCCTGCTGCTCGACGCCAGCTACACCGCCGCCCAGCTGGAGGCCGCGCGCAAGCTGGTTTTGCTGCGCTACGCCATGCCGGACGGCGGCGCCGAGGGCAGCGTGACTCTGGCCGATGTGTATCAGCGCCAGAACGTGCAGGGCAGGGTGGCCATCATCGCGCGCGATGTCGATTTCATGCTGGCGCAGGCCCGGCAACTGGTCGGCGCGCAGTACGTTCTGCACTGGGGCGGGCGCCGATTGGGCGAGGCAGCGCTGGCGGACCTGCGTGCGGCGCTGGCCGACCAGGCCGACGCGCAGGCCTTCATGCGCATGCATGGCATGGGCGAAGACGCGCATGGCGAAAGTGTCCTGATCGACCAGCTGGCGCGCCAGAGCTCCAGCGAGGAAGTGCGGGACTACTACCGCCGTCACCGTGAGCGGTTCATGCGCATTGAGCGCGTGCGGGCGCGCCACATCCGGGTAGCCGACGAGGCCACTGCTGCAAAGGTCGCGGCACTGCTGGCTGGCGGGGCCGACTTTGCCGCTGCCGCGCGGCGCCACTCAATCGCCACTGATGCCGCCAGCGGCGGAGACCTTGGCTGGGTGCGGCATAGCGCGGCACCGCCCTGGCTGGCGCAGCTGGTCTTCACGTTCGAGGAAGGAGAGGTGTCGCCACCGGTGCGCATGCCGGGCGGTCCGGATGACAATCCGGGCTGGGAGCTGGTGCGCGTCGAACAGCGCGTGCAGGGCTATCAGCCGATCGAGTCAGAGTCGGTGCGGTATGTGGCCAGCCGCGCCATCGGGCGCGAGAAAGCCCTGGCCAAGCTGGCAGCGCTGCGCAAGCAACTGAAACAGAGTGCGCAAGTCGAGATCGTCCGCACTGCAGGAGCGCCATCGTGAAGCTGGCGTTCGCTTGTCTGCTGATTCTGGTGGCGGCGTGCTGGCTGGCCGACCGTGCCAGCGAGCCGCCGGCCGGCATGCCGGCGCCGCGCGCTGCCGCCATGCGCAGTCCGCAGTCTGGTAGCGTGCCGCCTGCGGCTGGGCGGCAGTGGATGGATGCGGTGGGCGCGGCGCGGCCGGCCACACCGGCCTGGGAAAGTCTGGCCGACGCCAGGCAGCATGGCGACGCGCGCATGCCCCCGCTGGCGGCGCCAGCCCCGCGCGACGCCGGCCCCAGTCCGGCCCAGCTGGCCGACCCGGCCGCTTACCAGCGTTACGAACAGGATCAGAACGCGCGCGTGATGGCCAATTACGCGGCAGCGGTCGACGCCGAAGTGCCGCGCCTGCGCGCCGATGTGGAGCGGGCGCGCGCCATGGGCATCCCGGCAGCGGAGATCGCCAAGGTGGAGGCAAAGATTTTCCGCCTGGAAAAACTCAAAAAAAGCATTGCAGAAACGGGCGGCGTCAATGACTGATTAGCCACACTGCAAATTGCTAAATTGGCAAAAAGACGGTACGCTCTCACGGATCAGATTCACGTCCCTGGGTTCGCGCAATTGCATCGAGCTCCTTGCTAAAATTGTTGCGTAGCGCTGCGTATCGATGAATACCTTGTTAGACCGTTTGCAGTCCTTGTTTGCGGGAGCGCCGGCCGAGCCGGAGATCGCAGCCCTGACCAAGCCCGAGCTGCACCAGATGCGCAAGGAAGTCGTGGCCGGCCTGGTCGAAGGGCTGCAGCCCTTGCTCCAAGCGGAAGGGTTTGGCCGCTTTTCAAACGGCACCGCCTGGCGCCGCAACGAGCGCTGGGTGGACGTGGTCCAGATCCAGTTCATTCGCTCGGCGCTGACCAGCGCCCACTCGCCGTCGCTGCATGTGGGCCGTTATTTCAACTTCATTCCGCTGCGCGACCCGGGCAACCCGCTGCGCTGGCACAAGGGGCAGCGCGAACCGATGCCCGAGCAGTGCCACATCCGCAAGACTATCTACAAACCGGTGCGCGACAAAAAGTCGCCACCTCAGACCTGGCTGATCGGACCCACCGGCGAAGGGCTGGAGCAGTGCATTGCGCAGGCGCTGATCCTGGCCCAGTCGCACATCCTGCCCTGGTGTTTGTGGCTGGACGACCTGGATGCGGCCTTGCAACTGGTATTGAACCGGGTGGCCGACATGGAAGGCGTGAGTGAGGACCCACTCATGTGCGGCACCTGGAATCACCACACCCACTTCGGCAAGCATGTGGTGGGCGGCATGCTGGCGCTGGAGTTGGGGCGCTGGGAATTGGCCGCCAAGCTGCTGGCGCCTGTCCTTTCCACGGGCGGCACCCTGGGCAAGGGTGACCGCCTGTTCCCGCTCGATCCCAAGTCGCTGACGGAGCTGGCGGCTGCGCGCGATCATGCTTTAAAGCAAATACAAAAATAGCACTCCCCGCGATAGCAACAATGGGCTTTCACCTTGCGTCTCAGCAATTGTGAAAGTTTCCATAGGGCTGTATATTGCGGGTTACTGGAGGAATTGATGGTTCAAGAGCGGAAAAACCGGTTGATGGCATACCGGGTTGAGAAAGGCCTGTTGGTGCAAAAACTGGTATCCACGCGCGCCGCAGCAGCCTATCTGAGCAATTATGGGGTACCGATGCACGTCTCGATGCGCGTGCTGAGCACGACCAACAAACGCGCCGAAGCCACCTACAACGAAGAACCACTGTGGTTCGAAATCGTGCTTGCCGCCGGGCCCACCTACGGCGCCAAAATGGAATTCTTCTAGGATCTGACCCAGCGACATCTCCGCGCACCTGGCAGTGTTGCAAAATCGGGGTCAGACCCCGTTTTTATTTGGTCATTGCTTCCAATTGCCAAATTCAAGTCAGATTCTCGTAAATAAGAGAAACGTTCGCCTTCGTTCAATATTTTTCATTCGCCCGAACCGCTTCCACAACAAATAAAACCGGGGTCAGACCTCAATTCTGCAACGTTGCAGAATTGAGGTCTGACCCCGGTGTTGCTTTGGGGCTGGGGGACGGGCGTTGACACTGAAAATCGTTGGGTGCTATATTCCGTCGTGGTAGTGGGAACGTTTCCAACGTCTTCCACGCACGCGGCCACAGAGCCGCCTACGAGGAGACACAATGGTTCGAGCTGCGGCGCATCCGCTGCGCAAGGTTATTCCGTTCGCGGCGCTGTTGCCGATGGCGCTTACTGTCATTGTCGGCTACCTCGGTACCGTGCTGTGGTCGTTCAAGACCTCGCTCACCAATGCCCGCAGTTTTCCTTCCGATACCTTTGTCGGCATGGCCCAGTACACGCGCCTGTTTGAAAACGAACGCTGGATCCTGTCGCTGCAAAATCTGGCCCTGTACGGGGTGCTGTTCATTCTGGCTTGCCTGATCATCGGTTTTTTGCTGGCGGTGTTCATCGACCAGAATGTCACCGGTGAAGGCGTGCTGCGCACGGTCTTTTTGTACCCGTATGCGATGTCCTTTGTGGCCACCGGTCTGGTATGGCAGTGGATTCTGACCCCTGGCAATGGCATCGAGCAGGCCGCCGTGCACATGGGTTTTGCCGACTTTACGTTTGACTGGATCGTGGACCAGGATATGGTCATGTACACGATCGTGATCGCCACCGTGTGGCAGGCATCGGGCCTGGTCATGGCGTTGATGCTGGCTGGCCTGCGCGGCATTGATGGCGAAATCTGGAAGGCGGCGCGCCTCGATGGCATCCCCACCTGGCGCGTGTACCTGTCGATCGTGCTGCCGATGCTGGCGCCTACCATTGCGACGGTGCTGCTGTTGCTGACCACTGCCGTGGTCAAGCTGTTCGATGCGGTGGTCGCGATGACGCAGGGCGGCCCCGGTACCGCCAGCGAGGTGCCGGCCAAATTCATCATGGATCATTTATTCGGACGGGCCAATATCGCCCTGGCCTCGGCCGGCGCGATTGTCATGCTGCTGCCGGTGCTGGCGCTGGTGGCGCCGTATGTGTATGCGCGCAGCCGCAAGGCACGCGCATGAGGCCGCGCAGCATGAAGGCGGCGCTGTCGCCAGCCCGCATCGGCATCTACTTTTTCTTGTTCACAGCTGCGCTGTTTTTCCTGCTGCCGCTGTACGTGATGCTGGTCACGTCGTTCAAATCGATGCCTGAAATCCGGGCCGGGAATATCTTTGCGCTGCCCCTGGCCGTGACGGTGGATGCCTGGCGCGAGGCCTGGAGCGGGGCCTGCACGGGCCTGTCGTGCGAGGGGATCAAGGGCGGCTTCTGGAATTCGGTGGCGATCGTTGTGCCCAGCACGATCCTGCCTATCCTGATTGGCGCGATCAACGGCTACGCGCTCTCGTTCTGGCGCCCGCGCGGCGCGGCGCTGCTGTTCGGCGTGCTGATGGTGGGCGCCTTCATTCCGGTGCAGGTGATGATTTATCCACTGGTGCGGGTGCTGGCCGGGGTAGGCCTGTTTGGCTCCCTGCCGGGTATCGTGCTGGTGCATATGATCTTTGCCATGCCGGTGATGACGCTCCTGTTCCGCAATTACTACGCTGCGGTGCCGCATGAGCTGTTCCAGGCAGCGCGCATCGATGGCGGCGGTTTTTTCCGCATTTTTGCGTACGTGATGCTGCCTTTGTCGCTGCCGATCATCGTGGTGGCCGCGATCATGCAAGTCACCGGCGTGTGGAACGACTACATTCTGGGCCTGGTATTTGCCGGGACCGAGAATCTGCCGATGACGGTGCAGCTCAATAATGTGATCAATACCACCACCGGCACGCGCCAGTACAACGTCAACATGGCGGCCACCATTCTCACGTCGCTGGTTCCGCTGGCGATCTATTTCATTTCCGGGCGCTGGTTCGTGCGCGGTATCGCCGCCGGCGCGGTCAAAGGGTAATCTATCAATGTCGAATGTCTGCTTGCGCAAGCTGTCCATCACCCTGGGCGCCAATGAGATCATCAAGGAACTCGACCTGTCCGTGGAAGAGGGCGAATTCCTGGTCCTGCTGGGCCCTTCGGGCTGCGGCAAGTCGACCCTGCTGCACAGCGTTGCGGGGCTGATCGATGTCAGCGGCGGCACGGTTGAAATTGGCGGTGCCGACATGACCCATGCCGATCCGAGCGAGCGTGGCATCGGCATGGTGTTCCAGTCGTACGCGCTGTACCCGACCATGACGGTGGCAAAAAACATGTCCTTCGGTCTGCGCATCGCCGGCACACCCAAGGCGGAAATCGAACGCCGCCTGGCGCGCGCAGCCGAGATGCTGCACCTGGAAGCGCTGCTCGACCGCAAGCCGGCGCAGCTGTCGGGTGGTCAGCGCCAGCGGGTGGCAATCGGTCGCGCGCTGGTGCGCCAGGCAGGGGTGTTCCTGTTTGATGAGCCGTTGTCGAATCTGGACGCCAAGCTGCGCGCGGAACTGCGGCGCGAGCTCAAGCTGCTGCACCAGACGCTGCGCTCGACCATGATTTATGTGACCCACGATCAGGTGGAGGCAATGACGCTGGCAACGCGCATCGTGGTCATGCGTGCTGGCGTGATTCAGCAGATCGGCGCGCCATCCGAGGTGTACGAACGGCCCGCCAATCTGTTTGTGGCGGGCTTCCTCGGTTCGCCGTCGATGAACTTCATTGAGGGTGAACTCGATGCCCTGGGCCGCTTTACCTCGTCTTCCCTGATGCTCGATACGGGCATCGAGGCCAAGGCCGGCGCGGTGGTCCTGGGCATTCGTCCGGAACATATCAGCGTGAGCGTGGCCGGCCAGTTCGAGGGCAGCGTGGCGCTGGTGGAACCGATGGGGAACCATCAGATTGTGTGGATCGCGGTGGGCGAACGCAAGCTGTCGGCCATCGTCAATGACACCCGCGTATTCAATCTGGGTGATGCGGTGCGCTTCGGGGTGGACACCAGGCGCGTTTCGCTGTTCGACAAGGCCAGCGAGCAGCGCCTCGCCGGTACCTGATCACGATAGGACGCATATGGCAACCATCAAGGATGTAGCGCGCCTGGCTGGCGTGGGGCTGGGTACCGCGTCGCGGGTAGTCAGCGGCAAGGGCTCGGTCTCCCCGGCGACGCTGGAAAAGGTGCGCCAGGCGATCGAGACGCTCGATTTCCGGCCGTCGCACGCGGCCCGCTCGCTGCTCTCCGGCTCGTCCCAAATGATCGGGGTCTACATCCCGGTATTGAAAGGGACGTTTTACACGCCAATTCTGCAGCTGATCGATACCGAGCTGCGCGCGGCCGGACTGCACATGGTGGTTGCGTTTGGCGTTGGCCTGGGCGACCCGCGCCAGCAAGCCATCGAGGGCATCGAGTTTTTGATGGAGCGTGGCTGCGATGGCCTGATTGCGATGACCAATCACCTGCTCGACAGCGACATCGCCGCCCTGGGCCCCAAGCAATCGCGCCTGGTGGTGCTCAATCATGTTCATGGTGCCATCGCCGAACAGTGCTTTTCGGCCGACCATACCCAGGGCGGGGTGCTGGCCGCCCGTGCCCTGCTTGACCTGGGGCACCGCCAGATCGCGGTGATCGCCGGCCCGCACACGCTGCCCGACAACGTGGACCGGATTGCCGGCTTCATGGCCGAGATGGCACGCGCGCGCATTGACACCGCCACCATGTGGGTCGCCGAAAGCGACTTCTCGCCCGAGGGGGGCTGGCATTCGGCGCAGGAGCTGGTGCAGTCGGGCTATCAGTTCAGCGCACTGTTCTGCGCCAACGATGAAATGGCGGTTGGGGCGCTGTCCTACTTTCACGAGATCGGCATGTCGGTCCCGCGCGATGTGTCCGTGCTCGGCTACGACGATACACCCAGCACCGAGTTTTCGGCGCCGCGCCTGTCGTCGGTCCATGTGCCATGGCGGGCCGTCACGCTGGCCGGTTTGAACGCCTTGCTGAACCGCTGCTACGGGCTGGCGCGCGCAGTGGACCATGCCTTCCCCGTCAGCGTGACCGAACGCGCTTCGATGGCGCGCGCCACCAAGAATTGATTGACAAAAGAACGCGACAGCCGCAATATCAGGCCTGATTGGAATCGCTTCCAATTTCCCTCGAACCCTTCTCCCGTGCTCATATCATGATCAAACCTATCTGCCTTATCGCCGCCGTGCTGCTGCACAGCGCAGCTGCCGCCGCCGCCGCCGCCGCACCCAAGCCACTGGCCGACTGGCCAAAAGTGCGCAGCGCCGTTGCCCCGGATGCCAAGCTGGAAGCGCAGGTGGCCAAGATCGTCGCTTCGATGACGCTGGCGCAGAAGGTGGGCCAGATCACGCAGCCGGAAATCAAGACCATCACGCCGGACCAGGTCCGCGAGTTCTATATCGGCTCGGTTCTGAATGGCGGCGGCAGCTGGCCGAACGGGAATAAATACGCCACCCCGGCGGACTGGGTGGCGCTGGCCGACAAGTTCTATGAAGCGTCGATGCAGACCGACATGGCCACCAAGGTACCGGTCATCTGGGGGATCGATGCGATGCACGGCAACGGCAATGTGTATGGCGCCACCCTGTTCCCGCACAATATCGGCCTGGGCGCCGCGCGGGATCAGGCGCTGGTGGGCAAGATGGCCGTGGCAGTGGGGCAGGCAGTGCGCGCCACCGGCATCAACTGGGTCTTCGCACCCACGCTTGCCGTGGTGCGCGACGATCGCTGGGGCCGCACTTACGAGAGCTTTGCCGAAGATCCTGCCCTGGTCCAATCGTACGGCGCCGAATACGTGCGTGGCCTGCAGGGTAATCTGCGTGGCGACGGCAATGTAGTGGCCACGGCCAAGCACTTCATGGGCGATGGCGGCACCGATCAGGGCAAGGACCAGGGCGTCGCCAAAGCCAGCAAGGCCGACATGATCAACATTCACGGGCAGGGCTATTACAGTGCGCTGGCCGCTGGCGCGCAAACCGTGATGGCGTCGTTTAACAGCTGGAACGATGTCGCTGGAGGCACCGATTACGGCAAGATACATGGCAGTAAAGCGCTGCTGACCGATGTCCTGAAAACCAAAATGGGCTTTGACGGCTTTGTGGTCTCGGACTGGAATGGTATTGCCCAGGTCCCCGGCTGCAGCAACGCCAGTTGCCCGCAAGCGATCAATGCCGGTATCGACATGGTAATGGTGCCGGACGACTGGAAAGCCTTCATCGCCAACACCATCAAACAGGTTGAAAGCGGCCAGATTCCGATGGCGCGCCTGGACGACGCCGTGACCCGCATCGTACGCGTCAAGCTGCGTGCTGGCCTGTTCGGCAAAAAACCGTCGGCGAGCAGCTTTGCTGGCCGCCCCGAGGCACTGCAGTCGCGCGACCTGGCGCGCCAGGCGGTGCGCGAGTCCCTGGTACTGCTCAAGAACGATACCGGTGCGTTGCCGCTGGCGGCGGGTAAAAAGATTCTGGTGGTTGGAAAAAGCGCTGACAATCTGTCCAATCAAAGCGGCGGCTGGAGTCTGACCTGGCAGGGCACCGACAACAAGAACAGCGATTTCCCGAACGCCGATTCGATCCTGAAAGGGATCGAGGAAGCAGCTGGCGCCGGCAACGTGAGCTACAGCGCCAATGCGGTCGGCATCGACCTGGCGCGTTTCGACGCCGTGGTCGCTGTAATCGGTGAAACACCTTATGCGGAAGGCGACGGCGACATCGGCCCGTCCGGCACACTGCGCCACAGCGGTCGCTATCCGGAAGACCTGGCTGTACTCAAGGCGGTTGCAGGCAAGGGCAAGCCGGTGATTACCGTGTTCGTGTCCGGCCGTCCGCTGTACACCAATGACTTGATGAATCTGTCGGACAGCTTTGTCGCGGCCTGGCTGCCAGGTACCGAAGGCAAGGGCGTGGCCGATGTTCTGTTCAAGGGCAAGCATGACTTCCGCGGCAAGCTGTCGTTCTCGTGGCCGAAGTCGGCCTGCCAGGCCGAGCTCAATGTGGGCGCCAAGGACTACGCTCCCCTGTTCGCCTACGGCTATGGCCTGAAGTACGGCAGCAAGTCGCGCGTTGGCCAGCTTGACACTGCCTATCCGGAAGGCGGCTGCGGCGTCACCAATATGTACCCGGTCTTCAATCAGGCTGACCGCGCTACCTGGCCACTGGCCGTGGTCAGCGGAGAACAGCGCGTCGCACTGGGCGCCGACGTGAACGGCGTCACCACACTGCCTGGCGTGAAGGTGGAGACCACCCAGGTCAACACCCAGCAGGACGGCAAACTGGTTACCTGGACCGGGCCCGCGCGGATCGAAGCACGGGGCGCGAAAGCAGCTGCCTTGCCTGCGTTTGCCACCAAGGATGGCGCGCTGGTGTTCGATACGATTGTCAGCGCCGCACCGGCCGGCAAAGTGACGGTGGCCATCGGCAGCGCGTCGCTGGATCTGAGCGCCGTGTTCCAGCGCCTGGCGGGCAAGGGCAAGCAGACGGTGCGCGTCCCGCTGGCGTGCTTCGCTGCCCGTGGCGCCAATCTGGCGCAGGTTGAGGTACCGTTTGCGGTGGCCAGCGACGCGGGCTTCACGGCTGCATTCGCCAACGTGCAAATCGTCGGCGGCGGCGCCAGCGAAAAAGACGCCATCAGCTGCGGCGAGGCCAAATGAACATGGAACCGATCCGCTTTTTCGATGGCCCGCGTCTGCTGGCCGACGTTGGTGGCACCAACGCGCGCTTTGCCATCGAGACGGCACCACGCCAGTTCGAGGCGGTAACGGTACTGCCTTGTGCCGACTACCCGAGCCTGGGCGCCGCCGCTGCTGCCTACCTGGCCAGCGACGCGGCCAGGCCGCACACGGCGGCGATGCGCGACGGCGCCATTGCGATCGCCAATCCGGTCGATGGTGACGCGGTGCGCATGACCAATCACACCTGGAGTTTTTCGATCGAGGCGCTGCGCGAGGAACTGGACCTGGCCACGCTGCTGGTGGTGAACGACTTCACCGCGCTGGCAATGGCGCTGCCGCATTTGCGACCTTCGCAACGCGTGCGCATTGGCGGCGGTACTGAAATGCCGGGTCGGACCATTGGTTTGATCGGTCCTGGTACCGGACTGGGTGTGTCGGGCATTGTACCGATGGATGGACGCTGGGCAGCACTGGCCAGCGAAGGTGGGCACGCCAGTTTTGCGCCCGCCAACGAGACCGAATTCGCCATCGTCCAGCATCTGTGGCGGGAGTTCGGCCATGCATCGGCCGAGCGGCTGCTGTCTGGCCCCGGCATTGAACTGATTTACCGCGTGGTGACCGGCGCCAGTCTGAGTGCGGCCGAGATTACCCAGCGGGCGCTGGACGGCAGCGATCCCGATTGCATGCGCAGCGTGGACTTGTTCTGCGGGGTACTCGGCTCCGTGGCCGGCAACGTGGCGTTGACGCTGGGCGCGACCGGGGGCATGTATATTGGCGGGGGAATCGTGCCGCGCTTAGGTGCGCGCTTTGCCGAGTCCCCGTTCCGCGAACGATTCGAGGCAAAAGGACGGTTGCAGCCTTACCTGGCGCGCATCCCGACCTTCCTCATCACTGAACAGTATCCGGCTTTCCTGGGCGTCTCGGCTATCCTGTCCGAACAACCCGCGCACCGGCATTGAGTATTTTCACCAGGAGACATAACTAAAATGGAAACCGTCACACAACCGGGTGCCCTGCGCAGTTCTGCAGGCGCCAATTACCAGGGCAATACTGGCCCGCTGGTCATCGTCACCATTCTGTTCTTCATGTGGGGCTTGCTGACCTCTTTGAACGATGTGCTGATTCCGCATCTGAAGTCGGTCTACACCCTCACGTATGTGCAGGCGATGCTGGTCCAGTTCTGCTTCTTTGGGGCGTACTTTGTCGTGTCGCTGCCGGCCGGCATGCTGATCCGGAAAATCGGCTACCAGAAGGGCGCCGTCACAGGCCTGATGATCGCCGCTGCCGGCTGTGCCTTGTTCTACCCCGCTGCCACCTCCGGTTACGCGGTGTTCCTGCTGGCCTTCTTTGTGCTGGCTGCCGGGATCACCATTTTGCAGGTGGCCGCCAACCCGTACGTGACGGAGCTGGGCGATCCGCAGACGGCGTCGAGCCGTCTGACCCTGACCCAGGCCTTCAATTCGCTGGGCACCACGGTGGCGCCGGCGCTGGGCGGCATGCTGATTCTGGGCGGCGTGGTGTTGGGCGCGGCCGAACTGGCGCAGTTGCCGGCTGCCGAACAGGCAGCCTATCGCGCCAAGGAAGCGGCCATGGTACAAGGGCCCTATCTGGCGCTGGCTGCCGCCCTGCTGGCGCTGGCGGTGCTGTTTGCCCTGGCACGCTTGCCCAAGATCGCGCATGCGGAGACCGTGGGCAGCGTGCAGGCCGGCGCGGCCAAAGGCTCCGTTCTGGCGCATCGCCACTTGGTGCTGGGTGCCATTGGCATCTTCCTGTATGTCGGTGGTGAGGTCAGTATCGGCAGCTTCCTGATCAGCTTTATGGGAGAACCGAGCATCGCTGGCCTGAGCCACGCACAAGCGGCGACCTATGTCAGCTTCTACTGGGGTGGCGCCATGGTGGGCCGCTTCATCGGTTTCGCGGTGATGCGTTATGTCAGCCCGGGCAAGGCGCTGGCGTTCAACGCGGCCTGCTCGATTGCGTTGATTCTGATGGCAATTTTTGGCAGCGGCACCACCGCCATGTGGGCAATTCTGCTGGTGGGCCTGTGCAATTCGATCATGTTCCCCACCATCTTCAGTATGGCGCTGCACAAGCTGGGCGACCTGACCGGTCAAGGGTCGGGCATTCTGTGCATGGCCATCGTTGGTGGGGCACTGGTGCCGTTCCTGCAGGGTTATCTGGCCGATACCGTTGGTTTGCAGATGTCGTTCCTGGTGCCAGCGGCCTGCTATACCTTCATTTTGTACTTTGGTCTGAAGTACGCGGGCATGTACCAGCAGCGTTAAGCAATTCGTTTCCCCTGAAAAGCAATGCCGCCCGCAAGGGCGCATTGCTTTTTGTCTTTTTGAACCGCTGAACTTGCGCGCGGCACGCGTTGTCAAAAAAACGGAGCCAGACTTCAAAACCAACAGGAGAACAACATGCTAAAAAACAAGGTAGTCAAGGGCGTGCTGGGCGTATCTGCCGTGGCGGCGCTGTTTGCGGCCGTGGCGGTGCATGCACAGAGTACCGGCACACAAAGCGGCAGTCAGGGCGCCGGGCAAACCACATCCGGGCAGACGTCCGAACAATCCACGTCCAGCCAGTCCGCCGGGCAAAGCACGGCAGGGCAGACCAGCAGCGGCAGCGGCAGCAGCAGTACCGCCAACCTGAGCCGGGCCGACAAAAAAGTCCTCACCGATCTGGGCATGGCCAATATGGCCGAAATCGAACTGGCGCGCACTGCCCAGTCCAAAAGTCAGAACGAGCAGGTTAAAAATTTCGCGCAACAAATGATCGACGACCATACCCGGGCTTTGAACGAGGTCAAACAACTGGCACAGACCAGGGGTGTCACGCTGCCTACCGAGCTCGACCGCACGCACAAAGCAAAAGCCGATCGCATGGCGGCACTGTCTGGCGAGGCCTTCGATCGCAGCTATATGGAACAAGCTGGCGTGGCTGAGCATAAAAAGACCCATAGCAAACTGAGCCAGGCGCAAACCCGCGCCAAGGATCCCGAGCTCAAGGCACTGGTGGCGCGCCTGCTGCCCGTGGTCGACCAGCATCTCAACGCCGCTCAGCAGTTGCACAAGAGTACTGCCGTGGGCAGTAGCGGAACCCAGGGCAGCACTGGCTCGTCCAGCGGCAGGTCCAGCTCTGGCGAGTCCAAAGCGCAAGATGAAAAAATGGACGACGAGACTTCGGGCAAGCAAAAATCAGACAAGTAAGGGCGGTGCATCGTCGCAGCTGGCAGGCGGGGGCGGTCAGGCTACAATGACCGTTCCATGCTTGCCATCCTCGCCACGACCTTTCCATTTTTCGCACTGGTACTGTGCGGCTATCTAGCCGTGCAGCGCCGCCTGATGCCGCAATGGGCGATTCCGGGCATGAACAGCTTCGTGCTGTATTTCGCGCTCCCATGCCTGCTGTATCGCTTTGGCGCAACCACGCCGCTGGCGCAGCTGCTCGACCCAGCCGTGTTGGGGGTGTACCTGCTGTGCGGTTTGATGGTTGTAGGGCTGGTAGTCGCTTATACGCGCTGGCGCGGGCTGGACTGGAATAACGCCGCATTCGGGGCGCTGGTTGCAGCGTTTCCGAACACGGGCTTCATGGGCGTGCCGCTGCTGCTGGCGCTGCTTGGGCCACGCTCATCCGGCCCGGTCATCGTTACCATGGTGGTGGACTTGATCGTCATTTCTTCCCTATGCGTGGCCTTGTCACGCGGTGGCGCGGGCAGTGGCAGCGCGGCCTTGCGCCAGGCGCTGGCCGGCATGGCACGCAATCCCATGCCGTGGGCGATTGTCTTGGGGGCATTGGCGTCGGGTTTCTCAGTGCAACTGCCCGGCCCTGTCATGCGTACCGTTGGTCTGCTGGCCGATGCCGCCTCACCGGTCGCCTTGTTCACCATCGGTGCGGTGCTGGCCCGGTCGCGCATGCAGGCCAGCGAAGTCACGCCCTTGGGAGCCGCACTGCCTGTGGCGATGGCTAAACTGCTGCTTCATCCCTTGCTCATGCTGACACTAGGCATGGCCGCGCTTGCCGCGGGCGTGCCAATCGATCCCTTTGCCCTGCGGGTACTGGTGCTGGTTGCCTGCTTGCCCAGCGCAAGCAATGTGGTCATGCTGGCCGAGCGGTTTGGCGCCGATACCGGGCGCCTGGCCTTGATCATTCTGCTGTCGACGGCGCTGTCGTTTTTCACCTTTTCCGCTGCGGTTACATTTTGACATCAGTGAATCGACTTTCGCTCGGTGGTTTGTGAAATAATGGGTCGGTCTTCCGGCGTCTTGCCGGCAGTCAATGGGGAGACTGCATTGCCGGACATGTTTGCACTGGACGAGGCCTTGGCTCAATGGGAGGCGCAACTGCCTGCCCTGCAGGGCAGTGCGCGCCTTGAGCTGGTGCTCACACTGGCCTGGCATCTGCGCCAGCGCGACCCCGTTCGCGCGCGCGCCCTGCCATGCCAGGTCAGCGATCTGATGGCGCAGCTTCCCGAAAACGAACGTAGTCTGGCCGAGGCCCGCTTCATGCTGATCGAGGGCGAAGCGAAATGGCTCCTGGGCGAGCTGTTTGCCGCCCGCGCTTTGGCCGACCAGGCACTCATGGAATTCGATTTGCAGGGCGATGCGATCGGCAGCGCCGACGCACACTGGCTGCGCGCGTGGATCGAGGTCGATCGCGGCAACGCGGCGCTGTACAACGCGGAGCTGCATGCCGCCGCCCATGATGCACGCCGGGCTGGTGACCATGTCCGCATCGATGTCTTCGACGCCGCAACAGCCTTGTTCGATGCCTTCAGCGATCTGCAGGCCGCTGAACAGCGCTGGGGCGGACGCTTTGACGACACCGAGGGTGCAAGCCACATCGCCGCCAGCGGCTGGATTCATGACTACCAGGGTACCAGCGCCTTTCAGGCCAGCGACTTTGGGCGCGCTGTCAGCCTGCTGCTGCATGCCTATGAAGCGGCACTGGCAACGGGCCAGCTGCGGCGCGCAGTCAACATCGCCACCAACATTGGCAATGGCTTCACCAGCCTGAATTCACACCATGCGGCACTGGACTGGATGCAGCGCGGGCTCGATCTGGCCCGGACCACAGGCTGGCCAATGAGCGTGGGACTGGCCTTGATGCAGACTGGCGAAACGCTGCGCCAGCTTGGTCAGCGTGATGCAGCCCAGGGCCTGCTGCAGGAAGCGTTGAGCACACTGGCCGAGCTGACCGGCTCGCGCGCGTATGCGCTGGCGCTCGAGTATCAGGGCGACCTGGCGCTCGACAGCGGCGACTACAACCGCGCCCTGGACAGCTTTGCCTTGCTCGAAGAACGGGGCTACGCCCTGGGGCAGCCCGATTTCCAAAGTGGCGCGCGGCGCGGGCAGGCACACGCGCTGTTGCGGCTCAAGCGCCCGCAGGATGCACTGGCCAAGGCGGAGGCCGCGCTGGCACTGGCCATCGAAAACAGCGATCCCTACAGCCAGATCGGCGCCCTGAAGGTGCTGGCCGAGATTCATGCGCGCTACCCGTTGCCGCCACCGCGCAAGATGGTGGCGCAGACCGCGGCGCTGCATTATTTGCAGCAGGCGATGGCGCTGGCGTCGACCATTGACGGCTATATCGTGCCGGGCGATTTGCTCGACGCGGTGGCACGCGAAAACGCCAGGATCGGCGATTTTGCACGCGCCTATGAGATCTCCCTGCGGGCTGGCGCTGCGCGTGAAAAGACCCACGGCCGGGAAGCGACCAACCGTGCCATTGCAATGCAGGTGCAAAGCCGCACCGAACGGGCGCGCGCCGAGGGCGACCATTTGCGGCAGATGGCGCAGGCTGAATCCCTGCGCGCCGAAGTGCTGCAGCAAACGACTGCCACACTCGAGCATCTGAGCGCGATCGGCCAGGAAATCACCACCCATCTGGAAGCGGTGGCCGTATTCAGGGCGCTGGACCGCCACGTCCATGGCCTGCTGGACGCCACCCATTTTTCCATCTTCCTGATCGATACCGATGGTTCGGGCCTGACCTGCGCCTTTGGCCTGGAAGACGGCAAGCAGCTGCCGCCCACGCGCCACAGCCTGTCGGATGAACACGCCAACTCGGTGCGCTGCGTGCGCGAGCGCCGCGAGATCCTGATTGAAATCGGCGCCGACGAGGCGACGCCGAATCTGATCCCCGGCACACTGCCGACGCTGACCTTGCTGTTTGCCCCGCTGATGATTGGCGAACGCGTGATGGGTGTGATGACGGTGCAGTCGCTGCGCGCTCACGCCTACGGGGCGCGCGAACGCCTGATTTTCCGCACCCTGTGCGCGTATGGCGCGATTGCACTCGATAACGCCAATGCTTATCGCCAGGTTGCCGCTACACTCAACACGCTCAGCGCGACGCAGGCGCAACTGCTGGAAAAAAATCTGGAGCTGGAACGCGCTTACAAAGCGCTGGAAGACGTGAGTCTGACTGACCAGTTGACCGGCCTGCGTAACCGCCGCTTTTTCCTGCAGCACGTCGAAACCGACGTCAACATGAGCTTGCGCCGCTACGACGATCCGCTTCATCGGGGCGCCGATGAGCGTGACAACGCGCCCGGCAAGGACCTGGTGTTTTTCATGGTCGACCTGGACCATTTCAAGGAAGTCAATGACCGCCACGGCCACGCTGCCGGCGACGCGGTTCTGGTGCAGATGCAGGAACGCCTGCGTGAAGTGTTTCGCGAGACCGACTATCTGATCCGCTGGGGCGGCGAAGAATTTCTGGTCCTGGCCCGCGCTACCCACCGCGACGATGCGCGCGTGGTAGCCGAACGCATTCGCAAGGCAGTGGCCAACCGGCCCTTTACTTTGCCCGACGGGTCCGAGCTGCCCAAGACCTGCTCGATCGGCTTTGCCTGCTTCCCGTTCGTGCAGGCCGAGCCTCGCCTTCTGTCATGGTCGGAAGTGGTAGAACTGGCCGATCAGGGGCTGTATCTGGTCAAGCGGTCGGGTCGCAACGCCTGGGCGGGTATCTACAGCACCCCCGAGGTGCAGTATGACGATCTGTTCGCGCGCCTGATCAACGAACTCGATAAGACGCTGGCCGAGGGCGAGGTCAGGCTGGTCACCAATGTCGAAACCGTCCAGCTCAGCAGCGGCCCCAAAACCCGGCGCCTGATGGTCAACGCCGACAAGCGCAAGGCCTGAGCAAATTCAAGAAGCCAGGCGCAATCCCGTATCCGCCGCCATGGCAAGCTGGTCATGCTGCGACCGGTTCTGGCTCATTTTCCATTTGCCCTCCAAGCGCTCGATCACGATCTCGATGCCGACAATGGCGCCCAGCAGCTGGTCGATGAATTGCGACGGTGCGTCAGCCACGGCCCATGGTGTGCGGCGCGCGCTTTCATGCTGGGCCGTCAGCCGTTCCAGCAGTGCGAAAATCCAGGCCGGATCTTCGACCGCACGCATGCGCCCGTGCGCATGCAAGACCGCGTAGTTCCAGGTTGGGACCACCTTGCCGCTCACCGGCTTCTCCTCATACAGGGACGGTGACACGTAGGCCGACGGCCCCTGAAACACAGTGAGCGTATCGCCCGTGTGCTGCCACAGCGGATTGGCACGCGCCACGTGGGCGCGCAGAATGCCGAATGGCGCCGCGTCGCTGGCGGGGGCAATCTCGAACGGAATGTGATTGGCCTGCAGGCCCGCGCCGTCGTGGGTGATCACGGTACCAAGCGGATGCTGCCGCACGAGGGAATGCAGCACGTCGAGCCGGGTTTCGTTAAACGATTTTGGAATATACATGGCCGGCGCTTATGCCTCTTCGATGCTGACGTGGGCTTTGATGGAATTGGCGATGTAGCACTGCGCGTGGGCGCTGTTGTGCATTGCTGCCCGCGCAGCCGCATCGGGTACGCGCTCGCCGCCGAAGACAATGGCCGGCCGCAGCACAATGCCGGTCATCGACTTTTTGCCGCCGCCGTCTTTCTGCATGGTGCCCACCGCCCGGTCGACGTAGCTGTCGACCACAAAGCCGCGCTGCGCTGCAATCGACAGGAAAAACAGCATATGGCAGCTCGACAGGGCCGCCACCAGCGCTTCCTCAGGATCGAGCGCAGCCGGATCGGACATCGGCAGTGGGACTGAGAGTGGCGACGACGATGCCGGCACCTGCAGGCCGCCATCGAAGGCCCACTGGTGGGCGCGGCTGTAACGCTGGTCCAGAAACGGCTGTTCGCCGCGTTGCCAGGTCACGCTGGCCATAAATTGCTGCATGCTGCTCTCCAAATGAAGTATCCGATCCCAGTGTAGCGAGCGATTTGGCTTTTCAAAATAGCCAATTTGAGCGAATATCGAGCTACCAATGAAGACCTCCGATATCCTGGCCGCGTTCACGCTGCAGCGCGGCACTGACGAACCCTTGTTCCGCCAGCTTTACGGCCAGATCAAGCAAGCCATTCTGCGTGGCGCGCTTGGCGCGGGCATGCAGCTGCCGCCCACGCGCGAGCTATGCCAATTGCTGGGCGTGTCACGCCAGACGGTGTTGAATGCCTACGACCAGTTGCTGGCGGAGGGCTACCTGAGCGGCACGGTGGGCAAGGGCACCTTCATCAGCAGTCACCTCACCCTCGACAAGCAGAAAAAGCGCGCGCCGCGCGGCTTGATGCGGCCCTTGTCCGCGCGCGGCGCGGCCTACGCCACCGCCATGGCGAGAGTCAAATTCCACAATGGTGCGTTGCGCGCCTTCCGCCCCAGCATGCCGGGACTGGACCTGTTCCCTTTCGATATCTGGAGCCGCCTTGAAGCGCGGCGTTGGCGGCATCCGGACCACCACATGGGCTATGGCGACCCGGCCGGCTACGCGCCGCTGCGCGAACTGCTGTGTGTTTATCTGCGTGCCTCGCGCGGTGTCAACTGCACGCCCGAGCAGATCATCATCACCTCCGGTTCCCAGCAAGGCTTGTATTTGCTCACCCAGCTGCTGCTGGCGCCAGGCGACCAGGTGTGGGCCGAGTCGCCCGGGTACCAGGGTGCGAGTGCGCCATTCTTCGCCGCTGGCGCGAGCGTCTGCACAGTGCCGGTCGATGCACAGGGCATGGACGTTGACTTCGGTATTCGCCACTACCCGGATGCCAAGATGGTTCTAAGTACGCCGTCGCACCAGCTGCCGCTGGGCGTAACGATGTCGTTGACACGGCGCCTGCAGCTGCTGCGCTGGGCCGAGGCCAACAAGGCCTGGATTGTGGAAGATGACTACGACAGCGAATACCGTTACACCGGGCCGCCGCTGGCGTCGCTGCAAAGCCTGGACCGCAGCGATTGCACGGTCTACGTGGGCACGCTGTCGAAAGTGCTGTTTCCTGGCTTGCGCATGGGTTATGTGGTGGCGCCGCCGGCCCTGGTTGAACCCGTAATCCAGGCCAAGGCGGTACTGGACCGGCACAACGCGATCGTGCCGCAGATGGTGCTGGCGGACTTTATGGCAGAAGGTCATTTCGGCCGCCACATCAAGCGCACGCGCGAAGCGTATGCTGAGCGGCGCCAGGCCATGCTGACCGGCATAGCCGCGCATCTGGATGACGAGTTGCGCTGCGGCCCGTCCGATGCGGGCCTGGATCTGTGCGTGCATTTTCGTCGCGCGCTGGATGAAACCAGGGTGGTGCACGCAGCGCTGGCGCAAGGGATCGAGGTACGCGGCCTGTCGTATTTTGCCAGTCCGGTCGCCGTACCCGCCTGCGCGGTTGACCCTGGTCTGCTGCTTGGCTTTGCGGCCTTGCAGCCGGCCGAGATCGCGCACGGCTTGCAGGTGCTGGCAAGGGTGCTGCGCAGCCAGCGATGATTTATACTGGGGTATGACTACTCGCTGCTCCTGGGCCAATATGGCCAATCCCCGCTACGTCGACTACCACGACCACGAGTGGGGCGTGCCCTGCCACGATGAAAACCGCTTGTTCGAAATGCTTAACCTGGAGGGTGCGCAGGCTGGCCTGAGCTGGGAAACCATCCTCAACAAGCGCGCCACCTACCGCGAAGCCTTCGACGACTGGGATGCCGAGAAAATCGCCGCATACGGTCCCGATAAAGTCGCCGAGCTGCTGGCCAATCCAGGCATCGTGCGCA
The DNA here is from genome assembly GCF_900129765.1 of Massilia sp. CF038. Taxonomy (GTDB): domain Bacteria; phylum Pseudomonadota; class Gammaproteobacteria; order Burkholderiales; family Burkholderiaceae_D; genus Telluria_A. The sequence goes on from NZ_FQWU01000005.1 coordinate 216,114, forward strand.
ACCGTCTGAAGGTGGCCGCGGCCATCACCAACGCGCAGGCGTACCTGCGCCTGCGTGCCGAAGGCAGTTCGCTGGACCAGTACCTATGGGCCTTTGTCGATGGCAAGCAAATCGTCAACCGCTTCACGCGCGAGGACCGTCCCGCCAAGACGCCCTTGTCGGACCAGATCTCCAAGGATCTTGCCAAGCGCGGTTTCAAGTTCGTCGGCTCGACCATCATTTACGCCTACATGCAGGGCATCGGTATGGTCGACGACCATGACGTGACCTGCTTCCGGCACAGCCGCAAGTAAATGGACTGGCAAGTCCTCTGGCGCGGCCGCCCGTATTTCACCGTGTTCGACAGCGGCAGCGATTTTGGCGCATTGCTGGCGGCCTGGCATGCAGACCCGCAGCGCCCCGCGCGCCTGCACCTGATTACACTGGACGCCGGACCGCTGCCGGGTTTTCGCCGTGTGCCCCAAGCCGATTCCGCCATAACCATGGACTTGCTGTGCGCGCCGCTCGATGCCGCGCTGGCGCAGCTCGATGCCCGGCTGGACGCGATTGTGCTGCATGACATGGCCGGCGCCGGGACGCATTTTGCGCGCGCGCTTGCCAGGCTGGCCAGCCCCGGCGCGATTCTGCGCGCCAGCGGTTTGACGCAGGCACAGGCGCACGCGCTGGCCGGCGCCGGCTTTGACTGTCGGGTGGACGGGGATGTCATCAACGCTGTATTCACCAGCCGCAAGCCGCCGTCTCCGTGGGCGCGCAAACCGGAGCCGCAGCGGCGCGCACTGGTGCTGGGCGCCGGTCTGGCCGGCGCCGCCGCGTGTGAACGTCTGAGCGCGCGCGGCTGGCAAGTCACGCTGATTGAGCGCCATGCCCAGCCAGCCACCGAAGCCTCCGGCAACCTGGCCGGCATCAGCATGCCGCTGCTGTCACGCGACGACAACATCATGACGCGCCTGTCGCGCGCCGCCTTCCTGTATGCACTGGATTACTGGCCGACGCTGGGGCAAATCAAGTCCGCGCGCTGCGGCGTAATCCAGCTTGCCCGCGATGCGCAGCACGCCCGAGTGCAGCGCGCCATCGCTCAGGCGCACGCCTACCCGCCTGCGTTTGCGCGCTGGATGGAAGCACCGGAGGCGAGTGCGTTGGCCGGTGTGGCCGCACCGGACGGTGCCTGGCTGTTTCCACAGGCGGGATGGATGCGCCCGTCCAGCGCATGTGCCGCCATGCTCGATGCCTGCGGACCGAACCTGGTGCGCCACTTTGGCGCCGGCAGCGTGACGCTGGCGCGCCGTGGCGATGCCTGGCATGCGGTCGACAGCGAGTGCAAGAGCATTGCGCATGCGCCTGTCGCAATTGTGGCCAACGGCGCGGGCGCACGCCAGCTGGCACAGACTGCGGGTTTGCCGCTGGCCGCAGTGCGCGGTCAGGTCACGCACCTGGCGGAAGGGGGGCTGCCCGCCATCGGACAGGTGTTGTGCCGCGAGGCTTATCTAACCCCGGCAATCGATGGCATCCATAGCCTGGGCGCCAGTTACGATGATGATGCCGCCCCGGATCTGCGCGCAGACAGCCAGGCCGAAAACCTGACAAAGATCCGCTCGCTGCTCGGCATAGCCAAAGTCGGCCAAGGTGCACCGCTGCTGGGGCGCGTGGGGTTCCGCTGCGTGGCGCCGGACCGGCTGCCGTTGGTGGGAGCATTGCCCGATCTGGCCGCGGCCGGGCGCGTTGAGCGCCTGCGTGAAATTGAACGCCTGCCTGGCCTGTACGGCTTGCTGGGCTACGCTTCAAGGGGGCTGGCGTGGGCGCCCCTGGCGGCGGAATTGCTTGCTTCGCAACTGGACGGCAATCCGCTACCATTGGAGGCAGAATTGGCTACAGCGCTCGATCCTGCTCGCTTTATCTTGCGTGCGCGGCGCCGTCCCGTGTGATTTTGAGCAACACTGTCGGAACAATCCGGGAAACCGGTGCCGGAACCTGCGTATAATTGGCCTGTGGCAACTTTTGCGTTGCCGCACCTGAGGGAGACTGGGACGCGATGGATGATTCGTCAGGCTCGAACGAGCTTTTTCTGTTTCTGGCGTCGAGCGCGCACGACATGAAGAATTCTGTCAGCGTGTTGAGTGGCACGCTTGAGACATTGCTGGCCGACGCCTCGCCGCAGACCGAGTCGGCCTATCCGCAAATGGCGCACATGCTGTACCAGACCAAGCGCCTCAACGACAACCTGATTCAGTTGCTGGCCCTGTACAAGCAGGTTGGCAAACCAGGCTATCCCTTCGAGATGCAATCGCTCGAAATTGGCGGTCTGGTGGAGCAGGTGGTGGCAGCCGAACGCGTGCTGCTCAAGTCAAACAACATCACGCTTGAAACCGATTACGACCCCAAACTGATCTGGCATTTTGACGAAGACCTGATCATCGGCGTGGTGTCGCACGCAATCAACAACGCCATCCATTACACGCGCGACCGGATCCGTCTGTCGTTTGCACGGGACGGCGATTTTCTCGAGATCCGGGTCGAAGACAACGGCGCCGGCTATCCTGCGGCGCTGCTCGAAGCGGGGGTCTCGGCCATGCATGGCGCCACCGCCGGCGTCAATTTTCTGACCAACAGCACGGGTCTGGGCCTGTACTTTTCCAGCGAGGTCGCGAAGATGCATCGGCACCGCGACCAGGGCGGCAGCCTGCGCCTGGAAAACGGCGGCGCCTACGGCGGCGGCTGTTTTGTACTGAGGCTGCCATGAACGATGTCGTCAAGCCGGTGGCCACCGCTCACGTGGACTGGTCCAGCAAAAACTATCTGGTGGTCGATGACTTCATCGGCATTCGGCAGCTGCTGCGCGAGTCGCTGCGCAATCTGGGCGCGCGCCATATCGACCAGGCTTCGAGCGGCGGCGAGGCCATGGCGCTGCTGGCGCGCACCCGCTACGACGTGGTCCTGTGCGACTACAACCTGGGCGAAGGCAAGAATGGCCAGCAGGTGCTGGAAGAGGCGCGCGTGCGCAATCTGCTCATTCCCAGCTGCGTGTGGATGATGGTGTCGGCCGAAAAAAGCACCGAGTCGGTGATGGGCGCCGCCGAGCACCAGCCCGACGCCTATCTGATCAAACCCATCACCGAAGGCGTGCTGCTCACGCGTTTGAACCGGGTGTGGCACAAGAAGCAGGTGTTCCGCAAAATCGACCAGGCCTATGCCGAGAAGGACTTCCTGCGCGCGGCGCGCATGTGCGACGAGCAGATCGCCGTCGACAAAGTGCACGAGATCGAACTGCTGCGCATGAAGGCGCTCCTGCTGCTCAAGAGCGGCGAACCAGGCAAGGCGCGCGAAGCGTACGAGCGCGTGCTGCAGGAGCGCGAATACCAGTGGGCGCGCACCGGCCTGGCCAAGATCCGCATGGCCAATGGCGACTACGAACAGGCGCGCCAGATCTTTCAGACAGTGATTTCCGAGAACCGCTACTACATGGACGCCTACGACAATTTGGCCAGAGCCTATGCGGCCATGGGCCAGTCGGAGGAAGCATGCAATATCCTCGAGCGGGCCTCGAAGATGTCGCCCAATTCCGTGACGCGCCAGCGTGAACTGGGTGCACTCTCGCTCAAGCTGGGTCACGTGGGGATGGCGGAAAAGGCCTTCCGCAAATGCATCGCGATTGGCGAGTACTCGGTCAACAAGAGTCCCGAGCCTTATCTGGGCCTGGCGCGCGTGTGCGGTCTGAAGAACGACACCAAGGAAGCGATGGCCCTTCTGACGACGGCCCAGCGTGAATTTACGGCCGACCTGATCGGCCTGCGCGCCAAGATCACGGAAGGCCTGGTCTACCACGAGAGCGGCGACTACCGGCGCGCGCGCAAGGCCGGCGACGACCTGGAAGAAATGCTCAAGGCCCAGCCCGAGCGCCCCGATGTACCGACCTGCATGGAGATGGCCTCGCTGCTGTTTGCGGTGGGCGTGAAGGAAGCGCCCGTCGAATTACTCAGCTACGTGATTCGGAATAACCACGACAACATGGTGCTGCTCGATGAGGTGCAGCGCGTGTTCGACAAGGCGCGCCTGAGTGAAGAGGGCGTGGCGCTGATCAAGGCATCGAAGAAGGAAGCGTCCGACCTGATGAATCAGGGCGTGCTGCTGTGGAAAACGGGCAAGCTGGAAGAGGCCGTGGTGTGGATGCGCGACGCGCGCCGCGAATTGCCCAACAATTTACGGATCCTGTTCAACTGCGCCCAGATTCTGATTTCCCACCTGCAGCAAATGGGTTATGACGAGGCAATTGCGCTCGAAGCAACCGAGGTGCTGCTGCATGTGGACAAGGTGCAGCCTGGGCAGCAGCGGTTTGCCCAGCTCATGGAGCAGCTTGCCGCGTTGTGCCCAAAAGTCGGTGAAATTGTTGCGCAACAGGATCAGGCAGCCTGAACCTGCGCGTGGCGCTTGCCTGAGCGCTTGCGGGTGATAAACTGCATGCTTGGCGGGGCATCCCGCTTCATCGGAAAGGGACGTGCATGCGCGACATCGCAAAAGAAGTCTACGAAAAGATGAAGGTTGGTAGCAGTGCCTGGATTAAACCTGTTGCCGCGAAAGGTGATACGCTCCCTTCGTTCCAGGCGGTTCACGATCAAGTCCGGCAAATGGCCGAGGATGGACTGATCCACGTTTCTACCGTTAAACGTCAGGCCGACGGCCTGATCGATGCCATCCGCATCCAGCGCCTGACCTGAGGGCGGCGCCTAGGTTTCCTTTTTTACAGCTTTGGGCTTGGCGGGCGCTTTTTTCGCGGCGCTTTTGGTGGCTGCCGGTTTGGCTGCCGGTTTCGGCGCGTTCTTGGCAATGGCATTGCCGAATTTTTCCACCTGGCCTGCTGACGCTGCGCTGAGCTTGGCCGCCGCTTCCGACGACATGGCGTTCGTTACCGCCTGCTTGAACTGATCCTGCAACATGTTCCACCAAGCCACCGGATTGGCCATGGCCGCCGCCGCCGTAGCCACGGCCGGGTCGGCTGGCGTTTCTGCTTTGGGCACGGCTGCGGCTTCGATTTTCGGTTCCGGTTTGGGTGCCGGCTTCACTTCCGCTTTCGGCGCCGGTTCCACTGCAGGCTGGGCAAAGAAGGCGGAGGCGTAGGGCGCTGCTGCCAATACCGTTTTCTCGTTTGCGCCTGGCTGCTTGACCGCGTTGGCCAGCGTTGCGCCCATGGATTTAAGGGTGGCAATGGTGCCGCGCTGCACCTCCAGTGCTTGGATGGTCCCGCGTAGCATCGACACGTTCAGATTGAGCCAGGATTCCACGGCCTTCAGGTCGGCGATTTTTTTGTCGAGTTCGTCGACCGAGAGGGTCGGCGCGGCCATGGACGGCAGGTTGATGCCGGGCACGCTCATGCTGCCCCACAGGTTTTTGACGAAGTCCAGCGTATCGGTCACGGCACCGACACCGGGAATGTTGGGCATTTGTGGTTTGAGCATGGCGGTCTCCGTCTGAGTGAGGCCTTAGCGTAGCAGATAATGATTTCCCCTTCAAAGAATGTTGTGCGACTTGCAAACGGTCTCATGCATACAGGATGGCCATGTCAGCGGAAAACCGCGCTGACACGTTAAACTAACAACTATGACGATCGCTTCCGCCCTTTTTCGACAGCGCCGCGTACTGGCGCTGTGCCTGGCGACGGTACTGCTGCACTATGTGGCGATCAATTGGGCCGGCGCCCATCTTGCTGCGGCAAGCGCGCCGGACCAGCCGGCCAGGCCGCCCGTGATTGTGGCGCAGCTGAAGGCGCCGCCGGTGCCGGTTCCTGCGCCGCCCGTGTCCGCGCCCGCAGCGTTGCCGGCTCCAGTGCCAAAGCCCAAACGCGCCCGCCCGGCGCCTGCGCCCGAGGTGCCGGCAGCGGCGCAAGTCGAATCGAACGCGCCAATCGCCGAGCCACAAGTACAATCGCCCGAGCCAGTGGTCGCGGCCGAACCAGTACCGGCAGTCGAACCTGCGCCGGAACAAGCGCCGGATCCAGCGCCCGCACCAGCGCATTACTCGGTCAGCCTGCCGCCATCGGCCAGCTTGAACATGGATGTCACACGTACCGATGCCAAGGGTGTGAACTGGTCGGGCCAGGCGGTCATGGACTGGCGCCAGACGGGTGGCGCATACCGCATGTCGGTGGTGGCCAGCGTTACGGTGGTGGTCAGCATCAACCTGGTGGAACTGGCCAGCGAGGGCACGCTTGGCGAGGCAGGCATCATCCCGCGCACCATGACCGAAAAGCGCCGCAACCGTTCAGAAACGGCCACGCATTTCGACGCGCAGCAGGGGAAGATCACCTTCTCTGCCGTCACCGCCAGCTTCCCCATGCCGCACGGTGCACAGGACAAGGCGACCTTCCCGATGCAGCTGGCCGGCATCGGCCGCGCCGACAAAGCGCAGCTGGCAGCCGGGGTGGAGATGGTCGTTGGTGACAACAAGGATGCAAGCCCGTTCCGCTTCGTGCTGGTGGGTGAAGAAGAAATCGATACGCCGCTTGGCAAGCTGGCGACGTGGCACATGACGCGCCCGCCGCTGCCAGGTTCTTACAACTCGCGCCTTGATGTCTGGCTCGCGCCTGCGCACGACTGGTACCCCGTCCAGCTGCGCAGTACTGAGTCCTCGGGCGCGGTAACGACGCAGACGGTCCGCAAGATCGTCCCCAGATAAAACGGATAAACGCCATGCACATATCACTGTTCAAACCACTGGCTGCCGTTGCGCTGATGGCTATTGCCGCTAGCGCCATCGGCAGCGAACATCCCGCCATCAAGCGCGCGGTGGACCTGCCGCCATCGGCCGACCTGGGCTACAAGATTGAAGCGCGCCAGCGTGGCATTACGCTCGGTGGCGAATCGCAGCTGAGCTGGCGCGCCGACGCGGGCAGCTACAGCATCAACAATGTGGCGCGTGCCCAGCTGCTTGGGAAAATTTTGGAAAGCAGCAGCGAAGGTGCGATTGACGCGTTCGGGCTGGCGCCCGCGCAGTTCAGCGAGAAGCGCTATCGCAAGCCGCAGGCGACGGTCACCTTCGACCGGGCCGGCAAGGCGCTTGGTTTCAGCGATGCGGAAAAAACCTATCCGCTGCTGGGCGGCGAACAGGATCGCAACAGCGTGCAGTTCCAGCTGGCGGCCGTGGCGCGTGCGGCACCGGAGAAGTTTACGCCGGGGTCGGAATGGAAATTCTTCGTGGCCGGGCGGCGCGACGCCGAGCAGTGGGTCTTCAAGGTGCTCAAGCGCGAGTCGGTCAAGACGGGCATGGGGCCAGTGCAGGCGGTCCATCTCGCCAAGACGCCGGGGCCGGATTCAAAAGATCAGCAGATCGATCTGTGGCTGGCGCCGTCGCTGGAGTGGTATCCGGTCAAGCTGCGCGTTTCGGATGATCCGGACGAGTTTGTGGAGCAGACGCTGGAGAAGGTAGAGAAGAAATAGGGTCGGGGTTATCCGGCGAGCAGGTCTTCGAACAAAGTCACCGTCGCCCTCGCGGAGGCGGGGGCCCATAGCATGTGACGGAAGTCCACTCAGGTGCTAGGGCCCCGCCTTTGCGAAAGCGTTGTGTTTTTTGGCGTATTCGCGTGACTTGATCTGAAATTCGGCGTCCGCAGCCCAATCCGCACATGCAAGCCGCAGCGTTAGGTATGAATTTTAGCCGCTTCTATCGCAACGCTAAGTAAGCGCACCAGTTCTTTTGCCTGCGCAACATTCAATTCAATTTCCGTCTTCGCAGTGACATCGGCATCGGCAAGGCAAACGTCCGTTATGTCGGTAGCCCGCTTATCGTGGTCGGGATGTAGATTCCACACTTCAAGGTTAATGTGTCCTGAATGCACATTAGGAAGTACTTGGACAAAGCCGGACCTGTACGAAACGCTATTGCAGTAAATTTTTGGCGATTGCATAACGATCTTTCATGTTTGGTCGTTTTGAAAACCTGAGTTCTTGAGTCTCTACAATAGGCCACCAACGCCATACGATTAAATTGCAGCGGCCCGGCGGACAGCCCGGGCGTACTCGGAGTAATCGAATCGGAATGGACCTAATCCTTCAAAAATCGCAGGCGCTTCATAGCCGTTCTCGTACGAAAAATCTGACCAAATCATTTCCTCACCACGCCGTTCGACCGTCACGGAAAATCTTCCGCAGCCGATATCGCCACATTCCGGGCAAATATAGATCCCGACTCGGCGTTTAGGGGAGTCAACTCGTCCTTCAAGTAAAAGCTCATTCAACGCCTCTGCAATGGCGTCGCGAAACCCGTGAACGAAGCAGCCCATGTAATCGCCGTGGCCACCATCCATTCTCACCAGTCGAGCCAGTAACGACTCTCCGTTCACCAAAAAATCTGAAGAGTCGCGTTGCGCGACAGTGGTCCCGTTTGTAGCACTTCCAGGGCGATGCATGCTTGCATGGCTCAGCTTTGCTAGTGACATAAGTGAATACAGGTAAAGGTTGGTTCACTATTTGCAGCCGGTCGCTTTTGACTGCGGATTCAATCGGTGAGCGAGAGCAAAGGCCGTAACCAATCTTGATCGTACAAAACCGGCTATTGCACCGGTCTTCCTGTGGCAGCGTCAAGAACCAGGTTCCATTTTAAACGGTGAAGAATAGCTAGCTCGCTACTTGTAAAAATCGGCTCTCGAGTAAGCACAGAAGAACATCTAAGAAGCAAGGCTTCCATCATTCGCGCGCCTTCACCGGTCGTGGCCACGTTGAGCGACAATATCCTGTTGTCCTTAGTCTTCAACACAATGCCGCTTTTTAGCCATGGGTTGTTGGCGCCAGCCTCGGTTCGCGCAGGTACGCCTATCGAAATCGAAACGATGCTGTCGATTGGAATTCGCACAGGACGTTTCATGCCGCCGACCAATTCATGCTCCGAAAGTTGCCAGTGCATTTTCTCCCGATCCCGTACCACCAGCAGATATGCGATGAGCGTCCCGAAGGCGAGCGCTAGGCACATGTAAATTGTCCAGACTAGATCTGCCGGTTCCGCCTGAAGGACCTGGCGATGCGTAGCTAGTAGCGCCGCGCCGCTGAGACCGAAGGTAATCAGTGTAATTAACAGGACTTGGAAGGTGTTTATTCGGTAGCGCACAGTTATAGGTTGCATTGTCTCTCGAAATACAAAGGAATCAGATTTTCGACATCACGAACGCACCACCGTGTGTCGGAGCGAAAGCGAGCTTTAACCAGCGTCCGCGTATCACGCCGTCTTTACCAATCTTGCCGTCGAGCGCAAGTCCGCCATGAGACAACTGAGGAATGAAGTTAATCTCGACTTCGTCGCCGCTGCGCACGGAGCCGCTCGCCTCCGTCATCATGTCGATCCAGCCCCAACCTCTTGATGGCATCCTCGACGAACTGCTTGATCCCGCAAACGCCTCACCGAAGAACGGCCGCAAATCGACGTCATAGTCGCCGAACTCTTCGTTGACGAAAGCGTCCGGGTCTTTCCGTCCGAAAAACAGTGCCCATGAGGCTGAGCGGAAGCGAACGGTTCCGCTGACATTTTTGGTATTGGCAATGGTGGGCGTGCCGCGATCAATCGTCAAAGTGATGCGCCATTTTCCCTCAAGACGGCAACATGGCGGAGGCGCTTTCCCCAGTGTGAAAGTGACGTTCGCGGTCTTGCCAACCATAATTTCGACAGATTGCGTGGCGCTAATCATGTCCGCTCGGCTGGCCGCGACAGTGCTTATACCCGGGTCCAGTGTATCGATACTGAACATGCCGTCCTTATCCGAACTGGCGCCTAGATAACCCGTGACCACGCTGGCACCGTACAGCGGCCGCCCTGTCGCCTGATCAATGATTCTTCCTTTAAGACTGCCGGTGGTGAGCGCATTCTTTGCAGCGATGTTTTCCATCTGTGCGCGTATGCCTTCTTCCTCACGTTTGACCCGTTCTACTTGGTCAGAAGCGGCAAACACCGCGGGCGCACTGGCCTCCTTGGCCGCCCTGAACCGAGTGCCAACCACGACGGCGACGAGCGCCAGGCTGATGAGGCTCATTATTGCAAAGCGGCTGCGATTCATTCGCTATTTTCTCCATATCGCTTTTCTAGATAGCCAAACGTCTTTCGTGCAGATACAAGGATTCCAGGTGCGTTGGGGCTTCTCGCCGCTAGCTGTCGATTGTACGCGAAGGAAGCGGCCGCCTTGCGGTCCGGCTGTCGCCGCCGCAAAGCAGACTAGACGACTCTGCGTGGTGCAGCCGTGAGTGGATCACCGCTATTGGGTGTACCGGTCGGCTCAATGAGCATGATATGTGCTTCCAGGTGAGCGCGTGGACGATGTCGAATCCCACGTGGAACGATGTAGACCTGACCAGGTTTGAGCGATACCGTGGAGCCATCCTCCAAATCGATTTGTAAGTCGCCCTCCAGTACCAGAAAGAAGTCATCGGTATCAGGATGAACATGCCAATGGTATTTGCCGCGCAGCTTGGCCACCATGATGTCATGGCCGTTGAATAGCGCGACGGTGCGTGGTTGCCACGCCTCAGTAAAAGTCGCAAGTTTGGTTTTGAGATCGACCACGAAAGCCATTTTTAACTCCATCTGAAAGAAGGCAATAGTCGGCCAATGCCAGCCGCTGGTCTTGTACAATCGTTGCATGGCACTCAAGGACCTCTCAAACGGTAACGAAGCGCGATTTTCGTCGCTGACTGATGACGTCACGCTCATGCAAGCCAGTTTTACAAACCATGCTTTTGAACGCCATAGCCACGACTGTTTTTCAATCGGGCTAACTACGTTCGGGGTTCAGCGGTTTCGTTGCAGGGGACGGCAATACGATAGCCGGCCTGGGGATTTCGTGCTGTTCAACCCAGACGAAGACCACGACGGGCGCTGCGGCACATCCGATGGCTTCCGGTACATGATCTGGTACATACCAGACGCTTTTGTCCGATGCACTTTGGATGATGACTCTGGCCTGGGGCAAGCTTATTTTGCTACTCCACACCTTGGCGACCAGGATATGGCGTTGTCCTTCACAGCGCTGACGCAAGATCTCGCGACAAATCCCATTGAGGCGCTAAGGACAGAGTCGCTGGTGCGCGCGTTTCTCCGCACAATGCTCCAGCGTCATGGAGAGAACAGGCAGGCGGATGCTGGGCTTAAAACGACCCACGCGGGATTGGCCCGCCTTACGCGGGTTAAAGACTACATTCGGACCTATTTCCAGCGTGACTTAACACTCGTTGAATTAGCAGAGGTGGCGGGACTGTCCCGTTCACACTTGACACGTTTATTTGGAGCGACATTTAACGTACCGCCCCATGTGTATTTGAATGCCGTAAGGATTGCCCACGCGCAGAATTTAATCTTGAACGGTATGCCGCTCGCGTCGGTAGCAGTCGAGTGTGGATTCGCGGACCAAAGCCATCTCACCCGGCGTTTCAAAGGTAGCGTCGGAGCGGCACCGGCAGACTGGCGCAGAATGCGTGGTTATAGCAATGCTTGACTCGCGGTAATGATCAGATCAGGGCTTATTCCAGCGCTAATTTGTAAATACATGCCACGCATGTTTAAGGAGAGCGAACTCCGACTGCCTGCCGTTGGCTTGTAATGGCCCTGCAGAACGCTAACCCATCTGGCAAGCGCTGCCAGGCCGGTCGGTGCCAGGACATTTTAAGTTCGGTGTATGTAACCGATGCCATTTTGATATCAAAAGAGCGGTTTTCTTCCTGCCTTGGGGAACTGAACTGGTATACTGGCGCCCCCGCGAAAGAGTTCAGCAAGGCCCGGAATTACAACAATGGAAATAATGGCAGGTGCGGTTTTAGCCGCAGAAACACTGACCCCAGGGCAGGACGATCACGATTCGCTGCAGTCGCATTTTCACGCCGGTATTTCGGCCGATGAGATCGAGCAGGTCTTTCACCTCAAGCGCGCGCAGCCGACGCTGCAGGCGTTTACGGCGCTGTTTCATGGCGGTTCCGACGGCGTTCTGATTCGCCTGCTGGTGCTGCGCGAACTGGCTGCCGATACCAGCACCTCGGCCTTCTCGCGCGCCGACATCAACAGCAAGCTGTCGTACCTGATCCCCGAATCTCTCGAAACTGTGCTGATGCGCCTGCGCTCGCACGGTTTGCTGGCCTGGGATGCCCAGGCGGCCGTCTATCGCGTTACGCCCATGGCGCGTAACGTTTTGTCGGCGCTCGACACCCTGCTGTCCATGGGCGCGGCCGACGATGAAGCCGAAATGGGTTTCCTGCTGTCGCAGGTGGCCGGTGCCCAGGCCGTGGGCGGCGTGACCGTCGAACAGCTCAAGCATTTGCTGGGACGCCTGGTCGACCTGACCGAGGAGTTCCGCGACGCGATCGCGTCCGGTTCCGAATTCCGCCTGCGTACCTCGCAGGCCAAGTGGCATATGGCCTGCGACTGGGTCGAGAAGGGTTCGCAGATCCTGCGCGCCATCACCAGCGACGAGCGTGCCGATTCGGCCACGCACAAGGCGGCGCAAGCCATTGGCCGCGCTCAGAGCGCGCTGCTGAACATGCAGGGCATGTTCTCGCGCGCGCTGAACCAGATCGAGCGCCAGCGCGTGCACCTGGGCCAGTCGGGCCTGTCGACCACGGACGTCAAGCGCTGGCTGCTGGCGCATGACGACCTGGCGTCGCTGGCACAAGGGGCGATTGACCGCCCCGTCATGCCGATGTTTATCACGCCGGCCGAAATGATCGACGTGGCTGAAACCGAACTGCTGACCGAGCGTAATGCGGTGCTGGCGCAGGCGGGCCTGCCGGAAGGGCAGGATGCGCCGCTGACGGTCAATGATGCGCCGCCAATGCAGGCGGAGCTGGACGACTGGCTGGCGCGCCTGGCCGACTTTGCCAACCTGGGCAACTTCCCCAGCTTCCAGGAAGAGGGCCCGAAAACGGTGCCGATCCAGGATTCGCTGCTGCCGGCCAGCTTTGCCGTGGCTTCTTATCGCGCCTCGATGCTGCCGCTCCTGGGCGACGCGGCCGAAGCGAGCCTGCAGGGCGCCACCGCCCAACTGGCGCGCCTGCCGATCACGTTCACGCCGACCGATGACATGGTCAAACTGAACGACCCGCATGTGGCGGCGATGTCGATCGCCAGCCTGACACTTGATCTTGATCTGAACCTGGAAAGCGGACCGCTTGATGAATGACGACTCCCAAATCCTGATCGCGCGCCTGCTGACGCACCAGACGCTGCGCCGCGACGACAAGATGATCAAACGCGTGCTGTCGGACGAATTGTTCCGCGCCGAAGTGGACAAGCGCCTGCTCGAATCGGGACTGAAACTGATCGACAATGTGTATGCCGACCATGTGACGCTGGCGCTGCACCGCGCGGTGGAACCGAAAATCTTCGGCGCCAAGGACATCTGGCAAAACAATAATTTCGGCCTCACGCGTGACGGCGTGGCGCTGCTGGTGGTGCTGTGGGCGCAGATTATTTTGCCCAAGCGCGAGCGCCAGGAAACCCACCAGAACGCGGACGACGATCAGGACGACATGTTCGACAAGGACAAGCCGATGCCGCGCGCCGAAGATACCTCGATCGGCATTTCGTACACTGCGCTGCTGTCGGACTTTGGCGACAAGCTGGGTAAAAAAACGCGGATGGACATGAACCTGGGCGCGCTCTCGCGCATGGGCTTCATTGAACGGCGCGGCGACGTGATCCTCGAAGGCCCGCTGCTGGACCTGCTGATGGATACCGACGTGCTCAAGGAACGCATCATCAACGGCGCGCTGGCCGATGTATTCAAGCGCGCTCCCGCAGCCATCGCCGTCGACGTCGCTCCCGACGCCGACGATGCGCTCGATACCCCTAGCTGAGGCCCGCCATGTTCCACATCAAATCGCTCGAACTGGTTCATTGGGATTACTGGCAGCGGATCAAGAACATCCCGCTGGACGCCAAGATCATCACCATCGCGGGCCAGAACGGCTCTGGCAAGACCACGCTGCTCGATGCACTGCGCACGTTGTTCGGTCTCGATTGTTCGATGGGCCGCACCTACAAGCACTACGCGCGCCACTCGGGTCAGCAGACCGCCTGGATTCGCGCCGTGGTCGACAACAAAACCGTTGGACGCCAGCTGTCGAACCGGCCGTTCCGCAGTTCGGGCTTTTTCAGCGATGACGAAGTCACGCTGTTCTGCCAAATCCAGAAGAACGGCGGCGACTGGAAGCGCCAGTACCTTATGCGGCCGGGGAATATCCAGATCGAGGAAGTGACCGAAGCGTCCGACTGGCTGGGTGTGGAAAACTACCGCAAGCGCCTGGCCAACGCCGGCCTGTCGCCAGCGATGGCGAAAGTGCTGGCGCTCGAGCAGGGCGAAACCGACAAGCTGTGCGAATACGCGCCGCGCCAGTTGCTGGACCTGGTGTTCCAGGTCTTCGGCGACAAAGAAGTGCTGGACGCTTATGACGAAGCCAAACGTCACCAGCGCGACACCGAAACAGAACTCAAGCGCTTCGAGACGGAGCTGGAAGCGTCACGCACCAACCTGGAAGGCCTGCGCCTGCGCGTAGCGAACTATCACCAGTGGGAAGACCTGCACAAGGAACGGCGCAACCTGCTGGAAGAAGTGCTGCCAAGCCTGGAATACCACGAGGCGCGCGAGAAGGCTGGCGCCATCAGCCGAAATCTGCGCGAACAGCGCAAACCGATGGCGCAAGCCGATTCGCAGCTGATTGAAAAGCGCAACATGCTGGCGGCCCAGGCCAAGGCGCTCACGGAAGCGCAGCAGCAGGAAACCCTGCTGGAGCAGGAGGGGACCGCGCTGGCAAGCCGCCTGTCGCAGGTGAACGCCAAGCTCAAACCACTCGACAGTCTGCTGGAGCAAAAAGAACGTCTGCAGAAACTGGCGGCCGACGCAGGTGCCGACATTGCCGAAGTGTCGGCCCAGCTGGACGCGAAGGAAGATGAACTGACGCGCCAGAAGCAGGCGCGTGACACGCTGTCGAACCGCATTGCGGGTGAACAGTCGACCATCTCTGCGTTGCAGGGCAAGAGCGCAATGCCGGAGCCGGAAGCGGTGCGCGGCATGCGCCGTGCCTTGCGCGATGCGGGCATTCCGCACGCGATGCTGTCCGATATCGTCGAAGTCACGGACGCCAAATGGCAAGGTGCGGTCGAAGGTATCCTCGGCGGGTACGCCTCGGTCGTTTTGCTTGAACGTGCCAAGGATGCAGCGGCGGCTTACCGGCTGGCGGAGCAGGAACGCTATCGCCACTTCATCGTGCCTGAATGCGTGGATGCACCAACGTCGAAAGATGGCAGCCTGCTGTCGGTCGTGCGCTTCTCGGCACCAGCGCCTTCATGGCTGATTGATCAGCTTTCGCGCATCGACCGGGTTGACTCCGTCGAAGCTGGCTTCAAGCTGTCGAAAGACGCTGAATGGATCACGCCTGACGCGTACCACCGCGAACGGCGCGGCGGACGCTCGCTGTTTGTCGAGGCGTCGCGTTACCGCTTCGGGCAGGCTGGCCGCACCCAGCGCCTGGAAGCACTGCAGAAATCGCTGCCAGCACTGGAAGCGCAGGAAGATGCGCTGACGCTGGCAATCAGCAAGCTGGCGGCGGAAGTGGGCGCACTCAAGGCGCGCATTGCGGGTGTTGACGCTGCCAAGGAACTGGCGGCACGCCATGCCGAATTTGAAGAAGCCACGCGCAATACCGCGCCACTCAAGGCCGAGCGCATGGAAGTTGGCTCCCGTCTGGGTGAGTTGCAAGGCTTGACCAAGGCTGCCACCGTGGCCCGTACTCGCGCCGACACGACCTGGCAGAACGCGCGCCTGGCGCTGTCGGAAGCGGAAGCGGGCTTGCGCCTGGGTCACAAGCGTCAGATCGAGCAACGTGCCGAGCATGCCAAGAACCTGGCGGAGCTGCGCCGTGCGTGGCGCCATCTGCCGCACAGCTGGCGCCGTCCGGCGCGGCGCGCTTCGCTGGTGGCCGAACATCAGAACTCGCACCAGGTGGATCTGCGCGTCTCGTCGTTGCAGCACAGCCTTGCGCGCGACGACTGGGAGCTCGACGCCACCGTGATCGATCAGTACCATCGTCTGAACGAGCAGCTGCAGGGCCGCCAGACAGAGACCGATGAACGCCGCTATCAGAACAATCGCGCGATCGAGGCGACCGGAAATGCACGAGGCGCTTACATCGAGCGCTTGCGTTATACCGTCAAGACCTATAGCAAGAACATCAAGGAGCTGGGTGAACTGGCGGGCATTGAAGTGAATGCCGATCCGGTGCGGCTGGAGAACGACGACGTGCAACTGGCGCAGGCCGGTCTGCACGTGCGCTTCAAGTTCGACGGCAAGGATCAGATCGGGATGAACGATGGTGAAGCATCGGGTGGCCAGCAGGTGATGAAGTCGCTGGTGCTGCTGATTGGTTTGCTCAAGTCGGAAGATGGTTCGGGCGGCTTTGTGTTCATTGATGAACCGTTTGCGCACCTGGATATTCGGAATATTCAGCTGGTGGGCGAGTTCCTCAAGAATACCGAGGCGCAGTATCTGATGACGACGCCGCTGACGCACAACACTGATGTTTATGATCCATCCGAGCTGACGCTGATTACCAGCAAGAAGAAGAAGGAAATGACGTGGGCACAGCCGATCTTTGTGCTGCAGCGGCGGACGACGCCGGTAGCCGCCTGATTTTCGTCCTCGCGGAGGCGGGGACCCATACCACGCTATCGAAGTTGTTTAGAGTGCTAAGGGTCCCCGCCTTCGCGAGGACGATGTTTTCAGGCTGCGTCGATTTCTTTGCGCAGCTTGAAGCGCCACTTCAGCAGGCCCGCTGAATAGGTGGCGAAGTATCCCGCCACCAGTCCCAGGCTAGGCAAGGTAAATGGATAATCCGTCACCTTCGGCGTCGGATTCCCGCTGCCCTGGTTGGCGTAAATCTCAAAGCCGATATACATCAGGCAGGCCACAAACAGCATCGCAATCACCAGCCCCAGACGCGGATTGGGCGTGAAGAAGTAGCCCTCGCGCGCCGTCTCGAAGCGGGTCAGCTTCAGCCCCCAGATGCCGTAAGCAATGCCGCCAGCCACGCCCACCAGCAGCCATGCCAGGGTGGCCGGCTGCGTGATGAACTGCGATGCCGGTACCACGGCCATGGCAGTGAACACGCCCACGCCCGTGTAATGGCGCTGCATGATGGAACGCTGGCGCAGCATTTGCGCTTTGATGCGGGTGTACACGCGCCAGACCAGAACCGGTCCCAGAAGCAGCAGCGCAATCGTCGATATTGAAAGCATGGTGATCTTATTAAATGTGACGCTGGCATTGTAATCCACCGTGGCGGCCCGCCGGGCAGGGATCGTGGTAATGTCAATACTTCATCATCAGGAGCGCTTCACCATGAACCCTGCTGCATACCAGTTCCACCGCGCGCCGGATCCGGCACCCATCGAAGAGCCGCTGCCCGAGCCGTTCGATAATCCCCATCCGCACCATCCGCCAGTCCAGCATCCGGGTCACGACGACCCGGTGCCCGACCATAAACCGAGCTAGTCGAACGCCCAGGTGTACAGAATGTCCAGCGCGGTATTGGTGCCAGCCTGGATCTGCAGCGTGAACTTGTTATTGAGCTTGTAGCGCAGCTTGACCAGGCTCGATGCCGTGGTCGCGCCTTGCTCGAAACTGAGATAGGCACGTGACGACAAACGCTTGCCCACCGTGACCACGGTGCTCTCCAGGCCTTTTGCCTGCGACAGGCCCAGTTCGTCCACGCCCAGTGAGTTGGCCAGGCGCGACTGGAAGCCGCCACTGCCGTTCCCACCCAGCAGGGCACCCGCCGCTGCCGCCAGCACACCGGTCTCGTTGCCGGACACCGCTTCCATGCCATGGCCCAGCACCAGCCAGGCCAGCTTCTCGCTGTCGGTCACATTGGGCGTGGACACCAGCTTGGCTACCGGCGCCAATGCCGTACCGCGCACTTCGACACCCGCTTCGACGTTGGTCTCGGACAGCTGCTCGCCTTCGGGGCGCTTGCGCACGGCCAGAATATTGAGGGCCGGGTTGTCGTACGGGCCGCTGAAGGTCAGCACGCCACGTTCAATCGTCAGGTTCTGCCCATACGCCTTGTAGGTGCCCGCAACCACGCGGATGCCGCCGTTGGCGCGCAGGCCGCGGCTGCTGCTGCGCACCCGCACGGTGCCCGCCAGTTCGGCGTCAATGCCCATGCCGCGCAGGCGGAAGGCGTCGCCCAGATCAGCCTCAATGTCCACCGACAGCGGCAGCGATTTCGATTCGGTCTTGGCCACGGTGCCGGGCTTGGTACGGCCCAGCACAATCACGTCGTCCGAGAGGGTAGGACGGTCTTGCGGCGCTAGCTCGATCAGCGCGCGGTCGGCGCGGAATTTGCCATCGAGTTCGAAGCGCTTGGCGTCGCGTACCAGCGTGCTTTGCCCGCTGATGACAAGCGTGCGGTCAGGGCGCGACAGGATTTCGATCTTGTCGGCCACCAGCTTGAGCTGCATGCTTGCTTCGCCACCGGCAAAGCGCACATTGCCGTCGGCGCCGATGTGGCCCTGGGTGCCGTCGAAGTCAAGGCGTTGCAGGATCAACTGGTCACCACTGAGTTGGGCCCGTAACTGGCCGTTGCGCAGCTTGACGCCTTGCTCGGGCCAGCGCACGCCGAGCGCGTCGCCATTCATGTTGCCGTTCAGGGTAGGCGCGCCCACCGTGCCGGCGCCGGTCAGCGCCAGTTTCAGGCTGCCGTCCAGCTCCAGACCCGGCTGGCCGAACAGGGGCGCCAGCCAGGCGATGGATGTCATGTCGGCATTGGCGGTCAGCTTGAGCGGGCTGGCAGTCGAAAGGCGGCCGTCCACCAGCTGCGTGGTCGCGTCGACGGTGGCCTGGCCAGCGCGGGTGGCGTCCAGCGTGAGCTGGGTGCGCAAGGCGCCGTCGGCAATGTCGGCGCGCAGGTCGAGCGTGCGCAGACCCAGCACCACCGGGACTTCGGCGCCGACGATCAAGTCACCCTTTTCGCGGAACACATGCAGCATGCCGCGCAGTGCGGGGTTTGGTCCGGCCTGCATGTCGAGCGCCCACTGGGCCCCAAGCGACAGGTCGCCGCCGGCGTTGTCGCGCAGGGCAGGCGAGAACTGGCCCAGATAGGTGATCGGCACCCCTTCAGCCACGCCCTTGCTGGTCCAGTGGGCGCCGTTCTTGTCCAGCGTTTGCACGCTGACGCTGCCGTTGGGCAGTTTGATGATGGCGTCGCGCAGGGCGATGACCTCGGGCGACAGCAATCCCGTCACGCCTTCACCGGGGGCGCCGGCAATGCGCAGCGGGGTGGGCGCCTGCAGCGCGAACGCGTAGCGGCCCTTGTTCTGCAGGGATGCGACGGTGCCGTTCCAGGTGCCGGCATCGAATCCGCCGCGCACTTCGCCGCTGGCGTCAATGGTGTCGCCACGGGCGGCCACGCGCAGTATGTGGGCGCCGCGTGTGCCTTCACTTTGCAGCCGCGCGCTCTCAATCACGGTGCTGCCGTTGGTGTAGCCGGTTAGCTCGACGCTGCCCACCAGCGGGTCGGCCGCGCCGCGCCCGGAACCGACATTGGCCGAGGCCTTGATGGTTTTGATTTGATGCTGCGCGAAGAGCTTGAGGTTCTGGCCGTCGAGCGCCGCCGACAGGGAAGGCGCTGCCATGGAGCCGGACAACTTGCCCGCGCCGCGCAACACGCCGCCGAAGTTGGGCCCCAGCGACGCCAGTTGCGGCGCATCGATGCGCCAGTCCAGCACATCAGCCGTGCTGCCAAAGCTACCCTTGGCAGCGAGGATGTTCGGTCCCAGATGCAGATCGACGTCGGCATTGGATACGTGCGCGGCATCGGCCTTGAGTTTGGCATAGCCCCACAAGGGCGCGTTGGCCAGCGTGGACGGTTCCAGCGTGAGGTTGAGGGCACCGCGCCAGTCGGCGCCAAGCCGTCCGCCGCCGTCAAAGCCGGCATTGATGCTGCCGGTCGTCAGGTCGCCGAAAGCAGCCGGGTTGAAGGCGCGCGCCATGCCCTTCAGGTCGACTTCGGCCACGCGCTGGCCTGCCTTGTCGGGGGCATTAAGCCAGGCATTGCCGCTGGCATGCAGGACGCCCGCATTGGCCGTGCGTGCGGCAGCAGTCCAGCCCAGGCCCTTGGCGTCGAGTTCAAACGAGGTACGCGGCATTTGCATGGTGCCGGTGACGACGCCGCTGGCCACGACAGAGCCCATCAAATCCTTGCGCAGGGCGCCCAGCTGTTTGCCGTCGGCGCGCCATTGCAGTTTTTCGCCAGGCGCGCCAAAGCTGCCGCGCAGCTCGGCGCTGTTGCCGCCCAGGGCCAGCGTAGCGTCCACATTGCTGATGTGGGTTGCGTCGGCATTGAGCTTGCCCTTGCCCGACAGCGGCAGCTCGAACAGCCGGCTGGGGCGCAGGGCGAAATCGGCAGCGATCTTCCAGGCCGGCGCCAGGAAGCCGTTGACGTTGATGTCGGCATTGATGTCCGCGGCAGGATAGTCGCCAAACGCGGCGGGGTTGAATTTGGATGCGCTGGCGCTGGCCTTGAATTCGCGCTTGTCGACCATGCTGGCGTTGCCCACCACGCGCACCAGACTGCCGCCGGCACGCAGGCTGGCCTGCTTGATCTGCAGCAGATTGTCAGCCAGCGACGCTTCGGCGTCGAGGCGCATCTTCGCTTCCACCAGATGGGCGCTGAGGGTTTGTGTTTTGCCGCTGCTGGCCAGTTTGATGTCGCCCGCAATGGCGGTGCGATTGATGCTGCTGTGGATCTGGCGGAGGTCGAGCCGGTCGGTGTGCAGCACGAAGCTGGCGCTGCCCAACCCGGCGTCACTGGCGTTGCGGTCGACGGCGCCGCTGCCGGCAAATTTGCCCGCGTTGCCAAAGTCGATCACGGCGCCGCCAATGCGTAGCGCGTCCAGTGTGCCAGTCAATTCGCCGCGCATGGCGCGCAGCGGCAGCAGCTGCTTGTCGATGGTGCCTACCGGGCCCTGGTTGGCAATGTCGACGCTGCCCTTGACGTTGCGCTTGGCGTCGATACTGGCCGTCACCTTGACGCTCAGATCGGCCTTGGGCAGGGTCGGGTTAAGGAAGGTGGGGTCGAGTTTTTTGCCATTGATGGCCATGGCCCGCAGCGGCACCGGATCGAAGGGCGCCAGCGTGAACGCGGCATCTCCCACTGCCTTGCCGGATTGGCCGTCGGCGTTGATCTGGGTGCTGAGCAAATCGCCACCGGCGCGCAGGTTGAGCTGCGCCGCCTTTTGGCCTTTTGGTACGGCCAGCTGGGTCAAGCTTGCCTTGGCCTCGAGCTTGAACGGGTGGGCCGCGCCAATGCTGCCATCGGCGCGGGCGTACCCCCAGGGCGTCACGGCGCTGGCGTTGCGCAGCATCCAGCGCGTCTTGTCGCCGGCCATGTCGAAGCGTACATCGGCAATGACAGTGGTGGCGCCGGCATTGGCCAGAGTGACCTTGTTGATGCGCGCGTCATTGAGTGTGAGCGAGAACGGCGCGGCCAGACTGGTAGGCATCTTGGCCTTTTCGCCTTCGCGCAGGGTGTCCACGCGCAGCGACATGACGTGCAGGCGGTTGATGGCCACGCCGCGCGTAAAGTACTGGAAGGGCGACCAGTCCACCTCGGCGTGCTCGATGGTGATCAGCTGCTCGGGGCTGCGATAGACAATTTTATCCATCGACATGCTGCTGTACAGCGAGCCCTTGACGCCGGTGACGACGATGCTGCCGCCACTGGCATTGGCCACGCGCTGCACCAATGCCTGCAAAGTGCTTTCGCGCCCGCCGTACCAGTAGGCACCGGCCAGCACGGCGCCCGTGACGGCCACGCCAATGGCCAGCCGGCGCGGCCAGCGCCGCGTTTTTAGTGGTGGGGTGTCGGTTGCTGTTTCAGTCATCAGAAAGTAAATCCAAGCGAGAAGTGCAGTCGGACTTCCTTGGCCGCCTGGCCATAGGCGACATCGACATTGATCGGGCCGACCGGGCTGCGCCAGCGCGCACCCACGCCGTAGCCCAGTTTTGGTTTGAGATCGGGGATCTTGTCGGCGGCATTGCCGGCATCAACGAAGAAGGCCACACCCCAGGGTGGTTTGAACCAGTACTGGTACTCGGCGCTGCCGGTAACCAGGTAGCGCCCGCCGACAGTGGCGTCGCCTTCCTTCACGCCCAGCGCCTGGTAACCGTAGCCGCGCACCGAGCCGTCGCCACCAGCGCGGAACAGGAAGGTGCTGGGCACACCTGCTTTTTGCGCCGAGGCCAGGGCGCCTGCTTCAGCGCGCAACACCAGGCTGCTTTTGGCGCCCAGCGACTTGTAGCCCACCACGCGCGCACTGGCGCGGATGAAGCGTTCGTCCGTCAGCACCGGCAGCAGTGCGCCGCCCAGGGTGGCGTTGGCGATGAAACCGCGCGTGGGCAGCAGCAGGTTGTCGACTTCGCGCATGGTGTAGCTGAAGGTGAGCGGCAAGCTCTTGCTGCGCTCGGGCGGCTGGCCGTCGATGGTTTGTTGTTCGGTCAGGTATTCAAACGTCAGGTTGCGCTCGCGCCGCGGTGTGCCCCAGGCACGGCGCGCGGCCAGGCGCGCCACTGCGGTGATTTCGCCCTGCAGGTCGTTGCGTTCGAACGAGGCGCCGAAGCTGTCGTTGTAACCCTTGGCCGTGGTAGGGAAGAAGAAATCGGCGTTGGCGCTCTGGCGCCGCGTTTCCATGATCAGATTACTTTTCATGCGCAGCCCGTACACATTCAGGTCATCGTAGCTGACCTGGGCGCGGGCGCCCGTATTGGTGGAAAAACCCAGACCGACGGACACGTTGCGCTGCTTGTTCTCTGTTACGCGCACCAGCACCGGCAGCGTGACGGGGTTTTCCACGGGTGGCTTCGGTTTTGCGGCGGGGCCTTCAGCCAGCGCGTCGATTTGTTCGTCCAGCATTTCGCCAGGGTCGGTGCTCACTTCCACACCGCTGAAGTAACCAGTGTCCTGCAGGCGCGCCTGGAAGGCTTGCAAGGCTGCCTCGCTGTATTCTTCGCCGGGCTGGATCTGGTTCAGATTGGTGATGATGGTGGACGGATAGCGCTTGAGGCCTTCGATCTTGATGTCGCCAAAGCGTGCTTCGGGGCCGCTGTCGAGCACCACCTTGAGCAGGGCGCGCTGCACGTCAGGGTCGACAATGGCGCTCGATTCCACCAGCTGGGCGCGCGGATAGCGCACCTGGATCACCTGGCGCAGCAGATTGCGCTTGGCCGCTTCCCAGTCGGCCTGGCGGAAGCGGGCGCCCACGGGCAGGGCCCAGCGGTTGCGCAGTTCGGCGCCGTCGAAAGGTTTAGCGTCGGCGCCCACCGGCTCAAAGCCCTTGAGGGTCAGGTCGACATCGCCCACGATGGTTGGTTTGCCCGGATCGACAATCACGCGTGCCACCGGGGTGCTGCCGCTGGTGTCCAGACCGGCGGACACGCGGGGCGAGTAATAGCCTTCGGTGGCGATCAGCATGTTGGCTTGCTCGGGCACGGCCTTGACCAGGCGTTGCAGCTGATCCATGTCCAGGCGGGGATTGCCCTGCCAGCGCAGCAGATCGAGATTGTCTTGCAGCAGGTCGTCAAGCGGATCGGGGGCCTCGATGGCGACGCGATAATTCACGCCCTGGGCCAGGGCGGTGCAGGAAGCGACCAAGGTGAACACGGTGGCGGCAATCTGTGCCAAAATTCGTGGGCGCCGCGGCACTCGGGTGAGGTTCAGATCGGGTATTGCGGAAAACATGTCGCTCCATTCGGGAAAATGCCCGGTCATCTTACCGGAATGCCCGAAATGATGGCGAACGCCTAACACTTCTTTGTACTTATCGAATTTCATGCACCAAGCCGATACCGCCCTCGTGTTGTTTAGCGGAGGACAAGATTCCACCACCTGCCTGGCCTGGGCCCTGGAGCGCTACGCCCGGGTCGAGACAATCGGCTTCGATTATGGCCAGCGCCATGCGATCGAACTGAGCGTGCGCCCGGCCGTGCTGGCTGGCGTGCGCGCGCTCAAGAATGACTGGCAGGCGCGTCTGGGCGAGGATCACATGGTTGATCTGTCGCTTATCGGCAAGATTTCCGACACGGCACTCACCAGTGACGTGGCCATCACCATGCAAGAAAATGGCTTGCCGAACACCTTTGTTCCCGGGCGCAACCTGCTGTTCATGACGGTGGCCGCTACCCTGGCGTACCGGCGCGGCCTGAATGTGCTGGTGGGCGGCATGTGCGAAACCGATTTTTCCGGCTATCCCGATTGCCGCGACGACACCATGAAGGCGCTGCAAGTGGCGCTGAACCTTGGCATGGCCACCCGCATCAAGCTGGAAACGCCGCTGATGTGGATTGATAAAAAAGCCACCTGGCAGCTGGCCCACGATTGCGGCGGCCAGGCTCTGGTCGATTTGATTCGCACCGACACCCACACCTGCTACCTGGGCGAGCGCGGCGCGCTGCATGCCTGGGGCTATGGCTGCGGCAGCTGCCCGGCGTGCGAGCTGCGCGCGCGCGGCTACCAGCAGTACGCGGAGGCCGCATGCGCCTAGCCCTGATGACCGACCTGCACGCCAACAAGGAAGCGTTCAGCGCCTGCCTGGCGCACGCGGAACAGCAGGGTGCAACCGATTACGCCTTCACCGGCGACTTTGTCGGCTACGGGGCCGACCCGGCCTGGGTGGTGGACACGGTCATGGAATATGTGGCGCGCGGCGCCATCGCGGTGCAGGGCAACCACGACGCGGCTGCGGCGCGCGAGGCGCGTTCGAGCATGCATTCCGAGGCGCGCGAAGTGATTCAATGGACGCGCGGCCAGCTCAGCGCCGAGCAGATCACCTTTCTGGCCGAACTGCCGCTGGTGCGCGAGCGCGAACGCATGCTGTTCGTGCATGCCAGCGCCAACGATCCGCCCAAGTGGGAGTACGTGACCAGCATCGACGAAGCGGAAAAAAGCTTGAGCGCCACCGATTGCCGCATGGTGTTTTCGGGCCATGTGCACGGTCCGGCCCTGTACCGCCGCACCGACGACGGACGCATGGGCGCCCACTTGCCCACGCCAGCCAAGCGCATTCCCATCAGCGCCCAGCACCAGTACCTGGTGATCCCGGGGTCGGTGGGGCAGCCGCGCGACGGCAACAGCGCCTCTTGTTACGCGATGTATGACGACCAGACGCGCGAATTGAGCTACTTCCGCATCCCCTACGACCATGGCGCCGCCGCCCGCCGGGTGATTGCGGCTGGCCTGCCGATCGTGTTTGCGATGCGCCTGATCGAAGGCATCTGACGCGCGCCGATTGCATCGGCGCACATGCTCACGTAGACTCGTCATTCAGCGGCCCCCTGCGGCCGTCACGACGGGACCGCAGCCATGGATCGACCAGACCGCAGCGCCGCATTGCCTGAGCCAGACCGCAGCTGGTTGCTGCCCGTCGCGCTGGCGCTGCTGGTGCTGCTGCTGTGCCTTGGTCTGAACTGGCAGCTGTGGCGCCAGGCCAGGGCGGCCGAGGCCCAGCAGGTGCGCGCCGAGTTCGACCTGCGCGCGCGCGAAGTGACCAATCAGCTGGCGCTGCGCGTGCACTCTTATGTGCAAGGCTTGCGCAGTGTGCAGGCGCTGTTTTCCAGCTCCGACAGCGTCACCCGGACCGAATTTTCCACCTTCGTCAAAGCGCAGGACATTGCCCAGCATATGCCGGGCATGCAGGCGCTTGGCTATATTGCCCTGATCGAGCACGGACAAATGGCGCGCCATGTGGCGCGAACCCGTGCGGAAGGCTTTCACGACTATGCCGTGCGCCCGCCCGGCGAGCGCGATGTGTATGCCCCGGTGGTGTACATCGAGCCGCCCAGCCGCGTCAATCTGCGCGCCTTCGGCTACGATACCTGGAGCGAGCTGGCACGGCGGCGGGCACTGGAACTGGCGCGCGATGGCAATCAAGCGGCCATGTCGGGCCAGCTGACGCTGGTGCAGGACAGCGGCAAGACAGCAGGCGGCGGCTTTTTGATTTTGCTGCCGGTGTACCAGAATGGCGCGCCGCTTGAAACCCGTGAGCAGCGCATGCGCGCCATTCGCGGCTGGGTGTATGCACCGGTGCGGGCGCGCGACATGGTCGCTGCGCTCGACCCCGAGCTGGCGGCCGGGCTGGATATCGAAATGTACGACGGCGACGCCGCCAGCGACGCGGCGCGCATGTATTCGGCGCTGGCGCCCGGCGTGCATCCTGACCTGCTGCTGCGGACCGAAAAAAAGATCGGCATCGGCTTTCACCGCTGGACGCTGGCCATTGGCGCGCTGCCGGGGTTCGGCCAGCGCAATGTGGCGGGCGAATCGCGCGTGATGCTGGCTGTGGGAGTGGCTGGCAGCGCGATTCTGGCCCTGTTGACCGGCATGCTGGCATGGAAGTCGCGCCGCGCTGAGCGCGGCCGGGCCAAGGTTGCACTGCTGGACAATGAACTCGAGCGCAGCCGCAAACAGCTGGAGGGTTTGTCGGAGTCGGCTGAACGGGCCCAGCTGGTGTTGCGCAGCATTCTCGATTCGGCCATCGACGGCATTCTGGTGGACGATGGCGCGCGCCGGATTTTGCTGTCGAACCAGCGCTTCCGCGAACTGTGGAGCGTGCCGCCCGAGATGGCGCTGGATGGCGACGACCGCGCCGTTGCGGCCCACCTGGTGGCGCAACTGGTGCATGCGGGGCCGTTCCTGCACAGCCGCGAGATGCAGTACAGCGGCACCAGTGCCGAGCGCGATCTGCTGCGTCTGAAAGACGGGCGCTTTTTCGAACAGTTTGTGCGCCAGGTGGTGCTGGGCAGCGGGCAGAACGCGCGCCTGTGGTCGTTCCGCGACATCACCGAACGCAAGCAGATCGAGCAGCGCGAGCGCTCGCACCGCCACGTGCTGGAGCTGCTGGCGCGCGGCGCACCGCTGCGTGAAATCCTCGAAGCGGTGGTGCTGGGGGTGGAGGCGACCAATCCTGGCATGCTGTGCTCGATCATGCTGCTCACGCCCGACGGGCGGCACCTGATCAACGGGGCGGCGCCCAGCCTGCCGGCCTACTTCAACGAAGCCTTCGACGGCGCCGAAATTGGCCCGCGCGCCGGCTCGTGCGGGGCGGCTGCGTTCAGCGGTGCGCGCGTGATCGTGGAGGACATCAGCCTCCACGACGACTGGGTGCTGTTCCGCGAGGTGGCCCAGCGCGCCGGCCTGGCCTCGTGCTGGTCGCAGCCGATCCGCGGCGGCTCGGGGCGCATCATCGGCTCGTTTGCCATTTACCACCGCACGGTGCATTACCCCAGCCCGGCCCACGTGGTACTGATCGAACAGGCGGCGCAGCTGACCAGCATCGCGATCGAACAGGCGCAGGCGGCGCAAGCCTTGCGCGCCGGCGAAGACCGCTTCCGCAGCCTGGTCGACCATGCGCCGGTGCCGCTGTGGCAGCAGGACTGGTCGCAGGTGGAAGTGGCGCTGGAACAGTTGTGCGATCTGGGCATGGATGACCTGGGCAGCTGGCTGCGCGCGCGCCCGCACGAAATTGCGCGCCTGGCAGCCATGGTGCGCATCAGCGACGCCAATGCAGCAGCGCTGGCACACGTGGGCGCGCATGGCAAGGATCTGGCCGCGCTCAGCCTCGCCCAGCACTTCGATGTGCAGGGCGAGCCCTGTTTTGTCGACGCCCTGCTGGCCTTGTCGGGCGGGGCCCAGGTGTTCAGCTGCGACAGCAGCTTCCGGCGCCTGGACGGCAGCGCGCGCCAGCATGCGCTGACGCTGCTGGTGATGCCCGGCCATGCGGAAGAACTCGACTTTGTGATTGTCACCACGGTCGACATCACTGAGCGCAAACGGATCGACGCCGAGCTGCTGCAGCTGGCCAGCACCGATTTTTTGACGGGGCTGCCGAACCGGCGCGAATTCATGGGCCGAATGGAAGACCAGCTGGCGCGCATGCAGCGCGACGTGGGCGAGTGCGCCTCGGTGCTGATGCTCGATATCGACCATTTCAAGCAGGTCAACGACCGCCATGGCCATGCCGTTGGGGACGAAGTGCTGTGCCACCTGGCCGAGGTGCTGCGCAGCAGTCAGCGCAAGATTGACACACCGGGCCGGATGGGGGGAGAAGAGTTTGCCCTGCTGCTGCCGGGCGCCGACATTGATGCGGCGGCTGCCTTTGCCGAGCGGCTGCGCCAGAGTGTGGCCGGCAGCCCCTATCCGGGGGAGGCCGGACCGCTGGCGGTCACGGTCAGCATCGG
Organism: Massilia sp. CF038; assembly: GCF_900129765.1. Taxonomy (GTDB): domain Bacteria; phylum Pseudomonadota; class Gammaproteobacteria; order Burkholderiales; family Burkholderiaceae_D; genus Telluria_A. The sequence continues at coordinate 244,351 of NZ_FQWU01000005.1, forward strand.
GATTGCCAGCATGTATCCGCAGGATGGGTCGGCCGACGCGGCTCTGAAGCGCGCCGACCGCGCGCTGTACCGGGCCAAGGAGGCGGGGCGCAACCGGGTCGGCAAAGAGAGCGACGTGGCGCCCGCCTGATGGCTTACACCGCGTTGTGCTTCAGGTCCGCCTGGGTGACCGGGGCGCTGGGGGCACTTTTGCGGCGCGCCACGAACCACACGATCAGGCAGGGAATCAGGATCGGCAGCAGCAGGGGCGAGATGGCGATGATGGCCACCAGCGCGGCCAGCACGATGGCGGCAATGCCGACCACCGTCATGCCGGCAAACAGCACGGCCAGCAGGACCGCCACGAAGATCATTACCAGCGCGCCTATCACGATGCCGCCGCCGGCCAGCACGGTGCCGAACAGGGTGCCGAAGGGGCCGTCGAAGTCGCCGTCATCCATCACGAAATGCATGTCGGCGTGGCCGAACAAGCCATTGAAGATCAGGATGGCAAGAATGAACAGCAGCAGATAGGGCAGGGTCTTTTTCATGATGGGCCTCTTGGGTGGCTGGGGTGAATCGGCTTGAATGCGCTTGGTATGGTGGTACTGTAGCCAGGCGGGGGCGGGCCTGCGAGCCGATTGCGACAGACTGCATGTTTGACGGGATAAGCAGGCCACCGGTCCGATAAAAGGCGGGTTGGCAGGACGCCGATGTTCGACCTTGTAATACGCGCACCATTGCCTATACTGAATGCCTGCTCTATCGGATGGGGATTCTCATGCAATTTGTTTATTATCCAACTGACCACCTGGCATTTTCGACCTTTGGCGACATTGCGCGCCAGCTGCGCAAGCTGCTCAGCGGCGGCGGGCCCAAGGGGCCGCCGTCGGCGCCGCCCACCATACCGCCGATTATCATCACGCCGTTCAGCTACCAGAAGCCGGGCCCGGCCATTGACCCGAGGGTGCCGCCCGCCGGGCCGCCTTTGCAGCCGCCGCGGGCGCCGGATTGGCGTCTGGAGGCGCCCGCTCTGCACTAAATCCAAGCCCGCTTTCCAGCGGGCTTCTTTTTTGATCATAGCGCAGCCGGCAGATCGATCTCGCCCAGATCAAACGCACACATCGTCCTCTATACGTCACGAAGACGTTATGATTCCAGGGACGCTTGGAAAACCGAGCGCAGGCAGGCTGAATCGTCCTCAAGGCCGTGAGCC
>NZ_FQWU01000007.1 GCF_900129765.1 Massilia sp. CF038
GTGTTGATGGTAATGCCGCGTGCTTTTTCTTCTGGTGCTGCATCGATCTGGTCGTATGCTTTAGCTTCGCCGCCGAATTTCTTCGACAGAACGGTTGCGATTGCAGCCGTCAGCGTGGTTTTGCCGTGGTCGACGTGACCGATGGTACCGACGTTGACGTGCGGTTTGGTCCGTTCGAATTTACCTTTTGCCATTTTGATCTTCCTTTAAATTTACTAGTCAGTTGGCAACAGGACCGAACATCGCTGCGCGATATCCGGCACTGTCGCCCAATTTGTTATTTAGCTTTAGCAGTAACGATTGCGTCGGTAACGTGCTTAGGCGCTTCCGAGTAGTGCTTGAATTCCATCGTGTAAGTTGCACGGCCTTGCGTTGCGGAACGCAGCGAGGTCGAGTAACCGAACATTTCCGACAGAGGCACTTCAGCTTTGATGATCTTGCCACCGCCGCCTGGGATCTCGTCCATGCCCTGCACCATACCGCGGCGGGACGACAAGTCGCCCATCACGGTACCGGCGTAGTCTTCCGGCGTTTCCACTTCCACGGCCATCATTGGCTCGAGGATGACTGGCGATGCTTTGCGGCAGCCGTCTTTGAAGGCCATCGAAGCTGCCATCTGGAACGCGTTTTCGTTCGAGTCCACATCGTGGTACGAACCGAAGAACAGCGTAACCTTGACGTCAACGACTGGGTAGCCAGCCAACACACCGGTGTTGAGCGTACCGCGCACACCCTTTTCAACTGCAGGGATGTATTCGCGTGGAACGGTACCGCCCTTGATGGCGTCAACGAATTCGAAGCCCTTGCCCGGTTCTTGCGGCTCGATCTTCAGAACCACGTGACCGTACTGACCACGACCACCCGACTGCTTGACGAACTTGCCTTCGGATTCTTCGCAGGTCTTGCGGATCGTTTCGCGGTAGGCAACCTGTGGCTTGCCGACGGTTGCTTCCACGCCGAATTCGCGCTTCATGCGGTCAACGATAATTTCCAGGTGCAGCTCGCCCATACCACCAATGATGGTCTGGCCCGATTCTTCATCGGTCTTGACGCGGAACGAAGGATCTTCCTGTGCCAGGCGGTTCAGCGCCAGGCCCATTTTTTCCTGGTCAGCCTTGGTCTTAGGCTCAACAGCCTGTTGAATCACTGGCTCAGGGAAGACCATTTTTTCCAGGGTGATGATGGCCGATGGGTCGCACAGGGTTTCGCCCGTGGTTGCATCTTTCAGGCCCACCGCTGCGGCGATGTCGCCGGCGCGCACTTCTTTGATTTCTTCGCGCTGATTCGCGTGCATCTGCAGAATACGGCCAAGGCGTTCTTTCTTGCCCTTGATCGGATTGTAGACGGTGTCGCCCGAATTGATCGTGCCCGAATAGACGCGGAAGAAGATCAGCTGGCCCACGAACGGGTCGGTCATGATCTTGAACGCCAGCGCGGCGAATTTCTCGTCGTCAGCTGCTTTACGGGTGGTAGGCTGGTCGTCTTCGTCCATGCCGCCGACTGGTGGAATGTCGATTGGCGATGGCAGGTATTCGATCACGCCGTCGAGCATGGCTTGCACGCCCTTGTTCTTGAACGCGGTACCGCACATCATTGGCACGATTTCCGAAGCGATGGTGCGCTGACGCAGAGCGGCCTTGATCTCTTCTTCCGACAGATCGCCTTCTTCCAGGTACTTGTTCATCAGTTCGTCGTTCGCTTCAGCAGCGGTTTCGACCATCTTCAGACGCCATTCAGCAGCCTGCTCTTGCAGTTCTGCCGGGATGTCGCGGTAGTCGAACTTCATGCCTTGCGATGCGTCGTCCCAGTAGATGGCTTTCATCTTGACCAGATCGACCACGCCTTTGAAGTTGTCTTCAGCGCCGATAGGAATTTGCAGTGGAATCGGGTTGGCCTTCAGGCGCGAACGCATTTGTTCGTAGACCTTGAAGAAGTTCGCACCGGTACGGTCCATCTTGTTGACGAAGGCCAGACGTGGCACTTTGTACTTGTTGGCCTGACGCCATACGGTTTCCGACTGTGGCTGTACGCCGCCGACTGCGCAGTAAACCATGCAAGCGCCGTCGAGCACGCGCATCGAGCGTTCAACTTCAATGGTGAAGTCAACGTGGCCCGGGGTGTCGATGATGTTGATGTGGTGCTCAGGGAAGTTGTTCGCCATGCCCTTCCAGAAGCAGGTCGTCGCTGCCGAGGTAATGGTGATGCCGCGTTCCTGCTCTTGCTCCATCCAGTCCATGGTGGCCGCGCCATCATGCACTTCGCCGATCTTGTGGTTCACGCCCGTGTAGAACAGGACGCGCTCGGTCGTGGTGGTCTTGCCAGCATCGATGTGAGCGGAGATACCGATATTGCGGTAGCGCTCAATGGGGGTCTTGCGTGCCATAATTATTCCTAAATCTTTTAATGGACAAAACCGAGCGGCATTTTGTGAACAAAATGAGCCCGGCCTCGAACAACGGATGCATGGCCGCGCCCCTCGCAGGGGTTGGCCACTTGATTAGAAGCGGAAGTGCGAGAATGCCTTGTTCGCTTCAGCCATGCGGTGAACTTCGTCACGCTTCTTCATAGCACCGCCGCGCATTTCTGCGGCTTCCATCAACTCACCACCCAGGCGTTGCGGCATGGATTTTTCGCTGCGCTTGTTTGCGGCTTCGCGCAACCAACGCATGGACAGCGCCATACGACGAACCGGACGAACTTCAACTGGCACCTGGTAGTTGGCACCACCGACGCGGCGGGATTTTACCTCGACCATCGGTTTGGCATTGTTGATCGCGGTTGCAAACACTTCGAGCGGGTCCTTGCCGGACTTTTGCTTGATGTGCTCGAATGCACCGTAGATGATGTTTTCTGCGACCGATTTTTTACCGGACAGCATCAAAACGTTGACGAATTTTGCGACATCCGTATTGCCGAATTTTGGATCAGGCAGGATCTCGCGTTTGGGGACTTCACGACGACGTGGCATTTCAATTCCTTTCAGTCTTCAGTTGAGCGCGCTTAGCGCACTCGCGGTGGCCATCATAGCCATCCACTTACTCGACCGGTTCTGGTCGGTTCAACTAACTTTTAATGGGTAAGAAAATTACTTCTTACCAGCTTTAGCGCGCTTCGTACCGTACTTCGAACGAGCTTGCTTACGGTCTTTAACGCCCTGGGTATCCAGTGCACCGCGAACCATGTGGTAACGCACACCCGGCAAATCTTTTACACGACCGCCGCGCAGCAGCACGACACTGTGTTCTTGCAGGTTGTGGCCTTCACCGCCGATGTACGAAATGACTTCGAAACCGTTGGTCAGGCGAACTTTGGCGACTTTACGCAGAGCCGAGTTTGGCTTCTTTGGGGTCGTCGTATATACACGGGTGCAAACACCACGTTTTTGCGGGCTGTTTTCCAGCGCCGGCGATTTGCTTTTCACGGTCAGAGCGACGCGTGGGCTGCGAATCAGTTGATTGATGGTTGGCATCGTTATTAATCCAACAAAATTACAACATGAATAACCCGGGCGATTGCCCGGGGACTAAAACTGAAACTTTGTCCCGCGTTCACTGACAACAGAGGCGCCGAAAGCCACTCGCAAGGGAGCGGCTGTGGTACGCACACGATGTGCAGAATAAATTCGAGAACTCGCGAGTATAAGCCTGGCCGAGCCTGAGGTCAACTTGTTTACCGTTCAGGGGCTATCCACACTGCATTTAAAAAACGCCCGCTGACGCCAAACGCCGCGATAATACGCGCTTCCCCGACATTGCCCTGCCCCATGACCGCTGTGCTGCGCCCCGCGAAGCTGTTTCTTCTGCTGACCTACCTGGCATTGTCCCTCGTGCCCTTCTTTCCTTTGCTTTTTGGCAAGACCGTAGAGCAGCCCTGGCAATTGCTGGGGGTGGAAGTGATCGCCTGGGTGGCCATATGGGCGGTGTTCAAGCGGCCAGCCTGGTTTCACTGGCTGCTGATCCCTGCCTTTCTGGCGCTGCCGACCGAGCTGTATCTGTATACCTATTATGGTCAGCCGATTTCCACCCATCACCTGGGCATCATTGTCGAAACCAGCCCCAAGGAAGCGATGGAGTTTCTGGGAAACACAGTCTGGCTGATGCTGGCCGTGACGCTCGCGGTGATTGCCTGGTGGGCGGCCACCTGGCGCATTGCCCTGGCCGACCGTGAGCTGGACTGGAACGACGCCTCGCGCTGGATTGCCCTGGCCGGCCTTGGCGCCGCTGCGGCCGTGCTGGCATATGGGGTGGAATTCGGTATCACGCCCGCTGCCACGGCCAGCAAGAGCGCGCCGTCTGCCGTGGCAGGCGCCAGCTGGACCGGGCTCAGCTTGCCGCCGCTGCCGCACGAAGCCCGCGTGCCAGTCGAGCTGGAGGCCCTGGCACGCTCCTGGCCGTTTGGGCTGGTTTGGCGCGGGATCGACTTTTATAATGAACGCCAGCATCTGGCGGAGCTGGGCGAACGCAACAGCCAGTTCCGCTTCCAGGCCAGTCAGGCCAACCAGGATGGCGCTGCGCAGACTATGGTCATGGTGATTGGCGAATCGTCCCGCTACGACCGCTGGCAGTTGAACGGCTATGAACGCGCCACCAATCCCCTGCTCAGCCAGGAAAAGAACCTGGTGGTGCTGCCGGACGTGATTACGCCCGTGTCGGCCACGCGCCTGTCGGTGCCGGTGATGATTTCACGCAAGCCACCGATGCAGAGCCTGAAAGATGGCTTTGCCGAAAAATCCTTCCTGACCGCCTATAAAGAGGCGGGCTTCAAAACCTACTGGCTGTCGAACCAGGTTTCGTTCGGCAAATTCGACACGCCGGTCTCGGTGTTTGCCAAGGAAGCCGACGTGATCCAGTTCATGAACCTGGGCGGCTTTACCAATCATTCGAATTTTGACCAGATTTTGCTGGGCCCTCTGCGCAATGCCCTGGCCGACCCTGCGCCGCGCAAGCTGATTGTGCTGCACACCCTGGGCAGCCACTGGAACTACAGCCAGCGCCACCCGAAAGAGTTCGACCACTGGCAGCCATCTTTGTTCGGCATCGACAAGCCGGTCGTCACCAACACCGCCATCAAGCCGCTGATGAACAACAGTTACGACAACAGCGTGCTGTATACAGACTGGTTCCTGGCCCAGGTGATCGGCCAGCTCAGGGGCGCCGCCCAGCGCAGCGCCATGGTGTACGTGTCCGACCACGGCCAATCGCTGTACGACAACAGTTGCAAGCTGGCTTTCCACGGGCATAACACCCAGTTCGACTTCCACGTGCCCGCCCTGCTCTGGTATTCCGACCAGTTCCAGGCCAGCCGCCCGGACAAGATCGCCGAACTGGCGCGCCACCGCACAGCGCGCCTGGGCACCGAAAACATGTTCCACACCTTGCTCGACCTGGCGGACATTCATTACCCTGGCGAACGGCTGGACTGGAGTTTTGTCAATCCGGCGTTCCAGCCGCACACGCGCTACGTCGACAGCTATGGCTGGTCCGATTACGACAACGCCACGCTCAAGGGCGACTGCCGTGAAATCATGGACAAAGGCACGCCGCTCAAACGCGAGAAATAGCGCGTCCGGTTGCTTGGCATAACCTGTAGCAAGACATCGCCCTCGCGAAGGCGGGGGCCCATACCACTTCGGCGAAGTTGTTCAACGTGGTATGGCCCCCCGCCTTCGCGAGGGCGATGTGGTGCATCTAGCTATTCCCCCAGTTCGCGTATATTCTTGGCAACATCCACAGCCAGCCAGAAGGATGCGCCGCATGACCAAGCCTGCCCGAGTCCCCGCCATCGACATGTTGCGCGGCTTCGTCATCGCCCTCATGGCGCTGGACCACACGCGCGACTTCTTCGGCTACACCCGCTTCGACCCGGAGGATCTCGCCACCACCGAGCCAGCCTGGTTCTGGACACGCTGGATCACCCATTTGTGCGCAACGGTGTTCGTGCTGCTGGCCGGCAGTTCGGCCTATCTGCGCGGGCAAAAAACCGGCATCCCTGCGCTGTCGCGCTACCTGGCCACGCGCGGCGCCATGCTGATCGTGCTGGAAGCGACCTGGATCAGCTTCAGCTGGCAGTTCGGCTACCAGGTCACTATCTTGCAGGTGATCTGGGCCATTGGCGCATCGATGCTGATCATGGCGCTGCTGGTGTGGTTGCCGCGCGTGGCCATTGGCGCCATCGGCGCGGCCCTGATCCTGACCCACAACGCGTTTGATGGCTACACCTCCACCAGCCTGCTGTGGGGCGCCTGGCACCAGGGCGGCTTTTTCCCGATGGGCGACAGCCTGGGCATGCAGGGCCTGGTGATTCGCTACCCGCTCATGCCCTGGGTCGGCTTGATGGCCGCCGGCTATGCGCTGGGGCCCGTGTTTCAGTGGGAGGCGGCGCGCCGCATGCGCTTCTGGCTCACGGCAGCGGCAGTCCTGCTGACGGCTTTCCTGATACTGCGCGGCTTTAACATCTACGGCGACGCAAGCCACTGGTCGCCCCAGCCGCGCGGCGCGATGTTCGACCTGATGTCATTCGTGCGCGTGTCGAAGTATCCGCCCTCGCTGCTGTACCTGCTGGTGACGGTCGGTATCGGCATGCTGCTATTGGCGCTGTTCGAGCGGATCCGCGAAAACCGGGTGCTGATGCTGTTTGGCCGCACGCCCATGTTCTTCTACGTGATTCACATCGCGCTGATTCACTTCCTGGGCAATCTGTACTTCGATCTGCGTTATGGCGGTGGCCCGGTGTTTGCCAACGGCGTGGCCACCTGGCCGGATGGCTACGTGCATTCGCTGCCAGTGGTGTACCTGGCCTGGGCGGCGATTCTGGCGCTGATGTACGGTTTGACGGTGGCATGGACGCGCTGGCGTGGTCAGCCCAGCACGCCAGCGCTGTCGGCCGGGTGAGCCAGATAGCCATTCAGCCAGTCGAACACTTTGCCCGCATTGCTTTGCACTGCGGGCCCGAATCCGCGCTCCGCCAGCAAACGAATGCCGTTGGTATGCGCCAGTACGCCCGGGGACAGTGTCAGGGCGCCGTCCTCGCGGCTGACGCACAGCGGATCGAGCCGGTGCTGCAGCAGACTTGCCAATACCAGATTGTGAGACGAGACCAGCACCAGTGAACGCTGCGCCAGCACGTCCAGTACCGATGCGGCGGCGGACACTGATTCGAGGTGATTGGTACCTCTGAAAATTTCGTCAATAATGCAGATGCCCGGATGCGGACCGTCGGCGGCGGCAAGCAGCTCGCTGGCGCGGCGCAGTTCGGCGATGTACAGGCTTTCGCCGCGCAGCAGCGAGTCGTCGTTCTGCATACTGCAGTAAATCGGCAAATCCGGGACCCGGGCCGTTTCGGCGTAGCAGAAACCGAAGGCGCGCGCGGCGATCAGATTCAAGCCGGCAGTGCGCAGCAAGGTACTCTTGCCAATCCCGTTCTGCCCGGAGATGAATGCGCCCTTTCCCGCCAGTTCAAGACTGAGCGCCTGTGCGGCCGGCAGCAAAGGATGGACCATGCCACGCAGCGTCAGTGCCGTGTGGCTGGCGCGCTCGGCCCAGCAAAACCGGGGCGTGGCGCGCAGATGGCGCGCCAGTGCAATGTCGGCTTCCCAGTCGGCGATGCGCAGCATGGTGGCCCGCAGCAGCGGCAAATGGGCCTGCACCACCTGCGTGCAGTGAAAATAGTGATTCACATTCGTCAGGGCGAACCAGTCCTGGTAGCTGCGCAGACCCGGTACCAATAAACTGGCTGGCGCGCGCGTGAGGGCACGGTTCACTCGCGCCGCCTCGGCGGCATCGCGGTGGCTGGTTTCACTGGCCACACGCAGCAACATTTGCAAGGCCAGCATGGTGCGCTGCCATTGCTCGACCTGCTGGCCATAACGGACCTGATTCGACATCAGGAAAAACAGCAGCGCGCCGGTGCCGAGCCAGGCCAGCGGCGACCAAAGTATCGCCGCCGCCATCGACCCCAGAAGCAGAAACGGTACGCACCAGGTTTTGCCCGCCCAGATGGGCAAGCTCGTTGGCTCAGGGGCGAACAGCAGCGTCGCGATTTCCTGGTCGGCGTGGCGCAGCGGCTTGCAGGCCAGGTGCTGCGCATCGATCTGCGCTGGCGCATCCACCAGTGAACGCAAGGAGCGCCCCGCATCGGCGCCAGCGCCTTCGCGCAAACGCTGATAAAGCGCCTGCTGACCGAATATGCTCACTTCCTGCGACAGGACCGCGTGGTACTGGCCCAGCATCAGGTCGGACCAGGTGGCATCATCAACAGCGTGCCTGCCGGGTTCATGGCACAGCTGCTGAAGCCTGGCCTGATCGCTTTCCACAAAGGGATAGTCGGCCGGCTCGCGCGCGGGGATATCGAACAGGGCACGCAGCAAGCGGACCGCGGATGCAAATGGCATGAAACCTTTCTTGACCCCCGGACGGGAGCGGGAAGCTACCGCGCCATATGTGGACATTGATACAAATAACAAGTGTCCGCCAACACCGCGCAAACAGTCCGGCCGGACGCTGCGGACACGTGTTCGTCCATACAAACTTCCTTAATAATCAAGGCTCTTGCAAGTGGCACGGTTCGTGCATCAGTGGTGGTATTGTCGTCAACGTACACCACCATGATCCGCGATACCTCTTCTCAAGATGCTGTGATCCAGGCCCCGCGCGGGCAAGCATTCAAGCGCCGCGCGCTGTTCGGCGGCGGCGCGCTGGCCGTGCTTGCATTGGCCTTTATGGCCGTCGCGGGCTGGCGTTCAAGCGAGGCATCGGTCAACGGCGCACGCTTGCGCATTGCCGAGGTCACGCGCGGCACCCTGGTGCGCGACGCCGCCGTCAATGGCCGCATCGTCGCTGCCGTCAGCCCCACGCTGTACTCCACCGCGCCCTCGACGGTCACCCTGAAAGTGGCTGCGGGCGACACCGTCAAGCGCGGTCAGGTCCTGGCCGTGCTGGAGTCGCCCGACCTGTCGGACGCGCTGAAACGCGAGCAGTCCAGCTACCAGCAGCTGGAAGCGGAAGTGGCACGCCAGCAGATCCTGGCGCGCAAGCAGAAGCTGCTGGCCCAGCGCGAAGCCGACACCGCCGAAATCGACCGCCTGTCGGCCCAGCGCACGCTGGAACGCTACCAGGCCGTGGCCAACGAAGGCGTGATCGCCAAGATCGACTTCCAGAAAGCCAAGGATGCCGTGGCCTCGGCCGAGATCCGCGCGCGCCACGCCGCCAAGGCTGCCGCCCTCGAGGGCGACGACGTGGGCCTGGCCCTCAAGACCAAGGTCAATGAACTGGACCGCCAGCGCCTGTCCATGGCCAACGCCCAGCGCCGCGTGGACGAATTGAGCGTGCGCGCGCCGGTGGACGGCTTCATCGGCACGCTGTCAGTGCAGAACCGCAGCGTGGTGGCGGCCAACACCGCGCTTATGACGCTGGTCGATCTGTCGCGCCTTGAGGTCGAGCTGGAAGTACCGGAAAGCTATGTGGCCGACATGGGCCTGGGCATGAGCGCCGAAATCCAGCTGGGCGCCGCCACCGCAACCGGCAAACTCTCGGCGCTGTCGCCGGAAGTGGTGCGCAACCAGGTGCTGGCACGGGTGCGCTTTGACGGCGCCCAGCCCAAGGGTTTGCGCCAGAGCCAGCGCGTGACGGCGCGGCTGCTGATCGAAGAAAAACCAAACGTGATGCTGGTGGCGCGCGGACCGTTTGTGGAATCCGAAGGCGGCCGCTTTGCCTACGTGGTGCGCGACGGCGTGGCCGTGCGCACCCCGATCACGCTGGGCGCGACCAGCGTCGGCAGCGTTGAAATTCTGTCCGGCGTCCAGCCGGGCGACAAGCTTGTCATTGCAGGCACCGACACGTTTGCCAATGCGGCGCGCGTCTCCATCAATAAATAAAACTACCGAAAGGACCTTCCATGCTGCGCATGACCAATCTGAGCAAGGTGTACCGTACCCACATGATCGAAACCCACGCGCTGCGCGGGTTCGAGATCCAGGTCAACCAGGGCGAGTTCGTCACCGTGACCGGTCCTTCCGGTTCCGGCAAGACCAGCTTTTTGAACATCGCCGGCCTGCTGGAAGAATTCAACGATGGCGAATACGTTTTGGACGGCATCAACGTCAAGGGCATGGATGACAACGCGCGCTCGCGCCTGCGCAACGAGAAGCTGGGCTTCATTTTCCAGGGCTTCAACCTGATTCCCGACCTGTCGCTGTTCGACAATGTCGACGTACCGCTGCGCTACCGTGGCTTCAACGCGGCCGAGCGCAAGGAGCGGATCGAAGACGCGCTCGCCAAAGTGGGCCTGGCCTCGCGCATGAAGCATTATCCGGCCGAGCTATCGGGCGGCCAGCAGCAGCGCGTGGCCATCGCGCGCGCACTGGCAGGTTCGCCCAAGCTCTTGCTGGCCGATGAACCGACCGGCAACCTCGATACGCAAATGGCACGCGGCGTGATGGAGCTGCTGGAGGAAATCAACGCCCAGGGCACCACCATTTTGATGGTCACCCACGATCCGGAACTGGCGGTGCGCTCGCAGCGCAATGTGCACATCATCGACGGCCAGGTGTCGGACCTGGTGCGCAAGGCGCCCACCCTGTTCGACGCCAAGACCGCTGGCGCCAGCCACCCTGCCTGAGGAGAGCGCGATGTTCCAGTATTACTTCATGCTCGGGCTGCGCAGCCTGCGCCGTAACCCCGCGCTGACCGCCTTGATGGTGCTCACGCTGGCCATTGGCGTGGCAGCGAGCATTTCGACTCTGACCATTTTGCAGGTCATGTCGGGCAATCCCATTCCGCACAAGAGCGACCGCCTGTTCGTGCCCGTGCTGGACGTCGGTCCCGTGGAAGGCTATACGCCAGGCGAAGAGCCGAACGACTTCCAGATGAGCTATACCGAAGCGTCCAATTTCCTCAAAAGCGGCCAGGGCGAGCGGCGCACGGCGATCTTTGGCATATCCGCCCCGATCGAGCCTGCCCGCACCGACATTGGCGTATTTCCCGCCAACGGCCTGGCGCTCACCAGCGATTTCTTCAGCATGTTCGAGGCGCCCTTCCGGCACGGCCAGAGCTGGACCGAAGCAGAAGACAAAGCAGGCGCGCAAGTGGTGGTACTCAGCCGCGCCATCGCTGAAAAACTGTATGGCAATGCCAGCCCGGTCGGCCAGCGCATGACCATCATGAGCCAGCAATTCCAGATCGTCGGGGTGCTGGACACCTGGGCCCCGCTGCCGCGCTATTACCGCTTGATCGGCGCCAGCGCCTTTGGTGACGGCGACGAATTGTTCATTCCTTTTTCCACCGCCATCCGCCTGGAAGCGAACCCGCAGGGGAACATGAACTGCAGCGCCAACCGCGACCCTGGCTTTGCCGGGATCCTGGCCTCGAACTGTACCTGGATCCAGGTCTGGTTCGAAACCAAAACCGCCGCCGAACGTGCGCAACTGCAAACCTACATCGACAGCTACGCCAGCGAGCAGCGCAAGCTTGGGCGCATGAAGCGCAATTCACCCAACAAGCTGTATGACGTGCAGGAGTGGCTGGTAAAAATGAAGGTGGTCAGCAATGACAGCCGTCTGTCGGCCTGGCTGGCGTTTGGTTTCCTGCTGCTTTGCCTGGTCAATACAATCGGTCTGCTGCTGGCCAAGTTTTCGGTGCGCGCATCGGAAGTGGGCATTCGGCGTGCACTGGGCGCGTCGCGGCGCGAGATTTTCCGTCAGTTCCTGGTCGAGAGCGCGGTCGTGGGTCTGGCCGGCGGCTTGCTTGGCCTGGTGCTGGCACTGGGGGCGCTGGCCCTGATCGCGATGCAGTCCAAGCAGATGGCGACCATCGCGCACATGGACTGGACCATGCTGATATTTACCTTTGTGATGTCGGTGTTTGCCGCCATCGTGGCGGGCCTGCTGCCAACCTGGCGTGCCTGCCAGGTCACACCGGCCATCCAGCTCAAATCACAGTAAGCGGAGAACACGATGCATCCTATTCTTTCTGCGCTGTTGCGCAACAAGACCGGCGCGATTCTGGTGGCGGTGCAGGTGGCCATCAGCCTGGCGATCCTGGCCAACGCCCTGCACATTGTGAATGTGCGCCAGGGCGTGGCCGCCCGGCCGAGCGGCCTGGTGGACGAAGTGTCCACCTTTAACATCAGCACGCGCTGGCTGCGCAAGGAAAACGCGGCCTTCGACCTGGCCGTGCAAAAGCGCGAGACGGCGCTGCTGCGCGCCATTCCGGGCGTGCTTGGCGTGGCCAGCACCAACCAGATGCCGTTGTCCAATTCGGGCAGCAGCACCAGTGTGGCGATTGACCGCAAACAGGTCAACGAGTCCGCCAGCACGGCCATGTACGAAACCGGCGACTCCCTGGTGGCTGCATGGGGCCTGCGCCTGGTGCAAGGGCGCGACTTCACAGCGGCCGACGTCCTGGAACTGGACATGGTGACCAGCACCGAGCAGCCCAAGACAGTGATCATCACCCAGGCGCTGGCTGACAAGCTATGGCCGGGCCAGGCCAGCGTGATTGGCAAGACCATGTTGTTCGGCACGGGAGACACGGCTGACGCGACCCAGATCATCGGCGTTGTCGAGCGCCTGCAGTCGCCCTGGGCGCCGGTGGACGAGTCGGCCGAATACTCGACCATTTTGCCGATGCGCAGTCTGGGCACCACGCCCGGCTCCTCGTACACCGTGCGCACGGAACCGGGTCAGCGCGACCGCATCATGAAAGAAGCCGAAGAAATCCTGCGCAAGGCAACCGCCACCCCGGTCATCATCAAGTCCAAAAGCACGAGCGAAGACCGCAAGCAGCGCTACCGCGCCGATGTGGCCTTGTCGTGGATGCTGATCACGGTCAGCGTTCTGCTGTTGATCATTACCGCCAGCGGCATTGTCGGCATGGCCAGCCTGTGGGTAACCCAGCGCCGCAAGCAAATCGGCGTGCGCCGTGCGCTGGGCGCGCGGCGGGCAGACATTCTGCGCTACTTCATTTCCGAAAACGTCATGATCACCAGCCTGGGCGTCGCCAGCGGCGTGCTGCTGGCGGTGGGCCTCAATCAGCTCCTGGTCAGCAAGCTGGAAATGGCGCGCCTGCCCCTGCCCTACCTGATTGGCGGGGGCGCCGTGTTCTACCTGCTCGGCGTCGTCGCGGTGTATGGCCCCGCATGGAAAGCGGCGACCATCTCGCCCGCGCTGGCGACCCGCAGCGCATGACGGCAATAGGCCGGGGCAAGGGCCCCGGCATGCCTCGCTCAATGCTATGCTAGCGCCCATGCCAACCGTATTGATAATTGACGACAACGCCGCGGTCGCGATCGCCCTCGAAGTCCTGTTCTCGCTGCACGATATCGATGCCGTGCGCGCCGCCTCGCCCGAAGAAGGGCTGGCGATCCTGGGAAAAACCCCGATCGACCTGGTCATCCAGGACATGAACTTCACCGCCGACACCACCTCGGGCGAAGAAGGCACCGCGCTGTTTCGCCAGATCCGCGCCCTGTATCCCGATCTGCCGGTGATTCTGCTCACGGCCTGGACCCACCTGGATGCGGCGGTGGACCTGGTCAAGTCCGGCGCGGCCGACTATCTGTCCAAGCCCTGGAAAGACGACCGCCTGATCGCCACCGTGACCAACCTGATCGAACTGGGTCAGGCCAATCGCGCACTGGCCCAGCACGCACAGCGCGAACGGCGCCAGCGGCGCGACCTGGAACAAGGCTTCGATCTGCGCGGCATGGTGTGGCAGGATCCCGCCACCGAACGCATCTTGCATCTGGCCTGCCAGGTTGCACGCGCCGACGTGCCGGTGCTGATCAGTGGTCCCAATGGGACCGGCAAGGAGCGCATTGCCGAGATCATCCAGGCCAATTCGGCCGTCCGTAACGGTCCCTTCGTGGTCCTGAACTGCGGCGCCCTGCCAGCCGAACTGATTGAAGCGGAGCTGTTTGGCGCCGATGCCGGTGCCTACACCGGCGCGTCCAAGGCACGCGAAGGCAAGTTCGAAGCTGCCGACGGCGGCACCCTGTTCCTCGACGAAATCGGCAACCTGCCCCTGGCCGGTCAGATGAAGCTGTTGCGGGTACTGGAAACGGGCCGCTTCGAGCGGTTGGGATCGAACCGCGAGCGCCAGGTCAAAGTGCGCGTGATCAGCGCCACCAACGCCGACCTGGGCGCCATGATCCGCGCCGGCACCTTCCGCGAAGACCTGTTCTACCGCCTGAACGTGATCGAACTGCGGCTGCCGCCCCTGTCCGC
The DNA here is from genome assembly GCF_900129765.1 of Massilia sp. CF038. Classification (GTDB taxonomy): domain Bacteria; phylum Pseudomonadota; class Gammaproteobacteria; order Burkholderiales; family Burkholderiaceae_D; genus Telluria_A. The sequence continues at coordinate 14,219 of NZ_FQWU01000007.1, forward strand.
GCGGCCAGCCGACATTTTGCCGCTGGCGGGCAGCTTCCTGGCGCCCGGCAAGCGGCTGGACCACTGTGCCCAGGCCGCCCTGCTGGCCCATGCCTGGCCGGGCAATGTACGTGAACTCAAAAACGTGATGGCGCGCGCCAGCCTGCTGGCGGCGGGCGACGCCATCAAGGCGACCGACCTCGGTTTGCCGCTCGCCGCCGTGGCCAGCACCGAGGCTGAGCCGGACCGCGACGCCATCGTCCAGGCACTGGCGCGCGCCCATGGCGTGGTGGCCCAGGCAGCGGCCGAACTGGGCTTGTCGCGCCAGGCGCTGTACCGGCGCATGGAACGGCTGGGCATCGCGCGGCCCTGATGGCGATGCGCCTGTCGCTGGTAACACGCTGGACGGCACTGGTGGCCACGCTGCTCGCAATGGGCATTGTGATGGCGCTGGTGCTCAATCACTTTTTACCAGCGCGTCCGCTGCTGGTCGGCGCCATTTGCCTTGCCCTGGTGGTGCCGATTGCGGCGATCACCATGCGCGCGCAGATTCAGCCAATTCTGTCGCTGTTTCGCGCGCTGGAGGGCACCGTCACCAGCTACAAGGATGGCGATTTTTCCTTCAGCCTGCACTGGCCGCAGAACGACGAGCTGGCCGATCTGGTTCGTGCCCATAACGCGCTGGGCCACGTGCTGCGCGAACAGCGCCTGGCGCTGGTGCAGCGCGAACTTCTGCTCGACACCATGGTTCAAAATACGCCCGTGGCCATGCTGCTGGTGGGCGATGCAGCCATTGTGTACGCCAATGTGGCGGCGCGCCAGCTGCTCAACCAGGGCCGCCGGCTGGAAGGTCACGCCCTCGAAGAAATCGTCGCCCAGTCCTCGCCCGCGCTGGAGGAGGCACTCGCCCGTGGCGGCGACGGCTTGTTCACCGCCGGCGACAGCGAGGACGAAGAGGTGTACCACCTGGCGCGCCGCAGCTTCATGCTCAACGGGCGCCGGCACGAACTGCTGCTGCTGCGCCAGCTGACCCAGGAACTGCGCCGCCAGGAAGTGCAGACCTGGAAAAAAGTCATCCGCGTGATCAGCCATGAACTGAACAATTCGCTCGCGCCGCTGACTTCCCTGGCCCATTCTGGTGCCGAGCTGGTCAGGCGGGGCCAGACCGAGCGCCTGCCGCAAATCCTGGAAACCATCGAAGAGCGTACCCGTCACCTGGAAACCTTCATCCTTGGCTACGCGCGCTTTGCCAAGCTGCCGACCCCGCGCGTGGAAGCTTGCGACTGGACGGTATTCACCCAGCGGCTGGCGGCCGAGGTGTCGTTCCGCCTGGCCGCGCCGTTGCCGGCCGAAGCCGTCCATTTTGATCCGGCCCAGATGGAACAGGCCCTGCTCAACCTGCTCAAGAATGCACACGAATCGGGCTCGCCGCCAGACGAAGTGGAATTGCACATCAAGGCCGCAATGGGCATGCTGCGCATCGAAGTGATGGACCGCGGCCAGGGCATGAACGACGCTGTGCTGACCAATGCGCTAGTCCCCTTCTATTCGACCAAGCGCGCCGGCACCGGTCTGGGCCTGGCGCTGGCCCGCGAAATCGCCGAAGCGCACGGTGGCCGCATTACGCTGGGCAACCGCGATGGCGGCGGTCTGATGGTCACCATGATCCTGCCTTTGGTGCCAACGCTGTAAAATTCGGACCATGTCCGATTCCTCTTCCCGCTTTTCCGCCCCTGGCTATCCGCCCGCCACCACCACGGAATACCAGGGCGTGCGCTCTTTGCACCTTGGTACCTCCTGGGTGCAGGGCGCGATGCGTCTTTCCAAGCCCGACAATATCGAGCTGGAATACGTGCAGATGATGATGATGTGGATGCTGTTTCTGGACAAGCCACGCCACATCGTCCAGCTGGGACTGGGCAGTGCCGCGCTGACCAAATTCAGCTACCACCGTTTCCCTTCCGCCAAAGTCACCGTCGCCGAACTCAATCCCAATGTAATCGCCATCTGCCGCGCCATGTTCGGCCTGCCGTCCAACGACGAGCGGCTCGATGTGCGAGAAATGGACGCGATGGACTTCGTTCTCGATGCGCGCAACCACAACAGCGTCGATGTGCTGCAGGTCGACCTGTACGACGAAGAAGCGCGCGGCCCGGTACTCGATTCGCCCGAGTTCTACCAGGCCTGCTTTGACTGCCTGAGCGAGAATGGCATCATGACCACCAATGTGTTTGGCGACTTTTCCAACTACGACAAGAACCTGCAGAACATGGAACTGGTGTTTGATGCGGTGGTGTGGCTGCCCGAAGTCCATGACGCGAACATCGTTGTGGTTGCGTTCAAGACGGCGCCGCAAATTGACTTCAGCGTTCTGTACGAGCGTGCCGGCATGATCAAAAAGAGCATGAATCTGCCCGCGAAAAAATGGGTGAATGGGCTCAAGTCGTGGATGCAGGATCACCACGAATGAGTTCCGGCGCGAGCCTGAAATGGGCCGTCGCCTCCAGCGCCATCACCGAAATTTTCCAGCACGCGGGCTTCACGCCGCGCTGTGGCCTTGGCCACTCGGGCACCGCAAGACTGAAATCGGCGTGCGCACAGCCGCGCGCAAGCGTCGCCTCAATCCGGTGCGCCCATATCAGCCGCGCCGCGGCATGCCCGTTGCGGGGGGCCATCTGGACCTGCCCTACCTGAATCTGAACGAAAATCTGCTCTACCTGCGGTTCACAACGCATCCCCAGGGGAGGCTGGAAATGCAAGCGCCCCTTGAACTGCCCTGGCGCTGAAGGAATAATTTCGAGTAAAGGTGTGCCCAGCCGCTGACGGGTGCGCAGCTTGCGCCACCCCGTCCTGGCCAGCGTCATCGCAATGGCGAGCAAGCCAAACACCACCAGTGTCCAGGCCGAACCCTCGCCCAACGCCAGCAATACCGTGGCAAGGCATGCCATCGGCCATGTCCACAGATTCATGATGACAGCAAATACGGCCAGCACGCGGCTGTTGTCTGGATCGGCCCGCAGCAGGCGGCCGCGCGCCGGGACGGTGAGGTCATCGCTGCGCCCGATGGCGGCGGCAACCGCAAGCGTGGGAAAGCCAGTGGCGAGCGCGAAAAGCAGCAACAGCAGCCAGTCGAACTGCCGTGTCAGCACGTTCTGCCGGGGGGTGTTTGGGTCGAACCAGACAGGGATGGTCGTACCGGTCTGAATGGCCCTGCCTGCGATATCAGCACTTGCCTCGATCCGACGCCCGTCTGCCTCGTAATGGTAGTGAATCGTGCTGCGATACACCGCGCCGCGTCTGCCGGGCACAGTGTAGTGCTCCACTTGCTGAACCTGTGCCTGCGCCGGCAGATACGTCAGCGTGCCCCACAAGCCCCATAGCTGGGCCGCCAACGCGTATGACGCGATCAAGCCAAAGATCGCGACCAACAGGCCAACAGCCATGGCAAAAGGACGGTTACGGGTCGTCGCGGGGCGCAGTGTCGGAGTGGTCATACCACTATTTTACAGGCTGGCCTCAGCGACGTTCTCGCCACCACAGCAGCAGCATTGCGGCACCAAACAAGAGAGCGAAAGGCCATGCCGGCACGGGCGCCGGTGTACGGGCCGGCTTGCCGGGGGTGCGCGCGCCGTAGTCGAGCGTGGCCTCGCGCCGCTGCGCCTTTTGCCACTGCGGCCAGTCGTCCTTCGCATACACATATACCCGGCCGGACTGCGGCCTGGCGCCGCCCCACGTGAATTCGAGCCAGCCCGGTACTGTCGGCCACACTGCCACGCACGCGGCGTCGGCGCGGTCCGGCCTGCGTTGCCAGGTTAGCGTTTGCTGCAATGCGGGGAAGCTCACGGCGCCGCTCAGACCTTGACCGCAAATTGCCAGCCTTTGGCCGGGTAGCGGCATTTCTTCGGGATCGATCAGATTGACGTCCGTGGTGCGCTGCACCCCGGACGCGTCCAGCACGTCCTGCCACCACGCCGCCAGCGCGCGCGGCTCGGCAATGGCGTAGCGGTGCCATTCGCCGACGCCCAGCCATGTGATGCGGCCCTTTTCCCAAGGACGGGTCCAGATGCGGTCTCCGGCGGCCACCCAGCCGCCGGCATTTTTAGTCTGCGGCTGGTAGGCAGCGCTGGCCAATGCCAGCGGGCTGCCGGCCGGTTTGGTCTCGGGCTGCTCGCGCAGCTCCAGCTTGAACATGCGCGACCACTTGGCTGGCTCGCTCGCGCTGGCGCCAAGAATCAGCAGCGGCCTGCCCTCGGCCACCTGCACCAGCAAACTGGCGCGCGCAGCGTCAGGCAAGCTTTCGAGGTAGCTGGCATCGACCACGAATAAGTCGGTCTGCGCCAGTGCGACGCGCGGGGCCTCGCTGCGCGTGACAACCTTGCCCAGGGTGACTTGCCAATCAAGTACTGCATTACTCTGCGCGAGCAACTGATTGAGTGCGCGGGCATCGAATGACGGCGCTGAGAAGCGTCCATGCACCTGCAGCGGCACCGGCGCCAGCACCTCGAACGGCACGGGTCCCTGCGCGATGGTTTTGCCGCCCGCGTCCAGCAGGCGCGCCGTGAATACCAGTTTTTCCGCGACTGGCGGCAGCCATTGCACCGACAGTGTGGTGCCGCTGCTGGCATTCTCAGCGACGAGCTGACCATTCTCTGCTAACAGCTGCAGCTTGCGAGCCGCGCCTTGCCGCATGGTGACGCTCAGTTTGAACATGCGTCCCAACTGAAGGGTACGCGGAAAATCAAGCGCCAGCGCCCCGCCATCTGGCGCTGTCCATTCGAGCTTGCGCGCGGGCAGATCCTGCCACTGCGATGCGGGCAGACCGTCGCCACTGACACGCACCGCGTCCGCGCTGCCAATAGCAGGCGCAAGATCGTTTGCGCTGATCGACACCGCACCACCGGCATTGCCGGGCAAGGTCAGATTCAACAGCAGCGCTCCCAATGATGCCGCTGCCACGGCCGCGAGCACCGCATCGAGCCACTTGCGCCGCAGCAGATAGCCAAGGGCGCTGGCCAGGCCGATGACGAACGCCAGAATCGCAGCGATCATGGCTTGCCTCCCTTGCGCCAGGCACGGGCAAATGGCGTATTGGCCTGCGGCGTCGCCTGCAGCAAAATCGGCGCGTCGTTGATGGCGCCACGCAGCCAGGCACGTAACGCCGGGCGGCATTTTTCACAGCCATCCGCCACATCCTGCACGGCGCGCTGGGCTTCGAGACGCTGCTCGTCGCCGGGAATCCGCGAGCGGATCCAGTCTTGTGCTGTGCGGCTCCACAGTGCTGGCAAGGCGCCATTGCCATCGAGTGCCTGCAGCAGCACTTGCAGATCCTGCGGCACGCCCTCGCCGGGACCGCCCTGTGCACGGCGATAGCTCCTGGTTCCGACAACGTCGCCTGTCATGCGAATCTCTTCCTTGATTGGGGGTGGCACGAACGCGGTCTTGTGCAGATAAATGCGGTCCGCCTGCTGCAGTTCCTTGATAGCTTCCAGCGCCTTGTATTCCGGGGGCAGCGCTGCTTTTGGCGTGATTGCCCGCAGCGACTTTTCCGCGTCCCACATGGCAGACAGGGCGCGCCGAAGCACCTTCTTGGTCGATTCGTCGAACAAGGTCGCGTTTTCTTCCTGGTCGTGCTTGTGGCCATACTCCTTCACCAGGTCCTCTTTGCCCCCGTGATCCTCATGTTCGTCGCCAAACAGGCTCGATTCCTCACCCAGGAACTGGCCATAGCGGCGGCGCAGCATGGCCTGGTCGCTGGCGATTGCTTCGCTGCGGCTGCGCACTGTCGCTGGCTCCAGCGACGGCTTGGCTTTCAGGTCCGCGATCAGCTGCTCGGTGTCGATGATGATTTGGCGCTGGCTGCGCAGATTCTCGGGTTTGGCCAGCATTGGCAGCGCCGTCGATTCATCGTCGCTCGCAACGGGCCCGGGCAAGCGCAGCGTGTAGGTAGGTGAAACGGTGGCATGCGGAGGCTCGGCATTGTCGCTCGCACGCACAAAGAAGTACAGTTCGTCGCCCGGCTCCATACCAAGCTCGCTGAGTGACCATTGCTTCGACCAGCTGCGCGTGCGTGGGTCGCTGGACTCCGGCAGCGGCACTTCACGGTCGCTGAAGCGGATGTTTTCACCACTACCGCGCGCCAGTGTCATGTGCAGGACGGCGCGTTTGACAGCATAGTCATCCTTGACGGCGACAGTCATGGTGGCGTTGGTCGCGGTTGCGGGGAGCACCGAGAGCATATCGCGCGGCAGCGCGAACGTGACCACCGGCGCCTCGTCGGGAATCACGCGCAGCTTGTAGCGCTTGCCCTGCCAGCGCCAGAACACCGATTCCGTCGCGCGCCAGCGTGCACAACCCGCGTCCAGCTTGAGCAGCTGGCCATCGCTCAGCTCCACGGGCGGCGCATCGGTCTGCGCCTTAGTGAGACACCATTCGATCTGACTATGCAACGGCACCTGCAGCTCGCGCGGCGCCGTGTCGAAACGTGCCAGTTTGGTATATTCGGGCGGGGTCACGCGCAGCATCAGCGCGGCCGGCTGCACCGGTACCTCGGCGACAGCGACCGTGCGCACGGGCGGCTGATCGGCATGCACATGGCGCCACGCGAACAGGCCTGTCGCCAGCACGGCGCTAAGCACGAGCGCAAGCCAGTGCAGCCGTGTGCGCTGAGCGACAACCTGGGCAATCATGTCATCGCTTAACAGGCTCTGCACGCGCCCCATCAGGCGCTGCTGCTGAAGGCGGCCCAGTGGCGTGGCAGCGTCCTCCAGCAACGCACTGCTGTCTTCCAACGCGGGAATGGCGCCGTCGAGCCAGCGTGGCCATCCGGCGGCAATGCGGGCGCGCAGGCGCACGCAGTCCCAGGCTATCCAGGCCAGCGCAAGCACTGCACCAGGGATCGACGCGAGCAGCACCCATGGCAACAGGAGTGCTGCCCAGAATGGCACCTTGCGCCAGAGTGCGCGGCGCAGCAGGCGCGCAATAATGTCAGCGCCGTTTTGCATGGCTCAGCATCCGTTCAAGCGCGAACAAGACCAGCAAGGCAATGGTCATCAGATAGTGCAGCGCGCCGCCTGCCGGCGCATGAGAGGCCGGGTCGGCTGCCAGCGTCTGCGAGGGCGTTGTCCAGGCAAGGGGTGGATAGTGCAAACGTTGCCAGGTCTCGAACTGGGCGCGTGCGGCCTGCGCATCGCCCGGTGGCCAGTTGGCCGACCACCACAAACGGCCATGCGCACTGTCAGCGTAGTGCAGCCCATGTGCGGCTGGTGCATTCTTCAATTCCGGGAAGGCGCTGCGTTCGCCAGCCCACCACAGCGGCGCGCGCATCGCTTCGGGTGGCGTCTCGGGCAGGTCCCACACAATGAGCTCCGTACCCGCATCCGGCGCGTCCTGCAATACATAGCGCTGCGGGCCCTCGATGGCTGCAAACATGGCACGCCACTGGTCCGCGCGTTTGCTGATGATCGCCACCCGATGTTCGCTTTTCACCAATAGCGCGGGCGCTGTTCGCACAATGACGCTGTGCGCGAGCCGGGGCCGGCTTGCCGGCATTGGGACATTGCCGACCACCAGCAAGCGCGCCCCCGCGCGCCATTCGCGCTCGTGCTGGGCCAGCCAGGCGAAGGCATCGGCGTGCGGCAATGCGATCCGGCTTGCATCGCTCAAACCGGCCTCGCGAATCTGCTTGTCCGCCCATGCCGAATCCGTGCCCGGAACGATCATCACCGCATCGCCGCGCCAGGGGAATGCCGGGTCGGCCAGCCACGCGATAACGGTGGCAAGCAGCAGGCAACGCAGCAGCAGCAAGCTGCGGTCGTGCCAGCGCCACACGCGCTTGTGCAGCGGAATGGATCGGGGAAGAAAGCGCGCGGTTGCCAGTGGCTTGACCGCGGCCCGCTCGCGTTTTTGCCGGTGCCACCAGATCGGCAGCAGCAGTACCGGCGTGGCCAGCCACCACAAGCTCATGATGCCCGCCCGGCCCGGCGCAGCCAGCTACGCAGCACCGACGGCACCCCGTCTTCGATGCATGCGGCCAGTGCCGGCAGATCCTGCTGGCGGCACTGCGTCAGCACCCGCTCGAAATGCGCTTCACGCGCCTGGCGGTACTGGCCAAGCGTGTCCGCAGCCAGCCGGTAGACGCCATCGTTCTGCTCAGGATCGCGCCAGGCGACGTCCAGCGGAAAACTGGCGTCGCGCTCGGCCTCGGTCTGCAAGCACAGTGCGCGCACATCGTGCCGCATGCGGCGCAGCCGCAGCAAGGCTTCGGACTGGGCCGAGGGCCAATCCAGAAAATCGCTGACCGCAAAAATCAGACTGGGCGCACGCGCAAAATGCAGGCTGGCGCGCAAGGCGTCAGTGTCGGGCAACGCACCTTCAGCTTTTGCCTTGTTCAACTGCGCCAGCATGCGGTGCATCTGGCGCGGGCCACGCGACGCCTGGGTGAACTGCACCCGGCCAGCAGTGCAGACCACCAGCCCAAACGCGTCGCCCTGGCGCTGCGCGATTCCGGCCACGCAGGCAAGGATCGCTCGCGCGTACTGAAGCTTGGTCAATCCTTCCACTTTGCGGCTAGGCTCATCCATCGAGGCGGTCGCATCCAGCCAGAGCCAGATGGCCACGTGGCTGTCGCGCTCCGCTTCGCGCACGTAATAGCGATCGGCGCGCGCCATCAGCTTCCAGTCCACGCGGCGCCACTCGTCGCCGGGCGCGTACGCACGGTATTCGGAAAACTCAACCCCGGCGCCGCGCTCGCGACCCGCGTGCATGCCATGGCCAAGACCGGCCAGCACGTGGCGGATGATCAGCTCAAGGTCGGTGGTTTGCGCGATCAGCGCGGGCGTATCCAGCGTCGGCAAAGCAGTCTCAATCGACCTTGATGTCGTTGCGCAGCGCGAGCAGGATATCGGCGATGGCCACACCGTCGGCCTCGGCCTCGAAATTGCGTAAAACCCGGTGTGCCAGCACTGGCAACAGCATCGCGCCAATATCATCGCGGGTGACGGCCAGCCGGCCGTGCATCAGGGCGCGCGCCTTGGACGCCAGTACCAGGGCCTGACCGGCACGTGGCCCTGCGCCCCAGCCGACATGCTTGATCACGCTGGCCACCCTGGAATCCTGCGGGCGCGTGGCGCGTACCAGGCGCGTTGCATAGCGCAGCAGATGCTCGCCGATCTCGATATCGCGCACCAGCATTTGCAAGCGCAGCAAGCTGGCCACATCCATTGCGGCCACCGCGTCTTGCAAGCCTGCGTGCGTGGTACGCGAGACCATTGCCATTTCCTCGTCTTCGGTTGGATAACCAACGTCGATGCGTAGCAGGAAACGGTCAAGCTGCGCTTCTGGCAGCGGATAGGTACCGGCTTGTTCGATCGGATTTTGCGTGGCCAGTACAAAGAATGGCTGCGGCAGCTTGTGGGTTTGGCCAGCAAACGTCACGCTGCGTTCCTGCATGGCTTCGAGCAGCGCGGACTGGGTTTTGGGCGGCGCGCGATTGATTTCGTCGGCCAGCAGCACCTGGGTGAACACTGGTCCCTGCTGGAAGCGGAACACGCGCTGGCGCGTGCTGCTGTCTTCTTCCAGAATCTCGGTGCCGACAATGTCGGACGGCATCAGGTCGGGCGTGAACTGCACCCGGCGGAACTGCATGTCGGTCGCTTGCGCGAGGGACTTGACCAGCAGCGTCTTGCCAAGACCAGGCACACCTTCGACCAGCGCGTGGCCACCGGCCAGCAGACAGATAATGAGCGACTCGACCACCTCGTCCTGACCGATGATCACCCTGGCCATGCTGGCGCGCAGGGCGCCGACTTTGGCCGTCAGGTCGGCAATCTCTTTTTCATCCCACGCCACCACATCACGTTCCGACACAATCAAGCTCCCAAAGCATACTGAATAATATTGACCGCAAAGCGGGTATTGTCGATGACCAGCCAACGCTTGTTGCGGAAATCGTAGTCCCACTCGCAGCCGTAATCCTTGTTCGAATACAGTACCCGCACGCGGCCGTCGAACTCGATCGCCTTCAGGTAGTCGTGCACCAGATCGTCGCCCCAGCCGTTGAGCTCATTGCCGGTGTTGGGCGGCCCGTCGAACTGGAAGAAGCTCGAATACACCGGATGGTTATTCGGGATCTTGTGCAGCGCCTTGGGGCCGAACATGCGCGCCAGCTCGGCCTCGAACGACTTGGCAAACAGCCCGTCGATGTCATGGTTGCAGTCGTCCACAAACACAAAACCGCCGCCGCGCACATAGCGCTCGAAGTTCTTGCGCTCGGCCGGGGTGAACTGCACCAGCTTGTGCCCTGCCAGATAGCAGAACGGCGCTTCCAGCATCTTCGGGTCCGACAGGGCGACCACCCGCTCGGCCGGATCCACCTTGAGGGTGGTGTATTCGACCAGCGAGTTGAGCACGTTGCTGGGCATGCGGATATCCACATCCCAGTCGCCCGAGTCGTACATCAGGCGCGTAAAGTAGAAATCGTAACTACGCTTTGCCACTGCTGTTTATACCGCGTCCGACAGCGACGTAAAGTTAAAGTCGCGCAGTTTCATGGCGGGCACCATCATGGTCAGACCATTGCCTTCGCTGCCAATGATCTGCGAGCGCCCCAGTTCTTCCACATTGTTGAGCATCGTGACCGGGCTTTCATTGAAGCGGAAGTTCTTGACCGGATGCTTGATTTTGCCGTTCTCGATATAGAAGGTGCCGTCGCGCGTCAGGCCGGTCAGCAGAACCGATTGCGGATCGACCGAACGGATGTACCAGGTGCGCGTGACCAGCACGCCCTTCTTGGTTGATGCGATCAGTTCTTCCAGCGACTTGGTGCCGCCCGCCATGATGATGTTGCCCGGCTGGCCGATCGCGCGTGCCTTCTGCTTCTGCGCCCAGAAGCGCGAGTAGTCGAGCGAAGCGACTTTGCCGTTCTTGATGATGTCCACGCGCTCGCGTGGCAGCATGTTCTGGGTATCCCAAGGGCTGACCGGTACGTCCTTGTCCCATGGGTCGGCCCATACATTGACCTGCTCATCGAACAGCTTTTCACCGAGGCGGTTACCACCACCTTTTTTGGCAAGGAAGCTGCGGCCTTCGTCGGCACGGCGCGCATCGAAGCCGTTAAACATGAAGTTCAGCAGGCCGGAAGCGGCGGCCGGTTCCAGAATCACGGTATAGCGGCCTGGCTCAAGTGCTTTCGCATCGACTGAACGCAGCGCCTTGTCAATGGCGACGTTGGACGCTTCACGCGCATCGAAGCGCTTCGCATCGTTGGCTGACCGCGTCACCCAGCCCGAACCGCGCCCGTCTTCGGTCCGCGCAGTGCAGGTGAAATTGAGATCGGTGAAAGTCCGGTAGCCAAACACACCGTTGGAATTGGCAATCGCCTCAAAGCCGGTGGTATCGATGAAGAAGCCGGCGGTGACCAGTTTCTTGTCGCGCGCCGACAAAATGCTGTGCGACGCGACCTGGGCGCGAAACTCGGGATCGATGGCGGCGGTGGCCTCGGCAAATTCGGCCGAAGGGCGGTATTCCTGCTTCGTCACGGCGGGCATGAACTCTGGATTCTCGGGCGCCAGACGGGCCACGTCTTCCGCGCGGCGCACCACTTTTTCCAGCGATTTTTCGTCAAACTCATTGATGGTGGCGGTACCCTGGCGTTTTCCGAAGGATACCGTCACGGCGATCTGCATGTTTTCGTTCAGGCCAGCGGTGGAGACGCTGTTTTGCGCATAGCGGATATTGCCGGTACGGGTACCACTGACATTGACGGAGCACTCATCGGCCTTGGAAAAGCCGATCACACGGTCGCAGACGCGCTTTGCTTCTTCCTGGTTCAACAATTTCATTGTGTTGGTCCTTTACCCGATTTTGCGGGCTGTGTTGATCACGTTAATGCCGTTGAAGCGGGTCGTACTGGACCCGTGCGATACCGCGCTGACCTGCGAAGGCTGGCCTTTACCGTCAAAGAACGAGCCGCCCATGCGCCAGTCGCGCTTGTCGCAGATCGCGCTGCAGGCATTCCAGAAGTCCTGGGTATTGGACTGGTAGGCCACGTCTTCGATTGGGCCGGTGATTTTGCCGTCCTTGATTTCGAAGTACAGCTGCCCGCCGAACTGGAAGTTGTAACGCTGCTGGTCAATCGAATACGAACCGCGGCCCAGGATGTAGATGCCCTTCTTGACGTCCTTGATCATCTGGTCTGGCGTGAGCGATGCCTTGCCTGGCGCGAGCGAGACGTTGGGCATGCGCTGGAATTGCACGCTGTTCCAGCTGTCGGCATACGAGCAGCCGTGCGACTCTTTCTCGCCAATGATGTGAGCCTGGTCGCGCGTGGCCTGGTAATTGACCAGAATGCCGTCGCGGATAATGTCCCAGCGCTTGGCCGGCACGCCTTCGTCGTCGTACCCGACTGCGCCGAGCGAACGCGGCTCGTTTTTGTCGGCGATGAAATTGACGCGGTCGGCGCCAAACTTGAATTTTTTGGTCTGCCATTTATCCAGCGTGGCAAAACTAGTGCCTGCATAATTGGCTTCGTAACCGAGCACGCGGTCCAGTTCCGTAGGGTGGCCCACCGACTCGTGAATCGTCAGGAACAGGTGTTCCGGGCTGAGCACCAGATCATACTTGCCCGGTTCGACCGATTTGGCCGTGAGCTTGGCGCGCGCATCTTTTGCTGCCGCGCGCGCGTCTTCAACGATGTCGTACGACTTGGTGTACAGGGTGGCTACGCCGCCGGCAGCTTGCACCTTGTCTTCCTTGCGGGCGTCAAAGTATTCGTAGCCCATGCCTGCGGGCGAAGCCAGGCCGTCGCGCGTGCGGAAGCGGTTGCTGGCCTTGTCGACCGCGGTCGCCGTCATTGGCGACCAGAGGCGGTGAATGTCCTGGTCGATGTACGAGCCATCGGTGGAAGCAAAGTACTTCTGCTGGTTCACCTGGAACAGATTCGACGTCATGAAGCTGGCGCCCGCATCCAGACCGGCCTTGTTGGCCGCGATCAGCATCTCGGCCTTGTCCTTGACCGGCACCGTGCGCCAGTCCTTCGTGAACGGTGTGGCCCAGCTGACTTCACCCACGCCTTTGACAGGCGCCAGTTGCAGCGGCTCGGCCTGCAGTTTGGCGTTGGCGCGCGCGATCGCGACCGCCTGGCGTGCGGCAGCGGCAATGCTGTCGCGCGACATGTCGTTGGTGGAAGCGAAGCCGTAGGCGCCGTTTGCGATCACACGCACGCCAACGCCGCTGGACTCGGTATTGACCACATTTTCGACGTTCAGGTCGCGCGTGGTGATGAACTGATTCAGGTAGCGACCGATGCGCACGTCGCAGTAGCTGGCGCCGGCCTTGGTGGCCGCCTCCAGTGCAACATCGGCCAGCGCCTTTTTGAACGCGGCGCCGACCGGATTGGTCAGCGCTTCGGCAGCGACGGCATTGCCAAACACCGGCACCATGATGGCGCCGGCGGCGCCGCCGCTGATTTTAAGGAAGGTACGTCTTTCCACTCTGTCTCCAGCTAGATTGTCAGACCGCGTCGGACAGCGACGTGAAATTGAAGTCGCGGACCTTCATCGGCGGGATCAGCATCGAATACGGCACTTCGTCACCGGCGATGATCTGCGGCTTGCCGATTTCTTCGATATTGTTCAGCATCGTCACCGGGCTCTCGTTGAAACGGAAGTTCTTGATCGGGTGCTTGATCTTGCCATTCTCGATATAGAAGGTGCCGTCACGCGTGAGTCCAGTGAGCAGCACCGACTGCGGATCCACCAGGCGGATGTACCAGGTACGCGTGACCAGGACACCCTTTTTGGTGTTGGCGATCAGTTCCTGGGTCGATTTGCTGGTGCCGGCCATGATCATATTGCCTGGCGAGCCGATGGCGCGCACGCCTTGTTTCTTGGCCCAGTACAGCGAATAGTCGAGCGCAGAAACGCGGCCATCCTTGATGATGTCCATACGCTCGCGCGCCAGTCCGGTGCCGCCGTCCCACGGCAGCACGGCGGCATCCGGATTCCAGGGATCGCACCAGATATTGACCTGCTGGTCGAACAGTTTTTCACCCAGACGGTTGCCGCCGCCCTTTTTGGAAAGGAAGCTGCGCCCTTCGTCAGCCTGGCGTGCATCAAAGCCGCCGAGCATGAAGCCAATCAGGTCCGAGGTGGCGGCCGGCTCCAGAATGACCGTGTAGCGGCCAGGTTCCAGCGCCTTCGCTTCCACCGAACGCAATGCCTTTTCGATGGCGACGTCAGATGCTTCGCGCGCGTCGAATTTGGACACATCGGTGGCCGAGCGCTTGACCCAGCCCGAGCCGCGGCCGTCTTCGGTGCGCACGGTGCAGGTGAATTCCACACCGGTGCTTTCCTGGTGACCGAACACGCCGTTCGAATTGGCGATGGTGTTGAACGAAGTATTGTCGGTAAAGAAGCCGGCAGCAATCAGCTTGTTCTTGCGGCTGGCCTCAATGCTGTAGGCGGCAGTCTGCGCGCGGAAATCCGGATCAATCGCAGCAGTTTTCTTGTTGAAGGTTTCGGTCTGTTTATAGGCCTGCTTTTCGACGGCGGGCATGAACTCCGGATTCTCCGGCGCCAGCTTGGCCAGCTGCTCGGCGATGCGGACCACCTTTTCCAGCGACTTGTCATCAAACTCGGTAATGGTGGCGGTGCCCTGCTTTTTACCATAGGCGACCTGCACGCCAAGCTGGTTCGATTCCACCAGACCGGCAGTCGACACATTGTTGCGCGCGTAGCGGATGTTACCGGTACGCCCGCCATTGATGAAGACACTGCACTCATCGGCTTTGGTCAGCGACATTACCTTGTCACAGATGCGGCGCGTTTCTTCCTGGGTCATGATTTTCATGTGCGCTCTCCTGGCTTAGCCGATTTTGCGTGCGGTGTTGATGACGTTAATGCCATTGAAGCGCGAGGTGCTTGAACCGTGCGACACGGTACTGACCTGGCTAGGCTGGCCTTTGCCGTCAAAGAACGAACCGCCCATGCGCCAGTCGCTTTCATCGCAGATGGCGCTGCAGGCATTCCAGAATTCCTGGGTGTTGGACTGATAGGCCACGTCTTCGAGCGGCGCGCCGATTTTGCCGTTGACGATTTCGAAGAACAGCTGGCCGCCAAACTGGAAGTTGTAGCGCTGCTGGTCGATCGAGAACGAACCGGCACCCACGATGTAGATGCCCTTCTTGACGTCGGCAACCATCTGGTCCGGGGTCAGCTTCTTCTTGCCTGCCGCGAGGGAGATGTTGGGCATGCGCTGGAACTGCACACTGCTCCAACTGTCGGCGTACGAACAGCCATGCGACTCTTTCTCGCCGATGATGTGGGCCTGGTCGCGCGTGGCCTGGTAGTTGACCAGAATGCCGTCCTTGATGATGTCCCAGGTTTTGCACTTGACGCCTTCATCGTCGTAGCCGACCGCGCCCAGAGAACCAGGGATGGTCTTGTCCGCAATGATGTTGACGCGCTCGGAACCGTACTTGAATTTTTTGGTTTCCCATTTGTCGAGCGTGGCAAAGCTGGTACCGGCGTAGTTTGCCTCGTAGCCGAGCACACGGTCGAGCTCTGTCGGGTGGCCCACTGATTCGTGGATGGTCAGGTACATATGCTCCGGCGAGAGCACCAGATCGTATTTGCCCGGCACCACAGACTTGGCCGTGAGCTTCTGCTTGGCGTCGCGGCCGCAGGCGCGTGCGTCTTCGATCAGGTCGTACGAATCGGTGTACAGCGTGCACACGCCGCCGGCCGCCTTGAGTTTGTGCTTTGGATTGGCATCCAGGTATTCGTAGCCCATACCCACCGGCGTGGACAAACCCTGGCGCGAACGGAATTTGTTGGTGGCCTTGTCGACTGCGGTGGCAAACACCGGCATCCACATGCGATGGATGTCCTGATCGATATACGAACCGTCGGTGGAGGCGAAATACTTCTGCTGGTTGACCTGGAACATGAGCGACTGCATGAAGCTCGCGCCGCCGTCCAGACCGGCCTTGTTGGCAGCGATCAGCAGGTCGGCCTTTTCCTTGATCGGCACGTTGCGCCAATCCTTCTTGATCGGCGTGGCCCAGGAGACTTCGCCCATACCCTTGACTGGCGCCAGACGCACTGGCTCGACCTGCAGCTTGGCGTTGGCCTTGGCGATTGCCACGGCCTGACGCGCGGCCGATGCCACCGAGTCGGGCGACATGTCGCTGGTGGCGGCAAAGCCGTACGCACCATTGCAGATCACACGAACGCCGACGCCGGCCGATTCCGTGTTGACGACGTTCTCAACGTTCAGATCGCGCGTGGTGATGAACTGATTCAGGTAACGGCCGATGCGTACATCGCAGTAGCTCGCGCCAGCCTGGGTGGCGGCGGTCAGGGCCGTGTCGGCGAGCGTCTTTTTTAATTTCGCAGCGAGGGGGTTGAGCAGCTCTTCGGCTGCGATCGCATTGCCGAAAACCGGGACCAGCATCGTGCCCAAAGCCAGGCCGCTGATATTGAGAAAAGCACGTCGTTCCATTGTATCTCCTAACACTCACGCCGAAGAAGGCGGTCCGCCAGCAAAGGTGGCCGCGCATATTTACACCACTATCTGGAACAGCCCATGCATATGCAGGGCCGATAAAAATCTGCTGAAACGATATCAGCAAAATTGGGACTTGAATACGCAAAGTTTGTGCCACTGTCTAAGTCGTTGATTTTGACAACGCAGGGTGTCCGAAGCCGGTGTCCGGGCTGTCCGATCCGGTGTCCGGCAGCTCTGGCGGACACGATGTACATATGAGAAAAGCGCTTGACCGGGGCACGTGCATATCCCATCATCGGCATGGCACAAAAACCGCGTACCAAACTCGCAGTCCCGATCCACTCAAGGAGATATGCATACATGAAAAAACTGATTCTGGCCGCCCTGCTGGCCACCGGCATGGCCGGCGCCGCACATGCCGACGACGCACTCAAAGCAGCCATCGCCAGCAAGGAGCGCACCCCGGCCAACGTGGCCCGCGATGGCGCACGCCATCCGTATGAAACCCTGGGCTTCTTCGGCATCAAGCCGACCATGACGGTGGTTGAACTGTCGCCCGGCGGCGGCTGGTACACCGAAATTCTCGCGCCCTACCTGCGCGAAAAAGGCAAGCTGATTGCAGCGGGCGAATCGCCCAAGTCGACCAGCGAAGGCGCACGCCGTTACGCCGACAACCTGACCAAAAAAATCGACGCCAATCCCGCCATGTTCGGCAAAGTGCAGCGTGGCGTATTCGAGCCGCCGCGCGAGTACAACTACGCGGCGCCTGGCAGCGTCGACATGGTAGTCACCTTCCGCAATATCCATAACTGGACCGGCCTTGGCGACGACAAGGTGCGCGAGATCTTCAAGTCGGTGCACACCGCACTGAAACCGGGCGGCGTGTTTGGTGTAGTCGATCACCGCATGCCGGCCGATAAGCCAGTCGTGGCCGACAGCGGCTACCTGCATGAAGCAGCCGTCATCAAAATGATCGAGGCAGCAGGCTTCAAGCTGGCCGCCAAGTCGGAAGTGAACGCCAACCCGAAAGACAAGGCGGACCACAACAAGGGCGTATGGTCGCTGCCACCGGTTCTGGCCAACAAGGACGTGGACCGCGAAAAATACATCGCCATTGGCGAAAGCGACCGCATGACGCTCAAGTTCATCAAGCAGTAAGCATCATGCTTTGCGCATGAAAAGCGCAATCCTCAAGATGCCGGCCGGCCCGCAATGGGCCGGCTTTTAATGCAGCCTTAAGTCCCTGCGCTTGCTGCAGCGTGTATATTTGCGGTAACGTCCCCTCCCCCTTAAGAAAAACATGACCACATTGCGACTCATCGCGGCATTGACATTGTCTGCCGCCAGCCTGCTGGCGACTGCCCAGGAAGCCCCCAAAGAGGCCAGCGTTCCCGCAAGTGCGGTTGCGCCCGCGCCCGCGCCGCCGATCCCGGCCAATCTGGAGAATTCGGTGGTCAAGGTGTTTTCCACCCTGCGCCGCCCGGACCCGTTCAAGCCGTGGAGCAAAGCGGCACCGACGGACATCACCGGTTCTGGTGTGGTCATCGAGGGCAAGCGGATTCTGACCAATGCGCACGTGGTCGGCTACGCCAGCCAGGTACAAATTCAGGCCAACCAGGCTGGCGACAAGGTGTCGGCCACAGTGGTTGCCGTGGCGCGCGACATGGACCTGGCCATCCTCAAACTCGACGACGAAAGCTTCTTCGACACCCACGCACCGGTGGCCCGCGCAAGCGTGCTGCCGAATGTGCGCGACCAGGTATTCGCGTATGGCTACCCGACCGGTGGCACTTCGCTCTCGATCACCAAGGGGATTGTCTCCCGTATCGAGTTTGTCAATTACAGCCTTGATACGGCCGGGCTGCGCATTCAGATTGACGCTGCGATCAACCCTGGCAACAGCGGCGGCCCGGCGATCGCGGGCGACACCATGGTGGGCCTGGCATTTGGCACTGCCACCAATGCCCAGAATATCGGCTACATCATTCCCAACGAAGAAGTTGAGCTGTTCCTGAAAGACGTCGCCGATGGCCGCTATGATGGCAAACCGGCGCTGCTTGATGAAACCCAGACGCTGGAAAACCCTGTCTTGCGCACCTTCCTCAAACTCGACAAATCAGTGGCTGGCGCGGTCGTGCAAAGCCCCGGTGCGGAAACGCCCGGCTACCCGCTCAAGGAATGGGATGTGATCACCAAGATCGGCGATTCCCCGGTCGACAACCAGGGCATGATTGCGCTTGGCTCGAACTTGCGCGTGCGCTTCCAGTATCGGGTCCAGCAGCTCGCCAAGAATGGCAAAGTGCCGCTGACGATCGTGAGGGGTGGACAGGAATTGAAGGTCGATGCGCCGCTATCCATGGGCCGCAAACTGCTCATTACTGATCTGGATGGCGGCTACCCTTCTTACTTCATCTATGGCCCGATTGTGTTTTCGCGTGCCAGCGCCGAATTCCTGTCCTTCATGTCGGGCAATGCAGGTGTGCTCAACGCCTATGGCTTCATTGGCAGCCCGCTGGTCACCCACCGCGCCAGCCCGCCGACACCTGAGCGCCAGGAGCTGGTGGTGGTCAGCTCACCGTTTTTCCCGCACAAGCTGGTGACCGGCTACAGCAGCCGTTTCGGCTCGGTGATCTATTCGATCAACAAGGTACCGGTGCGCAGTCTGGCGCATCTGGTCACACTGCTGCGCGACTCGAAAGATGAACTGATCGTGATTCACTTCGACCAGCGCGGCGGCGAGAACATGGTCTTGCGCCGCAAGGACATGCTGGAGGCGACCGAATCGATCTTGTCCGATAACGGCATCCGCATGCAGGGTTCGAAGGACATGATGGATATCTGGGACAAGAAGAAATGAAAAAAATTGGCAGTCGAAAGGTATGAGGCCGGCCCCATGTGCTACATGATCGTGCTCAGTACAGATACCGACTTTGACCTCACACGTCTCAGCAGCAGCCTGTTCGCCTTTTCGAGGGAGATGCCCCGGGTCGCAGAGACAGTGTATCTGACGCACGCTCATCACTGGTATCTGGCCTCCAGCGAAGGCTGCAGCTGCAGCTTTCGTCACCTGTCGGGGGAAAGTGTCACCCTCGGTTTTGGCGCACCTGAAGACTGGTTCCCTGAACACGCAGACCACGTCGCAGCCACAGCGCAGGTCGTCGCGGCGTTTCGATCGATCCTGGCGAGCGGTGCACAACTTGACTGTATCGATGCATGGGCATCGGACGACCCGGCGCCCACGCCGCTCAACGACACAGTGCAGGTTGATCTGGGCGCCATGCCCGCACCCCATTTCCGCTTCTTCGAACAGCACCGCCTGGTGCTGACCGATTCCTCGCTTACTTCGGCTTCGCCACTGGCGTGAACACCAGATCCTGATAGTCGTAGCTGAAGTCCGTTTCGTCCGATACCTTGGCCATCTTCATCCGCTCGATGCTGCCGTCCGGGTTCAGGTCAAAGGTGACATACGCATCGGCGTTCAGGTTGCGCTGGTCCCAGCGCACGATGAAGGTATTGTGCTGAAAGTGCTCCAGCTGCCCCGTCAGGTCGGCAGTGCGGCCAAAACTGAGCACGCGCTTTTTGCCCACCTGCTTGATTGAGACTTTGCCATACCAGGCATCCTGATACTCGCCGTCGTAGGCCGACAGCGGTAGCGACGGCACCGACTTTGCCGCCCGCGTGGCGTTGGCAGTCTTCTGCGCGGCCAGGTCTTTCGCGTGCCGTCTGGCTTCGTCGTCGCGGTACAGCGAAATCCAGTCAGTTGGCGCCGCACCTAGATAATGGTCGAGCAGACGGTATTGCAAGGCCTGCATGGCGCTGCCGTTTTCGGCGTTCGTCAAAATCGCGATCCCCAGTTTCGCTTCCGGCACCATGGTCACGCGCGAATAGAACCCCTGCAGCGCGCCACTATGGGTGGCAATCTTCATGCCCTTGTAATCGCGCAGCTGGATGCCCAGGCCATAGGCCAGAAAATTCGGCTTGGTTGCTGCCAGGGCAGCCGGCGGATCCTTGATTTCCATCGGCGTTTGCACGGACCACATTTCGGCTGCCTGTTTGGCCGAATACAGGCGGCGGTCCTTGTCAATCACGCCGCCGTCGAGCTGCGCGATCATCCAGCGCGCCATGTCTTGCGCGTTGGAGTTGATGCCGACAGCACCGTCGGCGTTCGCCACTGCCATCGTCTTCACGGGAGCCGCCTTGCCATTGATCTTGCTGTGCGCGTGGGCCACATCCGGCTTACCCGCGTTGGCTGCAATGCTGGTGGTCGTCGTGTCCATCCCCAGTGGTGCAAGAATGCGCTCGCGTACCGTTTCGCCCCAGGACTTGCCCGACTTTTGCGCAATGATCTTGCCGGCGACGATATAAAGCAGATTGTCGTACGCGTACTTGTCGCGGAAACTGGTGGCCGGCTTCACATAGCGCAGACGTGCAATGATTTCGTCGGGCGTGAAGGTGGTATCGGGCCACCACAGCAAGTCGCCAGCGCCCAGACCCAGACCGCTGCGATGCACCAGCAGGTCGCGCACCGTCATTTCGCGCGTGACGTAAGGGTCGTACATCTGGAAGTCGGGCAAATGCTTGGTGACAGGATCATCCCAGGCCAGCTTGCCTTCATCAACCAGCATCGCGAGCGCAACGGCGGTGAACGCCTTGGAGTTGGAGGCAATTGCAAACAGCGTTTTGTCGTCGACCGGCGCCGCTTCGCCCAGCTTGCGCACGCCGAAGCCGCGCGTTGCAAGCACTTTGCCATCCTTGACGATGGCTACGGCCATGCCAGGAACATCGAAGGTGCTCAGAATGCGCGCCACATCCGCATCCAGATCGGGCGCCACCGCGGCTTGCGCCGACACGGCGACTGGCGCGGCAACTTGCGCGTTGACGCTGGCGGCGCTGAGCGGAAGCAGCACGGACAAAGCGACACAGCGCATCACAGGCATAGTCACGATCTTCATTGCGCTTCCATCGCCTTGCCCACGGTCTTCTGGGTCGCAGGGTGATAGCGTTCGCGCGCTTTCTTGAAGACTGCTTCTGCAAACGCCTTGTCTTCGGGATTCTGGCGCAGCGCCGTGTACAGGGGAACGACAAATTTTTGACGGCCGACGCTCATCAGGAAGGCGTTGAGCGGTTCGCGAATGCCGCGATAGCCGGCGTGAATCGAAGCACGATAAAAGCGGAAGGCGACTTCGTTGTTCCCCGTTTTACCGACCGCGAAGGCATCGTCCAGCTCCTTGAGCTGGGCAGCAGTCGCCTTGTTGTCGATATCATTCAGGAATTTCATCCACTCGGTGGCGGTCCATGTTTTCGTCTCGAGTTTGGCCGTTGGCACCTCGCCCTTGAGCCAGGCAGCGCGCAGCGTGTCGAGCGCGGTCAGACGCGGCGAGGTGACGCGTGGTGCGCTGGCAGGAATACCAGGCGCATGCAGCCATTCTTCCAGTTCGGCAGCGCTCATCAGATCAGGATGGGCGGCCAGCAGATTTTTCTGCAAATAGTCGACAAACTGTTCGGTGGTCACGCTCTGGAAGGCATGCTGATCGAACCAGCCACGCAGGAAAGGATCGAAGACCGCGCGGCCGGCCCGGGTTTCCAGTGTGCGCAGCAGCCAGGCGCCCTTCGGATACACCAGCCCCTCGTCGGCATACTCGGCGGACGAGGTATCGGCGCTTTTGGTGATCAGGATCTGCTTGGCCGGTTCGATCTTGGCCAGCGAGGCAAGTGCTTCTTCCTGCTCCAGCTGCAGCTTCATGGTCGCCACATCGGCCCCGTACAGCGATTCCGTGATGCGCGCTGTGACGTATTCGGTAAAGCCTTCATTGAGCCAGAAGTGCTTCCACGAGGCGTTGGTGACCAGGTTGCCCGACCAACTGTGCGCCAGTTCGTGCGCAATCAGATCATTCAGACTGCGGTCGCCCGCGATCATGGTCGGCGACAGGAAGGTCAGGCGCGGATTTTCCATGCCGCCAAACGGGAACGACGGCGGCAGGACCAGCATGTCGTAACGCCCCCAGCGGTAAGGCCCATACAGCGCCTCGGCGGCAGCGATCATTTTTTCGGTGTCGCCAAATTCGTATTCGGCGGCCTTGATCCGCTTCGGCTCGGCATACACGCCGCTGCGCGCGCCCAGCGGCCGCGCTTCCAGCTCGCCGATGCCGATCGCCAGCAGGTACGATGGAATCACTTGCGGCATCTTGAAGTTCCAGCCACCTTTGCCGGTGGCCTTGGGGTCGTTATCGGCGCTCATGACCACCCGCAGGCCGGCTGGCGCATCGATATGGGCGCTGTACGTAAAGCGCACGGCCGGCGTATCCTGCACCGGCACCCAGGAACGCGCGTCGATCGACTGCGACTGACTGAACATGAAGGGACGCTTGCCCGACATGGTTTGCGCTGGCGTCAGCCATTGGAGCGCGCTGGCGGTCGGTGCGGTGCGATAGTAAATGCGCACCTTGTTTGGCTGGGCCGCCAGCGTAATGTGCAGCGCCTGGCCTTTTTCTTCGTCGGCCTTGTCCAGCGTGAATGGCACAGTGACCCACTTGCCCTTGGCATCCTGCGCCTGGATCCGGCTGATCGACAATTCGCGCGTATCAAGGTCCAGCGTGCGCGCCGATTTATCGAGCCAGTCAAGCGACAGTTCGGCAAAACCGGACAGCGTCTTTTTGCCGAAATCGGCCTTCAGATTCATGTGCAGGTCGGTCGTTTTGACCTGATCGTAGCGTGCGTAGCTTAATGGATCCAGGGCGAAAGCCAGAGCGCTGCACTGACTGAGGACGACGCAGGCAGCGGCGCGCAGGATGGTAAGTTTGAACATGTGGTCTCCGTAATAGGCGAACGCAGAATAGCACTTTAGGCTAGCCAGCGAAAGCGCGCGGCGCCCGTATTGACGAGGCGTGTGGCAAGCGTGCCGCGTTCCGCCTCTGCTATCATCGGGCCCTCATTTCAAGGTGTATGCATATGGAAGCCTTCCTTTTATCGACCGGGATTGTGGCGCTGGCCGAAATCGGCGACAAGACCCAGTTGCTGGCGTTTCTGCTGGCCGCCAAATTCCGGCGCCCGCTGCCGATCGTGTTTGGCATTCTGGTGGCCACGCTGGCCAATCACGCGCTCGCGGCGGCCGTGGGCGCCTGGATCAGCAGCGTGCTGGGACCGGAAGCGATGCGCTGGATTTTGGGCGTGTCGTTCATCGCCATGGCCGCCTGGACCCTGATTCCCGACAAAATCGACGACGAAGAAACCAGCCTTGGCCGCTACGGGGTATTTTTGGCCACGCTGATTGCCTTCTTTTTGGCCGAAATGGGCGACAAAACCCAGGTGGCCACCGTGGCGCTGGCAGCGCGTTTTGACGCCATTGTCGCCGTGGTCGCCGGCACAACGCTGGGCATGATGCTGGCCAACGTGCCAGCCGTGTACCTGGGTGAGCGCATTGCCGGAAAAATACCGCTCAAGCTGGTGCACGGTATTGCCGCTGCCATCTTCGCCGTCCTCGGCATTGCCACCCTGCTGGGTGCGGGCGCCAAGCTCGGCTTTTAAAGAAAAAAGGCCCGCCAAAGCGGGCCTGTAAAGAGCCGCATTGCCTTATTGCGTGGTCAGCGTCACGTCATCAATGACGAATGAAGTGGCCACGGTCGAACCCTCGATCCCTTCAAAATGGATCCGCACGGTCTGGCCCTTGTAGGCGCTCAGGTTGTAGCTTTGCTCCTGGAAGGTCGTGCCTTTATTGAGATTCGAGAACGTTGCCAGCGTCGCCAGTACAGCCCCGCTGCTGTTGCGCACCTGCACTTTGAGCGTGTCGTAAGCGTTCGTCGTGGTGGTTTCGCTGGAGACAATTTTCAACCAGAATTTAAGCGTGGCACTGCTGACCGTGGCCGGAATTGCCACGCTTTGGTAGACCGAATCGGTGTGAGCCGCGCCATAGCCATTGAGCCACGCTTTCCAGTTGCCAGTACGCGCTGCCTGCCCGCTGGCGTTGCTGATCACGCCGCTGGTGGCTGTCCAGGAAGTTGCGCCTGATTCGAAGCCGGTGTTGAGCATGCGTTGCATTGCCGTGTTGTTGCTGACCGTGAAGCTGACCGGTCCGGAAACGGTGCTGTTGCCTGCCGCATCGAAGGCTTTGGCGGTCAGTGCATGGCTGCTGTTGCTCAGCGTGGTCGAGTCAAGTGCAAGGCTGTACGGCGCCGTTGTGTCCGTTCCCTTGAGAGCATTGTCGACATAGAACTCCACCTTGCTCACGCCAACATTGTCGCTGGCGTTGGCCGACAAGGTGATGCTGCCACTGCTGCCACTGGCACTGGCCGTCACGGCCGGGGCGCTGGTGTCGCCGCCCGTGTTGTTGCTGACGCTAAAGGTCAGCGGGGTGGAGAAGCCGACATTGCCAGCCGCATCGTAGGCGCGCGCGACCAGGCTGTGGCTACCGTTCGACAGGGTGGTTGAGTTAATGACGGCAGCATACGGCGCGACATTGCTCGTGGCCTTCAAGAGATTGTCGATATAGAACTCGACCATGGACACGCCCACGTTGTCGGTGGCCGTTGCAGCAACGCTGATGTTGCCGCTGCTGCCGGATTCGCTGGCCGAGACGGTCGGTGCGACGGCGTCGCTGCTGTTGGTCTGGGTTACCCAAATTGGCGCCGACCACAAAATCTTGCCGTCACCCTGGGTGACCTTGGCGTAGTAATAATGCTCGCCTACCGACGGCGTGATGGTGGTGCTGGCCGTGGCAGCGAGCTGGCTTGGCGTGCCATTGCGGCCCGGTACTCCCTCCACGATCGATACCGTCGCGACCGACTGTCCGCCGGTGCTGGCGTAATTGGCCACCAGATTCAGGGGGCCGCTGTTGGTGAAGCGCTCACCCATGATGTGGCCGTTGGCGGTCAGCACCAGTTGCGAATTCTTGTCCATCGAGGCAAACACGCGCCGCGCCTTCAGAGCCGCGACAAAGCTGGCCTGGGTCAGCGGGGTACCGATTGGAATCAGAATGCCGGTCCGGTTGGTGTAGGACGCGCCCCAGTTGGCGCAGTGATTGTCCTGATTGGTGCTGAAGGCAATGTGGAAGCCGGCTTCCAGTGCCTTGTTGCACGCGCCTTCGTAGGTGCTGCGCCCGGTTTCGGTTTCGGTCGTGTTGGTCGAGAAAGCCGAGGTGTTGAGCACTTCGCACAAGGCCATGGCCTGATCGCCATCAGCGGAATAGCCCAGTGGAACGCCATTGACCAAAAACTGGCCACTGGAGGACGGATGGTTGAACTGGCCGACCCAGCCGCGCTGGCGCATCAGGGTGTACAGCGCCGAATAATCGGGCTTGTCAGTGAAGGTGTCTGCCAGCAATTGGCCGCCGCTGTTGTATTCCCATCCAAGCAACTCGTCCGAGTTGAAGATGTTCATGTGGCCGCCATTGTTGATGACGCCCCATTCCATGCCGTACACGGCCAGGAAGCCGGGATTGGCGGCATTGAAGTCGGCCGCCGTGGTCAGGCCGGACTGATACAGCGCCTTGGCCGTAGTGGGATTGGCGGCGGCATTGGTGCCCGAGGAACCGTCGAACATGTGGTTGTGCTCGGATGCCATCAGGATATCGAGGCCGCGGTTCTTGGCGTAGGCAAAGGCATCGGCCGGGCCGAACGGCGCTTTCAAGGGTTCCGCTGCGCCGGTGCAGCTGGTGACGGCCGAACCACCATCACTATGGTTTGTCTGACTATGCAGGTTGGCCTGGTATACCGTGTACGGCAACGAGGCTGGCGCGGGCGCGGCCGACTGCACCGTAAAGCCCGGCGCGGCCTGGCTGGCCATGTGCGGGGCAGGCTGCGTCGTCTGCAAGGGCTGGAAGAAAGGCATGGCCGGCGCGGCCGTCTTGCCAATCGCCAGCTCCCATGCCTGCTCGACGATCTCGTCGCCACCGGCAGCCAGCGCTTGATCGACCGCGGCTTCCGAGTTGTCAGCCGCGCCCTGAGCAGCGTCGTGCGCCACGGCGCGCATGCGCACCTGGTACTGGCCGTCAGGCATGCTGATGCTGTCGCTGCGGCCGGCCCAGCGCACCTTCACGGTCACGGGTTTTTTGTACAGGCGCTGCACGCCAGTCCAGTGCTGCACCACCTGGCCGCCTGGGCCCACCAGCTCCAGTCGCCACGATACATTTTGGGCGTTGGCGACGTAGGGATAATCGAACTCGAGGGTAAATGTACGCGCTTCGCTTTTGGCTGCCGCCACCATGCTGTCGGCCTTGTAGGGCACGTGCAGGGTGGCTTCAAATTCACGATGGTCGATCTCTGCGGCAAAGCCGAGATTGCTGGCGGTTAAGGCCAGGAAGACGGCACATTGTGGCAATAGAGTTCGACCGTTGTTATTACGCATGTTTTCCCCGAGTTCGTTAGAGTTGTAATGACATCTGAAAATTGTCCCAACTATGCGTGACGGGGATATGACGTACAAATTCGAATTACCTTTCAAATTGATATTAAATTGATATAAATTAAGCCTACGGGAATCTAAATTCCCAGTGGGCAATCAGACGTACTAGGGAGGGGTTTGCCCGCGGGTCTTCTGCGGATGTGAGAATTGGGTGAGAATTCCGGAAGGGTATTTGGCAGCATGTGGTGGAAATGATGAAAATGTCTATAAATGAACATTTTCACCATTTTCTAAGGGTAATTACTAGCTGCGCACGACCTGCAGCTCCACCTTGTGCACCTGCTTGTCGTCTTCCATGGTGATGACATTGCCGTCGATGCGCTGCCCGTCCACAGTCAGCGAGGCGCTGGCGCCGGCCGTGACGGTAATGCTGTACACCGTTTCGCGGAAGCGGTAGTCCAGCCCGAAGCCAGGCCAGTCCGCCGGCAGGCGTGGCGCCAGCGACAAACGGTTGCCAGCCAGGCCAATGCCAAGCAGGGATTCGACGATCAGGCGGTACATCCAGCCGGACGAACCGGTGTACCAGGTCCAGCCGCCGCGCCCGATGTGGGGCGATACGGCATACACGTCGGCCGCCACCACGTAGGGCTCCACCTTGTACAAGGCAGCGCCGTTCGGGGTTGATCCGTGCTGCACCGGATTGATCATGCGCAGCAGCTCCCAGGCACGCTCGGTGTCGCCCATTTTGGCAAATGCCATCGCAGTCCATATCGCGGCGTGGGTGTACTGTCCGCCGTTTTCACGCACGCCCGGCACGTAGCCGCGGATGTAACCCGGGTTGAGCACACCGTCATCGAACGGTGGGTCGAGCAGCTGCACCAGACCGTAGTCGCGCCGCACCAGGCGCTCGTCAACCGCCTTCATGGCCGACGCCGTGCGGGCCGGATCGGCCGCGCCCGAGATCACACCCCAGCTTTGCGAGATCGAATCGATCTGGCATTCGTCATTGGTGTGCGAGCCGAGTGGCGTGCCATCGTCGAAGTAGGCGCGGCGGTACCACTGGCCGTCCCAGGCATGCTGCTCCACGTTGCGCGCCAGCGTTACGGCTTCGTTCTGGCAGGTGGTGGCGAATGCGTGGTCGCCGTACACGGTGGCCACTTCGGCAAAGCGCTGCAGTACTTCATACAGGAAGAAAGCCAGCCACACGCTCTCGCCCTTGCCTTCGTTGCCGACCCGGTCCATCCCATCGTTCCAGTCACAGGTACCAATCAGCGGCAGACCATGTTCGCCAAAGCGCAGCCCGCGTTTGATGGCGCGCACGCAGTGTTCGTACAAATCGCCCTGCTGGCTGGATCGCCCCGGCATGTCGTAATAGGACTCCTCTTCCTGCTTGAGCATGCGCCCTTCCAGGAACGGTGCCGGCTCGGTCAGCACGCTGCGGTCGCCCGTGCCGATCACATAACGGTGGGTTGCCAGCGGCAGCCACAGGAAGTCGTCCGAGCAGTGGGTACGCACGCCACGGTCCGATGGCGGATGCCACCAGTGCTGCACGTCGCCTTCAACGAACTGGTGGGCCGCGCACAGCAGCAAGTGCTCGCGCAGCAGGTGCGGCTCGGTGTGGATCATCGCCATGGCGTCCTGCAGCTGATCGCGGAAGCCAAACGCGCCACCGGACTGGTAGTAGCCGCTGCGTGCCCACAGGCGGCAGGCAATGGTCTGGTACATCAGCCAGCCGTTGGCAATCACGTCCAGCGACGGATCGGGCGTATGCACCCGCACCGCGCCCAGGGTGTGGTCCCAGTGGCGGCGTACCTTGTCGAGCGCGGCGGCAGCGGCCGCGCTGCCGTTGTACTGCTGCACGGTGCCGCTGGCATCCGCGTTGCGGCGCCCGCCTACACCCAGCATGAAGACCAGTTCGCGCTCCTCGCCAGGCTGCAGTTCCAGCGTCACCTGGATCGCCGCGCATGGGTCCAGAGCGGCGCCCAGTTTGCCCGACAATCGCGCCCGCGTCATGGCCGCCGGGTTGGCCAGGGTGCGGTTGCGGCCGATGAATTCGGTGCGGTCGCAGGTGATGGTACGGTTCTGCGCTTCCACATGGAAGAAGCCCACGCGGCCGGCAAACTCGGTGTTGTACTGGTTGCGTGCAAACAGGGCGCCGCTGACGGGATCGATTTCACTCGTCACGTGCATGCCGGTCTTGTGGCGCAGGTCGCCCAGCACCCATTCCACATAGCCCGTGGTCGACAGGCGGCGCGGCACCGTGCTGTCGTTGCGCAGCTTGATGACCGAATACTTGATGGCCGCGTCCAGCGCGACGAAGGTACACAGCTCGCTGAAGATGCCCTCCTCGCTGTGCTCGAACACGCTGTAGCCAAAGCCGTGCCGGGTGACGTAGTCGCCGCTGGCGGGCACCGGCAGTGCGGTGGGCGACCAGAACTTGCCGGTCTGTTCATCGCGAATGTAGAACGCTTCGCCGCTGCGGTCACTGACCGGGTCGTTGTCCCATGGCGTGAGCCGGAACTCGTGCGCGTTTTCGCTCCAGGTGTAGGCCTGGCCGCTTTCGGACACCACGCTGCCGAAGTTGGGATTGGCCAGCACATTGACCCACGGGGCCGGCGTACGCGTGCCTGCATTGGTGTGAATGACATATTCACGGCCGTCGGCAGTGAAGCCACCGAGGCCGTTATCGAGAATCAGCTCGCGCTGCAGCAGCGGACGGTCGCTGCGCAGCTGATACGACTCGCTGCGCGTTTCCGGCACCAGCAGCGCCAGTTTCGGCGATATCGGCGTGGCGCGCTTGATCTGGTCGGCCAGGGTGCCCCGGCTATCGGACAGGATTGCCCGCGCTACCGATTGCATCAGGATCCGGTCTTCCGGCGAAATCTGATCGAGCAGGCGCACGAAAATGCCACCCGGACGGTCAATTGCCTGCGCATCGATGCCGGACGCGATCAGCCCCATGATCTGGTCGTGCAAGGCCTGGCGGTAGCCCGACTGGTCTTCGTACCAGATCACCAGATCCACCACCAGCCCCTTCAGGCGCCAGTAAGCGTGCGCCTGCACCATCTGGCGCGCCAGATCGATATTGGCCGGATCCTTGATCTGCATGAGCACAATCGGCAGGTCGCCCGAAATGGCGTACGCCCACAGCCCGGACTGGCCGCGCTGGTTGCGAATCAAAATCGCCGGTTCGGCGCGCAGCGTGGCATTCGGGTAGATCACGGTGCTGGCCAGACGGCTGTACAGCTGAGCGTCCGATTCGGTGGCGTTGAGCTGGCGCAGCACCACCTGGCTGTGCGTCCAGGCCAGTTCGAACACGCGGTCGGCCAGGTGGCGGTCCTGATACTTGTCGATCAGGTGCAGCGCCGCTTCGCGCGTTTCGGTCATACCGGTCACCACGTCCAGCGTCACCACCTGATCCGGCTCCAGCGTGACCTTGTAGCGTATCGCCACGATCGGGTCGAGCACCGAGCCTTCCATGCCACCGAGCGGCGCCGCTTCCTGCATCGCACGGGGCGCGACCGTGCTGTTGCCGCGGCCGAGGAACTCGCTGCGGCTGGTTTCAAACGACACATCTAGAAGTGCACCATCGTGCACCGTCATCAGGTTCAGCAGCCACGGCATCTGCTCATCCTTGGCGCGCGGACGGCGGGTGCACAGAATGGCATTCTCGTTGCGCAGAATTTCAGTCTGCACGAACAGCTTCTGGAACGCGGGGTGGGCAGAATCTGCTGCTGCCGGCGCCATCACCACTTCGGCATAGCTGGTGAATTCAATCGTGCGTTTTACGCTCGACTTGTTGGTAATGCGGGTACGCCGCATTTCGATATCGTCTTCCGGCGACACCACGATTTCGGTGTACAGGTCGAGGCCGCGGTCGTGACGGCGGAACTCGGCCCGCCCTTCCGAGAAGATGACTTCGTATTTCTTCGGCTCGACCATAGTCGGCTGGTACGCTGTGGACCAGAACTGGCCACTGTCCACATCGCGCACATAGCAGAAGGTTCCCCAGTTGTCCGAGGTGGCATCTTCGCGCCAGCGCGTTACGGCCAGGTCTTTCCAGCGGCTGTAGCTGCCGCCGGCGCTGGTGACCATCACGTGGTAGCGGCCATTCGACAGCAGCTGCACTTCCGGCTGTACCGTCGTGGTTTGGGTGATGATCCGCATTGGCATCACCACTTCCTGCTCGGGCGCCCGCAGCGCGGCCAGTTCGGCCGTGTTGGAATAGAAGGCGCCGGCGCGCGGTACGCGTTCCTGCAGTACCAGCAAGGTGGACTGGAACAGCGGGTCGGACTCGAAGCGGCGCTGCATCGGACGGTCGTGCAGCAGGTAGCTCATGGCCAGGAAGCCCATGCCCTGGTGGTGCGCCATGAAGGAGCGGATCACGGCAAAGTTCTGCCCGCGCGGCAGGCGCGATGGCGTGTAATCGATCGCCTCAAAGAAGCCGTGCTTGCCCATGAAGCCCAGTTCGGCCATGCGCTGCAGGTTTTCCACGGCTGCTTCGGGATGCACCATCAAGCCGAGCATGGTGGCGTACGGCGCAATCACCAGGTCGTCGGCCAGACCGCGCTTCATGCCGGTACCGGGCACGCCAAAGGCGCGGTACTGATAGTTCATGTTGGCGTCGACCGTGTTGTAGCCCGACTCCGAAATCCCCCACGGTACGTCGCGCTGGCGCGCGTAGTCGATCTGCGCGTTGACGATCGAGCGGTAGGTCTGGTCCAGCAGCGTGTTCTGATAGGTCGGCATGACCAGCAGCGGCATCAGATATTCGAACATCGACCCGCTCCACGACAGCAGCAGCTGCTCGCCGCCGATGATGCACAGCTGGCGGCCCAGTGCAAACCAGTGCTCTTGCGGGAACTGGCCCTGGGCGATGCCGACAAAGCTGCACAGCCGCACTTCCGAGGCCAGCAAGTCGTAGCAGGCCGCGTCCAGACGCCGGTCCGACACGTTGTAGCCAATGGCCAGCAGGTCGGTGGTCTGGTTGTACAGGAAGCGGAAGTCCATGTTGGCAAATGCGCGCGCCTCGTCGCTCAGGCGGGCAATCTGCTCCATGCGGCGCTGAGCGCGTTCGCTGCCGCGCCGGATCAATTCATTGAGCGCTTGCTGGCGTTCACGCTCGCTTGGCGCCAGGTCCGATTCCGGGCTGCTGGCAAGCGAGAAGCTGGCCAGTTCGCGCAGGGTCGGAATGCGGGTCAGGCTGGAGTCGACCACGCTGTCCTGGGAGGTCGTCATCCACGGCGTCAGTTCCAGCAGCTCGGCGCGGGCCACGCGGCACTGCTCGGCAAGCTTGTCGGCCCACCATTGCAGATTCGGTTCCCCCACCGGCTTCATCGCATCGACAATGGCGTCGGCGCCCGCGCTCAGGCGGGTCAGCAGATTGACAATGCCGGGCAGCGTGTCGGTGGCGCCCTGTTTGTCGCTGGCAAACTGCGCCTGCATGGCTTCAATCGCGCTCTTGACGCCGGCACTGGCGTCATTGGCATGCTCCTGCACCACGCGCAAGGTGATGCAGATACCGTCCACGGTCTGCTTGCTGACCACCGGCTGATCGGCCAGGGCGTTCAGGCCAGGCGCGAGCGTCAGCAAGTGGCCGGCCAGATTGCCGCTGTCGACGGTGGACACATACATCGGATGCAACGGGGCCAGGGTCTGGGTGTCGTACCAGTTGTAGAAGTGGCCCTGGTAGCGTTCCATGCGCGCCATGGTGCGCAAGGTGTCTTCGCAGCGCTGCAGCACCTGGCCGACCGTAATGAAGCCAAAGTCCCAGGCCGTCAGGTTGGCCAGCAAGGCCATGCCGATATTGGTGGGCGAGGTCCGGTGCGCAATCACGCGGGTCGGATGCTCCTGCATGTTGTCGGGCGCGAGCCAGTTGTCGTCTTCCACCACGAAGGTTTCGAAGAAGCTCCAGGTCTTGCGGGCCAGCGTTTGCAGGAACACCTTCTGCGGCGACTCCAGCTGGGCCGCCGCGCGTTCAACGGGCAAACTGATCCACCATGCCACCACCGGTGAAAAGATCCAGAGCAGCAGCACGGGCACGGCGGCAGGCAGGGCTTCTGGACGGTACAGCGCCAGCAGCACCGCCGTGGCCGCGGCCAGGGCAGGCGCAAACCACATGCTGCGCCAGTTGCTGGCCATGTCGGTGCTGGAGCGGTGCAGCCCGGACGCCTTCCATTCCAGCAGGTGACGCCGGGTGACCAGCATGCGCCACAGCGCGCGCACAATGGCGTCCATGCTGAAGTACGCCTCGTAGGGCAGGAAGGCCAGGGTCAGAATCGCGTGCCCCAGCATCAGGCGCGTGCTCTTGAACGAGGTGGACACATGCTGGCGCCACAGCACGTCGTGCGGCTTCTCGGTCAGGTCCCACACTGCGCTGATCAGGGTCGGCAAGAAGATCACGGCCAGCACGGCAGTGGTCCAGAACAGGGTTTTTGGCATGAGTGCCCAGCACACCAGCAGCATGGTGGTCAGCATCACCGGCACCAGGCTGCGGCGCAGATTGTCAAACAGCTTCCAGCGCGACAGCGCGGTCAGCGGATTCGGTTCACGCTTGCCGCTGGCGCCGCGCACGGCCCCAAACAGCCAACCGGCCACCTGCCAGTCGCCGCGGGTCCAGCGATGGCGCCGCGCGACGTCGTCGCTGTAGCGGGCCGGGTATTCTTCGTACAGCTGGGCGTCGCTCAGCAAGCCCGCACGCAGGTAGCAGCCTTCCAGCAGATCGTGGCTGAGAATCTGGTTATCCGGGAAGCGGTTGGCCAGCACGGTTTCGAAGGTATCGATATCGTAAATGCCTTTGCCGACGAACGAGCCTTCGTAGAACACGTCCTGGTAGACGTCGGATACGGTACGGGTATAGGGATCGATGCCCGGCTCGCCGCCGCACAGCGTTTCGTAGCGCGAGGCGTTTTCGCCCGGCAGCGAAGCGGTCACGCGCGGCTGCAGAATGCCGTAGCCTTCCACCACGCGGCGCTCCTGCAGATCGATCTGCGGGCGATTGAGCGGATGCACCATGGTCGCGATGAATTTGCGCGCTGCGTCGCGCGGCAGCTGGGTGTCGGTATCGAGCGTGATCACGTAGCGGATGTTGGCCAGGCCGTTCAAATCGCCCACCACGGCAGCGAAGCGGTCGCGCGCACCGCCGCGCAGGAACGCATTCAGGTCGCCAAGCTTGCCGCGCTTGCGCTCTTCGCCGATCCAGGCATTTTCGCGCGCATTCCATTTACGCGGGCGATGCAGCAGCAGGAAGGGTTCGTAACGTTCATTGGCAACGCGCGGCTCAACATTGTCAGCCACGATGTCCGGCTGGACCACCTGCCCGTATTTTTCGTTCAGTTCAGTGATCAACTCGCTGGCCAGCCCCACCAATTCGGCGTCGCCAGGCATGTGTTCTTTGTCGGCGTCAGCAAAATCGGTCAGCAGGCAAAAGCGCAGGTTCGGGTCGCGGTTGGCCAGGTAGCGTACCTCGATGCCTTCCACAAGCGAGGTAACGTTGTCGCGGCTGTACAGCAGCGTTGGCACCACCACGATGCTGCGCGCGTCCGACGGAATGCCTTCTTTGAAGTCCATGCGCGGCAGCGGATGCGGGCGCGTGAGCTGGGTCGCCATCAGGTTCACCAGCGCCAGCGCCAGCTGGCTCGATCCGAATGCGGCCAGCACGCCAATCACGACCAGCAAAAGGCCGTCGACATCGCTCAGGTAGGCATGGCGCACCACGCTGGCGGTAAACAAGGCCGTGAACAGGACGATCGCACCGAGATAGGTCGACAAGGGCGCGGCGCGCGCGTTCATGCGCACTGCTTCACCGGGATCGTTCCTGACCTTGAGACGGCGCGTGAGGGTGCGCAAGCCTTTGCCGATCAGGTAGTAGCCCACATGGCGGGTACGTTCATCAAGGCCGCCGGCCGCCGGCTCGCGGTTTTCCATGGCCAGCGCCAGTGCTTGTTCCGCTACCTGCACCTCGGTGAATTCGCAGTGCTTGGCCAGCTTCTCGATCACGTGGCGGTAGTTGTCGCGCGTGGCGAAATCCATCTTGCCGTAGGTGTCGGCCGGGTCCTGGCGCAAGGTGTGCTCGACCGCGCTCATGGTTTCGACGAATTCCTGCCAGTCCATCGTGCTCAGGAAGCGCAAGCTGCCGATGCTGTTACTGATCGAAACCTGGTCGGCCGCCTGCTGGCCGATTTCGGCCTGGATCTGCTGCTCGATGGTGAGGCCGGCGTCGGCCAGGCGCGTGGTCACCCACTGCAGCGCCAGCGTCAGCGAAGGGCTCTGGCCCTGCAGACGGCGCGCCAGTTCGGCCACGAAGCCGCTGTTCATCGGCTGGCCGGAACGGGCCATATCAGCCACCAGCAAAATCAGATCGCTCGGATTCTTTTCGGCCGTTTCCGTCATCTGATCGGCCCAGGTGTTAGCGCGGTCGCGCTGGGTGCGGTTGTCATACACGCGCGCGGCCACCCGGCGCAGGTTTTCAATCAGCGCCAGGCGCAGCATGATCGGAATGGCCCACAGCTCGCCCAGCTTGAGCGTGGCGTGATCCTGATAGGCTTCCACAAAGCGCGACAGGCTCTCTGGATCGACCCGGCCATCGCCGTGCGAAATGATTTCAAGCGCGATCTGGTACACGCGCGGGGTGCCGTCGGCATCCTCATTCGACAGGCGCGGCAGCTCTTTACTGTAGTCCTTCGGCAAGTGCCTGCGCGCGGTACGGATTTGCTCTTCGATCAGATAGAAATTGTCCAGCAGCCACTCGGATGCCGGGGTGATCTGTCGCCCGGCCTTGATGGCGGCGGTCAGCTCGTGACAAGTGTCGCAAATGATGGTGGCGTTTTCGCTCAGGCGCGACAGCAGCTTGTCCGGGCCGCCTTTGTTGCTCAGCACGTGGCGGCTGGCCAGATGTTTGCCGTGGGCAGCCATCTGCGCCGCGCTGAACAGTTCCGAGCGCAGGGGGAATTCTTCGGCAGGATCAGCGTCTGCATCGAGGGGGTTGCCCCAGGTATGGAGCGTGTCCGCCAGGATGGTTTTTTCGTCGTTCAACAGGGACCTCGCGTGGGCGTGAATAGCCAACACACTGCGGTGACAGCGAGTTGCGGCCGGGTGGGACGGCTGTTTCCATAGTAAAACGACACCCCCGTCGCGACTGTGCGCCAACGAACACAGAACAGTCCTACAAGCCCAGGAAACGGAAAGAAGCTGGCATAAATATCCGGCGGGAAAGGATGCTTGATTCAAGCAAACACATCAGGGTCCTCCAGCGCGCGGCAAGCGAAAAAAAACGGTCTGCCCGGGAAGGACAGACCGCCAACGGAATTGAGCTGACTAAGACAATCAGTTCAAGGAAAGGTTCCCGGCCACATGGTAGGCATTGCGATATCCGAGCCGCTGCAGACAGCGCGCCGCCTTTTCGCTGCGGGCGCCGCTGCGGCAGAAAAACACCAACGGACGCTGGTCGCTGCGCAGCCACTCGCCTACCCTGTCTGCCAGCCGCGACAGCGGCACGCTGCAGGCCGGGCGCCCGTGCCAGGTGCCAGCGCCTGCCGCCACATGCTCGAACGGTTCGCGCACGTCAATCAACATGGCTGCCGGGTGCGCGCTGAGGAACGCGTCGAGCGCGCTTTCATCGAGACCATGCCAGCGCGTTTCCGCCTCGTTGCCGGCGCCGGCATAGGTCGACACCGCACCGGTGTCATGCGCGCCGCACACAATGGTGCTCTCATTGACCAGGCCGCCCAAGTCGAGCGCCAGCGCGCTGCCCACAAATGCAAACCGCACCGCCTGTGCCGGCAGGGTGCCATCGGCCGCGGCGTCGCCAAACAGATAGGCCAGGCCATCGCTGTGCGGCGCAGGGACCAGTATTTGTTGACCCAGCATGGCGCTGGCGGTGGACGCCATCGCGAGATGGCCTTCCAGCAGCGGCAACAAGGCAGCGCGGCCGCTGCCATCGGCGCCGGTATCGAGCACCGCCCGCACCTGGACGTTCTGGCAGCGAATCAGATCGGCAATGCGCGGTGCCAGGGGCGCGAGCGGGTCGATCACCGCGCAGCTCGCGCTGGCTGCATCGAAAATAAGCCAGCTGGAGGCGCCGTCGACGCTCAGTTGCACAATGCCGTCGCTGGTTTCGCCCTGACCTGCGGAAGGAATCAGGCAGGTCTTGCGCAACGCTTCGCCGCAGTGGGCAATGCGCGCGCAGGCTGCGTCAATAAAGGCCTGATCCGCCATCGGCCCGAAGGACATGCGCACTGCGGCGGCGCAGCGCCAGTGCGGCAAATGCATCGCTTCGAGCACGTAGCTGGGCGCGGCCTTGGCCGACGAACAGGCCGAGCCGGCGCTGACGCGCACACCGGCCGCGTCGAACAGGTCAAGCAGCTCCTTGCTGGAAAAGCCGGGCACCGAAAAATTGAGCGTGGTGGCCAGCGCGTTGCCGAACGGCGCATTGAAGACGATGCCAGGCAAGGCGGCGCGCAGGGCGTCGGCCAGGCGTGCCCGGAAATCAAACAGTTCTTCGTGGGTGCGCAACACGCCGCCTGCTTCCAGTGCTTCGAGCACGGCGCCCAGGGCCGCCACACCCGCCATGTTTTCGGTGCCGGCACGCTGGCCCGCTTCCTGGCCGCCGCCACACATCAAGGGGGTGTAGGGCGCGCCGCGCCGCACATACAGCATGCCGATCCCTTTGGGCGCATACAGTTTGTGCCCCGAGAACGGCGCGTAATCGATGCGCGTGGTGGCCAGGTCGAGCTGCAGCTTGCCAAGCGCCTGCACGCTGTCAACCATCCAGTAGGCCGGGCTGGCCGAGGCGCACAGGACGGCAGCGATGCCATCGAGATCGGAGATGACGCCGGTTTCATTGTTGGCGGCCATGGTGCAGACCATGGCGGCGCGCGGCGCCAGTTCGCGCAGCACATCGAGCTGGTGGCGCCCGTATCCATCCACGGGCAGCACGCGCAGCTCCAGCCCGGTGCCAAGAATGCGGTTCCAGTGCGCCAGCGTTTCCGGCACGGCTTTGTGTTCGGTGGCGCCATATAGGAGCAGGTCGCCGGTGGCTTCGCCGCGCGCGCGCCGCTCGCGAATCGCGCACAGTGCCGACAGCACCGCGGTCTGGATGCCTTCGGTGGCGCCGCTGGTAAAGGTCAGCTGGCCATCGCCCACGCCCAGCAGGCGGCAGGCACGGGCGCGCACTGCAGCCAGCATGGCCTTGGCCTTGAGACCAGTGCAATGGCTGCTGCTGGGGTTGCCAAAGCCTTCGCGCATTGCGGCCTCGGCAGCAGCAATGGCGGCGGGCAGCACGGGCGAGGTGGCGTTGGCGTCGAGGTAAATTTCATTCATCATGGCCAATATGGTAATGGCCGGAAAGGGAAAATAGTTACCAAATCTCCTTCCAATATGGGTATATTCAGCACATTCATTCCCTATACTGCACAAAAACAGAATGCACGATCTCGACAAGTTTGACTGCGCCATCCTGGCCGCCCTGCAGAGCGACGGCACGCTGTCCATCGCGGCGCTCAGTGCGAAAGTAGGTTTATCCTCCACACCGTGCTGGAAACGCCTGAAACGGCTGGAGGACGATGGCTATATCGAAAGCCGGGTCGCGATCGTCAACCGCCACAAGGTGGGGCTGCCGGTCACCGTTTTCGTGAGCATCAAAACCACCGAACATGACGAGAAATGGCTAAACCGCTTTGCTGCGGCTGTGGTCGCCCTGCCCGAAGTGCAGGAGTTTCACCGCATGAGCGGCAATGTCGACTACCTGCTCAAGGTGGTCACCACTGACATTGGCGGCTACGACCGCTTTTACAAGAAGCTGATCAAGGCGGCCAACCTGTCGGGCGTATCCTCGGCGTTTTCTATGGAGCAAATAAAGTTCACTACAGCATTGCCGCTTGAACTGATTTCGCATGGCGCGGGTGCCTAAAACCGCACAAAAGAACCCGGAAATCGTGCGATGATTGCCCTTTGGTACAGATCACAGGAGAGACCTCGTATGCCGTCGCATCAAACCGTAATGACGATCGCCGCAGCTGCCATGCTGCTGGCTTCCCAGGCTGCCAGCGCGCAGGAGCAAGTGGTCAAGATTGGCGTGAGCGGACCGCTGTCGGGCGCGAACGCGTTTGCCGGCAAGGACAACGAAAACGGCGTGCGCCTCGCAGTCGAGGAGCTCAATGCGAAAAAGATGACGGTGGGCGGCAAGCAGCTGCGCTTCGAACTGGTGTCCGAGGACGACCAGGGCGATCCGAAAGCCGGTGTGAACGTGGCGCAGAAACTGGCCGATGCCGGCGTGCGCTTTGTGCTGGGACCATACAACTCGGGTGTGGCGATTCCCGCCTCGCGCATCTATAACGATTCCGGCATCATCATGTCGACGGTGGGCACCAATCCCAAGGTGACACAAGGCGGCTACAAGAATGTATTTCGCATGGTCGCCAGCGACAACCAGCTGGGCGGCGCCATGGCAGGCTACGCCGTCAAGCAGCTCAAACTCAAGACGGTCGGCGTGATCGACGACCGCACCGCCTTCGGCCAGGGCGTGGCAATGGAGTTTGCCAAGCAGGCCAAGGCGGCCGGGCTGACCGTGGCGGGCCATGAATTCACAACCGACAAGGCGACTGACTTTGCCGCCATCCTGACCGCGCTCAAGGCCAAGAAAGTCGATGCGATTTTCTTCGGCGGCTATGCGCCGCAAGGCGCGCCCATGGTGCGCCAGATGCGCGCGCTGGGTCTGAAGGATGTCAAACTGCTCGGCGGCGACACCCTGTGCAGCCCGGAGATGGTCAAGCTGGGTGGCGACGCCGTGGGCGAAAACGTCCTGTGCGCGCAAGGCGGTGCGATCCTCGAACGCCAGGCTGCCGGCCCGGCCTTCCAGAAACGCTACCAGGAACGCTTCAAGCAGGCGCCGGACGTGTATGCCGCCGTGTTCTACGACCAGACCATGTTCATTGCGCAGTCGATGAAGTCGGCCAATTCGATCGACCCGTCTGTCGTTGGCACCGCCATGCACGCCAGCAGCTACAAGGGCGTGGTGGGCAACTATGCCTACGACGCGGCCGGTAACATGCTTAAGTCGGCGGTGACGATTTACACCTTCAAGAATGGCGCCCCGGTCGCCCTGGCGACCTACTGATGCGCGCGCCCCTGCTGCTTGCGGCCGCACTGGCCGCCGCCTTCCCGTGCGCGCTTGCCGCACCGGCGGCCAACACCTCAATGATTCCGCCGCTGGCGCATTTCGCGGTGCAGGCACAAGCCATGCCAGCCGTGATCCAGCGCTACCAGCTCGATTACGCCAGCCTGGATCACAAGTACA
Organism: Massilia sp. CF038; assembly: GCF_900129765.1. GTDB lineage: Bacteria > Pseudomonadota > Gammaproteobacteria > Burkholderiales > Burkholderiaceae_D > Telluria_A. The sequence goes on from NZ_FQWU01000007.1 coordinate 54,330, forward strand.
CCGTCGCCAACGGCGTTGCGCGCGAAGCGGAGCTGGGCGAGTTTTACCAGCAATGGCGCAAGGCGCTCGACGGTCTGCCATTCGACAGCTATGGCGTGGAAGACCGCATCGACTACGTCATGCTGCGCAACCAGATCGACTTCGAACTGCGCGAACTCAGCGCGCGCACCAAGCGCTATGCCGAGGCGGCGCCACTGGTGCCATTTGCGCGACCCCTGATTGAACTGGCCGAGGCGCGCCGCATGATGCGCGCGCAGAACGGGCAGCAGGCCGCAGCCCTGCTGCAAGCGAGCCTGGCCACCGTCAAGCAGGCGCACGATGCTTTGCTGGCCGGCGCCGACATCAACGCGGCCAAGCCGATGGCCTCGCGTAGCGTGGCCAACCGCGCGTTGCAGATCATCGCGACCCTGTCGCGCGACCTGAAGGAATGGCATACCTATTACGAGGGTTACGATCCGACCTTGAGCTGGTGGGTCAAGCGGCCGTATGCGGACCTGGACAAGGCCATGACCGATTATGCGGCCAGCCTGAAGGAAAGGCTGGTCGGCAAAGAGAGCGCGCAGCGCCTGAACGTGACGGGCGATCCGATTGGGCGCGATGGCCTGGTCAGCGCACTGCAGCGCGAAATGATCCCGTACACGCCGGAAGAACTGATGGCGCTGGCCGAGAAGGAACTGGCGTGGGGCGAGGCGGAACTGCGTTCGGCCGCTGCCGAAATGGGATACGGGAACGACTGGCACGCGGCCATGGAGAAGGTCAAGACCATGTACGTGGCGCCGGGCGAGCAGACCGCCATGGTGCGCGGACTGGCACAAGAGGCGGTCGACTACCTCGATGCGAACAAGCTGGTGACGATTCCGGAAGTGGCGCGGCGCAGCTGGCGCATGGATATGCTGTCGCCCGAAGCGCAGCTGATCAGCCCCTTCTTCCTGGGCGGCGACACGATTCTGGTGTCCTACCCCACCGACGGCATGACGCACGAGCAAAAGCTGATGACGATGCGCGGCAACAACCCGCACTTCTCGCGCGCGACCGTGCACCACGAACTGATTCCCGGCCACCACCTGCAAATGTTCATGGCTGACCGCTACCAGCCGCAACGGCGCGCCTTCGACTCCCCCTTCTTTGTCGAAGGCTGGGCCGTGTACTGGGAAATGCTGCTGTACGAGCGCAAATTTGCGGTCAAGCCGGAAGACCGCATCGGGATGATGTTCTGGCGCAACCACCGTGCCGCACGCATCCTGTTCTCGCTTGGTTTCCACATGGGCAAAATCACGCCTGAACAGGCGGTGGACATGCTGATCAAGCGGGTTGGGCACGAGCCGGACAATGCCCGCGCCGAAGTGCGCCGCTCCTTCAATGGCGACTACCCGCCGCTGTACCAGGCCGGCTACATGATTGGCGCGCTGCAGCTGCGTGCCATGAAGCGCGAGCTGGTCGATACAGGCAAGATGAGCCTGCTTGACTTCCATGACCAGATTCTGATGGGCGGCATGCTGCCGCAGGAACTGGTCCGGGCGCGCTTGAAAGGCGAGACCATCCCACGCGATTTCAAGCCTGGCTGGCGCTTCTATTAATCTGCACATAAAAAAGCCGCCCCAGAAGGGAGCGGCTTTAATGGCAGAGGCGCATGGCTTCAGCGCGGCGCGCTACAAAGCCCGGCTTGCCGGGTCCTGACGGCATGTTTAAACAAGCTTGCCGGCTAGGAAGAAGTTAATACAAAAATACCTGGCAAATAATACGCCTCGTTTTGGCTGTTCGACAGCGAAAATATCAATCGGACCGCCCCGATTCCATAAGCCAAGGCTATCGCATTCCAACTTGCGCGGAATCGCGTATCCTAGTGGCCGCTTCCTTACTCAACCCGGAAAACCGCATGAAGAAAAGCCTTACCCTGAGCGCCTTGTGCGCGGCCCTGACTTTTGCATTTGCTCCCGCGACCGCCACCAGCGCGCCGCCGGCGGGCAAGGTCTCTGGCGCCGTGGCCGACCAGGCCCGCCAGCAGCTGGACCAGATCGCCGACCAGTATTACCAGGCCCTGGCGCGTTTCGAGCCCGTGGGCGCCACCGAAAATGGCGACAACCGCTTCGATGACCAAATCGGCATGAGCATTTCGCCGACCATGCGTGCGCGCCAGTTCGCGCTGTACCGCAGCTTCCAGAAGCGCCTGCACGCAATCGACCGCATGACGCTGGACCTGGGTGCGCAAACCAATTACGACGTGCTGGACTTCGAACTCAATTCAGCGCTCAGCTTTGAACACATTCCAGACCACCTGCTGCCGATCAATCAGATGTCGAGCATGCCCGTCACCCTGGCCAACTACGCCGGTGGCGAAGCCGGCCAGCGCCTCACCACGGTGAAGGAATACAAGGCGTACCTGAACCGGCTGAACCAGTTGCCGGCCTGGATAGATCAGGCCATCGTGAACATGCGCGAAGGGATGCGCACTGGCGTGGTGATGCAAAAGGCGCCGCTGGTGTCTGCCCTGCCGCAGTTCCAGAAGCTGGTCAGCAAAACAGCGGAAGAGAACATCTTCTACACCCCGATCAAAAAGCTGCCGCCCGCCTTCAGCGCGAAGGACAAGGCGGCGCTGACCAAGGCCTACCGCAGCGCGATCGACATCAAGCTCAATCCGGCGCTGGCACGTCTGGCCGCCTTCCTGGAGCAGGATTACCTGCCCAAGGCCCGCACCAGCACCGGCTGGAGTGCGCTGCCGAACGGCGCCGCCTGGTATCAGCTGAACGTGGCAGCGCAAACCACCACTGACATGAAGCCCGAGCAGATCCACGCGATCGGCCTGAAGGAAGTAGCACGCATCCAGGGCGAGTACGCGATCGTGGGACCGAAGATGGGTTACACGGGTCCTGCCGCCGGTTTGCCAGCCTGGGTGGCAGCGCAAGACAAATACCGCCCGTTCAAGACCGAGCAGGAAGTCATTGACGTGTACAAGAAGCTCGACGCCGTGTTGCGCACCAAGCTGCCCGCGCTGTTTACCCTGACGCCGAAAGCACCGCTGGACCTGCGCCTGGAGCCTGAGCTGAGCCGCGCCACCGCGTCCGACCATTACACTGCGCCTGCGGCTGACGGCTCGCGCCCCGGCGTGTTCTGGTCAGTGGTGAATGACCCAACCCAGTACGGCAGCACCGGTATGGTGACGCTGTTCCTGCACGAAGGCCAGCCTGGCCACCACTTCCATATCGCCCTGCTGCAGGAATTGAACTTGCCTGACTTCCGCAAGTTTGGCGGCAATAACGCCTATACCGAAGGCTGGGCGCTGTACGCGGAAACGCTGGGCAAGGAGATGGGCCTGTTCGACAAGCCGGAAGATTATTTCGGCCACTTGAACGACGAGATGCTGCGCGCGGCGCGTCTGGTGGTCGATACGGGCATGCACGCCAAGGGATGGACGCGTGAACAGGCGATTCAGTATTACCGCGATACGCTGGGCTATCCGGAAGCACTGGCCCGGAGTGAGATTGAACGCTACATGGTGTGGCCGGGTCAGGCGCTGGGCTACAAGATCGGTGCGCTGAAGATCGCGGAGCTGCGCAAGCGCGCGGAGACCGCACTGGGCAGCAAGTTCAGCCTGCCGAAGTTCCACGAGGTGGTGCTGGAAAATGGCACGCTGCCATTGGCGCTGCTGGAGAAGAAGGTGGATCGCTGGATTGTGAAGGCGCAGGTGCAGTAAACCACACATCGTCCTCGCGGAGGTGCTGGCGCATGCGCCAGCCCCATAGCACGCAAAACAACTTCGGTAACGTGGAATAGGTCCCCGCCTTCGCGAGGACGATGTGGTGGTGACTTTTACAAAGTGGTGCTGGAAAATGGCACGCTGCCATTGGCACTGCTGGAGAAGAAGTGGATCGCTGGATTGTGAAGGCGCAGGTGCAGTAAACCGACATCGTCCGCGCGGAGGCGGGGACCGATTCCACGTTACCGAAGTTGTTTTACGTGGAATAGGTCCCCGCCTTCGCGAGGACGATGTAGGGTGGCTTTTACATGACCGACAGCACCGGATAGCGGCGCCATTCCGGTTCGACATAGCGCTGGCAGTTCGCAAAGATAAAATCAAGCACGGCTTCCTGGTTCGACAGCAGCGCCGGATTGGCCGTCTTCCACTGTTCGAACTTCTCGCGCAAGGCTGGTTCATCGCGCAGCAATTCGACGGCGTGGTCTTCAAACACGTAATCCGAATACGCCTCTTTCTTTTCCAGCACGCTGTTGAAGAAGCCCCAGCGGAAGAAGCTGTCGTGGCCCTGCGGTTCCAGCGTCTCAATCGCGTAGCGCGCCTGATCCTGATCCAGTGGCACCCACCAGTCACCGGCGCGCAGCAGCAAATTCGCTGTGCGTTTTTCAAGCTGTACGTCGTCATGGAACATGTGCCCTTCATAGGCACCCGGGCGCGATACCACCGACTTGATATGGTAGTACTGGACCTCGACGACCTTGTCGGCGTCGATACGCTCCATCGCCACGCCATTCCACTGCAGACGCTCGACGACTTCACGCCATGCCTGCGGCACCACGTAGGCGCGCGGCACAGTTACGTGAATATCGGCCGGGAAGTGGTTGAAGTAGGCGATATCTCGTTCCCAGGGTTCGCTGCGGTCGTATGACAGACGCTGATAGTTCCCCAGCACGCTGGCGCTGTATTTGGCTGCATAGCCGCTGAAGCGGAAGCTGGACGGCTTGCTCTCGTCCATGGACCAGTGCACCGGCCATTCGTGGCGCGCCTTGCCTGCCTCGCGCGCGGCGCGGCGCAGTTCCTGGATGGTGGTGGCGTTGGCGATGGTGAAGTCAAGCACCGTCTCGACCAGCGCGCGCATGGACTCATAGCGGTCGGCGAAGGGCTTGAGCATGTGCGTCTCGGGCATGAAGCCGATCGTGTGGTGCAGGGCCGCGAAGCCGGTCGAGAAGCGTGGCGTTTCGAGGAACTCGGCGATCCCGTGGTCCGGGCTGTCCTTGACCGGATTGACGTACGGGCAGGTGGGCCAGCCGCGTTTTGCCATCTCGGCAAACAGATGCGGCAGCATGGTCTGCTGCAGGAAGCTGCCCAGCGCACCACCGAGTTTGTCGGTCTGGGTGTGGATCAGGGTCATGGTGTAGGGGTAGTCGGCACCGTTGGAGGTGTGCGTGTCGACCATCACGTCCGGGTCCCAGGCGGTAAACAGCTTGTTGAATACCTGGGCGGTCAGCGTGTCGCATTTGACGAAGTCGCGATTCAAGTCCAGGTGTCGCGCATTGCCGCGGAAGCCAAACTGCTCCGGCCCGTCCTGGTTCACGCGCGAGGTATTGGCGCGGTTGATGCTGCCGTCAACGTTGTACAGGGGGACGAACAGGAAGACCGTCTTGCCCAGTGCGGCCAGGCGCGCCGGCTGCAGGCAGAAGTCGCGCACCAGCGCCATGCAGGCGTCCACGCCTTCCGGTTCACCAGGGTGGATGCCGTTATTGTTGAAGAAGACCGGCCGGCCTTCGCGCTTGAGCTGGGCGCGATCGAACACGCCATCGGCCGTGACCACGCCGGCATAAATCGGCAAGCCGGCGTCGGAGGTGCCCACCACTTCGAAGCGCAGCACGCTCGGATAGCGTTGCGCCAGATCCTGGTACCAGGCGATGCATTCGGCCAGGGTGGTGGTCTGATTCTTGTTGCCCTGCTCGTAGGGCGTGCGCAGTTCTTGGGTCATGGTGGTGTTGTTTAAGTCGTGACTTCGGTTTCAATCGGCAGCGTGATCGAAATCACGGTGCCATGGTCTGGCTCGGAGCTGAAGGCGATTTTGCCGCCCAGCGCATACACGCGTTCGCGCATGCCGATAATGCCGATGCCGCTCGATGCGGTACCGGTGCTGAAGCCGGCGCCATCGTCGTCGATTTCGATGTGCAGCATGTCGCCCGCGTCGGACAGCATGAGCGACACCTCGGCGTGCGTGGCGCCAGCGTGCTTGAGCACATTCGACAGCGCTTCCTGAATGATGCGGTAGGCGGAAATGGCCAGCTCGTTGCCCAGGCCGGAAAAGTCGCCTTCGGAATGGAATTCGAAGTGGCACTCCGGGTGGCTGGTGTCGTAGTGACGGATCATTTCCTCGACTGCGCCGTGCAGGCCCAGCATGTCCAGCACTTCCGGACGCAGGCGCCGCACCAGGCGCCGCCCGCTGGCATACAGGTCGAGCGTGAGCTTGGTGATCGCCTGCGATTTGAGCTTGATTTCTTCCACCGCCGGACCCGGCTCGGCCTTGCTCGCCAGGTGCAGAATACTTTGCGATTCAAGGCGCGCGGCAATCAGCGAGGCATTGAGCTCATCGTGAATTTCAATGGCGATGCTCTTGCGCTCATCTTCCACGATCGAGTTCACCTTCTGAATCAGTTTGCGCTTGTCGGCATCGGCGCGCAGCGCCTCATTGCGCGACTCGACCAGGTCCTTGGTGCGTTCGGCAACCTTGTTCTCAAGTTCCTCACGCGACTGGCCCAAAGCGACCGACATTTCGGTGATCGACTCCTGCAGCTCGCCTACCTCGCCACCAGTGGTGACGGGCAGCGACACGCGGTAATTCCCGCCACGGATTTCACGCAAGGCGCCGATCGAAGAATTGAGCGGCATGGTCAGGCTGCGCGCCAGGAAGTACGCCAGGGCACCGGAGACCATCAGCGCCAGCGCCGCCATGGCCAGCTCGATCTGGAAGCGGCGCGCCTGCTTGTCGAGCATGTTCGAAGGCGACATCGTCACCCGCACATACCCTACCAGCTCGGTCGGGAAGGTGGGCGGCTTGGTATCGCTCGAACCGGTCACGTGGGGCACCCCGTTATCCGAAAACAGGTTGATCCACGTAACCTGCTTCATGATGGGCGCTTCGTAATAGCGATTCTCGGCGTCGACCGCCGCCTGCGACGCCACCGTGATGGCGATTTTTTGATTGGCGTCGACCACGTCGATGCGGTAGATGCTTTTGTCTGACTGGACCAGGCCATTGATGGTCAGGCGCAGGTCGGCCAGATTGCCGGAGATGACGTTGTATTCGCTTGTTTCGGCCAGCGCCTTGGCCAGGATCTTGCCCCGTTCGGCCAGTTCCTCGGCCACCTGGGCGCGGTGCGAATACCAGGAGTAGCCCACGAAGGACGTGAACAGAAACGCCACCGGCAGCATGGTGATGAAGGCCATGCGGGTACCGATGCTCCAGCTTTGCCAGAATCGTAGTTTTTTCATGGCCGCCTTGGATGTGGGTCACGTCCGAATTTGCGCGCGTCGTCGCTGACTGCCACTTGCAGCGAGCGCGCCACGCCTTCGTTGACGATGGTGCGGAAATAACGCGGAAACTGCGGCGCCGCCAATTCGCCAGTGGCGACAAAGTCGTTGGCCAGATCGGCCACGTGGGCGTTGATATGTTCGATGTTCGAATAGGTGGTTGCCAGCGCGCCGGCGCGCACCATGTCGGCCGAAAAACCGATCACGCCCTGGTTGTGGCGGTAGGTCGAGAGCAGGATATTGCGGAAATTTTCAGCCGAATACACGGTGCGGTCGGGCATGGCCAGCAGCACCTGCGCCTGGCCCACCCGGTTGAGCGCGTAGTTGATGTCGGCGCCGGCCGTGTAGTCCTCGATCTCGACGGGATTGGCGCCGTCCAGCAGGGGCTTGAGAAAGCCCGTTTCACGGCTCACGATGGCAGCCACGCGCACCGGGCGCTTGTACAGCAGCGAGACCAGTTTGAGCTGGTCGGCCGGCGCCGGCTCGGCGTAAATGGCCGTCATGTTCAGCACCCGCGAACGCGGCAGCTCGGACGTAATGGTGCGCCACACCTGGCTGGACGTATATGCGGCAATGATCACGCAATCGCATTTGCGCGCGGCGGTATTGCGCAGCGCCACCGGACCAATGGTCACGTACACCATGCGGCGGCGCTGCGCCAGCTCGGTGCGAAAGCCGCTGAAAATAGGCACCAGACGCTTGTACAGGTCTTCGGCGATATGGCGCGTGACGGTCGATTCGTCGCCCGTCACAATCTGGAAGCGAAAGCCCAGGCTTTCTGGGGAATCGTCTGGCGCCGCGCCGGCGCGCCCGCCCAGCAGACAGAGCATGGCCAGCGCGAACAGGCGCCGCCGCCAGGGGCTGCGCGGCTGCATCACTAGGGCTCGATCAGACCGTGCTTGACGGCCAGCTTGGTGATGTAGGCCTGACGGTGCACACCGAGCTTTTCCTTGACCGACTGACTGATGTTGCTGATGGTCTTGGTCGACAGGTTCAGCTTTTCGGCAATTTCGGCATTGGTCAAGCCTTCGGCCATCAGCTTGAAAATTTCCAGGCCACGCTGGTCGAGCTGGGATTGGGGCGAAGCGTCGCCGCGGACGGAAAGATTCGCAAGCCGCTCGGCAATTTGCGGCAGGAAATACAGCTTGCCCTCAGCAGCATGCCGCACGGCAGTGGCCAGGTCGGCCGGATCGCAATCCTTGGTGACAAAGGCACGCGCGCCGAGGCGGTAGGTTTCCTTGATCAAACTGTCCTGATCGAACTGGCTGAGGAAGACGATATTTGCCTTAGGGAATTTTTTGAGGATATCCTCCGCGGCGTCCAGCCCGGTCAGTTCGGTGCCAAAGCGAATATCGATGACCATCACGTCCGGCCGCAGCTCCGCAAACATGGCAGCTGCTTCGTCCGGCGTCTTGGCCTGGCCCACCACATCCATTCCCTCACCGGCCAGCGACATGGCAAAGCCGGTCATCACGATCGGATGATCGTCGGCCAGCATGACGCGAATCGTTTTTTGCTCAGTCTGCACGTTTGATTCTCCAGTGGATACGGCTGCGCTCGCTTACATCTGCTTACCATTGAATGGCATCAATGTGTGGGAGCGAACGGAAGTGAGCAGGGTCGAATGAGATTATTTCACACATCGGAGCGCGACGCGAGCGCCCCGCCCTCTCGGGCCAGCAGGACGCAGCGCCCCTCGCCAGATACATTTGGCAACAAGATTTGCTACTGAATCGCTTATAAATTGCTAGGACATAGCATATAGTGGTTCTCAAGTAGTGCGAAAAAGACAAACCAACCAGGAGAACGCGATGCATTTCTCAGACATGCAGGAAGGCCAAGGCACAAAATTTACCAAGATCGCCATCGTCAGCGCGCTGCACCTGGCCGTCGGCGCCGCCCTGATCCACAACATGGATGCCAAGGTGTTCCCGATGCCGAAAGCGGTGGAAGAAATCATCATGTTCAATATTGAAGCGCCAAAACCGCCGCCACCACCGCCGGAGCCGCCACAGCCGAAACAAAAGGCCGTGACGCCCCCAAAAGTATTCACACCCCCAGTGGAAGTTGAAGTGGCGCAAGAGCCACCGCCGGAAGCAGTCCAGGCCACCACCATTGCCGATCCGGTGCCAGCAGAGCCAGGCCCGGTCGCGCCGGAAGCGCCTCCATCGAACTCGACCAATACCGGCGAAATGTTCAGTGCGGCCCTGGCCAACGCCAGCGATTGCGCCAAGCCGGATTACCCTGCCAGCGCCGCGCGTAATGGCGAAACCGGTACCGTCAAGATGGCATTGCTGATCGGGCCCGACGGCCGCGTGAGCGACTCGAAGATTCAGCACTCGAGCGGCTCCCGCGAGCTGGACCGGGCAGCTGTCGCGGCATTGCGCCTGTGCAAATTCAAGCCGGCCATGGCAAATGGCGCGCCGCAGTCGGCGTGGGGTCAGATTGCCTACGTGTGGACGCTCGAATAAACGCCAGTCACCCTCATCGACGCCCCGCCCGGCTGCAGCCAGGCGGGGCGTTTTTCTTTCCAGGCAGTTCTCGGCGTGTTGCGAAAAACAACAGGCATTCGAAAGTACTATCAAATAGCTTTTGTTTTGCTATGTCCTAGCATATATTAACTCCACGGCAGTGCAAAAACACATTACAACCGGGAGAACAATATGCATGCAGCACAGTTTGGAGACCAGGGCAGCAAGTTCGGCAAAATTGCCATCGTCGCGGGATTACATCTTGCGTTCGCCATTGCGGCGCTCAACATGAAAATCGTGGTGCCGCCGGAAAAGCCGGGGCCGACGATTGCCGTGCCGCCCTTGCCGCTGCCGCCGCCGCCGATCAGAACCGATCCCGACCTCACGACCAGGACGAAACCGCCGGAGATCGTCGTGCCCTTCACGGAAATCGTCGACATCAAGCAAGATGACGTGGTCAGCCGCAAGATCGAGGAAAAGTCCGAGCCAACCGTGCCGGGCGAAACCGTCGTGCAAGGGAAAAAAGATGACGGTGGTGCTGGCGCCGGTGGCGGCACCGGCGACATCAAAAAGGAAAAGGTGTTTGTCGCCGCCCTGGCCAATGCCAAGGACTGCGCATTGCCCGACTATCCGGCGACGGCTGCCCGCAATGGTTATACCGGCACCGTCAGCCTGGCATTGCTGATTGGCGCCAACGGCGAAGTGAGCGACAGCCGGGTACAAAAATCGAGCGGCCACCGCGAACTCGATCGCGCCGCCATCGACGCTTTGCGGATGTGCAAGTTCAAGCCAGCGACCAGCAATGGCGTGGCAGAGCCAGCCTGGGGACAGATCGCCTACGTCTGGCGCCTGGACTGAGTTTGTACCCACTTGCAAGCGGCGCGGGCACTGACCTGCGCCGCTTGCCTCATTAGAACGACGCCGCGGCGCCAGCACGCAGGCGCTACCGGGACGACCTGATGTCAACCTTGCCCCACCAGCTGGAACGATCCAGCCTGGCGGGTCTGGCCATTGCCACGCTTGTGCTGGCTGGCCTGGCCTGGCTTTCTCTGCAAACTGCGCCCCTACCCGAACCACGGACTGCCAGCGCAGCGCCCGCCCAGTTTTCCGCCCTGCGCGCGCTGCGGACGGTGTCTGGCGGCGCCAAGCAAATCGGGCGCGCCGCGATCGTGGCCCGCTTGCATGAACTGGGCCTGACACCCGACATGCAGACCGGCGCGGCAACGCAAACCGCGCTGACCGTTCCGAGCGTGCGCGCCGCGTCCCGTGCGGCGCTGGCCACGACACACGATGTGTTGGTACGCATCAAGGGCAGCGCGATTGATCGCCGCCGCCGGCCCGCCCTGCTCCTCGCTGTACATTACGACAGGCCGGGTGAGCAGCTCGCTGTGGCCGCCATGCTGGAAACCCTGCGTGCATTGCGTTTTCACGCACCGCAGGAGAACGACATGGTGTTCCTGTTTGCAGGCGCAGACAGGGCGAGGCCGCCAGGTGCGCGGGCATTTGTGCACCAACATCCCTGGGCTAGCACAGTCGGCCTCGTGCTGCAGTTCGATGCGATCGGCAACCGTGGTCCGCTCCTGCTGAGCACAAGCCGCGGCGGCAATGGCGCGCTGATGGACGCCTCGAACGCCGCGCCGCCCCCACCGCCTGGCAACGCCGCGCTGGCCCTTGTGGCTGCGCTCACACCGGATCTTGAACGGTCCGCACCGCCGGACCAGCTTGACTACGCGCGGCTGCAATTTGCCACGCCGGGCGGCGACGCACCCGGCCAGATCGATGCGGCCACCTTGCAGCAGGTGGGTGAGCGCATGCTGGCGCTGGTGCGTCACTTCGGCAGCGTGCCGCTGGCATCGCTCAGGGACGGCGATAGCGTCCACTTCGAGCTGCCGTTGCTGGGCCAGCTCAGCTACAGTGCCCAGTTCGCCTGGCTGCTGACGCTGTTCACCAGTTTCTTGTTCGTGGTGGTGGGCGCGCTGGCAATGCGCCGCTCAGGCATGCCCTTGCGCTCGCTGGGCGTGGGTGCGCTCGTGTTTGTCGCCGTTGCCGCGACGATGGTGCTGATTGCCGTGGGCATGCATCAGCAACTGCTTTTCTTGCGTGCGGGCGAGCTGCCCATGTCCGAGGCGCAAGCTTGGGAGCGCTGGTATCTGCTCGCTTGCATGGCGCTGGGTAGCGCGCTGTTTGCCGCAGCGCAGCGCCAGCTCGTCACGCGCATCGGCTTGCCGGCGACTGTGCTCGGCGCCAAACTCGTGCTGGTACTGACCTTGCTGCTGAGCAGCGCCGTGCTGCCTGGCGTGAGCTACTTGCTGGCATGGCCCTTGCTGGGCGCTCTGTTCGCCTACGGCGCGCTGTATCGCTTGTCTCTGGCAAACGGCGGCGCGCCGGCGCGCCTGCTGATTCTGGCAGCGGGCGGCACACCGGCGCCACTGCTGCTCGCGCCCGCACTCGCGCAGCTGGCCAGCTGGTCAACGCCGCAGCACAGCGCCGTGCTGATGCTGACCATGGCGGCAGCGCTGGCGACGGGCGGCACCTTGCTTGCCAGCTGGTGGTACCGCTGGTCGGCACCGCTGCCCGCTCGCGCCGTGTGTGTGCGCTAGACTGCCGCCCCCAGGATATTGTTGCGATACCAGCACTGCGGTAGTATGGGCTCCATTGCTGCCACCGCCCTTCTCCGCATGCGTCTGCTTGTAGTTGCCTTCGCCCTGCTGTTCTGCACGGCTGCCCCGGCCGCGCCGGTGACGCTGCGCGTGGTCACGCCCGGCCTGCATCCGAGCGCCGCCAGCCACGCCATTTACTTTCCCCGTCTGTTGCGCCTGGCGCTGGAAAAAACCCGGAACGAGGGGCCGTTCGAGATCGTCCAGATCGACCAGCAGCTGACCAGCCCGCGCCAGGCCACCGAGATCAAGAATAACGGCATCATCAACCTGATGTGGGATGGCTCGGATAAACAGCGCGAGGCAGATCTATGGCCGGTGCGGGTGTCGCTGCTGCGCCACTTGCATGATTACCGGCTATTTCTGATCCGCGCTGAAGACCAGCCCCGGTTTTCCGCCATTCGCAGCCTCGACGAGCTGCGCGCGCTGAAGGCAGGCGCTGGCGTGAATTGGCCATCGACGGACATTCTGCGCGCCAATCAGCTGCCGGTTGTCACATCCATCGCCTACGAATATCTGTTCCCGATGCTGCGCGCAAAACGCTTTGACTACCTGCCGCGCGGCGTGTACGAAGCTGCCAACGAAGCGCGCGCCAATCCGGAACAGGCACTGGCCGTGGAACAAACCATTTTCCTGCATTATCACGTGCCGTTCTACTTTTTCGTCAGCAAGGAGAACGCGGCCCTGGGCAAGCGCGTCGAGCGTGGCTTGCGGCGCGCCATCAAGGACGGCAGCTTTCAGCAGCTGTTCAACAGCATCCCCGCTTTTCGCCAGGCCCAGGCCGACATCGACAGCGGCAAGCGCCGCGTGTTCGAGCTGCAGCCACTGTAGCGCCGCGCGGCGCATGGCATACAATGCTCGGGCCGCCTACCCGCGCGCACGGTATTTATCCAACCCGACATTGAAACAGGAACCCATGCAAAAGATGCTTTCCTCCATCACCGTCACGGCACTGGCGACCAGCCTGGCCCTGGCATTTCCGGCACAAGCTGTCGCAGCAGCCAACGCCGCTCCCGTGGTCAAGGAAGCGCCCTTGCGCGCCCATCTGGCCTTCCTCTCGAGCGATGTACTCGAAGGCCGTGGCACCGGCCAGCGCGGCGCCGACCTGACGGTGGCGTATCTCGAGACCCAGGCAATGGCCATCGGACTGCAGCCAGCCAATGGCAGCAGCTATCGCCAGGCGGTCAAGATTGCCGGTGTCAAAGCCGATCCGGCTGCCAGCAGCATTGGTGTGGTGGCCGCGGGCCAGGCGCAGACGCTCGCCTTCGGCAGTGACTGGGTGTGGGGACCGGGCGACGCCAAGGCAGCCCACCAGTTCGATGCGGAGATGGTGTTTGTCGGCTACGGCATCGTGGCGGCCGAAGAAGGATGGAACGATTACAAAGACCTCGACGTCAAAGGTAAAGTCGTGGTGGTGATGGTCAATGATCCGGCGCCCACGGCGGCGGAGCCGGCGCGCTTCAACGGCAAGGGCCTTACTTACTACGGCCGCTGGACCTACAAGTTCGAGGAAGCAGCGCGCCAGGGTGCGGCCGGCGTCCTGCTGATCCATACCGACGCGTCCGCCTCATACGGCTGGAGCGTGGTGCAAAACAGCTGGGTCAACGAAACGTTCCAGCTGTCCGAAGACAAACTGGGCGCCGGCATGCAAGGCTGGCTGACCGACGCCGCCGCACGCAAGCTGTTCACGGCCGCCGGCCAGGATCTCGACGCGCTGCGCGCCGCCGCTGAAGTCAAGGGGTTCAAGCCCGTGGCGCTGAACGCCCGCGTCAAAGGCGAAATGAAGGCGACCGTCCGCAACCTCGAGCAATTCAATGTGGCCGGCATCGTGCCAGGCACCGACCCCAAGCTCAAGAGCGAGCTGGTGGTCTACACCGGTCACTGGGACCATCTCGGCAAGCAGGGCAACGGTGCCGACAATATCTACAACGGCGCGGTGGACAATGCGTCGGGCATCGCGGGCTTGCTGGCAATGGCACAGGAAGCGGTCAAGGCGCCCGCCAAGCGCTCACAAATGTTCCTGTTCGTGGCGGCGGAAGAGCAAGGCTTGCTGGGCAGCGCAGCCTATGCGGCCAACCCCCTGTGGCCGCTGGACAAAACCGCAGCCAACCTGAACCTCGACAGCCTCAATTTCATCGGCACCACGCGCGATATCGACACCCGCGGCGCCGAGCGCAGCGACCTGGGCGACATGGCCGCTGCCTCTGCCAAGAGCATGGGCATGACAGTCACACCAGCCGAACCGGATCTGGCCGGCGGCTATTTCCGCAGCGATCATTTCAGTTTCGCCAAGGCGGGCGTACCTTCGTTCTCGATCAAGGGGGGCAAGGACTACACCAAAGATCCGGACGGGGCCAAGGTCAAGGCGGCAAGCTATCGCGCCAAATACCACCAGGTGGGTGACGAATACGACCCGAGCTGGGATTTATCGGGCATGGTGCAGCAGGCCCAGTTCACCCTGAACCTGGGCCGCAAGATTGCAGACGCGCCGCGCTTGCCTGGCTGGAAACCAGGCGATGCATTCGGCAAAGTACGCGCGGCCAAATAAATACCGCGCCACCGCCGCCCTGCTGCAGGCGGCGGTGCAGTTTTTTCACCGCCTTCAAACTTCCTGCACAATTGCGGCGCATCATGGGTTCACTTTAACAGGAGGAACCATGCGAACCACTTTGATCCTTACCCTCATAGTCAGCAGCGCAGCCGCCATGGCCGCGCCGCCCAATCAGCGGCCCGGTGAGGGCGGCCCCGGCAATGGCGAACAGCGCCGAGGTCCGCCACCGGAAGCACTGGAAGTGTGCAAAGGCAAAGCCCCTGGCACCGCTGTGGAAATGAAAACACCGCGCGGCGATCTGGTGAAAGGCACGTGCAAGCTGGTGATGATTCCCGACCACGACGGCGGCAGGAAGGCGCAACACTAAGCTAGTGCGCTGCCGGTGCGGCGGGAAACTGCCGCAGTTCATCGCGCAGACTGGTGTACAAGGCGCCCGCCCAGGCTGAGCTCAGCTTGGGTGCTAGCGCATGGGGTACCCGAAAATCGGTCGGGCTGACGACGATGCGCACCCGTTCTTTTGTTGCCAGCGCCCCCATGATGAACAAATCTTCGGCGGCCTCGTCGCCCATGGCCAGACAGCCAATCGACACGTCGCTGCCGTGGATCATGATGTCGCCCCCCAAGCGGCTGCGCTGGTCCTGTTGCGCCATGCGGCGGTCGAAGGCATTCGGGTAATCGAGCCGAATTGACAGGTGAAAGCGGCTATTGGGATTGAGCGACTCGGCGCGGTAGACCCCTTCCGGCACCTGCTTGTCACCTTCCATCAGTTTTGGCCCGGGCATACCGCTGGCGCGCAAGACCGGATACTGCTTTACGAAGCGCCAGGCTGCATCGCCCTGATTGCGCGCATAAACTTGCAGTACGCGCTGGTCCTTGAACGCGAGGTAGGCCAGGTCTTGCGGTGGATAGGCCACGCCTGCGGCGCGGAAGTGCGGCTGCATGCGGCTTTGCACGAGCGGGCCGAACTCGTTGAGGCGCTCGGCGATGGTGTAGCCGCCCCGTGCTTTTCCCTGCACAAATTTGACAGCGTTACTGGCTGGCTGGTTCAACCTGATCGTTACGCCAGCCACCAGGGCGGCGGTGGCAAGGGCCAGGAGGAGCGCGGTGGTTTTCTTCACCTTGGAATCACTTTCATTTAGGGCAGGTTTGCCAGCGTGTCTTGATGCCGTCCTTGAACACGTCACGGCCGCCGGTCAGGCTGTTGGACTCTTTGAATGCACACATATTGCCCACCTTGCTTACACGGGTGCCGTCGGCCAGCACCAGCTCTTCGATGCGGGCAGGGCCCCGTTCGCGAAACGCACTGGCCATGGCCGCCTCCAGCCTGGGTGTCTGCGCCCTGATACTGCGCGCCCCCGGGTCCGGACTTTGTATGCGTATGGCGCGGTCAATCCTGCCCAGATCGGCACGCGCGCGCTGCAGGATGTCGTGGGCGCTTGGTGCTGCCGGTGCCTGATCGACTGGCGGCGCGGGAATCAGCACCATGGCTGGCGGCGATTCTGGCACTGCGCGCACAGGCTTGGGCTGGCGCGGCACGCTCTTGCTGTTGCGTACCGGAGAAGGAAGGCTGACCACCGGCGCCGGCGCAGGCGCGACAGGGCGCACAAAGGTGATCTGCAGCGGGGTGGCGGCAGTGCGGACATCGTCCAGCCGCGTGCGCTGCGGCAGCAGCCAGATTGCAAGAATGTGGAACGCCAGAATCAGCACAAAGGCCGCCTGGCGGCCAGTGGCCGTCATGCGGCTTGCTTAGCGAAAATCATCTATCGATTATAGCAAGCCAACTTATCCAAAATTCAATACATACCCGACTATTTAATGACTGCGCATGCCATGCGGGCACCACCACCACCCAGCGGCATGGGATGGTCAGAATGGTTGTCGCCACCGACGTGAATCATTAAGGCCTTGCCGCTCAGTTCAGCCAGTTTCAGGCGCGGCGCCAGCACCGCCAGCGTCGCATTGCCTTTGGCATCGACGACCAGCGGCGGCAAGTCGCCACGGTGGCCGCTGCCCCAGGGCAGGCCGTGCTGCTTGCTGTTATCGGGATCGTAGTGTCCGCCCGCGGCCAGCGCTGGCACCGGTTTGCCATCTTTCATGTCAGGGCCGCAATTGCCTTTTTCGTGCACGTGGAAGCCGTGGATGCCAGGTTCTAGGCCGTTCAGGGCCGGTGTGAACACCACGCCATACGCCGTTTCTTCGATGGTCACCGTGCCCAGCGCTGCACCGGCACCGGTGGCAGTGGCCACCTTCATGTCGAGCGACTGCGGCGGGGCTGCCGCGATCGAAGTGGAACAGGCCAAGGCGGCGCATGCAGCGGCAAATAAGATCTTCATCGCAATTCTCCTGACAATAAGCTGGGAGAACGATGGTAGCACCCGCGTTCAAAAATACTTGTAAAGTTTCCTTGACATTGCGAATTCGCCTGACTACCATGTCAAGCATACTTTACACACAGGAGAAATGCAATGCGCGAAAAGGAAGCCTACCGGCTGTATCACATTGAATTGTTTTCAGGGCTGGCGATTTATACCGTGCTGCTGGTGGTGGCGCTGCGTTACAGCGCGGCCCTGCCCGAAGGCATGTTGCGCATCGCGCTGATGGTGAGCCCGATGATTGGCTTCGGCCTGGGCGTGCGCGCCATTGCACGCCAGCTGGCCCGCAGCGACGAATATATTCGGCTGCGCACGCTGGAGGCGGTCGCCATTGCCGCCGCCGTGACGGCCGGCCTGACCTTTACCTACGGCTTTCTGGAAAACACGGGCATGCCGAGGTTATCGATGTTCACGGTCTGGCCCCTGATGGGCGCAGTGTGGGGTGTGGTGGTGATTCTGCGCCGCGTGCTGAACCGATGAAAAACACCGTCCGCGAATTGCGCGCCGAACGGGGCTGGAGCCAGGCTCACCTGGCCGACCTGCTGGAAGTGTCGCGCCAGACCATCAATGCGATCGAGACCGGCAAGTACGACCCCAGTCTGCCGCTGGCGTTCAGTATTGCCCGGCTGTTTGCCCAGCCGATCGAAGCGATTTTTTCCGATTCAAAATAAGACCACCCAAGGAGACTGTATGCACCGCACCATCTTGATTGCCGCCATGCTCGCCCTGTTCGCACCGCTGTCTGGCATCGCCACTGAAGCGATCCCGCCAGTGACTGCCAGCGCCAGCGCTAAGTCAGCGGAAAAATTTACCGTTGGCCCCATGCTGGTCGAACGCCACGGCAGCACCGGCAGTCCGATGATTCTCATTCCCGGCCTGTCCAGCGGCCCTTACGTGTGGGACGATCTGGTGCGCGAATTCGGCAAGGAACATGTGCTCTATCTGGTCACGCTGCCAGGCTTTCACGGTCAGAGCGCCGTGGGCGGCGACCTGGTTGCTGGCGTCGATACCTGGTTGGGCGAATTGATTGCGACCCGCAAACTCGTCAAACCAATTCTTGTCGGTCACAGCCTGGGCGCCACGTTCTCGTTTGCCTATGCAGAAAATCATGCTGAGCAAATCGGCGGCGTGATCGCCATTGACGGCCTGCCAGTCATGCCGGGCACAGAGAATTTGCAGCTGGCACAGCGCCCCGCCATGGCCAACGGCATGCGCGCGCGCATGGCCGGCGTCACCCGCGACAGCTTTGCAGCGCAGCAGAAGTCGTTCATGCATAGCCCGTTCGGGGTGATGGACAGTGCCAATGCCGACCGTCTCGCCGCCAGCAGCGCGCTCAGCGATCCCGCCGCCGTGACCGAATACATGGCACAAGTCGTGGCGCTTGACCTGCGCAGCGGCTTGCCGAAGATTCGCGTGCCGGTGTTGATGATTGCGCCGTTTCACGAGGCGGACATGATCGCTGCCGGCATGCCCATGCGCGCGGCCGACAAGGCTGCGTACTACAAAGGCTTGCTGGCAGGTACGCCGAAGCTGCAGGTGGTGACGGTGTCGCCAGCGCGGCATTTCGCCATGATCGATCAGCCGCAACAAGTGCGTGAGGCCATTCGCGCGTATCTGAAAGCGCAGTAAGCGGTCCTAGGCGGCCTCGTCAAGCGACAGTGCCAGCGTACCGGCATACGCAAACGCGAAGCCGAGCAGCGGCAGCGACATGCACACCGCAAACCGGTAGCCGCTGCCCTCAACGCACTTGCTGGCGATCAGGCGGGGCAGACACCAGGCTGGCAGCGGCAGGCCACGAATGCGGCTGTCGCGGTGCTGCCAGTGCCAGCCGCCGTCGACAATGTCCACGCCTAGCCGCAACGCCACTGGCCCGGTCTGTTCGAGCCAGTGGCCTGTTGGATAGTGCCCGACCGGAAGAAATAGCGAACTGAAGCTCGACTGCCCATCGAAGCTGCGCTCCCAGTGCAGCACGCCATCGCGGGCATGGATCGCGACGCGGAGATGATGGTCCGCACCGGACGTGGGCACGCCTGTGCGGTGCGCGATGCGCCGTCCCAGCATGCCTGCAAGACCGCTGCCGAAGCGGATCTGAACCGGGCCCGACAGCACGCCACCAGTGCGGTGCAAGCGCTGCAGCAAGGGATGCAGTTGCTGGAAAGCGGTGCCGAACCAGTGCTCGACAATGTCGCTCATTTGGCCGGCAACACGCGCCGCAGCACGTACATACCCGCGCCCGCCAACAGGAAACAGGCAGCCAGGGTGAACGCGGCGTTGCCGCTGATGGCTGCATCGGCCCATTCTGCCCCGGTTAATCCAATTGCCAGCAGCAAGCTGTTGTAGACCGCGTGCAGCACGATGCAAGGCACGAGCGATTTGGTGCGTTGATACAGCCAGGCCAGGAACAGACCCAGAATGAAGGCGGCCGTGAATTGGTACACGTTCATGTGGGCGGCGCCGAAAATGGCTGCCGAAGCAAAAATTGAAATCCAGCGCGGATATTGCAACAGGAAGCTGCGCAAGATGATGCCGCGAAACAGCATCTCTTCAAGAACCGGCGCCAGCAGGCAGGTGATGATGATGGAACCGACGCTGCCCGACCCCATCTCCTTGAACATGTCCATCTGGGATGGCGACAGGGGAAACAGCCGGACCACGATCTCGAGCAGAAAGCCGACCACCATGATCAGGGCCGGCACCGTCAGCAGGATGGCCGGCACTATCAGCGCCAGCGATGCGCCAGCCTGGGACGCCGATGAGTGAAACAGTTCGCGGTAGCTCAGCCCCTTGTATTCCATGAGGAAGGTGAAAATCAGCCCATTGCTGACGATCATCATCATCCCCGCGATATCACGGGGTTCCAGCCCCATCGCGCCGCGCATATCGTACATGGCGCTGCCGATGATGTACTCGACCAGCATCAGCGCCGCCATCAGCATCACGCCTTCTAAGGCGTTGGGAAACTTTTCGTTTTTTTCGATCATGTGCGTGCGAGTCGATTCATGCAAATATGGAAATGATAGTTGCCATTTTACAGCAGCAGTTTCCTGCTTCCGACGCGCGAATGCCAAGCCTCATTGTGCTTTTTCTGTCGCCTCCGCTTGCAGCAAATGGTAGGCGGCGACGGCGCGCCACAGAACAACGATGGCGACTGCCCAGCCGAGTATCAGCGGATTGAGGAGGATAAAACAAATGACCGTCACGCCCCAGCCGGACCGTTGCAAGCCCGCGCTCTGCAATTTGTACTGGATGATGCAGGCGCTCCACATCAGCACCAAATAGTTGAGTGCGATGGCAAGTCCAAGATGTCTAAGGTCACCGCTGAAGAAGGGGCGCACCGCCATGAACTGGTCCCATACAAGGACCAGCGAAATCAGATACAAGCTAAAACAAGCGCCAAAAACGCAGAGATAAGGCGTCAGACCGAGCTGTGCCCAGGTTGGCAAGGCGCGCCGGGAAAAGAGGGCCTGTTTGCTAACTGACACTTGGCCGTTCGCACGGTTTTGCGCCAGCCGGTCTGCCAGCGTGGGGGTGATCGACATGAGATCCTTGGAATGCATTGGACAAGAGCTGCCGTGTTCATTATATTTGAACAACATTGGCAGCAGGGCAGAATCTGTCCTTGGCCGTAATGCGCAAATCGTCCTGGAGGTGACTGATGTTTCGCGTGCCGAACCGGAGTGCCTTGCCGCTCTTGACCTTGCTGGCCCTGCCGCTTGCCAGCCTTGCCCAGACAGGCGTGATTGACACCGGCAGCGGCCCGGTGCAAGGCGTACTGCAGAACGAGATCGCAATCTTTCGCGGCCTGCCCTTTGCGGCCCCGCCAGTGGGCGCGCTGCGCTGGGAAGCGCCCCAGCCGCCCGCGCCATGGACCGCGGTGCGCGAGGCGGGAACGTCCCGCCCCGCTTGCTACCAGAAGCCTGGTCTGTCACTGGAAGGGGGCGGCGACCCCGGTCAGCTCTCTGAAGATTGTCTCTATCTGAACGTGTTCAGCAAGAACCCCGATCCGGCTGCCAGGATGCCTGTCATGGTCTGGATCCATGGTGGTGCGCTGATCTTCGGGGCCGGCAGTTTGCCGCTGTACGACGGCAGTGCGCTGGCGCGCCGTGGTGCGGTCGTCGTGACCATCAATTACCGCCTGGGCCCATTGGGCTTTTTTGCCCATCCTGCCCTGGAGCGTCAGCGGCCTGGCGGTTCGGTCAATTTCGGCCTGCTCGACCAGATAGCGGCGCTGCAGTGGGTACAGAAGAACATTGCCGCCTTTGGCGGCGATCCGGCCAGAGTGACCGTGTTTGGCCAGTCGGCAGGCGCGCAGAGTGTGCTGGCCTTGATGGCCTCGCCGCTGGCAAAGAATTTGTTCAGTGGCGCCATTGCGCAAAGCCCGTACGGCGTTCCCAGCAATAAGCGTGCGAAAGCGCTCGCCAGCGGCAATGCTGTTGCCAGCGCGCTTGGCTTGCCTGGCGCGCAAACCAGCGTCGCCGCACTGAAGGCGATCCCGGCCGAACGCCTGGCGGCCCTGGAGGGCAAGGGCTTGTCGCTGGCGCCCGGCTTTATTGTCGGCGATGCCGCGGTACCGGTCCCCATCTTGCAAGCGTTTCAGCAAGGCCGCGAAGCGAAGGTGCCGCTTATCATTGGCAATACCAGCAATGATGCCAGCGTCGCGCTGGCCTTTGGCATCGACCCGGCGGACCTGATCAAGCAGTTGGGCAAGGCACGTGTGCTGGTCAAGCCGCTGTATCCCGGCGTCAATGATGATCGCCAATTGGGGCGGGAAGTCGCGCGCGATGTCGTGTTCAGCGCGTTTGCGCGCCGCATCGCTTATCTGCACAGCAAAACGTCGCCCACCTGGCGCTACTATTTTAGTCACGGCGCCACCGCCTCACCAAACGCCGATGGTGTTGGCCACGGCGGTGAGGTGCCATTCGTGATGGGTACGACCGCCGCGTGCGATTGTCTTGGCGGTCCTGCCACGGCGGCTGATCTGGCGGTGGAACAACGCGTGGGGAACCGCTGGTTTCAGTTCGCGGCCAGTAAAAAACCGGACGGCGCGATCGGGTGGGAACAGGATGGCCGCCTGCGCGCCATGGCGCTTGAAATCGGCACCGAAGACAGCTTGCGCCCCGCATTCATGCGGGCGCGGCTCGATGCCTTTATTACGGGCTTGAATATTGCAGCCGCACGGGCCAGCAGGAAGCCGGCAGATTAATCACACGACCGTCCCTGCGGCGATGACGGGCCAATATGCGGCAATCGCGGTCAACAAAAACACCAGCAAGGCGCCGGCCATACCGAACCAGCCGCCTTGTCTTGGGCCGCGCACAAGGGCCATCAGCAGCACCAGCACTGGCAGCAGCCAATAGCCGGAGTGGTATTGCATGACCAGCCGCGTGAGCAGCGGCTGATCCATGCCAAAACCCGATTGCACTTCCTGAAAAGCGGGCAGCACATGCGGTGGAGCCCAGGCCACAAAAACCGACAGGGCCAACCCGACGAAAAAAATTAAGCAGGTAAGAAGAATGCGCGGTACGCGCGAGGATGCGGACGTCGCTGACGACGTAGGCTGCATGGATGGGGACATGGGAATTTTCAGGTTGGTAGGGTGCGTTATTGTTCTTGTGCGAAGCGCAGCCGGTTGCCGTCCGGATCAGTGAGCACGAACTCGATTGTGTCCCAGGGCGTCGGCGTCGGCGGCTGATCGGCCACCACACCCTTGCTGGCGAAGTCGGCATAGCAAGCCAGGGCATCCGGTATTAACAAGTAAACCGCGCCCCCGACCTGGCAATCGCCTGCATGCTCGGTCAAAAACAAGGTCTGGCCGGCGCGCGTTATTTGCAGGAACAGCGGGAAGCCAGGTTCGAATTGGTGCTCCCAATCGACAGTAAAACCTAAGCCATCGATATAGAAAGCGCGGCTGCGCTTGGCATTGGTAATGCGCAGTTGTGGGATCACGGTTTGGGTCATTACGTCTTTCAGTTCAAAGCTTAGCTGCGACATTTGATGGGCATATCCCTGGCAGGCGCACCGACGCACTCCCATACCGGTTTTCCCGAATTGACCGACAGGGTTAACACGAGCATGCGTCCGTTGTTCCCGCCTTTTAACAAAATCAGCCCCCGTTTATCAGCCCTGTATAGGGTGACTTTGCTATCCTTGAATTCGGGCTGAGAAATCGCTTCATTTTTTTCGATCGCGCGCTGAACTGGTTCGAGTTGGGCCAGCCACGCAACCGTCTCCGCGCGCGCGCGGAAATCGGTATACAAGGGGGCGAACACCGCACACACGGCAACTACCGCCAAGGTGCTTACAACACCTTTGAGATACGACTTCATGTCTTCCTTTCTGCTTGAGACAAGCCGCGCGCTTAGATGGGTGCGGCCATCGCCCGATTGAAATACACCAGGGGCCGGTCTTGCCGGATGCGGTAAATCTGCGCTGGCCGGTTGCTGCCGTGGCGCTGTTTGCCCGCTACGGGCTCCAGAAAGTCGCCTTCCTTGATCCGCTTGCGGAAAGCACTCTTGTCTACCTGGCGGCCCAGAATAAGTTCAAATACCTGCTGCAAATCGGAGAGGGTAAATTCGGGGGCCAGCAAGTGCACGGGCAGCGACGTATATTCGACCTTGCTGCGCAGGCGTTGCAAGGCGGTTTCAATAATCACAGCGTGATCAAAGGCCAGATCGACTGCCTCGCTCAGGCCCGCCACAGGCTGCCACACGGCAGCGGTGCTGCCGCTTCCCGGCACCAGTTGCACGTCTGCCGAATCGATCAGCGCGAAATAGGCAAATGTTGCGGACCAGCCCCGTGGATCGCGGGTCGCACTGCCGAAGCCCTGCAATTGCTCGATGTAAGGCGCGGCCACGCCCGTCTTTTCGCGCAGCTTGCGTAATGCCGTGGCGTCGAGATCGGCATCCTGACGCATATCGATAAATCCGCCTGGCAGCGCCCACTTGCCCTTGGACGGGTGTTCGCCACGCTCAATCAACAGCACATGCAGGGCTTGATCGCGCAAAGTGAAAATCACCAGATCGACACTGGTCAGGGGCACGTCGAAGTCGTGGATATTGTAGGTGCGCAGGAATTCCTGTTCGCTTGCCGCCTTCTTTTGCATGTTCGCTCTCGCTACGTCAGGCTTGGATTGTACGTCCATCAGCGAGTTAATGGCAATTGAGAACTAAGTTAGTTGTGATTAAACACTAAGTAGAATATGATTTGGGCAGCAATCGCTTTTTCATCTAATTACGGTATTTGATATGACCACCGCCTTGCACGTCACCCGGCTCGATTCCGGCGTCATCACAATCGAAAATTTTCTTACGGCGGCCGAGTGCCAGCGCTATATCGACCATGGCGAGACGATCGGTTACGTACCGTCTGAAGTCAATCTGCCGGGCGGCTCGCGCCGTGCCGAGGAAATCCGCAACAATGACCGCGTCCTTTACGATGACCCGACACTGGCAAGCCGCTTGTTCGAGCGCGCCCGTCCGCTATTGCCCGAACAGATAGGCGATTGCCGGCTGCATGGATTTAACGAGCGTATGCGTTTCTATCGTTACGGGCCGAACGAGTACTTCAAATGGCATCGGGACGGTTCATTCGCGCCCTCGCCCGAGGTGGCCAGTTTGCTTACCTTCATGATCTATCTGAATGACGGCTTCGAAGGCGGGGACACCGAGTTCAAATCCGGGGTCGTCACACCGGCGGCCGGCATGGCCTTGATTTTTCCGCACCGTTTGCTGCATCAGGGCGCGGCAGTGTGCAGCGGGACCAAATATGTACTGCGTACGGATGTCATGTACAGGCAATAAAAACTGGTGCGCTCGATAAGTAAGCGCCCTTACAACTAACACCAAACAAGAACAAACATGAGGAACACAATACAAGCACAACACGAAATTCGCGCCGTCTACGACGCCACCACGATCCGCGTGTACCAGGCTTATTCCGACCCAATCGCGGACACTGCGCTGGCGCAGGGCACCTTCGTCGCACCACCATTTTCGATGTCACGCATGACCTGGATAAAGCCCTCTTTTCTGTGGATGATGTACCGGGCCGGATGGGGATTGAAGGATCAAGGCCAGAAGCGCATTCTCGCCATCGACATCACGCGCGAAGGATTTGAATGGGCGCTGGCAAACAGCTGCCTCAGCCACCCGGATGCAGCACTCACGGCGGCGCAATGGAAGACCATGAAGGCGGCCGCGCCAGTTCGAATTCAATGGGATCCGGAGCGTGATTTGCAGCTGCAGCGGCTCGATTACCGCGCGATCCAGATTGGCATTTCTGGCGAAGCTGTCAAGCGCTATGTGCACGACTGGATTTGCAAGATCGAGGATGTAACCCCGCTGGCGCATGCGGTTCATGCCCTTGTGCTGGACGGCCGGTTCGATGAAGCGCAAGCGCTCTTGCCGTTGGAACGCAGCTACCCCTGGGATCCACGATTCTGGCTAGGCGAGGGCCACACTGAGAACGACTCCCCGATGAACGCCTAGCCGCCTGATTGCGCGCGCGTCTGATTCGTAAACGCGATGAGTTGCGGGAAAAAGGCATGGAAGCCGGATGCCAGCGCTTCGTAGTTGGCCGCCAGGTCGTCCAGGCCAGCGCACATCAGGTCCCCATTTTTCGACAAGCGCGTCGACATCCGGCGAATGGCAATTTCCACGCCTGCGTATTGAACATATGAGCCCAGCCAATCCTGCCTGATCATGTAGGGTGCTGCCTGGGCCAGCCGGGGTGGCAATATATCGATGTTACGCTGGAGCGTCATGTAAAACTGATCGATAAATGGCGCCATCGGCACTTCGGCATACTGTGCCCAGTTGGCCGCCAGCAGATGGTCGTAGAACACGTCGAGCAAAATGCCGGCAAAGCGCCGGCTGGGACCTGGAAACAGCGTCTTGGCATGCAACACAAGCGGGTGGCTGTCGGTGAAAGCGTCCACCTTCCGGTGAATCACAATTTCCCTTTCCACTTCAGCACTGAACGCAAGAGCGCTGTGTGGTTTGACGAAATCACCCAGCAACGCGCCCAGCATGGCGTCGTCGCTGTAACGAGCTAGAAATATGTGCGCCAGGTAGTTCAATCGCGGTGCTCCCTTGCCATCAGCGTCGCGCCGATTGATTCTATTCTGACTGGTGACTTGGAAGACATATCAGCCAGTATAGAGTAAGAGCGGCACGGCAAGGATTGCTGCTGATGTCGTCTCGCGGCTTGACAAGCCGCTCATGAATGCCTACCTTGCCGACGAGAACTGGAGAAAATATGAGCAACTTAATTCAAAGCGCGCGCTTCATCGTTCTGGCCGCCATGGTGGCCTGCACCACGTCCGCGCTTGCCGCACCGCAGGATGCGCTGATTGGCGCCTGGTGCTTTTATGAGCAGAGCGATGGCGGCAATACGGTCAAGGAAAAAGTGGATATCACGTTTATGCCAGATCGCAGCTACGTCTGGCGCGAAGGCGAATTCGAACAGACAGGCGGCTGGACGCTGTCCGATCAAGTGCTGGAAATGAGCAAAGTCGGGAAACACACTGTGGTGCACCTCGGCGCGAGCGAGATGGAACTCAAGCGCGGCAGCACCATGCGCTTCAAGAAGGGCCAGTGCAGCAAAGCGTCATTCGGCGATCAGGACATCACGCAGTTCCACAATGCCGCCTCGACCGGCGACCTGGGGATGCTCCAGACTTATCTGAGTAAAAAGATAGGCACCGACGTCACCGACTTGAGCCGTGGCGATACCGCCTTGATCAAGGCCGCCAAGTTTTGCCAGGTGGCTGCGGCTCAACTGCTGCTGAAACACGGCGCCGCGCTCAATATCAGAAATGAAGAAGGAAAAACCGCGCTTGACTATGCCAGGTCCAGTTCTTTCCATAAAGGCTGCGATGCGCTGGTTAAAGTACTTTAATTGATAGCGGGGACGCGAGGAAAGCGCTGCACTGCGCAGCATTGGTTCCGGCACAAACGCAGCCCTTCAAGGCCTGCCGAATTTTTCCGCGAACAGGTGCAGCAGTATCAAGTAGAGTGCGGCGAGAGCGAATCGCATCGGATCGCGGAAAATGTCTGGAAAGTAGCCCGACACCGCGCCGAGCACGGCAACGCCAATGAGATAGATATAGAATTACTTCATGTTGCCCCGCCTACTGCTGTCGCTTGTAGCCGAGCACGATGGGCGTAAAAAAGGCAGCAACAAAGATGGTCAAACTGGCGGCATTGCGGATCAGACTGTCGCCAAGCAGTTGTTCAATCTCCCAAATCACTCCCAGTGCGCCTATGCACAATAGCATTGCCAGCGCGTACACCAACCAGGCGCCGGTATAAGGTGGCCCGGCAGCTTGATTTCTTCGGCTATACACAATGGAGACGCCGCAAGATCCGCCGGCAAGCAACCACAAGAACATCAGCGCCACTGTCAACATGCTGCGAACTTTCTGAATTCAAGACCACGCGCCATCAGCGGCTATCGGCGGTCGATTAACTTTATCGCAATCATGTTAATCGAAAATCATTGTTCAGAAATAAATTATTTGCATGATGCATAGGCGCCCAGGGAGAAGCAAACTGCTCCAGACGCCACCTGTACGGTTAGCCGGGATCGGTATCGAAGCTTTTGAGCGCGTTTGGCAATGCCACCCAAGGGTGCCGCCGGCAATCGTAGACCGAGACGCTGGGCGCAGGAAAAGCCGGATCGGCGAAGGCGCCCACTGCGACCGATACAGAGCTGTCCACGCCCTCTTCCGTATGAAAAAGATTGCTGCCGCACAGAGGACAAAACCGGAACCGGAACAGTGCGCCCTGATCGCCACGGCGCAAATACTCGGTGGCCGTACCCTCGACGTGATACGGCGGGGCGAAGCGGGCCAGCGCCGCAAACACGCTGCCAGTGCGGCGCTGACATGCCAGACAGTGACACACGCCCACGCCGAGTGGCTCGCCTTCGACCTCGATACGCAGCTGGCCGCACTGGCACGATGCACTGCGCGTGATAGCCTCAGTCATGCATGGCCAGCCGCAAGACGGTCAGGGTTTGCTGCCAGGCGGCGAAATGGTCTGAATCGGCCCATAGCTCATTTAGCTCGGAATCGTCGCCGCCAATCCGCGTGAGAGCATGCATTGCTTTTTGCCGCAGCGCCGGGGACAGCACTGGCTTGACCCGCTCAATCCAGCTGTCTGCCGCTTCGCTATATGCGTTGGACGGAAAGCCTCGGCCCAGAGTGCGGGCCATGACATCGACTGCGGCAATGGCCTCGGTAGCAAGATCGGAATCGAGATAGTCGTCCCCGGCTTCTAGCACCGCGTCAAGCGCGTGCTCGACGTAGGCCAGGTCCTCGCTGTCGTGCAGGCCGTAGGCCCAGTCTGCCGCAGTGTCATTGCCGAAAGGTTCGTGTGACCATGCGCCCATGCTGCCTTGCTCCCTGAAGGTTTAATATTCGCATACCGCAGTTCCCAGTGTATATGAATGGCGGTGATTTCGATCCGCGGTTTTCTGAGGGGGAGCATGCACGCGTTTTCCGATCCAGCTGTGAAGGCCATCTTTGACGGGATGCCGGCGCCGGCCCGCGCACGGCTGCTGCAACTGCGCGCGCTCATTTTCACGACAGCGGCTGCGCTGGAGCATGTCGGCCCGCTGCAGGAGACATTGAAATGGGGCGAACCGGCGTATCTGACGGCGGTCAGCAAAAGCGGCAGCACCATCCGGCTTGGCTGGAACAGCAAGATGCCAGCACGGTACGCCCTGTACTTCAATTGTCAGACAGATTTGATTGCTTCGTTCCGGCTTGCGCTGCCGGATGAATTTCATTACGAGGGCAATCGCGCCATCGTCTTTGACGTCGCGGACTAACTTCACGAGGATGCCGTGAGTATGTGTCTGGCTGCTGCGCTGACTTATCACACAAGGAAGCGCTGAGCCGTTTGCAGCGCGTGAGGTCTATTGCCGTGCGCGGCGCGCGTCCCGCGCCAGAAGAAACCAGCTCCAGCCTTCGCAAGCGAGGATCAGCGGTACCGCTTCGACGAGCAGCAGGCCGGGCCAGAATTCGCCGATGAATGATCTGAAAAGCAGGGCAGCACTGCCACCCATCAACAGCAACTGGACTGCCATGGGCACCAGCAGCGGTCCCCAGGTTCTTGGCACGGCTCCGCGATAAAGATAGTTGAAAACCGTTGTACTGAGTGGATCAGCAGCAGGAACGCAGTGGCGGCACTGCCCCAATAAGCGAGCTGGGACAATCGATCGGACCAGTATGCCTTGCGCGCCGCCGATTCGAATTGGAAACGCAGCGCTGCAATCGCCGCTGGCGAGGCGTCGGGGCCAATCTTGCTCACTGTCGCCACCACGTTGGCACCGATCCAGTCCAGAGGGTCCTCGTTACTGGCTCCCCAGTATGCCTGCGTCATTTTTAACTCAAAAATTCCGGCCGATCCGACTGGTCGATCTTTCGCGACAAGTTCAGCGGCGCGGGCCAGGACGCGGGTATCAATTGCTTCGACTTGCTGGTGGCGCGCGCAAGCGCTGAACGCGGCGACATCGCGCACGCTGAACATCTCGACGCACTGTTCGGCATCGCATGCAAAGAAAAAGCGGTTATCCATTGCACGACATGAGGTCGCACGGGCACCGCCGAGGACGCCAAGGCACAGCGCGAAGAAAAGGAGGATGCGGAATCGGGTCATCATGTCGTCACGACGATATCTGAAGCAAAGCCTGGACGCCCATGCCAATGAGAATGCATGGAACGATGGGAGGGACAAACGACCCGCCGGTCAGCCCGGGCAGCAACACGGCTCGGGCCGGCTGCGCAGGATCGACGTAGACGGTGCAAGGATGACCGATCCGCAGATGTTCCAGATGCAGTTGTGCATCTGCCTTTTCGCCGAAACTGCTCACGGAACCGAAACGTAGCCTGGAGGCGCAGAACTCCTGGCCGTTGATACGGTAGGCGTAGGTGACCGTCGCATGGTAGCGGCCTTGGTCGCCGTCGTCCGGCTCGAGGTCCACTTCGCGAAAGACGCCTTCCACTTGCTGCCAACGCTTGCTCCTGACGGCCAGCATCATTTCGCGCAGGCATAGGAGCATTGCCACCGAGCCCAGTGACACGAGAAAGATTCCCACCGTCGTTTGAATTTCCATTATTTCGGACAGTCCTTGCTCAGCGCATGGGACCAATTTCCCAGATTCCGCCAGATGTTAAAGAAAGTTCAAGACTATCGGCAAAGAATGATCCAATGTCTAGCGATAAAAGACATGGATTCTGTGACACCGTGCCCACCGCTTTCAAAGATCATCGCGCCTCTTCAGGTAGTCCCTATCCATTGCAATGTTCCCCCGGCGCATTCAGTCAGCTTCAACCCCAAAAAAACGGCACCGGGATTGCTCCTCGGTGCCGTTTTCATGTGCGTGACTGGCGAATTACGCTTCGTCGCCGCCGTGGTTCTGAATCGCGGTGCTGTCTTCGAGCGATTGCAGGTCAGCCCACATCGATGCTTTCTCCGCATCGAGCAGTGCCTTGCGCTCTTCGACTTCCCACGCTTCTTTTTCCTTCTTGGCGCGATGGAAGGCCAGACCGGTACCGCCAGGAATCAGGCGGCCGACAATGACGTTTTCCTTCAGGCCGCGCAGCGAATCGCGCTTGCCCATGATCGCCGCTTCGGTCAGCACGCGGGTGGTTTCCTGGAACGATGCGGCCGAGATGAACGAATCGGTCGACAGCGATGCCTTGGTAATACCCAGCAGTACGTTCTCGTAGGTCGCAGGGATCTTGCCCAGAGCGATCACGCGGTCGTTTTCGTCCAGCAGTTCCGAACGCTCGACCTGTTCGCCGACGATGTAGTTGGCATCGCCAGCTTCCACGATTTGCACACGGCGCAGCATCTGCGCCTGACCATCTTTGACCATGATCAGCGCGCCAACCTGGAAGCCGATCGCTACCGAGTGCTCGGTACCGGCGATCTTGACTT
Organism: Massilia sp. CF038; assembly: GCF_900129765.1. Lineage (GTDB taxonomy): Bacteria > Pseudomonadota > Gammaproteobacteria > Burkholderiales > Burkholderiaceae_D > Telluria_A. Next base: position 85,567 of record NZ_FQWU01000007.1, read on the forward strand.
CTTCGCCAGCTTCGTTCAACAGCTTGACCGGTGGACATAGGGTCTTGGTCAGCTGACCGCGATGCTTCTTGCTAGTTCAATGGAATTCGGTCTTCTTCAGACTTTCGTGCATTAATCGCCGGCGTAGATGCACTCGTAACCCTCCTTTGCCAACAGCTGCGGCACGCTGTCGACTCCCACCATATGGAGGGCTCCGACAATAACGATGGATTTTTTATTCGATCTTGCAAGCCGGAGGAGACCTTTTCTCCAAGCATAGTTCCGACCACCAAGAGCGGCCCCGTAGGACTTGGGCATCAAACCAATGGACTTCGTAGAAAGCCGGGCAAAGGCTCGCAAGTCGCTGCACTGCCATGCTCCTACTAAAGCTTCAATTTCGGCCAAACATTCGTCCGTATGCTGAGCAATTCGAGCAAGAAAAAATTCTTGCTCCCGCACTGGGGCATTCGCAAATGGCATTAGACCAGCACTAAGTGATTCAAGAAAAAAAAGGGATTTCTTCTTTTGCTTTGCTATCTCTAGCACTTTGCGGTCTATCCCATTGGTCGACGTAAATCCCCGCTGCGAAGACAATTTATTCATCAGCACAAATGCAATCCACCATGGGAAATGCCCATCGAAGTCATCTTCGCTACAATCGAGGCGGGTCCAAAGCGACTTCGCATCGTCGTACAGATCTTCGTTTATATTGCCTCGGAGCTGGGCGCCGGCCGGATAGCGGGTAAACGCGAGCTCAAGCGCCGCATCGAAATTCGCTTCAAACGCGAAAACGTTCGCCGCGTCAATCGATCGCTGTGCCGCCTCTGACAGTGTCAACGGAATGTTCGAAACATGAACCGACCCCAATATGGTTAATGACGAGTTTGGGACGGTCCAAAGCATGATACCCCTTCTTCGTAGCTAGACTTTATTTGTCCGCGTAGAATGCTCCACAATTCGCTAGACTGCCAAACGCAGTGGAATCTTAGGTGGCAAGGCCGTGCGAGAGCGTATCTCGCTCATTTAACACCCCGTCGTACGTTCAGCAGTTCGCCGGTTATTTCGTGCTTAACGACATTTAAGACGGACCTTAAGAGTATCCCAATTCGCTAAGCTTTTCGGCATACAATTTCGCCCCCCACCGCTGCATTGGAATTTCGAAAATCTTTTCCGAAATCAACGATAGTCCAATCCCGCCGAGCAGGAGTTGGATACCGATCAAGACAAGATTCGCATAGGATTGCAATTCTATTCGGAGCGAGGGAACCAGGAACTTATCTGCCAAGGCAAGTAGGAGCATCGCGCTCAGCGACGAAACTGCGCCGCCAATTCGTAGCATTTTCATCCGACGGTCTACAAACCGTGTCGCGATCGCAATCGCTTGATTCTTCTTGGCCGCGCTGTCGACAATTGCGTTGGATGCGACCTCCGTCAGAGCAGCAATGCTTGCCTCCATTGCGGCGAGCTTGCCGGCCTGCGCCGCAGCAACTATTCTTTGCTCTTCGACTTGCTGCGTGAGCGCAACCGTTTCCTGTTGCAATTTCACTTCAGTTATTTGTTTGGCTTCGTTATCAAGTGCGGCTTGCTGCAACTGGTCCTGAAGTTTTGCAAGTTCCTCCGCACTGGCTTCAACCTGCATTGCGAGGTCAGCCACTTGCGCGCCGTAATGGGCATCTTTTTCTTTCGATACCGTTTCCGCAGCACGACGTTGGGCCTCGGAAAAAATTTCTTCGACATTATTCGCTGTTATTACGTCGAGATTTCCCAAAGTCACTTCCATCAAAAACTGCGATGCCCGTTCATTTGTCATCAGCGCCTCAAAGTGGAGGGCCTTCTCTGCATCTAGCTCCGCAAGGAACCGCTTTGTCCGTGCGATGAGTTCGGGGCGCGAGCGCAGAGCGACCGCGCAGTTCGCGAGAAGTCTCGCAGTCGTGGGTGAATTCGCGGCACGCCCCCCCGATATCAGCCAACACAAGCCTGCAGCATACCTATCAGTCATTATCGGTACTAGTTCTCCTCGATTCACAAAGCCATTGTCTCGGAGGAAAGAGGCCGACCGACGCTGAACGCTAGAATTACTGGTAACGAAGACATACTTGCAGCTGGCGATGTTTCCGATTGAAGTATGGCTGCCGCCCAGCCGACGCATTGTCTCTGCGACAGACTTCGCGTCGCGTTCACTTGTTAGATAGCGATCGACAATATTGGTACGGATTCGTCGAATAAGTTCAACCTCGTCCTCCTCGGTGAAATTCTTGTAGAACTGCACGGCAGTCTCTTGAATCAATTCGAAGTTATGTTTTTGCTGCCAGCTATGTGCAATTCGGCCCCGCATTGTCTCAAAGAACGCTCTATATGTAGGGCTCGACATTCGTGCGACAGTAGGGCCGTATGCGTGTCCCAGTTGGCGCGCAGTGTCAATTGCATGTAAGACAGATTCTGCCTCCTCAATTGAATGCTGAAACGCTGCAATTTTCATCCCAGACTGTGACAACTGTTCGATAAGGGATACAGCCGCGTCATGCTGTTGTTTCGAAGACAGGTCCAAATATGATAGGAGAATCGGGGTATCAATAACTGCAGTCGTGGAAGTCAGGCGTGGCACCGAAGTCGGGGCCTGCAAATCGAGCACGAGTTCCAAGCCTAACGCGCCATCCGCAACCTCTGAAAGGACCTTGAGCCAGTCCGCATTTTTAGCCTGAAGATGTCCAATATATGACGCCACAAGCGCATCAAGTGCGGCCTCACTGCTCAACTGCTGACTCAACGCCCGTGCTTCTTTCGCCGCGGGACCGAGTAGAGTGGTTGTACCCTGTCCTTCTACAATCAATGGTCGCGCCCGCAACGAAGAGAAATCCAACGTGCATAACCGCCGAAGAAAACCGCCGATCAAATCATCCTGTGATATGTGCATTGAAGTTACTACTAAACGATTAGTCGCATGTGCGACGAAATCATCAATAATTCCCTGAAAAAGCGTTTCATCCTTCTCATCCTCAGAATCACTTTCAGGCACCGGAGCGTATATCGCTCGGCTGAGCCCAGCACCGCCTTCCTCAATAGTTAAGATCCCCGCACTAGCCAACCTCGAAGTGAAGTCCTCGAGTGCGGAAGCGGGGAGCGAAATGCCATATGCTTTAGCAAGTCGCTCTGCGAGGTTTGCCGCGTCGTATATTTGCCCCGTAAGATCTGATATTAACGGACGAATTAGAACCGCGACGCCCCCTAATAAATCTGTCTGGACTAAATCGCCGCAGTGGCGCAATAGTGCGAATGCAATTACGGGGCGACTTAGATTGGCCATTTGTTATCCAGGGAAAATATAGATTCCCAATTTAACACAACGATTTATTAAAGTGAAATTTGCTAGCCTTCATCCTTTTGCTTCGTCTCTGCAGGCTGGGAACGTGCGATTGGACAAACAAAAACGGCACCGGGATTGCTCCTCGGTGCCGTTTTCATGTGCGTGACTGGCGAGTTACGCTTCGTCGCCGCCGTGGTTCTGAATCGCGGTGCTGTCTTCGAGCGATTGCAGGTCAGCCGACATCGATGCTTTCTCCGCATCGAGCAGTGCCTTGCGCTCTTCGACTTCCCACGCTTCTTTTTCCTTCTTGGCGCGATGGAAGGCCAGACCGGTACCGCCAGGAATCAGGCGGCCGACAATGACGTTTTCCTTCAGGCCGCGCAGCGAATCGCGCTTGCCCATGATCGCCGCTTCGGTCAGCACGCGGGTGGTTTCCTGGAACGATGCGGCCGAGATGAACGAATCGGTCGACAGCGATGCCTTGGTAATACCCAGCAGTACGTTCTCGTAGGTCGCAGGGATCTTGCCCAGCGCGATCACGCGGTCGTTTTCGTCCAGCAGTTCCGAACGCTCGACCTGTTCGCCGACGATGTAGTTGGCATCGCCTGCTTCCACGATCTGCACACGGCGCAGCATCTGACGCACGATCACTTCGATGTGCTTGTCGTTAATCTTCACGCCTTGCAGACGGTACACGTCCTGCACTTCGTCAACGATGTAACGCGCCAGCGCTTCGATACCCAGCAGGCGCAGGATGTCTTGCGGATCGGCCGGGCCGTCCACGATCATCTCGCCCTTGTTCACTACCTGGCCGTCGTGTACCAGCACTTGCTTGTCCTTGGTGATCAAGAACTCGTGCTTGTTGCCGTCCATGTCCGTGATTTCCAGACGCTGCTTGCCCTTGGTCTCTTTACCGAACGCAACCGTACCGGTGACTTCCGCCAGCATACCGGCATCCTTCGGCGAACGCGCTTCGAACAGCTCGGCAACCCGTGGCAGACCACCGGTAATGTCGCGCGTTTTTTGCGATTCGGTTGGGATACGCGCCAGCACTTCACCGACCGACACTGCCTGACCATCTTTGACCATGATCAGCGCGCCAACCTGGAAGCCAATGGCCACCGAGTGCTCGGTACCGGCGATCTTGACTTCTTCGCCAGCTTCGTTCAACAGCTTGACCTGTGGACGCAGAGTCTTGGTCAGCGAACCGCGACGCTTGGCATCGATCGCCACCAGCGTTGCCAGACCAGTCACTTCGTCGACCTGACGGGCCACGGTCACGCCTTCTTCGACGTTCTCGAAACGCACCGTACCAGCGTACTCGGTGATGATCGGACGGGTCAGCGGATCCCAGGTTGCCAGGGCCGTACCGGCCTTGATGACCATGCCATCCTTGACGATCAGCGTCGCGCCGTACGGCACTTTATGACGCTCACGTTCACGGCCGTGGTCGTCCGTGATCAGCACTTCGCCGGAACGGGAAATGACGATCTGGGCGCCCTTGCCATTGGTAACGTAACGCATGGTCGCGGTGAAACGGATGGTACCGTTCGACTTCGCTTCCACCGACGATGCCACTGCTGCACGCGATGCCGCACCACCGATGTGGAAGGTACGCATGGTCAGCTGGGTACCAGGCTCACCAATCGACTGCGCTGCCACCACACCAACTGCTTCACCAGCGTTGACCAGCAGGCCACGGCCCAGGTCGCGGCCGTAGCACTTGGCGCACAAGCCGAAGCGCGTGTCGCAGGTCAGCGGGGTACGTACTTTGACTTCGTCGATCGACAGGCGTTCGATTTCTTCGACCATGTCTTCGTCCAGCAGCGTGCCGGCTTCGTACAGGGTTGCTTGCGTTTCCGGATTGACGACGTCGTGCACGTTCACACGGCCGAGGATACGGTCGCGCAATGGCTCGATCACTTCACCGCCTTCGACCATCGCCTTCATCAGCGCGCCGTTGGTGGTGCCGCAGTCGTCTTCAATGACCACCAGATCCTGGGTCACGTCCACCAGACGGCGGGTCAGGTAACCCGAGTTTGCCGTTTTCAGCGCCGTATCGGCCAGACCTTTACGAGCGCCGTGGGTCGAAATGAAGTACTGCAAAACGTTCAGACCTTCGCGGAAGTTCGCGGTAATCGGGGTTTCGATAATCGAACCGTCCGGCTTGGCCATCAGGCCTCGCATACCAGCCAACTGGCGAATCTGGGCTGCCGAACCGCGCGCACCCGAGTCGGCCATCATGTAAATCGCGTTGAACGATTCCTGGGTCGACTTGGTGCCGTCGCGCTTGACGACATCTTCCACTTTCAGCTGGTCCATCATGGCCTTGCCGACTTCGTCCGAGGTCTTGCCCCAGATGTCGACGACCTTGTTGTAACGCTCGCCTGCAGTGACCAGACCCGAAGCGTACTGCTGCTCGATCTGCTTGACTTCCGATTCCGCTGCCGAAATCAGGGTCACTTTTTGTGGTGGTACCAGCATGTCGTCGACGCAGATCGAGATACCGGCGCGCGTCGCGAGACGGAAACCGGACTGCATCAGCTTGTCGGCGAACACGACGGTGGCACGCAGACCGCACTTGCGGAACGACGTGTTGATCAGCTTCGAGATTTCTTTCTTCTTCAGAGCACGGTTCAGCACGCTGAACGGCAGGCCCTTCGGCAGAATCTCGGACAGGATGGCGCGGCCAACGGTCGTTTCGTAACGGGTGACCGTACGGACGAACTCGCCAGTCGTGGCATCTTTTGGATGCTCGACGATACGCACCGTGATGCGGGTCGTCAGTTCCACTTCCTTGTTGTCGTAGGCACGAATGACTTCCGACACGTCAGGGAACAGCATACCTTCGTTCTTGGCGTTGATCGCTTCGCGGGTCGCGTAGTACAGACCCAACACGATATCCTGGGAAGGCACGATCGACGGTTCGCCGTTCGACGGGAACAGAATGTTGTTCGACGCCAGCATCAGCGTGCGCGCTTCCATCTGTGCTTCGATCGACAGCGGGACGTGGACAGCCATCTGGTCACCGTCGAAGTCGGCGTTGAATGCCGCGCAGACGAGTGGGTGCAGCTGAATGGCCTTGCCTTCAATCAGGACTGGCTCGAAAGCCTGGATACCCAGACGGTGCAGCGTCGGCGCACGGTTGAGCATGACCGGGTGTTCACGGATCACGTCTTCCAGAATGTCCCACACGACCGGTTCCTGGATCTCGACCAGCTTTTTAGCAGCCTTGATCGTGGTTGCCAGGCCCATCAGTTCGAGCTTGTTGAAGATGAATGGCTTGAACAGTTCCAGCGCCATCAGCTTCGGCAGACCGCACTGGTGCAGTTTCAGCTGCGGACCAACCACGATGACCGAACGGCCCGAGTAGTCGACGCGCTTGCCCAGCAAGTTCTGACGGAAACGGCCGCCCTTACCTTTGATCATTTCAGCCAGCGACTTGAGCGGACGCTTGTTGGCGCCGGTCATCGCTTTGCCGCGACGGCCGTTGTCCAGCAGCGAGTCAACCGCTTCTTGCAGCATGCGCTTTTCGTTACGCGTAATGATTTCCGGCGCGCGCAGTTCCATCAGGCGCTTCAGACGGTTATTACGGTTGATGACGCGGCGATACAGATCGTTCAGATCGGAGGTCGCAAAGCGGCCGCCGTCCAGTGGTACCAGCGGACGCAATTCCGGCGGCAACACTGGCAGCACTTCCATGATCATCCAGTCCGGCTTGATGCCCGAACGCTGGAACGCTTCAAGCACTTTCAGGCGCTTGGCGTATTTCTTGATCTTCGCTTCGGACTTCGATTCCTTCAGTTCCACGCGCAGGGCTTCGGCATCGCGGTGGATGTCGATCGAGCGCAGCAGTTCACGGATACCTTCCGCGCCCATGAAGGCGGTGAAGTCGTCGCCGTACTCTTCGTACTTGGCGGCGTAATCGTCTTCCGACATGATCTGGCACTTCTTCAGCGGGGTCATGCCTGGATCGGTCACGACATATGCTTCGAAGTACAACACGCGTTCGATATCCCGCAGGGTCATGTCCAGGACCATGCCCAGACGCGACGGCAGCGATTTCAGGAACCAGATGTGCGCAGTTGGCGACGCCAGTTCGATGTGGCCCATGCGCTCACGACGCACTTTTGCCAGGGTAACTTCAACGCCGCACTTTTCGCAGATGACACCGCGGTGCTTGAGGCGCTTGTACTTGCCGCACAGGCATTCGTAGTCCTTGATCGGGCCAAAGATCTTGGCGCAGAACAGACCGTCGCGCTCTGGCTTGAAGGTACGATAGTTGATGGTTTCCGGCTTTTTAACTTCGCCGTAGGACCACGAACGGATTTTTTCAGGCGACGCCAGACCGATCTTAATCGCGTCAAACGTCTCGTTTTGCTGCACTTGCTTGAATAGATCGAGCAGAGCTTTCATGTATCACTCCAGGTGATTGAATTTCTAATTACGTCTAACTCTAACAGCACCCCTGACATCGTCCTCGCGGAGGCGGGGACCCATGGCACGGCAGATCTGATGTGCTATGGGTTCCCGCCTGCGCGGGAACGATGTCGGCAGCGGTGCCGTTACCGGCTACTTAATTACGTTCCAGGTCGATATCGATACCCAGGGAACGAATCTCTTTCACCAGCACGTTGAACGACTCAGGCATACCGGCGTCGATCACATGGTCGCCTTTGACCAGGTTTTCGTACACTTTGGTACGGCCGTTCACGTCATCCGACTTGACAGTCAACATCTCTTGCAGCACGTACGATGCGCCGTACGCTTCCAGTGCCCACACCTCCATCTCACCGAAGCGCTGACCACCGAACTGGGCTTTACCGCCCAGTGGCTGCTGCGTGACGAGCGAGTATGGACCGGTCGAACGCGCGTGCATCTTGTCGTCCACCAGGTGATGCAGTTTCAGTACGTGCATGTAGCCAACCGTGACCTTGCGCTCGAACGATTCACCGGTGCGACCGTCATACATGGTCACCTGGTTCTTCGACGGCGTCATGCCCAGTTGCTTGGCAATCGGTTCCGGGTAAGCCAGATCGAGCATGCGCTTGATCTCGGACTCGTGCGCACCGTCAAACACTGGCGTAGCGAACGGCACACCTTTTTTCAGGTTGTCCGCCAGCGTCATGATCTCGTCATCGCTGAAGCTGTCCAGGTCTTCCGACTTGCCGGTCTCGTTGTAGATCTGCGCCAGGAACTTGCGCAGTTCAGCAACCTTGGCTTGCGCTTTCAGCATTTCGCCGATGCGCAGGCCCAGGCCCTTGGCTGCCCAGCCGAGGTGGGTCTCGAGAATCTGCCCCACGTTCATACGGGAAGGCACACCCAGCGGGTTCAGCACGATGTCAGCTGGCGTACCGTCGGCCATGTATGGCATGTCTTCAACTGGCACGATACGGGAAACCACACCCTTGTTACCGTGACGGCCTGCCATCTTGTCGCCCGACTGCAGGCGGCGCTTGACGGCCAGGTAGACCTTGACCATCTTCTGCACGCCAGGCTGCAGCTCGTCGCCCTGGGTCAACTTCTTGCGCTTCTCTTCGAAGGCCAGGTCGAACTGGTGACGCTTCTCGGCGATCGATTCCTTGATCGCTTCCAGAGCGGTAGCAGCATCGTCGTCGGCAGGACGGATGTCGAACCAGTGGTATTTGTCCAGATCGTCCAGGTAATCCTTGGTGATCTTGGCGCCCTTGGCCAGCTTTTTCGGACCGCCGTTGACAACTTTACCGATCAGCATTTTTTCCAGACGCTGGAAGGCATCGCCTTCCACAATACGCATCTGGTCGTTCAGGTCGAGGCGGAAGCGCTTGAGTTCATCATCGATGATCTGCTGGGCGCGCTTGTCGCGGACGATGCCTTCACGGGTGAACACTTGCACGTCGATCACGGTGCCGACCATGCCCGAAGGCACGCGCAGCGAGGTGTCTTTCACATCCGACGCTTTTTCGCCGAAGATGGCGCGCAGCAGCTTTTCTTCCGGGGTCAGCTGGGTCTCGCCTTTTGGCGTGACTTTACCAACCAGGGTGTCGCCGGCCTGCACTTCTGCGCCGATGTAGACGATACCGGACTCATCCAGACGAGCCAGCTGGTTCTCAGCCAGGTTCGAGATGTCGCGGGTGATTTCTTCCGCGCCCAGCTTGGTATCGCGTGCAACGACGGACAGCTCTTCGATGTGAATCGAGGTGTAGCGGTCGTCTTTTACAACGTTTTCCGAGATCAGGATCGAATCTTCGAAGTTCAGACCATTCCATGGCATGAAGGCCACGAGCATGTTCTGACCCAGAGCCAGTTCGCCCAGGTCGGTCGATGCGCCGTCGGCGATCACGTCGCGCTTGGCGACGCGGTCACCAACCTGCACGATAGGACGCTGGTTGATGTTGGTGTTCTGGTTCGAACGGGTGTACTTGATCAGGTTGTAGATGTCCACACCGACTTCGCCTGCTTGCGCTTCGTCGTCGTTGACGCGAATCACCACACGGCCTGCATCGATGTAATCGACCACACCGCCGCGCAGTGCTTGCACGGTGGTACCCGAGTCAACGGCCACGGTGCGTTCGATACCGGTACCGACGAAGGCTTTCTCTGGGCGCAGGCAAGGTACGGCCTGGCGCTGCATGTTGGCACCCATCAATGCGCGGTTCGCATCATCGTGTTCGAGGAACGGAATCAGCGAGGCTGCCACCGAGACGATCTGGCCAGGCGCCACGTCCATGTACTGGATGCGCTCTGGGGATACCAGGATCGTTTCGCCAGCTTCACGGGCCGAAACCAGCTCGTCGGAGAGCGTACCTTTTTCGGAGATGGTCGCATTCGCCTGGGCGATGATGTAGCGGCCTTCTTCGATGGCGGACAGGTAATCGATCTTGTCGGTCACCACGCTGTTTTCCACCTTGCGGTACGGGGTCTCGAGGAAGCCGTATTCGTTCAGGCGGGCAAACAGAGCCAGCGAGTTGATCAGACCAATGTTTGGTCCCTCAGGCGTTTCGATCGGGCACACACGGCCGTAGTGGGTCGGGTGCACGTCACGTACCTCGAAGCCGGCGCGTTCACGCGTCAGACCACCAGGGCCCAGAGCGGAAACACGGCGCTTGTGGGTGATTTCCGACAGCGGGTTGGTCTGGTCCATGAACTGCGACAGCTGCGACGAACCGAAGAATTCACGGATCGCGGCCGAGATCGGCTTGCTGTTGATCAGGTCGTGCGGCATCAGGTTGTCCGCTTCGGCCTGGCCGAGGCGTTCCTTGACAGCGCGCTCAACGCGCACCAGGCCGGCGCGGAACTGGTTCTCAGCCAGTTCGCCCACGCAACGGACGCGACGGTTACCCAGGTGATCGATATCGTCGACTTCGCCGCGGCCATTGCGCAGTTCCACCAAGATCTTGATCACAGCCAGGACGTCTTCGTTCGACAGCGTCATCATGCCGGTCAGTTCATCGCGGCCAATGCGGCGGTTGAACTTCATGCGGCCGACAGCCGACAGGTCGTAGCGCTCAGGGCTGTAGAACAGGCCGTTGAACAGGGCTTCGACCGAGTCTTCGGTTGGCGGCTCGCCTGGACGCATCATGCGGTAGATGGCCACTTTGGCAGCCATCTGGTCGGCGGTATCGTCGATACGCAGGGTTTGCGAGATGTAGCCACCCTGATCCAGGTCGTTCGTGTAGAGCGTCTGGATTTCGGTGATGTTGGCTTCGCGCAGGCGGCCCAGCACGTCTTCGGTCAGTTCATCATTGGCGGACGCGACAACTTCGCCGGTCTCCGCGTCAACGATGTTCTTGGCCAGCACGCGGCCCAGCAGGTAGTCTTCAGGCACGGAAATGTGCTTGATGCCAGCTGCTTCGATATCGCGTACATGTTTGGCGTTGATACGCTTGTCTTTCAGGACCAGCGTTTTGCCGGACTTGTCGACGATGTCGAAACGCGCAACTTCGCCACGCAGGCGCTCGGCGACAAATTCCATTTCCGCGCCTTCGGAGCGCAGGTTGAAATTGTCGAACACGAAGAAGTTCGCGAGGATCTGCTCGTGCGACATGCCGATGGCTTTCAGCAGGATCGTCACAGGCATCTTGCGGCGACGGTCGACGCGGAAGAACAGGATGTCTTTCGGGTCGAACTCGAAGTCCAGCCACGAGCCACGGTAAGGAATGATACGGGCCGAGAACAGCAGCTTGCCCGAGGAGTGGGTCTTGCCGCGATCATGCTCAAAGAAGACGCCAGGCGAACGGTGCAGCTGCGAGACGATCACGCGCTCGGTACCGTTGATGACGAACGAGCCAGTGGTCGTCATGAGCGGCAATTCGCCCATGTAGACTTCCTGTTCCTTCATTTCTTTTACCACAGGCTTGGTTGGCGATTCCTTATCCAGAATCACCAGGCGCACCTTGGCACGGAGTGGCGACGCGAACGTCAGACCACGTTGTTGGCATTCCTTGACATCGAAAGCCGGGTCACCCAGGACATACGACAGGAACTCGAGGCGCGCAAAACCATTGTGCGACACGATAGGGAAAATCGAGGTGAAAGCCGACTGCAGGCCGTCATTCTTGCGGGTCGAAGGACCGGTATCGGCCTGCAAGAAGTTCTCGTATGATTCGAGCTGGGTAGCCAGAAGGAAGGGAACGTTGTGAACGTTGGCGCGCTTCGCGAATGATTTGCGAATGCGTTTCTTCTCAGTAAATGAGTAGTGCATGGACACTCCGTGAGTGACAGAAAGGATGAGAATTCAGGAATTGCCAGTGCGACCAACCACACGCAAGCCCTCAAGTCTCGAACTTCCAGCCAGATGATAAGAAGAACTGCTAATACTACCGCTTAGAACTTAAGCGTTACTTATGTTACAGGGACGACAAAAGAGCCAAAGCCGCATCCACTCCCTTTCGGGAGTGGACCGCAAGCTTTGACTCCGGCGCGAAACTTTGCGCCAACAACGGAATTACTTGATTTCGGCTTTCGCGCCAGCTTCTTCCAGCTTTTTCTTGCCGGCTTCTGCGTCTGCTTTCGAAATTGCTTCTTTCAGGGTCTTCGGTGCGCCATCGACCAGATCTTTGGCTTCTTTCAGGCCCAGACCGGTGATTTCGCGAACTGCTTTGATGACGCCAACTTTGTTTGCGCCGAAATCAGCCAGGATCAGGTTGAATTCGGTCTGCTCTTCAGCAGCAGCTGCAGGACCTGCAGCAGCGCCGCCAGCAACTGCTACTGCAGCTGCCGATACGCCGAACTTCTCTTCGAATGCCTTGACCAGGTCGTTCAGGTCCATTACGGACATTTCGCCAACTGCTGCCAGGATGTCGTCTTTGCTAATTGCCATTTGAAACTCCTAAGATTTTTGTATAGATTGGTTTTGACTAAAAAAGCGGCAGCGCTATTAAGCAGCTGCTGGGGCTTCTTCTGCTGGTGCTTCTGCAGGAGCAGCGCCTTCGCTCTTTTTGGCTGCCAGAGCAGCCAGACCACGTGCAAAGCTCGATACCGGCGTCAGCATCAGACCCATGATCTGGGCGATGAGGACTTCGCGGGACGGGATGCTTGCCAACGCGACAACAGCTGCTTTATCCAGCTGCTTGCCTGCGTAGTTACCTGCCGTGATGACCAGTTTGTCGTTGGTTTTAGCGAAGTCAGCGATGACTTTAGCTGCTGCAACGGCATCATCCGAGATCGAGTAGATCAACGGACCGGACATGGAATCGGCGAGGCCGGCAAACTGCGTACCCTCTACGGATTTGCGCGCCAGCGTGTTCTTCAGAACACGCAGGTACACACCCTGAGCACGCGCTTTGGCACGAAGTTGCGTCAAGTGACCAACCTGGATGCCACGATATTCGGCCACGACGATGGTTTGCGCAGTTGCTACTTTTGCGGAAACTTCGGCGACGACGGCCTTTTTGTCATTCAGATTGAGACCCACGGTCAACCTCCTAAAATGATGCGCGGCAAATGCCTTGCATCGGTTCGAACAACGGCGTCCGAAGTTTAGAAGTACAACTGGGCGGATGAATTCACGCAGCGGGACTAACAAAACTTGTTCGGGTGCACCATCTGCGTTGGGTGATGTATTAACCTCCGGCCTGCCTGCTGCCTTCAGCCCAACGGTCTTTGATTGTCTGCCCGGTCTTGCAACCGGACATCCCAAAGATTCGCCCCGACTTTCGTCGAGGACTTAATTCTTAAGCAGCCAGGGAACCCTGGTCGACGCGAACACCGGCGCCCATGGTCGACGAAATGGCAACCTTACGCAGGTAAACACCTTTCGACGATGCTGGCTTGGCCTTGTTCAGCGCTTCGATCAGCGCAACCAGGTTGGCTTTCAGATCCGCATCAGCGAACGACTTGCGGCCGATCGTTGCGTGGATGATACCTGCCTTGTCGGTACGGTACTGAACTTGACCAGCTTTCGCGTTTTTCACAGCGGTAGCGACGTCAGGGGTAACCGTGCCGACTTTCGGGTTAGGCATCAGGCCGCGTGGGCCCAGGATCTGACCCAGGGTACCAACGATACGCATGGTGTCTGGCGAAGCGATCACGATGTCGAAAGGCATGTTGCCGGCTTTAACCATCTCAGCCAGGTCTTCCATACCAACGATGTCGGCGCCAGCAGCTTTAGCCTGCTCAGCCTTGTCGCCCGTTGCGAACACAGCAACGCGAACGGTCTTGCCGGTGCCAGCTGGCAGCACGACGGAACCACGAACAACCTGGTCCGATTTCTTCGGATCCACGCCCAGCTGAACCGACACGTCGATCGATTCGTTGAACTTGGCGGTTGCGAACTCTTTGATCAGAGCAACTGCATTGTCGAAGGCGTAGGACTTGTTACGGTCAACTTTGGCCTTCATTGCTTTTACGCGTTTGGAGATCTTAGCCATTACACACCCTCTACCGTGATGCCGATCGAACGAGCGGAACCGGCGATGATGCGCACTGCGGCATCCATGTCGGCAGCGGTCAGATCCGGCTGTTTGATTTTTGCGATTTCTTCAGCTTGCGCGCGGGTCAGCTTGCCTACCTTGGTGGTATGTGGCGTTGGCGAACCTTTGGTGATGCCGGCGAATTTCTTGATCAGGTAGGTCGCAGGAGGCGTCTTCATCACGAAGGTGAAGGACTTGTCCGCGAAAGCGGTGATCACGACAGGAATTGGCATGCCTGGCTCTTGACCTTGAGTCTGAGCGTTGAAGGCCTTGCAGAATTCCATGATGTTCAAACCGCGCTGACCCAGTGCTGGGCCAATCGGTGGGGATGGGTTTGCTTTACCAGCTGGCACTTGCAGCTTGATAAAACCAATGATTTTCTTTGCCATGATGGCTCCTATCTTGGATGAGTAGTAGCGCCCCGCCGGTACAAGCATGGCAGGGCTCCTCTTATTAAGTTCCGCTTACTTACTTGCGACGCCTTAATTACGCGTTGACTTCTGATTCATCGCCCTCGTGAAGGCGGCGGTGCGACGCCTCGCGGCCTATAGCATGCAAGCTCAGCATGGGTCCCCGCTTTCGCGAGGACGATGTTGGCTCTGCTCCTGCTGTACTTAAACTTTCTCTACCTGGCCGAACTCGAGTTCGACTGGCGTTGCGCGGCCAAAAATGGTGACCGAAACACGCACTTTGGATTTCTCGTAATTGACTTCTTCGACATTGCCGTTGAAATCGGTGAACGGACCATCCTTGATACGCACTTGCTCGCCCACTTCGTACAGCACTTTTGGACGTGGCTTTTCGACACCTTCCTGCATTTGCTGCATGATCTTGTCGATCTCGCGCGCAGGAATCGGGGTCGGCTTGTTCGATTTACCGCCAATGAAACCGGTGACCTTGCTGGTGTTTTTCACCAGGTGCCAGGTTTCGTCAGTCATTTCCATCTCGACCAGCACATAGCCAGGGAAGAAACGACGTTCGGTGACCGACTTCTGGCCATTCTTGACTTCTACAACTTCTTCGACCGGCACCAGGATGCGGCCGAACTGGTCTTGCATGCCGGCGCGTTCGACGCGCTCGGTCAGTGCACGCATGACGCTCTTTTCCATACCGGAATAGGCGTGCACGACATACCAACGCTTATTGCTGACTGGCACGCTCAGCGCTGCGGAAGCGTCTTGAGCCGGGACGTCGTCACCGGCTGCATCGTCTTTCACATTTTCGCTCATCTTATTTCCAGCCCAGGATCCAGTCGTACAACACTTTTTGGAGAATCTGATCCGTGCCCCAGAGGAACAACGCCATGATCAGCACGAAGCCGAACACGATCAGGGTGATCTGACGGGCTTCTTTATGCGACGGCCAAACGACCTTCTTGGTCTCGCGCACGGATTCTTTGGCGAAGTTCAAGAAATCGCGGCCCGTAGCGGAGGTCCACAAAAGCAGGACGGCAAAAACCAAACCAGCCACGAGTGCGCCTGCGCACATCAAAGCTGGTTTATTCTGGCCTTTCAGGTAAAAGAACCCGACTACGCCTGCAATCGCGGCAACTACTGCCAGTGCGACTTTAATCTTGTCGTTCGACGTGCTGACGGTTTGCACGGATTGATTAGACATACTTTTTTTACTTTCGGTGCCCTGCACCAGAACGGTGGCAGGGACGGAGGGCATCGAACCCCCAACCTTCGGTTTTGGAGACCGACGCTCTGCCAATTGAGCTACGTCCCTACGTAAAACTTCAGTGGAATCGATTATTTTACCACCGGACGCGCGCCCGGTGGCAATTTAATGATTTCAGCGATATCGCTATTAGGCGATGATCTTTGCTACAACGCCGGCGCCAACAGTACGGCCACCTTCGCGGATCGCGAAGCGCAGACCTTCTTCCATTGCGATCGGGTTGATCAGCTTGACGGTGATCGACACGTTATCGCCTGGCATAACCATTTCTTTGTCCGCTGG
>NZ_FQWU01000008.1 GCF_900129765.1 Massilia sp. CF038
ATGGTCGGCGTCATCAAGTCCGGAACCAGATTCGATCCGCAGCTAGCGCTTGCAAAACTCTAGCTGACACAGTATCTGCGAAGGCGGGGACCCATTCCATGTCCCCGAAGTCGTTCAGCGTGCTATGGGTCCCCGCCTCCGCGAGGACGATGTGCAGGCTGAACTTGCTAACGGTCGCGAGGCGTCGCACCGCCGCCTACGCGAGGACGATGTGGGTTGCGTGCGCTGCGAAGGCAGCAGGCTGGTTAGAATTCGACTATCATTTACACCCTTTGGATTTTTCCGCCACTTCAAGTTACGACCATGATGATCGACCACGCTACAGACCACCCTGCCGACGACAGCGAACCCCTGGTGCAGGAGCCGCGCTTGTGGCAAGGCAATGGCTGGACGGCCAAAGTCATCAAGAACGAGGATGACGAGGGCTGGGCCGTGGCGATGATCAAGGATGGCGAGCCGGAGCCAGCCCTGGTGGGCCCCTGGACCATGGGGCGCGACAAGAAAAACCCGAAGCCGCTCGACACCAACGCCTTCCATACCCTGGTCAAGACCGCGTCCGAGGTATTGCGCCGGCACGAGCAGCAATTGCATGCAATGTTGCACAAGAGTACGGTCGTGACCGTGGGCGGGGCCGAAATCAAGGTCACGCTCGACATCGTGCCCGACGAAGATCATCCGTATGCCTTGCTGACGGCCATCGATGAATCGGGCGAAAAAATGGCGCAGGTGCGTACGGCGGCCAACTACAAGCTGACGCCCTCGGGCGCGGCAGACTGGGTTGAAAACGGCTTCCGCAAGCCCGCCTGACCTGCTAGTATTTCCCTAGTGCACCAGACTAGGGGAACCATGGAAAGCCGCCGACTTCAACGCCTCGAGGCTGTGCAGGCGATGCTGCTGCAAATTGGCCAGTTGTCGAACACCTGCAGCGACATTCATGCCTTCATTGGCGGCGTGCACCACGCACTGGGACGCATCATGTATGCGGCCAATTTTTACGTGGCGCTGTCGGACCGTAGCGATGGCAGCGTGCGCTTCGTGTATTTTGTCGACGAACTCGATCCGACCCCGGACCCGGAAGAACGCATCACGCTGGCCTCGCCCGAACAGTCGCCCACGGCCTGGGTCATCATGCACGCGCAGAACCTGGTAATGCGGCGCGCCGACCAGCAAGGGCGCGGCGCCCACTGGGGCCGCGGCAGCACGGCCGAACACTGGATCGGCTCCCCCTTGCTGGACCACCAGCACCAGGCGCTGGGGGCCATGGTGATTCAAAGTTACGATAGCGCGCACACCTTCAGCGACGAAGACGAAGCGCTATTCGCGCTGATTGCCAACCATGTTTCAAACGCGCTGCAAGGCTTGCAGAGTGTGGACCGGCTCGAGCGCGCCGTGCGCGAACGCACTGCCAGCCTGGAACACGAATCGGCGGAACGGGGGCGCGCGCTGGCAGCGCTGCAGCAAGCCCAGTCGGAACTGGTGCGGCAGGAAAAGCTGGCCTCACTGGGCCGCCTGGTGGCCGGGGTGGCGCACGAAATCAATACCCCGCTGGGCATCTGCGTGACCGCCACCAGCCATCTGGTGCAGGAGCTCAAACTCACGCGCGAGGACTTGGCGGCAGGCGCGCTGACCGAAGACGGCTTGCAGAGCTTTTTCGAGATCATCGACCAGTCGCTCAAGATCATGACTACCAATACCCAGCGCGCCGCCGCGCTGGTGCGCAGCTTCAAGCAGGTGGCGGTGGACCAGTCGTCGGATGCGATCCGCACGTTTGCCCTGAAACCGTATCTGGAAGAAGTGCTGCTGTCGCTGCAGCCCAAACTCAAGGGCCGCGCCGTCACCGTGGGTTTGACCTGCGACGCGGCGCTGCGGATGGACAGTTTTCCCGGCGCCCTGTCGCAGATCGTCACCAACCTGGTGATGAACACGCTGGTGCACGGCTTCGCGCCGGAGCAGGCAGGCAGCATCGTGATCACGGTGCGCGCTGACGACGACGAGGTGCTGTTTGATTACAGCGACGATGGCGCCGGCATGGACCAGGCCACGCTGGCGCAGCTGTTCGATCCATTTTTCACCACCCGGCGCGGGCAGGGCGGCAGCGGCCTGGGGGCGCACATTGTCTACAACCTGGTGACCGGCCCGCTGGGTGGCAGCGTGAAGGTGGACAGCGCCCCGGGGCAGGGCTTGCAGTACCAGCTGCGCTTTCCGCGCAGCCGCCGTCCGCTGAAGTGAATCAGTCGGGCCAGCGCCGGTTGATCTCCACCGCGCGGTCGATGTGGGCAATCAGCAGGTCCACGTATTGCGGGTCGAGGTGGGCGCCGGCCACGTCGCGCAGGTGGTCGAGCACGCGTTCGATGGGCCAGGCTTCCTTGTAGCAGCGCTTGTGGCACAGGGCGTCGAACACGTCGGCCACGGCCACGATGCGCGCATAGCGGTGAATGGCCTCGCCCTTGAGGCCCTGCGGGTAACCGCTGCCATCGTATTTTTCGTGGTGCTGGTGGGCGATGACGGCAGCAGCCTTCAGGATGGGCCGCTGCGAGCCATCCAGAATCGACAAGCCCACTTCGGGGTGCTGCTGCATGATGGCCCATTCTTCGGGCGTGAGCTTGCCCGGCTTGAGCAGCACCGCGTCGGGCGTGGCGATCTTGCCGATGTCGTGCATGGGGGCGGCGTGCATCAGCACCGCTGTTTCGTCTTCCGGCAGACCCGATACTTCGGCCAGCAGGTGGCAGATCTGGGACATGCGGCGCACGTGGTTGCCCGCTTCGCTGGAACGGGACTCGACCACATCACCCAGGCGCAAAATCAGCTCGGCCTGGGTATCGGTGATTTCCTGGGTCAGCAAAATATTGTCGAAGGCGATGGCCACGCCCGAGCAGAACACTTCCAGCAGCTGGGCATCAATGTCGGAAATCTCTTCCACGCCCTTGAGCACCAGCAGCGAGGCTTTGCCGCTGCTGTTGGGGAAGTAGCCCACGTAGGTGTCGCCATGCAGGCGCGAGATGCGGTTGCTGCGCGCTTCGTCGAGCTGGGCCAGCAGGTCCGGACCGACCACGTTGGCGCCGATGTCGCCAATCTGGGCCAGCACTTCGTACTCGGTTTCACCGCTGACCAGGCTGGCGCCGGAAACGCGCAGCAGCATGCTTTGCTCCAGGCGCAGCAGGGCCACCACTTGCTGCAGCAAGCCGCTGGCAAAATCCTTCAGATTGCGTTGCTGGAAGATGTGGGCAGAGGCGGCGATGACGCGCTCCAGGCCTTCCCGGTAACTCATTTGCACGCGCCGCGCCTGTTCGACCTGCATGATGTCGCGGTAGGCGCGCAGGGCAGCGAAGGTGGTGGTAAACAGCTTGGTGCGATCGAGTTCGGTCTTTTCTTTGTAGTCGTTGATGTCGTAATTGACGATCACCCGCTCTTCGGGCGCCTGGCCGGGCTGGCCGGTGCGCAGCACGATGCGGGTGAACTGGTTGTTCAAGTCTTCGCGCATCCAGCGTGCCACTTCCAGGCCGCTGTCTTCCGCTTCCATGACCACGTCCAGGAACACCAGCGCAATGTCGCTTTCGGACGCCAGGATGTGCTTGGCTTCCTGGCCGCTGTAGGCATGCAGGAAAGTCAGGGCGCGGCCATCGAGCCGGAAGCGGTTCAGGGTGAGTTTGGTGATGTCGTGGATGTCGGGCTCGTCATCGACCAGCAAGACTTTCCAGGGGGCGAGTTTGGGCGCAGACGCGGCAGCGAGAAAAGTCATGGAAAGGATTCCGGTAGAGGGTCGAATCGATTGTAGTACGGCCCTCTGTTATTGACAACAAGCAAGACGACCTGTCATGCATACCTTTTCTGGCAGCGTTCGCAATAAAAGCTGCGCCGGCGCGACTGGCCCAGGTGGCCCTTTTTGAAGGGGATGTGGCAGCGCGGGCAGGTGGACTTGGTGTGGGCCAGCCAGTGCTGCTTGAGGACGAACTGTTTTTTCCATTCCAGGAAATCGAAGCTGTACTGACGCGCCTGTTCGACCAGTTGGCGCAGCTTGGGTGCGGGCAGGTCGCCAATGCGGGCCAGCGGGTGCAGGCGGATGCGGAACAGCACTTCATTCTTGATGATGTTGCCCACGCCGGCAAAAATGTCCTGGTCGAGCAAGGCGTCGCAGGCCAGCAGATCGGGCGCGGCGCGCAGCTTTTTGCGCGCCAGGGCCGGATCCCAGTCCGGTGACATGACGTCGCCGCGCCAGTCGTAGGCGCCGTCCAGATCCGCGTCGATCTGGCGCACCGAGCAGGCGTAGAAATTGAGTTCGCTACCGTCGGTGCATTGCAGAGACAGGCGCGGGGCGCTGGCTTTGCGCTCGTCAATACGATAGCTGCCAAACAGCATGAAGTGGATGCGCAGGGCGGTGTTCGGCAAGGCAATCAGAAATTGCTTGCCGAAGCTGCGCACGGCTTTGATTTTGGCGCCTTCCAGGCTGGGCAGGTCGAGGGTGCGCGTGTTGCCTTCCGCGCGGGCGATGGTCTTGCCCTTGAAGCGCGCCGCTTCCTCGCGCAGGATGACAATGGATGGGCCTTCCGGCATGGTATTCCTCCTTGCTATCCATTTTGTCGGGGAATGTTCTACGGCTGTGTGCGCAGCCTAACAATTCGATACAAACTGGGGACAATGCGGCTCTGGCAGGGCGCGCAAAAGGGCGTATATTGGTTTATAACCTGTACGAAAGGAAGCAATCATGAGGAACTTGATCCGGCCTGCGGCCCTGGCCGCACTGGGATGGATGGCACTGGCCAGCAGCGCGGCGCTGGCCAATCCCGCCACGGTCACCTATGCCGAACCTGACCAATTTACCGACGTGCCGCGCTCGGCCTGGGATCGGGAGCGCATTCTTAAGCAGTTGAGCGGGCATTTCGATGCGCTGGCGGCCAGGTTGCCGGCCGGGCAGACGCTCAGTGTGGAGGTGCTGGACCTGGATCTGGCGGGACGGACGTTTCCTGGGGCGATGCGCAATCCCGATCTGCGTGTGATGGGCACGGGGGCTGACTGGCCGCATATGCGCTTGCGGTATGCGGTCAAGGAGGGTGACAAGGTGATCAAGAGTGGCGAGGATACGCTGAGCAGCATGAGTTATCTGGAGCGGATTAATCGCTATGACAAGGGCGATAGTTTGCGGTATGAGAAGGCGATGCTTGATGAGTGGTTCAAGAGCAAGATCGTAGTGGGCTGATCTGCCGCTACATCCTCCTCGCGAAGGCGCTGGCGCATGCGCCAGCCCTATTCCACGCTGAACGACTTCGGTAGCGTGGTATGGGTCCCCGCCTTCGCGAGGACGATGTAGGGGCGCTTTTACTTTGCGGGTGCTTTGCCTTTAATCAATCCAGTTGGCGCGCGGGAATTTGGCGCGGAATTCTTCGGGCATGACGACCACTTCGCTGGTCTTGTAGTTGTAGAACACGAAGCCGGATTTGGCCATGGCAATCAGGGTCTTGTCCTTGGGCCGGGTGATGCGGAAGGTGATGTCGCCGCCGTATTTGTTGAAATCCATGACGCCCACTTCGAACAGCAACTGGTCGCGCGCGTGCGCTTCGCTGCGGTAGGTGGTGGCCAGGTCGGTGACGATGATGCCGGTGCCGTCGCGTTCGCTCTCGCGCACGCCAAATTCATACAGGAAGCGGGCGCGCGCTTCCGAAATCATGGAAATCATGGAATCGTTGCCCAGATGGTTGGCGCCGTTGATGTCGGTCACGCGCACCGTCAGCGGGGTGGTGTAGTAGAACTGCTCTTCGGGGAAGTCGAGGTGGAGGCGGGCCATGGTGGTCTCGTTTGGTCTCGTGTTAGAGGGGGAAAACGCGCGCGGCAGGCCGCACCGCGCGCACGAAAAAGGCGTAGGACGCCAGGGCGATGAGCAGCAGCATGCCAAACAGCAGGGCCGCGCCAGCGTGGTGATCGATGACGGCAGCGAGCACCAGCGGGCCGGCCGCCTTGGCCAGCAGCGAGGGGGCCGCCAGCGCGCCGGCAATGGCACCGTAGTTGCGCGCGCCGAACAGGCTTTGCGGGACGATGCCGCGCACGATGGTGAGAATGCCGTTGGACAGGCCGTACAGGACGCAGAACAGGGCCACGGCCGTTTGCTGGCGCCCGCATACAAGCAGGGCCAGCAAGGCGGCAGGCAGGGCCGCGAAGCACAGCTTGCCGATGGTGGCCGGCGCCAGGCGCTGGCCCAGTGCCATTTCGCCCAGGCGCCCCGTCACCTGCATGGGGCCGATCAGGGCAGCCAGCAGGACCACGCTCGCCATGGGGTGGCCCAAGCCGTGCAGGATGGGAATCAGGTGCACGGACAGGCCGGAAAAAATGAAGCTGTTGCAGGCAAAGGCGGCCGCCAGGGTCCAGAAGGCGGGGTGGCGCAGGGCTTGCCGCAAGCTCAGGTCGCTGTCAACGCGGGCGCGCTGCGGCTGGGGCCCGGGCGCCGGGCCGTCCAGCAGCACATGCAGGGGCAGGCACAGCAGCAGCTGCAGCAGGGCGTAGTACCAGAAGGTGGTGCGCCAGCCGGCGTTGCTGTTCAAGGCCAGGGTCAGTGGCCAGAACACGGTGCTGGCAAAGCCGCCAAACAAGGTCAGGGTGGAGATGGGGCGGCGCGCCAACGCACCGAACGCATGGATCAGACTGGCGAAAGCCGCTTCATACAGTACCCCGGCCATGGCCACGCCCAGCACGGTCCAGGCCAGCGCATAGCTGAGGGCGTCGTGCGCGCGGCTGAGCAGGATAAAGCCGAGGCCGCACAGCAGCGAGCCGGCAGCCATCACGTAGCGCCCGCCAAAGCGGTCAATCAGCATGCCGGCCGGGGTGCTGGCCAGGCCGGCCACCAGCAGACACCACGAAAAGGCGCCAAAGGTCCAGGCCGACGAGAGGCCCAGGTCGCGCTCGATGTCGCGCGCCACGATGGCGAAGGCGTAGTACAGCGTGCCCCAGGAAACGATCTGGGTGACGGCGAGGATGGCGATCGGTTTGACGGTGCGGTGGTGTTCCATGGATCCGCGCATTGTACCGCCGCGCGCTAGGGCTGGGCGGGGGACGGTTCGCGCAGGCGCGTCTTGCGCACCACGCCCTCGGGGCCGAACAGGATCACGAATTCGGCGGCCTGACCGTGCGGGCGGGCCAGTTGATAGGCCCAGACCTGGTAGCCGCTGTCGAATTGCTGGACCTGGGCCGGACCAAGGGCGGCCTGCACGGACGCGACGCTGCTGTGGCCAGGCAGCACGGCGGCAGCCACGCGGGCCGGGTCCAGCGCGGGCTGGGTCGGGGCGATGCTGGCGCAGCCGCCCAGCCAGGCCAGGGTGCACAGCGCGGCGTGGCGGGCCTGGCTCCTCATGGGGTGTCCATGAAGTCAAAGCTGAGCAGGGTGTCGTCGGGCCAGCTGCGGTCCCACAAGGGCGCGTAGTAACTGCGATCGAGCAAGACCTGGCAGTCGCAGAAGGGCAGGCTGGCGCGGGTCTGGGTGCCGCCTGCGTACAGCATGGCCAGGGGCAAGGTGGCGCTGCGCGCGCCATGCTGCAGGGTCACGCCAAACACGGGGCGGTCGGCAAAGAACAGATAGTTGCCGTCAGGCTGGCTGCAGACCGCGTCCGGGTCGCTCAGCCAATCGGCCAGCCAGCCGAACAAGGGCGCGCTGTTGGAGACCAGGCCGGCCGTCATGCCGACCAAACATTCCAGGCGCAGGTCGCCCAGGCGGCGGGTGCCGGGCGGCAGGCCGGGCGTGGCGACCCAGGCGCGCCAGGTCAGGCTGCTGGTCTTGCGGTTGGCGAGCACGGCGGCGTCTTCGCGTGCAGCCAGCGCATCGCGCGGCAACGCGAAACTGCCGTCGGGGGCCAAGGCGATGGGGAGCGACACGGTGTCACCGGCCACGCGCAGGGTGAGGTCGGCCAGCCGCAGGCCGGGCGCACGGGGCAGCAGGCGAAAGCGCAGCGTGGCAGCGGGCGCCAATGCCTGGTCGCGCGCGAAGCGGTCCATTCCCTGCAGCATTTTTCGATAGGATTTGTCGACCGGATCGCGCGTGCTGGCGACCTGGACCGATGGCAGCGCCTCGGCCGCCATGGCCAGGCTGGGCAGGAACGCCCAGCTCGCCATAAAAAGTAGCTGTATGGCAATAAAATTTCGCATATGTCTTGGCGAAATCGTATTGCCTGCTGGCTTACCAGTGGCGCGGGCGGCCCGTGTCGAGGTGGACAAATTGCGAGTCGGGGTAATAGCCGACGCCGCCACCGTTGGCCTTGAGGGCGGCCTTGTGCAGGGCAGCCAGGTCGCGCCCGGGCATCCGGATGTCGATGGCCTTGCCTTCGAGGTGCATGCTGTGCTTGGCGACGCCGCCACTGGCTGCGGCCAGTTTGGCATTGCTTTCCGGCGAGCGGTAGCCGGAAATGACGTGCAGCACGTCGGTCCCGCCAAAGCGGGCACTGACGCGGTCCAGCAGGAGCAGCAATTCGGGGTCCATGCTGGCCACCGTGTTGTTGCGGTGGTCGCGCAGCAGCTTGTTGATGTCGGCCAGGGCTTCGGGAATGAATTCGCCTTCGGCCCAGAACACGCTCTTGATGCTTTCGCCCGTGTGGGTGTTGTACAGACGCAAGACGCGTTCGTGCGGCGCGGCAGCGGCAGCGCGCGCCACGGCAGGCACGGACAGGGCGGTGGCCAGCACGGCCGAAGTCTTGAGGAAGGAGCGGCGACGGTTCATGGTGCAATCCTAGCGCGTATTTCTTGAGTACCCATGATACCGCTGTCTCGCCTTGGGCGCATTAAATTGCGTGTAGGAATGCTTGCTGCATGACAGGCCAAAGCGGAAGAATCTCACCTATTGTTGCAAATTTGTGACGGCTCGGAAAGAGCTTTTCCATAGTGCAAACGAAATTTGGTTTGGTGACTTTGATGAAAATACAAAGATTCCACGTTAATTTAAAGCATATTTAAATTAATTCTTTTGCTATAGTCTTTGACACTTGTTTTTATCGTAGTAAGTCCACAGAGGGTAGCACAATGAAAATAATGAACCAGAGACTCAAGCCGCGCCTTGGCGCAACCATGTTTGGATTGATCGCGTCGCTTGGCTGCGCCGCACCGGTGTTGGCAGACACCATCAATTTCACCCCTCTCGCACCGGCCGTGTACGAGAGCGGGACGGCCATCAGCCAGGCCGGCTACAACATGCTGTTCGTGGAAAGCCCTGCGGGTGCGGCCGCAAATGTGGTCAGCGGCGTCGGCTCCGTGCTCGACGGCAACGATCCCTTCAGCTGCGACATCATTGGCTGCCCGGCCGGCGCCAACGGCAATTACCTGGCCATTCTCAATGATGGCGGCGTGCAATTTACCCATCCTGGTTCCCTCAATGGCTTTGCCCTCAGCGGCTTGAATTTCTCCTTCATTTCGCCGGTGCCAGTCGGCCCGGGCGATTACGGTCAACTGGTGCTGACCGGCACCAACTGGTTCGGTCAGACTGTCTCGACCAGCCTGGCCTTCCCTGGCCAGAACAACAATGGCCAGTTCCAGTTTGGCGCAGCCGCCCTGGACGCGGCCTTCCGCGGCAACGTGTTCACCAGCCTGACCATCAGTGCCTGCATCTACGACGTCAACAATGTCTGCAGCAATTCGGTGGACAGCCCGGCATTCAACCAGGCCCAGTTCGCCATTGATGATGTGGTTCTCAACGCCGTGCCGGAACCGGCCTCCTTCCTGCTGGCCGGCCTCGGTCTGGCAGCGCTGGGTGTGTCGCGCCGTCGTGCTGCCCGTTCCACTTCCCTCTGATCCAAGGACTGCATTCATGAATCTTCGCCCTATCTCCGCAGCCGTCGTGCTGCTGCTGTCCTCGCTGGCCGTCAGCGCCCAGGCGCAGGAAGCGCGCCGTTCCTACATCGTCCAGCTGGCCGACAAGCCGGTGGCCACCTACACCGGCGGCACCGCCGGTCTGGCCGCGACCAAGCCGGCTGAAGGCACCCGCCTCAATGTTGAGGCAGCCGATGTCCAGAACTACATCCAGTACCTGGAAACCAAGCAGGCCAGCGTGGCTGCCACCGTGCCAGCGTCGCAAATCACGCACGAATACAAAGTGGTCTTCAACGGCTTTGCTGCCTTGCTGACGGACGATGAAGTGCGCGCACTGAAGAAAAACAGTGCCGTGGCCAACATCACTGCTGACTCGGTGATGCAGCTCGACACCAACTACACGCCGACCTTCCTGGGTCTGGACGCGCCAGGCGGCCTGTGGCAGCAGCTGGGCGGCCAGGCCGGCGCCGGCGAAGATATCGTGATCGGTATCGTCGACAGCGGCATCTGGCCAGAAAACCCCAGCTTTGCCGACCGGGTCGACAACAATGGCAACGCCAGCCACAGCGGCAGCACCGTGGTGTACGGCGCCCCGCCAGCAAGCTGGAAGGGCAGCTGCGTGAGCGGCGAAGGCTTCACCGTCGCCAACTGCAACAACAAACTGATTGGCGCGCGCTACTTCAAGGCCGCCTCGCAAACCTTGCACTGGACCGAATTCCTGTCGGCCCGTGATTCGGTGGCAGGCGCCGAAGGCAGCGGCGGCCACGGCACCCACACCGCCAGCACGGCGGGCGGCAATGCCAACGTGATCGTCAACAACAATGGTCTGGTCTTGGGCAAAGTGTCGGGCATGGCACCGCGCGCCCGCGTGGCCGCCTACAAAGTGTGCTGGACCGACGGCGTGACAGGCAAGAACGGTTGCGCCACTGCCAACAGCGTGGCGGCCATCGAACAGGCGGTCAAAGACGGCGTGAACGTGATCAACTTCTCGATCGGCCCGAATGCTGGCGGCGGCTCGTTCAGCGAAGCGACCGAAGTGGCCTTCCTGGGCGCGGCCAGCGCCGGTGTGTTCGTTGCCGCTTCGGCAGGCAATGGCGGTCCGACCTCGACCAACGTCACCCCGACGGCCCACATCAGCCCATGGCTGACCTCGGTCGGCAACTCGACCCACAACCGTCTGTTCGTCGGTGACGCCGTCCTGGGCAGCGGCACCACCATGACCGGTGCGTCGTCGAACGCGCAGACCGGCTACGCCACCCTGATCCGCTCGCGCGATGCCGGCTTTGACGGTGTGCCAGTGACCGACAACCTGCTGCGCTGCTTCGGTTCGGCCGATGCCGTCGCTGCTTTGCTTGACCCGGCCAAAGTCGCTGGCAAGATCCTGGTGTGCGACCGCGGTGCCAACGTGCTGGTCAACAAGACGGCAAATGCCAAGGCGGCTGGCGCAGCAGGCGTGATCATTGCCAACGTCACGGGCGGCGCTGACACCATCATCAACCAGGCGCACTCGATCTCCACCGTGCACCTGAAAGCGGTCGATGGCAATGCACTCAAGGCCTACATGGATGCCAACGTCGGCACCGCCACTGCGTCGCTGGGCAACCTGCGCGGCGTGGTCGATCCTACCGTGCAGGCGCCGCAAATGGCGGGCGGTTCTTCGCGCGGCCCGAACGTTGCCAACAACAACATCATGAAGCCGGACGTGGCAGCCCCTGGCACCGACATCCTGGCCGGTGTGACGGCTGACCTCACGCGCGACGAGCGCAATGCGGTTGCCGGCGGCGCTGCGGCACCGACCAACTGGGCGTTCTACTCGGGCACCTCGATGGCCAGCCCGCACATTGCCGGTATCGCTGCACTGCTCAAGCAGAAGTATCCAAGCTGGACCCCGGCGATGATCAAGTCGGCCCTGATGACCACGGCCAGCATGACCAAACCGGACGGCCAGAATGGCGCGGTTGCCTGGGACGCGACTGCGCGCACCACCGGCACCTTGCCTTGGGGCCAGGGTTCGGGCCAGGTAACGCCAAGCGCGGCGTCCAATCCAGGCCTGGTGTATGACGCCAGCGAAATCGATTACGCACGCTTCCTGTGCGGCATCAACGCCGGTGTGTATTCGGCCGCCACCTGCAGCGCAGTGGGCACGATTCCAGCATACAACCTGAATCTGGCTTCGCTGACCGCAGCCAATGTACTCGGTTCGCTGACGCTGACCCGTACCGTGACCAACGTGGGCGCCACCAGCTCGACCTACAACGCCACGGCGGCGGTGCCAGGTTACACGGTTGACGTGCAGCCAGCCAGCCTGACGCTGGCGCCAGGCCAGAAAGCCACGTTCAAGGTCAAGCTGACCCGCACGACGGCACCGCTCGATACCTGGGTCTACGGCAGTCTGACCTGGTCTGATGGCGTGCACAATGTGCGCAGCCCGCTGACGGCGCGCGGTTCGGCCCTGTCGGCACCGGCAAGCGTGGCAGCGGAAGCGGCCACGGGTAGCAAGGTATTCACCATTGGTACCGGTTTTGCTGGTGCCCTGAGCGCGGTGAAATCCGGCCTGCTGCCTGCAGCGCAGGAAACCCGCACCGTTGGTGCAGCGGGCACCAACAGCACGGTCTACACCGCGGCTTGCCGTGCTGGTGGCGGCGCTGGTGTGAACGTGCACGCAGTGACGATCCCAGCCGGTACGCTGGCGGCGCGCTTCTCGCTGTTCGATGAAGACACTGCAGGTGGTGCGGACTCGGATCTGGACTTGATCGTGGTGACGCCATCGAACACCCTGGCAACCAGTGGCAACGGTGGCTCCAATGAACGCGTCCAGCTGGTCAACCCGGCACCGGGCGAATACAAGGTGTGCGTGATTGGCTATGAACCAGTGGGTGGTTCGGCTGAGTACAAGCTGTCGTCGTGGGTGCTGGCGCCTAACGTGATCAGCGGCGGCTTCAAGGCTACCTTGCCTGGTCTGGCCTATATGGGCGGTACCGGCACCGTGAGCGTGGGCTGGTCGGGCTTGGCTGCCGGCAAGCGTCACCTTGGCGCGCTGCAGTATGTGGTGGGCGGCGCCGTTCAGGGCACGACCGTGGTTGAAGTCAACACCAACGACCCGCTGCCGCAGTTTGACACGGGCCGTTCGGCACAGGCACTGGCTTACTAAGCAGCACAGTGTGAGTGGAGAAAGCGCCCTGCGGGGCGCTTTTTTTTTGGACGGACTGGCCAGCGAGGACGTAGTGGGCGGCGGCGAAGTCGCAAGCGCAATGCACGGCGATCGCGGCGGTTGACTGCTGTGTTCGGGTTGCTGATTGTACTGGAGGGAATTGCATGGTGCCGTCAGTATCGCGTTCGTGCTCGCAAGGCGCTGCCAAGGTGTCGTTCAGGTTAGCGGGGGGCAGTATCGCGTTTCTGCTCGCATGGTGCTGCCACTGTCTCTTTCAGGCTGGCGGGCGTCAGTATCTCGTTTGTGCTCGCAGGGCCCTGCCACGGTCTGGTTCAGGCTGGCGGGGCGGCAGTATTTCGTTCGTGCGCGCAGGGCGCTGCCGCGGTCTCGTTCAGGCTGGTGAGGCGTCAGTATCTCGTTCGAGCCGGAAGGCGTTGCCACTGTCTCGTTGATGCTCGCAGGGCGGCAGTATCTCGTTTGTGCTCGCAGGGCCCTGCCACGGTCTGGTTCAGGCTGGCGGGGCGGCAGTATCTTGTTCGTGCGCAGGGCGCTGCCGCGGTCTCGTTCAGGCTGGTGAGGCGTCAGTGTCTGGTTCGTGCTGGAAGGCGTTGCCACTGTCTCGTTGATGCTCGCAGGGCGTCAGTATCTCGTCAAGCTCGCCTGGCGCTGTATCGCGTTCAACCCCGCGCGGCATCGTCACTACCTCGTTCATCCCTGCCCGGCGTTGTCACTGTCTTGTTCATGCTCGCACGGCGTCCACTATCTCGATGATGCTCGCACGGCATCGTCACTCTCTTGGTCATCCTCGGCCCGCGTCTTCACTGTCTCGTTTATCCTCGGCCGGCGGCTTCACTGTCTCGTTCATGCTCGGCCGGCGTCGTCACTATCTCGTTCATGCTCGCACGGCGTCGTCACTATCTCGTTAATGCTCGCGCGGCGTCGTCACTATCTCGTTGGTGCTCGCACGGCAGTTTTGACTGGCTTGTTTATGCTCGCGCGGCGGCTGAAAGGCTTGCTCGGCACCGAACCGTGGCGCTAAACGAGTGTCCAACAAGGGAGCGCCTGATAGCAAGCTAACCACCGGAGACGAGCATGTTCGAGACTATGCGCCTGCGCCTCAGACCTACCACCCGCGCAGCCTTGCTGCGATTGCTCACCGCGCGCGAAGATCGGCGCGACCTTGATACGGTTGTCGACGAGATCTTGCTTGGATGGCTAGAACAAGTTGCGATTACCGATCCGCAGGCCACGCAGGCGGCGGCGCGCGGCTATCAATGGAGAAGTTTGTTTCTTCCCGAAGGAACATGTGTTCGATTTGAGTATAAACGCCGTACCTATCATGCCCACGTTCGCGGAGACCGGCTGCTGTATCAAGACCAGGCCTATTCGCCCCGTCAGCTCCTTCTGCATGTGACAGGCACGGTGCGAAATGCCTGGCGCGAACTGTGGCTGCGCAGTCCGGGAGACGCACGCTGGCACCTCGCCAATACGCGGCGCCACATTCTGCGACGCACGCCTCAGGGGCGCCATCCGCGCGGTATCGATACCCCCGACAACAATGCCGCCTTCGCGCAGCAAGCCCAGTCAGACCGGGCGCCGTCATCCACATCTGCGGCGTCTTCCAGGGCGGTGTCGCCAGCGCGCCAAATGAACACGACGATGGCGCCGCCACCCGCTGCGTCGCCCACCAATGCATTTCAATCCGGTCCGTCGCGGCAGGAACCTGGCGCGCGCCCAGCGGTGAGGAAGCCGGCAGCGCAACATCCCGCCTGGCGTGCAGAATCCTGGCCTCCGGCTGTGCCACCCCCAGCATCGCCTTCTTTGCCAGCATCAACGTCAGCAACGTCAGCATCAACGTCAGCATCAACGTCAGCAACAGCGTCAGCATCTACGTCGGCGCCCACATCCGCATCAACATCAACGCCGACACCAACATCATCGCCACCGGCCATGGCTGCCCGACTTTTCGGATTGGGGCCCCATCGCGGCAAAATCGCCACGTTGCGCGCTTTTCTGTATCGGGATGATCTTGTTCGAGACGACCAGCCTGACCTGTCGTGCCGAACTGGTGGCGCAGGCCCGGTGGGCGCAGGACGCTCGGGTCCAAGCGACCGGCGCTATTCCAGCTATCTGGCCAACCTGATGGCAGCGCGTTGCGCGCACGCGCTGTTATCCGGCTGAGGCAGCCAGTTCAAGAAGCGCACGCAGTGCGGCGTGCGCCGTCATCAGCCCCCGAAAAGTCAGTTGCTTAACCGAGGCCGAGGCTGGTTTGTTTTAGCGCGACCGCTTAGCGGGCCAGATTGGGGCCGCCCGCTGGCACGCAGCGGCCAGCGTTGCAGCTGGCGCCCGGATCGACCACCACCGAACATGTCGACATCATGCCGGACTTGGCATTCTTGTTCTTGCGTTCGGCGCTGTAGTCGGCCGCCAGGCGCGCTACTTTGGCAGCGTCGCCGGTTTTGGTCGAGTAGGCGAGATAACTTTCCGGGCCGCCGCAAGCCTTGTGGCCAACGGCGATTGTTTTGCATTGCGCCGAGGTGTCGCAAGCAGCCGCGCCAATTTCAGCCTCCAGCTGCTGCAGCAGTCCTGCAGCAGCAGGGGCAGCTGCGCTGGCCGCGCCTGGCGCTGCCGGTGCCGGCGTTGCCACGGCAACGACTGGCGCTGGCGTTGTTGCAGCCGCTGGTGCGGCGGGCGCTGAACCGGGCACGCCGCTGCAAGCGGCACTGGCGGTGGCGAGGAAGGCGGCGCCCAACAGACGCAGCAGAGTAGGGGAGAGGGTCGTTTTCATACCCTAATCATCGCCGAGACTTGCGCTGTTGGCAAGCGGCACACCCATCGATTCAAGGTTCGCGCGCAATTACGTCGAGCCCACCCAGCCGCGCCGCCAGAAAATCGAAGCAGGCGCGCACCCGCGGCGCCATATGGCGCGCACTCGGTACCAGCAATTGCACCGGCAGGGGCGCGGGCTCGTAGCTGCGCAGCAGGCGCACCAGGGCGCCTGTCTCCAGTTGCTCAGCCACCTGGTAAGACAGCGGCCGTCCGATCCCGCGCCCGGCCAGCAGTGCCATTAGAATCGCATCGATTTCGTTGACTGACAGGCGCGGCGTCAGGCGCACCACCACTTCCCTGGCGCCGTCGCGAAAACGCCACTCGGGCTGGGGCGCCAGCCCGGCATTGAAGATCACGTCGTGCCGCTCCAGCGCCGCCGGCGTGAGCGGTTCGCCGTGCGCCGCCAGATACGCCGGACTGGCGACCAGCACCCGCCGCACTTCGCCCACCTGGCGCGCCACCATGCTGGTATCGCCCAGGGTGCCGATGCGCACGGCCAGGTCGATGCCGTGCTCGATCAAATCGATGTTACGGTCGTTGAACACCAGTTCCACCTGCAGCTCCGGATGCTGGTCGAGAAAATCAATGATGGCTGGCGTCACGTGCCGCCGTCCGAACACGTGCGGCGCGGTGATGCGCAGCATGCCGCGCAGCGACGCACCTTCTTCTTCGCGCAGCGCCGCCTCGTAGTCGGCCAGCACACGGCGCGCCATCTCGGCCAGACGCATGCCGGCCTGGGTCGGTGCCAGCTTGCGCGTGGTGCGTTCCACCAGCCGCAGTCCCACCCGTTCTTCCAGTGCCGCCAGGGCCCGCGTCACGGCCGGCGCGGAACGCCGCAGCTTGCGTGCCGCGCCGTTCAGGCTGCCTGCATCAAGAATCGCCGTAAAAATATGCAGTTCATCGAGGCGGTCCATGCATTCTTCCAGAAATTGAAATAATGATTTGCAGATTACCATTATTTACGCCGCCAGGTGGAAGCGATAGCATGGGGTTTTCCGCTTCCGAGGCCCACATCATGCGCACGCCCGCTCCCCTGATCCTGCATGGCACCAAGTTGTCTGGCCATACCCATCGCGTTGAACTGCTGTTGCGCATGCTTGCCTTGCCGTTCGAGTTCGTCAACGCCCCCGCCGATGTCCGCGCCAGCGCCGCCTTCCGCATCCTCAACCCACTGGGTCAGATCCCGCTGCTGCAGGATGGCGCTGTCACGGTCGCTGACAGCAATGCAATCCTGGTCTACCTGGCCAAGCGCTACGCGCCAGGGAGCAACTGGCTGCCGGACGATGCCGCCGGCGCCGCCGCGGTGCAGCGCTGGCTGTCAGTGGCTGCCGGCGAAGTGCGCTTCGGCCCCGCCCTGGCGCGCGCGGCAACGCTGTGGCAGGCGCCAGGCGACCGCGCCCAGGCCAGTGCCTTGTCCACCCGTTTGCTCACCTTTATGGAAGCCCATCTGGCCGCGCGCGACTTCCTCGCCGCCCCGCACGCCACCATCGCCGACCTGGCCTGCTACAGCTATCTGGCCCATGCCCCCGAAGGCGGCGTCGCCATCGCCCCTTACCCGGCCCTGCAAGCCTGGCTGGCCCGGGTCGCAGCGCTGCCCGGCTTTGTCGCCATGCCCGCTTCGCCGCTGCCTGCTGCGCCGCTGCCTGCTTCGGCGCGACCATCATGAGCAGCTTCCACCCTGGCGAACTGCGGGCCCAGCACCTGGCCGGCGTGGTCGGCAACGGTGCCGGCATCCGCGCCTTCATGCCCGAGCAGCACCGCCTGTTCTTCGAAGCCCAGGCCTGCATGTTCGTGGCCACCATCGACGCCAACGGCCAGCCGCGCGCCCAGGTCCTGCACGGCAGTCCCGGCTTCGTCCACACGCCCGACGATGTCAGCCTGACCATCGCCACCGAGGCGCGCTTCACGCCTGGCAGCCCGATCGGCCTGCTGGGACTGGATTTTTCCAACCGCCGCCGCAACCGCGCCAACGGCGTGGTGCGCAGCAGCGTGCCGGGGCAGCTGGTGCTTGACCTGCGTGAAAGCTTCGGCAATTGCCCGCGCTATATCAGCCTGCGGGACCTCCACCTGGCCGCACCTGCGCCCGGACCGGTCACGCACTTCGCCGGGCTTGACCCGGCCGCGGCCGCGCTGGTCGCGCAGGCCGACACCTTCTTCATCGCCACCAGCGGTGGCGTACACGGTGTCGATATCTCGCACCGCGGCGGCGCACCCGGCTTCGTGCGTATTGACGGCACCAGCCTGCAGGTGCCCGATTACGCCGGCAACCGCTTCTTCAATACCCTTGGCAACCTGGTGCTCGATGCGCGCGCGGCGCTGCTGTTCCTCGATTTTGCCCGCGGCGATGTGCTGGAACTGCAGGGCAGCGTCTCGATATCCTGGCAACAGGACGGCGCCGCCCAGGTCCGCAGCTGGCGCTTCGACTGCCGCGCCGGCACCCTGGCGCGCGCGGCCCTGCCGCTGCGCTGGACCGATCGTTGAGGCTGCCAAACAAGGAGGCAATTGCTTCAGTATAATTGCGGCAAGCTGCCCGCCGCTTTTGCGCTACCATGAAAAGCCTGTGCAGCACGCCGATGGCCGTCCCGCCGTCCGCGCACACTCTTTTTGATGGGCTTTTAGCATGCCAACAGATTTGACCTCGACGCTGATTCCCGTCAGCGTGCCCGTTTCGCAGCGTATCCGCGAGCGTTTGGTAAACACCAAAACGCGCTTCCACGCCAACGACAATATCGCCAGCTTCATCGAGCCAGGCGAACTCGATGCCCTGCTCGATGAAGTCAGTGCCAAGCTGCAGGGCGTGCTGGAAAGCCTGGTCATCGATACCGCCAATGACCACAACACCCAGGACACCGGCCGGCGCGTGGCCAAGATGTTCATCAACGAAGTCTTTGGCGGGCGCTATGTCCCCATGCCGCCGGTGACGGAATTTCCCAACGCCTCGCACTTGAACGAGCTGATGATCGTCGGCCCCATCACCGTGCGCAGCGCCTGTTCGCACCATCTGTGCCCGGTGATCGGCAAGGTCTGGATCGGGGTCATGCCGAACGAGCACTCGGCCCTGATCGGCCTGTCCAAGTACGCCCGCATCGCCCAGTGGATCATGGGCCGCCCCCAGATCCAGGAAGAAGCCGTGGTCCAGCTGGCCGACGTGCTGCAGGAGAAAATGCAGCCGGACGGCCTGGCCGTGGTGATGGAAGCGGACCACTTCTGCATGCAGTGGCGCGGCGTCAAGGACATGGATGCGAAAATGATCAACAGTGTGATGCACGGCTCCTTCCTCAAGGACCCGAACCTGCGCCGCGAATTCCTGTCTTTGATTAAACGCTAGACCAACCGGAAGATCACCATGCTCGTCAGACTCCTGTACGCCAGCCGCGCCGTGGGCGACACCCAGAACGCGGTCATCCACGACATCATGCAGCAGTCGCATGCGCACAACCCGCACAACGG
Organism: Massilia sp. CF038; assembly: GCF_900129765.1. Lineage (GTDB taxonomy): Bacteria > Pseudomonadota > Gammaproteobacteria > Burkholderiales > Burkholderiaceae_D > Telluria_A. The sequence continues at coordinate 19,205 of NZ_FQWU01000008.1, forward strand.
CATCACCGGCATCCTGTGCTACAGCGACAAGGTGTACATGCAGGTGCTCGAAGGCGGACGCGCCGCCATCAACGGCCTGTACGCCAAGATCCTGCGCGATGCGCGCCACACCGACGTGGTGCTGCTGCACTACGAAGAAATCTCCGAGCGCCGCTACGCCTGCTGGACCATGGGCCAGGCCAACCTGGCCAAGCTCAATGCCTCGACCCTGCTGCGCTTTTGCGAAGTCCCCGAAATCAACCCGCACGCCATGTCAGGCAAACACTCGCTGGCACTGATCGACGAACTAATGGCATCGGCCACCGTGGTGGGCCGCGCCTAACCCCCCCCCATCGTCCTCGCGAAGGCGGGGACCCATACCACGTCACCGAAGTTGTTCAGCGTGCTATAGGTCCCCGCCTCCGCGAGGACGATGTGGGGGCATCAGCGCCGCTGCTTGAGAAACCACTCAAACAACCCCGCCTTGTCATACGCATGCACCCAGGCATCAACATGCCCGCCCTCGGGCAGCACGGTATACTGCACATTGCCCCCCGCAGCCTTGAGCGCAGCCACCATGCGCGCCGACTCCTCCTCCGGCACAGCCTCATCTTTCTGCCCGTGGAAAACCCAGGTCGGCAGCGCGCGCAAACTACCCACCGTGCGCACGATGCCGCCGCCGCAGATCGGCGCCAGCGCCGCAAAATACTGCGGATAGCGCGCCGCCAGATCCCAGGCGCCGTAGCCGCCCAGCGACAAGCCGGTCAGATACACGCGGTCGCGGTCGACCTGGTACTTTTTAAGCACGTCATCGAGCAAGTGCTTCAGCGCCAGCGCGTCCCACGATTCGCCTTCGGGCAGCTGCGGCGCAATCACGATGAACGGGAAGTCCGGATCCTTGTCGGCGATCGCCGGCGGACCCCATGCCTTGACCTTGTCCAGATCGCTGCCCCGTTCCCCGGAACCGTGCAGGAACAGAATCAACGGCGATGCCGGACCGCGGCGCGAATACGATGTGGGCAAAAAGGCCAGATAGCGCAACTGTGAACGGAAGGTCGAGGTCAGCGCTTGCGCGCGCGTGCGGGCAGCGGCCGGCAGTGCCAGCGCCACGCCGAGGGCCAGGCCCGTCAGGGCCAGCAGGGAGCGTCGTTGCATGATGGTGGTCGAAAGAGGAAGACGGTCGATACTACCATGCACGGCCGGCACCGGCGCCGCCCCGCTAGGGCAAGTGCGCCAGCAGCGCAGGCACGCCGCCCGGCGGCAGCGGGGCATTGAGCGCGGCGGTCGCCACGCCCAGGTTGGACAACACCATCTTCAGATTCGAATGCAGGGACCAGAAGGGCGCGCCCACATTGCTGCCCGCGCTGTAGCGCGGCCCTTCTGCCACCAGCGCATCCCAGTGGCGCAGGCAAGCGTCCAGCAAGGCCTGGCGCCGGTGCTCGGGGTAAGCCCAGACCAGATTGGTTTGCGCCAGCAGGCCAACCAGGCTCCAGGGCGCTTCCAGCGACTGTGCCCAGACCGCGTCCACCACCGCCTGCGTGAGCCGGCCTTTCGCCAGCGCGTCCTGAATGGCCATGTGCAGGGCAAATGCATGGAAATGGGGCGCGCCCCCCAGCAGCGGGCTGGGGCCGTGCAGCACGATCAGACCGGGATGGTCGGCGCTGTCAATGCGCGCGCCGGCCGTGACCGCGTCCCAGCTGTCGCCGCGCGCCAGCGCCGTGACCCGTTTGCGGCAGGCCGCCAGCACGTCCTTGTAAATGCCGTACTCAAAGTCGGGAAATTGCATGCTCAGATCCCCACTGGCGACAGCAGGATCATCATGATGATCAGACACATCATCCCGACCGTCATGGTGGTGGCCACCATCACGGCCTGCTGCTGCGGGGTGAGCGGCGCCAGCTGGAAGCGCCGTTCGCGCACGGGCTCGCCCTCAGGCACCGGCACCGGTACCAGTTGCTGGCGCCGGTACTGATAGGTAATCACCCCTGGTTCAATGGCTTCGAACAGATAAATGCCGCCGGGCGCGGGCACTGCGCCAAAGGTGCCCGGTTCGCCGATCGGGCCCAGCGTGACAGGCACGCCGGCCGTGGCCATCAGGCCGGCATACATGCGTGCCTCGGCCCGGCCCGCGCTTTGCAGCGTGGTCGGCTTGATTTCATACAGGTGGCGCCGGCTTGGCGCCAGGTTCAGGATATCGGGCTTGAGGGCCAGGCTGGCCGCGCTCAGCGCGCCCGGATTGGCCGCAATGCCCAGCGCGCTCGCTTGCGACAAGATGGAGGACAAGGGAATGAAATTGGTAAACACCGGGTCGCCCGGATGCGCGCCCACGTAATTGGCGGCAATGCCGATGTGCGCCTGGTTGCCGATGTAATACGGGATCGGCTGGCGCCCGGGCGGCGCCCATGGTCCAGGCGCGACCGGCCCGCTGATTCCGCCCGCCACGGCCGGCGACAAGCCGCCCGCGCTCGCGCCCGCGGCCGCCATGGCCATGGCCCCGGCCATCATGGCGGCCAGGCCTTCGCGGGTGGCGTCGCTGATATGGCGCGCGACGGTGGCAAAGTCCAGCATGGCTTGCTGCTGGTCGCTCGGCAGACTCTGGGCCTGGCCGCCGAAAGCATCGAGCTCGCTCTGGCTGATGCCGGCCGCGTCAGTATGGGCCAGCCGCACCAGGGTGATGGCCGCGCTGATGCGCGCCACGTCCACGCCGGCCTGGGGCGGGCGGCTGATGAGCACCTCCAGCATGGACTGGGCTGCCAGGTCGTTGAGCACGCGCAGCATGTCCTGCATCGACAGGCCGTTCAGCAAACGGTAGGCGGCATCGTAGTCACCGACCCCGGCCACCGGATCGGGCCGGTTGAGGGCGGCGACCACCTGCTCGGTGATGGACGCGGGCGCGCCAGCGTCTTGCATGTCGATCCGCAGCGCACCCTGGCCTTGCTGAATCACATGGCTCAACTCGTGCGCAAGCAGTTGCTTGCCGCTGGCCGTGTGCGGCGCATACCGGCCGGCGCCAAACACGACATCGCGGCCCACGGTGTAGGCGGCGGCGCCCATGGCCTGCGCCGAACGCGCAGCCAGCGCGCTGGTATGCACCCGCACGTGGCCAAAGTCGTGCCCGAAACGCGCTTCGAAGAATTGCCGGCTGGCCTGGTCCAGCGGATGATGGGTGTGGCGCAGCGCTTGGTGTACCAGCGGCGGGGCTGCCGCAGCGGCGCTGTCGCGTCCGGCACCGGGCTGGCGCTGCAGGACGCCGTCGGTTTGCCCCGGGTCTGCCATGCGCAGGACGTGTGCGGCAGCCTGGTCGGCCTCCCGTTCGGCAGCATCATGGCTGGGACGACGCGACAAGGCAGGCGCAATCGGATGCACGGGCAGGCGGGCAAAATCGTGCCAGCCAGGCGCCGCTGGCGCGGGGCGCAAGCGTGCCGGCGCGGCGTGCTGCTGCGGGCTGTGCGCGGCGCCCGCCTTGCCCTTGGCGCTCTGGGGTTTCTCGGCAAAGGTGTGCATGATCCATCTCCCTGGCTGGGCCCGAAGCCCGTAAAGAGGCGCACGCATGCGCACGATAAATGCAAATCAAATGGATGCTGACGGCTAGCGCCGCCTTGAAGCGGCAGGCAAGAATGGTTGAATCATAACGGTTAACCGGGGCTGTCGATCACCGCGCGCGACATTTTTTTGTGGCCGCGCAGAGTGTTTCCGAGGTTTAATTTTCTGCCTGGCCCTGGGCCGCGATCCAGTCGCTCAGCTCGCGCCCCAGCACGCGCAGCCGGGCCGTCTCGACCTGGCGCTGTTTGTAGGCAGCGTGGCTGGCCGGTCCGGCCAGGGTCAGCTCGTGGCTGGCGCGGTCCATCAGCTGGATCTCGTACTCGAAAAAGAAATCGACATCCGGTTCCCCGGCCTGGCCCGGCACCGGCGCCATCCCGTGCAGATGGATCATCTTGCGCAGCGTGACCTGCAGGCTGGAAAAGCCGCTGCCGCTGTGTGGATTGTCACTGCGCGTCTGCGGCTGCGACAGGGCCAGCAATTCACGGTCCATGGTGTCGAACAGGGCCGCCGGGTAGGGGCCGGCACGGTCAATCAGGCTGCGGTAGCGGATGAAGACCTGCTTGGCCGCGTCCAGGTCCAGCAGGGTATTGCGGGTGCGCTGGGGATCGACATTGGTCACCGACAGCAAATGGGCGCGCTGCAGCGCGTGCAGCGCCAGCAGGCATTCAAAGCGGGTGGCAAACACCAGGCGCACGCCCAGGTGGTCGTAAATGTCAGCCGCCAGATAGGCTGCCTTTTGCAGCAGCTTGAGCAAAATGCTGTTGCGCCCCTTGTGGCTCTTCTTATCGTAATGCAGCAGCGGCAGGCGCACCTCGCCGTCGTGCAGGTAGAACTGTTCGCCCTCCTGGTGGATTACTTCATCGAGACCGGCAAACACTTGCGCCCGAATGGCATTGAAGTGGCGCAGTTTGAGGTCGCTGTCGATGTAAAAAATCCCGTGCATGACCTTCAGGATGGCGCACGACCACATGCGCTGCACATCGCCGCTGCCGGCGCGCTGGGACGCGTACACCAGCAGCTGGAGCGGGTCGCTCGCTGCGCGGACTTCAAGTGGAATCAGATGTGCCTGGCCGGGCGCCAGGAAGTGGGCGGTGATGAAGTCGACCGCCTCGCGGTGGCCGCGCAGCAGGCGCGCGCAGGTGGCGCTCTGGTCCAGGTCGAAGCCATATTCGCGCGCGAACTGGCGCGCGTCATGCAGATTGCGCAGCGCCAGCGCGGACAGGTCGATGGCTGACATGCCGCTGGTGATGGCATGCAGGTAGCCCCAGTTGAGCGAGAACTTGTGCTTGCCCTTGCGCGCCGTCGGCTCGGCCATGGAGCGCCGCGCCCTGCCTTATTTCGCCGACAGGCAAGTCTTCATGAAGGCCTTGCGCTCGTCGCCTTTTTTGCCGCTGGCGTCGGCATTGCAGGTCTTCATTTTTTCCTGCTGCGGCGTCATTTTCTTTTCCGGTTTGGCCGACAGACAGGTCTTCATGAAGGCCTTGCGCTCGTCGCCCTTCATTTCCTTGGCGTCGGCGTTGCAGGTGACCATCTTGCTTTGCTGGGCCGACTTGGGCGCCGGCGCCGCCTCGGGCGCGGCCCATGCTGCACTGCACAGTGTGAAAGCGGCAACCAGGGCAAATACGTTTTTCATGGCAGGATCCTAGGTGAGATGAAATGGATGTGCAACGCTTTTACTATACGGCAGCGCAGCCTGCCTGCATCGACTATTTACCTCGCGTAACACGAAACTGCGGCATTCAAGCAACGCTAGCGCACCACCGCCAGCTTGGTTTTTTTGCCGGCCCGATAGGTGTACAGCGTCATCGCCGGCTGTTGCAAGTCGCCGTAGGCATCGAAGGCAATGTCCCCCGTCACGCCGTGGTAGCGCAGGCGCGCCAGGGCCGGCACAAAGCGCGCCGGCTCGGCCGACTTGGCCTCCTGCATGGCCTTGGCCAGGACCATCACCGCATCGTAGGCATACGGCGCATAGGTCTGCAATGGCAGCTTGAAGGTGGTGCGGTAGCGCGCGCTGAAGTCGGCATAGGCCTGTTCGCCGTCGCCACTGACGCCGCCCGCCACCGCGCACAGCACCTTGTCCTCGCCCAGGCCGGCGCCGGCCAGCTGCGCCAGCTTTTCCGAACACACGCCGTCGCCGCCCATGAACTTCACGTCCAGGCCGAGCGCCTTCATTTGCAGCAGCATCGGCCCGGCCACGGCATCCATGCCGCCGTAAAAGATCAGGTCCGGCCGGGTCGCGCGGATCTGGGTCAGAATGGCGCTGAAGTCGGTCGCCCTGTCGCTGGTGAACTGGCGCGACACGATCGTCACCTTGGGGCTGGCGGCCCGAACCCCCTTGATGAATTCATCGGCCAGGCCCTGGCCAAAGGCGGTGCGGTCATCAATCACCGCCACCCGCTGTGCCTGCAGGCGCTGCACGGCCTGGCGGCCCAGCATGCTGCCGACCCGGCCATCATTGGCCACCAGCCGGAACGCCGACTTGAAGCCTTGTCGGGTGTAGGCCGGCGTGGTGGCCGAGGGGGTGATTTGCGCCACCCCGGCCGTGTGATAAATCTTCGAGGCTGGCACCGTGGTGCCCGAATTGAGATGGCCGACCACCCCAACCACGCCCGCATCGACCAGCTTTTGCGCCACTGCCGTGCCCTGTTTCGGGTCGCCGCCATCGTCTTCGGCCAGCAGCACCAGGCGCACCGGTTTGCCATCAATCTGGAAGCCGCGTGCATTCAAATCGTCAACCGCCAGGCGCGCGCCGTTCTCGGTGTCCTTGCCCAGGTGGGCACTTGGACCAGTGACGGGCGCGGCGCTGCCGATGCGCACCACCGTCTCGGCGCCCAGCGCCGGCAGGCAGCACGCAGCCAAGCACAAACATCCCAGATGCAGCCGCATAGCTTTGTCTCCCGTAAAAATTCTTGTAGCCAGTTTTGAGAGCGATTGTAGCTGGCGCGCCGCGCGCCGCCCGTTTAAATCGTTTGACACTGATTTGTTAAGTAAATATTATCGACCCAATTGGAAGGGCTTCCAATTTAGTGCTATCCACCATAACGAGACCGACAGGAGACAGGCATGAAACGACGTTTGGATTGGCTGCTGGGATGTGCCGCAGCCGTGTTAAGTACCGCATGTGCGGCCCAGAGCGCCTTGCCGGGACGGCTTGAAGCCGAGTCCTTTGCCAGCATGGCCGGCGTGGCCACCGAGGCCAGCAGCGACACTGGCGGCGGCCTGGACGTGGGCTGGATCGACACTGGCGACTGGATGAGTTATGCCGTCAATCCAGCCAGCGCCGGCTGGTACACGGTGCAGTACCGGGTCGCTTCGCCCGGCACCAGCGGCCAGATCGTGCTGTCGCAAAACGCGAAGGATATCAGCGCCGTGACGGCGGTGCCCAACACGGGCGGCTGGCAGAACTGGGCCACGGTCAGTGCGCGCGTCTATCTCAATGCCGGGCCCCAGCAGCTGGCCGTGTTTGCCAAGGGCGGCGGCTTCAATCTGAACTGGATCAGCTTTGCCGCCGAAGGCACGCCCAGCGCGCTGCCAGGCATTCGCCAGAACGGCGCATTCTGGGTCGACACTGCCGGCAAGAAGGTCGACCTGCGCGGCGTCAATCTGGGCAATTGGCTGCAGCTCGAATTCTGGATGATGAACCAGAGCATGTCCAACAGCGCTGGCGTGATCAATGACCAGTGCACGCTGGAGTCAACCCTGAGCAGCCGCTTCGGCCAGGCCGAAAAAGAGCGCCTGATGGGCGCCTTCCGCGACAGCTGGATCACCGCGCGCGACTTTGACCTGATCAAGAGCCTGGGCATGAACGTGGTGCGCGTGCCTTTCCATTTCAGCCTGGTGGAAGATGAAACGCGGCCCTATACCTTGCGTGCCGACGCCTGGAAGCACCTCGATTTTGCCATCAACGAGGCGGAAAAACGGGGCATGTATGTGATCCTGGACCTGCACGGCGCCGTGGGCGGGCAGGCTGGCGCCGCCGAGCAGCACGACGGCTGCGTGGGGGCGGCCCAGATGTGGACCAACAACAGCTACCGCGACCGCACCAAGTGGCTGTGGGACATGGTCGCGTCGCGCTATCGCGGCCGCACTGCAGTCGCAGCCTACGATCTGCTCAACGAACCATGGGGCACCGACGCCGGCACCATGGCCGCCTTTGCCTACGAATTGTTCAACGTGGTGCGCGCCAAGGACCCGGAGCATGTGATCATCCTGCCAGGTCACAACAGCGGTATCGATGCGTATGGCAATCCGAACACGCGCGGCCTGTCCAACGTGGCGCTGGGCATGCACTTCTACCCTGGGCTGTGGGGTTGGAATGAAGTGCAGGGCGCCGCGGCCCAGGCCAATGTGCACGCCAACTGGCTGCACTGCAATACCAGCGGCACGGGCGAATCGTGCGACTGGAACAGCAAGCTCACGGCCTTGCAGACCCCGTTCATCATCGGTGAATTCCAGCCCTGGGCGCTGACCGGCGCCTTTGGCGGCCAGGTCACGCGCAAGACCTACGATATCTATAACCAGTACGGCTGGGCCGGCACCAGCTGGGCCTACAAAACGGTCAGCTACGCTGGCTCGAACGGCGACACCAACAGCTGGGGCTGGGGCGTGGTGAGCAACAGCAGCAATGGCGGCGCGATGGGCAGTATCAATGTCAGCACTGCCTCAAGCGCCCAGATTGAGAGTTATTTCCGCGCGTTTGCATCGCAGGCGCTGGTGCGCAACGAAAGCGTGGCGTACTGGATGAACTGGAAGCCGGCCGTGGGCGCGCGCATCGAAGCTGAAATGTTCGCTTACCACAAGGGCATGCGCATGGAAACGACCAGCGACAGCGGCGGCGGCTTCAACGTGGGCAACGTGGACAATAACGACTGGATGAGCTATCCGGTCAACGTGCCCAAAACCGGCTGGTACAACCTGCAATTCCGCCTGGCCAGTCCGTACAGCGGGGGCCAGTTTGCCTTGAGCCGCAACAGCACCGACCTGGTCACCGTCACGGTACCCAACACGGGCGGCTGGCAGAACTGGCAAACCGCCACTGCAGCGGTGTACCTCAACGCCGGCCAGCAGGACTTGACGATTTATAGCAAGGTCGGGGGCTGGAACATCAACTGGTGGCAGTTGAGCGCGCAGTAATCATTGGGGTCACTTAGTTGGGAAGCTGGTCGCCGGCCGATGCTGCGCCGGCGCCAGCGGACGCGCTGGCCAGCGGCGGCGCCACTTGCGGCGCTGGCCGTGCGGCCGGGCTGCATGCCGTGAGCATGAAGGTCACGACAGCCAGCACCAGAAGGAAGAGAATCTGCAAACGTTTCATGGACGCGCCTCAGGAAAAAACCTCAGTATTGCATTTGTCGCAATCTGAGGTCCAACGTAAAACGCGCCTGCTTTTACCGTTCAGGCAGCCAGACGTTCGACCACTTCATCGCACCATTGCTGGGCTTGACGGTCGTCATTGCGCGTGCGCAGGAAGGTGTAGCCGGCGTGCAGCGCATCATTGGTCAGATGGCGGTTATTGCGCGCCGCAATCGTCAGATACTGCAGGCCGCGCTGGTCGCCTTCGTCCAGCAGGATGCAACCGAGGCTGAACGCAGCGCGCGGGAACGGTCCGCCTGGCTGGCGCAGCAGGTATTCCAGCACCGGCTTGGCTTCGGCTGGTGTTTCAAACTCGGCTTTCAGGCGCGCCAGTTCCTGCAGATCCACCAGCGACAGGGTATTGAGCGGCACAAAGCGCAGCGCTTCCAGGCGGGCGTGGGCACGCTTGACGTAGCGGTGACGCTCGGCCCAATCCTTCTTTTCCGCATTCCACCAGGCTTGGTCGAATTCGTTGGCCAGATGTTCGGCCAGGCGTCCCAGCAGGGTGGCGGCGGCACTCTTTTCCAGCGCCTCGGGCAGCACCGGTTTTTGACCGAGTGCCTCGACCCGCTCGCGCAGGCAGGGATGGGTGTCGGTGACGCCTGATTTTTCTTCCCACGCCGCTTTCAGACGCGGCTTGGTCGACCATTCTTCATGGCTCATGCGAAACGCCGTGCTCATGGACTGATACGGCATGAACACCGGACGCTCGCGCGTGTCGGCCTGGGTATACAGGGTCGACCAGAAATTGGTGTGGAACCAGCTGGCCAGCAGATTGCTGCGCACCAGCGCGGCGGCCATCACATCTTTGCCTGCCACACGGCCAGCGGCGCGGTCGGCCGAGAATTCATCCTGGCGCGACAAGACGAAGGTGTAGGCATTGAAGTAGGGCATGAAAGCGCCCAGCATCCGTACCAGGGTGGTGTGCACCAGGGTGGCGCTTTCGTCCGCTTCCAGGCGTTCGTGCACCGCGCGCAGCGTGCGCCGCTGGCGGTAAATCCAGGCGTGCACCTTGCCGTGGGCTGCGGCCAGGTGGGCGTATTCGCGGGCCACGCTGGCCATGATTTCGGTGGTGCTCTGGCCAAACATGAAGGGCAGGCCCAGCATCAGGTAATTGGTATTCGGTCCGATCAAGCCCCAGCGCGGCAGTTGCGCGATAGCGGCATTGTATTCGGTGTCGACCAGGACCCAGTCAATGCGCGGGCCCTTGAGCTTGGCCTGCATTTTGTCCAGCATCTTGAACAGTACCGGCGCTTCGGACCGCGTCACGGGGCGTCCCGCAGGCGTGGACAGGGGCGTGAGCATTTCACGCAGCAAAATATAGGCCACCGGCAGCAGCAGCAAGCCGAACATGCCGGCCAGGAAGACGGTGCGGTTCATGCCCGCATGGGCAAAGTGCGTGATCGCAAAACCGAGGATCAGGGTCACCAGGGCCAGGGCGCCAAACAGCACCACATAGGCCACGCAACTGAGCAGCAACACCTTGATACGGAAAGCCCGCGGCGCGTTGCTGGACTCGGTTTCAAGTCGTTCTATGAGCCAGCTGATTTCTTCGTCGTCCACCGGGACCTCCTAATTGCGAATCGGCAATTCTACCGTAGTGGTGAAAAATACAATACATGCATTGTTGTTTTTTCCATTAAAACGGCGTCATTTGTAACAGATTCTTACATCTGATGACGCCGTGCGTTGCCATAGGTCAACAAATGTGTTGCTCTATTTCATTTCAAGTGCTTCCGGCAAGCCTGGCGCAAACTCGGCGCCGTGCTTGACCTGGGCGGTCGATGCTTTCAGCGTGGCGCCAATGGGCTCGGCCCGTCCGCCCAGGCAGCGCGCCAAAAAGTTTTCCGCTACCGCCTGGAAGGCGATGTTGTTGACCGGCCGCGCAAAGCCATGGCCTTCGTCCGGAAACAGCACATAGGTGACCGGGATTTTTTTGGCGCGCATCGATTCGACGATCTGGTCCGATTCACGCACATTCACACGCGGATCGTTGGCGCCCTGGCCGATGAGCAGCGGGCGCACGATCTTGTCGGCCGCGTACAAAGGCGAGCGCTCCTTGAGCAAGGCGCGGCCAGCGTCGGTGGTGGGGTCGCCCATGCGCTTGTAGAACTGCTGTTTGAACGATTCCCAGTAAGGCGGGATGGTTTCGAGCAGCGTAAACAGGTTGGATGGGCCGACAATGTCGACCCCGCAGGCGAAGGTCTCCGGTGTGAACGCCAGGCCGGCCAGGGTGGCGTAGCCGCCGTACGAGCCGCCCATGATGGCCACTTTGTCCTTGCTGGTGATGCCTTTGGCCACGGCCCAGTTGACCGCGTCCAGCAAGTCTTCGTGCATCTTGCGGCCCCATTGCAGGTCGCCGGCGGAGATGAATTTTTTGCCGAAGCCAGTCGAGCCGCGGAAGTTCACCGACAGCACCGCGTAGCCGCGGTTGGCCAGCCACTGGTGGTAACTGTGATAGCCATACATATCGCGTGCCCACGGCCCGCCGTGGACGAACAGCACCATGGGCTGCGGCCCCTTGGCCCCTTTCGGCAGCGACAGATACGACACCAGCGTCATGCCGTCGCGCGCCTTGATTTCCTCGGCCTGCATGGCCACCAGCGGCGCCCCATCGAGTTCGGGCCGCGCCACGAACACCTTGGACAAACGTTTGCCCTTGCGCTCGTACAGCCAGAACGAATACGGGCTGGTGACGCGGTCGATGGCGACGATCCATTTGTCGTCGGCTTCGCTGCGCGAGACGATCGCGTAGTCACCCTTGGCGGCGCGCTTCAGATAAGCCAGGTCGGCTTTCACGGCCGGGTCCACGGCAATCTGCTCGCGCCGCAGGTAGCTCACTTCGTAGGCCTGGATGCGGCCTGTCTTCTGGTCATACAGGGCGTCGCCAATGTCGGCGCGCGCATCCTCGGCCACCACGCTGAACTTGCCGCTGGCCAGATCCTGGGCCATCAGCGCTGCTGTGTCGCGTCCACGCGAATCGGTCCAGTACAAGGTTTTGCCGTCAGCGGTGAATTCGAGCGGCCGCGTGGTGAGCGAGTCATCCAGGCCCACTTCGATGGCGGGTGCCGGATCGGCCTTGCCGTCGGCCCAGCGATAGTAATCGGTGCCGCCGTCGCTGCGTGACTTCGACGCCATGCGCAAGTGCAGGTCGTCGTCGGCAATGAAGTCGGCCCAGCCATCGTTCTGCTGCACCAGCGTGAGCTTGCCGGTGGCCAGATCAAGACTGTGCACGTCGTGCCATTTCGGATCCCGGTTGTTCACGCCGATCAGGATGCGGTCCTTGACCTTGCGCCCGACCTTGACCAGCTGGACCCGGGTTTTTTCGAACGGCGTGAGGCTGGTCTGGGCGCCGGTGTAGACGTTCACGCCGTACAGCAGAAAGTTCTCGTCACCGCCCTTGTCGTTGATGAACAGCAGCGACTTGGAATCGGGCGACCAGAAGGCATTGCGGATCGGGCGCTTGGTTTCGCTGGTCAGTGGCCGGCCGCTATTGGGCTTGTCGAGCGGCGCCACCCAGACATTGAGCACGCCGTCGCGCGGCGCGATCCACGACAGCCACTTGCCGTCCGGGCTGATGCGCCCGGCCGTACGGGTGGGATTGCCGAAAAACTTGGCGCGCTCGATCAGGGGCACGCCGTTCGCGGGCGGGGCCGCGGCATGCGCCAGGGACGGCAGCACAACACTTGCAGAAAACAGCAGGACCAGCGCAGAACGGATCATGAAAACCTCGCTTAGTGAATGGACCAACAGGACAGGCATATAACGAAACGCAAACCACATCGCCCTCGCGCAGGCGGGGGCCCATACCACGCTGAACAACTTCCGCAACATGGAATAAGAAGGATCGAATCCAAGCCTGACACTGGCAACTCGGCTCATGCCGCCGGCCGTATCACCCCGTCCGCCATCGCTGCCAGCAATTGCGCAAACGGCGCAGGCCGCGCAAACAGATAACCCTGCATGCAGTCGCATTCGTTGGCGCATAAAAAATCGGCCTGGGCCTGGGTTTCCACGCCCTCGGCCACCACCCGCAAGCCCAGGTGGCGCGCCATCGCCAGAATCGCTTGCACGATTGCCAGGCCGTTGACGTCGGACGGGGTGTCGTGAATGAAGCTGCGGTCAATCTTCAGTTCATACAGCGGCATGCGGCGCAGGTAGGCCAGGCTGGAATAGCCGGTGCCGAAGTCGTCGATCGAAAAACGCAGGCCCAGCGCGGCCAGTTCAGCCATGCGCTTGACGGTGTCGTCAAATTTATCAATCAGCAGCCCCTCGGTCACTTCCAGGATCAGCAGATGCGCCGGCGCACCGGTCTCGCGCAAGGTGGCCCTGACCTGTTCGACGAAGTCAATCTGGCGGAACTGGCTGGGACTGACGTTGACCGACAGCGGCAGCGCGTGGCCGGCCGCGCCCAGTTGCACCACCGCCAGGCAGGCTTCGCGCATGGCCCAGTGGCCCAGGCTGTGAATCAGGCCTGATTGTTCGGCAATCGGGATGAAGGTATTCGGGGGCACCGAGCTGCCATCGGCGCGCTGCCAGCGCATCAGCAGTTCGGCGCCGGCAATGCGCCCGCTCGGGTCTACCTGCGGCTGATAATGCATCTGCAGTTCGCCCGCACCCAGCGCCAGCGCCAGACTGCGCGCCAGCGTCAGGCGCTGCTCGACGTCGGTCTGCATCGCTTCTTCGTAGAACACGATGCCGTTGCGGCCGTCGGCCTTGGCGCGATACATGGCGGTATCGGCTTCGCGCAGCAAGTCGTCGGCCGTGTCGCCGGTACCGGGGAACAGGGTCGCACCCAGGCTGGCGCCGGACTGGTAGGACTGGCCATCGATGATGAACGGTTCGGCCAGGGCGGCGCGTACTTTTTCCGCAATCATCAGGGCGTGATGGGCAGCTTCCACCGTTTCCGCACCCAGGCCGGGCAGCAGCACCACGAATTCGTCGCCGCCGATGCGCGCCACCGTATCACCCTTGCGTACCAGCGCCGTCAGGCGCGCGCCGGCATGGCGCAGCAGCGCGTCGCCCACCGCGTGGCCGCGCGCGTCATTGATGTCCTTGAAGTGGTCCAGATCAATGAACATCACGCCGCTGTAACTGCCATCACGGCTGGTGGTCTCGAGCAGCTTGGCGATCCGGTCCATCAGCAGGCGCCGGTTGGGCAGGCCGGTCAGCACGTCGTAAAAGGCCAGCCGGTGAATGTCGTCTTCCGATTTGCGGCGCTCGGTAATGTCGCGCTCGACGACCAGCCAGTGGGTGTTGTTGCCGCCTTCGTCGGCAAACGGCACCATGTCGGTCTCGACCCAGTAGGGTTCACCGTCGCGCGTGTAATTGAGCAGTTCGGCGCGCACGGCTTCCTGGCGCGCCATGGCCGCTTCGATACGGCTCAAGGTGGTGTGGCTGGTGGCCGGCCCCGACAAATGCCGCAACGGCTGACCCAGCAGTTCGGCGCGCGCGTAGCCGGAGCGGCGCTCAAACGCGTCGTTCACGAAAATCACCGGCGCCCCCTGGCCAGGCGAGGGACCGACTTCGGCAATCAGCACCATGTCGTTCAGGCGCGCCAGGGCGGCAGAAGTCAGGCGCAGTTCATTGTTGAGCGCGTGCAGCTCGTTGCGTCCCAGTTCCATGGTCACGGCGGTGGCGCTGACGGTGGTCAGCGCAGCGGCCAGCTGGCGCAGCAGCACCCCGCAGGACAGGGTGATGATGCCGGTAATGAAGACAAAATTGACCGCGATGATCAGCGGCCGCGTGATCAGGCCGCCCCCGGTCAGCAGCGAGATGGCCAGCACTGCCACGCCGGTGATCGCCAGCCACCAGTAAGCCGGCCGCAAACCGAGCAGCAGGGCGGCCAGCACTGGCACCGCGGCCAGGTAGATCTGGCTGACCGGGCGGTTTTGCAGCATCAGCGCGGCGCCCACGGCAAAGGTGACGGCCATGAAGCTGAAGACCCGGAACGAGAACGGCAGGCTGCGCCAGTGCCACACCGCGAGCAGCCACAGCATGGCGATGGTGTCGATCACAGCCACCAGCCACAGCTTTTCACTGATCGCCAGCAGGACGCTGGGCACGGCGGTGGCGCCACCCAAGATGAGTACAACCAGCAACAGCCGGTGAAAGATCTGCAGGCGCCAGTGGGCGATGTCGCTCGGGCCGGTCAAGGTGTCGGATCCTCGTTGTACTTCGGGGAAAAAGCGCCTTCTCAATCCACGCGGCAGTGGAACTGAGTATTTTGATAACCATACCACAGCTTTCTGTTTATGCATCCGGTCTTCTCCCTGTGGCCTGCCCGCGTATTTTTTTGCGCCTTGGCCCTTGCCGGATTTGGTTTAGGCTGGAGTACCTGTTAGACTTTTAGAAATATATGTCTGCTTGAAACAATGACTTCTTTTAAGGAGCGCAAGCAGCAACAACAGCACCAATACAAGAACTTAAAGGGGTACGATCCGATGACAAACCGGTCCGGGCAATGCGTTCCGAGATTGCCGGCTGTGTTGGTCTGCGCGGCATTCGCCGGCGCGACACCAGTCCATGCACAAACCACGCCTGCGGGCGATATTCCCGAAGTGATCGTCACGGCCCAGCGCAGTGCCGCGCCCGCTTCCAGGACCCCGGTCTCGATGACGGTCCTGTCAGGCGAGCAGCTCGCTGCCGCCGCGCTCGACAGCCCCTCCGCCGTCGGCGCGCGGCTACCCAATGTGCATATGGATGGCGCCCCGGATGGTCTGCGCATCACCATCCGCGGCGTGTCGAATGCCGACACCACCGAAAAAGGCGACCCCTCGGCCGCTTTCATGCTCGACGGGATCTACATCGCGCGTCCACAGGCGCAGGACCTGAGCTTCTTTGATATCGCGCGGGTGGAAGTGCTGCGTGGTCCGCAAGGCACGCTGTACGGCCGCAATTCGACTGCCGGTGTGGTCAACGTGATTTCCAACGCGCCAGGCCAGAGCCTGGAAGGCGCTGTCAGCGTCGACCTGGGCAACTACAACAGCCGGCGCGCCAGCGCCATGCTCAACGTGCCGGTCAGCCCGTCGCTGGCGCTGCGCGCGGCCGTCGCTTACAACCAGCACGACAGCTATCTGATCAACCGTCAGGGCACGCCCTACACCCTGGGCGGCGACCGCGACGACATCTCGGCGCGCCTGTCGGCCAAACTGGCGCTGGGCGAGCAGGGCACGCTGCTGCTGCGCTACGAGCGCAGCACCGTCAAGCAGAACAATGACAGCCACGTGCCGTCCTCGAACTTTTATACCTTCGACGCGGCGGGCCAGCCCCACTGGAAGGATGGCAGCACCGATGAACGCCTGACCAACAGCTTCGTGCCCATCAACGCCCCCCTGCAGCAGGGCAGCGGCCGCGCCGTGAGCGATGGCTTGAGCGCGGAGCTGGAGTGGAATCTGGGCCAGGCCCGTTTGTATTATGTGGGTTCGCACCGCCGCTTCGAGCACAACCAGCGCGCCAATTTCTATTACGGCATCACGCCCGCATTTGCCCTGGGTGTGCGCCAGCGTTTTGACGGCGATTACAAGCAGGATTCGCACGAGCTGCGGCTGGCCTCGCAGGGCTGGGGCGCGCTCACCGCGCAGGCAGGCTTGTACTGGTTCCGCGAACAGTCGCAAGTGCTGTACAGCTTCCGCGACCTGGAATTGCTGCAGCTGCCGCCTTATTATGTGTTCCCGCATGGTCCGACCGAAGCCACCGGCAAGGCCGTGTTTGCCCAGGCCACTTACGGCTTGAGCGAGCGTCTGCGCGCCACAGCCGGTGTGCGTTTCTCGCACGACGACAAGTCGCGCATCGGTTCCACCAACTTCCAGCAGGCTGAAACCTTCAACCCGGCCACCGACCTGCGCTTGTTGAATGCAGCCGAACTGTCGACCAGCAAAACCACCTGGCGCCTGGGTACCGAATACGATCTGGACAAATCGTCCATGCTGTTTGCCACCGTCTCGACCGGCTACAAGGCGGGCGGCTTCAACGACGGCTGCCTGGCCGGTACCAGCGCGCTGGGCATCGCCTGCCCGGCGCAGCTGGCAGTGCCCGAAAACGCCCTGATCTACCAGCCCGAAACGCTGACCTCGTGGGAAGCCGGCTTCAAGTCGCGCTTCTGGCACAACCGCGCCACCTTGAGTGCCACCGCCTTCTATTACGACTACGCCAATTTGCAGCTGTCAGGCGTGGTGTCGGTCCAGGGTGCGCCGCGCTTCGTGACCACCAATGCCGGCCAGGCCCGCGTCAAGGGACTGGAAGTGGAAGGCCAGCTCAGTGTGACGCCAGTTGATCGCCTCAGCTATTCGCTGGCGCTGCTCGACGCCTACTACAGTGCTTATGCGCCCGATGGCGTGACCTCGTGGGCTGGCCGCAAGCTGGACCGCTCGCCGACCACCACCTTCTCGCTCGGCTTCGACCACAGCTTCGTGTTTGCCGCCTCGCGCCTGAAGGCCGGTCTGTTCACGCGCTACAGCAGCGCCTACGACATCAGCGTGCCAAGCCAGTTGCGCCAGTACCGCATTGCGTCACGCACCCAGAGCGACCTGACGCTGGCTTACGCGCGCGATGGTGCCGACTGGAGCGTGCATGGCTACGTCAAGAACCTGGAAGACAAAGTGCGGCCGATTTCGATCGACAGCTTCGGGATGGTGGTGCCCAGTGCGCCGCGCACCTGGGGTGCACGTCTTGAATACAGGTTCTGAACGGCGCCTGCGCGCACTGTCCCTCAACGCTTGACTGGATTGGCCCATCCCCTATGAATGCATTGATGAAGCGCTTGCCTTACCTGACGTTTGCCTTGCTGGCGGTGTTTTTGATCCTGACGGCGCTGCGCGGCCAGTCGCAAACCACGCTGATGCTGGTGGCCAGCTCGGTCGTGATGTTTGCCTGCTGCTGGGCCAGCGCCATCCATATGCTGGGCGCACGCCCGGCCCTGCATTTCGTGATCATTGGCGTCACCTGCGGCTGGGTGGCCGAGCAACTGGGCTCATCCTACGGCTGGTTCTTCGGCAGCTATGATTACACCGACGTGCTGGGACCGGTCCTGGGCGACGTGCCGCTGGTGATTCCGCTGATGTGGTTTGCCCTGTGCTACGTGGCCTACGTGATCGGCAACCTGATTGTGTGGCAGGCACCCACCGACGGTGATGCCCCGCTGGGCCAGTCGCTGGTGATGTCGCTGCTGGCGGCCATGATCGTGGTGGCCTACGACCTGGGCGCCGACCCGTACATGGTGTTCACGCTCAAGGCCTGGATCATGGAAATGAAGGACGGCTGGTGGTTCGGCGAAACGCTGCAGGGCTTCTTCGGCTGGGCCTTTGTCACCTTCGTGGTGGTGTTCGGCTTCCGCCTGACGCTCAAAAAGGTACCGCTCAAGCCGGCCCCCAATATGGCGCACTGGCACCTGCTGGTGCCGCTGCTGGTGTACGGCGGCAGCATGGTATTTCAGATGTGCTTTGGTAACCCGGTCGAAACGCGCACGATCGCCCTGTTCGCCATGGGCATTCCGCTGCTGTGCGCGGCCATCGGCTGCTGGCGCTGGAACCATGAGCAGAAGGCGCGAGGGACCGCATGAGTGCGTTGCCGGGGCAGGATCTGGAAGTCCAGCTGGAAGACATGCGCATGCGGGCCGACCCGCTGGCCGACAATACCATCGCGGCTTTGCTCGGACCCTGGACCAATCTGCAGCAGGCCGCACGCGGCAACAATGAAAACTGGGCCGTGCTCGACTTCATCAATGCCCAGATGGCGCAATGGCAGTCGAACGGCGGCCTCGATGCATGGAAAACCGACAGTCCGAATGACGACGCCCTCACGCGAGAATTGAAGGCGTATGTGCGGGCCGGCATCGGTCTGCCTGCCTGGGCCGACCCGGTCCGCATCGAACGCGCCGAAAAGCTGTTCATGGATTACGGCATGCTCTCGTGCACGCTGCTGTTCTGTTCCAGCCTGCCGGAATGCTATGTGATTCCCGACCTGGCTGCCGTGCTGCACGTGGCCGGCCAGCTCGAAGCCCACACCGACCACCGCATCCGCTCCACTGCGGCCATGATTTTCCCGGTCATGATGATCGGCGGCCTGACCCGGCCCGAAGGCGGCGGCTTGCCGCAGGTGCTCAAGGTGCGCCTGATCCACGCCATGATCCGCAACCTGATCTTGCGCGGCAATCCAAGCGACGCCACCCGCGCCGACCAGGTGCCAGCGCTGGAGCAGGGCGGCATCACCAATATGCACCGCGCCCTGTTTTCGCACGGCTGGGACCTGGCCCGCGACGGCGTGCCGTGCAGCCAGGACGAACTGGCCTACACCCTGCTGACCTTTGGCTATGTATTCTTGCGCAGTATGCGCAAGCTGGGCCTGGGCTTGCCGCACGAAGATGAACTGGCCTATCTGCATGCCTGGAACGTGATGGGCCATGTGCTGGGCATGGAAACGACGCTGATGGCTGAAACCATGGAAGAGGGCGAGGCGCTGTTCGCCCGCCTGCAGGCGCGCGGCCGGGCCGACCAGCCGCTGGTGCACGATGTGCGTCCGGCCCTGGGCCAGGCGCTGATGAAGACCATGGAAAACGTGATTCCTCTGCATGCCATCAAGCCGTTCCCGGTGCTGCTTACGCGCTACCTGTGCGGCAAGACCACGGCCAAGGACATTGGCATCGACCACCGCGTACCCTGGTATTCGCGCATGCTGTTCTGGGTCGTGATGATGATCACGCGCGGCATTGACGCCCTGGGCCGCCTGGTGTTTCCTGGTTTTTCGATGTGCCGCATGATCACCCGTGTGGTGGGTTACCAGTTTACCGTGCGCGTGCTGATGGACCAGACCCGGCCCCTGAAGCTGCCGCCAGCCCTGCTTGGCCAGGTCAACAGCATGACCGGCAGCTGGCACGTTGACCCGCACGCGCCCAAATGGATCAACAAACTGGAACAGCGTCTGACCGGGCGCGGCCCGCAGGCCGGTTCGACCGAGGCCCGTCAATGAGAGCGCTGCTGGCCTGCCTGTGCGCCTTGCTGGCGCTGTGTTGCGGCGGGCCGGCCCACGCTGCCGCTGGCGTTGCCGATGCAGCACCAGCGCTGCTGCTGCGCGACAGCACGGCGCAGGTGGAAGCCTGGCCGGTGCTGCGGGTGCAGTTCGACGGCAGCGGCGCACGCACCGTCGAGGACGTGCTGGCCCGTCCATTCAATACGCCCACCTCGGCCTACGCCACCCTCGGCGTGCACCGCGAAGTGGTGTGGCTGCGCATTCCCGTTGCGGTGGCCGCCGGCGGCGATGGCCAGTGGGTGCTCGATATCGATTACGCGGTGCTCAACCGGGTTGACGTGTATTTGAGCCAGAATGGCCAGTCGACCCGACTGGCGGTGATGGGCAACCTGGTCCCGGCCAGCAAAACGGCACTGGGCGGACGGGCGCCGGCAGTGGCGCTGAATCTGGCCCCTGGCCAGAATTACGAACTGCTGCTGCGGATCGAAAATATCGGGTCGAAGATCCTGCCGATCCGCCTGTCCAAGCCAGCCGCCTTCCATGAGACGGCGCTCAACGAACAAATCCTGCAAGGCATGCTGATCGGCCTGTCGCTTTGCCTGCTCCTTTACAGCCTGGCCCAGTGGCTCAATCTGCGCGAACCCCTGTTTGGCAAATACGCGCTGCTGGTGGCGGGCACGCTGATGTTTTCGGTCGAATTTTTCGGCATCGGCTCGCAATACCTGTGGGGCGCAAGCGCCTGGATGACCCAGCACTCGGGCGGCCTGTTTGCCCTGATGGCTTCGTGCGGCGCTTATCTGTTCGTCGAACAGGCGCTGGCCCGGCCCGGCTTTGACCGCATCTTCAGCCGCCTGATGCACATCGGCGCCGGCCTGACCGTGCTGACCGCCGTCCTGTTCGCGGCCGATCTCATTTCGGTGCAAGTGCTGGTGACCATTGTCAGCACCCTGGGCCTGATGCCCATGCTGCTTGGCTTGCCGGGCGCTTTTACCCGTGCCCGCCGCGGCGACGCGGTCGGCATCTACTTCCTGGTGGGCTGGGCCATCAGCTTCCTGTCGTCGCTGATTCTGGCGCAGGTCATTGCAGGACGGGTGGCAGCAGGCTTCTGGACCATGCACGCTCTCCAGTTTGGCAATACGGTGGACATGCTCATTTTCATGCGCATTCTGGGCATGCGCAGCAAGGCGATGCAAAGTGCGATGCTGCGCGCCGAGGCAGCCACGCGCATGAAGTCGGACTTCCTGGCCAACATGAGCCACGAAATCCGCACCCCGATGAACGCCATCATCGGCATGAGCCGCCTGGCCCTGATGACCGATCCGAGCGAAAAGCAGCGCAATTACCTGACCAAGATCCAGGGCGCGGGCGAACATTTGCTGGGACTGATCAACGACATCCTCGACTTCTCCAAAATCGAAGCGGGCAAGATGACGCTGGAGACGGTCGTGTTCGACCTGGCCGACGTGCTGGACCATCTCTCCAGTGTCACGTCGGTCAAGACCGACAGCAAGCAGGTGGAACTGGTATTCCGGGTTGACCGCGCGGTGCCGGGCAAGCTGGCCGGTGACCCGCTGCGCCTGGGACAAGTGCTGATCAACCTGACCGGCAATGCCGTCAAGTTCACCGACAAGGGCGAGGTGGTGGTGGCCATCGATCTGGTCGAGCGCACCGGTGAAGCCATGATCCTGCGCTTTTCCGTGAGCGACACCGGCATTGGCATGAATGAAGAGCAACTGGCCGGCCTGTTCCAGTCCTTCAGCCAGGCTGACAACTCCATTTCGCGCAAATACGGCGGCACTGGCCTCGGTTTGTCGATCTCGCGCCAGCTGGTGGAGCTGATGGGAGGCCGCATCAAGGTCACCAGCACGCCGGGCGTGGGCAGTCGCTTCAGCTTTACCGTGCGCCTCGGCGTGGCCGATGGCATGCTGGCGCCGGCGGCGCCGCCCATGGCGCTGCTGCACCAGGTGCGGGTGATGGTGGTGGACGACAGCGCCAGCGCCGCTTCGGCCCTGGTCGACATGCTGGCCTCGTTCGGCATTGCCGCCGAGGCGGCCGACAGCGGCCCGCGCGCGCTCGAGATGCTGGCCGCAGCCGTGGCCGCCGGCGAGCCGTACCACGTGGTGCTGATGGACTTCATGATGCCCGGCTGGGACGGGATAGAAACGATTCGCCGGATTCGGGCCGACCGCCGCTTTGCGGCCCCGCCCGCGATCTTGATGGTGAGTGCCTATGCGCGCGAGGAAGTGGTGCGCAAGGACGACCAGGTGCAGCCGGAAGGCTTCTTGTCCAAGCCGGTGGGACCATCGCTGCTGTACCACAGCCTGCTGCAGGTGCTGCGTCCGGAAGCGGCCAGCGAGGCCGGCCAGGACAGCCGCACTGGTTTGCGCGAAGGCGATCTGGCGCGGCTGGAGGGCGCCCGTATTCTGCTGGTTGAGGACAATGCCAACAACCGCGAGGTGGCGATCGACTTCCTGGCCGCGGCCAAGGTCGTGGTCGACATCGCCGTGCATGGCGGCGAAGCGGTGCACAAAGTGCGCGATAACGACTATGACCTGGTACTGATGGATATCGCCATGCCGGGCATTGACGGCTTTACCGCCACACGCCAGATCCGCGCATTGGGCAACCGTGACCGCTTGCCGATCGTGGCGATGACGGCGCATGCCATGGCCGGCGACCGTGAACTGAGCCTGGCCGCTGGCATGAACGACCATGTGACCAAGCCGATTGATCCGGAAGCGCTGTTCAAGGCCCTGCTCAAGTGGATTGCGCCGGAGCGGCTGGCGCTGCCGGCCATGTCTGCGCCCGCCATCGTGGTGCCACCTGCGCCGCCGCCCGCGCCGGTCAGTGCGCCGCCCGCTGCCCAGCCAGCGGCAAGCGCGCCGGCGTCCGCGCTGTCGATCAGCATTGAAGAACTGGCCCCAGTGGCTGGCGTGGAATGGGAGTTGGCCCTGGCCAGCGTCGATTTCAAGCGCGAACGCCTGTACCGGCGTTTGCGCGGCTTTGTTGGGGAATACCGCCGTTCGCCGCAAATCGTGCGCGAGGCGCTTGCCAGCGGCAACTTCGAACCACTGCAAGGCCTGGCGCACAATTTGAAGTCAAGCGCGGTCTACGTCGGTGCAAACGGACTGGCTGCGCTGGCGGGCGACATTGAAATGGCACTGCGCGCGGGCGATACCGCAGCGGCGCTGGAAATGGGCCCGACGCTCGTGAGCGCGCTCGATGAGCTGCTTGATGGCCTCGATGCGGTCGAATCGGCGCCGCCTTTGATGGCTGCGCCGAGCCTGGCGCCAGCGGCGCACAAAAGCGCGCCGGGGCTGGCCGCCGCCGACGTGGCACGCCTGATGCGCCGTCTGGGCACCTTGCTGATGGCCGACGACGCCCAGGCTGACGACACCCTGCACGAACTGCAGACGGCATTGCGTTCGCGCGGCCATGACGATCAGCTTGCACAAATTCGCCGCGCGGTCGACGATATCGAATACAGTGTCGCTCTCGTGGCGCTGTCGGTATTGGCGCGCACGCTCGAAATTGAACTGGCGGAGAAGGCATGAACGTAGGCGCAACACAGAAAGTACTGGTGGCAGATGATGACGCCATCAATCGTCAGGTACTGGGCGAACTTCTGAAACCCGAATACTCGGTTTTGCTGGCCAAAAACGGCGAGCAGACCCTGGAGCGGGCCGTGCGTCACTTGCCGGATCTGATTCTGCTCGACGTGATGATGCCTGACATGGATGGCTACGAAGTGCTGCGGCGCCTGCGCGCTGATCCGCAGACGGAACACATCGCCGTCATTTTCATTTCCGGTCTGGACCGGCCTGAAGACGAAGCCAATGGCCTGAACCTGGGGGCGGCCGACTATATCGCCAAACCATTCAATGCCACTGTCGTCACGGCGCGCGTGGCGCTGCACTTGCAAGTGGTGCGCCAGCGCCGCATGCTCGAACGCCTGGCGCACATTGACGGCCTGACCGAACTGGCCAACCGGCGCCGCTTCGACGAGGTGTACGCCAACGAATGGCAGCGCGCGCGCGATGCACGCCGGCCGCTGTCGCTGGCCCTGCTCGACATCGATTGCTTCAAGCAGTACAACGACCGTTACGGCCATCCGGCGGGCGACCGCGTACTGCGCTCGGTGGCGCGCACCGCATCATCTTTCATGCGGCGCCCGGTCGACCTGGCCGCGCGCTACGGCGGCGAGGAACTGGTGCTGCTGATGCCCGACACCTTCAGCGAACAGGCGCAGCAACTGGTCACCGGCTTGCGCCTGGCGATCGAACAGCTGACCATCGCGCACGACGCCTCGGTGGCAGGGCCTTTTCTGACGGTGAGCGTGGGCGGCGCCACGCTGGAACTGGAGGCGGGCGAATCGGCAGCCGAACTGCTGGACGCGGTGGACAACCAGCTTTACCGCGCCAAGCACGCTGGCCGCAATCGCGTTGAATGGCGCGGCCCCCTGGCAGCACGCCCATAAACGGATGGCAAATGGCTGAAAAGGGGCGTATTGTGATGCTCTGTTTTTGCCTTCATCTGAAAGGGTTCCACGATGTTCTTCCGTTTGCACGCAAGTCCGCTTGCCCTGTCGGTCCTGGCTGCGCTGTCCTGCGCCAGCGCCTTCGCCCAGGAACCGGTGCTGCCCGCGCCCGCTGCCATGGTGCTGGAAAACGTGCCGCCAGTGTCCGCCAGCGTGGCTGCCGATATCGCCCGTTATAACGACTTCAAGCCGACCGCGTTTGCAGCCTGGCACCCGAAGAAGCTGGAGATGATTCTGGTCCGGCGCCACAACAATACCCCGCAGCTGTTCCAGCTCGCCAAGCCAGGTGCGCCACTGACGCTATTGACCGATTACCCGGAGCCGGTGCGCGCCGCGCGCTATCAGCCACGCCTGGGCAAGTACTACGTGTTCAACAAAGATGCGGGTGGCAACGAAGTATTCCGCAGCTACCGGCGCGACGCGGGCAGCGCCGATGCGGTTCCCATCACGCCGGACGGTCAGCGCGTGCAGGGCATGTCCCTGTCGGAAAAGAGCGGACGCATGGTGTACGTGACGGTGCCGGTCAACCGCCAGGGCTCAAACGACCAGATCATGTCGACCGTCAGCCTGGTCGACCCGAAGCATCCGGAAGCAGCGCGCAAGCTGGCTTCACTGCCCGGCGGCGGCTGGTCTGGTTTTCGTTTTTCGCCGGACGACAAGCAGCTGGTCTACACCGAATACGTGTCGGCCAACGAAAGCTATGTGTGGCTGATGGATCTCGACAGCGGCAAGTCGCGCCGTATCACTGCCAAAGAAGGCGAGGAGAATGTCGCTTATTCAGGTGCCCAGTTCAGCCATGACGGCAAGGGCCTGTATGCGGTCACCGACCGCGGGGCCGAGTTCCAGCGTCTGACCTACATCGACCTGAAATCGATGAAGCACACCACGCTCACTGGCGAGATCGAATGGGATATCGAGGATTTTGATTTGTCGGCCGACGGCAAGCTGCTGGCCATGGTGGTGAACCAGGACGGCATGAGCGTGCTGCGCCTGATGCGCACGCGCGACCACAAGATGCTGCCGGTGCCGAAGCTGCCGCTCGGTACCATCGGCGGCATGGAGTGGCATCACGACAGCCGTCACCTGGCGCTGTCGCTGGCGTCGAGCACCAGTCCATCTGAAGTCTACAGCGTCGACATCAAGACCAATGCCGTCACGCGCTGGACCACGCACGAAAAAATGGCGGTCAACGCGGCCGCCTTTGTGGAGCCCACGCTGGAGCGCTGGAAGTCGTTCGACGGGCGCAGCATCTCTGGCTTTGTGTACCGCGCGCCGGCCGCCAAATTCCCCGGCAAGCGTCCGGTCCTGATCAATATTCATGGCGGTCCCGAAGGGCAGTTCCAGCCAGGCTTCCAGGGCCGCAGCAATTACTACACCGACGTAATGGGCGTGACGGTCATTTACCCGAACGTGCGTGGCTCCAGCGGCTACGGCAAATCCTTCCTCAAGCTGGACAACGGCCGTTTGCGCGAACACTCGGTGCGCGATATCGGCGCCTTGCTTGACTGGATTGCCACCCAGCCCGACCTGGACCCGGCCCGGGTAGCGGTGTCGGGCGGCAGCTATGGCGGCTACATGTCGCTGGCCGTGTCGACCATGTATCCGGAGCGGATCGCCGCCGCCATCGATGTGGTGGGCGTGTCGAATTTCGTCACCTTCCTGGAAAAGACCGAGAGCTACCGGCGCGACCTGCGCCGGGTTGAATACGGCGACGAACGCGATCCGGCCATGCGCGCCTTCCTCGAATCGATCGCGCCGGCCAACAATGCGGCGCGCATCAAGAAGCCGCTGTTCGTCATCCAGGGCAAGAACGACCCGCGCGTGCCGTACCAGGAGGCGGACCAGATTGTCGCCACCGTGCGCAAGGGCGGCACCCCGGTCTGGTACATGACGGCCAATGACGAGGGTCATGGCTTTGCCAAAAAGGCCAACGCCGATTACCAGTTCTTCACCTCGATCGACTTCCTCAAGACCTATCTGCTGGCGCAATAAGCACATCGCCCTCGCGGAGGCGGGGGCCCATGCCACCTATCCGAATTCGTTCATGTGGCATAGGCCGCGCCTCCGCGAGGGCGATGTATGGGTTTGTGCCTCGTTTTTCGACTTATCTCCCTGCGACGTATTTACAACAAAAGTGCGGCGCCGGGGCGCACTCGGCATTCTATTGTCGAGATAACATTGTCAATACGCTACACTGGCTTTCCATATGGTGTGGTCTCAGCTAAGTGAGCGTTCACCCACATCGTCCTCGCTTGCGCGAGGACGATGCATCACTGATCGGCGACTGCCCCTTCCACCAAAGGAGTGTGCGATGACCCTGATGACGACCCTGAAACTGGCCTGCGCTGCCAGCGTGTTTACCGCCGCCGCATCCCAGGCTGCCGTGATTGCCAGCTTTGACGACTTGATCGCGCCGCCCGCTGCCGATTCCGCCACCGGCCTGCAATACACCAATCCGGACAACAGCCTGCTCTACCAGGGCGTGAGCTGGGATGCCGATTTCACGGTGGTCGGCGATGCGTACCGGGTGTCGGCGTCGGGCCCACTGTTCGGGATCCCGCACTCGGGCGGCTACTTCGTCACCAATCAGTCGGGCCGTTCCGGCCTGTCCATCATCACCAGCCAGATCCTCACAGGCGCCTGGTTTGGGCGCAATCAGTATTATGGCTTTACCGAAGGCGGTGCCGATCAGATCACCATCGTTGCCATGGGCGGCGAGCAGGAACTGGGGGCGGTGGTTTTTGATTTGCCCGAGTCCCATCCGGGCCAGCCGGAACCGCTCTCGTTTGTCGATACCAGCGTGTTTGCCAGCTTGAGCGGCATCACCGGCTATCGTATCGACCGGCGCGAGCTGGGCACCCAGGCCGGCCACTGGGTGGCGGACGACTTCCAGTTCATTCTGCCCAACGCGGTACCGGAGCCGGGCAGCCTGCCTTTGCTGGCCGGGTCGCTGGGACTGCTGCTGGCGTGGCGCCGCAGGCGCGCCTGATCAGCGTGGCGTTGCGAACACCTGGGTCCAGTAGATGCGTGCCGGCACCCGCGCCTGATTGACGGCGTAGCCGGCGCCCATCTCGGTCAGGTCGTCGCGCATGATGTTGGCGCAGTGACCGGGGCTGTCAAGCCAGCCTTGCACGACTTCCTCGGGCGTGTCCTGGCCTGCGGCGATGTTTTCAGCGACGGTGCGCCAGCGGTAGCCGGCAGCGATGGCCCGCTCGGCCGCAGTACGGCCATCCTTGCCGGTGTGATTGAGGTAACGCAGGGCTGCCATATCGGTGCTGTGCACCAGTGCTGCCTCGGCCAGTGCGCCATTCCAGACCAGGGGGCCGGCCGCGGGGAACGAGCGCGCGCCGCATTTGCGCTCGACGGCGCGGGCCCGGTTAACCGCTGCCAAAATAAGATGCCCGGCCTCGTCCTGCGACGGTAACAGCGTCGACGCTGGCGGCGGCGCCGGCTGGGCCAGTACGATCAGCCAGTCGCTCCCGGAACGCACCACACCCACGGCGGAAAAGCGCGCACTGCGCAGCACCGTGCAGTAGCGCTGTTCAATCATGCCCATCACAACGGCGGCATCCTCTGTACCGGAAACGGAGATCGCCTCGGCTTCGCGCGCGCGGTAACCGGCGCGCTCGAGCGCCACGTCCAGCAAGATGCCACGCCCGACCCGTACCTGCGACAGGGCGGCAGGTGCTGACAGCGGCGGCTGCACCGGCGCCGGACGGCCTTCACAGCTGGCAGGCGCCGCCCGGAATGCATTGATCAGACCAATCAGCGGGTCGGGCGCGCGTGCGCCAGCTGCCCCTGCGGACAGCAGCAGAACCGGCAACAGCGCGTAAGGTCGGGGCCACATGAGCGCAGCATACACCGGACGGGCAGGCTGCCGCGCAGGGAAGGCCTAAATACTTACCACTTGATCTCGCCTTTGGCCACCTTGGCGCTGGTCTGCAAGCCGGACTGCAGGCCGGCAGTGGGATACAGCTTTTGCATGGTGGTCACCAGTTCGCCCGAGTTGGCCGCCTTGTCCGCAGCGTCGCTAAAGCGCGTGACGTATGCGCGGGTATAGGCAATGCTGGCTGGGGTCATGGCGGCGCCGGGCGCGAAGTGGCCTGGCACCACGGTGTTTGGGTGCAGCGCTGCAATGCCATCCAGTGTGGCGAGCCAGTCCTGGCGCGACTGCGCCGTTTGCGAGTCGGCCATCCACACATGCAAGCCGTTGAATAGCACCACGCCACCGACCACCGCCTTGATCGACGGAATCCACAGATAGGTACGCTCCGGTGTCGGCCCGCTGACGATCAGGGCCTTGCCTTCCAGCGTCAGCCGATTGCCCTTGAGCGCTTCAGGATAGACGATTTTTTGCGGCGCGTTTTCCTTCAGGATTGGCCCCCAGTAGGCGGCCTTGGCGTCCGCCTTCTTGTGCATCGCTTCCACCGTCTGCGCGGTGGCCACGATCTTCGCATCAGGGAAGGCTTGCTGCAGCACGTCCAGGCCGAAGTAAAAATCCGGGTCGCCGTGGCTGATGTAAATCGTGGTCAGGCGTTTGCCGCTGGCGCGAATGCGCTCGGCCAGTTTCTGCGCTTCGGCGCGCGAAAATTGGGCGTCGACCAGAATGGCGTCGCGCTTGCCTGCCACCAGCACCGAGGCCACCGGGAAGATCGCTGCTTCGCCAGGGTTGACGACATCGAGTGTGAGCGCGGCAGCGCCAGCGCTCCCGTGGGCCACGGCGCCGGCCAGCAAGGCAGGGAAAAGCAATTTGCGGATGGACATGGGTTTCTCCTTGTAAGTGATGCGGGCCATCTTACGTTGCAATTTATGATGGAAAAACCAGCTAAACTGACCATATTAATTGCATAAATCGAGCGAATCATGGACCGTGTTACCGCCGCAAGGGTGTTTGTGGTCATTTCGGAAAGGGGCAGCATGATTGCCGCCGCCGATGCGCTGGACATGTCGCGCGCGATGGTGACGCGCTATCTGGCGCAGATGGAGCAGTGGGCCCATGCGCGCCTGTTCCACCGCAGCACGCGACGTCTGAGCTTGACCGATGCAGGCGAGCAGGCGCTGGTCCGTTGCCGCGCATTGCTGGCGCTGGCCGACGCCATGCCCGACAGCGGCGCCGCCGGCGCCCAGCCCCATGGCTTGCTGCGCATGAGTTGCAGCCCTTCCCTGGGGCAGGCCGTGATGGCGCGCATCGTCACCGCATTTCTGCAGCAGCACGCGCAGGCGCGGGTGGATCTGCAAATGACCAATCAGGCTGTCAATCTGGTGGAAGACCGGATCGACCTGGCCATCCGCATCACCAACGCGCTCGATCCCAACCTGATTGCGCGCCGGCTGGCCGACTGCGATTCAGTGGTGTGCGCGGCGCCGGCCTACCTGGCCGCACACGGCACCCCGAGCCGGCTTGAAGATCTGACCCGGCACAACTGCCTGACCTTCACCCACTTCGGCAAGCATCTGTGGCAGTTCACGCGGGATGGGCAGGCCGAGGCGATTCCGGTGAGCGGCAATCTGAGTGCCAATGATCCGCTGGTGCTGCTGGCGGCCACCCAGGCGGGAGCCGGCATTGCGCTGCAGCCGCGCTACAGTGCCATGGGCCCGATCGCGCGCGGCGAACTGGTGGAGCTGCTGCCGCAATTTGCCCCGCAGGCGCTGGGCATTTATGGTGTGTACGGCTCGCGCCAGCACATGTCGGCGCTGCTGCGCGCGATGCTCGATTTTCAGCTGGCCTGGTTTGCAGGCCAGCCTGGCTGGCAGAACAGCGCCCCTTAGCGCACTGGCTTGACCTTGGCTGCAGCCTCGCGCGCCAGCTGGCGTGCGCTGTCGGCGTCGGCCGCGCTGGCCAGCGCCACGCCCATGCGGCGCCGTGCGAACGATTCCGGTTTGCCGAACAGGCGGATGTCGGTGCCGGGAACAGCCAGCGCTTCGGCCACGCCTTCAAAGGCGATGCCGGCCGCATCCAGCTGGCCGTAGATGACGGCCGATGCCGCCGGCGTGCGCAGCGCCACATTGACGGGCAAACCCAGAATCGCCTTGGCATGGATCTCGAATTCGCTTTGCACCTGGCTGGCCATGGTGACCATGCCGGTGTCGTGCGGGCGTGGGCTCACTTCCGAGAACCAGACTTCATCGCCCTTGACGAACAGTTCGACGCCGAACAGGCCCAGGCCGCCCAGATCGGCCGTGACCTTGGCCGCAATCTCGCGCGAGCGCGCCAGCGCCACCGGGTTCATGCGCTGCGGCTGCCACGATTCCACATAGTCGCCGTGCACCTGGAGGTGGCCGATCGGTTCGCAGAACTGGGTTTCGATCGTCCCGTCGGCTGCACGCGAGCGCACCGTCAGCAAGGTGATCTCGTAGTCGAAATCGACGAATCCTTCGACGATCACGCGCCCCGAATCGACGCGGCTGCCTGATGCGGCATAGTCCCAGGCGGCCTTGACGTCGGCTGCGCTATCGAGCTTGGACTGGCCCTTGCCAGACGAGGACATGATGGGCTTGACCATGCACGGGAAACCAATGTGCGCGCTGGCCTCTTCCAGTTCGGCCAGGCTGCTGGCAAAGCGGTAAGGTGAGGTCGGTACCCCCAGCGTCTCGGCGGCCAGGCGACGGATGCCTTCGCGGTTCATGGTCAGGGCTGCGGCGCGGGCGGTGGGAATGCAGGTCAGTTTGCCAGCCGCTTCCAGCGCTACCAGCGTTTCGGTGGCAATGGCTTCGATTTCGGGCACGACCAGGTCGGGCTGCTCCTGTTCGATCAGGGCCGCCAGGGCGGCGCCGTCGGTCATGTCGATCACGTGCGCGCGGTGCGCCACCTGGTGGCCGGGCGCGTTCGGGTAGCGGTCGACGGCGATCACTTCCACGCCCAGGCGTTGCAGCGAAATGATGACTTCCTTGCCCAGTTCTCCCGATCCAAGCAGCATGATGCGGGTGGCGGAAGGCGAAAGCGGGGTGCCAAGGCGGCGGGGCGTGATCATGATGGTCGGTTCCAGGTGGGATGGGGCAAATGCGCGATGATACCAAATCGGCCCGGTCCAAGCGGGCGGGCGTTGACCGCACCGGCCAGAGCGAGGATACTTTCGTGGCTCGTTGGCGCGCTTGCGCGTACGTACGAATCCGATCATTTCCGACCATGGAGTCCGCATTGAAAAACGCCACCTTTGTTCCGCTGCTGCTGGCCGCATCGACCGCCCTGGCGGCCGGCCCGGCTTTCGAGCCGCAGCGCCTGGCCTCGCACGTCAAGGTTCTTTCCTCCGACGCCTTGGAAGGCCGCGCCCCCAACACGCCGGGCGAAGAAAAAACCGTCGCCTACCTGATCGAACAGTTCCAGGCGGCCGGCCTCAAGCCGGGTGGCGACGTGGTTGACGGCAAGGCCAGCTGGACCCAGAAAGTGCCGTTGGGCCGCTTCGAGATCAAGGGCCCGCTGGCGCTGTCGCTGGCCAATGGCGACAAGAGCGAGCCGCTGGCCCAGGGCGAACAGATCGCCGTGCGCGCCGCCATGAACGGCGAATCCAAGGTCGACTTCAAGAATGCGCCGCTGGTATTCGTCGGCTACGGCGTCAGCGCACCGGAGCGCAAGTGGGACGACTTCAAAGGTGTCGACCTGAAAGGCAAGCTGGCGGTGGTGCTGATCAACGATCCCGACTTCGATACCGGCAAGGGCGCCTTTGGCGGCAAGGCCATGACCTACTACGGCCGCTGGACCTACAAGTTTGAAGAAATGGCCCGCCGCGGCGCCATTGGCACCCTGATCGTGCACGAAACGGCGCCAGCCTCGTATGGCTGGGACACCGTCAAAAACTCGAACACCAACGTCATGTACGACGTGGTGCGCAAAGAGCCGGCCAAGTCGCACGCGCCGATGGAAGCGTGGATCCAGCGCGACCTGGCCACGGCCTTGTTCAAGCGCGCCGGTCTCGATTTTGAGGCAGCGCGCAAGCAGGCGCGCCTGCGCACCTTCAAGCCGGTGGAACTGAAAGGGCAAACCCTGTCGGCGCAGTACGCGGTCGACGCGCAGGTGATCAACTCGAATAACGTGGTGGCCCGCATCGACGGCAGCGAGCGGCCCAACCAGTACGTGATGTACAGCGGCCACTGGGATCACCTGGGCGTGGGTCTGGCTGACGCCAAGGGCGACACCATCTACAACGGCGCGGTCGACAACGGCACCGGCATCGCGGCGCTGCTGGAAATGGCGCGCACCTATGCAGGCCGTCCGGCGCCCAAGCGCAGCGTGGTATTCATGGCGCTGACGGCCGAAGAGCGCGGCCTGATGGGCTCCGAGTACTATGCGGCCAACCCGCTCTACCCGCTGGGCAGCACGGTCGGCGTGATCAATATGGATGCCCTGAGCCCGTACGGCCCGGCGCGCAATTTCTCGCTGTCCGGCAGCGCCAAGCAGGACTTGCTGGACCGCCTGGTGGGTACGGCCAAGCAGTGGAAGGTGCGCTTCTCGCCCGATCCAAAACCGGAAGCAGGCCACTTCTTCCGTTCGGATCACTTCCCGTTCGCCAAGCGCGGCGTGCCGGCCATCTCGTTCCAGTCGGGTGAAGACCTGGTCGACGGCGGCGTGAAAGCAGGGGCTGCGCACGAAGAAGCCTACACCACCAATAACTACCACCAGCCGTCGGATGAATTCAATCCGGCCTGGCCGTTTACCGGCATGGCGCGCGACATGGAAATCCTGTTCGCGCTCGGTAACGATCTGGCTAATTCGAGCGACTGGCCGACCTGGTCGAAGGATTCGGAATTCCGCGCAGCGCGTGACGCCAGCGCGGGCGAGCGCAAGTAAGCAAGCCAGTGTTGACTCCATAAACATCGTCCTCGCGGAGGCGGGGACCCATAGCACATCGAGCGCACCACAGAGCATGCGTGGCATGGGGCTGGGGCATGCCCCAGCACCTTCGCGAGGACGATGTCGGTGATGGTATCCTTACGGCTTACTCACACGGAGCAGCGGTCATGGTTTCATTGCAAGAACAATTTCTGAAGGCGGGTCTGGTCGACAAGAACAAGGTCAAAAAAGCGATCCAGGACAAGAGCAAGCAGATCAAGGAAGAGCGCCGCAGCGGTACCCAGACCGAGAACGAAGCGCGGCTGGCGGCCCAGGAGCTGCAGCGCAAAAACGCAGAAAAAGCCCGCGAAGCCAATGCCCAGCGCGATGCAGCTGCCGCACAAAAAGCCATCATCGCGCAGATCGTACAAATGGTGCAAAAGAACCGCCAAAGCAAGGGCAACGGCGATATCGCCTACAACTTCACCCACGGCAGCAAGATCGAACGGATCTATGTGTCAGCAGCCGTGCAGGCCCACCTGATGGCAGGCCGCCTGGTGATCGTGTGCCAGGGCGGCACGGTCGAACTGGTGCCGCGCGTGATTGCCGACAAAATCGCCGAGCGCGACGCATCGATGGTGGTACGCGTGAACAAACCAAGCACCCAGGTGGACGAGGATGATCCCTACGCGGCTTACCAGATCCCCGACGATCTGATGTGGTAAAAGCGTTACAGCCGCCGCACTAGCCCGTCGCTGCCCAGCTCGTAGCTGGCCAGGTCTTCGGCCAGAAAAAGCTGGCCTGCGTAATACTGGCGCGCTTCCGCGTCGATCTCGGCCATGCCGTTGGGGAAATCGTAGCGGGCGCTGAAGTGGGTCAGAATCAGGTTCGGCAGTTTTGCTTCGGCCGCAAACTGGGCGACCCGCTGTACCGAACTGTGGGTCGGCCCCGGCCCAACTTTTTGCAGCACCGCTTCCGTGTAGGTCGCTTCGTGCACCAGAATCTGGGCATCGCGGCAGGCGTCAGCCAGCAGGGCAGGGGTGTCGTTGTCGCCGCCCACCACCAGCACGGCGCGTTCCTGCTGCACGGCGCAGACGTCATCTGCCCGCACCAGGCTGCCATCGTCCAGCACCAGATCTTGCCCCGCCTGCAGCTTGCCCCAGTCCGGGCCCGGCGCCACGCCACGTGCGCGCAAGGCGTCGGTGTCAAGTTTGCGCTTGCTGCGTTCGACGTCAAAGCGATAAGCCACGCTGGGCGCGCGGTGCGACAGCGGATGGCGCGTGATGCGCAGTCCCGTTTGCTCGTGCACCAGCTCGCTGGCGTCCACATCAATGTAGACCAGTGGAAACGTCAGGAACAGTTCGGTATGCAGCAGGGTGGCGTCCAGCCACGCCTTGAGGGCGAGCGGCGCAATCAGAATCAGAGGGCGGGTGCGGCCCGTCATCGAAGCGCTGGCCAGCAAGCCGGGCAGGCCGTAGCTGTGGTCGCCATGAATATGGGTGATGCAAATGCCGGCCAGTTCGTGCACGCTCAGAGGCACATGTTGCAGCCGGTGCTGGGTGGCTTCGCCGCAATCGACCAGCCACCAGTCACGGTTCAGGCCAGTCTGGACCGCCAGCGCAGTCACGTTGCGGTTCTTGGTGGGCACGCCCGACGAGGTGCCAAGGAAGGTCAGTTTGAACATGCCGTCATTATCGTCTGAAATGGAATGTTAAATCTTGCTCCGTTAGAACGATAAGCGGGTTACATTATGTGTTCGGCATGTTCAATGGGGTTTGCATGCGTTACATGGATTTCAGTTCCTGGAGTGGCGCCATGACCACCCTGATCGGCCTGGCAGTATTTACGCTGCTTGGTGTTGGCGTCCGAGTGCTGATGATGCAGACCATTCAGCAACGGCGCGAGCGCATGAACCGCCAGATCAACGAGCGTCTGCGTACCCTGATTGCCGCTTACCGTACCCTGGGCGGCTCCTTCACTGGCGAACTGACGGTGGACCCAAGCCATCTGCGCGATCTGCGCGCCAGCGCACCGGGCGACGAGGCACCGGGCTCGGAACGTGCCCGCCGCATCCGCGATGCGGTCGAAGCGGCGCTGGCCGACATTCTTTTGCTCGGCACCGAATCGCAGTGCCGCCTGGCTGGCCAGGCCGCCAGTGACATGGCCGCCGGGCGCCCCATCCATACCGCCGATCTCGTCATTTCCCTGCGCAATTTTATTCGCGAAGCACTCGATCTGGAGCCGATCGCGCCAGACGTGCCAATCCCCTTGCAAGGTCCGACCCGGTCACAAGCGGGCGGCGCCCGCGGCAAAGGAGAGGCCGCTGGCAAAGGCGGCGCGCGTGCCGGCGGTGGCAGCGGTGGCAGCGGCACGGGGATGGGCATGACTGGCGCGCCCAAGGACGGCGAAGGCGAACACCCGCACTGATTCAAAGCACAAGCAGTTCCAGGCAGGACCATTTACCCAAAGGAGCCTTTATGCAAATGCCTCATCAGCGTGTTTGTCAGTGCATCATGCTCGTGCTATCCGGATTTTGGTCGATGACCGCCTGCGCCGCCGACGACGAGATCGCCACCGACCGGCCCGACTTTGTGGAGTCGAGCAATGTGGTCGGCAAGGGCCGCTTCCAGATCGAAACCAGCATTGCCGGTGAACGCAGCAACAACGATGGCGTGCGTGCCCGCCTGCTGTCGACCCCTACGCTGTTGCGCATTGGCGTGAGTGACACGCTCGAACTGCGCGTGGAAACGGATGGGCGCCTGCAGTCGCGCGTGAGCGTGGACGGCGGCCCCACCTTCAAGACCAATGGCTACGCCGACACTGCAGTCGGCATCAAGTGGCATGCGCGCGACGCGGTCGGCAGCGCGCCATCGATTGGGGTACTGGCCCACCTCGACCTTGACTCCGGCTCGTCGCCGTTCCGCGCCAATGGCCAAGGCGGCTCGCTGCGGGTGGTGGGCGAATGGGATTTGCCGGACGGCTTTTCGCTTGGGGTGATGCCAGGACTGTCGTGGCAGCGGGACGACAATGGCGCACGCTATACGGCCGGCATCTTCGGCGTTGTGCTGGGCAAGGAAATCAGTGCAGAACTGCGCGGCTTTGTCGAATTATCGGCGCCGCACATTGCCAAAAGTGGCCGTGGTGGCAGCGAGGCCACCATCGATGTGGGGCTGGCCTGGCTGCTGGCACCGACTGTGCAGCTCGATACCGCCTTTTCGGGTGGCTTGAACCGGCAGACCGCCGACCAGGCACTCACAGTCGGCCTGTCCGTCAAATTCTGAAGCGGAGACCATGATGACCTTTACAATCAAGCGGCGCCTGTTCCTGTCGAATCTGCTGGCAGTGGTGTTTGTCATGCTCGTTGGCCTGATCGGCTGGCGCGCGGTCGGCACCCTGGACGCGTCGATGGACGCCATCAGTATTAATGAAGCGGCCATGAAGGACCAGTTGCAGGCCGACCAGGCCCATGACGCGCTGCGCGCTGATATCCTGGCCGCCTTGCTGGCCAGCGGACAGGGCGATGCCGCCGCGCTGGAACAGGTGAAAAAAGATGTCGATGAACATATTGCACTGTTCCGTGCACGCATCAAGAGCATGGACAGCGCCGGCACTGACGCCGAGGTGCGCCAGGCCATCGACCAAGTGCGGCCGGACATGGACCGCTATCTGGCCCAAAGTGCCGAGATGGCGCGGCTGGCGCTGGCCGACAAGGAGGCGGCCCAGGCGCGCTTCCCGGCCTTCATGGCCAGCTTCCGCGTACTGGAAAAGAGCATGGGCAATTTGAGCGAACTGATGGAAAAGGATTCCGACAGCGTCAAGGAGGTGGGCGATGCCGCCGTCGTCAGTTCAACCAGGCAAATAGTCGGCTTCGCGTTGCTGGCGCTGGTGTGCATGGTGGTGTCCGGCGCCTGGATTGCGCGCTCGATCACGGTGCCGCTCGATGCCGTGGTTGGCTTTGCCGCGCGCGTGGCCGAGGGCGACCTGTCAGGCCGCATGGACACCGTCGACGGCGACCGCACCGAAACCGGCCTGCTCAAGCAAGCCCTGGTCAACATGAATGGCAATTTGCACCGCATCGTCAGTGAAGTGCGGCGCGGGACCGAAACCATCACGCTGGGCTCGCAGGAAATTGCCGCCGGCAATCTGGACCTGTCATCGCGCACCGAAGAGCAGGCCAGTTCGCTCGAAGAGACTGCCGCGTCCATGGAAGAACTAACCTCGACCGTTCGTCAGAACAAGGAAAACGCTGGCCAGGCCACGGAACTGGCGGCGTCGGCCTCGGCATTGGCGCAGCGTGGCGGCCAACTGGTCGGACAAGTGGTGCAGACCATGGGCCAGATCAATCAGTCCTCGGGGCAGATTGTCGACATTATCGATGTGATCGAGGGCATCGCCTTCCAGACCAATATTCTGGCCTTGAACGCGGCAGTGGAGGCGGCACGCGCTGGCGAGCAGGGGCGCGGCTTTGCGGTGGTGGCAGCCGAAGTGCGGGCACTGGCGCAGCGGTCAGACACGGCAGCCAAGGAGATCAAGGTGCTGATCGACGCCTCGGCCGGCCAGGTGGAGGCCGGTAGCCGGCTGGTTGACCAGGCAGGCGCGGGCATGGACGACATTGTGGCCGGCATCGCGAAAGTCAGCAGCATTGTGGCCGAGATTGGGGCCGCAACGCGGGAGCAGGCCACGGGCATCGATCAAATCAATGAGGCCATCGTCAATATCGACAGCGCAACCCAGCAGAACGCAGCGTTGGTGGAGGAGGCGGCCGCCACGGCAGCGTCGCTGGCCCAGCAGACTGAGGCGTTGACGAAAGTAGTGAGCGTGTTCCGGCTGGCTGCGGCCTGAACGGATTTTCTTGCTCATCCGTGTTTTACCGTACGGATAGATTGAACCTGCTCTGGCATCCTGAATGCATTACTTCAACACATTCAAGGAGCGCGATCATGGGTAAATATTTTTTAGGTTGGCTGCTGGGCGTGCCGGCGGTGGTTTTGGTGATTCTGTACCTGATCTTCAATTGACCGGATGGCCGCTCAGGCGGCCATATGCGCCAGTACAAAGGCGGCCAGAAATCCGGCAACGGTGATCAGGCCGCTGAAATCATGGGCCACTTCGTATGCTTCCGGCACCATGGTGTCCGCCAGCATGGCCAGAATGGCGCCCGCTGCGGTCGCCGTGGTCGCGCCGATGACGTCGTCGGAAAAGTGGCGAAACACCGTGTAGCCGGCCAGCGACGCCAGGCTGCATGCGAGCGCGATGGTGGTCCACATGCCGAACACATACAGCGGGCTGCGGCCCGCTTTTTTCATGCCTGCCGCGCTGGACAGGCCTTCGGGCAGATTCGACAGGAAGATGGCGGCCACCGCAATCACGCTGACCTTGCCGCCGCCAATGAGGCTCAAGCCGATCACGATGGACTCGGGTATGCCGTCCAGCAGTGAGCCGAGCGCGATGGCCGCACCGCTACCGCTGCTGTCCGACTGTTGCGTGCCCGAACGCTTGCGATGCCGTGCGCCATGGCGTGCCAGGGCCCAGTTGGCGGCAGTGAACACCAGCGCGCCGCCCAGAAAGCCAAGTGCAGTGGCGTCGAAACCGCCGCGCCGGAATGCTTCTTCCATCAGTCCCAGCGACAGGGCGGAGATGAGTACGCCGCTGCCAAAGGCCATGATCGCCGCCACCGCGCGTTGCGGCAAGGCCAGAAAATAACCACCCAGGGCACCGAGCACCAGTGCCGAACCGGCCATCAAACCCCACAGTGCCGCCTGCAGCCAGATTGGCATACCTGCCCCTAGTCGATCGCAATATTTCATCCTAACATCGGCGCGTTTCGAGGTGCGCCGCCCAAGCGCGGGCGCGAGCACGATTGAGACAGCACAAGCTCGATCCAACATCGCTGCTCACACTAGTCCAATCAAACACGCTGGAGATACGCATGCCCACGCTTTCAGCATCGACCACTGCCCAATTGCGGCAGCGTCTTATTGCGGCGCGCGCCGAAGTCCTGCCCCACATACAGGGGCGTACTGAATCACCAGAGGAGGCGCCGGTGTCGCTGCGCGCCCATTTGGGCCAGCCCGACGACATGGCCCAGGCAAGCAATGTCGGCGACAACGAAATGGCGCAACTCGGGCAAGAACAAGCACTGCTGCGCGACATCGACAGCGCCCTGGCGCGGCTGGACGAAGGCGTGGCGAACGTCTGCATTGTGTGCGGCAACAGCATTCCTGACGAGCGGCTGCTGGCGCTGCCAACGGCACAAACCTGCATGCCGTGTCAGCAGCGCACCGAGGCGCAAGGGCAGGGGCCGCAGGGGCCGCCATGTAGCCAACTCGGCTTCGTCAGCCTGCGCTAAGGTCTGCCGGTACGGTCTTGCGCATCGTCTGCGCGTGTGGCCCGGTCGCGCGTGGTGGCAGGGGTTTCCTTGCCATCGCCACCAGGTGCCTGGCCCAGCCCCGGTCCACCTACCGGGTCGATGACCGGGCCCGAGCCGATCGCCGTGTTGACGACGGGCGGCTGATGCGGGTCTTGCGCCTGCTTGCCTGGGCCGATGATTTTGTCAGCGTCGCCGTGTGCCAGCGGATCAGGTGAATGGGTGGGTATCGGCGGCTGGATGTGGCGGCGCGCAGGGTCTTGCGTATCGAGCTTGTCGTCGCTGTCGCGGTTCATGCTCCCTCCTGTTAGTGCAATTGTTCCCGCAACTGCTGCGGATTCAAATGGGTATAGTCCTTGTTCACTTCATTCGTGATCAGGGACTTGACGTGCGGATCGAGAAACGCACGCAGCGCGCCCAAAAATTGCGGCGAAGCAGAGATGACCAGCTCCTTGAAGCGGCCTTCCTGATGCGCTTGCAGCAGAAAATGGGAAATGTCTTTGGCGAACTGCTCGGCCTCCTGTTCAGCCGGGGTGTGTGCCGGCTGATAGGTTTTGTTGGGTGCCCCCACGCCGGCGTTGTGCGCGGCGCCCACCCCCTGAGTGCCGCCGATGTTGTGGCCGCTTTTGCCAGCTGCCGTAGGACCGAATTTGTCGGATTCCGTTTCCGTGACGCGCAGGCGGACCGCGGAATTGACCATGTCCTCGACTTCCTGCAAAGGCTGGGCCGGGTCGGATTCGGCGAAGATGCGGGCGCGGCTCGCGTTGGCGGTGATAATCCATGTGGCTCGCATGCTACCCCCTCACTGAGTGATTGGCGATGCACCAGTATAGGCGCGGCCAAAAATGGCTGGCGCACTGGCGTCACTGGCGCGCCATTGTTGGTATGATCAATGCACTTGCCCCTCACCACGATCGGAAACGCAATGCTCATCGTCACTCATGGAGGCAAATTCCACGCCGATGATGCCTGGGCCGTGGCTGTACTCAAGGTGCTGTTTCCTGCCGCGCAGATCGTGCGCACGCGCGACATCGCCACCATCGAGGGGGCTGATTTTGCCGTGGACGTGGGCGGCATCTGGGATCCGGCCACGGGCCGCTTC
This sequence comes from Massilia sp. CF038, assembly GCF_900129765.1. Lineage (GTDB taxonomy): Bacteria > Pseudomonadota > Gammaproteobacteria > Burkholderiales > Burkholderiaceae_D > Telluria_A. The sequence continues at coordinate 59,814 of NZ_FQWU01000008.1, forward strand.
GACCATCACCAGAAAGGCTTCAGCGGCGCCCGCGCGACTGGCGTGCCGTATGCCAGCGCGGGTCTGGTGTGGCGCGAATACGGTGGCGCATGCGTCAGTGCACTGTGCGCCACGCACATTGGGCACCAACTGTCCGACGAAAAGGCACGCGAGATTGCCTACGGCATCGACACCGATATCGTGCAATACCTCGACCTGTCGGATGTGGGCGCGGCCAAGAATGCGCCTGGCGGCTACGGCTTGTCGGCCGTCATTTCCGGCTTCAATCCGAACTGGCTCGACGAAGAAAGGCTGGGCTACGGCGCCGACGCCGATGCCTACCGGCTTGGGCAGTTCGGCAGCGCGATGGCGCTGCTGACCGATATCATCATCAATGCCGTCAAGTACCGCGTTGGCGCGATGCTGGCGGTGGAGCAGGTGCGCCAGTCCCAGCCGCTGGAAAAAGGCCAGCTGCTGTTCCTGAAAAACGGCGCCTTGCCCTGGACCCAGGTGGTACGCAAGGAAATGCCGAAGGTGCTGTTTGTGATCAGCCACAGCCTGGCGGAAAACCGCTACATGCTGCACACGGTGCCGGTCAGTCAGGACAGCTTCAAGGCCAGGGCCGACTTGCCCGAAACGTGGGCCGGTTTGCGCGATGCCGATCTGGCTGCGGTGACCGGTGTGCCCGATGCGATTTTTTGCCACAACGGCCGCTTTATCGCGGCCGCCAAGTCCTACCAGGGCGCGCATGCCATGGCGCTGCAAGCGCTGGACGCCGTTGCAGCAGGCTTGCCCGGCAAATCCTGAGCCTGCAATGGGGTTTAGAAATCGGCGTTGAAGCCGGCGCCGATCGATTTCTGCGAATAGTTGTAATCGATCAGGCTTTGGCCGTATCCAGCTGACAGCTGCACGTAACCCTTCAGGTTGGTGGTGATGGGATACGCCCAGCCTGCCTGCAGGAAGCCGTGATTGGTGCTGAAATTGCGCCGTCCCATCAGCGAGTATTCATAGCCGTTGTCGCGGTACACGGCGCTGATATCGCCATGGCCCATGAAGTCGGTGATGTCCGGATTGTCATTGTCGGACTTGGCATTGTCGAGACGGCGCCACACGCGCGTGCTCAAGGCAAAGTTGCCACGGTCAACGCCCAGCTCGGCATACAGGCGGTTCCAGCTGCGCGACAGCGTCCCGGTCTGGCCGTTGGACTGGTGCACCAGTCCCAGGTTCAAATAGCGGACATTGACGCCAGCGAGCTCCTTGTTGATCGGCATGACGGCCATGACTTCAGGCTGGTAATTGGTTTCGCGGAACGGGCTGGACGCCGCGCGGTTGTACGCCTGCCAAAAACTTTGCTGGGTGTAGCCCAGCCAGATATCGAAGGGCAAGCCCGCCACTTGCTCGGCCGCCTTTACCTTGAAGCTGAGCTGGTAAGTCAGCTCCACCCGTTTGGGCGCCAGGCCGGCCGGCGTCTGCGAGCGGTAGGGCTCGGTATTTGACTGGTTGCTGTAGTTGGCCAGCAGCAGATAGTTTTCGTGGTGAGGACGGAAGGAGAACACGCCGCGGCGCGCGCTCGGTACCAATTCCCATGATTGCTCGGTGCGCGAAATCGGCGTTTCAGGTGGCGCTTTGGTGGCCGATGCCACGGGCGGAATCGGCGCTGGCGCGGCTGCATTCGCATCCGGGATCGGGGCGCCGGCCACGGTGGCGGCAGTGGCTGCCTTGGTCAATTCATCGAAGCAGCCCAGGCGCGCACTGGCGTCGCCTAAGGCGGAACAGCGCAGCAACTGATTTTCCAGTTCGCCCGCTTGGGCAAAGGCAGTGGCAAGGGTGAGGGCGGTAAACAGGATTCGTGGGGCGGCAGCGTGCATTCTTGTTGTTTTCTTTTAAAAGGGGAAAGCAGGGACACGCACTGGCGGCAGTCTGCGCGAGCAGGCCGGGTCGAACGCGAAAGGGTGGAATTGTCGCTCAAATGCAATTTTTACGGCGCGCTGTAGCCGCCGTGCACATCGTTCGCGTGGGCCGCCCGGGCGGACGGCCCGGGAGGTTTAACGCGCGGCCAGGCGCTTGAGCGGTTTGGCCGCCGGCCCGGCCGGACGGCGCGGCCTGGCCGGCGGGGTCTGAATGCTGTCGTCCAGGCGGAACTGGCCCACCACCTCCAGTAGCCGCTGGGCCTGCTGTTGCATGCTCTCCGCAGCGGCGCTTGCCTCCTCCACCAGCGCCGCGTTTTGCTGGGTGACCGCATCCATTTGCGTAATCGCCTGGTTGACCTGAGCGATACCGGAACTTTGCTCGTTGGTTGCCACGCTGATCTCGCCCATGATGTCCGTCACGCGGCGCACGCTGGCCACTACCTCGTCCATGGTGCTGCCCGCTTCGGCCACAAGGCGGTTGCCAACCGCGACTGTGTCCACCGAGGCGCCGATGAGGGTCTTGATTTCCTTGGCGGCGGCAGCGCTGCGCTGCGCCAGGTTGCGTACCTCGGTCGCCACGACGGCAAAGCCGCGTCCTTGCTCGCCTGCCCGCGCCGCTTCCACTGCGGCATTGAGGGCCAGAATATTGGTCTGGAAGGCGATCCCGTCGATGACGCTGATGATGTCGACGATTTTCTTGGACGAGTCGTTGATGGATGCCATCGTATCCACCACTTGCGACACCACCGAGCCACCCTTGATTGCCACGTCCGAGGCAGTGGCCGCCAACTGGTTGGCCAGGCGCGCATTTTCCGCGTTCTGGGTCACGGTGGAGGTTAGTTCCTCCATTGAGGCGGCGGTTTCTTCCAGCGAGCTGGCCTGTTCTTCGGTGCGCGAGGACAAGTCGAGATTGCCCGCTGCAATCTGGCCCGAAGCGGTGGCAATCGTGTCGGTGCCGGTGCGCACTTCGTTGACGATCTTGGCGAGGTCGTCGCGCATGGCGCGTATGCCGTGCAGCATGCTGCTGTTGTCATCGTGCTTGACATCGATTGCCACGCTCAAGTCGCCTTCGGCAATCTTGCGCGTGATGCCGGACGCGTATTCCGGTTCACCGCCCAGCTGGCCGAGCAAGCCGCGGCTGATCACGGTGCCGACAGCCAGCAGCACAATGGCCAGCACCAGGGCGCCCATTGTGAACGTGATGGCGCGGCCGCGAATGGTAGCTTCGACCGTGTCGACGTAGACGCCGGAACCGATCACCCAGCCCCAGGGCGCAAAGCCCTTGACGTAGGAAACCTTGCGCACTGGCGTGTCGGAACCCGGTTTTGGCCACATGTATTCAACCGCCCCCGCGCCGCTGGCTTTGACGGTGTTCACGAACTCCACGAACAGCGCCTTGCCTTCGGGATCTTTGGTGCCGGACAAATCTTTGGTGTCGAGTTCGGGTTTGATCGGATGCATGATCATGACCGGCTTCATGTCATTCACCCAAAAATACTCGTTACCGGAGTAGCGCAGGCTTTTGAGGACGGCAAGTGCCTTCGTTTGTGCTTCGGCCTGGGTCATCACGCCGGCGCTGGCTTGCTTGTTGAAATCGGCGACGATGCCGTGCGCTACTTCCACGGCCTGGCGCACACTGTCCTTGCGCTCTTGCATGATGAGGCCGCGTTCCGAGACCAGGAAGATGGCCGTCAATATCACGACCCCCACGATGGCACTGATGATCGGAATGGCGAGTTTCTTCGCCATGCTCATTGATTTGAGAAAGTCGAACGCCATGGTGTCCCCTTATTGTTGGTTGTTGTGCCGAGCGTGAATTCAGAATGTCACGGCCCTTGCTCGGTGTCAATGCGGCCTTTGTTCAAAATCTCGCCCTGCTCAGCTGAAATTAATAGTTGGTGGTATATTGCTGCAATGCAGCATAAATTGCCCGTAAGAATATATCCCATCTATTAATAATATGAAAACTTCTCTGACGACCGGTCGCCAGTTCACGGTTGGTGCCAAACTGACCACATTTACGCTGGCGCTGGTCGGCGCCATGTTCATTTCTTTCATTGCCTTCGTGGCATATACGATGTCAGCCTCGCTGGATCAGCGCGCAACCGAGCTGGTCAAAACCCAGGCGCAGGGCGTGGGAAACATGATCGAGACCTTCAATCGCACCGAGCTTGGCGCGGTCGACAAGTTCCACAAGGTGTACGCCAGTCTCTTGCCGGGCACTTTTTCGGTGGATACGACGCGCACCCTGGACACCGGTGGCGTGGTGGTGCCGGTGATGCAGCACGATGGCGTGGATCTGAATCTGAACTTTGCTTCCATGGACAGGTTCTCGGAAATGACCGGCGGTAACGCCACCATCTTCCTGAAACACAACGGCGACTTCGTCCGCGTCGCCACCTCGGTCAAGAAGGCCGACGGCAAGCGCGCCGTGGGGACCACCCTGGGCAGCAAGCATCCTGCCTTCGCCGCGCTGATGGAAGGCAAAACCTACCGGGGTATGGCGGTTCTGTTCGGCAAACCCCACGTCACCCAGTACGCGCCCATCAAAGATGCTGGCGGTCAGGTGATCGGCATCATGTATGTGGGGATTGATATTTCTGCGGATGTGGCTGAGTTGAAGTCACGTATCAAAGCGCTCCAGGTGGGCAAGTCGGGCTACTTCTTCGTGCTTGATTCGAAACCGGGCGACGGCCTGGGCACCTATCTGGTCCATCCGGATAAGGAAGGGGAAAAAGCCCTCGAACTGCGCGATACCGAAGGCCACGCCTACATCCAGACATTGCTGGACACCAAAGAAGGCACGCTGCATGTGCGCGCCGTCGACGCGCAGGGCAAGGCCCAGCGTGAGCAAATTCTGGTGTTCCAGACCAATCAGGACTGGCACTGGACGATTGTCGGCGCCGCCTTCGAAGACGAGGTCACGCAGGAGGTCACCAGTTTGCGTAACACCTTGTTTGCCATTGGTGTGATTGCGCTGCTGGGCTTTGCGGTCGCCTTGTTCCTGATCGTGCGGCGCCTCGTGGCACGGCCGCTGCAGCGCGCCACGCGAGCGGCGCAACAGCTGGCGCAGGGCGATTTGACCGTCACGCTCACGGCGGACAGTCAGGACGAAATCGGCCAGTTGATGACGGCAATGAACGGCATCAGCCAGGGCCTGGCCAGCGTGGTCGCATCAATTCGCAGCGGCACCGAACAAGTGGCTGCAGCGTCGACCGAAATTGCGGCAGGTAATCAGGATCTGTCGACGCGGACCGAACACCAGGCGGGCTCGCTGGAAGAGACCGCATCGTCAATGGAAGAACTGACCGCCACCGTGAACCAGAACGTGGAAAACGCCAGGCAGGCCAACGCGCTGGCAGCGTCGGCCTCGGCAGTTGCGGTGAAGGGTGGGGCGGTGGTTGCGCAGGTGGTCTCGACCATGGGCGCCATCAATGCCTCGTCGAGGAAGATTGTCGACATCATCGCGGTGATCGACAGCATTGCTTTCCAGACCAATATTCTGGCCTTGAATGCGGCCGTCGAGGCGGCGCGTGCAGGTGAGCAAGGGCGTGGGTTTGCCGTGGTGGCGTCCGAAGTGCGTTCGCTGGCGCACCGCTCGGCTGACGCCGCCAAGGAAATCAAGGCCTTGATCGGTGACTCGGTCGAGAACGTGGATTCCGGTAGCAAGCTGGTCAGCATGGCTGGTCAGACGATGGATGATGTGGTCAGCAGCGTCAAAAAGGTGACTGACATCATGGCGGACATTCTGGTGGCGTCGCAGGAGCAAAGCGCTGGCATCCAGGAAGTGAACCAGGCGATTGCGGCGATGGATCAGGTGACCCAGCAGAACGCGGCTCTGGTGGAAGAAGCGTCCGCCGCGGCGCATTCCATGCAGGACATGGCGGCCACGCTGGCGCAATCAGTGAGCGTATTCAAGCTTGAAAGTGCCGAGCGCAAGCGCATCGCCTTGCGCTGATCAGCCGACAACATGCAGCTAATCGCCTAGCTCTGCTCAGCCCCCACCATCGTCCTCGCGAAGGCGGGGACCCATGGCATCTTAGCAGCACCACAACGCATGCGTGGCATGGGTCCCCGCCTTCGCGAGGACGACGGCTCAACACATCAAGGTGGCGTCTCGTTTCAACGGGCCAACATCCCAAGGTCGCGTCTTTCTGCCGGCCAGCAAAAACGCCACCCGAAGGTGGCGTTGTCGTTTCCAGCAAACCTTCTTAGAACTGGTTCATGGTGTTGTGCTTGCCACCAGCCTTCAGCGCTGCTTCGCCGCTGAAGTAATCCTTGTGGTCGTCGCCAATGTCCGAACCGGACATGTTCTGGTGCTTGACGCAGGCGATGCCCTGGCGGATTTCCTTGCGTTGCACGCCAGCCACGTAGCCAAGCATACCCTGGTCGCCGAAGTATTCCTTGGCCAGGTTGTCGGTCGACAGCGCGGCGGTGTGGTAGGTCGGCAGCGTGATCAGGTGATGGAAGATGCCGGCTTCGCGGGCCGAGTCGGCCTGGAAGGTGCGGATCTTCTCGTCAGCGGCAGCAGCCAGTTCCGAACCGTCGTACTCGACGCTCATCAGGGCGGCGCGGTCGTAGGACGACACATCCTTGCCTTCGGCTTTCATCGCATCGAAGATCTGCTGACGGAAGTTCAGGGTCCAGTTGAACGATGGGCTGTTGTTGTACACCAGCTTGGCGTTCGGAATGACCTTGCGGATTTCGCTGACCATGCCACCGATCTGGGCGATATGCGGTTTTTCGGTTTCGATCCACAGCAGGTCGGCGCCGTTTTGCAGCGAGGTGATGCAATCGAGCACGCAACGCGCTTCGCCCGTGCCGGAGCGGAACTGGAACAGATTGCTTGGCAGACGCTTAGGACGCAGCAGCTTGCCTTCGCGCTTGATGATCACGTCGCCATTGCCCAGAGCATCGGCCGACACTTCTTCGCAATCGAGGAACGAGTTGTACTGGTCACCCAGGTCGCCCGGGGTGGTGGTAACGGCGATCTGCTTGGTCAGGCCGGCGCCCAGCGAATCGGTACGGGCAACGATGACGCCGTCGTCCACGCCCAGTTCCAGGAAGGCGTAACGGATCGCACGGATCTTGGCCAGGAAGTCTTCGTGCGGCACGGTGACCTTGCCGTCCTGGTGACCGCATTGCTTTTCGTCCGATACTTGGTTTTCGATCTGGATGCAGCAAGCGCCCGCTTCGATGAATTGCTTGGCCAGCAGGTAGGTGGCTTCTGCATTGCCGAAACCGGCATCGATGTCGGCGATGATAGGCACCACGTGGGTGACGTGGTTGTCGATCTTGTCCTGGATGGCTTTTTTGGCTGCGCCCTGGGCTTCGTCGAGCTGGCGGAACAGGCCGCCCAGTTCGCGTGCGTCAGCCTGGCGCAGGAAGGTGTACAGCTCTTTGATCAGAGCGGACACGGCGGTTTTTTCGTGCATCGACTGGTCTGGCAGCGGACCGAACTCGGAACGCAGCGCGGCAACCATCCAGCCCGACAGGTAGAGGTAGCGGCGGTCGGTGTTGTTGAAGTGCTTCTTGATCGAAATCATCTTTTGCTGACCGATGAAACCGTGCCAGCAACCGAGCGACTGCGTGTACTTGGAAGAATCGGCGTCGTAGTTGGCCATGTCGTTGCGCATGATCTTGGCCGTGTAGCGGGCGATATCAAGGCCGGTCTTGAAGCGGTTCTGGGCGCGCATGCGAGCGGCGGACTCAGGATTGATGGCATTCCAAGCGCTGCCTTCCTTGTCTTTCAGAGCAGCGATGGCTTGGATATCGTCTTGGTACTGTGACATGTGAATCTCCCGGTAGGTAAAAGCGGATCAAAAATCAGTGCGGTTCGTGGCGGCCTTGATTGGCTGAAACGGCCGCGCATCAAAGTGCTACAACATGATGTAATGATAGACGCTTCGCGGCAGGAGTGGAACTCTTATATAAGACATATAACTAAAAAAACTCCGCACATAATCAATGACTTGATTCCATGTTTTCATGATGTGGGATATATTTTTAGAAAATGGAATGACAATGGCACGCTTGAGGCGGGCTGAATCCACATTGTGAAACGCCTTTTCAGCGCGGCCCGCTTGCTGTGGCCCGCGTGACGGAAATAAAAAGGCCACCCGAAGGTGGCCTGTGCAAAACGCGGTGACGCGTCAGAGCTGATAGTCGAGCGTGAGTGCAGCCGTACGCGGTGCGCCGTAGATGGCACCGTTCGACAGGCCGCCAATGTACTTCTTGTCGGTGATATTGTTGATATTCAAGCGCAGCGTTGCCTTGTCCGTCACTTCATACGAGGCGAACATATTGGCCATGAAATAAGCATCCTGACGTGCACCGCCGGTTTTGCTGGTATCCGACTGCCAGCGGCCCCCAATGCCTGCCTTCAGTTGTGGAATCGACGCAAATTTCGTGTCGAATTTGAAGTTCACAACCGTGCGTGGAATCCACTCGTAGATATCGTTCCCGTCCGGGCCCGTCACTTTGAGTTTGGTCAGGCCCACCGTCAGCTTGCTGTCCTTGCTGATTTTGCCGGTCGCTTCCAGCTCGATGCCTTTGGACTTCACATCTTTCGGTTCGTAATAGTAAGTGCCGCTGCCCGAGATGCCGGCAAAGGTGGCAATGCCTTGCTGCTCCGAGCTGAACAGGGCGACCGTCGTCAGCATCTTCTTGTTCATCCAGTCGCTCTTGATGCCGGCTTCATAATTAACACCAGTCATCGGCGCCAGATAGCTGCCCTGAATGTCCACCTGATCCTGATTCTGGAAAATGTCGGAATACGACACATAGCCCAGCGTCTGCTTGGTGAAGTCATAGGTCACGCCCACGTAAGGGCTGACTTCTTTGGTGTCAGGGTAATTGGTATTGGTCACCAGGCTGCCGTAGCGTGAATTGCCTTCCCGCTCAAGCCGGACTGCATTCATGCCCAGGATCAGGTTCGCGCCATCGGCCACATTGAAGCGCGACGCACCGTAGAATCGGGTGAGGGTCTGTTCGCCGCTGGACGCAGGCGTTGCGGCACTCCAGACTGGTTCCGGATAAACATTGCCCGCATACGGGAAGGCAGGCAGCGGCAAGAACTGGTAGGTCGCCGTGTCGTAATTGAATTCGCTGGTGGCGGTTTTCTGGTGCGAGCGGCTGATGCCGGCGATCAGGCTGTGCTTGCGGCCAAACGCATCGAACTGACCATTGAGATTGACGTCAAACACCGAGTTGTCCGTGGTGACAAAGCTGCCGTAAGGCCAGCCGGACAAGCCCGTGTTGTCGTTGTTCAGACCGGCGCCGGAAGGGAAGGCATAAAACAGGCGCACTTCTTCTTCAGCATTGCGCACGGTGTAGGTCGCCTTGGCTTCCCAGTTCGGGCTGAGCGTGTGCGTGTATTCCACAAACGCGTTTTTGGACTTGGTGTTCCAGAAGGTCCAGTCTTGCGAGGTGGACGAGCTGACGTCAAAGTCGGCCATGCGGCCGTCGGCGTAATTCAAGGTCAGCGAGCCCCACATGGGCGACTTCTGTTTGGCGTTCTGATAGCCAAAGCCGAAGGTCAACATGCCGTTGCTGCCGATCTGGCCGTCGATCACGCCGTAGACCGTGCTCTGCTTGTCGTGCAAGCCGCGCAGGTAGGAATCCTTGTCCTCGTGTGCCACCACCAGTCGCCCCGCCCAGGCGCCATCGCTGCTCAAGACCTTGTTGTAGTCGAGTGCGCCACGGGCCAGGGAGTTTTCGCCGGCAGTGAACTTGACTTCGCCACCGTCCTTGTTGGTCGGGCGCTTACGCACATAATTGATGGTGCCGGAAGAATTGCCGACGCCGGTCAACAAGCCATTGGCGCCACGAATCAATTCGATGCGTTCGAAGATATAGGTGTCTTGCTGGCCGGCCACGGTGCCGTAATCATTCGTCATGCCCAGGCCATCGACCTGAGTCAGTTGCACTTCGAAGCCGCGCGCATTGAATACGGCGCGGTTGGTTTCGTATTGCTCGACGTTGATGCCGGTACCCAGACGCAGCGCTTCGTTGGAGCCGGTCGTGCCGAAGTCTTCCATCTCTTCTTTGTCGATGGTGCTGATTGTCTGCGGCGTGTCCTTGATTTCCAGACGCAAGCCAGTGGCGCCCTTGGAGACGCGATTCTCCCGTTTGCCGGGAACGACCACGACAGCTTGATCGGCTTCTTGCGCGAATGCCGTTCCCACGTTGGCGGCAGCGGCGAGGGCACAGGCGCCCATGATGATTGTTGGTTTCATTCTTGTCCTAAAGTTGCGCCCTACAGGTGCAATGGTTGTTGCGAAAGCGTATACTATACATGATAATAGCAATCGTTCTCATTCTCATTTAGTAAATACGGTCGACTTTTGGCACCTGCCGCGGTCGCAACATATAAAGGTAAAACCATGTCGGACCGCTTTCGTCGTATCTGGGCCTGGCCCGTGGCTCTGGGGGTATTGACCGCTTCCGGACTGGTCAGCGCGCTTGTTTCCGATCAGTGGGGCGACGTCTGGTCGTGGGTCGGGCTGGGTGTGCCGATGGCGGTGATCATGGTGTTCAGCCTGAAAGGGAGCCGCACATGACCAGCCGTTCCTTGCGCGCATGGAGCTGGGTGCATACCTGGAGCAGTTTGGTATGCACCGTGTTCATGCTGTTGTTGTGCCTGACAGGTTTGCCACTCATCTTTCACCATGAAATCGAGCATTTGAGCGGTGATGCGGTGGAACTGCCGGTGCTGGCGCAGAACGGCCCGCCGCTCTCGTTTGACGGTGTACTGCAGGCGGCCATGGCCAAGTATCCCGAGCGAGTGGTGCAGTACGCCGCCGCCGACGAGGAAGACGCGCGCATCTGGCACGTGACACTGACCCCGACGCCCGCCCCGACCGATGACTACAAATCGATTGCCGTGGACAGCCGCACTGGCCAGGTGCTGCGCGACGCTAAAACCAGCGAAGGCTTCATGTACTGGATGCTGCGCCTGCATGTGGATTTGTTTGCCGGTTTGCCTGGCATGCTGTTTCTTGGACTGATGGGGCTGCTACTGGTGATCGCGATCATTTCCGGTACGGTGCTGTACGCGCCCTTCATGCAAAAGATCGAGTTTGGAACCGTGCGGCGCGAGCGTTCAACGCGCTTGAAGTGGCTCGATCTGCACAATTTGCTGGGCGTGGTTACCTTGGTGTGGGCGCTGGTGGTTGGCTTTACTGGCGTCGTTAACACCTGGACCGACCTGCTGGTGAAGTACTGGCAGTCGACCCATGTGGGCGCGCTGCTGGCGCCATACCAGGGCAAGCCCATTGTGCCGGTGGCCGAGCGCGCGCCAATGCAGGCGACCTTGTCGGCCGCCATGGCCCATGCACCAGGGATGCAACTGTCGTTCGCAGCCTTCCCGGGCACGGCGTATTCCAGCCCGCACCATGTGACGTATTTCATGCGCGGCGACACACCGCTCACGTCCAAGCTGCTGCGGCCAGTGCTGGTGGACGCGCGCACGGCGCAGGTGACGGCATCGCCCGAACTGCCGTGGTACCTGAGCGCTCTGCTGATCTCGCAGCCTTTGCACTTCGGCGACTTTGGCGGCATGCCCATGAAGATCTTGTGGGCCATGCTCGACCTAGCCACCCTGGTGGTGCTGGGTAGCGGCGTTTATCTGTGGGTGCGCCGCCGCGCCACCAGGCAAAATGCAGAGGCGCTGCCTTTGCGCGTGGTGGCCGACGGTCAGCCGGTGTAGGCCGGCGCGACGCGTTTAGCGGAAGTACTGGCCCGCGCGCTCTGGCTGAAACAGGACCTCGAGCAAGCGGACCTTGACGAGGTGTCCGTCACGGCGGGGCCAGTCGATACTGTCGCCCACCGACAAGCCCAGCAGGGCGGTGCCGATCGGGGTCAGCACGGAAATGCCATCGTCGATCTGCGGCATGTCCTTAGGGTAGGACAAGGTCAGGCAAAATTGCTCTGCCGGCTCGTCAATCTGGAAGCGCACCGTGGAATTCATGGTGACAACGCCGGGCGGCATGTCTTGCGGTTCGACCACTTTGGCGCGCGCAATTTCCTCGAGCAGGCCGTCATGGTGGGCGCTCTCTTCTGGCGGCAGATTGGCAATCAAAGTTTCAAGGCGTTCGGCGTCAAGCGACGACACGGTAATCGTTGGTTTCATGGTCAGGCTCTCCTGGGGTTCGGTTGGGCTATGGAAGCACGAAGCAGAAGGTGGCTCGGAGAGGCGAACTGGACCGGGAGATCCCGGCCGGCCTCACCGAGCCCGGGAAAGCCGGGCGAGCTGGCGCTGGAAGGGCAGGCGGGCGACGACAGGCGCAACAATGGCGCCCTCGTTCAGGGAAGAACCAAGGCGATCAGCGAATGTGCGGGCCGTGTTCAACATGAGGATAGTATAGCGTGTTCGCATACTTCACGTTTTTGGCACAGTTTGGCAATTCAAGCTGTGCAGACTAATGAAACTATTTGCCCCCGTACTGCGGCGAATCCCGTGGGAATTTTAACGAAGGTAATTTCATGCTGCTTCCGAAGTATCTTGTGTCCCCCGTCGCTCTGGGTGCTGTTCTGTGGTTCTGTTGCCTCAGTGCTTGGGCGCGTACGATCAATGAATCAAATCAGCTGGCGCGGCAAGAAATACAGCGCACGATGAAGGAATTGCGTATCCCCGGGCTGCAGATTGCCGTAGTCAAGGACGGCAAGATCGTTTTGTCGGAAAGCTACGGCATGGCCAATGTAGAGAACCGGGTTCCCGCCACACGCTCGACGTTATTCCCAATTAACTCCGCGACCAAGGCCTTTACTGGGGTGGCAATGATGCAGTTGCTTGAGGCTGGGCGTGTTGAGCTCGATGCGCCTGTCTCGCGTTACCTCGACGGCTTGCCCGAGGCCTGGCGTACGGTCCGCATCCGCCAATTACTTGGGCATACGTCGGGTTTGCCCGACATCCTTGACCAGAAGGGTTTGATTGGCGGGGGAAATGAACAAGATGCATGGAATGCAGTGAAGAAGCTGCCGTTGGAAGCTGCTCCCGGCGAGCGATTTGCCTATAACCAGACGAACTATGGCTTGCTGGCGCAGATCATCGTCAAACTCGAAAAAGTCCCTTACGAGCAGTTTGTCGCGCAGCGTCAGTTTGCTCCAGCCAATATGCCTTTGTCGACATTTGGCGATAGCTATGATCTGGTCCCCAACGCGGCGACGATCTATAGCCACTCGCCGCGCGGCACCCTGGCGAAGAACGACGCCAATCGCATGTCCCGGTGGATCTACGATATGCCGTATAGCCTGTGGGCTGGTGGGGGAATCCAGACCACTGCCGATGAGGTCGCTAACTGGCTCATCGCGTTATCGAACGGCAAGCTGATCAGCGACGCGAATGTCAAAAAAATGTGGACACCGGAAAAACTGACCAGCGGTGCGGACGGCGACTGGGGCCGCGGGTGGCCCGTTTTGCAGAGCACGCCAACCCGGCAAGTGGCGGGCATCGGCGGCGCCCGTGCGGCATTTATCGTGTATCCCGATGAGGGTCTGGCTGTGGTGGTGTTGACCAATCTGGCAGGCGCCAATCCGCAGCGCTTCGTTCCCCAGATCGCCAAAATTTATCAGGCAAAGTGATCAGATGTTGCGGGGAGGCGAAGCCGAACCAAGGTCGCTCAGACGCCCGGTTTGCTGCCGCGCCTATGGACATATGGCAGCGCAAACAGGTACAGGCCCGACAGCAGCATCAGAAACCGCGGCGGCAGCGGCGCATACGTGATCCATGGCGAAGGTTCGGCCGTATCCATGGCCCGGGCAGCAAAGTTGGCCACCACGGCCAGGGTGAACAGGATGGACAGGGTGCGGTGGCCTTGGCGAATCGAATGGCCCCAGCTCATGCTGCTGCCTTTTTTGCAGCGACCTCGATCATCTTCCAGCCGTTGCCGGAAGGATCGCGAAAGCCCGCATCCACATTGCCATACCGATCCACCGGTTCTTGCGTGAATTCCACGCCGTTCTTGCTCAGCCGCTCGTAGGCAGCGCGGCAGTTGTCCACGGAAAGGACCAAAGGCGGCATCGCGCCCTTGGCCACCATTGCCTCCAGCGTTTGCGCCGTGGCTGCGTCATGCACCGGCGGTCCGGGCTTGAACAGGCCAAGCTGGAACGACGGCTGATCGGTATGCTGTATCGTCAGCCAGCGATAGTCGCCGTTGCGCACGTCGGTATGCACGTTGAACCCCAGTTTCTCGTAGAACGCCAGAGCTTCATCCTGGTCGCGCACGTACAGACCAACCACATTGATAGTTTGAGTCATATCAGCTCCTTGAAAGTGAAGCTACAGTTTGCCAGTGGCTTTGCTGCGCCGCTTCTCCAAAACTGCGCTAATGAGGTTGGGCCTTTGGGCGTTACGCATCACGCATTCGGGGACGTGGCGGGCATGATCGGCGGCCGCCTGGGTGCGGGTGCGCAGTTCGCCCGGGCTTTCGTTGGTAATGTCACGGAAGATGCGCCCAAAAGTGCCCAGGCTAGTCCAGCCGGTCTGCAAGGCAATGTCTGTGATTGGCAGGTCGGTCTCGCGCAGCAGCGCCGTGGCGCGTTCGATGCGGCGGGTCAGCAGGTAGCGGTGCGGGGGCAGGCCGAAAGCTTTCTTGAATTCGCGCGCGAAGTAGGCGGTGGAGACGGCGCTGGCCTCGGCCAGACGTTCGATCGGCCAGGCCTCATGGGGGCTGGCGTCCATTTTGTCTTTCGCGCGCAATAGTCGCCGCAGCAGCAGGGGGCTTTGGGGCATTCGGTTCCCGGTTCAATTGGCAACACCAGTACGCCAGAGCTTAACGGAACTGGCCGATCCCAAGCAAGTTTGTCACCGCGATGCTTCTACTATCTTGGAGCCATTTCACTGTCGAGTACAATCGACCGCACCTGGCCAGACGTGCTCAATTGAAAGCTTGGATACAACACGGAAGATGGAACATGAATTTTCTTGCAAAGATTTTCAATCGCGCAAAGTCGGATGTTCGTACCGGCGGGGTTTGGCCCTTTTCATCGCCAAAGAATGAGGCCACGTTCACGGTTCGGCAAATAGTCAATGGTGAGAAGCCCATTCTTCTTGTGGAACATGATGAAGACGAGGGCGGCTGGCAATTCCTCACTGGCGAGCCATTGGATATGTCTGATGCCATGATTGTCGGCTTGGGTGAGATAGCAGAGATGGATCCATCCGTTCTGGAATTGGCTGACTTGCCCATCGGGTGGCGTGCAACCCGCGAAGCCTTGACGGGTTCCTGGTTGCGCGAGAAGGCAGACCTTTGCACATGAGTCGCGGACGAGACGCTTGCGGCGTGCGATTTTTTGCCGCGCCACCTCTCCAAAACTGCGGGAATGACAACTGGGAAATGCTTGCCGAGCGAACTGAATATTCAGTCTTCTTCAATCGGGTCAGTGACGAGCATCTGCAGAGACGCTGGAGGATAGATGATAAGTAAGCAATTACCAAACTTCGCTCAGCTTCCCTGCCGCCTTTGTCGACATGCGATCTACGCGGTGCTCGTGTTCCTTGGTTTTTACCATGCTCCAGGAAGCGCGGATCAATCCCGGGTCGTTTATGTTTATGATGGTTTCAAAAAACCCAATCACGGACTGCGAGGTGCAACTGCCGCAAAAGCTGACCTTAAGACCGGCGCCCTGCAATTCTATGTTCCCGTTTGTACTTTCATGCGCCCAAGGCAAACGGAGGTTCGGCAATTTGAACTCCGAAAGGCAATTTACGGCGCTTCCGGTATCAAGGTGATGGCCGACCTGTGTAATGACATCGTTCCCAATGGCGAGCAACAAGAAGCGTATGTCGCCGGTTATAACGCGGTAATGGACCCGGCTATCGCCAAACGCTTAGGCCAAACATGGAAAATCTCACTCGAGAAGCAAGTGAGGGAGGAATTTAAACGCAAGCCGCAGGGCACGCTCAGAGCCGCAGACATCACATTTGAGGCGCCCTACTGAAGGGATCCGGAGCACATATGCAATCAGAGCAAACGACAAAGATTGAGCGCAGCACGCGGCCAGATCGTGGCTTTCGCAGAAGGGGCCGCAACAGGGCGAAGGTCCAGGCTCGGGCGTCAGCAGTCTCGGCGTCACGGCAAGACCGGCCAAATGCTGACAGTCACCCGGTATGCCAGTTGCAGCACGAATGCCTCGAACTGCAATTGGTTCAACAATTCTAAATACAGAGGATGAAATTGATAACGATTAAGCGCTCGGGTTTTTACCTTACTTGTCGAGACGAGCTTGAGGGCCTGGCAATCTGGTTGGCTGAGCTGGCCGAGGCGCGTGCAGGGACGCATTTTGCGTTGGTTGCGGGCGCCACGTTCCAGGTTGGCTGGTCGATGATGAAATTCCTTGAGACCTCAGATGGTCTGGCACTTTGCGAGCCGGATTTCGATAGCGATCCATTCATCCACTTCAGAAACGATGTCAGCACGACCTTGGCTGTCCTGCTTCAGCAGCGTGAGCTGTTGTCCAAACTGGGGTGTCAGCCTGTTGATTTCCGATTCGATGACAAAGTCGTCATGCGCAAAGGCTGCCTGGTGGAACAAGGCATTTACGGGGAACGAAGCCAGCCCGGGAAAGGGGACAGCGGATGGTACTTTGGCCCGACCAGTGAGCACCCGACACCAGTTGCAGATGATCTGGAAGCGATGTGGGCATTTCAATTGTTGCGTAAAAAGCCACACCTTCTCACTGCCATGTGCTTGCCTGTCAACTGGATCGTGGTCTGGGCCGGCACAGAGATTGTCGGTATTGCGAATGAACACAACCAGGAATTATTACGCTGATCGATGGACGTAAAAAAACCGCAGTCTCTGTCGAGAATTGCGGTTTTTACGTTCGCCAAAAGAAGGCTGAACTTTATTCTTGGTGGCCCGGGGCGGAATCGAACCACCGACACAAGGATTTTCAATCCTCTGCTCTACCAACTGAGCTACCAGGCCAAGAGGCATGATTATAGACACCCGCCTCAGCCTTTGCAAGGCCGACCAACAACTTTTTGCAAAAATGGGCCGAAACGGGGCAAAACGCTGTTGTTTGTTGCCGTTATAATGCCCTGCATGACGAGTTCAAAAACCGCCCAAGCGCCCAGCCAGACGACGATTTGCATCGTTGGCAACGGCGCCATTGCCAAAACCGCTGCCTTGGGGTTTGCCCAGGCCGGCCATAGCGTAACGCTGCTGGTGCCGCCCGCCGGTCCCGCCGCGCCATCCGCCACGGGCGAACAGCCTTGGGATGCACGCGTCTACGCCCTCAATCACACTGCCCACACGCTGCTGTCGTCACTGAAAGTCTGGGGCGCACTCGATGCTGCCCGTATCGCACCCGTGGACACGATGGTTGTGGGGGGCGACGGCGCCCAGGCCGGCGCGCTGGCTTTCGATGCATTCGGTGCCCACGTCGGCACCCTGGCCTGGATTGTCGAGGACCGCAATCTGAACCAGGCCCTGGACGCGGCGCTCAAGTTCGCACCGAATATACAAACCGTCAGTGGCCGTGCCAGTGCACTGGTTCTTGGCGTCGACAGCGCCACCGTGCAGCTGGATGGCGGGGCCAGTATCCGCGCCTCGCTCGTGGTGGGCGCCGACGGCGGCCAGTCCTGGGTGCGCGGACAATGCGATATCGGCATCGATTACCGCTCCTATCACCAACGCGCCATTGTCACCAACTTCAGCTGCGAAAAGCCGCACCACGGCGCCGCCTTCCAGTGGTTTACCGGCAGCGAAGGCATTGTCGCCCTGCTGCCGCTGCCGGGCAATCGCGTCTCGCTGGTGTGGTCCGCGCCGGACGGTCTGGCCGACACCATCATGAGCGAGTCGCTCGGTGAACTGGCAGTGCGCCTGTCGGTGCTGGCCGATGAAAAACTGGGGACCCTGCGTCCACTTCAGCCGGAGGTGGTGAAGGCGCTGCCGCTGGCGCTGATCCGCCCCCATACCATTGTGGCGCCGCGTGTGGCGCTGGTGGGCGACGCTGCCCACGTGGTCCATCCGCTGGCCGGCCATGGCATGAATCTCGGCTTTGCCGACATTGCCGATTTGCTGGCTGCGGTGGCGGGGCGCGAAGAGCAGCGCAGCGTCGGCGACGAGCGCGTGCTGGCGCGCTATGCGCGCGCGCGCAAGGAAGACATCTTACTCATGCAACTGGCGACCGACGGTCTGGCGCGCCTGTTTGCGACCAACCTCGAGCCGGTGCGCATCGCCCGCAATTTGGGATTAAACTTGCTCGATAAATTACCTATGCTTAAGCGCCGGCTGATGTCGCACGCGATGGGCAAATAGGAAGTGCCCAGGCATTCACCCGGAGAAGTCATGCTTAAAACGAAATTCACCCTGCTCGCACTCGCTTGCGCCGTTGTATCCTGCACCGCAGCCGAGAACAGCGCTGACAACAACCAGAAGATCGAGGCGAACCTCAAGAAAGTGCTGGAGCCCCGTCTTGGCGATGGCGCAAAAATCGTCTCGGTCAAGGCGACGCCGTATGCAGGTCTGTATGAAGTTGTCGCAGGTGGCAACATCGTCTACACCGACAAGAATGGCGAATACCTGATCTTCGGCCAGGTATTCAACACCCGCACCACCCAGAACCTGACCAAGGAACGGCTGGAAGTGGTCAACAAGATCAAATTCAACGATCTGCCGTTCGAAAACGCGCTCAAGATGGTCAAGGGCGATGGCAAACGCGTGCTGGCGATCTTCGAAGATCCGAACTGCGGCTACTGCAAGCACTTCCGCCAGACCACCCTGAAGGAAATCGACAACGTCACGGTGTACACCTTCATGCTCAATATTCTGTCTGAAGATTCGCTGGCCAAGTCCAATCAGATCTGGTGCTCGGCCGACCGCAACAAGGCATGGGACGAGTGGATGTTGAACGGTAAAATGCCGGCCACCCCAAGCCCGCAGTGCGAAACGCCGCACGCCAAAGTCAGCGCGGTGGCACAGAAGTACGGCATCAACGCCACTCCGGCGATCTTCTTCGCTGACGGCACCCGCATTTCAGGCGCGGTCGATCTGCGCGGCCTGGAAGCCAAACTCAAAACCGTCAAGTAAGCCGCGCGCCGCGCAGCGTCCATGAATATCGTCGGACTGCTGCTCGCTGCTGGCCGTGGCCGACGCTTCGATCCGGCCGGCCAGCGCAACAAGCTGCTCGCGGCGCTGCCCGACGGGGACATGGTCGCCGTCGCCAGCGCCCGCGCCTTGCTTGCCGTCCTCCCACGTGTGATTGCAGTCGTCCCTGCGGAGGGCGCTCTGGCTGACGCCTTGCGCAATGCGGGCTGCGACGTCACGGTCTGTGTTGATGCCGATAGCGGCATTGCGGCCTCCCTGGTTCATGGCGTACAGCAGGCCAAGCCTGCCGACGGCTGGATCATCGGGCTCGGTGACATGCCTCGCGTGGCCCCTGCCACCATTTGCGCCTTGCGCGATGCGTTGCGCGCTGGCGCAGGCATTGCCGCACCTGTGCATGCGGGCCGGCGTGGCAATCCAGTCGCCTTTAACGCCATGTATTTACCGCGCCTGCTGGCGCTGACGGGCGACCAGGGCGCGCGCGCCCTGCTTGCGAGCGAGCCTGTAATGACAGTGCCGGTGATTGACGCCGGCATCCTGCACGACATCGATACCCCCTCCGACTTGGATAAAACCGGTACACTTCCGCTGGGCGGACCAGCTTAACCATCATGAAAAAAACGACGACAAAAAAGCAAGCGGCGATCCAGTACGTAATCGACCCCAAGGACCTTGCGGCGCATCTGTTCGAGGTGACCATTCATGTCGCCGCGCCATCCGCCGAGGGGCAGGAGTTTGCGCTGCCGGCGTGGATCCCGGGCAGCTACATGATCCGCGAATTTTCGCGCAACATCGTGCAGATCCGCGCAGAGTCGAACGGCAAGGCTGTCGCGCTCACGAAGCTTGACAAGCATTCCTGGCGCGCGGCGCCAACGGATGGTCCGCTCACCGTCATCTATGAAGTGTATGCCTGGGATTTGTCGGTGCGCGCTGCGCACCTGGACCAGACACACGGCTTTTTCAACGGCACCAGCGTGTGCCTGCGCGTGCTTGGCCAGGAGACGCTGGCGCATGAAGTCGACATTCGCCGCCCGGCCGATCCTGCCGCCAAAACCTGGCGCGTGGCCACGTCCCTGCCGGAACTGGGCGCCAAGCGTTATGGCTTCGGCACTTACGTGGCAGCCGATTACGACGAGCTGATCGACCACCCGGTAGAGATGGGCGACTTCGCTCTTGCTACCTTCAAAGCGCACGGCATCGCGCACGACATCGTCATTTCGGGCCGCGTGCCCAACCTGGACATGGCCCGCCTGCAGGCCGACCTGCAAGCCATTTGCGAAACGCAGATTGCCTTTTTCGAGCCGCGCAGCAAGCGCGCACCAATGAACCGCTACGTGTTCCTGACGCTGGCCGTGGGTGACGGCTACGGTGGCCTGGAACATCGCGCCTCGACTGCACTGATTTGCGCGCGCGCCGATTTGCCCACCACGGCCACGCCGAAGGGCGCCGACGTGGGCGAGGGTTATCTCAAGTTCCTCGGCTTGTGCAGTCACGAGTATTTCCATACCTGGAACGTCAAACGCATCAAGCCGGCCGCCTTCGCACCGTACGACTTGCAAAACGAGACCTACACGCCGCTACTGTGGCTGTTTGAAGGTTTTACCAGCTACTACGACGACCTGATGCTGGTACGCAGCGGTATCATCGACGAAGCCGCCTATCTCAAACTGCTGGGCAAAACCATTGCCGGCGTGTTGCGCGGCAGTGGCCGCACCAAGCAAAGCGTGGCCGACTCCAGCTTCGACGCCTGGGGCAAATACTACCGCCAGGATGAAAATGCGCCGAACGCCATTGTCAGCTACTACGGCAAGGGCTCGCTGATTGCACTGATGTTCGATCTGACCATACGCGAAAAAACCGGCGGCAAAAAATCGCTTGACGATGTAATGCGCGCGCTGTGGCAACGCTATGGCCGTGATTTTTACAGCACCGGCGGGCGCGGTGTGACCGAAGCCGAAGTTGAAGCGCTGTTTGATGAAATCAGCGGCGCGAAACTGAAAACCATGTTCGATCGCTTTGTGCGCGGCACTGCGGAACTGCCGCTGGCAAAAATGTATGCGCCATTCGGCATCAAGCTCGAAGACGAGCGCCGCTCCAGCAAGCCGTCGTTCGATGCTGGTCTCGGGCGAGACGGCAATGACGTCAAGCTCAGCCAGGTGCACGAGGGCGGTGCTGCGCATCGCGCCGGCATGTCGGCCGGCGATCTGCTGGTGGCCATTGATGGGTTGCGCGTCAGTGGCGCGCCGTCAGGCGTGGATGCACTGCTGGCGCGCTACAAGGTGGGCGAAACGGTAGAGGTGCACGCCTTCCGGCGTGACGAACTGATGACCTTCAAGGTCAAGCTGCAAGGAGACCGCGTTCCAGGCATCACGCTGTCTCTGATCGACGGGCGCAAAAAAAGCGGCCGCCCCAGCGCCACCAATTAACATCGCCCTCGCGAAGGCGGGGGCCTATACCATCTCACCCATTGTCGGGAACATGGAATAAGCCTCCGTCAGAAGCGGCATCAGGCAAACAAGCGCGCCAGCTCCACCCCCGGGTCGGGCGCGCGCATGAAGCTCTCGCCCACCAGGAAGGCATGCACGTTTGCCTCGCGCATGCGCTGCACATCCGCAGTACCCGTGATGCCGGACTCGGTCACCACCAGTTTGTTTTCCGTAATGCGCGGCAGCAGGCCGATGGTGGTATCGAGCGTCACATCAAAGGTGCGCAGGTTGCGGTTGTTGATGCCCACCAGCGGCGTGCGCAGTTTCAGCGCAGCAGTCAGCTCATCGCCATCGTGTACCTCGACAAGCACATCCATGCCCAGTTCAAGGGCGCAAGCTTCCAGCTCGGCCATCAAGCCATGATCCAGCGCCGAGACGATCAGCAAGATCGCATCGGCACCCATCGCGCGTGCTTCGTAGACCTGATACATGTCGATCATGAAGTCCTTGCGCAGGACCGGAATATCGCAAGCGGCGCGCGCCTGCTTCAGATACGCCACATCACCCTGGAAGAACTGCACGTCGGTCAGCACCGACAGACACGCCGCACCGTGGCGCGCATAGCTCTCGGCGATGGCTGCCGGACGGAAGTCCGCACGCAGCACGCCCTTCGATGGTGACGCTTTCTTCACTTCCGCGATAACGCCGGCCTTGCCGGCGGCGATCTGGCGGCGCAAGCTCGTTTCGAAACCGCGAATCGTGCGCCGGCCTTCGGCATCGGCTTCGACGTCGCGCCGCAGGCTGGCCAGGTCGCGGTAATTTTTGGCCGCTTTGACTTCGTCGGCTTTGACAGCGAGGATCTTGTTGAGAATGTCGGACATGGTGGTTCGATTCAGTGTTGTTTTGAGAGGGCCAGCTTGATGCCGAGCCAGACGAACAGGCCGCCGGTCACGCGGTTGAGCCACAGCGACACGCCGGGCGCCACCTTCAGACGGGCACTGGCCAGGCCGGTGAAGACTGCCAGCGCGACGGACCATAGCATGCCGTTGAAATTGAAGATGCAGCCGAGGATAATGAAGGCGAGCGGTTTGCTGCTGGCGCCGGCGTCAATAAACTGCGGCACAAACGCAAGGAAGAACAGCGCCACTTTTGGATTGAGCACATTGGTCAGCAAACCCTGTGCGAAGATTTTCTTGTACGGCAGGGGCGGCACCACAATCGCCGTTTCCGCATCCTTGCGCTTGCTGAGCAGAAGGCCAATTGCCATATACAGGATGTAGGCCGCGCCAATATATTTGACCACCATGAACGCGGTGGCCGATGTCGCAAGGATGGCCGACAGGCCGACGGCGGCGGCCAGCACATGCACCATGGTGCCGGTACAAATGCCCATGACCGCCGCCACGCCCGCGCGCCAGCCCTGGGTGGCGCTGCGCGTCATGATCAAGAGCGAGTCGGGTCCGGGCAAAATGTTGAGCATCAGGCCGGAGAGGATGAAGAGCGGAAGGTCGTGTATGCCGAACATGATGAGTCCCTCACACATCGTCCTCGCGAAGGCGGGGACCCATGGCACGCCAGCATGGCATGGGCCCCCGCGTGCGCGAGGGCGATGTTATTGGCCGAGTTGTTGTGTGACTTCGACGAATTGATCCAGCTTGGCTTTCGCCGCGCCCGATTCAACGGTGGTGCGCGCCTTTTTCAGGCCTTCTTCGATCGAGCCGACCACGCCGGCCGCGTACAGCGCCGTACCCGCATTGAGCGCCACGATATCGTAGGCCGCACCAGGCTCGCCGTTGAGTGCTTCCATCATCTTGGCCTTGGACTCGACCGAGTCCGCCACCTTCAGATTGCGGCTGGCGATCATCTGCAAACCAAAATCTTCCGGATGAATTTCGTATTCGCGAATTTCGCCGTTGACCAGTTCACCCACCATGGTGGCAGCGCCAAGCGACACTTCATCCATATTGTCGCGGCCCCACACCACCACCGCATGCTGTGCACCAAGGCGCTGTAATACGCGCACTTGAATGCCGACCAGGTCGGGATGGAACACGCCCATCAAAATGTTTGGCGCGCCGGCCGGATTGGTCAGCGGTCCGAGAATATTAAAGATGGTGCGTACGCCCAGTTCGCGGCGCACGGGCGCCGCATGCTTCATTGCGGCGTGGTGGTTGGGCGCAAACATGAAACCAATGCCGGTCTGGGCGATCGATTGTGCGATCTGTTCCGGCTTGAGGTTGATGTTCACGCCCAGCGATTCCAGCACGTCGGCACTGCCGGACGATGACGATACGCTGCGCCCGCCGTGCTTGGCCACGCGCGCACCGGCGGCGGCAGCCACAAACATCGATGCGGTCGAAATATTGAACGTGTGCGCGCCGTCGCCGCCAGTGCCGACGATGTCGAGCAGCCTGGTGGTATCGGCCATCGGCACCTTGGTGGAAAACTCGCGCATCACTTGCGCGGCAGCGGCGATTTCGCCAATGGTTTCCTTCTTCACGCGCAGGCCCAGCGTGAGCGCGGCAATCATGGTGGGGGACATTTCGCCGGACATTATCTGGCGGAACAGGTGCAGCATCTCGTCGTGAAAAATTTCGCGGTGTTCGATGCAGCGCAGCAGGGCTTCTTGTGGGGTAATCGGCATGATGGTTCCAGGTTAGCGTTCGAGGAAATTCTTCAGCAAGGCATGGCCATGCTCGGACAGGATCGATTCAGGGTGGAACTGCACACCCTCGATATCGAATTCCTTGTGCCGCACACCCATGATCTCTCCGTCGTCGGTCCATGCCGTCACTTCCAGGCAGGACGGGAGCGAAGAACGCTCGATCGCCAGCGAGTGGTAACGGATCACCGTGAACGGGCTTGGAAGTCCCTTGAATACGCCAACGCCGGTATGGGCGATCAGCGACGTTTTGCCATGCATGACCTGCTTGGCGCGAATGACCTTGCCGCCAAACGCGGCGCCGATGCCCTGGTGTCCCAGGCAGACACCCAGGATCGGCAGTTTGCCCTTGAAGTGCTGCAGCACGGCGATCGAAATGCCTGCTTCGGCCGGGGTTTTGGGGCCGGGCGAAATGCAAATGCGGTCCGGGCCCAGTGTCTCGATCTGTTCGATCGTGATCTCGTCGTTGCGCACGATGCGCACGTCTTCGCCCAGCTCCCCGAAATACTGCACCAGGTTATAGGTGAACGAGTCGTAGTTATCGATCATCAGCAGCATGTCAGAGCTCCCCATCCAGGCCGTCTTGCACCTGCTCGGCTGCGCGCAGCACGGCGCGCGCCTTGTTTTCAGTTTCCTGCCATTCCATTTCGGGAATCGAGTCGGCGACAATGCCGGCCGCAGCCTGCACGTACAGCATGCCGTCCTTGATCACGCCGGTACGGATCGCAATCGCTACATCCATTTCGCCGCCAAACGACAGGTAGCCGCAGGCGCCGCCGTAGATGCCGCGTTTGGTCGGTTCGAGTTCGTCGATCACTTCCATGGCGCGCACTTTCGGCGCACCCGTGAGGGTACCGGCCGGGAAGGTAGCGCGCAGCACGTCCAGGTTGGACATGCCGTCTTTGAGTTTGCCTTCGACGTTCGACACGATGTGCTGCACGTGCGAGTATTTTTCCACGACCAGGCGTTCTGTCACCTTGACGCTGCCAATTTCCGAGATGCGGCCAAGGTCGTTGCGGGCCAGGTCGATCAGCATCACGTGCTCGGCGATTTCTTTGGGGTCGGCCAGCAGCTCTTTCGACAGTTCGGCATCGCGTTCCGGGGTGGCGCCGCGGGGGCGGGTTCCGGCGATCGGACGCAGCGTGACTTTTTTGCTGCCGTCGGAAGCGGTCTCGTTGCGGACCAAAATTTCGGGCGAGGCGCCGACAATCTGCATGTCGCCAAAGTTATAGAAGTACATGTACGGCGACGGATTGAGCGAGCGCAGCGCGCGGTACAGCGTCAATGGATTGTCGACGTAAGGCTTGCGGATGCGCTGGCCGATCTGCACCTGCATCAGGTCGCCGGCCATCACGTATTCGTGCGCGCGCGCCACCGCCTTGAGGTAATCCTCTTTGCTGAAGTCGCGTACTGCTTCGGTGCGCACTGAGCTGGAGGTGACGGGGGCATCCACGCCACGGCGCAGCATCATGCGCAAATCCTTCAAGCGCTGGCGCGCCTTGGAGAAGGCTTCCGGCATGGTGGTATCGGCATACACGATCAGATACAGCTTGCCGGACAGGTTGTCGATGACGGCCAGTTCTTCGGTCACCATCAACTGGATGTCGGGCAGGCCCAGATCATCTTTGGGCTGGCTCTCGGCCAGCTTGCGCTCGATGTGGCGCACGGTGTCGTAACCGAAGTAGCCCGCCAGGCCGCCGCAGAAACGGGGCAGGCCGGGGCGCAGCGCAACCTTGAAACGGGCCTGGTACTGTTCGATGAAGTCGAGCGGATTGCCCTCGTGGGTTTCGATCACACTGCCGTTCTTGACGATCTCGGTGCGCTTGCCGAAGGTGCGCAGCACGGTGGTGGCAGGCAGGCCGATAAAGGAGTAGCGGCCGAAACGCTCGCCGCCAACCACCGATTCAAGCAGGAAGGTGTTGCGGCCGGCGTTCTGGGTCTGGGCCAGTTTGAGGTAGAGCGTGAGGGGCGTTTCCAGATCAGCGAAGGC
The DNA here is from genome assembly GCF_900129765.1 of Massilia sp. CF038. Taxonomy (GTDB): domain Bacteria; phylum Pseudomonadota; class Gammaproteobacteria; order Burkholderiales; family Burkholderiaceae_D; genus Telluria_A. Next base: position 85,832 of record NZ_FQWU01000008.1, read on the forward strand.
TTCCGCGATCAATGGAATACGGTTGTAGCCTTCGTTGGCCAACGATTTGAATTCGAGTTCGGTCATGCTTTTCTCCATGCCGCCAGGCGCGAGTGCTGGCGGTGGGTTTCAAAAAACCTGTCGACGCACGTGGGCAGCCGACAGCAATCAATACGGGTTACTTAGCCCAGGATTGCCAGCGTCGCCAAAGCCAGGCCTCAATCGAGCCGGTTTGTGTGACATTGTGTTTTTTGATGAAAAACATGTATTTGTGGTTCAGTTTGCGGTGTGGTTGTGCGAACTTATCATGGTTGCTGCTTCTAACAGCGTGGTAACTATACCATCGGAATCGATTTCGTGTATAGACCGTCCGTGGTTGTATCCATACGGAACTGTCAAGACAAAGCAGCCCGCGGCTCGTGCGGCCTCGGCGTCGTTGGAGGAGTCGCCAATGGCCACCACCTCATGCGGCTCAAGGGCGAAATCGGCGCAGACCTGCAGCAGTGGCATGGGGTCCGGTTTTTTTCGGGGCAGGGAATCGCCGCCGTACACCAGCTCGAAATAGGCGGCCAGGCCTTTTTGCGCAAGCAGGGGCGTGGCGAAGGCGATCGGTTTGTTGGTCACGCACGCCATGCGCAATCCCTGCGCTTTCATCGCTTCCAGCCCGGCGATCACGTCGTCATACAGCACACTGTGATTGCCATTGATGGCCAGGTAGTGGCGCTGGTAGGCGGCCATCGCCTGGTCGAAATGCTGTTCCACCTGGTTTGCGGGCAGATCCAGAGCGAGCACGCCGCGAATCAAATTTTCCGAGCCTTTGCCGACCAACAGGGCGACCGCCTCGCTGGTGATAGGGGGCATGTCGAATTCAGCGCGCATGGCGTTAATAGCGACATGAAAGTCAGGGACGGTGTCGAGCATGGTGCCGTCAAGGTCGACGATCACGGCGCGGATGGGGTGATGCTCGGAATGACTGGAATGAATGAACATGGATTCGGCTGCTGAAGGATGCCGAATTTTATCCTACACGCGTCATCTTTGGTCTTGAGTGGCTTGTAGATAAATACGCACATCTCGGTTAAGATTGCATTTCGTTCAACCTTTCGATATGGATATCTAATGAATTTTATCCGCCTGGCCACGGTATTCGTCGCCTTGCTGTTCTCTGCACAAGTGAGCGCATCACCACTGACTTACTCATACACGGCCACGCTCGAATCAGACCAGGATTGGGCAAACTTAATCCGCGTCTACCCAGGCGGAACGGCTGTTGAAGGTCAATTTCAGTTTGACGAGACGAGGGCCGTAAGCGAATCGCCAGATTTAACCAACTATAACGGCGCATTCAGCGGCTACGCGCGTATTGGCGCGAATCTGATCCAATTTACGGACAGCTTGGCGTATACCCACACGAACTTCCCTGGTTATACGATCGTCACCATGCTCGGTGGGAACGGCTGGAATACCGGCGGGTCGATTTCGGAGACTCAAGCACCGGCCGGGTTCAACGTCGAGGGAATTCAGCTCCGGTTTACATTTGAAGGCAATCAACCGGCCAACACCTCATTGCGCACCTTGCTCGCCGAAGGCCGACTCCTCGAGTCGTCCTTCTTCGTCGGCTACGGCATCAAAGACGATGTTATTTACGCTAATTGGGGCAACATCACCGAGATGCGCGACGTGCCTGAACCAGCAACCGGTTTCCTGATGGGCCTTGGACTAATTGGCTTGCTCGCAGCACGCAAACGTCAAGGCAACGCTTAGTACAAGCTGATTTGCCGTCGGCCCGTTTCAATCCTCAGGCCTTGCGCCGACGCATAACGATCAGAAGCAGAGCCGTCGCGGCAAGCAGGAAGCCCGATGGCTCTGGTACCGTGCCACCATTCGACTGCAGGAAGCTGAAGGTGTTCAAGGCGTAGATCGCGTTGTCGTCCATGCCACCTCCCAGTCCGCCGGTGCCATAGTGCGCGCCGCACAACAGGCCGCACACGCCATCGGTGGTGGCGATCATGTCGACGTCGGCACTGATGAACAAAGCGCCTGCGCCGACTGCGTATTCACCGGCTGCCCAGTAGGCCGACGTGATTTCTCCGTTGGCGTTGGTGCCGCCGATATGGCCATTGTGCGCGGCGATTTGGGCGGCGTCGAGTTTGCCGACCAAATAGAGCTGGTGGACATTGTTCGCTGTGCCGAATGCGCCGTTGTACAGCGGTGCGCCGCCATTCGAGTCAGAGCCGGTGCTTCCACTCGTGTCCAGGCCCAAGGCGCTGCCAATGGCGTCATGCCCGCTATCGTCTTGCAAGAGCAGCAGGTCGCCGCCATTGAGGAAGAAGTTCATCACGGCGGCCGAGAACATGCCGCCCTGCGTGTCGGAATTCCACGAACCGACAAACATGTTCACGCCCGACAGGGTGGCATTGTCAACGACTGCCAGATCCGTGGTGATGATGCTGCGATTGACCACCCCGCCCGGGCCAAAGTTGAGCGGGTTGCTCAACGCCGAACGGAAGCCCGTCATGTACGACCCGTCCCACGCCCACTGCTCGCTGTCGGACGCGATAGCGCCCGTTGCGCCACCAACGATATAGGCGGCGTTTGCAGAAAGGCTCAATGCTGCCAGCACCACCGCGGCTACCCATTTTGCATAATTAATCATATTAATTCTCCAAGTGTGAAATGTTGAAACCTCACCCCGAAACATTATTGAGTGTGCCGTCAATACAGCAAGTTCTGGGCCACAGCACCTAAACCGATGATTTTATTGACGAGATATTGATAGTTGTCAAAAAACATAGAAAAAATACTACGAATCGTAAGAATTTTCGACAGAGAAAAAGCCGGTATTTGGAAAATTCTTGTCTTTTTGTGGGCGAAAGCATGGTCGGGCTCGATTGTGCCGAAGCTGGCAATAGTGCATTGCGCTCCGCAGTCTTTATTGCGGAAAGAGAAGGCGATAGACTTCGTTCCATGGATAGGCGATACCGCTTATCAACGCCGCCCACCAGCGACGCCACGCTAAAGTCAGGAGAATCACCATGAACGCATCGAAACTGTTTATCGCCATCGCCGCTGTTGCCTTTACCGGTACTTCGTTTGCAGCCGACCTGCCAGCCGCCAGCGCCGCCATTACCAGCATCGCCGTGACTGCCGCCGCACCAGCCGGTTACGCTGGCCGCAATCTGAATGTGCCTTCGCTGCACGTGAACCAGTTCGATACCGAGCAGCGCGCTGCCAGCCGTGCGCAGGCAGTCGAAGCGGTCAAGAACGACCGTTCGACCTTCCAGATTCAGCTCGATTTCATGAAGGGCTAAGCCTTACTGCGGTAGCAAACACCGCTCGCTTTTCCGAACCCCGAATGCCTTCACCGGCATTCGGGGTTTTTGCTTTTCGTGGCGAGCTTCAAGCGCTGGCGGGCTTTGTGCGGGCCAGCAGTGACTCAAGGACAAGCACCGCGCCCGCCCACAGCGTCAACACCGGCATGGCAAGGCATGCCAGCACGGCAAACGGGGCGAGCCTGATGCCCTCGGCCGCCCACGCACCTTGGCGAAGAGGTGGCAGCGCCGACCCGCTGCCCTTGCGGCGCTTGAAATACATGACCCAGCCCGATACCAGGGAAAACAGGACGCCGGCGCCAAATACGCTCAAGAGAGCCTGATTCCACCAGCCGAATTCACCCCGATGAAAGGGGATGCCAATCGCAGTCGCCTTGCCAAAAGCGCTTAGCTGGTCCCAACCGCTGGTGTACAGGCGCTTGCCGTCGTACGCGTCCAGCAGCAGATCGAACCGTTTGAAGGGCTGGCCCGGATCGTTCGCGCCGATCCGCCAGGTACCTTGGGCATCGCGCGGCGCAGTGATGCGCAGCGCGACATCGGGCGCCTGTGCCCGGGCGGCATCCCAGGCCGCCTGCCAGGACAGCGGTGCCCGCGCACGGGCTGCTGCCGACGTCATGCGCGGTACGGCGGGCGAAGCCTGGCCCACGGCGTCACGTGCGTGGCGTATCTGTTCGCCGGCATGTTTGCTCCAGGTCAGACCGGTGAGCAGAATGGTGACTGTGATCAGGGCCAGTGCCACGCCCAGAAAAGCGTGCCACTGCCGCCATGCGCCGCGCCCGCGTGCGCTCGCGCGCGGCAGGCCTTTTTTGAGCGACGAAGGCCACCATAAAATGACACCCGTGACCAGCATGACCATCATGGTGCTGGCAGCCAGTTCGATCATCCAGCGCCAGCCGTCGCCTTGCAGCAGTCGCGAATGCAGTGTCATCGACCAGTTGCCGAAGCGCTCTTCGTTGGCAAGTGTGCCAGCCACTTCGGCTGTGTAGGGGTTGACGTAGACGGTGATGGGCCCGGCAGCGGCAGGTTCGGCATGGCCTTCGTGCCCGGCGTGTGGCGACGGGCCCTGTTCAAATTGGGCCTTGACGGTGTCGTGCGCCGCGTAAGCGGGCAGCACCTGGCGCAGTCGCCAGCCTGGCGGAGCCGCAGCGCGCGCTGCCCCCACCGCATCGTCCAGCGGCCGCATGGCGCCTGCCGGTACCACATGATCCAGCGCCTGATAGCGCAAGGCTTCGATCTGCGGTGTGAAGATGTACAGGATGCCGGTCAGGACCGCCACCAGAATGAATGGCGATGCCAGCAGCGCGGCCCAGAAATGCAGGCGCCACAAAAGCGCGCGCAGGTGGACGGAGCGCGCGCTGCCGTCCGCCGCCATTACTTGCCCGTTTTGGCCAGCTCGACGCGCATGGCGTCGATGACCGCTTTGTAATCGGGCTTGCCGAAAATCGCCGAGCCGGCCACGAAGGTGTCGGCGCCAGCGGCTGCCGCGGCGGCGATGTTTTCGATTTTGATGCCGCCATCGACTTCGAGCATGATGTCGCGGCCCGATTCATCGATTTTGCGGCGTGCAAGCGCGATTTTTTTCAGCGCTTCCGGGATAAAGGACTGGCCGCCAAAGCCTGGATTGACCGACATAATGAGGATCATGTCGATCTTGTCCATCACATGGTCCAGGAAGTGCAGCGGCGTACCCGGATTGAATACCAGGCCAGCCTTGCAGCCGTTATCGCGAATCAGCTGCAGCGAGCGGTCGATATGCTCGGATGCTTCGGGGTGAAAGGTGATGATGTTGGCGCCTGCCTTGGCAAAGTCGGGGATGATGCGGTCAACCGGTTTGACCATCAGGTGCACGTCGATCGGCACTTGCACATGCGGGCGAATCGCTTCGCATACCAGCGGACCGATGGTCAGGTTCGGCACGTAGTGGTTGTCCATCACGTCGAAGTGAATGATGTCGGCGCCGGCACTGACGACATTGCGCACTTCCTCGCCCAGGCGGGCAAAGTCGGCGGACAGAATGCTGGGAGCGATGCGGAAAGTGGTCATGGCGTGGTCTTGCTTTGAATTAAGATCCGTTATTTTACCCTCTTCATCCGGCCAGGTATTGCGCTGTGACTGAATCGGCCGTGCGGGGTATCATGCAGTGATCGAATACAGCAGAGGAAACCGATGTCCGCCTACGACTTCACCGTGACCGTCAAAACCCAGTACCTGGAAGAGCAGTCCGATCCTGCCCGTGACCATTTCGTGTTCACGTACACCATCAATATTCAAAACACCGGCACCGTGCCGGCGCAGCTGATTTCACGCCATTGGGTTATCACGGACGCCAGCAACAAGGTGCAGGAAGTGCGCGGTCTGGGCGTGGTGGGGCATCAGCCCTTGCTCAAGCCTGGCGAGCAGTTTGAGTACACGAGCGGCACGCAGCTCGCTACCGCGCAAGGTTCCATGTACGGCGAGTATTTCTGCGTGGCTGAAGACGGCCATCAGTTCGAAGCGAAAATTCCGGAGTTTGTGCTGTCGCTGCCACGCACCCTGCATTGATCAGCCAGCTGGCGGCTCGGTCGGCGGCTGCTTCTCGATTTTCGGCGCAGGCGCCTGATCTTCCGGCTTTTTGCCTTGGTACATGGTCCACCACACGATAAACACCAGCAGGAAGAATGCCACGCCGGCTTCCAACATTAAAATCCACATAACGGTTCCTATGTCCTCAATCCGACGCAGTTTACCTCTTTTGCCAGGACTCGTTGCGCTGGCCCTGGCCGCATGTACCACGGTCGAGCCGCCAGCGCCGCTGCCAACGCCCCGGCCGCCCGTGACCATGCCGCCGCCGGTGATGCCGGTGCCACCGGTGGACACCCCGGTCGCCCCGCCAGCGCCGCTGATGACGCCGTCCACCTTCAGCGCTTTGCCGGGCTGGGACAAGGATGACTTGCGCCAGGCGTGGCCGCCGTTTCTCGCATCCTGCAATGTCCTGATCCGCAAGGACGAGTGGAAGCAGGCGTGCAGCGCAGCGCGTACTGTCGCTGCCAGCGATGAAGCGGCCATCCGCAGCTATTTTGAATCCTGGTTCGTGCCCAATCAGATACGCGCGGCCGACGGTGCCGATACGGGCCTGATCACCGGCTACTACGAAGCGATGCTGCGCGGTGCCCGTAAAAAGGGCGGTGCATTCCAGACCCCGCTGTACAAGGTGCCGGACGACCTGCTGACCGTGGACCTGGCCAGCGTCTACCCGGAGTTGAAGGGCAAGCGCCTGCGTGGGCGCCTGGTCGGCAAAAAAGTCGTCCCCTACGGCAGCCGCGCGGAGATCGCGCGCGCCGACATCGCTGGCAAGGAACTGCTATGGGTCGACGATCCGGTAGAAGCCTTTTTCCTTGAAGTGCAAGGTTCCGGACGCGTGCAACTGACCGACGCTGGCGAAACGGTGCGGGTATCGTACGCGGACCAGAACGGCCACCCATACAAGGCCATCGGCCGCTGGCTGATCGATCAGGGCGAACTGACGCCCGAGCAGGCCACCGCGCAAGGCATCAAGGCCTGGATTGCCGCCAATCCGTCGCGCCGCCAGGAGCTGTTCAACGTCAATCCCAGTTATGTGTTCTTCCGCGAAGAGCGTCTGGCTGACCCTGGCGCCGGACCGAAAGGCGCACTTGGCGTGGCGCTGACGGGTGGCCGTTCGGTGGCGGTCGATCCGAGCTTCCTGCCGCTGGGCGCACCGATTTTTCTGGCCACCACGGAATCGGGCAGCGAGGTACCGATGCGGCGCCTGGTCATGGCCCAGGATACCGGCGGCGCCATTCGCGGCGCAGTGCGCGCCGATTTCTTCTTCGGCTTCGGCTACGACGCGATGGAAAAAGCTGGCCGCATGAAGCAGCGCGGCCAGTTATGGGTGCTGATGCCGCGCGCCCAATAAGCACGCGCCAGGCGCTACAATCGCACATTGGCTCATTTAACTGACAAAGGTACATCGTATGGAATACTCGGATCTGCTGATTGAAACCCATGGCCGCGTTGCGGTCATTCGCCTGAACCGTCCCAAGGCGCTCAACGCGCTGAACGACAACATGATGAATGAGCTGGGCGACGCCCTCTACAAGTTCGATGCCGACAAGGCCATTGGCTGCATCATCCTGACCGGTAGCGAAAAGGCCTTTGCAGCAGGCGCCGACATTGCGGCCATGGCCGAATACGACTACGGCATCACTTACAGCGGTAATTACATTGGCCGCAACTGGGAGCATATCCTCAATGTGCGCAAGCCCGTCATTGGTGTGGTGCAGGGCTTCTGCCTGGGGGGCGGCTGTGAACTGGCCATGATGTGCGACTTCCTGATCGCGGCCGATACGGCCAGGTTTGGTCAGCCGGAAATCAAGGTCGGCGTGACGCCTGGCGCCGGCGGCACCCAGCGCCTGCCGCGCACGATCGGCAAATCGAAGGCAATGGATTTGCTGCTGACGGCGCGCATGATCGATGCAGCCGAAGCCGAACGCACAGGCCTGGTGTCGCGCGTGGTGGCGGCGGACAAGGTGATGGAAGAGGCGCTGGCGGCGGCAACGACGATCGCGTCGATGTCTGTCAACGTCGCCATGGCCATCAAGGACAGTGTCAACCGCGCCTTCGAAACCACCCTCACCGAAGGTGTACGCTACGAGCGGCGCTACTTCCACGCTGCGTTTGGCACGCCGGCGCAGAAAGAGGGCATGTCCGCCTTCCTGGCCAAGCGCCCACCCAACTTCGAGGGACTGTAAGCACCATGGCGGTACGCACACCTGCCCGCGCTATCCTTTTTGCCGCAGCGCTTGTTGGCAGTGGCGGCGCCATGGCAGCCGACACCTGTGGCGGCCTGGCGCGGCTGGACGTGACCACGCCGCCGGGTTTTTGCGTTGGCATCGTCGCGCAAAAGCTCAATTATCCACGCGGGATTCTGCCGATGCCCAATGGCGATCTGGTGGTCACCGAAATGGGTGGCTGGACCAAGGGGCACGGCATGGTGTCGCTGTTCAAGCGCACTGGCGACAGCTACGCGCAAACCGTTCTGTTCAAGGGGCTCAATCGTCCGCACTCGGTGCTGCTCGGTCCTGACGGTCTGGTGTATGTGGGCGAAGTTGGCCGCATTTTCCGCTTTGCTCTGACCGATCCCGTGGCAACGGCAGTCGATGTGGTGGGCGGTAAATCGTCGCAGCCAGCCTTGCCCGGCCGCGGTCTGCACTCGCTGACTGCAATGCTGTTTGACAGCGAGCGCAATCTGATCGTGAATGTGGGCTCATCCAGCGACCATTGCGAAGGCCCGAAAAATGTGGCGCCAGTGGCAAGCCAGCCATGCGCCGAAGGCGAGGGCGCGGACGGTGTTGGCCTGCTGCGCAAATACGTGATGCGCTGGCCGGCGGGGACCGTGGTTTCGTGGGACGTACATGCGCGCGGCCTGCGCAACTCGGTCGCGCTGGCAGTGCACCCGGCGACAGGCGCCTTATGGCAGGCGGACAATGGCCGCGACGCCCTGAAGTCGGCCATCCCCACGCTCAAGAACGATAACGACCTGCCCCACGATGAACTCAATCTGATCGAGCGCGGTGCCCACTACGGCTGGCCGTACTGCTACGACAGCAATGTCGCCAGTCCGGAATACCCGGGCGCCCGCTGCGCAGCAAGTTACCGCGCGCCGGTGCGCCTGCTGCCCGGGCATTCAGCGCCACTGGGCATGGTGTTCTATACCGGCAAAGCGTTCCCGGCGCAGTATCAGCGCAGCCTGATCGTCGGCTTGCACGGCTATCGGCAAAACGGGCACCGCATCGTCGCGCTAATGGCAGACAAGAGCGGCGCACCGCTGGGGAAGATGGTCGATCTGGTATCGGGCTGGCGCACAGGGCCGAACAGCACCGGCGCGCCGGTCGATGTACGCCAAGGCGCGGACGGCTTCTTGTACATCGCGGACGACCGCAACGGCAAACTTCTGCGTCTGCAGTACAGCCCCCCCCTGAAAATCTAAAGCGCCTGGGTTGCAGGCAGTGAGGATTGTTGCGCACTGCCTGCGGCAAAGCCAACCGCTGCGCTGAGCATCATCGGCGTGACGTAGGAGCGGTGCACGCGGTCAATCGCGGCCATGTAAAAGCGCCCGAACAGATTTTTGCAGCGCACGCGCGTTCCCAGGGTGACCTGGACCCGGCTGCCTTCAATGATGCTCACACCCACACATGACCGGAAAATGAGGTGCTTGTCATTTGCGCCCAGGATGACCTGCGCGCGCAGGTTATGCGCATCCACCAATTGATCGAGCACTGGAAAGCGGTTGGCAAACAGCCTGCTTTTGTCCGGCGACAGCAGCGACGACACCGGGCAGCCCAAGGGCGAGGTGCGCAGGCCGATCGGTTTCACCAGCACGTTTCGCAGCGCCATCAGACGCGCCACGCTGGTCGGCGGCGCGGTCATGAAGCCGTCAAGTACGGCGCTCAGGAGGGCAGTGGCATTGGTCTCCTTGAACGCGGCAAGGTCGAGTGTCAGCACGAAGGTATCCTCGTGGTGGAGCGCTTCGTCGGCAAACTGTGTGCGCAGCAGCGAATCGGCGGGCAGGCTTGGCAGCTCGATCACGCGGCTGCGGCTGGCCTGGTCCGATACGTAGCCGCGCGAGCCGCGCCAACGCCCCCATGCACCCAGAATCACGCCAGCAGTGCCGCGCGCAGAGCCGCAAACAGCCCGTTGCACCGTGCCCGGTGGTGCATCGAGGGAAAGGTCAATGGTCGATACGCGCATCTGCGCCAATGATGTGGCAAGCAGATCCTGCACGTTTTGCGGCAGCAGCGTGGTGAGGGACGGAATAGTCGCCTCGTTGGCAATGACCTGTGCGCGCAGTGCTTCGGGCAGCTCGCCGCCCAGCTCATTGGTATGGCAGGACAGGGCGAAGAAAACCGGATGAATCGAGTTTGGCGTCAGCGGCGCGAACTGGTGCCAGGTTTCGCCCCCAAAACGGACCGTGAACATGCAGTCCGGTGGAATGTTGATGAACTGGAGGGCGCGCATGAAGTTGTGCGGATCGGCCTCGATCTGGGCCATGGACGCGCTGGAAAAGCGCAACTGGGCGCCGCCGCTGCCCGAAACGGCAGTGAACACGCGGTGCCCTGCGTGCCGGTGGAACGGGTGGCCTTTGGGGCCGACGACAAAGGAATACAGCGAGGTCGGGTCGCCCTTGTCAAAGTCGGTGCCTCCCAGTTTGGCCGACGGCTCATCGAGTTCGTCGATGAATTCCTGGTGCGCCTGCTGGCGTGCAGAGACGCTGGCAAACAGGTGATTTCCCGAGCCATGCATCAGCTGCGCGATCAGTGCAACTTCAACAGCCAGACCGCCCGAATGCGATTCAATTCGGGCCGAAGGGAAGGTCTTCACAACGTTGGTCAGCTCTGGCATCTGATATTCCTTATAGTAACTGCAAGCAATTCTACGCCGGAAGTGATCCTCGATCCTCGAGAGCTTTGCGCGGTCAAGTGCAGCTCAGCTCGGCTATCAGTCTGGCGCAGGTAAAGGCAGCGGCCTTGAAATGAACTTAGTCCTTGTTACGTTGTCTTTACTATGCGCGTTGCAAATTAATTTCGTGTCGGGCTTGTCAGCCTCTGGCGCCTTTGCTATAGTTCGCCTCCCGCTGAAAAGCGGGCTGTTTCGAAAGAGATAGCGCAGTAAAAAAGAGAGTTGACGAAGTACGCGAAACGCTGCATAATCTCACCTCTCTGCTGCTTACGAACACAACGCTTCGTACCAGGCAGCAAGGCAGTACCGAATAAAGTTCTTTAACAATTAACAGTCGATAAGTGTGGGCGTTTGATGAAGGTGCCAAAGACCTCGGTCTTTGAATACTTAAATTAT
>NZ_FQWU01000009.1 GCF_900129765.1 Massilia sp. CF038
ATAATTTAAGTATTCAAAGACCGAAGTCTTTGGCACCTTCATCAAACGCCCACACTTATCGACTGTTAATTGTTAAAGAACTTTATTCGGCACTGCCTTGCTGCACATCACGAAGCGTTGTGTTCGTAAGCAGCAGAGAGGTGAGATTATGCAGCGTTTCGCGTACTTCGTCAACTCTCTTTTTTACTGCGCTATCTCTTTCGAAACAGCCCGCTTTTCAGCGGGAGGCGAACTATAGCAAAGCCCCGCCGGGCTGGCAAGGGTCTTTTAAGAAGAATGGTCACGCGTCATGACACCGTCGCTACTCGAATGGTATGACGCTCACCACTGGCAAGGCTCTCCTTTTCAAAACTGAACGTCACCGGCAGGAATACGGAAATGACCTCGGCATTGGTCAGCGCATGCTGCGACACTGACTCCGCCGTAAAGCTGCCACCGCCCGCCAGCGCCATCGGCAGCATCAACTGGTCTGCCAGATGCTCGCCAACCGCAGCGCCGGAGGCAATATAACGGCGCGCTTCATTGACGGCGTGTTTCGCCACAATCTCGGAACGCACCGCTTTCTCGCCGAACGCGACCACCACCTCGGTCACATGCTCATACTCGAGCGTGATCAGCAAAGCATTGCCCGGCCCCTGCTCCGCAGGTAAGCCGCGCATCAGCAATTGTTCTTCACCCCAGCCCATACCGGTTCCGACGCATTCAAGTTCACGCTGACCAACAGCGCCTGGAATACCGGCCACGAGCGCCTCGGCATATCCGCCACGACGCTCGCCACGCTCCATCAGCGAGAGCTGCTTCAATTGCACGCAAGGCGTTACGGTGGCGACCACCACGCCACCACCAGCCGGGAAGAAGCCGGCGCGCAGCAGCGCAACATCGACATTCGCGCCCATGGCGGCGAGCAGCGGCACATAAGAGCGCTGCAAGAACTGGGCGGGTGGCGCCATGGGGTTATGCGTGCCGCCACTCACGCGCACGCTGGACGGCGCATCGGCAAACAACAACGCCGGTATCAGCGTTTGCAATACCAGCGTGCAGCTGCCGGCACTGCCAATGGCAAACTGGTAATCGCCGCCCTTGATCGCCCTGGGCGAAAACGTCAGCGAGGTCGAACCCAATTCGGCACCGGCGACCGTCGCACCGCTCACGGCCGCCGCAGCCTGCACCGCCACCAGATGCTGGCGCAGCAAACCAGGCTTGGCGCGGCCTGCCCGAATATTCACAATCCGGAACGGCTGCCCGGTAATCATTGACAAGGTCAGCGCGCTGCGCAGCACTTGTCCGCCACCCTCTCCGGTGGCGCCATCCAATTCAATCATTTTTCTTCTTCTTTCATCCTTTGACACAAACCACCTGCTTGAGGGTATGCACCACTTCAACCAGATCGCGCTGCGCGTGCATGACGGCGTCGATGTCCTTGTAAGCCATCGGGATTTCGTCAATCACGTTTTCATCTTTACGGCATTCCACGCCCTCTGTCGCCTTGATATGGTCGGCCACAGTAAAGCGACGCTTCGCTTCGGTACGGCTCATGGTGCGGCCAGCACCGTGGCTGCAGCTGTTGAAGCTGTCCTCGTTCCCCTTGCCACGCACAATAAAGCTTTTGGCGCCCATCGATCCCGGGATAATACCCAGCTCACCGGCACGCGCCGACACGGCACCCTTACGGGTGATCAGCACGTCCTTACCGAAGTGGTGCTCTTTCTGCACATAGTTGTGGTGACAGTTGACCGCTTCCAAGTGCGTCTCGAACGGCTTGGTAATTACAGTGCGCACCGCCGCGATCAGATTCTGCATCATGACTTCGCGGTTCATGCGCGCAAACTTCTGCGCCCAGCTCACCGCCTTGACGTAATCGTTGTAGTGCTCAGTGCCTTCGGCCAGGTAAGCCAGATCCTGATCCGGCAGGTTAATGAAGTGGCGGCGCATGTCCTGCTTGGCCAATTCAATAAAGTGGGTACCGATCGCATTGCCCACGCCACGCGAACCCGAATGCAGCATGAACCAGACGAAGCCAACCTCGTCCAGGCACACTTCCACGAAGTGGTTACCGCTACCCAGGGTCCCCAGGTGCTTGTAGTTGTTGGTGTTTTTCAGCTTGGGCGTTTTCAGGCAGATCGCATCGAACTCATCTTTCAGCGCCGCCCATGCCACGTCCACCGCTTCCGGTGGGGTGTTCCACGAACCTTCATCGCGGCCACGGAAACCACGGGTCTTCGGCGACATTCCGTGCGGGATCGCGCGCTCCATGGCCGAACGCAGCTTCGCCAGGCTATCAGGCAGGTCGTTGGCGGTCAGCGTGGTCTTGGCTGCCATCATGCCGCAACCAATATCCACGCCCACGGCCGCCGGAATAATGGCTCCCAGGGTCGGAATTACGCTACCGATGGTCGAACCTTTACCCAGGTGCACGTCTGGCATCACGGCCAGGTGTTTGTAAATGAATGGCATCTTGGCGGTATTGGCCAGTTGCTGCTTTGCTGATTCTTCGACCGGTACGCCCTTGGTCCACATTTTGACATGGCGGCCACCTTCGATATTCATAACGTCGTATTCTTCTTTTTTCATTTCTTTTCTCAATTAAATTGGGGTGATGACAAGGATCGGTGAAACGCCTTTAAAACCTGAGCTACTTGGCTTGCGCCAGCCTGGGATTGAACCAGGGACCTCCGGAGCTTCCTCCGGCGCTCTACCCAATGTAGTTCCACCTGCATTCATCTAAATAGTCCCGACAAGGGTTGACAAGACAATCGGCGCATCGCCGCCATTCCAAAGATGTAGTCTTGCCAGCATTCGGGGTGAAACAATTTGAGCACCGCCAGGACAAGGGTTCAGCGTGATTTTTTTTGGGATGTAATCACGCCGGCATTCCCGCCAGGCTCAAAACCTTAAAAACTATGCTGCACTTTGCAGCTGCACTGCCGATATCTCGCCAACCCAGTGATCAGCGCCCAACTGGCCGGCGCTGAACGCTGCAATGATCTTGAAAACATCATCCGAGAAGCCGCCAATATTGAGCACGTCATCGCGTTCCTGCGCCTGCGTGGTCGCATTCGGCGTGCAATCGATGCACACCAGCCGTGCATGCGGATTGCGTACCTTGAAAAAATTCCATTCGACCATTGTCGCGGTACCTTTCTGGCGCTGGTCCATCCACGACTCGTTATCCGACACATAAATCACCAGGTCCGCCTTGATACCCCGATGGTTCATCAGCGCCAGCGGCGCGCTGCAGTTGGTACCACCGCCACCGATTGCCGCCAGTTTCTGCGCATTGCTCATGACCGAATCGCGTGGATTCAAATCGCACTTCACCACCACGTTCTCAAATGGCATGACCAAAGCACCCTGATTCTTGCGCAGCATGGCTGCCGACACCAGCGCCGCCACATCAATGCAGCGCATTGCCGACGTCGCCGAGCCGCGATAACCCGACACCGGCGAATGCATGGATCCCGACACATCCGGACAGATGACAATCTTTCCGCCAATCTCAGGCACATTGACCAGCGCGATTTCAAGTGCATCCTGCAGGGCCTCACATACAACGTGGGGCACCTCGTCCGAGGCTGCCTTGTAAGCCGCCATTAACTGGTAAGGAAAGACGCCCGCTTTGGCAATCGCCTCCGGATCGCGCAGTTTGGCCGCTACCAGCTCGGTCATCCCCGGTACGTCAAATACACCATGCCGCGCAAAGGTGTTCAAATTCATGCGGACCATCTGCCAGCCGCCATTGCGGGCGATTTGTGCCCATGCCGCAGCTGACAAATCCAGCGCCGTCAACATCTGGAACGGCACTTCTGGCAATGGCAGCGACTGGTCGGCCTTGTACGCCTCGAACGCTTTTAACGCGGGCGGCAATGCATCCACCTTATATGGCTTGCCAATCAGCCAGGCAAAAAAAGCTTCACGCCATGCCTCGGCCGGCTTTGGATGCACCATCTTGACCACGTCGGCCAGCGAAGGTGCGTTACCGACCGAGGCCGACAGCAATTGCGCTTCAGTCGCATGATTGAGCCATGCCTGCACCAGCTTCTTCGGGCGGGTACCCAGCGATTTTCGGCCGGCGGCGCCGGAACGCACGATCTGAACAAAGTTACGCAGCATCTTGCCATTATTGATCACGCGCTTGAAGGTGGGCGCCAACTCGGGCGCGCCTTTTGCCGCCAGGACCGCGGCCAGCAAGGCTGGCGTATCCTTCATGTAACCACGTTCACGGCAATACACGGCGGTCTGCGCAATAAAGGTGACATCGACCTGCTCGCTCAACTCCAGCAGCTTGGCCAGCTGCGCTTCGGCGCTGGCGTAGTAAGTCGCGTTCAGGCAGCCGGTCGCGGCGTATTGCGCCAGCTGATGCTTGGCGCTCATCTGGTAGGCCGGTGCATTGCATGCATTTGCTGCATTGGCCGGCGCCAGGAAGCGGCCTTTCAGGGTTTGGAACAACTGGACGTTCGCCATTTTTCATTTCCTTGTTTTTATCTTGTTGTATCCCTCCTATTGCAAACGCCGTGCCAGCGTTGATGAGAATCAGCACTTGTTTGACAAGCCATTGATTTTAAATAATAAATTGACACTCTCTAAAAATTGTCAATCTCTGCGCCTCGACAGCGCCGTCGTGTAGAATTATCTTTTTAGATAAAAATTTATCGCAAAATGAAGAAGCGCACAGTCGTCATCGGTTTCATCGGCACACAGCTTGACCGCGGCAAAGGCAGCGACCGATGGGAGAAATGGCGCCCGACGGTGGCACTGACTCAGCATGACGATGTGGTGGTCGATCGCTTCGACCTGCTCTATAACGGCGACTTTGGCACGCTGATAAGTGAGGTGGCCAACGACATTGCGGCCGTATCACCGGAGACAACGGTCGTGCCGCATGCGCTTGAGATCAAGGACGCGTGGGACTTCGAGAACGTTTACGCTGCTTTGTTTGACTTTGCCAAGTCCTACCCGTTCGACCCCGATCGCGAGGACTATTGGATCCACATCACCACCGGCACCCATGTGGTTCAGATCTGCCTGTTCCTGATGACTGAGGCGCGCTTCTTCCCGGGCCGGCTGGTACAGACCTCGCCGCCCCGCCGGCAAGGTGTCGGCGAACCCGGCACGTATGCGCTGATTGACCTTGATTTGTCGCGCTATGACCAGATCGCGCAGCGCTTCTCTCATGAACAGGCCGAAGGTGTGGCCTTCCTCAAATCGGGTATCGCCACCCGTAATGCCCGCTTTAACGACATGATCGACGAGATCGAACACGTGGCCATCAAATCCAGAGCACCAATGCTGTTGATGGGGCCGACTGGCGCGGGAAAGTCCTTCCTGGCGCGGCGCGTGTATGAATTGAAAAAAGCGCGCCATCAGATCGATGGCAAATTCGTCGAACTCAACTGCGCCACCTTGCACGGGGACGGGGCCGCATCGACGCTGTTTGGTCATATTAAGGGCGCCTTCACGGGCGCCGCCTCAGACCGTCCGGGCCTGTTGAAAAGTGCCCACAAAGGCTTGCTGTTCCTCGACGAAATTGGCGAACTGGGCGCAGATGAGCAAGCCATGCTGCTCAAGGCAATCGAGGAAAAACGCTTCCTCCCGGTCGGCAGCGACAATGAAGTACAAAGCGACTTTCAATTGATTGCCGGTACCAACCGCGACCTGTCGGAAGATGTGGTGGCCGGCCGCTTCCGTGAGGATCTGTACGCTCGGATCAATCTGTGGACGTATGCCCTGCCTGGCCTGGCCGAACGGCCCGAAGATATCGAACCGAATCTGGCCTACCTGCTCAACCAGTTCAGCGCAGAGAACGGTCAGATGGTGCGCTTTAATAAAGAAGCGCGGGAACGTTATATGCGCTTTGCGACCTCACCTGAAGCGCTTTGGAGCGGGAACTTTCGCGACCTCTCGGCATCGGTAACACGAATGGCGACGCTGGCCGATGCGGGCGGGATCAGCGCTGTCATCGTCGACCAGGAAGTGTCTCGCTTGCAGCGGCTTTGGCGGCATCATGGAGCGGTGCCAAGCGCAGCCCCGGATTTGTCTGCAGTCTTGGGAGAGGACGGTGCTGCCGCGCTCGACCTGTTCGATGCCATCCAGCTTGGCGCGGTCATTACTGTCTGCAGGCGGTCGAAGTCGCTGTCGGACGCGGGGCGCAAGCTGTTTAACGTGTCGCGGGAGGCGAAGAGCAAGCCGAATGATGCAGACCGGCTCAAAAAGTACCTGGCACGATTTGGGTTGGACTGGGAACAGGTGGGTCAAGCACTACGCTGATGTAGCGGCTCGCGAACGCGGCCGCCAGGCTGCGCCACTGCGCTCTACATCTGTCTGAAGCGCCGCACAAACGACTCGGCCACGGGCAGCTGCTCGCGTCGGCTGCGCAGCTTGAGGCTTAGCTGCCCAGCCATGTTGGGTTCAATGCTGGCAATCTCCGCCGCATTCACAATGGTCGACCTGTGGGTCTGCCAAAACTGTTCGGGATCCAGTTCTGCCACCAGTTCCTTGATGGTCTTCTTGATCAGCACCTCCGAGTCCGCCAGCACCACTCTGGTGTACTTCTGCTCGGACTGGAAGAACAATACATCGTCGATCATGATCAGCCTGAGCGCGCTGCCAACCGACGCCGTAATCCAGCGCATGTACGATGGCGCGCCGCGCCGGGCCTGCAGCTTGTCGAGCATCGCGCTCAGGTCGGCCGGCGCGGCGTCAACCCGCTGACGCAGCCGCCTGACCGTCAGCGCCATGCGCTCGGGATGGATCGGTTTGAGGATGTAGTCAACCGCGCCGCTATCGAAGGCTTCCAGTGCATGCACGTCATACGCCGTCACAAAGACGATGTGGCAGCGGTCGCGCAGCATGCGTGCCACATCGAGCCCGTTCGGGTCCGGGATCTGGATGTCGAGGAATACAATATCCGGGGCGACCCGTGCTACCTGGCGCAAAGCGTCCACGCCATCGTGTGCATGGCCAATGATCTGCAATTCGGGCCACAAGGTGGCCAACAGTTCGTGCAACTCGTCCGCAAGCGCCGGTTCGTCTTCGACGATCAGCGCGCTCGGACCGGGCTTATCGACTGACTGCCGCATCAGACCGTCCTTCCATTTCAATGAGTTGTTCAAGGGCTGAACGTACTTGCGCATCAGCCAGCGCAGGTTCGACGGATTCGCCATGGCGCCGGTGCATGGCCAAGCGCAGATAAGCGATTAACTGGTCGAGCAGCTGCGCTGCAACATCCGGATCGTCGCGATAGCGCGCCTGGACACGTCCGAGAATGCGGGCGACCATTGCGGGGTCGATGCGTGCGCGCGCCTCGCCCAAGCGCGAACTGGCAAGCTGACGGGCCAGTACGGCACGCTTGCCAAGCAAGCCAGCCAGCGCCAGCTGGTCGGCAGAACGCTGGAGCGACCACAAATACAACCACCCCAGCAAACCACCCCACAGCAGCGTCTTCATCCAGACGTCGAATACATATTCCAGGCGCAGCCTGACCGGCAAGCCCATACCAAGGCTGATGGCATGATGCACGCACCAGGAGAGCGCCGTCGCAACGCAGCACCCCGCCAGCAACAGCAGCAAAAAGCGCCATGGCCGGCGCAGAAGATTGCGGCCGTCGTCGGTGCACAGCCGAATTGTCAGCACAACCAGCAGCCCAGCCACCATGGTCGACACCATCGTGCGCGAAAACACCGGCAGGAACCACCACAAATCGCGTCCAGGAAGGCTGATCTTTTCAATCCATTCGGGAATGTCGATCACCTGCACGGTGGCAGCACCGGCAAACGCGAAACCGATCGATCTTGGCAGATCGGCCAACAACCGCCTGCGCACAATGACGGCCAGATCACGCACGGGATTCTCCCGCGCCGACCCGGATCGACGCTATCACGCCACCGGCGCTGCGCGGTCCCACCGCCAGCTGCGCCTTCTGCCCAAAGAAACCGCGCAGGCGTGCCCGCACCGTCGCGAGCCCCAGCCCTTTGCCGGATGCTTCCCGAATGCCCACGCCGTCGTCGCTCACCTCGACTTGCAACTGCCCTTCATGCACCACGGCGCTGACATTGATGGTGCCGCGCCCGGCCTTCGGCCCGACACCATGCCGTACCGCGTTTTCAACCAGGGTGGCGATCGTCAGCGCCGGGAACAATAGCGCCCTGGCGTCGGCCGGCGCTGTGATGTGGTAGCGCAGGCGGTCGCCAAAGCGCTGCGCGATCAGGTTCAGATACAGTTCCACCAGCGCCAGCTCGTCGCCCACTTTCCAGTCCGGCTTGCGCAAGGCCGGCAGGGCGCACTCCAGGTAGTCGATCAGGCGTTCGAGTACCTGTTCGGCGCCGCTGTCGCGCAACCGGTACAGCCGCTTGACGTGGGCCAGCGTATTGAACAAGAAGTGGGGTTCGATCTGCGCCTCGAGCATGGCCAGTTCGCTGCGATCGACATCCGTTGCCATGGCATCGGTTTCCAGCAGCAGACGCGAAGCCCGTTCGGCCTGCCCGTCGGCGTGGTCGCGCAGCAGCAGCCAGCCGTAGATGACGGAGGCAATGATCCACGCGCGCACCACTAGCGAAAATTGACCACCAGGCTTCACATCGCGCCCCATCACCAGCGGGAATACATTCAGGTAGACCGCAATCGTCAGCAACAGCACAATACCGAACACCGCCAGCTGGCCGAACACCATGCGCGGCGCAAGCTGTTCGGGGTAGCGGCGCGCGAGAAAAGGGCTAAGCCACGCCACGCAGGCCCACAAATGCAACCCCACCAGGAGGTGGAAGGCGAAGGAAATTGTCTCCACCGGCGCGAAGAACTGAGGATTGTCCCAAAACAGCCAGTACGGCATCATCGAATGCGCGTGCAGCGCGCAAACGCCCAGCAGGACCCAGGCCAGGCCAGGGCTTCGCCAGCGGAACGGTCGGGAGAGAGGATCAGCCATGGCGCGATGGAGAGTATCGATGCCGGAGTATACGCGCTGTCAGGCGCACCACGGCATTCTTCTGTCATCGGTCGCAGCAATATGGCAGCGCCGGCCGGAACATCTTGGCCACATAGCGCGACACTTTCATCGGCGCCTCCCCCGCTTCGCCCAGGTTGGTCAGCACAAGCACCGAGATGCCGTCATCCGGGTAGCGAATGAAGTCGGTGGTGAAGGCGGGCATGCCGCCGGAGTGGTAGACCTTGAAATGGCCATCGACGTTACTGAGCATCCATCCCAATCCGTAGTGGATGTCTGAATCGAAGCGATTGTTCGGGTCCTTGCGTGCCTGCACCAGTGCATTGGCTGTCCACATCTGCGCATACCCCTGCGGGGACAGCAAGGTTTGCTGGCGCAGCTCGGCGTTGTACTTGACCATATCGAGCGTGGTCGACTCGATGCTGCCCTCGCCCTGCGACGCCCAGCTGCGCCAGACCTCCGAACGCACGTACGGGCGCACTGCGGTTCCTTCGCGCTGGTAGCCCATGACCGTACCAGCCGTCGGCCCGTACGGCTTGATCAAGCGCGTCTCCGTCATCTTCAGCGGTCCGAAAACGCGCTCCTGCAGGAAGTCGCCGTAGAACTTGCCGCTGACTTTACTAATCACGAAGCCAAGCATGTCGTAGCCGAGGTTACTGTAGGACCAGCTCGATCCCGGTGCAAACAGGAGCGGCATCGGCTTGATCAGCTCAAGTGTCTCGGCTTCGGTGATCAAGGAGGTGCGCGCCGACACCGCCCTGGTGCCGGCGGCGTCCAGATTTTCCTGCAGCCCGGAAGTGTGGGCCAGAAGCTGGCGCACGGTGATCGACGCCAGCGCTGGCGGCAACGGGCCAAGATAGGTTTCGGCGCGTGCTTCCAGGTTGATCTTGCCTTCTTCAACCAGCAGCATCACCCCCAGCGCCACGAAAGACTTGCTGATCGAGCCGATTTCGAAACGGTGCTCGGGTTTGGCCGGGACTGCGCTTTCCAGGTTGGCGTAACCGTAGGCCTTGGCATATACCAGCTGGCCATTTTCCATCACTGCCAGCGACAGGCCTGGAAGCCCGTGCTGCTTGACCATCTCCTGCACATAGGCGTCAACGTCAGGCCGCGCAGCCTGGGCGCTGCCGGCCGGCGCCGTGCTCACCGACAGGAGCTTGTTCACACTGGTTGCGGGCGGCGGGTCGTCGCCGCCCCCGCAGGCAGAGAGCAGTGAAAGCGTGAAAGCGGCCATCAGCAGGCGGCGGGTAGGGGTTTGCATCATGTGGCGGTCCCGGAAAATCCTCGCCAGTCGAGGAGTCGAACGCATGATATGGCGCGACCTGCCACGGTGGTGAACGATCATGACGGAGCTGCCAAAAGCGTGGATGAAGGCGCCTGATCGGGGGATAGCTCAGCGCAGGCTCACCGTCGCGCGCTGCCATCGCGGATCCTGCCAGCGATGGAACAAGGTCAGAAACTCCGGCTTGTCCGCCGATTTCTCCACTGCCAGGGTCGTCATGTCGAGCACTTCGAAGCGGCGTTTGATGCGCCCCTCAACGCGCGCCTCGCGCACCACCAGCATTTTTGGCGTGCCGGGCACCCAGCCGGCAAATTCGGCATAACCGAGGGCCGGGTCTTGCGACGAGGGTGGCAGCACGTCGATGCTCCAGCCCTTCCCGTCCTGGCGGAACAGCCACATTTCGCGCCAGGCTGCCATCGGCTGCACCGCCAGCGTCAGCGCGCTGCCTGTGGCGTTGGCCCGCGCCGACGCTGGCCACACAATCCCGTAGGTGCAGCGACTGGCCAGCGCCGGCGCATGGGCGCCCCCCTGCGCCACCAGCGACACACAGGTTTCGCCCGGCTGGCCCGATGCCGTCACAATGCGCAAGCCGGAGTTGACCGCAGGCACCGGCTGTCCCGCCCAGATCGTGCTCCCCACCCGCACAGCGGCCTCGGCATACGGGGCCTGGTCTTCGTCGGCGAGATCGATCTTGCTGACGCTGGCCAAGGCGTCGAGCGCGCGCTGGCCTGCTTCCTGCGGCGCCAGTCCTTGCCGTGCGCGGTCGAACGCCAGCGCTGCCCACACGTTGGCGCGCCGCATCTGGATCCGGTTTTGCCAGTGTGGCGCCAGGTCAGGCATGGCGACCTGGTCGAGCAGCTGGGCGCGCCAGACGTCGGTACTGCGCCGCTCGCTCGGACGCTGGGCCGGGTCCAGACATTCCTGGCGCGTCAGTCCCAGCGCAGCGCGCGCCTGCTGGGCCGGGTCGGCGGGCAGCGCCAGCACGCGGCGATAGGCGTCGCCGTCGTAGCACAGCTGGATGCGGCCATCGTTCTCGTAGCCGCGCAACACCACGCCATACTGCTGCACCACTTCCATGTGCGCGGCCAGCGCCGGATCGAGCGCCTTGCCCTGCCGGATCGACGCGCGCCGGCCCAGGCGCTCGGCCATGCCACCAAGTGCGTCAAAGGTTTCCGCGCCAATTTCCGCTGCCGGCGCCGCCTTCAGGTAAGCCGCCGTGTAGGCAATGCCCAGCGCTTCTGCGCCCGGCGTGTCCTTCAAGAAGCGCACCACTGCCAGCAACTCGCCGGCGTCCGCCGGCTTGAGCGAGATCGGGCGGGCCTGGGTTGCACGCACGTAGCCAGCCCGCTCGCGCCGGTGGTCGTACACTTGCAGGTAGTCGCCCTTGACGCCCCGAATTTCCAGGCTGTCACCCTGCCACAGAATGGCCTGCTGCTGGGCCGAGTCGCGCGGCGCCGCGCGCAGCTGCACGTTATCCTGGCCGACGATTGCCATTGAGGCGAGCGCCGCTGCCACCATTAGGGTCCCGGGCATGATTATTCTTCCTCCGCTGGCGCGGCAGCGGCTTGCTCAGCCAGCTTGCTCGGCGCCGGCTTGGCGCCACCCAGCAGGGCAGCACCGATAAAGCCGCCATCAGTCGGCGCCGGGGCGATGATCACCGACACCTTGTCCGACAATTTATCGGCCATGGTCTTTTGAATCAGCAGTGGATGGCGCGACAGCAGCACCCCTTCGCGCTCCATCTGGACGCTGGCAACTCTGCCGACCAGGTCCTGGCGATACGCTTCGGCGTCAGCCAGCTTGCGGCGCGAGTCGGCCTCGCCGGCCGCTTCGATCACGCGCGCCTGGGCGCTGCCTTCCGAGGTGCGGATGCGGGCCACCTTGTCGGCCTCGGCCTCCAGCTGGCGCTGCGCAATCTGCTTTTCCTTGAACGGCAGCACGTGCTTCATGGCTTGCTCCTGAGCGCGGGCGGCGATGATCTGCTCGTTGCCGGCCGCCTCGGCCGCTTTTTCACGCTGGACCTTGTCGGCCTCGGCTTCGAGCGCCTTTTGCTGCACCTGCTTTTCCTTCAGCTCCAGGGTGTAACGCATCTTCTGGGTCTCTAGTTCCTCGGCCAGCAAGCGTTCCATGCCTGCCTTGTACTCCGCGGGCAGGCTGATTTTGCCAATCGCCACGCCACGCAGGATGATCCCGTCAGCTGCCAGGCGCGGCTTGAGTTCGGCCTCGATCAACTGCTGAATTTCGGCGCGCTTGGACGAAAAGATCTCGCGCACCGTGTAGCGGGTAAACACCTTGTAGATGACTCCCTGTACCGCCGGTTCGACGATGGCGCCATTGATATCCGGCGGCAGGTGGGTGGAGATGGTCTGCATGCGCGCCGGGTCGAGCGCGTAGCGCACCGACAGGTCGACGCCCAGCGCCAGCCCCTCAAGCGACTGGAACGGCGCTTCACCGGTCGCCGCCGGCCGGTACAGCTGGTCGAACAGCGACAGTTCGCGCACCTGGTGCATTCCCGGCAGTACCCACAAGGCGCCTTCGCGCACCGTCGTGCTGGTCCCGGTCAACTGGTTGACCCGCACCCCCACGTGGCCGGGCGCCACCGTGTGCAGCGGCGGATGCTGGAACAGCAGATAGCCAGCTGCGCCCATCAGACCGAGGAGGAGACTGACCCGGCCCAGCGCCGCCAGGGGCGTCGCCTGGGCGCCGCCGCGCACCGCGCCCGCCAGCCGCGCCGCGCCGGCGGCCAGGGAGCTGCGTCCCGCTTGTACGATTGTCTTGATTCGCTGGGACATCTTGTTCACTGTTCGCCTCTGTTGGTCGGTTCCGGCCAGCCGATGCGGGCCCGGTACTGCATGGTGCGGCCAGGACGGCGGAAGGTTCAATGGCGCAGTCCGGTCAATCTCTTCACGGCGTGTGAAGAAACACTCACGCCGCCGGTATGACTTTTTCCCAAAAAACAGGGATACTCGCTGGTATCAAATCAAGCGGAGCAGAACATGGCACGAGTGGCCGTCATCGAAGACGACCTGCCGACCAGCAACCAGCTCAAGGCGTGGATCGAAGCGGCCAAGCCGGGCATCGCGGTCGATCAATGGTTCAACCGCGATGATGCACAAAGCGCGATTGCGCGCATCCGCTACGACCTGGTGGTGCTCGACATCGAGCTGGGCCGCGAACGGCACGCGGGTGTGGCCATCATCAACGCCATCAACAAACAGCACGCGACGCCGGTGCTGGTGGTATCGGCCATGCCCGCCACCATCTACCGCAGCATCATGAAAGCGCTGGACGCCTGGGATTACCTGCAGAAGGCCACCTTCGAGGAGTGCGACTTTACCGACACCTTCCTCGAAATCCTGCGCGCCGTCAGCGCAAGAGGCGCGGACCCGACCCGCCAAGCCACGCCGAGCGGCGCGGAACTGGAGATCGATCCGCTGCGCCAGCGCAACCCGGTCTGGCGCGGCCACAAGATCAATCTCCCGCTCACGGCTCAGCGCATCCTGGCCGCCCTGTTTGCGCGGCGCGGCGAGGTGGTCTCGTATGACGAACTGTTCGAGGTCGTCAAGAGCGGTCGCAACCGCGACAACATCCGCAAGCACGTGAGTACCATCCGCGATGCCTTGCGCGAGATTGATCCGGCGTTCGACGGCATCGAAAACGTGCCGATGCGCGGTTTTCGCTGGGTCGCGCGCTGACATGGCGTTCGGTTTTCTGCGCATCGTGCGCTACCGCCTGCGCATCCTGCTGCGCGCCGCTTTCCTGTTGCTGGCGCTGGCCACGCTGGGGCTGGCGGTATCGGTGCTGCAGCAGGAAAAGCAGCTAAGCTACAACAATTACCAGGCCGGCTTCCAGAAGACCGCGCAACAGATTGGGGCCACCTTGCGCCATCCGTCCGGTCAACTGGCGTTGCTTAACCCGCCGCGCGGCGGCCCGGCAGCGGCGCCCCTGCACCCGGTACTCTTGCCCTACGCTTCGCTCGATTTCGACGACCAGAACAAGGTGGAACAGGCAGTGGCGCTGTCGGGCTGCCTGGTCCAATATGGCACCAGCGGCAATCTGTGCGTCGGTGTTGGCAACAATGCCTGGCACGGCGGCTATGTCTACGTGGCAGGCAGCTTCGACAGCACGGCGCTGGTGGCGCACCAGCGCGGCGACGCCATCCTCGACCAATCGCATCGTGTGCTGGTCTCCCTCGCCATGCGCGGCCAGCAGTACGCCTGGATCGCACCCTTCGAACTGGCGCCGGACGAGCCGGGCACCAAAAGCGGCCCGGGATTGCGCGGGCGCCTGACCGGCTTCAAGGCTGGGCTGAGCACCTACCGCAACCTCAAGCCCGTGCGCGATTTCCGCGGCTGGATCTGGCAAAACGACGCATGCACCATCCAGAGCGCCACCTCGGACAATTGCCTGCGCAATGCGTTCTTTTCCATCCGCTTGCCAGTGGACGTGCTGCGCGACGCCTTGTTCGACAGCAAGCGTCCCGTGTGGCCACCGGCCGACCTTGCGCAAATCGCGGTCCGCGTTACAGTGCTCGCCCCCGGCACGGGTCCGCCCCTGCTCGACAGCAGTGCCGGCAGCGCAGTCAAGCCGTTTGCCCTGTCCGACCTGCGATCCGCCCTGCTCCCTGGTGAAACCCTGCGCATCAGAAAACTCGATGGCGCCACCCAGCCCACGCTGGTGGAGCTGACCGGCCCGGTACCGGAAGCGCATCCCTCATGGCAGCTGTTGACCAGTCTGATCCGCCAGCTCCCGGTCGACGCCTACGACGTGCCACTGAGCGCGACCGACATCATCGCCATCCCCAGCGGGCGCTATGAAGTCGCCTTGAACGGTGACGTGCGCAGCGTGTCCAAGAGTTTGAGCGTGGTCGCCAGCCGCCTGAGCTGGTTCGTCGGCGCCATGCTGCTGGCCTTGCTCCTGGCCTGGCTGGTGGTGGAGGTGGGCGTCATCAGCCGCGTCCGTGCACTGACCCGGCGCGCCGATTCGGTCGCCAAAACCGTCAAGGGCCAGGGCGCTGCGGACGAGTTCGACGTGTCCGATCTGCGTGGCGAAGACGAGCTGGGCGTGCTGGCAAGCTGCCTGCATGACTTACTGCGCCGCGTGCGTGAAGATGTCGAGCGAGAAACAATTCGCGCTGAGCAGGAACGCGACATGTGGCATGCGGTGGGGCATGAAATCATGTCGCCGCTGCAGGCACTGATGGCCATGCATGCCGCTGGCGATGAGCAGAGCAAACGCTATCTGGCGCGCATGCAACAGGCGATCCGCGTGCTGTATGGCAGCGCCTCGCCGAGCGAGGCCTTCCAGGCCAGCGTGATCCAGGTTGGCGAGCTCGACTTGTCCGCCTTCCTCGAGCACGTGGCCGTCAATGCCCCATTTTCCGGCATCGACAAGGTGCGCTTCGCCGGTAGCGCCGGGCAAGTGGTCGCGCGGGCCGACGCATATTGTCTTGAAGATGTCGTCACCCACGTGCTCAAGAATGCCGCCCGTTACCGGACCGAGGGCAGCGCCATCCTGCTCACGCTCGACGCCACCCAGACCGGCGCCACCATCACCATTTTCAATCGCGGCCCGCGGGTCGACGAAGAGCTGATCGGCAAAGTATTTGAGTACGGTGTGTCGGACCAGCCGGACTCGGGTGCGGCAGGCAATCGTGGCCAAGGCTTGTTTGTCGCCAAAATCTACATGGCCAAGATGGGTGGCACAATCAGCCTGAGCAACCAGCCGGATGGCGTGGCGGTGGTACTGAGCCTGCAACGGGTGCTGCACTGAAAGGGGGACAGATTCGCACGGGTTGCCTGCTGCCTGCCGGTAGCATGCTTATTCCGGCAGGCTGGGCCGATACATGCGTGCCACCCCCTGCGTCACCGTTTGCGGCATCTGGCCCTGGAAACCCTGGTTGGTCAGGACAATGACGGTAATACCCGCCTCCTGGTAATGAATGAAATTGCAAATGTAGCCAGGCATCCCACCGGAGTGAAAGCTTTTGTGCTCGCTGCCAATCAGCGCGAGGAACCAGCCCAGGCCAAAGTTCGCTGGCGCCTTGGTGGGTCCCGTGGTCAGGCCCGTGCTGATGGAAATGGAGAACATTGCATCCAGGCTGGACTGGCGCAACAAAGTGTTGCCACGCAAGGCTGCATCGTACTTCACCATATCCATCAAGCTCGCTTCGACGCCGCTGGCAGCGAGCGACCCATAGTTGCGCAGGCCCGGACTTGCGCTATCGGCCACCAGTTTGCTCCCGACCATGGCATAGCCGGTGGCATTGCCTGCGGGGCTCTCGTTCGGGGCCATGATACGGATTTCGCGCATCCCCAGCGGCGTGAACATTTTGTCCCGCAGGTAGGCACCGTAGTGTCGACCGCTGACCCGGCTCAGGATGATGCCGAGAACATCGTAGCCAACGTTGCTGTAGGACCAGCTCAGGCCCGGCGTCCGGGTCGAGGGAAAGGTCTTGTAGATGGCAAGAATTTCCTCTTCGGACAAAATGCGCTTGCCCTCCACAATGTCACGGCTGGCATCGGTGGGATATTCCGGCAGACCGGAACTGTGATTGAGCAAGTGCCGCACCGTGATGGCTTCCCAGCTTGGAATCACCGGGCCGATATAGGTGCTGACTTTGGCATCGAGGTCGAGTTTGCCCTCGTCCACCAGCAGCATGGCGCCAGCCGCGGCGAAGGTCTTGCTGATGGAACCGATTTCCATGCGGTGTTCGGGCCGCAGGGGTAGCCTGGCGTCCAGATCCGCATAGCCATAGGACTTGGCATACAGCAGCCGGCCATTCTCGAGCACTGCCAGCGACAGGCCTGGGATTTTCCCCTCCGTCATCTTGGCCTGCACATAGGCATCGACCTCGGCATTGGCCGCCTGCGTGCTCCCGGCGGGCGACATGCTTACCAAGGGCAAGGCCACTGGATCGGGAGTGGGTGTGGGCGTGCTGCCCCCACCACCACAGCCCGCAAGCAGCAGCGCTGCGCAGGCAACAAAGAAGTACAGCCGGCGTCCCGAAGCATGCATCATAAAGTTTCCCATGAAATTCCTCGCCATCGAGGAAGGCCACCATCGTATGCAAGCTTTAACGCCGTGCCGGGATGAAGGATGTGAACGACGCAAAAACGCGGATGGAACCACCGTTTTGGCGGATGACATGGTTGTTGGGAAGTGGCCACTATGTGAAGTCCGGCACAGATGGGCCAGCTTGCATGGGGATAATCGAACCTTCCACTCATGCCCGAGAGACTTCCATCATGCCGCACATGCCGCCCGACAACGATCTGGACGAACCCACCTTGCGTCTGTCCCGGCGCGGCTTCATGCAGACGGCAGCGGCCGCAGCGGCAGTGGTCAATCTGCCAGTGACCGCGACTGCCGCACCGTCCGCGCCGCCCTTGCCCGCCCCGGCAGCGCCAGCGCAAAAAGTGACGCTAGACATCAACGGCAAACAGCATCAATTGTCACTGGAACCGCGCGTGACCTTGCTTGACGCCCTGCGCGAGCACATTGGCATGACCGGCACCAAGAAAGGCTGCGACCGCGGCCAGTGCGGTGCCTGCACGGTGCTGGTCAATGGACGGCGTATCAACAGCTGTCTGACGCTGGCCATCATGCATGAAGGCGACAAGATCACCACGATCGAAGGCATCGCCAGCAATGGCCAGCTGGCCCCGATCCAGGCCGCCTTCATCGAGCATGACGCCTTCCAGTGCGGCTATTGCACACCGGGTCAGATCTGTTCGGCCGTCGCCTGCATCGACGAGATGCGTGCAGGCACGGCGAGTGCCGTCAGTCCCGACATGCGCATCCGGCCCGTGGACATGAACAGCACAGAAATTCGCGAGCGCATGAGCGGCAATCTGTGCCGCTGCGGCGCCTACCCGAACATCGTGACCGCCATCAAGGTGGTGGCCACACGTTCATCCTGACCGGAGCCGACATGCAATCCATCTACTATGACCGGGCCACCGATCCCGCCCACGCCGTGCGTCTGGCCCAGCAGCCTGGCGCCAAATTCATTGGCGGCGGCACCAATTTGCTGGACTTGATCAAGGCCGATGTGGAGCATCCGGTGCGGCTGATCGATATCACCCGGATCGGGCTGGACCAGATCACCGAACTGGCCGATGGCGGTGTGCGCATCGGCGCGCTGGCACGTAACAGCGACACCGCCAACCATCGGCTGATCCGGGAACGTTATCCGCTGCTGTCGCAAGCGCTGCTGTCAGGCGCCTCGCCGCAGCTGCGCAATATGGCGACCATTGGCGGCAACCTGATGCAGCGCACGCGCTGTCCTTACTTCACCGATACCGCCTTTGATATGTGCAACAAGCGCAAGCCCGGCTCGGGCTGCGGCGCGCGCGAAGGCTACAGCCGCGTGCATGCGATCCTGGGCGCCAGCAATGCCTGCATTGCCGTCAACCCCTCGGACATGAACGTTGCGCTGGCGGCGCTGGACGCATCGGTCGTGATCGCCACGCCGCGCGGCGACCGCGTCATCGCCGCCACCGATTTCCATCGTTTGCCAGGCAACAAGCCGGAGGTCGACACCATGCTGCTCCCGGGCGAGATGATTGTCGGGGTCGACTTGCCGGCCTCACCGTTCGCGCTGCATGCGCACTATCTGAAAATTCGCGACCGGGCCAGTTACGCCTTTGCGCTGGTCTCGGTTGCCGCGGCGCTCGACATGGAAGGCGGCATGGTGCGCAAGGCCCGCATTGCACTGGGCGGCGTGGCACACAAGCCGTGGCGCCTTGCCGCTGCCGAAACGCTGCTGCAGGGGAAAAACCTGACGGATGATCACCGCATCGCGGCAGCCAAAGCACTGACGGCAGGCGCGCGTGCATTCAAGGACAACAAATTCAAGATCGAACTGGTCCAGCGCGCCATCGTCAGAGCGCTGCGTACCGCCGAGGGGGTCGCATGAGCATCATTGGACAAGGCATCGACCGTACCGACGGTTTTCTCAAGGTCACAGGCGGCGCGCTGTATTCTGCCGAGCACCCGATTGACAAGCTGAGCCACGCGGTCATGGTGCTCAGCACCATCCCCAGCGGCACCATCAGCAGCATCGACACCGCCGCTGCCAGCGCCATGCCCGGCGTGCTGGCGGTGTTGACGCCGCAAAATGCGCCAAGGCTGCCAAAGCAGGAAAAGCCGCCACCGGGGGCGCCGGCAGGGGCCAAGCTCTCGCTGCTGCAAGACAATGTGGTGCACTACAACGGCCAGCCCATCGCCGTGGTGGTCGCCGAGTCCCTGGAGCAGGCACGCGACGCCGCGCGTCATCTCGCGGTGCGCTATGCGGCCACCCCCGCCGTACTGGACTTCCGCAAGGCCAAACAGAATTTGCGCAAGCCCCCCAGCCAGCCTGAAAAGCCCACCGATTCCAGTCGCGGCAATCTGGCGGGCGGAATGTCGCGCGCCGCGCAGCGGATGGATGCGGTCTACACCACGCCGGTCGAAAATCACAATCCCATGGAGCCGCATGCCACCATCGCTGTGTGGGAAGGCGACCAGCTGACGCTGCATGATTCGACCCAGTATGTCGGGGGTGCACGCAAAGCGGCTGCCAAAACGTTTGGTATTGCGCCAGACAAGGTGCGCGTGCATTGTCCGTTTGTGGGCGGCGGCTTCGGCAGCAAAGGCACGCCATGGTCGCACGTGATGCTCGCTGCCATGGCATCGAAGGTGGTAGCGCGGCCGGTGAAACTGGTGGTGGAGCGCCAGCAAATGTTCGGCCCGGTGGGCGCGCGGCCGATGACCGAGCAACATCTGCGGCTCGGCGCCGCCAGGGACGGCAAACTGACTGCCGTGCAGCACGACTCGATTTCCCACACCGCCTTCCTGGACGACTTCCTTGAGCCTTGCGCGCTGGTATCGCGCTCACTCTACAACGCTGAAAGCGCACGCACCACGCACCGCTATGCCAGCATGCATCTGGGCGTGCCCACCTATATGCGCGCGCCGGGCGAGGCGAGCGGCAGTTTTGCGCTGGAATCCGCGCTGGACGAGCTGGCTTACAAGCTCAAGATGGACCCGGTTCAATTGCGCCTGCAAAATTACGCCGAAACGGATCCCGAGAAAAATCTGCCTTATTCCAGTAAATCGCTGCGCGAATGCTACCGGGTCGCGGCGGAACGATTTGGCTGGGCACGCCGGACCGCCGAACCGCGTTCCATGCGCGAGGGAAAAACACTGGTGGGCTGGGGCATGGCCACAGCGACCTATCCAACCAATCGCCAGAAATCCAAAGCATCTGCCGCCCTGCATGCCGATGGCAGTGTGGTGGTGCGCAGCGGCACGCATGACCTTGGGACGGGCACCTACACCGTGATGACGCAGATTGCTGCGGACGCACTGGGGGTGCCGGTAACGAAAGTGCGCTTTGAACTGGGCGACACCGCGATGCCGGAGGCGCCCGTCTCCGGCGGCTCGATGACTGTGGCCAGCGTGGGGCCGGCCGTGCACGCCGCTGCCACCGCGTTGCGCGAGAAACTGGCCGCCATGGCCGCGGCCGATCAGCGCTCGCCCTTGAAGGGCAGCGCTGCTGCCGACCTTGTCGCCGAGAACGGCTGGCTCAGTGTGCGCGGTGCACCGGAGCGGCGCGAAGCGATGGCTGCTCTGGTCGCGCGCAATGGCGGCAAGCCGGTCGAGGCCGACAGCGAATCGGCGCCTGGCGACGAGAAAAAGCAGTACTCGATGCACGCCTTTGGCGCCGTCTTTGTCGAAGTGCATGTCGATCCAGAACTGGGCACCATCCGCGTGCCGCGCGTCGTCGGCGCTTATGGTGTGGGCAAGCTGATCAACAAGAAGACCGGCCACAGCCAGTTGCTGGGCGGTGTGGTGTGGGGCCTGGGCATGGGCTTGATGGAAAAGACCGAAATTGACGGGCGCACCGGCCGTGCGCTCAATGCCAACCTGGCCGACTACCATGTGCCGGTGAATGCCGACATTGGCGAGATCGACGTCAGCGTGGTGGAAGAGAACGATCCACACGTCAATCCACTGGGCGCGAAAGGGATAGGCGAAATCGGTATCGTGGGTGTGGCTGCAGCCTTGGCCAACGCGGTGTACCATGCCACTGGTAAGCGCATTCGCGATCTTCCGATCACCGTCGATAAATTAGTGTGAGGTCAGCCTGGCCGATTCTGCCGTCAAGACGTATTTGCCGTGGGTGGTCGCCGCCGCGCTGTTCATGGAACAGCTCGACGCCACCATCGTCAACACGGCCATTCCCAGTATTGCGGCCAGCCTGCAAGTCACGCCGCTCAGCCTGAAGTCCATTGTTTCCAGTTATATCCTGAGCCTGGCGGTGGGCATTCCCGTCAGCGGCTGGATGGCGGACCGTTTTGGCACCAAGCGCGTGTTCGCGGTGGCGATCGTGGTCTTTACGCTGGCCTCGGTCATGTGCGGACTGGCCGTGAATACGCCCATGATGATTGCGGCGCGCCTGCTGCAGGGCCTGGGCGGCGCCATGATGATGCCGGTCGGGCGCCTGACCATCATCCGCACTTTCCCCAAGGCGGAGCTGCTGGGCGCGATGAACTTCGTTATCATCCCGGCACTGATCGGGCCTTTGCTGGGACCGACGCTGGGCGGCCTGATCGTGCACTGGACCAGCTGGCGCGTCATCTTCTTTATCAACGTGCCGGTAGGCATGGTGGCCTTGTGGCTGGTGATGCGCTACATGCCCGACTACCACGCGGCGACGCGGCGCCCGCTCGATGTGGTCGGCATGGCCCTGTTCAGTTCCGGCACGGCCATCATGTCCTGGCTGCTCGAGATTTTTGGCGAGCACACTTTGTCGCCTGCAATGATGGCGCTGGGTTTTGTACTTGCCGCCAGTTTGCTGGTCGGCTACGCCCTGCACGAACGTGGTACCGAGTTCCCCCTGCTGCGCCTGGCACTGTTCCGGGTGCGCACCTTCCGCATTTCCGTGCTGGGCGGCTTCGTCACGCGGCTTGGCATTGGCGGCCTGCCTTTCCTTTTGCCACTGCTGTACCAGGTCGGCATCGGCTTGCCCGCATGGCAATCGGGCCTGTTGATGATGCCTGCCGCACTGGCAGCCATGGGCATGAAGTTTGTGTCGCAGCGCTTGCTGCGCCGCTTTGGTTACCGGCAAATCCTGACCGTCAACACGGTCTTCATCGGCATCACCATTGCCCTGTATGCGCTGGTGGACGCGGCCACCCCATTCTGGTGCATCGTCATGATTTCGGCCATGCAGGGCTTTTTCAATTCAATGCAGTTTTCGAGCATGAACTCGCTTGCCTACGCTGACATCAACGATGCCGACTCCAGCATGGCGAGTACGATGTCGAGTTCGTTCCAGCAATTGTCGATGAGTTTTGGCTTGGCCGGCGGCTCGATCGTGGCGGCCTGGTATCTAGGGAAAGTACCGCAGACCAACCACGTCATGGTGACCTCGGCCCTGCATCATGCGTTCCTGGCGCTGGCCATTGTCACGGCGCTGTCGTCGCTGACTTTCTGGCGCTTGCGGCGCGAAGATGGCGAGAGCATCAGCCGGGGGATTTCAAAACAACAAACGGCGCCCGTGGTCGGGCAGGCGTGATCGCTTGATCCGTCTGTCCGGCCAGGGCGCCGTTACTTGCTTGTCTCAGGAACGCAGCCGTGAATGCTGCGGCAGTTTCAGTGACAGATACGCCATCTGGTCTGCCAGGATGTTCCTGCCTTGCAGGATGAAGTGCTCATTGCGGCACGGGGTGTAGGGCACGTAGAGCAGCGGGCGGAACTGTTCGACCAGCTTGTCGCCCTTTTCGCCATTGCACTTCTTGCAGGCAGTAACGCAGTTGGCAAAGGTATTCGGCCCGCCGCGTGAACTGGCCAGCACGTGGTCGCGCGACAAATCCTTGGGCGCAAAGACCCCGCCGCAGTAGGCGCACATGTGGCGATCGCGCTTGAAGAGCATGTGATTCTGGTCCCCGAGCGGCAATTCCTGACGTACGCTGCCCAGCATGGCGCGGCCGGCAATCGCGATCACCGGCTTGACGGTCAGCAGCGATTGTTCGCCATTGCGGTCGTGTCCACCGCGCAGGGTCAAGGTCTCATCGCCCAGATCCCAAGCCACTTTGCGGTTGGCGTAATAAATTGCTGCATCGTTAGGGGAAATCCATTTTGCTGGCCGTCCAGCGACGTCCAGGACCAGAATTTGAGTCATCATCACATCACCTTCGTCTTCGATTCATCACATTGTTTGGTTGCGCCGGACGGCAAGCCGCGCCCGGTGTCGGCATAGGGAAAATATCTGGAATGGTTTGTTGTGGTGCGCCCGCCGAGAGTTGAACTCGGAAGCCTTGCGGCACCTGGTTCTAAGCCAGGCGTGTCTGCCAATTCCACCACGGGCGCAAAAAGAGTCCCGGTTGCTTTCCGGGGACATGCACACAAACTTTCGGCGTACATGACAGCTTGTGCGCGCCTTATTTCAGGCGCCGCGCCTTCGCAAGCCGCGCGCAGCCTATCGGTGGCTACTGCCGGCTTGCGGCTTTGCGTGAAAGCACATCTTGAGCCATCCGCAACGCGTCGAGATGCGCTGCATCGGCGTAAAACTGATCGGAGGTGCAAGAATCGAACTTGCGGCCTGGGCGTACCAAACGCCCTGCTCTTCCTGGCTGAGCTAACCTCCGAAATTGGCGCAGCACACATCCATCCGCCGGCTGCCGTGAGGAGCGTCCGGCAAGCGAAAGAGTGTGCTGCATTGAATGGACCCGCCTGCAGGGATCGAACCTGCGACCTCGACGTTCGTAGCGTCGCGCTCTTCCATCTGAGCTAAGGCGAGTGTGATATGGCATCCCAGGAGGGAATCGAACCCCCAACCGTCGGTGTTGGAAACCGCAACTCTGCCAATTGAGCTACCGGGACAAAAACATGGGGTGACGTACCGGATTCGAACCGGTGACCACCGGAATCACAATCCGGGGCTCTACCAACTGAGCTAACGCCACCATTGAAACTGGTTCCCCGAACTGGACTCGAACCAGTGCGCTTTCGCTTAAAAGGCGAATGCTCTTCCAACTGAGCTACCGGAGAAAAACTGGAGTGAGTGACAGGATTTGAACCTGCATAAAACGGATTTGCAATCCGCTGCCTGACCATTCAGCCACGCTCACATTGCGCAACCGTGAAGGCCGCGGGGGAAACTGGCAGTGGATGCAGGGTTCGAACCTGCGACACCTTGAGTCAAAGTCAAGTGCTCTACCAGCTGAGCTAATCCACAATTGAAACTGGCTCCCCGGACTGGCATCGAACCAGTGCGCTTTCGCTTAACAGGCGAGTGCTCTACCAACTGAGCTACCGGGGAAGAAAATGAAGGAGGGGGCGAATACAGCAGCGAGCTGCGCGCCACCCGATAAACCCATTACGCCAACCGCCTTGGGCAAAACCTCTCCCTGGCCAGGCCATGCACTTTTCATTGGAAAAGCGACTCGCGTAATGGAGCGGAATGAGGGCCTCGAACCCTCGACCTCGACCTTGGAAGGGTCGCGCTCTGCCAATTGAGCTAATTCCGCACAGATCCAGCCAGCGCAATGGAAAACATCGTGAGGGACGCTTTTCATTACCGGCTGAATTCAATAAAACCATTCCAGATTGTTAAAGAACTGTGCGCCAGTGGGTCCGGGCTATCCGGCTGGCGGCCCCACTCAAGGGGACTTTTCTACCAGGCTCTGTCATCCAGCGTTGTGTGGCATGACGTGAGCTTTGCTGCGAAAACGCGGGCACAAAAACAAAAAGCCCGGGTGCTCTGATAAAGAGCATCCGGGCTTTCGCCTATGACCGGTAAGGTCAGTCGCTAAGGTGTGATCCTGTGCGACAAGGGCATAAACCCTCGGATGCTATGAGTCCAATCGGAATGGCGCAGATTACATTCACACGCGAGCTGCGTGCGCTTGCCCGGATAGACCGAGTGCCCGCGTTTGCCGAAGGGACGCTGCGTGCCGGCCAGCCAGCCACGCAACGCCAGGGCCGGCGCTGTGCGCTGGCTCTGTTGTTGTTGCATGTTCGACTTGGTATTCACGATAGCTTCCTTGGGTGTTGTTTGGTGATGCGATGGAGTGATTCTGACATGCGTTTTGAGCAAGCGCAAGCAAAATATTCTATCTGATGAAATATTTTTTGATTTAATGCGTGTTTTTTGCGTCTACTGCGGGAAATGCTACAATGATGGGGTCGTGTGAGGACGACCTTCAATGAAACCAAATACAGAATTCCCTATAGTCAGTGGACGCCGCCAGGTCGTCCTGCACGTCAGAACGCTAATGGCCAGCCGCGGCATCCGCTCTTCCGCGGCGCTGCAGCGCATGCTGATCAGCGATGGCGTGCAGATCTCCAACGCGCAGCTGCTGCGCATCATCGACAACAAGAGCTTGAAAGTGAACATGGACGTCATCAACGGCCTGCTCAATGTCTTTCAATGCTCCGTGCACGATCTGGTGGGCGAAGAACCGGCTGCCGATCTACAACCAGCGGCCAACGACCCCGACGCTCCGCCACCGGAGTGACTTGCTGGTTGCCTGAGGCGGTCAGCAAGCAGCGCTCAATGCGGCCCCCAGTGCCGCCAGAGCTCCCCCAAGCAGCGCCAAGGTCAGCCGCGCACGACAGAAGACAATGTCCGCCAAGAACAGCAAGGCGATCGACAGGTAGGCCAGATAGTAAAAACCCACGTAGACACCAAACAAGACTGTATGCATCCAGTTCTGGTTAAGTAAATAGGCGGCCGCGGTAAGGACAGTGGCGCCACCCATCACAACAGCTGGCGCCAGGAGCTGCAATGCGGGACGCTTCCATCGCCACGCTGTCATTGAAAGAAGCAGGAGAACTGCGCCGTTCGCTGCGCTGACGATGTGTACTTCCCTCAGCAGCGAGTGTGCGACTTCCAGGTACTTGGATTCGATCAGCGCGGTGATGCGCGCGTTGTCTTTAATGAGCGCGCCAATCCGACTGCTTTGCGCATCATGCTCGGTGTGCAATGCGCGCTGGCGACACGGGCATTCAGGGTGGGCCATGGCCTCCATGATGAGGACAATACGCGACGGCAGTTGGCTTGTTAGCGCAGCCCTGGCCTCTTCAATTTCTTTGTTGTTGTGCGCAAGAATGCGCTCCGCAGATTTGATGAGTTTTGAATTTGCGGATGCATGTATCACTTCGCCAACGCGATTTTCGACTTCCAGTGCGATGGCTTCACGCGCCCATGTTTCGACCATCACCGGACGGGCAAAAGAGAATAGCAGCACAGCGAAAAATGCGATGCCTGCGCCCAGGCTGAGGAACAAGATCGATCGACGAATCAGTTCGTTATTGTCAGTGACTGGCATGGAGAATCAGAAGTGGGCACGAGTTAATGATACTGCACCAGCGGTAGGGACGAAAAAAAACCCCAGAAGCATTTCTGCTCTGGGGTTTTTCTCTTATAACTAGCCTGACGATAACCTACTTTCGCACTGGTTGCAGCACTATCATCGGCGTAAGCTCGTTTCACGGTCCTGTTCGGGATGGGAAGGGGTGGTACCGAGTTACTATGGTCATCAGGCATA
>NZ_FQWU01000010.1 GCF_900129765.1 Massilia sp. CF038
GATAGTGCTGCAACCAGTGTGAAAGTAGGTTATCGTCAGGCTAGTTATAAAAGAAAGACCCCAGAGCAGAAATGCTTCTGGGGTTTTTTTTCGTCTGATGCTTTGTAAGATGCAATTCAAGTTTTTCACCAGCAGCATGCAGTGTCGAGAAACCTTACAATTAAAATAAGTTCAACTTTACGCCTCGCCTAAGTCATTGATTTTCATAAACATTTTCCAGTTCGCAATCGTGGTCCAGTTCTTGCTATATCTCTGCTGCACTTACAGTGTTTTTAAGCAAAGATTTCAGAAAAAACGACACTCTATTGTCTAACTACTAGGGAAAAACCATGAAAATGATGTCATTGAAGAAGGCAGCACTGGCCCTGACCTTGCTGGTCAGCGCTACCGCACAAGCTGGTGTTGTCAAAGTTTGGGGCGAGCAGATCAGCGGCCCAACCCTGAACACCATCAACAGCTTCTACAACAGCCTGGCCGGTCACTCCTCGACCATCGGCGTAGGCACCCTGGACACCGTCAACCTGACTGGTGTCAATCTGCTGTGGGCCAGCCAGCCATCTGATGCTTACACCCCAGCTGAACTGATCGCCATGCAAAGCTTCCTGGCATCCGGTGGCCGTATCGCCTTCCTGGGCGAGCACGGTACGATTTCGCCAAACGAAAACAACCGCATCAATGCTGCTCTCGCCGCACTGGGCAGCACCATCAGCATCAACAACGTGATTCTGGACAGCGGCTTCCGCACCGCCAGCGTCGGTGACGGCCAAATCCTGGCGCATCCGCTGACCAGCGGTGTTAACAACTACGAGTACGCAGCTTTTGCACCACTGAGCGTCAGCGGCAGCGCTGTTGCTCTGATGTTGGGCGAAGATTCGTACCTGGGTCAGCCTAGCGTCATGATGGCCTACCAAAACATCGGCGCCGGTAGCATCTTCCTGATCACCGACCAGAACGTCTTCGATCATTCATCGACCAACTGGGGCGGCGCTTTCAGCAACGGCCGTATGTTTGAAAATCTGCTGGTTGGTAACACCCAAGTACCAGAACCAGGTTCGATGGCCTTGCTGGCTCTCGGCGTTGCTGGTCTGTACGCCGCGCGTCGCCGCAAAGCGAAGTAATATTTAGCACTCAAAAAAAAACCGCCGGCAACGGCGGTTTTTTTTGTCTGCTGCAAACGCACTAAGGCTTGAAGCTGCCGTC
This sequence comes from Massilia sp. CF038, assembly GCF_900129765.1. Lineage (GTDB taxonomy): Bacteria > Pseudomonadota > Gammaproteobacteria > Burkholderiales > Burkholderiaceae_D > Telluria_A. The sequence continues at coordinate 1,201 of NZ_FQWU01000010.1, forward strand.
GCTACGGGCGGGAAGCATGGCAAGTGCGTCATAGAGTGGCTGGGCAGCCTGCGCGATTCGGTCCAGGCTTGCTTCGCGCAGCTGTGCGGTATCCACCACGTGGTTGCTGTGCAGGCCGGCCCAGTCCAGCAGCGCTGAGCAGGCTTGGGGATCGTCGAACATGCCGTGCAGGTAGCTGCCTAATACCTGGCCGTCGTCCGATATCGCACCTTCAGGGCGGCCGTCTATGTGGAAGGCTGCGCGCGCAAGGGCGGCCCCGCTCGATACGCCCATGTGAATTTCGTATCCCGTCACGCTGGCGTCGGCAAAGGCGCAGGTGCCGCGCACCTGGACCAGTGTTTTTTCGCGCGACATTTCGGTGTGCATGTCCAGCAGCGCCAGGCCGCGTGACTGCCCGCTGATCCCTTCGACGCCGTGAGGATCGTCCACCGTGCTACCCAGCATCTGGAAGCCGCCGCAGATCCCGATCACTTTTCCGCCATAGCGAAGGTGCTTGATGATGTAGTCGCCCCAGCCTTGCTCCAGCAGCCAGGCCAGATCGGCACGGGTGTTTTTACTGCCGGGGATGATCAACAGGTCGCATGGTGGCTTTGCTTCGCCCTGGCGCACAAAGCGCAGGTCCGCATCCGGGTGAACGCGCAAAGCATCGAAGTCGGTGTGATTGCTCATGCGCGGAATTGAGGGAACCACGATCTTGAATGCGCCCTGCGTCGCCTGCACCGGCTGCACCGCGTCCTCCGCGTCCAGGAACAGGCCCTGCAGATAGGGCAGCACCGCGAGCACGGGCTTGCCGGTCTGCTGCTCCAGCCATCGGTTACCGGGTTCGAGCAGCGCGATGTCGCCGCGGAAGCGGTTGATGACAAATCCGACGATGCGATCGCGCTCGCTTTGCGACAGGCAGGAGAGCGTGCCGACGATGTGCGCGAAGACGCCGCCACGGTCGATGTCCGCCACCAGAATCACGGGACAGTCCACCGCTTCCGCAAAGCCCATGTTGGCAATGTCGCGGTCGCGCAGATTGATTTCGGCCGGACTGCCTGCGCCTTCCACTACCACGGCCTGATGTTGTTCGCGCAGGCGGCCGTAGGATTCAAGTACCGCCGCCATGGCGACCGTCTTGTACTGATGATAGTCACGCGCGTTCATTTCGGCGCGCACTTTGCCATGAATGATCACTTGCGCGCCGATGTCGCTGGAAGGTTTGAGCAGCACCGGATTCATGTCGGTGTGGGGTGGCACACCAGCTGCAATCGCTTGCAGTGCCTGGGCCCGGCCAATCTCGCCGCCGTCCGCCGTGACCGCGCTGTTGAGCGCCATGTTCTGCGGCTTGAATGGCGCCACGCGCACCCCGTCGTTCTTCAGTAGCCGGCATAGAGCAGCGACCACCGTGCTCTTGCCCGCGTCCGACGTGGTCCCCTGGACCATCAAGGTGTGAAAGGGGAAGGACTTCATGGGGCTTTGCGGCGCTGGCGAGCCAGATCCAGCTTTTCGCACAGCGCAGCGGCGCCGTCGATCATGCGCGGGCCGGAGCGGTTGAGCAAATTGCCATCGACCCGGTACAGATTGCCGCGCTTGACTGCGGTCATGGACGGAGTCGCCTTCCATATATCCAGTCCACCATCGTCCGCGGTGCTGCCGCTGATAATCACTTCCGGATCTTCCTGCAAGACGCCCTCGATATCGACCACGGGCGCGGTGACCTTCAGGCGGGCAAACACATTTTCGGCGCCGCAGATGCGCGCGGCGTCGCTGATGATGTGCTCCCCATTGAGCGTATACAGCGGCTTGTTCCAGAACTGGTAGAACATGCGCACCGGCGCCCGCTTTGAATATTGGGCGCTGAGGGCCGCGAGTTTGGCGCGCAAAGCCGCGGCAGCGCTATCGGCCACTGGTTCGGTGCCCATCAATTGTCCGATCCGGGTCAGATTGCTGGCGATGTCGTCCAGTTTTTTCGGCTCACTGTGAAATACCGGGAAGCCAAGTGCGCGGATCTGGTCAATCTGACGTTCGGAGCTGCCATGCATCCAGACCACGATCAGGTCGGGCTTCAGGGCAGCGACGCGTTCCATATCGATCTGGCGGTTGCTGCCGACCCGTGGCAGCTTTTTCGCGGCTTCCGGGTAGTCGCTATAGTCGACTGCTGCCACCAGCCGATCGGCACCGCCGGCCGCGTAGACCATCTCGGTCACATGCGGGGCCAGCGAGATAACACGCATGGCGGGTTTGGCCAGCGTGACTGCGCGGCCATCATCATCCTTGACGGTGATGGCCGCGCTGGCGCCCTGGGTCAGCATGCATGCGGCCAGAAAGATCAATTTTTTCATGCTGTTCTCTGCTTCCATTCGGTGAGTGCGGTCTTCAAGCGCTGCCAGGCAGCTTCGTCGGGCGGCAGGCCAAGGCGAATGCCGCGCGCCGCGTGTGGGAAAAGGCGCACCCAGATCTGTCGCTGCGCCATGTGTTCGCGAAACGCTTCCGGTGCGGCTTCTGGCCACCACTGGAACATCGCACAGCCGTGCGAGACGATGCCATGTTTGGCCAGAAGCTGGCGCAGCCGCGCACCATCGGCCATCAGCCGTTCCTGCGTGGCGTGCTGCCAGGCGCTGTCGCGCAGTGCAGCCTGCGCGATCTGCTGCGCGGGGCCGCTGACAGTCCAGGGCCCCAGCGTACTACCCAACAGCGTGAGTACTTCTTCGTGCGCACCAACGAAACCGACGCGCACCCCCGCCAGGCCGAAAAATTTTCCGATGGAGCGCAAAACGATCAGCCCTGGCCGATTGCTCCATTCAGCCACGCTCGCCTCTGGCGTGACATCGCCGAACGCCTCGTCGACAATCAGCCAGCCACCGCGGGCTGCCAGGTCGAGCGCCCAGGCAAGCAGCGTCTCGCGGCCAACGGTTTCGCCGGTAGGGTTGTTGGGATTGCAGACCACCATGATGTCGCACGATGGCAGCTCGCCAGCCAAATCCTGATACGCCACTTCCCGCACCGCGTGGCCGTGCCGCTGCCAATGATGCGCATGCTCCGCATAGGATGGTGCGGCCACGACGACACGCCGTGGCATGCGCATTTGCGGCAGTGCCTGGATGGCGGCCTGGGTTCCGGCCACCGCCAGCATGTGCGGGGCGCGGTAATAGGCCTGGGCTGCGTCGAGCAAGCCTGGATCGGGCTCGGGTAGCCGGTGCCATGCGTCCGGCGCTGTCTGCGGCGCGGGATAACCACGGGGGTTCAGACCCGTCGACAGATCAAGCCACTCGTCGCGTGCGCCGCCGTAAAGCGCCATTGCCGCACGCAGATTACCGCCATGTTCAAGCATGAAACGCCTCCCACAAACACGCGCCGGTCGCCGTGGCGCACGCGAGTGCGAGCCACAGGAGCGTGGTGGCCTGCACCAGTTTCCACGCGCGCTCGATATCGTGAGCGCCAGCGGGCATACCGTCGCCCAAGGGCGGACGCTGTTCGGTCACGCCGTCATATACGGCTGCGCCGCCCAGGGCCACACCCAGCGCGCCGGCGCCGCTGGCCATGACCGGGCCTGCATTCGGGCTGGGCCACGCAGGTGCCTGAATGCGCCAGCAGCGCCAGGCGAGTGCGCGATTGTCTGCCAGCCCAACGTAGGACAAGGCAGTCAGCCGCGCGGGCACAAAGTTTAGGACATCGTCGATGCGCGCAGCCACGCAGCCAAATTCGTTAAAGCGCGCATTGCGATAGCCCCACATCGCGTCCAGGGTATTGGCAAGCCTGAACAGGACCGCGCCGGGCCCTCCTGCGACTGCGAACCAGAATAGTGTGCCGAATACGGCATCGTTGCCATTCTCAAGCAGCGATTCGGCGCTGGCCTTGGCCAGATCCTGCGCGCTGGCGTTGGCGGTGTCACGGCTGACGATGCGTGCGGTCAGCTTGCGGGCCAGTGCCAGGTGGCCGTCGAGTAAAGCGCGTGCGATGGGCACGTTGTGGTCGCGCAGACTGCGCAAGCCGAGTGCGAAATACAGCAGCACGGCATGGGCGATCAAGCCGGCCAGACCGCAGATCCAGAGCGCTGCGATCGTAATGGGCACCACCGCCAGCACCCAGGCCAGCGCGCCGCGCAGGTAACGAACTTTGCCCGCGTTGAGCGTGCGTTCGATTACCGCGGCCAGATTGCCAAAGCCAACCAGGGGATGCCAGCGTTTTGCCTCGCCCAGCAGAAGGTCGAGCAGTACACCCGCCAGCAGCAGTGCCGCCAGCTGCAGTACGCTCAGGCCGGCAAGCATGGCGCCCCCTTAAGTACCAGCGGCAGACCTGCGGCGATGAAGACGGCGTGGTCACAAACCGCCGCCACCGCCTGATTGAGCCGCCCCGCTTCATCCGTAAATATGCGCGACACCGCACCCATGGGGACGATGCCCATGCCGACTTCATTCGACACCAGAATAATGTCGCCTCTGGCGTGCGCAAGCACGTCGAGCAGCGCCTGGCGCTGCTGGTGGAACAGTGCCGGCAGTTCGGCCGTTCCCGTCTCCGGATAGCGGCGCCCATCCGAAAACATCAAGTTCGTCAGCCACAGCGTAAGACAGTCAATCAGAATGACGGTGCCGGCACTGTCATGCCGTTCAATGGTCTCCGCCAGCGCGATCGGCTCTTCGATCGTGGTCCAGCCATGCTCGCGGCGGGCGCGGTGGTGCGCGATGCGCTGCGCCATTTCAGCGTCGCCGGCACACGCGGTGGCCAGATAAAACCGCTCATGCCCGGACGCTTGTGCCAGCCTTTCCGCATACAAGCTCTTGCCCGAGCGCGCCCCGCCCAGCACCAGTGTGGTGCTCATACAGCACTTCCCGAAAACAGGGCCGCAACCGCAGCGGGGCAGGAGGGGAAGTAGGCGTGGAAGTAGGACGCCGTGAGCGAACCGGCGCGGTACACGGATTCACCCGCTGCACCACTTGGATGCTTGATGGTCTGCGCATGCACAGGATGGCTGGTGGCCAGCGTCGAGTAGTGGAAGGTATGGCCACGCAGGACGCCATATTCGGTTTGCCATCCCTGAGAGCCAAGTCCGGCCAGGCGCTTTTGCATGGCTACGCGGCCAGGCAGCAGCGCCGCCATAGGCCACTCGGCGCCGCTCTGGTCAGCCAGCGATTCGGCAAGTGCCATCATGCCGCCACATTCTGCCAGGATCGGCAGTCCTGCCAGGTGCGCAGCGCGGATCGACTGCTGCCAGATGGCCGCGTCCGACAGCGCCTGCGCGTGCAGCTCGGGATAGCCGCCAGGCAGATACACGGCGTCGGCATCAGCCGGTACCGCATCGTTGGCCAGCGGCGAAAAGAAGATCAGTGTGGCGCCCAGTGCGCGCAGCGTCGCCAGGTTGGCGGGATACAGGAATGCGAAGGCGGCATCGCGCGCGATGGCAATGGTTTTACCGGCCAGCAGCGGCGCGACCGGCTCTGCCTGGGCCGACAGGTCGATGGCGCTCGGGCGCAGCGCAGCCCAGGCGGCTTCGTCGAAATCGAGCTGCATTGCCAATGTGTCGAGCAGCAGATCAATATCGGCTTGCTCGCCGGGCAGCACCAGTCCCAGGTGGCGCTCGGGCAGGGCTTTGTCCTGGCGCGGCAGCGTCGCAAACAGGGGGATGTCGCGCAGCGAGGCTGCCACCATCGTCGCGTGGCCGGGACTGGCCACGCGGTTGGCGATCACGCCGGCCATGTCCACCGGGCCGTAATCGCGCAGTCCGTGCACCAGCGCGCCGGCCGTCTGCGCCATGGCAGAGGCATCGATGACGGCCATGACCGGAAAGCCGAAGGTGCGGGCCAGATCGGCCGAGGATGGATTGCCATCGTACAGACCCATGACACCCTCGATCAAAATGACATCAGTGTCGGGCGCCATCGCGGCCAGCTGACTGCGGCACTGGTCCAGGCCCACCATCCACAGGTCGAGCGAACCGACCGGTGCGCCGCTGGCGCGTTCAAGCAGCATGGGATCAATGAAGTCAGGCCCGCATTTGAAGACGCGCACCCGCTGGCCGCGCTTGACCAGTGCACGCGCCAAGGCCGCGGTCACGGTGGTTTTACCCTGGCCGGAGGCCACTGCTGACACCAGCAGCACCTTTACCTGGGCGTGGCCACGCTCTACCATTCGGTCCCCGCCTGCGCGCCAATGCCTGCTTTGAAAGCATGTTTGACGACCGCCATTTCGGTGACGGTATCGGCCACGGCGATCAACTCGTCCGGCGCGCCGCGCCCGGTGATGACGACGTGCTGCATGTCCGGCCGGTCGAGCAGGTCAGCGATGACAACGTCAACGTCGAGGTATTTGTATTTGAGTGCGATGTTCAATTCATCGAACAGCACCAGACCGATGCTGGGATCGGCCAGGAAGGTTTTGGCCATTTCCCACGCCTGCTGCGCTTTGGCGACATCGCGTTCGCGATCCTGCGTTTCCCAGGTGTAGCCTTCGCCCATGGCGTGAAACTGCACTTCGTCAGGGAAGCGGCGCAGGAATTTCTCTTCGCCGGTCGACATGGCCCCCTTGATGAACTGGACCACGGCCACCTTCATCCCGTGTCCCATTGCACGCACCACCATGCCGAAGCCGCTCGAGCTTTTGCCCTTGCCATTGCCGGTATTGACGATGATGATGCCGATCTGCTTGTCGGCAGCGGCGATTTTTGCATCGATGATGGCTTTTTTTCGTTCCATGCGCACGCGGTGGCGCTCGTTGATATCGCTCATGTGGATTCCTCGGTAGGGATGAACAGGCGCCGTGCGCCGTGTTCGATAACTTCAATCGGGTGGCCCAGATAGCGGCTCAGAATGGGCGCTTGCATGACTTCGTCGACGGGCCCGGCCAGCCATTCGCCATCACCCATCAGCAGCAGGGCGTGGCTTGAGGCCTGGTGCGCGTGGCTCAGGTCGTGTCCGATCATGACCACGGTCTTGCCCTGCTCGCGGCACAGGCGCGACAGCAGCCGCATCACGCTGACCTGGTGGGCCAGGTCAAGCGCATTGGCCGGTTCGTCCAGCAGCAGCAGCGGTGTATCCTGGGCCAGCATGGCGGCAATGGCCACGCGCTGGCGCTCGCCGCCGGACAGGGTGCGCACGTCGCGCTCGGCCAGGTCGAGTACCTCCATCGCTGCCAGCGCATTGCGGGCAATGGCCAGGTCATCGCTACCCTCCCAGTAGCGGCTGGCGTGATACGGGTGGCGCGCTGCCAGCACGGTTTCGATCGCGCGGTACGAAAATGCGTCGCTGCGCGACTGCGGCAGAAAGGCGCGATGGCGCGCCAGATCTTCCAGCGGCCATTGCGCCAGCGTGCGTCCGTCCATGGCCACGGTGCCAGCGTCGGCATCGCGCAGACCCGCCAGGGTGCGAATCAAGGTACTTTTACCGGCCCCGTTGCGGCCGATGACGCACCAGCTTTCCCCCGCGCGCACATGCCAGTCCAGCTTGCGGACCAGCGTACGGCTTCCTGCTGTCAGTGTGAGTTGGCGTGTCTCGATCATTTGCGGTGCAGCCTGTGAAGTTGGTACAGGAAGACCGGCGCGCCGATCAGGGCAGTCACCACACCCACAGGCAGCTGCTGTGGCGCCAGCACGGTGCGAGCCAGGGTATCGGCCAGGACCAGAAAGGCGCCGCCGGCGAGCGTGGCTGCGGGAATCAGCAGGCGATGGTCGGGACCACAGGCAAAGCGGCAGGCGTGCGGCACGATCAAGCCCACAAAGCCAATGCTGCCGGCGCTGGTCACGGCGGAGGCGGTGAGCAGGCCGGAGGCGAAAAACAAGCCTTTGCGCAGGGCGCCAACGCGCACGCCCAGGGTCGCTGCCGCTTCCGCGTGCAGCGCCAAAACGTTGAGCGCGCGTGCGCTGCGCAAGGCAAACAGCAGACCGGCAGCCAGCACTACCCACGGAATGACCCGCAGCGGCGCGCCGGCCAGATCGCCGATCATCCAGAAAATCATGCTGCGCAAGCGGCTTTCGGGCGCGATGGACAGCATCAGCGTGACCATGGCCATGCACAGCGAAGATAGAATCACGCCCGTGAGCAGCAGAAGCGAGGCCCCGCCTTCAGCGGCTGTGCCGCCGCGCAGATCGCGCCGGGCCAGAAAATACAGCATCATGGACACGCCCACCGCGCCCACGAAAGCGAAGGCGTCAACCACCCACAGCGCCGCCATGAACATCAGCGAGGCCAGCGCGCCGACCGATGCGCCAGCCGAAATGCCCAGCACATACGGATCGGCCAGCGGATTGCGCAGCAGCGCTTGCATCATTACCCCGGCCAGGGCCAGGGCGGAACCGGTAACAAAGGCCACCAGCGCGCGCGACAGGCGCAGTTCCAGCAAGGTGGCCGCGAGCGAGCCGTTGCTTCCGCTGGCCAGCTCCATCAGCGCCCCGGGCATATCGGCCAGGGGCACCGGTACTGATCCCACCATGCCGGAGATGATCAGACTGGCGACCGCCAGCAGTGCCAGCGTGGTGATGATGACGCTGGCGCGGTGGCGCATGTTGCGGAAGAACGGATGCACGCAGTCTCCTATTTGATACCGTAGCGCAGGCCGACGTAGATTTGCGACCCAGGTGTGGCGTAAGTGCGCGCCAGTTCATATTGCTTGTCGGTGGCGTTGTTCCAGCGTACCTCGGCACGCCAGTCGGGCGCAAAGCGGTACGAACCGTACAGGTTCAGCAAGCCGTAGCCGGCCAGGGTACGGGTGTTGGCGACATCATCGAAGCGCTTGCCCGAGAGCTGAACCGCGGCACCGGCCACGATGGCACCGGCACTGTATTCGAGCGAGAAGTTAGCATGCTTTTTCGAACGGCGCACCAGCTGCTTGCCGGTCGTGTCATCCTGCGGATCCTGGAAGTCGGCGCCGGCCTGGAAGGTAAAGTCGGCCACGCGGGTGCGCGCCCCGATCGACAGGCCCGACAAGGTCGCCTTGTTCACGTTGTAGGCGCAGCCAAACGCGTGGGTTGCCGGTTCAACCGGGCACACCGCGGTGCTGACCAGCAGGTCGGTCAGGCGATTGCGGTAGTAGACGGCAGTCGCTTCGGTGGCGCCGCTGTTGTAGGTAAAGCCGCCTTCGACGTTTTTGCCCAGCTCCGGACGGTTGCTCGCCACACCGAATCCTGGAAAGTACAGTTCATTGAAGGTGGGCGCGCGGAAGCTGGTGCCGTAACTGGCATTGGCGCGCAGTTCGCGCGTAATGCGGTAGCCGTAGCCAAGACCGCCCGTGCTCTTGGAGCCGTACTGGGTACTGTCGTCCAGACGTGCGCTGGCGCTGGCCAGATGATTGCCCCGCTTGAGCGAATACGACAAGGCCGCGGAATTGGTGGCGCGGCCCGTGGTCAGCGCCGCGGTCGAGCTGGAGACCACCTCTTCCTCGCGCCGCTCCAGTACCATTTGCAGCAGGTCGGCGCCAATCGCCAGGTCGCTTTGTGCGCTGTAGGCGGTCAAGCGGGTGTCGATGCGGCTGGTGCTGGTGGCGGTCAGGTTGGCCGCCTTGTCGTCCGCGCGCGAGGCCTGGAACTTGAGCTGCCAGTTCGGCAGGATCTGGTGTTTGGAGAACAGCGCCACGCTGTTTTGCTTTTGCTCGCTGCGGGCGTCAAAGCTGGACGCACCGGCATCGTACTGCGAATCGAGGTCGCTGAGCATGAACAGCACGCCCGCTTCGTGACCGGTGGCCAGGGTGGCAGCGAGCTGGCCGCTGGCGCTGGTCTTGCGGTAACCGTCATTGTCGGCGTTGTACGAGAAGTTGCCCGGCCTGGTGGCCGAGAAACCGTCATCCTGGTCGCGCGTGACCGCAAACGCGTAACTGATCGCGCCGCTGCTGCCGCTGATGGCTGCGTCGGCGTTGCGGGCCTTGTCGCTGCCCACGCCGACGGCGGCCGTCACGCTGGGGGCACCCGAACCGCGTTTGGTAAATACCTGTACCACGCCGCCGATGGCGTCGGCGCCATACATCGTAGCCAGAGGGCCGTAGATGATTTCGATCCGGTCCACATTGGCCAGCGGCAGGGCCGACCAGTTAGCCACGCCGGTGGTGGAGGAGCCAATGCGCACGCCGTCCACCAGCACCACGGTCTGTTTTGAATCGCCGCCGCGAATGAACACGGATGCGCTGCTGCCAGGGCCACCGTTGCGCGCCACTTCAATGCCGCGCTGCTTTTGCAGCAGATCGACGATATTGCCGGCGCCGGAACGGGCGATGTCTTCCGCGCTGAGCGTGACATGGTCGCTCAGTACATCGGCGGCGGCGGTCGGGGCGCGGGTCGCGGTCACGAGCACGGTGGACATGGCCGCTTCGGTGGTGGCTTCAGCGTAAGCGAAAGAGGAGGTGATGGCTAGCGCAAGCGAGGACAGGGCCGCGCGGCGGGATACAGGAAAGGTCATGGCATTTCTAATAGAGTAAGCAACCGGCCGAGTTCCCCGTTGGCCGGATTGAAAAGAAATGCGCAATGCGGATCGTCAGACTGGGCGGAACGAGTTCCGGCCGCGCCGCGAACAACCCCGCTCGCACACTTCCACCTGTCTTGGCCGGTATCCGGGCTGGCAAGTGCGGCCGTCTCACCTTCCCATGCCTGATTGGCACAGTGGTTTTTCGAGGCGGCTCGTCGTCGGTCAGGACGACACTTGCTTACCGTTGCGGGGGCAGCACACGTTAGCTGGAAGGCTTCGTGTTTCCCGTTTAACTGCACACATGGACATGCGTGCGGGCACCAAAACGTGACAATTATACACAGTCGATGACGATGACCTGGCCGTAGCCGATGGCATGCGGCTGTTCTGCCGCTGCGCGGGCCATGCACAGTGGGTCCAATCCGCGCTGGCGCGCTGCCAGCAGGCGCATGCTGCCGGCATGGCAGATCACGATCGCTTCGGGCAGCTGCTGGCCCAGCAGGTCATTGTAAAAAGCGTCGATGCGCTCTGCCATGGCGAATACGCTTTCGCCGCCGCCAGGCCGATAATGGACCAGGTCCGCCGCCCACGCCTCGATGTCGGCGCGGGCGATATCGTCCCAGCGCTGCATTTCCCAAGCGCCGAAATCGAGTTCGGCCAGACGCGGATCGACCCGTGCCAGCGGCTGCAAGGCGGTAGCGAGCGAGGCGCAGCGGCGCAGTGGGCTGGTGTACACCGGCACCGCGGACGGCAGCATCTGGCGCAAAGCGGTCAGGCTGGCGGCTTCCAGCGTTGGATCGACAGCCAGGTCGGTGCGTCCATAGCACACGCCCTTGGCCACTTGCGGCGCCAGATGGCGTACCAGATGCAGGCGCATCGCTACTGCGCCAGCGCCGCGGCCAGGCACAAATAGATCGCGACCTCGCTGACCTGCTGGACTGCGCCGAGACAGTCGCCCGTGTAGCCACCGATGCGGCGCACGAATTTGGCCCCCAGCCAGATAGTGGCGCCGGCGGTTGCCAGCAGGGCCGCGCCAAGCTGCGGCCAGGCGGACGGGGTGAGTACGCCGGCCGCCAGCAGGGGCGCCAGAGCGCACACCCCGGCAGTGATGAATTCACCGGTGGTCATGTGCTGCGCCATCGGCTTGGCCTTGCCTTCGTCGCGCGCGTAGTCGAGTTGCCAGATCAGGGACGTGGCGGCAAAGCGCGACAGCGGATGGGCAATCAGCAGCGCCGCCACGGCACTGGCCGGCGGCAGCGCCGACAGCAGAACGCACTTGAGCGCAAGCAGCAGACCGGCTCCCACCGCGCCATAGGTGCCGATGCGCGAATCCTTCATGATTTCCATGACACGTTCGCGGCTCATGCCGCCACCGAAGCCGTCGCACATGTCGGCAAAGCCGTCCTCGTGGAAAGCACCGGTCAGGTAAATCCCGGCTGCGGTGGACAGCAGCACCGCCACCGGCGCCGGCCACAGGCTGCAGGCCGCGTAGTACACCAGCGCGGCCACTGCTGCCACCAGCAGGCCGACCAGCGGGAAGTAGCGCGCGGCGTGCTGCAGCCACTGCGGCTCAAACCCGACCCAGCGCGGGATCGGCAGGCGGGTGAAGAACTGCAGCGCGATGAAGAACAGTCTGACCTGATGGACAAGGTACCCCATGGGCTAGGCCGATTTGTCGCTGACCTGGGCCGATTCAAACGTTGCCATCTCGCGCAGGAAGGCGGCAGCGGCGCCAAGCAAAGGCAAGGCCAGCGCGCAGCCGGTACCTTCGCCCAGGCGCAGGCCCAGGTTGAGCAGTGGGCGTGCTTCCAGCTCGGCCAGCATGCGGCGGTGGCCATGTTCGTCGGAACAGTGCGAGAACACGCAGTAATCCAGAATGGCCGGTTGCACCTTTGCCGCAAACAGCAGTGCGCTGGTGACGATGAAACCGTCGATCAGCAGGACCTTGCCACTTTCGGCTGCGCCCAGCATGGCGCCGGCAATCATGGCAATTTCGAAGCCGCCGAAGGTGGCCAGAATATCAACCGGCTCGTTGACGTGGGCGTGGCTGGCAACGGCTGCTTCGATCACTTTTTGTTTGTGCAAAATGCCATCGCGCGACAGGCCGGTGCCGGCCCCCACGCAATCGGCGACCGGCACACCGGTCAGCTTGTGCATCAGCGCGGCCGCAGCTGTCGTGTTCCCGATTCCCATTTCGCCAAAGCCGACCACGTTCCCTTCCAGGGTCAGTGCCAGCTGGCGGCCATGTTCAAGCGCGCTGGCGCATTCGGCCGCGCTCATGGCCGGCTGGTCGGCAAAATTGGCGGTGCCCGGGCCAAGTTTGCGGTCCAGCAGATTGGGGCGCACGCCAAAATCATGATTGACGCCCGCATCGATGACCTGCAAGGCGCAGCCGCTATGGCGCGCCAGCGCATTGATGGCGGCGCCGCCGGCCAGGAAGTTCTCCACCATCTGCCACGTCACGCTTTGCGGATAGGCCGAAATACCTTCGGCCACCACGCCATGGTCGGCGGCGAAGACCAGGATGGCCGGTTGCGCGATGCTGACATCGACCGTGCGCTGCACCAGGCCAAGCTGCATGGCCAGCGCCTCGAGCGTGCCCAGGCTGCCCGGCGGTTTGGTCTTGTTGTCGATGGCGCGCTGCAGAGCTGCGCGCAAAGGCGGGTTGGCGGTGGGCTGGATGGTGGGAATGTACATGGGAGCGTGGCCTGTTGTTGTCAATTTTTGCCGCGCTAAGATAGCACAACCCGAAAACCGCCTGCGCGGACGCCCCCCGCGATGGGCGGAAATGGGGCACAATTGACCGTCAATGTTGTCTTTTCACTCAAGGACAGGATCAGCATGAACGAACAAGTTGCCCGCGCAGTGGTGCTGGTGCGCGCCATCGAAACCGCCGATGTAAAACGCGAGGTGCTCAGCGCCGATGACCGTAAATACGCCAGCAGCGCGGCGCGCGAGCTGGCCCAGTGGCAGGCGTCGGAAAGCGGCAGCGCCTTCACGCGCGAACAATTCCTCGAACAGCGCTGTGAGCAAGTGAGCAAGCGCCTGGCTGAACGGTTTCCCGCGCTGGGCGTGTTCTTCACGCGCCGCAGCGCCATGGCTGGTCTGGCGCTGGTGCTGCCCGTGCTTGCTTTGCTGATTGGGGCGGGGCTGGACCGCATTGGCGATCCGCACCGCGTCGATCTGCTATCGGCCCCACTGATATGCATTATTGTCTGGAACCTGGCGATGTATCTGTTCCTGGTGGCGTGGCGGCTGCTGCCGTCGTTGCGGCGCGGCGCGCGCTTGATTGACTTTATTCCAGCGGCCAGGCTCAAGCTGCCCGCGGCGCTGCCGCGCAAACTGCCGCAAGCCCTGGCGGCAGGCCTGGCCGAGTTCATCCTGCAATGGAATGCGCTCAGTGCGCGCCTGAATCGCGCGCGGCTGGCCCGTACGCTCCATCTTGCGGCGGCCATGTTTGCCGCTGGCGCCATGCTGTCACTGTACGCACGCGGGCTGCTGACGGAGTACCGGGCCGGCTGGGAAAGTACTTTCCTCGATGCGGCCCAGGTCCATGCGATTCTGTCAGCCCTGTTTGCACCGGCGCTCAAGCTGCTGCCGCTGCACGGCTTTTCGCTCGGTGACATCGAATCGCTGCGGTTTTCCAATCCACCATCGGCCGCGGGCGGGGCGCGCTGGGTCCATCTGTATGCAGCCACGCTGTTCTTGCTGGTGGTGGTGCCACGCCTGGTGCTGGCGCTGCTGTGCCACTGGCGCGCGCGCGCCCTGCAAACCAATTTTCCGATTGATCTGGGACAGCCGTACTTCCGCCGGCTCGATGAGCAGGCCGGCCTGGGCGGGCCGGCGCTGCTGCGCGTGATTCCCTACAGTTTTACCCTGGATGAAGGGCGCCAGAAAGGGCTCTCCGAGCTCGCGCTCAAACTGTATGGCGACCAGGCGCGCGTGCTGCTGCGTCCGCCGTCCACCTATGGTGAAGAGCCTGAAGTGGCACTACGCGAAGTGAGCCTGGACGATCCTTCCGTCACCTGCACGATTGCCCTGTTCAATCTGGCCGCAACACCGGAAAAGGAAAATCACGGCACTTTCCTCGATTACCTGGTGCGTCACTCGCGCCACGGCGTGACGGTGATGATCGATGAATCCACCCTGCTAGACCGCAGCGACAATATGCGCCTGATCGAGCGCATCAGCCTGTGGCTGCGGTTTTGTGAATTCCACGGCGCGCCCGCCACCGTCGTCAATCTGGCCGAACCGGAGCGCTACGAAGCCGATCAGCGCGCCGGTCTGCGGCTGTCGAAAATTTCATGAGCGAGCATATTCAGTGCGCGCTGATTTCGCACACCAACAACGGCAAGACCACGCTGGCGCGCACGCTGATTGGCACCGACGTCGGCGAGGTACGCGACGCGGCCCACGTGACGCAATTGGCCGAGTCGCATACGCTCCTCAAGACCCCCGAAGGCGATCTCCTTTCGCTGTGGGACACGCCGGGATTCGGCGATTCGGTGCGCCTTTTACGCCGGCTCGAACTGTCCGGCAATCCGATCGGCTGGTTTCTGCGCGAAGTGTTCGACCGCTACCGCGACAAACCCTTCTGGCTCAGCCAGCAGGCGCTGCGCACCGCAAAAGATTCGGCGGACGTGATTCTCTATCTGGTCAATTCGGCCGAGGCGCCGCAGGATGCTGGCTACCTGCCGCCCGAAATGAAGATCCTTGCCTGGCTTGGCAAGCCGGTGCTGGTGCTGCTTAATCAGCTCGGGCCACCGCGCCCGGTGGCGGCCGAACAAGCCGACCAGCAGCGCTGGCAGGACTACATGAACACCTATCTGATCGTGCGCGCGGTGCTGCCGCTCGATGCGTTTGCCCGCTGCTGGGTGCATGAGAGGGTATTTTACGAAGCGGTAGGCGGCGTGCTGGCGCCCGAGCGGCAGGCCGGCTATGCGCGCCTGCTGGCGCAATGGGCCTCTGAAAATGAGGCGCGCTTTGGCGCGGCCATGCGGGTGACGGCGGCACAGCTGCTGGCAGCCGCCCAGGACAGCGAACCGGTGGAAGCGGGCGAGGGCGGCCTTCTGCACAGTGCCATGAAAGTGGTTGGTCTTGGTCAGACGGCCGAGCGACAGCGCCACGACAAGGCCATGGCGGCACTGATCGAACGTCTGGAGGCGCATATCAATAGCGCCACGCGCGAGCTGCTGGCGCTGCACCGCATCGATCCGGGCAAAGCGGCCAAGCTGAACGCGCGCGTGCAGCAGAACTTCAAGGTGCGCGCCCCGCTCGACAAGGCACAGGCAGGTCTGCTGGGCGCGGTGGTGTCGGGCGCGGCGACGGGGCTGGGCGCCGATCTGATGGCAGGTGGCCTGACCTTTGGCGCTGGTGCCCTGCTGGGTGGTTTGATGGGCGCGCTGACGATGGCTGGCGCTGCCTGGGGCTTCAATACCAGCACCGATCGCAATCAGACGTCGGTCAGTTTTGCCGATGAATTTCTGCGTACGCTGTTGACGGGCAGCGTATTGCGCTACCTGGCTGTGGCGCACTTCGGACGCGGGCGCGGCGACTTTGTCGAAGCAGAGGCGCCGGCGTTCTGGCAAAACGAAGTGGAGCGGGCGCTGACCGAAGAAGAACAGACGCTGGCCCAACTGTTGCAGGATGCGCGCAAGGGGCAGCGTACCGAGCCACTGGAACAGTTTCTCAGTATAGTCGTGCGGCGTATCTTGGCGCGTCTGTACCCACTGCCAGTCTCGCAGGCAGCAGGTGGACAGTCAGCGCAGTCTTACTGAAATGCGTACTGTGCGCTGAAACCGGCCATCCAGTTACGGCCGGGGGCTGCTTCGTAAAAGCGTTTGTTGGCGTCGCCGATGATCAGCGAGCCGACGTATTTGTGGTCGCTCACGTTGTTCAGGCGGACAAACTGCTTGAAGCGCCATCCTCCCGATTGCTGCTTGGCCTGGGCGCGCAGATTCAGAACGGCATAGCCGGGCGCAGGAATCTCCGTGTTGGCGTCTTCGGCATAGGCCTTGCTGCTTGCAATCGTCTCGACCGCGGCGCCGAACGCGCCGCTGCTGCTGGTCCATGCGAGTTCACCGAACAGGTTAGCATTCGGCACGCCGGGCAGGCGGCTGCCTTGCGCTACATTGCCGAAGGGTTGATCGTAGATGGCGCGTAGCAGCGTGACGGCCAGGCGCGCATCAATGCCGGCGCCAAGCTGGCTATCGACCGACAGTTCGCCGCCCTGGCGCAAGGTTTTGCCGGCATTGCGGTAACTGGTGCGCCCGCCCGTGGCGACGTCGACGACCAGTTCGTCATCGGTCTTGACCTGGAAAAGCGCCGCATTGACGCGCGTGTGCGCCCCAAGGATCGCCTTGACGCCGGTTTCAAGATGCGTGCTGGTGGCAGGGCGCAGCTGGAAGTTGAAACCCGCGCCTGCTCCGGAATAGAACAATTCGTTCAGGGTAGGCGCTTCGAAGCCGCGCGCAGCACTGGCATAGACATTGAGCGTAGGTGAAGCCTTGTACAGCAGACCCACGACAGGGGTGGTGTGGCGGAAATCGACACGGCCGCTGTCGTCGCCATTGGACAGATAACGGTCGCGCACATCAACCTTCATGCGGCTGTGGCGCAGGCCTGCGCTGGCGACCCAGTCGTCGCGCTGCCATTCGCTCTGGAGATAAGGGTCGATGCTGGACACGCGATCGGTCTCGTCCCGGCGCAGCGCGCCTTGCAAACCGAACTGCGTCCCAATGAAGTTTTCGTAGCCCTGGCGTTCGTCGCTGGAGTAGCCGGCATCAACACCGACAGTGGTCGTCAGCTTGCCACCGCCTAGTTGGCGCACGTGGACATAATTGATGTCAGCACCATGGAAATCGCGGTCAAAGTCGACCACGCCGCCGGACTGGGTTGCCGGGGTCTGGACAAAGCGCGAGAAGGCCTGGAACTGAATCACCTGGCGCGTGCCCGCATACAGCGTGGCGCGCAGGCGGTCATCACCCAGGCGCTGCTCGAATGCGAAACCGGCTTGCTTGTGGTCGATGCTCTTACGCGTGTTGTAGCGTTCAGCCAGTGTACGGCGCGGCGTTTGCGTATCGCTCGCATCGGTCTCGCCGGCGCGCGCATCGCGCTGGTAGGTGGCCCAGGTGACGCCGAGCGGGTCCTGGGTATCGTCCTGGCGCAATGCGCTGGCGCTGATGGTCAGGCGGCTGGTCTTTGAAGGCGCTAGCGTCAGCTTGGCGAAGGCCTGATCACGCGTGGCCGCGCTGTGCGCGCGATAGCCATCGGTATCGAAGCGTGACGTGTCGATGAGGTAGCCGATGCCGCCTGCTTCGCCCTGCGCGTTGATGTCGATCTTGCGGGCGTTGTCGCTGCCTGCAGCGATGCTGGTCTCAACTTCCGGCTTGCCCTTGCCATCGCGGGTAAACAGCTGGATGGTGCCGCCTGCGTGGTTGCCGTAAATTGCGGAGAAGGGGCCGCGCAGGACTTCCATGCGCTCGGCCATGTCAAGATTGAAGGTGGCGGCCTGGCCCTGGCCGTCGGGCATGGTGGCCGGGATGCCGTCGGCGATCAGTTTGACGCCGCGTACACCAAAGGCGGAGCGCGCACCAAATCCACGCGAGGATATCTGCAAGTCCTGCGCATAGTTCTGACGGTTCTGCGCCACCAGACCAGGCACTGCGGCCAATGCCTCGGACGCGTTCACCCGCATCTGCGTGTCGCGGATGCGGCGCGCGTCGACCACGTCGATCGCGGCGGGCAGGTCAAAACTGGCGTGTTCAATCCGGCTGCCGCTCACGACCACGACATCCATGGGCGGCTCGGCAGCGGCGGCTGGCACGGCTAAGGCGAGCGGTCCGAGGGCCGCAGCCACCAGGCTCGCTGCGGTGTTCAGTTGAAACGGTCGTCGCATGCATTCTCCGATACTATGTCTTTCTGCCCTGACCGGGCGCTTACCCGGTGCTGCAGTTCTTGATGTCAGCGGTGAGCAATATACCTGCCAGCGCGTTTTTCTGCCGCCGCGATGTTTTTCTTGATTTTCATCAATAGGTTTTCTAGATCCAGATCTAATCTACGTTGACACAATCTTTCAGGAAAGAGGACGACATGAATCTCGCGGATATCAGCAAACTCGGCGTCGCAAACCCGTTCAAGCAGCGTTACGACAATTACATCGGCGGCGCCTTTGTTCCGCCTGTTAAAGGGGAATACTTCGGAAACGTCACCCCGATTACCGGGCAGGTATTCTGTGAGATCGCCCGTTCCGGGGCCGAGGATATTGAAAAGGCGCTGGATGCGGCGCATGGCGCCAAGGCCGCCTGGGGCAAGACCTCGCAGGCCGAGCGCGCCAATATCCTCAACAAGATCGCCGACCGGATGGAAGAGAACCTCACTTTGCTGGCCACCGCGGAGACAATCGATAACGGCAAACCGATCCGCGAATGCATGGCCGCCGATATTCCGCTGGCGATTGACCATTTCCGTTATTTTGCGGGCTGCATCCGCGCGCAAGAGGGCTCGGTTGCGCAAATTGACCATGAAACGTACGCCTACCATTTCCATGAGCCCCTCGGCGTGGTGGGGCAGATCATTCCCTGGAATTTCCCGATACTGATGGCGGTATGGAAGCTCGCGCCGGCATTGGCTGCGGGCAACTGTGTAGTTATCAAGCCGGCCGAGCAGACGCCGGCGTCGATTATGGTGTTGATTGAGCTGATAGGCGATTTGCTGCCACCGGGGGTGCTCAATATTGTCAACGGTTTTGGCCTGGAGGCCGGCAAGCCTCTGGCGTCGAGCAAACGTATTGCGAAGATCGCGTTCACCGGTGAGACGGCCACCGGCCGGCTGATCATGCAGTACGCGTCGCAAAACCTGATTCCCGTCACGTTGGAGCTGGGCGGCAAATCGCCGAATATCTTCTTTGCCGACGTCATGGATGCGGACGACGATTATTTCGACAAATGCCTGGAAGGGTTTGCCATGTTCGCGCTCAATCAAGGGGAGGTGTGTACCTGTCCGTCGCGCGTCCTGGTGCAGGAATCGATTTACGAGCGTTTTATTGAACGTGCACTCGCTCGCGTCAAGTCGATCAAGCAGGGTAATCCACTTGATGCAACCACCATGATCGGTGCGCAGGCATCGCAGGAGCAGCTGGAGAAAATCTTGTCCTATCTCGATATCGGCAAGCAGGAGGGCGCCCAACTGCTGGCTGGCGGCGAGCGTAATACGCTGGCCGGCGATATGAAGGACGGCTTCTACGTGCATCCGACCGTCTTCAAGGGCGATAACAAGATGCGCATCTTCCAGGAAGAGATTTTTGGACCGGTGGTGTCGGTAACGACCTTCAAGGATGAGGAAGACGCGCTACGGATTGCCAACGATACCTTGTATGGCTTGGGCGCCGGTTTATGGACACGCGACGGTTCGCGCGCCTTCCGCGTCGGGCGGGCCATTCAGGCAGGGCGGGTCTGGACCAATTGTTATCACCTGTATCCGGCCCATGCCGCGTTTGGCGGTTATAAACAATCAGGAATCGGGCGCGAGAATCACAAGATGATGCTGGACCACTATCAGCAGACCAAAAATCTCTTGGTCAGCTACAGCCCCAAAGCGCTGGGATTCTTCTGATGGACAGCGTACCGGCCCGGGTTGTCGCAACCGGCGAAGCTCTGGCGATGCTCGATACTCTGCGCAAGCGGCACGGGCCGGTGCTGTTCTTTCAATCGGGGGGCTGCTGCGACGGCAGCGCCCCCATGTGCTACCCGCTGGGGGAATTCAATATCAGCGACACCGATATCCACCTGGGTGATCTGGATGGATCACCGTTCTATATAGGGAGCGAGCAGTTCGCGTATTGGCAGCACACCCAGTTGATCATCGATGTTGTCAGTG
Organism: Massilia sp. CF038; assembly: GCF_900129765.1. GTDB lineage: Bacteria > Pseudomonadota > Gammaproteobacteria > Burkholderiales > Burkholderiaceae_D > Telluria_A. The sequence continues at coordinate 21,441 of NZ_FQWU01000010.1, forward strand.
GCAATGGCGGGATGTTCTCGCTCGATAACGGTACGGGGAAGCGTTTCCTGACCCGTTCCCGGCTGTTCACCGATGCCGAAAATGCCATGCTCGCAGATATTTTTTCGAAATGAGCTTGCGGGCGCTCTGGCGCTTTGCTATAGTTCGCCTCCCCGATGAAAACGTTAACGAAATCAAGTAGTTAACGAAGTCTGAAAGGAGTGCCGGAAACGGCGCTGTAACAAAAAGAGGTTGACGATTTCAAAGCTGTGCTTCATAATCTCGCCTCTCTGCTGCAACGAACACAACGCTTCGTGATGCGCAGAAAGCAGTACCGAATAAGTTCTTTAACAATTAACAGTCGATAAGTGTGGGCGTTTGATGAAGGTGCCAAAGACTTCGGTCTTTGAATACTTAAATT